>NZ_JAFEVR010000015.1 GCF_017352375.1 Mycolicibacterium sp. S2-37
AATCCGAAAGCGTTCATTTCTCTGCCTCTTTATCTTGATGTTCTGGCGTTCTGATCTGGTCAACCGGCAGGTCAGAGGCATTCATCCCGCTGGCAGTGATTGACCGCGCGGTGGCAGAAAGTGATCGGAAAACGAAGACACCCCCGGCGATCCGTGACGGACCGGCGGGGGTGCTTCTTCAGGCTGGCTGTACTAGACGGCGCGCACACCCGTGGCTTGGGGCCCCTTGGGGCTCTGGCCGACCTCGAACTCGACCTTCTGGTTCTCCTCCAGGGTGCGGAATCCGCTGCCCTGGATTTCCGTGTAGTGGACGAAAACGTCGGCGGAGCCGTCCTCCGGGGCGATGAAGCCGAAGCCCTTCTCCGCGTTGAACCACTTCACAGTTCCCTGTGGCATCTCTCGTACTTTCCTTCTTCTCTTCTACCGGGAGCGGTCCACCGTTTTTCGACAGACCGGGCCCGTTCCGACCGCCATACCTTCGTGGAGTGCTCGGAACTCGACCCGACCTACAACCCTCGCAGGAACCGCGATCGCAACGTCGTTCCTGCGAGTGCTAATACACGAACACAGAAGCTGCGACCGCCGTTAGTCAATCACGTTCAGCGCTGCTGCGACAGTCTCCGCGGAGTTCCGTGGGGAACAATTCACCTGTGCGGTGACGATGCTGGAACGGCACATCGTTACAGGCAGGTTTCGAGAGGACGGACAGTGTCAGATTTCGGCCGTGAGCTGCTGTCCTGCGCGGTGGCCGGTACCGGAGCCGACGAACATCCGCTGCGCCATGTCGCCGACCTGCCACCCCGGCGCGGGCAACCTGAATCATGGCCGCGATGGGTCCACCCCGATGTCGTTTCGGCGTTCGTGGACCGCGGCGTGATCGCCCCGTGGTCCCATCAGGCGGCCGCGGCGAATCTCGCGCACGACGGCCGTCATGTCGTGGTGAGCACCGGCACGGCGTCGGGCAAGTCGCTGGCCTATCAGCTGCCGATCCTGTCGGCGATGGCCGGCGACCCGCGGGCCCGCGCGCTGTACCTGTCGCCGACCAAGGCGCTCGGACACGATCAGCTCCGCACCGCCCAGGCGCTGACCGATGCGATCCCGGCGCTGCGCGACGTCGCCCCCTCGTCCTACGACGGCGACAGCCCCACCGACGTGCGCCGGTTCGCGCGGGAGCGGTCGCGCTGGATCTTCAGCAACCCCGACATGATTCACCTGTCCTTGCTGCGCAACCATTCCCGATGGGCGGTGTTCCTCCGGAACCTGAAGTACATCGTGGTCGACGAGTGCCACTACTACCGCGGCATCTTCGGTTCCAACGTAGCGCTGGTGCTGCGCCGATTGCTCCGTCTGTGCGCCCGCTACGCGCCGGACGGCGTCGGTCCCACCGTCATCTTCGCCAGCGCCACCACCGCCGCGCCGGGGGCGACGGCGGCCGAGCTCATCGGTGAAACCGTCGCCGAGGTGACCGAGGACGGTTCACCGCATGGGGCGCGCACCGTCGCACTCTGGGAGCCGGCCCTGCTGAGCGACCTCGTCGGGGAGAACGGCGCACCGGTACGCCGCTCGGCAGGCGCGGAGGCCGCCCGGGTGATGGCCGACCTGATGGCAGAGGGTGCCAGGACCTTGACGTTCGTCCGGTCGCGGCGTGGCGCGGAGCTGACCGCCCTCGGTACCCGCGCCCGGCTCGAGGAAGTGGCGCCCGAGCTGGCCGACCGCGTCGCCTCCTACCGCGCCGGCTATCTCGCCGAGGACCGCCGCGACCTGGAGAAGGCGCTGGCCGAAGGCGAACTGCGCGGGATGGCCACGACCAACGCACTCGAACTCGGGGTCGACATCGCCGGACTGGACGCGGTCGTGCTGGCCGGCTTTCCCGGGACGGTGACGTCGTTCTGGCAGCAGGCCGGGCGCTCCGGGCGCCGCGGTCAGGGCGCACTGATCGTCCTCATCGCCCGCGACGACCCACTCGACACCTATCTCGTGCACCACCCGGCGGCGCTGCTGGACCGGCCCATCGAGCGGGTGGTCATCGATCCGGCCAACCCGTATGTCCTTGCCCCGCAACTGCTGTGCGCGGCCACCGAACTGCCGCTCACCGACGCCGAGGTGCGGCAGTGGAACGCCGAGGCCTGCGCGGCCAGCCTCGTCGACGACGGGCTGCTGCGCCGACGACCCCACGGGTTCTTTCCCGCGCCAGGGCTGGAACCCCATGCGGCAGTCGATATCAGGGGCGGCTCGGGCGGGCAGATCGCGATACTGGAGGCCGAGACCGGACGGATGCTGGGCAGCGCCAACGCCGGCCAGGCCGCGGCGTCGGTGCATCCTGGCGCGGTCTACCTGCACCAGGGCGAGAGCTACCTGGTCGACTCGCTCGACTTCGACGACGGCGTGGCGTTCGTCCACGCCGAGGATCCGGGCTACACCACCTTCGCCAGGGAGTTGACCGATATCGTCGTGACGGGCTACGGCGAGCGAAAACCCTTCGGACCGGTGACGATCGGGCTGGTACCGGTGTCGGTGACCAACAGCGTCGTGGGGTATCTGCGGCGCCGCCGGACCGGTGAGGTCATCGACTTCGTCGAACTCGACATGCCCACGCGCACGCTCGACACCATGGCGGTGATGTGCACGATCACCCCCGAGGCGCTGATCGACGGCGGAATCGACCCGCTTCGCTTTCCCGGATCGCTGCACGCCGCGGAGCACGCCGCGATCGGGCTGCTGCCCCTGGTGGCCAGCTGCGACCGCGGCGACATCGGCGGCGTGTCGACAGCGGTCGGGCCTGAGGACGGCCTGCCGACGATCTTCGTCTACGACGGCTATCCGGGTGGGGCGGGTTTCGCCGCGCGCGGTTTCGAGCAGCTCAGCACGTGGTGGGACGCCACCGCCGCGGCGATCGAGGCCTGCGAGTGCCCGAGCGGATGCCCCTCGTGCGTCCAGTCCCCCAAGTGCGGCAACGGCAACGATCCGCTGGACAAGGCCGGCGCCGTGCGAGTGCTGCGTCTGGTGCTGGGCGCGGTGCGACGACGTGCGGCGTGACGACCGACCCCTCGACGGTCGACACCACCCTCAAGCCTGGCCACGAACGGTCAGACGACGCGATTCGTTCCCGATCCCAGTTAGCTGGTACTGCTGGCAAATTACCTCGTCACAAGGGTGCCCGCAATTCCTACGCGCTAACCATGGACGGGTGATGCGGAGGATTTTTCCCGTTTCACGACGAAATCCGTAGTCCGATTTGTCCGGTTCCGGAGAACTCGGCGGCGGTAGGGTGACGCCCATGGCCCACGACTGGCTGCTCGTCGAGACTCTCGGCGCCGAACCGGTCGTCGTGGCGCAGGGGGCACAGACCAAGAACCTCGTGCCCATCAGCGCGTTTCTACGGCGTAATCCGCACTTGATGGCGGTGCAGAACGCGATCAGCGAGACACTTCGATCCTGCCTGGGACTGACGAGCATCACCCCGATGAACGACTGCGTCATCCGCACAGAGGTGGTGCAGATGACCGACGGGCGCATCCACGGTGTGCACGTATGGGTGGGCGCCCCCGACAGCGATCCACCGGAGCGTCCGCTGCCCGGCCCGCTGGTGTGGGACCTGACCACCGGCATGGCCACCGACACTGCCCAGTCGCTGGCTAACAGCGGTCGCGACCCGGACCGGGAACAGACACACGGCCGGTCATTCGCCGAGGATCTGCCGATGCGCGACCTCAACTCCAGCGAGACGAAGGTGCTCGCCATGGCCATCAGGCCCGAAGCGGGCCAGACGTTCTGCAGTACCTGGGATGTCACCGATCATCGAGGGGAGATGATCACCGTCGGGTTCGCCGCACGGGCGCTGCTCGAACCCCAGGACGACGGCAGCGAGCGCATGATCTGCCGCGCGATGAACTGGCGCGCCGAGCGGGAAGGGCCGGCCGTGCCGCCCGACCATCTGGCGCAGCGGATCCTCAACGGGCTGGCGCAGTCCGGTGTGCACCGCGCGCTCGTCGACCTCGAAACCTGGAAGCTGCTCAAGTGGCTCGACGAGCCTGCGCCGTTCTACGACTGGCGGGCCAACGAGGTCCACCCCGACGACGGCATCCATCTCGCGCGGATGATCGTCGAGTTCGCCGACGGGGCCGCCACGGCGGTACTGCGCATGCGTACCACCGACGACGACTGGGCGCCGGTGCACCTGACGATGAACCGGGTGGAGCTCGAGCCCGACGCCGTGGCGGGCCTGGCATCGGTTCGGTTGCCGACCGACGCGGAGATCCGTGCAGCACACCTGACGCCCGCGGCCGACCGTTAGACCGGACCCGCCCGCGCCGCGGCGCGCGCCGGGCCCAGATCCCACACCCCGAAACCGACGGGTACATCGACAGTGACCACCACGTCGAGTCCGTCCAGCTGGCAGCGGGCCACCGCCACACCCATCGCGGCGGCCACCGAAGCGGCATGGGCACACGCATTCTCGACACCGGATGCGAGCCGCCCGGCCGCAGCGAGTGCCGAAAGGTCCGCGGCGGCCTGCGCACGGTGGCGTGCCAGCACCGCCGAACCCACAACCGCCAATCCGCCGGTGACCGCGACGAGCACCACGATGACCCCGACCGCCGCGAGAGTCGCCGCGCCGCGGTCATCGGACACCGGGTTCGGTGGCCGCCACCGCGCGCGCCGCGATGATGACGCCCGGCAGAAGCGGCGAGCGTGCACTGACCCGCGCCACCACGAGCGACCCGTCGCGCCGCACGTCGACCGATGCGCCATCCGGCGCGATCCCGCGGGCGATCTCGGTCGCCGAGTGCTGATCGCCCCGGGCGGCCAGCCGGGCAGCCTCCCGTGCCGCATCCAGACACCGCACCTGCATACCGACGGCGGTGAGGCCGGCCAGACACAGTGCCAGCACCGCGACGACCGCCACGATCGCAAAGGCCGCCTCGACGGTCGCACCGCCGGCGTCATCGCCTAGGTACTGGTGTTGAGCGCGCGGGTGATGATGTTCGTCAGCGCACCGACGATGGAGTCCCCGGTCACCACCGTGTAGAGGATCGCGCCGAAAGCGGCAGCGGCAATCGTCCCGATCGCATACTCCACCGTGGACATCCCCGACTCGTCGACGGCTGCGTACATCAGCCGCACCTGTATCCTGCGAAAGACGTTTCCTATCAACATCGTTCCCTCCCCAATCCACGCCGGTGGACCCTCCATCGGCGAACGTCGTCACCACAGACCCGTCTGCAGCACCTCACCGGCGAGCCCGGCGACCACCGGCACGATGCCCAGACACAGGAACGCCGGTAGGTAACACGCCCCGAGCGGACCCGCGATCAGGACCGAGGCCCGCTCCGCCGACGCCTGCGCGGCATCCGCTGCGTCCTGTCTCGACTCATCGGCCAGCGCCGCGACGCCGGCGGCCAACGCAGACCCGCTCTCTGCCGAGCGCCGCGCCAACCGCATGAGCGCTTCGGCGTGGGCGTCGTGCGGCACACCGGCACCCGACCACGCCGAGGTGGCATCTGAACCCAGGGCCAACATGTCCGAAGCCCGGTGCAGCAGCGCGGACAGACCAGGCGGCGCGAACTCCGCGGTGGCCGCAGCCGCAGCGGACACCGCCATGCCCGACACCAGGCAGGCGGCCAGCACGTCGAACGCCGACGCCGCCGCCAGCGGATCGGTAGGGACACTGCAACGGGGCCGCAGCCGGCGCGGCTGGGGCGGTTTGATCAACGCGTGCAGCCGAATTCGGCCCAACCGGCCCCCTAACACTACCGCGGCGGCCAGCAGGAGGGCGGCGGCCGTCATGCCAGCACCCCTGTGGTGATGCGGTCCGACCACAGCAGGCCGGCGCACGACAACCCCATACCGATCACCAGGAGCCACCCGCCGAAGCCATCGGCGAAAAGGAAGCGCACCGGCTCGGCGCCGATCATCTGGCCCAACCCGATGCCGAGCACGGGCAATCCGGCCAGCACCCCCGCGGTGGCACGCGCGCCCGCCATACCCGCGTCGACCCGTGATGCGAAACGATGCCGCTCGGCGATGTCGCGCTGCGCGGTACCCATCAGCGTTGCGATCGCCAGGCCATGCGCTTGCGCCAGTTGCCAACACACCGCGATCCGCGTCCAGTGCGCAGGCGCTTCGGACTCCCGTGCCACGGCATGCAGGCCGCCCGCGACGTCCGCGCCGAGACGAGCCCGCGCGGCCACCGCCCGCAAGGAGTCCGTCACCGCGCCGTCGGCCTCCTCGGCGGCGGTTTCGAATGCGGCCACCGGATGTGCGCCGGCCCGCAGCTCCCCGACCAGCACGTCGAGCGCTCCCTGGAGCGCAGCCGACTCGGCGACGTAACGCTGCCGGACACGTCGTCGGCGCCCTCGCAGCGCCACGGTGCCGGCAATGATCCCCACCGTGATCGGGACGGCGATCGGGGCGACCGTTCCCAGGGCGATCGCCGACGCGGCGGCCACCACGCCGATGACACCGCGTCGGCCCCGTGTACGGGCGGGAGTCGACGGGAACGGCAGCCGGTGACGCACGTCGTGCGGACTGATCAACACAGCGAGCGCGAGCGCCACCGCCGCGACGCTCATCGTCCACTCCTCGCGTCCAACAGCGTTGTCAGATCGGCCATTCCGTCCAGACCGGCGATGTTCCGACGCCACGCCGGCACGCAGGCCACCCGGCCGTCGTCTCCGGTCCGCAGCACGGCGATCTCCGCGAGCCGGCGCATCCCCGATCCGTCGCGCGCGACGTGCAGCACCACCTGCACAGCGGCGGAGAGTTGGCTGTGCAGGGCTGCTCGGTTCAGCCCACCCACCGCACCGAGCGCCTCGAACCGTGCCGGCACCTCGGCAGGACTGTTGGCGTGCACGGTGCCGGCCCCGCCGTCGTGTCCGGTGTTCATCGCCGCGAGCAGGTCGACGACCTCAGCGCCGCGCACCTCTCCGACGACGATGCGGTCGGGGCGCATCCGCAGCGCCTGCCGAACCAGATCACGCACCGTCACCTCGCCGACTCCCTCTACGTTGGCGCAGCGGGCGACGAGGTTGACGACGTGCGGGTGACGCGGCGCGAGTTCGGCGGCGTCTTCCACGCACACGATCCGCTCGTGGCCGGGCACCGCGCCCAGCACCGCGGAGAGCATCGTCGTCTTTCCCGCGCCGGTGCCCCCACTGACCAGGAAGGACAACCGCGCGGCCACGATCCGCCGAACCAGAACGAGCGAATCCCCGGTGAGCGTCCCCACGGCGAGCAGTGCAGCCAGATCCTGGGTGGCCGGCCGAAGGACACGCAGCGACAGGCAGGTGCCCGCGGTCGCGACCGGGGGAAGGACCGCGTGCAGCCGCACCGTGCAGTCGGCGGCGCCCACCCCGTGCAGCTGGCCGTCGACCCACGGTTGTGCCTCGTCGAGGCGGCGGCCGGCCGCCAGCGCGAGACGCTGCGCCAGACGCCGAACCGCAGCCTCGTCGGGGAACCGCAGATCGGTGCGGCGCAGCCCCGCTCCGTCGTCGATCCACACCGCGTCCGGCGCGGTGACCAGCACGTCGGTGGTGCCGGGAGCACACAGCAGCGGCTCGAGCAGGCCGGCGCCGGTGAGCTCGGTCTGCAGCACGCGCAGGTTGTTCAACACCTCGGCGTCGCCGAGGACACCGCCGGACTCGGCCCGGATGGCCGCGGCGACGATCGTCGGATGCAGCGGGGCGGACTCGGCGGCCAGCCGTTCGCGCACCCGCTCGATCAGGGAGGCGCTCATGCCGGCACCGTTGCCGGATGTTGCTGCCCCACAACGTCGAGAACCCGGCCCGCCGCCACAGCCAGTGGGGACCGGCGGCCCAGGCGTATGCCGCCGCGTTCCAGCGCCGGGGCCAAACCGGGCTGCGGGCGCATCGCCGCCAGCAGCGGGAGCCCGACGCCGGCCGCTACCTCCGCCGGCCGCAGACCGCCCGGTGCCGGACCACGCACCACCACACCGACATTCGGGTTCATCCCGGTCAGCCACATCACCATTGCGGCTGCCGATGCGCAGGCGCGTACCTCGGCGGTGGTGACCAGCACCACGAGGTCGGCGGCGTCGAGCGCGGCTTCGGCCGCGGACGTCGACCGGCGCGGCACGTCGCAGACCACCGTGGCGCCGCCGCGCACACCCGCGTCCGTCACCGCCGACAGTGCAGCGGCATCGATCTCCGCGCCGCCCCGGCCCGCCGCCAGGGCGCTCACGCCGCCGTGGCGGGGCAGTGCGTCACGCAGCGCGACCCACGACACCCGGCCGGCGCCCAGCGCCAGATCGGGCCATCGCACGCCTGCTGCATGCTCGACGCCCAGCAGCAGATCGACGCCGCCGCCCCACGGATCCGCCTCGACCAGCAGGGCTTCCCGGGCGCAGATCGCCAGCGCCGCCGCCAAAGTCGACGCGCCGGCCCCTCCACGCCCCCCGATCACCGCCACGGTGACCCCGCGCCGATCGTCCTGCGAGCTCGCCTCAGCCGCCTCGGACAGCGCGGCGATGAGGTCGCCGTCCTGCCGGGGCAGGGTCAGGAGATGAGTGGCCCCGACCGATATCGCGACGCGCCAGTGGTCGTCGAGCGGCTCGGCGCGCTGCACCAGGATGACGTGCTCGCGGCGGGGCAGTGCCAACTCGGCGCAGCGCCGGGCGCCGTCGGCATCCAGGAGCACTGCCGACGCGGCCGTCCATACCTTGCGGCTCGACGGTTCCCCGGCGTGCACCATCCGGATGCCGGCGGCCGCCGCGACGCGGTCGACATCGTCGCGAAGACCGGGGTCGGAGACGAGGGCGAGAACCCCTCGCGTTGTGGTCATGCTCGAAACTCTGCAACGTCACACCGTCGCGAATCGGCTGCCCGGCGACGCGCACGGCACACCTGTGGATGAATTCGTCGCTGTGGAAATGGTATGCGAAAATGACGTTCCGCAACGATTGGGGAGGTCCGGACCTAGCCGGGAAGCGAAGAACCCCGAAAAAGGGACGACCCCCGCCAGGGGGGGAGGAGGCGGAGGTCGTCGTGTATCAGCCCCGGGGGGTCGGGCTGATGCACACCCGGCATAACCCGGGTAACGCCTACTATACACACGGGGCGACCGGGCAAGGCAAGTCCCGCATGTGCGTCGCCGAAACGGGTTACGCGGAAAACTGCACTCACTGACACCTGTCGTGATCTGCCATTTTGTACATGCGGACCCCTGAATGTCACGCATCCACCTTTATGCTGGCGGAGTGACCGCATCCGAGGCCGGCACCGAGCCGTCGGCCGGCCCGACAGGGGGCGTGCCGACCGGTCGGCCTGTCCGCACCGCGGCGTTCTTCGATCTCGACAAGACGGTGATCGCGAAATCGAGCACACTGGCCTTCAGCAAACCCTTTTTTGACCAAGGGCTGCTGAATCGGCGGGCCGTCCTGAAATCCACCTACGCGCAATTCCTGTTCCTGATGTCCGGCGCCGACCACGATCAGATGGACCGGATGCGCCGCTACGTCACCAACATGTGCACCGGATGGGACGTCGAACAGGTGAAGTCGATCGTCGGCGAGACGCTGCACGAGATCGTCGACCCGCTGGTGTTCGCCGAGGCCGCTGACCTCATCGCCGACCACAAACTCTGCGGTCGTGACGTGGTCGTGGTGTCCGCCTCGGGCGAGGAGATCGTGGCCCCGATCGCCCGCGCGCTCGGGGCCACCCACGCGATGGCCACCCGGATGGTCGTCGAGGACGGCCGCTACACCGGCGAGATCGCGTTCTACTGCTACGGCCACGGCAAGGTCGAGGCGATCCGCGCGCTGGCCGCACGCGAGGGATACGCCCTCGAGCACTGCTACGCCTACTCCGATTCGATGACCGACGTGCCGATGCTCGAGTCCGTCGGCCATCCGACGGTCGTCAATCCGGACCGGGCGCTGCGCAAGGAGGCGGCCGTCCGCGGTTGGCCGGTGCTGACGTTCACCCGTCCGGTGTCGCTGCGCGATCGCATTCCGGCCCCGTCCGGCGCCGCCGTGGCGACCACCGCGGCAGTCGGGATGAGCGCACTGGCCGCCGGCGCGCTGACCTACACACTGTTGCGCCGCTTCGCATTCTGATGTTGCCGTAACGATCCGAACTCAAGGTCCGCCGACCCTTGCTGTGACGGCGATCACGTAGTACAAATGAGGTACGGAAGCTCGGCAAGGCCAAGGTGTAACCGGAAGAGAAGGCGACACCTCCCGAAACCGGGCTCCCCAGCACGGCACCCAGGAACCCACGCGGAGCACATGCCGCGATATAGGCAAAAGTGTTGCGGGCCTGCGTAATTGCGGGAAAGCGGGCGGCTACCATGACCCTTTGGGTGGGGTCACAGCCGAAGCGCATCGCCAGGACGCCGAGGTCACCCACGCAACCCACACAGCACGCTTGGTAACCGGGGTCCGTGCTAGCGGGCGACGAGCCGAATCTCGATTCGGAACGCCGCCCGCTTCGTTTTGCTGGCGAACCTCTCAGCCCGCAGCGCCCTGGGCGATCTGCAGGGCTTCGCGCGCCCCTGCGTGCAGACCGCGACAGTGGAGCAGCACCCAGGCGGTGAGTCCATCGGGCGTACCCGAGGCGAAGCCGCGCGCCGCCGCGCGATAGTCACCGGACTGCCGCATCCAGTAGACCTCCGGCACGCCGAGTCCGTGTGGATCCAGCCCGCTGGCGATCGTCACCAAGCGGGCGAGACCGCGTGCGACGACCCCGTCCGCAGTGCCGAACGGCGCCAGCGTCAACACTTCGCCATGCGCGACCGCGGCGAGCACCGGTGCGGGAACCCGAGATCCGCCGGTGAGGATCCCGGTCAGCAGCTCCAGGCGCCGGCCCACCCCCGGATCGGTGCGAGGCCGGCCGAGATGCTCGTCATCGGTCAGATCCGAGGCGGCCAGCGCATGCAACCGCGCCAGCGCCTGAAGTGGCGCGCGCTGCCAGACATCGACGAGCGCCGTGGCGCCGCCTTCCAGGGCCTCGTTGACACGCAGCGCACCGGCCAGCACCGGATCGGGCTCGCCACTGTCGGAGAAGTGCAGCGGGCCGCCGTCGAGTACCGACGACGCCCGGGCCGCCCGTAGGGCCGCCTCGGCCGCCGTCGTCGGCCAACCGCGCAGGTTGAACCGGTGCCGGTGTGCCCGACCGAGCGCGTCCCTGGCTTCTTCGCCGGCCTCGGCCACACCGGGCAGCGCGGCCAGCGGCGCCAACGGATCGGTCATGGCAGCCCACGCTAGCCGACCGCTGGTCCACCGAAATTCGACGCTCGGCGCAATGAGGTGGCCGTCCGCAGCGGTCGTGTGAGGTGTGCTCGTGCCGATCACCTCCGGTGACTACGCTCACACTATGTCCGAGACGCATGCCGATGTCCCGTCCAGCTATCCGCCACCCGAAGGCTTCGCCGAACAGGCCAATGCCACGGCCGACATGTACCGCGAGGCCGAGGAGGACCGTCTCGGGTTCTGGGCCAAGCAGGCGGAGCGACTGACCTGGGAGACCCCGTTCACCGAGGTGTTGGACTGGTCGGAGGCGCCGGTCGCGAAGTGGTTCGTCGGCGGCAAGCTCAACGTCGCCGTCAACTGCGTCGACCGCCACGTCGACGCCGGCAACGGCGACCGGGTGGCGATCCACTGGGAAGGTGAGCCCGTCGGCGATCAGCGCACCATGACCTATGCCGAACTCAAGGACGAGGTGTGCCGCGCCGCCAACGCGCTGTCCGACCTCGGCCTGGTGGCCGGCGATCGCGTCGCCATCTACATGCCGATGGTGCCCGAGGCGATCGTGGCGATGCTGGCGTGCGCACGCCTCGGCGTGCTGCACAGCGTTGTGTTCGCAGGCTTTTCTGCGTCAGCGCTCAAGGCGCGCATCGAGGACGCCGAGGCGAAGCTCGTCATCACCACCGACGGTCAGTACCGCCGCGGAAAGGCGGCGTCGCTCAAGGAAGGCGTCGACGAGGCCTGTGAGGGCCAGCCGTCGGTGGAGCACGTTCTGGTGGTTCGCCGCACCGGAATCGACACGCCGTGGACCGAGGGGCGCGACCTGTGGTGGGACGAGGTGGTCCCCAAGGCCTCGACCGAGCACACCCCGGAAGCATTCGACGCCGAACACCCGCTGTACCTGCTCTACACATCCGGCACCACCGGTAAGCCCAAGGGCATCATGCACACCACCGGCGGCTATCTCGTCCAGTCGTCCTACACCCACCACTACGTCTTCGACGTCAAACCGGAGACCGACGTCTACTGGTGCACCGCTGACATCGGCTGGGTGACCGGCCACACCTACATCGTCTACGGACCGCTTTCCAACGGCGTGACCCAGGTGATCTACGAGGGCACCCCCACCTCACCGACCGAGCACCGGCACTTCGAGATCATCGAGAAGTACGGCGTCACAATCTATTACACCGCGCCGACGCTGATCCGCACCTTCATGAAGCTGGGCCGCCAGATCGCCGCGGAGCACGACCGGTCCAGCCTGCGACTGCTGGGCAGCGTCGGCGAGCCGATCAACCCCGAGGCGTGGCGCTGGTATCGCACCGTGTTCGGCGGCGACAAAGCCCCGATCGTGGACACCTGGTGGCAGACCGAGACCGGGGCGATCATGATCTCCCCGCTGCCCGGCGTCACCGAGACCAAACCGGGTTCGGCCATGGCACCGCTGCCCGGCATCTCCGCCAAGATCGTCGACGACGACGGTAACGACCTGAAACCCGGAACCGACCACGGCGAGCAGCCCAGCGGATACCTGGTCCTCGACCAGCCGTGGCCGTCGATGCTGCGCGGCATCTGGGGCGATCCGGAGCGGTTCAAGGACACCTACTGGTCCCGGTTCGCCAAGCAAGGCTGGTACTTCGCCGGCGACGGCGCCCGCTTCGGCAAGGACGGCGAGATCTGGGTGCTCGGCCGCATCGACGATGTCATGAACATCTCCGGGCACCGCATCTCCACCGCCGAGGTGGAGTCCGCGCTGGTCGGCCATTCCGGTGTCGCCGAAGCCGCCGTCGTCGGCGCGAGCGACGAGCAGACCGGCCAGGCGATCTGCGCATTCGTGATCCTCAAGGCAAGCGCCAAGGGTGGCGACGAGAACATGATCGACGAGCTGCGCGCCGAGGTCGCCAAAGAGATCTCCCCGATCGCCAAACCGCGCGAGATCCATGTGGTGCCCGAGCTGCCGAAGACCCGCAGCGGCAAGATCATGCGGCGGCTGCTGCGTGACGTGGCCGAGGGCCGCGAGCTCGGCGACACCTCGACGCTGGTGGATCCCAGCGTGTTCGAGGCGATCCGGGCGAGCAAGTAGGGGTCAGCGAGCACCGACCGGGACGAAGCCCGAGCCCGGTCGGTTCTTGGCGACGATGTCGGCGAGCTGGGTGTTGAACGACATCGTCACCGCCGGGGTATGCAGCGGGATGTACTTCACCACGCAGGTCGGCAGATCCTGGGTGTAGGCGCCGTGGATCATGCCGACCAGACGGTTGTTGACGGTCACCGGGGCGCCCGAGTCGCCGGGCTGACCGCACACCTGGTTGACGATGGTGCCGGGCTCCTCGCCCGGACCCCAGGTGACGCCGCAGGAGTACCCGGTGGTGCGGCCCAGTTTGCACGCCACCTGGCCGAACGCCGGGTCGGGGCCGAGGCCGTCGATCCGGAATCCGTTGACGTCGTTGGTCGGCGTGACCTTCTGCGGATCGAACTGGATGACCGCGTAGTCGAGCGCCTCGTTGCCGGCGACCATGGTGCCCAGTACTCCGGCGGCGTCGGCGCCTTCGGCCGACACGGTCGCCCCGGGGCCACCGCAGTGCGCGGAGGTGAAGCCGATCAGGTTTCCGCGGTTGTCGTTGCCGATCGCGGTGAGCGTGCAGAACGACTCACCGTTGACCACGATGCCCGAGCCGCCGCCGAGCACGACGGGGCCATCGGCGGATGCGGCGGGCGCGGCGACGAACAAGCCGGCGATCATTGCCGCGATGGACAGCAGAAGCCATGACTGCCGACGGTGTCCGGTGTGCAATACCACTCCTCTGTCGTTGTCCCCGACCCGCCGGCGAATCTGATCAGTCTATCGTCGGCCCGGATCGTTTAGCGGATGCCCACGTGGCAACATGAAGCGCGACCACATCACAGCGGGAGGAATTGTCCGTGAGCCGAGGCGATCGCAAGAACGGCGTGCCCACCACCGTGACGTCGATTCCTCTGGTGGATCCGCACACGCCGAAACCCGATCCGTCCATCGGCGACCTCGTCAAAGACGCCACATCGCAGGTGTCGACTCTGGTCCGCGCCGAAGTGGAGCTGGCCAAGGCCGAGATCACCCGAGACGTCAAGAAGGGCCTCACCGGCAGTGTCTTCTTCATCGGTGCCCTGGTCCTGCTCCTCTACTCGACGTTCTTCTTCTTCTTCTTCGTCGCTGAACTGCTCGACACCTGGCTGTGGCGGTGGGCGTCGTTCCTGATCGTGTTCGGCATCATGGTCGTGTTCACCGCCGTGCTGGCGTTCTTCGGCTATCTGAAGGTGCGCCGCATCAAGGGTCCGCAGAAGACGATCGAATCGGTGCGCGAGACCCGGGAGGCGCTGACGCCGGGCCCGGACAAGCCGCAGACGGCGGTCGCCCTGGCCGACGGCCAGCCGACCAAAGACCCCTCCGGCTGGTAATGCCCCCACCCGATCCGTCGATCGTCCGCATCGACGGCCCGTGGCGACATCACGAGGTGCACGCCAACGGGATCCGCTTCCACGTCGTGGAGGCGGACAGCGTCGATGCGCCGGTGGCCCGGCTGACCGACCGCCCGCTGGTCATCCTGCTGCACGGTTTCGCGTCGTTCTGGTGGTCGTGGCGCCACCAGCTGGCCGGCCTCACCGGGGCCCGCGTCGTCGCGGTCGATCTGCGCGGATACGGCGGCAGCGACAAACCGCCGCGTGGCTACGACGGCTGGACCCTGGCGGGCGATACGGCCGGACTCGTCCGCGCCCTCGGCCATCGGTCCGCGACGCTGGTCGGCCACGCCGACGGCGGACTGGTGTGCTGGGCGACTTCGGTGCTGCACCCCCGGGTGGTGCGCGCGATCGCCGTCGTGAGCTCACCGCATCCGGTGGCGCTGCGGGCGTCTGCGCTGTCGCGCCGCGACCAGGGCGGCGCCCTGCTGCCCTACATGCTGCGCTACCAGGTCCCGATGTGGCCGGAGCGGGTGCTGACCCGTCATGACGGCGCCGCGGTCGAACAGCTGGTGCGATCTCGTTCCAGTACGAAATGGCAAGCGACACAGGACTTCGCGGACACCGTGGGGCATCTGCGCAAGGCCGTGCAGATTCCGTCGGCGGCGCACTGCGCGCTGGAGTATCAGAGGTGGGCGGTGCGCAGCCAACTCCGCGGTGAGGGACGACGTTTCATGCGGTCGATGAAGCGGCCGTTCTCCGTTCCGGTCCTGCACCTGCGCGGCGACGCGGATCCGTACGTGCTGGCCGATCCGGTGTACCGCACCCAGCGCTACGCACCGCACGGACGTTACGTATCACTAGACGGCGCAGGCCATTACGGGCACGAGGAGGCACCGGAGGCGGTCAACGAGCAGCTGACCCGGTTTCTGCGCCAGGTGTACGGCGAGTAAGTCAGCTGACGCAGGGTCCGGTCGCCACCCGCGAGTCGCCACCCACCTTCGCGAGCTGGCGGGAGACCTCCTGAGAGGTGAGGACGAAGCCGGTGTCGGCGTCGTCGACTGCGGCCCCGAAGACAACGCCGAGCACCTGACCGTTGCGGTTGATCATCGGACCACCCGAGTTGCCCTGCCGCACGGTGCCCCGGATCGTGTAGACGTTGCGGGTCACGGTGGTGGTCCGGTAGATGTCCGGACCGTTCAGCTCGATGATCTCGCGGACCCGGGCCGGGGTAGGTGTGAAGTCGCCGCCACCGGGATAGCCGAGCACGATCGCATCGGTGCCCGCGGGCGCGGGTTCGTCGACGAACTGCAGCGGCCGCGCCGGCAGATCGGGCACGTCGAGAATCGAGATGTCCGCGCTGGGGTCGTAGGACACGACGAAGGCGTCGTAGGTCTCGCCGTCCACTTCGACCGTGACGCTCTCGGATCCGGCGACCACGTGGGCGTTGGACATCACCCGGTTCGGCGCGACGACGAAGCCGGTGCCCTCGAGCACCTTCTGGCAGCCGGGTGCGACACCCCGGATCTTGACGACGCTGCCTCGGGTGGCATCCACCACCGCGTCGGTCGCCAGGCCGGCGTCCGGAGCATCGACGTTCGCGATCGGTGTGCGGCCGAACGGTTCGAGCACCTCGGGCAGACCGGAGGTGTCCAGCAGCGAGGACAACCTCGTCGGCACCGACTTCAACCAGCTCGGCGCCACCTTGTCGACCTCGACCAGTACCCGCGACCCCTTCACCGCAGCGGCCAGGTTGGGCTGATCGGCCGAGGTGAGCGGGGTGGCCAGCAGCCAGGCCGCCACCAGGACGGCGACGATCTGCAGACCCACGCCGATGATCGAGTCGAACAACCGCAGCGTGCGGTTGCGCAGCGCCCCGCGGACGGCCCGGCCCAGGACGACGCCGGCGATCTCGCCGACGACCACCAGGGCCAGGATCAAGAACAGCGACGCGAACAGCTTGGTGCGGGCGCCGTCGATGTGGCTGACCACGTGCGGGGCGAGCAGGACGCCGGCGACCGCGCCGAGCACCACGCCGACGAAGGACAACAGCGAACCCAGCGCGCCCGACCGCCAGCCCGAGATGGCGGCGACGAAGGCGACGGCGAGGACGAGGAGGTCAAGCCACTGCGACGGTGTCATTGTTGTTCTTCACCGTAGCGGCCACCACCGCCGACGAGCGCCATTGCCTCGTCGAGTCCCCGCACGTCGTCGGTGTCCCACGGCACCGCCCAGCCGGCGGCGTCGAGGATCGCGGAGATGACCTGACCGGTGAAGCCCCACACGAGCATCTCGTTGAGCAGGAACGCGGGCCCGGCCCACCGGCGCGAATTGGCGTCGCGGTACACCATCAGCCGGTTCTCCGGGTTGATGAAAGCCCGTACCGGGACCCGCGCCACCACTGCGGTCTCGGCTTCGTCGACCACCGAGACCGGGCCGGGGTCCGAGGAGTAGGCCAGCACGGGGACGACGTGAAACCCCGACGGCGGGATGAACATCCGCTGCAGCGTGGCCAGCGGACGGATGCGGGTGGTGTCCAGTCCGGTCTCCTCGGCGGCCTCCCGGAATGCGGTGTGCACGGGTCCGTCGTCGTCCGGGTCGGTCGCGCCGCCGGGAAACGCCGCCTGTCCGGCATGGTGGCGCAGCGTCGATGCGCGCACCGTGACCAGCAGGTCGGCGTCGTCGGGCAGCCCCTCAGCCGCATCCTCGGGACCGGAGAACAGCACGAGCACCGCGGCGTCGCGGCGGGTGCCGGCCACTTTCGCGGTCGCCTTGGCGGCGGTGATCGCGGCGAGGATGTCCGGCGGCACCCGCTTGCGGTACGCCCTGGGGACCCGGTCGGCGTTGTCCACCAGGGGCTTGAGCCAGGCCGGCGCGGCACTCGGCGTCAGACGGTGCCCGTCGCGCGTCGCACTCACCCGGGCTCTCCCATCTTCTCCTGCACCGCCGCGGCGATCTCGTCGGCGGTGGCGAAGGACCTCGGCAGGATCCCGGCAACGCTACCGTCCGGACGCAGAACCGCCGTCGCAGGCATGACGTTCGGCACCTTCAACGCCGCGGCGATCAGGCGCCCGCCGTCCTGGATGGTCGGCAGCCGCACGCCCAGGTCGGCGAGCCGGTACAGCGCGGCGGCCTCGTTTTCGTCCTGATGCACCGTCACCACGACCGTGTCGGCTCCGGCGCGGCGCTGATACTCCTGCATGGCCGGCAGCTCGTCGGCACACGGGCCGCACCAGTAAGCCCACAGGTTGAGCACGACGGTGCGGCCCGCGAGCGCCCGGGCGACGTCGACCGTCGCCCCGTCGCCCGCGCACTGCAGGCTGATCCCCTGCAGTGCGCCGGGACCCGGCCCCGGGCCCGGGGCCGGGCAGGGCAGCAGGTCGGCGGTGGCGCGCGGTCCGGCCAGGTCTTCCGGGGTGTCCGCGGCGCGCTGATCGCGGGCGGGGGCGGACGCCGACGGCGGGGCGGGCGCGGGATCGCCGGTGAGCTGCAGCGACAGGGCCACCACCAGGGCGACGGCGACGGTCAGGAACGCAATCGTCCACCGAATCGACGTACTCACGACAGCAGGAGGTGAACCGCTACAGGCCGGCCAGCGCGAGCAGGTGCGCGGTCTCGGGGCCTTTCACCAGCGCCGCCGCGGCTTCCCGGTCGGTGGGACCGAGCCCGTAGGACGGGCAGTCGGCGGCGAGCACGCACACGCCGCACGCAGGCTTGCGGGCGTGGCAGACCCGGCGGCCGTGGAAGATCACGCGATGGCTCAGCAGTGTCCACTCACTCCGCTCGATGAGCTCGCCGACCGCATGCTCGACCTTCACCGGATCCTCCAGCTCCGTCCAGCGCCAGCGCCGCACCAGGCGACCGAAATGGGTGTCGACGGTGATGCCCGGGATGTCGAAGGCGTTGCCCAGGATGACGTTCGCGGTCTTGCGGCCGACACCCGGAAGCGTCACCAGGTCGTCGAGATTGTTCGGCACCTGGCCGTCGAAGCGCTCGACCAGTTCCTGACCCAGCCGAATGAGGCTGTTGGCCTTGTTGCGATAGAAGCCGGTGGGCCGGACCATCTGCTCCAGTTCGGCCCGGTCGGCCTGGGCGTAGTCCAGCGCGGTGCGGTACTTCGCGAACAGCGCCGGGGTGGTCAGGTTGACGCCCTTGTCGGTGCTCTGGGCCGACAGGATGGTGGCGACGGTGAGTTCCAGCGGGTTGGTGAAGTCGAGCTCGCAGTAGACGTGCGGAAACGCCTGCGCCAGCGTGCGATTCATCCGGCGGGCCCGCCGTACCAGGCCGAGCCGGGTTTCGGTGTCCCACTTCTTGGCGGCGGCCCGCCGCCGTCGGGGAGAGCCGGCCGTCATCTCGGCGGGGGTCGCACCTGCGGTCACGCCCTCAAGGGTAGGCGAGACCTCCGACGACACCCCCGACGGAGTGGCTCTCTACCGGTGACAAAACGTGATCACGCTGAGACATGGGCCGTGTTTACTTCTGCCTTGTGTCCTGGTTGCTCGTGGCCTGCATCCCCGGGTTGCTGATGCTGGCGACGTTCGGGCTCGAGCGCCTCGAAACGGTCCTCACGCGCGACTGCGCGTCGACCTCGGACGTCGACGAATTCCTGCAGCATGCCGCACAGAGAGACATCAGGCGACCGGTGCGTGACAGCGGGCCGATGCCGCGGGCGCAGCGTGTCGAACCGGCCGGCACGCTGCCGACCAAAATGGCCGAAGCGGGTTTGCCGACACGGGTCTACACCACGCATGTGCCCAATCCGCAGTTTCAGCCGACCCGCCATGCCAATCGTGTGTAGCGTTGGCTAGTCGCGGAACGTGATACCTCTACACTGAGCACGCTGCCAGTGAGAGTTCGGCTGCGCATGTCATGTCACCGAAGAACATTAAGAGGGGCAACGTGGACGAGATCCTGGCCAGGGCCGGAATCTTCCAGGGAGTCGAACCCACCGCGGTATCCGCGCTCACCAAGCAGCTGCAGCCCGTCGACTTCCCGCGCGGGCACACGGTGTTCGCCGAGGGCGAGCCCGGCGACCGGCTGTACATCATCATCAACGGCAAGGTGAAGATCGGCCGCCGCTCACCGGACGGCCGGGAGAACCTGCTCACGATCATGGGCCCGTCGGACATGTTCGGTGAGCTGTCGATCTTCGATCCCGGTCCCCGCACGTCGAGCGCCACCACGATCACCGAGGTGCGCGCCGTGTCGATGGATCGCGAGGCGCTGCGCGCCTGGATCGCCGACCGCCCGGAGATCGCCGAGCAGCTGCTGCGCGTGCTCGCCCGTCGGCTGCGGCGCACCAACAACAACCTCGCCGATCTCATCTTCACCGACGTCCCCGGCCGGGTCGCCAAGCAGCTGCTGCAGCTGGCTCAGCGTTTCGGCACCCAGGAGGGCGGCGCGCTGCGCGTCACTCACGACCTCACCCAGGAGGAGATCGCGCAGCTCGTCGGAGCGTCGCGTGAGACCGTCAACAAGGCGCTGGCCGATTTCGCGCACCGCGGCTGGATCCGCTTGGAGGGTAAGAGCGTGCTGATCAGCGACTCGGAGCGGTTGGCCCGCCGAGCGAGGTAGTTCAGCCCCGCAGGTAGTCCAACTGGGCCTGGACGCTCCATTCGGCGGCGTCCCAGAGCTTTTCGTCGACGTCGGTGTAGACGTGTTCGACGACCTGGCGTGCGGTGGCGTCGTCCCCGAGTTCGGCCAGCGCGCCGCGCACCTGGTCGAGCCGGTCCTCCCGGTGTGACAGGTACATCGCGGTGACGGCCTCGAGGTCGGCGAGGTCGGGCCCGTGACCCGGCAGCACCGTGCGGTGGCCGAGTCCCTGCAGTCGCCGCAGCGAGTCGAGGTACTCGCCGAGGCTGCCGTCCTCGTTGTCGATGACGGTGGTGCCGCGGCCCAGCACGGTGTCGGCGGTGAGCACGGCGTCGTCCAGGACGAACGACAGTGAGTCGGCGGTGTGGCCCGGGGTGGCCATCACCCGGATCCGCAGCCCCGCCGCGTCGATCACCTCGCCGTCGGTGAGCGGCCCGCCGAGGCCACGCAGGAAGCCGCTGCCCACCGAACGGACCACGGCGCCGGTGCGCTCGACGATCCGGTCGATGCCGCCGGTGTGGTCCTCGTGTTTGTGGCTGATCAGCACCAGTGCGATTCGGCCGAGGTCGGCGACCCTCGCGATGTGCTCCTCGTCGTCGGGCCCGGGGTCGACGACGACGAGTTCATCGCTGCCGGGACCGGACAGCACCCAGGTGTTCGTGCCGTCGAGCGTCATCAGCCCGGGGTTGTCGCACAACAGCACCGAGGCGGTCTCGGTCACCGGGCGGAGCAATCCGTAGGCGGGATGCTCGACAGTGCTCATCTCACCTGCTCATCTCACCTCGACGATGAGCTCGACTTCCACCGGGGCGTTGCGCGGCAGCTCGGACACGCCGACGGCCGAGCGGGCGTGCGCCCCGGCATCGCCGAACACCTCGCCGAACAGCTCGGAGGCGCCGTTCACGATGCCGGGCTGGCCACCGAAACCGGGCGCCGACGCCACGAACCCGACGACTTTGACCACACGGGTGACCGAGTCGATCCCGACCAGCCCGTGCACGGCCGCCAGGGCATTGAGGCCGCACAGCCGCGCCAGGTCCTTGGCCTCCTCCGGGGGGACGTCGGCCCCGACGGTGCCGGTGCGGACGAGCTCGCCGGCACGGATCGGCAGCTGTCCGGCCGTGTACACCAGGTTGCCGGTCCGCACGGCCGGAACATAGGCCGCCAGCGGCGCCACCACCTCGGGCAGCTCGATGCCGAGGTCGGTCAGGCGTGCCGACCAGGACGTCACTTCGGTCGCTTCAGATACGCGACGTGCTGCTCGCCGGTAGGACCGGGGAGTACGGACACCAGCTCCCAGCCGTCGGCGCCCCACTGATCGAGGATCTGCTTGGTGGCGTGGGTCAACAGCGGGACCGTGGCGTATTCCCACGTGGTCGGTTCACTCATGGACTGAGCCTATCGGGCGTTGACGCTGCCTTGGCTAGCATGCACTGGTGGCATCAACTACCAATGGCGGTAGACCCGTCGGCTGGCCGTCGCGGCTGACCAAGGCCCGATTGCACTTCGTCACCGGCAAGGGCGGCACCGGCAAGTCCACCATCGCCGCGGCGCTGGCCCTCGCGCTGGCCGCAGGCGGGCGCAAGGTCCTGCTCGTGGAAGTCGAAGGGCGTCAAGGAATCGCGCAACTGTTCGACGTGCCGCCGCTGCCGTACAAAGAGGTGAAGATCGCGACCGCCGAACAGGGTGGTCAGGTCAACGCGCTGGCCATCGACACCGAGGCCGCATTCCTGGAATACCTCGATATGTTCTACAACCTGGGTATCGCCGGCCGGGCGATGCGGCGCATCGGCGCTGTCGAATTCGCGACCACCATCGCCCCCGGTCTGCGCGACGTCCTGCTGACCGGCAAGATCCGTGAGATCGTCACTCGCGCCGAGAAGGGTAAGCAGCCGGTCTACGACGCGGTGGTCGTCGATTCGCCGCCGACCGGACGCATCGCCCGGTTCCTCGACGTCACCCAGGCGGTTTCCGATCTCGCGAAGGGCGGTCCGGTGCACTCGCAGGCCGAGAGCGTGGTCAAGGTGCTGCATTCGGAGATGACGGCCATCCACCTGGTGACGCTGCTGGAGGCGCTGCCCATGCAGGAGACGCTGGAGGCCATCGACGAGCTCAAGGGGATCGGCCTGCCGATCGGCAGCGTGATCGTCAACCGCAACATCCCCGCCTACCTCTCCGCCGACGACCTCGCCAAGGCGGCCGAGGGTGACGTCGACGCCGACGCCGTCCGCGCCGGGCTGAGCGAGAAGGGAATCACGTTGCCGGACAACGAGTTCGCCGGTCTTCTCACCGAGGCCATCGAGCATGCCACGCGGCTGCGGGCCCGGGCGCAGACCGCCGAGCAACTCGAGCGGATCGAGGTACCGCGCCTCGAACTGCCGGCCATCTCCGACGGCGTCGACCTCGGCAGCCTCTATGAACTCGCCGAGGCCCTGGGCCAGCAAGGAGTCCGATGAGCAACACCCCTCCCGCCCTCGACTTGGGCGCGATCCTGTCCGACACCTCCAACCGGGTGATCGTGTGTTGCGGCGCGGGCGGGGTCGGTAAGACCACGACCGCGGCGGCCATGGCGCTGCGGGCCGCCGAATACGGCCGCACCGTGGTGGTGTTGACGATCGATCCGGCCAAACGGCTCGCCCAGGCGCTGGGGATCAGCGATCTGGGCAACACCCCGCAGCGGGTACCGCTGGCGCCCGAGGTCACCGGCGAACTGCACGCCATGATGCTGGACATGCGCCGCACGTTCGACGAGATGGTGGTGCAGTACTCCGGGCCCGACCGGGCCGACGCCATCCTGGACAACCAGTTCTACCAAACGGTCGCCACCTCGCTGGCCGGCACGCAGGAGTACATGGCGATGGAGAAGCTGGGACAGCTTCTCGCACAGGACAAGTGGGATCTGATCGTGGTCGACACCCCACCGTCACGCAATGCGCTCGACTTCCTGGACGCCCCCAAACGCCTCGGCAGCTTCATGGACAGCCGGCTGTGGCGGATGCTGCTCGCCCCGGGACGAGGCATCGGCAAACTGGTGACCGGTGCGGTCGGCCTGGCGATGCGGGCCATGTCGACGATCCTGGGTTCGCAGATGCTGTCGGACGCCGCCGGCTTCGTCCAGTCGCTCGACGCCACCTTCGGCGGATTCCGCGAGAAGGCGGACCGCACCTACGAACTACTCAAGCGGCGGGGCACCCAGTTCGTCGTGGTCTCGGCGGCCGAACCGGATGCGCTGCGGGAGGCGTCGTTCTTCGTCGACCGACTCTCCGCCGAACGAATGCCGCTGGCGGGGCTGATCCTCAACCGCACCCACCCCACGCTGTGCGATCTGCACGCCGACAAGGCGGCCGAAGCCGCGGAGGACCTGCGCGCGGAGGATCCGGAGTCGCTGGCGGCGGCAGTGCTGGAGATCCACGCAGAACGGGCTCAGACGGCCAAGCGCGAGATCCGATTGCTGTCCCGGTTCACCGGCGCCAACCCGCACGTGGCGATCGTCGGCGTGCCGTCACTGCCGTTCGACGTCTCGGATCTGGAGGCGCTGCGGGCGATCGCCGATCAGATCACCGACGCCGCCTGACGGGCGGGAGGATCTGGAGGATCTAGACGGCGCTGCGGTGCTTACGCTGAGCGGAGAAGAACTCGGCCCAGGAAACCACCTCGGGGTGCTGCTTGAGCAGGGCGCGGCGCTGACGTTCGGTCATGCCGCCCCAGACGCCGAATTCGACCCGGTTGTCGAGGGCATCGGCGCCGCATTCGAGTATCACCGGGCAGTGCCGGCAAATCACGGCGGCTTTGCGCTGAGCGGCGCCCCGGACGAACAACTCGTCGGGATCAGCCTGTCGGCAGCGAGCCTGGGACACCCAGGCGATGCGGGCCTCCGCCTCGGCACCCTGCGCGGGGGTCGGCGTCGGGATGGTGGTCGTTGTATTACGCACCGCGGGCCGAGTACTTGACACCAGCGATCCCCTTCGTTTAAGCCGCCGCTGCTACCCGGCGCGCCCTCCCGTGTAGAACGCTGATGCGATCTACGCCACATTGCGACAGTTTGTGTGTCCTGGATCGCACTGTGTGTCCAAGCTAGGTGGTCAGGCGGTATTAAGGCAATACCGTCTCGCCGACTTTTTTGGGACGACCGTGCCGTCTGGCCGTCTTCTTAGAGTTGATCGGGCTCGGCGCGTCGGGTTGACAGGCTCAATTGCGCCGCTCGGACGTCGTCGTCGCGGCGCCTCGTTACTCTGTACGCATGCCGGACCGCCCACCCAAAGCCGCCACGGTCATCAAGCTCGCCTGGTGCTGCTTGCTGGCCAGCGTGCTGACCGCCGCGCTGATGTTCCCCGTGGTCGGCGGAATCGGACTGGTGTCCAACCGGGCGTCCGATGTCGTTGCCAACGGCTCCGCGGCGCTCGTGGAAGGTGAGATCCCGCAGGTCTCGACGATGGTCGACGCCAAGGGCAACACCATCGCCTGGTTGTACTCCCAGCGGCGGTTCGAGGTGCCCAGCGACCAGATCGCCAACACCATGAAATTGGCGATCGTGTCCATCGAGGACAAGCGGTTCGCCGAGCACAACGGCGTCGACTGGCAGGGCACGCTGACGGGCCTGGCCGGATACCTGCGCGGCGACACCGACACCCGCGGTGGGTCGACGATCGAACAGCAGTACGTCAAGAACTATCAGCTGCTGGTGGTCGCCCAGACCGATTCGGAGAAGCGTGCGGCGATCGAGACCACGCCGGCCCGCAAGCTGCGCGAGATCCGGATGGCGCTGACCCTGGACAAGACGTTCACCAAACCGGAGATCCTGACGCGCTATCTCAACCTGGTGTCGTTCGGCAACGGCGCTTTCGGTATCCAGGACGCCGCCCAGACGTACTTCGGTGTCAACGCCTCCCAGCTGAACTGGCAGCAATCCGCACTGCTGGCCGGTCTGGTGCAGTCGACCAGCACGCTGAATCCGTACACCAACCCGGACGGCGCGCTGGCGCGACGCAACCTGGTGCTCGACACCATGATCGAGAACCTGCCGAACGAGGCGGCGGCGCTGCGCGCGGCCAAGGACCAGCCCCTGGGCATCCTGCCGGTTCCCAACGAGCTGCCCCGCGGCTGCATCGCCGCCGGCGACCGGGCGTTCTTCTGCGACTATGCGCTCGACTACCTGGCGCGGGCGGGCATCAGCAAGGAGCAGGTCGCCAAGGGCGGTTACCTCATCAAGACCACGCTGGACCCCGACGTGCAGGCCACGGTCAAGAACGGCATCACCCAGTACGCCAGCCCGGACCTCGAGGGTGTGGCCAGCGTGATGAGCGTGGTCCTGCCGGGTAAGGAACAGCACCCGGTGGTCGCCATGGCGTCCAACCGCACCTACGGCCTCAACACCGAGGCCGGCGAGACGATGCAGCCGCAGCCGTTCACCCTGGCGGGTAACGGCGCCGGTTCGGTGTTCAAGATCTTCACCACCGCCGCGGCGATGGAGATGGGCATGGGCATCAGCACCGAGCTGCCCGTCCCCGGGCAGTTCCAGGCCAAGGGTCTCGGCAGCAGTGACCGACCGGGCTGTCCTGCCGACACCTGGTGCGTGGCCAACGCCGGCGGCTACCGCGGCAGCATGAACGTCACCGACGCGCTGGCCACTTCTCCGAACACCGCGTTCGCGAAGCTCATCTCCCAGGTCGGGGTCCCCCGCGCGGTCGACATGTCGGTCCGGCTGGGGCTGCGTTCCTACGCCCTGCCCGGCACCGCGCGCGACTACGACCCGGAGAGCAACGAGAGCCTCGCCGACTTCATCAAGCGCCAGAACATCGGCTCCTTCACCCTGGGCCCGATCGAGGTCAACGCCCTCGAGCTGTCGAACGTCGGGGCGACCCTGGCCTCCGGTGGCGTGTGGTGCCCGCCGAACCCGATCGCCCAGGTCATCGACCGCAACGGCGAAGAGGTATCGGTGACCACCGAGACCTGCGAGCAGGCGGTGCCCGAAGGTCTGGCCAACACGCTGGCCAATGCCCTGAGCAAGGACGATCAGGGCGCCGGTACCGCGGCGGGCGCGGCGGGCTCGGTCGGCTGGGATCTGCCGATGTCGGGTAAGACCGGCACCACCGAGTCCAACCGTTCGTCGGCATTCCTCGGCTTCACCAACCGGTACGCCGCGGCCAGCTACATCTACGACGACTCCACCGCGCCCAGCGAGCTCTGCTCGTTCCCGCTACGCCAGTGCGGGTCGGGTGGCCTGTTCGGCGGTAACGAACCCGCCCGCACCTGGTTCTCCGCGATGAAGCCGATCGCGACCAACTTCGGTGACGTCGCGCTGCCGCCGACCGACCCGCGCTATGTCGACGGCGGCCCCGGCTCCCGGGTGCCCAGCGTGTCCGGCCTGACCCAGGATGCCGCGCGCCAGCGACTGCGCGACGCCGGCTTCCAGGTTGCCGACCAGGCCAGTTCGGTCAACAGCGGGTCCCGTGCTGGAACGGTCGTCGGCACGACGCCGAGCGGGCAGACGATCCCCGGTTCCATCATCACCATCCAGGTCTCGAACGGGATCCCGCCGGCGCCACCGCCCCCACCGCCGATCAGCATTCCGGGTCTGCCGGGCGGGCCACCGCCGCCGCCGATCGGGCAGACCGTCGTCGAGATTCCCGGCCTGCCGCCCATCACGGTGCCGGTGCTCGGACCACCGCCACCACCGCCACCACCGTGACCGGCCCGGCGGCGGAAAGCGGTCCGCAGGCGCAACTCGCAGTAGGCTTTTGAGCATGGCAGTTGCTACTCGACGGACGATGACCTCGTCGCCGGTGACAATCCTCAAGAACACGGCCGCGGTCGGGGCCGGCTCGCTGGCGGCCGGGATCGCGTACGCGTCGCTGATCGAGCGCAACGCGTTCACTCTGCGGGAAGTGACGATGCCGGTGCTCTCACCGGGGTCGTCCCGGCTGCGGGTGCTTCATCTCAGCGACATCCACATGCGGCCCGGTCAGCGGCGCAAGCAGGCCTGGCTGCGTGATCTGGCCCGGCTCGAGCCGGACTTCGTCGTGAACACCGGCGACAACCTGGCGCACCCGCGCGCGGTGCCGGCGGTGGTGCAGTCGCTGTCAGAACTGCTCTCGGTTCCGGGGGTGTTCGTGTTCGGCAGCAACGACTACTTCGCGCCGCGGCTGAAGAATCCGCTGAACTACGTCACCAAGCCGGCCCACCGTGCGCACGGCGAACCCCTGCCGTGGCAGGACCTGCGTGCGGCGTTCACCGAGCGGGGCTGGCTCGACATGACCCACACCCGTCGCGAACTCGATGTGGCCGGGTTGCGCATCGCGCTGGCCGGCGTCGACGATCCGCATCTCAAGCGCGACCGGTACGACGCGATCGCCGGCCGGGCGGGCGAGACGGCCAATCTGACGCTCGGGCTGACCCATTCGCCCGAGCCCCGGGTCCTGGACCGGTTCGCCGCCGACGGCTACCAACTGGTGATGGCCGGCCACACCCACGGCGGTCAGCTGTGCCTGCCGTTCTACGGCGCGATCGTCACGAACTGCGAACTCGATCGCTCGCGGGCCAAGGGTGCCTCGCAGTGGGGCGCGGACATGGCGCTGCACGTCTCAGCGGGGATCGGCACGTCGCCGTTCGCCCCGTTGCGCTTCTGCTGCCGCCCCGAGGCGACGCTGCTGACGCTGGTCGCCGCCCCGACCGGTGGCCGCGACGCGATCACTCACGCCGGCCAGTCGCCGTCGACCGTCGCCGCGCGGTGACCGCAGGGCCCGCCACCGCGGCGCGTGGCCGGCCGCGGGGGTGGGTCGATGACGCGGTCCGGTTGATCGAGGCCGACGCTCGCCGCAGCGCGGATACCCATCTGCTGCGGTATCCGCTGCCCTCGGCGTGGTGCGAGGGCGTCGACCTCGCGCTGTATCTCAAAGACGAATCCACCCACATCACCGGCAGCCTCAAACACCGGCTGGCGCGATCACTGTTCCTCTACGCCTTGTGCAACGGATGGATCGACGAGAACACCACGGTGATCGAGGCCTCCAGCGGGTCGACCGCGGTCTCGGAGGCGTATTTCGCGGCGCTGCTCGGCCTGCCGTTCATCGCGGTGATGCCGTCGTCGACGAGCTCCGCGAAGATCGCGCTGATCGAATCACAGGGCGGCCGTTGCCATTTCGTCGCCGAGTCGTCACAGGTGTACGCGGAGGCCGAACGGCTGGCCGACGAGACCGGCGGGCATTACCTCGACCAGTTCACCAACGCCGAACGCGCCACCGACTGGCGCGGGAACAACAACATCGCCGAGTCGATCTACCAGCAGATGGCCATGGAGCGGCACCCGATACCCGAATGGATCGTGGTGGGCGCAGGAACCGGCGGCACCAGCGCGACCATCGGCCGCTACATCAGGTACCGCCGCCACGCCACCGGTCTGTGTGTGGTCGACCCGGAGAACTCCGCGTTCTTCCCGTCCTACGCGCAGGGGCGCGACGACGTGGTGACCGGCGCATCGTCGCGCATCGAGGGCATCGGCAGACCCAGGGTCGAACCGTCGTTCCTGCCCGGGGTGGTGGACCGGATGATGACGGTGCCCGACGCCGCATCGATCGCGGCCGCTCGGCATGTGGGTCGGGTATTGGGCCGGCGGGTCGGCCCGTCGACCGGCACCAACATTTGGGGGGCCTTCAGCCTGCTGGCCGAGATGAACGCACAGGGCCGCAGTGGTTCGGTGGTGACGCTCATCGCCGACAGTGGCGACCGCTACGACGACACCTACTTCTGCGACGAATGGGTCAGCAGCCAGGGCCTCGACCCTTCGGAGCCGGCGGCCGCCCTCCTGGAATTCGAACGGTCGTGCTCCTGGCCCTGATCATCGGAACCTCCCGAGAGCGGCCCGTCAGCGGTCAGGAAGAGCCAGATCGCTGCCAGAGCGAAGAACCCCAGATAGATGGACGCTCCCAACCCGGTCATGTCTGCCTCGATTCACCCGTTCTCCGGCACTCTGCCGTCATTCTGATCAACGCCGCCGACAACCAGCTTCATTCCGGATCGAAGGACCGATCGTGTCGCGCTACCGGGGCGAGGCCGTTTGGCTTTCGAAGGCCCCGGTGCGATACCCTTTCAACGCTTCACGCGGGGTGTGGCGCAGCTTGGTAGCGTGCTTCGTTCGGGACGAAGAGGTCGTGGGTTCGAATCCCGCCACCCCGACTCGTGTGATCGCAGGTGAGAGGCCCTGACTGGTTGACCAGTTCGGGGCCTTCTTACTTCTCAGGCGGTAGACCAGCGCGCATGTCACCGTCGAAATTGGTGTCCACCCCGACGGGCTGCTCGAACTAATCTCTTCTTTACCGTTCATCGTTGGCCCAAGGAGACGCACGTGGATGTCGACCCGCAGGTTCTGCGCGGCTTTGCCGAGCAGGTGGACACCGCGTCAGGGCTGATTCGGGAAGCCGACGTGGGCACCAAGGCGGACACCTTTTTCCCGCGATGAGAGGTTCACTGCGGGCGACAGCGCTCGCCGCCGTACTGGTTGGCGTCGGCGTCTTCACCGCCGCTTGGTCGGTCATCTGGCTGACCCGTGGAAGCTACGTGATGGCCCTACTCGTCCTCGGCGTAGCGATATGGGGTTTCGGCTTCGCCGTGTACTTCTTGGTGACGACCCACGGCGCCCCCCGCCCAAGAGCCGAAAGTGGCGCCGCGGGCACGGTACTTCGCCCTGGGAAGTTCGTGGACACCGTCTTCGTCGTGTCGACAGCCGCGATCACCGTCGCTGCGACGCTCTATCTCGTCTTCTCGCGCTTCGGCATGGTCGACTACGTTCCTGCGGGAGTGATGCGGGTGGCCGTCCCCGCCGGCTGTGCTGCCCTCGTGCTGTTCGGTGTGCCAACCCTGTACCGGATGATGAAACATCGAGGTGGGGCGCATCTGCGTCTTGATCCGAACGGCTTCGAGGTGTGGAACGGCCAGTGGGGCTCATTCCGGCGTGGCGCATGGGAGGACGTCAAGCAGATTCAGGATCACCCGCCCAGGGGCGCAAAGCCGTTCAACGACGTGATCGTGTTCGTCCTGCCGAAGGGGCCCAGCGCGATGCTGGTATCCGACACCGTCACCGGAAACGGTCGAGCACTTCAGGACTGGGTGCAGTTCTACTGGCATCACCCAGAATGTCGCGACGAGCTCGTCGACGGCCGCGGCCTCCGGCGTCTCGGCCAGATGTCCAGCCCCGATTGACGCCCTCACGTCCACCGTTGGCGCACGCGCACAGTCGCGAGTGCGTTGGCGATGAGTCCATCGACTGACGCACTCAGCATCCCGGCGTCCAACGGTTCGGCGTATCCGGCCCCACCGGATGGATAGAAGTAGTCGCCATCGCCGCTGATCTGTACCCACCGGAACATCTGCCGCTCGGGGTCCGTACCCCAGTGTTGGGCCGGGCCGGACCGGGACTGCACGGTTCCGATCGCCACCACATCACGGCCGTCGACGATGGGGACCACCGGCTCCCGCGGACCCGACCGATAGATCGGAAGCCCGAAATCGTCGTATTCGTCCAGCATCTCGGGCGGGTCGGGAAGGTGATCCCCGCAACCTGTCACCGCTATGCGGGGGTGGGCACCGGCACCGACCAACCCGACCGTGTCGGCTATCACCTGGCCCAACGAGCCTGGCGATACCGCATTGATGTCGACGACATCGACCCCATGGCGATCGCGGTGCTGTCGCACGATGAACCCGGACTCGCCCACCCGCAACCCGTGCACACGGGGATCGGGCGTGCCCTCTTCGAAGGAGCGCACCCGACATTCGACGCAAACGTCTGAGCGCACAAGAGCCTCGACCCACATTCTGGCGCCGCGGAGGTCGCCGTCTCTGAGCCGATCGTCGATCGGTTCCATTCCCCTGCTGGCGAGCCACACCGAGCCCACCGGTCTACTACGTCCCAAGGGAACGGCAACGTGTCCCTGCCGTACAGCTCACAGACTGCTTCCAGATCAACCAGCGCAACGGTTCCCAACGGCTCGACCAACGCCGGCGCAGAATTCGGCCAATCGGTCATGGCCCTATTCTGCGGTCTGCCATGTCAGTCCTGGTTGCAGGGACGGCACCTTCATCACGCCGGCTCGCAGTGCGGCGCCACCCTGGCATGCTGTGGCGATGACGCGCTGGTATCCCGTCGAGCCCGCCGACGCCGGGTTCTTCAGCACGGCTCCGCACATCTTTCGGTACGAAAAGCGGTTCGAGGCCGCGCCGCAGCGGGTGTGGGAGTCGCTGACCTCCGACGAGTCGCTCGCGGCGTGGGGTCCGTCGGTGAGCCGGGTGACCTGGACCGTGCCGCGGCCGTTCGGTGTCGGCGCCACCCGGGAGGTGGTGCTGGCCATGGGGATCACCCGCGTGCGTGAGCGGTTCTTCCGGTGGGACAGCTCCGGGGAACTCGGGTACTCCTTCGCCGTATACGAGGCCAACGTGCCGTACTTCCGGCGCTTCGCCGAGGACTATGTGGTCACCCCCGCGGGTCCCGACGCCAGTACGTTCGCCTGGACGGTCGCCGTCGAGGCCAAGGGTGCGTACGCACTGCCGGTCAGGTTGCTGGCGCCGGTGCTCAAGGTGGCCTTCGGACGGGCTGCGGCCGACGGCCAGCGGTACTTCGCCCGCCAGGGCTGACACCGCCTCCCAACCAAGTGGTTGATAGCCTGGCGGACGATGACCGCACTCGAGGACTCCCCCTGCCGCCACAGCGCGCCGACGCGGAGCTGGATCGCCGGCCTGCTGGCGTTCGACCGCGACGGTGACCGGTTCGTCGCGCCACAGGTCACCACGGGTCCGTCCGCGCGCCTGTTCGGCGGGTTGATCGCCGCCCAGGCACTCGGCGCCGCCGGGGCCACGGTCTCATCCGAGAAGCTGCCACAGTCCCTGCACGCGTACTTCGTTCGTGGTGGAAAGTACGGAGTCGACGTCGAACTGGAGGTTGAACGTACCCGCGACGGCCGATCCTTTGACACCCGCCGGGTCACCGCCATCCAGCAGGGCAAAGTCATTCTGGAAATGATCGCTTCGTTCCACCGGCCCGAGGTCAGCACCGACTGGTATCCACCCCGTCCACCGGATCTCTCGGTCGAGAATGCGACACCGAAGTCACCGGAGCTCGAGGACGTCGACCGGTTCGACATCCGTACCCGCGAGGACGACGATTCGCCGTTCGTCATCCCCCCGTTCTGGATCCGCTTCCACGATCCCATCGAGGACGATCCGCTGATCCGCGCGTGCGCGCTGACCTACATGTCCGACCTGGGGCCGGTGCCGGCCGCTCGTCCGGCCGGCGCTCCCATCGCACCCGGCGCGGGTGTGGCGGCATCCCTGGACCACTCGGTGTGGTTCCACCGCCCATTCGTGCCCAACACCTGGCACCGCTACGAGGTCGACCGCGTGAACAACTGCGACGCACGGGGTCTGGCGCGTGGATCGCTCTACGACGACGGCGGTGTGCTGATCGCCAGCACCACACAGGAAGCGCTCTGGCGCGTCTGAAATAGTGGTACGCCCGAACGGTTGACGGCCTGCTCAGCGGGTATCTATCGGGCGTGACCCTAGCGCCCCTCGTCGTCGAACCGACGTTGCCCGACGCCCGCGGCCCGCTTTCGCACGCCGTGGTGAGCCTGCTCACCGAGCGCGCGCCGCGCAACCACCTGACCCGTATCGAAGCCTCGCTCGGTGACGCCGATCCCTACGGCATCGACCTGCAGCTGGCTCTCTACGTCTGCTACGAGCTGCACTACCGCGGCTTCGCCGGAGTGGATCCGCACTGGGAATGGAACGCCGGCCTGCTGCACCTGCGTGGCCAGATGGAGCAGTCCTTTCTCGCCGCCGTCCGCAACGACGTCGGCGAGATCACGCCCGAAGAGACCGCGGCGGCCGAGATGGACGCGCTGGCCATCGAGCCCGCCGACGGCGAGGGTCCGTCCTACTACCTCCGTGATGAAGGCACCTGGGAGCAGATGCGGGAGTACTTCGTGCACCGCTCGCTGTACCACCTCAAGGAGGGCGACCCGCACGCGTTCGCCATCCCGCGCCTGACCGGTCAGGCCAAGGCCTCCTTCGTCGCCGTCGAGTTCGACGAATTCGGCGGTGGTCGCGGGCAGAACCTGCACCAGCAGCTGTTCGCCGATCTGATGGCAGCCGCGGGTCTCGACGACACCTACCTCGGCTACATCAACGACGTGCCCGCCGAAGCGCTGGCCGCGGTGAACCTCATGTCGCTGTTCGGTCTGCACCGCGCGCTGCGCGGAGCGGCGGTGGGACATTTCGCGTCGACCGAGATCACGTCCTCGCCCGGTTCACGACGGCTGGTCGATGCCCTGGAGCGGATGGGGGCACCCGATGCCTGTGTGGGCTTCTACCGCGAACACGTCGAGGCCGACGCCGTGCACGAGCAGGTGGTGCGCACCGATGTGGTCGGCGATCTGGTCGCGCGGGAACCCCACCTCGATGCGGACGTCGTCTTCGGCATCCGCGCCCACGTGTTCATCGAGGACCAGCTGGCCGACCACGTGATGCGATGCTGGACCGCGGGCGAGAGCTCGCTACGCCGGCCGCTGGACTGAGGCCTGGTTCGCCCCGTCGGCGTCGCCACGGCGACGCCGACGGTGGCTGGTGTCGCACAACGGATAGTTCTTACTGCGCTTGCATGCGCAGATCGCGACCATGAACCGATCGGATTCGACCACGCTGCCGTCCGGCATCTCGATGCGGACGGGCCCCTCGACCATGATCGGCCCGCCCTGCACCACCCGGACGGTGCGCGGCTCGGTCACGGCTTGTCCGCGCGGATGACCAGAAGCTCCTCTTCGCGACGGCCCGGATCGAGTCGGCCGGTCTCCTCGAGCCACTCGGCTCGGGCGGTCAGCACGGGGCCGAAGGGAATCCACTGCCAGGCAATGACTTCCGCGTCCAGGCCGGCACTCGACAGGGCGGCCAGGGTCTGGCGCGGATTGGCGAATTCGGACTGCACGAGCAGCAGGCTACCGCCGTGGGCCAGTAGGTCGGGCACTGCTTCGCACAAGGGGTCGAGCACCATCCGGCCGTCGTAGCCGGCGTCCCACGCACGCGCCGGTCCGACGGTGGACGGCACCGGATCGGCGTCGACGTCCGGATCGTGCGGGATGTAGGGCGGATTGCACGTCACCAGATCGAACGGACGGAACTCCACCGCACGCGCCCACGACCCGAGGTGCACGTCGACGTCGACGCCCGCGGTGAGCGCGTTGGTCCGCGCGCACCGAACCGCTTTCGGGCAGATGTCGAACGCGCTGACAGCCGCCGCGCCCTGCAGTGCCGCGTTGACGGCGATGACTCCGCTTCCCGTGCACAGATCGGCGACCCGGTTACCGACGGCCAGCCCCGTCTTCTCCATCACGTCGATCAGCAGCTGGGAATCTTCCTGAGGGGCGTACACGCCCTCCGCGGCGACTACGGTGTCGCGCTCGTCGGTGTATGCGGTTGTCACTTCGGCCTCTCGACTCCGGCGGGCAAAAACAGCGGGGATTCCGCTGGGGATTAATGCCCTGTATCGGCGCGGTTAAACCAGCACCGCCCGTTTGCCCACGTGCTAAGAGGGGCAACCTTTCCAGCGTGAAAGTCTCCGATGTGCTGAGCCTTCCGATCGAACTGGGCGCCGCGATCCGCCACCGGCGGCTGTTTCATCCGTCCGGTGTGCTCGTGCGTGGCCGTATCGAACGGGTCGCTCCCGCAGGTGAGGGACTGCCGATGGAGTCCGGCGACGTCATCGGGCGCATCTCCAAGGGCGTGGGCCTACCGCGCGCCACACCCGACGTGGCCGGGCTCGCCTGGCGGACGCAGACCGACGCCGGACCGTGGGATGTGTTGCTGGCCAGTACCGGCGGCGGGGGGTTGAGCCGGGTCTTGTTACGACCGGCGGCGTCATGGGGTGACGCCTTCTTCTCCAGCCTCATGCCGTTCGGGTACAACGGCGGCACGTGGTGGGTGCGCGCCCGGCTGACCACCGAACTGGACGTTCCCGGGCTGTCGCTGGACGCCATCACCGGCAGCGTGGCGCGCGGCGAATTGGCGTTCGATGTCGAACAGGCGGCGGGCACCGGGGAGTTCCGGCCGCTGGCACGACTGTCCTTCACCGAGGTGGTCCCGCCGGATCGCGATCTGTCGTTCGATCCGACGCTGAACTCGGCGCCGGGCGTGGACCTGCTGCCGGGATGGCTCACCACGTTCCGCCGGTCGGCCTACAAGCGTAGCCGGCAGGGCCGCGACGCCGAATAGGCCTACTCGGGGTTTTCTTCGGTGTCCTCGGGAGTCGTGATCTCCGGGGCGACCTCGCGGGAGGCCATACCACCCTCGCGGCCCTGATCTGTCGGACCGGGACGCCCCCCCTTCGGTTCGCTGGCGTGTTCCTCGTCGTAGATTCCTTCTCCGCGGGGCATGACCGCTCCTTTCGTCACCGGCTCAACTACCCGGCGACACCTCCGCTCAACCCCGGCATCCGCGTCACCATAAGTCGTGTGATGGAGCGAACGTTGACTGTCGACACCAGCGAACCGAAGATGAACGCGTGAGGAACAGAAGTGAAAGCGAACTCATCGGCGAGGTCGAGCAGCGGCTCGCCGATCGATTCGCGCACCTACCCCAGACCCGGGTGTCCGCCGCGGTCGACCAGGCCCACGCCCGCTTCGCCGGCAGTGTGATCCGCGATTTCGTCCCGCTGCTGGTCGAGCGACGCGTCACCGCGGAGCTGTCTCGCCTCGCCTCCGAGCGGGAGCTCGCTCACACCGTCTGACTCAGCCGGCCGCAGCGCGCAACTTCTCCAGTAGCGGACCCGCGGCCTCCTGCAGGAACTCGTCCTGACCCTCGTCACCGACCTGCACGAGGGCGATATCGGTGAATCCGGCGTTCCAGTACTCGCTGACCCCCTCGACGATCGCGTCGAGATCGGGTCCGCATGGGATGGAGTCCGCGGTGTCTTCCGGCCGCACGAACTGCGTCGCGCCGGCGAAACCCGCCGTCGTGGGCAGGTCCGAATTCACCGCCCAGCCGCCGGCGAACCAGCGGAACTGCTCGTGCGCGCGGGCGACCGCCCGGTCCCGGTCACGGTCCCAGCAGATGGGGATCTGCCCGACCACGCGGGAATCCCCCGGCAGACCGGTCCCGCGCCGCGCCTCGTGCCACGCGTCCACGACATCCCTGTCCGGCTGGACCGCGATGAGGTGATCGGCCAACGGGGCCAGCGCCTCGACCGAACGGTCACCTGACACGGCGGCGGCGATCGCGACCGGGATGTCCGGCAGGTCCCACAGCCGGGCGGAGTCAACCTCGAAGTATTCGCCGCGCCAGTCGACCAGCTCGCCGGTGAACAACTCGCGGATGATCTGAATCGCCTCACGCAGCATGTCGAGGCGGCGGGCGACCGTCGGCCAACCCTGGCCCACGACGTGTTCGTTGAGATTCTCGCCGCTGCCGACACCCAGCGTGAAGCGGCCGTCAGCCAGGATCTGCAGGGTGGCGGCCTGTTGCGCGACGATCGCCGGGTGGTACCGGATGGTCGGGCAGGTGACGTAGGTGAACAGCTCCACGCGCTCGGTCACCTGCGCCACGGCGCCCAGGGTGGTCCACGCGTTCGGTGCGTGACCCTGCGCCGACAGCCACGGCGAGTAGTGGTCGCTGGACACCTCGAAGTCGAAACCCGCCCGTTCGGCGGCCGCGGCGTACCGGACCAGGTCCTTCGGGCCGCTCTGTTCGGTCATCAGGGTGTAGCCAAAGCGCGTCATGCCCGCACGGGTAACCGTCGATCCGACACCGCAAACGGCGCGCCCGGTGTCAGGTGGTGAACATGCGCGCAGACGCGGTCTCGTGCCGTATCGCGTACACCTCGAGTTCCGGCGTCGTGGAATGCACGTCCTCGAGCGCGGTGGCGACGGCCCGCTGCGAGAGCTCCACGATCACATCGCGGCGGTCGAGTAGCGCACGCTGCACGCGCATCGGCCCGATCCGGCCGAGCCGCACACCGGCGGTCAGGACGCCGCTGTACGCCGATCGGATCGCGCCGAGGACGGTGTCGAACCTGTCGATATCCAGCGCACGCGCGACGACGGCCTCGGCCACCGCGAGGTTCCCGTCCGTCTCCCCCGTCACCACCGCGGTGAGGAATCCACCGTCTTCGACACCCATGTGACGGGCGGCGGTGGCCAGTTGCCGTCCGCAGTTGCTCGATGCGATGCGCGAACTCGCCGACAGCTTGTAGGACGTGGTCAGCTCGTCGAGCGCGAGCAGTTCAGGGACCGACGCGGCGCCCCATGCGTGTGCGGTGATCACGGCGTCGAGCGAGGCGACGCTGTGCCCCACGTACGAGTCGGCCAGTGCGCACACGTCGTCGTCCGTCGCGTCCGGATGGGCGGCCAGCCACGCCTCGGTTCCGTTGCTGTGCACGAATCTGCCGGACGGGAAAGCGCTGTCGTGCAGCTGAAGCCAAGCCAGCATCGCGGAAGCGTCAGTCATGGTCGTGACCGTGGTGATGGTCGGCGGACGTGTTGGTCCAGCCCTGCGTGGCGAGCGCGGTGCGGCCCACCGTCCCGTTGATCCCCATCCGCTCCAACGTCTCCCGGGCGGTCGCAGGACCGGTGAAAAGTGGTGTCCGGAGCTGCATTTCGGACACTTCCAGCGGGGCGTGCTGATTGCCCAGCCAGTAGCCGAGTAACAGCGCTCCGCGCACCCCGTCCACGCCGGCGTTCTCCGCGAAGTCCACCACCACGGCATCCTCCACCGGCCGGCGCACCACGACGATCTCCTCGCCGTCGTCGGCCAGGACGGCGCCGTCGAACAGGAAACTTCCTCTCGGTAGACGGATCTCGAGTTCCCGACCGTCGACCGCCCGGGCGACCTGTCGGTGTTTACGGGCGTCACCCCAGGTGATGTCCACCGGGCAGATCCGCCGTTGAGCGAAGCCGGGATCGCCCGCCCGCCCGAGGATCTCGGTCACCGTAGTGGGCATGTCACATCCTCACGGCCGCCGAGCTGGCCGCCCGGCCGCTCAACTGGTGGGTGGCGACGCTCCGCATCGCCCGCTCGATGCGGGTCAGTGTGGGTGCCCTGTCGACGACGACCCGCGCCATGACCCCGACGCCGCCGGGAAGCGCGCTCACCCCGCACCGGAGGGGCTCGTGCCTGGCGGCTTCGGCGCGCAGAGAACTCAGCATCGCATCCATGTCCTGGCCGGGGGCGACCACGATGAGGGTCGCGAGATAGTCCTGTCCGTGCAGGACGCCCGGGCCGGAGACCCCGCCGGCGACGGGCTGCAGCAGCAGGCGGTCACGCGCCCGTACGCGACCATCGGTGAGGACCGAGGTACGCAGATCGCAGCGGCGGTACCGGTTTCGTTCACCGTGTCCGATCCGGCCTGCGGCCAGCGACTCCCAGCCCACATAGACCCCGCCGAGCTCGACGGTCAGCGTGGTGGTCTGCCGGTAGTCGGAACCCGAATGCGGGATCACGGTCTTCGGGAAGTACTCGACCGTGGCACCGGCGGACACGGTGATATCGACAGCCGCTGTGGCATGGTCTGTTTCGCTGCCGGAGTGCGACGCGAACACCTGGGTCGCCGACTGCGCCGTCAGATACAGGGCGGTGCCCGCGCGCGCGTGGATGCGGGTCTGGAGCCGGTCTCCGGGGAAGACACCGGCGCTGGGATTCTGCACGCACAGGTGGGCTCGGCCGGGCTCGTTCTCGTCGAGGTACATCGGCACGGTGACCCGCTGTGGGAACTGATGGATCAGTTGTGCCACCCGGGTCCGCCCATCCCTGCCGCGGACGAGATCCACATCGAGGACTCCGGAGGTCATGGCGTCACGCCGGACTGAGCAGCATCGCACCGTGGCACAGGGTCTTGAACACCTCGTCCAGACCGGTGCAGCTGCGCAGATCGGTGAACACGGTCGGCTTGTCGGGCCGGGCTTCCGCACAATCCGATCGCATCCGCGCCAGGTCCGCGCCGACCAGCGGTGCCAGGTCGATCTTGTTGACCACCAACAGGTCCGCCTGCAGCAGGCCGATGCCCTTCTTGCGTGGGATGTCGTCGCCCGCGGCGGTGTCGATGACGAAGATCCAGTAGTCGACCAGATCGGAGGTGAACGTCGCCGCCAGGTTGTCGCCGCCGGATTCGATCAGAACCGCGTCGAGGCCGGGGAAGCTGCGTTCGAGCTCCACCACCGCCGACAGGTTCGCCGACGGGTCCTCGCGGATCGCGGTGTGCGGGCAGGCACCCGTCTCCACCGCGAGGACGCGGGCGGGGTCGATGACGCCGCTGCGCCGCACCCGTTGGGCATCCTCGTCGGTCACCAGGTCGTTGGTGATCACCGCGACATCGACGCCGGCCTCACGCAGCAGCGGCACCAGCCGCTCCACCAGACGGGTCTTACCGGATCCGACCGGTCCGCCGATGCCGATACGCACCGCCTCGCTCATCGCGTTCCTCTCATTTGATCGTGTAACGGCGGCCCAGCGGCACCCGGGTCATCGGGGTGCTGGTGCACAGCTGCCCGTCCACTTCGACCCGATAGGTGTCCGGGTCGATGGTGATGTCGGGCAGATAGTCGTTGTGCAACAGATCGGCCTTGCTCAACCCGCGCGCGCCGACGCAGGGCCGCAGCGGCGTCGCCAGACCTAGCCGGCCGCCGAGGTCGGCGTCGATCGCCGCCTGCGCGACGAAGTTCACCGACACGTCGGCGGGCCCCTTGCCGAACGCCGTCCACTGCGGCCGGTAGCGCAGCGGTTCACAGGTCATCAACGACGCGTTGGCCTCTCCCATGACTGCCCAGGTGGGGAACCCGCCCTTGAAGACGACCTCGGGACGGATGCCGAAGAACTTCGGCTCCCACAGCACGATGTCGGCGAGCTTGCCGGGCTCCAGCGATCCGACCTCGTGGTCGATGCCGAACATCCGCGCGGCATTGATGGTCAACTTGGCCACGTAGCGCAGGATGCGAGCGTTGTCGGCCCCGGTGCCCTCGTCGGCGGGCAGGGCACCCCTGGTGGCCCGCATGTGCGACGCGAGTTGCCAGGTCCGGGCGACCGTCTCACCGATGCGGCCCATTCCCTGAGAATCGGAGCCCATCACCGAGATGGCGCCGAGGTCGTGCAGGACGTCCTCGGCGGCGATGGTCTCGCGGCGGATCCTCGACTCGGCGAAGGCGACGTCCTCCGGGATCCGCGGGTTGAGATGGTGGCAGACCATCACCATGTCGAGGTGTTCGTCGAAGGTGTTGAGCGTGTAGGGGTTCGTCGGGTTCGTCGACGAAGGCAGGCAGTGCGCCTCCCCCACCACGCGCATCACGTCGGGCGCGTGCCCGCCGCCTGCGCCTTCGGCGTGATAGGTGTGGATCACCCGGCCCGCGATGGCGCGCATGGTGTCCTCGTAGAACCCGGCCTCGTTGAGGGTGTCGGTGTGGATCTGCACCTGCAGACCGAGTTCGTCGCCGGCGTCGAGCGACGCGCGGATGGCAGCCGGTGTGGCGCCCCAGTCCTCGTGGATCTTGTAGCCGATCGCCCCCGCCAGACCCTGTTCGATGAGTGGCGCGGTGTCGGCGGCGCTGCCGTTTCCGAGGAACCCGAAGTTCATCGGAAAGGCCTCGGCCGCATGCAGCATCCGGGCCAGGTTGGTAGGCCCGGACGAGGTGATGCCCACGGTGACCGGACCGAGGCCGCCGCCGATCATGGTGGTGATACCGCTGGAGATGGCCTCCTCCACCAGGCCGGCGCTGTCGAAGTGCACGTGCACGTCGATCGCTCCGGGGGTGGCGATCATGCCTTCGCCGGCCCGGACGTCGGTGCCCGCGCCGATGATCAGGTCGGGATCGACACCGTCCATGGTCAACGGGTTGCCGGCCTTGCCGACGCCGGCGATCCTGCCGTCTTTGATGCCGATGTCGGCCTTGCGGATACCCAGTACGGGGTCGATCACCAGGACGTTCGTGATGACGAAGTCCAGAGCGCCGTCGGCGTTGGTGATGCTGTTGTGCACCGCCATGCCCTCACGCATGGTCTTGCCGCCACCGAACACGGCTTCGTCGCCGTACACGCACGAGTCGTGTTCGACCTTGGCGAGCAGCTCGGTGTCGGCCAACCGCACCCGGTCACCGACGGTGGGTCCGAACAGATCGGCGTAGTGCCTGCGCGAGATTCGGATCGCCATTACCGGTTGACCTCGCCATCTTGGAATCCGTTGTCGCGCAATCTTTGCAAGACGCTCTCCGTGACCGGGCCCGACGCCGGACCGTTGGTCATGTCGTTCAGCCCGGAGATCTCCCGCGCACCGCCGAAGGCGGTGAGCGCCACCACTCGTTCCTCACCCGGCTCGAACCGCACGGCGGTGCCGGACGCGATGTCGAGGTGCATGCCGAAGGCCGCGGCGCGCTCGAAACGCAGCGCCCGGTTCACTTCGAAGAAGTGGAAGTGGGAGCCCACCTGAATCGGCCGGTCGCCGGTGTTGACCACCGAGACCTCCGCGGTGTCGCGTCCGGCGTTGAGTTCGATCTCGCCGTCGGCGACGAGCACCTCGCCGGGGGTCAGGTCGCCGTCGTCCACCGAATCGCCTGTCGCGCCGGGCCGGATCGCGTCATGGATGGTCACCAGCTTCTGGCCGTCCTCGAAGAAGCCTTCGACCTGCACCGTGCCGATCAGCGGTCCGACACCGGGCAGGATGTCGTCGTCGGTCAGCACGGACGCCCCGGCGGCCGCCGCCTCCGAGACGCTCGCCCCGGCACGGGCGGCCTCCACCACTTCGTCGGCGATCAGGGCGCGCGCTTCGGCATAGGTGAGCCGCAGCCCTTTCGCCCGCCGTTTGCGCGCCAGTTCGGCGGCGAGGAACAGCAGCAGCCGGTCTTCGTCCTTGGGTGTCAGATGCATTGCGTCGCGATCACTTCGGCGCGATGTCGCCGGCCCACTCGTAGCCTTCGAGGTAGGGGTCGGGTTCGATCGGGGTCTTGGAATCCCACACCTGGTAGATCAGGCCGTCGGAGCGAATCTGCCCGATGCGGGCCGTCTTGGTGATGTGGTGGTTCTCGCCGTCGACGGTGACCATGCCCTCGGGCGCGTCGAACGTCGTTCCGCCGGCGGCCGCCTGGATGGCGGGGACGTCGAACGCTCCTGCCTTCTCCGCGATCGCCTTCCACAGATAGACCCCCGCGTAGGCCGATTCCATCGGATCGGAGGTGACGCGATCGGGGCCGAACTTCGCTTTGAACGCCGCGACGAAGTCCTTGTTGGCCGGGGTGTCGAGGGTCTGGTAGTAGTTCCATGCCGCGAGCTGACCGTCGATGTTCTGCACACCGATGCTCTTGACCTCTTCTTCGCCGACGCACATCGACATGACGGGCATGTCGGCCGCCTTCAGGCCGGCGTTGGTGTACTCGCGGAAGAACGCCACCAGCGAGTCGCCGACCACCACGTTGAACACGGCATCGGCGTCGGCGGTGCGGATCTTGTTGACGATGGTGGAGAAATCGGTCGAGCCCAACGGCGCGTAGTCCTCGCCCTTGATCTCGATCCCGTTGGCCTCGGCGTACTTTCGCACGATGGCGTTGGACGTCCTGGGGAACACGTAATCGCTGCCGACCAGGTAGAGCGACGTGACGCCCTGTTCCTTGAGGTAGTCCAGGGACGGGATGATCTGCTGGTTGGTGGTCGCCCCGGTGTAGTAGATGTTGGGCGAATCCTCCAGGCCTTCGTACTGCTGGCCGTAGAACAGCACCGAGTTGTTGTCCTCGAACACCGGCAGCATCGCCTTGCGGCTCGCGGAGGTGTAGCCGCCGAACACCGCCGCCACACAGTCGCTGTTGATCAGCTTGTTCGCCTTCTCGGCGAAGACCGTCGGCTCCGACGCGCCATCCTCGCGGATCAGGTCCAGCTGCTTGCCGAGGACCCCACCGGAGGCGTTGATCTCATCGACGGCCAGCACGATCGCATCGCGGATCACGGTCTCGTTGATCGCCGTGGCACCCGACAGGGAGTTGATGGCGCCGACCTTGATGGACGGCGCCGAAGTGTCCACACACGACGCGGCGGGAGCGGCGGCGTTCTCGTCGCCCGCCCGCGATCCGCAGGCCGCGATCGCCAGAGCGGTGGTGAGTGCGACCGCACCCCATGTCACGGCTCGTCGCGGTCTGGCAAATCGGCTGGCGGCAGTGGCGGACTCAGACAAAGTTGCCTCACATGAATCTCTGGGTAGTGACAGTAGACTTCTGCGGACAAATGTATCCCTCGCTCTGCCGTTGTCAACTCGGGCGCCACACCTTCGCTGACGGTATCGGCGCAGGTGAACGCCTTTCACAACTGTCACGGCGCCGTAACAGTGACGACACACGGGCCCGTTAAAGGTTCGCGCTCAGCAATGACGGGAACGCGCGCTCACGCCCATCGAAGCGAACGGCGGTCAGCGCGTCAGCAAATATCTTTCAGAGCCGGGCCCGCACTGCGGCCGAGAGCCGTGCGCCGTCGGCCTTACCCGCGGCGATCGCGGTGGCCGCCTTCATGACCAGACCCATCTGCTTCATGGAGGGTCGCTCGCCGAGTTGCTCGGCGACCTGGGCCATTGCGGTGTCCACCACGTCGGCGACCTCGGCTTCCGTCAACGGAGTCGGCAGGTACTCGTCGATCACCCGGGCCTCGGCGTGTTCGCTGGCGGCCAGTTCACCGCGACCGTTCTGCGTGTAGACCTCTGCGGCCTCGGCGCGCTTGCGCGATTCGCGCGAGAGCACTTTGAGCACCTCTTCGTCGGACAGCGTGCGCGACTCCTTGCCGGCGACCTCTTCGGTCTGGATCGCGGCGAGCAGCAACCGCAGCGTCGCCGTGCGCAGTTTGTCCCTGCTCTTCATCGCCGTGGTGAGGTCGGCGCGCAGCCGTTCCTTGAGATCTGCCATGGCTTCGAAGCTACGCCGGAGCCGACACGGCGACATTGTCATTTGTGACGGTGATCGACAGGATGTGATCATGAGCCATCCCGCCGACGGGTTCGGTCACGCCGGTCCGCCGCCTGGTCCGCCACCACCGGGCTATCCGCCACCCGGCTATCCCCCGCCCTACTACCCGCCGCCGGGATTTCCCCCCGCGCCCGGCTACGGTCCGCAGGGTTACCCGCCGCCCGGTTACGGTCCGCAGGGTTACCCGCCGCCCGGCTACGGTCCGCCTCCGCCCGGATACGGCTGGCAGCCCCCGGGCTCGCCCTACGGGGTTCTCAAGCCGGGCGTGATCCCGTTGCGGCCGCTGACGATGTCCGACATCTTCAACGGCGCGGTGAACTACATTCGCCGCAACCCGAAGGCGACGCTGGGGCTCACGGCCGTCGTCGTCGTGGCGGCCCAGGTCATCGCGGTGCTCCTACAGATCCTGATCCCGCTCGTCACCACCGGCGCGATCGTGCCCGCGCTGAGCGGAGATGTGGTGACCGGAGGCGATTTCGTCGCACTCATCGGATCGGCGGTGGGGGCGGCGATCCCCACGGCGCTGGCGTCTATCGTGCTGAGCGGCCTGCTGACCGTCGTGGTCGGACGCGCCGTTTTCGGCAGCGACATCACCATCAATGAGGCCTGGCAGCGGCTCAAGGGCCGACTGCTCACCCTCATCGGCTTCACGCTCCTCGAAGCCGTCGCCATCGTGGCACTGATCGCCGTGGTCACCGCGGCCGTCGTCGTGGCGGCCGCCGCCGGTGGTGGCGGCATCGCGTTCCTGGTCGGGGCTCCGCTGGTCCTCCTCAGCCTCGTGCTGATCGTCTACGCCGCCACGATGATCCTGTTCACCCCCGCGCTCATCGTGCTCGAGCGTCTCGACGTCGTCGACGCGGTCAAACGGTCGTTCGCCCTGGTGCGCAACGACTTCTGGCGCGTCTTCGGGATCTGGCTGCTCGCCGCGGTCGTCGCGGGCATGGTCGCGGGCGCGGTGGCCGTCCCGTTCAGCTTCGGCGGTCAGCTACTGACCACCACGGCCAGCTCCGACGGCCCCGCGGTCCTCGGGATCATCCTCGTCGCCATCGGAGGCGCCTTCGGCCAGATCATCACCGCACCGTTCAGCGCCGGGGTGATCGTGCTGCTCTACACCGACCGCCGGATGCGCGCCGAAGCATTCGACCTGGTGTTGCAGACCGGCGCCGCGTCCGCCCCCGGCGCCCCCGCCGACTCCACCGACCATCTGTGGCTGACCCGGCACCCGTGACGTGCCGACGATAGACATCGACCGCGACGCCGCCCGCGACGCCGCACAGGCAGAGCTCGACAAGCCGATCTATCCGAAAGAATCCTGGACCGAACTGCTCTCGGAATGGATCGAAGATCTGCTCTACCGCATCGCGCAGGAGAGTTCCACGGTGCCGGGCGGCTGGGTGACCGTCGGCGTGCTGCTGACGCTGCTCGTCCTCGCCATCGTGGTCGCCGCCCGTATCGGCGCCCGCACGCTGCGCACCCGGCGCCCTGAGACCGCGCTGTTCGACGACCGCGAACTCGGCGCCGCCGAACACCGCGCAACCGCGCAACGACATGCCGCCGCGGGCGAATGGGCGCTGGCGATCCGGCACCGTCTGCGCGCAGTGGCCCGCCAGCTCGAGGAGACCGGTGTGCTGCAACCGGTCCCGGGCCGGACGGCCACCGAACTGGCCCGCGACGCGAGCCCTGTCGCGCCGCAGCTGGCCGGTGCGCTGCGCGCCGCCGCACGAGCTTTCGACGACGTGACCTACGGCGGACGGCCGGGAAGCGACACCGAGTATCGGCTCGTCGCCGATCTCGACGACCAGCTGCGCTCGTCGTCGACGGTGCACGCCCGCTCCGGCGAACCGCACCCCGCCGCAGGCGACTGGGCGGAGGTACGGTGACCGCGATCGGACCGACGATCGCCCAGCGCTGGCGCACGGGCCGCTGGGTGGTGTTGACGGTGCTGGTGCTCGCCGCGGTCGCGGCGGTGGGCACCTACTTCACCGCACCGCGGGACGGCGGCCCGATGGATCCGCAGTCGACGTCCCCCGAGGGCGCCCGGGCGCTGGTGACCCTGCTGCGGGACAACGGCGTCGAGGTCATCGAGGCGGACACCGTCGCTGACGTCGAACGCGCCGCCCGGCCCGACACGCTGCTGGTCCTGGCACAGACGTTCCATCTGAGCGACGACGACCTACTGCGCAGACTGGCCGCCGTCCCCGGCGACCGGCTGGTCCTCGAACCGGTGTCACGGACCCGCGAGGTGCTTGCGCCCGGACTGCGCACCGACGGCGTCAGCGCGTTGGCCGCCGACCCGGGCTGCGATCTGCGGGCGGCCGAGCGCGCCGGTGCGGTCCAGTTCGGCGTCGCCGACACCTACCGCGCCGAGTCGGACGAGGTGATGCTGACCCGCTGCTACGACGGCGCGCTGGTGCGTTACCGATCGGCCGGCAGGGTGATCACCGTCGTCGGCACCTCGAGCTTCATGACCAACGGCGATCTGTCGCGCCAGGGCAACGCCGCGCTGGCGATGAACCTCGCCGGCGACGGCCCCCGCGTGATCTGGTTCGCACCCCAACAGCGCCAGGGCGAATCCGTCAGCAGCGCAACGATCGCCGACCTGATCCCCGAGCAGGTCCTCTGGGTCGTGGCGCAGCTCTGCCTGGTGATCGTGCTCATCGCGTTCTGGCGGGGCAGGCGCCTCGGCCCGCTGGTCGCCGAACAGCTGCCGGTCGTCGTCCGGGCATCGGAGACCGTGGAGGGCCGCGGCCGGCTCTACCGGTCGCGGCGTGCTCGCGACCGTGCCGCCGATGCCTTGCGCACCGCGGCGGTACAGCGTCTGGTCCCCCGGCTCGGTCTGGGCGCAGGCGCCGAACCGGGCGCCATCGTCGCGGCCGTCGCCCAGCGCTGCGGCAGCGATCCGGTTGCCGTGGGCCACACTCTCTTCGGCCCGCCGCCGGGCACCGATGCGGATCTGGTCTCTCTCGCCCAACATCTCGACGACATCGAAAGGCAGGTCGCCGCCTCGTGACTCAGCCACCACCTCAGGATTCCGCGCGCTCCGCCCTGCTCGCCCTGCGCGAGGAGATCGCCAAGGCGGTGGTCGGCCAGGACGCGGTGGTCAGCGGGCTGGTGATCGCCTTGCTGTGCCGCGGCCACGTGCTGCTGGAAGGCGTTCCCGGCGTGGCGAAAACGCTGCTGGTGCGCACGCTCGCGGCGGCGCTGCGTTTGGACTTCAAGCGGGTGCAGTTCACCCCGGACCTGATGCCCGGTGACGTGACCGGATCGCTGGTCTACGACGCCCGGACCGCGGAGTTCGAATTCCGTTCCGGCCCGGTGTTCACCAATCTGCTCCTCGCCGACGAGATCAACCGCACGCCGCCGAAGACCCAGGCCGCTCTGCTGGAGGCGATGGAGGAGCGCCAGGTCAGCGTGGACGGCGAGCCGCGGCCGCTGCCCGACCCGTTCATCGTCGCAGCCACCCAGAATCCGATCGAGTACGAAGGCACCTACCAGCTGCCCGAGGCACAACTCGACCGGTTCCTGCTCAAACTCACCGTTCCGCTGCCGCCGCGCCAGCAGGAGATCGCGATCCTCGACCGGCACGCCCGCGGATTCGACCCGCGCGACCTGTCGGCGGTGCGCCCGGTGGCCGGACCGGCCGAACTCGCCGCGGGCCGGGAGGCCGTGCGCCGGGTGCGGGTGGCCGACGAGGTGCTGGGTTACATCGTCGACATCGCCGGCGCGACCCGCAGCTCTCCCGCGCTGCAGCTCGGTGTATCCCCTCGCGGCGCCACCGCTCTGCTGGCGACCGCGCGGTCGTGGGCGTGGCTGTCGGGGCGCGACTACGTCACCCCCGACGACGTCAAGGCGATGGCCCGACCGACGCTGCGGCACCGCATCGCGCTACGACCGGAGGCGGAACTCGAAGGCGCTCAACCGGACAACGTGCTCGACGGCATCCTCGCCGCCGTGCCCGTCCCCCGATAGTGGTTCTCACCGGCCGGACCGGACTGCTGGCGCTGCTCGGCGTCCTGCCGGTCGCATTCACACCGGTGCCCGCCCTGGTGTTCGTGGTGCTGTTGGCCGTGCTGGTGGTCGCCGTCGTCGTGGACGTGATGTCGGCGGCGAACGTCCGCGAGCTCACCCTGACCAGATCCGGTGACAGCACGGCGCGCCTCGGGCAGCCGGTCGCGGCGGTGCTGACGGTGCACAACATCGGCCGCCGCCGGTTCCGCGGTCGCATCCGGGACGCCTGGCCGCCCAGTGGCTGTGGGACACCCCGCGCACACGCCGTCGACCTAGCTGCGGGGCAACAGGTCTCGCTGACCAGCCGGCTGCAACCGGTACGGCGCGGTGACCTGCGGTCGGCGCAGGTGACCGCCCGCTCGATCGGCCCACTCGGCCTGGCCGGTCGCCAGGGCGGCCACCGGGTACCGGCGACCATCCGGATCCTGCCGCCCTTCCTGTCACGCAGGCATCTACCGTCACGGCTGGCGCGACTGCGCGAACTCGAGGGAGCGACACCCGCGCTGATCCGCGGTCAGGGCACCGAATTCGACTCGCTGCGCGAATACGTCCCCGGCGACGACGTCCGCTCGATCGACTGGCGCGCGACGGCACGGCGGAGCGACGTGATGGTGCGGACGTGGCGGCCCGAACGCGACCAGCGCATCGTCATCGTCCTCGATACCGGGCGGACATCGGCCGGCCGCGTCGGCGTCGATCCGACCGCCGGGCAGCCCGGCGGTTGGCCCCGGCTGGACTGGTCGATGGACGCCGCCCTGCTGCTCGCCGCCCTGGCCGCGCGCGCAGGCGACCGGGTGGACTTCCTCGCCCACGACCGCGTCTCGCGCGCCGGCGTGTTCAACGCCTCGCGCACCGAACTGCTCGCCCAGCTGGTGAACGCGATGGCGCCGCTGGAACCCGCCCTCGTCGAAACCGACACGGCGGCAATGGTGTCGGCGATCCAGCGACGCGTCCGGCGCCGCGCGCTGGTGGTGTTGCTGACCGATCTGAACGCCTCGGCGCTCGACGAGGGCCTGATGGAGGTCGTGCCGCAGCTCGCCGGCCGCCACCACGTGCTGATCGCGGCGGTCGCGGATCCCCGGGTCGACGGACTGGCCTCGGCGCGTGCGGACGCCGCTGCCGTCTACGCCGCGGCCGCCGCGGAACGCTCGCGCATCGAGCGGCACGGTATCGCCGTCCGCCTCCGGCGCAACGGTGTGGACGTCGTCGATGCGGCGCCCGAGGATCTCGCGCCCGCGCTGGCCGATCACTATCTGGCTCTCAAGGCCACCGGTCGGTGGTGATCAGCCGGTCGGCCTGACATCCGGAGCGTCGTCGACATCGCCGGTCTCGCCCGCCCGCACGGCCCTGCGGCCGAAGTGCACCACATAGGCGAGGAAGGCCACCTCGGCCACGACACCGATTCCCACCCGCGCGAACGTCGGTAGCGGCGAGGGGGTGACCAGGGCCTCGATCAGCCCGGAGATCAGCAGCACCACCACCAGTCCGACGGCCACCGCCACCACCGCGCGACCCTGTTCGGCGAGCACCTGGCCGCGCGGCCGGTCGCCGGGTGCGATCACCGTCCACCCCAGGCGCATCCCGACCGCCCCGGCGAGGAAGACCGCCGTCAGCTCGAGCAGACCGTGTGGCGTGAGCAGACCGAGGAAGACGTCGCCCTTGCCCGCATCGAACATCAGGCCCGCCACCACACCCAGGTTCGCCGCGTTCTGGAACAGGATGTACGGGATCGGCAGACCCAGCAGGACCGCGAAGCCGATGCACTGCGCGGCCACCCAGGCATTGTTCACCCACACCCTCAGCGCGAACGATCCTGCCGGGTTCTCGCTGTAGTACGCGGCGAAGTCGTTGTTCACCAATTGGTCGATATCGCTGGGTGTTCCGACGACGTCGCGTACCTCGGCGTTGCCGGACACCCACAGGGCGATGACCGCGGTGACGAGCAGGAAGGCGGCGGCCGTGGCGAGCCACCACCGCCCACCGCGGTAGGCGACGACCGGGAACGACACGGTCCAGAACCGGGCGAACTCCCGCCACAGCGGGGCATGCGCGCCGGTGACGACCGCACGGGCCCGCGCCACCAGACCGGACAGCCGCCCCACCAAGACGGCGTCGGTGGACGCCGAACGGACCATGGACAGGTGGGTGGACACCCGCTGATAGAGGTCGACCAACTCGTCGACCTCGGCACCGCTGAGCCGGCGTCGGCGTTTGATCAGCACCTCCAGCCGATTCCACGCCGGGCGGTGGGCCAGCACGAATGCATCGACGTCCACGACGGCCCAGCCTAGTAGCGTGACTCCTATGGTGTCCCAGCCCGAACCGGTGGTCACCGGTGACGCGGTGGTGCTCGATGTCCAGATTGCGCAGCTGCCGGTGCGCGTGCTGTCAGTGCTGATCGACATCGTGGTCGTCATCGTCGCCTACGTCATCGGGGTGGCGCTGTGGGCGGCCACGTTGATGCAGTTCGACGAGGCGTTCTCGGCTGCGGTACTGATCATCTTCACCGTGCTCTGCCTGGTGGGCTATCCGTTGGTGTTCGAGACGGCGACGCGGGGGCGCACCCTGGGCAAGATGGCGCTCGGCCTGCGGGTGGTCTCCGATGACGGCGGCCCGGAACGGTTCCGCCAGGCGCTGTTTCGCGCTCTCGCCGGCTTCATCGAGATCTGGACCCTCTCCGGCGGACCGGCCGTGATCTGCAGCATGCTCTCACCGAAGGGCAAGCGCATCGGCGACGTGTTCGCCGGCACCGTCGTCATCAGTGAGCGGTCGGGCCGGATCAGTCCGCCGCCGGTGATGCCGCCGTCGCTGGCATGGTGGGCGTCGTCGCTGCAGCTGTCCGGTCTCGCGCCCGAGCAGGCCGAGGTGGCCCGTCAGTTCCTCGCTCGGGCACACCAATTGGACCCGCGCATGCGCGACGAGATGGCACACCGCATCACCGCCGACGTGGTCGCCCGGATCTCTCCGCCACCGCCGCCGGGGACGCCGCCGCAGTATGTCCTCGCCGCCGTGCTCGCCGAACGGCACCGTCGTGAACTTGCGCGGATGTCCCCCGTCCCGGTGTCCCCGTCGGTGGCGCAGCCGTATCCGACGTGGCAACCGCCGGACGGCGGCGGCTTCACCCCGCCGGCCTGATGTCTCAGCGCTGCAGCAAGCCGGTCAGCATCAGTGCCGCGGCGGCGAACCCGCCGACCGTGCGTACGTGGTTCCACGCCGTCCACGAGGAGAAGTAGGCACGCCATTCTGCCGCCGCGTCGGCGGCCGGCATCGCCGCGGGAGCCAAGCCGGCGAGGTGGTTGTTGAGCGGCACGTTGAACGCGACGGTGACGACGAACGCCACGACGCCCAACGCCGCACCGGTGAGCAGGTATCCGTTGCCCGGTTGGTGCCACCGCAGCACCGTGGCCACCCCGACGGCCACGGCCAGCAGGGCCGACCCGGTGAACAGCGCGAGGAACGGCGCATTGGCTTGCGCTTCGGCGTTGATCCCGCGCATCGCGGTGATCGCGGAGACGGGGTCGGTGCGGTCGAGCCCACGCATGACGAACGTGGAGAACGCGTAGAACAGGCCGCCCACGGCGGCACTGGTGACGATGGCGGCGACGGTGAGAACGGTGGAGACGTGCGAAGCCATGCCTGGTGATCTACCAGAGATCCCCGACCCGCCAATCGCAGACGAGCGCAACGGCCGGATCCATTGGCGCTGTGCCGGCGCCGGGCAGGACGAAGATGCGGTCCGCGGGGTCATAGGTGTCGATCACTCCGGCGGGACCGTTCGCGGCAGTGGGGCCGGTCCACGGCCGCCAGCCGCGCGCCGCATAGAAGGCGCACGCGGTCTCCACGGCGTTCAGCCCGCCGATCTGATGCCGCGTGCGGATGATCTGCTCGGCCTGGTCCATGACGACACGACCCAGTCCGCGCCCGCGTTGGTCGGCTCGTACCGCAACGGCTTCGACGTAGCCGGTGTCCAGCTCGGTGTCACCCTGACGCAGAAGTCTGGGCACCACGGAAGCGTGTGCCACCACGTCGGCGTCGTCGCAGACCACCACGTGGACACCGTCGACACCGTGCACCCAGTCGTGGGGCCGGAAGTGGGCGCCGAACGCCTGACGCACCAACGACTCCGCTGCTCGGTGCTGGGCGGACGTGAGATCGCCGGCCTCGATGATCGACGTTTCCAGCATCACCGCAGGCTGCCACGAACTCAGCCGGCGATCCAGTTCCCGTGGAACCCGTACGGAACACGCTGCGGCAGCGTGATCTTCGCGACCGGGCGTGCCGCGAAGTCGGCGGCATCGAGGATCACCAGATCGCTGCCGTTGCGTTCGGCGTCGTAGACGTAGCCCAGGTACCAGCCGTTGCTCTCATCGGCCGGACCGGAAGCGGCCGGGACGAACACCGCCTCACCGGGCCCGTCCGCGCCGCCGAAGACATGCTCGACCGCCGCACCGGTGGTGAGGTCGTGACGCACCAGCCGGTGATCGGCGACCGACACTGAATAGCGGGCGGGCAGGCCGGCCAGCCGGTCATCGATGCGAGGGAACTCGACCCCGCGGTCGTCGAGCTGTCCTTCGGTGACCTTCCCGGTGGCGAGGTCGACCGTCCAGGTCCACATGGCGCCCTGCGCGTCGAATCCGCCTGTGTTCCGCCATAATTCGGGGTAGCGCACCGCCTGCAGCACCAACGTCGACTCCGTCTCGTAGGCGTTGGCGACGTGGAACACGTAGCAGGGATCGATCTCGAACCAGCGCACCTCGCCATACGGGTCGTCGCGGCGCAGCACGCCGAGGCGGGCACCGTAGTCGTCGTTCCAGCGGTACGGCATATCGCCCGGATTGTTCATCGCGATGTCGAGATCGAACACGATCGGCAGATCCATGAACACGACGTGGCCGCTGGTCATCGCGAAGTCGTGCATCATCGTCAAGGCCTTGACGTCGATCGGCCGGTTGACCGTCAGCTCACCGTTGGCGTCGGCCCGGTGATACGTGACGTGCGGCGCGGCAATGCTGCCGTAGCCGAAGAAGTGCAGTTCGCCGGTGGTCGGGCAGATCTTGGGATGGGCGGTCATCGAATCGGCGAGCTTGCCGCCGAAATCGTAGGCGCCGACGGTCTGCAGGTCGTTGGTGATCTCGTAGGGAAGGGACGACTCGACGAGCGCCAGCGTCTTGCCCGCGTGGTTCACGACATGGGTGTTGGCGACACTGGAGTGCAGATTGCGGCTGCCGTCGGCGTTGTACACCCCGAAATCGTGCTCGAAGCTCTCCGTGCGCACCCAGCGGTTGCGGTACCAGGCGGCGCGGCCGTTCTCGATGCGCACGCCGTGGATCATCCCGTCCCCGGCGAACCAGTGCGCGGTCGCCTGGCGCGGGTTGGGTCCGTTGCGCAGATACCAGCCTTCGAGGTCGGCGGGGATGGTGCCCTCGACGGGCAGATCGAAGGCGGTGAGTTCGTCGGCGACGGGCGCGTAATTGCCGCGTTGGAAGAACTGCCCGGTACCCGGCAGTGCTGAGGGCTCGGTGGTGTCGGTCATGGTGCATCTCCTGTCCGCGACGTCTCCACCCAGAATCACATTCCACTCTCGACATGTCAAGAGTGGAATGTGATTATGTGTGCGGTATCAGACGGCCTGAGCGGTGGGCAGGATGGTGATCTCGGTGAGATTGACGTGTCGAGGAACCGAGGCGATGAACGCCACCGTCTCTGCGACGTCAGCCGGAGCGAGGACGTCGATGTTCTCGATGAGGTCGGCCATCAGCCTGCTGGCGTCGGGATCGGTGACGTGGGAGGGCAGTTCGGTGTCGACCATCCCCGGTTCGATCGTCGACACCCGGACCATCTTGTGGCCCAGTTCCACCCGCAGCAGCCGCGTCAACTGGCTGATGTAGGCCTTCGTGCCGGAGTAGACGGAGAACTTCTCCAGCACCCGGGTCGCCGCAATCGACGACGTGCTGATCAGGTCCGCCGACCGGCCGGCCGCCGCGGCGTCGATCAGATGGGGGACGAAGGCACCGATCACGTTCATCACCCCGGTGACGTTCAGGTCGATCTGGCGCTGCCAGTCGTCCACCCGCAGGTCGTCGATCGGCGAGATCAACTGGACTCCGGCGTTGGCGAACACCAGATCGGCGGCGCCGAACTCCTCGCGCACCTGTGCCGCCGCAGCGGTGACCGCCGCACGGTCGGTGACGTCGAGGGGCAGCACCAGGGCGGCGCCTCCCGCGGAACGGATCCGGCCGGCCAGCGCGTCGAGGCGTTCGGTGCGGCGGGCAGCGACGGCGACGCGCGCCCCGAGCGCGGCGAGGCGCTCTGCGGTCGCCTCTCCGATGCCACTGGAGGCTCCGGTCACCACGGCGACGCGGCCTGCGAGCGCGGTGCTGTCGATGAGTTGCGACATGGTGAGTTTCCTTTCTCGGTCGGTCACTTGCTCGTGCACTCGACACAACCGCCGGCAGGCCCCCGAAATCCGGCTCAACCTGGTCCAGCCCATCGGGGGACAAAGTGGGCCACCTTCATCCGGCCGTGCCCCACTCTTGACGGCAGACTGTTGGCGTGGTGAAGAACAGCGGCAACGAACTCGCCGAGTTCCTCAGCGCCCGGCGCGCCCGGCTCAGCCCTGATGACATCGGTCTGAGCGACAACGGCGCGCGCCGCCGTGTGCCGGGGCTGCGTCGCGAAGAGCTGGCCCGACTGGCCGGGGTCAGCGTCGACTACTACACCCGGCTGGAACAGGGGCGCAGTCGCACCGCGTCGACCGACGTCCTCGATGCCCTGGCCACGGCGCTGCGCCTCAACGACGCCGAACGCCAGCATCTCCATGACCTCGGTCGGCCCCGGCCTGCCCAGCGCAAACGCCGCCCCCGGCCGCAGGCAGTGGATCCCGCCACGCTGCGGCTGCTCGAACTGCTCGACCAGACGTGCTCACCGGCCTTCGTACTGGGCCGCCGCCTCGACGTCCTGGCACACAACCGGCTCGCCGGCGCGTTGATCACCGAATTCCGTGACTTGCCCGCCCCGGCGCGCAATCAGGCGCGGTTCGTGTTCTTCGATCCGCACGCCCGCGAGCTGTACGCCGACTGGACTCAGGTGGCCAAAGACACCGTCGCGATGCTGCGGCTCGACGCGGGCCGCAACCCCCATGACGAGAAGCTGTCCGCGCTCGTCGGAGAGCTGTCGATCCACTCGCCGGAATTCCGCGCCTGGTGGAGCGATCACGACGTGGAGCGGCGCACCACGGGCACCAAGACCTACCACCATCCGCTCGTCGGCGAGCTGACGGTGCGTTACCAGGCGCTGAACCCCTCGGGAGATCCCGATCAGATCCTGTTCGTCTACACCACGGATGCACAGTCGTCATCCGAGAACGCGCTTCGGCTGCTGGCCGGTTGGCGCGACCGAGACCACCGCAAACACCACGATGTCGAAAGGGTTCACCCGTGAGCCACACAGAGCACGAACGGGCCATCATGGCCGTCGTCCGGCGCAACACCGAACTGGTCCAGGGCGCGGGCGACTTCGCGTTGTTCGAGGAGCTGTTCTCCGAGGACTTCATCGACCGCACTCCTCAGCCGGGAACCACCCCGGACAAAGACGGAGTGCGCGTGCTCTACCACCGACTGCGCGACGCGTTCCCGGACTTCCGGCCCGAAATCGGCTGGCAGACCGTCGACGGGGACATCGTCACCACCTTCAAGACCTATCACGGCACACACCGTGGAGCGTTCCTCGGGATCGCTCCCACCGGCCGCACCGTGCAGTTCGAAACCGTCGATGCGATGCGGGTGCGCGACGGCAGGATCGTCGAGCACTGGGGCGTGGCCAACCTGTTCTCGGTGGTGCAACAGCTCGGCGCACGCATCGAGGCCTGAGCAGGCCCGAGATCCCCGGGCGAGAACCGCCGACGGTGGAGGAAGATCGACGGATGCCGCCACGTCGCCCGTCCGCACTGCTGTCCAGGCTGGCGGGCCACCGCACCGGTACGTCGCAGCAGGCCATCCTCGCCGACTTACGCCGGGTGATCCTCGACGGTGGCGTGCCGCCCGGCACGACGATCCCGGTCAACGAGGTCGCCGAACTGTTCGGCGTCAGCACCATCCCGATCCGCGAGAGCCTCAAGACGCTGACCGCCGAGGGTCTCGTCGCCCATCACCTCAACGTCGGGTACTCGGTGGCCCAGCTGACCGCCGGTGAACTCGCAGAGATGTACCTCGTCCGCGAGACACTCGAATCGGCCGCCCTCGCCGCCGCGGTGCACCGGGCGACCGACGCCGACCGACAGCATGTCAGCGATGTCCATGCCGTCCTCGAAACCGCTGTGCGAGATGATGATTCGCACACCTATCACCGCCAGAGCCGCGCCTTCCACCTGGGCCTCACCCGGCCGGCGGGAATGCTGCGCCTGCTGCACATGCTCGAAACCGCGTGGAACATCACCGAACCCGTCCAGTTGATGGTGCACGTGGAGCCGGCACAGCGAGCGCTGCTGCAGTCCGACCACCAGCGCATGCTCGACGCGTACCTGAAGTCGGATGCCGAGGCGCTGCTGCACGCAAGCGCCGAGCACAACCGGCGGCTCAACACCGTCGTCACCTCACTGCCCGCCGGCACCGGTCTGGTGGCGCACGACCCGGCGGAGTGATCGGGAGAATATATTCTTCGCGCAATCGCGGCGAAATATCCCGCCGCTATTTTTCCTGCATCTAGCCTTCCCCTGAATGGTTGCGGAACAGGAAGCCAACATGACAGACACCCGTGATCTGCCGCCCGGCGCCGGAACCGGTGCGTATGACGCCGCCGAAGGCTACGACCCGCGACTGACCAACGACGACCTCGCGCCGCTGCGCGACCAGCACTGGACGTCCTACAACATCTTCGCGTTCTGGATGTCCGACGTGCACAGCGTGGGCGGCTACGTCACCGCGGGCAGCCTCTTCGCCCTGGGCCTGGCCAGCTGGCAGGTGCTGATCGCGCTGCTGATCGGCATCGTGATCGTCAACATCTTCTGCAACATGGTGGCCAAGCCGAGCCAGGCCACCGGCGTCCCCTATCCCGTCATCTGTCGCACCGTGTTCGGCGTTCTCGGTGCGAACATCCCGGCGATCATCCGCGGTCTGATCGCGGTGGCGTGGTACGGGATCCAGACCTACCTGGCGTCGGCAGCCCTGGACGTGGTGCTGCTCAAGCTCTTTCCGGGCCTGTCTCCTTACGCCGACGTGGACCAGTACGGCTTCCTGGGGCTGCCGCTCCTGGGCTGGGGCAGCTTCCTGCTGCTGTGGGTGCTGCAAGCCTGTGTGTTCTGGCGCGGCATGGAGTCCATCCGGCGTTTCATCGACTTCTGCGGCCCCGCGGTCTACGTCGTGATGTTCATCCTCTGCGGCTACCTCATCTACAAGGCCGGGTGGGGCGCGATCGATCTGAACCTCGGCGAGGTCACCTACACGGGCTGGTCCTCGGTCCCCGTCATGCTCGGCGCCATCGCGCTGGTGGTGTCGTACTTCTCCGGTCCGATGCTCAACTTCGGCGACTTCTCCCGCTACGGCAAGTCGTTCGCCGCGGTCAAGCGGGGCAACTTCCTCGGCCTCCCGGTGAACTTCCTGCTGTTCTCGATCCTGGTGGTGGTGACGGCGTCGCTGACCCTGCCGGTGTTCGGCGAGCTGATCACCGATCCGGTGGCGACGGTGGCCCGCATCGACAGCACCTTCGCGATCGTCCTCGGCGCGCTGACCTTCGCCATCGCCACGATCGGCATCAACATCGTCGCCAACTTCATCTCGCCGGCATTCGACTTCTCCAACGTCAGCCCGCAGCGCATCAGCTGGCGCGCCGGCGGCATGATCGCCGCGGTCGGTTCGGTGCTCATCACGCCGTGGAACCTGTACAACAACCCCGAGGTCATCCACTACACACTGGAGACGCTCGGCGCGTTCATCGGTCCGCTGTTCGGCGTGCTCATCGCCGACTACTACCTGGTGCACAAGCAGAAGGTCGTCGTCGACGACATGTTCACCCTCTCGGAGTCCGGAAACTACTGGTACAGCAAGGGATACAACCCGGCCGCGGTGATCGCGACGGTCATCGGCGCCGTGCTCGCGATGATCCCCGTGCTCCTCGGCGGCTCGGTCACCGGCATGCACACCGCGGCGCAGTACAGCTGGTTCATCGGCTGCGGCGTCGGATTCGCCGTATATCTCCTGCTGGCGACCAGGGGCCGCTGGAAGGTGCCCCCGCTCCGGGAACCCTCCACTTCTGACATGTCGCTCTAGTCTGTGGCATGTGAGTTTGCGGATCGCGGCACTCGGATTACTCGCCCAGCAACCCGGCAGCGGCTACGACCTGCTCCGGCGGTTCGAACAGTCGATGGCCAACGTGTGGCCGGCCACCCAGAGCCAGCTCTACGGCGAGCTCAACAAGCTCGCTGAAGCCGGCCTCATCGAGGTCACCGACGTCGGCGCGCGGGGGCGCAAGGAGTACGCCGTCACCGAGTCCGGCCGCGCCGAGCTCGTGCGCTGGGTGACCAGCCCGCAGGACGATCCTCCGCTACGCAGCGCCGCCCTGTTGCGGGTCTTCCTGCTGGCGGAGATCCCCGCCGATGACGCCCGCAGCCATCTCCGCGCGCTGGCCCACCATGCCAGGGCCGAACACCGACGCCTCGAAGCGCTCCGCGACGCACTGTCCTGGAGCGACGACGGGGCATCGTTCTTCGGCCGCGCCGCGCTGGAGTACGGCCTCCGCGCCCGGGCCATGGAGGCACAGTGGGCCGACGACGTGGTGGCTGCACTCCCCGATTCCTGAAGTCGGGCGTTGCATCGCGATAGTTTTCGATATATCGTTGACGTATCGGAGACGCAGTCGCGCGTCTCCCCACGTCAAAGGAACTGTTATGACCAACCCATTCACCCCACCGCCCGGCGGCTTCGGATTCGGCTTCGGCCCCGGGGACCGCAGGGCATTCCATCAGCAGCGCCGGCAGGCACGCCGCGACTTCCGCGAGCATGTGCGCGAGCAACATCCCGGATTCCAGCCCGGTTCGGGCCCGGGGTTCGGACCCGGATTCGGCCCCGGATTCGGCCCCGGATTCGGAAGGAGCTTCGAGTTCGGCTTCGATCCCCGCGGATTCGGTTTCGGGCCGGGCGGTCCGCGTGGCCGTCGCGGCGGCGGCCGCGGGCGCGGCAGGCGCGGTGACGTTCGGGCGGCGATCCTCAAGCTGCTCGCCGACCGGCCGATGCACGGCTACGAGATGATCCAGGAGATCGCCGAGCGCAGCAACGGGCTGTGGAAGCCGAGCCCCGGCTCGGTGTACCCCACGCTGCAGTTGCTGGTCGACGAAGGACTGATCGCAGGCACTGAGACCGACGGCAGCCGGAAGCTCTTCGAGCTCACCGAGGACGGCCGGGCCACGGCCGGGCGGATCGAGACCCCGCCGTGGGAGGAGATCGCCGACGACACGCCGCCCGGGCACGCCGGACTCCGCACCGCCGTCGGACAGCTGATGGGCGCCGTCGCCCAGTCGGCGCATGCGGCCGACGAGGACCAGCAGGCGCGGATCGTCGACATCCTCAACACCGCCCGCCGCGAGATCTACGGCGTCCTCGGCGAGGAGTAGATCCGCCGGAAACGGCTGTGCGGACGCAGGGCATTCAGCAGAATCGACTTCTGCGAAACCACACGGCCGTTTCCGTCGAGACGATCAGTGCGCTGCGGCGCTGGTCGATGCTGGTTCTCGGCCTGATGGCGACGATGAGCGCCAATGTGGTCATCAACGGCGCCGCGTTCCTCATCCCCGCACTGCACCTCGACCTCGGCCTGCACCTCGCGCAGGCGGGCCTGCTCGTCGCGATGCCCAACCTCGGCGTCGCCGTGACCATCATCGGCTGGGGCTATCTGGTCGATCTCGTCGGCGAGCGGGTTGTGCTCGCCGCGGGGCTCGGCCTGACCGCCGCGGTCACGTTCGCCGCGGCACTGGCCGACTCGCTGGTCGCGGTCGGCGTTTTCCTGTTCATGGCCGGCATGGCTGCCGCGAGCAACACCGCCGCCAGCGGCCGGTTGGTCGTCGGATGGTTCCCGCCTGAGCGTCGCGGCGTGGCGATGGGAATTCGCCACACCGCGTCGCCGCTGGGTGTCGCCCTGGGCGCTCTGGTCATCCCGCAGCTGGCCCAACACCACGGCGTAGGCGCTGCGTTGCTGTTCCCCGCCGTGCTGTGCGCGGTGTGCGCGGTGGCCTGCGCCCTCGGTGTGCTCGATCCGCCGCGGCCGCCCCGCGCGGAAGCACCCGCTCACCACCTCGTCAATCCGTACCGCGGATCGACGGTGCTGTGGCGGATTCACGCGGCCTCGATGCTGCTGGTCGTGCCGCAGAGCGTGGTGTGGACGTTCACCCTGGTCTGGCTGATGGCCGATCGCCGATGGTCGGCCGCGTCCGCCGGGGTCGTCGTGGTGGTCGCGCAACTACTCGGCGCGCTCGGACGCGTCGCCGCCGGCCACTGGTCGGATCACATCGGCGCACGACTGAGACCGATCCGCACCATCGCCGTCGCTGCCGCATTGGCCATGCTGGTGCTGGGGCTGACCGATCATCTGGGGTCGTCGGTGAGCGTCGCGGTGGTCGTGATCGCATCGGTGATCACCGTGACCGACAACGGCCTGGCCTATGTGGCGATCGCCGAACGCGCCGGTCCGTACTGGAGCGGCCGTGCGCTCGGCGTTCAGTACACCGGCCAGACGCTGACGACGGCCAGCATTCCGCCCATCTTCGGTGCCCTCATCGCTGTCGCGGGTTATCCGCTGGCGTTCGCGGCCTCGGCTGTCTTCGCCCTCGCCGCACCGCCGGTCGTACCGGTTCATGCCGACCAGCCGCAGTCAGGATGAAACCGCGCCCCCGCCGCGTAGTAAAGAACTATGCACACCTTCCCGCTCGGCACCCACACCGTCGGCCGCGTCGGCTTCGGCGCGATGCAGCTGCCCGGCCCCGGCGTCTTCGGCCCGCCCCGTGACCACGATCAGGCGATCGCGGTGCTGCGCCGCGCGATCGAGCTCGGCATCAACCACATCGACACCGCGCAGTTCTACGGCCCCGACGTCGCCAACGAACTGATCCGCGAGGCGCTGCACCCTTACCCCGAGAACCTCGCGCTGGTCTCCAAGGTGGGTGCCCGGCGCGACGAGAACGGTGAATGGACCGCCGCACAGGAACCCGACGATCTGCGTGCCGACATCGAGCAGAACCTGCGCACCCTCGGCGTCGACAGGCTGGCCGCGGTCAACCTGCGCATTCATTCCGGCGATCCCAACGCCGTCGGCCCCGTCGACCGGGAGCTGTTCGACCGCCAGCTCACCGCGATGATCGCCGCCCGCGACGACGGCCTGATCGACGGGATCGGTCTGAGCAGCGTCTCGGTCGAGCACTTGCAGATCGCGCTGGAGCGCACCGAGATCGTCACCGTGCAGAACCTCTACAACCTGGTCGACCGGAGCTCGCAGCCGGTTCTCGACCTGACCACCGAACGCGGCATCTCGTTCGTGCCCTTCTTCCCGCTCGGTTCGGGCTTCACCGCCGACAACCCGGTGCTCGGTCACCCCGCCGTGCAGCGGGAGGCCCAGCAGCTGGGCCGCACACCGGCTCAGATCGCGTTGGCGTGGACGCTGTCGGTGGCGCCGAACGTGCTGCTGATCCCGGGCACGTCGTCGGTCGCCCATCTCGAGGAGAACACCGCGGTGCGCGACATCGAGCTCGACGACGAGACCAAGCGCGAGCTCGACGCGGCCGCCTAGCCTAGCCGGTCACTCGACGTCGACCCAGTCGAGCGTGCGCTGTACCGCCTTCTGCCACCCGGCGTAACCCTCGGCGCGCTGCTCGTCGCTCCACTGCGGCCTCCAGGTCTTGTCCTCCTGCCAGTTGGCGCGCAGATCGTCGGGTCCCGACCAGAAGCCGACTGCCAGCCCGGCCGCGTAGGCGGCACCGAGCGCGGTGGTCTCGGCCACCACGGGCCGGACCACGTCGACGCCCAGGACGTCCGCCTGGATCTGCATGCACAGGTCGTTGGCCGTGATGCCACCGTCGACCTTGAGCACCTCCAGGTGCACGCCCGAATCGGCCTCCATGGCGTCGACGACGTCACGGCTCTGATAGCAGATCGCCTCCAGCGTTGCCCGCGCGACGTGGGCGTTGGTGTTGTACCGGGACAGCCCGACGATCGCGCCGCGCGCATCGGAGCGCCAGTACGGGGCGAACAGTCCCGAGAACGCCGGCACGAAGTACACGCCGCCGTTGTCCTCGACCTGGCGCGCCAGCGCCTCGCTCTGCGATGCTCCGCTGATGATGCCGAGCTGATCGCGCAGCCACTGCACCGCCGATCCGGTCACCGCGATCGAACCCTCCAGTGCGTAAACGGGTTTCGCGTCCCCGAACTGGTAGCACACGGTGGTGAGCAGTCCGTTCTCCGAACGCACGATCTTCTCGCCGGTGTTGAGCAGCAGGAAATTGCCTGTGCCGTACGTGTTCTTGGCCTCCCCGGCCGACAGGCACACCTGGCCGACCATCGCGGCCTGCTGATCCCCGAGGATCCCGGTGATCGGTACCTCGCCGCCGAGCGGCCCGCCCTCCTGGGTGACGCCGTGACAGTCCGGGCACGACGACGGCTTGATCTCCGGCAGCATCTGACGCGGAATCCCGAAGAAGGACAACAGCTCGTCGTCCCAGTCCAGCGTCTCGAGGTCCATCAGCATGGTGCGGCTGGCATTGGTGACGTCCGTGGCGTGCACACCGCCGCGCGGGCCGCCGGTCAGATTCCACAGCACCCAGCTGTCCGCGGTGCCGAAGATCGCGTCCCCCTTTTCGGCGGCCTCGCGGACGCCGTCGACGTTCTCGAGGATCCACTGCACCTTGCCGCCGGCGAAATAGGTGGCCGGCGGCAGCCCGGCCTTGCGGCGGATGACGTCGCCGCGCTCATCGCGGTCCAGCGCCGAGGCGATCCGGTCGGTCCGGGTGTCCTGCCAGACGATGGCGTTGTAGTACGGCCTCCCCGTTCTGCGGTTCCAGACCAGCGATGTCTCCCGCTGATTGGTGATACCGAGCGCGCACAGGTCCTCGGCGGTGAGCTTGGTGTTGTTGAGCGCCGACATGAGCACCGAGGCGGTGCGCTCCCATATCTCGACGGGGTTGTGCTCCACCCAGCCCGCCCGCGGCAGGATCTGCTCGTGCTCGAGCTGGTGACGGCCGACCTCGGCACCGTCGTGGTCGAAGATCATGCACCGGGTGCTGGTGGTGCCCTGATCGATGGCTGCGACGAACTCTCCGGATTCGGCCACCGACCCATCATGCCGAACGCCGCCTCGTCGTACGGCGACAACGCTAGAGTGCTCGTGGTGCCGGTCTTCCACGCTGCGGCGATGTGCGCAGTCGCCGCCCTCGCCGCAACTCCGCTCGTGCTGAGCGCCGTCGCGCACGCAGATCCGGATCCCGCCGTGCCCGTCGGCGACCCGCGGGCGGCGTGCGAATCCCGAGAGTTCGGTGGGGTGTGGGTCGACAACGGCGCCCCGCACTCGGCCTGCCAGTACATCGTCGAGGGCCAGTTCTACTACGACAACTACGACAACGGCAGCTACACCGGCACCCTGGTCTACCGGGACGGGGCGAAGGTGCCGACCGAACGGCCGGCGATCCCCGAACTGTTGACCATGCCCAGCGGCCGCCCGCCGCTCCTGCTGATCGGGCCGCCGTCCTGACGAGCATTTCGCGCATGCCCCGCGGCGGCCCGAAGGCGTCCTGCCTGGACCGCAGGCTGGAGACCGACCGGTTGGAGTACCTCGATCGCGCCTCCGACGGGGATGCGGCGATGGAAGCGCGCAAGCGCAGTGTCGTCGGAGCGCTGCGATGGACCGGCGATGTCTTCGGCAACCACGAACGCTTCGCCGCGATCGCGCTCGAGGAGATCGCCGAGGTCCCCGATCCGTCGGTGCTCGAACTGGGCGCCGGTCACGGCGGTCTGTCGCGCAGGCTGCTCGACGCCCACCCGACCGCGCAGGTCACGGTCACCGACGTCGACGAGACCTCGGTGGCGGAGATCGCCGCGGGTGATCTCGGCAGCCACCGACGCGCGCAGGTGCGGACGATGGACGCCACCGCGATCGACGCCGCCGACCGCGCGTTCGACCTCGCGGTGTTCGCCCTGTCGTTCCATCACCTTTCCCCTGCACTGGCCTGCCGGGCCATCGCCGAAGGCACGCGGGTGGCCGACAAGCTGCTGATCATCGACCTGCCCCGCCCGCCTGCACCGCTGCACCTGCTGCGACTGGCGACGATGCTGCCGCTGGCCCCGTTCGTGCCGTTCGTCCACGACGGCGTGATCAGCTCGCTGCGGACCTACAGTCCGGCCGCGCTGCGGGCGCTGGCCGCCCATGCCGACCCGGCGATCGAGGTCGAGCTGCGCGGCGGCCTGCTGCGCGAGCAGATCATGGTGGCCCACCGACGCTAAGACTTCGAATCGTCGCGCGCACAACCCTTGTCCGCGCACCCGAGGTCGGGGCTAATGGGCCAGCGTGAGTGTCGCCGATCCGCCCATCGCCCACGAGCCCGCCGCGGCCGACCCCTTGAGGGTCCGTACCGCTCTGCTGGCCAGCCTGGTCGGCACCACCATCGAGTGGTACGACTTCTTCCTGTACGCCACGGCGGCGAGTCTGGTGTTCAACCATGCCTTCTTTCCCGATCAGAGTTCCCTGGTGGGCACGCTGCTGTCGTTCGCGACCTTCGCGGTCGGTTTCGTGGTCCGCCCGATCGGCGGCTTCGTCTTCGGTCACATCGGTGACCGGATCGGCCGCAAGCGCACCCTCGCGCTGACGATGTTCCTGATGGGTGGCGCGACCGCCCTGATGGGTCTGCTGCCGACGGCCGCCCAGATCGGGGTGCTGGCACCGATCCTGCTGCTGGTGCTGCGCATGGTGCAGGGCTTCGCGCTCGGCGGCGAGTGGGCGGGCGCGGTGCTGCTGGCCGTCGAGCACAGCCCAGCCAGACGGCGCGGCTTCGCGGGCAGCGTCCCACAGGTGGGTCTGGCGCTGGGTCTGGCGCTGGGCACCGGGGTGTTCGCGCTGCTGCAGGTCGCGTTGCCCGAGGAGGCGTTCCAGTCCTACGGCTGGCGGATCGCGTTCCTGGTCAGCATCGTGCTGGTGATGTTCGGGGTGGTGGTGCGGCTCAAGGCCACCGAGACACCGGCGTTCGAGAAGGTCCGCGGCGACGGCGATCGTTCCGCGGTTCCGGTCAAGGAGGTCTTCACGCCTCCGGTGCTCAAGACGACGGTGCTGGGCATGCTGTCGCGGTGGGGCGAGGGTGCGGCCTTCAACACCTGGGGGGTGTTCGCAATCTCCTACGCCACCAACACCCTGCACCTGCAGAAGGTGCCGGTGCTCGTCGCCGTGACGGTGTCAGCCCTGCTCATGGCGGCGCTGTTGCCGCTGTCCGGCAGACTCGTCGACCGCTACGGCGCCAAGGTGGTCTACGGCACCGGCATCGCGGCCTACGCCGTCGCGGTGTTTCCGGTGTTCGCGGTGTTCAGCACCGGCAGCCTGGCGGCCTACACCGTCGCGATGATCGCGGTGTTCGGTGTCATCCACGCATGGTTCTATGGCGCGCAGGGCACGCTGTACGCGTCGCTGTTCCCCGCCCGCATCCGCTACACCGGACTGTCGACGGTCTACCAACTGTCCGGGGTGTTCGCCTCCGGCCTGACGCCGCTGATCCTCACCGCGCTCATCGCCGCGGCCGGCGGTACGCCGTGGCTGGCATGCGGCTATCTCGTGACGACGGCGCTCATCAGCGTCGTGGCGACCTGGCTGCTCACACCCCGCCCACTCGCCGAGATCTGAGCGCTCACAGCGTGACCGAGGCGCCGCGGTCGAGTTCGACGACCCGCCCGGCCAGCCCGCGGGCGGACATCTCCGCGATGAAGTCCGACAGCGGGGAGGCGAACACGCCGTAATCGTTGAAGTGCACGGGGATCACCTTCGGCAGGCCGAGCAGGTCCACCAGACCCGCGCCCTGCCTGCCGTCCATCGTGACGGTCAGCCCGAACGGCAGATGCCTGCCGAACGGCAGCCGGGTGCCACCCAGATGCACCAGGCCCGCGTCGATGTCGGGGAACCGGCGCGGGATCTCGTCGAGTTCCTCGACCAGCAGGGTGTCGCCGGAGATGTAGAGCCGGCGCGCGGGGCCGTCCGCGGAGCCATCCCCGGAGGCGAACTCCACCATCGACCCCATCACCGGCGGCAGCAGCCGGTCGATCGGGGTGGGCGCGTGCCTGCCGGGCAGCGAGGTGACCGTGACGGTGGTGGCACCCTTGGTGATCGGGTGGCTCTGCCACGTCCGCAGGCCGACGGACTCGCCGAATCCGCGGTGCACCAGACGCTTTGCCGCATCCGGGGTGGTCAGCACCGGCAGCGCCCGATCGAGACCGGTCTGCGCGACGCGATCCCAGTGGTCGCCGTGCATGTGTGACAGCACGACGGCGTCGAGCGGGGGAAGCCGGTCGACGTCCAGGGCCGGGTCGTGCAACCGCTTGGACAGCAGACCGTAGCCGAGATAGGCGCGCTGCCCGCGGTGCAGGAAGTTCGGGTCGGTCAGCAGGGTCACACCGCCGCCTGCGATCAGCGTGGTGGCGTTGCCGATGAAGGTCACGGTGATGTCCACCCGAGCAGTGCTACCCCGGAAGTGACCCGTTATGCGTCGCGGCCGTCACTAGCATCATGGTGTGGGCGAGGAATTGAAGCAGACCGACTTCAGCCGTGCGCACCGGCGCGAATACCGGCGCAAGGTGCAGCTGTGCCTCGACGTGTTCGAGACCATGCTGGCCCAGTCGAGCTTCGAGTTCGAGCGGCCGCTGACCGGTATGGAGATCGAGTGCAACCTCGTCGACGCCGAATACCAGCCGGCGATGACGAACTCCGAGGTGCTGGCCTCGATCGCCGATCCGGCGTACCAGACCGAATTGGGCGCATACAACATCGAATTCAACGTACCGCCGCGTCCGCTGCCCGGCCGTGCCGCGCTCGAACTCGAATCCGAGGTGCGGGCCAGCCTGAACGCCGCCGAGTCGAAGGCGATGTCCAACGGTGCGCACATCGTGATGGTCGGGATCCTGCCGACGCTGATGCAGGAGCACCTCGCTGCCGGCTGGATGAGCGAGTCCACCCGGTACCAGGCGCTCAACGATTCGATCTTCACCGCCCGCGGCGAGGACATCCTCATCGACATCGCCGGCCCGGAGCGCCTCAGCCTGCAGGCGGCCACCATCGCACCGGAGTCGGCATGTACGAGCATGCAGCTGCACCTGCAGGTCTCCCCCGCCGACTTCGCCGACAACTGGAACGCCGCACAGGTGATCGCCGGGCCGCAACTGGCCCTCGGCGCGAACTCGCCATACTTCTTCGGACACCAGCTGTGGGCCGAAACCCGCATCGAACTCTTCGCGCAGGCCACCGACACCCGCCCGGACGAGCTGAAGACCCAGGGCGTGCGCCCGCGGGTGTGGTTCGGCGAGCGGTGGATCACGTCGATCTTCGATCTGTTCGAAGAGAACGTCCGCTACTTCCCGTCGCTGCTGCCCGAGCTGTCCGACGAGGATCCGGTCGGCGAGCTCGCCGCGGGCCGGACCCCGACGCTGTCCGAACTGCGCCTGCACAACGGCACCATCTACCGCTGGAACCGGCCGGTCTACGACATCGTGGGAGACAAACCGCACCTGCGGGTCGAGAACCGCGTGTTGCCGGCCGGTCCCACGGTGCTCGACATGCTCGCCAACTCGGCGTTCTACTACGGCCTGCTGCGCACGCTGTCCGAAGAGGACCGGCCGGTGTGGACGAAGCTCAGCTTCGCTGCGGCCGAACACAACTTCCTGCAGGCCGCGCAGCACGGGATGGATGCCCGGCTGTACTGGCCCGGCATGGGCGAAATCACCCCCGACGAGCTGGTTCTGCGCCAGCTGTTACCGCTGGCCGACGAAGGGCTGCGACGCTGGGGCGTGGCCACCGAGGTCCGCGACCGCTACCTCGGGGTCATCGAGGGTCGCGCGAAGACCGGCCGCAACGGCGCCACCTGGCAGGTCGCGACGGTCCAGGCGCTGCAGGAACGTGGCCTGGCGCGGCCTGCGGCGCTGGCCGAGATGCTGCGGCTCTACTGCCAGCGCATGCACAGCAACGAGCCCGTGCACACCTGGGACGGTCCGACGTAGGTTGGGGTCATGTCGTCGGACGTGATGGATTGGGACAACGCATACCGGGGCGAGGGCGCATTCGAGGGACCGCCGCCGTGGAACATCGGTGAACCGCAGCCCGAGCTCGCCGCACTGCACCGCGAGGGTCGTTTCCGCAGCGATGTGCTCGACGCGGGTTGTGGGCACGCCGAGCTCTCGCTCGCGCTGGCCGCCGATGGTTACACCGTCGTGGGACTCGATCTGAGCCCGACCGCGGTGGCCGCCGCGAACCGGGCGGCACAGCAGCGCGGGCTGGCCACCGCAAGCTTCGCCCAGGCCGACATCACCGCGTTCACCGGATACGACGGCCGGTTCAACACCGTCGTCGACAGCACGCTGTTCCACTCGCTGCCGGTCGAGGGCCGCGAAGGCTACCTGCGGTCGATCCACCGCGCCTCGGCACCCGGTGCGAGCTACTTCGTGCTGGTCTTCGCCAAGGGCACCTTCCCGGCCGAGCTGGAGGCCAAGCCGAACGAGGTGGACGAAGACGAACTGCGGCAGGCGGTCTCGCAATTCTGGGAGGTCGACGACATCCGCCCGGCGTTCATCCACGCCAATCCGATGCCGATGGCCGAACCACCGCCCGGGGCGTCAGCGCCCGAGTTCGAGTTCCAGGCCGAGTTCGACGAGAAGGGCCGCATCATGCTGCCGGCCTTCCTGCTCTCGGCCCACAAGAGCGGCTAGGACTCTTTCGCCGGCGCGGCCGCCACCGCCTCGGATTCGTCGCGGCGTGGTCCATGATCGTCGTCGACCATGGTCTGTTCGTCGAACGGCCGGTCGCCGTCGAGCACCTCGGTCATCCGCTTGTGGTCCAGCGAACCGGTCCAGGCCCCGATCAGTACGGTGGCCGCCGCGTTGCCCGAGAAGTTGGTCAGCGCGCGGGCTTCGGACATGAACTTGTCGATACCCACGATCAGGCCGATCCCGTCGAGCAGCTCGGGGCGGTGGCTCTGCAGGCCGGCGGCCAGTGTGGCCAGACCGGCGCCGCTGACCCCCGCCGCGCCCTTGGAGGCCACCATCATGAACAGCAGCAGTGACAGCTGTTCGCCGATCGACAACGGGTCACCCATCGCGTCGGCGATGAACAGCGATGCCATGGTCATGTAGATGGCGGTGCCGTCCAGATTGAACGAGTAGCCGGTCGGAACGACGATGCCCACCGTGGCGGGTTGCACGCCGGCATGCTCCATCTTCGCGATCAACCGTGGGAGCGCCGACTCCGACGACGACGTCGCGACGATCAACAGGTACTCACGGGCCAGGTAGCGGGTCAGCTTGAACACCGACACGCTCGCGAACACCCGGAGCAGCACTCCCAGGACCCCGAAGATGAAGACCACGCAGGTGGCGTAGAACGCCAGCATCAGCACGCCCATCTGGATGACGGCGTCGAAACCGGTGTCGCCCACGACTTTTGCGATGGCGCCGAACGCGCCGATGGGAGCCAGCCACAGGATGCCGGCCAGGATGCGGAACACCAGCTTCTGGACGAGGGCGACGCCGCGCAGCAGCGGCTCACCCGACGGCCCCATCGCCTGGATCGCGAAACCCACCAGCAACGCCACGAACAGCGTCTGAAGCACGTTGCCCTCGGTCAGCGAGGAGAACAGGGAGGTCGGCACGATGTTCTGGAAGAACTCGACCATGCCGCCCTCGGCGTGGGCCTCCCCGGCCAGTTCCGCGCCGGCGGCCGGATCGCCCTGCAGGTTCAGGCCGCTTCCTGGGCTGATCAGGTTGCCGACGACCAGCCCGATGGCCAGGGCGAAGGTCGACATCACCAGGAAGTAGCCGAGCGCGAGGCCGCCCACCTTTCCTACCGAGGCCGCTTTGCGGACCGACCCGATGCCGATCACGATCGTGCAGAAGATGACCGGGCTGATCATCATCTTGATCAGGTTGACGAACAGGGTGCCCAACACCCCGAGGGCGGATCCCGTCTCCGGGGCCACCAGACCGACGATCACGCCGCCGACCACACCCACGATGACGAGGATGTAGAGCCAGTGGGTGCGGTCCTTCTTCTTCGCCTTGGGTTTACCGTCGCCGGGCGGTTCGGCCTCTGTCTCGACCTGCGTCATCTGGGGCTCCCTCGTCTCGTGAGACGGGGAGTAACCAGAAGCGGATCAGCTCACACCCTCGCGGCGGCGGCGAGCGCTGCGGCGGTGAGCTCGAGCTGATCGCCGGTGAGGTCGACGTGCGGCGACAGCCGCAGGACGGGGCGTCCCAGCTCGCGGGGAGCGCGGCGGGTGTCACACGCGGTGGTGACGATGCCGTGCTCGGCGATGAGCCAGGCCCGCACCCGGTGCGGATCGATGTCGCCTTCCGGTTCGAGCGTGGTGATCGCCGTCGGTTCGTCGACGGCTTCGACCACCCGCCAGCCCGGGACGGTGGCCAGCGTGCTGCGGGTCAGTCGCCCGACCTCAGCGAGCCGGTGGCGAATCGCGTCCGCCCCCGCCGCGAGGTGCTCACCCACCGCCACCGAGAATCCCACCCGCGCCGCGGCGTTCGCCTCGCCGTGTTCGAGGCGCTGCCACACCGTCATCGGCCAGTCCGGATCGCGCGGCGGAAACCTGGGCTCCAGCCGTTCGGCGAAGTCCGGGCGGACGGCGAGCACCCCGACGCCACGCGGGCCGGCCAACCACTTGCGCGACGTGGAGTAGACGGCGTCGGCGCGGACTGCGCAATCGAGGTGTCCCAACGCCTGCGCGGCGTCGACCACCAGCGGCAGTCCCAGGCTGCGACACACGTCGGCCAGCGCCGCCAGCGGCTGGGCGATGCCGCGATGGCTGCCCAGCGGTGTCAGATGGACCAGACCGGGCCGGTCGGCGGCCAGCGCCTCGGCCGCTGCATCCACCTGGAGGCGACCCTCGCCGTCGACCGGCAGCGCCCGCACGTCGAACCCGTGCGCCGCCATCACGGCCAGGTTGGGGCCGTACTCCCCGACCAGACACGCCACCGAACGCGCACCGGTCCAGCTACTCAACACCAGCTCCAGCCCGTGGGTGGCCGAGGTGGTGAAGACCACGTCGCGCGGCTCATGGCCGGTGAGCGCCGCCACGGCCGCCCGTCCGGCGTCGAGCACTGGAGCCGACGCTTCCAACGCGACATAGCCGCCCACCTCCGCCTCGTGGCGGGCGTGCAGAGCCGCCGCCTCGACGGCGGCGAAGCCCTGACGCGAACAGGCCCCGCTGTCGAGGTGCACACCCGCGACCGCCGGGCGCGCCGATCGCCATCGCCGCTCGAGCGGCTCGTCGGTCATTTGCGGGCCAGCGACAGGCCGAAGTCGCCTGCCGGATCGGTCCACCAGTGGGTCCGGGTCAGGCCCGCGGCGGACAGCTCGGCCGCCACATCGGCGGGCCGGAATTTGCACGACACCTCGGTGAGCATCTCCTCGCCCGCCGCGAAGTCCACGGTCAGGTCCAGCGCACCGATGCGCACCTGGTGCGCGTGCTCGGCCCGCAACCACATCTCGATGCGCCGCTCGTCGGGATTCCAGCGGGCGACATGGACGTACGCGTCGACGTCGAAGTCGGCGTCGAGCTCGCGGTTGACGACGGCGAGCACGTTGCGGTTGAAGCGCGCGGTGATCCCCGCACTGTCGTCGTAGGCCCGCACGAGACGCTCGGCGTCCTTCACCAGGTCGGTGCCCAGCAGCAGCGTGTCGCCCGGCGACATGGTGTCGGACAGGGCCGCGAGGAATTGCGCGCGCGGTCCCGGGGTGAGGTTTCCGATGGTCGACCCGAGGAAGACGATCAGCCGCCTGCCGTCGCGCGGGATCTTGCCCAGGTGCTCCTCGAAATCGCCGCAGACCGCGGCGATGTCGAGTCCGGGATAGTCCTGCTCGAGTGCGGCGCCTGCGCTGCGCAACACCGTGGCGTCGACGTCGAAGGGGATGAACCGGCGCAGTTGACCGCGATCGCCGAGGGCGGCGAGCAGCAGGCGGGTCTTCTCCGACGTGCCGCTGCCCAGTTCGACCAGCGTGTCGGCGAACGACGCGGCGGCGATCTCGTCCGACCGCTCCCGCAGGATCAGCGCCTCGGCCCGGGTCGGGTAGTACTCGGGCAGCCGGGTGATCTGGTCGAACAGGTCGCTACCGATCGCGTCGTAGAACCACTTGGGCGGCAACGATTTCGGCGTGGCGGTCAACCCGTCACGCACGTCACGGCGCAGCGCCTGGGCCGCGGAGTCGGCCGCCAGATAGGTGGCCAGGCTGAAGGTCATACCGTTCCTTTCAGGGCGGTGACGTCGACGCGGGTGCCATCGGATCGGACCAGGTGACGGTCGGGGACTTCCTGCCAGGCCGGGTCGTCGTCGTACGGTTCGCTGGCCAGCGCCACCCCGTCGGGGGTCCGCAGCACCGACAGCGTGTCCCCCCACGTGGTGGCGACCAGTTCGGATCCGTTGGCCGCCAGGATGTTCAGCCGCGCACCCGGGTCGGCGGCGCCGACCTCGGCAACGGTGTCTCCGAGACGGTCGATACCGCGCTCGAAGATGTGCGCGGCGAGCAGCGCGCTGTCCACCGTGGACTCGGCCGTCGCCGACAGGGGGAGCACCGCGCGGTCGACCAGGCCGTTGTGCGAGAGCAGCCAGGTGCCGTCGGTGAACGGCGCCGACGCGGTCGGTTCGATCGGCATCCCGACGGTCGCCGAACGCACGGCGCCCACGATGCACGCGCTGTGCAGCGCCGGGGCCACCGAGGCGAACGACGCGTCACCCCACAGCGGGGCGGCGCTGCGCCACCGACAGGGTGCATTGCCGTCGACATCAGGCGAGAAGAATCCGACGCCCCAGCCGTCGGCGTTCATCAGGCCGTGCTTCTGGCGTCGGGGTGCATAGGACTGCACCAGCAGGGCATGGGCGGGTTCGAGCAGCAACGAGGCCACCGAGCGCGGCGCACCGAGCCAGCCGACGTGCCGGCACATCAGGCATCGTCCTGCGACCAGGCCAGCCGGACCCCGGAGAAGATCTGCCTGCGGATCGGGTGGTCCCAGTTACGGAAGCTCGGCCGCAGGATGCTCGACGCGACGGCCCACGAGCCGCCGCGCAGCACTCGGTAATCGCCGTCGAAGAACGGTTCGGAGTACTGCTCGTAGAGCATCGGGGTGAATCCGGGCCAGGGCCGCAGCGGCGAGGTGGTCCATTCCCACACATCGCCCAGCATCTGCTCCACGCCGTACGCCGACGCCCCGTCCGGGTAGGCACCGACCGGCGCGGGCCGCAGCGCGTCGCCGCCGAGATTGGCCAACCGCGCCGACGGGGCGTCCGAACCCCACGGATAACGGCGCCGCCGCCCCAGGGCGGGATCCCACGCACAGGCCTTCTCCCACTCGATCTCGGTGGGTAGCCGCGCACCGGCCCACGCCGCGTACGCCTCGGCCTCGAAGAATGTGACGTGCTGGACGGGTTCGTCGGCCGGGATCTCCTCGACGTGCCCGAACCGGGTCCGGGTGCCCGCGAGATTGCCGCCGTTCCAGAACTGCGGGGCGGTGAGACCGGCCTGCTGCCGATGCTCCCAGCCGCGATCGGACCACCACTGCGGCCGGTGGTAACCGCCGTCGTCGATGAACTGCTGCCATTCGGCATTGGTGACGGGAACCCGTCCGATGCGGAAGCCCGGGATGTCGACGGTGTGGGCGCGGCGCTCGTTGTCCAGCGAGTGTGGTTCGGTGACGGCGTCGACGCCGAGCACGAACGGCCCGCCCGGCACCGGCACCGAGGTGCCCGCGACGCCCGGCCGGCCCGGGGGCAGTCGTCCTCCCGCATCGAGCAGAGCCGCCCCGCTGCGCAGGTTCAGCGCCTGCAGCATCGTCTCGTTGTGCTGGTTCTCGTGGCTCACGACCAGCGCGAAATCGAAGTCATCGGCGTCATCCGGCAGCGCGTCGAGTCGCTCGAGCACCTTGCCGCGCACGGTATGGCAGTAGGTGCGGGCGTCGGCCGGCGGAAGCAGCGGCAGCGTCACCCGGGTGGCGCGCGGATTCTGGAAGGCGTCGTAGAGGCGTTCCACGTCGGGGGTGAGTAACCCGGGGCGGGCGGGATCGGCCTCCCGCAGCAGCCACAGCTCCTCCTGCCAGCCGATGTGCGCGAGATCCCAGACCAATGGGCTCATCAACGGGTCGTACTGGCGCCGCAGCTCCGCGTCGTCGAACGCGACGAGTCTCAGCGTGCGGTCCCGCGCTGCGGACAGCTCATCGGCCAAGGTTTGGCGTGAACTCAAGTCTCACCTCTCGCGAGTTGGCGCACCGCGGGGCCGATGCCGTACTCGACCGCCCGGTCGGCGAAGTCGTCGGCCGGACACCGCCCCTGTTCGACCGAACGCAACAACCGCTGCATCGATTCCGTCAGCGCCGCGGGCGCGCGCTCGGCGGCGGCCGCGACGCAGCGCACGGCGGCGGTGTGCAGATGACGGTCACCGAGACCCACCCGCGCGGCGCGGTCCCAGGCCGTCGCGACCGGTTCGGTGGCCTCGGCGGCGATGTCCGCTGCAACGGGATCGTCGAGCAGGGTGACCAGCGTGAAGGCGATCGCGGGCCACAGCGCGTCGGAAACGCTGTCCAGATACCGGATCTCGAGGAACCCGCGCGGCCGCACCGGCGGGAACAGGGTGGTCAGGTGGTAGTCGAGATCCCGGCTGGACGGCCGGCGGCCACCGAGCACCGCGCGGCCGTCGGCCCAGTCGGCGAACGGCACCCAGTTGGTCACCGGCACCGCGTCGGCGCCGGGCACCAGCATCACCGGGGCCCGCAGCGCATATCGGGCCCAGTCGGTTGCCGGATCGTCGCCGTCGGCTCCCAACACCGGCCCGCACCGGGCCTCGTCGAGTTCCGCCCAGATCCACTGGCGGCTGCTGCACCACCCCGAGAACCGGCCGCCGAGCATCGGCGAATTGGCGCTCACGGCGATCATCGTGGGGCCCAGCGCGTGGGCCAGTCGGACCCGCTGGGCCCATCCGCTCCGCGGGCCGGCTTCGACGTTGACCTGGATGGACGCCGTCGACGTCATCATGAACGCGCCCGCAGCGGCGGTGCCGCTGGCGGAGAAGAACGTCTCCATCGCCGAATAGCGGGAGCCCGGATTCACCCGGCGCGGACGGCGCAGCGGGTCCGCGCCCAGCAGCACCAACCCCAGGCCGTGGCGCGCGAACGCCGCCCGCAGGGTGGCCCGGTCGGTGCTCATCGCCTCGATGGCGGTCATGACGTCGCGCGCGGGCGGACCGGACAGTTCGACCGCGCCGCCCGGTTCCACCGTGATCCGGCTGCCGCCGGGCAGCTCCGGGACCTCTCCGATGACCGCGGTCAGCTCGTCCCAGCCCGGCCGGCGCAGCGGATCGGCGGTGTCATAGCAGTGCGCCTCGATCTCCAGCCCGACGGGGCCGAGCGGGGCTGCGCTCAGACAGTGGTCGCCGACGTACTCCGCGGCCTCGGTCGCGGAGGCGAAGACGGTGCCGGCCTTCTCGGAGGTGTCGCCGGACCTGATCGGCATCGTCACGTCATCCACACTTTCGCGCCGTCGCGGCGACCGCTTCACCGCTCCGGTGCCCATCTTCGCGAGGGGCACCGACAATGTCGCGAGATTTACGCGTGACAGCTTGGTGACGGGCGGCCGAATCGCCAATCGGTCATTGCCCGAGCGTGTTCTGCATGGCGCCGGCCAGGACGTTCACCGCCGGAGCACCGTTGCCGGGTTGACACACTTTCGCTTGTAGAAGAACGTTCTCGCGCTTGCGTGTGGTAGAGAAGCACCGCCGGTCGGTCCCGGCCTCCTGCTTCACCCAGTCGGCGTCGGTTCCCGAGGTCGCGCCGCCGGTGAACGTCCACACCTGGGTGGTGAAGTTGTCCAGGTGCATGGCCGTGGTCTGCCCGGCGCATCCGGTCGTGCGGTCGACCACGCGATGGAACGCCCGGTCCGCGGCTTCCGGTGTGGCGAAGACGCCGACGGCCTGCTTGACCAGGTGGGTGGCATCGGTCGCGGACTCCTGGGCCACCGCGCCGTTGAACGATGCGAGGTCGGGGTCGCGGTAGACCTCGGGCAGGCCGATGTCGGCCCAGTTGTTGCATACGGGATTGTCGACGTAGAAGGTCTGCACGGGGTCGGTGAACACCGACTCCCAGCGCATCGGCGCGCCGACGATGTTGCCCACCGACCCCTTGCCGAGAACGGCGTAGTTGACCACGCCCGGATCCGACGGGCGACCGTGGGCAGGGACCGCCACGGCCAGCGCGATGCCGGCCGTGACGACGCCCACCAGGAGTCGCACCAGGATCAGACCTTCGCCGACAACTTGACCTCGATGTTGCCGCGGGTGGCCTTCGAGTACGGGCAGAACGCGTGCGCCTTCTCCATCAGGTCGTCCGCGACGGACTGCTCCAGGCCGGGCAGGTACCCGACCAGGTGCGCGGTGAGGCCGAAGCCACCCTCGGAGTCGGGACCGAAACCCACCTGTGCGGTGATGGCACTGGCCTCGTCGATCTGGATGTCGTTGTTCTTGGCCTGCAGGCGCAGCGCGCCGAGGAAGCAGGCGGCGTAACCGGCCGAGAACAGCAGTTCAGGGTTCACACCTTCGCCGCTGCCACCCAGTTCCTTGGGCGGACGGGTGTCGAGATCGATCTTGTCGTCACTGGACTTGACGTGGCCGTTGCGACCCCCGCCGCTGGCCGTGGACTCTGCGGTGTACTTGACTTCGATGCTCATGGCTTCCGATCATGCCAGCCCGGTGCCGTTCAGCGTTGCCCGTACCCCTCCTCGACCATCCCGCCGAGGTCGGCGTCCACGTTGCGCGAGCACCCGACGACGTGCCCGATGATGTTGTCGGCCAACCGCTCCCGATCGCGCGTGGGGAGATCGGCGCCGTCAGTTCATGGCCGCGCCGGGGCCGGGGCGCTGGGCTGCGGGCTCTGAGCACCCGAACCCTGGCCGGGGCCGGGCGATCCGCCGGGGCCGTCCGGGCCCGGAAGCTCGAACTGTGCGCGCGGACCCATCGGGAACATCATCGGGGGCGGCGGCCCGCCGCGGTGGATCATCATCGGCCCGGGGCCGCGGTCCCCGCCGCCATGGCCGCCGGAATGCGCGCCGAGGACGAAGCCCGTGCCGAAGATGACAGCGACGATGAAGACGACGCCGGCCACGATGCCGACCCATGCCGCGACGACATTGAGGCGGTTGCCGCGGCGCGGCTCCCGTGTCGGCGGTGTGGCGGTGACGACGGGCCCGGTCGGGGCTTCGAGGGACGACGGTGTCGAAGGCGTTTCAGTCATGAGGCCGATCATGCGGCCGCAAGTGATGCGCCCGGCCTGTGTGAGCTGTGCGTACGCTGTGACATCCCGGCGGGCCGCCGTTCCTCAACGATTCTTATTGGCCTGTTCTCATCTAAAGGTTGGTTGTTCCTCAGTGTCCTGGGTGATGCTTACGGGGAGCAACAAGTTCTGCCCCCTTACAGAACAACTGGTTCTACCCCTTACAGAACGCCTCCGGCTGAGTCACTCGCCGGGGGCGTTCTACATTTCCCGTGCCGCCTACCAGGGCTTGACCGGGTTCACCGCGAACTGGATGACCCGATACGGCGCATTGTCGCCGCGCGGGGTGGTGTTCCACTGGCTGACGAACACCCGAACCTCGTCGAGTGTCGAGCCCGGTGAGATGTATCCGCCGTACGGCTGAGCCAGCCTGTTCACCGTCGGCGGCGGCAGGTCCTCGGGTCGTTCCGGCCAGTCGGTCGCGACGACGACCGTGGTCACCGGCGCCGTCGACAGCTGCGTCGGGTCAGCGGCGACCCGCATCTCCATGTTCCCGGTGCTGGCGTTGAAGTAGGACAGCACCGTCTTGCCGTCGATCTGGCGGATGCTCATCTCGCCGATCCGGTCGTTCCACAGGGGCGTGGGCGGATGCCCCCAGCCGAGATCGGATGACCAGCCCTGCCACGAGTCGCGGTCGGCGAACTCCTGCGGGGTGGCGCGGTAGAGCACCGCGGGTCCGCTGCGGTCGAAGTTGTTGGCGACGATGTACACCCATCCCGACGGCGAATCCGGCCGCGGGACCGGATCGTAGTAGCCGCTGACCTGTGACTGGCGGCCGTCGGCGTAGGCGATGTCGCGCTCGGATCCGGCCACCGTGGGCCAACCGCCGCGCGCGGCGTCGGCCTTCACCAGCCTGGAGGTCTGCGGCCGCAGGTCGCGGGTGGTGGTCACCAGCAGATAGTTCTCCCGGTTGATCTGCACCACACCGGCAGGCAGTTGCGACGTGCCGGGCGGCGCCGGGTCGGCCAGCAGCGGTTCGTCGACGCCGGTGATGCCGTCGTAGCGCACGCCGCCGGGATCGAGGATCGATTCGGTCTCCACGTGCAGCGCGATCGGCGAATACCAGCCGCCGAAGCCGACGCCCTGTCCGGCGAAGCTGTCGCCGCAGACCTGCAGGATGCCGCTCGGGAACTCCATGAATTCGCAGAGGTCCGTCGCGCCGATGCCGTAATCCCTGGTGGGCGTACCGGTTCCGGCTGCCGGCGCCAAGCGGACCACCTGGCCGGGCAGCAACGGGGGCAACACCGGTCCCGGAACCGGTGCGGGGGCAGGCGGCTGCGCGTGGGCGACGGCAGGTGCGGTCAGACACACGATCGCCGCGAGGCCGGCCGCAGCCCGGATCACAACTGAGCGGCCAGCAACTCGGCGATCTGAATGGTGTTGAGCGCCGCGCCCTTTCGCAGGTTGTCGCCGGACACGAACAGCGCAAGGCCGCGCCCCTCTGGGGCGCCTTCGTCTCGGCGGATGCGGCCGACGAGTGACTCGTCGACACCCGCGGCGGCCAGCGGCGTCGGCACGTCGACCAGCTTCACTCCGGGTGCGCCGGTGAGCAGCTCGCGTGCTCTTTCCGGCGAGATCGGTTGCGCGAATTCGGCATTGATCGACAGCGAGTGACCAGTGAACACCGGCACGCGGACGCACGTGCCCGACACCAGCAGATCCGGAATACCCAGGATCTTGCGTGATTCGTTGCGCAGCTTCTGGTCCTCGTCGGTCTCGCCGGAGCCGTCATCGACCAGCGAACCGGCCAACGGGACGATGTTGAACGCGATCGGGGCGACGTACTTGACCGGCGCGGGGAAGTTCAGCGCTGAACCGTCGTGGACGAGCTGTTCGACACCGTCGATCACCGCACGTGCCTGACCGGCCAGCTCCGCCACACCGGCCAGCCCGCTGCCTGAGACCGCCTGGTAGCTGGAGACGACCAACCGGGTCAGACCCGCCTCCTCGTGCAGCGGCCGCAGCACCGGCATCGCCGCCATGGTCGTGCAGTTGGGATTGGCGATGATGCCCTTGGGTCGACGTCCGGCATCGCGCTCGAAGTTGACCTCCGACACCACCAGCGGCACGTCGGGATCCTTGCGCCACGCCGAGGAGTTGTCGACCACGACCGCGCCGGCGGCGGCGAACCGCGGCGCCTGTACCCGCGACATGGTGGCGCCGGCGGAGAACAGCGCGATGTCGATCCCGCTCGGATCGGCGGTCTCGGCGTCTTCGACCTCGATCTCCTGGCCGCGGAACGGCAGCTTCTTGCCCTGCGACCGCGCGGAGGCGAAGAACCGCACGCTGGTGGCGGGGAAATCACGCTGTTCGAGCAGCGTGCGCATGACCTGGCCGACCTGGCCGGTCGCCCCGACGACCCCGATATTCACCATGTCTAGCGCCCCGTTCCCGCGTACACCACCGCCGTCTCGTCCCCGCCGAGGCCGAACGCCTCGTGCAACGCGGCGACGGCCTTGTCCAATTCCGTGTCCTTGACCAGAACCGAGATGCGGATCTCCGACGTCGAGATGAGATCGATGTTCACGCCGACCTCGGCGAGCGCCTCGCAGAAGGTCGCTGTGACGCCCGGGTGGCTGCGCATGCCGGCACCGATCAGCGACACCTTGCCGATGTGGTCGTCGTAGAGCACCCGGGTGAAGCCGATCTCGCTCTGCAGCGACGTCAGCTTCTCCACCGCACCCGGCCCGTTGTCGCGGGCACAGGTGAACGTGATGTCGGTCTTGCCGTCCTCCACCTTGCTGATGTTCTGCAGCACCATGTCGATGTTGACGTCGGCGTCGGCGACCGCGCGGAACACCTGTGCGGCGTAACCGGGGACGTCGGGCAGTCCGACGACGGTGACCTTCGCCTCGCTGCGATCGTGGGCTACTCCGGTCAGGATGGCGTCTTCCATGGCGATGTCCTCGATCGATCCTTTGACGATGGTCCCGGGCTTGTCGGAGTACGACGAGCGCACGTGGATGGGCAGGTCGTAGCGCCGGGCGTACTCGACGCACCGCAGCATCAGCACCTTGGCGCCACACGCCGCCATCTCGAGCATCTCCTCGAAGCTGACGGTGTCGAGCTTGTGGGCATTGGGCACGATGCGCGGGTCGGCGGTGTAGACGCCGTCGACGTCGGTGTAGATCTCGCAGACGTCGGCGTTCAGGGCGGCGGCCACCGCGACGGCGGTGGTGTCCGACCCGCCGCGGCCGAGCGTGGTGACGTCCTTGGTGTCCTGACTCACACCCTGGAAACCGGCGACGAGCACGATCTGACCCTCGTCGAGCGCCGCCCGCAGCCGGGTCGGGGTGACGTCGATGATCTTGGCGTTGCCGTGCGTGCCGGTGGTGACGACGCCGGCCTGCGACCCGGTGAACGAGCGCGCCTGGGCGCCGAGCGACTCGATGGCCATCGCGACCAGCGCGTTGGAGATGCGCTCGCCGGCGGTGAGCAACATGTCGAGTTCACGGGCGGGCGGGGCCGGACAGACCTGCTTGGCCAGGTCCAGCAGGTCGTCGGTGGTGTCACCCATCGCCGACACGACGACGACGACGTCGTTGCCCGCCTTCTTGGTCTCGACGATGCGCTCGGCGACGCGGCGGATCCGGTCGGCGTCGGACACCGAGGAGCCTCCGTATTTCTGGACGACGAGCGCCACGGTCAAACCTTTCGAATCAGCAAGAAGATCGTGACAAGGATACGGGCTGCGCGCACCTGTGTTTTCCCGCCGGTAGCGTCGTGACGTGGCCAGTCCGCCGTCCGATCGCCAGGCACACACCCGGGTCCCCATCCATCCGGACATCGCGGCGCGCTGGAGCCCACGATCGTTCGACCCGGCCGCCGTCGTCACCGCCGACCAGCTCACCGCGCTGCTGGAGGCGGCACGGTGGGCGGCGACGTGGGGTGCGCGCCAGCCGGTGCGCTTCCTGGTCGGCCTGCGCGGCGACGAGACCTTCGACACGCTCGCCGGTGTGCTGCGACGCGGCAACAGCTACGCCACGGCGGCCGGCGCGCTGATCCTGGTCTGCGCCGACGATGGTGAGGACGAGCGGACCGCGCGCTATGCCGCGGTGGACGCGGGCGCCGCGATGGCCAACATGGGTGTCGAGGCGGTGGCCCGCGGTCTGGTCACCCATCCCATGGCCGGGTTCGACGGGGATGCCGCGGCCGCGCGGTTCGGCGTTCCCCAGGGCGTACGGCCCATCGCGGTGGTGGCCGTGGGAACCCTCGGCGAGTCCACCGACGCGGCGATCACCGAACGCGATGCGCGGCCGCGCGAGCGTCTGGACCTGGACGAGATCGCCTTCGCTGGGCGCTGGGGTGAGCCTTTCCCGGTCATCCGCACGCTTCGGCCAGCCGCGCGATCTGGGCCTCGTACTGCTGGTTGAGGCCCGCGACGACCATGGCGGCCGGCGGAGGTCCGGCGCCGGGTGCGATCGGCTGACTGTGCGCGTCGAGGTCGGCGCGGGCGCGAACCAGGCGGTCGACGGTCTGCGCCACCTCTTTGGACCGGTCGGCCAGTTCGGGCTCGGTGACCGCGGCCGCGCGATCGGCCAATCCGTCGGCCCAGCCGCGGAAGTCGAGGTCGCCCGGTTCGGTCTTCGCGTTCATCGCGTCGACCTGGGACTTGTTGTAGGCCAGCAGGTCTCGCACCGGTGCACAGTCCTGCGACGACGGACCGCGGAAGAACGTCCACCAGACGGCGACCGCCACGAGACCCACCACCAACACCACGACCGTGCCCAGCGGGCGTCCGCGAATCACGCATCCCATGCTGGCACGGGCCCACGGCGGGCTCTGAACTGACGCCGACACACAATTAACGCCGCGGCAACACATCGGGACTGTCGCTGTAACAGAACCATCGCCTACTGCCAGTGATCGGTCCGTAATCGGGGACCGCCCATCACGCGCAGGAGAAACAGGCAATGGACGTAGTCGACACAGGCACCACGGCATTCATGCTGTGTTGCATCATCGGCCTCACGCTGATGATCCCCGGGCTCGCGCTGTTCTACGGCGGCATGGTCTCGGTCAAGAGCTCCACCAACATGATGATGATGACCTTCGGGGCGGCCGCCGTCGTCGGCGTGCTGTGGGTGCTCTTCGGCTTCTCGATGGTCTTCGGCACCTCCTACGACGGCTTCGTCGGGAGCTTCACCGAATTCCTCGGGATGAAGGACCTGCTCGAGTCGCAGACCACCGTCTCGGGCCTGCCCGTCAGCTTGTTCTCGCTGTTCCAGGCGCTGTTCGCCGCGATCACCGTCGCGCTGATCTCGGGTGCGGTCGCCGACCGGATGAAGTTCGGCGCGTGGATGGGCTTCGCGACGCTGTGGGCGGTGCTGGTGTACTTCCCGGTCGCGCACTGGGTGTTCGCGTTCGACGGGGTGGTGACCGAGAACTCGGTGGGCGGCTGGATCGCCAATCAACTCAAGGCAATCGACTTCGCCGGTGGCACCGCGGTGCACATCAACGCGGGTGCGGCCGCTCTGGCGGTGGCGATCGTGCTCGGGAAGTCTGCGATGTTCGGCCAGCTGCGCAAGCCGCACAACGTGCCGCTGACGCTGCTCGGTGCGGGTCTGCTCTGGGCCGGTTGGTATGCGTTCAACGGCGGATCGGCTCTGGCCGCGGGCAACTCGGCGGCCATCGTCATGGTGACGACGTTCGTCGCCACCTGTGCGGCCACCCTGGCGTGGCTGGCTGTGGAGAAGTTCAAGGACGGCCACGTCACCGGCGTTGGTGCGGCGTCCGGCGCGATCACCGGCCTGGTCGCCATCACCCCCGCCTGCGGCGCGGTGACGCCCGTCGGTGCGATCTTCGTCGGCGCCATCGCCGGCGCGATCTGCGTGTACGCGGTGGGCCTCAAGTCCCGCTTCGGCTATGACGATTCGCTCGACGTGGTGGGTGTCCACCTCGTCGGCGGCGTCATCGGCACCCTGCTGATCGGCTTCTTCGCCAGTGAGAGCATGCCCAACGCGACCAACGGTCTGTTCTACGGCGGTGGCATCGACCAGCTGTGGCGCCAGGCTGTTGCCGCGTTCGCGGTGATGGCCTACTCGTTCGCCGTGGCGTTCCTCATCGCCTTCGCGCTCAAGAAGACCGTCGGCATCCGCATCTCACCCGAAGCGGAGGAGAAGGGCATCGACGCGGCGTTCCACCGCGAATCGTCCTACGACATGCAGTCCGTCTGATCCGACAGCCGGCCGGTGCGGGGGCTGTCCCGCGCCGGCCGGCTTTCGTGTGCACATCGAGTTTCATAGTGTGATACTTTGATTCATAACAAGAGACAGGCAGAACCGCTCATGACCTCCGATCTCGCCACCCTCGCCGAGAAGACCGCCACCCGCTTCGTGCTGGCGCTCTTCGTCGACCTGCGCGGAAAGCCCTGCGCGAAACTCGTTCCCGTCGAGGCCATCGAGCAGCTCGCCACCGACGGCGTCGGCTTCGCGGGCTACGCCGTCGGCGCGATCGGCCAGGAGCCCAAAGACCCCGACCTGATGGCGATTCCGGACGCCGCGTCGTTCACCCCTGTGCCGTTCATCAAAGAGGGCCTGGCGATCGTGCACTGCGATCCCCACGTCGAGGGCACGCCGTGGCCCTATGCCCCGCGGGTCATCCTCAAGACGCTGATCCAGCAGACCGCCGACGCCGGCTTCGAGCCGTGGGTCGGCGCGGAGGTCGAGTACTTCCTGCTCACCCGCAACGCCGACGGCAGCCTCGCCACCGCCGACACGGCCGACACCGCCGCCCAACCCTGTTACGACGCCCGCGGCGTCACCCGCATGTACGACCACCTCACCACCATCTCGGCGGCGATGAACCAGCTGGGCTGGTCGAACTACGCCAACGACCACGAAGACGGAAACGGCCAGTTCGAGCAGAATTTCGAGTTCTCCGACGCGCTGACGACCGCCGACCGTGTCGTCACGCTGCGCTACCTGCTGTCGATGATCGCCGCCGAACGCGGCATGGTCGCCACGTTCATGCCCAAACCCTTCGGCGACCGCACCGGCAGCGGGCTGCACCTGCACCTGTCGCTGACCAGTGGCGGCACCCCGGTCTTCCCGTCCCGATCCGACGACGAAGACAACAGAGGTCTCGGATTGTCCGACACCGCTTACGGTTTCATCGGTGGCATCCTCGACCATGCCTGTGCGCTCCAGGCCGTGATCGCGCCGACGGTAAACAGCTACAAGCGCACCGGGGCGGTCTCGACCGCATCGGGCGCTTCGTGGGCCCCGCGCAACCCGACCTACGGGGGCAACGACCGCACCCACTACCTGCGCGTCCCCGACTGCCAGCGCGTCGAGCTGCGCGGCGGCGACGGTTCGGCCAACCCGTATCTGGCGATCGCCGCGGCGCTCGGCGCCGGTATCGACGGCATCAAGCGCAGCACCGACCCCGGCGCGGTCGGGGCGGTGATGGACGGGCGGGGCACGCTGCCGCCGACGCTGCTGCACGCGGTCGAGGCCCTGGAGGCCGATCCGGTGGTCGCCGGGGTGCTCGACGCGGCCGGCGACGGCGTCTCGGGCTACTTCGCCGACGTCAAACGCCGTGAGTTCTTCGACTACCACGGGACCGTGAGCCCGTGGGAGGTCGAGCAGTACCTGACGGCGTTCTAGCAGACCCATCGAAAGGATCCACCGATGTGCGGGATCGTCGGGTTGCACCTGCGCAACCCTGAGCTCTATCCGCGGCTGGGTGAGTTGCTCACCGGCATGCTGTGCGAGATGTCCGATCGCGGAAGCGATTCGGCCGGGGTCGCCGTCTACGGCGACCCGTCGTGGACGCCGCCGGGCCGCAGCTGCGTATCGCTGCTGGCCATGGACGCCGGCGCCGATGCGGTGGCCGAGGCGGTCGGGGCGGCGCTGGGCACCGACGCGACCGCGACCGTGCTCGACGTCACCTACCTGGTGACCGCCGACGCAGAGCCCGACGCGCTGCTGGCCGCCGTGCGCGCCGCCTTCCCGGCGGCGCTCATCGCCGGGTTCGGCGAGGATCTGGCCGTCCTCAAGGGCGTCGGCGATCCGCGCACCCTGACCGATGCATGGGGGTTGCGGACCGCCCAGGGCCGGCAGGGCGTCGGCCACACCCGCATGGCCACCGAATCCGCGGTGACGCCGTCTGGCGCCCATCCCTATGCCGTCGGCCCCGGCCAGTGCCTGGTACACAACGGGTCGTTCGCCAATCACGCCACCGTGCGGCGTGAACTCCGCGCTGCCGGAGTGGAATTCGACAGCGACAATGACACCGAGGTCGGCGCGCGGTTCGTGGCCCGGCAGCTCGCCGACGGCCGTGACGTGCAGACGGCCCTGAAGGAACTCTGCGCGACGTTCGACGGCTTCTACACGCTGCTGGTGTCCGACAGCGATTCGTTCGCCGTGGTGCGCGACGCGATCGCCTGCAAACCCGCCGTGATCGCCGAGACCTCGGACTGGGTCGCCATGGCCAGTGAGTACCGTGCGCTGTCCGGCCTGCCCGGCGTCGGGCACGCCTCCATCTGGGAGCCCGAACCCGAGGTGGTCTACGCATGGACCCGCTAGTCTTCGATCTCCGCACGACCAAGCTGCGCGAGGTGAACTCCGCACTGCACGCCGCGGACCTCACCGGCGACGTCCTCATCGAGAATCCCGACGGCGCACACAATGTCGCGGTCGGACTGCACGCGCCCGTGCGGGTCACCGTCGCCGGTCACGTCGGCTACTACGCCGCCGGCATGAATCAGGAGGCCGAGGTCGTCATCGAGGGCAATGCCGGCACCGGCGTCGCCGAGAACATGATGAGCGGCACCGTCTGGGTGAAGGGCAACGCCTCGCAGTCGGCCGGGGCGACCGCGCACGGCGGACTGCTGGTGGTCGAGGGCGACGCCGCCGCCCGCTGCGGCATCTCGATGAAGGGCGTCGACATCGTCGTCGGAGGCGACATCGGCCACATGAGCGCGTTCATGGCCCAGGCCGGCCGGATGGTGGTGCGCGGCAACGCCGGTGACGCGCTCGGTGACTCCATCTACGAGGCCAGGCTCTACGTGCGCGGCGACGTCGCCTCCCTCGGTGCGGACTGCGTGGCCAAGGAGATGCGCGCCGAACACCACGAGGAACTGGCCCGCCTGCTCAAGGCCGCGGGCTTCGAGGACGACGAGACCGAGTCCTACACCCGCTACGGCTCCGCCCGCGCGCTCTACCACTTCAACGTCGACAACACCGGGAGTTATTGATGAGCACCTGGGGCCTGCGCGAGTCCGCCACCTTCGACCGCGCCACCATCGCCGCCATCCAGCGTGCCGCCGACACCGGCATCTACGACATCCGCGGCTGGGGCGCCAAACGCCCGCTGCCGCACTTCGACGATCTGCTGTTCCTGGGCGCGTCGATGTCCCGGTATCCCCTGGAGGGATATCGCGAGACGTGCGGCACGGACGTGGTTCTCGGCGACCGGCACGCCAAGCATCCGCTGCACCTGTCGACTCCGGTCACCATCGCCGGCATGAGTTTCGGTGCGCTGTCCGGCCAGGCCAAGGAGGCACTGGGCCGCGGCGCCAGCGAGGTGGGTACGTCGACGACCACCGGCGACGGCGGTATGACGCCCGAGGAGCGCGGACAGAGCAAGTACCTGGTGTATCAATATCTGCCCTCGCGGTACGGGATGAACCCCGACGACCTGCGCAAGGCCGACGCCATCGAGGTGGTGCTCGGCCAGGGCGCCAAACCGGGCGGCGGCGGAATGCTGCTGGGACAGAAGATCTCCGAGCGGGTCGCGGCGATGCGGACGCTGCCCCAGGGCATTGACCAGCGATCGGCGTGCCGGCATCCGGACTGGACGGGCCCCGACGATCTCACCATCAAAATCAACGAGTTGCGCGAACTCACCGACTGGGAGAAGCCGATCTACGTCAAGGTCGGCGCCACCCGCACCTACTACGACGTCAAACTCGCGGTCCACGCCGGCGCCGACGTCGTCGTGGTCGACGGCATGCAGGGCGGCACCGCCGCCACCCAGGAGGTGTTCATCGAACACGTCGGCATCCCCACACTCGCCGCGATCCCGCAGGCGGTGCAGGCGCTCGCCGAACTCGGGGTGCACCGCAAGGGTGTGCAGCTGATCGTATCGGGCGGCATCCGCAGCGGCGCCGACGTGGCCAAGGCACTGGCGTTGGGCGCCGACGCCGTCGCCATCGGTACCGCCGCGCTGATCGCGCTGGGGGACAACCATCCTCGCCACGCCGCCGAGTACGAGAGGATCGGCAGCGCCGCAGGCTGCTACGACGACTTCCAGGACGGACGCGATCCGGCAGGCATCACCACCCAGGACCCGGAACTGGCGGCCCGGCTGGACCCGGTCGACGCAGGCCGCCGCCTCGCCAACTATCTGCGGGTACTCACCATGGAGGCGCAGACCATCGCCCGCGCCTGCGGCAAGGCCCACGTCTGTCATCTCGAACCCGAGGATCTGGTGGCCGTCACCATCGAGGCCGCCGCGATGGCACGGGTGCCGCTGGCGGGCACGAACTGGGTCCCGGGAGCGGTGATATGAGTCAGACGGCCGATGTGGTCATCGTCGGCGGGGGCATCGAGGGCGCCGCAGCGGCATGGGCGCTGTCCGAGCGTGGCGTCACCGATGTTGTTCTGTGCGAACGCAATACGGTGGGCTCGGGGATGACCGGGAAGTCGAGCGGCATCGTGCGCTGCCACTACGGTGTCAGCTCGCTGGCCGCGATGGCGACCGTCGGACTCGAGGTGTTCGAGAAACCGCAGCAGTTCCTCGGAGACCACGCCACCGACATCGGCTTCCGCCAGACCGGTTACGTCGTCGGGGTCGGCGAACCCAACGTCGACTCGCTGCGCAGCAGTCTGGCCGCGCAGCGTGCGGTCGGGGTGCAGACCGAGGAGATCGACACCGCCGAGGTGGCGAACATGTGGCCGCATGCCGACCTGTCGCCGTTCGCAGCCTTCGGCTGGGAGCCCCGCGGCGGCTACGGCGACGCCTATCAGACCGCGCAGGCCTTCGCCGTCGCCGCCCGCGGCGCCGGCGTCACGGTGCGGCAGGGCACGGCGGTGGCTGCACTGCTCACCGACGGAGACCGCGTCACCGGGGTGCGGGTGGCCGACGGCGGCGACATCTTCGCCGACACGGTCGTCGTCGCCACCGGAGCCTGGACCCGGCCACTGCTGGCTCCGCACGGCATCGACATCCCGATCCGGGTGGTGCGCGAACAGATCGTGCTGATCCACCCCGGCATCAGCCTCGGCCCGGTTCCGGTTTTCTCGGATCTGGTGTCGCTGCAGTACATCCGCCCCGAACCCGACGGCACCGTGCTGTTCGGCAACAGCGATCTGGCCGACGTCGAGGAGGCCGATCCGGACAACTATCTGAACCGGGCCACCGACGCGTTCGTCGACGTGACCGTGGAGAAGGTCGGCACGCGCTTCCCCGGCTTCACCGACGCCGCGATCAGCGGCAGCTACGCCGGCTGCTACGACGTCACCCCCGACTGGAACCCGGTCATCTCCCGCACCGATCTCGCCGGACTCGTCGTGGCGGCCGGCTTCAGCGGACACGGCTTCAAGATCGCTCCCGCGGTCGGACGCCTGGTCGCCGACCTGGTCATCGACGGCCGCAGCGCCGACCCGCGAATCCCCGAGACCGACTTCCGGCTGTCGCGTTTCGCCGAGGGGGACCCGCTGAGGACGCCGTACCCGTACGTCGGGGCCGGTGAGATGCGCTAGACAGGGTGCTGTGACCCCATCGGAGGACAACGTGCCGCTGCTGCGCAACGAGTCGGGCACGGCCCGGGAGCGTGACCCGCACGAACCTGTCGAGGCCATCGAGTTCGAGGCGGCGATCGGACGCAACGTGCGCGCGCTGCGTCAGCAGCAGGGGTTGACCGTCGCGGACATGGCGGCGCGCGTCGGCATCTCCAAGGCGATGATGAGCAAGATAGAAAACGCCCAGACGTCGTGCAGCCTGTCCACTCTTGCGTTGCTGGCCAAGGGTTTCGACGTCCCGGTCACCAGCCTGTTCCGGGGTGCGGACGTCGAACGGCCCGCGGCGTTCGTCAAGGCGGGCACCGGTGCGCGCATCGTGCGCAACGGCACCAGGGAGGGCCACGAGTACCAGATGCTCGGATCGCTGCGCGGTGAGCACAAGCGGCTGGAATGCCTGCACGTGACGCTGTCGGAGAAGAGCCGCACCTATCCCCTGTTCCAGCATCCGGGCACCGAGTTCATCTACATGCTCGAAGGTGTCATGGACTACAGCCACAGCCGGTCGGTCTACCGCCTGCACCCTGGGGACTCGCTGCAACTCGACGGCGAGGGCGCCCACGGCCCGGTCGATCTCGTCGAACTGCCCATCCGGTTCCTGTCGGTGATCGCGTTCCCCGACGCCCAGGTCTGATGATCAGCGGCTTCCGCAAATCTCCGGTTGAACGCCTGGTTAAGGCCGATCATTCTTCCTCCACCGAGGCGCCGGCGAAGCTAGAGTCAGCCCGTCGCCGCACGAAGGGAACGCCTATGAGCACTGCCGCGGAACGCTCAGCGCAGCTGGATCTGGTTGCCCGGCTCAAGTCGGCCTATCCGGAACTGCCCGACGCGCCGTACCCCGACATGATCAGCCACGAGCGCTTTCTCGCGTACATGAAGACAAACCACGACGTCGGCGGCGAACCGGACGCGCCGATGAAGTACGTCAACAAGCAGTACGAGTACTGGGAGCACATGACCTACGTCATCTGCGAGGTGCTCGCCCAGCGCGGGATCTGGCTGTCCGAGGAACGCCGGCGGATCGGCAATGTCGACGTGGGCCGCGCCATCTACCTCGGTATCCCGTACTACGGGCGCTGGTTGTGGGCCGTCGCCCGCGTCCTGGTCGAGAAGCACCACATCAGCCTCGGCGAGCTCAGCGAGCGGATGGCCGAGGTGCAGGAACGCTACGCCGGCGGCCTCGCCGGTAAGAAGCTCGAGGCGAAGCCGAAGTCCGAGGGCGACGGCGCACAGGTCAAGCGCAACACCCACCACCTTCGCGCCATCGGTATCGGCGATCCGCAGATCTATGCGGACCTGGCCGGCGAACCGAAGTTCAAGGTCGGCGACCCGGTGGTGGTGCGCGAACTGCCTGCGCTGCTCTACACCCGCACCCCGGAGTACTGCCGCGGCGCGAAGGGCGAGATCGCCGACGTCTCCTACGAGAGCCCCGCCGCAGAGGACGAGACCTGGGACCGGGAGGACGCCGTGCCCGAGTGGTTCTACATCGTGCGGTTCCGTCAGGCGGATCTGTGGGACGACTACACCGGGACCGACACCGACACCCTGCAGACCGAACTGCCCGAGCGCTGGCTGCGCGCCGCCGACTAGGAGGAATCGCGATGGGTCACGACCACGACCACGACCACGACCGCACCGTCAAGCCGATGGTCGACGAGGTCACCGATTTCGAGGTGCTGGAGATCGCGATCCGCGAACTGTGCATCGAGAAAGGCATCTTCACCGCCGAGGAGCACCGGCGCTTCACCGAGTTCGCCGAGCAGATCGGGCCCACCCCGGCCGCGCGTCTGGTCGCCCGGGCCTGGGTGAACCCCGAGTTCAAAGAGCTCGCGCTCACCGATCCGATGGAGGCCAGCAAGCAGGTCGGCGTCGACTGGCTGGAACCGACCGGCTTCGGGACGCCCAGCGACTTCGTGGCGTTCAAGATCCTCGCCGACACCCCGACGCTGCATCACGTGATCGTCTGCGCGCTGTGCTCCTGCTACCCCAGGCCCATCCTGGGCAACTCCCCCGAGTGGTACCGCACCCCCAACTACCGCCGCCGCCTGGTGCGCTGGCCCCGGCAGGTGCTGGCCGAGTTCGGGTTGTATCTGCCCGACGACGTCGAGGTGCGGGTCGAGGACTCCAACCAGAAGCACCGCTTCATGGTGATGCCGCTGCAGCCCGCGGGCACCGAGGGGTGGTCGGAGGACCAGCTCGCCGAGATCATCACCCGCGACTGCCTCATCGGTGTGGCGCTGCCCAAGCCGGGCGTCACCACCAACGTCATCACCGAGACCCGGCCCGCCGTCCACGGGGTGAGCGACTAGTGGACGCCCGGCCGGTCGAGCAGGTTCACGTCGAACCGCTCAGGAAGATCGCCGAACGCAATCAGGTGTGGTCGCGTATGGCCGCCAAGTACGGCGTCGAGAATCCCGTGCCCCCGTGGAAGACGAGCCTCGACGGATTGTGCGACGCGCTCGACAAGGCCGAATGCGGGCCTGAGGTCCTCACCTTCAAGGAGCGCCGGGACGAGGAGGACGCGCTGTCGGCCACCGTCTACGCGGACCTGCCGTACCCCGAGAACCAGCTGATGGCGCTCGCCCACTCCCTGGTGGCCCGCGGCGTCATCGACGAGGCCGAACTCCAGCAACGGCTGGCGGCCATCCGGGCCCGCTTGGAGGCGTGAGGCAGCGGGAGTACAGTCATGGGCGTGCAGCGGGTGCTCCTTCTCGGCCGCCGCGGCGGGGTCTGACCAGACCGGCTTCCCGTCGCGGGTGTTCGCGATGCGCCGGTCGAGTCCATTGCCACTCCCGGAGACCCAGATATGAACACCCCAGACAGCACCACCCCTGATTCCGTCGACGCCTTCTCGTCGGTACGCAGCATCAGCACCCCGGCAGGCCCACCGCACCCCGGCCAGCCCGCCTGGAACACCCAGCGCGCATCCTCGATGCCCGTCAGCCGTTACCGCAGCTTCGCCGCCGAGGTGGAGCCCATCACCCTGCCCGACCGGACCTGGCCCGACAAGGTCGTCCAGACCGCACCGATGTGGTGTGCGGTGGATCTGCGCGACGGCAATCAGGCGCTGATCGACCCGATGAGCCCGCAGCGCAAGCGCCGCATGTTCGATCTGTTGGTCCGCATGGGCTACAAGGAGATCGAGGTCGGTTTCCCGTCCGCCAGCCAGACCGACTTCGACTTCGTCCGCGAGATCATCGAGCAGGGCGCCATTCCGGACGACGTCACCATCCAGGTGCTGACGCAGTGCCGGCCCGAACTGATCGAGCGGACGTTCCTGGCCTGCCAGGGCGCGCCGCGGGCGATCGTGCACTTCTACAACTCGACGTCGATCCTGCAGCGCCGGGTGGTGTTCCGCGCCGACCGCGAGGCGGTCAAGAAGATCGCCACCGACGGTGCCCGGATGTGCGTCGACGAGGCCGAGAAGTACCCGGACACCAAGTGGCGCTTCGAATACAGCCCGGAGTCCTACACCGGCACCGAGCTGGAATACGCGCTGGACGTCTGCAACGCCGTCGCCGAGATTGTCCAGCCGACGCCCGAGGTGCCGCTGATCGTCAACCTGCCCGCGACGGTCGAGATGGCCACGCCCAATGTGTACGCCGACTCGATCGAGTGGATGAGCCGCAATCTGACTCCGCGGGACAGCATCATCCTGAGCCTGCATCCGCACAACGATCGCGGAACCGCCGTCGCCGCAGCCGAATTGGGCTACCAGGCCGGCGCCGACCGGATCGAGGGCTGCCTGTTCGGCAACGGCGAGCGCACCGGGAACGTCTGCCTGGTGACGCTGGGGCTCAACCTGTTCAGCCGGGGCGTCGATCCGCAGATCGACTTCTCCAACATCGACGAGATCCGCCGCACCGTCGAGTACTGCAATCAGCTGCCGGTCCACGAGCGGCACCCCTACGGCGGCGACCTGGTCTACACCGCGTTCTCCGGCAGCCACCAGGACGCCATCAACAAGGGTCTGGACGCGATGAAAGTCGCTGCCGACGAGGCGAATTCGGACGTCGACGACATCCTGTGGCAGGTGCCGTACCTGCCGATCGACCCCAAAGACGTCGGCCGCACCTACGAGGCCGTCATCCGGGTGAACTCGCAGTCCGGCAAGGGCGGCGTCGCCTACATCATGAAGGCCGACCACGGGCTGGCGCTGCCCCGGCGTCTGCAGATCGAGTTCAGCCAGGCGATCCAGAAGATCACCGACGGCGAGGGCGGCGAGGTGTCACCCAAGGAGATGTGGGACGTCTTCGCCGAGGAGTACCTGGCGCCGATCCGCCCCCTGGAGCGGATCCGGCAGCGGGTGGACGCCGCGGAGGTCGACGGCGGAACCGACACCATCACCGCGGTGGTCAAGGTCGACGGCGAGGAGCGCGAGATCGTCGGCGCCGGCAACGGTCCGCTCGCCGCGTTCGTCGACGCACTGGGCGCGATCGGCTTCGACATCAACGTTCTGGACTACTCCGAACACGCCCTGTCCGCGGGCGAGGAGGCCCAGGCCGCCGCCTACGTCGAGGCGTCCGTCGGCGGAGTGACGGTGTGGGGCGTCGGTATCGCGACCTCGATCACCACCGCATCGCTGCGCGCGGTGGTCTCGGCGGTCAACCGCGCGTCACGGGTCTAGAACAGGGCGAACTGGTCGCCGGCGGGCGCCGCGTCGAGGAACTCCTCGATGGCGGCGCCGCCGATGACGTCCTCGACACCCCGCATGAACTCGGCGTCGGACAGGATCGGGACCCCGAGCTCCTGTGCCTGGAAACCCTTGCCCTGTTCGGCGCCCGGGTCGTTGCAGATCACCAGCGACGTCTGCAGATCAACTGCGTCGACGTAGGCCAGGCCGGCGTGGACGATGCGCTCGACGAGTTCCTCGTGGGTGCGGGCGACCTCAGCCGACAGCGCCACCCGCATCCCCTGGACCAGCGGCCGGCCTGCGACATACGGTCCGGGGTTCAGGTAGGCGCAGGGCAACCGCGCCGCGAGCACCTTCAGCGGCTGCAGCTCGTCGTGGGTGACCCGGCCGTTGGGCCAGCGCCGGCGACCGACCGGACGGGTCGGCAGCCAGGCCTTGCGTTCCCGGGCGCGGGCCAGCGTCGGCTTGAGTATCTGCGCGAGCACCTGCGCGTCGTCCAGCGCGTCGTGCGGTCTGAGCTGAGGCACGCCGAAGTGCGCGGCCAGCGTCTCCAGCCGCAGGTTCTCGGCGCCCAGCTCGAGGCGGCGGGCGAGTTCGACCGTGCACATCACCGAGTCGACCGGCAGTTCGGCTCCGACGAGTTCGGCCTCGGCGGTGAGGAACGCGTAGTCGAAGCCGACGTTGTGGGCCACCAGGATGCGGCCGTCGAGCAGCTCGGCGAGATCGGCGACGACGTCACCGAAACACGGCTGCCCGGCGAGCATCTCCGCGGTCAGACCGTGCACATGGGTCGGACCCGGATCCACCCCGGGGTCCAGCAGAGTGGACAGCGTGCGCTCGACGTTGCCGTCGTCCCCGACCGCGAGGGCGGCCAGACTCACGATGCGGGCCTGCCCGGGCCGGAAACCCGAGGTCTCGACGTCGACGACGGCCCAGCCGGGGCCCGTATCGGTGGCCGGCCGGCCCCAGGAGCCGCTCGGTTGGCGCGGAGTGTGGCTCACCTCCTCAGAGTGGCACGGGCCCCCGACAAACCTCCGGCAACCCGTGAGCGGCGCCACCGCGTGTCGCCCTCTTAGACTGCCGGAGATGGTCACCCCAAGAGGACGCGCCGCACTCGCGGCAGGCGCGGGTGCGCGCTGGGCGTCACGCGTCACCGGTCGCGGTGCGGGCGCGATGATCGGCGGGCTCGTCGCGATGACCCTGGATCGCTCGATCCTGAGTCAGCTGGGCGCGGGCCGTCGCTCGGTCGTGATCACCGGCACCAACGGCAAGTCGACGACGACCCGGATGACCGCAGCGGCGCTGAACACCCTGGGCGCGGTCGCCACCAACGCCGAGGGAGCCAACATGGACGCCGGGCTGGTGGCCGCGCTGGCCGCCGCCCGCGACGCCGAGCTGGCCGCGCTCGAGGTCGACGAGATGCACGTTCCGCACGTCTTGGATGCCGTGGACGCTGCGGTTGTCGTCCTCCTCAACCTGTCGCGCGACCAGCTCGACCGGGTCGGGGAGATCAACCACATCGAGCGCACCCTGCGCGGTGGGCTCGCCCGGCATCCCGCGGCGGTGGTGGTGGCGAACTGCGACGACGTGCTGATGACGTCGGCGGCCTACGACCATCCGTCGGTGGTGTGGGTGGCCGCAGGCGGCAGCTGGGCCAACGACTCGGTGAGCTGTCCGCGTTCGGGTGAGGTCATCGTGCGCGACGGCGCGCAGTGGCATTCGACGGGCACCGACTTCAAGCGCCCGGACCCCCAGTGGTGGTACGACGAGACCCACCTGCATGGGCCCGACGGGCTGTCCCTGCCGATGACGCTCGCCCTGCCCGGTGCGGTCAACCGCGGCAACGCCGCGCAGGCGGTGGCCGCGGCGGTGGCCATCGGCGCCGATCCGGCCGCGGCGGTGGCGGCGGTGTCCCTGGTCGACGAGGTGGCCGGCCGGTACCGCACGGTGCAGGTGGGCGAGCACACCGCGCGGGTGCTGCTGGCCAAGAACCCGGCGGGCTGGCAGGAGGCGCTGTCGATGGTCGACAAACAGGGCGCCGGCGTCGTCATCGCGGTGAACGGCCAGGTACCCGACGGCGAGGACCTGTCCTGGCTGTGGGACGTTCGGTTCGAGCATTTCGAGGGCACTCAGGTGGTCGCCGCCGGTGAGCGGGGAACCGACCTGGCCGTGCGGCTCGGCTACGCCGGGGTGGAGCACACCCTGGTGCACGACACGATGGCCGCGATCGCGTCCTGTCCGCCCGGACATGTCGAGGTGATCGCGAACTACACGGCGTTCCTGCAACTGCAGCGGCGGTTGGCGCGCCATGTCTGAATCCAGCGTCCGCATCGGGCTGGTGCTGCCCGACGTGATGGGCACCTACGGCGACGGCGGCAACGCGGTGGTGCTGCGCCAGCGGCTGAGGCTGCGGGGCATCGACGCCGAGATCGTGGAGATCACCCTGGACGATCCGGTGCCTGCCGAGCTCGACCTCTATACCCTCGGCGGCGCGGAGGACTATGCACAGCGGCTGGCGACCAAACATCTGCTGCGCTATCCCGGTCTGCAGCAGGCCGCGTCGCGCGGGGCGCCGGTGCTGGCGATCTGCGCGGCGATCCAGGTGCTCGGTCACTGGTACGAGACGTCCTCGGGTGAGCGCGTCGACGGGGTGGGGATGCTCGATGTGACGACCTCCCCGCAGCCGGCCCGCACGATCGGTGAGGTGGTCTCCCAGCCGCTGGTGCGAGGGCTGGGCGAGCGGCTGACCGGGTTCGAGAACCACCGCGGCGGAACGACTCTCGGCCCGGATGCCACACCGCTGGCACGCGTGGAGAAGGGCGCGGGCAACCGCGACGGCGACGGGATCGACGGTGCGGTGCAGGGCAGCGTCGTCGCGACGTATCTGCACGGGCCGTGCCTGGCCCGTAACCCGGAGCTGGCCGACCACCTGCTGGGCAAGGTCGTCGGTGAGTTGGCCCCGCTGGCGCTGGACGAGGTCGCGCAGTTGCGCCGTGAGAGGTTGACGGCTCCGCGCCGGGCCTAGGAGGCGGACCGCTCGACGTCGGATTCCAGAGCGCCCTCGGTGACGGCCTCGCCGCGCTTTTCGTCGCTGTACACCATGAGCGTCGACCCGATCAGCGCGAGCACGATACCGATGGCGCCGAAGACCGACGGAAGGGTCTGATAGGCGATCAGCGACACCACGATGGTCAGAGCCGGCGCGAGCGCGTTGGTCGTCGGTGCGACGATGCTCGCCTTGCCACGGCTCAGCGCCATCACCAGAAACAACGCGCCGATGGCGTTGAGCACCTGGGTACCTGCGGTGAGAGCCGGTGCTTGCCAGGGGAAGTCGAGCGCCACACCCCCGATCGACCACAATGCCACCGGAATCAGCGCCAGCGCGGTGACGGCCATCCAGCCGAACGTGGTGGCGTCGTTGACGCCGATGGTCGCAGCCTTGCGCATGAAGTAGGCCTGCACACCCCAGGCCACACACACGATGATCGCCAGAATCAGCCACGGACCAGTGGATACGTCGTCGTCTCCGCTGGAGATGCTGAACAGCACGATGGCGATCAGTGCGGCCACCAGCCCGACCGCAGCCAGCATCGTGACCCGCTCACGCAGCAGCCCCATCGCCATCAGAACGGTGATCGCCGGAGAGATCGCCACGATCGGGAAGATGAGGTAGGCCGGGCCCATGGTCAGCGCCTGGAAAAGCACCAGCTGGCCCCCCGCTCCGGTCACTCCAACCAGCAGACCGTAGATCGTCGCCTGCCGGCGACGGTCGAAGTGCTGGCCGCGCAGGGCGAAGGCGGCCGGGATGATCATCGTCAGCGCCCAGATGCTGTAGATCATCTCGTCCGGATAGCCGTAACGGGACGCCGGCAGCGCCGAGAAGGCGCCCCACACCCCCCAGAACAACACCAGCAGGGTGGCATAGAAGATCCAGCTGCGCGTCCGCGCGGGAGCGGTCGGAGCGGTCATGTGTCTACCTCTTCTCGGAATTGGGTGGCGGTCAAGTCGGCCAGGGAGTCGGGGGTGAGCGGATGCCCGCTCTGTTTCGCGGCATACAGCGCGGCTCCGAGCGCCGGGTCGAGTAGCGGCCGGCGCAGGTCGTACTTGACCGGTGACTGCTCGAGTCGCGCCCGGAACAGCCCCAGGTAGCGCTCGTCGGTGAACATCCCACCGGAGTAGGAGACCGCCACCGGCTCGTCGTCGGCGAAGCCGAGTTGCCTCCGGGTGGTCTCCACCAGCGCCGCCAACTCGTCGACCGCTGTGCGCAGGATCCGTTCAGCCACCGGGTCGTCGGCCGCCGCAGCCGCGACGGTGCGGGCCAGATCGGCGATCGCCGAACGGTTCCCGCTCCACCGTTCGATGATCAGGCTCACCGCGTCGAGGTCGCTGGTGATCTGCAACCGGTCGCGCATCCGCTCATAGAGCGCCGAGCGTTCCAACCGGCCGTCACTCATCCGGCTGAACACGTTGAGGCCCTGTATTGCGATCCAGTACGCCGACCCCTCATCGCCGAACAACTCACCCCAGCCCCCGACACGGTGTCCGACACCGCACCGCTGGCCGTAGGTCATCGACCCGGTGCCGCTGATGACGTTGATGCCGTCCTCGCCGGCCAGGGAACCGGCCCACCCGCAGACCATGTCGTTGTCACAGCTGTAGCGGTCGTGACCGAGGATCGAGCCGGGAACGGCGTCGAGGCGTTGGATATCGACGCTGGACTCGCCGTAACCCGGGATGCCGAAGAACGCCGCGTCGACGTCGGAGACGCCGATGCCGGCGATCCGACAGATCTCGGTGATGCCCTCCCGCAGAACGTTTTCCACGACGCCGAAGCCCTCGGTGAAGTAGTAGGAGGTAGCGGTCTGCGCACGCGCCTGCACCTGGCCGGAGTCGTCGATCAGCGCGAACGCTGTCTTGGAGCCACCGCCGTCGACACCGAGATAACGGGCCATCGCCGTCACCGGGCGCGATGGTCAGGGGTCAGCGGGTGGATCGTGACGCCCTTGACGACGCGACTGACTTCCCCTCCGGGGAAGGGGTTGTCCGGCGTCTTGTCCCGTCCGAGCGCCGTGAACAGCGCCAGGTACTGGGCAAAGACCAGATAGACGACGGCAAGCTGTGAATCGTCAAGGCCATCGAGACCCGTGATGGCCCTGATGTTTCCGCTGGGCTGGTCACCGGGGGCGAGGGCGACGACGTTGTCGTCGTCGAGTTGGGCGCGTATCTCGGCGATGATGTCTTCGTCGTAGCGGCGGGTGTAGGCGTCGGCCGACATGTACACCACCACCAGGGTTTCCGGATCGAGCACGGATTTGGGCCCGTGCCGGAAACCCAGCGGTGAATCGAAGTACGTCACCACTTCACCGGCGGTCAACTCGAGGAGCTTGAGGGCGGATTCCCGCGCCAGCCCCTCCAGGGCACCGCTGCCCAGATACACGAAGCGTTCCCGGTGGGCATCGGCCAAAGCGCGGATCCCGGCGCGATCGTCGATGAGACGCTGGGCGGCATCGGCGAGGGCGTGGACCGAGGACCGGTCCGCGGGTCCGAGCAGCAGCAGGCAGGTCAGCATCATCGACGTGAGACTCGACGTCATCGCGAAACCGGTGTCGTTGGTGCGTTCGGGCATCAGCACCACCAGGGAGTCGTCCCGGCGGGAATGGGTCTGTGCGAGCTGACCGTTCGCGTCGCAGCTGAGGATGAGGTGCCACACCTCGTCGACCAGCTCGTCGGCGATGCGGGTGGCCGCGACGCTCTCCGGGCTGTTGCCCGACCGGCCGAAGGACACGAGGAGCGTGGGCGTTCGGCGTTCCAGCAGATCGGCGGGGTTGGCCACGATGCTGGTGGTCGGGATTGCCTCAACGCGCCGACCGAGATGTCGCCGCAACGCGGGAGCCACGATCTGGCCGGCGAACGCCGAGCTGCCGGCACCGGTCAGAATGACGCGCAGATCGTCGCGCTCGAGAACACCGGAGAGGAAGTCGCGCGCTCGCCCGTCGATCAGCCGAGGAAGTTCCCGCCAGGCGTCGGGCTGCTGAGCGATCTCGACAATGGTTGCGCCGCCGTCTTTCTGGGCTGGAATGACGGTGGTTGATTCAGGCATTGAAGGCTCCGTCGTTCGAAGGGTTGCCGCATGCTCGGGCATAAGGACGCAGGCTGTCGCGGATGCGGTCGATCACCAGCGCCCCGGGATCAGGGACGAGCCTGCCCTCACGGACGCGCCGGTACTGGTCGGGCAGGTACTGGCTGATCAGCGGTGGCGGCACCGTGATGGCGGCGAGGTTGCGCATCAGGGTGGCGCGGGCGTGATCGATTTCCTGGTCCGGCCAGTAGTAGCGCAGCCGATCGCTGTAGCTGTACCGGCGGGCGATCCGCTGCTCGTCCCGGCCGCCGTGGTAGTGGTCCTGCCAGTATTCCGGGCTCTCCAGCATCCGGCGCTCGACGACCTCGACCAGACCCGACCGCACCGGCGCGGCGAAGAGTTCGTCCTCGATGGCCGCCAGCGCGAACAGCGCCTCGCGCAAGGCGAACGTCAGCCCGGGACCGACCTTCAGGATGGCCCAGTGATCTTCGACGAGTTCGCGGAGTTGTTGGGGACGTTGATAATCGGTGGAATGGGCCTCGAAGACCAAGTCGGATTCGTCGTCGAGCACGCGCCGCAGGGCGGCGGTCTCGCTGCGCCGGTAGTCGACGACCTGCATGCTGTCGAACTCCACGCCGGGCTGGACGACCAGCGCCGCGACGCGCGGCCAGACGCCGGCCAGCCCGATGTCGGCGAAGGCGGAGCGGTGGGCGGCGACGGTGCGGCGGGCGCGCTCAGGCGAGGTCGGGGTCAATCCGTGCAACGTTTCCTGCGCGCCGCCGGGCACCGGCACCTCGGTACCGATGACGTAGCGCACCGTGTCCGCACGGTCGCACCGGTCGGCGGTGGCCTCGGCGACCCGGAGCAGTCGGGCGCTGCGCGCGGCCACCGTCTCGTCGTCGAGCACTGTGGGATCGTCGGCGCAGGCCATGCTGCAGTCCAAGTGGATCTTCGTGTAACCGGCCGCGACGTAGGCCTCGATGAGTTCCTCGGAGTGGACCATCGCCTCCTCGGCCGGACCGCCCTGCCAGCGATTGGGACCGAGGTGGTCACCGCCCAGCACGATCCGACGGCGAGGAAAACCTCGCCGGTCCGCGATGGAGTGAACGAGATCCCGGAAGCCGTCGGGCCGCAGACCGGTGTACCCACCGAATTGGTCGACCTGGTTCGACGTCGCCTCGATGAGCACGTAGGTCCCGTCGGCGGCGGCCTGCGCGATGGCGGCTTCCAGCACCAGCGGCTGCGCCGAGCACACCGAGTAGACACCGACCGCCGTGCCGCGCTTGTGTTCCCGGATCGTGCGTGCGAAGTCGTCGTCGGTATGTACGGCATGCGCGGTCATCGCCGGGCCTCCTGACGGCCGGAGACCACCCGACACAGCTCGGCCACTCTGTCCGCCATCGCCGTTCGTGCCGGATCGAGATAGCCGCGCGGATCGGTGGCCGCGTCGTCTGCGGCCAGCCGCGCGCGGACGGCGCCGGTGAACGCGATGTTGAGTGCGGTGCCCACGTTGAGCTTGCGGATACCCGCGCTCACCGCGGCGTGCAGAACGTCGTCGGACACCCCGGAACCCCCGTGCAGTACCAGGGGCACCGGTACCGCGGCCGCCAGGCGCGCAGTGAGACCCAGATCGAGATCGGCGTCTCGACTCGTCATCGCGTGGGTGCTGCCCACCGCTACCGCGAGCGCGTCGACACCTGTTCGGCCGACGAAGTCGGTGGCTTCCGCCGGATCGGTCCGCGCTCCGCTCGCGTGTGCCCCACGCTTTCCGCCGATCTCACCGAGTTCGGCCTCCACCCACAGCCCCGCGGCGTGTGCGGCGTCGGCCACGCGACGGGTCTGCTCGGTGTTGGACTCGTATGGCAGGTGTGCCGCGTCGACCATGATCGAACTGACGGCGAACCGGTGTGACGCGTCGATCGCCGTGGCGATCAGCTCGGGATCGGTGAAGTGATCGAGGTGAACCGCCATCGGCACCGCCGACTGCCGGGCAATCTCTGAGCAGGCCGCCAACACCGGTGCCATCCGTCCGCCGTGGAAGCGCACGGCGTTCTCGCTGACCTGAAGCAGTACCGGTGTGTTCGCCGCCTCCGCGCCGGTGGCGACGGCTTCGGCGTGCTCCAGGGTGATCACGTTGAACGCGGGCACCGCACTGCCGGAGGCGACGGCCACCGCGACCAGATCTGCGGTTGTGGCGTGGGTCATGACCATGATGATCGAAACCACATCGAAACTGAGCAATACGATCAGCGAAAGCGATCAACAAATCTGATTGTTTGGCGCCGTATCGAAGGAAAGACTCCATGTCGATCAAAAAAACTGACCGTATGCGAGAAGTGCTGGCCATGCTCCGAGCCCGCGGCGAGATGTCGTCCGCCGAGCTGTGCGCCGTACTGGGTGTCTCGGCGGTGACGTTGCGGCGTGACCTGAGCGAGCTGGCAGACCAGGGCCTGGTGGTGCGCACCCACGGCGGCGCGCGCCCCGTCGGCAGCGGCGACGGTGAGATACCGGTGCGCCTCCGGGACCATCGGCTGGTGGCGATCAAGCGGCGGATCGCGCAGCATGCGGCGGCGCTGGTGCCGTACGGACCGCACGCCGTCGGGCTCACCGGCGGGGTGACGACGTTCGAGGTCGCCCGGGCCCTGCGGGGACGTCCGCAGATGACCATCGTGACCAATTCGCTCAGCATCGCGGGCGAATGCGCCATGGACGCCCACATGCGGGTGATCATGACCGGCGGGCTGATCCGCACCAACTCGATGGAGGCCGTCGGCCCGCTGTCGGAGTACGCGTTCCAGGCGATCACCGTGGGGACCGCCATCCTGGGCGCCGACGGGATGTCGGCCGAAAGCGGCGCGACGACCTATGACGACAGCGAGGCCCGCACGTCGATCGTCATGGCGGACAACGCCCAGCGAGTCATCGTCGCCGTCGACGGTTCGAAGATCGGCAAGGTCACCTTCGCGAACATGGTCGGCCTGAACCGGATCGATGACCTGGTCACCGATTCCGGAGCCGATCCGGCCCAGCTGGAACGAATTGCGGCGGCCGGCGTCGAGGTGCATGTCGTCGACGTCGCCTTCGACTGACCTCTACGCAGCCTCATTCCGCCCAACCGAACGAATCGGCGCGAAAGTACGAGTAACTGAGGGCATTTCGTCGATCTCGGCACCGCCGCGGCGGATGTAGGCCTCTCGGATCCGCGCCAGCACCGCCGCCGGCCGGTCCTCGGCGATGACCCGGATCACCTCCCAACCGTGTCGGGCGATCCGTTCGAGCCGCCGCATGTCCTTCACGTATTGCGGCCTGGAGGTGCGGTGCTGATCTCCGTCGTACTCGACCGCAAGCTGCAGCTCGCGCCAACCCATGTCGACGAAGGCGAACGGTTCATCGGCCTCGTCGAGTATCGGTATCTGCGTCTCCGGTGTCGGAAGACCGGCGTCGACGAGAAGGAGGCGCAGCCAGCTCTCTTTCGGCGAGGCCGCGCCGTGGTCGACGAGCGGCAGCAGTTCTCGAAGTTGACGGACGCCGCGAACCGGACCGTAACGGCGCATGATCGTGGAGACGTCGTTGGTGTCGAACGGCGCTGCTCGCATGAGTGCATCGAGCCGAGCAATGCTTCGGTAACGCGGTTGGTGGCGGCCCAGGTCGAACGCTGTGCGCGCCCGGGTTGTCACCGCGATGCCATCGACGGTCGTGACTTCGTCTGCGGAGTACTCGTCCATTCGCACGATCAGGCCGGCCTGTTTTCGTCGTTCCTTGATCAGGATTTCGATCGGTTCGACCGCATCCACCCAGTCGGCGCCATGCAACGCAGACGCGGCGACACCGGTGACGACCCCACGTCGATCAGATGTGAGCCACGCCCCGAGCGCCCGGTCGTACAGCGTGAGATCGGATCGCTTCGGGACGTAGACGCCCCGAAAGATCGGCCGGTACCAACGTCGCAAGTCGCTTCGGTGCATGCCGGCGCCGAGCGCTTCCCTTCCCAGAAACACCTCAGTCATGGCGGCATCGTCACCCCGAGCACCGACACGTCACCGAAACCGACGAAATGCCCGCGGCCACCCGCACTTCTTCGCCCATTTGTTCGTTTCGGCGGAAAGAGAGTCAGGCCATTGCGCGGCGGCCGGTCAGCGCCCGGCCCAGCGTCAGCTCGTCGGCGAACTCGAGGTCGCCACCCATCGGCAGGCCGGAGGCGATCCGCGTGACGGTGAGGCCCGGGATGTCGCGCAGCATCCGCACCAGATACGTGGCCGTCGCCTCGCCCTCGGTGTTCGGATCGGTCGCGATGATGACCTCCGCGACGTCGACGCCGTCGACACGTTCGCCGATCCGGTTCAGCAGCTGACGGATCCGCAGCTGATCCGGGCCCACCCCCGACAACGGGTCGAGCGCCCCGCCCAGCACGTGGTAGCGGCCGCGGAACTCGCGTGTGCGCTCGACGGCCTGGACATCCTTGGGCTCCTCGACGACGCACACCAACGAGGCGTCACGCCGCGGGTCACTGCAGATGCGGCAGCGGTCGGCGTCGGAGACGTTGCCGCACACCTCGCAGAACTTCACCCCGTCGCGGACCCGGTTGAGTGCGGCGGCCAGCCGGTCGATGTCCGGCGGCTCCACGCTGAGCAGATGGAACGCGATGCGCTGGGCGCTCTTCGGCCCGACCCCGGGCAGCTTGCCGAGCTCGTCGATCAGATCTTGAACGGGTCCTTCAAACATGCGAGGACAACTAGAGCCCCGGCAGCCCGAGGCCGCCCATCCCGCCCGCGAGCGGCCCCAGCCGCTGCTGCGCCATGATGGCGACCTGCTGAGACGCGTCGGCGATCGCGCCGACGACAAGATCCTGCAGCGTCTCGATATCGTCCGGGTCGACCACCTTGGGGTCGATGCTGACGCCGAGCACCTCACCGCTGCCCTTCATCGTGACCTGGACCAGGCCACCGCCGGCCTGTCCGTGCACCTCGGCGTTGGCCAGCGCCTCCTGTGCCTCCATCAGCTGTTGCTGCATCTGCTGGGCCTGCGCCAGGAGCGCCGACATATCGGGCTGGCCACCGGGTTGCATGACGGTTCCCCTCGCGGTGTCGATCAGTACGTGTTGGTAAAAGCTCGGTCTCGACTTGGTTGCTCTCGACCGGATCGAGCCCTTTGGGCTTCAAGCGTAGTCGGCACCCGGGCTACGGTGGCGCCCGTGCCTGCCAGCCTGCGTGTCGGAGCCGCGATCGCCACCAGCCTGCTGATCGCCGCGTCCATTCTCGCCGCCCCCGCCGCCGCGGCGCCCGCCACCATCGCGGGCAAGATCGTCTTCCTCGACCCCGGCCACAACGGTGCCAACGACGCCTCGATCAGCAAGCAGGTGCCCACCGGCCGCGGCGGCACCAAGGACTGCCAGGCCAGCGGCACCTCCACCGAGGACGGCTACCCCGAACACACCTTCGCCTGGGACACCACGCTGCGCATCCGTCAGGCGCTCACCGCGTTGGGGGTGCGCACGGCGATGTCGCGCGGCAACGACAACGCCCTCGGTCCGTGCGTCGACGAACGCGCCGCGATGGCCAATTCCCTACGGCCCAACGCGATCGTGTCCATCCACGCCGACGGTGGCCCGGCGACCGGGCGCGGCTTCCACGTGCTCTACTCGTCGCCGCCGCTCAACGAGGCGCAGGCCGGACCTGCGGTCACGTTCGCACGGGTCATGCGCGACCAGCTGGCGGGGTCGGGTTTCGTCCCGTCCACCTACATCGGCTCGGGCGGCCTCAATCCGCGCAGCGACATTGCCGGGCTCAACCTGGCGCAGTACCCGTCGATCCTGGTGGAACTGGGCAACATGAAGAACCCGGCGGACTCCGCGGTGATGAAGACGGCCGAGGGCAGGCAGCGCTACGCCGACGGCGTGGTGCGCGGTATCGCCGCCTTCCTCGCGATGCAGCCCTAGGCGGCCTTCTCGACCTCACGCTTGAGGTTGGCCAGCACCTCGGCCTGGATCTTCTTCAGCCCCAGCGGTGCGAACGTCTTCTCGAAGAAGCCCTTGACGCCGCCCGCACCCGTCCACGAGGACTTGACGGTGACCGAGGAACCCGGTCCCGCCGGCGCGACGGTGTAGTTGGTGACCAGCGTGGAGTTGGCATCCTTCTCGATGACGGTGTGGCCGGCGATGTCCACGGCGGCCTTCACATCGCGCACCCGGGACTTGGTGGCCTGCAGCTTCCAGGTGACGACGGTTCCGGCGCCCTGCCCGCCCTCGAGGACGCGGTAGTCGCGGTAATGCTCCGAGAGGATCTTCGGGCGAACGGTCTGATAGTCGGCGACCGCCGCCAGCACCGCCGCCGGCTCGGCGTCGATCAAAACGGTGCTGGACGCGCTGACCTGTCCCATCGGTCGAACTCCTTCGTTGCTGTGCGGTCGCATCGGATACGACCGGGGACTAGCGTATATCCGTGTCTGTTGCCCCGACCGACGCACGGGCTGCTCACGCCGCAGGCGTGGAGCGGCTACTCGCCAGCTACCGGGCGATTCCGCCAGCCGCCACCGTGCGCCTCGCCAAACCCACCTCCAACCTCTTCCGCGCCCGCGCCGAAGCCACCGCGAAAGGGCTCGACACCTCCGGGCTGACCGGGGTGATCTCCGTCGACCCGGATGCGCGCACCGCCGACGTCGCCGGCATGTGCACCTATGAGGATCTGGTGGCCGCGACGCTGCCCTACGCGCTGTCCCCGCTGGTGGTGCCGCAGCTGAAGACGATCACCCTGGGTGGGGCCGTGACGGGTCTGGGCATCGAGTCGGCCTCCTTCCGTAACGGGCTGCCCCATGAGTCGGTGCTGGAGATGGACATCCTCACCGGCACCGGCGACGTCGTCACCGCGAGTCGGGACGTCCACCCGGACCTCTTTCGCGCGTTCCCGAACTCCTACGGGACGCTGGGCTACTCGGTGCGGTTGAAGATCGAACTCGAACCGGTCAAACCCTTCGTCGCCCTGCGGCATCTGCGCTTCGACTCGCTGACCGACCTGGTCACCACGATGGACCGCATCGTCGAGACCCGCACCCTGGACGGGGCGCCCGTCGACTACCTCGACGGGGTGGTGTTCAGCGCCGACGAGAGCTACCTGTGCGTCGGCGTACAGACTGCCACGCCGGGTCCGGTCAGCGACTACACCGGCAGCGAAATCTACTACCGCTCGATTCAGCATGCCGCCGGTGAGAAACAGGATCGGCTGACGATCCACGACTACCTGTGGCGGTGGGACACCGACTGGTTCTGGTGCTCACGGGCGTTCGGCGCCCAGCACCCGAGGATTCGCCGGTGGTGGCCGCGGCGGTACCGGCGCAGCAGCGTGTACTGGAAACTCATCGCCTACGACCGGCGTTTCGACATCGCCGACCGGATCGAGAAGCGTAACGGGCGGCCACCGCGCGAACGGGTCGTCCAGGACATCGAGGTCCCCGTCGAACGCACCGCAGAGTTCCTGCACTGGTTCATCGAGAATGTCCCGATCGAACCGGTGTGGCTGTGCCCGTTGCGGTTACGTGATGAGGGTGGGTGGCCGCTGTATCCGATCCGCCCGCGTCACACCTATGTCAATGTGGGGTTCTGGTCGTCGGTTCCCGCGGGGCCCACCGACGGTCACACCAACCGGCTGATCGAGGAGAAGGTCAGCGAGCTGGACGGTCACAAGTCCCTTTACAGCGACGCGTACTACTCTCCGGAAGAGTTCGACGATCTCTACGGCGGCGAGACGTACAAGACGGTGAAGAAGACCTACGACCCGGACTCCCGACTGCTCGACCTCTATGCGAAGGCGGTGCAACGACGATGACGAGCGAACAGAATGCGCCGGAACGGAAGCTGACGCTGGCCGAGGTGCTCGAGGTTTTCGCAGCCGGCCAGGAACCGCTGCGGTTCACCGCATACGACGGCAGCAGCGCCGGCCCGCCGGACGCCGCGCTCGGCCTCGATCTGAAGACGCCGCGTGGCACCACCTACCTGGCCACCGCGCCCGGCGATCTCGGCCTGGTGCGGGCGTACGTGTCGGGAAACCTCGACATGCTCGGCGTGCACCCCGGCGACCCCTACGAGCTGCTGCGCGCCCTGGCGGCGACCGATTTCAAGCGACCCCCGGCCCGCGTGCTGGCCAACGTCGTGCGTTCCATCGGTCTCGAGCGCCTCAAGCCGATCGCCCCGCCCCCGCAGGAGGCGCTGCCGCGGTGGCGCCGCATAGCGGAAGGTCTGCGCCACAGCAAGACTCGCGATGCGGATGCCATCCACCACCACTACGACGTCTCGAACAAGTTCTACGAGTTGGTGCTCGGGCCGTCGATGACCTACACCTGCGCCTGCTACCCGACCCTGGACGCCTCGCTCGAGGAGGCGCAGGACAACAAATACCGCCTGGTGTTCGAAAAGCTGGCACTGAAACCCGGTGACCGGCTGCTCGACGTGGGCTGCGGCTGGGGCGGAATGGTGCGCTACGCCGCCCGCAACGGGGTCAAGGCGGTCGGGGTCACGCTGTCCAAGGAGCAGGCGCTCTGGGGGCAGAAGGCCATCGCCGACGAGGGGTTGACAGACCTCGCGGAGATCCGCCACGGCGACTACCGAGACATCCGGGAGAGCGGCTTCGACGCGGTCTCGTCGATCGGGCTCACCGAACACATCGGCGTGCACAACTATCCGTCGTATTTCCGGTTCCTGCAGTCGAAGCTGCGCACCGGCGGTCTGCTGCTCAACCACTGCATAACCCGGCACGACAACCGATCCGGTGCGCCGGCGGGCGGGTTCATCGACCGGTACGTGTTCCCGGACGGCGAGCTGACGGGCTCGGGCCGCATCATCACCGAGGCCCAGGACGTCGGATTCGAGGTCGTGCACGAGGAGAACCTGCGCCACCACTACGCGATGACCCTGCGCGACTGGTGCCGCAATCTCGTCGAGCACTGGGACGAGGCGGTGGCCGAAGTGGGCGTCGGCACCGCCAAGGTGTGGGGGCTGTACATGGCGGGCTCGCGGCTCGGGTTCGAGACGAATGTGGTTCAGCTGCACCAGGTGCTGGCGGTCAAGCTGGACGGCCGGGGCAACGACGGCGGACTGCCACTGCGGCCGTGGTGGTCGCCCTAGCCGCTACCGTCGATCGGACGCGCGCCGAGCTCGTTCTGCAGGAGTTCCAGCGCCACCTCCTCGGGGTCCCGACGCGGACCCGCATCCTCGCGCACGGCCTCGGCGAGCATGCTCTCCTCGTCGTCGTCCACCGGTCGCTCCGCGGGTGCGGGCCGGGCCGGTGCGGCCGCCGCCGGCGGCGCGGCTGCGGGTGCCGCACCGGCCTCGCAGCGGATGGTCCAGTCGACCCCGAGCGCATCCTTGAGCGCCTCCCGGATGACGTCGGAATTGCGTTGTTCCACAAGCCGCTTGGCCAACGGCGCCGACTCGTGGCTGAGCACCAGGGTGCTGCCCTCGACGGCACGCACGATGGCACCGGCCAGCATGACGTCGATGGTGCGACTGCGCTGACGCACCTTCTCCCGCACGGTGGTCCACATACTGCGCACCGCCGCGGCGTTCGGCTCGCCCGCCACGGTGGCAGGCGCCACCGGGGGCGCCTCGACGACCGGATCGGCTGGAGGGCGTACCGGCGGAGGTGAGTGCTCCGGCTCCGGCTCGGGCTCGGCTGTCGGGGCGGGCTCAGGCGGGGATGGGGCGGCCTTCGGCTCCGGTGCCTTGGGCGCCGGGGCGGGCTCCTTCGGAGCCGGTACCGGAGCCGGTGCCGGCTCTGCTTCGGCTGCCGGCTCGGGTGCCTGGCTCCGGCGGCTGAACGTCTTGGCCGGCGCCGGCGCGGCGGCCACCGCCTGCCCGTCCGACGCCGGAATCGACATGTCGAGCCGGGTCTCGATGCGCTCGACACGCTGCAGCAGTGCCGCCTCGGTGTCGCTCGCCGACGGCAGCAGCAGCCGCGCGCAGACCACCTCGAGCAGCAGGCGTGGGGCCGTCGCGCCGCGCATCTCGCCCAGCCCGGCGTGCACCACTTCCGCATAGCGCGCCAACGTCGCCGAGCCCACCCGCGCCGCCTGTTCGCGCATCCGCTCCAGCACGTCGCCCGGGGCGTCGACCACTCCGCGCGCGGCCGCGTCGGGAACGGCCTGCAGCACGATCAGATCGCGGAACCGCTCCAGCAGGTCGTTGGCGAAGCGGCGCGGATCGTGTCCGGCGTCGATCACCGCCTCCACGGCGCCGAACAGTGCGGCGGCATCGCCCGCGGCCAGCGCGTCCACCGCGTCGTCGATCAGCGCGACGTCGGTGGCGCCCAGCAGCGCCAGCGCCCGCGTGTACTGCACGTGGTTGCCCTCGGCACCGGCCAGCAACTGGTCGAGCACCGAGAGGGTGTCTCGCGGTGACCCGCCGCCGGCCCGGATGACGAGCGGATAGACCGCATCGTCGGCGGTGACGCCCTCATCGGCGCAGATGCGTTCGAGCAGCGTGCGCATGGTCTTGGGAGCCAGCAGCCGGAACGGGTAGTGGTGGGTCCGCGACCGGATGGTGGGCAGCACCTTCTCCGGCTCGGTGGTGGCGAAGACGAAGATCAGGTGGTCCGGCGGCTCCTCGACGATCTTGAGTAGCGCGTTGAAGCCCGCGGTGGTCACCATGTGCGCTTCGTCGACGATGAAGATGCGGTAGCGCGACTGGGCGGGCGCATAGAACGCGCGGTCCCGCAGTTCCCGGGTGTCGTCCACGCCGCCGTGGCTGGCGGCGTCGAGTTCGACCACATCGACGTTGCCCGGCCCGTTGGGCGCGAGCGCCACACACGAGTCGCAGACCCCGCACGGCGTCGGCGTCGGCCCCTGCGCGCAGTTCAGCGATCGGGCCAGGATGCGCGCCGAGGACGTCTTACCGCAGCCGCGCGGGCCCGAGAACAGATAGGCGTGATTGATGCGTCCCGCGGACAGCGCGGTCGAGAGCGGTTCGGTGACGTGCTCCTGGCCCACCACCTCCGCGAAGGTCGCCGGTCGGTACTTGCGGTAGAGCGCCACGGTCAGCAGGCTACCGATGCGGTGTGACGGGCCGGGGCCGGCGGCACCGTCACTTCGCCAGCAGCGACTCGGTGGCGGCCAGCAGTGCGCACGTGGCCAGTCCGTCGATCGCCTCCCGCAGGTCCGGTATGGACGGGAACGTCGGCGCGATGCGAATGTTCTTGTCCTCGGGGTCTTTTCGATACGGGAAGGCCGAGCCGGCCTCGGTGACGGCGATGCCGGCGTCCTTGGCCAGCGCGACCGTACGCTTCGCAGTGCCGGGCCAGACGTCGAGGCTGACGAAATAGCCGCCCTTGGGGTCGGTCCAGGACGCGATCTTCGAATCGCCGAACCGCTCCTCCAGGATCTCCGCGACCAGTGCGAACTTGGGCGCGAGCAGTTCACGGTGGCGCTGCATGTGCAGTCTCACCCCGTCCGCGTCACCGAAGAACCGCAGATGCCGCAGCTGGTTGACCTTGTCCGGCCCGATGGTCTTCTTGCCGTTGTGCTGCAGGTACCAGGCGATGTTGCCCAGTGAGCCGCCGAAGAAGCCGACACCGGCACCGGCGAAGGTGATCTTGGAGGTCGAGGCGAACACCAGAGGGCGGTTCTGATTACCGGCCGCCGCGGCGAGCCCGAGCACGTCGATCTGACGCAGGGACTCCGGGGTCAGCGTGTGTACCGCATAGGCGTTGTCCCAGAACAGCCGGAAATCGGCAGCGGCGGCGCGCATCTGGACCAGCCGGCGCACAATTTCCCACGAATAGGTGACACCGGTCGGGTTGGCGAACACCGGCACACACCACATGCCCTTGATGGACGGATCGCCGGCCACCAGCTCCTCGATGAGGTCGACGTCCGGGCCGTCCTCGCGCATCGGCACCGGGACCATCTCGATGCCGAGGCTCTCGGTGATCGCGAAGTGCCGGTCGTAGCCGGGGGCGGGGGCCAGGAACTTGACCTCGGGTTCCCTGCTCCAGGGCCGCGGCGAGTCGACGGTTCCGTGCAGCAGCGAGAACACGACGGCGTCGTGCATCATCTCCAGGCTGGCGTTGTTGCCGGCGATGAGGTTCTGGACCGGGATGCCGAGCAGCTCGCCGAAGATCGCCCGTAGTTCGGGCAGACCGTGCAGACCGCCGTAGTTGCGGACGTCGGTGCCGTCCCCGTCGCGGTAATCCTCGTCGCCCGGCAGGCTCAGCAGACGGTTGGACAGGTCCAGCTGATCGGGCGACGGCTTACCGCGGGTCAGGTCGAGGCGCAGCTTCTTGGCCTGCAGGTCGGCATAGTTGCGCTGCTGCTGCTCGTGCTCGGCGATCAGATCGTCGCGGCCGAGGGACTGGAACGACACCGCGCGCCTTTCACCGAATGCGAGAAGAAATGAAGGGGACCCCGCGCACCCGCCAGAGCCCGTTGACCCTTGCTGCCTTCCGGCCCTGGGGGAGTTCACAGGATGGACGTCGCGCGGGGTCCGAGTCGAGTGTAGTACCCGCGACAGCCGCGGTCCGGACCGGAGCACCAGCGGGGTCGGCTACCATGGCTCGCGGAGGATTCGCCTAGTGGCCTATGGCGCTCGCCTGGAACGCGGGTTGGGTTAACAGCCCTCAGGGGTTCAAATCCCCTATCCTCCGCACCTGGCCCGGGGTGCGATCAGCGACCTGTTGGTCGGTGGTCGCGCCGCCGGTCCGCCAATCTCGAGGAGGAGTATGCGGCGCTCCGTCGCGGTCGTCTGGCACGCATCGTTCTCGGTCATCGCTGCTGCGCTGTACTTCTTCTTCGTCCTGCCCCGCTGGTGGGAACTGATGGGCCAGACCTCCCACACGCTCGGGACGGTGTTGCGCATCGTCACCGCCGCGCTGATCGGCCTCGCCGCGCTGCCTGTGGTCTTCACGCTGCTGCGCACCCGCCGGCCCGAATTCGGCACGCCGCTGCTCGCCCTGCGGCTCCGCACCACGTCCATCGCGCTGCACGTGCTGGCCGCGGCCCTCATCCTCGGCGCCGCGATCAGCGAGATCTGGCTCGATCTCGACAGCGCCGGCACCTGGCTGTTCGGCATCTACGGCGCGGCGGCGGCCACCGCCCTGCTCGGGATGTTCGCGTTCTATCTGGCATTCGTCGCCGAACTGCCGCCACCACCGCCGAAACCGGTCAAACCGCTCAAGAGCACGTCGCGGACCCGCCGGCGCGGACGCGGTAAAGCCGCTGCTGACGAGGAGACGGTCGCCGACGGGGAGACCGACGCCGAAGCCACCGAGTCCGACACCGAGCCCGGTGAGACCGATCCTGAAGAGGCCGCCGAACCCGAGGTGACGGCCCAGGAGGTCACGGCCGAGGAGGACACCGAGCAATCGGCCGACGAGTCCGCGGACAGCCCGGCCACCGGCGGGCTGCGCAACCGGCGGCCGGCAGGCAAGGACTCCACGCGCCGTCGCCGCCGCACGCGGGGCAGCGTCGCCGTCGAAGACTGAGGTCAGAGGCCTTGGCTCGACGCATCGCCTCATGATCATGAAGATGTAATGAGAACGACCGTTACAAATCTTCGACGGAGGGCAATAAATTGGGCATGCATGTCATCCGGTCGCTGCGCCTGTTCTCGATCATGGTCGCCGCGATTCTCGCCCTGGTCATCCCCGTCACGGTGCCGGCCACCTCGGTCGCCCAGCCCGTTGATCCCGTCGCCGCCGCGGCGACCGTCGAGCCCGCCGTGGCGCGGATCGACACCGAGATCGACTACCAGAGCGCCTACGGCGCCGGAACGGGGATCGTGCTCGACCCCAACGGCCAGGTTCTGACCAACTACCACGTCGTTCAGGGCGCCGACCGGATGAACGTGACGGTCGCCGGCCGCTCCTTCCCCGCGGACCTCGTCGGTTATGACCGCGGTCGCGATATCGCCGTCATCCAGCTCCTCGGCGCCGGCGGACTGCCGGTCGCGCCGATCGGTGATTCCGCGGCGCTGGTCGCCGGCGAGCCGGTGGTCGCGCTGGGCAATGCGAGCGGTACGGCGGCGCCGCTGACCCGCGAGGTCGGCACCGTCACCTCCTTCGGGCGCACGGTCCAGGCTGAGGACTCCCTCACCGGCGCCTCCGACGAACTGAACGGTCTCATCGAGTTCGCCGCACCGGTGCGCGCCGGGGATTCCGGCGGTCCGGTCGTCAACGGCGTTGGCCAGGTCGTGGGCATCACCGTCGCCGCATCGGTGAACTACCGGATGGGTCCGGGCGGCAAAGGCTTCGCCATCCCGATCAACGAGGCCATGAGCGTCGCCAACCAGATCCGCGCACGCATCCCGTCGGACACCGTGCACATCGGACCGCCCGCGCTGCTCGGCGTCGGGGTCAGGACCGCGCCGACCGACACACCAGGCGTGATCATCCAGGAGGTGCTGCGCGGCGGCCCCGCGGAGGCGGCGGGCCTCGTCGACGGCGACGTGCTGATCGCGGTCGACGGCACCCGGCTCGACTCCGCGACGGCGCTGACCTACACCCTTGACCGGCACTATCCGGGCGATGTCGTCGACGTCACCTGGATCGACCGGGCCGGGATTCAGCGCGACGGCAAGGCCACGCTGGCCCCCGGCCCCTGATCGGACGCGGGCAGCAGCCGTTCGAGTCCGGCGACGGCCAGTTCGAGTTCGAACTCGAATTGCTCGTCCTCGGCTGACGGCTCGGAGGCGAGCACCCGCCGCAACGCCGGGTAATCCGCATCGGTCAGCCGGTCGAGCGCAGCCCGTGTCTGCGTGCGGTGAAAATCGCGCACGGAGATGTGCATGGCGTTCTGCGCGGCAGACTGGGCGATGTCGGCGACGGCGGTGACACCGCGGCGGGCATCGTCGACGGCGAATCCCGCGGTGAGCAGGGCGTCGAGGACGCGTTCGGCGAGGTCGAGCACCGCCGCCGCGCCCACGCCGCTGAAGGGTGTGAGGTCCACGGCGATCCCGACCTGCAGCATGCCGTCACGGAAGGCGCGGGCGTAGGCGCGCAGCACCGTTCGCCAATCGCCGTCGGTCGGCAGCTCGACGCGGCGCAATTCGCTCTCGAACCGGTCGAGCACCACAAGTGTCAGCAGGCCCTGGCGGTTGCCGACGTAGTAGTGCAGCGCCTTGCGGCTGACCCCCAGCGCATCGGCGACCGACTGCATGGTCAGCTCCCGGCCCTCGGTGCGCCGCGCCGCGGCGACGATCTGGTCGCGGCTGATGCGCGGGGGCCGGCCTCGTGGCCGGCGCGGGGCGGTCGGCGCGGTGTCCATCGACCTCACCCTACGCAGCGCCGATTCATTTTTCGCCGATCGGTAAAAAACCGCCCGCGGGTCGTCGAGGCCGCCCTAATCTGAGCGAGTGCCAAACAACTATCGGGTCGTCCAGTGGACGACCGGCAACGTCGGGAAGAGTTCGGTCGCGGCGATCGCCGCAAATCCGCATCTGGAGCTGGTGGGCTGCTACGCGTGGTCGAAGGAGAAGGCGGGCCGCGACGTCGGCGACCTGGCCGGCATCGCCCCGCTGGGCGTGACCGCCACCGACGACATCGACGAACTGCTGGCGCTCAAGCCCGACGCGGTGGTCTACAACCCGATGTGGATCGACGTCGACGAGTTGGTCCGCATCCTGGAGGCCGGCGTCAACGTGGTGGCCTCGGCGTCGTTCATCACCGGTCACAATCTGGGCTCCGGGCGCGACCGGCTGGTCGCGGCCTGCGAGAAGGGCGGTGCGACGCTGTTCGGCTCGGGCGTCTCGCCCGGTTTCGCCGAACTGCTGGCGATCGTGGCGGCGACGGCCTGCGACCGCATCGACAAGATCACCATCGCCGAATCGGCCGACACCACGCTGTACGACTCCCCCGACACCGAACGCCCGGTGGGTTTCGGCACCGCGATCGACGACCCGAACCTGCAGCCGATGGCCGCCAAGGGCACCGAGGTGTTCGCCGAGGCGGTGCAGCTGGTCGCCGATTCGCTGGGTATCGAGCTCGACGAGATCGTCTGCGAGTCGGAGTATGCACAGACCACCGAGGATCTGCCGATGGCATCGTGGACCATTCCGGCCGGCCACGTGGCCGGGGTTGCGGCCAGCTGGCAGGGCCGGGTCGGCGGCCGGACGGTCATCGACATCAACGTCCGCTGGAAGAAGGGTCAGACCCTTGACCCGGATTGGCAGCTCGACGCGGACGGCTGGAAGATCACCATCGACGGACGGCCCACGGTCAACATGTCGGTGGGTTTCCTGCCGCCGCAGGACATGATCGAGAACGCCAAGACGCTCGAGGATTTCTTCGTCCTCGGCCACATCATGACGGCGATGCCACCGATTCACGCCATCCCGGCGGTGGTTGGCGCAGCACCGGGCATCGCCACCTACACCGACCTGCCGCTGCCGCAGGCGCGCGGCGTGGTGCCGCTGCGCTGACGGTCAGGGCTGGGCAGGCGGCGGCGCCGGGCTCACCGCCGGCCCGTGCAGCGGGGCCTCCACCACGTCGACGACGGACGCGGTGAGGGTGGCGCCGGGCGGCCCGTTGACGGTCACGTCCTTGAAGAACCGGGCCTGGTCGTCGTGCACGGTGAAGGTCCCGTCCTGGGGCTCATGTCCTCCCGTCACCCGGTAGTTGACGCGTATCTCGTTGGGCGGCAACGGGTACATGCCGGTGTATTTGGGCTCGATGGTGTAGGTGTAGACGCAGTCACCGGCAGGATCGCAGTGGTGGCCGGACACCACGACACCGACGGTGAAATCGCGGGCGGTCGGCATCCTCGGCCCCGGAGCCGGGCGGGACGTGGAGGTGGAGGCCTGCTGCCGGTCCCCACCGCCGGTGAGCAGGAACGCGCCGATACCGATGCCACCCCCGACCATCGCGATGAGCGCGACGGCCGCGGCGGCTTTGCGGATGGCGCCGGAGCGGTTGCTGACCCCCATGTTCGGCACCTTAGTCGGTCCTCTCGGCAGGGTCGGCGGATAGTACCGCTTGCAACTTGTTCGCGATCTTACGGTTTCGTGACCGGACGGCCGGGTATCTGCACAGTGCGACCGGGGGGGACGTGCGTTGTTCCCTGCCGGCGTGGACCTCAGCCCATGGTCCGATCGTCAACCGGCCAAAACGGCCACGAAGTACGGAGTAAAAGTATGCGCGAAATCATTGCTGCCGCCGCCGCGACCGGTGCACTGCTGTTCGGTGGAGCCGGCGTGGCCAACGCCACCACCACCGAGTACCTCCCCATGCAGCAGGGCACGACCACTGTCCAGGCCCAGGCCGACGAGCCCGAGGACGACGGTGACAAGACCGGCCTCTGGGGCCTCGCGGGCCTGCTGGGCCTCCTGGGCCTCCTCGGCTTGAAGCGCCGCAATGACCACCACGCAGTGACGCCGGCCGCCGGCAACCCCGGCAACCCCGGCTATGGGACGCCTCCGCGCACCTAGTCCGCACGCCTTGGAATCGGCCCGCCGCCCGTCTGGGTGGTGGGCCGGTTCCACTGGCGCAGTTCAGTTCTTGCGGTTGCCGTCCTCATCCCAGTGCTCGGCGACCTTCTTGCTGGGCTGCACCCGGGGCGGTTCGCCGGGCATCTTCGGATAGCTCGGTGGATACGGCAGATCGCCGAGACCGCGTTCTTTCTCGTCGACTTCGACCATGTCCAGGAGCACCTGCAGCGACTGCGCTTTCGCGTCGATGTCGGCCCACGGATCGGGGCGGCCTGCGACGAACCCGGGCACCGAGTTGATGGTGTAGTCGTCGGGGTCGGCGTCGGCGAGTTCTTTCCACGTCAAAGGTGTTGACACCGTCGCGATCTCGGTCTTGCGCACCGAGTAAGCTGAGGCGAATGTCCGGTCGCGGGCGTTCTGGTTGTAGTCGATGAACAGCCGCGTTCCGCGCTCTTCCTTCCACCACGAGGTGGTGACGGCATCCGGGGCGCGCCGCTCGACCTCCCGTGCGAGCGCGATACCGGCACGGCGGACGGCGATGAAATCCCAGTCGGTGGCGATGCGGAGAAAGATGTGCACGCCGCGGCCACCGGAGGTCTTCGGATAGCCGACCATTCCGAGCTCGTCGAGTAGCGGCTTGAGCACCTCGACGGCGATGGTGCGCGCTTCGCGGAATCCGGTGCCGGGCTGCGGATCGAGGTCGATGCGCAATTCGTCGGGATGCTCCACGTCCGGGCACCGCACCTGCCACGGGTGCAAGGTGATCGTGCCCATCTGGGCGGCCCATGCGATGGCCGACGGGTGAGTCACCTTCAGCGCGTCCGCGGTGCGTCCGGAGGGGAACGTCACCTGGCAGGTCTGCAGGTAGTCGGGATGCTTCTGCGGCACCCGCTTCTGGTAGATCTCCTCGCCGTCGATGCCGTCCGGGAACCGCTGGAGATGCACGGGGCGGTCGCGCAACACCGCGACCATCGGGTCGGCCACGGCGAGGTAGTAGTCGACCAATTTGCGCTTGGTGCCGTCCTTGCCGAGCTTCGGGAAGTACACCTTGTCGGGGCTGGTCAACCGGACGGCGACGCCGTCCACCTCGATCTCCTCTGCGGCGCTGCCTTTTCCAGCCATCTCAGGACTCCAGAACGTCGTAGAGGTCGTAGTTGAGCGGAACGTCGAGCTGGTCGAACGTGCAGCTGTGCGGATCGCGGTCGGGACGCCACCTGCGGAATTTCACCGCGTGCCGGAAACGCATGCCGTGCACGGTGTTTCCCTCCATCTGGTCATACGCGACCTCGGCCACCCGCTCCGGGCGGATCGGGATCCAACGCTTGTCCGCAGCGGAGTTCCAGCGGCTGGGATCACCATCGCGGACCTCGTCGCCCTCCCGCAGCGGTTCCAGCTCACCGAGCAGCTTCAGCCGGTCCTTTGCGGTGAAGGATGCTGCGCCACCGACCATCTGGAGTTCACCGTCCTCACGGTGGAGCCCCAACAGCATCGACCCGAGCCCCTCACCGCTCTTGTGGATGCGGTAGCCCATGACGACGCAGTCGGCGTCGCGGGCGTGTTTCACCTTGACCATCTCCCGCTTGCCCGGCTGATACGCGCCGTCGAGCCGCTTGGCGATCACCCCGTCCAGACCCGCGCCCTCGAAGGTGTTGAGCCATTCGGCTCCGAGCGCAGGGTCTTCGGTGGTGCGGGTGACGTGACACTGTGCCTGCCGAAGCGATAGCCGGTCGCTTACGGCCTCGGCCAGAGCGTCGCGCCGGATCCGGAACGGCTCGGCGAGCAGCGACCGGTCTGCGGTGGCGAGGGCGTCGAATCCGATGAAGTGCGCCGGTGTCTGTTCGGCGAGCATCTTGATGCGGCTGGCCGCCGGATGCACGCGCTGGGACAGCGATTCCCAGTCCAGACGCACGCGTCCGCCGATCTCGCGGGGTACGACGATCTCACCGTCGAGCACGCAGCGCGGCACGGTCTCCGCGCGCAGTGCGACGAGCAGTTCGGGAAAGTAGCGGCCGAGGTCCTTGCCGTTCCGCGACTGCAGCATGACGTCGTCACCGTCGCGGAAGACCAGGGCGCGGAATCCGTCCCACTTCGGCTCGTACGACCACACGCCCGCGTCGGCGGGCACCGTGGTCTGAGCCTTCGCCAGCATCGGTTCGAGCGGCGGCTGCACGGGAAGTTGCACGCGTTCCATCCTGCTCTATCCGGCAACCTCGCCATAGTTGTCGTGAAGACGCCACCACTCGTAGGTGGGTCCCTGTGGCCGCCCCGCAGGCACATCCTGCCAGCTCTCCTGCCGGCCGAGTGGCGTGATGTCGAGAAACGACCACACCGGACCGATCTCCTCGATACCGCGTCCGTTGAGGAAGTAGGACCGGAAGATCGTGTCTCCGTCACGGACGAAGACGTTGAGCCCGAACATCTCCCCGACGCCGAAGTCCTCGGAGAAGTCATCGCCGACCAGGGTGAAGAACGCGATGTCCTGCCAGCCCATCCGCGCCTTGAGCCGGACCACGCGCTCCTGCGGGGCGGCCGTCACGAATACCAGGGTCGTGTCGCGCGCAGCCAGATGCGCCGGATGGACGACGGTGTCGGCGAACAGTGAGCAACCCGAGCATGCCCCATCGGGCCAGTTCTCGACATCGGGCGCATAGAAGAATCGATAGACGATCAACTGCCGCCGCCCGGCGAAGAGGTCGAGGATTCCCACCTCGCCGTCGGGCCCGATGAACCGGTAGCCGTCCGGCACCGGGGTCATCGGCAGCCGTCGGCGTTTGGCCGCCAGGCGGTCGCGCGCCTTCATCAAGGCCTTCTCTTCGGCCAGCAGTTCGTCCCTGGCTGCCTGCCACTCCTCAGGCGACACGATGTCCGGCAGCGCGATCTGCTGCTGCACGGTCGATGGCGCCGGGATTGCGTGGCCTTCCGGCTTCGACATTCCTCCTCCGTTCCCTATGGTCCTGTCTGTTAGACCGCCGGCGCCGGGCAAGCTCATCGCATCACGTTGCGGCGAAGCACCCGGCGGCTCCGGTGGCGGCACTCGGGGCGGCCGGCAACGTGCCCCCGACACTTCAGTCCGCTACCGACGCGGGAATATCTCGACCGTCTGCGGAGTATTCATGATCAGCAACTCACCAACCATCACGCAGCAGTGGCCGCGTCAAAACCGGGAGAACCCATCTCATGAAGGTCAGCGCGAGAACCCCGGTAGCCGCGAAATCACCGGCAGCGCAATCCAACCGCGGAGTGGTGCGGGCGCTGCTGTATGCACTGGTGCTGGGTGCCGTCGTTGCCGGCTTCTTCCTCGGCACCGCGCCTGGCGAGGCCGGCGCCGCGCCGACCGGCATCACCACAACCGACTGCGCCGACGTCGAGGTCGTCTTCGCCCGCGGCACGTTCGAGGGCCCCGGCGTCGGCAAAGTCGGTCAGCCGTTCGTCGATGCCCTGCAGCAGCGTCTTCCCGACCGCACCGTCAACGTGTACGCCGTGAGCTATCCCGCTTCCCTGGACTTCGCGCGCGCCGCGGATGGCGTACTCGACGCCAGCAATCGCGTTCGCTTCCTCGCCGCGAACTGCCCGTCGACGGACATCGTCCTGGGCGGCTATTCCCAGGGCGCCGCCGTCAGCGGCTACGTCGCCAGTGAGACCGTGCCCGCCGACTACGCCCTGCCCGCCGGCCTCACCGGCCCGTTGCCGCCGGCCGTGGCAGATCGCGTCGCCGCCGTGGCTCTGTTCGGCAAGCCCTCGGCCGGCATCCTGGGCCTGCTGCACCGCGGCGCCCCGCCCATCGCCGTCGGCGCGGCCTTCGCGGGCAAGACCATCGACCTGTGCGCCGCCCAGGATCCGGTGTGTGAAACCGGCAGCCTCGACCGCGCCGCCCACAGCGCCTACACCACCAACGGCATGACCCAACAGGCCGCCGACTTCGTGGTGAGCCGTCTGCCCAACCGCTGACGTCATCCCGGCGGCCGCGGCTGGGAGGATCGAGGGGTGTCGATCACCCCACTGCACGACCCCGACTGGCGCACCTTCGCCAGCGACAACTACGCCGGTGTCCACCCCGAGGTGCTGGCGGCCCTGGCCACGGCCAACGGCGGCCACCAGGTCTCCTATGGGGAGGACCGCTACACCGGCCGCCTCGGCGAGGTGGTTCGCGAGCACTTCGGCGCCCGCGCCGACGTGTTCCCCGTCTTCAACGGCACAGGTGCCAACGTCATCTCACTGACCAGTGTGCTACCGCGCTGGGGTGCCGTCATCGCCGCGACGACCGCGCACATCAACACCGACGAGGCCGGCGCCCCCGAGCGGATGACCGGCATCAAGCTGCTGACCGTGCCGACCCCGGACGGCAAACTCACGCCGGAGTTGATCGCCCGCGAAGCCTGGGGCTGGGGTAACGAGCACCGCGCCCAGCCGCTCGCCGTCAGCATCACCCAGACCACCGAGCTGGGGACCCTGTACACCGTCGCCGAGGTGCGCGCGATCTGCGATTTCGCCCACGATCACGGCATGGCCGTCCACATGGACGGATCCCGGCTGTGGAACGCGGCTGCCGCGCTCGCAGCCCCCCTGGGTGCGTTCACCACCGACGCGGGGGTCGACGTGGTGAGTCTCGGCGGCACAAAGAACGGCCTGCTCGGCGTCGAGGCCGTGGTGGTGCCGAACCCCGACCGCGTCACCGGACTGGTCTACCTCCGCAAGCTGACCATGCAGCTGTCGAGCAAGATGCGCTTCGCCTCGGCGCAACTGCTCGCCCTGTTCGCCGACGACCTGGGCCTGCGCAGCGCGGCGCACGCCAACGCGATGGCCCGGCGGCTGCGCTCGGCGCTCGAATCCGGCATCGCCGACGGCACGCTGCCCGGCCTGGCGTTCACCCAGGACAGCTCCGTCAACGCGGTGTTCGCGACCCTGCCGACCGACGCCGCCGACCGCATCCGGGCGCGGATGCGCTTCTACGACTGGGACCGCGCCCGCGGCGAGGTCCGCTGGATGACGGCCTGGGACACCACCGAGGCCGACGTCGACCGGTTCGTCGAGATCATCGGTGAGGAGCTCCGGCGGTGAGATTGCCGGTGATGCCGCCGGTGGCGCCGATGCTGTCGAAACCGATCGCCGAGATTCCCGGGGATTCCTCCGCTCTGTCCTTCGAACCGAAATGGGACGGCTTCCGGTCGATCTGCTTCCGCGACGGCGACGAGGTCGAATTCGGCAGCCGCAAGGAGCGGCCGATGACCCGCTACTTTCCCGAATTGGTCGCCGCCGCGCTGGCCGAGCTGCCCACCCGCTGCGTGATCGACGGCGAGATCGTCTTGCCCATAAAAACTGCCGCCGACCACGGCCTCGACTTCGAGGCGCTGCAACTGCGCCTGCACCCTGCGGCGTCGCGAGTGCGCATGCTGGCCGAGCAGACCCCGGCAGCGTTCATCGCCTTCGATCTGCTCGCCCTCGGCGAGGACGACTACACCCAGCGCCCCTTCGCCGAACGCCGCGCCGCCCTGGTCGACGCGCTCGCCGGCGGGGGCCGGTCGATCCACGTCACACCCGCGACCACCGACCCCGCCGTGGCGCACCGCTGGTTCTCCGAATTCGAGGGCGCCGGACTCGACGGGGTGATCGCCAAACCGCTCGACGGCCCGTACCTGCCGGACAAGCGGGTCATGTTCAAGATCAAGCACGCCCGCACCGCCGACTGCGTGGTGGCCGGCTACCGCCTGCACAAGTCGAGCGACGAGGCGATCGGCTCGCTTCTGCTCGGTCTCTACGACGACGACGGCGCGCTGGCATCCGTCGGAGTCATCGGCGCGTTTCCGATGGCCGCCCGCAGGACGCTGTTCACCGAATTGCAGCCGTTGGTGACGACATTCGACCATCACCCGTGGAACTGGGCCGCCCATGTCGACCCCGACGTGATGCGCCGCTACGGCGGCGGCTCCCGCTGGAACGCAGGAAAAGACCTGTCGTTCGTGCCGCTGCGACCCGAGCGCGTGGTCGAGGTGCGCTACGACCACATGGAGGGCGCACGCTTCCGGCACACCGCGCAGTTCAACCGGTGGCGGCCCGACCGCGACCCCCGGTCGTGCACCTACGCCCAGCTCGACCAGCCGGTCACCTTCCGCCTCGGCGACATCGTTCCCGGCTTGGGGTGACCGGTGAACCCCCGCAGCGGATGCGGAACTGGGGGCGCCTCACGAATACGGGATCGTGTCCCGGTGCGGCTGGTGCGGTCGAGGTGTGGCGTTGTCCGGTGGGAGTGACGAATTCGGCGGTGTGTACGCCGCCGACTTCGCCGGTGGCGACCCGCCAGCCCGGCGCTTCCTTGGCGTAGTTGCAGCGTGCGCATTCGCCGAGGCCGTTGGCCACACTGGTCGGTCCGCCCCGCGAGTAGGGCCGGGCGTGGTCGTGGTGGCGGATCGGCGCATCGCAGTACGGGGTGCGGCAGGTCCGATCCCGAAGGTCGATGAAATGCGCCAACCCTTTCGGGAACAGTCGCGCCCGCGATTCCATCGCCACCAGCGCACCCGACTCCGGACGCGCGTAGAGGCGGCGCAGTGTCGCCCGCGACCGCGCGTCCCCGGCTGCGGCGACGATCAGTCCGCGGGCCACACCCGCGGGAATCGGCCCGTACCCCTGCACGTGGGCCGGTTCTTCGTCGCCACCGCACAGTGCTGCATCGGCGATCGTCACGTTCACGGCGACCGGAGTGGGCGCCTCCGCCGGCCGTCCCGTCACGCGTTCGTAGAGGGTGTCGGCCATAATCTGGTTGCCGGAACGCTCGTCGACGATGGTGTCAGCCGCGCGTTTGAGGGCGGCGTACACGCCGACGCCCTGCGCCACGGGAAGCAGCGCGGTCACATAGGTCATGCAGTCCGGTGCCGGACGCACCGTCACCGACCGATCCGCGGTGGCCTTGGCGGCGCGGTCGACCACAGCCTGCGCATCGAGTCGGTAGGCGATCTTCTTGGCTTCGGCCTCGACCCTCTTGTTGCCCCACCCCACCAATGTGTGCGGGTCGCTGCACAGTTCGGCGTCGAGTTGGCGGCGGTGCTCCACGCTCAGGCAGGCCGACTCGCGCACGATCAGGGTGGCGCGCCATTCGGAGAGCAGCCCGCGCTCCAGTGCAGCCAGTGTGCACGGCATCTCGTGGACCAGCGCCCGGGCGAAACCGAGATGGCGTCCGCCCTGATTCGGCGAATCCCGCCGCGCCAGGGCGACTCACTGGCCAGCCCACGCCCCCGGTGAGCCGCCGGCGCCCCGGCCGAGGCTTCGGCCGCGCGACGCCTCTCATCGAGCAGCGCGGTCACCCGAGCCTGCCCCGCCGCGGCGGCGGCCTTGACCGTCTCCAGCACTGCGAGCCGTGCTACCAGCGCAGCCTCATCGGCCCAGGGATCCACCGCCGCGATATCCTCGAACATGTGTTCGAGGATATCGATACCCACCGACAAGGCCGCTAGATTCGCAAGCGTGGTCGACGACCGTCTGGTGGCATGGCTGCTCGATTCCGACCCGGCCCTGCGCTGGCAGGTCCAACGCGACCTCCTCGACGCTCCATCGGCGGTCTGGGAGGCGACCCGCGCGCGCACCGCGACCGAGGGATTCGGCGCCCAGTTGCTCGCACTCCAGGACGCCGATGGCCAGTGGGCCGGTGGCGCGTTCTTCCCCGCCGATTTCCGCTTCGACGAACCGGCCCCGGAACCAGACCAACCCTGGACCGCCACGACGTGGAGCCTGAACTCCCTGCGGGAATGGGGCGTCGATGCTGACGTCCTGCGTGAGCGCCGTACAGCCGAGCTTCTGGACGAGCACTGCCGTTGGGAGTACGACGACCTGCCCTATTGGGGCGGCGAGGTCGATTGCTGCATCAACGCCTGGACCCTCGCCAACGGGGTCTGGCTGAGCGCCGACGTCGCGGGCATCGCCGACTGGTTCATCGCCCACCAGCTGCCCGACGGCGGCTGGAACTGCGAATGGGTGGACGGTTCGGTCCGGTCGTCGTTCCATTCGACGCTGAACTCGCTCAAGGGATTGCTGGCATGGGACATCGCCACCGGAGGGACTCCCGCCACCCGCGCGGCGCGCCGCGCCGGTGAGGAATACCTGCTGCAGCGCAATCTCTTCCGCCGCCTGTCCACCGGCGAGCCGGTGGGTCCGTGGGTCAGCCGGTTCTCCTATCCCCACCGCTGGTTCTACAGCGTGCTCAACGCCGCCGACTACTTCCGGACGTCGGCCATGTTCGACCGAACGCCACCGGACCCGCGGATGGCCGAATCGATCGAGATGATCCGCGCGGCAAGGCAATCCGACGGCACCTGGTTACAGGGGAAGCGGCTGCCCGGCCGGGTCTGGTTCGACGTCGACGTGCCCGAAGGGCACCCGTCCAAGTGGCTCACCGTCATCGCGTCCCGGGTGCTGGCGTGGTGGGGATGACCGCAGGCAGATTCGCACCGAGTCCGTCGGCCGACCTGCACGTCGGAAACCTGCGCACCGCGGTGCTCGCGTGGCTGTTCGCCCGCTCCACCGGCCGCCGCTTCCTGATCCGCGTCGACGACCTCGACGACCGCACCGCCACCGACATCGGCCACCGCCAACTGCACGATCTCGCGGCCATCGGCCTCACCTGGGACGAGCCGCCGCAGTGGCAGACCGAACACCGCGACCGCTACAGCCGTGCCATCGCCGAACTGACCGGCCGCGGTCTGCTGTACGAATGCTATTGCAGCAGAAAAGACATCGCGCAGGCACCGCGGGCACCGCATGCGCCGCAGGGCGCCTATCCGGGCACCTGCCGGGAGCTGACGCCCGATCAGCGGGCCATGCGGCGCGCCGAGACCGGCCGCCCGCCGGCCCTGCGCTTGCGTACCGACGTCCTCACCCACACCGTGCACGACGTGCTGCACGGTGACTACACCGGAATCGTCGACGACTTCGTGATCCGGCGGGGCGACGGCGTCCCGGCCTACAACCTCGCCGTGGTGGTGGACGACGCCGCGTCGGGTATCGATCAGGTGGTGCGCGGCGACGATCTGCTCAGTTCCTCACCGCGTCAGGCGTATCTGGCACGCCTGCTGGGACGGCCGGAACCGACGTACGCCCACGTGCCCCTGGTGCTCAACGAGGACGGGGCACGGCTGGCCAAGCGTGACGGCGCAGTGACCCTCGCCGAGATCGGCGTGCCCATCGCGTTGCGCCAGATCGCCGAATCCCTGGGCTACGCCGCCGCGGATCTCGACGGCATGGTCACGGAGTTCGACCCGGCCACACTTCCCCGCCGGCCGTGGATCTACCGGCCGCCGGCCTGACGGGTCAGTACTTCCCGAAGGTGAGCGCGACGTTGTTGCCGCCGAAGCCGAAGGAGTTGCTCAGGGCGTAGCGGTAGTCGCCGCGCCGCGGCGCTCCGGCGACCACGTCGAGGGAGATCTCGGGGTCGAGTTCGGTCAGATTGAGCGTCGGCGGCACGATGCCGTCGCGCAGGGCCTGTACGGTCACCACTGCCTCGACCGCACCGGCGGCGCCGATGGAGTTGCCCAGCGCCGACTTCGGCGCGTAGACCGCAGGCGAATGCGAGCCGAGTGCAGCGGTGATCGCCGTTGCCTCGATCCGGTCGCCGTCGACGGTCCCGGTCGCGTGGGCCTTGATCAGATCGATGTCGCCCGGCGACAGCCCGGCGCGCTGCAGTGAACGGCTGATCGCCTCCGTGGCGGCCTCGCCGGTGGGATCGGGCGTCACGGGGTCGTAGCTGTCGGAGGTGATGCCCGCCCCCATCAGCCGCGCCAGGATGGTCGCGCCGCGCGCCGTGGCGTGTTCCTCGGTCTCCAGGATCATCAGCGCACCGCCTTCGCCGAACACCAGTCCGTCCCGGGCGGCGTCGAACGGACGGCAGGCGCCTGCCGGGTCGTCGTTGTTGGTCGAGAGCCTGCCCAACCGGGACAGCGCCGCGATCGGCACTGTCTCGATCTTGATCTCGACGCCGCCGCAGATCGCCACATCGGCCTCACCGAGGACGATCTGCCGCCACGCCTCGGCGATACCGGCGGCTCCGGCCGCATCGCCGAGCACCGGGGTCAGCACGCCCGCCTTGGCCTTGTGTTCGAGGCCGACCGCGGCAGCCGGCGCGTTGGGCATGAACATCTGCACGTCCAGCGGCGACGCCGCCCGCAGACCCTTGGCCTGCAACGCGAAGTAGCGGTTCAGGATGTCCTCGGACGCACCGAGGCCGATCCCGATGGACACCATCAGGCGGGTGCTGTCCACCTCGGGAGAACCCGCGCTCTGCCAGGCTCGCCGGCCCAGCACCGTGGACATCTTCTGCTGGTAGGACAACCGCCGCAGCTCGACCCGGTTCAGTTCGGATTCGAAGTTCTCGAGCAGTTGGCCGCCGATGCGCACCGGCAGGTCGAACTCCTCGACGAACGGGGCGTCCAACGCGCGGATACCGCTTCGCCCGGCGAGCAGGCCCTGCCAGGTCTCCTCCGCATCGACCGCCAGCGGGGTCGTCGATGCGAGGCCGGTGACCACGACGTCGGGGAAGCCGGCCCCGGTGGCCAGCGCTGCCATTTCCGTCACTTGATTCCTAGAAAGGGTTCGTCGATGGGTACTGGTGGGCAACCTAACAGGTCCGGCGGGGACGATCGGCAGGCGAGGGAGACGATGGCAGGCAGGCAGCGATGACGGGCAGCGACGCGCACTTCTACCGGACCGCCGACGGCACGGGTCTGCCCCATGACCCGTTCAACGCCATCGTCGGACCGCGGCCGATCGGATGGGTCTCGACGGTCAGTGCCGACGGCACCCCCAACCTGGCTCCGTACAGCTTCTTCAACGGGTTCAACTATCGCCCGCCGGTGGTCGGCTTCGCCTCGATCGGCTGGAAGGACAGCGTCGCCAACATCGAGGCCACCCGGAACTTCGTGTGGAACCTCGCCACCCGCGACCTGGCCGAGGCGATGAACGAGACGTCCGCGTCGGTCCCGGCCGCCGAGAACGAGTTCGATCGCGGTGGACTCACCGCCACACCCTCCGCACTCGTCGATGCGCCCCGAGTGCTGGAGAGCCCGGTGAACTTCGAGTGTGTGCTGACCCAGCTGATCCAGCTGACCGACATCGACGGTGCCGAGATCCCCACCTGGCTGGTCCTGGGCCAGGTGGTCGCCGTGCACATCGACAGGCGGTATCTGGTGGACGGCGTGTACGACACCGCGGGCCCCGGACCGATCCTGCGCGCCGGCGGACCAGCAGATTATGTTGCCGTGGAACGCGATTCGATGTTCAGGATGATCCGCCCCGACCACCGGTGACAGGAGATCGCCCGTTCGCCGCGCGCTGGGCCGCCGCAAGCAAGTCGTCGCGGAACCGTGGGTGGGCGATCGCCGCGAGCGCCTCACCACGTTCCTGGACGGTCCGGCCCTCGAGCTCGGCGGCGCCGTACTCGGTGACGATCACGTCGACTTGATGTCGGGGCGTGGTGACCACGGCGCCGGGACCGAACCAGGGCACGATGCGCGACCGCACCACACCGTTCTTTTCGAACGTCGACGGCAGACAGATCAGCGACCGGTCGGACAGTTCGAGACCGGATCCGGCCACGAAGTCCTCGGCCCCGCCGATGCCGCTGAACTGATCGCCGTCGATCGTGTCGGCGACCACCTGCCCGTGCACGTCGACGGCAAGCGCTCCGTTGATCGAGATCATGTCGCGGTTGACCGCGATCACCTCGGGGGCGTTGACCACCTCGACCGGCAGGAAAACCACCTCGTCGTTGCCGTCGAGCCATGCGTAGAGATCCGCCGAGCCGAATGCGAACGTGGTTACGCTGACCCCGTCGAACTGGCCCTTTCCGGTGTTGGTGACCTTGCCCGCCCGATGCAGCCGCATGCAGCCGTCGGTGAACATCTCGCTGTGCAGCCCGTAGCCGCCGCCGTCCCCCTCGGCGAGCAGTGTGGCGATCTGGTTGGGGATCGAGCCGATTCCGGTCTGCAGCGTCGCGCCGGACGGGATGAACTCGACCGCATGGCCCGCGATCGCCGTGTCGACGTCCGACGGTGGCCCGTCCCCGCCGGGCAGTGTCATCGGCGCATCGGTCGACGGCACCAGGATGTCGATCTCGTCGACGTGCAGCCCGTGCCGGTACCTGTCGCCCAGTCCGGCGGTCCGCGGAAACGCGTCGGAGACCTCGACGACGAGCAGTCGCGCGGGATCGGCGCCGGCCCGGCGCAACTCGCCGACCGTGCCGCCCGCATGCAGCGACAGCGAACACCAGCCGTCGGCGTCCGGCGGCGTCGCGACCGTCGTCATCACCCGTGGGGCCTGACGTTCGAGCAGCGGACCGAAGCGTCGGAAGTCCGCGGGGGTGAACTCGATGTCGGCGCCGGCGTCGCGCAGCAACCGCTCCAGCGGGCCGAAGAATCCGGAAAGATAGCGGACCCCCGGGCGGGTGAACAATTCGGTGCCCACTGCCAGCAGCGCGCCGTAGACGCGCAGATCGGTCCAGTCGGTGCGCTGCCCGAGGGCCCGCAGCAGCGCCGGTGGCTGACCCGGCCCGAGCGGAATGCCCAGCGTATCGGCGGGCCGGAAGCACGACGCGGCCGCTTCGGCGGTCAGCTCCCTGGCCATGGCGCCGGATTCTGCCGCATCGCCGGAAGAAGTCAACCCGTCACGATGAGCTGAAACCTTCTCTCCCGTCGCGGTGCTTGCTAGCGTCCGGCGGTGAGGTTTGCGCGAAGAGCCGTGCTGGCGGCGTTCCTGCTCGCGGTACTGACCGTGGCGGGGTGCGGCGGGTCGGCCGACCGCGGCGAGGATCCCATCAAGTCCGCCGGCGTGCTGCGGGTCGGCACCGAGGGCGTGTACTCGCCGTTCAGCTACCACGATCCGGCGACCGGCGAGCTCGTCGGATACGACGTCGACGTGGCAAGGGCAGTCGCCGAGAAGCTGGGCGTCCGGGTCGAATTCGTCGAGACGCCGTGGGATTCGATGTTCGCCGCGCTCGAGGCGAACAGATTCGACGTGGTCGCCAACGAGGTCACCATCAACCCGGAACGCCAGGCCAAATACGACCTCTCCCAGCCGTATTCGGTGGGCGAGGGCGTCATCGTCACGCGCGCGGACGACGACTCGATCACGTCGCTGGCCGACATCCGGGGGAAGACCGCAGCCGAGAACGCCACCAGCAACTGGTCGCAGGTGGCCCGCGACGCAGGCGCGAACGTCGAGGCGGTCGAGGGCTTCACCCAGGCGATCACCCTGCTCAACCAGGGCCGGGTGGACGTGGTGATCAACGACAGCATCGCCGTCTACGCCTACCTCGCCGAGACCGGCGACAGGAGTGTCAAGATCGCCGGCACCGTGGGCGAGAAGAGCGAACAGGGCTTCGCCGCGCGCAAGAACAGCGGTCTACTCCCGGAACTCGACGGTGCCCTGGACGAACTGCGCGCCGACGGCACGCTGACCGAGATCTCGCAGCGCTACCTCAAGGCAGACGCCACCGGCGCTCCGCAGGGCGGCCAACCGTCGCAATCCGGTGACCAGGCACCGCCGCCGCAGGTGCGCTCGGCGTGGCGGCTTGTCCTGGACAACCTCTGGCCGCTGGCCAGGGCCGCACTGACGATGACGATCCCACTGACGATCATCAGCTTCGCCATCGGCCTGATCATCGCCCTCGGGGTGGCGCTCGCGCGGTTGTCGTCGAATGTGCTGCTGACCAATGTCGCCCGCTTCTACATCTCGGTCATCCGCGGCACACCGCTGCTGGTGCAGCTGTTCATCGTGTTCTTCGCGCTGCCCGAATTCGGCGTGCGGATCGACCCGTTCCCCGCGGCGGTCATCGCGTTCAGCCTGAACGTGGGCGGCTACGCCGCAGAGATCATCCGCGGTGCGATCCAGAGCATCCCCAAGGGGCAGTGGGAGGCCGCGGAGACCATCGGGCTGAACTACACCGGGGCGCTACGGCGCATCATCCTGCCGCAGGCCGCCCGGGTCGCGGTGCCGCCGCTGTCGAACACCCTGATCTCCCTGGTGAAAGACACCTCGCTGGCCTCGACCATCCTGGTCACCGAGCTGCTGCGCCAGGCGCAGATCGTCGCGGCGCCCACCTTCGAGTTCTTCGCCCTGTACGGCACGGCGGCGGTGTACTACTGGGTGATCTGCCTGGTGCTGTCGTTCGGCCAGAGCCGCGTCGAACACCGACTGGAAAGGTACGTGGCCAGATGAGCGACGATCGCGTCGTCGCCGAAGGTGTGCGAAAGGCCTTCGGGGACCTGGAGGTACTCAAGGACGTGTCGTTCCGTGTCGCCGCGGGATCGGTGACGACGGTCATCGGGCCGTCGGGTTCGGGTAAGACGACGCTGTTGCGCGCGCTCAACGCGCTGGACGTGCCCGATGCCGGCGTGATCCGGGTCGGCGGCGAGGACGGCGTGGAGATCGACTTCTCCAAACCCGTTCCCAAGGACGAGATCCGGCGGTACCGCGCGCAGAGTGGATTCGTGTTCCAGTCGCACAACCTGTTCCCGCACAAGACGGTGCTGCAGAACGTCACCGAGGGCCCGATCGTGGTGCAGAAGCGGCCGAAGGAGGAGGCCGAGGCCGCCGCGATCGAACTGCTCGGTCAGGTCGGGCTCTCCGAGAAGCGCGATCAGTACCCCTATCAGCTCTCGGGTGGTCAGCAACAGCGGGTCGGCATCGCCCGGGCGCTGGCGCTGCGACCGAAGGTGGTGCTCTTCGACGAACCCACCTCCGCGCTGGACCCCGAACTCGTCGGTGAAGTGCTCTCCGTCATCAAGGATCTCGCCGTCGAGGGGTGGACGCTCGTGGTGGTCACCCATGAGATCCAGTTCGCCAAACAGGTGTCGAATCAGGTGCTGTTCACCGACGGCGGTGTGGTCCTCGAGAAAGGCCCGCCCGAGCAGGTGATCGGCGCGCCGAAGGAAGAGCGCACCCGCCAGTTCCTCGACCGAATCCTCAACCCGCTGTAGGCCTGCCGTGAGAAGGTGTCCCCCATGCCCAGCCATGAAGCGGACGTCCTCATCGTCGGCGCGGGACTGTCCGGGCTGATCGCCGCGCGCACGGTGCTGGCCGACGGCCTCACACCGCTGATCCTGGAGGCCGACGACCGTGTCGGCGGACGCATCCTCACCGAGGAATTGGGCGGGCTGCCGATGGAACTCGGGGCGCAGTGGATCGGTGACACCCACCACCGGATGTTCGCACTGGCTGCCGAACTCGGCGTCGAGACGTACCCGCAGTTCGACGACGGTGAAACCACCTACGAGTTGGCCGGCACGGGAGTGTTGCGCGGCAACGAGTTCCACGACCGCTTCGGTGACGAGCTGGCCGAGCTGCAGACGGTGCTGCGCCGCCTCGACGAGCTGGCCACAGAGGTCTGCCCGGCCACGCCGTGGACGGCTCCGCACGCCGCCGAATGGGACGCGATCACCGCGGGCGCCTGGTACGACGCGCAGGGGTTGTCCCCGGTGGCCCGCACGCTGCTGGAGATCTGCACCGTCGGCATCCTCGCCGTGCCGACCGTCGAGGTCTCGTTCCTGCACCTGCTCTTCACGATCCAGACCTGCGGGGTGACCTCGGAACTGTTCGCCGAATCCGAGGGCGGCGCCCAGACGACCCGCTTCGTCGGTGGCACCGCGGAGATCCCGAACCGGTTGGCCGCGCTGGTCAGCGACCATCTGATCCTCGAATCCCCCGTCCAGCTCATCGAGCACGGCTCCGACAGCGTGACGGTGCACTGCCGCGGCGGGAGGGTCGCCCGGGGACGCCGCGTCATCGTGGCGGTCTCCCCCACCCTGGCCGGGCGGATCATGTACGACCCGCCGCTGTCCGGATACCGCGACCAGCTCACCCAGCGGATGCCGAACTCGGCGGCGATGAAGGCGTTCTTCGTCTACGACGAGCCGTTCTGGCGTGCGGACGGCCTCAACGGGCAGCTGATCTCCGATGTCGGACCCGCCCGGATGTCCAACGACACCTGCATCCAGGGTGACGACCACGGCGTGATCCTGCTCTTCCTCGAAGGCGAACAGGCCCGCACCCATGGACACTGGTCGGAGCCGGAGCGCCGCGCTGCGCTGACCGCCGAGCTGGTGCGCCATTTCGGCGAGCGCGCCGCGCACCCGCTGCACTACATCGACGGCGAGTGGGGCAGCCGGCAGTGGACCCGCGGCTGCTACAACGCCAACTGCGGGCCGCTGGTGTGGACCACTTACGGCGCCGCGCTCGCCGAGCCGATCGGCCCCATCCACTGGGCCTCGACCGACACCGCCACCCACTGGAGCGCCTACATGGAGGGCGCGGTGGAGGCTGGAGAGCGGGCGGCGCGGGAAGTGATCGAGTCACTCGGGGAATAGCCGCTGTCACGCCGAGACCGGCAGCGACTCCATGCCCCGCAGCGTCATCGGTAATACCGTCCCAACACCTGCTCGCGGAGCTCGTAGAAGTCCCCGGCGACGATGGCGGCCCGGATCTGGTCGACGAGGCGGACGATGAACCGCTCGTTGTGGATGGTGCACAACGTCGACGCGAGCATCTCCTTGGCTTTGAACAGGTGATGGATGTATGCGCGGGTGTAGTGGGCGCAGGTGTAGCAGTCGCATTCACCGTCGATCGGGGTGAAATCGCGCCGGTAGCGGGCACCGGTGATGTTGTAGCGGCCGGTGGCCGAGTACACGGCGGCGTTGCGCGCCACCCGCGAGGGCGATACGCAGTCGAAGGTGTCGGCGCCGGCTTCGACGGCGGCGAACAGATCGTCCGGTTCGCTGATGCCGAGGAGATGTCGCGGCTTGTCGTGCGGCAGTTCGCTGGTGACCCATCCGACGATCGTCGCGAGGTTCTGTTTCTCCAGCGCCCCGCCGATGCCGTAGCCGTCGAATCCCCTGCCGTCGGCGTCTCGGATCTCGGTCAGCCCGCGCGCAGCCTGCCTGCGCAGATCCTCGTACTGCGCGCCCTGCACCACCCCGAACAGCGCCTGTGCCGGCTTGTCCGCCCGCTCGACGCTCAGCCTGCGGTGCTCGGCCAGGCAGCGCACCGCCCACTCGTGGGTGCGCTGCACCGACTGTTCCTGATAGCCGCGGGTGTTGACCAGCGTGGTCAGCTCGTCGAACGCGAAGATGATGTCGGCGCCGAGCTGGTGCTGGATACCGATGGACACCTCGGGGGTGAAGCGGTGCGTGGAGCCGTCGAGGTGGGACCGGAAGTTCACCCCGTCGTCGTCCACGACGGCCAGCCGCTCCTTACCCTCGGCGATGATGTCGTCGGCCTGCACGCGTTCGGTGTCCATCGCCAGCACCTTGCGGAAGCCGGCGCCGAGCGAGAGCACCTGGAATCCGCCGCTGTCGGTGAATGTGGGACCCGGCCAGTTCATGAAGGCGCCCAGCCCGCCTGCGGCGTCCACGATCTCGGGTCCGGGCTGCAGGTAGAGGTGATAGGCGTTGGCGAGGATGGCCTGGGCGCCGAGCTGTTTCATCGTCTCCGGCAGCACGGCCTTCACGGTCGCCTGCGTGCCGACGGCGATGAACGCCGGGGTGCGGATGTCACCGTGCGGTGTGCGGATCACCCCCGAGCGTCCGGGCCGCCCGGCCAGTTCCGCCTCGACTGTGAAGAACTGCTGATCCACCCGGGTATTCAACACCGCTCAGGGCCGGTGCATGAAATCGACCACCGGCCGTCGCGAGCTCCTCACGCGCGTCCTCCTGCAGGAAGTGTCCGGGCAGATGCCGCGGTGGCCCTGCGCGGTCAGGATCGAGATCATTTTGCGGTACAGGAACGACCAGGACGGTTCCCCGTGCAACATCAGCACCGGGTCGGCGTCGGCCGGGCCTCCTCCACATGCGCCATCGCAGACTGCCGCCGTCGCCGTCGTCGACCTCGCGATAGTCTGGCGGATAACCGAATTCGGGTAGTCCGGCGACCGGTCATCGGGGGTCCGCGACGTCAGCATGCCGGCGAACCTGCTCACTCGAGACGTGCGGTTTCCGCCATTCGCATGACCCGGTATTTGCGCCCACACCATACTGCTGTGGATGGTCCGGGTTCGGAGCCCGGATCGCGTAACGAAGGAGAACAGGTGTGATGCAACGATTGCTGGTGGTGTCCGGCGGTGCCGCGGTCCTCGTGGCGGGCCTGGTGGGCTGTTCCTCGGACAGCGGATCGTCGGAGTCGTCCTCACCGAGCAACACCGCCAACGCCACCTCGGCGTCGTCGGAGGCCAAGGTGACCATCGACGGTCAGGACCAGAACATCCAGGGCACCGTCGCATGCACATCGATGGGCGGCAACGTGAACATCGCGATCGGTCAGGCGACCACGGGCATCGGCGCAGTGGTCACCGAGGCCGACCCGCCTGCCGTTCAGTCGGTCGGACTCGGCAACGTCAACGGCGTCACGCTCGGTTTCCAGCAGGGCACCGGCCAGGGCAACGCCGAGGTCGAGAAGGACGACAAGACCTACACCATCAAGGGCAACGCGACCGGGGTCGACATGGCGAACCCGATGCAGCCGGTGACGAAGCCGTTCGAGATCGAGGTCACCTGCCCGTAACGCGGGCGGCGTAGAGCCGCACCAGACCCGATGCGACGGCGAACCGCGGTCCGTGCAGCCCGTCGATGTCGGCCCGACCCACCACGACGCGGTCGGGCCGCAACGATTCCGCGACGGTACGCAGCAGTTCGTCGTCGAGTGCCCCGCCACCGGCCAGCACGAGAACCGCAGGCGGTTCATCGAATCCGCGCAGGCACCGCGCGATGTTGGCCGCCACGGTCTCCTGTTTGATCGCCAGGCGCAGGCTGCGCCACTCCTCGGCAGCCAGCCGGTGCGAGAACGGCACCAGACCGGCGCTGCCGCGCGTGCAGAGCCTGCCGATCGCTTCCGACGGCGCCGGGCCGTCCAGGAAGACGCGGCGCCCGTCCTCCTCGTGGGCGACGTGCGGCCCTTCCACGCGCAACGCCGGCGTGCGCTTGACGCGTTCGGCGAGCGCCCGGGGGACACCGAGCACGCGGGCCACCGCCGTGGTGATGGTCTCGCCGGCACCCGCCGCGGTGATGACGCGGCCCTGGCCGACGAGATCGACGGTCCCGCCGCCGATGTCGCACACCACCGCATCGGGCGGCAACCCGGGTGTGGTGAGCGCACCGCGGGCGGCAGCTGCCGGTTCGGAGGCGATGGTGCGGGCGGGTCGGCCGGTCAGCGCGCTCAACGTCGCGGCGGCGTCGGTCACCGGATCGGCGGCCAGGAGCGCGACTACCGTGCCGCGTGCCTCGACCACACCGCGGCGCAGCCACGCGCCGTTGTCGATCACCGACAGATCGGTGAAGAACGCGTCGTCGACCTCGATCCCGTCGGCGGCCGCCGGCACCGCGCGAATGCGCACGGCCACCACACTGCCGGGCGGTTCGCGGCGCACCACGTCATGGGCGGCGACCGGTGGATACCTGGTCACCGCATCGCCCACGCGGCAGTCGACGTAGTCGTCGTCGAGCGCCTGTGGTACGGGCGAACCCGTCCGCGGAGTGACCGCGATGGCCGGCGCGTCGGCCAGTTCCCTGGTGAAATCGGCGATCTCGCGCAGCCGCCCGTGGCCGAGACCGAGGGCCGCCGAGAGGGCGATGGGGTCGGCCATGGCCCGGTAGGCACGCCCCTCGGCGACCACCTCGACGGCGATGACCGCGCCTCGTTCGACTCCGTCGAGGTCGACTTCGTCGACGACCGGCACGTCGATCGGGATTCGGTTGCGGATCAGTACCGCATCGTCCTGTGCGGCAAGCACTCCGGCTACCTGCCAGCCCCGGCCGACCGCGTCGGTGATGGACCGTGCGGCGTCCTCGAAATCGGTGTCGCGATTCACCGAGACGATCACCGGGCCGCCCTGCGGCGCGCCGCCCAGGTCCTCGAGCGGAACATGTTGCCCGACACCGTGTCCCACCCCGGCGGGTGTGCTGGCCTCGGGGCGCCGCAGGCTGCGCACCGGCGCGTGCGGAGACGCGCCGGGGGCCAGTGGCGCGGTCGCGGTGTCCACCGGCCGGATCGTGGCGAGGACGATCTGGTCGACGGTGACCGCGGCGTCGACCTCGAGCCGGTGCAGGAGCGCGGCCGCCGCCTCCAGCGAGTCCGCCGAACCCTTGCGGCCCCGAGTCGGGGTCTGGCCGTGGGCGACGGTTTCGACGGTGCCGTCGCCGGTACGGGCCAGGACGATCTCGGTGGTGTGGTTGCCGACGTCCACCCCTGCCACGATGCGGGGGGCGACAGTCACCTCAGCAGGCCCCGGCGGGTGTAGACGACGGCGGCCTGCCGGACCAGTTCGGCGCAGCGGGATGCGCCGCGCGCCTCCAGCGAGACCCGCAGCGCCTCCAGTTCATCGGCCGTCGAGCGGTGCGGACGCAGCGCCTCGTAGAGGCTCATCACCTCCTCGTCGTCGAACACCGCCAATTCTGCTGCGCGCAGGAAGTTCTCGGCCAGCTGCGGATTACCGTTCTCCTCGGCCACCACGGCCTGGTGTGCCAGCGTGGCCGGGTCCATCCGCAGGTCCGACAGACCCAGTTCGCCGTCGACGGCGGCGGCCACGGTGAATCGCTGATCGGTCATGGGCGTTCGGCCTCCACGGTGACGGGCGCCTGCCCCGGTTCGCAGGCCTGACGTTCGAGCGCCACCAGCGCCACCGCTCGCGCGTGATAGCGGGCCGAGATGGACTCGTCGGTACCCCCGGTGAGGATGGGGACCGGCGCCATCCCCTTGGCGTGGCGGGCCGCGTTACGGCCCAGCTCGCGGTACATCCTGGCGGTCAGCAGCGGGGCGACGCTGAACAGTTCGAGATTGGCCAGCGGCGCCAGGTCTCTGCGGTGGATCAGCGCGGTTCCCTTGCCCTGCAGCCCGATCCCGATCCCCGACCCGGACAACCGGGCGGCGGTCAGCCCGATCATGCCGACGTCGATGGTCGACCGCACCCGCACCAGCCGCGGGACACAGCCCTCCTCCTCGAGGCCGGCCGAGAGCTGGCGCAGCACCTCTCCGACCGTCAGACCGCACAGCGTGAGCCACACCGATCGGCCCAGCGCCGGTGACAGACCGATGCACACCTCGCGCGGATCGCTGCCCTGACGTGCCGGTTCGACGTCGGAGAACACGATGTGACCGTGGTGCTCGGCCTGATCGGCAGTCAACTCAGCGGCAGTGCGGGCCTGCCGGATGGCGTCGATCTCCGACCGGCGCTCCTCGGTGAGCGCGTATCCGGTGCCCGGCCCGGTGTAGTCGTTCGGGTCGGTGATCTTCGACAGCACCCGGAACTCCTCGTCGAAGATCGCCGAGGTCTGCAATTGGTCGCCGCGCAACCGCTCCCGCGTCAGCCGCATGATCGCGTCGGCCTCCGGTTCGTACCCGGTGCGGTGCAACGCGGCGACGACGTCGAACACCGTCAGCTGCCTGGCCTCGATGGCGGTCGCCGCCTCGGCCACCGCCTTCGGATCGCCGGCGGGCAGATCGCGCGAGTCGTTGGCCACCACCACGGCGTCGATGCGGCTGTCGTCGAAGTCGGCGAGCCCCAGATCGCGGTAGACCGCCTGCACCGCAGTCGCCGCCCGGCGCCGCACCCGGGCCAGGTGTTCGGTCGACACGGTGCGCAGCCCACCGTCGGCACCCCAGTCACGCTGCAGCACCAGGAAATCGTCCATATCGTCGGCATTGAAGTTCGACAGCGCGAACGCGTTGTCGTACCGCGGGATCGAGCCGAAACCGGAGAAGATGAAGTCCGCGCCCGCCAGCAGCACCGGCAGCGTGTGGGCGCTGCGCCGGATGTCGGACTCGGAGATCAGGTTGTCGTTGCCTGCGCACGATTCGAGGTCACGCATCATCACCATCAGGTTCTCGGCGAGCAACTCCTTCATCCCCTCGGGCACCGAGGCCACCACGCCGACGCCGTCGATACCGCCGTTCTGTACTCCCTGCGAGCCCAGCGCGCGAGCCAGTGAGACACAGCGCGATTCGAGGTAGAGGATGGAACACCGCTCGGCCGCGCCCATCAGCACCTCGGCGCCGCCACCGCTGGTCACCCTCATCTTCAGGCCACGTGATGCGTACGCCGACGTGAGGATCGCCTTGGAGAACGGGGTGTCGTCACCGTCGACGAACACCTGCTCGGTGCCGTAGATCGAGATGGTCTCGGCGTAGCTGGTGAGCCCGCGCAGCCCCAGCCGCAGTTCCAGCGCCTCCTCGATCGAACACTGCGCCATGGCACCGGCCACCCCCACCTGCGAACCGATCAGCAGCGCAACGGCATTGGAGGGCGCGTCGCTGAGCACCGGCACCGTCGTCTCCACCTCACGGAACCCGTATGCCACCGCGCTGGCGGCGTCGGCGGCGATCAGCAGCGGATCGTCGAGCTGGTTGGTGACGTGGGCCTGGTTGCTGGGCGTGCGACGGGCGCGCATCTTGCTCATCGCCATCTGCATCTCGACGGGCGTCATGGCCGCCAGCACCCGGGCCAACTTGGCGGGTGTGGTGCCGCCGATGAGCCGTACCACCTCCGCGCGCGACACGTTCGGATCGACGGCCCGGTGGGCGAGTTCGACGTCGGACAACGCCATCGCCTCCTGCGCGACGGCGAGGTCGAGCCCGTAGCGGGCGATGAACTCGTCGATGACGTCGAACGCGTCGGCGGGTTTGCCGTCCATCTCCACGACGGCGCCGTCGCGGATCACCAGGGAGGGCTCGGGGTCGTGGGGACTGCGCATGGCGACCAGACCCAGACCAGGGTCGGTGACACTGAATCCGTCGAGATTGACCGCCTTCGCGTCGAGAATCCGCATCCGACCCTGGTTCAGGTCGCCGATTTCCGTCATGGCGATGATCCTGCCAGTGCCGGGGTCGGGCTGGCGACACCACGACGTGGTCCCGGCCGCACCGAAAGTTCCCTTACGGAGTCCGTCGAATTAGCTGACAACGCACAACCGGGGCGCTATTGTCAGGCTCGACATTTTCCGCGTGGTGGATCTTTTCTTGGAGGCTTCCGTTGACCTCGGTCCAGCATGCGTTGCGCAGAACCCTGTTCGGACTCGTTCTCGGCAGCGGCATACTGCTGGCCGGGGCGGCCGGTGTGGCCGCTGCCGATTCCGGTGTCTCCGCCGGGGGGTCGTCGGGAAGTTCGTCCGCCCACCCGGGCTCCTCGGCGTCGCCTTCGGTCAGCCGTCGCGATGGCGACTCAGACCGGTCGTCGGTCACGGGCGGTGTGCGGGCGTCCAACGCCGCGCAGCGTGCGACGCCGGCCACGAGGCGTCCACCGGTCCGGCCAGTTTCCGCGACGCCGGTGCGAGGCAACCGGCCCACGGTCACCAAGCCGGCGGTCGTGCGGGCCGTCGAACCTGTCGAGCCTGAGCCACCGGCCGAGCCGGTGGTGTACGGCAATCCGGGTCGGAACCAGGACTTCTTCGCGAGTCGGAACTGGGAGACTGCGCCACTGATGTCGGCGACGATGGTCCTGCGACAGCTGACCGGCGCCATGGTCGATCCGCAGGTCTTGGTCGACCAGGCTCTTTCGACCAAGAGCAGGTACCGCACCGGGAGAACGGTCTATCTCGGCCCAGGTGTGAACGACAGTGTCTGGTCGAACGACGTCCAGGAACTGCTGTCCGACCGCGGCGTCGAGGTGATCACCCGCACCTATCCCAAAGCGCAGGAGGGACGGGCTCTGACGAACCTTCAAGAAGCACTTCAGGATCCGCGCAAGGCCGTGACGGTCAACGTCTCCACCCCGCTCGACGGGTGGGACAAGCCGCACACCCACCAGGTGGTGGTGTTGGGAGTCGACGCCACCAACGGCAAGGTGTATCTGAACGACGCCTGGTCGCCGACCACGGGAAAAGCCAAAATGATGACGCTGGCCGATTTCCTGGCCGCCTGGGCGAACAACTACTCCACCACCATCGCGCAGCTTCCGCCAGCGGCAGCGCGCCGCGAACCGATGACGTTCGTCGACACGATGGCGGCCTGAGATGACGCTCAGAAGATTCTCCGCGAAGCATTCGGGCCGTATCGCGCTGTTCGGATTCGCCCTCGGTGCCGGCGTTCTGCTCGCCGGCGGCGCCGGTGTGGCCGCCGCCGCGCCGGGTGAATCCGGCCAGGGGTCCGGCGTTTCGTCCTCCGCAGCAGCAGATCCCGGGCCCAGTTCGTCCGTCAGTCGCACTCACCCGACGGACAAGACCAGGTCGGTGGCACCCGCGCGCGTCGCGAAGCCGACGTCGGGGATCAGCAGCACCCGTGGCACGACCTCGCGCACCGATCGGGAAAAGACCGGGGCGGCCACCGAACCGTCGGCGCGCGTGCCGCAACGCGCTGAGGCGGCGCAATCGGTTCCGCTCGCCACCCGAACGTCGAACGACTCCGTGCCGGCAACGGGGGCCGGCGTCGCCCCGGCGCAGGCAACACCCGCGAGATCCGGCACGCAACTCCAGGTGACCACCGGCAGCGCCGTCGAGGATCCGCAGAGCGGCCTCGCCTCTCTCAGCGCCGATCTCGCCCGCGCACACAGCGATGTCCAGACCGAAGTGCCGGCGACGGTGTTCGGCAATTTCGAGGCCAACAAGCGGTACCGGCATTACCAGGGACCGTGTGGCACCTGCACCTTGATGTCGGTGGCGGGCGTCATCGGTCAATTGAGCCCGAACCACCGGATGCCCGATCAAAAGGAAATCATCGGGCGGGCGTCCAGCATTGCCAGCGACGTCATCATCGGCGAGAACATCTACGAACCCGACAGTGACGGCCCCAATCCCGCGAAGAAGCACGGGGGTACCGCGTTCGTCGACGCAGTCACGCTGCTGCGGTTGTACGACATCGACGCTGAGGTCACCGAGTACTCCAGGGGTCAGGGAACGCTGGCGATGAACGCTCTCAAGTCCGCACTGGCCGAGGGACAGGGAGTGATCGTCAACATCCACAACCTGACCGCTTATACCGGATACAACAGGACGTACTTCGGCTCCAACGTCGACCACTGGGGCCGATCCTTCAGCCCCATTCCACTGGAAACCTGGGGTAATCATGCGGTGATCGTGCTGGAGGTCGACGACCGGCACGGCATGGTGTACCTCAACGACAGTGCTCCGCGATTCGGGCAGGGAATGCCGATACCGGTCGCCGCTTTCATGGAGGCGTGGAAGGCCAGTCGCTTCCAGACGATTACCGCCAGGCCGGGCGCGGCGGTCGCGCCGCAACATGCGGTCGCCGCATGACCGCGGTCCGGAACGCGATGTATCGCACAGTGTTCGGCTTCGTCCTGGGTATCGGGTTGTTGGTCGGCGGCGCTGCCGGGCTGGCCGCCGCCGATGCCGGGGAGTCGGGCGTGTCGACGGGCAGTTCATCGTCAGACCAGGGGCCTTCGAGGGAGCCGGCCAGCAGCGGTGTGCGGGCTCAGGCGTCGAACGGCGCCGGCGCCGAGGAGGGCCGACCGGCCGAGCGGACCGGACAACGGGGGTCGGGCATCAGCCGGGACGGTGCCGGCGACGGGGCCGGTGCAGGCGCCGCCACGCGACGCCCCCCGGTTCGTCCGACACAGCAGATACCGCCGCGGACGAAACCTCGGCCCACCGTCGTGAGGCCCGTCACGCTGCGACCTGTCGAGCCGGTCGAGCCGGTCGAGCCGGTCGAGCCGGTCGAGCCGACGACCGTTACCCCGAAACGAACCGAGGATCCCGCATCCCCGCCTGTGGTGTACGGCAGACCCGCTGAGAACGTGCAATTCTGGGCGGCTCGAGACTGGGACACCCACAACCTGAACACGATCACGATGGTCCTGCGTCAGTTGACCGGCCGGATGATCGACCCCCAGGAATTCGTCGATCAGGCCGAGCGAACCGCAAGCCAATACCGCGATGGGCGAACCATGTATCTGGGCGCCAACGACACGACGTGGCGCGAAGATGCGCTCGAATTGCTGGCGGATGCGGGCGTCGAGGTGACGTCCCGGAGATACCCGAACAGCCAACAACAACTCGCGCTGCAGAACCTCGAGAAGGCATTGCAGGACTCGCGGAAGGCCGTTCTGGTGAACATCGCCGGCCCGGCGGTGGGGTGGCGCACGCCCGTCGATCACACCGTCGTCGTCCTCGGTATCGACGAGACGAACCGCCTGGTCTATCTCAACGACGCCGCGCTGCCGGTGGGCGGTCGGGGCAGGACGATGCCGCTCGATCGCTTCCTCGAGGCGTGGAACACGAACTATCTGACGATTACGGCGCAGCTGAGGTCCTCCCGTCCCGCGCAGGCGGTGGCGGCATGATTGGATCAGCGCACCCGCTGCGCATCACGCTGCTCGGGTCGCTCCTCGGCTTCGGGATCCTGCTCGCCGGCGCAGCCGGAGTGGCCGCCGCCGATACCGCAAAATCGGGGGTGTCGACGGGGACGTCGTCCACCGCTTCGTCGGCCGAATCGGCGCCGTCCGAGTCGTCTTCGGGGACGCGCACGCAGATCACGCCGGCCAGCCGCGGCGTTCGCGCCGCGTCGGAGAACGACGACCGCCGCATCGCCGTCGCCACTGAGTCAGCCCCCGACCGCGTGGAACGGCGCGCGGCGGCCGGCGCGCGTCAACCCCAGGCCACCTCGCAGGGATCTGACCGGGACCCCAAGCAGAGCCTGTCCGGGATGAGCGCCGACCTCGCCAGGGCACACGCCGGGGTCGAGGCTGCACCGTCGAGCGCCGTCGTCGCAATGCCGGCTGCCGGCGTCCATGGCAACCCGGAGGCGAACAAGAAATACCTGCGTCAGCAGGGTAACTGTCCGACGTGCGTGTTGATGGCCGTGGCCAGCGTGGTCGGCCAGCTCACCGGCATCCTGCCCGAGAACGAGGAGATCATCACGCGGGCAACGACCACCAGAAGTGACACCGCCAGAGGCGAGATGATCTACCAGCCGGGGGGGACCGGCCAGAACGGAAAGCATTACGGCGTCACCTACGTCGACGCCGTCAAACTGCTCGACAGCTACGGGATCGACGCCGTCGTGAGTGAATACACCAAGAATCAAGGTGACCGCGCATTGAAGGAGTTGACGGCGGCACTGGACGACCGCGGATCCGTGATCGTCTCGATCCATGGGCAGACCATGTACGACGCGCTCTTCGGCTGGGATCACTCCCCCCGACCACCCGGCATCAAATCCGGAAACCACGCGGTCTCGGTGACCGGTGTGGATGAGAACCGCAGGTTGGTCTTCATCAATGACAGCAATCTGAAAACGGGGGCGCAGCCGATTCCCCTGGATCTGTTTCTCGAAGTCTGGAGAACGAGCGCCTACACCACAGTGATCGCCAGGCCCCGTCAGGCGGCTGCCGCTCCGCAATCCGCCGTCGCCGCCTGACCGGGATCTCCGCCCGCAGACCGCGGGCTGACACGATGGCGGGATGAAGATCGCGTTCGCGCTCGTCTGCGCTCTCGTCCTGACCCTGGCCGGCTGTTCGTCCGCGGGCCCCGAGGACCCGTTCCGGGCGTTCGCCGAGGCGCTGACCAATCGCGACGCCAAATCCGCCGCTGCGCAGACCGATGACCCGGCCGCGGCGGAGCCCGTCATCACCGCCATGTTCGACGGAATGGGTTCGAAAAGCAGCGTCCGCGTCGAGGCCGCTGCGGTCGAGGGCGAGGAGACGGGTTCGACGCTGAGCTATCAGTGGACGCTGGCACCGGGGCGTGAGTTCGGTTACACGGCAACGGGTACGGCTGTGGAGAGCGGCGACGCCTGGCGGCTGGCGTGGTCACCGACGCTGCTGCATCCGGATCTGCAGCCCGGCATGGCGTTCCAGTACAGCGAGGACAGCGAGCTGCAGACCCCGGTGCTGGACCGGACCGGCCAGCCGCTGATGACCTGGCAAACCGTCGGGGTGGTCACTCTGCAACGAGCACAACGCGCTTCGGCCGCCCTACTGGCGCCGCTGCTGGCCCCCTTCGAACCCGGCATCACCGCAGAATCCATCGCGGCCCAGTTCGACGGCAACGATGACGCCGCCGTCACCGTCATCCGGTTGCGCGAAGCCGACTTCACCCCCGTCGCCGACCAACTGCGCGCGATTCCCGGCGTCACGGTCTCCGAACAGGGCGCACTGCTCACCACCGACCGCGCGCTGTCCTCACCCGCGCTGGCCGGACTGCCCGATCTCTGGCATCAGCGCATCACGGCGGCGGCCGGCTGGTCGGTCTATCTAGTCGACCGGCAGGGCGCGCCGGCGCAACGCCTCGCCGAGACACCACCCGCGCCCACCGACCCGGTGGCCACCACGCTGGATCTGCGGCTGCAACTGCTGGCCCAGAGCGCTGTGGCCACCGAACCGCGGCCCGCGGTGCTCGTCGCGATCTCACCCTCGGACGGCGGCATCATCGCGGCGGCGCAGAACGCGGCCGCCGACGCCCAGGGCGCCATCGCGTTCTCCGGCCTCTACCCCCCGGGGTCGACGTTCAAGACGATCACCACCGCGGCTGCACTGGAGGCGGGCATCGCCGAGCCGGACACCCCCGTCGCCTGCCCGGGCCGGCTCACCATCGAGAACCGCACGATCCCGAACGACGACGACTTCGACCTCGGCACCGTCCCCTTGAGCACGGCGTTCGCCCGCTCCTGCAACACCTCGATGGCCGCGCTCGCCGACCGGCTGCCGCCGGATGCGCTGCCCACCACCGCCCGCCAGTTCGGCATCGGCGCCGACTACGTCATCCCCGGGCTGACCACCGTCACCGGCCGGGTGCCGGCCGCCGACACGGCCGCCCTGAAGGTCGAGAACGGGATCGGCCAGGGCACCGTCACCACCAGTCCGTTCGGGCTGGCCGTCGCCGAAGCCAGCCTCGCCAACGGCGCCACCATCACTCCCACCCTGGTGGCCGGGGAGAAGACCGAATCCGACACCCCGTCGGCTCAGCTCCCCCGCGACGTCGTCGACGCGCTGCGGGCGATGATGCGCGCAACCGTCACCGACGGCACCGCATCGGCACTGGCCGACATCAGCGATCTGGGCGGCAAGACCGGCACCGCGGAGTTCGGCGACAACACCCATTCGCACGGCTGGTTCGCCGGGATCGCCGGGAACATCGCATTCGCGACGCTGGTGGTCGGCGGCGATTCGTCCGCGCCGGCGATCTCGGTTTCCGGCAACTTCCTGCGGCCCGCCATGGCAGGCTGACCGCATGAAACTCGTGGCTGTCCTGGCTCTGGCGGCAGCTGCCGCCGCCGCGCCGCTCGTCGCTTCGCCGGCCGTGTCCGCCGCGCCGCCACCGGGTGGACCGTGTGACGGCGCGCAGTGTGTTCCCTACGTGGACCACAACATCGACGTCAATGCCGCGTGCGTCTCCACGGGCCGGTGGCAGTTCGGGCGCGACGCGTCGGGCAACACCTACACGTGCACGGCGCAACGTCAGTGGGTACCGCAGCCGCCGCTGGTCGGCGTGCGGTTGATACGCCAGCCCTGCGGGGAGGACACCGGCCTCGCGCAGTCACCGGACGGGCTGGTCCTCAGCTGTGAGGACGGCGGCTGGACCCCCGACTACACGGGGTTCTTCTTCTAGATCCCGCCCGGATCGTCGGGGACATCGACGGCATGGGCACGCAACGCCTCGAGGGGCACCACCTCCAGGGTGCGTTCGTGGGTGGCCGCCAGCACGACCGGGGCCGCGGCTCCGTCGGCATGGGCACGCAGCCAGTTCAGCGCGGTGACACACCACCGGTCGCCGGGGTTGAGACCGGGAAACCGGTACTCGGGCCGCGGCGTCGACAGGTCGTTGCCGATGGAGCGCTGATGGTCGAGGAACTCGGCGGACACCACCGCGCAGATCACATGCCTGCCGAGGTCCTCCGGACCGGTCGAACAGCAGCCGTCACGGTAGAAGCCGGTCAGCGGATCGGTGCCGCACTCCTGCAGCGGGCCGCCGAGCACGTTGCGTTCGGGCACGGGCCCAGTATGGCCGGTGAAGATGGCGGTGGCGGAGGGATTTGAACCCTCGGACGGGGGTTACCCGTCACACGCTTTCGAGGCGTGCTCCTTAGGCCGCTCGGACACGCCACCGTGTGGCAGCTTACCGAAGCGGGTGCGCTCGCCATAATCGCGTGGGTCTACCGCTGCGCCGCGAAGAACTCCTCGAGCAGCGCTGCGCACTCTTCGGCGAGCACGCCGCCGCGGACCTGCGGCCGGTGGTTGAGCCGGCGATCGCGCACGACGTCCCACAGCGACCCCACCGCACCGGTTTTCGGCTCCCACGCCCCGAAGACCAGCCGCGACACCCGCGCCAGGACCAGGGCGCCGGCGCACATCGTGCACGGCTCCACGGTCACCGCCAGCGTCGCGCCCTCCAGCCGCCATCCGTCACCGGCGACGGCGGCCGCCGCCCGCAGTGCCAGCATCTCCGCGTGGGCTGTCGGATCGCCGAGCTCTTCGCGGGCGTTCGCCGCACGCGCCAGCTCGGCACCGGTGGCGTCGAAAACCACCGCGCCGATCGGGACATCCCGCGACCCGGCCGTGCGGGCGGCGTCGAGCGCAGCGCGGATCAGGGTCTGGTCGGAGGTCACCGATTGAGGCGTTCGAGCACCGCCGACAACTGTTCGGCGAAACCCATCTCCCTGGCGATACGGCCCAGTTGCTCGTCGGCGTACAGGTCGGTCTCATCGAGGATCACGCTCAGCACCGCCTCGGGGAGGCCGATGTCGGCGAGGACCCCCAGGTCGCCCTCCTCGAACGGGTCGACATCGTCGAGATCGTCGGGCTCGATGTCGGCGTCGAGCTTCTCCAGCACCTCGGCGGCGATGTCGTAATCGAGCGCCGCCGTGGCGTCGGACAGCAGCAACCGTGTGCCCGACGGCGCGGGCCGGATGATGACGAAGAACTCGTCGTCGACGTCCAGCAGTCCGAAAACAGCTCCGGCGCTGCGCATCTCGCACAGCTCCTTCTCAGCGACCGACAGGTTGTCCAGCGCGGCCCGCCGCATCGGGGTACACCGCCATTGACCGTCCTCGCGCACGACGGCCACGCCGAACCCGTCGGGCGCGTTCTGCGCCGGCGCACCCTGTGCTCCCATCTCGCAAACGGTAGTCGCCCGGCACCGCGTTTGACCAGGTGTGCAGGCCGGGGACTGGAGCGATATGCCAACCTGGTGAGGTGACGAAGCCACCGGTGTGCGTACTGGGTCTCGGCCTCATCGGAGGATCGCTGCTGCGGGCGGCCGAAGCCGCCGGCCGCGACGCCTTCGGTTACAACCGCTCCGTCGAAGGAGCCCAGGCCGCACGATTCGACGGATTCGACGCCAACGAGGACCTCGACCAGGTGCTCGGCAGGGCCGCCGACAGCGAGGCACTGATCGTGCTCGCCGTTCCGATGCCTGCGCTGCCGATCATGCTCGACCACATCCGCACGATGGCGCCGCGGTGCGCGGTCACCGACGTGATCAGCGTCAAAGACGCTGTACTACAACAGGTCACGACGTGCGGTCTACTCGACAACTACGTCGGCGGACACCCGATGGCCGGCACGGCGCACTCCGGCTGGGCCGCAGGCGACGCCCGGATGTTCACCGGCGCGCCCTGGGTCGTCAGCGTCGACGATCACGTTCGGCCCGATATCTGGACCGACGTCATGGACCTCGCGCTCGACTGCCACGCGGTCGTTGTCCCGGCCCGCTCGGACGAACACGACGCCGCCGCCGCGGCGATCTCCCACCTGCCCCATCTGCTGGCAGAGGCGCTCTCGGTCACCGCGGGCGAGATCCCGCTGGCGTACGCGCTGGCCGCGGGATCGTTCCGCGACGGCACTCGCGTGGCCGGCACATCGCCCGACCTCGTCCGGGCGATGTGCGAGGCGAACTCCGCGGACCTGCTGCCGGTTCTCGACCGCGCGATCGAACTGCTCGGTTCAGCTCGCACCACGCTCGCCGATCGGGCCTCGGTCGCCGAACTCGTCGAGACCGGGCACGCCGCCCGGATGCGATACGAAAGCTTCAGCCGTCCGGAGATCCTGGCCACCGTCATCGGCGCCGAGAACTGGCGCGAGGAGCTCGCCGCGGCCGGCCGTGCCGGCGGCGTGATCAGATCCGCTCTGCCAAGCCGGGATAGTCGAGGATGATCCCGTCGCCGTCCACGGTGATCGTGGTCTCGGAGACCGGGGTGCGCAGCGTGATGTCACCGGATCCCTGGGTGCTGCCGTAGCTGAGCGTCGCTGCTTCCACCGTCAGATCGGGTATCCGCACGTACACCGCGGGCACCGCGACCGACTGGCTTTCCTCGAGTAGACCGAGGCGACGGATCGGCAGCGTGTTGAAGAATGGGCTGGGCGCGACGTCGACGTCGAGGGCGCCGTCGAACGACGCGCGCGTGGTCTGGTTCTGATGGTTCTGCACCAGCCACATGTTCTCTTCATCCAGGGCGATCGACAGCTGGCGCTCGCGCTCGGCCATGGTGACCGTCAGCGACAGCCGCCGAGTGACGCCGTTCTCGTCGGTCACCAGGTCATAGGAGGCCGAGAACGCCGGATACCGATCCGTGGCGGCGGCGACGATCCGCCCGTAGGCCTTTATCCGCTTGCCGGACAACACGACCCGCACAGATTCCATCCGCGCGACATCATGGGCCCGCCAGGTCAGAGTGGCGGGCCAGGAGTTCACCGTCGTCGCAACAGAGCGGTCTGCTTCACTCACCCTTCTACCGTAGGCGACGGACCCGCCCGTTCGTAGCCCGCACCCTCACTCCGATGCGAACTGCCGCCGGTCCGCGACTCCAGCGCGACCTCGTCGGACAGAAACGGCTGCGGCATCCGCCCCGATCCACCCCGCCAGCGCCGCAGCCGGCCGGTACCGGGCACCGACAGCCACACCGCCAGCGCGAGCAGCGCGTCGAGGATCAGGGCCAGTGCGGTCACCATCAGCGCGCCCACCAGGGCGAGATAGAACTCGCGGACCTTGATGCCGTCGATGAGGTAGCGGCCCAGCCCGCCGAGGCTGGCATACGCCGCGACGGTAGCGGTCGCGACGATCTGCAGCGTGGCGGTGCGCAACCCACCGAGGATGAGCGGCAGGGCGTTGGGCACCTCGACCCGCAGCAGCACCCGCGCCTCGGTCATGCCCATCGACCGCGCGGCGTCGACGACCGTCCGGTCGACGTTGGCGATCCCGGAGTAGGTCCCCGCCAGCAGGGGCGGGATGCCGAGCAGCATCAGCGCGACCGTCGGCGGCACCAGCCCCAGACCCCACAGCAGCACCCCGAGCAGCAGCACGCCGAGGGTCGGCAGCGCCCGCAGCGCGTTGACGCCGGTGACGACGAGGAAGGTGCCCCGGCCGGTGTGGCCGATGATCATGCCGAGGGGTATCGCGATCAGTGCGGAGAACACCACCGCGACGACGGTGTACTCGAGGTGTTCGGCGATGCGGGCACCGAGGCCTGCGGGGCCGGCCCAGTTGGCGGCGGTGAAGATGAACGACAGCGCGTCGGACAGGAAGTTCATGCGGCCGCCCCTGCCTTCTGCCGCGACGCGCCGGCTCGCGACGCACGGTTCCACGGTGCCAGCAAGCGCCCGGCGAGCATGATGAGCGTGTCGATGACGACGGCCAGCACGAAGATCGCGATGATGCCCGCGATGATCTGGTCGCTCTTGTTGGCCTGGTAGCCCTCGGTGAACCAGGTGCCGAGACCACCGACGCCGATCACCGACCCCACCGACACCATGGAGATGTTGGTGACGGCCACCACGCGCAGGCTCGCGATGAGCACCGGAACGGCGAGCGGCAGTTCCACCTTGATCATCCGGGTCAGCGGTGTGTAGCCGACGGCGGTGGCCGCGTCGAGCACCGCCGGTGACACCGCGTCCAACGCCTCGGGCACCGCGCGGACCAGCAGCGCGACGGTGTAGAGCGTCAGCGCGACGATGACATTGGCCTCGTCGAGGATGCGGGTGGGGATGATCAGCGGCAGCACCACGAACAGCGCCAGCGACGGGATGGTGAAGATGATGCTGGCAGTGATCGTCGTCAGCCGTCGCAGGGTGGTGGTGCGTTGTACCAGAGCGCCGACCGGCACCGCGATGAGCAGGCCGAGGACGATCGGGATCAGGGACAGCCGCAGGTGGATGACCGTGAGCGTCCACATGTCGTCGAGGTGGGTCAGCAGATAGTGCACGGTCTCAGTCACCCCCCAGGTCGCTGCGCTCCTGCCCCGCCGGGCCGCCGTTCGCCCGCTGCGCGTTCAGCGCGGCCAGCACGTCGTCGGCCTTCACCCCACCGATCACCTGACCGTCGCCGTCGACCGCCACACCCAGCCCCGCGGGCGATGACAGCGCGGCGTCCAGCGCGAGCCGCAGGGTGCCGTCCGGCCGGAACAGTGAACCGCCCGCGGTCGTGCTGTCGTACAGTGACGCGCCGTCCCGGTGCAGCGCCACCCCCTCGGCGTTGATCCAGGCGTAGGGCGTCCCGTCCGGTCGGGTGACCAGCACCCAGTCGCCGGGGGCGAGCTGCATGGCGTCGATCTCGGGCTCGCCGACGTGGCGCAGCTCGTGCAGCGGCAGCCCCGAGGAGTGGAAGAACTGCAGGCCGCGGTACCCGCGGTCGGCGCCGACGAACTCCGCGACCGCATCGTTGGCCGGATTGGACAGCAGCCGCGCCGGCGCGTCGAACTGCTGCAGCTTCCCGCCGCGGCCGAACACCGCCACCTTCTCGCCGAGCTTGATGGCTTCGTCGATGTCGTGGGTGACGAACACGATCGTCTTGCGCAGCTCGCTCTGCAGCCGCAGGATCTCGGTCTGCAGATCCTCGCGCACCACCGGGTCGACGGCGCTGAACGGTTCGTCCATCAGCAGGATCGGCGGGTCGGCGGCCAGCGCCCGGGCCACCCCGACGCGTTGCTGCTGACCGCCCGACAGCTGCGCCGGGTACCGGTCGCCGAGTCGGGGATCCAGGCCGACGCGCTCCATCACCGCGAGCGCTTCCCTGCGGGCGGTGCGCCGGGACTTCCCGAGCAGCACCGGCACCGTCGCCACGTTGTCGACCACCCGCAGATGCGGCATCAGCCCTGCGCTCTGGATGACGTAGCCGATGCCCAGCCGCAGCTTGACCGCATCGGTCTTGGTGACGTCCTTCCCGTCGACGATGAGCGTGCCCGAGGTGGGATCGATCATCCGGTTGATCATCCGCATCGAGGTGGTCTTACCGCAGCCCGACGGACCGACGAACACCGCAAGCATGCCCTCGGGCACCTCGAGGCTCAGGTCGTCGACCGCCACGGTGCCGTCGGGGTAGCGCTTGGTGACTCCTGTGAAAGTGATCATCGCGTCGGGCCGCCTACTTCTGTACGGGTTGGTCGAAGCCGTTGTCGCTGATCCACTTCCCCGCCGCCTCGTCCGGGTCGACGCCACGGTTGCCCTCGACGGCGGAGTTCAACTCGATCAGCGCCTCGGTGGTCAGCTTCGCGCTGACCGCGTCGAGCACGGTCTTGAGGTCGTTGGACATCTTCTGCGACGCGACCAGCGGCACCACGTTGGCGGCGAGGAAGTTGTTCTTCGGATCCTCGAGGACCACGAGGTTGTTCTGCTCGATGGCCGGTGAGGTGCTGAAGATGTTCGCCGCGGTGACGGTGCCGTCGGTCAGTGCGCGCACCGTGGCCGGTCCACCGCCGTCGCTGATCGCGATGAAATTCGACGGCGCGATGTCGAGGCCGTATTTGGCCTTCAGACCGGGCAGACCCTCGCTGCGGCTGAGGAATTCCGACGGCCCACCGAATTTCACCTCCGGTGAGTGCGTGGCGAGATCGGCGATCGACCTGAGGTTCCACCGCTGCGCGGTCGCCTCGGACACCGCGACGGTGTCCTTGTCCTCGGCCGGGGACGGGTACAGGATCGACAGGTCGCCGGGCAGCGCCTTGAGCAGACCCAGGATCACCGCGTCGGGCGTGGTCACCTCGGTCTCCTTGTCGAAGTACTGCAACAGGTTGCCCGTGTACTCCGGGATGAGGTCGATCGAGTGGTCCTGCACCGCAGGAATGTAGGTCTCGCGGCTGCCGATACCGAACTGCCGGGTGATCTCGAAACCGTTGGCCTCCAACGCCTGCGCGTAGATCTCGGCCAGGATTTTCGATTCCGTGAAGTCCGCGGAGCCCACCTTGATCGACTTCAAATCACCGGAGATCTCGCCGCCGCCCAGCGGATTGGAACTACCGCAGGCCGCCACCGCCATCGCGGACACCAGCAGCAGGACGGCAACGCGAGTCCGGCCCCACCTACGCTTCTTCGACATTTCGGATGCCCCTCTCGGCGTCACGACTCCTGCGGAGAGTAACGGCATGCCGCAGGACACGCCCTACTTTGGCGCACGGCGTAAGACGGTTCCTGTGGTTTCGATCGGGTCCGGAAAGGGCAAGAATGTAGGCATGACCACCGATCCGTACGCTTCGCCCGCGGGCGGGCAGGACCCGCTGGGCCCGCCCAATCCCGGTCCGCCTGTGCCGGGCGATTTCGAGGTCGCGGATCGCACGCCGCCCGACGTGAACAAGGTCCACTTCACCCGCGCGGCCGCCCTGTGGTCCTCGGTGATCGCCGGACTCCTGATCCTGATCATCCTGCTGGTCTTCATCGCGCAGAACACCGAGCCCGCGGTCATGCAGTTCTTCGGCTGGCAGTGGAGCCTGCCGTTGGGCGTGGCGATCCTGCTGGCCGCGGTCGGCGGCGGCCTGATCGCCGTGATGGCCAGCATCGCGCGCATCTTCCAGCTTCGCCGCGCAGCGAAGAAGAACTACAAGGCGGCCATGCGCTAGTGATCAGGCGCTGAGCTGTTCCAGGCCGGCCGCGATGAGCGGAGCCACCGCGTCGCTCACGTTGTCCTCGGTGCCCCCCATGCGTGCGCGGAACGCGATACCCGCGGCGATGATCGCCAGCTTGAAGTACGCCAGCGCCATGTAGAAGTCCCAGTGCACGAGTTCCTGGCCCGACATCGTCGAATAGCGTTGCGCCATCTCGTCGCCGGTGGGCAGCAGCTCCGAGGTCCAGGCGGCGTCGCTGTGCACGTAGTTGAACATCGGGTTGCGGTAGACGCACATCAGCGCGGCATCGCTGAGCGGATCGCCCAGCGTGGACATCTCCCAGTCCAGCACCGCACGCACGGTCGTGGCGTCGGTGGCGTCGAGGATGGTGTTGTCGATGCGGTAGTCGCCGTGCACGATCGACGCGCGACTCTGCGCGGGCACCCGCTCGCCGAGCGCCGCGTGCAGCCGCGCGACGTCGTCGTCGCGGCCGTCGTCGTCGAGCCGGACGTGCTGCCACTGTGAACCCCAGCGCCGCACCTGGCGTTCGAGGTAGCCGTCGGGCCTGCCGAAATCACCGAGCCCCACCGCCGCCGGGTCGACCGCGTGCAGATCGGCCAGCACCTTGATCAGTGCGTCGACGCAGCCGTCGAGGGTGGCCCGGTCACCGAGCGCCGCCAGTTCGTCGGCATGGCGGATCACCCGGCCCTCGACGTTCTCGACCATCTGGAACGGCGCGCCGAGGACCGAATCGTCGTTGCGCATCGTGACGGCCCGAGCGACGGGCACCGCGGTGCCGGCCAGCGCGGCCACCACCCGGTATTCGCGGGCCATGTCGTGTGCCGACGGGGTGAGCCCGTGCAGCGGCGGGCGGCGCAGCACCCACTTCGACGCGTCGTCGTAGACCAGGAACGTCAGATTGGAGCGGCCGCCGGAGATGAGCTCCGCGCGCAGGTCACCGTCGCGGGGGATGCCCTCGTCGCGGAGATGGCGGTCGAGCGCGCCGAGGTCAAGTCCCTCGAGTGTCGAAGACGTCATCCGCTCTGTCTACCACTGAAGATTCCGGGGCAGCAGGTCCCAGACGTGCTCGGTCGCGTTGACCCCCGCGACGAAGAAGGTCTTGCGCGACGAGGACCACAGCAGCCGGGTGATGCCGGCGTAATCGACCTGTACGCACAGCAGCCGCTCGGTTCGCAGCAGCGTGTGCACCGCGGCGTTGATCACCCCGCCGTGACTGAACACCGCGACCGTGTCATGACGACCGGCCGTGCCCACGATGTCGTCGATGCCCGCCCGCACCCGGGCGATGAAGGCGGCCTCGTCGACACCGCCGGGCAGTTGTCCGGACGCCAGCCGCTCGAGATCTTCTTTCGAGACCTGTTCGATCGGCGTGTAATGGCTCAGATCGCGGTCGTATTCGGCAAGGCGCTCATCGATCTCGATCGGCAGGCCGAGTTTGTCGGCCACCGGCTGTCCCGTCTGCACAGCCCGCTTCTGCGGGCTGCTCACCAGCCGGGTGACCGGGAAGCGCGCCAGCGCGTCCGGCAGGCGCCTGGCCTGCTCGACACCCTCTTCGGACAGGTCCGGGTCGGAGCCCTCACCCGGCTCGCTGCGCAGCGGCAGCGCATGTCTGATCAGAAGCAATTGCACCGTGCCACCATATGAGCCCATGGGATACGCCGACGACCTGTACGACCTGACCGACCGGGTGGTGCTGGTCACCGGCGGCAGCCGGGGCCTGGGGCGGGAGATCGCGTTCGGCGCCGCGCGCTGCGGCGCCGATGTGGTGATCGCCAGCCGCGACCTCGACACCTGTGTGGCGACCGCGGAGGAGATCGCCGCGGCGACCGGTCGGACGGCCCTGCCGTACCAGGTGCACGTCGGGCGGTGGGATCAGCTCGACGGCCTCGTCGACGCGGTGTACGCGCGCTTCGGGAGACTCGACGTGCTGGTGAACAACGCAGGGATGTCGCCGCTGTACGAATCGCTGTCCGCGGTCACCGAGAAGCTGTTCGACGCGGTGGTCAACCTGAACCTGAAAGGCCCGTTCCGACTGTCGGCGCTGTGCGGGGAACGGATGGTGGCCGACGGCGGCGGGCGCATCGTCAACGTCAGCTCGAGCGGATCGCTGCGTCCGGACCAGTACATGCTGCCGTATGCGGCGGCCAAGGCCGGGCTCAATGCGCTGACCGAAGGTCTGGCCAAGGCGTTCGGCCCGACGGTGCGGGTGAACACATTGATGGCCGGGCCGTTCCTCACCGACGTCAGCAAGACGTGGGACTTCGAGGGCGTCGAGAGGCCGTTCGGTCACCTGGCGCTCGAACGCGCCGGCGAACCAGCCGAGATCGTCGGGGCGGCACTGTATCTCATGACCGACGCGTCGAGTTTCACGACGGGTTCGATCCTGCGGGTCGACGGCGGGTTCGCCTGAGCCGTTACGGCGTCACGATGTTGAAACTCGGATCGGGCCGGTCCAGCACCCCCAGCAGCGAGGGCAGCGCCGACGCGTCGCCGGAGATCTCGAGCCCGGGCGAGTCGGTGTCCCCCGCCGCGAACGCCAGCAGCCGCATCTTGTTGTCCAGCGTGATCGTCGCCGACGCCGTCGACGCATCGGCGGGCACCTTGCGGTACACCAGCACCCCGTTCCGCAGAGTGAGCCGGTAGTTCACGCCGCTGTCGAGGAACGTGATGTCGGTCGCGATGTCGAGATCCCATGCCCGCGGGCCGTTGACGCTGATGGCGAGCACGTCGAACATCTGCTCGGGGGTCAGCTGCGCGAGCATGGTCGGGGAATTCGCGGTGGTGGCGGTGCCGAAGTTGCCGTCGCGCAGTTCGGTGGCGCCGGAGAGGAAGAAGTTGCGCCACACCGCGTTCTCCGCGCCGTACGCCAGCTGCTCGAGGGTGTCGGCATAGAGCTCCCGCGCCGCCGGGTGGTGTTCATCGGTGAACATCACATGGTCGAGCAACGTTGCCGCCCACCGGAAGTCACCGCTGTCGAACGCCGTACGGGCCACCTCGACCACCCGCTCGACACCGCCGATGGCGTCGACGTACCGCGGTCCGATCGCCTCGGGCGGATGCTGCCACAGCCGGCCCGGATTGCCGTCGAACCACCCCATGTACCGCTGGTAGACGGCCTTGACGTTGTGGCTGACCGACCCGTAGTAGCCGTGGGCGTGCCATGCCCGTTCGAGGGCGGGCGGCATGGTGAACTGCTCGGCGATCTCGATGCCGGTGCGCCCCTGGTTGAGCTGGCGCAGCGTCTGGTCGTGCAGGTACGCGTACAGATCGCGTTGCAGCGACAGGAATTCCACGATCCGCTCGCGACCCCACGTCGGCCAGTGATGGGAGGCGAACAACACGTCGGTGCGATCGGCGAAGACGTCGATCGCCTCGGTGAGATATCCCGACCAGCCGTGCGGATCACGGACCAACGCGCCGCGCAACGTCAGCAGGTTGTGCAGATTGTGCGTCGCGTTCTCGGCCATGCACAGCGCGCGGTAGCGCGGGAAGTAGAAATGCATCTCCGCCGGCGCCTCGGTACCCGGCGCCATCTGGAACTCGATCTCCACCCCGTCGACGGTGTGCGTCTCACCGGTGGCACGGATATCGAGCGTGGGAACGATCAGCGCCACCTCACCGGTGGACGTCTGCTGCCCGAGGCCGCAGCCGACCTGCCCCTGCGGGCCGCGAGCCAGCAGGGTGCCGTACATGTAGGTGGCGCGGCGCGTCATCGCCGTCCCGGCGTAGATGTTCTCCTGCACGGCATGGGCGACGAAGCCCTCCGGTGCGAGGACGGCGATGCGCCCCGCGTCGACATCGGCCTGACTGGCCACCCCCAGTACCCCACCGAAGTGATCGACGTGGCTGTGGGTGTAGATGACCGCCACCACGGGGCGGTCGCCGCGGTTCTCCCGGTAGAGGGCGAGCGCGGCGGCTGCCGTCTCGGTGCTGATCAGCGGGTCGATGACGATGACTCCGGTGTCGCCCTCGACAAAGGTGATGTTCGACAGGTCGAATCCGCGGACCTGGTAGATGCCCTCGACCACCTCGTAGAGGCCCTGTTTGGCGGCCAGCGTCGACTGGCGCCACAGGCTGGGGTGCACCGCGAGCGGGGCGTCACCCTGCAGAAACCCGTAGACATCGTTGTCCCAGACGGTGCGCCCGTCGGCGGACGTGATCACGCACGGATCGAGCGCGGCGAGGAAGCCACGGTCGGCGTCGTCGAAGTCAGCGGTGTCGGCGAACGGGAGGTCGTTCAGATGTGCGCGATGCGCGGTCTCGATCGTGGCCGTCGGTGGCTTCTGCTCCATGCCGGCGACCCTGCCACCCCGCGCACACGCAGGGAGCGAAACGACACGCCGTTCATCGGCCCATCATCTCGACCACCCGGCTGATCTCATCCGCGCCGTGACCCGCCGCCACCGCCGCATCGGTATAGCGGCCGAACGCCTCGAGCGCGCCGGCGTCCACGTCGGCCGCGTGTGAGGTGGCGATGAGGTGGCGAAGCGACGCCGCCACCGACGACACCGGCGCGCTGCTGTCGCCGTGGCGGGTGTTGCCGATCCGCTCGAACAGTTCGTCGACGATCGCGGGCAGGATACTGATGATGCCCTGAGCGTGCGGGAGCAACTCGGCCGGCGAGATTCCCTGTACCTGAGCCACTTTGACTGCATGCAGCGCTCCGCTCACCGCGGTCCAGAACAGGTCAAGCAGCGCCATGTCGTAACCGGCGGCCCGACCGGGATCGGGACCCAGCCACGTTGTCTCCGCCAACGCGTCGAACAGCGGCCGATGAGCCTGGTACAGCTGGTGCGGACCGGCCACCAGGATGCGAGCATCAGGGGTGCCGATGGTGTTGGTGGGGGTCATGATCGCGCCGTCGAGATAGCGCCCACCGAGACCGTCGACAAGGGCGGCGGTTCGGCGGGCGGCATCAGGGGTGTCCGAGACCAACCCGACGATGGTGCGCCCTTCGACGGCATCGCCCGCCGCGGACACAACGGTGTCGAGTGCGGTCTGGTCCACGACGTTGACCAGCGTGACCGCACTTGCGGCGACGGCCGCGGCGGGGTGGGCGGCCCAGTGTGCACCCCGGTCGCGGACCGCATCCGCCTTGGCGGCGGTCCGGTTCCACACCGTGGTACCGAATCCGTGGTCCAGCAACGCGGTGGTCAGGGCCTGGCCCATCGGGCCGAGGCCGAGCACGCTCACCTCTGACGTCATGCCGCACCTCCGGCGCGAATGCTCTCGATGACGCGGGGGAAGCCGTCGGTTCCGTGACCCGCGTCGATCTGGCGGTGGATCAGGCGCTGGACCATGTCGACCGCGTCGGTGTTCAGCCCCGCGGCGCGGCTGGCCTCCACGATCTCGGAGATGTCGGAGAAGTTCAGGCTCTGCTGGCCGGGAAGGCTGTAGTCGCCTCCGTCGATGACGTCGGCGTACTCCGCGAGCGCAGGCAGCACGGCGGCCAGCCAGCCTGCGGCGCGTCCGGCGAAATCCTTCGCCGATGTGCCGACGGTGCCGACCAGCGCGGCACCGTGGAAGAAGCCGGCGAACATCACGTACATGGCCGCCAGGAGCGCCAGGTCGTGCAGCGCGGCCAGGCCGGCATCCTCGCCGAAGTATTCGGTGCCGCCCCACACCTCGAGCAGATCGCGCTGGGCTTCGAACACCGAACGCGAACCGCTGTAGTACACCAGCGATTCCGGCGTGCCGATCATGGCGGGAACCGCCATGACGCCGCCGTCGAGATACTGTGCGCCGTGGTCGGCCGCCCAGCGGCTGAGCTCACGCGCGTCATCGGGCGTCACCGTGGTGAGGTTGATGATGCTGCGGCCCGCGAGCTGCTCGGCCACCGGGTCGAGCACCTCGTGAACGGAGGCGTGGTCGAACAGACACACCACGACGACGTCCGCGGCAGCGATCGCGTCGCCGGCCGTGGGCGCCTGCACCGCACCGTCGGGCACCGCTCGTCCCGATCCACGGTTCCACACGTGCGTCGGATACCCCGCGGCGACGGCGCTGCGGGCCAGCGCCGAACCCATTTCGCCCAGTCCCAGAAAAGTGATCGTCATGTCATGATCGTGGTGTCGTCACGAACCGGACGACAAGTACCCACTTCAAAGTGCGATACCCACTCGGAGGTAAGTAATGGGCGCGACCAGGGGTTCGTCATGAGCCGACTCGGTGAATACACGTGCGGGCTCGACGCCGCCATGGCGGTGGTCGACGGCAAGTGGAAGCCGCTGATCCTCTGGGAACTGCAGGACGGTCCGAAGCGGTTCAACGCTCTGCACCGCAGCCTGGCCGGAATCTCCCAGAAGATGCTGACCCAGCACCTGAAGGAGCTGCAGCGCCACGGCGTCGTGCACCGCGAGAGCTATCACGAGGTGCCACCCCGGGTGGAGTACTCGATGACACCCGCCGGTGAGGAGTTGCTCGCAGCGCTGGAACCACTCGGCGACTGGGCGACCAGGCACATCGACCTGATCTGCGCCGCCGCGACGCCGGTGAGCTAACCCCCGGTCGCCCGCTTCTCCCGCCAGGCCCGCTCGAACGGCAGCCGCCACGCGTTCGGCGCGATGAGCTGGTGGATGGCGTTGGGGCCCCACGTGCCCTTCTGATAGAGCTTGACCGGCGGCGGATCCTCCAGCAGCGGAGCCGACCGCTGCCACAGCGATTCGATGCCCTCAGCGGTGGTGAACAGGGTGTGATCGCCGCGCATCGCATCCAGGATCAGGCGCTCATAGGCTTCCAGCACGTCACCGACGCGGTCGGTCTCCTGGGTGGAGAACTGCATCGACAGCTTGTCCAGCTTCATCCCGGGTCCGGGCCGCTTGCCGTAGAACGACAGCGACACCTTGGAGTTGTCGGCCAGATCGAACGTCAGGTGGTCGGGCCCCTGCGAGCCGACCCCCGACCCCGCCGGGAACATCGTCCGTGGCGCCTCTTTGAACGCGATCGAGATGATGCGCTGCCCCTCGGCCATCTGCTTGCCGGTCCGCAGATAAACCGGCACACCGGCCCACCGCCAGTTGTCGATGCCGACCTGCAGAGCGATGAACGTCTCGGTCTCCGAATCCCTTGCCACGCCCTCGGTTTCGCGATATCCGGCATACTGGCCGCGGATCACCTTCGCCGGGTCGAGCGGCAGCATCGACCGGAAGACCTTGTTCTTCTCCTCGCTGATCGCACGCGGTTCCAGGGCGGTCGGCGGTTCCATCACCACGAACGCCATCACCTGGAACAGGTGGGTGACCACCATGTCCTTGAAGGCGCCGGTGCTCTCGTAGAAATTGGCCCGCTGGTCCAGGCCCAGTTGCTCGGGGATGTCGATCTGGATGTGGTCGATGAAGTTGCGGTTCCAGATCGGCTCGAACAGCCCGTTGGCGAACCGGAACGCCAGGATGTTCTGTGCCGCCTCCTTGCCGAGGAAATGGTCGATGCGGAAGATCTGCGATTCGTCGAACGTCTCGTGCACGAAGGCATTGAGCTCGACGGCGCTGGCGTAGTCGGTGCCGAACGGTTTCTCCATCACCACCCGGGAGCGGTCGACGAGGTCGGCCTCCCGGAGCATGGTGATGACGGCCTTGGCGGCCTTGGGCGGCACCGACAGATAGTGCAGCCGCCGCACATCGTCACCGAGTGCGCGTTCGGCTTGGTGCACCGCTTCGGCCAGCGCCTCCGGGCCTGCACTCTGCGGCACGTAACAGATCCGCTCGGCGAATTCGGCCCACTCCTCATCGGTCGGCTTGTGGCTGGCGAAGTCGTCGACGGCTTCGCGGGTCAGTGCGCGGAAGTCGTCGTCCGACAGCTCCTCCAGCGAGGTGCCGACCACCCGGATCGCCGGAGCCAGGTCCGACTGCACGAGGTAGGCCATTCCGGGCAGCAGCTTTCGTTTCGCCAGATCGCCGGTGGAACCGAACAATACGATGACGTGCGGATCGACGTGCTCGGCGTCGTGGTGGTGCGGACGCGAGTCCGGCGCCGGGTAGGCGATGGTCTGCGGGGTGTTGGCCACCTTCGCGATGATGTCACTCCCTCTGTGTCGGCGCAGCCGAAGTCGCCGGTTGTTCATCGAGCCACCGTCGGGCACGGCGCTTGGATGCCTGGGCCAGCCAGGCGTCCTGGATGAGCTCGGTCAGCTCGGACACGCCGATGGCACCGATCTGACTGGCACGCAACAACACTGACGGATGATCTGTGAACCGATCGGTGGTGAAGAACGGCGATTCGGGGTCCTGCAGCAGGGCGAGCTTGTCCTCCTCGGACCCCACCCAGATCATGATCACGTCGGGATAGCGCTCGCCGGTATCGGGATCGGCGGCATCGCGCTGCGGGGTGCGGAAGTACACGAACGACCTGCCGCCGACCTGGTAGATCGCGTTGCCCTTCGGACCCTCGATCTTCGTGGTGTGCGGCATCGACGCCGCGATCCGATGCACGTCGGCCGGCCGCGCGGGCCGGTCAGCCATCACGCTCCACCCGGTGCAGCTGCACATCGGTGAGCGCTCCGTCGGCGACCGTCGCGGTCATGTAGGTGCAGTACGGCTGACGGCGCCGGTCGGTCGGCGAGCCCGGATTCAGCAGCCGCAGGCCGGTGGGGGCGGTGGTGTCCCACGGGATGTGGCTGTGCCCGAACACCAGTACGTCGGTGTCCGGATACAGCCTGGCCATCCGCGCGTCCCGGCCGCCGGACGCGCCGGCCTCGTGGGTCACGGTGAACCGCACACCCTCCAGCGTCACATCCACCCGCTCGGGCAGCCGCCGTCGCAACTGGTCGCCGTCGTTGTTGCCCCAGCACGCGACCAGCCGACTGCTGCGCCGTTCCAGCTCGTCGAGCAGGGCGACGTCGACCCAGTCCCCGGCATGGATGACGACGTCGGCGCGCTCCACCTCCTCCCACACCTGCGACGGCAGGTCGCGCGCCCGCTTGGGCAGGTGGGTGTCGGAGATGAGCAGCAGCCGCATCACTGCCCCAGTAGCTCGGCCATTTTCGGCATCACCGCCTGCAGGGCCTTGAACGGGCGGAGCATCACCTTGAACGACACGATCTCCTCGGCATCGTTCCACTCGATCATGTCGATACCGTTGACGTGGACGCCGTCCAGATCGGCCACGAACTCCAACACCGCCGAGCGCTCGCCGTACCACTGGTTGACGTAGCGGAACTCACCACCACCGAACAGCTTCGCCGCCGCACCGAGATAGGCGGCGGTCTTGTCGCGGCCCTCCTGGGGAGTGAACACCGCGGGCGAATAGAACACCGCGTCCGCTGCCAGCAGCGCCGATACGTCGCCGTCGTGGGTGTTGTCGATGAACTCGAGCCAGCGCTGGATCACCGGTGGGGTCATGTGGTCAGAGATTACGCGTCGTTTGGGCACCGGCCGCGGGGGTAACCACGCCCTGACGTCGGGGCACTACCTGCAGGAGTTTTCATATGACCGCTCGCCGATTCGCCCGCTACGCCGCCGCGGCTTTCTTCGCCGCCGGTTCGACCGTGGCCGGGGTGACCGCGCCCGTCGCGGCCGCACAGCCCGCGCCGCCGTGCGCCGACGTCGAGGTGGTGTTCGCCCGCGGAACCGGGGAGGCACCCGGTGTCGGCGGCACCGGTCAGAGCTTCGTCGACGCGCTGCGCGCACAGGCCGGCGCACGGTCGATCAACGTGTACGGGGTCAACTATCCGGCCGCGAACAACTTCGATCAGCGAACGGAGTTCGCCCGCACCGTGGTCGACGGGATCAGGGACGCCGGAACCCGCATCCAGAACACCGCGGCGGCGTGCCCGGACACCGACATCGTGCTCGGCGGCTTCTCGCAGGGCGCCATCGTGGCGGCATTCACCACCTCGGCGACCGTCCCCGACGCGGTCCCGGCCGACTACCGGAGTTACATCCCGCAGCCGCTCGCACCGGAGATCGCCGACCACGTCGCGGCGGTCACGCTGTTCGGGCTGCCGTCGCAGGCGTTCCTGGACACCTTCGACGCACCGGCGCCGGTGATCGGCCCCGCCTACCAGCCCAAGACCATCGAGCTGTGCACCGAGGGCGACACGATCTGCAACGGCGCCCCCGGCGGGCAACCCAGCATCGCGCACGCGCTGTACGGCGTGAACGGGCAGACCCAGCAGGCCGCGGCCTTCACGGTGCAGCGCCTCAAGCCCTAGTACTCGAGCTCTGGTACGTCAGGCGAGATCGTCGAGCGTCTGAGCAAGGGCGGTCTCGATCGTCTTGGCGGCCGCCGCCTTGTCGTTGTGGTGCCGGTGCACCACTTCGGCGGCGGCGATGCCGAGCAGCGTGCCCAGCACCCTGGTCATATCGTCCGGACGCTCGAGAAGGTCGGGTTCGATTTCGCGCTCGATGTTGTCGAGGGCGTCGGTGTTGCGGTCGATCTGCGCCAGCAGCAGGCGCAGCGCTGTCGCCTTGGCCCGAAGCAGATCGGGATCGTGATCGGTCACGACCCGATCCTCGTCGATGTGGTGTGCGCCCGAAGGGATTCGAACCCCTAACCTTCTGATCCGTAGTCAGATGCTCTATCCGTTGAGCTACGGGCGCCAGTACATCTTCAGTTGTGTCGTGGCTGACAAGTCAACCGCGGCGGAGGCGAGAGGATTTGAACCTCCGGTCCCCTTTAAGGGGGACAACTCATTAGCAGTGAGTCCCATTCGGCCGCTCTGGCACGCCTCCTGACGAATTACCGCCGAGGGGAAAGAGTACACATGGCCCACCGGTGGAGGCAAAGCAGCCGTGGGGCCGGTGTGCCCGCACCTCTATCCTGGTCAGCGTGACTGCCCGCCTGCGCCCCGAGTTGGCCGAGATACCGGCCTACACGCCGGGCCGGACGGTGCCCGGCGCCATCAAGATCGCCAGCAACGAGACCGTGCACGGTCCGCTGCCCAGCGTGCGCGCCGCCATCGCCCGCGCGACCGACAACCTCAACCGCTACCCCGACAACGGCTACCTCGAGTTGCGCGATCACCTCGCGAAGCACATCGCCGACGGCGCCTTCACCCCGGACCACATCGCGGTGGGCTGCGGTTCGGTCAGCCTCTGTCAACAGCTGATCCAGATCACCAGCTCGGTCGGCGACGAGGTGATGTTCGCCTGGCGCAGCTTCGAGATCTATCCGCTCCAGGTCCGCACCGCCGGCGCCGACCCGGTGCAGATCCCGCTGCGCGACCACACCCACGACCTCGACGCCATGCTGGCCGCGATCACCGACCGCACCCGGCTGATCTTCGTCTGCAATCCCAACAACCCGACCAGCACCGTCGTCGACCCCGACGCGCTGGCCCGCTTCGTCGAAGCGGTGCCGCCGCACATCCTCATCGCGATCGACGAGGCGTACGTCGAGTACATCCGCGACGGCATGCTGCCCGACAGCTTCGGCCTGGTTCGTGACCATTCGAATGTCGTTGTGCTGCGCACGTTCTCGAAGGCCTATGGGCTGGCCGGGCTGCGCGTCGGCTACGCGGTCGCCGACCCGGAGATCGTCACCGCGCTCGGCAAGGTCTACGTGCCGTTCAGCGCGACCAGCCTCTCGCAGGCCGCGGCCATCGCCTGCCTCGACGCCGCCGAGGAACTGCTCGCCCGCACCGACGACGTCGTTGCCGAGCGCACCCGCGTCTCGGACGCCCTGCGGGCGGCCGGCTTCAGCGTGCCGCCGTCACAGGCCAACTTCGTCTGGCTGCCGCTGGCCGAACGCACCCTCGACTTCGTCGAGAAGGCCGCGCAGAACCGTCTGGTGGTCCGCCCTTACGGTGAGGACGGCGTGCGCGTGACCGTCGCCGCCGAACATGAGAACGATGCCTTCATCGCCTTCGCCCACGCCTGGATAGGAGAACAATGACCGCCGGCACCGCCAGCAGCACTGCCCGCACGACCTTCGACGAGCTCAAGGCCCGCACCGGCACGCTGTGCGACGCCGAACTCGACGACTTCTGGGCCACGCTGGAGCCCGCCGGAATCGACTTCATGCTCGGTGAGTGGAAGGGCGGAGAGTTCCACACCGGTCACAAGGCCAACGGCTTCATGGAGCGGCTCAACTGGTTCGGCAAGACATTCGTCTCGGCCGCCGACGCCAAACCGCTGGTGTGCCTGGACGCCGACGGCAACAGGTTCTCCAACACCGAGGCCATGAAGGGCGAGGCCAGCCTGTGGCTCGAGGAGTTTCGCGGCGAGGTGACCGCGTCGATGGTCTACGACGGCGCGCCGGTCCACGACCACTTCAAGAAGATCGACGACAACGCGGTGCTGGGCATCATGAACGGCAAAGGCGCGCTGGACTTCAGCTCCGGCACCGGCCGGCACCTGTACTTCTACCTCGAACGCGTCTAGCAGTCGGCCCGACGGCCGGTGAATGCCAGCAGCCGGTGCAGGGGCGGCGCATCATCGGCGATGTCGACCGGGTCGTCGAAGCCTGCGACGACCCGGCCCTCCGGGGTGACGATGTCCTCGGCGAGGTGCAGCACGTACTCCGACAGTGAATCCGGCGCGGGCATCTCGACACCCATCGCCGCCGCGTAATCCCAGCCGTGCACCAGGAATTCCAGTGACAGGATTCCCACCAGCGCCTTGGCGGGCATCTCCCGCTCACCGATGGCGACGGAGCCGTCCATACCGCGGCGGTGCCACGCATCGAGTGTCGGCCGCGCGGCCAGGATGATCTGACGCTCCACCGAATCGGACGAGTCCCGCTCCGGCAGGTCGGCGCCCGCGGCCCCACCCAGCAGGGTGATCGACTTCAGTAGATGATCGGTCAGCGCGGCGATGTCGTACTCGCTGCACGGTGTCCGCTTGTCCATGTCGCTCTCGGCGATGCCCTGCACCACCCGGTGCAGTACCCCGAGACTGAGCTCGGCGCTGCGCAATTCGTCGGTGGGCGGTGAGTCGGGCCCCTGCGGCAGGTCGCTACGCATGGTGTCCACGTTACGTCCCGGGTGCGCCTAGGGTTGCTCGGATGGGTACGCGGGCGCGCACGGCGCTGGGGACGGCGCTATTGGCGACGGTCCTGATCAGCGGGTGCACCCGGACGACCACCGGCACGGTGGCGCAGACGACCGAGCCGGGTCCGCCGCTGGTCAACGCGCAATCCATGACGTGCGCCGAGTACACCGAACTCGACGAGCAGTCGCAGCTCGCTGCGGTCGAGGAGCTGGTCGGCTCGCAGCGCAATCCGCTCGGGTCGCAGGGTGTCGTGGTGGCCAAGACCCTCGCCGACGCGATCTGCGAGTACCTGCCGGCGGCCCGGCTCAGTGAGATCCTGCTCGGCCGCTAGCCTCTCCCACCATGGGCGACACCTACGAATCCGTCACCGTCGAGATCGCCGACCGCGTCGCGCGCGTCACGCTGATCGGCCCCGGCAAGGGCAACGCGATGGGGCCGGCCTTCTGGGCCGAGCTCCCGGAGGTCTTCCGGACGCTGGACGCCGACCCCGAAGTGCGGGCCATCGTGCTGACCGGATCGGGCCGCAACTTCAGCTACGGCCTCGATCTGGCGGCGATGGGTGACACCCTGGGGCCGATGATGGCCGAGGGCGCGCTGGCCCGCCCCCGGGCGGAGTTCCACACCCGTCTGCGGCAGATGCAGGATTCGATTTCCGCGGTCGCCGACTGCCGCACTCCGGTCATCGCGTCGGTGCACGGCTGGTGCATCGGCGGCGGCGTCGACCTGATCAGCGCCGTCGACATCCGCTACGCCAGCACGGACGCGAAGTTCTCGGTGCGCGAGGTCAAGCTGGCGATCGTCGCCGACGTCGGCAGCCTGGCCCGGCTGCCGCTCATCCTGTCCGACGGCCACCTGCGCGAACTCGCGCTGACCGGCCGCGACATCGACGCCGCCCGCGCCGAGAAGATCGGGCTGGTCAACGAGGTCTTCGACGACGCCGAGGCGTCACTGGCGGCCGCGCACGCCACCGCCGCCGAGATCGCGGCCAACCCGCCGCTGGTGGTGCAGGGCATCAAGGACGTGCTCGACGAGCAGCGGACCGCCCAGGTGTCGGCGAGCCTGCGCTACGTCGCTGCCTGGAATTCGGCATTCCTGCCGTCGAAGGACCTCACGGAGGGCATCAGCGCGATGTTCGCCAAGCGACCGCCGGAGTTCACCGGCGAGTAGCCCCGAGATCGGCGTGCAGGCGCTCGAGGGCGGCGTCCACGCACGCCGACCAGGGCTCGCTTCCGAGCGGATGGACCGCCTCGCCCTGATACGCACTCGAGATCACCACGTCGGGGGTCAGCGGGCGCAGCACCTCCCGCAGAGTTTCAGCCAGCCGATCGGCATCGCTGATCGGCGGGATGTACCCGGCGGCCCACCCACCGTCCTCGCGGGTGTACATCGTGTCACCGGTGAACAGGTAGGTCTCCCCGGAGACGCCGGGGACGAGGTAGCTCGTGCTGCCGGGCGTGTGACCGGGCGACGGGATGATCTCGATACCGAAGTCGTCGACGTGGCGTCGGGCGAGCGGTTCGTGCACGGGAGCGAACCGGCCGATGTCGTCGGCTTCGGCGGCCGGGGCGTGCAGCCGGGCACCGAACCGCCCGGCGATCGCCGCCAGCATCGGTCCGGCCTCGTCGCGATGTGAGAGATATTGGCGCGCAACGCCACCCAGGTCGGCGATGGCCCCGAAGTCGGCGTCCGTGCCGGGCGAGTAGAACAACACGTTCTCGCCGTGCGCGGACGTCCAGAGATAGGCGTGGGTGTTCAGTCCCGGGAAGGGCGAGTGGCTCTGCGTCTCCCACAGGTCAGGTCGTATCTGTTTCATGACACCAGCGTGCAACCTCAACCATTGTTGAGGTAAAGAGCGGTGGCGGAGGGATTTGAACCCCCGGACGGTGTTAGCCGTCTCTCGCTTTCAAGGCGAGTGCATTAGGCCGCTCTGCCACGCCACCGCGCAACAGCGTACGGGCTTCAGGCCCGGGCGGCTCTGGCGGGCGTGGCGGCACTGCGCAGCCCGACACTGATGCGCCGGCAGTTCTCCCCCATGGCCGAGATCTGCGGCCTCGACAGCCTGCCCAGAAAGTGCGCGCGCACGGCCTCGCCGTAGGTGACCATCGCCTCACGCACCAGCGCGCGGCCCTCGTCGGTGATCGACGCGAGCACCCCGCGTCCGTCGTCCGGACTGGCGCCGCGGCGCACGAGGCCCTGCATCTCCAGTCGCCGGATCTGACGGGTCACCCTGCTGGGCAACGACATCAGCACCTCGGCCAGATCTCCCATGCGGACCGAATCCGTCGGCGCCTTGTCCAGTACGTCGAGCAAGCGCACATCGTTGAGCGTCAGCTGGTGCTCCTCGACGAGCGACTTGTTGAGAATCGCGTGCAACCGCAGCGCAGCGTCCAGAAAGTTTTGCCACGAGCGTTGCTCCGCTATGTCGAGCCCCGGCATGTCGCTCGCCGTGCGTCCCCCGATCATCCCCTCCATCGGCCCATCGTAAAACACCGATCCGAAGCCGGGAAGGGACATGTCCGGCGAGTAGGGTAGCCAGGATGCGTGCCATCGTGGCGGCCGAGTCCGGCCGTCTGACCTGGACGGACGTCCCGGAAATGCCCCTGCTGCCGGGCGAGGTGAGTATCGAGGTGACCGCCGCAGGGATCAACCGGGCCGACCTCATGCAGGCGGCGGGCAAGTATCCGCCCCCGAAAGGCGCCAGCGAGACCATCGGCCTCGAGGTGTCCGGACGGATCGCCGCGGTCTCCGACGGGGTGACGCAGTGGTCGGTCGGCGAACCGGTGTGCGCTTTGCTGGCCGGTGGCGGCTACGCGGAATACGTGTCGGTGCCCGCCGGCCAGGTGATGCCGGTTCCCGACGGGGTCGAACTGGCCCACGCCGCGGCGCTGCCCGAGGTGGCCTGCACCGTGTGGTCGAACGTCGTCATGACCGCCGGGTTACAGTCCGGTCAGCTGCTGCTCGTCCACGGCGGGGCCAGCGGTATCGGCACCCACGCCATCCAGGTGGCGGGCGCGCTCGGATGCCGTGTCGCGGTCACCGCCGGCTCCCCCCACAAGCTGGACCTGTGTCGCGAACTGGGTGCCGACCCGGCCATCGACTACCACGACGAGGACTTCGTCGAACGGGTGCGCGCGGACAGTGACGGCGCTGGAGCCGACGTCATCCTCGACATCATGGGAGCGGCCTACCTCGACCGCAACATCGACGCCCTGGCGCTCGACGGCAGGCTGGTCATCATCGGTATGCAGGGCGGCGCCAAAGCTGAACTCAACATCGGCAAGCTGCTCGCCAAGCGCGCCGGGGTGATCGCCACGACGCTGCGGGCCCGTCCCGTCACCGGGCCGGGCAGCAAGACCCAGATCGTCGCCGAGGTGGTGGACAACGTGTGGCCGATGGTCGCCGACGGCCGGGTGCGGCCCATCATCGGCGCGGAGTACCCGATCGCCGAGGCGCAGGCCGCCCACGAGATGCTCGACTCCGGCGAGGTGTCGGGGAAGGTGCTGCTGCGGGTCCGCGAGTGACGCGTCAGCCCAGGGACGCCAGCGCGCGCACCAGCTGATCCACCTCGGCGGTGGTGCTGTAGTGCGCGAGCCCGACCGTCACCGCACCACCGATGTCACTGACGCCGATGACGTCGAGTACCCGCGAGCTGGCGTCGGCGATCGCCAGCACGCCGTTGTCGGCGAGGCGGCGCACCACCGTGCCGGCGGGGACATCGCGCACGGCGAAGCTGAGCACCGGGATCCGCACTTCCGGCTCGCCGATCACCATCACCCGCGGTAGGGACCGCAACGACATCACCAGGTAGTCGAACAGCCGGCCCATGTACGCCGTGGCCGACTGCATCGACGTCGAGAGTCGTTCGCGACGCGTTCCGGACGCGGACTCGTCGAGCCCGGCCAGGTACTCGATGCTGGCCACCACGCCGGCGAGCATGCCGAACTGGTGTACGCCCACCTCCAGGCGTGCCGGACCGGTGGCGAAGGGGTCGAGGGAGACCGAGCCGAGAGTGTCGATCGTCGACGGATCGCGGAAGACCAGGGCGCCGATCGGCGGCCCACCCCAGGCGATGGCGTTGAGCGCGACGACGTCGGCATCGACCTCATCCAGGTCGAGCAGCCGGTACGGCGCCGCGGCCGAGTGGTCGACCACCACCAGACCACCGACTTCGTGCACCAGCTTCGTGACCACGCCCAGGTCGGTGACGGTGCCCAGCGTCGACGACGCCGATGCGATCGCGACCAACCGCGTGGGGCCGGTGATGAGGCCCTCCCACTGCCAGGCCGGCAGCTCGCCGGTCTCGATGTCGACCTCGGCCCACTTGATCTTGGCGCCGAACCGGTTGGCGGCCCGCAGCCACGGCGCGATGTTGGCCTCGTCGTCGAGCCGGGTGACCACCACCTCGTAACCCAGCCCGACCCGGGCGGATGCGGCGTCGGCCAGCGACGCCAGCAGCAGCGCGCGGTCCGGACCCAGCACCACCCCGGCCGGATCGGCGTTTACCAGGTCGGCGACGGCCTGGCGGGCGGCACTGAGCACAGCTGCGCTGCGACGCGACGACGGATGGGGTCCGCCGGTCGTGGCCATGGATCCCCGGAACGCCGTGGACACCGTCGTTGCGACCGAATCCGGCAGCAACATGCCGTTCTGTGCGTCGAAGTGAACCCATCCGTCGCCCAGCGTCGGGTGCAACCCACGCACCCGGGCGACGTCGTATGCCATTCCAGCCACCTTAGATCGTTCGGTATTCACAGGAAGCGACACGAATCTGGTGAGCGCCCGACCGTGTGCACCAAGCGATGCTGAACCCGGATCGGGGCACCTGGCCAGCCATACTAGTCCAGCGCGCGACGGCCACCGTGGGCCGTTCGGTCCGGCCGACGGACTAGTGTCGCTATTCGAACCGGTCCGGTCACGACCGTCACCGGTAGGACAGCCACAAGAGGGAATGCTGACGCAATGACCGTGAACAACGACGACGACAACATCGAAATCATCGGCGGTGACGACATCGGAGCCGAACACGGTGCCGCTGAGGGAGGCGACGGAAAGTCGCTGACCGACCTGGTCGAACAGCCCGCGAAGGTCATGCGGATCGGCACCATGATCAAGCAGTTGCTCGAAGAGGTGCGGGCCGCTCCGCTGGACGACGCCAGCCGCAACAAGCTGCGCGACATCCACCGGACCAGCATCCGCGAGCTCGAAGAGGGGCTGGCCCCCGAATTGCGCGACGAACTCAGCCGGCTGACGCTGCCGTTCACCGAGGACGGCACCCCCTCGGATGCCGAGCTGCGCATCGCCCAGGCTCAGCTCGTGGGCTGGCTCGAGGGTCTGTTCCACGGCATCCAGACCGCGCTGTTCGCCCAGCAGATGGCGGCCCGCGCGCAGCTCGAGCAGATGCGCCAGGGGGCGTTGCCACCCGGGCTGACCGCACCCGGTCAGCGCGGCGGACCGTCGCATCCCGGCACAGGTCAGTACCTGTAGGTCAGCTGTGTCCGTACCGCACATCGAGACCCGGGACGCGTGGGTCGAGTTCCCGATCTTCGACGCCAAGACGCGCTCACTGAAGAAGGCGTTTCTCGGCAAGGCCGGGGGCGCCATCGGGCGCAACGAGTCCAACGTCGTCGTCATCGAGGCGCTGCGCGACATCACGTTGTCGCTGGAGCTCGGCGACCGCGTGGGGTTGGTCGGACACAACGGTGCGGGTAAGTCGACGCTGCTGCGGCTGCTGTCCGGGATATACGAACCCACCCGGGGTTCGGCGACCGTGACCGGGCGGGTGGCGCCGGTGTTCGACCTCGGCGTCGGTATGGACCCGGAGATCTCCGGATTCGAGAACATCATCATCCGCGGGCTGTTCCTCGGCCAGACCCGCAAGCAGATGCTGGCAAAGGTGGACGAGATCGCGGAGTTCACCGAACTCGGCGAATATCTGTCGATGCCTCTGCGCACCTATTCGACCGGTATGCGGGTGCGGTTGGCGATGGGCGTCGTCACGAGCATCGACCCCGAGATCCTGCTCCTCGACGAGGGGATCGGCGCGGTCGACGCCGAGTTCCTCAAGAAGGCGCAGACACGGCTGCAGAAGCTCGTCGAACGGTCCGGCATCCTGGTGTTCGCCAGCCACTCCAACGAATTCCTGGCGCGGCTGTGCAAGACCGCGATGTGGATCGACCACGGCACCATCCGGATGGCCGGCGGTATCGAGGAGGTCGTGCGCGCCTACGAGGGCGAGGACGCCGCGCGGCATGTACGTGAGGTGCTCGACGAGCACCGGGCGGACTGGCCCGCGACGGTCGCCGATGAGCGCTTGCGCGAAGAGCAAACGGTCGCCGATGAGCGCTTGCGCGAAGAGCAAACTGTCGCCGATGAGCGCTTGCGCGAAGAGCAAACTGTCGATGACTGAGACGGTCATCGCTGTCGTCGTCACGCATCGTCGTCCCGGCCCGCTGACACAGTCGCTGTCGGCGATCTGTGCCCAGACCCGCCCACCGGACAAGCTGATCGTGGTGGACAACGACTGCGACTTCGCTGTACGCGATCTGGTCGCCGGCCAGCCGGTGCCCAACACCTATCTGGGTTCGCACCGGAATCTGGGTGGCGCAGGGGGTTTCGCGCTCGGCATGCTGCATGCGCTGGCCGAGGGCGCCGACTGGATCTGGCTGGCCGACGACGACGGCAGGCCGCTCGACTCCTCGGTGTTGCAGACCCTGCTGGACTGCGCGTCGCGGCACGACCTGGCCGAGGTCTCGCCGATGGTGTGCGACATCGCCGATCCGAGGCGACTGGCCTTCCCGTTGCGCCGCGGACTGGTGTGGCGGCGGCGGGTGTCGGAGTTGGGCTCCGGCGACTTCCTGCCCGGCATCGCGTCGCTGTTCAACGGCGCACTGTTCCGGGCGTCCACCATCGATGCGGTGGGCGTGCCGGATCTGCGGCTGTTCGTCCGCGGTGACGAGGTGGAACTGCACCGGCGGCTGGTGCGCTCAGGCCTGCCGTTCGGGACGTGCCTGGAGGCCACGTATGTCCATCCCTGCGGCACAGAGGAATTCAAGCCGATCCTCGGCGGCCGCATGCACACGCAGTATCCCGACGACGAGACCAAGCGGTTCTACACCTATCGCAACCGCGGGTATCTGCTGTCCCAGCCCGGCCTGCGCAAACTGCTGCCGCAGGAGTGGGTGCGGTTCGGCTGGTACTTCCTGGTGTCGCGGCGCGATCCGGCCGGCCTGCGCGAGTGGATCCGGTTGCGCCGGCTCGGTAGGCGAGAAAGGTTCTCCCGATGACCATCATTGATGCGGCAGCGCAGTCGAAGACGATGGCGCGGGCGTGGGGTGACCTGCGCTCCGGTTTCGGCAAGCGGGAACTCTGGCTGCACCTCGGGTGGCAGGACATCAAACAGCGCTACCGCCGTTCGGTGCTCGGCCCGTTCTGGATCACCATCGCCACCGGCGCCACCGCGGTCGCCATGGGTCTGCTGTATTCGAAGTTGTTCAAACTCGAACTGGCCGAACATCTCCCGTACGTGACGATGGGCCTGATCGTCTGGAACCTGATCAACGCCGCGATCATCGAGGGTGCCGACGTGTTCGTCGCCAACGAGGGCCTGATCAAACAGCTGCCGACGCCGCTGTCGGTGCACGTCTACCGGTTGGTGTGGCGCCAGATCATCCTGTTCGGCCACAACATGATCATCTTCGTCGTCATCGCGATCATCTTCCCCAAACAGTGGCACTGGACCGACCTGGCGGTCATCCCGGCGCTCGCGTTGATCGTGCTGAACTGCGTGTGGGTGTCGCTGTGCTTCGGCATCCTGGCCACCCGCTACCGCGACATCAGCCCGCTGTTGTTCTCCCTGGTGCAGCTGCTGTTCTTCATGACGCCGATCATCTGGAACGAGGCGACGCTGCAGCAGCAGGGCGCCGGCAACTACGCCAAGATCGTCGAGCTGAATCCGCTGCTGCACTATCTCGACATCGTGCGGGCACCCCTGCTGGGCGCCGATCAGGAGCTGCGGCACTGGCTCGTCGTCATCGCGCTGACCATCATCGGCTGGGTGCTGGCGGCGTTCGCGATGAAGCAGTACCGCGCCCGGGTGCCGTACTGGGTCTGATGACTTCCGGGCCCTCGCCGGGTCTATATCGGTGACCACCGAATGGAGGACACCATGACCGATGCGTTGCCCGGACGCCCGCCCATCGTCGACCAGGCCACCTGGCAGGCCGCGCGCGACGAACTGCTGATCCGCGAGAAAGCCCACACCCGAGAAGGCGATGCGATCGCCGCGGCCCGGCGCCGGCTCCCGATGGTGGAGTTCGACGGGTCGGTACGGGTCGTCGGGCCGGACGGCCCGGTGCCGTTCCTCGACCTCTTCCAGGGCCGCGACGAGCTCGTGGTCTACAAGCACATGTGGTGGGACGGGGCGCCGCACCAGGGGCAGTGCGAGGGGTGCACCGACGCCGCGTGGAACCTCCCCGATGCGGTCTACCTCAACGCCCGCGGCGTCTCGTTCGCCATCCTCACCACGGGCCGGTGGGAGGAGGTCGCCGCCTTCGTCGAGTTCATGGGGTACACCCAACCCTGGTATTCGGTGCGCGGGGTGGACGGGCCCGCGGGCGGCGACATGGGATTTCTGACCGCGTTCCTCCGCGACGGTGACCGCACGTTTCTCACCTATTCGACGACGGGCCGGGGCAACGAGGTGGCCAATGCGTCCTTCGGCCTGCTCGACATGACGCCCAACGGCCGCGGCGAGGCGTGGGAGGACCGCCCCGAAGGCCGGCCACCGGGCCGGGACGCGTGCTGGTACTGGCGCTCGGACGCCGACGGGAACGCCACGTGGGGGCCGACCAGCCGCCCCGTGCCGCAGTGGACGCGTCCCGGCGCTGGTCCGGTCGAGACGTTGGGTCGCGCCGACTGACGCCTTCTGTCAAGGCACTCACCTCAGCCCTGTGGATGGATCCGGCGCTGGGGATGACTTGCCGCTGTGAAGCAGCGAGGCTCCTAATATCGAGAGTGTGTTCGAGACACTCAACGGGATCGGCCTTCTCGATGCGATGCAGGCCGCGCAGCGCGACGAGCGGTCAGCCACGGCCCGGCGCCTGCTGGCGATCGGGCGGTTCTGCCGGCGCCGTCTGATGGAGCTCGGCGATGAACACGAGAACTGGTGCGTCGACGACTGGGAGGCCGTGGCCGCGGAGGTCGGCGCGGAACTGGGCCGGAGCCGGCAGTGGGCGTCGTCGCAGATGCATCAGGGCGTCACGCTCATCGAGCGGCTGCCGAAGTTGGGTGCGGCGTTCGCGACGGGGGACATCGCCTACCACGTCGTCGACATCGCGATCAGCCGCACGAACCTCATCGTCGACAAGGCCGTGCTGGCGCGTATCGACAGCATGCTCACCCGGCAGGCGCCGCGGTGGAACAGGATGTCGCGCAGAAAGATCGTCGAGCAGGTCGACTGGCTGGTAAGCGAACTGGACCCGGAGGCCGTCCGGGTGGCGAAGAGGTCCGACGACGACCGGTATGTGGATGTCCAGCCAGGGGCGAACGGGATGGCCGAGATCTACGGCACCCTGCGGGCACCGGCGGCCGCAGCGCTCGATCGGCGTCTCGACGAGTTGGCGGCGACGGTGTGCGCCGACGACCCGCGGACGAAGCGCCAGCGCCGAGCCGACGCCCTTGACATGTTGACCGCCGGCGGCGCCGCCCTGGCGTGCGAATGCGGTCGGAGGACTGCCCGGCCGACCCCGCCGGGGTGGCGCACAGCAAGGTCGTCATCCATGTCCTGGCCGAGGCCGCCACCGTGGCGGGCGGCAGCGACGCGCCTGCGCTGTTGCCGGGCTACGGCGTGCTGCCGGCCGAGGCGCTGCGAGCGTTGACGCCGACGGCGACGGTTCGTCCGCTGCGGCCCCCGAAGCGCGAAGCCGGATACCGGCCATCGGCGGCGCTCGCCGACTTCGTCCGATGCCGGGACCTCACGTGCCGGTTTCCCGGATGTGACCGACCCGCGATGGCCTGCGACCTCGACCACACCGTGCCCTATCCCGCCGGGCCGACGCATCCGTCGAATCTGAAGGCGTACTGCCGTACCCACCACTTACTGAAGACGTTCTACGCCGGGCCGGGCGGCTGGAGCGAGTGCCAGTCGCCCGACGGCACCGTGACGTGGACGTCGCCCACCGGCCGGCGCTACGTCACGAAGCCCTACGGATCCCTGTTCTTCCCGCAACTCGCGGTGCCGACCGCAGCGCTCTCCGGGACGGCAGCGCCGCCCGGCCCGGGGCACGGATTGTCGATGCCGGCCCGGCGGCAGACGCGGGCGCAGCAACGGGCGTACCGGATCGACTGGGAACGGGGCCTGAACCGCGCGCGGTATGCCGCCGATCCGCCACCGTATTAGCTCCCGGGAACCTCCTCGGTGAACTAGCGTTATGCGAATATGAGCATCCCTCCGTATCAACCGCCGACATCCCCGGGTCAGGGTCGCGGCAATACGCTGCTGTGTCCGAAGTGCTCCGGGGTCATGAAAACCGTCGACCGCAACGGGATTCACCTCGAGCAGTGTGACAGCTGCCGGGGCATCTTCCTCGATTTCGGTGAGCTCGAAGCGCTCACCCAGATGGAGAACCGTTTCGTGCAGGCCCCGCCCCCGATGCAGCAGGGGTACCAGTCCGGATACGGCCACGGACCGGAGTGGGGTCACCGCGGCAACAAGCGCTACCGCAAGCAGGGCTTCGGCGGGCTCTTTTTCTCCAGCTAGCGCACCATTCGCACGCACGCCGAGGACAGCAACGGGTCGTCGGGGTGGGCCGCGGCCGCGGCGACCACCGCCGCGCGCGCGAACGGTTCGAGCACGGGCCACGGATCGTCCGCGACACCGTCGAGGGCGGCGCCACCGGCCGCACGGTAGGCCGCCAGGAACGCCGCCCAGTCCGCATCGGGGATGTGACCCGCGGCCCAGAGACCGGCGGGCCGGGCGAGATCCCAGGCCGGGTCGCCGACGCCGAGATCGTCGACGTCGATCAGCAGCCACGGCTCCGCCGGGGAGTGCCTGCCCAGTTGGCCGAGGTGAAAGTCGCCGTGCACCAACGTCTTCGGCCGATCTGCCGACCCTGCCCGCCATATCCGATCCGGTAGCTGCGCCGCCGCGCGCCGCGCAGGCGCGGCCGCTCCGTTGTCCGTGGCACCCGTGACCCGCAAGCGCTCGACCGACCGGCGCATCCGGTCCGGCCACCCGTGTACCACCCGCGCCCGCGCCGGCGCGGCGTGCAGGCGGGCGAGCAGGTCACCCGCCTGGGCCCACGGCAGCCGGTCCGGATCGGGATCCACCGTGTCCAGCCGCGGCCACCGGCTCAGCCAACGGCCGTCCACGGCTTCGGGCGTCACGGACAACGGAGCGGCCGCGATACCGGGCAGCTGCGCGGCGAGTTCGAGCCGGCAGCGCAGCGCGCGCGGTGACGTCGCCGGCCGGTGCAACTTCGTCACCACGGCACCATCAAAGGTGATCTCCGCGCCGGACCGGGTGAGCACCCCGCGACGGTAGCGCGGCGGCGGATCAGCCGTTGCGCTGATGCCGCCACCCCGGGATGGCCGTACCCTGGCGAGCAGCTCCCATCTCGTGTCGGACGGGCAGTGCGACATGGGTCCCGGCCGCCAATCCTTCGTTCGCCTCGGAAGGGGTTGCGGCGCAGCGAGATCGATGTGATCCAGGCATCTGATTTCCTGGGTGCCTCCTAGCGGTGTGCTGCCAGCACCAAAGCCATGCAGGCGCAGCCCGCGACCGCAGCAATGGCAGCCGCGGCGGTCCAGCTGACGGCTCCTCCGGTTGCGCGCTGGACCGCCCACGCCGCCACGACATACGCCAGAGCCGAGACGGCCGTGCTGGCCACGAACACCAGGACCGACACCAGGGCCACGAATGCGCTACTCATGGCGTGCCGCTGCCGTTGCTCGCAGTTCCCTGACTGTGGGCCGATGCCGCGCTCGAGCCGCCGGGTGCCTTCAAAGCCATGGGAACCACCCCAACAAGATCGAACGGGCGTTCGGTCCCCGGCCTAATACGAAGATACGACCACTTCAGCAACCTGTAAACAACATCTCTCGGCCAGAGGCGGCTGGGGGACGGGATGTCACCCGATCACGGCGCCAAAGCTCGGAACAGCGGGGCCGGTACGCGGTAGCGTCGATGAGCATGAAGCGCGGCATCGTCGGCGGATCGGCTGTTGTGCTGATGGCCGCCGGATTGATCACCACAGCACCGCCCGCCGCTGCAGGCTGTCTGTACGGCGGCGACGTGATCAACAAGTGCGACGGGCCCGTTCAGCCCGACGGCACCTGGCAGCGTTGTGTGGCGACGACCCGTTACGTTCCCAGCGGCTTCAGCTCCCATCTGGTGCCGGTCAGAATCTGCGACACTCTCGGCCCCGGCAGGCAGCCCGCGGATCTCCGGCTGGCCAATCCGCCGGGATACATCAACTGATCACTGCCTCGGAAGGGGCTGCGGCGCGGCGAGATTGATGCGATTCCAGGCGTTGATCGTCACCGCCATCGCGATCGCCTGCGCCAGTTCACGTTCGGTGAATACCGCCGCCGCACGGGCGTACACCTCGTCGGACACCGGGCCGCGAGTGGCGACCTCGGTGACCGCCTCGGCCAGCGCCAGCGCCGCCTGCTCCCGTTCGGTGAACAGATCACCGGCCTCCTCCCACGCCGCGATCAGGTTCAGCCGGCGTTCGGTCTCGCCGAGTTTGCGGGCGTCGCGGGTGTGCATGTCGAGGCAGAAGGCGCAGCGGTTGATCTGCGAGGCACGGATCTTGATGAGCTCGCCGATTTCCGGCTCGAGGTCCTTGGCCGACGCGCTCGACAGCGTCATCATCGCGTCGTAGAGCTCCGGCGCGGCCTTGAACATCGAGATGCGGGCGGTCTTGTCGGTGGTCAGTGTGCTTGTCATGACATGAACGCTAAGCCGCCAGCGGCCCAGAGTTCTGGTTCAATCAGATGGTGACTTCGTGGGCCAATTCCGGTGCGCGCGACCTGCACCTCGACCTGCGTGAGGTGATCCGGCCAGGAGCGCGCGGAGTTCGTGAGCTGCTGATCGACGCTCTGCGCGAGGCGGTCCGCTCGGGCCGGCTCTCCCCCGGCACCGTGCTGCCGCCGTCACGCACGCTGGCCGGTGATCTCGGCATCGCGCGCAACACCGTGGCCGACACCTACGCCGAACTGGTCGCCGAGGGCTGGCTCGCATCGCGCCAGGGCGCAGGCACCTGGGTCGTCAACACCGCCGCCCACCAGATTCCGGTTCATTCCCGCGGCACCCGGGTGACCCCGCGCCACAACCTCATGCCCGGATCACCCGACGTCGCCGAATTCCCGCGCACCGCATGGCTGGCCGCCGCGCGCCGCGCCCTAACGAACGCCCCGAACGAGGCGCTGCGCATGAGCGACCCCCGGGGCCGGCCCGAACTGCGGGCAGCGCTCGCCGACTACCTGGGCCGGGTTCGGGGCGTCCGGACCAGCGCGGAGACCATCGTCATCTGCGCAGGCGCGCGCCACGGCGTCGAGTTGCTGACCCGGGTGTTCGCCCGCACCGCTCCCGGCCGCCCGATCGCCGTGGAGGCTTACGGGCTGTACATCTTCCGCGACGCCATCGCCGCACTCGGTGGGTCGACGGTGCCGATCGGACTCGACGACCACGGCGCGATCATCGCCGAACTCGACGCGCTCGACGTGCCCGCCGCACTGCTCACCCCCGCGCACCACAGCCCGCACGGTATGCCGCTGCACCCCGCCCGCCGCACCGCGGCTGTGGAGTGGGCGCAGCGCAGCGGCGGCGTCATCATCGATGACGACTACGACGGAGAGTTCCGCTACGACCGCCAGCCCGTCGGCGCGCTGCAGAGCCTCGCGCCCGACCGTGTCGTCTACCTGGGGTCGGCCAGCAAGAGCCTGGCCCCGGCGCTGCGGCTGGGGTGGCTGGCGCTGCCCGACGACCTCGTCGAACCGGTCATCGCCGCCGCGGGAGGCGAACAGTTCTACGTCGACGCCATCGCGCAGCTGACGATGGCCGAGTTCATCCGCGGCGGCCAGTACGACCGCCACATCCGCCGGATGCGGATCCGCTACCGGCGACGGCGCGACATGCTCGTCGAGGCACTGGCCCGGTTCGACGTCGAGGTCCGTGGACTGGCCGCCGGACACAACCTGCTGCTGACGCTGCCCGACGGCGCCGAATCGGTCGTCCTGCGTCGTGCCGGTGAGGCCGGGATCGCGTGCTCGGGGCTGGCGCTGATGCGCCATCCGGCAGCCGGGCCGGACGTACCCGGCCCCGACGGCATCATCGTCGGCTTCGGCACCCCCGCCGAGCACGGGTTCGGCGCGGCGGTCGAGGCGCTTGCCGCCGTCCTGGCGGCGTCTGGCCTGGCACGGTGAGCGCGCCGCCGTAAGCTGCCCGGGTGGCCGAGCCCCCGATGTCGCCCAACCTGTCGCTGACCACACAGGTCTGGCGATTCCTGCTGACCGGTGGGCTGTCGGCCATCGTCGACTTCGGTCTCTACGTGCTGCTGCTCGAGGCCGGCCTGCACGTCAACCTCGCCAAGACGCTGAGCTTCGTCGCCGGCACCACCACCGCATATCTGATCAACCGCCGATGGACGTTCCAGGCCCCGCCGAGCCGGGGCCGCTTCATCGCGGTGTGCGCGCTCTACGCCACCACCTACGCGGTGCAGGTCGGTATCAACTACGTCTTCTACATGGCCTGGGACGACAAGTCCTGGCGGGTGCCCGTCGCGTTCGTCATCGCTCAGGGGACCGCGACGGTGATCAACTTCGTCGTCCAGCGTGTGGTGATCTTCCGGTGGGCTTAGACGCGGGCGGTACCCTCGTCACGATGTTGGAGACCACGACCCGGCGGCTGACCGGGTGGGCGCGTACGGCGCCCACCGTCGCGAAGGTGCTGTCGACGCCAGACCCCGAGGTGATCGCCAAGGCGGTGGCCAGGGTCGCCGACGACCCGGAACGCGGGGTGATCGCCCGCGGGCTCGGACGCTCCTACGGCGACAACGCCCAGAACGGCGGTGGCCTGGTCGTCGACATGACCGCACTGAACCGCATCCACACCATCGACAGCGACAACGCCCTCGTCGACGTGGACGCCGGGGTGAACCTCGACCAGCTGATGCGCGCTGCGCTGCCGATGGGTCTGTGGGTGCCGGTGCTGCCCGGTACCCGCCAGGTCACCGTGGGCGGCGCCATCGCCTGCGACATCCACGGCAAGAACCATCACAGCGCGGGCAGCTTCGGCAACCACGTGCGCTCGATGCAGTTGCTCACCGCCGACGGCACGGTCCGGCGCATCACGCCCAACGGCGCCGAATCCGAACTCTTCTGGGCCACCGTCGGCGGAAACGGCCTGACCGGCATCATCCTGCGGGCGACGATCGAGATGACCCCCACCGAGACGGCCTACTTCATCGCCGACGGCGACGTCACCGCCAGCCTCGACGAGACGATCGCCTTCCACAGCGACGGCAGCGAGGCGAACTACAGCTATTCCAGCGCCTGGTTCGACGCCATCAGCGCGCCGCCGAAGCTGGGCCGGGCGGCGATCTCCCGCGGATCGCTGGCCACCCTGGACCAGCTGCCGAAGAAGTTGCGTCGCGACCCGCTGAAATTCGATGCGCCGCAACTGCTGACGTTGCCCGACGTGTTTCCCAACGGCCTGGCCAACAAGTGGACGTTCGGCCCGATCGGCGAACTCTGGTACCGCAAGTCCGGCACCTACCGCGGCAAGATCCAGAACCTGACGCAGTTCTACCACCCGCTCGACATGTTCGGAGAGTGGAACCGCGCCTACGGATCGAACGGGTTCCTGCAATACCAGTTCGTGGTGCCGACCGAGGCGGTCGACGAGTTCAAGGCGATCATCCTCGACATCCAGCATTCGGGGCACTACTCGTTCCTCAACGTGTTCAAGCTCTTCGGCCCGGGAAACGACGCGCCACTGAGCTTTCCGATCCCCGGGTGGAACGTCTGCGTGGACTTCCCGATCAAGCCGGGGCTCGGCGACTTCGTCAACGGCCTCGACCAGCGGGTGCTGGAGTTCGGCGGCAGGCTCTACACCGCCAAGGATTCCCGCACCACCGCCGAAACCTTCCACGCCATGTACCCGCGCATCGACGAATGGATCGCCGTGCGCCGCGCGGTCGACCCCGACGGCGTGTTCGCCTCCGACATGGCCCGACGCTTGGAGCTCCTCTAGTGGTCATCGACGCCGTCGGTAATCCCCAGACCATCCTGCTGCTCGGCGGCACCTCGGAGATCGGGCTCGCGATCTGCGAGCGTTATCTGCGCACCGCGCCAGCCCGCATCGTGCTCGCCGCCCTGCCCGACGATCCGGGCCGCGACGCCGCGGTCGCCCAGATGCGTACCGCGGGTGCGAAATCGGTCGAGGTCGTCGACTTCGACGCGGTCCAGACCGACAGCCACCCCGATGTGATCGAACAGGCCTGGGCCGGCGGCGATGTAGACGTCGCGATCGTCGCGTTCGGTCTACTCGGAGACGCCGAGGAACTGTGGCAGAACCAGCGCAAGGCCGTGCAGATCGCCGAAATAAATTACACCGCAGCGGTTTCGGTGGGCGTGCTGCTCGGCGAGAAGATGCGCGCACAGGGGTACGGGCAGATCATCGCGATGAGTTCGGCGGCCGGTGAACGGGTGCGCCGGTCCAACTTCGTGTACGGCTCCACCAAGGCCGGCCTCGACGGTTTCTACCTCGGCCTCGGAGAGGCGTTGCGCGAGTACGGCGTTCACGTCCTGGTGATCCGACCCGGACAGGTGCGGACCCGGATGAGCGCACACGTCAAGGAAGCACCGCTGACCGTCGACAAGGAGTACGTCGCCGAACTGGCGGTCACCGCGTCGGCCAAGGGCAAGGACCTGGTCTGGGCGCCAGGGGCGTTCCGGTACGTGATGATGGTGCTGCGCCACATCCCGCGGCCGATCTTCCGCAAGCTGCCCATCTAGTCTCCGGTGAGGACGCGGGTACTGGCCACGGCGAGCCAGATGGTGGTGGCGGCGCTCATCGCCGCCACGCTGGCCGCCGTGGCGATGGCGGCCATCGCGCGGGTCGAGTGGCCGGCGTACAACTCGTCGAACCAGCTGCACGCCCTCACCACCGTCGGTCAGTTCGGCACGCTGGCCGGGCTGGTGGCCGCCGGATGGATCTACCGCCTGGGCCGCAGACACCTGGCCTGGCTGGCCGCGACGGTGTTCCTGGCCGGGTTCTCCGTCGTCACGCTGGCGATGCCGCTGGGCGCCACCAGGCTCTACCTGTTCGGCATCTCGGTCGATCAGCAGTTCCGCACCGAGTACCTGACCCGGTTCGCCGACACCGCGGGCCTGCACGACATGACCTACTACGGTCTCCCACCGTTCTATCCGCCCGGTTGGTTCTGGCTGGGCGGCCGGCTGGCCGCGCTCACCGGGACGCCGGCGTGGGAGATGTTCAAGCCGTGGTCGATCATCTCGATCACCGTCGCCGTGGTGCTCGCATTCGTGCTGTGGGCGGCGATGATCCGGTTCAGCTATGCGCTGATCGTGACGGCGGCGACCACCGCGGTGATGCTGGCCTATTCACCTGCCGAGCCGTACGCCGCGATCATCGCGGTGCTGCTGCCGCCGGTGTTCGTGCTGGCGTGGTCGGGGTTGCGGGCGCGCGGACGTGAACGGGGCTGGGCGGCGGTCGTTGCGGTCGGGATCTTCCTCGGCGTCGCGGCGCTGTTCTACACGCTGCTGCTGGGCTATGCCGCGTTCACGCTGGCGATCATGGCGGTGACCGTGGCGACCGCGCGGCGGTCGTGGGAACCGCTGCTGCGGGTGCTGGTGATCGCCGTCATCGGCGGCGCCATCGGACTCATCGGCTGGGGGCCGTTCATGCTGGCCGCCGTCAAGGGCACCCCCGCCGAGAGCGGCACCGCCATGCACTATCTGCCCGACGACGGCGCGGTGCTGTCCTTCCCGATGCTGAGCTTCACGCTGCTCGGTGCGCTCTGCCTGGTGGGCACCGTCTGGCTGGCGGTGCGGGCCAGGACCTCGACGCGGGCGGGCGCGCTGGCCGTGGCGGTTCTTGCGGTCTACGGGTGGGCGCTGCTGTCGATGCTCGCCACCCTGGCCGGCACCACCCTGCTGTCGTTCCGGTTGCAGCCGACGCTGGTGGTGCTGCTCGCCGCGGCTGGCGCGTTCGGGTTCGTGGAGGCGGCGCGCGGGCTGGCCGACAGCTTCTCCAGCAGGCGGCTGCTGGTGACCGCGGGCGCCATCGGAGCGATCGGTGCGCTGACATTCAGCCAGGACATCCCCGACGTGCTGCGCTCGGACATCACCGTCGCCTACACCGACACCGACGGCTACGGCCAGCGCGCCGACCGCAGGCCGCCGGGCTCCGAACGCTTCTACCGGGAGGTCGACGAGAAGATCGTCGAGGTCACCGGACGTCCGCGCAGCGAGATCGTGGTGCTCACCGCCGACTACAGCTTCCTGTCGTACTACCCCTACTACGGCTTCCAGGGTCTGACATCGCACTACGCCAACCCGCTGGCCCAGTTCGACGCGCGCGCCGACGCCATCGAGAGCTGGGGGATGCTGTCGACCCCCGACCAGTTCATCGATGCCCTCGATGCGCTGCCCTGGGAACCACCCACGGTGTTCCTGATGCGGCGCGGCGCGGCGGACTCCTACACGCTGCGCCTGGCCACCGACGTCTACCCCAACGATCCCAACGTCAAGCGGTATCAGGTGGCGCTCGACGCGGCGCTGTTCGAGGATCCGCGCTTCGACGTCAGCGACATCGGTCCGTTCGTGCTGGCCATTCGCAAACCGGTCGATGGCTGACGCCGGAAACGGCCGGTTACCATCTAGCCCCGTGAGCTCAAGGGTTGCCGACCTGCCGACCCTGCCCGGGAGCAACCACCGCACCGCACGTCTGATCGCGATCGTCGCGGGGCTGCTCGGCGCGGTCATGGCGTTGGCGACCCCGCTGCTGCCGGTCAAGCAAACGACGGTCGAGTTGAACTGGCCGCAGGACGGCGTGCTGCGCAGTGTTGACGCCCCGCTGATCGGATACGTCGCGACCGATCTGACCATCACCGTGCCGTGCCAGGCCGCCGCGGGGCTGGCCGGCGGACGCAACGTCCTGCTGTCCACCGTGCCCAAGCAGGCCCCCAAGGCGATCGACCGCGGGCTGCTCATCGAACGCGTCAACAACGATCTGCTCGTCATCGTCCGCAACACCCCCGTGGTCAGCGCGCCGCTGGCCGAGGTGCTCGGCCCGGACTGCCGCGAGTTGGTGTTCACCGCGAGGGCCGAGCAGGTGACGGGTGAATTCGTCGGCCTGGTGAAAGGCCCTGACGACGTGGAGCCGGGCGAGGCCCCGGGTCAGCCGCTGCGCGGCGAGCGCGGAGGCTACGACTTCCGGCCACAGATCGTCGGCGTCTTCACCGACCTGTCCGGTCCCGCGCCGCCGGGCCTGCAGTTCTCCGCCACCGTCGACTCCCGCTACAGCAGCTCCCCGACGCTGCTCAAACTGCTCGTGATGATCGTCGGCGTGGTGCTGACGCTGCTCGCCCTCGGCGCACTGCACGTCCTGGACACCGCCGACGGAATGCGGCACCGCCGTTTCCTGCCGGCCCGCTGGTGGTCGTTGCGGCCGCTGGACGGCCTGGTCGCCGCGGTGCTGGTGTGGTGGCACTTCGTCGGCGCCAACACCGCCGACGACGGCTACATCCTCACCATGGCGCGGGTGTCGGAGAACGCCGGCTACATGGCCAACTACTACCGCTGGTTCGGCACCCCCGAGGCGCCGTTCGGCTGGTACTACGACCTGCTCGCGCTGTGGGCCCACGTCAGCACCGCCAGCGTGTGGATGCGGCTGCCGACCCTGGTGATGGCGCTGGCCTGCTGGTGGTTGATCTCCCGGGAGGTGCTGCCCCGGCTGGGCCACGCGGTGAAGAACAACCGCGCCGCGGCGTGGACGGCCGCCGGGATGTTCCTGGCGTTCTGGCTGCCGCTCAACAACGGTCTGCGCCCGGAACCGATCATCGCCCTGGGCATCCTGCTCACCTGGTGCTCGGTCGAGCGGGGGGTGGCCACCAGCCGGTTGCTGCCCGTCGCCGTCGCGATCATCATCGGTGCGCTCACGCTGTTCTCCGGCCCCACCGGAATCGCCGCCGTCGGCGCACTGCTGGTCGCCATCGGCCCGCTGAAGACCATTGTGGCGCGCCACGTCTCCCGGTTCGGCTACCTGGCGCTGCTGGCACCGATCCTGGCGGCGGGCACGCTCACCGCGATCCTGATCTTCCGGGACCAGACGCTGGTCGGCGAACTGCAGGCCAGCAGCTTCAAATCCTCGGTCGGGCCCAGTCTGGCCTGGTTCGACGAACACATCCGCTACTCGCGGCTGTTCACCACCAGTCCGGACGGATCGGTGGCGCGCCGTTTCGCCGTGCTCACGCTGCTGCTCGCGCTCGCGGTGTCGGTTGCGATGACACTGCGCAAGGGCCGCATCCCCGGCACCGCGGCCGGGCCCAGCCGGCGCATCGTCGGTATCACGATCATCTCGTTCCTGGCGATGATGTTCACCCCGACCAAGTGGACGCATCACTTCGGCGTGTTCGCCGGCCTGGCCGGATCGCTCGGCGCGCTGGCCGCCGTCGCCGTCGCGTCGTACGCGATGCGCTCACGGCGCAACCGGGCGATGTTCGCCGCCACCGTGCTGTTCGTGGCGGCGCTGTCGTTCGCCACCGTCAACGGCTGGTGGTACGTGTCCAATTTCGGTGTGCCGTGGAGCAATTCGTTCCCCGAAGCCGGTTTCGGGTTCACCACGCTGCTGCTGGGCTGCTCGGTGCTCGCCCTGCTGGCGGCGGCCTGGTTCCACTTCTCCGGGCGCGACACCTCACCGCCGGTCACCCGGCGGCGGCGACTGCAGACGGCGGTACAGAGCCCGCTGGCCATCGCCGCCTGGGTGGTGGTCACCTTCGAGGTCGTCTCGCTGACGATGGCGATGATCCACCAGTATCCGGCCTGGAGTGTCGGGCGGTCCAACCTCGAGGCGCTGACCGGCAAGACCTGCGGCCTGGCCGAGGACGTCATGGTCGAGCAGGACCCGAATGCCGGTGTGCTGCAACCCATCGGGGTGCCGGTGGGGATGTCGCTCGGCGCGGGAACGGCACAGGGCTTCAGCCCCAACGGCATCCCGGCCGACATCTCCGCCGACGCGGTGACCGATCAGCCCGGCGCCACCAACTTCGCCGACACCGACGCCGACAGCGAGGCCGGCAGTGAGGCCGGCACCGAGGGCGGCACCACACCGCAGGCCGGCGTCAACGGTTCGCGCGCACAGCTGCCGTTCGGCCTCGACCCGGCGCAGACCCCGGTACTGGGCAGCTGGCGGGCGGGCACCCAGCAGCCGGCGACGCTGCGGTCGGCGTGGTACCGGCTGCCGCAGCGCAACAGCCAGGACGGTGTGATCGCCGTCGCCGCCGCGGGCCGGTTCGACTACGGCGAGGTCGAGGTGCAGTGGGCGACCGACGCGGGCGCCGAAGCCGACGAACCGGGCGGCAGCCTGGGCCTCGCCGACGTCGGCGCGTCCCCGGCGTGGCGGAACCTGCGCGCGCCGCTTTCCCTCATCCCCGCCGACGCGACCCAGATCCGGCTGGTCGCCACCGACGACGACCTGTCGCCGCAGCACTGGATCGCCCTGACCCCGCCGCGCATCCCTCAGCTGCAGACGCTGCAGGACGTCGTCGGATCGCAGGACCCGGTGATGCTGGACTGGCTGGTCGGGCTGGCGTTCCCCTGCCAGCGCCCCTTCAACCACCGCAACGGTGTCATCGAGGTCCCCGAGTGGCGGATCCTGCCCGACCGGTTCGGCGCGGAGGCCAACTCCCCGGTGATGGACTACCTCGGCGGCGGACCGCTGGGCATCACCGAGCTGCTGTCACGTCCGACCACGCTGCCCACCTATCTGCGCGACGACTGGTCCCGCGACTGGGGCGCCCTGCAGCGGCTCACGCCGTTCTATCCGAACGCCGAACCGGCGCGGCTGGATCTCGGTTCGGCCACACGCAGTGGACTCTGGAGCCCGGCGCCGCTGCGTCATTAGGTCCGTCGCCTACCATCGACGCTCGTGCCCGCCCACCGCATCGCCCGCCTGATCGCCGTCCTGGCGGGATTGGCGGGCGTACTGCTGTGTGCGCTGGTGCCCCTGCTGCCGGTCAAGCAGACCACTGCGACGATCCTGTGGCCGCAGGCACCCAACGAGGACGGTTTCGTCGGTGACCTGACCGCGCCGCTGGTGTCCGGGGCGCCCAAGGCGCTCGACGTGGCCATTCCCTGCGCGGCCATCGGCACCCTGCCGGCCGACGGCGGCCTGGTCTTCTCCACGAACCCGCCCGGCGGTATCGACGCCGGGCGCAACGGCCTGTTCGTCCGCGCCAACGCCGACGTCGTCTACGTCGCGTTCCGCGACACCGTCGCCGCGGTCGCCCCGCGCGCGGCGGTGGACTCCGGTGCGTGCAGCGAGCTGCGGGTGTGGGCCGACGTCGGCACGGTCGGCGCGGACTTCGTCGGCATCCCCGGCGCCGCGGGCACCCTCCCGCCCGACAAACGGCCGCAGGTGTCCGGCGTGTTCACCGACCTGGAGGTGGCGCCCGAGCCGAGCTTGCGGGCCCGCATCGACGTCGACACCCGGTTCATCACCACGCCGACGGCGCTCAAGCTGATCGTGATGGTGCTGGGCGTGCTCTGCATCGTGACCTCGATCGTCGCGCTGGCGCTGCTGGACCGCCGCGCCGGACGCAGCGTCCCGCGGGGGTTCGTGCGGTTCTGGCGGGCCGGGCTGTGGACCTGGCTCACCGATGCGGCGGTGATCGCGGGCCTGCTGATCTGGCACGTCATCGGGGCGCAGTCCTCGGACGACGGCTACAACACCACCATTGCCCGGATCGCGGGCGAGGCCGGATACACCGCCAACTACTACCGCTACTTCGGGGCGACCGAGGCACCGTTCGACTGGTATCAGAGCGTGCTGTCGCAGATGGCGTCCATCAGCACCGACAGCGTCTGGCTGCGACTGCCCGCCACCGCCGCCGCGATCGCCACCTGGCTGGTGGTCAGCCGCGCCGTGCTGCCCCGGCTGGGACGCCGCGTGGCCCGCAACCGGGTTGCGGTGCTGACCGCGGGTGCGGTGTTCCTGGCGGCGTGGCTGCCGTTCAACAACGGCCTGCGGCCAGAACCACTCATCGCGTTCGCCGTGACGCTGGTGTGGATCCTGGTGGAGCAGACGGTCGGTACCCGGCGGCTGTGGCCCTACGCCGTGGGCATCGTCGTCGCCGTGTTCTCGGTGACGCTGGCACCGCAGGGGCTGGTCGCGCTGGCACCCCTGCTGGTCGGGGCCAGGCCGGTGACCCACCTGATCGCGCTGCGCCGGCCGGCCGGCGGGCTGCTCGCGTCGCTGGCGCCGCTGGCGGCCGCCGCCTCGCTGCTGTTCGTGGTCGTCTTCCGGGACCAGACGCTGGCCACCGTCGGTGAGTCGATCCGCATCAAGTACGTCGTGGGACCGACCATCCCCTGGTACCAGGAGTTCCTGCGCTACTACTACCTGACCGTCGAGGAGAGCGTCGACGGGTCACTGGCCCGGCGGTTCTCGGTGCTGATCCTGCTGCTGTGCCTGTTCGGCCTGATCGCCGTACTGCTGCGCCGCGGCAGCCTGCCCGGCGCCGTCAACGGGCCGGTGTGGCGGCTGGTCGGCACCACCGGATTCGGTCTGCTGCTGTTGACGCTGACGCCGACCAAGTGGGCGGTGCAGTTCGGTGCGTTCGCCGGGCTGGCCGGGGCGCTCGGCGGGGTGACGGCGTTCGCGTTCGCCCGCGTCGGGCTGCACAGCCGACGCAACCTCGCGCTGTATGTGACCGCGCTGCTGTTCGTGCTGGCGTGGGCGACGTCGGGGATCAACGGCTGGTTCTACAACGCCAACTACGGCGTGCCGTGGTTCGACAAGCAGCCGGTGATCGTCGGCTTCCCGGTCACCACGATCTTCCTGGTGCTGGCCATCGCGTCCGGTCTGCTCGCGGGCTGGCTGCACTTCCGCATGGACTACGCCGGCCACACCCAGGTCGCCGACACCGGACGGAACCGCGCGCTGGCGTCCACCCCGCTGCTGGTCGTCGCGGTCATCATGGTGGTGCTCGAGCTCGGGTCGATGCTCAAGGCGACCGTGAGCCGCTACCCCGTCTACACGATCGGCGAGGCGAACCTGTCCGCGCTGGGCCTGACGGGTTCGTCGCGACCCAGCTGCGGCATGGCCGACCACGTCCTGGTCGAAGCCGACACCAACGCAGGCATGCTCACGCCGGTCCCCGGTCAGCGGTTCGGCGAGTACGGCCCGCTGGGCGGTGAGGATCCCGTCGGCTTCACCCCCAACGGCGTCAGCGACACCCTCGAACCCGCCGAACCCGTGGGCGCCAACCCCGGCACCCCGAACACCGACGGACCGGTCGACAAGCCGAACATCGGTGTCGGCTTCGCCGCGGGCACCGGCGGCGGCTACGGACCCGAAGGCGTCAACGGATCGCGGGTGTTCCTGCCGTTCGGGCTCGACCCCGACACCACCCCGGTGATGGGCAGTTTCGACGAGAACACCGTCGCGGCCAAGGCCACCTCGGCCTGGTACCAGCTGCCGCCGCGCACCCCGGACCGGCCGCTGGTCACCGTCGCCGCCGCGGGCGCGATCTGGTGGTACAACGAGGACGGCTCGTTCAACTACGGGCAGTCGCTGAAACTGCAGTGGGGTGTACACCGGCCCGACGGGTCCTACCAGGCCCTCGGCGAGGTCCAGCCGATCGACATCTTCAACCAGCGGGCGTGGCGCAACCTGCGCTTCCCGCTGGCCTGGGCGCCGCCGGAGGCCAACGTGGCCCGCATCGTCGCCGACGACCCGAACCTGTCCGAAGACCAGTGGTTCGCGTTCACCCCGCCGCGGGTGCCGGTGCTGGAGACCGCCGATGCGTTCCTGGGTCCGCAGACCCCGGTGCTGATGGACATCGCCACCGCCGCCAACTTCCCCTGCCAGCGGCCGTTCGCCGAACGCCTCGGCATCGCCGAACTGCCCGAGTACCGGATCATGCCGAACTTCAAGCAGATCGTCGTGTCGTCGAACCAGTGGCAGGCGGCCGAGGACGGTGGTCCGTTCCTGTTCATCCAGGCGCTGCTGCGCACCGAGTCCATCCCGACGTATCTGTCCGGCGACTGGTACCGGGACTGGGGCTCGCTGGAGCGCTATCTGCGGGTGGTGCCCGCCGACGAGGCGCCCGACGCCGTCATCGAGGAAGGGTCGACGCGAGTGTTCGGCTGGAGCCGCGGCGGACCGATCAGGGCCCTGCCGTGAACGAAGAGAACGGCAGCAAACCAGCCGAAGCCGTGAACGAAGAGAACGGCAGCAAACCAGCCGAAGCCGTGAACGCGGCCGCCAAGGACGTGAGGATCGCACGCTGGGTCGCCACGATCGCCGGGCTGCTCGGCTTCATCGCCGCGGTCGCGGTGCCGCTGCTGCCGGTCGCCCAGACCACCGCGACGCTGAACTGGCCCCAGCAGAACCGGCTCGACAACCTCACCGCCCCGCTGATGTCGCTGTCGCCGGTGGGCCTGACCGCGTCCATCCCGTGCGAGGTCGTCCGCGGCATGCCCGCCGACGGTGGCCTGGTGCTGGGCACCGCACCCGCCGAGGGCCGCGACGCCGCGCTGAACGCGATGCTGGTCACCGTCAACGACTCCCGGGTCGACGTGATCGTGCGCAACGTGGTGGTGGCCAGCGTCGAACGGGACCGCGTCGCCGGCGGCGGCTGCGAGCGCATCGACATCACCTCGAACCTGGACGGGACGTACGCCGACTTCGTCGGGCTGACCCAGGACTCCGGAGAGAACGCAGGACAGCCGCAGCGCACCGGCTACGCCGACCCGAATCTGCGGCCGGCGATCGTCGGCGTCTTCACCGACCTCACCGGTCCGGCACCGCCGGGCATGTCGTTCTCCGCCGAGATCGACACCCGCTACACCACCCAGCCGACGGCGCTGAAGCTGGCCGCGATCCTGCTGTCGATCGTGTGCACCGCGATCGCCCTGCTCGCGCTGTGGCGACTGGACCGCCTCGACGGCAGGCGGATGCACCGTCTGATCCCGACCCGCTGGCGCACGCTGACCGCCGTGGACGGCGTCGTGCTGGGCGGCTTCGCGATCTGGTATGTGATCGGCGCGAACTCCTCCGACGACGGCTACATCCTGCAGATGGCCCGGGTCGCCGACCACGCCGGCTACATGTCGAACTACTTCCGCTGGTTCGGCAGCCCGGAGGATCCGTTCGGCTGGTACTACAACGTGCTGGCGTTGATGACGCACGTGAGCACCGCCAGCATCTGGATACGGCTGCCCGACCTGATCTGCTCGATCGTCTGCTGGCTGCTGCTCTCCCGTGAGGTGCTGCCGCGGCTCGGACCCGCGGTGATCGCCAGCCGCCCGGCGCTGTGGGCGGCCGGCCTCGTACTGCTGGGCGCGTGGATGCCGTTCAACAACGGCCTGCGCCCGGAGGGCCAGATCGCCACCGGTGCACTGATCACATACGTGCTGATCGAACGCGCGGTGACATCGGGCCGGCTCACCCCCGCCGCGCTCGCGATCGCCTCCGCGGCGTTCACCCTCGGCATCCAGCCGACCGGACTGATCGCGGTCGCGGCACTGCTGGCCGGCGGCCGACCGATCCTGCGGATCGTCATGCGGCGCCGCCAACTGGTCGGCACCTGGCCGCTGATCGCGCCGCTGCTGGCCGCGGGCACCGTGGTGCTGGCGGTGGTGTTCGCCGATCAGACGCTGGCGACCGTGCTCGAGGCCACCAAGATCCGCACCGCGATCGGGCCCAGCCAGGAGTGGTACACCGAGAACCTGCGCTACTACTACCTGATCCTGCCGACCGTCGACGGCGCGATCGCGCGCCGGATGGCATTCCTGTTCACCGCGCTGTGCCTGTTCTCGTCGCTGTTCATCATGTTGCGCCGCAAGCGGGTGCCCGGCGTCGCGCGGGGCCCGGCCTGGCGGCTGATGGGCGTCATCTTCGCCACGATCTTCTTCCTGATGTTCACCCCCACCAAGTGGATCCACCACTTCGGTCTGTTCGCCGCGGTGGGGGGTGCGATGGCGGCGCTGGCCACGGTACTGGTGAGCCCGGTGGTGCTGCGGTCGGCGCGCAACCGGATGACGTTCCTGGCCGCCGTGCTGTTCGTGCTGGCGATGTGCTTCGCCTCGACCAACGGCTGGTGGTACGTCTCGAACTTCGGGGTGCCCTTCAACACGTCGGTGCCGCAGCTCGGCGGCGTGACGGCCAGCACCGTGCTGTTCGTCCTGTGCGGGATCGCGGCGCTGTGGGCGTTCCTGCTGCACGTGGGTGCCAAGCGGGAGTCCCGCGTGGTCGACGTGCTGACCAGGGCGCCGATCCCGATCGCCGCCGGTTTCATGGTCCTGTTCATGGTGGCGAGCATGGCGATCGGCGTGATCCGCCAATATCCGACCTACTCCAACGGCTGGGCCAACATCCGCGCGTTCGCCGGCGGCTGCGGACTGGCCGACGACGTGCTCGTCGAGCCGGACTCCAACGACGGGTTCCTGCGGCCGCTACCTGGGCGGTACGGCCCGCTGGGACCCCTCGGCGGCACCGATCCGACGGGCTTCACACCCAACGGTGTTCCGGACCGGATCATCGCCGAGGCCATCCGGCTGAACAATCCCCAGCCGGGCACCGACTACGACTGGGCCAAACCGGTCAAGCTGTCCCGGCCGGGCGTCAACGGTTCGACGGTGCCGCTGCCCTACGGGCTGGACCCGGCACGCGTCCCGGTGGCGGGCACGTATTCGACCGGGCCGCAGCAGGAGAGCAAGCTCGCCTCGGCCTGGTACGAACTGCCACCCGCCGACGATGCGCATCCCCTCGTCGCGATCACCGCGGCCGGCACGATCGCGGGCACCAGCGTCGCCAACGCCTTCACCTCGGGTCAGACGGTCGAACTGGAGTACGCGACGCGCGGCCCCGACGGGGCGCCGGCGCCCGCCGGCCGCGTCAGCCCGTACGACATCGGCCCCACACCGTCCTGGCGCAACCTGCGCTACCCGCGCAAGCAGATCCCGAACGACGCCGTCGCCGTCCGCGTCATCGCCGAGGACCTCTCGCTGGGGCAGGGTGACTGGATCGCGGTGACGCCGCCGCGGGTGCCCGAGGTGCGCTCGGTACAGGAGTACGTCGGCTCGACCGAGCCGGTGCTACTGGACTGGGCGGTCGGGCTGGCCTTCCCGTGCCAGCAGCCGATGCTGCACGCCAACGGTGTCACCGAGATCCCGAAGTTCCGGATCTCGCCCGACTACTACGCCAAGCTGCAGAGCACCGACACCTGGCAGGACGGCCAGAACGGCGGTCTGCTGGGCGTCACCGACCTGTTGCTGCGGGCGTCGGTCATGTCGACGTACCTGTCCGACGACTGGGGTCAGGACTGGGGGTCGCTGCGCCGCTTCGACACGATCGTCGACGCGCAGCCGGCCGAGATCTCCCTCGGTGAGGCCACGCATTCGGGTCTGTGGAGCCCGGGGCCGATGCGCTTCAAGCCGTAGACGCTAGCTCTGCGGGGTCGCGTTCTGCTGGTCGATGTCCTGGGAGCAGTCCTGCGCCGACTGGTGGGTCTGCTCCATGCAGACCCGCACGTTGGCCTCTCTGGGGTCCATTCCGGTGGGCACGGAGGGACTGTCGAACTGTCCCTCGTACTTCGACCAGATCATCTTGTTCGTGTCGGTCAGCTCGGCGCAGTACGCCTGCGCTCCGGTCTCGGTGACCCCCGCGGCGCCCATCGTCGAGCAGTTCGCACCGATCACCACCACGGGAACCGAGGGCGCGGTCGGCGCGGCCGCCCTGTCGCTGTCGCGGCCCATCAGCCAGGCGGCCGCCGCGGCCGCGCCGATCGCCACCACGGCCAACACGCCGGCACCGACCAGCCAGCCCCGGTGCGCCCCGCGCGGCGTCGCCAGCTGCGGCTGCCGGGGTGGGGATGCGGCTTTCGCCGAGACCGTCGGACCCGTCGCATCCTCCGTCCCGATGTGGTGATGGAGTGCGTGGGCGAAGTCGATGCAGTGTTCGAACCGCTGGTCCGGCGATTTCGCCAGCGCCCGCTCGAACACCGGTCCGAGCCCCGACAGCTCGGGCCGCACGATGCCGATCGGCGGCGGGTCGGCCGTCAGGTGTGAGCTGATCACCACCGCGGCATTGGAATGCTGGAACAGCGGACGGCCCGTCAGCAGCTGGTAGGCCGTCGCGGCCAGCGCGTACTGGTCGGCCCGGCCGTCCAGCGGCTGGCCCAGCAACTGCTCCGGCGCGGCGTACGCCACGGTCCCGACCGTCATGTTCGTGCCGGTAAGAGCGCCGGTGTCGTCGGCCCGTCGCGCGATACCGAAGTCGGCCAGCAGCACGCGCTCATGCGGCGAACCGGGGTCGGCGATGAGGATGTTGGCCGGTTTGACGTCGCGGTGGAACAGCCCGCGCTGGTGGGCGTAGTCCAGCGCCCCGGCGACCGCGGTGATGATGCGCAGCACGTCGGCGGCCGGCATGCCGTTCGGATACCGCTCGGCGAGCAATCGTGCCGCGTCGGTGCCCTCGACGAAGTCCATCGAGATCCACAGCCGGCCCTCGTGGTCGCCGCGGTCGTGCACCGCGACGATGTGCGGATGCCACAGCGTGGCGGCGATCTCGGCCTCCCGCAGGAACCGCTGCCGGTACTCGTCGTCGGTGCTCACCGCCGTCGACAACACCTTGAGCGCATCCCTGCGGGGCAGCCGGGGATGCTGCGCGAGATAGACCTCACCCATGCCGCCCGCGCCCAGCGACCGCACGACGGTGTAGCCGGCGATCACCTCGCCTTCTGTGAGTGGCATCACCAGATCCTAATGGCCACTTCGCCGAAGGCTCCCCGCGTGGGGTTCGGCCGACTCAGATCGGCGTCAGACCGTGTTTGCGCTGTACCCGCTGGATCTGCTTGTCCCGCAGCAGGCGCATGGACTTACGCAGCAGCAGCCGGGTCTCGTGCGGTTCGATGACCGCGTCGATGAAGCCGCGTTCGGCGGCGATCCACGGCGTTGCCATGTTGAGGTTGTAGCCCTCGATGAAGTCGGCGCGGATCTTCTGCACCTCGGGTGCGGTGGGATCCGGGAACCGCTTCACCAGCAGCTGCGCCGCTCCCTCGGCGCCGATCACCGCGATGCGTGCGGTCGGCCAGGCGAAGTTCAGGTCCGCCGAGAGCTGCTTGGACCCCATCACCGCGTACGCGCCGCCGTAGGACTTGCGGATGGTGATGGTCACCTTCGGCACGTCGGCCTCGACGACGGCGTTGAGGAACCGCCCGCCGCGCTTGATGATGCCGCCCTTCTCCTGTTCGACGCCCGGCATGAAGCCCGGAGTGTCGACGACGAAGACCAGCGGCAGGTTGTAGGAGTCACAGAACCGGATGAACCGGGCGGCCTTGTCGGACGCCTCGTTGTCGATCGAACCCGACAGGTACATCGGCTGGTTGGCGACCACGCCCACCGAGCGGCCGTCGACCCGCGCGAAGGCGGTGATGATGGCCTGACCCTGGTTGGCCGCGACGTCGAACACGTCGCCGTCGTCGAAGATCCGCAGCAGGATCTCGTGCATGTCGTAGGCCATGTTGTCGGCGTCCGGCACGATCGTGTCGAGCTCGAGATCATGCGGCGTGATCTCGGGCTCCAGGCCGGGGTTCACCACCGGCGCGTCGTCGAAGGTGTTGGCAGGCAGGAACGCCAGATAGTCGCGGACGTACTGGAACGCCTCGGCCTCGTCGTTGACGACCTGGTGGATGTTGCCGTAGCGGGCCTGCGCGTCGGCGCCGCCCAGTTCGTCGAGCGACACGTCCTCACCGGTGACGTCTTTGATCACGTCGGGGCCGGTGACGAACATGTAGCCCTGGTCGCGCACCGCGACCACCAGATCGGTCTGGATCGGCGAATACACCGCGCCGCCCGCGCACTTGCCGAGGATGATCGAGATCTCCGGCACCAGTCCGCGCAGCAGTTCGTGGCGGCGGCCCAGTTCGGCGTACCAGGCCAGCGACGTCACCGCGTCCTGGATACGGGCGCCCGCGGAGTCGTTGATACCGATGATCGGGCAGCCGACCATGGCCACCCATTCCATCAGCTTGGCGACCTTGCGGCCGAACATCTCGCCGACCGAGCCCTGGAACACGGTCTGGTCGTGGCTGAACACCCCGACCGGGCGGCCGTTGATGGTGCCGTGTCCGGTGACGACACCGTCGCCGTACAACGCGTTCGGATCGCCGGGCGTCTTGGCCAGGGCGCCGATCTCGAGGAAGCTGCCCGGATCGAGCAGCGAGTGGATGCGGGCACGCGCGCTGGGCAACCCCTTGCGGTCGCGTCGCGCCTTGGCCTTCTCGTCGCCGGGATCCTTGGCCAGCTCGAGCTTCTCGCGCAGCTCGGCGAGCTTCTCGGCGGTGGTCTGCTGGTGGGTGGGGGACAACGCAGCGGATGGTGCTTCCGTGCTCACTTGGCCTCGCTCTCGATCCGGTTGATCGCCTCGCTCATGTGTGCGCCCACCTTGGCAATGTACGGCTCGTCGATCGCCTGGATGTGCTCACCCCCGATCGGGACGATCTCCAGATCGGTGACGAACTCGCCCCAGCCGCCGTCGGGCTTGCGGGTGGCGTATGCGGGCTCGAAATAGATCGCGTCGTCGTGGTAGCGGTCGGCCATGTACAGCGTGACGTGCCCGTCGTACGGCTTGATCTCGGCGAGGTCGATGGCCCGCTGGTCCAGATACGAGGTGCGCTGGTGCTCGATGATGCCGCCCGGGATCTGCACCCCGCTCTGGCTGACGACGTCGAGGACGAACCGGACCTGGCCCTCGTCGTCGAGCTTCTCGAGCTCCTCGTAGGGGATCTCGGGCACCTCGACGTTGAAGGTGCGCTCGGCGAACCGGGCGTAGCGGTCCCAACGCTTGCGGGTCTCCTCCTGCGTCCGCGGGATCTCCTCACCGGGCCGCACGGCGTCGATGAGTCCGACGAACCGCACGTCCGCGCCCGCCTCGCGCAGGCCGATCGCGCACGCGTAGGCCAGCACGCCGCCCAGCGACCAGCCCGCCAGGATGAACGGCCCCTTGTGCATCTCGAGCAGCTTCGGCACGTATTCGCGGGCCCGCTCCTCGATGGAGCCCTCGACACGCTCGATGCCGTACATCGGGGTGTCCGCAGGCAGCCGCTTGAGCAGCGGCTCGTAGACCACGGTCGACCCGCCGGCGGCATGGAACACGAACACCGGGATGCTGCGCTTACCTTTTGGCCCGTCCTGTGGAGGGCGGATCGTCCGCACGAACCCGTCGACCCTGCCGCCCTCGAGGTAGTCGCGCACCGTGGTGGCGAGCTCCTCGATGGTCGTGGCGGCCGTGACGTCCTCGGCGGTGACGGTGCCCTCGTCGACGCGTTCGGTGAGCCGCTCGGCGATCTTGGCCGCGGTGGTGGCGTCGATCTCGGGCAGCTCGTTGAAGATGCCTCCCGGCGACTTGCCGGTGACGATCGCCCATGTCGCGAACGTGACCCGCTCGGCGGCGTCGCGCGGCGGCACGTCGGAGCCGAGCGCCTCGGTGACGGCCTCCTGGGTCAGCACCTTCGAGGCCGCGGCGACGGTGGACTGCGACGGCCCGGACGGCGTCGACGGTCCGGACGGATCGGTCGGCGGCGCCGGGATGTTGGTCAACCCGCCGGCCGGACCGGACGGATCGGTCGGCGGCGCCGGGATGTCGTCCTGGGTGGACGGTTCGGCCTGGGGATCGGGCACCGGTGTGGTCGCCGTCACCGGGTTGGCGCCGGAGAGCACGGCGGCCTGCTCGGCGGCCTGTTCGGTGGCCGTCTCGCCGAGCGGATGCCCCGCCGCGGACAGCTTCTCCTCGAGCTCGGCGACCGTGGACGCCCCGCCCATCAGCTCGGCCTGTTCGGCGGCGATCTGCTCGGCGGTCTTGCCCTTCTGCGACTCGGCCAACTGGTCGACCTCGTCACGATGCTCGATCGCGTACTGGATCAGCTGCTCGACGGCGTAGAGGTTGGCATCGCGCACCGCGGTCAGCTGGATCGGCGGCAGGTCGAAGTCGTACTCGACGCGGTTCTTGATCCGCACCGCCATCAGCGAATCCAGCCCGAGCTCGATGAGCGGCACTTCCCACGGCAGGTCCTCGGGCTCGTAGCCCATCGCGCCGCCGACGATCAGGCCAAGTCGGTCGCGCACGGTCTCACCGGAGTCCGCCGACCACTTACCCAGTCCCGCACCGAGATTGGCTCCCGCGGTGAGGTTGTCGGACAGGATCGCCGCGTCGTCAGCCTCGGGTTCCGCCGGCACCAGCGAATCGGGTTGCGCGGCAACGACTCCGGTCGCCACCGCAGCGGGCAGGGCAACGGGCTGGCCACCGCGCGTGACGATCGCGTCGTAGACGAGGGTGAACGATTCCTCGATGCGCGCGTGCACCTGCACCGACGCCCCACCCGGATGGCGGGTCAGCGTAGTCACCAGCCGGGCACCGTCGCCGGGCACTGCACGCTGTTCGGCAGCGGTCACCGTCGCATCCGGGATCACCTGCGAGGCAGCGGCTTTCACCAGCCCAGCCAGATCCGCCGCGCCGCGCGGGGAGAACTCCCAGACGTGGCGGCCGTCCGGGGTGGCCACGTGGCTGCCCGGCATGACGCCCGAATTGTCCCCGCTGAAGCGCACGTCGAGCCAGTGCGGCTTACGCCGGAACTTCGTCGGCGGGATGTTGGCGTAATCGAGCGCCCCGGCCAGACCGCGATGCCTGCGCGGAAACAGCGTCCGCACATCGAGATCGTGCCCGTGCACGAAGAGTTGCGCCATGGCCGCGGTCATCGAGTCGACCTCGTCCTGCTTGCGGGCCAACGTCGCGATCAGCTGTCCGTCATGGAGGCCGGCGGCAGCCGTGGTCAGCCCGACCTGCATGAGCGCCACCGGGTTCGGCGCCAGCTCCAGGAACGTGGTGTGGCCGTTGTCGACCGCGTTGCGGATGCCGTGGGTGAAGTAGACGCTGTGTCGCAGCCCCTTCTTCCAGTAGTCCACGTCGTGGATCGGCTCGTGGCCCGCGCGCAGGAACTTGCCCTCGTGCACGGTCGAGTAGTAGCCGGTCTGCAGCGGATGCGGAGTGATGCCGATCAGCTCCGCGGCCAATTCGCCGAGCAGCGGATCCATCTGCGTGGTGTGGCTGGCGCCCTTGGTCTGGAACTTGCGGGCGAACTTGCCCTCCTGTTCCGCGCGTTCGATGATCGCGTCGACCTGCGCGGGCGGTCCGCCGATGACGGTCTGGGTGGGTGCGGCGTAGACGCACACCTCCAGATCGGGGTAGTCGGAGAACACCGTCTTGATCTCGTCGGCGGAGTACTCGACCAGCGCCATCAGCCGGATGTACTCGCCGAACAGCATCGCCTCGCCCTCACCCATGAGGTGGCTGCGTGAGCAGATGGTGCGGGTGGCGTCCTCGAGTGACAGGCCGCCGGAGAAGTACGCCGCCGCGGCCTCGCCGAGCGACTGGCCGATGACCGCACCGGGCTTGGCGCCGTGGTGGCGGAGCAGCTCGCCGAGTGCCACCTGGATCGCGAAGATGACCAGCTGCACCTTCTCGATCGGGAGCTCGGTGGTCTCGTCGGTGTAGTCGACCGCATCGTCGAGGATCAGCTCGAGGATCGAGTGTCCGCGCTCGTCCTGGATGTAGGCGTCGACTTTGTTGATCCACTCGGCGAACACCTCGTTGCGCAGATACAGGCTCTTGCCCATCTTGCGGTGCTGCGCACCGAATCCGGCGAGCACCCACACCGGGCCGTTGGTGACCGGACCGTCGGCCGAGAAGACGTTGGGGCTCTGCTTGCCCTCGGCCAGGGCGCGCAGGCCCTTGATCGCCTCGTCGTGGTCGCGGGCCAGCACCATCGCCCGCGAGCGGCCGTGGTTGCGCCGGGACAGTGACCGACCGATCGCCTCGAGTGACGACGCGCGGCCCTCTTCGCTGTCGATCCAGTCGGCCAGTTCGGCCGCGGCGGCCCGCTTGCGCGATGTCAGGAACGCCGACACTGCAAGCGGCACAAGCGGTGTGGGCGCTTCGGTGGCTTCCAGCTCCGCGCGCGCCACCTCGAGCAGGCGCTGGGCCTCGTCGGTGCGGCCGGGCAGCTCGTACTCGGGTTCGGCGGCCGCGGCCGGACGGTCCAGATCGTCCGCGTCGTCCTCGTCGATGAACTCGCCGTACTCGTCCATCCGCACGCCGCCGACGTAGGTCGCCGGCTGGTTCGGCTCGGCGGTCACCTCGACCACCGGCTCTTCGGGTTCGGGCTCGACGAGGTCGCCGGGCAGCACCTCGCGCAGCACCAGGTGGGCATTGGCGCCGCCGAAACCGAAGCCGGACACCCCGGCGATGGCGCGTCCGCTGTAGCGCGGCCATTCGCTGACGGTGTCGACGACCTTCAGCCGCTCGGCGTCGAAGTCGATGTAGGGGTTCGGGCCCGTGTAGTTGATCGACGGCGGCAGCTTGTCGTTCTTCAGCGACAGCGCCACCTTCGCCAGGCTGGCCGCGCCAGCGGCCGACTCCAGGTGTCCCACATTCGATTTCACCGCGCCGAGCAGTGCAGGCCGGTCGGCGGGGCGGTTGCGTCCGATCACCCGCCCGAGCGCGTCGGCCTCGATCGGGTCGCCCAGGATGGTGCCGGTGCCGTGCGCCTCGACGTAGTCGACGTCGCGCGGGTTGATGCCGGCGTCCTTGTACGCCTTGCGCAGCACCTCGGCCTGCGCATCCGGGTTCGGCGCGAGCAGGCCGTTGGAGCGGCCGTCGTGGTTGACCGCGCTGCCCGCGATCACCGCGAAGATCTCGTCGCCGTCGCGGCGGGCGTCGGAGAGCCGCTTGAGCACCAGCATGCCTGCGCCCTCGGAGCGGGCGTAGCCGTCGGCGTCCTGCGAGAACGACTTGATGCGGCCGTCGGGCGCCAGCACTCCGCCCACCTCGTCGAAGCCGATGGTCACCAGCGGGGTGATCAGCGCGTTGACGCCGCCGACCACCGCCACGTCGGCCTCCCCGGCGCGCAGCGCCGCCACACCCTGGTGGGCGGCGACCAGTGAACTGGAGCAGGCGGTGTCGATGGCCATCGACGGCCCGCGGAAGTCGTAGAAGTACGACACCCGGTTGGCGATGATCGAGCTGGTGGTGCCGGTGATCGCGTACGGATGCGCGACGGCCGGATCGGCCACCGACATGAAGCTGTAGTCGTTGTTCGACGCGCCGATGTACACACCGACCCGCTCGCCGCGCAGCGACGACGCCGGGATGCGGGCGTGCTCGAGTGCCTCCCACGTCAGTTCGAGCGCCATCCGCTGTTGCGGATCGATGTTGTCGGCCTCCATCTTCGACAGCGCGAAGAACTCGGCGTCGAAGCCCTTGATATCGCTCAGATAGCCGCCCCGGGTGTGCGCCTTGGCGACCCGCTCGGCGATCCGCGGTTCGGCGAGGAACTCCTCCCAGCGGCCCTCGGGCAGATCGGTGATGGCGTCCCGGCCGTCGAGCAGGGCCTGCCACATCTGGTCGGGGGTGTTCATGTCCCCCGGGAAGCGGGTGGCGATGCCGACGATCGCGATGTCGTCGACCTCGCGCTCGCGGGACCAGTCCTGATCGTCGGTGTCGTCCTCGGCGCGCTCGGGCTCGCCCTCGACGATCACCGTCGCCAGCGACTCGATGGTGGGGTGGCGGAACGCCACCGTCGCCGTCAGCGTCACGCCGGTGAGGTCCTCGATGTCGCTGGCCATGGCGACCGCGTCGCGGGAGGACAGGCCCAGCTCGACCATCGCGGTCTGCTCGTCGATGTTCTCGGCGTTCTGACCGGTCGCGTTGGCGATCCAGTTGCGCAGCCATTCGCGCATCTCCGCGACCGTCATATCGACCCGGGCCGGTCGCAGCGGGCCGCCCGAGCCGTCCGGGTCGCCCTGGGCGATCATCTTCGGGTCCGGCGAATTCTGGGGTGTCTCAGACATGTTCGTTCTCTTTCGCGCGCCCGCAACGGCTGGTGTGTGCCCGGCGGTAGCTCTTGATCAGTCGGTCTCGTCGGGGAAGGCGTTGGCGACCTTCCCGCTGCGCAGGCTGCCGTCCAGGTAGGCCGACCGGCAGGCGCGCCGGCCGATCTTTCCGCTGGAGGTGCGTGGGATCGCCCCGGCCGGGGTGAGCAGCACGTCGCGCACCGTCACACCGTGGCGGACGGCGATGGCCGCTCGGATGTCGTCGGCGATCGGCGCCATGTCCAGCTTGTGCGCACCCGGGGCCCGCTCGCCGACGATGACGAGCTGCTCGGAGGTGTCGTCGGGATTGCGCTTGAGGCCCGCGTGGGCGTTCTCGAACACCTCGTCGGGCAGCTGGTTGGCCGGAACCGAGAAGGCGGCGACGAATCCCGTGCGCAGGGCCTTGGTCGCCTCCTGGGCGGAGTACTCGAGGTCCTGCGGATAGTGGTTGCGGCCGTCGATGATCACCAGGTCCTTGACGCGGCCGGTGATGTAGAGGTCGCCCTCGTGGTAGGCGCCGTAGTCGCCGGTGCGCACCCAGGTCGCGTCGTCGGGCGCACCGGTGGCGTGGCTGGGTTCGGTGCGCGACTTGAGGGTGTTCTTGAAGGTGGCGCGCGTCTCCTCTTCCTTACCCCAGTAGCCGGTGCCCATGTTCTGGCCGCTGATCCAGATCTCGCCGATCTGGCCGTCGGGCAGCTCGGTGGCCGACTCGTGGTCCACGATGACCGCCCACTCCGCCACCCCGACCTTGCCTGCCGACGCCTGCGCGACGGCCTTGGGCGAATCCGGCGCGACCTCCACGAAGCGGTGGTTGTTCAGCTGGTCGCGGTCGACGGTGATGATCTTGGGCGACTCGTTGACCGGCGTGGTGGACACGAACAGCGTCGCCTCGGCCAGCCCGTAGGACGGTTTGATCGCCTGCGGGCGGAACCCGTACGGGCCGAACGCCTCGTTGAAGTTGCGCACGGTGGCCGCGGAGATTGGCTCGCTGCCATTGAGCAGGGCCTTGACGTTGGACAGATCCAGCGGCGGTTCGCCGTCCTTGGGCAGTCCGCGCGCGGCGGCGTGGTCGAACGCGAAGTTCGGGGCGACGGAGATGACGCCGCCGGTGTCGCCTTCCTTGCGCGCCATCTCCCGGATCCAGCGGCCGGGTCGGCGGACGAAGGCCGCCGGCGTCATGAAGGTGATGTAGTGGCCGAGCATCGGCGACAGCAGCACGGTGATCAGACCCATGTCGTGGAAGAACGGCAGCCAGGACACACCCCGGTCGCCCTCCTCGCCCTCGAGCGCCTCGATGACCTGGACGACGTTGGTGGCCAGGTTGAGGTGGGTGATCTGCACGCCGGTCGGGATGCGGGTCGATCCGGAGGTGTACTGCAGGTAGGCGATGGTCTCCTGGTCGACGTCGACGGGCTCCCAGGTGGCGCCGACCTCGTCGGGCACTGCGTCGACGGCGATGACGCGCGGACGCTGGTTGGCCGGCCGGGTGCGGAAGAACTTGCGCACCCCCTCGGCGGCCTCGGTGGTGGTCAGGATCGCCGACGGGTGGCAGTCGTCGAGTACCGCGTGCAACCGGCCGACGTGGCCGGGCTCGTTGGGGTCGAACAGCGGCACCGCGATGCGGCCGGAGTAGAGGGTGCCGAAGAACGCGATGAGGTAGTCGAGGTTCTGCGGGCACAGGATCGCCACACGGTCACCGGGCTGGGTGACCTGCTGGAGTCGGGCGCCGATGGCGCGGTTGCGGGTACCGAAGTCGGCCCAGGCCAGATCGCGCGCGACGCCGTCGCGCTCGGTCGAGAAGTCCAGGAAGCGGTAGGCGAGTTTGTCCCCGCGCACCTTCGCCCACCGTTCGACGTGACGGACCAGGTTCCCGTTCTCGGGGAACTTGATCAATCCGTCCTTGATGAACGGGTTGTGAAAGGCCATGTGACTCTCCTGTCAAGCCGCAGCGTTCTGCGCGGCTCCGTTTTCTCCACCGACGGAACGCTGCAGCGCCCGCCCCGGGTGGAGTGGGGGATCCGCGCGACCCCAAACCCTCCAAAGGCTACTCGGGCTGAAGCACGCGCCGACCTCGACGCAACGCGCCAACCATCGGTAGTTCAGTCTTAGTTTTCTCTTAATGTAATGCGCCTGCAAGCACGCGCCAAATCAACTTGGTCACGTGTCAACCATGTTTTGGTTGCGGTGCGTTCTCGAGCAGGTTCCGGGCCCAGTTCAGCGTCCATTGCGTCGCGGACTGTCCGTCGACGTTCCAGAACTGCGGTGTGGCGTACATCGCGTGGATCGGCTGGCCGGCGCCTCCGGCGAGGGTCTCCAGCGTCTGTGGCAGGTTGACGATCGAGAACGCCGACTCGGGCGCCGCGCAGATCAGATCCCCCGGTGCGCAGATCTCGAAGGTGCGGTCGTTGAGCTGTCCGAAGCCGCCGGGCCGTGGGCCCGACATCGTCAGCCCCAGCGCCGAGAGGGTCGGCACCTCGGCCAGCGTGACCTCCGCACCCACCCCGGGCGGATTCGGCCCGACATCCTGGCCCACCCCGGTCTGGCGGCGGCCGTCGGCGATGGCCGTCACGCCGAGCACCAGATCCTGGTCGATGGGCCCACGGCCGTTGCCGATGTCACTGGCGAGGTCGCCGGCGATCACGGCGCCCTGGGAGAACCCGACGATCACGTAACTGGTCAGTGGGCAGCGGTTGTTCATGTCGGTCAGCGCCTTGACCGCGGCCTGGGTGCCCTCCGACCGGCTGTCGTTGTAGGACATCTGCTTGTCGGCCGAGAACGGATTGTGGAACTGCGCGGTGTACGGGACGGTGTAGATCTCCACCCGGGATGTGTCGAACTCGGCGCGCAGGGGGTTGGTCACGTTGAGCAACAGCGCGATCGGGAACTGGGTCGGGTTGAACGGGTCGAGCTGCGGCGACGACTCCCAGGTGCCCGGGATCGACAGCAGCTGCACGTCCGGGCAGCTCGCGTCCTGGAACTCGGGTCGCGGCTTACCGGTGGACGGTGCGCTGGTCGGCGGCACGGCCGAGGGCGGCAGCGCCGTCTGCGGGGTGTCGGGTCTGCGCATCACCACGACGATGATCGCGACCACGAGCACCACCACAAGCACCATCGCCCCGGCCGCGGCCAGGGCGAGGATGCGGTGACGCTTTCGTCGGCTGTTCTTCGCCATGTTCTCCTACTAGCAGAGTCGTTCGGTTGCGATGCGAATGTAGTCGGCCGTCACCGTGTCGACCTCACCCCTGGTGATGGCCGCCGTCGGCGGACGGACCGCGCGCACATCGCTGCGCACCAGCGGCACGATGAAATCCCACACCGCCTGATCGGACTGTTTCGCGGCGCGGGCCTGGCAGACCGAGGATCCGATGCTCAGGGCGCGCAGTTCGCTGCTCGAGGCAACGCCCGCGGCGGCCAGGTCGTCGAGATAGATCCGCTGCTCCCGGGTGACCCGTAGCGCGCCGGCGCTGCTGGACGCATCCGGCGCCTCGGGCAGGTCGCCGGCCTGTACCGGTGAGTCGGTCTGCGGCGAGCCGGCGGGCGACAGCGGCTCGCGGCCGACCACGTCGGCGCAGGCGACCGGTGTCAGCGCGCAGGCAGCCAACAGAACGGCCGATGCGTGGCGCCGGAGCCGGCGGATGCGCTCACTTCCACGCCACGCCGTCAGAACCGTCTGCTGCACCCCACCACGGTACCGGCTGCCGAAAGCTGGTCTGAGCCAGCGACATCGCGAAATGCCAACCTCTACCGGATTGCGGCCACCAGTTCGCCGGACAGTGCGGCCAGCTGCGGCGCCCAGCTGCCCCAGCCGTGCTCGCCGGCAGTCGGGAAGTCGAAGTGACCGTTACTGCCACCGACGGCGCGGTAGTGCTGGTAGAAGGCCCGCGCGCTGCCCTGGGCCTGGTCGCAGTAGCCGATCATCGCGGCGGGGTCCACGCAGTTGGTGGTTGCCGGGCTGTAGATCCACAGCCGGGTGTTGTTGTTGGCGAGCAGCTGGATGTGCACGTCGGGGTCGTGCCACTTCCACCGGCCGAGCTGGGGCAGACCCCACATGTTGCGGGTGTCGACGCCGCCGTAACGCATCAGGCCGGCGGTGATCGCGCCGTTCATGGCGGTGGCCGACGGGGTCAGGAAGCCCGACATGGATCCGGCGTAGCGGAACCGGTCGGGATGGAACGTGGCCATCATCAGGGCGCCGGTGCCGCCCTGGGCCGCGCCCACGATGCCGTGGCCGCCGGGCGACAGACCCTTGTTGGCGGCCAGCCAGTCCGGCAGTTCGCTGGACAGGAACGTCTCCCACTGGCGGCTGCCGTCCTGCTCCCAGTTCGTGTAGAGGCTCCACGCGCCGCCCGCGGGCGCGGCGACCGAGACGCCCTTGCCGGCGAAGGTGTTCATCGCGTTGCCCGCGGTCACCCAGTTGCTCACGTCGGGTGCGGCGTTGAAGGCGTCGAGCAGGAAGACCGCATGGGGGCCGCCGCCCTGGAACGCGACGGGGATGGCGCGGCCCATCGCCGCCGACGGCACCATCAGGAACTCGACGGCATCGGCCTTGGCGGCGGAGACCTCGGTGGCCGACCACAATCCGGCGGCCAGAGCCACCGTCATGATCGCCCGCAACAACCCACGCATCATCTTCGTCCACCCTCTTCAGGTTGCGATTCGCCTTGGCCCCGACCCCGTAGGAGAGTGAATCACACCCGCGCGACGGGGTGCATTCAAAACGGGCGCGAACGGCGGACGGCGGCGACCCCCGAGGGGATCGCCGCCGTCAGCGGATCGTTCTGTCGCTCAGCCGGCCGGTGCCGGGGCAGGCGCACCCGGCGGGGCCGGGGACGGCTGCGGGGTGGCACCCAGCACACGCTGGATGTCGGGCTTCATCTGCTGGAGCTGCTGGCCCCAGTACTCCCAGCTGTGCGTACCGGCGGCCGGGAAGTTGAAGACGCCGTTCTTGCCGCCCGCGGCGATGTACTTCTCCTGGAACGTCTCGTTCGTCCGCAGGGTGAAGCCCTCGAGGAACTTCGCGTTGAAGTTGTCGCCGGCGATCTGGCCGTTGATGTCGCCCGGCTTGCCGTTGCCGCAGAACACCCAGATGCGGGTGTTGTTGGCGACGAGGCGGTCGATGTTGACCATGGGGTCGTTGCGCTTCCAGGCCGGATCGCTCGACGGGCCCCACATGTCCTCGGACTTGTAGCCGCCGGCGTCACCCATGGACAGGCCGACCAGCATGGGCCACCAGCCCTCGGACAGGTTCAGGAAGCCCGACAGCGACGCCGCGTACTGGAACTGCTGCGGGTAGTAGATCGCCAGCGTCATCGCGGCCGAACCGGCCATCGACAGACCGACGGCGGCGGTGCGGCTGGAGTTCACACCGCGCTGCGACGCCAGGTAGGCGGGCAGCTCGGAGGTCAGGAAGGTCTCCCACTTGTAGGTGGAGCAACCGGCCTTACCGCACGCCGGCTTGTACCAGTCGGCGTAGAAGCTGGACTGGCCGCCGACGGGCATGACCACCGACAGACCCGAGTCCAGGTACCACTCGAATGCCGCGGTGTTGATGTCCCAGCCGCTGAAGTCTTCCTGGGCACGCAGACCGTCGAGCAGGTAGACGCTCGGGGAGTTCGGTCCGCCGCTCTGGAACTGGACCTTGATGTCGCGGCCCATGCCCGCGGACGGAACCATGAGGTATTCGACCGGCAGACCCGGACGCGAGAACGCCCCGGCGGTCGCCGAACCTCCCGCGACGCCGACCAGACCGGGCACTACGGCCATTGCCGTGACCATGGCCATGGCGCCGATCCCCAGCCGGCGCGGCACGGCCTTCACCGCATCGCGCATCTTCCCAACCAAACTCATACCCCTACCTATCCCATCTGTCGTGAGCGCAGCCGGTCGCCGGTCGGAACCGGACCCGGGCCGCGTTGCTCGTGTAGTCAACCACACGAATATGTGATCGTTCTTTCCCGCGGTCGGGCCGTTACCGCCTCGTCGCCGTTGATCTCGGCGGCCCGTCCGTACGTCGGGACGCGCGATCGCGTCCCTCTCAATTCCCGCGTCCGCGCAGGCCCGCGGGGAAAACCGGTGGTGAAGCCCTTGCCGGTCGCCAGCCGCGGCCGAACCGTCGGCGCGCGCGCCGACGGCGGCGCAAAGTGGTGCCGCGGCGTCGGGCGTGGCGTAGATCACATTGCGATGATCAGCCGGGCGAAGGCGCGTCGTGCTAGGCATCTGCGCTCCTCACTGTCGTCCGGGCAGCGTTCATCGCGGTGTGCGAGACACACCCGCCATGGGTATCGCACCGAGATGTCTTCGCCGTTACACCCGCGGGGTCTGCTGCTGTCACGGACCCGTCGCCGGGAGGCCGGTGTATTCCGGGGGCCGGTCGGCGTCGACCGGTTCGGGGATCGGCAGACCGCAGCGGATGAGGTCGTACCGGGGCACCCGGTCGATGCGGTACTGGGTCAGTTCGTAGGCGTGCAGGAAGTTCGACAGGAAGCGGCGCGGACCCAGCGGGGCGCGCACCGATGTCAGCATGGCCTCGGTGGCCGGGCACTTCAGCGCGGCCTCGGCTTGGGCCACCCACTCCTCGTCCAGGTAGACCGGCAGGTACTCCTCGGTCTTGAGGAAGGGGCCCTCGGCGACGGCCCAGTCCGGGAAGAGGTTCTTGTCGTGGCCGATGCGGCCGTTCTCCAGGCGGCGGGTGTGCGCGGCCAGCGGATTGGCCAGGCCGATCTGGTCGATCACCCGGACGTCGAGGCCCACGTTCATCCCGACCATGCCGAGGTTGGTGAAGAACACGGTGTGTGGGCCGACCCAGTTGGGCGGCACGTCCGGTGGCGGCGGCACGGCGGGCACGACGTCCCACATGTCGTAGTTGCCGGCAGGCAGCAGCAGCGCGCCGTCGGGGGTGTTGTCCAGCGCCACCAGCATGGCCCGCATCCGGGGGTAGTCCAGGTAGTCGGCGGCGGTCAGCGGATGGGCGTGGCCGGTGGCCTGTGCGTAGAACCGGCGCTCGTCGACGATCCCGGTGTCGGTGACCTTGGTGGCGTCCGGGCCCATCCCGGGCGCGTTGGCCGCCCACAGCGACCAGCCGGCGATGGCCAGCCACAGCACGCTGGTCACACCCGCGAGCAGGTAGCCGGTCCCCCGCTGCAGCCGGGCGCCGTCGGGCAGCGCGAGCGGAATCACCGCCACCGGCAGCAGCAGGCAGAACAGCGGGGTGAGCAGCACCCTGCCGTGCATGAAGTCACCGCCCTGACGCACCCAGTAGAGGGCCTGCAACGCGCCGCTGAGCAGGATGAACGCGACGACCGCCGGGGGACTCTGCACCAGCCGGGCCAGCCGCGTGTATCCGGGCGCCGACCGGTGCCGCACCCAGCCGGACCGGCCCGGCCTGCTGCGCATGAACAGCAGTACCGCGCCGAGGAGGGCGACCAGCACCAACGGAAGCCACAGCGCATACGGGTCGACGAAGTTGGTCAGATAGGTCAGGCCCTGCGACCACTTGGCACCCGATGCGTCCTTCGCGACCGCGGTGCCGGGCACGATCAGGGCGTAGTACCCCATCCGGAAGATCTGGTACGCCACCGGGACGAGCCCGCCGGCGACGACGATCAGCGCGCGACGGCGCCAGGTGCGGGCCGCCACCAGCTGCATGATCAGGGCGCCGCCACCGATCAGCGCCAGCTCCGGCCGGACCAGCACGCTCATGCCGGCGACGAAGGCGAGCGCCGCCGCGAAGCGCCGGCTGACCGGCGATCGGTAGGCCTCGCCCGGGTACTCGCGCAGCGCCTGTGACCAGCGCACCAGCATCCACCAGAGCCCGCCCAGGTACGTCAGGACCAGACCGTTCTCCAGCCCGGAGGTGGCGAAGTCACGGGCCGGTGGGACCGCGATGTACACCAGAACGCCCGCGGGCAGCAGCACGGCGCGACGGCCGCGCAGGCTGGGCGCGTACAGCCGGGCGGTGCCCAGCATGGCCAGCACCACCCCGAGCACGCTCAGCACCAGCGCGAACGTCAGCGCGACGTACTCCAGCTGCACCGAGCCGCCGACCCATGCACCGAAGGTGATCAGATACGACCACACCGTCGAGGTGTTGGCCTCGACCCGCTCTCCGGCGTTGAACACCGGCCCGTTCCCGGCGAGCAGGTTGCGCACGGTGCGCAGCACGATCAGCCCGTCGTCGGCGATCCACCGGCGCTGCCACGCGCCCCAGCCGAACAGGGCCGCGACCACGACGACGCCCACCCACAGGCTCAGCCGGGTCGCGGCGGCGCGCGGCATCACCGGCAGCCGCCGCCCCTCAGCCGAAGAGAACGGCGGCACCGATGGTTCCGATCCACGCCACCGCCAGCAGCTGCAGCACCCGGTCGCGGAGCGCGATCTCCTCCGGTTCGCCGGCCATGCCGCCGTCGACGTCGACCGCATAGCGCAGCACGGCCACCGTGGTCGGGATGATGGTCACGGCGAACCAGCCGGCGTTGGCGCCATCGCGTTCGAAGGCCCACAGGCTGTAGCAGACCACCATCGCCGTCGCCGACAACGTCCAGACGAACCGCAGATAGCTGGTGGTGTAGCTCTCCAACGACTTGCGGATCTTGGCGCCGGTGCGCTCGGCCAGTTGCAGTTCGGCGTAGCGCTTACCGGCGGCCATGAACAACGAGCCGAAGGCCATCACGAGCAGGAACCACTGTGACAGCGGGATGTCCGCCGCGACGCCACCGGCGATCGCGCGGATCAGGAAGCCCGAGGAGACGATGCAGATGTCGAGTACGGCCTGGTGTTTGAGACCGAAGCAGTACGCCAGCTGGATCGCGATGTACACGGCCATCACGATCGCGAGGTCGGGCGTCACCAGCCACGAGATCGCCAGCGAGACGACCCCGAGCACCACGGCCATTCCGTAGGCCAGGCGCTCGGGCACCACACCGGCCGCGATGGGCCGGAATCGCTTGGTCGGATGCTGACGGTCGGCCTCCACGTCCCGGGCGTCGTTGATCAGGTAGATCGACGAGGCCGCCAGGCAGAACACCACGAACGCCAGCAGCACCTTGAGCAGTACGGTCCGGTAGTCGTAGGTGAACCGCTCGTCGCCGAGCGCCACGACCGGGGCCAGGAACACCAGGACGTTCTTCACCCACTGTCGCGGGCGCAGCGCCTTGACGATTCCGGCCGGCAGACTGCGCGGCGGGCCGGTGACGGGTGCGGCTTCTTCACTCATCTGGACATCCCACTTCGCCACGCGCCACTTCGCGATTGTCTCCCACACCGGCCGGCCCGCCCGTCAAGCAGGGCGTCGGACACCGCCGATGTCGCCTGCGCGACCGCCGCACCGACCACGACACCGGCCAGCACGTCGCTGGGATAGTGCACGCCGAGCACGAGCCGCGACAGCACCATCGGCGGCACCAGCACGGCGGGCAGCGGCAGGCCGGTGACCCGCCCGATCAGCAGGGCGGCCGCGGTGGTCGACGTGGCGTGCGCGGACGGAAAGGACAACCGGCTGGGCGTGCCGACGTTGACCGCGACGTCGGGGTGGTGCGGCCGCTCACGGCGGACGACGCGTTTGATCAGCACGGCGGCGGCGTGGGCGGCGAACGCGCCGACGCCCGCGGTCACCCATTCCCTGCGCCGGTCGGGAGCCAGCACCGCGCCCAGACCGGCGACGGCCAGCCACCCCGCGCTGTGTTCGCCGAAGTGCGAGAGGGCGCGCGCGCCGGTGAGGGCTCCGGGGCGGCCGGCCAGCGCCGCCTGCACCGCCACCAGCGCGGCATCCTCGCCGCGCGGTTGCTCACTCATCGGTCATCGGACCTCGTGCGGGGAGAGCAGGACCGTCTCCCACTTCTGCGTGCTGGTCAGCACCGGCAGCGCCGCGCGGTAGACGCGCCGCATCCGGTTGAACTTGCGAGCCAGCCGGAGGTGCTGCCGCATCGACTCCTTGAGCAGCGCGAACATCTTCGCGCGGTCCCGCTGGCGGTAGACGACGCCCCGGCCGTCGGCGGTGGTGACCGTGACGCCGTCGACCTTGCAGAGCAGGAACCAGCGGGCGTCCTGGGTCGCGACGTTGAGCTGCGGCCGCTCGTGGTGGGCCGGGTCTTCCTTCTTGAGCTGGTGGGTGAGCCCCCTGGCCAGCCGGATGGCGATGGCGGGTGTGCTGGCCGGGATCCGGGTCTTGCGGCGACGCTTCTCCGACGGTGCGGGCAGTGCGGTGGCGCCGGGCAGCACCACGGCGTCCGGATACTGCTCGCGCATCTTGCGCACCTCGGGCAGCGCACTCTCCAGGATCGAGAAGATGTGCTCGGGTCCGCCGAGGAAGTCGGCCATCGCCTTGGTCTGGATGGCGACGGTCGAGTACTCGAGGCACAGCAGGTGCTTGATGGTGGCCTTGACCGACGAGGCGAGCAGCCCGCCCACGTTGCCGTCCCAGTGCATGGCCGCGACGACGAGGCGGTTGCGCAGGTGGAAGTAGGCCTGCCAGTCGATGGCGTCGTCCTTGTCACTCCAGGCCATGTGCCAGATCGCCGCGCCGGGCAGGGTGACGGTGCCGTAGCCGTGCTCCGCGGCGCGCAGCCCGTAGTCGGCGTCGTCCCACTTGATGAACAGCGGCAGCGGCTGGCCGAGTTCCTCGGCGACCTGCCGCGGGATCATGCACATCCACCAGCCGTTGTAGTCGGCGTCGATGCGGCGGTGCAGGAGCTTGCTGCGGTCGGCGTCGTCGGACAGCGGATACTTCGCGAAGTCGTGGTCGTACTCCGCGTGCGGCGCCGCGGTCCACATGAAGTTCTCCTGGTCGACCACCTCGGCCATGATGTGCAGATGTGACGGCTCCTGCAGGTTGAGCATCTGCCCGCCGACCAGCGTCGGACGCTTGGCGAACCGGTTCATGGCCAACGCCCGCAGGATCGAGTCCGGTTCGACGCGGATGTCGTCGTCCATGAACAGGATCTGCTCGCAGTCGGTGTTCTTCAGCGCCTCGTACATGACGCGGCTGTAGCCGCCCGAGCCACCGAGGTTGGGCTGGTTGTGGATGGTGAGCCGGTCGCCGAGCGCGGCCGCGGCGGCGGCGAAGTCCGGGTGGTCCTTGGCCTTCTTGGTGCCCTGATCGGAGACGATGACGGCGCCGATCACCTCATCGACCAGTGGATCCGATGTCAGTGCGGCGAGGGCGTTGACGCAGTCGGCCGGCCGGTTGAACGTCGGGATGCCCACGGCGATGTTCGCCCGCCCGGGTGCCGGCTCGCCGGCGTACCAACCGGCGTTGCGCACGACGCATTCGCTGTCGGTGGTGATGTCGAACCAGATCCAGCCGCCGTCCTCGAACGGCGCGAGGTCGATCTCGAACTCGACGACGCCCGGGCGCTCGGCGGTGCCGGACGCCTCGCTGCCGCCGACGGTGATGCGGGCGCCGGTCGCCTTGGTGCGGTACACGTCGATGCGGGCGCTGCCGATCAGTTCGACGCGCAGGACGACGGCGTCCAGCGTTGACCAGCGTCGCCAGTAGCTGGCCGGGAAGGCGTTGAAGTAGGTGGCGAAGGAGACCTCGGAGTCGGCGCCGATCTCGAGGGTGGTCCGCGACGGCGCATGCGCGCGGCGCGCGTTGGTGTCCGATTCCTCTATATAGAGCTTGCGTACGTCGAGCGGTTCGCCCGGCCGCGGCAGGATGACGCGCGACAGCAGGCTGACCGCGCGCGATTCTCCGGCATCGAGCGCGCCGGTGGGGATGTCACTCATGTGGGGGTGCTCTCTAGTCTTCTCGGGGCGGGGTGAGCGGCGCTCCGTCTCGCAGGTGCGGCGCCAACGTGTTGTCGTACATGTTCAGCGCACTGGCGATCGCCATGTGCATGTCCAGGTACTGGTAGGTGCCCAACCGACCGCCGAACAGCACCTTGGCCGACGCTGTCTCGGCCTTGGCCCGGTTGCGGTAGGCCGCCAGCAGCGCCCGGTCGGACTCGGTGTTGATCGGATAGTAGGGCTCGTCGTCGGCGTCGGCGAAACGGGAGAACTCGCGCATGATGACGGTCTTGTCGGTCGGATAGGCGCGTTCGGGATGGAAGTGCCGGAACTCGTGGATCCGGGTGAAGGGCACGTCGGCGTCGTTGTAGTTCATCACGGGCGTGCCCTGGAAATCGCCCGTCGGCAGCACCTCGAGTTCGAAGTCGAGGGTGCGCCAGCCCAGCCGGCCCTCGGCGTAGTCGAAGTAGCGGTCCAGCGGGCCGGTGTAGATGACGGGCGCGTCCGGGGACGCGGCGCGCAGGCCGTCGCGGACGTCGAACCAGTCGGTGTCCAACCGCACCTCGATGCGATCGTCGGCGGCCATGTTCTCCAGCCACTTCGTGTAGCCGTCGACGGGCAGACCCTCGTAGGTGTCGTTGAAGTAGCGGTTGTCGAAGGTGTAGCGGACCGGCAACCGGGTGATGTTGCCCGCAGGAAGTTCCTTGGGATCGGTCTGCCACTGCTTGGCGGTGTACCCCTTGACGAACGCCTCGTAGAGCGGTCGGCCGATCAGCGAGATCGCCTTCTCCTCGAGGTTGGTGGCCTCGGCGGTGTCGAATTCGGCGGCCTGTTCGGCGATCAGCGCCCGTGCCTCGTCGGGGGTGAAGTAGCGGCCGAAGAACTGACTGACCAGGCCGAGGCCCATCGGGAACTGATAGGCCTGGCCGTCGTAGAGCGCGAACACCCGGTGCTGGTAGCCGGTGAACTCGGTGAACTGCCGCACGTAGTCCCACACCCGCTGGTTGGACGTGTGGAAGAGGTGGGCGCCGTAACGGTGGACCTCGATCCCCGTCTGCGGTTCGGGTTCGGAGTAGGCGTTGCCGCCGATGTGGTTACGCCGTTCGACGACCAGGACGCGCTTGTCGAGTTGGGTCGCAACGCGCTCGGCGATCGTCAGGCCGAAGAAGCCGGAACCGACGACGATCAGGTCGAATGGACCGGCGGAAGCTGGAGCGGTCATCGGCAGCAAGGGTATCCGACCCGGCCGCCAGGCCCCGACGTGCTGCCCCCGAGTCGGTTCGCACACTATGTCGCGATTCGCTCACGATTGCGCATCGTCACTCTAGACACAGCAGTCACACCCGTAGCATCGATCACGTCGGCGCCTGGGCGGGAAATGACGAGGTCCAGCGTCGGCGCAAGTAGCCAACGCAAGTGATCAACGCAAGTAGCCAATACGTGCCAGCCGTACCTGCAGTAGTTAGATATTGAGGAGACTTCCGTGCCGAATCGACGTCGCAGCAAGGCTTCGTCAGCCATGAGCGCGTTCGCCGCCGTGGCCGTCGCAAGTCCGATCGCCGGGATCGCCGTGACCCAGCTGTCCGGTCCGAGCGATGAGCCTCAGCACCGTGAATTCGTCCAGGCCGCCCTGGTCACCGACCTGCCCACCGAACTGCTCGGCGCGCTCTCGCAGGGCCTTTCGCAGTTCGGCATCAACCTGCCGACCGGCATCCTGGGTGCGCCAGGCGCGTCGCCGGTGGTCACCACTCCCGGTCTGGGCGCGGCGGGGCTGACCCCGCCCGGGCTGACCCCACCCGGGCTGACCCCGCCCGGCCTGACCGCGCCCGGTCTCACTGCCCCCGGCCTGACCACCCCCGGCCTGACCGCGACCACCCCCGGGCTGACCGCGCCAGGACTGTCGGTACCGCCGGCCACCGCGACCGCGCCGGGTCTGACCACGCCCGGCCTGACCACGCCGGGTCTGACCACGCCGGGTCTGACCACTCCCGGTCTGACCACGCCCGGTCTGACCGATGTGGGTCTGACCAACCCGGCCCTGACCAGCCCCCTCGGTGACGCCGGGCTCACCACGCCGGGTCTGACCACACCGGGCCTCGATCCCGCGCTGGCGCCCATCTCGAACTCGGCATTGACCGCACCCGGGGAGATCCCGATCTCCGCACCGCTGACGGCCGATCCCGCGTTGGGCACCTACCCGATCCTCGGGGACCCGTCGCTCGCGGCGATCTCCCCGGCCGCAGCGCCCAGCGGCGGTCTGATCAGTGACCTGTCCAGCGCGGCGAACTCCCTCGGCGCCGGACAGGCGATCGATCTGCTCAAGGGCGTCCTGATGCCGGCGATCACCGGCGCGATCAAGTCCGCCACCCCGGGCGCCGTGCCCGGTGTGCCGCCGGTGCCGCCGCCCCCGCCGGCACCCGGCTTGTAAGACCTGTTGCCGAACGGCACCGCAGAAGCCTTCGTGCTCTGCGGTGCCGTTGCATGGGTCGGACAATCGCTACCCGATTCGGCCGTGTCGAAACATCAGTAACACACGACACATACGTAACATCGATCCGTGCTGTCCCGTCGACCTGCGCCGCTTCTCTTCACCGCTATCGCGGCGACGATCGTCATGCTGCCGCTCGCGGTCGACGGCATCTCCGGTGACGCCGCGGCCCCGCCGGCGGTGGAGGATCTCACGCTGACCCAGCAGCCCCTCGAGGGTCTCGGTGGCGGCGAGACCATCCGCGAGATCCACCAGGACACACCGTTCGCGATGGTCGCCCTGACCGCTGCCGACCTCACCGGCACCTCGGCACGCGTGCGGGCCAAGAAGGCCGACGGCTCCTGGGGTCCCTGGTATGACGCCGAACCGCTCGAGGGTGTCGGCGAGGACGATGCCGCAGTGCGCGGCACCGACCCCGTGTTCGTCGGCCGCACCAATACCGTCCAGATCTCGGTCACCCGTCCGGTGGGCGCCGCCCCGACCGGCGCCGCGCCCGCGGCCGAGAAGCCGGCCGGCCAGCGGCCGCTGGGATACATCCCGGCCAACGTCGAACAGCCCATCGCGCAGAACCTCAACGCCGTGCTGATCAGTCCCCCGCAGGCGCCGGTCGACGGGCTCCCGCTGCCCAACGCCGCCATGACCCCCGGGGTGCCGCCGCGCATCATCACCCGCGCGCAGTGGGGCGCTGACGAGTCGATGCGCTGCGGCGCACCGCATTACGACCGGACGGTCCGCGCAGGCATCGTGCACCACACCGCGGGCAGCAACGATTACGCCCCCGAGGATTCAGCGGGCATGATCCGGTCGATCTACGAGTACCACACCCGGACGCTGGGTTGGTGCGACCTCGGGTACAACGCCCTGGTCGACAGATACGGCCAGGTATTCGAAGGCCGCGCGGGCGGAATGGACCGCCCCGTCGCGGGCTCGCACACCGGTGGGTTCAACAACGACACCTGGGGTGTGGCGATGATGGGCAACTTCGAGGTGGTGCCGCCCACGCCGATCCAGCTGCGCAACACCGGAAGGCTGCTGGGCTGGCGCCTGGGCCTCGACCACGTCGACCCGTTGGGCACCGTGGTGCTGACCTCGGCCGGCGGTTCGTTCACCCACTTCCCGGCGGGCGCGACGCCGACGTTGCCGTCGATCTTCACCCACCGCGACGTCGGCGTCACCGAGTGTCCCGGCAACGCCGCCTACGCAGCGATGGGTGAATTGCGTGCGATCGCGGCCCGGTTCAACAAGCCGCCCGGTCCGGAGGATCTCGCCGAATCGCTGCGCGGCGGCGCGATCTACGACCGGTGGGCGAAGATGGGCGGCATGGCGAGCATGCTCGGCGCGCCCACCACCCCGGAGGCGCCCGGCGCCGACAACGCCCGCTACGTCCGGTTCGATCGCGGCGCGATCTACTGGTCCCCGGCGAGCGGTGCGGCCCCGGTGACCGGCGCCATCTACGACGCGTGGGGTTCGCTCGGATTCGAGCGTGGCGCGCTGGGCCTGCCGACCAGCGGCGAGATCCACGAACCGCTGTGGATCAAGCAGAACTTCCAGCACGGGACGCTGAACTTCGACCGGGAGAAGGGCACGGTCACCCGGGTGATCGACGGTGTGCCGCTCGAGTTGCCGCCGTCGTCCTCGCACGCGCCGCCGGTGCAGCTGGAACGCTTCAGCGCACCGATCAGCCCCTAGTCCGGCCGCTACATCCACCAGCGCTCGAGGACGCGCGCGAGCCCGTCCTCGCTGTTGCGGGCGGTCACCTCGTCCGCGGCGGCCAGCGCCTCCGGGTGCGCGTTGCCCATCGCGACGCCGTGTCCGGCCCAGCGCAGCATCGGGATGTCGTTGGGCATGTCGCCGAAGGTGACGATGTCGGCGGCGATCAGCCCTAGCGGCCGCGCCAGTTCATCGACCCCGGTCGCCTTGCTGATCCCCCGCGGCACCACCTCGATCAGCCCGTTGTTCGTCGAGTAGGTGATGTCGCCTGCGGAGCCCAGGTGCCCGGACAGCTCGGCGGCCATGTCGGCGCTGCTGGCGCCGGCCTTGCGGATCAGCAGCTTCACCGCGGGCGCGCTGAGCAGATCCTCCATCGACACCTCGGTGTTGTCGGGGTTGAGCCACGCATGCTCGTATCCCGGTGAACTCACGAACTGCGGCGTCGCGGCGTCGTGCGCCGACCGGCCCACCCGCTCGACGGCCAGCCCAGCCCCCGGGATGACGCGGGTCGCGATGTCGGCCAGCTGCTGCAACGCCTCGGTCGACAGCGTGCGCGCCGACAAGATGCGATCGGTCGCGGGGTCGTAGATCACCGCGCCGTTGGCGCACACCGCCATCGGCGCCAGGCCCAGCGCATCGACCACCGGGCCGATCCAGCGCGGCGGGCGCCCGGTGGCCAGCACGAATTGCGCGCCGGCGTCGACGGCGGCGTGGACCGCGGCGCGCGTGCGGGGCGACACGTGCTCGTCGTCGTCGAGCAGTGTGCCGTCCACATCGGTGGCGATCATCGCGGGCAGTGTCATCGAGGCAATCCGCCTTCTCCTGTTCGCCGGCGGGCCCGTTCGGCCAGCTCGGCTTCTTCGAGGCGCCGGGCCTCGGCCGGTGTCGGTGCACCGCCGCCGAGGCGGTGCGGCACCCAGTACGCGCCCTCCGGCCGCGGATACCGCGCCTGGGCCCGGTCCAGCAGCTCGGTCATGGCGCTCCGCAGTACGGCGCCGAGTTCGGCGGCGCCACCGGTCGGTGGAATCGGCGCACCGACCTCCACCGCGACGGGAATCTTCCTGTGCCCCAGGTCTCTCGGCTGGTCCTTGGTCCAGATCCGCTGGGTCCCCCACACGATGAGCGGGACGATGGGCACCCCGGCCTCCAACGCCATGCGCACCGCTCCGGTCTTGAACTCCTTGAGTTCGAAGCTGCGGCTGATGGTGGCCTCCGGATACACCCCGACCAGCTCGCCGGCGCGCAGCGACTGGACGGCGACGGCGTACGCACCCGCCCCGGCGCGCCGGTCGACGGGAATGGTGCCGGTGTGCCTGATCAGGAATCCGACCGCCCTCACCTGCTCCATCTCGGACTTGATCATGAACCGGAGGCGCCTACCGCGCTTCTTGACCGCCAGCGCGGCGGGTAGGAAGTCGACGTAGCTGGTGTGGTTGATGGCCACGACGCCTCCGCCGCGTGCCGGGATGTACTCGAGCCCCTGGTAGTCGATGCGGGTTCCGGTGACCCTGGTGGCCGCCTCGGCGGTGATCTCCAGTGCGCGAAAGACCGGCTCCATAGGCGCTATCCCGAGGCCTCCGCGGCTCCGGTCGCTCCGCCGGGTCCCTGGCGCCGCGCCTCGCGTGCCGCGGCCTTCTGGGCGGCCTCCTCGAGATCCATCCGGTTCGCCTCGGCCAGCGTCGGCGCGCCGCCGCCGAGCCGGTGCGGCACCCAGAACTCGCCGGGCGGATGCGGACCGTAGGCGTCCTGCACCCGTTCGAGCAGATGCTGCATGCGGTGGTGCAGCAGCGCGCTCAGTTCGGGTGCGGGCAGCGTCGGCGGGATGGGTTCGCCGACGGCGACCGAGATCGGCACCTTGGGCCGCAACAGCTTCTTCGGGTGGCCCTTGGTCCAGATGCGCTGAGCGCCCCAGACGATGTGCGGGACGATCGGCACGCCCGCGGCGATCGCCATCCGCGCCGCACCGGACTTGAACTCCTTGATCTCGAAGCTGCGGCTGATCGTGGCCTCGGGATACACGCCGACGAGTTCGCCGGCCGCGAGCGCCTGGCAGGCGTGCTCGAACGACGCGGCGCCGCTGTCGCGGTCCACTTCGATGTGGCGCAGGCTGCGCATGATCGGCCCGGTGATCTTGTGGTCGAAGACCTCTTTCTTCGCCATGAAGCGGACCTTGCGGCCGAGCTTCTGCTGGTAGGCGGGCAGCCCGGCGAAAGTGAAGTCGAAATAGCTGGTGTGGTTGATCGCCACCACCGCTCCGCCGGTCTTCGGCAGATTCTCCACACCGGTGACCGTGAACGTCAGCCCCTGCATCCGCCAGGCCAGCCGGGCGAGCTGGATGACTGTTCCGTACACCGGTTCCACACCGCCAGCGTAGTGCGCGCCACACCAGGAGGTCGCGGCGCTGCCGGACGCCTAGACTGAGCGGGCGACAGCGACGGCGCCTGTGGTGCGCGGGGAGGGTAGAAGTGCAGGTCACCAGCGTCGGGCACGCCGGCTTCCGGATCGACACCAGGGCGGGGAGCATCCTGTGCGACCCATGGGTCAATCCGGCGTACTTCGCGTCGTGGTTCCCGTTCCCCGACAACAGCGTGCTGGACTGGGACGCGCTCGGCGACGTCGACTACCTCTACGTGTCCCATCTGCACAAGGACCACTTCGACCCGGCCAATCTGAGCGCGCACGTCAACAAGGACGCCGTCGTGCTGTTACCGGACTTCCCGGTGCCGGATCTGCGCCGCGAACTGGAGAAGCTGGGCTTTCACCGGTTCTTCGAGACCAGCGACTCGACCAAACACACCGTCAGCGGCCCCAAGGGCGACCTCGACGTGATGATCATCGCGCTGCGCGCCCCGGCGGACGGCCCGATCGGGGACTCCGGGCTGGTGGTTTCGGACGGCGCGACCACCCTCTTCAATATGAACGACGCCAGGCCGGTCGACCTGGACGTCCTGGCGGCCGACTTCGGCCAGGTCGACGTCCACATGCTGCAGTACTCCGGCGCCATCTGGTACCCGATGGTCTACGACATGCCGGCCCGCGCCAAGGAGGCCTTCGGGACCCAGAAGCGCCAGCGCCAGATGGACCGCTGTCGGCAGTACATCGCGCAGGTGGGTGCCACGTGGGTGATCCCGTCGGCCGGTCCGCCGTGCTTCCTCGATGACGCGCTGCGCGATCTCAACGACGACCACGGCGACCCGGCGAACATCTTCCCCGACCAGGTGGTGTTCCTCGACCAGATGAAGCGGCACGGCCACGACGGCGGATTGCTGATGATCCCCGGAACGACGGCGGAATTCACGGGCTCGCAGCTGGATTCGTTGCGTCACCCGCTACCTGACGACGAGGTGGAGGCGATCTTCACCACCGGCAAGGCCGACTACATCGCCGCATACGCGCAGCGAATGGCCCCCGTGCTGGCCGCGGAGAAGGCGTCCTGGGCACACGCCGAGGGCGAACCGCTGCTCGAACCGTTGCGTGCGCTGTTCGAACCGATCATGGTGCAGAGCGATCAGATCTGCGACGGCATCGGCTATCCCGTCGAACTCCGGCTGGCCGGCCGCGGCCACCAGGAGACCGTCGTCATCGACTTCCCGAAACGAATTGTGCGCGAACCGATTGCGGATGAGAAATTCCGGTACGGGTTCGAGATCGCGACCGAACTGGTGCGCACGGTGCTCCGCGATCGCGAACCGGACTGGGTCAACACCATCTTCCTGTCCACCCGGTTCCGGGCCTGGCGGGTCGGCGGCTACAACGAATACCTGTACACGTTCTTCAAGTGCCTCACCGACGAGCGCGTCGCCTACGCCGACGGCTGGTTCGCCGAGGCGCACGACGATTCGGCATCGATCGACATGGGCGGCTACCGGTTCCAGCGCCGCTGCCCCCACCTGAAGGCCGACCTGTCGAAGTTCGGTGTGGTCGAGGGCGCCACCCTGACCTGCAACCTGCACGGCTGGCAATGGAATCTCGAGACCGGCCGATGCCTGACCACCAAGGGCCACGAATTGCGCACGGAGCAACCGTGAGCGCGCCGCGTCAGTACTACGACGACGGGCAGATCCAGTTGGACCGGTTGGCGATCACGTTGCGGCGCTACCACTTTCCCTCCGGTACGGCCAAGGTCATCCCGCTGTCGAACGTACGCGGGTACACCGCCGAACCGCTGAACCTGATGCACCGCTACCGAGTGTGGGGCAGCTCGGATCTGCGCCGCTGGCTGCCGCTGGACATCCGGCGGCCGTTCAAGTCGACCCTGGTCACCCTCGACGTCCCCGGCAACCGGTGGCGGCCCGCGTTCACTCCGGCCGATCCGGCCGAGTTCACCGCACAGCTCGACGAGCTGCTCGGGCGTTAGTGCGGCGCAGCAGTTTTGCCACCCCACGGCCGGCGACGACCACGGAGATCACCCAGGGCGCACCGACGAGGATCGGATCCATCCACGCGTGGTTGCGGTCGACGCGCGTGGTGCGCGTCCTGGCGGCCACCCCGTTGTGGGTGAACTCGGCTTTGATGCCCGTCTGGGTGATCGGGTTGTCGGGCCGCAGCGTTGCGAACGACTGCAGGTGGCTCTCCACGGCGTCGATACGGTCGCCGAGGATCAGCAGCAGCCAGTGCGCAGCCCTGCCCTCGCTGTATCTGGCGTAGGCATACCGGCGGACGGCGCCGGAGAGCAGACGTGTCGGTGTCGACGTGCCGAAAACGGGGGTGAGGAACTTGTGCTCGATCGACCGTTCGCGCGGCCGCGTCTCGGGTTGGCGTTCGGGGAAGTCCCAGTGCGCACCGGTCTCCTCGAACCGCATCTTCGGCACCGCGGGACGGTCGGCGGGATCGAGATCGGCACCCCAGCCCGGGATCCGGGCACGCAGTTCGTCCGACGACGGGACCGGCGGATGGTCGGCGGTGTAGGTCATGGCTTACCTCTCAGGCGGCGCTGGGGACGACGACCGGTTTGATGCACTCGTCGAGTTTGGCGGAGAAGATGTGGTAGCCCTCGGCGATGTGCTCGAGCGGGATGCGGTGGGTGATGATCTCGCTGGGGTTCAGATAGCCGTTCTGGATGTGCGAGAACAGCCGCGGCCACTGCCTTTTCGCCGGGCACTGGTTCATCCGCAGGGTCAGCCCCTTGTTCATCGCGTCACCGAATTTGACCGCGCTGAAAATCGGTCCGTAGGCGCCCATGACCGAGACCGTCCCGCCCTTGCGCACCGAATCGATGGCCCAGTTCAGCGCGATCGGAGAGCCGCCCTGCATCTTCAACTTGGCGGCGGCGACGTGCTGGAGCAGGTTCCCGTCCGCCTCGGCGCCGACCGCGTCGATCACCACGTCGGCGCCCAGGTATCCGGTGGCCTTCTTCATCTCCACGACGATGTCGTCGTATTCGGCGAAGTTGCGGGTCTCGGCATGGGCCATCGTGCGGGCTTTCTCCAGCCGGTACTCGAGGTGGTCGATCACGATCACCCGGCCCGCACCCATCAGCCACGCCGACTGCGCGGCGAACAGCCCGACCGGCCCCGCGCCGAACACCGCGACCACGTCGCCTTCGACGATGTCGCCGAGCTGCGCGCCGAAGTATCCGGTCGCCAGCGCGTCGGTGCACATCAGCGCGTCCTCGTCGGACAGCCCGTCGGGGATCAGCGCGGGCCCGACGTCGGCGAACGGAACCCGCACGAATTCGGCCTGCCCGCCGTCGTAGCCGCCGCAGGTGTGCGAGTAGCCGTAGATCCCGCCGACGGCCGTCGCGTTGGGATTGACGTTGTGGCAGTTCGAGTACAGACCGCGGGCGCAGAAGTAGCACGAGCCGCAGTACACGTTGAACGGCACCATCACCCGGTCACCGGGTGTGAGGTTGCGCACCGACGGACCCACCTCGTGGACCACGCCGATGAACTCGTGACCGAAGGTCATCCCGACGCGGGTGTCGGGCATCATCCCGTGGTAGAGGTGCAGGTCCGAGCCGCAGATCGCGGCCAGCTCGACGCGCACGATCGCGTCGTTGGGATGTTCGATCTTCGGAGGGGCCTTCTCCTCCACCCGAACCTTGTACGGGCCGCGGTACACCATCGCCTTCACATCCGCAGTGCTACCCGGCGGCGACCGGCGCAAACGTGCGCGACGGCTATCCGCGCGCGGACACCTTCTGGCGCAACTCGGACATGTCGCCGGATTCGGTGTCGTAGACGCGCACGATCGCCTCGTCACCGGGCTGCAGGAACGTCGACTCGCCGAGCTCGGTGTAGCGGGTCGCGCCGATCCCGATCAGCACGTTCTCGGGGTGGCCGGCACCGGCCATCAGGGCACCGACGTCTTCGAGCGGAGTCCCTTCCGAACCCTTCTGATTGGCCAGCCGGTCGACGACCCAGTCCAGCAGCACCTCGCCGTAGTACGAGTAGCCCAGCAGGGGGCTGTCGAGGCCGTAGGCGTGTTCGGTGCCGTCGCGGCCGCGCAGGAAGCAGGCCAGCCGCAGGGTGGCCGTCGGGCCGTCCGGGGTGAGGTCGCCGATGTCGAAGAACCACGGTGCCACCCCCTTCGATGCCGGCCCCCAGTTCTTCTTGTGGCTGATCTTGGGGGCGCCGGGCCGGCGGATCGAGCAGTCGTTGAACGCGCCGAGGGCGAACGGCCACAACCGCACGACGGTGTCGCCGTCCCAGTCCACCCGGCACGCGAGCGCCACCTCCGGTTCGATCTGCAGGTTCAGCGGTTCACTGCTCTCGGGCAGCACGATGGCGTCGCTGGACAGCGGGAACTCGCCGAGGAAACCGTCGTGGCCCGGGACGTACCACGGGAAGATCCCCTTCGGCGCTTCAACACCTTCGGGTCCTTCCGCTACTACGCTGACGAAATCGCTTGCCTCCCCGGCTTGTTCGAGGTGACCGGCGAAATTTCCCGCCACGCCGAAGCCGAACCAGGTGCGCAGTTCGTCGAGATCGATGTTCATTTCGGCTCCAACACCCCGGTGCCGACGAACGGCACCAGTGCTTCGGGTAGGCGGACGCTGCCGTCCGGCTGCTGGTGGTTCTCCAGGATCGCGACCAGCCAGCGCGTGGTCGCCAGCGTGCCGTTCAGCGTCGCCGCGATCTGCGGCTTGCCGTTGTCGTCACGGTAGCGGGTGGCCAGGCGGCGGGCCTGGAACGTCGAACAGTTCGACGTCGACGTCAGTTCCCGGTAGGTCTGCTGGGTGGGCACCCACGCCTCGCAGTCGAACTTGCGCGCCGCGGACATGCCGAGATCGCCTGCGGCCACATCGATCACGCGATAGGGCACCTCGATCAGCGCGAGCATCTCACGCTGCCAGCCGAGCAGGCGCTGGTGCTCGGCCTCGGCCTCCTCGGGTCTGCAGTAGACGAAGCCCTCGACCTTGTCGAACTGATGCACGCGGATGATGCCCCGGGTGTCCTTGCCGTAGCTGCCGGCCTCTCGCCGGAAACACGACGACCAGCCGGCGTAGCGGCGCGGCCCGTCGGTCAGGTCGAGGATCTCCCCGGAGTGGTATCCGGCCAGCGGCACCTCCGAGGTGCCCACGAGGTACATGTCGTCGGCCTCGAGGTGATAGATCTCGTCGGCGTGGGCGCCGAGGAATCCGGTCCCAGCCATCACCTCGGGGCGCACCAGCACCGGCGGGATCATCAGCGTGAACCCGTTCTGGGTGGCCAGCCGTACCGCGAGCTGCATGAGGCCGAGCTGCAACAGCGCGCCGACGCCGGTCAGGAAGTAGAACCGCGACCCCGACACCTTCGCGCCGCGCTCCATGTCGATCAGGCCGAGGGACTCGCCGAGCTCGAGGTGGTCCTTCGGATCGTCGAGCACCGGCGGTTCACCGACCACGTCGAGCACGGCGAAGTCGTCCTCGCCGCCGGCCGGGACGCCGTCGATGATGACGTTCGAGATGGCCAGGTGTGCCGCGGTGAACGCCTTCTCCGCGTCGGCCTGCGCCACCTCAGCGGCCTTGACGCCGTCGGCGAGTGCCTTCGCGGCCTCCAGCAGCGCGGGCCGCTCCTCGGAGGACGCCTTGCCGACCCGTTTGCTGGCCGCCTTCTGCTCGGCCCGCAGGTTGTCCGCGGCCGAGATCGCGCTCCGCCGTGCCGCGTCGGCGTGCAGGAGCGCATCGACGAGCGCCGGGTCCTCCCCGCGGGCCCGTTGTGAGGCGCGCACCGCGTCGGGGTCATCGCGCAGCAGCTTGAGGTCGATCACGGCCGCAACCTTACTTTCGCGCAGCCGCCGAGGGCAGGGCGCCTGGCACAACCCCATAACTTTACAAACGCATCACTTGTCACACGACCCGACACGCCTGTCACAATGGAGCCGATGCTGGAGGCACCCGAACGCGACGACCAGGTTCCCCACGGGCTCGAGGGCCCGGGGGGCCGGGCGCCGTGGTGGCGGAGCCTGCAGGCCGCGTCGACCCGCCGCGCGCTGCTCCTGACCGCCCTGGGCGGCCTGTTGATCGCCGGGCTGATCACCGCGCTGCCGATCAGCGAGGGCGCCGACGGCACCGGGTTGACGGCCAGCGCCATCACGCTCGGCCCCCGCGGCAACGACACCTTCAACCACGCCAAGAGCGGCGACTGCCTCAACTGGCCCGATCGCGACCCGGACTCCGCCACGATCGTCGACTGTGCCAGTGAGCACCGCTTCGAGGTCGCCGAGTCGGTGGACATGCGGACCTTCCCCGGCAGCGAATACGGCCCGGACGCCGCACCGCCGTCACCCGCCCGCATCCAGCAGATCAGCCAGGAGCAGTGCCAGGCCGCCGTCCGCCGCTACCTCGGCCCGCGCTTCGACCCCAACAGCCGGTTCACCATCAGCATGCTGTGGTCCGGCGACAAGGCGTGGCGGCAGTCCGGCGAACGCCGCATCCTGTGCGGCCTGCAGCTGCCCGGCCCCAACAACCAGCAGATCGCCTTCCAGGGCAAGATCGCCGACATCGACCAGTCGAAGGTGTGGCCGACGGGCACCTGCCTGGGCATCGACCCGACCACCAACCAGCCGACCGACATCCCCGTCGACTGCGCCGCCCCGCACGCCATGGAGGTCACCGGGTCGGTCAACCTCGCCGAGAGGTTCCCCGGCGGGCTACCCCCGGAGGCCGAGCAGGACTCCTTCATCAAGGACGCCTGCACCAAGATGACCGACGCGTACCTCGCGCCGATCGAGCTGCGCAACACCACGCTGACGCTGATCTACAGCACGGTCTCGTTGCCGAGCTGGTCGGCGGGCAGCCGGCAGGTGTCGTGCAGCATCGGCGCCACACTGGGCAACGGCGGCTGGTCGACGCTGCTCAACAGCGCCAAGGGGCCGCTGCAGATCAACGGGCAGCCCCCCGTCCCGCCGCCCGACATTCCCGAGGAGCGGCTCAACCTGCCGCCCATCCCCGCGCCCGACAGCGTCGACGTCTCGGACACCTCTTCACAGACCGACGACTCGAGCAGCCAGCAGACCGAGGAGACCGGCGTCCCGCACGTCCCGGTGCCGTCCACCGAGCCCACCGCCACCGATGCGCCCGCACCGCCCGCGGATGCGCCTCCCGGTCAGGGCAACACGTTCCTCAACGGTCCCCCGCCCGCGCCTGCGCCACCCCCGCCGCCCGTCCCGCCCGCGGACGCACCCCTGCCGCCCCCGCCCCCGGCGGCACCGGTCCCGCCGCCCCCACCCCCGGCCGATCCGCTGCTGCCGCCGCCTCCCCCGCCGCCGCCTCCGCCGGGTCCGTAACCGCGTGCCCGTCCGGATGAGCTCGCAGCGGTTCGACGAGCTGGTCTCCGATGCGCTCGACCGCATCCCGCCCGAACTGGCCGCGGGTATCGACAACGTCGTGGTGCTCGTCGAGGCCCGGCACCCCGAAGAGCCCGATCTGCTGGGCCTCTACGAGGGCATCGCGCTGACCGAGCGCGACCACACCTACGCCGGATCGCTGCCGGACACCATCACGATCTATCGCGATGCGCTGCTCGACATCTGCGAGACCGACGAGCAGGTCGTCGAGGAGGTCGCGATCACCGTGATCCACGAGATCGCGCACCACTTCGGCATCGACGACGATCGGCTGCACGAACTGGGCTGGGCCTGAAGGCGCGGCAACCGCGAGTTGTCGGCCGGAGGTGCTAAGAACGGGCCATGACCATCCAGTGCCGGGAGTGCCGGGCCGGGCTGGAGCATTGCCATGGCACTGTCATCCACCACACCCGGCATCGTTCGGAATGCACCGAGGACGGCTGCACCACCCCCGAGGTACTGCACGTCTTCAGCATCGATTGCGAGTCCGTCGGCTGCGCCTGCGGTGTCTCGATCTCCGTGAGGGACGTGATCTAGCGGTCAGCCCATCGGGTCGGCCGACGACAGCGCGTCTTGCACGGGGTCGACGTCCGGCTCGGGATAGAAGGGCGGCGTCAGCGCACCCCACTGCACGCAGCTCCACCGCCCGTCGGTGATCGGCGCGAGAACGACCGCTTCGGTGTTGGCCAGGTGATGGTCCAGCGCGAAGGTGCCGTCGACACCGGCGAGCACCGCCCCGACCAGCCGGATGGCCGCGCCGTGACTGACCACGACGATGTCGCCGTTCCAGTCGTCGTCGTCGAGGTGGCGCATCCGCAGCTGGGTCAGCACCGCGACGTAGCGGTCGAGCACCTCCTCGCCGGTCTCGCCGCCGGGCATCGCCACGTTCAGCTCACCGCAGTGCCAGCGCTGGTACACCGACTCGAACTCAGCGATCGCCTCGTCGTCGTTGCGCATCTCGAGCGCACCGACCTGGACCTCGTGCAGACCCTCGAAACTCTGTGGCGGCAGACCGGTCCTGGAGGCGATCTCCGCAGCGGTCTGCGCGGCCCGCGTCGCCACCGAATGGGCCAGCATCGCAGGCGGATGCGTCAGGACGTCGGCGACCTTGCGGGCCTGTTCGCGGCCGAGATCGGTCAGCTCGGCGCCGGGCGGCCGGGTGTCGAGCCGCCGCTCGACGTTGGAATGGGACTGGCCGTGGCGGACCAGCACCAGTCGGCCGCTCATCGGTCCACCCCCTCGCCCAGTCCGGTCAGCCAGCGTGTCGCGTCGTCGCCCGCGGGTGGTACCGCACCCACAGCGGTGCCCGTCGGCCAGGAACCCAGATATCTCACATCTGCACAACGACGGTGCAGCGCCTTGAGTGCCTCGGCGACCGCATCGTCATCCAGATGGCCGACGAAGTCGAGGAAGAAGACGTAGCTGCCCAGTCGAGTGCGGGTGGGCCGGGATTCGATCCGGGTCAGGTCGATATCGCGGATCGACAGCTCGGTCATGGCGTTGACCAGCGCGCCCGGTGTGTTCGGCACGCTCAGGGCCACCGACGTGCGGTCGGCACCGGTGCGGGCGGGCGGCGGCGCGGGCGGGCCGACGAGAACGAAGCGGGTGCGGGCGTTCGCCTCGTCCACGACGCCCGAAGCCAGGCTGCGCAACCGGTATCGTTCGGCGGCCAGCACGGTGCTGACACCGGCGTCCGCACGGCCGGCGGCGACGTCCGCAGCGGCCGCGGCGTTGGAATGGGCCGGAACGACGCGGGCCCCGGGCAGGTTGGCGGCCAGCCACTGACGCACCTGCGCCAGGGCCACCGGGAAGGCTGCGACGGTCTCGACGTCGCCGGTGTGGTCGGGCCGCACCACGATGCTGAAGGCGACGTCGAGGGTGAGTTCGGCGAAGATCTGCAGCCGCGTTCCCACGGCCAGGCTGTCCAGCGTGGGCGAGACGGACCCGTCGATCGAGTTCTCGATGGGGACGCAGGCGTAGTCCACGGTGCCGGCGCGCACGGCGGCCAGACCGGCCGGGGTGCTGTCGGTGGGCACCCCGATGACCTCGCCCCCGCCCGGCACCATGTCGCCGCTGATCATCTGCCGAAGCGCCGACTCGGTGAAGGTCCCCTCCGGGCCGAGGAAAGCGATGCGCGGCACGCCCCAACCCTATCGGCTGACGCGCTGCCGCCGGGGCAAAGTCTTGCGCCGGCCCGAGGGCCGTAGTTAAGTAAGGCTTACCTCACTAACTGAACTCGAACCGAAAGGCGGCGCGATGGCAGTGTTCCCTCCGACGTCCACCGCATCAGGACCGACGACGGCCGAGCGGATCCGCAGCGCGTGTGCGCGCGGCGGCGGGGCGATGCTCGCCGTCGAGGGGCTCGATCCGGTCGCCACCCCGGTACACCAACTGCTCGACGACGGCTCCTTCGCGATCACCGTGCCGACGAACGGTCCGCTCGCCGGCATGGTCGTCGACTCGGGTGCCGCCGGTGTGCAGGCCGTGCTGGAGATGACCGACTACGCACCGCTACCCCTGCGCGAACCGGTCCGGTCGCTGGTGTGGATCCGCGGCCGCGTCCACTGCGTGCCAGACGCCGAGGTGGCCGAGATGCTCGACCTCATCGCCACCGTCGACCCCAACCCCGCTCTCCTGCAGGTGAATTCCGGGGAGGGTGCACGCTCGGCGCTGATGCGTCTGGAGATCGAGTCCGTGGTCGTCGCCGACTCCACCGGCGCGGAGTCCGTCGGCCTCGGCGTCCTGCTGCAGGCCCGGCCCGATCCGTTCTGCGCGATGGAGTCGTGCTGGCTGCAGCACATGGAGTCCGCGCACCAGGATGTCGTGGAGCGCCTGGCGACCCGGCTGCCGGTGACGATGCGCCGTGGCCGGGTGCGCCCGCTGGGCCTCGACCGCTACGGCGTCCAGTTGCGCGTCGAGGACGAGGACGGCGACCACGACGTGCGGCTGCCGTTCGCCAAGCCGGTCGATGACGTCACCGGCCTGAGCCAGGCCATCCGGGTGCTGATGGGCTGCCCCTTCATCAACGGCCTGCGGGCCCGGCGCCTGGAGCACCCGGGCGGCTAGCCTTTGGCGGTGCCCGAACCCACCGGCGAACTGAGCGATGAGCGCCGGCGTGCACTGCGCATCGAGATCGCCGTCGTCCTGGCGGTCACCTTCGGCCTGAGCGCCTATACGGCGCTGCTCAACCTCGTCGAGTCCGTGCTGCTCGGGCTGTCCGGCCAGGTGGTGGCGCTCAATCCGAAGCGCTCGCCCTATGACCTCATCGACCTGGGGCTGAACCTGGCCGGCGTCTTCCAGCTGCTGGCCTGGGGTGGGCTGGGGCTCTATCTGCTGTGGCGGGGTGGATCGCGTCTGGTCGACATCGGGCTGGGACGGGTGCAGCTGCGCGGCGATCTGCTCGGCGGACTGGGGCTGGCCGCGCTGATCGGCCTGCCCGGGTTGGCGCTCTATCAGGTCGCCCGGGCGCTCGGAATCAACGCGTCGGTCGAACCCGCCGAGCTCTACGACACGTGGTGGCGCATCCCGGTGCTGCTGCTCATCTCCTTCGCCAACGGCTGGGCCGAGGAGATCATCGTCGTCGGCTTCCTGCTGACCCGGCTGCGGCAGCTGAAGGTGAGCCCCGTCGTCGCGATCGTGCTGTCGAGCCTGCTGCGCGGCGCCTACCACCTGTATCAGGGCTTCGGGGCCGGCCTGGGCAACGTGGCGATGGGCCTGGTGTTCGGATACGTCTGGCATCGCACCGGGCGGCTGTGGCCGCTGATCATCGCGCACGCGCTGATCGACGCCGTCGCGTTCGTCGGCTACGCCCTGCTGGCCGGCCACCTCGGCTGGCTGCGCTGATCCCCGCCGTCCAGCACGTACATTTCTGCTGTGGATCCGAACCGGCCGCGGCGCGAACCGCCCCAGGTCATCCGCCGCGACCCCGGCTTCCGGCCGCCGCCACCCCGGTGGCCGCCCAATCCGCCCACGCCGCCGCTCACACCACCGCCGCCGGCCTGGGAGCAGCGCCTCCCTCCGCCGCCACCCCGACCACCCGCGCCGCCACCCCGGCCACCCGCGTCCCGGCCCCCCGCACCGCGGCCCCCGGCACCGCCGCCATCCCCGCTGGCCCACCGACCCCGGCGGAAACGGCGCTGGGGCCGCATCGTGCTCACCGTGCTGCTGGTGCTGGTGTTCTCCGCCGTCGGTCTCGGCGTATGGGTGGACACCTCGCTGCACCGCATCCCCGCGCTGGCCGCCTATCCGGACCGTCCCGCCGCAGCCCGCGGCACCACCTGGCTGCTCGTCGGCTCGGACAGCCGCGCGGGGCTCGACGCCGAACAGCAGGCGGACCTGGCGACCGGCGGGGAGGTCGGCAACGGGCGCACCGACACCATCATGCTGGTGCACCTACCCGGCCTGTTCTCGAGCGCACCGACGACGCTGGTGTCCATTCCCCGGGACTCCTACGTGCCGATCCCCGGCTACGGCGAGGACAAGATCAACGCGGCGTTCGCACTCGGCGGCGCGTCGCTGCTCGCCCAGACCGTCGAAGAAGCCACCGGCCTGCGCCTCGACCACTACGCCGAGGTCGGCTTCGACGGATTCGCCGCGCTGGTCGACGCCGTCGGCGGGGTTCGGGTCTGCCCGGCCGAACCGATCAGCGATCCGTTGGCCGGTATCGACCTGCCCGCCGGCTGCCAGGAACTCGACGGCCGCGACGCGCTGGGCTTCGTCAGGACCCGCGCCACCGCCCGCGCCGACCTCGACCGGATGGTGCATCAGCGGGAGTTCATGTCGGCGCTACTGAACCGTGCCGGCGACCCCACCGTGTTGCTCAACCCGCTGCGCTGGGTGCCGATGGCCCACGCCGCAAGCGGATCGCTGACCGTCGACGAGGGGGCCCACCTGTGGGATCTGGCCCGGCTGGGCTGGGGCCTGCGCGGCGATGTCACGACGACGACGGTGCCGATCGGCGACTTCACCGACGGTGCGTCCGGGTCGGTGGTGGTGTGGGACGACGACGCGGCGGGCCGGCTGTTCGCTGCGCTCGCCGACGACGCGGCGGTCCCGCCCGACGTGCTCGACGCCGGACAGATCCGATAGGCGACTCCTCCAGCAAACCGGCAAGGAGTCTGTGCCCACCGTCACAATAGCCTTACCTCACTAAGGGAACCCTTGCCTCAATAAGGCTCACCTTCGATGACAATAGGGTCTGACCTGCACTATTGTCGATCTCATGACGACTTCAGCCGCAGTGGACACCAAGTTCCACGCTCTCATCTCCGACCAGATCCGCAACGAGTTCACGGCGTCTCAGCAATACATCGCCCTGGCGGCGCACTTCGACGTGACGGACCTGCCGCAGCTCGCCAAGTTCTTCTACAGCCAGGCGGTCGAGGAGCGCAATCACGCCATGGCGCTGGTGCAGTACCTCGTCGACCGCGACGTCGAGGTGGAGATCCCGGGCATCGGCGAGGTGTGCAACCGCTTCGACACCCCGCGCGACGCGCTGGCCCTGGCCCTGGATCAGGAGCGCGCCGTCACCGAACAGGTCAGCCGGCTGGCCAGCGTCGCCCGCGAGGAGGGCGACTACCTCGGCGAGCAGTTCATGCAGTGGTTCCTGCGTGAGCAGGTCGAAGAGGTGGCCACCATGACCACGCTGGTGCGCATCGCCGATCGCGCCGGTTCCAACCTGTTCCACCTGGAGGACTTCGTCGCGCGCGAACTCACCACCGACCGCAGCGACGCGGGCGCTCCCCCGGCCGCCGGCGGCTGGCTGTAGCTCCCGGCGCCCCGCTGGGCAAGGTCAGTCGCGACCAGCCGCCCCGGTCAGACCGTTCTGTAGCCAGTCCTTGGTCCGACCGGGGTGGTTCGTCGCCACCCAGGCGACCCCGAGGTCCCGGCAGTACCGCACATCCTCGTAGTGGTCGACGGTCCAGCAGTACAGTGCGCGCCCCTGCGCGGCCGCCCGGTCGACCAGCTCGGGGTGTTCGCGAAGCGTCATGATCGACGGGCCCACCGCGGTGGCGCCGACCGTAGTGGCGGCGCTGCCCCCCAGATATCGCGACGTCTCGCCCAGCAGCACCGTCGGCAGCATCGGCGCCGCGCGCCGGATCCGCCACACCGCGGCGGCCGAGAACGACATCACCACCGCGCGCGACAGATCCGCCGACGCGGGTGCGGCGATGCCGTACCGGTGCAGCAGCGCCAGCACCTTGTTCTCCACGAGCGCGCCGTAGCGCACCGGGTGCTTGGTCTCGATGAACAGCTTCACCGGCCGGTGCCAGTCGAGGACCAGCCGCACGAGGTCCTCCAGCGTCAGCAGTTCGGTGACGCCCTGGCTGCCGTCGGGCCGCCAGCTCGCATGCCATGAGCCGTAGTCCAGTCGGCGCAGCTGCGCCAGCGTCATCTCGCTGACGGCTCCGGTGCCCGACGAGGTGCGGTCGACGCGCCGGTCGTGCACACACACCAGATGGCCGTCGGACGTCAGGCGGACGTCGCATTCGACGCCGTCGGCGCCTTCGCGCAGGGCCAGATCGTAGGCAGCCAGGGTGTGTTCGGGCCGGTCGGCCGACGCGCCGCGGTGCGCCACCACGAAGGGATGACCGCCCAGGGTGCCGTCATCCGGTTGCATGCGCCCTATGCTGCCGGGTTCTGGCCGTCGGACTCAACCGGACGGGCCGATTCGGGGTCGGCCGGCCGGGCGGGCGCGGCGGCGGACCGGGAATCGTCGGGCACCATCACCCAACGCTTGACCGGCCGGGACACCGGTGTCCGCTCGAATCCGGCGAGCACCTGGTGGGTGAGCAGGAGCGCGGCGAGCGCGGTCAGATAGGCCACGGTCGTCGTCACCGTGTTGTCCGCGATGCCCTGCGCGTCGGTGGCGAAGCTGGTGGCGATCGAGAAGATCGACAGGATCGTGCTGAGCACCCATACGATCCACCAGACGGTGATCGGTCTGCGCAGGATCGACGACTTGTGCTCCAGCGCAGCGAGTTCGATCACGAAGACGGGCGCGAAGACCAGGTTGGCCAGGGGGATCAGGCAGCCCAGGCGCAGCTGCCACACCCCTCGGGGATCGGTTTGCCCGTGGTAGGCGTACGCGGCGCCGCGCCGCGCGATCAGCCAGTTGGTCAGCACGATGATGCTGCCGACCACCAGGAACAGCGACAGCACGCTCAGTGCCACGGCCAGCCAGGTGGCCGCGCCTGCGAGGTACGGGTTGAGCAGTACCGTGCGGTTGACCAGCAGCAGCGCGTAGCGCACCGCGTGGATGAGTGCCGTCGCTCCCAGCACGCCCATGGTGACCGTCAGCGTGGCCCGGGCGACCGCCCCGGACGGACCGCGGTAGGCCTGCGGGGCGGCGTCGTGGCGGGTCTCGAAGTGCTCGACGAGCCCCCACCGCGGAACGGAGCTGTAGCGCGGGGTCGGGCCGAGCGGACGGCGCCGGGCGCGGGGCGGTGGCGGAGCTCCGGGACGTACGGCGATCCACCGATATCCCGCCGGCAGCCGCGGCGGCGCACCCTGCGGCCCCGGACCGGGCGTGACCGAGCGCGGGCTCCACTCCGAAGCCGGTGCGTAGCCCGACGGCGCGAGCAGGGCGCCCTGACAGCGCGGACACCACTCACGCTGCCGGTCGCGCACGTTCCACCGCGTTCCGCAGCGGGAACACACCTGGATCATCCGATCAGCCTAGCGGCGGCGGTCAGACCGAACCCTGGTCGCCGCCGTCGGTGACGACGGGACGGCCGGCCTCCGCCCAGGCCAGCATTCCGCCGCTGACGTTGGCCGCGCGGTATCCGTTGCGCACCAGATACGCCGCGACCCGCTGCGAACGTCCACCGCCGTGGCACACCACGAAGTACTCGGTGTCCGTCTCGAGGTCGCCGACCCGGGCCGGGACCTCGCCCATGGGTACGTGCGTCGCGTCCGGCGCGTGGCCGCGCAACCACTCGTCGGGTTCGCGGACGTCGAGCAGGACCTTCGCCCCGTCGAACGCGCTGGGCAATTCACTGACCGCCACCTGGGGGACATCGACGTCGTCCATGAGCCCATGCTGTCACGCCCACCGGAACGTCGCCGACGGCCGGGGAACAGCAATCGAGAAGTTATCCACAGTTTCCACAGGTTCATCCACAGGCCACCACCCGTGTCGATCAGGTTTGCGCCGGTAAGACTGTGCGCTTGCTGAGTGAAATTGTGGATAACTGGGTACTGGCTGCGGGTCGACGGCAACCGCTGCGGGTGTCTCGAGCTAATCACCTGCGAATAGTTGACGACCGTCGATTCTCGTGACCGGCGGACAGCGGCGCGCGGTCAGGAACCCGACGCGCACGACGGGTGCTCGCCGTGCCCGGGAGCGGAGCCCGGCGGCCCCCACCGCGCGACACCCCTCCCCGCGGCCGGCCTCGCGTCCTCATTGCGCTCATGGTGAATCTGACCGGGCAGGGCCGACGAAGGCACCGCCGACGTCCGGCCTCGCGGTGCGTGCGCAGACACTTCATCGGCGCCGTTCACCCGATTTCGCGACGCGCCCGGCAACGGGATATGATCAGCGTCACACGGGGGCGTTGTGATGGATCTCACCGGGGGTGGAGCGTGTACATGCAGGTCAGGGGTTCGTGATGGCGTCGCATTCAGTGGGTCCCGGGTCGGCGATCCCGCCGTCTGAGTGGCAGGCCTCGCCCGAGGTGTACACGCACAGCCAGTTGATCGCTTGTCTGCGCGCCGGCGTCATCGCGTTGGTGCTGCTGGGGATCCTCGCCCTGATCATCCTGTTCTGAACGCGCCGAGTCGGGTACTGATGTGCTAGCACCGCGCGTCCTTGCGGTGCACGCGGCGATGGAGCAAGGTTGACGTCGAGGTTGAGGACGACGAGCTCCATCGATCACCTGACGGAAGGAACCCTGTGGCTGAATACACCTTGCCCGACCTTGACTACGACTACGGTGCGCTGGAACCGCACATCTCCGGGCAGATCAACGAGCTGCATCACAGCAAACACCACGCCACCTATGTGAAGGGCGCCAACGACGCGCTCGCCAAGCTCGAGGAAGCGCGGTCTTCCGGTGACCACTCCGCCATCTTCCTCAACGAGAAGAACCTCGCGTTCCACCTCGGCGGGCACGTCAACCACACGATCTGGTGGAAGAACCTCTCTCCCAACGGTGGCGACAAGCCCGAGGGCGAACTGGCCGCAGCCATCGATGACGCCTTCGGCTCCTTCGACAACTTCCGCGCCCAGTTCACCGCGGCCGCGAACGGACTGCAGGGCAGCGGCTGGGCCGTCCTGGGTTACGACACGCTGGGCCAGCGTTTGCTGACCTTCCAGCTGTTCGACCAGCAGGCCAACGTACCGCTCGGGATCATCCCGCTGCTGCAGGTCGACATGTGGGAGCACGCGTACTACCTGCAGTACAAGAACGTGAAGGCGGATTACGTCAAGGCGTTCTGGAACGTCGTCAACTGGGCCGACGTGCAGACCCGCTTCGCCACCGCCACCGGTGCGGCCAAGGGCATCATCCTCGGCTGATCGGCAGACTCGACAGGGCGCCGCGCGGATTCGCGCGGCGCCCTGCTGCTTTCTGCGACCGTTTCGCCACGGAGTTCACCCGCCGTTAGCACTCGTGTCGTCTTGCGTGCCAGCGCATCGCTACCGCATCCTTATCTCCCACGACCCACAGGCGTGTCGGGCAGTTCGAACGCGAAGTCCGGAGGCGACATGGAAATGGGCGGTCGGGCGATCGAGATCGCCCCGTTTCACTCCCGCGGATCACTGAAGGGATTCGTCGTCTCCGGTCGCTGGCCGGACTCGACCAAAGAATGGGCGCAGCTGCTCATGGTCGCCGTGCGGGTCGCATCCCTGCCCGGCCTCCTCGCCACGACCACCATCTTCGGGGTCCGTGAGGAGTTGCCCGACGAACCCGAACCCGGCACGGTGGGACTGGTCCTGGCCGAGGGCACGGTGGTCGGCGACTCGGCGGTGCCGCCGGGGTACTTCGCCGACCGCCAGCCGCCGGCGCTGCTGATGCTGCACCCGCCGTCGGAGACCACGCCGTCGTTGCCGGAGTGCTCCGGCGCGGCGTCGGGGTGTGTGCTGCTGCCCGGCCTCCCGCATCTGGGTCTGGAACACCGGGCGGCATGGGTGGAGGCCGAGTCCGACGGCACGGTGACATCCATCGTCAGCCGGGTGGGCGTCGATCCGATCAGCCATCCTGACACCGCGGTTCTGGCCATGCTGCTCGCCGCGTAAGGATGCCCCACCTGCGGTAATGGCGTTTCCCTTATCCGGAAATACGGCTACCCGAAACCGGCTACGGAGTTGGCGGCCCGCGCGCGGGGCCGTTAGAGTCGATATGTCAACGAAGGGGAGTAGCCCCGAATCGTCTGGTCGACATACTGGCGCGAGCCCGGCCGGCGAACCGCACCCTCGGTGGGCGAGACCTTCGACCAACGCCTGACGCACTGCAGTCATGTGCGCGGGCGCCGTGTCGAAAGGTGCTGTCGTGTTCGCCGCCATCCTGGTCAGCCTCGCCGTGGTGTTCGTCGCTGAACTCGGTGACAAATCGCAGCTGATCACCATGACCTATGCGCTGCGCCACCGGTGGTGGGTAGTGCTCTCCGGTGTCGGTATCGCAGCCATGCTGGTGCACGGCCTCTCGGTGACGATCGGCCACTTCCTCGGTCTGACCCTGCCGGAACGGCCGATCGCGTTCGCGGCGGCCACCGCTTTCCTGCTGTTCGCGGTCTGGACCTGGCGGGAGGGACGTAGTGGCGATGACGACGAGGTCCGCGTCGCGGAGCCCCGCTTCATCATCCCCGCGATCATCTCGTCCTTCGTGCTCGCCGAGCTCGGCGACAAGACCATGCTCGCCACCGTCGCCCTCGCCAGCGACCGCGACCCGTGGGGCGTGTGGATCGGCGCGACCATCGGCATGGTGCTCGCCGACGGCGTTGCCATCGTCGTCGGGGCAATGCTGCACAAGAAGCTGCCCGCCGGCTTCCTCCACGGAATGGCCAGCGTGCTGTTTTTGCTGTTCGGCCTGTGGATGCTGTTCGACGCGGCACTCGGCTGGCGCACGGTCGCGCTCGCCGTCACCGGCGGTGTGGCGCTCTGCATCGCCGTCGCGACAGCCGTCCGGTTCCGTCGCGCACGCCGGGCACGCGCGGCGCAGGCATCGGAACGCGATTCGTCGTCCGAATCGGTCTGACCGACCGCTGGCTAACCCAGCGGCGGCAGGTCATCGCGCCGCCGTCGCATTCGCGCACCGCGCCGTCACGTGCCGCTTCCCGGCCGGTACCCTGGCGCGCCCGCGGGCTTCCGCCTGCGGCAGCAAACCCGTGAATTCGACTGTCGCAGTGCGGTTCGCGGTGCCCGAAACCCCGTCGGGCATTGCTGGGAGCTTCGTCAGAGTGACCGCAGCACAGGTTAAGCTACACATGCGTTAGATTTGCTTCGCGGTACGGACGGACGGATTGCGCCGAGGGCTGAAATTGCCACGACGTGCGCTTTCAGGCTGTCCACCGCCCGTTGTAAGGCAACATTTCGGTGGTTTGCACTTGGTTGTGACCACAACTGTGGCTACGATGGTCAGCAAATCAGCCGATCATTTAGCCCGGTCTTCAAACACATGGAGGTCTATTCGATGAGCACGACGTTCGCCGCTCGGCTGAATCGCCTGTTCGACGTGGTGTATCCGCCTGGACGCGGCCCGCACACGTCGGCCGAGGTGATCGCGGCACTGAAGGCCGAAGGCGTCACGATGTCGGCTCCGTACCTCTCGCAGCTGCGCTCGGGCAACCGTACGAACCCATCGGCGGCCACCATGGCAGCGCTGGCCAACTTCTTCCGGATCAGGCCGGCGTACTTCACCGACGACGAGTACTACGAGAAGCTCGACAAAGAGCTCACGCTGTTGGCGGGCCTGCGCGACGAGGGCGTCCGGCGGATCGCCGCACGCACCGTCGGCCTGTCTCCCGAAGCCCAACGTGACATCGCCCAGCGGGTCGACGAGTTGCGGATCAAGGAGCACCTGGACGACTAGTCCGCCGCCGCACGGCGAAGTGCGCGCACTTTGCCTCGCGGCGGCGCGTCGGCCGGCTCTCGCATCAGGTCGCGGTACCGACCGGCGATGGCCAGAATCCACTCGCGGTCGGAGTACGTCTCCGGCTGACGCAGCCAACCGAGCCCTGGAAACGGGGAACGGCCGTCGATCCATCGGGCGACGGTCAGTGCCTGCTCGCCGGGCGCAACGTCCGGGTCCGTGACCGCCGGCTCGCCATCGGACGCGGCAGTCGCCTCGAGGAAGAGCGCATCCGAGATCAGCGACATCTTCTCGGCCACGCGGAAGACCCGTGGGCCGTGGGTCCGCGCCTCCAGGTTCATCTCGGGGTGGCGCCGGCCGAGTTCGGTGAGGATCGGTCTGATCAGCGCCAGCTCTCGGCGGGCACCGAACCAGTCCTCGATGCTGGGCAGCAGCGCGCCTGCGGCCACCGCCGGCATCGCACAACCCAGCAGCGTCGTGCCGACCCGCGCCAGGGCGACCTCATCGTCGGCGATCACCTGGAACAGGAACGCGACACCGGCCAGCAGCATGAGCGTCATGCCGAGGGTGAAGACGAACAGCGCCCTGCCGCGACGGCTCCGGTTCGAGTGACGCAAGCCCGCCCACGCCACCAGCGAGAGCGCAGCCACCAGGTAGGCCAGCGGCAGCAGACCCGCCGGTCCGCCGAGGTGTTGCCGCAGATACTCGGTGGGAGAGGTCTGCGGCCGCGGGCCGGCGGCGAAGAACGCCGTCAGGCTGAGTGCCGCCACCACGGCCGCGACCGAATACTGCGCGACTGACAGCCGCCGGTTGACCGCCGGTGGTCGCCGTGAGGTCACCGAGGTGATCATCACGGCGCTGCCGGCGGCGGAGCCGATCAACGCGACCTGGCTGAACCCCATCGCGATGTTCGGCCAGCCGAGCGCGGAGTCGACGAACAGGGTCAGGGGCGGCCAGCTCAGTGCCGCGGCCGTCCCGAGGCTGCCGAGCGCGAGGATCATCGCGGTGCTCACCACCGACTGTTCGTTGGCCAGCGCCCAGCCGATCCGCATCCCCGTCGCCAGGCCGAGGAGCCCGGCGATCGCCCAGACGATCACCCGAAGGCCTCGCCCAGGCGGACCTGGATGATCGACGACCGGTCCGAGGGCAGCCGGCCCAGCCGGTAGATCAGCAACGCGGCGAAGTCCTCGGCCTCCTGTTCGGCGTCCTCGCCACTCGGACCCAGGCATCCGGTGCGCTGGTGGAGCATGTACCGGATCAGTTCGGTGCTGGCGATCTCGGTCTCCTCCTGCGCGGCCTCCACGACGTGGATGCCGTCGTGGCCGAGGACGAGGTGGCCGAGCTCGTGGGCCAGTGTGCGGTCCCACGCCGGCAGTCCGTGCTGGATCAGGAACACGTCGCGGTCGGTGTACTGACGCCACTGTCCGCAGACCCCGCGCGGCAGCCGCGCGGTCGTCAGCTCGATCGGGCGTCCCCGGCTGGCGCTGACGGCCGCGACCAGCCGGGGCAGCGAGACCTCACCGCGCCGCGGCGCGAGATCGAGCACCGCGTTAACCGCGCGGGCGACGTTGCGGTGGGCCGGCACGTCAGCCCCCGCCCAGGAAGCGCGCCGACGGGGCGGTGCGCAGAGCCCGGCCGGCCTTGGCCTGACGGTAGCCGAGCAGTCCACCGAGGCCGGTGAGCGCCAGCAGTCCCACGGTGCCGGGCACCGCCACCGCGGCGATCCCGGACAGGTCCGCCTCGCGCAGATAGGCGCCGTAGCCGACGCGCTCGGACAGCGGTGTGGCCGGGGCGCCGGTCTGCGGCGGGGGCTGAAGCCGTTGCGGCGCAGCACTCCTCGGCGGCGCGGCGGGTCGCGTAGCCGAGGGGACGACCATGGGCACGGGCAGTGCCGCGGGCGCGGGCAGCAGGGCCGGGGGCGGCGCAGGCGCAGGGACGGGCAAGACGACCGGCACCGCCACAACCGGCACAGCGACAACCGGGACAGCGACCGATGCAGGCGGGACGACCGGAACGGCCTGCGGCGTGTCGGCGGCCGCGGGCGTGGGCACCGCCGGCGTCGCGGGTATGCCGCGGTCGTCGTTGTCACCGTTGTCGAACACCACGGTGGTGGTCGAGGTCTCCTCCGACGTGGTGGCCGAGGTGGTCGCCGACGAGCTGGTCGCCGACGAGCTGGGTGCCGAGGCGCTCGTCGACGGACCGACCGACCCGGATGGGCGTGTGTCATGCGTGCTGTCCCGGGTGCCGGTGGCCGGCGCGGTGGCGCGTTCGGGTTCCGGGCGCAGCGGTTGCGGGTCCGGTCCGGCCTCGACGGCCGGCGCGTTCGCGTCGCCCGGTTCCTGGGCGACGGCCATCGTGGCGCCGAGGCCCGTCAGCAGCAGCCCGGTGGCGACCAGGCAGCCGGATACGGCGGCGCGCATGCGGAAAAACACGTCGTCACCACCCCCCGTACGCGGATGACCCGGCTACTTTGCCGTACCGACGATTCTGTCACAGCCGGGTGCCGGCATTTGCTGATCGCGCAGGACAGCGGGCCAGGCGGCCGTCTCGTCGGCCGCAAGGCTAGGGTTGTCCTGCAACGACGCGCCCCCTTCGCGTGGTGGGCGGGAAAAGGACCGGGAGGCAGCGGGTATGGGTCTGTTCAAGCGACGCAAGAGCCGCGCCACCCGCCGCGCCGAGGCTCGCGCCATCAAGGCGAAGGCCAAGCTGGAGGCCAGGCTTTCGGCGAAGAACGAGGCGCGTCGCTACAGGTCCGCCCAGAAGGCGGAGAACAAGGCCATCAAAGCGCAGCTGAAGGCGCTGCGGGAGAGCGACCGGACGGCACTCAAGATCGCCGAGACCGAACTACAGGCGGCGCGCGAGGGCAAGCTCTTCTCGCCCGGGAAGATCCGGCGCACGCTGACCGTCGCCCGGCTGGTCGCCCCGATCGCGGTGCCGCTGGTCTACCGGGTCTCGATATCGGCCCGCGGATTCATCGACGAACGTCGCGCCGACCGTCTCGGCGTGCCATTGAGCCAGCTCGGTCAGTTCTCCGGTGCGGGTGCGCAACTGTCGGCCCGCATTTCCGGCGCCGAACACTCGCTGCGCCTGGTCGCCGAGAAGAAGCCCAAAGACGCCGAGACCAAACAGTTCGTCGCCGCGATCAACGACCGGCTCAGCGATCTCGCCGCGGCGGTCACCGCCGCCGAGAAGATGCCGACCGCCCGGCGCCGCGCGGCGCATGCGGCGATCTCGACGCAGCTCGACGGCATCGACGCCGACCTGATGGCGCGCCTCGGCGTGCTCTGATCCCCCGCATGTCCGGCACGACGCGCGACCCGGCAGCCCTGCTGCGCGGGGTCGCGGCGGCTGGTTTCACCGCCCCGCTCGCCGTGGCCGCACACGCCGCGGCCGACGGGAGCCTGACCGCCGGCCCCGCGGTCACCGGTGTGGCGGTCGTGGCGCTCACCGTCGGCGCGCTCACGGCGACCGTGCGGCGGGCCGACCGGATGCCGGTCCTGCTCGCACTGCTGGGCGCCGGGCAGCTCACCGGACACGCAGTGCTCGGCTCGTCCGGCCATGCGCATGGCGGCGCCGCGGCGCCGGCGGCGATGCTGGTCGCCCACGCCGTCGCGGTGGCCCTGGGCGCTGCGCTGATCGCGGCCGGCGGGAGGCTGTGCGCGGCGCTGTCCCGAGCGGTACGCGTCGTGGTGCGGCTCGCCGATCCCCGGCCTGCCGGACCGCCGGCCATCCGATGGGCGCGCAGTGCGCACCACGGGCTGCAGGCCCTGTCGATGTTCGCGGGACCGGTGAGTCGCCGCGGCCCGCCGGCCGGCGCCGCGCGCTGACCCTTCATCCACATCCTCTCGAGAGACCTTGTCATGCAACCCATTTCCGGGGCACTTCAGCGTGCCCTGCTCACGACCGGCGCCGTGGTGACCGCCGCACTGGCGGTCAGCGCCCCGGCGTCGGCACATGTCCACGTCGACGCCGTCAACCCGACGCCCGGCGCCACCTCCGTCCTGACCTTCCGGGTACCGGGCGAATCCGATACCGGTGCCCTGACAACGGAATTGAGCGTCGCACTGCCCGACGTCACGTCCGCGCGCACCGAACTCATGCCGGGCTGGACGGCGCGGCTGGACCGGGACACCGCCGCGGGCACCGTGCGATCGGTGACCTGGACGGCTGCTCCGGGCACCGGCATCTCGTCGGATCAGTTCGCACTGTTCCGCGTATCGGTCACGCTGCCCGAGAACACCGAGTCGGTGAGTTTCGCTGCCACGCAGACCTATTCGGACGGCCAGGTCGTGCGGTGGGACGAGGCACCGCTGGCCGACGGCGCCGAGCCGGAGCACCCGGCGCCGGTGCTGGAACTGTCCGGAAGCGGCGACTCCGGCCACGGCGGGCATTCCGTCGGCGCAGTCACCGAGCCGGCGACCGCAGCCGGCGACGCCACGGCGCGCTGGCTGGCCGGAGGAGCCCTGCTGGTGGCCGCTGTCGCCGTCGTGCTGGGCCTGCTGGGCAGGCGGCGATCATGAAGCCACTCGCGATCGTGATGACCTGCCTGCTGCTCGCCGTGGCGGCGGTGGCCGGCGCCGGTACGGCCTCGGCGCATGCGACACGCATCGCCGCGGATCCGGGCGACAACGCCGCGCTGACGCAGTCCCCCACGCGGGTCAGCGCCACCTTCAACGAGGCGATGCAGAGCGCGTTCGCCGCGATGACCGTCGTCGGCCCCGACGGCAACCTGTGGTCGACCGGTGAACCGGAGGTGCAGGGAGCGGTCGTCTCGGTCGGCGTGCGCCCGTTGGGTCCGGCGGGCCGGTACACGGTCAACTACCGCGCCACGTCGGCCGACGGACACGTCGTCTCCGGCTCGTGGTCGTTCGAGCTGACCCTGGGCGGCACGGGCACGCCCGGACCCTCGGCCACCGCGCCGGCCACGCGAACCGCACCCGAGGAGCCGCCGGTGTGGCCGTTCATCCTCGGCGCATGCCTGATCGTCGGGGCAGGAGCCTGGTGGGCAGCTCGACGGCGCACCTGAGCCGGCCGCACTGGCGGGACGTCGGCGGCGGGCTCCTCGTCATTGCGGTCGCAGTGCTCTTCGCCTGGGCGCTGGCCCGTCCGCAGATCTCCCCGCCCGGGGCGGCGGTGCGGGCAGTCGCGGACTGCGCAGCGGTCGTGACACTGGGTCTGGCGGTGGTGCCGTTCCTCGACGCGGGCAGGCACCGTGCGGAATTGGTGCGCTCGGCGGCGGTGCCGCTGACGGCCGGTGCGGCGCTGTGGCTGCTGGCCGAACTGGTCCGGCTGATCGTGGCGACGGCGCAGGCGGCGTCGCTGTCGGTCGGATCGGTCGGCGTCTCGACCTACACCCAGTTCGTGCTGCACACCGCGGTGGGCCGGGCCGGCGCGCTCAGCGCGCTCGCCGCGGCGGTGGTGTGCGCCATGGCCGTCGTCGCACCGCGCTCGGTGACCGTTGCGGTCGCCACGATCGGGGTCGTGGCCGTCGGGCTGGTGGCCCACACGCTGACCGGCCACCTCACCGACAGTCCGCTCGGTGGCCTCTCGGTCGCCGTGCACGCGCTGGCCGCGGCGCTGTGGTGCGGGACCCTGGCGGCTCTGCTGCTGACCGTGCGGCACCGCGGACAGTGGGCACGGGTGCTACCCCGATTCGCCCAGGTGGCGCTGATCTGCGTGGCGGTGCTGGTCCTGGCGGGTGTGGCGGCCGGTCTGGCGACCGTGGGCGCGCCGCGCGACCTGTACGAGACCGGGTACGGGCGGCTCCTGCTGGCCAAGGTGCTGGTGACGGTCGCGCTGACGATGCTGGCGTGGCGCAACCGGACGCACTGGCTGCCCGCCGCACGGGCGCACCGTGCCACCGCGGGCCTGTCCCGGTCGCGGACGCTGGTGGAACTGGCGATCATGGCGGTGGCGTTGACGCTGGGCGCCGCACTGGCCGTCACGGGCTGACGCCGGCCCGCCTGGCATGATGGAGCCACTGCCGGCCACCCCGGAGAAACGCAAAGGAGCAGCATCGATGGCAGACCGCCAGGACGAGTTCGACGAGCAGCCGGACGCCGCAGCAGGCGTCCCGGCGACTCCCCCGGCGAAGACGCCCGCCAAGAAGGCTCCTGCGAAGAAGACGCCCGCCAAGAAGGCGCCCGCCAAGGCCGTGAAGAAGGCGGAGCCGGCCAAGAAGGCACCGGCGACGAAGGCCCCTGCCCCGGCCGCCGCTCCACCCCCCGCGGCGCAGCCGCCGGTCGAGCAGGCGCCCGCCGACGTGTCCGCCGCCGCGCAGGAGGCCGCCGCCCAAGCGAAGGCCACGGTGGCGACGGCGAGCAATCCGGTGTCCGGTCCGGCCCCGGTGCCGGTGACGGCGGCCGACGTGTCGCGCCTGCCGCTTGCCGCCGCCGTCGCGGCCGGCGTGCTGGTGCTGCTGGCCGTGCTCCTCTCGCGCCGCCGCTGAAAAGTTCTTGACCCGCACGCGGCGTGAGGGTGCAGTCTGGGCGCCATGCACGCGAAGACGGTCGGTGCGGTCGCCGGTCTGACCGGGATCTCGGTCCGCACCCTGCACCACTACGACCACATCGGCCTGGTGGTGCCCAGCGTGCGCACCGCGGCGGGCTACCGCGGCTACACCGACGCCGACATCGAGCGGCTGCACCTGGTGTTGGTCTACCGGTCGGTCGGGCTGCCGCTCGACGAGATCCGCACGCTGCTCGACGATCCGCACGCCGATGTGGGGGCCCATCTCCAGCGCCAACTCGGGGTGCTACGGGCCCACGCCGAAACCCTGAGCCACACGATCACCGCAGTGGAGAAACTGATGAACGCACACCGCAACGGCATTGCGCTGACCGCCGAGGAGCAGGTGGAGATCTTCGGCACCACCGCCTTCGGCGAGGAGTACGCCGCGGAGGCGCAACAGCGCTGGGGCGACACCGATGCCTGGCGGCAATCCCGGCACCGCACCGCGCGGATGACCAAACAGGACTGGCTGGCGGTCAAAGCCGAGGGCGACGCCCTGCTCGCCGACCTGGCGGCGGCGAAGCGCTCCGGCGTGGCACCGGGATCCCCGGCCGCCGGTCAGCTCGCCGGCCGGCACCGCGCCTCGATCGAGCGGTTCTACGACTGCGATGACGAGATGGCGCTGTGCCTGGTGCAGATGTACCTCGCCGACGAGCGCTTCACCCGCTACTACGACGACGTCGAGCCGGGGCTGGCGCAGTACCTGCACGACATCGTCGTCGCCGACGTCAGTGGCTAGCATCGGGCCGGTGACCATCGAACCGCGCGCCACCGCTGACCTCGTCGACGACATCGGACCTGAGGTCCGCAGCTGCGATCTGCAGTTCCGGCAGTTCGGGGGCAGGGCGCAGTTCGCCGGCCCGATCACCACCGTGCGCTGCTTCCAGGACAACGCGCTGCTGAAGTCGGTGCTGTCCGAACCCGGCGACGGGGGCGTGCTCGTCATCGACGGTGACGGCTCCCTGCACACCGCGCTCGTCGGTGATCTCATCGCCGGGCTCGGCCGGGACAACGGCTGGACCGGGCTGATCGTCAACGGCGCCGTGCGCGACGCCGCCACGTTGCGCACCCTCGACATCGGCATCAAGGCACTCGGCACCAACCCACGCAAGAGCACGAAAACCGGTGCGGGCGAACGTGATGTGCCGCTCGAGTTCGGCGGCGTGGTGTTCAGCCCCGGGGAGATCGCCTACAGCGACGACGACGGGATCATCGTCACCGCGGCGATCTGACCCCGGGAACCGTCAGGCGGCGACCGACGCCCGGTGCTTGCTGAACTCCAGGATGCCGTCGTCGATCTTGCCTTTGCGGATCACCTGCAGATCGACCAGGTAGTTCTGCTTGAGTCGCCACGGCGCCTTGGATCCGGACTTGGGCAGCTTGTCGAGCGCCCGCTTGATGTAGCCGGAGGTCAGGTCGACGAACGGTTTGCGCTCGACGTCGCCGCCCGGTTCGCGCGGCGCGACGGTGTCGAAGCCGTTGGCGTCCATGTACTTCAGCAGCCGGCTGACGTACTCCGAGGTCAGGTCGGCCTTGAGCGTCCAGGAGGCGTTGGTGTAGCCGAAGGTGAACGCCATGTTCGGCACGTTGGACAGCATCATGCCCTTGTAGGCGACGGTGTCGGCGAGGTCCTGCGGCACGCCGTTGCGCAACACATCGGCGCCGCCGAAGAACTGGACGTTCAAACCCGTTGCGGTGACGATGATGTCGGCCTCGAGGTGCCCACCGGACTTCAGTGCGATGCCGTCGGCGGTGAACCGGTCGATCGCGTCGGTGACGACGTCGGCCTTACCCTTGCGGATGGCCTTGAAGATGTCGCCGTTCGGGGCGAGGCACACGCGCTGGTCCCACGGCTTGTAATCGGGTGCGAAGTGCCTGTCGTAGTCGTAGCCCTCCGGCAGACGACGTTCGGCCATGGTGCGCAACGCCTTTCGGAACACGTTCGGCAACGCTCTGGCGAGCTGGTACTGCGCGGTGGCCTGCATGATCGCCTTCCACCGCACCACCGTGTAGGCCGTCTTCTCGGGCAACAGCCGGTAGGCGCGCGCGGCGAACGGGTCCTTGTCCGGCAGTGAACCGATGTAGGTGGGGGTTCGCTGCAACATGGTGACGTGGCCGGCGCCGTTGTCGATGAGCGCCGGGATGAGCGTGATCGCGGTGGCCCCGCTGCCGATCACCACCACGTTCTTGCCCTGGTAGTCGAGATCCTCCGGCCAGTGCTGCGGGTGCACGATGGTGCCACCGAAATCGTCGGCGCCGGGGAACTCCGGCGAGAAGCCCTCGTCGTAGTTGTAGTAACCACTGCACGCCCAGAGGAAACCGGCGTTGAGTCGGCTGCGCTCGCCGTCGCGTTCCACGGTGAGTTCCCAGTGGTTGTTCTCGTCGGACCAGTTGGCTGCGACCACCTTGTGGCCGTAGCGCATGTGCTTGTCGATGCCGTTCTCGACCGCGGCTTCGTTGAGGTAGTTCCAGATCGACGGGCCGTCGGCGATCATCTGATCGGTCGCCCACGGCTTGAAGTGGAACCCGAGTGTGTACATGTCGGAGTCCGACCGGATCCCCGGGTACTTGAACAGATCCCAGGTGCCGCCGAGCTTCTCGCGGCGCTCGAGGATCACATAGTTCTTGTCCGGGCACTGCTGCTGCAGGTGCCAGGCGGCACTGATGCCGGAGATCCCGGCTCCCACGATCACCACGTCGACAAATTCAGTCATGTTGTCAAGCTATCAACATCGCGTCGAGTTGGTCAACAGTGTGTTGATAAACTCGACACCATGTAAAGTCACTCCCATGTCCACCGCCAGCGAGGCTCGCCCATCCCGCGGCCGCCGTTCCGCCCGCCCGTCGGGCGATGACCGGGAACAGGCCATCCTGGCGACCGCCGAACAGCTCCTCGATCAGCGCGGCTTCGCCGACATCTCCGTCGACGACCTGGCCAAGGGCGCCGGCATCTCGCGGCCGACGTTCTACTTCTACTTCCCCTCGAAAGAGGCTGTGTTGCTGACGCTCTGGGAGCGGGTGATCCGGGAGGCCGACACCGCCCTCGAGGCGCTGCCCACCGAGACGGCTGACGGCCGCGACGTGTGGCGCCCTGGTATCAAGGTCTTCTTCGACACCTTCGGCGCCCACCGTGGCGTGACGGTGGCCGCATCGGGATCGGACAACGCCGACGTGCGCAAGGTCTTCTCGACCTTCATGCAGAAGTGGATCGACTTCACCGCCGCGACCATCGAAGCCGAGCGCAAGCGGGGCGCCGCGCCCACCACCGTCCCGGCGCACGACATCGCCACGGCACTGAACCTGATGAACGAACGCACCCTGCTGGCCGCGTTCGCCGCGGAGACGCCCGCGATTCCGACCGGTCGCGTGCTCGACTCGCTGGTCCACGTCTGGACGTGCGCGGTGTACGGCCGTTGCGACTGAACTGTCGGGCGACTATGCGAACATATGTTCGTGTCGGCCAGCATTCTGCACGCTGACCTCGACTCGTTCTACGCATCGGTCGAGCAGCGCGACGACCCCTCGCTCCGCGGGCGGCCGGTGATCGTCGGTGGCGGGGTGGTACTCGCGGCGAGCTATGAGGCCAAGGCGTTCGGGGTGCGCACCGCGATGGGCGGGCATCAGGCCAGGCGGCTGTGTCCGCACGCGATCGTCGTACCGCCGCGGATGTCGGCCTATTCGCAGGCCAGTGCCGACGTGTTCGAGGTCTTCCACGACACCACGCCGCTGGTCGAGCCGCTGTCGGTCGACGAGGCGTTCCTCGACGTGTCCGGTCTGGCCCGGGTGTCCGGCACGCCGGTCGAGATCGCGGCGCGGCTGCGCGCCGACGTCCGTGATCGGGTCGGGCTGCCGATCACCGTGGGTATCGCCCGCACGAAGTTCCTCGCCAAGGTCGCCAGCCAGGAGGGCAAACCCGACGGCCTGCTGCTGGTCCCACCCGACCGCGAACTGGCGTTCCTGCATCCGCTTCCGGTCCGGCGGCTCTGGGGTGTCGGCGCGAAGACCGCGGAGAAACTGCAGGCCCACGGCATCGAGACCGTCGCCGACGTCGCCGAACTGGGCGAGTCGACGCTGGCCGCCATGGTCGGCGGCGCGATGGGCCATCAGCTCTATGCGCTCTCCCGCAACATCGACCGCCGCCGGGTGGTCACCGGTGTACGACGCAGGTCGGTCGGCGCCCAGCGAGCGCTGGGCCGGCGCGGAAACACGATGACACCGGCCGAGGTCGACGCCGTGGTGGTCAACCTCGTCGACCGCATCACCGGTCGGATGCGCAAGGCCGGCCGCACCGGCCGCACGGTGGTACTGCGCCTGCGTTTCGACGACTTCGGCCGCGTCACCCGCTCGCACACCATGGCGCGCGCGACCGCGTCCACCGAGGCCATCCTCTCCGCCGCCCGCGAACTGGTCGCGGCCGCCGCCCCGCTGATCGCCGACCGCGGCCTGACGTTGATCGGCTTCGCAGTGTCCAACATCGACCGCGACGGCGCGCAGCAACTCGAACTGCCCCTCGACCGTCCCGCCGCCGATGCCGACCCCGGCGCGCTCGACTCAGTGGTCGATCAGGTGCGCAGCCGGTACGGCCGCACCGCGCTGACCCGCGGCGTGCTCCTCGGCCGCGATCCCGGGTTGGAGATGCCGCACCTACCGGACTGACGGCGGCTCACGCCGGGACGACGCGGCTCCACACCCGGTGTGCGCCGAGGCCCTCGATGAGCGAGGCCGCCAGGCTCGCCGGCTCCGATGCGCTGAGCACTCCGTCGGAGTCGGCGCCGACACCCGACGAGGCGAGCAGATCGGCTCCCTGTGGAAGCACCCCCAGCGCCTTGAAGTGCCGGAAGGCCTCGTCGACGAGGATCTTGGCCTGCACGGTCGTCGGCGATCCCGCGAGTACCAGGGCGTCGAACTCGATGGACCGCGCGGTCGCGTAGGTGCGGGAGATCGGCACGCTGCCGCCCTCATGCTGCAGTGTGCCGCCGTGCGAGGCGATCACCAGCGGCACCAGCTTCGCCGCCCCGAGCGCGTCCACCACCGCCGCCACTTCGGCGACGTCGGAGTCGGGTCCGGTCAGGACGCCGATCATCCGGCCTGTCACCGGCCACGTCCCACCGATCTGGGATACCGCCGGGCTGAGCACCGCCGGCTCGGCCGGGACCACCGTGGGCGCCGGCGGTTCGAGGCCCAGCCCCGCGGCGACCGTGGCGCACAGGTCGGCGTCGATGTTGGCCAGCACCGCGAGTTGTCGCTCTTTGACCGCCTGCTCGTAGCACTTGCCCAGCTCGAAGGTGTACGCCTCGGCGACATGGGTCTGCTCGACCGGACTCAGGCTGCGATAGAACATCGTGACCTGGCTGAAGTGGTCCTCATACGACGCCGGAGCGGCGCGGACCTTCGTGGACTCCGCGACCGCCGCAGGCACCTCGATGAACGCCCCGGTGTCCGCGCCGGCCAGGAACGGGCAGCCGCCGTCGAGTGAATTGGGCCGATACGGTGCGACTCCCGGGTGCACCGCGTGCTGGTGGAAGCCGTCACGGAACATGTCATTGACGGGAGCGTGCGGCCGGTTGATCGGGATCTGGCCGAAGTTCGGCCCGCCCAACCGGCTCAACTGCGTGTCGAGGTAGGAGAACAACCGCGCCTGCAGCAACGGATCGTCGGTGACGTCGATCCCCGGCACCAGATGGCCGGGGTGAAACGCCACCTGTTCGGTCTCGGCGAAGAAGTTGGTGGGGTTGCGGTTGAGCTGCATGGTGCCGATGATCTGCACCGGCGCGAGTTCCTCGGGCACGATCTTCGTCGGATCCAGCAGGTCGATGCCCTCGAACATGTGATCCGGCGTATCCGGCATCACCTGCACCCCGAGATCCCATTCGGGGTAGGCGCCCTTCTCGATCGCGTCCGCGAGATCGCGACGGTGCAGGTCGGGATCCATGCCCGCGGCGATTTGCGCCTCTTCCCACATCAGCGAGTGCACACCCAGCCGCGGCTTCCAGTGGAACTTCACCAGCGACGTCGTGCCGTCCGGACCGGTCAGCCGGAAGGTGTGAACGCCGAAGCCCTCCATCATCCGGTAGGACCGTGGGATGCCCCGGTCGGACATGTTCCACATGGTGTGCGCCTGGGCTTCGGTGTGCAGGGATACGAAGTCCCAGAACGTGTCATGCGCGCTCTGTGCCTGCGGGATCTCCCGGTCCGGATGGGGTTTGGCCGCGTGGACGACATCGGGGAACTTGATGCCGTCCTGGATGAAGAACACCGGGATGTTGTTTCCGACGAGGTCGAAGGTGCCCTCGTCGGTGTAGAACTTGGTGGCGAAACCGCGCGTATCGCGCACCGTGTCGGCCGACCCCCGCGAACCGAGCACCGTCGAAAACCGCACGAACACATCGGTTTCCGCACCGGATCTCAGGAACGCCGCCTTGCAGATCTTCTCGGCGGCGCCGTTACCGTGGAACACGCCGTGTGCGGCCGCACCGCGGGCGTGCACCGCGCGCTCGGGAATGCGCTCGTGGTCGAAGTGGGTGATCTTCTCCCGCAGATGGTGGTCCTGCAGCAGCGTCGGCCCGCGTGCCCCCGCCTTCAGGGAGTGGTCGGTGTCGTACAGGCGTGCGCCCTGGGCGGTGGTGAGGTACTCCCCCTGCTGGCCCCGCGCTGTCTGCCCACCGCCGACGGAAAGCCCAGTCGCCGTTCGCAAATCGGGGCCACCCTGATCGGGCTTGGGCGGCAACGGTTCCCGCGGGGCGGTCGGTTCCTCGAAGGACGGCGCCTCCGGACCGGGCGCCCCCGGGATGTAGCTCGGGCTGTGCTGCTGTAGCCGCTCTGCGGCTTCCTTGACCTTGTCCTTGGCGTCCTTGACGACGCTCTTGATGGCCTCTTTGGCTCCGCGGTCCTGCGCCATGCGTCCCCTCCGTCACTCAGCGCGCGAAGCAGGCACCGCCCACCGGGCCCGTCGACGCACGCCCCCGGCAACTTCCCGTCATGATCGATCTTCAAACGCCGCTCAGCCGGTGACGGTCATGCCGTGCCCCCCGGCGCGCCAGGCCGCTTCGAAGGTCGCGATCGACACCTGCTCGTCGCAACCGTCGTCGGGTCCGCTGTCGTTGAGGTGCACGATGCCCCGCCCGCCATCGGCGTCGGTGTCCACCGCGGTCACCACGACGGCATGGTCACTCGAGCTCCGGTCGCCGTCCTCGTTCCAGATCGTCGCGCTGTTGACGTACACGACGATGCCCTCGCCGCGGTCGAGGTAGCCCTCCAGAGCCGGCAGACCCGTGGCGGGACCACCGTCGGTGCTGACGTCATCGTCGGTGTAGGTGGCGGCTATGCCGTAGTGCGCCAGAAGCACCACAGAGTCTTCGGCGCGCACATCACCCCAGGTGGCGGGGTCGTCGACGTCGGCGGGCACGGTGTACACCGGACCGGGGTGGAAGTGACTCTTGGTGGCGGTGGCCACGTCGACGATCTGGTCCTCGGTCGGCGCCTGCCCGGTGGCCTGCCCGACGACGTCGGCGACGGCCATCAGCATGCAGTCATCGAGGGTCTGGTGGGACCAGTAGGGACGGGCGGCATCCGGGTCGCCGTGCACGGTGGCGTTGGCGGTACCGGTGGCCAGACCGAATCCGGCGGCCAGCAGTGCGGCGCAGGCGGCGGTGCGGGTGATCAGGTTCATGCACCGAGCATCGGGGTCCGCGCTCGGTGGATTCTCTACGCGAGCTTGGAGCCGGTCAGGACGCGGTCCACGCCAGCAGCCGGTCGGCCGACCAACTGTTGACAATGCGGTCGAGGGGCACGCCGGCGTCCAGCGCACGCTGGGCGCCGTAGCCGAGGAAGTCCAGCTGTCCCGGTGCGTGGCTGTCGGTGTCGATGGAGAACACGCAGCCGATGTCGAGGGCGAGGTTGAGCAACCGGGTGGGCGGGTCACGGCGCTCGGGACGGGAGTTGATCTCCACGGCGGTGCCGTTGTCGCGGCAGGCCGTGAAGACCTTCTCCGCGTCGAACTTCGATTCGGGCCGGATGCCGCGTCCGCCGGTGACCAACCGTCCCGTGCAGTGCCCGAGCACGTCGGTGTGCGGATTGGCGACGGCCGTGAGCATCCGCCGGGTCATCGCGGGCGCGTCCATCGCCAGCTTCGAGTGCACGCTGGCCACCACGACGTCGAGGCGTTCGAGCAGCTCCTCCTCCTGGTCGAGCGAGCCGTCCTCGAGGATGTCGACCTCGATGCCGGTGAGGATGCGCATCGGAGCGACGGTGTCGCGGAGTGCGTCGATGACGTCGAGCTGCTTGCGCAGCCGATCCGCAGACAGGCCGTTGGCGATGGTCAGCCGCGGCGAGTGGTCGGTGAGCGCACAGTATTCGTGGCCGAGGTCGCGGGCGGCGAGCATCATCTCCTCGATCGGCGCCGAGCCGTCGGACCAGTTGGAGTGCACGTGCAGGTCGCCCTTGAGCGCGGCGCGGATCTCGCCGCCGCCGAGATCGGCGGCGTTCTCCCGCAGTTCGACGAGGACGTCGGGTTCCCGGCCGGCCCACGCCTGGGCGATCACCTTGGCGGTCTTGGGCCCGATCCTGGGCAGGGACTGCCAGGTGTTGGCGGTGCCGTGCCGCTCACGTTCGGCATCGCTGAGCGCCTCGATGACATCGGCGGCGTTGCGGTAGGCCATCACCCGACGCGAATCCTCTCGCGCGCGGTCTTTGTAGTACGCGATCTGGCGGAGCGCAGCTACGGGGTCCATGGATCCAGTGTGCCTACCCTGAATCGGTGATCAACCGGTTCCGGTACGCCGGTTGCCGCGGCGTGGCTACCGGACAAGCCGCTCGGCGAGCACATCCATGCCCGGGCCGTCGCAATCGGCCAGCGCGGCAGCCCGCCCCGACGCGACGAGTAACAGCGAGAGCACCGGCCCCCGCACCTTCGGCCCGCCCCCGACGCGCAACCCGCAGTCGTCGGCGCACAGTTCGACTCCCGCGACCCGGGCGCGGCCCCCGGCCAACCGGTCCCTCGCCTGGTGTTCGACTGCCCGGGCCACCCAGTGCGGCGGGTAGTCGTGACGGATGCCGAGCGGGCGGCGGATGTCCTCGGCGTGGATGACGGCCTCTTCGGTGCGGGTGATCAGCGGCGCGGGCGGTGTCGTGGTGCTGTCGCAGACCGCCCGGAACGCGGCCAGCGTGAGTGCCGGGTCTGCGCGGCGCTCGGCGGCGACCCCGCTGGCCACCTCGCGGTCGAAATCGAAGCGCGCCCTGGCCATTGCCGCGAGGAAGCCCCACCGGGTCTGCTGTGCCCCCGACACCAGGTGCGCCACCACGTCGTGAACATCCCAGCCGTCACACAGCGACGGCGTGCCCCACTGCTCGGGCCTCAGCCTGGCGAGGTCGTCGGCCAGTGCGCGCCGGGCGGCGTGTACGGCCACCCAGAGTTCCTTCATATCCGTACCGACTCCGTTGCCCGTCTGAAGTCATCGCGGGCACACCGTCAGACGTCAGCTGATCGGTTGGCGTTGGCCCGGGGAGGCGCGATCGAGATGACCGAGATGGTGTCGCCGATGGTATCGGCGACGTAGACGTGTCTGCCATCAGGACTGACGGTCACGCCGAGCGGTGCGTTCCCCACGTCCACCACGTCGATCACCTGCGAGGTGACGGTGTCGATCACCGACACCGAGTTCGACTCGTAGTTGGCGACGTACAGGCGGCTCTCGTCCGGGGTCATCGCCATGCCCCACGGGCCGTTACCCACTGAGATCGAGCTGATCCGTTCTCCGGTCGCCCGGTCCAGAACTGCGACCCGATCCGCACCGAACTCGGTGACGTAGAGCCTGCTCTCGTCTGGGCTCAGCAGCACCCGGTACGGCGCATTGAGGCCGCTGGCCGGGAAGGTGCTGCTCGTCCTGGTGGCTGTGTCGATCTCGGTCACGCTGTTGCCTCGCGCGTTCACGACGTAGGCGAACCGGCCGTCCTCGGTAAAGGTGACGCCGCGTGGGAAGGCTCCCGTCTGGATGCTGGCCACCTCCGCGTTCGTGTTCAGATCGACGACGACTATCCGATCGTTGGTCTCCGCCGCACCGGCGACGTACAGCTCGTTGCGCACCGGGTTCAGCGTCATCAACCCCGCAGAAAAGGACAGTTCGATCGTTTCCACGACGTCGACGTCCGAACCCGAGAAGTCGTAGACGGTCACGGATCGCGCTGCCGAAGCGACGTACAGATACCCCGTGTCCGCGTCGAGCAGCAGGCCCTGCGGCCCGTCGATGCGCACCGTCTTGATCACCTCTCCTGCGACGGTGTCGACCTCCGACACCGTGTCACCGCCGAAGTCGGCGACGTAGGCGCGGGTTCCGTCCGCGGTGAGAACGATGTTGACCGGCTGGACGTTGAGACCCGTATTGATCGGGATGGTCGCCACGACCGTGTTGTCCAACCGGGGTATCGCGACGCGCAGACCGACGACATTCGTCGCGAGCCGACCGTCGGTGGCGGCGATGTCGAATGTCTCGAATCGGGGAGCGGGATCGGCGCCGACCGCCGACACAGCCAGCCTGGCCGCGAGACCCGGGGTGTAGCTGACCGTCACCGAAGACCCCGAGGCGATGTCGATGGGACCCGTCACCACGGCCCCGTTCACACGCCATGTTCCGCCCGCGACATCGGGCAGGTTCAGCGACACACGATCACCGTCGGCATCGGTGGCGCCGATCGTGAGCACGCTCGTTCCGTCGGGCCGCGTCGTCACGGTGGTGGTGAGCTCCGGCGCTCGATTCACCGGATCAACCGTCACCCGCGCGGTCGCCGTGGAGGTCGCGCCGCGACTGTCCACGGCCGTGAAGGTGAACGTCTCGGTCGCCGGCTCGGTCAGCTCATGGGCGTAGTCCGGCGACGGGGTGTAGGTCAACGACACCGACCCACCCGAGGCGACCGTCACCACCTCACCGTCGGCGACATCGAAATCACCATTGGCCGTGGCAGGCACCGTCACCTGAACCGGATCACCGTCCACATCGTTGGCGGTCACCGTGATCGTGCTCGTCCCGTCGGCGTTCTTCACCACCACCGTCGACACCGTCGGCGCCTCGTTGACCGGATCCACCGTTACCGTCGCGGTCGCCGTGGAGGTCGCGCCGCGACTGTCCACGGCCGTGAAGGTGAACGTCTCGGTCGCCGGCTCGGTCAGCTCATGGGCGTAGTCCGGCGACGGGGTGTAGGTCAACGACACCGACCCACCCGAGGCGACCGTCACCACCTCACCGTCGGCGACATCGAAATCACCATTGGCCGTGGCAGGCACCGTCACCTGAACCGGATCACCGTCCACATCGTTGGCGGTCA
>NZ_JAFEVR010000016.1 GCF_017352375.1 Mycolicibacterium sp. S2-37
GACCCGTCGTCGCGGTGGGCAAGTTCACCGATTACGACGACGCCATCTCGCAGGCCAACGACACCCTCTACGGCCTGGGCGCGGGAGTGTGGTCACGCGACGGCAACGTCGCCTACCGGGCGGGTCGCGACATCAAGGCCGGCCGGGTGTGGACGAACTGCTATCACATGTATCCCGCACATGCGGCGTTCGGCGGCTACAAGCAGTCCGGCATCGGCCGCGAAACCCACAAGATGATGCTCGACCACTACCAGCAGACCAAAAACCTCCTCGTCAGCTACAGCAACAAAGCCCAAGGATTCTTCTAGATGGCTGCCGAACGTGAACGTGTGCGCGAAGATCCCCCCGAAACTCGTGCACACGTTCACGTTCGGCCGGCCGGTCAGTGCGGGATCTTGAACGGTGCCATGGCGCCGCCGTCGACGACCATCGCGGTGCCGGTGACGTAGCGGCTGGCGTCCGAGGCGAGGTACAACACCGCATTGCTGACGTCCTCCGGTTGGACGAACGGAATGGGCAGTGCGTTCATCGCCATCAGCGCGGGGACGGAATCCTGCTGCGTCGCACCCGATTTCCCACCGGAGAACAGCTCGTTGTACGCGTCGTTGTTGATCATCAAGGTGTCGACGTTGGTCGGGTTGATCGAATTGACCCTGATGCGGTGCGGCGCGAGCTCACCGGCGAGTGTTCGCATCAGTCCGTTAACACCATGCTTGGCCGCCGAGTAGTGCCCGACATTGAGTTCGGCGACCAGTCCCGAGATGGAACTGATGAGGATCATCGACCCGCCCTCACCCTGGAACAACAGTTGAGGCACTGTCGCTTTGATCGTCTTCCAGACACCGACGACATTGACGTCGAGCTGGTCGCGGAATTGGCTCTCGCTCAGCTCCCACATCGGTGCTATGCCGTTGACCGTACCGGCATTGGCCACGACGACGTCGAGCCGACCGAGTTCGGAAACGCCACGGTCGACAAAGCGTTGCAACGCAGGGAGATCCCGCACGTCGACCTGCTCGGTGAGGATCCGCCGGCCGGTCGCAGCGGCCAGGCGAGCTGTCTCAGCCAGATCTTCGGGAGTCGACATGGGGTAGGGGACGGTGTCTATCTGCGCGCAGATGTCGAGGGCGAGGACGTCGGCCCCCTGCTCGGCGAGGCGGATGACGTGCGAGCGCCCCTGACCACGCGCCGCCCCGGTGACCAACGCAACCTTGCCGGTGAGATCCAATGGGTTGCTCACTGTTTCGCCTCTCGAGTTCGTCGCATCGTGCCCGGATGGCGGAGGTGGAAGACACTTCGATCCGGCAAGTTCGTACATATGTAGAAATAGAGCTTCTCGAACGTACGGTGTCAGGCCGGCGATGTCAACGAATTGCTGCGGTCGAGGGCCCCTGGAATGCGCTGCGGTACCCTGGCGGAGCCAGATGATCCATGGCGCTTTGCGGGTGGTGCAACGATCAGGAGTCGACCGTGAAGAGATCGGGCAGCCGCTCGGAGGGCACAGCGATGGCGCTGGTCGAGGCGGCTCTGCAGATTGTGCGAGAATCCGGCGTCAAGAGCGTCACGCATCGCAAGGTGTGCAGTCTTGCCGGGGTTGCTCTGGGCAGCAGCACCTATCACTACGAAAATCTCGACACGCTCATTCTCGACGCTTTCGCTCATTACACCGAACGCGTCTCGGTCAAGTACGAGAACCACTTCGCCGGCGTGACCTGCGATGAGGAATTGATCGACGCCGTCCTCCAGGTGACGACCATCTTGGTGACCGACATCGGCGATGCCATCCTCGAGTGGGAGCTGCTGGCCGAGGCCGGCCGCCAAGAGGCGTACCGCGCTCTGGGGCAGAAGTGGTCGCAGCGAGCACGGTCCGCGGTGCAGACCTACGTGTCCAAGCCGACCGCGCATCTGCTCGAGGTGATCTGGGACGGGGCGACGATTCAACGGGCGCTCAACGGCGCCGAACTCAGCGACGCCGAGTTGCGCAGGTTGATCGGCGCGGCGATCGCCCTCGACCCGTCCCGTGGCTACCCGAGGGCCATCTCGGGTGATCCCGCGCGCCGGCCGGCCAGGAAGGCGACCGCAAGAACGAGGTCCACGGTACCGAAGGCGGCTGCCAGCAAGAAGGCGGCCGACGCGAAAGCAGTTGATACGAAGGCGGCTATGAACAAGCGGACGACTGTTCGTCGCTCCACCAAGGCGTTGTAGCGGCCGGAACGCCGTTCAGCCCAGGAGGGAATCCCAGTGCGTTCGGTCCAGCTGAGGGAACCTCGAGCGGTAGAAGATCAGCGGGTGAGATTGTGAGTTCTCACCGGCGCGCAGATCGAGTACGTGTGCGGTGACGATCTGGTGATCGCCGCCCTCGTAGACCCGGTCGACCTCGCATTCGAGGTAAGCCTGGCACGACTCGAGGAGCGGGGCGCCGGTGCTTCGCCCCGGCGCCCAACGCGCACCGGCGAACTTGTCGGCGGCAGATCTGGCGAAGGACAGGGCCACGTCGGCCTGGCCGCTGGCCAAGACGTTCACCGCGAACCTTCGCGCCGCGGCGATCAGCGGCCAACTCGTCGATCCGCGATCCACCGAGAGCAGGACCATGGGCGGATCCAACGACAGCGCCATGAACGACTGAACCGTCAGGCCGGCGGGTGCGCCGTCGGCCATCGCCGTGACCACCACGACACCGGTGGGGAAGTGCCCGAGGACCGAGCGGTATTCGGCGGACAAGTCCCTGTCGACGACCATGGTGATTCCGTTCCGCTGGGGGCTTCAGACGTTGTTGCAGAAGTCGGCGGATCAGCCGCCTCCGCCGAACTTTCTACATATGATGAAACTCAGTCGGCTGCCACGTCAACTCGAACGATTCGGAGTCATCGCCATGAACTCGACCGCCGGCCCGCAGGGCGCCCCCGGATCGGCGTTGGGCCCCCACTCGACTGCCACGCGGGTGGCGTCGGCGTGTGCGGCGCTCAGCCGAGGAGAACTGATCGTGCTGACCGATGGCCGGGAATCTGCTCTCGTCGTGTCGGGATCGGCCGCGACGACCACCACGGTCGCGCGCATGATCCGGGAGGGGTCGGGACTGGTGTTCGTGGCGCTTTCCCGACAGCGGCTGGCGCAACTGCGGATCGGCAGGATGACGGCCGACGGCGCGGCGCGGACCGCTGAGTTCCATGTCGCGGTCGACGCCGCTGAAGGTATCGGCACCGGAATCTCCGCCGCGGACCGAACGCGGACGATTCACCTGCTGGCCGACCCCGGTGCGAGCGGCGCGAATTTCGTGCGGCCCGGACATGTGATGCCGGTCGCCGGTGACATCACGCCCAAGCACACGCCCGGAATCCCCGAACTCGCTCTCGCACTGGTCGAGCAGGTGGACCGCCTGGCCCCCGTCGCCGCGTACTGCGCGCTGACGTCCCGTGCGGATTCCCGCTTCGTCGCCGGGCCCGTGGAGGGCGCCGAGATCGCCGGCCGCGAAAGCGTCGTGTGCCTGACACGAGGAGATGTCCTGAGCGCCTACTACGGATCAGACACCGTCTGGTGAGAGCCGATTCGGGGCGCTCCGCCTACGGGTCGCGGGGCAGCCCCAGCAGCCGCTCGGCGATGATGTTGAGCTGGACCTCCGACGTGCCGCCGTAGATCGTGGTGGCGCGGCTGCCCAGGAGATACTCGACCCACTTGCCCTGCAGCGTCTTGTTATCCCCGATCGCGCCGTCGATCCCGAATGACGACACCGCGAACTCCGCGTAACCCTGACCGGTGCGCATCGACAGCAGCTTGGAGATGGCCGCCGACGGCATGGCGTCTCCGCCGGCGAGGGTGAGCAGCGTCGAGCGCATGTTCATCAGTTTGGCGGCGTGCCCTTCGGCGATCAGTTGGCCGGCGCGGTGCCGGCCGGTCTGGTCGAAGTGCCCGTCACGGACGAACTCGACGAACCCGTCGAGGTTGGCGAGGAAGCCGGGTTCGCTACTGCCGATCGACACCCGCTCGGCGGTCAGGGTGTTGCGGCTGACCTCCCACCCGCGGTTCACCTCACCGAGCACCAGCTCATCGGGCACGAACACGTCGTCGATGAACACGGTGTTGAACATGGCGTTACCGGTCAGCTCACGCAGCGGCTTCACCTCGACACCGTCGCTGTTCATGTCCAGCAGGAAGTAGGTGATGCCCTGATGCTTCGGTGCGTTCGGATCGGTTCTCGCCAGCAGGGCGCCCCACTGGGAGAACTGCGCGGCCGTGGTCCAGATCTTCTGGCCGGTGATGCGCCAGCCGCCGTCGACCTTGGTGGCCTTGGTCGACAGGCTGGCGAGGTCCGATCCGGCGCCGGGCTCGGAGAACAGCTGGCACCAGATCATCTCGCCGCGGAACGTCGGCGGGAGGAAGCGCTGCTTCTGCTCGTCGGTGCCGAACGCCACGATCGAGGGGATCAGCCAGGCCGCGATGCCCATCTGGGGCCGTTTGACCCGGCCCTCGCTGAACTCCTGGGCGATGATGATCTGCTCGATCGGGCTGGCGGCCCGTCCCCACGGCGCCGGCAGATGCGGCTGTACCCAGCCACCCTCGGCGATCGCGGTGAGGCGCTCCTCCCGGGGCATGGCCTTGAGTGCGGCCACCTCCTGACGGATCTCGTCGCGCAGCTTCTCGGTGTCCGGGTCGAGGTCGAGGTTCATCCGCCGCATACCCGAGGTGGTCGCCGTGTCGACCACCTGCTGTGAATAGTCGGCGTGCCTGCCGAAGGCGGCGGCCAGTGCGAGCGCCCGCCGGTAGTAGACGTTGGTGTCGTGCTCCCAGGTGAACCCGATCCCGCCGTGCACCTGGATGCATTCCTGCGCACAGTGCTGGGCGGCCGCGGGGGCGAGGGTGGCAGCGACGCCGGCGGCGAACTCGACTGCGGCGTCGGCACTGTCGAAGCCCTTCTCGACGGCCTCGTCGAGCGCACGTGCGGCGTCCCACACCGCGGCCGTGGCGCGTTCGGTGTCGGCCATCATCTCCGCGCACTTGTGCTTGATCGCCTGGAACTGGCCGATCGGACGGCCGAACTGCTCACGGATTTTCGCGTACGCGGACGCCTCATCGGTCGACCAGCGCGCGACGCCCACACATTCGGCCGACAGCAGCGTGGTGATCAGCGAGCGGGCCGCGGTGACCGGGAGGTTGCCGAGCACGCGGTCGCTCGCGACCTCGACGGCGTTGGCTCGCACATGGGCGATCGGACGCAGCAGGTCGACGGAGCCGACCGGCTCGATCTCGAGTTGCTCGGCGTCCATGACGACCCAGCCGGTGCCCGATTCGAGGCCGGCGACGGGCAGGACCAGCAGCGCCGCCTGGGCCGCGGAGACGACCGACCGCGCCTCACCCCGGACCAGGTAGCCGTCGCCGTGGCGGGTGGCGGTGAGGTCCGACTCGAGGGCGTAGGTCGCGATGACGGCGCCTGAGGCCAGATCGCCGAGCAGTGCGGATTCCGGATCGTCGGCGGCGATCAGCGCGCCGGCGATCGCGGAGGGCACGAACGGTCCCGGCACGGCGCCGTAGCCGAATTCAGCGAGCACGATGGCCAATTCGAGGAAACCGAAGCCTTGTCCGCCGACGGATTCGGCGAGGTGCACGCCGGTCAGTCCCTGCTCGGCGGCGGCCTTCCAGTACGGCGGCGGGTTGGGCACAGGGTTCTCGAGCGCATCGTGCAGTACCTCCGACGGTGCGACGCGCGCCACGAGGGAGCGCACCGAATCGGCCAGGTCGTTGTGCTCTTCGGTGATGGCGATGGGCATAGCGGCGGTGCCTCCCTAATAACCGGTCGGTTGGGAGCCAATGTACCCGTGACGATCACCACGCTCCGGTCAGCGCCACCTCTTGGCGATCCACCGGGCAATCAGGTCGGCCTGCTCGCTGCGGGCCCCCGGGGTGGTGAAGTAGTGGTCGGTGTCGATGCTGCGCTGGGTCTTGTCGGTACTGCCGAGGGCTTCGCGGATGCGCTCGGCGTCGGAGGGGAACACGCCGGTGTCCTGTTCGGCGGTGATGACCAGCGCGGGACACCTGATGCGGGCCAGATGTGGCTCGGCGCGTGTCTGGGCGTGGCGCAGGCTCCACATGCCCAGCCAGTTCCACAGCGTGCACGCCGCGGCGATGCCGTGTGCCGAGCGGTTCGCCATCATCGGCACCCCGACGTAGCAGGCGTTGGCAGGGCGTCTGGACGGGTCCAGGGTGGGATCCATCATGCGCAGATCGGCCCAGGTGCGCAGCACGGTGAACGGCCGGTCGGAGAACCCGGCGGCTCGGATCCGGGTCAGTTCGGCCTCCACCCAGTCGGTGATGGCGTGGTTGCGGGCGATCTGCGCCGCGCGATAGCGGGCGACGAACTCCGGGGAGTACGGCGGACCGTTGCGGTCGTCGAACGGATCGAGCGACGGGTCGCCGGCCAAGGGATCGGCCTCGTCGGTCACCGAGGCGTCCATCCACGCCGTCAGCACGTCGGGCCTGCCGGGGTGCGCCGCGCTGGCGATGTAGCCGTCGGCGGGCGGCAGGTCGGCCAGTCCGGCCGCGGGCCGCATCCCCGGAAGCGGCTGCACGTGTTTGTCGCAGGCCTGCGCCTGATACGCCGCCATCAGCGATCCGCCACCCGAATTTCCCAGCAGGACAACCGTTTCGATATTCTGCACGTCGCGCAGCCAGCGCACACCAACCGCGATGTCGACCAGCGCGTGGTCGAGCAGAAAGCTGCTCTCGAATCCGCGGAAGCGGGTGTTCCAGCCGAGGAACCCGATACCGCGGGTGGCGAGGTAGTCGGCGAGATAGTGCTCGCTGAAGTCGATTTGATAGTGGCTGGCGATGATCGCCACCTTGGGGCGACGGCCGACGCCGCGATGGTAGATCCCCTGGCACGGATGACCGCCGGATCCCGCGCGGCGGGCTGTGGGGGAATCCAGGCCGACGAATTCCCTGATGACGCCGGGGGATTGGGTGGAAGACGATGTTCTGGCCATGAGGCTTCGGCCCCCTCGTCGGCGTCTGGCTGCACCGGATGTCAAGTCTAGGGGCCCGACGCCCCACCGGTCGGGTTTTCGCCGTAACGGTCAGTACAGGCGCGGGTCGGACAGCTGGTCGATCATCGCGGTCAGCTGATCGACCAGCCCGTCCTTGTCCAGCGCGACGTCGCCGGCAAGCCATGCGCTGATGGTCTGGCCGACGCCGCCCACCACGAAATGCGCGGCCGCGGCGATGCGGGCGTTCGGCATCTGCTGCAGCGCGGTGCTGGCGTGCTGGCCCGACAGCATCGCGAACAGCGCTCCCGACTCGGCCCGTTTGCGCATCACGACCGCGTTGGACAGCTTGGAGCTGAACAGCAGCCGACCCACCCGCGGGTCGTCCGCGACGGTGCGGACGATGTCGGTCATCACGGCGCGGATGCGTTGACGCGGTTCGGCGGCCGCGGCGGCGGCCTGAGTGGTGCCGGCGATGTCGCCGATCACCCAGTCGAAGACCGCGGCGACGAAGTCGTCCTTGTCTGCGAAGGCCTCGTAGAAGTAGCGCACGGTGACGCCGGCCTGGCGGCAGATGGCGCGCACGGTCAGCTCGGCAGGCCCGTTGAGAATGTCGTGTTCAGGGGAGCCGAGCAATTCCAGTCCCGCCTCCAGGAACCGCATGCGGCGGTGCGCGGCGCGCTCGGGCGCCTCGACGCCGCGGTAGGGGCGAACCTGTGCCATCTCTCCATCTTGACAGCCGTCCGCGCTTCGGTGGACGATCAGAGAACGTTCGTTCTCACTTTTCCGACGAGGAGTACCCCGTGACGGTCACCGAGCCGACTCCGCACATCGAACGCCCGGTCAGCGAGCCGGCGCGGGCGCGGGCGGTCGCCCGTCGCCCGGTACTGGCCAGGCGAACCGCCAGCCGCGACGACGGACTGATGGGCGTGGCGCTGCTCGCCGGATCGGCGAACGTCATCATGCAGCTGGCCCGCCCCGGCGTCGGCTACGGCGTGAAGGAGAGCCGGGTGGAGAGCGGGCGCATCGACCTCCACCCGATCAAGCGGGCACGCACCACCTTCACCTACCTCGCGGTGGCGACCAAGGGCACCGACGCGCAGAAGGCGGCGTACCGGCGCGCGGTGAACACGGCGCACGCGCAGGTGTATTCCACCGACGAGAGCCCGGTCTCCTACCACGCGTTCGACAAGGACCTGCAGTTGTGGGTAGCGGCCTGTCTCTACAAGGGGGGCGTCGACATCCAGCGCATCTTCGTCGGTGAGATGGACGACGAGACCGCCGACGAGCACTACCGCGAGAGCGCGTCGCTGGGGACCACGCTGCAGGTGCCACCCGAGATGTGGCCGGCCGACCGCGCGGCCTTCGACAGGTACTGGCAGGAATCCTTGGACGACGTCCACATCGACGACGCCGTGCGCGAATTCCTGTGGCCGATCGCCGCGGGTCGGGTCAGCGGCGCCAGGGTGCCGCAGGCGATTCAGCGCCGACTCGACGCGGTGAATCTCCTGATCACCACCGGCTTCCTGCCGCAGCGGTTCCGGGACGAGATGCGGTTGCCGTGGGATGCCGAGCGGCAGCGCCGCTTCGACCGGTTGATGTCGGTGTTGCGCACGGTCAACAATCTGCTGCCGGGGCCCGTGCGCCGGTTCCCGTTCAACGTGCTGCTCAAAGACCTCGACTGGCGGATCAGGACGGGACGTCCGCTGGTCTGAGAACGGCGCAGGATTCCGAGGTTTAGCGAACGGCGTCATTGGGGAACGCACCCCCCGCCGATGAACACGCCACCGCCGGAACGCGGCGCCCCACTGTTCGGACCCGACTGGGACCGGATGGTCGGTGACCCGGACACGATCCGTCGGGTGTTCGAGGCGATCCCGACCATGGTGTGCGCGCTGGAGGGGCCGCGGCACACCTACGTCGCGGCCAACGCGGCCTATCGCGCGGAGTACCCCAAGTTCCCCGGTGTCGGTACCTCTCTGCTGGACCTGGCGCCGGAGGTCGAGGGGCAGGCGATGTACGAGGCGTTCGACCGCGTGTACGAGACCGGTGAGCCGGTCATCGCCTCCGAGTGGCGGGTGCATGCGGATATGGACGGTTCCGGGGTGCTGCAGGAACGCATCTTCGACATGGTGCTGACCCCGCGGCGCGACGACGCGGGTGCGGTCATCGGAGTGCAGGTGCTGATGACCAACGTCACCGACCGGGTGCGCCAGCGCACGGCCGCCCAGAAGCGCGCAGAGGAGATGTCGGGCCGGTTCCACGCGCTGCGTGATTCGGCGACGGTGATGCAGCGGGCTCTGCTGGCCGCGGACCTCCCGGTGCTCCCGGGCATCGACCTCGCCGCGGAATACCTGGTGGCCGCCGAGGACACCGCAGCCGGGGGAGACTGGTTCGACGCCGTTCCGGTGCCCGGCGGCGCTGTCCTGGTGGTCGGTGACGTCGTCGGCCACGGCGTCGAGGCCGCCGCGGCGATGGCTCAGCTCCGGACCGCGGTGCGGATGCAGGTGCTCGCCGGCCGCGACATCACCGACACCCTCGCCGCGGTCGAGGATTTCGTCCATCACGTGCCGAACGGGAAATACGCCACGCTGTGCGTCGGCCGGCTCGACGCCGTGACGGGCGCCTTCGAGTACTGCACCGCAGGACATCCGCCGCCCCTGCTCATCACCGGTAGCGGGGTGCCGCGGTTCCTCGACCCCTCCGGCGCCGGACCGCTGGGCAGTGGATCGCAGTGGCAGGCATGCACGGTGACCCTGGGGACGGGTGACGCGGTCCTGCTGTACAGCGACGGCGTGATCGAGCGGCCCGGCCGCGAACTGACCGCCAGCGCAGACGAATTCGCGCGACTGGCCGCCGGCATCCTGTCCGGCGGGGGGTTGCCGCTGGACGGGCTGCGTCCCGTGGAACGGCTGTGTGCGCAGACCATTGAACTGCTGCTGCGCGGCACAGGTTACGGCGACGACGTGACACTGCTGGCCGCCCAGCGCCGTGAGTCTCCCGCGGCGCTCGCACTCGACGCCACGGCGGATCCGCACGCCGGTGCCACGGTGCGCCACGTGCTGCGCGAATGGCTGACAGGGCTCGGGGTGGACGACACCGACCTCGTGCTGCTCGAACACGCCGTCAGCGAGTACGTCGACAACGCCGCCGAACACGCCTACAGCGATGGGGAGGCGGGTGGGCTGCGCGTCGACGGCGTGCTCGACGACGACGGATGTGTGCGCGTCACGGTCAGCGACACCGGACGCTGGAAGGCCCGCGGCGCACGGCCACGCAACCGCGGGCGCGGATTGCAGATGGCCGAAGCGCTGGTCAGCCACAGCAATGTGACGCACGACGACGGCGGCACCACCGCGACCGCCACCCACCGTCTGCAGCGTCCCGCCCGCATCGTCACCGACCAGCAGACCGCCTTCCCCCAGCCGCGCACCACGGCGGAGTACGCGTTCGCGATCGCGGTCGACGAACCGGGAACGATCACCCTGCGCGGAGACATCGGCACCGGCGATGCCGAGACGCTCGCAGCCGCCATCGCGTCCCAGAGCCGGGCAGGTACCCGGCCGCTGTGGATCGACCTGCGCGCCGTCACGCATCTGGGGTCCTCGGCGGTGGCGGTCCTCGCCGAGGCGCGGGAACGCGCGCAGCACAACCAGACTCCGTTCACCATGCAGGTATCCCCGGGCGGCGCCGCGCATCGCGTGCTGACTCTGGTACGCCTGCCGGTCGAGCAGGGACCCGGACAGCCGCACGGCGTATAACGATCGTTGTGCGTAGTGATGACGATTCCTGGGACATCACCACCAGCGTCGGTTCCACGGCGCTCTTCGTGGCCGCCTCGCGGGCGCTCGAGGCCAAGAAACCCGATCCGCTCGCGGTGGATCCGTACGCCGAGATCTTCTGTCGCGCGGCCGGCGGTGACTGGGCCGACCTCGTCGACGGGGGAGCGCCGGAGCACGTGCTGCGCACCGAGTTCGGTGAGCAGTTCGTCAACTTCCAGGGTGCGCGCACCCGCTACTTCGACGATTACTTCACAAGAGTGATGACCGCGGGGGTCCGCCAGATCGTCCTGCTGGCGGCGGGCCTGGATTCCCGGGCTTACCGGCTGCCCTGGCCGGGCGGCACCACGGTCTTCGAGATCGACCAGCCCCGGGTCCTCGAGTTCAAACGCGAGGTTCTCGCTGCCGCCGGTGCGCCGCCGACCGCGCCGCGCCGGGAGGTGGCCGTCGATCTGCGCGACGACTGGCCGGCGGCGCTGGTCGGCGCCGGCTTCGATCCGGTGCGGCCCTCGGCGTGGATTGCTGAAGGGCTGCTGATCTATCTGCCGGCCACCGCACAGGAGAGCCTGTTCGACGCTATCGACGCACTGGCCGCCGTCGGTAGCTGGCTCGGCGTCGAGGAGGCGACACCGATGCCGGCCGAGGCGTTCGCCGCCAAGCGCGACGAGGAGCGTGCGGCCGGTGCGGAGCAGTCCTTCTTCACCCTCGTCTACAACGAGCAACACGCCCCGGCCGATGTGTGGTTCGGTGCCCGCGGCTGGTCGGCGGACGTCACCCCGCTCGCTGATCACCTCGAGAGACTGGGCCGTCCGGTCGCCCTCGCCGATCCCCAGTCTGAGGCGATGATCCGGGCAGAATCCCTGGTCACAGCCGTCAAGAAGTGACCCGCTTCACCGTCGTCCGCACCAGCGTGCGTCTAGACGGTTAGCTTATGCAATGCTAACTTCACCGAAAGTTAGCCTGACCAAACCTAAGGGGAGACTGCGGGGGTTCCTGCCTCCGTGCGTAAACGGTTCATGGAAATGGGAAGTGACACGCTCGCGGCGCCGACGATTGCGCCCACCCGGGTCGACCGCGACGTCGTCAGCCGGTTTGCCACCTGTTGTCGTGCGCTGGGGCTGACGGTCAATGACCGGCAGCGCCCCGCCGACCTGCCCGCCGCCCGCTCGGGCTTCGCGGCGCTGACCCACATCGCCCACGACCACTGCGATGCGTGGACCGGACTGGCCGCAGCCGGAGACTGCTCCAGTCGGGTCGTCGAATCGGTCTGGCGCACCAGGAGCAGTGCCGGTCTGCTGCAGCGTCACGTCGAGATCGCACCCGGCGCGCTCGGCTTTCACTACGACAGCGGTCTGTATCTGCGCTTCCGGGCCTCGGAGCCCGACGACTTCCAGCTCGCGTACGCCGCGGACCGCTGCCTGGCCGGCGCCTTCGCCGACGCCGACCGGCTCGTCGGCGACGTCCTCGACCGCCGTCCCGACTGGTTGCAGGCGCGTTGGGTGCGTGTGGCAATCCACCACCGCGCCGAACGCTGGTCGGATGTCATCCGGCTGCTCACCCCGGTCGTCAACGACACCTCGGTCGACGAGACCTACAGCCACGCGGCCCGCGTCACGCTGGGCATCGCGCTGGCGCGGCTGGGGATGTTCGCCCCGGCGATGTCCTACCTCGAGGACCCCAGCGGTCCGGTGACGGTCGCTGCGGTCGACGGCGCACTGGCCAAGGGGCTCACCCTGCGCGCGCAGGGTGAGGTCGAGGAGGCCGCCGACGTCCTGCAGGATCTGTACGCCGCCAATCCGGAGAACGCCGATCTGGAAGCGGCGTTGCTGGACGCCACCTACGGCATCCCGACCACCACCGCCGCCCGGATCGAGGCGCGCAGCGACCCCTGGGATCCGGAGTCCGAACCCACCGAGGCCGAGTTCGTCGACCCCGGGGCCAAGGACCGCAAGGCGCACCTGCTCATCGAGGCCGAGGCCGAACTGGCCGAGTTCATCGGGCTCGAAGAGGTCAAGTACCAGGTCGCCCGTCTGAAGAGTTCGGTCGCGATGGCGCTGCGCCGGCAGGAGCGCGGCCTGGCCGTCGCGCAGCGCACCAACCACCTGGTCTTCGCCGGTCCGCCCGGCACGGGTAAGACGACGATCGCCCGTGTGGTCGCCAAGATCTACTGCGGCCTGGGCCTGTTGCGCAAGGAGACCGTCCGAGAGGTGCACCGCGCCGACCTGATCGGTCAGCACATCGGCGAGACCGAGGCCAAGACGAACGCGATCATCGACGGCGCACTCGACGGTGTGCTGTTCCTCGACGAGGCCTACGCCCTGGTGTCCACCGGCGCCAAGAACGACTTCGGTCTCGTGGCCATCGACACCCTGCTGGCGCGGATGGAGAACGACCGCGACCGGTTGGTCGTCATCATCGCCGGTTACCGCAAAGACCTCGACATGTTCCTCGACGCGAACGAGGGTCTGCGGTCCCGTTTCACCCGCAGCATCGACTTCCCGTCCTACTCGCCGGCCGAACTCGTGGAGATCGCCGTGCGAATGGCCGAGAAGCGCGACAGCGTGTTCGCCCCTGCGGCACACGACGATATGGAGCGGCTGTTCGCCCAGCTGGCGCAGTCGTCCTCGCCCGACGCCAACGGCGTCGACCGGCGCAGCCTCGACATCGCCGGCAACGGCCGGTTCGTCCGCAACCTGGTCGAGCGGTCGGAGGAAGAGCGCGAGTACCGCCTCGACCACTCCGACGCCGACGACTTCACCGACGAGGATCTGATGACCATCACCGCGGAGGATGTCCGCAATTCGGCCGCACCGCTGCTGCGCGGCCTCGGATTGTCCGCGCCAGATCTTTCTGGGCCGGGCCTGCCGGTGCAGGCATGACGTCCCCGGACGACCGGCGCTCCTTCAGTTCCCGCACGCCGGCCAGCGAGAATCCCGAACGCACGCCCTACCGGCGCGGCTTCGTCACCCGGCACCAGGTGTCGGGCTGGCGATTCATGATGCGCCGCATCGCATCCGGGGTCGCGCTGCACGACACCCGGATGCTGGTCGATCCGCTGCGCACCCAGTCACGTGCCGTGCTCGTCGGCGCGCTGATCCTGGTCACCGGCCTGGCCGGGTGCTTCGTGTTCTCGTTGATCCGCCCGGCGGGTTCCGCGGGCACCGACACCATCCTGGCCGACCGCTCCACCGCCGCGCTGTACGTCAGGGTCGGCGAGCAGCTTCACCCGGTGCTCAACCTGACCTCGGCGCGGCTCATCGCGGGCCGGGCCGACAACCCGACGACCGTCAAGACCTCAGAACTCGATCAGTTCCCGCGCGGCAACCTGGTCGGGATACCCGGCGCGCCGGAACGCATGGTGCAGAACAGCACCCGCGACGCCGACTGGACGGTGTGCGAAGCCGTCTCCGGTTCGTCCGCCGGCGTCACCGTGCTCGCCGGTGCGATCGGCACCGGTGGTGAGCGCGCCGCCACACTTCCGGCGGACCGTGCCGTGCTGGTGTCCAACGGGGCAGGCACCTGGCTGCTCTGGAACGGCCGACGCAGTGCCGTCGACCTCGCCAATCGGGCGGTCACCGACGCCCTGGGCATCCCGGCCGTCGATGTGACACCGCGTCCGATCGCGGCCGGGCTGTTCAATGCCATCCCCGAGGGGCCCGCGCTCATCGCCCCACCGTTGCCCAACGCCGGTCAGCCACCGCAATTCCCGATGCCGGTTTCCGCACCGGTGGGAGCCGTGGTGTCGGCATTCGACGCCGACGACACCATCCGGTACTACGCCGTGCTGCCCGACGGTCTGCAGCCGGTGTCGTCGGTGCTGGCCTCGATCCTGCGCAACACCAACTCCTACGGTCTGGCCCAGCCGCCGCGGCTCGCCGCCGACGACATCGCCCGGCTGCCGGTCTCCGGGACGCTCGACGTGGAGGCCTATCCCGCAGAACGGGTCAGCCTGGTCGACGCCTCCGCGGATCCGATCACCTGCGCGCAGTGGGCGAAACCCGCTGATGCCGAACAGAGTTCCCTGACGTTGCTGTCCGGTGCGGCACTGCCCCTGCCGGAGAACCTGCGCACCCTCGACCTCGTCGGCGCGGGTAACGGCGTCACGGCCAACCGGGTGGCACTCGCCCCCGGCAGCGGCTACTTCGTACAGACCGTCGGGCAGGAGCCCGGGTCGCCGATCGCGGGTTCGCTGTTCTGGGTCAGCGACACCGGCGTGCGTTACGGCATCGAGCAGGGCGACTCGTCGTCGCCCGGCGAGGACACCGTCGCGGCGCTGGGGCTGAGCAGTCCGCCGCTGCCGGTCCCCTGGTCGGTGCTCGCCCAGTTCGCCGCCGGCCCGACGCTGTCCCGCGGTGACGCGCTGCTGGCCCACGACACCCTGCAACCCGATCCGAGCCCCGTGCGTCTGGAGAACCGATGAGCCGCCTGATCTTCGAGGCCCACCGCCGGTTGCCGCCGCCCGCGGCACGCCAGGGCACCATCACCATCGAACCGCCACCGGAACTGCCGCGTCTGGTGCCGCCGTCGCTGCTGCGCCGGGTGCTGCCCTATCTGATCGTGCTGCTCATCGTCGGCATGATCGTCGCGCTGGTCGCGACCGGAATGCGACTGATCTCGCCGACCACCCTGTTCTTCCCGTTCGTGCTGCTGCTCGCCGCGACTGCGCTCTACCGCGGCACCGACAACAAGATGCGCACCGAGGAGGTCGACGCCGAGCGCGCCGACTATCTGCGCTATCTGTCGGTGGTCCGCGACAACGTGCGCGTACACGCCGCCGAGCAGCGCGCCGCGCTGGAATGGTCTCATCCGGAACCCGCTGTGCTGGCGACGATTCCGGGCACCCGCCGGCAGTGGGAACGCGACCCCCGTGACGGTGACTTCCTGATCCTGCGCGCCGGCCTGCACGACACCCCGCTGTCGACGGTGCTGCGCGTCAAGGACACCGCAGACGAGATCGACCTGGAACCGGTGTCGCACACCACGTTGCGCGGACTGCTCGACGTCCAGCGCACCGTGCGGGACGCCCCCGCGGGCATCGATGTCACGAAGCTGGCGCGGATCACCGTCTTCGGGGACGCCGACGACGTGCGCGGCGCGCTTCGTGCGTGGATCGCTCAGGCGGTCACCTGGCACGACCCGAGTGTCGTCGGGGTCGCACTTGCCGCCCCCGATGTAGACGGTGACGACTGGTCGTGGCTGAAGTGGCTGCCGCACACCGACATCGCCGGTGAAGCCGACGCCGTCGGCCCGGCGCGTTACCTGACCACCGACGTGGCCGAGCTACGCGCACTGCTCACCCCGGTCCTGGCCGATCGGGCGCCCTTCCCCGGCGACGACGACCGTGCGGTCAAGCACCTGCTGCTCATCGTCGACGATCCTGACGCGGACGTGGAAGATCTCGTTCGCAGGCCCGGACTGGCCGGGGTGACCGTGATCCACCGCGTCACCGAACCGCCGCACCGCGAACAGTATTCCGACCCCGAACGGCCGATCCTGCGGATCGCCGACGGCCGGATCGAACGCTGGCAGACCGGGGGCTGGCAGGCCTACATCGACACCGCCGACACGCTCGGCGCCGACGACGCCCGCCACCTCGCCCGGATGCTGGCCCGCTGGGATTCCAACCCCGGGCAGGCGCGCTCGACCACCACCGGTGGCTCGACGTTCACCACGCTGCTCGACATCCCGGACGCCTCGGCGCTCGACGTCGCGACGCTGTGGGCGCCGCGCAGGCGCGACGACGAACTGCGCGTCCCGATCGGCGTCACCGCGACCGGCGAGCCGCTGTACTTCGACCTCAAGGACGAGGCCGAGGGCGGCATGGGTCCGCACGGCCTGATGATCGGCATGACCGGTTCGGGCAAATCGCAGACCCTGATGTCGATCCTGTTGTCGCTGTTGACGACCCACTCCGCCGAGCGGCTCATCGTCATCTACGCCGACTTCAAGGGCGAGGCAGGCGCGGACATCTTCCGCAACTTCCCGCAGGTCGTCGCGGTCATCTCGAACATGGCCGAGAAGCGGTCGCTGGCCGACCGGTTCGCCGACACCCTGCGCGGGGAGGTGGCCCGGCGCGAGCACCTGCTCAAGGAAACCGGGCGGCGGGTGCAGGGCAGCGCCTTCAACTCGGTGACCGAGTACGAGAACGCGATCGCGGCCGGCCACGACCTGCCGCCCATCCCGACGCTGTTCGTCGTCGCCGACGAGTTCACGCTGATGCTTGCCGACCATCCGGAGTACGCCGACCTGTTCGACTATGTGGCACGCAAGGGGCGGTCCTTCCGGATCCACATCCTGTTCGCCTCGCAGACCCTCGACGTCGGCCGCATCAAGGACATCGACAAGAACACTTCGTACCGCATCGGGCTGAAGGTCTCCAGCCCCAGCATCTCCCGGCAGATCATCGGCGTCGAGGACGCCTACCACATCGAATCCGGCCGGGAACACAAGGGCGAGGGCTTCCTGGTACCGGCCCCTGGCGCCACCCCGATCAAGTTCCGCAGCACCTACGTCGACGGCATCTACGAGCCCCCGCGGGTGGAGCGGTCGGTGGTGGTGCGGGCGCTGCCGCAGCCGCAGGTGTTCACCGCCAGCCGCGTCGAGCCCGAACCGGACACGATCATCCCGTCTTTCGAGCCGGAAGCCGAGGCCGCTCCGCCGCGGAAGCTGATCTCCACCATCGGCGAACAGCTGGCCCAGTACGGTCCGAAGGCGCCCCGGCTGTGGCTGCCGCCGCTCGACCAGCCGATCCAGCTCGTGGAGGTGCTGCAGCGTTCGGGCGTACCGGCGCGCCAGTGGCGCTGGCCGCTGGGCGAGATCGACAAGCCGTTCGAGATGCGTCGTGACGCGCTGGTCTTCGACGCCAACAGCGCCGCGGCCAACATGGTCATCCACGGCGGACCCAAGTCGGGCAAATCGTCTGCGCTGCAGACCCTCATCCTGTCGGGCGCCGCGTTGCACTCACCGCGTGAGGTCACGTTCTACTGCCTCGACTACGGCGGCGGCCAGCTGGCTCCGCTGGCGAGCCTGGCCCACGTGGGCAGTGTGGCCACACCGCTCGAGCCCGAGCGCATCCGGCGCACGTTCGGTGAGATCGAACAGCTGCTCCGGGCGCGCCAGGCCCGCGGTGGCGGCCGGCGCGACGCGGACCACGGGGACGGCTACGGCGAGGTCTTCCTGATCATCGACAACCTGTACGCGTTCAGCCGGGACAACACCGACACCTTCAACACGCGGAACCCGTTGCTGGCCAAGGTGACCGAACTCGTCAACACCGGCCTGGCCTATGGCATCCACGTCGTCGTCACCACCCCGAACTGGCTGGAGGTGCCGCTCAACATGCGCGACGGCCTCGGGCTACGCCTGGAGCTGAAGCTCAACGATCCGCGTGACAGCAATGTGCGGATCGTCGGCGGCCTGCGCAGGCCCGCCGAAGGCGTACCCGCCGACCAGCCCGGCCGGGGTCTGACGATGGCCGCTGAGCACTTCCTGTTCGCGACGCCGGCGCTGGATCTCATCCCGGCGATCAACGCCCGATTCCCCGAGATGTCCGCGCCGCCGGTGCGGCTGCTGCCGACCGATCTGAGGCCGGAGGCGGTCCGGCCGCTCTACCCGGCTCCCGAGCGGGTGGTCATCGGCCAGCGAGAGGAGGATCTCGCGCCGGTCGCACTGGACTTCGCCGACAATCCGCTCGTCATGGTGTTCGGCGACAGCCGGTCGGGCAAGACGACGCTGCTGCGCCATCTCATCCGCACGCTGCGCGACCACTCGTCGCCCAACGAGGTGGCGTTCACCGTCGTCGACCGGCGACTGCAACTCGTTGACGAACCGTTGTTCCCCGACAACGAGTACACCCCGAACATCGACCGCATCACCCCGGCGATGCAGGGGCTGGCGGCACTGATCGAGAAGCGCCGACCCCCCGCCGGGCTGACGCACGCACAGCTCACCGAATGGGCCTATCAAGGCCACACGCACTACCTGATCATCGACGACGTCGACCAGATCCCGGACAGCCCCGCGATCAGCGGTCCGTTCGCGGGTCAGCGTCCGTGGACACCGCTGCTCGGGCTTCTCGGCGAGGCAGGGGATCTCGGACTGCGGGTCATCGTGACCGCGCGGGCCACCGGATCGGCGCATGCGGTGATGACCGCACCGCTGCTGCGCCGGCTCAACGATCTCCAAGCGACCACCCTCATGCTGTCGGGCAACCCGCAGGACAGCGGAAAGATCCGCGGTCACCGCTTTGCGCGGATGCCCGCGGGGCGGGCGATGCTGCTCGGCAACAGCGACGCACCGACCTTCGTCCAGCTCGTCAACCCACTCGTGGCGCAGCCCGCCGGCTCGCCGCGGTCGAACGGAAAGGAATACAGCTGATGACTCTGCGTGTGGTCCCCGAGGGCCTGACCGCCGCAAGCGCCGCCGTCGAGGCGCTGGCCGCACGGCTGGCCGCCGCCCATGCCGCCGCCGCGCCGCTGGTCACCGCCGTGCTGCCGCCCGCGGCCGATGCGGTGTCGCTGCAGACCGCGACCAGCCTGAGCGCGCACGGAAACCAGCACGCCGCCGTGGCCGCGCATGGTGTGGAGGAACTCGGCCGCTCCGGGGCGGGCGTGGGAGAGTCCGGTGCGAACTACGCCAGCGGTGACGCCATGGCCGCGACGTCCTACCTGATCGCCCGCGGCTGACATGTTCACCGCCGTCGCTCCGCTCGCCCCGTCATGACCGCCCCCATCTGGATGGCTCTGCCGCCCGAGGTGCACTCGGCGCTGCTCAGTAGCGGACCCGGACCCGGGTCGCTGCTGGCCGCCGCGGGGGCGTGGCAGTCGTTGAGCGCCGAATACGCCAGCGCGGCGGCCGAACTGACCAGCACCCTGGCCTCCGTGCAGGCCGGCGCGTGGGAGGGTCCGAGCGCCGAGCAATACGTCGCGGCGCACACCCCGTACCTGGCGTGGCTGGCCGAGGCCAGCGCCAACAGCGCCGCGACCGCCGCCCAGCACGAGACGGCCGCAGCGGCGTACAGCACCGCGCTGGCCACCACCCCGACCCTCGGGGAGCTCGCGGCCAACCACACCACCCACGCGGTGCTCGTCGGAACCAATTTCCTGGGCATCAACACGATTCCGATCGCGGTGAACGAGGCCGACTACGTCCGGATGTGGATTCAGGCCGCGACGAGTATGAGCACCTATCAGGCGGTCGCAGGCGCAGCGGTGGCCGCCGCCCCCTCGACGGCGCCGTCGCCGTTCCTGCTCGCCCCCGGCGTAGGCGAGGCCGGTGCCGCCGCCGCCACCGCCCAGCAGACCGGGGCGCAAGCCCAGGCAGGAGAATCCGGTGCTGCACTTGACAGTTCGAATTTCCTCACCGATCTGCTCAAGGCGTACATGGATTTCACCAATCAGCTCTTCGAGCCGATCCTCAACTTCTTCCAGGATCCGATCGGCAACAGCATTCAGCTGGTCACCGACTTCCTCACCAACCCGGCGGCGGCCCTGCAGACGTGGGGTCCCTTCCTGTTCGCCGTTGCCTACCAAGCGGTCTCGTGGATCGGTGCGTCGCTGACCTACCCGCAGCTGCTCATCCAGCCGCTGCTTGCGATCGGGCTGGGCATCCTGGGTGGCATCGCCGATCAGCTGCTCAAACTGCTGCCGCTGCTGTTCCCGCCGCCGGTCACGGCTGCGCCGGTGCCTGCACCCGCGCCAGCCCCCGTGCGAGCGGAGCCGACCGGACTGTTTCCGGCCGCGGGTATTCCGGCGGGCGGCGCGCCCGCCCCGGTGCCGACCGGCGGCACTGCCGCCGGAGCGCCCGCGCCCGCGCCGACGGCTCCGGCCGCGGCGCCGGCGGCCATGGTGCCCTACGCGGTTCGCGGCGGTGACCCGGACGGCGAAGGCTTCACCCCGACGGTGCGCGATACCACCGGCGCCAAGGCCCCGGCCGCCGACATCCCGGCCGCCGCTGCCGCATCTGCGGCCGCCGCGGCAGCGGCACGACGGAAGCGTCGGCGCCGTCGGGCCGCGGAGGTCAAGGGCCGCGCCTACGCCGACGCCTACATGGATTACGAGGACGAACCCGACGACGAACCGCCGGTGCGGGAACCGCGGATCTCCGCATCCACCCGCGGGGCCGGGCCGCTCGGTTTCACCGGAACGGCGAGTAAGGATGACGCCTCGGACACCGGCCGAGTGACCGGTCTGACGACGCTGTCGCCGGACGCCTTCGGCAACGGGCCGACGAGCCCGATGCTGCCCGGAACCTGGAACCCCGGCGGGGACGAACCGGACCCGCCCGCGCGAGACCCGGAAGGGGGGCCGCGCACCTGAACCCACCGCCCTTCCGCCACCGCCCCGGTCCCAGTCGAAAGGAACAACCATGAGCATGCTCGACGCCCACATCCCCCAGATCGTCGCCTCCGAGGCCGCGTTCGGAGCCAAGACCGCCCTGATGCGCAGCACGATGGCGCAGGCCGAACAGGCCGCGCAGTCGGCGCAGGCCTTCCACATGGGCGAGTCCTCGGCCGCCTTCCAGGCCGCACACGCCCGCTTCATCGAGGTTTCGGCCAAGGTGAACGCGCTGCTCGACATCGCGCAGGTCAACCTCGGCGACGCCGCGGGCACCTACGTCGCCGAGGACGCCGCGGCCGCCAGCAACTACACCGCCATCTGACCCTGAGAACGAAGCGACACAGGAGATTTCGATGTCCCAGATCATGTACAACTACCCGGCCATGCTGGCGCACGCAGGCGAGATGAACGGATACGCCGGTGCGCTGCACGCCGTCGGCGCCGACATCGCCAGCGAGCAGGCCGCCCTGGCAAGCGCCTGGCAGGGCGATTCGGGGATGACCTACCAGGCCTGGCAGGCCCAGTGGAACACCGCTCTCGAGGAACTGGTCCAGGCGTACCGCGCGATGGCCAGCACCCACGAGATGAACACCATGTCGATGAGCGCCCGGGACCAGGCCGAGGGCGCCAAGTGGGGCTGACCCGCCCGCCGCGGTTGCGGTGTGGGTATCGGGCGCAGCATCGGGCACAGTGGGCCCCAACGCCGTCGAACTGACCGCCGCCCAGGCGTGGTTCGTCGCCGACACCATCGGCGCGGGTTCCTTCCCCTGGGTGCTGGCGGTCACGCAGCCCTACAGCCACGAGGCGGATCGTGCGCGATTCGCCGCCGAGGCGACCGCCGAGCTGACCGCACTGGGAGTGCTGTCCGCCGATGGGGCGGTCGTGCCGCGGGTGGCTGACTGGCTGCGGGTGGTCTGTCGCGCGGAACAGTGGCTGGACTTGCGCTTCGTCTCCGGGGCCGGCGACATGCTGCGCGGAGTGGTGGCCCGCCGCGGCGGCCGCACCGTGGTGGCACTGCGCAACGCCACGCTGATCGCGTTGACCGACATGGCGATCGACCATCCGCATGCGCTGGTACCGGTGCTCACCGCGGGGCTGTCGAACCGCCCGCCGGCCAAATTCGCCGAGTTCACCCTGCCCGCGGCGGTCGGCGCCCGCGCCGACGACCGGATCCGCACCGGCACGCCGCTGGCCGAGGTGCTCGACTTCCTCGGCATCCCGCCGTCGGCCCGGCCGGTGGTGGAGGCGGCGTTCGCCCCGGACAGGACGTATGTGGAGGTGGTGGCCGGTGAGCATCGGGACGGTCACCGGGTCACCACCTCGGTCGGGGTCAGCGTCGTCGACACCAGCGCCGGCCGGGTTCTGGTGAGCCCCACGAAAGCCTTCGACGGCGAATGGATCTCGACCTTCACACCCGGCACCGCCTTCGCGATCGCGGCCGCCGCCGAACGCCTCACCGGCTCGCTGCCCAGCGGGTCCTGGTTTCCGGATCTGCACCTCACCCGAGACTTCGACGAACACGACACGAGAGAACCGAGAACACGACAATGTCCGACAACACTGTGATGCCGATCGTGCGGGTGGCCGTGCTCGCCGCCGGTGACGACGGCGGCCGGCTGACCGAGATGGCGCTGCCCGCCGACCTGCCGCTGCGCGAGATCCTCCCTGCCGTCCAGCGGATGGCCCATCCCCACGACGACTCGGACTCCACCGATGCTGCGCGCCCGCCCAGGAGGCTCAGCCTGGCACCGATCGGTGGAGCGCCGTTCAGCCTGGACGCCACGCTGGACACCGTCGGCGTCGTCGACGGGGATCTGCTTGCGCTGCAGCCCGTCCCGGCGGGCCCGGCGGCTCCCCGCATCGTCGAGGACATCGCCGACGCCGCCGTGATCTTCTCCGCCGCACAGGAGACGCGCTGGGGCCCACGGCACATCCAGCGGGCCGCGGCGGCGGCAGCGCTCACGCTGATCCTCGTCGCCACCGCGCTCGGAGTGACCCACCGCATCGTGACCGGCGAACTGATCGGACTGTTCGTGGTCAGCGCGGTCGCCGTGGCCGCCGTACTGGGATCGTTGCTCGCCGTGGCCGGCTCGCCCCGGCTGTCGACGGCGCTCGGCATCGCCGCGCTGCCCCCGGTCGCGGCGGCGTTCGCGCTGGCGGTACCCGGGGATTTCGGCGCCGCGCAGGTGCTGCTCGCCGCGGCCGGGGTGGCGGCCTGGTCGGTCATCAGCCTCACCGTCGGTGAGCGGGCCGTCGCGCTGTTCACCGCCACCGCCGCGGCCGGTTTCGGGGTGCTGGTGGCCGCCGCGGCCGCCTCGGTGTGGACGCTGTCGGGCACCGTGCTGGGTTGCGTGCTGATCCTGATCGGCCTGCTGATCACCGTGCAGGCCGCCCAACTGTCCGCCATGTGGGCCCGATTCCCGCTGCCGGCCATCCCGGCACCCGGCGACCCGACGCCGTCGGCGCAGCCGCTGCGGGTGCTCGAGGATCTGCCCCGCCGGGTGCGGATCAGCCAGTCCCACCAGACCGGTTTCCTGGCCGCGGGCATGCTGCTCAGCGTCACCGGTTCACTGACGCTGATCGGCACCCAGAGCGCCTCGCCGTGGGCCTGGTACGTCGTCGTGGCCGCCGCCGCTGGCGCGACGCTGCGGGCGCGGGTTTGGGATTCGGCACCGTGCAAGGCATGGCTGCTGGCCCATCCTTTCGTGCTGACGGTCGGACTGCTGGTGCTGTTCGCCGCCACCGACCGGTTCGGTGCCGCCTGGTGGGCGCTGCTGGCACTGGTCGTGCTGGCCGGGGCGTGGATCGTCGTCGCGCTCAACCCGTCCATCGCCGCACCGGACACCTACTCGCTGCCCGCGCGCCGGCTGGTCGGGTTCGCGGCATCCGCGATCGACGCCTCGCTCATCCCGGTGATGGCGTTCCTGGTCGGACTGTTCAGTCTGGTGCTCAACAGGTGATTCGCTGCCTCGCCGTGCTCAGCGTGACGTCGGCCGTCGCCCTGCTCAGCTGTCCGTCCGCGGCGGCGATCACCCCGCCTCAGATCGACCCGGCAGTGCCGCCGCCGGCGGGCAGCGCCGGCCCCGTCGAGCCGATGGAGCAGCGCGGCGCCTGCGTCACCAGTGCCGTGATGCCGGGCAGCGACCCCGGCGCGGTCAGCCCGAACACGCTGGCGCTCAATCTGTCCGGAGCATGGCAGTACAGCCGCGGCGAGGGACAGCTGGTCGCGGTCATCGACACGGGTGTGCAACCGGGCCCCCGCCTGCCCGACGTCCAGGCAGGCGGTGACTTCCTCGAGTCCACCGACGGGCTCACCGACTGCGACGGCCACGGCACCCTGGTCGCTGGTCTGATCGCCGGCCGACCGGGACCCGACGGCTTCTCCGGTGTCGCGCCCGCAGCGCAGATCCTCTCGATCCGACAGACCTCGCCGCGCTACGCACCGGCCCGCCCCTCGGAGGATCCGGCACTGCAGCGCGCCGCGATCGACACCGCCAGCCTGGCCCGCGCGATCGTGCGCGCCGCCGACCGGGGCGCCCGCGTCATCAACGTCTCGGTGGTCACCTGCCTGCCCGCCGGCCAGACCCTCGATCAGACCGAGCTGGGGGCCGCGCTGCGCTACGCCACCCGTGACAAGGACGCCGTGGTCATCGCCGCCGCGGGCAACAACGCCGGCGGGTACACGACGGGGACGGCGTGTGAGTCGAATCCACCGACCGATCCTGGCCGCCCCGACGATCCGCGCAACTGGGCCGGAGTCACGACGGTGTCCATCCCGTCGTGGTGGCAGCCCTACGTGCTGTCGGTCGGCTCGCTGACCGCCGGCGGTCGCCCCTCCGAATTCACCATGGCCGGACCATGGCTGGGCATCGCGGCGCCCGGCGAGGACATCGTCTCGCTGAGCAATGCGCCCGGCGGCGGACTGGCCGACGGGCTGCCCGACGACAAGGGCAACCTCTTCGCGCTCAGCGGCACCAGCTACGCCACCGCCTATGTGTCGGGGGTGGCCGCGCTGGTGCGCAGCAGGTATCCGCAGCTGACCGCCGACCAGGTGGTGCGCCGCCTCACCGCCACCGCCCACGGCGGTGCCCGGTCGCCGTCGAGCGTCGTCGGGGCGGGCAGCGTCGACCCCGTCGCCGCCCTGACCTGGGAGCTGCCCACCGACCCCGCCGCTGCCCCGCCATCGGCCAAACCGGTTGCCGCACCTCCGGTTCCGGTACCACCAGACCACACCCCCCGAACGGTCGCACTGATCGGCTCGGGCGTGCTCGCGCTCGCGGTCCTCACGGCCGTCGTGGTGAGCCGACGACGAAAGGACGGGGCCCGATGACGGCCAGGATCACGTTGGCGCTGCTGTTCGTCATACCGGCGGCGCTGACCTACCCGTGGCGCACGGTCGCCGACCGCTGGATACTCGGCGTCGCCGTCGCCGTGGTCGTCGTGTTGTTTGCCTGGTGGCGTGGTCTTTTCGTCACCGACATGGTGCGGCGTCGCATCGCGATCTGGCGGCGCAACCGGGCCGCGGGCGGACACTCCCGCCGCCCCGAACAGCCGGACACCTACGTCACGTCGGTACTTCGGGTCGAGCCGTCGTCATCGACCGATCTGCCGCTCGATCTGATCGCCGGGTATGTCGACCGGTACGGCATCCGGGCGCGCAAGGTGCGGGTGGTCAGCCGGGACCGCGCCGGGGAGCGCACCACCTGGATCGCAGTGACCGTGGGCGCAGCCGAGAACCTGGCGGCGCTGCAGGCGCGGTCGCCGGAACTGCCGCTGCGGGAGACAGCAGATGTGGTGGCACGTCGCCTCGCCGACCATCTTCGCGAGATCGGCTGGTACGTCACGCTCGTGGACGGGGCCGATACGCCGGTGCCCGCCGCGGCCAAGGAGACCTGGCGGGGTCTGCGTTCGGATTCCGGTCATGTGGCCGCCTACCGCGTCGCGGTGGACGACCGACTGCCCGACACGCTGGCCGAGCTGGCCGCCCAGCAGTCGGCCGAGACGTGGACCGCGCTCGACATCAGCGGCAGCGCAGCACATCCGAAGCTCACCGCGGGGTGCGCGCTGTGGACCGAGCAGCGTCCGTCCGCGCGGGCCCCGATCCCCGGCCTGACCCCGGTGCGTGGCGCGCACCGGCCTGCGCTCGAAGCGCTGGCCCCCACCTCGGTGGCGCGGCTGGACGGCGCGCCGGTGCAGGCCGATCTGCTGCAGCGGCTGGTGTGGCCGGTCGACCGGGGCGCGGCCGCCGAAGTCAGCTGAACATGACGTCGCGCAGGAACCGCGTCATCCGCCGCAGGTAGTCGGGCTGGCTGACGTGTAGCAGGTGGTTGCCGGGGAACCAGTGGAATGCGCAGCGCTCCCAGTGTTCCCAGAGCAGTTCGGCCTGCTGGGGCGGCGCCAAGCGGTCGCCGAGCCCGGTGATGATCAGCCGGCGCTCGCGCGGCACCAGCGGTGCGTAGTTCAGCGGTGACGCGTACCGCGCCGCATCGTCGGCCAGCTGGGGATCGGTGTGGGCGATCAGCCGGTTGAGCGCCACCAGTTTGTTGGCCGGAAACCACTCGTCGACCGTGCGCTCGGGCGTCACCACCGGGACGTTGGGGATGACCGCCTGGATGCGGTCGTCGACGCAGGCCAGCAGCGCCGAGGTGAACCCACCGAGCGAGATGCCGGTGACGGCGAACCGCTCGACGCCGGTGTACTCCAGATAATCGGCCAGCGACCGAAAGTCATGCAGCGCCTGCGCCATCGACTCGGCGAACCCCGCGAAACCGCCCGCGAAGAAACCGTATCCGGAGAACGGCGAGAACCGTTCGGCGCGGGCGCCGTGGAAGGGCAGCGTGTAGAGCAGTACGTCGTAGCCGGAGCGGTAGAACCACGGCAGCGAGAGGAACAGCCCGTTGAACAGATACGGCGAACCGATGAAGCCGTGGATCACGCACAGCGTCGGGCGCGGGCCGTCTTCGTGACGCCAATGCTGGGCGTGCACCACGTTGTTGCGCTGAAATCCCCGGCACCGGTCGCGCAACGCGGGATTGACCGCCTCGAAGCTGCTGCGAAATCGGATGTTCTGTACCTGCCCGCCGGCGATCGCTTCGGCCACCGGGTTCGCGGGCCGCGACGAGATCCTGGGCTCGACGGTCGGCTTCGGGAACGACAGCCGCGGATCGCGGGCGGCGGCGAGATCGGCGTAGAACCGCATGTGGTCCGCCTCGGCGCGGCCGGCGTCCGGACGGAACACCGCTCCGGCCACAGTCGGGAGCATGGCGGCGCCCACCACGGACGCCACCCCGGTGCGCAGCGCCAGGTCGGCGACGGCAGAGGCGTCGACGATGAGCCGCTGGCGAACGGTCAGGTCGGCGCGCCGCGGCAATCCCTGCGCACCGGCCTCACCGCCGGGGATGTCCGGTAGGGGGATCGGCGGGTCGACCGGATCGGCGGGTGAGGTCATTGGGCAGATGGTAGCCCGCGTGAGAGGCGTGGAGTGGGTACTCAGAACGGGATTTCCAGCAGATTCCCGCCCTCACGGCGCACTCGACGCCGTCGATGCACCGTCGACGGTGCCAGACTGGGGCCATGTGGAACCCCGACACGTATCTCGCGTTCGCCGACCATCGGGGCCGGCCGTTCTACGACCTGATGGCCCGCATCGGCGCGCAGGCGCCCCGTCGCGTCGTCGACCTCGGTTGCGGGCCGGGCAATCTCACCGCCACCCTGCCGCAGCGGTGGCCGTCGGCGGTCATCGAGGCGTGGGACTCCTCATCGGAGATGGTGGCGGCGGCCCGCGAACGCGGCGTCGATGCCGGCGTGGCCGATGTGCGGGAGTGGTCGCCGCAACCCGATACCGACGTGGTGCTGAGCAATGCGACCCTGCAGTGGGTGCCCGAGCATCCCGACCTTCTCACCCGCTGGGCGGCCGCGCTGACGCCGGGGTCGTGGCTGGCGTTCCAGGTGCCCGGGAACTTCGAGGCCCCGTCACACGAGGCGGTGCGCCGGCTCGCCGCCCGCGGGCCGTGGCGAGAACTACTGCAGGACCTGCCTTTCCGTGTCGGCAAGGTCGTCGACACGCCGTCGGGGTACGCCGAATTGCTCACCGGCGCCGGCTGCACCGTCGACGCCTGGGAGACCACCTACATCCACGAGCTGACCGGGGAACACCCGGTGCTCGACTGGATCACCGGGACGGCATTGCGACCGGTCAAGAGCAGGCTGACCGACGAGCGGTGGCTGGACTTCCGCGCCGAGCTGATCCCGCTCCTCGATGAGGCGTACCCGGCTCGGCCCGACGGACGGACCTTCTTCCCGTTCCGGCGCGTGTTCGTGGCCGCTCAGGTCGGCTGACGCTTGACGTCGAGCAGGTCGATCACCTGCTTGACCAGCTCGGAGATGTCGGCGCCGGTGGTGTCGAGCACCAGATCGGGGCTTTCCGGCGGCTCGTACGGTGCGTCGACCCCGGTCAGCCCCTTCAGCTCGCCGGCGCGGGCACGCGCGTAGAGACCCTTGGGGTCGCGCTTCTCGCACTCGGCGACCGGTGTCGCCACGTACACCTCGAGGAACGGCAGTTTGGCGGCGTCGTTGAGCGCTCGGGCGATCTCGCGATCGGACTTCAGCGGGGATACCAGCGAGGCCAGTGCCACCACCCCGGCGTCGGCGAACAACCGCGTCAGATGGCCGACGCGCCGGATGTTCTCGGCCCGGTCGCCGGCGGCGAAGCCCAGATCGTCTGAAAGCCCGTGCCGGATGTTGTCGCCGTCGAGCAGATACGCCACCTGGCCCGACTCGACCAATGCGCGTTCCACCGCGACCGCGATCGTCGACTTGCCCGACGCGGGCAGTCCGGTGAACCAGATGGTCGCACCCCGTTGGCCCGTCGACCTCCACCGGTGGCCGCGGTCCAGTGACGACGGATGCCAACGGATGTCGTTGCGGGTCTGTACACCCGGCTTGACCTCGCGGGGTTCGAGAATCGTGCCGGCACCGACCGTGTCGTTGCTCGACTCGTCGATGAGGATCAGGGCGCCGCTGTCGCGGTTGTCGGCGTACGGGTCGGCCACCACCACCGAACTGGTCCGCAGCGTGACCGTCCCGATGTCGTTGAGCACCAGTTCAACCGGGTTGTCGAACTCGTCGAGGGTCTCCGGGTCGAGCCGGCTGTGCAACGTCTGTATCGTCGCGCGCACGGTGCGGGTGCCCTGTTTGAGGGCGAGGCGGTCCCCGGCGCGCAGCGGGGAGTCGGAGAACCAGCACACGGTGGCGTCGAGTTCGCGGGCCAGTACGGGCAGCGTCGCGTTCTCGTCACCGCTGACGAACACGTCGCCGCGTCCGACGTCGATGTCATCGGCCAGTTCGATGGCCACCGAGAGCGGGGCGACGCCGACGGGCCGATCGTCGTCGAGCGTGTCGACCGCCGTGACCGTGGACCTGGTGCCGGCGGGCAGGCTGATCACCGGGTCGCCGACACTGAGCGTGCCCGCCGAGAGCCGGCCGGTGTAGCGGCGGCGCTGTTCGGCCGTCGGGCGCGACACCCACTGCACAGGTAGCCGCAGCTTGCTCGGCTCCGGTTGCGGCGCAGACAATTCGACGGCCTCGAGGTACTCCAGCAGAGTCGGTCCCTGATACCACGGTGTGTTCGTGGAGCGGTGGACGACGTTGTCGCCGAGTTTGGCGGCGATCGGGATGACGGTGACGTCGATGCCGCCGAGTCGCTCGGACATCTGACGCAGTTCGCCGTGCACCTCGACGAATCGGTCCTCGTCGAAGTCGACCAGGTCGATCTTGTTCACGGTCGCGACGAAATGCTTGATGCCCAACAGCTTTGCGATGCGGGCGTGCCGGTTGGTCTGGCGCAGCACACCGGCCCGGGCGTCGACCAGGAGTACCGCCACGTGGGCGTTGGAGGCGCCGGTGAACATGTTGCGGGTGTAACGCTCGTGGCCGGGGGTGTCGGCGAGGATGTAGCTGCGGTTCTCGGTGGAGAAGAAGCGGTAGGCGACATCGATGGTGATGCCCTGTTCCCGCTCCGCGCGCAGTCCGTCCGACAGCGCGGCCAGGTCGGCGACGCCCTCTTCGTCGGTGACGGCCTCGAGGTGATCCAGCGGCAGGCTGTCGGTGTCGTGCATCAGCCGGCCGATCAGGGTGCTCTTGCCGTCGTCGACCGAACCGGCGGTGGTGATGCGCAGCAGCTGGCGCATGGTGTGCTGGGAAGTCATCAGCTGGGACCTCTCTTCTTCGCGCAAGCGCTCATCAGAAGTATCCCTCGCGTTTCCGGTCCTCCATGGCCGCAACGGAGGTGCGGTCATCGGCGCGGGTCTCGCCGCGCTCGGACACCGTCGCCGCCGAGATCTCCTCGATGACGCGTTCGATGTCGGTGGCCTGCGAACGGACCGCGCCGGTGATGGTGAGGTCGCCCACCGTGCGGTAGCGCACCCACTCCACCCCCGAGGTCTCGCCGTCGGCGGGCCGTGCGTACTCCGAGACCGCCAACAGAATGCCGTCGCGCGCGAAAACCTCACGCTCGTGGGCGAAATAGATCGACGGCAGCTCGAGATTCTCCAGCTGGATGTAGCGCCAGACGTCGAGTTCGGTCCAGTTGCTCAGCGGGAAGACGCGGACCTGCTCGCCCTTCTTGATGCGGCCGTTGTACAGCGACCACGGCTCCGGGCGCTGCGCGCGCGGATCCCACTGGCCGAATTCGTCGCGGAAACTCAGGATGCGCTCCTTGGCGCGGGCGCGTTCCTCGTCGCGGCGCGCACCGCCGAACGCGGCGTCGAAGCCGCCTTCCTCCAACGCGTCGAGCAGGGTGCGGGTCTGCTGACGGTTGCGCGAGGCACCCGGGCCGGGATCGGGGACGCGGCCTTTGTCGATGGACTCCTGCACCGACGCCACGATCAGCTTGTGACCCTGGCCGGTGACGCGGCGGTCGCGGAACTCGATGACCTCGTCGAAGTTGTGACCGGTGTCGACGTGCATGACCGGAAACGGCAGCGGGGAGGGCCGGAACGCCTTCTCCGCCAACCGGAGTAGGACGATGGAGTCCTTACCCGCGCTGAACAGCAGCACCGGCCGTTCGAGTTCGGCGACCACCTCGCGGATGATGTGCACCGCCTCGGCCTCGAGCAACCGGAGTTCGTCGACCCGCAGGATCTCGACGTCGGTGACGCTCATGTGGGTAATCCCTCCTTCTCCGCGTCGGCGCGGTAGCGGTCCACCCACTCGTCGGAGCGCTGGTCGGCCTGGCGTTCGAGCACCGGGGCGGGTGCCAATCGTGAGTCCTGGCCGAGCTTCTCGAGCACCTCGCCGACCACCTGGGTGAGGTTGCGCCACAGCACCGGATACGGGACGTCCATGTACTCGACGTCCTCCTCGGCGAACCAGTTGCGCCAGCCCTCCTCCTGCGCGCGCAGCATTCGCACGACGTGGGCGATGGCGCCGGCGTGGTATTCGGCTCTCGCGTCGCGCACCGGATCCGGCCTGCCGCGCCACACCCTGGTCTGCACCGCCCGCCAGAACGACACCGCCTGGGAGATGACATCCGGGCGGTAGACGTGAATCAGGAGGGGGTCGCTGCCCACCACGTCGCGGATGGCGGCGAGCAGGCCGTCACCGGAGCGGTCGGGCAGACCCTCGGCTCGGTCGAGCAGCAGCGGGGTCTGGTTCCACATCAGCTTGCCGCCCCACACGCCGTTGGGGGTGCGGCCGACGGTGCGGATGTAGTCCCGCCAGATAGTCGGCGGTGCGAGGTCGGGGGTGCCTTCGTCGAGGGGGTCCAGCAGCCGCAGGATCGTCTCGTCATCGACGTCGGCGAACCACTCACGGGGTTGCGGGGCCTGGCTGGTCTTCGGCAGGTATTGGAAGAATTCCTGCGGCTCCCCGGCGACGCCGGTGGCGCGCAGCGATTCGACGAGTAGCGTGCTGCCGCTGCGCTGGGAGGCCAGCACCAGGTATGCCGAAGTCTGAGAGGGCATGCGCGTGAGCCTAACCGGACCGCAAAAGTACTGCACAGGCGCGGTTTTCGATCATGATGAGTCTTAGTCTTGTGCGGAGCGCTGATCATCTTCGATGCCGCGGTCGGCGGCCTTGGCGGAGCGGCTGGTGATGGCGCCACGGTGGATCCGCAGATACGTCTCGGTGTACCGCTCGGAGATGCGCGTGCCGGCGAAATCCGAGGGTATGACGTCGTTGGTCTTGACGCGCCAGTCGTCCAGCAGCAGCGCCAGATCCCCGGCGATGGTCTCGATCGCCCCGGCGGCCCCGTCCTCGAGGAGGTTGCGCCGTTCGGTCGGGTCGGCGCGCAGGTCGTAGAGCTCACGTTCGGGTCGCGGGCGCCCCCGGACCTGAGGGCCGACGATGCGGCCGGGCGCGCTGTCGGCGATGTCCCAGGGCAGGTCGAGCAGGGGACGGGCGGCGTAGTTCTCGATGTAGCTGTAGTCCTTGGTGCGGATCGCCCTGATCGGATCGAAGGAGTCGTGATAGGTCTTCGTCGTGTAGACCGCGGTGCGGACCTCGGTGACCTCCGGGCCCTGACGCAGCAGGTTACCGGCGTGGGAGAGACCGTCGAGATCGTCGGGGATGTCGACGCCGAGCACCCCCAGCAGGGTCGGCAGCAGGTCGACTCCGCTGAACAGGTCCTCGTAGACGCGAGGGGCGATGCCGGCGTCGCGGGGTGGGCGGATCATGAGTGCGATGCCGGTGCCCGCGTCATAGAGCGTGGACTTGGCGCGGGGCAGAGCGGGGCCGTGGTCGGTCGTGAACACCACCCAGGTGGTGCGGTCGAGGCCCGTCGACTCCAGGGTGTCGAGCAGCCGGCCCACCGCCGCGTCGGCGACCGTGATCGAGCCGTAGAACTCGGCCATGTCCTGGCGGACGGCGTCGTCGGCGGGCAGGTAGTCGGGTAGGTGGACAGCGGCCGGGTCCGCCGGTTCGTAGCGGTCGCGTGGGTAGGGCCGGTGGGTCTCGAAGAACCCTGCGGTGAGCAGGAAGGGTCGCTGCGGGCCGTTCTGCAGCCAGCGGGTGGCGTGTTCGACCACGTACTCGCAGTAGGAGTTCGACACATCGAATTCGGCGAAGCCGAGCTTGGCGGGATACGACGTCTCGTGCTGCATGCCGAACAATGCGGTGTGCCAACCGTTCTCGCCGAGAATGTGGGGCAGTGTGCGCACCCCGCTGCGGTACTCCCAGCCGTGGTGGGCCAGGCCGACGAGCCCGTTGCCCTGCGGATAGCGGCCGGTGAACAGCGAGCCGCGCGACGGGGAGCACAGCGGTGCGGTGGCGTGGGCGCGGGTGAACAGGATGCTCTCGGCGGCGAGGGCGTCCATGCGCGGGCTGTCCACGTCGGGGTGGCCGTAGACGCCGAGATAGCGGCCGAGGTCATGCCAGTGGACGATCAGCACGTTGGCACGGTGGGCCTGGGTCACGCCGTGATCCTTTCCGTTCGGGTCGCTTCACCGAAGCGGACGTATCCACCCCGCCGTTCAGGAGACGATGCCGCGCACCCGTGTCGCCGGTACGCTCATTCAAGCACTTCGCCGGCGGACGTTCGTCCGGCCGCAGCACCGGCGTCAGCTCTGCGACCACCGGCATCGACGGTCGGAAGTCGCGCAACCGCTGTCTGTGGTGGTGGCCGAACATCAAGTGGCCGTTCGACGTCGAGCATTCGGCTCGCCCGTATCGTGCACGTCCGCCGCCGGGCATGCGACGATCAGACCATGGCTCCACGTGTGCGAGCGGCACTGACGACCACGACTCTCGGCCTGGCGATCATGGTCGCCGCCGCGCCCCTTCCGGCCTACGCGACCCCAGGCCCGACAAGTCCGAACGATCCGCGCTGCATCGCCGAACCCGACGACGCGATGTGTCAAACCGGAATCTTCAGTCTGCCGAACGGTCCGGCAGATCCGCAGTGCGTCGCCATGCCGGCCGACCCGGTGTGCGCCGGCGGACCATACGCGTTGCCGACACCACCGCCACCGCCGCCCCCGCCGATGATCGGCATGCCCGGCTCGATGCCGGGCATGCCGGGCACCATCTGAGCCGGGCTCACGGCCGGTACGGCACCCCGACCGCGCGGAACACCCACTCCGGCGGGACGCTGTAGGCCAGCGTCCGCGTCGGCAGCCGCAGCAGCAGATCCTCCGGAAGATCGGTCTTGTAGTGCAGCGACAACCGGCCCTGACAGCGCGGATCGATCTGGGCGATATCCACGTCGAGCTCCAGGCCGGTGGCGGACAGTTCGGCGGTGACCGGGCCGGTCTGGTCTGCACTCCACGGCTGATCGATCGTCCGGCCCGCCAGCTTCGGCACGGTCGACAGGGTGCCCAACACCCGCCGGTTGGTCAGCACCAGCGCGCCGGTGTAGCCGGACACACTGCCCGTGGCGCGTTTGCCCGGAATCGATCCGGTGAACCGCCGGGTGACCGGTACGTATTCGGCGAGGTGCAGGATGCCCTCCGCCTCGACGCTCGCGCGCAGCTCGCCGGGCAGCGCGCCGATCCGCATGAGCTTGCGCAGAAGTACGGCCATAGAGTCAGAGGGTAATCCCGTCGGCGGCGACCGCTAGCCTTCCCGTATGGTCACCTACCCGCCCGCCGCGGGGCCGTCGCGCCGCACCGCGGTGACGGGAGTCGCGCTCACCGTCGCGGTCCTCATCGCCGGACTGCTCTGGGCGAAGTGGGTGCCCTACGTCGGCAAGGCGCTGGCTGCCGCGCGCACCCACGAATGGTCGGGCAAGGACATTCTCGGCGTCGGAGGTGTCCGTGCGGGTGACGCCCCGAGCTGGTCGGCCGCCACCTCGTTCTTCGGCACCTACGCGCTCGCGATCTGGCCCGCACTACTGGTGGCGATTCTGGTCAGCGCCTGCGTGCAGGCGTTCGTACCGCGAACCTGGCTGCCGCGTCTACTGAACCGGCGTCACCTGCTCTCCACCGCCGCGGCCGGTGGGCTGGCGAGCATGCCGACCATGATGTGCACCTGCTGCGCGGCACCGGTCGCGGTGACCATGCGGCGCACCGGCGTCAGCCGCGCCGCGGTCGTCGCGTACTGGCTGGGTAACCCGTTGCTCAACCCCGCGGTGCTGGTGTTCCTGCTCTTCGTCGCGCCCTGGCAGTGGTCCTTCACCCGGCTGCTGGTCGGCGGGCTGGCCGTCATCGGTGCAGCCGTTCTGGTGGGTCTGCTCACGCGGCGCAGCGAGGCCGAGCCGCCGCCGGCGATGGCGGCTGACCTGGCCACCCAGGACGAGACACGCTCGGCACCGGCACGATTCATCGCGGCGCTGGTCAGGATGAGCGTGGTCCTGCTGCCGGAGTATCTGATCGTGGTGCTGCTCATCGGCGCGTGCCGGGGCTGGTTGCTGGAATTGATCCAGCCGGCGCACCAGGGCCTGCTGGTGGTGCTGGTCGCCGCGGTGCTCGGCACGCTGCTCGTCATCCCCACCGCCGGGGAGATCCCCATCCTGCAGGGTATGGCGTTGCTGGGTCTGTCCTCGGGAGTGCTCGGCGCGCTACTGATCACCCTGCCCGCGGTGAGTTTCCCCGGCATCGCCATGGTGGTCCGCAGTCTCGGATGGAAGACCGTGGGCGTCACCGCCGGCACCATCGTGGTCGCCGGTCTGGCGGGCGGCGCGGTGCTCACGCTGCTGTGACGACGCGGTACGTCCGCTCGTCCAGCTGGTAGACAGGCGCCATGACGGCGCGCCGCACCTGGCTGGCAGGGTCTGCGCTCGCCGCCGTCGCGGTGTTCGCCGTGATGTGGAGTGGTTACGTACTGCGGTGGTCGTGGCTGGCAGGTGTCGATGCCGCGGCCCTCGAACCGATGTACCGGCTCGGCGCCGCCCACCCCGCCTGGGTCGCCGCCTGGGACGTCTATTGCACGGTGTTCAGCCCGGTGACGTTCCGGGTGGTCGGGCTCGTGGTCATCGCCGTCGCACTGATCCGGCGCCGTCCGCGCCTGGCCGTGTTCGTGGCGATCACCGTCGAGTTCAGCGGTGCGCTCACCCAGCTGTGCAAGGAGATCGTCGATCGCCCGCGCCCGGACACCGCGTTCGTGGCTGCGGACTCCACCGCGTTCCCGTCGGGTCACGCCCTCGGCCTGCTGGTCTGCGTGGGGGCCTACCTGGTGATCGGGCTTCCGCTGCTGCGACGGGCCTGCCGCGGCTGGGCGATCGCCGTCGGCGTGGTGGTGGTCGTGACGATCGGTGCCGGCCGGGTGGTGCTCAACGTCCACCACCCGTCCGATGTCGTGGCCGGGTGGGCGCTCGGCTACGCCTACTTCGTGGCGTGTTGGCTGCTGTACCCGCTCAATCCAGCGGTCGGAAAACCGGTAGCGCCCGATACTGCGCGGTGAAGCTGGCCTCGGTCACCTCGATCCCGACCTCACCGTCACAGGCCAGCACCGTCGGCCCGTCGACCGCGGTGAACCGGAACTCCGGGACGCGCATCTCGTGGTAGAGCGGGCTGCGCTCCAGCCGCCCCAGCATCAGCGCGGTCAGGATGCGCACCCGGCTGAACCGCTTGCCGGCCTCCAGGATGCGGATGTCGAGCAGGCCGTCGTCCATCTGATGGCGTTGCGACGGCGCGAACCCCGACGGCAGGTACGTCGAGTTGCCGAGGAAGAACAACGACGTCTGCAGCGTCTCGTTGTCGTAGCGGATCCGCACCGGCTCGGCGCGGCGCAGGGTGTGGAACATCGCGTAGAGACTGGCCAGCGGTTTGCCGATCTTGTGCTCGAGCTTCTCGCGTTTCGCCACGAACGTCGGATAGGCGCCGATGCTGGCGGTGTTGATCACCATGTGGTCGTCGTTCAGGCAGACCAGGTCCACGCAGTACACCCGGCCGCGCTTGATCGCGTCGACGGTCTTGTCCACCGAATCGCAGCCGATGTCCCTGGCGAAGTGGTTGAAGGTGCCACCGGGGAACACCGCGAGCGGGAGCCCGGCCGCCACGGCAACACCGGCGGCGGAGGCCACCGTGCCGTCCCCGCCGCCCACGGCGAGCACCTCGGCCCGCCCGGCAGCGTCGCGCAGCACGCTCAGCAGATCGTCTGCTTCGTCGAGCTCGACGATCTCGGCGTGGGGCAGGGCCTCGCGCACCTGGTCGATCACCCGCGCGCCGGTGCCGCTGCCGGAGGACGGGTTGATCACCAGCACGACGCCGGCGCCATCGGGACGTGGCGGAGTGTCCACCCGCAGCGGTTTTGCCGCGGGCAGCTTGGTCGGGATGACCGGTGGCACCACGCGGCCGCCCACCACCGCGATCGCCGCGCCGAGACCGAAGCCGGCCAGGACGTCACCGGGATAGTGGGCACCGGTGGCCACGCGGGACATGCCGACCAGACCGGCCAGCAGTGCCAAACCCAACCCGGCCGCCGGGCTCTCCAGCCCGACGCCGACGGCGAACGCCGCCGCGCTCGCGGAGTGGCCCGAGGGCAGTGAGTTCGACGTGGGGAAACGCCGGCCGCGCCGGGCCAGCGGCACCACGATGTAGTTGGGGCGGGCGCGCTTCCAGATCCGCTTGGCGCCCTGGTTGGTCACCAGGCTGGTCACGGCCAGCGTCATCACACCCCGGGTGGCGCCCCTGCGGGTACGCGGTTTGCCGACGGCCAGCAGCACCGCGGCGATGGCGAACCAGAGCTTGGAGTGGTCGGCCGCCTGCGTCAGTCGCGGCATGGTCGCGTCGAGCAGCGGACTCGGGGATTCGGCGACGGCCTCGAACACCTCGCGATCCAAGGAGCCGAGGCCCCGGCCGATCTGACGGAGACCCTGACCGCGGCGACGGAGGCGTAAGTCCATGCCGTCAACGTAGCCGCCAGCCCTTGACAAATAAACTTGTCAGACGAGACGATGGGGGAATGCTGGACGTCGAGGTGATCACCGAGCCGGCCGCCGCGGTGGCGGCGCTCGACCCGGTACGCAGCAGGCTGCTCGCCGAACTCAGCGAACCGGCGTCCGCAGCCGCGCTGGCAGGTCGCGTCGGCATCGCCCGGCAGAAGGTCAACTACCACCTGCGCACGCTCGAGCAGCATCGCCTCGTCGCGGCCGCCGGCGAGCGGCGCTGGGGCGGCATCACCGAACGTCTACTGATCGCCACCGCGGCGTCCTACGTGGTGTCGCCCGGCGCGCTCGGCGCCGTCGGTGCCGACCCGGGACGCAGCAGAGACCGGCTGTCGGCCAGTTACCTCATCGCGGTCGCCGCGCGTGCCGTGCGCGAGGTCGGCGAGCTGTGGCGAGCGGCCCGCGACGCCGACAAGCGGCTGGCCACGCTGACGGTGGACGCCGAGATCCGGTTCCGCAGTGCGGCCGACCGGACCGCCTTCACCCGCGATTTGTCCGACGCCGTCACCACGCTGGTCGAGCGCTATCACGACGAGAGCGACCCCGCCGGTCGCAGCCACCGTCTGATGGTGGCCTCCTATCCCATGCCCGAGAACGAGGAGACGTGATGCCGATACGCAAAGACGACGGACGCCGTTGGGTCGAGGTGGAATACCTGGTTCCAGGAACCCCTGAGCAGGTGTGGAACGCGATCGCCACCGGACCCGGGATGAGCTCCTGGTTCACGCCCACCACCGTCGACGAACGTGACGGTGGTGCAATCGAATTCGACTTCGGTGACGGGCAGTCCCAGCGCGCCGTGATCACCGGGTGGGCGCCGCCGAACCGGCTCACCTACGAGGAAGCGGAATGGAGTGCCAACGGCTCGCCAGGTCCGCTGGCCACCGAGGTCACCGTCACCGCTCGCAGCGGAGACCAGTGCGTCGTGCGGATGGTGCACAGCCTGTTCACCGACGCCGACGACTGGGATGACGAGATCGAAGGCTTCGAGAGCGGCTGGCCCGGCGCCTTCGAGGTGCTGCGGCTGTACCTGCGTGACTTCGCCGGGCAACCGGCGGCCTCAGTCCGAATCATGGCCGAATATCCCGGCGATCCCGCTGCCGGATGGACCCGGCTGTCGCGGGCGCTTGGCCTCGCCGGGGTCGACGCCGGCGCACGGGTCGAATCACGGGACGGCGCACCGGAGTTGGCGGGGGTGGTGGAACGGGTGCACCAGCGGTTGTCGACCCGCGAGGTGATGGTGCGGCTCGACCGGCCCGCTTCGGGCATCGCCGTCGTCGGGATATTCACGATCGGCGACCGCACTCACGCCATGGTCGGCATATTCCTCTACGGGCCGGACGCCGAGCGCACTGCCGAAGGGCAGCAGCACGTGTGGGACGAGTGGCTGCGCGGCGTCCTCTCCGCGGAATCGGTCGCGACCTGATCGTGTCCTGTCCTTGACAGGTCCGTGAGGCGGGCCGCCGAGGATGGGCGGATGCGCCGACTGCTGATCTCGCTGTGCGCGGCGGCAGTGTGCCTGGTGTCGTGGGCTCCGTCCGCGCAGGCGGTCACGCCCTGGTTCGCCCCGAACGTCGGGTCGGCGACACAGGTCATCTCGGTTGTCGGCGTCGGCGGATCGAAAGCGAAGATGGACGTCTGGCAGCGCACCGCGGCGGGCTGGCAGCCGGTCGCCGCCGGTATCCCGGCGTTCATCGGCGCCAACGGGATGACACCGCAGAGCCACGACGGTGAGATGAAGACACCGATGGGCGTGTTCACGCTGGACTTCGCCTTCGGCACGGCACCGAACCCCGGCGGCGGGCTGCCCTACGTCCAGGTCACCCCGGACCACTGGTGGGACGGGGACATGAAGAGCCCGACGTACAACACGATGCAGGTGTGCAAGAAGGACGCCTGCCCGTTCAACACATCGCTGAGCTCGGGCACCGAGAACCTCGACATCCCGCAGTACCGGCATGCAGTGGTGATGGGCGTCAACAAGGCGCGGGTGCCCGGTAACGGCGGCGCGTTCTTCTTGCACTCCACCGATGGCGGGCCGACGGCGGGCTGCGTGGCGATCGACGACGCGAAGCTGGTCGAGATCATGCGCTGGCTGCGACCCGGCGCGCTGATCGCCGTCGCGCAGTGACAGCTCAGATATTCAGTGCGCGACCGGCTTTCACCTTGAAGTTCAACGCCTCCAGCGACATCGAGGCGTCGTAGGTGCGGTCGTAGCCGGTCGCACTGATCTTCCAGCCGTCGGCCGTGCGCCGGTAGCGGTCGTGATAGAAGCCCGCACCGATGAGCATGAAGTTGAACGCGGGCGCGATCACGCGGTCCTGCAGATACCAGGTCGCGGTCGCCTCGTCGCCGTCGACGGTGATCTCGGGATGATTGACGCGGTGCTCGGTGAGAACCTCCGGACCCAGCGACGTCCGCATGAAATCGACCAGCGAGTCACGATCGGTGAACTCGTGGGTGTCACCCAGCGATTCGCCGTACTTGCCGACCACGTCCTCGGTGAGCGTGTCGGCGAAATCGTCCCAGTGCTTGGTGTCCAGCGCCCGCAAGTACCGGTATTTGACCTGTTTGATGTCGTCGATGTCACCCATGGTCGTCATTGCAACACAGGGCGCGCCGGACGCATAGAGTCCGGGGTATGAAGCTACTTGACGGATACGTCAGATCCCCGTTGGCGGGGTTGGCTCCGTGGATCCTGATGGCGGTGCTGAACGGTCCCGGCAGGTTCGAGGAGGCGGCGTCGGCGGCGCTGGGCCTGTCCTTGCTCACGTTGTGGGTGGGCACGCGCCGGGGTGTGCAGGTCCATCTTCTCGAGGCGTTCACCGTCGCCTACTTCGGTGTGCTGGCGATCGTCGGACTGCTGGCGTCCGACGGCGTCATCGACTGGCTGCAGATGTGGGCCGGGGAGATCAGCAACATCGCCCTCGCGGCGTTCGCGATCGTCACCCTGGCCATCCGCAGGCCGTTCACCCTGGCCTACGCCAAAGACACCACGCCGCAGGAACACTGGGACAGCCCCGTCTTCCTGAAGATCAACTACGTGCTGTCCGCCGCGTGGGCGGGCGCATTCGTGTTCTCCGCGTTGACCGGCGCCTACGGCGATGCGGTGCTGCGCGACAACGACAACTTCTGGACGGCATGGATCCTGCCGATCGGCGCGATGATCTTCGCGGTGTCGTTCACCGAGTTCTATCCCGACTACGCGACCGGGGAGATCTCCTCGGTGTTGCGGGCGTTGGACTGGTTGCCGCCGTTCATCGTGGTGGCCGGCATCGTCGGCTGGGTGTCCGACGCCCTGCCCGATCCCGTGGCCATCGGACTGATCGCCGTCGGCATCGTGGGGTCGGCGGTGTTGCGGCGAGTGATCCCCGACGATGCCGTCGCGGCCACGGCCGATGAGGCGCCGGGCGGTGTGTCGGAGCGCTGACCTCGCCGACGGCGACTAGGGTTCACGGTCATATGAGCGACCCGTTGGGGTTGTCGATCGGGACCACCAACCTGGTAGCGGCGCGTGTCGGCAATCCGCCCGTGATCCGGCGTTCCACGCTGAGCCTGTTCAGTGACCGCACGCCGCAGGTCGGCCTGCCTCCGGACGGGGACGGCGGCACTGTGCTCACGGGCTTCGTCGAGCGGGTCGGGGATCCGGTGCCGTTGGTCGCCCCGGACGGATCCTCCTACCACGCTGAGACGCTGCTGACCGAGGCGCTCGATGCACTGGTCGAACTGACGGGCGGCCCGCCGCTGGGGGATCTGGCGATCGCGGTACCCGCGCACTGGGGCACATCCACGCAGTGGGCGCTGCGCAAGGCACTGCGCACCAATCCGGTTCTGGCCCCCGCGCGCCTGGTGTCCGATGCGGTGGCATCGTTGACGGCGCTGCACGCCAACCCCGGCCTGCCGTCGTCGGGTGTCGTCGCGCTCATCGATCTCGGCGGTAGCGGTACCAGCATCACAGTGGCCGACGCGTCATCGGCCTTCGAGGCGATCGATGCGACGACCCGGCTGACCGAATTCTCGGGCGACCAGATCGACCAGGCCCTGCTCACCCAGGTGCTCGACGGCGTCACGCAGTCGGGCGGGACGGATCCGGCCCGCACCGCGGCGGTGGGCTCGCTGAGCACCCTGCGGGAGCAGTGCCGCCTGGCGAAGGAACGCCTGTCGGCGCAGACCGCCACCGACGTCGCCGTGGAGCTGCCCGGCTATTCGTCCCAGCTGCGGGTCACCCGAGCCGAACTCGAGGAGCTGCTGCGGGCTCCGCTGGCCGCAGTGCTGTCCGCGCTCGACGATGTGTTGCAGCGCAACCGGATTTCCTGGGCCAACGTGTCGGCCGTGGTGGCCATCGGTGGGGGAGCGAGCATCCCACTGGTGACCCAGCAGCTGTCCGCCCATTCGCGGGCCCCGGTGGTGAGCACCCCGCAGCCCGCGCTGGACGCCGCGGTCGGTGCGGCGCTGTTCGCCGCGTACGGCGCGACGGCCGAGGCGCCGACCGGCATCGCCCCGGTCGTGCCCGTGGCCGAGATGTCCTCCGACGCACCCGGATCGGCGACGTTCCGCGCGCTGGCCTGGTCGCAGGACGACGGCGTGGGCGAAGAACCGGTGCCCTACACCGGCGAAACCGTCTACCAGAGTCCCTACCAGGACCCGTATCAGGACCAGTACGACGCGTATGCGACGGAGGTGGCCGGACCGCGGCCCGAGGTGCTCTACGAGCCCCGCGATGAGCCGGTCGAGCGGGCCGGCGTCTGGCAGCGGCTACCGCAACTGGCCGTCGCGGCGGCGGCGGTGGTGGCGGTGGTTGCGCTCGGCGGAGTCGCCTACGCGCTCACCGGCACATCGACCGACAGCACACCTGCCACCGAACTCGAGACCACGCGGGTGCCGGCGAGCGCACCGCTGCCCCCGCCGACGTCGGAGGCGCCGCCGCCGGTCCTCACCGTGACCAGCGAGCTGCCGCCACCACCGCCTCCCACCACCGAGGCTCCGCCGCCGCCACCGCCGGTGACGACGACGCGCGCCACCACGACCACCACTACGCCACCGACCACCACCACCACCACCACGACGACGACGACCACGACGACCACCACCACGGTGCCGACCACCACGACGACCGTGCCGACCACCACGACGACGGTGCCGACCTACACGACGACGACCAATCCGTTGACGACGACGTACCTTACGGTGCCGTTCCTGCCCGTGCCGATCCCCATCCAGGTGCCCAACCGCTGAGGGCGCCCTGGGTTTCACACTCACCCGCCGGTCCGGCGGGGACCCCGGGTAAAGTCCCGCGAATGAGCACAGCCGCGTTCCGCGCGGGCGCGGTCTGCGGCGCCCTCGTCGGCGTGTGCTCGGCCCTGCTCACCGCCGCCGCCCACGCCGCGGTCGCGGGGAGCATGCCGTCGGGTGCGGCCGCGGCGATGGTGCTGCTGATCAGCGGCTCGGTCGGTGCGATCAGCGGAGCCGCCGCGATCACCCGCTCCAGGACCCACGCGGGAGTGCTGGCCGCAGCGCTCGTCGTCGGCCAGATCCTCGGCCACGTCGCGCTGTCGCTGGGCCACGGCGGGCACGATCTGCTGCCGTCGGCGCCGATGCTGGCCGCCCACGCCGCGGCCGCTGTCGCGCTCGGCGTGCTGATCAGCCTGGTGTCGCACCTCTACGTCGTCTGCGCGTCGGTGCTGTGCTGGTTGTCGCTGGTGTTCGTGCATCGCAGCCGACCCGCGCCGCGGCCGATCCGCGAGACCAAAGTCGTTGTCGCTCGGCCTGTTCTGTTCCATTCCGGATTGGGGATGCGGGCGCCACCTCGCCTGGCGCTGTCCTGACCGCGTAGCCGGTCATCTCGCACTGCACTGATCGCGGCGTTCGTCCGCGGTCGGACTGCTGTCACCGCACGGCGTTCATCCGCCTCCCGTTCTGCGGCGCTGCCGCAGCCCTCCTCGATCGAACAGGCCTGTCCATGACCGTCCCCGAAGACACCCTCACACCGCCATCGCCACCACACCTGACCCGACGCAGCTGGCGTCCGCTGGTGGCCCGCCTGCACTTCTACGCCGGTGTGCTCGTCGCACCGTTCATCCTGGTCGCCGCGATCACCGGCGGCCTCTACGCGCTCGCGCCCACCCTCGAACGCTTCTACTACGGCGACATCCTGTTCGTCGAGGCGTCCGGCCAGACCATCCCGTTGTCCGACCAGGTGGACGCCGCCCGCGCCGCGTTTCCCGACCTCGCGCTGACCGGTCTGCGGCCGGCGGCGACCGCAGCGGAGTCCACCCGGGTGTACTTCGCCGACCCGTCCCTGGACGAGGAACTGCTGCGCGCGGTGTTCGTCGACCCGCACAGCGGTCGGGTGCTCGGGGACGAGGCCACCTGGCTCGGCTATCTGCCGCTGAGCACCTGGCTCGACGGGTTGCACCGCCACCTGAACCTCGGTGAACCTGGCCGGGTCTACAGCGAGATCGCGGCGTCGTGGCTGTGGCTGGTGGCACTCGGCGGCGGTTACCTGTGGCTGGTGAAGGCCGCGAGCGAACGGCGCCGCAAGCGCGCCGGACGCATCCTCACCGTCGACCGCTCGGTGACGGGACGGTCCCGCACGCTGAACTGGCACGGCACGACCGGAGTCTGGCTTCTCGGCGCCCTGCTGTTCCTGTCCGCCACCGGGATCACCTGGTCGACGTACGCGGGAGCCCACGTCACCGATATCCGGAGCGCGTTGAATTGGCAACGGCCGCAACTGGACACCGCGGTGCCGGGCGGTGAGCACGCCGGGCACGGCGGCGCGGCGATGCGCCGCGGGCAGCCCGACGTCGCGGGGGTCGATTACGACCGGGTGCTGGCCGCGGCGGCCGGCGCGGGCGTGCACCTGCCGCTGGAGGTGACGATGCCCGCCGGGGCGGGTGACGGCCTGGGCGTGGCCGAGGTCGAGAAGCCCTACCGGCTGACCACCAACGCCGCCACCGTCGACCCGGCCGGCTACGCCGTCACCGCGCAGATCGACTACTGGCGGGACTACTCGGTGGTCGCGAAGCTCGCCGACTGGGGGATCCGCGGCCACATGGGGTTGCTGTTCGGGTTGCTCAATCAGCTGCTGCTGTTGGCCGTCGCGGTGGGCCTGGTGACCGTCATCGTCCGCGGCTACGTCATGTGGTGGAGGCGCCGCCCGACTCGGGGTTCGGCCTGGGCGGTCGGCAGGCCACCGATGCGCGGCGGCATCCGGCGACTGCAGCCCGCGGCGATCGCGGCGCTGATCGTCACCACCGTCGCGGTCGGATGGTTCCTGCCGCTGCTCGGAATCACCCTCGCCGGATTCGTGGCGATCGATCTGCTCATCGGGGCGGTCAAGGCGCGGCGCGCGAAGGTGGCCGGTGATGCGTAACGCCATCTGGTGGGTTGCGGTGGTGGCGCTCGCCTCGGGCTGCGCGTCGCCGCCCGGTCACCACGAGCAGTCCGCGGCGCAGAGCGTCGCCGTCACCGACCAGTGGGCGACGGCAGGGGACATGGGCATGGCCGCGGTGTTCGGCACGTTCACCAACACCGGCCATCGCGACGCGCACATCGTCTCCGGAACGTCCCCGGCTGCCGGACGCGTCGAGGTCCACGAGGTGGTGCCCGACGCCTCCGGCGCGAAGACGATGCGGCCCAAGGCCGGTGGCATCACCGTCCCTGCGGGCGGCACGCGCGAGCTGGCCCCCGGCGGCGACCACCTGATGCTGATGGATCTGACCGGGCCGCTGCAGCCCGGTGCCCACGTCGCCCTGACCGTGATGTTCGACGACCGTTCGACGCTGCCGGTGACCGCTCAGATTCGTGACTTCGCCGGTGGCAACGAGGAATACCAGCCCTCCATGCCGCACGACCATGGCTGAGGCCCGCGGTCGGCTCCCCGCCGTCAACCGACGGCGCCTGCTCACCGGAGGTGCCGCCGCACTGGCCGCGGGGGCGGCGCTGGTCCAGTGTCAGACGCAGTCGGCGACTGCCGCTTTGGATTTCGGCAGTGCGGTCGAGCCGTTCCACGGTGAACACCAGAGCGGGGTGGCGACGCCGCCACAGGCGCATGCGCTGTTCGTCGCGCTCGACCTGAGCCCGCAGTCCGGACCCAGCGCGCGTGCCGGTCTCTCGTCGGTGCTCAAGTTGTGGACTGCGGACGCGGAGCGACTCACTCAGGGCAGGCCGGCCCTCGCCGACACCGAACCCGAACTGGCGCAGCGGCCGGCGCGGTTGACCGTCACCGTCGGGCTCGGTCCGTCCGTGTTCGACCGTGCCGGGCTCGGACGCCGGCGTCCCGCCACGCTGGCCGACCTGCCGGCGTTCGGCACCGACCGCCTCGACCCCCGGTGGACCGGTGGAGAGCTGTTGCTGCAGATCTGCGCCGACGACCCGGTCGTGGTGGCCCATGCCGCCCGGGTGCTGCTCAAGAACGTCCGCAGGGTGACGTCGCAGCGCTGGCGGCAGAACGGTTTTCGCAACGCTCACGGTTCCGGCCTGCCCGGCGGGAGCATGCGCAATCTGATGGGCCAGGTCGACGGCACCGCGAACCTGCACGACGACGCTGCGTTCGATCGCCACGTCTGGGACGACGGCAGCAGCCAGCCGTGGTTCGCCGGAGGAACCCTGCTGGTGCTGCGCCGCATCCGCGCGGAGATGGACACCTGGGACGAAGTGGACCGCACCACAAGGGAATTGACGATAGGCCGGCGACTCGACACCGGTGCGCCGCTGACCGGGGAGCGGGAGTCCGACGAACCGGACTTCGCCGCGGTCCGCCACGGCATCCCCGTCATCCCGCCGAACGCCCACATCGCCCTGGCGCGGCACCGCAGCGACGAGGAGCAGTTCCTGCGACGGCCCTACAACTTCGACGACCCGCCTGCGCCGGGACCGACCACCGACAGTGGCCTGATCTTCGCGGCGTATCAACGGGATCCGGCGCGCCAGTTCGTCCCGGTGCAGCGGCGCCTCGCGGCATCGGATGCGCTCAACGAATGGGTCACCACGATCGGGTCGGCGACGTTCGCGATCCTGCCCGGGGTGGTGGAAGGCGGCTATCTCGGGCAGTCACTCCTGGAGTCGTGATGCTCAGCCGACGCTGATCTCGTTGCCCTCGGGATCGGACCGCGGAGCCGGTCCTTCGACGCGCAACCGCAGCCGGTTCGGGGCATCTTTGGCCGTCGGCACCCGGATGAACTCGACGAAGTAGGCGCCGTCCTGACCCAGCGACGCGTAGATCTCGTGCTCGCGGGTGATCGGCAGACCGGTGGTCGGCGCCCAGAACCGGGCCTGAGCGGTCGGGTCGAGCGCGTCGATGACCACCGCGGCGACCGGGCCGAGGCCGAGATACTCGTCGCGCGGTTCGAGCACGCAGAACTCGTTGCCCTCGGGATCGGCGAGGACCACCCACGGCACGTCGCGCTGCCCCACGTCCACGGGTACGGCGCCGAGCCCGCGCGCCCGCTCGACGATCTCGGCCTGGTGCCGGCCCGATGTGGACGCGAGGTCGAGATGCAGCCTGTTCTTCACCGATTTGGGGTGCTCGGCGGCGACGAAGCGCAGGGTGCCGGGTCCGAGCGTCAGTGCGGAGTCGCCGACCGGCGACAGTTCGAGCAGGGTCGACCAGAAGCGCAGCTGCGCTGCGGTGTCGACGGCGTCGATGTCGACGCCGCGCAGCGAATTCGTCACCGCATCACTGTATTGCTGTAGCGCTGCGCGGGTGGCGAGCGAAAATCCGGATATGACGCGACGAATCCTCTGGGCGCTCGCCGGCACGGCGGTGCTGGCGTCGGCCTGCCCCGCGGTGGGTCATGCGCAGCCCGCCGAACCGGAACCGGGAGTCTCGTGCGACGCCGCGGTCGACGGTGCGCTGACGCTGCTCGCGGACGGTACGGCGGTGCAGTGCAGCGGCGGGCGCTGGGTGGTGCACCCCGGCCCCTATCCGTCCGGTGACCGCTGGCTGTCGACCGACGCCGGGCTCACCCTGCACGGTCAGGGGCGGCGGAATCCGGAGATGCTCTCCGGGCCGTGGACCGCGTATCCGCAGGAGCCCGGCACCCGCTGCCGCGCCGAACAGGCGGCGGTGGTCCGGGCCGGTGAGGTGGGCCCGCCGCAGGTCGCGGAGGGTGAGCCGGGGCAGCCGCTGCGCTTCGCCGTCGTGCCCGTGATGTTCTCGATCGAGCTGAGCGGCCACTGTCTGTGGCAGGCGGGCTGAGCACCTGGCCGGCTTGAGTATCGACTCGGCAACGGTATGGTCAGTTCGAACTGACCAACGGAGCGGGATCGACTAGTGGACCTTGTACTCGGCCTTTCGGTGACATCGAGGGCGATTCGTTTCGTGCTCGTCGAGGGCGCCGACGGTGACGGCGCCACGGTGGACAGCGGCGCGCTCGACATCGGCGCCGCCGGCGGATCCGCCACGAAATCGCTGGTGGAAGCGGTTCTGGGGCAGGGGCCCTACGCGGCCGTGCCCGGGGTCCGGCCCATCGCGGTCGGCGTCACCTGGTCGCCCGCCGCAGCCGCGCAGGCCGCCACCCTGCTGCAGGCGATGACCGACAAGGGCGTCAACAACGTCGTCGCGCTGTCACCGGCCGAAGGGGCCGCCGCACTGGCGACCGGTGTCTCCGATCTCGCCCGCCAGGACGAGATCGCGGTCTGCGTCGTCGAACCCGATCTGGCTCTGGTGGCTGTCGTCACCGCCGACAGCGTCATCATCGACCCGATCACCGGAACCGATCCCGGGACCGTCGCGCAGGGTGTCCGTCGGACGCTGGAATCGACCGGCGCCCGTCCCGAGGCGGTCTACGCGCTCGGCTCGGCCGACCATCTGCCGCTGGTGGTGTCCGCGCTCGGTCACCCGGGCGTGATCTCCGCCGCCGAGGCCGACCTCGCGCTGGCCCGCGGGGCCGCACTCGCCTCGGCCCGCGGCTTCGCCGGGGTGGACGCGCGCCTGGCGCTGGCCGCCGGCGTCGAGACCCCGCAGCGCAGCCGGCTGACGTGGCGGGTACCCGCGCTCACCTCGGTGCTGGCCGCGGCCGTGGTGACGTTCGTCGTCTCCCTGTCGGTCGCACTGGGGATGCAGCTGACGTCCGAGCGGTCGGAATCCGCGCAGACCGAGCAGTTGGCGGCATCGGGTCAGCTGGCCGAGGCGCCGCCGGCGGCGGTCACGCCGAAGGCGCCGGAGGCCGCACCGCGTCCGGCCGCGCCGCCCCCACCGCCCCCCGCGGCGCCGCCTCCGCCGCCGGAGGTCGTGCCGGCACCGGAACCGGAAGTCGCCCCGGTCAGCGAACCCGTCGCCGAGGCGCCCGCGCCTCCGCCGGTGTACGCCGAGCCGCCCGCACCGGTCTACGTTCCCCCCGCGCCGGAGTATGTGGCTCCCGCCCCGGCGTATGTGCCGCCCGCACCTGCGCCGGCGTCCGTGCCGCCGGCGCCCGGTGCGCCCGGGGTCGTCCCGCCGCAGGCCGGCTACGTTCCTCCGGTCGCCCCGCAACCCCGGCTGCGGGACCGCCTCATCGAGCGGCTGCCGATCATCAACCGGTTCCACGAGCCGCAGTACACGACTCCGTAGATCACACCCGGTCCTGGTGTCCGTCCGGGTCACGTTCGCGGCGGCGCAGCGCCACGCTCGATGCTCCGGCGATCAGTGCGATGACGAGGATCACCGAGGCGATCAGCAGGCCGGTACTGCCGAGACCCGGTTCATAGCCGATGGTCCGGGCCCGCCCGTAGGAGACCCACCCGATCAGGAGGGCCTTCACGACGAGAATGGCCGAGACGATGCTCAGCGCGGTGGCTGGGCGCATACGCCCAGAGTAGGCGCGGTGTGGCGGGGCTCCGACGCCCCGGAGCGGTCGGTCTGTGATGAATCCGTGACCTCGCCGTGACATTAACGTCTTTCTCATCATAAAGTGCTTGCGTGGGTCGGCACTCGAAGGTCAGCGACCGCCGGAGATCGTCGCTGTTGATGATCGCTTTCGCGACGCCCGCCGCGGCTGCGCTCACGCTCGGTGCGGACGTCAACCCGATCGCCGCCGAGGGCGCCGAGCCGGTCGTCGAGGCTCCATCGGACTGCTGTGGTGAGGTGCTGGCAGCCGGTGGGACCGTCGCCCCCGCGGTGATCGACGACATCGACGTCGTTCCGGGACAGTTGGTCTCGATCTCGAACTGGCGGGCGTCGCGGGCGCAGGTGCGTCAGGCGCTTCCGGAGGGTCGCGCCCCGGAGGACGGTCTGCAGGTCCGCACGATCTTCACCGCCCGCGCGGTGAGCGCGGTGTTCCCCGAGATCCAGAACATCGGCGGGGTGCGGGCGGACGCACTCAGATGGCATCCCGACGGCCTCGCGCTCGATGTGATGATCCCCGACCCCGGCAGCGATGCGGGCATCGCGCTGGGGAACCAGATCGTCGCCTATGTGCTCAAGAACGCCGAGCGCTTCGGCATCCAGGACGTGATCTGGCGCGGCGTCTACTACACCCCCAGCGGCCCGCAGAGCTTCGGCGCTGGCCACTACGACCACGTCCACATCACCACCACCGGCGGCGGTTATCCCACCGGTGAGGAGCTCTACTTCCGCTGAACCGCGGGCTCGACCGCCCTGAGCGGCATCGGCGCGGTGAGCATCGCCGCGAGCATCGCGACGATCTCGTCCGGGCCGCCGGTCGGTAGGTCGGTGTCATGTGTGGTGTGTTCGAGATCGGCGAGCAGTGCGAACATCGCTGTCGCCACGGCGCTCACCCTGCGGCGGCGCGCGGCGGCGTCGTCGGTCGGGATGGCACGGGCGAGTTCACCGAGCACCTGCCGCCACACCGAGCCCTGCGCGGAATCGATGTCGGCGCGCAGATGCAGGGTGGCCGCCTGCAGGAAGCGTGCGTAGTAGCGACTGGGCACCGTCGTGAACGGCAGCACCATGACCTGCAGTAGCGCCGCCACCTCGTGGTCGGGACCCAGCGCCGCCAGCATCAGGGCGCGCTCGCGTTCCATCGGCTCCAGTCGGCGCAGCACGATGGCGTCGATCAGTTCCTGCCGGTTGCGGAAGTAGTAGTTGACGGCCGAGTTGTTCCGCTGCCCGGCGGCCAGCGCGATGTCCCGCAGGGGTACCTGCACTCCCCGCTCGGCGATCAGCTGTTCGGCCGCGTCGAGGATGTCGCGCCTGGCCTGCTCCCCGCGTCCCACGGGGCGATCATAGATTCCGCTCAAGAACTAAGCGAATGTGCTTAAATCAGTGGTGTGACCGCTGCAGACATCAGGGACATCGACACCGGCGTGCCCATGACGCGCTTCGCCCGGGGCTGGCACTGCCTCGGCCTTGCCGAGAACTTCCGGGACGGACAGCCGCACGGCGTCGACGCGTTCGGCACCCGGCTGGTCGTGTTCGCCGATGCCGACGGCGCGCTGCACGTGCTCGACGGCTACTGCAGGCACATGGGCGGCGACCTCTCCCAGGGCACGGTCAAGGGCGATTCGATCGCCTGCCCGTTCCACGACTGGCGCTGGCAGGGCTCGACGGGCCGCTGCTCGCTGGTGCCCTATGCCAAGCGCACTCCACGGCTGGCGCGCACGCGGTGCTGGCCCGCCGACGAGGTCAACGGCCAGTTACTCGTCTGGCACGACCCGGAGGGGTCGACACCGCCGGCCGAGCTGTTCCCGCCCACGATCGAGGGCTACGACGAGGGGCTGTGGTCGCCGTGGTCGTGGAATTCGATCCTCATCGAGGGCTCGCACTGCCGCGAGATCGTCGACAACAACGTCGACATGGCGCACTTCTTCTACATCCACCACGCCTATCCGACCTTCTTCAAGAACGTGATCGAAGGCCACACGGCCAGCCAGTTCATGGAGTCCAAGCCCCGGCCCGACACCACTCCCAACTACGAAAATCTCTGGGAGGGAACGAAGTTGAGGTCCGAGGCGACGTACTTCGGGCCTGCGTACATGATCAACTGGTTGCACAACGACGTCGCGCCCGATTTCACGATCGAGGTGGCGCTGATCAACTGCCACTATCCGGTGAGCCACGATTCGTTCGTGCTGATGTGGGGTGTCGCGGTCCAGGAGCTGCCTGGGTTGCCGGCGGACAAGGCGGCGAAGCTCGCGACATCGATGAGCCGGTCCTTCGGTGAGGGCTTCCTCGAAGACGTGGAGATCTGGAAGCACAAGACCCGCATCGAGAACCCGTTGCTCACCGAGGAGGACGGTGCGGTGTACCAGCACCGCCGGTGGTACGAGCAGTTCTACGTCGACCTGGCCGACGTCACCGCGGATATGACCGACCGCTTCGAACTCGAGGTCGACACCGGACACGCCAACGACTTCTGGCAGCAGGAGGTCGCCGGAAACCTGGTCAGTACACCGACTTCGGCTGACGAAGTGCTGTCCGACCGGTAGCTTCCGTGACGTGCGCAGCATGGGGGGCCCGGCGGGAGACGTTCGGTGATCTGGCTGCTGCAACAACCGCCGATCATCGTCGCCCCAGTCGTGGTGATCGTCACGGTCGCGCTGTCGGTGTTCGGTCTCATCGCCTTCCGGCGCCTGACGCGATCCGAACGCTTCGAGTCGGCGAATGACGTCACCGCCCAGACCTTCGCGCTGGCGGGCATCCTCTACGCGGTACTGGTCGCCTTCGTCGTCGTGGTGGTGTGGGAGCAGTTCGAAGACGCCACCGCGGCGACCGAATCCGAAGCCAACGCCATCTCCGATCTGCTCCGGGATTCCGAGACGCTGCCACCGCAATCGCGCGAGGCTGTGCGGCGCAGCCTGATCGCCTACGCCGAGGATGTGGTGAACGACGAATTCGTCCGGCTACACCACGGGGAGGCCATCGAGCAGCAGTCTGACGAGCTGACCGCGATCTGGCAGAGCTACCTCGACGTCCAACCGGTCACCCAGATCCAGATCGCCTTTCTGAACGAGGACATCAGCAAGCTCAACGATCTCGGGAGCAGCCGCAAGGTGCGCATCTCGAGCAGCCATTCGGGGATCCCCACAGAACTGTGGGTGCTACTGGTCGGCGGCGGTGCGGTGATGCTGCTGTTCACCTACCTGTTCGGGACGGCGCATCTGGCTGTGCACGCGTGTTCGGTCGCACTGGCGGGCGCACTGCTGTCCTTCGTGCTGTACCTGATCTTCGCGTTGGAGCACCCGTTCGTGGGTGACCTGTCGGTGCAGACCTATCCCTACGAACACGTCCTCGAGGCGTGGCGAGACGGGTGAGCGCTCAGGCGAGCGCCGACATCGCCTTTTCCGCGTTGTAGCCGGCGAATCTGTCGAGTTCGCCGTCGCGTAACCGGTTCACCCACCCCGGATCGGCGAGCAGTGCGCGCCCGATGGCGGCGATGTCGAACTCACCGGCATCGAACTGTTCGACCAGACGGTCGACCGGCGCCGGCTGGATGAGCTGCCCACGCTTCTCGCTGCGGAACTGTGTTTCCAAACCGACCGATCCGACCGTGATGACGGGCAGCCCGGTGACCTTCCTGGTCCAGCCGGCGAGGCTCAACTGTGGGTCGTACTCCGGGAACGCGGGCTGATAGTGCCTGCGTGTCGAGGGATGCAGCATGTCGACCCCGGCTGCGATCAGCGGGCTCAACAGCTCCTGCAGCTGGGTCGGATCGTCGGCGATGGACGCCGCGTAATCGGTGCCCTTCCACTGCGAGAAGCGGAAGATGACCGGATAGTCGGGGCCGACGGCGGCCCGCACTGCCGCCACCACTTCGGACGGGAACCGCGTCCGCTCCGCAAGCGATCCGCCGTATCCGTCGGTGCGCAGATTCGTTCGCCCCCACAGGAACTGATCCAACAGGTAGCCATGGGCGCCGTGCAGCTCGACGGCGTCGAAACCCACCCGCTGCGCGGTGGCGGCGCTTCGCGCGAACAGTTCGGCCACCTGACCCAGTTCGTCGATCTGCAGCGCCCGCCCGCGCGGCTGGCCGAGTCCGTCGATGCCGGACGGGCCGACAGGGACCACACCGTCGGCGTCGTCGCGCTGCACACCCTGGTGCCACAACTGCGCGGCGATCGTGCCGCCCTCGCTGTGCACGGCTTCGACGACGCGCGTCCAACCCGCCAGCACGTCCTCGCCCGCCAGCGTCGGGATGGAGTACGGGTAGCCGGCCGCCGGGTCGGGCAGACGCACACCTTCGGTGATGATCAGACCGACGCCACCGGCAGCGCGCCGGCGGTAGTACTCCGCGACGTCCGCGCCCGGGACACCGCCGGGCGACGCCTGGCGGGTCATCGGTGCCATCGCGAATCGGTTCGGCACGGTCAACGTGCCGACGGTCAACGGTTCGAAGAGATCGGCTGCAGCCACGCCACCTCTCAACGCACCCGCGGCGGCGACGATTCCATGCCGTCGAGCTGATCGACATGGGCGGCGAGAAAATCGGCGACCGAACGCGCCGGGCGACCGGTGATGCGTGGCACCGTGTCGGTCACCCGATCCTCGGATCCGCGGCTGATCGCTTCGTCCATCGCGGCGAGGACCACGGCGAAGTCCCGCGGCACGCCCGACGCGGCGATCTGCTCGGCACGCTCAGCGGTGCTGACGGCCACGTGCTGGATCGTCCGACCGGTGAGTTCTGTTGCCAGGGAGCACACGTCGGCGTAGCTGAGCGCCTCCGGCCCGGTGATCAGGTATTCGGGGTCGGGTACCGCGTCGTCAAGGAGCGTATGCGCCGCCACGGCCGCGATGTCCTCGACGTCGACGAACCCGATCCGACCGGCACCGGTCGCCGTGGTCACGGTTCCGGTCCGCATTCCCAGGGCCACCGGATGGTCTCCGACGAAGTTCGTCATGAACCACGACGGGCGCAGCACCACCGGCTCCGGCACGGTGTCGGTGACGAGCCGGTACAGCGCGCCGAGACCGTGATCGGCCGGCTCGGTGGCCGACGAGCTGAGCAGCGCCACCCGGCGCAGACCCCGCGCGAGGCCCATCTCCAGAAACGGCCGGACCACGGGTGCGGGCTCGGCCACCCCCACCGGCGCGACGAGGTACATCCGCTCGACGCCGGCCAGGGCGTCGGCGTAGGTCCCGCGGTCGGTCCAGTCGAACCGCACCGCTGCGCGCCCGGGATCTCGGCTGGCCGTGCGGACCTCTGCGCCCGCCTCCCTGAGCAGCCGGCTCACCGCGGATCCGGTGTGACCGGTCGCCCCGGTGACGAGTAACGGCCCGGTCATGCGGACTCACCGAGCGCATCGGCCGCGGCGGAGGGGCTCCAGTAGTCGCGATAGTTGACGATGCCGTCGTCCCCGACGGTGATGACCGCGATGTAGCGCATCAGATAGGGCCGCTGAGTGGCGACCGCCACGCCCTCGACGTCGAACTCCACCACCACCGTGTCCGGATCGAGCGTCTGGTGCCGGGTCTGCGCAATCACGTTGCGGACGTCGAGCATCTCGGTGTAGCCGGCCAGGTAGTCGAGCACCGCGGCCCGACTGTCGAGGCGAGACGGCTGTCCGGGGCCCGCGAAGGGGAACTCCATCGTTCCGTGCGGTGCCCACAGCATGGCGAATCCAGTCATGTCGTGAGCCAGGAGCAGTTCCAGGGCCCGGTCGATGGTGTGGTTGGCGCGCCGCCGGCGCTCGTCGTCCTGCGCTGACATCTCATCACCTCCGTGTCTCTGGACGAAACGGTTCCGTCCCGTCCACTGTAACAATGGACGAGACGGTCCTGTTCCGTCCGCTGCTAGAGTGGCGCCGTGACGTCACCTCGCCGGGCACCCAGTGGGGCGGCCGTGTTCAAGCCCCAGGTGACGGATGCGATCACCACCGCGGCGGTCGACGCACTGGCTGAACACGGCTATGCCAAATTGTCGATGGAAGGCGTCGCCAAACGAGCCGGCGTCGGCAAGAGCGCGCTGTACCGCCGGTGGCCGTCGAAGGTGGAGATGGTTACCGACGTCCTCGCGCATCTGAGCGTCCCCGCCGGCCCGGCCCCCGACACCGGCTCCCTGCGCGGCGACATCCGGGCGATGCTCGACGCCGTGGCGGACTGGCTCACCGACCCTCGCATGCGGGCGATCCTGCCGAGTCTCGTCGCCGAGTACGACCGGAACCCGGCCTTGGCGGAAGCCAGCGCCAACCACATCAGCGGTCCGCGCCGGGCGTGGGCGCGCGAGGCGCTCGACCGCGCCGAGCGGCGTGGTGACCTCACCCCGGAAGTATCTGAGCTGCTGCTGGACCTGCTGGTCGCGCCCACCTACTGGCGCGTTGTCCACGGCAGGGAGGTCGACGGGCGCTATCTGGATCTGCTCGCCGATGCCCTGACCCGAGGCGTCACGGGCTGAACGCCGGCGCCGGATAGACCGGACACCGGCGGGTTTTTCTCGCACAATCGTGCCCGCTCCGTTTACGGTTTGGGGGTGCCAAGCATGGATCGCCGCAGTGCAATGTTGATGTTGGGGTTTGGTGTGGCGGCTGCCGCGCTGCCGCAACCGCTCGCCCACGCCCAGCCGCCGATCGGCGATGCGCCTCCCGGACCGGCCGGTCCCGGGGACGCGCCGACGGCTGCCGAGGCCGGACCCGGCCTGTTGTGGGCCGACGAGTTCAACGGGCCGGCGGGTTCGCCGCCGAACCCGGCATCGTGGTTCATCGTCCCGGCCCGCGAGACCATCCGGAACCCCCACGAATGGGACAAGCCGTTCAACATGGGCCGGTATGTCACCGACCAGGAGCACGTCTTCCAGGACGGCAACGGCAACCTCGTCATCCGCGCCACCCGTGGTCCCGGTACGACCATCCAGGAGAAGTACGCCAGCGCGAAGATCATCGGCAACTGGCGCGGCGGGGTCGGCACGACGTGGGAGGCCCGCCTCAAGCTGAACTGCCTGACCGACGGAGCCTGGCCGGCCTTCTGGCTGATCAACGACAGCCCCGTGCGCGGCGGCGAGGTCGACCTCGTCGAGTGGTACGGCAACCGGGACTGGCCCTCGGGCACCACGGTGCACGCGCGACTGGACGGCACCCAGTTCCAGACCCACAAACACCCGGTCGACGGGGACTGGCACACCTGGCGGATGACCTGGCAGCCGAGCGGCATGTACTTCTGGAAGGACTACGTGCCCGGTATGGAGCCGTTCTTCACGGTGCTGGCCAACTCCCTGCCGGAGTGGCCGTTCAACGATCCGGGCTACACGATGGCACCGGTGTTCAACATCGCCGTCGGTGGTTCCGGCGGCCGGGAGCCCGCCGGCGGCACCTACCCGGCAGAGATGCTCGTCGACTGGATCCGCGTCTTCTGACCGGCACAGCTCCTTGACTGTGCCCTGCGTCACAGTAATATGACCACTGGTCACATTCGACGCAGCGGTGAGGAGCGGCCATGCCGACGGTCACGTGGGCCCGCCTCGACGGGGGTCGCCGCACCGCCGTCCTGGCCGCCGCCGAGGCCGAGTTCGCCTCGCACGGCTTCTCGGCCGGCAGCCTGAACGTCATCGCGCGCCGCGCCGGCGTCGCCAAGGGCAGCCTGTTCCAGTACTTCGCCGACAAGCGCGATCTGTATGCCTACGTGACCGACCAGGCGAGTCACCGCGTGCGGGTCTACATGGAGGCCCAGATCGACGCACTCGACGCGCGCCGGTCCTTTTTCCCCTTCCTGACCGACCTGCTGGACGCCTGGGTCGCCTACTTCGCCGACAATCCCCGCGAGCGCGCCCTGCACGCGGCGGCCAGCTTCGAAGTGGACACCGATGCACGAGTCAGCGTGCGAGCCGTGGTGCACCGTCACTACCTCGACGTGCTGCGCCCCCTGGTGCGTGACGCCCAGAAGCGCGGCGACCTGCGCGAGGACGCTGACACCGACATGCTGTTGGCGCTGCTGCTGATGATCCTGCCGCACCTGGCGCTCGCGCCCTACGTCCGTGGACTCGATCCGCTGCTGGGCCTCGACGAACCATCGCCCGAACAGCCGGCACTGGCCGTGCGCCGCTTCGTGGCGGTGCTCGCGTCGGCGTTCTCGTCGGCCCCCGCTGCTTCTTCATCCCAGCCCATCACCGCAGTATCGACCCCAGGAGGTCACCCTCATGTCTAGAACCCGCTCGGATTCGCTGGCCGCCGGAGGTCTCAACTGGGACAGCCTGCCGCTCAAATTGTTCGCCGGCGGCAACGCCAAATTCTGGAATCCCGCCGACATCGATTTCACCCGCGACCGCGAGGACTGGGAGTCGCTGTCGGAGCTGGAACGCGAGTGGGCCACCCGGCTGTGCGCCCAGTTCATCGCCGGAGAGGAAGCCGTCACCCAGGACATCCAGCCGTTCATGGCGGCGATGCGCGCCGAGGGCCGCCTCGGAGACGAAATGTACTTGACGCAGTTCGCATTCGAGGAGGCCAAGCACACCCAGGTGTTCCGGATGTGGCTCGACGCGGTGGGGATGACCGACGACCTGCAGTGCTTCCTGGACGATCTACCCGCCTACCGGCAGATGTTCTACGAGGAGTTGCCTGCCTCGCTCGACGCGCTGGCCACCGATCCGTCGCCCTCCTCGCAGGTGCGGGCATCGGTGACCTACAACCACGTCATCGAAGGCATGATGGCTTTAACGGGATACTATGCCTGGCAACGGATCTGCGTCGATCGTGACATCCTTCCCGGCATGCAGGAGCTGGTCCGCCGGATCGGTGACGACGAGCGGCGGCACATGGCCTGGGGCACGTTCACCTGCAGACGCCACGTCGCCGCCGACGACTCCAACTGGGCGGTGTTCGAGTCCCGGATGAACGAATTGATCCCGCTGGCACTGAAGAACACCGAGGACGGTTTCGGCCTCTACGAAGAGGTGCCGTTCGGGCTGCAGATGGACGAGTTCCAGAACTACGCCGCCGACAAGGGGATGCGGCGATTCGGCACCATCAGCAGCGCCCGCGGGCGACCGCTGTCCGAGATCGACGTGGACTCGTCGCCGCTGCATCTGGAGGACAGCTTCGCCGACGAGGACCGGCGCGCGTTGGCGACATCGGCGTGATGCGTCCGGCCCGACGGGCCGACTGAATTCCAGCTACCCGGCCCGTCACGCGGAACGCAATGCGGCGGCGAAACTCGGCGATGTCCGGCGCACGGCGGCAACATTGGCGGTGTGCTCATTGCGCCCACGTCAATAGCGGGTGTGGGGGCGAACCTTACACATCGTTATGGAACTGATTCTCGCGACAATCAAACTTGGCGCCCACGAACGCATTTGTTGTTGGTACGGTCACCACCACAATCGCGCTCAAGACAACAGGTGGGGTGATGACGGCGGTCGACGATGTGGGCGGCTCGCGGACCGATTCGTACTTCGACAGGGTGGAAGCGCTGTCCCGCGCGACGACCCGACTGCGTTTCGATCCGTATGTCGACATCGACTGGGACGCGCCGGACAACGCTTTGGACCGCAATGATCCTCGATGGCAATTGGATCCGGAGACAAATCCGCTCGCGGCAACGGAATGGTATGCCGAACAGCCGTTGCAGCGACGGATCGACATGGGCCGCTGGATCACCGCGAACACCCTCAAGACCACGATCCAGTTCGAGATGATGCTGATTCGCGGGGTGGTCCACTACTCCGGGAAGCTGCCCAACGGTTCCCCGGTGTTCCGGTATCTCCTGCACGAACTCGTCGACGAGTGCAACCACATCCAGATGTTCCAGGAGTTCGTCAACCGCACCGGCGAGGACGTCCCCGGTATGCGGCGGGGCTCGCGGATCTTCGGCCCGATCCTCGGCTTCCTCGGCGGTTACATCAGCATCCTGCACTTCATCGCGATCCTCTGCGGTGAGCAGCCACTGCACTACCAGCAGACGCTGCAGCATCGCGGCGCGGCCAACGTGCCTGCGCTGTTGAACAAGATCACCTACATCCATTTGGCGGAGGAAGCACGGCACATCACCTTCGCCGACGACCATTTGGCCGAGCAGATGCGAGCGGCCGGATGGTTCAAACGGTTCTCCTGTGCGATCGCCTTCCCGATTCTCCTGCGGTGGCTGGTGGGTGAATCCGTCGGAGCGCCGCGCACCTTCGCCCGCGAATTCGGCATTCCCCGCGCGGTTTTCAAGTCCGCATATTGGCGCAGCACCGAATCTCGGCGAATGATGGCCGAATCCGCGGCCGACTGCCGTCGGGTCGCCGAGGATCTCGGCCTGCGCACCGTGTGGTCGCGCTGGCTGTGGCGCCTGCTGGGCGTCGACGGTCGGCTGCCGCGCTACCGCAGCGAGCCCGATCGCAGCGCAGCGGTGGGCCGGGGGAGAGGGCTCCGCGCGGTGCGGTGGGGGCGCGTCGCCGCGGCGCTGGCCGTGGCCGGTTTCGCTCTTGCGGTGACCCCCGACGGGCTGCGGATCATCGCTGCGGCCGCCGCCGGGGCCGGCGTGTGGGCGGTCTACCACGCGATCCGGGAACGGATCGGCGGCGTGGTCGGGAATCAGGGCTTCGAGTGGCCGAGGTTCTTCGTGTGGGTGGCGGTGTGCCTGGCGATGATTCCGGTCGGCGGGCTGATCGGCCTTGCGCTGGTGGCGCTGATGATCCTCTCGGTCGCCGATTTCATGCCGACCTTGTGATCGGCCTGCCGATCTCGTGCAACCCTTCTGACGTGTTAGGTTCCGCACATGGCTGAGCTCCCGTATTTCGACCTGCTGATCGACGAACGGCAGGACGGTGGCGAGACCGGCCAGCTCTGGGAACGTCAGGTGCACTGGGGCTACTGGGAGGACCCCAAGGCCGCCGAGGGCACCCGCGCCGACTACATCGCGGCCATGGAGCAGATGAACTCCGTGCTGCTGGAGGCGGGCAGGGTCGCCGACGGGCAGCGTCTGCTCGACGTCGGGTGCGGCTTCGGGGGAACCATTCAGCAGATCAACGCCTCACATTCCGGAATGCACCTCACCGGATTGAACATCGACCCGCGCCAGCTCGCTGCAGCGGAAGCCCAGACGACGGCGGTCAACGGCAACCGGATCGACTGGACCGAAGGGGACGCCTGCGAGCTGCCGTTCGAGGACAACTCCTTCGACCGCGTGCTGGCCGTCGAGTGCATCTTCCACTTCCCGTCGCGCGAGCGCTTTCTCGCGGAAGCGGCGCGGGTGCTCAAGCCCGGCGGTTACCTCGCGGTGTCGGATTTCGTCCCCGCGGTGTCCTGGTTCGGCAAGACCCCGATCTGGGTGGCCATCCGCCCCCGGATCGCGAAGTCCTACGGCACGCTCGGCAGTGTGCCCATCCGGGGCTACAAGGCCATGGGCCGGCGTGCCGGACTCCAACTCGAGGCGAACCGCAACATTCGCAAGAACACGCTGCCGACGTACCCCTTCCTGATCAACTTCTTCCGTCAGCAGGGGTCCGAGGACGCCCAGAAGACGATGATCGTCGGCACGCGATGGATGAAGTGGCTGTCGCGGTCCACCCTGCTGCAGTACCGGGTGTACACGTTCCACAAGCCGGTCGACGCTCAGGGCTGATCCGGCGCGAGCCCGCACCGTTTGGTCGTGGGTGGTGCGGGTACGCGTGGTCACCCGATGAGAACGGACGTGACCCGCGTGCCCTGTGAACCGTCGGCCCGAGCATGACGGCCGGGCCTTCTCGAGTGGTGGTGACCGGCGCGTCCGGCAATGTCGGAACCGGCGTGCTGCGCGCGCTTGCATCGCAGCTGCCCGACACCGAGGTCGTCGGGGTGTGCCGGCGGCCGCCCACGCACGGCGCACCCTACGAGCGGGTGCGGTGGCACGCTGTGGACCTCGCCGCTCCGAGCGCTAGGGCGGACCTCGAGTCCGCCCTGCAGGGCGCAGACGTCGTCGTCCACCTCGCGTTGGCCGTCCAGCCGGTGCGGGACGAGGACTATCTGTATCGCGCGAATGTGCTTGGCACACAAGCACTTCTGCGGGCCATGTCCGCGGCGGGGACACCTCGGCTGGTGTACGCGTCGAGTCTGGGTATCTACGCGCCCGGATCGGACACACCGGTCTCGGAGGATTGGCCCACGACCGGCCAGGCCACCTCGGTCTACAGCCGGCACAAGGTGATGGTCGAGCAACTGCTGGACGAATTCGAGATCGACCACTCCGACGTCACCGTCGCCCGGTTCCGTCCGACCGTCGTCGTGCAGCGCGAAGCGGCGTGGCTGATCAAGTCCCTGTATCTCGGCCCGGTGGTGCCGATCACCGCGCTGGAGATGCTGCGGCGTCGAGAGCTACCCGTCCTCCCACTGCCCGCCCGTCTGAAACTGCAGTTCGTCCATGCCGACGATGTCGGCGACGCCGTCGTGCGTCTGATCACCCGGCAGGTCCGGGGGTCGTTCAACATCGCCGCCGACGTATTGGACACCGCTGCGTTGGCCGACCTCGTCGGCGCCCGCCCCGTCGACGTTCCACCCCGACTGGTGCGAGCCGTCATCTCCGCCCTGAGCGCCGCCCGCATCGTCGCGCTCACACCCGGGTGGTATGACGTCGCATTCAACACGCCGCTGATGGATACGACCAAGGCGCGTCAGACGTTGGGTTGGGCGCCGTCCCGGTCGTCGGCAGACAGTGCGCGGGAGCTGATCGAAGGTCTGGCCGACGGTGCGGTGGGCACGAGCGCCGCTATGGGGTGGGAGCTGCGGCCCCGGCGAGATGTCCGCGCAGCCATCGATCGGACCCACGACGTCACCCTGGCGCTGTGGGGCGCCGTGGCGTTCGCACGCGCCACCGGTGTCCGTCGCGGCCGCGCGGTGGACGTGGCGATCGTCGCCGCCAACCTCGTCTCGGGTACACCTATGGCCGTGGACCGGGTCCTGGAGCGGCGCGCTGATCCGGTAGCGCTCATGGCGCCGATCGCCGTTTGTGCTGCTCTGGGCGCCACAGTGCGCGGGGGATGGCCAGCTGTCGCGGCCACCGGCGCCCTGCAATGGCTGCGTCTGTCCGAACGTGCCCGCCGCGCGACGAGATTGCGTCGCGACAAAGGGTTTTCGACGAGCAACCGCGGGTAATGCCTGTCGATGAGCGAGAATCAGGTGCCTTCTCAAGTGGTCGTGGTGACGGGTGCCTCGAGCGGCATAGGTAAGGAGACCGCCCTTCGCTTCGCCGGTCGGGGAGCGCGACTGGTGCTGGCCGCACGCAACGAGGACGCGTTGCAGCGCGTTGCGGATGAGTGCCTCGAGGCGGGCGCGCGCGGTGTGCTCCTCCACCGCACCGACATCGCCGACCACGCAGACGTCGAGGCGCTGTTCGGCGTCGCCACCGCTTTCGGCCCGATCGACATCGTCGTCCAGTCCGCAGCCATCACCGCCTTCGGACGGTTCGAGGATGTGCCCCCCGACGTCTTCGACAGCATCGTGCGGACCAACATCATCGGATCGGCGAATGTGGCTCGGTGTGCGCTGACGCATTTCCACCAGGCCGGCTCCGGACACCTGATACTGATCGGCTCGCTGCTCGGCAGCGCCGCCTTCCCGTACCAATCTGCATATGTGGCAAGTAAATTCGCATTGCACGGGTTGGTTCGTGTGCTGCGTCAGGAGAATCGCGCCCGGCCCGGCATCAAGATCCACGGCGTGTATCCCGGGCCGGTCGACACGCCGGTCTACCAGACCGCGAGCAACTACTACGGCCGTACGCCCAGGGTGCCGCCCACCGCGGTCAGCCCATCGACGGTCGTGTCGGCGATCGTCCGGGCCACCGACCGTCGACGCTCCAGCGAGCGGCAGGTGGGACTGGCGAATCGGCCCGTCATCGCGATGTACCGCTTGTTGCCGTCGGTGTTCGACGCGCTGGTGGGACCGCTCGTGCGAGCCGTCTCCTTCACGTCCGAATCGACGGAGGCGAGTGAGGGCAACGCCTTCGCGCAGCCGGATCGGTCGAGCTGACGAGGTATCAGCCGAGCTTGGCCAGCTGGAACGGACTCTGGGTCACGATTCCGCCGGCGCACCCGTAATTGGAATCCGACGTCATCACCCCGCCCAGCGTCACCGGGTCGAGCGCCATCGACACCACGGCCGGCTCGTAGTGCCCGTCCGAGCAGGTGAGGCCGCCCGGCTTCGAGACCGTGAAGACCCAGCGGCCGTTGTTCAGCGTGGTGGGCGTGGTCCAGCCCTGGTTGCTGGCGACCGTGCCGGTGCACCCGGCCGGGCCGCAGCTCGTCGCGATGGTCCAGACGTTGTAGGGGTCGCCGTCGGTCGAGCCGTAGGTGCCGTTGAGCAGGGGCGGATCGGCAGCCGCCGCTCCGGCGAGCGTGATGCCCGTGATCGCCGGCATGACGACGGCGGCAGACAGGATGCGCAGGAGCTTTGCCATAGTGATCGCAACGTAACGGTCGCGTCCGCCTGATTGGCCGCTGCGCGCAGCGTGATTCCCGGTTGTGTCCGTCATGTCGCCGAATCGGGATCTTTGGGCCCCGGCGGGCTGAGTCGGCAACCGGTTACTCACCACCGTCGCCGAACGTCACAAACCCAGAGCTTCCAGCGCCAGGTCCGCCCAGTCCTCGGCGCGCGGTCGGCGGTGCCGCCAGGAGTCGGCAATCTGCGCCACCATCGGATGCCCGCCTGCCGCCACCGCCACCTGGCTTCGTGTCCTCGGACCACCGTGGGCTCCCCGACGGGCCGGATAGTCCCGCGCCGCGAACCAGCAGTACGGCTCTGCTGCGACCACCCGCAGCCCGGGTTCGCAGTGCCAGGACTGTTCGATCCCCGGCACATCGGCCAGCCAGCGAACGTCGTCGGCGTCCGAGCCGATCACGACCGCAGCGGTGCCCTCGTGGAACACCGCCGCGTCGACACCCCGCGCCTCGGCCAGACCAACGAGATCGATGCGGCGATCGTCGTGGATGGACTCCTGGTCATGGTCTGACGCTATGAGAAGCAGCAACTCGTCCCAGCGTGGTTGGAGAGCATCGGCCAGGCTTGCCAGCACCGCGTCCGCGGTCCGGTACGCCTCTCGGGCCGCTGAGCTTTCCGGGCCGTGCACGTGGCACGCCGTGTCCGGACCGTTGAGGTGCACGACGAGCAGATCGGGTCGCCGCTCGACGGCCGACAATGCGTGCGGGAGCACCTCGGCATCGGTGGCGTACTCGAACTGGTCGCGCATCGCCGTCGCGGGCAGGATTCCCTCCGGGGGCCAATGCTGACCCGCGGTGCGGCCCTTGGCGACGTCGATCAGATTCTGGTCACCGACCACGAACTCCGACGTACGCGATCCGGCACGTTCGAAGATCGTTCGGACTCCGGCACCGTCGGTGATGCGGTGGCCGAACAGCGGATTGGCGAAGACTCGGTGTTCGGACGGTGAGCGTCCGGTGACCAGCGTCAGGATATTCGGGTAGGTCGCCGAACACAGCACAGCTTCGGAGCCGTCGGGTCGCCACGCTCCGGACGTCGCGAGTGTGTGCAACACCGGCATCGTGTCTGGGCGGACCCAACGGGCGCCGACACCGTCCAGGACGACGAATACGACGGTGGGGCTCATGCGGCGAACACCCGGACGTTCTCCGGTGCGACGGTGACCGAGACAGGCTGACCGGGCGTGAACGCCGCCGCTGATCGGGACGGCAGATCGACGTGCACAGTGTGTCCCTCCACGGTGAGATGAACACGGCTGGTTGCGCCGAGGAACATCACCGCGTCGACCGTTCCCGCTATCCCGCGCTCGTCGGTGATGTGTACGTCCTCGGGCCGGAAGACGGCCAGCGCGTTACCGTTTGCGGCTTCGGGGGCGGGCACTGCGAATGCTTCACCCCAGCGCACCACACGGTCTGGGTCGACGGGCAACTCGATTGCGTTGCGGGCCCCGACGAAGGTCGCGGCGAATCGGGAGGCGGGTCGTTCGTAGATCTCGGCGGGAGCGGCGACCTCCAGAATGCGGCCGCGGTCCATGACCGCCACCCGGTCTGCGACCGCCATTGCCTCGGATTGGTCGTGCGTGACGAAAACGGCTGTGGTGCCGACGCGATGCTGGATTCGCCGGATCTCGTCGCGTAGGTCGTTGCGGATGGCGGCGTCGAGCGCAGCCAGTGGTTCGTCGAGCAGGAGCACGTCCGGCTCGGGTGCCAGCGCCCGCGCCAGGGCCACACGTTGCTGCTGGCCACCCGAGAGTTGGTTGGGGTAGCGGTCGGCCAGCGCGGTCATGCCGATCAACTCGAGGAGTTCCTCGACGCGCGCCGACCGTGCCGACCGCCGCTGCTTCCTGATCGTCAGCGGAAACGAGATATTCTCCGTCACTGGCATATTCGGGAACAGGGCGTAGTGCTGAAAGACCATTCCGATGGGCCGTAGGCGGGCGGGAAGGTGCGTGACGTCGCGATCGCCGATGCGAATGACGCCGCGGTCCAGTGGGCTCAGGCCGGCGATCGCCCGCAGCAGGGAGGTCTTCCCGCAGCCTGACGGTCCGAGCAGTGCGACCATCTGGCCAGGCTCGATCTGCAGGGAAACGTCGTCGATGGCGACTACCGACCCGTGGGCCTTCGTGGCCGATTCGATCCGGACTGCGCTGGGCACGCTGCCTCCTATCGCTTGTTGCTGTTGTCGATGCCGGGGAGCAGCCGCAGGGGTTCGCCCCTCCCGGTCCGGGCGATGAGCACTGAGACGACGAACATGAGCAGGAAGGTGAACATCGCCATGACGGCGACGCCGTTGGGGTTGCCGCGGGTGTCATGCAGCGAAGCCACCTGCCACACCGGCAGCGTCTCGAACGAACTGCCGGTGATGACTCGAGCGATCGAGTACTCACCGAACGAGGTGGCGAAGGTGAGGATCGCACCGGTGAGAATTCCGGTGCGGACGTTGGGGATGACCACCCGGAACAGCGTCGCCAGCGGTGATGCGCCCGAGGTCTCGGCCGCTTCGGACAGTTGGCGCACGCCGGCCGCGGCCATGGCACCGTCGACCGGCCACAGGAAGAACGGAAACGCCAGCGCCACATGGCCGAGCACGACGAGTAGTGGACTCGCTTCCCACGGCTGGGTGAGCTCGCCGGCGCCGGCGAGGCGTTTGATGCCGTAGGCCAGGACCACGAACGGCAATGCGAACGGCAAGAGGGCGCACAGCTGCATCACCATGCGGATGCGCGGGTTGCGAACGTAGCCCCAGTACAGCGCCGGAAGGACGATCGCCGCGACGATGAGCACGGTCACTGCGGCCAGCCAGATCGACCGCGTCAGTGCCTCGATGACCCGCGGTTCGCTGAATGTCTGGATCCACCATCGCAAGGTGAATCCGTCTGGGAACGCCTGCCCGCGCCACACCGTGGCCAGCGAATACAGCATGGTCGCGACCACCGGAAGGGCGAGGAAGACACCCCAGAGTCCGAGCGGCAACCACCCGTGCAGGCCGCGGCTCGTCATCGCAATCCGTCCAGCCTGGCGAGCATGCGGGTGGCGATCAGCCGGTACACGACCAGCGCCAGCGCCGAGATGACCATCAACAGCACCGCCAGCGCGGCAGCGCGCTCGAACCGATTCGTCCCGCCCGTGGCGGAGAACAGGAAGTTGCCCAGCCGCGTCGTGATCAACGACGTCGTCGTCGTGTCGCCGAGAAGCGCGTAGGGAACCGAGAACTGGCCGAGCGACCAGGCGAAGGTGAGCACCCAGCCGGACAGCAGAAACGGGAACAGCACCGGAAGTCCGACGCGGCGCCAGTACTGCCACCGGGTGCCGCCCGCGGCCTGTACCGCCTCCCACCACTCCGGGCGCAGCACCGACATGGCCGGTAGGACCAGCAGGACGTACAGCGGCAGGATGAAGTAGACGTAGGTGACGACCAGACCCCAGAACGAGTACAGGTCGAAACCCAGGGGATGGCCGAACCAGTCCTGCACGAGCAGCTGGACGAAACCGACGGCGCCCAGTGTCGAGACCATCGCGATGGCCAGCGATGCACCTCCGAAGTTGGCGGCCACGTTGAGCAGCGCCTGTGCGGCAGCGCGTCCTCGCTGGGCGAGGTTCGACACGAGGTATGCCAGCACCGACCCGACGGCCATGCAGAACGTCGCCACGATCACCGAGAGGCCCAGCGAGCGCACCATCGCCTCCTGCGTGATCTGCTGGGTGAAGACGTCGCGCCACGGCTGCAGCGTCCACCCACCGTCCGGACCCGCGAAACTGGTGCGTATCAACCAGATTGCGGCGGCGGTGAGCACGCCACCGGCTGTGATGAGGAATGGGATCGCCGGGCCCCACTGCGTGAGGACGGTACGCAGCGCTCCCCACCGCAGCGGCGGTGCGGGCGGGCTGCCCGACCCGGCTCTGCGGTCAGCCACCGGGTCGGACGCCTCGCGTGTGGCGACCGTCATCCTCGTGCGGTGAGGACGTCATTCTCCCAACGTTCGGCCACCACCGACGGGTGCGGCCATGAATCGTCGGGGTACTGGATCACGTTGGCGTACTGGTTCTCTGGCAACCAGCCGGCCTTCAGTTCCGCCGGAACGTCGAGCTTGCCGAGCGTGTAGAGCACCGGGCGGGCGCCCACCTTCGCGAACGTGAGCTGACCCTCATTCGACAGCGTGTGGTCCAGAACGAGTTTGGCGAGGTCGGGGTCTTCGGTCTTCTTGTTGCACATCGTCGCCGAGGGCTGCCACACGCCGCCCTCTTCAGGGATGACGATGTGCACGCCGACACCTTTGTCCTTCACCAGGTCGGAGGCCTGGATGTTGACGAAGTCGTAGGCCAGCCGGATGGGTGTCTCGCCGCGTTCGAATGATGCCGCGGAGTACTCGGCTTCATTGCGCTGGCCCAGCCGGAAGAATTCGGCCCAGTAGTCGATGGCGGCGTCCAGGTCGAACTCTCCCTTGTTCTTCGACAGCGCTGCCGCGGTGGAGAACACGGTGGCTTGGCCGGTGCCCGACGTCACCGGGTTGGAGATCGAGACCTTGCCCTTGTATTCCGGCTTGAGCAGGTCGGCGAACGACCGCGGCGGGTTCGGTAACACGTCGGTGTTGGTCATGATCGAGATGACGCCGACGGCGCTGGCCACCCAGCCGCCGTCGGCGGCCTTGTAAGCGTTGGGCAGATCGGCGGCCGCTTGGGGGGTGTAGTTCAGCAGCACGTCTTCTTCCTCGGCGACCTGGCCGAAGGCGATGCCGATGTCCGAGCACATCGGCGCGTTGGTGGTTTCGTTCTTGAACGCCGCGATCTCCTCGGCGGAGCTCATGTCGGTGTCCGTGCGATTGACGCCCTGGACTGCAAAACCGTTGCAGCCCAGTTCGTGGGTGTCGCAGACCGACTGGTAGAACTCGCCGAAGTTGATCCAGTCGTCGGGCATGCCGGCGGTGCGGAATTGCTTGGCCTGTTCCTTGGCGGCGTTGACATCGGCCGGCGCCGCGGCGTCGGCCGCGGTGTCGGCCGACTCGCTACACCCAGCCAGCGACACCGTGATGGCCGTCAGCACGGCCGGAATGAGCAGTCGCGACTTCCTCTGTTGCTCGGACACGTACACCTGCAGCCTCCTGCGCGTTCGAGCGCTGCCCATAGGGGCGGCGCGGATGGCTCAGACCTTGGCTGGGCGCAGCGACGGCCCCCTGAGCACGGAGTGTTCGCACCGGGAACAGCAGGTAAACGATTGGTATAGACCAATTTGGCAGTCGGGATTTCGGTTTGGGAGCGCTGCCTCGGCGGCGCGCTGAAGTCAGGCGAGCACTCGCTGTCTGTTGCGCGACGGTGCACGCGCGGCATCCCGGGTCTGCGCATCGCCAACATGGCGCGGATGGTCGTCCCGCGGAGGACGACCACGGCTAGGTGCGTCCGATTACGGAGAATTCGATATGCCGCAGCGGCTCAGGGGGGCGATTCGTGGAGCCGATGACGGGAATCGAACCCGCGTATTCAGCTTGGGAAGCTGATGTTCTGCCATTGAACTACATCGGCGGTGGTGGCTACAGAGGTTAGCACCACCAGCCGATACGCTCGTCCGCGTGCTGCTCTCCGATCGCGACCTCCGGGCCGAAATCGCCGCCGGACGCCTCGGCATCGACCCCTTCGACGACAGCCTCGTGCAGCCGTCGAGCGTCGACGTCCGGCTCGACAGCCTTTTCCGGGTCTTCAACAACACCCGGTACACCCACATCGACCCGGCTCAGCAGCAGGACGACCTCACCAGCCTGGTCGAGTCCAAACCTGGCGAGCCGTTCGTGCTGCACCCTGGCGAGTTCGTCCTGGGCTCGACGCTCGAGACCTGCTCCCTGCCGCACGACCTGGCCGGCCGCCTCGAGGGCAAGTCCTCCCTCGGCCGCCTCGGCCTGCTGACCCACTCGACCGCCGGCTTCATCGACCCCGGCTTCAGCGGCCACATCACCCTCGAGCTGTCGAATGTCGCGAATCTGCCGATCACGCTCTGGCCCGGCATGAAGATCGGCCAGCTCTGCCTGCTGCGGCTCACCAGCCCCGCCGAGCACCCCTACGGCAGCGCGCAGGTCGGGTCGAAATACCAGGGCCAGCGCGGTCCGACCCCGTCGAAGTCCTACCTCAATTTCATCAAGTCAACCTGACGCCTGCGTCACCCCTCGCGAGGGGTGAAGACACCTCCACTCTCGGCCCCGCCAGTGAAGTTGTCGTCACGCGCTACGCCGCGAAACCACACGCGTGTGACTTATGTGCCTCCTGAGCCTGCAGAGGCCGGTGTGGCGCCGCGGACCCTCCCGTCCGACAGGCCTGCCGAGTAGGCTCGTCAGCTAACCGGTTCGGCTGTAACGGCTGACCTGGCGAAACCGATGAACCACTAGTTGTGGCCTTGCACGGAACGTGCGGACTCCAGCGGAATAGACGCAATAGCAAACTTTATTGGAGGGCTTGTGGACATCGTTCTCGGTGTCTCGATGACACCCTCGACGGTGCGTATGGTGCTGGTCGAGGGCGAGAAGGCCGACGGGGTGACCGTCGACCACGACGTCTTCGACATCAACGCCGTCGAGGGCTCAGCAACGCCGAACGCAGCCGATCAGGTGGTCGCGGCGGTGCTCGGAACCCAGGAGAGCGCGGCCGCCGGCGGGCATCATCTGAAATCCATCGGCGTCGCATGGAGTGACCATGCCGAGGCGTCCGCGCTGCGTGACACGCTTGCTGCACGCGGCATCGAGGACGTGATGCTGGTGTCGGAGGGCCACGCCGCCGCCGCGCTGGCCCAGGCTGTCGGCCGCGCCGTCGGATACGCCAGCACCGCGTTGTTCTTCATCGACCGTGACACCGCCACGCTGTCAGTGGTCCAGACTGCCGACGGCTCGGTGACCAAGGTCCTCAGCCGCAGCCTGCACAGCACCGACGCCCTGGCAGTCCTCGGCGAGATGGCCGCCGCCGTCGACGCGCAGGCCGGCTCGCCGCAGGGCATGTTCGTCGTCGGCTCCGGGGTCGACGTCAGCGAGGTTCGGTCCCATCTCGAACGCCTGCTGTCGATTCCGGTCAACGCGCCCGAGGAGTCCGAGCTGGCCCTCGCCCGCGGCGCCGCACTGGCCTGCGCCAACGCCCCCGCGTTCGAGGCGTCCACGGTCGGGCTGGCCTATTCGCAGGATCCCGACGGTGGCCCCACCGCGGGCGGCGGATACGCCGCATTCGGCGCCGCGGCCACGCAGATGGCGCCGGTGAGCAGCGAGGCGCCCGTCGTACCGGTCGTCTACGGCGAACCGCTGCCGCAGCCCGAACCGGTCGACGATGAGAACCGCAAGCCGTTCCTGCTGGTCGGCAGCGCGCTGTCGTCGATCTTCGTGGTGGGCGTCGTCGCCCTGGTGATCTCGCTGGCGGTCAGCATCCGCCCGACCGCCGATCAGCGGCCGAGTCCCGCCGAGGCCGCGATCGTGCCCAGCGTGCAGGTCCCCGCGCCGGCTCCTCCGGTCGAGGAGGCGGCGCCCGTCGTCGCCCCCGCGCCCCCGCCGGCCGAGACGATCAAGGCGCCCGTGCCCGTCGTCCAGCAGGCGCCGCAGGCCCCGCCGCGCCAGGTCTTCGTCGAGCAGCCCGCCGCACCGGCCCCGGCGCCCGCGCCGGCGGCGCCCGCCCCGCCTCCCGCTGCGCCCGCACCTGCGCCGGCGCCCGTTCCGGCCGCTCCGGTTCCCGTGCCGGTGCCGGTACTTCCCGCGCCGGTCATCCAGTTGCCGCCGCCGGTGATCAGCCTGCCGCGGCCGATCTACCGCCCGCCGGTGTACGACGATGAGCCCGACTCGCCGCAGTGGCCGCGTCCGTGGCAGCCGCCGCGGACGCAGGTTCCGCAGCGACCGGTGGTCCCGGTCGTACCGCAGGTGCCGCAGCAGCCGGTCCCTCAGGTGCCGTCGCGACCCCAGGTGCCCGTGGTGCCGCAAGCACCGCAGCCCCAGGTTCCCCAGCTGCCGTCGATTCCGCTCATCCCGCAGATTCTCTCGCCGTCGAGCGGATCGGGATCGTCGGGTTCCTCATCGTCGGGCCGCGGGGGGTACGGCAGCAGTGGCGGCGGAGGTTACGACGGCGGTGGGTCGTCGGGCAGCGATGGATCCTCCGGCGGCGGCATCCTGCCGCCGGTGTGGCCGTTCCAGTAACCGCCCGGCCATCCAGCGTTCGTGTGCAGCATGGTGTCGCGTAGCAGTCAGCTCATCGCGTCCGCATATCAAGGCGGTATGCGATGTGCTGTGTTCGGCACCGGGTACCTCGGCGCGACTCACGCCGCCGGAATGGCCGAGATCGGTCACGAGGTCATCGGTGTCGACATCGACCCCGGGAAGGTCGCCAAGCTCGCCGCCGGCGACATCCCCTTCTACGAGCCGGGGTTGCGCGAGGTACTGAGCCGCAACATCGCCGCGAAACGGCTGCAGTTCTCCACTGACTACGAGGCGGCCGCCGAGTTCGCCGACATCCACTTCCTCGGTGTCGGCACGCCGCAGAAGAAGGGCGAATACGGCGCGGACGTGTCCCATGTGCGCGCCGTGATCGACAATCTCGTCCCGCGGCTGCGTCGCGACGCCGTGATCGTCGGCAAGTCGACGGTGCCCGTCGGCACGGCGGCCGAACTCGGTGCGCGGGCACGCGAACTCGCTCCCGAGGGTGTCGACGTTGAGGTGGCGTGGAACCCGGAGTTCCTGCGCGAGGGTTTCGCCGTGCAGGACACCTTGGCGCCCGATCGCATCGTCCTGGGTGTGCAACCGGGTTCGATGCGAGCCGAGGCCGTGCTGCGGGAACTCTACGCACCGATCCTGGCGTCCGGCGTGCCGTTCCTGGTCACCGATCTGCAGACCGCCGAACTGGTCAAGGTGTCGGCGAATGCGTTTCTGGCGACGAAGATCTCGTTCATCAACGCCATCTCGGAGGTGTGCGAGGCCGTCGACGCCGACGTCACCGTGCTCGCCGACGCGCTCGGCCACGACTCGCGCATCGGACGCCGGTTCCTCAACGCGGGCCTCGGTTTCGGCGGCGGCTGTCTGCCCAAGGACATCCGTGCGTTCATGGCGCGCGCGGGTGAACTCGGCGCCAACCACGCACTGACCTTCCTGCGCGAGGTGGACAGCATCAACATGCGTCGCCGCACCCGGATGGTCGAACTGGCGGCAACGGCGTGCGGCGGATCCCTCCTCGGCGCCAACATCGCCGTGCTCGGCGCGGCGTTCAAACCCGAATCCGACGACGTCCGCGATTCGCCTGCCCTCAACGTGGCAGGCATGCTGCAGCTCAACGGCGCAACCGTCAACGTCTACGACCCCAAGGCGATGGAGAACTCGCGGCAGGTGTTCCCGACGCTGAACTACTCGACCTCGGTCGACGAAGCCTGCGACCGCGCCGACGCGGTGTTGGTGCTCACCGAATGGCGCGAGTTCGTCGAACTGGACCCGGTGCCGCTCAGCGACATCGTGCGCGCGAAAGTCGTTGTGGATGGCCGCAACTGCCTTGACCGGGAGCGGTGGTCGGCCGCGGGCTGGCGGGTGTACAGCCTGGGCCGCTCCAGCCGAGCGGGGCTCGACGCATAGCGGCCTCGTGGGAGGACGGGGGCGAGTGATCGATCGGGTGCAGCGCCTGCGATCGTGCCCACCTGAACGCGACCACGGTTCCTACCCCCGTCATCGCGATCGCGGTTCCCATCAGCCATGCATACCCGATGGCGTCGGCGAGCAGAAGGCCCGACGATGCTGCCACGGTTACGTAGAGGGCCTCGATCGACATCGGCAGCGAATAGTCCGTCGACGGTGAGTCCGGTCGCGTCAACATCATCGAGACGACCGAGAACCACGTCAGGGAGGCCACCCATGCCGCCCCCACGCCGATGAGCGCGATCGTCGTCGGGACCGCGGCGGCGTACCCCACCGCCAGCGGTACCAGGCCGGCGACCGCGCACACCGACACGCAGCCGATCGCCATGACGGTGTGGACGGGCGCGACCCGACGGATGGCGTGACCAGCAGCCACGGCGATGCCCACCTGGCAACTCGTCGCGATCGTCTGGGCCAGCCCCACCTGCCCGACCGACCACCCCGCCGCGAGCAGCATCGCTGCCACCGGCGCGTTCGCCAGCCACACCCCGCCGCCGAACAGCGGTATGACGATCAACGTCCACGTCGTGCGCGGCGCCCGGAAGTACCCGGTCAATCCGAGCGCCGTCTGCCCGACGGGCGGGCCGCCGGTCTGTTGTGGCTCGCGAATCCACCACAACAGTGCCAACGGGACAACGTAGACGGCGGCGAGTGCGGCCAGGGTCACCGCCCAGCCCCACCGGTGGTAAAGCAGCAGCGCCGCACCGGATCCGATCAGCATCGACGCGCTACCCGATGCCACGATCAGGCCGTTGGCCGCCCCGAACTCGGCCCGCGGCAACATGCGTAGGGCCAAGCCGTTGAGGGCCACGTCGTGCACCATGGATGTGCCGAGCACCGCGGTGATGAGGGCCAGCACCGCCCACAACTGATCCGAGGGATCCAGCAGGGCAAGCCCGGCGAACAAGGCGACGTTCGCCACCTGGGTGAGCAGTAGCCAGCCCCGGTACTGCCCCAGTGTGGTGATGCAGAAGCGATCGACCAACGGCGCAGCCAAGAACTTCGCGCAGTACACGATGCCCAGCAGATTGACCGCGGCAACGGCGCCCAGCGCCAAGCCCTGATCGAGCAGAATGGCGCTCAGCGCAATGAAGAAGAAGGCGAATCCGATGTTGGTCACCAGGTAGAGCGAGCCGAGGACGGTCAATCGACGCAACCGCGTTTGGATCATCGCCGGCGCGCGATCCGCCAGCTGTTCGCCGCTACACCACGTCGGTGCAGACGTGCAAACATGCCGTCGGCGGCCAGGAGTTCGTCGGGCGAGCCGCGTTCGATGATCCTGCCGCGCTCGAGAGTGATCACGCGGTCGGCCACGGCCAGGGTCGCCGGCTGGTGGGCGATGACGATGACCGTGCGAGCGGGGTCGTCGATCAGGTGTCTGATCGCGTCGCTCACCGCGCGCGCATTCTCGGGGTCCAGGGCCGACGCGGCTTCGTCGATCAACACGACCGACGCGTCCTTCAGCAGCGCGCGGGCGATCGACACCCGCTGACGTTCACCTCCGGACAACCGCGCTCCGCCCTCGCCGACCGTGGTGTCCCAGCCGTCTGGCAACCGGGCGACGATCTCGTCGACGCGGGCCGCTCGGGCCGCCGCGGCTACCGCCTCGGCGGTCGCCCCTGGTCGGGCGATGCGCAGATTGTTCTCGATCGTGTCGTCGAACAGGTACACCTCTTGGAAGACGATGGAGATGCGGTCCAGCAGATCTGTCTGGTCGAGTTCGCGAACGTCGACGCCGCCGATGCGGACGGCCCCGGCGTCGGGATCGAAGAATCTCGCGATCAGGCGGATCAGGGTTGTCTTACCCGATCCGGAGGTCCCGACCAACGCGGTGGTGCTGCCGGCGGCGAATGTGTGAGTGACGTCGCGCAGGGCGGGTGTGGACCCTCCCGGATAGGTGAACGTCACCCCGACCAGCGCGATATCCGCCGATTCCGGCGATGCGGCGCCGCCTGGTCGGTCGGGTAGGGCGGGCGTGTTCATGATCGTCTCAACTCGGGTGACGGCATTGTCCATCGCGTGCAACGCGCCGATGAGTTCGCTCAGCGAGCCGAGGGGTTCCAGGAACCGGACGGCGAGCACCATCAGCGCGATCACGTCGGGTACATCGATGCGCTGCTGGGTGAGCAGCAGCGCTGCGGTGGCGAGTAACGCGACGAAGCCGGCCATCACGACGGCCGTGTAGGTGATGTCCGGCAGCGTCGACCGTCGCAACCCGCGGCGGTAGGCGGCGCGGTGTTCGTCGAGCGCTTCGCGGAGCCGCGCGGTGCCGGTTCCACCCTGTCCGGCCGCTCGCAGAATCGGTTGAGCCTGACCGACTTCCACGGCGCGCCCGGCGATGTGGGCGGCGGCGTCTTCCAACTCGACTTCGGCGATGGAGGCGACTCGACCGGCGCGACGCAACGCGATGAACGCCACCGGGAGAATGGCGGCGAACAGAGCCGTGACCCGCCAGTCCACGGCGGCACTGACCGCCAGGATGGTCAACGGGGTGAGCACGGCGGTGATCGCCGGGCCGCCGATGCTAACGGCGAGTTGGCCGATGTTGGTCGTGTCGGCGGTGGTTGCCCGCGCCAACCTCGACTTGTTGGCCGGCGTGAACCAGCCCAGCGGCAGGGTGGCCGTGTGCTCGATGAGCCGGCGGCGCAGTTGCTCGGTGACGTCATTGGCGGCGGCGAATCCGATCGGCGTGGCGATGACGGTGAGCAGTCCGTAGACGGCGAGTCCGACCGCCGCTGACAGCAACCATGGGCCCGCGGCGGCGAAGTCGGGTTCGTCGTGCAGCAGTGCCCGCAGGATCGGGATCAGTGATCCGAGCAGGAGGCCCTGGAGTACCGACTGGGCGGCGTTGAGTGCCCCGAGTCGCAGGATGATGTTGCGGTCCGGGATGAGGGCGTAGAGATGTCGGATCACTGTGCCGCTCCCTGCTGGACCGCCCACATCCGTTCGTACAGGCCGCCGGCCGAGACCAGTTGGTCGTGGCGGCCTTGCTCGACCAGTCGTCCTTCGCTCAGGACGAGTATCTGGTCGGCATCGACCACAGTGGCCAGGCGGTGTGCGATGACGATCACGGTCTTGCCGACGACGAGGTGCGAAAGCGCCTGTTGGACTGCGGTTTCGTTGTCGGGGTCCAGTGCGGCGGTGGCTTCGTCGAGAATGACGACCGGTGAACGAGACAGCATTGCCCGTGCGATGGTGAGCCGCTGGCGTTCGCCTCCGGACAGCTGCGCGTCGTCGCCGAGAATCGTGTCGTAGCCGCGGGGGAGCTGTTCGATGATGTCGTGGATCTGCGCGGTGCGCGCGGCCGCGATCACCTCCGCATCGGTGGCGTCGGGCCGTACCAGTCGGATGTTCTCGGCGACGGTGTCGCGCAGGAGCATTACGTCTTGGAACACCAGTGACATCGCCGACAACAGCGTCTGGGTTTCCATCTCGCGGACGTCGACCTCCCCGACGCGCACAGCGCCGGCGGTGACGTCGTAGAACCGCGGGATCAGCGCGGCCAGTGTTGATTTCCCGGCTCCGGACGGCCCGACGACGGCGGTGATCGTATCGGGTTCGCAGACCGCGCTGATGTCGCGGAGGACGGCTGTCCGCCCGTCGTAGCTGAACGTCACGCGGTCGAATTCCACACGGTTATTGATGGGGTACTGCGGTTCGGCCGGCACGGGTAACGCAGGCCGGTTCAGGAGCGACTCGATGTTGTGCGCGCACATGCGTCCCTTGCGCAGTCCCTGCGAGCCGTGGATGACGGGGTTGACCGAGGTCGGCAGGCCGAGACCGACGATGAGGAAGGGAAGCACATCCGGTGCCGACACGGCGTCGGCGTGCACCCCGATGATGCCGGCTGCGCCGAGAATCGCCAGCAGCGCCATCTCCGATGCCAGTAGCCGGGCAGCGGCGGTGCTGTAACGGGTTTCGGCAGCCCATGCGGACAGTGCCGCGGCGTGTTCGTGTGCCGCAGCGTTGAACCGGTCGAGGATCCGCCCGCCGGTTCCGAAGGCCTTCACCACGCTGATGCCGTCGGCGTATTCGACGCTGGCCGAACTGATCCGGGACTCCGCCGCGATCAGTCGGTCCATGTGGTAGGACATCGACCGCATCGCGACCCGATAGCTGATCCACAGCAGGGCCAGGGCCCCGATCGTCACCAGCGTCAGTCCCCAGTTCACGGAGGCGAGGTACACCAGCGCGGTGAGGACGGCTGTGACGGCGCCGACCAGTTCACCGAGCGCGTGCGCGATGAGCTGGTGCATGTCCTCCAAGTCGTTGGTCATGCGGCGCTTCACCTGGCTGGGCCCGTTGGTGCGGAACCATCCCAGCGGGAGCGAGCCGAGCTGCCGCACCAGAGCGACGCGGAGTTCGTGCAGGATCCGCGCGTCGGCATAGTGACCCAGGCGCGATGAGGCGAACACGAGCAGCAGCCGAAAGCCTGCCCCTGCGCACCCCGCCGCCACCCATGCCCAGAGCGGCGCCGATGGCGGCGCCGCACCGGCATTCAGGGCCAGGCGCGCGATCTCGGCAACGGCGATGTAGGGGACCACCCCGCTTGCCGCGGCCAATCCCGACAGCACGGCGCAACACACGAGGTGCAGCCGCACGGGCGCGAGGAGCCGGCGCAGCGCTCCTGCGCTCGCGAGGGTTCGGGAACCCTCGCGCTCGTCAGTTCTCGCTGTGGCTGCACCGCTGTCGGTGATCGTCAAGAGCCCTCCTCGTTTCGACTGACCGTCAGTCAGTACGGTAGGACGTCGGCGCTCCGCGGACAAGGGATACGTCGACCGCTGGGTAGGGTTGGCGTGGCGGGAAGGACGGACGTGCCCAGGACCAAGTCGGCACCGGAGCGGCGCAGCGACATGCTTGACGCCGCCGAGTCCTTGGTGGTGCGGTCAGGTCTGGACGGCTTCACCGTGGATGACGTCACCACAGGGGCAGGCGTCGCCAAAGGAACGTTCTACCTGCACTTCTCGAACAAGGCTGGACTGATCGATGCGTTGCGCGAACGCTACCTGCACAGGTTCGTCGAGGCGCAGATGACTGCAGCGGCGCACGCCTCCGGCGTCGCGCAGATCGAGCAATGGCTACGGGTCGGCGTGACCGAATATCTCCGCGAGATTCGGCTGCACGACGTCCTCTTCCACTCCGGGAGCGTCGAGCGCGATGCGCCGAATCAAGCTGTCGACGCCCTCGCCGGCCTGCTCGCCGACAGCGAACTGCCGGTCGAGGATCCCTTCGCTACCGCAGTCATCCTGTATTCGGCCATGCACGGCGCGACGGACCACATCGCCCACGCGCCGGAGGATCAGCAGCGAATGCTTGCCGTGCTCGTGAAAACGTGTCGCGCACTCCTCGGGTGACGGTCGACCCCTCACCGTGCGGACGGGTCCTCGGCCCTGTGGCACCGGTTCGACCGGTTGGCCACCGTACGCCGCGTGCCTAAGCTCGAGTGATGGCAGCCATCTCCCCGAGACCGACGGTGCGGCAGCGAATTCGTTGGGTGGCCCTGCACGGCGTCGTCCGCGGCCTCGCCCGGGTCGGCATGCGCCGCGGTGACGCCCAGTCCCGGCTGATCGCCGACCCCGCGGTCCGGGCGAACCCCGCAGACTTCGCCGACGAGCAGCGGGTGCTCGGGCCCATCGTGCGCGGTCGCGCGGCGTCGATGACGTTCGATCACCGGGTCGCCGGCGAGCTGTTGCGTTCCGACGACTTCCGAGTCTCCTCGCTGGGTGGCCAGTTGCCGCCGGCGTTGCGCTGGGTGATCGACCGCACCGACACCGGTCTGCTGCACCCCATCGAACCGCCGTCGCTGCTGACCATCGAGCCGCCCGACCACACGCGCTGCCGCAAGCTGGTGTCGTCGGTGTTCACCAGCCGCGCGGTGAAGTCGCTGCGCGACGGTGTGGAGGCCACCGCGCAGACCCTGCTCGACGACCTCGCCCGCGATGCCGAGGGCAGCGGCGCCGTCGACATCGTCGAGCGGTACTGCTCGCAGCTGCCGGTGTCGGTGATCAGCGACATCCTGGGCGTGCCCGACTCCGACCGGTCGGAGATCCTGCACTTCGGTGAACTCGGTGCGCCCAGTCTCGACATCGGCCTGTCCTGGGCCCAGTACCTGCGGGTGAACAGTGGCATCGTCGGTTTCAACGACTGGCTGGTGGGCCACCTGCGGACACTACGCAGCCGGCCGGGCCAGGACCTGCTCAGCCAGCTCATCGCCGCCTCCGACGGCGAGAACGGCCTCAGCGAGCGGGAACTGCAGGCGACGGCGGGGCTGGTCCTCGCCGCCGGGTTCGAGACGACGGTGAACCTCCTCGGTAACGGCATCAAGATGCTGCTCGACCACCCCGACCAGCTGGCCACGCTGCGGGAGCGTCCCGAGCTCTGGCCGAATGCGGTCGAGGAGATCCTGCGGCTCGACTCGCCGGTGCAGATGAGCGCCCGGGTGGCCAAGAAGGACGTCGAGGTCGCCGGGGTGCAGGTGCGCCGCGACGAGCTGATCATCATCCACCTGGCCGGGGCCAACCGCGACCCCGCGGTCTTCGCCGATCCGCACCGCTTCGACGTCGAACGCGAGAATGCCGGCAGGCACCTGTCGTTCTCCGGCGGCAGGCACTTCTGCCTCGGCGCGGCGCTGGCGCGCGCCGAAGGCGAGGTGGGGTTGCGGGCGTTCTTCGACCGCTTCCCGCACGCCGAACTCGACGGTGCGGGCACCCGCCGGGAGACCAGGGTGCTGCGGGGCTGGGCGACCTTGCCGATCAGGCTCGGAGCCGCCCACGCCGCGCTAAGTTCATGAGGTGGACTTCCGGGCAGCGCTGCTCGAGCAGACCGACCGCTTCGGCGATCTGATCGCCGAGGGCGATCCCCAGACGCCTGTGCCCACCTGCCCGGACTGGACGTTGCGCCAACTGTTCCGCCACGTCGGCCGCGGCCACCGCTGGGCCGCGCAGATCATCGCCGAACGGCGCGCCCACGAACTCGATCCGCGCGATGTCCGGGACGGCCGGCCCCCCGACGATCCGGAGTCCGCCGCCGAATGGCTCCGGGAGAGTGCGAGATTGATCGTCAACGCCGTCGACCGAGTGGGCTCGGATGCGCGGGTCTGGACGTTCCTGGGCCCCCGCCCCGCCGGCTGGTGGGTGCGCCGCCGCCTGCACGAGGCGACCGTGCACCGTGCCGACGCCGCCTTCGCGATCGGCACCGACTACGACCTGGATCCGGAATTGGCCGCCGACGCGGTCAGCGAGACCCTCGAACGGGTCAGCGTGCAGGCCCGCGGCGTGCGGCAGCGCGACCATCCGCCGCTGCAGCGTGGTCAGACCGTGCACCTGCACGCCACCGACGACGCGCTGGGACCGAGCGGCGAATGGACCGTCCACCACGACGAGGACGGCATCTGGTGGTCGCACGACCACGGCAAGGGCACCGTGGCGGTGCGGGGCCCGGCCACGGAGGTGCTGCTGGCGGTGAGCGGACGCCGCGACACCGACCAGGGCGGCCTGGAGATCTTCGGCGACGCCGACGTCTGGAACCGGTGGCTGGAGCGGACGCGGTTCTGACGGGCGTGGGTAGATTCGCGGTCATGACCACTTCGGAGAAGGCCACCGTCCTCGCCTGGCATGACGCGCTCAACGCCAGGGACTTCGACACGCTGATCGAGCTGTCCAGCGACGACATCGAGGTCGGTGACGCGGCCGGTGCCGCTCAGGGGCACGCCGCCCTGCGGAACTGGGCGTCGACGCAGGCGCTGACGGTGACCCCCGGCCGGCTGTTCATCCGCGACGGAGTGGTGGTCGTCGACCAGCAGATCGCCGACGCGGACGGCAAACCCTCGGCGTCGGCGTCGGCGTTCCGCGTGGTGCATGACAAGGTGACCTCGGTGTTCCGGCACGACGATCTGGCCTCGGCGCTGGCCGCCACCGAACTGACCGAAGCCGACGCGACGAGCTGATGCGCGGCATCATCCTCGCAGGCGGCTCGGGGACGCGGCTGTATCCGGTCACCCTGGGAGTGTGCAAACAGCTTGTCCCCGTATACGACAAGCCGCTGATCTACTACCCGCTGTCGACCCTGATGCTGGCCGGCATCCGCGACATCCAGGTGATCACGACCGCCGACGACGCCCCGCGCTTCCAGCGGGTGCTCGGCGACGGGTCCGCGTTCGGCATCTCGATCACCTATGCCGTGCAGCACGCGCCGGAGGGCCTGGCGCAGGCCTTCGTCATCGGCGCCGACCACATCGGGAACGGATCGGTCGCTCTGGCACTGGGGGACAACATCTTCTACGGACCGGGCCTGGGCACCAGCCTGCGCCGCTTCCACGACGTCGACGGCGGCGCGATCTTCGCCTACTGGGTGGCCAACCCGGCCGACTACGGTGTCGTCGAGTTCAGCGCCGACGGCACGGCGTTGTCACTGGAGGAGAAGCCGAGGACGCCGAAATCGCACTATGCCGTTCCGGGGCTGTACTTCTACGACAACGACGTCGTCGAGATCGCCCGCAGCCTGAAGAAATCCGCCCGCGGCGAATACGAGATCACCGACATCAATCGCAGCTACCTCGACCACGGCCGGTTGTCGGTCGAGGTGCTCGCCCGCGGCACCGCGTGGCTGGACACCGGGACGTTCGACTCGCTGCTCGACGCCAGCGACTATGTGCGCACCATCGAGCGCAGGCAGGGCCTGAAGATCTCGGTGCCCGAAGAGGTCGCCTGGCGCGTCGGCTTCATCGACGACAACGAATTGGCATCGCGCGCAGGGACTCTGATGAAATCCGGCTACGGCGCCTACCTGCTCGGCCTGCTCGAGCGCTGATTCAGACCAGCCCGGCGAGCACCTTGTCCAGCGTCACCGGCAGATCGCGCACCCGCACCCCGGTGGCGTGGTAGACGGCGTTGACCACCGCCGCGGCCGCCCCGACGATGCCGATCTCACCGGCGCCGCGCGAACCCATGGCGTTGGCGTGCTCGTCGACCTCACCGAGCCAGATCGCGTCGACGTCGGCCACGTCGGCGTGCGAGCTGATGTGGTAGGTCGCCAGATCCTGGGTGACGACGTGGCCGAAGCGCGAATCGCGGAAACTCTCCTCGTGCAACGCCATCGACAGACCCATCGTCATCCCGCCGATGAGCTGGGACCGCAGTGTGCGGGCGTTGATCGCCCGGCCGATGTCGAACACACCCAGCATTCGCGGCACCCGGATCTCACCGGTGTCCCGGTTGACCCGCGCCTCGACAAAGTGCGCGCCGAAGGACTGCATCGTGTACGTGTCGGAGTCGGGGTTCTCCGGGGCTTCCGCCGACGTGGTCGCACCCACCACAGGCGGGTCGCCGTGGTCGGCGCGAAACTGTCGCGCCGCCGCCACGATCGCCGACCCCCAGGAGTTGATACCCGACGAACCACCCGCCACCGATGCCTCGGGCAGTGTGGAATCCCCGATGCGCAGATCGACCGCGGCGGCGTCGCAGCCCAGTGCGTCGGCAGCGATCTGGGTCAACGTCGTCCAGGTGCCGGTGCCGATGTCGGCCGCGCCGATCTCCACCAGATAGCTACCCTCCGCCGCATAGGTGATGCGGGCGGTGTTGCCGGGCATCATCATCGCCGGATACGTCGCCGAGGCCACTCCCATGCCGACGTACCAGTCACCTGAGATCATCTGTCCGGCAGTGGGATTGCGCGATGCCCAGCCGAAGCGCTCCGCGCCCAGGCGCAGACACTCGACCAGATGCCGGCCCGACCACGGTTTTCCGGTCTCGGGGTCGACTTCGGGATCGTTGACCACCCGTAACTCGATGGGGTCGATGCCGCAGGCCTCGGCCAGCTCGTCCATCGCCACTTCGGCGGCGTAGGTGCCGGGGCATTCGCCGGGCGCCCGGAACCAGAACGGCACGGGGACGTCGAGCGCCGCGAGGCGGTGGCTGGTGCGCCGGTTCGGCGCCGCGTACATCTTCCGGGATGTCACGGCGGTCTGCTCGGCGAATTCCTTGGCCGTGGATGTCTGTTCGACGACCTCGTGCGCCAGGGCGGTGAGCCTGCCCTGGCGGTCGGCGCCGAGCCGGAGCCGCTGAATGGTCTGCGTACGGTACCCGACGAGCGCGAACATCTGCTGACGGGTCAGCGCCAGCTTCACCGGTCGGCCGTTCAGGCGTTGAGCGGCAAGCAGCGTCAGCACATTGTGGGCGTGCGGCGAACCCTTGGAGCCGAAGCCGCCGCCGACGTGCGGTGCGACGATGTGCAGCTGGTCGGGCTCCAGACCCAGGATCGGCAGGAGCGCCTTGCGTGCGGCGTGCACGCCCTGTGTCGAGTCGTACATCGTCACCGACGGCCGCCCGTCGTCCTGCGACCACGTCGCGATGCAGGCGTGCGGCTCCATGGGATTGTTGTGTTCGATCGGGGTCGAGTACGTCTGGTCGACGGTGACCTCGGCGGCGGCCAGCGCCGCGTCCACGTCTCCCTCGTCGGTGTCGGGTTCGTAGGAGGGGTTGACCTGTTCGGGCGTGTACAGACCGGGGTGGTCGGCGGTCAACTCGACATCGTGCGGTTCCGCGACGTACATCACCTGCACCAGATCGGCGGCGTGCCGGGCGATCTCGGCCGTCTCGGCCACCACACCGCCGATGATCTGGCCACGGAAGTGCACCCGCTCGTCCTGCAGGATGCCCAGTTCGCCGTCGTCGGAGTCGGCCAGCCTCGGGGCGTCGAAGACGGTGAGAATGTCGACCACCCCGTCGACGGCGCGTGCCGCGGACACGTCCATGGCGGAGACCTGCCCGCGAGCGATCGTCGACTGCAGGACGTGCAGGTACGCCGCGTTCTGCACCGGGTGTTCGAAGGCGTAGCGGGCGGTCCCGGTCACCTTGAACGGGCCGTCGCGGCGGGGGAGCGGCCGGCCCATCGCCCGGGCGTCCAGAAGGGTCATCGCCTGCTCCGCTCGGTCAGCTTGCGCAGTTCGGCGATGATCGCCCGGCGGGACAGTTCCACCTTGAACTCGTTGCCCGGCAACGGCTCGGCGTCGGCCAGTTCGGCTCGGGCGGCGGCCGCGAAGGTCTCGTCGGTCGCGGGGGCGCCGGTCAGCACGTCCTCGGCCTTGCGGGCTCGCCACGGCTTGTGCGCGACACCGCCCAACGCAATACGCGCCGAACGGATCTCGTTGTTCTCGGCGACACTGATCTCGGCCGCCACCGACACCAGCGCGAATGCATACGATGCCCGGTCGCGGATCTTGCGGTAGTCCGACACCGCGCCGGCCGGCGGCGCAGGCAACTCCACGGCGGTGATCAGCTCGCCGTGCTGCAGCACCGTGTCGCGATGCGGCTCGTCTCCTGGCAGCCGGTGGAACTCGGTGAGGGGGATGCGGCGTTCGCCCTCGGTTCCTTCGACCACCACCTCGGCGTCGAGCGCCGCCATGGCCACCGCCATGTCCGACGGGTGCGCCGCGACGCACTGCGGTGACGCGCCGAGGATGGCGTGATAGCGGACGTAGCCGCCGATCGCCGAGCACCCGGTGCCCGGTGTGCGCTTGTTGCACGGGGTGGTGACGTCCTGGAAGTACACACAGCGCGTGCGCTGCAACAGATTCCCTGCCGTGGTGGCGGCGTGGCGGAGTTGGCCCGACGCCGCGGACAGCAGGGCCCGCGCCAGCACCGGATAGCGCGACCGGATCAACGGATCGGCGGCCAGATCGCTGTTGCGGACAGTTGCTCCGATGCGTACGCCCCCGTCGAGCGGGGTAATCTCGTCGAGGTCGAGGCGGCTGACGTCGACCAGCAGATCCGGCGCTGCCACACCGAGTTTCATGTGGTCGACGAGGTTGGTGCCGCCGGCGAGATAGGCCGCGTCCGGGTGGGCGGTGAGGGTGGCGACGGCGTCGGCGGGGCTTTCGGCCAGGTGGTAGTCGAACGTCTTCACGTCGCCGCAGCCTGTTCGATGGCGGCGACGATGTTCGGATATGCCGCGCAGCGGCACAGGTTTCCGCTCATCCGCTCGCGGATCTCGTCGTCGGTCAATTCCGGTGTGGCGTCGAGGTCTTCGCTGACGAAGCTCGGCGTGCCCGCCTTCACCTCGTCGAGCATGCCGACGGCCGAGCAGATCTGACCGGGCGTGCAGTAGCCGCACTGGAAGGCGTCCTCGTCCTGGAACGCCTGCGCGACGGGATGCAGATCGTCGGGGGGTCCGAGGCCGGCCGCGGTGGTGATGCGGGCGCCGTCGGCGGCCACCGCGAAGGTCAGGCAGGTGGTGACGCGGCGGCCGTCGCGCAGCACCGTGCAGGAGCCGCACTGGCCGTGGTCGCACCCCTTCTTCGGGGCCGTCACACCCAGGTGTTCACGGAGCGCGTCGAGCAGCGTCACGCGGTTGTCGATGCACAGCGACCGTTGCCGGCCGTCGACCTCGAGGGTCACCTCGGAATGACCTTTGGGCTGGGTCATGGGCGCGGGGATACCCGGGGGCGCAATCGCCAAACGTTCGTCGACTCCACGGTCATCTACCGGGGCTAGGATCCCGCTTCATGCCGACCGTGCCACGAACTGTCACTGAACCGAGCCGGGAGATCGACGTCATTCACGAGACCGACGTTCTCGTCGTCGGCTCGGGCCCCGGTGGGCTGGCCGCCGCGCTGGCCGCGGCACGTGCCGGGGTGGACGTCGCGCTGGTCGAGCGGTTCGGCTGCTTCGGCGGGAACATCACCACCGTCGGTGTCGAGGGCTTCGCGTGGTACCGCCGCGAACAGACGGTGGAGGCCGGCGGAATCGGATGGGAGTTCGAGCAGCGAGCCAAGCAGATGGGTGCGGCGGTGCCCGAAAGCCAGTCACTGTCCTACGAGCTCGACTCCGAAGGCTTCAAACTGGTCGCCGACCGGCTGGTCGAGGAAGCCGGCGTCCATCCGATGCTGCACCGCCAGTTCGTCGCCCCGCTGATGGACGGCGACACCGTCATCGGGATCGTCACCGAGTCCAAGGCTGGACGTGAGGCGATTCTGGCGCGCCGCGTCGTCGACGCGACCGGCGACGCGGACGTGACGACGCGTGCGGGCGCGCCCGTCCACCAGACACCGGTCGAGGACATGATGGCGGCCTCGGTGATGTTCCACCTCGCCGGTGTGGACAAGGCGGCGTTCCTTGCGGGGGTTGCCGAGGACCCCCAGACCTACCGCGATTGGGCCGCCGGCGAATTCGCCGCCGAGACCGACGAGAAGGACGCCGACCTCTACTCGCCGTACCTCGGCAAGCCGTTCGAGAAGGCGATCGCCGACGGCGTGCTTCCCGATCACCTGAACACGATCGGAGGCACCTGGGGGGCGATGCACGACACCGGCGAGCTGACCTACATGAACCTGGTGCATCTGTCCGGCTGCGACGGCACCGACCCCGACAGTCTCACCCGCTTCGAGATCGAGGGTCGCAAGCAGGCGATGCTGGCGATCGAGGCGCTGCGCCGCTACACACCGGGCTGTCAGGCCGCGCGGCTGCGGAACTTCGGGATGACCATCGGCATTCGCGACACCCGCAAGATCGACGCGCGCTACAACCTCACCGAGACCGACGTGCGCGAACAGGGCCGATTCGAGGACAGCATCGGCATATATCCGGAGTTCATCGACGGCTACGGCGTACTGGTGTTGCCGACGACCGGGCGCTACCTGCAGATCCCGTACCGGTCGCTACTGCCGCTGGGCGTCCGCAACCTCATCGTCGCCGGGCGGGCCACCGGAGGCGACCGCATCGCGCACGCCGCCACGCGCAACATGTCGTGCTGCGCGGTCACCGGCCAGGGCGCGGGCGTGGCTGCCGCGCTGTCGATCCGCACCGACCGGCGGTTCGACGAGGTGGACATCTCTGCGGTTCAGGCCGAACTGGTCCGCCAGGACGTCCGGATCAGCTGACGACCCGGCTCAGCCGATGGCCTTGGCCCAGTTGGCGCCGAGGTACTCGGCGTTCTTCGTGGTCTGGTCGTTCGTGGGGATCACCGGGGTGCCCTCGACCGGAGGCAGCGCGTCGAGCAGGGCCTTGTCGATGGTGCCGGCCTTCTCCATGGGCTCGGCGCGTACCGGCCGGGCACCACCCTCGAGGAACAGGTTCTGGCCCTCGTCGCTGTAGAGGAACTCCTGCCAGAGCCGGGCCGCGGCGGGGTGCGGCCCGCCCTTGTTGATCGCCTGGAAGTAATAGCCGCCGACCAGGGCGTTGTTCGGGACGAACACCTTCCAGCTCGGAAGCTTCTTGGTTTCGGCGGCATTCAGGTAATCCCAGTCGATGACGACGGGCGTCTGCCCCGATTCGATGGTCGCCGGGGTCGGGTCGACGGGAAGGAAGTTGCCGGCCTGCTTGAGTTCGGCGAAGAACTCGACGCCGGGGGCGAGGTCGTCGGCCGATCCGCCGTTGGCGATCGCGGCCATCAGCACGCCGTTGGCGGCCGCGCTGGCGGTCGTGGGGTCGCCGTTGAGGGCGACCTTGCCCTGGAATTCGGGCTTGAGCAGGTCTGCGACATCGGTGACGTCCGGGACCTTCGACGAGTCGTAGCCGATGGACATGTAGCCGCCGTAGTCGTTGACCCAGGTGCCGTCCGGATCTTTGAACTGCTCCGGGATGTCACCGAACGTGGCCACCTTGTACGGCGCGAACAGGTTGGTGTTGGCCAGCGCGATCGCCTGTCCCAGATCGAAGACGTCGGGCGCGGTGCTCTTGCCCCGCTGCTGATTGGCGGCGTTGATCTCGTCCTGACTGTTCGCGTCGGGTTGCGCCGAGTTGACCTTGATGCCGTACTTCGTGGAGAAGGTGTCGATGATCTCCTTGTAATTGGCCCAATCCGGCGGCAGCGCAATCACGTTGAGTTCACCCTCGGCCTTGGCGGCGGTGATGAGACCTTCCATTCCGCCGAAGTCGGCCGCCGAGGTGGCCTCCCTGGCGTTCACGCCGGACCCCGTGTCGCCGCTGCTGTCCTTCTCCGGCGGCGCACACGCCACCAGGCCGACAGCGAGAAGGGCGGATGCGGCGGCGGAGGCAACCATCCGGAATCTGGTCATAGCCGAACCTTCCGAGGGCAGGAGGGTGCAACGGGGCGTTGGAACACTACCGCGACGTCGAATGCCGGTGCGCCCGTTCCGGGTTGTCCGCGCGTTCCACCCCGTCCGTTCATCTTCTGTTCTCCCTCGGTGTCGCGAGCACCGCCGCGATGGCCGTGGTCAGCGGCACCGACAGGGAGAGCGCGATACCGCCGACAGCGGACCGCGCCACCTCGATGGCCACGCTCTCACTGGTGAGCACGTCGCCCAGTGATCGGTTGGCGACGCTGAACAACAGCAGCAGCGGCAGGGCGCTGCCCGCGTAGGCGAGCACCAGCGTGTAGACGGTGCTGGCGATGTGGTCGCGGCCGACCCGCATGGCGCCGACGAAGATGGCGCGCCGCGACGTGCCCTCCAGGCCGGCCAGTTCGAACGCCGTCGAGGCCTGGGTGACCGTCACGTCGTTGAGCACGCCCAGGGAACCGATGATGAAACCGGCCAGCAGCAGTCCGGTGATCGACACGTTGCCCAGGTAGGCGGCGACCTCGTTGTTCTGGTCCTCTGACAGTCCGGTCAGATGCGCGAGTTCTATTGCGCCCCAAGACAGAAACGCCGCCAACAGCAGCGACGTCAGGGTGCCCAGCAGCGCGGCGCTGGTGCGCAGGCTGACCCCGTGCGCGAGGTAGAGCACCGCGTAGAGGATCACAGCGGATCCGACCAGGGCGACCGGCACCGCCGGTGCGCCGTCGCGCAGCGCGGGCAGCAGGAAGATCATCAGGACCGCGAAGGCCACCACGATGCCGACCAGAGCGCGCAGTCCGCGCCACCTGGCGACTGCGACCACCACGACGGCGAACGCTCCGGCGAGCAGGGCCAGCGGCCAGCCCCTGGCGTAGTCGTAGAAGGCGTAGCTCGTCGCCCCGCGGGCGTCGACCTGACGGCTGAGGCGGATGTCGTCACCGGCCAGCAGGTTGGGCTGCCCGGGCCCGCCGCTGAACTCCAACAGCGTCTTCGCGCCCGTGTTCGGCCCGGTGTCGATGGCCACCAGCGTCTGCACGCACTGCGCCGCGTCACCCTGCACCGGCACCGGGTCGGCGGTCAGCACCGCACCCGCCGACGGGCTTCCACACGGGGCGAGGCTGCTCGACACGACGTGGCCGGCCTCGGTGGTGACCGCACCGCCCTCGGCGTTCTGGAACGGCAGCGGGATGTCGGCCTTCTGCTGACTCGGCCACAGCAGCGCCGCACCGACCAGCACCGCCAGCCCGATGACGATCAGCAGACCGACGACGACCTTCGCGGCGATCGGGCCGAGCGGCGACGGACCGTTCAACGAATGCGAATGGGCGTGGGAGTGCGTCACCCGGACAGGGTAGTAGGCGCTACTGGCGGTAGCTGGACAGGAAGTTGCCGAGCCGATCGATGGCGTTGGACAGGTCGCGCGCCCACGGCAGCGTCACGATCCGCAGGTGATCCGGCGTCGGCCAGTTGAAGCCGGTGCCCTGCACGACGAGGATCTTCTCCTGCAGCAGCAGGTCGAGCACCAATTGCTCGTCGTCGTGGATCTCGTAGACCTCGGGATCCAGCCGCGGGAAGGCGTAGAGCGCACCCTGGGGCTTCACGCACGAGACGCCGGGGATCTCGTTGAGCTTCTGCCAGGCCACATCCCGCTGCTCGAGCAGCCGGCCGCCGGGCAGCACCAGATCCTCGATGCTCTGATGTCCGCCGAGTGCGACCTGGATCGCGTGCTGCGCAGGCACATTCGGGCACAGCCGCATGTTCGCCAGCAGGCTGATGCCCTCGATGAAACTGCCGGCATGCTCCTTCGGGCCGGTGATCACCAGCCACCCCGAGCGATAGCCGGCCACCCGGTAGGCCTTGGACAACCCGTTGAACGTCAGCGTCAGCACGTCGGGTGCGACCGACGCCATCGAGATGTGTTCGGCGTCGTCATAGAGGATCTTGTCGTAGATCTCGTCGGACAGCAGCAGCAGCTGGTGCTTGCGCGCCAGCTCGGCGATCTGCTCGAGGGTCTCGCGGCTGTACACCGCGCCGGTGGGATTGTTCGGGTTGATCACCACGATCGCCTTGGTGCGGTCGGTGATCTTGGATTCGATGTCGGCGACGTCGGGATTCCAGCCCTGCGTCTCGTCGCACAGGTAGTGCACCGGGGTGCCGCCGGCCAGCGAGGTGCACGCCGTCCACAGCGGATAGTCCGGCGCCGGGATCAGCACCTGGTCACCGTTGTCCAGCAGCGCCTGCAGCGTCATCTGGATCAGCTCGGAGGCGCCGTTGCCCAGAAAGACGTCGTCGACGTCGAATCGGGGGAAGCCCTCGACGAGCTCGTAGCGGGTGAAGACCGCCCGCCGCGCGGGCATGATGCCCTTGGAGTCGCTGTAGCCCTGCGCGTACGGCAGGGCCTGGATGATGTCGCGCATGATGACGTCGGGCGCCTCGAAGCCGAACGGCGCCGGGTTGCCGATGTTCAGTTTGAGGATGCGGTGGCCCTCGGCCTCCAGCCGTGAGGCGTGTTCATGTACCGGGCCGCGGATCTCGTAGAGAACGTCCTGCAGCTTGGACGACTGGGTGAACACGCGCGCCTTCTGGTGGTGCCCAGAGGGGTGCCACGTCCGCTCTGCGGGCGTCGGGGGCCTGGTCATGTCGTCCATGGTCGCACGGTTGTCGACGGGTTTTCGCCGAGCGCCGATTGCACGGTTGTTGTACGCATCGGTCGAGTGGACGCGTCAACAACCGTGCAGTCGGCGGCTCAGGTCAGCGCTTTCCGGGGCGACGGGCGCCCTTCGCGATACCGAGGCCCTTCACCGGGGGCTCGTCACCCACGATGCGGGCGTCACCATCGCTGGAGCCGTTGCTGGAGCTGTCGCCGGACGGTGCCGCCGGCTCGGCGTCGGCCGTCGGCTCCGGCTGTGACTCGGGCTCGGGTTCGGGCTCGGGTTCGGGTTCGGGCTTCGCCTCCGCCTTGGGCGCAGCCTTCTTCTTGGCGCCGGGGCGGCGGGCTCCTGCGGCGATGCCGAGGCCCTTCACCTCCGGTTCGGGCTTGTGCTCGGCGAGGCCGCGATCCGAGTCGGCCGTGTCCTGCGCTTCGGTTCCGCCCTCGGCCTGGTCCGGGTCCACGTTCGGCGGCTGGACGACGGTCGACTCACCCTCGTTGGGCGATGCCGGACTGGGCGGAGCCTTCTTCGCCGGGGCCTTCTTCGCGCCGGGGCGGCGGGCGCCTGCGGCGAGGCCAAGCCCCTTGACCTCGGGTTCGGCTTTGGCTTCAGCGTTGGCCTCCGCGGGCTTGGCCTCCTCGGCCTCGGCAGGGGCCGTTTCCGCCTTGGCGGCCGGGGCGGCCGCGGTCTTCTTGGCACCCGGGCGCTTGGCGCCGCCGGCGATGCCCAGACCCTTGACCGGCGCGGCGGCCGGTGTGCCGGCGGCGGTATCGGCGGTGTCCGCCTTCGCCTCGGCCGGGGCGGCCGCGGTCTTCTTGGCTCCCGGGCGCTTGGCGCCACCGGCGATGCCCAGACCCTTGGCCGGTGCGGCGGCAGCCGTCGCCTTGGCCTCGGTCGCCTTGTCGGAGGTGTCGGCCGCGGCCGTCTTCTTGGCGCCCGGGCGCTTCGCGGCGCCGGCCAGCCCCAGGCCGGTGACCGGTTTGGTCTCGGTCGCGGTCGAGGCCTTCGCGGCGGGTGCGGAGTCCTCGGCGGTCTCCGCCTCGGCCGGGGCCTCCTCGGTGGCGGTGGACGCCTCGACCCGGGCCGCGCGCTCCTCGGCCACTCGTTCGGCTTCTCTGGCGGCGGTGCCCTTCTCCGGCAGCGTCACCGAACTCTTGTCCAGCGAACCCAGCAGCAGCTGGGCCACGTCGAGCACCTCGACCTTCTCGATGTCCCTGGTGGCGGACACGTCGTCCACACCGTCGGTCATCATCACGCGGCAGAACGGGCAGCCGGTCGCGATCGCCGACGCGCCGGTGTCCACCGCCTCCTCGGAGCGCTCGACGTTGACGCGCTTGCCGATGTGCTCCTCCATCCACATCCGGGCGCCACCGGCGCCGCAGCACAGGCCGCGGTCGGCGTGGCGCGGCATCTCGGTCAGCTTCGCGCCCGACGCGCCGATCAGCTCGCGCGGCGCCTCGTACTCCTTGTTGTGCCGGCCCAGGTAGCAGGGATCGTGGTAGGTGACCTCCTGGCCGCCGGACCCACCGTCCACGCTCTTGACCGGGATGAGCTTCTTGTCCCGCACCAGCCGGTTCAGCAGCTGGGTGTGGTGCAGCACGGTGTAATTGCCCCCCAGCTGCGGATACTCCCGGCCCAGCGTGTTGAAGCAGTGCGGGCAGGTCACCACGACCTTGCGGTCGACGCGCTCGACACCTTCGAACAGGTCGTTGAGGGTCTCGACGTTCTGCGAGGCCAGCTGCTGGAACAGGAACTCGTTGCCCGAGCGGCGGGCCGAGTCGCCGTTGCAGGTCTCGCCCTCGCCGAGCACCAGGAACTTCACGCCCGCGGTCGCGAGCAGTTCGGCGACGGCCTTGGTGGTCTTCTTCGCCCGGTCCTCGTAGGCGCCCGCGCAACCGACCCAGAACAGGTACTCGTAGCCCTCGAAGGTCTCGACGTCCTTGCCGAAGACCGGCACGTCGAAGTCGACCTCGTCGATCCAGTTGGTCCGGTCCTTGGCGTTCTGGCCCCAGGGGTTGCCCTTGTTCTCCAGGTTCTTGAACAGCACGCCGAGCTCACCGGGGAACTCGGATTCCATCATCACCTGGTAGCGGCGCATGTCGACGATATGGTCGATGTGCTCGATGTCGACCGGGCACTGCTCGACGCAGGCGCCGCAGGTGGTGCAGGACCACAGCACGTCGGGGTCGATGACGCCGCCCTGTTCCAGGGTGCCGACCAGCGGGCGGGTCGCCTGCAGCGGTGAGTCGGCGGGGATGCGCTCGAACCCGGACTCCGGAACGTGCTCGTGCGAGTGTTCCTCGCTCTTCTTCTCGCCGCGCAGTTCCTCGCCGAGGCCACCCTCGGGCGTGTTCTCCAGCGGCGATTCCTTGCCGTCGAGGAAGTACGGCGCCTTGGCGAACATGTGGTCGCGCAGGTTCATGATCACGAGTTTCGGCGACAGCGGCTTACCGGTGTTCCACGCCGGGCACTGCGACTGACAACGCCCGCACTCGGTGCAGGTGGTCATGTCGAGGTAGCCCTTCCAGGTGAAGTCCTCGATCTTGCCGCGGCCCAGCACCGCGTCCTCGGCGGGATCCTCGAAGTCGACCAGCTCACCCTTGGACTCGACGGGCAGCAGCGGGCCCAGCCCATTGGGCATCCGCTTGAACGTGACGTTGATGGGCGCCAGGCCGATGTGCAGGTGCTTGGAGTGCAGCACGATCAGCAGGAACACCAGCATGATCGCGATGTGCGCGAGCAGTGAGAGGGTCTCGATCCACTCGTTGGCCGGCTCGCCGAGCGGATGCAGCACCCACCCCATGAACTGGGAGAAGAACGCGCCGTTGCCGTACGGCAGGGCGCCGGTGTTGGCGCCGGCGCCACGGACCAGGGCGTAGGTCCAGATGACGTTGAAGATCATGAACAGGATCAGCCAGGCGCCGCCGGTGTGGGAGCCGTAGAACCGGGAGTCACGGCCGTGCTTCTTCGGCTCGCGCATGATGCGGATGATCGCGAAGGTGATGATGCCGAGCAGCACCGCGACGGCGAAGAAGTCCTGCAGGAAGCCCAGTACGTCCCAGCGGCCGACCAGCGGGATGTGGAAGTCGTGGTCGACGAGCTGGCCGAACGCCTCCAGGTAGACCGTTCCGAGGACGAAGAAGCCCCACATCGTGAAGAAGTGCGCGATGCCGGGAACCGACCAGCGCAGCAGCCGGGTCTGGCCGAACACCTCTTCGAACTGGGTGGTGATGCGCTTCTTGAGGTTGTCCTTGCGGTTGTTGCCTTCGCTCATCGGCTGTCCGGAGCGGATGAGCTTCGTCAGCCACAGGACGCGCTTTGCCGCGAACGCACCGACGACGGCGATCATCAGGACTCCGACGACGATCCTGATCAGCATCTGCGTATCCACGCGATCCTCCGGTTCTCCGGTTACCCGTCAGTAACTTCACCAATGTTACCGATGGGTAACTTGGGCTCGGTGCCTGCTCATAGTTACATCACCGGCCGCCGAGCCGCTACGAAGGCTGCCCTAACTAGTCGGTTGGTTAGCCCGACGGGGCGAGCATGGCGCGCAACATCGACAGCATTTCCGAACGCGATTCGGCACCGATCCGCCGCCGGATCCGGGCGACGTGATGCTCGACGGTCTTCGCCGAGATGAACAGTTGGGCGCCGATGTCGCGGTACGGCATGCCCAGCAGCAGGAGTTCGGCGACCTCGCGTTCACGGTCGGACAGCGCGGCGCCGGCAGGCCGTGCCGGGGCCGACGCGACAGGCGAGGGGTCGCCCGCCCGCGGCACGGCGGCCGGCGCGACGGGAACGTCGATTCCGGTGACGGTCTGCTTGAGGTCGCGGGCCAGCTGCAGCATCGCCTGGGACACCCGCGGATCAGTCGTCTGCAGCGCCGCCTGGCCGGCAAGCCGGGTCGCGTCCCAGGTGTGGCCGTACTGCGCGAGCCCCTTCGCCGCGGCGGTCACCTCGTCGACCTCGACGTGGTCGGCGAGCACCCGCAGCCACGTGCGACCGGCGGTGGCCAGCGCTTTCGCGAACGGATTCGGTGTCGACGGATCGCGGCCGGCGGCGGTCAGCGCCTGTCCGTGCGGCGCGACGGCGTCCGGGGCGTTGGCGAGGATGCCGGCGTGGACCCCGGCCCAGTGCAGCGGCAGCGACCACAGGGCCGGATCTCCCAGCCCGGCGAGCAGCGCGAACGCCCGGTCGACGAGGTGGCGGATGCGGTCGATCTGACGCAACCGCGCCGCGGCCACCCACAGTTCGCCGAGCGGAAGCAGCGAGAACAGGTCGACGGAGTACTCGGCGAGCACCTCGGTCGCGGCATACCAGTGCGTCTGCATCGCGCCGCTGTCACCGCTGCGCCGGGCGACCGCCGTCTGCAGGGCCGCCGCCCACAGGGCGTCGCGGCGATGCAGGTCCGCACCCGTGGGTACGGCGGCGGCCGCAGCCTGCAACTGCCCCTCCTGCATGTGCGTCCAGCCCAGCAGCAGCCGGTGCCGGTAGGTGACGAAAATCGCATCGGCGGCCGGTCCCTCCGCGCGCACCGCCCGGGTCAGCACACTGCGTGCTCGTGCCGCGTCGCCCCCGTGCAGGGCGGCCAGGGCCACCAGGGCGGCGGGGCTGTCCGGGGCGACCCCCGGGTGGCGCGCCTCGGCGCCGATCGACTGGCCCAACTGCGCGACGACGACCGGATACGGCCGGTCCAGCGACAGCACCAGGCCGTTGGCCAGCGCGCGTGAAGCCCTGGCCGTGGATGTCGGCGGGCCCGCGGTCTGCACCTCGGCGGACGTCCTGGCAGCCGTCGCGTCGCCCGCGGCCAGCGCCGCGATGGTCGCCGCCGCGCTCACACCGGCGTCCGCTGTGGGTCCGAGCCAGGCGAACAGGTCGTGTGCCTGTTCGGCATTGCCGTCGTGCATGGCCACGCTGGCGGCAATCCGTACTGCGGCGGCACGTTCGGAGGTGTCGTCGGAGGTCAGCAGTTCGTCGCTGAGTCGGCCGGCGGTGGCGCAGTCTCCGGTGAGGGCGAGCGCGTCGGCGAGTTGCGCGCGCAGCGCGGTGGCTCCCGCATCGGCAGCGGCGCGATAGAGGCGGGTCGCGCGGGCGGGGTGTTCGCCTGCGCGGGCGGCGAACTCGGTCAGCGCGTCGGCCAGCCGGTCATCGCGCAAACCGTGCTCGGCCATCCGCACGGCGAGGTCGGCCGACAACGTCGACAGGCCGAGCTGCGAGGACAGCAGGGACACCTCGAGCTCGTGATGCCGTGCCGCGCCGCAGATCTGGGCGATGCCGTCGTGCACGGCGCGCAGGAAGTGCCCAGGATGGGACGGTTCGAGCAGCCCGCTCGCGCGCGCCCGGTCGACCGCGGCCAGAGCGTCCTCCTGCGACATCCGTAGGGCGGCGGCGACGTCGTCGGGTCCGATGTCGAAGCTCAGCGAGGACAGCAGCAGTGTGTCGAGCAGCGACTCGTCGAGGCGGCGAAGCCGTTCGATGAGGGCGAAGCGGGCGGCCTGCCGCACGGCGGACGGGCCGTCGGCGATCACCGGGAGCACCGGGCGCACCAGGAACGGCAGGCCGGCCGTCGCCGTCATCATCAGTCGCACCGAGTCCGGAGGCGGGGGGCCGCCCAGGAGTACCGCAGCGGCGCGGGCCACCTCGGTGGGTGGCAGTGGCCCGAGCGTCACGGGCGGGTTCTCCCGATCCAGTGCCGTGGTCAGTGCGCGCAGCGGCGGATGGTGCACGAGCGGTTCGGTCGCCACAACGACCGTCGCGCCCGGGTCGGTCGCCAGTTCGGTCAGCCGACCGAGTTCGTCGGCGTCGAGCAGGTGTGCGTCGTCGACCACCACGGCGGCGTCGGCTCCGCCGACGGGTGGGGGACGAGCGAACACCTGCCTGCCCGCCGCGCGCCAGGATGTACGCACCGCCGCGAGCACCGCGGATTTTCCCGTGCCGATGCCGCCGCTGACCAGGAGCTTCACCGCGGCACCAGGGTCGGCGGCTATCGCATCGACAGCCTCGCGCGCTGCCGGCGGGAGATCTGCCGGGCTCGCCATCGGTCCGGTCAGCCGACCTCGGGAACGATGACCGTGGTGAGCGGAGGATCCGGCGGGTCGAACGTCGTCGGCACCACGGTTGTGGTCGGCGGCGGAACCGTCGTCGTCGGAGGCGGCGTCGTGGTCGGCGGGGTGGTGGTCGTCCGCGTCGTCGTGGTCGTCGTCGTGGTCGTCGTGGTGGTGGTGGTCGTGGTCGTCGGCTGCGTCGTGGTGGTCGTCGTCGTCGTGGTCGACGAGGGCGGCGGCGGTGGTGGGGGCGGCGGTTGACTGACCGTGGTCGTCGCCTGACCGTCGGGTCCGATCGTGACGGTCGTGACCGGCGGGGGCAGTGGCTGCGGTGACGGTTCCATCGACACGGTCGTCGCCGTCTCGGTCACCGGCTCCGAATCGCCGACGTTGCCGGTGAGCGTCACCGCGAGGCCGCCGATGGCCAACAGCGCCGCGGCCGCGGCGGCGCCGAACAGCAGCGGTGGTCGCTTGTACCAGGGCAGGGGTCCGGGTTCGGGTTCGTCGACCGGATCCTCGGGGACGAACGCCACCGGCGGCCGCGCGGCGGTGGAGCCGGGATCGACGGCGTAATCGGCGCCGGTATAGGGCACGGGTTCACCGGCGGGTGCGTCGTCCTGGGACCACGCCAGCGCGCGGAAGGTCGCCGAGGAGGCGCCGTCGTCGGCCGCTTCGGCGGCGGCCAGGCCTGCGGCGCCGGCCGCCCACGCCGCGGGCGCCATGCCGGTCGGCGCATCGGCGGCCGCGGTGACCGGCGACATGCCGGTGGGTGCGTCGGCGTCGACGCCCCGGTCGGCGACCAGCGCCGCACCTGCGGCGACGTTCAGCTGCGATTGGGGTGTGGTGATGACGGGTGCGCGCAGCTGCTCCGACAGCCGCTGGGTCACCAGCGGGATGGCTGCGCCGCCGCCCACCGTGGCGACGGCCGAGATGTCGGCCGCCGCAACGCCGTTGCGCTGCAGGGTGTCTTCGATGGACGCCAGCAGACCGGCGACCGGTGCGGAGATCAGCTGCTCGACTTCGGGCCGGGTGACACGAACCTCAGAGCTGAAGCCGGGCAGGTCGACGCCGATCGCCGTCGCCGTCTCGGCGGACAGGCGCTCCTTGGCCCGGCGGCACTCGTCGCGGAGCCGCGCCAGCGAGCCCACCGCCGCGGTGCCCGCCGGATCGGGGTTGTTGGCGTCGGCGATCCCGGCGAGGATGTGGTTGAGCAGCGCCTGGTCGACGGCGTCGCCGGAGAACTCGGCATAGCGGACGGTCTGGCCGACCGCGTCGAGGTTGGCGCCCGCATCGGCCAGTGTGATGCTGGTTCCGCTCCCGCCCAGGTCGACGAGTGCGATCACCCCGTGATCGGGCAGGCCGGGGGCGGCCTGCAGCGCCGCCAGTGCGGCGGTCGAGTCGGGGATGAGGGCGGCGGGCACACCACCGGGCGCGAGCCCGGGCCGGGTGCGCAGCGCGCCCCGCAGTGCGCCGACGGTGCCGGGCCCCCAGTGCGCGGGTACCGCGATCGCGACCGGCGAGCCGCCGTCGACGGTGCGTGCCATCGCGTCGAGCGCCTCGGCGAGAACCAGTTCGCCGCGATGCGCGGATCCGTCCGCGGCCACCAGCGGCACGGGATCGCCGACCCGGTCGACGAATCCGCTGAGCACCAGACCGCCGGTACCGACGTTCGGATTGTCGGCCGGGACACCGACCTCGGCGGGCCGGTCCGAAAACAGATGGATGACGGCGCGCCGGATCACCGGGGGCCGGCCGACCCGGGCGGCCACCAGGTTGGTCATCCCGATGGACAGTCCCAGCGGTTCGGTCATGGTGACTCTCTCCTGTCCCTGCCCTGATGGAGCCGGCCCTCACCTTAGCGTCAGATCCCCTCCGAACCGCGGATATCCCCCTAGTGGCGTGTATCCCCTAACGTCCGGTCCCCTAACGGACACGGTGGCGGCTGGGTGCGCGCACCGATCCAGGCTGCGGCCGGCGCGGATAGCATCGTGTGCACAATGATCCGGATGCGATTCGGCAACGTAAAGGTGTGTGATGGCTAACTCGCTACTCGACTTCGTCATGTCGCTGGTGCGGGATCCCGACGCCGCTGCACGCTACGCCGCCGATCCGGCCCAGGCCATCGCGGACGCCCAGCTGACCGACGTGACCAGTGTCGACGTCAACAACCTCATCCCGGTGGTGTCCGAATCGCTGTCGATGGCCGCGCCGTCGGCCACGTTCGACGGCCTCGGTATCGAACCGGCCGGCAACGTGTGGGCGAGCGGAGCCGCGACCGCGGCGTTCGACGCCTTCGACGACCCTGCATCCGCCCCGGCCGTCCTCGACACGTCACCGGTCATCACCGACACCCTCGACGGCGTCGGGGTGCCTGCGGGCGCCGAATCCGACGCCGATTGGGCCGCCGAGTTCGCGTCACCGCAGCTCGATGCGCCCGTCATCGACGACGCCGCAGCGGCCGGCGCGGAATTCGGCGACGACTGGGCGCAGCCGGTCACCGACGATCAGCCCGTCGAGCACCCGGGAGCGTTCGACCTCTTCGACTGACCCCTCCGCCTCCCTCCACCCGCGCAGATCCCCCCGGATCTGCGCGGGTTTTGTCGTTTGAGCTGCAGATTTCCGTACATCCCCGAGAACCCCCGTTGATCCCCTAATCCCCTAATGGTGCCGTGCTACAACCCCTAGCCGCACCGCGTGAGCGTTGGGTGGCGACCCCGTTGGCGAGTGTTCGCCGGGTCCATAACGTGGTGTTCACATCGCCGGGAGGCCCGGCGAGGCAAGCGAAAGGAAGTTCCATGAACCTCATCGACTTCATCCTCGACCTCTTCCGCAACCCCGGCGTCGCGGCATCCTTCGTCATGGATCCCGACGGCGCCCTGCGCGACGCCGGGCTGCCGAACGTCACGGCCGCACAGCTGGCATCGGTGGCCGCGACCGCCGCTCCTGCCGGCTACGCGCTCGGCGGCGGCGATCCGATCTACGGTCTGCAGCGTGCGGTGGCCGACCACCACCAGCTGGCGTCGAACTTCGCGTCGCCGTTCTCGCCGCAGACCTCTTTCGCCCCGAACACCGAGCTGGCCAGCCGTAACGACACCGACCTGCTCAGCGGCAACAACGTCCCGATCGCCAGCCCGAACCAGGACGCCGGCGCCAATGCGCAGAACGGTGCGTTCAACCTCGGCTTCGGCGACATCACCCTGGGCGACAAGACCAGCAACACCGCCACCAACGGCGGCGTGGTGGTCGCCGGCGACAACGACGGTGACATCGTCAGCGGTGACGGCGCCGCCCTGGGTGACGGCAACACCATGAACAACGGCGACATCCTCGCCGGGTCCGGTTCCAACGTGGTGGTCGGCAAGGACAACGAGGTCGAGGACAACTCGCAGACCGCCGGCGGCGACCTGATCGCCGACAACGACGCCCCCGTGCTCAACGACGTCGACACCAGCGGCGGCAACGGTGGCGGCGCCGACGGTGGCGGCAGCCTGATCGGCATCGGCGGCGGCAACGCGGTCGGCGGATCCGGCGGCAGCGGTGGCGGCATCATCATCACCGACAACGACGTCAACACCGGCACCCAGATCGACGGCAACTACGGCAGCGACAACAGCGAGGACAACTCGGTCAACACCCAGGTGGAGACCAACACCTCGACGTCCACCGAGAGCTCGATCGAGGACAACTCCTCGAACTTCGAGACCAACCTCGGTTCGGGCAACGAGACCGCGCTGGGCTCGGGCAACGACACGAACCTGTTCTCCGGCAACGACACCGGTGTCAGCACCGATGTCGCTTCGGGCAACGAGGCCAACACCAACACCGGCCTCGACGCCTTCTGAGACGTACGACCTGAATGAAGCAGCTGGCGGGGACCGTGACGGTCCCCGCCAGTTCGCGCATACCGTGAGAAGTCCACCGCAGAGAGGGCGTCATGACCCAACCCAGTGACCCTCGCAAGGTCAAGGTGATCGTCGAGCTCATCGACCACACCACCAGGATCGCCGAGACCAAGGAGCGCGGGGACCTCGTGGCGCGGCTGGCGCGGGCAAAGGAGCGGATCACCGATCCGCAGATCCGCGTCGTCATCGCCGGTCAGCTCAAGCAGGGCAAGAGCCAGCTGCTCAACTCGCTGCTCAACATGCCGGTGGCGCGGGTCGGCGACGACGAGTCGACGGTCCTGGCCACCGTGGTGTCCTACGGCGAGCAGGCGTCGGCGCGGCTCGTGGTGGCGCGGCCCGAGGGCGAGGAGCCCGAACTCGTCGAGATTCCGGTCGCCGATCTGCGCAACGACCTGCGCCGGGCGCCGCAGGCCCGCGGCCGTGAGGTGATGCGCGTCGAGGTGACCGCCCCGAGCCCACTGCTCAAGGGCGGCCTGGCCTTCGTCGACACCCCGGGCGTCGGCGGGCACGGGCAACCGCACCTGTCGGCCACGCTGGGGCTGCTGCCCGACGCCGACGCGATGCTGATGATCAGCGACACCAGCCAGGAGTTCACCGAGCCGGAGATGACGTTCATCCGGCAGGCGCTGGAGGTGTGTCCGCTGGCGGTGATCATCGCCACCAAGACCGACCTGTACCCGCACTGGCGCCAGATCGTGGACGCCAACACCGCACATCTGCAGCGCGCCGGCATCACCACGCCGATCATCCCGGCGTCGGCTCAGCTGCGCAGCCATGCCATCCAGCTCAACGACAAGGAACTCAACGAGGAGTCGAACTTCCCGGCGATCGTGAAGTTCCTGTCCGAGCGGGTGCTGACCCGGGAGAACGACCGGGTGCGTGATCAGGTGGTCGCCGAAGTCCATTCCAGCGCTGAGCATCTCGCGCTGGCCGTCGACGCCGAGCTGGCCGCGCTCAACGATCCGCAGGCGCGACAGGGCCTCACCGCCGACCTGGAGCGGCGCAAGCGGGACGCCGAGGAGGCGCTGCAGCAGACCGCCCTGTGGCAGCAGGTGCTCAACGACGGCATCGCGGACCTGACCGCCGACGTCGACCACGATCTGCGGCATCGATTCCGCAACATCATGTTTCACACCGAACACGTCATCGACACCTGCGATCCGACCCTGCACTGGGCCGAGATCGGCGCCGAGCTCGAGGAATCGGTGGCCACCGCGGTCGGGGACAACTTCGTGTGGGCCTATCAGCGGGCCGAAGCGCTGGCCGCCGAGGTCGCTCGTACATTCCGGGAAGCCGGCCTGGACGCGGTGCGGATGCCGACCATCGACGCCCGCGAGATGGGCGCGGGTTTCGGCGATTTCAAGTCGCTGGCGCAGTTGGAGGCCAAGCCCATCAAAGCCGGACACAAGGTGGTCACCGGCATGCGCGGCTCCTACGGCGGCGTGCTGATGTTCGGCATGCTGACCTCGTTCGCGGGCCTGGGCATGTTCAATCCGCTGTCGCTTGGCGCCGGCCTGGTGCTGGGCCGCAAGGCCTACAAGGAGGACATGGAGAACCGGATGCTGCGGGTGCGCGGCGAGGCCAAGGCGAACGTGCGCCGGTTCGTCGACGACGTCGCGTTCGTGGTGGGCAAGGAGTCGCGCGACCGGCTCAAGGGGATCCAGCGTCAACTGCGCGACCACTACCGCGAGATCGCCAACCAGACCACCCGGTCGCTCAACGAGTCGCTGCAGGCCACCATCGCGGCCGCCAAAGTGCAGGAGTCCGAGCGCAACGCGCGGGTCAAGGAACTCGAGCGGCAACGCAACGTGCTGCGCCAGGTGATCGAGCACGCCGAGAAGCTGTCGACACCCGGTCTCTAAACTCGACAAATCAGTACCAGCGATCAAGTCCGCGCGATCCTCGGCGGCACCATCTCGGCCTACCGGGCCGATCCGGCGTACCGTGAGCGGCCCGACGTCCACAGTGAGCTCGAACGCATCGGCCGCCGGCTCAACCAGCCGATGCGTATCGCCCTGGCCGGCACGCTCAAGGCCGGTAAGTCGACGCTGGTCAACGCGCTCGTCGGCGAGGACATCGCGCCCACCGACGCCACCGAGGCCACCCGCATCGTCACCTGGTTCCGGCACGGACCCACGCCGAAGGTGACGGCCAATCACCGGGGCGGCCGCCGCTCGAACGTGCCGATCACGCGCGATCCGCACGACCGCTCCCTGACGTTCGACTTCGCGATGCTCGACCCGGATGACGTCCTGGACCTCGACGTCGAGTGGCCCGCCGCCGAACTCATCGACGCCACCATCATCGACACCCCCGGCACGTCGTCGCTGTCGCGCGACGTCTCCCAGCGAACCCTGCGGCTGCTGGTGCCCGATGACGGCGTGCCCCGCGTCGACGCGGTGGTGTTCCTGCTGCGCACCCTCAACGCCGCCGACATCGCCCTGCTCAAGCAGATCGGTGAGCTCGTCGGTGGAGCGTCGGGCGCGCTCGGGGTGATCGGGGTGGCCTCACGCGCCGATGAGATCGGCGCCGGGCGCATCGACGCCATGCTGTCGGCGCGCGACGTCGCCCAGCGGTTCACCGCCGAGATGGACCGCACCGGGATCTGTCAGGCCGTCGTCCCGGTGTCCGGACTGCTGGCGCTCACCGCGCGCACGCTGCGCCAGAGCGAGTTCGTGGCGCTGGAGAAACTGGCCGGCGTCGACCCCACCGAGCTGGCGAAGGCGATGCTCTCCGTCGACCGCTTCGTCCGCGACGACCCGTCGCTGCCGGTGCCGCCGGCCACCCGCGCGGCGCTGCTCGACCGCTTCGGCATGTTCGGCATCCGCATCTCGATCGCGGTGCTGCGCGCCGGGGTGAGCGATTCCGTGGCGCTGGCCGAGGAGCTGCTCGAACGTAGCGGTCTGGTCGCCCTGCGCGACGTCATCGACCAGCAGTTCGCCCAGCGTTCGGACCTGCTCAAGGCGCACACCGCGCTGCTGTCGCTGCGTCAGTTCGTGCAGCTCAACCCGATCTACGCGGCGCCGTACATCATCGCCGACATCGACCCGCTGCTGGCGGACACGCACGCCTTCGAAGAACTGCGGCTGCTCAGTCAGCTCCGGTCGCGGCCGACCACCCTCAATGAGGACGAGATGGCCTCGCTGCGCCGGCTGATCGGCGGGTCGGGCACCGATGCGGCGAGCCGGCTCGGCCTGCAGCCCGACGCTCCGCACGACGGTCCGCGCGCCGCGTTCGCCGCCGCCCAGAGGTGGCGCCGCCGCGCGGAGCATCCGCTCAACGACCCGTTCACCGCACGCGCCTGCCGGGCCGCGGTACGCAGCGCCGAAGCGCTGGTGGCCGAATACGCCGCCCGCGGTCGCTGACCGCTTAACGAAACGGTCCCCTCCGCCGATAAGGAGGTATGCGCAGTTCTCTGGGCCTCTCGGTCGGCACCACCAATCTGGTCGCGGCCTGCGACGGCCGGGCGACCGTGCGGCGCGCCCTGCTCACACTCTTCCCGCACCGCGGGCCGGAGGTGGGGCTGCCGCGCCTCGGTCTGCCGGGCCTGGTGCTCGGCGGCTTCGTCGAACGCGTCGGCGACCCGATCCCGATCGTGGCCGCCGACGGCTCGCGTCACCTCGGCGACCGGGTCCTCGCCGCCGCACTCGAGGCGCTGACCCGTGCGGCCAGTCCGCACGCGCGGCCCGACGCGGCCGCCGTGGCGGTGCCCGCGCACTGGCCGGCCGGCGCGGTCGCGGCACTGCGCGCGCAGCTGCCCGACGTGGTCGTCGTCTCCGACGCGGTCGCGGCGCTCACCGCGCTGCAGGCCTGGCCGGGGCTGCCCACCCGCGGGGTGGTCGCGGTGTGCGACTTCGGGGCCACCGGCACCAGCATCACCCTCGCCGACGCCGGCGCCGGATTCCGGACCGTGGGTGAGACGGTCCGCTTCGAGGACTTCTCGGGTGATCTCGCCGACCGGGCACTGCTCACCCAGGTGCTCAGGGGATTCGAGCACGACCCGTCGGGCACGTCGGCCGTCGCATCGCTGACCGGGCTTCGTGACGAGTGCCGTTCGGCCAAGGAGCGGCTCTCAGAGCAGACCGCGACGACGGTTCGCCTTCCCGACGGCTCGGTGCGTATCACCCGTGCGGAATTCGAGACGCTGCTGCGCGAGCCGCTCGACGGTCTGGTCGCGGCGTTGCAGGACACGTTGGAGCGCAACGGCATCGCGCCGGCGCAGCTGGCAGCGCTGGCGACCGTCGGTGGCGGGGCGCGGATCCCGATGGTGACCCAGCGGCTGTCCGAGGCGCTGCGCATGCCGGTGACGACCAGCCCGCAGGCACAGACGCTCGCCGCGATCGGCGCCGAGCTCATCGCGCGCCGGGGTGGTGTGCACGAGACGAAGACCAGCCTGGCGATCGCCCCGGAACTGCCAACGATCGTGGTGGCGCCCCTGCCGCAGACCGCACTGGCCTGGTCGGCCGAGGAAACCGAAGACCTCGCAGTCACCGAATACGCCCCGCTCTACGAGCCCGGCGACGCGCGCCCGGATCTGTCATTCGACCGCAGCGACCACGTGGACGAGCCGGCTGCCCCGGCTTGGTACCGGCGACCGGGAGCGTTGTTCGCCGGCGCGGCCGGCCTGGCCGCGGTGGCGGTGGCCGGGCTGATTCTGACATCGAACGACGGCGCCGGCGTGGCAGATTCGAGCGCGAGTGTCGCGAATCTGCCGATCGAGAGTCCGGCGGGACCCTCGGCGGCGCCCGCACCTGCGCCCGCGGCCGTCACGCAGACCGTCGTCGCCCCAGGGTCGGCTCCCGTCGCTCAGGCGCCCGCGCAGCCCCGGCAGAACGCCGCTGCGCCGCGGCGGGTGGTCACGCAGCAGGCGGCCCCGCGGCCGGCGGCGCCACCTCCCGCTCCGGTTCCGGCGCCGGCCGCGCCGGCACCCGCGCCGGCACCCGCGCCGGCTCCGCCGCCGATCGCGTGGCCGCAGCTGCCGATGCCCACGTTCGTGCTGCCGCCCCAGGCGACCCCTGCGCCACAGCCACAGCCCGAGCCCGAGCCGACTGTCGAGCCGTGGCCCGAGCCTCAGCCGACCGTCGAACCGACGCCTGAACCCGAACCGCAGCCGACGGTCGAGCCCGAGCCCGAGCCGCAGCCGACGGTCGAGCCGCAGCCGGAGCCGACGGTCGAGCCGTCGGCTGACGCGCCGGCCACCGAGTGCGTGGCGGGGCCTGACGTCGCCTGCTAGCCCCGTCGACTGTGGGCCCTACGGACGCCGAAGGGTCGAAATCGGTCCGTAGCCCCCACACTCGCGAGCGAAGCGTCAGCCGCCCGGGGGTACCAGCGTCGGCACCGTGATCGTGACGGTGCTCGTACTCGTGCTCGTCTCGACCGTGGTGGTCGTCGGCGCCGTGGTCGTGGTGGTCGTCGTCGGCGCCGTGGTGGTTGTGGTCGTGGTGGTCGGCGATGTCGTCGTCGTCGTCTCGGTGACCGACGTCGTCTCGGCCGGCGACTGGGTGACCGTCTCGGTCGGTGCGACGGCCGGGGCCGACGAATCGGTCTCGGCGTTCTGCGACGTCGTCGTGGTCGTCGGCGACGTGCTGGTCTCCGAGGACGAGCCGTCGTCGGAGGTCAGCTGCATCACCAGCCAGACGATGATCGCGATCAGCAGCACCAGCAGGGCACCGAGCCCGACCAGCGCGGCCGGTTTCTTGTACCAGGGCTGCGGCTCTTCCGGCGGCACCGGCGGCTGGTCGTAGCCACCGGTGTTGTACTCGCTGTAGGCGCCGTACTGCGTGGGTTCGCTGCTGTAGGCGTTGGAGTACTGGGTCGGCTCGTCGTCCGGATAGCCCGGATCTTCAGGAGGTCGCGCCACGGGGTCTGATAGTAGGCCGCCGGTGGCTCATGGCCGGGGGTACAGCGTGCGTGTCTCGTTGAATCGTGGCCGGTTCCGGGTCGTCGTCGGCCCGTCCTCGTCGTCATCCTCGTCGTTTTCCCGGGTCGTCGGGGGTCGGGTGCTGGGGGGCTCGGCCGACGTCGGCGGTGGTGGCGGCGTCTCCGACGGCGGCGGCAGGTCGATGTCGGTGGTCTGGGCCTGGGTCGGTCTCGACGCGCTCGTGGTGCTCGGCGCGCTCGACGTAGACGGGGCCGAGGTCGCCGAGAAGCTCGGGTCGACGAAGTTCAGCGGGGCCTGCGTCGGCTCTCCGACCTGCTGCGTGACGAAGATGACGGATCCGACGATCAACCCGATCCCGGCCACCGCGGCGACGCTGGCGCCGAGCACCTTCGCGGTGGAGTTGTGCCACGGCGCGGGAGCATCGGGGTCATGCTCGTCGTCGTTGCGTGCCACGGGCTCCGATCCTATCCGCGTGCACGCCTGCCGCGCCTGGTCAGCTCAGCTGGGGCACGACCTCCTGGGCCACCAGAGCGAGGTGGTCGAGATCGGACATGTCCAGCATCTGGAGGTACACCCGCTGCACCCCGGCCTCGCGGAAGGGTCCCAGCTTGTCGACGATCTGCGCCGGCGTCCCCACCATCGGAGAATTGCCGCGGAGTTCGTCGACCTCGCGGCCGATGGCGTCCGCGCGCCTGGCGACCTGGGCGTCGTCGGAGCCCGCGCACAGGACGAACGCCGCCGAATACGTGAGCTCGCCCGGCGCCCGGCCGGACTCCGACAGCGCGGTGGCCACCCGGCCGAACTGGGTCTGCAGCGTGTCCAGTGGGACGAACGGGATGTTGAATTCGGTGGCGAACTTCGCCGCCAGCGCGGGCGTGCGCTTGGCGCCCCCACCGCCGATGATGATCGGCACCGGTGACTGGGCAGGTTTCGGCAGCGCGGGTGAGTGGACGATCGAGTAGTGCGTGCCGGTGTAGTCGAACGTCTCGCCGACGGGTGTGGACCACATGCCGGTGAGGATCTCCAGCTGCTCGGTCAGCCGGTCGAAGCGTTCACCCAGCGGCGGGAACGGGATGGCATAGGCCTTGTGTTCGGCCTCGAACCAGCCTGCGCCCAAACCCAACTCGACGCGGCCCCCGCTCATCTCGTCCACCTGGGCCACCGCGATGGCCAGTGGGCCGGGGTGGCGGAAGGTCGCCGAGGTGACCATGGTGCCCAGCCGGATCGTCGAGGTCTCCCTGGCGATGCCGGCCAGCGTCACCCACGAGTCGGTCGGGCCGGGCAGGCCGTCGCCGCTCATCGCCAGGTAGTGGTCGGATCGAAAGAACGCGGAGAAGCCCAATTGCTCGGCGGCGCGGGCGACGGCGAGCTGATCGGCGTAGCGCGCACCCTGCTGGGGTTCGACGAAGACACGGAAATCCACGGCCGCCAACCTACGCTGCTACAGGCCCTTGGGCGCGTCGCGCAGCGCCTGTACCGCGCCGGCCTCGCCCTCGAAGTCGACGCGGGCCGTGCGCCCTACCGCGAACAGCAGCAGCTCCGGCGCTGGACCGGTCACCGTCACGGGTGCTCCGCGTCCGGCCGCGACCAGCGTCTTGCCCTGCGGGGTCCGCAGCGATACCCGCACCGGCGCCTTGGCCAGCGTCAGTCGCGCCATCATCGACAGCGTCCGGGTCAGTCCCTTGACCGTCGCGTCATCCAGTGGGCGTGGCTCCCATTCGGGCTGGGCCCGCCGGACGTCTTCATGGTGAATGAACATCTCGGCCAGGTTGGCCACCGGGTCGAGGAGTTTGAACGGTGAGAACGCCGGTGGTCCGGAACCGACCTTGTCGATCACTTCATTGAAATCCGTTGTCGCGGCGACCTTGTCCTGCACCTTCTCGGTGTAGGACGACAACCCCGGGATGAGGATGCCGCCGACCGCGTCGAGCCGGCGTTCGCGGATGTAGAGATGCGCGGCGAGGTCCCGGGTCTTCCAGCCCTCGCACAGCGTCGGTTCGTCGGGTCCGACGGCGCGCAGCGAGCCGACCAGCGCGGCGCGTTCCCGTTGAGCAGCGGTCATCAGGTCATCCTCCGTCCAAAGCGCGGTCCAGGTTGATGGCCGCGCTGATCAGCGCCAGATGGGTGAAGGCCTGCGGGAAATTGCCGACTTGATCACCGGTGGCGCTGACCTGCTCGGCGTACAGGCCGACGTGATTGGCGTAGGTGAACATCTTCTCAAGGGCGAGCTGTGCGTCGCGCAGCCGGCCCGCCCGGGTGAGCGCTTCGACATACCAGAACGAGCAGATGGAGAAGGTGCCGTCCTCACCGTCGAGGCCGTCGCTGCCGGGGTCGTAGCGGAATACCAGACTGTCGGTCACGAGCTGGCGTTCCACCGCGGCGAGCGTCGAGAGGAACCGGGGATCGGCCGGTGAGAGGAACTTCACCATGGGCATCAGCAGGACCCCGGCGTCGAGTGCGGTCCCGCCCTCGGTCTGGGTGAAGGCCTTCAGATCGTCGTTCCAGGACTTGGTCATGATGCGGTCGTAGATCTCGTCGCGGGCTTTCGACCAGCCCACGATGTCGCCGGGCAGGCCGCGTGCGCGGGCGATGCGGATGGTGCGCTCGATGGCGACCCAGCACATCAGCCGCGAGGTCGTGTAGGGCTTGGCCTCATCGCGGATCTCCCACATTCCCGCGTCCGGGCGGTCCCAGTTCTTCACCACCCAGTCGATGACATCGGTGACGTCGGCCCAGGCGTCGTGGCTGATACCGGGACCGTATTTGTTGAACAGGTAGACCGAGTCGATGATCTCGCCGTAGATGTCGAGCTGCAGCTGACCGGCGGCGGCGTTGCCGACCCGCACCGGCGTGGAGTCGCGATGCCCGCGCAGATGGTCGAGTTCGGTCTCCTCGGGCGGGTTCCCGTCGATGTCGTAGAGCACCCGCAGCGGGCCGAGCCGGCCGTCGTCGCCGCCGTCTCGATGGCCCAGCCGTTCGGACAGCCAGCGGATGAAATCACGTGCCTCGCTGATGAATCCGAGCCGCAAGAGCGCGTAGGTGCTGAAGCCGGCGTCGCGTATCCAGACGTAGCGGTAGTCCCAGTTGCGGTTTCCGCCGACCGGTGCGGGCAGGCTGGTGGTCGGCGCGGCGATGATGGCTCCGCTGGGCTCGTGGGTCAGCAACTTCAACGTGATCGCCGACCGGTTGACCACCTCCCGCCACCTGCCGGTGTAGGTGGACTGCGAGAGCCAGTTCCGCCAGAACGACGTCGTCGCGTCCAGCAGGCTGTCCGTGTGGTCGATCGCGTCGGCGGTGACCACGTCGTCGCCGAGCATCTCGAGGACGAACAGCATGGAGTCCCCGGTGGTCAGTTCGACCTCGGCACTGACCACGCCGTCGTCGACATCGAGTTCGGTCGACGCGGTCAGTCCCATCCGCACCCCGTCGCCGGTGATCAGCACGCCGTCACCGGAACGCTGCGCCTCGCAGGATTGGCGAGCGTAATCGGGCCGCGCGTCGAGGCGCGTCCGCATCCGCACCGTGCCGCGCACCCCGACGACCCGGCGCACCAGCCGCTGCCGATGCTGTGCGTCGGCCTCGCCGAGCACGGGCATGAGGTCGTGCACCTCGGCGACGCCGTCGGCGGTGAGGAAGCGGGTGATCAGCACCGCGGTCTCGGGGAAGTAGAACTGCTGTGTCCGGGTGACGTCGCCGGTGGGCCGCAGCTGCCAGCTACCGCCGTCCTCCGGGTCGAGGATCGCCCCGAACACGCTCGGGCTGTCGAAGCGTGGCGCGCAGAACCAGTCGATGGTGCCGTCGACGCCCACCAGCGCACAGGTGCGCAGGTCTCCGATCAGACCGTGCTCGGCGATGCCCAGCTGCTCCGAGCCGCCGTCCTCACTCATCCGGTAGCCGCCAGCCACCGCTGCCGGGCAGCTCGACCGCCTCGTCGGGTCCCCAGGAGCCTTGCCCGTACGCACGGGGCGACGGCGGCTCGTCGAGCACCGGCTGGCACACCTGCCAGAGGCGGTCGACCTCGCGGGCGCTGGTGAACAGCGTCTGGTCGCCGCGCATCACGTCGTACAGCAGCCGCTCGTAGGCCTCCATGGGTGTGCCGGTGACATCGGCGGTCAGGTCGACCGTCGTGAGTTCGTGGCTCGGTCCCGGCTTCTTGACCGTCAGCTGCACTCCGATCCCCGGCGAATCACCGAGTTCGAGAACGAGCTGCCCGTGCTCTTCGCCGAACGGGCCGTGGCCATTGCGGAACGTCAACGTGACGGTGTGCCGGGTGGCGGCCATCGCCTTCCCGGTGCGCAGGTAGAACGGGACGTCGCGCCAGCGGTCGGTGTCGACGAACGCCTCGAGCGCCACGAACGTCTCGACCTCGGACTTCTCGTCCACGTCGTCCTCGTCGCGGTAGCCGTCGTACTGGCCGAACACCACGCGTTCGGGGTTCAGCGGCCGCAGCGCCTCGAACACCTCCGCCTTGCGGGTGCGCATTGATTCCGCGTCCAACCGCTGCGGCGGCTCCATCGCGATGATCCCGAGCACCTGGCACAGGTGGGTCGAGATCATGTCGCGGAAGCAGCCCGTCGACTCGTAGAAGCTGCCGCGGCCCTCGGTGGTGAGCTCCTCGGGGATGTCGATCTGCACGCTGACGACGTGCTCGCGATGCCATGCGGGGCCGATCAGGCCGTTGGCGAACCGCAGCGCGGGGATGTTCTGCACCGCCTCCTTGCCCAGGAAGTGGTCGATCCGGAAGATCTGCTCTTCGTCGACGACGCCGTCGAGGGCTTGGGTCAGGTCGCGCGAACTCTGCAGGTCGGTGCCGAACGGCTTCTCGATCACCACGCGCGCACCGTCGGTCAGTTTCTCGCGACCGAGCATGCCGATCATCGACTCCATCGCCGCAGGTGGCACCGAGAGGTAGATCAGGGTGCGGGCGTCATCGCCGAATCCCTCCCTGGCCTCGCGGACGGCAGCGGCGAGATCGCTGCCGTCGTCGGCGTCTGAGGTTTGGAAGCTGATGCGGCTCAACAGGTCCGACAGAATGTCGTCGTCGATGTCGTCGACCGTGTCGCGGAGGCCGTCGCCGACGGTCCGGCGGAACTCGTCGTCGCTGCCGGGGGAGTGGCGGCCCGATCCGATGATCGCGTAGTCGGTGGGCATCCGCCCCGCGGCGGCGAGCCGGTACAGCGCGGGGAACAGTTCGCGTTCCGCGAGATCGCCGGTGGCGCCGAACAGGACGATGACGTGCGGGGGTGGGCGGTGCTCGTCGGTCATGCCTGCGCATGTGCCCGGTGGGCGGTGAGCCCAAAACACTGATGACTGACTAGTCAGAAAGTCTCGACGCTCTCGATGGACACCACCATGCCGTGCCGGGTGCGGTCGTTGGTGAACCGCGTGCCGTCCTCGCCGGCGTCGATCGTCCAGCCCACCGCCGAGTAGACGCGATAGTCGAGGGTGATCGCAGGGATGTCGCCGAGATTGCCCACCACCCACTCCAGGTCGCCGGCCGCGGTGAGCCGGACACCCGTCGCGGGGATACCGTCGATAACGGGAGCGCTGGTGAAGGGCGCTTCGCAGCCGACCTCGTCCGTGCTCAGCTGGCAGCGGGTCTTGCCGGACTTCGTCTGGATGAACACCCAGCCGTTCTGGGGGGCGAGCGCCTCTGCGGGCGCCGGTGCCACCGGGGATGACGGGGACGGGGGCGGCGCGGGCGTGGACGGTGCGGGTGCCGCGGTGGGCGTACGGGTGGGCCGGGGAGTGGGCATGCTGGGCTCGGTCGGCGAGTCCGGACTGGTCACCGGCGTCCCGGTGATGTCGGACTGACAGCCGACCAGCGCGCCGACCGCCAGCGCGGTCGCCATGACCAGCCGTGCCCTCACAGGACAACCCTACGGCGAGTGGGGCGGATGTGGCTGCTGTGACGCGCCCCGGGCGTCAGTCCGATGACCGGTTGGCGTGCGGGTCCTCGAGGGCGGGAAGCGGGATCGACGGCGCCGCGGTCGACGCCGCCGACTCCGGACCCGCCGCGTTCGAGGGGGGCTTGCCCGACGGATCCTCGAGGCCGGTGGCCGCGGGATGGCCGGCGGCGATGTTGACGGTGCCGGGCGGTGGCGGGGCATCGACGCCGCCGGCAGAGATGCCGTAGAGGGCGTTGGAGCCGGTCAGGCTGTTGGGCGGTGGCGGGCTATTGCCGAGCGCATCGCCGGGCATACCGAACGCCGACTGCGCGGGGTCCACGGTCGCAGTGGCGTTGACCCCGCGAGCGTCGAACGCAGCCGGCGGTCCGACGAGAATCACGTTGTACGGGAAGCTGAAGCTACCGGGCTGCGGGTCGACGTTGCCCGGGATGTACGGCGGCGGCGACGGCTGGTCGAGCTGGGCGGAAGCAGCCGGGGCGAGGGGGACGGAGGCGGCGCCCGTGACCGCGAGGAGGCCTGCGATGCGGTGGGTGCGCACGGTCAGATCTTGATCGGGTCGCCGTAGACGGCGAACTGGGTGTGGGCGGCTTCGGTCGAGATGCGCAGGTATCCGTACGACCTGATGGTCACGTCACCTCCGCAGGCATCGGCCTTGATGTGAATGTTGTCGAGGTCGAGCATCGCCTGCCCGGAGGGTCCGAGCGCCATGTTCGACAGCGGTAGATCGACGATCACGCCGGGCTGCAGCACCGTCTGCACGAAGCCCGCGACGCCGGGCGCAACGCCGACGTTGCCGCTCACCGGGGAGCCGCCGCCGAAGCCGAGTGATGCGGTCGGCGCGACGCCCGCCGTGCCGCCGATCTGCAGTCCGGTGGATACGTCGGATTGGCAGCCGAGTTGATAGCCGACGATGAAGATGCTGTCGGTGATGGGGCTGGACCCGCCGACCGCGGTGGCTGTCGCCGACACGGTGACGAAGCCTTCGCGGGAGTTCGTGGCATTGGCGAGGTTCGGGATCGAGTTGACGACCTCGCGGTCGAGCCGGATGTTGAGCGCCCAGCCGTCGCGCGAGAGTTTGTCATAGGTCTTCGACGCCATGGCAACGGGTTCGGCGTGCGCCGTCCCCGGGCCGAACATCGTCGTGACGGCTGTCAATGCTGCGACGGCGAGCGACCGTGTCCGCATCACGCCCCATTTCGGCTCATACCCGGTGTCCATCCCGGTGCTTGTTCCTCCGGCAAGCGAGGAGGCGCAGGACGTTAACGCACGTTCTTGAACGGGAGGCGAACCGCGCGTCGCTAACGATAACGATTTTCATCGAAGGGAACAAATTCCGCACGGGGTCCGTTGACCCCATCGACAAGTTGAGCGCAACGTACTCAAGTCTGAGTTGACAGAGCCGCATCGGGCGGAGCAGTCTTGAGTGTGGTCCGCTCAGACCCATAGACGTAGTTGTTCAGTACCAGGCAACACAGCAACATAGGAGGACACACCATGGCTCGTGCGGTCGGAATCGACCTCGGGACCACCAACTCGGTCGTCGCGGTTCTCGAGGGTGGCGACCCCGTCGTCGTCGCCAATTCCGAGGGCTCGCGCACGACGCCGTCGGTCGTGGCGTTCGCACGCAACGGCGAGGTGCTGGTGGGTCAGCCCGCCAAGAACCAGGCGGTCACCAACGTCGACCGGACCATCCGGTCGGTCAAGCGCCACATGGGCACCGATTGGGCGCAGGAGATCGACGGTAAGAACTACACGCCGCAGGAGATCAGCGCCAGGACGCTGATGAAGCTCAAGCGCGACGCCGAGTCCTACCTCGGCGAGGACATCACCGACGCGGTGATCACCGTGCCCGCGTACTTCAACGACGCCCAGCGCCAGGCCACCAAGGAAGCCGGCCAGATCGCCGGCCTCAACGTGCTGCGCATCGTCAACGAGCCGACCGCGGCCGCCCTGGCCTACGGCCTCGACAAGGGCGAGAAGGAACAGACCATCCTGGTGTTCGACCTCGGTGGCGGCACCTTCGACGTCTCGCTGCTCGAAATCGGCGAGGGCGTCGTGGAGGTCCGGGCCACCAGTGGTGACAACAACCTCGGTGGCGACGACTGGGATCAGCGCGTCGTCGACTGGCTGGTGGAGAAGTTCAAGAGCTCCAGCGGCATCGACCTGACCAAGGACAAGATGGCGATGCAACGGCTGCGCGAAGCGGCCGAGAAGGCGAAGATCGAGCTCAGCTCCAGCCAGAGCACCTCGATCAACCTGCCCTACATCACCGTCGACGCCGACAAGAATCCGCTGTTCCTCGACGAGCAGCTGACCCGGGCGGAATTCCAGCGCATCACCCAGGATCTGCTCGACCGCACCCGCAAGCCGTTCCAGCAGGTCATCAAGGACGCCGGGATCTCGGTCGCCGACATCGACCACGTCGTGCTGGTGGGCGGCTCGACCCGGATGCCCGCGGTGTCCGACCTGGTCAAGGAGATGACCGGCGGCAAGGAGCCCAACAAGGGCGTGAACCCGGACGAGGTCGTCGCCGTCGGCGCGGCCCTGCAGGCCGGTGTGCTCAAGGGTGAGGTCAAGGACGTCCTGCTGCTCGACGTGACACCGCTGAGCCTGGGCATCGAGACCAAGGGTGGCGTGATGACCAAGCTCATCGAGCGCAACACCACGATCCCCACCAAGCGCTCGGAGACCTTCACCACGGCCGACGACAATCAGCCGTCGGTGCAGATCCAGGTCTTCCAGGGCGAGCGTGAGATCGCCTCGCACAACAAGCTGCTCGGCAGCTTCGAGCTGACCGGTATCCCGCCGGCTCCCCGCGGTGTCCCGCAGATCGAGGTGACCTTCGACATCGACGCCAACGGCATCGTGCACGTCACCGCGAAGGACAAGGGCACCGGCAAGGAGAACACGATCCGCATCCAGGAGGGCTCCGGCCTGTCCAAGGAGGAGATCGACCGGATGATCAAGGACGCCGAGGCGCACGCCGACGAGGACCGCAAGCGTCGCGAAGAGGCCGACGTCCGCAACCAGGCCGAGACGCTGGTCTATCAGACGGAGAAGTTCGTCAAGGAGCAGCGCGAGGCCGAAGGTGGCTCGAAGGTCCCGGAGGAGACGCTCAGCAAGGTCGACGCGGCCGTCGCCGATGCGAAGACGGCGCTCGCCGGCACCGACATCGGCGCGATCAAGTCGGCGATGGAGAAGCTCGGCGAGGAGAGCCAGGCACTCGGCCAGGCGATCTACGAGTCCACCCAGGCCGAACAGGCCGCCGGCGGCTCGGATTCCGGTGGCTCCAGCTCCGGTGACAACGATGTCGTCGACGCCGAAGTCGTTGAGGATGACCAGGAGCGCAAGTGACTCAGCATGAGCCGCAGGAACCGGTGACCGTCACCGACAAGCGACGCATCGATCCGAAGACCGGCGAAGTTCGTGAGCCGGCCGGTGGGCAGGAGCGAAGCGACCCGGCGCCGGACGCCGGCCCGGCCCCCGACGCCCCACCGGCCGACACCGACGAGGTGGCCGAGCTCAGGAGCACTCTGCAGCGCGTCAAGGCGGAGTACGACAACTACCGCAAGCGCACGCTGCGCGATCAGCAGCTGATCGCCGACCGCGCGAAGGTCGCCGTCGTCAGTCAGCTGCTCGGGGTCATCGACGACCTCGATCGGGCGCGCAGCCATGGTGACCTCGAGTCGGGCCCGCTGCGGGCAGTGGCAGACAAGCTGATCGGCGCGCTCGAGCAGATCGGCCTGACAGCGTTCGGCGCGGAGGGCGACGAGTTCGACCCCGCGCTGCACGAGGCCGTCCAGCACGAGGGCGACGGCAGCCACCCGGTCGTCGGAACCGTGATGCGACGCGGCTACAAGGTCGGGGAGACGGTCGTCCGGCACGCGATGGTCGGTGTCGTGGACGAGGTGCCATCGGCACCGGGGGCAGACGACACGACCCAGATCGACAGCGGTCCGACCTCCATGGCCCCAGAATCAAGTCCAGAATCAGACAACAACTAGCGACAACGAGGAGGTGACGCGGCATGGTCCAACGAGAGTGGGTCGAAAAAGACTTCTACAAGGTGCTCGGCGTCTCCTCGGACGCCAGCGAGGATGAGATCAAGCGGGTCGCGCGAAAGCTGCTCGCCGAGAATCATCCGGACCGCAACCCGGACAACGCCGCCGCCGACGAGCGGTACAAGGAGGTCGGCGAGGCCAGGGACGTGCTGTCCGATCCCGTCAAGCGCAAGGAGTACGACGAGACCCGCCGGCTGTTCGCCGGCGGCGGCTTCGGGCGCGGCCGCTTCAACGGCGGTGGCGGGTTCGGTGGCGGCGCGACCTACGGGTCCGACGGCGTCGAGTTCAACCTCAACGATCTGTTCGACGCCGCCGGCCAGACCGGCGGCGCGAACATCGGTGATCTGTTCGGTGGTCTGTTCGGCCGGGGCGCATCGCCCCGGCCGAGCCGGCCACGGCGGGGCAACGACCTGGAAACCGAGACGGAACTGTCGTTCCTCGAGGCGACCAAGGGCGTGGCGATGCCGCTGCGGCTCACCAGCCCCGCGCCGTGTACGAACTGCCACGGCAGCGGCGCGCGGCCGGGCACCAGCCCGAAGGTGTGCCCGAACTGCAACGGCGCCGGCGTGATCAACCGCAACCAGGGCGCCTTCGGATTCTCCGAACCGTGCACCGAGTGCAAGGGCAGCGGCTCGATCATCGAGCACCCCTGCGGCGAGTGCAAAGGCACCGGGGTGACCACCAGAACCCGCACCATCAACGTCCGGATCCCACCCGGCGTCGAGGACGGTCAGCGCATCCGGCTGGCCGGCCAGGGCGAGGCCGGGCTGCGGGGTGCACCCTCGGGCGACCTGTACGTCACCGTCCACGTCCGCCCGGACAAGGTGTTCGGCCGCGACGGCGACGACCTCACCGTGACCGTCCCCGTCAGCTTCCACGAATTGGCGCTCGGCACAACGCTTTCGGTGCCGACACTGGAGGGCAAGGTCGGGGTTCGGGTGCCCAAGGGCACGTCGGACGGTCGCATCCTGCGGGTACGCGGACGCGGTGTGCCCAAACGCTCGGGTGGGCACGGTGACCTGCTGGTGACGGTCAAGGTGGCGGTGCCGCCCAACCTGGAGGGTGAGGCGGCCGAGGCGCTGGAGGCCTACGCGAAGGCGGAGCGGGCGAGCGGATTCGACCCGCGGGCCGGATGGGCAGGTGCGTGATGACCAAGCGCGCCGACGACGCCAGGACCTTCCTGATCTCGGTGGCCGCTGAACTGGCCGGTATGCACGCGCAGACGCTGCGCACCTACGACCGGCTCGGGTTGGTCAGCCCGCAGCGCAGTTCCGGTGGCGGACGGCGTTATTCGCAACGCGACGTCGACCTGCTGCGGGAGGTGCAGCGGCTCTCGCAGGACGAGGGCGTCAACCTCGCGGGCATCAAGCGCATCATCGAGCTGACCAATCAGGTCGAGGCGCTGCAGTCGCGGATCGGCGAACTGGTCCGCGAGGTCGAGGAACTGCGCGCCACGCAGCGACGTGACGTGGCCGTACCGGCGAAGAGCACCGCGCTGGTGGTCTGGAAGCCCCGCCAGGGCCGTCGCTAGCCGATACGGATGGCGAACCGGCTGATATCCGGTTCGCCCGGAACCGCCATCCGGTAGCCCCCGCGGCGCAGCGCATCGGTCGGTGCGGTCATCGGCTCGATCCCGACGACGTCGTCGCTCGGCGGTGCGAAGAGCTGGGCCGCCGGATAACCCTGGTCGTAGCTGACCTCCACCCGGCGCTCGCCGCCGGAGAGCGCGAAGACGGCGCCGTCGGTCACCCCGTCGAAACCATGGTCTAGCGTGCGGTCCCCGAGTGGCTCGGCGCCCCCCGGCCAGGCGTCCACCGCGCCGGTCGGGATACCGCGGTCGTCGACCGGCAGGTGGTGCAGTGCCGGCGTCTCGAGCACCCAGTCCGCCCGCGGCACGCCCGGGATCTGCAGATACGGGTGATAGCCGTAGCAGACCGGGACCGACGCCGCCTCGGTCGGTGTCACCGTGGTCTCCACCGTCAGCGTGCGGTCGGCCAGCGTCACCGTCATGGTGAGGGTGTGCGGGAAGGGAAAGCTCGCCAGCAGTTCGGGCTTGCCGGCCCAGTCCAGGATGGCCACCAGCTGGTCGACGTACTGTTCGGTCACCAGCCAGTCCGGGTTCGCGGCCAGCACGCCGTGGATCGGGGTGCCGTGTTCGTCGGTGCGGACCCCGCCGACGCCGGGCCTGAGCGTGACGGTCGCGCCGTCGACGGTGTAGTCGTCGGCGCTCAGCCGATTCGCCCACGGATAGAGGATCGGGACGCCCATCGTCTTGCCGTTGTCGATGTAGGCCTGCAGCCCCCGGCGCTGACCGAGGTATTCGACACCGTCGTCGGCCAGTGACGTGCAGATCATCCCCGCCCCGGGGACGTAGGTCGCGGACAGCGACGACGACGGATCGTGCAGGGTGACGGGTTCGGGGACGGCCATCGTTGCAGTCTGGCACGCGGACACCCCGACGGTGCTCAGCCGGTCAGGGGATCGTGCTGAATGCGTTCGGGCGGCGCGCCTTTCGCCGTGAGTGCCGCTTTGGTGGCCGTGGTCATCGCCGAGGAGCCGCAGATGAGGATCTGCCGGTCGCCCCAGCCGCCGTAGCGGGTGACGACCTCGGGCAGCCGCCCGGTCTGTCTGACGTGCAGGCCGCGCGGCGGCGTGACGTCGGGGTAGTCGCGCGCCCACGGCGGATCGGTGGCGTACTCCGACACCGGCGTGACCGACAGCCAGGGATTGGTCGAGGCGATCTGCCACAGCGTCTTGAGGTCGTAGAGATCGCACGGAAAGCGGGCGCCGAAGAACAGGTGCACCCGCGGGTTGTCGCCGAAGCGCGTCATGTCCATGATCAGGGCGCGCAACGGCGCCAGGCCGGTACTGCCCGCCACCATCAGCACGTCGCCGCCGGCGCGGTCGACCGCGAGGCCGCCGTGCGGGTTCGACAGCCGCCAGCGGTCGCCGGGCCGGGTCTCGTTGACGATCGCGGTGCTGACCATGCCGCCCGGCACCGACCGGACGTGGAATTCGATCCCGCCACCCGGTTCGGCCGGGATCGACGGGCTCAGATAGCGCCAGCGCCGCGGCCACTGCGGCACCTGAACGGTTACGTACTGACCGGGGTGGTAGGCCAGCGGACCGTCGAGTTGTAACCGGATGAGCGACACGTCACGTGTCACCCGGAGGTGTTCGATGACGGTGCCGTCGCGAAACGGCGGACCGCCCTCGGCGTCGGCGGCTCCGCTCATCACGCCGACGCACAGCGCCAGCGCGTCGCGGGCCGCACCGGCGAGACGGTCGTCCCAGCGATCCTCGAGTTGCCTGCGCAACGTGGTGTACAGCGCCTCGCCCAGGGTGCGGTAGTGGCCCGCGGTCACGCCGTACTTGCGGTGGTCGCGGCCCAGCTGTGCCAGGAACGCGATCGGCTCCTCGGCGCGTCGGGCCACCAGCTCGCCGAGTACCCAGGTCATGGCCTGGGCGAACACCGCCCGCTGCCGGGTCATATCGGGCGGGAACAGGTCGCGGATGGACGGATCGGTGGCGAACCACCGGGCGTAGAACGCGGCGATCAGTGCGTCGGACCCGAGCCGGGGATCGACCGCGTCGCGCAGCACTGCCAGCGCGTCACCGTCGTCGAGTCCCACGTGGGTCGAGTGTAGGACGCGCCGGCGAGCGGCTCGGGGTTTACTTCATCGCCGCGAGCTGGATCAGATTGCCGCAGGTGTCGTCGAAGACGGCGGTGACCACCGGTCCCAGGTCGGTGGCGTCCTGGGTGAATTCGACGCCCAGCCCCTTGAGCCGCTCGACCTCGGCGTACACATCGTCCACGGCGAACTGGGTGAACGGGATGCCGTCGTCGACGAGAGCCTTCTTGAACGGCCCCGCCGCGGGGTGACCGTCCGGCTCGAGGAGCAGTTCCACGCCGTCGGGGTCGGCGCTCGAGACGACGGTGAGCCAGCGGGCGTCGCCTGCGGGTACGTCGGTCTTCTTGATGAATCCGAGCTTGTCGGTGTAGAAGGCCAACGCCTTGGCCTGGTCGTCGACGAAGACGCTGGTGAGGTTGATGCGGATCACGGCTGTGGTTCCTCTCGATTGGTGGGCCACCGTTCGACGATCGAGCGCAGCGGGCCCGTGTCGAGGTGGTGGAACTTGTACCGGCCCTGCCGCCGGGTGTGCACCAGCCCGGCCTGTTCGAGCACCGCGAGATGTTGCGAGACGCCCTGGCGCGACAGGGCCAGGCCGTGCTTCATGGTCAGCCGCCCGCAGATCTCGAACAGGGTCTGACCGTCCCGGTCGGTGAGCTCGTCCAGGATGATGCGTCGCGTCGCGTCTCCGAGTGCCTTGAACAGGTCCGGGTCGGCGTCCACCCGTACCGTTATAGGCAAGTGAGCACTTGCCTGTCAAGCGATCGCTCTACTCCGCCCGCGCACCGCGGCAATCGCCACCAGCGCCGCACCGGCCAGCGCCCAGCAGGTCAGCACCACGACCGCGGACGTGGCGCCCGCGCCGTCGAAGTAGGCGGTGGAACGCAGCAGCGTGGCATTGGCGCCCTGGGGTAGCCACTGGCCCAGGGTGCCCCAGCCACTCGGCAGCATCTCCGGTGCGCTGGTCAGGCCCGAGAGGGGATTGCCGAGCAGCAGCGCGAGCACCGCGCCGACCGCGAGTCCGGTCCGGCCGAACACCGAGCCGAGGCCGAGGATGGGTAGTCCGCAGCCGAGCAGCCCGAGCGTCAGCCCGGCCGTCACACCCCAGAAGTTGTGCTCGACGGAGCCGAGGACGTAGACGAGCAGGGCGGCGATGGTCAGCGCGGCGGCGCCCGCGAATGCGACGGCCGCGCCCAATCGGGTCCACACCTCACGGCGCAGAGCGAACACCAGCGCCACCGCGGGCAGGATCCCCGCCAGGGTGACCGGTAACGCCGAGGCGGCCAGGCCCGCACCCCGCGGATCGTCGGCGGGCAACGGGGCGACGTCCTCGATGGCCGGCGGTCTGCCGGTCTGCTCGGCCATCCCGGTGCCGATCTGGGTGAGCAGCTGGGCCACCGCCGGGCTTGCCCCGCTGGCGATCAGCATCGTGGGGCCTGCCGGGTCCAGTGCCAGACCGCCGTAGACGTGGCGCTCGGCGATGGCGTCGCGCAGCGCGTCCTCCCCCGGGTAGTAGGTGACGGCGAAGGCGCCGGGGGCGCGTTGCTCGAGCGTGTCGGCGACACGCCCGTTGGCGGCCTGCGGACCGGCGATGCCGATCGGGACGCCGTGCGGCGCGGATCGGGTGGCCGGCAGCGCGAAGGCCAGCGCCACGATGGCCATGGCGGCACAGAGCACCGCCACGATGCCGGCGGCCCGGACCGCGGGCGGTGGTTCGCCGGTGGCGGTGCGGTGGTGCGGCCGGCCGGTCTGAGACGTCGTTGTCATCGACCACTCCTTTTCACTCGTCATTGAATTAATGCGTGTGGGGAGCGTAGCGCTCCCGTGAAGCGATTTCAATATTCGTTGAAATGATAGGGTCGGCGGATGGCTTCACCAGCTAAGACAGGGCGCCGGCGGGGCCGCAGACAGGGTGAACCGGTATCACGGGACGCCGTGCTGGACGCCGCGAAGAAGCGGTTCGCCGCCCAGGGTTACGAGGGGACGACGCTGCGCAGCATCGCCGACGACGCCCGCGTGGACCCGGCGATGGTGCTGTACCTGTTCGGGTCGAAGGTCGAGTTGTTCCGCGAATCGCTGCGGCTGATCATCGACCCGCAACTGCTCATCACAGCCCTGTCCGAGGGCGACGGCGACGTCGGGACCCGTCTGGTGCGGGTGTATTTGCGCATCTGGGAGTCACCCGATACCGGACCGAGCATGGTCACGATGCTGCAGTCGGCCACCTCCAACAACGACGCGCACGAGGCGTTCCGCAGCTTCATCCAGACCTATGTTCTGACCGGGGTCGCGGAGGTGCTGGGCGGCGGCGAGACGGCACGGCTGCGCGCGACGCTCGCGGCCACCACGCTCGTCGGCACCGCCATGCTGCGCTACGTCATGCAGATTCCGCCGTTGGCGACCCTGCCCGGTGACGATCTCATGCGGCTGTTGGCGCCGACCGTGACGCGCTACCTCACCGCCGATGCCGCCGAACTGGGGCTGTGAACCCGCTCGGAAGTGTTTGACTGCCCTCATCCTTGGTTGGGACAGCCGACGGAAAAGGAGGAATGCTGTGAGCGCGAACAGCAGTGCAAATATTGCCGGGGTGCACCACATCTCGTTGACGGTCACCGACCTCGAAGCCAGCATCGCCTGGTATCAACGCGTGTTCCGAACCGAGCGGCTGGACCTCACCGTCCCGCACTACGGCCGCGAGGAGACCGGCTACAGCGTATTGCTGCCGGAGCCCCGGTCCGGCCTGATATTCGGACTCCACAAGAACACGGCGAACGACGGTGAGCGGTTCGACGAGGCGCGCACCGGCATGGACCACGTGTCGTTCGGTGTCGCCGACCGGGCGGCCCTCGAAGCGTGGACCGGGTGGCTCGACGAACTCGGCGTCGAGCACAGCGGTGTCGTCGACGAGACCGAACCGATCACCTATTCGACGGTGGTGTTCCGCGATCCGGACAACATTCAGCTGGAACTCATCGCCATGGCCTGAGTGGCCGGGCGCAGGAAAGACGCGCCACGACCGCACATGCTGATGCGATCGTGGCAAAGTGCCGCGGCCGCCCGACCGCGTCCGGTAGCGTCGCCGTCGCGCCGACGTGGTTCCGACAGCGACGCAGAACCACTGGAGGCCGCGTGTACCGCCGTCGCAGCAAGCCCACCGCCGCTCTGGCATACCTCGTCGTCGCGGCGATGGTGATGGCGATGACGTCGTGCGCGAGTCACGAACCGGCACCGCAGATCGGCGTCAACGCCGGACCCGACGGCACACCCGCGGCCTACCGCGAGCCGGTCAAGCTCTCCAGCGAAGACGGCGTGCTCGAAGTCCGACTCTCCGCGCACCAGGGGACCGTCGACCTCGACACGGTCAAAGAACCGGTGAGCAACTTCATGGTCTTCGGTTACGAACTCGTCAGGGGCACCAGTTCGGACGGATCGACCAAGGGCGACAACACCTATCCCGCACCGACGCTGCGCGTCGACCCCGGCGAACGCCTGATCGTCCACTACGACAACGATCTCGCCGACATGACGATCCAGGACTACTACGACCCCGCCTATACGCGAGCCGGCGCCGACGTCCCGCTCTATCCCGAACAGCTGGAATCCTCACCGCTGAATCTGCACACCCACGGACTGCACGTGAGCCCCGACGGCAACGCCGACAACGTGCTGCTCGACATTCCGGCCGGGATGGGTAACACCTTCGACTACGCGGTGCCCGACGACATGCCGCAGGGCCTGTACTGGTACCACAGCCACCGCCACACCCTCACCGCGCAGCAGACCTACCGCGGGCTGGCGGGGATGCTGGAGATCGGGCGCCCCGACGGCAATCTGCCACTGGTCACGCAGAACGACATCCCGGTGCGGACGATGGCGCTGCAGTACAACTACGTCTTCGACCGCGCCAACGGCGGGCACCAGCTCAACGACCTCACCCGCCCGCAATGGGTGAACACCGCGGTGGCGCCGACGGGATCGCAGATGGCCGACGGAACGTACGCGCCGAGTCTGGCGCCGGTGAACTTCGCCGAACGCCCCGAGGGCACCCGCTACATGACCAACTGGTACCAGGGACCGCTCTCACCGCGGAATCACCGCGGTCAAAACCAGTTCGTCCCAGGCAATCTGCAGAGCTTCACCAGCCGCGAGGTGCAGGTGCCCGCCGACCCCCAACTCGCCGAAAACCTGCGCGACGTCCAGTACACCGTCAACGGTCAGTTCCAGCCGGAGCTGATCGCGAAACCCGGTCAGACCGAGATCTGGGTGCTGGGCAACTTCAGCGACATCGCCTACATGTCGGTCGGCCTGCGGGAGACCGCCACCGGCAACCGCCCCCCGTTCGCCGTCGTGGGCCAGGACGGCAATCCGTTCCTGCAGGTGCAACGGCCCGTCGACGGTGACGGCACCCGGCTGCTGATTCCGCCCGGTTCGCGATACGCGATCGCGGTCACCATGCCCGAGACCGGTGACCTGGTGCTCGAACTACCCCGGCAGCAGAACGTGCCGCCGGTGGTGAATCCCGGTGTGCTGTACACCGGCAACGGCACGGCGAACCCGCCGGCGGTCCTCGGCACGGTCACGGTCGACACCGACCACATCAGCTACACCGACGGCTTCTTCACCTTTCCCGTGCAGACCCTGCTGACCGTCAAACCCGGTGAAGGCGCAGGCCGGACCACCGCTTTCGAACCCGGCCAGAACCTCGGCGCCTACACCTCGTTCGTCGACACCTCCGCCATGACCCCGGACCTCACCCGCGAGCTGGTGGTCCGTGGCGGCTTCGACAATCAGTACGCCAACAAGACCGATCCGAAGTCGATCATGTACCAGTTCGCGGACAACGCCTTCCCGAACATTCCGTTGATCCAGGCGCGCCTCAACTCCGTCGAAGAGTGGAAGGTGGTCAACTACAACAACGACGCGCATCCGATGCACATCCACGTCAACGACTTCCAGGTCACCGAGATCGTCAACCCGATCGCCGGGACCAGGACCGGCGTGCAGATGTGGGGTGAGGACAACGTCAACGTGCCCGCCCCGGTGATCGACGACAACGAAGTGGCGCTCGACGTCGCGTCGACGACGGTCCGCACCCAGTTCACCGGATACACCGGCACTTTCGTCATCCACTGTCACCGGCTCAACCACGAGGACAACGGGCTGATGGCCACCGTCAGCGTCATCCCGGAGGTGTCGACGTACGCCGTGGCGATCCCCGGCTCCGACGGTAGGCCGGCGGCGGTACGGATCTATGACGCCGACGGCGACCGGATGATCGCCGACGTGCGGCCCTTCAACGGATTTCAGGGCACCCCGTCGGTCGCGATGGCCGATGTGAACGGCGATATGGTCCTCGACCTCATCGCCGGCACGGGGGAGGGCGTCGCCCCCGAGGTGGTCGCCTACAGCGGTGCGGAGGCGCCCAGCGGCCGATTCCGGGACCAGATCGCGCGGTTCGCCCCGTTCGACGCCGACTTCCGCGGCGGGGTACGCGTCGCCGGGGCCGACATCGACGGAAATGCCCTGTCCTCCAACATCATCGTCGGTAGCGGCCCGGGTAAGGAATCGCAGGTGCGGATCTTCTCGACCACCCTGCCCGACCGGCTGGGTGAGGCCCCGGAGGTCTTCTCCTCATTCAGCCCGTATCCCGGCTCGCGCACCGGGGTGACGCTGGCGGCGGGGATGGTCGACATGGCCTCGGGCCGCGAGAGCATCGTCACCGCACCGGGCCCGGGGGACGCGCCGCTGGTCAAGACCTTCCGCTACGACCTCTACACCCCGACCGCCAGGATGGCGGCTCGGGCCACGACCAGCCACGAACACAGCGGATATCCCGGTGCGGCGGAGATGACGTCGCAGTTCCTCGCCTTCGACGACTCCTACCGCGACGGCGTCGCGCTGTCGACCGGCTGGGTGGCCGGCGAAGAGGGCGGCGCGAAGAGCATCATCACCGGACAGGCCGGCGGCCCGGGCACCGTACGGGTATGGTCGAGCGGCTCACGGCTCGACGGATTTCCGGCGATGTACACGCTGAGCCCCGACCACCACGACGCCGCGGTGACCTTCGAGCAGACCGCATCCTTCGACCCGTTCCCCGGCGCGGGGGGAGTCGCGGTGGCGACCACCAGCACCACCACCGGTGCCGACCTGCTGGTGTCCGGGGCCGGCGAGCTGCGCAAGTACTCCCTGGGCCGGCCGGCGCCGGAGTCGACCACGTTGGCGCCGACGCAGCGTGCGGCGATGACGGGCCGACCCGGCGTCACACCACTCGGCGGTCGCTAGCCTGCAACCGGGCGAAGATGCGCTCCGGGGTGAACGGCAGTTCGCGCAGGCGCACCCCGGTGGCGTCGGAGATCGCATTGGCCAATGCAGGTGCCACGGGGTTGACGGTGCACTCCGCCATGCCCTTGGCCCGCATCGGTCCGACCGAATCGGTGGTCTCGACGAGCAACACCTCGGTACGGGGAACATCGGCGTAGGTGGGGATCCGGTAGTTGCGCAGACTCGGATTCTGCATCACCCCGTCGGGGCCGACCCGGTAATTCTCGGTCAACGCGAATCCGATTCCCATCGCGACGCCGCCTTCGACCTGCCCGCGCACCTGCGCGGGATTGATTACCACGCCAGGGTCGGTGGCCTGCACGCTGTAGAGGATGCGGACCTCACCGGTGATGCGGTGCACGGCGACCCGAAATCCGTGGGCATTGGACGTCACGCTCCTGGGTGATCCGTATGCCTTTCGGGACTCGGTGAAGCGCATACCACGCTCGCGGGCCGCGGCGCCGAGCTCGGTCAGCGTGAGCCGGCCGCCACCGCAGATCACCCCGTCGTCGTCCATCGTGCACGCGGCGACGCCGACACCGGCATGGTTGGCCGCGAAGTGCAGTATCCGGTCACGCAACGCGCTCGATGCCTTGTGCACGGCGTTGCCGGCGACGAACAGTCCGGCGCTGGCGAAGGCGCCGGTGTCGAACCCGTTGCGGTCGGTGTCGGACTGCACCAACCGGATGCGTGACGGCGTGGTACCCAGCACCGTGGCCGCGATCTGGACATGCGCCGTCGAGGTGCCCTCTCCGAATTCAACAGTGCCGACGGCGATTTCGTAGATCCCATCGTCACCCAGGGTCGCCCAGGCGTCGGAGATGTGCTCGGTGGGCGGGGCGGTTTCGTGGATGGAGCTTGCGGCACCGACGCCGACCAGCCAGTCCTCGCCCAGCGGATGGCTGTCACCGTCGCTGTTGCGCTGCAGCGCGGCGCCGACCAGGTCGATGCACGCGGTGACACCGTCCTCGGTGAAGGTGACGTCGTCGGGGTGGTCGGCGATGGCCAGCAACCGATCACCGGGCCGCACCACGTTGCGGCGCCGAAACTCCAGCGGATCGATACCCAGCTTGACTGCCAGCTCGTCTATTGCGGACTCGATTGCGAACGTCGGCTGCGTCATACCGTAGCCGCGCAGCGCGCCGCTGGGCACGGTGTTGGTGTACGCGCAGTACACATCGAATTTCTTGTTCGGACAGCGGTACTGGGCGACCGCCGCCGCGCCGGCGAACAGCGTCTCGCCGCCGTGGTTGCCGTAGGCGCCGGTGTTGGACACATTGTGGAAGGCGATGGCGGTCAGCGTGCCGTCGGACGTGGCGCCGAGCCGGACCGTGATCCGCATCGGGTGCCGTGGTGAGGCGGTGGTGAACTCCTCGGCGCGGGTGTACTCGAATGACACCGGTCGGCCGGTGTCGAGTGCGGCCAGCGCGGCGAGGTCCTCGGAGATCACCTCCTGCTTGCCGCCGAAGCCGCCGCCGACACGCTTGCAGAACACCCGCAGTTGGTCGGGCCGCAGATCGAACAGGTGTGACAGCTTCAGTTTCGCGATCGAGGGGGACTGCGAGCTGGTGCGGACGTGGAGCTTGTCGTCCTCCATCCACGCGATCGACCCGTGGGTCTCCAGGTGTGCGTGCTGGACGCGCGGCGAGATGTAGGTTCCCTCGTGGACGACGTCGGCCGCTGCGAACCCGGCCTGCGTGTCGCCGATCTCGCCGTGCAGCTCCACCAGGACGTTGCGGGTCATGTCGTGGGCGAACGGGTCGTCGTAGGCATGCAGCTGCGGTGCGCCGTCGGCCATGGCCTGCACCGGGTCGAAGACGGCGGGCAGCACGTCGTAGACGACGCCGAGCCGGCGGCAGCCCTCCTCGGCTGCGCCGACGGAGTCGGCGAGGACGGCCGCGACCCGCTGGCCGGCGAAGCGCAGCACCCTGTCCAGGATCAGGGTGTCGTCCGGGTCGACGAGGTGGTCGGTGTGGATGGCGGAGCTGAACCGCTTGCGCGGTACGTCTTCCCACGTGTAGACACGCTGCACGCCGGGCACGGCCAGTGCATCCGACGGGTCGATCGACACGATGCGGGCGTGTGCGTGCGGTGAGGTCAGCACCTTGAGGTGCAGCATTCCGGGCAGCGCGGTGTCCATGGTGAACTCGGCGGTGCCGGTCACCACACCGTCGGCCGCCGGTGCGCCGACACTGGTACCCACCGCGGCTCCCGGCGTGGGGTCCTCGATCGCGGCGATGCCGTTGACCGCGTCTTCGATCGCGCGGTATCCCGTGCAGCGGCACAGGTTTCCCTTCAGTGCCCGGGGCAGGTCACGCTTCTGCGCCTCGGTGAAGGTGGCGGCGGTCATGATCATGCCCGCGGTGCAGAATCCGCACTGAAAGCCAGGGGCGTCGCGGAACTGCCGCTGCATCGGATGCAGGTCGTCCGGGGTGCCGAGGCCCTCGATGGTGGTCACCTCGCGGCCTTCGGCGCGGAACGCCGGGGTGATGCAACTGTGCACAGGGGTACCGTCCAGCCAGACGGTGCAGGCGCCGCAGTCCCCGGAGTCGCAACCCTTCTTGACCCCGTACCAGCCCAGCGACCGGACGAAGGTGCGCAGGCACTGACCGGGGTGCGGCTGGTCGTCGAACGCCTCGCCGTTGACGGTATAGGTCATCAGTGCCCGCCTCTGTTGAACTCGGCGCGGATCTCCTCGGCGAAGTGCAGGGCGAGGTGCCTGCGGTGCGCCGGCGAGCCGTTGGCGTCGTCGAACCAGATGTCCGGGGGCAGAGCGCGTATCCGTTGACCGAGTTCGTCGGCAGACGGCAGTGTGTCGAACGCCAACCGCACCGGACGGTCGGTGCCTGCGGTGATGGTCAGCAGGAGATCGTCCTCGTCGGGGCGCTGGGTGGCGATGACGAAGATCGTGGAGCGGCCCAGACGGGTCAGCGTGAACCGCCGGTGGGTGACGCGCTTGCGTAGTGCGGCGGCCGGAACATCGATGGCGCGCAACAGCTCCCCGGGACCGAGGACGGTCCGGTGATCGCCGGTGACGAAGTCGGCGGCGTCGACCGTGCGGTGGCCGCCGCCGGTGTCGAGAATCGTGTACTGCGCTTCGAGCGCGACGGTGAGGGTGATCATCGGGCCGGCGGGCAGGGCCATGCAGATGTTCCCGCCGACCGTCGCCGAATTCCATACCTTGAATGATGCGAGGAACGCCTCGCAGCTGATCGGCACCAGCTCGGCAGCCCGCCAGTCGGCCGGGGCGGCGAAGGCGTGCAGATCACGGATGGTGCACATGGCGCCGATCCGCAGGCCGGCGTCGGAGGCCGTCAGTTCGTCCCAGCCCAGCGGGGCGAGATCGATCAGCCGGCGCAGGCCGGGCTGCTGATCGGAGAACAGCCAGGTGCCGCCGGCCAGCCAGGCGTCACCGGTGCGCCACTGCGCGCCGGGCGGGTCGGCGGGCGTCCGGACGACATCGGTGATGGTGGTGATATCCATGGCGGATCCTTCGCGGTCCGGCGGAGCTGGCCGGACGAGTGGCTGAGCGGCCGACAGTACGGGAGAGTATCTGCCGCGGTGAACATTTGCCGAAGTTGTGAGTTTCCCGGGTACCGGGGTGGGACATGGGCTGACCGGCTACCGTTGCGCGAGGCCGTGCCCGACACCCGCGAACCTTGCTCAGGGCGTAACCCGCGGGAGGAGCTATGGGTCAGGACATTCCCCATCGAGGGCACGGCGATGCGACGTTCGAACCCCCGCGCGGCGCGGCGACGCTGATCATCGGGCAGCGGGTGCACGCCGGCCGGGAGGACGACTACCGGCGGTGGCAGCGGCAGGTCAACGCCGCCGCTGAACGCTTCCCAGGGTTCGAGGGCTCCGACGTCACACCGCCGACCGGGGTGCAGGAGGACTGGCTGTCGGTGCTCCAGTTCGGTTCGCTCAACCAGCTGCAGGACTGGCTCAACAGCGCGATCCGGCTGGACCTGATCGACAAGGGCCGGCCGCTCTTCGACGGCCCGGGAACGGTGCAGGTGCTCGCGCGCGACCGGCAGGAGCCCGACACGCTGGTGACCGTCGTCGTCACCCACCGGGTCGCCGACGACAAGGTCGAGGACTTCCTGGCCTGGCAGAAGCGGGTCGACGAGGCCGAGAGCGCCTTTCCGGGCTTCCGCGGTTCAGAGGTGTTCCGGCCGATCGAAGGCATCCAGGAGGAGTGGATCATCTCCTACCGATTCGACACCGCCGAGCACCTCGACGCCTGGCTCACCTCCGGGCGACGCCGGGAACTGCTCAGCGAGGCCGACCACTTCGGCGAGTTCACCCTGCGCACGATCGACCACTCCTTCGGCAGCTGGTTCTCGTTCGGCGACAAGGACGAATCGCCGCCGTCGGACTTCCGCACGTCCATCGCCGTGTGGGTGGGTCTCTACCCGACCGTGGTGCTGCTGAGCCTGCTCACCCGGCCGCTGGGCATGCCGCTGTGGCTGGGCCTGCTGGTCGGGAATCTGCTGTCGAGCTTCGCCATGACCTATCTGACCATGCCGTACTACGTCCACCCGCTCCTCGGGTGGTGGCTCAAACCACGTGCAGGGCAGCGGGAAACCGCCGTGGCGGCCCGCGGATTCCTGCTCGTGTTCGCGGTCACCGCGTTCTGGGCCGTCGTCTTCTATCTGGTGACCGTGCACCTGCTGAAGCTGAACTGAAGGTCAGGCACCGGCGAGCACGCCGTGAATCCCCTTGTACAGAACCATGACACCGATCACCAGGAGGATCCCGGCGATGAGAACGGCGTGCTGCTGCTCCATCCAGTCCGCGAGCCGCCGCAGCGGCGCGTCCAGCCGGTGGGTGAACAGCGCGTAGGCCACGATCGGGAGCAGCACCGTCGAGCCGGCGATCAGCACGAAGTACACCGCCGCCGACCACGCGCCGGCGACGCCCAGGCCGCTCGTTCCGATGGCGACACCCGCTGCGGCGCAGACGAAGAACACCTTCGGGTTCACCGCCACCAGCACCGTCGCGGTGAGGAACGACCGGGCGGGTGACAGGCCGGTCAGCTTCGTCATCCACTTGGGGGTGTGCCCTTCACCACGCCGTAGCCACCGGTAGACCGCGAAGCCGATCAGCACCACGCCCACGACGATCCGCACCCACGACGCCCACGGCGGCGGCTTGTCGAAGTTCCCGACCAACCCGGACAGCAGCAGGAACACCGACTCCAGCGCGAACAGGCCGAGCAGCCATCCGGCGAGGAACGCCAGCCCGGCCGGACGCGGCTTCGGCGACCTGAGCGCCAGCACCGCGGGGATGATCGACAGCGGGGACAACGCGATCACCATTGCCAGCGGTATCAGTTCGAGCAGGATCGATCCCCACCTGTCGCCCATGGCCACCTTCCTGTCGAATCGGGTCTGAACCTAGCAAGATCTGGCGGTGTGTTCTGTGCGACCTCAGGGACGCAGGATGTGTCGGATCATGTCGTCGAGCTGTTCGGAGCTGGACACCACCGGCTGCCCCTGGACGAAGCTGGTCATGACGCCGCTGATGAACGTCATGACCATGACGGCGCGCTGCTCGACGAGGCGCTCGGCTCCGGCATGACCCTGGTACCACTGGGCGATCACGCTGTGGGCCAGGCCGTGCAACCGCTCGCCGTACGCGCGGACGATGTCGGCCAGTTCCGGGTCGCTGCGCGCGCTCAGGATCACTTCGAACCGGGCGCGGGTGCGGGTCAGGTAGGGCTCGGTGCCCGACAGGATGACCAGTCGCGCCAAACCGCGGGTGCCGGAGAAGCCGGCAGAGTCGTCGTCGGCCAGTTCCGAGAGCACCGACAGGTCGCTCAGGTCGAGCTCGGTGAGTCGCTCGGCGACACCGTGGATGAGTGCCTTGCGGGTGCGGAAATAGAACGACGTGGTGCCGGCGGGTACACCCGCGTGCTGATCGACGCGCGGATGGCTCAGCCCGCGGGCGCCGTTCGTGCCGAGTAGTTCGATCGCGGCGTCGGCGAGGTCGCGCCTGCGCTGGGCGGGGGCGTGCTTGCGGCGTGGGGTGGCGATGGCCGCATCGTATCGACCCCGGCCCGAGCCGGGGCGTCGGACGCGAAGCGACCCGAAACTCTAAGGTTTTAGAGAATCCGCCCGCGGCGGCGTCCCACCGGGTTAACGTTCCCCGTCGGATGTATTCGGAGGGGGAACAGTGGCGAAGCTATCCGTGTGGTTCGGGGCGGGCGTGGTGACCGCGGGTGTGTCGACGGCGCTGCTGGCCGGTGCCGGCACCGCGAACGCGGACGTCGACGGCGGACCGGATGCAGGATCTGCGGAGTCGTCGGCTGCGTCCGGCGTCGAAAGCGGCTCGGGGGCGTCCACGGTGGATCGGGTTCAGCGCGGACCCGGTCGCGGCGACGCCCAGGGCTCGACGTCGAACCGGCGCGCCGAGTCCACCGCGGCGCGCACGTCGCGCGCCGACGACGAGTCCGATGCCGAGCTCAGCCGGGCGTCGCTTCGCGCCATCGGCGTCACCCGGGGAAGCACCGGTCCCGAGCCGGCGAGAAACCAGGCCACGGCGGCGCAGTCAACTGCTGCCGGTCGGAGCGACGGTGTGCAGCGGGCGGCCGATGTCGATCCGCCGCCGCCGCGAACACCGGACCTGGCCGCGCAGGCGCCCGGTGATGGACCGCTGCCCACGGAGAACACCGGTGAGGCCGGCATCATCGGTGACCTCATCGGGCCGTTCCAGCCGGACTACCCGCCGATCGTCAAGGCCGTCGGCTCCACGGTGTTCAACCTCCTCGGCGCCCTGGTGCAGACGTTCGACGGCCCACCCGTGGTGCCCCCGGAGCTCCGCGATTCGATCCAGGTGGGCACCTCCACACTGTCGGTCGCGCCCGGAACCGACCTCCAGGCCGACTGGTACTTCCCGACCCACGGCCAGCCTCAGCGGCTGATCTACCTGCAGCACGGCATCCTCGCCACCGGCCCGATGTACAGCTACACCGCTGCACTCCTGGCCGAGCGGACCAACAGCGTCGTCGTCGCCACGACGATCACCTCGAACCCGTTCTCCGACAACAACATGTGGCTCGGCGGCGACGCCATGCACAAGGCCGTCGCGCAATTGCTCCTCGACGACGACCGGCAGGCGCTGAACGCGAGCCTGGCCACCGCCGCCGCAGAAGCGGGTCGGTCAGACCTGACCGTGCCGGCGGACTTCGTGATCGTCGGTCACTCGCTGGGCGGCGGCTTCGCCCCCGGGGTGGCCGGCTACTACGCCGAAGGGTTGGTTGCGCGCCGAGCGGACGGCCAGGACGCCGACAACCATCTGGCCGGTCTCGTGCTGCTCGACGCCGTCCCGTTCGCGCCGATCCTGCCCAACGCGATGGAGCGTCTCAACAGGCTGGAGGCGAGCAACAACTGGGACCCCGACGACTACGTCCCGGTGTACGAGATCGGGGCCCCGCCGAACTTCCTGAACTCGTCCAGCACGGTGAACAGGGATCTCTCCGAGGCCCGGCCCGGAAAGTTCAACGGGGTGGTGATCAACGGCGGAGTCCACATGGACGGCATGCTGGGCGGCAACCCGCTGATCCAGCTCGCGGCCTATCTGGTCGCCGGCGCACCGCAACCGCAGAACCCGCCGGCAGTGCAGCTGTTGATGGCCGGGTGGATCAACGACATGTTCGAGGGCACCATCGATCCCACCACCGGCCGTTGCCTCGGGGACGGCTGCGCGGGCAGCTACGGCGAGCCGGGCGAGACCATCGTCATTCCCAGCGACGGCGCGGTGGCCACCGCCGTGGTGATCGACTCGGGTGCACTGCCCCCGTCCACCCTGCCCTGGACCGCCCGGTTCGAACCGCGTGACGTGACATCCGTTGCCGGACAGAAGCAATCGCGTTCGATCGCGCTCCGCATCGCGGTCTGAAGCGGTGGATCAGTCGTCGCGGAGCGGGTCCGCGCTCGTCAGGGCCGCCTCGGCGATCGACGCCTGTTCCATGGTCGGCAGACCCATGTGGTGCTCGACGAGATTGCGTACCGTGTCGCGATCCTGCCCTTGGGCGAGCATGAGCCCGGACACGAACTGGTTCTGAGCCGCCCGTGCCTTCAAGGCGGCGACGGCGGCAACGGCCAGGATCTCGCGTTCCAGTTCCGACTCACTCAACCGGGTGACCCCGGGGGAGAGGTCGACCCAGTCGACCTGCCCGGTGAGGTGCGTCGTCACGGTGATCTGCCCGGACGCGCTGGTCGCCATGAACCGCGGGAGGTCGTCGGTACCGGAATCAGGGCGGATGTCGGCGCCGAGATCGTCCAGGGCATCCAGGCCCGACGAGTAACCGTCGTCGGGCGACGACGATGCCGGGAATTGGTCGTCGAGTGCGGACAGGTCCCACGGATCGGACACGGCTACTGCGGACCCGCGTCGGAGATGGCGCCGGCCGCGTCCTCGTCCGTGCCGCGGTACCGCTGCGCCGTGTCCATCAGATTCGTGGCGTAGCGGTCCGACAACGCCTGCATCGCGGTGCACGCCTCCCTCCGCGGACCCTCTGCCTCGGCCAATCGGGACCACACGGGCTCGCATACCGGACCGTGACTGCGCATGACGTCGTCGGCCACGCCGTCGGTCAGCGGTGCGGCCTGCCCGATCTGGGCGGCGATGTCGCCGTGCTGGCCGGCGAGATCCCGTAGATGCCGCGGGTCGACCTGCAGTGGCGGTTCGAACGGCGTCGTCATACCCGGCCACTCACAGATTGATGTCGACGCATGAGCGCGCCACCTCCTCGTATATCCGCTTCGCCTCGGTGATGCTGGCACTGACGTTCTCGGAGACGTCCTGCAGACCCTCCATACGCCAGAGCGCGCCGGGCACCGCCGCGCCGACGACGCCGAGCTGAATGGCGAGGGAGAAAGCCTTTCCGTACCTGGGGATCGCGAGCGCGGCGACGGCCGGGATGATGGCGTTGCCCATGACGGTGGCTGCCTCGTTCAGCATGCGCCGGACCGACGCCAATTCGTGGGCCTCCGCGGAGATCGCGCCCAGAATGGAGATGTCGGCGTCGACCATGCGTTTCGCGCGCAGCCGTTGTTCTTCGTTCGCATAGGCGTACGCGTCCGACGCCGCCCCGGTCCATGTCTTGTCGGGGACCGGCTTCGCCAATGCGTCGGCGATCTCGTTGTACTTCTGGTAGCCCTTCTCGTAGCCCTCACCTTTGTCGATCTCGTTGTTGCCCCCGCACGAATACTGAAGACCCTGAACGATCTTCAGTCCACTGGAGATGACCGGCGTCTGCTTGGCCTTCGGCAGGAAGAACTCGACGACGCTGGCCGCCTCGCCCATGTCCGCGGCGGCGTTCCACAACGCATCGATCCCGTTGTCGTCGATTGCGCGCGCGACGTCGATCAAACCGGTCACCGAATCGATGGCGTCCGAGATCGGATTCGGCGGAATGAGATCCGCCGCATCGCCGAGTATGTCCGTCAACCCCAATTCGGCGGCCTTTCCACTCGTCGTAGGCCAACGGTAACAGTGGTCCTCGAGGTTGCTGTGCACCATTTCGTGCGCATGAACCGCCGGCCGTTCCGTTTAGAGTCGGGTGCAGCCGAAGCGGCACTGCGACCCGAAAGGCTCAGCGATGGACAGCGCAGCCCAGCGGCCCGCCGGATGGTTCACCGACCCGGCGACCGGTCAGCAACTGCGGTATTTCGACGGCACGCAATGGACGGGTCATGTGGCGCCCATGCCGCCGACCACGTTTCCGCTCGGCGAGCCCGTAATTCTCTTGCGCGCGCTTCCCGGGCCGGCGGACGTGGACATCGCCTGTTCGGTGCACGACGGGCGCGAGGCCCAGATCGGGCTTATCCGGCCGCGCCACCGGGTCCCGACCCTCGTCGGCCGGGAGACGGCGACGCTTGTCTTCGATCTGTTGCGACCGACCGGCGCGGTGGTACTCACGCTGACCCGAACCGGCGGCGCGACCAAACACCACCACATCGTGGTCGAGGACGGCGGCGGGAATCCGGTCGGTCGGTTGCGTCAGACCAGCTCCTACTGGCGACTCTTCCGCACGTCGCGGCTGGACGTGGTGCTCGAAGGCGGCACCACCGGCCTGGGGTCGACCCAGGTGTGCATTCGACCCGACGAGCCGTTCGCCGCCGTCGAGACGCCGGTGCGCGATACGTCCGGCGATGTTCTCGCGGTCGTCGAACGCCGGTGGCGTTATGCCGACGGCAGCACCGACTTCTTCGACTACACCCTGCGGTGTTCCAGGCCGCTCACCGCGCCCCTGCCCGACCTGCTCATCGCCACGGCCTTCGCCCACTATCTGTACGACCGGCTCGCGGTCGGGGGACCCCTCGAGGCGATGAACCGCTTCGGCCGCGGACCGGGACGGTTCTAGCCGGGGCGATCGAGCTCATGTCGCCCGGGTGAACAGCGACAGTTCGTTGCCGCGGTCCGCGTCGAGCGTCAGCGTGACGTACCCATTGCCGGGATCGCGTACGTAATCCACGTAGCCGGCGGTGCCGTTCTCGGCGATCACCACGGCCTGGGGCCGCAGATACGGTTCAAGTAGCCGCAGCACGGGCAGATACAAGCTGAAGGCGCCGTCGAGATGGACCAGATCCACCGGACCGCCCAAGCCGTCGCGCAGGGTGTCGAGCGCGTCCCCGACCCGGATCTCGACCAGGTCGGCCAGCCCGGCCTCGGCGAGGTGTTCACCTGCCCGCGCCGCCTTCGTGGGTTCGAGTTCGGTCGAGATCACCTGCCCGCCTCCGTTGTCCCGCACGGCGCAGGCGAGGTGAATCGTCGACACTCCGAAGGAGGTGCCGAACTCGACCACGCGGGTCGCCGCGCAGGCAGCGGCGCAGACGTAGAGCAGCCTGCCGAATTCCGCTGAGACGCACAGGAAATTGCCCGCCGCGTCGTGGTAGAGGCTCCGATAGTCTCGCGCCTCGTCCTCGAGCAGCCGCTCGAGGGGGTCGCCGTCCGGCCCCGTCCGGCCGAGGAGTTCGGCGATGTAGGGCGCATCGGTCACCTCGGCCTCGCCGAACAGACGCTCCAATACTGCGGTCACCCGAGGGTGTTGGAGTGAATTCATCTGTGAATCCTCGCTTTTCGCAACCGACCTGACTACTCGCTTTCCGTGCGCCACACACCGCGCCATATCCGGCGAGAACGGGGACCGGACCGCGCCCCTGCTCGCTTTCGGGGGATACCGTGAGGCTCATGGCGGCAGGCCGACAGCAGATCCAGCCGAGGAGACAACCGCGTCAGCGGCGTTCGGAAGAAACGCGCGATCGCATCCTCGACGCGGCGATCGGGGTGTTCGCCGCCTACGGCTATGACCGCGGTACGACCAACCGCATCGCCGATTGGGCGGAGATCTCCATCGGATCGCTGTACCAGTACTTCCCCAACAAGGACGCCATCCTGGCCGAGCTCGCCGTCCGTCACCTGGACGCCGGTATTGCCGCGGCGCGCGACCGACGGCCGGCCGGCTCGGCGATCCCGCTGGACGAGGCCATCGCGGACATGGTCACCGACACCGTCGACAACCACCGGCACGATCCGGCGTTCCTCCGGGTCGTTCTCGAGCGGGCACCCCGGACTCCTGAACTGATGGCCAAAGTCGCCGAACTCCAAGACACGTCGACCACCGCACTGCAGGAACTGTTGGCCGACCACCCCGAGGTGAACCTCGGCGCTACCGACACCGCGGCCCGGCTGGTGGTCGTGACCGTCGAATCGGTCGTGCACCAGGCGCTGGCGGCGCCCGCGGCCCTGAATGCCGACGATCTTCAGCGGGAGCTCACGGCCATGCTGACGAGCTACCTCACCCGGTAGCCAGACCCCACTCTTTCCAGCCGTCCGCAGATTGCCTAGACTTGAGCGGAACAGACTCAACCTTTGCGACGTTGAACCTGTCGACAAGCAATCCTGCTAGACGATCGGAGTTGTCGTGGACTCGTTCAATCCGACGACCAAGACCCAGGCGGCGCTGACCTCGGCGTTGCAGGCGGCCAGTGCCGCAGGCAACCCGCAGATCGTGCCCGCCCATCTGTTGATGGCACTACTCACCCAGAACGACGGCATCGCCGCTCCCCTGCTGGAGGCCGTCGGCGTCGACCCCGCGACGGTTCGCGCCGAGACGCAACGGCTCATCGAACGGCTGCCCAGCGCCAGCGGCGCCAACAGCCAACCCCAACTCAGCCGCGAGTCGCTGGCCGCGGTCACCGAGGCCCAGCAACTCGCCACCGAGATGGACGACGAGTACGTCTCCACCGAGCACATGCTCGTCGGACTGGCGACCGGCGACAGTGACACGGCCAAGCTGCTGACCGGTGCCGGCGCATCGCCGCAGGCGCTGCGCGAGGCCTTCGCCAAGGTGCGCGGCAGCGCCCGCGTGACCAGCGCCGACCCGGAGGGCACCTATCAGGCGTTGGAGAAGTACTCCACCGATCTGACCGCTCGGGCCCGCGAAGGCAAACTCGACCCGGTCATCGGCCGGGACAACGAGATCCGCCGCGTCGTCCAGGTGCTCTCGCGGCGCACCAAGAACAACCCGGTGTTGATCGGCGAACCCGGCGTCGGCAAGACGGCGATCGTCGAGGGCCTGGCCCAGCGCATCATCGCCGGCGACGTGCCGGAAAGCCTGCGCGACAAGACCGTCATCTCGCTCGACCTGGGCTCGATGGTCGCCGGTTCGAAGTACCGCGGTGAATTCGAGGAACGCCTCAAGGCCGTCCTCGACGACATCAAGAACTCGGCCGGCCAGATCATCACCTTCATCGACGAGCTGCACACCATCGTCGGCGCCGGTGCGACCGGTGACTCGTCGATGGACGCGGGAAACATGATCAAGCCGATGCTCGCCCGCGGCGAACTGCGGCTGGTCGGTGCGACCACGCTCGACGAGTACCGCAAGTACATCGAGAAGGACGCCGCGCTGGAACGCCGCTTCCAGCAGGTCTACGTCGGCGAGCCGTCGGTCGAGGACACCGTCGGCATCCTGCGGGGCCTCAAGGAGCGCTACGAGGTCCACCACGGCGTGCGCATCACCGACTCCGCGCTGGTCTCGGCGGCCACGCTGTCCGACCGCTACATCACCGCGCGCTTCCTGCCCGATAAGGCCATCGACCTGGTCGATGAGGCCGCGTCGCGGCTGCGCATGGAGATCGACTCCCGGCCCGTCGAGGTCGACGAGGTCGAGCGGCTGGTCCGCCGCCTCGAGATCGAGGAGATGGCGCTGGCCAAGGAGGAGGACGATGCCTCCAAGGAGCGTCTGGTGAAACTCCGCGCGGAACTGGCCGACAACAAAGAGAAGTTGTCGGAGCTGACAGCTCGCTGGCAGAACGAGAAGAACGCCATCGACGTGGTCCGTGAACTCAAGGAGCAGCTCGACACGCTGCGTCAGGAGTCCGAGCGCGCCGAGCGTGACGGCGACCTGGCCAAGGCCGCCGAGCTGCGCTACGGCCGCATCCCGGAGGTCGAGAAGAAACTCGACGCCGCGGTGCCCCAGGCGCAGGCCCGCGAGGACGTCATGCTCAAAGAGGAGGTCGGCCCCGACGACATCGCCGAGGTGGTGTCGGCGTGGACCGGCATTCCTGCGGGCCGCATGCTCGAGGGCGAGACCGCCAAGCTGCTGCGTATGGAAGGCGAGCTGGGCAAACGCGTCGTCGGTCAGCGCAAGGCCGTCCAGGCCGTCTCCGATGCGGTCCGCCGCAGCCGGGCCGGTGTCGCGGACCCGAACCGTCCGACGGGGTCGTTCATGTTCCTCGGTCCCACCGGTGTCGGTAAGACCGAGCTGGCCAAGGCGCTGGCGGAATTCCTGTTCGACGACGAGCGCGCGATGGTTCGCATCGACATGAGCGAGTACGGCGAGAAGCACTCCGTCGCCCGCCTGGTCGGCGCCCCTCCCGGCTACGTCGGCTATGACCAGGGCGGTCAGCTGACCGAGGCGGTGCGCCGCAGGCCCTACACGGTGATCCTGTTCGACGAGATCGAGAAGGCCCACCCCGATGTGTTCGACGTGCTGCTGCAGGTGCTCGACGAGGGTCGGCTGACCGACGGTCAGGGCCGCACGGTGGACTTCCGCAACACCATCCTGATCCTGACGTCCAACCTGGGCGCCGGCGGAAGCGAGGACATGGTGATGGCGGCGGTGCGCTCGGCCTTCAAGCCCGAGTTCATCAACCGGCTCGACGATGTGATCATCTTCGACGGGCTCAACCCCGAAGAGCTGGTGTCGATCGTCGACATCCAGCTGCAGCAGCTGGCCAAGCGGCTGGCGCAGCGCCGCCTCACCCTCGAGGTGTCGCTGCCGGCGAAGAAGTGGCTCGCCGAGCGCGGTTTCGATCCGCTCTACGGCGCCCGGCCGCTGCGCCGGCTGATCCAGCAGGCGATCGGCGATCAGTTGGCCAAGATGCTGCTCGCCGGCGACGTGCACGACGGCGACATCGTGCCGGTCAACCTGAGCGCCGACGGGGATCACCTGGTCCTCGGTTGATCTGCCCGGCGACTCTGCGGTGACCAGACCCCGTCACACTTCGGTGTGGCGGGGTCTTCGCGCTGTCCCGGCATGTGGCAGTGGCGACTTCTGTGACGGAAGTGATGCCTGCGCAAACCCTGAGACGGGGTTGTGACCTAGATGAGTTCGGGCGAACCCACTACCAACAAGTAGGCTAGGCGCGATGGTCCCGCTCTGGTTCACACTGTCGGCGCTCTGCTTCGTGGGCGCTGCCGTGCTGCTGTACGTCGACATCGACCGTCGGCGCGGGCTCGGGCGTCGCCGTAAGTCCTGGGCGAAATCGCACGGCTTCGACTACGAGCACGAGTCCTCCGACATCCTCAAGCGCTGGAAGCGCGGGGTGATGTCGACCGTCGGCGACGTGAGCGCGAAGAACGTCGTGCTCGGCCAGATCCGCGGCGAGGCCGTCTTCATCTTCGATCTCGAGGATGTCGCGACGGTCATCGCGCTGCACCGCAAGGTCGGCACCAATGTGGTCGTCGACCTGCGGCTCAAGGACATCAAGGAGCCTCGCGAGAACGACATCTGGCTGCTCGGCGCGATCGGGCCCCGGATGGTGTACTCCACCAACCTCGACGCCGCCCGCCGTGCCTGTGACCGCCGCATGGTGACGTTCGCCCATACCGCGCCCGACTGCGCGGAGATCATGTGGAACGAGGAGAACTGGACGCTGATCAGCATGCCGGTGACCAGCACCCGCGCCCAGTGGGACGAGGGCCTGCGCACCGTCCGGCAGTTCAACGACCTGCTCCGGGTGCTCCCGCCGACCCCGCAGGCCGACTCCGTGCAGGCGGTCGCGCGGCGTAGCGGCTCCCCGAGCCGCCCGATTCATCCGGCACCCAGTCGCCAGGCCGAACTGTCGCAGCGCGCGGAGGCCGGCCGCCCCGATCTCGCCGCACCGGCCCGTCCGCACGCCCAGCGTCCGGAGGTGGCCCGGCCCGACGGTCCGCCCGCGGCCCGCCCGGCGCCGCCGCGCACCGCGCCGCCGCGTAACGGCCGGCAGTCGTCGCACCTGCCGCGCTAAGTACTGTCTTCAGGCATGCCACGCCCTGTCGCGCTGATCACTGGACCGACCTCGGGGCTGGGTGAGGGCTTCGCCCGTCGGTATGCGCAGGACGGCCACGACCTGGTGCTGGTGGCCCGCGACGTCGCCCGCCTTCAGACGCTGGCCTCCGAGCTCCGGGACGAGGGCGGCGTCGCCGTGGAAGTCCTGCCCGCCGATCTGGCGGTCGCCGCGGACCGCGCGAAGGTCGCCGACCGTCTCGCCGCCGGGGTCCAGGTGCTGGTCAACAATGCGGGTTTCGGCACCTCCGGGGAATTCTGGACCGCGGATCTGGAGCTGCTGCAATCCCAGCTCGACGTCAACGTCACCGCCGTGATGGCGCTGACGCACGCGGCGCTGCCGCCGATGCTGGCCGCGGGATCCGGCACCGTCATCAACGTCGCGAGCGTGGCGGGCCTGCTACCGGGCCGCGGCTCCACGTATTCGGCGTCCAAGGCGTGGGTGGTGGCGTTCTCCGAGGGACTGGCCAACGGGCTCGGTGGCACCGGCGTCGGTGTGCACGCCCTGTGCCCGGGCTTCGTCCGCACCGAGTTCCACGCACGCGCGGGCATCGAGATGTCCGGCACGCCGTCCTTGTTCTGGCTGAGCGTCGAGGACGTGGTCCGGGACTGCCTCGCCGACGTCGCCAAGGGCCGCGTCGTGATCGTGCCCGGCGTGCAGTACAAGGTCCTGACCACCGGTAGCCGCGTCGTGCCGCGCACTCTGGTGCGTGCCATGACCCGCGTCGTCGGCCGTGGCCGCGGCCGGACCTGACCGCCGGTGCGCAGGCTGATCGCGGTCGCCGCCACCGCGGTGCTGCTCGGGGCGACCGCCTGTTCGGACGCCGACGAACCCACCGACGTGTATGCCGCGCAGACCGCGGCGATCGGTGAATCGCTGGCGCTGGCCGGCTGGAACATCTCGGTGTCGAACCTGCGCTTCGAGGGCGACAACGTGCTCATCGACGTCGACGCCTCCCATTCGGGGTCCGGTACACCCGTGGCGCCGGACTCGCTGCGGTTCGGGCTCTACGGCGCGCTCGCCCACCCGATCGAGGCGAACGCGCTCGGCGGCTGCCGCAATGTCGACGACCTCGACATCACCCCGCTCAGCGCGCCCAGCCCCGAGCGGCTCAGCGGAACCGTGTGCCTGGGTCCGCAACGTGACCAGAACCAGGTCCGCGGCGTCTACGCCTATTCCCCGCAGGACCGGATCCCCGGCACGACGGTGGCCTACGCCGCGGCATTCCCTGTCGGCACCCCGCCCATGGACGACGGTGAGGGGGCACTGACGATACAGACCACCAGCGCCGAGGGCTTCCGTGCGGACGGTGCGCAGCTCACCCAGGCGGCGCTGGGCGATCCGCAGTCCTTCACGGGCAACGGCTACATGCTGCTCGGACTCCAGATCGACGGCAGCGCCGCCGAATATCGCGAGGTGGCGCAGCGTCGCGGCGGCCCCACGATGATCGTCGTCGGGCCGACCCTGCCCGCGCCCGGGCTGAGTTACGCGTGCGCGGCGTACGGCGCGTCGGTTCTGGTGCTGCCGGACGCCTCACGCGAAGGGGTGTCGGTGCGGGTGTCGTTGTGCACCCAGGGGGAGATCAACCGGGCGCTGCTCTACGCGTCGGCCTCGGTGATCGGAACCCATGCCGCGCTCTGGACCTCCGGTGACTGAAAACCCCGGACCGGGACCGACCGAATGGGGCGAGGGCCCGGGCGTCGGGCCCTGGGTCGAGGAGGGGTTGGGTGAGCTGCCCGACGATCCGCGCTATGACCGGGAGTTGCTGCGCACCGGCGATACCCGCAACGTCGTCGACGCCTACCGTTACTGGACCCGCGAGGCCATCGTCGCCGACATCGACCGCCGGCGGCACCCGCTGCACATCGCGATCGAGAACTTCGGCAACGACGCCAACATCGGGGGAGTCGTGCGCACGGCGAACGCATTCGCCGTCGACACCGTGCACATCGTGGGGCGGCGGCGCTGGAACCGCCGCGGCGCCATGGTGACCGACCGCTATCAGCGGCTGCGCCACCACGACACCACGGCCGCGCTAATCGACGTCGCGCGTGAGGCAGGGCTGACCGTCGTCGCGGTCGACAACGTGCCCGGCTCGGTCCGGCTGGAGGAGGTCGCGCTGCCGCGCGAGTGCCTGCTGATCTTCGGGCAGGAGGGGCCGGGCATCACCGACGACGCCAAAGCCGGTGCGCGGATGACCGTGTCGATCGCCGCCTTCGGATCGACCCGCAGCATCAACGCGGCCGTCGCCGCCGGTATCGCCATGCACACCTGGATCGTTCAGCACGCCGACCTCGGCTCGGCCTGGTAGTGCACCAGGCAGCCGCTGCCGCAGCAGGACCCACACGGTGACCGCGGAGGTCAGCATCAGCACCGCGCCGACCGCCGCCGCGATGGCCAGTCCGCTGGTGAACGCCGCACGCGCCGCGTCGAGCAGGGCCGCGGATTGGGCCGCGGGCAGACCTTCGGCGGTCTGACCCGCTGCGGCCAGCGAATCACGCGCGTGCTCCGCCGCCACGGCCGGAACGCCCTGCGGCACCGACATGTTGCGATACACAGCGGTGACGATGGAGCCCAGCGTGGCGATACCGAGCGCCATGCCCAGTTCGTAGGCGGTCTCCGACACCGCGGCGGCCGCGCCGGCCCTTTCCCGAGGCACGCTCGCCAGGATGACATCGCTGGCGACGGTGAACGCCAATCCCAGGCCGACGCCGACGACGAACAGCGAGATGCCCAGTTGCGGATAGGCGGTGTCGGGTTCGATGGTCGTGAGCGCGGCCATCGCGACGCCGACGAGCGCGAGGCCCGTGGTCAGCACCGCGCGTTGGCTCCAGCGACGCACCGCGATCCCGGCGAGCACACCGAAGACCGTGGCCGTCAGTGCCGCGGGTAGTTCGGCCAGTCCCGCGCCGAGCGGACTGTATCCCTGTACCAGCTGGAAGAACTGCGACAGGAAGAACACCAGACCCGAAAGACCCAGCACCGAGAGCAGATTCGCCGCGACGACACCCGAGAACGCCCGGTTGGTGAACAGCCGCACGTCGATCAGCGGGCTGGGCAGGCGCAGCTGTCTGCGGACGAACAGCGTCAGCGCTGCGGCGCCCACCAGCCCCGCGACCGCCGACCCGAGGTGCGGTCCCTGTGCGGCGAACTCCTTGATCCCGTAGACGAGGGTGAGGATGCCCGTCATCGACAGCGCGACGCTGGGGAGATCCCAGGGGCCGGGTTCCGGGTTGCGGTGCTCGGGTACCAGCAGCACGCCACCGACGACCAGCATCGCCATCACCGGCACATTGATCAGGAACACCGAGCCCCACCAGAAGTGTTCGAGCAGAACGCCGCCCACCATCGGACCGAGCGCAGCGCCCGCCGAGAACGCGGACGCCCACACGCCGACGGCCAGGCTGCGTTCCCGCGCGTCGGTGAAGATCCCGCGGATCAGTGCCAGGGTCGCCGGCGCGAGCGTCGCGCCCGCGACGCCGAGCAGGGCGCGGGTGCCGATCAGCAGCTCCGGTGTCGGCGCGTACGCGGTGATCGCGGAGACGGCGGCGAAACCCGTTGCGCCGCAGAGCAGCAGCTTGCGGTGGCCGAGCCGGTCACCGAGGCTGCCCATGGTGATCAGCAGGCTGGCGAGGACGAAGGAGTAGATGTCGCCGATCCACAACAGTTCGGTGCCCGACGTGCCGAGATCACGGCTGATGAACGGGGTGGCGAGCGCCAGCACCGTGCCGTCGATGCCGATCAGCAGGACTGCCAGGGTGAGCACGCCCAGGGCGAGCCAGCGGCGGGTCATGAGCGCGCCCCGTTCAGCAGCAGTTCGGTGATCATATGGTCGAAGTCGCGCTCGGCGACGCGGCCGACCTGGATGACCCAGCCCGCCCCGGCGACCAGGCTGTAGAGCGCCTCGGTCAACCAGGCGGCGGACAGGTCGGGCCGGAACTCGCCCGCGCGCTGACCACGCTCGAACAAAGCGGTGATCGCCGCGTCGGTCTCGGCCCAACCCTGCATGGACTCATCGGCGTCGAGTTCCTGGCTCTGGCTGTAGAGCAGGCACAGATACGGTGCCACCGGACGGCACGCCGAAACGAGCCGGCGCAGCGCGTCGGCGGCCGATTCCTCCTGTAGACGCGCCGAATCGATCGCCGCCCGCATCTCGGCGATCGCGAGTTCGTCGAGCGCCGCCATCAGGGCCGGCTTGCCGGCGAAGTATCGGTGCAGCGTCGCCCGGCTCACCCCGACTGCGGCCGCGATCTCGTCGAGGGTGGCGTTGGGTCGCCGACCCAGAAAGTCGGCCGCGGATTGCAGCAGCTGGTCGCGGTCGGTAGCCATGAGACGACTGTATCTCAAATGAGACGAATTTGTCTCACGCGCGATCGGGCGCCGGTGCGCAGCGCGATTTGGCAGGATCAACCCATGGAGCAGCTGTGGGCGAACCGGGCGGCCAGCGCCGAGGCGGCGATCACCCAGCGACACCTGCGGCGGCTGTGGGCCCTGCCCGGCACCCAGCTGGGGGTGGTGGCCTGGCCGGCCGCCCGCACATACTCCTGGTTCGGCACCTGGCACTACTGGTGGCAGGCCCATCTGCTGGACTGCCTGGTCGATGCGCAGGTGCGCGCGCCCGATCCGGACCGGCAGCGGCGCATCGCCCGCCAGGTCAGGTCGCACCGGCTGCGCAACCTCGGCCGCTGGGTCAACGACTACTACGACGACATGGCGTGGTTGGCGATCGCGCTCGAGCGGGCCGGGCGGCTCGCCGGAGTCGAGCGGCCGCGGGCGCTGCACACGCTGGCCGACCAGTTCGTCAACGCCTGGGTGCCCGAGGACGGTGGCGGCATCCCGTGGCGCAAGCAGGACCAGTTCTTCAACGCACCCGCCAACGGCCCGGCCGCGATCTTCCTCGCCCGCTATGACGATCGGCTGCGGCGAGCCGAACAGATGGGCGACTGGATCGACGAGGTGCTCATCGACCCGGAGACCAAGCTGGTGTTCGACGGCATCAAGGCCGGATCGCTGGTCCGCGCGCAGTACACCTACTGCCAGGGCGTGGTCCTGGGCCTCGAGGTCGAACTCGCCGTTCGCACCGGCGGCGGCGAGAGGGGGGACGAACACGCGACGCGGGTGCGCCGGCTCGTCGACGCGGTGCGCGACCACATGGCGCCGGGCGGAATCATCAAGGGCGCCGGCGGCGGCGACGGCGGTCTGTTCAACGGCATCCTGGCCCGCTATCTGGCGCTGGTGGCGACCTCGCTGCCCGGGCAGGGCGACGCGGACGCCGCCACCCGGCGCACCGCCCGCGACATCGTGCTCACCTCGGCCGGCGCGGCCTGGGACAACCGGCAGACCGTCGACGGCGTTCCCCTTTTCGGCGCGTTCTGGGACCGCACCGCCGAGCTGCCGACGGCCGCAGGCCGGGCGGCCGAATTCGTCGAGGGGGCGGTGAACGCCTCGGAGATCCCGGAGCGCGACCTGTCGGTCCAGCTGTCCGGGTGGATGCTGATGGAGGCCGCGCACGCCGTGGGCGAAGAGCAGGCCACCGCGAATGTGAACACCGTCGCGTGACGACGGCCTCCCCGCGGATCGGCAGCCAGCTCCCCGCCCGGTTCAACCGCGACCCCAGCAAGCCGCGCTCCTCGGACAACACCGCCGCGCTCCTGCTCCTGCTCGCCACCCTGCTGGCCATCGCCTGGGCGAATTCGCCGTGGGCCGATACTTATTCGACGTTCTGGGACACCCACGTCGGGTTGAGCTTCGGCGAGCACCACACCGAGATGTCGGTCAAGCATCTGGTCAACGACGCCCTGATGGCGTTCTTCTTCTTCATCGTCGGACTGGAGGTGAAGGCGGAGTTCGCGATCGGCGAGCTGACCGACCGGTCGCGGGCCGCGGTCCCGGTGGTGGCCGCGATCGCCGGGCTCATCGCACCTGCCGTCATCTTCCTGTTGTTCAATCCGTCCGGCGACGACGCCCGGGCGTGGGGTGTGGTCATCTCCACCGACACGGCGTTCCTGGTCGGCGCACTCGCAGTGATCAAGCCGAAATTCCCTGCCCGGCTGCGGATCTTCCTACTCACCCTGGCCGTCGTCGACGACGTCGGCGCGCTGGGCGCGATCGCGCTGTTCTACACCGACGACCTGCGGATCGCGCCGTTGCTCGTCGCGCTGGTGCTGCTCGGCGGATTGGCGGCGGTCCGCTTCCTGCCCGCGCTGCGCGGACCCGCCTACGCCGTGCTGGGTTTCGCGCTGTGGGTGGCCCTCTACCTCGCGCAGGTACACCCGACCCTGGCCGGTGTCGCCGTCGCACTGCTCATCCCCGTCTTCACCCCGGAACGACGCCAGGTGGAACAGACCGTCGACCTGTTCCGCGCGTTCCGGCAATCGCCCAACTCGGAGTACGCCCGCGCGGTCACCCGCGGTCTGCGCGAATCGATCTCGATCAACGAGCGCGTCCACACCGCCGTCGGCCCCTACGTGTCGTTCCTGGTGCTGCCCGTCTTCGCACTCGCCAACGCCGGGGTGCACCTCGACGAGAACACCGTGTCGGCGGCGCTCGGCTCCGCCCTGACGTGGGGCATCGTCGCGGGTCTGGTGCTCGGCAAGTTCGTCGGCATCACCGCCGCCACCGCGCTGATGCGGGCCAGCGGTCTCGGTCAACTCTCACCGGGAATGACGCTGCGTCGAGTGGCCGGCGGTGCGCTGCTGAGCGGGATCGGCTTCACCATCTCGCTGTTCATCGTCGACCTGGCCATCGAGGACCCGCTCAAACAGGACGAGGCGCGGGTCGGCGTGCTGATCGCCTCCGTCCTGGCCTTCGTCCTGGGCTGGGCGTTCTTCCGGGTCACCGATCTGATCAGTCCGCCGGAACCGGTGGGACTGAAGCTGATCCGGCCCGTCGACCCCGAGCGCGACCACCTCAGGGGCGACCCCGCCGCGCTGTTGGTACTCGTCGAGTACGGCGATTTCGAGTGTCCGTTCTGCGGCCGTGCCACGGGCGCGATCGACGAAGTGCGGGCCCATTTCGGAGACGAGCTGCTCTACGTCTGGCGGCACCTTCCGCTGGAGCGGCCCCATCCGCGGGCGTTCGACGCCGCCCGCGCCAGCGAGGGCGCCGCCCGGCAGGGCAAATTCTTCGAGATGAGCCGACAGTTGTTCGCCCATCAGGACGACCTCGAATGGTCGGACATGTACCGCTACGCCGTCGCGATCGGCCTCGACATCGAGCGGTTCGACCAGGATGTGCGGGTGCACGCGTCCAAGGTGCTGCACCGCGTCCAGGACGACGCGCAGGACGCCGAGGAGATGGATCTGAACTCCACGCCGACGTTCTTCGTCAACGGCACACGGCACAAGGGGCCGTGGGACGCGACGAGCCTCATTCGGGCCTTGGAGGCGAGCCGACCCCCGCGCTGAGCGCCCGCCCAACGAGGCGAATAGGTTGAGCACCGTGAGGGACGTGCTGGCCGATCTGACGGCGATCTGGCGCTCCGGCGGCACCGCGGCCATGGCGACGGTGGTGCGGACGTTCCGCTCCGCGCCGCGCCCGCCGGGTGCGGCCATGCTGGTCGGGCCGGACGGCGCCGCCAGCGGCTCGGTGTCCGGCGGCTGCGTCGAGGGCGCGGTGTACGAGCTGGGCCAGGAGGTGATCGCCGACGGCGCTGCGCGGCTGCAGCGTTACGGCGTCAGCGACGACGACGCGTTCGCCGTCGGACTGACCTGCGGAGGCATCCTCGACGTGTTCGTCGAGGCGGTGTCGCAGCGGACGTTTCCGGACCTGGCCGAGGTGGCCGCCGATATCGACCAGCACCGCCCGGTCGCCGTCGCGACCGTCATCGCCCATCCGGACGCGGCATGGGTGGGCCGGCGGCTGGTGGTGCGCGGCGACGGCGTCACGGGGTCGCTGGGATCGCCGCGCGCCGATGCCGCCGTCACCGATGACGCTCGTGGCCTGCTGGAGACCGGCCGCAGCGAAGTGCTCACCTACGGCGCGGACGGCGAACGCCGCGGCGAAGGGATGGAGGTCTTCGTCGCCGGCCACGCCCCGAGACCGCGGATGCTGGTCTTCGGCGCCATCGACTTCGCCGCCGCGGTCGCCCGGCAGGGCTCGCTGCTCGGCTATCGAGTGACCGTCTGCGACGCCCGAGCGGTCTTCGCCACCAGGGCACGATTCCCGACCGCCGACGAGGTCGTCGTCGACTGGCCGAACCGCTATCTGGCCGGTGAGGCCGAGGCGGGGGCGATCGACGGCCGCACCGTGATCTGCGTTCTCACCCACGACCCGAAGTTCGACGTGCCGCTGCTCGAGGTGGCGCTGCGGTTACCGCAGGTCGGCTACATCGGGGCGATGGGCTCACGACGTACGCACGACGACCGGATGCAGCGCCTGCGGGAGGCCGGGCTCACCGACGCCGAACTCGGCCGGCTCGCCAGCCCGATCGGTCTCGACCTGGGCGCACGCACCCCCGAGGAGACGGCCGTGTCGATCGCGGCGGAGATCATCGCCAGGCGCTGGGGAGGGACCGGCCGGCCGCTCGGCGACACCGGGGGCCGCATCCACCACGAGCACGACCCTTCACCGCGCTGAGCCCAGATGCCATGCTGAGCGGTATGGATCAATTCCGCCGCGACGGCCTGGTGTTCGACGTCCGCGACTCCGGCCCGCCCGACGGTCCCGTCGTCGTGCTGCTGCACGGCTTTCCGCAGCGCAACGACAGCTGGAACGCGATCATCGAGCGGCTGACCGCGCAGGGGTACCGCTGCCTGGCCCCGAATCAGCGCGGATACTCGCCGGGCGCCCGGCCGAAACGGCGCCGGGACTACGTGATCCCCGAGCTGGTCGCCGACGTCGGGGCCCTGATCGACGCGAGCGGCGCCGAACGTGTGCACCTGGTCGGTCACGACTGGGGCGCGGCCGTCGCGTGGGGCGTCGCCGGTGACATGCCCGAGCGCCTGGCGACGGTGACCCCGATATCGGTGCCGCACCCTGCCGCATTCCTCAAGGCCATCCCGACCAGCAGGCAGGGGCTGGCGTCCTGGTACATGTACTTCTTCCAGCTGCCCTGGCTGCCGGAGCTCCTGCTCACCCGCGGACAGGGAAAGCTCGCGAAGCGGTCGCTGACCCGAATCGGTCAGACCGACGAGGCCGCCGAGCGCGACACCCGCGCCATGCTCGAACCGGGAGCGCTGACCGCGGGGTTGAACTGGTACCGAGGCATGCCGCTGCTCGACCCGCGCACGGCCACCGGCAGGATCACGGTGCCGACGATGTACGTGTGGAGCGACAACGACGCCGCGCTGTTGCCCAAGGGCGCCTACGACACCGAAAAGTACGTCAAAGGTGAGTACCGCTTCGAGGTGATGTCCGGCGTCTCGCACTGGATTCCCGAGGAGCGGCCCGACGAGCTGGCCGGTCTGCTGCTCGACTGGTTCGCCGCCCACCCGACCACTTGAGTTCGCGCACGCTCGCCGGCGACGAGCGTCGACACGCGTCAAGTAGGTTGAGCTCGTGACTTCACCCTCGAAACCGGACATCGCTTTCCCCGCACGCGTCGGCGTCTGGTGGGCCAGTGAGACCTGGCCGATCACCGACGCCCAGGACGTCGCCCGCGAGATCGAGGCGCTCGGCTACGGCTCGCTGTTCATCCCCGAGGTGGCGGGCAAGGAGGTGCTGACGCAGTCGATGGCGTTCCTGTCGGCGACCGACCGGCTCGTGGTGGGCACCGGCATCGCCAACATCCACGTCCGGCTGCCCTCGGCCGCGGAAACCGGTGGACGCACCATCAACGCGTTGTTTCCGAACCGCTTCGTCCTCGGGCTCGGCGTCAGCCACGCACCGCTGGTGGAGTTCGCGATGGGCGGCACCTACGCCAAACCATTGGCGACCATGCGCAACTACCTGGACAAGATGGGGACAGTGGGGGAGGCGATCGAACCCGGCGCCCCGCGGCCTACGCGCCTGCTGGCCGCCCTCGGACCGAAGATGATCGAACTCTCCGGCACTCACGCCGACGGCGCGCACCCCTACCTGGTGACGCCCGAGCAGACCCGCACCACCCGCGACATTCTCGGACCCGACAAGTGGATCGTCTCCGAGCAGGCGGTGGCCATCGGGGGTGACGACGCCGATCAGCTGCGACGGGCGCACCAGCACCTGGACGTGTACAGCGGGCTGCCGAACTACCGCAATTCGTGGCTGCGGCAGGGCTTCGACGAATCCGACCTGGTGCGCGGCGGCAGCGACCGGCTGGCCCGCGGCGTCGTCGGCATGGGTTCGGTCGAGCAGGCCGCCGCCTCCGTGACGGCCCACCTCGACGCGGGCGCCGACCACGTGGTGCTGCAGGTGCTCGGCGACGACCCGATGGCCGACCCGCGTGCGGCGCTGCGCGAACTCGCCGCCGCGCTGGAGCTGGGCCGCTAACTCGACAGCTGCGCCTTCACCGTGCGCGACAGCTCGTCGGCGACGACCTCGTCGGCGCCGGCGAACAGGCCGTCGAGGGCGAGTTCGGCGACCACGCCCGGGTCGGTCTTCTGGTCGGCCGGGATGTAGCTCACCATGTCGGTGTCCATGTAGCCGACGTGCAGCGCGGTGACGTGAATACCTCTGGGCGCCAAATCAGTTCGCACCGCGTCGGTGAGCGCCCACGCGGCGGCCTTGGCGGCCGAGTAGGCGCCGCTGGTCGGCGGGTGGTACCAGGACAGCACCGACAGTACGTTGAGGACGGCGCCGCCGCCGTTCCGTTCGATGACGGGGGCGAATGCCCTGATCATCTGCAACGTGCCGAAGTAGTGGGTCTCCATCTCCAGCCGGATGTCCTCGAGTGGGCCGTCGAGCAGATCGGCGCGGGTCGAGACGCCGGCGTTGTTCACCAGGACGGTGACGTCAGAGGCGGATTCGGTTGCCCGAGCAATGGATTCGGGATCGGTGAGGTCGAGCTGCACCGGGATGACGCCGGGGACGTCGACCGTCTCCGGTCGCCGGGCGCCGCCATAGACCTTGGCGCCGCGCGCGACGAGTTGTTCGGCGAATCTGCGGCCCAGGCCGCGGTTTGCCCCGGTCACCAACGCGACCACATTGTCCGTGTTCATAGCTGTCTCCTTTGCGGTGGCACGTCCGGTCAGCGACCGGGCGCGAGTTCGGTGATCTCCTGAAGCACCCAGCTGTTGCCGTCCGGGTCTTCGACAGAGGCGAAAGACGAATAGCTCCGACGCTGTGGATCGGGGCCGGGCACCCGTGCGTCGACGCCGGCGTGATTGAACACGCCGGTCTGGTCGTGGAACACCTCGCTGACGGCAACCCCGCGCTCCGCGAGTTCGGTGCGCGCGGCCTCGATGTCGGTGACAACCAGGTAGAGGCCCTGAGCCGAACCCGGCGTCGCGGTGGTCACGCCGGTACCGAAGATCACCGACGCGCCGGATCCGGGTGGGGTGAACTGGATGACGCGATAGTCCTCTCCCGCAACGAAATCGGCATCCAACCGCCATCCCAGCGCCTGGTAGAAGGCCTTGGCCCGGTCGACGTCCGAGACGGGTACGACGACCACTTCGAGTTTGTAGTCCATGACGGCTCCTCGTATTCCTGTCGGTTCGAGCCGTGGCGCGAATGTCGCGGTTCGGACTTCCCGGGGAACGCCGATCTTGAACAAGTCATTCCCGACCCGGACGCTCGCGACGTCGGTACCCTCGGCGCATGACGGGAAGTGCGCCGACCGAACAGATTTCGCTGACGCGGCGGTCACCGGCGTATTGGCGGGTCACTTTCGCCAACCCGCCGCTGAACATCTTCGGACCGCAGAACCTGCCGGAGCTGGACGCCGTCGTCACCGCGCTCGAGGGTGACGACGACGTCAAGGTCGTGGTGTTCGACAGCGCCGTCGAGGGGTTCTTCCTCACCCACTACGACTTCCGCGCCCCGCTGGAGGAGTCGACACGTCATCCCCCGGGGAAGACAGGCCTGCAGGCCCTGCCCGACATGCTGGCCCGGTTGAGCCGCGCCCCGGTCGTATCGATCGCGTCGATCCGCGGCCGCGCGACCGGCGTCGGCAGCGAGCTGGCCCTGGCCAGCGATATGCGCTTCGCCAGCCGCGAGAAGGCGATCCTGTCGCAGTGGGAGGTGGGGGCGGGGCTGGTGCCCGGCGGCGGCCCCATGGCGCGGCTGCCCCGCCTCATCGGCCGCGGCCGCGCGCTGGAGGTGCTGCTGGGCGCCGACGACATCGATGGCGATCTGGCCGAGCGGTACGGCTACGTCAACCGCGCACTACCGGACGCCGAGCTCGACGGGTTCGTCGATGCGCTGGCCACCCGCATCGCGTCTTTCGACAAGCAGGCCATCGCCGAGACCAAGCGGCTCGTCGACGTCAACAGCCTGCCGCGGGACGACGAAATCGCGCCCGAGTGGGAGGCATTCCTGGCCGCACTCGGCCGCCCCGCCGCCCAGATTCGGATTCAGCAGCTGTTCGAGCGCGGATTCCACGACCCCGGCGACGTGGAGACCCGTCTCGGCCACCACGTCGGTCAACTGGGTGGCCAGTGACATGAGCGCCATCGGCCCGGAACGTCACGTCTTCGCCGTCGGCGTGGTCGGCGGCCCCACCGTGGTGATCGACTACGGCCGAACCCGCTTCGTCACCGATCCGACGTTCGACGAACCCCGCGACTACGGCGTCATGGCCAAGCTCGACCCGCCGTCGGTGCCGGTGGCCGCACTCGGCGACGTGGACGCGGTACTGCTCAGCCACGACGACCATTACGACAACCTCGACGTATCGGGACGGGAGTGGGCGACGACGTCGGTCCCGCTCGTCGTCACCGGCCCGGGAGCAGCCACCCGCCTGGGCGGGCGGGCGATCGGGCTGTCGACATGGCAGCGCACCGAGCTGACCCGCGGGGACGGGACCGGTGCCGTCACGGTCACCGCGGTTCCGGCCGTACACGGGCCCCTGGACGGGACCCGGGACGGGTCCGGCCACGTGAACGCCGAAGTCACCGGCTTCGTCCTGCGGGCCGACGGCCTGCCGACGGTCTACATCAGCGGCGACAACGCGTCGCTGGCACCGGTCGCGCAGATCGCGCGTCGTTTCGAGGACGTCGACGTCGCCGTGCTGTTCGCCGGGGCGTCGCGCCTTCCCACCAAGAACCAGGGCCGCCCGCTCACCCTCACCGGCCCCCGCGCGGCGGACGTCGCGGCGGCGCTGGGCGCGCCGCGGGTGGTGATCGCCCACATCGCGGGATGGTCGATCTACAGCGAATCCCTCGCCGACGTGCGGACGGCCTTCGATGAGGCGGGTATCGCCGACCGGTTGGTCGCCGCCGATGCAGGCACCTGGTCGCTGCTCGACGACAGCTAGGCTGCGTCGTCGATCGGTGGCGCGGGGAAGCCGGCGCGCCGGGCAGCCCGCCGGCGCTTGAACCACTCGATGAACATCGGGGCCACCGACGCCACCACGATCAGGATGAAGATCGGCTCCAGCAGCTTCTGGATGATCTCGAACTGGCCGAGCCAGTAGCCCAGCAGCGTCAGGCCCACGCCCCACACCACGGCGCCGAGGATGTTGAACACGGCGAACACCGGATAGCTCATCCGGGCGGCGCCCGCGGTCAGCGGCGCCAGCGTGCGCACGATCGGGACGAAGCGGGCGATGACGATCGCGAACGGGCCGCGCTGTTCGAAGAACAGGTGCGCCTCGTCGAGGTACTTCTGCTTGAGGAACCGGGCGTCGGGCTTGAACATCGCCGTGCCGACGTTGCGGCCGATCCAATAGCCGACCTGGCCACCCAGGATGGCCGCGATCGGGATGAACACCAGCAGCTGCCAGAGTTCGAAGTTCACCACCGTGCCACCGTCGGCCTCCGCGGCCGCCGTCCCCGCGGCGAGCATTCCCGCGACGAACAGCAGCGAGTCGCCGGGCAGGATCGGAAACAGCACGCCCGATTCGACGAACACCACGACCAGCAGTCCGACCAACGCCCAGGTGCCGAAGTAGCCGAGCAGGGTCAGCGGGTCGAGGAAGTCCGGCATCAACGCCAGATGCGTCACCGAGTCGGCAAGGGGCGTCGTCGTCATGAGTCCCCAAGATACCGGCCGGAAATCGGCGTCGGCCCCGGCGACCTTCTCGCCTGCCGCCCGGGCGGCCCGCCGACGAGTGTGCGTTCGTGGCGCCGACTGTGCGTCCAGGGCGGGAAATCGCACCAATGCCCGCCTTGGATGCACACTCGATACCGGCCGGAAGATTCCAGCTAGCCGGTATGCATTCACAGCGCGGCGGCGTACGGCTCTCACTAGGGTCGTATGCATGCCTACGCATAAAGCCGTTCACGTCGCCGCCGCGGGCGAACCGCTCACCCTGGTTGACGTCGAGACGCCCTCGCCCCAGCCCGGACATGTCCGCATCGACGTCGCCGCCTGCGGCGTCTGCGGCACCGACCACGCCTTCGTCAACGGCGGCTTCCCCGGCCTGAGCTGGCCCATCACCCCCGGCCACGAGATCGCCGGCACCGTCGCCGAGGTCGGCGGCGGGGTCGAGGATTTCGCAGTCGGCGACCGGGTGGCGGTCGGCTGGTTCGGGGGCAACTGCAACCGCTGCGTGCCGTGTCGCAAAGGCTTCTTCATGCAGTGCGAGAACGGGCAGATCCCGGCGCTGAGCTACCCGGGTGGCTACGCCGAGTCGGTGGTCGCCCCCGTGACCGCGTTGGCCCGCATCCCCGAGGGCCTGTCGTTCGCCGAGGCCGCGCCGATGGGCTGCGCCGGGGTGACGGTGTTCAACGCGCTGCGCAGCACGAAGGCCGTCGCCGGGGACCTGGTCGCGGTGCTCGGCATCGGCGGGCTCGGCCACCTCGGGGTGCAGTTCGCCCGCGCGATGGGCTTCGAGACCGTGGCCATCGCGCGCGGCGCCGGCAAGGCCGAGGACGCCAAGGCTCTCGGCGCACACCACTACATCGACTCCACCGCCTCCGACGTCGCCCAGGAACTGCAGGCGCTCGGCGGGGCGCGGGTGGTGCTGGCGACCGCGGCGAACTCCAAAGCCATGGGTGACACCGTCGGTGGTCTGGGCCCGCAGGGCGAACTCGTCATCGTCGGCGTCACCCCCGACCCGTTGCCGATCAGCCCGTTCGACCTGATCTCACCGGGGATCACCGTCACCGGCCACCCCTCGGGCACCTCTCGGGACGTCGAGGAGACCATGCACTTCGCGCTGCTGTCCGGGGTGCGGGCGCAGATCGAGGAGAAGCCGCTGACCGAGGCCGCCGAGGCGTACGCGGCGATGGACGAGGGCCGGGCGCGCTACCGCATGGTTCTCACCATGTGATCTCTGCCTGTGATCCGGCGCTGGGAGGGGGATACTGGCGGACATGCCGATCGCCACTCCCGAGGTCTACGCCGAAATGCTCGACCGTGCCAAACAGCACGGGTTCGCTTTCCCGGCCATCAACTGCGTGGGCTCGGAGAGCCTCAACGCCGCCATCAAAGGCTTCGCCGATGCCGGCAGTGACGGCATCATCCAATTCTCCACCGGCGGAGCAGAATTCGCGTCCGGGCTGGGAGTGAAGGACATGGTGACCGGCGCGGTGGCGTTGGCCGAGTTCGCCCACGTGATCGCCGCGCGGTATCCGATCACCGTCGCGCTGCACACCGACCACTGTCCGAAGGACAAGCTCGACACCTACGTCCGTCCGCTGCTGGCGATCTCCGCCGAACGCGTTGCGGCGGGCCGGGATCCGCTGTTCCAATCGCACATGTGGGACGGGTCGGCGGTCCCGATCGACGAGAATCTCTCGATCGCCCGCGAACTGCTCGAGCAGGCGGCGGCCGCCAAGATCATCCTCGAAGTCGAGATCGGTGTCGTCGGCGGCGAGGAGGACGGCGTCGAAGCCGAGATCAACGACAAGCTCTACACCACGGCCGAGGACTTCGAGAAGACCGTCGATGCACTCGGCGCCGGTGAGCGTGGCCGCTATCTGCTGGCCGCCACGTTCGGCAACGTCCACGGCGTCTACAAACCGGGCAACGTCAAGCTCAAGCCGGAGGTGCTCGCCGAGGGGCAGCGCGTCGCGGCGACGAAGCTCCAACTACCCAGTGGCGCACAGCCGTTCGACTTCGTCTTCCACGGCGGCTCCGGTTCACTCAAGTCGGAGATCGAGGACTCGCTGCGCTACGGCGTGGTGAAGATGAACGTCGACACCGACACCCAGTACGCGTTCACCCGTCCGGTGGCCGCGCACATGTTCACCAACTACGACGGTGTGCTCAAAGTCGACGGCGAGGTCGGCAACAAGAAGGTCTACGACCCGCGCAGCTATCTGAAGAAGGCCGAGGCCGGGATGAGTGCGCGTGTCGTCGAGGCGTGCACCGATCTGCACAGCGCCGGCAGGTCGGTGACCGCCGGCTCGTAGTCACGGGCTGGGAGCCTGGCAGATCTTCCACTGCTCATCGCGGAACTCCAGGTCGAAGCTGCGGGTCGAGCGGGTCTGCGGGGCGTTCGCCATGAACGCGGTGACGTTGGCCTCGGCATGGTCGCCGTTGATCACCACCTGGTCGATGCTGGCCACCACCGGATACTGCTTGGCCGCCGCCACCCGCTTGTGGGTCTCGGCCCACGCCTTGTCGTTGTAGTTGACGTAGCTGTCGCGCTTGGCGCCGCAGGTGATGGAGCGCAGCGTGGCGAGGTCGCCGCTCTGGATGGCGGTGTCGAACGTCTGGATGGTGGTGCGGACCTGATCCTCCTGCGACGCGGCCGAATCCGAGTCACGGGTCAGCAGCAGCGTGCCCAGCACCGCGATCGCGACCAGCGCCGCGATCACCAGGACCACCGCGATCACCCAGCCCCAGCTGCGGCGCGATTGCGGCGCCGGGCGCGGCGGCTCGCCGCCGCGCGCGGGGATCACCTGCGGGATCGCTGCCTTCTGCTGCTGCGCCGAGAACTGCTCGGTGGGCTCGGACGTCGGGAACACCTCGGTGGCCGGATCCGGCGGCGTGTCGATCTTCTGCGTCGAGCCGGCGTCGAATCCGGACGGCGCGGTGAAGCGACGCTCGCCCGCCGTGTCGTCCGGCGACACTCCTCCGTTTGTTCCTCCGGAGGAGAACACCTCGGTGGCGGGATCGTGATCGGCCGACTGCGACGGGGAGGTGGGGTCGTCGGCATCGGAACCGCCCCCGCCCGTCGCCGACGGATCGGCCGGCTGGTCACCGTGCTCAGGCCCTCGTGGGTTCGACATCCCGGCTGTGTTCCTCCTCCAACGACGCTACGGAGAGGAGCTTATCGACCGATCCGAGCCGATGACGGTCCGCCGCGGCCCGCACGGCACAATGGGCGTCATGACGCGCATGGGTGACCTCCTCGGACCGGACCCGGTGCTGCTGCCCGGCGACCCGGAGGCCGAGGCCGAACTGGCCGCAGGCGAGAACCCGTCGATCGTCGCCGCGGGACACCCGTCGGCCTCGGTCGCCTGGGCCGAGCTGGCCGAAGCGGCGCTGGCCGAGGAGCAACCCGTGACCGCGTACGCCTACGCCCGCACCGGCTACCACCGCGGGCTCGACCAGCTGCGCCGCAACGGCTGGAAGGGCTTCGGGCCGGTGCCGTTCCGCCACGAACCGAACCGTGGCTTCCTGCGGTGCGTCGCCGCACTGGCCAAGGCGGCCCGCGAGATCGGCGAGACCGACGAATACCAGCGCTGCCTGGATCTGCTCGACGACTGCGATCCGACGGCTCGCGCCGAGTACAGCCTCTGACGGAAGCCCGCCGGCTACCAGTTGTTGCTCTCGCAGTTGCAATCGGCGGCCCCGCTCGGCGGCTCGACCTGAACGGTGGCGTGGTCGAGCCCGCGGGCGGCCAGCACGGCACGGGCATCGTCGAGCACCCGGGCGGAGTCGTCCGACGAGGTCAGGTGAGCGGTGACGACGTCCTTGCCGGGCACCAGCGTCCAGACATGCAGGTCGTGCACCTCGGAGACGCCGTCGACGGCGCACAGCGCGGCACGCAGCTCGTCGACGTCTATGTGGGCCGGGGAGGACTCCGACAGGATCCGCAGGGCCGAGCGGGCCAGCGAGAACGCCCGCGGTAGCACCCACAGCGCGACGAACACCGCGACGACCACGTCGGCGTAGGGCCAGCGGGTGGTCACGGTCACGATGCCGGCGATCAGGACGCCGATGCTGCCGACGGTGTCGGCGACGACCTCCATGTAGGCGCCCTTGACCGCGAGGCTCTCCTGGGACTGTGAGCGCAGCAGCAGCACGACGACGAAGTTGGCGATCAGGCCCGCGGACGCCACCACGATCATCGGCACCCCGGGGACATCCGGTGCATCGCCGAGGCGTTCGAACGCCTCGTAGAGGATGAACGCCGCGACCCCGAGCAGCAGCACGGCATTGCCGACGGCGGTGAACACCTCGGCCCGGTGCCAGCCGTAGGTGCGTGCCGGCGATGCGCTGCCCTTGCGGGCGAGCAGTACGGCGGTCAGTCCCATGAACATCGCGACCAGGTCGGTGAGCATGTGACCGGCGTCGGCAAGCAGCGCGATCGAGCCGATCATCAGCGCCGTGGTGAGTTCCAGGACGAAGAACCCGGTGAGGATCGCCGCGGCGATCAGCATCCTGCTGACGCGGGCATCCTGCCCGTGGCTGTGATCGTGGCCCGCACCCATGACAGCAATCTATGCGTAAAGACGCATATGTTGCAAGGCGCCCGTTACAGCCAGGCCGACCAGAACCGGGTCAGTTGCCCGCCGATCGACACCATGGCGCTCGGGACGCCGGACAGATCGAAGATCCCGTAGACGAACCCGAAGAACCACTGATTGAGCGCGGGGGCCAGCAGCAGGATCAGCAGGATGAAGAACCCCCACTGTTTGACCGGCTGCAGAGCGCGCTGGGTGTCGGGGCTCAGATGCGGCTCGAGCGCGCCGTACCCGTCCAGTCCGGGAACCGGCAGCATGTTCAGCACGAACGCCGTCACCTGCAGGAACCCCAGGAACGCCACCGCCGACCAGAACACCGCGTGCGACGGGTCGTAGAGCACCCGGGTGACGCCGAGCAGCAGCACGGCGAGCACCAGGTTGGCCGACGGTCCGGCGAGGTTGACCAGGGTCTTCTGCCGCGGTGTCATCCAGGAGGTGCGCAGGTACACCGCACCGCCGGGCAGGCCGATGCCGCCCAGCGCGATGAACAGCACCGGCAGGCCGAGAGACAACAGCGGGTGGGAGTACTTCAGCGGGTCGAGGGTGAGGTAGCCGCGTACCTCGACGTCGCGGTCCCCGAACCGCCACGCGGTGACGGCGTGGCCGAACTCGTGCAGGCTCAGTGACACCAGCCAGCCGGCGATCACGAACACGAAGACGCCCACATATGCCAGGGGCTTCACGGTGTCGTCGGCCAGCCAGGCCAGCACGCCGCCGACGGCGGCGACGGCCACGACGGCCAGGAACACCGGGCTCGGCCGCACCGACTGGCGCAGCGGACGAATACTCACTTTCTCGACGGTACCGGCGCCGGGTGACCGCTAGCCGACGCGCAGCCAACCCTCGGTGTGCCGGTAGAACGTCGAGCGCTTCACCGGACGCGGCGCCTGCACCCCGTCGCGGACGACGAGCGCCTCGACGGCCCCCAGCTGGGCGGCTCGGCCGGCCACCCAACCCCGTGGCCTGCCGCGCGCCGACAGGACGGCCGCTCGCAGCCCCGGCATTCGGTCCGTCGGTTCGATCCGCACGCCCGGGACCTCCCCGGTGAACAGCGATGCATCGTCGACGATCGCTTCGCCGGTCAGCATCGGGGTCTCCGGCGTCCCCCGCCACTCCGCGGCCACGACCACCGCCTGGCCGGCGTCGTCGCGGATCAGCGGCACACGGCGGGCCGGGGCCCTCACCGCCCGGCGCGCACCGCCCCACCCGTGGGCGTGCGCCAGTTCGACGTCGAGGCGTTCGGTGCGCATCAGCCGCGTCAGCACCGATGCCAGATCGGCGTGCGACCCCACGACGATCAGGCGCCGCGCCGTCGTCGCAGCAGCGTCGATGTCCTCGGCGCCGGACACGTCGACCGTGTCGAACCCGGCGAGCGCACGGACGTCGCGGCGTCCGTCGAACCGCAGCACCAGCACCGTCCCTGCGCCAGAACCCGCACTCAAGACAACTCCTCGCGACCTGCTGGGATAGGGTGTGTCACCGGCTGCCATACGTGTCGAGGCAGAATGCTTCGGGAGACAGCGGGAGAGACTACGCATGCCGGCAATCGTCCTCATCGGCGCCCAGTGGGGTGACGAGGGCAAAGGAAAGGCCACCGACCTGCTCGGTGGCCGCGTGCAGTGGGTCGTTCGGTACCAGGGCGGCAACAACGCGGGTCACACCGTCGTACTGCCCAACGGGGAGAACTTCGCCCTGCACCTGATCCCGTCGGGGATCCTCACGCCGGGCGTCACCAACGTCATCGGCAACGGTGTGGTCGTCGATCCGGGGGTGCTGCTGACCGAGCTCGCCGGTCTGGAGAAGCGTGGCGTCGACACCGGCAAGCTGCTGATCTCGGCCGACGCGCATCTGCTGATGCCGTATCACGTGGCGATCGACAAGGTGGTCGAGCGCTGGGCCGGCAGCAAGAAGATCGGCACCACCGGCCGCGGTATCGGACCCTGCTACCAGGACAAGATCGCCCGCATCGGCATCCGCGTCGCCGACGTCCTCGACCCGGTCCAGCTGGCCGAGAAGATCGAGGTGGCACTGGATTTCAAGAACCAGGTGCTGGTCAAGATCTACAACCGCAAGGCGTTGGACGCCGCCGAGGTGGTCGACAATCTGCTCGCGCAGGCCGACGGATTCGCCCACCGGATCGCCGATGCCCGCCTGCTGCTGAACGAGGCACTCGAACAGGGTGAGACGGTGCTGCTCGAGGGTTCGCAGGGCACCCTGCTCGACGTCGACCACGGCACGTATCCCTTTGTGACGTCCTCGAATCCGACCGCGGGCGGCGCCGCCGTCGGCTCCGGTATCGGGCCGACGCGCATCACCACCGTGCTCGGAATCCTCAAGGCGTACACCACCCGCGTCGGCTCGGGTCCGTTCCCCACCGAACTGTTCGACGAGTATGGCGCCTATCTGGCCAAGACCGGTGGCGAGGTCGGCGTGACGACGGGTCGGGCGCGGCGCTGCGGCTGGTTCGATGCGGTGATCGCGCGCTACGCGACGCGGGTCAATGGCATCACCGACTACTTCCTCACCAAGCTCGACGTGCTGTCCAGCCTGGAGACAGTCCCGGTCTGCGTCGGTTACCGCGTCAACGGCAAGCGCACCGACGACATGCCGATGACCCAGAGCGACATCGCCCTGGCCGAGCCGATCTACGAAGAGCTGCCCGGCTGGTGGGAGGACATCAGCTCGTGCCGCACCTTCGACGAACTGCCCGCCAAGGCGCGTGACTACGTGTTGCGGCTGGAAGAGCTTGCCGGAGCCCATGTCTCGTGCATCGGCGTGGGTCCGGGGCGTGAACAGACCATCGTGCGGCGCGACATCCTGGCGCCGCGGCCGTGACCGAACCCCCATTCGATCAGCACGGCGGTTTCCCGGTCTTCGAACCCGTCGACCCCGGCCCCGGGTTCGCGCGTTTCCTGACCGCGATGCGCCGCGCCCAGGATCTGGCGGTGTCCGCGGATCCGGACAGCGACACCTGGGACCGCGCTGCCGATCATGTCGAGAAACTGGTCGATCTGCTCGATCCGTTCGAGGCACCCGAGGGTGTCGGCCCGGCCAACCGGGTGCCGTCGCTGCCCGGCGCCGGCAGCCTGCTGATGCCGCCGTATCGGGTGCACAAGTTCGACGCCGAGGCCGTGGAACTGACCGTGCAGTTCAGCCGGTTCCACGTCGGCGGCAACTACGCGGTGCACGGTGGAGTGCTGCCACTGATGTTCGACTCGGTGTTCGGCATGGTGATCCATGCGACCGGCCGGCCGATCAGCCGCACGGCCTTCCTGCACGTCGACTACCGCCGGGTCACGCCGATCGACAAGGAGTTGACGATCCGCGGCTGGGTTCGAGAGGCCCAGGGCCGCAAGGCATTCGTCAACGCCGAACTGCGCGACGTCGAGGACGATCTACTGGCCGAGGCGAACGGGCTGATGATCCGCCTGCTTCCCGGCCAGCCCTGACCCGTCAGCCGAATAGCCCGCCCGGCAGCACGCCCGAGGGTTCGGGCGCAGGCGCCGGAACGGCCGGTTCGGGTGCCACCGGTGTCACCGGCTCGGCCACGGGCGCGGTCGCCGGTTCGACCGCCGGCGGAGGAGCCGGTGCCGGTTCCATCTTCGCCTGAGGCACCGGCAGCGGTGGAAGCTGCGGCACCGGCGGCAGGGACAGTTTGGGCGGGGCCGGGAGCTCCGGCACCGGCACGTTGACGATCACCACCGGGGCGGGCGCCGGAGCCGGCGGTGCGGCAGGGGCCGGCCCGGGAGCGGCAGCGGGGGCCGCCGCCGGGGCGGCCGGGGCCGGGACACGCACCGGCGCGGGAAATGCGCCAGGAGCGTTGCCCACACTCGGCGGCGCCGATGCGGGCACCGTCATGGCGACGGGTGCGGTGGCCGGTGCCGACGGCCGGATGGCCGGCGCCGCGGATGTCGCCGGGGCGGCGACCGCACCAGGGCTGACCCGCACCGCGGCCGGGGCGGGCGGATCGGAGTAGTAGTGCGCCATCACCACCCCGAGCACGGCGACGGCACCGGCCGCGCCGGTGACGGCCGCAGCCACCACCCGGTTGGCGAAGGACGCGGTATGACGGTCGTCGTTGGACAGGGCCGCGGAGGCCATGGTCGGGTAGTCCGCGGGATACACAGCGTCGGTCTCGGTCATGGCAACGAGTACAGATGCCTCGCGTGGCTACCGATCCCAAGAAATCGACGTGCGACCATGACCGCGTGGTCGACCGTCATCTACGCCGCCTGTCCACACCGCGGGCCGCGGCGTTCGCGGGGGTGCTGTTCGCGCTGATGTTCGGTGCGGCACTGACCCTGATCCGTTCGGCGTTGCCCGAGGGCGCCGAACCGGGCTCCCAGTGGCTGAACGGCGAGAACCACCACCTGCGCATCGCCGCGCTGCTGATGCCGTTCGCGGCCATCGCGTTCCTGTGGTTCATCGGCGTCATCCGCGACGGCTTCGGCGACCTCGAGGACCGCTTCTTCTCGACCGTGTTCCTCGGCAGCGGCCTGCTGTTCCTGGCCATGATGTTCACCGTCGCCGGGATCGGTGCCGGCCTGGAGGCCGCCGGCGGGTATCTCGCCGAGTCGGCGGTCCGGACCGAGGTGGTGCTGTTCGGCCAGACGGTGTTGGTGACGCTGTCGAAGACCTACGCATTGCGGATGGCCGCGGTGTTCATGATCTCGCTGGCCACCATCTGGCTGCGCACCGGTCTGATGCCGCGTTTCCTGGTGGTGACGACCTACGTGCTGGCGCTGGCGCTGATGGTGGCCGCGGAGGTCAGCATGTGGTTGACGCTGGCCTTCCCCGCGTGGGTGCTGGTGGTGAGCGCCTTGCTGATCGCCCGCGGCCGATTCACCGAGCGGCGATCCGCAGCGCGGACGCCGGGCACAACCTGACCGCTTCGCGCGCGTGCTCCTCTTCGGCTTCGGGTACCGGGTCGGCGAGCAGTTCGACGACGCCGTCGTCGTCCTGGTCGAAAACCTCCGCAGCCGACATCACACAGTTGCCCGCACTGATGCAGGCGTCCCGGTCCACCTCGATGCGCATCGTCACCACCTCACCGCGAGTGACCGTAGCCCGTAGATGAAGTGGAAGGAACGGAACTGCACACCGTCGAACGGTTCGGCCAGCTCCAGGTTCGGGAACCGGCGCAGCAGCGCAGGCAGCGCGATGCGCATCTCCATCCGGGCCAGTGGCGCCCCGAGGCAGTGGTGGACCCCGTGGCCGAACGCCAGGTGGCCCGGCGCGCCGCGGGCGATGTCGAGCACCTCCGGCGCGTCGGTGAAGCCCGGATCGCGGTTGGCCGACGGCAGCGACACGAACACCAGCTCACCGGCAGGGATCTCGACGCCGGCGATCTCGACGTCGGTCGTGGTGATGCGGGGGATTCCGCTGTGCACGATGGACAGCCACCGCAACAGCTCCTCGACGGCGGGTGCGACCGCCGCCGAGTCGTCACGCACGGCCGCCAGCTGATCGGGATGGCGCAGCAGGGCCAGTACGCCGAGGCCGAGCATGTTCGACGTGGTCTCGTGTCCGGCAAGAAGCAGCAACCCGGCGATCCCGACCAGTTCGTCGTCGGACAGCTCGGCGCCGTGCTCGCGGACCAGCATGCCGAGGATGTCGTCACCCGGCGCCGTACGCGCCCGCCGCACCAGCGAGTGCATGTACTCGCGGCTTTGGCGGCCGACCTCGAGGCGTTCGGGGATCGGGATCGACAGATCGAGCTGGCGTGCGCTGCGGCGCTGGAAGTCCGCGCGGTCGGCGTAGGGCACACCCAGGAGCTCGCAGATCACCAGTGAGGGGATCGGCAGCGCGAAGTTCTCGACGAGGTCGGCAGGCGGTCCGGCCGCCGCCATCGCGTCGAGGTGATCGGTGACGATCGCATCGATGCGGGGTTCGAGCGCCTTGATGCGGCGTTGCGTGAACGCCGGGGTGAGCATGCGGCGCAGCCGCTGGTGTTCGGGCGGGTCGAGTCCCAGCAGGTTGCCGGCCCGTGCCCGCGCCTGGTCCTCCTCGGACACCACGGGCGCTCCGGGGACGACGAAGCCGGGCGGCCGGGTGTTGGAGAAGCGCTCGTGGTCGGCGAGTACGGCCTTGACGTCGTCGTGGCGGGTGACCAGGTACACGTCCATGCCGAACGCGCTCTTGGTGACGAGCACCCCGTCGCCTTCGCGGATGTCCCGCAGTTCGGCGGTCGGGTCGAACCCGTTGCGACGCATGTGCAGCGGTGGCTGCGGTGGTGCCTGGGCCATGACGGGTCAACGAGCGGGCGACGGCGATGGTGCCCGCCTCCCGGTTATTTCCCGGCGTGCAGTGCGGGCCACCACACCCGCGGCCCGATGATCGTGAACAGCGCCGGGATGATGACCGTGCGGACCAGGAACGTGTCGAGCAGGATGCCCAGCCCGACGATGATGCCGAGCTGGGTGAGCACGATCAGCGGCAGCACGCCCAGCACGCAGAAGACCGCCGCCAGCACGATGCCCGCGCTGGTGATCACCGCGCCGGTCGCCGACACCGCCCGCACGATGCCCTCGCGGGTGCCGTGCTCGGGGGTCTCCTCGCGGGCCCGGGTCACCAGGAAGATCGTGTAGTCCACGCCGAGCGCGACGAGGAACAGGAACGCGAACAGCGGCGTGGAGTCGTCGAGTGCCGGGAAGCCGAACACGTGCACGCTGGCCCAGCCGCCCAGTCCCAGCGCTGCGAGCGCGCTGAGCACCGTCACGCCCACCAGGATCAGTGGCGCGATGGCCGAGCGCAGCAGCACGTAGAGCACCACCAGTACGACGGCCAGGATCGCCGGGATCACCACCAGGCGGTCCCGACCGGCGGCCGCGCTGACGTCACGCGCCTGGGCATCGGAGCCGCCGACGAGGGCGGACGGGTCGACGCCGTGGACGGCGTCGCGCAGCGCGTCGACGGTGGTGAAGGCATCGTCGGAAGCGGGTTCGGCGGCGAGCACCACCGACCACTGGGTGAGACCGTCACCGCTGGTGCCCGCGGGTTCGGCCGACACCACACCCGGGGTCTCGGCGACGACGCGCTGGATGTCCGCGGCGCGGTCGGTAGCACCGATGATCCTCGTCGGATCGGTCAGTCCGCTCGGAAAGTGTGCGGCAAGCGTTTCGTAGCCGCCGACCGATTCGGCCTGGACGCGGAATTGCTCGGTCTGCGTGAGCCCGATCGGGGTGCTCAGCAACCCGGTGCACAGCACGGCCAGTGCGCCGATCGCCGCGACGGCCACCCGCACCGGTCGGCGCGCCACCGCGTCGGCGACCCGGTGCCAGATGCCGCCCTCGGTCAACGGGGTGGCACCCACCTGAGGGATGAAGGGCCAGAACAGCTTCCGGCCGAACAGCGCCAGTAGCGGCGGCAACACCAGCAGCACGAAGACCGCGGCGACCACCAGTCCGGCGGCCGCCTGTACACCCAGGCTGCGGGTGCTCGGCGAGGAGGCGAACACCAGCGTCAGCAGCGCGAGCACCACGGTGGCGTTGCTCGCCAGGATGGCCGGGCCTGCGGCGCGGACCGCGACCCCGAGTGCGGAGCGGTGGTCCGGATCGCGGCCGAGTTCCTCGCGGTAGCGCGAGATCAGCAGCAGCGCGTAGTTGGTGCCCGCGCCGAAGACCAGCACGCTGGTGATGCCGGACGTCGAACCGTCGGGGGTCTGGCCGACCGCCTCGGCGACCGCGGTGCCGACGACGGCGGCGACGCGGTCGGCGAATCCGATCACCGCCAGCGGCGCCAGCCACAGCACGGGCGAACGGTAAGTGACGATGAGCAGCAGCGCGACGACGGCGGCCGTCACCGCCAGCAGCAGGAAGTTGGCCCCCGAGAACGCGTTGGCGATGTCGGCGCCGAATGCCGGGCCGCCGGTCACCTGCGAGCGCAGGCCGGCGGGCAGACCATCGGTGGCGGCGCCGCGCACCTTCTCGACCGTGTCGCTGAGCGCGAAGCCGGAGAGATCGGCGTCGAGCGGGACGACGGCCAGCGCCGCGCGTCCGTCCTCGGACACCTGCACCGGTGGACCTGCCGGAGCGTCGCCGGCCGCGGTCAGCATGCGCTGGCGCGCCTGATCGGTCGCGGCGACGTCGGCGGGGGTGAGCGCGGCGCTGTCGTTGCGGGTGACCACGAGGATCACCGGCGCGCGGTCGCCGCCGGGGAACTTCGCGCGCAGGGCGTTGACCTGTGCGGATTCGGCGGCGGCGGGGACCGAGACCGGTGACTGCGAGGCCGAGTCGCCGCCGCTGAGTAGGGCGAGGACGGCTCCGGAGAGGACGACCACGAGCAGCGCAGCGAGCCAGGACCATCGACGCGACATACCTACCAATATTTCAATTAGTTAAAGATTAAGCAAGTGAACTATATTGATGGAGTGGCCGACACTGACCGCGCAACCCTGGAGGCGCGGATCGCCGCCGACATGCGGGCGCTGTCGGCCGAATCCGACCAGATCGGCCGCGCCTTCGCCGCCCGCCACGACGTCACCGCCAACGACTTCCGGGCACTGCTGCACGTCATGGTCGCCGAGACCGCGGGGACGCCGTTGACGGCCGGGGACCTCCGTCGGGAGATGGGAACCTCCGCGGCGGCGGTCACGTATCTGGTCGAGCGGATGATCGCCTCGGGCCATCTGCGGCGCGAGGCTCATCCCGCCGACCGGCGCAAGGTGATCCTGCGGGTGGCGCACCACGGCATGGGGGTGGCCCGCGGCTTCTTCGCCCCGCTCGCCGAGCACAGCAGCCGAGCACTGGCCGGCCTGCCCGACGACGACCTCGCCGCCGCACACCGGGTGTTCGCGGCGCTGGTCGAGGCGATGGCGGCCTTCCGCCACGATCTCGACAGTGAGGCGGAGTTCAGCTGAGGGGATAGTCGACCACATTGGCGACCGGCCCCTGGGCGCCCAGGCCGGAATGTGCCTCGATCCACTGGCCGGTCACGACAAGGGTCAGATTGGGCAGGTTGACGATGTAGTCGCCGTAGGTACGCAGGTACGGGTCACCGATGTAGATGGCGCCGCCGTAACCGGGGAGCAGGTTCTGCACGACGGTGCTGGACTCGGTGTCCTTCGTCTGCACGGAGCCGGTGTACAGGACGGATGCTTCGAGCTCGATCTGCAGGCCGACGAACACACCGGCCTTCTCCTTCAGTTTGATGCCCCCGCCGGCGGCCCAGCTGGCGGACTCACCCTTGACGGTGGTCACGGTGTAGTAGAACGAGTTGGTCTGGGTGCCGCGGTTGGCCTGCTGCTGGACCGGTCCGGTGATCGGCGCGTTGTAGTAGGTCTCGCCGGTGGCGTTCACACTGCATGAACCCGGGCTCTGTCCGGCATAGTTCGGCGTGCACCCGGCGTTCACTGCCGCCGCGGCGAGATCGGGGACGTCGGTGACATCCATGATCGCGGGCGTCGGGTACGGGTAGACGATGTACATGGTCGCCATGTCGGTGGAGCTGTCGTAACCGCCGCCCATACAGCCGCCGTCCCTGCAGAAGACCTCGGGGGCGCTGCCGCCGTTGTAGACCTTGAACTCAGCTGACGTGGAATAGGGCGAGGACGCGTCGTTCGTCCAGGTCACATAGGTCTCCTGGTCGCTGAAGGCGTTGTAGTCCACTTCGAACTGGATCGATTGAAACGGCGCGAGAACAAAACCCTGGTAGGGCGAGTCGTCCTCTTCGTATTCACCGGAGATGCTCGACAGCCTCTGCGAGTAGGGCGTGAGGTTGACGACCTGGAAGGTGCGCGAGCTGACGGCGCGGCCGCTGGCCAGGATGTTGGGTATGAGGCCGAACGCCTGTGTCTGGTTCTTCAGATACGTCGCCAGCACCGAGCCGAGCGTCTTCTCACGAGGTTCGGGCGCGGCGAAGGATGCGGCGATGTCGCGGGGGGTTTCGGCGGTGAACGTCGTGGCCGAGGGCGGCGGTGTCGGGATGGAGCCGGAATCGGGATAAGGGCGCGGGCCCGTCCCGATCTCCCAGTCGGCGGTGGTGTAGGTGACCGCGAGCGGGACGCCGTTCTCGTCCAGGGTGCCCGAGGGCGCCATGCTCACGTACTCGACGCGGGGGATCCTGATGGTGACGCCCGAGTTGGTCAGCGTCATGTCGACGAAGTTGTGGTACTCGGGATACTGCACGTAAATCGAGCCGTAGCGTCCGGGCGGCACATTCAGATCCACCTGGCTCTCGGTGGTCAGACCGTCGCTCCAGCTGTGCCCGTACTTCTGCTGGATGAGTCCGCCGATCTCACTCTGGAAGGTCAGCGGTCCGAGGGTGAAGTTGAGCGAGGTGCCGGCGACGATTTTCAGATTCTGCTCGATCCCGCTGCTCTTGATCACCTCGTGAGCCACCTTGTACCTGTTGGTGGAGGTGACACTGCCCGCGTTGAACAGGGTGTTGCCGACGAGTTTCGGCTCGCTGAGCCGAACCTGCTGATCGACCACCTCTTGGAGGCAACTGCCCGACACTTTGCACAGCGCTGCGGCGACGATCGCCTGACCCACCGGGTCGGTCGTGTCGATGGTGAGGGCGGTGCCGGCCTTGGGCAACAGGACCAGCGTCTGCCGGAACGGGATGGCCGAGGGTCCGGTGACCGGCTGCGGGGTGTCGAACATGACCGTCTGGATCGCGCTGTTCGACGAGGATGCCGTGGACCCACCGGCGTCGACGTCCACCGTCACCGTGGCCGATCCGTTCGACCACGCCAACGTCGCCTCCTCGTCCCAGTCCTCGTCCCACTCCGAGTCGCCTTGGTAGAACGCCATCTCGACCCTGCGGGCGTGATCGAGCACGAATCCCTGCGGCGGGCCGTAGGTCGGCGGATTCTTGCTGTCGAGTCTCGTCAGCGTGACCGGCCCACCGGTGAGGTTGAGGACCGTGATCTCGTTGCGGACATAGGGAAGGTTGATCTCGGAGTTCGGATTGCACTGGCCGTCCCGGCACGTGCCGGGGGCGATCGGGTCGGCGACGCTGGTGCCCTGCAGCAGGCCGCGCAGGTCGGTCAGCAGGATCCGGACCGGCTCTACGATCGTCGACACCACCAGGTCGACGCGGTTGAGCACGTCACCCACCTCGCGGCGGGCGGCCGCGGCCATCAGCCAATCCGCCGGTGAGGCCCCGGTGTCGCTCAGCGGGAGTGCCCGGCCCGGCGTGACCAGACGCCGCGCCATGGGGCGGACGATGTCGGTGCTCGCGACCACCGAGGGCAGGGCGGCGAACGGCTCCGGCGCTTCCGTGGCCAGCGGCGCGGCGACCGCTGACAGATCAGCGAAGTCCTCCTCACTGCCACCGCCCTGCTGCCCGGCCCGCGGGGCACCATGGGCCTCGGTCCACCTTTCGGTGCGCGAAGCGGCGTCCGCCGGGGGATCCGCAGCCACCCGCGTCGGGCGCACCGGCGCCGTCTCGGCTGTGGTGACCACGGAACGCCTGCTGCGCTCACGGGCCGTTCTGGCCACTGCGCTCTCGGTGGCGGGGCTCGTCATCGAGGACTCATCGGCCGTCCCGGCAGTCACCCCGGATGTCCTGGGCTGCGTTGCGGCCTCGGGATCGGGAGTGGACGTCGACGCGGTCACCGGTTCGCGCGCACCCCGCTCGACCGCGTCGGACGACGACGATACGTCCGTCGACGAGGGGTCGGCCGCAGCGATCGGGGTGGCGGCGCACGCCAACGCCATCCCGATCCCCAGCGCAACCGTCGCCGCCGCCGCACAACCGGCGCGCCTGTCTGCTCTCATCGAGATCTCCGACCGTAGCGGTGAGCGCGCCTGACCGCGCGCGACAGCCACCATCTAATCGGCTCGGCAGTGCCCGAGCGCAGCGGGATCGGCCTGTTCAGCGATTGGTGGCAAACCGTTCACCTGTCGTACCGGGGCGGCTATCGGCGGTTGAGCGTCGCCTCCTCGAGGTCGAGACCGTGCAGCACCTCCCGGAGCACCTCGTCGTCGATGTGGCCGCTGTCGCGCTCGGCGATCAGCGCCTCGCGCTCGGCGGCCAGCATCTCCAGGCGCAGCCGCCGGAACGCCGACGCCGGGCTCTCGCCGAGGTCGTCGTCACCGCGTCCGAGCCGCTCCCACGCCGAGTTGCGCCGCCGGGTGTTCCAGCTGCGCAGCACGTCGGCCGCCCGGTCGTGCACCTCGGATCCGCCGGGATGTTCGGACAGAACCTGATCGAGCCGCTCGGCGGCCGCGCGAGCGGCCTTGTCCTGCGCGGCGGCCGCAGCGACCGCATCGGTGTGTGCTTCGTCGCCCTGCACTCCCAGCCTGCGGATCAGCCACGGCAGTGTCAGACCGTGCAGCAGCAGTGTGCCGACCACGACGACGAATGTCAGGAACACCAGCTCTGCCCGGGCCGGGAACGGGGCGCCCGACAGCGTCGTCAACGGCACGGCGAGCGCCGCCGCCAACGACACCACGCCCCGCATCCCGGCCCACGCCACGACGAACACCTGGGCGGGCTGGGGCGCCGGTTCGCGGCCGCGGATCGCCGGCGACAGCCACCGCGGCAGATAGGCGAACAGATACACATATGCCATCCGCACGGCGATCACCGTGCCCAGCACCGCGATCGACGAGACCGCCAGCACCGACGCCGAGATCCCGGCCAGCTCGTCGACGACCTTCGGCAACTGCAGGCCGATCAACAGGAACGCGAACGACTCGAGCACCAGCTGGACGGCCTTCCACACCGCGAAGTCCTGTAGCCGGGTGGCGTAGCTGGCCTGCGTCGAACGCTGGCCCAGGATGAGCGCGGCGACCACCACCGCGATCACGCCCGAACCGTGCACCTCCTCGGCCACCAGGTAGATGGAGAACGGGGCGACGAGGCCGATCGCGCTCTCCATCAGCGGATCATCGAGCCGCGACCGCACCCACACGATGACCGCGCCGAGTGCGCCGCCGACCACGACGCCGCCCGCGGCGGCGAGCGCGAAGGTCGCCAGCCCACCGGTCCAGCTCGCGGAGCCGCCGATGGCCAGCCCGAGTGCCACCTTGTAGGCCGTCAGTGCGGTCGCGTCGTTGAGCAGGCTCTCCCCGCCGAGCAGCGTCATGATCCGGCGCGGCAGACCCAGCCGCCTGCCGACGGCGGTGGCCGAGACGGCGTCCGGCGGGGCGACGATCGCACCGAGGGTGAGCGCGGCCGCGACCGTCAGCTCCGGCACGGCCCAGTAGGCCACCAGCCCGACGACGAAGGTCGTTGCCAGCGGCAGCCCGACGGCGAGCATCCCGATCGACCGCACATTTCGGCGCAGCGCGACGTAGCTGCTCTCCAGCCCGGCCGACCAGAGCAGCGGCGGCAGGATCACGTACAGCACGAGGTCCGGGTCGAGCTGGATGTCGGGCACCACCGGGATCAGCCCCGCGGCCAGCCCGGCGACCACCAGCATCAGGGGCGCGGACACGTCGGCCCTCCGGGCGAGCGCCGCCACCAGCAACGCCGCGACCAGCACCGCCAGCAGTGAGGCGTTCACGACTCTGTCCTCCACTTCTCCCGACGGCGACGTCGATATCCTCGGGCATCATGCGCAGCAGAGCACGGCGTGCGGACCGCCGACAACCGCAGACCGCGGGGCCGCGACCCTGTGAGCATCTCGCGTCCGTCAACACCGATGCGGTGACGGGTACTCCCGACGGGTGCCAGGGCTGCGCCGAGCTCGGCGAGGTCACGTGGGCGCACCTACGGATGTGCATGACGTGCGGCCATGTGGGCTGCTGTGACTCCAGTCCGCATCAGCACGCAGGAGAACACTTCCGCCGTACCGGCCACCCGGTGATGCGCTCGGCCGAACCGGGGGAGACGTGGCGGTGGTGCTACATCGATCTCCAGCTCGGCTGACGATCTGGCAGGCTGGCGAGCGATGACCGAACCTACCGAAGGCGACGCGCCTGCCACGGACCCCTCGCTGGAGCCGTCGACCGATCGGCGCAGCACTGTGCTGCTGCTCGGGGCGGGGGAGCTGAGTCGCGAGCTGGCGCTTGCCTTCCAGCGCCTGGGAACGGTCGTGGTCGCCGTCGACCACTACGCCGACGCGCCCGCGCACCGCGTGGCCGACCGCTTCGCCGTCGCGAAGATGACCGACCCCGAGGAGCTCGCCGCACTCATCGACCGGGAGAACCCGCAGTACGTGGTCGTGGAGTCGAATCTCATCGCCGCCGACGCGCTGATCGCCGTGGCCGACCGTGGTGACGTCGAGGTGTTCCCCGCACCCCGCAGCGCCCGGCTCGGCCAGGACCGCGAGGGTCTGCGACGGCTGGCCTCCGACGAGCTCGGGCTGCCGACGGCGCCCTTCTGGTTCGCCGGGTCGGTGGAGGAGCTGGCCGCGGTGGCCGCGCACGCGGGCTACCCGCTCGTGGTCAAGCCGATCACCTCGGCGCCCGGTGACGGGCAGTCGGTGCTGCTGCGCGCCGAGGACGTCGAACCGGCGTGGCGGCGCGCCATCGCTGCGGGCCGGATCACCCACAACCGCGTGATCGCCGAGACCGTGGTCGACGTCGACTTCGAGGTGACGCTGCTGACCGTGCGGACCACGGGTCCGACGGGACCGTCGCTGACCTTCTGCGAACCGATCGGTCACCGCCAGGGCGACGGTGATGCGCTCGAAACGTGGCAGCCCCAGCAGATGACGCCCGCGGCACTGGACGCCGCCAAGTCCATCGCCGCCCGCATCGTGAACTCGCTGGGCGGGCGGGGTGTGTTCGCGGTGGAGCTGCTCGTGCGCGGCGACGAGGTGTACTTCTCCGATGTACGCGCCCGGCCGCAGGACACCGGCCTGGTGACGCTGCGGTCCCAACGGCTGTCCCAGTTCGAACTGCACGCCCGCGCGGTGCTGGGTCTGCCGGTCGACACCATCATGATCTCGCCTGCCGCCGCCGAGGTCCGCTACGCCGGAGCGGAGGCCCCGGTCAGCGAGCCGTCCGCGGCCGACGTCGGTGCCGCGCTCGTCGAGGCACTGACCACCCAGGAGAGTGACGCGCGGCTGTTCGGCCGTCCCGACGAGACGGATGCGCGGCGGCGTCTCGGTCTGTCGCTGGCCACCGCTCCGGACGTGATCATCGCGCGCGACCGGGCCCGGCGGGTCGGCGCCGCGCTGCGCAAGCTGTGGTGAGCCCCGATCCCGACGGCGGCGACCGGCCCACCGCGACGCCGTTCCTGGCCGCGCTGGTCATCATCGTGCTCATCGTGATCGGAATCTGGGCGGTCAACGTCTTCGAGGGCGACGACCTCACTGACGAGCAACAGATCGGCCGCACCGCGGTCGCCCAGAACGACGCCGTCCAGCGCAGGGACTTCGCCGATTTCCAGGCCTACACCTGTCGCGAGCTGCAGGGCAGCGAGGCCGATTTCACTGCGGCGCAACAGAAGTCATCGCAACAGCAGGGCCACCGGTTCATCGACGGGGTGAGCGGTGTGACGGTGGACGGCGACCGCGCGACCGGCACGGTCACCTACCACTTCGACAAGGCGCCGGACGCGAAAACCGAGGTGAAGACCACCTTCGTTCGCGAGGACGGGGCGTGGAAGGTCTGTTCGGTGGGTCCCAGTTAGGTATGGGACACTCACGGCCGTGAGCTATGCGGGAGACATCACGCCGGAGGAGGCCTGGCAGGTACTCGATCAGAACCCGGACGCCGTGCTGGTGGACTGTCGTACCGACGCCGAATGGCGCTTCGTCGGCGTACCGGATCTGTCGCCGCTCTCCCGTGAGGTCGTGTTCATCGAGTGGAACCGCACCGACGGCACCCATAACGACGGATTCGTCGACGACCTCGTCGAGCAGATCGGAGAGCCCGGCGCCAACGAGCGCCCGGTGGTGTTCCTGTGCCGGTCGGGCAACCGCTCGATCGGCGCCGCGGAGGCGGCCACGGAGGCGGGGATCGGGCCGTCGTACAACATCCTGTACGGCTTCGAGGGCGATCTCGACGAGCACCGGCACCGCGGCCGCACCGGCTGGAAAGCCGTCGGCCTCCCGTGGGTCCAGTCATGAGCGAACAGGACGTGCCGTCGGTTCGGATCCCGGCCGAACTCCCCGACGGCGTCAGTCAGGCCACGATCGGGGTGCGCGGCGGATTGCTGCGCTCCGGGTTCGAGGAGACGGCCGAGGCCATGTACCTCACCTCGGGGTACGTGTACGCCTCGGCGGCCGAGGCGGAGAAGGCGTTCACCGGCGAGATCGACCGCTACGTCTACTCCCGCTACGGCAATCCGACCATCTCCATGTTCGAGGAGCGGCTGCGGCTGATGGAAGGTGCGCCGGCGTGCTTCGCGACGGCGACCGGCATGGCTGCGGTGTTCACCTCGCTGGGGGCGCTGCTGGGCGCGGGCGACCGGCTGGTGGCCGCGCGCAGTCTGTTCGGTTCCTGCTTCGTGGTGTGCAACGAGATCCTGCCCCGCTGGGGCGTGGAGACGGTGTTCGTCGACGGCGACGACCTCGCCCAGTGGGAGGAGGCGCTGTCGGTTCCCACGCAGGCGGTGTTCTTCGAGACGCCGTCGAACCCCATGCAGTCGCTGGTCGACATCGCGGCGGTGACCGAGCTCGCGCGCGCGGCGGGAGCGAAGGTTGTGCTGGACAACGTGTTCGCCACCCCGCTGCTGCAGCAGGGTTTTCCGCTCGGGGTCGACGTGGTGGTGTACTCGGGCACCAAGCACATCGACGGGCAGGGCCGGGTGCTGGGCGGGGCGATCCTCGGATCGAAGGACTACATCGACGGGCCGGTGCAGAAGCTCATGCGCCACACCGGCCCGGCGCTCAGCGCATTCAACGCGTGGATCCTGCTCAAGGGCCTGGAGACGCTGGCCGTGCGGGTCGACTACTCCAACCGGTCGGCCCTGCAGATCGCCCGCTTCCTCGAAGAGCACCGATCGGTGAGCTGGGTGAAGTACCCGTTCCTCGAGTCGCACCCGCAGTACGACCTCGCCAAGCGCCAGATGGCCGGCGGCGGCACCGTCGTGACCTTCGCACTCTCCGCCCCTGAAGGCCGCGCCAAGGACCGCGCGTTCGACGTTCTCGACAAGCTCGAGTTGATCGACATCTCCAACAACCTCGGCGACGCCAAGTCGCTGATCACGCACCCCGCCACGACCACGCACCGCGCGATGGGACCCGATGGACGGGCGGCGATCGGTCTCGACGACGGTGTCGTCCGGGTCTCGGTGGGCCTGGAAGGCACGCAGGACCTGCTCGACGATCTCGACCGGGCGCTGGGCTGAGTGTCGAAGCGGACCGAGGCGAAGAAGGCGCGCCGCCGGAAACGGCAGACCAAACGCGCCCCGCAGTGGACGCCCACAGACGACGATCTGACCGCTGTCGACGCCGAACTCACCGAGCGCGGGTGGGAATTCGACGTCGACAACTCCACCGACGAACTCGCGACCTGGTTCTATCCGCCGTCCGGCTTCGACCCCGTCGACCACGACGTCGAGTCGGTGACGCGCATCTGGCTGACCGCGGACGACGTGTGGCATGTGATCCTCGTCGGGGCGGGTGAGGACGGTATCGACTACGTGTTCAGCGCCGGCGAGTTACTCGACCAGCTCGAGGCGATCGAGGCCTATCGACTCGGTCACCCGGCACCGCGGTTGGGCTGATCTGCCGCGCCGACAGTGCATCCATGGCGGCATCGCGGCGCGAACCCCGCCCTGAGCGCACTCTCGCGACCGTGAACGCACATTCGCGCGCTCAGTTCTTGGTGTCGCCTTCGACCACGCCCAGCGCTGCCTGTGCGCGCGACTCGTAGTTCTGCCGCTTGGCCGTGTCGAACTCCAGGAACACGTTGTCCAGGCCCAGCTTCCTGTTCATCCAGCGGCGTCCGCGCGGACCCAGCAGCTGGGCGGCCTGTGCGGTGAACCGCAGGAACGGCGGCACCGCGACGTGCGTCTTCGGCTTGTCGAGCGTCTTGACGATGGCGGCGGCGATGTCCTCGGGTTCGACCGGCTTGGTGCCGATGGTCTCGCGGGTACCGGAGATCAGATCGGTGTTGGTGAACGGCGGCATCACCACCGAGACGTGCACGCCCTTGGGTGCCATCTCGTCGGCCAGCGCGGCGGACAGTCCGACGACGCCGAACTTCGCGCCCACGTAGACCACCTGACCCGGCACCGGGATCACGCCGGACAGCGACGCGATGTTGATGATGTGGCCCCGTCCGCGGGCGACCATGTCGGGCAGCGCCAGCTGACAGCCCGCGATGACGCCGTAGAGGTTCACCTCGATCGACGAGCGGATCGATTGTTCGGACTGCTCGAGGAACGGGCCGATCGGCATCACGCCCGCGTTGTTGATCAACACGTCGATGTGGCCGCCGCCGTCCGTGCGGGCCTTGTCCAGGAACGAGGCGAAGGACTCCCGGTCGGTGACGTCGAGGGGATAGCCCGACACCGGCCCGAGGTTGGTCAGCTTGGCCACCGAGGATTCCTGGAGGGCGACGTCGCGGTCGCCGATCACCACGCGGGCGCCGCGCTTGAGGAGCGCCTCGGCGGTCGCGTATCCGATGCCCCGCGCAGCTCCGGTGATGGCGATGGTCTTGCCACGGATGTTGTCCATGTCACGAACTTTACAGGTGTCAAGTTTTCACCGGAAGGGGGCCGGCCGACAGCCGAGCTGGGGGGATTTCGGATCGTCGTGAGCAGAACAGCGGGTGTGGAATGCGGTCGGGCGATGTGCGTTGGACAGTGGGGTGATGCACGTGTCGACGGTCGAAGAACTGGAGTTCGTGGCGGTGGGTCAGGACGACCCACTCGCCCAGCCGCTGTTGGCTGAACTGGCCCAGGAGTACGCCGATCGCTACGACGGGCGGCGAGACGCCATCCTGGGCTGGCTGACCCGCTATCCGCCCGGCGAGTTCGCCCCACCTGGCGGGACGCTGCTGATCGGCCTGTGCGACGGACAGCCGGTGACCGGTGGCGCCTTCCGCCGCTTCGGTGACGTCGAGGGGCTGGAGACCGCCGAGCTCAAGCGCATCTGGACCGACAGCGGCAATCGCCGCAAGGGATACGCGCGTGCACTGCTGGCGGTTCTCGAAGCCGAAGCCGCCGCCCGCGGATACCGGCGGGTCTGTCTGACGACGGGGGATCGGCAGCCCGAGGCCGAAGCGTTGTATCTGGCCGCCGGGTACCACCGGCTCGACCAGCCGCTGCCCGCCGACGGCGAGGTCTATCCCGTTGCGTTCGCCAAGCGGCTGTCATGACCGTCCCGCTGTCGATCCTCGATCTGTCGCCGATCCCCGAGGGTGCGGATGCCGCGACCGCGCTGCGCAACACCATCGACCTGGCCCGCCACGCCGAAGACTGGGGATATCGCCGCTACTGGGTCGCCGAACACCACTTCGTGTCGGTGGCGAGCTCCGCGCCTGCGGTGCTGATCGGGCAGATCGCGGCGGCCACCGAACGGATCCGGGTCGGCGCGGCCGCCGTTCAGCTCGGGCACACGACCGCCGTGGCCGTGGTAGAGAGCTTCGGCATCCTCGAGGCGCTGTACCCGGGTCGCATCGACCTCGGGCTCGGCCGCAGCGCGCAGCGGCGGCACGACGCCCAGGCGCAGGCGGTGGCGCAGCAGCCCAGGCCGTGGCACGAGGTCGACGGTCTGGTGATCCCCGCGCCGTTCGACGTGTCCGTGCTCATGCGCAACCCACGGCTGACGGCCCGGATGTCGGTGCTCCAGCAGCCTGCCGCGGTCGCACCGGATTTCGCCGACCAGGTGGGCGACGTCCTGGCCATGCTGGCCGGCACCTACGCCGTCGGTGACGTCGACGCCCACGTCATTCCGGGCGAGGGTGCCGACCTCACCCCGTGGATCTTCGGCAGCAGCCCCGGTCAGAGCGCGAAAGTCGCTGCTACGCAGGGGCTTCCATTCGTCGCGAGCTACCACATCACCCCGGCCGGCGCACTCGACGCGGTCGAGGCCTACCGGGCGGCGTTCACCCCGTCGTCCCGGCTGTCCGAACCCTATGTCGTGGTGTCCGCCGACGTCGTCGTCGCCGACGACACCGCCACCGCACGCCATCTCGCGTCGAGCTACGGCCACTGGGTGCACTCCATCCGCGCCGGCGACGGAGCCGTCCCCTATCCCGATCCCGACCGATCTGTACCGCTCACCGCCGAACAGCAGGAGCTCGTGCGCGACCGCACGGCGACGCAGTTCGTCGGCGACCCCGACGAGGTGGCAGAGCGGCTGCAGATCCTGCAGAAGGTCACCGGTGCCGACGAACTCGTCATCACCTCCGTCACCCACGGCCATGCCGATCGCCTGCGGTCCCATGAATTGATCGCCAAGCGCTGGGGTCTGGCTGCCTGAGCTGCCTTTGTAAGCTGGCGCAGTGCCTTTGGCCGCGGGACTCTCGCAGGCGAGCGTGGGGTGGTTGATCCTGCTCGCCGCGGCGCTGACGGCCATCGCGGGCGTGTCGTTGCGCGCCTTCGTCGGCCGCCGGGCGGACCGGCACGCCATCGGGCGGCTGACGCGACGGATGCGCGAGACGGCGCTGGCCCGCAAGGTGTTCGGCCCGGTGTACCACGATGCGCTCGACCCCGACGAACTCGACCAGACGATCCTGATGCCGACGATCGTGGTGGCCTGCGGGCTGTGTCTGACGGCGGTGTTCCTGCTCGGCTACCGCATCCTCACCTGACCGGCGCAGCCGCCGCGGCGGCCGCGCGGATCGAGCCGCGCCACACCGGCCCGTGGCCCGGGACCAGGATGTCGGTGTCCAGCGCACCGAGCGTCGCCAGGCTGCGCACACATCCCGCCTGGTCGTGGTTGAACATGGACGGCAGCAGCTGCGGACGGACACCGGTCAGCAGCGGGTGGCCGGTCACCAGCGCATCCCCGCTGACGAGCACGCCGTCCACCAGGTAGGAGCAGTGCCCGCCGGTGTGCCCGGGTGTGGGCACGGCCACCGGCGCACCGGGCAGTCCGGCTGCGACCGAATCGGTCAGCGCCTGGGCGGTGGGGATCCCGCCGCGCGCCATCCCGCCCTTGCGGGTGATCGCGACCGACCATCGCAGCCACCGGGGTTGCCACGCGTTCCGCGCGACATCGACCGGCGACACCTGCTCGAGGTAGTCCCGCCGGGCGTGGCCGACTTCGGCGGCGTGCGCGTACACCGGGATGCCGTCGCGTTCGGCGAGCGAGATCGCCGAGCCGAAGTGGTCGATGTGGGCGTGGGTCAACAGGATTGCGCGCACGTCGGTCATGCCGAATCCGAGCCTGTGTACCGATTCGACGACGTCGTCGCGGTGGCCCGGAAAGCCCGCGTCGATGAGCAGCACACCGGCGCCGTCGGTCACCAGCGTCCAGTTCACGAGGTCGGTCCGTGCGAGGTGGACGCGGTCGGTGACGGCCTCCAGCACTGCTGCCATGCGGTGAGTGTAGGGGGAGGAGTAGAAACGAACCGTGGCTGAACTCAAACTCGGATACAAGGCGTCGGCGGAGCAGTTCGCGCCCCGTGAACTCGTGGAGCTGGCCGTGGCGGCCGAATCCCATGGCATGGACAGCGCGACGGTCAGCGACCACTTCCAACCGTGGCGCCACGAGGGCGGCCACGCGCCTTTCTCGCTGGCCTGGATGACGGCCGTGGGCGAGCGCACCAAGCGGATCCAGCTCGGCACCTCGGTGCTGACGCCGACGTTCCGCTACAACCCCGCGGTGATCGCGCAGGCGTTCGCGACCATGGCCTGCCTCTACCCGGATCGGATCTTCCTCGGTGTGGGCACCGGTGAGGCGCTCAACGAGATCGCCACCGGGTACGAGGGTGACTGGCCGGACTTCAAGGAGCGCTTCGCGCGGCTGCGGGAGTCGGTCCGGCTGATGCGCGAGCTGTGGCTGGGCGACCGGGTGGATTTCGACGGCGAGTACTACCGCACCAAGGGCGCGTCCATCTACGACGTCCCCGAGGGCGGGGTGCCGGTCTACATCGCCGCAGGCGGCCCGGTGGTCGCCAAGTACGCCGGACGTGCGGGCGACGGTTTCATCTGCACCTCCGGCAAGGGCGAGGAGCTGTACAAGGACAAGCTCATCCCGGCGGTCAAGGAGGGTGCCGAGAAGGCCGAGCGAAACTCCGACGACATCGACCGGATGATCGAGATCAAGATCTCCTACGACACGGATCCCGAGCTGGCGCTGGAGAACACGCGCTTCTGGGCGCCGCTCTCGCTGACCGCCGAACAGAAGCACAGCATCGACGATCCGATCGAGATGGAGAAGGCCGCCGACGAACTGCCGATCGAGCAGGTCGCCAAGCGGTGGATCGTCGCATCCGATCCGGACGAGGCCGTCGAGAAGGTCAAGGACTACGTGGACTGGGGGCTCAACCACCTGGTGTTCCATGCCCCCGGCCACGATCAGCGCCGGTTCCTCGAACTGTTCAAGTCCGATCTCGAGCCCCGGTTGCGCAAGCTGGGTTAGCCGGGGGGTTCGGTCGGCGGCGGTTCGACGGTTCGGTAGATGCGGAATCGCTCGTCACCCGTCGCCCCGAACACTGAGAACACCAGCTTCCCCAGCCCTGCCCCGTCCTGCCACAGGGACGGATACCGCATATTGAGGGCGTCGGCATCGGTGAACGCCGGGTTCGTGGCGATGATGTACTGCACGCCGGATTCCCAGGGTCGGTTGACGGCGACGGTGAAGTCGTAATCGCTGGTGATGATGAACTGTTTGGGGTCGTCGGAGGCCAACCAGATGCCCCAGGTGTTGAAGGTGTCCATCAGCACCGACCCGTCTGGCAATTCCTGCCGGTCGAGATAATCGGCCACGGCGCGATCGCTGATCATGAGTCGGCGGTACCACTGCTCGGCGGGTGGATAGGTGTGCGGGTCCAATAGCGAACGCAGGCCGAACTGCAACTGCTGGTTGCCGATTCGCTGATCGGACATCGCGTAGGCGGTCACCGGGAAGCCCACCAGCAACGAGGCGCACAGCAGGCCTGCACCGGCTCGCCGCAGGATGTTGTCGGCCGGCGAGAGTCGACGGGGTGGCGGTGCTGTCGGCCAGCACACCAGGGCGAGGCAGACGACCAGCGGCACCGCCAGTAGATAGAACCGGAACCATCCGAACGTCGTCGAGGTGTACTGGCCCCACACCGCGAAAGCGAGGACCGGACCGAACGTCGCCACCGGCACCAGCAGGTCGAGTCGGCGACTGACGACGCTGTAGGCGATGGCCCCGCCCACGGCGACACCGACGAACGGGTTCATTCCCAGCAGGCGGGCTGCGATCACCACCCAGTCGCTGGACGCCGCCTCGACCAACGGACCGCCTTTCGCGGCTGCAGCGGCGACCTGACTTTCGTTCCCGTATTGCGACGACAGAGTGGCGAACAGCTCTCCGGTGACAATCCAACTGGTCAGCGACCAGGTCACGAACGCCGTCCCGATGGGAAACAGCACGATCATCGCGTTGAGCAGGCTCGTGGCGAAGCGTCCGTGGCGCCAACGTTGTCCGTGGCTGGCGATCACCACCAGCAGCGCAACCCCGCAGGCGGCGGGAACAACTTCGTAGCGGGTCAGGTAGCCCAGCCCCAAGGCCACACCGGCCCAGGCCAGGTCGCCCACGCGACGCCGGCTCAGCCACCGCAGGAGGTGGCGGGCGCACCATACGAGGCACAGGGTTTCGGCGGCCTCGCTCATGCCCGACGCGCCATAGATCACGATCATCGGATGTAATGCGAAGCAGGCCACCGCCAAGCGACGCCAACCGGCCGGCACTGCACGGTCCAGCGTGATCCGGCGCACCTGCACGGCGGCGCCGGCCATGAAGAGCGCGCTCTGGACCACACCGGCCAGCCCATGCGTCTTGAATTCCGGGATCCACCTGGCGAATTGCAGCAGCGGAATCTCGACGAGACTGGGCAGCGGATTCCAGACGAAACCGATCGCCGACAGGTGGGGTTGGCGGCTCATGACGACATATCCGGCGTTCGCCACCCGACTGGGAGCGTCGGGGTCGAACATGTTGTAGCGCAGAACGAGCACGGCGCCGACCGCGAAGTAGAGGGCCGAGAGGCTCGCGAAGAGCGCGAGTCCCCATCCCCGTCGTGGTGTCGGATATGGATCTGCGGGTGGTTCGCTCACAGAGGCGTCACTCGCCGTTGTCAGCGCAGTGGTCATCTACGGAGTCTGCGCAGGCCGATTCGGTGAGCCTGTGCGCGCCTCGTTGCGTCGTCTCCACAGCACCAGGGCGACGGCCACCGCGGCGGCCACCAGGCCGATGCTGACGCCGATACTGACCCACGCCCACCATTGCCAGACCCGGCCGGGATGTTCGTTGACCAGTCCAGCGCCCTCGTGGATGGTCAGGCTGACGGTCCGTCCCACCGCGCCGGTGGCGACCACGTCACCGGAAAGGGACGCCCACCTGTTGTCCAGACCGCGGATGTAGTTGAAGGTCTCGTTCGTCAGTGACCAATCGCCGACGCCCGACACGGCGAGCACCACGCGGTCGTTCTGGGTGAATGCCTGTACAACGCCCAACGGGCCATTGAGATTGACGTCGGTCTGCAGGGTGTCGTCGATCTTCACTGAGTCCGCACCACCGGGCAGTAGCGGTGCGTTCAGATTCGCCTTCGCCAGTTCTTCGCCGGTGGCCACCACCACAGTGCCCATCCGGGATGAAGCGGCGGCCTGCAGCGTGGTGACGCGTGGCTGCATCAGCACCGTGCTGTGCTGGCTCAGCAGGTTGACCGCCTGAGCTGCGAATGCGAGGTGCTCGGGAGCGTCGACCGCGACGTCGAATTCGGGCGTGAACGCCATGGGAAGCACCGGGAATCCGCCACGATTGTGGATACCCGGCGTGACGCTGACGGTTGACTGCGGATCCAACCAGAACGTGATGCGGTCGCTGAGCGGCGCGCACTCCTGGTCCGGTAGGTACCTCAGCTCGATCGCCACACCCACATTCGAGGTGATGGATTCAGGCGGTATGTCGCCGATGATGTCGAGCACGCCGGTGTCGTCGAGGCGTTCGGTAGCCAATATCGTTGAGCCGGAACGGACTACGACCGACGCGTCGCCGCCGACGACCGGTGTGTACCTGGCCTTCAAGTGAACGGAGGCGCGGCTGATGGAGCCGAGTCCGAACGCAGCGACATCGAAGCCCGCGTAGAGGGTGTCCGTGCCGAGAACCGATGCCTCGCCGGTCATACCGAGCTGACCGAACGTCTTGATGTTCGTCGTTTGCGTAGCGTCCTGGTGGGTGGACAGCACGGCGGCGGACGGTGTCTGCGCCAGTCCTATCCGTCGATCGGAGAACAGGTCGACCTGTCGCTCGAGTTCGGGGCCGGACCCGGTGATCACGAGCATCGCTTCCGGTGTGCCGGGGTTCTCGACCACCATTCCGGCCTGTGCGCCGCTGCGGATGTCGATCACCCGTGTCGATGATCCGACCGGCGCAGGCCCCTCGTCGGTCGTCACGTTGATGCGCACCGGCATCGGTCTGTAGAGGTGCGTCAATCTCGCAACCAGATCCAGGGCGGCCTGCTGCTGACTTTCGGTCGGCCGGGAGCCCACCCGGATCACGATCTGGTCGAGGTAGCCGGGCAGGAAGTCGGCGACATTGGTGGGGTTGGGTGTCGGACCCGAGAACGTGGTGGCCAGCTGGCTCAGCGTCAACGACGGGCGCTGCGAGCAGCTGTCCGCGGCCGACGTGTTGTCGCGCAGGATGAACCCGACCGCTGCTCTGCCGTCGACGATCTGCGCATTCTGCAGGTCGATCGCGAACGGGATGCTCGTCAGGTCAGTCGGCACGGGAATCGTCCCCAGCACGACACCGCGGGCGTCGACGACCTCGACCCGACCGTTGACAACGTTGACCACCGACCCGATCTGACCGGTGAGCACGCCGGGCAGCACGCCGATGGGTACCGGCAGCGAGGTGTCGGCCGATTGGTTGGAGCCGACGAGTTCGATCTCATCGGACAGTCCGAGCTGTGTGAGCGGCATCGGCGGTGTCACCCCGGGGGGTTCCACCGCATCGGCCGTCGGCTGTGCGGCAGCGGGAGGCAACGCCCACGTGCCCAGATCGGTGGGAGCCGCACAGCTGAGGAAGAAAATCGCCAGCAGTGCAGTCGAAAGACGTTTCATAACCGCTTTCCGGAGTATTGCGGCGCTTCCGCCACGTCACTCAACCCGTGGACCGTCTTCTCCCAGAAGAAGGGGCGGAACGCGAGCTGATATATCGCCTTGAGTGCGGCGACCGATTGTAGGACCCAGTACATCGGAGACAGCAGGGCTGCCCACCACAGGTGTGGCTTGCCGAGAGCTTGGGCGACCACCAGGTTGACGAAGATGGACATGGGCAGCCCGACGATATACAGGACCAGACACGCGTAGTACGGAATCGGTGCGAACAGGTCGTCGATGATCTGCGGACGGCCCAGCACCCATGCCACCATGGCGAACCAGAATGCCAAGTTCATCGCACTCGTCAACGGGACGCCGCCGGTCATGTTGATCAAGCGGAGCACGGCCTTGAAACCGATCTCGCGGTTCAGCACTGCCGGTGTGCGCAAGTGCACCAACATCGTCTGCAGGTAGCCCTTGTACCAACGGGACCGTTGCCGGATCCAGTTCACCACATCTGAATTGGCCTCTTCCAGCGTGAGCGAATCGAGGATGAGTGTGCGGTAGCCGTAGCGAGCCAGGCGAACTCCGAGATCGGCGTCCTCGGTGACGTTGTACTCGTCCCATCCGCCTATCGCCCGCCAGACGTGGGTCGGCATGTGATTCGAGGTACCACCGAGCGGTACGACGCAGCGCGACTCCTCTACCGCAGGCAACACCACACCGAACCACTGGTCGTACTCGAGTGAGAACCATCGGGTCAGGAGATTCTGGCGCTCGTTGAAATAGCCGAGTTTTGCTTGAAGGCAACCGACCTCAGGGGTGAGGCGGCGGAACGCGACGACAGCACGCCGCAACTGCAACGGATCGGGAATGTCCTCGGCGTCGTAGATGGTGACCATCTCGCCCCGGATATCGGGCAGGGACATGCCGTAGTTGCAGGCCTTCGGCTTGGTCCGCGGCCCAGAGTCCGGCACGATGACCATCCGCACTCCGCGCATGTCAGCCGACAGTAGAGCCGACTGCGTGGCGACGTCGTCTTCCTCCACCAACAGCAGCAGTTCGAGCTTGTCCGCAGGGTAATCGAGATTGCCGGCCCCCTTGATGAGGTTGGCGACGATCGACGGCTCGTCATACACCGGCAGCAGCACAGTGTAGACGGGCAGTTCGTCATCGGTGAGCGCCAACGCTTCGTCGGCACTCACCCGGATGAGGGTCGAAGTCCGAAGCCCCTTCAGCAGGAGATAATTTCGGTCAATTGTTGACGCCATGTACAGCAGCGCCAGTATGCCCGTGATGGCCGGTGGCACGAGGTGCGGCAGGGAAACAGCGCCGGCCACGATCAACGACACCGCGGCGGCAAACACTGCCAGCGTCGTTCGGCTCATTCGGGCGCGCGCCGATAGATGGGCCGGAAGGAAGGCTCCCTGGAGCGCTTCAGGCACCTACCGGCACCTCGGCGCCCTCATCGGCCGGGATCGTCAGCAGCTGATCCGCCAAGTCAGTCGCGCGCTGGACGACGAGTGGATTGACATTGCTGTCTGCATCAGGCTGCTGCCTGGCGATCCACAAGACGGGTTGCGCGACAGAGTGCAGAAGGGTCAGCGGCGCGGGAGGGGGCGGTGGTTCGACGCTGTCGGGATTCTGGTTGACCACCACGGTGATGCGCTGGAACGTGTCGGCGGCACGCCACACCCAGGTGACGGCGTACCACTGCGAGTCTGAGCTGGTGATCGCGGCGTCGGCGTCGGTGTGGATGGCACGCGCGCCGACGGTGAACGGGGCCAGGCTCTCGGCCGCTTGGTACTCCAGTGGGCGAGCGGCGGGGTACCACACCGCATTCGAATAGTCTTCCAGCACTGCGTGATTCGGGGCACTCATCACGTCTACCGCAGCGGCGGGCATGGCCGGAGTCGCCGGTACATGATACCGATGCAACGAGGCGCCATCGCCCAGGTAGCGAGTGATGAAATCGTACTGCAGCGGTATGCCCAGACCGGCCGTCGCCGCCCAATCCGCGGGTACCTGGCGGATGTCCGCACGAGACGTGGCGGGCGGATTACTGACGAACAGCAATGCAGCTACCGCAGCCACCACCGCCAGCGACACCGGTGAGCACCGCTTCAACGCGGGTCGCCGGTCGGCTTCCGCGCGAGCCGCAGTCAGGCGGTGCACGCTGACCGCAGCGATAGGCAGCAGCACCCCCGCGACGATGATGTCAACGAGCTGGTCCATGTGTTGACCGACGGTGAAGGCGTATGCGGTGGCGCCGGCAAGACTTGCGAGCGCGGGCAGCAAGCGTGAAGCCAACGGCGCTCGGTGGGCGGCGAGGAACACGGCGACGGCGCCCATCCCCGCGACGAGAAGCGTCGCCGCGGTGTCCGATCCGCCGAGTGCCGCCAGAACGAGAAGGTAGGGCAGTGGTGTCGCGCAGCACAGCGCGAACAGCCAGACGGCCCACATCTGAACGACGTGACGCGCACTGAACAACACGGCTACCGAACACGCGAGCCACAGCAGGACTGTCACAAGTGGCAGGCCCCATAGGGCGGCGAGGGTCGGCATCCGCTCACCAAGGAGATGGACACCCGTGAACCCCACGACACCCGCCAGGAGGGCAAGAATCCAATCGGATTCGCCGTCACCTATGCCCTGGGGCGCCTCCCGATAGCCCGTGGCGGCAATCCCGACGAGCACGGGGACGGCGATGAGGAAGGCTGCCCGCGACCCATCGATCGCGTGGATGAAGACCTGCTCGAAGACGGAGAAATAGGCCAGGGCAGTCAGTGCGACGACGACACCGACTCGTTGCCACAGGCCGAGGTCGAAGTCTCTCCTGGCGCGCGTTGATGCCGAGACCGGCATGAGGCCAGCCGGGGCGCGAAGCCGCTCTGCGGGCCTGTGCAGCGTGTTTACGGACATCTCTCCCTACCCCGATCTCGCCCGCAGCGACGTGCCGCTGGCTCCATCACTCCTGGTCAGCCGTTCGCGGACAAGATAACAGCTAAGAAGGAACAAGATCAATATAAGGCCATAAAGGCGTTGTTACCTATGTTTTAGCACATACAGCAAACATAATGGAAGTTACTGTTTGTGCGATTGATGTCCGGAACCGGATGGGAACGGGTCGGCAGTGGAGGTCCCGCTGTGAGTCATTCCTCCCGCGCCTGGCCTAGCCGTGATCTACCGGGGATCGAGGGGGCGCTATGTGGTCCGCGGTTCCCGGGTGCGGGACATGTAGCCGATGCCGAACGCGGTGACCGCTCGTATGGCGAGCGTGCCGGCGCGGTGACGGCCGCGGTCGGCGAGGTCCGCCGACGCGGTCCCCTGCGTCCACTGTTCGCCATGGCACTGTCCGCACGGCGGAGGTCGGCCTGGGCGTTGCGCGCAAAGAACCGCAAGCATCGGATACGAGACGCAGCAGCGTATCTAGCCGCAAGCGGCGATCCAAGCAAACGAGCGAAGGGATGACGAGCTGCTCTGGGCGGCAGAATCCGCGCGTCGTTGAAAGCCAGGCCCGCCCTAGGCGCCCCTCCACGACCCCATCTGACCTCGCCTTATCGCCTTCGGTCGGCGCACCCGTTCGTTTACGATTCGCCGAAATCGGGGAACTAGCTGTCAGGGCGCGAATCTGGGGGAACGTTGAGCTGCGACGACGGGCTGGGTTGAATGAGCGAGGCGGATCCGCTCGCACCAACAAGAATCGCGCCGTTGCGACTGGCGTTCATGACCGAGTTGTACACGCCCAGTATCGGAGGCCAGGAGGTCTTCTTTCAGGAACTGGCAGAGGCAATGGTGCGGCGCGGGCACACCGTCGACGTGTACTGCATCGGGCACAAGTCCGGCCTGCTCGACGAGGAGATCATCAACGGGGTGCATCTGCACCGCAAGCCCAACAGCGGTCGCTACCTGAACCCGGTCGTGCCCGCGCTTCGGCGCGCGTGGTCGAACATCGCCGTGTACAGCGCAGGCATGCGCCGAGTGGCCAGGTCAGGGTCGCACGATTTCTATCTGCTGAACCAGTGGCCACTCATGCACGTTCCTGCTCTACCGCGAAAGGCCCGAGCTCGTACGGGGATTCACTGGTGCGAGATCCGGCAGGATCCGATTCTGAGCACGCTGCAGCAGCGCTTGCCCCGCCTGGTGCGGGCCAATTTCGCCGTCAGTTCTGCAGTGGCTACCGCGATCGAGGAGCAGTCCGGCCAGCATCCGGTTGTCGTGCTGCCCAGCGGTATCCAGCTCGAGCGCTATCGGGCCGCCCCCCGCAGTGCGCGCTCCGGGGTGCTCTGCCTCGGACGCATCGCACCACACAAGAACCTTCCCCTGCTCATCGACGCGTTCGAGATCGCCGCCGACCGCGGCCTGACCGGTGATCTCGTCATCGCCGGGGACGGACCGTCGCGCAGCGAGATCGAGGCATACGCGGGTCGCTCGAAGCTGGCGGGCCGGATCAGGGTGCCCGGCCCGGTCAGCGAGTCGGAGAAGATCGAGATGCTCTCGCAGGCGGCGCTTTTCGCGATGCCGAGCCGTCGCGAGGGTTTCCCCCGGGTGATCACCGAGGCCATGGCGAGCGGACTGCCCGTCGTGACCGCGAGGTTTCCGGAAAACGGTGCCCAGCACGTGGTGGCGCAGTACGGCGCCGGCGTGGTGTCCGGCACGGATCCTGCTGACCTCGCCTCCGGCCTGCTGGCCGCCGAAGATCAGTGGGACACGTTCTCCGCGGCAGGACTGGCCGGGGCGCAGACGCTGGACTGGTCGGGCATTGCCGAGACCCTCGAGACGAGGGTGTCGGAGATCTTGGGTCGTTGAGGAGGATCGGATGCGGGTAGTCGTCACCGGTGGAGTCGGCTTCGTCGGTAAGGAGCTGGTGCAGCAGCTCAGTACGCAGGCCGACGTGGTCGTCGCCGACCTGCTGCGCTACGGCGAGCCGGGGGAATGGCTCAAGGCTCATGACTTCCGCCGGGTCGACATCCGCGATCCCCAGGCGATCGGTGCGCTGATCGCCGACGTCCGGCCCGATGTCGTCGTGCACCTGGCGGCGATCCACTACATCCCGGAGTGCGACGCCGATCCGGTGAACGCCGTGGCGACCAACGTCGCGGGGACGGTCAACACGCTGGCCGCCTGCCCTGAGGGCACCCGCTTCGTGTTCGCCAGCAGCGGTGCGGTCTATCAGCCCGACGAGGCGCCGCACCGGGAATACGAATCCACACTGGGACCGGCGGACATCTACGGCATCACCAAGCTCCAGGGCGAGGACTACGTACGCGCCTTCTCGCGCAACCGCGGACTGCCGAGCGTGATCGTCCGGCTGTTCAATGTCATCGGACCCGGTGAGACCAACCCGCACCTGCTGCCGGCCATCGTCACGCAACTGCAGAACGGGGTCGACACCATCGAGCTGGGCAACACCTGGCCCAAACGCGACTACATCGACGTGCTCGATGCCGCCGGCGGCTTCGCCGCAGCGGCGCTGGGCACCAACCCCCACGGCCTGGACTGCGCTGTGGTGAATCTCGGTAGTGGTCAACAGTATTCGGTGGACGAAATGCTCGCACGGATGCGCGCGGTGCTGGGCGTCACGCTGGACGTGCGCCAGGATCCGCGACGTATGCGCGCCGTCGACCGGCCGTTCCTCGGCGCCGACATCACGCGCATCCGGGAGCTGTTCGGGTGGAGCCCGGCGCACAGTCTCGATGAGACGCTGCAGCGCACATGGGCTGACCCGGCGTTCTACCCGGGTATGCAGGGCCGGCTGAGCTGACCATGGGCCGCGATGTCGACCTGCTGTTCGACGCCCGCCACATTCAGCAGAGCGGCATCGGCACCTACATTCGCACCGAATTGCCCTACCTGGAAGAGGCGTTCGATCAACGAGGACTATCGCTCGCCGTCCTCGCCGACCAGTCGAACTGCCCTCAGCTCCGGGACACCACACGGGTGGTCGTGTCCGAGCCGGCCTCGGCGCCGATGTACTCGAGGCAGGAACAGGCGGCGTGGGCGCACGCCGTGAACGAGGTCCGGCCACGCTCGATGTGGGTGCCGCACTACCCTTTCCCGTTCGCGCTGTTCCGCCCGCGCCACCGGCGCACCAAGCTGTTCGTCACCGTCCACGACATCCTGCACATCCAGGAACACGACATCACCGGCCAGAACTGGACGTTTCGCGCCTACGCCCGGACGATGCTCAACCTCGGCGCCAGGCGGTCGACCAGGATCTTCACCCCCTCGCACAGCACGGCTGATGCTCTGACTGCAGCCATCCCCTCGGCACCGGTCACGGTGACCCCGCTGCCGGTCGAGGACGCCTGGTTCCAGCCGGCCGATCCGGCCCGCTCACCCGTCGACGGCCCCTTTCTGCTCTATGTGGGGAACACGAAGTGGCACAAGAACTTGGCGCTGCTGATCGAGGCCTTCGCCGACGTCGCGCAGGGGCTTCCGCACAAGCTCGTCATCGCCGGCGGCGGAGAGTCGGTGAAGAACTTCGACGACCGGATCAGGGTTCTCGCCGAACAGGCCGACAAGGTGCAGATCGTGGGCCGAGTGGATTTCGACGCGCTGCGTGCGCTCGTCGCCCGGGCCGATCTGCTGGTCATGCCGTCACTGTACGAGGGGGTAGGTCTACCGCCGCTCGAGGCGATGGCGTCGCACACCGCCGTGCTCGCATCGAACATCCCGGCCCTGCGGGAGACGTGTGCGGACGGCGCCGAATACTTCGACCCTCGAGACCATCGCGCACTGGCCCGCCTCATCGCCACCTACGGTAAAGACGAGTCCGCGCGAACCGAACTCGCGTCACGAGGCTGGGCCTATGTGATGGCGCGACAGGGCCGGATATCGCGGACCGCCGCTGCCGAGGCCATCTGCGCCGATCTGGAGGCCGCCCCGTGACCGCCCCTGTGCCGGCGAATCCCACATTCGGTGTCGGCCTGACCACCGTCGGTCGCTGGGCCGAACTGAGCCTCCTGCTCGAGGACCTGGCGGGTCAGACCAGACCGCCGGACGCGGTGGCCATCGCCCACCACGACGGCAGCGGCACCACGCCCGAAGGGCTCGACGCCCTGCTGCAACGGTTCGGCGGGCTGCTGCCCATCACCGTGCTGGTCAGCCCCCGCGGAGTCTCCAACGGCCGCAACCTCACCGCCGAAGCGCTCGGCGACGAGGTGGAATGGCTGTGGTTTCCCAACGACACCAGCCGGATCGACCCCGACTTCTTCGAGCGGGTTGCCGGACACTGCACACCCGACCGAACGGTGGTCGCCCTGCAGCTGGTCGACCGCGAAGGACCGAGGAATCCGCTGCCTGCGCCCGGGTCACCGCTGACCAGACGCAATGCCTGGGGAGCGATCGAACCCGCGACGCTGTTCCGGCGCAGGCAATTCCTGGCGGTCGGCGGATTCGACACCAACCGGGGGTCGGGGTCGGACGGTCCGTGGCAGGCCGGCGAGGGTACCGACCTCATTCTGCGGCTGTCGGAAGCCGATGGCTTCTCGATCGACTGGGTCGGCGACATCGTCGTGCACGCGCAGACCGAGTTCGCCCATCTGCCGCCCGAGGAGCGGCGCCGCAAGTTGCGCAACTACGGCCGCGGCGCCGGAAACATCCTGCGCACCTGGCGATACCCGCTCTGGTACAAACTGGCCCATCTGCTGGCTGCCGTGCTGATGCCGATCCGCAAACCGGAGAAATTCGGCACGCGGGACGCACTGGCGCTGCTGATCGGGCGGACCGAAGGTGTGCTCGGCAGACCGTTCGGCGCCAGGGGCGACCACCAGGCGATTCTGCGTTGAACCGGCCCGTCAGACAACGACGATCGCGCACGGGCACCGCCATGACCTGGCGTAGGGGCGCGTCGCTGACTCTGGTGGCACTCCTGGTGGGATTCTCGGCGCTGGCCTGCCAGGCGACCAGGCCGGCCGAGATCGGGATGTTGCTGCACTACCGGGGCGACGACGCCGCGACCATCGCGCGGCAGTTCGATCTCATGGCGGACATGGGCGTGCGATGGGTGCGATTCGACATCGAATGGTCGCTGATCCAGAGCGAACCCGGCACCTTCGACTGGACATCGACCGACACCATCGTCGACGAAGCCCGGGCACACGGAATGAACCCGTTGGCGGTGCTGGCATTCACGCCGGGGTGGGCGGTCACAGCGCAAGGCCTTGCCGAGTCGGACGCCCGCCACGCGCGACCGGACCAGCTGTCGGACTATGCGACGTTCGCGCGAATCGCCGCCGAGCGCTACGCACCGCGAGGGGTGCGCAGTTGGGAGATCTGGAACGAGCCGAATCTCGGCCTGTTCTGGCCACCCCGACCGGACGCCGACGAATACGCGACTCTGTTCAGGGCGGCTGCAACAGCGATCCGCAACGTCGATCCGAATGCCACCCTGGTGACCGGCGGGCTGTCACCGCGATATCCCGAACCCGATGTCGGGGTTTCCCCGCTGGATTACCTTCAGCAGCTGTACGAGAACGGAACAGCGCAGCTGGCCGACGCGATCGCGGTGCATCCCTACAGTTTCCCCGTCCTGCCGGACGACGAGAACGAGGAGACGATCGGCGAATTCAAGGATCTCCCCGCCCTGCACGAGGTGATGGAAAGAAACGGTGACGGCGCGAAGAAGCTGTGGATCACCGAATTCGGAGCTCCGACCGGCAACGGTCCGAATGCAGTATCGGAAGACGACCAGGCGCTGGCACTGCTGCAGGCCCGCCAACAGGTGGAGAAGTGGGACTGGGTGGGCCCGCTCATCTACTACGAACTCGTCGACGGCGGATCCGACCGCTCGGTCGACGGTGAGAACTTCGGCGTCCTCCGCCACGACCTCGATCCCAAGCCGGCCGCGGTGGCATTGATGCAAGCCGCTTCTGGAGATCAGGAGTAAGACGATGGGACGCTTGTCCGCGGTGAGGTCGAGAACACTGCTCTTCGTGGCGCTGGGTACCGCCCTCGTCCTGCGGGTCGCCGCGATCCTGCTCGAAGGTGACGTGTCGGAGAAGGCGAACATCTGGGAGTACGGCGAACAGGGGTTGTGTGCCCTCAGGCACGGCGGGCAACTCTGCCTCTACTACTCGTCCTCGGGGGGTGAGAGTTACCCCTCCGCCTACATGCCGCCGATGCTCAGTTACTTCTGGCTGATCCTGTTCCAGATCTTCGGCGACGGCTGGGTCGCCCGCGCGATCTGGCTGGCTGCCAACACGGCGGCTGCCCTCGGGTGCGTGGCGCTGGTCTTCTACCTGGCGCAGAAGCTGTGGCCCGCACGCTGGGCTGCTTTCGCCGCGTCGATGCTCATCGCCTGCTATCCCACCTTCGTCTACGTGACGGCCGTGTACCACCAGTCCAATTGGGCTGTGCTCCTGCTGTTGTCGGTCACCGCCGTCGCGGTGAAACTGGCATCCGGTGCGAACCCCATCGCCTACGGAGCACTCGGAGGTCTGCTCTGCGGACTGGCGGCGCTCAATCGCTCAGAGATGCTCGTCATCGGGCCCGTACTGCTGGCCCTGGGGGCAGTGTGGGGCCGCCGCAGCTCGACTATCGTCAAGGCCGGCGTCGCCAGCGCACTGGTGATGGTCGTGGTGTTGGCTCCCTGGACGATTCGCAACTACCAGGAGTTCGGACTGTTCATTCCCACTGCTCAAAGCAGTGGGTACAACTTGTGGAAGGGCTACAACCCGTACACCAACGGTTCAGGCAACCTGTCGGAAGACCAGAACGAGCCCGGTGGGCGCGAACTCACGTTGATCAACGAGAGTGTGGCGCCGGGACCGGGATACGAAAGTCGTGTCCAGGAAGCGTTCATGGAGGCCTTCGAGAAGGACCTCGAGAATGCCTCGCCTCAGCGCCTCGTCACGTTGACCGCCACCAAGGTCGCGTTACTGTGGGGCTTCGACTGGACGGACAAGGCGACGACGGGCACACCCGCGTATCTCGTCCCATGGATTGTCACCAACATCTTCGTCCTGATCGGACTGGTGACGATCTGGCGTCGACGACGATGTCTCGAGCGCGCACCGGCGGTCATCTATCTGACCGCCGTCGGCCTGCTCACCGCCGCGTATGCCGTCACGTGCGTGCACGCTCGCTACCGGATGCACATCGAGCCGTATCTGTTCATCGTGGCCGGCATCGGAATCCACGCGGTATGGCTGCGTCTGACCACACGGCGCGACGCCCGCTCGGAGGCAGTGGAGCCTGCCGTGACCAAGCCGGAAACCGGGGGCTGACGCCGTGGCAGCCCAGTTGGTCCCCAGGTGTTTGCGCAGATTCGGCGCTCGACGAGCGAACACCGTTGATGCCCCTCGAACCACGTCGACGCGTAGAGGATGTGCCACATGACGTCTCCCGACGGCAGCTCCCTGCAAGGAACCGCTGTCCGGGGAGGGTTCGCCGTCATCATCGGCCAGGTGGTGCGCACCCTGATCCAACTGGCGGGGCTGATCCTGTTGGCCCGCCTGCTGACGCCGGTCGATTTCGGGCTCGTTGCGATGGTGACATCGGTCATCGGGATCACCTCGGTGCTGAGCGACTTCGGGCTGTCGATGGCGATCATGCGGGAGACGGACATACCGCGGACGATTCGAGACGGCCTCTTCTACATCAACACGCTGCTGGCTTTCACAACCGCTGGTTGCGTGTGGCTGAGCGCTCCGTTGATCGCCGCGTTCTACGACGAGCCTCGCCTTGAAGACGTCACGAGGTGGTTGGCGGCGTTCGTGTGTATCTCCGGGCTGGCGCCGCAATTTCGGGCGGAACTCGCGCGCAAGCACAAGTTCCGAGCGCTGGCGTCCGTCGACCCCATCGCGCAGGGCGTGGCGCTCGTTGCCGCGTGTGTCGCCGCGATTCGCGGAGCGGGGTACTGGGCGGTGGTGATCCAGCAGGGTGTCGCCGCGGTCGTCCTGATCATGGTGCTGGCTCTGCTGTCGCGGTATGTGCCGCGCTCGCGGCCGAACCTGCGCGGCGTGAAAGAACACGTCTCACTCGGTGCGACGTCGCTGGGTATCGACGTGACGAATTATGCGGCTGTGTACGCCGCCCCTGCAGCCGTCGGTCAGGCGCTCGGCGCAGCGGCGGTCGGCCTGTACAACCGGGCCTTCCAGCTCGTGGCGTTTCCCCTTGTTCAGTTGGCGGGGCCCCTCACCCGCGTGGTCGTGCCGATTCTGGCCCATGTCGAGGACGGGCCGAAACTGGTTGCGGCGGCGAAGCGGGTGCAGCTGGCAATGGCCTACGCCCTGTTGCCGTTCCTGGCGTTCATCATCGTGGGCGGAGCCGACCTGGTCGATGTGCTGTTCGGGCCGGACTGGAGATCGTCCGGGCGCATCGCGCAGATCCTCGCGGCCGGAGGCGTGTTCCAGATCTTCGGCTATGTGAACTACTGGTTGTACACGCGTAGGGGCCGACTCGGACTGCTGTGGCTCCTCGACGCGTCCGTGTGGATTCCGATCACGGCGCTGTATTTCGTGTTCAACGCCGAAGGTGCGGAGTGGATCGCTGCGCTGTATGCCGCCAGTCTGGTGTTGAACTGGTTGGTGTCGACGCTGATAGGACTGCCCAGGATGGGGCTTCCCGCGTGGGAGTTCCTGCGGCCGTCGTTGCGGCGCCTGGTCTACCTGCTGCCGGTGGTGGCGGCCGGACTCATCGTCAGCGAGATCCTGGCGCATCGGGGGTGGTCCGCAGGGGGGACCCTGGCCACGGCGACCGCCTCCTCTCTGGCGGTGGTCGCTGTACTGGTGTTGGTACCCGGGTTCCGCGGCGAATCACGGGAATTCCTCGGCATCTTCGCCAGTCTGCGCAGAAGGGGAGTGTGAGAATGTCGGCCGGGCCGGACAGCAGCTCCCGGCGGCCGAATCACCGTGTCGGAGCGTAGAGTCCGGAGAGCTCACTGCGAATCCTGGGCCAGGAGAAGCGATCCCTCGCAGCGTCATGCAGACCGATGCAATACTCACGCAGCTGTCGAGGGTCGAGCGCCGCGAGCGCGTCGTACTTCGACCAGAACTCGTCCGCGGAGGAGAACAACGATCGATCGCCGTCTGCCGCGTAATCGGTGACCCCGTCGATTCGGCTCAGGAACGCCGGCAGGTAACGGGTGTACGCCTCCAGCAGAGCGTTGTTCGCGGTGGCGAAAGTGAGTGGCAGGAGCAGTGCGAACGACTCCGACAGCAGCCTGTCGTAGGTGTCGGCATCGAGCCGGGGGTGGCACACCACGCCCGGATGATGCTCGAGGCGGCGACGGGCCGCCTCGTCCATTCCCACGAGGTCGATGCGGACGTCGCGCGAACCACGCTGGGTGACAATGTGTTCGAGCATGTCAATGTCGCGGTAGTTGGCGCCGACCATGACCAACCGCCGCTGCCCTCGGGTGCGCAGCTCGAAGAGTTCCATCGAAGGAGCACGGTTCTCGAACGTGAACCCGTGGGGGACGAAGTTGACGTCCTTGTCGGGGAACGCTCGGCGGAAGACGTCGCGTTGCTGACTGCTCAGGACTGCGATGGCGTGCGCCGCCCGCAGCGACCTCTGTTTGATGCGGTGGTGCACGCTGCGGGTGGGGCCGAGCCACTCGGAGTCCGCGAGATGCACCGTGTAGACGATCCGCTTGCCGAGAGCGCGAAGGATCCGGGGAGACAGATACGCCGTCGCCTCGGGATTGAAGTAATGAATCGTGTCGTAGCGCAGTCCGCGTAGCAGGGTGAGCAGGTCCATCAGCAGGAAGTTGAGATGCCGGGGCCTGGTCGATTCCAGACGATCGGCGAACGGCAGTTTCGCGCCACTGACGTAGTGGCGCGGATCGGGGACCACCTGGTCGTACCCCGATCCCGGGTTGTGGTGCAGATAGTGAAAGCCGGAGTAGAGCACGCGAGGACTCGAGTTCGTCGCCGACATCAGACTTCTCCCTTGTCGCCACTGCGGTCACCACTCTGGTCACCACGGCGCGCCAGGATCACCGTTGCGAAGATCAGCGCGCTCGTAGGGAACTGCTGCGTGTTGGGCCACAGGTCCCAGACCGCTTCGGTGATGGCCATGATGAAGAAGGCGATGAGGTAACCGAAGCAGGCGATCTGCTCTCTGGGGACGGGGTTCGCGCGGCTCGCGACGATCGCGCCGATCCAGATCGGCATCAACAACGCCACGCCGGCCAGGCCGTACTTCACCAGGGTGTCGATGAGGATGTTGTGTCCAGTGCCGGCGCCCGCCCAGACGACGATCTCTGCGTGCTCCTGGCCACCGGTCAGAAACCAGCTGAACCCCTGACCGACTACCGGCGACTGCTGCCAGATGTCGAGGCCACCAGACCAGATGAAGGCACGGTCGGTGAACGAATCAGCACTCCAGTCCAGTAACGGCATGATGAGCGCCGCAGAGAGGGCGGCACCTGCGAGCGTGGTGCCGAGAACCCGTGTCGACACGACCGATCGAAGACGAGTCAGTGCCCACCAGATGATCACCACTCCGGCCGCCACCAGCGCTGTTCTCGTGGCCGACGCGACGATCGTCGCCAGGAGGATCACTGCGCAGGTCACTCGCCACCGGTTTCGGGCGATGAGCGGCACGAGGGAAAAGGCGATCGCGCAGTACATTCCCAGCGCGTTGCTCTGACCGAATGGGCCGGCCAACTCCCAGCCTGCGACGAGGGACTTCCTCGACACCATGTTGTACATCATGTAGTCGGGAATGATCAGCCCGCCGACGAGGGAATAGGCGCCCACGCAGGCCAGCAGAATCGGGATCCACTTCAATTGGGAAACCCGCGCGCCGGTATTCCATATCGCCAGAAGTACGACGTTGGCCAACACGATCTTGACGAGGTCCGCCGGGCCGGGGCGAACCGGACCGATGACATAGGGCAGGTTCAGCGCGAGCAGGAACACCAGCAGCCAGCTGATGTCGCGGTTCGGGTGGCCGCGCAAGAGGACGACAATCGTGCTGACCGCGAGGAGGAGACCCGATCCGGCCCAGCGGGCGAGTCCGGCGATCGGCGTCTCCGCAATGGCCAGAGCCTTGTCGATACCGAGATCCGGTGTGTGTTTCACGATGAGGTGATTGATGGCGTCGGGGATGACCACCAGGCCGACCGCCGTCGCCAACAACACCGCGAATGCCCGGTCGCCCGCCCGGAACGCCGATGCCGCCGACAGGACGATCCGGGTGGGCGCGGCCAGATAGGTGCGCAGCTGACCGGAACTACGTGCCGGTGGGTGTGGTTGCCCTTCGACGGACCGCGGGGGCCGCCCTACGAAGGTGCTCCCGGTAGCGGTCGGCTCGTCGCGGTCCATCGGTCAACGACCCTGTCACCTGGTGTGTGAACCGCGGCGCCAGCGGCCGCCACGGGCCTGCGAGGCCGTCGCGCTGACATCTGCACTGCTGTAGTAGTCGTCTGTGGACCGCTTCCTGGCCGGCGAGAAAGTGAGAACTGCGCCGAGCAGCGGAGCTCCCGCTCGCGTCAGGGTGTGGACCGCGTCGGTCAGCTGTCGGCGCTTCGTCGTACCGAAACGGGCGACGACCAGAACCCCCTGGCAGCTCGCGGCCAGGATCGCGGCATCCGTTCGCAGCAGCGACGGAGAATCGAGGATCACGTAGTCGAACCGCTGCCCCAACGCCGCGACGACGTCCTTGGTCACCTGCGACTCGAGCAGTTCGGCCGGATTCGACGGGGCAGCCCCGGAGGTGATCGCGGTGAGACGCGGCGCGTGCGTCCTTTGCAGTGCGTCGTCGAGGGTCGCACTCCCGCTGAGCACCGTCGCCAGACCGGCCTGGCCGCCGAGACCCAGGTATTGGGCCACCCGAGGCCGGCGCAGATCACCGTCGACCACGACAACGTCGTGACCGGCCTCGGCCAGCGCCAGGGCCAGATTGACCGCTGTCGTGGTCCGGCCCTCCTCCGGCATGGCGCTGGCCACGAGCAGAGTGCGCGGTCCGTCGGCGATCTCCTGGAATTTCACGTTCACACGCAGCTCGCGGAAGGCTTCAGCGGCGGCAGAGTGGTCGGTCTCGAACGCGATCAGCGGATTCCTGCGGCGTTCGGCGTCGAACGGGATGTCTGCGACGAGGCCGACTCCGGTGGACTTCTCCAGCGCGGCCGAACTCCTGATCCGGTCGTCCAGTCGCTCGCGGACGAGCGCGAGGAAGACCCCGACGAGGGCGCCCAGCACGGCCGCGATGGCCAGGTTGCGTTTCGTCTTCGGAGCCACCGGGTCCTCGGGCAGCTCCGCGCGTTCCTGGACGATGACCCGGGCGTTGGGCTGCGCGCCCAGCTGAGGGGTCTCCAGTCCTGCGGCCATCACCACGAATTCGTCGGACAGTGTGTTGGCGATGTCGCGGGCCCGCGACGCCGAGGAATCCGTCACCGTCACGTCGATGAGGACGGTGTCGGTCGGGGCGGTCGCTTCGATCTTCTCCTTCAAGTCGGTAGCGCTCATGTCGAGGCCGAGTTTGTCGACGGTGCGCTGAGCAAGGATGTCGCCGGTGAGGAGTTCGATGTAGGACAGCACGCGACCCTGGGCGAACAAACCCCCGTCGTAGGTCTGCGAATTGTTGCCTTCTGAGGTGGTCGACACGAAGAGCCGGGTCGACGCCTCGTATCGCGGGGAGGCGAGGAGGGATTGGACGATCGCACCGAGAATGGCGACGGCGGTCACAAGGCAGATGATCTTCCAGCGATGACGCAGGATCTGCGCGAAGTCTCGAACGGTCAATGGCGACCCTTCATCGCTGATGCTCTCCTCGTGCTCGCCGCTCGCGCGCCGAAGTCCGGCGAGCATACAGGTCGTCACACGTTATCCCAGGGACTGGGCGCCGCAAAGGCAAACGGCGGCTCCGAGGGATGCTCTCTGTCGCAATGCATTCGGAGCACCCTCAGACGTCCCCGCGCGTGAGTCGGTGAAGCACAACCGATCCGGGGCGCCGGTTATCTTCGGTGGCGTCAACGAATCGGTGACGGCGCCGCGTCTGCCGCTGTCTTACGAGGCCTTACATTTCGGGTCAAGCAGCAGACTCCGCCGGTATAGTCCGACCACTGTTGGCGCCACGAAGCTCGATGGAAAGTAGAACAGCTTGCACCCGGTCAGTTCAGTTCTGTCATCGAGTCCGCAGCGACTGCCTTCCGGGTCAGGCGCCGACGACGTTGCCGAGATTCGATCATGAATCGCGGCAGCTTCGTGCGGGTCTTCGCGGCCGTGCTCCTGCTGTTGCCGATCCTGTTCGCCGGAGCGGTCGCGGCTCCGGCGTACGGGCAACCGGAAGACGACACCAACACACCGCCGGCCGACGTGACGTTGAGCTGGCGTGCCCTCGGCTTGGAACAGGGGATGGTCCTCGGCCCCAACAGCCCGACGACTTTCACCGTGCCGGTGCCGCAGGGGCTGACCGCTTCGAGGCTGCGCGGCACCATCGACGTGCCCCTCAACATCGGCGCCGGTTTCCTCTCGGTCGAGGACGGCGACGGGAGAATCCTCGCGGCGGTGGACGTGCCTCCCGTTTCGGCTGCGCGGGCTCAGACACCGCTGGACGTCGACCTGTCGACGGCGCGGGTGCGCGCGTCGGCGGTCGACCTGACCTTCACCGTGCGGCCGGTGGACAACAGCGACCAGTTCTGCGGACCGATCCAGGAGCTGAGCCTCAGCGACATGGCGACGGTGTTCACCGGCGCCGAGTCCCCGGCGACAACGATCGCCAACTTCTTCCCGCCGGTCCTCGAGCGCGTCACCATCTACGCGCCGGCCGACGCCGACGCCGCCGAGCAGCAGGCCGTGCTCACCATGCTGACCGCCCTCACCCGGCAGTACAACCCGCAGCCGCTGGCGGTGAGCGTCGTCAACCAGCCGCGCGGTGCGGTGCCACCGCCCGCCCCGCAGCTGGCGCGTTCGGTCGTCGTCGAGAAGGGCGGAGCCGCCGGCCTCAGTGTGCAGGACCCGGGCAGTCCCAACGCCTTCCTGCGTGTCGCCGGCGGCGGCGACGAGCTCTCGACGCAGGTGTCGCTGCTGGCCACCCAGATGCAGTCGTTGGCCCAAACGGCCAGCACCCGGGTGGACGAGGCCGGAGCGGACGCCGCCCTGACCGGCGACACCCTGACGTTCGATCAACTGAACATGACCGGCAGGACCGACGTCCTCAAGATCGGGAACTTCTCGGTCGGTGCGGGGCGCGCAGCGCTGGGCAACGGCCGCGTCGACCGAATTCAGGTGCATCTGCTGGCCGACTACACGCCGGTCCCCAAGGATGACGCGGCAGCTGTGGTCATTCGGTCCGGTGATGTGGTCGTCTACCGGTCGGCGCTCGACAGCAGCGGCATCCTGGACGCGACCTTCGACGTGGACGGTCGCACGTTCGGCCAAGGCCTGAACCTCGACTTCGCACTGACCTACACGCCGCAGCAGGTCTGTGGGCCGCTCCTCGCGCCCATCAGCTTCCAGGTGAATCCCCGATCGACGCTGACCGTGCATCGGGGTGGCGCACCGCTCGGCGGATTCAGCGCCTTCCCGTCGGAGTTCAGCCCCAGGTTCATGGTCGCGCTCGACGGCAGCGACCCCGACCAGCTCATCTGGGCTGCCCGAATCGTCGGCGCGATCGCCCGACTGACCAGCGTCGAACTCTCGCCGCAGGTCGTCGACCTCAAGACCGCCGTCGACGCCAACACGGGCGCACTGATCGTCGCCAAGTCCGGAGCCATTGGTCGCTCGAATCTGAACCCGCCCATCGGCGGCGACGGGAACACGGTGGACGTCGCGCTGCCCACGGAGCTACGCGCCGACATCAACGACGGGATCGGCTCGATCCAGGCGTTCGCCGACGGGGCCCGCGACCGGTCGGTGATCCTGGTCACCACCACCGGGGCATGGTCGCTGGTGGACCCCCTGTTCAGCTCCGTCGACGGCGCGAACGGCAACTGGTCGGGGCTCACCGGTGACGTGCTGGCGGCCGGCGCGGCGGGCACCCCGACGAACCTCTCGATCCGCGCCGGCGATTCCGCCGCCGAGAGTGCAGACGCATCCGCCGTGTCGTCGTCTCCCGACTCGTCATCGCCCGAGCGATGGATCCCCATCGCCGTCGGCGTGGCGGCTGTGGTCGCCGTCGCAGCGCTCGTCTACGCCCTGCTGTCGCGCCGCAGACGCGCCGGCGGACACGACATGCCGGGTGGCCCGCCCACCACACCCGAGCCCCGAGCCTGAGCGGCGGACCTGCGCTACCGTCGCCTCATGAGGTTCTCGGCAGCGTGAAAGGCCCGCAGCAGCACCCCGTCTCCGCCATCTACATCGCATCGCCCGAAGGCGACACCGGGAAGTCGACAGTCGCGCTGGGTCTGCTCAGCAGGCTCACGGCCACCGTCGCCAAGGTGGGGGTGTTCCGGCCCATCACCCGGCGTCCGGAGGGGCAGGAGCGAAGCGGCCCGGGGGAAATCCGGAGCGAGTCGCGCGACTACATTCTGGAGCTCCTGCTCGCTCGGACGACGGCTGGCCTGACCTACGAGGAGTGCGTGGGGGTGGGGTATCGCCAGCTCCACGACGATCCCGACGGGGCGATCGGCGACATCGTCGACCGGTTCCACCGCATGGCCGACCGTTGCGACGCCGTGCTGATCGTCGGCAGCGATTACACCGACGTGGCCAGTCCCAGCGAGCTGTCGGTCAACGCGCGCATCGCGGCCAACCTCGGCGTCCCGGTCGTGCTCACCGTGAAGGCCAAGGACCGGGCGCCCGCAGAGGTGGCCGACGTGGTCGAGGTCTGCCTCGACGAGATCTCCGGACAACATGCGCACACCGCGGCTGTGGTGGCGAACCGTTGCGCGCCAACCGAACTCGGTGCGATCAACGAGGCCCTGCAACGGATCGACGGTCCGCCGACCTATGCGTTACCGGAGGAACCGCTGCTGGTCGCGCCGTCGGTTGGGGAACTGTGTGAGGCGGTCGACGGCACCGTCCTCAGCGGCGACGAGCGCCTGCTGAGCCGTGAGGTGATGGACGTACTGGTCGCCGGGATGACCGCCGAGCATGTGCTCGAGCGCCTCACCGAAGGCGTCACCGTCGTGACGCCGGGTGACCGATCCGACGTGGTCCTCGCGGTCGCCAGTGCCCATGTGGCCGAGGGGTTCCCGTCACTGTCGGGCATCATCCTCAACGGCGGCCTCCCGCTGCATCCGTCGATCGCCGCGCTGGTCGCCGGTTTGCGGCTTCGCCTGCCGATCGTCGCCACGGAGTACGGCACGTTCGAGACGGCGCGGCGGGTGGCCGGCACCCGCGGCCGGGTCACCGCCGAATCGACCCGCAAGATCGACACGGCGCTGGCGCTGATGGACGAACACGTGGACACCGCCGACCTGCTCGGGAAACTGGCCATCCCGATCCCGACGGTGGTCACACCGCAGATGTTCACCTATCAGCTGCTCGACCAGGCCCGCTCGGACCGCAAGCGCATCGTGCTGCCGGAGGGCGAGGACGACCGGATCCTCAAGGCCGCAGGCCGCCTCCTGCAGCGCGGCGTCGCGGACCTCACCATCCTCGGGGACGAGCCGCAGATCCGTTCCCGCGCAGCCGAGCTCGGCCTCGACCTGGCCGCGGCCGTCGTGCTCGATCCGCGCACAAGCGAGCTGTGTGACCAGTTCGCCGAGCAGTACGCAGAGCTCCGCAAACACAAGGGCGTCACCGTCGAGCAGGCCCGCGAGATCATCCACGACGTCTCGTACTTCGGCACCATGCTGGTCCACAACGACATGGTCGACGGCATGGTCTCGGGCGCGATGCACACCACCGCGCACACCGTGCGGCCGGCGTTCGAGATCATCAAGACGCTGCCCGACGTGAACACCGTCTCCAGCATCTTCCTGATGTGTCTCGCCGACGAGGTGCTCGCCTACGGAGACTGCGCGATCGTCCCGGACCCCACCGCCGAGCAGCTCGCCGACATCGCGATCTCCTCGGCACGCACCGCCGCCCAGTTCGGCATCGACCCGCGGGTGGCCATGCTGTCCTACTCGACCGGGACATCGGGCACCGGCGCCGACGTCGACAAGGTCCGCGCCGCAACCGAACTCGTCCGCCAGCGCGAACCCGAGCTGCTCGTCGAGGGGCCGATCCAGTACGACGCGGCGGTCGAACCGTCCGTCGCCGAGACCAAGATGCCCGACTCCGCGGTGGCGGGCCGGGCCACCGTGCTGATCTTCCCCGACCTCAACACCGGCAACAACACCTACAAGGCGGTGCAGCGCAGTGCGGGGGCCATCGCGATCGGGCCGGTGCTGCAGGGGCTGAACAAACCGGTCAACGACCTGTCGCGCGGAGCCCTGGTCGAGGACATCGTCAACACGGTCGCGATCACCGCGATCCAGGCCCAGGGGAAGCCATGAGCCGCACCGTCCTGGTTCTCAACTCCGGCTCGTCGTCGGTGAAATTCCAGCTCGTTCAGCCGGATTCGGGTGCAGCGCTGGCCGACGGCACGGTCGAGCGCATCGGCGAGGACTCCTCGTCGGCCAGCCTCGTCGTCGGGGACCGCGAGGTCACGCGCGACGACCGGGTGCCCGACCACGAGGCAGCGCTGCGGCTGGCCTTCGAACTGTTCGACGAGGCGGGTGCCGAGCTCGGGTCCGTCGGCCTCGTCGCGGTCGGTCACCGGGTCGTGCACGGTGGCCCCGATCTGTATCAGCCCACCGTCATCGACGACGCACTGGTGCACCGGCTCGAGGAACTCGCGCCCCTGGCGCCGTTGCACAATCCGCCCGCGGTCCTCGGCATCGCCGTGGCGCGCAAGGTGTTGCCCGACCTCCCGCACGTGGCAGTGTTCGACACGGCGTTCTTCCACGATCTGCCGCCGGCGGCGGCCACCTACGCGATCGACCGTGATCTCGCTGAGCAGTGGCACATTCGTCGCTACGGGTTCCACGGCACCTCCCACCAGTACGTCAGCGAACAGGCCGCCGCCTACCTCGACGCGCCGCTGGCGTCGCTCAGCCAGATCGTGCTGCACCTGGGCAACGGCGCGTCGGCCTCGGCGATCCTGGGTGGCCGACCGGTCGACACCTCGATGGGCCTCACGCCGATGGAGGGTCTGGTGATGGGCACCAGATCCGGCGACATCGACCCCGGCGTGCTGATCTATCTGTGGCGCACCGCGGGAATGGGCGTCGAGGAGATCGAGACGATGCTCAACAAGCGCGCCGGGGTGCGCGGGCTGGGCGGAGAGATCGACTTCCGGGTGCTGCATGAGCGCATCGAGAGCGGGGACGAGCAGGCCCGACTGGCCTACGACGTCTACATCCACCGGCTGCGCAAGTACATCGGCGCCTACCTCGCGCTGCTGGGCACCACCGACGTCATCAGCTTCACCGCCGGGGTGGGGGAGAACGACGCCGCGGTGCGCCGCGATGCGCTGTCCGGCCTCGCGCCGCTGGGGATCGAACTCGACGAGCACCTCAATGACAGCCCCGCCAAGACCGCTCGCCGCATCTCCGCCGACGCGTCGCCGACGACGGTGCTCGTCATCCCCACCAACGAGGAACTCGCGATCGCGCGCGCCTGCCTGCAGGTGATCTGACGGGCCTGGGGCGGCGAGCGTGTGATGACGGCGTCGAGTGTGCACTCCTGGCGGCCGCGTCGCGGGTTTTCCTGCCTCACGACACACTCGGCGCCGTGGCGTCACACTCGAGCATGTCCGGGCGCTGGGGATGAATCCCTCGTGATCGACTTGGTGTGTCGGAGCGCCGCGTCATCGTCCTGGCATGAGCTCCTTGGCTGTCCCCTTCGTCGGAAGCCGCGCGCTGGCGTCTGGCGCGTTGAGCCGCCACCAGCTGCGCACGCGATACCGCGCGGTGTATCCGGACATCTACGTGTCGAGAATGTCTCCACCGTCGCTGCGGCAGAGGATTTCGGCCGCGTGGCTGTGGGCGGACGGGCGAGCCACCGTCGGCGGGTTGGCGGCCGCCGCGCTGCACGGAGCGAAGTGGTCGACGATGACAGCGTCGTCGAACTGATCCACGCCAATCCGCGGCCGCCGAAGGGAATCTCCACCCGCCGCGACGTCCTGGACGACGGGGAGCGCCAGCTCCTGCATGGTCTTGCGGTGACGAGCCCCGCCCGTACCGCGTTCGACCTCGGGCGAAGGGGTCGCCTCGACGAGGCGGTGACGCGCCTCGATGCACTCACCCGCGCGACGGGGCTGCCGCTAGACGCCGTACTGCAGGTGGCCCGGCGGCACCCCGGCGCGCGCAACCTGCGTCGACTCGAGACCGTGATCGACCTGGTCGACCCAGGAGCGGAATCGCCGAAAGAGACCTGGCTGCGGCTGCTGTTCATCCGCGCCGGCCTGCCCCGGCCGCGAACACAGATTCCCGTGGCCGGTGCGGACGGACTGCCGTTCGCCTACCTCGATATGGGCTGGGACGACTACATGGTCGCAGCGGAATACGACGGCGAACACCATCAGACCAGTCGGCGGGTTTATACCAACGACATCCGTCGCGCCGAGAAGATTGAACGCGTCGGATGGCTGGTGGTCCGGGTCGTCAAGGAGGACCATCCGGTCGACATCCTGCGCCGAATCCGGCATGCGCTGGCGTCACGGTCGGCGAGTGTGCATTGACGGCATCGAGTGTGCGCATTGGGCGAGAACTCGTGCTGAAAACCGCCGTGGCGGCACACTCGAGACCGCGAAGCGCGGGCGCGTCAGAACGCGCTCGGTGGCCGCACGCTGTTGGCCAGGTCGATCAGCGCGTACCGGTGGGCCTGGGTTGGCGCGAGGCGGGCCAGCGCACGCAGCGAGGCCTCCACGCCGAGCCGCAGACCGTGATCGGTGAAAGGGAAGCCGAGGATGTGATTGGTGCTCGCCTCGTTGTCGGCCAGCCAGTCCATCGCCGTACCGAGCACCAGCGCGCGGATCTGCAGCACCCGCGGCTCGGTGTCCGGTAGCGCCTCCACCCGGCGCGCGGCGTCGCGGATCTGCTGTTCGGTGATCTCGCTCGACGACCGGCCGGACAGCAGTGTCACCGCACTGGTGAGCCGTGCCGTGGTGAAATGCCGTGAGGTGGCCGGTACTTGGTCGAGGGTTCGGACGGCGCCGTCGCGGTCGCCCTGTCCGGACTGCGCCCGCGCCATCCCGAAGGCCGCAGCGATCACACCGCGGTCGGTGCCCCACACCGTGTGGTAGAAGTTCAGCTCCGGTGCGGGCGTCAGGTCCGAGCCCGCGAGTTCCGCCGTGGCCGCCAATGCCAGCTTCGGCGCGAGCTCGCCGGGCACTGTGTCGAGCACCTCGGTGAAATGCTTCGTGGCCGCGTCGAGGTCACCGGCCAACAGCTCGGCCGCCGCGCGGAACCACACCAGCCGCCATCGCCAGCCCACCCGCGCGGCGAGCTCGTCGAGCTTGCGGGTGGCCTTCGCGACGTCGCCGAGGTCGAGCAGGGCCCGCGTCTCCATCAGCGGCAGTTCGATCGATTCGGACAGGTCGATCCCCTCTGAATCCAGCGCCCCGTGGCGCGCCGCCCGCAACGAATCCAGGGTCTGCACAGGCTCGCTGAGCACCGTCGCCGACAGGACGGTAGCCCCCACGTCCGCCGGATCGAGCAGGGGAACCGGCAACGCCTTGACGATCTCCTGCGCGGTCAGCTTCTGCGAATGCACCTGACCGTCGACGTAGACGTCGGTGTGGGCCACCAGCAGATCGATGCCGAACGTCGAACGCGACGGCGAGAACACCGTCGACAGACCCGGCCGCGGCACCCCGGTGTCCTTGGCCACCACCTCCCTCAGCACGCCGAGCAGCTGCGACGACATCTCGTCGGAGCTGCCGAACCGGCGTCGCGGGTCGGGATCGATCGCACGGCGCAGCAGGCGGGCGAACGAGTCGTACTGCACGAGCACCGGATCGCCTTCAGGCAGCCCGTCGACGTAACGTCCCTTGCGCGTACGAAGATCGAGCGTCATCGCCGCCAGCGTCCGCCCGACGGTGTAGATGTCGGTCCGCACGGTCGGGCCGGTCCGCACGATCTCGGGCGCCTGATAGCCCGGGGTGCCGTAGAGATAGCCGAACGAGTTGATCGTCGAGACCGCGCCGAGGTCGATCAGCTTGACCTGATCCTCGGTCAGCATGATGTTCTCGGGCTTGAGGTCGTTGTAGGTCAGCCCGATCGAATGCAGGTAGCCCAGCGCGGGCAGGATCTCCAGCATGTACCCGATGGCCTGAGCCACCGGAAGCCGGTGGCCCTTGGCCTGTTTGAGCGACGCACCGCCGACGTACTCCATGACGATGTACCCGACGGGGTTGCCGTGCTTGTCCTCGTGTTCGACGAAGTTGTAGATCTTCACGATGCCCGGATGGGTCACCTCGGCGAGGAACTGTCGCTCCGCCATGGCGATGGCCTGGGCCTCGGCGTCACCGGAATGCACCAGACCCTTGAGCACCACGGGCCGCTCGTTGACGTTGTGGTCGAACGCCAGATACACCCAGCCCAGCCCGCCGTGGGCGATGCACCCCTTGATCTCGTACTGTTCGGCAACCATGTCGCCCGGGTTGAGCTGCGGCAGAAACGAATACGGACTGCCGCAGTGTGGGCACCAACCCTCCGACAGTGCGGCGCCGTCCGACGACGAGCGCCCCACCGGGCGTCCGCAGTTCCAGCAGAACCGTTTCGCCTCGGCGACCACCGGATTCGTCATCAGCGCTTCGAGTGGATCCTTTGCGGGCACCCGCGGGATCTCGACCAGCCCACCGCCGAGCCGCCGCACCGGCGACAGGGTGCGCACCACCGTGGTCGCATGGTCCTCTGGTTCGGTGTCTCCGGTGTGGAATCCGAGGCTGTCCGAATCATCGAAGTTCGGCCGGTACACCGCCTGGGTGGCCATCGGCCGGATCGTCGACGCCGAATCGAACTCGAGGTCGTCGAGGCCGGCGGGCTGGGTGCCCGGCTCCTCGTCTGCTTCGTGAGCGGCGTCGGTGACGTGTTCGGTGTCAGACATCAGTCCACGTACCTCGCGACCGGAGGTGACGGCGCAGGGCCCAGCACCGTCAACCATTTGCGGTACAACGCATACCAGGTGCCGTCGCGGCGGATGCGCGCCAGTGTGCCGTTGACGAACCGGACCAGGTCGGGGTTGTCCAGGTTCACCCCGATGCCGTAGGGCTCCTCGTTGAGGCTGGGCCCGACGATGTGCAGGTACGGGTCCTGCGACACCAGACCCGCCAGGATCGCGTCATCGGTGCTGACCGCGTCGACCTGCCGCTGCTGTAGCGCCACCAGACAGTCCGCCCACGTCACCGTCGCCACGATGATCGGCGGTGGGCTGATCTGCTGGATGCGGCGCAGCGATGTGGTGCCCTTGACGACGCACACCCGCTTGCCCGACAGATCGGCGGCCCGCGTGATCGCCGAGTCGCGCGCTGCGAGGATGCGCTGGTTGGCGGTCAGGTACACCGTGGAGAACGCCACCTGCTTCTTGCGCTCACAGGTGATGGTCATGGTCTTGACCACCACGTCGACCTGGTTGTTGCGCAGCGCGGCGATCCGGTCGGCCGACGACAGGATCCGATACTCGACCTGGGCCGGGCTGCCGAAGATGTCCCTGGCGATCTCCCCGGCGATGTCGACGTCGAACCCGGTGATGTCACCGGTGATCGGATCCCGGAAGGAGAACAGGTTGCTTCCGATGTCCAGACCGACGATCAGCCTGCCGCGGTTGCGGATGTTCGCGACGGCGTCCTCGGCCTCGGACTGGGTGGGGAAGGGACGCAGACTCGCGGTGCGGTCGCAGTCGTCGTTGTTCGGCATGGGCAGCCGCACCGGTTCCGGGGGCAGTTCCTGCATCCCCGCGGGGCTCGGCGGCGCCAGCGTCACCCCGGGTGTCGCCTCGGTCGAACCGGCCTGGCCGCAGCCCGCCAGCACCGTCGTCGCGGCGAGCAGGGCGAGTAGCGGTTTGAGCATCGTCATCAGCGGCTGTTTCTTCTTCGCGCAAGCGCTCATCAGCGGCTGTTTCTTCTTCGCGCAAGCGCTCATCAGCGGCTGTTTCTTCTTCGCGCAAGCGCTCATCAGCGATACTCACTCAACCTCGGCCACAGTCCCAGCGCGACCGCGATCGCGGCGACCACGCTGAGCGCCGCTGCCCCGGCCGTCGCCCCCGACAGCACCCGCCGGGCGTTGAGGATGTCGTTGCGCAACTGACTGCGGCTCTGCTCGATGCCCTTGTTCAGCGCCTCGTTCAACTCATCGAACGCCGGCGTCGAATCGTCCTCTCCGGTGCCCAGCGCCACCTGCGTCGCTGCCTGGTAGTTGCCGACCGCGATGTAGGCGTTGATCCGGTCGTCGGCGGCGCGCCAGCGGGTCAGCAGTTTCTCCGCCGCGGCCAGGTCGGTCTTGTCGATCGGATTGTCGCGTCCGAGGAAGTCCGACAACTCGGACTGCATCACGTCGATGCGCTGGTAGTAGGACTGTTTGCGCACCTCCTCGTCGCCGCGGCGGATCAACGCCAGCGTCTCGTCGGCGCGGGCCTGCTGCGCGGTGATGGCCAACGTCGTGATCGTCTTGAGTGATTCGGCTCCCGCGCCCTTGGCGCTGCGGCTGTCGGCGGTCGAGATCGTCAGCGCGGTGCCCACCCAGAGAATCATGATCAGCACTGCCAGTCCGCCCGCGACGAACCCGATGTTGACCCGCCGGCGGGTACGCCGCGCCAGCCAGCGGTTGGCGAACAGGCCGAACAGCAGGGTGGCCAACACGACGAGGATCACCGGCGCCGGGATCCGCGTCGAGGCGGTGGTCTCCTGGTCGACCTGCGCCGAGGTCTGCTCGTAGAGGCGCTGTGCGTCGGGCAGGATCTTCGCCTGCATCAGCGACGACGCCTCGGACAGGTACGAGGAGCCGACCGGGTTGCCTGCCCTGTTGTTGGTGCGCGCCGTCTCCACCAGACCGGTGTAGACGGCGAGTTCGGCGTTGATTCGGCCGAGCAGCTGGATCAGTTCCTCGTCGGTCAGCCCGCTCGAGGCGCGGGTGAGCGCCACCGCGGCGTCGGTGATGGCCTGCTCGTAGCGCTGCCGGACGTCGCGCGGCTCAGTGCCGGCGATGAACGACGTGGCCGCCGCCGCATCGGCCACCGAGAGTCGGGTGTAGAGCTGACCGGCGGCGAACGAGAGCGGTTCGGTGTGGTTGAGCACGGTGGTGAGCGCCTGCTGGCGGTCGTCGATCGTGGTCGACGTCGCCAGTGCGCTGGCGATCGCCAGCGCCGAGAGCACGATGCCGATGGTGAGGATGCGGCCCGGCGTCGTCCAGAGGAACCACCAGCGCGGGTGCGTAGGTGTGGTCGGCGACCGGGACGCGAGAGGCTCGGTCGATGGGTGCGCCAACTCCACAGTCACCTGTGTGCGGTCCTCATCTATCCGGCGACGTTCCGACCCGTCCAACGTATCTGAGAATTCTAAGAACTACCTGCCATTCGGGCCGACGCCGTCGGCGGGTCGCCCGCACTATCCTGTACGCGTGCGTGGGGACGGTGACGGCTGGGTGTTCGCCGAGGGCGGCGGACGCTTCTGGGGGCGGCACGGTGCGGCCGGCCTGTTGCTGCGGGCGCCGCGGCCCGACGGCTCGGCGGCGGTGCTGCTGCAGCACCGGGCGCCGTGGAGTCACCAGGGCGGAACGTGGGGGCTTCCCGGCGGGGCACGCGACAGCCACGAGACCCCCGAGCAGGCCGCGGTGCGGGAGGCGCACGAAGAGGCGGGGCTGCCCGCCGATCAGCTGACCGTGCGGACCACAGTGGTGACCGCCGAGATCAATGGCAGCGAAGGCCCGGCATGGACCTATACGACGGTGATCGCCGACGCGGCCGAGCAACTGCACACCGTGCCCAACCGCGAGAGTGCCGAGCTGCGTTGGGTCGGCGAGGACGAGGTGGACTCGCTGCCGCTGCACCCCGGATTCGCGGCGAGCTGGGAGCGTCTCCGCACCGTCACCGCGACGATCCCGCTACTGATCAACGGGCAGCAGCCAGGGCAGAGCGCAGGCGCCTAGCCGCCGCACCCGGATCGTCGGCTGCGGTGATGGCCCGTACGACGACGATGCGGCGTGCCCCGGCGGCCAGCACCTCGGGCAGTCGCTGCTCGTCGATGCCGCCGATGGCGAACCACGGTTTGTCCGGGTTCAGCGCCGCGGTCTCCCGGACCAGGTCCAGGCCGGGCGCAGGGCGGCCCGGTTTGGTGGGAGTCGGCCAGCACGGACCGACGCAGATGTAGTCGACCTCTTCGGCCACCGCCGCTTCCACCTGATCCCGGTCGTGGGTGGACCGCCCGATCAGCGGACGGGACCCGATGATTGCGCGGGCGATCGCCAGCGGCAGGTCGTCCTGTCCCAGGTGCAGCACGTCGGCATTCGCCGCCAATGCGATGTCCGCGCGATCGTTGACCGCCAGCAGCGCACCGTGCCGGCGGGCGGCGTCGGCCAGCACCTCGAGCGCGGCGAGTTCTTCGCGCGCCTCGAGCGGACCGAATCTCGTCTCTCCTGCCGACCCCTTGTCGCGCAGCTGGATCAGATCGACCCCGCCGGCGAGCGCCGCGTCGGCGAATTCTGCGAGGTCACCGCGGTCACGGCGGGCGTCGGTGCACAGATACAGCCGGGCGTCCCGCAGGGAGGGGGAGAGGCGTTCAGTGGGTTTGTGCACATCCGAACGCTAGCGACTACCGTGGATGGCCGACACGGGAGTCCCGGGGACGCGGGACTGAGAGTGGGCCAGGCAGCCGGCCCTTACCGTCGAACCTGATCCGGGTCATGCCGGCGAAGGGAGGTGCAGATGCCTTCAGATCGACGCGGAGATCAGACGCTGGCCGTCATCGGCGGCGGCGTCATCGGCCTCTCGGTGGCCCGCCGCGCGGCGCTCGACGGCTGGACGGTGCGGGTGCACCGCAGCACGGAGAAGGGTGCGTCGTGGGTGGCAGGCGGGATGCTCGCACCCCACAGCGAGGGCTGGCCGGGTGAGCACGAACTGCTGCGCATCGGGCTGGACTCGCTGCGACTGTGGCACGAGGGCTTCCTCGACGGACTGCCGCCGGAGGTGGTGACTGCCCGCGAATCGCTGGTCGTGGCGGTCGACCGCGCTGACGCCGCGGATCTGAAGACCGTCGGCCAGTGGCTGGCCGCACAAGGTCACCCGGTGACGCTCACCACCGCGGCGCGCGATGTGGAGCCGTTGCTCGCCCAGGGCATCCGGCACGGGTTCGTGGCCGACACCGAACTGGCTGTGGACAACCGCGCGGTCGTCGACGCGCTGGCAGCACACTGCGAACGGCTCGGCGTACAGTGGGCGCCCCCGGTGGGCGACCTCGCCGCGGTCGACGACGTCGACATGCGGGTGATCGCCAACGGCGTCGACGCTCCGGCGCTGTGGCCCGACCTGCCGATCCGGCCGGTGAAGGGTGAGGTGCTCCGGCTGCGCTGGCGGCGAGGCTGCATGCCGGTGCCCCGGCGGGTGGTGCGCGCCCGCGTGCACGGCAGGCAGGTGTATCTGGTGCCGCGCGTCGACGGCGTGGTGGTCGGTGCGACGCAGTACGAGCACGGCCGCGACACCGCGCCCGCGGTGAGCGGGGTTCGCGATCTGCTCGACGACGCCTGCACCGTGATGCCGGCACTGGGGGAGTACGAGTTCGCCGAATGCGCGGCCGGGCTGCGCCCGATGACCCCAGACGGGCTGCCGCTGGTGCAGCGCCTCGACGACCGCACGGTGGTGGCCGCGGGCCACGGCCGCAACGGATTCCTGCTGGCGCCGTGGACGGCGCAGCAGGTGGCCGCCGAACTGGCAGCGACAGTGGGAGTCACGACGTGAAGGGGTGGCCGGTGAAAGTCACGGTGAACGACGAATCCGTCGAGGTCGACGAGACGACCACGGTGGCCGAATTGGTGACGCGGATGGGATTCCCGGACAGGGGCATCGCGGTGGCGGTCGACTGGTCGGTGCTGCCGCGCGCGGACTGGCAGACCCCGTTGCGCGACGGCGCCCGGGTGGAAGTGGTGACGGCGGTGCAGGGTGGCTGAGGCAGGGGACAAACTCACCATCGCCGGACGCGCGTTCGGCTCGCGGTTGATCTGCGGCACCGGCGGTGCCGCCAACCTCGCGGTGCTCGAAGCCGCACTCGTCGCATCGGGTACCGAGCTGACCACCGTGGCGATGCGCCGGGTGGACACCGAGGGCGGCACCGGTGTGCTCGACCTACTCAACCGCCTCGGGATCACCCCGCTGCCCAACACGGCCGGCTGCCGAGGCGCGGGCGAGGCGGTGCTCACCGCGCAACTCGGACGTGAAGCCCTCGGCACCGACTGGGTGAAGCTCGAGGTGATCGCCGACGAGCGAACTCTGCTGCCCGATGCCGTCGAACTGGTCCGCGCCGCAGAGCAATTGGTGGACGACGGCTTCGTCGTGCTGCCCTACACCAATGACGATCCGGTGCTGGCGCGCCGGCTCGAGGACATCGGTTGCGCCGCGGTCATGCCGCTGGGCTCGCCGATCGGCACCGGTCTGGGCATCGCGAACCCGCATCACATCGAGATGATTGTCGAGGCGGCGGGCGTACCGGTGATCCTCGACGCCGGTATCGGCACGGCCAGCGATGCCGCGCTGGCAATGGAGTTGGGCTGCGATGCGGTGCTGCTGGCCAGCGCCGTCACCCGCGCCGCCGATCCGCCGAAGATGGCCGCGGCGATGGCCGCCGCCGTCACCGCGGGCCACCTGGCCCGGCACGCGGGCCGGATCCCGAAGCGGTATTGGGCGCAGGCCTCCAGTCCGGCGTTGTGACCCGCCCGGTGAGCCGGTACGTCGCACTCGGTTCGTCGATGGCGGCGGGACCGGGAATCTTCCCGCGGGCCGAAGGGGCGCCGTTCCGTGCCGCGCGTTCGGCGCGCAACTATCCGCACCTGGTGGCCGAGGCGCTGGGCCTCGACCTGGTCGACGTCACCTATTCGGGTGCGACCACCGCCCACGTCCTCGACGAAGCGCAGCACGGAACACCGCCGCAGATCACCGCGCTCGACGGCAGCGAGACGCTGGTCACCGTGACGATCGGCGGCAACGACGTCGGCTACGTGCCGATGCTGATGGCCGCCGGACTGCCACGGGTGATGCGGTGGCTGCCGCCGGTGCGCGACCTGTTCGACCGCTCGGCCCGCGATCGCGCCCTCGTAGACCTCGAGGATTCGCTGCGCCGGGTGGGGACGGTGGTGCGCGAACGCTCACCACGGTCCCGGGTGCTGTTCGTCGACTACCTGACGCTGCTGCCGCCGGCGGGTACCGCCGCGCCGCCGCTGGCCGATACCGACGTCGCGCTCGGCCGGCGTATCGCCGACACGCTCGAGCGACTCACCGGTGCGGTGGCTGCCGAGACCGGCTGCGGCTGGGTGCGCGCCGCCGAAGCCAGCCGGGACCATCACGCCTGGTCGGCGCAGCCGTGGACAACCCGGCCCGGGATCCGGTGGCCACGTCGCCCCGCGCCGCTGCATCCCAACGCCGACGGCATGCGTGCGGTCGCCGGCATGATCGCCACGGCGCTGAACTGACACCATGGACTCGTGATCGCACTCGAGGGACTGACGAAGAAGTACGGTCCGACCGTCGCGGTCGACGGGCTGACCTGCACCATCGAGCCCGGGGTGGTGACCGGCTTCCTCGGACCCAACGGCGCGGGCAAGACCACGACCATGCGGTTGATCCTCGGGCTCGACCGCCCGACCTCGGGCACGGCGACGATCGACGGCGTGGCCTACCGAGACCTGCGCAACCCGCTTCGGGTCGTGGGGGCGCTGCTCGACGCCCGGCAGGCCCACCCCAACCGCACCGCCCGCAACCATCTTCGGTGGATCGCTGCGAGCAACCGGATTCCTGCCGCCCGCGTCGACGAGGTGCTCGACATCGTCGGCATCGCGCCTGCGGCCGATCGCGCCGCCGGGGCGCTGTCGTTGGGAATGGGCCAGCGCCTCGGCATCGCCGCCGCGCTGCTCGGCGACCCGCCGGTGCTGTTGTTCGACGAGCCGGTCAACGGACTGGACCCGGAAGGTATCCACTGGGTGCGCACCCTGATGCGCACGCTGGCCGAGCAGGGGCGCACCGTGCTGGTGTCGAGTCACCTGCTCTCGGAGATGGCCCAGACCGCCGACCGCCTGGTGGTCATCGGCCGGGGCAGGCTCATCGCCGCGACCACGGTCTCGGAGTTCGTGAGCCGCTCCGGGGGAGACACCGTGCGGGTGCGCAGCCCCCAGTCCGAGCAGTTGCGGGATGCGCTGTCGGGCGCGGGCATCACCGTCGGCGACCATCGCGACGGCGGCCTGACCGTGCACGGCGCCGCAGCCGAAGTGGTCGGAGAACTCGCTGCCCGCAACGCGATCACCCTGCACGAACTCAGTCCGCAACGGGCCTCGCTCGAAGAGGCCTACCTGAAGATGACCGACGACGCCGTCGACTACCGGGCGGGCCGATGAGCGCTTGCGCGAAGAGGAGAGAGCACCGATGAGCGCTTGCGCGAAGAGGAGAAAGTACCGATGAGCGTGATCGAGGTGCTCGACTCCGAGCGCATCAAGCTCACCACCACCCGCTCACCGCTGTGGTCGGCCGCGGCCGTCGTGGTCCTCTCGCTGGGAGTGACCGCGATGCTGGTCGCGGCGAGCAGCGCGTACGACCCCATGACGCCGGAGGAGGCGATCCTCGGGGTCGCCGTGTTCGGGGTCCCTGTACTCATGGTCCTGGCGTCGCTCGCGGTCACCGGTGAATATCGCTCGGGGCTCATCCGCTCGACCTTCCTCGCCGTCCCCCATCGCACCCTGGTGCTGATCGCCAAGGCGGCGGTGGCGAGCGCGTTCAGCGGACTGTGCGCCGCGCTGACGGGCTTCGTCGCCGTGGTCATCGCCGGGCTGTCACCGGCGGACGGTGCGACGTGGCGGGCGGTGGGGGCGGTCACGCTCTACGCGGTGCTGGCGGCGATCCTCGGCGTGGCAGTCGGCGCGCTCATCCGGTTCGCGGCGGGCGCGGTCGCGGTGCTGCTGATGTGGCCGCTGGTGGTCGAGCCGATCCTGGGCAACATGCCGAACGTGGGCAGCGCGATCGGCACCTACCTGCCGTTCGCGAACATGTTCGAATTCCTCGGTGTCGCTTGGCTGTTCCCTTCCTACGACGTGCCGTGGGGACATGTCGGCGCGGTGCTCTACTTCGCCGCCGTGGTGGCCGCCGTGTTCGTGGCTGCGGTGGTGGCGGTGAACCGCCGCGACGCCTGATCCGGCCGTGCGCACCGGCGCGGTCACGCTAACGTGGGTGCAATGGTGCGTAAGACGCTGGCGGCGCTGACCGCTGCGGTGGTGGCCGCGTCGCTCGGCGGCTGTGGAAGCGACACCGGATCCGCGCCGTCGGCGCCGCCGTCGTCCTCGCCGGAGGCCGCGCCCGCCGCCCAGGACTTCGCGAAGGAGCTCGCCGGCGGGGTCTCCGTCGACGCGATGATGGCTGATCTGCAGCGTCTACAGGAGATCGCCGATGCCAACGGCGGCAACCGCGCATTCGGCACCCCGGGATACGACGCCAGCGTCGATTTCGTCGTCGGCACGCTCCGCGACAGCGGATTCGACGTACAGACACCCGAATTCGACGTGGAGTTGCCGTTCGCGGAGAAGCCCGAGCTGACCGTGGCCGGCACCGCGGTCGAGGCCAAGGCGCTCGAGTACACGATCGGTACGCCACCGCAGGGGGTGGCCGGGCCGCTGGTCGTCGCCCGGACCGAGGACAGCCCGGGGTGCACCGCCGAGGATTACGACGGGCTGCCCGTGCAGGGTGCGGTGGTACTGGTCGACCGTGGTGAGTGCCCGTTCGGCGTCAAGCAGTCGGTGGCCGCACAACGGGGGGCGGTGGCCCTGATCGTGGCGAACAACGAGGACGGCGACAATCTGCAGGCCACCCTCGGCACCGACACCGACGTGAAGATCCCGTCGGTGGGGGTCACGAAGGACGTGGGCGACGGGCTGCGTGCCGCGCCAGGGCAGGTCAGTCTGCGGCTGGAGGCGGGCGTGCGTACCGGCCGCACCCGAAACATCATCGCGCAGACGAGAACCGGATCGACCGCCGACGTGGTGATGGCGGGGGCGCACCTCGACAGCGTGCCCGAGGGTCCGGGCATCAACGACAACGGCTCCGGTGTCGCCGCTGTGCTGGAGACCGCGCGCCGGCTCGGCGGCTCACCGGACGTGCGCAACGCCGTGCGATTCGCGTTCTGGGGGGCAGAGGAACTGGGGGTGCTCGGGTCGGCGAACTACATCGAATCGCTCGACACCGAACAGCTCGCCGACATCGCGCTGTACCTCAACTTCGACATGGTCGGCTCACCGAATGCGGGATACTTCACCCTGGACGGCGACCAGTCCGCACCGCCCGATCCGAACACCGGCGCCCCGCGCGTTCCGGAGGGTTCCGCCGGTATCGAGCGAACACTGGCCGCCTACCTCGACAGCGCCGGAAAACCAGCGCAGGACAGCGGATTCGACGGCCGATCGGACTACGGCCCGTTCACCGAGGCCGGCATCCCCTCCGGCGGACTGTTCTCCGGCGCGGAGGGGGAAAAATCCGGCGAGCAGGCCGACATCTGGGGTGGCGAGGCCAACCGGCCGTTCGATCCGAACTATCACAAGAAGACCGACACGGTGGACAAGATCGACCGCACCGCCCAGGAGATCCACGGTCGCGGTGTCGGATTCACCGTCGCGCTGTATGCCCAGGATCAGCGGGGCCGCAACGGTATCCCCATCCGCGAAGACCGTACCCGCCACCCCGTCGGCCCGTCGTGACCATACGACGGCTGGTCGCGATCGCCGCCACGGTGTGCGCGGTCGCGCTGGTCGCCTCCTGTTCCTCGCCCGCGCCGCCACCACCTCCGGATCCGAACGAGCTGGCCGCCCGCATCACCGCCGACGCACTCTATGTCCATCTCGACGCGTTGCAGAAGATCGCCGATGCCAACGGTGGACGGCGCTCCGAGGGCACCGGAGGATACGACGCGAGCGTCGACTATGTAGCGAACGCGCTGCGCAACAAGGGGTTCGACGTTCAGACCCCGGAGTTCGACCGCTACGGCGGTACCCGGGGTGGCAGCCCGCGCCTGACCGTTGGCGGCCGTGGGCACGCCGTGGAGAAGGCGTCGCTGCTGGTCGACACCGGACCTGACGGCGTGAACGCCCCCACCCTGAGACCGGCGAAGGCGGCCGGGTGTACCCCGGCCGACTACGCAGGCGTCGAGGTCAACGGTGCGATCGCCGTCGTCGACGACGGCGGTTGTTCGGTGGTGGCCAAACACGACGCCGCCCGCGACCAAGGTGCGGTCGGCGTGCTCGTCGCACTCTCCGGCTCCGACGGCAGCCCGCCGACTCTGTTCACCCCGGGTTACTACCGGCGACTCACCCTGCCCGTCGGGATCATCGACTCCGCCACGAACTCGGCGCTGCGACGAACCTCGGCGCCGGTCCGGCTGCGCCTCGACGGTCAGCCGGTCATGGTGAAGTCACGAAATGTGATTGCACAGACCAGGACCGGCGGTACCGGCGACGTCGTGATGGTCGGAGCGCACCTGGACAGCGTCGGCGGCGGGCCCGGCATCAACGACAACGGCACCGGGGTCGCGGCGGTCCTGGAAACCGCGCTGCAGCTGGGCGGTTCCCCGCAGATCGCCAACGCCGTACGGTTCGCCTTCTGGGGCTCCGAGGAGATCGGTCTGGAGGGTTCACGCGCGTACGTGCGCGGACTGGACCGCGATCGGCTCGACGACATCGCGCTGTACCTGAACTTCGACATGCTGGGCTCGCCGAACGCCGGGTACTTCACCTACGACGGCGATCAGTCCGCGGCGAGCGGCCCGCCCGCCGACGTCCCGGAGGGGTCCGCCGGTATGGAACGCCTGCTCGCCGGATATCTGAACCTGGCCGGCGTGCGGCCCGCCGACATGCCGCTGGCCGAGGTCACCGACTACGACCCGTTCCGCGCCGCCGGGGTGCCGATCGGTGGCACCACCACCGGTGCGGCGCAGCTGAAGTCGGCGGTGCAGGCCCGGTTGTGGGGTGGCAGGCCGGGTGCGCCGTTCGACCCGAATCACCACACAGCTCGCGACAACATCACCAATGTCGACCGGCACGCGTTGGAGATCATGGCGCCCTCGGTGGCCTACGCCGTCGCCTCCTACGCTCAGTCCATCGAGGGCCCGAACGGGGTACCGCCGCGCGACCGCCGGAACCGGGGCTGAGGCGCGTCGCAGCTACTCCGGACGTGCGGTGCGGAGTCCCAGCAGGCGCATCCCGTGATAGACCAGCAGCGCCGCAATCGATCCCAGTGCGATGCCCGTGAAGGTCAGTTGCCCTGCCTGCCAGGTGAAGTCGGCGATGCCGATGATCAGCGGGATGGCGGCGGTCATCTGGTTGACCGGCAGCGAGAAGTCCACCCGGTTGGTCAGCCAGATGCGGACCCCGAGGACGCCGACCAGGCCGTAGAGCACCACCGTCGCGCCGCCCAGCACACCCTCGGGAATCACCGATATCGCGGCGCCGATCTTCGGGCACAGCGACAGCACGATCGCGACGGCAGCGGCCACCCAGTAGGCGGCGGTCGAGTAGACCCGGGTCGCCGCCATCACGCCGATGTTCTCGGCGTAGGTGGTGGTCGCCGAACCGCCGCCGCAGCCGGCCAGCGTGGTGGCGACGCCGTCGGCGGCCAGCGCCCGCCCGATGAGCGGGTCGACCTCGGTCCTGGTCATCTGGCCCACCGACTTCACGTGCCCGATGTTCTCGGCGATGAGCGCGATCACCGCGGGCAGGAACATGGGCAGGACGGCCAGGGAGAACGAGGGCGTCTGGAAGTCCGGCAGGCCGATCCAGGGCGCGGCCGCGATCGTGGCGGTGTCCACGTCGCCCAGCGCCAGCGCCAGCAGATACCCGATCACGACAGCGAGGAAGATCGCCAATCTGCCGACGATGCCCCGGAAGAACGCCAGCGTCGCCACCAACAGGACCAGCGTCACCAGCGCGACCAGCGGCCCCTTCTCGAAGTTGGCCTTCGCCGCGGGTGCGAGGTTGAAACCGATCAGGGCGACGATCGCACCGGTCACCACCGGCGGCAGCGCGACGTCGATCCAGCGGGTGCCGACCAGGTGGACGATCCCGCCGATCACGATCAGCACCAGGCCCAGGGCGACGATCCCGCCGAGGGCGCTGCCGGTGCCCTGGGCGGTCGTGGCCGCGACCACCGGGGCGATCACCGAGAAGCTCGATCCCAGATAGCTCGGCAGCCGGTTGCCGGTGATGATCAGGAACAGGATCGTTCCGACACCGGAGAAAAGCAGGGTGGTGGCCGGAGGGAAGCCGGTCAGTACCGGCACCAGAAAGGTCGCACCGAACATCGCCACGACGTGCTGGGCGCCGATGCCGATGGTGCGGCCCCAGCTCAGCCGTTCGTCGGGGGCGACGACGAAGTCGGCGTCACTTCGGGATTCGACGGGCTTCCACGTCAGCAGGCTCACGGCATACGACTACACACCATGAGCCCGCCGTGCGCAGGCCGAACAGCGATCAGTGGATGTGGCTGCCGCCGTTGATGTCCATCGTGGTTCCGGTCAGGTAGCTCGCGTCGTCGCTCGACAGGAACGTGATGCAGGCGGCGACCTCGTCGGTGGTCGCGGTCCGGCCGACCGGGATGTCGCGGGCCAGCCTGGCCTCCTGCTCGTCGGTCGAACCGACGCGGATGTTGGTGTCCACGGCGCCGGGGGTCACCGCGTTGACCGTGACGCCGGTGTCGGCGACCTCGCGGGCCAGCGCCTTGGTGAAGCCGAGGATGGCGGCCTTGGCCGACGAGTAGGGCACTTTGCCGAACACCCCGCCGCCGCGCTGTGCGGACACCGAGGACATGTTCACGACGCGGCCCCAGCCCTGCTCGATCATGCCGGGCAGGAACGCCTTGGTGACCAGGTAGGTGCCCGTGGCGTTGACGGCCATGACGGTGTTCCACAGCTCCAGCGTCGTCTCGAGGAACGGTACGGGGGAGGTGATCCCGGCGATGTTGGCGAGTGCTCCGACCGGCGGCAGGTTGCCCGAGGCGACCTCGGCGGCGACGGCGGTCTGGGCGGCCGCGACGGACTCCTCGGAGGTGACGTCGACCGCGTGGCCGTAGGCGGGGACGGCGTACTGGTTTCCGATCTCGGCGGCGACCTTGGCCGCCTTCTCCCCGTCGAGGTCGAGGATCACCACGGCCCACCCTTCGCGGGCGTAGCGGGCCGCGACGGCCTTGCCGATACCCTTCTCGGAGGTGGCGCCGGTGATGACGGCGGTGCGCTGGTTCATGTCTGCTCCCGGTTGCTAGATGAGGTCGGAGATGAGAGCCGCCGCGGCGGCGGTCGCCGCGGGGCGTTGGTCGTTGGTGATGTCGCGGGTCTCCAGTTCGAGGGCGAACTGGCCGGCGTAGCCGCTGTCGGCGAGCGCCTTGCAGCCCGCGGCGAAGTCGACGCGGCCGCGCCCGACCGAGAGGTTGATGTTGCCGGGCTCGGCATCCCGGATGTGGACGTGGCTGATGCGGGGGCCGAAGCGGGCGATGAAGTCGAGGGGGTCGCCGCCGGAGGCCACGACGTGGCTGAAATCCATGACGATCCCGACGTCGCTGTCGGACAGCCGGTCGGTGAGTGCCTGTGCCCGGTCGATGTCGCAGCACAGCCGGTGGAGGTGCAGCGATTCGGTCCAGATCTGGATGTCACGGTCCGCGGCGCGCTCGGCGGCGCGGATCAGTTCGCCGGCGACGTGGTCGAGATCTTCGTCGAGGCTGCGCAGCGGGGTGTGGTCGAGGGCGCCGCAGGGCAGCACCAGCGCCGGTGAACCGGCGGCTTCGGCCAGGTCGAGCAGAGCGTCGAGGTGTCGGTCGCGGGCCGCGCGGCCTGCGGCGTCGAGCGGCCGGTTCAGGTCCCCGATGTCGGCGTTGATGGAACGCACCCGCAGACCGGACTGGCGCACGGTGGTCGCGACGGAGGCCACCGCACGTGGGGTGAGGTCGTAGGGAACGTGGTCGCAGACGCCCGGGAGCGCGCCGAGGTCGATGCGACGGAAACCCAGCTGCATGATCCAGGCCAGCGCCATGTCCAGGTCGAGGTGGCGGAACGAGATCGTCGAGCAGCCGAGCCGGGTGTGCGGTCTGCCGGACATGGGGATCTCCTCGGGTGGTACGTCGTGATGCCGGACACAGTATGTCAGTCGACTGTTGACAGTCAACTGGCGTCACCAATGTGATGTCGACTGTTGACAATGCGTTGTGTGAGTGGTCACACTAGGTGACGCAGCGCACTGTCAACCGTTGACAGTGACTTGGAAAACCGGTTTTGGAAGGATCAGGACCATGAGCGACGACGCTCTCTCCATGCGGGGCCCGGTACACGGCAGCCCCGAGGCCAGGAAGGTCGCGGTCGGCTCCGGCGTCGGCGCGGTCATCGAGACCTACGACTTCATCGGATTCGGCACCGCGGCCGCGCTGTACTTCGGTACGGCGTTCTTTCCGAACTCGAGTCCGCTGGCAGGCACCCTGCTGTCGTTCGCGACGCTCGGCGTCGGATTCGTGGCCCGGCCGCTCGGCGGCGTCATCGGCGGCCACCTCGGCGACAAGATCGGTCGCAAACCGGTGCTGGTCGCGTCGCTGATCCTGATGGGCCTGGCCACGTTCGCGATCGGTCTGCTGCCCACCTACGCGGCCGTCGGCGTGTTGGCACCGATCCTGCTGGTCACCGTCCGCATCATCCAGGGCCTGGCGTTCGGCGCCGAGTGGGGTGGCGCGATCCTGATGAGCTACGAGCACGCCCCCTGGAAGAAGAAGGGCCGCTACACCGGCATCGTGCAGGCCGGCTTCCCGGTAGGACTGCTGCTGGCCAACCTGGTGTTCTTCGTCAGCATCCATCTCGGCGGCGACTGGGCATGGCGGGTGCCGTTCCTGGCGAGCATCATCCTCGTCATCGTCGGGCTGATCATCCGTGCCCGGGTGCCGGAATCCCCCGTCTTCGAGGACGTCAAGGAACACGGCGACATCGTCAAGTCGCCGATCGTGGAGGTGGTCAAGAGCGATTGGCGGAACATCCTGCGCGGCATCGGCCTTCGCATCGCCGAGACCGCCGGTTACGCCGTGTCCATCACCTACATGCTGTCCTATCTGAAGGGCGCCGAGCTGGCGACCAGGTCCCAGACCATCGGGGCGCTGTGCGTCGCGGCGGCGATCGGCATCTTCGCCACCTTCTTCTGGGCCAGACTCACCGACAAGATCGGCCGCCGGCCGCTGTACATCTGGGTCTGTGCATTGGGCATACCGTTCGGCGTGCTGATGTTCCTCATGGTGAACACCGGTGCCTTCATCCTCATCCTGGTCACGTTCGTCATCGCCTACTGCATATTCCAGAACGTGCTCGCAGGGTGCCAGGGTGGCTGGTTCCCCGAACTGTTCAACGCGAACACCCGCTCGTCGGGTGCGTCGCTGGCATACCAGATCTCGGCGATCGCATCGGGTTTCACCCCCTTCATCACCACGTTGCTGTACGAGGCGTACGGCTGGTGGGGCCCGGCCCTGTTGTTCAGCGGCTACATGGCCATCGGTCTGGTGGCCGCGATCCTGACCCGCGAGACGTGGGGCCCGCGCGAGCGCCGGCTGGCCGACGAGGTCACCGCGGGCAGCAATCCCTCCAACGCACACCTGGCGGCGTGATGCGCAGCCAAGCGGTCGCGGCGGCGGCCTACCGGATGCGTCACCACGTGCTGGACATGGGCGAGGCTCAGGGCCAGGGATACGTCGGCCAGGCACTCGGCGCCGCGGACATGCTGGCCTGCGTCTACGCCGACCAGCTGAGGTTCCGTGCCGACGACCCGCACTGGGCCGGCCGTGACCGGTTCCTACTGTCGACGGGCCACTACGCGATCGGCCTCTACGCCGCACTCGCCGAAGCCGGCATCGTCGACGTGGCCGAACTGGACACCTACGGCTGTGACGACTCGCGGCTGCCGATGTCCGGGATGGCCAGCTACACACCGGGAATGGAGATCTCCGGCGGATCGCTCGGTCACGGCCTGACGGTCGCGGTCGGCATGGCCCTCGGCCTGCGCCTGCAGAATTCGGATTCGCGGGTCATCAACTTCCTCTCCGACGGGGAGCTGGACGAGGGGTCAACGTGGGAGGCCGCGATGGGCGCCAGCCACCACCGGCTCGGAAACCTCACCGCCATGGTCGACATCAACGCGCTGCAGGCCGACGGTCCGACCGAGGGTGTGTTGCGCACCGAACCGGTCAGCGACAAGTGGGCGGCATGTGGCTGGTTCGTCCAGCGTGTCGACGGCAACGACGTCGAGGCGCTGCTGGCCGCGTTCGACGCCGTCGCCGAGCGGGCCCAGCCCGACGGCGTGCCCGCGGTGATCCTGTGCGACACCACGGTCGGGCGCGGCGTGCCGATGCTCGAGAACCGGGAGAAGGCGCACTTCATGCGGATCGACGCCGACGAGTGGCAGGTGTGCCGCGACCAATTGACTGCAGGATTCGAGGGAGTACCGGCATGACCACGACACCGACACCGCTGCGGACATCGGCGATGATCGCCTCGTTCGCCGATCCCGGGCAGCGCACCTCGCCCGCGCCGTTCGGCCACGCGCTGGTGGCCGCGGCTCAGCGCGACGAACGCATCGTCGGGTTGACCGCGGACCTCGGCAAGTACACCGATATGCACATCTTCGCGAAAGCCCTGCCCGACAGGTTCTTTCAGATGGGCATGGCCGAACAGCTGCTGTTCGGTGCGGCCGCGGGGATGGCCGAGACCGGTCTGGTGCCGTTCGCCTCGACCTATTCGGTGTTCGCCGCGCGCCGGGCCTATGACTTCATCTGCCTGGACATCGCCGAGCCCAACCTCAACGTCAACATCGTCGGCGGACTGCCCGGGCTGACCACCGGCTACGGTCCCTCGCACCAGGCCACCGAGGACATAGCCATCTTTCGAGGCGTCCCCGGGCTGACGATCGTCGACCCGTGCGATTCGGTCGACATCGAGCAGGCCGTGCCACAGCTGGCCGACCATGCCGGCCCCACCTATCTGCGAGTGCTGCGCGGCAATGTGCCGACCGTGCTCGACGAATACGACTACACCTTCGAACTGGGTCGGGCGAAGGTGATCCGGCCGGGCAACGACGTGGTGTTCGTCTCCAGCGGTCTCATGACGATGCGCGCACTGCTGGCTGCGGAGGAACTGGCCGGCCACAATGTCGACGTCTCGGTGGTACACACCCCGACCATCAAGCCGTTCGACGCGGAAACGGTTCTGCGCGAGATCGATTCGGATCGACTGGCGGTCACGCTGGAGAACCACACGGTGGTCGGTGGGCTCTTCGAGACGGTGGCCGCCGAGGCGGTGCGCCGCGGCGTGCACCGCACGGTCATGCCGATCGCCCTGCCCGACGAGTTCCTGGCCGCGGGCGCGCTGCCCACGCTGCACGATCGGTACGGCCTGTCGACGCGTCGGATCGTCGCCGCCGTCCTCGACCGCCTGTAGAGTCGGATGTCGACATACAGATGTTGACACTAAAGGAGACTCACGTGACGCTGGAGAGCCCGTCGCTGCTGCGGCTGGAGAAGACCAGCCTCCGTGAGCAGGCGCTGACGGCGCTGCGCCGCGCCATCACGACCGGGCAGCTGCAGCCGGGAACCCACCTCGTCGAGACCGAGCTGTCCGAGGCGCTGCAGATCAGCAGGGGCACGCTGCGCGAGGCGATGCGCCAGCTGCAGCAGGAGGGCCTGATCTCGGCGGGTTCGCGCGGGCGGCTGTCGGTACGCCACCTCGACAGCAAGGAGATCCGCGACATCTTCGACGTGCGCGCGGCGCTGGAATCGCTGGCGGCCCGGGCCCTGGCCGCCCGGCCGGACCGCGGTGCGGCGGTCGAGGCGTTGCGCGCGGCGGTCACGGAGATGGAGCGTTGGGCGGCCTCGAATCTCGAGGATCGCATCGAGGCAGATCTGAAGTTCCACCGGACGATGTGCACGTTGTCGGGTAACGAGACGTTGCTGCACCAGTGGTCGTCGCTGGAGGGCAGCATCCGCATGTCGATCATGTACGCCGGCGTGGACCGTGCACTGAAGAACATGGATGCCCGGCGGCATTTCGAGATCGTCGACGCCATCGAATCCGGCGACGCAGAGAAGGCGGGTGCGACGGTGGTGTCCCACATGGCCGGAGCCGCGGCCGTGCTCGTCGACGGCGCCGCCTGAGTCAACGCCTGGATCGCACCGCGTAGGCCGCCGCGCCGACGGCGATCACCGCAGCTCCGGTCACGACCGAGGCGGCCGGGAGCGAGAACGCCAGCAGCAGGCAGCCCGCCAGTCCCAGCGCGGGCACCACCCGGTGACCCAGCGTCCAGGCCGCGGCGTTGGCCACCGCGTAGTAGAGCAGCACCGCGAACGACGAGAAGCCGATGGCGCCGCGCAGATCGACGGTCGCGCAGAGCACCGCGACCACCACACCGACGGCCACCTCGGCGCGGTGCGGACTGCCGAATCTGGGGTGTACCGCCGCCAGGGCGTGGGGCAGATGCCGGTCGCGCGCCATCGCCAGCGTGGTGCGCGAGACGCCGAGGATGAGGGCCAGCAGCGAGCCGAGGGCGGCCACCGCCGCGCCGGCGCGCACCACCGGAGTGAGACCCTCGGCGCCCGCGGCCTGCACGGCGTCGGCCAGCGGCGCACTCGACGAGGCAAGTGCCGGTCCGAGGGCGGCGAGCACCGTGACCGCGACGAGGGCGTAGAGCACGAGCGCGACACCGAGCGCGGTGAGGATCGCGCGCGGGATCGTCCGTGCCGGATCTCGCACCTCCTCGCCCAGCGTGGCGATCCGCGCGTATCCGGCGAAGGCGAAGAACAGCAGCCCGGCCGCCTGCAGGACCCCTCCGACCACGAGGTCCGACGTCACCGCGAGGTTCGCCGCGTCGAGGTCTCCCGCGCCGAGGACGACGGCCACGACCGCGACGAGGACGGCACACACCACGGTGACGATGACCCGGGTGAGCAGGGCTGACTTCTGGACGCCGGTGTAGTTGAGCACCGTCAGCGCGATGACGGCGGCCACTGCCACCGCCCGGGCGGCGTCGGGCCACGCATACAGGCCGATGGTGAGTGCGATCGCCGCGCACGACGCGGTCTTGCCCACGACGAAGCTCCACCCCGCGATGTGACCCCAGAATCCGCCGAGTCGTTCACGTCCGTAGACGTAGGTGCCACCGGACTGCGGGTAGCGGGCGGCCAGCCGGGCCGAGGAGATGGCGTTGCAGTAGGCGACGAGGGCGGCGATGGCCAGCCCGATGAGCAGACCGCTGCCGGCCGCGGCGGCCGCGGGCGCAAACGCCGAGAACACCCCCGCCCCGACCATGGCGCCGAGTCCGATGACGACGGCGTCGGCGAAACCGAGACGGCGGACGAGCGCGGGATCGCCAGGCGGAGCCACCCGGCGAATGATATTCGGCATCAGCGCGGCTCGCGCCGGCGCATGCACCCAGATCACCCGTCATGTCTCTCCACCTCGCCCGGCGGGCCGTCGCCGCGCAGATCCCGATAGTGTGGTCGGCATGGCGCGCACCTCGCCCGCACGTGGTGACGGTGTACGACGCCGCCCAAGGGACCGCAAGGCGCAGATCGCCCGCGCGTCGGCGGAGGCGTTCTCCACTCTCGGCTATCACGGTGTGAGCATGGAGGCCATCGCCTCGCGGGTGGGCATCTCGGCCGCCGCGCTGTACCGCCACTACACCGGTAAGTACGAGTTGTTCCGCGATGCGGTGCTCAGCCTCGGGCAGCAACTGGTCGATGCGACGGCCTTCGCCGACGAGGCGTCCGGCGACCCGCACGAGGTGCTCCTGCAGCTGGCCGCCGCGCTCAGCGACACGGCGTTGAACAACCGGGAGTCCGGCGGGTTGTACCGCTGGGAGGCCCGCTATCTGCGCGGTGACGACCAGGCCACCCTCAACGCGCAGATGCGCGCCGTGCACCGCAGGATCCAGGGGCCACTGAGCGCCCTGCGCCCCGACCTGGACTCCCGAGACCGCTGGACGCTGTCGACCGCGATGATCAGCGTGCTCGGCAGTGTCGTCGATCACCGGGCGAAGTTGCCGGGCGGGCAGATCCGCGCGCTGCTGTCCGATCTGGTGGTGACGCTGGTGCCCGCGGAGTTCCCGGATCTGCCGGATGTGGCCGAACCTGCGGTAGCCACGCCGCCGGCCCACCGGTCGAAATACGAAGCGCTGCTTGTGGAATCGATGAAGCTGTTCAACCAGAAGGGGTACCGCGACACCTCGATGGAGGACATCGCCGCCGCGGTCGGCATGCCCGCCTCGGGAATCTACCGGTATTTCTCTGGCAAGAGCGACATCCTGGCCGGCGGCTTCCGTCGCGACGCCGACCGCTGGTCAGCGGAGATGACGGCGATCCTGGACCAGGCGACCGATCGCGAGGAGGCGTTGACGCGGTTGATCGACGGCCACGTCGCCCGATCGTTCGGCCAGCCCGAGATGGACTACGTGTACTACACCGAGCGGCTCAACATGTCCGTCGGCGACCAGCAGATCCTGCGCAATCTGCAGCGCTCCACCGTCGAGACGTGGGGTGAGCTGGTCGCGGCGCTGCGCCCGGAATGGACGGCAGGCCAGGCCAGGTTCGCGGTGTACGCCGCAATGGCCGTGGTCGTGGACCTCGGCCGACTGGTGCAGTACCGCAACACGCCTTATACCCGGGCGTTGGTGTCCGGGCTGATGGATCTGACGCTGCTGGGCCGCTATCGGCTGCGCACCGTGTTGCCGGCCAAATAAGCGCCGTAGCCGAGCAGACCCGCCAGGCCCAGCCGCCGGGTCCGGCGCCCGGCGAGCGCCAATCCGATCGCGGTCTCGATGCTGCCGTTGGTGTAGACGTGGCGCCGGGTGTTGTCGGGGAACGCCGCGACGGTGATCGGCTCGAACGCCTTCGGGTTCGCGAAGTGGGCGAGACCCGTGCCGGCCACGACCAGACCGGCCAGGGTGGCGGCACGCGAACTGCGCTTCTCGGTACGGACTTTCGCTCGGGTCTTCACTCGGTTCCCTTCCAGGGGTCAGGCGATGCGGTAGTCGGTGAGCGGGTACTGCGACGCTTCGCGCACCGCGGCCTTGGTGGACATCGGCCGCAGGAGGGTCGCCTCCCCGCTGGGATTGAAATAGTAGGACCGCGCGCTCGCGCAATTGCCGTTGGTGAACAGCGACTCGCCGAGCAGTTCGGTCATCTGGTCGAGATAGCGGCTGTTCGCATCCTCGGTGACCTCGAAGGTGGTGGCACCACGGCGCTTCAGCTCGCCGAAGAGCCGATCCATGTGCCGCATCTGGTATTCCATGGTGTTGAAGAAGTTCAGGCCGAGGAACGCATACGGACTGGCCAGGCTCATGAAGTTCGGGAACCACGGGACCGTCACACCCTGGTAGGCCTGGAAACGCGTGTCACGCCACCACTTCCCGAGATTGCGGCCGTCGCGGCCGATGACCTCGATGGCCGGGAAGTTGGCCTCCCACAGGTCGAATCCCGTCGCGAGCACCAGGGTGTCGATGACGGTCTTGGTGCCGTCGGCGTTGACGATCCCGTCGGCCTCGATGCGCTCGATGCCGTCGGCCTGCAGGTGCACGTGGGGTTTGGTGAACGTGCGGTAGTAGCTGTTGGAGAAGGTCGGCCGTTTGCAGCCGAAATCGTAGTCCGGGGTGAGCTTGCGGCGCAGTTCCTTGTCGCGGATCGTGACGAAGCGGTGCATCTTCGCCAGGTCGGATGCGGCGATGTTGCCGCGGCCGCGGCTGCCCCGGTAGTGCAGGATGCCGATCCACACCATGAACTCGTAAACCGCATCGGTGACAGCGCGCACGGCCCGTTGGGTGGCGGGCACCCGGGCGAACAGCCGCTTGGCCCGCTCGGAGAACCGGAAGTCGATCTTGGGCACCACCCAGATCGGCGTGCGCTGATAGACGGTGAGGTCGGCGGCGGATTCGGCCAGTTCCGGGATCAGCTGCACCGCGGTGGCGCCGGTGCCGATGACGGCGATGCGACGACCGGCCGGATCGAAGCTGTCGTCCCAGTCGGTGGTGTGGATGATCTTGCCCTCGAACCCGGCGATGCCGGGGATGTCCGGCATGTGCGGCTGGGACAGGAAGCCGGTCGCGGTGAACAGGTAGCGAGCGCTCAGCGTGTCACCGCCGGCTACGGCCACCCGCCACAGCTTGGCCTCCTCGTCCCAGCGGGCGCCCTCGACCGTGGTGTTGAAGCGGATGTGACGGCGCACGTCGTACTTGTCGGCGACGTCGTCGGCGTACCGCTTGATCTCGTCGCCGGTGGAGAACAGCCGTGACCAGTTCGGGTTCGGCTCGAAGTAGTAGCTGTACGTGGTGGTCGGGACGTCGACGGCCAGGCCGGGGTAGTGGTTGACGTACCACGTGCCGCCCAGGTCGTCCTCCCGGTCGAGGATCACGAATTCGGTCATCCCCAGCCGCTTGAGCTGGATCGCGGCGCCGATCCCGGCGAATCCGGCGCCCACGATGACCGCGTCGAACTGCTCCGAAGTCATGACCGACAACGGTACCCGAAGTATCGGGTCGGACCCGTACCGTCAGCCCTTGATGGAGCCGGTCCGCGGGGGATCCAGGGTCGCGACGCACGTCACCGCGCGGTCGCCCTCCCCCCAGGTCTGCTCGGTCGGGTAGAGCACGTAGAGCTGCACGGTGTCGTCGGTCATCGCCGTGGGCGAGTAGGTCTGCAGTGCGGGCCCGCACCGGTTGGAGTACTCCTCGACCGCGGCGTCACCGGGGTAGTCGCCGTCGGGCATGTTCAGCACCGCGAAGACCTCGCCGGCGTGTGTCTCGGCGCAGTCGACGGTCTTCACGGTGAGCACCCGCGCGGCGTCGGGGATCTCGGCGAGGCAGTCACCCACCCCGACGTCCGTGGCGGTCTTGGTGCCGCTGCCGACGACCACGAAGACGACGACGACCACGGCCACGATCGCGAGGATCAGCAGTGCGGCCACGATGCCGAGGATCAGCCACAGCCGGTTCTTCTTCTGCGGCGGCTGGGCGGGCGGCATCCCGGCGTACGGCTGAGGTGGCGGCGGCGGATAGTGCGGCGGCTGCTGTCCGTACTGCGGCTGCTGTCCGTACTGAGGGGGCTGTCCGTACTGCGGTTGCTGACCGTATTGGGGCTGCCCGAACGGCGGCTGGCCGGGCGGCGGTGGCGGGGCCGGGGGCATCGTCATGCGATGACGATAGCTGTTGGGCGGGTGCGTCGATGCCTGTCCGTCACCGCAGCATTCGCAACGCCGCGTCCACGGCCAGCGCCGGCACATCGAGGGTCTTGGAGGCGAGGTCGTGGCGGGCGCCGGTCACCTCGACCAGTTCGGTCGGCGCCGCCACCAGGGTGGCCGCGGCGCGGAGTTCGTCGATCCCGCCGAAGGGGTCGGAGGTGCCGTGGGTGAAGACGGTCGGCACCCCGATGCGGGGCAGGTGCTCGGTGCGCAGGCGGTCCGGTCTCCCCGGGGGGTGCAGGGGATAGGAGAACAGTGTCAGCACGTCGACTGTGACGCCGGGCTCCTCCGGTGAGCCGGCGACGGCCATAGATGTCATCCGCCCGCCGTAGGAGTGCCCGCCCGCGATCACCGGCCCGTCGACCAGCGCGCGCACGGTCGCGACGGCCTCGGCGACCCCGGCGCGATCGGCGGCCGCGGATCCGGACGGCGGGCCCTTCGGGCGGCGCCGCCGGTAGGGCAGGTTGTAGCGCACCGCCAACCAGCCGCGGCGCGCCCATTCGTCGCAGATCCGCACCAGGAGCGGAGCCTCGCGGCTGCCGCCCGCGCCGTGGGTCAGCGCGACAGCACCCACCGGGGTGGCAGCGGGATGGTGCGCGATGCCCGCGATGGTCTCGAGGTTCATCCGCCCAGCCGGAACAGCGCCGACACCGGGCCGTGGCCTGCACCCAGCGGATAGGCGGCGCGCAGGCACTCGGTGACCCACCGCTTGCCGAAGGCGACCGCGTCGGGCACGTCGTACCCGTGAGCCAGCGCCGATGCCACGGCCGCGGCCAGGGTGTCCCCGGCGCCGTGGTCGTGCCCGGTGTCGATTCGCGGTGCGTCGAACTCGTGGAAGTCTGCGCCGTCGAAGAGGAGGTCGGGGGCCCGCGACGACGACCGCAGATGGCCGCCCTTCACCAGCGCCCAGCGGGGCCCCATGGCGTGCAGCGCCCGCGCCGCCGCCCGCTGGGAATCCGCGTCGACCACCTCGACACCGGTCAACAGCCGCACCTCGTCGAGATTCGGCGTCACCAGGGTGGCCAACGGGAACAGCTCGGTGCGAAGCGCTTCCACCGCGCTCGGGTGCAGTAACGGATCGCCGTGCATCGACGCGCAGACCGGGTCGACCACCAGCGGTACCGCACCGGCGAGGCCCTGCTCACGCCAGGTCTGGGCGACGGTGCCAATGATCTCCGAGGACGCCAGCATGCCGGTCTTGGCGGCCTGGAGACCGATGTCGGAGGCGACGACGCCGATCTGCCCGGCGATCACGTCCAGCGGGATCTCGTGAAAACCCTTGACGCCCAGCGAATTCTGCACCGTCACCGCCGTGACGGCGACGAGACCGTGCATGCCGAGCAGGGCGAAGGTGCGCAGATCGGCCTGGATACCCGCGCCGCCGCCGGAGTCGGATCCGGCGATGGTCATCACCCGTAGCGGGGTGCGCCCGGATTCGGTCAGTGGCAGATACGAACTCATACACTCACATCCATTACGGGGAGATACACCCGGTTGCCGTGTTCGGCGAACTCCCTCGACTTGTCGGCCATTCCTTGCGCGTAGGCGTCCCGGACGTCCTGGGTGATGCGCATCGAACAGAACTTCGGACCGCACATTGAGCAGAAGTGGGCGGTCTTGGCCGGTTCGGCGGGCAGCGTCTCGTCGTGGAACTCCCGTGCGGTGTCCGGGTCGAGGGATAGCGCGAACTGGTCGCGCCAGCGGAACTCGAAGCGCGCCTTGCTCAGCGCATCGTCGCGCTGCTGTGCGCGCGGATGTCCCTTGGCGAGGTCGGCGGCGTGCGCGGCGATCTTGTAGGCGATCACCCCGTCCTTGACATCCTTGCGGTCAGGTAGCCCGAGATGTTCTTTCGGGGTGACGTAGCACAGCATCGCGGTACCGGCCTGCGCGATGATGGCGGCGCCGATTGCTGAGGTGATGTGGTCGTAGGCCGGTGCGATGTCGGTGGCGAGCGGTCCCAGCGTGTAGAACGGTGCGTCTTCGCACAGCGCTTCCTCGAGCCGCACATTTTCGACGATCTTGTGCATCGGGACGTGCCCCGGCCCTTCGATCATCACCTGCACGCCATGGTCTTTGGCGATTCGGGTGAGTTCGCCCAGCGTGTGCAGCTCGGCGAACTGCGCCTCGTCGTTGGCGTCGGCGATCGAGCCGGGACGCAACCCGTCGCCGAGGGAGAATGTGACGTCGTAGCGGGCGAGGATCTCACAGAGCTCGCCGAAATGCGTGTAGAGGAACGATTCGGTGTGGTGGGCCAGGCACCAGGCCGCCATGATCGCGCCGCCGCGGCTGACGATGCCGGTGACCCGATGCACCGTGAGCGGGATGTGGCGCAGCAGCACACCCGCATGCACGGTCATGTAGTCGACGCCTTGTTCGCACTGCTCGATCACGGTGTCGCGGTAGGCCTCCCACGTGAGCTTGGTCGGGTCGCCGTTGACCTTCTCCAACGCCTGATAGATCGGCACCGTGCCGACCGGGACGGGGGAATTGCGCAGCAACCACTCCCGGGTGAGGTGGATGTCGCGGCCGGTGGACAGATCCATGATGGTGTCGGCACCCCAGCGAGTGGCCCACACCATTTTGTCGACCTCCTCTGCGATCGACGACGTGACGGCCGAATTGCCGATGTTGGCATTGACTTTGACGCCGAATGCCTTGCCGATGATCATCGGTTCGCTCTCGGGGTGCAGGTGATTGGCCGGGATCACCGCCCGGCCCCGCGCCACCTCGTCACGCACCGTCTCGGCGGGTACGCCCTCACGGGCCGCGACGAATGCCATCTCGGCGGTCACCTCGCCGGCGCGGGCCCGCTGCAGCTGGGTGCCGCGGTCGGTCACGATGCCGGGACGCTTCGGCAGCCCGGCCTGTAGGTCGATCACCGCTTCGGCGTCGGTGTACGGCCCCGAGGTGTCATACAGGTCCAGGTACTCACCGTCGGTCAGGTGTACCCGACGCAACGGCACCCGCATCGCCACGTCGCTCCACGGAACATCAAGGTAGACCTTGGTGCTTCCGGTGATCGGACCGGTGGTGACCGTGGCGTCGACGCCAGAATCGGACAACGACAGAACTTCGCTCATCGAGCTTCTCCCTACGCCGGCATTACCCGGTCAGGTTCGTACGGTCGACAGCCCCAGCTGTCCTCTCAGCGCGCTTGGTGCGCGCTCCCGCGTGGTGGTGCTGGAGTTCCCCAGCGCTGCCCAACCTAGCGCAGCGGGTGAGCGTGGGGAAGATGACGCCATTTGGCCGAGATGTTTTATATAGCTAATATATGTGTATTCCGACAGCGCAGCGCCGCGCCCACATGCCCGAAACCGAGAGATTCCCGAATGACGACTGAACTCGGAACGACCCGGCCGCGCGCGGTCGACGCGACCACGCGGCGGCGCCGCCGAATGGATCACGATCACCCGCTCTACAAGTGGATCGTGCTGTCCAACACCACCCTGGGAACGCTGCTGGCGACCATCAACGCCTCCATCGTGTTGATCTCGCTGCCCGCGATATTCCGAGGCATCGGGCTGAACCCCCTGGCACCCGGCAACGTCAGCTATCTGCTGTGGATGTTGATGGGCTACCTGGTGGTGACGGCGGTGCTGGTGGTTCCGTTCGGCCGGCTCGGCGACATGTTCGGCCGGGTCCGCATCTACAACCTCGGTTTCGTGGTGTTCACGGTGGCGGCGGTCGCGCTGTCGTTCGATCCGTTCCACCTGGGTGGTGGCGCGATCTGGCTGATCGCCTGGCGCGTCCTGCAGGGTGTGGGCGGTGCGATGCTGATGGCCTCGTCGGCGGCGATCTTGACCGACGCGTTCCCCGCCAATCAGCGCGGTATGGCGCTGGGCGTGAACATGGTGGCCGCCGTCGCCGGATCGTTCCTCGGCCTGCTCATCGGTGGCTTCCTGTCCGAGTGGAACTGGAAGGCGATCTTCTGGGTGGGCGTGCCCATCGGCATCCTCGGCACCGTGTGGAGCTACCGCTCGCTGCGCGAGCTGGGAGTGCGCACCCCGGGCCGGATCGACTGGGCGGGGACGGTCACCTTCGGCCTCGGCCTCACCGTCCTGCTGATCGGAATCACCTACGGCATCCAGCCCTACGGCGACTCCACCACCGGCTGGGCAAGCCCTTATGTGTTGGGCGCGATCATCGCGGGGGTGCTGCTCCTGGTCGCGTTCTGCTTCATCGAACTGCGCGTCGCGGCGCCGATGGTCAACATCCGGTTGTTCCGGTCGGCCTCGTTCGGCATGGGCAACCTCGCCGGGTTGATGTCGTCGGTCGGCCGCGGTGGTCTGCAGTTCATGCTCATCATCTGGCTGCAGGGCATCTGGCTTCCGCTGCACGGCTACAGCTTCGAATCCACCCCGCTGTGGGCCGGCATCTACATGCTGCCGATGACCGTCGGCTTCCTGGTCGCCGGTCCGCTGGCCGGCTCGCTGTCCGACCGCTTCGGGTCGCGGCCGTTCACCGTCGGCGGCATGCTGCTGATGGCGGCGACGTTCGTGGCGCTGGTGCTGATCCCGGTGAACTTCGACTATTGGTTGTTCGCGTTGCTGGTGTTCCTCAACGGTCTCGGTGGCGGCATCTTCACCGCGCCCAACACCGCGTCCATCATGTCGAGCGTCCCGCCCGCCGAGCGCGGCGCCGCCTCGGGGGTGCGCGCAACGTTCTTCAACGCCGGCTCGTCGCTGTCCATCGGCGTCTTCTTCTCGCTGATGATCGTCGGCCTGGCCAACACACTGCCCGCGGCGATGAGCAGCGGTCTGCAGGCGCAGGGGGTGGCCGAGTCCGTCGCCGACGACGTGGCGGGCCTGCCGCCGGTCGGCAGCCTGTTCGCGGCGTTCCTCGGCTACAACCCGATCGCCGAGTTGCTTGAGCCCTACCATGCGCTGCAGCAGCCCGGCGTCAACGCCGAGGTGCTCACCGGCAAGACGTTCTTTCCTGAGCTGATCACCGGGCCGTTCCACTCCGGACTGGTCGTGGTCTTCGTCGCCGCCGCGGTGATGATGCTGCTGGGCGCGGTCGCGTCGATGTTCAACCCCGGGCGCTACGCCGAGGACGAGCCGGCTTCGGCGAGCTCGACGAGCACGGGTGCATGATCGCTGGCGCCCTTGCCTTTGCGCTCCTCGCGGACGATCTCGGCATGGGTGACGCGCCCGGCGAACGCCGGTGAGCCCAGGATGAAGTCGATGCGCATGCCGCGGCGCTTCTGGAACGCCAGCCTGGTGTAGTCCCAGTAGGTGAAGACGCCGGGGCCCGGGGTGAACGGACGTACCACGTCGGCGTAACCGGCGTCGACGATCGCGGCGAAGGCGTCGCGTTCCGGCGGCGTCACGTGGGTGCTGTCCCGGTAGGCCTCGACACTCCAGACGTCGTCGTCGGTCGGTGCGATGTTCCAGTCGCCGACCATGGCGATCGGTGCGGCCGGATCGTCGGTGAGCCACTTGTGTGCGGTATCGCGAAGAGCGGCAAGCCATTCCAACTTGTACGCGTAGTGGGGCGAACCGACGAAACGGCCGTTGGGGATGTAGAGGCTCCACACCCGTACGCCGCCGCAGGTGGCGCCCAGCGCGCGGGCTTCGGCCGCGGCTTGCACGGTGTCGTCGGAACTCCAGGTCGGCTGGCCGTCGAATCCGACCTGCACGTCGTCGATGCCGATCCGCGACGCGATCGCCACCCCGTTCCACTGGTTGAACCCGCAGTGCACCACCTCGTAACCGATCGCCTCGAACGGCATGGTGGGGAACTGCTCGGCGGAGCACTTGGTCTCCTGCATGGCCAGCACGTCGACGTCGTCGCGCTGCAACCAGTCGGTGACCCGGTCCACCCGGGCGCGGATCGAGTTGACGTTCCAGGTGGCCAGCCGCATCGCTACAGCCTACGAGCGTCGACGTAGCGCTCCCGATGCTGTGCGGTGAAGCCCATCGACTCGTAGAGCGCGATGGCACCGGTGTTGTCGGCCAGCACCTGCACATATGCCCGGGTGGCCCCCCGGGTGGTGGCCCAGGAGAGCAGCGCCGCGCACAGCGTGCGGGCATGGCCTTCCCGGCGCCGGTCCTCGGCCACCCGGACCGCCGACAGCCCCGCCCACCTCCCGCCGTCATGGGCCGGCGTGACCGCCGCGCGGCCGACCGCAGCGTCGTCGATCCGCCCGAAAGCCACCTCGCCGTCCACCACCGCTGTCAGCACCGGCACCGGGACGTCACGCTCGTAGACGCGCAGCCACGTCTCGTCGGGCCGGTCGAGCAGCATCACGGCCGGTGCCTCATCGGCGGGCAGATCACGCACCATCACGACGCTTTCGAGGTGCACCTCCGCGCCGGCGGGCAGGCGGACGAGGCGGTCGGGCGTCGCCAGCCACGGTGTCAGTGCACGGTCGGCGTACCACTGCAGTATCGCGGGCAGCGCCGCCATCCCGGCATGGATGTCAAGAGGCACAGCGGAATTGCCGCGGTGGGTGTGGCCGTCGGCGGCCCGCAGCAGCCAGCCGTCCAGCCACTGGTGCTCGAGTCCTGGCCAGGCCAGCGCTGCGGCGTGTTCGACCGCGCGGATCTGCGAGGCCTTCACCGGTGCGTCGGTCAGCACCCGCACCGTCACCACCTCGGCCGGCGGGATGTCGACCGTCTGACCGGTTCTTGTGCGGATGCGGATGACCGGCTCGCGTTGGACGACATGTCCCACCACGTCGGTCATCGGCGGGGTCGAACCGGCGGGCAGCCGGTAGCGCAGGCTCACCCGGGTGCCCGGGCGAGGCAGGTCGGCCACGATGCTCAGTGGCCGAACGGGTCGGGGTCCTCGCCCGGCAGCCAGCTCAGGCCGGGCACGCCCCACCCGTGCTGCTTCACCGAACGCTTGGCCGCGCGGGCATGCCGGCCGACGAGCCGGTCCAGGTAGAGGAAGCCGTCGAGATGGCCGGTCTCGTGCTGGAGCATGCGGGCGAACAGGCCGGTGCCCTCCAGGGTGATGGGTGTGCCGTCGACGTCGAGGCCGGTGACCCGAGCCCAATCGGCCCGCCCGGTGGGGAACTGCTCGCCGGGCACCGACAGGCAGCCCTCTTCGTCGTCATCGGGATCGGGCATGGTCTCGGGGACCTCGGACGTCTCCAGGACCGGATTGACGATCACGCCCCGGCGCCGGGTGACGCGACCGCGCGCGTCGGCGCAGTCGTAGACGAACACCCGCTGGGACACGCCGATCTGGTTGGCGGCCAACCCGACTCCGTTGGCGGCGTCCATCGTGTCGTACAGATCCTGGATCAGTTCGGCCAGATCCGGAGGCAGCGATCCGTCGTCGCCGACGGGAACCGGCGTGGTTGCGGTGTGCAGGACGGGATCTCCCACGATGCGAATCGGTACAACGGCCACGGTGAGCAGCTTAAGTGAGCCGACGCGCCCGCAACGGTGGCGCCTCATCTGGGTGGGCCGTGATTGAATGAGCGCCGAACCACAGGGATGTAATTTCCGGTTTTACTCAATTGTCGGAGGGTCCGAGAGCGATATGGACGGCGCCATGGCGCGGACGGAGCAATCCGGAGACGACTCTGATCTGCCTGCTGGATTGAATCGCCGCGAATTCGACATTTTGGCCTTCGAGCGTCAGTGGTGGAAGTACGCCGGCAGCAAGGAAGACGCCATCAAGGAGTTGTTCTCCATGTCGGCGACGCGGTACTACCAGGTGCTCAACGCGCTGGTCGACCGCCCGGAGGCGCTCGCGGCAGACCCGATGCTGGTGAAGCGGTTGCGGCGGTTGCGGGCCAGCAGGCAGAAGGCGCGTGCGGCGCGCCGATTGGGCTTCGAGGTCACCTGAGTCCGCGCGTCGTGCCGGCCTGCGAAGTCCGCTCGATACAGTGGGCACGATGAATCAGCGAGAATCCTCCGGATTACCCCTGCGCGCCATCGTGATGGTGCTGCTGTTCCTCGGGGTCGTCTTCCTGTTGGTGGGGTTCCAGGCGCTGCGCGGCGATGACACCTCCGCCGATGAGACGACGGTCGCGACCACGACGACCGCCACGGCGACGTCCGAGGCGCCGCCGGCGGACGCCGGGCGACCCGAGGTACGGGTGTTCAACACCTCCACCGTCGAGGGCGCCGCGGAGGGGGTGGCCACCCGCCTGCGCGACGACGGCTGGAACGTGGCAGAGACCGGCAACCTCGAGTTGGAAGGTGTCACCGCGACGACCGTGTACTTCAGTGACGCCCCCGGCGAACGGCAGGCCGCCGGCGAGGTGGGCCGTCTGCTGGAAGCGCCGGTGGAGCCGCGGGTTCCGGCGCTGGCCGAGCAGCCACCGGGCATCATCGTGGCGGTCACCGGCTAGGCTCTTGAGCATGCTCAAGCCCGGTCTCAAGCCTGCTGCCGTTGCCGCCCTCTTCGCCGCTCCCGCATTCGCGCTGACCGCCTGCACCCCCAACGAGCCGATCTCTTCGGAGCCGGGTACCACACCGTCGGTGTGGACCGGGTCGCCGGCGCCGACCTCCGAAGCCGGCGAGGGTGGGGCCGGTGGCCATGGCCAAGGCGGCCATTCCGCGAGCGGCGAGAAGCTGACCGCCGAACTGAAGTCGCCCGACGGCACGACCGTGGCGACCGCGGATTTCGACTTCAGCGGCGGCTACGCCACCATCACGGTCCAGACGGTCGCGTCCGGACAGCTGGAACCGGGCTTCCACGGCATGCACATCCACTCGGTCGGCAAGTGTGAGGCCAATTCGACCCCGCCGACCGGGGGCGCCCCGGGCAACTTCCTGTCCGCGGGCGGTCACTTCAACGTTCCGGGCAAGACCGGACATCCGGCCAGCGGCGATCTCATTCCGCTGCAGGTTCGTGAGGACGGGTCGGCCATGGTGGTGACGACGACCGACGCGTTCACCGCCGAACAGCTGATGGCCGGCCAGCGGACCGCGATCATGATCCACGCGAACGCCGACAACTTCGCCAACATCCCGCCGGAGCGCTACAACCAGGTGAACGGCACGCCGGGACCCGACCAGGAGACGATGGCCACCGGTGATGCCGGCGGCCGGGTGGCGTGCGGTGTCATCGGTCCCGCTGAGTAGCCGGATCGACTTCGCCGGGTCACCCCGGCCGACCGTCGGCGTCGAGTGGGAGTTCGCCCTCGTCGACGCGGACACCCGCGACCTGAGCAATGAGGCCGCGTCGGTGATCGCCGAAGTCGGCGAGAGTCCGCACGTCCACAAAGAGCTGCTGCGCAACACCATCGAGATCGTCACCGGAGTGTGCGACAACTCCGGGCAGGCGATGGACGATCTGCGGTCGACGCTGGTGCCGGTCCGTGGCGTCGTCCGCGAACGCGGCATGGAGCTGTTCTGCGCGGGCACCCATCCGTTCGCGAAATGGTCGGCGCAGCAACTCACCGATGCGCCGCGGTATGCGGAGCTGATCAAGCGGACGCAGTGGTGGGGCAGGCAGATGCTGATCTGGGGCGTACACGTGCACGTCGGGATCTCGTCTGCGCACAAGGTCATGCCGATCATCTCGTCGCTGCTCAACCAGTACCCGCACCTGCTGGCGCTGTCGGCGTCGTCGCCGTACTGGGACGGTGGAGACACCGGATACGCCAGTAACCGGGCGATGATGTTCCAGCAGCTGCCGACTGCAGGCCTGCCGTTCCAATTCCAGTCGTGGCCCGAGTTCGAGCGGTTCGTCCACGACCAGAAGAAGACCGGGATCATCGATCACATGAACGAGATCCGTTGGGACATCAGGCCGTCGCCACATCTCGGAACGATCGAGGTGCGGATCTTCGACGGGGTCTCCAACATCGCCGAACTGGGCTCGCTGGTCGCGCTCACCCACTGTCTGATCGTCGACCTCGACCGGCGGCTCGACGCGGGCGAGGAGCTGCCGGTGATGCCGCCGTGGCACGTGCAGGAGAACAAGTGGCGGGCGGCGCGCTACGGACTGGACGCCGAGATCATCCTGGACGCGGACAGCAACGAACGGCTGGTCACCGACGACCTCGACGATGTCCTGACCCGGCTGCAGCCGGTGGCCGCGTCGCTGCGGTGCGAGGACGAGCTCGCGGGTGTGGAGAACATCTACCGCCACGGTGCCAGCTATCAGCGCCAGCGGCGGGTGGCCGAGGAACATGACGGGGATCTGCTGGCCGTTGTTGACGCCCTCGTGAGTGAGTTGGAGCTATAGGGTGGGCTGATGGCCGTGCGCAGGTGGGTGCTGACGGGCTGCGCGGCGGCCGCTGTGGTGGTTGCCGGGTGCACGAACGTCACCACGGGGACGCCGATGGCCGACCCCGACCAGACCGGGCTGTCCACCACCACGAGCAGACCGACCGTGCCGTCGTCGACGACGCGGGCCAGGCCGCCGGATCCGACCGGAGCGCCGGGGGCTCCGGGTGCGCCAGGCGCGCCTGGCGCGCCGGGGGCTCCGGGTGCGCCGCCGACCGGCTTGGCCGCCACCGTCTGCAGCGATTACCTCGACATGGATGAGGCCATGCAGCGTGAGGTGATCGCGGCGATCGGGGAGACCAACGAACTGATCCGGCTCAACCCGGAACTGTGGATCACGATGGCGAGCGCGATGTGCACGTTCGCCCAACCCTCGACCCTGGTCAGCGACGCCGTCATGGGCGGCGGCTTCAACTAGCGATGGCCGTGACGCCGATGTTCCCGCTGGAGGTGGCGATGCTCCCGGGTGAGGAGCTTCCACTACGGATCTTCGAGCCACGCTATGTCGCGCTCGTGCAGGACTGTCTGTCGCAGGAGGAGCCTGCGTTCGGTGTGGTGCTGATCGAGGCCGGCCGCGAGGTGGGGGGCGGGGACCGGCGCAGCAGCGTCGGAGCCCTCGCGCGCATCGTCGAGCACGCGGACTACGGAATCGGTCGGTACCGACTCAAATGTGTGGTGGCGGAACGCATCCGGGTCCTGGAATGGCTCGAGGACGCGCCATACCCGCGGGCCGATGTCGAGGTGTGGGACGACGAGCCGGCCGGATCGATCGACACCGCGTTGCTCGAGGACGTCGAGGACCGGATCTTTGCGCTCTACGAGCGAATCGCCACCGCACGCGGCGTTCCGCCGCGCAGCCGAAGTGAGGTGATCGGGACGCGCGAACCGGATGCGGCCGGGTGGCTCTACGCGCTGGCGGCCCGGTTCCCGATGGGGCAGGCCGACCGCTACGCCGTGTTGTCGGCGCCCACGGTTCCGGCACGCCTCGACGCGTTGAGCGAAGCGGTCGACACTGTCACCGCCACGGTCACGTTCCAGCTCTCGGAGTAGTCACTCGGGAACGAAGTCTTGGCTGCGGAGTCGTTCCAGAGCGCGGCCGTCGGCGAGTTCGGCGCGGTTCTCGGGGTGCAGCCAGTAGTGCCGCACCATCCAGTAGAGGGGTGCACCGCGCGGAGCGTAGCCGTCCGCGCTTGGCAGCGTTACTGTCGACCTGTCCCGCATGACGAACATGATCGGGTACCGTTTGCGCTGGTCGGGGGACTCGTCGGTGACGTTGGCGACATCGGTCCAGGCGCCGCGCGTTACTCGAGTGATGTCGACTATCGCAAATCCCTCTGTCGAGAATTCGACGTGGCCGGTGCCGCGCCGCCGCGCCATGCCGATGAGCCCGCCGGCGGCGAACAGCACGAGTGCACCCACGAGCAGAGGACCGAAGGTCTGTCCGCCGCGGCCTAACGGGAGGTCGACGGTTCCGCGCGGCACGTTCAACACGTACAGCACCCCGCTGGGAATTACGGCGATGAAGGCGATGATCACCAGGGCCGTCGCTGCACGGTCTGCGCGCAGCACCGTCGCCCCGGAGACGACGGCGCCGCGTACCGTAACGGGACGGATCAGGCCGAGCACGGCCAACGCAGCGAAGCACAGACAAAACACGCCCGCGCCGGCGAGGATCGCCGCCTCGAGATGATGGCCTCGTTGCAGCCTGGCGAACGTCCACATCCCGCTCAAGACCGCCGAGCCGCCGAACAGCAGGATGCCCAGCACAGTGCGGCCGTTACGTTGCTGCCACCCGTTGGGGCGGGGCATGTCGGTCACTTGCAAAACGCCACCGCCACTTTCGCGCCAAGCGATCTCATCCACTCGCCGCCGTAGTAGGAGCCTGCGATCAGCGCGTCGGGAGCATGTCACCAGATCCCGTGGAAGCTGCCAGCAAGATCCTCGTCAGTCACCTCGTAGGTCTCACCAGCCCCGCGTACCGCGGTGCCCATCGATGCGACGTTTTGCACGATCTGCGCGGCCAGGGTGGCGACGTGTGCACCCACTGACCGGGCCGCCCACTGCGTAACTGAACCGTTCACTCCGTCCGCAGCGCTGGTCACCGTTCGCCCGAGATCGGTTTCCTGGATCGCATTCGACGCGATGCCGACGCGGTCGGCGAAGGCGCGCAGGACATCGGCGTCAACAAGCATGGTCCCCCCAAACGAGATCGGACGCACCCTCAGCAACTCAGCAAACAACCTACCCGACACTGCCTAGGGCGCCCGACACCTCTTAGTCGTCGACACCGACGGTAGAGCGGTTGGGCTCTGGCTACACCCTCGCCTTGAGCCTCGGCGATCCGTGATGCGCGGTCGGCACTGTCACCGGTCCGGCGTATCCCGCTTCAGAAGGGCCGGGCTCAGAAGGGTGGGGGTCGGGTGTGTTCGGTGGCGAGTGGGTGTTGTGTTTGCGTTCGGTGTGGATGCGTTGGGTGCGGTTGTGGGCGCGGGTTGTTCGGCGGCGGGGCATGTTGTGGCCGCGGTGGTTCGGGGTGTGTTCGGGGGGCGCGGCGGGCGTGGCTGCTACGGGCGTGGTGGGTTGGCGGAGGGTGGGGAAGAGCAGGGCGCTGCCGGGGTGGGTGGTGTAGGTGTGTCCGGTGGGTGCGGTCCAGTGGATGGTGCCGTCGGGCAGTTGTTCGTCGCGCCAGCCGTTCTGACCGGTCCAGAAGGTTTTGAGTAGGTGGTGTAGGCGGCAGAGGGTTTTGAGGTTGGATGCGCTGGTGGGTCCGGCGGGGTAGGGGATGGTGTGGTCGAGGTCGGCGCGGTCGGCGGGGCGGTCACAGC
>NZ_JAFEVR010000017.1 GCF_017352375.1 Mycolicibacterium sp. S2-37
TATCGACCTCCGTCGAACGCGGGATCTCACAGAACACCTGCCCGGTGACCGGCGTCGGATTCTCGAAATACTCCCCCCCGGCCGGCGGAACCCATTCTCCCCCGATGAAATTGCCGTACCGGGACTCGAAGCTCATCAGTGCGTCGGCGGCACCGGGACGTGCGAATACGGTCATGGGTTTCCTCCTTGATGGGGTCGAGAATTCAGCGGTCCGATGCGTGCAGCGCGGACGACGGGTGCGGTGGACGACGGCAGGAGTCGCATCCTATCGGCGGGGTACTGCACGTCGAGCCGTACGGAGCTGGCGATGCGGTACGGCTGGGCGGCGAGCACCCCGATGAACAGCTTGCGCATCCGGGACACCTCGGCGCGCACCGTCACGACCCGCGACGGATCGCCGTACAGGTCGCCCGCCAACTCCGGCGCGGTCCGGCCCTCACGCCGGATCGACAGCGCGAGAAGGATTTCCGCGTGCCGAAGGCTCAGGGTGTGGCGCCAGCTGCCCGCCTGCCCGGCCATCCTCAGCGTCGGCGTGTCCGGATTGCGCAGATCCAGCTCGGCATGTGCTCCGGCCCCTGCGGTCGCGGGATCGCCGGCCAGGCGGACCAGCCAACCGCCGGGCAGCGGATCGACGTCACACGGTCCGAGCGCCGGCACCAGCAACCGGCCGGGGGTGACGTCGCGGGGCAGCGCGATGCGGTTGTGGGGCGGAAGCGAGTCCACCGCGGCGACCCAGCCGTCCGGATCCACCGCCAGGGCCGGGCTGCCGATTCTGGCGAGGATCGGCGCCGCGACCATGCGCAGGCTGTTGAGTGTGCGGTGGTGTTGTTCTCGCAGATGGGATTCGGCCAGCCGCGCCACGGCGTCGACCAGGGCCACCGTCGTCGGATGCACGGTGGCCGCCGGACCCGAGACGTCGACCACGCCGATGACGTGGCCGGTGCGCGGATCCTTGATGGGGGCCCCGGCACAGGTCCACGGGTGATGACTGCGCGAATAGTGCTCGGCGGAGAACACCTGCACCGCGGTGTTCGACATCAACGCCGTGCCGATCGCGTTGGTACCGACGGCATCCTCGCCCCAGCGTGCGCCCTCGACGAACCCCAGCCGGTCAGCTGACCCGAGCACCGCGCGTGCGCCCGCCCGCCACAGCACCCGGCCGCACGCGTCGGCGACGACGAGGATGTTGTCGCCCTCCACGATCAGCGACTCCAGCCCGCGGGAGAGGTCATCGAGCACCGACATCAGACCGGAGGCATGCCGCAGCTCCTCCAGCGTGACGGCCTCCACCTCCGGGTCCGGCAGCGTGTCGGGCTCGATGCCCTGGGCCATCAGCCGGCGCCAGGAATCCTCGATGACTCTGCGGGGCCGCGCAGGCGCGCGGCCACCCGCCATGGTGGCGTCGTACACCGCCGACATCAGCCTCGCGTACTGACGCGGGTCCTCACCCGCTGCGACAGCGGGTTCCGGAACAGGCGGACGAGGCATCACAGCCGATTGTGCTCTCCGTCACAACGGCGCGCCAACGCGGTCACCGGTAGACCATGCCGCCGTCGATGACACCGGCCTGCCCCGTCATGTAGTCGGCGCCGGGTCCGGCCAGGTAGGCGACGAATCCGGCGACATCCTGTGGGGTCTCCGGCCGGCCCAGCGCAATGGTCTCGCAGAACTTCGCGAAGGTTTCGCCCTCGGCGGCGCCGGTCAGCTCGGCGAATCTCCGGTCGATCTCCACCCACATGTCGGTGCCGACCACGCCTGGGCAGTAGGCGTTGACCGTGATGCCGTCGGCGGCGTGCTCCTTGGCAGCGGCCTGGGTCAACGCGCGCACCGCGAACTTGGTGGCGCTGTAGGGACCCAGCATGGCGAAGCCTTCGTGGCCGGCGATCGACGAAGCGTTGATGATCTTGCTGGTCTTTCCGTGTTCCTGGTTTCGGAGTTCCTTGAATTTCGCGACGGCGGCCTGGATGCCCCACAGCACCCCGTCGACGTTGATCGCCCACAGCCGGGCGAGGTCATCGCGGGTCACTTCGGCGATCGGGCCGACCATGGCGATACCGGCGTTGTTGACCATCACGTCGAAGCCACCGAGCGCGGACGCCGCGTGGTCGACAGCGGCGAAGACCGCATCGCGGTCACTCACATCGGCCACGAAATTCGTTGTCTTCGATTCGAATCCGGCCATCTCCTCGGCCACCTGGGTGAGGCCGTCTTCAGCGACGTCGACCAGTGCGACATCGGCACCGAGCCGGGCCAGCTCGACGGCGATGCCACGGCCGATGCCGCGGCCCGCACCGGTCACCAGGACGGCCTTACCCGACAGCGGAGCGGGAATCTGCGTTGCCATGGCGCAGTTGTATGTGACCGCGGACACATCGCGAAAGAGTTGCAGCGGGTTGCACGCCGGCATGCAACCCGCTGCAACCCTTGTGCGCACGCCACCTGCGGGTGTGCCCTGGGTCACATGACGCAGACTCTTGTAGACCCTCAGGGACCGGCCACCGACCTGACGCCGCAGCAGCGCGTTGACGCCTGGCTCGCCGACTTCGAGGCCGCACTGTCGGTACGCGACATCGAGCGGGTGGTGGGCAAGTTCGCGACCGACAGCTTCTGGCGCGACCTGGTCGCCTTCACCTGGAACCTCAAGACCCTCGAAGGCCGCGACGGTATCGCCGACATGCTCGCTGCCCGACTGGCAGAAACCGGTCCCGGAAACTTCCGCACCCGGGAGGCTCCCACGGTGGACGGCGACGTCACGAGCGCGTTCATCGAGTTCGAGACCGCGGTCGGTCGCGGCGTCGGTCACCTGCGACTGCGCGGCGACCAATGCTGGACGCTGCTGACCACCATGCAGGAGCTCAAGGGTCACGAAGAGCGCACGGGGCCGTCGCGGGTGCTCGGGGCGGTGCACGGCTCGGACCCGGACCCGCGGTCGTGGGCGGAGAAGCGTGCCGAGGAGGATGCGGCGCTGGGACGCACGGTCCAGCCCTATGCGCTGGTGATCGGCGGAGGGCAGGGCGGCATCGCGCTGGGCGCCCGGTTGCGCCAGCTCGGGGTGCCCGCGATCGTCGTCGATCGCCACGAGCGGCCGGGTGATCAGTGGCGCAAGCGCTACAAGTCGCTGTGTCTGCACGATCCCGTCTGGTACGACCATCTGCCCTACCTGCCGTTCCCGTCCAACTGGCCGGTGTTCGCGCCGAAGGACAAGATCGGTGACTGGCTGGAGTTCTACACCCGGGTGATGGAAGTGCCGTATTGGTCGAAGACGACGTGTCTGTCGGCTGTGTTCAATCCGGGGTCGGACGGCGCCCCCGACACCTGGACGGTGGAGGTCGATCGCGACGGTGAGCGGATCACGCTGCGCCCGACGCAGCTGATCCTGGCCACCGGCATGTCGGGCAAGCCCAGCATCCCGGCCCTGCCGGGCCAGGATGTGTTCCACGGCGAACAGCACCACTCCAGCGCCCACCCCGGACCCGACCGCTACGTCGGCAAGCGCGCCGTGGTGATCGGATCGAACAACTCCGCCCACGACATCTGCAAGGCGCTCGTCGAGAACGGGGTCGACACCACGATGGTGCAGCGGTCCTCGACGCACATCGTGAAGTCTGATTCGCTGATGGAACTCGGGCTCGGGGATCTGTACTCCGAGCGCGCGCTCGCGGCGGGGATGACGACGGAGAAGGCCGACCTCACGTTCGCGTCACTGCCGTACCGGATCATGCACGAGTTCCAGAAGCCGATCTACGACGCGATCCGCGAGCGGGATCGCGACTTCTACGATCGGCTCGCCGCCGCAGGCTTCGAATTGGATTGGGGAGACGACGATTCGGGCCTCTTCATGAAGTACCTGCGTCGCGGTTCGGGCTATTACATCGACGTCGGGGCCTGCGATCTGGTGGCCGACGGCACGATCAAACTCGCGCACGGTCAGGTCGCACGGCTGACCGAGGATGCGGTGGTGCTGGCCGACGGCACCGAACTGCCGGCTGATGTGGTGGTCTACGCCACGGGCTACGGCTCGATGAACGGCTGGGCCGCCGACCTGATCGGGCAGGACGTCGCGGACAAGGTCGGCAAGGTGTGGGGCCTGGGTTCGTCGACGACCAAGGACCCCGGCCCGTGGGAGGGTGAGCAGCGCAACATGTGGAAGCCCACCCAGCAGCAGAACCTGTGGTTCCACGGCGGGAACCTGCACCAGTCCCGGCACTATTCGCTGTACCTGGCGTTGCAGCTCAAGGCCCGGTTCGAGGGCATCCCGACCCCGGTGTACGGGATGGGAGAAGTGCACCACCTGAGTTGACGAGGACGGCGCCCGCCAGAATGGTGCGGTGGCTTCCCAAGACCCGTATCTGTGGCTCGAGGACGTCACCGGTGACGACGCCCTGGCCTGGGTGCGACAGCACAACGAACCGACGCTGGCCGATCTCGGCGGAGACCGGTTCGAGCAGCTGCGCACCGAAGCGCTCGAGGTGCTCGACACCGATGCCCGCATCCCCTACGTCCGGCGCCGCGGTGACCACCTCTACAACTTCTGGCGCGACGCGGCCAACCCGCGCGGGCTGTGGCGGCGCACCACCCTGGAGAGCTACCGCAGCGAGCAGCCCGACTGGGAGGTCGTGATCGACGTCGACGCCCTGGCACGCGCCGACGACGAGAACTGGGTGTGGGCCGGGGCGGGTGTGCTCGAGCCGGAGCACACACGCGCGCTGATCAGCCTGTCGCGCGGCGGTGCCGATGCCGCGATCGTGCGCGAATTCGACATGCTCACCGGCGGCTTCGTCGACGGGGGCTTCGAGCTGCCCGAGGCGAAGACCCAGATCGACTGGGAAGATGCCGACACCGTGCTGCTCGGCACCGACTTCGGCGCGGGATCGTTGACCGACTCCGGGTATCCGCGGCTGGTCAAGCGGTGGCGGCGGGGCACGCCGCTTGCCGACGCCGAGACCGTGTTCAGCGGTGAGCCCACCGACGTGATGGTCGGCGCTTCGGTCGACCGCACACCGGGATTCGAGCGCACCCTCATCCGGCGCGCGAAAGACTTCTTCAACGATGAGGTCTACGAACTGCGAGGCGGCGAGCTCCTCCGCATCGACGCGCCGACCGACGCCACGGTGTCGGTCCACCGGAACTGGCTGCTGATCGAGCTGCGCACCGATTGGCACGCCCATCGGGCAGGTTCACTGCTGGCTGCAGACTACGACGAATTCCTCTCGGGTACAGCGCAATTGACCGTCGTATTCGAGCCTGACGCGCGTACCTGCCTGCACCACTACGCGTGGACGCGCGACAAGCTCGTCGTCGTCGCCCTCGCCGACGTCGCGAGCCGCGTCGAGGTGTACACCCCCGGCGAGTGGACGGCGCAGCCCGTACCCGGGCTCCCAGAGAACACCAACACGGTGATCGTCGCCGCTGACGACCTCGGCGACGAGATCTTCCTGGACTCCAGCGGATTCGCCACCCCGTCGCGGCTGCTCCACGGCACCGCCGGTGGCGTCCTCACCGAGGTGAAACGCGCCCCCACCTTCTTCGATGCGGCCGACCTGTCGGTGGAGCAACACTTCGCCACATCCGCGGACGGCACCCGGATCCCGTACTTCGTGGTGACGCACAAGCACGATCAGGCGCCCGGGCCCACGCTGCTGGGCGGCTACGGCGGCTTCGAGGTGTCGCGGACCCCGGGTTACGACGGGGTACTGGGCCGGTTGTGGCTGTCCCGCGGCGGGACGTACGTGCTGGCCAACATTCGCGGCGGCGGGGAGTACGGACCCGAGTGGCACACCCAGGCGATGCGGGAGGGACGCCATCTCGTCGGGGAGGATTTCGCAGCGGTGGCAGCCGATCTCGTGGAGCGCGGGATCACCACGGTCGACCGGCTCGGCGCCCAGGGCGGGAGCAACGGCGGCCTGCTCATGGGCATCATGCTCACGCAGTATCCGGAGCTGTTCGGGGCCCTGGTGTGCAGCGTGCCGCTACTCGACATGCGCCGGTTCCACCTACTGCTGGCCGGGGCGTCGTGGGTGGCCGAATACGGCAACCCAGACGACCCCGACGACTGGGCGTTCATCTCGGAATACTCGCCTTACCAGAACATCGCGCCTGCGACGGAGCGCCGCTACCCGCCGGTGCTGATCAACACCTCGACACGGGACGACCGGGTGCACCCGGGCCATGCCCGCAAGATGACCGCGGCGCTCGAGGACGCGGGTCAGCCGGTGCAGTACTACGAGAACATCGAGGGCGGTCACGGCGGGGCGGCGGACAATTCGCAGGCGGCGTTCCGCGCGGCGTTGATCTACGAATTCCTACACCGACGCCTGGGGGCGTAGACCTGGGGGCGAATCCGGCAACGCCGGCACCACGTCGTCTTACGCTCGCGGCATGGCTGGACCGGACCCGATTCGCGAGTACCTCGACGGGCTCTCACCTGCGATGCGCCCGGTCCCCGAGCGTCTCATCGCGATCGTCACAACCGACTGGCGGTTGAGCGCCGCGATCCGATGGCGGCAGCTGACCTTCGCCGTCGACGAAGACTTCGACCACTGGATCTGCGCGGTGTCGGTGACGACACGACGAACGCACCTGTCATTTCACTTCGGCAGCCTGCTGGAGGATCCGGCCGGGGCGTTCGTCCCCACGAAAAGCACGTTCGTGCGCAGGATGGCCTTCGACTCGGTCGACGACATCGACGAGTCCGTCGTACGGCAGATGCTCGCCCAGGCCATCGACCGGTTGGAGTACTTCCGCCGGCACTGGAATCAGCTGCGCCGAACAGCGAGGGATAGTTGATCACCTGTACCGGCGGGACGTTGTCGACGCCCGAACCGGACGGCCAACCCATCCGCGTCACTGCCTGGTGTCGAAGTCGACGTCGATGCGGAATACGTCGGCGCGCAGCCAGGAGTTTGTGAGTTCGATCGGCCGGTCGTTGACTGCGGCCGCGTCGGTGCGGCTGCGGATGGCGATGATCGGTGGCCGACCGCTGAGTTGGAGGTGCTCGGCGACTTCGGGCGGCGCCGGATCGATGGCGACTCCGAACCAGCCGCGGACGGGCTCGAGTGCGTAGTGGTCGGCGAGGATGCCATGCAATGAGGTGGACTGGCCGAGGAGCTCAGGGAGGTCGGGTACGAGTTCCGGATCCAGCCAGCTTTCGGCATAGCCGACGAGTTCGTCATTCACGTAGCGGTCGCGGGACACCCCGAGGAGCTGGCTACGCGGGCCGACGCGCATTCGACGGCGCACTTCTTCCGGTGGTGTCGCCAGTCGCCAGGACGTGGTGCGGATCGTCGGTATCGCCCCGGCGTTCCTGACACTGGCGCTCCAGCTGGGGGGTGTCTTACGGGAGATCGTGTAGTCGATCCGGTGCGAAACGAATGTGCCACTCCCTTGCCTGCGGCGGACGAGGAAGCGGCTCTCGAGTTCGTTGAGGGCGGCCCGCGCCGTCAGCCTGCTGACACCCAGATCACGGGCGAGTTCGTCCTCAGAAGGAACTCGGGTCCCGGCGGGTTGGGTTGCGATGCGCTGCGCAAGGGTCTCCGCGGCGGCCAGGTACACCGGTGTGCGGGAACGAATCTGTCGTGCGCGGACACCCTCGGCAGGTGCGTTCATATCGCCGGCGGGGTCATCGGGGCCGAAAGCCGGCGTGGATCATTGACCGCGCCGTCGGGAACCTCACCAGCGAGCGCCTGCAGGATCGCCTGGGCAGCGCGATTCTCGATGGCACGTCGGGCCGTTGCCACCGCGGAACCGAGGTGTGGGGTCAGCAGAGTCCTGCCCGGCAGGTCGCGCAAACCCGGATGGACGCGGTCCGGCCGGCCGGGGCGGGAAAGGTCCTCGAACTCGAACACGTCCGCCGCGTACCCGCCGAGGTGGCCGGACTGCAGTGCGTTGGCCACGGCGGCCTCGTCGACCACCGAGCCGCGTCCCACGTTGACCAGGAGCGCACCAGGTCGCATCGCTTCCAGCGATTCGCGATTGAGCAGATGCGTGGTGGCCGGCAACAGCGGCGCGCACACGATCACTGCATCGCTGGTCCCGAGCAGTCCGTCCAATGTCATCCGTTCGAGTTGCAGAGCGGCAGCTTGTGGCGGTGGAACCGGCCGCGGATCGTAGTAGACCAGACGTGTGTCGAACCCCGCCAGGAGTCGCGCGGCGGTCCGGCCCACTGCACCGGCGCCGATGATACCGACGGTGGAACCGACGATGGTGCGACCGTAGAGCACAGGGCGCCAGCCCCGGAAATCGTCGCGGACACGTTGGTCACCGGCTAATACGTTGCGGGCCAGGCTGATCAGCAGTCCGACGGCGAGTTCGGCGGTGGGGTCGGTGAGTAGGTCTTCGACACAGGACACCCAGATGCCTCGGCGGGTGCACGCATCGACATCGATGTTGTCGTAGCCGGCCAGCGCCCCGGCGATGATCCGTAGCTCAGGACACGCATCGAGGAACTCCGCGTCGATCCGGTCGGGCATGAACACCATGAGTCCCTCGGCCGACGTCGTCCGGCGGATCAATTCGTCTGCAGCAAGCCCTTCCTCCTGCTGGTTGGCACGAAGCCGGCATTGCCTGCCGAGCAGATCGAGGGTTTCTCCGTACACCCGGTGCGTGAGTACGACGACCGGTCGCCTGTCCTCCGCCGTCGTCATCCGAACCTCTTCCTGAGCAGTCCACCGAAGCCGTCGACCACGGTGACCGTGGCGAGGATGAGTATCAGGATCGCGGAGACCTCATCGCAATTGAGCGTGCGCAGCGCGGCGATCAATTCGAATCCGATACCTCCGGCGCCGACGACCCCGACGACGACGGACGCGCGAAAGTTGTACTCCCAGCGATAGATTGTCACGTCCGCCATCTGAGGCAGTACCTGAGGCATCACGCCGTGCAGGATCACTTGCGCAGAACTGGCTCCGGCTGCCCGGGCGGCCTCGATCGGTGCCTTGTCGGCGTGCTCGATCGCCTCGGCGTAGAACTTGCCGACCATTCCGGCCGAGTGGATCCCGAGCGCCAGCGCACCCGGCAGCGCTCCGAATCCCACGGCGGCGACCAGCACGATGGCCATGATCAACTCGGGTACGGCCCTGAGCGTGTTGAGCACCAACCGAGCCACCCCGTAGACGAGGGGGTGCGGTGATGTCGTGCTCGCCGCAAGCAGAGCCAACGGCAGCGACAGCACCACGGCCAGCGCGGTGGCGGCCACACTCATCGCCAACGAGTCCCACAGCGGACCCCACCAGTTTCCGACGTTGCCGAAATCCGGTGGCCACATCTCCGCGAGCAGGTCGGCCACATCAGACACTCCGTCGAGCATGCGTCCCGCGTCGAGTAGGCCGACGTAGTGGGCGCAGAAGAGCACGGCGGCCAGAACTGCGACCAGTTCGGCGGAGCGGCGCCCCCAGCCGGTTCGCGCCTGTCGGGAAACCTCCTGGAACCGGTCGGGCCCGGTTCGGTCCCGGTTGACGTCGAGCAGATCCTTGCTCACTGGAAATCTTCGAGCTTGATGTCCAGTAGCGGGGCGAGGTCGCGGACGACGTTGTAGTCGGCGTCTGTCACCGGCCCGAATCCGGCGGCCTCGAACGGTTCGAGCACCGAGGGATCGTCCAACTCCAGGAACGCATTCCGCACGCGAGTCTTGAATTCCTCGGGGAAGTCGGCCTGCATCGTCCACGGATAGTTCGGGTAGGGCTTCGATTCTTCGATCACTTCGACCTTGGTCGGGTCGATCGTCCCGCTCTCGACCAGACGTTCATAGATTGGCTTGCTCAGACCGCCGGCCTCGGCGTTGCCGTTCTGCACCGCCAGTGCGACGGCGTCGTGCGCACCGACGTGTTGTTCCTGATAGTCCTCACCCACCGTCAGGCCGGCCTCGGCGAGCATCGCCTTGGGGATGAGGTGGCTCGACGTGCTGGCAGGGTCCCCCCACGCGACGGTCGTGCCGGCGACATCCGTCAACGCGGTGATGTCGGCACCGGGGTTGGCCACCAACACCGACTGGTAGGTGGGCGGTTGGCCTTTCACTTCCTGCACGGCGGCGAAGGGCTCGATGTTCGCGCGTTCCTTGGCGAGCACATAAGACAGCGGGCCGAAGTAGGCCAGCTCCAACCTGCCCCGGCTCATGGCCTCGATCATCGACGAGTAGTCCGTGGTGACCACCAACTCGATCGGGGTGTCGAGCTGATCCTCGAGATATGCCTTGAGGGGTTCGTTGTTCCTGATGACGTCGGCAGCGTTTTCGTCCGGAAGCAGCGCTACCCGCAGCTTGTCGGGAACTCCACCGCCCGACTCCTGCGTGTCCGACCCGGACCCCGATCCGCAACCCGCCACTGCGGACAACATGAGTGGCACGGCGACCGTAATCGCCGCGGCCCGTGTTCTTACAGACATGCGAAACTCCATTTCAGTCAGTGGGTGACAGTTGCGATGGATACGTCGGCCGCTCGCCGTTCGCCGGCATCGGGGAACACCGGTTCGGCGTTGTCTGTTGCGCCCTCGTAGATCACACTCAGGACCGACTCGGACACCTCCGACGGCGGCCCGTCGTACACGATTTCGCCATGTGCGAGCCCGATGATCCGATCGGCGTGAGCAAGCGCCAGGTCGACCTGATGCAGGCTGGCGACCAGGGTGATTCCGTTCTCCTCGCACACCCGACGAAGCAGAGCCATCACCCGTCGTGCGGTGGCCGGGTCGAGACTGGCAACCGGCTCATCGGCAAGCACCAACCGCGGCTGTTGGGCCAGTGCCCTGGCGATCCCGACACGTTGCTGCTCCCCACCGCTGAGCAGGTCCGCGCGGTACATGGCCTTGTACAGCAACCCAACCTGGTCGAGGGCCTCCAGCGCGATCCTCTCGTCCGCCCGGCTTGCCGGAACCAGTCCGCGCCACAACGGTTGGTATCCGACCCGAGCCATCAGTACATTCCGCAGCGCCGTGTAGCGCACGATCAGTTGGTGTTGCTGAAACACCATCCCGGTCTGTCGACGGTGCTGCCGCAACGTACGTCGTGAGTCCAGCGAGGCGAGGCCGTCGGCACGGACAACACCGGTCGAAGGCGTCGTCAGCAGGTTCATACAACGCAGCATGGTCGACTTGCCGGCGCCGGACGGGCCGAGCAACACCGTCACCTGCCCCGCCTCAATCGATAGCGAGGTGTGGCCCAGCGCGCGTGCACCGCCCCGATAGGTCTTGCTCACATTGGCGAGCTCGAGCAACAGAACTCCTCTATAGGACTAGTAGCGGTCTCCCCATTCATATAGAGGACTTGGAAACGTCGGAGAAGGGCTGCGGAAACAAGAGATGAACCACGCCGAACGATTCGATGCGGAGTTTCGGCCACGCGGATGTACACCGGGGTGCGCCGCGCGCGGCCCGCTGCGGGCCGAGGTCGACAAAGGTGCGCTCGGAGGCGCTCAGATCGTCGCCATCCCGGCCACCCAGCTCTGAATGATCTCGACCTCGTTCTCGGCTGCGCGGACGGCCACCAGATCCGCCCTCTGTCCCGGAGCGATGCGACCCCGGTCTGTCAGCCTGGCCACGCTCGCGGGGTTCGCCGTGATCAACGCGATCGCGTGGACCCATGGCATATGTCCTTGCCCCGCAAGGGCATAAGCCGCCGGAATCATCGATTCGGGCGAATGGTCAGAGACCAACAGGTCGAGGCAACCCGCTTCGAGAGCATCGACAGTTCGGAGATTGCCGTACCGGGATCGACCGGCCAAAGCGTTCTCCGCGCCCATCGCCACCGGGATCCCACAGTTGCGGGCCTGCACCGCAGCATCGATATGCACCGGAAACTCGAATGCGTCGATCCCCTGAACTGCGCCGGCCGCAACAGATCTCGCGTCCTCCGCGTCGTGGTACAGCACGGGGATCCCGGCGCGGTGCGCACCTTCGATGATCCGGGCGCGCACTTCTGGCGCGTTGTGGGTGCCGGTCTGCAGGCGGTGAAGTAGAGCCTCGACCACCCCCTCATCATCCCCCTGCTGGATCCGATAGCGGCGCCACTGTTCTGAGGTGCGGAACTGTCCCTGTCCAGGGGTGTGATCCATCAGGGACACCAGATCCACCACCTCGGCTCCAATTGCTTCCAGGACAACATCGAGGCCGTCCCCGGTGACGTCTACGCGCAGATGGGTCCGAAGGTCGACCTGCGAAGCCCCCCGACGAAGAGCGGCCAGTGCGGCCGGGGCGTGGACGGGCCTGCGATACCTCTGGTGGTGCGACTCGACAGCGACGCATGCGTAAGCAGAGGTGATTCCCGCGGCCGAACAACAGTTCTGGAACAGGGCCACACCCCGAGACAAGCCATGTTGTCGAGCGAGCGGTTCGAAGGAGTCGGCGTGAAGGTCGATACAGCCCGGAATGACGTCGACCGGGCCGAGGTCGACGATCGGTACCAAATCGGGTCGGTGCGGTCCGACCGTGTCGATTCGGCCGCCGTTGACGGTGATCCACCATCCTCGCTGTTCCCGACCGTTCGCCACCAGGCGTTGCGCGCGGACAGCCCACCGTTGATCTGTCATCCGCTCATCCTGACCGGGGGGAGGCGTGAAATGCGGCCACTGGCCCCAGGCAGCCTCGCTTGTGGAGTTGAACGTTCGCCGAACCTCAGCCGAACACGCCACGCGCATCAAATCCGAACGCGACTACAACGCCGTCCAACGATTGCGCGCCGAGGGCGACCAGCGCGGGGACCGACCACCGCCGGCGCCGGTCCCCGACTATGGCGAAGACCCGCCACCCTTCTGAGCGGGTCCCCGCAACCCCAGCGTGCGACGCCCCGCCGCGATCAGCTGGTCGCGCAGTGCCTCCTCGTCGACGTCGCCGTAGTCGACGCCTGCCGCGGACGCGATTCCCGACATGACGAGTGCCGCTTTGACCTGTCCGCCCAGCCCGGGTTCGACGCCGGCGAACATCGCCATCTGACGCGCCACCATGGCGCCCCACTCCGTGCGGTTCCGCAGGAGTGCGACGACGCCCGGATCACCGGTCAGCAGCGGGATCAGTTCCCGGTGCGAGGCGGCCAGCGCGGCGTAGCCGCTGAGCAGGTGTTCGGCTCGCGCGCGGGCTCCGCCTCGGGCCTCCGCGGCGTCGACGAGCGCCGTCACTTCGGCGACGACCGGCTCCATCACGGCGCCGAGCAGCTCGTCGCGGGTGCGGAAGTGGTGGTAGATAGCGGATTTGGTGAGGCCGAGCTCGTCGGAGATCATTTGCAGCGACGTGCCCGCGACGCTGTTCTGCTTGAACAACTCGATCGCCACGTCGATGAGACGCTGCCGCGTCGGTCCACCGATCCCCGCGGTGTCACCGCCCACACTCTCGCCTCTCCGTCGATTGTGATATCGCACTCTACCTGACCAAACGTACAGGTAATTCCTGTACGTTTGGTCAGGCCGCTCCGACACTGCGCTGGAAAGAGGAACCACCATGTCAACCGACTTCCACCAGAAGGACCGTCGGGCACTCGACCTGTCCGACAAGGTCATCGTCGTGGTGGGCGGGGGTCAGCAGCCCGGACCCGGGATGGGCAACGGACGCGCGATCTCCATCCTGGCCGCGCGGCACGGCGCTGAGGTGGTGGCCGTCGACCGAAACCTGGCGGCCGCCAAGGAAACCGTCGAGATCATCGGCACCGAGGGCGGACGCGCCTACGCGGTGGAAGCCGACGTCGCCGAGAGGGACGACTGCCAACGCATCTTCGAGGTCGCCACGGCGAAGAGCGGCCGCGTCGACGGCATGGTCTACAGCGTGGCGACGAACCCGCCGTTCGACCTCGAGTCGAACTCGATGACTGTCGAGAACTTCAATTACGGCATCAACGTCAACATGCTCGGCTGCTACTACTGCAACCTCTTTGCCGCGCAATGCATGGAGCAGAACCCGGGCGACACCACCGGCAGCATCGTCAACATCTCGTCGATCGCCAGCCTCAAGAACGAACTCGGTCTGAACATCGGCATCATGCCCTACGCGTTGGGCAAGTGCGGGCTGAACCAGATCACGGAACTGACCGCCGTCCAGTACGCCGAAGCGGGGATACGCGCCAACACCCTGATGCTGGGTCCGATCGACTCCGTGATCGGCAACCAGGACTCGCAGGCGCTGTTCGGCTTCGAACCCGACGAGGTCGAGGACGCCTACAACGACGTCGTCAAGCTCAAGATGGGCCGGGGCACCGTCTGGGAAAGCGCTTATGCCGCGGTCTATCTCCTCGCCGACGAATCGCGGTTCATGACCGGCCAGCAGATCCGCCTCGACGGCGGTGCGACCCTGGTGCGGTGAACAGGTTGCGGGTCGCCGTGTAACGGGTGGCGGGTGGCAGCGCACTACAGCGTGTACTGCACCGCCATTCGAGAGGAACGATCATGCCGACCTTCAACGCCCCCGCCACATTGTCCACCAGGGCCCTGCCGGTCATCGACCGGACCGGGGCCGTACTCCTGCGATACGGCCTCGTCGTCGTGATCGCCTGGATCGGACTGATGAAGTTCACCGCCTTCGAGGCCAGGGGCATCGAGCCACTGGTCGCCAACAGCCCGTTCATGGGCTGGATGTACGGCATCTTCTCGGTCATGACGTTCTCCGCACTGCTCGGCGTCGTCGAGGTCGCGGCCGCGGTGTTGCTGGCGGTCAAGCCCTGGTGGCCGAGGATCTCCGCGATCGGCAGCGTCATCGCGATCGGCCTGTTCGTCGCGACTCTGAGCTTCCTGTTCACCACGCCCGGCGTCTTCGAGTCCTCGCAGGGTGGTTTCCCGATGCTGTCGACCAACGGCCAATTCCTGATCAAAGATGTCGTCCTGCTGGGTGCCGCGGTATGGACGTTGGCCGATGCGCTGAAGCACCGATAGTCGACGTGGCGAGCGCATACGCTCTGCCCCATATGACCCGATACGACGAGAGCGGCCTCATCGCGGCGTTACGACACCGCGATGAGGCCGCGTTCGCCGAACTGGTCGATCGCCACACGCCCTCAATGCTGCGGGTGGCGCGCGGGTACGTCAGGACACACGAGACCGCTGAAGAAGTGGTTCAGGACACCTGGATGGCGTTACTCAAGGGCATCGGTGGATTCGAGGGCCGATCATCCCTGCGCACATGGCTTTTCACCGTGTTGATCAACATTGCGAAGGCACGCGGCATTCGCGAGAGCCACGACGGCGAGGCGATGGCCGGCGCGTACGGCGGCGGCGCAGTCGACGCCGCCCGCTTCCGTCCGGCCGACGATGCATGGGCCGGTCACTGGCGCGAGCACGAGGTCCCCTCCCCGTTTCCCGACACACCCGAGGGTTCGGTGCTGGGCCACGAACTGACCGACGTGGCGCGTCACGCGCTCGACGCGTTACCCGAGCGACAACGGGTGGTGGTGACCCTTCGCGACATGCTCGGCTTTGAATCAGACGAGGTGCGCGAGCTACTGGACCTGAGCGTGGCCAACCAGCGGGTACTGCTCCATCGCGGCCGGTCGGCCGTGCGGCAGGTGCTCGAGGACTACATGAGGGACGTGACGTGACGACCGCACCGATGATCTGCAACGAACTCGTCGAACTGGTGACGGCTTATCTCGACGAGTCACTCGATCTCGACACTCGGGCCCGATTCGACCTGCACCTGCTCGAATGTGACGGATGCACCAACTACCTGCAGCAGTTCCGGACCACCGTCGCGACCTTGGGCAAGATCCGGGACGACGACCTCGACCCCACCTTCCGGGGCCGGCTCCTCGACGCCTTCAGGGATTGGGAGTGAGCCGTCCCGATGCCGACGACGTGACCGGTGCAACCGCGAACTCCACCCCGTACTGGTTCAGCGTCACAGGCAGCGGCTCTTCGGGTGACAGCTGAGGCGTGGACGACAGCCGGAAATCCAACGCGCTCAACAAATTGGCGAGCAGCGTGCTCGTCGCGAACAGCACGAGGTTGCGTCCGGGACACTCGGCCGGGCCAGCGGAGAACGGCACCAGTTGCGGATAGGTCTGCGCGCGTCCGTCGAGCCAGATGTCGGGAACGAAGTCGTTAGCGAATGGCAACAGCTCAGGGTCGCGGTGGAATGCCGGCGTCACGATCATCAGCCCTGCACCCTTCTCGATCGTGACAGCGCCGTCGCGCCACGTCGTGTCAGCTGTCGTATCCCGCAGGATCGTGGGCGTGGTCGGCCACAGCCGCACCGACTCGAGGACACTCGCGCGCAAGAAGGGTCGCAAACGCAGCTGATCGGGCTCAGCGGCGTCTTCGATCGCTCGCGCCACCTCCGCGGGGTGGGTGGCCAGCGCGGCGAGCGCCCGCAGCTGCGCCATGCCTGCCGCATCGAACGCGAACAGCCACTGCGGCATCTGCCCCACGGGGTCGACGGCCCCCCGGGCCGGTACGTCGGCGACCGCGGCTGCCAGCGTTCCGACCTGCGGATCCTCGACGTAGTCGTAGAGCCGCTCGAGGAACTTCGCGCGCTTGCGGTGGTGCGGCAGCGACAGGAACGACCAGTTTCCCGCCCGCCGCAGCCGCAGCAGGGCGTCGGTGATCTCCTCGTCGTCACGGGCACGGTCGCCGAGGGCGACCCGTCGCACGATCCGCCACCACGCGGCCATGAACTCGTCGGCGTCCATGGTGCCGCGCGCGGACACCGCCTCCACCAGTTCGCGCGCCTCCGACGTCACCACGTGCGCGAAAGCGCCTGCCAGCCGGTGCATCTCGGAATCCGAATCGAGCGCTGAATCGTTGAGGTCGCGTCGCTGCCTACGGATGGGGCCCTGGGAGATCAGCACACCGTTGGGCTGGAACCATTCGAGCGCCTTGCGCTTCTCGCGGTTGGCGGGGTGGAACGGGTCGGGCGCTCCGGCGAGTACCCGGCCGACGTCGTCGGGGTCGAGCACCACCACCATGCGCCGGCCCGGCAGGACCAACTCGACGGGCCCCGCGCCGAACTCTTCGCGCAGTTGCCGCATCCGGCGTACCGCCCTGGCGTCGGCCTGCACGGTCTCGAGTGCCCGCACTGCGGGCCTGCGCCGGGCGATCACCCCGGCGGCGATCGACGCCGAACCCAGGTCGACCAGGGTTGCGACCGCCCGCGCCCCGGTCAGCCGATGCCCATTCACGGTCATGGGTCTGGCGTTTCCCCGCCCGGCACCCCGCCAAACTGCAGGTAAAGGTGATCGCCCCGCGCGGCGCCCTGATCACTCCGGCGTACGCCGCAGCCCGCCCACCATCGACGCGATCGCGCCGACCGCCACCAGGATGACGCCGGCAGCCAGCGTGAGGTTCAGCCAGTGGTGCAGGCTCTGCTCGGCGTGACCGACCATCAGATCGGCGATCACCCGGAAGTTGCCGTCGGTCCGGTCGAGCGCGCCGTCGATGTAGCGGTCCGCGACTTCCAGTCCGGCCCATCCGGCCGCACCGACGAGCAAAGCCGAAACACCCAGGGCCGCCAACCCTTTGCCGCGACGGCGCGTTCCGGCGAGCGTCAGCAGCGCGAAGGTGGCGGTGAGCACCGCGACCCCCGCGCTCACCCACGGCCCCCACGTCGCGACGGCTTGCAGCCGGCCCGGTCGCAGCTCGGGCGACGGTGCGGTGACCGGCACCATGAGTGTGTCGGGGACATCGAGATCCAGGTCGCCGAGGGTGGCCTTGAACGACGGGTCCGACAGCATCGGGGCGATGTCGACCAGCCACTGGTCGCCTGAACCGCCCTGCGGCACGTCGGTGAACATCCAGCGGTGCGCGATGCGGTTCGCCTGGGCGAACTGGCCGGGGAAGCCGGCGTTACCGGTGTAATCGGCGGCGACCTCTCGGACCAGGTCCGGGTTGAGGTCGTAGCCACGGCCCGCCGCGAACTCGGTGAACCGCGCCGTGAGCTCGTCGGCCATCGCCTGTTGCAACAGGGTGTCCTCGGCCGCCGACGCTGCGAGGTCCGCATAGCCCTGTTCGGAGACGATGTGCTGTTGCGCCCACACCGCGGGTACGGCGATGCCGAGCAGCAGCGTCGTCAGCACCCACAGCAGCGCCGTCAGCACGAACCGCAACGCCGTCCCTCCTGTCTTCGAAGGACGGCTGGGTGGGTCAGTCGGTCAGGGCGCGTCCCACGATGAGCGGGTCGGCGTGGCCGACCACCTCATGGTCCTTGTTGTCGTAGTCGAACTTACCGAGCACGTAGCGCATGGCGTTGAGCCGGGCGCGCTTCTTGTCGTTGCTCTTCACCACGATCCAGGGTGCGATCTCGGTGTCGGTCAGCTCGAACATCTCTTCTTTGGCTCGCGTGTACGCGTCCCACTTGTCCAGCGATGCCAGATCGGTCGGCGAGAGCTTCCACTGCCTGACCGGATCGATCTGACGGATGGTGAAGCGCGTGCGCTGCTCGGATTGCGAGACCGAGAACCAGAACTTGATCAGGCTGATGCCCTCGTTGACGAGCATCTGCTCGAACAACGGGGCCTGACGGATGAACAGGGCGTGCTGTCTGGGCGTGCAGAACCCCATGACGCGTTCGACACCGGCGCGGTTGTACCACGACCGGTCGAACAGCACGATCTCGCCGGCTGCCGGAAGGTGGGTCACGTACCGCTGGAAGTACCACTGTGTGCGCTCACGCTCGGTCGGCTTCTCCAGCGCGACCACGCGGGCTCCGCGGGGGTTGAGGTGCTCCATGAACCGCTTGATGGTGCCGCCCTTGCCGGCGGCGTCGCGGCCCTCGCACACGATGACGACCCGGTGTCCGTGCGCCTGGCACCACTTCTGCAGTTTCAGCAGTTCGATCTGCAGCAGCCGCTTCTGCTTCTCGTACTCCTCGCGCCTCATCCGCTCGTCGTACGGATAGTTCTCCCGCCATGTGTCCACGATCTGATCTCCGGGCTGCAACAGCAGGACCGGGTCGTCATCGTCGTCGTCGCGGACGGTGTATTCGTGGGTAGCCGAGGTCACCGCACGAAAGTATCGGCCGGTCAGTACCGCGCGGTGAAGCGAATGTGAACGGGAAGTGCGCTGTTACTTGGACATCCGTCGCGGACGCACCAGCGCCAGCTTGGTCATCATCGTGTTCATCCGCTTGAGCGCCTTCTGCGAGTTGTTGTAGTAGTTGCCGCCGGCGCCGACGTTGGTACGCGGCGCGACCACCGTCTCGATGCGGCAGTACTTGCGCAGCCCTTCCTGGCCACCGAAGCGGGCGCCGATGCCCGAGGCCTTCCAGCCGCCCATCGGCGCGGTGGTGCACATCAGGTTCGAGATCACGTCATTGATGTTGACTCCACCGCAATCGAGCTGCAGCGCAACTTCTTTCGCACGCTCGAGGTCCTTGGAGAACACCGATGCGGACAGCCCGTACTGGCTGTCGTTGGCCAGCCGGACCGCCTCGGCGACGGACTTGACCTTCATGATCGGCAGGGTCGGCCCGAAGGTCTCCTCGGTCATGCACGACATCGAGTGGTCGACGTCCACCAGCACGGTCGGCTCGTAGAAGCTGCCGGGGCCCGACCCCCGCTTGCCGCCGGTGAGCGCCTTGGCGCCCTTGGCGACCGCCTCGTCGACGTGGCGTTCGGTGACCTCGACCTGGCCGTCATCGATGAGGGCGCCGACGTGGTTGCCGTCGCCGGCACCGACCTTCAGATCGCGCACCGCACGCACGACGGCGTCGACGAACTGCTGGTAGACCGCCTCGAGGACGTACACCCGTTCGACGGACACGCACGTCTGGCCTGCGTTGAACATCGCACCCCACACCGCGGCGTTGGCGGCGAGGTCGACGTCGGCGTCCTCGAGCACGATCATCGGATCCTTGCCGCCCAGTTCCAGGCTGACCGGGGTGAGCCGGCGGGCGGCGCGTTCCATCACCTTGACGCCGGTGGCCGACGATCCGGTGAACTGGATGAAGTCGGAGTTGTCGATGACGGCCTCGGACACCTCGCGGGCACCCTGAACCAGTGCCAGCACCTCGGGCGCCCCCGACTCCTGCCAGCCGCGCAGCAACAGTTCGGCGGTCAGCGGCGTGCGCTCGGACGGTTTGAGCAGCACCGCACACCCGGCGGCGAGCGCGCTGATGGCGTCCATCAGCGCGTTGGCGACCGGATAGTTCCAGGGCGCGATGATGCCGACGACCGGGCGCGGGCGGTAGTGGACGGTGACCTTCTTGATCGACAGGAACGGCAGGGAGGCCGGACGGCTGTCCGGAGCCAGCGCCTTCTCCATGGTCCGCACGTAGTAGGACGTGATCATCAGGATCAGCGGCACCTCCTGGGCAGCGTCGACGGCGGACTTGCCCGTCTCCTTGATCAGCACCTCCTCGATTTCCTCGCGGTGCTCGCCCAGCCACACCGCGTACCGGGCCAGCACCTTGGCGCGGCCGGCCGCGCCGCGGGCCTCCCACTCCTTCTGCGCAGCCCGCAGGCCGGTGGCGATGCGGGGTACATCGGCGGGCGCGGTCCAGCGCACCGTGCCGGCGACAGCGCCGGTGGCGGGGTTGTGGATGGTGCTCGTCTCGGGCGCGTGAACGTCAGGCGTCGCGGTCATGCACCCATGTTAGCCGCCGCCTGTGACGCAGGTCGCACCGGGTTTGACACCTGTCAAGAAGCGTGCGTTCCGGCCGCTCCTGCGAGCACCGCGCCCACCGCCACCACCGCTGTACCCAGCAGGAATGCGCCGACCGTGTCGGTGAAGTAGTGGAAGGTCGTGCCGACCGCGTACATCCCGGCGGCGATGAGCACGACCGCGATGGCGAGCACCCATCGGTTGGCACCGGTGACCAGAACGACCATCCCGGCCGCGACCACCAGAGCGGTGACGTGTCCGCTGGGATAGGCCACCGCACCGTCGAGTTCCCGGCCGAACAACCGCTTCATCGCCTGGGCGGCTGCGATCCCGACGAGCGGGCAGACCGCGACCACCACGGCGAGCCGCCACCGCCGCCGCCACAGCGCGGCGGCACCCGCACCGACGACCAACGCGGCGAGAAAGCGTTCGTCGACGACGACGAGCAGCCAGTCGGGCCCGTCGATCGCCAGCAGCCGGTCGTCGAGCCGGGTCGACCCGCCTCCCACAGCCCATCCCAGTGCGAACAGTGCCGTCACCGCGACGGCGGGCCACCATCGCAGCGCCGCCCCCAGCGTCAGCGGGCGATACCCCGCGCGTAGGCGGCCTGGCCGAGATGCTGGGCGCAGTCGTCGATGATGCTGACCAGTCGGGCGCTCGCGGTCACCGGCGGATCCCAGTTCTCGTCGACGATCTGCGCCAGGTCGTCGACGGTGACGGACGCGACGTATTCGAGCGTCAGCTTGTGGACGCCGTGGTAGTAGCCGGCGAGCAGATCCGCCGACACCTGGACCTTGCCGACGTCTTCGGCGGTGTGGCCGTAACCGGTGTCGTCGCCGGGCAGGTCGAGACCGAAGCGCTCGACCCAGCCGTCGCGCGTCCACACCTGCTCGACGCCGGCGATGTCGCTCAGCTGCGCATCCTGCACACGGGCGCTGTGCCACAGCAGCCAGGCGATGCTGTTGGCCGAGGCGGTGGGCCGGTAGAGCGCCACCTCGTCTGTCAGGTCGTCGGTGAGTTGGTCGACGTGCTCGATGAGCCTGGTGAACGAGTCGCGCAGAAGTTCGCGGGCCGCAGCCGCATCCGAGTCAGCCATACCGGAAACGTACCCGCGCGACCGAGTCGTCACCCGTCTGTCCGTCAGCCCTGCGGACTAGCGCCGAGGACCGCCACCGTGAAAAACCGCCTCGACGTTGTTCCCGTCCGGATCGCGGACGAACGCGCCGTAGTAGTTCGGGTGGTACTCCGGCCACAGCCGCGGCTCGTGGAGCGGTTCGGCGCCGAGTGCCAGCGCGGTGTGGAAGAAGGCCTGCACGCTTTCGGGGTCCTTGGCGGTGAAGGCGACGTGGGTCTCCCGGTTGGGCCCCGCGGCGTCGCCCGCGGTCATATCGGCGATCCAGAAGTTCGGATGCCCCTCGGTGCCGTAGCCGATGGCCACACCGAAGTCCATCTGGCGCGTGAAACCCAGGACCCCGAGCACCTTGTCGTAGAAGTCCTTCGATGCGGCGAAGTCGGCACAGTTGATTCCGAAGTGATCGATCACCGGCCCATCGTAGATTCGATGTATGACCTTTGATCTGGTGATTCGCAACGGAACCATCGTCGACGGCCTGGGCGGTGAGCCGTTCGTGGGTGACGTCGCGGTCCGCGACGGGGTGATCGCCGCGGTCGGCGCGGTGTCGGGGTCCGGCGCTCGCGAGATCGACGCCACGGGCCTGCACGTCACCCCGGGCTTCGTCGATCTGCACACCCATTACGACGGGCAGGCAATCTGGTCGGACCGCATGACGCCGTCGTCGGCGCACGGGGTGACGACGGCGGTGATGGGCAACTGCGGCGTCGGGTTCGCCCCGTGCCGCCGCGAGGACCACGACGTGCTCGTCGATGTGATGGCCGGCGTCGAGGACATTCCTGGTGTGGTGATGGTCGACGGTCTGCCGTGGGACTGGGAGACGTTCCCGGAGTATCTCGACGCGGTGGAGTCGCGACGCAGGGATATCGACGTGGCCGCCTACCTGCCGCACTCGCCGCTGCGGGTCTACACGATGGGGCAGCGGGGGGCGGATAGGGAACCGGCACGAGCCGAGGATCTGGACCGGATGCGGGCGCTGGCCAAGGAGGCGGTGGAGGCCGGCGCGCTGGGCTTCGCCTCGTCCCGGTTCGCACTGCACAAGACCTCGAGCGGGTCACCCATCCCGACCTACGACGCCGACCAGGCCGAGATCGCCGCCATTGCAAGAGGTGTCGCCGAAGGAGGTGGCGGACTCATCCAGTTCGTCCCCGACATCCCGGCCGGTGGATACGAGACGGTGCTGCGGCAGGTGTTCGAGGTCGCCGCCGATGTCGGCCTGCCCGTGACGTTCTCGCTGCTGACCGGCAACGTCGGCGATCCGATGTGGCCGCAGGCGATGAATCTCGTCGAGAAGTTCAATTCCGGTGCCGAGCCGGGCAACCCGAGGATCACCGCGCAGATGTTCCCCCGGCCGATCGGCATGGTGATCGGCCTGGAGCTGAGCGGCAACCCGTTCGTCATGTACCCCAGCTACCAGGAGATCGCCGGACTCCCGCTCGCCGAGCGGGTAGCCGAGATGCGCAAACCCGAGGTGCGCCAGCGCATTCTGAGTGACAAGCCGTCATCCGACGGACATCCGCTGATGTTCATGGTGCAGGCATGGAACTGGATCTTCCCCCTCGGCGACGAGCCGCAATACGAACCCGACGCGTCGACGTCCATCGCGGCACGTGCGGCGGCCCGCGGCGTCTCGCCGGCCGAGGAGGCCTACGACCGACTGCTCGACGACGACGGCCACGCCATGCTGCTGGTCGCGCTGGGCAACTACCAGGACAACTCGCTGGACACCGTCGGCACACTGATGCGCCGCGACGACGTGGTGCTGGGTCTCGGTGACGGTGGCGCGCACTACGGGATGATCTGCGACGCAAGCTTTCCCACGTTCCTGCTGACCCACTGGACCCGTGACCGGGCGACCGGCCGGCTCTCGGTGGCCGATGCGGTGCGCGAACTGACCTCGGTGCCCGCACGTGTCGCGGGCCTGGCCGACCGCGGCCGTATCGCCGTCGGCTTCAAAGCCGATCTGAACGTCATCGACCACGCCGGGCTGACGTTGCACAAACCCGTCATCGCCCACGATCTGCCGGCGGGTGGGAAGCGGCTGGACCAGACCGCCGACGGCTACGTCGCCACTGTGGTGTCCGGAGAGATCATCGCGGAGAACGGGATTCCCACGTCCGCACGACCCGGCAGGCTCGTGCGGGGACGGCAGCCGGAGCCCGTCGCGTGACGCGTGTCCAGCCGCTGGCGCCGCCGTGGAGCGAGGCCGACGCCGCCGATATCCAGAGCTGGGGCCACCCGGATCGCAGTTACGAACCGCTGCTGCTCGTGCGGTGTCTGCAGCGCCACCCCGCCATGGCCGCCCGGTTGCGCAAGATGGGCGAGGCGCTCTACGTCGAGGCCAGGCTGCCACCCCGACTGCGCACGATCGCCATCCTGCGCACCTGCGCGCTGGTCGGGTGCGCCTACGAATGGGGCGGTCAGGCCGCGTTCTGGGGATCGATCGCCGGGGTGAGCGACGACGAGTGCGACGCGCTGGTCACCGGGGCGCCGGCGGGATGGAGCCCGTTCGAGCGCGTGCTGATCGACGCGGTCGACGAACTCGAGCGCACCGGGTCGTGGTCCTCGGACACCTGGGCAGCACTCGGGGGTGAACTCGACGACGAGCAGCGGATGGAATTGCTGATCGCCGTCGGCTGGTACCGCACCATCTGCACCTTGTGCAACGGCATGGCGCTACCCGTCGAGGGCTGGATGCGGCGCTGGCCGTCAGCGTCCTGAGCGCAACGCCGGATGCTGGCTCGTCAGTAGCGGGATGAGCAGCCGGCGGGGCAGGTGCTCGAAAACGCGTGCGCTGATCTGGTTCGGCAGACCCGGGATCACCTCGCCGCGGCCGTCGGCCAGGGCGTCGATACCCGCCTTGGCGACCGCGCGTGAGTCCACCCACATGAACTTCGGAAACGCGGCGGCGAAGGTGCGCTCGTCCATACCCGCGGTCTGGAGGAATTCGGTGCGTACCGGTCCCGGGTGCAGCGTGGTCACGGTGACGCCGGTGCCCGCGAGCTCGCCGCGCAGCCCGTCGGTGTAGGAGCGGACGAACGCCTTGGTCGCGGCGTAGCCGGCCTGGCCGGGGAACGGCTGGAATCCCGCGGTGGAGCCGACGTTGAGGATCGCGCCACTCCCCCGCGGCACCATCTGGTGAACGGCGCGGGTGGTCAGGTCGATCACGGCCTCGACATTGACGCGCACCTGGGCGATCTCGGCGTCGGGGGTGGATTCGGAGACCGGGCCGATGGTGCCGATGCCGGCGTTGTTGACGAGGATGTCGGCGGTCAGGCCGCGCCGGTCGACCTCGGCGAGCAGATCCGCGCGGGCGGCGGGGTCGGCGACGTCGCAACCGATGACCTCGACACGGACGTCTCCGGATAGTTCGTCGGCGAGGTCCCGCAGCCGGTCCTCACGGCGGGCGACGAGCGTGACGCCGTGACTGCGGGCGGCGAGCTCACGGGCGAGATCGGCGCCGATACCCGACGAGGCTCCGGTGACGATGGCAGTCGAGCTGGGTGACGGGCTGGGAAGTGGCATGTCTTACCGAACCACGCGCGAAGCGTCCGTTGTTCCCCCGGGCGGGCGAGTCAAGGCGTGCGAGGGCAGCCGGCAGGCGATGCACGAAACCGCACACACACTCGAGCCGTGGGCACGAAAAAGCCCGGCCCCGCGAACGGGACCGGGCTTCCTCGAAACGTGGACTTAGAAGTCCATACCGCCCATGCCACCGGTCGGGTCGCCCGCGGGTGCGGCCGACTTCTCCGGCTTGTCGGCGACGACGGCCTCGGTGGTGAGGAACAGCGCCGCGATCGACGCCGCGTTCTGCAGCGCCGAGCGGGTGACCTTCACCGGGTCGGCGACGCCGGCCTTGAGCAGGTCCTCGTACTCACCGGTCGCGGCGTTGAGGCCGGTTCCGGCGGGCGAGTTGGTGACCTTCTCGGCGACAACGCCGGGCTCGAGCCCACCGTTGAAGGCGATCTGCTTCAGCGGAGCCGACAGCGCCACGCGCACGATGTTCGCGCCGGTCGCCTCGTCTCCGGTGAGGTTCAGCTCGTCCAGCGACGGCGCCGACTGCAGCAGAGCCACGCCGCCACCGGCGACGATGCCCTCCTCGACAGCGGCCTTGGCGTTGCGCACCGCGTCCTCGATGCGGTGCTTGCGCTCCTTGAGCTCCACCTCGGTGGCAGCGCCGGCCTTGATCACCGCAACACCGCCGGCCAGCTTGGCCAGGCGCTCCTGCAGCTTCTCGCGGTCGTAGTCGGAGTCGCTGTTCTCGATCTCGGCACGGATCTGAGCCACCCGGCCGGCGATGGCATCGGTGTCACCGGCGCCCTCGACGATGGTGGTCTCGTCCTTGGTCACGACGACCTTGCGGGCCTGGCCCAGCAGCGAGACGTCGGCGGTCTCGAGCGACAGACCGACCTCTTCGCTGACGACCTGGCCACCGGTGAGGATCGCCATGTCCTGCAGCATCGCCTTGCGGCGGTCGCCGAAGCCCGGGGCCTTGACGGCGACGGACTTGAAGGTGCCGCGGATCTTGTTGACCACCAGGGTCGACAGGGCCTCGCCCTCGACGTCCTCGGCGATGATCAGCAGCGGCTTACCGGCCTGGATGACCTTCTCCAGCAACGGCAGCAGGTCCTTGACGGTCGAGATCTTCGAGCTGACCAGCAGGATGTACGGGTCCTCGAGGACGGCTTCCTGACGCTCGGCGTCGGTGACGAAGTAGCCCGAGATGTAACCCTTGTCGAACCGCATGCCCTCGGTGAGCTCGAGCTGCAGGCCGAAGGTGTTGGACTCTTCGACGGTGATGACGCCCTCGTTGCCGACCTTGTCCATGGCCTCGGCGATCAGGTCGCCGATGGACTGGTCACCGGCGGAGATACCGGCGGTGGCAGCGATCTGCTCCTTGGTCTCCACCTCCTTGGCGGACTTCAGCAGCGTCTCGGTGACCTTCTCGACGGCCTTCTCGATGCCGCGCTTGAGGCCGAGCGGGTTGGCGCCGGCGGCCACGTTGCGCAGACCCTCGCGCACGAGCGCCTGAGCCAGGACGGTGGCGGTGGTGGTGCCGTCGCCCGCCACGTCGTCGGTCTTCTTGGCGACCTCTTTGACCAGCTCAGCGCCGATCTTCTCGTACGGGTCCTCCAGCTCGATCTCCTTGGCGATGGACACGCCATCGTTGGTGATCGTGGGGGCGCCCCACTTCTTCTCCAGGACGACGTTGCGGCCCTTGGGGCCCAGCGTCACCTTTACCGCGTCGGCGAGGCTGTTGAGGCCCCGCTCGAGGCCGCGACGGGCCTCTTCGTCATACGCAATTGTCTTGGCCATTGCGAAGTGTTCCTCCGGATTGCGGATGCACGTTCTTGTTGGCCGGGCCCAGTGCCCGCGACGGACGACCAGGGCTGTGCTCGCAGAACTTGCGGCCCCGGTCTCACCGTCCCGACCTAGCACTCACCGGTCGCGAGTGCCAACTGCATTTCTAGCACTCGACCTGGGCGAGTGCAAGGTCACTCGGGCTGTCGCGCCTGGGCGCGCAGACCATCCAGGATCACCGAGGCAAGCCGGTCGGCCACGCCCTCACCGTGCCCCTGCGAGGCCTTGCACATCGTCAGCAGCGCCTTGACTTCGGCGACGCCGACGTCGGTGCGGACGGTGCCGGCCCGCTGACCCGCCGCGATCAGGTCGGCCAGGACGCTCAGGAACGCCGCTTCGGCACCGGGTGCGGCGGCGTCGATGTCGATGCCGTAGCCGCCCAATGCCTCGACCATGCCGTGGTCGACGGATCCGCTGCGCACCGTCTCGCGGACGAATTCGAAGATCGCCGTCGTCGGGTCGGCCGCCAACAGTGCCCGCGCGTTGTCCACGATGCTGCGCACCCGGTCGGAGATGACCGCCTCGAACAGCGACTCCTTGGTGGGGAAATGCCGGTAGACGGTCCCGGGGCCGACGCCGGCCCGGCGCGCGATCTCATCGATGGGCACGGCGAGCCCCTGCTCGGCGAACAGGTCGTAGGCGACTTCCAGCACGCGGGCGCGGTTGCGCGCCGCGTCGGCTCGCAGCGGCCGATCCGTTCCCATGGCCCGCACCCCTTCGGTTGACAAAGCGGAGCGCGCGTTCCGTATAGTCGATGAAACCGGGGCGCACGCTCCGCTTCATTCTACGAAAGGACGCCACCATGACGCACTGGATCGCCGCAGACATCCCCGACCAGACCGGCCGCACCGCCGTCATCACCGGCGCGAACACCGGCCTTGGCTACGAAACCGCGCGCGCACTGGCCGGACGCGGTGCCCGCGTCGTCCTCGCCGTGCGCAACCTCGACAAGGGCAAGGCCGCCGCCGACCTCATCGCCCGCCGCTTCCCGGGCGCCGACGTCGCCGTCCAGGAACTCGACCTCACCTCGCTGGCATCGGTCGAATCCGCCGCCGAGGGCCTCAAGGCCGGCAACGACCGCATCGACCTGCTGATCAACAACGCCGGCGTGATGACGACGCCGAAGTCCACCACCCAGGACGGTTTCGAGCTGCAGTTCGGCACCAACCACCTCGGCCATTTCGCCCTCACCGGCCGCCTGCTGGACCGCCTGCTGGAGACACCCGGCTCCCGGGTGGTGACCGTGAGCAGCATGGGTCACCGGTTCGCCCTCGCCGGCATCCGCTTCGACGACCTGCAATCCGAGCGCAGTTACAACCGGCTGCGCGCCTACGGCCAATCGAAGCTGGCGAATCTGCTGTTCACCTACGAGTTGCAACGCCGGCTGACCGGGCGGAACACTTCCGCGCTGGCCGCCCATCCCGGCGCATCGAGCTCGGAACTGGCCCGCCATCTGCCAGCCGTGGTCCAGCGGGCCTTCCGCCCGCTGGAGCAGAGCACCGAGATGGGCGCGCTGCCGACACTGCGCGCGGCCACCGATCCCGCCGCCCTGGGCGGCCAGTACTACGGCCCGGACGGCTTGTTCCAGACCGGCGGCCACCCCAAGGTGGTCGCATCCAACGACCGGTCGCACGACGTGGCGATGGGCCAGCGACTGTGGACGGTCTCCGAACAACTCACCGGGGTCGCGTTCCCCGTCTAGCGTGAGCGCGTGTCCCTCGTCGTGCCGCCCTATCCCCCGCCCCGCTACACCGCCGACGAACCTGAGGTCAGCGCCTGGCTCAAACGCGGTGACGAGCCGCCCGACTACGACTCCTTCGGTCTGGTGCAGTACCACTATCTGGCCAACCAGCAGGCGACCGGCGGCGATTACGGCCTGTTCCGGGTGCAGATCGCCCCCCGCGGCGGCGGGCCGGGGCCGCACTTCCACCGGGCGATGTCGGAGGCGTTCTTCGTGCTGTCGGGCACGATCACGCTGTACGACGGCGAGAAGTGGGCCGACGGCAACCAGAACGACTTCCTCTACATCCCACCCGGCGGCATCCACGGCTTCCGCAACGAGTCCGACCAGCCGGCGTCGCTGCTGATGCTGTTCGCTCCGGGCGCACCCCGCGAGCACTATTTCGAGGGATTGGCCCAGCTCGGCGAGATGACCGACGACGAGCGGCGCGAGTGGTTCATCAAGAACGACAACTTCTTCGTCTAGACACGCAGCAGGGGGACACGCCGGGCGATTGTGCGCCCGCGTAACCGACTGCCCTAGACTGCATTCCGGTCAGAAAGGAGTCGTGGGTGCGGGCTGACGCAGCGCCCAGCACCCAGGCGTTACGGGGCTGGCAACGACGGGCCCTGGTGAAGTACCTGAAGGACGCTCCTCGGGATTTTCTCGCGGTGGCGACCCCAGGTTCCGGCAAGACCACCTTCGCCCTGCGGGTCGTCGCCGAGCTGCTGGCCGAGGGCACGGTCGAGACCGTCACCGTGGTCGTGCCCACCGAACACCTGAAGATCCAGTGGGCGCAGGCCGCCGCCCGGCAGGGCATCGCTCTCGACCCCAGGTTCTCGAACTCCAATTCGCAGACCTCGGCGGAGTACCACGGCGTGGTCGTCACCTACGCCCAGGTGGCCAGCCACCCCACCCGGCACCGGGTGCGTACCGAGAACCGCAAGACGCTGGTCGTATTCGACGAGATCCACCACGGTGGTGACGCCAAGAGCTGGGGCGACGCGATCCGCGAGGCGTTCGACGATGCGACGCGGCGCCTGGCGCTGACCGGGACGCCGTTCCGCAGCGACGACAGCGCCATCCCGTTCGTCACCTACGAGCCCGGCCCCGACGGACTCTCGCGCTCGCAGGCCGATCACACCTACGGCTACGCCGACGCCCTCGCCGACGGCGTGGTCCGGCCGGTGATGTTCATGGCGTACTCGGGCGAGGCCCGCTGGCGTGACAGCGCCGGCGAGGAACACGCCGCACGCCTGGGCGAACCGCTCACGGCCGAGCAGACCGCACGCGCGTGGAAGACCGCGCTCGACCCGAACGGCGAGTGGATGCCCGCGGTGATCGCCGCGGCGGACAAGCGGCTGCAGGGCCTGCGCCAGCACGTCCCCGACGCAGGCGGCATGATCATCGCCTCCGACCAGACCGCGGCCCGCGCCTACGCCGAACTGCTGGTGAAGATCACCGGCGAGGCGCCCACCGTGGTGCTGTCCGACGACAAGGGCGCATCGGAGCGGATCTCGCAGTATGCGGCCGACACGTCGCGGTGGCTGGTCGCGGTGCGCATGGTCTCCGAAGGTGTCGACGTGCCGCGGCTGGCGGTCGGTGTCTACGCCACCAGCGCCTCGACGCCGCTGTTCTTCGCGCAGGCGATCGGCCGGTTCGTGCGCTCCCGGCGGCCGGGCGAGACGGCCAGCATCTTCCTGCCGTCGGTGCCGAATCTGCTGATGCTGGCCAGCGAGATGGAGGCCCAGCGCAACCACATCCTGGGCAAGCCGCACCGCGAGACGCTCGACGATCCGCTCGACGCCGAGCTCGCCGAGCAGAAGAGGGACGAGCCGGGGGAGGAGGAGAACAAGATCACCTATCTCGGCGCCGACGCCGAACTCGACCAGGTCATCTTCGACGGCTCCTCGTTCGGCACCGCGACCCCGGCCGGCAGCGACGAGGAAGCCGATTATCTGGGTATCCCCGGCCTGCTCGATGCCGCGTCGATGCGCGATCTCCTGCGGCGCAGACAGGAAGAGCAGCTCACCAAACGCACGGCATCCGGCGAGCCGCCACCTGCGACGCCGTACGGTCAGCTGCGCGACCTGCGACGCGAACTCAACACGCTGGTATCGCTGGCGCACCACCGGACCGGGAAATCCCACGGCGCGATCCACAACGAGCTTCGGCGCATCTGCGGCGGCCCACCCGTGGCGGCCGCGACCTCGGATCAGCTGCAGGCCCGCATCGTGGCGGTGCGTTCGCTGAAGGCGTGATCCCACGGGCTCATTGCCCATGTAAACACCCCGTTCGACGGGTCTGTCGATTTGCCGGTCCGATGGTTAGAGTCAGGGCCACGCGCAACCGCAAGGTCGCGGAGCGAGACATCTTCCGCACGAGGAACCGGCGATGATCACAGTCGGCGAATTTTCCCGCCTGGTGTCGGCGGTACACGCCGCCGCGGTGGAACCCGAGCACTGGGTGTCGGCGATGGCCGACGTGAGCCGGGTCTGCGGCGCCACCGGCGGCGGGATCATCCTGTCCGATGGCGTCACCCGCAGCGTCAAGAGCGCGAGTATCCCGCCGGACGCCCTGCAGCCCTATATGTCGCACTACCACCGCGTGGACTATGTGCTCGAGGCGGTCGAACGCAGCCCCGTCGGACTGGTGCACAGCGGCAAGGCACTCATCGAGCTCGACCCGCGCTCGGAGTTCAACGCCGATTGGATGCGCCCCCACCACATGGACGACGGTCTGTTCGTCCGCCTGACCGACGGACCGTCACCCACCTGCTTCCTCGTCGCGACGCTCGGACGGAACGAGCCGTTCGCCACCACGGAACGAGTGGAACTGGTGAACGCCCTCGTACCGCACCTGCAGCAGGCGCTGCGCACGCAGATGCACCTCCAGGAGCTCAGGCGCGAGGCCGACGACACCGCGGGTGCGGTAGACAGTATGCCGGCAGCTGTCGTGGTCGTCGGGCCCAGAGCCGCTGTGGTCCATGCCAATTCGGCTGCCGAGGTGATGCTCTCGCGCACCGGTGGCCTCGGTGTCACTGGCGGCCGCCTACGCGCCGACTCCGTCGCCGCCGACGCGGATCTACAGCGCAGCGTGGCTGAGGCGCTGGGGCTGACCGACGCCGGCGCGCGGCGCGGCAGCTCGCTGCTGTGTCCGCGGCGCGGCGTCGAGCGCCCGCTCGTGCTGCACGTGTTCCCGTTCACCTCCCGCGTCCGCGACGACTGTGCGCCGCGCGCCCTGGTCGTGGTGGTGGATCCCGAGCGCAGGCCCGAGCCGACCGTGGAGATCTGGCGGCGCCTGTTCGGCCTGACGCATGCCGAGTCCGACGTCGCGGTGCGGGTGGCCCGCGGCCAGGGCCTCGCCCCGATCGCCGACGAGCTGTCACTGTCACTGGCGACCGTGAAGACCCACGTGCAGCGCGTCTTCGAGAAGACCGGCACCCACCGGCAGGCCGAACTGGTCAGACTGCTGCTCGCGCTGGCGCCGTTACCACCGGCTGGCGGCGGGTCCGATTGGCGCGTGCCACCCGGAGCATGAAGGACGGCTGCATCAGCAGCGACGGCGGCGCCACCATGCCAAGCACTCGCATGAAGTCCTGGGTCACCATCGGATCGACTCCCGCGGCCCTGAGCACCCAGTTGGAGTAGGCGTTCGTCAGTCGCATCGACGGCGTAGCCCGACCGGCCACCTCCGGAAGGGCGAGGTCCGAACCGACGGCCGTCTGCCACGCCAGCCGGACCGGCTTCACGGCCGCACGGTAGAACCGCTTCGGCAAGTCCTTTTCGCCGCGGCGTAGACAATCACCGAGGATTACCGCCTCGATCGCGGCGATGGTCATGCCCTGGCCGTAGATGGGGTTGAAACTGCACATGGCGTCGCCCATCACGACGAAACCGTCGGGCACCCGGGACAATTGGTCGTAGCGCCGCCAGCGGTTGCTGGGGTACTGATGGACGCTGACCGCGGCCAGCGGTTCGGCGGCGCGCGCGGCGGCGACCGCGTAGGGCGGCGCGAAGTCCGCGGCGAAGTCCAGAAGTTCCACCGGCGACGTCGGAGGGCGCACTCCGCCCAGCGTGCCGACTCCCACGACCCAAGTGTCCTTTTCACATCGGGTCATGAAGAACCCGCGTGGCCGCCCGGGCTCGAACGCCCGGACGATGAAGTTCTGCCTCAGCGCCTCAGGCGGCATCCGCACCGGCATGCTGGCATAGGTGACGCGCACCGTCAGCTCATCGATCGGGGGCCGGCTGAAACCGAGCTCCTCCAGGAAAACCGGTGCCCGCGAGCCGCGGCCCGAAGCGTCTATGACCAGATCGGCGGGCACCCCTCGCACCCCGCCGTCCGGCCCCCGCACCGCCGCGCCGGTCACCATCGACCCGGAACTGAGCAGGGTGCCGACGTGATGGCCGTCGAGCAGCGTGACCCCCGGTAGTCGCAGCAGCCGACCACGTACCTGGTGCTCAATCAGTGGCCGGCTGGCATAGTGCTGAATCAGACTCTCGGGCATCGGAATCCGCCCCTCGCGTCGCATGACGTGACCGGCGAAGCAGGTGTCGAAAGAGGACAGCTCGCCGTCGTTCCACCGGTGGGCGCCGGCCGCGACGAGCTCGTCGAGATAGCCGGGGAACAGCTCGTCGACGATCTGAGCGCACCGCGCGAGCAAGACGTGCGGTTGACAGCCCTGAGGCACACCCCGGCGCGGGCCGATCGCGCCGTCCAGGGTGTCGCGTTCCACGACCGTGACGCGGTCGTAGTGCTCGGTCAGCACCCGAGCGGCCAGCAACCCGGCCATGCTCGCGCCGATCACCAGCGCATGGTGTCCCGTTCTCGCCATGGGGCAAGGCAACCATCGACAGGCCTCGCCGCACGTCATCCGAACGGTTGAGATATAGCGTTGCGCGCATGCCGTGCAGGCGCATACTTCGTCGGCGCCGACGGTGAGACGCCAGTGGACGTCCGCCGCCTGTAACGCGTTCAGAACCCCAGCAGGTCCGGCAGGTCGGCAACCGAGTCGATCACATGGTTGGGTTGCATCGCGAAGTCGTCGGCGGCCCACCGGTCGAGGGTGTCCTGGCGGAACTTGCCCGTACGCACCAGCACCCCGGTCATCCCGACGACCTGGCCGGCGAGCACGTCGTTGTTCAGATCGTCGCCGACCATGTACATCTCCTCCGGATCGACACCGAGCCGGTTGGCCGCGGCCATGAAGCCTTCCGGCGCCGGCTTGCCGACGGCGGCCGCCTTCCGGCCGGAGGTCTCCTCCATGCCGATCAGATACATCCCGGTGTCGATGCGGAGCCCTTCGGCGGTGTTCCAGGCGGTGCTGCGGTGCATCGCCACCACCGGCACGCCCTGCGCCATCCAGTCGTACACGCGGCTGAGGGTCACGTGGTCGTACTCTGGTCCGGCGCCGCCCAGCAGCACCACATCCGGTCGCTCAGGCTGGTCTCCGGGGCCGTACTCACCGGAGTAGACCAGGTCGACGCCGGCCATGTCCTCACCGATGCGGCCACTGTTGACCAGGAAGCATCGCGCGCCCGGATAGCGGTCCCGCACGTACTGGGCAGTCAACACCGCCGCGGTGATCACCTCGTCGGCACTGACCTGCATTCCGGCTTCGGTCAGCAGATCGGCGATCTGCCTGCGCGTCTTGGTCGTGGTGTTCGTCAGATACGACCGGGCGACCTGATGGTCGGAAAGGACGGCGAGCACTTCGGCCGCACCGGGAATCGGCCGCCACGACGTCACGAGGACACCATCGATGTCGAAGAGCACTCCACCGATAGCCATGCGCCGACAGTAAACCGCCCGCCTCGTCGCGCAACTCGGGCCCGTTCAGTCGCGGACCCAGGCCAGCTCGCCCACCCACGGAGACACCTGCGCGGCGATCGACCACGCCGTCTCCGCCGGTACGTCGATGACGCGATACGCCTTCTCCCCGGCCGCGGTCGCCGCGATGAGCGTCGCGACACCCGCCCGGCGCTGGAAGAGCGACTGGCGCACCGTCCAACCGATGACACCGTCACCGGCGATGCAGTCCCGGCGCCGCTCCACGCTGCCCGCACCGGCCACCAGCCAGCCGGCGCCGACACGGTGCCCCAGCGACCTCACCCGATCAGCCGCAAGCAGCGCGCACCCCGCGGTCAGCGCCGCCCACAGCGGCCACAGCCACACCGGTGTGGCTGTGACGAGTTCGGCGACCGTCAACGCCACCAGGCCCAGCGCTGGGATGGTCAGCGCCCTGGTCCACCGTCGTCGCACCGCGGCGGATCCATGGTGTCGCAGCGGCCCGGTGACGTCGTCAGGCCGACCGATCAACTCTGACAACACTTCTCGCGCGGTGACGGCCGGACACGGCGGTAGCAGCAGCGACGCCTCACCCGCCCCGCCGACGCCGGTCATCACGGCGTCCAGCCGCGCACCGCCGAATGCGCGCACCAGCAGCGGCTCGCGCAGTGTGCCTCCGCGCAACCGGCGCAGATCGAAGGTGTGCTCGCGCTGCCGCAGCAGGCCGTGCCGCAGATGAAGCACCCCACCGGAATCCGAAGCGTCGCGCCGCAGCACCAGGTTGCCGTAGGTGAGCAGCGAGCGAAGCACCGACAAGACCACCGATGCGACCAGCACGACGACCACCGCCGCGGCCACGAGCACCGTCACCCCGTACCGTCCCGCGGCGTCGCGACCGTCCTCGGCCAGACCGGAATTGCGCAGCAGCGCACCCCCACTCGACTGGTAGAGCAGCCCGACCGCGGCGACGATCATGGTCAGACCGGTGAAACTCAGCGGGCTGTAGCGCAGCCACGCCGGCTGCCAGCGGGCCAGTACCTCACCCCGCGCGGCGGTGCCGGCCGCGGCGGGCGACAGCGAATCGGCCAGCAACACCGCGCGCAGCCGCGGCACCTGATCCGCCTCGACGGCATCGAGCGCGAAGACGTCGTCACCGCGGGCCTCCTGGCCGGTGCTGACCCGCAGCACGGTCAGGCCGAGCAGCCGGTGCAGCAACCGGGTGTCGGTGGCAACCGACCGGATCCTGTTGCGCGGCAACGACAACACCTTGCGCTGCAGAACGCCGGCCCGCAGCTGCACCTCGTCGGATCCGATGCGGTAGGTGGTGGTGAACCACCGGGCCACACCGAGCGCGAGCGTGAGCGCCAGTGCGCCGACGGCCCACAGCGGGTTGCCGGTCGCCGAACCCAGTGCCACGGTGCCGATCAGCACCGGCAGCTGACGCAGCACCTCGTGGATCGGGTGGACCAGCAGCATCCGCGGGCTCAACCGCCGCCAGTCGCCGTCGGGGGTCACGTCGCGTCCTGGTCGCCCAGCGCGGCGATGTCGGTCAGCCGCGCGACGAGGCGGTCGGCCACCTCGGCGTCCAGCGCCATCACGCGCACAGCGCCCGCAGACGACGCCGTCGTCACCGTCACATTGGCCAGACCGAACAGCCGGTCGAGTGGACCGCGGTGGGTGTCGACCGTCTGCACCCGCGAGATCGGGGCGATGCGACGCTCCTGCATCAGCCAGCCGGTCCGCGTGTAGAGGGCACGATCGTCGAGATCCCAGCGGTGCACGCGGTAGCGCCACACCGGAGCAACGGCGACCGACAGCAACACGCCGAGCAGGGTGGCGACCGCCGCGGCGGCGTGCAGCCACGCCTGGGTGGGCGCCATCACCCACCAGGCGATCTGCGCCGCCACCGCCGCCCCCCACGGCAGGGCGGCCGAGATCGCCCATACCAGTGGCGCCTTCGGGCTGGGCCGGTGCGTCGGATCGGACAGTGCGACGGTCATGGTTCGAGCATGGCCCATTTCGCGCTGGGTAGGGTCGTGCGCATGAGCCCGAACAGCAAGTGGACCGCCGCTGACGTGCGCAGTCAAGAAGACCGCGTCGCCATCATCACCGGATCGAACACCGGGATCGGTTTCGAAGCCGCGCGGGTGCTCGCCGAGCGTGGCGCTCATGTCGTGCTCGCCGTACGCGACACCGGTAAGGGCCGCGCCGCCGCCGACCGGATCGCCGCGGAGACTCCCGGCGCCGACGTGACCGTACGCGAACTCGACCTCACCTCCCTCGACAGCGTCCGGCGCGCATCGGATGAACTACGCGCCGAATATCCGCGTATCGATCTGCTGATCAACAACGCCGGCGTGATGATGACGCCCAAGGGCACCACCAAGGACGGGTTCGAGCTGCAGTTCGGCACCAACCACCTCGGCCATTTCGCCCTCACCGGACAACTGCTCGACAACCTGCTGCCCGTCGAGGGTTCGCGCGTGGTGACCATCAGTAGCGGAGCCCACCGCTTCGGCCGGATCAACTTCGACGACCTGCAGTCCGAGCGCAGCTACAACCGCGTCACCGCCTACGGTCAGTCCAAGCTGGCCAACCTGCTGTTCACCTATGAGCTCGACCGCAGGCTCACCGCCAAGGGCGCGCCGACGATCGCCGTCGCGGCACACCCCGGCGGATCCAGCACCGAACTGACCCGCAACCTGTGGCCGGTGGCGCGCCGGCCGGTCGAGCTGGTGTGGGGCCTGATGGCGCAGAGCGCGCAGATGGGCGCTCTGCCCACGTTGCGCGCCGCGGTCGACCCGGACGTGCGGGGCGGACAGTACTTCGGCCCCGACGGGATCGGCGAGCAACGCGGCCACCCGAAACTCGTTCAGTCCAACGACCGCTCCCACGACGAGGCCGTTCAGCGCCGGCTGTGGGCGGTCTCCGAAGAACTCACCGGCGTCACGTTCCCGGTCTAGGCGTCATGCGCACCGTCGAGGAACACCAGCGGGTCGTCGCCGGTCTGATCGCCGCAGGGACGCCGACCCGCCTGCCGATCGCCGGGACCCTTGGTCTGGTCCTCGCAGAGGACATCGTCGCGCCGCTGTCGCTACCGGGTTTCGACAACTCCGCGATGGACGGCTACGCGGTGTACGCCGAGGACGTGGCCGCGGCCACCGAGGACGCCCCGGTGCTGCTGCCCGTCGTCGAGGACATCCCCGCCGGGCGCACCGATGCGCTGACGCTGATCCCCGGCACCGCGCACCGGATCATGACCGGCGCGCCACTACCCGCAGGGGCGACGGCGGTCGTGCCCGTCGAGGCGACCGACGGCGCCACCGAGACCGTGGCGATCCGGAAACCCGCCAACGCCGGTCAGCACCTACGTCACGCCGGTGAAGACGTCACCGCGGGCACCACCGTGCTGCGCGCCGGGGCCACGCTCACCCCGGCCGCGCTCGGACTGGCCGCGGCGCTCGGGCTCGGCGAGCTGACGGTGCATCCACGCCGGCGGGTGCTGGTGATGTCGACGGGCACCGAACTCGTCGCACCCGGCACACCGCTGCAGCCCGGGCAGATCTACGAGTCGAATGCGGTGATGCTGGCCGCCGCGGTGGTCGACGCCGGCGGTGAGGTTGTTGCCTCGACGATGACCGGCGACGACGTCGACACCTTCCGCGATACTCTGCACCGCCACGCCGGCACCGCGGATCTGATCATCACCACCGGAGGCGTCAGCGCGGGTGCCTACGAGGTGGTCAAAGATGCGCTGGGTGGTGAGGTCGAGTTCGTCAAGGTCGCCATGCAGCCGGGGATGCCGCAGGGCGCGGGCCGGGTCGGAACGACGCCCATCATCACGCTGCCGGGCAATCCGGTCAGCTCACTGGTGTCGTTCGAGGTGTTCGTCCGTTCGGCGCTGCGCGCGGCGATGGGCGTCGCGCAGCCCGACCGGCCGCGCCGCACCGCCGTCCTCACCGAGGACCTGACCTCGCCCCGCGGCAAACGGCAGTTCCGCCGCGGTGTCTACGACCCGGACCGCGGCGAGGTCACCAGTTACGGACCGCCGGCGTCCCACCACCTGAGGTGGCTGGCGTCAGCCAACTGCCTGCTCGAGATCGGTGAAGACGTCACCGAGCTGGCCGCCGGGTCGGAGGTCCGGCTGTGGGACCTGAGTTGATCCACGTGTGACCCGCCGCACGTAGACTCCACCCCGATGGCCAGACGCCCCCGCAACGACGACCTCCAATCCGGCCCACAGCGGTTCGTGGCGCTGGTGAAGACCACGATTCCGCCGGTGCATCCAGCCGGGTTGCCCTTCATCGGCGCCGGTCTCGCCGTCGCCGGCATCGGCAGCCGAAGCACATGGCTGCGCAACACCGGCCTGGTGGCCGCGGCAGCCAATGCGCTGTTCTTCCGGCATCCCCCGCGGGTGCCACCCACCCAACCCGGCGCGGTCGTCGCCCCGGCCGACGGGCTGATCTGCCTGGTGGAAGAGGCGGTTCCGCCGGCGGAACTGAATCTGCCTGCCAGACCGCTACCCCGCGTCAGCATCTTCCTGTCGCTGTTCGACGCCCACGTGCAGCGCGTCCCGATCAGCGGTGAGGTGGTGGCCGTCGCGCACCGCCCCGGCCTGTTCGGTTCGGCAGAACTGGCGGCCGCCAGCGAAGACAACGAACGCAACAGCGTGCTGATCCGCACGCCCGGCGGCGCCGAGGTGATCGCCGTACAGATCGCCGGCCTACTGGCCCGGCGCATCATCTGCGACATCGCGTCCGGGGACCGCGTCGAGATCGGCGACACGTACGGGTTGATCCGCTACGGCTCCCGATTGGACACCTATCTACCGGAGGGCACGGACATCAAGGTGCTCCCCGGCCAGCGCGCCGTGGGCGGCGAGACGATCCTGGCGGAACTGGCGTGAGCTCGGGAAGAGGGCGACGCCCGAGAGCCATGCGGATCCTGCCGAGCGCCACCACGGTGCTCGCCATCTGCGCCGGCCTGACCTCCATCAAGTTCGCCCTCGATGACCGCCCGCACATCGCGCTGGCGCTGATCGGCGCCGCCGCCGTCCTCGACGGCATCGACGGCGGGATCGCCCGCGCCCTCGACGCGCAGTCGCGGATGGGCGCCGAGATCGACTCGCTCGCCGACGCGGTCAACTTCGGGGTCGCCCCGGCGCTGGTGGTGTATGTGACGCTGCTGCCGACGTCACCGGTCGGCTGGATCTTCGTGCTCCTCTACGCGGTCTGCATCGTGCTGCGCCTGGCCCGGTTCAACGCGCTGCTCGACGAGCCCGACAAACCCGCATACACCCGTGAATTCTTCACCGGCATGCCGGCGCCCTGCGGTGCCGTCGGCGTCATCGGCCCGCTGGCCGCGATGCTGCAGTTCGGCGAGGGCTGGTGGACCTCGCAGTGGTTCGTCTGCCTGTGGCTGGTGGCCAATTCGGCGTTGCTGGTCAGCCGGGTGCCCACGATCGCGGCGAAGTCCATCTCGGTACCGCCGAACGCGGCGCCACTGCTGCTGGTCATCGTCGCGCTGGCCGCGGCCGCCCTGCTGCTCTTCCCGTACATCCTGGTGCTGCTGATCATCATCGGCTACCTGTGCATCATCCCGTTCACCATCCGCAGCCAACGCTGGGTGGCCGCGCGGCCGGAGGCCTGGAATGCGGCGCCGAGCCAGCGCCGTGCGGCGCGGCGGGCCAGTCGGCGGGCTCAGCCCAACCGTCGTTCGGTGGCGCGCCTGGGCCTGCGCAAACCGGGACGCTGACGTGCGCGAGGCCGAAGCGTTCGAGGGGGAAAGAAGTCTGTCCCACCTGCGTCTGACCGCACGCCTGAACACCTCGGCGCTCGACTCCCGCCGCGGCGTCGTCCGGCTGCACCCCGAGGTGATCGCGGCGCTCGGCATCCGGGAGTGGGACGCGGTGTCGCTGACCGGATCCCGAACCACCGCGGCGGTGGTGGGTGTCGCGCCGGCCGGCACCCCGACCGGCACCGCACTGCTCGACGACGTCACGCTCTCCAATGCCGGCCTGCGCGAGGACAGTGGCGTGATCGTCGCGCCGGTGACCGTCTACGGCGCCAAGACGGTGACGGTGTCCGGGTCGCGGCTGGCCACCCAGTCCATCTCGCCGGCGACGCTGCGCCAGGCGCTGCTCGGCAAGGTGATGACCGTGGGTGACACCGTCTCGCTGCTGCCCCGTGACCTCGGCCCGGGTACCTCGACGTCGGCGGCCACCACGGCGCTCGCGTCGTCGGTCGGCATCACGTGGACCTCGGAGCTGCTGACCGTCACCGGTGTCGACCCGGCCGGCACCGTCAGCGTGCAGCCGAACTCGTCGGTCGGCTGGGGTGAGCGGCTGTCCTCCGCACCCGCATCCTCCGCACCGCCGGACGACGCCGTGGGTCAGGCGACCGTCACCGCCCCGTCTGACGCGACACCTGCGATCAGCTACGACGATCTCAAAGGCAGCCACTCCCAGGCCGATCGGCTGTCCGAATGGCTCAAGCTCTCCCTCGACGAGCCGGCACTGCTCGAAACTCTGGGCGCTGCACCCAATCTGGGCGTGCTGGTGTCCGGGCCGGCCGGGGTCGGCAAGTCGACACTGGTGCGGGTGGTCTGCGCGAAGCGCCGCCTGGTCGAACTCGACGGCCCGGAGGTCGGGGCGCTGCATCCGGAGGATCGGCTAGCCCGGGTGTCGTCGGCGGTGGCGACCGTCCGCAGCGAGGGCGGCGTCCTCCTGATCACCGATGTCGACGCGCTGCTGCCGACGACGGCCGAACCGGTGGCGACGCTGATCCTCACCGAATTGCGCACCGCGGTGGGTACTCCCGGCGTCGCGTTCGTCGCGACGTCGGGTGTGCCCGACGGCGTCGACGCCCGGCTGCGTGCCCCCGAACTGTGCGACCGCGAGCTCGCGCTCACGCTGCCCGACGCCGCCACCCGCCGGGCGCTGCTCGAGGTGCTGCTGCGCGACGTACCCGCGCAGGATCTGCAACTCGACGAGATCGCCGGCCGCACACCCGGTTTCGTCATCGCAGATCTGTGCGCACTGGTGCGCGAGGCGGCGCTGCGTGCCGCGGCCCGGGCCAGCACCGACGGTGCTGCACCGGAGCTCACCCAGTCCGACCTCGCCGGCGCGCTGACCGTGATCCGCCCATTGTCGCGCTCTTCCACCGAGGAGCTGTCGGTCGGCTCGGTGACACTCCAGGACGTCGGCGACATGGTGGAGACGAAGCAGGCGCTGACCGAGGCGGTGCTGTGGCCGCTGCAGCATCCGGACACCTTCGAGCGTCTGGGCATCGAGCCGCCGCGCGGGGTGCTGCTCTACGGCCCGCCCGGATGCGGTAAGACGTTCGTGGTCCGGGCGCTGGCGAGTACCGGCCGGCTCTCGGTGCACGCCGTCAAAGGCGCTGAGCTGATGGACAAATGGGTCGGCTCGTCGGAGAAGGCGGTGCGCGATCTGTTCCGCCGGGCGCGAGAGTCCTCACCCTCGCTGGTGTTCCTCGACGAGCTCGACGCGCTGGCGCCGCGCCGGGGCCAGAGCTTCGATTCCGGGGTCACCGACCGGGTGGTGGCCTCGCTGCTGACCGAACTCGACGGCATCGAACCGCTGCGCAACGTCGTGGTGCTGGGCGCCACCAACCGGCCCGACCTCATCGACCCGGCGTTGCTGCGCCCCGGCCGGCTCGAGCGGCTGGTGTTCGTCGAACCGCCCGACGCCGAAGCGCGGCGCGAGATCCTGCGCACCGCGGGCAAGTCGATACCCCTGGCCTCCGACGGTGAGCGGGCCGTCGATCTCGACACGCTGGCCGCCGGGCTCGACGGCTACAGCGCCGCGGACTGCGTCGCGTTGCTGCGCGAGTCGGCGCTGACTGCGATGCGGCGGTCGATGGACGCCGCCGACGTCACGGCCGCCGACGTCGAGGCCGCACGACAGACCGTTCGGCCGTCGTTGGATCCGGCGCAGGTCGAATCCCTGCGGGCGTTCGCCGAGGGGCGTTGACGCTGCGCTTCTGCCATTGAGTTTGCGCACAGATCGCGATGCCGCGCGGTATCGCGATCTGTGTGCAATCTCAACGGCGGCGCCGCCTATCCGCTAGATCTTGACACTGACAAGATCAGATGCCACAGTGGATGCACAACTAGCCACCGTCTAGATCTGGAGGGCTCATGACCGCGCCCCATACCCTCACGGTTCGCGTCGGCGACGACGATCGCCAGGCCACCGCCTCCCTGCTGGGACTGGCCCTGGCTCAGGGCTATCTCGAGATGGCCGAATACGACCAGCGCCTCAGCGCCGCCTTCGCCGCACAGACCGCCGCCGAACTCCGTGCCCTCACCGCCGACCTGCCGATTGGCGCACTTCGCCGCAACGATCCGCGACGCCGGGCCGCGTTACAGCGCGCCGCGCGCCGCAGTGTGCAATGGCACCTCGCCGGTTATCTCGCCATGGTCGTCATCGTGCTCACCGTGTGGTTGGCCGTCGGACTGTCCAGCGGGGCGTGGTACTTCTGGCCCATCTGGCCGATCCTCGGCGCCGGCATCGGACTGGTGAGCCACGCGCTGCCCGTCCGCTTCGCGTGGGCAACCCCATGCTCGGCGGGCCGCGTCCGACCGCGCACGTAGACTGGGCTCAATCCATTCAGCTCACGCTGACACCCCGACCGATCAGATCGGAGTGCCTTGCTGGCCATTCTGTGCGCGCACGCGGCTGCTGCCGCGGTGGCGCCACTCCTGGTGGCCAGGTGGGGTCGGCAGGCGTTCTATGCACTGGCGCTCGTCCCACTGCTGTCGTTGATCTGGGTCGGACTGAACTGGCCCGAACCCGGCCGTACCGACCCCACGGTCGACATCGTCTGGGTGCCCGAGCTGTCGATGGACATCACCCTGCGGTTCGACACCCTGGCCGCGATCATGAGCGTGCTGGTCCTCGGCATCGGTGCGTTGGTGCTGTTCTACTGCGGCACCTATTTCCACCACCGGGATGGTCACACCGAGAAACGCCTGCCCAGCTTCGCCGCTGAGCTCGTCGCCTTCTCCGGCGCCATGTTCGGCCTGGTGATCAGCGACAACACGCTGTTGCTGTACGTGTTCTGGGAGACCACGACCGTGCTGTCGTTCCTGCTCGTCGGCCATTACGCCGAGCGTGCGACCAGCAGGCGCGCGGCCACCCAGGCCCTGTTGGTCACCACGTTCGGCGGGCTCGCGATGCTCGTCGGCATCATCATCCTGGGCAACCTCGCCGGCACCTATCTGCTCTCCGAGCTCATCGCCGCACCGCCCACCGGCGTCGCGGCGGCCGTGGGTGTGGCGCTGATCCTCATCGGTGCGCTGTCGAAGTCCGCCATCGTCCCGCTGCACTTCTGGCTGCCCGGCGCGATGGCCGCACCCACCCCGGTCAGCGCCTATCTGCACGCCGCCGCCATGGTGAAGGCCGGCGTGTACCTGGTCGCCCGTATGGCCCCCGGCTTCGCCGACTCCCCGGTGTGGCGGCCGATGGTCGTCACCCTCGGCCTCGGCACGATGCTGCTGGCCGGCTGGCGGGCGGTGCGCGAGTACGACCTCAAGCTCATCCTGGCCTTCGGCACCGTCAGTCAGCTGGGCCTCATCACGGTGATGGTGGGCAGCGGCGGCAGCGACATGATGCTGGCCGGGCTCGCGATGCTCGTCGCACATGCGATGTTCAAGGCGTCGCTGTTCATGGTCGTCGGCATCATCGACCACACCACCGGCACCCGTGACATCCGCCGGCTCGCGTGGCTCGGGGACCGATCCAAGCCGCTGCTGGTGATCGCCGTCGGTGCCACGGCGAGTATGGCCGCGCTGCCTCCGTTCTTCGGATTCATCGCCAAGGAAGCCGATTTCGAAACGGTGCTGCACAGCGACGCCCTCGGCCCGTTCGCGCCCTTCGTGCTCGCCGGCATCGTGATCGGCTCGGTCTTCACCACCATCTACAGCCTGCGGTTCCTGTGGGGTGCGTTCGCCCGCAAGGGTTTACGCGAACCCAGCGTGCGGGTGGCAGAGATGCACCGGCCGACCGCGGCCTTCCTGGCGGCACCCGCCGTACTGGCGGCGGCCGGTCTGCTCTCCGGGTTGTGGCCCGCACCGCTGGACACGGTGCTCGACGAGTACGCCGACACGTTGGCCGGCGGCGACGGCTACCACCTGGCGCTGTGGCACGGCTTCAACCTGCCGCTGCTGCTGTCGCTGGTCGTCCTCGGCGCGGGCGTCGGCGCCTTCTTCGAACGGTCGAAGCTGCGCCGCGCGCGGGTGCTCTATCTGCCCCTGGGTAACGCCGACCGGATCTACGACGCCACGATCCGCGGCCTCGACCTGTTGTCGGTGCGCCTCACGGCGGCCACCCAGCGCGGCTCCATTCCTGCCACCCAGTCGGTGATCCTCACGACACTCGTGGTGCTGCCGATGGCTGCCCTGGCCTTCGGCGCGCGTGACCGGCCCGACCTGGAGCTGTGGGATCAACCGTGGCAAGTGGTGGTGGGGCTGCTGATGCTGGCCGCCGGACTGGGCACCGCGGTGATGCGCAACCGGTTGGCCGCAGTGCTGCTCGTCGGGGTCACGGGCTACGGCTGCGGTGTGATCTTCGCACTGCATGGAGCTCCCGATCTGGCGCTCACCCAGTTCCTGGTCGAAACGCTCGTGCTGGTGATCTTCGTGCTGGTGCTGCGGACCCTGCCTGCCGAGGCCGACCGCGCCAACATCACCCACAAGCGGCTGCCCCGGGTCCTGCTGTCGCTGGCGGTCGGCGCGACGGTGACCACGCTGACGGCCTACGCGATGGCTGCTCGCAGCGGCGCCGGGATCGCCGAACTGCTGCCCGACGCCGCCTATTACCGCGGCCACGGCAGCAATACCGTCAACGTGCTGCTCGTCGACATTCGCGCCTGGGACACGATGGGTGAGATCTCGGTGCTCCTGGTCGCGGCGACCGGGGTGGCCTCGCTGGTGTTCCGGAACCGCCGTTTCGGCGCGGCACCGCGGGTGTCCGACGCCGGACAGCCCGACATCGGCCGGGTGTACGCCAACAGTCCGGCGGTCGGCGAGATCACCTGGTTGCGCGGCAGCGAACTGCGCGATCCACGACACCGCTCACTGGTGCTCGAGGTCGCGACGCGGATCATCTTCCCGCTGATCATGGTGTTGTCGGCGTACTTCTTCTTCGCCGGGCACAACACACCCGGCGGTGGTTTCGCCGGCGGGCTCACCGCCGGTCTGGCGCTGGTGCTGCGCTATCTCGCCGGCGGCCGCTACGAGCTCGGCGAGACGCTGCCGCTGGACGCGGGCAAGGTCCTCGGCACCGGCCTGGGCCTGTCAGCCGGAACGGCGGTGGCGTCGTTGCTACTCGGTGCGCCCGCGCTGTCCTCGGCGGTCTTCGAGTTCGACGTGCCCGTGCTGGGAACCGTCAAGTTGGTCACCGCGCTCTTCTTCGACCTGGGGGTGTATCTCGTCGTCGTCGGTCTGGTGCTGGACGTGTTGCGCAGTCTCGGTGCGCGGGTGGACGAGGAGATGCTCGCTCAGCAGCCCTCGCGCCGGACCCCGGTGACGCCGGGAACGAGGGCGCGATGACGACGTACCTCGTCCCCTTGGTCCTCATCGGAGGTCTCACCAGCGTCGGCGTCTACCTGCTACTCGAACGCAACCTCACCCGGATGCTGCTCGGCCTGCTGGTCGTGGGCAACGTCATCAACCTGCTCATCCTCACCGTCGGCGGATCGTCCGGCAATCCCCCGGTGCGAGGCCGCACCAGCAACGGCGAGACGACGACGGCCGATCCCCTGGCGCAGGGCATGATCCTGACCGCGATCGTCATCAGCATGGGCATCGCCGCGTTCGTGCTGGCGCTGACCTACCGGTCCTACCGGCTGACCACGGCCGAGAACATCGGCAACGACCCCGAGGACACCCGCGTCTCCGAGCTGGCCGGCAAGGACGCGCCGGCCATCGACGAGGATCGACCCCCCGAGTTCGACGAGGCCACCGACACCGACCTGCCCGACGAGCTGGACGCCCTGCCGGGACGGGAAGGGTCCCGATGAGTCTCGAAGCGATCCTGATCCCCCTTCCCGTCCTGATCCCCACCATCGCCGCCGCGCTCACGCTGTTCCTGGGACGGCATGCCGTACTGCAGCGGGTCATCGCTCAGGTCGCCCTGACCGCGGTGGTCGCCGTCTGCGCGGTGCTGCTGTACCTGGCCGACCGCGACGGCACGCTGGCCCTGCACGTCGGCGGCTGGAGTCAGTCGGTGCCCGGGATGGGTCCGCTGGGAATCTCGCTGGTGGTCGACCGGCTCTCGGCGCTCATGCTCGTGGTGTCGTCGATCGTGCTGCTGGCGGTGGTGGTCTACGCCATCGGTCAGGGCATCCGTGACGGCGACCAGCGCCAGCCGGTGTCGATCTTCCTGCCCACCTATCTCGTGCTGTCCGCGGGCGTGTGCACCGCGTTCCTGGCAGGCGACCTGTTCAACCTGTACGTCGGATTCGAGGTGCTGCTCGCCGCGAGTTTCGTGCTGCTGACCATCGGAGCCAGCGAGGAACGCGTGCGGGCCGGGATCTCCTACGTGATGGTCTCGATGGTGTCGTCGCTGATCTTCCTGCTCGGTATCGCGTTGGTGTACGCGGCCACCGGCACCCTGAACCTCGCCGAGCTGGCGGTGCGGCTGGACTCGGTGTCCGGTGGCACGCGCACGGCGCTCTTCGCCGTGCTGATGGTCGCCTTCGGCGTCAAGGCGGCGGTCTTCCCGCTGTCGACCTGGTTACCCGACTCCTACCCCACCGCGCCGGCGCCCGTGACCGCCGTGTTCGCCGGCCTGCTCACCAAAGTCGGTGTGTACGCGATCATCCGCGCGCACACGTTGCTGTTCCCTGGCGGCGCACTCGACGGCGTACTCCTGGTCGCGGCGCTGCTGACGATGATCGTCGGCATCCTCGGCGCCATCGCCCAGAGCGACATCAAACGTCTGCTGTCCTTCACACTGGTCAGCCACATCGGCTACATGGTGTTCGGTATCGCGTTGTCCAACGACCTCGGTATGGCCGGCGCGATCTACTACGTCGCCCACCACATCCTCGTGCAGACGACGCTGTTCCTGGTGGTCGGCCTGATCGAGCGTCAGGCCGGGGCCTCCACCCTGCAACGGCTCGGCGGTCTGGCGGCGGCCAGCCCGCTGCTGGCCTTCGTCTTCGTGATTCCGGCACTCAATCTCGGTGGTATCCCGCCGTTTTCCGGGTTCATCGGCAAAGTGGCACTGCTCGAGGCCGGCGCCGGCAATGGAACCGTCCTGGCGTGGATGCTGGTGGCCGGCGGGGTGACGACGAGCCTGCTGACGCTGTACGTGGTGGCGAGGGTGTGGACGAAGGCGTTCTGGCGTTCGCGCGCCGACGCGCCGGAGGGTCACCTGTCCGCGGGTGCGCCCGCCGCATTGCTCGACGACCGCGAGGACGTCGAATTCGCCGACCGCGACAGCGTCGGCCGGATGCCCGTCGGAATGCTCGTTCCCACCGGGGCGCTGATCGCCGTCGGGCTGGCGCTCACCGTCGCGGCGGGGCCCATATTCGCGTACAGCGTGCGGGCCGCCGATGAGGTGATCGACCGCGGGCAGTACATCACCGCGGTGGTGGGTGAGCGCCCGTGACCCGTCTTCGTGAGCAGTGGCCGCTGCGTCGCATCCTGCTGCGGCTGTGGGTGCTGTGCTGGCTGACGTTGGTCTGGATCCTTCTGTGGGGCACGGCCTCTGCGGCCAACATCCTGGGCGGTCTGGCCGTCGCCCTGATCATCACGGTGCTTCTCCCTCTGCCGCCGGTGCCTGTGGAGGGGCGGCTGCACGTGCTGTCGCTGATCCGGCTCGTCGCCACCGTGGCCTACTACCTGGTGGTCTCGTCGGTCCAGGTGGCCTGGCTCGCCGTCAAGCCGGGACCTCCGCCGCTGACCGCCGTGCTGCGTGCGCATTTCGCGGTGCGGTCCGATCTGGTGCTGGCCTTGGCGGTGAACATCATGAACCTGACGCCGGGCACCATCGTGCTCGAGATCGACCAGACCCGCCGGATGGTCTACGTCCATGTCATCGACGTGGGTTCGGACCGAGCGTTGGCGCGGTTCTACCGCCAGGTCGGGCAGTTCGAGCGGTTGCTCATCGCGGCGTTCGAGCGGGACGCCGACTGGCGGCCTGCGGTGGACTCCGACTCCGTCGGACCCGACAGAGAGGCGGATCGCACATGACCTGGGTGTGGATCATCGCCGGGGCGATGCTCAGTGCCGCCGCGGCGTTCACGATGTTCCGGCTGCTGAGCGGGCCGAGCACGCTGGACCGACTGGTGGCGCTGGACACGCTGGTGGCGGTGACGATGTGCGCGATCGGGACGTGGGCGGCGTTCAGCCTCGACACCACGGTGACCTACAGCATGACCGCGCTGGCGCTGATCAGCTTTGTCGGTTCGGTGAGTGTGGCGCGTTTCCGCGTGCCGGACATCGACAAACCCCTCGGCGGACGGAAGTCGCGATGAACGTTTCCGACATCGTCGCCGGTGTGCTGATCCTCGGCGGTTCCACACTCGCGTTGACCGCGGCGATCGGTGTGGTCCGCTTCCCGGACACCCTGTCGCGTATGCACGCGGCGACCAAGCCTCAGGTTCTCGGGCTGTTGCTGGTTCTCGCCGGTGCGGCAATTCGACTGCGCGGCAATGTCGATGTGGGCATGCTCATTCTGACCGGTCTGTTCACGCTCATCACCGCACCGGTGGTCGCCAACCGGGTCGGCCAGCTCGCCTACCGTGAGCAGAACATCCGGGACGATCTGCTCACCACGGACGAAATGCATGAGTTCGTCGTGGAACGGGAACACCGCGGCAATGACAAGCCCTGACAGCATCGCCGGTGCGTTGGCCGTCGCGATCGCCAGGCGCGGCGAGGCACACGCCGATTGCCCGCTGTTCAACGATCCGTACGCGCAGGTGTTCATCGACGCGGCAGAGGCCCGGGGCTGCGCGATCCCCGTCGGCGAGTCGGCCGACGGGCTGGAGGGTTTCGCCAACTACACCTCCTCACGGACGAAGTATTTCGACGAGTTCTTCATCGCGGCGGGCGCCAACGGCATCGAGCAGGTCGTCATCGTCGCCGCCGGTCTCGACGCCCGGGCATGGCGGCTGCCGTGGATCAGCAACACGACGATCTTCGAGATCGACCATCCCGGCGTGCTCCAGTTCAAGGCCGACGCGTTGTCAGAACACGGCGACACCCCGTCGGTGCAGCGCTATGTGCCGGTGCCCGCTGATCTCACCGACGGCTGGGACGCCGCGTTGCGCGACGCGGGTTTCGACGCCGCCGAGCCGACCGCCTGGGCGATCGAAGGCCTGCTTCCGCATGTCGAGGACGGTCCACAGCTGCTGTTCGACCGCATCCACGAACTCAGTGCCCCCACCAGCCGGGTCGCGGTGGAGGCGGTGGGTTCCGGTGTCATCCGCTGGCTGGCAGAGCGCGGCTGGGAGGCGAAGACGACCACCGCGCAGGAACTGATGACGCGGCACGGCCGCTGCGGAGCACACGATACCGTCGACGCGGTGCCGGACACAGTGTTCGTGGAAGCCAAGCGCAGCATCTGATCCGGGGTTATCCCCAGGCTGCGGTTGGTGGGGTGTGCGGGTCGGGCGCGGCGGCTACTATCGAATGTATGTTCGATGGGTCGTTGCCGGAGGTGGCGGAGCTGGGGGCGTTGGACGACGCCGCTCTGGTCGCGGCGGCCTCGGGATGGGCGCGGGTGGAATCAGCGGCCGCGGCCCGCAAGCTGGCGGTGATGGCCGAGTTGTTCCGCCGCCGCAGCGGCTGCGCCGACGCCGAAGAACGCGACAGCTGGTGGGTCGACCCGACCGCCGCGGTGGCTGCGGAACTGGCCG
>NZ_JAFEVR010000001.1 GCF_017352375.1 Mycolicibacterium sp. S2-37
CCCGAACCCGGAAGCTAAGCCTGCCAGCGCCGATGATACTACCCACCACGGGTGGAAAAGTAGGACACCGCCGAACACCCTTTCAAGCCCTCGGCCCCCAACACACACGTTGGGGGCCGAGGCATTTCTCGATTAATGGCAAGAATGGCCAATTGTCGCCCATTTCGCGGGACACGTAAACTCGTCGATCGGGGGACGGCGAAAGGTAGACGTGGGCGAGGACAGGCAGGGCGGACGCGACGAACGTCGCCCGCGGCGTACGCCGCAATCCGGCGGACCACGCCGGCCACGTGATCAGCGATCCGGGCCGGGACGTGCGCGTCCCGCTCAGCCCAACCACGACGCAGCCCGGCAGGACGCGCCGAGCATCCCGCCGGAGATCGAGGCCAAACAACTCGCGCCGGAGATCCGCGGCGAGCTCACCACTCTGGACCGCGCCACCGCTGATGCGGTGGCACGCCATCTCGTCGCAGCCGGCGTACTCCTCGAAGAGGACCCCCAGGCTGCGCTGGAACACGCCCGCGCCGCCAGGGCGCGCTCAGGGCGTATCGCCGCAGTCCGGGAGGCCGTCGGGATCGCCGCCTACTACTGCGGCGACTGGGCACAGGCGCTGGCCGAACTCCGAGCCGCCCGACGGATGGGCAGCAAGTCCCCTCTGCTGGCGCTCATCGCCGACTGTGAACGCGGCGTCGGCAGGCCCGAACGTGCCATCGAACTGGCGCGCACCCCGGAGGCCGAAGCGCTCACCGGCGATGACGCCGACGAATTGCGGATCGTCGTCGCCGGCGCGCGTTCGGACCTCGGACAGCTCGAGCAGGCGCTGGCGGTCCTGTCCACGCCGCAGCTCGACCGCACGCGGCGGGGCCAGACGGCGGCGCGGTTGTTCTACGTCTACGCCGACACGCTGTTGAGCCTGGGACGCAAGGATGAGGCGCTCGACTGGTTCCTCAACGCTGCCGCCGCCGATCTGGAGGGCGTCACCGACGCCGAAGACCGGATCACGGAACTGAGCTGACGTGACAAGTCTTGCGCAGCAACATGATTGCTTGCTGCTCGATCTGGACGGCACGGTGTTCCGGGGCCATGAGCCGACGACGGGGTCGGTGGAGAGCCTCGCTGCGGTCGATGCCCGTGTGCTCTATGTGACCAACAACGCCTCGCGCAACCCCGGCGACGTCGCCCAGCATCTGCGCGACCTCGGTTTCCAGGCTGACGTCGACGACGTCGTCACCAGCGCGCAGAGTGCGGCCTTGCTGCTCGCAGACCAGTTGCCGTCGGGCGCTGCGGTACTCGTCGTGGGTACCGAGGCCCTGGCCGACGAGGTTCGCCAGGTCGGCCTGCGCGCGGTGCGGCTGTTCGAGGACGAACCGGTCGCCGTCGTGCAGGGCCATTCCCCGGACACGGGTTGGACCCAACTGGCCGAAGCGGCACTGGCACTGCGGGCGGGCGCACTGTGGGTTGCAGCCAATGTCGACCTGACCCTGCCCTCCGAACGTGGCCTGTTGCCCGGTAACGGCTCGATGGTGGCGGCGCTGCGCGCCGCGACCGGCCACGATCCCCAGGTGGCCGGCAAGCCCGAGCCGGCGCTGATGAGGAATGCGCTGAGCCGTGGGCGATTCGACGCGCCGCTGGTGATCGGTGATCGGCTGGACACCGACATCGCCGGGGCGGTCGCCGCGTCGCTGCCGAGTCTGCTCGTGCTCACCGGTGTCAGCACCGCCGACGACACCGTGCGCGCCATCCCCGAGGAGCGTCCGGACTACATCGCCGAAGACCTGCGTTCCCTCGACGCGCCTGCGGATGCCCTCCGGGTCGGCCCGCACCCCGCCTGGCGTGTCGACCTCGACGGCGCCGGCGTCACCGTGCACGCGACCGGTGCGGACACCGGTGACGAGGTGTCGGTGCTGCGCGCCACCGCCCATGCGGTGTGGACATCCGAACTCGACGGCCGGTCGTTCGCCGTCCGTGCCGGTGACGACACCGCGACCCGCGCCCTGCAACGATGGTCGCTGCTCACCAGCGGCATCGGCTAGCGTTGAGCGCGAGATGACTACCGATCCCGACGAGATTCGCGCCCGGGTCGCGGCTCTGCTCGGCGACCTACCCGACCTCGCCGACGTCGACGAACTCGCCGACGGCGACATCGACACCATCGCCGTCCGCCTCGAAGAGGCGCACGACGTGCTCGTGCAGGCACTGGCGTCGGTGGAGAAGGGGTGAGGCGCCGTGCCGCGGCGAGCGCGTGTTGACGCCGAACTGGTGCGCAGGGGGCTGGCCCGGTCCCGTCAGCAGGCCGCCGAACTGATCGGCGCCGGGCTGGTCAGTGTCGACGGCATGCCTGCGGCCAAGCCGGCCACCGCGGTAGCGGTGAACGCCAACATCACCGTCGACACAGCGGGGGAACGCAGCTGGGTGTCGCGCGGCGCCCACAAACTCATCGGTGCGCTCGACACCTTCGCGATCGACGTGTCCGGCCGGCGATGCCTGGATGCGGGCGCCTCGACAGGCGGATTCACCGAGGTACTGCTCGACCGCGGCGCCCGCGAGGTGGTCGCCGTGGACGTCGGTTACGGGCAGCTGGCCTGGTCGCTGCGTTCCGACGACCGGGTGGTCGTGATCGAACGGACCAACGTGCGTGAACTCACCGCCGCGGCGATCGGCGGAGCCGTCGACCTCGTCGTGGCCGACCTGTCGTTCATCGCTCTGGCCACGGTGCTCCCCGCGCTGACCGCATGCGCGTCACCCGACGCCGATATCGTTCCCATGGTGAAACCACAGTTCGAGGTCGGCAGGGAGCGCGTCGGCGCCGGTGGTGTGGTGACCGACCCGCAACTGCGCGCCGAATCGATGCTGTCGGTCGCCGCACGCGCGGCGCAACTCGGCTGGCACACGGTCTCCGCCACCGCCAGTCCGCTGCCCGGTCCTTCCGGCAATGTCGAGTACTTTCTGAGGCTGCGCGCCCGCACGGACGCGGCGCTGCGCGGTGATGACCTCGAACAGGCGGTGCACCACGCCGTGACGGAGGGACCGCAATGACAGCCGACCGCACCATCTTGCTGGTCGTGCACACCGGACGCGACGACGCTACGGACGTCGCGCGCAGGGTGCAGAAGATGTGCGCCGACCACGAAGTGGGGCTGCGCGTACTGGCCGCCGAGGCGGTCGATCGCGGTCCGGCGAACCTGTCGTCCAACGACATGCGGGCGATCGGCGTCGACATCGACGTCGTCGACGCCGATGACCGGGCCGCCGAGGGCTGTGAACTGGTCCTCGTGCTCGGCGGCGACGGCACGTTCCTGCGGGCCGCCGAACTCGCCCGCAACGTGGAAATCCCGGTGCTGGGCGTCAACCTCGGCCGCATCGGGTTCCTCGCCGAAGCGGAGGCCGAGGCCATCGACCTCGTACTCGACCACGTCATCCGCCGCGACTATCGCGTCGAGGAACGTATGACGCTCGATGTCGTGGTGCGCGCCGACGGCAAGATCCTGACCCGCGGCTGGGCGCTCAACGAGGCCAGTCTGGAGAAGGGGCCACGGCTCGGCGTGCTCGGCGTCGTGCTCGAGATCGACGGCCGACCGGTGTCGGCGTTCGGCTGCGACGGTGTGCTGGTCTCGACACCGACCGGCTCGACGGCGTACGCGTTCTCCGCAGGCGGGCCCGTGCTGTGGCCCGACCTCGAAGCGATCCTGGTGGTGCCGAACAACGCCCACGCGTTGTTCGCCCGGCCGATGGTGACCAGTCCGGAGGCCGCCATCGCCATCGAGATCGAGGCTCGCGGCCACGACGCGCTGGTGTTCTGCGACGGGCGTCGCGAGATGGCGGTGCCCGCGGGCGCCCGGCTGGAAGTGACCCGCTGCGGGACGCCCCTGAAATGGGTGCGACTCGACAGTGCCCCCTTCACCGACCGGCTGGTGCGCAAGTTCCGGCTGCCGGTCACCGGGTGGCGGGGACAGTAAGCCATCGTGCTCGCCGAGATACGTATCGAGTCGCTGGGCGCCATCAGCACCGCGACCGCAGAATTCGACCGCGGCCTGACCGTGCTCACCGGCGAGACCGGAACGGGTAAGACCATGGTCGTCACCGGACTGCACCTCTTGGGCGGCGCGCGGGCGGATGCCACCCGCGTCCGCTCCGGGGCCCCGCGCGCGGTGGTGGAGGGCCGGTTCCTCACCAACGATCTCGGCCCCGGCGTCACCGGCCGCGTCGACGACATCCTCGATTCCTCTGGCGCCGACCGTGACGACGACGGCAGCGTCATAGCCGCCCGTTCGGTCAGCCGAGACGGACCGTCGCGCGCCTACCTCGGCGGCCGCAGTGTGCCCGCCAGGACCTTGAGTACCTTCACCGCCGAATTGCTGACTTTGCACGGCCAGAACGATCAGCTGCGGTTGATGCGGCCGGAGGAGCAGCGTTCGGCGGTCGACCGCTTCGCCGGCGTCGACAAACCGCTGCAGCGGTACCGGTCCGCGCGCGAGGAGTGGCTGAGCGCCCGCCGTGATCTGACCGATCGCCGACAACGGGAACGCGAGCTGGCGCAGGAGGCGGATCGGCTGAAGTTCGGGCTGACCGAGATCGACTCCGTCGACCCGGCGCCCGGCGAGGACGGGGCCCTCGTCGAGGACATCCGGAGGCTGTCCGAACTGGATGCACTTCGGGAAGCGGCGCAGGGCGCACGTATCGCGCTCACGGGCGCCGACGACGATCCCGCCCCGGAGTCCTCGTCGGCGGCCGACGCGGTCAGCCACGCCCGCTCGGCGCTCGACGCCACCGACGACTCCACCCTGCGCTCGCTGGGGGCACAGCTCGGCGAGGCGCTGGCCGTGATGACCGATGTGTCCGGCGAACTCGGCGACTATCTGGCTGGCCTGCCCAGCGATGCGAGCACCTTGGAGACCAAGCTCGCGCGCCAGGCCGAGTTGCGGACCCTGACCCGCAAGTACGCCGCCGACATCGACGGCGTCCTGGCGTGGGCTCGCGAATCCCGCGCCCGGCTCGAGCAACTCGACGTGTCGGAGGAGGCGCTCGCCGGTCTCGAGCGCCGAGTCGCCGAACTGGAAGCCGGCGTCGTTGCGGCGGCGGCCGAATTGACCAAGGCGCGCACCAAGGCCGCCAAGGGACTGGCGAAGGCGGTCACCGCCGAGCTGTCCGGACTGGCCATGGCGGGGGCCGAGTTCACCGTCGGCGTGTCGCCGATCCCGGTGCGCGGTGACGACTCCGCCCCCCTCACGCTGGCCGACGGCACGCTCGCTCACGCGGGTCACGACGGTGTCGATGCGGTGGACTTCGGCTTTGCGGCGCACCGGGGCACCGACGTGCTGCCCCTGTCGAAGAGCGCGTCGGGCGGTGAGCTGTCCCGGGTGATGCTGGCGATCGAAGTCGTGCTGGCGGCATCGGTGGAGGGCACCACCATGGTCTTCGACGAGGTCGACGCCGGGGTCGGCGGACGTGCGGCCGTGCAGATCGGGCGTCGGCTGGCGAAGCTGGCTCGCACCCATCAGGTCATCGTCGTCACCCACCTGCCGCAGGTCGCCAGCTACGCCGATGCGCACCTCGTCGTGGACAGCGGGGGTCGCGGCAAGGCCAGCGGCGTACGCCGGATCGACGACGACGATCGGGTGGCCGAATTGGCCCGCATGCTGGCCGGTCTGGGCGAATCGGACAGCGGCCGCGCGCATGCCCGCGAACTGCTCGACGCGGCGCGGCGGGATCGCGACGACGCGGGCTGACCTGTGTTACAGGTGTGACTGGAGATAACTTCTGAGGCTGGTGTTACGGCGCGCCTCCACCTCTAGTTGAGGGTTCGCCTACAGAATCCACCGCATGAAGATGTCAGCGCTGCTCTCCCGTAATGCCAGTTCACGGCCGGGGATCACCGGCACTGCCCGCGTGGACCGCGACATCGACCGGCTACTGCGGCGCATCGGTCCCGGGGACATCGTCGTCCTCGACGCCCTCGATCTCGACCGCATCACCGCCGATGCGCTGGTCGAGGCGCGCGTCGCCGGAGTGGTCAACGCTTCGCCGTCCATCTCAGGCCGCTATCCGAATCTCGGTCCGGAGGTGCTTGTCGGCAACGGCATCACGTTGATCGACGAGACCGGTCCCGAGGTCTTCAAGAAGGTCAAGGACGGCGCCCGGGTCCGGCTGTACAACGGCGGCGTGTACTCCGGTGACCGCAGGCTCAGCCTCGGAACCGAACGCACCGACGAAGAGATCCACGAACTCATGCACGAGGCCAAGAGCGGCCTGGTCGCGCACCTGGAAGCGTTCGCGGGCAACACGATCGAGTTCATCCGCAGCGAGAGCCCGCTGCTCATCGACGGGATCGGCATCCCCGACATCGACGTGGAGCTCAACCGTCGCCATGTGGTGATCGTCGCCGAGGAGCCGCATACCGCCGAAGATCTGAAATCGCTCAAACCGTTCATCAAGGAGTACCAGCCGGTCCTGGTCGGCGTGGGAACCGGCGCCGACGTGCTGCGCAAAGCCGGCTATCGGCCTGCCCTGATCGTCGGGGACCCGGACCGGATCAGCACCGAGGTGTTGCGCAGCGGTGCCCAGGTGGTGCTGCCGGCCGACGCCGACGGACACGCCGCCGGCCTGGAACGCATCCAGGATCTCGGCGTCGGCGCCATGACCTTCCCGGCCGCCGGCTCCGCTGCCGACCTCGCGCTGCTGTTGTGCGACCACCACGGCGCGTCGCTGATCGTCACCGTGGGCCACACGGCGAGCATCGAGGAGTTCTTCGACCGCTCCCGCCAGCGCAGCAACCCCTCGACGTTCCTGACCAGGCTCAAGGTCGGCGAGAAACTCGTCGACGCCAAGGCCGTCGCCACCCTGTACCGCAGCCGGGTCTCCGGCGGAGCCATCGCCCTGCTCATCCTGGCGATGCTCATCGCGGTCATCGCGGCGCTCTGGGTGTCGCGCGCCGACGCGGCGGTACTCGAGTGGATCCAGCAGTACTGGAATCAACTCGTCCTGTGGGCGCAAGGCCTCGTGAGCTGAGCTGACCGATGATCTCTCTACGCACGCATGCCATTTCGCTGGCGGCGGTGTTTCTCGCGCTCGCGATCGGGGTGGCGCTCGGTTCCGGACTCCTGTCGAACACCGTGCTGTCGGGGCTGCGTGACGACAAGCAGGATCTCCAGCATCAGATCGACGGGCTGACCGAGGAGAAGAACGCACTCAACGAGAAGCTGAGCGCTGCGGGGGAATTCGACGCGCTGCTGGCGCCGCGCATGTTGCGCGATTCGCTCGGCGGCAAATCGGTCGTGCTCTTCCGAACCCCCGACGCCGCCGACGACGATGTCGAGGCGCTGACCCGGCTGATCGGCCAGGGCGGTGGCACGGTGAGCGGCACGGTGGCGCTGACCCAGGAGTTCGTCGACGCCAACTCCGCGGAGAAATTGCTGTCGGTGGTGAACTCACCGATCGTCCCCGCCGGCACACAGCTGAGCACGACGTCGGTCGACCAGGGGTCCCAGGCCGGGGATCTGCTGGGCATCGCGCTGTTGCGCAGCCGCGACCCGGCCGCGCCGGTGGTCAACGACGCCCAGCGCGAGACGGTGCTCAGCGCCCTGCGCGACACGGGGTTCCTCACTTACGGCGTCGACCCGGTCGGTGCGGCAGATACGGCACTCATCGTCACCGGCGGCCCGCTGGCTCCGGACGCGGGCAACCGCGGATCCACCGTCGCGCGGTTCGCCGCGGGCATGGCCGCACACGGCCAGGGAACGGTGCTGGTCGGCCGGGACGGCTCGGCCTCGGGGACCGGATCGGTCGCCGTGACCCGGTCGGACGCCGCGCTGGCGTCCGCGGTCAGCACCGTCGACGACGTCGGCTCGGAATCGGGCCGGATCACCTCGGTCCTCGCGCTGACCGATCTCATCGGTGGCGGGAAGCCGGGTCAGTACGGAATCGGCCAGGGCGCTTCGGCGGTGACGGTCCCGCAGTGACGTTTCGGCGCGCCAACGACGGCGTGCCGAGGTCGGTGTTAGGGTGGGGTTCCGTGGGTCGGCAGGCCCCAAAGCTAGGACCAAGCCTAGAGAAGTAAGCCCTGCCCGTCGTCACGGAGGTTGTTCTTGCCCGCGTTTCGCAAGCACCCGCAAACGGCCACCAAGCACCTCTTCGTGACGGGCGGCGTCGTTTCCTCACTCGGTAAGGGCCTGACGGCCTCGAGCCTCGGGCAGCTGCTGACAGCGCGCGGCCTGCAGGTGACGATGCAGAAGCTCGACCCCTACCTCAACGTCGACCCCGGCACGATGAACCCGTTCCAGCACGGTGAGGTGTTCGTCACCGAGGACGGTGCCGAGACCGACCTCGACGTCGGGCACTACGAGCGCTTCCTCGACCGCAACCTGCCCGGATCGGCCAACGTGACCACCGGCCAGATCTACTCGAAGGTGATCGCCAAGGAACGCCGCGGCGAGTACCTCGGCGACACGGTCCAGGTGATCCCGCACATCACCGACGAGATCAAGGACCGCATCCTGGCGATGGCGCTGCCGGATGACCACGGAAACCGCCCGGATGTGGTGATCACCGAGATCGGCGGAACAGTCGGCGATATCGAGTCACAGCCGTTCCTCGAGGCGGCGCGTCAGATCCGTCACGACGTCGGCCGGGAGAACGTCTTCTTCCTGCACTGCTCCCTGGTGCCCTACATGGCGCCGTCCGGTGAGCTCAAGACCAAGCCGACCCAGCACTCGGTGGCCGCGTTGCGCAGCATCGGCATCACCCCCGACGCGCTGATCCTGCGGTGCGACCGCGACGTACCCGAGGGGCTCAAGAACAAGATCGCGCTGATGTGTGACGTCGACATCGACGGCGTCATCTCGACGCCCGACGCGCCGTCGATCTACGACATCCCCAAGGTGCTGCACCGCGAGGAACTCGACGCCTACGTGGTGCGCCGGCTGAATCTGTCGTTCCGCGATGTCGACTGGACGCAATGGAACGACCTGCTCAAGCGTGTCCACGAGCCGCACGAGACGGTGCGGATTGCGTTGGTGGGCAAGTACATCGACCTGTCAGATGCGTATCTTTCGGTGGCCGAGGCGTTGCGCGCCGGCGGCTTCGCGCACCACGCCAAGGTCGAGATGCGCTGGGTGGCGTCCGACGACTGCGAGCTCGACACCGGCGCCGCGGCGGCGCTGGGGGACGTGGACGGTGTGCTGATTCCCGGTGGGTTCGGCATCCGCGGTATCGAGGGCAAGATCGGCGCCATCAGCTACGCCCGCAAGCGCGGGTTGCCGGTGCTCGGGCTGTGTCTGGGCCTGCAGTGCATCGTCATCGAGGCGGCGCGGTCGGTCGGGTTGACCGAGGCCAACTCCGCGGAGTTCGAACCCGACACCCCGGACCCGGTCATCTCGACGATGGCCGATCAGCGCGACGCGGTCGCCGGCGCCGCGGACCTCGGCGGCACCATGCGCCTGGGTGCGTATCCGGCTGTCCTGCAGCCCGACTCGATCGTGGCGCAGGCGTACCAGTCGACCGAGGTGTCCGAACGGCACCGCCACCGCTACGAGGTCAACAATTCCTACCGCGACCGCATCGCCGAGAGCGGGCTGCGGTTCAGCGGCACCTCACCTGACGGTCACCTCGTCGAGTTCGTCGAATATGACGCCGCGTCGCATCCGTTCCTGGTCGGCACCCAGGCGCATCCCGAGCTCAAGAGCAGGCCCACCCGCCCGCATCCGCTGTTCGCGGCGTTCATCGGGGCGGCGCTGGACTACAAGGCCGGCGAGCGGCTGCCCGTGGAGATTCCGGAGCGGGCCGGTGACCGGGCGGCGAACGGCGCCGGTCAGCTGCTGCAAGAACCCGCTTCCCGTGGGTGAGCACGACTTCGAGATCGCCGACAGCGAGACCGTCTACGTCGGCAACATCCTCGCCCTGCGTGGCGACCAGGTGCGCATGCCCGGTGGCGGCACCGCACGCCGCGAGGTCGTCGAACACTTCGGCGCGGTCGCGATCGTCGCACTGGACGATGACGGCAACGTGGTGATGATCCACCAGTACCGCCATCCGGTCGCCCGCAGATTGTGGGAGCTGCCCGCCGGGCTGCTCGACATGGGCGGTGAGGCGCCACATCTGACCGCGGCGCGGGAGCTGGAGGAGGAGGCGGGACTGGCGGCCGAGACCTGGCGGGTGCTGGTCGACATCATCACCTCACCGGGCTTCAGCGACGAGAGCGTGCGGGTCTACCTCGCCACCGGACTGCGGGAGATCGCACGCCCTGACGCGCACGACGAGGAAGCCGATCTGGTCATCGAGCGCGTACCCCTCGCCGAGGCGGTCCGCAGGGTGATGGCCGGAGAGATCGTCAATTCCATTGCGGTGGCGGGCATTCTGGCCGCCAACACGATGGGTGAGGTGGAGCAGCTGCGTTCCGTCGACGCGCCGTGGATCGACCGGCCCACCGCCTTCACCCAGCGGAAGGGCAATGCGACATGACGACATTCCGCTCAGCGCTCGACGATCAGATCCAGGGCTATCTCGACCACCTGACCATCGAGCGCGGGGTGGCAGCCAACACCCTGAGCTCCTACCGCCGCGATCTGCGCCGCTATGCCGAACACCTCGCCGGCCGCGGTATCGACGACCTGGGCAAGGTCGCAGAAGCCGATGTCAGTGAATTCCTCGTCGCACTGCGTCGCGGCGATCCCGATACCGGGGCCGCGGCTCTGTCGGCGGTATCGGCCGCCCGGGCGGTGATCGCGGTCCGCGGACTGCACCGGTTCGCCGCCGCAGAAGGGCTCACCGAACTCGACGTCGCCCGCGCCGTCAAACCGCCCACCCCGAGCCGGCGACTGCCCAAGAGCCTGACGATCGACGAGGTGCTCGCCCTGCTCGAGGGCGCCGGCGGGGACAGCGACACCGACGGACCGCTCACGCTGCGCAACCGCGCGATGCTCGAGTTGCTCTACTCGACCGGCGCGCGCATCTCCGAAGCCGTCGGGCTCGACATCGACGACGTGGACACCGAGGCGCGTTCGGTGCTGCTGCGCGGCAAGGGCGGAAAGCAGCGATTGGTGCCCGTCGGCAGGCCGGCGGTCAGCGCACTCGACGCCTACCTGGTCCGCGGTCGTCCCGACCTGGCGCGCCGCGGCCGCGGCACGCCTGCGATCTTCCTCAATGCGCGCGGTGGCCGGCTGTCGCGCCAGAGCGCGTGGCAGGTGCTGCAGGACGCCGCCGAACGGGCCGGCATCACCGCAGCGGTCTCCCCGCACACCCTGCGCCATTCGTTCGCCACCCACCTGCTCGAAGGCGGCGCCGACGTGCGCGTGGTCCAGGAGCTCCTGGGGCACGCGTCGGTGACGACGACGCAGATCTACACCATGGTCACCGTGCACGCCCTGCGCGAGGTGTGGGCGGGCGCTCATCCGCGGGCCCGCTGACGCGTCCGGCGGGGCCATCCCCGCGGGTCTGCCCATCTGGGCAGCGCCGCGCCGTTAAACTCAACCGAATGTTCGCCCTGCGTGTGGAGTGCCTGCCCGGCGGCGGCCCGGCATGACCGATGACGCCGCGGGTGCCGACGCGCCGGTGCAGCGGGGCCTGACCGGGCGTCCGCCGCGAAACATCCCCGAGCCGGCTCCCAGAACCACCCACGGCCCGGCCAAGGTCGTCGCGATGTGCAACCAGAAGGGCGGCGTCGGGAAGACCACCTCGACGATCAACCTGGGTGCGAGCCTGGCCGAGTACGGCCGCCGGGTGCTGCTGGTCGACCTGGACCCGCAGGGAGCGCTGTCGGCGGGCCTGGGTGTACCGCACTACGAACTCGACAACACCGTGCACAACCTGCTCGTCGAACCGCGGGTGTCCATCGACGAGGTGCTGATCAACACCCGGGTCCGCAACCTCGACCTGGTGCCCAGCAACATCGACCTGTCCGCAGCCGAGATCCAGCTCGTCAACGAGGTGGGCCGCGAACAGACCCTGGGCCGCGCGCTGCATCCGGTCCTGGACCGCTACGACTACGTCCTCATCGACTGCCAGCCCTCGCTGGGACTGCTGACGGTCAACGGCCTGGCGTGCAGCGACGGCGTGGTCATCCCGACCGAATGCGAGTACTTCTCGCTGCGTGGTCTGGCGCTGCTCACCGACACCGTCGACAAGGTCCGCGACAGGCTCAACCCGAAACTCGACATCAGCGGAATCCTGGTCACGCGCTACGACCCACGCACCGTCAACGCCCGCGAGGTGATGGCCAGGGTGGTCGAGCGGTTCGGCGACCTGGTGTTCGATACCGTCATCTCCCGCACCGTGCGCTTCCCGGAGACCAGTGTCGCCGGTGAACCGATCACCACATGGGCGCCCAAGTCGGCGGGCGCCGAGGCCTATCGGTCGCTGGCACGGGAAGTCATTCACCGGTTCGGCGCGTGAGCACCGAGACGACCAGCAGCCACACCGCGGGGACCGAAGAATCGCCACCGACCGGCTTCCAGGTCCGCCTCAGCAATTTCGAGGGCCCCTTCGATCTGCTGCTGCAGCTGATCTTCGCCCACCGCCTGGACGTGACCGAGGTCGCGCTGCACCAGGTGACCGACGACTTCATCGCCTACACCAAGTCGATCGGATCACAGCTCGGGCTGGACGAGACGACGGCTTTCCTGGTGGTCGCCGCGACGCTGCTCGACCTCAAGGCCGCCCGGTTGCTGCCTGCCGGCGAGGTGGACGACCAGGAGGACCTGGCGCTGCTCGAGGTGCGTGACCTGCTGTTCGCGCGGCTGCTGCAGTACCGGGCGTACAAGCACGTCGCGGTCATGTTCGCCGAGCTCGAGGCCGCGGCTCTGCGCAGCTATCCGCGCGCGGTGTCGCTGGAGGACCAGTTCGCCCAACTGTTGCCGGAGGTCATGCTCGGTGTCGACGCCGACCGGTTCGCCCAGATCGCGGCCGCGGCCTTCACCCCCCGGCCGGTCCCCTCCGTCGGCACCGGTCACCTGCACGTGCAGGCGGTGTCGGTGCCCGAACAGGCCCGGCGGCTGATGTCGCTGCTCGAAGCGCGAGGGATCGGGGAGTGGGCGACGTTCGGCGATCTGGTCGCGGAATGTGAGAACGGTATCGAGATCGTGGGCCGCTTCCTGGCGCTGCTCGAATTGTTCAAGGCCAGGGCGGTAGCATTCGAGCAATCAGAACCGCTTGGTGTGCTCCAGGTTTCGTGGACCGGGGACCGGCCGACCAACGAACACCTGGCAACCGTCGACGCGGAAGAATGACAAGACCAATGACCGACGAGATCTCCGATGCCGAGCTGGGCATCGACGTCGCGACGGCGCCCGACCTCGACGATGCCGAGCTGGGTGCCGTTCTGGAGGCGTTGCTGCTGGTCGTCGACACCCCGGTGACCATCGACCAGCTCGCCGCCGTGACCGAGCAGCCCGCACATCTGATCGCCGCCCGGCTCACGCAGCTGGCCGGGGAGCTGACCGCCCGCGACAGCGGAATCGACCTACGTGAAGCGGGCGGCGGCTGGCGGCTCTACACGCGGGCCCGGTACGCGCCGTACGTCGAGCGGCTACTGCTCGACGGCGCCCGCTCGAAGCTGACGCGTGCCGCACTCGAGACGCTGGCGGTGATCGCCTATCGGCAGCCCGTGACACGCGCCCGGGTCAGCGCGGTGCGCGGCGTGAACGTCGATGCAGTGATGCGCACGCTTCTCGCGCGCGGCCTCATCACCGAGGCGGGCACCGACCCCGACTCCGGCGCGGTCGCGTTCGGAACGACCGAGCTGTTCCTCGAACGGCTGGGGCTGTCGTCGCTGACGGATCTGCCCGACATCGCCCCGCTGCTGCCCGACGTCGACGTGATCGACGACCTGAGTGAAAATCTCGGCGACGAACCGAGATTCGCGAGACTCGGCGGCAACCCGACACCGGCGGATCGGCCGATGACCTTCGACGTGGACCGGGAAGACCGATGAACGAACCCGAGGGTGTGCGGTTGCAGAAGGTGCTCTCGCAAGCCGGCGTCGCATCGCGGCGAGTGGCCGAGCGGATGATCCTGGACGGGCGCGTCGAAGTGGACGGCTCGATCGTCACCGAGCTGGGCACCCGGGTGGACCCCGCGACGTCCGACATCCGCGTCGACGGGACCCGGGTACTCGTCGACGACACGCTGGTGTACCTGGCGATCAACAAACCGCGCGGGATGCATTCCACGATGTCCGACGACCGGGGTCGGCCTTGCGTCGGTGACCTGGTCGAACACCGTGTGCGCGGCAACAAGGGGCTGTTCCACGTGGGCCGGCTCGACGCCGACACCGAAGGGCTGATGCTGTTGACCAACGACGGCGAACTGGCTCACCGGCTGATGCATCCGTCGTTCGAGGTTCCCAAGACCTACGTGGCAACGGTGCTCGGCACGGTGCCGCGGGGGCTGGGCAAGAAGCTGCGTGCCGGTGTGGAGCTGGATGACGGCCCCGCCCGGGTCGACGACTTCGCAGTCGTCGACGCCCTGCCCGGCCGGTCGCTGGTGCAGGTGACGCTGCACGAGGGGCGCAAGCGTATTGTTCGTCGGTTGTTGGCGGAGGTCGGCTTCCCGGTGCAGGAACTGGTTCGCACGCACATCGGCGCGGTGACGCTCGGTGATCAGCGCCCCGGCAGCATCAGGGCGTTGACTCGCAAGGAGATCGGCGACTTGTACAGGGCGGTGGGCATGTGACTGAGGTATCGACAGGGAATTTGGTGATCGCCGTCGACGGGCCGGCCGGTACCGGAAAGTCCTCGGTCTCAAGGGGTTTGGCTCGCGCGCTGGTCGCCCGCTATCTGGACACCGGGGCCATGTACCGCATCGTCACGCTGGCCATGCTGCGCGCGGGCATCGACCCGGATGACCGTGACGCGGTAGCGGCCGCGGTGGATACCGTCGACCTCGCCGTCGGACACGATCCCGACGAGGATTTGTCTTACCTTGCCGGAGAGGATGTTTCGACCGAAATCCGCGGCGATGCGGTCACCAGGGCGGTATCGGCCGTGTCGGCGGTACCCGACGTGCGGGCAAGGCTGGTCGAGCTGCAGCGGCGATTGGCGGCCGGCCCGGACAGCGTCGTCGTCGAGGGCCGCGACATCGGAACCGTCGTGCTGCCCGACGCGGACGTGAAGATCTTCCTGACCGCGTCGGCCGAGGAGCGGGCGCGCCGGCGCAACGCGCAGAACATCGCCAACGGGCTGGCCGACGATTACCAGACCGTGCTCGCCGACGTGCAGCGGCGCGACCACCTCGACTCGACGCGGGTGGTGTCGCCACTGCGTGCAGCCGACGACGCCCTCGTGGTCGACACCAGCGACATGACCGAACCCGAGGTGATCGCGCATCTGCAGGATCTCGTGCAGCAGCGGGCAGGAGTGAGTAGATGACCGATTCCGACGACGGGACGTGGGTCGACGAGGGGGACTGGGAACTCGGCGCTGAAGAGCTAGCCGAGGCCATCGAGGAGGCCTCGGCCGCGCCGCCGGTGGTCGCGGTGGTGGGCCGTCCGAACGTCGGGAAGTCGACCCTGGTGAACCGCATCCTCGGCCGGCGTGAGGCAGTCGTCCAGGACATTCCCGGCGTCACCCGCGACCGGGTGTCCTATGACGCGCTGTGGTCCGGCCGTCGCATCGTCGTCCAGGACACCGGGGGCTGGGAGCCCGACGCCAAGGGTCTGCAACAGCTGATCGCCGATCAGGCGACCGTGGCGATGCGCACCGCCGACGCCATCATCCTCGTTGTGGACGCCGTCGTCGGGGCCACCGCGGCCGACGAGGCCGCGGCGCGGATGCTCCGAAAGTCCGGCAAGCCGGTGTTCCTGGCCGCCAACAAGGTCGACAACGAGCGTGGCGAGGCCGACGCGGCCGCCCTGTGGTCCCTCGGCATGGGGGAGCCGCATCCGGTCAGCGCCATGCACGGCCGCGGGGTGGCCGACCTGCTCGATCACGTGCTCGAGAAGCTGCCCGAGGTGTCGGAGGTCGGCGCCGCGAGTGGAGGACCGCGCCGGGTCGCGCTCGTCGGCAAGCCGAACGTCGGGAAGAGCTCACTGCTCAACCGGCTGGCCGGAGACGAGCGGTCGGTGGTCCACGACGTGGCCGGCACAACGGTCGACCCGGTCGACTCGTTGATCGAACTGGGCGGAAAGACCTGGCGGTTCATCGACACCGCAGGGCTGCGGCGCAAGGTCGGGCAGGCCAGCGGACACGAGTTCTACGCCTCGGTGCGCACCCACGGCGCGATTGATGCCGCCGAGGTGGTGTTGGTGCTGATCGACGCCTCGCAGCAGCTGACCGAGCAGGACCAGCGGGTGCTGACGATGGTGATCGAGGCGGGCCGGGCCTTGGTGCTGGCGTTCAACAAGTGGGACCTCGTTGACGAGGACCGGCGCTACCTGCTCGACAAGGAGATCGAGCGGGAACTGGCGCAGGTGCAGTGGGCGCCGCGGGTGAACATCTCCGCGATGACCGGGCGCGCCGTGCAGAAGCTGGTGCCCGCCTTGGAGACCTCGCTGCAGTCGTGGGATGCCCGAATCCCGACCGGTCGGCTCAACACGTTCTTCAAGGAGATCGTGGCGGCGACGCCCCCACCGGTTCGTGGCGGCAAACAACCGAGGATTCTGTTCGCCACGCAGGCAGCGTCACGACCGCCGACCTTCGTGCTGTTCACCAGCGGTTTCCTCGAAGCGGGCTACCGGCGTTTCCTGGAACGGCGCCTGCGCGAGACGTTCGGATTCGAAGGCAGCCCCATCCGGATCAACGTCCGGGTACGCGAGAAGCGCGGAGCCAGGTCACGCGGGTAGAGTGATCGGAATCCGCGTGCAGATGGACAGAAGGGAGCAGCCGGTGGCCGAGAACGCCTTCCGTGCCGCACCGTCCCATGCCTGCGCGCTGGAGCCGTTCTGGCCGTCCCGTCGGCTCATGTCTTTCGACGAGTGGTGTTGTCCGCGTAGCTGATACGCGTCAATGACCATCTCCCGGGCCGTCGCCACCGGCGCCCCCTGTTCGGAAGCAGCTCATGCGTTCACTCATCATCTTCACCCTGGTCGGTGTCGGTGCTCAGCTGGTCGACGGTGCGCTCGGCATGGCCTTCGGCGTGACCGCCTCGACGCTGCTGGTGCTCAGTGGCGTCGCATCCGCGCAGGCCAGCGCCGCCGTTCACCTCGCCGAGGTCGGGACCACCTTCGCCTCCGGGCTGTCGCACTGGCGGTTCAAGAACATCGACTGGCACATCGTCGCCAAGCTCGGTGTTCCGGGTGCGGTCGGCGCGTTCCTCGGCGCGACGGTGCTGTCGTCACTGTCCACCGAGGATGCGGCGCCGGTCATGGCCGCGATCCTGGTGAGCATCGGGATGTACGTGCTGCTGCGGTTCTCGCTGCGCAACCCGCCCGCCGTCAAGGTCGGGGAGACCAAGCACAGCGCGAAGTTCCTCAGCCCGCTCGGTCTGTTCGGCGGCTTCATCGACGCGTCCGGGGGCGGCGGGTGGGGTCCCGTCACGACGAGCACCCTGCTGTCGAGTGGTAAGACCGCGCCGCGCACGGTCATCGGCTCGGTCAGCGCCTCGGAGTTCCTGGTCGCGCTCTCTGCATCCCTGGGCTTCCTGATCGGCCTGCGCGAGGAGTTCTTCGACAACCTGCTTGTCGTGCTCGGCCTGATGCTCGGCGGCGTCATCGCGGCGCCGTTCGCGGCCTGGCTGGTCAGCCGCATCAGCCCGGCGTTGCTGGGAACTGCGGTCGGTGGCGTCATCGTCTTGACCAACTCGCAGAAGCTGGTCAACTACTTCCATGTCACCAGCCCGTGGTCGACGCTCATCTACACCGGGATCCTGGTCGCCTGGGCGGTGTTCATCTTCCTGGCCTGGAGGCTCATGAAGGCGCCGGCATACGTGCCCGACGAGGTCGAGGCCGATGTCGTCGCCGAGGAGCGGCCCGCCGAGGCGGCCGACGAGGTGCGCTGAGCGCCTCGTGACGGGGAGGCGCTAGGGTTCCCGCGTGCCCGTCCTCGACATGGTTCTGATCGCCCTGGCGGGCGTCGGGGCCGGCGCGATCAACGCGGTCGTCGGCTCAGGAACCCTGATCACGTTCCCGACCTTGGTGGCACTCGGCTATCCACCGGTCACCGCGACGATGTCGAACGCGGTCGGCCTGGTCGCGGGTGGCATCTCTGGCACCTGGGGTTATCGGCGGGAGCTGCGCGGCCAATGGAAGAGGTTGCGCTGGCAGATCCCCGGATCGTTGGTGGGAGCGATCGGCGGCGCCTGGCTGCTGCTGCACCTTCCCGAGCGGGTTTTCATCGCCATCGTGCCGGTGCTGCTGGTCGCGGCGCTGATCCTGGTGGTCGTCGGCCCGAGAATCCAGGCGTGGGCCAAGAAGCGTTCGGAGAAGGCCGGACGCTCGCTCGACCACATCAGCCGGGGCCGCATGGCCGCGCTCGTTTTCGGGACCTTCGCCGTCGGCGTGTACGGCGGGTACTTCACCGCTGCGCAGGGGATCCTGCTGATCGCGGTGATGGGCGCCCTGCTGCCCGAGGACATGCAGCGGATGAACGCCGCCAAAAACCTGCTGTCGCTGATCGTCAACATCGTCGCGGCCGTCGCCTACACGCTGGTCGCATTCGACCGAATCAGCTGGGCGGCAGCGGGACTGATCGCCGCCGGCTCCCTTGTCGGTGGATTCCTCGGGGCGCACTACGGACGGCGGTTGTCGCCGAACGCGCTGCGCGCGGTGATCGTGGTGGTGGGCCTGATCGGGCTGTGGCGCCTGCTGACGGTCTAGAACCGCTCGCGGGTGCGTTCCTGTTCGATCACCGCGTCGAGGTCTTTGAGCCGGTCCATGCCCTGCACGGCCCGTCGGGTGCGGATGTTGTTCTCGAGGAGGTCGCGATGGCGGTGCACGAAGCCCCAGTAGCCGGCGGTGAAGGGACAGGCGTCGTCGCCGAGTCGTTTCTTCGGGTCGTAGGCGCAGTCGCCGCAGTGGTCGCTCATCCGGTTGATGTACGCGCCGCCGGCGGCGTACGGCTTGGTGGCGAGCATGCCGCCGTCCGCGTGTTGGCTCATGCCGACGACGTTGGTCGGCATCACCCAGCGGAAGCCGTCGACGTAGGCGGTGGCGTACCACTCGGTCAGCTGGCGGGGATGGTAGCCGCGCTGCAGGGCGTGGTTGCCCAACACCATCAGCCGCTGGATGTGGTGGGTCCACCCACGGTCACGCAGCCCCATCAGGGCGTGCCGGAGGCATTCGGCGGTGACCGCGTCGGCGTCCAGATCGGCCCACCAGTCGGGTAGCGGGGTGCGGGCCTCGAGCTTGTTGTTGTCGACATATTTCTCGCCGAAGTGCCAGTAGAGATGCCACATGTATTCGCGCCAGCCCAGGATCTGCCGGATGAAACCCTCGACCGCGGCCAGCGGTGCGTCACCCTGCCGGTACGCCTGCTCGGCGGCTTCGACCGCATCGAGGGGGTGCAGGACTCCGAGGTTGAGCGGCACCGACAGCAGCGAGTGCGACATCGCCCAGTCCTGGCCCATCATCGCGTCTTCCCAGCGGCCGAAGGTGGGCAGCCGGGTGTCGATGAACCGCTTCAGCGCCCGCTGCGCCTCCTTGGGCGTCACCGCGAACAGGCGTGGGCCGTCGGCGCCGACGGTGGGCAGGTCCAGGCGGTCGAGATCGTGGCGGACCTGATCGTCGATCTCGTCTTCGCGGGGTTGGTACGGCGCGGGAATGTCCAGGGCCTTCTGTTTCTTGGGCGGCGACTCGCGGTTCTCCTCGTCGAAGTTCCAGCGGTTGCCGACGGGGTCAGCACCGTTCATCAGGACGTCGAAGCGGCGGCGCTGGTCGCGGTAGAAATCCTCCATGCGGAAGCGGGTGCGGTCACCGGCCCAGGCCTCGAAGTCGGCCCGGGGGAGGGCGAAGGTCGGAGTGGGCAGGATGTCGGCGACCAGCCCCTGCTGTTGGAGGCGGTGGACGAAGCGTTCGGCAGCGAACGAGGTCGGCTGGTGTACCAGGACCGGGCGGCCGAACCGCTCGAGGGCGTCGGTGTAGTTGCCGGTCTGGATCAGGGTGGCGCGCTCGCCCAGATCGCGGGCGGCGTGGCGGAGTGCCGACAGAACGATGTGCAGTTTCTGCCGGTGGTAGCGGCGTTTGCGCAACGCGGCGGTGGATTCGATGAGGAGGACCTCGCGATGGGCGTGTTCGCCGCTGTGGACGGCTGAGCCGAGCTGGTCGGCGAACAGCCAGAGCGGGGTGTCGTCGCGGGTCACCCCGGCAGGCTAGGCAGGAACGACCCGGTGCAAACCCGTGGTCATGAATCCGTAAGCGTCGCCCCCGCACAGCAGGCGCGGTTGGGATCCGCGGTGGGACGTGCGGTAGGCTCACGTGCTGCTGCGGAAGCAATTCCGCGGCAACGGGCTGTGGCGCAGCTTGGTAGCGCACTTGACTGGGGGTCAAGTGGTCGCAGGTTCAAATCCTGTCAGCCCGACAGTGAAAAACCCGCTCTGACCACTGTCGGAGCGGGTTTGTGTTTCTGCGGGCCGCCGTGTTTCGGCCCGTGGGCCACCAGCGTCCCCAGCACCTGAGTGGTCCAGGACTCATCCGAGGAGCGCGGCACCGGCGGCAGCAAGGATTCGCGCTGGGCGTCGGAGTAAATCGACAAAGAGACCGCCGGATCATGGCCGTGCCAGGCGGCCACGACATGCACCGGCAAACCGGCGGCCAGCATCAGGCTCACGCTGGTGTTGCGAAGACCCTTGAGGTGGATGCGGCGCAGGCCGGCGCGTTCGCGTAGTCGTTGGAATTCGTCGGAGTACCACTCGTGCCGAATGGGGGAGCCATCCTTGCGTACCGCGACCAGACGGTCGTCCGACCACGGAGTTTTGAAGGCTTTGGCTTCGTCTTGCTGGCATTTCTTGAGGTATTCCAGGGCGCTCGCCAGCTCGGCGGGAAGCGGCAGTTCCCGAGCGCTACGGCGCGACTTCGGCAGCCCCTCGATGGCCTCCTTACCGATAGCGACACGACTGCGGCGGATCGATAGGGTGTCGCCTTCAATTGCAGACCACCGACTACCGAGAACCTCGGAGCGGCGAGGCCCGTAGCAGCTCAGGAGCCAGCAGGCGAACAATCTGTCGTTGCGAACCGAGGTGCGGAACTTCTGGACCTCCGCGGGGGTCCAGGTATTCGAGGTTTGGGGCTGGTCCATGATGAGTTCGTCAGCTGGGCGCTCTACGAGCGCAATGACGTTGCGGGAGCGCACCCTGGTCGACGAAGGGACTGAACCACCATTCCGAAGGTGGTTAGTGTCGAGCGGACAGTTACGGGTTTGACCCCCCGCACAGACGAAACCTCTCGCTTGGCTGCTTGTATGGCGTAGACGCCTCGGCACAGCCGGGTGATGCGACTTGCTCAGAGCAGGCCTGCCAAGCAGGTATGGACATCCTCACCCGGATAGGCAGCCGCGAGGTTTGCTGCGGAGATTCCCTCAGGGTGTCTCGCGATCTGTTCCGCGACGCGTCCCGCCAGACTGCCCGGACGGGATCGCTTTCGTGAGCTGCGCCCCTGTGTGAGCATCCAGTCGACCAGCGCGTCCCCGTCGGCCTTAGTCAACTGCTGCAGCTTCTTGCCGCTCAGGAATCGACGTACTGCGGCGAGGTCATGGGTGTAGCCCTGCAACGTCACGCTACGGATGCCTCGGCGGCCGGCCAGCCATTCGTCGTACGCTTCGGCCACAGCGATTGACTTGATTGCGTATTGGCCTGCGGCGCCTTCTGTTGTGATGCGACGGATTCGCGCTTCGCCTCAGCGAGAGTTCGGTAAGTGAAGCGCCTCCGATCCCGAGTGCCGTCAGGCTTCGTGCCCACGTCTGCCCGGAATTCGTAGGTGACCGAACCGTTCGTCGCCGTTCGTTTTGTGAGGGGCTCAGCACGGCGTGCGCGCTTGACTATTTGGGAACCGGCATCTTCGGGAACGGCTGATTCGATGCTCACCACAATTTCTTTCTTCCGTTGAGGCCGTCCGACCAAGCAGACGCGAAATGACACCTGAGGCCGCATGCGGTGGTGTGGACGCCAACGCGCGATGCCGCTGCGAGACGCAGAAGGCTTGGCGCCGGCTCATGCTGCGACGAATGTGCGAAGCTCTGAAGTGACGATGTAGATGCGGCCGCCGAGCCGACGCGACGGTAGTTCGCCTGCAGCCGCTAGCCGGTATGCAGAAGCGCGGCTGATGCCCAGCATCTTGGCCGCCTGTGGCACAGGGAGCAGCAGCGGCAGTGCGTCAAAAGTATTCATCTTCAATCTGATTCACCTCCTCACTGTCCGTCCGACTGTGTGCACGCCGCCTGACCCATTCGGACGGTGGCCGAGGCCTCAGTCGATGGATGGAGCGTATGAGAATTCCCACCAACGCGTCCACCAGGATCGCGACCTTTAGCTCGGAAAGGACTGCCCAAAAGTAAAATTCGTCGACTGTCCGCGTCGTTCGGGGACAACTGACGACACCGGTGCAGCGGGTTCACCTGTCGACCCTGACGCGTTGGTCGACGGCCGAAGCGGATCGGCGAGGAGGATGTAGCGACACGGCCCGGCGATGTCCGATGCCAACCGACTAGGTGGATAAGCGACACTAATTCTGTCCGCTACCGGAGACTGCGCAGAGTCGGTGAGGACAGCCCGGGAGGACCGCCGGTTAGGGGTCGAGAAGTCGGCTCGCAGGCACGCTGAGCGCCTCGGCAATATCGAACAGTCGCTCATAGAGGAGTCCGCGTCGGCCATGTTCTACATCGATGAGCACATTTCGGGTGACACCGGACTGCAAAGCAAGGGCTTCCTGCGTCATCCCTCGGGCGACGCGCAGGCTACGGATAGTTTCACCGACGGCACGGCGGTGAGCTGCCCATGCCGAGACCCGCTGTGGATCGTTCTGGCTGGGTCGCGTAGGCACCCAACTAGTAATCGACGCCCAGAGCATTGATGCTGCCCTACTAGTAGTATATTGCTCAACTGTGACCGAGACCAATGCGCCGGAAGTCGACTCGGCGTCGCCGTTGGGCGTTGAAACCCTGGAAAAGCTGCGAGTGGTCCTTCTCGAATGCGAACTGGCGCTGATTTCGGTGGCAGATGAGATTGATCTGAACTTCGAAGAGTGCCTCGCTGGTCTGACCGCGGTCCGAGGACTCATAGGTCACGCGTGGGGCGCGGCGAGCCTGCTGTTGCAGAACGCGGCACTCGAATCCTCGTGGTCCGCGGGTCCGTCTAGACCCAGGGCTATCTATGCCCGACATGCTGCCGCTGTGAAAGCAGGTGCTTCGCGTCGAGCTCCGGCTCAGAATCTGATAGGGCGATTAGAGGCTGAGCTTGAGCGGCTCCCGCATGTAGACCTGTCGCAAAACTTCTCCGGATACCGACCGGAATGCACAGGATTCGTGGCCAAGACGGCCAAACGGTGCAGCAATACGGCTCTCTACTTGGGCGCAGGATCCTTTGCACAACATTGTTATTCGCACAGTGCGCCTACTGACCGCGAACGGTTCCGCGACCATCAGGACCGTCAGAACCAGGCTCTCGAAGAGTCGTGGCTTGAACGACACGAACTATTGCGGGCAATCGGACGGAGCATCATCGATGATTGGATTCAAGGTCGAAGACTGCAACCCTCATGGTTGGTTGAGCTGGCCGACGTCGCCTTAAGCGACCGACGCAATCCCTAGCGAGCGGGAATTTCGGCAGGACTTGCGAGGTCCCCGAAATCAGGCGGGCCTTCACGTTCCGACTTCACCGATTTGGTCCTGGTCGCCCGAATCCACGCATTCCCAAGTATCTAACTCGGACGGAGGCAGCGGTTCATCGAAGTCAACGGGAACATTGAGGCTGGGAAGTCGACCGAAGCGGCGTGGCTGCGCGGGTAGGGGACGTCCTACCCCATCGTCGTCGCCGCCCTCGCTCGCCATCGCTTTACGATAGCCAACGTCGAGTGCTCTCCGTTCACACGTTCGGGTGAGATTGACACGGTCTGGCTTACCGCGGGCAAAACTAACCCTTCGGTTGAGAAGTCCGCAGCCGCCCTACGCCTTCGTCTACGGCGGTTGTGACGGCTCCACGGGGCGGGAATAATGACCCCGCAAGAGCGGCTGGTTGGCCGCTGCGGACACTTTTGGCCTCACTGACTTTTCTGCTGCGAATAGTGAATATCGACGGTTATCCATGAGGGCTGGTCAACCGCGTCGCCGGACGGCAACTTGATCAGCTCAAGCCAATTGTCAGGCCGACACCGGCGGCTAGGTGCCTTCCAAGGTATCCGGAGCAGTGGACAAGACAAGGACCTCGAAAGGGATGGACCCGAGATACAGCTCGTCGAGTTCGATGTCGATGCGGCATCTACCGGCAGTTGTGAACAGCGGAGTAGTCACTATGGTGAACAGCTGAGGTTGGAAAGGGGACCGCGGGTCGTCCCATTCGCTCGACGGCGTCAGATAGAGAGCGGGCATTAAAACCTCTACCCGTGACGACTCGATCGGCCCGCAGCCTTCTTCCGGAACGTACGTTGCTTTGAAGATGTGATCTTCGCGCTTTGTGTCGGCGGCCCAGTGGATCCTTCCGATCACGTGCAGCCGGAGACGATAGGGCGGTTCGCCGACAGCATCCCACGTGTAACCCGCGAAATTCTCGACGTCTATCGTGCCGCCAGGGTGCATGCCGTGATTCGTTGCTAGAGCGACAAATTCCAGGGTCGGGTGGCTCGACGAGCCATACCGTCGGCTGCACCATTGCTCACGAAACCATTCGGCCGCCTTTTCCAGCGTGCTGTCGGGGCGTGTGTCACCGGTGTCGAAGACGTCCTGCGCCACGGCCTGCACGAAGGTCTCAGCTTCGATGTCGGCGATCTGCGGCAGGATGAATCCGTTGACCCGCAAGAACGTGACCGCCGCGAACCAGCCCGTCCGCTTGTTTCCATCCGAAAAGTACTGCGGACCGGCGATGCTGTGGACGTAGGCTGCGGCTTTCGACCAAATGTCGGGAAACACCTCAACGCCAAAGTACTCAGAGCTCGGTCGCTGTGCCGCGGACTCCAAGCCGTGGGTGTCCAGCGGGGTGCCGCTGCTCTGGTCCGCGTTGATTTCGATGATTTGGTCGAGGGTGAGGTAGTGGAAGTCGGTCACTTCAGTCGCTCAGAGAGCCCCGCCCACCTGACCTTCTCCCTTTTGTAGGCGGCGCGGAACACGTCATCGGCAACCTTGGCGGTCGTGGGCTTGTCAACCTCCTGACCAGTGTCTTTCGCGCTTTGGACGCTTCGATTTTCCGCCATTCCTACAGCATACGATCAAGTTCGGCACGGTGAGGTCGTATGCCTGTGTGATTACCCGCCTTCGCGGTTGGCCAAGACCGGCTCACAAACCGGGACGCTCCGCGCTCAGACGACCGCGCTGTATGCGGCCCCGACCCACAGTCGGAGGCCACCTAGACGATTTGTGCCGGTCCGGTGCACAAGGAAACGCGGCAGCGCGGTCCCTTCGAGCCGTACGGGCAGCCTGCGAGTTCCGCCCATCCACCCAAAGGAAGGATGTAGTGCGGCGATCTGCGCGACTGCTATCCGGTAATCGGTTCCGCTGCCCGGTACGGGCGGTGCGACCGGCGCTCGACGTGTCACCGATGCCGGAAGACATTGCATCGTGCGAGAACAATACCCATCTAATTAAGACGCCGACACGCGTCGGATTCACCCGCCGGGCGCGGGTACGGCGCGCACACTTGTGAGCCACGGACTACTCCACGGGGGCGGGCAGTGACGGCCGATGAGTTGCGGTTGCAGTTGTGGGACGACAACCCGAGTCTTGTGGACTTCCTCGGGTTCGATTCCGTCGTGGCACCGATCGTCGCGGCGATCGGCACTCCGGACATCGATCCCCTCGCCATCGGTGTTCATAGCCCCTGGGGCGGCGGCAAGTCCACCGTGCTCAACCTGCTCGAAAGCCGGTTGGCCCCTCGATCCGAGTTCCTGGTGGTCCGAGCCGACCCATGGCAGTACGACAACCACGACGACGTCCGCGGCGATCTCATCGTTGAGGTCCTGGACCAGGTCGCGGCTCAGTTCAGTGAAACCGGCACTGTCACAGGCGCCGTGAAGGACCTGATCAAACGGCTGAGCTGGGCGCGTATTGGATTAACCCTGGGCAAGGGCGCAATGACGATGCAGTGGGACGTCGACGAGCTCGTCGAGGCATTCACCCCGCGCGGGCGTACCGATGACCGTTCGATGGCCGGATTCAAAGACCAGTTCGCCCGCCTGATCGACGGATTGCCCTACGTGCAGCGCGTCGTCGTGCTGGTCGATGATCTGGATCGGTGCCTGCCGGCGGCGGTGATGGCGACCTTGGAGGCGATCAAGCTGTTTCTGTCGGTTCCCAAGATGGTGTTCGTCGTCGCCGCAGACCAGGAGATGGTGCGCGAATCAATCGCCGTAAGCCTCGGCGAAACGAGCCGCAGCAACGCATTCGCCGTCCGATATCTGGAAAAGATCATTCAGATACCGATCTCGTTGCCGAGACTGGCGCCCGCCGATGCGGAGGCATACACCGGTCTTCTGCTGGCCTCCGCCGAGGCGGACAACCCCAACGCGCTCGTTCCACTCGCCGAGCAGTGCTCAGCCCGCCGCAAGAAGGGCAAGCTTCCCCTGCTGGGTGATCTCGGCGGTCTGGACTGGAGGCCGGCGGAGACGACTCTGGCGCTGGCAACCCAACTCGCGCAGGGGCTGTCGGCGGACCGGCTAGCCAACCCACGTCAGATCAAGCGGTTCCTCAACGCGTTCGGAGTGCGCCAGCTCGCGGCGCAGTCGCGCGACGTCGACATCGAACCCGCTGTACTGATCAAGATGCTGTTACTCGAAGACCTCTACCGCTCGTCGTTCCAGACGTTGGCCGCCACGCCACCCGCGCAACGGGGTGAGCTGCTCAGCGCGTGGGAGACGTGGGCCGCCGGTACCGAGCCCAATGTCGACAAGCCCGAAGGAATCGCTGCTGAGACTCGCGACTGGGCCGCCGCGGCACCGCCTCTGGCGGCGGTCGGCCTGGACCGTTATCTGGACCTGGCAGCGTCACTGATCAACGTCGGTACCGCAGAGCAGTTGAGCGACAACGTCATAGGACTGGTCAGCACGCTCCTCGGCGAGGGGCAGGCCGCACGAGACGCGGCGCTGGTTGAACTGACTCAGCTCGGCGAGTCCGAGCAACGCGCCGCGATGGAATTCGCCCTTCGGCAGGCCCGTGGCCTCGCCGACATCGACGTGCTCATCGAGATGGTGATCAAATGGGCCGACGTAACGCCGGGGTTGGTCGATCTCGTCGTCGCGGCCGCGGACCAGGGCCTGCGCCGTCTGGGACCAGGAGTGCCCCCCATGATGGGGGCCTCTCGGCTCAAGGCCGATTACGCGGGCGTCATCAGTCGCCTCGCCGCCGACGACGGTATCGACGATATGGTCCGCAACGCGGCCCGCATGGAACTCGAGAACTAGATGGGGACCTGCGGCGCGTACGGCGGCAGCGATTCCGCCGCGTGGAAGCGAGTACGCGAACAATGGGGTGGACTCGGTCCCGCGTCAGGCGGTGAGGGTGTCGGTGGAAGTACCGAGGGCGCCGCCGACCCGTCCACCGAGCCCGCAGCGGACACCGGCGACGGCGCTGCCCAGTACGACGGGCTCGTGTCGGCGATCGCGCAGGCTCTCCTGAGCGAGGACGCCGACGCTCGTCGCCGCCTGGTACCCGCCGCGGCGCTGGGGTCAGTGCTGGCACGCCGCGGCGGAGGCCGCGGAGGCGGCGGCAGCAGCGGCGGCGGGATCGGACCCCGCGGCGGCGGCTCGGTAGCGGGCCGGCGCATCACCTCCCAAGCCGGTCGCGGCGGCGCCGCGATCGGCGCGGGCGCCCCCAACCCCCGCCCCGCCCCCCCGGCGCCCGCCGAGAAATGGCAG
>NZ_JAFEVR010000002.1 GCF_017352375.1 Mycolicibacterium sp. S2-37
CGCGGGGGGGGGGGTAGGGCCCCCGGGGGGGGGGGTGGGTTGGGGGCCGGCCCCCCCCCCCCCCGGGGGGGGGGGGGGGCCCCCCCCCCCCCCGCGGCCGCCGCCTACCGCGACCGCGACGCCGCGGCCCTCGCTGAATATGGCCTGACCCTCGACGAATTGGACTCGCTCACCCCTCGGATGCGTTGCGCCCGCATCCTCGACGTCGCCATCGGCCAAGCCGGACACCCCGACGAGCAGGCGATGCGCGAAGCATCGCTAGCCCAGATCAAAGCGTTGGTGTCCGGCGACGTCGGTGCCTCGGTTTCCCCAGTGCAGGCGGTTCGGGATTTCATCGCCGAACTGTCGATCCGATTGGGCCTCATCGAACTGCGCGACCAGATCCTGACCAACGAAACCTCGGTCGCGCAATCCCGACAGCGCGAGAAGGGCCTTCGGCAGTGGGTCAAGGCGAAGGTCGCCGGGCTCGACCTGGCTCGCTACGGCCAGGTGTCGACCGGGCAGCTCCACCAACTCGCGCGCCAGATGTCGGCCGACGTCCTGCGTCTGCTGCGAGGGCGACCGTGACCTCCAGCGCCCATCTGCTCCGTCCTGAGGGCGCCACCGAGATCACCGCCGCGGGTTACACCGTGCTCGACTGGCCCATCCGCCCGAAGAACCGCAGCTCGACGGTCGTTTCCGACCTCGCCTGGAGTCTCGCGCCACTGCCCGCCATCAGAGCGCGGGTCGCCGACCTGGTGCATGTGGCCGCGGGCGCGTACATGGCCGACCGAAACACCGCGCGTGGTGTCCGCTTCAGCCGCGACCTGGCGCTGCGGGTCGCGGTGCTTGATCCCGACGCATGGAACGACCAGGTGCTCGACGCGGTCGCCGATCTACTCGGATGGCTCACCGGCGACGTGTGGGACGTGACCATCACGCCCGCACCGGCGGTCAGGCTCCCGGACCACTGGCCAAACAAGGAGCTTGACGGACCGATCAGCCTCATGAGCGGTGGACTGGACTCCTTCATGGGCGCGTTGCATCTGCTGCAGTCCGGCCGTCTGCCCTCGTTGACGGCGCACAAGGACTCCGCCACGGCCGTCCGGCACGCCCAGCGACGTACCTGGCTCTGGCTCGCACGAACATTTAGCCCCCCTCCGTCCTACACGCGCGTCGCGCTGACCCAGGCTGGAGGCCGCATCGAAGCATCGAGCCGCAGCCGCGCATTGATGTTCATGAGTCTGGGCGTGGCTGTCGCCATCGCCCGCGGCGCTCGAACCCTCGTAGTGCCGGAGAACGGATACACCAGCATCAACCTTCCGTTGCGGCCGAACCGTGGCGGCGCGTTGTCCACCCGCTCCACACATCCCGAGACAATGCACCGATTCACGACCATTTTGCGGGCGCTGGACATCGACGTGGCTGTAGCGAACCCCTACCAGTGGATGACCAAGGGCGAGGTGATGGCCGCCCTCGTTGACAGCTCACCACCCGACGGGTGGCTGGCTGCGGCCGCCAACACACTGTCATGCAGCAAGCTCGACGGCCGGTGGTTCGGTGCGCCGCCCACCTCCAACTGCGGACTGTGCGTTCCCTGCATGGTGCGCAGAGCGACGTTCCTGAGAGCCGATGTACCCGACGGCACTACCTACGTGGTCGACCAAGTCGCCGAAGACCAACGGCGACAGCTCATCGAAGCGCGCCGGGGAGACATCGAAGCCGTCAAGTACGCAGTCACCGGCGGGGTCAGCTCCGATGCGATCGACGCGGGCACCTGGCCACCCGGATACGACCTCGACCGCGTCGAGGACCTGGTGCAGCGCGGTCTCGACGAACTCGGCATGCTGTCCCTGCCATGACGACATCTCACCAGCTGCCCGCGCTCGATTGCCACGCCCACATCGCACCCGACGTCACACACCGCCAGCTCGCTGCACTCGGAGATGCGGCCGTCTTCGCGGTTACACGCGACCTCGACGAGGCCGACGCGGTCACAAACCGTCACGACAAGAAACTTGTGTGGGGAATCGGAGTTCATCCGGCGCTTCCAGCCGCAGTCGCCGCCTACGATCCCGACCGCTTCCGGGCGCTGCTCCCACACTTCGCGTTCGTCGGGGAAGTCGGCATGGACCGCCGCACTCCACTCGACAGCGGACGAGCCGTTTTCTCAGACATTCTCACGGCCTGCTCAGATCGACCCGTGCTGATCTCGGTGCACAGCACGGGGCGAGTGTCAGCGGTGCTCGACGAACTCGAGAACAAACGACATGTCGGAGTCATCCTGCACTGGTTCACCGGCGCCTCTCGCGATCTGGCTCGTGCACTCGAAATGAACCTATATTTCTCGGTTAACGCCGCGATGCCCGACACCGTGTTCGAGGCGATCCCCCGTGATCGCTTGCTTCCCGAAACCGACTTCCCCGCACGGACAGTCCGAGCGCAGCGGCCTGGCCACGTCGACACTCTCGAAGACCGGCTGTCCACTGTCTGGGGACAAGGCATTCAAGACGTCCGATACCGCCTGTGGCGCAACCTCAAAACAATTGCCGTCGACAGCGGTGCCATCGAGACGCTTCCCGAGAACATTGCGGACATCATCGTCGCGACGTGAACGCCGGGCACGTGCAACCGGTTCATGGATAATGACGATTATCCTTTGCTCGCAGTGGAACCACCGGCGAGATAGATCATTAACTGTCCCGTTCCGGGTGAGTCATTTATCTCTCGGCCGCTGACGTTTTATCGCTCCCATCCGACCGCTTCTCGTTCTGATCATTGACACAGAGCGTGTCGCAAACCGCTTGCTCATGCCGCTAGGCCAGTGAGAATGGCTTAGCTATTGGTCGATGCCAGTACCGGCTTCACGACCGTGGTCGCGGCCGACCATTTCGCGTGCGCGCCATCCTAGGGCGAGCTGGCGGCGTTGCGCGGAGCGGACGGCGCTGGCGGCGGCGTCGTATTGGGCGAGCAGCTGTAGCCACGGTTCGCTGAGGTGCTTTCGGCCGAGGCGGTCGGCGAGGGTGACCGCTGGCACCGATGTTGAGAGCGGATCGGTGGGCTCGGACGGCGCGGTGGTGAGGGTGTTGTTCCACGGCAGCGAGTGCGCGAGCAGCTGCACCGCCGAGGAGCTGGCCCCTGCGCCGGTGCCGTCGTCGATGAGGATGCCCCGGGCGTCTGCGGCCACCGCGTGGCGGGCGAGGTCGATCAGCTGGTCGGGTTCAGCGGTCGCGGGATCGTCGATGACGACAATGGCCCCGGGCGGCAGCATCCACTGCTGCTCGCTGACCTGCTGGTGTGCGTGGCCGATGGTGGTGATGGTGTCGGCCAGCTCAGCATCGCGGGCCGGGGCCGAACTGGACTCAGATGCAGCCAGCCACAGCACCTTCCGGTCGTCGGCGTTGGCGGCGCTGCGCAGGGTGTAGAGCGCTGCGGCGGTTTCACTGTCCTCAATGTCGGCACCAATGACGGCGAGCCGGTAGGGCGATGCGGCCAGGGACTTGAGCCGATCGCCGGTCTGAGGTTCGAGGCCGGACAGCGCGGAGCCAGGGATGAGCAGCGGAACGCTCTTGGGGTTGAGGTGACCGGCAACCTTCAGGAGTTCGACTTCCACGCGGGCGGATTCGAGGAGCTGTTCGAGGGTGTCGGAGGTGGCGCTCTGGGCGGCGGCGAACGCGGTGGCGATGTCGCGGCCGGCGCGTTCGATGTCGCGGTGCAGCTCGCGGCGACGCTGGCGCAGTGCGGCCACTTCGGCCAGGTCAGCGCGCTCGGCGTCGCCGCGGGCGATGGCGATGTCGTTCTCGGTGACAATCGTGCCGCCGGCCGCCGCAGCTCGGGCGGCGTGAGCGTCGGCGAGGGCCTGCTGGAATTGCAGCGACGGCGGTTGAGCGGGAGGCAGTCCGGTGTAGAACGCGACCGTTTGGCGGGCCGTGATGATGTCGAGTTCATCGGCGTCGGGCGTGGCCAAGAGGAGGTCGAGCTGGATGCGCGAGTGTTCGACCAGACGCAGGGTGTCGTTGTAGGCGGCGTCGGCATCGGCCCACTGCTCCATCACCGCGGTGACGGCGTGGCTGTGGGGGCGGTCGGCGTCGACCTGGCGGCGCATGCGCAGCAGATCGCCGGCGGCCGCGCGCGTCGCGGGACCATTTCCGGCGCGAATTTCGGCGGCCAACGTTTTGATGTGGTCGTGAACAGTGCGGTATTCGTCGCGTAGGGCAGAAAGTGATTCCATGGTGATGCCCAATTCCGGGGTAGGGCGATTTGCTGAGAAGTCTTCGAATTCAAGACCGGCGTATTCTTGCGACCCGTATTCGATGGGGTCGATGCCATCAGGCGGGGCGATGTCGAAATGGTCATCGAAGGGCGAATACTCATCGAGGCTGTGGGTGGAGGTGTCTTCGGGGTCCGGGGGGAACAGTCCGCCAGCGCCTGATCGAGACCCCCTTGCCGCTAGTTCAAGAGCACCCCACTACCCCTCGCGAGTCCTGGACCCACGCCCGTGGGCCCGGGGGTAGCAATCGATTCACTCGCAGGCGACGCCGTCGCCGTCGCGGTCGAGTCCCGAGCGGTAGCCGGGTTGCCCCACAATGAGCGGGGCCGCCCCGGCCGCGCGCGCTTCGGCGCAGTTCGAGTAGTAGACGCTGGAGGGGGGCTGCGGCACCAACGGAACTATCGGCGGTGGAGTGTTGGTGGTCGTGGCTACCGAGGGAGGCGGTTCGAGTTCTTGCGTGCCTGTTGCAGGAGGAGGCGGCTGTGCGCTCACCGTCTCCGTGACCGTTACCGTCGAGGGCGGTGCAGTAGAGGTCACCGTTCTGGTCACTGTCGACTTGGACGATCCTGTCGAGCGTTCGTCACCGCCGTCGCAGTTGCCGATCAGGATAAGCAACAGCACGAAGCCGGCAATTCCGCCGATCATCAGCTTTCGTCTGTCAAGCGGCGGCTTGGATGGTGGCGAAGTCCACGCTTGCCCGTCCCAGTAAGCGCGACCCGCTCTGCCGCCGGGATCGGGATACCATCCGGCCGGTGCAATTCCCCCCATACTTCGGCAGCGTAACGGCTACGAAGATCGGAACTTCCCGGCGCTCCGGCCCGTAGGTGGGCTGTTTCACAGCGACCTATCACTGTTCCACATCGGGCCCTGGCTGCCGCGCTGCTCCGCCGCCTGGAATCAACGCACAGCCGCACCCCGTGGCGACAAGGCTCGCCTCATAGCGCCAGATTGCCCCGTTCTCTTCGATGGCTTGTTCCGTAAGTCCGTCAGACTAGTTGCGCGTGGGTGGCGACGGTGGATCCCACCTTGCGCTCGGGAGACGGCTCGGCGCCGGTGGCCACGCCGTGTTGCGGGTGCCGTCGTCGGCGGTTGCGGCGGGGCTAGGGGAGGGGCTCGGGCGTACCCAAACCGCCACCCAAACCAGCTTCAGAATCCGCCCTAGAACGCCCGTGTTCGCCCACATCCGCTGATTGGTTGAACCCGTTGCGGCGCAATGTCAACGGAGCCATCTGCGAACGTGCGCGGACACACTTGCGATGACTGGGGGTCAAGTGGTCGCAGGTTCAAATCCTGTCAGCCCGACAGTGAAAAACCCGCTCTGACCATTGCCGGAGCGGGTTTGTGTTTCTGCGGTGGGCCGAGTGGCAGCCAGTGGGCCAAGAGTGACCCACGGACCCGAGTGGTCCAGGACTCATCCGAAGAGCGCGGCGCCAGCGGCGACAAGGTTTTTGCGCTGGGGCATCTGAGTAGTCGACATCGAGACTGTTGGATTGTGGCCGTGCCACGCGGCGACGACGTGCGCCTGTCGCGGGCCGGGGGGCTGCGGTTGAAGCGATGACGATTTCGCCGAAGTGATCAGCCACCGGCGCCCATCGCGACGGACTTGCCGTGGTCGCGAGACGATGAGGTCATCGTCTCCGTCAGGGCGATGACGTGAGCGCGTCTCACCTTCATGTAGACACGCTGACTCGATACAGCGTGGCGGCGTTCGACCAGAGGACATCGTCGATGTGCCTTCGGTCGACGGTGGCTCGAATCAAATCGAGGTCGCTATTGACGAACGGGCGGTCGGCTCGTGTCGAGGGCAGGTCAGTGCCGAACACGAGGGCGTGTGGGTTGACATCGATGATGCGGCGGATCGCGTCGGCTGGGTTCATGTCGATACGACCGAAACCGGTGGCTTTGACGTAGGCGCCCGCGTCGACGAGGCGCAGCAGATCGGACATCCCTTCGGCGGTCAGACCGAGGTGGTCGATGCTGATGCGTGGAAGCTTGATCAGCGTGGCAGCCAGGTCGAAGAGGTCGCGGGAGTCGATGTACAGCTCGCAATGCCAGCCGGCGAGGTCGTGGACGCGGCGCGCAAGCAAGTCGAGCTCGTCCACCGTGGCAGACCCGCCGCGGCGGATATTGAAGCGGACCGCACGCACCCCGCAACTGTCGAGCTCGATGATGTCTCGGTCCGGCGTCTCGGGAGGAATCTGAGTGACCCCGACGAAGCTGGGCCCGAGGAGTTGCAGCGCATCGCGGAGGTAGGTCTGATCGAATCCTTGGAACGAGCCAGTCACGACGGCTCCACCGGCGATGTTCAGACCGACCACCCGACGTTCATAGTCCGCGACCGTGAAACGGTGCGGTAGATAGCCGTTGTTCTCGACGAGCGGATAGCGATCATCAATGATGTGCAGGTGGGAGTCGAAGACTCGCTGTCGTTGATCGGTCACGTCGCATCCTCGTGGCGAGCGCGTAGCTTCGACACGAACCGCGCGAGGTCGATGACTGCGCGCTGGTGGCGCCCCCGGCACACCTGTGCGTACTCGTCATGAGCGAAGACGTTGAATGTCAGTGTGCGGCCTTCTATTTCAGTGAGTTCGGCACCGAGACGCAGATGTGCCCCAGGTATCGTCGGCGATTCGTGTGATAGCTCGATGTGAGTGCCCAAGGTTCGCTCATCGCCGTCGAGGTGCGGCTGCAGAAGTTCCATGCAAGTCCACTCGACTAGCCCCACGAGATATCCGGTCGCAAGTACCCGGGGCATCCGGCTGAAGGGCGGGGATTCTGGAAGCAGGCTGGGAACGGTGCGCGACTGTGGGACGACGTAGTCGAGTGTCGACGTCAATCCAGCTCTTAGGGTGGTGCGCATTCCACTCTCAGCCCTTCGGAACGTGCAGTTCGCAGGCGATGAGTGTCGCGGCAAGGCCACTCGCTCGCTTCATCGCGCTGCGGTCGTCGTCGACGACAACGCGGGCGTTCGCACCATCTATCAGCAGCTGCAAATTGGCCCCCCACTGTTGGGGATCTTTCAAACCGGCGGCTTCAGCCAAGTCGGACAGGGTCGAGCGCAGCCATGCCTTGTAATCCGAGATGACCAATCTGGCAACGTGTAACGGGTCGGGCAACTCGACTGCCGCATTGGTGAACGGGCAGCCGCGAAATTCCGGCCGGCCGTGGCCTTCGCCCAGCCAGTCGAAGACGGCCAGCAATCGCTCAACCGGCTCCCCTTGGTTGTCGGCCAAGAACAGCGAAAGCGCTTCTTGACGCTTGCGGCTGCGACGATCGAGCACCTCGGCGACGAGGTTGGCTTTCGACCCAAATTGGGCATATAGCGTCGGTTTCGTCACTCCAGCTTCGGCGACTATTCGGTCAACTCCGACAGCGCCGATCCCGTCCCTGTAGAAGATGTCTGTCGCCACGTCCAGGATGCGGTCGCGCGATGTAGGACGGTCAGCGTTGCGCACGCCCTATACTTACAGGTCAGTAAAGCACCGGTCAAGAGGTGTCTCAGCAGCTTCAGCGGCTCGGGGACGACCACCACGGCGAAGAGGAGGCGCCAGCGTTGGCCCGGCTGACCGCCCTGATGGGATGAAGCTGCGCTCAGCCGGCATAGATGTCCCACACCAATGATCACAGCGCTCGGGCCGGCGATAACCGGCATCGTCTTCTGCGGCGTGCGGGCTGACCCACGTCAGCCCGCTGTTGGGGAAGTGGGGCTGCACCGCTGAAGGCTGCGGTACATCCTCGTAGTGTGACGTGTCCGCCGGACGTTCATGATCCACCAGCGGCGACGGGGCGTCGATCGACACGCTTCCGGGGCCGCAGCCCGTAGACAGCTCCATCGAAGGGACAGTTCCGTGACGACACCTCCCCCCGAACCGACCGTGGTGCACCCCCAGCCCCGGCATGAACGGGTGGTGCTGCTCAAACCTCTCATCACATCCCCGTTGATCGAGGTGGGGGAGTTCACCTACTACGACGACCCGATTCATTCGACCGAGTTCGAGACCCGCAACGTGCTGTACCACTACGGCCCGGAAAGCTGGTGATCGGCCGATTCTGTGCGCTGGCCGAAGGCGTGCGGTTCGTCATGAACGGCGCCAACCACCGCATGGACGGTCCGTCGACGTATCCGTTTCCGATCATGGGCGGGAGGTGGGGGAGCACTTCCACCTGATTGCCGGGCTGCCTGGCCGGGGCGACACCGTGGTGGGCCACGACGTCTGGTTCGGCTACCAAACGATGGTCATGCCGGGGGTGCGTATCGGCCACGGCGCGATCATCGCCTCAGGTTCGGTGGTCGTCGATGACGTCCCCGATTACGGGATCGTCGGGGGGGAACCCGGCGCGGCTGATACGCCGCCGCTACAGCGACGACGACATCGACCGGCTGAATGCCCTGGCTTGGTGGGACTGGCCGCTGCAGCACATCACCGAGCACATTCCGACGATCATGTCCGGAAGCATCGATGAACTCGTGGGCGTTGCGCCACACCATGGATAGCGGTAGCGGTACGTCGGCCCGGTCGACGCTGATCTGTTGCGTCTGGCGGCGATCCAAACCATCGCCCTTCCCTGCGCCCTTTCCAAGGATAGAAGTGAACGGTCATCATGTCGCGCACGGATGTGTCAATCGCCGCTTGATCACGGTGACGAAAATGGCGCCGGTGGCGAGTACCGCTTGTCAACCGACACCTGGAATGCACGCGCGGCTGCTGGCCAGTCAGCTTCGGGCGAACACGGGGCCGAACTCGCGCCGAGATTCGGTACGGTGACCGAATGGTCGTCACAGACGAAATCACCTATCCCGTCGACGGATTGACGATGATCGCCCACTTGGCGCGGCCGTCCGGCACGGGTCCCTGGCCGGCTGTGCTCATCGGACATGACGGGATCGGTCTCGACGACTATCAACGCGGCCGCGCGGACATCCTCGCCGAGCACGGCTACATCGCCCTCGCGATGGACTACCACGCCGGCCAAACATTCTTCGGCGAACCCCAGGCGATGCTGGCTCGTGTCATGCCATTGCTGGCCGATCCCACCCGCATGCATGCTATCGGCCGGGCTGCGCTCGACGTCCTACTCGATGTACCCGGCGTCGACCGCGACCGGCTCGGCGCACTTGGCTACGGCGCCGGCGGCCGAATCGTGCTGGAACTCGCCAGCGCCAAGGTTCCTTTCAAGGCACTCGCCGCGATCCATCCAGCCTTGCCGGCCGCCCAAAGCGAGGTTTGGGCCAACGTGGGCGGCGCCTTCTTGCTGTGCACGGGTTCCGAAGACCCACTGTGCACTCCCGCTCAACTCATGGAGTTCACCGGCGCACTTCAGCATGCCGGAGTTGATTGGCGTGTGAACATCTATGGCGGAGCCAAGCACGCCTTTTGGGCCGATCCCAACCAATCTGGCGGCAGTGCTCACACCGGTGCCGCTGTGCCCGGCGTCGCACACCACGCCCTACACTCGACGCGAGCGTGGCAGGCGGTACTGGACCTGCTCGCGGAGGCCTTCGGTGCGGCCAGGTCGGTCCCAAGACATGCTCGAACTGTTGGATCCGGCGACACGGCTGAGACGCCATAGTCGTCTGAGCAGCGGCGATGAGACGCGCCGAGGCCGCAGATGACACTTTTCGGCTCCCCGGGGGTCAAGTGGTCGCAAGTTCAAATCCTGTCAGCCCGACCAACTTCCGGTAGTTCAGAGCGGTTTCGGAGATGTCCGGAACCGGCCGCACGTGCTCGCAGCGGCTACGAGCAGCAGTTCGGGTCGACAACAGCGCACAGCACTCTCGCTTCACCCACGGCACACCGTCACCCACCGCCACCCGATCGGAGCACCCCATGACCGGCAGCCCTGCCTCCCTGGCCGCGCACCCGAGTTCGGCGAACATTGCAGCGTCGAGACGATCGAACGGTTTTGCATTCGTCGTATGACCAGTTCGCCGGGCGCGCCACCGTCTCCAACTTCCTGCCACTGCTCGCTGAACGCAAGGCGCGCCAACGCATTACGGTCCTGGCTCGCGTCGAAGGCAAGATCACCGATACCAAGCCCACCGTCCTGTTCCTCTGCGCCCACAATGCCGGCCGCTCCCAGATGGCGCTCGGATACTTCAACCACTTCGCAGCCGAACACGGCGTGGCCTGGCTGGGTGGCTCAGAACCGGGTAACGAGATCAAACCCCGCCGCTGTCGCGGCCATGAGCGAGGTCGGCATCGACATCACGCGCGAGTTCCCCAAGCCGTGGACCGACGAGATCGTCCAGGCGGCTGACGTCGTCGTCACCATCGGCCGCGGCGACGCCTGCCAGTTCTTTCCGGGAAAGCGTTACGGGAACTGGGAATTGGGGAATCCGGCCGGACAGGGCCTCGACGCCGTGCGCCCGATCCGCGACGATATCGAGGAGCGTGTCCGCCACCTGCTCGACGAACGCGGTATCAGCCCGGACGCCTGGCGGTCGTCGAATCTCCTATCGATCGTCGCAGCAGTCGGATACGACGGGAACCGTCGTCGCAACAGGTGTCGCCCTTCCAGGCGTTGAGCCCTTCCCTGACTGCGATGGCGGCGATGACGAGTCCGGCGACCGGATCGGCCCAGGACCACCCGAACAGGCCGTTGAGAAGCAAACCGACCAGTAAGACCGCCGACAGGTAGGTGCACAGCAAGGTCTGTTTCGAGTCGGCGACGGCCGAGAGTGAGCCCAGCTCGCGCCCCGCCCTCCGCTGGGCAGAGGAGAGGACCGGCATGATCGCCAGGCTGAGCACCGCCAAGCCGATACCGATGCTGGAATGGCGTGGTTCATCCGCCCCGAGCAGGGCGCGGACGGCGTCGACGGTGACGTATGCGGCAAGACCGAAGAATGAGAACGCGATGACGCGGAGGGCGACCTTCTCACGCGCTTCGGGATCGCGGCCTGCGAACTGCCATGCGACGGCTGCCGCCGATGACACCTCGATGACCGAGTCCAGCCCGAACCCGATGAGCGCCGTGGAGGAGACGCGCGTCCCCTCGGCGATCGCGACGACGGCCTCCACCACGTTGTACGAGATCGTCGCGGCCACCAGCAGCCGGATGCGGCGGGCGAGTTGCGCCCGGCGGGCATCTGTCAGGGTGCTCATCAGCCGCAGCCACCTACCGCACCGTCAGTGCCGAGGCATCGGCAGGCCGGGTCGACCGCGACCACCAGGCCCAGGAGGTCGTCGAGAGCGTGGCCGATGCGCGCGTCGGCCAATTCGTATCGTGTGCGCCGCCCTTCGGGCACGGCGACCACCAGGCCGCAGCCACGCAGGCAGGCCAAGTGGTTCGAGAGCATCTGCCGGGAGACGCCGATCTGATCGGCGAGCTCGGCGGGGTAGCTGGGAGCGGCGTTGAGGCTGAGCAGGATCCGGGTCCGTGTGACGTCGGACAGCGCGTGGCCGAACCGCGCAAGCGCATCGGTGTGGGTGGCTGTCTGCATCACTCGACAATACATCGGAACCTGTATTCAGGGAAACCTGTACCGAGCTGATCGGGCCATCGTCAACCGAACGCGTTCGCCTCAGCGAGTGGGAGTCGGGTTGCGTGCGGTGATAAACGTTCAATCCCGCCCGCGCTGCTGACATCGGTCGATCGACGCGAGAACACGTGAAGGCCAGAGGGCAAGCGCGACACGAAACTTATGAACAACTATCACGATCTCCTCAGCGTTCACTACAACAACAGCGGTAACAATGGACCCTCGTTGGAAGTTGACCGCACAGTCAGGGCGCACGCTCGGCACGCGTCCGGCGACTGAAAGAGGGTTCTGTTGCAACTGTCCAAGAGGCTGGCTGTGGCCGTGACCGCCACTGCTCTATCGGTGACGTCGACCGCCTTCGCCACGCCGAACGCGCACGCAAGCACCGTCAACTGGGATGCGATCGCACAATGTGAATCCAGCGGCAATTGGGCGATCAACACCGGCAACGGTTTCTACGGCGGCCTGCAGTTCCTGCCGGCCACCTGGAAGGAACACGGCGGCGTCGGTTCTCCGGAGAAGGCGCCGCGCGAGCATCAGATTCTGATCGCCGAACGCGTCCTGCGCACGCAGGGAATCGGCGCCTGGCCGGTCTGTGGCGCCTTCGCACTGTCCCCGAGGTCCACGGTTGCGCCCGGCACCGGCAATGCATGCCGGCTCATCGCCGGGATCCAATTGGGTGTCGTCAATCTCAACAGGATGTGCGTCGGTCTGATGCGGCAGGCGCAAGCGGTCGCCGCCGTGCTGAACGGCTGACGCAGCCCGCGCCGCCGGCGCGCCCGTGTTACGTTCTAGCCGATAGCGTCTAGGGTTCCGGCGCCCCGCGCGTGCCTGGTCCGAGCGACGCCACCGCAACTTCAGACGAGTTGCGGTCATCTGAACGGACAAAAGCCTGGAGGATCTCCGGTGGCGTGCCCCACGTCGCCGAGAAGGTCCGATGATGCTGTTCATGGTCCGATGACGCCGACCATCGTGCTGGCCGTCCTCTTCTCGGCGCTGCTGCATGCGGTCTGGAACTCCCTGGCGCACAACGTCAGTGACAGGCTGGTCGGCTTCGCACTCATCGGATTGGTCGACTGCGTCGGTGGCGCAGCGATGGTCGCCGCTGCCGGGCTCCCGCCCGGCGGGGCGTGGCCGTTCATCGTCGCATCGGCAATGTTGCACGTGGTGTACAACCTGATGCTGCTCGCCAGCTATCAGCTGGGCGAGTTCAGCCAGATGTACCCGCTGGCCCGCGGCACGTCGCCCTGGGTGGTGGCACTGGTCTCGGTGTTGGTGTTGGGAGACGACCTGCCGCTCGCCGAACTGGCAGGAATCCTGTTGGTGTCGGGCGGTCTGATCGCACTCGTGTTCGCCGGCGGTCGGCCGCGTCGGACCGACCTGCCCGCCCTTGCTGCCGCGACCGTGACCGGGCTGACGATCGCGGCATACACCGTCGTCGACGGCGTCGGGGTCACGCAGGCGCCGCTGTTCGCCTACACCGGCTGGATGTTCCTCTTGCAGGGGCCACCGATCGCGATCATCGCCATAGCCCGGCGGCGACGCGCGCTGATTCCCGCGTTGTGCGCATCGGCGGCGTCCGGTGTCGCCGGCGGCGTCATCTCGATCGCGGCCTACACGATCGTCTTGTGGGCGCAGACCAGTGGAGCGCTGGCGGCGGTCGCGGCATTGCGGGAAACCAGCATCATTTTCGGCGCGCTCATCGGCGCCTGGTTCCTCGGCGAGCGAATGGGGCATCGCCGTGCGGTCGCCGCCGCGATTGTGCTGGCCGGCGTCATGCTCATCAGCGTCGCCTGAGCTCGGCCGCTCCGGCCGCAGCAGCAGGGATCTGACAATAAATTGACTTATAGAACCTGCATTGACAGCGTCAGCTAATATCCGACGGTGCTCGACCAGTGGCCCATGGTCGGCCGAGACCACGAGATCTTCGAGCTCACTCGGCTGCTCGACATCGACGGCGTGCAAGGCGTTGCCCTCACCGGGAAACCTGGGGTGGGCAAGTCGAGGCTTGCCCGCGAGGTCGCCAAGAAGGCGAACGAGACCGGGTGGAACGTGCGATCGGTTGCCGCCACCGTCACCGGCCAGTCGATCCCGCTCGGTGCCTTCGGGCGTTGGCGTCAGGAGCCCTAGATCTCGAACATCAGATCTGCAACTACCGCCTTCCTGGCTGCAGCCCTCGTCGTCTCGGGCTGTCAGACTGCCGAGCAGGCGTCCGCCCAACCGGCGGCGCCCTATCCGACCGGGGCCGTGAACATGTCGGCGGGCTCGAATCCGGGCAGCGGCCTGGACCTCACCATCCGTGCCGTCGTCGACTCCCTGCAGAAGGAGAAGCTGGTCGACGTCCCGTTGCCGGTGGAGAATCGACCCGGCAACATCGGCGCGGATTGTCTGGCCGCCATGGTCGAGAAGTACCGGGGCGCGGACAATCAGGTGTCGGCGACCTCCCTTTCCATGATGATGAACGAGTTGCGCGGAATCTCGAAGTACGGCTTCGAGGACGTCACCATGATCGCGCGGCTGATGACCGAGTACTACGTCGTCGTGACCGATGCCGGCTCCCCCTACCCGAATCTCGCCGACGTCATGACGGCGATCAAGGCCGATCCCGGCCGCATCGAGGTCGCGGCGGCCACCGACGACCAGGCGCCGTTCGATCTGCTGGTGGCCGCCGCAGGCGGCGATCCCTCGCTGATCAACTACGTCCCCTTCGAGGGCGGCGGCGACCAGATCGAGGCTCTCCTCGACAGTCGGATCAGCGTGGCGATCGGCGGCGTCAGTGAGTTCATCGATCTGGTGAAGTCAGGTGAACTCCGGGCGCTCGGTGTCCTGTCCGAACAGCGGCTGCCCGGATTCGATGCTCCGACCGCCAGGGAGCAGGGGTTCGACGTCACACTGTCCAACTGGCGCGGCCTCTACGGACCGCCGGACATGCCCAAGCCCGCAGTCGAGTACTGGCAGCAGGTCCTGGGCGAGATGGTCGAGACGCCGACCTGGAAGGCGATCGCCGAGCGGAGCCAGTTCACCACCACCTTCATGATCGGCGACCGATTCCAGGAGTTCCTCACCAAGACACAGGCCGACGTGAAGACCGCACTCCGAGAAGCGTCGCCGTGACAGCAGAGGACACCGCGGATCTTTCTGCGGCAGAGGGAAACCGAGTTCTCGACGGCGAGCCGGGCCGATGAGCCGCTGGCTGGTGTCGGGCATCCCGTCCTGGGTGCTGCTGGTCGGGCTGGTCGTGATCGTCGCCGGTGGAGGCGTGCTCGTTCAGACCTATGTGCGGCGCCGCTTCACGGCGCTGACGGGCGACGAACACAAGGACGTCACCAAATTCACGTACAGCTTCATCGGTTTCATCTACGCGTTCTTCATCGGATTCGTCGTGTCCTCTATGTGGGGGGCGATCAACTCCGCGGACACCGACGCCCGATCCGAAGGGGCGACAGCCGTTCAGATGGCGACCGCCGCAGAGTTCTTCACCCCAGCCGACACCGAACGAATCCGGTCCGCTCTGCGTGCCTACGAATCGGCCGCCATCGCCGAATGGTCCGAGACGACCCGCACGCCTGCGGCCGACGCCGCACTGCGCGACCTGTACTCGGCTTATGCACAGGTACAGGCCACCACCGACACTCAGAAGACGTTGCTCTCGTCGTCGTGGTCGAGCCTGGAGCAGATCAGCCAGGCGCGGACGGAACGTATCCTCACCTCCCGCGAAGACACCGGTCCGCCATGGCCGATCTGGGTCGTCATCCTCTTGACCAGCGCCATGGTGCTGGGGACGGCGATCGTCTACGGCGTCGAGAAGGCCTCGCTGCACTACCCGATGGTGATCATCGTCGGGGTGATCGTCGCCACCAACCTCTTCCTCGTCCTCGAACTCTCCCATCCCTACGTGGGGGTGGTCGCCATACCGCCCGACCGGCTGCAGGAAGTGTTGTCGGTGCTGCCACAGTGACGCCGCGATGATCACCGACATGAGACGTTCCCTGCGTCTGGCCGGGATGCGACCACTTCCGCCGATCTTGCTGTTCGGCTGCGCGTCGACGCTGCTCGATGAGAACCGATGACGGCCACGCCCGGCCACCGGCCGGAGAATCTCGTGCTCGGCGCGGCGCTCACCACCGTGGCCTTCCTCTGCGTCGCGATGGTCGGCGCCATCGCGAAGATCTCGGGTCAGTACACCTCCACCGGAGTGTTGCTGTTGGCGCAGAACGCCCTCTGCCTGGCGGTCATCCTTCCGCTGGCCGCGCGTAGCGGGTGGCCGCTGATGCGCACCCAGCGCATCGGTATGCACCTGCTGCGCGCGGTCACCGGTACGGGGTGCTGGTACGCACTGTTCTTCGCGATCACCCAGATCCCGTTGGCCAACGCCACACTGCTGACCTACAGCGCACCGCTGTGGATGCCGCTCATCGCCGGACTGGTCACCCGCAATCGGGTGGCCGCGCCGACTTGGCTGGGGGCGGTGATCGGGTTCGCCGGTGTGGTGCTGGTGCTGCAACCACAGCACCAGAGTTTCGGTGTCGGAGCCGGAGCCGCACTGGCCGGCGCGGTCCTGCTCGCCGTGGCGATGATGTCGGTGCGCTGGCTCGGTGCCACCGAACCCGTCACCCGGATCCTCTTCTACTACTTCCTGCTGTCGACGGTGCTCTCGGTACCGGTCGCGATCGCCGGCTGGGAGCCCGTCCCCACGCAGGTGTGGGTCTGGTTGGCCGCCCTCGGTGTTGCACAACTGCTTTCGCAACTACTGATCGTGGTGGCCTACCGCTACGCGCCGGCCGAGAAGGTCGGCCCCTTCATCTACTCGGTCATCGTCTTCACCGCGCTGATCGACTGGATCGTCTGGCACCATCCGCCGACGCTGTTCATGTACCTGGGTATGGTCCTGGTCATCGGCGGGGGCCTGGTGGCCGTCCGCGCGAAGCGAGCGAAGGGAGTCGTCGATGGGTGATGCCGGAGCAGCAGCGGACCGGGGCGACTGGATGCGCGAGCACCTCGCGACGTATCTGCAATCGGGCGGCACCCGCGGGCACATCCTCGACCTCAGTTCGGTGGGCGGTCGCCAGGTGACCACGCATTGTCTGATCAGGTGCGCGGGCCGCCGATCGGGCAAGACCTACGTCACACCGCTCATCTACGGCAACATCGGCGGTGAGATCGTCATCGTCGCGTCCAAAGGTGGCGCCGACCAGCATCCCGAGTGGTACCTCAACATCACCGCGGCCGAGACGATCGGCCTGCAGATCGCCACCCAGGCATACGACGTCAGCTGGCGGGAACCGGCGGGTACCGAGCGCCACCAGGTGTGGGAGTACATGTGCCAGCTCTACCCGCCGTATGTCAGCTATCAGCAGAGGACCAGCCGGCACATCCCGCTGGTGATGCTCACCCCGGTGCGCACGATCGACGTGTTCACCCCGGCCGACAACGCGTAGTCCTACTCATCCCGAGGTCCCGGCCGCCGCGGCATGCTGAACCCATGCCGCACACTCGTCTGACCTCCGGGTCCACGCCGAACCCACGCGAGGTCGCCGACGACGCCGCCCTCGGCAGGGACCGGGCCGTCGACGTCGCTCGTATCGGCGCCCTCGTCGTCGTCATGTTCGGTCATTGCGCGCTGCTGCTCGCCACCATCGACAGCACGGGTGTGCGCATCGGCAACCTGCTCGGCGCGCTGCCCGCTCTCGCCCCGCTCACCTGGGTGGCCCAGGTGATGCCGCTGTTCTTCCTGGCCGGCGGCGCTGCGGGAGCCTATGCGTGGCGTGCTGAAAACCGTTGGGGAACATGGCTGTTCAGCCGCGCGCAGCGACTCTGCCGGCCCGTTTTCTGGTATCTCGCGGCGTGGTGCACCGGTCTGCTGGCCGTCTGGCTGACCCTGGGGGTGAATTCCGCACAGGACCTGGGGCGGGAAAGCGTCGCACTGCTGTGGTTCATCGGGGTCTACCTGGCGGCGCTGGCGTTCGTGCCTGCGCTGACCCGGCTGCGCTCCGGCCGTGCGGTCGCCCTGCTCGTGGCCGGACTGCTCGCCGCCGCGGCAGCGGTGGACGGGATCCGCGTCGCCGTCGGCAGCCCCTGGGCCGGTGCCGCGAACCTGCTGATCGTCTGGCTCATCCCGGTGGTCATCGGCGTCGGATATGCGCGCCGTCTCATCGGGCGGCGCGCTGCACTGACCGCCACTGTCGCCGCATTGTCCGCGCAGGTCGCCGTCGCGCTCGCCGGACCCTACGAGGTGTCCCTCGTGGTCACCGGAGCCGAGCGGATGTCCAATGTCTCGCCTCCCACCCTGCTCCTCGCCCTGCACTGCACATGGATGTCGTGCGCCTTCGTCGCCGCTGCCGACCCGATCCGGCGCTGGGCCGCCAGGCCCCAGGTCTGGCGCGCGGTGGCCGCAGGGAACCAGGGGGCGATGACGATCTACCTCTGGCACATTCCGGCCATCGCGGTCGCCGCATTCACCTTGCACTTCCTCGGTCTGGACGCCTACGACGTCGACGCACAAAACTTCTGGTGGCTGGTGGCGCTGCGGGCGGCGGTGTTCGCGGTCGTGATGGCCATCCTGTTCCGGCTGCTGTCACCGCTGGAACATCTGCCTCTGCCGTGGTGGGATGCGCGCTCCGGCACGTCGGGCATCCGGTCGACGATTGCGGGCGTGCTGGTCTGCCTCGGTGGGGTGGCCGTGGTGCTGATGGCCAAGAACGGATTGAGCGGACCGACAGGGCTGGCGTCGCTGGGTGTCTTCCTGACCGCCATGGCCACCGCCAGGGTGAGCGCCGGCTCGGAGCGCTCGGGCATGCGCGCCAGCCGGTGACCGACACGCGTCCGGCGCGCCGCAGCCGCTCGATGTCGGGGCTGTCCGATAGGGTCCCCGCGTGACTTCGAGCCCGACCGTCAAGACCGTAACCGCCCGTCTCGCTGAGGAACTCATAGTCGGCGAGGGGCAGGTGGCCGCCGCCGTCCGTCTGCTCGACGAGGGCGCGACCGTCCCGTTCATCGCGCGCTACCGCAAGGAGGTCACCGGCAGCCTGGACGACGGCCAGCTGCGCACCCTCGAAGAGCGGCTCGGATACCTCCGGGAACTTGACGATCGCCGCGCCGCGGTGCTGGCCTCGATCGAGGAGCAGGGCAAGCTCACCCCGGAGCTGAAGAGTGCGCTGATCGCGGCCGACACCAAGGCACGCGTCGAGGACATCTACCTGCCGTACAAGCCGAAGCGGCGGACCAAGGCCCAGATCGCCCGCGAGGCCGGCCTCGAACCGCTGGCCGAACAACTCCTGGCCGACCCGACCCTGCCGCCAGAGGCCGTGGCTGCAGAATTCGTCGGCGCGGAGGTGCCCGATGCGACTGCAGCGCTCGACGGTGCACGCCACATCATCATCGAGCGGTCGGCCGAGGACGCCGAACTCGTCGGTGCCGTGCGCACCAAGTTCTGGAGCGAAGGCACGCTGCGGTCCCGACCCGCGTCCGAGGACGTGGCCAAGAGCCCGGCCGGCCAGAAGTTCCGCGACTACTTCGAGTTCGCCGAGCCGCTGGAAACCATGCCGTCACACCGGGTTCTCGCGGTGTTGCGGGGCGAGAAGGAGCAGGTGCTCGCACTGAACCTCGATGGTGGTGAGGATGCCGGTTACGAGGCGATGATCGCCCGCACGCTGGGGGTGGACCTGACGTCACCGGCGGCGGCGACAGCATGGTTGGCGACCACGGTGCGGCTCGCGTGGCGCGTCAAGTTGATGATCGCCGCGGCGGTGGACGCGCGCGTGCGGTTGCGTCAGCGCGCTGAGGTCGACGCCGTGGCCGTCTTCGCGAAAAACCTTAAGGACCTCCTGCTCGCTGCGCCGGCAGGCACCCGCACCACGCTCGGCCTGGACCCCGGCTTCCGGACCGGCGTCAAGGTGGCGGTGGTGGACGCCACCGGCAAGGTGGTCGACACCTGCGCGATCTTTCCGCACCAGCCGCAGAAGCAGTGGGACGCCGCGAAGGCGACCCTGGCGGCTCTCGTCGCCCGCCACCGCGTGGAGCTCATCGCGGTGGGCAACGGCACCGCGTCGCGGGAGACCGACGCGCTGGCCACCGAACTCATCGCCGACATCCGAGCCGCCGGAGCCGTCGCGCCGGTCAAGGCAATGGTCAGCGAGGCGGGCGCATCGGTGTACTCGGCATCCGCCTACGCCGCGCGGGAACTCCCCGAGCTGGACGTGACGCTGCGCGGTGCGGTGTCGATCGCGCGGCGTCTGCAGGATCCGCTGGCCGAGCTCGTGAAGATCGAGCCGAAGTCGATCGGCGTCGGGCAGTACCAGCACGACGTGACTCCGGGGACGCTGGCCAGAAGCCTCGACGCGGTGGTCGAGGATGCGGTGAACGCGGTCGGTGTCGATCTGAACACCGCATCGGTGCCGCTGCTCGCCCGGGTGTCGGGCATCACCGATTCGCTGGCCGAGGCGATCGTGGCGCACCGGGAGACCGCTGGCGCGTTCAGGTCTCGCAAGGCGCTACTCGAGGTCCCTCGGCTGGGCCCGAAGGCGTTCGAGCAGTGTGCGGGGTTCCTACGGATCAACGGTGGCGATGATCCGCTCGACGCCTCCGGGGTCCATCCCGAGTCCTACCCCGTGGTGCGGCGCATCCTGGACCGGTCCGGCATCACCCTGGCTGAACTGATCGGAAACGAGCGGTCACTGCGGTCGCTGCGGCCTGCGGACTTCGCCGACGACCGCTTCGGAGTCCCCACCGTCACCGACATCCTCGCCGAACTCGAGAAACCCGGCCGCGACCCGCGACCGGCCTTTTCGACGGCCACCTTCGCCGCGGGTGTCGAGAAGGTCGCCGACCTCGAGGTCGGCATGGTTCTCGAGGGAGTGGTGACCAACGTGGCCGCATTCGGCGCCTTCGTGGACGTGGGAGTGCACCAGGACGGACTCGTACACGTGTCCGCGATGGCCGACCGATACGTCTCCGACCCGCATGAGGTGGTGCGGTCGGGGCAGGTGGTGCGGGTCAAGGTGACCGAGGTCGACGTGGAACGTCAGCGGATCGGGCTCACCTTGCGGCTCACCGACACGCCGCAGCGCGTCAAGGATCGGCAACCATCTCGAAACGCCAAGCAGGGCAACAGAAGGCAGAACAACGCCAGCCCAGCGAAGAGTCCGCGGCGCGATACCCGGGCGCCGGCCGGATCGATGGCGCAGGCGCTGCGCGACGCCGGGTTCGGTCGCTGAGTCGCCGATCCGCCTGACTGCCAGACCAGCGGCCCCTAGGCTCCGACCATGGCCATCGACCACCCAGGACTCGTCGCCGGCGCCATCCGCCTGGCATCAGGTGTCTCGTTTCTCGCCGACCCGCTGCGGGCGAACCGGTGGTGGGGAGAGCCCGAAGATCCGGGGCCGTCGGCGCGTCTGCTCCTGCGGTCGATGGGCTATCGCGACGCATTGATCGGTGGCCTGCTCCTGACCGCGGCCGTGCGCGGCCGCGACACCCGCGGGTGGTTCCTCGCCTCCGGCGGTGCCGACGCGGCCGACCTCCTCGGCGGGCTGAGCGTGCACTCCGACCTCAAGCGCGGCCAGCAGATCATCGGCCTGGGCGGCGCGATCGTCGGCATCGGAGTCGGGCTATGGGGCGCCCTGCGTCGACCCTCAATTGATAGCCAGCCTTGACGCTTCGTTGAGGGTGGGTGACGCACACGGCTCACGCGTCTGCGGCGATTCAACCTGATCAGCAGGATTTTCTACGGTAAACGGAGCGCGCCACCACCGTCACCCCAGCCATCCCGTTCTTCAACGCGCGCACCGCGGACGGTCAGAACTATCGCGTCCTGTTCCAGGCGTTCGCACCTGAGGGCCTGAGCGGAGCGACTCTGCAGCAGGGGGCGAGTCGACCGGAAAGATCTACTTCGACGTCGCCGGCGCAGCGCCGACCAGTGTCGTCTACAACGACGCCGTTCAGGATCGGCTGATCTGGAGTAACCAGCCCCCGAGCCAGGCCGCCCCGTTCCGCGGGGCGGCTTTCGCGTTGCAGCGGATTACAGTGCACGCGTGGGTGTGCGCGACGCCGCGAGCTGGAACGACCGCTATCTGCGACGCGGGCTCAGCCGAGTCGACACCGCGGAGCTCCCCGCGGTGTTCGCCCCGTATGCCGATGAATTCCCCTGTCGCGGGACGGCTTTGGATATCGCCTGTGGGCAGGGCCGCGCTGCGGTGTGGTTGGCTCAGCGCGGCATCGAGGTATGGGGTGTGGACGTGTCGCCGGTCGCCGTCGCTCACGCCACCGAACTCGCCCGCGCGGAAGGCGTCGCACAGCGATGCCGCTTCTCGGTCGCCGACCTCGACGACGGATTGCCGCAGGGGCCGGCGGTCGACGTGGTGGTGTGCCACCTGTTCCGCGATCCTCGGCTGGACCAGGAGATGATCTCCCGCCTCGCCGCGGGCGGGCTGCTCGCTGTCGCCGCCCTGAGTGAGGTGGACGCCGAGCGGGGGCCGTATCGCGCCCGCCCCGGCGAACTGCAGGGGGCGTTCGCGGCGCTCGACATCGTCGCCGCCGGTGAGGGTGGCGGTATCGCTTGGTTACTGGCGCGGCGGGGCCAGGCCGGCCAGGTGTTGGTTTCGGGCCGAGGGGGGTAGACCGGGCTTCATCTGGCCGGCGTGCGGCCCGTGGTGTTCGGCGCCGCCGCTCCCGCTGCGTGCGTTGCCACCGGCTCTCTTCTATCGCGGTTGACATCTGGTCGGATGAGGCATCATGTCCTCGATGCGTAATCTTCGTGGATCCGCTGTCGCGGTCGTCGCCCTGATCCTGCTGGCGGGTTGCTCCGGAGAGAAGGACGCCCCTGCCCAAGAGGCACGTGCTCAGGTCGAGCGATTCCGGGTCGAGGTAGTGGGGGAGGAACCCCATGACCCCGCGGCGTTCACCCAGGGTTTCGAGATCGACGGTCCGAGCCTCTTCGAGACCACCGGCATCGTGGATCAATCGCAACTGCGAGAACTGGATCCGGCGACCGGCGCGGTGCGCCGCGCGGTTCCGCTGCCCGATGCCTACTTCGGTGAGGGCATGACCGTCGTCGGCGACCGCATCTGGCAGGTCACCTGGCGCGACGGTGTCGCAATCGAGTGGGACAAGGCCACCTTCGCGCCCAAGCGGGAAGTGCCGTTCGAAGGCGAGGGGTGGGGTGTCTGCAACGACGGCGCCCGCATCATCCATAGCGACGGAACCGATCAGTTGCGCTTCTACGACCCCGCCGACTACACCCAGACCGGCAGCATCTCGGTGACCGACTCGAGCGGTTATCCCGTCAAGGGCCTCAACGAGCTCGAATGCGTCGATGGGCAGGTGTGGGCCAATGTCTTCCCGACCGACGAGATCGTGCGTATCGACCCGAACTCCGGCGCCATGACTGCGTCGGTCGACGGATCCGTGTTGCGCCGCGGTCAACCAGCCCGCAACGTCCTCAACGGCATCGCCCACGTGGAGGGCAATGAGTTCCTGATGACGGGCAAGAACTGGCCGACCACGTATCGGGTGCGCCTCGAACCCTCGAGCTGAGGTTTGTGACGATGGTCACTAAATGGTCTCGATTCCCGGCGGCGCGGCGCGGACTGCACGGAAACGGGTAGCGGGGTCCTGACACTTGACCGCATGCGGGTCGAGGAAACCATGTGGGACGTACTACTGCCGAGAGATGTGGACGCTCGCTGCGGATATTCTCCGCGCGCAGTGCTCGCCGAACTGGTGGCCCGCCGGCTACCCGACTACAAGCGACTGCTGCGGGTGGTGACGTGGTCACCCGACGCCGGCCACCTCTTCTCGCCGACGCCGAATTACCGCCGTTACGCGGTCTGCTACGAAGTGGAACTCGCGACAGGCTGAATCAGCCCGCCCACTGGACCTGGGAAAGCCTGCGGGCCACCCGGTCGAGGCGGCGGCGGGCCGACTCGAGCGAGTCGGCGAGGGGCAGTTCGCCGTCGGGATCGCAGATGCGCAGCAGTCGGCGCACTTCGCGCCCGGGCACGATCACCCAGTCCACGTCGATGCGCGCACAACTGACGCTCGTGTAGTGCAAAGCGCTGAAGCCCTGTGAACCGAAGAATGCGACCCCGGTGCAGTCGACGATCAACTGGGTGGACGTAGCGGTGTGCTGTTCGACGTAGCGCCCCAAATCCCGGCCGTTGGTGGCGTCGATCTCGCCGGTGACGGCGATCACCGAGAGGGTCGGGCTCAACGACCTGACCGCATATGACGCGCGACCGCGCTGAAGGGGCTTCTCGACAGCCGAGGGGTCCGGCCTGAAGACGCGGACGGTGCCGATGTCAGCCATGCGCGGACTCCCTTGTCACGTGCGTCCGGTTCACGTTGCGAACCGATGGGTCCGGCTGTGTCACTCAACCTGTGACGCAGATTACTACGGAATGCGTCGCATTCCTACGGCGTTAAGGAGCTTCTCAGAAAGTGCCCACCATCAGCATATTTACGCTTACGTCAGGTTCGCGAGGCGGGGATTTTTCACGCGTGAAGAGTCTGCGACGACGGAATGCGTAGGTCGAATTATCGAGCCTGTTGGGCTGACGCAAAGTGATCGTGAGGGAGTAGAGTGTGCCGTATCCCATTCGGGAGGCGCTGGCCGTTTAGTGCAAAGCGGATCGCTGCAGTCGGATCTCGATCGAGCCCACGGTCTGTCCACCGCTACATCGAATTCGACATTCGTCGAACACGATTTGTCGGCGTCAGCTGCGCTCGCCCGGATCGCGAAAGGGACGTCGTATCACCGCGACGCCGCCTTCGCAGTCCACACCGAGTCCGGAAGGACCCGAGATGACGATTACCGAAGCCCGCCCCGTGAAGACCACACGTCGCCCGTCGAGTCGAGCGCAGGACGACTACGCAGATGTTCCCGATCTGTTCCGATTGCTCCGCGCCATGCCCGCCGAATCGCACGAATTCGCGCGGCAGCGGGAGCTCATCGTCACGCGTTGCCTGCCACTGGCCGATCACATCGCCTTCCGCTATCACCGCAAGGGCGAGAATCTCGACGACCTCGTGCAGATCGCCCGGGTGGGCCTCATGCACGCGGTGAACCGCTACGACCCGGACACCGGATCGAACTTCCTGTCCTATGCCGTGCCGACGATGCTCGGCGAGATACGCAGGCACTTCCGCGACAACGGCTGGGCTATGCACGTGCCCCGCCGCCTCAAGGACCTGCACGTCCAGATCACCCGCGTCACACCGAATCTCACACAGACGCTGGGCCGCGCACCCACAGCCACCGATCTGGCCGGCGAACTCGGCGTCGACCGGCAGGAGGTCGTGGAGTGTCTGGTTGCCGGCGACGCGTACAGCGTGCGCTCGATTGACAGTCCGATCTCCGGCAGCGACGACACGGCGCGTTCACTGGCTGACACGATCGGCGCGGTGGACGCCGACATGGACCACATCACCGACCGTGAGTCGTTGCGGCCGCTGCTGGCCGCCCTGACAGAGCGCGAACGCACCGTGATCAGCCTGCGCTTCTTCGCGTCGATGACGCAGACGCAGATCGCCGAGCAGATCGGCGTCTCGCAGATGCAGGTGTCCCGGATCCTGGCCAACACACTGAAGCAGCTCCGCGACGGGATGCTCTGAACGAAACACGCTGACTGTCCTCTCGCACGCCCGGCGGCAGTGCGAGGTTTGAATCATGATCAGTCGAGGGAACAAGCCTTCCGAACGCCCCGAGGAGGGGCCGACCGGAGGGACCAGGCACATGGGCGAGAACAACAGCGGACCTGAAGAAGCCATCAAGGGGGCCGTCGAGGGCGTCAAGGGCAAAACCAAGGAGGTCGCGGGCGCGGTTCTCGGCCGCGACGACCTCTATCGGGAGGGCCAGGCTCAACAGGACAAGGCGGACGCGCAGCGTGACGCGGCGAAGAAGGAAGCCGAGGCCGAAGCCGCCCGCAGCTCGGCCAAGGTCGCCGAGGAACGCCAGAAGAGCGAGCAGACCGGGAACTGAATCCGTTGGTCGAGAGGCCCGCGCCGAACGCCGGCGCGGGCGTTTCTCATGTCACGAGCCTTGGCTCATCGCAGCCCGGGCGTACGCCCGCACCTCGGCCTTGGCGACCTTGCCGTTCGTCGTCAACGGCAGCTCCGCGACGAACAACACGTGCCGTGGCCGCTTGAACGCGCTGAGACGCTCGCGTACATGGGCGATCAGCTCGTCAGCCGAGGGTTCGCGGCCGGGCGAGGGGACCACCACTGCGCACACCGCCTCACCCCAATACTCGTCGGGTACGCCCACCACCGCGGCCATCTCGACGGCGGAATGACCGGTGAGGACGTCCTCCACCTCGCGTGAGGACACGTTCTCTCCGCCGGTCACCACGATGTCCTTGCGGCGGTCGATGACGAAGAGTCGGCCGGCGCCATCCAGGCGGCCGACGTCGCCGGTGCGCAGCCAACCGTCGGGCCCGGTCGCCGGCTGGTCGCGCCAGTAACGGGTAATGACCTGGGGACCGCGGACCAGGATCTCGCCGTCATCGGCGATCCGCAGTTCGACGCCGGAATGTGGCCGACCCGCTGCGGTGAGGATCTCTTGGTCGCCCGCGGCGCCCGCCCGGTGTTCGTCGGGTCCGAGAAAGGCGACGTTTCCACCGGTCTCGGTCATGCCGTAACCCTGGTGGAACTCGACGTCGAGTCGGTCCAGCGCCCGGCGCAGCAGCCCGGCGGGGATCGCGGCCGAACCGTAGGCAATGGACCGCAGCGTGGGCAGAGTGGTGTCCGTCTGCTCGAGATGTGTCAGCAGCGCGTGCAGCATCGTCGGCGCCAACGAGCAGGAGGTGACGCCGAACCGGTCGATCGTCGTGGCGAAGGTGTCGGCGCGGAACTGCGAGGCGAGCACGACGGTCGCGCCCACGGCATGCTGAACCAGCATGTTGTAGCCGGCGATGTGGCACATGGGGAACGGCAGAAGGTAGACACCGCCTGGCGGCACGCGGCGTCCCTCCACCGACCCGCGAACCGCAGCGATGATCGAGTCATGGCTGTGCACAACACCTTTGGGTGAGCCGGTCGATCCGCTGGTGAACACCAGCCAGGCCGCGTCACCGGGCGCGGGGGCGGGTTGAGCGTGGCCAGGCGACGCCTGCTGCCACGGCGCCGGGTCGGTCACCGCGACGTGGCGCAGCGACCTGACCGACCCCAACTCGGTGTGCCGATCGAGGTGGTCCCGGTCGGCCACCAGGATCGCCGGTTCCGTCCGCACCAGCTGCGCGAGCTGTTCGGCAGGGTCGAGCCGCTGATTGATCAGAGTGAGCAGCCGGCGGGCGCAGGGGACGCCGTAATAGAGCTGCGCGTAGGCCAGGCTGTTGTCGCCGATGACGGCGACGCGGTCACCCGGGTCGCTGTGGGCGCAGACCCATGAGGCGACCGCGCGGATGTCGCGATCAAGTTCGGCGAACGTGCGTGCGGAGCCGTCGGGACCGATGACGGCCGCTCGGCCAGGGTCAGCGGCGGCCGCCGTGGACACCAGATCGTGCAGAAGCATGGATCAGACCGGCACCCCGAGTGCCAGCACGGCGGCGTCGTCCTCGACGCCGGATCCCAGCCCCCTCAACAGATCCTGGATCGCCGCGACGATTCCGGACGCGGTGGTCGGCGCGTGGGCCTGGGCGAATTCGAGCAGCGCGTGGTGATCGTCATAGCGCTCGGGGCCAGGTCCGATCCGCGCTTCGGTCAAGCCGTCGGTGTAGAGCACCAGTGTGTCACCCGGGCGGAGACGAAATCGGGCGGAGACGAAATGGGCATCGTCGATCATGCCCGCCGCCTGCCCGCCCTCCGTGCTGATCGTCTGCACCTCACCGCCGGCGGTGATCAGCAGAGCGGGTGGGTGTCCGCCGCCGGCGAGCCGAACCTCGAAGCCGTCGTCGTGGCGGGTCAGCAGCCCGAAGATGACGCTGCAGAAGTGGCTTCGGTCGGCTCCGAACCTGTTGCGCAGCACGACGTTGAGGTTGCGCAGCACCGCGGCCGGGTCGTCGTCGAAGACGGCCGCCGCCCGCATGGTGTAGCGCACCAGCGATGCCACGGTCGCCGCCTGGACACCTTTGCCGCAGGAGTCGCCCAGGAAGAAGGCCGAGCGTTGGGGCGACAGCGCGAACAGATCGTAGAAGTCCCCGCCCACGTCGTCCGATGAGGCGGCGTGCAGATGCGCGACGGCGGACAGCCCGGGCGGCGGCGTCAGCGCCGGTGGCAGGAGCGACTCCTTCAGGGTTCTCGCCAAGGCGATGGCGCGGTTGCGTTCCCGCTCGGCGCGCCGACGCTCGGCCAGCAGTTCACGCTCGTAGCGTCGGCGGTCCTGGGCGTCGTGGATGGCCAGGTAGACGATGGGCGTGTTCCCGACGTCGTGCTTGAGGTCTGCGGCCAGCAACACCGGTATCCAGCCCCCATCGGCGGTCACCAGATCGACGGTGATGCCGCGGAGCTGACCGGAGACCTCCAATAGGGGGGCGAAGTGGGTGTCGAAGTGGATACGGCTGCCCGCGGTCAGCAGATCAGTGAAGGTGCGGCCGATCAGTTCGTCGGAACGGTAGCCCAGCCACGTCGACAGCGTCCGGTTGACCGACTCGATACTGCGGTCGCGCCGCATGGCGATGAGTCCGCAGGGTGCGTCCTCGTAGAGCGCTTCCCACCGCTGGGGCGCTGCGGGAGTCTGCTGAGGGTCGGCGCTCATGTGGGACGCGCGAATCCGGCGATGGCGTCGGCCGTCTCGCGCGGAGCACTCAAATGCGGACAGTGGCCGGTGGTGTCGAGGGTGACCAGGGAGCTGCCGGCGATCTGTTGATGCACGAAGGCACCGACCTCGCGGGGCGCCAGCGCGTCGTGGGCGCATTCGATGATCAGCGTCGGCACGTTGACCCGGGCGAGATCCGCACGGTTGTCGGACAGGAAGGTCGCTCTGGCGAAGACCAGGGCTCGGGACGGGTCGGTGCGGCAGAAGCTCTCAGCGAGCTCCTCGGTGAGTTCGGGTCGGTCGGGATGCGCCATCACCGTCGGCGCCATCGCGCGAGACCAGCCCAGGTAGTTGCTCTCGAGGGAATCGAGCAGTTCGTCGATGTCGGCGGGGGAGAACCCACCGCGGTACTCCGCGTCGTCGATGTACCGGGGCGACGGGGTGAGCAGTATCAACTTCGCGAAACGCGACGAATCTGCGCCCACGGCAAGAACACCCATCATCGCCGCGACCGAATGGCCGACGAACACCACATCGTGCAGATCGAGGTCGCGGACGAGCGTCAGGATGTCGTCGGCGTAGCCGTGCAGCGTGGAATACCGGTCGGCGTCCCACGCCGAGGCGTCCGAGGAGCCCGAGCCGACATGATCGAACAGAACGACCCGAAACTCGTCGGTCAGCAACGGCGTGACCAGCCGCCACAGATTCTGATCGCACCCGAAGCCGTGCGCGAGCAGAACCGTCGGTCGTCCCTCGGCGCCGACGATCCGGACGTTGTTGCGGGTCTGCACATCCACATCGGGCATTCTGTCACCTCGCCGCGCTGGGTCAGACGGGAAAGGACGCCGTCAACGTCGTGCCGGCCCCCGGCGCGCTGACGACCTCGAGCCGGCCCGAGGCGGCCTCGACCCGATCCTTGAGACCGATCAGCCCGGACCCGGCCGAGGAGTCCGCACCGCCGACCCCGTCGTCGGACACCACCAGGCGAAGCTCGTCGGGGCCGGCATGGGCACGGACGGACACCTCGGACGCGGCGGCGTGTTTGGCGGCGTTGGTGAGCGATTCGGCGACGACGTAGTAGGCGGCGACCTCGACCGATTCGGGGAGCCGGTGGTCGACGGCCAGGTCGAGGGCGACCGGAACCGGCGAGCGTCGCGCCAGGGATTTGATCGCCGGACCCAGACCACCCTTGGACAGGATCGCCGGGTGGATACCGCGGGACAGCTCCTGCAGATCGCGGTGGAGCTCGCCGAGTCCGGTCACCACCCGGCCGAGCGCGTTCCGCGCCTGCACTGCGTCGTCGGGTAGGGCCTCCTGCAGTGCACGGATCTGCAGGCCCATCGCCACGATCCGCTGCTGGGCGCCGTCGTGCAGGTCGCGCTCGAAGCCGCGGCGCGCATGGTCGGCAGCGGTGATGATGCGGGCACGCGAGGCCTTCAACTCGGCGCGCGTCTCGGCGTTGGCGATGGCGGTCGCGATCAGGTCGGCGAAGTCGCAGACCCGGGCTTCGCACTGCGGCGGCAGCGGCTCCTGCGCAGCCGAGCCGACCAGCAAGGCGCCTCGTATCCGGTCGTCGACGATCACCGGCGCGCCGACTCCAGAGCGCAACCCAAGGCCCCGCAACCGGTCGGCGATGGCGCCCGACGCCATGTCGTAGTCGTCGATCCGGGACGGCTCGCCGGTGCGCCGGATGCGAGCGCTGAGGCTGTCCCCGTCGAACGCGAACCGCTCTCCGTCGTGCAACGCCTCACGATCGGCATCGTCGCGCGCGGCGAGCACCACGCATCCGTCGTCCTCGAAGCTGACCAGCGTGACGTGCTCGACGCCCAGACCCTCGGCCAGTTCGGACACCGCCGCCGGATAGACGTCGACCGGTTCGGCGCCGCGGGCCACCAGGGTGGCAACGCGGCGCAATGCGGCCTGCTGATCGGCGAGCGCGCTGACCTTCGCGTGGCTCGCCTCGAGTTCGGCGTTGATTCGCTGGCGGTCGCGCGTCGCGACCAGCAGCGACTCGAGGGAGCCCAGGATGCGGTCGACTCGTTGCCGGGCGCCGCCGGGCAGGTCCGCGGGGATGACGAGAGTCCCGACCGGGGCGGTGCCGTCACTGAGCTCGATCGCGGTGCGCTGCGCATCACCCGACAGCCGATCGAGGGTGAGGACGGCGTAGGGCAGTTCGAGGACCTCGGCGATGCGTCGGCCGGCACTGTCGAGGGCGGCCTGCAGATCGCCGGCGCCCAGCGTCGATCGTGCGAGTTCGGCGGACAGGTCCGCTTCGAGCCGCCGCTGTTCGGCCTCGGCGGCCCGCAGCCGGGCCTGACCGGCGAGCAGGTTGGCCAGTAGGGCGAGCGGCAGGAACACCGAGAGGGCGGGCGCCAGACTGTCGGCACCCTCGAGGTGGAAGTAGACGTAGACCAGGGCACTGCACAGCGACGTCGTCACCGCCAGCCCGAAGCCCCACCCCGCCGACACCACCAGCACGCCGAGCAGGAAGACCGCGCCGAACGCGTTCTCCGGTGCGACGCGTTTGAGTTGCAGCACGAGCAGCGTCTCGAAGGCGATGAAGCCGACCGCCACGAGTACGCCGAGCCACAGCGGCGGCGCAGTCGGCCGGAGCACCAACCGCAGCAGCCGGCTGGGGACCGACTGCGATCGGCGATTCACTGCCTGCACCGGCTGATGGTAGAGCCCCAGCCTGGACGCCGCGACAGCTGTTGCAGGTGGCCGGTGGTGGGATTTGCGGTCAGCATCGACGACGCGGCAGGCGCGCACGGGGCAGTGTTGCCCGCAGACCTCATCGCCACCGTCGAGCTGCAGCCGCGCAGGCGTGGCGCGACCACGGCTTCAAGGTGCGACTCGGCTTAGGCGTCGGCCGCGCACTCCGGACGGCCAGTCAAGGACCGCCGCGGTCGCCGCGGGGTTCCTGGAGGTAGCGGTGGGGGTGGAAGTAGTGGTTGATGCGGGCTTGTCCGGTGTCGAGTGCTGGTGGGGGCAGCCATTCGGTGTGGCCGTGGCGGCGGCGGGTGGTCCAGCCGGTGTCTTCGACGACTTTGTTATCGGGCGCGCAGGCCAGGGCGAGTTCGTCGATGTCGGTGCGGCCACCTGCGGCGAAGTCTCGATGGGCGTGGTGGGCTTGGCAGCGGTAGAAGGGTGCGGTGCAGCCGGGTCGGGTGCAGCCTGTGTCGCGGGCGAACAGGGCCAGGCGTTGGGCGGTGGTGGCGCAGCGTTTGGCGCGCCCGAGGTAGAGGACTTCGGGGGTGTGGTCGTCGAAGACGGCGAGGTAGTGGCGTGATTGTGCGGCCAGGCGGATGAGGTCGCGGATGGGGAGGCGGGTGGCGCCGCCGGTGTCGGCGTATCCGGCGGCGGATTCCAGCTCGCCGAGGGTGGTGGTGGCCACGATGGTGGCGGGGATGCCGTTGATGTGTCCGAGCTGTCCTGAGCTGACGACCTCGCGCAGGGTGGTCTTGAAGGCGTCGTGGTGGCGTTGCCCGGTGGTGCGGGTGTCGGGCATCCCGACTGTGTCGTCGGGCATGTTTGTTCCGGGGGTGTTGTGTTTGGCGACGATGACGTCCCAGTAGGCGGCGGTTTCGGGGTCGATCAGGCCGCGGATCGGCGTCATTCCGTCGCGGCGTTGTCGGCCGATGGTGAGGTGCCTGTGGCGTTGGTGGACGTCGTCGTTGGGTTCGTCGCCGTCGGGGTCGATCAGCGCCAGGAGTCGTTCGGCGGCTTTGCGGAGTTGTGTGGGGTCCAGGCCGGCGGCGATGTCGGCCAGGGTGTGTTCGGCCTCGGCGCGGGTCGCGGCGTCGACCCAGCCGGGCAGGGTGTGCAGGAATGTCTGGATCACGGTGACGTGGTCGGTGCCGATGTCACCGCGGGCCAGCGCGGCCGCGGTCTCGGACAGTATCGGGGGAAGGGTGTCACCGGTGAGGGTGCGGCGTGGACCCAGTTGGGCGGCGTCGTGTAGCCGGTGTCCGGCGTCGGCGTCGGTCAGATGCAGCCGGGTGGCGATGACGGTGCGTAGGGTGCGTTCCCCGAAGGCGCGGGGGTCGGCGTCGGCGGCGAAGCTGGCCAGCAGGGTGTGGTCGGTGGCGAGGTCCTGACGCTGGGCGCGTTCGCGGTGTTCGATCAGCGCCAGGCGCTCACTGGTGGTCAGCGAGTCATAGGGGAAGGCGGCGAGTTCGGCGCGGGCGGCGTCCCATCGATCGAGTACCGACTGCAGGTCCTCCCTGTCCATACCTCGAACACTAGTGCGACCCACCGACACGTCTGTGTGCCGAAAGTCGGTTATCCACAACTGCTTTCGGATGCAAGCGACAATCCAATGAGTGTTCGGATTCCTACGCCGCCGACGGCGACGCGAACGAAACCGCACACACGGAGGGGAATCGGAGTTACCCAGGGGCGCCGTGTGTCGCACGCGTCGCCGCCTGGACGAACGTCACAAGCATCTCGTCAGCGTCGCCCGGGACGAACCCGGTTGCCTCGATCTTTCCCAGGTCCAGAGCGCTGTTGGCAGGGCGAGCCGCTACCGGTGCCGTCGCCGAGGCGAAATATTCTGCGGTCGACACCGCGCGCACCCGGTCCGGGTCGTACCCCGCCACGGCGAACGTGCGCCGCGCGATGTCGGCCCACGACGTGACGGGTCCCGAACCGGTGACGTTGTAGGTGCCGTACGGCGCCCGCGTCTCGGTGAGATGGCGAATCGCTCGGGCCAGCTCGGTGGTGAATGTCAGGCGCCCGAATTGGTCGTCGACGACCGAGGGGGCGACACCTCGCGCCGCCAGGGAGAGCATGGTGCGTACGAAATTTCGTCCGTCGCCGATGACCCATGACGTGCGCACGATGTAATGGCGCGCAACGGTTTCCACGATCCTATCCCCGGCCGCCTTCGTCTGGCCGTAGACGCCGAGCGGCGCGAACGCATCGCTCTCGAGATACGGTCGCGACGAAGTGCCGTCATACACATAGTCGCTGGACACGTGGACGACGGTGATGCGGTGAGCAGTGGCGACGCGGGCAAGCGCGGTGACGGCGGTGACGTTGGCCGCCCACGCCGCCACCCGTCCCTCCGCGGACTCGGCCGCGTCGACAGCGGTGTAGGCCGCGGCATTGATGATCATGTCGTAGTCCCGCCAGGGGCGGGCGGACTCCACGTCACCGGAGGTGACGTCGAGATCCGAGCGATCGGCGAACTCCACGTGCGGTGTGTCGGCATATGCTCTCAGAAGCGCCCGGCCCAGTTGACCGCCGGCGCCCAGCACCAACGTCTTTCGCGGTGCAACGGGGCTGACCTGACCCAGGTTCGGCTGCGCACGATCCTTCGCGGACAGTTCCGCGCGCTCGAGAGGAATCGGCCAGTCGATGGCGAGGGCGTCGTCGGCGGGATTCACCGACGGGTAGTCGATGCCTGGTGTGTAGTGGTCGTTCACCAGGTAGGTGTAGGCGGTGTTCGGCTCCAGCGTCTGAAACGAATTGCCCACTCCGCGTGGCACGAAGATCGCGCGCGACGGATCGAGTTCGATGGTGAACACGGTGCCGAAGGTGGGGCCGGCCCGCAGGTCGACCCATGCGCCGAAGATCCGCCCGGTGGCCACCGAGACGAACTTGTCCCAGGGCTCGGCATGAATGCCGCGCGTCGTCCCCACCGCGTCGTTGAAGGAGACGTTGTTCTGCACCGGTCCGAAGTCCGGCATCCCGGCCGCCACCATTTTGGCGCGCTGCCAGTTCTCCTTGAACCAGCCTCGATTGTCGCCGTGGACCGGCAACTGCCACACCGTCAGTCCCGGAATCGGTGTGGCGGTGGCGCGCAGCGTCTTGCCGTACTCTGTCAATGCCGTCCCGCCTGTGCTATTGCCCGATTCGGGTATAGAAGGCTTCGGTCGCCTCCTTGGCGGGCGCCCACCACTCCTCGTGCGTGCGATACCACTCGATGGTAGCGCTGAGGCCCTGCTCGAAGTCACGGTACCGGGGTCGCCACCCGAGTTCAGCGCAGAGCTTCGTCGGGTCGATGGCGTACCGGAGATCGTGTCCGGCGCGGTCCGGCACACGGTCATAGGCGTCGACATCCTGATCCATCAGCTTCAGGATCATCTCCACGACGGTCCTGTTGTCCCGCTCGCCGTTGGCGCCGATCAGATATGTCTCACCGATCCGTCCCGCTTCCAGGATCTTCAGCACCGCAGAGGAGTGGTCGTCCGCGTGGATCCAGTCGCGCACGTTGCGGCCTTCGCCATAGAGCCGGGGCCGGATGCCCCACAGGATGTTCGTGATCTGGCGCGGGATGAACTTCTCGACGTGCTGAAAGGGCCCGTAGTTGTTGGAGCAGTTGGAGATCGTGGCCGCGACCCCGAACGACCGGGCCCAGGCGCGTACCAACAGGTCGCTACCGGCCTTCGTCGAGGAGTACGGGGACGACGGGTTGTAGGGACTGCGTTCGGTGAACCGAGCCGGGTCGTCGAGGGCCAGATCCCCGTAGACCTCGTCAGTGGAGACGTGGTGCAGTCTCCGGCCCCGCCGGCGGACCGCCTCGAGCAGTGTGAATGTGCCGATGACATTCGAGTGCAGGAAGGGTTGCGGGTGGTCGAGCGAGTTGTCGTTGTGCGACTCGGCGGCGAAGTGGACGACCGCATCAGAGTCGGCCACCAGTCCGTCCACCAGGTCCGCGTCCGCGACATCACCGTGAACAAAGCTCAGTCGATTCCCGGGCAACCCGTTCAACGATGCGCGATTGCCGGCGTAGGTGAGCTTGTCCAGCACGGTGACCTGGTGGTCGGTGTGCGCGATGACATGGTGGACGAAGTTCGAGCCGATGAAGCCGGCGCCTCCGGTGACCAGAAGCCGCGCCACTAGAAACCCATGTCGAGTAGACCCAGCAGGTACTTGCCGTAGCCGGATTTGACCAGTCGGGTGGCGTGGTCACACAGCTCGTCGTCGGTGAGAAACCCCTGACGCCAGGCGATTTCCTCGGGCACCCCGATCTTCAGACCTGTGCGCCGCTCCATTGTGCGGACGAAGTCGGCCGCGTCGGTCATCTGGTCGAAGGTCCCGGTGTCCAGCCATGCAGTGCCGCGCGGCAGGACCTGCACCCGTAGCCGACGCTGGTCCAGGTAGGCGCGATTGACATCGGTGATCTCGTACTCGCCACGCGAGCTCGGACGGAGATCCCGGGCGATCGCCACTACGTCGTTGTCGTAGAAATACAGCCCGGGCACTGCGTAATTGCTCTTCGGCTGTTTGGGCTTCTCCTCCAGCGACACCACTGTCCCGCCGTCGTCGAATTCCACCACCCCGTATGCCGAGGGCTCGGCCACCCAGTAGGCGAAGATCGCGCCACCGTCGACATCGGCGAAACTCTTGAGCTGCGTACCCAGACCCGGTCCGTACAGCAGATTGTCGCCCAGAACGAGTGCGACTTTCTCACCGCCGATGAATTGCGAGCCGATCGTGAAGGCTTGGGCCAGTCCGTCGGGCGACGGTTGCTGTGCGAATGAGATCGACACGCCGAACCGCGATCCATCACCCAGCAGGCGCTCGAAGGCGGGCGCGTCATGCGGCGTGGTGATCACCAGGATGTCGCGGATGCCCGCGAGCATCAGCGTGGACAGCGGGTAGTACACCATCGGCTTGTCGTACACGGGGATCAGCTGTTTCGAGACTCCGAAGGTGATCGGATGCAGGCGCGAGCCCGACCCGCCCGCCAGGATGATTCCCTTCACGTCAGCCCGTTCCGCGATCAGGCCCGGTGCCGGGGTCCGGTGGATACGGAACCGGTGCCGGTCGTCGAACCTGGCGCACCGTGGCCTGCCGTTGAGACACCGGAAGTATCGGGGGATCTCGGCTTCTCCGGCGTTGGAACGCCGGTGAGGGACGAACTGTAGCTGGATCTGCCGGTTGCCACTCTGTTGTCTGCGGCCGTGTCATCGCCGGCTCTGGTTCGCGATCGGGAGGCCGAATCCGGACCGTCGTCGTGGCCGATTCTGGCGGAGGTAGCGAAGGCCGGTGCACCGTTCGGATCGGCGGTGATGCGTGGAGATGTCAATTCCGTTGCACTGGTTGCCCGTTCGATGGTGCCGGTCGGCGCGGAAGGGTCCGCTGTCACCCCTGTTTGGCTGTCGGACGGTGAGACGATGGCCCCGAAAGCGGCACCCGGACCGGGTTGGTCAACGGTTGCACCGGTCTGAAGGATCGATCCCGCGAGCGACAACACACTCGGACCGGCGGTGACGTCGTTGTGCGTGCCGAAGACACTGAAAGCTCCCGAAAGGATTCCCGAACCGGAATCGGCGTGCACGACGTTGTCGTATCCGAACACGTCCGCGGCGGCCGACAGGATGCCGGTGGAGTGCACGGTGCTGTCGCCGGCAATTCCGACGCCGCTGCTGAACAGGCCTTGCGTCAGCACGGTGCCATTGGTGAGGAGATTGAGCGCAAGGCTGCCCAGGAGCCCGGAGGTGGTCGACTGCGTCCCGCTGCCCCCGGGTGACAGACCGAGTGCGAGATTGAGAAGGCCTATCGCCGAACTGCTTCCGGGCCCCAGTTGAAGGGATAGATTGCCGATACCGCTGGCCGCGGTCGCGGGTGAAGTCTGCTGTCCGTCACCGTTGAAGACCCCGACGACCAGGTTGGCTCCGCCGACCGCCGCGGACGATCCCGGCCCGATCTGAAGGACAACGTTGCCCGCACCGATGACACTGGCGTTGCTTCCTCCGCCGGCCCCAACGGCGATGGCGATGTTCGGACCGCCGACCATCGCTGTTTCGCCCGTCCCCAGTTGACCGAGAAGCCCGAGAACCGACAGCAGCGCCGACACCGACGCTCCGTCGCCCACGGACGTTGCGAACGTCAAGGCGCTCAGGCTCACGTCCGCGCGGGCGTTGTGGCCGACGGCCACGGCACCACTCAAAAAGGCGGTGGAGGCGTTCGCCTTGGCGCCTTCACCCAGTCCCAATGCAAATGTCGTCGGGCCGCTTGTACAGCCGTTTCCATTACCGAATCCGAATATCGAAATGCACGAAGCATCGGCGGTCGGCGCAGCGCTCATCGACCCGGTCACGAGCGCACTCGAGACAGTCGCAGCGGCCATTGCGCCACTGCCGACGCCCGCACGAGAACGACGTTTCCGGTGCCGTCCGCGGCCCCGCCTCATCGACATCGCTCTCCTCCCGGGTGTCACCGAACGCGGATGCTACGCGCCGGAACCATGCGCGCGAGTCGTTTTACAGCAAAAATTGACGTATGCGTTCACCGGCTCCTGGTCGGATGCGGAACGACGGAGGGGTGGCAGAGGAATTAACGTTGAAAAGCGGCGACACGCGGTGGGTGTGCCGACATGGCCGCTCTGCGCAGTCGCGGCGGCGCGTGTCCATCCCGGACGGTGCGCTGCCGGCGAACTAACCGATCTGTGCCACAGTGTTCCGGTGGCCCTGGGGGTCGGTTACCGGCGGGTAGTACAGTAGCTCATTCGGTAGGTGTTGCCAGGATCCGTCGCGTTCAGCACGCCTAAAGCCGGGTAATGGCTTTTACAGATCAGTTTGCCCTGCCGACGTGTTTTCCACGCCGGACGTTCGAGGGCGGTCCGGGAGAATGGCGTCGGTCGGTCGCCGGCTGGCAAAAAACGCCCCCAGCGTCAATTAAACGGTTTAGAGTGCCTGAGCGTGCGGACAGCCTTGATCGAGTCTGAATACACGGGCGTCACCTCACCACGGAATATCAGTCATTCGGATGCTGACGATGCACTCGCAGCGATCCGCAAGCCGGTAGCGGTGGTGCGGTCCGTGGACGGCCCGCGCCCCATGGTGCTCGACGACGCCGGACTCCTCACGCCGGAGGTGATGCGTGATCACCTCCTGGCGGTGCTGCCGGCGGTGTACCCCGAATGGTTGGGCGATCGCAGCTTCACTGCAGCCCACGGAGTGCGGTTCCCCTATGTGATCGGCGAGATGGCGCGCGGCATCGCCACGGCGCGGATGACAGTCGAGGGCGTGCGCGCGGGGGTGATGGCCTTCTTCGGCAGCGCGGGACTGGATCTTGACTCTGTCGAGACGGGCGTCCGCGAGATCCAGATCGCCCTTGGTCGTGACTCGGGTGGCTGGGGCGCCAACCTGATCCACAACGTCCAGGATGACCGCCTCGAACTCGCCACGGTCGACCTCTTCCATCGTCTCGGTGTGCGGTATGTGTCGGCCTCAGCGTTCATGCGGCTCACCCCTGCGATCGTGCTCTACGCGGCGAAGGGCTTACGGCGCGGACCGGACGGACGGGTGATGCGAGCCGGGCGGATCTTCGCCAAGGTCTCCCGCGAGGAGGTCGCGCGTCAGTTCCTGTCGCCGGCGCCCGAGGCCATGCTGCGTGCATTGGTCGACGAAGGCCGTCTCACAGCCGACGAAGCTGTCCTGGCCGGCGCAATCCCGGTGGCGGAGGACGTCACCGCCGAGGCGGATTCGGGCGGACACACCGACAACCGTGCCCTGACGGTGCTGCTTCCGCGTCTCATCGGTCTGCGTGACGAGATCGCCGCCGCCCACGGTTATGAGGTCCTACCCCGGGTGGGTGCGGCCGGGGGACTCGGAACCCCTGCCGCCGTCGCTGCCGCATACGCGGCCGGAGCGGCATACGTGCTGACCGGTTCGGTGAATCAGTCGGCTGTCGAGAGCGGTCTGTCAGCGGATGCCCGAAGCCTCCTGGCCATCGCGGAGTCGACCGACGTGGCCATGGCGCCCGCAGCGGACATGTTCGAGATGGGTGTGACCGTCCAGGTGCTCAAGCGAGGCACGATGTTCGCCCAGCGCGGCCAACGGCTGGCCGACTTCTACCGCCGCTACTCGTCGCTCGACGAGGCCCCGGCGCACGAGTTGGCGAGTCTCGAGTCCACGGTTCTCGGACGGACGGTGGACGAGATTTGGTCTGAGACAGAGTCTTTCTTCGCCCAAAGAGACCCCCGGCAGATCGAGCGTGCTGCTACGGACGCCAAACATCGTATGGCCCTGGTGTTCCGCTGGTACCTGTTCAACGGCGCGCAGTGGGCCCGTGACGGCCATGCCGCCCGGCGGGCGGACTACCAGATCTGGTGCGGTCCGGCGATGGGCGCCTTCAATGAGTGGGTGCGGGGCAGTTTCCTCGAACCGGTGCAGACGCGCACCGTCCGCCAGATCGCCCTGAATCTGCTCGAAGGGGCAGCCACCGTCACCCGTGCCGGGCAACTGCGTGCCGCCGGCGTCGCACTGCCCGGGTCCGCATTCGATTTCCGTCCGCGCCCACTCGGATAACCCCGTTCGCTCGAAATAAGAGGTTCTGTGACCGACCAGAAGCACCAGCCCACCGCAATCCCCGTCGCAGTCGTCGCGGTGACCGCGATCTACCCGGGGGAGCCGGGGCTCGAAGGTTACTGGCGCACGATCACCGGCGGCCGTGACGCCATCGGCGACGTACCGCCGTCCCACTGGCTCATCGACGATTACTACGACCCCGATCCGACGGCGGTCGACAAGACCTACTGCAAGCGGGGCGGCTTCATCGAACCGGTGCACTTCGATCCGATGCAGTTCGGACTGCCGCCCAATGCGCTACCCGCCACCGACTCTGCGCAGCTGCTCGCGCTCATCGCCGCCAAAGAGGTCCTCGACAAGGCGATGAGCGGCCGCGCCGTCGACCTCGACCGCGTCGACATCGTGCTGGGGGTCGCCTCCACAACCGAACTCGTCGTCCAGATGGGCTCGCGTATGCAGCAACCGGTGTGGCGTAAAGCGATGCTGGAGAACGGTCTGCCCGAAGACGAGGCGGACGAGATCTGCCGCGACATCGCCGACCATTACGTGCCGTGGTTGGAGAGCACCTTCCCCGGTCTGCTGGGCAATGTCGTCGCCGGACGCGTGGCCAACCGTCTGAACCTGGGTGGGAGCAACTTCGTCGTCGATGCCGCATGCGCGAGTTCCCTCTCGGCGGTGCAGGTGGCGCTGCACAAGCTGTATCTGCACGAATCGGACCTCGTGCTGACGGGCGGCGTCGACGCCCTCAACGACGTGATGATGTACATGTGCTTCTCCAAGACGCCGGCGTTCTCCCGGACGGGGGACTGCCGGCCGTTCTCGGACGGTGCTGACGGCACCATCATCGGTGAGGGCGTCGGCATGATGGCGCTCAAGCGACTCAGCGACGCCGAACGCGACGGCGATGAGATCCACGCCGTCATCCGGGGCCTCGGCTCCTCGTCCGACGGACGGGCCTCCAGTGTGTATGCGCCGCGCTCCGAAGGGCAGGCGAAGGCGCTGCGACGCGCCTACGACCGGGCCGGTTACGAGCCGTCCACCGTCGGACTGCTCGAGGCGCACGGCACGGCGACCAAGGCAGGCGATGTCGCCGAATTCGCCGCGCTGAAGTCGGTTTTCACCGACACGGGTTCGCGAGTCGCGCTCGGCTCGGTCAAGTCCCAGATCGGACATACCAAGGCGGCCGCAGGCGCTGCGGGCCTCATCAAAGCGATCCTCGCACTACAGCATTCGACGCTTCCAGGGACCCTGAAGGTGGAGCGGCCCAACCCCGCGCTCGGGCTCGACGAGACACCGTTCTACATCAATGCGGACACCCGGCCCTGGGTGCGGTCAGCCGATCTGCCTCGGCGCGCATCGGTCAGTTCGTTCGGATTCGGCGGCAGCAACTTCCACGTGACGCTGGAGGAGTATCAGGGCCGGCACCGGGCGAAACGCCTGCGGACACTGCCGACCGAGCTCGTGGTGCTCAGTGCCACAGACGAAGCCGAGCTTCAGAAGCGCGCCGCGGACCTGATCACGGCCGTGCGCGCCGGCGAAGGACTCGCCCGGATCGCCTTCGAGTGCGCACACGAGTTCGATGCAACACAGCCCGCGCGCGCGGGGTTGGTCGCCGCGGACACCGTGTCGCTGGAGGCGCTGGCCGAGAAGTTGCAGACGGCGCTCGCCGACGGCGCTGTCTCGACGCTCAAAGATCCCGACATCGCGGTGGGTTTCGGGACCGCGCGCCAAGGGAAGACGGCATTCCTCTTCCCGGGTCAGGGCAGTCAGTACGTCGGCATGGGCGGCGACCTCGCCCTCGAGTTCCCAGCCGCGCTCGCGGTCTGGGACGGGCTCGGCGGCGACCTCGCGGGCCTTTCCGATGTGGTGTTCCCTGAGCCGGCATTCGACTCGGCCACCGCTGACGCACAGCGGGCCGAGCTCACGGCGATGGACAACGCTCAGCCGGCCATCGCGGCGACGAGCCTTTCGCAGCTGGCGCTCCTCGAGATCCTGGGCGTGACCGCCGATGCCGCGGCAGGTCACAGCTTCGGCGAGGTGACAGCGCTGGCGGCTGCGGGCGTCATCCCGACCGACCGGCTCGTCGAGACAGCGCGCACCCGCGGCGTCCTGATGGCCGAAGCCGGGCACGGCAAGGACGGCGCGATGCTGGCTGTCGTCGCGGGCGTCGACGACGTTCGCTCACTCCTCGAATCGCAGCCGGAGTCCGCGGGCTCGTTGGTGATCGCCAACGACAACGCGCCCAAGCAGGTGGTGCTCGCCGGACACGCATCCGACATCGAATGGGCCGAGGCCGCGGTCCGGTCTGCCGGCTGGGTGTCGCGTCGGCTACCGGTGGCATCGGCTTTCCATTCTCCGATCGTGGCCGCCAGCTCTGCGCCGCTGACCGACTATCTGAAGTCCCTCGAGCTCGGATCCGCGGCTTTTCCGGTCTATGCCAACGCGACGGCGCAACCGTATGACGAGCAGGTCGCCGATCAGCTCGGCGATCAGGTACGTCAGCCCGTCAAGTTCCGCGAGATGATCGAGGCGATGGCCGATGCCGACGTGACGCGGTTCATCGAGGTCGGGCCGAGTCGCGTGCTGACCGGACTGGTTGGTCAGATTCTGGCCGGTACGCCACATCTGGCTGTCGCGCTGGATGATTCGAAGAGCGGCGGCCTGCGCGGTTGGCATCGCGGCCTGGCGGCTCTGGCCGCCGACGGGGTGGTGCTCGATCTGGTTGCACTGTTCGACCACTACGCCGAACCCGCCAAACACGTGCCGGCACCGGCCCATGCCGTTCTGGTCGGTGGGGCGAACCTCGGCAAGCCCTATCCGCCGGCGGACGGGAAGACGTCGATCACGCCGAAGCGCGTACGGGTGACCTCGCCGGAGATCACCACACCGCAGGAAAACCCGCTGGCCACTGTGGAAGGACGACCCCCGATGACGCAGGTAGTCCAGCGCATGGAACCTCCGCGCAGTCAACCCGCCGCGGTGGCGACGCCGGCAGCTGCCGTGCCCGCGCCGGCAGCTCACGCACCCGCGCCTGAAGTGCATGTACCCGCGGCCTCCTCCGCGCCGCTCTCCGCGGACGCCTGGAGTGTCATCGACCACATCCAGCGCGAGACCGCCCAGCAGCACCAACGCTATCTGGACGTCATGACCCAGAGTCACCAGGCGTTTCTCGATGTGGCTGCGCAGATGATGGCTGAGATCGTCCACGACCAACCGTCCGCGCCGCAGACGCCCAGGGTGACGTTGAAAGAGGTCGTGCAGACGCCCGCCTCGGTGCAGAACGCGGTGGTGGCGACACCGAGTGTCGCAGCCGTGCTGTCGCCGGTTCAGCCGGTTCAGCCGGTTCCGGTCGCGGTTCCTGCGGAGACTGCCTCGCCGAACACATCCGGAGCGCCGGCGGCGGGGTTGCCGGTGGGTGCTGTGGTGTTGGGGATCGTGTCGGAGAAGACGGGTTATCCGGCGGACATGTTGTCGTTGGAGATGGAGATGGAGGCCGAGCTCGGGATCGATTCCATCAAGCAGGTGGAGATTCTGGCGGCGTTGCAGGCGAAGTTCCCGGGGGCGCCGGAGATTCCGGCATCGGAGTTGGCGGGTCTGCGGACGTTGCAGGATGTGGTCGACACGGTGGGGGGTTTCGCCTCGGGCGGGAACGCTGCGCCTGTCGTGGCGGCGCCTGTTGTTGCGCCGGCGGCGGGGTTGCCGGTGGGTGCTGTGGTGTTGGGGATCGTGTCGGAGAAGACGGGTTATCCGGCGGACATGTTGTCGTTGGAGATGGAGATGGAGGCCGAGCTCGGGATCGATTCCATCAAGCAGGTGGAGATTCTGGCGGCGTTGCAGGCGAAGTTCCCGGGGGCGCCGGAGATTCCGGCATCGGAGTTGGCGGGTCTGCGGACGTTGCAGGATGTGGTCGACACGGTCGGGGGATTCGCCGCAGGCGAAGAGGAACCGGCACCGACTGCTGATGACGCGCCCGACGACGCGACGCCTTCGGGAGGCTTGTCGTGTACCGAGGCGAACTTTCAGCCGGTGCCGCCGAGCGGCTTCGCCATGGCGGGCCTGCGTGACGGCGAGGTCTTCATCACTCGCGAGGACCCCGCCTTCGCCGATGCGCTCGAACAGGTGATGGTCGATCGCGGGATCAAGGCGAGGGCCGTCGACGAGCTGCCGGACCGCGCGACCGCCGTGGTCAGTCTTGCCGCGCTGGGCCCTGCGGACACCGCCGGGGATTGCGTCGACATGCACGTTCGCGCATTCCGGGCGGCACGCAGTGTCGCTCGAAGCGACTCAGCGTCGAGGCTTTTCGTGACCGTCCAGTCCACGGGCGGGACGTTCACTGCGACCGACACACCGACCGGCGTGGCCAGCCTGGCCAAGACCGCCGCATGGGAGTGGCCGGACGCCTCGGTGCGGGCCATCGACATCGAACGCCTCGATGCCGAACGGGTGACGGCTGAACTGCTCGAAGGGGGTAGTGGTATCGAGGTCGCGCTGCGCGCGGACGGCACCCGCCTGGTCGCCGTCGACGACATCGCCTCATCGGTCGGCGATGGCGAGACGGTCAGCGTCCCCGCCGGCGGTGTCGTTGTGGTGACCGGCGGTGCACGCGGTGTGACGGCCGCGTCGGCGCTCGCGCTGGCCAAGCGCCACGGTCTGCGGCTGGCCCTCCTCGGCCGCACACCGCTTCGGGATGCGACGGCAGACCGGCCGGCGGGCGCAACCGTCGCCGAGATCGCCACGGCCCTGGCCGCGTCCGCACGTACCCGGGGTGCGCAACTGAGCTTGCCCGAGGCGCGGGTGCAGGCGGAGAAACTGATGGCCGAACGGGAGGTGCGCGCCACACTCGCGACCGCCGAACAGCAGGGCACAACGGCGCGCTACTTCTCCGCCAGCATCACCGACGGCGCGGCGCTGCGCGGCGTTCTCGACGAGGTGCGCACGGCTCTCGGGCCGATCGTCGGTGTGGTCCACGGCGCCGGCGTGCTGGCCGACAAGCGCCTCGAAGATCTCGGCGACGCACAGTTCGTCACGGTGTTCAGCACGAAACTGGTCGGTGCGGAGACCCTGTTGGACGCGACGTCGTCCGACGATCTGCGATTCATCTCGATGTTCTCCTCGATCGCGGCGCGAGCAGGAAATCCCGGCCAGTCCGCCTACGCCGCGGCCAACGCGGCCCTCGAATCCATCGCGGCGCGTGAAGCCGCGCGTCGAGGGGACGGGTGCGTCGTGCGCGCTTTCGGCTGGGGTCCCTGGGACGGCGGAATGGTCGACGCCACACTCAAGAGCCGCTTCCTCGACGCCGGGGTCGGCGTCATCCCGATCGACGAGGGTGCCCAGTTCTTCGCCGAGCATGCGCTGCGCCGCTCGCCGGCCACGTCGGTCGTCGTGGCCGCGCCTGCAGAGCCGAGGTTGCGCGCGGCGCACCTGGAATGGGATGTGTCGGTCGAGACGCTGCCGGTCCTGGAAGACCATCAGGTCCGCGGCCAGATCGTGGTTCCGGTCGTGATCGTTCTCGACGCCATGCTGCGCGCGGCACGTGATCTGACCGGAGACGCGAGCGTTGTCGTCCGCGACTTCCAGGTGCTCTCGGGCGTCACCTTCGGAGTCTGTGGGCAGCAGGATCTTGCCATCGATCTCGATCCGGCTGGTTCGTCCTACACCGCGACGGTGCACGACTGTGAGGGACGCCCGCGCTACCGCGCCATCCTCGAATTGGCGTCCACCCCACCAACAAGCGTCGGCGTTCCCCAGGTGTCCGGGTCGGCATGGCCGACGAGTGTCGAGGACGCCTACGCGGGGCCGTTGTTCCACGGTCCGCGGTTCGCGGTCATCGATCGGCTGGATTCGTTCGGATCGGCCGGGGGCACGGCGACCCTCAAGACCCTCGCCGATCTCGGCTGGTCGGACGTCGACTGGGCGATCGATCCTGCGAGCGTGGACGGTGGTCTGCAGTTGGGGATCCTGTGGGCCAGTGCGCACGGTTATCCCCTCGTGCTGCCCGTGCGTATCGGGCGTGCCGCCTTGCACCGCTCGTTCGGTGACGCCGGTGCCCTGCGGTGCCGGTTGGCCGCGCATCCGGTCAACGACAAGCGCGTCGACTTCGACATCACATTCGAAACAACCGACGGCGCGCCGGTCGCGACGCTCGAAGGCGTGGAGTTCTACGTCGCGGGCACCGGGTCGTGAGCGAATTCGACCCTGTCGCGATCGTCGGCCGCAGCTGCGTGCTGCCCCGTGCGAGCACGCCGGAGGAATTGTTCGAGGCCACGCTGGCCGGACGCTGCCTGCTGACACCGACCCCGGCTGACCAATGGCGCGGTATCGACCCGGCGACGCTGCTGGCCGGCGACAAGGCCGGGCTCAGGGTGTCGTCGGCGACCGGTGGCTACATCGACAGGTCGTTCGACCTTCCCGAGATCGGCTCTCGAATAGGCGATCTGAATCGTCTCGACCCGCTCGTGTCGTGGCTCGCCCAGTGCGCACAGCAGGCGGTGGGCGGCCCGCTCGCCGCGCCCCGCACGGGTCTGATCGTCGGTAACCTCTCCTATCCCAGCACGATGCATACCGCGTTCGTGGAGAGCGTCTGGAGCGGCGGCGTCGACGTCGATCCGCGGAACCGGTTCTCCTCCGGGTTGCCGGTACACCTGGTCGCCCGGGCGATGGACATGACCGGGCCGGCGTATGCGCTCGACGCGGCGTGCGCATCGTCGCTGTATGCGATCAAGCTCGCCTGCGACGCCCTGCACGACGGAGCTGCCGATGTGATGCTCGCCGGCGGGGTCAACGGGGCCGACGACCTGTTCCTGCACCTGGGTTTCACTGCGCTGCAGGCCCTGAGCGCATCGGGCCGCTCCCGCCCCTTCCATGCCGACGCTGACGGGCTGGTGCCGTCGGCGGGCGCCGCGCTGGTCGCGCTGAAGCGACTCGAGGACGCCGAACGCGCCGGGGATCGCATCCTCGGCGTCATCATGGGTGTCGGGCTGTCCAACGACGGACGGCAGAGCGGCTTCCTCGCACCCGCGGTGTCCGGCCAGACCCGGGCCATGACCGCGGCGCTGGATCAGGCGGGCATCGCGCCGGCCGACATCGACTACCTGGACTGCCACGCCACCGGGACCCCGCTCGGTGACGCGACCGAACTGCAGAGCATCGCCGCCGCCTACGGCGAGGTGCCGCTCACGTTGGGTGCGCTCAAGGGCAACCTGGGACACACCATCACGGTCTCCGGCGCGGCGAGCCTGGTCAACGTGCTCTCGGCCATGGCGGCGTCGGTGATCCCGCCGGCACTGTGCGACAAGCCGACCGAGCATCTGAGGGACACCCGCTTCACGCTGGCGACCAGCGCCACTGCGTGGGATGGGGAGATCAAACGCGCCGCGGTCAGCAACTTCGGATTCGGCGGCAACAATGCCCATCTGATCGTCCAGAGCCATCTGCCCGCTAGGCGTTCCGCCACTCGGCGGGTCACGCCGACCGATGACGTCGTCATCTGTGGCATGGGCGTGATGACCGGGGATGCGCACGATGCGGAGTCTTTCCGTCGTCGCGCGCTGGGTGATGCGGCGGCTCCGGCGCCGCTCGAAACCGTCGAACTCGGTCTTGGCGGGCTGGGCTTTCCGCCCAACGAACTCAAGGCGAGCCTCACCCAGCAGACCGCGATGCTGGCAGCCGCAGCCCAGGCGCTCGAGGGCGTGAGCACCGACGCCGACCGGACCGGGGTGATCGTCGGCATGGGATGCGACGCCACCATCGCGCGGCAGCGGTTGCGGGTGCTGCACATCGACGACGACGAATGGTTGACGGCCAACCGGGATTCGGCCCCGCAATTGACCGCCGACGGCGTCGTCGGGACGATGCCGAACATCCCCGCCAACCGCATCCACGCGCAGCGTGACTTCCGCGGCTTCGGGTTCACCGTCTCCAGCGAGGAAATCTCCGGCATCGACGCGTTGCGGATCGGTGTGCGCGCCCTGCGTCACCGGGAACTCGACGCGGTGGTCACCGGTGCCGTCGACATGTGTTGCGAGCCCGTCCATACCAGGGCCTCCGATGCACTCACCACCGACCCCGGCGTCCAGCACGGTGATGCGGCGGTGGCCTTCGTCCTCAAGCGGCGCGCGGATGCAGAAGCCGCAGGCGATGAGATCCTCGCCGTGGTCGATATCGACGCGATCCCCACCGCCGTCGACCCGGCCATCGCCGAAAGTCGCTTCGGCCGCACCCATGCGGCAGGTGCTGCGGTCGAGATCGCGGCCCGGGTGACAGCGGTGAGATCTCGGGTCCGAGTGGACCAGAACGGGGCGCAGCCGGCGCCCGGCGGTGCCAGAGCGGCCCTGTCGGTCGAGTCGATCGGGGGTCGCGCCGAGGGTGTCACCGTGGCCGCGGTGGCCGTCCAGCCGGTCCCGATCTCGGTCGGCGTCGTTCCGGTCTCGGAACGCTACGCCGGTGAGAGCAGAGCCGATCTGCTCAACCGGCTGCGCAGACACGAACCGGGTGGAGTCGGCCCGGTGCGTTGCGCTCTGGTGGCCGGCAGCGAGCCGGCCCTGGACGGGCTCCGGGAGAACGCGGTGCAACGGCTGGAGGGGGGCGAGGCACCCGCGGGTATCGGCATCGCCTTCACCGACGCCCCGATCTCGGGCGAACTCGCCTTCACCTTCACCGGGGCGGCCGCCGCGTATCCGGGCGCAGGCCGCGACCTCTTGCTGGCTTGGCCCGAGGTGGGCGACGCACTCGCCGAACGGTTCTCGGGGGTCGGGGATTTGGCCCGCGCGCTGTACGGTGCCGGCATCAGCACCCTCGACCCGCGCACCCAGCTCACCGGCTGCGCCCTGATCTGCCAGGCGCAGGCCGAATTCTCTCGGACGGTCCTCGGTCTCACACCCGCTGCGGCGATCGGCCTTTCATCCGGAGAGACGAATGCCCTGCTGGCCTTCGGGATCTGGCGCGACCTCGAACCCATGCTCGACGAGATCGAGGCATCGGGAATGTACGGCGACGAACTGACCGGTGCGTGTCGGGTGGCGGCAGCGGACTGGGGTCTCGGCGACCGCCCCGCGCCATGGGAGTGCTGGCGCATCACCGCGCCGCGTGCGGCCGTCGAAGCCGCACTGATGACCGAGCAACACGCCTACATGACCATCGTCCAGGCCCCGGACGACTGCGTGATCGGTGGCGATCCGGGCGCCTGCCGACGGGTGATCCAGGCCATCGACGGTGCCCGCGCGATGCCGCTGGGTCTGGACATGGTCATCCACTGCTCGGCGATGGCGCCCTTCGCCGACACATGGCGCGAGATCCACACCCGCGAAACGTATGCCGCACCGGACGTGAGGTTCTACACCAACGCCGTCAACCGCGCCTACAGGCCGACGCGCGAGGCTGCCGCCGAATCGATCACCCGCCAGGCCCTCGAACCCATCGACTTCCCCGCGACGGTGCTTCAGGCATGGGAAGACGGTGTCCGGGTGTTCGTCGAGCACGGGCCCCGCAGCATCCTGACCGCGGCAATTCCGAAGATCCTCGGCGATCGCCCACATCTGGCGGTGGCCCTCGATCCGCAGGAGCGGCGGGGCCTGCGGGCGCTCGCAGAGTCCGTGTCCACATTGTGGGTCCACGGACTGGCGGCGGACGCCGCCGCCTTCGATGACCGGATGCGGCAGCTACGCGAACGTGGCGCATCGCCGTCAGCGCCCAGAACCCGCATAGTGAGCCTGGCCGCCCACTGGCCAGACATCGTCGCCGCACCCGATGCCCCAGAGAGCGTGAGCCCCTTGATGCCATCGGACCATCAAAGGATGCCGGAAGTGAATTCTGCGCCAATGCAACACATGCCCCTGGCACCCGAAGGTCTCGAACCGCTGATCTTCGCGCACGATCCGCTCCCACCGGTCGAGCCCAGCACGGTCGGCCAGATCACCGTCGCTCCGGTCGCCGGCAGGACGGCCGCCGCGATCAACCTGGTCGCTTCGGTGAGCGAGACACATACGGTATTCGTCGAGCAGACCGCGCTTGCCCACGCGTCCTTCCTGAAGGCGCGTGTCGCCTCACTCGCGCTGGCCACCGGCAGCCGGACACCTCGGCTCAGCGAGAACCGCAGCGTGGTCACCGAATTCGCGAGCCCACCCCCGACTACACCGGCGCCCCCGGTGCGGCATGAGCCGCCGCCGCGACAGGTGGATCCGCCGCCTCCACCCCGACCAGCCGACCCGCCACCCCCGGCGGCGCCCGCGCCGCTGTGGACCCGGGCCCAACTCGAAGTGCTTGCCGGCGGCCGTATCTCCGAGGTACTCGGACCGCTCTTCGCTGAGCTGGACCAGTACGAGCGCCTGGTCCGGATGCCGGAACCGCCGCTGCTGCTGGCCGATCGCGTGATGAGCATCGAGGGTGATCCCGGCACCATGGGCACCGGCCGCATCATCACCGAGACCGACGTCGATCCGGACGGCTGGTACCTGCACAACGGCCGGATGTCGCCGGGAGTCGTGATCGAATCCGGGCAGGCCGATCTCTTACTCGCTTCATGGTTGGGGGCCGATTTCAGCAATCGCGGGGAGCGCGTCTATCGGCTGCTCGGCTGCGATCTGACCTTCATGGGCGGACTGCCCCGGGCAGGCGAGACGCTGCGCTACGACATCCACATCGACGGCCACGCGAAAACCGGTGCGACCCGGCTGTTCTTCTTCCACTACGACTGCTACATCGGCGACCGCTTGGCGATCTCGGTACGCAACGGTCAGGCCGGCTTCTTCTCCGACGAGGAACTGGCCGATTCCGACGGGGTGCTCTGGGACGCCGCAGACGACGCCCCACGCGACGGCGTACGGCGCGACGAACCGCCCCGCGTGACACTCAAGCGGTCCTTCGGCAAAGCAGACCTCGAGGCCTTCACCCAGGGGAACGCGTACTCCTGCTTCGGCAGCGGGTTCGAGATGGCCGCCGCGCACACCCGCACCCCGACGCTGCCGGTCGGACGACTTCGGTTGTTCGACGAGGTCGCCGAATTCGAACCCGACGGCGGCCCGTGGGGGCGTGGTTATCTGCGTGCGACCGCTGCGGTGCCCACCGACGCGTGGTTCTACGACGGGCACTTCAAGAACGATCCCTGTATGCCGGGAACGCTGATGGCCGACGCGGCCACCCAGGCGCTGTCGTTCACGATGGCGGCCTACGGTTTCACCATCGACCGCGACGGCTGGCGGTTCGAACCGGTGCCCGACGAGACCGCGCGGTTCGTCTGCCGGGGCCAGGTGACCCCCGATGCCGACCACACCCTCGACTACGAGGTGTTCGTGGAGGAGATCATCGACGGCCCCACGCCGACGATCTTCGCGTCGCTGCTCTGCAGCAGCGACGGGTTCAAGGTCTTCCACTGCCGGCGGTTCGGGATGCGGCTGGTTCCGGACTGGCCGATGCCGCCGGGTGCGCCGGGCCCGGTGCGGATCCTGGCCAACACCACCGACGTCCGGGGCGATCAGGGAGCCCTGCTGGCCTGCGGGCGCGGGATGCCGTCCGACGCTTTCGGCGCCCTCTACGCCCCGTTCGACGGAACCCGCCGGGCTCCTCGCCTACCCGATGAGCCGTACCACTTCATATCCCGCATCATCAGTGTCGACAGCCCACCCGGAGTGCCGACCAAAGACGGTGTCGTCGTCGCCGAATACGACGTGCCCGCCGACGCCTGGTATTTCGAGGACAGTCACTCCGACGCGGTCCCGCTGTCGGTACTGATCGAGATCCTGCTGCAGCCGTGCGGATGGCTGTCGTCGTACAACGGATTCGCCGCCAACCGCCCCGACGATGTGGTGTTCCGCAATCTCGACGGCGACGACGTCAGGCTGCACGCACCTGCGCGGCCCGGCACCCTTCGGGTCACCTCCAGGCTCGAGCGGTTCGCCGAGGGCGGTGGATCGACGATCGTCTTCTTCGACGTCGTCTGCACCCAGGGCGACGACGTCGTCATGACGATGAAGACGGCGTTCGGCTTCTTCAGTCCGGAGGCATTGAAGAACCAGGTCGGGCTGCGCGTGGCTCCCGGAGCGCTGGAGGCACTTTCGGCGCCCGCCCCGGTGTCGCTGTCCTACCGTGACGACGAGCTGACCGGGGCTCCGTGGCTCGCACAGGGCCGGCTGCAGGTGATCGACCGCGTGAACTTCTGGCCCGGCGGGGGAGAGGCCGGTCTGGGACGAGTCGTCGCGGAGTTCGACGTCCGCCCCGAAGCCTGGTTCTTCAAAGCGCACTTCTTCCAGGACCCCGTTCAGCCGGGATCGCTGGGGCTGGAGGCCATGCAACAGGCCGCCCGTGCAGCGGCACGGCTGTCCGGGGTAGCGACCGACGGATCGGCGTTCGAGCCCGTTGCCACCGGCCATCCGTTCAACTGGAAGTTCCGCGGTCAGGTCATCCCGACGAACCGCCGGACCCGGTCCGAGATCGACATCATGTCAGCCACCACCGATGAGCGCGGGGTGCTGATCCTGTTCCGGGGCGGCTTCTGGGTCGACGATCTGTGCATCTATCAGACCGACGGTATGGGCGTTCGAGTGCTCTCGCGCTGACGAGCCGGGCGCGTACGCACGTTCAACGGCCACCAGAACCAGCGCCCGAGCAGCGCGGCGATCGACGGAGTCAGGAAAGCCCGCACGACCAGGGTGTCGAACAGTAGGCCCAGACCGATGGTGGTGCCGACCTGGCCGATGACCTGGAGATCGCTGAAAGCCATTGCCGCCATGGTGAACGCGAACACCAGCCCCGCATTGGTCACCACCTTGCCGGTACCGCCCATGGCGCGGATGATCCCAGTGTTGATGCCAACGCCCAACTCTTCTTTCATCCGGGAAACCAGCAGCAGGTTGTAGTCGGACCCCACCCCGAGCAGGACGATGACGGCCATCGGGAGAACCATCCAGTGCAGATCGATGCCCAGGATGTACTGCCAGATGAGCACCGAAAGCCCGAAGGACGCACCCAATGACAGCGCGACCGTTCCCACGATCACCAACGCGGCCACGAAACCGCGGGTGATGAGCAGCATGATGAGGAAGATCAGGCACAGGGCGCTCACGCCGGCGATCAACAGATCGTATTTGGAGCCTTCCTCGAAGTCCTTGAACGTCGAGGCGGATCCGGCCAGGTAGATCTTCGCTCCCCGCAGGGGCGTCGTCTTCAGGGCTTCCTCGGCGGCGGCCCTGATCTGGTCGATGCTCGCGATTCCCTCCGGTGACCCCGGGTCGCCCTTGTGGGAGATAATGAATCGGGCCGCTTTCCCGTCCGGGGACAGGAATGAGCTCATCGCACGCTGGAAGTCCGGGTTCTCGAACACCTCCGGCGGCAGGTAGAAGGAATCGTCGTTGTTGGCCGCGTCGAAGGCCTGGCCCATCGCGGTCGCATCCTGCGTCGAGTCGTCCATGATGCTGAAGGTGCCGGACATGGTGCTGTGCATCGTCAGCATCATGTCGCGCATCGACTCCATGATCTCGATCATCCTGGGCAGTTGCTCGAGGAGTTGCGGCAGCAGTTGGACGAAGTTCTCGAGATCCGACTGCAGTTCGTGCATCGTGCCGGCGATCCGGTCGACCCCGTCCAACGAGTCGAAGAGGCTCCGCAGTGACCAGCAGATGGGAATGTTGTAGCAGTGCGGTTCCCAGTAGAAGTAGTTGCGGATCGGCCGGAAGAAATCGTCGAAATTGGCTATGCCGTCGCGTAGTTCATCCATGATCACGGTCATCTCTTTGACCAGCGCGATGGAGTTCATCGTCGACTCGGTGATCTGCTGCTGGATCTGATACATGCGTTTGGCCAGCTCGATCTGTCTGGTCATCATCTCGGCCTGGGCGCCCATGTCGTCCACCCGGTCCCGCATGTGGTTCATCATCTGCTGCTGACCCGCATTCTGCATGCTGATCTGGAACGGTATCGACGTGCGTTCGATCGGTGTCCCCTCGGGCCGGGTGATGCTCTGGACGCGAGAGACACCCGGAACCTGGAAAAGCGCCTTGGCGAGCTTGTGCAGGACGATGAAATCCGCCGGATTCCGCATGTCGTGATCCGATTCGATGATCACGATGTCAGGCATCATCCGGGCTTGCGAGAAATGACGGTCCGCCGCGGCATATCCCAGGTTGGCGGGAACATCCGCAGGGATGTAGCGCCGGTCGTCGTAGCTCGTCCGGTAACCGGGCAGGGCGATCAGACCGATGAGGGTGACCGTCAGCGTCGCGACGAGGATGGGCCCCGGCCAGCGCACGATGGCCGTGCCGAGGCGCCGCCACCGCCGGACGCCGATCCTGCGGGTGGGATCGAACAAGCCGAACCGGCTTCCGCCGGCCAGCACCGCGGGAACGAGCGTGAGCGCGACGACGACCGCCACCAGCATCCCTATGGCGCAGGGGAGGCCGATGGTCTGAAAGATGGACATGCGCGTAAAACTCAGACACAGCAGTGCTCCGGCGATGGTCAGTCCGGAGCCCAGCACGACCGGAGCGACACTGCGAAAGGTGGTGTAGAAGGCGGCTTCCCGGTCTTCACCGGCCTGACGCGCTTCCTGATATCGCCCGAAGAAGAAGATTCCGTAGTCGGTGCCGGCGGCCATCGCCAGGGCCACCAGCATGTTGATCGCGAAGGTGGAGAGCAGGAATACCTCGGTATCGCCGAGGAACGCCACGATTCCCCGCGCGGCGAACAGTTCGATGCCCACGGTGATCAGCAGGACGAGGACGGTCATGATCGATCGGTAGACGATCATCAGGACGACGAAGATGATCGCGGCGCCGATGAGCGTCATCTTCAAAATCGAACTCTCACCGCTGTGCTGCATGTCCGCCAGCAGGGGTGCGGCACCTGTGACGTACACCGACAGGCCTGGGGGCGGGGGTGTCCGGTCGACGATCGCCCGGACGGCCTCGACGGACTGAACACCTTCGGACGAGCCCTGGTCACCGACCAGATTCAGCTGGGCGTATACCGCTTCGCCGTCGGGGCTCTGCGCTCCACCCGCGGTGAGGCGATCCCCCCACAAGTCCTGCACGTGTTCGATATGTCGCGGATCGCTGTTGAGTTCACGGATCAGCCCGTTGTAGTACTGCTGGGCGTCCTCCCCGAGAGGCTGCGCTCCCTCGAGGACGATCATCGCGGTGCTGTCCGAATTCGATTCTCCGAAGAGCTGACCCATGCGCGCCATGGCCTGGACCGACGGCGCATCCTTGGGGCTCATCGGCACCGACTGCTCCCTGCCGACCTGCTCGAGCGAGGGAACCGCGAACGTCACCAGCAGAGTGAGCGCCACCCACGCGAGGATGATGACCAACGCCAGCTTGCGGATGATGCGCGCGGTAAGCGGCCGGTGGTTCGGAAGTTGATGGTCACTCATGGGCTGGACACCAACCACCTGCACGGGTGTCCACGTCGTGCGACATCATCTCGGTTGCGGCAGGCCACTACTGCTGCTGGTTCTGCAACAGGGCCCGCATCAACGGACGGGGTCCGGTGCGTCGGCTCAGCGCGCCGGCCGGCCGTTGTCGGACCTGATGCGGCCACCAGAACCACCGCCCCAGCAGCGCCGCGATCGCCGGTGTCATGAACGCACGAACGACGAGGGTGTCGAACAGCAGGCCCAGCGCGATGGTGGTACCGACCTGCCCGATGCTGCGCAGGTCGCTGACCACCATGGATCCCATCGTGGCGGCGAAGACCAGGCCCGCGGTCGTGACGACCTTGCCGGTCCCGCCCATGGCCCGGATGATCGCGGTGTTGATGCCGGCGCCCAGTTCGTCCTTGATGCGGGCCACCAATAACAGGTTGTAGTCCGACCCCACCGCCAGCAGCGTGATCACGGTCATGACGAGGACCGCCCAGTGGATCTGGACGCCGATCACGTACTGCCAGACGAACACCGACACCCCGAAGGCTGCGCCCAGCGACACCACCACCGTGCCGACGATGACCAGCGCGGCGACCAGGCTTCCGGTCATGATCAGCATGACGATGAAGATGAGGCAGATGGCGGCGACGACCGCGATCATCAGATCGTATTCGGAGCCCACGACCATGTCTTTGGTGATCGCGGCGGTGCCGGTGAGGTAGACCTTGGACCCTTCCAGCGGGGTTCCCTTGAGTGCTTCCTCAGCGGCAATTCGGATCTGGTCGACCCGCTCGATGCCTTCCGGCGACGCGGGATCGCCCTTCTGCAGGATGAGTAGCCGGACCGCCTTTCCGTCCGGCGAGATGAAGACGTTCATGACCCGCTTGAAATCTTCGTTCTTGAAGACCTCAGGGGGGATGAAGAAGGAATCGTCGTTCTGGGCGGCGTCGAACGCCTTGCCCATGGCCGTCGGATTCTCTGCGGCGGTGTCCATCTGTCCGAACACGCCGGACATGGTGCTGTGCATCGTCAGCATCATGCTTCGCATGCTCTGCATGATCGCGATCATCTCCGGGAACTGGACGACGATCTGCGGTAGCAGCACATCGAGTTGGTCGAGGTTCACGACCAGACCGTCGAGTTTCTCGGTGACCTGATCGACGCCGTCGATCACGTCGAAGACGCTTCTGAACGACCAGCAGATCGGAATGTTGAAGCAGTGCGGTTCCCAGTAGAGATAGTTGCGTATCGGTCGCCACATATCCTCGAAATCCGCGATGTTGTCGCGCAATTCGGTAGTGATCTCCTGCATCTCATGGGTCTTGCCGACCATGCTGTGCGTCGTCGCGACCATCTGCTCCATCAGGCCGTTCATCCGTTGCATGATGCCGATCATCTCGGTCAACATGTCGGCCTGTTCGAGCAGATCGTCCATGCGTGTTTTCTGGAACTGCATGTACTGCTGCTGGCCTGCCTGCTGCATGCTGAGCATGTACGGGATCGTCGCTCGTGCGATCGGGATTCCCTCGGGGCGGGTCACGGCCTGGACATTCTCGATTCCCGGAACAGCGAGAACGGCCTTGGCCAATTTGTTCAGTATCAGGAAGTCCGACGGGTTGCGCAGATCGCGGTCGGTCTCGACCATGAGGATCTCCGGCGCCATCATCGCGGACGGGGGGAAGTGGCGCCCCGCCGCCGCCATACCCTCATTCGCCGGGATGTTGTCGGGGAGATACTTCTGGTCGTTGTAGCTGGGCTTGAACCCTGGTAGCGCCAACAGCCCGAGAAGGGTGATCGCCATGGTGGCGACGAGGATCGGCGCCGGCCAACGCACGATCGCCGTGCCGAGGCGCCGCCAGCTTCGAACCTGCAGGTTGCGTTTGGGGTCGAACAGTCCGAAACGGCTCCCGATGGCCAGCACCGCAGGAAACAGGGTGAGCGCCACCGCAACCGCGACGAGTATGCCCACGGCCGTGGGGAGGGCAAGCGCATTGAAGAAGGGCAGTCGCGTGAAGCTCAGGCAGTACAGCGCCCCGGCGATCGTGAGCCCAGAGGCCAGGACCACCTTGGCGACTCCCCGGTAGGTGGTGAAGAACGCCGCCACCCGGTCTTCACCGGCCTGACGTGCCTCCTGGTACCGCCCGATGAAGAAGATGCCGTAATCGGTGCCCGCCGCGATACACAGCGCGACAAGCAAATTGACGCCGAATGTGGTGAGCCCGAGCAGCCCGTAATTGCCGAGGAGTGCGACGATCCCGCGTGCCGCCTGCAGCTGGATGCCCACCACCAGCAGCAGAAGGAACACCGTGACGATCGACCGGTAGACGAACAGCAACATCACGAAGATCACCGTGATGCTCGCCAGGGTGACGAGGATGACCGTCCGATTGCCGCTCTGCGCGACGTCCGCCGCGACCGCCGCAGGTCCGGTGACGTACGCCTTGACTCCGGGTGGTGCGGGGGCCCTGTCGACGATGTCGCGGACCGCGGTGACCGACGCGTTGACCGACGCCTGATCCGACCCGGCAAGACTCACCTGGACGTATGCGGCTTTGCCGTCGGCGCTCTGGGCCGCGCCCCGGGTGAGTGGATCGCCCCAGAAGTCCTGGATGTGTTGCACATGCGCGGGATCGTCGCGCAGCTGCCGGATCAACTCGTCGTAGAAGCGGTGTGCATCCTCGGCGAGTGGCTGCTGGCCCTCCAGCACGATCATCACCACGCCGCCGGAGTCCGGCGACTCGAAGGCATCGTTCAGGCGCTCCGCGGCCTTGAGGGACGGTGCGTCGACGGGGTTCAAGTCCACCGAGTGCTGTTGTTCGACCTGTTCCAGAGAGGGAATACCGACACTCAACGCGACGATGATCGCCAGCCACGCCAGAACGACGAGCACCGAGAACCGGTGGATCGTCCGTGCCACCAACGGGCGACCATCGCGCAGGTGGTGGTTGCTCATGCGGCCTTCAGGATGCAGGAGGTGAAGGTGCTCACTTCATGCGTCGCGATGTTCTCGTCCTTGACCACATCGTCGACCAGGATGCGGCAGCCCAGGGTGTCGCTGTCACCCTGCGCCGCGATACTCCCGACGCCTGCGGCCCCCGTGATCGGAAACTCCAGCGACCACGGCAGAGCCACCTCCTCGAGGAACGCCGGATCGCCGTTCTCATCGAAGTAGCTGATCTGCGCGACTGTCCCCGGCGGTCCGAAGATCTCGTACCGCAGGTGTTTCGGATTCACCGGTGTGGTCTCGTCGGTGGCGGTGTCGCCGTAGGGGAGCGACGTCTCGGACCCGAAGATGCCGTGCAGTCGCGACACCGTGAAGCCACCGGCCGCAACCACGATCAGAACGACGATCGGAATCCAGAGCCGGCGCAGGAGCAGGAAGAAAACAGATCCCAGCCCCCGCCGGCGCCTCCTCGAGACGGCCGGCGTTGCAGGGGCGGTCTCCGGTCGGCGGACCTCCTCGCCACCGGCGTGCGCGACATCGGGCGGTGCTGGCACCACCTCGGGGGAGCTGCCGTCGACCACCGGAGTCACCATCCACCTTTCCACCGGCCATCACACCCGGGCGCCATGCCAGGTGGTCGCACTCGCACGCCCCGCGAAGTCGGCCACGGCCGACTTCTGCTGCAGCAGGGATGAGTGCGCCACAAGTGAGACCTGAGGCAGTTCTGTCATGGAGCGCGGGAACATTTAACGCCAGAGTCAATCACGCGGGCGTTGCCGTATGCAGGTTTTTCGCAAACATGCACGTCGGCACGGCCCAACCCCCGCGCGTGTCACGCCCGGCGGTCGGCCGGGTGCGGCGGGCGGGTGGCGGTTGAATGTGCCCATCGTCGACCAACCTGCGGCAACGCCTCCCGAAAGGGCGCGGGGATCGGGCATCAGGCCTTGCCGGGTGATCGTTCCGGCGAGCCGCTGACGCGGCGCCGGTCGGCGCAAGTCGCCCGTCGGTGCAACGCTGGCAATTCCGCACGCGGGGGTGTCGCGGGCGGGCGAAGTGGTCATGGCGTTGACGGATGACGACCGCGCCGTAAATAGCATCACCGTCAAAAAGATCGTCGAATCGCGACCGCGCACTGAGTGCCCGCGTTACAGTCGCTCGCGAATCCGCCGGAACACCGAGCCGGGCGCGGATGAACGTCTCGACGCACAACAGGGGGGATGAGCGATCCCGGATGCCGCCTGACTCCACCACAGTTCCGCGTACGGGACCGAACCTCCCGGCTCGATTGCGGTCCCGCCAGTTCATCGGCCCGGTCATCGCCATCGGCGGCGTGCAGCTGGTGGCGGCGATGGACGGGCCCGTCGCCGTCTTCGCGCTTCCCGAGATTCAGAACGAACTCGACCTGTCGGACGCGACGCGCGCCTGGGTGATCACGGCCTACCTGCTGACGTTCGGCGGGCTCATCCTGCTGGGCGGCCGCCTCGGTGACGCATTCGGCCGCAAACGAGTCTTCATCGCCGGGGTCGGGCTGTTCACCTTCGCGTCGATTCTGTGCGGCATCGCGTGGAACGGGCCATCACTCGTCCTCGCCAGGTTGCTCCACGGGGTGGCCGCGGCGATCGTGACGCCGACGTGCACTGCGCTGTTGGCGACCACCTTCCCCCGGGGACCGGCCCGCAATGCGGCGATGGCGGTGTTCGGCGCACTGGCCAGCATCGGTGCGGTGCTGGGGCTGGTCCTCGGCGGGATGCTGACCGAGGTGTCCTGGCGGCTGGCGTTCCTGGTCAACGTGCCGATCGGTCTGCTGGTCATCTGGGTGGCCCGCGGCATGCTGCGGGAAACCACCAGGGAGCGGATGAGACTCGACGTCGCCGGGGCGGTGCTGGCCACCCTGACCATCACCGCAGCGGTCTTCGGCTTGTCGATGGGACCGGAGAAGGGGTGGCTGTCCGCGACCACCATCGGCTTGGGACTCGCGGCGATGGCGGCCCTGGTGGCCTTCGGCCTCGTGGAGCGCAAGGCAGCGAATCCGATCCTGCCGTTCAGTCTGTTTCGTGACCGCGACCGGCTTGCCGCCTTCGTCGCCGTATTCCTCAGTACCGGGGTCAGTTTCACCCTCACGGTGCTGGTCGCGCTCTACGTCCAGAACATCATGGGATACAGCCCGGCGCAGGCAGGTGTGGGGTTCATCCCGATCGCCATCGCGATGGCCGTGGGCACGGGTGTGTCCTCGCGGCTGGTCGTGTCTTTCCCGCCGCGGGTCGTCGTCATCGCCGGCTCCGCACTGGTGCTGGGCGCCATGGTGTTCGGCGGGCTGACGCTGAACAGCGACATGCCCTATTTCCCGAATCTCGTGGTGCCCATCGTCGTCGGCGCTCTCGGTATCGGTGTCATCAACGTCCCGCTCGGATTGTCGCTGATCGCCAGTGTCGGAGCGGACCGCATCGGTCCCACCGCCGCGATCATCGTGATGCTTCAGAGCGTCGGCGGGCCGTTGGTGCTGGTCGTGGTCCAAGCCGTCATCACCCTGCGCACATTGGACCTCGGCGGTACCACCGGACCCGCCATCGGGATGGACGACGCCCAACTGGCGGCACTGGACCACGGCTACACCTACGGACTGCTGTGGCTGGGAGCGGCCGCCGTTCTGCTCGGCGGGGTCGCATTGTTCATCCGCTACACCGCTCAGCAGGTGGCACACGCACGCCAGGTTCAGATACCGCTAGTCCAGGAGGAACTCACCGAGTAAGGCCGTCACTCGATCTCGCCGGACAGCCCGAAGGCCGCCGACACCTGCGAAAGCACTTCCCGCAAGTCAGCTTTCGTGGTCACTGAGTCGGGGTGAAATGCACAGACGTAGATGGTCACCAAGTTCATCTCCGCCGCTGTGCCGTAGTACACGTGCGCCTGGCTGCCGATGCGCGCGAGCCATCGCCGGGTGAGGTGCTGACTTGCTCCGCGCGCGAATGCGATGTCGCACAACGTGCCGTCAGGACGGATGGCCGCGGGACCGGTATCACCGAGGTTGGAACAGACGGCGGGCTGCTCGGGGTCGTCGAGCGCGTAGTCGGCCAGTTGTCGCCATGCGCGCCTGGGCGTGAACGGAGTCAGTGCAACGAGTTTCGCCGCCTCGTCCTGTGACTCCCGCGAATCCTTCATCGCATGCTTGATGGCGGTGCGGGCGTCGCGCAGATTATCGGTGACCTCGCCGGGGTCGATCGCGACACGGACGAAGGAGACGGCGATGGCCCGCGCGTCGTCGGGTGCGGTGCGATCGTTCACCGTCAGCAGCATGGGAACCCCGTCGGCGTCGCCGTGATCGCGGCCCATGCGCTCGTCGAGTTTCGCGGTGAATGCGGCTGCCAGAGTGCTGTGTGTTCCGCCGAGTTCGCCTGCGCGGGCATTCCATTCGTCTTGCTTGAACCTGACCCAGGCGCTCGGGGCGACGACGGGCGTGTCGATGTCCACTCCGGGCGTCGCGGCCGGCCGCGATGGGCGCGAACGGTCCGCTTCATGTCCACGACGCCGGGCCTCCTTCAGTGCGGCGACCAGGGCGCCGGCGACCCCGGGGGCATCACGGGCTGTCTCGCGCACATCCTCCAGCACCGCCTCGAGGCGTGCGCGCGAACGCGGCGGAGGATAGCCGAGGTTGCGCTCGATGTTCCAGATCGCTTCGGTGACCGCGACCGCGCCTCCGATGCCGTCGATCAGATAATGCGAGAGCACCAGGCTGATCGCTGTCGAACCGTCCTCGAGGGGAAGGACGTTCAGACGCCATCCTGGGCCGTTCTCTGGATCGAGGCGGTCTTGAGTGCGTTCGTCGAACCAATCACCGAGTTCGTCGCGCGGACGGGGGCAGTCGGCGATATCGAGCTCTGCCGGCCGCGGATCGACAACCCATCGATGGCGGCCGAAGGGCACTGGAGACCGCTCGATCAGCCGTCCCAACAAGCCCTTCCCGAGGTTGTGGTGGAAGCGCTTGAGCTCATCGACGTCGACGTCATGCGCGTAAACCCACCCGACCTGCATGACTTCTCGCTGTCCGACGGCCCGATGACCCTCATAGAACGCCTGGTCCAAGAGCGCCAGCCGAGTGTCTCGCCGCGGCGGGTGGTTCGGCGGGGAGCCGTTCACCGCCGTCATCGATCAGTCTCCGGTCGCACAGCGGGATTGCACCGAATCATCGCGCCAGACTAGCCGATTGGGTGCCCGCGCCGGTGAAAGTGCAGACGATTGCGTCGACCATCTCACGCGGACAGGGTCATCGGCGGATCCGGACGGCTTCGAGGACTGTAGCGACTGCAAGGGGTTGAGCCGAATCCTGCAGTGGCGCAATGCCCTGAGAGGCTCGACAGTCGCCACGGGCGGACGTCGACAATACGAACGGATCCACAGAATGCGGTGACAGGTCTGCGGACTCGGTGATTAAATTGCGCGGGGGGTTTCGAAAGGCGTTTTGACGGATGTACCAGCGGCAACTCCGTGCGCAGTCCGAGACGGCGACTCGCCCGGTCATCCTGTTCGTGATGGGCTTCGGTCGGTCGGGAACTTCGGCGCTCACGCGGGTTCTCTCACTCTGCGGCGCTGTGCTACCGGCTGGGCTGTTGGGCGCCACATCGAGCAACCCGCGCGGTTACTGGGAGCCGCGGGCGGCCATTCACCTCAACGAGACGATCCTGCGCCGCCACGGTGCATCCGCGTACGACGTGAAGCTGTGCCCGGACAACGCCGCGACCACTTCCGCCCAGAGCGCCGCCAGCATCGCCGAGATCGCGAAATTCCTGACCACGTTGCCGACCGAACCCGTGGTGGTCATCAAGGAACCGAAGATGACAGCCGTCAGTGGGCTGTGGTTCGAGGCGGCGCGCCTGACCGGGTTCGACGTCGCGACGGTGATCGCCGTGCGACACCCTGCGGAGTGCATCGGATCGGTGGAGAAGCGCACCCACCATCAGCTCTATGTCGGGTCCTCGCCGGAATTGGTGAGCGCCTGGTGGCTGAAATACTCTCTGCTGGCGGAGCGAGAAACCCGCGGCCTGCCACGCGTTTTCGTCGAGTACTCGAATCTGCTGGAGGATTGGCATCGTGAGGTGAAGCGCATCTCCACTGCGCTGGAGGTCGACCTCGGCGCCCAGGACGAGATCGCCATCAATGACTTCCTCAAGCCCGAACTGCGCCACCACCGGCACGAACGCACGGTATTGGAGCCTTTCGGGACAGACTGGATCCGTCCGACCTACGAGGCGATGAGTGCGGCCGCGCGGGACGAGCAATGGGACCAGTCCGTGCTGGACCGAGTGTTCGAGGCCTACCGGGCGAGCGAGAGCGGATTCCGGTTGGCATTCGAGGACTCCCGTCGCTACCGCAACCTGAACCGGCTCTTCCGGCCGACAACGGTGAAGGTCGCCCTCGAGGTGCTTGCGCTGCTTCACCGGCGCAAGGGCACGTGGGCCTAGGACCGGGCCGACGTCGCGGGCGGTCATGCCGGCGACCGGCGACGCCCATACCGGATGCGAAAGGCTTGCGCCCGCAATGAGAGTCGTACTGGCATTCTACGGAACGCGGGGGGATGTCGAGCCGGGTATCGCAGTGGGTCTCGAGCTGTCGAACCGTGGCCACGATGTCTGTATGGCGATTCCGCCCGATCTGATCGCCTCGGTCGAGGCGGTTGGTCTCACGGGGGTCGGCTACGGTCCCGCCACACAGGCGTGGCTGGAGGACACCCGCGACTTCTGGGCGTACCTGTTCCGCAATTTCTGGCGGGTACGGGATGTACGAAATTTCCTGCGCAAGTCCCGGGAGCCCGGCATCCAGGCGTGGGCGGAGATGAGTGCCACGCTGGTGTCGGTGACCGATGGGGCCGATGTGCTCATCAGCGGGATGAGTTATCAGGAGCTTGCCGTCGATGTCGCCGAACATCTGGACGTTCCGTTCGCCACGGTGCTGTGGTTTCCGATACGGGTGAACGGCCACCTCGTGCCGACTCTTCCGGCACCCCTTGTCCGCAAGGCGATGACGGCCTACGAGTGGCTGGTCTGGCTCGGGGTGCGCAAGGTCGAGAACGACCAACGGCGGGAACTGGGACTGTCGCCGGCAAAGGGTCCGGCACCCGGCCGGATAGCCGAACGGGGTTCGCTGGAGATCCAGGCCTACGACGACGTCTGCTTTCCGGGGCTGGCGGCTGAATGGGCGAATGGGAATGGGCGGCGACCTTTCGTCGGCAACCTCACCCTGGGCGCGGCCACCGATGCCGATGAAGACGTCGTGTCGTGGATCGAGGCGGGCCGCGCACCGATCTGTTTCGGCTTCGGCAGTATTCCCGTCGAGTCGCCCGCCGAGATGATCGAGATGATCGCCGTGTCGTGCGCGCAGTTGGGGGAGCGCGCGCTGGTGTGTGCGGGATGGACCGACTTCAGCAAGGCCAGGGAGTTCGACCACGTCAAGGTGGTCGGAGCGATGAACTACGCCAAGATCTTCCCATCCTGCCGTGCCGTTGTTCACCATGGCGGTGCGGGCACCACCGCGGCAAGCCTGCGCGCAGGGGTTCCCACCTTGATCTTGTGGATGGCCGATGTCCAGGTGGTATGGGGAGTCGCGATCAAACGGCTGGGGGTGGGCGCTTGCCGGCGCTTCTCGGCAACCACCCAGCGATCGCTGGTCGCGGATCTGCGCACCATCCTCACGCCGGAATGCGGTGAGCGCGCGCGCGAACTGGCGGTTCGGATGTCGGCACCCACCACGAGCGTGCGGGTCGCCGCCGACCTCGTGGAGGAATATGTACAGCGGCGACCAAAGGCGCGCCGCCACAGGCATCCTCACGACCGGTGAGCCGGGAGCCGGTCGAATCGCCAAAAATTGACTATAGCGACAAAAATCGTGCCTAGAATGAGCCCGCCGGCACCCGCAGCTAGGACATGAGGCAACAGTGACCATCACCGATCATGACGTCAGATCGTTGTATCTCGACCTGCTCCGACGCAACCTCACCCGATACGGCATGAGTGAGCGCATCCCGTCGGAATGGCCGCTTCGGCGTCGCCTCCTGCTCAAGACCGTCAACACCCTCACGCCCGTCTTCAGGGGTTCGGGGACGTCTGAGCATGCAGCCCGCGATCTGGGTCTGGACTGGCCGGCCGAGGCCGAGACGATGATCGGTATGCAGCGGCTCACCAGCCTCCAGCACTGCGTCGAGACGGTCCTGGAAGACGACATTCCCGGCGATCTCATCGAATGCGGGGTGTGGCGCGGCGGTGCGTGCATCCTGATGCGCGCCGTGCTCGTCGCCTACGGTGATCACACGCGCAGCGTGTGGTTGGCCGATTCGTTCCAGGGCGTACCGCGATCGGATCCGGCGAATTACAAGGCGGACAGGGGCATCAGGGCGGACTTCGCTGCCGGCATCCTGGGTGTGTCGGAAGAACAGGTGAGAGCGAACTTCGCGCGCTACGGACTTCTCGATGATCGGGTCCGCTTTCTGCCCGGGTGGTTCAAGGACACTCTTCGCGATGCCCCGATCGACCGCATCTCGGTACTGCGGCTCGACGGAGACCTCTACGAGTCCACCATTCAAGCCCTCGACGCGCTCTACCCGCGGCTGTCACCTGGCGGCTTCTGCATCATCGACGACTACTCGGCGGTGAAGGCGTGTGAGAAGGCGGTCACGGACTACCGTGCCGCACACGGGATCACGACCGCGATCATCGACATCGACGGAACGGGTGTGCTGTGGCGCAAGGAGTGACATCGCGATGCCCGGCAACCGCCCCGGCCGGCTCAGAGCGATAGCGTCGCCTCTCCCATGCACGGTGGCGCGAGCCCCGTCCGATTCGGGGTCCTGGGTGCCGCTCGAATAGCGCCGATCGCCCTGCTGACGCCGGCGCGGACGAATGCGGAGGTGACCGTTTGCGCCGTCGCTGCGCGCGACGTCACACGTGCCCGCGCCTTCGCGGCCGAACACACGATCCCGCATGTGCATGACAGTTACCAGGCCCTGATCGGCGATCGGAATATCGATGCGGTCTACAACCCGTTGCCCAACGGGCTGCACGGAAAATGGACCAGGGCAGCCCTCGCCGAGGGTAAGCATGTGCTGTGCGAGAAGCCGTTCACCGCCAACGCCGCTGAGGCGAGAAAGATCGCCGAACTGGCCGCAGCCTCGGACCGGGTGGTGATGGAAGCCTTCCACTACCGGTATCACCCGCTGATCCTGCGCGTCGAGGAGGTCATCGCCTCCGGCGAGCTCGGCACCCTCGAGCATGTGGAGGCCGCCATGTGCTTCCCGCTGCCGAAGATGTCCGACATCCGTTACGAGTACGGTCTTGCCGGTGGCGCCACCATGGACGCCGGGTGCTACGCCGTCCACATGGTGCGCACCTTCGGCGGCTCCACACCAGAAGTCGTCTCGGCGACGGCGAAACTGCGTCGTCCCGAGGTGGATCGGGCGATGACGGCCGAACTGCGCTTCAAGGACGGGCACACGGGCCGGGTGCGCTGCTCGATGTGGTCGTCCTCGCTGTTGCGGCTGAGCGCAAGGGTCGTCGGCACCCGCGGCGAGCTGCGCGTGGTCAACCCGGTGCTTCCACATCTGTTTCACCGGCTCGCGGTGCGCACCGCACAGGGCAGACGCGTCGAGCGTTTCGACCGCCGAACCAGCTATGCGCATCAGCTCGATGCGTTCGCCGCATCGGTATTGCGTGGAGAACCAGTGAAGACCGGGCCCGAGGATGCGATCGAGAACATGACCGTCATCGACGCGATCTATGGCGCAGCGGGCCTTTCGCCCCGCGAACCGACGGCCTGACCTCTGCGGCGGTCACCTTTGGGCCGCTAGCGGCTCGTCAGGACGATCTCGGACGGCATTGCCTCATCGGAGAGCCAGCCGTCGACCGTTCGGGCGAAGATGTCCGCGCGATGGAGCGGCCAGTTGTGCCCCATTCCTCGTACGAAGCCGTCGGCGCCCCGGGGCATCTGCCGCGCGAGCGCAGCGCCTGACTGACGCACGAATGCCAGCTCCCTGCTCCCTGCCAGGAACAGGGTCGGGGTCCCAGCGCGGTCGAGCCCGTCGGGACAGGTGAATCCGGCTGATTCGACGACGATTTCCGATATCTGCCCGGCCGGCTTCAGATCCCGGGTATCCGGCTGGGTGGTGTGCGAGATGGTGATGGACCGTGTCATCGCGGCAACCGCGCCCAGAAGATGCCGGGTGAGCCACACACCCGGCAACGGGTTGGCAAACGCCCCGCACAGCACCGCGCGGTCGACGACCTCCGGTGCTGTTGCAAGTAGCTGCACGCCCACCTGCGCCCCGAGGGAATGTCCCACCAGATGCGCGCGGCCGGTGTCGCCGCGGTGACGGATCACCTCCGCCACCGCGCATGCGGCTGCAGTGATGCTGAACGGCGACCGCTGGGGGCTCTTGCCGTGTCGTGGGAGATCGGCAGTCAGACAACGATATTGCGGCAGCTGCTCGACGACGGGCTGCCAATACTCGCCGCTGCGTTCCGCGCCGTGCAGGAACATCACGGGCGGCCTGCCGACCGGACCGGTTTCCGTCACGAACAGCTCCATGCAGACATGCTACTTTGCTGCGCGCCGGGAGCGCCCCGCCGATTGCGTCGGTCTGCGGATTGCTGGAACCGCGTCGAGGAAAAGGGATTTCGGCAGTCGGGTCACTGTTAGCATCGCGTATATGGCTGACGGAGCTTCTCCGGTCCGGATCGGGATCCTGGGCGCATCGAGTTTCGCTCCCACGACGCTGCTCGACCCGGCCCGAGAGAACCCTGAAGTCGCCGTCGTCGCAGTGGGAGCGCGGGACACGTCGAGCGCCCAGGCTTTCGCCGCCGAACACGGGATTCCGAAGGCGCATGGCAGCTACGAGGCGTTGGTTGCAGACCCAGACGTCGACGCTGTGTACATCCTCCTGCCCACCAGCATGCACGGAAGGTGGACGCGGGCCGCGCTCGCAGCGGGTAAGCATGTGTTGTGCGAGAAGCCGTTCACGGCCAACGCCGCCGAGGCCCGCCAGATCGCCGATCTGGCGGCGGCATCAGACCGGGTGGTTATGGAGGCCATCCAATTCCGACACCATCCGTTGACCTTGCGCGTCGAGCAGGTCATCGCCTCCGGGGAGTTGGGCACCCTGGAACGGGTGGACGTCGCGCTGTGCGTCCTGCTGCCGAAGTTCTCGGCCAACTGCTACAACTATGCCTTCGCCGGAGGCGCCATGATGGACGCGGGGAGCTATGCGGTCAACATGCTCCGCACCTTCGGCGGTTCGACGCCGGAAGTCGTTTCGGCCAAGGCCAAATTGCGCGATCCACGGGTGGATCGGGCGATGGCCGCCGATGTCCGGTTCGACGACGGACACACCGGCAGGGTGCGCTGCGCGCTCTGGTCGGGGGCGATCCGGGCGAGCGCACGGGTCGTCGGCGACCGTGGCAGGCTACGGGTGCTCAGTCCGGCAGCCCCACATCTGTTCCCATGGTTGTCGATTCGTTCGGACAACGGTAGGTGGGTGGAGCGTTTTCCTCGACGCGCCACCTACGCCTACCAACTCGACCACTTCGCCGCAGCTGTGCTGCGCGGGGAACCGGTACGGACGACGCCGAGCGATGCTGTCGAGAACATGACGGTCATCGATGAGATCTATCGCGCTGCTGGACTGCCGATCCGCGAACCGAGCTGAACGGCCGCGCCGCGGCCACGATGGCTCGGGTCAACTGGCGAAATGCGCCTCGTTGACATGCGATGCCACCCGCAGGGCGTTGGCCGCGACCGTCAAGCTGGGGTTCAATCCGGCGCTGGAGGGAAAGAACGAGGTGTCCACCACGTAGAGGTTCTCTACTTCGTGTGCCCGATTCTGCGCATCGAGCACGCTGGTGGTGGGGTCGGTGCCGAAGCGACACGTTCCACAGACGTGGCCCAGGTTCGCGTTGTTCCTGCCGTTGCCGAGGACCCGGGTGCGGAACGGCTCCAGGATGCCTTTGAAGAGCCGGAGGAATGCCCGGTGTCGCTCCACTTCGCCGGCATGCAGGCGGTACCGGATGCGCATGCGTTGGCGACCGTCGGCATCGGGCTGGTCCGTCGGCAGCACGCGGTTGTCCAGATAGGGCAGGTCCTCCATCATCGCGGCCAGGATCAGCCCCCCGGTGAAGAACCTCTCGTACACCTGGCGCACGGCCGGCGTCATGAGGCGAAGCGTCTTGGCCTGCGGCCCTGGACGATTGATCATCCATTCCATGGGTGGTATCGCGCCGAAGGACTGCACGGTGCCGTACTTCTGTCCGTCGACGTAGTAGAAGTCGTTGAGTCCGATCTCCTTGTTCGCGGCGGTGATCGAGGAGCCGGGATGGGGCCAGACCTCGATGGGGTCCAGCAGATGACGCATCAGGTTGCGTCCGACCCAGTCTGAACCGTTGGCCAATCCGCGCGGCCAGTCACCGGATCGGGAGTTGAGCAGCAGCACAGGCGTCGACAGCGCACCCGCGGCGAGCACCACCACCTTGGCGCTCAAGGCGAGGGTGCCGCTGCGATGGGAACAGATCACTCGCCGCACCTGGGTGCGATCGGCTTCCAGGCGGATGACCCGGCAGTCGGACAGCAGTCGGGCGCCGTGTTCGGCGACTGCCGGTAGCACGCAGTTGCGGGCGGCGTCGTTCTTGCACGCCCGGTCGCAGAGGTAGGTCTGACAGGTGGCGCACCCGTCGGTGTAATCACACGCCATCGGCAGGTGGTAGGGGTGCAGTCCACGCCCGGCGAAATAGTCGACCAGCGGCTGGTTGTCGCGCGAGAATGCGGGTGCGGACGGCAAACCGACACCGAATGTCTCCGGCCGTAGCGGATCCGGCTGACCGCGAACCCCGAGCAGCCTCTCCGCTTCCGCGTACCAGGGCGCCAACTCGTCGTAGGTGATCGGCCAGGCGTCCGGGACGGTGGATTCGCCGGGACTGGCGAAGTTCTGGCGAGGGGTGAAATCACGGGCGAAGAAGCGTTCACACACCATGCCGTACAGCGCCGAGGATCCGCCGGTTCCACTGCCGATGAAGGGGATGAACCGCTTCGGCCGACGTCCGCTGATGTCTTCGACCTCGTCGATCGAACGGCCGGCGCGGGCCAGGGCATCGTGGTAGCTCGCCGCGGAACGTGCTGACTGGGGCTCTGCAAGTTCCGGCACCGCGGCACGGATCGTTCCCGGTGTCCCCGGCAGGGTGGACCGCCCCTTCTCCACGTAGAGAACCCTGCGACCCGAGCGAGCCAGCCGGTGGCCGAACACTCCGCCGCCCATGCCGGAGCCGATGACGATCACGTCCCAGGTAATGCGTTCCGCCTCGCGCGCGTCGAGCTCGCCGTCAACCAATCGAGCTCCTCCGCGTGATGGCCCAACGTCGGCCTGGCCCAGCAATCCGGGATCGTATCAACGATCGAGTGGAGCAGCGGCCAAACGCTGACGCGAACGTCAAAAACTCGGCAATAATGGCCGGGACTGCTCACGGTGGTGCGCATGACGACCGAAAGGCCACATCCTGCGATGAGATTCGTGCTGTCCAGCTACGGGGGCCGCGGTGATGTGGAGCCCGCTGTCGTCGTCGGGCGTGAGCTGCAGCGGCGGGGGCACGACTCGCTGATCGCCGTCCCGCCCAATCTGGTGGGATTCGCCGAGTCGGCGGGACTTCCTGCACTCGCCTATGGGCTGGATTCGACGACCATCCTGGATCTGCAGCGTGAATACTTCACGTGTTACTCCCGGACCCCGTGGAAGTTCCGGGAGCTCAACAGGATGGCGCGCGAAACCGAACGGTTCGCCGGCGAGTGTTGGGCGGAGATGACCCGGACGCTGGTGTCGGTGACCGATTCCGCCGACCTGCTGCTCACCGGCCTGATCTTCGAGCAGCCTGCGGTCAATGTCGCAGAGTTGACCGGTATTCCGTTGGCAACCCTGCAGTACTTCCCCTGCCGGGCCCACGGCCAACTCCTGCCGTACCTGCCGTCCGCTCTCAGTCGGCTGGCGATGGCGGCGAACGACTGGGCGGCCTGGCGGGGCACGCGCAAGAGCGAGGACGCGCAGCGCCACGACTTGGGCCTGCCCAGCGCCACGGGCCCCGCGCCGCGGCGGGTCGCAGACCACGGATCGCTCGAGATCCAGGCTTACGACGAGGTGTGTTTTCCGGGGCTGGCGACCGAATGGGCGGCATGGAACCGGCAGCAGCCGCCCAGAAGGCCTTTCGTCGGCGCACTGGCGATGGCCGCGCCGGCGGCGGCCGACGCCGACGCCGCATCGTGGATCTCCGACGGGACTCCACCGATCTTCTTCGGGTTCGGCAGCGTGCCGATCGGTAGACCGTCGGAGACGGTCTCCATGATCGCCGCGGCCTGCGCGCGGTTGGGCGAGCGCGCGATGGTCGGCGCCGGGGGAACCGACCTCAGTGGCGTTCCGCAATTCGAGCACGTCCGAGTTGTGGACCAGGTGAACTACGCGACGATCTTTCCGATCTGCCGCGCGGTGGTGCACCACGGCGGTGCCGGCACCCTGGCTGCGTCACTGCGGGCCGGGGTCCCGCAGCTTATTCTGTGGACACTGCCCGATCAGCCGTTCTTCGCCGCCCAGCTCAAGCGCCTGAAAGTGGGCGCTGGACGGCGCTTCTCGACCACCACCGAGGAAACGTTGGTACGCGATCTGCGTCGAATCCTCGCACCTGAGTATGTGGCACGGGCCCGTGAGATCGCGCCGCGGATGACCACACCGGCTCAGAGCGCCGCGGCGGCCGCTGATCATGCCGAGGAATTCGCCCGTCAGCGGCGCGCCGCCCGGCGGGCGTGACCGGCGCAGAAGGCGCTGAGCGGGGTGGCGCGTAATCAATTGCTGCGCAACGGGTAATGCGTTCTACCGGCCAGACGCCAGCAGAATTGACGAATTAGTAAAATTTCGTACAGGTGGCTGTTAACCTCCCTCCCGTGCACATGGAGAGCCGACAGAACGGTACGCCCACACCGGGTGGTTCACCGCTGGCAGTCAGTTCCGATCAGGCGGCCAACGGCGTCCGGTTGGTGGGTAGAAGTCGTGTGGACAGGAATCCGGTCCTCCGCATTCTCGCGGGACTGTACGAGCAGCGGCCCACGCCCTCAGGTCTCGGGAGGCGGATCGCAAGTGGATTGCTGGCTCCATTCCTCTACCAGGAGTCGGGCTCCGAGGCCGACGAGTACCACAAGTGGTACTTCAACACCCACGTGTGGATGAAGACCACGTGGATGGGGATCGACACCTGGAAGTCGGTCGCCGACATGTGGAACTACCAGGAGATCCTCTTCGACTTGAAGCCCTCCCTGGTGATCGAGTTCGGCACCAACCAGGGTGGTTCGGCGTTGTACTTCGCCAATGTCATGAGGCAGATAGGTGCACCGTTCAAGGTGCTGTCGGTGGACATCAACCACATGCCCCTGAGTCCGCAGGCGCGACGGGATCCCGACGTCCTGTTCGTCGAATCGCGGTCGACCGTCCCTGCGATCGCCGAGCAGATCGATCTACTCAAGCGCGAGTACCCCGGCAAGATCTTCGCCATTCTGGACAGTGACCACTCCAAGGACCATGTGCTCGCGGAGATGATGCTCCTGCGTCCGCTGCTCTCCTCTGGGGACTACCTCATCGTCGAAGACTCCATGCTCAACGGGCACCCCAACCTGCCGGGGTGGGGCCCGGGGCCCTATGAGGCCATCGAGGCGTACGAGGCCGAATTCCCGGACGATTACACCCACGACGTGAAACAGGAGCAGAAGTTCGGGTTCACCTTTGCGCCCAACGGCTTCTTGATCCGGAACTGACGAGCCGAGGGGCCAGCAGCGGCTCCGACGCGCGGCGCGGGCGGTATTCGCGTCGACCCGACCGGGCAGGGCGACGCCGAATCGGCGGCCCACCTGCATCGGTCTGTGCGGGTGGACCCGTGCCTCTCTCGAGCGTGCGGTCGCTCAGTTTCGGATGAGAAATCCGTTGGGTGCGAACGTGAATCCGAACTTGCGCTCCCGCTGCACGTCGTGCGTGTAGTCGTCGGGGAATTCCTTCTCGTACGCCTCGATGGCCTCGTAGGGACCGGCACCCCAGCCAGGGAGGACCGGATGACCGTTGACGCAGGAGTCTTCGACCAGCAGGTAGTCGCCGCTGGCGAGCAGGGGCCGCAGGAGTTTCATCTCGGCCAACACGTGATCCATGGTGTGATCGCTGTCCAGGATGGCGAAGATCTTGCCGGGGAACTCGCGCTTGAGTTGTCTGATCTGCTCGGCGATGGCAGGGGCGGTGGACGACGATTCGATGAACAGTATGTCGGGGTCGGCCGTTGCCGCAGGGTCGAGTGGTGAATGGTTGATGTCCACCGACAGCACCTTGAACGGTGAGCCGAGTCGCTGCATGACGTGGGCGAAGAAGAGCGCGGAGCCACCACGGTTCGACCCGAACTCGATGATCAGCGACGGCTTCAGCTCGCAGAGGATCTCCTGGTAGTTCCACATGTCGGCGACCGACTTCCAGCAGTCGACGCCCAGCCAGCTCGTGTGGTTCCACACGAAGGTGTTGTAGTACCACCGGTGGTATTCGTCGCCTTCGGAACCGGTGGGTTCGTAGAGGAACACCGACAGGCCGGACCGCACCAGCCGGCGCATGGATCTGAGGGTGGTCACCGCGATCCGCCCGACCCCCTGGAGGTTCATATGGCCGCGAATGTCCGCGGGTCCTTCGCGCCGCAGCGCCAAGTTCGCGCGGCCCGGACTCTGCTCGGAAGATATTTGACGTTGCCGTAACACGGGCGCAGAGTAGCAGCAGAACGCCGCTCAGTTGCAGCAGAAGGGCAAACTCCGGCGTGATCGCTGCCCGCTACCGGGTTGCAGTGGACCCGGGGCGCCGAATCGCCGAATTCGCAGCCATTTGACGTATGCGTTAGTTACACTGCCGCCGTAGCTGGGGCAACAGACCTTCGTGTCATCGCGCCGGACTGCGTGGGACTGAAAGGCTTGGTACGCAATGGCTCAAGGCGTGTTCGGACGAAGCGACGCCGAGATCGACCTCCTGGTCCGGGGCATGCAGTCGGGCATCGCCGTGGTGGGCTTCGGCTACATCGGCACGGTGATCGGTGCCGTGCTGGCCGATCGCGGATGGCCGGTCACCGGGATCGACGTCCGTCAGAGCGTCGTCGACGACATCAACCTGGGCAGGACCGCGGTGGCCGAGCCTGGCCTCGGCGAGCTCGTCGCGAACAGCGTCCGCATCGGGAGGCTGCGTGCGACGACGGATTTCGGCGCTGTGACGGACAACGACTTCGTCATCGTGAATGTCGGCACGCCCCTCGGTCCGGACTACGAACCGATCGTCGACGACATCAAGGCAGCGGCGCGGGCGGTGGGGGAGCACCTCCGACCCGGCCATGTGGTGATTCTCAAGAGCACGGTGCCGCCCGACACCACCGAAACGCTGGTGCGCCCGATCCTCGAAGACGCCTCGGGGTTGCGCGCCGGGGTCGACTTCGGCCTGGCGTTCTGCCCCGAGCGCCTCGCCGAAGGCCAGGCCATCCATGAACTCACGTCGATCCCCGTCGTGGTCGGCGCCGTGGACGAGCGCAGTGCGCGCGCCTGCGCCACCCTGTGGCGTCATGCACTGGGGGTCGACTCTGTGATCGTCGATGATCCGCGGACCGCCGAGATGGTCAAGCTCGCGGACAACCTCTGGGTGGACCTCAACGTCGCAATGGCGAATGAACTGGCCAAGGTGTGCGACCGGCTCGGGATGGACGCCCTCCAGGTGATCGCCGCAGCGAACACGATGCCCAAGGGCGGGAACCCGGTGAACATCCTGCGGCCGAGCATGGGTGTCGGCGGCTACTGCCTGACGAAGGACCCGTGGTTCGTCAACCATCTGGGCCAGACTCTCGGGCTGGAACTGTCGATTCCGCGCACGTCGCGGACCGTGAACGACACGATGCCCGGCTATACCTTCGGGTTGCTGCGGCAGCTTCTCGCCGACCAGGGAAAGGCGCTGCAGGCCAGTAAGATCGCGGTGCTGGGCATCGCGTTCAAGAACAACACCGGAGACTGCCGGCTCACGCCCACGAAGTACGTCGTCACCCCGCTCGAGGAGTCCGGCTGCGAGCTCGCGATCCACGATCCGTGGGTGCCGGAGGAAGAAGCGCTGTCGGTCACCGACATCCCGTTGACCCCCGACATCGAGTCGGCGGTCAAAGACGCCGATGCGTTGGTTGTCCTCGCGGGACACAAGGAGTTCCACCAGATCCCGCTGACACGGCTGGCCGACCTGACGGCGGCCGACTGCGTTTTCCTCGACGGCCGGAACAGCTTCGACCCGCCCGCCGTGCGCGCCGCGGGCTTCATTTACAAGGGGATCGGCCGTTAGATCGGCCGGATCTCGCACGGGAAGAGGAAACATGTCCAATGTCGTCGTGACGGGTGGTTACGGCTTCGTCGGCTCACACCTGGTGGAAGCTCTACTCAGCCGCGGAGATACCGTCACGGTGTTCGACTTCGCCAGGAACACCCGCGACTCGAGCATCGACTTCGACCGCTATCCCGATTTCCGTTTCGTGCAGGGGGATGTCACCGATCTCACCGCGCTCAGCGCAGCCGTCACCGCCGACGTCGACACAGTCTTTCACCTGGCGTCGGTCGTCGGGGTCAACAAGTATGTCGAGGATCCGCTGCGCGTCGCCGACGTCAGCGTGACGGGAACCCGCAATGCCCTCGAACTGAGTCATCGGCACGGCGCACGATTCGTGTTCACGAGCACCTCAGAGGTGTACGGCAAGAATCAGAGCACTCCGTGGGCGGAGGACGACGACCGCGTCCTGGGCTCGACGAGGACTGCGCGGTGGAGCTACAGCACGAGTAAGGCCATGGCCGAGCACATGGTGTTCGCCATGCATGACGCCTACGGGTTGCCGGTGACCGTGGTGCGGTTCTTCAATGTCTACGGCCCGCGGCAGAATCCGATCTTCGTGATTTCGCAGAGCATCCACCGGATCCTCAATGGGCTCGAGCCGCTGCTGTACGACTCGGGAGATCAGACGCGGTGCTTCACCTATGTCGACGACGCCGTCGCCGGGACGCTGCTCGCTGCCGACAACGATGCGGCGATCGGCGAGGTGTACAACATCGGCAGCATGACCGAGACGACGATGCGGGACGCCGTGGACTTGGCGATCAAGACCGCCAACGTCGACTCGGTATCCAGCACCGCGGCGTTCGACACCGCACAGCGCTACGGCGCCCGCTACGAGGACATTCCGCGCCGCGTCCCGGACTCGACGAAAGCGCAGCGGGACCTCGGATGGAGCCTCCAGATCGACCTCGAGGAGGGGATCCGCCGCACGATCGAATGGGCGCGAGCGAACCCCTGGTACCTCGACGGGCCGGCGACCGGCCGACCGTGAGCGCCGCGCTGGATGGTCGACGTCAGATCGGAAGCGGTTGACGCCGAGCGGTATTCGGTCCGACATCGATCCAGTCCAGCAGTGCCCTCAGGCCGTCCTCGAGGCGCCATCTCGGGTGCCAGTCGAGTTCTGCTGTCGCAGCCTCGATATCGCACCTGGCGGCCCGGACGTCGCCGTCGCGGAACTTTCCCACGACCGCAGGTTCCGGGGCATCGCAGAGGGTTGCCGCCATGTTCGCCAGTTCATGAATCGTGGTGGGGAGACCCGACCCGATGTCGACGCAGCGGGGAAGCGCCGCAGGGCGATGTATCGCGGCGAACAGCGCTTCGACGACATCGTCGATGTAGACGAAATCGCGCAGTATTCGGCCGTCTTCGTAGACCTCCAGCGGGAGCCGGTCGCGGGACAGCCGGGCGAAGAGCGCGACGATCCCCGTGTACGAGTTCGTCAGCGACTGACCCGGTCCGTAGACGTTCTGCAACCGCAGCACGCTGAGTGCGCTGTCGTGAGCGGCGGCCCATGCGGACAGGAGGTGCTCCTGGGCGAGTTTCGTCGCCGCGTAGACGTTGGTGGGCCGGGGCTCCGTTAGGCCGGCGGCGCTGGGAAGCGGCACGGCGGGGTCACCCGTGGGGCCCGGGGGATCCCAGATGCCGGCCGACAACTGAGCGTGGCTGCGCGGCTGCGGATAGAAGGTTTGCGTGCCCGACTGCCACGCGCCTTCGCCGTAGACGGCGCGCGACGACGCGAGCACGAGCTGTTCGGGTACGTGGCCCGCGTGGCTCAGAGCATCGAGCAGTTGGGTGGTGCCCACCACGTTGACCGATCCGTGGCGCGTCGCCTCGGAGAGTGACTGTGCCGTTCCCGTCTCCGCCGCGAGATGGACGATCTGGGTGGGCCGGCACAACCGCAGCACGGCATCCCAGTCGGGGGCGTGCGTGACATCGCCGGTGAACAACCGCACCTCAGGCGGTAGCTCGATCACCGCGCCGCTGGCGTGCACCTGCGGGTGCAGGATGTCCATCACTGCGACGTCATGGCCCACCTGGACGAGCCGGCGGGCAAGAGCGGATCCGATGAATCCCGCTCCGCCAGTGATGAGCACGGATGCTGACAACAGCCCACCCTTCTGCTTCGACCGCCGGGTCGGTCGGCGCTCGGAAATTATCACATCCGTCAGGACGTGCCGACCGAGAATTAGCACATACGTCAGTATTTGCCCTCGTCTCGGCCAAATGTCGCGGCGCAGCGCCTAGTCTGCTAGCCGGAACGCGAAGGAGAATCGGTGAGCGTAGTCGACGGGCAGACAGCGGATCGGATCAGCAGGGCAGCGGTCGATCGGACGACTCTGCATCGCGTGTGGCGGACGATCCTGGCTGTCATCGCACTCGGCTTCGCCGCGGCCTGCTATGTCGCGCCCATTGTGCTTGCCGTGCCGGCCGCGCTGGTGCTGTTGCTCGTGTGCGCCCGCCTGATCTACCGGGGTCGGGATCGCTACATCCCGAATCTGTACGCCAGAGACATCCGGGTCTATGACGACCGATATCAGGAGTTCATCGGCAGATCGCTTGCCGAGCTGCGCCGGTGCAGAATTCCCGATCACACCCTGCTGCGCGAAGCCGCGGGCCTCGCGGCGCCGACCGGCCCGGACTCCGAGGAACTCGTGCTCGATCTCGGCGTCTGGATCGGGTGGTCGACCCGGCTGACCGCGGATACCTGCGGGCGCACGGTGTATGGCTTCGACACCTTCGAGGGACTCGTCGAAGACTGGCAGATCGACGATCAGATCACGGTCAAACGCGGGACGTTCTCGCTGTCGGAGCCGCTCGCGCAGCGCTTCATCAAGGACACGGGCGTCACGCTCACCGACGGGCTGCCGCCCGCCCTCGGGCGCCGAGTGGAGTTCGTCAAGGGCAGTACCTACGACACCCTGGCGCCCTTCCTGGCGGACCGCCCGGAGGCGCCCATCGCGCTGTTCCACATGGATCTGGACACCTACGAGAGTTGCCTGCACGCGCTGGAGACGTGCCGGGACCACTTCGTCGAGGGGTCGATCCTCGTCTTCGACGAGTACCTCGTCACCAACGGCGAGATGCGGGCGTTCTACGAATTCCAGAGCAGGTACGGGCTGGAATGGCGATACCGCTCCTGGGGTCTCGAGATCTGGGAGATGAACATCGAGATGGTTGCCTCGCGCTCCAAGCGGCTGATGTACTACCTCCTGCTCATCGCGGGATACTGGACGCTGGGAGACGGTCGCTACGTATGGACCTTCTTCGACAAGCGGTTCTGGCGCTTCTGGCTCGGTGCACCGGCGGGCGACATCCTCTTCATGCTCGGAGCCGCCGGTCAACGCAAGTCGGTCAGCCTCGAGATCACCGGCCTGGGCGAACTGAAACGCGTCCGCTGACAACGGATCTCAGCCGCGGTCCGCGATCCAGGTGGTGGTGAACTCCAGCACCGACGGGATGTTTGTGGCGAGATCGGCGCCGATGGCCTTCTCGAGTCTGGCGCCCACCAACGGGATCCTGACCTCCACACTGCCTTCGATGCTCAGCTGCGCGCCCCCGGCGGATGGTCGCAGCCACGTCGTCGCTCTGCACGACCCCAACCCGCCGGACACGGTGACCCCGATGGTGCCCTGCACCCCCTGATGATCCTCGGCCCGCCAGGTCTCCGTGTACTGCATCCTCACGTCGCCGGGAACGAGTCTGGCGACCGTCGCCGGTAGCAATTGCCGGCCCAGGTGCTGGGTGTAGCGCACCGCCACGGTGCCGTCGTCGTGGGAGACGAGTGAATCAAGGGAGGTCACGGCGTCACCGGTTGCCAAGCGGTCGTGCCAGTAGTCGCGACGACCGAAGGCCGCGTGGATCTCACCGACAGCGGCTGTCGATTCCGCCCTGCCCTTGAATGAACGTGCCATGCACTCGATTCCCTGTGGTGGTCAGCGCCGGTGACTTGGTCGATTTTATGGACGCACGCGTCAGTTTATGGGCAGGATCGTCGCGTGGACATCAACGACGGGCTGGTGAAACTGGCGGACGCCTGGCCCGGAATGAACCGGATCAGGGCCGTGCAACGCGCGCTCGACCGGCGGGTGAACCCGGTCTATCTCGAGATCGGCGTATCGCGGGGGCAGGCGTTCCAGCGAATCGGCGCAGACGTGAAGATCGCCGTCGACCCGGCGTTCCGACTGACGCGGCGTACCCGCGAACTCGCTGACGCCAAGGCGCGGACCACCCACTATTTCGAGACCACCAGTGACGCGTTCTTCGAGAACGAGGCCGCCTTCCTCGCGGGGCATCCCATCGACGTCGCCCTCATCGACGGTCTGCACACCTACGAACAGGTTGTGCGCGACGTCGAGTACACGGTGCGCCATCTCCGGGACGACGGCGTCATCTTCCTGCACGACTGCAACCCGCCGTTCGAGTTGGCCGGCCGTCGAGCGGACTCGTGGGACGAGTTCATCGCCGGACAGAAAGGGCCGTTGGTGGTCGGCATCTGGAACGGCGACGTCTGGAAGGCGATCGTGCACCTGCGCAGCACCCGCCCCGATCTTCTCGTCGGCGTTCTCCGGTGCGATCAGGGCGTCGGATTCGTCCGCAAGGGCACCCCGGAGACGATGCTGCCGTACTCGCCGGCGCAGATCGAAGCGCTCACCTATACCGACCTCAAGTCCGACCGCAAGCGATTGCTGAATCTGAGATCCCCGCGCTATCTCGATGAGTTCCTCAATGCGAGCGCCGGATCATCTCCGCGGTAGGCGGCTGTGACCCGATGAGAATCGTGTTGGCAACGTGGGGGAGTCGGGGCGACATCGAGCCGTCCGCGGCCGTCGGCCGCGAGCTGGCCCTGCGCGGCCATGACGTGTGTATGGCGGTCCCGCCCGATCTGGTCGGTTTCACCGCGGCGGCCGGGATTCCCTCGGTCGGCTTCGGTCCGGACTCGGCCACAATTCTGGACGCCCACCGCGACTTCTGGACGTGCTTCTTCCGCACCCCGTGGAGAGTCCGGCAGATGATCGGCTCCCGGGTGGAGATCGCCGGGCCGCTGCTCGAAGGGTGGCAGGACATGAGCGCGACGCTGGTGTCCCTGGCGGACGGGGCCGACTTGATCTTCACCGGGATCAACTTCGAAGATGCCGCCGCGAATGTCGCCGAGCACTACGGCATTCCGTTGGCCACTCTGCACTACTTCCCGCTGCGGCCCAACGGCCAGATCCTGACGTCCCTTCCGGAGCCGGTGGGCCGCGCGCTGGTGCGGGCGTTCTGGTGGTTGTCGTGGCGGGTCACCAAGAAAGTCGAAGATGCGCAGCGCCTGAACCTGGGCTTGCCGAAGTCGACAGGCTCGGCGCCGCGACGGATCACCGAACGGGGATCCCTCGAGATCCAGGCCTACGACGAGGCCTGCTTCCCCGGTCTGGCGGCCGAATGGTCGGCGCATGGCGGGCAGCGTCCGTTCGTCGGCACGTTGACGTTGGGTTTGGCGACCGAGACCGATGCCGAGGTCACGTCGTGGATCGACGCGGGCACCCCGCCGATCTACTTCGGGTTCGGCAGCATCCCGGTCGAATCCCCGGCCGACACGATCGCCATGATCGGCAACGCCTGCGCGCAGCTGGGCGAACGGGCACTCATCGGCGCCGCCGGGACCGATTTCAGCAAAGTGCGCCACGGCGAGCACGTCAAGGTGGTCGGCACCATGAACTATCCGGCAGTGTTCCCCCGATGCCGTGCGCTCGTGCACCACGGCGGCTCGAGCACCACACCGATCGGTATGCGGGCCGGCGTGCCCCAGCTCATCCTCTACTGGGACATGGTCCATGCCGTCTACGGCGCCGCCATCAAGAGGCTGAAGGTCGGCACCGCGCGGCGCTTCTCCACCGCCACCGAGGCGTCGCTGGTATCGGACCTGCGCGCGATCCTCGACCCGGAGTGTGTGGCCCGGGCCCGCGAGCTCGCCCCCCGCATCACCGAACCGGCGGTGAGCGCGGCGTCGACCGCTGAGCTGTTGGAGAACTTCGTCCGATCGCACCCGGTGAGCTGACCGTCTCGCAGCGCACCGCAGCGACGTGACATGGATCACACCCGATGAAAGTGAGCACACAGCGACCAAAAACCGGCAAACTGTTACACCTACGTCAATTAGATCCTGGAGACTCGTGAGCACCAATCCGTTCGACGACGACAAGGGCAGCTTCTTCGTCCTGGTCAACGACGAGGGGCAACACAGCCTGTGGCCGACTTTCGCCGACGTCCCCGCCGGCTGGCGAGCCGTCCACGGCGAGGCGCCCCGATCCGAGTGCCTGGAATACGTCGAACAGCACTGGACCGACATCCGGCCGAGGTCTCTGCGCGAGCGGCTGGCGGCGGGCGGGGCTTCGGATAAGTAGAGCGGCTGGGCCGGGGAGTCCGATGGAGCTTGATGAGAGCACATTTCCGCTGACGCGTGCGCAGCTGGATATCTGGCTCGAGCAGGAGATGGGCCACTTCGGTGCGGAGTGGCAATTCGGCCTCCTGGTCACCATTGACGGTCCGATTGAACTCGACGCCCTCGAGTGGGCGATCCGGCGGGTGATTCACGAAGCCGAACCGGTTCGGGTCGCGATCGCCGAGGTGGACGGCCGAATCTTCCAGAAGGCAATCGACCACCCCGACGTCGATCTCGAATTCCACGATCTGAGCTCGTTCGAGCACCCGGTGAGCGCAGCGCAGGAGATGGCGCTGTCGATTCAGCGCACACCCATGCCCTTCGACGGGCCGCTGTTCCGATTCGCCCTGTTCCAAACAGGATTCGACGAACACCTGTTGTTCGGCTGCTTCCACCACATCGTCACCGACGGGGCCGGGCTCGGACTGATCGGCAACAGGATCGCCACCGTCTATTCGGCGATCGTTGCCGGAGAACCCATCCCCGCCGCCTTCTTCGGCTCGCTCCGGGATCTGGTCGACTGCGAGGCGGAGTACGAATCCTCCACCGACTACCGCGACGACGAGGATTACTGGACGCGGAATCTGCCGGACGAAAATTCGCCGCAGCACCGGCCAGCGCAGGACCTCGCCGGCGGTGACCCGAACGAGCTGTCGACGCCGGTGCAGCTGGACCCCACGGTCATCCGCCGAGTCGACGAGCTGGCCCACGTCTGGAACATGCCGCGCGCATCGGTCATCACGGCGGCATGCGCGCTCCTGATGCCGGGGCGGTCCGCCGGTGACTCCGAGGTGGTGCTCGACTTCCCCGTCAGCAGGCGGGTGCGGCCGGAGTCCAAGACGCTGCCGGGTATGGTCGCCGGTGTCACGCCGCTGGTGTTGAGCGTTTCGGCGCACTCCACTGTCGCCGCCTTCTGTGAACACACCCATCGGCGGATTCGAGAGGCGTTGGAGCACCAGCGATTTCCGGTGTACGCGCTGGAACGCCGGACCGGTCGCTCCGATCAGCGGGCCGACCGCCTGGTCATCGACTTCCTCCCGCACGCGTTCTCGTTGGACTTCGGCGGTGTGACGGCCTCGGCGTCGATGACCAACTCCGGCTTCGTCGGTGGCTTCGGCCTGATCTTCTCCGGCACCGGAGACGAACTGTTCCTCAGCACCCTGGGCGCCGGCCGGCTGTTCACGAACTGCGACGTCGCCGACCTGGCGCGGCGGCTGGAGCGGGTACTGATCGCGATGGCGGCCGATCCTGCCCGCCGTCTGTCCACCATCGACGTCCTCGACGACGCCGAACATGCCCGGTTGCGGGTGTGGGGCAACCAAGCGACCCTGACGCAGCCGTTCGCGGCACCGTTGTCGATCGCGGAGTCGTTCGCCGCACAGGTGGCTCGCACTCCGGACGCCCCGGCGGTGACCTACGAAGGTCACTCGCTCACCTACCGCGAGCTGGACGAGGCGGCGTGCCACGTCGCGCGGGTCCTGGTCAGCATCGGCGTGGGTGCGGGGCAACGGGTGGCATTGCTCGTACCGCGGTCGGCTCAGGCCGTCGCGGCGATGGTGGCGGTGGTGAAGACCGGAGCGACGTACGTGCCGATCGATCCGGCGGTGCCAGCGGCGCGAAGGGACTTCGTGCTCACCGATGCCGCGCCGACCGCGGTGATCACCACAGCCGAACTGGCCGAGCAGCTCGACGGCCGTGGGCTTCCGGTCCTGGACATCGCGGCGATCGCGGACGCCGATACGGCTGTCCTCCACGGCACCCGGTTGCCTGTGCCGGACCCCGACGACATCGCGTACGTCATCTACACCTCGGGCACCACCGGCACCCCGAAGGGCGTGGCGATCCCGCACCGCAACGTGATCCGTCTGTTGGAGACGCTGGACGCGCAGATGGATCTGGCACAGCAGGTGTGGTCGCAGTGCCATTCCCTGGCGTTCGACTTCTCGGTGTGGGAGATCTGGGGGGCGCTGCTCTACGGCGGCCGGCTGGTGGTCGTGCCCGACGAGACCGTCCGGTCGCCGGAGGAGCTGCACGCCGTGCTCGTCACCGAGCGGATCAGCATGCTCAGTCAGACCCCGTCGGCGTTCTACGCGCTGCAGGCCGCCGATGCGCTCGCACCCGAACGCGGCAGGCAGCTCGCGCTCGCGGCCGTGGTGTTCGGCGGGGAGGCTTTGGAGCCGCACCGTCTCGCCCCGTGGCTGCAGGCTCATCGGCAGTCACCGCGACTGATCAACATGTACGGCATCACCGAGACGACCGTGCACGCGTCGTTCCGCGAGATCGTCGCAGCCGATGCCGGTAGCGTCGCCAGCCCGATCGGGATGCCGTTGGCTCATCTCGGTTTCTTCGTCCTCGACGGCTGGCTGCGACCCGTCCCTGCCGGCGTGGTCGGGGAGTTGTACGTCGCAGGCGCCGGGGTGGCCGACGGTTATGTCGGCCGGGCCGGGTTGAGCGCGTCACGGTTCGTCGCGTGCCCGTTCGGGGCGCCAGGTGAACGCATGTACCGCACCGGCGATCTGATGTGCTGGGGTGACGACGGCGAGCTGCGGTATCTGGGACGTGCCGACGAGCAGGTCAAGATCCGCGGCTACCGCATCGAACTCGGCGAGGTGCAGGCCGCACTGGCCGCCTTGGACGGCGTCGAGCAGGCCGAGGTGATCGTCCGTGAGGATCGCCCCGGGGACAAGCGCCTGGTGGGTTACATCGCCGCGACGTCGGCATCGCTGGACGCGGTAGCGGTGCGCGCGGCGCTGTCCGAACGACTGCCCACCTACATGGTGCCGGCCGCGATCGTGGTGATCGACGCTATGCCGTTGACAGTCAACGGCAAGCTCGACACCCGGGCCCTGCCCGCACCCGAATACCAGGACGCCGAGCGCTATCAGGCCCCGACCGACGCGGTCGAAGAAATCCTGGCCGGCATCTACGCGCAGGTGCTGGGATTGCCGCAGGTCGGCGTCGACGAGTCGTTCTTCGAGCTGGGCGGCGACAGCATCCTGTCGATGCAAGTGGTTGCCCGGGCTCGCGCGGCAGGCGTGGTGTGTCGTCCGCGCGACATCTTCACCGAGCAGACCGTGGCCCGGCTGGCCCGCATGGCCCGGGTCGCCGACGGCCACACAGAACCGGCCGATGACGGCGTGGGCCCGGTGCTCGCAACCCCGATCATCCGATGGCTGCAGCAGGCGCGGGGACCGGTGGACCAGTTCAACCAGACGATTGTGGTGCAAGCACCCGCTGGGACAACCGAATCCGACGTCGTAACCATGCTGCAGGCGCTGCTCGATCGACACGCGATGCTCCGGCTGCGGATCGAGGACGACGGCGCGGGCGGCTGGTCGCTGAGCGTGCCCGAGCCGGGATCGGTGGACGCCGGGTCATGCGTGCACACCGTCGATGCGCTGACCGACGACGCCGTCGCGGCGGCACGGTCGCGATTGGATCCCGCCGGGACGATGGTGAGCACCCTGTGGGTGCCCGCCACAGGTCAGCTTGCGGTCATCGCACACCATCTTGCCGTCGACGGGGTGTCGTGGCGAATTCTGTTGGAAGACCTCAATATCGCGTGGCGGCAGTACCGCAGCGGACAGCAGGTGACACTGCCCGAGCCGGGAACGTCGTTCGCCCGCTGGGCGGCACTGCTGGTTGAGCATGCCCGTCGTGGAGATGTCGTCGAACAGGCCGACCTGTGGCGGCATATCGCAGGAACACCCGCCGAATTACCTGCGGCGCAACCCGACCTGGACACCTATGCCACCGCCGGGACGTGGTCGTCGGAACTGGACGCCGAGACGACCGCGCTGCTGATGGGGGAGGTGCCCGCGGCGTTCCACGCCGGAATCGACGAGATCCTGCTGATCGCCTTCGGCCTGGCGTACGGGGAGTTCTTGGGCGCTCTCGGCGCCACACCCACAACGCTGTGCATCGACGTCGAGGGCCACGGGCGCGACGAAGAGATCGGGTCCGGAGGCGAGGACGTCGATCTGTCGCGCACCGTGGGATGGTTCACCGCCAAGTACCCGGTCGCCCTGGAAGTGGGCGGTCTGACCTGGGCGCAGGTGGTGGCCGGAGACGCACGGCTGGGTGGTGCCGTCAAGGCCGCCAAGGAGCGGCTCCGCACGTCACCCGACGGGGTGAACTACGGGGTTCTGCGGTACCTGAACAGCGACGTCGACCTGGAGGCCGACGACCCGCCGATCGCGTTCAACTACCTGGGCCGCCAGGGCGCGACGGTGGCCGGCGGGTCGGGCGAGACGTGGCAGATCCGCCAGGACGGTTGGCCGGTCACCGCTGCCGCAGCCGCGGTACCGATGCCCCTGCTGCACACCGTGGAGCTCAACGCCGCGATCACCGACACCGACGCCGGCCCGCACCTGCGCGCGGCCTGGACCTGGGCGACATCGGTGCTGAACGAGGCACAGATGAGGCGGCTGAGCCAACTGTGGTTCGACGCCCTGACCGGCATCTGCGCGCATGTACGGGACGGCGGCGGAGGGCTGACCCCCTCGGATATCGCGGTCGGCCTCAGTCAGCAGCAGATCGACGAGCTTGCGCGCCAATATGCGGATAGCTGACGTTCTGCCCCTGACGCCGCTGCAGCAGGGGCTGCTGTTCCTCGCCGGCACCGCGCAGGGCGATGACGACGTCTACGCGGTGCAGTTGTCCATCACCCTGAGCGGCCCCCTCGACCGCGACCAGTTGTGCGAGGCTGTGCAGACGGTGGTGACCCGCCATCCCAATCTGGCGGCCCGGTTCTCCCAGAAGTTCGCCGACCCGGTACAGATCATCCCGGCCGACCCCGAAACCCCCTGGCGGTACCACGATCTCACTACGGGCGACATCGACATCGACGGACAGACAGCGAGGGTGTGCCGCGAGGAGCGCGTCGCAGTCTGCGATTTGGCCGACCAGCCGCCTTTCCGCGCTGCCCTGATCCGCATCGGCTCCGATGAGCACCGGTTCGTCTTGACCAATCACCACATCGTGCTCGACGGATGGTCACTGCCGCTTCTGCTGGGCGAGGTGTTCGCCGCCTACTACGGGCACCGGCTGCCGCCACCGGTGCCGTACCGCAGATTCCTCAACTGGCTGGCCGGCCGCGACCTCGACGCCGCCCGTACCGCATGGGCGGACGTGCTGGCCGGCTTCGACACGCCGACCCTGGTCGGGTCGGCAGCCCGTGCGGGACAGGGGCGACGCGACGTCGCCTCGTTCGCACTGTCCGAGCAGTCCACTCAGGCGCTCGGCGACCTCGCGCGCTCCCGGCAGACCACCGTGAGCACGGTGTTGCAGAGCGCATGGGCGCAGGTGCTGGTGGCGCTGACCGGCCACGACGATGTCGCGTTCGGCACGACGGTGTCGGGGCGGCCGGCAGAGGTGTTCGGCGCGGACTCCATGGTTGGGCTGTTCATCAACACGGTCCCGGTGCGGGCACGTATCACCGCGGCGACCACGACCGCCGACCTGCTCGACCAACTGCAGACCTCGTACACCCACACGCTGGACCATCAGCACCTGGCGCTCAACGAGATCCACCGGATCACCGGGCAGGACCACCTGTTCGACACCTTCTTCGTCTACGAGAACTATCCGGTCGACGCCGCATCGTTACCCAGCGCCGACGGCTTGTCAGTGACCGGATTCGCCCACCGCGAATACAACCACTACCCGGTGGCGATCCAGGCCGTGCCGGGCACCGAACTGACCCTCCGCGTCGAATACGACACCGGGGTGTTCGACGCGGCAGGCATCGAGACGCTCACGGACCGGCTCAAGCGGGTGCTGGCAGCGATGGTGGCCGACCCCACGCGGCCGCTGTCGAGGTTCGACGTCCTCGACGGCGCTGAGCGCGCCCGACTGGACCGGTGGAGCCGCCGGGCGGCCCTGACCGGGGACGCACGGAGCCCGTTGTCGATCCCCGCGTTGTTCGCCGCGCAGGTTGCGCGGGTGCCCGCCGCGTGTGCGCTGAGCTGGGGTGAGCGTTCGTGGACGTACCGCGAACTCGACGAAGTATCTAACCGCTTCGCCCATCTGTTGGCCGACAACGGGATCGGGCCGGGCCACCGTGTCGCGCTGCTGTTGCCCCGATCGGCTGAGGCGATCGTGTCGATCCTGGCGGTGCTGAAGACCGGGGCTGCCTATGTCCCTATCGACCCGGCGGCGCCGCAGGCACGGATGCAACTCGTCCTCGATGATTCCGCGCCCACCCTGGCGATCACGAACGCCGACCTGGCGGTTCGGCTGTCGGACCAGGAGCTGCCAATCATCGATGCGCAGGAGATCCACGCCGGCACCGGCCGGCCCGGCACGGCCCCGCCTGCACCGCGCCCCCAGGACATCGCGTACCTGATCTACACGTCGGGCACCACCGGTGTGCCCAAGGGTGTGGCCATCACCCACGACAACGTCACCCAGCTGATGGGGGCGTTGGCGGCCCACATCGACCTCGACGACCAAGTGTGGTCGCTGTGGCATTCGCTGGCCTTCGACGTCTCGGTGTGTGAGATGTGGGGGGCGCTGCTGCACGGCGGACGGTTGGTCGTGGTGCCGGAGTCGGTGGCACGCGCACCGGAGGAGTTCCACGCGCTGCTGGCCGCCGAACAGGTCACCGTGCTGAGCCAGACCCCATCGGGTTTCTACGCGTTGCAGACCGCGGACGCGCTGCAGCCTGAACTCGGACGCCGGCTGTCGCTTCGCGCGGTGATCTTCGCCGGGGAAGCGCTCGAGCCGCAACGTCTGCGCACCTGGCGCGAACACCACCCGACCCTGCCACGGCTGCTCAATCTGTACGGCACCACCGAGACGACGGTGCACGCGTCGTTCCGGGAGATCGGTGACCAGGACATCGCCGGCGACGACGAGACCGTCAGCCCGGTCGGTGGGCCGTTGACGGATCTGGCCTTCTTCGTGCTCGATCAGTGGCTGAGACCGGTGCCCGCGGGCGTGGTCGGCGAGCTGTACGTCGCCGGACCGCAAGCAGGACTGGGGTATTGGAGACGGCCCGGGCTGACGTCGTCGCGGTTCGTGGCATGCCCGTTCGGCGGGCCGGAGGAGCGTATGTACCGCACCGGCGATCTGGTGTGCTGGAGCCCCGACGGGCAGCTGCGGTATGTCGGGCGTGCGGACGAGCAGGTCAAGATCCGCGGCTACCGCATCGAGATCGGCGAGGTTCGTGCGGCGCTGGCCGCGGTGGACGGCGTGGAGCAGGCGGTGGTCATCGCCCGCGAGGACCGTCCCGGGGACAAGCGGTTGGTCGGATATGTGACCGGGACCGCCGACGCCCCGGATCCCGCCGCCGTGCGTGCCGCGGTGGCAGAACGCCTGCCCGAGTACATGGTTCCGGCGGCAATCATGGCGATCGACACGCTGCCGCTGACCGTCAACGGCAAGCTGGACAGGCGCGCCCTGCCGGTACCGGAGTATCAGGGCGCCGACGATTACCGTGCACCGGTCACCGCCGTCGAGGAGATCCTCGCCGGCATCTACGCCCGGGTGCTGGGTGTGGAGCGGGTCGGTGTGAACGATTCGTTCTTCGACCTGGGCGGCGATTCGCTGTCGGCGATGCGCCTGATCGCCGCGGTCAATTCAGGGTTGAACGCCAACCTGTCGGTGCGCACGCTGTTCGAGGCGCCCACAGTCGCGCAGTTGGCGCCGCACGTCGGTGGAGACACAGGCGGGCTCGAACCGTTGCGGGCTGTCGACGAGCGGCCCACGGTGGTGCCGCTCTCGTTCTCCCAGAACCGGCTGTGGTTCCTCGACCAGCTGCAGGGTCCGTCCCCGACGTACAACATGCCGGTGGCGCTGCGGCTGCACGGACGGCTCAACACCGAGGTACTGGGTGCGGCGCTGACCGATGTGGTGGGCCGGCACGAGAGCCTGCGCACCCGGTTCGCCGCCCCGAACGGGATCCCCCGGCAGCTGGTGATCCCGGCTGAGGAGGCCGACTTCGGCTGGGGCATCGTCGATGCCACAGGATGGTCGGAGGCTGAGCTCGAGGACGCCGTCGGCGCGGTGGCGCGTCACCCCTTCGACCTCGCTGCTGAGATCCCCATGCAGGCACGGCTTTTCCGGATCAGCGAGGACGACCACGTGGTGGTGGCCGTGGCCCACCACATCGCCGCCGACGGCCTGTCGGTCGGCCCGCTGGTGCATGACCTCGGCGTGGCCTATCTTTGTCGCCTTGCCGGCCTGGAACCGATGTGGGACGAACTGCCGGTGCAGTACGTCGATTACACGCTGTGGCAACGGGCACAGTTCGGTGATCTCGACGATGGTGACAGCCTGATCGCCCGCCAGCTGGCGTATTGGCGGGATGCGCTGGCGGGAATGCCCGAACGACTGCAGTTGCCGACCGACCGGCCCTACCCGCCGGTGGCCGACCAACGCGGGGCCAGCACCACATTCGGCTGGTCCAGCGACGTGCAGCAGCGCATCGCCGAGGTGGCCCGTGACCACAATGCGACGAGCTTCATGTTGATGCAGGCAGCGCTGGCGGTGCTGCTGTCGAAGCTCAGCGCGAGTTCCGATGTGGCGGTGGGATTCCCGATCGGCGGCCGCCGCGACCCCGCGCTCGACGAGCTGGTGGGGTTCTTCGTCAACACCCTGGTGCTGCGGGTGGACCTGACCGGTGACCCGACCGTCGCCGACCTGCTGGCCCAGGTACGCCGGCGTGCACTGGCGGCGTACGAGCACCAGGATGTGCCGTTCGAAGTGGTCGTCGACACGCTCAGTCCGAGCCGATCCCTGACCCATCATCCGTTGGTCCAGGTGATGCTGGACTGGCGCAATCTGCCTGCGGAGGCCAGCGACCAGATCGTCCTGGCGCTCGGCGATCTGCAGATCAACCAGATCCGGCTGGACACCCAGACTGCCCGGGTGGACCTGGCGTTCTCGCTGAACGAGCGCTGGACTCGCAGCGGGGAGCCCGCCGGCATCGGCGGCGCCGTGGAGTTCCGGACCGACGTGTTCGACACGTCGAGCGTCGAGGCGCTGATCGACCGGTTGCAGCGGGTGGTGCTGGCGATGATCGCCGATCCGACCCAGCGGTTGTCGGCGCTCAGCGTGCTCGACGAGGTCGAGCAGGTCCGTCTCGATGAGATCGGTAACCGGGCGGTGCTGACCGCGCCGGCACCCGAAGCCGCATCGATCCCAGAGTTGTTGGCCGACCGCGTCGCCGCGCACCCGGAGGCGGTGGCGGTGAGCGACGGCGGCCACTTCCTGACCTACCGGGAACTCGACGACGCGGCGACTCGCCTCGCGCATCTGCTGCTCGAACGCGGTGTCACCCGTGGAAGCTGTGTTGCGCTGCTGCTGGAGCGCTCCGCCTCGGCTGTGGTCGCCATGGTGGCCGTCCTCAAGGCCGGGGGTGCATACCTGGCGATCGATCCGGCGCTGCCGGATTCGCGCATCGCGTTCATGCTCGCCGATGCCGCACCGATCGCCGTCGTCACCACCGCGGGCCTACAGTCGCGAGTCGACGGCCAGGAGCTGACCATCGTCGACGCGGAGGATCCCGCGATCGCGGCTCAGCCGATCAGTCCACCGCCGGGACCGTCTGCCGACGACATCGCCTACCTGATCTACACCTCCGGCACGACCGGCACTCCCAAGGGTGTCGCCCTGACCCACCGCAACCTGGCCCATCTGGCGGATTCGGCCCCCGATGGACTACCTGAACACCAGGTCTGGACCCAGTGCCACTCCTATGCCTTCGACTTCTCGGTGTGGGAGATCTGGGCCGCGCTGCTCGGCGGGGGCCGGTTGGCGGTGATCCCCGATGCCGTCGTCCGGTCACCGGACGACTTCCACGCCATGTTGATCGCCGAAGGCGTCAACGTCCTCACCCAGACTCCGTCGGCGGTGGCCGCGCTTGAGCCGGACGGGCTGGAATCGGTGGCACTGCTGCTCGGCGGCGAGGCGTGCCCGTTCGACGTGGTACAGCAGTGGGCGCCCAGCCGCGTGGTGATCAACGCCTACGGCCCCACCGAGATCACGGTGTACGCGTCCATGAGCGCGCCGTTGCAGATCGACGCCCCGGGATCGGAGGTGGTGCCGATCGGTGCGCCGCCCCCGGCGGTGGCGTTGTTCGTCCTCGACGAGCGGCTGGGCCGGGTCCCTGAAGGTGTGGTCGGCGAACTGTATGTCGCCGGTCGCGGCGTGGGCCTCGGCTACATCGGCCGCAGCGCTCTGACGGCGTCCCGGTTCGTGGCCTGCCCGTTCGGGACCGCCGGCGCACGTATGTACCGCACCGGGGACCTGGTGCGGTGGCGGTCCGACGGCCAACTGCAGTACGTCGGGCGCGCCGACGAACAGGTCAAGATCCGCGGGTACCGCATCGAGCCCGGTGAAGTCCAGGCCGCGCTGGCCGCGGTCGCCGGGATCGAGCATGCGGTGGTGATCGCCCGCGAGGACCGGCCGGGCGACCCCCGACTGGTCGGCTACGTCACCGGCGCGGCAGCCCTCGACCCGGGCAAGGTCCGCGCGGCGCTGGCCGAACGCCTTCCCGCCTACATGGTGCCGGCCGCAGTGCTGGTGCTCGACGAGCTGCCGCTGACTGTCAGCGGCAAGCTCGACCGGCGGGCGCTGCCGGCGCCGGACTATCAGGATGTCGAGAACTACCGGGCCCCGACCACGCTCGCCGAAGAGATGCTGACCGGCATATTCGCCCAGGTCCTCGGGGTGGACCGGGTCGGCGTGCACGATTCGTTCTTCGAGCTGGGCGGAGACTCGCTGTCGGCGATGCGGCTGATCGCCGCGGTCAACGCGGGCATGGCCGCCGATCTCACGGTGCGCACGGTTTTCGAGGCCCCGACGGTGGCGCAACTGGCGACCCGCGTCCACGCCGGCGACGGTGGGCTCGAGCCGCTGGTGGCTCAGCAGCGTCCGGCGGTGATCCCGCTGTCGTTCGCCCAGAATCGCCTGTGGTTCATCGATCAGCTGCAGGGTCCGTCGCCGGTGTACAACCTGGCGGTGGCGCTGCGGCTACGCGGACCGCTCGACACCGACATGCTGGCTGCCGCGCTGGCCGACGTCGTGGCAAGGCACGAAAGCCTGCGGACGGTGTTCGACGCTCCGGAAGGTATACCCCGGCAGGTGGTGGTCGACCCGGAGCACGCCGATTTCGGATGGCAGGTCGTCGATGCCACGCGGTGGCCGAAGAGCCGGCTCGAGGAGGCGGTCGAGGAGACGGCGCTGCGGACGTTCGATCTGGCGACCGAGATCCCGCTGCGGTCGCGGCTCTACCGGGTGGGTGACGACGACCACGTGTGGGTGGCAGTGGTGCACCACATCGCCGCCGACGGCTGGTCGATCGGCCCGCTGGTGGCCGATCTCGGCGTGGCGTACCAGGGCCGCTGCGCGGGTCGTGCACCGGATTGGGCCGATCTCGCCGTGCAGTACGTGGATTACACGCTCTGGCAGCGTGCACAGTTCGGTGAGCTGACCGACGGAAAGAGCCGCATCGCCGCCCAGCTGGCCTACTGGCAGGAAGCGCTGGCCGGGATGCCGGAACGGCTCGTGCTGCCCACCGACCGGACCTACCCGCAGGTGGCCGATCAGCGGGGTGCGACGGTGGCAGTGGACTGGCCGGAAGAACTGCAGCGCGCCGTCGCCGGGATGGCGCGTGAGCACAGTGCCACCAGCTTCATGGTGATGCAGGCCGCGCTCGCGGTGCTGCTGTCCAAACTCAGCGCGAGTTCCGATGTGGCGGTGGGTTTCCCGATCGCCGGGCGACGGGACCCAGCGCTCGACGACCTGGTCGGCTTCTTTGTCAACACCCTGGTGTTGCGGCTCGACCTGACCGGCGACCCCAGTGTCGCCGAGGTAGTCGATCAGGTGCGCAGACGCAGCCTGGCCGCATATGAGCACCAGGATGTGCCGTTCGAGGTGGTCGTCGACCGACTGAACCCGACCCGTTCGCTGACCCACCACCCCCTGGTCCAGGTGATGCTGGCCTGGCAGAACCTGCCTGCCGACACCGGCGACTCGTCGGCCGCGGGGCTGGCGCTCGGCGATCTGGAGGTCAGCCAGCTGCCGGTGAACACCGGTGCCGCCCGGATGGACCTGTCGTTCTCGCTGGCCGAACGTTGGAGCGCCACGGGCGATCCGGCCGGGATCGGCGGATTCGTGGAATTCCGCACCGACGTGTTCGACGCGGGCACCGTCGAGGCGTTCGTCGAACGGTTGCGGCGGGTACTGGTCGCGATCAGCACCGAGCCGGAACTGCGGCTGTCGTCGATCGACGTGCTGGACGAGACCGAGCACGCCCGCCTGGACAGGTGGGGTAACCGCTGGGCTCTCACCGAATCGGTCGATGTCGCACCGTCGATTCCTGCCGCCTTCGCCGAGCAGGTCCTCCGTGCGCCCGACGCCACGGCGATCACCTGTGGCGAGCGCTCATGGACCTACCGCGAGCTCGATGAGGCGTCGAACCGGTTCGCGCACCTGCTGGTCGACCGTGGGGTCAGGGCCGGCGACCGGGTGGCGGTGCTGCTGCCGCGCACCGCTGAGGCCGTCGTTGCCGTTCTGGCCGTCGTCAAGACCGGTGCGGCATACGTGCCGATCGACCCCGCGGTACCCACCACCCGAATGGACTTCGTTCTCGCTGATTCCGTACCGGTCGCGGTGATCACCGCCGCCGCGCTGGCCGATCGACTGCAGGAGCACCGCGGACCGGTCATCGACGTCGACGATCCCGCCGTCGCCCATGAATTGGGTACCGCTCTGCCGGCGCCGGACCCCGATCAGGTCGCGTACGTCATCTACACCTCGGGCACCACCGGGACCCCCAAGGGGGTGGCGATCCCGCACCGCAACGTCACCGCGCTGCTCGAGACGATCGACGCGGAAATGGGCCTGGCCGAACAGGTCTGGACCCAATGCCACTCGCTGGCATTCGACTACTCGGTCTGGGAGATCTGGGGCCCGCTGCTCTACGGCGGCCGGCTCGTCGTGGTACCGGACCCGGTGGTGCGTTCGCCGGAGGATCTGCACGCCCTGCTGGCCACCGAACAGGTGACCGTGCTGAGCCAGACCCCGTCGGCGTTCTACGCGTTGCAGGCTGCAGACGGGCTGCAGCCCGGGATCGGCAGGCAGCTCACGCTGGAGGCGGTCGTCTTCGGCGGAGAGGCGCTGGAGCCGCAACGTCTGGTCCCGTGGTTCGATGCGCACCCGGAGTCGCCGCGGCTGATAAACATGTACGGCATCACCGAGACCACGGTGCACGCATCATTCCGGGAGATCTTCCCGTGTGATGCCGGTAGCGCGGTCAGCCCGATCGGAGTGCCATTGGCGCACCTGGGCTTCTTCGTGCTGGACACCGCGCTGCAGCCGGTGGCACCCGGCGTCGTCGGTGAACTCTACGTCGCCGGTGAGGGTTTGGCGTATGGCTATGTCAACCGGGCCGGACTGTCGGCGGCGAGATTCGTGGCGTGTCCGTTCGGCGCGCCGGGGCAGCGCATGTACCGCACCGGTGACGTGATGTGCTGGGGCGCCGACGGTGAGCTGCGGTATCTGGGGCGGGCCGACGAGCAGGTCAAGATCCGCGGATACCGCATCGAACTGGGGGAGGTGCAGTCGGCGCTGGCGGCGCTGGACGGCGTCGGACAGGCCGAGGTGATCGCGCGTGAGGATCGTCCCGGCGACAAGCGTCTGGTCGGGTACGTCACCGGAACGGCGGACCCCGCGCAGCTGCGCGCCGCACTGGCAGAACGCCTACCCGAGTACATGATCCCGGCCGCAGTGGTGGTGGTCGACGCGATGCCGCTGACGGTCAACGGCAAGCTCGACAAGCGAGCCCTGCCCGCCCCCGAGTACCAGGACGGGGACTCGTATCGCGCACCGGCCGATGCGGTCGAGGCGATCCTCGCCGGGATCTACGCCGACGTGCTCGGCCTGGGACGCGTCGGGGTGGACGAGTCGTTCTTCGAGCTGGGCGGGGACAGCATCCTGTCGATGCAGGTGGTCGCGCGGGCGCGGGCGGCAGGAGTCCTGTGCCGGCCGCGCGACGTGTTCGTCGAGCAGACCGTGGCCCGGCTGGCCCGCGTCGCCCGGATGACGACAGCGGCCGACGACACGGTCGACGAGGGCGCTGGGTCGCTGGTCGCCACCCCGATCATCCACTGGCTGCGGCAGGTTCGAGGCCCGGTGGACCAGTTCAACCAGACGGTGGTGGTACAGGCCCCGGTCGGGGCGACCGAGGCCGACGTGGTGGTGGTCCTGCAGGCAGTGCTGGACCGGCACGCTGTCCTGCGCCTGCGGGTCGACGAGGACTGGGCGCTGATGGTCTCCGACGCGGGTGCGGTGGATGCGCATACCTGCCTGCGCACCGTCGACGAGCTGACCGATCAGGTGGTCGCGGAAGCGCGGGCGAGATTGAACCCGGTCGCCGGACGGATGCTGAGCGCGCTGTGGGTACCCACGACGGGTCGGCTGGTGGTCATCGCCCATCACCTGGTCGTGGACGGAGTGTCCTGGCGAATCCTCCTGGAGGACATCAACCTGGCGTGGACGCAGCACCGCACCGGCCAGCCGGTGGAGTTGCCCGCACCGGGAACGTCGTTCGCACGATGGGCAGCCCTGCTGGCCGAGCACGCGTATCACCCGCAGGTCGTCGCACAGGCCGAAGCCTGGCAGCAGATCGTGGCCGTGCCCGCGCACCTACCTGCGGTGCAACCTGCGGTGGACACCTACGCCAACGCCGGGAGCCTGTCGCTCGAACTGGACACCGAGACGACGCGGCAACTGCTCGGCGAGGTGCCCGCGGCCTTCCACGCCGGGATCAACGACATCCTGCTGATCGCCTTCGGACTGGCGCTCGCGGAGTTCTGCGGGGTTCTCGGTGACCCCCGCGCCGCCCCCATCGTCATCGACGCCGAAGGCCATGGCCGCCAGGAGGATCTGGACACCGAGGATGACAGCGTCGACCTGTCGCGCACCGTCGGATGGTTCACCACCAAGTACCCGGTCGCGCTGTCCGTCGGGGACGGGCTGCGCTGGAGCCAGGTGCTGACCGGCGCCGCCGGCCTCGGTGCGGTGGTCAAAAACGCCAAAGAGCAACTCCGGCACCTCCCGGACGGTGTGACCTACGGTCTGCTGCGCTATCTCAACGACGACGTCGATCTGGCCGGAGCCGACCCGCCGATCGGGTTCAACTACCTGGGCCGCCTGGGTGCCGGCGCCGCCGAGGTGTCCGGGGACATGTGGGAGATCCGCCAGGACGGCTGGTCGATGACCGGCGCTGCGGCGGCCATCCCGATGCCGTTGATGCACACCGTGGAACTCAACGCCGGAACCGTGGACACCGACGCCGGCCCCCGGCTGCGTGCCGGCTGGTCGTGGGCACTGTCATCGCTGGACCACGCCCAGGTCAACCGCCTCGGTGAACTCTGGTTCGACGCGCTGGCGGGCATCTGCGCGCACGTTCGCAGCGGCGGCGGCGGGTTGACCCCGTCCGATGTCGCGCCCGCCGCGCTGAGCCAGGATCAGATCGACGAGGTGTGCCTGTCGGACCGGGTCGCCGACATCCTGCCGTTGACTCCGCTGCAGGAGGGTCTGCTCTTCCACGCCGGCGTCGCACACGCCACCGGCGACGACGTGTACGCGGTACAACTCGATGTCACGCTGAGCGGCCGATTGGATCCGCACCGGCTGCGCGAGGCGGTGAGTCTGGCGGTGCAGCGTCATCCGAATCTCGTGGTCCGCTTCTGCGGGCGGTTCGGTGCGCCGGTGCAGATCATCCCGAGCGATCCCGATTTGCCCTGGCGATACGCCGATCTGGTCGGCCACGGGCATGACCTCGACGACGAGATCGCCCGGGTGTGCGCCGAAGAGCGCCATGCTGTCTGCGATCTGGCCGCCCAGCCGCCCTTCCGCGCGGCGCTGATCCGCACCGGGCCGGACGAGCACCGGTTCGTGCTGACCAATCACCACATCGTGCTCGACGGGTGGTCGCTGCCGATCCTGCTGGGGGAGATCTTCGCCAGCTACTACGGCCAGTGGCTGCCCGCGGCCGTGCCCTATCGCCGCTTCGTGAGCTGGCTGAGCGGCCGCGATCTCGAGTCGGCCGGATCGGCGTGGGCGCAGGTACTCGCCGGGGTCGACGCACCCACCGTCGTCGGCCCGCCGGACCGGCTCCGGCCGGGCCCGCGTGCGGTTGTCGCGCAGCGGCTTCCGGAACCGACCACCCGGGCGCTGGGTGAGCTGGCACGCGCACACCACACCACCGTCAGCACCGTGCTGCAGGCGGCGTGGGCGCAGGTGCTGTGCCGGCTGACCGGTCGACACGACGTGGTCTTCGGTGCCGTGGTGTCGGGCCGGCCCGACGAGGTCGTCGGCGCGGACTCCATGGTGGGATTGTTCATCAACACCGTGCCGGTCCGGGCCACGATGACCCCGACGACGACCACCGCAGATCTGCTCGACCAGCTGCACAACGGCCGCAACCGCACCCTGGAGCACGAGCACATACCGCTGCACGAGATCCATCGGATCACCGGCCATCAGCAGCTCTTCGACACCGTCTTCGTCTACGAGAACTATCCGACCGACGCCGCCAAGCTGTCCGGCGACGACGGGCTGGTGGTCACCGACCTCACCAACCGGGACTACTATCACTATCCCCTTGCACTGCAGGCGGTTCCGGGTGCCGAGCTCGACTTGCGCATCCAGTACCGTGCGGACGTGTTCGACCAGGCGGATATCGACGCGCTGGTCGAGCAGTTCCAGCGGGTGGTGGTGGCGATGGTCACCGATCCCACCCAGCCGTTGGCCCCCACTGCCGCCCGCGACGACGCCGAGCCTGCCGCTCCCGCGAACGCACCGGCCGCGGGCCGTCGCACACCAACGACCGATGTCGAGCGGATCCTGGTCGGCGTCGTCGCCGGAGTGCTGGGACGGGAGTCCGTCGGAGTCGAGGACTCCTTCTTCGATCTGGGCGGGGATTCGCTCTCGGCGATGCAGGTGATCACTGCGATCAACGCCGCCCTCGAGGTCGACCTGCCGGTCACCGCGCTGTTCGAGGCGCCGACCGTCGCGCTGCTGGGCCGGACGGTGGGGGCGGCTCGCTAACGCGTCACCAGAGGCACGGCACGAGCCGGTAGCGGACCCTGGTGGTGTATTCCCGGTATCCCACCAGTTCTTCGCGGAGCAGTGTCTCCTCGTCGTGGATGCGCCAGGCGAGTACGGCCAGGCCCGGCACGACGAACAGCAGGGCCCAGTACGATCCGAGCGCCAGCGGGATCCCGACCAGCATGATCGTGTTGCCGGTGTACATCGGATGCCGGACCAGCCCGTACAGACCGGTGGAGACGACGTTCTGGCCCGCCTCGACCTGGACCGTCGTCGAGGCGTAGTTGTTCTGCGTGGTCACCAGCACGACCACGGCCAGGCTGATCCCGACCAGGGCACTGCCGATCACGCTGACCGCGGCCGGCACAGCGGACCAGCCGAATCGGTGGTCGAATCCGCTCACCACGCACATCGCCGCGAGCGACAGGTACAGCCCGGCCATCACCAGCTTCTGCGCACGCCGCGCTTCGGCTGTCGGTCCGCCACGCAAACGCCGTTGCAGCGCAGCAGGATTGGTTATCTGTAAGTAGACGCTGGGTATCCAGGCCGACAGCGCGAACACCGCCAGGAACAGCCACGCCTGCCAGTAGGTGGACGTGCCCGCAGGCAGGAAGATCAGCAGGGCGATCGCACACACCTGGACAAGCCCGGACACGAACACTCGCAGAACAGCTTTCATCACTCTCCCTGGCCTCGGTCCGTCACCGTGCGGTTTCGGGCCGGGTATCGCTGCCGGCGTCCTGACGGGGCGTCAGCCTGCGGCTCAACAACTCGGCGATGTCTCGCACCGAGCGATCGGCGAGGTCACCCGATGCCAGGCGAATCCCCGTTTCGGACTCGATGCGGGTCCGCAGCTCCAGAGCACCCAGGGAATCCACGCCGTATTCGGACAGCGGACGGTCCGGATCGATGCTGCGGCGCAGGACCAGGCCGATCTGGTCGGAGATCAACCGCCGCAGCCGGCCGGGCCATTCCTCCGGTGGCAATTCGCCGAGCACGGCGCGCAATCTGGCTGTGCCCGTGCGGTTGTCGTCGACCGAACGGAACGCCTCGGCGAACGGACTGCGGTGGGCCAGGGCGGTGAGCCACGTGGTTCCGGTGATCGGTGCGTATCCGGTGTAGGGGCGGTCGTGGCGGAGCAGCGCCTCGAACGCATGTGCACCCTCATCCGGAGTGACGGCGGTTTCGGCGCCTTCGCTGGACGCAGTGGTGTGCCCGATCTGGCCCCAGGCCCCCCAGGCGATCACCGTGGCAGGCAGGCCCTGGACTCGGCGCCACCGGGTGAAGGAGTCCAGCCAGCTGTTCGCCGCGGCGTACGCGCCGCGTCCAGGCGAACCCACCAGCGCGGCGGCCGAGGAGAAGCAACAGAACCAGTCCAGTGGCTGATCGGCGGTCGCGATGTGCAGATTCCATGCGCCGTGGACCTTCGGCGCCCAGTGACGTTCGAGGAGCTCGTCGGTGATGTCGGCCAGGGCGGCGTCTCCGGAGGTTGTCGCGGCGTGCAGCACACCGCGTACCGGCAGGCCGGTGCCGGTCGCGTTGGCCACCAGTCGCCGTGCGGTGTCCGGGTCGGAGATGTCGCCGCAGTGGACGACGACGTCTGCGCCCATCACCCGGATGAGCTCGATCGTCTCCAGCGCCTTGAGCGTCGGTTGCGACCTGGAGGTGAGCACGATACGGCCGCACCCCGCGTCGGCCATCTTCTCGGCGAGGAACAATCCCAGATCGCTCAGGCCGCCGGTGATGAGGTAGGCGCCGTCGGGGCGGAAGACGCGAACCTGCTCGGGCGGCGTCACCACGGCGCTGTGTCCGGGCCGCGAGACTTCGAGGAGGAGTTTTCCAGTGTGCTGAGCGGCTGCCATCACGCGGATCGCGTCGGCGGTATCGGCGAGGCGGTAATTCGTGTGTCGGGCTGCGGGCAGCGCGCCGTCGGCGACGAGACCGAATACGGTGCGCAGCAGTTCGGCGACCCGGTGGGGGTGGCGGTGCGCCATGAGCGCCAGGTCGAGGTAGTGGAAGGTGAGGTTGTTCCGGAAGGGGTACAGACCCAATTGGGTGTCTCCGTAGACGTCGCGTTTGCCGATCTCCACGAATCGTCCGCCGGTCGCCAGCAATTGGAGGCCGGCACGTAGTGCCGGGCCGGTCAGGGAATTGAGCACGATGTCGACACCGTATCCGTCGGTGTCCTGGCGAATCTGTTCGGCGAACTCGGTACTGCGCGAGTTGTAGACATGCTGGATTCCCATGCTGCGCAACAGTTCCCGCCGCTCGGCGCTGCCTGCGGTGGCGAAGATCTGCGCTCCTGCGGCGCGGGCGATCGCGATCGCGGCCTGCCCGACGCCGCCCGTTGCGGAATGGATCAGCACGCGGTCCGACGACGAGATCCTGGCCTGCTCGTACAGGCCGTACCAGGCGGTGGCGGTCGCGGTCGCCGCGGCGACGGCCTGATGGTCGGTCAGCCCGCGAGGAAGGGGAACGGCCAGCAGAGCGTCACAGGTGACGAACGTGCCCCAGCAGCCGCCGGGGCAGAACCCGGCGACGCGGTCGCCGACCTGGTGATCGATGACGTCCGGCCCGACCTGCGTGACCACCCCCACGAAATCGCCGCCGAGTTCGGGCGCCTCACCGTCGGCGGGGAAACGGCCCATGGCGACCAGGACGTCGGCGAAGTTGATGCTCGACGCGGTCACCGCCACCTCGATCTGACCCGGCCCGGGCCGGACCCGGTCACAGGAGACCAGTTCCAGGGTCTCCAGGTCGCCCGGGGTGCGGATCCGCAGCCGCATTCCGTCGCGATCATGGTCGGCGACGGCGACCTGTCGGTCGTCCGGGCGCAGGGGCGCGGGGCGCAACCGCGCGGTGTACCACGTACCGTCGCGCCAGGCGGTCTCGTCGTCCGCTGAGTCGCTGAGCAGCTGTCCGGCCAGCCGGCCGGCATCGGTGCTGCCATCGCCGTCGATGTGGGTGATGCGCAGATGCGGAAGCTCGGCCGCGGCCACCCGTAGCAGGCCGCGCACCGCGCCCAGTTCCAGGTCGGCCACATCCCCGGGCAGTACGGTCTGGGCGGCTCGGGTCACCACCACGAGGTGAGGGAGACGTCCCGGTGTCCCGGTCACCTCTCGGGCGATGCGCAACAGATGCCGGGCGCAATCCAGCGCCTGGGCCGGCGGGTGATCGTCGGCATTGCCGGACCGGGGCCCCGTCACGATCACGACGCCGGCGTGCGGCCGCTCCCGGAGGCGGGTCCGGAGTTCCTCTGCGGTCGTGGAGTGGTCGGTGTGTGGATACCACCCCATGGTGGTGCAGTACGCGCCGTGGCTGCTCAGCCGTTCGGTCAACGCGTCGGTCATGGCGGCGGCGGTGGCGGCGGCCGCGATGACCAGCCAGGAACCCGCATCGTCGCGGGACGGCTCAGGCGGTCGTCGCGGGTGCCAGTCGACGGCCAACAGCCGTTCGTCGAGCACCCGGTCGGTGTCGTCGACCGCCTCGGTGCCGAAGGAACATCCCCGCGCACTCAGCAGGACGACACCGTCCTCGTCGAGCACGTCGAGGTCGGCTTCGACGCCGGTGGCATCGACCCGGGTCACCCGGGTGTGGCAATAGCGGGCGCCGCGAAGCGATCGATGGATGCGGAGTCGCCGCACGCCCGCCGGCGACCCGAGTACCGGCGCATGGAGTCGCGGACTGGCCGCAACGGAGTGAAAACAGGCCGCCAGCAGTGCCGGGTGCACGCCGTATGCGCTCTGCCCGGAGCGCAGTTCGACGGGTAGTGCGATCTCGGCCAGCACCGAATCCGCAGCCTCGCCGCTGATGTGGAGGGCGGACAGACCAGGATGTGCCGCGGCGACCACGCGGTCCGGATGCGTGGCCAGCAGTGACGACACATCGTAGGGGGGCGGCTGATCGTCGTCTGCGGCATGCAGCGTCGCGGTCGCCTGCCGCCTGCGCCGACCGTCTCCGTTGGACTCCACGGCGAAGTCGACGACCCCCGGTGACGACAGCGACGCCGACACCGCGATCGCGGTCCGCTCGTCGATCGGCAGGGCCGGCCCGAGGTGCAGATCGCGGACCTCGGTGCCTGCGCCGAACACGACTCCTGCTGCCGCCGAGGCCATCTCACAGTACGCCGCGCCGGGAAGCACCGTGAGGTCCTCGACCCGGTATGCGGCGAGCCAGGGATGGGTCGCGGTACCCACCTCGGCCTCCCACACGTACCGTTCGGGCTCCTGCTGGAGTCGCACGTGGGGGCCGAGCAGCGGATGCGCCGACACCGTACGGCCACCGGGGGCGGCGGATTCGCGCGCCCGGTCGCCCAACCAGAACCGACGGTGCGTCCAGGTGGGCAGCGGCGTATCGATCAGCTGCCCAGCGGGATAGGGCACGGCGAAGTCGACGGCGGCGCCCGCGTTGTGCAGATCCGCGACGAATCCGGTGAGCCCCTGCGACAGGTCCGCACCGCGGCGCATGGCTGCCAGCGTGACCAGGGGCAGGTCGAGGCTGCGGGCGGTCCGCTCGACGGGGTCGGCGAGCCGCGGGTCGGGTGCCAGCTCGGCGAACACCCGGTAGCCGTCTTCGAGGGCGGCGCGGACGGCCGCGGAGAACCGCACCGTGCGACGGAGCCCCTGCGCCCAGTACCGGCTGTCGCACACCGGCTCTTCACGTGGGTCGAACCCGGTCGCCGAGTAATAGGGGACCGTCGGTGTCAGCGGTTGGACCTCCGCGAGCGCACCGCTCAGCTCGGTCAGGATCGGGTCGATCTGCGGAGAATTCCCGGCCACGTCGACGGCGATCTCGCGGACCGGCACATCGCGTTGCCGCCACACGGCGACGAAGTCGCGCACCCGCTGCGCGGCACCGGCGATCACGGTGGTCTGCGGCGCGGCCACCACCGCGATCACCACGTCCTTGACGGCGTTCTGCGTCAGCTCTGAAAGGACCTGTTTGGCGGGCAAATCCACCGAGGCCATCGCCCCGGAGCCGGCGACGGTGGCCATCAGCCGGGAACTGCGGCACACCACGCGCACCCCGTCCTGTAGCGACAGGGCACCGGCGACGACCGCCGCGGCGATCTCACCCATCGAATGCCCGATGACGGCCCCCGGTCGGACCCCACGCGCCGCCAGCGCGGCCGCGAGCGCCACCTGCATGGCGAACAACGTCGGTTCGATCCTCTCGATACCGACGGGCTCCTCGGGTCTCGACATCGCCTCGGTCACCGAGAATCCGGATTCGCCGACGATGAGGGGCTCGAGCTCGGCGACGGTGGCCGCGAACACCGGTTCTCCGGCGAGCAGACCGGCGCCCATCCGAGGCCATTGCGAACCTTGACCGGAGAACACCCACACCGGTCCTCGATCACCGTGTCCGACGGCCGGGCAAGGGGCGGTATCGCCGTCGGCGACCGCGCGCATGGCGTCGGCGAGTTCCAGCCCGCTGCGCGCAACGACTGCGGTACGGACGGGCCGGTGCGCACGCCGACGCGCCAGCGTGTAGGCGATGTCTGCCGGTGCCACCTCGTCATGTGCACGCAGCCACTCGGCCAGCCGGGCGGCGCTGCGCCGCAGCGCATCGGCCGACGTGGACGACAGCGGGAACAACAGCGGCGCGCCGGCCGGCCCCGGTGACGCCGTGGCCGGATCCGGCGCCGGCGCCTGTTCGAGGATCGCGTGCACGATGGTCCCCGAGGCCCCATAGGACGAGACCGCGGCCCGGCGGGGCTGCCCGCTCTCGGCCGGCCACGTCGTGAGTTGCTGCGGGACGAACAGTTTGGTGTTGATCCGCGCCAGCGCGTCGGGCAAGCGGGTGAAGTGCAGATGCTGCGGGAGCGCGCCGTGCTGCAGCGCCAGGATCGCCTTCATCAGTCCGAGGAGCCCGGACGCGGGGCCGGTGTGTCCGACGTTGGCCTTCATCGATCCGAGCGCACAGGGGTGGCGCACCCCGTACACCTCGCAGAGACCGGCATACTCGGCCGCGTCACCCGCGGGCGTTCCGAGGCCGTGTGCCTCGACCATGGCGACGCTGTCGGCGTCCACGTTCGCGGCGTCGAGCGCAGCGCGGTACAGCGCGGTCTGGGCGCTCTGCGACGGTTCGCCGACGTTGCCGGTGCGGCCGCCGTGACTGACGGCGGTACCCCGGATGACCCCGAGGACCCGGTCCCCGTCGCGCTGCGCATCGACGAGCCGCTTGAGCACCACCACCGCGACGGCCTCACCGATGACGTAGCCGTCGGCGGCCACGTCGAACGTGCGGCACCGCCCCGTCGGCGAGAGGCGGCCCTGGGCGGTGGCGGCGACGAACCTGCGGGGTTCCAGCACGACGGATACGCCGCCGGCGAGCACGAGGTCGCTCTCACCCTCGTTCAGGCTGCGGCACCCCATGTGCACGGCCGTCAGACCCGATGAGCACGCCGTGTCGACGCTCAGGACGGGTCCGCGCAGTCCCATGGTGCGGGCGATGCGCCCCGATGCGTTGCCCGAAGCGTTGCCGTCGAAGCCGTACGGTCCCGCCATCGCGTCGGTGCCGGCGTGCACCAGTTGATAGTCCTGACCGGTCAGACCGACGAACACGCCCGTCGGGGAGTCGGTCAGCCCCCCGGGGTCGAGACCGGCGTGTTCGACCGCCTCCCACGACGTCTCGAGGAGTAGGCGGTGTTGCGGATCGAGCGCGATCGCCTCTTCGTCGTCGATTCCGAAGAAGCCGGAGTCGAATCCGGCGACGTCGTCGAGGAACGCGCCCCACCGCGACGCCGACCCTCCCGACGCACCGGATTCCGGTGCGGGGAAGTCGTCGGAATCCCAGCGGTCCTTCGGGACCTCCGTGACGAGGTCATCGCCTCGCAGCAACGCTTGCCACAGTCGCTCCGGCGCGTCGACGCCGCCCGGTAACCGACAGGCCATGCCGATGACAGCGACCGGTTCGGACCACCCTGCGGCCATCGGTGGCGCCGGGTTCACCGTATCGACCGGTTTGCCGAGCGGTCGGACGCGCTGCATGAAGCCATTCCATCTCCTCACAACAGCGACTGAACTGTTCGCTGACCGCCCAACGATCCGGCCCCCGCATCGCGGCGAGGAATTCAATTGACGCAGACGTAGGTGGCGCTGGTCAAGTGTCGGTCGAGGCGCCGTCGGTGTTTCACGTCATCTGAATGCGTGTACGGCGAACCTTGCACCGGAGCGATGGCTGTTCAACTTCCGGTTTCGAGGATGTCGCGTTGACGCCTGCGGTAATTTGCATCGCGTGACACAGGTGGCCCAGACATCCCTTCCGGCTCTGCTGCGCGAACGCGCCAGTCTGCAGCCGGACGACACGGCGTTCACGTTCTTCGACTACGAGCAGGACCGGGAGGGTGTCGCCGAGAGCCTGACCTGGCCGCAGCTGTATCGACGGGTGTCCAACGTGGCGCGCGAACTTCGTTCCTGTGCATCCCCCGGTGATCGCGCTGTGATCTCGGCGCCCCAGGGGCTGGACTACATCGTCGGCTTCCTCGGCGCGTTGGAGGCCGGCCTCATCGCTGTCCCGCTCTCGGTTCCGATGGGTGGTGTCGCCGACGAGCGTGTCGATTCGGTGTTGCGCGACGCCTCGCCCGCCGCAGTCCTCACCACCTCCGCGGTCGTCGGTGACGTGGCGGCCCGGGTCGCCCCCCATCTCGGCGCATCCCCACCGGCCGTCGTCGAGATCGATCTGCTGGCGCTCGACGCGCCGGTGCCGCCTGACGGCGGACAGGGCGTCTCGTCCACCGGTGACCATCCGGACATCGCGTATTTGCAGTACACCTCGGGATCGACCCGCAGCCCGGCCGGGGTGATGATCTCCTACACGAATCTGATGACGAACATCGGCCAGATCACCACCGACTACGCCGTCGACCACGGGGGCGTCGCCCCGCCGGATATGACCGTGGTGTCGTGGCTGCCCTTCTATCACGATCTCGGCCTGCTCCTGGGTATCTGCACCCCGGTCTATGGGGGCTTCACCACGGTGCTCACCAGCCCGGTGGCGTTCCTCGAACGGCCGGCTCGTTGGATGCAGCTGATGGGGAGCCATCCGCAGGCCTTCACCTCGGCGCCCAACTTCGCCTTCGAACTGGCCGCCCGCAAGACGACGGACGCCGACATGGCCGGTCACGACCTCGGCGACGTCTTCATCATCCAGAGCGGCGCCGAGCGGGTGAACCCCACGACCGTCAACCGCTTCGCCGACCGGTTCGCCGATTTCCATCTCGACCCCAGGGTCATCCAACCGTCGTACGGTCTTGCGGAAGCGACACTGTACGTGGCGACGTGCAGGCCGGGCAGGCCGCCGGAGATCGTCGACTTCGACCCCGAGCACCTGTCGGCGGGCGAGGCGAAGCGATCCGGCACCGGCGGCGGCACACCGCTGGTCGGCTATGACACCCCGCTGTCCACGCAATCCCCACTGGTGCGGATCGTGGATCCGCAGACCCGCATCGAGTGCGAGGACGACAGGACCGGCGAGGTGTGGGTTCACGGCGACAACATCGGCATGGGTTACTGGCAGAAGCCGGAGGAGAGCGAGCGTGTCTTCCGTGCCACGCTCGCCACGCCGGTCGCCGGTACGCCGACGGGGCCCTGGCTCAGGACCGGAGATCTCGGGTTCGTCTCTGCCGGGCAGCTCTTCATCGTGGGCCGGATCAAGGATCTGCTGATCGTCCGTGGACGCAACCACGCCCCGGATGACATCGAGGCCACCATCTCGGAGCTCAGCAGGGGCCGGGTTGCGGCCATCGCCGTTCCCAGCGAGGGCGAAGAGCGACTGGTGGTGATCGTCGAGGTCAGGAGCAACGGATCGGCCGAGGAGGTCGCGGACGCGCTCACCGTGCTCGGCAACGCGATCACCGCAGCCGTCTCCAGCGCGCACGGGCTTGCCGTCGCTGACCTGGTCCTCGTCCCGCCGGGTTCGATCCCGATCACGACCAGTGGCAAGGTGCGCAGAGCGGCGTGCGTCGAGCAGTATCAACGAAACCAGTTCTGCCGCATCGGTACTCGTCACGGCGGTTGACCCTCACAGGGTGAAGAGCGCCTCCAGGATCGTGATCATGAGGTTGAGGAGGAGCGGCGGCGTCCCGGTGTCGCCCGCGCCGCCGTTCAAGCCGTCGAACAGGCTGCCGTTTCCACCGAGCCCACCCTTGCCGGCGATCCGCTGATCGAACGCGGATGCGCCGCCGCCGGTGCCGCCCGCGCCGCCCGTGGACAGCAGACCCGACGCGTTGCCGCCCGCGCCACCGTCCCCGCCGCGGGCCTGTCCGACGATGTCGGACGCTGCTGCGAGCAGGCTGTATGCGGCGCCGCCGTCGCCGCCGCTACCGCCGAGCGTCGTCCCGTCACCACCTGCGCCGCCCTTGCCGCCCAGCGCGACATTCGGACCGGTGGTGCCGAAGAGCAGTGCCACCGCATTCAGCACGGTGCTCAACGGGGCGTATTCGATGTTGATCGCGATGCCGCCGTCGCCGCCTCGCCCGCCCGCACCGGACAGGCCGGTGCCGCCCGCTCCACCGGCGCCACCGAAGACGGTCCCGGGAACGTATGCCCCGCCGAGGACGGCTCCGGGATCGGGCGCTCCGAAGTATCCGAGGCCGACGCTGAGCACCTGACCGCCGTCACCGCCCCTGCCGCCGCTCGCGCCGTCGCCGCCTCGCCCGCCCGCACCGCCGCCGCCGCTGAGGAACCCGCCGTTGCCGCCCTCGCCGCCGTCACCGCCGTTGCCGCGGGACAGCGACCCGACGCCGCCCGCGCCACCCATACCGCCTGCGCCGCCGGTGCCGAACAGGAACGCCGATCCGCCGGCCCCGCCCTTGCCCCCGGTGGTGCCGGTGATGCCCAGGTTGAGCAGCGTCCCACCGGATGCGCCGTTACCGCCTGCGCCGCCGTTGCCGATGAAACCGGCGGGGCCGCCTTTACCGCCGTCCTGTCCGGAACCCGGCGGCGGGGAGTAGCCGTTTCCGCCGTTGCCGAACAGCCAGCCGCCGGCTTTACCGTCCGGGCTCTGTGCGGTGCCGTTCGCGCCGTGACCGATGATCGGACGCCCCCGCCACTGGTTCACGGCCCAGGCGTTGAAGACCTCCTCGACGGTCAGCCTGATCGGGATGTCGAAGATTCCTATCGGCGCGACGACGCTCTGGAACTGCGCGACGAGTTCGAGCAGCACGCCGGGCAGGACCAGAAGGAAGTCGATGTTCCCGGCCAGTGCGGTCACCTCGGTGGGTTCCGCGAGCGCGCTCAGTGCGACCGTCTGGATCGCCGTCGAGTCCGCGTCGAGTGGGGCGCCGGGGCCCATGGCGGGAGCAACCAGCGTGTCGGTGTCGTCGGCGACGGTGACCAGCGGCGTGGCGGCCGTCGTGACCAGGGGTGAGCTGGTGTGGGCCGGACCGCCCGGCGGCGTCACCGTCACGCTCGCTACGGCGGTGATTCCCGCACGGGGGCCCGGTCGGTCGTCCGCTGTGCTCGGTGCGGTGCCCGGCGCCGGGGCGGCCGCAACGACATCCGCGGTGACCTGCTGTGCCGACGTGCTTCGAGCCGGGGCCGTCAGCACGCGGCCGACCTCGGGCTCGGGCGCGGCGGATCGTGCGACCCGGGCCGCGGACCTGCCGCGTACCGGCTGTGTCGAAGATTCGGCGTCGCGCTCTACGCCGCGCGAGCCGCTCGACTCTCCGGTCGACGTGCCGGTCGACGTGCCGGTCGACGTGCCGGTCGACGCCGTGGTGGCAGCCGGTCCCGTCGACACGCCGACACTGCCGGAGGGCGGGCCGGAGCCGGGGTTGCTGCCGCCGGGCGAAGCCGAATCGCCGGCCGGGGTGTCGGCGTGGGCGACGGCCGTTCCGTTCGACAGCGACGCACAGACACCCAGGGCCACGGCGCCTGTTCCGAGCCACAGGGCGACGTCGCCGTGACGCTCCGTCGCCCGGTGACGCCCGGCGCGCAGGTTCGCCCTGTGCTTCGCTCGAGTCGTCGCACGATGTCTAGCGGCCACCGGCCGGACTTTACCGGGCCGTGCTTACGCAAGCGACAATTTGTTCTCTTTTGCAGCGATTCGCCGTCGGTGCGTGATATGGACGCCGGAGACGACTACGTCCCGGCGAGTGCCTTGGCCCAGCGGTAGTCGGCCTTTCCTGCGGGTGAGCGGACGATCTTCGGCGACCGGATGAAGGCTTTGGGGATCTTGTAGCGGGCGATCGCGCGACCACACGTCTCGACGAGTTCGTCATCGGAGGCCGTTGCCCCTTCGGCGAACTGAACGATGGCGACGACCTCGCTGCCCCAGCGCTCCGAGGGCCGGCCGACCACCACGACGTCGTACACGGCCGGATGGGCCGCGATCGCGCGCTCCACTTCCTCGACGAAGATCTTCTCGCCGCCGGAGTTGACCGTCACCGAGTCGCGGCCCAGCAACTCGATCCGCCCGTCGGCCAACATGTTGGCCCGGTCGCCGGGCACCGACCAACGCACCCCGTCGATGGTCGGGAACGTCTTCGCGCTCTTGGCCTCGTCGTTCAGGTACCCCAGCGGGATCAGATCACGGCGCGCCAGCCATCCGGGACCCTCACCGGGGCCCAGCACCCGGCTGAAATCCGCCGCCACCACGGCGGTGTCGCTCTGCGGCGTGAACGTCGCCGCCTGGACCTCCGCGCCCGCGCTGGCGTAGGTGCTCATCTGCGCGCCGGACTCCGAGGAACCCACCGCGTCGAGCACGAGAACGTGGGGCAGCGCGGCGAGGATCCGCTCCCGCACCGTGGGCGATAGCGGGGCGCCGCCGTTGGTGACGGTGACCAACCCCGACAGGTCGTGGTCACCGCGCTCCATCTCGTCGAGCAGGGGGCGGGCGACCGCGTCGCCCACCATCGGGATGCTGAGCACCCGCTCCCGGGCGGCGACCCGCAACGCGTCGGCGGGGTCGAGTCGGTCGACGCAGTCCGGGATCGCGAGCTTGCCCCCCATCGTGATCGTGTTGTAGGCCGCCCACTGCGCCGCGCCGTGCATGAACGGCGGGATCATCAACAGGCCCATCGCCCCGCCTCCGGCGATCGCCCGCTCGGCGAGTTCCTCGTAGGACGCTAGGAAGGTGTCGCTGCCGAAGGGGCGGCCGCCCATCGAGGACAGGAAGATGTCGTGCTGGCGCCACAGGACGCCCTTGGGCATCCCGGTGGTGCCGCCGGTGTAGAGGATGTACAGATCGTCGGGCGAGGGGGTCGGCATTCCCGCCCCGGGCACCGGCGTCGCGACGACCGACTCGTAGTCGACGGCGCCCGGCAGCAGCGGGTTGCCCGAGCCGTCGTCGACCTGGATCAGCACCGTGAGCTGCGGCAGCTGATCGCGCACCGCGGCCACCTGCGGGGCGAACTCCGCCCCGTACACCAGCGCCCTGGCCCCGGCGTCGTTGAGTAGATACACCAATTCTTCGCCGACGTAGCGGTAGTTGACGTTGAACGGGGCGACGCGGGCGCGGTAGGCGCCGATCATCGCTTCGAGGTACTCGTTGCCGTTGCGCAGGTAGATGCCGAGGTGATCCTGCCCTGACTCATGGCCGGCCAGCTCCGACCGTTCGGTGTGGCAGCCCAGCCCCAGCGCCACCAGATGGTGGGCGACGCCGTCGATCCGGGCGTCCATGTCGGCGTAACTCAGGCGCCGGTCGCGCCACACCAGGAACGTCTGGTCGGGCACCGCCCGTGCGACGGTCGAGAAAACCGTCGAGAGGTTGAATTCCACGCCGTCGCTCGTCATGGCCATGACCATACATCGGTCATTTCTGCGTATGGTCGACGTCAGGCGGGGTGCAGCCCGCTGCCGGTCAGCACGGTCGGTTGCCAGCCGCGGGCTCCCACGCACAGCAGCGGCCTGCCGTCGGGCGCCTGGGCCGTCGACTGCGGATTGGGGCACGGCGCACCGATGTCCTGCACGCCATACAGCTGATAGGTCGACGTCCAGAATCCGGTGTAGACCGGCGGCCACTGATTCGGGATGTACTTGCACTGCAGGGGTTCACCGCCGCGACCGCGGCCGAACACGTTGCGATCCCAGCTGTAGCAGGGCCCACCGAGGTGGGCGTCGTAGCTCATCCCGGGAACGTCGGTGGGGTACCGGCCCGGATCGTCGGGGAACTCGTTCGACGGATCGGCGAGTGCGCCCGGCGCAAGACCGATGGCGGCCCCGGCGATCGCCGCGGCGACGAGGAGTTCGCGAAGCATGCACGGAAGGGTAGCCCGTGGGCGATGCCGTGCGTCCGCTTTCGGCGCCCTACTCGTCGGTGCCCGGAGGGGCGGCGGTGTCGAGCACGCTGACGGCGATGCCGTAGGGAAGGAACCGCACCCTGCGCTTCGGGTCGGTGTTGTTCTTGTTGGCGCGCAGCGCATCGAGTTCGGTCGGATACACCTGCTCGATCTGCGCACCACCGTCGTCGTCGACGGTGTAGATCGCCCACACCCCGTCGCCCGTCTCACCGGTCGTCTCGGGTTCGGTGCGGGGCCGGGAGAACCGGCCCAGCTCGTCGATCAGGGCTCCCCAACCGGCGCGCTCACCGGAGGTAGCGAACAGCCGGCCGACACCCTCGAGCGCTTCGCGAGCCACTCGATCGAGGTCCTCCGGGTCGAAGCCGAAAGGTCCGTTGTTGCTCATACATCCACGGTACTCACCATGCGGGTGATCGCCCCGGGAACGGACTAGCGCGATAATGGCTGACTTATGGCCTCCACACGTGCCGAGATGCTCGCCGCAGTCGAACGATCGCCGGAGTTGGTGCGCGCCCACGACCGGCGCGGCTGGGTCGGGCTCTACACCCTCGACGGGCAGATCGAGGATCCGGTCGGTTCACGTCCGCACCGCGGGCCCGACGAGATCGACCGCTTCTACGCGACCTTCATCGCGCCCAGGGAGATCACTTTCCATCCCCGAGCCGATCTCGTGGTCGACGACACGGTCGTCCGCGACCTCGATCTGGAGGTGCGGATGTCGGATGCGGTGACCATGCGGATCCCGGCCGTGCTGCGATACGACCTGGTACCGGCCGGATCCGAACTCAAGATCAACCGGCTGCAGGCCTTCTGGGAGTTGCCGCTCATGGTGGGCCAGTTCCTGCGGGCCGGACCTGCCGCGCTGCCCGTCGGCGGCGCGTTGACGGTGGCGCTGCTGCGTAACCAGGGGCTGACCGGCGCGGGCGGATTCCTCGCCGGCTTCCGTAGCGCGGGCAGTGCGGGCCGGCGCGAGTTCACCCGGTTCCTCACCGACGCGCGCGACGGGGACGAGGTGGCGGTGCGCCGGCGACTGGCCCGGGGAGCCCGGATCACCCGCGGTGAGGGCGAACCGCTGGCCGCCGCCGAACTGCTCGACCGGCTGACCGACGGCCAGTGGCACAAGGTGATCGTCGCCGGACGTCATGTCGTCGCGGGCCTGCAGTCGGCCGCCGGGCCGGCGGTGCTGATCGCCGACATCGAGAAGAACCCTTTCGCGATCACCAGGATTCGGTACTTCGACGACGCGTCCGCAGGCGGTTAGCCGACCGACCCGGCGGGTAGTACGTCGGGATGAGCAGCCCGCATGGTGACGATCAGAAGAGCGAACCAGACGTCGACAGTGACCACAAGGTCGCCTCGTCGCGCGCCGGCAAGGAAGGCGACGAGGGTGAGGACGGTACCTATGTGGGTCGCACCTTCTCCGACGACGCCATCGACGACGAACAGACCGGTGCCGAGGCGCGCGCCCAGCAGGGCGGCAACTGAACGAAGCGGTGTCGATGCGGCGTCGATGCGGTGATGTTGCGTGATGCGGCCGCGCCGACGTGAGACGGTATGACGACCATGCCTGACCACCAGTACATGACCTACGAGGACTTCGGCAGGAAGTTCTTCGAAGTCGCCGTGACCGAGGAGCGCGTCGGCGAGGCGATCGGGCAGATCGCCGGCGACGCTTTCGAGATGGGCCCGATGGGACAGGGTCCCGGCGGGCTGGCGAAGGTGACCGCGCACGTGAAGGTGCAGACACCGCGCGTCAAACGTCATGTCGGCGAGATGATCACCTTCTCGATCCGCATCCCGCTGGAAATCGACATGGTGGTGGATCTGCGGATCGACAAGCCGCGTTTCGTGGTGTTCGGTGAGATCTCGCTACGGGCCTCCGCGTTGGCCGCCGAGCCGTTGCTGCTCATCCTCGACGTCAAGAAGCCACGGGCCAGCGACATCTCGATCCACGTGACGTCGAAGACGTTGCGTGCCGAGGTGGTCCGCATCATCGGCAACATCGACTCGGAGATCAAACGCTTCATCGCCGCGCACGTCGCGGGCGAGATCGACAGTCCGGAATCGCAGCAGGCCAAGGTGATTCCCGTGGGTGACATGATCGACGAGAGCTGGAACGGTCTGTCGGCCGACCGTTGAGTTCAGTTGCCGACCGGCGCCAGCGCCGGCCGCCGCGGACCGTGACCGTGGGCCGTGGGCAGCCCGCGCATATGCCGCCACACCCACGGCATCAACATGTTCTGCGTCCACAGCACCTGCGACGAGACCGACGAGACCAGCGACGGCCCGGGCGCGGTGGAATCGGCCTGGGCCCAGCTGTCATCGCTGTCCGGCAGATCCAACGCCTCGGCCGCCGCGGCGGCGAAGAGCGCGTGCCCGCGGGCGGACCCGTGTACCCGGTCAGAACTCCAGGTCGCCGGCTCGATCATCGAAGCGGCCCCGAACAGATCGACCAGCCGGAACCCGTGGCGGGCGGTGGCCGCGCGGATGACGGCGTTGATTCGCCGCACCCGCCCGTCCAGCACGCGGCCCACCGGGACGATGCGGGCGATGTCGGGGAACGTGGTGGTCACCACCGTGGCCCCGGAGTCGGCGAGGTGGGTGTAGACGGTCTCCAGGTCGGCCAGTGCGTGGGAGAACAGCCCGCCCGGCCGCGTCGCATCGTTCATCCCGATGCAGACGGTGATCAGGTCGGGCCGCATCGACAGCGCGACGGGCAGCTGGTCGTAGAGCACATCGGCGATCCGGCGCCCCCGCACCGCGAGGTTGGCGTACAGCAGACCCGGATGCAGTGAATCGATCTGGGCAGCAAGGCGATCGGCGAAGCCCATCAGGTTGCCGTCGCCATCGGTGTCCCACAGGCCCTCGGTCTGGCTGTCCCCGATCGCGACGTACCGGCGGTAGCCAGCGGCTCCGTTCATCGGCTGAACGGGCCGGCGAGCGCCTCGGCCACGATCTCGTAGGCGACGTTCTCCTCATGATGCACGCCGGGGAAGAAGTAGAACCCGTGCGGCATGCCCGCGGCGATCACCGTGAGTGGATATCCGATCAGGTCGCCATCGATGGGGTTGACCCAGGGGTGATCCCATGGAGTGGGCCCGACGTAGGCGCCGCGGATGAACCCCGCGAACGCCATGTCGTAGACGATGCCCCGCGGAGCCTGCCGACGGAACGACTCCCAGCGTTCGAAGTGGAAGTCGGGCATCGCGCCGAGCATCACCACCGCGTCCGGCGGGCGGGCCTCCTCGGCGCGGGCACGCAGTGCGAGGGCGGCGGCGATATTCGAGCCGGCCGAGTCGCCGGCGACAGCGATCCGGGCGGTGTCGCCACCGAGTTGCCCGCCGTGTTCTGCCACCCAGCAGTAGACGTCGAAGGCATCGTCGAGCGGGGTCGGGAACATGAACTCCGGCGCCGAGCGGTAATTCGCCGACACCACGAGCGCAGAGTTGGTGACGGCGAGCTTGCGGGTGAGGAAGTCGCAGTCCTCGGAGGCGCCGACGGTGAAGCCACCCCCGTGGTAGTAGACGATGATCGGCAGCCGGCTCTCGACGGGCGCCGCTATCGGCCGGTACAGCTGGCAGCGGGCCACCCCGTCGCGGACGGGCAGGAAGATCTGCTCGACGTCGACGCCGGGCACGGCGTCGCGGCCGCTGGGTGGCACCAGCGCCGGATCCGGTTGCCGACCGGCGCCGATGTAGCCGGCGCGCACCGGCCGGATCATCAGATCGCGCAACGCGACCGGTGTGCGGTTGTTGGCGATCACCCGGTACATCGGCATCGCCGGGTCGTCGGCAGCGACATAGCTCAGACCGTCGATGGTGACGGGCGCGGTGACGTCGACCGAGCCGGCGGGAACGGCTCGCAGGGCGGCGGGGATCACGCCGCGAATCCTACGGAGGACAAGGGGTTCGGTGGCCAATGCGTGGGTAGCCAAGGGGTGGACGTCATGGGAAGGGTGAGAGGAAGGACATTCCATGCCGAATGAACTGCGGGGCCGAAGGGTCGCCGTGCTGGCCGCCGACGGCGTCGAGAAGGTCGAACTCGAGCAACCACGCGCAGCGATCGAGGAGGCCGGCGGATTCGTCGAGGTGCTGTCGATCGATGGCGGGACGATCCAGGCCATGAACCATGACCTCGAGGCCGCCGGCGACATCCCGGTGGATCGCAAGGTCTCCGACGCCACGGTCGAGGAGTACGACGGCCTGGTGCTGCCGGGCGGCACCGTCAACCCGGACAAGCTGCGGCTCGACGAAGCGGCGGTGGCGTTCGTGCGCGATTTCGTCCGGTCGGGCAAACCGGTCGCCGCGATCTGCCACGGCCCCTGGAGCCTGGTCGAGGCCGACGTCGTCAGAGACCGGACACTGACGTCCTATCCGAGCATCCGCACCGATCTGCGCAACGCGGGGGCCACCGTCGTCGACCAGCAGGTCTGCATCGACGGGAACCTGATCACCAGCCGGTCGCCGAAGGACCTTCCCGCCTTCTGTCAGGCGATCACCGATCAGTTCGCAAACACGCCCGCGCACACCTGAGTTCAGCCCGATCAGAGCGGAGCCGGGAGCCGTTCGAGCCGGCTGGGCGGCATCGCCGCCTGCCACTGCGGCGCCGCCGTGAGGACCGGTGCCGTGGCGGAACGGACGTGCCTCGCGTGACACCACTTCGGCTCGGTCGAATCTGCTGTCGTGCCAGTGGATGTCGCGGGCGGTGATCCGCACATCGCCGAAGTGGCCGACCGGCAGCGCCGCGTCACCCCGACAGCATCGAACCCGCTGCGTAAGCTGGGGCCGATGACGTCTGTGGTGATTGTGGGCAGCGGGTTCACCGGTTTCGAAACTGCGCGGCATCTGGCCCGCAGACTGCGCCGCCAGGGCGGCGCCGAAGCGGTCGACATCACCATCGTCTCCCCGGTCGACTACATGCTCTACACGCCGCTGCTGCCCGACGTCGCGGGCGGCCTGGTGGACGCCCGATTCGTCACGATTCCGCTGGCCAACTCGCTGCGCGGAGTGGACGCGGTGCGGGGCCGCGTCGACAGCGTCGACTTCGACGCGCGGACGGTGACGTTCGTCGATCCCGAGGACCGGTCCCATACGAGATCCTGGGATCGGCTGGTGCTGACTCCCGGCTCGGTGACCAAGCTGTTCGACGTGCCAGGACTGGCCGAACACGCCAGGGGGCTCAAGTCGACCGCCGAGGCCCTGTATCTGCGCGACCACGTGCTCGAGCAGCTCGAACTGGCCAAGATCGACAGCGATCCGGCGATGATCTCGGCGCGGCGCACGATCGTCGTGGTCGGCGCCTCCTATTCGGGCACGGAACTGGCGCTGCAATTGCGTGCCCTTGCCGACGCCGCTGGTCAGCAGATGGGTTTCGATCCGGCCGCGGTGCAGTTCGTGCTCCTCGACCTCGCCGAGCAGGTGATGCCCGAGGTGGGGGAGAAGCTCGGCGAGGCCGCCCAGCGGGTGCTGCGCGCCCGGGGCGTCGACGTCCGGCTGGGCACCAGCCTCAAGGAGGTGCACCCCGACCACGTCGTGCTGACCGACGATTCCCGGATCGACACTTACACGGTGGCGTGGGTGACCGGGGTGACCGGCGCACCGCTGATCGAGAAGTTGGGCCTGCCCACCGAGCGGGGCCGACTCAAGGTGGACGCCGACCTGCAGGTGCCCGGTCATCCGGACGTGTTCGCCGGCGGCGACGCCGCCGCGGTGCCGGACCTCACCGACCCGGGCTCGATCACCCCGCCGACCGCCCAGCACGCCACGCGGCAGGGAAAGGTGTTGGCGCGCAACGTCGCGGCGAGTCTGGGGTACGGCACCAAGAAGCTCTACAAGCACCGCAACATGGGCCTGGTCGTCGATCTCGGCCCCCGCCATGCGGTGGCCAATCCGCTGGGTGTGCAGCTGTCCGGCTTCCCGGCCAAAGCCGTGACGCGGGCGTATCACCTCTACGCCATTCCGCGGCTGGTGAACCGCTGGGCGGTGTCGCTGGCCTATCTGACCGACGTCTTCTTCGCCCGGTCAGTGGTGTCGATCGGACTGTCCTCGGCCGATGACGCACAATTCTCGGCCAGCGAGGGCATCCCCATGCCGAAACCGGACTGATTAGGCGCCTGCGGATGGGGAACCTTACAGAGCATGGCTACCTACCGCGTGTTGAATCCCAAGGGCGACGTCGTCGAGACCACCGACATCGAGAGCGCCGATGACGCACACGCCTGGTTCGTCGAGCAGGTCCCCGGTAACGAGCTGGGCTGGCGGATGGAAGTCAACGTCGACGGCGACCGCTGGGACTTCGTCGACGACAGCGAGGGCGACCGCTCGTACTAGCCCGGGCGTGCCGAAACTCAGCGCGGGGCTGCTGCTCTACCGGATCGTCGACGGGGTCGTCGAGGTCTTGATCGCCCATCCCGGCGGTCCTTTCTGGGCCAGAAAGGACGAGGGTGCCTGGTCGTTTCCGAAGGGCGAGTACGGCGAGGACGAGGACCCCTGGGCTGCGGCGCAGCGCGAATTCGCCGAGGAACTCGGCAAGCCCGTACCGCCGGGGGATCCCCAGCGGCTGGACCCGGTGCGGCAGTCCGGTGGGAAGGTGGTGACGGTGTTCGCGGTGCACGGCGATCTCGACCTCGACGGGACGGCGAGCAACACGTTCAACGTGGAATGGCCGAAAGGTTCGGGCAATATTCGCGAGTATCCGGAGGTCGACCGGACCGCGTGGTTGCCCGTCGCGGTGGCGCGCGCGAAGTTGCTGTCCGGACAGCGGCCGCTGCTCGATCAGCTCATGGCGCTTCCCGCGCTGGCGGGTCACTCGGAAGGTGTTGGCGGACACGGCGAGTCGGGCGGGTCTCGATCGCGTTGACGGTCAGCGCCCGGCCGTGGAACCGCCAGCCCGCCGGCGTGCGCTGGTATTCGTCGTCGTAGCGCAGATGCCAGACCAGGTCGGTGGCCGCACCACCGGCCACAGTCCAGTGGTGCGCCACGCAGGTGATGCGCCCGAGCGCGTAATCCGCTCGGCCGCCCTCGGCGTACACCTCGCCGACGATCGCGTGTTGGGTCCGCTCCACGCCGGACAGCGCCGCCATCGCCGAGTGGACGCCGTCGTGGCCGTGCAGCACGCGCACCGGTTCCAGTGCGCGCGGCGGATCGGGAAGCCGGAGTTCTGCAGTCTCGGTGAAAAGCCGGGCCACGTCGTCGAATCGGCGATCGTCGACCGCGGCGGCGTAGAGGTGGACCAGGTCGGCCAGGGCCAGCCGGTCGACCAGCGCAACGTTCACGCGGTCAGGCCCAGCCGCTGCGCACAGGCCGACAGCACGTCGGTGGCCTCCGCGATCTCGGTCACCGGTGGCATGGCCAGGACGGCGCGGTCGGCGCCGAGGTGACCGAGGCGCTCGGCGCGCGCCGCGTCGATCCTGGTGACCGCGTGGCCGAGCGACAGTTCGAGGCGCTGCGGATCGCGGTCGGCGCGCTCGGCGGCCGCCCGCATCTCGGCGACGAGGTGGGGCAGTTCGTCGCCCCCGACCCCCAGCGGCTGGAAGCCGTCGCCGAAGCGCCCCGCCCGGCGGGCGGCGGCGCGGCTGTGGCCGCCGATGTGGATGGGAACGCGGCCGGTGGGTTTCGGATAGCAGGCTGCGTGGTCGAATTCGAAGAACTCGCCATGGAAGGAGACCCCGAAGCCTGCGCCGTCGGGCCGGTCGGCCCACAGCGTCCGCAGCACCTGCAGCTGTTCGTCCGCGCGCCGGCCGCGGGTGGCGAAATCCGTTCCGCAGGCAGCGATCTCCTCGGCCAGCCAGCCGGTTCCGACTGCCAGCCGCACCCGTCCGCCCGACAGCACGTCGACCGTTGCCACCCGTTTGGCCAGGACCACCGGGTGGTGATTGGGCAGGACCAGGACACCGGTGGCCAGGCCGAGCCGGCTGGTGTGGGCGGCCAGGAACGCCAACAGATCCAGTGGATCGGGCACCGGGGTGTCCGCCGACAACTCCACCCGGCCGGAGGCGTCGTAGGGGTAGACGCTGGAGTACCGCGTCATCAGCACGGTGTGCTCGACCACGACGATGGATTCGAAGTTGCACGCCTCGACGTGGCGGGCGAAGGCCGACATCCATACCGGATCGGCGGTGACACCTGCGGCGACCGGGGGGACGACAGCGAATTTCACGGGACCGGCAGCCCGTCACCGCCGCGGATCGCCGCACGGCATTCCCGCCGGGTCATTCCGGTCTGCTGCATACACACGCGCACGGGATTCTCCTGTTCGGGCGGCAGTACCTCGTCACCGGGTGCCGGTGTCACCGTCGGGTCGGGGATCTCGCCGGGGGTCAGCGACCAGATCGCCGCGCCGGTCGACTGCAGCGTCCCGCAGTAGGCGGTCGTACCGTCGGCCGTGGCCGATGTGCTGCCGACGGGGCTGCACGCCGAACCGACGACCGCGGCGGCCGGCGCCGTGGATGTGGTCTCGGTCTCGGTCTCGGTGACGGTGTCGGTGTCGGTGGTGGCCGGCGGGGGCGGCGCGGGGGTGGTGCTCGGCGGCGCCGTGACCGTCGTGGCGGTCGTCGTGACAGGCGGTGCCGCCGTTGGCCTTTCGTCGTCAGCGCGCCGGAACTCGGCGATTGCGACGACGATTGCGACGATGAGCAGCACCGCGAGCACGGCGGGGATCAGAACGGCCGGCCGCGTCAGTCCGCGTGCCCCGGCGTCTGCGGCGGGCAGCGCCGCTCGGGTGGATGCGGGATTGTCAGCGCCGAGGTGATGGTCCAGCGCCCGGGCGAAGTCGGCGCAGCGTTCGAAGCGGTCGGCCGGATCCTTGGCCAGCGCGCGGGCGAACACCGGGTCGGCGCCGGCGAGTTCGGCGCGGTGAGTGCCCGGCGCCGGTGGTGCCGCGGACAGGTGCTGGCTGATCACGACCGCCGGGTTGGTGCTGGCGAAAGGTGGCCTACCGGTGAGCAGATGGAAGGCGGTGCCGGCCAGCGCATACTGATCGGCCCGGCCGTCGAGTTCGCCGCCCATCAGTTGCTCAGGCGCGGCGTAGGAGACCGTGCCGACGGTCATGTTGGTCTCGGTCAGACCGCTGATGTCGTTGACCCACCGGGCGATACCGAAGTCGGCCAGGGCGATCCGCCCCTCGCCCCGCTCGGGGTGACCCAGCAGGATGTTGGCGGGCTTGACGTCGCGGTGCAACAGGCCGCGCTGGTGGGCGTAGTCGAGTGCATCGGCGACGGCGCGCACGATGGCGAGTACCTCCGCCGGGGGCATCCCCTGGGGATGGCGGTCACGTAACTGCCGGGCGGCGTCGGTGCCGTCGACGAAATCCATGGAGATCCACAGCTGTCCGTCGAACTCGCCACGGTCGTGCACTCCGACGATGTGGGGGTGCCACAACGTCGCTGCGATATCGGCTTCGCGATTGAACCGCTCTCGGTACGCGGCGTCCGCTGATACGGTCGCGGGCAGCACCTTCAACGCGTCCTGCCGGGGGAGCCGCGGATGCTGGACGAGGTACACCTCGCCCATCCCGCCCGAGCCCAGCTGTCGCACGACGGTGTAACCCGCGAACGTCGCCCCCTCGGCCAACGGCATGGCGCGATAGTACCGACCGGCGTTCGACATGATCAGAAAGGCGGATCGGTGGCAACGGTTCACGTGGGCGGGCAACCGCTGGCCGGTATCTTCACCAACCATTTCCTGGCCCACCTCCAGGCCGCTGCGACGGCCCGGTTCAGCGCGGGCAAGGGCTTCTTCCTCACCACGACCGAGGCGGGCGCCGACGGCAACGAGTCGACCGTCAGCCACTGGCTGCACCCGGCGCTGGCGGTCAGCTTCTCCTTCGACGTCGTCGACGGCGACGGCGCGCGGGTCGCGCCGGTGACGCTGGGCAAAGAGGAGATCGAAGAGATCACCGCGGCCATGGACACCCCCAACGGTGTGCGCGGCAGCGACGGCGTCTGGTGGCCGTTCGCCGAGCACGCGTAGCACCGAGAAACCCGCGGTAGGTGGGAACGCGGGTTTCGGCTGGCTGCCCGATGGCAATACGCCCTGCCATGGCTGGGATCAGCGACGTTCTCGATTGGGCCAAACATCAGGTGTCGTCCAGGGTGCCGAAGGCGGATCTGGATCAGCGCGACTCCGACTACATCCTGGAGCAACTGCCCGGCACGTGGCTGCTGGCATCGCTGTACTTCCGCGCTGACGTCCGCGGGCTCGACCGCATCCCCAAGGACGGTCCGGTGCTGCTGGTCGGAAACCACAGCGGCGGCAACCTGCCGCCCGACACGTTCGTGTTCACCCTGGCCTTCTGCTCGTACTTCGGCGTCGAGCGACCGTTCTACCAACTGGCCCACAATCTCGTGGTCTCCGTCCCGGGCCTGGGCTGGCTGCGCAAGTTCGGCACCGTGGCGGCCAATCACGAGAATGCAAGGCTTGCACTGGAATCCGGTGCCGCGCTGCTGGTCTACCCGGGGGGCGATTACGAGGTGTTCCGGCCGTCGTGGGAGCGGCACCGGGTCGATTTCGGCGGTCGCAAGGGCTATGTGAAGCTCGCACGCGAAGCCGGTGTGCCGATCGTCCCGGTGGCCAGCGTCGGTGGTCAGGAGGCGGCGCTGTTCCTCGACCGCGGCCAGTGGCTGGCCAAGCTGCTGATGGTGGACAAGATGGCGCGACTCAAGAGTGTGCCCATCCTGCTGGCGCCGCCGTGGGGGCTGGTGATCAGCGATCTGATTCCCCGCCTCCCACTGCCGACGAAGATCGTCATCGAGGTGCAGGAGCTGATCGCCGCATCCGAGATCGCCGACGCCGACGACGACGAGATCAACGCCCACGTGGTCGCCAGCCTGCAGGGCGGGGTGGACCGGCTGGCCGCCGAACGACGCTTCCCGGTGGTGGGTTAGATGCGACTCGAACGACGGTGTGTCCTCGACGCCGACCCCGACACCGTGTGGAAGACGGTCAGCAACCCGGACTGCTATCCGGAGTTCATGGCCAGTCTCGAGCGCTGGGAGACGGTCACCGACGGACCGGTCGCCGTCGGCTCCCGGTTCACCGTCCACTGGAAGGTGGGTTCGGTCCCGATCGGCGGGCTGGTGGAGATCCACGAACTGGACCCGGCGCGCGATCTGTCGTGGATCGGCATCACCGGTATCACCCTGCGCGGACGGTTCCGGCTACGCGAGGCCTCGGACGGGCGCACGAAGGTGACCTTCCGACTGTCCTACGAGGCGCCCGGCGGTCTGCTCGGCCTGATCGCCGACCGCGTCGCGGCCCGGCAGGTGGGGCGCAACATGTCCGAGACGCTCAAGCGGTTGAAGACCCTGGTGGATGGCTGACCCACGCCGTTTGGCCGGCGCCGGCACGGGTAGTCGGCCATCATGGCTGACTCCACCACACTCGCGCTCGTCACCGGCGCCTCGACCGGTATCGGCTTCGAGCTCGCGAAGTTGTTCGCCACCAATGGATACGACCTGGTGATCGCGGCGGACGAGGCACAGATACACGTTGCGGCGCAACAGCTTTCGGAGTACGGGCACGCGGTGACGCCGGTCGAGGTCGATCTGCGCAGCCCGGACGGCGTCGTCGAGCTGTATCGGGAGGCCACCGCCGGAGGGCGACACCTGGACGCGGCGGCGCTCAACGCCGGCATCGGCCGGGCCGGCCGGTTCGTCGACGGCGATCTGGCCGACGACATGTCGATCATCGACCTCAACGTTCGCTCGACGGTGCACCTGGCCAAGCTCGTCCTGCGCGATATGGCGGATCGCGGGTCGGGCCGCGTGCTGTTCACCTCGTCGACGGTCGCTGCGATTCCGGGTTCGTACCAGAGCATGTACAACGCGTCGAAGTCCTTCGTGCAGAACTTCGCCGAGGCACTCCACGACGAGATGCGTGGCACCGGGGTCACCGTGACCGCACTCATGCCCGGTCCGGTCGACACCAGGTTCTTCGACCGCGCCAAGATGCGCAACACCCTCATCGGGGGTGTGCTGCCCAAGGACGACCCGGCCGACGTCGCCCGTCAGGGCTACGAGGCGCTGATGCGCGGTGATCAGAAGGTGGTGGCGGCGTCGGCGATGTCCAAGGCGCTCGGCGCCGTCGACGCCGTGCTCCCTGACGCGGTGAAGGCCCGGATGAACCGGCTGATCGCCAAACCGCGCTGACCGATCAAGCCGGAGGCGGCGTCCCGGCGCCGGGCGCCCCCTGAATCGGGACGACCGGGGTGGGTGTGACGGTGGTGACGCCGTTCGCGCCGACCGTCGGTCCGCCGGCCGGACGCATGGCCTTGAGCGCGTCGGCCGCGGCCTGGCTGCAGTCGAGCATCAGTAGCATCTTGCCGCCGGACGTGAGCTTCTGGGTGTCCACCAGGCACTGGGCCTGGGGCAGCACGCTGCCGAACGAGCCCCCGAAGTTCGCGTTGACGCCCTGAGCCTTGAGAATCTGCAGCGCCTTCACGTACGGCTCGCCGACGACGTTGTAGTTGCCGCCGGGCTGCGAGAACGCGACACCGGAGCTGATCACTGCTGCGGATCCGGCAGCCAGGACTCCGGCGCCGAGCATCACGAGCTTCTTCACATAGCCTCCGTCGGTTGTGGTGCGGTGCGAACATATCGCAGCCGTGACCTTTGTGAAACCGGAGCAGCGGCCTCCGGCGTTACATCCGGCGGGTCGACCAAGGCGTGCATGACTTCGGCCAGCGCGGCCGCGTGCGCGTCGTCGAAGACGTCCTCGACCAGCCGCTGCCTGCCGTCGTGGCCGCACAGCGGGACCCGCCAGTTCGGGTATTCATCGCTGGTCCCCGGCTGATTCTGGGCCCGCAGATCACCGACGGCATCGGCCAGCGAGAGCGAGAGCAGCTTGGACGGCGTGCGGCCCAGATAGCGGTGCAGCGCGAGCACCACGGCGTCGGTGTCCGGGTCGGCGGCTCCGTCGTCGGGAAGCAGACCGGCCCGCCTGAGCTCGGCCAGCCAGGCGGACTGCGCGGCGTGATCGTCGGCCAGTTCCTCGCTGGCGGGACGGGTCAGCAGGCTGAGCTCGTCGCGCAGCCGGACGTGTTCGCCCGCGAGGTAGCCGGCGGTCGGCGGCAGGTCGTGTGTGGTCACCGCCGACAGGCAGTACTCCCGCCAGCGTTCGGCCGGCAGCGGACCGTGCGGCCCGGCGCCGTCCCGGTCCTGCTCGAACCACAGGATCGACGTACCCAGGACCCCGCGGTCGCGCAGGTACTCGCGCACCCACGGTTCGACGACGCCGAGATCCTCGCCGACGACCACCGCGCCGGACCGGTGTGCTTCGAGGGCCACGATGCCGATCAACGCTTCGTGGTCGTAGCGGACGTACGTGCCCGCGGTCGGCGACGCCCCACGCGGGATCCACCACAGCCGGAACAACCCGATGATGTGGTCGATGCGCACCCCGCCTGCGTGCCGCAGCACCGCGTTGACCAGGGCGCGGAACGGCTCGTACTCGCGCTCGACCAGCTGATCCGGACGCCACGGCGGTTGCGACCAGTCCTGCCCAAGCTGGTTGAACTCGTCCGGTGGCGCCCCAGCGGTCACCCCGAGTGCGAGGACGTCCTGGAGCGCCCACGCGTCGGCACCGCCCGGATCGACGCCGACCGCGAGATCGTGCACGACGCCGAGATCCATGCCCGCGCCCAGCGCGGCGGCCTGCACCCGGGTCAGCTGGTCGTCGAGCTGCCACTGCAGCCAGCGGTGGAAGTCGACCTGGTCGGCACGCTTGGCCGCGAACGCGGCGACCGCAGTGCTGCCCGGATGGTGCAGCTCCTCCGGCCAGGTGCGCCAGTCGTTCCCGTGCTTCTCGGCCAGCGCGCACCAGACGGCGAAGTCATCGAGGCTGCGTCCCTCCCGGTGCCGATATCCGGCGTAGGCGAGTTCGCGGCCTGCGGTCCGCTCGATCCGGTAGACGGCCTCGAGCGCAGCCCGCTTGGCCCGCCACGCCGCGTCCCGGTCCACGAGGTCGCGACGCCCTGCCCTGGTCTGCACCTCGGTGCGGAACTTGCGCAGCCGGCCGCGATGGCGCAGTTCGGCGAACTCCGCGACGGCTTCGGGCCGCAGGTACAGCGGGTTGACGAATCGCCGCGACGTGGGCAGGTACGGCGACGGCTCCATCGGAGCCGACGGGGCTGCCGCGTGCAGGGGGTTGACCAGGATGAAACCGGCGCCGTGCCGGGTGGCCGACCAGATCGCCAGGTCGGCGAGGTCGGTCAGGTCGCCGACGCCCCACGACTGCCGCGAGCGCACGCTGTAGAGCTGGGTGGCCAGACCCCAACTGCGCCGCGACCCCAGGCGGGCGGGCAGGGTCAGCCGCGCCGGCGAGACGATCAGCGCCGCATCGGTCTCGAACGCTCCGGCCCGCAGGTGCACGCGGTGATAGCCGAGCGGCAGGTCGGCAGGCAGCTCGAAGCTGGCCTCGCCGATCAGGCGGCCGTCGAGATCGAACGGCGGAGTGTCGTTGGTGAGCTGACGCAGATCGTTGCGCGCCGACCCGTCCTCAAGGCGCACCCACACCTCGGCCGGGTCGCCGTGGGTGACGTGCACCCAGAAGGAGGTGGATGATCCGCTGCGGGCGACGATGGTCGGCGGCAGTGACCGCTGCCAGTATCTCCGGTCGTGGGCGGCCAGGGCGGCCCTGCATTCATCGTCGTCGCCGGCAGCCACTCCGAGCGCGGCCAGCACCGCCACCAGGGTGGATTCCGGCGCCGCCACCTGCGCGCCACTCCAGTCCTGGTAGTGCGTGGCGACGCCGTACCGGTGGGCGAGTTCTACCAGCGCGGGGGAGAGCTGCGTCATGTCTGCGGCCATGGGTCCCATCCTGCCGGTGACGGTGCGGCACGGCATTCCCGCTTTCGTCGCGTGAGCGTGTGCGTCGGTAGGGTCGCGGGCTATGGCGCTGGCGGGGGAGGGCGGATCCGGCGCGTCGGTCGCGCGGGCGCGGATCGCGGTCGCGGCTCAGTTCTTCACCAACGGCGCCCTGTTCGCGAACCTGCTGCCGCGCTTCCCCGAGATCAAGACCGATCTCGCGCTGTCGAACACGGTGTACGGGCTGGCGATCGGCGCGTTCTCGACGGGGGCGTTCGTCGCCGGGCTCACCGCGGGCGCGCTGATCCGGCGGTTCACCTCGGCGCGGGTCGCGGTCGGGGGCACGGTCGGGATCGCGGTGTTCATGGTCGTCGCGGCCCTCGCCCCGGCGGCGGTGTGGCTGGCCGCCGCGTTGTTCATCGCGGGCGCCTGCGACGCGGTCACCGACGTCGCGCAGAACGCCCATGCGCTCCGGGTGCAGCGCAGCTACGGCCGGTCGATCATCAACTCCGTGCACGCGGTGTGGGCCGGCGGCGCCGTCGTCGGCGGCCTGATGGGGGCGGCGGCCATCGCCCTGGACATTCCGCGCGCGGTGCACCTCGGTGCGGCCGGTGTGCTGTTCAGCGCGGTGGTGCTCGTCGCCTACCGGTTCATGCTGCCCGGCGCCGACCACGACGACCATCCGGCGTCTGCGCATGCGGCGCGCGGGCGCGCGGGCCCACGGGTCTACGCCCTGCTGGCCGCGCTGGCCGCGGTCGCCATCGCCGGCGCGCTGGTGGAGGACGCGGGCAGTTCGTGGGCGACGCTGTACCTGCGCGACAGCGTCGGAGCACCGGCCGCCACCGCGGCGTTCGGATACGTCGCGCTGGTCGGCGCCATGTTCGTCGGCCGGCTGGCCGGCGACCGGCTGGTGGACCGGTTCGGAGACGCCGCGGTGGCCCGCGCGGGCGGGCTGCTGGGCGCGGCGGGAATGGGCGTCGCCCTGCTGTTCCCGAGCGTGCCCGGCACGGTGGCCGGCTTCGCCGCAGCCGGGCTCGGTGCGGCGACCTGGATACCCGCCGCGATGAACCGCGCCGACCAGTTGCCCGGACTGCGCCCGGGCACCGGCCTGACCCTTCTCACCTGGTTGCTGCGGATCGGCTTCCTGGCGTCACCGCCGGTGGTGGGCCTGGTCGCCGACGCCACCAGCCTGCGGATCGGTCTGCTCGGCGTGCCGATCGCCGGGGTCGTGGTGATCGTGCTGGCCGGTGCCCTCAGTGCGAGAGGCCGGCCAGCTCGATCGTGAGGACGCCGGCGACGATCAGCAGGATGCCGACTCCCATCAGCGGCGTCAGCCGTTCGGAGAACAGAAACCTCGCGATGACGGCGACGAGCGCCACCCCGCACGCCGTCCAGATCCCGTACACCAGTCCGACGGGCGCGCCGAGCGAGAGCGTCAGCCACAGCAGATAGAAGGACGCCAGATAGCCGATCACGACGGGGGCGATCCACACCTTGCGGCGGAAACCCTCCGAAGCGCGCAGCGACAGCGTGGCGATGACCTCGAGGACGATGGCGGCGCCGAGCGCGAGGTACATCACGGCGCCACCTCCGGCTCGGCCCGGGAGTGGGAGCCCAGTTCGACGAGCAGCACCCCGGCGATGATCAGCCCGATGCCCGCGGCGATTGGCCAGGTGAACGGGTCGCCGAAGATGGCGGCCGCCAACACGGCCGTCGCCGCGGTGCCCGAGGCGCCCCAGATGCCGTACGCCACGCCGACCGCCATCCCCGCCCGCAGCACCGCGGTGAGGAGTATGAACCCGCCCAGATAGCCCATGACGACCAGGACCAGCCAGGCACTGTGATCCTGGGAGGCCCGCAACGCCAGTGTGGCCGCCACCTCACTGGCGATCGCTCCTGACAGGAGCACTGACTCGGCACCGGCTCAACCTATCCGAGCCGTGAGTAGCCTGGATTGGTCGCGCCCCGAGAAGTTTGCGGGGCGCAGAAGAGGAGCAGCGCATGACCGCCGAGGCAACGCACAGCACGCCCGTCGACGAACCCGTGGTCGAGACGGTGCACGGCCCGGTACGCGGCACCGACGACGGTGTGGCCGCGTCCTGGCGGGGCATCCGCTATGCCGCCGCGCCGTCCGGCGACCTGCGCTGGCGGGCGCCGCAGCCACCCGAGCCGTGGCGGGACACCGCCGATGCCCGCCGGGTGGGGCCGGCCAGCCCCCAGCCGGTGTTCCCCGGCATCCCGTTCGACCTGGGCGCCCCGCAGGGTGAGGACAGCCTGGTGCTCAACGTGTGGGCGCCGTCGGGGACCTCCGCGGGGGACGGCAAGCCGGTCATGGTGTGGGTGCACGGCGGCGCCTACCTGATCGGCGCGGCCACCCAGCCGCTCTACCGCGGCCGCACCCTGGCCGCCGACGCCGACGTCGTGGTGGTGACGGTCAACTACCGGCTCGGCGCGTTCGGCTTTCTGGACATGTCCTCGCTGAGCACCGCCCGCACCCGGTTCGACACCAATCTCGGCCTGCGCGACGTGCTGTTCGCCCTCGAGTGGGTCCGGGACAACATCGCGAACTTCGGTGGCGACCCGACGCGCGTCACGCTGTTCGGCGAGTCTGCGGGCGGTGGGATCGTCACCACGCTGCTGACCAGCCCGGCCGCCGAGGGCCTGTTCGCGGCGGCGATCGCCCAGAGCTCACCGGTGACCTCGGTTTACAGCGCCGACCGCGGCAGGCGCACCGCCGAACAATTCCTCGAGCGCCTCGGCGTGGCGCCCGCGGACGGTGACCGCCTGCCCGCCGCACCGACCGCCGCGATACTGGCCGCCGCCAAGAAGCTCTTCGACGAGGTGCCGGTACGGATGCCCGGCACGCTGGCGTTCGCCCCCGTCGTCGACGGCGACGTGGTGCCCGACTTCCCGGCGCACGCCGCACGGGCGGGCCGATCGCTGCCGGTGCCGCTGATCATCGGCACCAACAAGAACGAGGCCGCGCTGTTCCGCTGGATGAAGTCACCGCTCATGCCGATCACGCCGGAGGCGATCAACGCGATGTTCGCCGACATCGCCGTCGAGCAGCCCGGGTTGCAGATCCCGTCAGACGAGCAACTCGTCGCCGCATATCCCAGGTTGAAGGGAAAGAAGCGCGGTATGGGCGTCGCGCGCGACATCGGCTTCCGGATGCCGTCGGTGTGGTTCGCCGAGGGACACAGTGCCGTCGCGCCGGTGTACCTCTACCGCTTCGACTACGGCACGCCGATGATGCGGCTGCTGGGACTCGGCGGCGCCCACGCGACGGAACTGCCGTTCGTCTGGGGCAACCTGTCGGCAGGGCCGAAGGACCCGACGTTCAGGCTGGGCGGTCTGAAGACCGGGACCGCCCTGTCGGAGCGGTTGCGCGGGCGGTGGACCGGGCTGGCCAGGAACGGCGAGCCCGGTGGCACCCCGACCTGGCGGCCGTACCGGCCCGGGGATCGCGCCACGCTGGTCGTCGACCGCGACGACCGGGTGGTCGACGACCTCGACGGCGAGTTGCGTGCGGCGTGGGGCGATGAGGTGCTGAGCTTTCGATGAGGTCTGCGGGACCGTCCGCCCGGTCCCGATAGAATCCGCCTCGGAGGTGGGTGGATCGTGAATGTGGCGTTTATGGACGTGTTGCCGCCGCAGATGCGCGATCCGGTGCTGTTCGCCGTTCCCTTCTTCCTGCTGCTGCTGACCATCGAGTGGACCGCGGCGCGCAAGCTGGAGGTGCTCGAGGGTGAGCAGCGCAGCCCGGCGGGTTCCTATGCCCGGCGCGACGCGTGGGCGAGCATCTCGATGGGGCTGGTCTCGATCGCGACGACGGGAGCGTGGAAGTTCGTCGCGCTCCTCGGCTACGCCGCGCTCTACACCTATGTCGCGCCCTGGCACCTGCCGTCCACGCAGTGGTACACGTGGGTGATCGCGATCATCGGCGTCGACCTGCTGTTCTACACCTATCACCGGCTGGCGCACCGGATCCGGTTGATCTGGGCCACCCACCAGGCGCACCATTCCAGCGAGTACTTCAACTTCGCCACCGCGCTGCGCCAGAAGTGGAACAACAGCGGCGAGATCCTGATGTGGATCCCGTTGCCGCTGTTGGGTGTTCCGCCCTGGATGGTGTTCGCCAGCTTCTCGCTGAACCTGATCTACCAGTTCTGGGTGCACACCGAGCGCATCGGAAAGCTTTGGCGGCCGGTTGAATTCGTCTTCAACACGCCGTCGCACCACCGGGTTCACCACGGTATGGACCCCGAATACCTCGACAAGAACTACGGCGGGATCCTGATCATCTGGGACCGCCTGTTCGGCACCTTCGCCCCCGAGGTGGCGCGGCCGCACTACGGGCTGACCAAACCCGTCGGCACCTACAACATCTGGACGTTGCAGACCCACGAGTACATGGCGATCGCGCGTGATGTACGCCGGGCGACCGGCTGGCGCGACCGGTTCGGCTACGCGTTCGGGCCCCCGGGCTGGCGACCGGCGGGGCAGGTGGCGGTCCAGCGCACCGCCGGGGTCGCTTCCTGACGCGGTGCGACGCCCGGCCCGATAGTGTCCGCCGTGTGCAGACGGTCTTCGACGCCCATGTCGACCCCGCCCTGGTCGACCGAGGGCTGGCTCCGGCGAAATTCGGGTCCATGTGGCTGGACGTTCCGCGCCCCGAGCATCCGGCGCTGACCGGTGACGCCGACGCCGATCTGATCGTGGTGGGCGGCGGCTACACCGGCCTGTGGACCGCACTGCACGCCGCCGAACAGCACCCCCACCGCCGGATCGTGCTCATCGAGGCCGACCGGATCGGTGGGGCGGCATCGGGGCGCAACGGCGGCTTCGTCGACGCCAGCCTCACCCACGGGCTGGAGAACGGCAGATCGCGCTGGCCCGACCAGCTCGACGAACTCGAGCGGTTGGGGCGGGAGAATCTGGACGGGATGCAGGCCGACATCGAACGGCTGGGCCTCGACGTCGACTGGCAGCGCACCGGGATGCTGACCGTGGCCACCGAACCGCACCAGCTCGACTGGCTCACCGATGCGGCTGCCGCCGGTGCAGGCACACTTCTGGACCAACCACAGGTTCGTGCCGAGGTCGATTCGCCGACCTATCTGGCCGGCCTCTTCAGTCCGGACACCTGCGCGATCGTCGACCCGGCGAAGTTGGCGCTGGAGCTGGCCCGGGTGTGCCTGGACGCCGGGGTACGGATCTACGAGCACACCGCTGCGACGGCGCTGCACACCGACGGCTCGGGCGTGCGCGTCGAGACCGGCGCGGGCCGGGTCACCGCACGCCAGGCGGTGCTGGCGACGAACGTGTTCCCGAGTCTGCTGCGGCGCAACCGGCTCTACACCGTGCCGGTGTACGACTACGTGCTGGCCACCGAACCGCTGACCGCCGAACAGCTGGCCCGCATCGGCTGGCGCAACCGTCAGGGCATGGGGGACTGCGCTAATCAGTTCCACTACTACCGGCTGTCGGCCGACAACCGCATCGTCTGGGGTGGATACGACGCCGTCTACTTCCCCGGCCGAAAGATCAAGCCGCACTACGAGAACCGCCCGCAGACCTATCGCCGCCTCGCCGCGCACTTCTATCTCACGTTCCCGCAGCTGGCCGACGTCCGGTTCGAATACCGCTGGGGCGGTGCCATCGACACCAACACCCGGTTCTGTGCGCACTGGGGCCTGGCGCGTCATGGTCGGGTCGCCTACGTCAACGGGTTCACCGGGCTCGGTGTGGGTGCCACCCGTTTCGCCGCCGATGTCTGTCTGGATCTGCTCGAGGGCCGCGACACCGCGCGCACCCGGCTGGAGATGGTGCGCCGCAAGCCGCTGCCGTTCCCGCCCGAACCGCTCGCGTCGGTGGGCATCCAGGCCACCCGCTGGTCGCTCGACCGGGCCGACCATTCGGCGGGCCGGCGCAATCTGCTGCTGCGCACACTCGACCGGCTGGGGCTCGGCTTCGACTCTTGATCCAGCCGTGACGACACGCTTCGGTAACGGTGCTTGACATTCGATCGATAGGGTCTACGAGTCGAGCAACCCACCCGGGGAGGGGAGCACCCATGCGTCGCACGCTGAGTCGCACACTGATCAGTGTCCTGGCCGCCGCGGCCGCGTTCTTCGCAACGCTCGTCGGGCCGCCGGCGCAGGCGCAGGCCGACCCCGGAGTGCTGGTGTTCCCCGGCATGGAGATCCGCCAGGGCACCAACGTGTGCACGCTCGGCTTCGTCGACATGGAGGCCCGCGTCGCCTACACCGCGGGTCACTGCCGCGGCGGCGCCCAGGTCACCGACAAGACCAACGGATTCCTGGGCAATCAGGTGGCGTTCTCAGACAACACCCCGGACGGCATGACGATCGACACCAACCACCAGATCTCGGACTGGCAGACCATCGCGCTGGCCTCCGACGTGCAGGTCAACAATGTGCTGCCGAACGGACGTGCGCTGGTGCAGGACGCAGCGGTGTCGGCGACCCCCGGCATGCCGGTGTGCCACTTCGGCGTCATGACCGGCGAGTCCTGCGGCACCGTCGAGGCCGTCAACAACGGCTGGTTCACCATGGCCAACGGCGTGCGCAGCCAGAAGGGCGATTCCGGCGGCCCGGTCTACTTCAACGCCCCGGACGGCCGGGCCGTCATCCTCGGGATCTACAACAGCACCTGGGGCAGCTTCCCGGCCGCCGTCTCCTGGCAGGCCGCCACCCAGCAGGCCGGTGCGGCCGCGGTCACCGTCACCTCCGGGGCGGCGTAGACCCGCTAGCGCAGCAACTCGAACACCGGGATGGACGGCGCGGCCGCCCGTAGTTCCTCTTCACCCGACTCCGGTGTCAGGCCGCCGATGTGGCCCTTGACCTCCCAGTACCACCGCTGCAGATAGCGCCGCAGCAGCTCCGGCTTGTCCGCATCGGCCACCTCGGTCAGCGCCACCGTGCGGCGCCGCCAGCGTGGTCCGGCCTCCACCTCGCCCGCCGCCCTGGCGTTGCGGGCCCACTGGGTGTTGCCGCGGGGAGAGATCAGGTACTCGCGGCCGTCGACGGACAGCACATTGACGACGACGCCGCGCATCGTGCCGGACTTCCGGCCCCGGACCCGCAGCGCGCGGGTGCCGAAGACGGAGACGCCGGCCTCGGCCAGCCAGCGGATCACCTCGTTGCCGGTGCGTGCCAGCGCCGTCGGTCGGTCATAGCGAAGGGTCATTCCATTCCTCCTCATTTTGTGAGCGGTGCTCTTGTTTTCAGCCTGCCGGAACGGATGCCGAAATACAAGAGCACCGCTCACGGTTCTGTCACACTCGGCGGATGGGAAAGCGACAGGACAGCAGGGCGCGTATCGAGGGGCAGATCATCGACGTCGGCCGGCGCCATCTGGTCACGTCCGGACCCGCAGGCCTGTCGCTGCGGGCGATCGCGCGCGATCTCGGCATGGTGTCCTCTGCGGTGTATCGCTATGTGGCCAGCCGGGACGACCTGCTGACCCTGCTGCTCGTCGACGCCTACGGCGAACTGGCGGCCCACGTGGACCGCGCGCGCGACACCGCCGGCGGGGATCGGCGGGACCGACTGCTTGCCATCGCCCATGCGGCCCGGGCCTGGGCGACGTCGCAGCCGGCGCGCTGGGCGCTGCTCTACGGCAGTCCGGTGCCGGGCTATCACGCGCCCGCCGACCGGACCGTGATTCCCGGAACCAGGGTGGTGCAGGCCATCTTCGACACCGTCGCGGACGGTGCGCTCCAGCCCTCGGACGCCGTCGTGCCGCCGTCGCTGTCGGCCGATCTCGATCGCTTGCGGGCGGAGTTCGGTTTCGCCGGACCCGACGATCTGGTGGTGCGCTGCACCGCGCTGTGGGCGGGCCTGGTCGGCGCGATCAGCCTCGAGGTGTTCGGTCAGTACGGACCCGACACGTTCAGCGATCCGGCCGCCGTTTTCGATCTGCAGATGGCGATGCTCATCGACATGCTCGGCCTGCCCGGATAACTAGAACACGTTCTAGCGTCAGGACCGCCAGGGCGATATTCTCGTCTCGATGCCTGACCAGACACCTGTCCAGATTGCCTGGGTGACCGATGATCAGGACGCCACCGAACAGGCACTCACCGCGCTGCTCGGAGCACGCCGCTGGGTGCGGATGCCCGGCGTCCACTTCGGCCCGGACACCTGCCGGTTCCGCGGTCGACCCGCCGACTTCGTCGCCGACGTCGCGCTGAGCTACGCCGGCCACACCCAGCTCGAGATCATCGCCCCGGTGACCGGACACAGCATCTACTCCGAATTCCTCGACCGGTGCGGGCCGGGTCTGCACCACGTGTGCGTGGAGGCCCCCGACGAACCGGCTTTCGATGCGGCCGTGCTGGACGCGCAGCAGGCGGGCGCCGAGGTGGTGTGCGACGGCGTCATGCCCGGCGGCATGCGATTCGCCTACGTCTCCGCCGAGAACCGCGGCGTGCCCTACATCGAGATCGCGTATGTCTCCGATGAGATCCGGTCCTTCTTCGACTACGTCAAACAGGAGCAGCAATGAGCCTCGACACTCCCGACACCATCGACGCCGCAACGGTGTCCGAATGGTCCGACGACGTCGACGTGGTCATCCTGGGCTTCGGGATCGCCGGCGGATGTGCGGCGGTGAGCGCCGCCGCGGCCGGCGCCCGAGTGCTGGTGCTCGAGCGCGCCGCCGACGCCGGCGGCACCACATCGATGGCCGGTGGCCACTTCTATCTCGGTGGCGGCACCGCGGTGCAGAAGGCGACCGGCCACGACGACAGCGCCGAGGAGATGTACAAGTATCTGGTGTCGCAGGCGCGCGACCCCGACCACGACAAGATCCGCGCCTACTGCGAGGGCAGCGTCGAACACTTCGAATGGCTCGAGGCGCTCGGGTTCGAGTTCGAGCGCACCTACTACCCCGGCAAAGTTGTCGTTCCGCCCGGCACCGAAGGACTGTCCTACACCGGCAACGAGAAGGTGTGGCCGTTCTGCGAACAGGCGGTGCCGGCGCCGCGCGGACACTCCGTGCCGGTGCCCGGTGAGCTCGGCGGAGCCGACATGGTGATCAGACTCCTGGTCAAGCGGGCCGCCGCCCTGGGTGTGCAGATCCGCTACGAGACCGCGGCCACGAATCTGGTGACCGAGGCCGGCCGCGTGGTCGGTGTGCGGTGGAAGCACTTCGGCGACACCGGCACCGTCCGGGCCGGCTCGGTGGTCATCGCCGCCGGCGGCTTCGCGATGAACGCCGACATGGTCGCCGAGTACACCCCGGCGCTGGGCCAGAAGCGGCGGACCAAACACCACGGCGAGGTCGAGCCCTACATCCTGGGCAACCCGAACGACGACGGCCTCGGCATCCGCATGGGCGTCTCGGCGGGCGGCGTCGCCAAAGACCTCGACCAGCTGTTCATCACCGCCGCCGCGTATCCGCCGGAGATCCTGCTCACCGGCGTGATCGTCAACAAGAACGGGCAGCGCTTCGTCGCGGAGGACTCCTATCACTCCCGCACGTCGGCGTTCGTGCTCGAACAGCCGGACCAGACCGCGTATCTCGTGGTCGACGAAGCCCATATGCAGATGCCCGAGATGCCGCTGATCAAGTTCATCGACGGGTGGGAGACCGTCGAGGAGATGGAATCCGCCCTCGGGATCCCGCAGGGCGCGCTGGCCGCGACGCTGCAGCGCTACAACGAACACGCCGCCCGCGGTGCCGACCCGGACTTCCACAAGCAGCCGGAATACCTCGCGCCGCAGGCCACCGGCCCCTACGCCGCCTTCGATCTGTCGCTGGGCATCGCGATGTACTCGGGATTCACCATGGGTGGTCTGGCCGTGACGGTCGACGGTGAGGTGCTGCACTCCGACGGCACCGTCGTCCCCGGGCTCTACGCGGCAGGTGCGTGCGCTTCGAACATCGCCCAGGACGGAAAGGGCTATGCCAGCGGAACCCAGCTGGGCGAGGGGTCCTTCTTCGGACGACGGGCGGGAGAACACGCCGCCAGGCACGCCGGGGCACGCGCCGCGCGCAGTTAGGGCGCGGGGGCTCCCACCGGGCCGAGACGCCACTGGCCGCCGCCGAGGAGCGCGAGCTCCTGCTCGTGATGGTCGATGACGGTGCCGCGATGGGCGACGCTGACCAGGATCGTCTCGGGCAACTCGTCGCGGACCATCCGGTACAGCATCGTCTCCAGGCCCATGTCCAGTGCGGAGGTGGCCTCGTCGAGGAACGCCGCCTTGGGCTTGGTCAACAAGATGCGGGCAAACGCAACGCGCTGCTGTTCGCCGGGCGAAAGCACCTTGACCCAGTCCTGCTCCTCGTCGAGTCGTCCGACGAGGTGCGGTAGCGCGACCTTGTTGAGCATCGCGACCAACTCGTCGTCGGAGAAGTCGCCGACCTCCCTCGGATAGGACAGCACCGCCCGCAGATTGCCGAGCGGGACATACGGCATCTGCGACAGGAACATCGTCTCGTTGGCCCCGGCCGGGCAGCGCAATGTACCGGTGGTGTACGGCCACAGTTGGGCGAGACTGCGCAGCAGCGTCGTCTTGCCGGTGCCCGATGTCCCGGTGACGGCGAGCGTGTCGCCCGACTCGAGCCGCAGGTCGATCGGGTCGATGAGTTGGGTGCCGTCCGGTTTGCGCACCTCGACGCTGTCGAGCTCGACCGCCCCGTCCGGGCTGGCGGCCACCGCGAGGGCCGGCAGTTCGCGGCCTTCGTCGTTGGCGACCACCAGGCCGTACAGACGGATGATGGCGGCCCGGTATCCGGCGAAGTCGTCGTAGGCGTTACGGAAGAACGACAACCCGGTCAGGATCGAGCGGAACGCGCCCGCAGTCTGACTGAGCGCGCCCAGAGTGATCTCACCGCTGTAGAACCGCTGGAACTGCACCACGTACGGGATGAGCTCCTGAGCCTGCGTGATGGAGATGTTCCAGCCGAAGAAGCCGGTCATCCGGTTGACGTACTTCTTGTAGTTCTGGACCACCGGGGCGAACCGCCGGCGCAGACCTGTGCGTTCAGCGATCTCGCCGCGGTAGAACGCCACGGCCTCCGAGGAGTCACGCAGTCGCACCAGTGCGTAGCGGAACGCGGCGTTGAACTTTTCGTTGTCGAACGACAGTCCGATGATCGGGCGACCGATCCGGAAGGCGACGATCGTCGCGAAGACGATGTAGACGATCCCGATGACGAACATCGCCTTGGGCAACTCGACACCGACCAGGGGCAGCGTGATCGGTCCGGACAGATTCCACAGGATCGCGGTGAACGAGATCATCGAGGCGATCGCGGAAACGGCGCCGAACAGCAGGGTGGTCTCCGAGCCGTTGTTCGGGCGGTTGGGCTGGGAGTTCACGCCCGCGGTGAAGATGTCGATATCGGCCTGGATGCGCTGATCCGGGTTGTCGATGGTGTCGTCGATGAACCGGGCCCGGTAGAACGCCTTGCCGTCGAGCCAGTTGTCGGTGAGTTGTTCGGTGAGCCACGCCCGCCACCGCAGCATGAACCGCTGGGCGAGGTAGAGGTCGAGCATCACCAGCGCGATGTTGATCGCGGCCAGGACCGAGAAGACCACCATCGACAGCCAGAAGCCGTCGCCGCCGGACTGGCGCACCGCCTCGTCGCCGTTGCCCAACCCCGCGGCGATGACCTGGAAGCTGGTCGACATGTCGTTGCCCTGGTAACTGAACAGCACCGACAACCGCACGCCGGTGATCACCGACAGCAGCAGGCCGGCCAGCCAGACCCACACGATGACGCTGTCCCGGCCGACGAAATATCCCCGGGTGACCCGCCAGAACTGCTTGCCCCACGTGGTGAATCGGCCGATGAGCACCAGGATGACCAGGGTGGCGACGGCGGCGATCGCCCAGCCTTTGGCGATCCAGATCAGCGAAACGCCGAGCTCGTTGCTCCAGTCGAGGGTTGGCGTGAACATGTCCACCCGGGGAAGGTACCGCGAGCTGCTGCCGCGGACCGCTCCTGCGCCCCTGAGCCGTGCGGGCGCGTCGTGCGCAGGTCAGCCGAAGGTGAGCCGCAGATGGCGTCGCAGATCGTCGGTGTCCAGTCCGTGCGCGGCGTAGCCGAGATAGCCGTCCGGGCGCACCACGAAGGTCGACGAGCCCGCCACCGAGTAGCTCCGGGCGAAATGCCCGTCGGCGTCACGCAGCACCGGCAAGACCGTGCGGTCGACCTCCGCTGACGATGCGGCGACCAGATACACCTCGGCCCGCCCGCGGGCGGCGGCGCGCGCGGCGTCGGCGGCCGCCTCGAATCGGTCGACGTCCACCGAGCCGGTGTCGCCGTCGGCGTAGAGGAAGACCGTGTGGTCCCGGCCGAGCACGTCGTAGAGCCGCAGCGGGCCGGTGACGACGTCGCGGGTGAGGCCGGTGGCGTCGGGCGCACGTCCCCCGGGCAGCGGATCCGCGGTGCTGTGCGCCGACACGATCGGGCTGTCGGCGTAGTCGATGAGCAACTGCGCCTCCCGGCGCATCACGAAGCCCAGATCGGTCGAATCCGCGCCGATGCCCTGCCGTGCGCTGCGCACCGTGCGGCCCACGACCTCCTCGCCGACCGGCCGGCGTTCGGCGTCGTAGCTCGCGAGCAGTCCGTCTGCGGCGTCGCCGGCGACGGCCAGGGCGATTTTCCATGCCAGGTTGTGGGCGTCCTGGATGCCGGTGTTCATGCCCTGCGCACCGGTGGGTGGGTGGATGTGCGCAGCATCGCCGGCGACGAAAACCCGAGGGGACCCGTCAGGCGCTGCGTAGCGGTCGACGATGCGGTGGCTGATCCGGAACACCGACGACCAGCGCAGGTTCCTGGCTGTCGTCGGTTCAGGGGACAGGCGGTCGAGCACTGCCTGGATATGCGACAGCTCCGGGCGGCGGGTGCCCTCGAAACCGTGGGCCACCCCCTGGGCCGGTGCGGTCGCCAGCTCGTCGGGCACCAGCATCGACATCCGGTAGCGGTTACGGCCGGGCAGCGGGATGCACACCAGTACGTCGTCGGTCTGCCCGTCGGCGGTCTGGTGCATCGACCGAACGGCGTAGCCGCGGGGCTGCGACCAGTCCACCTCGACGTCGCCGAGCATGTACTGCTCGCTGAACGCCGCGCCCTCGAATGTCAGGCCCAGCGCCTTGCGGACCACGCTGTGCGCGCCGTCGGCGCCGATCAGGTACTGCGCCCGCACCGTCTCCTCGCCGGCGTCTCCAGCAATGGTCACGGTGACACCGTCGTCGTCCTGGGTGAACCCGCTCACCCGGCGGCCGCGCTGCGCAGTGACTCCGCGCAGCGCGAGCTCCTCACCCAGAATGCGTTCGGTCTCGTACTGCGGGATGGACAGGAACTGGAACGGCACGTCCGCCGGCAGCGACAGTTCCAGCCGCCCCGCCGGCTCGCCGTTGACGTAGACACATTGGCCGCGCATCTGGATGCCGGCATCGAGAATCCGGCGCAGCACGCCCATGTTCTCGAAGACCTCGAGTGTACGAGGTTGCACGCCAACGGCTTTCGCGTACTGGAGAGGTTCGGTGAGCGGGTCGACGATGCGGCAGTCCACGCCGCGGCGGGTGAGTTCGATGGCGGCGGTCAGCCCGATCGGACCGGCGCCGGCGATCAGGACCTGAGTGTCGGTCACGGCATGAGTATGGCGGGAGACGCCGTCTTGTGAGTGATCTTGAAGAATGCCACCCATGCTGGGCGACGTGCGGTTGCGCTTCCACCCAGAGCCCGGCGAGTTCGTGGCCTGCGCCGGCGACTGGTATCGCCGCAGGCCGATCGTGCACACCGTCGAACTGTCGCTGTTGCAGGCCGGGTTGTCCGACGGGGAGGCGCCACTGCTGGTGACCGTGTGGGACGACGGCGATCTGGTCGGTGCGGCGATGCAGACCCCGCCGCTGCCGATGCTGTGCGGCGGCCTGGCCGGCGTCGGAGCGGAGGAGATGGTGAACGCGCTGCGCAGCGCCGGCATCGCCCTGCCAGGGGTGCGCGGGCCGCGAAGGACCGCGGAGGCGCTCGCCCAACGGTGGCGCGCCCAGACCGGCGCGGCCACCGAGGTGACCACCGAGGAGCGGCTGTACCGGCTGGCCAGGCTGACCGGACCCGCCGGCGTGCCCGGTGGGCACCGCGTCGCCCGCGCCGCCGATCACCCGGTGCTGATCCGCTTCCAGTGCGATTTCGCGGTCGAGGCGTTCGGGCACGAACCCGACCCGCGGCGGGCGGCGGCGTCCGTGGCGGCCGCCGCGGCGGCAGGCAACGCCTACCTGCTGTGGACCGCGGGTGGGGCACCGGTCAGCATGGCCGGCGTACGTGCACCGGCGGCCGGGGTGTCGCGGATCGGTCCGGTGTACACCCCGCCGGAGGTCCGCGGACGGGGGTTCGGATCGGCCGTCACCGCGGCCGCCTGCCGGTGGGCGCTGGCCGCCGGAGCCCAGCAGGTGGTGCTGTTCGCCGACCTGGCGAATCCGACCAGCAACCACGTCTACCGGCAGCTCGGTTTCGTACCGGTCGGCGATTCGGTGTCGGTCGCCTTCCGCGTACCGTAAACGTGTGCCCAAGACGAGTTCCCGCACCACCGGCCGCCTGAGTGGCAAGTTCTGGAAGCTGCTCGGCGCCGCCACCGAGAAGAACCAGGGCCGGTCGCTGGGGCAGGTCACCGCCTCGGCCGAGTTCGAGGCCAAGGCCGCCGACCTCGACGACGAACAGCTGCGCAAAGCCGCCCAGCTGCTGCGTCTCGAGGATCTCGCGGAGGCGGCCGACATTCCGCAGTTCCTCGCGATCGCCCGGGAGGCCGCCGAGCGCGCCACCTCGCTGCGCCCGTTCGACGTGCAGTTGCTCGGTGCCCTGCGCATGCTGGCCGGCGACGTCGTGGAGATGGCGACCGGCGAGGGTAAGACGCTTTCCGGGGCGATCGCCGCAGCCGGCTACGCCCTCGGTGGGCGCGGCGTCCACGTCATCACCATCAACGACTATCTGGCCCGTCGTGACGCCGAATGGATGGGGCCGCTGCTGGAGGCCCTCGGGCTGACCGTCGGCTGGATCACCGCCGAGTCGACCGCCGAGGAGCGCCGAGCCGCCTACGGCTGCGACGTCACCTACGCCTCAGTCAACGAGATCGGCTTCGACGTGCTGCGCGACCAGCTGGTGATCGACGTCGACGACCTGGTGTCGCCGCGTCCGGACGTGGCACTGATCGACGAGGCCGACTCCGTTCTGGTCGACGAGGCGCTGGTGCCGCTCGTGCTGGCGGGCACCAGTCACCGCGAAACCCCTCGGGTGGAGTTGATCCGGATGGTGGGTGAGCTCGTGGAGGGCGTCGATTACGACACCGACGCCGAGAGCCGCAACGTCCACCTCACCGACCGCGGCGCCCGCAAGCTCGAGGCGAAGCTGGGCGGTATCGACCTCTACTCCGAGGAACACGTCGTCTCCACGCTCACCGAGATCAACGTCGCGCTGCACGCCCATGTGCTGCTGCAACGCGATGTGCACTACATCGTCCGCGACGGCGCGGTCCACCTCATCAACGCCTCGCGGGGCCGTATCGCGCAGCTGCAGCGCTGGCCCGACGGGTTGCAGGCCGCCGTGGAGGCGAAGGAGGGCATCGCGACCACCGAGACCGGTGAGGTGCTCGACACCATCACGGTGCAGGCGCTGGTCAACCGCTATCCCACGGTGTGCGGTATGACCGGCACCGCGCTGGCCGCCGGTGAGCAGTTGCGGCAGTTCTACAAGCTCGGGGTCTCGCCGATCGATCCGAACAAGCCCAACATCCGGGAGGACGAGGCCGACCGCGTCTACGTCACCGCGGCCGCCAGGACCGCGGCGATCATCGAGCACGTCGAAGAGGTGCACGCCACCGGTCAGCCCGTTCTCATCGGCACCCGGGACGTCGCCGAATCCGAGGAACTGCACGAGAAGCTGGTCAAGCACGGCATCCCGGCGGTGGTGCTCAACGCCAAGAACGACGCCGAGGAGGCCCGCGTCATCGCCGACGCCGGCAAGCTCGGAGCGGTCACGGTGTCCACGCAGATGGCCGGCCGTGGCACCGACATCCGGCTCGGCGGCTCGGGTGTCGACGACGACGCCGCCGAACACCAGCGGGTGGCGGAACTGGGGGGATTGCACGTCGTCGGAACCGGCCGCCACCACACCGAGCGCCTCGACAACCAGTTGCGCGGCCGCGCCGGGCGCCAGGGTGACCCGGGCTCGTCGGTGTTCTTCTCCAGCTGGGAGGACGAACTGGTACGCGCCCATCTGGACCCCAACAAGCTCCCGATGCAGACCGACGACGACGGCCGGGTGCTCACCGACAGGGCTGCAGGCCTGCTGGATCACGCTCAGCGCATCGCCGAGGGCCGGCTGCTCGACGTACACGCCAACACCTGGCGCTACAACCAGCTGACCGCCCAGCAGCGCGCGATCATCGTCGAACGGCGCGACACGCTGCTGCGCACCGCCGCCGCCCGCGAAGAGCTCGCCGAGCTGTCCCCGAAGCGCTACGCGGAACTGGCCGAAAAGCTCGACGAGGACCGGCTGGAGCGAATCTGCCGGATGATCATGCTGTATCACCTCGACCGTGGTTGGTGTGAACACCTGGCCTACCTGGCCGACATCCGCGAGAGCATCCATCTGCGCGCGCTGGGCCGGCAGAATCCGCTCGACGAGTTCCACCGGATGGCCGTCGACGCGTTCGCGTCGCTGGCCGCCGACGCGATCGAAGCCGCACAGCAGACCTTCGAGACCGCGCCCTCGATCGAGGACGAGCCGGGCGTCGACCTGTCCAAGCTGGCCCGTCCGACGTCGACGTGGACCTACATGGTCCACGACAATCCGCTCGCCGACGACACGATGGCAGCGCTGAGCCTGCCCGGGGTGTTCCGCTAGATTCGGGCCATGAACGCTCCGGGGGCGGGCGCGCGGGACCGGGTGCTCACCGTGCCCAACGCGCTGTCGATACTGCGCCTGGCGCTGGTGCCGGTCTTCCTCTGGCTGCTGCTGGTGGTGCACGCCAACGGGTGGGCCGTCGGTGTCCTGATGTTCAGCGGCTTCTCCGACTGGGCCGACGGCAAGATCGCCCGGCTGGTCGCCAACCAGTCCTCCCGGTTGGGTGAACTGCTCGATCCGCTGGTCGACCGCATCTACATGATCATCGTGCCGCTCGCGCTGGCCGTACACGGCAGCGTCCCGTGGTGGTTCGTCCTGACGCTGCTCGCGCGCGACCTCGTGCTGGCCGCCACCCTGCCGCTGCTGCGCAGCCGGGGATTGACCGCGCTGCCGGTCACCTACCTGGGCAAGGCCGCGACGTTCGCGCTGATGTCGGGGTTTCCGCTCGTTCTCCTCGGGCAGTGGGATGCGCTCTGGAGCCGGGTCGTGCTGGCCTGCGGCTGGGGTTTCCTGGTCTGGGGGCTGGCGCTGTACCTGTGGTCCGGCGTGCTCTATCTACTGCAGGTCGGGCTGGTGGCGCGACGCATGCCGAAAGTGCACACCGGTGGTTGACCCGGGACCCGGCGGCCGGCGCACGCTCGGCGGGTTCGACCCGTCGGCGGGACGAAGCCAGCACGCGGTGGGCGCGCCGAGTCTCATCCCGGTGCCCTCGCTGCTCCGGTCCCTGCTGTCCGATCATCTCGATCCCGGTTACGCCGCAGCCGCGGCCGCCCGCGCGGAGGGCTCTCCGAGGGGGCGGGCCCGTGAGTGGACCTGGCAGGTGGCGGCCGCGCTGGCTGTGGCCGCGGTGTTCGCCGTCGCCGCCGCCCAGGCGCAGATCGCCGCACCCGAGGCCCGCGAGGCCCAGCAGGTGCTGGCCGGCAGCGTGCGGGCGGCCGAGGCCGCCGACGATCAGCTCGCCGCCGAACGCAGCACGCTGGCCGCCGCAGTGGCCGCACAGCGGCGCAGCCGGCTGGAGGGCGACGAACTCGGGCGCCGGCTGCTCGCCGAACTCGACGTCGCCGACGCCGAGGCGGCAGCGACCGCGGTGATCGGGCCGGGCCTGGTGGTCACCGTCACCGACCCCGGGATGAGCGAGAACCTCTCGGACGTCTCCGAACAGCGGATTGCGGGCAGCACACAGGCCATCCTCGACCGCGATCTGCAGCTGGCCGTCAACTCACTGTGGTTCGCCGGCGCAGAAGCCGTCGCGGTGGGGGAGGTACGCATCGGCCCCAACGTCACCATCCGGCAGGCCGGCGGCGGCATCCTCGTCGACAACCAGCCCATCACCAGCCCGTACGTGTTGCAGGCGATCGGACCACCGAACACGATGGCCGAGTCGTTCGAACGCAGCACCGGGCTTCAGCGTCTGCGTCTGCTCGAAGCCACCTACGGTGTCGGCGTCACGGTCGCCACCGCCGACGCGTTGACCGTTCCGGCCGGTTCGGTGCGCGAGGTCAACTTCGCCGAACGGCCCGGAGCCTGACATGACCGCCAGACGAACGGACCACGCATGATCGGAATCGCCGCCCTCGTCGTGGGCATCGTGCTGGGTCTGGTGTTCCGGCCCAACGTGCCGGAGTTCGTCGAGCCGTATCTGCCCATCGCGGTGGTGGCGGCGCTGGACGCGGTGTTCGGCGGCTTGCGCGCCTATCTGGAACGGATCTTCGACGCCAAGGTCTTCGTGGTGTCGTTCGTGTTCAACGTGCTCGTCGCCGCGCTGATCGTCTACGTGGGTGACCAGCTCGGAGTCGGCACCCAGCTGTCGACCGCGATCATCGTCGTGCTGGGCATCCGCATCTTCGGCAACGCCGCCGCCCTGCGGCGCAGGCTGTTCGGCGCCTGACATGGCCGGCCCCGAATCCCACGCCGATCCGCCGGAGCATCCGGCCGAACAGCACGGGCGCCATGAGATGCCTCCCGACGCGGCGCAGGGCCGCCGCGGCGCCCGGCGTACCCGATCGGAGATGGTGTTCGGCGCATTGGCCGTGGTGCTGTGCCTGCTGCTGGGTGTGGCGATCGTGACGCAGGTTCGCCAGAACGAGTCCGGCGATTCGCTGGAGACCGCCCGTCCGGCGGATCTGCTGATTCTGCTCGACTCCCTGCAACAGCGGGAGGCCTCGCTCAACAGCGAGGTCAACGACCTGCGCAGGACGCTGGAGCAGCTGCAGGCCACCGGCAGCACCGACCAGGCCGCGATCGAGAACGCCCAGGCCCGCCTCGCCGCGCTGTCCATCCTGGTCGGCATGGTGGCCGCCACGGGTCCGGGGGTGACCATCACCATCACCGACACGGCGCCGGGCGTCCCGGCCGAGACCCTGCTCGACGTGATCAACGAGCTGCGCGCGGCCGGTGCCGAGGCCATCGAGATCCAGGGCGGTTCCAGCGGCCAGCGTGTGGCGGTACGGGTCGGCGTCGACACCTGGGTGGTCGGCAGGCCCGGCGCTCTCGTCGTCGACGGCGCCACGCTCTCACCTCCGTATACCGTTGTGGCGATTGGCGATCCGCCCACCCTGGCCGCGGCCATGAACATTCCCGGCGGCGCGATGGACAGCATCGAACGCGTCGGTGGGACGATGGTCGTGCAGCAGGCCGAACGGGTCGACGTCGCCGCCTTGCGGCAACCGAAACCGCGCCAATACGCTCAGCCAGTCAAGTGAGCCGCACCCAGTCGGACCCCAGAGGAGCCCCGTGAGCGACATCCCAACCGAGCTGTACTACACCGAGGAACACGAGTGGGTGCTGCGTACCGGTGACGACACCCTGCGAGTCGGGATCACCGACTATGCGCAGGCGGCGCTGGGCGACGTGGTGTTCGTGCAGTTGCCCGACGTCGGCGCGGATCTCACCGCCGGAGAGACCTTCGGCGAGGTGGAATCCACCAAGTCGGTGTCGGATCTGTACGCGCCGGTGACCGCGAAAGTCGTTGCGGTCAACGCCAATCTGGAGGGCAGCCCGGACCTGGTCAACACCGACCCCTACGGCGAGGGATGGCTGGTCGATCTGCAGGTCGACCCCGACGACATGGAGGCCGCCCTCGGCGGACTGCTCGACGCCGACGGATACCGTGCCGTGGCGAGTGAGTGAGTAGTTGTTAGGGTTCTGCAGACCAAGAGGCGGATCCGGCGGTGGTGGACACAACGAAGTCCGCTGCGCGGTACGGTCGAACGTGACACGACGGTCGGGTACCGGCCGGTGATCGCCACAGCAGCCAGTGAGGAGCAGCGGGTGACGGACAAGGACATCAATTCTGGGGCTGACCAGACGTCTGAAGAAGTCACCGTGGAGACGACGTCGGTGTTTCGTGCCGACTTCCTCAACGAACTCGACGCCCCAGCGGCGCCGAGTGGGGACAGCGCCGTATCGGGTGTCGAGGGTCTGCCCGTCGGGTCGGCGCTGCTGGTCGTCAAGCGCGGTCCCAACGCCGGTTCACGGTTCCTGCTCGACCAGCCCACCACGTCGGCCGGACGGCACCCCGACAGCGACATCTTCCTCGACGACGTCACCGTGAGCCGTCGTCACGCCGAGTTCCGGCTGGAGAGCGGCGAGTTCCAGGTCGTCGACGTGGGCAGCCTCAACGGCACCTACGTCAACCGCGAACCGGTCGACTCGGCCGTGCTGGCCAACGGTGACGAGGTCCAGATCGGCAAGTTCCGCCTGGTGTTCCTCACCGGCCCCTCTGACGACGACGGCGGCGCGACCAGCTAGTCGCGCGTCCCGTCCCTGCACCCCATGACACAGCCCGAACGGCCGGCGCTGGCCGGTATGTCGATCGGAGCGGTGCTGGACCTGTTGCGGCCGGACTTCCCGGACATCACCATCTCGAAGATCCGCTTCCTCGAGGCGGAAGGTCTGGTGACGCCCGAGCGGACCGCGTCGGGCTACCGGCGGTTCACCGCCTACGACTGTGCCCGGCTGCGGTTCATCCTGACCGCGCAGCGCGATCATTACCTGCCGCTGAAGGTGATCAAGGCCCAGCTCGACGCCCAGCCCGACGGCGAACTTCCGCACGGCGGATCGGCCTACGGCGTCCCGCGTCTGGTCACGGCGAACGGTGCGGGCCAGGACGCGGACGGGGTCGCCGGGGTGGCGCAGGCACAGGTGCGGCTGAGCCGCGAAGACCTGCTGGAGCGGTCCGGTGTCGGCGAAGAGCTGTTGGCCGCCCTGCTCAAGGCCGGCGTGATCACCACCGGCCCGGGCGGACTCTTCGACGAGCATTCGGTGGTGATCGCCCAGTGCGCCCGCGCGCTGTCCGAGTACGGTGTGGAGCCCCGCCACCTGCGCGCGTTTCGATCGGCCGCCGACCGGCAGTCCGACCTGATCGCCCAGATCGCGGGCCCGATGGTCAAGGCGGGCAAGGCCGGAGCGCGCGACCGCGCCGACGACCTGGCCCGCGAAGTCGCCGCGCTGGCCATCACGCTGCACACGTCACTCATCAAGTCGGCCGTACGCGACGTACTGGATCGGTGAGGATTAGACTCGTCGAGACGGGCCGGAGACATTCGGCCCAGACGTCAGATCCCGTATCTGACAGGCAGGACCGTCCGATGAGGACAACGAGCACACCGGTGCGGAGGGCAGTATCTGATGGCTGAGGTTCGTGTGATCGGCATTCGCGTGGAGCAGCCCCAGAACCAGCCGGTGTTGCTGCTGCGCGAATCCAACGGCGACCGCTATCTGCCGATCTGGATCGGTCAGTCCGAGGCCGCGGCCATCGCGCTGGAGCAGCAGGGCGTCGAACCGGCGCGACCGCTGACCCACGATCTGATCCGCGACGTCATCGCCGCGCTGGGCCATTCGCTCAAAGAGGTGCGGATCGTGGATCTGCAGGAGGGCACGTTCTACGCCGACCTGATCTTCGACCGCGACATCAAGGTCTCGGCGCGGCCGTCGGACTCGGTGGCGATCGCGCTGCGGGTCGGCGTGCCGATCTACGTCGAGGAGGCGGTGCTGGCCGAAGCCGGACTGCTGATCCCCGACGAGAACGACGAAGAGGCCACCGGCGCCGTGCGGGAGGACGAGGTCGAGAAGTTCAAGGAGTTCCTCGACAGCGTCTCGCCGGACGATTTCAAGGCCACCTGAGGTGAGAAACGTGCGGTTGGTCACGGATGCGTCTCAACTCGGAGCTGGCCGCTCGACACGCGGCGCAACTTTCGGCCAACCCCGCTTCCGGCGGTAATACTTTGAGGGCGACGGGCAGTCAGGACGTCGCGACAAGCGTATGCTCGGACACATTCGGGCTGGTGGCGTAACCGCTGCAGTGCAGGTCACGGCTGTTGTGGGCCTTGCGAGTTCGATCGGCGAGAGGAATCGGTAGTGGGCGACACGCCACGTCAGGAACAGCTCGACCTGACCACCGAAGGCACCCAGGCGCAGCCCGTCGCGCCGGTGGGCGAGCCGGTGCAGGCCGGGTTGTTCCCGGACGACTCGGTGCCCGACGAACTCGTCGGTTATCGCGGTCCGAGTGCCTGCCAGATCGCCGGCATCACCTACCGCCAGCTCGACTACTGGGCCAGGACCTCGCTGGTCGTGCCGTCCATCCGCGGCGCGGCCGGTTCCGGCAGCCAGCGGCTGTACTCGTTCAAGGACATCCTCGTCCTCAAGATCGTCAAGCGGCTGCTCGACACCGGCATCTCGCTGCACAACATCCGCGTCGCGGTCGACCACCTGCGTCAGCGCGGTGTCAGCGACCTGGCCAACATCACTCTGTTCTCCGACGGCACCACGGTCTACGAATGCACATCCGCCGAAGAGGTCGTCGACCTCCTCCAGGGCGGCCAGGGGGTGTTCGGCATCGCCGTGTCAGGAGCGATGCGGGAATTGACCGGCGCGATCGCCGACTTCCCGGGCGAGCGGGCCGACGGCGGCGAGTCGATCGCCGCGCCGGAGGACGAGCTCGCGTCGCGGCGTAAGCACCGCGACCGCAAAATCGGCTGACCGCTCCCGTCCCGCCGCCTCGGCGGGCAGCCGGACCAACCGCCCGGTAGACTTGTCGGCGCATCACCCGTGTGCGGGAGAGCTCCGTGGCAGCCGGTCACGGACGCCGAAGGAGCAACACCTCTCCGTCAACCTCTCAGGCACCCAGGACCGTTCACGGGGACGATGCCTCTGGAAAGTGGTGGACACGCTCCACCCGCCCATGGGGAAAGCCTCACTCCGGCACGCGGAGTGCGGTGAATCTCTCAGGCACCCGCGACGGGTAGACGACAGAGGGAGGGGAACCCAGCGGTTCCGCATCCTCGAAGGAGTCCCCGCCCGTGCTCGATTCCCATCAGCCCCGGTTCGCCGACCGACACATCGGCCCTGACTCCGACGCCGTCGCCGTCATGCTCGACACCATCGGGGTGCCCTCGCTCGACGACCTGGCCGCCAAGGCGCTGCCGGTCAACATCCTCGACGCGCTCGGGACCGACGGGGTCGCACCGGGCCTGGAGTCGCTGCCCGCACCGGCATCGGAGGTGGAGGCGCTCGCCGAACTCCGCGCGCTCGCGGGCACCAACACCGTGTCGGTGTCGATGATCGGTCAGGGCTACTTCGACACCCTCACCCCGCCGGTGCTGCGCCGCAACGTCCTGGAGAACCCCGCCTGGTACACCGCGTACACCCCGTACCAGCCCGAGATCAGCCAGGGCCGGCTCGAGGCGCTACTGAACTTCCAGACCATGGTGTGCGATCTGACCGGCCTGGAGGTCGCGGGCGCCTCGATGCTCGACGAGGGCACTGCGGCCGCCGAGGCGATGACGCTCATGCAGCGGGCGACGCGCGGCAAGTCGATGCGGCTGGCCGTGGATGTCGACGTGTACCGCCAGACCGCCGCGATCCTGGCCACCCGCGCGCAGCCGCTGGGCATCGAGATCGTCACCGCCGACCTGCGGGACGGGCTGCCCGACGGCGACTTCTTCGGCGTGATCGTCCAGCTGCCGGGTGCCAGTGGCGCCCTGGTCGACTGGGCGCCGCTGGTCGCCGAGGCGCATGAGCGCGGCGCACTGGTCGCGGTCGGGGCCGATCTGCTGGCGTGCACGCTGATCACCCCGCCTGGGGAGTTCGGCGCCGATGTGGCCTTCGGCAGCACGCAGCGCTTCGGTGTGCCGATGGGATTCGGCGGTCCGCACGCGGGCTACCTGGCCGTACGCAACAACCATGCGCGCCAGCTGCCCGGCCGCCTGGTCGGGGTGTCCAAGGACGTCGACGGCGCCGCGGCGTTCCGACTCGCGCTGCAGACCCGCGAGCAGCACATCCGCCGCGACAAGGCGACCAGCAACATCTGCACCGCGCAGGTGCTGCTCGCGGTGATGGCGGCGATGTACGCCAGCTATCACGGCGCCGAGGGCCTCACCGCGATCGCCCGCCGGGTGCACGGTCATGCCCGCGCGGTCGCGACCGGCCTGCGCAGTGCCGGTCCCGAGGCCGACGTCACGGTGGTGCACGATGCGTTCTTCGACACGGTGCTGGCCCGGGTGCCCGGCCGGGCCCACGAGGTCCGCGACGCCGCCAAGGAGCGCGGCATCAACATCTGGCTCGTCGACGCCGACCACGTGTCGGTGGCGTGCGACGAGGCGACCACCGCCGAGCACGTCGCGGCGGTGCTCGGTGCCTTTGGCGCCGACCGGGGCGGGCAGCCGTTCGTCGGTCCGGAAATCACCACGCGGACAACGGCGTTCCTGACCCATCCCGCGTTCACCCGCTACCGCACCGAGACGGAGATGATGCGGTATCTGCGTGCACTGTCCGATAAGGACATCGCACTGGACCGCAGCATGATCCCGCTCGGGTCGTGCACCATGAAGCTCAACGCCGCCGCGGAGATGGAGCCCATCACCTGGGCGGAGTTCGGTCGCCTGCACCCCTTCGCCCCGCAGGGCGACACCCCCGGCATTCGCCGGTTGATCGCCGATCTGCAGCAGTGGCTCACCGGTCTCACCGGCTACGACGAGATCTCGCTGCAGCCCAATGCCGGATCCCAGGGCGAGTACGCCGGACTGCTGGCGATCAAGGCCTACCACGAGGCCAACGGACATCCGGACCGCGACGTCTGCCTGATCCCGTCGAGCGCCCACGGCACCAACGCCGCATCCGCCGCGCTGGCCGGTATGCGGGTCGTCGTGGTCGCCTGCCGGACCAACGGCGACGTCGACCTCGACGACCTGCGGGCCAAGGTGTCCGAGCACGCCGAGGCGCTGGCCGCGCTGATGATCACCTATCCGTCGACCCACGGCGTGTACGAACACGACATCGCCGAGATCTGCTCGGCGGTGCACGACGCGGGCGGTCAGGTCTACGTCGACGGCGCCAACCTCAACGCGCTGGTCGGGCTGGCCCGCCCGGGGCGGTTCGGCGGCGATGTGAGCCACCTGAACCTGCACAAGACGTTCTGCATCCCGCACGGTGGTGGCGGCCCCGGCGTGGGCCCGGTCGCGGTGCGTGCGCACCTGGCGCCCTATCTGCCGGGTCACCCGCTGGCCGGCGAACTCGGCGACGACCACACCGTGTCGTCGGCGCCCTACGGTTCGGCGTCGATCCTGCCGATCACCTGGATGTACATCCGCATGATGGGCGCGGCCGGTCTGCGTGCGGCGTCGCTGACCGCGATCGCCTCGGCCAACTACATCGCCCGCCGCCTCGACGAGTACTTCCCGGTGCTGTACACGGGCGAGAACGGCATGGTCGCCCACGAGTGCATCCTCGATCTGCGCCCGATCACCAAGCAGACCGGCGTCACCGTCGACGATGTCGCGAAACGTCTGGCCGACTACGGCTTCCATGCCCCGACGATGAGTTTCCCCGTCGCGGGCACACTGATGGTGGAGCCCACGGAGAGCGAATCGCTGGCCGAGGTCGACGCGTTCTGCGAGGCGATGATCGCGATCCGCGGCGAGATCGACCAGGTCGGCTCCGGGGCCTGGCCGGCCGAGGACAACCCGCTGCGCAACGCCCCGCACACCGCTGAGTGCCTGTTGGTCGACGAGTGGAACCACCCGTACACCCGCGCGCAGGCGGCCTATCCGCTGGGCAAGAATTTCCGGCCGAAGGTGTGGCCGCCGGTGCGGCGCATCGACGGCGCCTACGGCGACCGCAACCTGATGTGCTCCTGCCCGCCGATCGAGGCGTTCGCCTGATCCCGCGCTGCGGGGGGCGAAGCTACTTGAGCGCGCTCGCGATCGCCGCCGCCAACTCCGGGGAGTCGGACGTCGCGAGGTTCTGATAGCTGCCGCCGGTGGCCTGTGCGACGGCCTCCCAGGTGGCGCGATCCGGATCGTCGCCGAAGTCGATGACGTTGACGGCCACCGGCCGGGCCTCGTCGAAGGCGTCGCGGATGAACGCCTGCAGTCCGGGGCCGTCGAGCGTCTGGTCGGTGTGCGGGCCCTGCGTGATGACCGTGACCGAATTGGGCTGTCCGGGACGGAAATCGGCGAGTGCCTGGTTGTACACCAGCCGCAGCGTGGTGAACGACACCGCGCCACCGGATGTGGACGCCAATTGGTCGAGGATGGAGGTCAGCGCGGGCCTGCGCTCCGACAGCGGTCCCAGCGGAACCTGGGAGCTGCCCGATGTCGCGTTGAACGTCCACAGTCCGACGGCCGATGTCGGCGGCAGCGCCTCGATGCGGGGGATCAGCGCGTTGACCACGTTGCCCATCCGCGAGTTGTCGCCCTCCTGGGCGGGCATCGCCAGGTCGAGCATGATGGTCGTCGTCGCCCCCTGCGCCGGGGAGGTCAGCGCGTCGGCGATCTTGGCGCGCTGCGCGCTGTCGCCGACCGGCAACGCGGCGGGTACCGCCGCGAAGTCCACGACGTCGCTCTGCGGCGGGGAGCCGTTGCCGGTGCGGAATCCGGCGGACGCCAGTTCCGACAACCGTGCGGGATCGCGCATGAAACGGGCGAACTCGCTGGCCGCGGCGATCTGTTCGCGGTCGAGCCAGTCCCCGGCCAGCAGCACCGTCGGATAGTCGGCGGTGGCCGTCGGCCCGGGCGGCAGCCAGCCCGCCACGGCGTTCTTCGCATCGGGCAGCGACGCGGCCCGGCTGAACAGCTGCTGTTCGGTCAACGGCACGGCGTGCACTGATGCGGCCGCGGGATCGCCGGATGCCAGCAGCGCGTCCATCGCGGCGTCGGCGGTGTCGGCGCTGAGCTCAGGCGCACCGGCGGCCAGCGTGGTGACCGCGCCGATCCCGTCGGTGGCCGGAGCGCCCGCGGGTGCAGCCGCCGTGGCGACCGCCTCGGCCGTGAGATACGACGCATCGCTGTCGCCACCGCGGGGCAGCGCCAGCTTGAGCGACCCCCACCCGGGCAGCCCGAGTCCGTCGAGCGCGGCTGGATTGCTCTGCAGGGCCGGCAGGGTGGACCAGTTCTGCTGCGCCAGTGCGTCCCGCAGCTGCGGCCGCACCGCGAGCATGACCGGCGAGGTGACCAGGGAGCGGGCGTCGCTGACGGTCTCGGGTCCGGTTGCGGCCTCCAGCCGGGCCGCCGAGACGCCACTGGCCGGGATCCACAGCGCCGGCCGCTCGCCGAGATCGCCGGGCCAGTCGCCCTGGAAACCGGCGAGCACCTGGCTGGAGCCGGCCGGACGCACGCCCACCTTCACACAGCGGTCGCCGACCGGGCTCGCCTCGTTGTTGTAGTGGTTCGCCAGCTTCTCGATCTGCTCGGCGATCGACGGGTCGGCCAGCACCGCGACGTTGAGCTCGCCGCTGACGCACCGCGCGGCGGCGGCGTCGCTGCGGCTGTTCAAGGCATCTCCGAAGAACCGCCAGGCGATCACCGCGCCGACCACCACCACGACCGCGACCAGCGCCGCGATCACCGGCACGCTCACCCCGCGGCGTTTGGGGGCCAGGCTCCGGTGGCTGCCGGTCCACTCGCCGCTCTCCCAGCCGCCGGTGCGCTGCGCGCCGGTTGCCGGACCGGACCCACCGGGGGACGAGGCAGGGATGGCCACCGTGGTGTCGTCGGTGTACGACTGCTCGGGATCGCCCTGGCGGTCGTCGGCATCCTCGGGATCGGGAATGCTGTGTCTACCCATGCCTACCCATACCTGTCCCCGTACTCGCGTCGTCGCATGGTCCTCGCTGGGTCATCGGTCAGCGCGCTGCGGGCAGTCTAATAGCCCGCTGCGCAGCCGATTCTGCCGCCTCAGCAGCCCGCGACGCCGGCCTTGTACTCGCGGCGGCGGCGATGCAGGATCGGCTCGGTGTAGCCGTTGGGCTGTGCCCCGCCGGACAGGATCAGCTCTTGCGCGGCCTGGAACGCGATGCTGGCATCGGGGTCGGTGGCCATCGGCTTGAAATCGGGATCCGAGGCGTTCTGCTCGTCGACCACGGCGGCCATCCGCCGCAGGCTGGCCTTGACGTCCTCTTCGGTGATGACGCCGTGGCGCAGCCAGTTCGCCAGCAGCTGGCTGGAGATGCGCAGGGTTGCGCGGTCCTCCATCAGGGCGACGTCGTGGATGTCGGGCACCTTCGAGCAGCCGACGCCCGCGTCGATCCAGCGCACCACGTAGCCGAGGATCGACTGGCAGTTGTTGTCGACCTCCTCGCGGATCTCCTCGGGCGCCCAGGCCAGCTCCTTGGCCAGCGGGATGGTGAGCAGCTCGTCGATGGTGGTGCGCTGCTCGCCCTCGAGCTCGCGCTGCACCGCGAACACGTCCACCTGGTGGTAGTGCATCGCGTGCAGGGTGGCCGCGGTGGGCGAGGGCACCCACGCCGTGGTGGCGCCCGCCTTGGGCTGGCCGATCTTCTGCTCGACCATGTCGGCCATCAGTTCGGTCATCGCCCACATGCCCTTGCCGATCTGCGCCCGACCGGACAGCCCGCACGCCAGGCCGACGTCGACGTTCTGGTCCTCGTAGGCCTTGATCCAGGGCTGGCTCTTCATGGCGCCCTTGCGGATCATCGGACCCGCCTCCATGGAGGTGTGGATCTCGTCGCCGGTGCGGTCGAGGAATCCGGTGTTGATGAACACGACGCGCTCCGCGGCCGCCTTGATGCAGGCCTTCAGATTCAGGGTGGTGCGTCGCTCTTCGTCCATGATGCCGACCTTGAGGGTGTTCTGCGGCAGGCCCAGCACGTCTTCGACGCGACCGAACAGATCCACCGTGAACGCCACTTCGTCGGGACCGTGCATCTTGGGCTTGACGATGTACACCGAACCGGTCCGGCTGTTGCGCAGCGGTCCACGGTCCTCGTTCTCCTCCAGGCCGTGCATCGCGATGAGACCCGTGAACAACGCGTCCTGGATACCCTCGTGGATCTCGTTGTCGTCGGAGTCCACGATGGCGTCGTTGGTCATCAGATGTCCGACGTTGCGCACGAAGAGCAGGCTGCGGCCGGGCAGCGTCACCTCGCCGCCATCCGGCGCGGTGTAGGTGCGGTCGGTGTTCAGCACGCGGGTGAACGACGAGCCGCCCTTGCTGACCTCTTCGGAGAGGTCACCCCGGTTGAGTCCCAACCAGTTGCGGTAGCCGAGCACCTTGTCGTCGGCGTCCACCGCGGCGACCGAGTCCTCGAAATCCATGATGGTGGTGACGGCGGACTCCAGCACGACGTCCTTGACGCCGGCCTTGTCGGTCGAGCCGACGGGGGAGTCCGGATCGATGAGGATCTCGATGTGCAAACCGTTGTTGCGCAACAGGATCGCCGACGGCTGCGCCGGCTCGCCGAGATATCCGACGAACTGCTCGGTTGTCGCCAGGCCGGTGGACAGTCCGTCGCCGAGGGTGACCAGCACCTGACCGTCGTCGACGGTGAACCCTTCCGCCTCGGTGTAGGAGCCGGACGCCAACGGCACGGCGCCGTCGAGGAATTCGCGCGCGTAGGCGATGACCTTGTCGCCGCGGACCCGGTTGTAAGCCGACCCCTTCTCGGCGCCGTCCTCTTCGCTGATGACGTCGGTGCCGTAGAGCGCGTCGTAGAGCGAACCCCACCGCGCGTTGGCGGCGTTGAGTGCGAACCGGGCGTTGAGGATCGGCACCACCAGCTGCGGACCCGCGGTCGAGGTGATCTCGTCGTCGACGCCGGTGGTGCTGATGGTGAAGTCGCCGGGATCGGGCTCGAGGTAGCCGATCTCGGTCAGGAAGCGCTTGTAGTCGTCAGCGTCGTGCGGACCGATGGCGCGCTGGCGGTGCCACTTGTCGATCTGCGCCTGCAGTTCGTCGCGGCGCGCGAGCAGTTCCTGGTTGCGGGGGGTCAGGTCGGCGACGATCTTGTCGACACCGGACCAGAAGCTGTCCGGATCGAGTCCGGTGCCCGGCAGCGCCTCATCGGTGATGAAGTCGTAGAGCACCCTGGCCACGCGCAGGTTTCCCACCTCGACGCGATCAGTCATCGTTGCCTCCTCGGCCGTCTTTCCCGCGTACCATCCGGCACGCCGCCGTCGATCCAGCTTACCCGCGGGTAATCAGGCCGAATCCCTCGTCCGCCACGGGATCGTGGCCGAGTTCGTGGCCGGCTTCCGCCGCGGCGAGAAGCGCGTCACATCGGGCCGCCAGTGTGGCCCGCAGCGGCCTCGCGCGCGCCGCGATGTCCTGCTGGATACGGACGTATTCCGCACGACCCGCAGGCGTCTCGACCGGGATCGGGTCGAACCCGTGCTCGCGGAGGTCATAGGGGCTGGCGCGCATGTCCAGGACGCGGGCGTCGGCGGCCAGTTCGAGGCAGTCGAACGTCGATTCGGCCGGCACCAGCGGACCGAGTTTGTAGGACCACTTGTAGAGATCCATCGCAGCGTGCAGGCAACCCGGCTGCTCGGTGTCGGCCTGCCGATCCCGGCTCAGCGGTTCGGCGTTGCGCGCCGCGGCAGGCTCGGTGAAGAAGCGGTAGGCGTCGAAGTGGCTGCAGCGCAACGGCATCGAATCCACGACCGCATCGGTGCCCGCGGCGCCCAGCCGCAGCGGCACCGCGTCGTGCCGCACCTCCGGCGCCCGGTAGACCATCGCCCACTCGTGTAGTCCGAAACAGTTGAGCCGGGGCGGCCGGTTCGCGGTCGCATGCAGCAGGCCGGCCACGAAGCGGACCGTCTCGAGGCGGCCACGCAGGTGCCCGGCGGTGACGGCCACCCCGCCCGGCACGGCGCCGTAACCGCTGCGGCCCAGGTAGCGCCGCGCTGCCGGCCCGCCGAGGGTGACGCCGAATCCGGGGTGCCAGCGGCGCAGCTGTCGTGGCCGCAGGCTGTAGTAGGTGAACAGGAAGTCCCAGACCGGATGGTTCTCGCCGGTACGGCGCCGGGCGAGGTGCGGCGCGCAGAACGCGTCGACGCGTTCGGCGTGGGCGCCCTCCCGACGCGTCCACACCGCCTCGTCGAGCATCACACCCGGTGCGTCCCGTCCCGGACGGTGCCCACCAGATCCTCGACCAGGTCCTCCAGCGCGACCATCGCGGTCACCTTGCCGTCGTCGGTGACCAGGGCGAGGTGGCTGTTGAGCCGGCGTAGCCGGGTGAGCGCCTCGGGCAGCGGCAGCGAGGCCGGCAACTGGGGCAGCGGGCGCACCGCCGACCGGTCCACCACCGCGTCGGGGTCGTCGACCAGGGTCAGTACGTCCTTGATGTGCAAATAGCCGATGAACCGGCCGGACGGCGCCGCCACCGGGAAACGGGAATACCCCGTCTCGGCCAGCGCCCGTTCGACCTCGCCCACGGTCGGGCCGCTGTTCTCGTCGGCGACCGGGATCGTGTGAATGGTGTCCAGCGGCATCGCGACGTCGCGGACGGCGCGGTTGCGGATCTGCAGCGCACGGGTCAGCCGGGTGTGCTCCTCCCGGTCGAGCAGCCCCACCGAGACCGACTCGGCGATCATCTCCGACAGTTCGACGGTCGAGACGTTGACGTCGAGCTCGTCTTTCGGCTCCACCCCGCACGCGCGCAGGGTGGCGTTGGCGCACCAGTTGTAGAACGCGATGAACGGTCGAGCAGCCCTGATGTAGACCAGGTAGATCGGGATCAGCAGCATGGCCGCCGATTCGGGGCCCGCGATCGCGATGTTCTTGGGCACCATCTCGCCCAGCAGCACGTGCAGGGTCACCACCACGCTCAGCGCGACGACGAACGACACTGTGTGCAGGATGGCGTCGGGGATGCCCAGCAGCCCGAACGGCTTCTCCAGTAGATGCGCGACCGCGGGCTCGCCGACCCGGCCGAGCAGGATCGAGCAGATGGTGATGCCCAGCTGCGATCCGGCCAGCATCAGCGAGAGGTGCTCGCCGGCCCTTATCACGGTCACCGCACTGTTCTTGCCCTGTTCGGCCATCGCCTCGAGGCGGTCGCGGCGGGCCGAGATCAGCGCGAACTCCGAGGCCACGAAGAACGCGTTGAGCGCGAGCAGCAGCAGGGTCAGCAGCACGCCGAACAGGTCGCCGCTCACAAGCGGTCCCTCCTCGGATCGTGGCCGTGCCGGCCCAGTTCGGTCAGCTCCAACTGGTCGATGCGCCGGCCGTCCATCGCCACCACGGTGGCCCGCCAGCGGATCGGGTCGTCGGGCGGACCGTCCGGGTCGAACGCGGTCAGCTCGACCTCGTCACCGGGGTCGGGCATCCGTCCGAGTTCCTGCAGCACCAGCCCGCCGATCGTCTCGTATTCGCCCTCCGGAGCCCGGAACCCGGTCTGGGTGGCAACCTCGTCGATGCGCAGCAGTCCGGAGACCTTCCAGCCGCCACCCGCCTCGACGACATCGGGGGTGGCGTCGTCGTGCTCGTCGCGCACATCGCCGACGATCTCCTCGATCAGGTCCTCGACGGTGACCATGCCCGCGGTGCCGCCGTACTCGTCGACGACCAGGGCGGTCTGTAGTCCGTTCGCACGGATCTGCGTCATCACGGCGTCGCCGTCGAGTGCGGAGGGCACGGTCGCGACGGGGATCGCCAACGCAGCCAGCCGGGTGCGCTGCCGGTCGCCGGGCGGGACCGAGAACACCTGTTTGACGTGGACGACGCCGATCGTCTCGTCGAGGTCGCCCTCGACGATGGGGAAGCGGGAGAAGCCGGTCTCGATGGCGGCGGCGACCAGGTCGGCGACGGTGTCGTCGGCCTGCAACGCTTCGATCTCGGTGCGCGGAGTCATCAGCTCCTCGGCGGTGCGGTCGCCGAACTGCAGGGAGCGGTCCACCAGCACTGCGGTGACCGGGTCCAGTGAGCCGCTGCGCGCCGAATTGCGCACCAGCGAGATCAGCTCCTGCGGGGAGCGGGCCGAGCGCAGCTCCTCGGCCGGCTCGATGCCCAGCCGGCGCAGGATCATGTTCGCCGTGCCGTTCGTGAGCCGGATCAGCGGGGTGAACAGCGTCGAGAACAGCAATTGGGGCCCGGCGGCGGCGCGCGCGGTCGGCGCGGGCCGGGCCACGGCCAGATTCTTGGGGACCAGCTCGCCGAAGACCATCGACACCGACGTGGCGATGACGATCGCGAGCACCAGCGCCACTCCGCTCGCCGCGCTCTCGGGCAGTCCGAGGGCGGACAGACCGGGGTGCAGCAGCCGTGCCACCACAGGTTCGGCGAGATAGCCGGTGGCCAGCGTCGTGATCGAGATGCCGACCTGGGCGCCGGACAGCTGGAAGGACAGCGTGCGGTGTGCGCGCTGCACCATCTTGTCCCGTTTGTGGCCGCTGCGGGCGTTGGCGTCGACGGTGCTGCGTTCGAGGGCGGTCAGCGAGAATTCGGCGGCGACGAAGACCGCCGTACCGGCCGTCAGCACCACGATCGCCAGCAGCGATCCCACGGTGGTCAGGACGCTCATCGCGCCGTGTCCCGAGTGCCGGGCCGCGAGCCCGGCCGACTAGGGGAGGGTTCGGCGTCGGGTGCCTGCGGCACGTTTTCCCTTCAGGGTTCGGTGGTCAGCGGGAAACCACAATGGTAGCGCCAGGACTCACCAGCCGGTGGGCAGCGGGTGACCCTCGGCGAACCCGGCCGCGGACTGCACCCCGAGCGTCACCTTCTCGTGCAGTTCGGGCAGGGTGGCGGCGCCGACGTAGGTGCAGGTGCTGCGCACCCCCGAGGTGATGTGGTCGAGCAGGTCTTCCACACCGCCGCGCGCCGGGTCCAGGCTCATCCGCGAGGTCGAGATGCCCTCCTCGAACAACCCCTTGCGGGCCCGGTCGAACGGGCTGTCCGCGGCGGTGCGCGCGGCGACCGCGCGCTTGGACGCCATGCCGTAGCTCTCCTTGTACGGCCGGCCCTCGCGGTCGAGCATCAGATCCCCGGGGGATTCGTAGGTGCCGGCGAACCACGAGCCGATCATCACGTTCGACGCGCCTGCCGCCAGTGCCAGCGCCACGTCGCGCGGGTGGCGCACGCCGCCGTCGGCCCATACGTGCGCGCCGAGTTCCCTTGCCGCTGCCGAACATTCGACCACGGCCGAGAACTGTGGCCTGCCGACGCCGGTCATCATCCTGGTCGTGCACATCGCGCCGGGGCCGACCCCGACCTTGATGATGGAGGCGCCCGCGCCGATGAGGTCGCGGGTGCCCTCCGCGGAGACGACGTTGCCGGCCGCGATCGGCAGTCCCAGGTCGAGTGAGGCCACCGCGCGGATGGCGTCGAGCATCTTGGCCTGGTGGCCGTGGGCGGTGTCGATCACCAGCAGATCGGCGCCGACCTCGGCCAGCGCCCGGGCCTTCGCGCCGACATCGCCGTTGATGCCGACCGCGGCCGCGATGCGCAACCGGTTGCGGGCGTCGACGGCGGGGGAGTAGATGCCCGCCCGCACGGCGCCGGTGCGGGTCAATACGCCGGCCAGCGTCCCGTCGGGGGCGGTGAGCACGGCGAGGCCGACCGGTGCATGGTCGAGCAGATCGAATACCTTGCGCGGCTCGGTGCCCACCGGCGCGGTGACGAAATCGTTCAGCGCCACGTCGCGGACCCGGCTGAAGCGGTCGACCCCGGCACACACCGCCTCGGTCACCAGCCCGATCGGGCGGTCCTCGAACACCACGACGGCAGCGCCGTGGGCCCGCTTGTGGATCAGCGCGATCGCGTCCGACACCGCATCGTCGGGTGCCAGCGTGACGGGCGTGTCGACAACCAGATCGCGGCTCTTGACGAAGTCGACGGTCTGCTGCACCACCGTGACCGGCAGATCCTGCGGCAGCACCACGATGCCGCCGCGGCGGGCCACCGTCTCGGCCATCCGGCGACCGGCCACGGCCGTCATGTTCGCCACCACCACCGGGATCGTGGTGCCCGATCCATCGACGGTCGACAGGTCCACGTCGAAGCGCGACGGCACATCGGATGGGCCGGGGACGATGAAGACGTCGTCGTAGGTCAGGTCGTAGGGCGGGCGCTGCCCGTCAAGGAATCGCATCGCCCACCAGTCTAGTTTTCCGCCGCGCCGACGCAGAATCGCACGAGTCGGGCCTGCGGGATGCTGGCCCGGGGCTCAGACCTCGATCTCGCTGTGGTCGCCGCTCCACAGGGTGTGGAAGCGCTTGTCGCGGTCGGTGTCGATGCGGCCGTAGGTGTGGGCGCCGAAGAAGTCGCGCAGGCCCTGGGTGAGGGCGGCGGGCAGCCGCTCGGTACGCAGTCCGTCGTAGTAGGACAGCGCGGAGCTGAAACCCGGAATCGGGATGCCCAGCTCGGTCGCCTTCACCACGACGCGCCGCCAGCTGTCGATGGCGTTCTCGATCGCATCCCGGAAGTACGGCGCGGCGATCAGCGTTGGCAGATCGGCGTCGTCGTCGAACGCCTCCTTGATGCGGTTGAGGAACTTGGCCCGGATGATGCAGCCGCCGCGCCAGATGGTCGCCATGTCGCCGGGGGTGATGTCCCAGTCGTACTCGGCGCTGCCGGCCTGGATCTGATTGAAACCCTGCGCGTAGGCGATGATCTTCGAGGCGTACAGCGCCTGACGGATGTCTTCGACGAATTGTGCTGCGTCTTGGGGCTTTTCGCCGAGATCACCGGACGCCAGGCCGGTGGTGGCCTTGCGCTGGGCCACCGATCCCGACAGAGCGCGGGCGAACACCGCCTCGGCGATGCCGGTGACTGGCACCCCGAGATCGAGCGCCGACTTCACCGTCCAGCGGCCGGTGCCCTTCTGCTCGGCCTCGTCGAGGATGAGGTCGACCAGCGGCTTGCCGGTCTTGGCGTCGTTCTGACGCAGCACCTTGGCGGTGATCTCGACGAGGAAGCTGTCCAGATCGCCTTTGTTCCACTCGTCGAACACGTCGGCGATCTCGCCCGCCGACTTGCCGAGCCCGTCGCGCAGCAACTGGTAGGCCTCCCCGATGAGCTGCATGTCGGAGTACTCGATGCCGTTGTGCACCATCTTCACGAAGTGGCCGGCGCCGTCGGGCCCGATGTGGGTGCAGCACGGCACGCCGTCGACGTGCGCCGAGATCTCCTCGAGCAGCGGGCCGAGGCTCTTGTAGGACTCCGCGGGGCCGCCCGGCATGATCGACGGGCCGTTGAGCGCACCCTCCTCGCCACCGGAGATGCCGGCGCCGACGAAATGCAGACCGCGTTCGCGGATCGCCTTCTCGCGGCGGATGGTGTCGGTGTAGAGCGCGTTGCCGCCGTCGATGATGATGTCGCCTTCTTCCATCGCATCGGCGAGCTCGTTGATGACCGCGTCGGTGGGGTCCCCGGCCTTGACCATGATGATCACCCGCCGCGGCTTCTCCAGTGCGGCGAGGAACTCCTCGATGGTTTCGCTGCGGACGAACGCGCCCTCCGAACCGTGCTGCTCGAGCAGCGCGTCGGTCTTGGCGACGGACCGGTTGTGCAGGGCGACGGTGTACCCGTGCCTGGCGAAGTTGCGGGCCAGGTTGGATCCCATCACGGCCAGCCCGGTGACGCCGATCTGTGCGGTGCCGGCGGTGGAATCATCGGAGTCGCTCATACGGCAGCCTTTCGTTGTTTGGTTGTCACGCAGGGGTGTTCGGCGTCCGAAGAATCTCAGCTGCCTAGAGGGTGAAGAGCCGGTGCAGTTCGGTCAGCCACGGGACCGCGACTGCCAGCGTCGGCACCACCAGCACCGTTGCCGCGGCCAGATACGCGCCGACGGCGAGGAACGGGCTGTTGGGCCGGCCGCCGAGGCGGCGTACCCGGATGACCGTGGTCGGGCCGCCTGCGGCCATCGCGCCCGACGGGGTACGCCCCGAGGCGCAGGCCACCAGTGCACGGGCCAGGGGTGTGCGTCCGGCGGTGCGCACCGCCGCGTCGTCGGCCAGCATCTCGACGAGCAGTCGCACCGCATCCAGCGCGCTGCCGCTGCGGACGAACCGGGGGAACGCGGAGTGCAGTGCGGTGAACATCTCGAGCACCAGATCATGACGGGCGCGCAGGTGGGCGCGCTCGTGGGTGAGGATGGCGGTGACCTCGGTGTCGGTGAGCGTGTTGAGGGCGCCCTCGCTCAGCACGACGCGGCTGCGGACGCCCGGCAGGCAGTAGGCCAGTGGCTGGGCCACCTCCAGGACGCGCAGCCCGGAGGCGCGGCGGCACGGTTGACTCGACACCGCGCTGCGGGACAGCCCCAGCAGGTCGACCACCATGCGATGGTGTGCACGCCTGCGGCGGGTGGCCACCGCGACCTGTACCACCGACAGGATCAACCGCGCTCCGATGAGCAGGGTGAGGGTGAAGACGACGACGTAGAGCACCCACAGCGGCCACCCCAGCGCGTCGATCTCACTGGTGACGGTCGCGGTGGGCCGGCCGTCTGATCCCGGGACGAAAAGCCTGCTCGCGATGGCGATTCCGGCGGAGAACGCCGACAATACGGCGGCCAGTGCAACGGACTGCCACAGCACGATGGCCGCACGTGGTGCGCGCATCGTCCATGACGCCCGCGCCAGCAGCGCGGGCACCGGCCCGACGAGGGCCAGCGCCAGGAGGGTGAATGCCAGCGCGGACACCCCCTGATTGTCCCTCAGTTGGTACCCGGATTGCCAGCTGACTGCCCGAGGTGGTCCTTGCTCTCGAGTTCGGCCAGCGCGCGGCGCAGCGCGGCGGCCTCGTCGGCGCCGACGCGCTCGACGAAGTGGACCAGTGCGGCCTCTCGGCTGCCCGAGTCCGCGGCCTGGTCGAGCGCATCCACCATCAGGCCGGCGACCAGCTCGTCACGACCGTGGGTGGGGGCGTACCGGTGGGCGCGGTCGTCGCGGTGCTGCACCACCAGATTCTTCTTCGCCAGCCGCTGCAGCACGGTCATGATCGTGGTGTAGGCCAGATCGCGGCGTATCGCCAGCGCCTCGTGCACCTGCCGCACGGTCTGCGGTTCGTGCGCGGACCACAGGTGGTCCATCACCTCACGTTCCAGTTCGCCGAGGCGCGTCAATTTGGCCATATCCGTTCATCTCCTGAGCAGTAGAACCAGAGTACTACGGTCGTACTACCGTGCGTCGTATCTGATGCCGAGAAGCAACAGTCTCCGCCGTCCCGCGCATTCCCGCAGTGTTCGCCTTCGAGTCCTGTGAAACGAGTCACAGCCTCCGGGACGGTATTTGCGTCTCACTATAGTAAGGCTAACCTAACCCCCATGAGTTCCTGGGAGACGCAGTGACCGTGCTGATCGAGGATCCGTTGATCGCGGGCATGAGCATCAAGCGGCCGCTACCGCTGCATGAGTCCAGCCGACGGCTTCGCGAGCTCTATCCGGAGTGTCCGCGGGTGTACGGGGTCGCTGTCATGGGCGATCTGTCCCGGCGCCGGTGGTGGCCGCTGGCCGAGGCGCTGACCTCCGAGCGGCTGCAGGGGATGTTCGATCTCGCCGCCGCCGAGACCGACAACCGTGCGGCGGTGGCCCAGCAGTTGGCTGCGACACTGGCCCACGTCGTCCTCGGCCGCGTGATCCCGCTCCTGGTCCTCGAGGGCCGGGCCTGGGATACCGGACTGGAGAACCTCTGGGTGCACGTCGACTCGGAAGGCGCCATCGACTGGGTCGGTGTCGTCGACCCCACGCTGCGCGCGCTTCCGGAGGACCCGTTCTTCGCCTCGGGTCGCCGACGCATCGGTGGTCCGAACGGCATCGTCGCGCTGCCCAGCGAGGCCGCCCTGGCGACCTGGGTCGCGCACCGCAGCCACCGGGCGCTGGCGCCGCTGTTCAACGGGCTCGAGTCGATCTGCGGTGGCGCCATGTCGGTTCCGGCGATGTGGCATCTGGTGGGCGCCGCGGTCGTCGGCGCGGCGACTCAGGTTCCGCTGCTGGCCGGGTCCAGTGAGTGGACCAGCATGCGCCGCGGCCAGGCGGTACTCGACGCGCTCGTCAGCTTCGGCCTGCCCGTCCGCGGTTCGGTCCGCGGAGGGAAGGTCTTGTGTAATTAGGGCAGCCTTGCCTATCCTCTAGACAGATCGACCGAAGTGAACGCACCACCATCTCCACCGAGAACCACCGGACCGCGCCGGAGTCCTGAGGGCTGCAGAGACCCCCGGTCCACTCGAAGGGCGGGTCCCGCATTCTGTGCGGGGCCCGCCCGTTCTCGTGTCGGGGCGATGCGTGTAGACACGACTGCTGTGACCGCACACGTACCCGAAAGCCTCGGCCAGGGTTTCGACAGAGAACTCGGACTGACCTATCTGGAGGTCACCCCTGACGGCGGCCGTGCCCAGCTCACCCTCACCGACAAGCTCCTGCAGCCCTGGGGCATCGTTCACGGCGGTGTCTACTGCTCGATCATCGAGAGTCTGGCCAGCGTGTCCGGTCACGTGTGGCTCTCGGCCAACGGCGGCGGCACCGTCGTCGGGGTCAACAACAACACCGACTTCCTTCGCGCCGTGTCCGGTGGCACGGTGACCGCGGTGTCGACGCCGATCCACCGCGGCCGCCGCCAGCAGCTGTGGCTGATCACCATCACCGCGGACAACGACAAGGTGGTCGCGCGCGGTCAGGTCCGGCTGCAGAACGTGCCCGACGAACGCGGCTGACTCGCACCGCGCTGCTGACTGCGGCGCGTCGTGGCAGGATCGCCGACTATGCGTCTGACCCCGCATGAGCAGGATCGCCTGCTCATCTCGTACGCCGCCGAGCTGGCCCGCAGGCGGCAGGCCCGCGGGCTGCGGCTCAACCATCCGGAGGCGGTCGCCGTCATCACCGACCACCTGCTCGAGGGGGCCCGCGACGGCCGTACCGTCGCCGAGCTGATGGCCAGCGGGCGCGACGTGCTCAGCCGCGACGACGTCATGGAGGGGGTTCCGGAGATGCTGCACGACGTCCAGGTGGAGGCCACCTTCCCCGACGGCACCAAACTCGTCACCGTCCACCACCCGATCCCGTGAGGCACGATCATGATCCCCGGTGAGATCCTCTTCGGTGACGGCGACGTGGAGATCAACGCCGGCGCCCCCCGGCGGGAACTGACGGTGACGAACACCGCGGACCGTCCGGTGCAGGTCGGCAGCCATGTTCACCTGCCGCAGTCCAATGCCGCGCTGGAATTCGACCGTGCCGCCGCCCACGGCCACCGGCTCGACATCCCCGCGGGTACCGCCGTGCGCTTCGAACCCGGTATCACTCAGCAGGTGTCGCTGGTGCCGCTGCGCGGCAGCCGCGAGGTGTACGGGTTGAGTCTCGACGCCCCGGGCCGATTGGACGGAGACGGCCGATGAGCGCCCGCGCGAAGAGGAGACAACGCCGATGAGCGCCCGCGCGAAGAGGAGACAACGCCGATGAGCGCCCGCGCGAAGAGGAGACAACGCCGATGAGCGCCCTGTCGCGGGACCGCTATGCCGACCTCTTCGGCCCGACCACCGGCGACCGCATCCGCCTGGCCGACACCGACCTGCTGATCGAGATCACCGAGGACCTCAGCGGCGGTCCGGGCCTGGCCGGCGACGAGGCAGTGTTCGGCGGCGGAAAGGTGCTGCGCGAATCGATGGGCCAGAGCCGCGTCAGCCGCGCCGAGGGCGCCCCGGACACCGTGATCACCGGCGTCGTCATCCTCGATCACTGGGGAATCATCAAAGCCGACATCGGCATTCGCGATGGCCGGATCACGGCCATCGGCAAGGCCGGTAATCCCGACATCATGGACGGCGTCCACCCGGATCTGGTGATCGGGCCGTCCACGGAGATCATCGCCGGCAACGGCCGCATCGTCACCGCAGGCGGGATCGACTGCCACGTGCACCTGATCTGTCCCCAGATCATGGAGGAGGCGCTGGGCGGCGGCATCACCACGATCATCGCGGGCGGCACCGGACCCGCCGAGGGCAGCAAGGCCACCACCGTGACGCCGGGCGCCTGGCATCTGGCCCGAATGCTCGAGGCGCTGGATTCGTGGCCCATGAACGTCGCGCTGCTGGGCAAGGGCAACACCGTCAGCAGCGACGCGATGTGGGAGCAGTTGCGTTCCGGCGCATCGGGATTCAAGCTGCACGAGGACTGGGGATCGACTCCGGCGGCCATCGATGCGTGCCTGACGGTGGCCGACGCCGCGGGCGTTCAGGTCGCGCTGCACTCCGACACCCTCAACGAGGCCGGGTTCGTCGAGGACACCGTCGGCGCGATCGCGGGCCGGTCGATCCACGCGTACCACACCGAAGGGGCGGGCGGCGGGCACGCACCCGACATCATCACCGTCGCCGCCGAGCCCCACGTCCTGCCGAGCAGCACGAACCCGACGCGGCCGCACACCATCAACACCCTCGACGAACACCTCGACATGTTGATGGTCTGCCATCACCTCAATCCCAGCGTTCCCGAAGACCTCGCCTTCGCCGAGAGCCGAATCCGGCCCTCGACCATCGCCGCCGAGGATCTGCTGCACGACATCGGGGCGATCTCGATGATCGGCAGCGACGCCCAGGCGATGGGCCGCATCGGGGAGGTGGTGCTGCGGACCTGGCAGACCGCGCACGTGATGAAGCGCCGCCGCGGCGCACTGGAGGGCGACACACACGCGGACAACATGCGGGCGCGCCGCTACGTCGCGAAGTACACCATCTGCCCGGCCGTCGCCCACGGCCTGGACCGCGAGATCGGGTCGGTGGAGGTCGGCAAACTCGCCGACCTGGTGCTGTGGGAGCCCGCGTTCTTCGGGGTGCGCCCGCACGCGGTGCTCAAGGGCGGCATGATCGCCTGGGCCGCGATGGGCGACGCCAACGCCTCGATCCCGACGCCGCAGCCGGTCCTGCCGCGACCGATGTTCGGGGCCGCCCCGGCCGCGGCGGCGGCGACCTCGCTGCACTTCGTGGCGCCGCAGGCGATCGAGGACGGCCTGGCCGACCGGATCGACGTCCGTAGGCGTCTGGTGCCGGTATCAGATTGTCGGCAGATCAGGAAAGAGCACATGCCGCTCAACGACGCACTGCCCCGTATCGAAGTCGACCCCGACACCTTCACCGTCCGCATCGACGGCGACGTCTGGCAGGAACAACCGGCCACCGAACTGCCGATGGCGCAACGCTATTTCCTCTTCTGACCGACTCCCGCTCCGATGACCCCGCTGACCACCCTGCTCGCCCTCGCCGATTCCCGGCTGCCGACCGGCGGCCACGTGCACTCCGGCGGGGTCGAAGAGGCGGTCACCAGCGGGCTCGTCGGTGACCTCGACACACTGCGCGCCTACCTGGTGCGCCGCGTCCGCAGCCAGGGCCTGGTGACGGCGTCGCTGGCGGCGGCCGTGCACGCCGGGACGCTCGGTATCGAGGCCGCCGACCGGGAGACCGACGCCCGGACCCCCGCACCCGCCGCCCGCGCGGCGTCGCGTGCGCAGGGCCGGGGACTGGTGCGGCTGGCCCGCCGGGTGTGGCCGGAGCGCGACTGGTCGCCGCTCGGCCGGACCCCGCACCTGGCCGTCGCGTCGGGGGCGGCGGGCGCGGCGGGCGGGCTCACCCCCGAGCAGACCGCCCTGTCGGTCGTCTACACGACGATGACCGGGACGGCCACCGCAGCACAGCGGCTGCTCGCCCTGGATCCGGGCGACGTCGCCGCGCTGACGTTCGAGCTGGCCGCGCTGTGCGACGACACCGCCGCGCGGGCGGCCAAGGAACTCGCCGACCTGTCCGATCCGCTGCTCGACGTGCTGGCTCAGCGGCACGTCGAGCGCGAACGTCCGCTGTTCGTGTCCTGATCGAAAGGCCCACTGATGCCACCACACTTCCTCGACGGAGAACCCCACGCCCACACCGAGCGGCCGCGCCGCCGGCGGCAGCCCGGCGAACCGCTGCGCATCGGCGTCGGCGGTCCGGTCGGCTCTGGTAAGACCGCGCTGGTCGCCGCGCTGTGCCGGCAGCTGCGCGACGAACTGTCGCTGGCGGTGCTGACCAACGACATCTACACCACCGAGGACGCCGACTTCCTGCGCCGCCACGCCGTGCTGCCCGACGACCGCATCGCCGCGGTGCAGACCGGCGGCTGCCCGCACACCGCGATCCGCGACGACATCACCGCCAACCTGGACGCGATCGACGACCTGATCGCCGGGCACGACCACCTCGACCTGATCCTGGTCGAATCCGGCGGCGACAATCTCACCGCGACATTCTCCAGCGGGCTGATCGACGTGCAGATCTTCGTGGTCGACGTCGCCGGCGGCGATAAGGTGCCGCGCAAGGGCGGTCCGGGCGTGACCTTCTCGGATCTGCTGGTGATCAACAAGACCGATCTGGCGCCGATGGTCGGCGCCGATCTCGATGTGATGCGCCGCGACTCGGCGGCGGTGCGCGGCGACCGGCCGTTCGTACTGGTCTCGCTGACCGAGGATCCCGCGGCGGGACCGGTGCTGTCCTGGGTGCGCGAACAACTGCGCGTCCCGGTGCAGCACTGACGATGCGCTCTTTCGTCACGATCATCGCGTGCCCGGGCCGCTCGCCGCGCATCGAGCACACCGGTGGTGTCGCGGCGCGCCGGACCCGGCCCGACACCGTGCACCTGGTGTCGGCGGCGGCGACCCCGTTGGGTGGCGATCTCATCACCGTCCGGATCGTGGTGGAACCGGGTGCGCGGCTGACCGTGCGCAGCGCCGCAGCGACCGTCGTGCTGCCCGGGTCGGCGACACCGGAATCGCGGACCCACTGGGAGATCGAATCGGCGGGGGAGCTGGACGTCGACCCGCAGCCGACCGTCATCGCGGGCGGATGCCGGCACACGGCGACGACGCGGGTGCGCCTCACAGGCTCCGGCCGGCTGCGGCTGCGCGAGCAGGTTCAGATAGGCCGGTCCGGTGAGCGCGACGGTTTCTGGACCGGTGCGCTGTGCGCCGACGTCGACGGTTCACCGCTGCTGCGGCACCGCGTCGAACTCGGCACCGCATCGGTTACCGACGACGTGCTGGGCCGACCGATGGCCTGCGTGAGCGAATTGCGTTACCCGGAGCCGACTTTCGACAGTGTGGGTACCGTGTTGGCGCTGGCGGCAGGTGGCAGCCTGTCGACCTGGCAGGGGGAGCGGCTGGTCAGCTCGCCGCCCGCTCCTTCTCGCGTTCTGTCTCGGTGACCGCCGCGGCGATCTCCTCCAGTTCCTCGATGCGTGTTCGCGCATAGGCCTGTTGCTCGGTGATGGTGAGCTGGCCGCGATTGCGGCCCAGGAAGGTCACCGACCACGACAGCAGTGTCGCGATCTTGGTTCGGAAGCCGACGAGGTAGATGAGGTGCAGGCCCAGCCACGCGAGCCAGGCGATGAATCCGCCGAACTCGAGTTTGCCGACCTTGGCCACCGCGTTGTACTTGGACACCGTCGCCATCGAGCCCTTGTCGAAGTACTCGAACGGCTGACGGAAGGCCGGGTTGGCGCCCTTCACCTCGTGTTTGATGAGGTTCGCCGCGTACTTGCCGCCCTGGATGGCGCCCTGGGCCATGCCGGGGACACCTTCGACCGCGGCCATGTCGCCGACGACCCAGACGTTGGGGTGGCCCGGGATCGTCAGATCCGGCAGCACCTTCACCCGTCCGGCGCGGTCGACCTCCACCTCGGACTGCTGGGCGAGATCGCGCCCGAGCGGGCTGGCCGCCACACCGGCCGACCAGACCTTGCAGGCCGACTCGATCCGGCGGGTCGTGCCGTCCTTGTCCTTGACGGTGATGCCATTGCGGTCGACGTCGGTGACCATGGCGTTGAGCTGGATCTCCACGCCCATCTTCTCCAACCGCGCCTGCGCCTTCTTGCCGAGCTTCTCGCCCATCGGCGGGAGCACGGCAGGCGCCGCGTCGAGGAGGATCACCCTGGCCTCGGTGGGGTCGATGTGCCGGAAGCTGCCCCGAAGGGTCTCGTCGGCCAGTTCGGCGATCTGACCGGCCATCTCCACGCCGGTCGGCCCGGCGCCGACCACCACGAACGTCAGCAGCTTCGCCCGACGGACCTTGTCGCTCGAGCGCTCGGCCTGCTCGAAGGCGCCCAGGATCCGACCGCGCAGCTCCAACGCGTCGTCGATGGTCTTCATGCCGGGCGCGAACTCGGCGAAGTGATCGTTGCCGAAGTAGGACTGCCCCGCGCCGGCCGCGACGATCAGGCTGTCATACGGCGTTGCGTAGTCGTGGCCCAGCAGCTCGGAGTGCACTACCCGATTGGCCAGGTCGATGTGGGTGACATCACCGAGCAGAACCTGCGCGTTGTGCTGCTTGCGCAGGATCAGTCGGGTGGGCGGCGCGATCTCACCCTCGGAGATGATCCCGGTGGCCACTTGGTACAGCAGCGGCTGGAACAGGTGGTGGGTGGTCTTGGCGATCAGTTTGACGTCGACATCGGCACGCTTGAGAGTCTTGGCGGCCGTGAGACCACCGAACCCCGACCCGATGATGACGACCTTGTGCCTGTCCGACGCAGTGGCTCCGGGATGGCTCATCAGTACTCCTCGACGGGCGTGAACATGCAGTTCTCGCCCCCTACGCTAGTCGTGGGCGCCCCCCGTGCGCACCCGGTCGGTTGTGGCATATGCCACGTGCGGGGCGGGACTAAACGCCGAGCATCGGCTTCAGCGCAGCCGCGACGTCGGTGATGCCGCCGGGGTGGTAGCCGTTGAGGCTGGTCACCGGGCTGAGGATGACGCCGTCGATGCCGGCGTCGAGGACCTTGGTCTTGATCTGCTCGGCGACCTGCTCGGCGCTCCCGAAGACCGCCTGCTGTTTGAAGTCCTCGGGGATGACGTCCTCGGTGACGTTGGGGTCGATCAGCGCGATGACCAACATGCTGGTCTCCAGCGTGGCCGGGTCGCGGTCGACCTTCTCGCACGCCTCCTTGACGACCTGGACCTTGCGCGGCAGCTCGTCGAAGCCGGCGATGACGTTGAGGTGGTCGAAGTGCTTCGCCGCCAGCGGAATGGTCTTCTTCTCGCCGCTGCCGCCGATCATCAGGGGGATGTGGTCGCGGAAGCGCGGTTCGGCCATGGCCTCCTTCGTGCGGTAGTACCGGCCCTCGAATGTCGGCCGCTCGCCGGCGAGCATCGGCAGGATGATCTGCAGCGCCTCGCCGAGCTTGTTGAAGCGGTCGGTGAAGGTGCCGAACTCGTAGCCCAGTGAGTCGTGTTCGAGTTCGTACCAGCCGGTGCCGAGGCCCAGGATTGCGCGGCCCTGGCTGATGACGTCGAGGGTGGTGATCGCCTTGGCCAGCAGCGTGGGGTTGCGGTAGGTGTTGCCGGTGACCAACGTGCCGAGCTGAACCCGTTCGGTCGCGGTGGCCAGCGCGCCGAGCGCCGTGTACGCCTCGAGCATCGGCTGATCGGGGGTGCCCAGACCGGGCAGCTGATAGAAGTGGTCCATCACGAAGACCGAATCGAATCCGGCCTGTTCGGCCTCTTTGGCCTGGGCGATCACAGTGGGGAAGATGTCGGCGACGCCGGTGCCGTAGCTGAAGTTTGGGATCTGGAGTCCGAGTCGAATCGTCACGGATCCGACCCTACGACGGCTAACCGGAACTCACACCCCGGTTCGCTCTGGGCGAACTCGCCGAAGCGCCGCGTCAGCCGAAGTTCGCGAGCGCGCCCCGGCTGACGTGCATCGTCTGTCCGGTGATGTGGCGCGCCGCCGGCGTGGCCAGGAACAGTGCCAACCGGGTGATCTCGGCGGCCACGGCGGGCGGGGTGCTGGTGAGGCCCTCATAGGAGGCTTCGGCGCTCTTGCCGGTGGCCACCGCGTTGATCGTGATGCCGCGGGTGCCGAAGAAGGCGGCCTGGCCTGCGGTCCAATCGGCAACGGCGGCTTTGATGGCCGCATCGGCGCTGCCTTCGCGCGGCGACTCCGGGACCACGTTGATGATCGTGCCCCCCGAGCGCAGATGGTCGCCGACGATCTGCACGGTCAGCACCGCCGAGAGCAGGCTGGCGTCCAGTGCGTGCCGCCATGCCGCCGCATGGTCGGCGAGGGTGAAGGAGCGCGGATCGCCCGTCGAGAAGCGCGGCGCCGGCACGTTGACGAGCGTGTCGAGGTGGTGCGCGAACTGATGCCTGGCGTCTTCCAGGCCGGCCGGGTCGGTGTTGTCGAACACGATGGATTCGACGTCGAGTTCCTTGGCGGCGATCTCGAGATCGTCGCGGCGGGCGCCGGCGATCACCACCCGGTGGCCGTCGTCGCGAAAGCCGGCCGCGATCGTGCGGCCGATATCCGTATCGCCGCCGGTGACCAGCACCTCCATGGCCATGACCTCCTCATCGGCTCTGCCGCCGCGCAGCGCGGCAGTGAGCATTCGTCGATGTTACTGGACGGTAGCTAGCCCGGGAAATCGCGACGCGCCCGCGAGTACCGGATCGCCCGTCGCGGGACCGGGTGCCCCGCCCCGACGCCGTAACGGCGCGCACCGCCCGCGCGATTCCCATGACGAACGGCCCTGCGACAGCCCCGGCGCGGCGGCCGCGGACGACGCTGCGTCAGCAACATCACAAAACGCGATGATCATTGTGTTCCGACGCCCAGCAATCGCCATTCTAAGCGCATCCACAGCAATTCCCTCTTGCGTCACACTGCCGACACGGTAACTTCTTTGGTCATGAACCACCCGGACGCGATGTCGACACGACGCAGGCGCTTGAAGACGCTGGCGATCACCGCCATGAGCAGTGCCACGGCGGCTGCGCTGATCATGCCGTCGGTGGCCCATGCGCAGCCCGCACCGCCCCCACCGCCGCCGACGCCGACGGTCGCGCCTCCGCCGCCACCCGGTCCGGGCGCCCCGGTGCCTCCGCCACCCGGTCCGGGCGCCCCGGTGCCCCCGCCGGCCGATCCCAACGCCCCCCCGCCGCCGCCTGCCCCGGAGCCCGGCCGCGTCGACAACGCCTCCGGTGGGTTCAGTTACGTCGTCCCGGCCGGGTGGAAGGTGTCCGACGCGACCAACCTGTCCTACGGCCAGGCGCTGCTGACCAAGATCCCGCCGGAGGGCAGTACCGAACCGCCCAAGGACACCAGCGTGCTCATCGGCCGCCTGGACCTGAAGGTCTTCGCCGGTGCCGAGGCGGACAACGCGAAGGCTGCCAATCGGTTGGCCTCCGACATGGGTGTCTACTTCATGCCGCTTCCCGGGACCCGGATCAACCAGCAGAACGCGCCGCTCGACGCCAACGGCATGCCCGGTTCGGCGCACTACTACGAGGTCAAGTTCACCGACACCACGCGCCCCAACGGACAGGTATGGGCCGGTGTGGTGGGTGCGCCGACGCCGGCGGGCACACCGCGCGGTCAGCGGGCGCCGGAACGCTGGTTCGTCGTGTGGCTCGGTTCGGCCACCAACCCGGTCGATACGAATGCCGCTACCGCGCTTGCCAATTCGATCCGGCCGTACACGCCGCCCGCAGCGCCGCCGCCGCCGGATCCGAATGCACCGCCGCCGCCGCCGGACCCGAATGCGCCGCCGCCGCGGCCCGGCGTGGGGGTGGCCGTCCCGGTCGCCCCGGAGAACGCACCCGGCATGCTGCCGCCGGCCTGATCACCGCTCCGCCGCCGCGCCGGTCAGGGTCCGACGTACGGAACCTGACCGGCGAGGCTGGAGACGTTGAGCACGTAGCAGTTGGTGCCGCTGAAGCCCATGGCTCCCGCGGTCACGCACCGCTCGAATGAGCCGTCCTGGTTGATCGGCCCGTCGCATGTCGTGCCGCCACCCCACGGAGTCCAGCCGCCCTGACAACCGGCGGAGGCGGGCGTCGCGGTACCAAGAGCGAGTCCACCCGCGGCCAGTGCACCCGCGGTGAGGGTCACGAGCGTCTTCATGATCGGCGTCCTTTCTCGTCGCGTCCGGCCGTCACCGAACGTTTGCCGAAGCGTCGTCGGTGACGGGAGATACCGATGGGGTTGGTGTGGCTGCTGTGACCGTGATCGGGTCCGGAGATCATCGCGCCGCGGGGGATGGCTACCGGAATCCGGCGCCGTGCGCCCGTCGACTGCGCTGCTCAGGTGATCAATCGTCATGCTCATCGCCACCTCGACCGGACGGCGTCCTCGCCCGGGTGAGACACCGGGCTCGGGCGGCCGAACCGACCATGACAAGCTTAACTCCGCGTTCGCCCGGGCGGAATCCTATTTGCTGAGCGCGAACACGCCGGGAGCGCTAAGAGGACAGATGCCAGACCAGGGCGGCGGCCAGCGCGCCCATGCCGTTGAGTGACCAGTGCAGGGCGATCGGCGCGAGCAGGCTCCCGCTGCGGCGGCGGAGCCAAGTGAAGACGAATCCGGCGATGCCGGTCGCCACTACCGCCAGCACCACCCCGGCGACGGTTCCCATGACGCCACCCCCGAAGATCCGGGTGAAGCCGACATTGCTGCTCGTCAGGCCCAGCGATGTGGCGATGTGCCACAGGCCGAACAGCAGCGACCCGGCCGCGGCCACCCCGCGGAAGCCCCATGCGCGGTTCAGTGCTCCGTGCAGCACCCCACGGAATGCGAGTTCTTCGGGGATGACGGTCTGCAGCGGGATGATGACCATCGAGGCGATGAGCGCACCCGAGATGGTCGCGTAGTTGTCGTTCATGAACATCGGCCGTGTCCACGGAAGCAGTGCGCCGATCGCGATCACGGTCATGACCAGGCCCACCGCCGCCAGCGCATAGCCGGCGCCGGAGCGCCAGTGCTCGCGGCCCAGGCCGAGTTCGGTCCAGCCCAGACCCCGCCTGCGGACCAGGAGCAGCAGGCCGACCGCCGCCGCAGGAACGGTAGCGACGCTCGCCCACGGGGTGGTGAAATGCGCGATCAGGTTCGTCGCGGCGAGCACCGCGACCACGACGGCGATGTCGGCGTACACGCGCAGGCGCGGCAGCGTCGACGACTCGGCGACCGGGACATGAACAGACACTCCGACCGATGGTACCGACGGCAGGCCGGGTCGCCGACCTGGAGCTCACTCGTTGTCGGCGGTGTCCTGCGCCATCGACTGTGTGCCGTCGGGTCGGTAGCCGGAGTCCCAGCTCCAGCCCGAGATCGCCGGGTCGTCCTCGCCGTGCTCGCGGGTGTAACGGCGCGCGTTCAGCCGGGCGTCGGCCATCTCCTGGCGCAGGCCGGCGGCGTTGCTGCCCAGACTGCCGACGTGGTCGATGACGTCCATCACCAGATGGAACCGGTCGAGGTCGTTGAGCATGACCATGTCGAACGGCGTGGTGGTGGTGCCGCGTTCCTTGAATCCGCGCACATGGAGCTGGTCGTGGTTGGCGTGCCGGTAGGCCAGCCGGTGGATCAGCCAGGGATAGCCGTGATAAGCGAAGATGACCGGCTTGTCCTTGGTGAAGATAGAGTCGAATTCGCGATCCGAGAGCCCGTGCGGATGCTCGGATTCGGGCTGCAGCCGCATGATGTCGACGACGTTGACCACGCGGACCTTCACCTCGGGCAACCGCCTGCGCAGGATGTCTGCGGCGGCCACGGTCTCCAGGGTGGGAATGTCACCGGCGCAGGCCAGCACGACGTCGGGCTCCCCGGTGGTGTTGCCCGCCCACTCCCAGATCCCGAGTCCGCGTGTGCAATGTGCGACCGCCTCCTCCATCGACAGATAGGTCAGCGCAGGCTGTTTTCCGGCCACGATGACATTGACGTACTGGCGACTGCGCAGGCAGTGATCGGCGACGGACAGCAGCGTGTTCGCATCGGGCGGCAGATAGACCCGCACAACCTCGGGCCGCTTGTTGGCGACGTGGTCGATGAACCCGGGATCCTGGTGGGATGCGCCGTTGTGGTCCTGACGCCACACGTGCGAGGTGAGCAGATAGTTCAGTGAGGCGATCGGTCGTCGCCAGGACAGTTCCGCGCTGCTCGACAGCCATTTGGCGTGCTGGTTGACCATCGAGTCGACGATGTGCACGAATGCCTCGTAACAGTTGAACAATCCGTGTCGGCCGGTGAGCAGATAGCCCTCGAGCCAGCCCTGGCACAGGTGCTCGGACAGCACCTCCATCACCCGGCCCGACGGCGCCAGCTTCTCGTCGTCCGGACCGATCTCGGCCATCCATGCCTTGTCGGTCGCCTCGAACACCGGCGACAGCCGGTTGGACGCCGTCTCGTCGGGTCCCATGATCCGGAAGCGGTCGGAGTTGCGAACGATGACGTCGCGCAGGAACGTGCCGAGCACCCTGGTTGCTTCAGCGGCCTCCGATCCGGGCTGGTCGACGGTCACCGCGTAGTCCCGGAAGTCGGGCAGGTCGAGATCGCGCAGCAGCAGTCCGCCGTTGGCGTGCGGGTTGTCGCTCATCCGGCGGGTCTGTTCGGGTGCGAGTGCCTTGAGCTCGGCGACCAGCGCACCGTCGTCGTCGAAAAGCTCCTCGGGGCGGTAACTGCGCAGCCACTCCTCGAGCTGGGCCATGTGCTCGGCGTTGGTGCGCGTCTCCGACAGCGGCACCTGATGCGAGCGCCAGGTGCCCTCGACCTTCTTGCCGTCCACCTTCTGCGGACCCGTCCAGCCCTTGGGGGTCCGTAGCACGATCATCGGCCACAGCGGCCTGCCCTCTTCGCCGTCGAGGCGGGCGGCGCGCTGGATGGCGGCGATCTGGTCGAACGCCTCGTCGAGGGCGGTGGCCAGCTGCTGGTGCACGTTGTCCGGATGGTCGCCGGCCACGGTGATCGGCCGGTACCCATAGCCGTAGAACAGTGATTCCAGCTCCTCCTGCGGGATCCGCGACAGCACCGTGGGGTTGGCGATCTTGTAGCTGTTCAGATGCAGGATCGGCAACACCGCACCGTCGGTGACGGGGTCGAGGAACTTGTTCGAATGCCAGCTCGCCGCCAGCGGGCCGGTCTCGGCCTCGCCGTCGCCGACCACACAGGCCACCACCAGATCGGGGTTGTCGAAGGCCGCGCCGTAGGCGTGCACCAGGGCGTAGCCGAGTTCGCCGCCCTCGTGAATGGACCCCGGCGTCTCCGAGGCGACGTGCGAGGGGATCCCTCCGGGAAACGAGAACTGCCGGAACAGCCGGCGCATCCCCTCGGTGTCCTCGCCGATCGCGGAGTAGATCTCGCTGTAGGTGCCCTCCAGATAAGCGTTGGCGACCAGACCGGGGCCGCCGTGGCCTGGGCCGGTGATGTAGATGACGTCGGCGTCGCGCTCGCGGATGACACGGTTGAGGTGCGCGTACACGAGGTTCAACCCGGGGGTGGTGCCCCAGTGGCCGAGCAGCCGGGGTTTGACGTGTTCGGCCGCGAGCGGCTCGCGTAGCAGCGGGTTGTCCAGCAGATAGATCTGCCCGACGGACAGATAGTTGGCGGCTCGCCAGTACGCGTCGATGAGCCGGAGCTCCTCGGCGGTGAGCGTCGGAGTGGGGACCTCTTCGCTGATCTGGCTGCTCATATCCGCCATTCTGGTTGCACCGGGTGAACATCGCGTGGCCACCGTCTACCCCGGGAGCCGACCGCTAAGCTGCCTTGACACCTGTCAACTGTTCTCGAGGAGCCGTGCATGCCGCCGACCGTCCATACGCCTGTGCTCGTCGGCTACGGGCAGGTCAACGATCGTGACGACGACCCCGCGCTCGAACCCGTCGACCTCATGGCCGCGGCGGCGCGCGAGGCCGCCGATCCGCGGGTGCTGGCCGCCGTCGACTCGGTCCGTGTCGTCAATCTGCTTTCTGCGCGGTACCGCGACCCCGGACTGCTGCTGGCCCAGCGCATCGGCGCGCCCGAGGCGGCCACCCGCTACACCGGAATCGGCGGCAACGTCCCGCAGACGCTGGTGAACCAGGCCTGCCTCGACATCCAGTCCGGACGCGCAGGCGTCGTCCTCATCGCGGGTGCCGAGAACTGGCGCACCCGTACCAAACTGCGCCAACGCGGCGAGAGGTCCACCTGGACGCGCCAGGACGAATCGGTGCCGGTGGCCGACGGCGCCGACGACAACGTGCCGATGGCGGGCGACGCCGACATCCGGATCAACCTCGATCGACCCGCATACGTGTATCCGATGTTCGAGCAGGCGGTGCGCATCGCCGCGGGCGAGACGACCGACGTGCACCGGCGACGCATCGGGGAACTCTGGTCCCGGTTCTCGGCGGTCGCCGCCGACAATCCGCATGCGTGGAGCCGCCAGGCTCTGGCCGCCGACGCCATATGGCAGCCCGGTCCCGGCAACCGGATGATCAGCTGGCCCTACACCAAGCTGATGAACTCCAACAACATGGTCAACCAGGGCGCGGCGCTGATCCTGACCTCGGTGGAGACGGCCCGGTATCTCCAGATCCCTTCGGAGCGCTGGGTTTACCCATACGCCGGTACCGATGCCCATGACACCTACGCGATCGGGGAGCGGGCCGAGTTTCACCGCTCGCCTGCGATCCGGATCGCCGGTCGGCGGGCGCTCGAACTGGCGGAGACGGCACTGGAGGACATCGAGCAGATCGACCTGTACTCCTGCTTTCCGTCCGCGGTGCAGGTGGCCGCCATCGAACTGGGTCTCGCCGTAGACGATCCCGCGCGGCCGCTCACCGTCACCGGCGGCCTGACGTTCGCCGGGGGGCCCTGGAACAACTACGTCAGTCACTCGATCGCGACCATGGCAGAGCGGCTGGCCGCCAACCCCGGTCAGCGTGGATTGATCACGGCCAACGGGGGATATCTGACCAAGCACAGCGTCGGCGTGTACGGCACGAAACCGCCCAAGCATGAATTCCGCTGGCAGGACGTGCAACCCGAGGTGGACAGCGAGCCGACTCGCGCGCTCGCGGTGCAGTGGGCCGGTGCGGGCACCGTCGAGTCGTGGACGATCCCGGTCGGCCGGGACGGCGAGGCCGAGAAGGTGTTCCTGGCTGTGCGGACCCCGGACGACGCCCGCACCCTCGCGGTGATCACCGATACTGCACAGGCCGCCGAGGTGGTCGAGCGCGACATCGCCGGCGCGCGGGTGGACGTGCACGACGACGGCACGGCCACTCTGCTCACCTGATGGTGTAGCCGCCGTCGACGAGCAGATCGGCCCCGGTGATCATGGCGGCGGCGTCGGAGGCGAGAAAGACTGCGGCGGCAGCGATCTCGTTGGGGTAGGCGAACCGGCCGACGGGGATCAGCTTCTTGAGGGCATCGCCCTTCGGGTTGTCCCAGGCTTTGATGCCCAGATCGGTGAGCACCACGGTGGGGGAGATGGCATTGACCCGGATACCCCGGCCGCCCCACTCGGCCGCAAGAACTTTCGTGATCCCCACGACGCCGAACTTCGACGCGCAGTAGGCGACGTGTTCCTCGATCGCGACGGTGGCGGCCTGCGAGGCCATGTTGATGATGACGCCGCGGCCGGCGTCGAGCATGTGCCTGCCCACCGCCTGGCTCATCTGGAACGTACCCGTCAGGTTGATGGCGATCGTGTCGTCCCAGAATTTCTGCGACAACTCTTCGGCCGGCGCCAGCCGTGCGACACCAGCGCAGTTGACCAGGATGTCGATCCGTCCGAAAGCCTCGACGGCGGCATCGACGGTCTGCCGCACCGACTCGGGATCAGCGACGTCGCAACCGAATCCGCGGCTGTCGGTGGGCAGCGTGGCAGCGGAGTCGGTGGCCCCGGCTTCGTTGAGGTCGGCCACCGCGACGCGGCTGCCCCTCGCGGCGAACGCCTCGGCGATGGCCCACCCGATGCCGGATGCGCCACCGGTGACGAGCGCCACCTTGCCGTCGAGCCGGAAATCCAGATCCACCGTGGGTTCACCGGACTGGTTCATCGGGTTCCTCTCTCTCAGTCGAGTACCGCCGCGGCGACGCCCACGTCGGTCACCAACGAGGACACCAGACCCGAGCGCAGCACCGCACGGGTGGCCGCGACCTTCTCGGGGCCGGTGGCCAGCGCGATGCGGGTCGGGATGGCACGCAGCGTCGATTCGCTGATGCCCATCCGCCGATCGTCGAGCCCGGGCACGCGGTGGCCTTCTGCGTCGAGCAGCAACGCGCACGTCTCCGCGCACACCCCGGCGTGCTCGAGGGCGCGCACCTCCTCGGCGGACAGCGACTGGTAGACCTGCGAGGCGCCCGGGCTCCACGCGCCGACCGAAACGATCGCGCAGGTGACCTCCGCGTGCCTGCCGATGGTCTCGTCGATCTGCTGGTTGCCGGCCAGGCTCTCGGCGGTGCGGGCATCGGGCACCACCAGCGGCGCGTACATCGGCCAGGACCGGCCACCGCTGACCTCGCTGATCCGCCGCACGAGGTCGGTGCCGTTGGCGGTGATCGCCCCGGCCATCCCGGTCAGCTGCACGACGTCACACGAGGGCAGTTTCTTCAGATGGCCCGCGATGTGGGTGAGGGTGCGGCCGCAGTCGACGCCGACGACGTCGCCCTCACGCAGGATCGACTGCAGCAGTTCGGCCATCGCCTTGGCGACGGCGGTGACCCGGTCGGCCTTCGCGGTGGAGCCGGGCGTGACGGCGTAGGCGTGTTCGAGGTCGTAGCGGCGCTGGAGCTCGGTGGACAGGTCGACGTCGACCGACGCCGGGTTGTGGATCTTGATCTCGACCATGCCGGATTCGACGGCGTCGTCGAGGATGCGGGCGACCTTGAAGCGGGACAGGCCGAACTCCTCGGCGATCTGGATCCGGGTCTTCCGTTCCAGGTAATAGCGGCGAGCGATCACCGCGCGCTGGAACAGTTCGTCCGGTCCCATTCCGCCCCTTCCCCGACTCTTCTGCACATATGTGCAGCGGCGTTGACATGTGAGCATAGGCATTGCATGATCCAGGACACAAGCACTCACATGAGTGTCGAGACCAACAAACGAGCGTCGCGCGGAGTGGAGGCAGTGCCGGATGAGCATGGACGACGCAGGCCTGGCGACACTCGCCGGCACGGTGTTGTCCCGTGAGTCCGCCGCTGTCGCGGCGCTCGTGAACGAGGTCGAGAGCAGCGTCGTCACGGTGGCCCGGCGCATGCTCGACGTCACCGGCAAAGTGGTCACCACCGGGTCCGGCACGTCGGGCATCATGGCCGAACGACTCGCCCATCTGCTGTCGGTGTGCGGCACACCCGCGGTGTATCTGCCCGCGATGGATGCGCTGCACGGCGGGATGGGGGCGATCACCACGGATGATCTCGTGCTGGCCGTCTCGAAGACCGGCAGGTCCCACGAGCTGACCCGGCTGACCGAACGGCTCGTCGGCCGCGGGGTCACTGTCGTCGCCGTCACCGAGAGCCCCGCATCGCCGTTCGCGGACGCCGCCAGCCTGGTCGCGGCACTGCCGCCCACCCCGGCCGAGGCGGATCCGGGCGACATGATCGCCATGGCCAGCACCCTGGCCGTCGGCGCGTGGGGCGATGCGCTGGCCGTCGTGGCGATGGCGATGCGCGGCCACACCCTGCGCGACGTCGTCGACAGCCATCCGGCAGGCGGCGTCGGCTCCCGCGGGCACCGGCCCGGCGATGAATCGGCACCGGTGGTGCGGCTATGACAACGGCAGCCGTGCTCGGGGTGGATTCGTCGACCCAGTCCTGCAAGGTCGAGATCCGCGAACTGGCCACCGGCCGGCTGCTCGCCTCCGGTGCCGCGGCCCATCCGCCGGCGTTCCCGCCGTGCAGCGAGCAGCACCCGTCGGCATGGGTGGATGCACTGATCTCGGCCACCCGAGCCGCACTCACCCGGTGCGCCGATCATCCTGTCATCGAAGCGATCTCGGTGGCGGCGCAATGCCACGGGCTGGTGCTGCTCGACGACGACGGCACACCGCTGCGGGCCGCCAAGCTGTGGAACGACACCACCGGCGCTCCGCAGCTGGGCGCGCTGGTCGCACGAATCGGCGCAGAGCGGTGGACACGCCGCGTCGGATCGCTGCCCACCGCGGCCTTCACGATCGCGAAGTTGGCCTGGGTCGCCGAACGCGAACCCGACGTGCTGGACCGGGCCGCCACAATGCTGCTGCCGCACGACTATCTGACCTACTGGCTGACCGGTATGCGGGTGACCGACCGCTCGGAGGCCTCGGGCACCGGCTATTTCGACACCGCGGCAGGCGAGTGGATCACCGACTATCTCGACATGGCCGGCGGAGCCCGGGACTGGGCCGCGATGCTGCCCACGGTGCTCGGTCCCAGCCGGCCCGCCGGGTACCTGCGGCCCGCCGCGGCCGAAGCACTGGGCCTGGGAATCGAGACGCTCGTCGGCCCCGGCGGCGGCGACCAGCACGCCGCCTATCTGGGCCTCGGGTTACAGGACGGCGACCAGTACATCGGGATCGGCACCTCGGGTGTCGTCGCCACCTCCTGTCGTACACCGGTTTACGATCCGACGGGCATGGTCGACGGGGTTGCGGACCTCACCGGCGGCTACCTGCCGCTGGTCAGCACGCTCAACGCGGCCCGCGTCGCCGATGTAGCGGCGCGTCTGCTCGGCACCGACCTCACCGGTCTGGCCGACCTCGCGCTGTCCGCCGGCGACACCCGCGGACCGGTGCTCGTGCCCTTCCTCGACGGCGAACGCAAACCCGACCGGCCGGCCGCCCGAGGCGCTTTCGCCGACCTCACCTCCCACACCACCCGCGAGGAGCTGGCCCGCGCGTTCGTCGAGGGTCCGCTGCTGTCGTTGATGAACGCACGGGATCATCTGCGTGCCTGCGGCGTCGACGTGTCGGGAGCGGCGACCGCCGTCGGTGGCGGCGCCCGGTCCCCGGCCACCCTGCAACTGCTGGCCGATCTGCTCGACGACGAGGTGACCGTGCTCGACGCCGACGAGGCGACCGCGCGGGGCGCCTGCGTCCAGGCCGCGGCCATCGCCACCGGGGCCGACGTCGCGGGCCTGACCGACCTCGTCAAGCGATGGACACCCGTTGTCCGGCAGCGCATTGCACCCCGCCACACCGATCGGGATCTGGCCGATCTGCGGAGGCGGTGGGCCGAACTCGCCGCAGCACCGGTTCTCGACACCGGGGTGCCGGTATGACCCGCCTCGCGCCCCTGGCGCCCTGGTACGAGCGGTTCCCCGGCCGCATCGCCGGATCCGTCTATGCGGTGGCGCCGGCCGACCGGGCCGCGATCGCAGGCGAGATGGCCGACGTCGGTCTGGACGTTCACGTCGACGTGATGGCCGAATCAGAGGGCCTGCCTACCGGGGTGAGTGTCGCCGAACTGTCCGCCATCGCACAGACGGTGGACCGCACCCGCCCCGATGCCGGCGTCGACGTGCATCTCATCGGCTCGCCGGACTTCGTCGACGCGACGCTGGGCGCGGTGCTGGAACACCGGCCGTCCAAGGTGTTCCTGCCCTGGGCGGCGTTCACCGAGCACCGGGCGCGCTCGATCCGTGCTGCAGGCGGCTCGGCCTGGATCGCGCTGTGGAAGGAGTGGAACGGGTTCGGCCCGGCCCGCTGGCCCGCCACTCCCGACGGGGTGCTGGTCATGCTCATCGAACCGGGTACCACCGACCGCTGCCGGCTGGACAGGCTGGGCATCGTGACGGCGTGCGTGCCACATCTTCCCGTCATCGTCGACGGTGGAGTCACCGAAGACATTGCGCCGCTGTGCATCACAGCAGGCGCTGAATCACTGGTGGTAGGGCGAGCGCTGCTGCCCGCTCCCGCGAAAGGAAACACCCCATGACATCTGACGTCGCCACTCCCGACACCATGCGGGCCAGCGTCATGACCGGAGTCGGCACGCTGCGGATCGAACAGCGGCCAGTGCCACAACCCGGACCACGACAGGTGCTCGTGGAGGTGGCCGCCGTCGGCGTGTGCGGGTCCGACGTGCACTACTACCGGCACGGCCGGATCGGCGACTTCGTCGTCGAGGAGCCGATGATCCTCGGACATGAACTGTCCGGACGCATCGCAGCCGTCGGTGCGGGTGTCGACGCCGGCCGGGTCGGCGAGCGGGTGGCCGTCGAGCCGCAGCATCCCTGCCGGCGTTGTGCGCAGTGCAAGGCCGGCCGCTACAACCTGTGCCCGAAGATGAAGTTCTACGCCACGCCGCCGGTCGACGGCGCGTTCTGCCGTTACGTCACCATCGACGACGACATGGCTCATCCCGTACCGGACTCCGTATCCGACGAAGCCGCCGCGCTTCTCGAGCCGCTCTCGGTCGCGATCGCCACGATGCGCAAGGCGCGCGTCGCGCCCGGCACCTCGATCCTGATCGCCGGCGCGGGACCGATCGGGGTGATCTGCGCGCAGACCGCACGCGCCTTCGGTGCCGCGCGCATCGTCGTCACCGATCTGGTCGGATCCCGGCGTGAGCGGGCGCTGCAGTTCGGCGCCACCGAGGTCCTCGATCCCGCCGTCGCCGACATCTCGGCCATCGACCCCGTCGATGCCTTCGTCGACGCCACCGGCGTACCCGCGGCCGTGATGAGCGGCATCAAGGCGGTGGGGCCGGCCGGACACGTCGTCCTGGTCGGCATGGGCGCCGACGAGTACCCGTTGCCGGTGAGCCATATCGCCAACCACGAGATCAACCTGACCGGCGTGTTCCGCTATACCGATACATGGCCTGCGGCAATTCATCTCGTGCAGTCCGGCGCCGTCGATCTCGACGCGATGGTCACCGCCCGATACGACCTCGAACACGTCGCCGACGCACTCGACAGCGACACCGACCCCGCCAGCCTCAAGTCGATCGTGAGCCCGTCATGACCCAGAGCAATCCATTCGATCTCTCCGGCCGCACCGCTCTGGTGACCGGCGGCAACCAGGGGCTGGGCCGGGCGTTCGCGTTCGGGCTCGCCCAGGCCGGCGCGCAGGTGGCGATCTCCGGCCGCAACGCCGAACGCAACGCCACCACCGTTGCCGATGCCGCCGATGCCGGGCTCACGCTGCATCCCATCACCGCCGACATCACCTCACAGGCCGACGTCGACCGGATGACCGCCGAGGCCGTGACCGCTCTGGGACAGGTCGACATCCTGGTCAACAACGCCGGCACCTGCTACCACGCCGAATCGTGGGACGTCACCGAGCAGCAGTGGGACGACGTGTTCGATCTCAACGTCAAGGCGCTGTGGGCGTGTTCGCTGTCGGTCGGCGCGCACATGCGCGAACGCGGGACGGGTTCGATCGTCAACATCGGCTCCATGTCGGGGCTCATCGTCAACCGCCCGCAGTGGCAACCGGCCTACAACGCCTCGAAGGCGGCCGTGCACCACCTCACCAAATCGCTTGCCGCCGAATGGGCACCGCTCGGTATCCGGGTCAACGCGGTCGCCCCAGGATATGTGAAGACCGATATGGCTCCGGTGGACCGGCCCGAGTTCAAACAGCACTGGATCGACGACGCCCCGATGCTGCGTTACGCGCTGCCCGAGGAGATCGCGCCCAGCGTGGTGTTCCTGGCAAGTGACGCAGCCTCTTTCATCACCGGTTCCGTACTGGTCGCCGACGGCGGGTACACCGTATGGTGACCGCGGCGCTCAACCGCCGGGTGGTGGTCAACGCGATCGACGACGTCGTCCTCGAGACGGCCGCCGAGGCTCAACCGCAGCCGGGGGAGGCCCGGGTGCGCACCACGGTTGTCGGCATCTGCGGCTCGGATCTGCACGCCGCGTGCGGTCGCCACCCGTTCATCGAACTGCCGTACCGGCCCGGACACGAGGCGGTCGGGGTGGTCGACGCCGTCGGCGCCGGGGTCGACGAGACCTGGCTCGGCAAGCGCGTGACGATCGAACCGAACCTCGCCTGCGGGCAGTGCACCCAGTGCCGCGCCGGGCGCTACAACATCTGCCGCGACCTGCTGGTGTTCGGCTGCCAGACCGCCGGCGCACTGGCCGATTCGTTCACCATCGCCGCCGACCGGCTGGTCGCGCTGCCGGCGGACCTCGATGACCGGCACGCGATCCTGATCGAACCGCTCGCCACCCCGGTGCACACAGTGCGACGGGCCGCCGAGCTCGTCGGCGACCTGCGCGGCAGGCCGGTCGTGGTGATCGGCGCGGGACCGATCGGGCTGTTCACCCTACTGGCGGCCCGGCACGCGGGCGCGCGGGTGGTCGTCGCCGACCTGCTCGAGTCCAAGCGGGCCAGGGCCGAACGCCTGGGCGCCGTCGGCACCTTCGACCCGGCCGACCCCGGCGCGGTCGACGCCGCACTCGCCGTCCTGGGCGGACCGGCCGCGGTGGTGATCGACTGCGTCTCCAGGGAGAGCTCGGTCGCCCAGGCCGTCGAACTGGTCGACAAGGGCGGCGCCGTGATGATCGTCGGTGTCGCCCAGGGCGCGACGCCGGTGCCGCTCGGGCTGATCCAGGACCGGGAACTGGCGCTGGTCGGCAACCTGATGTACGTCCGGGAGGACTTCACCGCCGCGCTCGATCTGCTCGCCGCGGGGGCCGTACCCGTCGACGAGATCATCAGCGCCGCATTCGACATCGACCACGCCGCCGAGGCGTTCGCGGCATCAGCCGACGCGGAGAACGTCAAGGTGCTCGTGACAGTTGGGAGTCCGACATGACGCAGGCGCTTCTGGAGTGCACCGACGTCCACAAGAGCTTCGGCGGAGTGCCCGTCCTCAAAGGCATCACGCTCAACCTCCAACCCGGCACCGTCACCGCGCTCGCCGGTGAGAACGGGGCGGGCAAGTCCACGCTCATGAAGATCGTCAGCGGCCAGTACACCGCCGACCACGGCACCGTGACCGTGCAGGGCACCCAGCTCGCCGCGGGAAACACCAAGGACGCCGTCCGGCACGGCGTCGCGATCGTGCCGCAGGAGCTGGCCTCCATCGAGGACATGACGGTCTACGAGAACCTCTTCGTCGGAAGGGAACTCACCGTCGGCCCGTTCCTGAACCGGCGCGCGATGATCGACGAGGCCCGCGACGCCCTCGGCGTGTTCGGCGTGAACATCAACCCGGCGTCCCGCATGGGCAGCCTGCCGGTCGGGCTGCGCCAGATCGTCGAGATCGTCAAGGCGGCGCGCACCGGCGCACGGGTGGTGATGCTCGACGAGCCCACGTCGGCGATCTCCGAGCGCGAGGTCGAAGGGCTGTACACCATCATCCGGAAGCTGCGCGAACACGGTGTCGCCATGGTGTACACCACCCACAAGATGGCCGAGATCCGCGCGATCGCCGACCGGGTGGTCGTGTTGCGCGACGGCGGCCTCATCCTCGACAAGGACATCACCGAGGTCTCCGACGACGACATCGTCACCGCGATGATCGGCCGCGAACTCGACACCCTGTTTCCCGAGCGCCCCGAGCCGACCGCCGAAGCCGTTCTCGAGGTGCGCAACCTCCAGGTCGACGGTGCATCCGAACCCGTGTCGTTCAGCGTGCGGGCCGGCGAGATCGTCGGCCTGGCCGGACTGGTCGGGGCGGGCCGCACCGAACTGCTCGAGGCGATCTTCGGGGCGCGGCACACCACCGCAGGTGACATCGTCGTACGGGGGAGGACCGTCAAACGCAACCAACCCGCCGCCGCGATCTCCGCCGGAATGGCGATGGTGCCAGAGGATCGCAAGATCTCCGGTGTCGTGCTGTCGATGAGCGTGCTGGACAACGGTTCCCTGCCCCGGCTGTCGTCGTTCTCGATCGCCGGCTGGCTGCGCGCGAAGGCCCGCAACACCGCGGTATCTGATGTTATGAAGTCGGTGCGGCTGCGCAGCCGCGGGCTGAGCCAGGAGGTCGGCACCCTGTCAGGAGGCAACCAGCAGAAGGTGGTGCTGGCGCGCTGGCTGACCGGCACCGTCAACGTGCTGCTGCTCGACGAGCCGACCCGCGGCGTCGACGTCGGCGCCCGAAGCGAGATCTATCGCATCATCACCGAATTCGCCGCACAGGGCATGGCCGTGGTGATGGCGTCCTCGGATATGCCCGAAGTCGTCGGACTGTCCCATCGGGCATTCGTCATGCGCGGCGGCGCGTTCGTCGGCGAACTCGACCGGGATGCGCTCGACCACCCCGAAGTGCAGGAGTCGGTGTTCCGGCTGGCGACCGCGCTCGACGCCAAACCGGAGCGAAACGATCAGGAGGCAGCATCGTGACCACCAAGCTCGACAGCGAAGACACCGCGCCCAAGGGCACCGGTGGCACGACGGTCGCGTCGCCGATCACCGGCGAGCCGGTGAAGCTGTTCAGTAAGGAATGGCTGGGCGGGATCGCGCTGCGCTACGCGATGGTCATCATCATGCTGTTGGTGATCGCCTACTTCAGTTATCGCAGTGCGCGTTTCGGCACCGTCGACAACCTGGTCACCATCCTGGTCGCAGCCGCCCCCTTCGCGTTGATCGCACTGGGCCAGACCCTGGTGGTGCTGACCGGCGGGATCGATCTGTCGGTGGGCAGCGTGATCGCGGTGTCGGCGATGGCCGGGGCGGCGACAGCCAAGGCCAACCCGGGCCAGGTGTGGATGACGGTACTGGTGGCCATGCTGGTGGGGCTGGCTGTCGGTTCGGTCAACGGAATCCTGGTCTCACGAATCAATGTTCCACCGTTCATTGCGACGTTGGGCACGCTGACGGCCGGATCGGGGCTCGCCTACGTGATCGGTGGCGGCGCCCCCATCAATGGTCTGCCCGCGGAGTTCGGCTCGATCGCCAACACCAAGATCCTCGGCCTGCAGATCCCGGTGCTGCTCATGATCGTCGGTATCATCGTGCTCGCCGTGGTGATGAAGCGGACCACCTACGGCATGCGGGTCTACGCCGTGGGCGGTAACCGCAACGCCGCCGAGATCGCCGGCATCAACGCCCGCAACGTGCTGTTCAGCGTCTACGCGATCTCCGGTCTGCTGGCGGGACTCTCCGGCGTCATGCTGGCCTCCCGGGTGATCTCCGGCCCGCCGAACCTGGGCCAGGGCTACGAGCTCGACGCCATCGCGGCGGTCGTCATCGGTGGCGCCAGCCTGATGGGCGGACGGGGAACGATCTGGGGAACGGTGTTGGGGCTGTTCATCATCCAGACCCTCAACAACGGCCTGGACATCCTGGTGGTGCCCGCCTACTGGCAGGACGTCATCAAGGGTGTGCTCATCGTCGCGGCCGTCGCCGTCGACGTCTGGTCCTCACGACGGCGAACGTGACCTGGCGAACGTGACGCCTCCCGCGCATCGAAAACCCAGCAGATCAACGAGAAAGAGAAAGCACATGAGATTGCCGACGAAGATGTTCGCGATCGCCTCCGCCACCGCGGTGGGACTGACCCTGACGGCGTGCGGAGCAGGTGACACCGAGGCCAACAGCGACACCACCCGCATCGGGGTCACGGTGTACGACATGAGCTCGTTCATCACCGCCGGCAAGGAGGGGATGGATCAGTACGCCAAGGACAACAACATCGAACTGGTGTGGAACTCGGCCAATCTCGACGTCGCCACCCAGGCCAGCCAGGTCGACTCGATGATCAACCAGGGCGTCGACGCGATCATCGTCGTTCCCGTGCAGGCCGATTCACTCGGCCCGCAGGTGGCCTCGGCCAAGGCCAAGGGCATTCCGCTGGTGCCGGTCAACGCCGCGCTCAACAGTCCCGACGTGGCGGCCAGCGTGCAGCCCGACGACGTGGCCGCCGGTGAGCAGGAGATGCAGATGATGGCCGACCGCCTCGGCGGCCGCGGCAACATCGTCGTCCTGCAGGGTCCGCTGGGCCAGTCCGGAGAGATCGACCGCACCAAGGGCATCAACAATGTGCTGTCGCGCTACCCGGACATCCGGATCCTCGCGATGGACACCGCCAACTGGAAGCGCGACGAAGCCGTCAACAAGATGAAGAACTGGATCTCCGGTTTCGGCGATCAGATCAACGGCGTGGTCGCGGAGAACGACGACATGGGTCTCGGTGCGCTTCAGGCGCTCAAGGAATCCGGCCGGAACGGGGTGCCGATCGTGGGCATCGACGGTATCGAGGACGGACTGAACGCCGTCAAGAGCGGTGAGTTCATCGGCACCTCACTGCAGAACGGCACGGTGGAACTGTCCGCCGGGCTGGCCGTGGCCAACAAGCTCGCCAAGGGCGAACAGGTCAACACCAAGCCGGTCTACATCATGCCTGCCATCACCAAGGACAACGTCGATGTCGCGATCGAGCACGTCGTCACCCAGCGCCAGAAGTTCCTCGACGGACTCACCGAGCTGACCAACAAGAACCTGGAGACCGGCGACATCGCCTACGAGGGCATCCCCGGCCAGAAGCAGCCGTAACCCACTCAACAACAACACCATTCGAAGAGAGCAGACAACATGAAGCTGACCAGGAAGATCCTGGCGATCGCCTCGGCGGGCGCACTGGGTCTCGGATTGACGGCCTGCGGCGCGGGCGACACCGAGGCCAACAGCGACACCACCCGCATCGGGGTCACGGTGTACGACATGAGCTCGTTCATCACCGCCGGCAAGGAGGGCATGGAGACCTTCGCCAAGGCCAAGAACATCGAGCTGGTGTGGAACTCGGCCAACAACGACGTCGCCACCCAGGCCAGCCAGGTCGACTCGATGATCAACCAGGGCGTGGACGCGATCATCGTCGTTCCCGTGCAGGCGGATTCCCTGGGCCCGCAGGTGGCCTCGGCCAAGGCCAAGGGCATCCCGTTGCTGGCGGTGAACGCCGCCCTGGAATCGACCGATCTGGCCGGCAACGTGCAACCCGACGACGTGGCCGCCGGTGAGCAGGAGATGCAGATGATGGCCGACCGTCTGGGCGGCCGGGGCAACATCGTGATCCTGCAGGGGCCGCTCGGTGGTTCCGGTGAGATCAACCGCGGCAAAGGCATCGACAACGTGCTGGCCCGCTATCCGGACATCCGGGTGCTGGCCAAGGACACCGCGAACTGGAAGCGCGACGAGGCCGTCAACAAGATGAAGAACTGGATCTCGAGCTTCGGCCCGCAGATCAACGGCGTGGTCAGCCAGAACGACGATATGGGTCTCGGTGCGCTGCAGGCGCTCAAGGAGGCCGGTCGCACCGATGTACCGATCGTGGGCATCGACGGTATCGAGGACGGACTGAACGCCGTGAAGAGCGGTGAGTTCATCGGCACCTCACTGCAGAACGGCACCGTGGAGCTGTCGGCCGGGCTGGCGGTGGCCGACGCGCTGGTCAAGGGCGAGCCGGTCAAGACCGACCCGGTCTACGTGATGCCGGCCATCACCAAGGACAACGTCGACGTGGCGATCCAGCACGTGGTCACCGAACGTCAGCAGTTCCTCGACGGGTTGGTCGAGCTCACCGAAAAGAACCTCAAGTCCGGCGACATCGCCTACGAGGGCATCCCCGGCCAGCAGCAGCCGCAGCCCTGACCCCACGCCGCCGCGAAGCTGAACTTCTCCGCGCCGATCCCCCGATCGCCGTGGAGAAGTTCAGCTTCGGCAGGCTATCCGCCGGCGGTGCTCGTCGGCGGGGCGATGGGCGCTCCCGCCGGAACCTCCAGGTACTGCGGCACGAACGCCTCGGTGGAGAACGCGAACCCCTTGCCGGACCGTTCGCTCAGGCATGAAATCCCGGACGCCTCCTGCACATTGCAGCGAAAGCCCGCCGCCGCCAGCACCTGATTGAACTGCAGGACGTTGGCGGGTCCGGGTTCCGGGTCGAACGGCGCGCCCTCGAGTGCGGCGAAGGCCGCGTCACCATCGCGGTTCAGCACGATCGCATTGGGGGTGGTCTCCTGCCCGGCGGCGTCGAGCACGGTCTCGGGCGCACCGGGGACGTCGAGGTCCGCGCCGTCCGCGGCCTGGCATCCCGCCTGGATCCGCGGGACGATCGCGCACTGCCAACGCCCCGACGGCGTCGTGAAGAAGTACTGGGTGACGCCGTCGACCGGCGCGCCATAGTAGAACGCGTTGACCAGGTTGGTGCTGTTCAGCGCAGGCGCCGCAGTGCTGGTCGGGCCGGCTGCCGCAGAGGGACGAGGCTCGTCGTTGTTGACGACGGTGGGCGTGGTGCAGCCGACCGTCATCAGGGCCGTCGTCACGGCCAGGGTTGTCAGGATCTTCGCTCGCATATCGGCTACCCAGCGTGCCCGACGCCGGTCGCCGCGCACGCGGCGGGGGTCAGCCCACCCGCGTGGCCAGCAGCTCCCGCAGCGTCCACGCGTTGCGCACCGCGTGTCCGCCCAGGTCGTTGTTGAAGTACACGACCACCCGCCGGCCCTCGCCCGCCCACCCGGCGATCCGGTCGGCCCACCCGCGCAGCGCGTCATCCGGATACGATCCGGCGTACAGCGAGTCCTGATCCGGCCCGTGCAGCCGCACGTAGACCAGATCGCTCGTCGCGCGCGGCACACACGGCATACCGGCGCCACTCATCACCACGTACGCCGCACGGTGGCGTTCCAGCATGGCGAACACGTCCGGGTGGTTCCACGACGCGTGGCGCAGCTCCATGGCCACCGGGATCCAGTTCGGCATCAGCGTCAGGAAATGGTCCAGCCGGGCGTCGTCGCGTTCGAGGGCCGGGTGCAGCTGTACCAACAGGGCTTCGCGCTTGTCACCCAACGCGGTCCAGCACCGTTCGAAGCGTTCGATCCATGGTTCCGGGGTGCCCAGCCTGCGATAGTGCGTCAGCCCGCGGTGAGCCTTGACCGACATGGTGAATCCGGCGGGCAGGCGGTCGCGCCACCCGGCGAAGGTCGCGTCGCGCGGCCACCGATAGAAGCTGGCGTTGAGCTCGACGGTGTCGAACTCCTCGACGTAGCGGGCCAGCCGCTTGGCCACCGGCAGCCCGGGCCGGTAGAGCACGTCCGCCCAATGGTCGTAAGACCACCCCGACGTGCCGATCCTGACGGTCATCAGACCTGCTCGATCGTGTTCCGCAGGTCGTCGTCGAGCGACACCCGCACCAACGCGGCCGCCAATGCCGCGCACCGGCCGCCGGCGAGCTCGGCCAGCTCTTCTGGGTCCGTGGGCAGTCCGAGGCGGCCGGCCGCGGCGGTCGCCCGGTCGTCGAAGAACGGCCGGACCCAGGTCCACACATCCTGCACTTCGCGCAGGAAGATGTCGGCACCGGTGTCGCCGATGCCCTTGAACTCCTTGAGCAGACCTTTGGCGGTCCGCGGGTCGTGTGATTCGCCGAGCCCGCGCAGATCGCCGCCGTAGTCGTCGTGCACCGTATGTGCCATGTCGACCAGGCGGGTGGCCGAACTCTCGTCGTAGCGGGCGTATCCGGCGCGGCCGAACGCGTCGATCATGGTCTTGCGATCGGCCTTCAGGACGGCGTCCGGGGTGCGAAGTTTCGCGGCGAAGATCTCGCGGGCGGCCCGCATCGCGATGGTCGCGTCGATCGGCTTGCTGGCAAGCATGCACAGGGTCAGCAGTTCGAACAGCGGCATCGGCTTGTCGTCGAGCCGGATACCGGCCTCCTCGGCGTAGGTAGTACCGGCCTCGTCGAGCAGGCGCCGGGTGATCTCCCGGGTCTGATTCGGGTATGTCTGGGCCATGATCGACCGGTACCCGCGGCGGGTGACCGCGAACCGGCTCACTTGGCGGGCAGGCTCCTGGCGTAGCCGACGCCGCGCGTCACCCAGGACCGCAGCTGGCGGGTGGTGCGGACGCCGTCGGCGTGCACCCGCAGCCAGCCTCTGGTCTCGCGGCCGGACATCACCATCGGCTCCACGTGGTCGCGCCGCAGCAGGGTCTCGGTGTCCTCGGGTGGCACCCGCACCATCAGCCCGCCGCGGCCGCTGGCTGCGACGGCCATGTTTCCGTCGACGAGGAAGGCGAGGCCGCCGAACATCGACTTCTCGGTGATCCCGTGCTCGGTCGCGGTCAGCTCCCGGATGCGATGGGCGAGATCATGGTCGTACGCCACGGTGACATTGTGCCCGTCGAGCGGCTACTCCGCGTCCGCCGCCACGTGCCAGTGACCGACCCGTGCGCTGTGGGAGTCGAGGATCTCCTGTTTGTCGCCCGGCTCCAGCTCGGTGAGGTCAGCGATCTCGTCGCCGCAGTCACGCAGGATCCGGCTGAGCTCGGCGTTGACGTCGGAGTCGTCGGGCAGATTCACTTCGAGCACGAATTTCACGAGCGAGCTATACCCCGAAGTAGGAGGTATGCACGGTCAAGCCGGATTCCATCCGAGCCGTGGTCCGAGGTGCTCTGCGAGGTCGCCGATGATCTGTGCGTAATCGTCGGCACCGAAGGTGAAGGGCAGCGCGAATGCCACCTCGTCCGCGCGCTGGAAGCCCGCGTGGTCGAACAACCGGTCGGCCAGTTCGTCGGAGCTGCCGACGTAGTCGGGGGAGAACAACATGCCACGGGGGCCCTGCGGGGCCGTGGTGCGCTCCAGGCGGCTTGCCGCGTACTCGCGGTAGCGGCGGATCTGGTCGTCGGTGGCCGAATCGGTGGGAATGACGACCAGGCCCTGGGACACCCGCGCCCGTTCGGGATGCGGATGGGTGGCGAGGTAGGCGTCGATCTGCTCGCCCTGGATGGTGGCGAAATCGTAGGGACCCGTACCGGCGGGGATGTGCTCGGTGCTGACCACCGAACTGGTCAGGTAGTTGATGCCCTGCTCGCCGGCCCAGATCGCCGACGTCAGCCCGCCGCCGTACCAGACCCGGTCGGCCAGCCCGGGCGAATGGGGCTGGAGGTGGTCGGTGAACTGTTCGATGCCGACGGTGCCGGCGAAGTCGCTGACCGGCTCGCCGCGCAGGTGGCGCAGCAGGCGCAGCACCCGCTCCTTCGAGAAGTCCTGCAGCTCATGCGATTCGGGGTACAGCGCAGCCTTGTAGTGCTCGTAGAGCATCGGGGTGCCGACCGACACCCCGGGGTTGATGCGCCCGCCGGAGAGGATGTCGACGGTGGCCAGATCCTCGGCCAGCCGGAAGGGGTTCTCCAGGCCGAGGGGGATGACCGCGGTGCCCAACTCGATGCGGCGGGTGCGCTGGCTCGCCGCGGCCATGATCGCCACCGGTGAGGAGATGCCCGGTTGCAGATGACGATCGCGGAGCCAGACACTGTCGTAACCCAGCGCCTCGGCCCGCTCGATCACCTGCAGCGTCTCTTCGATGCCCGGGCCCGGGTCGGCGGGGTCGAAGCGCCCGATGGTCAGGAATCCGAGCTTGCGCAGCGGTTCTCCGCGTCGTGGCATGTGGCTGGTCACCTTTCTCCGGCGAGCAGAGGCAAACTCGCACGGAATCCGGTTCGGATGTACGAGTTTGCGTCTGCTCGCGCTCTTCGGTTGTCAGGCCGCGACGGCGCCACCCGTTGCTTCCCCCGGCTCCAGTGCCTGCGCGACGATCTCGGCCACGTCGGTCATCGGTCTGACGTCCAGCGTCTCGAGCACCTCGGCAGGCACGTCATCCAGATCGGCCTCGTTGCGCTGCGGGATGAACACCGTCGACAACCCGGCGCGCTGGGCGGCGAGCAGCTTCTGCTTCACCCCGCCGATCGGCAGGACCCGGCCGTTCAGCGTGACCTCACCGGTCATGCCGACGTCGGAGCGCACCTGCCGCCCGGTGGCCATCGAGACCAGCGCGGTCACCATCGTCACGCCGGCCGACGGACCGTCCTTGGGCACCGCACCCGCCGGGACGTGCACGTGGATGCGGCGGTCCAGCGCCTTCGGGTCGACCCCGAGTTCGGCTGCGTGGGAACGGACGTAGGACAGCGCGATCTGCGCAGACTCCTTCATCACGTCACCCAGTTGGCCGGTCAGCTGCAGCCCGCTTTCTCCCTCGGTCGACCCGGCTTCGATGTAGAGCACGTCACCGCCGAGTCCCGTCACGGCCAGGCCGGTCGCGACGCCGGGCACCGCGGTGCGTTCCGCCGACTCCGGGATGAACCGCGGCCGCCCCAGGTAACCGACCAGGTCGGGCTCGTCGATGGTCAGGGCCGTCGGATCGGCAGCCAACTTCGTGGTCGCCTTGCGCAGCGCCTTGGCCAGTAGCCGCTCGAACTGCCGCACGCCCGGTTCCCGGGTGTAGTCGGCGGCGATCTTGCGCAGCGCGTCGTCGGTCACCGTGACGTCGTCGGCGGTCAGCGCGGCCCGCTCCCGCTGCCGCGGCAGCAGGAAGTCACGCGCGATGGCCACCTTGTCGTCGGCGGTGTAGCCGTCGATCTGTACCAGTTCCATCCGGTCCAACAACGCCTGAGGGATGTTCTCGATGACGTTGGCCGTCGCCAGGAACACCACATCGGACAGGTCCAGGTCCAGATCCAGGTAGTGGTCGCGGAACGTGTGGTTCTGCGCCGGATCCAGCACCTCCAGCAGCGCCGCCGCCGGATCGCCGCGGTAGTCCGAGCCGACCTTGTCGATCTCGTCCAGCAGCACAACGGGATTCATCGAGCCGGCCTCGCCGATCGCCCGCACGATGCGGCCCGGCAGCGCGCCGACGTAGGTGCGCCGGTGTCCTCGGATCTCGGCCTCGTCGCGCACACCGCCCAGGGCGACCCGCACGAACTTGCGGCCCAGCGCCCGCGCGACGCTCTCGCCCAGCGACGTCTTGCCGACACCGGGAGGACCCGCCAGCACCATCACCGCACCGGAACCGCGGCCGCCGACGACGGCCATCCCGCGCTGGGTGCGACGAGCGCGCACTGCGAGGTACTCGACGATGCGGTCCTTCACGTCGTCCAGACCGTGGTGGTCGGCGTCCAGGATCTCCCGTGCCGCGGTCAGATCGGTCGAGTCCTCGGTGCTGACGTTCCACGGCAGGTCGAGCACGGTGTCCAGCCAGGTGCGGATCCAGCCGCCCTCCGGACTCTGGTCGCTGGAGCGTTCCAGCTTGCCGACCTCCCGCAGCGCCGCCTCGCGGACCTTCTCGGGAAGGTCTGCCGCCTCCACCCGGGCGCGGTAGTCGGCTTCATCGCCCTGGCCGTCCGGACCCAATTCGCCGAGTTCCTTGCGGATCGCGGCGAGCTGCTGGCGCAGCAGGAACTCCTTCTGCTGCTTGTCCATGCCGGTGCGGACGTCCTCGGCGATCTTCTCGTTGACCTCGACCTCGGCCAGGTGCTCGCCGGTCCACTCGATGAGGACCCGCAGGCGCTCGGCGACATCGGGGGTCTCCAGGAGCTGACGCTTCTGCACCTGGGAGAGGTAGCCGGCGTAGCCAGCGGTGTCCGACAGCGCCGACGGGTCGGTGAGCTGGTTGACGAAATCGATGATCTGCCATGCTTCCCGGCGCTGCAACATCGCCAGCAGCAGCTTCTTGTACTCCGCGGCCAGAGCACGGACCTCGTCGGTGACCTCCGGCTCGCTCACCTCGGTGACCTGCACCCACAGCGCGGTGCCCGGACCGGTGGTCCCGGTTCCTATGTGGGCACGGGTGGTGCCGCGCACGACGGCTGCGGTACCGCCGCCGCCGGGAATACGCCCCACCTGGACGATCGTGGCGAGCACGCCGTAGGACGGATAGCGGTCGTCCAGGCGCGGGGCGATGAGCAGCTCGCCGGATTCGGTCGCGCGGGCGGCTTCGACGGCTGCGCGTGCGGCCTCGTCGAGTTCGATCGGCACCACCATGCCCGGCAGCACGATCGCCTCGTTGCTAAACAGGACGGGCACAGCACGCGTCATGTCGTTGGCTTCAGCCATGTGATCCTCCAAAGTTCAGTCGAATCGACTCAACCTTGGTGGGGATGGGTTTGTTCCCCTGCGCTTTCACCGGTGGCGAACGCCCGGCTGACGAGAAAAGGCAGGGAGCCTGCCGTTGGGGGTGACGGCAGGCTCCCTGTGGTGGGGGTTCTAGACGTGCAACTCAGACACTGCCCTGCGCGCCGAGCACCCGCTGGATATCCGGCTTCATCTGCCACAGCTGCTGACCCCAGTAGCCCCAGCTGTGCGTGCCGTTCGGCGGGAAGTTGAACACACCGTTGGTACCGCCCGCGGCGATGTAGTTGTCGCGGAAGGTGATGTTGGTGCGCAGGGTGAACCCTTCGAGGAACTGGGCGGCCATCAAGTTGCCGCCCTGGGTTCCGGCATCGAGCTCCGACGGGGTGCCGGTGCCGCAGTAGATCCACAGCCGCGTGTTGTTGGCGACCAGCTGGGCGATGTTGACCATCGGATCGTTGCGTCGCCACGCCGGGTCACTGCTGGGGCCCCACATGCTCTCAGCGTTGTACTTGCCGGCGTCCTGCATGGCCAGCCCGATCAGCATCGGCCACCAACCCTCGGACGGATTCAGGAAGCCCGACAGCGACGCCGCGTACACGAACTTCTGCGGGTAGTAGACGGCGTAGGTCAGCGCTGCGCTGCCCGCCATCGACAGGCCCACAACGGCGTTGCCGTCCGGAGACACCCCGCGGTTGGCCTGCAGCCAGGCCGGCAGTTCCTGGGTCAGGAAGGTCTCCCACTTGTAGGTGTAGTTCTGACCGTTGCCGCGGGAGGGCTGATACCAGTCGGTGTAGAAGCTGGACTGTCCGCCGACGGGCATGACCACCGACAGACCCGACTGGTGGTACCACTCGAATGCGGGGGTGTTGATGTCCCAGCCGTTGTAATCGTCCTGGGCGCGCAATCCGTCGAGCAGGTACACCGCGTGCGGTCCGCCGCCCTGGAACTGGATCCGGATGTTGCGGTTCATCGCCTGGGAGAACACGTCGAGATATTCGACCGGCAGCCCGGGCCGGGAGAACGCGCCCGCGGTCGCCGTGACTCCGGCGAATCCGATCAGGCCGGGCAGTGCGAGCAGCGTCACGGCCATGGCCGCCAATCGGCGCCGCAGGGTCCCTCGCCCCGTCCGCACCTTGAATCCACCGATCTTCATAACGGCAACCCACCCACCTTTCCATCGCATGTCTAAAGCAATCGCCGTCGCTTTTCGGTCTTCATGAAACAGGCGTCAGCGCACCGGGAGCCGCACCAACACGGACAACCCGGATCGCGAAAACACAACGATTGCGACTCGCGTCGTTACGAAAAGGACAGGGGCGCGGGGCGAGTCGGTGATCGCCGACCGCACCCCGGTCTCAGCGGCAGAGCGCACCGGCATCCGGTGAGTGTCGGCGCGTCCGGGCGGGTATGCACCGCCGCATGACCCACGCCGCCGACGGTCCCGATCCGTTCGATCTGCAGCGCTTCCTCGACGCCCAGGACCCGGTGTACGAGACCGTGGTGGCCGAGTTGCGCGCTGGGCGCAAGCGCAGCCACTGGATGTGGTTCGTCTTCCCTCAGCTACGCGGACTCGGACACAGTCCGACGGCGGTGCGCTACGGCATCACCTCGCGGGCGGAGGCCGGGGCCTACCTGGCCGATCCGGTCCTCGGCGGCCGGTTGCGGGAGTGCACCGGCCTGGTGCTCGCCGTCGAAGGCCGGACGGCGGGGGAGATCTTCGGTTCGCCCGACGATCTGAAGCTGCGTTCGTCGATGACGCTGTTCGCCCATTGCGCGCAGGATGGCGGGCAGTTCCGTGCGGTCTTGGACAAGTACTACGAGGGTGAGGAGGATCCGTTCACCGTCGACAGATTGGGCTGACCGGGCCGGCGTTCACGCCGGTGCGATGACGACCCAACTCTGCGGGGCGACGGTGACCTGGTCGACCTCGTCGGGCGGCGGGGCGCCGGAACCGGCGATCACGGTGCCCCGACCGAAACCGGCGTCGGCCAGCGAGACCGTCAGCGACTCGGCGTCGTCGACGTTGAGCGCCACCAGGAGCGCGTCGTCACCGCGCCGAGCCTCGTACACGTAGTGGCGGTTCGTCAGCTGCACCGGCCTTGTCTTGGCGCGGTGCAGCCACGGGTGCCGGCGGCGCAATCCGATCAGGAACTGGTGCAGTCGGTAGACGTCGCTGTCGTCGCCCGGCGGCGTCCCGAACTCCGGGCGCACGGCGTCGTCGCCGCCGGCGCGGTCCTCCTTGACCCCGCGGTAGCCGAGTTCATCGCCGGCGTACACACTCGGCACCCCACCGATGGTGAACAGCAGAGCCAGCGCCTGGTCGACGTGGGCCGGTTTGTCGAGCTTGCTCGCGATGCGGGTGACGTCGTGGTTGCCGACGAACGTCAAGGGTGCGAACGTCTCGAGGAATTCGTTGTGCCGCTGCAGCGCCCAATCCAGTTCATGGAAGTTGCCGTCGTTGAGGCTGCTCCAGATCGCTTTCCACAGTTCGTACTGCGTCACCGAGTCGAAGCCGGCGGCCACCCGGGCGGCGTAGTCGCCGTGGATGACCTCGCCGACGAACCACGCGTCGGGATGCGCCTCCCGCACCCGCGGCAGCACCTGGGACCAGAAGTGGTCGGGCACCGCGTAGGCCGCATCGAGCCGCCAGCCGTCGGCGCCGCGCGACAGCCAGTGCGACATCACCTCGACGGTGTAGTCGACGACCGCAGAGTTGCGGTGATCGAGCGCGATCAGTTCACCGTGCCCTTCGAAGTTGTCGAACCCGTTGCGCCGCTTGCGGAACCACTCGGCGCCCGGGCCGCCGTCAAGGGCGTCGCGATATTGTGGGAAGTCCGTGCCGACATGGTTGAAGACGCCGTCGAGCAGCACCCGGAGTCCCCGCGAATGCGCTTCGGCCACCAGTGCGTCGAAATCGGCGTCGTCACCGAGTCGCGGATCGATGCGGAAATGGTCGGTGGTGTCATAGCCGTGGGTCTTCGACGCGAAGACCGGGCCCAGCGCGAGGCCCGACGCGCCGAGCGTCACCGCGTGGTCGAGCCAGTCGATGATCCGCCGTAGCCGGTGTTGGTCGGCCGACGGCGGCGGGTCGGCGGGAAAGGCGCCGACGAAGCCGAGCGGATACACCTGCCACCAGATCGCGTGTTCGACCCACCCGGGCGCGCTCACGGGCGGAACCTCGTCTCGTACAGCCCGCGCATGGTTTCGGCGAGTTCGGGCGCAGGTCCGTCGGCGGTGATCTGCGGAGCGACCACCGAGATCGGCAGGGTGGCCACCGGTGGCAGGCCGGCGCCCCATTCGGTCAGCCAATCGACCAGCTGCGCCGACGAGGTGGCGTACACGATGCGGCCGAGGCCCACCCAGGCGTGGGCGGCCGAGCACATCGGGCAGTGCTCCCCGGAGGTGTAGACGGTCGAGTCCCGCCGGTCGGCCGGGTCGAGGTGTTCCGCCGCCCACCGTGCGATCTCGAATTCGGGATGCCGCGTGGCATCCCCGACGCTGGTTCGGTTGTGGTCCTCGAACAACCGCTGGCCGACCGTGTCGACGAGAACCGATCCGAACGGCTCGTCACCCGCGTCGAGCGCATCGCGTGCCAGCTCGACGCAGCGCCTCAGGTGCTCCAGGTCGGACTCGCTGATCGGCATTCACCGGAGTCTACGCAGCCGACCGCCGGTCGCTCCGACGATCGGAGCCTCAGTCGCAGCAGCCGTCGGCGACCTCGAGTCGGCAGGCACACGACGCGGTCACCGGGACGTCCGCGCGGGCCGCGGCCAACGCAAGCTGCTGGCCGATGATCGCGGCCTCGGCCGGGCGGCCGAGCCGCTGGAGGCATTCGTGGTAGCCGTGCAGACTCCACACGTTGTTCGGATGCTGGCTGGAGCGCGCGAGGGTCGGATCGAGTCCCAGATCCGCGGCGTACACCGCGGCGGCTTCCTCGACTCGGCCTTGTTCGAGCAACAGCGCGCCGTAGGCGTGGCGGGTGGGTTGCATCCACCCCCAGGGCTCGTCGTAAGGGAGGGCGTCGTCGAGGTCGATCGCACGACGCAGATCGGCGAACGCCTGCTCGAAATTCCCCTCGCGATAGGCGATCTCACCGTCGAGCATGGCGCGGCCGACCGCAAGGATGTCGCGGCTGGTGTTGTTGAACAGATAGCGGCTCTCGGGGATCCGGTCGTGGGCGGCGGCGAAGGCATCGCGTTCGGCGCGAGCCGCGTCGAGGTCACCCTTGGCCGCGTAGGCGATGCCTCGGCCGTAATGCACCGTTGCAGCGGTCGTGCAGTACAGCTGGGGATCGGCCGGTAGCGGTTCGGCGAGGAGTTCGTCCCACCGGCCGAAGCGCACGAGCACGTGGACCCGTAGCGGGACGAACGCCTCCAGCCAGTCGGCCATTGGCGGAGACTCGATCGCCAGTAGCTCCGGGGTGAGCTGGCCGGCGAGCTCATCGGCGGCCTGCAGCGCGATCTCGGAGGACCCCTCGAACATCGCCGAGTAGACGACGAAGTGCAGATCGTGCGCCCGGTAGAGGGAGTAGAAGTTCAGCGGCCCCGCCCGCTCCACGAACCGCCGATCGGCCTGCACGGCAACGGTGTTGGAAAGCACAGAGGCGCGGTAGTGCCCGCACAGGACGTCGATGTGGCTCGGCATGTGCTGCAGGTGTCCGGCGTCGGGCACCAGTCCGCGCAGCAGATCGGCGGCGGGCAGCGCCGCCTCGGGTGTCGCCGACATCTCCATGGTGTGCAGATAGAGGTGCAGGATGCCGGGGTGGCTGCGGCCTGCGGGTGTCCGCAATGCGTTGTCGAGGATCGTCTTCGCCTCCACCACCCGTGATCCCGGCGCCGGTTCGCCGGTTCGGGTGTCCCACAGCGCCCAAGCCGTCACGTTGACGAGTGCATCGGCGGCCAGAGCCTGCACGTCGACGTCGTGGGGATGGGTGCGGGCGAGGTCGGCCATTGCGTCGGCGTAGGCGTGATGTCCGGCGGCCAGCGCATCGCCGTCCTCGGGATCGCCGGTGGGGAAGCGCGCTTTCAGTGCCTCGATGAGGCCGCGTTCGACCGTCGACGCCCGTGCGGCGGTCGCCAGGTCGAGCTCCATCCGTGCCCGCGCCAATGAGGCGTGCAGGTCGACGGGATCGAACGCCTCCCAGGGCTTGTTGTAGTTGGGCCCGACCGCGTAGGCGATACCCCACCGCGCGAAGGCGAGATCCGGGTCGAGCTCGAGCGCCCGCTCGAAACACCGGATCGACTCCTCGTGGTTGAACGCATACGCCCACACCATGCCGCGGTCGAACCAGGTCTGCGCCTGCTCCGACGGGGTCTCCGTCGGCCGGTGGTAGGTCCCGAGGTCGTAGTACGGCTCGGCGTCTGCGCCGAGCGAAACGGACATGTCCCGCACCCTAATCGAGACCGGGCCGGGTGGCGAGTGGCGTGTCGGACCCGGTTGGCAGACACAGTGGCGTCGCGGCCATTACGGTGACGAAATGGTCCGGTGTGTGCGGCTGTGGACGGGCTCCGACGGCGCGTCGCACTTCGACGTGGGCCGCCTGGACATGCGCCCCGGACGCAACGACGATCTGGTGTCGGCGGTGATGCCGACCACCCACGTCACGGTCGAGGAGACGGCCACCGGGGGAGCGCTGGCATGGCACACCGCGCCGGTCCGTCAGCTCGTCGTCACACTGGCGGGCTCGCTGGTCTTCTCGACCCGCGACGGCACGGAGTTCGCCCTGGGCCCAGGCGACGTGCTGCTGGCCGAGGACACCGCGGGATCGGGGCACCAGTGGCGGTTGGAGGGCAACGATCCGTGGCGCCGGATGTACGTCGTGCTGGCCGATAAAGTCGAGGTGGCCTTCATCCCGGGCTGAGGGTGCATCCCGCAGCGGCCTCAGTGCCCTGCCACTACATCGCTCTCGTCCACCTCGACCGGATCCTTCGCGCGCCCGGCAGTAGTGCGCCTACGGCGCAGACGATTCCGAAGAACACATCGCCGAGCGCCACCTGGGGGCCGCCGCCCACGCCACCTCTGGCGCGTGGATGAGACCGATGAAGGACAGCACGGCGCCGACCGCGGAGGGGACGGCTGCGTGGCGGAACTTCCTCTCCAGGATGAACGTAACCATGGCGCCGAGGACCAGGCCGACGGGCACCGCGCCCTCGCCGAGAGTCTTGAGGCCCTCATAGACCACCCCGGCCCCGTTGAGCGCCTCCGTGCCGACCGCGGCGTGCAGCGCGTCGAGCACCCGTAAAGCGAAAAAGTCTCTGCGCCAGGCCGGTTCTCGATGTCGACGGCGGCGGCGATCCGGCGGTCTTTCTCGGCGACCCGGTGCCGGCGGCGTTAGATGCCAGGATCTCGCTCCCCGAGGGACCGATCGCGCGAGTGGAAACGACGCCGGGAACCGTGCCGGGAGGAAGATCGTTGTCCGCGCGTGCCGACGCTCACCGACGCCCTACCGACTCCCGCCGAACAAGCCCGACGACTGGTCGATGCACGCATACCCGAGCTGGCGGGTATATCCGCCGACGTACTGGACGCGTCGGCCGCACACGCACCCGACGACGCCGTGCTCGTCATTCATCCCCGTCTGCTGCCGCCCTCGGTGCTCACCCCCGCGATCACATGGCGGGGCAGGCCGGCGTTCGTCGTCGAGGACATGACCGACGTCGACGACTTCGCCCCGGTCGACGACCTGCCGGACGCGCCCGTCTACGCGGTGATCAATCCCGACCGCGGTGACGCGATGGCGAACTGGAGCCCGAACGAAGCGCTGCCCGCACTGACCGGGGCCGGGCGGACGCCGCTCACCGTGACCGAGGGGCTGTTCTGGTTGCTGCAACAGCCCGGAGTGCTCGAACGGGGGCACTGTTTCATGACGATCGGGTCGCGGCTGCGCAAGCCCGGCGGCACCCTCGACAACCGCACGCCCGCAGTGTGGATCAGCAACGGCACCGGCCGCGACGGGCGCGCGCGCCGTGATGCGCTCAAGGTCGGCTGGTGCTGGGCGGGCAACCGGCACACCTGGCTCGGGTTCGCCTCGGCTTCGCGACGGCAGGCGAGCTGAGGGAGATTCGTCACCTCCTGATCTGATCACCCTGGGGTTATCGGACACCTCGGCGGGGAAAGAACAGGCATGGCTCGAACAGGCGCGTCGGCGGTCGGCGACGAATCGGAGGCCACCGTCCGCAACGCGTCATCTGCCGTCGGTGTCCGACCGCAGCTTCCCGCCCACGACCCGTTCTATCGGCCGCCCCGCGGGTATGAACATGTGCCGCCCGGAACGGTGCTGCGCTTCCGCGAGGTGCAGTTGGCGTTCCTCGGGCTGATACCGCAGCGATTCACCGCCACCCAGTTGCTCTACCGGACCAACGACCTCGAGAACAGACCGCTGAGCACCGTCACCACCGTGCTGACGCCCGGCGACCCCAGCCTGGGCCGGCCGACGCCCATCGTGTCCTATCAGTGCGCCATCGACGCGGTCGCCGGCCGCTGCTTCCCCTCGTACGCGTTGCGGCGCCGAGCGAAGGCGACAGGAGCTCTCGCGCAGGTGGAACTGCTCCTCATCGCGGCCCTGCTCGCCGAGGGTTGGGCCGTCTCGATACCCGACCACGGCGGTCCCCACGGGGTGTTCGGCGCGCCTTTCGAGCCGGGACACTGCGTGCTCGACGGTCTGCGCGCCGCACTGAACCATGCCCCCTTCGCGCTCTGTCCGTCTGCGCCCATCGGCCTGTGGGGTTATTCCGGCGGCGGTCTGGCAACGGCGTGGGCAGCCGAGATGCACAGCCGCTATGCACCCGAACTCAATGTCACCGCGGCCGTGCTCGGATCGCCGGTCGGCGACCTCGGCAACACCTATCACCGCCTCAACGGCAAGGTCTTCTCCGGTCTGCCGGTGATGGTGGTGGCGGCCCTGATGCACAGCTACCCGGACTTCCGTCGAATCATCGAGGAACGGGCGACCCCCGAAGGCAAGGCCACGCTCGAGCGGTTGTCGAAGATGACCACCGCGCAGGCGGTGCTGCGGCTGATGAAGAAGGACATGGCGACGATGCTCGACGGCCCGCTCGATGAGCTGCTCGAGATGCCGGAGGTACGTCAGGTTTTCGACAGCATCAGGCTCGGTACGGCGGCCCCGTCGATGCCGGTGCTGATGATCCAGGCGGTGCACGACCGCATCATCTCTGTCGACGACATCGACGAGTTGGCCCGTCACTACCGGAGCCTCGGCACCCACGTCACCTATCACCGCGACCGGTTCTGCGAGCACATCCTGCTGCACCCGATGTCAGCGCCAATGTCGCTGCGGTGGCTGCGGGAGCGGTTCGACGGCCGTCCCCTCGACGAACACCGGATGCGGACCACGTGGCCCACACTGCTCAATCCGTCGACCTATCGCGGAATGGCCCGCCTCGCGGTGATCAGCGCCAAGGTGATCACCGGGCGCGGGGTGGAACGGCGACCGCTCTCTCAGCTCGACCGATGACCGGCGGGGCGGGCGGACGGCGATGATTCGACACCGGAGTCTGGAACGTGTTCTAGTGCAGATGTGCTGGATCACACCCGAGTCGACGGCCTGAACACCGGCGACGTCGCCCGGCTGCGGGCGGTTTACGAACCGTTGACCGAGTCGGTGCGTGCGCTGATCGACGCCACTATCCGCACGGAGGCAGACGGCGACGCGGTCGCCGCGGCCAGAGCCGAGATCGACGCCGCGACCGCCCGGCTGCGGAGCAGCCAGATCAACGGCCCGTTCGGGATCCGGACCATTGCCGACGGGACCCAGATCACCTGGGGCAATCCGGTGATCGGGTTGCGCAACCCGATGGCGCCGCCGCTGATCGTCCGGCGCCGCGACGACGGCGGCGTGGTCAGCGAGTTCGAATTGGGCGCCGCGTACGAGGGGCCACCCGGCCACGTGCACGGCGGCGTCGCCGCGCTGGTACTCGACCACCTGCTCGGCGAGGCCGCGAGCAACCTCGACAAGCCGCGGCTCACCGGCACCATCACCCTGCGCTACCTTCGCACCACCCCGCTGGGTCGGCTGCGCGCCGAGGCCGGGATCGTGCGGACCGAAGGGGTCAAGGCGTTCGCCGAGGGTTTCCTCGCCGACGAGGACGGCGTCACGGTCGAGGCCGAGGGCGTCTTCATTCAGCCCAGGTGGGCGCGGGAACCGGAGTGATCGCGGCCAGGCTGCGGGTGATGGTCGTCAAACCGGTGACCAGGACTCGCGCCGCGGCGCTGTCTCCGGCGCCGGTGAGCGCGATTCGGCGAACCAGCTGGTCGGCCGCTGTCAGTTCGGCCAGGTTCACCGTCCAGGGCGCTGCCGGATTGGGTGGGGCGCCGCGCAGCGCGTCGACGTAATCGTCCACGGCGGCCACGAATTCGGGGCTCAACCCGGTCGGCGGCATTTGCGGCAGGCTGGCCTCCATGGTGGTGCAGGCCCCGGTGATCGCATTGAGCGCGGCCCGCAGGGACCTCAGCCACTGCCGCAGTTGCGGCTCTTCGAGTCGGACGGCGCCCGATGCCGCCTCGAACGCCGCGCGGGCCCGGAATGCCTGCTGCCATGCCGAAGCGAGTGCATCCGAGGGGCGGTCGACCTGCCGGACGAACGCCCGCACCACCGTGGCGGCGTAGTCGATCTCGGTCTTGAGCAGTTCGCCGGCACGTTGGCGCAGCCGGATCAGAGAATCGTCGGGCAGGACGACGTGTACGACCATCACCAGGCCCCCGCCGATCACCGCCGCAAACAACCGGTCGGTGACATCGAGTGCGTGCACCGGTGCGGCGATACCGACGACGAAGACCGCGGACGCGGCGATCGCCCCGCTCACCGCGATGTAGCCGAATTCCCATACCAGGTACGCCATCCCCGCGAACACCACCGCGCCCACGGCCGCCACCATGCCCGACGGCGGCCACAGCAGACTCAGCGCCGACGCCAGCGCGATGCCCCCCGCGGTCCCGGCCAGCCGACCCGCACTGCGGGTGTAGGTGTGCGAGGTCTCGGGTCTCAACAGCAGCAGGACTGACAACGCGATCCAGTAGCCCTCCTCGAGGTGTCCGAACCGTGCCACACCCGCTCCCACGCCGACGGCGACTGCGAGGCGTAACGCGTGCCGTAGCACCGGCGAGGTCCACTCCAGATGCCGCCGCAGCGTGGCCAACGAGCCCGTCAAGGACTCGGCGAGACCTGGCCCCCGCAGCTGGCCGAAACGCAAGACCGCCGCGTCGTGCAACTGCTGGGAGAACTGTTGCGCGGCATCCGCGCCGGGTCCGTCGATTCCCGCGGCCGCGGCATCGACGCGCTGCAGGGCCCGTTCGGCGTCGCGATGAGCGGTGACGCCGTGTTCGGCGATCGCGTCGAGGAAGTCCCCGGCGGCCGACAGCAACTCGGTGGTATCGGTGTCGGTCTGCCGCAGTGCCGCCAGCGTCGCCGAGATCCGTTCGGGCAAGCGATAACCCACCTGGTAGGCCTTGGGGCGCTGGCGTACCGGGATGTCGACGAACACTTGGCGCAACCAGGTGATCTGCGCGGGGTCGAGTGCGGTGTCGCGTGCCGCAGCCAAGCTGCGTGCATCCTCGGCCAGTGAGCGGTGCGCCCGCGTCAGGGCATTCTGCTGTACGCGCCAGCGTTGCGGCGGTCGCAGCCACACCAGGCCGGCCTGCAGCAGACCGGCCGCCACGGTCGTCGCGGTGCCCGCCACGACCTCGATCCATCCGGTCGCGGCCGGCGGGGCGAGCACGAGCAGGCCGGCGGCAGCCGCGCACACGAACGCCGCGTGCGCACCGAGCGCCCACTGCATTCCGGCGACGAAACCCCACACCACCACCGCGGCGACGAATGCCGCGTCGTGTGCGCCGGTCAGCGCGCCCAGCAGAACCGCCGCTCCGAGCTCTGCCGAGGCGATCACCACGATCGGCCAACGTCTGCCCGGCACATCCTGCAGTGCGACGGCCGCCGCGATGATGCCCGCTCCCGCCGTCCACATCGCCGCGGTGGGCGAGATCAGGTACAGCGCCACCGCGGTCATGGCGAGCACACCGAGCAAGCTGCGCAGGACCGCGCCGGCACCCGGCGTGGTCAACCGCAGGGCGTCCATCACCCGGTCGCCGATGAGCACGTGTCGATTGTGTCCTATCGACTGTGGCTTACGTCGCGTGTATACGTTCCAGGCGTGGAGAAGGTGATGTTCGCGCTGCGCCGGGACGACGCAGACGACGACTGGTGTGTCCGGCTGCGCACGGAGGTGGCGAACCGGTTGCTCGATACCGGGGTGCCGGGTTTGGCGGTCAACGTCCGGGATGAACCGGTGCGCGCGTCGCTGATGACGCTGACGACTCTGGACCCGCCCGTTGTCGCCGTGGTCAGCGTGTGGACGCATCGATACCACGGTCCGGAACTGCGTTCGGTGAGCGACATTCTGGCCGCCGAGTGTGCCGAGGCGGCGGCGTATCTGGTCACCGAGTCGGTGCCTTTGCCGCCGCCGGCAGCCGTGGGCGAACGCACGAACGGCTTGGCGAACGTGGCGCTGTTGCGCCGTCCGGACGATCTCGACGAGCACACCTGGCTGACCCGGTGGCACGTGGACCACACGCCGGTGGCGATCGCCACACAGGCGACCTTCGGCTATGTGCAGAACACGGTGGTGCGGGCGCTGACCGCGGGAGCGCCGCGCATCGACGCGATCGTGGAGGAGTTGTTCCCGCAGGCCGCCGTGACGGATCTGCACGCCTTCTTCGGGGCGGCCGACGACGCCGACTTGTCGGACCGGATGCAGCGGATGCTCGCCAGTACCGGGGCTTTCGGTGCCGATCGTGACGTCGACACCGTGCCGACGAGTCGCTACGTGCTGCGCTCCCCGTTCGGGGCCGACGCGTAGTCTGCTGCCGTGACCGTGCAGATCAGCGACGACAGTGGGGTGCGGACCGTCACCCTGGACCGGCCCGAGGCCCTCAACGCCTTCAACGAGGCGCTCTATGACGCGACGACGGTGGCGCTGCGCGACGCCGACGCCGACCCCGACGTCGCCGTCGTGCTCCTGACGGGCGCCGGGCGGGCATTCAGCGCGGGAAACGATCTGCACGAGATGGCCGCCCGGGTGACCGACCCGAATTTCCAGTCGGGCGAATACGGCTTCCCGGGACTGATGGAGGCGCTGCTCGAGCTGCGAAAGCCGTTGGTCTGCGCGGTGAACGGGGTGGCGCTGGGTATCGGCACCACGATCCTGGGCTATGCGGATCTGGTGTTCTTGTCCACCTCGGCACGGCTGAAGTGCCCGTTCACCAGTCTCGGTGTGGCGCCGGAGGCCGCGTCGTCCTATCTGCTGCCGCAGCTGATGGGCCGGCAGAACGCAGCCTGGTTGCTGCTGTCCTCGGAGTGGGTCTCGGCCGAGGAGGCGCAGCGGATGGGCATCGCCTGGCGGGTGTGCGAACCGGATGACTTGTTGTCCGACGCTCGCCGGCACGCCGAAGTCCTTGCGTCCCGGCCGATCCCGAGTCTGATGGCGGTCAAACAGACGATGGTCGAGCCGCTGCGGGGGGAGATCCGCGCGGCTCTGAGCCGTGAGTACGCGCAGTTCGAGACGCTGCTCGGGAGTGCGGCCAACAGCGACGCGCTCGCCGCGTTCGCCGACCGCGGGAAGAGCTGACCGCCGCGGGTCAGCGGGCGGCTCGCGAGGAGTGTCCGTTGACCTGTGCCGGGCACTGATCGGCGCCGGCGGGGCAGCCGTTGACCTGATGTGCGGACAGGATCGCGCGCAGCGTCCGTCGGCACCGTCCACACTCGCTGCCCGCCCCGCAGGCCTCCGCGATCTCCTTCGACGTCGTGGCACCGGCGGCCACCACCTCGTTGACGACGTGGCTGGTGACTCCGTGACACAGACAGACGAACACGGCCGGCTCCGCTATTCCCCGTCGTCCACGGTCATGACGTGGGCGAGCTTGCCGACGAACAGCGTGGGGTAGGCCCCGAATCCGGCGTTGGTCATCCACTCGGCGGCGGCGTCCGGATGGTCGATCCACTGCCGGGCGGTCTTCTCGTCGTCGATCTCCTGGAGGATCATCACCTCCTGGCCGTCGTCGAGAGCCTGGTACACCCACACCTTGCGCACACCGGCCTCCTTGAACCGGCCCAGTCCGTCGTGCACTTTCTCCATCAGTGGGCCGACACCGTCGACCGAGGCCATGGCGCCGACGATCACGCCGGCAACGTGGAGCTTGGGGCGGGGCTCGTAGAGGTCGATCTTCTCGACCACCTCGCCGCCGAAGATGGGTGGGATGTCCTCGACTCCGGAGATGTCGAACCATTCGAAGATCGCCGGTGAGCGGAGCACATCGCGGATGGACCGGGCGTGGCGGATACCGATGGTGACCAATACTCGACCGGGCTCCCAAATCGATTTGTAGAGAACCACGTGATGCGCCCCGATCGAATGCAGGCCGCGCTTGTGCTTTTTGAGCCATTGCCACATTTCGTCGACGTCTCCTACCCGGAAATCGCAGGCAAGAATGAGCGAGTGGAGCTCGTCCTCGTCCATTGTTTCCCGTCTCGTCGATGTGGCTGCCAGTATGTTAGCGCAGTCTAACCTTAGTTAGGACAGGCAGTCCAGAGAAGTGCCGGGCAGGGTTCCGGCGGCGCCCTCGAGATGCCCAAAATGCCCCGACATCAGGCGATAAAGACTCGCCGATGTCGTTGACCTGCACTAGGTTGGAGATGCGCGGCCGGCCTGACACCTCCGGCCCGGCGGCCCAGCCCACATGGTCGATAGGAGCATTGAAATGCAAGGCGATCCGGACGTTCTGAAATTGCTCAATGAGCAGTTGACGAGCGAATTGACGGCCATCAACCAATATTTCCTGCATAGTAAGATGCAGGAAAGCTGGGGCTATACGGAATTGGCCGCACACACCCGCGACGAATCGTTCGAGGAAATGCGCCATGCGGAGGCGATCACCGATCGTATTCTGCTTCTGAATGGTCTGCCGAATTATCAGCGGCTGTTCTCCCTGCGCGTCGGGCAGACCATTCGTGAACAATTCGAGGCGGATCTTGCGATCGAGTACGAGGTCGTCGAACGGCTGAAGCCGGGCATCATCCTGTGCCGCGAGAAGGGTGACTCCACGACGGCCAACCTCTTCGAGACGATCCTGGCCGACGAGGAGAAGCACATCGACTACATCGAGACGCAGCTCGAACTGATGGACCGGCTCGGCGAGCCGCTCTACTCAGCGCAGTGCGTGTCGCGGCCGCCGCAGTAGCCGTCCGCGGCGGCCCGGCCGCAGGATCGATCACCCCAGCGGCTCCGCGGACTCGACGGGAGGGTTCCACCGGCTGGCGGAGCCGGCCATGGCGCCGAAGAGTGCGTCCGGTGTGATGTGCAAGCTCCAGTTACGGATCGCCTCCAGTGTGGCGCTTCCCGGTGTGGCGAAGCGCGATCCGGCCTTCGACGCGTAATACATGGCGAGTACGCGGGACCGGCGCCGCGTGAGGCCGGAGACGCCGCCGCGTGCGAGGGTGATGGCGTCTTCCATCGCCAAGGCAGCGCCCTGCCCGAAGGACGGGCGCATGGCGTGTGCGGCGTCCCCGATCAGCACCACCTTGCCACGGCAGATGTTCCGGGGCGGACGGGCTTCGAAGATCTCAGGGGTGGCGGTGTGGTCGGGCCGCATGGCGTCGATCAAGCCTGGCAGTGGAGCGGCCCAGTGGCGAAACTGCCCTAGTTCTGTGCCCCGGGGTGCGCCGCCGTAGACGTAGGTGCGTCCGTCGACCAAGGGCAGAATGCCGAAGTCCGCGCGGGCGCCCCATATCGTCCCGAAGCCGTCGCTCAACGGCTGGTCGACGATCCACGCCCATCCGGCGATGCCGGTCGAGCGCGGCCGAGACGCCGAGGTCCACAGTCGGCTTCGGGCGACGCTGTGCACTCCGTCGGCGGCGACGACCAGATCGAACCCCTCACGATCGCCGCCGGCTACCACGGTCCCGTCCACGCCGAGCTCTCGTGCCGGCGTCGAATATCTCAGGCACGTGGACGGCAGCTGCGCAGCGAGCCACCCGATGACGTCTCTTCGGGGCACTGTGGCGACCTGGCCGCCGCCGGTGAGCCCGGAGATCGTGCTACGCACCAGCACCCGGCCGTCCGGGCGCCGGACCGTGGCCGGTAGCTGCGACCACGGCGACGCATCCACGCGGTGGCGAACGCCCAGGATTTCCAGGCAGGCCAGCGCATTGCGCGCCAGCACGATCGCTCCACCCGTCGTCGACGGCCCGGCGGTCCGCTCGAACACCGTGACGTCGTGTCCGCCGCCACGGAACGCGATCGCCGCGGCCAGGCCGGCGAAACCGGCTCCGATAACCCCCACCCGCATCCTGTAATACTACGTCGTGTAGTAGGCCGGACGCCGTCGTTTCGCAGAACTAGAACGTGTTCCAGATCCGCCCGGATCGGCGTAGCATGCGGCCATGAGCCGAATCGGAGACGCCGACCACGATTTCGCCGACGACGACGTCACTTCGTTCGCGGTGCGCTCGCCTGAACTCGGGGCCGCGATGGCCGGCTTCGCTAACGCGGTGTACACCAAGGGCCGGCTGCCGCTGCGGGTGCGTGAGCTGGCCCGGATCGTGATCGCCAACTCCAACGAGTGCGTGGTCTGTCAGAACACCCGCGACTCCGAGGGTCTCGCCGCCGGTGTCGACGAAGACCTCTACGACCATGCCGACGAGTGGCGCACCTGGCCGGGTTACAGCGGCGCCGAGCGGATCGCCGCGGAGTTCGCTCACCGCTTCGCGACCGACCACGTCGGGCTCCGCGATGACGACGACTTCTGGGACCGCGCAGCCGAACACTTCGACGCCGACCTGCTCACCGACCTCGCCATCTCGTGTGCGATGTGGCTCGGGATGGGCCGCGTTCTGCGCACCCTCGACATCGGACAGAGCTGCAAGCTCACCCTCTGATCCGCCCCGCGGCGCTACCAGGCGCGTTGCACAATGGCTGCTGTGATGTCACGGGCAGCCAAACCCCTCGCCGCAGCAGCGATCGCCCAGCTCGAATCCGACGGTGTGGCCACGCTGATCGGCACCGTGGTCAACCCGGCCGGTCTGATCCATGCCAAGACGGTGCCGCTGCGTCGGATGGGGACATTCGCCGATCCCGGCCTCGGGGCGAGCCCGGTGTGGCACGCCTTCACGATCGACCAAGCGGGCATCGTGTTCGGCGATGCGATCTCAGTGGTGGGCGATCAGAGGATCCGGATCGACCTCGGCGCTTTGCGCATTCTCGGCGACGGTTTGGCGTGGGCGCCGGGCGGCTTCTTCGATCAACACGGTGAACCCGACCCCTACTGCGCCCGAGGGGCGCTGCGCCGCGTCGAGGAGCGGCTGGCCGACGCGGGCCTGACCGCCCTGGTGGGCCATGAGATGGAGTTCGTCCTCGTCGGCGCGGACGGCGCGCGGCTACCGGCACACCTGTGGGCGCAGTACGGGTTGGGAGGCGTTCTCGAGTTCGAAGGATTCGTTCGCGACGTCACCGACGCTGCCACCAGTTCGGGTGTACCGATCGAGCAGCTGCACCCCGAATACGGACCCAATCAGTTCGAGATCTCCCTGCCGCCGATGAGTCCTGTCGCCGCGGCGGATCTGCTGGTTCTCATGCGGATCATCGTGGGCCGCGTCGCGCGGCGGTACGGCATGCGGGTCAGCCTCTCGCCGGTGCCCTTCGCCGGTGCCGTGGGAAACGGTGCGCACCAGCACTTCTCGCTGCGTCGCGACGGAGAGCCGCTGTTCTCCGACGGCTCCGGCGCCCGGGGGATGACGGCCGAGGGTGAACACGCCGTCGCCGGTCTCGTCGCCGGGCTCTCCGAGGCGCAGGGTGTGCTGTGCGGTTCGATCCTGTCGGGACAGCGGATGCTGCCCGGACACTGGTCAGGTGCCTACGTCTGCTGGGGTGCGGAGAACCGGGAGGCGGCGGTGCGCTTTCTTTCGGGTGGTCCCGCCAATGTGCACGGCGGCAACGTCGAGGTGAAGATCGTCGACCCCTCCGCGAACCCCTATCTGGCCTCGGCGGCGATCCTCGGTCTGGCCCTCGACGGCATCGAACGCGACCTGCCACTGCCCACCGAGACCACCGTCGACCCCGGGACGCTGACCGACGAGGATCGCCGGCAGGCCGGCACCATGCTGCTGCCTACCGGGCAGGCCGACGCGTTGCGGGCCCTTGACGGGTCCTCGACGATGCGCCGCATCCTCGGTGACGAGATCGTCGGCGCGGTGGTCGGCGTACGCAGCTACGAGCAGGAGAACTTCGGCGATCTGGCGGCCGACGAGCTGGCCGACAGGTTCCGATTGGCTTGGAGCGTCTGAGGTTTCAGATCATGCCGGTCGCGTCGAACACCCACGATGTATCGGCTGTCATCAGCTCTTCCATCCAGGTCGCCGGTGCTGTCGCCGTCAAACCCGACATGTCCCAGTAGTCCTTCCACACGGTGATCTTGCCGTCCTGCACGCGATGCACGGTGACGAAGCGCAGCAAGGCGGTTTCGCCGGTCGACCACTCCCACGTCTCGGAGTGCTCGTAGAGGACGTCGGCGCCGTTGCTCACCAGCACACCGTCGTGATTCTCGTAGCCCGCCAACGGTTCCAGCCCCACCTTGAGCCGCTTGACGATGTCCTCGGGACCGCGGGCGGCCAGTGCCGGTCCTACCGGCATGTCGGCGTAGATGCAGTCGTCGGAAAGGTGGGTCTTCACAGCCTCCCAGTCTCTGGCGGACAACGACTTCCACAGACCCAGGACGATGTCTTCAGCGGACACTGGCCAACTCCGTCGCCGGCAGTGCGCGCACCTGGTGGGCCGCCCGCAGGAAGCGGCCGGTTCGTTGGCTGCCGACCAGATCGGTGAACTCGCCGTCGCGGAAGACCGTGCGGCCGCCGACGAGCACCGCGGTCACGGTGTCATCGTTGCGGTTCACCATGCGGGACAGACCGCCGTACTCCTCGACGGTGTCTTCGGCGTAGGCGTCGAGCGAGGCGTCGAGATGTGCGGGGTCGATGACGACCACGTCGGCGCGGTCGCCGATGCGAAGGTGGCCGGCATCGAGGCGGTACCAGTCGGCGAGTTCGCCGGTGAGGCGGTGCACCGCCTGCTCGATGCTCATGAACGGCTTTCCGGTCTTCTCGGCGTCGTGGACGTGGCGCAGCAGGCGCAGGCCCATGTTGTAGAACGCCATGTTGCGCAGGTGCGCACCGGCGTCGGAGAACCCCATCTGGATGCCGGGCTCGCGGGCCATCTTCTTGAGGATCTCGGGACGGTGGTTCGAAATCGTGGTGCGCCAGCGCAGATTTCGGCCGTGTTCGAGTACGAGGTCGAGGAAGGCGTCAACCGGATGTAGGCCGCGGTCCACACCCACCTGGCCGAACGATTTGCCGACCACGGATTCGTCCGGGCAGCCGACGATCTCGGCGTCGAAGAAGTCGCGATGCCAGACGCGCAGCCCCATTTTGTTCTCGTAGTCCCGGCGGAACCGGCGGCGGTAGTCCTCGTCGCGCATCAGCGCGTTGCGCTCCACTTCGTCGCGCAGGTGAAGGGCGGCCGCGCCCGCACCGAATTCCTCGAAAACGACGAGGTCGATGCCGTCGGCGTAGACCTCGAACGGTACCGGCAGGTGTTGCCAGCGGAAGTTGCCGCCGAGCTTGTTGACGGCGCGGGCGGCCGGTCCCATCGCCCAGATGGCGTAGGGGTTGGACTTGACGTCGGCCGCCGACAGCAGGCTGGTCTTGAGCGGATTGCGGAAGAAGCCGAGTGACTGCGCCAGCTGGGAGCCGAGGTTGAGGGGATTGGCGATGTCTGGCCCGGACTGCAGGACGCGGCCGGCGCTGCGCAGCAGCGCCTTGAGGCGGCGCAACTCACGCGGTTTGGCGTAGGTGGAGGGCAGGGTGCGCGACCGGCAGGTTTCGCCGTCTATTTTGTCGAAGAGCAGCTGCTGGGATGACAGTCCGACGAATCCGGCGTCGAGCGCGTCGCGCAGCATCTCCTCCATCCGGGCCTGTTCGGCACGGGTGGGCCGCTCGTGCTTGCTGGTGGCGCGTTCCAGACCCATGACGGCGGTACGCATGTCGGAGTGTCCGATGAACGCGCAGAGATTCGGTCCGAGCGGGCTGGATTCGAGTGCTGCGACGTACTCCTCGCAGTTCGTCCACGTCTTGTGCTCGTCCACCGCAGCGATGACGTGCTCGCGCGGGATGGCCTCGACCCGGCCGAACAGGTCGCCGGCGTCGGTGCCGTCGACGTGCACGGTGGACAGCGAACACGACCCCAGCATCACCGTCGTCACGCCGTGCCGGAGGGATTCACTGAGCGCGGGCGCGCAAAGCACCTCCACGTCGTAGTGCGTGTGGATGTCGAGCATGCCTGGCATGACCCACTGACCCGTGGCGTCGATGACCTGGGGGCAGTCTGCGTCGTCGAGCTCGCCGGTGGTGATGGTGACGACGTGCCCGTCACGGATGCCGATGGTGCGCACCGCCGACGGAGCGCCGGTGCCGTCGAACCAGCGGCCGTTGCGGATGATCGTGTCGTAGGTCACGTCTGTCATAGAACAGTCCGTAGTGGGCGGGTGTCAACGATCGTGATGAACAGATTTGTCCTTCTGTCTACTTCTCGCTGTGACCTGCGGTTTCCGTCGGCCCACACGGGCGGATGGCGCGGGCTGCACAACGATTGGCGGCGGGGGATCGGCCGGGTCGGCATACTCGCACGAGTGACGCCGCTGCAGCAGTACATCGCCGAGGAGATTGCGACCGACCATGTGGACGGTCTGTTGTCCAGACGCGAGGCCATGCGCCGGCTGGGGCTGCTCGGCATGGGCGCGGGTGCGGCGGCGGCGCTGATCGCGGCGTGCGGAGAGAATCGGCAGCCGGAGACCGACGCTCCGGTGACCTCCAGCGGCGCCGCGACGGTGAGCGCGCCGCCACCCGGCGCGGAGAACGCGGTGGCGACCACGGCGGTCACCTGGCCCGGGCCGCGCGGCGAGCTGCAGGGCGCGTGGGCGCCGGCGCCGCAACCCCGCGGGGCGGTGTTGGTGATCCACGAGAACAAGGGCCTCAACGACTACATCCGGTCCGTCGCGGGACGCTTCGCGGGGATCGGCTATTCCGCTCTGGCCATCGACCTGCTGTCGGCTCAGGGCGGAACGGGCACCTTCGCCGACCCGGCGGAGGCGACCGCTGCGCTGAGCCAGATCCCGCCGCAGGATGCGGTGGCCGATCTGCGCTCCGGCATCGACGAACTGGCCCGGCGCGTGCCGGATCGAAAGCTCGGCGCCGTGGGCTTCTGCATGGGCGGCGGAATGGTGTGGCGGCTGCTGGCATCGGGGGAGCCGCGACTGGCCGCCGCGGTGCCGTTCTACGGGCCGACGCCGGACAACCCCGACTTCGCAGGGAGCAAAGACGTTGCGGTGTTGGGCATATACGCCGCCCAGGATCAACGGGTGAACGCCACCGAACCGGTCGCGCGCGCTGCGCTGGAGAAGGCCGGCATGGTGTTCGAACTCGTCACCGAGCCCGATGCCAACCACGCCTTCTTCAACGACACCGGCGACCGGTACAACCCGACTGCGGCCGCCGATGCGTGGAAGCGCGTGCAGGACTGGTTCGCCCGCTACCTCGCGTAGTCCGGTTCGCTGGTAGCGCGATTGTGAGATGCGATGCTGGGCCCATTGCGTGCGATCCTCACACCAGCGTGGTGATCGCCACTGGCGTCGGACCCCCTCGACGCCCCGGACGATCTGGTCAACCGTACCGGCGTCGTCTCACCCCGATTCAGGTGGTGTCCGCTCCGCTTCAGCGGGAGCATCCTGTTGTTGCCGGGCTGCGAATCGCAACCGAGTGTTGCCCCCGTCTGGGGTAGACGGTTCGCGATGCAGCCCATTGAGGAGCATGAACAGAACGGGCTCGATCTCGGTGACGGCTTGGGCGGCGTCCTCGGCGGCGGCGATGAGGGGCCCCGTCTTACTCAGTAGTGCGTAAAGCAGTTCGGCGGTCACTGCGACCGGGACCGGCTTGAGTTCACCGGCGTCGATCAGCTCGGAAAGCACGGCGCGAAGTAAGGGAAGTGCCAGTTCTTCGTCGAGTTCCTGCTTACGGTGCCAGCCGAGGGCTCCGGCTGATTCCCGCAGCAACACCCGTGCCACGTCGTCTTCCACGTAACATTGCAGTATCGCGCTGATGGCGAGCAACGCCTGCTCCCATGGGCTGGCATCCTCCGGTACGGCTTCGAGGGAACTCGGCAGCACGCTTTGCATGATGGTGGCCTGGCTTGCCCGGAAGACCTCGGCGAAGATCGCCTGCTTGTCCCGAAAATGGTAGTAGACAGCACCTTTGCTGGATTGCGATGCCTCGGCGATGTCGTCGACCGACGTCGCTTCGAAGCCCTTGGCCACGAATAGGGTCCGGGCTGCGTCTAATACTGCGGTGCGAGTGAGTTCTGCATGCTTCTCGCGCCGGCTTTCGCTACCGCCCCTCATTGTCCGAAGCGTAGCTACAGACTCTAAGTCGGTTTGCGGATATCGGTTTGTCGCGTCGCCGTCATCGAACCGTCACCGACCGATGGTGAGCGCAGCTCTGAAACACGGCTGGGGACCTGGCAGTTTGCGTCGACGCTTCGGAGGGGAAGTGTGAACAGCTCGAAAACAACCGACCAACAGTCTGTGTTAGACTGCCGGTCTGTTATCGTGGGCGACGTGGCCGCAAGCGACGCGCATCCGCCGAGGCAGGAGCGCGAGTCTCTGAGTTTCGAAGTGAAACGGTTGTCGTGGCGGGTGGAGCGACAGGACGGCCAGGCTGGTGACCTGCGGACCATCCCTCGACAGGGTGACTCCCGGATAGGAATGTTGCGAGACCAACTGGGCAGGTCGCAGGCCGAGCTGGAGTCGATGTCGGCGCGCTTCACCGAAGTCGCGGCGGCCATCCCTGACGACATCGGGTTCCTGGGCGAGCGGCTTTCCACGATCCTCAACGCTGCCAGCGCGGAGGCCGAGGAGATCCGCGCCGAGGCGCATCGGTTCGCGGAGATCATTCGGGCCAACGCAGAGGAGGACGCCGCCGCAATCCTCGCTGAAGCTCAGTTGGAGTACCAGCTGGCGGTCAAGCTTCGGGACGATGTGGAAGCCCAGAGCGAGAAAGTCCGAGCCGATATCGCCCAAGTGCGAGAGCAGGCGGCCATCGACGCTGCGGAAACTCTCACCGAGGCCAGGAGCCAGGCCGACGAGGTCAAGAGTCAAGCGGAGGACATGCTGGTCGGGGTGCAGCGCCAGGTCGATGCGCAGGTTGCAGCGGCGAGAACCAAGTTGGATGAGCTGAATCAGGTGCGGGCAAGAGTCGTCTCGCAGCTGGAGCGGTTCTACGAAACGTTCAAAGCGCTCGATCGCCCCGGGAATGAGATGGATCCGGTCCGCGCGATTTCACTGGCTTCGACGACGCCGGACTTGCAAGCCCCGCAGGGTGTGCATTCGGTCCGCGAGGTCGACTCGGCTCATCAGTCCCTTGGTGACGTCGGATAGTTCGGACTTCCCGCCAACAGTTCGTTAGATCGATGAGAAAGTGCGATGGCAAGAACAGCCCCTGTATTTGACGTGCAACTGCGCGGATTCGATCGCGTTCAGGTAAACGACTTCATCTCACGCATTTTCAGCGAGATCGAATCGCTCGAGGAACAGGTTCGCGTCCTGGAGCGCAACGCTTCCTACGCCGATACCGATCGGGAGCGCCTCAACTCCGAGATCGACCAGCTGCGTGCGGACATTCAGCGACTCTCCGGGCCGATCGATTCGGTCGAGGGGATGTCGGACCGCATCGCCCGGATGATGCGCGTCGCCTCCGACGAAGCTCGGCGCACCAAGGCGATGGCCCGCGACGAGGCCGAGGTGCTGACTCGGGAACTGCGCGACGAGCTCGACGCGGCCCGCCAGGACCGTGCCAGTGCCGCCGCGGCGCTGGCCGAGCTCCAAGCCTCCACCGCCGACCGTCGCGAGCAGATTCTGGCTGAGGCCAAAGCGCAGGCCGAGGAGGTCTTGCAGGCGGCATATGACGAGCGTGCCCGCCTGGCCGAAGGGGTCGAGGAGGCCGAGCGTCGGCGCCGTGAGATGCAGCTTCAGATTGCCGAGGAAGACGAGCGTCGCCGCCGCGAGGCCCAGGACCGTCTTGAAGAGCAGATCAAGTCGCGCTGGGAGCAGGCCGAAATGCAGATTGCCTCGCTGGAGAAGGAAGGCCGTCTCAAAGTTGCCGCGATGATCGCCGCCACCGAGCGTGATGCTCTGGCGATCAGGGAGCGCACCGAGTCCGAGGTCAACGAACTTCTCAAGACTCGGGCGGATGTTCTCTCCGCACTGGGTGAGATTCAGGCCCGGATCGAAGGTGCTGTCCGCCGCGAGCGGATCGCGGTCGTGAAGGCGCCGGCGGTCAACGAAGACAGCTGAAGTCGCGTCGCTTGTCGATGTTTGGTTGGCCGTCGGGCGATGTGCTGAATCGGGACGCTTCTGTCTTGTGCATGCGATGCCGAGGGTGATCAGTTCCAGCGTGGAATCGTCGGGCCCTCGCGGAGTTCACGCGTCGTTCAGCCGCCCGACGATGGGCCGTCGGCGTCCACACATACGTTGCCGGTCTGATCGTGGCATGCGGGTGGTGCAGGTCGCGAACTTCTACGGCCCACGCTCGGGAGGTCTGCGCACAGCCGTCGACCGGTTGGGCGCCGAATACTGCGCGGCCGGTCATGAGGTCTTCCTCGTCGTGCCGGGACGTGACGCCGACGTGCACCGCTTGCCGACCGGTGTCACACGAATCTCGCTGCCCGCGAGGCTCATTCCGTTCACGGGCGGATACCGCGCCGTACTGCCGGGTCCGGTGACCGAGCTTCTCCAGGAGCTGGAACCCGATGCCATCGAGGTGTCCGACCGGCTGACGCTGCGTTCGCTCGGTGGTTGGGGTCGCCGGCATCGCGTCGCCACCGTGATGATCTCGCATGAACGGCTCGACCGGCTGGTCGGACAGGTACTGCCCGGCCCGATGGCCCGCGCCGTCGCCAACATCGCCAACCGGCGCACCGCCTCGGACTACGACACGGTCGTCTGCACGACGGCGTTCGCGCGCAGGGAGTTCGACCGGATCGACGCCACCAACGTCGTCACCGTCCCGCTGGGTGTGGACCTCGACCAGTTCCATCCTCGCCGTCGCTCGGCCGACGTTCGCGGGCACTGGGCCGAGCCCGGCCAGACGCTGCTGGTGCACTGTGGCCGGCTCTCGGTCGAGAAGCATGCGCACCGCAGCATCGACGCGGTCGCCTCGCTGCGCAGTGCCGGTATCGACGCGCATCTGGTCGTGGTCGGGGAGGGTCCACTGCGCAGCAGGCTCGAACGCCAGGCCGCCCGCCTGCCCGTCACGTTCACCGGTTTCATCGGCTGCCGCGACACTGTGGCGGGCATCCTCGCCTCGGCCGACGTCGCCCTGGCACCCGGGCCCCACGAGACGTTCGGGCTGGCCGCACTCGAGGCACTCGCCTGCGGCACCCCGGCTGTGGTGTCACGCACCTCGGCGCTGGCCGAGATCCTCACCGAGGACAGCGGCGCCGCCGCCGACAACGACCCCGACGCCATCGCCGAAGCCGTCGGTAACGTGATCAGCCTCCCCGAAACGCTGCGCCGCACCAACGCCCGGCGGCGCGCCGAACAGTTCACCTGGCCCCGCGCCGCGAAGGGAATGCTCAGCGCGATGGGCGCGGCGTAGGTCGACGCAGCCCGGGTTGGCTACGTTGTGGCCATGGGTGCAGTGGTCCCGCCGGACACCGAGAAGACGAGGACGGTGTGGTTCGCGCTGTTGCTGACCCTCACCAACGGATTCCTCGACGCCTACACCTACTTCACCCGCGGCGGTGTCTTCGCCAATGTCCAGACCGGCAACGTCATCTTCTTCGCCATCGACGTCGCCGACAGGAAGATCGAAGCCGCGTTGAATCACGTGTGGCCCCTGCTGGCGTTCATCACCGGCGTCGCGCTGGCCGCACACATCAAGTCCGGGCGCGTCGAGCGCTTCCTGCCGCGCTCGCTGCGCTGGACCATAACGATCCAGGTCGTGGCGCTCGCGATGATCGGCTTCGTGCCCGCCACCGTCCCGCACAGCTATGTGACCGTGCCCATCTCGTTTCTGGCCGCCGTGCAGATCGGATTGTTCCGCAACATCGGCGATCTCAACTACATGCCGGTGGCCACGACGGGCAACATGATGCGGATGGTCGAGGCCGGCTACGACGGTCTGGTCGAGAAGCAGGCCTCGGCGCGGCACGCATTTCGCATCTACGCCGCCCTCATCGCGACATTCGCCGTCGGCGCCGTGATCGGTGCGGTGGGCAGCCGTGCCTGGGGAGTGCGCGCGATCTGGTCGGCCGCAGCAATTCTCGCAGTCACACTCGTGCTCTTCGTGATCGACGAGCGCAAACAGCGCTGACCATCACGGCGCCGCGCGGATACGAAATCTCGACCCGGCACTGGCCGCGGCGACCTATCTGATCGTTTAGTCACCACCGGCGACGGGCACCCGCTTGCGCAGCGGGAGCGTCAATTCCGACCGTGCCCGAACGAAGCGAAGGAGCCGTCGTGGCTACCAACACTGTCGTCTGGATCGTCGTCGCCGTCGTGGCGATCCTGCTCATCATCGCCGTGGTGATGCTGGCCCTCAAACAGCGCAATCAGCGGCGCCGGGTCGAGGCCGACCGCATCCGCGCCGAGGTGGACGAGCAGCATCACCGAGTCGAGAAGCGGGCGGTGGTCGCCGATCAGGCCGACGCCAAGGCGCGCGCCGCTGCCGCGGAGGCCGAGGCGAAGGCCGCTGAGGCGGAAGCCAAGCAGGCCGAGGCAGCCCGGTTGCGCGACGTCGCCGCCGGTCACCGCGATGCGGTCGACTCCACCCGGGAGGAGCTGGACGCCCGCCGCGCCCATGCCGACAAGCTCGACCCCAGGACCAACACGCCGACGCCAGAGCAGGCGGATGCCGGCGTCCCGGGGGCACCCGGAGCGCCGGGCGCCCCCGGTGCTCATGGCGTCCCCGGAGCCCCCGGTGCTCATGGGGCCCCGGGAGCCCCCGGCGGGTACGGCGGTCAGGGCGGTCAGGGACTGCCCGGCCAGCAGGGCCACCCCGTCCAGCCGGATTACGAGCAGCGTCCCCGGTGACGGCGGAGAACGCGCCCGCCGTCCTGTTCGACATCGACGGCACGCTGGTCGACTCGAACTATCTGCACGTGCACGCCTGGCATCGTGCGTTCACCGATGAGGGGCTGACCGTCGAGTCCTGGCGGGTGCACCGGTGCATCGGCATGGACGGCTCGGAGCTGCAGAGCGCGCTGGTCCCGGACGCCGACGACGACACCCGCAGCCGGCTCAGTGACGCGCACTCGCGCTACTACCTCGACAGCAAGGGGCTACTGCGCCTGCTGCCGGGTGCCAGGGCGCTGCTCGAGACGGTCGAGCAACTCGGCCTGCAGGTCGTCCTGGCGACGTCCGCGCCCGAGGACGAGCTCGAGGTGCTCCGTGAGGTGCTCGACAGCGAGGACGTCCTGTCCACGCTGACGTCGGGAGGCGACGTCGAAACCGCGAAACCGAAACCCGACATCGTCCAGATCGCCCTGGAGCGGGCCGGCATCGACACCGAACGCGCCGTCTTCGTCGGCGACGCGGTGTGGGACATCGAGGCCTGCCAGCGGGCGGGTGTCACCTCGATCGGACTGCTCAGCGGTGGGGTGTCGCGAGGTGAGCTCACCGAGGCCGGTGCGGCGGCGGTGTTCGAGAATGCCGAAGACCTCCGCACGCACATCGGCGACAGTCCCATCGCGAAGCTGACCTGAGTCGCGGTCAGGGCAACGGGTAACGCAGCACCGCGGCCACACCGTCGTCGGGGCTGATCCGCTCATCGGTGCGGATCAGCGCCGCGCCGGTTCTGATCGCGAACAGCGGCAGGGCTTCGTCGGCCCGCAAGGTCTGCGTGGCCGCGGCTCCCAGTTCGGACAGCACCTTCTCGTTCGGTGCCACGGTCGACAGCTCGTCGTCGGCCATCACGGTGGCGTCTCCGATGTCGCCGATGATGAGCGTCTCCACCGCGCCGGCCCGCAACGCCGCGCAGACGCCGTGTAGACCTTCGACGGCCAGTCCCGAGCCCTGTCCGATCGCCTGCGAAAACTGTTGTGCCGCACGGTCGATCGCTGCCAGTCGGTGCCGGAGGAACTCCTGGTCGACTTCGTGGCGGAGGTTCGCCTCGTCGACGCCGCTGTTCCGCGCGCCGAGGTCGAGTTCCACGATGCGCTCGGCCACCCGCTCGGCAAGCGTGGGCATCAGGTCGGCGCGGGACTGGACCTCGCCGACAACGAAGATGACCTCGGGGGAGGCCTCGTCGACGAGCGTCGCGAGCTCGTCGGCGACCGCGCGCAGATTCTTGCGTCCGGCCTCCATGGTGCGCCGCTGCGGATCTCCGTATCCGGGAGTCTCTGTACTGTCGGCCTTGTGGATCGGATAGCCACCGCCGTCGACCGATTCCGACACCACGGCACGGTCGCGATGCACCTCGATGTCGGCGCCCGCATGGTCGACCGAGACGATCACGTAGGTGGAATGCTGCGCGCCGTGTTCGACCACCGGCACCAGATACGGCAGTGCGGACACCCGCACCACCGGCGTCTCGATCGGCCGGATCAGGTGTTCGTTGAGCAGGACGCCGTCAGGGCCCGCAACGATGCCCCGGCCGCTGCGCCCCACCGCGGGTGTGGTCCCGGTGATGACGCGCTGCAGGGTCTCGATCAGCTCGGCCGTCGCGCCCTGCTGGTCGAGTTCGTCGCGGATGGCGCGCCACTTCAGGTCCCGCTGCGCCGCCGCGTCTTCGGTGTCGTGCGAATCGTCGAAGTAGACCGAGGCGAACGGACCCTTCGACTCCGCAAGCGTACGGAAGCGTTCGGATTGCATGGAGTTTCCCGTCGTCGACTGTTGCGTGGACACCATTTGGGTGCCCGCACACCGGCCGGACAAACGCCGCGACCCGGCTAGCGGGGCGGGCTCCATTCCACCGGGAGCCGCTTGATCCCGTGGATGAACGCCGACTGCAGCCGGTCGGGTTCCTCGGTGGCGGTGAGGTCGGGAATCTGCCGGTGAATCTCTTCGAAAGCGACGGTGATCTCCCGACGGGCCAGGTTGGCGCCGAGGCAGAAATGGGCGCCGCCGCCGCCGAAGCCGACGTGCGGATTGGGTTGCCTGCGAACATCGAACGTCCACGGGCGGTCGAACTTCGTCTCGTCCCGGTTCGCCGACCCGTACCACAGCGTGACCTTGTCGCCCGCGCGGAGCTGAACACCGGACAGCTCGGCATCACGGGTCAGGGTGCGGCGCATGTACGCCACCGGCGAGGCCCAGCGCACGACCTCCTCCACGGCCGTCGGCGCCACCTCCTCATAGGCGGCGAACCAGTCGTCGCGCTGCTCCGGGTAACGACTCAGCGCGAGCACACCGTGGCTGATCGCGTTGCGCGTCGTCTCGTTGCCCGCCACCACCAGAAGGATGAAGAACGACGCCACCTCGCTGGACGTGAGGCGTTCGCCGTCCAGCTCGGCCTGCACCAGGCTGGTCGTCAGATCGTTGCCGGGCCGGGCCCGCCGGTCCTCTGCCATGGCGGTCGCATAGGCGCCGATGTCCATTGCTACGGTGAGGAATTCGTCGAAGTCGGTGGCGATGTCCGGATCGCCGAAACCGAGGATGACGTTGGTCCAGTGGAAGATCCGCTGGTGATCGTCCTCGGGGATGCCCATCATGTCGCAGATGATCTGCAGCGGTAGGGGGCCTGCGAACTCGGTGACGAGATCGGCGGTGCCCTCCGGGTGCTTGTTGATCATGTCCGTCACCAGCCGGCGGGCACGCTCGCGCACCGAGTCCTCGATCAGGGTGAGCACCCGCGGGGTGAAGGCGCTGCGCACGATGTTGCGCAGCCGGCTGTGGCGGGGATCGTCCATCGCGATCATCGAGCCGAAGTACTCGTTGAGTTCCGGCGTTTGGTCGCCGATGGTGATGCCGCCGGCCGAGCTGAAGATCTCGGGGTGCCTGCTCGCGTAGAACACGTCCTCGTGGCGGGTGACCGCCCAGTGGCCACGTCCGGCAGCGAAGCCGTTCTGGACGAATTCCGGGTAATGCGAAACCGGTGCCTCACGCCGCAGGGTGGCGAATGCGCCGTCGCGGATGTCGTCGTCGAGCGCCCAGAAATCCCATGACGCGAGGTTGATGTCGGCCAGCGGGATCTCCGGGGGAGCAGCACCGTTGACCCGCGTCGCGATACCCATGTCGGCCGCCTCTCACCTTGAGCTACGGCGCCGAGCCTAGCCTCACGGCCTGCCTTCGTGGCCTTCGCGGCCATGGGTGCGGCGGTCCTCTTTCATCCGCGCCTCGAACACATGCCGGTGGCCCTCGGTGAGTTCGTCACGCACCCGCCGCTCGTGGTCGCGCAGCACGGACCAGTAATTGTCGTCGAAGTCCTCGACGATCTGGAATGTCCAGCGGCCGTAGAGCACATTGCGGCCGACCATCTCGGTGGCCAGCCGGTCGGCGACCTCCTGGTGGCCGGCTTCGCGGAGTTTGTCGCAGGCCTCGCCGAGCAGCAGGTCAGCCCGGCCCATGAGCTGGTGAAAGCTGTACAGATGCCCGCGGGCGCGTTCCACCCATTCGAGCGCCTCGGACACCTTTCCCGCGGCCGCGACCGTGTCGTCGCTGATGTCGTCGGATAACTGCCGGTCGTAATCGGCGGGACGGTCGGCGCTGTCAGTCACGCAAGCTCAGATACCCGCCCGGGCAGGCGAGAAACGCCTGCCGTTGGCCCTGCGCTGAGGGCGGGGAAGTGCGAGTGGTGCGTGCCGTGGGCGCAGAGCAACGTCAAGTGCTATACCGGCTCGCTGCTCTCCACCACGGCCTTGATCCGCTCCAGAGTCTTGCGCATGTCGCGCTTGTTGCGCCGCGTGCGCAGCTGACCGCCGAAGATGCCGAACAGGGTGGTGAGCAGTCCCTCGTTCATCCGGAACGATTCGGTGACGGCGGTGCCGCGGTCGGCCGGTTCGAGAAGGTAGTGCCAGTTGTTGACAGCGCGGTCACCGATGAGCACGGCGAAGCCGAATTCACGGCCCGGCTCACATGCGGTGACGCGGCACGTCGTCCAGTAGACGGGGCCGATCTCGTTGCGCTTGACGTGGCCGCGGAACCGCGCCCCGAGCGCCGGGCCGGTCGCGCCGTCGAGCCATTCGGCCTCCATCACCTCCGGCGAGAACCTGCCGGTGTTGCGGACGTCGGCGATCAGCTCCCAGATCCGCTGGGCGGGGGCGTTCATGTTCACGGTGACCGAGGCGTGCATGGTGGTCCTCTCTTTCGGGATGTCAGCCCAGTTGGTAGACGTTGTCGGGGGTCAGCACGCGGGTGACGGCGACGGCCATCGCGGTGCCCGGGTCGGTTCCGTCGACGGTCTCGTCGGTGTTGACCTCGATGACCAGCGTCAGATCACGGCCGGGCAGGTACACCGCGACGGTCTGGTAGCCGGGCAGGCTGCCGTTGTGACCGATCCAGCCGCCCGCGTTGAACAGCCCGAGCCCGTAGCCGTGTGCAGCCGGGCGGCCGTCCCTGCCGACGGTCTGCAGTCGTTCCTGCTGCAGCCGTGGGTCGACCAGTGTTCCGTTGGCCAGAGCGGGCGCCCAGATGCGCAGGTCGGCGAGTGTCGAGGTCATCGCGCCTGCGGCCCAGGCCCAGGAGGGATTCCAGTCGGTGGCAACGGCTTCGCGTCCGTCGGCGGACTGGACGGTGTACCCCTGCGCATGCGGCTGCGGGAAGGCGTTGCCGGTCGGAAAGGCCGTGTCGTTCATCCGCAGCGGTCCGGTGATGCGGTCGCGGATGACGTCGTGTAGCGGCTGACCGCTGACCTTCTCGACGACCAGGCCGAGCAGCACGGTGTTGGTATTGCTGTACTGGAAGCCCTCGCCGGGCGGGAAGACCGGTGGCTGGGCGAAGGCATACGCCAGCAGCTGCTGCGGAGTCCACGGGCGCTGCGGATCGGCCAGCAGGGCCGGCGCGAACTCCTCGTTCGCCGAGTAGTTCGGCAGGCCGCTCTGCATCCGGGCCAGCTGCCGGAGTGTGATGACCGATCCGGACGGCACTCCCGGCACGAATCGGTCGATCGGATCGTCCAGCGACAGCCTGCCGTCACCCGCGAGCTGCAGGACGGCGGTCACGGTGAACGTCTTGGTGAGGCTTCCAATTCGGTGGAAGAAACCGGCCTCCATCGGGGCGCCGGTGGCCTTGTCCGCGACGCCGATCGCCCGGACGTACTCGCCGTCCGGACCGAATACGCCCACGATGGCGCCCGGCACCCCGGCGGTCGCCAGCGTCTGGTCGATCGCCGCGTCGAGGCGACGGACGAGGTCAGCGTCCAACCCGGGCGCGGCGGCGGCCGTGGATGGTGGCCCACCCACGGCGGCGAGCATTGCGGCGATCACGCAGAGCAGACGAATCAAGGTCACACGACCGATCCTTGCCTGGCGCGGTGCGCAGCGCACCCGAAACGCGTTGACTGGCGTCATGACCGACAGCAGTGACGTGAAGATCCGCTTCGGCGTGGGCATCGGCGCCGACCCCGGCCCGCACTGGCTGGCTGGTCTGGTCGACGAACTCGAAGCGGCCCGAATCGACTCGCTGTGGTTCTCCGAGTTGGTGTACACCCCGGCCGTCGACCCGTTCGTCGGCATGGCCTTCGCGCTCGGGCGGACCACCCGACTCAAGGTCGGGACGTCGGTGGCCATCCTGCCCGGACGACATCCGGTCCTGGTGGCCAAGCAGTTGGCGTCGCTTGCGGCAATCGCGCCGAAGCGGGTGCTGCCGGTCTTCGGGCTGACGTCGGCCATTCCCGCCGAGCGTGAGGTGTTCGCCGTGCCTGACGGGAAGCGGGCCGAAGTGTTCGACGAGGCGCTCGCGGTGCTGCGCACCGCGTTGGAGGACGGCGGAGATTTCAGCGGGCGGCATTACTCGCTGCACGGCGTCGCGGTGGCACCACGGCCGTCACCGCCGCTGGACATCTGGGTGGGTGGGTCCGCACCGGCGGCGTTTCGCCGTATCGGTCGGCTGGCAGACGGGTGGTTGGGCAGCTTCGTCACCGCGGATGAGGCGCGCAGCGCCAGGCAGCAGATCCAATCGGCGGCCGACGCTGCCGGACGGCAGATCGAGGCCGACCACTTCGGGATCAGCCTGGCAGTGTGTGACGGCGAGATCCCCGAGGATGTCGCTGCGACGGTCCGCCGGCGACGGCCCGACGTCGACCCGTCCGAGCTGATCGCGGCCGACTGGCGGGCTCTGCACCGCCAGCTCGACGCCTACGTGGCCGCCGGACTCAGCAAGTTCGTGATCCGGCCGGCCGGCGGCGCCGATCTCGCGGCGTTCGTCGACCGATTCGCCGAGGAACTGCTGCCGCGACAGAACTGACGGAGGCTATCCGCCCGTTTCCGATGCGTCGTCGTCGCCTTCGGCTTCGTCGGGCTGCTGCGCGGTCTGCGTCATCTCCGGGTCGCCGTCGGGATCGTTGTCGGTTTCGGGATCGGGGCCGTTCATATCCGCGCCATACCCGGCAGTTCGCCGGCCAAACCGGTTCAGCGGTCACCGATGTGGGGCAGAGCGCGGCGGACCTGAGCGCGGACGAACTCTGGGCTGACCCCCTTGAGCCGGTCGATCCACCGGATGCTGTCGGGCACGTACCAGTGCAGCCGCCGAGGATGGTGGTAGGCCGCCCAGGCGGCGTCGGCGACGCTGGAGGCCGGCATCAGCCGGAGCATGCCCCTCTTCGGCGCCGCGGCGGTGACGTCCTGTAACGCAGGGTTGCGTTCGGTCGCCGAGTGGTTGGGTGTTTCACGCAGGATCGCGGTGTCGATGAGGCCGGGGAGGACGTCGGCGACCCGTACCCCGTGCCGGTGCCATTCCACGCTGAGTGCCTCGGTCAGCCCTTTCACCGCGTGCTTCGTCGCCGAGTACACGGCGATCTGCGGCATACCGTAGGTCGCCGACGACGATGAGGTGGAGAACATCAGACTGCCGGGGCGCTTCCGGAGATAGGGGAGAGCGCCGTAGGCGCCGGTGAGGACTGCCTTGAAATTGATGTCGACCACCCGCATCGCGGCGTCGTAGGGCACGTCCTCGAACCAGCCGGACTCGCCGATCCCGGCGTTGTTCCACATCATGTCGAGCCCGCCGTCGTCGGAGCCGGCGCAGAAGTCGGCCAGTGCCGCGTCGAAGGTGGGCCGGTCGGTGACGTCGACCTGGGCCGTCCACAACCGGTCGGCGCCCAATTCCTGCTGGAGGGACGCCAGGCCGGCGTCATTGCGGTCGACCGCGCCGACGCGCCAGCCCTTGCCGTGGAACAGTGTCACGCCTGCCCGGCCCATGCCGCTGCCTGCACCGGTTATGAAGATCGATTTCGTCGCCATCGCACCATCGTCACCGATGAGTCCGCTCGCTGGGGCCGGTCGTCACAGGACGAGACGCCGATATTCGAGGAGGACGCATGGTGATCGTGGCGGGATATATCATCGTCGACCCGAGCGCGCGGAGCGGCTACCTGGCCGGCTGCGCGGACGTGGTCCGGCAGGCCCGCGCCGCCGAGGGATGCCTGGATTTCGCGATCTGCCCGGACATCCTGGACCCCCGCCGGATCAACATCCACGAACGCTGGGCGTCGCAGGCGGCGGTCGAGGCGTTCCGCGGGGATGGTGTCGGCCCGGGACAGCAGGCCGAGATCAGGTGGGCCGAGGTCGCCGAATACGACGTCGCCGAGGCGCGGGAGCTGACTGATCGCGGTCAGGGCGCGCAGTAGTTGTGGGTGACGAACGTCAGCGCCTGCCGGTACAGCGGATCCAGCGCCCTCGCGGTGGCCACCGCGCCGACCGCGTCAGTCACCTGGGCCGCGCATCCGGGTGAACGCAGCACCGGCCAGTTCAGGGCCATCTGCTCGACGATCGTCTTGTTCAGCCCGTCGATCACGCCGCGTGACGACGCCAGTTCCGGAGCCGACGTGGGAGCCGCGGCCGGGTCGAGCTTCCACTGACCGAACCGGATGTACTCGATTCCCTCGGTGGCGGCGATCTGGTCGGAGAAGACGCGGCGTACCCGCTGGCCGTCGATACCGCGTGCGTTCGCGTCGGCCTCGACGGCGGCCAGTACCTGTTCGACGCGGGCGGGATCCTCGATCGAACCCCTGGTGACCCACTTGTTGGCGGCCACCGGTTCTGCGACGGCGAGGCGTTCGGCGGCCGCGTCGACCAGCGGCACCAGCGGACCCGGATCGGCGGCGGCCGGCGCCGCACCGGCCAGGGCGGCCACACCGGTGGCGACCGCTGCCAGCGCGTTGCGCCAGCGCGGCTGGCGGCTCAACGCTCGAGATCCGGGTCGTCGTCGGTCAGCGGGACGGCGATGGACTGTTCGATCAGGTCGGCCTCGTCGGCGTCGTAGGTGCGCGACAGGGCGACGCGGGCAGGGTCGATGCCGCCTTCCTCGTCGTCGACGTCGACGGGTATCAGCTGTTCGGCGATGTCGGCTTCGGTCGCCTCGTAACCGAATGCAGGATCACGCGGGGTGGTCATCTTCGGTCTTCCTCCCTGGCTTGCGCAGCCGGTCTGGACACGTCCCTCCACGATATCGACGTCGGCACCGTCCGGCAGAGCACGGTCTGACCTCGGCGGGTGTTGTCTGGCTGGGGGCCCGGTCGGGTACTGTGCAGCCCAGTGACCGGGGGCGGTGCTCGAGACGCGGGACGCCGGACAAGAATCAGAACAACTCGTCAGAAGGCTTAGCTGTGCGCAATACCACCAGCGACGACAAGGACATGACTCCTCATTTCGAGGACGTCCAGTCGCACTACGACCTGTCAGACGACTTCTTCCGACTGTTCCTCGATCCGACGCAGACCTACAGCTGCGCGTACTTCGAGCGTGACGACATGACCCTGGAAGAGGCGCAGCTCGCGAAGATCGACCTGTCGCTGGGCAAGCTCGGCCTGCAGCCCGGGATGACGCTGCTCGACGTCGGCTGCGGCTGGGGTGCGACCCTGCGCCGGGCGATCGAACGCTACGACGTCAACGCCATCGGTCTGACGCTGAGCAAGAATCAGCAGGCGCATGTGCAGAAGACGTTCGATGCGCTGGACACCGAGCGGTCCCGCAAGGCGCTGCTGCAGGGCTGGGAGCAGTTCCACGAGCCGGTCGACCGGATCGTGTCGATCGGCGCGTTCGAGCACTTCGGGTTCGACCGCTACGACGATTTCTTCAAGATGGCCTACGAGGCGCTGCCCGCCGACGGCGTGATGATGCTGCACACGATCGTGCAGGCCAGCAAGGAGGAGGTCGAGGAGCGCGGCCTGCCGATCACCATGAAGCATCTCAAGTTCTTCAAATTCATCATGGACGAGATCTTCCCGGGCGGCCGGCTGCCGTCGGTCGACCTGGTCAGGGAGCGTGCCACCAAGGCGGGCTTCGAGGTCACGCTGGTGCAGCCGTTGCGCCTGCACTACGCCCGCACCCTCGACCACTGGTCCGCAGCGCTCGAATCGCGTAAGGACGAGGCCATCGCCATCCAGTCCGAAGAGGTCTACGAGCGGTACATGAGGTATCTGACCGGTTGCGCCGATCTCTTCCGCGACGGGTATATCGACGTCTGCCAGTTCACCTGCGTCAAGGGCTGACCGCGGGCAGGCTGCGCTGGAGCAGCAGGGTGTCCAGCCAGCGGTTGTGCTTGAAACCGACCCGGGTCAATCGTCCCGCGTCGACGAACCCGCGGCTGCGGTGCAGGCCGAGCGACGCGCCTGCGTCCGCGTCGACGATTACCGCGATGACCTCGCGCACATCGCACCGCGCGCACCGGTCGAGCAGTTCGTCGAGCAGGCGACCGCCGACTCCCCGGCCGACGGCGTCGGCGGCGAGGTAGATGGAACTCTCCACGGTGTGTCGGTAGGCCGGCCTGGCCTTCCATGGTGCGCAGTAGGCGTATCCGGCAACCTGCCCGTCGAGGGTCGCGGTGAGGAACGGTAGCCCGCGGTCGCGCACCGCGTCGAAGCGCTCACGCCACTGCCCGTCGTCGGGTGGCGTCGTCTCGAATGTGGCGACGCTGGTGCTCACGTAGTGGGCGTAGATGCGGCCGATCGCGGGTAGATCCGGTGCCTCAGTCGGCCTGAGCGCAACGGCCATCAGCGGGCCGGCGGTCCGGGTTCACTTCCGGCCGCGTCGCGCCTGCGGGCCGCCATCCCGGCCAGCGCCTCGAACACCACCCGGTGTGCGGCGTTGACGGTGAGCTCGGCGTGGTCGTAGGCCGGCGCCACCTCCACGACGTCCACGCCGGCGACATCGTGCTCGTAGCAGAGCTGGCGCACCATCCGGAGTAGATCGGCGCTGGTGATGCCGCCGGGTTCGGGCGTGCCGGTGCCCGGCGCATGGGCGGGGTCGAGAACGTCGATGTCGACGGAGACGTAGAGCTTGTCGGCCTTGGCCAGCGCCTCGGCGACCGCGTCACGCATGACCTCCTTGAATCCGCGCTCCCAGATCTCCTGCATCGTGTGCCAGGTCATGCCCTGCTCGAGCATCCACTCGAAGGTGTCCTGCGGCGGCCAGTAGCCACGCAAACCCACCTGTACGAAATGCGTGCCGGGCACGGCACCGGATTCGATCAACCGGCGCATCGGAGTGCCGTGACTGGCGAGGTTGCCGTCGATGATGTCGGCGGTGTCGGCGTGTGCGTCGAAGTGGACGATGCCCACGTTGCCGTACCCGTGTGCGTCGGCGACCGCGGTCGCGGCGGGCCAGGTGATCGAGTGGTCGCCACCGAGGACGACCGGCACGATGCCGCGGGATGCCACGGTGGCGATCCGCTCGCGAATGTTGTTGTGCGACACCTCTGTCTGCCCGTGCGGGCACCACGCGTCACCGAAATCGACCACCTCGAGCCAGTCGAAGATCTCCAGGCCGAGATCCATGTGGTAGGTACCCGGTTCATAGGCGGTGGCGCGGATGGCGCGGGGTCCGAAGCGGGCGCCGGGCCGATTGGTGGTGCCCACATCGAACGGCGCCCCGACGATCGCCACGTCCGGCCGCCATGCGTCGAGCTGCGCGGTCTCGGTCAGGAACGGCCGGTGACCGAACGACGCGAGACCGGCGTAGGGCAGGTCGAGCTGTTCGGCCATGCCGGGCGGGAGGTCACGTGCCGGCTCGTCATGGTGGTGGCCCATGCGCCGACGCTACCGCCCGCCGATGCGGTGCGCCTGCCGATCAGTGGGCCGCCGCCAACGCGGCGCGCACCGCGTCGGGCACCGGCTGTTTGGTCCAGTCCACGGCGGAGACCAACACGTAGACGGTGCGGCCGGTGACCGCGGGCGAGCCCGCGCGCAGCACCGTGAAAGCGATCGTGAAGCTCGTGGTGCCGACACGTTCGCACCGCACCGCGACGCGTACGTCGTCGCGCCAGCGGACCGGTTCGGCGTAGTCGATCTCGGTGTGGACGACCTGGAAGTCGACTCCGTCGGCGATCAGCGCGGGGTAGGAGATGCCGATGTGCTCGAGGAACGCCGTGCAGGCCTCGTCGAACCAGGTGAGGTAGTGGCCGTTGAAAACGACGCCCTGCTGGTCGATCTCGGCGTAGCGCGGGACGATCGGCATGGTGAACGGCACCGGGTCACCGTAACCCGGCCTGCCGGTGCGGCAGACTGATCGTCGTGCAGCTGATCACGATCGACGACATCCGCGCCGCGGCCGACCGCATTCGCGGCGACGTGTTCCGGACCCCCCTGGTTCCCGCGCCGTGGGCGGGCCCGGTTTGGCTGAAGGCGGAAAGTCTGCAGGCCATCGGCGCGTTCAAGGTCCGCGGGGCGTTCAACGCGATCGGTCGTCTCGCTCCTGCGGTTCGGGCGCGCGGCGTCGTCGCCTACTCGAGTGGCAATCACGCCCAGGCGGTGGCGTATGCGGCGGCGCGGTTCGGGGTGCCCGCGCACATCGTGATGCCGGAGGAGACGCCGAACGTGAAGGTCGCCGCGACCCGCAGGCACGGTGCCGAGGTGGTGCTGTGTGCGGCCGGGCAGCGGGAGGCGGTGGCCACCGAGGTGGTCGAGCGCACCGGGGGCGTGCTCGTTCCGCCCTTCGACCACCCCGACATCATCGCCGGGCAGGGCACGCTCGGGCTGGAGATCGCCGAGGACCTGCCCGACGTGGAGAACGTCTTCATCCCGGTCAGCGGGGGCGGTCTCGCCTCGGGGGTCGGGACTGCGATCAAAGCCCTGTGCCCCGGGGCGAGGGTGTTCGGCGTGGAACCCGAACTCGCCGGCGACACCGCCGAAGCGCTGCGGCTGGGCAGGCGCGTCGACTGGTCGATCGAAGACCGCAACCGCACGATCGCCGACGGGCTGCGCTCGCAGCCGTCCGAGCTCACGTTCGCCCACCTGCAGCGGGTCCTCGACGAGGCCGTCACCGTCAGCGAGGACGAGATCCGTGGCGCCGTCAGAGACATCGCCGTGCATGGCCGGCTGGTCAGCGAACCCAGTGGCGCCGTGGCGCTGGCCGGCTACCGGCGGGTCGCTCCCGATGGCCGCACCGCGGTCGTGCTGTCCGGCGGCAACATCGAGACCGCGCTGCTGCGTGAGATCTTGACCGGCTGAGATTCAGTGCACGCCTGGCATCTGGCGACTGATCCACGGCGAGATCGCGTAGACGATCACGCCCGCGGCGACGGCGACTGCGCCGAGGATTCCGAAGTAGGCGAACTCGCGGTCGGGCCGGTAGTAGCCGGCCAGTACGCCTGACAGCGATGTGCCGATACCAAGGGAGAAGAAGTACAGCGCCATCATCTGGGCTCGAAACGCTTGCGGCGCAAGTTTTGTGGTGACCGACAGCCCGATCGGCGAAAGCATCAGCTCCGACACCGCGAACAGGCCCATGATGGCCATCACGGCGAGGGCGGGAACGCTTCTGCCGGTACTGCCCGACATCGGGAGGAACAGCAGGAACGCGACACCCATGCCGATGACGCCCAAGGCGAACTTGCGGGGCGTCGTCGGCGACCGGTCGCCGACTTTGGTCCAGAGCATCGCGAAAAACGGTGAGAGCACGATGATCCACACCGGTTCGATCGATCCGATCCAGTTCGACGGCGCGGTCCAGCCGAAGATCGACCAGTTCATCCGTTCGTCGGAGTAGACAGCCAGCACGGTGAAGATCTGCTGGAACAACGACCAGAACACGACGTTGGCAACGAAGAGCGGGATGAACGCCGTGACCCTGGTGCGCTCGGTCGCATCCACCTTTGGGCTGCGCAGCATCACCGCGAAGTACGCGACGGAGGCAACGGCGATGACACCGGTGGTGACCTCAGACAGGTTGGACAACCGCACCACCCCCGTCGCGAGGACGGCGGCGACCACGACGATGCCCACGGCCGCGACCGCAATCGCCTTTCCCAACGCGCTCCGCGGCAACGGGTTGGCGATCTCGCGCCCGTGCGTGCCGAGGTTGCGACGGAACACGACGTACTGGATGAGGCCGAGCGCCATCCCGACCGCGGCAGCGCCGAACCCGTAGTGGAACCCGACGTTGGTCTGCAGCAGGCCGGTCGCCAGCGGGCCGATGAACGAGCCCAGGTTGATGCCGAGGTAGAACAGCGTGAACCCGCCGTCACTGCGCGGATCGGCCTTCGCGTACAACGTCCCGAGCAGCGACGACGCATTCGCCTTCAGCGCGCCGGAGCCCAGCGCCACCAACACCAGGCCGGTCCCGACGCCCGCAAGGCCGGGCAGCACGGCCAGCGCGATGTGGCCGAGCATGACGACGACGCCGCCGTAGAACACGGTGCGTTCCATCCCGAGCAGCCGGTCGGCGATCCAGCCGCCCAGGACGGTCGATAGATACACCAGTCCGCCGTAGGCCCCGACGATGCCGGTCGCCGTACTCTGCGGCAGGCCGAGGCCGCCGTCGGTTGCGGAGTAGTACAGGTAGTAGCCGAGGATCGTGAGCATCCCGTAGTAGGAGAACCGCTCCCACAGCTCGACGCCGAACAGGTTGGTCAGTCCGATCGGATGGCCGAACACGGTCCGGGAGGCAGGGGAGTCCGCCGTCTGGGATGCGTCTGACATGGGCGTCACCCTGCCACGGTTACCCTTGCCGGGGTGAGTGCTTCGCCCACCCTGGGTCTGACATCGGCGCTGCGGATGCTGCTGCGCGTCGCCATCGTCGCCGCGGTGCTCGTGGCGGTGGTGATCGTCGAGGCGTCGTCGCGATCCGGCGTGTTGTGGCGACTGGTCACGTTCACCTATCAGGCCAATCTCCTCGCCGCCGCGTTCTATGCGGTGACACTGGTGTGGCGGCGGGCTGACGCGCAGGCGGTGCTGCGGGGCGCCGTCGTGGTCTACGTGGTCGTTGCCGGACTGGTGTGGAACCTCTTCTTGACCGACTACAGCATGGGGTACACGCCGGCGAACTTCCTGCTGCACGTCGCGGTCCCGGTGCTCGCTGTGGGCGAATGGGCACTGGCGGGCAAGAACCAGCCGGCGTTGCGCTGGTGGCACCCGTGGATGTGGCTGGCCTATCCGGCCGTGTACGCCGCGGTCGCGCTCGCGGTCCTCAACCGGGCCGGACGGCGCGCGCCCTACTACTTCCTCGATCCGGACAGCGTCGGTGCCGCCACCGTGGCGGTGAACATCGCCCTGCTCGGAGGCATCTTCGTCGGGCTGGGCTATGCGCTGGTGGCGTTCGGCCGCACGGTGGCCGCGGCGTCTGGCCGCTCGCGTCCGGACCTGCGCTGAAACGTTCTGACCCGGTGTGAACGATGAACAGGCATGCGATTGCGTGAATTCCGTCCGGCGAACCCCGCCGCTCCGTCCACCTACACTGGCGCCATGCTGCGCACGGTAGGGCGGTCGGCCGCCGCGATAGTCGGCACATTCGCCGTGGCCTTCTCCGGCGCGATGGTCGGACCGGTGGCGACGGGGTCAGCAGCGGTGAGCACACCGCTCACCGTCGCCTCGGTGCTCCCTGCGGCGGGTCAGGTCGTCGGTATCGCGGCGCCGGTCACCGTGCGCTTCACCGGACCCGTCGCCGACCGCGCCGCCGCCGAACGCACCATCACCTTCGATTCGCCCGCCACCCCCGACGGGGAGTTCAGCTGGCTGGGCGACGACACCGTCGAGTGGACCCCCAGTGGCTTCTGGCCGGCCCACTCCACGATCTCGGTGCGCGCGGGCGGTGCCGCGCCGTTGAGCTTCCAGACCGGTGCCGCGGTGGTCGGTGTCGCCGACATCGACGCCCACACGTTCACCGTCAGCATCGATGACGAAGTGGTCCGCGAGATGCCCGCGTCGATGGGCAAGCCGGGATTCGCCACACCGATCGGCTCCTTCCGCGTGCTCGGCAAGGAGTCCGTCGTCGTCATGGACTCCCGCACCATCGGCATCCCCCTCGACGATCCCGAGGGGTACAAGCTGACCGTCTACGACGCGGTCCGCATCACCTGGGGAGGCGTCTACGTGCACGGCGCACCCTGGTCGACCGGGTCGCAGGGCTACGCCAACGTCAGCCACGGATGCATCAACCTCAGCCCGGACAACGCCGACTGGTACTACAACACCGTGCGGTTGGGGGACCCGGTCATCGTGCAGGCGTGACCGTCGCGGGCTTGCCGTGCAGGTTCCTGGCGGTCGGTGAGGTGGCGACCGAGCCGGCGTCGGGACAGGTGCCCAGTACGCGGTCGGCGGTGCCTGCGCTGGTCACCGTGAACCAGTAGTGCTCGTTCTTGAAGTGGTGCTGTCGGTGGTTGCGCCACACCGCCCGGTACACCGCTGACTTCGGTTTGTAGTCACTGTGGATCAGGTAGTGGCACCACTCGTAGGCCAGCCCCAACACCGACAGCACTACCAGGAACGTCAGCCCGAGGGCCGGCCGCGGGAACGCCAGCAGGGCGATCGCGACCGCTGCGGGCAGCACCCACAGCAGCGCCTGCCACGGGATGAAGACCAGCGGAACGTCCCTCGGGTCCACGTGGTGTTCGCGATGTTTGCGAGCCAGCAGGGGATCGAGCCGCAGCGGGCCGATCCGGCGCGGCCGCCAGTGCAGGATGCATACGTGCACGAGCCATTCGAAGAACGGGAACCCGGCCAGCATCGCCAGCGGCACCAGCGCGTCGGTGAGCTGCCAGTCGCCCACACCGATGCGCGCGGCTGCGGCGACGACCAGGGTGGTGCCGATCATCCACGGGCTCGGGTGGCGCCGGAACTCGCGAGCGGCGTCGGCGAGCGTAAAGGTCGTGCGGGTGGTTCGGGTCGTGGGGCTCATCGCTCCTCCAGGGTCTGCAGCGCCGTGAGCAGCGCTGTGGTGGCGGGCTCGAGCAGTCGGTTTGCGGCGTCCCGGGCGGCCGCGGGATCGCCCGCCGCTATCGCGTCGACGATCGCGCGGTAGGCGTCCGGACGACCCACCTCTTCAGCCATCATCGTGGCGAGGGCGGGAAGCGCCGGTTCGTAGGTCCCGCGCAGCGTGTTGTACATCAGGCGGAACGCGATCGAATCGGCGCCGTCGACGACGTGATCCCAGAAGTCGAGGGCATACCGTTGAGCGGCAATGGGATCGGCCTCGGCCGCCAGTTTCTTCACTACGGCACTGAGCAGGTCCGGCAGGTCCGGCGGGCGTCGCGACGCGGCGAGTTCGGCGACTTTCGGTCCGTTGTGCAACCTCGTCTCGAGGATGCTGCGGATCACGGCGAGGTCCGGTTCTCCGTCGTGCATCAACAGCCGGGGCAGCAGGTCGAGCCCCGCGGTACGGCGGTAGTCACGCACCGTGGTGGTGTCGCCCTGCCGGATGTCGATCAGGCCCGCAGCTGAAAGTCGCTTCAGCGCTTCGCGAATCGCGGGCCGTGACACGCCGAGAACTTCGGCGAGCCGGCGCTCGCTGGGCAGGGCCTCGCCGGGTTGCATGTCGCCGCGCAGTACCTCGGAGATGATCTGGTCGAACACGTCCTCGGGGACCGAGCGTCGGTTCACCGGTTGCAGCGCCATGGCTTCACCATGGCACCGCATCGGCCCAAAGGTCAAGTGGTCAGACCACTAGCAGCTGGTTTCAATCCGGTAGGTGGCGTTCGCCTCACCGGTGGGATTGTCGGCAAACGAGCCCTCCGCCGTCCCGGTGATGGTGATCTTGGCGCCGTCGACGGTGGCCTTGCCGTCGCCGACGGTGCCCTGCCAGTACGACCCGGTGAAGCCCTCGAGGTCGCGGATCTGCACCGAGTGCGCGGCGACGGAGTCCCCGGTCTGGATGGCGGCGGAGAAGCCCGGCTTCGCCTCGTCGAAGGTGGAGATCATCCACGTCCACCCGGCCTGGCTGCACTCGACGGGGTACTTGGTGCCGTTACCCGCACCGTTGACCGTCACCTCTGCGGTTCTGTTGCCCAGTGCGGGCTGCGGGCTGCTGCACGCGGCCAGCACGCCGACCGCTGAGACGGCGAGTGCCGCGATGATTCGGTTGTCCACGAGGCCACCCCTGTTCCGTTCGATCACTTCGGCGATCTTGCATGCGTTGCCGCCAAGCAAACCAGAGCGGCGGCCGTGGCATCGTCGGCCGGCAGAAATGTTTCCACACTGAGTTCGGCGGCGGTCGGATCAAGCGCCGTACCGAAGGTCGTCACGGTGTTCAGGAAACTGAGCGGATCGCCTTCGGCAGTCGAGGTCTCGAGTCGGACGGCCACCGCGGCGGGGTCGGACGGCGCCGCAGGCGGCCCGGGGTAGGACTCCAGTTCGCTCAGCAGATCATGCAACGCGGGGGAGCCGCCGGCCTCCACCTCTCGGCGCAGCCGGCTCAGCAGGTGGTGCCGCCACTCGCCGAGATTCCTGATCCGGGGCGCCAGACCCTTCGGATGCAGGGCGATGCGCAGGGCGTTCGGCCGCTCCAGTAGCTCGGGCGACACTCCGTCGAGGAGGACGCCTGCGGCATCGTTGGTCGCGACGACGTCCCATTGCCGGTCGACCGCGACGCAGGGGAAGGGTTCGTGGGCGTCGAGCACCCGTCCGAGCCCGGCGCGCACCGCCGTCAGGTCCGGATGATCCAGAGCGCGTTCGGGATGCACCGGAGCCAGGCCGGCGGCGATCAGCAGACTGTTGCGTTCCCGCGGCGGGACGCCGAGGGTGTCGGCCAGCCTCAGCACCATCGACCGGCTCGGCGTCGACCGACCGGTCTCGACGAAGCTGATGTGGCGCGCGGACACGTCGGCGGCGAGGGCGAGATCAAGCTGGCTGAGCCGGCGCCGTACGCGCCAGGCGCGCAGCGCACGGCCGAACGGCGCGGTCCCGGTATCGGTATCGGTATCGGACGACGGTGCGGCGCTCACCGGATCAGTGTGAACGCAGTAGGGTCGCGGAACCATTACTTCGCAGGTAATTGCCGTCATTACCGCTGTAGGTGACGGTGGAGATGTCGCCGACGAAGGAGCGCACCATGGAAATGAGTACGGACAGGCCCCCGGTCCCGCGCTGGCTGCGGTTCGTGATGGCCTCCGACCGCACCGGCTCGGCCTGGTACGTGGGCGCCGGGTTCTTCTTCGCACCGGTACTCGCGGTGGCGTCGCCGTGGCCCATGGTCACCGCGGTGCTGTGGGTGGTGATTGCGCTGGCCGGGCTGTGGTTGGGTCTGCTGGGCATCGCGATGGCGACCGGTCTGGCAATCGTGTTGCGGTCCGGCGCCGAGATTCCGGAGGACTATTGGCGGTCGATCATCGACTATCCAGCGACTCCCGTTGCGCCGCAGTGTGTTTCGAGGCGCCCGTGTAGTCGACCTGCCAGTGTTTGATTCCATTGAGCCACCCGGAGCGCAGTCGCTCCGGCTTGCCCAGGGGAGCGATGTCGGGCATCTCGTCGGCGATGGCGTTGAAGATCAGGTCGATCGTCATGCGCGCCAGATTGGCGCCGATGCAGTAGTGCGCGCCGGACCCGCCGAAACCCACGTGCGGGTTCGGGTCGCGCAGGATGTCGAAGCGGTACGGATCGGTGAACACGTCTTCGTCGAAGTTGGCCGAGCGGTAGAACATCACCACCCGCTGGCCCTTCTTGATCTGCACCCCGGACAGTTCGGTGTCCTCGAGCGCGGTGCGCTGGAACGAGGTGACAGGCGTGGCCCAGCGGACGATCTCGTCGGCGGCGGTCGCGGGCCGTTCCCGCTTGAACAGCTCCCACTGTTCGGGGAATTCGGTGAATGCCATCATCCCCTGGGTGATGGAGTTGCGGGTCGTCTCATTGCCCGCCACAGCGAGCAGGATGACGAAGAAACCGAATTCGTCGTCGGAGAGCTTGTGTCCTTCGACGTCGGCCTGCACGAGTCTGGTGACCAGGTCGTCGCCGGGGTTGGCGGTCCGTTCGGCGGCCATCTGCATGCCGTACATGATCAACTCGACCGACGCGCCCATCGCGTCGTTACGGGCGTACTCGGGATCCTGGTCGCCCACCATCTGATTCGACCAGTCGAACAGCTTCATCCGATCTTCCTGCGGCACGCCCATCAGCCCGGCGATGGCCTGCAGGGGCAGCTCGGCCGCCACCTGCTCGACGAAGTCACCTGAGCCGAAGGCGGCCGCCGTTTCCACGATGTGGCGGGCCCGCTCACGAAGTTCGGCGCGCAGCGACTCGACGGCGCGCGGGGTGAAGGCGCGCGAGACGATCTTTCGCAGGTGGGTGTGGTGCGGCGCATCCTGGTTGAGCAGTACGGCCTTGCCGCCTTCGATCGACGCCGGATCGGCTCCGTCGCGGTAGCGCGGCAACGCCGTTTTCGCGTTACTGGAGAAGACGTCGCTGCGGCGGGAGATCTCCTTGACGTCCTTGTGCTTGGTCACCACCCAGTAGCCGTCGTCGCCGAACGCCTCGTTCCCCGATGTCTGAGCGTTCCACCAGATCGGCGCCACCCTGCGCATTTCGGCGAGCTCGTCGACCGGTAACCGTTCGGCGTAGATGTCAGGATCGGTGAAGTCGAAGCCCGGCGGAAGGGCCGGGCGGCGTACGCCGCTGCTCATGACCACGGGCATCTCCTCGGGCGATGGTTGCTCGTGCCGGATAGCACCTGCCTACACCACCGGCGCGTTGCGCGGGGCGGGGTTCGGGGAAAACGAGCCAACCCGGGGGTGGAACTCCGGCCACTCCTGTAACAAAATGGACCGCGTTGAAGAACAACCCCGTAGTCAGGGCGGCTGAGATGAAAGGGAGACCTGCGGTGGCGAAGAATCTTCGACGGGTGTTGTCGTCAGCGGCCGCGTACGCGGTGATCAGTGTCGGGCTCGGTGTCGCCGCCGCGCTGTCGGCGCCCACCGCATCCGCCGACCCGGTGGCCACGCCCGATGTGCCCGTACCGGCACCGGCACCCGCGCCTGTGACGCTTCCCGGTCCCGTGCCCACCCCGCCGGCGCCCGGTGACGCCTCAGCACTCGCCGCACCGGCCCCGGCCGGTCCCGCTGAGATGCCTCACCTGTTCAGCCCCGAGAACCCCCCGCCCGGAACGTCGACCACACCGGTGGCGCCGTCGGGCAGCCGCGGCCTGTCCTACATCCGCGATCTGTGGCATGCGGTGCAAACCCAGGAGGTCAGTGGCGGCGACGCGATCTTCCTGCTCACCCAGCGCCCGCTCGACCCGAACGCGACGCCGCCTCCCGGGATGCCGGCCGGGCCGCAGCCGCCCGCGCCCGCCGCACCGGTGTTGCCCGCCGCACCGGTGTTGCCGGCCGCGGCGCCGCTGCCGTAGCCGGTCGCTAGCTCCCGGAGGCCACAGGCGCCAGCGCCTCGATCCGCGCCGGCACATGCTTGTGCCACGGTGTGCCCGCATAGGCGTCGCGCCAGTCGGTCGACGTCAGCGTGTTCGGTGAGACACCCGGCGCCACGGTGACCCCGTCCGCGCCGGTGTGATCGACACCGAAGCCGTTCGGCAGTGCGGCGTGTCCGTCCTGCATCGCCGCGCTGACCTCGACCACCGCCTCCGCGGCACCCGCTGCCGTGACGACGCGGGCACGGTCGCCGGAGCGTAGTCCCAGCTCGGCGGCGTCGCCGGTGCTGATCCGCAGCGCGCCCTGCGCGTCGCGTTTGCGCCAGGCCGGGTCGCGCAGGATGTCGTTGGCGGTGTACGCGCGCCGTTCGCCTGCGGACAGCACGATCGGGAACTCGGCCGAGGTGAACTCGGGATGTTCGGTGCGCAACGCCGCCAATTCGGCGAGCAGGTCCGGCATCTCGAGTGCGATCCGGTGGTCGGAGTGGGTGATCAATGCGAAGTCGTCCGGATAGTCGTGGACCGTGAACGTGACCCCGGAGCGGTGGGTCAGCACCGCCTCGAACAGCGCGTTGCCGTCGGCGTGCCCCGCCCGGCGTACCGCCTCCGGATAGGCCATCGCGGTCTTCTGCGCCAGCCCCCACAGCGCCGCCGCGCCGGCCAGTCCGTCCGGGAGTGCCGGCCCGAGGGTTTCGTAGAGCACGAAGGGCAGCAGCTTGTTCAGGCCCGGGTTCTGTGCGACGGCAGTGAGGAATGCTGCGGTGTAGGCCGGCAGGCCTTCTCGCGCCGCCGCGCGCAGCGGCGCCAGTTCGGCGTCGTCGATGACGCCGAGCGCCCGCGTCAGGCGGGCCCAGATCTCCGGCTCCGGCAGCGTGCCGGGGAGCGGGTCGAACAACGGGTGCCGCAGATGGAAGGTGTTGTGCGGGAACTCGAGATTGAAGAACGTGGCCTCGGGCTTCTCGAACTGGCTCGCCGCGGGCAGCACGTAGTGGGCCAGGCGGGCCGTCTCGGTCATCGCGACGTCCACCACAACGAGGAGCTCGAGTGCGGAGAACGCGGCCCGGCACGCCGCCGAGTCCGCGAGCGAGTGTGCGGGGTTGCTGCTCTCGACGATCATCGCCCGGAAGCGGTCCGGGTGATCGGTGAGGATCTCCTGCGGCACGACGTTGCTGGGAACCAGGCCGCCGATGACCGGGGCGCCCGTCACCGGGGTACGCCCGACACCACCGCTGCGGAACAGCGGTGCGAACGATGAATGCAGATGTTGGCCACCGCGTTTGGCGAAATTCCCGGTGAGGATCCACAGCAGCTTGTTGAGGTAGGAGGACAGGGTGCTGTTCGGTGCCTGTTGTATCCCGAGGTCTTCGAACACCGAGACGCTCTCGGCCGACGCGATCCGGCGGGTGGCCGTGCGCAACAGCTGCTCGTCGACACCGCAGCGCCGCGCGAATTCGGCGACCGGCACCTCCCGCAGTGCGGCCCGGACAGTGTCGACGCCGTTGACGTGGGCGGCCAGGAAATCCTCGTCGCACAGGCTCTCCTGCACGAGGATCGCCGCCATTGCGGCCAGGCACCAGGCGTCGGTTCCGGGCCGCACCCGCAGATGGAAGTCGGCCATCGCGGCGGTGTCTGTGATGACCGGATCGATCACGATCATCGACCGGCGCGGATCCCTGGCGATGTCGTTGAGCACCACCCGCGCGCGCGGGAAGCTCTGTGACATCCACGGGTTCTTGCCGACGAACACCGACACCTCGGCGTGTTCGAACTCGCCGCGGGTGTGGCCGCCGTAGAGCTGCGCGTCGACCCAGTGCTCACCGGTCTTCTCCTGGGCCAGAGCGTTCGAGCGGTAGTAGGAGCCGAGTGCTTTGAGGAACGCGCCACTGTAGGCCCCGCCCAGGTGATTGCCCTGTCCGCCGCCGCCGTAGTAGAAGATCTTGTCCCCGCCGTGACTGTCGGCGATCCGGCGGAAGCCCTGGGTGATCTCGGATATCGCCGTGTCCCAGTCGATCTCCTCATAGGCGCCGTCCGGGCGTCTACGCAGCGGCGACGTCAACCTGCCGCGGTTGTTCTGGTAGTGGTCGAGCCGCAGCGCCTTGTTGCAGGTGTATCCCTGCGACGCCGGATGGGCCTTGTCGCCGCGGATCTTCGCCATCGAGCCCTCGACGGTCTGCACCACGATGCCGCAGTTGCACTCGCACAGGATGCAGGCGGTGGGCTGCCACGTCTGCGCTGCCGCCGTCGTCATGAGGCATCCCTGTCGAGTGCATCCTGCACGAGCCCGCGCAGCTGGCGGGCGACGGTGTCGAGGGGTGCGAGATCATGTGCGGCCCTCGCGAGAACGATCGCCCCCTCGAAACTGCTCATCAGCAGTGTGGCCAGGTCGGCTGCGCGTCCGGGCGACATCCCGTCGGCGGTCATCCGGTCGGCGATCAGCCCGGTCCAGTGGTCGAAGGCGGCCGCCGCGCGCTCGATCACCGCGGCGGCCTGGTCGGGTCTGCCGGGGTCGCCGGCTTCCACCGAGACGGCGACGACGGGGCAACCGGCCCGGAAATCACTGTCGCTCAGTATCTTCCGGTACCCGTCGAACAGGCCGTCGAGCAGCGTGACCGAGTCGGGTGCCTGCCTCATCTGCTCGGCCACCCAGTCGCGGGCGTAGTCGACGGCCTCACACAACAGCTGGGTGCGTCCGCCGGGAAAGTAGTGGTACGCCGATCCGCGCGGAGCGCCGCTGTGGGCGAGTACGTCGGCGATCGCGGTCGGCGCAGCCCCGCGTTCCCGGATCAGTACCGCGGCGGAGCGCACCATTCGCTCCCTGGGAGTGGTCATGGAGGCGTCCTCTCGTCGATATGTATGGAACCCTACATAACGACGGCGCACGGCGGAAGCCCGACCTGGGGAGTCGGCCCGGTCGGTGTGGAGTGGGTGGGTTTCAGCGCGGCTACTCGGACGACCAGTCGGAGTTCGGTGCGTAGTACTGCAGCATCGGCTGCCGGTGCAGTGTCGTACCGCTCTCCGCCACAACGAGTTCGGCCGACGAGACGTCGTAGACCACGTCGCCGTTCGCGGCGGTGAACCCGCCCGAGCCGTCCGCGGTGGCGGCCAGCATCAACGCCGACTCGTCACTCAAGCGCACGCCGCGGTACTGCAGCTGGCCATCGGGTCCCTTGCAGATCGCCACCAGCGCCTCGTCGGTGCGGCCGAAGGCGACCGCCGCTGCGGACCCCTGGCAGTATGCGGCGGTGCCGACGTAGCCGTTGTGGTCGGTGGCCAGATCCGACGGCTGCGCGGCCGCCGGTGTCGCAATCGACAGCGCCCCGGCGACGCTGAGAACCCCGATGCCGGTGCGGCGCAGGACGGTCCGACGGGGTTCCGGTGCGGCGGGCATGGCGGCAGGTTAACCCGGACGGCCGCGCCGCCGTCGGAGGCGCGGCCGAGCGGGCACCGACCGATCAGACGCCGGCGGCCTCGTTGAGGGTGTTCAGCGTGGTCGTGGCATCGAGGTACTCCTGCACCCAGCGCTCGATCACCGCGGAGGTCTTCTCGACCTTGGTGAACTGGCCGACGACCTGGCCCACGGGGTTGAAGGCGACGTCGACCGTCTCGTTCGGGTACTTGTGGGTGGCGGCCACCGCCATACCGGACACCATGTATTGCAGCGGCATCCCCAGCGGCTTGGGGTTCTCCGGCTTCTCCCACGCCTCGGTCCAGTCGTTGCGCAGCATGCGGGCCGGCTTTCCGGTGAACGATCGGCTGCGCACGGTGTCGCGGCTCCCGGCCTTCGCATAGGCGGCCTGTTGCACGGGGGTGTTCTCGGCCTCTTCGACCATCAGCCACTGCGATCCGGTCCACGCACCCGCGGCGCCCAGCGCCAGTGCTGCCGCGATCTGCTGCCCGCTGCCGATGCCGCCCGCCGCGAGCACCGGGACCGGCGCCACCTCTTTGACCACCTGGGGCCACAGCACGATCGAGCCCACCTCACCGCTGTGGCCGCCCGCCTCGCCGCCCTGGGCGATGATGATGTCGACGCCGGCGTCGGCGTGCTTGCGTGCCTGCGACGGCGATCCGCACAGCGCGGCGACCTTACGGCCGGCGTCGTGGATGTTCTTGATCATGTCGGCCGGCGGCGTTCCCAGCGCGTTGGCGATCAGCGTCATCTTCGGGTGCCGGAGGGCGATCTCGACCTGCGGCGTGGCCGTCGCCTCCGTCCAGCCGAGCAGCTGCAGCGCATTGTCGTCGCTGTCGTCGGTCGGAACGCCGTGGTCTTTGAGGATGCTCTTGGCGAAGTCCAGGTGCTCCTGGGGAACCAGTGACTGGAGCATGGCCTTGAGCTCGTCACCGGACATGTTGGCGTCCATACCCTCGTACTTGTTGGGGATGACGATGTCGACGCCGTACGGATGGTCGCCGATGTGCTCGTCGATCCAGTTGAGCTCGACCTCGAGCTGCTCGGGCGTGAACCCCACCGCGCCCAGCACGCCGAAGCCACCGGCCTTGCTGACGGCCACGACGACGTCGCGGCAATGGGTGAAGGCGAAGATGGGGAACTCGATGCCGAGCTCGTCGCAGATGGCGGTGTGCATGCGCGCTCCTCAGGAAAGCGGTCGGCGAATTGGAACGTGTTCTAGTTTAGTACCACAGCCACGCGGCGCGACCGGCGGGTTCGCGCCCGGAAGCAGCGCACGTGATGATGGTCCGATGCCCCGGCTGCTGACCCTGCCCGAGTCCGTGGCCGAGATCGGTGGCGGACCCGGGGGCCCGCGGGTGGGCGCGTTCTTCGATCTGGACGGCACCCTCGTCGACGGATTCACGGCAACCGCACACGCCGGTGACCGCATACGTAGACGTCAGGCCGGCATCGGCGAGGTGCTCGGGGTCATGGAGGCCTCGATCCGCTACCGGTTCGGCCGCATGCAGTTCGAGCGGCTGGTGGTCCGCGCCGCGGGCTACCTGCGCGGTGAATCACTGGCCGAACTCGACGAACTCGGGGAGCGGTTGTTCGTCGACCGGGTGGCGGCCCGGGTCTACCCGCACATGCGCGACATCGTCGCGGCCCATCAGCAGCGCGGTCACACCGTCGTGCTGAGCAGCTCGGCGCTGACCATCCACGCCGAACCGGTCGCGCGCTTCCTCGGCATCGACGAGGTGCTGTGCAATCACTTCGCGGTCGGCGCCGACGGCCGCCTGACCGGAGACGTCGTCCGCCCGGTGATCTGGGGGCCGCAGAAGGCCAGCACCGTCGAGCGGTATTGCGCAGGACATGGCGTCGACCTCGCCGCCAGCTGGTTCTACGCCGACGGCGACGAGGACGCGGCGCTGATGGCTCTGGTCGGCCACCCCCGCCCGGTCAATCCGCGCGCCGGGCTTGCCGCCACGGCTGCCCGGCACGACTGGCCGGTGTTGCGGATCGCCCGGTTACGCCGCCATCGTTAGCGCAGAGGTGCTGCCTCACAACGGGTTTCACCACCGTTTAAACTTCAGGACGGCTGGGTAGCCTCGCGCTGTTCACGAAGCCAGACGAGGGGAGCGCACGTGACGGCACGACGGTTGGCCATGGTGGTGGGAGCGATCATCCTCGTGGTCGGCGTGATCGGTCTGCTCCTACCGGTCTCGGCCTCCGACGGCGAGCGCAACGTCAGTTGCGGAAACGCACTCATCGCCGACAAGTCCGGCGCCCAAGCCGCGAACAACGACGGCGTCGCGAACGTTCCGATCCTCAACGAGCTCGTGCCGCACACCGATTTCGTCGCCCTGTGTGATTCGGCGATCAGCAGCCGCCGCACCTGGACGATTCCGGTGACGGTGATCGGCGCGCTCGTGCTCATCGGCTCGGCATTTCTCGGCGGACGGTCGGCCGGCGCCCGGCGACTGTAACCTCGGCGAAAACGCCCTGACGGTGTGCTGACGGTCCCCTGAGCATCGCCAGGCATCCGCACCGTCGCCCGGTGTGCCTGCTCGATCGTGGCCCAAGGGGTCGGCCTCACCGCCACACCGTTCGCCGATCACCTCGCCGATCTGGTGCTCACGCTGGGGCCGGACGACCACATCGCCCTGCTGGCGCTGACCGCTGACCGGTGAGTAACCGATACCTGGTTTAATCTGACACGGTTGCGCAAGCTGGATAGCAGGCGCTCCCGGCGCCGGACGACGGTGTCGCTGGAAGTCTTGCCAGGTTCAGCCCGCAGCCTAGCGAGCATGACTGGCGTGCAAGCTCCAGCACGGAAGCGAGCCACGCGGGAGGTGGACCATTGGAGGAACAGCGCGAAGCCGCGACCGGGGCGACCTCTGCAGCGGACGCGACGAACTGTGAGACCAGCGAGAGCTGGATCGATCGCAACGTCGTTGTCTCGGTGTCCGGAGTAGTCGACATGCTGACGGCACCGCAGCTGGAATCGGCGATCCGAGCCGGTCTGGCTCAGGAGCCCGCCGGTGTGGTGGTCGATTTCTCCGCCGTGGAGTTCCTCGCCTCAGCGGGTATGGGCATCCTGGTCGCGGTACACGACGAAGTGGCTCCCAACGTGAAGTTCTGCGTGGTGGCCGAAGGCCCGGCGACGAGCCGGCCCCTCAAGCTCCTGGGCATCGCCGACATCATTCCGCTGTACGCGACGGTGGACGAGGCGATCGCCGCTCTACGCGCTTAGGTGTCCGACGCGACGGGTATAGAACCACAGCCATGATCGATTCCGTTTCTGCGGCAGATACATTCAGCGCCGAACGCTTCGCGCGTGTCGGCGTGGCCGCTGACGGAGAGGCGGCCGCGCGCTTGCGCGAGGAGTTCGCGCGCTGGTTGGAGATCCACTTCGAACTCGATCCCATCCGCTCCAGCGATCTGCTGCTCGCGACGAACGAAGCCTTGGCCAACGCCGCCGAGTTCGCCTACTGGAACTCGGCCGAGTCGGGCACCATGGACCTCGAAGCCTTGTTCGAGCCCGCAAGCGGCACGCTCACGGTCAACATCGTGGACCGGGGATCCTGGCGGGAGAAGACCGCGGAGCTCGCCGACAGGGCACGCGGGCGCGGCATCCCGCTGATGGAGGCCCTGACCGACCAGGCCAAGATCGACAAGTCGCCGGGCGGAACCCGCGTGCAGCTCCAGTGGACCGGGATCACCGGCGCACCGGAGGCGGCCGCCGGCTGATCCGGCGGATCTCATCGCTAACCGCGGCGTCCCGCGGCGAACAACCCCTTGCCGGTGATGAACGGCAGATCCAACGGCGTCCGGATACCCGGCGGCGCGGCGATGACGGCGGGAATTGCGTTGACGATGCGCCCTGCCGCCGCGACGATCGCGGCGTGGTTGTGGTCGCCCCTGCGGCTGGTGGGGCAGATGTCGACCGCGTAATTCGGCTCGCCGACGATCTCGACGCGATAGGACCCCCCGGGTTGGGCAGGCTGCGCCCAATCCGGCCGCAGATCCTCCCGTAACCGGGTGATGTGTTCGATGACGATGGCCGGCCGGCCGTCGACGATGCCCTCGATCTGGAACCGCACCGCCGCGACGGTGCCCTTCGCGATCCGGCCGACCGCCACGTCGATGTCCTCGGGAGCCGGTTCCTGCTCGACCGAATCACGGATCTCCGTCACCTCGACGCCCAGGCCGGCGGCCAGCTGGCGGATCGCCGTTCCCCAGGCGATGCCGAGGACGCCGGGCTGGAACAGGATGGGCAGATCGCCGATCTGATTGCCGAAGCCCATGACGTCGAACATGACCTCGGCGCCGTCGTAGGTGGCGTAGTCGGCGATCTCCATGCACCGCACCTGCTCGAGATGGCTGCAGGTGCTGGCGAACGCGAACGGAATCAGGTCGTTGGCGAAACCGGGGTCCACACCGTTGATGAAGATGCTCGAATTTCCCTGTTGCGCAGCGGTTTCGACGCGGTCGATGTATTTGTCGGGAATGACACCCCACGGGTACTGGAGCACCCCTGGCGCCGAGCCCACGACGTTGATACCCGCCTCGAGGATGCGGCGGCAGTCGGCCATCGCCTCGGGCAGTCGGGTGTCACCCATCGCGCAGTACATGACACAGTCGGGACGGGTCGCCAGTGCGTCGTCGAGCCCCTTGGTGGCTGCGATGCCCGTCGTGAAGTCAAGTCCGGCAAGCTCTCCGGCGTCGCGACCGACCTTCTCGTCCGAGGACACCGAGACCGCGGTCAGTTCGTACTGCGGGTTGCCCAGCAGTGCGGACAGTGCCAGCCGTCCGACGTTTCCCGTACCGACGTGGGCCACCCGGATCACCATCGGATCTCCTTCGCTTCTGCGCGACGACAAAACTGGAACAAGTTCTAGTTCCCGCGAGAGCCTAGGGTAACCTTTCGCGGCATGGGACGGGTTGACGGAAAAGTTGCACTCATCAGCGGCGGCGCCCGGGGAATGGGTGCCGAGCATGCGCGGGCGCTGGTGGCCGAGGGCGCCAAGGTGGTGATCGGCGACATCCTCGACGACGAAGGCAAGGCGCTGGCCGACGAGATCGGCGCGTCCGCACGTTACGTACATCTCGACGTCACCTCCGCGGAGGAGTGGGATGCGGCGGTGGCGACGGCGGTCAACGAGTTCGGCTTGCTCAACGTGCTGGTGAACAACGCGGGCATCGTCGCGCTCGGACAGATCGGGAAGTTCGACATGGCCAAATTCCAGAAGGTCATCGACGTCAACCTGACCGGCACCTTTCTGGGCATGCAGGCCAGCGTGGAGGCGATGAAGGCCGCGGGCGGCGGCTCCATCATCAACGTCTCGTCGATCGAGGGCATGCGCGGCGCGGTGATGGTGCACCCGTACGTCGCGTCGAAATGGGCCGTGCGCGGACTGAGCAAGTCCGCGGCGCTCGAACTCGGGCCACATCAGATCCGGGTGAATTCGATCCATCCGGGGTTCATCCGCACCCCGATGACCAAGCACTTCCCGGACAACATGCTGACCATCCCGCTGGGCAGGCCGGGGCAGTCCGACGAGGTCGCGACCTTCGTGGTGTTCCTGGCCAGCGACGAGTCGCGATATGCCACCGGTGCGGAGTTCGTGATGGACGGCGGCCTGGTCAACGACGTGCCCCACAAGCTGTAGCGCCCCGGCGGTTCCGTAGGCTCGTCGGGTCGGCCGGCCGAAGGAGGAACCACGCATGCCCGAAGGCGATGAGCGCCAGGACCTGCAGCAGACCGCCGAGCAGGTCGGATGGCGGCGCAACGACCTCGGCCGGGTCGACCTGTACCTGCGCGGCGAGACCCGGGTCCGGGTGGTGTGGCGCGGTACCGACGCCATCAGCGGGGCGACGCTGACCCAGGACGACGTCATGATGACCTACACCCGCGATCTGCCCACCGTCACCAGCTGGCTCAAGCGCTGACCCGCCTCGCCTAGGTTGAACGAGTGAGTGCGCGCGCAGGCATCGTCGTCACCGGCACGGAGGTGCTGACCGGGCGGGTCCAGGACCGCAACGGACCGTTCCTGGCCGACCGGTTGCTCGAACTCGGCGTCGAGTTGGCCCATATCACCATTTGCGGCGACCGGCCGGGCGACATCGAGGCACAGTTGCGGTTCCTGGCCGCCGAAGGTGTCGACCTGATCATCACCAGCGGAGGGCTCGGCCCGACCGCCGACGACATGACCGTGGCGACGGTCGCCCGGTTCTGCGATGTCGATCTGGTACTCGACACCGCGCTCGAGGAGCGCATCGCCCAAATTCTGCGTTCGCTCATGGGCCGCCGGCCCGATGTGGACTTCGACGCGGTCATGGCCGCCAACCGCAAACAGGCCATGGTGCCGGTGGGTGCGACGGTGCTCGATCCGGTCGGCACGGCTCCCGGTGTCGTGGTGGCGGGCACGCCGACGGTGCTGGTGCTGCCCGGACCGCCGCGCGAACTGCAGCCCATGTGGCGGGCGGCCGTGCAGACCGACGCCGTGCAGCAGGCGATCGCGGGACGCACCGAATACGAGCAGCAGACAGTGCGGATGTTCGGCCTGCCGGAGTCCGGGCTGGCCGAGACGCTACGCGCCGCCGAACGCGAGATCCCCGGCTTCGACGCCCTCGAGATCACCACCTGCCTGCGCCGCGGCGAGTTGGAGATCGTGACCCGCTACGAACCCGCTGCCGCCGGCACCTACCGCGAACTGCTCACCGTCCTGCGCGACCGGCACAGCCAGGCGCTGTTCTCCGAAGACGGCTCGCTGGTCGACGATCAGGTCGCCGAACTGCTCACCGGACGCACCATCGCAACGGCCGAATCGTGCACCGCCGGCCTACTGGCGGCCCGGCTCACCGACCGAGCCGGTTCGTCGGCCTACGTCGCGGGCGGCGTGGTCAGCTACTCGAATGCCGCGAAGAACGAAATGCTCGGTGTCGCAACCGATCTCATCGATCAGCTCGGAGCGGTCTCCGAACCGGTGGCCGAGGCGATGGCCGACGGCGCGCTGCGGCGCTTCGGTGCGGACGTCGCCGTCGGGATCACCGGCATCGCCGGCCCCGGTGGAGGCAGCGAGGAGAAGCCGGTCGGCACGGTGTGCTTCTCGGTGCGGACCGCCGACGGCCGCGGGGAAACCCGCACAGTGCGACTGCCCGGCGACCGCTCCGACGTCCGTGAGCGGTCGACCACGGTCGCCATGCACATGCTCCGGCGTGTGCTCGCCGAATCGCGCTGACTCAGGTGCGGTCGGCCCGGTCCCAGAGGTCGTTCATCGATGTCAGGATCGCCCTGGCCTGACCGAGCCCGCCCAGATGGCTCTCCCCGGACACCGGGTAGAGATGCGCGTCGGGCAGGCGTGCCACGCAGTGTTGTCCGTGCGCGAACGGGATGATGTGGTCGACGTCGCCGTGCCACCAGTGCACCGTGACCTTCACGTCCTCCAAGCGGAAACCCCAGTCGCGGGCGAAGACCACCACGTCGGCGAACGGGGCGGCGAGCTGTTTGCGGCTGCCGTTGAGCAGGTCATCGAGGAACATCGCGCGAAATTCCGGCCGGACCAGCATCCGGCGGTCGGGCTCCGGTGACACTGCCGCGTAGATGTACAACGCGGGATCGGCGACCGGCCGGATCATCCGGATCAGGGTGCTGGCGGCCAGCCGGATCGGGGTGCTGGCCACCTCGAGGAACGGCGCCACCCGTGTGCCGAGCTTCATCAGCCCGCCCTCGATCGCGTCGGGCCCGACCGTCGGCGCGACGCCGCCGATGATGCCCGCGCCGACCACCCGCTCCGGCATCTCCGCCGCACAGGCCAGCGCGTACGGCCCGCCACCGGACAACCCGATGACCGCCATCCGGTCGATGCCCAGCACATCGGCGATGACGCGCAGGTCTCCGGCGAACGCGCGGACGTTCGGATACTGGTGCGGTGTGGAGGATCCGATGCCGGGCCGGTCGAGGCCGATCAGCCGGATGTTCTCCTCTTCGGCGATGGCGCGTGCCTCGGCCGGGATCTGGCGGCGAGCACCGGGCGTGCCGTGCAGCCAGAAGACCGCGCGGCCGCGAGGATTTCCGAATTCGGCGAACCCGATCTGGCGGTCGTCATCGACCGCGATGTTGCCCTCCAGCTTCGGTCGGGCGATGGGCGGCGTCATGACCGAAGTGTTGCACGTGACCGGCGCCGCTCGGCCCGGGCTATCGGCCGACCCAGCCCAGCGGGCGCCGCTGCGCCCACGGTGCGGCCGCCTCCAGTTGCGCGGCGAGCTGCAGCAGAACCGTCTCCTCGGGTGCCATCAACTGGACCCCGACCGGCAATCCGGACGACGTCACCCCCAGCGGCAGCGAGATCGCCGCCCAGCCGGTGACGTTGGCCAGCGCCGTCCAACCCGTCGTGGCGAACTCCACGTCGAAGAAGGCCCTGGTGGTGCCGCGCGGCTGATCCAGAACCCGGTACGGCGGCGGCCCGGTCAGCAGGGTCGGCGCCAGTAGTACGTCATGGCCGGCCATACCCGCGACGAACCGGCGGGTCTCGGCGTGCACGGTCTCGATCGCCGCGGCGTACTGCACACCCGTCGTGGTGAATCCCTCGCGCACCATCACCCAGGTGCTGGCCTCGAATTCGTCCTCCTGCGGCGGGCGGCCCAGATGCGCGGTCGCCAGGGCGTGCAGTCCGGCGTTGCTCACGTTGTGCAGTACCGCGACGGCGTCGGCGACGGCATCGGCATCGATCGCCGGCGCACCGGGTTCGACCCGGTGGCCGAGTTCGGTCAGCAGGCGGGCGGTGGCATCGACGGCTGCGGTGACGTCGGGATCGACCGGTGGCGCCGGAAACGGAGGTTGTGTCGCCAGCATGATCCGCACACCGTCCGGCGGGCTGTCGATCGCCTGCAGGAACGGCGCGGGCGGAAGCGGCGCGCTGTAGGGATCGCCGGGGTCGCTGCCGGCCACGGCGTCGAGCAGGGCGGCACTGTCGCGAACCGTACGGGTGAGCGCGTGCTCGACGGCCAGCCCCTCGAGCAGGTGCCCGGCCCCCGGCCCGAAGGACGTGCGGGCGCGGCGCGGTTTGAGCCCGACGAGCCCGCAGCACGACGCGGGCACCCGAATCGACCCGGTGCCGTCACCGCCGGACGCTGCGGGCACGATGCCGGCCGCCACCGCGGCCGCCGACCCGCCGCTCGACCCGCCTGGCGTCACGTCGGGGGACCAGGGGTTGACGGTGGCCCCGAACAGCGACGGCTCGGTGGTGCAATGGTTGCCCCACTCCGGGGTGTTGGTCTTGCCGAACACCACCAGTCCGGCGGCGAGATACCGGTCGACGATCCAGGCGTTCGCCGGCGCGATCCGGGTGCGCAATGCCCGAGAACCCATCGATTCGGGCGCCCCGCCCAGCGACGCACCCAGATCCTTGAGCAGGAACGGCACCCCGGCCAGCGGTCCGGCACCCCCGCCGCGCAGCCGGCCTGACGCGTCGAGCGCCTCGGCCTGGGCGCGGCCGCGATCGAACAGTTCGTGCACGACCGCGTTGAGGGGTTGCGCCGCCGCCAGCCGGGTCAGGGCGGCGTCGAGGAGTTCGACCGCAGACACCTCCCCGGCAGCGGCGAGTGCCGCCTGTCCGATGGCGTCGACGGTGGCGAGTTCGAAAGCCGAGTCAGTGTTCATTGCTCGGCGATCCTGCAATGCGCCGGGCCGACTGGCAACCCGGCGCACCGCAGGCGTTGGTCAGCCGGCCACCGACGCGTCGTAGATGGCCTGGATCGTCGCGTCGAGGGTGGCGTTGAAGTCCTCATCGGACTGCTGGGCCGAGAGTCCTTCGGTGAGCGCGCGGCTGAAGCTGGCGATCACGCCGGTGTTCTCCGCGAGCTTGGCGTTGGCGTCTTCGCGCGAGTATCCGCCGGAGAGGGCCACCACGCGCAGCACCCGGTCGTGATCCACCAGGGGACGGTAGTGGTTGGCCGTCGAGGGCAGCGTCAGCTTCAGCATGACCTGCTGGTCGGCGGGCACGGAATCGAGGTTCTTGGCGATCTCGTCCAGGAGGATGTCCTCGGCCGCGGCCTTGTCGTCGATCGAGATGGTGACCTCCGGCTCGATGATCGGCACCAGACCGTGCGACAGCACCTGGTGGGCGATCTCGAACTGCTGGGCGACCACCGCGGCGATGCCCTTGGCGTTCGCGCCGCCGATCACCGAGCGCTCCTTGGTGCCGAAGACGCCGTTGTCGACTCCGCGCTTGAGCAGATCGTCGAGCTGGGGCATCGGCTTCATCAGCTGCACGTCGTCGGAGGCGTCGGCGAGGCCTTTGTCGATCTTGAGGAACGGTACGACGCCCTTGTTCTCCCACAGGAAGGCCGCAGACGGCTTGCCCTCGATCTGGCGGTCCATCGTCTGCTCGAACAGGATCGCCCCGAGCACCCGGTCGCCGGTGAACACCGGGGAGGTGATGATGCGCGAGCGCATCTTGTGGATCAGGTCGAACATCTCGTCCTCGGACGAGTATTCGTTTTCCTCGACGCCGTACAGGCGCAAGGCTTTCGGTGTCGAGCCGCCGCTCTGGTCGAGCGCGGCGATGAAGCCCTTGCCCGCCGCCAGCTTGTCGGTCTGCTGCTGATTGGCCATCGGTGCTGTCCACTCCTTTGAAGACGGTTGTCGCCGGGTTCCGGCTTCGAGGATATTCGCCGGGTGTGGGCACTTTCCGGCAGGTGTCGTGGTTGGCTGTGACGGTCAGTGGAAATACCCCTGGTCACGACCGCAGGGTCGGTGTCGGACGACGGGAAAGAAGGACAACCATGCGCGCGCTGACTCGTTTGGCACTGGCCGCCGCCGCGACGGCGATGGCGACCTCCCCGGCGGCGAGCTTCGCCGTCGGCTCGGCGATGGCCGAGAACGGCGGAACGTTCCTGGCGATGACCACGGTGCTGCGGGGGTGCGACTTCGGCAGGATGGACTACTACGACGCCGTCGGCACCGGGCGGCCGACCGCCATCGTGCGCTCCGGCGGCGGACAGGTCAGCGCGGACGTGCAGATGGCGACCGCCAAGCCGAACACGACCTACCAGGTGCGGTTGATACAGATGCCGCGCGAATCGTGGCAGGGTTGCCATGCCGGTGCGCCGGGCACCGCGGTGGCGGGTCTGCGCACCGATGGTGCGGGCGTCGGCGCGGTGATGCTGTCGATGCCGCTCATGTCGGGTGCGACCGGCGCCTGGGTGGCCGTCGATCTTCCGCAGCCGGGTGCGCAGGGGCCCGGGGAGTTCTACACCAGCGACTTCATCGCCCGGATCTGACCGTTCGGTCGACCGCGGCGATGATCGCCTCGGCGCTGCGGTCGATGTCGGCATCGGTGGTCGCCCAGTTCGACACGGACAGCCGCAGCACGTAGTCGCCCCGCCAGGTGGTGCCGCCCAGCCAGCAGGTGCCGTCGCGCTGAACCGCAGCGACGGCGGCGCGGTTCGCGTCGTCGCCGCCGGGCAGCCGCACCAGCACCTGATTGAGCACCACGTCGTTGAGGACGGCCGCGCCGGGAATCGCACCGACCCGGTCGGCCAGCCGTCTGGCCTGCGCGCAGTTGCGGTCGACCAGCTCCGCGATCCCCGACCGGCCGAGGGCCCGGATCGCGGCGTACACCGGTACCGCGCGGGCCCGGCGCGAGCTCTCGGGCACGAAATTGGTGTTGTCACGCTGCCCGGGGTCGGTCACCAGATAGGGCCCGGACAGACCCATCGCCGCCTGATGCGCGCCGGCGTCCCGGACGATCGCCGCGGCGCAGTCGTAGGGCACGTTGAGCCACTTGTGGGCGTCGACGGCCCACGAATCGGCGCGCTGCACGCCCTCGGTCAGGTGTCGGGTCGAGGGTGCGGCGGCGGCCCACAGCCCGAACGCGCCGTCGACGTGTAGCCAGGCATCGTGTGCGGCACAGATGTCGGCGACGGCCTCGAACGGGTCGAAGGCGCCGGTCGCCACGTTGCCTGCCTGGGCGCACACGATCGCGGGTCCGTCGCCCGCGGACAGGGCGGCCTCGAGCGCGCCGGGCTGCATCCGTCCCTGCGCGTCGGCCGGGATGCGCTGCGCCGTGGCCGCGCCGAGCCCGAGCAGGCGTAGCGCGGTATGGATGGTGGCGTGCGCCTCTTCGCCGCAGAGCAGCCGCACGCGCGGGGCACCGATCAGGCCGTCGCGCTCGACGTCCCAGCCGGCGCGTGCCAGGACGGCGTGGCGGGCGGCAGCCAGGCAGGTGGTGTTGGCGCCCTGGCCGCCGGTCACGAATCCGACGCCGGCGGACCCGGGCAGGCCGAGCAGTTCGAGCAACCAGCCGGCGGTGATCTCCTCGATCGCGGCACCGGCAGGGGACAGGGCGTGAAACGCAGCGCACTGGTCCCAAGCCGAGACCAGCCAGTCGGCGGCCAGCGCGGCGGGCACCGCCCCGCCGACGACGAAGCCGAAATGCCGCGGTCCGGCACTGGCCACCAGCCCGGGATCCGCGCCCTCGGCCAGCGCGTCGATCACGAAGTCGGCGTCCTGCCCGTGCTCGGGCAGCGGCCCGCCGAGTGCGGCGCGGACGTCGGCGGCGGTGACTCGACTGCCGACCGGCCGCTCGCCGAGTCCGGCCAGAAACGTCTGCGCGTGGCGGGCGGCGGTGTGCAGGCCGGCCGTGCGATCGGGTGTCGTCATCGTGGACAACGAGCCTACCGGCCGGGCGTGCGGAAAAACCGGGTGCGACGGAGGAATCTGCTGTGGCACTGTCGGAGCCTGTGCATGCCGAAAGCGCCGTCACGCTGACTCCCCGCTCGGCGACCGACGACGACTGGTCGAAGATGCTGCGGCTGGATGCGACCAGCTTCGGCCATGTTGTCGATCCGGCGTCGCTGGCGGCGTGGCGGTCGATGATCCCCGCGGGTGGCGCGCTGGTGGTCGAAGACGGCGGCGATGTGGTCGGGCAGGCGCTGTATCTCGACATGGAGATGACCGTGCCCGGTGGCGGCCGCCTGCCCGTCGCGGGCATCAGCTGGGTGGCCGTCGCGCCGACCCACCGGCGTAGGGGTCTGCTGCGCGCGATGCTGACCGAACTGCACGACCGCATCGCCGTCGCGGGCTATCCGGTCGCCGCGCTCACCGCCAGCGAGGGGGGAATCTACGGCCGCTTCGGATACGGCCCCGCCACGGTTCAACAGGGGTGGTCGGTCGACCGGCGTCGCGTGCAGTTCCGGCCGGACGCACCGGATCCCGGCGGCGTCCGCATCGTCGCACCCGCCGAGCACCTCGAGGACTTCGCCGAACGCTACGACCGGTGGCGGGCGAACACCCCAGGTGGTCTGGCCCGGCCGCGGGCACTGTGGGACGACCTGATGGCCGACCGCGACGGCGAACGCGGGGGCGGGAGTCCGCTGTTCGCGTTCCTGCACCCGGACGGCTATCTGCTCTACCGCGCGCACGGGGAACACGCCAAGTACGTCCGGGTGGTCGAAAAAGTCGCGGTCACCGCCGATGCCGATATCGCGTTGTGGCGGACGCTGTGCGGTATGGACCTGATGGAGCGCATCGAGATCGAGACTCATCCAGGCGATCCGCTGCCGTATCTGCTGACCGACGCCCGCCCGGTGCGCACCACCGCGTCCGGCGACGAGCTCTGGGTGCGCCTCAACGACATCCCCACCGCACTACAGGCGCGCAGCTATGGGGCGGATCTGGAGGTCGTCCTCGGGGTGACGGACGCCTTCCGCGGCGATGTGGACCGGTTTGTCCTGCGCGTCGAGGGGGGCCGGGCGTACTGCGCTCGGACCGACGCCGCTGCGGAGGTGGGACTCGACGTCGACGTGCTCGGCGCCCTGTACCTCGGCGCCCACCGGGCGTCGTCGTTCGCCGCCGCAAATCGATTGCGCTGCAACGACTCCGAGATCATCGGCCGCCTCGATGCGGCATTCGCAAGTGAGGTGAGCGCCGAACTGGGCTTCCCGTTCTGACCGCTATCCCGAGGCCTCGCCTGCGCGGCGCCGGTAGGTCGAGGGCGTCTCGCCGCAGAACTGCGCGAAGGCCCGGGTGAACGAGCTGAGACTGTCGAAGCCCACCGCGCTCGAGGTCTCCTGCACCGACGACCCCGGTGCGGCCAGCAGGGCCATCGCCCGCAGCATGCGCGCGTTCAGGAGGTAGGTGCGCCAGGACAATCCGAGTTCCTCCTGGAAGTGTCTGCGCAACGTGCGTTCGGACACCGACACCGCCCGGCTGACCTGCTCGCACGTCACGGTGTCGAGATGCTGTTTGGTGTAGGCCATCGCGGCGGCGACGATCGGGTTGTCCGACGTCGGAAGGCTCAGCGGGGCCTCGTGATCGAGCGCTTCGGTGACCAGTGCGGCCAGTGTCCGGAAGAACCCCTCGGACACCCGGTCGTCCTCGGGATCGCTCGAACCTCTGTCGATCGGCCAGCGCAGCGCGTAGATCATCATCTCGCGGATCAGCGGGGACACGGCCAGGATCCGCGCGCGGTCTCCGCCGTCGGCGATCAGCGCAGGGTCGAACATCACCGCGACGGTCTTCACATCCGGGTTCATCACCGCCTGATGCTCGAGACCGGCGGGGATCCACGCGGCCTGCTGGGGCGGCAGCAGATAGTGCGCGGAGTCGGTTTCGACCTCGACGACCCCGTGCAGCGCGTACTCGATCTGGTGCACCTCGTGCGAATGCCAACCGGTGATGAGTGCGTCGCCCTCGTAGAGATAGCTGCCGCCGAGCGCACACCCGCCGCGCCGAAGTTCGATCACCCGCCGCGCGCCGAGGTTGGCCGGTTCGGACAATAATCTGTCCGAAGACGCAGAGACGGTCACGGCCACACACGGTACTACTGAGGTATGAATGTCGACGACCTGATCCTGGTGAGCATCGACGACCACGTCGTGGAGCCGCCGGACATGTTCCTCAACCACGTGCCCGACAAGTACAAGGCCGACGCGCCGATCGTCGTGACCGACGAAAAGGGCGTCGACCAGTGGATGTACCAGGGCCGGCCGCAGGGCGTCAGCGGCCTCAACGCCGTGGTGTCGTGGCCGCCGGAGGAGTGGGGCCGTGACCCGGCCGGATTCGCCGAGATGCGGCCCGGGGTGTACGACGTCCACGAGCGTGTCCGGGACATGAACCGCAACGGCATCCTGGCCTCGATGTGCTTCCCGACGTTCACCGGGTTCTCCGCACGCCACCTGAACATGCACCGCGAAGAGGTCACCCTGGTCATGGTGTCGGCCTACAACGACTGGCACATCGACGAATGGGCGGGCTCCTATCCGGACCGGTTCATCCCGATCGCCGTGCTGCCGACGTGGAACCCCGAGGCGATGTGCAAGGAGATCCGCCGCGTCGCCGCCAAGGGCTGCAGGGCCGTCACGATGCCGGAACTGCCGCACCTGGAGGGCCTGCCGAGCTACCACGACGACGAGTACTGGGGGCCGGTGTTCCGGACCCTGTCGGAGGAGAACGTGGTGATGTGCCTGCACATCGGCACCGGCTTCGGCGCGATCAGCATGGCGCCCAACGCGCCGATCGACAACCTCATCATCCTGGCCACGCAGGTATCGGCGATGTGCGCCCAGGATCTGCTGTGGGGACCGGCGATGCGCAACTATCCCGACCTGAAGTTCGCGTTCTCCGAGGGCGGGATCGGCTGGATCCCGTTCTATCTCGACCGCAGCGACCGGCACTACACGAACCAGAAGTGGCTGCGCCGCGACTTCGGTGACAAGTTGCCCAGCGACGTGTTCCGCGAGCACTCGCTGGCCTGCTACGTCACCGACAAGACGTCGCTCAAGCTGCGCCACGAGATCGGAATCGACATCATCGCCTGGGAGTGCGACTACCCGCACAGCGACTGCTTCTGGCCCGACGCGCCCGAGCAGGTGCTCGCCGAACTCAACGCCGCCGGCGCCAGCGATTCCGACATCAACAAGATCACCTGGGAGAACTCCTGCCGGTTCTTCGGCTGGGATCCGTTCAAGCTCACGCCCAAGGAGGACACGACGGTACGGGCGTTGCGCGCCAAGGGCGCCGACGTCGACGTCTCGATCCGCTCGCGGGCGGAATGGGCGCGCATATACGAGGAGAAGCAGCTCGCCAAGGCCTGACCCGCGTGGCGCGGCGCGTAGAGTCCGGCCGATGGATTCCGGTCCGAAAGACTTCGACACGACGCTGCCGTCCGGACGGGTACGGGTGCGAAGGTGGGGCCCTGACGACGCGCCGCTGCTGCTGTGCGTGCACGGCATCTCGGCCAACCTCACCGCATTCACCCACCTGGCCGGCCGGCTCGCCGGTCCGCAGCGGCGCGTGGTCGCCTTCGATCTGCGTGGGCGAGGCCGCAGTGAGGTCACGCCGCCGGGCAGCTACGGGCTCGTCGCGCACACCCGCGACGTCCTCGACCTGGCTACCGCGCTGGGCGCCGACACCTTCGACGTGGCCGGGTGGTCGCTCGGCGCACTGATCGCCATGCAGGCCGCGGTCGATGCGGGAACGCGTCTGCGTAGCGTCGCGCTGATCGACCACGTCGGACCCGCGCAGGCCGCGGCACTGGCGCCGGTGCGCGCCGGCTTCGAACGCCTGGAATCGGTGGTCGGCTCACCCGCTGAGTACCTGGCCGCCGTCCGCGCCTCCGGCGTGATCGACCACTGGACGCCGTTCTGGGACGAGCACTACACCTACGAACTCGCCGAGCTACCCGACGGAACGTGGCGTCCGTCGTCGTCACGGGCGGCGGCCGAGGAAGACCTTTTCCAGCGATGGCCCCGGGACTGGTCGGATTACTGGCGGGCCCTGCAGATGCCGACGGTCGTGGTGCGGGCCACCCGGCCGCTCAACGGCGCCGCACTCATCGGCGACGACGCGGTCGCCGCCCTGCGCGTCGTGAACCCTGGCGTCCGCGTCATCGACGCACCCGACAGCAACCACTTCACCTGCGTCACCGACCCTGTCACCTTCAGCGCGGTAGAGCAGAACCTGCCGTAAATCGTTTGGCGCACAGGCGACGATGAGGAAGCCTCACCACCGTGGTGGATGTCGAGGCGTTTCTGCGGGACGGCTTTCTGAAGATCGAGCAGCCCGAGTTGCGCGCCGCCGCGGACGCGGCGCGTGCGCTGCTGTGGCGTCAGATCGGGCTGGCACCCGATGATCCGGCGTCGTGGACGAGCCCGGTGGTGTGGGCCGCGGATCTGACGGGGACGGGCCCGTTCGGGGAGCTCTCCCGCAGTCCCCGGCTGGCCACGGCGCTGGACCGGGTGTGCGGACCGGGTGCCTGGCAGCCGCGCGGCGCGCTGGGCAACATCCCGGTCCGCTTCCCCGCCCGGCCCGGGGCGGACGACCGCGGCTGGCACGTCGACCTCAACACCCCACAAGACGACGGTTCCTGGATGGTCAGCGCGCGGCCGCACACGATGCTGGTGCTGACGCTCCTCTCCGAGGTCGGCGCCGACGACGCGCCCACCCGGATTCGGGTCGGCTCGTACCGCGCCGTGGCCGTCGCGCTCGGCGATCGGGTACTCGACGCGGTGGCGGCCGGTGCGATCGCCGATCGGGCCAGCGCCGGCTGCACCGTCACGCTGGCCACCGGGAACCCGGGCGACATGTACCTGTTGCACCCACTGACCGTGCATGCCGCGGACGAACATCGCGGCGCCACACCGCGATTCATGGCCCAGGCGCCGGTTCTGCTCAACCGGCCGCTCGATCGGTGAGCTCAGGCCGCCACGACGACGGTCAGATCGCGATCCGTGCGCTCCACCCGCATGCCGGCCCGACGGGCGATCGCGGCCACGGCCGCCGCATCGCCGGGTTCGGCGCGCGTGGTGGCGAGCACCCGTGCGAGTCGGCCCTTGTGTGCTTTGTTGAAGTGGCTCACGACGGTTCGCCTCCCGTCGGCGTGTTCGGCGACGACGTCGACACCCACCGCGGAGGGGATCTTCGCCAGTGCGGCATACGATCCGGACCGCAGGTCGACGACGAGCTCCTGTGCGGCGATGCGGGCCAGTACGGGCTCCAGTTCGGGCCGCCAGCGCGCGGCCAACGTCGGACGGTCCGGCAGCTTCGCCGACGCCGAGAGCCGGTAGGCGGGCACCGGATCGTCCGCGCGCAGCAGACCGAACAGAGCCGATCCGACGGCCAGCCGGCTACGGGCCCGCGCCGCGGCGGCGGGGCGCAGTGAGCCGATGTCGAGGGCGTCGTAGAGCACGCCGGTGTAGCGGTCGATCGCGGGCAGAGTAGGCGAGGTGCGCAGCGCGGCGTTGCGGGCGATCTCGGCGTCCTGCCCTGCGGAGAGCCCGAGCGCGCGCCTGCTGGCCTGCGGATCGGCTGCCAGCGCGATGAGCTCGTCTAGCAGCGCCGTTCGCAGCGGCTCCAGTTCCGGCGATGCGAGCCGGTCGATGCGCAGCGGCGGCCCGTCACCGCCCACGCGTTTGGTCTCCGAAGGAGGTAGCAGCACGAGCACGGCGACGACGTTAGCGGGCGTGCTCGCTCACACCGGAACCCGGCGCTGCCGGTCGGATGCCGGCCACACGTACGGCAGGTCGTCGGCCACGTCGCCGAAGAACCGGCGGTAGTGATCGGGATCCTTGCGGACCAGGGCTGAGCGGTGGCTGCGGTGGACGTCGTCGTCGCCCAACCACGGCGGCAGATCACTGTCGGCGGCCAGCACCTCCTGGGTCCGCACGGCGCTGATCCCGACGGTCGCGGCGAGGTCGGTAACCAGCGTGGTGGCGCAGGTGTCGGCCCGGTCGTTGCGGCACCACTGATCGCAGATCTGCAACCCGTAACGGACCAGCGCCTCCTCGTAGCCGGCCCACATCGCCGCGGCGGGGTGATGCCGCCACCCGTATCCGGGCACGGTCAGCGCCCTCAGCACCTGAATGGTCTCCACCCGTTGCTTGCCGAGCCGACGCAGATCCAGCACCGCGGCGCTGTCGTCGAAGTCGGGGTAGGGCAGGAAGGTCTGCATCGAGAGCGGCGTACCCGCGCACGGGTACGGTCACACGCGATCAGGCGGATGCGAGCAGCAGGGGTACGCGCTGTTCGGCGTCGGTCAGCGAGCCGTGGTGGCCGCGCAGCGAGGACTCGAGGGGTTCGGTCGACCGCCTGACCATCGCCGCGGAATCCCTTGCCGCCACGATGATGTCGCCGATCCTGCGCCGGGCCTCGTCGGCGATACGATCACCGAACCAGCCCGCGGCAATGGCTTCGTCCCGGGTGGCCACCCAGGCCCGCTCGCCGAGCGCCTCGCGCCATGCGGCGGCGACCGTGGCGGCCGCGCCGTCCGCGACATAGACGTACCGGGCGCGGGCCTCGCCCGCGATCGCAACGACGCCGTCGTGCAGGGCGGGTGAGGCGTCCAGGTCGACGACGGCGTCAGGATCGACCTCGACCATGCCGTGATCGGCGACGACGGCGAGCAACCCTCCTGACGGCAGGCCGGCGACCACCGACTCCACGAGCCGGTCCACCTGGCGCAGCTGCATCCGCCACGCGGTCGAGCCCGGCCCGTACAGATGCCCGATGAGATCGAGGTCGCCGTGGTAGCCGTAGCAGAAGCCACCGTCGGCGAGGACGGCACGCACCGACGCGGCCAGGTCACCGAGGCCGTGCACGCCGAGGAACCGGCCGCCGCGCAGCACCGCGCGCGTCAGGCCGGATCCGGCGAACTCGGCGTTGGACACCACGCTCACCGCGATCCCCGTCGCGGCGGCCCGCTCGAAGACCGTCTGCATCGACTGCACGTCCTCCGGTGGCGCGTCGCCGAGCAGGTCGGCACCGCCGGGATGCGAACGCCAGCGCAGGGGATTGATCACGCCGGCGCCGGGCAGCCGGAAGGTATAGCCGACCATGCCGTGCGCCCCGGATCGGCAGCCGGTGCCGACCGCGGCAAGGCTGGCCACCGTAGTCGACGGAAAGCCGACCTGCAGGCTCTGACCGCGCAATCCGCTGAGCACCGGGGCGTCGTCGGCGTGTCGGCTCAACAGCTCGGCGCCGAGTCCGTCGATCAGCAGGACACAGGCCGCCCGCACGTCTGCGGCGAGGTCGATGCGCCGTTCGAATCCCGGCACGTTCATCGCGGCGAGCATCGAGGGGACGACGTCGGCGAGATGGGGCACCTCAGGTCGCGGCCGCGGCAACTCCATCCGCGAAGCCTGTCACATCCCGGGGTACGTCATGCGGCCATCGGCGGGGGCGGCAGTGGTGCGCCGGGAGGTGGCGGGGGAGGCAGTGGTGCGCCGGGCGGTGGCGGGGGAGGCAGTGGTGCGCCGGGCGGGGGCGGGGGAGGCAGTGGTGCGCTGGGCGGGGGCGGGGGTGGCAGTGGTGCGCCGGGCGGCGGCGGGGGTGGCGCGTCGGGGATCGGCAGATACATGTGGTTGGTGAACTGCGGTTGGTAGGCGCCGCCCCCGCCCACCTGGACACCACCGCCCTCGCCGGACGAGACCGGCGTGCCGTCGGGGAGGGTCACCGCGGCGTGTCCGCTGTTCCAGCCGATCACCAGCGCTCCGGGCTGGCTGCCGTGCTGGAAGCCGCGGCTGAGCAGTTCGCCCTCCATGTTCGACGTGGTGAAGCGGTCACCGTAGACCGGTCGGCCCGTGGCTGCGTTGCTCACCCACGAGGCCAGGCCGGAGCAGTCTGTGCCGGCAGGGGAGTCACCACCGCTGACGTACGGCGTACCCGATACCGAGCTGACGAGTGTCAACAGAGAAGCGAGAGCAAACATGCGGCCGGACAGTAGCAGCGGCGCAAAGCAGCGCCAAACCGTGTGATGGCCTTCATGTTTCGGCATGTGGGTGAGCCGGAGCACGCTGATCATGGCACGTCACGAATGGTTGGCAATCGGCGATTGAGCGAGGTGCGCTGACCGGAGACGTCCGCGGCGAAGTCGAAACTCCGGCGTCGGCAGTCGTTTTTGGCAAAGCAGGCTTCGCTGGGCAAAGCGCGGAGGCGGTGCCCGGAGGTGTGGGTCGGCACTCTCCGCAGTGGTCGGAGCCAACTGTTGACACGCAACCAGACGGTTGCATATGGTGACTGATGCAACCCGCCGGCTGCATATCGGGAGGAGGGTGGGTGGACGCGGTCTTCAAGGCGCTCGCCGACCCGAGCCGCCGCCGTCTGCTCGACAGCCTCAACTGGCATAACGGCCAAACGCTGCGTGAGTTGTGTGCGGGGCTGCAGATGACCCGTCAATCGGTGAGCAAGCACCTGGCCGTGCTGGAGTCGGCCGATCTCGTCGCGTCGGTCCGCCGTGGCCGGAAGAAGCTGCACTACCTCAACGCCGAACCGATCAACGCCATGTCCGACCGCTGGATCAACCAGTACGACCGGGCCCGGATCCGCGCCCTCGCCGACGTGGAGACCGCGCTGGAGACGAATGCGACGCCCGACGGCCACCCCTTCGTCTACGTCACCTACATCCGGACCACCCCGGAGCGCCTGTGGCAGGCGGTCACCGATCCGGCCTTCTCGAAGCGCTACCTGGGCCACGCCATCTACTCGAGTTGGGAGAAGGGCGCCACCTACACGTGGGTCGACCGGGGGCTGGAGATCGACCACGCGGATCAGGTCGTCCTGGAATCCGATCCCTACCGCCGCCTCGCCTTCACCTTCCACACGTTCGTCGCGGAGATCGCGTCGATCGCCGACGTGGATGCGCAGACGCTGGCGCGGGCGACTCAGGAGCGGCGCTCGCGGGTCACCTTCGACATCGAACCGGTCGACGACCAGGTCCGGCTCACCGTGACCCACGAGGGGTTCGAGCCGGGAAGCGTTGTGCGGCCGATCATCTCGGACAGTTGGCCGTACAAGCTGTCGGAGCTCAAGAGCGGCCTGGAACTGGCGTGGTCCTGACGCCGTCCGGACTCACCGTAGGTGGCGACACCGGTGGGACAGTTTCGCACCGGCGCTACCGTTCGGTCACGGGCGGCGGTGCACGCTGACGGCGTAGTCGCCGCCGGTGAACGGATCACCGTCCCAGGTGGCCCACCGCTGGGCGGGTTCCAGGCCGGCCTCTTCGCAGAGCCGGTCGTAGGTGGCGAGCGGCAGCCGGTCGGGCCGCACGGAGAAGCCGGCGACCAGCAGGCCACCTGGTCGCAGCCGGCCGGCCGCCGCGGCGAGGACGGTGCCCTCCGAGCTCGGCGCGAGGAAGATCATCACGTTTCCGGCGAGCAGGATCAGGTCGAAGTCCGCGCCGAGCAGCTCAGGCGGATCCGCGAGGTCGGCCTCGACCCAGTTCAGGCCGGGCGCCTTGGCCCGGGCGGTGTCGAGCATCCCGCGGTCGGCGTCCACCCCGACCACTGAGAAGCCGCGCGCGGCGAGTTCGATCGCCACCCGTCCGGTTCCGCAGCCCGCATCCATCACCCGCGTTCCGCCGATGTCTCTCAGCAGGCGCTCCACCAGATCCGCTTCGCCGTGGACGTTGGCGCCTGTCGCCGCCAGGCTCTGCCACCGGGCGTCGTACTCCGCACCGCGCGGCGCGTCGGCGCCCTGCCAGCGGGTCACTACTGCTGCGGCCCGCCGCCGGCGATGCGCGCTGCCACGTCATCGGCGACGGCCAGAGCAGCCGGATCGTCGGCGGGCTCGTACCGGTCGGCCGCCGCGTCGTACCGGGCGCCTGCGATGTCGCCGTGGTCGGCGGCGATCTCGACGAACTCGGCCGGCCACCCGTGGCTGTGCAGTGTCGTGGCGAATTCGCGGCTTGCCGACGCGGGGACGACATCGTCGCCGCGACCGTGCAGCAGCAGCATCGGCACCGGGTCGCCGGACGGTGCGGCGGCGCCGAGTCGGCTGGCCGACAGCGGGTCTGGCGCCATGAACGCTCCGCCCAGGGTGACAGCCCGCGCCACCCGCACACCGTGCCGGGCGGCGTCGAGCGTCAACCCCGCCGCGGCGGCCCCGCCCAGCGACCAGCCCACCACGACCAGCGCGCCGTCACCGCTCGCCTGGTCGGCGGCGAACCGTGCCGAGGCGAGCAGATCGGACCGACCCCCGTCTTCGGCGTGGGAGTTCCAGTCGGGGGCGACCACCAGGAAGCCGCGGGCGGCGATCCGCTCGGCCAGTGGCCGCACCGCCGTGCGCGAGTCGGTCTGCATGCCGTGCCAGAGCAGCACCGTGGGCCTGCCGGGATCGCCGTAGGTGTCGGCCGCACGGCCGGGAGCGTATTCGCGAGTCTGCATCTTCGAGCTGTTCCCCGCTGGGTGTCGACCAACCGGCCGATCAGCGCCGGCCCTGGGGCAGCCGCACCACCTGGACGAAGAATTCGTCGATCTGCCGTACCGCGTTCATGAACTGGTCGAGATCGACGGGCTTGGTGACATAGGCATTGGCGTGCAGCTTGTAGCTGCGCAGGATGTCCTCTTCGGCCGACGAGGTGGTGAGCACCACGACGGGGATGTGACTGAGATCGGGGTCGGACTTGACGGTCTCGAGCAGCTGCCTGCCGTCGTACTTGGGCAGGTTGAGGTCGAGCAGGATCAGATCCGGCCGCGGGGCGTCGGCATAGGGGCCGCGACGGTAGAGGAAGTCCAGGCCCTCTTCGCCGTCGTGGGCGACATGCAGGGTGTTGCTGATCTTGTTGTGCTCGAACGCTTCCCGCGTGATCAACTCATCGCCGGGGTCATCCTCGATCAGCAGGACGTCGATCGGTCGGCTGGGGGTGGTCATGATTGCGCTCCTTCCAGAACGGCTTCGGGTTCCTCGTAAACGGCGACCGGCAGGGTCATGAAGAACCGGGTGCCTTCGGTGTGCGACGTATCGATCCAGATGGTGCCTCCGTGGTACTCGACGATCTTCTTGCACAGCGCCAGGCCGATGCCGGTGCCGCTGTAGACGTCGCGGCCATGGAGCCGCTGGAAGATCACGAAGACCTTCTCGGAGAACTCCGGTGCGATACCGATGCCGTTGTCGGAGACGGTGAGTACCCAGAAGTCAGCGCGGTCGCCGGAACCGCGTTCGCATTCGATGGCGATCCTCGGCGCGGTGTCGGGCCTGCGAAACTTGATGGCGTTGCCGACCAGGTTCTGCCACAGCATCGTCAGCAGGGTGGGATCGCCGGCGATCGTCGGAAGGGGCTGCTCGGGCCGGACCACCTCTGCGTCTGAATCCTCGATCGCCACGGCGAGATTGGTCAACGCCTCGTCGAGGGTTGCGTCGAGTGCGACCTCGCCGTGCTCGGCACCCAGACGGCCCACCCGGGAGAACGTGAGCAGATCGTTGATCAGCACCTGCATCCGCTTGGCCCCGTCGACCGCGAAACGGATGTACTCGGTGCCGCGCTCGTCGAGCTTGTCGCCGTAGCGCTTCTCGAGCAGCTGGCAGAACGACGCCACCTTGCGCAGCGGCTCCTGCAGATCGTGCGAGGCGACATAGGCGAACTGTTCGAGTTCGGCGTTGGAGCGGCGCAGTTCGACGGTCTGCTCGTCGAGCGCCTGCTGCGCTGCCCGGGACGATTCCAGTTCTTCGACGATGCGCTGGCGCATGTCCTCCACGTCGGAGGCGATGGCGCGGATGTCGCGGGGGCCGCTCGGGACGATCCGTTCTTCGAAGCCGCCCTGGGTGATGCGCCGGCATGCGGCCGCCAGGGCGCCCAGCGGACGGACCACCGCGCGCGACATCACCACCGACAGCAGCACGGCCATCACGAGCAGGGCGACGATCATCGCACCGAGAACCCGGTCGCGCCAGGCACGCACCGCGTCGAGATCCTCCAGGCCTTCGGTGCGCGCTGCGGTGAAATCCCGGTTCTGCGTCTCGAAAAGGGCGCGGATCGCGTCGAACTCGGCCTTCCCGCGCTGCGCGAGTTCGCTGTTCGCCAAGCCGGGGGCGCCCGGTCGCACCATCGCCACCAAGGGTTCGGCGAAGTTCGTGCGCCACTCGTCGGCCGCCCGCTCGATCGCGTCCAGATCGGCCATCAGCGCCGTGTTGTCCGGGACCAATTCGCTGATCCGGTCCACCGCGTCCTGTTCGGCGATGCGACCGTCGTGATAGGGCTGCAGGAACTGCGGATCTGCGGCGATGGCGTAGCCGCGCACCGCCGTCTCCTGATCACGCAACGCCGCCTGCAACTGGTAGGCCGCGACGCGGGCGGGCTGGATCTGGTCGATCAACTCCCGGGACACCGCATCGGTCCGCTGCATCAACAGGGCGCCGGACAGCGCGCCGGCGAGGACGAGGAGGCCGATGGTCAGCAGCACGATGTTCTGCCAGCCCTGCACGGTCAGCGATTGGCCGCGTCGCCGAGCAGGCGTGGTCACGTGGTGCGCTCCACGCGCACCACGGCGATGTCGTCGGTGAGCCCGCCGTGCGTCTCCGCCCGCTTCTCGGCCTCGCTGATCAGCGTCTCGACGAAGTCCGCTCCGCTGAGGTCGGCCACGGACCGGGCCAGCGTCAGCAGGCCGTCCTCGCCGAGGCGCTGGTTACCGAGTCCGGAATGGCCTTCGAACAGGCCGTCGGTCAGCAGCAGCACCGCGTGACCGGCAGGCAGCTCGAGTTCGTTGATAGGCCAATGGGTGCCGCCGAGGCCCAGCGCGGGGCCGGCGGGGGGCTCCATCCACTCCACCCCGCCCGGTCCGTGCAGCAACATGCCCGGGTGTCCGGCCCGCACGGCGTTGAAGCTCCGGTCATGGGGCGAGAAGGCCAGGCTCAGGACGGTGGCGAAGATGTGCTTGCCGGGGCGCTCGGCGCGCAGGATCCGCTCGAGCTGCTGCATCCGCTCGTGACCGCGCAGACCTGCGAACGTCAGCGCGCGCCAGCCGATGCGCAGGGCTACGCCCAGGGCGGCTTCGTCGGGTCCGTGGCCGGAGACGTCGCCGACCATCACGTGCACGGTCCGATCGGGCGTCTGCACGAAATCGTAGAAATCGCCGCCGAGCAGGGCGTTGGGCCGCGACGGCCGGTACGTCGCCACGATGTCAACACCCGGATCGTCCAGCAGCAGCGGGGAGGGCAGCAGTCCTCGTTCCAGTCGGGCGTTCTCCTGGGCGCGCAATTGGCTGGCGTGCAGATCGACCGCGGTCAGCTCGGACCGCTTGCGTTCGATTGCGTAGAGCAGCGAGCGCCGAAGCATCTCGGGTTCGACGCGGCCCTTGACGAGGTAATCCTGCGCGCCCGATGCCACTGCCGACACGCCGTAGTGTTCGTCGATGTGGCCGGTCAACACGACGATCGGCAGGGTGACGTCTATCCGGCACACGCGATCGACGGCCTCGGTGCCGCTGGCGTCGGGAAGATTCAGGTCGAGCAGGACGCAGTCGGGCCGCGACCGGCTGACCTCGCGCTCCGCGGCAGCCATCGAGTCGGCCCACCGCAGCCTGATGTCGGCCACTCCATCCGCGATGAGCTCCTCGACCAGCAAAGCATCACCGCGGTCGTCCTCAACGAGGAGCACCGTCAAAGGCGCCAGTGGCATACCAGGAGCAACGCCGGAGGCGGGCACATGCCTCAATCCCGGGTCATGCGGCGCGAGCACTGACAATCACGTCCTTCTCGTCATCATCACCGCGGCCGCGCTGACCTCTTCTTCAGTGATCGTTTCCTGACAATACCCAAGTGCGCTGTCGGTTGCGTCAACGCGCCTGTCGTGCCGCGAGCACATCCCGCAAACAGGTAGCGTCGCGTCCAGATCCATGGCGACGTCTATTCCGCCTCCGCTGCCGGGGCGCATGCGACGCTGCGCGGCGACGATCACCGCCGCCGCGGCGGCCGTGGTGACGCTCGGCGGGTGCACCCAACCGGCCCCTCCCGCCACCTCACCGCCGGTGGTTTCCTCGCCGGGGTCCGCGCCCGTTTCAGTTCCGGCTCCGCCGCAGACCAGGCATCCGGCCGTGATCGGCGCCAGGGTCACCTGGGTGACCGCCGCGGATCTCGGGGCGACGTGGCGGCCCGGCTGTCCCGTCGGACCCGGCGAGCTACGGCGGGTCGAGAGCACCTACCTCGGGTTCGACGGTGAGACTCACCGCGGGGCACTGGTTGTGCACGAGGACCTCGTCGCCGAGGTGATCGACATCCTCGAAGAGCTCTACGCGCTGCGGTATCCGATCACGAAGATGCGAACCGTCGACGAGTACCCGAACGCCGAGGACGAGCTCTCGATGGCCGACAACAACACCTCCGCGTTCAACTGCCGGGGGATACCCGGGTCGAGCAGCTGGTCGGAGCATGCGTACGGCCGAGCGATCGATGTCAACCCGCTGCTCAATCCCTACATCGACGGCGCAGGCCGGGTCGAGCCGGCCAATGCCGGACCGTACGTCGACCGCTCGCGGACCGATCCAGGAATGCTGCACGCAGGCGATCCAGCGGTCCAGGTCTTTCTGTCGCGGGGCTGGCGTTGGGGCGGCGACTGGCGCTCCCCGAAGGACTATCAGCACTTCGAACACCCGTGATCACCCGCGTCCGGATCGACGCGACGCACAGGTTTCGCGCGCCCCCGGATGCAGCCTCCGCTGGTAATCTGCCCATCGCCGCCCCCTCGTCGAGGCGGCACTACGGAACCGGACCGAACGAACACAGCAGATTCCCTCACGAAAAGAGCGTTGTGCGCAGCGGAGAGATCAAGGCCCTGTCGGGTCTGCGTATCGTCGCCGCGTTCTGGGTCGTGCTGTTCCATTTCCGGCCGCTGCTGCACCAGGCCGCGCCCGATCTGGCCACGGCGTTGGCGCCGGTGCTCGACTGCGGCGCACAGGGCGTCGATCTCTTCTTCATCCTCAGCGGGTTCGTCCTCACCTGGACCTATCTCGACCGGATGGGCCACCGGTGGTCGACTCAGACGACCCTGAGGTTCCTGTGGCTGCGCCTGGCCCGGGTATGGCCGGTCTACCTGGTGACGATGCACCTGGCCGCGGTGTGGATCATCTTCACGCTCAACGTGGGGCATGTGCCTTCAGAGGCGGCGGACCAGCTCACCGCAGTCAGTTATCTACGCCAGATCCTGCTGGTTCAGCTGTGGTTCCAGCCGTTCTTCGACGGGTCGAGCTGGGATGGTCCAGCCTGGTCCATCAGCGCGGAGTGGCTGGCCTACCTGCTGTTCGGTGCGCTGGTGCTGGTGGTGTTCCGGGTGGCGCGGGTGACCAGGGCGAGGGCCCTGATCTGGCTGGCGTTGGCCGCATCACTGCCGCCGACCCTATTGCTGATGGCGACCGGGGAGTTCTACACCCCGTGGAGCTGGCTGCCGCGGATCGTCATGCAGTTCACCGCCGGAGCGTTGGCGTGTGCGGCGGTGCGCAAGCTGCGACTCACCGACCGGGCCCGCGCCCGGGCCGGTTACCTGTCGCTGGTCATCGCGGGCGGCATCGTCGGCGGGATCTACTACCTCGACGCCCATCCGCCCGCGTCGATCCGCGACGCGAGCGGTCTGGTCGACGTGCTGTTCGTGCCGCTGGTGGTGACGCTGGCGATCGGCGCGGGCAGCCTGCCCAGGGTGCTCTCGACCCGCGTGATGGTCTACTGCGGCCACATCTCGTTCGGGCTGTACATGGTCCACGAACTCGTGCACACGGCATGGAACTGGGTCGTCGTCCAGTTCGACATCACCCTGACGCCGGGTCCGGCGGCGACGCTGGTGGTCGGCGGGCTGATCGGGATCTCGCTGCTCGCGGCGGTCGTGCTCTACCACGTCGTCGAGGAACCCGCGCGGCTGTGGATGCGCCGGATGGTCGACGTGCGGGACACTCCGGCCAACGCGATCGACAGCCAGGCCAACGCCGTCCTGGCCGGTACCACCGCCACCACCCCGGCCGAGACCCGGTCGGCACGGGTGGACGCGGTCGCCGGCCGCGTCGGCTGAACCTCCGATACGCGCGTCACGGTATGCGTTCCCCGGTCCTGCCTTTAAGATTTCGGCGATCGCGGATTCGGCGTCTCGGTGCCGTCGACAGTGGAGGTAGCAGTGAGTCGCCTGTTCACGCTTCTGTTGTCGATCGCGCTTCTGGTCGGCGGGGTGGGAGCTCACGCCGCCGGGCCCCGGACCGACGAGACCGTCACGCTGCAGGTCGGGGTGAGTCGCATCGCGGTGGTCAGCGACTCGTACACGACGGGCAGCAACGAAGGCGGTGAGGGGGACCGCGGCTGGACCACCAGAGCCTGGCAGACCCTGGCCCGCAACGGCGTCCCGGTCGTGGCCGATGTCGCGGCCGAAGGCGGTGCGGGGTACGCCACCCGGGGCAACCGTGGGAACGTCTTCGAAGATCTGGCCGCCCGCGCGATCAAGCGCGACGACGACCTCGTGGTGTTCTTCGGGTCGCGCAACGACGAGCGGGTCGACCCCGCGGCGCTGACGTTCATGACCTACGGCGTCTTCCAGATGGCCCGCCGCATGGCTCCCACCGCGCGTTTCCTCATCATCGGTCCGGCATGGCCGACGGCCGATCCGCCGCCGCCCATCCTGCGTATCCGCGACACCCTCGCCTATCAGGCGAAGCTGGCCAAGGCCGAGTTCGTCGACCCGATCGCCGAACGATGGTTCGTGGACCAGCCGCAGCTGATCGGCAAGGACGGTGTGCACCCGACCGACGAGGGCCACGTCTACATGGCGGACAAAATCGCCCCGTTGATCGCGGCGCGGCTGCTCCGCCACGTCTGAGTCAGGCCTGCTCCCGCACGAAACCCGCCACGATCGCTCCGAGCTCCGGGCCGCGCTGCTCCTGCACGAAGTGACCTGCTCCGGCGATCGTCGGATGCTCCCGCCCCCGGGCTCCGGGCACCCGCTCCTGGAACACCCGCTCCCAGCCCCGGGTGGCCGGATCGCTGTCGGAGTAGGCCGTCAGGAAGGGCCGGTCCCACTCCTCGAGGGCGGCCATGGTCGCGCGACCGATCACGGCGCCGGGGTCGTTGCGGGTCAGCGGCACCAGGGCGGTGAGCTGCCGCAGTCCGGCCTTGTAGGTGCGGTCGGGGAACGGCGCGTCGTAGGCGGCCAGTACCGGCGCGGGAAGGGGACCGGCGACCGCGTCGAGGAACATGCTCGGGGTGATGTCGGGGGAGCGCTGATAGAACGCGATGTAGTCCAGCAACGTCTCTTCGTGCAGGACGCGGCTGTCACCGACGCCGTGGTGAGCCCAGGTCAGCCGATCGGCGAGCGCGGGATCGCAGGTGTGCAGGATCGTGTTGGTGAGGACCACGCCGGAGAAGCGGTCGGGGTCGCGCGCCAGCACGCTGAGTCCGATCGGCCCGCCCCAATCCTGTGCGACGAGGGTCACCTCGCGCAGATCGAGTCCGCCCACCAGTGCCTGCATCCAGCCGACGTGGCGCGCGAAGCTGTAAGAGGTGGGATCGGTGGGCTTGTCCGAGCGGCCGAATCCGATGTGGTCGGGTGCGATGACCCGCAGCCCGGCCTCGACGAGCACCCTGATCGTGTGGCGGTACAGGTACGACCACGTCGGCTGTCCGTGCAGCAGCAGCACCACCGGGGCGTCCGGCGGCCCGGCGTCGACGAAATGCATTCGCAGCGGCGGTGTTCCGCGTGTCTCGACGAGGTGATAGTTCGGCGCGAAGTCGTAGTCGGGCAGGCCGGCGAACCGGTCGTCAGGAGTTCTCACCACACTCGCAGCGGCATCCATAGGGTCCTAATTCTGCACGGCCTTGGCCACCGCCACGCATACGGTGAGCCAATCCGTGTCCGGACGGGCCGCCTCGGTCAGTTCCCACATGGCGTTGTGCACCATGCGCACAACGACCCATGCCCGGGCCCGGTCCTCATCGAGACCGGCGGCGTCGACCGTCACGTAGAACCGTCGTCGCACCCCTTCCCTGATGTCGCCGGCCAACTCGTCCCAGCGGTTCCACAGCAGCGGCGCGACCTCGTAGTGGGGGTCGCCGTCGAGCGGCTTCGGGTCGATCACCAGCCACGGTTCCCGATCCGCGGCAAGCACGTTCGCGTAGTGCAGATCGGTGTGGATGAGCGTGCCGGTGGTCGCCGCGTCGCCGATGAAGTCCCGTCCGTGCGCAATGGCCTGTTCGACCAGGCGGTGCGGGACGGCGGCGTTTCGGGGCAGGGCCGACAGGTCGGCGGTCCACCGTTCCAGTAGCGCGCGCAGCGAGCGCACCTGCGGGAGCGCGGGCACGTGGATGCGGCGGTAGAGCCCGGCGACCACCCGGCAGGCGTCGTCGTCGGGCAAATCGCTGAGATCCCGGCCGGTCAGCCGTTCGAGCAGCACCGCGCGACGGTGCGGATCTGCGCTGAGCAGCCGCACGGCGCCGTCGCCGCCCCAGCGGCGTAGCGCAAGGTGCTCGTGTTCGGATTCGTCGTCGGGGAAGCCGAGCTTGAGCACGGATCGCTTGCCCTGGGCCGAGATTACCGGCAGCACAAGCGAACTCGCTCCGTGCATCGGATCGCCGTCGAGTCGCAGGTCCCAATCGCGCAGGATGGCCTGACTCTGCCCCGCCAGACCCTCGACCCAGTGCGCCCAGGCGGGACCGCGGTGCGCCATGGCGCGGACCCCGGAAGGAACTTCGATCACAGGCACTGAAGGCGAGACACGCCGCGATATGGGACACCCCGCGAGCCGGCGTGCGACTCGCGGGGTGTCCCGGTTCCGGTGCGGTCTACTTCTTCACCTCGAAGCGGTCGTTGTCCATGACCTTGGCCCACGCCTTGGCGAAGTCCTTGACGAACTTCTCCTTGCTGTCGTCCTGCGCGTAGACCTCGGCGATGCCGCGCAGCACCGAGTTCGAACCGAACACCAGGTCGTTGGCGGTGGCGGTCCACTTGGACTCACCGGACACTCGGTCGCGACCGTCGAAGACGTTGGCGGTGTTCTCCGATGGCTTCCACTCGGTGCGCATGTCGAGCAGGTTGGTGAAGAAGTCGTTGGTCAGCACGCCCGGCGTGTCGGTGAACACCCCGTGCTTGCTGCCGCCGTGGTTGACGTCGAGCACCCGCAGGCCACCGATCAGGACCGTCAGCTCCGGACCGGTCAGATCGAGCATGTAGGCCTTCTCGACCAGCTGCTGCTCCAATGGGTTCTTCTCGTCGGGGCGGAAGAAGTTCCGGAAGCCGTCCACCCGCGGTTCGAGCACCGCAAAGGACTCCACGTCCGTCTGCTCCTGCGAGGCGTCGGTGCGGCCGGGGGTGAAGGGGACCGTGATGTCGTGACCGGCGTCCTTGGCGGCCTTCTCGACCGCCGCGGTACCGCCCAGCACGATCAGGTCGGCCAGCGAGACGTTCTTGCCCGACCCGTTGAACTCCTGCTGGATCTGCTCGAGAACCGGCAGCACCTTGGCCAGCTCGGCCGGCTCGTTGGACTCCCAGTTCTTCTGCGGCTCGAGCCGGACCCGCGCCCCGTTGGCGCCGCCGCGCTTGTCGGTACCGCGGAAGCTGGACGCCGACGACCACGCCGTCTTGATCAGCTGCTGAATCGACAGACCCGAATCGAGCAGCTTGCCCTTCAGCTCGGCGATCTCCGCCTCACCGATGAGCTCACCCTCCACCGGGGGAACCGGGTCCTGCCAGAGCTGCGGCTCGGCGACCCACGGGCCGAGGTAGCGGCTGATGGGACCCATGTCGCGGTGCATCAGCTTGTACCAGGCCTTGCGGAAGGCCTCGTCCATCTCCTCGGGATGATCGAGCCAGCGCCGCGTGATCTCGCCGTAGATCGGATCCTCGCGCAGCGCGACGTCGGTCACCAGCATGGTGGGCTTGCGCGGCGGGCCGCCGAACGGATCCGGGATGGTGGCCTCGGCGTTCTTGGCCTCGAACTGCCAGGCGCCGGCTGGGCTCTTGGTCAGCTCCCACTCGTTGCCGTACAGGTTCTCCAGGAACGCGTTGCTCCACTCGGAGTTCGTGCCGGTCCAGATGACCTCGAGACCGCTGGTCACGGTGTCGTTGCCGTTGCCGGCACCGAACGGGCACTTCCAGCCCAGGCCCTGCTGCTCCATCGGAGCGCCCTCGGGCTCCGGTCCGACGTTGACGTCGGCGGCGCCGTGGGTCTTGCCCAGGGTGTGGCCGCCGACGATCAGGGCGGCGGTCTCCTCGTCGTTCATCGCCATCCGGCCGAAGGTCTCGCGGATGTCGTGTGCGGCGGCCAGCGGATCCGGCTTGCCTTCCGGGCCCTCGGGATTGACGTAGATCAGACCCATCGTGGTGGCGCCGAACGGCTCAGCCAGCTGACGATCGCTGTCGTTGGTGCCGCCGTAGCGCTGGTCGGTGCCCAGCCAGGTGTCCTCCTGGCCCCACAGCATCTCCTCGGGCTCGTGGATGTCCTCGCGGCCGAACGCGAAGCCGGCCGTCTCGAACCCGGACTGCTCGAGCGCGGCGTTACCAGCGAAGGCGATCAGGTCGGCCCAGGAGATCTTGTTGCCGTACTTCTTCTTGATCGGCCACAGCAGCCGGCGAGCCTTGTCGAGGTTGGCGTTGTCCGGCCAGCTGTTGAGCGGGGCGAAGCGCTGCGAGCCCTGCCCGGCGCCGCCGCGGCCGTCGAAGATCCGGTAGGTGCCTGCGGCGTGCCAGCTCATCCGGATGAACAGACCGGCGTAGTTGCCGTAGTCGGCGGGCCACCAGTCCTGCGAGGTCTGGATGACCTCGATGACGTCGGCCTTGAAGGCCTCGACGTCGAGTTGGGCGAAGGCGTCCGCGTACTTGAAGCCCTCGCCGAGCGGGTTGCCCTTCTCGTTCTGCTTGTGCAGAACCGACACGTCGACCTGCTCGGGCCACCAATCCTGGTTCTTCTTCGGCGCACTCGACTTGGGGTGCGGCGAGTCGATTACCGGGTTCTCGGATTCGCTGCCACTAGAGGCCGTCTTGGCGTCGGAGTGCGGCGGGCGGGCGTCGGATGTATCGGATGACACAGCGGCGTTCCTTTCGGATAGGTGGTTGGGGCTGAGCTGAAATCAAGGGTGCGCCGCGGTGGCGCCTGCGGCCGCGCAGTCGGGGCACAGGCCCCAGTAGATGACCTCGGCCTCGTCGAGGACGAAGCCCTCCAGCGAACCGTTCGGGTCGGACGGGATCAGACAGGGGGCCTCGCCGACCGCGCAGTCGATGTCGGCGATGACGCCGCAGCCCCGGCACACCACGTGGTGGTGGTTGTCGCCGACGCGCGACTCGTAACGGGCCACGGAGCCGGACGGCTGGATACGGCGGAGCAGGCGGGCGCCGGTCAGCGCGTGCAGCACGTCGTAGACGGCCTGTCGCGAGACGTCGGGCAGTGCGGTCCGGACGGCGCTGAATATGGTGTCGGTATCGGAGTGGGGATGGGCGTGCACCGCCTCGAGCACTGCGACCCGAGGTCGCGTGACGCGCAGATCAGCTGCGCGCAGCTGGTCGGCGTAGTCGGTTGTCGAGGGCATGCAATCAACAAAACCCCCTTTTCTGGAATTAGTCAAGACTTGGCGTTGCGTGGTGTGTCGCGGTGCTGCCGTCTCGCAGGTTCTTGCACGTCACGGGGTCGGCGTCGGTCTACGATCGCCCAATGGCCAAACTCGAGATGTCCCGCGAGCTGACGCTGAGACCGGAGGACGCATGGGAGCACGCGTCCAACCTGTCCGAACTCGGTGACTGGCTGGTGATGCAGGAGGGTTGGCGAAGCGAGGTTCCGTCCGAGATCACCGAGGGGACGACCGTGGTCGGCGTCGCCGGCGCCAAGGGGATGCGCAACCGCGTCACCTGGACCATCAAGAAGGTGGATCCGCCGAAGCTGCTCGAGGTCAAGGGCAACGGCGTCGGCGGCACGAAGTACGGCTTGAAACTGGCGGTGCAGCCGACATCGTCGGGATGTGCGTTCACCGTCACGCTGGAACTCGGGGGAGCGCCGCTGTTCGGGCCGATCGGCGCGGCCGCGGCGCGAGCGGTCAAGGGCGACATCGAACGGTCGATCCGGAAGTTCGAGGAGCTCTACGCTTGATGCGTTGACGTCGCGGCCTGATTCGGTGACGGCGTCTCGGGTACCACCCTGGCGTGCCGAAGCCGACAGAACTCATCGTCACCGACCCCCGCACCGGCGATACCGTCAGCCGGGTACCCATCGCCGACGACGCCAGCTGCGATGAAGCGGTCAAGCGCGCCCGCGCCGCAGCGACTGCGTGGTCCCGTACGCCCGCCGCGGAGCGCGCTGCCGCACTCACCGCCGCTGCCGCCGCCGTTCGCGCCGCCGCAGACGAACTCGCCGAGCTCAACGAACGCGAGACCGGCAAGTCCCGCCAGGACTCGCTCGGGGGTGTCGACGCCGGGGCCGGCACGCTCGTGCAGTACGCCGAACTCGGTCCGCTGCATCGCGGCCGCACCCTGCACGGGCAGTGGTCGGCCACCGATCTCATGGTGCCGGAACCCCGCGGCGTGGTCGCGGTGCTCACGCCGTGGAACGATCCCGTCGCGGTCGCGGCCGGACTGCTCGGCGCTGCTCTCGTCACCGGAAACACCGTGGTGCACAAGCCAAGTGAACGTTGCCCCGCCACCGGACGGCGATTCGCCGAACTGCTGGCCGCGCAGCTTCCCGACGGAGTGCTCGAGATCGTGGACGGTGACGCGGGTGTCGGCGTCCGGTTGACCGAGTCCGAGGACGTCGACGTCGTCGCCCACGTCGGCAGCAGCGCGACCGGTCGCCGGATCGCCAAGGCCTGTGCCGAACGCGGAGCCAAGGCCGTACTGGAGAACGGCGGCAACGACGCGCTGATCGTCGATGACGGTGTCGATCCGCGGTGGGCCGCCGAACAAGCCGCGACGGGCGCCTTCGCGAACGCCGGCCAGATCTGCGTCTCGGTGGAACGCATCTACGCCCATCAGTCGGTGGCCGAGGAATTCGTCGAGGCGCTGGGTGGAGCAGGCCCGGGACTGGGCAGACCGGATCGGTCCGCTCGTCGACGAGCGCCAGCGCGACGTGGTGCACGGCCATGTCCTCGACGCGGTCGATGCGGGTGCGCGTGTGCGCATCGGTGGTGAACCCGCTGCGGGCCCCGGGTCGTTCTATCCGCCGACCGTGCTGACCGGTTGCACGCCCGACATGCTCGTACTGCGCGAGGAGACGTTCGGGCCCGTGGCGCCGGTGCGGGTCGTGAAGGATTTCCGCACCGCACTGACGGAGGCGGCGGCCGACCGCTACGGGCTCGCCGCCACCGTGCTCACACCCGATATGGCCCACGCTCAAACCGCCTGGCGCACACTGCCGGTCGGCACCGTCAAGATCAACGCGGTGTTCGGCGGCGCTCCCGGCGGCGCCTCCGAGCCGCGGCGTGCCAGCGGCAGCGGCTTCGGCTACGGCCCCGAGCTGCTCGACGAGATGACCGCGGTGAAAGTGGTGCACTGGTCGGCGCCACCGCCCGCGTGACCAGCAAATCCAACGGAACGCACGTTCAGCACTCTCACAGGGTCTATGCAGCAGTGATCCGGCTCACGCAGCAGAACGGTTAATTAGATCGACGCCGTAATTGCTGCTCACGGGTGTTTCGGCAAAGATTTTTCTTTGATCTTGAGAAGTGCTGGGTAATCATCGCGCCACGACGAGCCGACCGCCTGTCGTCGCAGCAACGCCGCGAGGACCCCAATGAAAGTGAGACGGAGATGAGCACCCAGGGACTGTCGCCGGAAGAACTCGCGGCGGAGAGCGCAATCGCATTGCCCGACAAGGAAGTCGTGTCGATCCTCGACCTCAACGCCGATGTCGACGTGGCCATCGACGCCGCGTCGCCCATCGACCTGGCCGCGGCAGCGAATCTGAACGTGGCAGCCCCCATCGACGCCGGTGCGAGTGCCAACGTCCTGTCCTCCGGCTCCAGCGCGCAGGCGCTCGTCGACCAGGGCGCGTTGGTCACTCAGGAACTCGACGCCGACGCCTACGCAACGTCCAATCAGGTCAGCGGTATCGAACAGGGTGGCGTCGAGACCGGGGACGAGGGGGATCCGGCAGACGGGACGACGGCCCCGGACACCGGCACCGGTGGCGTGACGACCGGAACGGACACAACGGCTCTGGACACCGCGTCGTTGCTCGACGGCAACCTGCTCAACGTCAACGTCAACGTCGACCTCGACACAGATCTGGCCGCGCCGATCAGCGGAGCAGTCGCAGCCAACGCGAACGTGGCGGCGCCGATCAACGCCGGCGTTTCCGCCAATATCGGCTCCATCGACTCGATCGCGGTCTCCAGCGCCCAGCAGGACGCCATCATCAACCAGACGATCACCGGCGAGGCCGTGGCGGAGGCCAATCAGGACTCCACCATCTCCCAGGGCGATGCGGACAGCACCGCCGACGGCGGCACGGCTGCGGCAGGCAGCGAAACCGATGCGGGTACGGGCGGCAGTGCCACCGACACCGGCAGCGGCGACGGCACCTCCGCAGGATCCGGCGACGGTGACAGCGGCGGCAGCACCGCCGGCTCGTCCGCCTGACGCGCGGCCGGGACGAACCCATGACCACCATGGGCGCCGAGCCGACCCAGAGCGGTCTGCAACGCGCCGAAGGTGTCGAACTCATCGGGGAGATGGCGGGATCCGGATACCGGGTGCCGCCGTCCCTGGCCCGGCGCGCGGATGGTCAGACGGTGCAGCTGACCCCGCTGCTCTATGCCATCCTGCACGAGGTCGACGGCTACAAGACCGCCGCCGAAGTGGCCGCCGCCGTCTCCGCCTCGACCGGCCGCTCGGTGAGCGAGGACAACATCGCCCACTTCGTGGACAAGCAGTTGCGGCCACTGGGGCTGTTGGTCCGCTCCGACGGTGGCCAGCCGGTGGTCAAGAAGCAGGATCCGTTGTTGGGTCTGCGGTTTCGCTATTCGGTCTCCGATGCCGATCGCACCAGGCGATTGACCGACCCGTTCCGGTTCCTCTTCCGCCCGTGGGTGGTCGTGCCGGCGTTGGCCGCCTTCGCCGCGGTGTGCTGGTGGGTCTTCTTCGAGAAGGGACTGGCGTCGGCGGCTCACGACGCATTCGAGCGGCCCGGGCTGCTGATCCTCGTCTTCGTCGTGACGGTGCTGTCGGCGGGCTTCCACGAGTTCGGACATGCCGCCGCGGCGCGATACGGAGGAGCCACCCCCGGGGTCATGGGGTTCGGGCTGTACCTGGTGTGGCCGGCGTTCTACACCGACGTCACCGACTCCTACCGTCTCGGCCGGGCGGGGCGGCTCCGAACGGACCTCGGCGGACTGTATTTCAACGCCCTCGTCGCGATCGCCATCACCGGAATCTGGCTCTGGCTCGGATACGACGCGTTGCTCCTGGTGGTCGCCACCCAGATCCTCCAGATGCTGCGTCAGCTCGCACCGCTGGTGCGGTTCGACGGCTACCACGTGCTGGCCGATCTGACCGGCGTGCCCGATCTGTACTCCCGCATCAAGCCGACTCTGCTCGGTGCCCTGCCGTGGCGATGGGGCGATCCGCATGCGAGCCTGCTCAAACCGTGGGCTCGCATCGTCGTCACGCTGTGGGTGGTGCTGGTGGTGCCACTGCTACTCGCCACCCTGGTGATCGCGGTGTGGACGCTGCCACGGCTGCTGGGCAGTGCGTGGGCCGGCCTGAACACGCAGCAGGACGTCCTGGCGACGGCCTGGGCCGACGGCGACATGGTGCAGGCCGTGGCCAGGGTGCTCGCCATCGTCGCGATCGTGATCCCGGTGGCCGGCGTTCTGTACATGCTGTTTCGGCTGGTACGCCGCAGCGTCGTCGGCGCATGGCAGGGGACGGCAGGCAAACCGGTGATGCGGATGGTGGCCGTCGTGGCCGGCACGGGGATCGCGTGCGGCGTCGCGTACGCGTGGTCACCCGGTGACGGCAACTACCGACCGATCCAGCCATGGGAACGCGGCACGGTCGGCGACATCGTCTACGCGCTCAAGGCCGACGGGATGGCCGCACCGGTCGAGGTGACCGGCGAACCGCGCCTGGCGGCCGCCCCCGTGTTCGTCAAGGGTCAGCAGGGCGTAATGACGGCGGTCTGGGACACCAGCGCCGCCATGCCCACCAAGGCGTCCCCGCAGCTGGCACTCATCCTCGCGCCCCGCATGGAGGTGGGCTACAGCGGCAGCGGTGGCGGGGGTGGCGGCGCGGGAGGCGTTCCATCAGGTGGCGGCGGCGCCGCGACCGCCGGCGGGGGCGGTGCGGCGGGGGTGGCGAGCGCCCCGCCAGAGCCGTCGGTTCTCAGCACCGCGTCACCGGCGGCAGCCGCCGTGCCGCCGGCCGACGGCTGGGTGTTCCCGGTCGGCAAGCCGCTGGCGCCCGAACCCGACGACAACCAGGCGCTCGCGGTCAACACCACCGATGACACCACCGTCTACGACGCGGTGTTCGCGATGGTGTGGGTGACCGACGACTCGGACGCGATGAACGTCAACGAGGCGCACGCCTACGCGTCGTGCGATTCGTGCAATGCCGTCGCCGTCGCCTACCAGGTGGTCTTCGTGGTGGACAACGACGACGCCGACGACAACGTGGTGGCCCCGCAGAACCTCGCTGGTGCGCTCAACTACGAGTGCGCCAACTGCCTCACATACGCCCTGGCGCGCCAGGTGTTCGTGACTCTCGACGAGCCGCTGTCCGAGGACCAGATGAAGGAACTCGACGCGGTGTGGGCCGACATGGCCGAGTTCGAGAAACAGATCCAGGCCGGCGAGGTGCCGGCCGACGAGATCGAGGCGCGACTCGACGGATACACCGAGCAGATCCTCGCCGTCGTGCAGCCCGACGACACGGCGGCGACCTCCACCTCGGCGACTCCGTCCACGAGTACCAGCGCCCCGCCGACCAGTACGGCACCCTCTGCGACGGTCGCGTCGACCTCCGCGTCGCCGACTCCACCGCCGACCGCCACCGCCACCACGGCGCCACCGCAGTCGACGACGGCCGCGCAGACCACGATCCAGGAGACCACCACCGCCGCACCGCCCGCCGAGGAGACCGCCGCCACCGGCACGGCCACCGCAACGGCGACGGCCACCGAAAGCGCGGCTGAGCCGCCGCCGGCGGAGGACACCGGGGGCACGGCCGACGACGCCACCGCGGAGGACGCGACGGATGGGGACGGGTCGGCCGACCAAACGGCGTCGACGCCCTAGCGCAGGCCGGCCGCGAAAAGGCTGGGCGCCGCGCGGCGGCTGACGTCAGCGCTGTGCGGACGGTCCGACGTCGTCCCCGGAGTCGGCCGGTCGGGCGGCGGCCTCTTTGATCTCGTCTTCGTGGATCGCCTTCGACCCGTCGGAGCCGTCGTTCGAATCGTTGTCTGAGCGCACGAGTTTCGGCATACCCGGGGCCCGCCCTACCGACACCTCCGTCACTCGCGGTCCTCTTTGCCCAGCGCCGCCCTGATCATCGGGAGGAACCATGCGGACACCGGCCACACCGCGGCCAGTGCGAGGGCGCACGCGACGCTAACGGCGTTGAACACCATGCGCGTGCGGCGGCTGCGATCGTCGTCGCCGAACTGCCGCCGCAACAACATCACGGTGGTCAGGATCCAGCCGCCCAGGTAGAGGGCGATGAGCAGATATCTCATCACCCGCCGTTGTACACCTCGCGGTGTGCGCCGACCACCCGCGGCGGCCGCGCCCTAGACTGCCGCTCGTGGGCATAGTCATCGGTTTTGCGCCATGGGTCGTCTACTGGGTTCTGGTCGGCAACGTGCCGTTCCTTGCCGCCGTCGTGGTGGCCCTCGCCGTCGCCATCGCCGCACTCGCGGTCGGGTCGGCGCGGCAGGCCCCCGGCCGCACCCTGGAGATCGGTGCGGTGGCCACCTTCGCCGTGCTGACGGTGGTGACGCTCGTCGTCAGCCAGGATTTCATGGAGCGCTGGCTGCAGCCGCTGAGCAATGCCGGGATCTTCCTCGTCGCGCTCGTCGGGGTACTGACCGGCCGGCCGTTCGTGCGGGAGTTCGCCGCAGCGGGCCAGCCCAAGGACATCCTCGAGACCGACCTGTTCGCCGAGATCACCACCCGGTTGACGTGGCTGTGGGTTGCGGTGTTCGGGCTGATGACGGTGTCGTCGGCGATCCCGCCGATCGTCCAGCGCGATGCGACGATCCTCGACACGCAGACCCCGCTGTCGGTCGTCTGCTACTGGATCGTGCCGTTCATCCTCCTGGCCCTGGCCGCGCTGGCGTCGCGGATCCTGCCCGAGCGCATGGTGGCCGGCGCGGGAGACATCGAGCGCAAGACTACGTTCGTCGCCTACAGCGAGGCGGCCATCGACGAGCTCTACTACCTGGCCCAGGAGCACGCCAACCGCGAGGTGGGCGCCGGCCAGGAGGCCTACAACGTCAAGGTCGGGGGCAAGGGCACGCCGCTGGTGGGCGACGAGGACCGTCAGTCCTGGCCGGCGACGTACAAGGTGCGGGACCGCCGCCGCTGAGGCGGGGCTCAGCCCGCCGGGACGGTGGCCGGCTCGATTGTCACGTCGTCGCCGAGCCGGATGGTGCCCGAGCGCAGGATCCGGCAGGCTGATCCGCCCCGGCCGCGCATGGCCGCCGCCGCGCCGCGGCCCATGTCGTCGTCGAGCAGCCGGCACGGGGCCAGCAGTCGGACCACCTCGAGTTCCACGTCGCCGATCCTTATGCGGGTTCCGGGCTTGGTGGGGATCTCACCGCTGTCGACGGTGATGTTGCGGCGGGTCGCACCCGGGTCGAAGTCATATCCGAGATCCGCTGCGGCGCGGTCGAGGAACTCCTTGGATTGGATTGAGACGTGGCGGTGGCGGGTGCCGTGGTAGCGGTCGCCGACCAGGCCCGCACCCGCCTCGGCGACAACGGATTCGACCGGGCGCACCGGCAGCCGTCGGCCCTTGGCGACGTGGATCGCGATCACCTTCACCGGCGCGTCACGTCCAGTACAGCGTGCGTGCTGCGGGCAGGACGTCGGCGAGTTCGGCCTCGAACCAGGTCCGCATCTCGCTCATGATGTCCTTCGGGTAGACGTACTTGGCCGAACCGTACTTGCCGAACTTGCGCGTGCGGGCTGCCTCGTCCATGTCCAGCCTGGTGCGCGGATACCAGCTGAGCAGGACGTCCTTGCTGGTCGCGGTGAATCGGTGGGTGATGCATTCGACGGTGAGGTCGACCTGGGGGACGCCGGACAAGGCGTCGGCGACGTCCCGCAGCAGCGCGCCGTAGGCCTCCCGCCAGTCGGGTGTCGGCATGATCGGCGCGATGGTGAGGCCGATGCGGTATCCGGCGGTGGCCAGCGTGCGCAGTGCCGCGATGCGCTGCGGCAGTCGCGCAGTGCCGCCTTCGAACCGCCGGGCCACCTCGTCGGCGTTGACCGACAGCCGTACCCGGGTCCGGCCGCCGTGCGGCAGGTCGAGCAACGGGGCGACGTTGTCGTACTTGGTGGTGAATCGCAGACCGACGGGCGCGGTCCAGTCGTGGGTGCCGACGTGGCGGACGGTCGCCGACAGGGAGCCGGTGAGGTGCTCGAGCGCCAGCGGATCGGTGTAGCACGACGCCTCGAAAGTGGTTCCCTCACCGGATCTTTGGACCGACGTCGAGGTGATGGTGCCGCGTCCCACGTGGGCGTCCATCTCGGCGAGGATCTCCGGCAGGTTCGCATAGACGCGGGTGATCGGCGGTCCGGACAGCGACCCGGCCAGATAGCAGTACTGACAGTGACCTGGGCAGCCCTGCGCGAGGTCGATGCGCCAGTCGGCGCTGGGCGGGATCGGCTGCAGCCGGCGCTTGCTGGGCGGCGCGACGACGACAGCCAGGGTGCGCTTGGCCAGCGCGTAGGAGGCGCGGTCATTATCAGCGGTCAGCGGTGGCAGGCGGTCACCGGAGAGCACCGTCAGCTCGTCGACGCCTGCCGCCTCGCACCGGGCGATGATCTCGGCGCCGTGGGGCAACTGTGCGGCCGACCGGGTCACCAGGACCCGCGCCGGAGTCCAGAGCGTGGGCGAGTGTGCAGCGACCGGTGTCGGGATCATCGTCGTCATGTGTTCTGTTCAACGCCTCGCGGCGAGGCGGGATTCCAGATGCAGACGAGGTCAGCCGGTGACACCGGTGATGTTCAGCACCATGCCCACCGCCACGGCGATGAACGCTATCGCGAACAGGGCGACCAGGATGATCGATAACACCGAACCCGTCGTCCATCTGCGCGTCGGGACGGGCCCGGGTTCCTCGCCGACCGCGGTCGACCCGGCGTCGGGCGGGGTGTCGCCGGGCGCCACTCCGCCTCCGGGTTCCAGGCCGGGGATCTCCTCGGGTTCGGGTTGCGGGGGCATTGCCGTCATGGTGATAGGGCGTACCCCGCGCAGCCCCGCTCACACGTCCGGGTCGGCTCCGTCCTCGTTCGGTCACCGTTTCGTCTCACTCCCGCATCTTTTGCCGAAGCGGCGCTTACGGATTCGTCAGCGGGAGGCTGCAACCGGTAGAAAGTGATCTTGACCGGTTGTCGACCGGTCGATGTCTGGTGCATACGAAGAGGTGAGTGGGATGAGGCGGATCTTTGCGATCGTCGCGTGTCTGACGATGGCGTTGGCGACCGCGGGGGTCGCGAATGCGGAATTGATGTTCCCCACCCGTAACCAGCAGGCCGTCGACATGGTCATCGCCCGGGCGCTGTCCCAACGGGGTGTGCCGTTCGCCTACGGTGGCGGCACCGTCGCCGGACCGTCGCTCGGCAACGGAAGCACCACCGCTACGGTGAATCAGTCTGCCGCGACCGTTCCCGGTGCGATCCCCGGTGCCGTTCCCGGCGCGGTGCCGCCCGCCGGCCTGCCCGGCCTGACGACGATTCCGCTGCCCGCGCCGGCTCCGGTCCCCGCACCTGCGCCCCGGGTCGTCGGCTTCGACGCCTCCGGTCTGATGGTGTACGCATTCGCGGGTGTCGGCCTGAAACTGCCCCGCACCTCGGGTGAGCAGTACCTGGCCGGACGCAAGGTGCTGCCCTCCCAGGCGCTGCCCGGCGACCTGCTCTTCTACGGCCCCAACGGCAGCCAGAGCGTGGCGATGTTCATCGGCAACGGTCAGATGATCGAGGTCGGTGACTCTGTCCAGGTGACGCCCGTGCGCACCGCCGGCATGACTCCGTACTTGGCGCGCTACATCGACTGAGCCGCCGGTCGTCCATTTCGACGTCAGGGTCGCCGTCCCGCGTGGATGACGACCCTGACGTCGATTTCGGCTCAGACCTGTTCGACGTTCAGCGGTGACAGGTCGGTCTCCATGAACACGACGTTGTAGTCGCCCCAGATCGACATGTTCCAGTACAGGGTGCTGACGTCGGGCTGACCGTCCCTACCCGTCAGCAGGCCGGTGCCCGACCACGGGTGGATCATCGGCGCATACAGCCCGGGGTAGTCGGCCGAACGGGCCAGCGTGATCGGCGACGACCACGGCCCCTGCGGCTGACTGGCCGTCCGCATCTGGATGTCGTTGTTGCCGTCGCCGTACAGCACGACGTACTGGTCGAGGTATTCGTTGTACTGCACCGACATCTCGCTGACATTGCCGCCGGTCTTCGCGCCGAACAGGCCGCCGAGGTAGCCGCCCAACACGTTGGGATCGTTGGCGAAGTCGATGATGAAGCCGAGCGGCCCCGCGGACCGGGTCGAGTCGCCGATGATCGGCACCGCCGCGGCCGGCCGGCCGACGACCCAGCCGCTGCCATCCCAGTACTCGTACCTGGACAGGTCGGTGACCGATCCCTCGGGCACCCGGGACAGATAGGCCGACCCGGCGCGGCCCGACGGCGTGGCGAACGCGTACAGATAGCGCACGCCGTTCTCGCCGACCTGGTCTTCGGGCTGCAGGACGTAGGCGAACTGCTGGAAGTTCTGGTTGCCTGCGACGTACGGCGTCGACGACCGGAACCAGCCGGCCGAGCGGATCGTCGACGGCACCACCCGCCAGTCGCCGCCGTTCTCACCCGGATAGAACTGCGAGATCGCCGAGTAGTTGGTGGTCCACCGGCCGGGGGTGTCCCACGATCGGACCGACATGTAGTTGACGTACTGCCTGCCGTTGATCTGGACGCCCGCAGTCGGGATGACCGTCACCTCGGTGGGGAACAAAAAGCCCAGTTCGGTGGTGGACGCGTCGATGAACTGGAAGGCCGGCCCGGTCTGAGCGAGTTCCAGCCCGGGCTGATCACCGGTGTAGAAGTCGGTGTCGTAGCTGATCAGCAGGACGTTGCTGCGCCAGTCGCCGGTCATCCGCGGCCCGCTGAAGGTGTCGCCGAAGGCGAGATGGATGAAGGGTTGGCCGTCGATGGTGCCGCCGTCCCACATGATGCCCAGGTCGGTGCCGTAGATGTTGAAGCTCGAGGTGTCGTTGGTCTGCGGCACCTCGGTGCCGCCCAGGACGCCCTGGTTGGTCACGCCGGTCACCCAGCCCAGCGGGGTCGACGCCAGCGCGGAGGGCCGCGCCGCCGTCGTGTTGGCCGCGGCCGCCAGCGTGGTGGACTGCGCCAGCGACGTCGACTGTGCCGTCGAGGTCATCTCGCGGGCGGCTTCGCGGCGCGCGGAGGCCATCAGGCTGAGCAGCGCGGCATCCGGCGCGGGCGCCTGGGGGCTGTCGCCGTCGGCCGGCGGTGCCAGGCGGGCCGCGGACGCCAGGGCGGTGGTGCCGACCGGGGTGGTCTGCGCAGCGGAGGTTGCCGTCTGCGTGGTCTCGGCAGCGGGCGGCGTCGCCGGAGTCTTGGCGGGGGCGCTGGATCGGGCGAGGGCCCGCTCGGCGGGGCCGTCTTGCTCTGTGCCGCGGGTGAGCCCGCGCGACCTGCTGCTCGGGGCCTCGTCGTCGGCCGCCGCCGGGGTGCTGTTGGACCGCGTCCCGGTGCGCTCGGCGGCGGATGACCTGGTGGTCGACGATGTCGAGGATGCGGCCGTTGGACCGGCTGACACCCCGCTCGAGGCGCGGCTCTCGTTCGATGACGACGAGGACGAGGACGACGACGAAACACCTGAGCTCGAGGAGTCCTCGGCCCATGCCACACCCTGGCCGAGCGACACCGCGGCGCCGACGCCGAGGGCGATAGCCAAACCGCCGATCCGGCCGACGTAAGTGGCCGCGCTGATTCTCGGCTTCATGTTCTGCATCCTCCGTTGACGATCCGTTGTGCGGATACGGATCATCGCACCGCGACGAGCCAAAGTTGCGGCGAACACCCGGCATTTCTCAGAAATTCTCAGCATGTTCCTGTGAGGTGACTGCGGGTACCCTTCGCGCCATGAGCGCGGGACTGTTCGGACTGCTGGACGACGTTGCGGTGCTGGCGCGCCTTGCTGCGGCTTCGGTCGACGACATCGGCGCCGCCGCGGGCCGCGCAACCGCGAAAGCGGCCGGCGTGGTGATCGACGACACCGCGGTGACGCCGCAGTACGTCACGGGCATCTCACCCGAACGCGAACTGCCCATCATCAAGCGGATCGCGATCGGGTCGCTGCGCAACAAGTTGCTGTTCATCCTGCCCGCGGCGCTGCTGCTGAGCCAGTTTCTGCCCTGGCTGTTGACTCCGATCCTCATGCTCGGCGCGACGTATCTCTGCTACGAGGGAGCGGAGAAGGTGTGGGGCCGCATCCGTGGGCACGACCACAGCGCCGTGCCCGCCGCCATGGCGGGGGAGGACGCCGAGAAGAAGATGGCCGCCGGGGCCATTCGCACCGACTTCATCCTGTCCGCGGAGATCATGGTGATCGCGCTCAACGAGGTCGCCGACGAGGCGTTCCTGCCCCGGTTGATCATCCTGGTGGTCGTCGCCCTGGTGATCACGGCCGCGGTGTACGGCGTGGTCGCCGCGATCGTCAAGATGGACGACATCGGCCTGAACCTGGCGCGGCGCAGCTCGGGTTTCGCCCGCAAGATCGGCCGGGGCCTGGTCGCGGGCATGCCGAAACTGCTCGCCGCCCTGTCGCTCATCGGCACCGTGGCGATGCTGTGGGTGGGCGGCCACATCCTGTTGGTCGGCACCGACGAACTCGGCTGGCATACGCCCTACGGCTGGGTCCATCACGTCGAGGAAGCCGTGCACCACGCCGTCAGCGGCGTCGGCGCCGTGCTGGCGTGGCTGGTGAACACCGCGGCGTCCGCCGTCATCGGACTGGTGGTCGGCGCGATCGTCGTCGCGATCGTGAGCGTGCTGCCCTTCGGCCCCAAGAAGCACCACGAGGCCGAGGCGCACGACACGCAGGCGTGACGGGGTTCGCCGATCGTCGCGGGGGGTAGACACCTCCGATGACTGAGCCACACGTCGACGCCGCCGAGGACGACGGGTCCGCCGAGATGCAACCCGAAGACGGCGGTGCGGCGCCGGAATCGTCGGTCGATCACCGCGACGACTGAGGCGTCATTCAGCGGCCAGTCCACCGCGGTACTCGCTTTTCGAGCCACGCCCGGGGACCTTCGGCAGCGTCCGCGGTCGCCCCGGCCACCTTGCGCATCGTCTCACCGAACCGCACGGACTCGATCCATCCCATGTCGGCGGTCCGCCACGCCACCTCCTTGGTGGCCCGCTGTGCGAGCGGGGCCGCGTCGGTGAGGGTGCGGGCCCACGACATCGCTTCGGCGCGTAGGTCTTCTGGCTCGACCAGCCGCCACACCAGGCCCATCTCCTTGGCGCGTTCGGCGCTGACCGGTTTGCCGGTGAGCAGCAGTTCCATCGCATTGGCCCAGCCCACCCGATGCGGCAGCCGAATCGCCCCGACGATCGTCGGCACGCCGATGGAGACCTCCGGATAGGAGAACGTGGTTGCGGTGCTGGCGATCACGAAGTCGCAGAACAGAACTCCGGTCAGCCCGTAGCCGATGCAGGGGCCGTGGACCGCGGCGATGGTCGGTTTGAACAACTCCATGCCGGACTCGAAGGAGTTGATCGTCGGCTTCTCCCAGAACGTGCCGCCGAACGTGCCGACCGCGCCCTCGCCGTCTTTGAGATCGCCGCCGGCGCAGAACACGTCACCGTTGGCTGTCAGGATCCCCACCCACGCGTCCTCGTCGTCGCGGAACCGGTCCCAGGCTGCGTTGAGTTCCTGGCGCAGCGCCCCGTTGATCGCGTTGCGCGCCTCGGGCCGGTTCAGCGTGATGGTGGCGATGTGGTCCTGTTGCTCATAGGTCACGAGGCTCATGGGTCGCACCCTAGTTCCCGCGCGCGGCCCTAAGCTGATGACATGTCAACCAAACTCGACGAGTCGCAGCGCCGCGCCTGGTTGAGCTACATGCGGGTCTACCACCGGCTCGAGTACGAGATGAACCGCCAACTGCAGGCCGACCACGCGATGTCGCTCAGCGACTTCACCGTCCTCAACACGCTGACCAACGCGCCGCGCGGCCGTGCGCAGCTCAACGTGCTGGCGACGACCATCGGATGGGAGCGCAGCCGGTTGTCCCACCACCTGCAGCGGATGGCGCGGCGGGGCCTGGTCGAGCGCCGGCCGTCCGACCGCGACGGCAGGGCCACCGACGCCGTTCTGACCGACGACGGCCGGCGCGCGTTCAGCGCAGCTGCGCCCTCGCATGCGGCGTGGGTGAAGACGCTGGTGTTCTCCGATCTGACCCGCACACAGGAGCAGGAACTCGCCGAGATCCTCGGCGAGGTCTATGAATCCATCCTCCGCCGCGGAACCCTGCCGCGGCCGGAGATCGATGAGGACCGGCCGCGGCAGGCGCACTGACTCAGACCTGCACCTGACCACCGTCGACGAAGAGTTCGGTTCCGGTGACGAACGTGCTCTGGTCCGATCCCAGGAACACCACCGCAGCGGCGATCTCGTCGGGGCGACCGATGCGTCCCAGGGTCACGTCGGCGGTCAGCTCTTCGAGCAGCGTGTGCTCCTGACCGCTCGGGGCCAGCCCCTTGAGCCCCGGCGTCTCGATCGGCCCGGGGGTGACGGTGTTGACGCGGATGCGACGACCGGCCAGTTCCGCCGCCCAGGTGCGGCCCAGTGACCGGATGGCGGCCTTCGAGGCGCCGTAGGCACTGAACGAAGGCGTTCCGTTGTGAGCGGCAGTGGATCCGGTGAGCACGATCGACGCCCCCTCGTTGAGCAGCGGCAGCACTTTCTGGATCGTGTACACGGTGCCGAACACGTTGGTGGAGAACGTGTCCTGCAGATGCTCGGGGGTGATCTCGCCGAGCGCGGCGAACTCGCCACCACCGGCATTGGCGAAGACGACGTCGAGTCCGCGGCCCCGGGATTCGATCGCGGCCACCACCGCGTCGAGGTCATCGGGCCGGGACACATCACCCCGGACACCGGTGGCGGATGCCCCGATCGAGGCGGCGGCAGCGTCCACCCTGGCCTGGTCGCGTCCGGTCACGATGACGTGCGCGCCCTCGGCGGCGAGACGCTGCGCGGTCGCCAGTCCGATGCCGGAGGTGCCCCCGGTGACCAGTGCCGTCTTGTCGGTGAGTTGATTCATGTCGTTCTCCCGGGTGCATGTCGGTTGCTTACGCAGTCCTCAACATGCGTGACATGTCACCTATTCCCCGGTGGTGTCCAGTGCACCTTCGGCGATCAGCGTCCGCAGGCCGCGACGGTCCAGCTTGCCGCTCGGCAATGTCGGTATCCGGTCGCTGGTGGTCAGCACCCACCGCGTCGGGACCTTGTAGGCGGACAACGCGTCACGCGCGGCCGACGAGAGCGCGGCCACGTCGACGTGTCCCGCCGGCACGACGACCGCACACACCTCCTCGCCGCGCTCAGGGTGGTCCACGCCGACCACGACGCACTGCACCACTCCGGGCAGCTCGGCGATCACCGATTCGACCTCCAGTGGTGAGACGTTCGCACCTGCCGCCTTGATCAGGTCGGTGGTCCGGCCGACGTAGAACAGGCGAGGGTCGCCGGCGCGGCGGTAGACCCGGTCGCCGGTGTGGTACCAGCCGTCGTCGTCGAAGGTCTCGCACCGCTCGCGCTTGTTGTATCCGGCCATCACGCCGATGCCGCGGACGAGGAGCTCACCGACGGTCCCTTCGGGTACCGGGGCACCGTCGTCGTCCACGATGGCGATGTCGGTGAAGGCGAATCCGCCTGCGGTCTCGGTCATGGTGCGGTGCACCGGATAGCCGTCGGGGACCGCGGTCATCGCGATGTCAAGTGGGCCGTCCCGCAGTATGGGGGCGCTGGACAGATCCCGTGCCGCGAAAGTGGGATGTTCGCGCAGACGCTGAGTGAAGCTGGGCCAGCCGACGATGCCGGTGACACGTTCGGACTCGGCCAAGTCGAGGGCCGTCTCCGGGTCCAGGCGGGGGAGGGTGACGACGGTGGTCGGGACGTGCAGGGCGCCGGTGACGGCCAGCAGTCCACCGACCCAGAAGAACGGCATCGCGCACAGGATTCGCGCGGTGTCTCCCGACCCGGTGACGACGCGCACGGCGCTCGGCCAGGTGGAGGTCTGACGGACCAGTGTGCCGTGGGTGTGCAGCACGCCCTTGGGATCGGCGGTCGAACCCGAGGTGTGGATCATGACGGCCAGATCGGCGGGTGACACCTCGCTCTCGACGGCGGTGAGCACATCGGGGTCCACCCCGCCGCCCTCCCATCGCGTCGCCCAGAGGCGATCAGATCCGTCGGTGAGCACGATCTGGCGCAGATACGGCGCCGCGGTGAGGGTGAGCCCGCCGGCGCGCTGACCGGCCAAGCCGGGAAGCGCCGCCTCGAAGCGTTCGGCGACGTCGATCCCGAGCACCGCCGACGGCGCCGCGAGCAGCGCGACGTCGGCCAGCCGCAGCACTTTCGCGATCTCGGCCGGACGGTAGAGGGTGCTCAGCGGCACGACGACCGCCCCGATACGCGACAGGGCCAGCCACCAGATCACCCAGTCCACACCGTTGGGGAAGAACACACCGACTCGGGTGCCCTTGCCGACGCCGTGTCGTAACAGCTGCCGCGCCAGAATTCCGGACCGCGACCGGGCCTCGTCGTAGGTCAGCCGGTCGGTCGGTGTGATCAGGTAGGTCCGCGATCCGAAATCTTCGGCGCTGCGCGCCAGCAGCGCCGGGATGGTCGGCCGTTCATCGGTCACGTCAAACGAAACGGTCACCCGCCGATCCTTCCGGAATGAGGCCCAGCTAACGCAGGTGGGTCGGAATCCGGCATCGTGGCGCAACGTTGCACCTGTGGTGACGTCACCGCCTTACAATGCCGTGCCCGCGCGCCGAACGCCGGCGGACCTGGCCGACCGATTGCTCGACGTCAAGCGGATCTACCACGAGCCCGACATCGAACGGTTCGCGCGTGCCCGCCACGTGCTGGACCGGTTTCCCGACGCCGAGCGCATCGAAGTGCTCTCACATCAGGCCATTCCGGGTCTGTACGGCAACGAGGGCAACGTCGAGGACTGGGTCCGCAACAAGCGCGAGGTGCTTGTGCTGGGCGAGAAGAAGAGCCTGTCCGCCCGTCGTAACGAACGGTCCAGTGATTGGATCGCGCCGTCCACTGCCAACGGTTGCGCGATGGCCTGCTCGTACTGCTACGTGCCGCGCCGCAAAGGTTTCGCCAATCCGATCACGGTGTTCACCAACATCGAGAAGATCCTCGGCTACCTCGAGCGGCACGCTGCGCGCCAGGGCGTGAAGCCCGAACCCAACCAGTGCGACCCGAAAGACTGGGTATACGACATCGGCGAGAACAGCGACTGTTCGGTCGACGCGATGGTCTCGGACAACGTGCGCGACCTGGTCGACCTGTTCGCTCGAATCCCCAACGCCAAGGCCAGTTTTGCGACCAAACTGGTCAACCGGGACCTGCTCGACTACGACCCGCGCGGCGGCACCCGCATCCGGTTCAGTCTGATGCCGGCCGAGACGTCGCGGCTCGTCGACGTCCGGACGTCCAAGGTGGCCGACCGCATCGCCGCACTCGACGACTTCGTCGACGCCGGTTACGAGGTACACCTGAACTTCAGCCCGGTCATCGTCCATGAGAGCTGGCAGGCGGATTGGGCTGAGCTGCTGACGCAGATCGCCGACGGCACCACTGAGCGCACCCGCCGTCAGCTCGCCGCCGAGATCATCTTCCTCACCCACAACGAGGGGTTGCACGAGGTCAATCTCGGCTGGCATCCCAAGGGGGAGGAGCTGTTGTGGCGGCCGGATCTGCAGCAGCTGAAGCGCAGTGAGAGCGGCCAGTGGAACGTCCGCTACAAGAGCCCCTGGAAAGGCCGCTGGGTCGCCGAACTCACCGGCCTGATATCCGAGACGTTGCCGGACTGCCGTATCCGTTACGCGTTCTGAGACGGCGAAGAGCCGTGGGGGGGGGGGGGGGGGGGGGGGGGGGGGGGGGCCGCGGGGGGGGGGGGGGGGGGGGGGGGGGGGCGGGGGCGGGGGGGGGGGGGGGG
>NZ_JAFEVR010000003.1 GCF_017352375.1 Mycolicibacterium sp. S2-37
TCGCCGACGCCCCTCCGCTCCCCCCCCCCCGCCCGGGCGGGGGGCCCGCCGCCCCCCCCCCCACGGCCCGTGCGGTTGATCGATCAGTGCTTCTGGGGCACCACCTGGTAGCCGGGGAGCGGTGACTGTGCAGGGCCGGCGAGACCCGGCAGCTGCAGGGTCTTGGTGATGTCGAATTCCCTCTCTCCGGTCGCGGTCTTGGTCCACTGACCCCACGCCGAGGTGGTGTCGTCGATCAGCACGCGACGTGCGTGCACCACGTTGTCGTCGCCGAGATCGGCGAGCTGCTTGACCCGGAACGGCAGGGAGCTGCCGTTGGCGTACTGCAGGCGCACCAGGACGTTCTTCGACGCCGGCGGCACGACGGGCTTGACCGGCCGTGGGCGGCCCGGCGCAGGGACGAACCCGCCCCCGGTGAAACTCCCGACCGAGACGGCGTTCAGGGCTCCGGACGGGGTGCGGCGCAGCCCGGTGAAGTTGTAGACGCCGGCGTTCGGAACGTCGAGTACCACGCGCGAGAGCGGCGCGACGGTGACCGTTCGCGGAGCGTTGCCGTAGGTGTAGAAGAGCTGAAGTGGAGTGCGGTAGGGGTTGAGCAGCACCGGACGGTAGTACGCGTCGTAGGAGATCCACGACGAGTTCCACTGCGTGATCTCGCGGTCCCATGTGCCCGTGACCGACGTGGTGCTGTTCATCTCGCTCAGGATCTCCGAGCGGACCTCGTCGACGGTGCTGGTCGATACCGTGGACGCGTTGGCGTCTACGACTGTCGCGCTTTCTGCGGTGGTGACGTCCGACTGGCCGGCCTCGGTCACCGCGGCCTCGCCGGGCTCGTCTGCAGGCACGGACACGTCGGGGACCTCGGGCGCGTCTGCGGGCTCGGCTGCGGCCGGCGGCCCGGGTGGGGCGGGTGCCGGCTCGTCGGCGGACGCATCCGGTGCCACGGGCTGGGGCTCTTGGGCGGGGGCTTCGTCGACGGGCTGGGCGTCCTGGGCGGGGGCTTCGTCGACGGGCTGGGCGTCCTGGGCGGGGGCTTCGTCCACGGGCTGGGGGTCCTGGGCGGGGGCTTCGTCTGCAGGTGGTGCTTCGGCAGGCGCCTCTTCCGGGGCGTACTCCTCGGCGGGAGCTTCCGGCGCCTCGTAAGCCGGGGCCTCGGGCGCCTCCTCGGCGGGAGCCTCCGGCGCCTCATAGGCCGGCGCCTCGGGTGCCTCGTAGGCCGGCTGCTCGGCGAAGTCGGCGCCGCCGCCGTCTCCGTCGTCGTAGTCGACTGCCTGGATCCGGTGTTGTGCGCTGGATACGGCGGGGGCCGCGGTCAGAACAGCGGCCTCGGCGGTCCCGGCCATGCCGACGGTGGCCGCGCCGATGAGGCCCGCAACGAGCGCGCCGCGCAGCAGGGCGGCGACCCTGTTGGTGGAAGTCATATGAGGCTCCTCTCTCGGTGACGTCCGAACAGGACGTCGTATGGGAGAAGAATGCGGCGGCGCTCTGCGCGGATCCTTGGCGGATTCTTGAGGGCTCTAAGGTTGACGCCATGCCCTCTGTCCTGACGGTCAACGTGGCCCGGCCCCGGCCGAATCCCGCCAAGAATTCGGTGATCACCGGAATCGTCAAAGTGCCCACCGACGACGCCGTCACCGTCCGCGCACCCGGACCGCTGCGCGGCGGATCGGGCAGCGGCCTGGAACCGGACGTCATCGGCAACCGGCGGCTGCACGGCGGCGACGACCAGGCGGTGTACGCCTACGCCCGCGAAGATCTGGACCGGTGGCAGTCCCGGCTGGACCGAACACTCGACAACGGCAACTTCGGCGAGAACTTCACCACCTCGGGCATCGACGTCACCCACGCGGTGGTCGGGGAGCGATGGCACGTGGGCGACGACGGTCTCGTTCTCGAGGTGACCTCGCCGCGGACCCCGTGCAAGACGTTCGTGGCGTGGCTCGAGGTGCCCAACCTCATCAAGACCTTCACCGACGTCGCCGAGCCGGGGGCATATCTGCGGGTCATCCGCCCGGGAACCGTGCGCGCAGGCGACCGGATCGTCGTCGCCGACCGGCCGGACCACGGCGTCACCGTTCAGACGGTGTTCCGTGCGATCCTGCGTGAGCCGCAACTGCTGGACCAGTTGCGCGACATCGACGCACTGCCCGCCGACATCCGGCGTAAAGCCCAGCGCCGCAACGCCCGATCCGCCTGATCTGGAGACGAAATGAGACGAGCGGGCGCCCTCGCCCTCGCGCTGGCGGCGGTGTTCAGTGCGCATCACCCGGGTTCCGCTGCGGCGCAGCCGGTTTCGGATATGACCCAGCTCATCGTGGTGGACACCCCCGCCGCGGAGTCGCCGACCGGCACCCTCACCGCCTACGAGCGGGTGGGTTCGCAGTGGCGAGCGGTGATCGGGCCGACGCCCGCCGACTTCGGCGATCTCGGTGTCGGTGCGCCGGCCGACAACGTCTTCCGCACGCCGGTGGGTCTCTTCCCGCTCGACCAGGCGTTCGGCCGTCAACCAAATCCGGGCACCCGGATGCCGTATTTCCAAGCGACCGACCAGGATTGGTGGGACGAGGACACGGATTCGCCGACATACAACACCCATGTCCACAGTCCCGGCAAACCATCCGACGACGCCGAGAACCTGTACGACTCCGGGCCCGTCTACGACTACGCGGTGAACATCGCGCACAACCCGCAACGGATTCCGGGCCGGTCGGCGGGGATCTTCCTGCACGTCACCGACGGCGACCCCACGTGGGGATGCGTGGCCATCGGCCGCGACCAGATGCGTTCGGTACTGCAGTGGCTCGACCCGGCGGCCCACCCGCACATCGAGATCGGTGTCGGTCTGCAGGCGCCGGCATCGTGACAGGCCGGTGTCGAACCTCCGGCCGCCTACCGGCGAACGGACGGCACTCCGGCCAGCAGGCCGCGCTGCGGCACACCCATGATCGGCTCGGCTGCGACGTCCAATTCGGCGAACACGTCGTTGGCGGCGAGCACTCCGGACATCGCCGACCGTTCCATGAGCCCGGCGAGGTAGGGCACTTCGACGAAATCGCCAGCCACCCGCAGACCCCGGGCGTCGGTGCGCACCCCCGGCCGGGTCCCCGCGGAGCCGGGCGGGAATGCCGGTGCGGTGGCCTCGAGGCGGTCATGGCGGTGCAGCACCACGGCGTCGGCCGTCTCCGGCCACAGCGCGGCGAGTTCGGCGCGCAGCGCGTCGGCCGCACCGACAGCATCGGTCAATCGGCAGGAATACGAGTGCAATTCGACGATCGATCCGCCGGTCGAGCGGGCCCACGCGATACTCGGCCGTTCCAGCCGTGAGTAGACCGCGATCGAATCGAGGTTCGGCTGCCCGCTGACAGCGCTGAAACCGGGGCGCTGCGGTGCGACATCGCGGTCGAACCACAGCCGACTGATTGCGAACGGCGGTGCCACACGCAGAGATTCGCAACGCTGGGCCAACTGCGGCGCGACGGCGGTCGTCGCGGGGGAGCCGGCGACGAGGGCTCGTAGGGCGCCCGGATCCAGCGCGAGGATCAGGTTGCGGGTCCGGAGGTCCCGATCCGCCGCATTGACCCGCCAACCCTGTCCGTCGGGTCCGACCGAGGTCACCGGTGTGCCGGTCGCGACGGTGGCGCCGAGGCCTTCGAGGTACCGGCGTAACGGCTGCCAGATCGCCGTCGCGTAATCGGTATCGGGCACGTCGAACCCGATGCCCTCCGGATTCCCGAGGAAGTAGTAGTGGAACATCGCGACCAGTTCGGCCGCGGACAGCTCCCCCTGATTGCAGAAGAACGATCGGGCGAACGCCTCGAACAGCATGGTGCGGGTGCGATCGCTCATCCCGAAGCGGTCCAGGAACGTAGCGGCGTCGAGGTCGTCGAACTCGGCGAATGTGGTGGCGCGGTCGTAGGCGAGCAATGCCCGCCCGATGTCCGGGTCGGCGTTCATGAGATCGCGACGGCCGAGGCTCTTCGAGCGCAGCGCCAGCGCCAGCAGGTTCAACGGCGGTGCGGAGGGCAGACCGGACAGATCCTCGTCCGGCCATACCGCAGAGATCACCGGATAGCTCGGTACCGCCGTCAGGAACGACAGCTGGGGGTCGGCGCGGCGCAGGATGGCGCGCCACGTGTAGTAGTGCCGGAAGAAGGCGTGGAAGCCGTGCTCGATCATCTGCTCCGTACCGTCGGGCAGAGTCTCCGGCCAGGCGTTGAGTCGTCCGCCGAGGTGATCCGCGCCCTCCAGCACGGTCACCCTGACCCCGCGTTCGGCGAGCACGACCGCCGCGGAGATCCCGGCGATGCCACCGCCGACCACCACCGCCTCGGTACCGGCCGGGACGTCGTGTGGCAGCAGCGGGTCGGCCGTCACCAGACGGCGGGGACGCATTCGCAGCGGCGCCGCCCTGCTGGTCATGGGATCGCTCATCGCGCACCCGCTCGGTGTGCGCGGCCTCGCCGCCGCAGAAGTGCGATGGCGAACGGCACGGCCACCGCGCCCATGAGGATCCCGCCGGTCACCGCGGACCCGGGCAGGTCGAAGAAGGTGAAATGGCCCAGTACCGAGGAGAAGTACACCCACAGATACAGCGCCGCGGCCGGCGCCGACGACGGTGCCTGGTCGCGGTCGCCGTGGCGGCGCAGCGTCGCGTCCAGGACCCCGATCACGACGACGGACACCAGCAGCCAGCCGGCGTAATTGGTCAGCGGCACGCCCGGGATCAGTGGCAGCCCCGGTTCCGGGTGAAACCAGGTCCAGTGCCCGGCGGCCACCATCTGCGGATCCAGGAAGACGTCCCAGGCGGTCAGTGCGATCGCGCCGACCGCGACCACCGCGGGCGCCCGCGACGCGAGTGTGCGGCCGACGACCAGCGCGGGCCACGCCATCATCGCCCAGGCCATCGGCACCACCACGGGCACGCCGACCATCTCCGGGCCGAGGGTGCCCGTGTAGGCGTAGTCACCGAACGGCCAGCCTGTCGCCACCCCGACCGCCTCCGCCAGAAGCCCGCCGCCGCCGGCCACCACAACCAGCAGCGCGGCGCCGGACATCCCGTGCACCCGGCCGGCGTCGGCCAACGCGGCCAGGAAGAACACCACCACGCTGGTCACTGTGACCGGCGTGCGCCAGGCTTCGGGCATCAGCGGATAGCCGATCTGCACGAGGATCGCCGCCGCGACCAGCACCCACACCACGGACGTCGTACGCGCACGCACCACAGGCATCGCCAACGCCAAGGGATACCTCCGCGATCAGGGCGGCTGCGGCCACACCCGTCGGCGGTGTGGTCGAAAGACTCCGTAGAGTTTGCAGGTGCCCGATGTGCGCTTCGCCGAAACCCTGCGCGCACTCGTGGTCACGGGCTCGTCTCTCGCCTGCGCGGGCGCTCTCCACCAACTGCTCAACCAGCGGCTGCTGCGCCGCCCGCCTGCGGACCCGCCGTCGGTCACCGCAGCGGTGTCGCTGCTCGTGCCGGCCCGCGACGAGGCCCACCGCATCGCGCCGACCATCCGGTCGCTGCTCGCGCAGCGGGGACTGGCCGATGCCGAGATCCTCGTCCTCGACGACGGTTCGGTCGACGGCACCGCCGACGTGGTCCGCCGGACCGCCGGCGCGGACCCCCGGCTGCGCGTCCTGACCGGCACACCGCCGCCGCAGGGGTGGCTGGGCAAGCCGCACGCCTGCGCCCAGCTGACCGCCGAGGCCCGCGGGGATGTCCTGGTCTTCGTCGACGCCGACGTGGTGCTCGCACCCGACGCCGTCGCCGCGTCCGTCGCGGTGTTGCGCGGCCCCCGGCCCCTTGACCTGCTGTCGCCGTGGCCGCGGCAGATCCCCGCCGGAACCGCCGGCCGGCTGATCCAGCCGCTGCTGGCGTGGTCCTGGCTCACCACTCTGCCGCTGCGCATCGCCGAGCGGTCGGCCCGTCCATCGATGGCGGTTGCCAACGGCCAGTTCCTGATCGTCGACTCAGGCGCACTCGCCAGAGCCGGCGGCTGGGAGTCCGTGTCGGATGCGGTGCTCGACGACATCGGGCTGGCTCGAGCCGTGCGCGCAGCCGACGGCCGGACCGGCATCGCCGACGGTTCGGCGCTCGCCTCCTGCCGCATGTACGCCACCGGCCGCGAATTGCGCGACGGCTACCGCAAGTCGCTGTGGGCGGCGTTCGGATCGCCGGCTGGCGCCGTCGCGGTCGCGTCCGCGCTCACCGTGGTCTACGTGCTGCCGGCCGCCGCCGCGCTGACCGGGTCCCGCATCGGCGCGCTCGGGTACGTCGCGGCCGTGGTCGGCCGGATGTCAGCGGCGCGATGGTGCGCGGGGGCGTGGAGCGCACCGGCGCATCCCGTTTCGGTCCTCCTGCTGCTCTGGCTGCTCGCATCCTCATGGGTGGGCCGCGTTCGTGGCTCGCTGACATGGAAGGGCAGGCCGGTGTGAGCCGTGTGGTCGTGATCGGGGCAGGTCTCGGTGGGCTCGCGACGGCTGCCCGCCTGGCCGCCGGCGGCCACCAGGTGCGGGTGTTCGAACGCGCGCCGACCGTCGGAGGCAAGCTCGGGGTGGTCGAACGTGACGGATTCACCTTCGACACCGGCCCTTCGCTGCTGACCATCCCCGCACTGCTGGTGGACCTGTTCGGCGACACCGGCGGCCCCGCCGGGCTGGAGCCGACGCCCGTCGACCCCTCCTGCGCGTACTTCTTCCCCGACGGCACCGAACTTGTGCTGCCGCACGACCCGGGGCGGGTACCGGCCGCGATCGACGCCGCGCTCGGCGCCGGATCCGGCGAGTCGTGGCGGCGGCTGCACGAGCAGTCGCGACGGCTGTGGGAGCTCGTCGGCGAACCGGTGCTGCGCCGCCCGATCACCCTGGCCGCGCTGGCGCGGATGAGCGCACGACCGGCTGATCTGCGTGCCGTCGCGCCCTGGCGGACGATCGACGGACTGGGCCGACGGATGCTGCCCGACCCGCGACTGCGCATGTGGCTGAACCGGTATGCGACGTACTCCGGCTCCGATCCGCGCCGTACACCGGCTGTCCTGGGCGTGACGTCCTTCGTCGAGCAGGAATTCGGCGCCTGGTACGTACCCGGCGGCCTGCGTCGCATCGTCGAGACCCTGGCGATGCGGTGCACCTCCCTGGGCGTGGACATCGTGACCGACGCGCAGGTCGATGCGGTGACGGTCGCGGGCGGACGAGTCCGCGGGGTGCGCGTCGGTGGCGCGGAGATGTCCGCCGACGCGGTCGTGTGCAATGCCGACGCCGCCACCCTCTACGACGGACTCCTGCCGCCTCGTGCCGCACCCCGGATGCGCCGCCGGATCCGGCGCGGCCCGCGCTCGATGGCCGGATTCGTTGTGCTGCTGGGTCTTTCGAGGAGGGTTCCCGGTCCGGCGCACCGGGTGTACTTTCCGGCCGACTACGACGCGGAGTTCGACGCGATCTTCGGGCGGCGGCCGCACCCGGTGGCCGATCCGACGATCTACGTTCACGCACCCGACGATGCGTCGATGCGCCCCGACGATGACTCCGAGGGATGGTTCGTGATGGTCAACGCACCCGCGCACGACCCCGGCCGCGGCGTGGACTGGGATGCGCCCGGGCTGCGGGAGCGCTACACCCGCCGCATCCTCGACACGATGGCGGCACGTGGCGCCGCCGTCGGCGACCGCCTCCGGTTCGCCGAGACGATCACCCCCGCCGACCTGCAGCGGCGGACGGGTGCGCCGGGGGGAGCCATCTACGGCACCGCATCCCACGGTCCTCGTGCGGCGCTGCGCCGGCCCGCCAACCGCAGCCCGCTCGCGGGCCTGTACCTCGTCGGCGGCTCGGCGCATCCGGGCGGCGGCATCCCGCTGGTGCTGATGTCCGCGGAGATCGTGGCCGGCCTCATCGGTCCGGTGGGAACACCCGCGGAGTCGAGCGCCGAACCCCCACCAGCAGTTGACCCATCCCGACGACCCCGACCGCAGTCCACGTGACGGCCAGCGCCCCGGCCCAGTCCCAGCCGAGCAGCGGCATCCCGGCAGGCCACACCGCCACCCCGGCTGCCGCCACCCCGACGACGATCAGTCGGGTCGGCCGCTCGGCCACAGTGACCGCACCGACACCGGGCATACCGGCCGCCTGCGCACGGGCCCGCACGTACTCGAGCAGGAAGACCAGCGTGATCGCTGTCAACACCCACACCAGCGGAGCGCCGAGCGTCGCCAGTACCGCCGCCAGCAGCAGGTCCCCGAGCCGATCGGCGACCGCGTCGACCACGGCGCCTAGCGGACGCGCGCGTCCGGTACGCAAGGCGACCGCCCCGTCGAGGCCGTCGAGCACCCCCGCGGCGAGGATCAAACCGACCGTCAGTGCCGGCCAGTCCCGGCCGGCGACCGACGCCCACGCACCGACCAGGGCCAGCACCCCGGCCGCGGAGAGCGCATCGGGCGGAACGCGGGCAACCGGTCCCGACGAGAGGAACCACACCATCCGCAACCATCCGCGGACGACCGGCGACGGCTGCACCCCACCGTGCAGCGACGACCATCCCGCCTCGTCCGGCGCGCCGCCGGTCCGACTCTCCGACGCCATACCACCAGCCTGCCAGCACGCGCAGCGGCACGATCGGGAAGTGTGATGAGCCGGCTGAGCACGCTGGCCACCGGGGTGCGCAAGACCTTCCCCGGCAGCGATCTGTCCCTGTGGGCGGCCGGCGCGACATTCTTCGGAGTGATCGGTCTGGTCCCGCTGGCCCTGGCGTCGCTGTGGGCGGTCGGTGGGATCGTCGGCCACGACGCCGTCGTCGCTGCGATGGAATCGGCGATCGGCGGACTGCCCGACGGACACGGCACCCCCGAGGCGCTGCGCACGCTGACCTCGGTGGCGCTGTCGATGTCGTGGGTGCAGGCGCTCGTCGTGCTGTTCCCGGCGAGCCTCTACGGCGAGGGGCTGCGCCGCGCATTCGTCCAGATGTCCGCGGCGCCCGACACCCTCACCGGCTGGCGCGGCCGGGCCGGCCTGCTCTGCGTCGCCGCGGTCGCCCCGTTTCTGGTCCTCGCAGTTCTGGCCTCGGCGTCCTACGTCGCGCCGCTCTACGACCGCGGCGGCGGGTCCCTGATCTGGGGCATCGTGGTGGCGTTCCACATCGTCTGGCTCACCGTGTCGACCGCGCTGCTCGGGGTGTTCGGACTCATCGGGCCGGGCCGAATCGGATGGCGCGCCCTGGCGATCGGATCGTTCAGCACCGGGGCGATCCTCGCCGGGTTCCTGCAGGGCTTCGTGCTGTTCCTGGCGATACCGATTCCCTGGTCGGCGCCCTTCGGCGGCCTGCCGATCGTCGGTGCGGTCTCGGCGCTGGCCCTGTGGCTCTATCTGCTGCACATCCTGGTGCTGTGCGGATTCCGGGTCACGGTCGCCCTCGACGAGGTGGTGCGGACACCCTGACACCGCGGTGCGGTGCGGGCACTACGTTGCAGTCATGAGACTCACCGGAAGCACCGCCCTCGTCACCGGCGCCAGCGGCGGCATCGGCGAAGAATTCGTCAACCGCCTCGCGGCCGAGCAGGTCAACCTCATCCTGGTCGCCCGGCGCACCGAGAAACTCGACGGGCTGCGCGGCCGGTTGCTGGCCGCCCACCCCGGGCTCACCGTCGACGTCATCCCCGCCGATCTGGCCGAGGCCGGCGCGGCGGCGAAGCTGGTCGCACAGGTCGAGGCGCTCGGCCGACACGTCGACATCCTCATCAACAACGCCGGTATCGGATTGCACGGCAAGGTCGCCGAGCAGGACCCCTCGGCCAATGCGGCGATGATCCAGCTCAACTGCGTCGCGCTGGTCGAACTGACCGGTCATCTGCTGCCTGCCATGGTGACGGCGCGGCACGGCCTGATCATCAACGTCGGGTCGACGGCCGGGTTCCAGCCGGTGCCGAGCATGGCGGTCTACGGCGCCACCAAGGCGTTCGTGCTGTCGTTCACCGAGGCTCTGTGGCAGGAGACCCGCGGATCCGGGGTGAAGGTGCTGACGCTGTGCCCCGGCGCGACCGACACCGAGTTCTTCGACCGCACCGGGAAGTCGTTCATGACCCGCGGGCGGCAGACCTCCGCGCAGGTGGTGGACACCGCACTGAAGGCAGTCGACCGGCCATTCCCGACGGTGGTGTCCGGTCTGCACAACCGAATCATGGCCCTTGGCTACCGAATCGCCCCCCGACCCGTGCTGGCCATGGTCTCCGAGCAGATGATGAAGGCCTCCGGGCAGGGCTGAGGCTCGAGATCGCGTCACTCGGCGTGCTGCGTCTGGTTTCCCCCTCTGCGCTTGGCGGAGTACATCGCGGAATCGGCGAGGTCGACGAGGCGACGAAACGTCTCTTTGGAGTCCGCGCTGGCGTGGGGCAGCGCCACGGTCGAGGTACCCACGCTGGCGGTCACCGATCTCTGTCCCGCAGCGATGGCGTCGCAGAGTCGCTGAGCCAACTCGTGCGGATCCGGTGCCGAGACGATGTCGGCGACGAGGAACTCCTCGCCACCCATCCGGCACACCAGGGCGGTCTCGCTGCTCGCCTCCGTCAGCGCCGTGGCCACCTCCACCAGGGCAGCATCGCCCTCGGCGTGCCCGCGGCTGTCATTGAGCATCTTGAACCGGTCGAGATCGATCAGCGCGACCGCCAGGAAGCAGCGGTCGGAGCCGGCCTCCAACCGCCCCACCACCGCCTGGGTGAAGGCCCTGCGGTTGAGCAGTCCGGTCAGCGGGTCGCGGTCTGATCGCAGCAGATCCGCGCCGAGGGAGTGCACCACGATGTGAATCGCGAACGGCACCCCGACGTTGAGTTCGAACACCAGGAAGAATCCGGTGACCGCAAGAACGGGTTCACCGGCCTCCGCGACCCGGATCGCTCCCCACGCCCCGATCGCCATCGCCGCGGCGAAGTTCAACAGCATGAAGCGGGCGGAGTGGAAGAACGCGATGTAACCGCCCGAGACGGCCAGCGCCGTCGCCGCCGTCAGACCGATCACGGGCTCGGCCTGCCACAGACACCCCACGGCGATACCCGCGCTGGCGGCGAACGCGAAGCCGATCGATTCGTTCTTCGTCGGCCAGCGGGTCAGCCACAGGGCGACGAAACCCACGCTGACGACACCGGTGATGAGCGCAAGACCGATCGACAGCGTCCGGTTCGTGCTTTCCGGTCCCCATAGCGCATTCGCCGGCACCAGCACCCCCGATGCAGCAACGACCGCCAGGCACCGTCGAACAGGGTCCGCCAACCCCCGTGATTTCAGGTAGCCGCTCAGCCACTCGAAGTGGTCGGGTTGTCGCCGCCAGCTATCCATCCACGCCATGACGAACGTTCCTCACATGCAATGACGACTCGCGATGTCGTCATCGCCGAGTTCCCCGGCGGGTCACGCCCCGCCGGGCATTCCACCGCAAGATTCGGTGACGGCGCGCTGCGACCCGGCCTTCGGCCTGATTACCACCGTACGGGCAATTCGTGCATGGTGTAGATCTCCTGCTCGTCGGCGAACCGCAGGTCCTGCGGTGCGACCGCCAGGCGCAGCCCGGGCAGGCGGCGCACGAGCGTGCCGAGCGCGATCTGGAGTTCGACGCGGGCGAGGTTCTGGCCGATGCACTGATGGACGCCATAGCCGAATCCGAGATGTCCCCTCGGGTTCCGTTCGCCATCGAGAACATGCGGATCGTCGACGAACGCGGGATCCCAGTTGCCGGCGGGCAGATTCATCAGCACGTGTTCTCCGGCGCGCACCAGCTGGCCGTTGATGGTGAGATCCTCGACCGCCACGCGATCCACCTGGCTGTGCACGATCGAGAGGTAGCGCATCAACTCTTCGACGATGAGGGCATCGATCTTCGGATCGGTGGACGCGATCAGCCGCTCGAGCTGCCGCGGATTCTGTAGCAGCGCAACGGTACCGAGAGAGATCATGCTCGCCGTCGTCTCGTGGCCGGCCAGCAGCAGGATCACCCCGTTCATCACCGCGGTCTCCAGGCTCAATTCTCCGGTGGCGACATGGTCGACGACGAGCCGGCTCATCAGATCGTCCGCCGGCTCCCGCTGCTTCTTGGTCGCGAGTCGCCACATGTACTCGAACATGGCTGCGCCCGCCGCGGCCTTGTCCTCCGGGGTCGACCGGGAGTCGAGGCCCTTGGTGCTGTGATGCTGGAACTCCTCGTGGTCGGCGTAGGGCACGCCCAACAGCAGCGAGATCACCAGCGACGGCACCGGAAGCGCGAAGTCGCGAACCAGGTCCGCGGGCGGCCCCGCGGCGATCATCCGGTCGAGGAAGTCATCGACCAGCTGCTGAATCTGCGGACGCATCGCCTCGGCCCGGCGATAGGTGAAGTCGCGGGTCATCATCCGGCGCAGGCGGTTGTGTTCGGGATCGTCGATCCGGGCGAACACCACCGCGACGGTGTCATCGGCGGTCTTGGTCTGCATGCTGTCCGGGAAGGTGTCCGCACTCAAGCGCGGGTCGGTCAGCGCAGCCCTGATGTCGTCGTAGCGACTGATCATCCAGGTGGGTTCCCCGCGCCACAACACCTTCTGCAACCCGGCCGAGGACCGCCACTGAGCGAACTGCGGTGGTGGCTCGAGTGGGCAGCGCCGGTCGCGGGGGACCGGGACCGTGGGGTAGGCGGCGCCGTCGCCGATCACCGGGATTGATGTCATGAACGCCCCCTCAACCGACAGCCTGCTGCCATATATCGGGCCACGATAGATACCGACTTACTGGCAGTCAACTGTCGGATATGGTGGTGCGGTGACTCTCGCCGGGGACCGGCGGCTGCGCGCGGACGCCGTGCGCAACGCCGAACGCATACTGGTCGCCGCGAGCGAGGTGTACGCAGAGCTGGGGGCGGACGCCCCGATGGAGGCGATCGCGCGGCGTGCCGGAGTCGGAGAACGCACGCTCTACCGCCGCTTCCCGACCAAGGCGGACCTGACCCGGGCGGTGCTGGACCACAGCATCGCCCAGCATCTGACGCCGGTGATCGAGCGTGCGCTGGGGCGCCGCAACCCACTGCGCGGTCTGACCGAGCTGGTCGAAGGCGCGGTCGCACTCGGCGCCCGGGAGCACCACGTGCTGGCCGCCGCCCGCAAGGCCGATTCGCTGGCAGGCATCTCCACACAGCTCGACGACGCGCTCGAGGAGCTGACGGCCCGGGCCCGACAGGCCGGGCTCATCCGTGCCGGGGTGGTCGGCGACGATCTCCGGCGCATCGTGGTGATGCTCAACAGCGTGCTGTGGACCATGGACCCCGCCTCGGACGGCTGGCGGCGGTACGCCGCCCTGATGCTCGACGCCATCGCCACCTCGCCGCAGACCCGCCGGCTACCACCGTGCACCCCGATCCAGTTCCCACCGCACGCCGAGACCTGGCCCGGATGAGCGAACTGAGGTTCGACGGCCGAGTCGCGGTCGTGACCGGAGCCGGGCGGGGGCTCGGCCGCGAGTACGCATTCCTGCTGGCCGCCCGGGGAGCCCGCGTGCTGGTCAACGACCTCGGCGGGTCGGTCACCGGATGCGGGGCCGGCGACGACGCCGCCGAACAGACGGTCCGGGAGATCATCGCGCGCGGCGGCGAGGCCGTCGCCGACGGCCACAGCGTCGCCACCCCCGAGGGCGGCCAGGGGATCATCGACGCTGCGCTGGACGCCTTCGGAACCGTCGACATCCTCGTCAACAACGCGGGCACCGTCGACGACGCCGCCTTCGAGGACATGACGCAGGACCGGCTCGACCCGCTGCTCGACGTCCACCTCCGAGGGGCGTTCTTCGTCACCCGCCCCGCCTGGAAGGTGATGCGCAGCAAGTCCTTCGGTCGGGTGGTCAACACCTGCTCGGCAGCGGGCATTCTCGGAGCGGCGCGGATGAGCAACTACGGATCTGCCAAGACCGGTCTCATCGGCCTGACGCGGGTGCTGGCCGCCGAAGCCGGTGACGACGACATCAAGGTCAACGCGGTCGCGCCGATCGCGGCGACGCGCATGCTCGACTACTCGATGCGCAGCGTCGCAGAGCTCGCCGACGACGCGGCCGCGGCGGCCGCCGACGAGGTCATGCGACCGTTCTTCGAACGACTCGACCCCGCACTGGTGGCGCCGGTGGTCGGCTACCTCTCGCATGCGGACTGCACGGTGTCGGGCGACATCTACACCGTCGGCGCGGGTCAGGTCGCCCGGTTCTTCATCGGACGGACGAAGGGGTACTACAACCCAGCGCTGTCGATGGAGGACGTCGGTGCGCATCTCGGCGAGATCCGCGACACCGGCGGGCACACGGTGCCTACGGGCCCCGCGGACGAGATGATGGCGCTGCTGGAGGCTCTCGCCGGCGGCCCTACCGCGGACTGACCGTCACCGGCGACGGCCGGTGGCCCAGGGTTGTTCGTTCTTCTCGCGTCGTTCGCGTTCGTCGGTGCGTTCCTCGCTCCAGAAGTCCTCGAACTTCTCCCCGGGCCGCACGTTCGGCACCCGGTTCATGATGCTACTCAGCCACTTGGGTGGGTGCACCGGATCGTATTGGGGCAGCGCGCCGCTCAGCGCGGCGAGGCTTTTCAGAACGACGAAGGTCCCGAAGAAGGCGTTGGGTGCGTCCGTCATCGCGACGGCGACGAAGCCGATCACCAGAGTGAGGTGAACGACGATGACCCGGCTCAGGGCCTGATTCGCGGTCTGCTCGATCTGCCCGAACGACCACCGGCGCAGGCTGGCGAGGTCGACGACGAAGTCGATCGCGAGCAGCGCCGCCACACCGACGCATCCGTTGCGCACGCTGTGCCAGTCGATGTGGGCGATGTCGCCGGCGCCGTTGCGATTGAGCAGGAACAGGATCGCCCCGAGGAACAGCGCGTGGACTGCGCTGAAGGAGAAGCAGACGACGGCGAAGCCGCTGAGGAACGATCCGCTGCTTGCGTTGCGTCGCTCGTTGCTGGGGGCGGCGTAGCGGAAGTGGCCGCGCCGTGGATTCCACCGCCGGTGCAGCAGGATCCGCGCGGTGATGAACATCGAGCCCGCCACTGTCTCGAACCAGTAGACCGCCAGAGTGGTCGCGCCCGACCAGTTTTCGACGAACCATCCGACGACGGGTACCCCGATGACCCCGAGCAGCGTCAGCAGGTGGACCGAGCGCGTCACGTCGCAGCGGTGACGCGAAGTGACGCATGCATGGCTGTCATCGTCGCACGAACGGGAATCATGGGGGAGTGCCCGAGGGTGACACCGTCTACGCCTTGGCGCGCCGTCTGGACGGCGCGTTACGCGGCCGCACCCTGATCCACGGCGAACTGCGGGTCGCCGCGCACGCCACCGCCGATCTTGCCGGACTGACCGTCGTGGAGCACGTCACCCACGGCAAGCACATGCTCACCCGGTTCTCCGACGGGCTCACGCTGCACACGCACCTGCGGATGTCCGGGTCGTGGACGATCTCGGGCGCCGGGCGGTGGCTGCCGAGGAACGTGATGCCCGACGTACGGGTGGTGTTGCGCAGCGACGGCCCTGCGGCATACGGCATCCGGTTGCCCGTCGTGGAACTGCTGCGCACCCGCGACGAGGCCGACGTGGTCGGCCATCTCGGACCGGACCCGCTGCGTGCGGATTGGGATCCCGCAGAGGCGGCCCGCCGGATGACCGCCGACTCCGACCGTGCCCTCGTCGCGGTTCTGCTGGATCAGCGGTGCGTCGCGGGCTTCGGCAACCTGTGGGCCAACGAACTGTGCTTCCTGCGCGGTCACAGTCCGTGGACCCCCGTCGGCGCCGTCGACGTTCCCGCACTTCTGGATCTGGGTGTCAGGGCGCTACGCCATTCGGCGACGGTTCCGGGGGCGATGCAGGTGACCACCGGGATACGCCGCAGAGGCGAGCAACATTGGGTAGCGGGCCGCGCAGGACGACCGTGCCTGCGTTGCGGTACCCGCGTCCGGGTGGTGGCCGAGGTGGCGAACGACCCCGAGCGGCGCCGTACCTGGTGGTGCCCGACCTGTCAGCCGGGACCCGTGGCCGGGGTTCCCGTATCGTCCTCGGAGTGAATCATGTTGGGGTGGACGGATTTCATCCAGGTGTAGGGGTGTTCGGGTGAGGTGGTGTTGCCGAGGATGAACGTCCTGTCGGTGCGACGGGTACGTCCGGTCGCGGCCAGCCACGAGGCCACGGTGCTGAAGCGGTTCTGCAGGCCGGTGAGGAACGCGATGTGCAGCACGCCCCAGGCCAGCCAGCCGGTGAGACCGGTGAGTCTGATCGGTCCGGCCTCGAGGACGGCGTGGCCCCGGCTGATGTACGCCGCCGAGCCGAGATCGCGGTAGCGGTATGGCTTCCGCGGCTTACCGGCGAGATCGCGCCGTATGCAGGCGGCGGCATGCAGCCCGCCCTGCATGGCGTTCTCGGCCACGCCCGGCAGATGGTCCCGGCCGACGAGGTCCCCGATGACGAACACCTCCGGGTGCCCGGGTACCGACAGGTCGGCCTCGACCGCGATCCGCCCGGCGCGGTCGGTGGCGGCGCCGAACGCCTCGGCCGCGCGCCGCGCGAACGGCACGGCCTCGACGCCGGCGGTCCACAACACGGTGCGGGTCGCGTAGTCCTCGTCGGGCCCACCGGCTTTCGGCGACACGGTGATGCCGTCGGGCCGGACGTCGGTGACGTGTACTCCCATGCACAGCTCGACCCCCAGCGCCTCCAGCGCCCTGGTCGCTTTCGTCGTCAGTGCGGGGGCGAAGCTGCTGAGCACCCGGTCACCACCGTCGAAGAGGATCACCCGGGCGTCCTGCGGGTCGATGCTGTGGAATTCGTTGGCCAGTGCGCGGGTGGCCACTTCCCGGATCTGTCCGGCCAGTTCGACGCCGGTGGGCCCGCCGCCGGCGACCGCGAAGGTGAGCCATGCGTCGCGGTCTGGGCCGGGTGGCAGGGTCTCGGCGATCTCGAACGCGCCGAATACGCGACGGCGGATGGTCACCGCGTCGTCGAGGGTCTTCATTCCCGGAGCCCACTGTGCGAAGTCCTCGCGACCGAAGTAGGCCTGTCGCATCCCGGCCGCGAGGATGAGGACGTCGTAGTCGATGGCGAACGTGGTGTCGTCCGGACGGCGGGCCGTGACCCGCCGGGCATCGACGTCGATATCGCACGCCTCACCGAGCAGGGTCGTCACATTGCGGTGCCGGGCGAGCTCTTCGCGCAGCGATCGACTGATCTGACCGATGCTCAACGTGCCCGTGGCGCACTGGTAGAGCAGTGGCTGGAAGACATGGCAGGCCGCCCGGTCGAGCAGCGTGACCTCGACGTCGGTCCGGCCGAGCCGGCGCGCGCAGAACAGTCCGCCGAAGCCGCCGCCGATGATCAATACCCGGGTCGAACCGTGTTCCGTCACCTCACCATTGTTGCCGCTGGCTTGCGCGCCACGCCTCGAGGACCCGGCGCTCGCGTTTGGTCGGCCGTCCCGCGCCCCGATCGCGGACGGCCAGCGGCATCGAGGTCGTCGGCGGCGCCGGGGGAGTCCGGTCCAGGAAACAGGTCGCGGCGTCGGGCGCTCCGACGCGTTTCTGGATCACCCGCACCACCTGCACGACGCGTTCCCGGTCACCGATCCGGGCTCGCACCTCGTCGCCCGGGGACACCGTCGTCGCGGGTTTCGCGGGTCGGTCGTTGACCCGCACGTGTCCGCCGCGGCACGCGGCGGCGGCGTCGGGCCGGGTCTTGGTCAGCCGCACCGCCCACAGCCAGCGATCCACCCGGGTCGATTCCACGCCTCCATCATGACGCGGCAGATACGAGGCCGCCCGAAGACGACTGCGGCAACCCGATTCAGATCGGGTTGCCGCAGTGTGTCGATCGTCGGTCGAGCGCCGGGTGTCAGCCGCCGGTGCCGACGCAGATGCCGCCTGCGCAGGCTTCGGCGCCACCGGGTCCGGCGCCTGCGCCAGCGCCAGGAACACCCGCCGAGGCGCCGCCCGGTCCGGCACCCGCACCGCCGCCGGGAACCTCCGCCGAGGCGCCGCCCGGTCCGGCACCCGCACCCGCACCGGGAACCCCGGCCGACGCGCCGCCCGGTCCGGCACCCGCACCCGCACCGGGAACCTCGGCGGTCGCTCCGCCGGGCCCTGCGCCGGCGCCGGGAGCGCCCGTACCGGACGGAGCCGGGGCGCTGGTCGTGGCCGGCGGTGTGGTCGTCGTGGCCGACGATGAGGTCGGGGAGGTGGAGGACGATTCCTCGCTGCCGCTGTCACTCGACCCGCATGCCGCGGTGAAGCTCAAAGCGATGGCAGCGGCGGCAACTCCCGCGACGAACGGGATGCGACGGGTACTGCGGTCAGTCTTCATGCTCGGTTCGTCTCCTGTGCTCGAGGCGGATACGTGCCACCGCGGCATACCCATTTCGAGTACGGCTAAGCATTGAGCCGGTCGCGATGCCCATACGCTGGCGCCATGCCGCAGCCGGAGACCACCGAGGACGGGCACTACATCGTCATCAACGGTCGCCGCTGGCGTGCCACGGATCCGGCGATCCCCGACGATCGGCGTGGCGAACTCACCCGAATCCTGATGGCCTGGCGCCGGGAGGTACGGCGGACGATGGGCACCGCGCAGGAGAAAGCGGCCCGAGCCGGTGTGCACGCCGCGAAACGGGCCCTGGGTGAGAGAGGTCAGCCGCCCTGGTGGGACCAGACCGACGCGGAGCGGGAGGCGCGCTGGCAGACCCACGTCGACGAGCCGGGCGAGCGGTTGCCGTCGTGAGGGTCGTCGTCCCGTCAGGCGTGGCGGACCTGATTTCCCCCGCACTGTTTCGCCGTGTACATCGCTTCGTCGGCGATCTCGGTGAGGCGGCTGATCCGCTGCGCGGCGTCAGGACCGGTCAATTCGGGCAGCGGGATGCTCGCCGTACCGATGCTCGCGGTGACCTGATACGGCAGATCGCTGATTCCTTCGCACAGGTCCTTCGCCATCGCCGTCACCTCCACCGCCTCGGCCGTGGCCGTCACGGCGACGAGGAACTCCTCGCCGCCGGCTCGGCAGATCACCGCCGCCGGCGGACAGCGCAGTTTGAGGACACCGGCGACGTCGAGGAGGGTGCGGTCGCCCACCGCGTGACCGTAGGTGTCGTTGACCCTCTTGAAGTTGTCGAGATCGAGCATCAGCACGGTCAAGTGGGTATGGGTCCGCGGGGGGACCGAGACGCGCCGGGTGACGGCGTCGATGAATCCGCGGCGGTTGAGCAGGCCGGTGAGCGGATCCTCCTCGGATCGCTGCGCATAGAGAACGAGCGCTCTGGACAGGGCGCGGATCGTCAACGGCGCCGAGACATTCAGCAGGAAGATCAGGCCGAAGCCGGCGGCGGCCGCCGCGGCGCCGCTGCTGCGGGCCAGTGCGACTGTCGTGACGGCGGTGATGGCGACGGTGAGGACGGAGTTGAGGATCATCACCCTGCCGCTGTGGAACACGGCGATGTATCCGCCGGTGACGGTCATCGCCGTGCATCCGAGCGTCGCGATCGGTGCGGAGGCCTGCATGACCGTCCACAGCGCCACGCACACCGCCCCGGCCACCACCGCTGCACGTGATTGCCAGCGAGTCGGCCACCGCGTCAGCCAGAACAGCACCATCCCGGCGGTGAAGACCACGCCGATCACGCCGATCAACAGCGAACCGATGCTGTAGTGACGCTGGCTGGCCAGGACGGTCAACGGAATCGACCCTGAAGCGGACGACACCACAGCCATGATCATCCGCGCGGACCGCATCAGATCGCGCTGACGCAGGAAGTCGGTGATGTTGTCGAACTGGTCTGGCTGGCTCCACCATGCTTTCAGCCAGACCATCACCTGCCAGCCTCCCTACGCCGGCCGCGCCACCGGAACCTCTCGATGGTAGTCACCGCGGTCCTCGAAGAAAGGGATGCGAGCCCATTGGAGTCAGAAGTGCTTGAAGAGGGACAGAACAGTTGTGATCGGTAGGCGCGGTCCCGGTCTGTACTGGGCGGAGGCGGTGCTGGCAGGGCACCCGACGGAGGGAATCGAGAATGAACCGACTCATGCGGTTGGCGACGACAATTGCGGTATCCGGGGCGGTCGCCGTGGCCGGTCTGGCGACGGGCACCGCCTCGTCGTATGCGCAGGGCCCCAGCTATCAGGGCGGAAACTGCCCGCCGGGCATGACGTGCACGCACTGGTGCCCGGGCAGCCCGGTTCCGCCCGGCAGTCAGGTCGTGTCCTGGGACTGGAACGTCTGCCACGACTGGTACTGGAACTCCGAGGGCATCGTCGATGTCGGCACCAACACGATGTATCCGTGGTCGGGCACACCGCACCCCGCCGCGCCGCCTCCACCGTTGGCCCCGGGACCGCCGCCGCCACCGCTGCAGAAGCCGCCGGGCACGCCGTTCTGCAGCCCGCGCGGAGCACTGATCATCATCCCGCCGATCTGCGACGAGATCGGTGTCGACTGGCCGCCCGGATCGCTGCGCTGAAGGTTCTCGGCGGGACATGTCGAGAACGCGTCGACAGGTCCGTCCCAGGGTGAGTGCGGCCGACTAGGGTCGCGCACGCGAAGGGAGAAGCGCATGGCCAAGTACCTGTTCCTCAAGCACTATCGGGGCGCGCCTGCAGCGGTCAACGACGTTCCGATGGACCAGTGGACCCCCGCCGAGATCGAGGCGCACATCCAATACATGGAGGACTTCGCCGGACGCCTGCGGGAGAGCGGCGAATACGTCGACAGCCAGGCGCTGGCCGCCGAAGGTGCCTGGGTGCGGTACGACGGCGACGGTAAACCTCCGGTGACCGACGGTCCGTTCGCCGAGACCAAGGATCTGATCGCCGGCTACATGATCGTCGACGTCGACTCGTTCGAGCGGGCCGTCGAGCTGGCCGGCGAGCTGTCCGCGGCACCCGGTGCAGGGGGACGGCCGATCCACGAGTGGCTCGAGGTTCGGCCCTTCATGTCCGCCGGGCCGGGCGCGGCCGAGTAGGCGGGCGCTGAGCGGTGGACGACGCTGGGTTGCGTGTGCTGGTTCCGGCCGTGCTGGCTGCGCTCGTCCACCGCGGGGCCGACTTCGCGACGGCGGAGGACGCCGTCCAGGAGGCTCTGGTGCGGGCGCTGGAGACCTGGCCGCAGCGAGCGCCTGACGATCCGAAAGGCTGGCTGATCACCACGGCCTGGCGGCGCTTCCTCGACCTGACCCGCTCCGAGGCCGCCCGGCATCGTCGCGAACAGCGGGTGTCCGAGGAACCGCCACCGGGAGAAGCCGAGTCGCTCGACGACACGTTGCAGCTGTACTTCCTGTGCGCCCACCCGAGTCTCACCTCGACATCGGCGGTGGCGTTGACGCTGCGGGCGATCGGCGGACTCACGACGCGTCAGATCGCGCAGGCCTATCTGGTTCCGGAATCGACCATGGCGCAACGCATCAGCCGCGCCAAGCGCACCGTGGCCGGCGAACGGTTCAATCGCCCCGGAGACCTCGGCACGGTGCTGCGGGTGCTGTATCTGGTGTTCAACGAAGGGTACAGCGGCGATGTCGACCTGGCCGCGGAGGCGATCCGGTTGACGCGGCAACTCGCCGCGGTCACCGACGATCCCGAAGTTGCGGGTCTCCTTGCGCTGTTCCTGCTCCATCACGCCAGACGCCCGGCCCGCATGCGGGCTGACGGCAGCCTCGTCCGGCTCGCCGAGCAGAACCGCGGGCTGTGGCGGCGTGACCTCATCGCCGAGGGCGTCACAGTGCTGCAGGCGGCGCTGGGCCGCGATCGGCTGGGGGAGTATCAGGCGCAGGCCGCGATCGCTGCGCTGCACGCCGACGCCCAGACCGTCGAGGAGACCGATTGGGTGCAGATCGTGGAGTGGTACGACGAGCTGGTCCGGCTGACCGACAGCCCGGTGGTGCGGCTCAATCGGGCCGTCGCGGTGGGGGAGGCCGACGGGCCGCATGCCGGTCTCGCCGCACTCGCCCAACTCGATCCCGCGCTACCGCGCTACACCGCGGCCGCCGCCTACCTGCACGAGCGGGCCGGCGACAATCAGCGGGCGGCGGAGCTGTACGTGACGGCCGCTGCACACGCCCATACCGTCGCTGAACGAAACCACCTCACGCTGCGCGCGGCAACGCTGCGAGCAGCTACGTGAGCACCGTGTAGAGCTTCGCGATCAATCCGCCCTCCACGATCGCCACGTCGAATCCGGAGGCCACCGGGGTGTCCGCTCCGTCGGGGATGACGTCGAAGGCCAGGTAGCCCATGTTTCCCACCTGACGGACCTCACCCGATTTGGCGAAGTGGGCGCCGGCGAGGGGGCCGTCGAGCAGGGCCTGCGCCTTGGCGTGGAGGCGGTCGTGTCCCACCACCTGCTCTTCGGCGTCGGTCCAGACGACGTCGGTGGCGTAGGTTCGCCGAATCGTCTCCCGCCGCCGCTCGGCGTCACGCTCGTCGAAGACGCCGAGCAGGTTGGCCTCCATCAGGCCTGCGATGTCATCGGGCACGGATTCCTCTCGTCGACGCTGCTGAGCAATCAGTTGGTGGCGTCGAGGATCTTGATCGCGAACACCAGCGTGTCGCCCGGCTCGATGCCCGCGGCGGGTTGCCCCTGCGGGTAACCGTCGGCCGGAACCATCGCCACAGCAACTGTGGACCCGACCTTCTGTCCAGCGATGGCCTTCTGGAACCCAGGCACGACACCGTCGAGCGGGAAGTCGACCGGCGCGCCACCCTCATAGCTGCTGTCGAACACCGATCCGTCGCGTCCGTTGACACCCATGTAACAGACCGAGACCGACGCGGTGTCCGAGACGACCGGACCGTCGCCGGGTTTGAGGGTCTGCACCTGAGTTTCGGTCACGCTGAACGGCGCAGTGACCTCTACCTTCGGGGCGGCCGCGTCGGTGGACCCGGTGACCGCCACGCTGCCGGTGCTGCCCGGCAGCGTCCACTCGGGTGCGCCGCCGTCCTGTGGCGCCGCCGAGGGGCAGATGTCGGCGGACTGCGCCGTGACCGACGACGAGAACAGATCGTCGAATGACGACGACGTGCTCGCCGAGGTGTCCGGGTCGTCGGAGCCGCAGGCGGAGAGCACCAGGGCCAGCGACGCCGCGCCGGTCACCAGCGCGACAGAGGAGGACAGACGGGTGAGGTTCACGGTCGCCACGCTACAGCCGCGGACCGGCCCGCCCGGGTGGCGCCTGTGTTCGGGCGGTGTTAGTCGTAGACGACGGCGAGGCCACGACGCTCGAGATCAGCCAGGGTGTCCCGCATCGCCTGCAACTGTTCTGGCGAATGGCCCACCCAGTCGGTGATCTCGCCGATGACGCGCACCGGCTGCCGGGTTCGGTAGGACTGCGTCGGATTGCCCGGCAGCCTCTTGTCGGTGACGTTCGGGTCGTCCTCCACGGCCCCTTCCGGCTCCACGATGTAGATGCGGCCCCGACCCTCGCCGAGGGCGAACTCGGCGCCCCACACCGCGGCGTCCAACGTCTTCGTCACGTAGACGTGGTTGGCGATGCGGTTCACGCCGTAGTTCGCCGGGCGCCCGGGCACGAGCAGATCACCCACCGACAGATCGGCTTTGGTGCCGTGCAGGAACGCACCGGACTCGTGGACTTCGAACGGTTTCGGAGCGTCGGGCACTGCGATCTCCCCTCGTCGGACTGCGTTGCCGGACGATTGTGCGGCATCCCGGCGGTCTTGCCGCAAGCCCCGGTCTGCGCGGTATCCTGAAAGGGGATCGGCCCACCAGGTCGTCAAGAATCCGCCAAGAAATCGAGAAGCTCCGAACGGAAGAGTCAACGGCGTAAGAGCCGTCGACTCCGAGGAGCACTCATGAAGACCCTGCTGGCACCCGCGCTCGTCATCGTCGCCCTGGTCGGCGCTCCCGTCGCCGCGGCAGACAATTACGTCACCCAGTCGGGGCGGGTGCTGTGCGCGGTGACACCGGACTCCACGATCGCCGACCCGGGTCAGGATGCGGTCGTCTGCCAGGGTGCCTTCACCCAGCCGGGCGCCAAGTTCCAAGCCGTCACCCACGGCGACGGAGAACTGGAATGGCAGGACGCGAACCTCGCCGTCGACAATCCCACGACGACGATGCAGTACGGCACCGAGTACCACCGCGGTAACTGGACCATCTACCCCGACGCGACCGGAACCCTGTTCACCAACGATCGCACTGGGCACGGCATGTTCGTCAGCATCGACGACGTCTATGCGTTCTAGTGGGTTCGGTTCCCTTCGCCCGTGAATTGGGCGACGAGCACGCCGAGGCGTTCGGCGTCGTGGTCCGGGCGGACTCGGCCGGCGCGGCCGAGCACGACCATCCCGTGTAGCGCCGCGAACAACACCTCGGTGAGGGAGTCCACATCCTGCTCATCGGCGACCGGGCCGACGACCTGACGCAGTTCGTCGAAGGCCGCCGTGAGCTGTGGTGGCGTGTCGTGACTGGCGAAGGGCAGCGTGGTCGTCCGCGTGAACATCGCGTCGTACGTCGCGGGGTTGTCGCGTGCGAAATCGTTGTAGGCGTGCGCGACTCGATACAGCGCATCTTTCGCCGAGGTCGCGTCGGCGCTGGCCGCCCGCACAGCCTCCGCGAGCTCCCCGAATCCGTCGACGGCGACTGCCGCAGCGATCTGGTCCATGCCGGCGAAGTGCTTGTACAACACCGGCTGGCTGTACTCGATCTCGGTGGACAGCCGGCGGGTGGTGACGGCGTCCCAGCCGTCGTTTTCGGCCAGCCTGCGCGCCGTCGTGACGATCAACCGCCGTCGGGCGTCCCGCTCACGGTCGCGGCGGTCAGCGATTGCCATACCGCATGATAGCAATGACAGAAGAAATAGCACCGCTATTGACAGTGGTTCGCGCCAGGGTTAGCGTTGCTAGCAATCGGAATCGGGAGGACCGCACGTCATGGAAATGGACCTGCTCATCCGCGCGACCGCGCTCCTCGCGGTGCTGGGCACCGCCGTCGTCTATGGGACCGACGTCTTCTGCGCGACCGTGCTACGGCCTGCTCTGGCGAGGGTCGATGACCGTGTTCTGGTCGCGGTCATCGGGAACGTGCATCGATACGGAGACCGGCGGATGCCGCTGCCCGGCGTACTGGGGATCGGGGCGGCGGCGGCAAGTGCGGTGATGTCTGCCGCGGCCTCGCACTGGGTACAGGCCATGGCTGCCGGTGTCGCGTTGGCGCTCCTGCTGGGCTGGATCGTGCTCTACACGCGGGTGAGCGCGCCCATCAACCGGCAATTTACGGCCGCAGCCGACGCCGATACTACGCCGCCGAACAGTCGTGAACTGCAATCGAAGTGGGATGGCATCATCGCGGCCCGCGCCGCGCTGCAAGGTCTGGCCGTGACCGCCCTCTGTGTCACTTTGGCTGTCTGACAGATGTTTTGAGTGCTGCCGCCGTTCCGATGACGACCCTGGGAGGGTTCGCATGACCGTCACCACCATCGCCTACCTCCTTGCTGGACTGCTCGCCGCGGCGATCATCGGGATCGGCGTGCGGTTCATCGTCGCACCGCATGTCGCCGCCGTCGGCTATGGCGTCCAACAGGACCTCAGCCAGCCGTTCGCCGGTGCCTACCTGTCCGTCAAGGGCGTCCGAGACATCGCAACGGGACTGTTCGTATTCATCCTCATGGCCGCGGGCGCAACGCATCTGATCGGTTGGGTGATGTTGGCGGCCATCATCATTCCGCTCGCCGACGCGGTCATCGTGCTGCGCAACGGCGGCACCAGATCGGTCGCCCTGGGAGTGCACGGGGGTACGGCCGTCGTCATGCTGGTGACCGCTGCGTTGCTGCTCATCGCCTAGAACCGGTATCCGAATCGCCGGACGATGATTTCCCGCCTGCCCGCCGGTCTACCCATACGCTGATGCATACGAGAGGTGAAATCGATGGGTGATACGGCTCCACGCGGCGGACATCTGCCGATCAACGGCCTCGATCTCCACTACGAGGTGTCCGGCGAACTCGCGGCAGAGCGGCCGCCGCTGTTGCTGATACCTGGAGCGTTCATGGCGACAGCTTCGATGTCGGCCTGGGTGGACGTTTTCGCGGGGGAGCGGGCGGTGATCGCGTTCGACCAGCAAGGCCATGGCCGCACGCCGGACACCGGCCGGGCGATGTCCTACGAGCAGTTCGCCGACGACGCCGCCGCACTCCTGCGGGCGTTGGAGGTGCCGCGCGCAGATGTGATGGGTTATTCGCAGGGGGGCGGCGTCGCGCTGCAGTTGGCGATCCGTCACCCGTCCCTGGTCGGCAAGCTGGTGTCGATGTCGGCGACCTTCCGCCGGGACGGATGGCATCCGGTGGTGGGGGAGGCCATCGGTGGTCTCAGCGCGGCCGACTTCGCGGGGACGCCCGTCGAGACCGCGTTCCGAGCGCATACGCCGGAGCCCGGCGCGTTCGATGCCTACGTCGAGAAGATGAAGATCTTGAACGTCGAGGATCAGCAGATCAGCGACGAGCAGATGCGATCGATCGCTGCGAAGACGATGGTCATCGTCGGTGACGCGGACGGTGTGACGCTCGAACACGCGCTGCAGATGTTCGCACTGCGCGGAGGCGGCGACGAGCAGGCAGCCGCAACCGGCATGCTGCAGGAGGCGCCGGCCGCGCGTCTGGTGGTGCTGCCGGCCATGTCGCACATCGGCATCTCGGCGGAGACGGCGGTGTTGGCGCCGATGGTGCGCGCGTTCCTCGACGATGTCGCGCCCACCACGCCCGACCTGTTCTAGGCAGCGTCACGGGCGGTTCAGGCGCGCTACGCCGGCCGTAGTTCCTTGGAATACAGCGACGTCCCGGACGCGTCGCACAGGTTGACGGTCAGCGCCCGGGAATCCGAGTCGATGGCCACCTCGCCGAAATGCTGGAAGCCCTGGGCCGGTGAGGTGTCCTTCTCCGCCGGCGCGTGAACGAATTCGTACCGCGCTCCGAAGGTGCCGTCGAGCGGGCTCTGGGGGAATGCGCCCGCGTTCAGCGGACCGGAGACGAACTCCCAGAACGGCGTGAAATCGGTGAATCCGGCTTGCTCCGGGTGGTAGGAGATCGCTGCGGTGTAATGCACGTCGGCGGTCAGGTAGACGATGTTGGGAACCTCCTTGGTCTCGGACAGGATGCGGGAGAAGGCGATCTCGCGGCCGAGCGGCCGCCCGCTCTCACCCTGAGCGACGGCCTCCATCGACGTGGGACCGCCGGGTGGGTCGGTGGCCGCGTCAGGCACGACGATGCTGATCGGGAGGTCGTTTGCGACCACCTTCCACACCGCCGTCGACGTCTTCAGGGCATCGATCAGCCATCGGGTCTGTTCGCGCCCGAGTACGCCTGCGTCGTCGGCCTGCGACCACGCCTGGGAATTCGGGTTCTTGTAGGAGCGCATGTCGAGTACGAACACGTCGAGCAGCGGGCCGTAGGCGATCTTGCGGTACAGCCGGCCGTCGACGGCTTCGGACGGTTCGACGGGCTGCCACTCCCGCCAGGCCTGGAACCCGTAGCCGGCCAGCTTGTCGGCATCGGTCTCGGTGTAGCCCTTGCGGTTCTGTCCTGCGAGCGACTCGCCCGGGAACCAGTTGTTCACCACCTCGTGGTCGTCCCACTGAATGATCTGGGGCACGGTGGCGTTGAAGCGGCGATAGTGCTCGTCGGTGAGGTTGTAGGCGTAATTGCCGCGGAAGTCGTCGAGCGTCTCGGCCACGCGGTCCTTGGCCGGCGCTGTGACGCTGGCGTAGACAGCGCCGTCGTACTGCTTCTGCGTCTCGGGTACCGGACCGTCGGCATAGATGGCATCGCCGGAGTGCACGAAGAAGTCCGGTCGGCGGTCGGCCATCGCGCCGAAGATCGCCATCCCGCCCTGCCGGTTGATGCCCCAGCCCTGGCCGACGACGTCACCGGACCAGACGAACCTGATGTCTTGCGGTTGCGTCGCAACGGTTTTGAAGACGCCGGTCACCGGCTCGGATGTGGTGCCGTCCTCGCCCTCGAGGGTCACCCGGTAGTGCACCGTCTGCCCGGCTTGGACGCCGGTCACCCGCACCCGGCCGGTGCCGTCGGTGGCCGGGGTCAGTTGCGGCCCGTCGAAACGGGCTGTGTTCGAGAACGATTCGGTGGCCGAGGTCTCGACGATCATGCGGGCGGGGGAGTCGGAGCGCGCCCAGATCAGGGCGCCGTCGGTCCGCGGATCGCCGCTGGCGACACCGTGAGTCAGCCGCGGTCGGCTGGCGATCAAACCGGTGCTCGTCGGTGCGCCGCTGGTGCCCGAAGTTCCGCAGCCCTGCAGCGCGGCAGCCACGGGGACGAGCAGCGAGGCGCGCAGCAGGGTCCGTCGGGCAATCGTCGGATGTAGATCGGTGGGAGGCACGAGGGTCAGCATGCGGTCTACCGGCAACGCGGCGGCCAACTCCCGGTGAACGGGACCACCACATACGATGCGAACCGACAGCAGAGCGTGGAGGCCTGATGATCGCGGACCGTTGGGGCGTGACGGACGCCGAGGTGACCCGGCGGTATCCCTGCGACGATGCAGTTCCCGATCCGGCCGGGCAGCTGTGGCGGGGCGTCACCGTCAACGCGCGGCCACGAGACGTTTGGCCATGGTTGACGCAGATCCGGGTGGCGCCGTATTCGTACGACTGGGTGGACAACCTCGGCCGCCGGTCCCCACAGGAGCTCCTCGGCTTGCCAGAGCCGGCAGTCGGCGACCATTTCTCCTGCGCCGGCGGCCGGCGCCTCGGCACCATCTTGTCGGCGGAACCGCAGCGTCAGCTGACGGGACGTCTCGCCGGCGCAGTGATGTCGTATGTATTGGAGCCGGAGTCCGACCGCAGCCGGCTGCTGTTGAAGATCAACGTCCCGGCGGCGCCGTTCGCCGGACCGCTTCTTCCGCTGTTGTCCCTCGCGGACCTGGTGATGGCACGCCGCCAGCTCCTCAATCTCAAGCGTCTCGCAGAACGACGGCAGCAGCACCCCTAGCCTGAGTGCCATGGCCGACGAGATGTGGACCGTTCAGATCGGTGAGATGCCCGATTCGACGAACCCCGGCGTACCGCCGGTGCCGACCACGGTGTACGAAGGCGACGAGCTGGACGCGCGAGAGGCGTACACGCAGTACGCGGGAAAAGCCGACAGCCAGGGCTACCGCTACGTGATGCTGCGCCGGGTCGGCGAAGTGATCGAACTGTGGGGGACGCCGCCCGCGGTCGGCTAGGGCCGCCCCGGATGGGCGGAGGTGTTTCGATTGTTTCGCTTTGTTGTTTCGATTGTTTCACTACTCGGATGAGCGGGGTAACCTGGAAGTATGACCGCCGCCGTGACGCCGCTTGTGCGGGAGATCGAGGCCCGCGCCCGCAGCGACGCCCGCTTCGTCCGGGTGCTCGACGCTCTGCGTGACGCGCCCACCGGCCCACACGGCAACCTTGAGCGCTCTGCGGCGCACATCCTCAACGAGCAGCGTCGTGACGTCCTCGTCACCGATTTCCTGGACGGCGCACTGTCGACCGGCCAGGTGCAGGAGCGGCTGGGATATGCGACGCCGCAGGCGGTGCACCGACTGCGGACCCGTAAGCGCCTGCTCGGCGCGGCGGTGAAGAACAAGACATGGTTTCCCGCATGGCAGTTCGAGGGTGGTCGGCTCCGCGCCGAGTTGCCGCGCATCCTCGAACTGCTGGGGCGATACACCGGCGATCCGATCGCCGCCGACCGCATCATGCGGCTGCAACGCGACGACCTGGGCGGCGCGTCGATTGCCGACGCACTGAACCACCAGGCAACGGCACACGCGGCGTGGCGAGCACTCACCGCCCTCGGTGCCTGAGCTCCTCGCCGGCTACCTGCAGCCTCTGCCCGCGGGCCGGCCGGCCGGATTGCGGAGCCGGACAGTGCGGCCGGGTACCACGATGTGGCGGATCGAATCCTCCGTCCCGGACGACTGGGATTGGCGCGGATTCCCGCAGCCCCGTTACCGATTCGATCCGCAGACCGGCGCCTTCCGCACCCGGTATGCCGGCGCTGACCTCGTCGGCGCATTCCGCGAGCGTTACCGCGGCACCGGACTGGTCATTCCCGGCGATCATGCGGAACACCACCTGATCGAGATGGTCACCGACCGCCCGATGCGCGTGCTCGATCTACGCACGGAGCGAAACCTGGACGCGCTCGACGTCGACGACCAGATCAGCACCGGACAGCACGATGCGGTGTGGGACACCTGCCAGCGGCTCGCTGACCGCTGCCGGCTCTGGTGGCCCGACCTGGATGCCATCGTGTACCGATCGAGGACGACCCCGCAGCAGTCCACGAACTACGCGTTCTTCGCCCACGACCACTTCCGCATACGGGCGTGGCGCCTTGCCGACCGCCTCGACGCGCTCACCGAACTCGTGCTGCGGCACGGCTTCACCGTCGACTGGCCACTCAACGGCTGACACCGGAGGCGATCACGAACTGCCGGATACACGCATTCACCTCGTCAGGGACCTCGGCGGGTAACGCATGGGAGGCGTTGGGCCACAGATGATATCGCCAGTGGGGCACTACCGACTGCATCCGGCGGAGACCCTTCGCTGAATCGTGGACGGTGTTGCCCGCCAGAAGAACCTGGACCGGAAGTCGCACCGAGCGCAGCAGACGATCGCTGGCGAGGATCAGGGGCGGCGTATGCCGCGGTGGCACACAGGCGGCGAACCCCGCGACGAACAACCCGGTCAGCAGGTCGATGGAGCTGCCCGGGGCGGGATGCCCCGTGATCCATGCCGCGGCGCGCCGCGCTCGAGCGGAATGGGGGCGGGTGAGCAGGAGGGCAAGACTGCGCCAAAACCGGCCATAGAGACGCGCCACCGTGCTGGCCGGATCCACCAGCGTCACCGTCGCCAACCGTTGGGGCGTCCGCGCCGCGGTATGTGTGGCAAGCCAACCACCGTACGAATGCCCGACCAGGTGCACGTCGTCGAGCCCGAGACCTTCCAGGACCGCGTCGATGCAGCGTGCGCAGTCGGCAGGCGACAGCATCGATCTCGACTGCACGCTTGCTCCGGTCTGGCCGAGCATGTCCATCGCATAGACGGTGAAATCATCTGTCAGATCGGCAACTTGCGCCCACCACATGGCCGAGGTGAGGAAGAAGCCGTGGATCAGCACCACCGGCACACCGCGGTCGGGCCCGTGTTGATAGACGCGAACGGTGCCGAAGCTCGTCGCGACGTCGTGCACGACATCCGCCGGCGGACTCAACGACCGCACTTCGTCATAGACCGTCAAGTAGCGCCGCCGTGAGTCGGCGCTTCTGAATCCACCCTCAGCCAATCCAGACAACGAGAACCCTCCGGTCCGCCCGACTGCAGGACACCTCGGTCACACCGTATGTGGTTGAGCAGGGGACCGGTGTGTTTCGTCCGGTAACGGCACGCAACATTGCCGTGTCGGCTGAGTTTCGGCAGTGTGGGGTCATGAGCGACAACGCAAAGATCACCGTCGAGCGAACAATCACTGGACCCGTCGACACACTTTTCGAGATTCTGTCCAATCCCGAGCGGCACGTGGCCCTCGACGGCTCTGGTTTCATCCGCAGCGTCGACCACGCGGACCGGATTGCCAAAGTCGGCCAGGTGTTCACGATGAACATGCAGGGCGACCACATGGGCGGCGAATACAAGACCGACAACCACGTGTCCGGCTACGTGAAGGACAAGCTGCTGGCGTGGAAGACCGCACCCGCGGGCAATGAGCCTCCCGGGTGGGAGTGGCTGTGGGAGCTGGAATCTCATGGGCCTGACGAGACGTTGGTTCGGCACACATATGACTGGTCGAAGGTCACCGACAAGAAGCTGCTCGAGAAGGTCAAGTTCCCGCTGGTCACCAAGGATCAGTTGGCCGATACGCTGTCGCGACTGGCCGCTGAGACGTCGTCCTGACCGGGAGAGGCCCTGGGGCTTGCCGCGCCTACGCCGCGATCAGGGCGCCCTCACAACGGCGGAGAGCGATGAGTTTCTGAGCCGGTATCGGTCAGTACGGGCATGACTGACGCCATGAGCGCCGCGCACACCATCAAGGCACCGCCTGAAACCGTGTTCGCGGTACTGACCGACCCGACCACCCATCAGGCGATCGACGGTACCGGCTGGGTGAGGGAGCCGCTCGATGCCAAACCGCTGACCGAAGTCGGCCAGGTATTTCGGATGGCGATGTACCACGATAACTACGGGGGCATGCACTACGAGGTCGCCAACCGGGTCGAGGTCTTCCAGCCGCCGGATGCCATCGCGTGGCTGCCGGGCCAAGCCGCTGATGACGCGCGTCTGGACTTCGGCGGTTGGATCTGGCGCTACGACCTCCGTGCGGTCGGCGACGACCGGACCGAAGTCACCCTTACCTATGACTGGTCGGCGGTGCCGCCGGCCATTCGCGAGAACATCGTGTTCCCGCCGTTTGACCCGCAGCACCTGGAGAACTCACTCAAACACCTCGCCATGCTGGCGGAGGTCGAGCCTGGGGGATGACCGGTGTTCGGGGCAGGAATCCAGCGCCCTGCGGTGTGTGAGCAGCGGAAGGCGAACGCTCACGCAGTTGCGCGCTGACTGAGCAGGCCTGTACCGCACCAGTTCTGCTGGTTGAGCTGGTCGAGCATGGCAGTCTCTGCCGAACCCGGATTGCGGCGCACGCCGACGAGGACGGGCTCGGTCAAGCCGGGCCGTAGCGGGCAGGCCAGTTCTTCGAAGCCTTCGGGGATTGCGGAGGCCGGCACCACCGTGACGCCCAAGCCCTGCGCCACCAGCCGCACCGCGGTGGAGATTTGTGACGCCCGGGCCACCGTGTGCGGACTGAGATCCGCGTTGGTGAGCAGGCGGGCGAGGTACTCGTCGAGCAGGCTGGCGCCGCGGAACCGGATCCACCCCTCTGAAGCCAGATCTTCCAGGCGAAGGGCGGCGCCGGCGGAGAGCAGTCGGTGCCCTTTCGGCAAGACGGCGACGTAGGCCTCCTCGCCGAGATGGTGAACGTCGAAAGTGCACCCGGGTGGGATGCGGTGGACCAGGACCATGTCCAGGGTTCCCTGACGGACCAGTCGTTCCATGTCCGCGGGATCGGGCTCCTCGTGCAGAGTCACCTGCAGCTTCGGGTGGCGATGACGCAGTTGCCCCAAAGCCTGGGGCAGCTGGCGGGCACCCAGGCCCATGTGGACAGCGATGATGAGTTCGCCTGCCAGTTCCCCGTCGGCAGCGCGGGCGGCCGCGATGGCACGCCGGGATGCGGTCGTTGCGATCTTCGCCTCCGCGAGGAACGCCCGCCCGGCCACCGTCACCGTCACCCCGCCTGGGGTGCGGGTGAACAGCTGCACGCCGAGGTGCTTCTCCAAGGCGCCGATCTGCTGCGACAGAGAAGGCTGCGTGACCCGCAGACGTTCTGCTGCGGCGGTCATGGAGCCCTCCTCGGCGACGGCCAGGGCGTATTCGTATTGGCGCAGGTTCATCCGAGTCCACCTTCGATGCGGCATAGAAGTTATCAATGCAGAGTATGCATTGCCACTATTTGCGTCTATACCGGGTCGGTCATACCGTGGTGCACACCCAGCGCCGGGGACTCAGCACGACCGGGCCGGGCCCCAATCATCCATGACACCAACGGAAGCGACGGGCAGCACATGAATCGACCACTACGCATCGGAGTACAACTGTGGCCCGGCGGGGCACCGGACTACCAGAGCTGGCGCAGCGCGGTCTTGCGCGCCGAAGACCTCGGCGCCGACATGATTTTCGGCTATGACCACTTCCACAGACCAACCTTCGCCGAGATCGTCGACGGGATGCCTGCGCTCGACGAGGTCCAACCCGACGTGAACAACTTCGAGGGTTGGACGGCGCTGGCCACGTGGGGTGAGATCACCCACCGCCCCGAGATTGGGCTTCAGGTCAGCGGTGTCGGATACCGAAATCCCGACCTGCTGGCCGACATGGCCCGCACCGTCGACCACATCAGCGGGGGACGACTGATCCTTGGCGTAGGTGCCGGCTGGTATGAAAAGGACTACACCACCTACGGTTACGACTTTGGCACCTGGAAGGCGCGTTTCGATCTGCTCGACGCCGGCTTGGACCGTATCGCAGCACGTCTCACGATGCTCAAGCCCGCCCCGGTACGCAAGATCCCCATCCTGATCGGTGGATCCGGTATCAAGCGCACGCTCCCCGCGGTAGCCCGACATGCCGACATCTGGCACACCTACATCGGGCTCGACAAGTTCCACGATGCCAGCACGCGCCTCGACGACCTCGCCGCCGCCGCAGGCCGCGCCGGCGCAGACATCGAGCGGTCCGTGGGCTGGGAGGACGCTGCCAGCGCCGACGCCTTCCGCGACGCCGGTGCGACTACGTTCACCACCGAAATCCACCCGACAGAGCAGGGCTATGACTTCTCCGTCCTCATCGAGATGCTCGCTTGGCGCAATGCGCAGCAATGATCGCATCGCCGTCATCGTCCGACCGAGATCGTTCGCACCACCTAGGTGAGCGTGGCCCGGATGGTCTGAGTGTGGTTGATCCTGCCGCGCAGCAAGATTCGCGCCAGCGAGTGCACCGCACGGGTGTCAAGTGTTCACAAGATCGACTCAAGGAGAAAGCATGCGTCTCGCGGATAAGGTAGCCCTCGTCACTGGCGGGAGCGCGGGCCTTGGTCTGGCTATTGCCCAGAGATTCGGAAGTGAAGGCGCCCACGTCTACATCACGGGGCGACGGAAGGAGGCGCTCGAAGCCGCGAAGGCTTCCATCGAGGGACGCGTCACGGCGGTCACCGCGGACGCCGCCGTGCCAAGTGATCTCGACGAACTGGTCGACGCTATCCGTCAGGGCAGCGGGCGACTCGATGTCGTCGTAGCGAACGCCGGGAGCGTCGAGCGGATGAACTTCGGGGACGTGACCGAGGACCACTTCGACCGCACATTCGACCTCAACGCCCGCGGCACACTCTTCACCGTCCAGAAGGCGCTTCCGCTTCTATCAACGGGTGGCTCCATCGTGCTGGTGGGCTCGATCACGGCGTTCAAGGGGCTCCCTGGATCGACGACCTACAGCGCGGCGAAGGCCGCCGTGCGCTCCTACGCGCGCACGTGGGCCGCAGAGTTCGCAGGCCGGGGCCTCCGGGTCAACGTACTGAGCCCCGGGCCGTTCGACACGCCCATCATTGATGGGCAGGCCGAATACTTCGGACAGGATCCGGCAGCCCTTCGTGCTCAGATGGCCACGTACGTCCCCCTGGGGCGCCTCGGGCGCCCCGACGAACTCGCCAGTGCCGCATTGTTTCTCGCATCGGAGGAGAGCAGTTTCATGACAGGTGCAGAACTCTGCATCGACGGCGGTATGGGCCAGGTATAGCCCGCTTCTGCTGGCCCGAAGCGTCAGCCCGGGGGCCGGCGGCGTTGATCAGTCCGGACTGGCGCCCCGTCCGAAGTTCGTGGCCAGTGGGAGGAATACGTCGTCGACGATCTCTTCTATCCGCTTCCGTGGCACTGCGGCCATGGTCATGAACAACTCATGGCGCAGCAGATCGGCTGGCAGCTCGACGATCCGAGCCGGCGGCGTGGCCGCCAATTCGCCGCGGCGCACAGCACGCTCGACGATCGTCTCCATTGCGCTCGGCCCATCGCTCATGAACAGCGCGCGAAGCTGCTGCGGCGATCCGCCCGCCTCGTCGAAGTACGCACCGAACAGCGCCGCGAAGCCACCGATGATCCCCGATCGTCGATCGTTGAAGTCGGCCAGGACTGCCAGCACGTCGCCGCGCAACGACCCGGTGTCGGGCGTGGGGATCGCATCGACGGCGCCCCGGTGGCGGATCACTGCCTCGAGCAGATCAGTCCGTGTCGGCCAACGCCGATACAGCACCGAGCGGGCAGATGCCGATCTCGCGGCGACCGCATCGATGGTGAAGCGTCCGTAGCCGGCCTCGATGAGTTGATCCCAGCCCGCGTCCAGGATTGCCGACTCCAGCGCGGCACCACGCCGCCGCTGTCCGGTGGATGCTTTAGAAGACACTTGCGTAGCTTAACGCACGTCACTACTGTCGTTTAAGCAACGGTCGTGTAGCTAATGAAATGGCGCATGACGCGCCCGTTTGCTTCGTCCCGACCACGCACGTGTCGAAAGCATTCTCGTCGAACGAATTTGGAGGCCCACCATGTCGACCCGCACCGCACTCATCTCTGGTGCAAGCATCGCCGGCCCCGTGCTGGCGTACTGGTTGTCCGAGGCCGGCTGGGATGTCACGGTCGTCGAACGGGCTGACCGGCTCCGCACGAGTGGCTACCCGGTCGACGTCCGTGGCACCGCTGTCGACGTCGTGCGCCGGATGGATCTGTACGACGAGATGGCCGCGCAGCGCTACCGGCACGTCCCGGTACAACTGCTCGCTCCCCGCGGGTGGCGGCTGTCCACGCTGGACTATGGCAACCTGCTTGGCTCTTCGGACACTGGAGACGTCGAACTCGCCCGCGGGGCGCTCAGCGAGATCCTCTACCGGGCAACCGAAGAGCGGGTGGACTACGTCTTCGGCGACGCGATCACCGCGCTGTCCCACTCCGAAGTCGGGGTCGACGTCACCTTCGGCCGCCGGCGTCCCGACACGTTCGACGTGGTGGTGGGCGCCGACGGCATCCACTCCAACGTCCGAGCCCTCGCCTTCGGCGACGAAGGTCGCTACCTCTGCCACCTCGGCCCGTACGCCGCGGTCTGGGATCTGCCGACCGACATGTTCGACCCGGGCACCGGCTTCTTCTACTCACACCCTGGGCGCACCGTCCTGGTCGAACGTCCGTCCGACGGAGCCGCCGCCCGAGCCTTCCTGACCTTCGTCCACCCGGCGCCGGGCACCGTCGATGCGCGCGACCCCAACGACGTTCTCGACGCGCTGCACCGGGCCTTCGCCGGTGACCGTTGGCGCACAGGCGAAGTAATCGACACCCTGCCGGGCGCCGATGACGTCTACTTCGACACGGTCAGCCAAGTCCGCATGGACAGCTGGTATTCCGGTCGCGTCGCGCTCGTCGGTGACGCCGCGTACGCGCCGGCGTTCCTATCCGGACAGGGCACGAGCATCGCGATCGCCGGTGCCTACGTCCTGGCCAGTGAACTCGTTGCCCATGATCGACCGGAGATGGCCTTCGCGGCCTACCAGCTGCGACTGCGCGGGTACGTGAAGAAGAACCAAGATCTCGCGTTGCGCACGGATGGCACAGTGCTGGCACGTACCAGCGGCCAGCTTCTGCGCCGAAACGTCAAGCTCTGTGCGGTTCCGGTGTTGCAGCGCCTCGGACTCGTAAAACTCCTGCAGACTGGATTGCGGACCGCTGCAACCGATCTGACATTATCTGATCACGATGTCCGCGGTACTGCGCATCGCCTTGGCAACGGCACTGCTCGATGACCAAGGCGCTGGAGGGTTCTACCGGCGACGTCCGACAGCACCGCTGGAGCGGGCGACTCGTCGTCTGGGCGGCTGTTCTCACGTCCGCCAATGTTCTGGCCGATGTGGTCATCGGCTCGCCGATGATGGTCATACCCCAGTTGCTGGACCACTTCGACACCGACCAGGCCGCCTGGTTGAACGCGAGCGCTATGTTGGCCGGCGCCCTCTGGTCACCACTACTCGCCAAGAGCGCCGACGTCTACGGCAAGCGTCGGATACTCATCGGCACGCTGATGCTGGCGTGCGCGGGAGCCGTGCTCTGCCTCGCTGCCCCTAACCTGTGGTTCTTCCTGGTGGGCCGCTTTGTTCAAGGCGCCGCATTCGCCGCCGTCTTCCTGACCGTGGCCCTCGTCATGCAGATCTGCACCGCGCGGGTCGCGATGGCCGTGGTCGGGCTCGTGACGTCGAGTTCGTCGGTCGTCGGCGTCATCGAGCCATTCCTGATGAAGCCGATCATCGACGCGTTCGGCTATCGAGGCGTGTTCGCCGTGGCGGCCCTGCTCGCCGCCGTCGCCGCGTTCGGAGTCCGCCTCGTCATTCCCGAGTCGCCGATCCGCAGTACGGGGAGGATCGACGTCGGGGGAGCGTTACTGCTCGGTGTCGGGCTGGGCGCGGTCCTTGCCTACATCAGTCTCGGAAGCGAACAGGGCTGGCTGTCCCCAGGCACGGCGGTGCTACTGGCCGTCGGTGTTCTCGCGTTGAGCGGCTGGACGATCCACGTGCTGCGAGTCGAGGAGCCCGTCATCGACATCCGGGCACTCACACGGCCGATCCTGCTCACCCTGCTGGCGCTGATTTTGGCCGCGGGGTCGTTCCGCAGCATGTTGCAACTGGTAGGCCTCATTGCCTACGTACCTGCCGAACTCGGGCTCGGCTACGGGCTGGGTGACGGCGAGGCGATTGCCGCCCTATTTGCCGCGGCGAACCTCGGCATCGCCGTCGGCGGTATCGGCGCCGGATGGCTCGCCGGCACGACCGGCCCGGCGTGGCCACTCCTCGGCGGCATCACCCTTGGGGCCGCTGCGACCTTCGCGATGATCCCCGGCGTATCGGCGCTACCGCTGGCCGTCGCCTGCGCGGGCGTGCTCGGCGTGGCCGCCGGAGCGATCGGAGCCTCTGGCTACAACCTCGCGACCAGCCTCGCCCGGCCCGAGAGGCAGGGTACGACAGCAGGTTTGGTGTCGGTCGTCGTCGCACTCGGCTCGGTCCTCTTCTCTATCGCCGGCGCCGAAGTGCTCAAGGCGTCTCGCGTCCCCGAAGTCTTGGCCGACGGCGCTCCGGTCAGCACGGCGACCGGTGTGCACCTCTACATCGGGTTCGCGGGGCTGCTCTTCGTCCTCGCCGCGGTTCCCGCGTTCGCCCTGGCTCGGTCGGCGCGAATCACGCGGCAGAACTCGCTGCTCATCAACAAGGCGGATGCGTAGTACCGCACGTGTTCGGGCACGACCGACGTGACGTCAGCTCCACCGAATGTGCTCAGGGCAGGGGATAGCCCACCTTGACCCTTCGTGCACCGTGGCACCACAGCCCTGCAGCGCAGGAGTGGGGACCTCAGGCGCCCGCGTTGCGAGCCGTCACAGCAGCGGCAGTCATCTGAGCAGTGGACTGCGCAATGGACGGCGACACGGCATCGGCTTCGTCGTGAACTGCCTCTGTCTCGACGTCGGACGCTGACAGATCCTTGCTCTTCTGCGCGGCCAGGACTTCAGCGAGGAGAGCTTCGTCGTACTTCGCTTCCGCGGCTTGGGCCCGCTTGCGCGCCTCTTCCACTTCGCGTTGGGCCTTGCTTCGCGCCTTGCGCAGCGTTTCCCGCTGGTCAGCTGACGTCTTGATCGCCCGCTTCAGTTCGGCCTGCTGGTCGATTGCCGCCTGCAGCGCGGCCTCGTCGGCGCTGCGCCGTCCGGCATTGTCCTCGAGCCGTTCCAACACGAGGGAGAGCTGGTTCTCGGCATGGGTCGCCGCTTCCTGTGCGGCCTGCCACTTGCCGCGCGGCTCGTCCAAGGCGGTGTGGTCGACCTCCAGGTCGGAATTGATGTCGGTGGTCGTGGAGTCGGATTGTTCGCGTGCGTCAGCGGTTGAGATGATTCGGCTCATTTCTTGGTCGGGGCTTCGCGCTCCGGGCGCGGATTCTGGCGGCTGACTCGTCGATTGACGGGCCGGTGCTAGAGGGGTTCCCCATAATGAGCGTTGCAACCGTGCGGATCGCCAACCGCCGCGCGTCCAGAAGCGCCGGAAGCAGCTGAACCCCGTATCGGCCCCGCCCGATTCTGGCCCTACAGGCGGAACAACCCCGCCGCAGCGCGCCAGCGCACGTCGGTCACCAACTGAGCCCGCGGGCCTGCTGCGTGCGCCCTCTACCTGATGGTATGGCGGTTCTGCGACACCGGTGCGAATCGTTCAGCGCGCGCGGCCCCGCCCAGCGCAGCACCTCAGTGCTCTTCGCGCCTGGACCGGACTGCAGCGGCAGACGCCACGGCGAGGCCGGCAACGCTTACCCAGATCAGAACGTCACCGAGCCGGTTGTAGATCGTGCGACCACCCGTTGCCGGCACGTCGGCGAACATAACGTGCCTCTGGGAACCCGACGTATCCTGAGTGGCAAGAACATGGCCCAAACGATCGAAAGCCGCCGCTTGGCTGTTGTAGGCCGCACGGATGAGCGAGTAGCCATTCTCGATTGCCCGAAGCTTCACCCATTTGAGGGTGTGCGATCGGCCGAGGTCCGGCCACTCTAAGCCCGGCACCATCATGATGTCCGCATCGACGCGGGACTGAGCGGGAAAGTCCGCGTCGTAGCAGATGACATTGGTGAGCCGACCAAACGGTGCCCGCGTAACGGGCGCGCTGCCATGCGCCGGCGGTACGGGCTCAAGCATCGGCACGGGGTGCCGCTTGTCGTAGGACCAGAGCTGTTTTCCGTCGGGTCCGATGAGGAACGTCGCATTGCGTGCGAAAGGTATTCCCATCGCAGCGTTGATGTAGATGTTCTCCTGACGCGCAACGTCGCTGACCTTGGCTATGAATCCCGATGTGTCCGCATCATTCAGGACCGGCGCGGCTGTTTCGGACCACACAACGACTTCGGCGCCGGCGCGAGCCGCCTCGCGGGTGCTCCGAAGGAGATCGTCGACGACTATCGCATAGGCGGCGTGCGCCACGGCGGGAGCGACATCGGCCACTTCGTGTTTGCTTGCGAAGAGCCCTGTCTCGGCGTACGGCTGGCTCGGCGGGTTGACGTACGCGTCGGAATCAGCCGACCGGGCTTCGATCATCGCGCGCGCTCCACGTTGCACATCGACACTGGGAGTCACCGTAGCCATGCGGACATAGTTGGTGGGTGACGGAGTGAAGGCCAGCCGCAGGCCGCCGCCGACCAGCACCAGCGCTAGGACGACACCGTAAACTGCTGCAACGCTGCGTGTTCGTTGCGCTCTGGGGTTCTCCCAAATCCAGTTCATAGTGGTGGCGAACCATCCGATCAGAAATCCGATGCTGTAGGGACCTAGGAAGGCGACCAACTGTAGGAGCGACAGATATTCGGTCTGCGTGTTGGCGCGCAAGCCGTAGATCACCCCGAGCGGGCTGAGCTCACCCATCAGAAACTCCGTGCACGCCCATGCGGCCGGGAATACCATCAGTCTGCCGACCACGCCGAGACGAGGGGCGAGCAGCCGGTCGATTACATAGGGCAAAACGAAGACCAGGCCAAAAGCGATGGCAATCGCGAACTTTCCTCCTGTCAGGCCGCCTCCGAGTTCGAACGCCCAGAACATCGCGTTCGCGACCGTCGCCAACCACAGTGCAGGGACGGCAATCCAAAAGCGGCTGATCCGCGAAAAGCGCAACAAAAAGACCGGAGCGATCCAGGCCGCCAACGGAATGTCCCACCTTCCGCCGACAGCAAACAGCGACACTGCGAAACCGATGGCTAACAACGTCAGCGGTCCGCCGAAAAGCCGACCGCGGCGTTGCAGTCGTGCGGCGGTCGTGTCCATCTTCATGGTTGACATGGGGGTCTCCTACTCTGATCGGTTCGGATGACGCGGTGTCAAGCAACACCGGTGTGGGCGTTCCATGAGATTGGAAGTCGCACGTTCGAGCGAATCGGTGATTCACTGACTCGCGCTGATCAGGTGCTGGTCTATCTCGACCAGCGCGTCTTCGGGGAAGCGCGGGTGTAAACCCCCACGTTTCCGGCTTTTCGTTGCTCGGGTTCAGACCGAGCGGTTAGAGATTTCGGCAGTACGCGTTAGGGATCCCGTCCCTTCGGTGACCAGTACGGTGTCGTCGCCCATGTATCCCGCCTTTCTGTCGGCGTCGACTCGCAAGAAACGCTAACACAAGAAGTGACCGCACGGTCAGTTTTTACTGACCACGCGGTCATATATGCTCACTGGATGACACCGGCGCGGTCAGGCGAGGTCCCCGTTACGCCCAAGGGGCGAGAAACCAAGGAGGCGCTCCTTGACGCTGGCGAGGCAGTGGCAGCACGCGACGGACTATCCGGACTCAGCGTCACCGCGGTGACCACTCAGGCAGGAGTGGCGAAGGGCACGTTCTACGTGTACTTCGCCGATCGAGCCGCGTTCATCGAGGCACTTGATCGCCGGTTCTATGAGCGCGTCAAAGAGGCCGTGCTCGACGTCGTCGCGCCGATCGCCCCTGGCAGAGTTCTGCTCATGGCCGCCGTAACGGCGTACCTCGATGTGTGTCTTGCCCATCGTTCAATCAAGGCGGTGATCCTCGAAGCGCGGGTCCACTCGGTGCGCGGCGCGGCGTTCGCCGACCTTGTCGACCAATTTACGGCGATTATGGCCCCGAGCCTCGAAGTCATCGGCATGACGCCGGTGGGGGTGTACGCACGGCTGCTTATAGCTCTTGCCTCCGAGGTGGCCCTCATCGAGCTCGAACGTGGAAGCAGCGTCGACGAAGCGCGCGCCGGCGTCCGGAAGATGCTGGAGGGCGGCTGACACCGCAATCTGCTCAGGCCGGACAACGATGAAACAGGCGACGTAACAGAAGCGGGGCAGCTCCATCTGCAGTTGCTCGTAGATGACAACGGTTAGTCCACGATGAGCTTCGTATGGCGCGCCAGCTACTCCGATGCCAAGGACCGCCATCTTGCAATGGGGCAGGGGCACCTGGTTCGAGGTTGTCGTCGAGCTGCGGTGCTGCTGTCTTGATGTCGCAGGCAATCACAGCTTCCTAAACTGCTGAATACACGTGCTTATGTCGTGTCATAGTTGTTCTGTCGGTAGGGATTTCCTGGGTGTAACCCTGGATTCAGGGGCTTAGTCAGGGGTTCGCTCAAGCTTTGTCCACCCGTCGATGTCGACGAACGTCCGCCCGTCGGTGCCTGGTAGCAGGCTGGCCCGCTGGCACCGTAGGGATGGCGGGCAGAAGCCTTTCATCGCAACCGAAGACGATGGGAGGAGCGGTGGCTCCCTGGCAGCAGGTAGGCGGGTGACTATTCATCTGATGCAACATGCAGTGGTTGAATTGACATAATGTGGCTTATCGGTAAACCGTGGAGCTGAATCCGAGCTTCGTTTGAGTAAGCCGCAAACCGGAGAGCTATCCCGACTTCTCGCCTGCGTTCCAGCACTGTCTTCTGACAGTGCTACCGCCCGCCAGGCTGCTGCGCGGCGGGGCCTCCGAGCCCAGGGCGCGATCTTGATTCTGGGACTACTTGGGAGTGCTGGACTGAGGACAGTTCGGACGTCCAGAACTCGCTGACACCGGCGGACAGCCGGGCACGAGAAGCTCTGGCCGACCCGATCAATTCGTCACTGTGACGTTACGCCACAGTGCAACTCTTTTCCGTCTCGTGTTCGCCAAGCCATGTCGAATCCGTCTGTCGTCGAAGTACGGCCACCGACAGACGAAGTGCGCGACGGGCTGGCGGGTGCGCGGACATCGGGGTGCGCTACTTCGGAAGAGCCCGCCGACGGACGAACATCGGAGCCCGCTTCTGAGCCTCGGCGCCGCCTTGACGACCGCCGTACCGATCGGTACCGTACCGATCGGTACGGCTGATTGATAGGAGCTCTTGATGTCGACGCGTTTCGATCCCACACCTGCCGGTCGCAGGGTGTGGGATGCCGCCAATAGCCTGTTCTACGAACGCGGCATCCGGGCGGTGGGCGTGGCAGAGATCGCGGCGACGTCGGGGGTCGCGAAGCCGAGCCTGTACCGGAACTTCGAGTCCAAGGAAGGGCTCGTCGTGGCCTACCTCAACGAGCACTCCGCCTCGGACCTGCACATTGTCCGCGCGGCGAGAGAAGCCCACCCGGACGACCCGCGCGAGCAGCTGCGGTCGGTCGTCTCCGCCGTCGCGGACAAGATCAATGCTCCTGTTTATCGCGGCTGTCCGCTGGCGAATGCGGCGATCGAGTTCCCCGATCGGGACCATCCGATCCGCCGGCGCGTCGACGAGCACAAGGCGTCGTTCCTACGGGGTCTGGCCGAGATTGCCATGCAGGTCAACGCCGACGCAGCGCAGGACCTGGCTTTCTCGATCGCGATGCTTCTCGAAGGCGCGAGCTGCTCTGCGCAGATCTTTTCCCGGGCACAGTCAGCCCGTGCGCTCATCATCACGGCCGACGCCATCATCGACGCCTACAGCGCAGCGTAGCCACGTCGACGCATCACCGCTCACCAATGTCGTTGTGAGCGACTCACATACAGGAGATCAATTCATGATCGACTTCGATACTGTTGTGCGCGAACGGCGTTCCGTACGTCGATATCTGCCGACCGCGGTCCCCCACGCTGTGTTGTCCCGGGTGTTGGACACTGCTCAGCAGGGACCGTCGAACCGCAACACCCAACCCTGGCAGGTCCACATCCTGTCCGATGAGATCGAAGACGCGTTCAGCAACAACATCATCAAGATGAAATGACCGAACGCGTCATCCCGGTATTCGTGCTGGACCCGATCTAGGGCTGTTGTCACTGGCTCACCGCAATCCGTAATCCCGCCTGGGCGAATCTCATTCACCTTTCGACATCACAGGAGTCAACCAGTGTTTCAACCGAATAGTCCTTCCGTCTGCATAGTCGGTGCCGGGTCGATGGGCATCGTCACCGGCTACCACTTCGCCCAGGCGGGTGCCGATGTCACCTTTTTGGTGCGCCCGCACCGTCAGGAGCAACTGACGCGGCCGCAAAAGCTCTACTCCTACGACGACAACACCCTCAAGACCTATGACGGCTACACGTTGCTCACCGATCCAACTCAGCTGGCCGACAAGGCCTTCGATTTGGTTGTCATCACACTCGACGGAGCATCGCTGCGCGCCGAGGCCGGCCGGAAGGTCGTCGACGAACTCGGTAAGGCACTCCACGGCACCTCTACAGGTGTGGTCCTCGGCAGCGTCGGCATCGACCTCCGCAGCTGGTTCGTTCAACAGTCCGGACTCGCCGGCGAACAGGTCACCAACGGAGTTCTGAACCTGTTCGCCTACGAGGTGCCTCCGGCGACGCTGCCGACACACCCGGGCGTGAACATCGACCTGTTTTCGGCTGCCGACTACGCCTATCGGCACGCGTCCGCCTTCGGCTTCAGCGTCGACGACAGCGCACCGGAAGTCGCACAACAGTTTTCAGAGCTCTACAACCGCAGCGGTGAATCCCAGTGCAGCGTGATATCGGCCGACGAATACCGGGTGGCCGTCGCCGTCTTCCCCGGCCTGGCCGCGTGGGAACTCCTCGGATGGCCCGCGGCCGCCGACATCGATCCGGCTGACCAGACTTGGCAGCTGGGTGCCGACGCCACGCGCGAATTCCAGCGTCTCTCTGCCTTCGGCTCCGCCGGCCTCGCGGCCAGCGAGCAGACCAGTGCCGAGACCATCCTGGGGTTCTTTCAAGGCATGGAACGCGACGTCCTACCTTTGGACCTCGCCGCATTCAACGCCTACCACCACGGCGGCAAGGTCAACGGCCAGGACCACGACATCCTCCGCGAGGCGCTGGATCGAGGCCAAGCCGAAGGTGCCGACATGCCGGCACTGCGGACACTGATCGCACAATTGGCCCTCGACTAGGCCGTTCTCGCTACGACCAGCCAGCGGAACGAAACGCACAAACCCCATGAGAACGGCCCCCGGAGTGATCCTGGGGGCCGTTCCATCTAGTAGCGGGGACAGGCGTGCGCCGCGCTCGTAACGGTTTGCGACCCCGCTGCTTAGGAGACAGCGTCCCCACCGACCGTCAAACCGTCGATCAACACACTCAGCAGGCGCGGCGTGCGCTCGTCCCATTCGTCGCGCTCTACGTGCGCCAGGAACCACGACAGCAGGATCACATCTCGTGAGTCGACATCAGGCCGAACGACGCCCTGCTCGCGACCCGCGGTCAGCAACGCCGTGATTGCACCGCCGAGCTTGCCGGGAGTGCGCGCCGAGATGTCTCGCCACAGCGACGCTTCCACCGCGGCGATCACCCCCCGCTTCACCTGTGCGTACGTGGCGAGCTGAGCGAACCACTGCGTGAGCGCGACATCCGGGCGCAGCCGTGCCGATAATTCATGGGCAAGCGCGACCAACTCATCGACCTCTTGGTCGTACAGGGCGCGGATGAGCTCCTCGCGGCTTGCGAAGTGACGGTAGAGCGTGCCCTGACCCACCTGCGCCAGACGCGCCACAGCGCTGAGCTTGAGTTCCCCTGGCTCGGCCACGAGGCTCCGGGCAGCGTCGATGATCCGAGCTCGGCTGCGAGCAGCATCACTACGTTCGGGCACACCGCTCCTTGCTGACCACCGATTGTAAGCGGACATTTTGTCCGCTTAGATGGAGGCGGACAAAGTGTCCATATCGAGGAGGTTAGTCATGCAACCGCTCTCCGACAAAGTTGTGGCCATCACCGGTGCGAGCAGTGGCATCGGCGCAGCCACAGCGCGCCGCTTCGCCAGCGCCGGTGCCGCTGTCGTCCTTGGCGCTCGCCGCGGCGACAAACTGCACGCCCTCGCGGCCGATCTGCGCTCCGCTGGAGATCGCGTCAGCGCGGTGCTCATTGACGTCACTCGACCCGAGGATCTTCAGATGCTCACCGAAACCGCCGTCACGACCTACGGCCGACTCGATGTGCTGGTAGCCAGTGCCGGCATCGGGCCGATCTCGACCATGTCAAGCCGCAGACGGACGGACTGGGACGCAATGATCGATACGAATCTGCGCGGCGTCCTGCACGGCATCGACGCCGCACTGCCCGTGTTCGAGAAGCAGGGCCGCGGCCACTTCGTCACGATCGTTTCCACCGCGGGACTGCAGATCGCGCCGACCATGGCGGTCTATGCGGCAACCAAGAACGCGGTTCGCACCCTGATGGAGGGTCTCCGTCAAGAATCCACGGACGGCACGGTCAAGACGACTGCTATTTCACCTGGATACGTACGCACCGAATTCAGCGGCTCGATCACTGATCAGGCTGTGCGCGCAGAGATCGAACGCGGGATGGACGAGTTCGCCCTCGCTCCCGACGCCGTCGCGCGCGCAGTCGAATTCGTCGTCGACCAGCCCTGGGACGTCGAGATCGGCGACCTGACCATTCGACCCACGGTTCAGGGCTAGCACACGCACGTTAAGTGGCCTCCGGCCAGAGGCGGATGCAGTGATGACAAGCCGACCCGGACGGGGTGCCATCGATCGCTACAGGGGTTACCGCGGTGCGCCCCGAAGCCGACGCGGGCCAACCCGTTGCATAGGCTAAGTACTAGCCGTCGAAGGAGTCCTGTTGTCGCGAACCGTGAGCAAGCCGCACCTGCTCACCGTCGGACTCGGACTCGTGGCCCTGACGGTCGCCGTACTCCAGACGGCGGTGGTGCCCGTGCTCGGCGTCATCGCCGAACAGCTTCACGCGAGCCCTGTCGCGGTCAGTTGGGCCGTGACCGGCAACCTGCTCGCCGCCGCAGCGTCCACCCCGCTACTGGGCCGCTTCGCGGACTTGTACAACAAGAAGCGCGTCCTGCTCGGAGTGCTCGCGGTCGTACTCCTCGGATCGTTGTTGGCCGCAACGACTTCCACGCTTCCGCTGCTGATCGCCGCCCGGGTGCTGCAGGGTGTGTCCTTCGCGCTGTATCCCATTTGCGTCGCCATCCTGCGTGAGGAGCTGGCCGAAGACGCCGTAGGCGGCGCGCTGGCCATCCTGTCCGGAACGCTGGGCTTCGGCGGCGGCATGGGACTCGTGGTCACCGGACTGCTCATGAACGGCGATGCCGGCTACCACCGTGTCTTCTGGCTGACAGCGGCGTTCACCGCGGTCATCATGGTCCTCGCAGCGGTCATCATCCCGTCACGGGCCGGCGGTGCCGAAGGCACCATCGACTGGCTCGGCGCAGCCGGACTGGCCGCCGGGCTGTCCGGTGTCCTCCTGGCCATCACACAGGGCAACACCTGGGGGTGGGTCTCCCCCGCCACCATCGCGGTCGGCACGGCCGGTGTGCTGATCCTCGCCGGATGGTGGTGGTGGGAGCGCCGACTCGCGTATCCGCTCGTCTCGATCACGATGCTCACTCGTCGGGCGGTCATGTTGACCAACCTCGCCACGATCCTCGTCGGCACCGGCCTGTACTTCGGTTTCCTGGGCATGACGCAGTTCGTCCAGATCGATCGCGCAGCCGCCGGCTACGGGTTCAGCGCCTCGGTGCTCTACGCCAGTCTGGTGTTCCTGCTGCCCGGTGCGTTCGCCGGCTTCGTCACCGCCACGCTCAGCGGCCGCTTCATCGACCGGTTCGGCGCGCGCCCAGTTCTGTTGACCGGGGCGTTGACCGGCGTCGTCGGTTTCGTGGCGCTCGCCGTCGCCCACGATCTGGTGTGGCAGGTGATTCTGGCCGGCATCCTGGTCAACGCCTACATCAGTCTGGCCTACGGGGCCCTGCCCGCCCTGGTGGTCAGCGAGGTCGACAGCCGCGAGACCGGAGTCGCCACCGGAGTCAACGCCATCGCGCGCACTGTCGGCAGTGCGATCGCCGCCGCGATCGTCGCCGTGCTGTTGAGCCACCCGATGCCGGGAACCGGTTCGCCCGCAGAGCGGTCGTTCATCGTGATCTTCGTCGCCGGTGCGGCCACCGCCGCCCTGGCGATGGTGCTCATCGCGCTGTCGCGTGGCAGGCGACGCACGGCCACCACTGTTGATTCGCGGGCGATGACCCACGAGTGGGGCTGAGCAGGCTGCTAGCCGCACGCGGCGGTGATGGCCGCAGTGTCCCAGTAGAACGGCCGCACCTCGGCGATCCGCCCCTCGACGAGGCGGATAGTCTGCAGAATCGGGAACTCGACTCGCCGACCGGTGTTGCGGGCACAGGCGCGGACATCGGTGTACACCACTGCGGTGCTGGGCGTCGATAAGAATCGCTGCTCGACCATGTCGAAGGCCGACCACGTCCGGCTCATGGCACCGAAGAACTGCTCCAGCTCGTGGTGTCCCCGCCAGATTCCTCCGTAGGGCAGTGAATCGGCTTGGAACAACACGACGTCGGGCGTGAAGAACGGAGCGAGGGTACTGAAGTCGGCGACCCCAGGCCCCCCGGCGGCGAGGTAATCCGCTTCCGCGGCATACATTTCGCGCAGTATCGACTCTATGCTCTGGTCGGCGGTCGTCATGTCACGTAGACGCTGGCCGTGTAGCGATCGTGAGATCGGGACCCTGTCGCCGGTCACGAACCACGCCGGATCAGGACGGCGTTGCAGCGGCTCGGGGTGCGTTATCGGACCGGGCCAGGGTTGTGCTGAGCCCACCGAGGAGCAGGTCCAGTCCGCGGTCGAGCTCGACGGCGCCGTCGTACGAGGCGAGTAGGGATGCCAGCTCGCGTAGCCGGGGAAATTCGTTGACCGGCAGCCGGTGTAGGCCCAAGCGCAGCACGTAGTCGGTTTCTTCCGGGTGCTCCACGATCTCTTGCAGCTCATCGAGGATGTGGCCGTGCAGGTAGCCGAACAGCACCCGGTAGATGTGCAGGGCGTCGACTCCGGAGAAACCCGCGGAGGTCAGCAGTGCGAGCACGCCCTCGAGTGGACGCAGCGTTCCGAGGGGCCGCTGCCCGAGTGGGGTTGCCAGCGGACGGGTGACAAGCAGTGGAACCGCGTTCGGATGGGCAAGCGCAAGCCGGCGGAAGTCATGGGCGATCAGGCGTAGCTGGTTCACCCAGTCGGGATCGGTGCTGTCGACAGCAAGCTCACTGAGGATGATTTCAGCGACACCGTCGAGGACGGCACCTTTGTTGGGCACATGTCGGTAGAGGACTGTCGGGTCGCGCTTCAGCGCGTCGCTGAGGCGTCGCATCGACAGGCCGCTCTCACCGTCTCGGTCGAGGATCGCGAGCGCGGTTTCGAGGATCAATGCGCGGGTGATGGGCCCTTCCTCGCCGTCACGCGCGCCGTCAGTCGCTGTAGTCACGAAGTGATACTCCCTTCCGGGCGTCAAACCGATGCCAACACACTTCAACCCCACACCATAGACCAACACCGTCGGCCAACGTCGTTCGCCAACACTGTTGACACCTGGGTCGGCGGGGTGTGTACTGGAGCCCTACAGAGTTCTGAGGCACCCATGATCGTCATCGGTTTGATCGTCTTAGGAGCCGCCCTCATCGTCGGCACCGCCGGCCTGCTGAGCAACGCAGGGCCGACACACCAATTGACCGGAACCTTCTCGGTGCTGGGCTACGACGTCACCGGGTCGACGGGAATGCTGTTCCTCCTGGGGATCGTCGTAGGCGCACTCGGAGTCCTGGGTCTGGGTGCCCTGCTCGCCGGTGCGCTTCGCACCGCGGAGCGCGGCCGCGACGCCCGCCGCAGACTTGCGCAATCACGACGCGAGACCGCGTTCATAAACCGGGGCTGTTACAACCTGCGAGAGTCCGATAAACCTGCCGGTGCCATCATCCCCGCCGGGACGATGACCGAACCCGATACGGCCCCACGGCGAGGCGGCATCCTCAACCGGTCAGCGAACTGCCGACCAGCGAGCGCCGCACCCATCCATCAGGCCCGCTAGCCGTCGCCCGGTAGCTCTCGGCCCGAACCTCGTGGCCGAAACACGCGCAGCAACAGAGAGATTCATCATGACCCTCGGTGAGACCATCGCCTACGAAGCCGAAGCGGCGAAGGGTGCGGCCAAGCGATTGTTCGGCCGCGCCACCAGAAGGCGCCGACCCTCCACGGAGGGACGTTTCGAACAGGCCATCGCCAATTCCAAGGCCTCACGAACGGGACGAAGATCCGTCTCCAACCCCTGATCCCCGGTAAACCCCACTAATCAAGGAATGAATATGAGCACCAGCACTATCGTCATCATCGTCGTGGTCGCACTGGCAGCGCTTCTCCTCGTCGCCGCCCTCGCCTGGGCAGCGCGCAACAAGCGCAATCAGAATCGCCACACCGAGGCCGAGACGATCCGCGGACACGCCCGCGACGAAAACCGACACGTCGTGCAGCGTGAAGCGCTCGCCGAGGAAACCGCAGCCAAAGCCCGCGTAGCGGAAGCCGAGGCCGACATCAAGACAGCCCAGGCGAAGGGCCTGCAACAACAGGCCGCAGGACATCGCAATGAAGCCGTCGCCTCCCGCGACGATCTGAACGAACAGTTCGACCGTGCCGCCGCCTTGGATCCGCAATCCCCTACACCTGAACGCCGTCCCGCCGCCCATACCCAGCAGGCCAAGACAGCGGGACCCCGATGAATTCAGCGCACCACGACCACCTGAAGATCATCAAATTGGAACTCCCCACTCAGGACGGTCATCATTACGACGTGATGTTGCGGCTCTGCCGGCCGCTGACCACCCACGAAGTCCACGAGGTCGCCATTCACCGATCGATCGGTCTCGAGGTCTCCCCCGACGACCCGTCACTGCTGATCGCGGCCCACACCACCGTCGAAGAGGTTCGCGACCGACTGCCGGAATTCCATGGAATGCTGGCCACGGCCTCCGCTGCCGCCCACGCCGCCCAGGACACGGCCACTCATGCTCAGGAGGTCCTCGCTACAGAAGAGACGCGACGCCAAGCCCTGGTCGATGACACCAATCTGAATCTCGGTGCGGGCCCGAACAATCACGATCCGGCGGTGGGTGCGACGTGACGGCGACCGCGACCGATATCGCCCAGAACAGCGTCTTCGAACACGTCGCCCGGACCGGCTATGTGGTCAGCGGTTTGCTCCATGTGATCATCGGCTATCTCGCCATCCGGATCGCATTGGGCATCGGCGGTGGCAGCGCCGACCAGTCCGGTGCGTTGGCGGCATTGTCGACCAAACCAGGCGGCATCGTCGCGCTCTGGGCGGGCGCGGCCGCACTCTTGATCATGGCGCTGTGGCGGCTCGCCGAAACAGCGCTCGGCCGGTCCACCGATCCGAAAAGTCAACGCGCCGTGCCTGAGATCGTGGACCGCGCGAAGGCCTTTGCACTAGCCGTCGTCTACTTCGGATTCGCCTACTCCGCGCTCGGATTCGCGCGCGGCGCGGGCAAATCCACCGGCGATCTGAATTCCGGCCTCAGCGCTCGGCTCATGCAATCCCCCAGTGGCACTATCGCGCTGGTCATCGCCGGCATCATCATCGCCGCGGTCGGTGGTTACCACATCTACAAGGGCGCCAGCCGCAAGTTCCTCGACGATCTCGCGGGGACCTCGAGTGATCTGGTCCAACGACTCGGTTTCATCGGCTACATCGCCAAAGGACTCGTCATCGTCGGCGCGGGAATGTTGGTGATCGTGGCGGCGACCTTCTCCGAACCCGGCAAAGCCACCGGACTCGACGGCGCATTGAAGACGCTCGGCGCTCAGCCCTACGGAGCAGTACTGCTGATCCTCGCGAGCATGGGACTCATCACCTACGGGCTCTACAGCTTCGCGATGGCCCGGTACGCCAAGATGTGAGGTCCCTCAGCGCACCCCCCGCACCAGCCGACCCGGACGTGCGCCCGTATCGACGCCGTCGCGGCGGGTCACCACACCGTTGACGATGGTGGCGGTGTAACCGGACGCGCCCTGCACCAACCGATGTCCGCCGGCAGGTAGGTCGTAGGCCATCCGCGGAGCGTGCAGCGTGAGCGCGTTCATGTCGATCACGTTGACGTCGGCCTTCTTTCCGACCGCGATGACACCGCGATCGGTCAGCCCGAACAGCTGTGCGGTGTCATGGGCCTGCTTGCGGATCACGTACTCCAGCGGCAACGTGGCGCCGCGGTGGCGGTCCCGCGCCCAGTGCGTCAGCAGGAACGTGGGATATGACGCGTCACAGATCATGCTGCAGTGTGCGCCCCCGTCCGACAGACCCATCACCCCTGCGGGGTGGGTGATCATTTCCCGGATGGCATCGTGGTTTCCGTCGGAATAGTTGAACATCGGGTACATCAGCATGTTCCCGGAGTCGGCTTCCAGCATCAGGTCATACATGGTTGCCAGCGGATCCTGTCCCCGCCGCCGCGCGATCGCGGCGACCGAATCCTCCTCGGTGGGTTCATAGTTCGGGGGTTCACCCAGGTGGTACAGCCGTTCGGTCACATTCTGCGCCAGGGCGAACATGCCGTCGAACAGTTTCGTCGGGTCGATCGGGAGATCGTCCTCGGCGAGAATCGCCGCCCGCACGGCCGGTTCGGCCAGCCGCGCCGCGAGCTCCTCACGGCTGCACTCCGCCTTCAACCGCCGGTAGGTCGGCCGGTGGGTGAAGGCGTGATGACCTGGGAACCCCAGCAGCATTCCGAACGGGCGGGCGGCGATCTGCGGATGGAGCCGACTGCCCGCCTCGTGCGCCGCGGCCGAGATGTCGAGTTGCTCACGCCACAAATTCGGGTCGGCGTCGACCTGGATCAGCGCGAAGCTCAAGGCGCAGTCGATCTCGGCGCCGAGCCGTTGCATCCACTCCAGTTCCTTCTTCGGGGCGACGATGTCCTCCCCTGCCGCACCCTGCGGCGCCAATTCGAACACCCCGGCCCCGCCCGCCGCCATTGCCCGGCCGAGCGCGAACAACTCGTCCTCGGCCGCATACGTTCCGGGAACCGGCTCACCGTCCATGGCGCGGTGAGCGATCGTGCGCGACGACGAGAAGCCCAGCGCTCCGGCCTCGGCGGCCTCTTGCACCAGCCGGCTCATCGCAGCGATGTCCTCCGGGGTGGCCGGCTCGTTGCGGGCGCCCCGCTCCCCCATGGCGTACGCACGAACGGTGCCGTGTGCGATCTGGCTGCCGAAGTCGACTGCCAGTTCACGCTGACCGATGACGTCGAGGTACTGCGCGTAGCTCTCCCAGCCCCAGGTGATGCCCTCGGTCAACGCCGTGCCCGGGATGTCCTCCACGCCCTCCATCAGCGCGATCAGCCACTCCTCGCTACCCGGCCGCACCGGCGCGAACCCGACCCCGCAGTTGCCGGCGACGACAGTGGTCACACCGTGGTTGCTGGACGGTTCGAGCACGCTGTCCCAGCTGACCTGGCCGTCGTAGTGGGTGTGGATGTCCACGAATCCCGGTGCGACGATCTTCCCGCCGGCGTCGATGGTCTCGGCGGCGTCGCCCTCGAGCGGAGGATCGTGCAGGCCCCGTCGACGGACCTCGACGATCTTGCCGTCCTTGACGCCCACATCGGCGGTGAAGCGGTCCGCCCCGGTGCCATCCACCACGGTTCCGCCGGTGATTTTCAGGTCGAACACGGTGATCTCTCCCTCGAACGTCGCGCCAGCCGATATGGTCGTGAATGTAACACCGTTACAGAGGTGTCCGAGCGAAATCGGAGGTTGAAGTCATGACGCGGACGGCAGATGGCGGCAACCCGGTTCACATGCGGCGCGAGGACGCCATCGGGACGCCGCCGCCTCGGCCGACTCTGGTGCCGGCGGAACGCTATTACTCAGACGAGTTCGCACGGCTGGAAGTCGAGCAGATGTGGCCTCGGGTGTGGCAGTTCGCCTGCACGGTCGATCACGTGGCCGAGCCCGGCGACTACTTCGAATACCGGTGCGGCCCCTACTCGGTGCTCATCGTCCGGGGTGACGACGGCGAGCTGCGGGCGTTTCAGAACGTGTGCCGCCACCGTGGTAACTCGCTCTGCACCGGATCCGGGTCGGAGCTTCGTGAGCTCCGCTGTGGGTATCACGGGTGGACGTGGGATCTGTGCGGCGTCTTGAGGCGGGTCCCCCACCGTAAGGGGTTCGGCGCTCTGACGATGGGCGACTTCCCGCTCCTCCCGGTCAAGGTGGAGACGTGGGAACGGATGGTGTTCGTCAATCTCGACTCATCCGCGATGCCGCTGTTCGACTACCTCGGGGCGATGGTCGATGACATCGCCTGGAACCGGCTGGGTGACTTCCGCTGCTACGCCACCGTCACGGTCGACGTCGACGCGAACTGGAAGACCATTGCCGACGGCTTCAGCGAGACCTACCACATTCAGACGTTGCACCCAGAACTCCACCGGTGCATGGACGATGTGTTTGCGCCGCAGGTCATCTGGGAGCATTCGGGCAAGTCTGAACAGCTTTACGGTCTGCCCAGTCCCGATCTGAAGGAGGAGCTGGACGAGGCCGCGGTGTGGGACGCCTACGTGCGCACACAGGGTGCGCTCATGGGGGTCGCCGAGGGCACACCGTTCCCGGCCGACCACACGGTGTCCGGTGTGTCCGTGGCCGAAGTCATTGCGAATCGCACACGGGCCTACGCCGCCGAACGGGGTGTCGACCTCGGTTGGGCCTCCACCGACCAGGTGATGCGACTCCACCAGTACAACGTGTTCCCCAACGTGTCGGTGCTGACCAACGCCGATCACCTGACGGTGCTGAGTTCACTTCCGGGCGCCCACCCCGACCGCGGCGAACTGGTCATGACGTTGTGGACGCGGATGGCACCCGACGCTCCGCGAAGCCGTCCTGCCGACGTCCGGTTGAGCGCCGAGGACGCGCACCCCGGACTGGTTCTGTCGCAGGACATCGCGGTGTTACCCGGGCTGCAGCGCGGCCTGCATCAACCCGGGTTCACGCACCTGGTGCTGTCGAACGAGGAGCGGCGCATCATCAACATGCACCGCAACCTCGAACGGTATGTCGAACTCGGCGAAGCGGACCGCATGACCGGGGGTGACATCGATGGCGCCCTCGCGTCGCAACCCGCCCGGTGATTCCGGGACCAGCGCGGAGTCGATCCTGGAGGCGGCGGCACGGCTGATCGAGCTCGACGGGGTGGAAGCACTGACCATGCGGCGCCTCGCCGACCAACTCGGTGTCGCGGTGACCTCGATCTACTGGCACATCGGCGGCCGGGACAAGCTCTTGGACAGCCTGGTCGAGCGTTTGCTCAGCCAACTGGCGAATCTGCCCGCCGACGGTGACACCCCGGTCGAACGCATCGCCGCCCTGGCGCGTTCTCAGCGCAGGGTGCTCATCGAGCGTCAGCACCTCCTCGGTATCGCGCACGAGCGCGACCGCACCCCGGAACTCTTCCTGCCCATTCAGCGAGCATTGGCCGCGCAGCTGGCCGAACTCGGCGTGACCGGCACCGATGCCGCACTCATCCTTCGAGCCGTCCAGGTGCACGTCATCTCGTCGGCGGTCATGCAGTTCTCGGCCGTGCGTGGCGCCAAGCACGATGAGGAGGACCCGTCGCTGTGGGCCGACGCGTGGCACGACCAGGCGCTCGTCGAGGCGCTCCAAGCGCCGACCGACTACGACGCGGTGTTCGAGTACGGACTGACCGCTCTGCTGGCGCCATTACGGGCCTGAGAAAGGAATCAGCACATGCGATTCGGGAATTTCATGGCTCCATTCCATCCGACCGGACAGAACCCCACCCTCGCCATCGAACGGGACCTGGCACTGATCGTGGCGATGGACCGTCTGGGGTTCGACGAGGCGTGGATCGGCGAACACCATTCCGCCGGATTCGAGATCATCGCCTCGCCCGAGGTGTTCATCGGCGTCGCCGCGGAGCGCACCAAGCACATCAAGCTCGGCACGGGCGTGAGTTCGCTTCCGTATCACCAGCCTTTGATGCTGGCCGACCGCATGGTACTGCTCGACCATCTCACCCGGGGCCGGGTGATGCTCGGCTGCGGCCCGGGCCAGCTGACTTCGGATGCACACATGCTGGGCATCCCCGCCGACGAACAGCGGCCGCGCATGGAGCAGTGCCTCGATGCGATCATGCGGTTGCTTCGCGGCGAGACCGTAACGATGCACACCGACGGATTCACGCTGCAGGATGCGCGGCTGCAGCTGAAGCCTTACAGCGTCCCGTGTTTCGACGTCGCAGTGGCTGCCTCCTTCTCCCCCACGGGGCCACGCGGCGCGGGCAGACACGGCATCGGCATGTTGTCGATCGCTGCGACGGCGAAGCAGGGCATGAACCTGCTCGCCCATCACTGGGCGACATGGGAGGAGGTCGCCCGGGAGAACGGTCACGTCGCCGACCGGTCGAAGTGGCGGCTCGTCGGTCCCATGCACCTCGCCGACACTCGCGAACAGGCCGAGCGCGACGTCGACTACGGCATCGCGCAGTTCTCGCGCTACTTCTCGCACATCCTGCCCGCGGGGCCCGTGCAGGGTGACACGACGGCGGAGATCATCGCGAACAACCGCGAGTCGGGGTTCGCGGTGATCGGGACACCGGAGGACGCCCTCGCCAAGATCGACGAGCTGATCGAGGCCAGTGACGGCGGCTTCGGCGCTTTCCTGCTCTTCGACCACGACTGGGCGCCGCCCGCCGCGAAGTTGCACAGCTATGAGTTGTTCGCGGAGTACGTCATCCCGCACTTCACCGGACAGCTGGCCGGGCCCATCGCGTCACGGGACTGGGTGACCGGTAGCGGCACCGAGTTCGTGGATCGGGCCGCGCATGCGATCGGCAAGGCGATCGAGGACCATGCTGCCGAACGCGAGGCTCGACCCGCGCCCCGCTGAGTCCCGGTCAGCAGAACAGGTATCCGACGGGTCGGACACCTCGAATCTGCGCGAGCACAATCGCCGCGCAACCACGGCGAGTGCGCTTGACTGGACGGGTGGCCACCGCCCGACCGAGAGGAAACCCATGAGCGAGCACACCTACCGGATCGTCGAGATCGTCGGCACCTCACCTGACGGGGTCGACGAGGCCATTCGCAACGGTGTGAAGCGGGCATCGCAGACGCTTCGGGGGCTGGACTGGTTCGAAGTCCAATCCGTACGGGGCGAATTGGAGGACGGGAAGGTCGCTCATTTCCAGGTGACGCTGAAGGTGGGCTTCCGGCTCGAGGAGCGCGACGACCAGAGTCCGTAGAGTAGGCGTATGCGTCGCAGTCGCCGCGTCATCTCCACCATCCTCGCCGCCTCGGGAGCTCTGGTCCTCGGCGTTCCTGCCGCAGGCGCTCAGCCCGGTGTGCCCCCGACGCCCACCATCACGGTGGTGCCCGAACAGCCCGCCGGCGGCGCGACGTCGTTCGCGAACAACCCGGCGATCGTCGACGCCCATCCGATGGCGATCCAGTCCTGGAGCCGGGTGCCCGACGACGACACCGCGGTCGCCGTCGTTTTCACCACCGGAACCCCCGAGTGTTACGGCGTACACGCCGAGGTCCAGGAGACGGTGGACATCGTCGCGGTCAAGATGCGCTCGGGCACCCTGCCCGAGGCGGTTGCGCGGGCCTGCATCGCGATCGGCGTCGTGGGCACCATGGACGTGCCGCTGCAATCCCCCCTCGGTCACCGCGCGGTCGTCAGCATCACCTGAGCGCGCTCACCCCGGATTCACCTCCGGCGCGGCGCGCCACATATCGACAACAGGCTTCACCGCGTCGCTGAGCATCGGCAGTTCCGGCGCCATCGCCAGTGCGGCCACCGTCGCCAGCTGCCCCGCCGCCTCGGTGATGTGCAGCAGTCGTCGGTCCAGCCGACGCAGCCCCAGCCGTACCGCCGCCTCCTCATATGCGGCGACCCCGTCCGGCCCCGCCATGACGAGGTCGGATTCGACTGCGCCCGATGTCACCAGTTCGAAATCCGACCATTTCAGACCGTCTGCGGTGGGGATCAAATTGTAGAACGGCGCATCGCCATGAATGGTCTGGACGTCGACCCCGTCGAAAGCCGACCGAAGCCCCGCACGGGAGGCCAGGAGCGGTGCAAGCCGTGACCATTCCCGTTGTGCGCGCTGGACGTCGGCCGCGGCCAGGAGATCCGGCCGCCGAGCCAGAACGCGGAGCCCGTCAGGGATGTAGGCGTTGTACGGGCCCCAGAAGCCCAGGCCGTCGCCGGGATACTCGCGCAGTGCGGCGTGCAGACGTGCGGTCATCTCGAAGCGGCGGGACATGTCGGCATCGTCGTCGGGGACCTCTTCGACAAACTCCCAGAACGTCATCGAAAAGCCCGCCAGGCGAACGGGTTCGCGCGGCACCAGCGAACTCGGTGCGACCACGGGGTGCCCCCGGTCGGCCAGCCACCCCGCGACCGCCAGCTCGGCACGCTGCTGAGCCGTCTGCTGCGCCGGGGTCTCACGGTAGGACGGTGGCACGACGGTGGGCACCCGCACGACCACCGGCGCCGGAACCAGATGCACGATGACGGAGAAGACGTCGTAAAGCACCCGGGGGTCATCCACCGGCAGCCCGAGGCCACGGCCGGCAGACGCCGCAGCGTCCACGGCGCGTTCTGTCCGGGCAGCGATCTCATCGGAGGTCAACACGGACTCGAGTATGACCGCGACGTGACGACGCCTACATTGCTAGGGCACTAATTATTTGCATACAATCCAAGGTGTGCCCGCTCAGCTCGCCTCCGACGTGGATCCGCTGGCTCTCGAGCGCCAGGTGTGCTTCGCCCTGGCTGTGACCAACCGCGCTGTGCTTGCCGTCTATCGGCCGTTACTGGAGCCGCTGGGCCTGACCCATCCGCAGTATCTGGTGATGCTGGCGCTCTGGGACCACCGCAAGAATGCTCCGGAGGGCCCCTCACCGCTGTCGGTCAAGCAGATCGCGACGGCGCTGCAGCTCGACCCGGCGACGCTGTCGCCCATGCTCAAGCGGCTGGAGGCGCTCGGACTCGTCACCCGCACCCGCAGCACCGTCGACGAACGATCGACCGACGTGGCACTCACCGCCGAAGGAGTCGCGCTGCGCAGCCGCGCGCTGGAGATCCCGCCGGCCGTGGTGGCGCGCCTCGGGGTCGACATGACCGAACTGGAAGAGCTGCACCGGGTGCTGACCCGGATCAATACCGCCGCGCTGGCGGCCGGAACCCTCGACATCTGACCACACCGATCCGAACAGGAGCCACGATGGCCGCCTCCCGGCCCAACCTGCTGCAGTACATCGCGTATTCGTATGGGCGAAGCCTGCCCCCGTCGATGCGGGACTGGGTCGCGCGCGATCTGGCCGGCCCGGGTGCGCTGCGCCGTCACATGATCCGCATGGCCATCCCGCCGCTGCTGATCCTCGCGCCGCTCTGGCTGCTGCCCGCGTCGTTGTACGTGCACCTCGAGATGACGGTGCCGATCTACACCTGGGCGATCCTGATGGCGCTGGCGCTGAACAAGGTGTGGCGGCGACACCGCCTCGCGCAGCACGGCCTCGATTCCAATCTCGTCGATGTGCTCAAGCGTGAGAAAGACGCTCACATCCACGAGGACTACGCCCGCCGATACGGGCCCCGCCCCGAGGAAGCCCGCTGGCAGGCGAACAGCAGTCCGTTCTGAGATGTCGCCGGAGCGGTGATTTGGTGAAGGCTCACGCCGAGAAGTACATTGGCCCGCGGCCCAGATCACCGCTGCAGAAAGCACACCGATATGTCTGCCACGCTTCGGAGTTCACATGGATGCCGCCCGCGGGTCGCGCCCCGCAGCACCCGTCGCCGCGCACTGCCACCGATGGCCGGACAGGCTTTCGAGATCACGGTGACGCCCGATGCGACGGGCTGGACCGTCACCATCCCCGAGCTCGGCGCGGCGACCCGGCGGCACCACCGGGCAGAGGTCGAGATCGCGGCGCGCGAGCTCATCGCACGGCACACCGGAATCCCGGTCGGATACGTCGCGGTCTGGTCGCGCGACTGACCCTGGCGCGGTGAGCAGCGCACGCTGGCGCTGCCGGACGACACGGGGTACTGCTGGTTCGCCGGCGAGGACGCGCTGGCGGTGTACCAGCAGGCTCTCGCCGACGGCAAGGGTGACAAGGCGGCCGCTGAGGAATTCGACGACGCACTCGAACGGATCGGTCTGTAGACGCCCCGAGCGCTCGGCCCGTTGCCGAACCGAAGCCCAACCGTGATCCGACGCGCGCGCCCGGCGACGGTGCGGTCGCGGCGCGGACACTTAGCGTCGTCCCATGCGGGTCGCCCTTTCCGCCGTCGTCGCGGGCCTGTGTCTCAACTTCGGCTGTATGCCCGCGGTCGCCCTCGCGGCGCCGACCACCACCGATCCCGTTGAGCGTCCCCTGAGTTCGGCTGAGATCCTGTTCGGTGACCGCTCCGACATCGTCGAGACCGCGCCGCTGAACTTCGACTCCTGGAGCCGCATCGGCGACGGCGTCCGGGTGTACTTCGTGTCCGGCACACCCACCTGCTACGGCGTCCACGCCACCGCCGCCGAGACCCCCGATGCGGTGACGATACGGCTGCAGGAGGGTCTGCTGCCCGAAGCGTCGAACCGCAGGTGCACTGCGAACGGCGTCCTGGGCGCGATCGACGTCGCCCTCGACGCCCCGATCGGCGACCGCACCCTCCTCACCGCCTCGTGACGGCGCGAGGTTAGACATCGCCGTTCGCGGGAAACCCCACCGGTTGTGATGCGCCTCACAAAGGGGATCGACCGAGTCGGAGTGGAGACGCCATGACTGCTGCGGAGAATCCGGTCAAACGGACCGACGTCGACAAGGCGCTGCTCGGCAGCGCAACCTATCGCAGCCTGGGTGAGCAGCGACTGTCGCCCAGGGAAGAGCGATTCGAAAAGGGCCGGCGCACAGTCGGGCTCTTCCTCGCTCCCATCGTCACGATCGTGTTCCTGGTCCTGCCGCTGGACATCCCGCCGCAGCAGCAGACCCTGGCCGCAGTCCTGCTCGGCGTGATCGTGCTGTGGGTCACCGAGGCGGTGCCCATCCCCATCGGCGGGTTGCTCGGCGTCGCGGTCGTGGTCTTTCTGGGTGTGGCACCCGTTGACGACGTCCTTGGACCGTTCGGTTCGTCAACGGTGTTCACCTTCATCGGAGCGTTCATCCTCGCGCAGGCGATGCTCAAGCACGGGCTCGCCCGACGGTTCGCCTTTCGGATCCTCGCGCTGCCCCGCGTCGGACAGTCGACCACGGGCGTGATCATCGCGTTCGGGGCGATCACGAGCCTCCTTTCGGCTTTTGTTTCCAACACCGCCACTGTCGCCATGTTGCTGCCCACCGCGTTGGGGATTCTCGGCGTCATCGCGAAACTGCTTCAGGCACAGGGCAAGGTTGCCGACGACTTCGACCCGCTGCGCCTTAAGGTCGGCGCGGCGATCATGCTGATGCTGGCCTATTCCGCCAGCGTCGGCGGCCTGCTGACGCCGGTCGGCAGCCCGCCCAACCTCATCGGTCGCGGTCTGATCGAAGAGGCCACTGGTGAGCGCATCAGCTTCGGCCAGTGGCTGGTATTGGCGGCGCCGATCTGTCTGCTGATGTTCGCCGTGCTCGCCTTCGTGCTGCTCAAACTCAACAAGCCGGAGATCAGGCGCATCGAGGGCGTCGCTGAATACGTTGCGAGCGAGCGCCAGAAGCTTGGCTCACTGAGCCGCGCGGAAAAGAACACGCTCATCGCCTTCGGAACCACCGTGGCGCTGTGGATCTTCCCCGGCCTCATCGCACTGATCTTCGGTAATGACTCCGATGTCTACTCCACGGTGAGCGACCGACTCGACGAAGGCACCGTCGCCGTCTTCGGCGCCGCGCTGCTGTTCCTGCTGCCGACCGACTGGGGCACCCGCGAATTCACCCTGCGGTGGAAGGACGCAGCGGCGATCGACTGGGGCACCATCGTGCTGTTCGGCACGGGCATCATCTTCGGATCGCTGCTCGCCGACACCGGCCTCGCCGAGACCATCGGGAACTCGGTCGCCGAATCCCTCGGCCTGACAAGCGTCGTCGCGATCACGATCTTTGCCGTCCTGCTCGCCATCGTCGTCTCGGAGACGACGAGCAACACCGCGTCGGCGGCGGTCGTCGTGCCCATCATCATCCCGGTCGCGGTGGCCGCGGGCGTCAACCCCTTCATCCCCGCTCTGGCAGCCACGTTCGCCGCGTCGTTCGGCTTCATGCTGCCCGTGTCCACGCCGCAGAACGCCATCGTCTACGGGTCCGGCGCGGTGAAAATCACCACGATGATCCGGTCAGGCATCACCTTCGACATCGCGGGTGCAATCCTGATCATCGTGCTCCTGCCGATCATGATCGCAGTGTTGGGACTCGGCTCATGAGCCCACAGCACATCGCGGTGATCCCCGGCGACGGTATCGGCGGTGACGTCATCGACTCGGCGCGTGCTGTGCTCGACGCCGTGTCTGCAAAGCACCACATAGACCTCGCGTACGAGGAGTTCGACTGGTCGTGTCAGCGCTACCAGCGCGAGGGCTCGATGATGCCGGCGGACGGGATCGACACGCTGCGCGCGTTCGATGCCATCCTGCTGGGCGCGGTCGGATGGCCGGGTGTGCCCGACCACATATCGCTGTGGGGACTGCTCATTCCCATTCGCCGCGCGTTCCGCCAATACGTGAACCTGCGGCCGATCCGCGTCTTCAACGGCGTGCGCAGTCCGCTGCGGGATGCCACGGAGGTCGATTTCGTGGTGGTGCGGGAAAACGTCGAGGGCGAGTACAGCGAGATCGGCGGTCGCCTCAACCGCGGCTTCCCCGACGAGATGGCGGTCCAGGAGTCGGTGTTCACCCGCGTGGGTGTGAGTCGCATCGCTGACTACGCCTTCGAGCTCGCCGCAACCCGTCGCGGCTACGTCACCTCGGCCACCAAGTCCAACGGCATCGTCCATACTCTGCCGTTCTGGGACGAGGTGGTCGCCGAACGCGCAGCGCAGCATCCCAATATCCACTTCGACAGCGAGCACATCGACGCGCTTGCCGCCAAGTTCGTGCTCCAGCCCGGGCGTTTCGACGTCGTGGTCGGCTCGAACCTGTTCGGCGACATCCTCTCCGACCTCGCGGCGGCGGTGGCGGGCTCGATCGGCATCGCGCCGTCGGCGAATCTCGACCCGACGAAGCACTATCCGTCGATGTTCGAACCGGTGCACGGATCCGCGCCTGACATCGCCGGACGGAATGTCGCCAATCCGGTCGGCGCCGTCTGGTCGGCGGCGCTCATGCTCGACCACCTCGGCCACGCAGCAGCGGCTGCCGACGTCATGTCGGCGATCGAACGCACACTGGCGCAGCCGCAGACCCGCACCCGTGACCTCGGCGGTCAGGCGTCCACCACGCAGGTCACCGAGTCGCTGATCGGGCACCTCCGCTGACCGGGTCAGCCTGACTCTGCGGCACACTGGGCACATGGTCGATCAACGGGCACCCGCGCCGGATCACTCTGCTCCACTGTGCCTGGGCGTGCTGGCCGGCGACGGCATCGGGCCCGAGATCGTCACCGCCACAGTGCAGATCACCGAGCGAGCGCTGGCAGCGGTGTCGGTGCCCGTCAACTGGCGCCGGCTGCCGATGGGCGCAGAGGCGATCACCCGCGACGGCACCCCGCTGCCACAGCGGACGCTGGACGAACTGGACCGTCTCGACGCCTGGCTGCTGGGTCCGCATGACAACGCCGGATATCCGGCCGCGTTCCGCGAGGGTCTCTCGCCGGGCGGCGTGATCCGCAAACGGTACGGTCTGTACGCCAACATCCGGCCTGCCCGCCGGCTCAGCGACACCATTCCCGCCGTCTGTCCGGACCTCGACGTGGTCGTCGTGCGGGAGAACACCGAGGGCTTCTACGCCGATCGCAACATGCACGACGGCGCAGGCGAATTCATGCCGACGCCCGACGTCGCGCTGGCGGTCGCCGTGTTCACCCGCGACGCCTGTGAGCGTATCGCCCACCGGGCATTCCGGTTGGCGCAGACGCGGCGACGGTCGGTCACCGTCGCGCACAAAGCCAACGTGCTGTCGAAGACCACCGGTCTGTTCCGCGACAGCTGCCTGCAGGTGGCCGACCAGTACCCCGAGGTGTCGGTCCGGCTCGAGCACATCGACGCACTGGCGGCGCTACTGGTCGCGCGGCCCGCCGACTTCGACGTGATCGTGGCCGAGAACATGTTCGGCGACATCCTGTCCGATCTGACCGGTCAGCTCGCCGGATCGCTCGGCATGGCTCCGTCGGTGAACGCCTCGGCGGACAAGGCCATGGCGCAGGCTGCGCATGGGTCGGCCCCGGACATCGCCGGCCGCAACGTCGCCAATCCGGTCGCCATGATGATGTCGACGGCGATGCTGCTGAAGTGGCTGGCCGAACGGCACGAACGCCGCGCCCTCGCCGAGGCGGCCGAGCTCATCGGCAACGCCGTCACCCGCACCCTCGACGACCGCGTCCACACCGCCGATCTCGGCGGAACGACCACCACCACCGGCTTCACCGAACACGTCCTGGCCGTGCTCGACGAGAGCTGAGGCGTCAGGTCGATTCGAGCCCGTCTTCCTCATCGGTCGCCTCGCCGGCGTCCTCGGTGTCCCGGCGACGCTCCCGCAGGACGAACGCCGCCAATGCGAGAACGAGCACCACGCCGCCGAGCACGCCGATCTCGACGATCGCACGCGCGAATGCCGGCCCGTTCTCGAGTAGGGTGGCCGCCTCGACCGACAGCACGACGATCTCTTTGATACCGGCCAGGATTCCGACGATCAGGAACGGCTCGGCGACGATCTCATGGGAGCGCAGACATGAACGGACCGCATACAGCAGTTCGACGAAGATGAAGATCAGCAGCAGGCCGTCCAGGACCTCCAGCATCACCGTCGACGCCGGCGAATTGCGTAGCCGCAGCATCGTGTTGAACTGGGCGATCACCAGCGCGATCGATCCGATGACCAGGACCGCCGCAATGGCCCAGTACATGGAGTCCTCGATCAGGCCCAGAGCGCGGTCCGCGAACCGCTGTCTGTCCTGCTCGTCTGATTTGGCCTTCGTCTTCGCCTCGTGTGCCACCGCAACCCTTCCGCCGAAGCCGTCAGGCTAACCGGCCCGGGGGTGCGGGAATCACCGATTCAGGAACCAGATGCGCGACGAGAGCACGGTGGCGAAGCCGCACCACAGCGGATACAGCGCGAGCGGCGCGGCCTGCGCACCGGTCGCGTCGACTGCGCGCCGGGTGAGGTCGGCGCTGCTGAGCGTCAGCGCGCCGGCCGCGACCGCGGACAGTCCGAGCCGCCCCTGGTTGAAGAACAGCCACGACCAGCTGCCGTTGAGGACAAGGTTGGCGACGAGCGCGGCGGTGTAGGCCCGCGCCCTGTCCTGCCGGCCGCTGTCGTTGTATCGGTCGATGGTCGATGCCGATACCGCTGCGATATCCGCGTACAGCGCCGGCCACACGATCGGGAAGACCTGTCGCGGCGGCTGGAAGCTCGGCTTCTTCAGTCGCGCGTACCACAGCGATTGCGCAGGGCGGCTGGCCAGTCCGCCGAGCGCTCCGGTGGCGACAACGGCGCCGGCGGTCTTGGCAAGGGTCGAGGCACGCATGATGTCCTTTCCGAGGGTTCCGGGTGTGCGTACCCGCGTGAGTCCGTCGACGAACCTCGGCGTTGCCATGCAGTGACAGGTGTCCGGGGCCGGCTAGCTACTCAGACGCCCGCGCCGCCGTGTCACGAGTCGGTAGCCGCCGTAAAGTGCCAGGGCCGCAAGGAAGTTGACGAAGTACGCGATGTCCGCACCGTGCCACGCCCGGGCGACCGGACCCTCGATCAGCGAAGTATTCATGAACGGCACCGCAGCCAGGTAGGCGACGACGAACGCCGCCACCGCCACAGCGGCGTCCGTGCGGTCGGTGCGCTCCTCGGCTGGATTCACCGTGGGCCTGGACCCACGGCGCAGTACCCAGTCCGTCGCCGTGACGGCGACGAACGCGGGGATCCAGTAGCTCACCAGCAGCAGTACATCCTGGAAGCGGGTCGCGGTGTCCGCGGCGTGCAGCCAGAGGATCAGCGCGAACGCCAGCGCGGTCACGATCAGCGCCGACACCGGTCGGCGCACACGCACGCCGATCGTCTGCAGCGCCAGCGATCCGCTGTAGTCGTTCATCACGCCCGAACCCATCGAGGCCACCGCGATCACCAGCAGCGCCACCGCCCCGAGGACACCGCCGCCCATGACCGCCTGCACGCCCGCAGCGGTGTGCTCGGCCAGCAGATCCGCCGCGGCGATACCGATGCCCTGAACGAAGATGTAGCCCAGCACGATTCCGCCGAACGTGTAGCCGAAGACCTGTGCGGACGGCGAGGTGGCAGGAAGATAACGGCTGAAGTCCGCGGCGTAGCTGGCCCACGAGATGGCCAGGCTGAACGCGATCGTCACCTCGAGGACGAAGGCGCCGGCGAGATCGGGGCCCTGCACGGTGGCCGGGCTGATCAGCTCGTGGCCGCCGACGAGCTTGATAGTGAAGATCACGAACGTGAGGAACAGGATCACGGTGAGCACAGCCTGCAATCGGTGGATCACCTCGTATCCGAAGAAGCCGATGACGCCCTGTACGCCCAGCACGATGAGCACGCCTGCCCAGAACGGGATGCCGAGCAACAGCGCCAGCGCTTCACCCCCGAACAGGCCGACCAGCGCGTCCCAGGCGATGGACGAACCCCATTGCAGCACGGCCGGCAGCACTACGCCGCCGCCGAAAGCCATTCGGGCATGGGGCAGTTGGCCTGTGCCCGTGCGGGGACCCCAGGTGGACAGATAGGCCACCACCAACGAGCCGAGCACCGTGCCGATGACCATCGCCAGCAACCCGAGCCAGAAGCCCAGACCCAGCACGATCGCCAGGGTTCCGGTGAACACGCCGGCCATGTTCACCTGGGGTGCGAACCACACCGTGAACAGTCGGGCGGGGTGCCCGTAGCGCTGTCCGGGTCCGAGAGGGGCGATCCCGTGCGTCTCCACCGAGAGGTCCCCCGCCCCGGTCGGCCGCCGTCCGCTGAATGTGGTGGCGTTCAAGGCGCTCACCGTCGACCCCTCAGGCATTCGCTCATTCGATCACGCGGGCTTGCCGGGATTGCATGGGGCCGAGCCTCGGCGAATCGATCGTGATCCGGCCCGCGCGCACGGGTGTCCGAATACGATCCCCTCCCGGGGGAGGGTGGTCGGCTTCATCGGCGAGTTCTCCGCCGGGCCGCCAAGAATCCGTCAAGGATCCGCCAAGGCCTCTGTTCGACGCTCGCTTCGCGCCGCGCCAGGCGGCCCTCGACAGGAGGATGACCATGAACGAAGATCCAGGCGCCCTCTACCGACGCAGCGCCCTCGCCTTGTCGTCGGTGGCAATCACGACGGCGATGTGTCTGGGCGCCAGCCCACCCGCGTTGGCCGATCCCTACGACGACGGGGACTCATCGGAAGTCGCCGACGACCCCGGAACCTCCGACGAGCCGGCGGAGGAGCCCGCCGAGCCGGATCCGGGCGAGCCCGCCGGCGAGGAGGCCGGAGGCGCTCCCGAGGCACCCGGCCCCGAGGCCGGCGAGCCCGAACCGGGGGCGCCCGCTGAACCCCCGCCCGCCGACGAGCCAGCAGGAGACGATCCGGCCGTACCCGGCCTCGAGGAGGGCCCGGAGTCCGGCGGCGCCGGGGAACCCGACCCCGGTGGCGCCCCCGGTGAGCCCGGCGAGGCCGGTGACCCGGGCGACCCCGGTGACCCGGGCGACCCCGGCGACCCCGGATCGACGGTGACCGATCCGGCGGTCGAGGCCGACACGCCCGACCCCGAGGTCGCCGAGGTGCCGCAGGAGGCGTTGGACGAGGCATTGCGCGCGGATGCGCTGGACGTCTCAGACCCGCCGGCCGCGTCTGAGACCGAGGTAACCGAACTCAGCGAGTCGTTGGAATCCGTGGTCAGCGAGACCACGACCTGGTCCGAGTCGTCGACGTGGAGCAGCCGGGTGACGCAATGGAACTCGTCGTGGGTCGGCTACGACAACTGGTACCGGCCGATCTTCACCAACCCCTACAGCACGCCGCTGCAGCTGATCTACTTCTACGACAACGCGACCCGTGTCTTCGAGGTGCCGCCGATGCAGCGCGCCGTGCTCACCGCGCCGAAGGCCGACGTGTACAGCTTCACCGCGGTCAACCGAGACCCCTCGGGCAAACCCGTGACTGTCTCCGCCGGGAGCTTTTCCGGCGGCGGCTTCCGCCCTGCCCCCGGGCAGCCCCCGCCCGCCAAGCCCAAGCCGCCGACCACCTTCCAGAACGTGCTTGTGCAGTTGAAGTACAAGGAGGGCATGTCGAAGCCGTTCCGGGTCAAGACACTGGCCGATCTGGGTGATGATCCGTCGGTCGGTGGCCATCGCGTTCTGCTCGACGACGAGACCCCGGCCTGGGGCACATGGAGCAAGACCGGAGGCGGAGAGCGCCTGTTCCAGGTCACCAGCACCCAGCAGCTGCCGGGTCTGACCAAACCGTCGCAGGGCCCGGTGCCGGGCTACCAGGTGCAGCTGGCCGGCAGCGAGGTGGCGCAGGCTCCGCAGCAGCAACAGAAGAAGTGGGTCAAACCGCTGATCGTCGCGGCGGCCGTCAGCGGCGTGCTCGCCCTGGGCGCGGTCCTGTTCTTCGTTCTGTCAGGGCGCCGACGCAAGACCCCGTAGCCGGTGCGGTCAGCGCAGAGCGGCCAGATTGTTGACCGACTTCTTGACATCGGACTCGATGACCCTGGCCACGAGCGTGCCGATGCGGGTGTTGAGCAGGCCACCGGAGAGATCGGCGACCACCCGGAACTTCGACCCCTCCGGCTTGCGCTCCTCGACGTGTAGCGAGAGCGCGATGCAGACGGCCGGGAACCCGGTACCGACGAGCTCGATGTCCTTGGGCTCGTCGTACCGGGTGACCCGCCAATGAATGGTGTTGCGGAAGCCCTTCACCTTGATGAGCGAGGACACGCAGGTGCCGACCTCTATCTCGGCGGGCACGTCGCTGCGCCATCCGCCGAAGATCGTCAGCCACTCATCGAAGCGGCGCAGGTTGGAGGCGAGCTCCCACGCGTGTTCGGGGGTGAGATCGGACGAAACCGTGACGTCGACGGAGGCCATAGGTCCTCACTACCCGACCTGGGTGCGAAGGTAAACGACCGGCGCGGGCGGCTCCGGACGGATTTGCTCACAACGGCGGCCGCGGCCGGGATACCGTCACGGTGTCCACCCGCGGCGATTGCGCGGATTCTTCTGTCAACCCCCCGTCTCGACGAAGGATTCGATTGTCGGATTGTTAAATCGTTGCGGAATCGCTTGCGAAGGTCATGGTGATGGGCAATTGTTAACGCACAGTCCGCTGGTAGTTCTTCGAGGAGGTCGCCTTCTGACCGGCACACACACCACCGCGGTTGACCACGGCGTCGGAGCGTCCGCCCGACCGAAAGGCAGCCCGGTCATCGAGATCGACAACGTGACGAAGCGCTTCGCCGACTACGTCGCGGTCGCCGAGGCCGACTTCTCGATCGCCTCCGGCGAGTTCTTCTCGATGCTCGGCCCGTCCGGGTGCGGGAAGACGACGACACTGCGCATGATCGCGGGCTTCGAGACCCCGACCTCGGGGGCGATCCGGCTCGAGGGGACCGACGTCTCCCGCGTCCCGCCGCACAAGCGCAACGTCAACACCGTGTTCCAGCACTATGCGCTGTTCCCGCACATGTCGGTGTGGGACAACGTGGCCTACGGGCCGCGCAGCCAGAAGAAGAGCAAGGCCGAGATCAAGCGCAGCGTCGACGAACTGCTCGAGGTGGTCCGGCTGACCGACTTCGCCACGCGCAGGCCGGGCCAGCTGTCCGGCGGTCAGCAGCAGCGGGTGGCACTGGCCCGCGCCCTGGTCAACTATCCGAGCGCCCTGCTGCTCGACGAACCGCTCGGCGCCCTGGACCTGAAGCTGCGCCACGCGATGCAGTTCGAGCTCAAACGCATCCAGCGCGAGGTCGGCATCACGTTCGTCTACGTGACACACGACCAGGAGGAGGCGTTGACCATGAGCGACCGCATCGCGGTGATGAACGCCGGCAACGTCGAGCAGATCGGCACGCCGACCGACATCTACGACCGGCCCTCAACCGTGTTCGTCGCCAGCTTCATCGGGCAGGCCAACCTGTGGGCGGGCCGGCAGACCGGGCGGCTGAACCGTGACTACGTCGAGGTCGAAGTGCTCGGCAACACACTGCGGGCAAGGCCGGGCGACACCGCGATCGAGGCGGGTGGACACGCCACCCTGATGGTCCGGCCGGAGCGGGTCCGGGTGTCGATGGAAGCCCCGGTCGGCGACGTGGCCAGCGTTCGGGCCACGGTGCGCGACATGACGTTCCAGGGTCCGGTGGTACGCCTCTCGCTGGCCGCACCCGACGATTCGCCCATCGTCGCGCACGTCGGACCCGAGCAGCAGCTGCCGATGGTGCGTCCCGGCGACGAGGTCTACGTGTGCTGGTCCCCCGATGCATCCCTGGTGCTGCCGGCAGCAGACATCCCGACCGCCGAGGATCTCGAGGAGATGCTCGACGAGTCCTGACCGAGCACCTCCCTTCCGTCTGTTTCGTCCCGCCGCCTTCCCTCCCCCGGAAATCCACGAAAGGCACAGTCGCCATGGCCCGCGAGAACTCCCGAGCGTTCGACCCTCACCTGGCTGCCAGATTCGCCGCCAACCGCACCTCCCGCCGCCGCTTCCTCGGCGGCGGCGCCGCGGCGGCCGCCGCGCTCGCCCTGGGACCGGCCGTCCTGGCGGCCTGCGGTTCCGACAGCGGCAGCTCTCAAACCAGCACCCCGCAGGATGACGGCCCCGCCAGCGGCACCCTGCGGATCTCGAACTGGCCGCTGTACATGGCGGACGGCTTCATCGCGGGCTTCCAGACGGCGTCCGGTCTCACCGTCGACTACAAAGAGGATTTCAACGACAACGAGGAGTGGTTCGCCAAGGTCAAGGAGCCGCTGTCGCGTAAGCAGGACATCGGCGCCGACCTCGCGGTGCCGACCACGTTCATGGCGACCCGGTTGCACGGCCTCGGCTGGCTCAACGACATCAGCGACGCCGGCTGGTCCAACAAGAACAATCTGCGCCCAGACCTGCTGGAGGCCAACGTCGATCCGGGCCGCAAGTTCAGTGCGCCGTACATGTCCGGACTCGTCGGCCTCGCCTACAACCGCGCCGCCACGGGGCGCGACATCAGGACCATCGACGACCTGTGGGACCCCGCGTTCAGGGGCCGGGTCAGCTTGTTCTCCGATGCGCAGGACGGCCTGGGCATGCTCATGATGTCCCAGGGCGGATCGCCGGCGGAGCCGTCGACCGAGGCGGTGCAGAAGGCCGTCGACCTGGTGCGTGAACAGAAGGACAGGGGCCAGATCCGCCGGTTCACCGGAAACGACTACGCCGACGACCTGGCTGCTGGCAATGTCGCTGTGGCACAAGCCTATTCAGGAGACGTCGTGCAGCTGCAGGCCGACAACCCGGACCTGCAGTTCGTCGTCCCGGAGTCGGGTGCGACGACGTTCGTCGATGCCATGGTCATTCCCTACACCACGCAGAATCAGAAGGCTGCCGAGGCGTGGATCGACTACGTCTACGACCGGGCCAACTACGCCAAACTGGTGGCCTTCGTGCAGTACGTGCCGGTGCTCTCGGATATGACCGACGAACTCAACAAGATCGATCCGGCGATCGCGAACAACCCGCTGATCAACCCGTCCAAGGAGACACTGGCCAAAGCGAAGGGTTGGGCGGCGCTCACCGACGAGCAGACCCAGGAGTACAACACCATGTACGCCGCTGTGACCGGAGGCTGACGAAGCACCCATGGCAGGCGTAGCCAGCAGCAGCAGGCAGCGCAGCAGGATCGCCCCGTATCTGATGATCCTGCCCGCGCTGGCCTATCTCGCGGTCTTCTTCGTGTGGCCCCTGATCTCGTTGACGCGCACATCGCTGTCGTCGACGGGCGGGTCGGTGTTTCTGCCGACCCTCACCTTCTCGTGGGACTTCGCCAACTACGGTGAGGCGTTCAGCAGGTTCTCGGACCAGATCTTGCGGTCGTTCGGCTATGCCTTGACCGCGACGGTGGTGTGTCTGCTGCTCGCCTACCCGCTGGCGTACGTGATCGCGTTCAAAGCCGGCCGGTTCAAGAACTTGATCCTCGGTCTGGTGATCCTGCCGTTCTTCGTCACGTTCCTGATCCGCACCATCGCATGGAAGACGATTCTGGCCGACGACGGGTGGGTGGTCAGTGCGCTGGACACGATCGGGTTGCTGCCCAGCGACGGCCGGCTGCTGTCGACGAGCTGGGCGGTGATCGGCGGGCTGATCTACAACTGGATCATCTTCATGATCCTTCCCCTCTACGTCAGCCTCGAGAAGATCGATCCCCGGCTCATCGAAGCGTCCCGGGATCTGTACTCGTCGAACACCCGCAGCTTCACCAAGGTCATCCTGCCGCTGTCGCTGCCCGGTGTGCTGGCGGGCAGCCTGCTGGTGTTCATCCCGGCGGCAGGAGACTTCATCAACGCCGAATACCTCGGCAGCACTCAAACCACCATGATCGGCAACGTCATTCAACAGCAATTCCTCGTGGTCAAGGATTATCCGGCCGCTGCCGCGCTGAGCCTGGTCCTGATGGGCACCATTCTGGTCGGAGTGCTGCTCTACACCCGGGCACTGGGCACGGAGGATCTGGTATGACGACCCAGGCCGGGGCCGCGGTCGCCGCCGCAGCCCAGCAGCCACCACAGCCGAAGACCGTGAAGGGCACCCCGAAGTGGGGTGATTGGAGTCTGCGGATCGTCGCGGGCCTGGTACTGCTGTACCTGTTCATCCCGATCTTCGTGATCGTGCTGTTCTCGTTCAACGACCCGAAGGGCAAGTTCAACTACAGCTGGCAGGGCTTCACGTTCGACAACTGGCTCGACCCGTTCAAGTATCCCGCGTTGACCGAGGCGATGAAGTTGAGTCTCAACGTCGCCGCGGTCTCGACACTGGTCGCGCTGGTGCTGGGCACCCTCGTCGCGATCGCGCTGGTGCGTCAGCGGTGGCGCGGCCAGCGCGCCGTGGACACCTTCCTGGTGCTTCCGCTCACCGCGCCCGAGGTGGTGATGGGCGCATCGCTGCTGGTGTTGTTCCTCGACCTCGGCTGGGCGACGGGATACGTCACGATTCTGTTGGCGCACATCGCATTCGAGGTCAGCTTCATCGCGATGACGGTGCGCGCACGGGTGCGGGGGTTCGACTGGACGCTGGAGGACGCGTCGATGGATCTCGGTGCGAGCCCGACCCGGACGTTCTTCAAGGTGACCCTGCCGCTGATCGTGCCCGGCATCGTCGCCGCAGCGATGCTCTCGTTCGCGCTGTCGCTCGACGATTTCATCATCACCTACTTCGTCAGCGGTTCAGCGGTGACCTATCCGTTGTACGTCAACGCGGCGGTCAAGGCGGCGGTGCCACCCCAGATCAACGTGATCGCGACCGCCATCCTGGTCATCAGCCTGCTGCTGTTGGCCGCGGGGACGCTCTACCGGCGCAAGCGCCTCGACGCCTGACATCGGGAGGCCTCACCCCACCTCCGCCGGCACCGGCAGGGCGCGGGCGCCGGTGCGTGCCGCTCCGATTCCCGCCGCGACCACGAACACGATGCCGACCACCGCGGCGGGCCCGGGTACCTGATCCAGCACGACGAACCCGATCACCAGCGCGAAGGCGGGTTCCAGACTCATCAGGGTGCCGAACGCTGCGGTGGTCAGCCGCCGCAGCGCCAGGAACTCGAGTGCGAACGGGAACATCGGCAACATGATCGCCAGACCCAACCCGATCAGCAGCAGGTCAGGGGTCAGCCGGTCGAACACGAGGGGGCCGACGGCCACCGTTCCGACCAGACCCGCCACGGGCATCGAGACCGCCAGACCGTTGATTCCGGACACCGTGTCACCCACCTTCTGAGTGAGCAGGATGTAGCACGCCCAGCACACGGCGGCGGCGAGCGCGTACGCCACGCCGATCGGATCGACGGTGCCCGACCACGGCTGCGTCATCAGCAATACCCCGACCGCGGCCAGGCCGGGCCAGACCAGCCGGCGGCTGCCCCGCCCGTTGGCCACCGCCACCCCGAGCGGCCCGAGGAACTCGAGTGCACTGGCCGTACCCATCGGGATGCGGTCGAGCGCCGCCATGAACAACAACGTGATCATGGCCGTGACCACGCCCAGCGCCACGCAGGCGGCCAGGCTACGACGCGTGAACCCGGCCGCACGCGGACGCAGGAACGCCAGGAACAGCAGACCGGCCCATGCCAGGCGTAGCCAGGCCGCACCCTCGGCGCCGACGCGGTCGATCAGCCCGACCGCCACCGCGACGCCCAATTGCACTGAGAGCATGGCCGTCACGGCCATCACCGTGCCGGCCCGGGCCGATTGATTGACCATCGATGCATTGAACGGGACAGTTGCCCGCTACGTCCACCGCGTTTTCTCGGACAGATTGCGAAGACCTGCCCCGGCAAAGGGTTCAGGCGCCGATGATGGGGTAATCACGCGTTGTCTACAGCGCTGCGGAGGGGATGCGGTGAACATCAAGGGGGCCTCCGTCGCGGCGGTCGTCACGGTCGCCGTGACGGCCAGCGGCTGTGGCTACCGAATGGGGGCGGTCTCCCCCGAGGTCGCCCCTGGCTCGACGCAGGTCACCGCCGCTGCCGCGGCGTCGATTCGCACGGGCGCCGATACGTCGGCACCGATCCAGGTCGATCAGACGCTACCGCCCAACGCCCAGGGTGATCCTGCGTGCGCGTCGCCGCTGGCATGGGGCAGACACCCCCAGGGCCGGGGGGTGCTGGTCACCGTGTTGGCGCAGAATCCGACGACCGTGACGGTGCTGGTGCGCACGCACTCGGGTACCGATGTGGCCGAACGCGCGGTTCTCCAGCGGAACGATCTGCGCCTCTTCGATTTTCCCGATGTCGGTACCGACACGGTCAGCGAGGTGCTGATCATGACCAACACCGCGCGCTGCTTCGCCGTGGTGGACCGCGCTACCTTCCCCTGACGGGGCGGCCGGCCCGTGCGGCGTTGATCATCTCGACCACCTCGCCGACGTGGGGCTCGCGGACGATGGAGTGGTGATCGCAGTCGATGACGCGAACCTCGAGGTCGCCGGTCAGTATTCGCGGCCAGATGCGCGGATCGTCGAGGTTGAGATGACTGCGCACCAGCAGCACCCTGCCCGGCCACGGCCGCGGGCGGTACCGCATTCCCGTGATGAGGCCGACCTCCTCGATGGCAGCGGATCGCCGGCGTTGGCCCCCGACGACGAGACCGGCCAACGGCATGGACTTCTGGTGGTCCCACCAGGATCGGAAGTCGGTCGGGACGGTCTCCTCGAGCGTCACCGTGGCGTCGGGCAGTTCCCCTCTCGCATCGCGCGCCACCCGAGGCGGCAACCACGGGTCGAGCATGACCAGCAGCTCCACCCGCTCCCCCGCCTCGTCGAGCAGGCGGGCGGTCTCCAGGGCGATGTGGGCACCCAGCGAGTGCCCGAGCACGACGTAGGGACCGTGGGGCTGGACCTGCCGCAGATCGACCAGGTGTCTGCGGGCCGCCCGCTCGACCGACAGATCCGGAATTGCCCGTTGCTCAAGCCCTTTCGGCTCGTAGGCGTACACCGCGGTAGTCGCTCCGAGACGCTCGGTCAGTGGGACGAAGCACAGCGACGACGCCCCGGCCCCGGTGAAACAGTGCAGCGGATGCCCGACGATCTCCGGTGCGATGGGGCGCAGCGGTACCGTCGACGGTCCGAGCTGCTCCCCTCCGGTCGGGTGCGGGCGGTGCTCGCGGGCCGCGGCGAGCTTCTCGGCGAAGTCGGCCACGCAGTGCGCACTGGCGAGATCGGATTGGTTCAGATCGACGCCGTACCGGCCGCTGACCTCCCGCAGCATCTTGGTGACGGTCAGCGAGTCACCACCGAGCGAATAGAAGCTGTCGATGCGACCCACCACGTCGACGCCCAGGATCTCGCTCCACATCCGAGCGAGCGCGGTCTCGAGTTCCCCGCGCGGTGGCTCGGCGCCGAAGGACATCGGCTCGGGCAGCGCCATCCGGTCGACCTTGCCGCGCTCCGTGCGTGGCAATGCCGGAAGAACCACGATGTGAGCGGGCACCATCCACGGCGGCAGATCAGCGTGAAGTCGGTTCCGTAGCTCCGCGACCGCCGGCGTGCGGGTCGTGGAACTGGGCGCGACGTAGGCGGTCAGGCCGGCGACCGGACCGCCCGCCGCAGTCACGACCACCTCGCGGATGTCGTCATAGCACAGTAGCGCCGACTCGATCTCGGCCGGTTCGACGAGGTACCCGCGGATCTTCACCGCAGAATCGGTGCGGCCGAGCAGGACCAGATCGCCCGCCTCGTCGAGCCGACCGATGTCGCCGCCGAGGAACGTTCGGGTGCCGTCCGGGTTGCTGACGAACCGACTCGAGGCCACGGTCGGATCGAGGTAGCCGAGCGCGAGGTGGGCTGAGGTGATGGCGACCGCCCCGTCGGCGTCGAGCTCGATGGTCTTGTGCGGGGCGGGAGTTCCGGCGGGGATGACACCTCGCGGCAGCGGTGCGTCGGGGGCGATGTCGTGCGCCGAGATGGCGCTGGCCTCCGACGAGCCGACCCAGTTCGTGAAAACCGCTTGCGGCGCAAGCTCTCTGGCGAGTTGCACGTGGCGCGGATAGGGCGGTTCACCGGTGGTGACGATGCGTTCGACGGCGGGCAGTGTGACGCCACGGGCGGCGTCGTGCAGCGCCACCAGAAAGGCGGGTGTGCAGACCAGGACCCCGGCCTCGGAGGCAGTGATGCGCTCGAGCGCGTCGGCGGCGGTGGCGTCGCGGGGGTCGATGGCGACCACCTCTGCGCCGCAGAGCAGCGAGCCGATCAGCACGTTGAGCCCCGCGCCGAAACTGATCGGCATCCCGAGGGCGACCCGTCGTCCGCCGGTGATGCCGAAACGGGTGGAGAACAACTCGGCGTCGCACAGCCACATGCCGTGGGGGTGCATCACGGCCTTCGGGGCACCCGTCGACCCGGACGTGAACTGGATGCTCGTCAGATCGTGGAGGTCTTTTCGTGCGCCGAGGCCGCCGTCGGGCGCGTTCGTGGCGTGCGGCAGGTCGTCGTCGACGGGCACCTCCGCCATGGCGACGTCGTAAGCGTGTTCGCCCAGGATCTGCCTGATCGCCCGGACCCGGTTCTCCGGCAGCGCCGGGTCCACCATCACCGATACCGCGCTGGATGCGAAGAGGCCGAGGATCGCCGACACCGTGGCCGGGCGCAGCACTGCGGGGACCAGGACCACGTCGTTGGGGCGGTCCGACCGCGTCGCCGCGACGGCGTACGCACCGGCCAGGAGCGCGCCGTAGGTGGCGGTAACGGTCGCAGTACGGATGGCGACCTGGTCGAGGCGCGTGCGCGCGGCGGCCTCGAACGCCGCCGGCACCGACAGGTGATCCAGCGGCCGGCCCGGGACGTCCGTGCTCAGTTGTGCCGGCGCTCGGACGATTACCGGGGTTCCGCCATGGCGATGATCGGCGGCCCCGTCCCTGGTTCGTCGCCGCATCCACCATGCGGTGACCACGGCGCAGGTGACGAGAAAGAGAACCACCGAAACGGTGCCTGAGGTGTTAGACACTGACCGGATACCGATCAGCCGGAGGCCGGGCGGCGACGGCGTTCACTGTTCTCCGGAGCGCCCAACGCTGCGGCGGGTGTGAAACATGGCGAACTCCGATTCGATTGGCTAATCACGCTTAGCGGAGGCTAGCCTAACTCGCGGTGATCCGGTAATCCCCGATGGCACGGGACCTTCGGCACCGACGTGCGCTGCCGCGCGCACGCGATAGGGGAAGGAGCCGACGATGCTCGCCTTCATCACCACGTTGCGCCATCCGCACAATTCGGCCGATTACGGCCGGGTGGAAACGTTGCTCCAGGAAACTCTGAGCTCCATCGGCCGCCAGGCCTGCAACGACTACGTGGTCATCATCGTCGGCAACCGAAGGCCCACCTTTGCGCTGCCTGCCCGTACCCGATTCGTCCAGGTCGAGTTCCCGCCGCCATCGCCGCGGGGCGGACCACAGACCGGCATGCCGCCCATCGTCTGGGACAAGGGCACCAAAGCGGCCGTCGGCCTGGTCACCGCGCGTGAGTTCGCGCCGGAGTACGTGATGTTCGTCGACGCCGACGATTTCGTGCACCGCGATCTGGCCGGCTTCTGCCGGGACCACCCGGGTCAGCCCGGGTGGGTGGTGAAGCGAGGCTGGATGTACTCGCGCGCCCGCAACACCTACGCACCCAAGTGGAAGCTCTTCCGGATCTGCGGATCCACGTACATCCTGCCGCTCGAGGCCTACGCGGTGCCCTCAGAATTGAACGCCGGCGCTTCGCAGCACGAGATCTTCGAGGCCGTGGGGGAACTGTTCGAGAACGTGCTCGGGGAACACCGCTACGCCCTGGAGTGGTGGCGGGAGCGAGGCCGGGAACTGCGGCCGCTGCCCTTCCGCGGCACCGTCTACCAGGTCGACACCGGCGAGAACCACTCCGGCAACGTCCTGCTCGGACCGGGAATGCCCTACCACTCGCGACTGGCCCGGGACTTCGGAATCCAGGCTTCGAAGGGTCCGGCGTCGACGGTGTGGTCGTCGATCGGCCCGGCGGCGCTGCGGCCGGACATGCGGCTTCCCGCACGACCGGCATTCCTGCGATCCAAGACCAGCTACCTGGCCGACTACACTCCGCCGAGCCGGGACTGCGAGAGCGCCTAGTCAGCGCCGGGTTCGTAGCCGCAGATCGCCTCGACCTTGTCGGCGGACGCGCTGGTCGGATCGAATTCGTAGTCCAGCCACTCCCGTGCCAACCGGCGCGCGAGTTCCAGACCGATGACGCGCTGGCCCAGGCACAGCACCTGCGCGTCGTTCGAGAGCACCGACCGTTCGACGGAGAAGCTGTCGTGCGCGGTCACGGCACGGATTCCGGGCACCTTGTTGGCGCTAATCGCCACCCCCAGACCCGTACCGCACACCAGGAGCGCGCGGTCGGCCTTACCCTCGGCGACGAGCCGGGCCGCGGCCACCGCGATGTGCGGGTACGCAGTGTTCTCATCGGTCCCCACGCCGATGTCGGTGACCTCGGCCACCCGCTCATCGGAGCGGAAGTCACCCTTGAGGGCTTCCTTGTATTCATAGCCGGCGTCGTCGGATCCGACGACGATGCGGAGGCCGGAGGTCATGTCGGGGTGTCCCCCTTCGCGGTGACGGTGAACTGTTCGGCGACCGTGCGGGCACACATCGCCAGCGATGTGGCGCCGGCATCGGGGGTGCCGATGCTGCGTTCGGCGAGGGGCCGAGCGCGGCCGACCTTCGGTCGTAGGTCCGCGGTGGCCTGGGCGGCGGCGGTGGCGGTCATGGCGGCCGCCGCCCACGCTTCCTGCCACCGCTGCCCGTCGGCGGTCCGTCGCTCGAGCTCCTCGACGAAGGGCAGCAGAGCATCCAGCATGGTTTTGTCACCGGGTGCGGCGCCGCCCAGTTGGATCAGCGCGTCGTACCCGTCGCGCATTCCCGCGGCGATGGTGGCCGGGTCCGGCCGGCCGGTGTCGCCCAGCCGGGTGCCCAGCGCGCTGAGCATGGCGCCCCACAGCACGCCGGAGGTGCCGCCGGCCTTGGCAGCCCATTCCTTTCCCGCGGCGGTGAGGACCGACCCCTGTCCGGCGCCCTCCTCGACGGCGCGGGAGGCGGCGTCGCGCGCCGCCGTCGAGCCCTTGACCATGCCGCGGCCGTGGTCCCCGTCGCCGGCCACGGCGTCGATCCGGCCGAGTTCGTCCTCGGCTTCGGCGAGCATGTCCGCCAACGCGCCGAAGATCCGGGCCACCAACCGGCCGCCTTCGCGGCCGTCGTCGTCGGCCAGCTCGCGCACCGGCGGGGCGGCGGCGACGGCCTGCGTCGCCGACTCGTCCCGCTTCTGGCCCGACGCGTGCGCAGCCCCCTTGCGATATGCCGGCGTGTCTGCCGGTGCCCGCCAGTACCTTTCGAGCTCGTCGTCGAGCCACATCACCGTCAGCGAGCAACCGGCCATGTCCAGGCTGGTGACCAACTCGCCGACCTCGGGTTCGACGATCTCGTAGCCCCGCTCACGGAGCAGCCTGGCAGCCTCACCCCACACCACGAACAGTTCCTCGTATTTGGTGCGTCCGAGGCCGTTGAGGATCACCGCGATTCGCTGGGAGGCCGTGTCGGAGGGTTTGTCGTCGAGCACCCCGTCGACGAGGGTGGCGGCGAGTTCGGCTGCGGTGGGCATCGCCTCCTCGGCCACCCCGGGCTCACCGTGGATTCCCAGCCCGACGCCCATCTGGCCGTCCGGCACGGTGAACAGCGGATGGTCGGCGCCCGGCAGGGTGCACCCGTCGAAGGCGACGCCGAGCGTGCGGGTCGCGGCGTTCGACGCCTCGGCCACCCGGACCACGCCTGCCAGGTCGAGGCCTTCCTCGGCGGCGGCACTGGCGCACTTGAAAACGGTGAAATCGCCTGCGATACCGCGTCTCTTGAGCTCTTCGCCCCGGGGGGCGCTGGCGATGTCGTCGGTCACGGCGAAGTACTGCGCGTCGATGCCCTCGCTCCGCAGCTGCGCCACGGCCAGGCCGAAGTTCATCACATCGCCGGCGTAGTTGCCGGTGGTGAGCAGGACGCCGGCGTCGCCGTGCGCCGCGCGGGCGACGGACGCGGCTTCCTCGGCCGACGGTGAGGTGAAGATGTTGCCGACCACCGCACCGTCGGCGAAGCCGGCGCCGACGGTGCCGCAGAATGCCGGGTAGTGGCCGGAGCCGCCCCCGATGACGACGGCGACCTTGCCGGGTCGCGTGGTGTGCGCCCGCACCACTCCACCGGGAACCCCGGCGACGTACCGGGAGTTGGCGTCGAGGAAGCCGACGAGCATGTCCTCGGTGAAGCACGCCGGATCGTTGAACAGCTTGGTCATCGGAGTCGGTCTCCCGTGTCGACGTCGAAGAGGTAGACCCGCTCGGGCGGCGCCGTCACGGCCACCTTCTGTTCGGGCTCGAAGGTGTCCGCGGCGGGTGTCTGCACCACGATGCCTTCCTCCATACCCGCGACCGTACTGGCGGCCAGGCCGAACTCGAGGAGATGCTCGAAATAGGCGATCGTGGTGGCGATGCCCTCGCCGGATTGCTCGACGATCGCACAATCCTGCGGCCGGACTCCGACGGAGACCCGTCTGCCGTCCTCGACGCCGGTGACGGTGGTGTCGAGCGCGCCGGCGGCCGAACCGATCTCGACACGCACCCGCCCATCGCGAACCTTGGTGACCCCCGGCAGCACGTTGATCTGGGGTTCGCCGACGAACTGTGCGACGAACAGGTTGGCCGGGTCGTCGAACACCTCGTCTGGCGTGCCGAACTGCTGGACGACACCGGCGTCCATCACTGCCAGCCGGTCCGCCAGCGACAGCGCCTCGACCTGGTCGTGGGTGACGACGATCGTGGTGTAGCCGAATTCCCGCTGCAGGACCTTGAGTTCACGCCGCACCCGCTGACGCGCCGACGCATCGAGGTGGCTCAGCGGTTCGTCGAGCAACAGCACCGGTGGGTTGCGCACGAGCGCCCGCGCGAGAGCCACACGCTGCTTCTGACCACTGGACAGCCCGGCCGGGCGCAGGCCCATCAGATCGTCCATCTCGAGTCGGCGGCTGATCGAGTCGACCATCTGCTCAGCGCCCTCCACCTTGCGCGCCTTGAGGCCGTAAAGCAGGTTCTCCCGCACCGACATCGGCGGGTACAGGGCGTAGCTCTCGAATCCGACGCCGATACCCCGCTTGGCGGCGGGTAATTGGGAGATCTCCCGGTCACCGATCTTGATCGAGCCACTGGTGACCGTCTCCAGGCCGGCGATCATCCGAAGAGTGGTGGTCTTGCCACAGCCCGATGGACCCAGCAGGGCGACCAATTCACCGGGCTGGATGGCCAGATCGATGCCCTTGACGGCGGTGACGCTCTCCCGTCCGCGGGAGGCGTAGGTCTTGACCAGCTTGTCCAGTGTGAGGCTCTGGGCGGTGGTGGTCGTCGCGGAGTCGGTGGTGACCGTCACTGTGCAGCCTCCAGGGTCTTGTCTGCGCCGAGTCGCGGGGTGTCGCCGTCACCCGCGGCGAACACATGGATGTCGGTGTCGGCGACGGTCATCCGGACGGAGTCGCCTTCGCGCACTCCGTGGCGGCCCGATGTCAGCACGATCAGCTGGGTGTTCCCGCAGTCGACGGTCAACTCGATGTTGCGGCCGAGGCGCTCGGCGAGCACGACCCGTCCGTGCAGCGATCCCCCACCGTCATCGGTGACATGAATGTCGCTGGGCCGCAGTCCGATACGCACCCGGTCACCGCGGTTCACCACAGCGTCGGCCGGCACAGCCACTTCGAGTGAGCCGTCGCCGAACCGGATGCGGCCGTCGTCGACCACCCCGTCGAGCAGGTTGATCTCCGGCTGGCCGAGCGATCGCGCAACGAAGGTGTCGGCCGGCTGCCGCCAGACCTCCTCGGGCGTGCCGATCTGCACCAACCGACCGGCCCGCATCACCGCGATCCGGTCACCCAGTGCCAACGCCTCCTGATAGTCGTGGGTGACGTAGATCGTCGTGGTGTTCGACATCGCGCCGAGCTGTTTGAGCTCTGCCCTCATCTGGGCGCGCAGTTTGGCGTCGAGGTGGCTGAGCGGCTCGTCGAGGAGATAGATGTCGGCGGGACGCACCAGCACCCGGCCCAGCGCGACGCGCTGGCGCTGCCCGTTGGACAGCTCGCGGGGGTAGCGGCCGAGCAGGTGGTCGATGCCCAGCGTGGTGGTCACCTGCTTGATGCGCTCCGTGCGTTCGGCATCGCTGTAGCGCCCCGTCCGGCCCGACTTCAACGGTGAGGCGAGGTTGTCGCTGACGGTCTTCTGCGGATACAGCGCATAGCTTTCGAACGCCATCGCGACGTTGCGGTGGTAGGGCTCCACGCGGGTGACGTCGCGGCCGCCGATGTGCACCGAGCCCGCGTCGATGTCGACCAGACCCGCCACCGACTTCAGCGTCGTGGTCTTGCCCGCGCCGCTCGGCCCGAGGATCACGAAGAATTCACCGTCGGCGATGTCGACCGAGAGGCCGTCGACCGCCGTCGTCTTGCCGAAGGTCTTGCGTACACCGGAGATCGATACCGTGGCCATCAGGCTTTCACCGCCCCGAACGACAGGCCCCGAACCAGATAGCGCTGAATGGTCAGCGCGAGGATCAGGGGCGGGAGTGCCGCGATGAGCGCCGCCGCGGCCGTGAGGTTGTAGTACGCCTGGCCGCCGCCGCCGAGGAACTTCGTGATCGCGACGGTGACGGTACCGGCGTTGGTGTCGGCCAGGATCAGCGGGAACACGTAGTTGTTCCAGGCGAAGATGAAGGCGAGCAGCGCCGCCGCGGCGATACCGGGCCGCACGATGGGCAGCGCGACCATCACGAACGCCCTGCGACGGGTGTAGCCGTCGAGCAGTGCGGCCTGCTCGAGATCCTCAGGCAGATCCTGGAAGTAGGACCGCAGGATCCACACGACCAGGGGCATGGTCACCAGCTGCAGCACCCAGATCATGCCGACCTTGGTGTCGAACAGCCCGATCTGGTTGTAGATGACGAACAGCGGCACGATGACCATCAATTCCGGCGCGAAGCGGAACGAGAGCATCTGGAACATCAGGTCGTTGGAGCCGCGGTACTGCCACCGTCCGGCGGCGTAGGCGGCCGGGATCCCGATCACCAGCGACACCAGCACCGCGCCACCGCAGTTCAGCAGGCTCGTCAGCAGGCTGGCCTTGAAGTCCACGCTGGTCATCTGGGTACCCTTGTCGGACAGCACCGTGGCGAAGTTCGACCACGTCGGGCTGAACGAGAAGTAGGTCGTGGTCTGCTGTTCGGCGTTCTTCAGTGCCAGCATGAGCATCCAGAAGATCGGGAACAGCGAGAACAGGAACCAGAACAGCAGGCCGACGTCGGCGGCCACCGATCCGATCGATACCCGCTTCTGCCCGGGCAGCAGTTCGTTTCGCGTGAAGGCCATGACTAGGACTCCGCTCCGGCAGCACGCCGCTGCGCTTTTCCGAGCACGCTCACCAGATAGCGCGCGGTGATGAACACGATGATCCAGAGCAGCAGCATGTAGGTGCTGCCGCGCGAGTAGTTGAGGTTGATGATCGAGTCCTCGAACGCGCCGATCTGCAGGGTCCGGGTCGCCACGCCGGGGCCGCCGGCGGTGAGCACGTAGATGTGGTCGAACACCTTGAGGTTGTCCATGAACCGGAAGATGACGGCGACGAGGATGTAGGGCCACAGCATCGGCAGCATGAGCTTGCGGAACATGTAGAACCAGCCTGCGCCGTCCACCTCGGACGCCTCGAACGGTTCCCTGGGCAGCGAGCGGATTCCGGCGAGCACCAGGATCGCGACGAACGGGGTGAAGATCCAGATGTCGACGAGGATCACCGAGAACAGGGCGTTGCCGGCGGACAACCAGTCGAAGGTGTTCCCAAGTCCCAGAACGTGGTTCAGGATGCCGAACTGCGGATTGAACATCAGCTTCCAGATCACGCCCGCGATCACCGGGGCGATCATGAGCGGCAGGATCAGCACCTTCTCGAAGATCTTGCCGATGATCGACGAGCGGTTGAGCAGCAGGGCCAGTCCCACGCCGAGCACCGTCTCGATGACCGTGGCCAGCACCGCGAACGTCGCGGTCACCTGAACGCTCTTCCAGAACACCTGGTCGCCGAGCACGGAGGCGAAGTTCTCGAACCACACGAAGTGCGGGTCCGGATTGACCGCGGCGTAGTTGAGGAACGCGTAGTAGGCGCCGACCGCGAAGGGGTACAGGATGCCGATCACGATGATCACGGCGGGTACCGACAGCAGGTAGGGCCGTAGCTTGCGTCGCCAGGTGGGCACCTCAGGCAGGGTGCGCCCGCGCGGCTCGGCGGGCTGCTCCGGCGACGTCGCCGGTGCCTTGGGCGTCTGAGTTGTCATGGATGCCACGGCTCCTAGAGGTTGACCTTGGAGGTGTTGGTCTTGGCGAGACTGGCCAGACGGGTGCGGGCGTCATCCCCGCCGTAGATGTCCTGCAGTGCCACGGCCCAGTTCTGGGTGGTGTCGAAGAACGCCTTCTGCGGCGTGAATTGGATCTTCGACTGCCCGATCACTGTCTCGAACGCCTCCAGATATCCGTACTGGTCGGCGGCGACGCGCTTGAACGTGGTGTCGAACACCGACTTTCGTACCGGGTCGGCGTAGGTGCCACCCTCGACGGCCTTGTTCATCGACTCTTTGCCGGTGGCCCACTGGATGAACAACCAGGCCGGCAGCTTGTTGCGGGAGTTCGCGCTCATCGCCCAGCTCCAGGTCCACAGGTTGGTCTTGTAGTTGCCGTCCGGTCCTGCCGGGCCTGCGTACCAGGCGATGTTGCCGGCCTCCTTACTGGCACCCGGCTTGTTCTTCGGGTAGGTGGCGCTGTCGGCGTCGAACACCATCATCGCCTTGCCGTCACCGAGATCGCCGGTCGCGTTCGGGTAGTCATAGGTGGTCCACGACGTAGGTCCCGCCTTGTGCTGCAGCTCGATCCACTTGCGGGTGAAGTCGATCGCCTGGTCGCTGTCCATCTCGGCGACCAGTTCGCGACCGTTCCAGCTGTAGTCCACAGCGCCCTGGCGGGTGTACTGCGTCATGAATCCGGGGTGGATCGTGGCCCACGACTTGGACCCGCGCGTCGACAGCCCGTACCGGTTGTTGGCGCGGTCGGTGAGGTCCACGGCGAGCTGGATGAAGTCGTCGAGGTTGTCGGGCAGCTTGGTGATGCCCTTCTCGTCGAACACGCGCTTGTTGTAGGCCACCACGTTGTTCTCGAATCCCCACGGGATCGCCCACTGCCCGCCGGTGCCCAGCGGATTGCCGAGGGTGAAATCCCAGCGGGTCGACGTGCGCAGACCGTCGAAGATGTCTTCGAAGTCGTACTCCGCGCTCGTCGCCGAGCTGTTCTGCAGCCAGGGCGTCAGGTCCTCGACCCACCCCGGCGGGCCGTACTGCCAGATGAAATAGGCACCGAGCATGAACGCGTCATGCTTACCCGACCCGCCGGCCAGCTCGGTGTTGAGCTTGGTGAAATAGTCGGCCTCCGGCACCAGATCGACGTTGACGTTGATCCCGGTGAGTTCGGTGAACTCCTTGAGCAGCGGCTGATAGGACAGCTGGTACGGATGTGGGGTCTGCAGGATGTTGATCGTCGAGCCCGCGGCCTTGCGCCAGTCGAAGCCGCCGGACACCTCGCCGGCTCCGTTGGGTGCGCTGGCCGTCCCGCCGACGCCGCAGGCCGACAGCACGGGCAGCGCTGCGGCGGCAGCGCCCATTGCGGCCAGCATGTTCCGCCGCGAGAGCTGCGGTCCGGTGAAGCGATTCATGTCGTCGATGCCTCTCAGGCCGGAATGAGCGAGACCTTGACCGATTCCTTGCCGCTCGCCACCAGATCGAGCCCCTTCTGGAATTCGGTGAGCGGCAGTTGATGAGTGCAGATCTCGTTCATCGGGAGGGTGCCGGATTCGATCATCTTGATCGCGGCGGGCCAGCAGTACGGGCCGAGATGAGCACCGAGGACGTCGAGTTCCTTGTCGTCGCTGATGATGCTCCAGTCGACGGTGACGTCGCTGCCGAAGACGCCGTACTCGACGTATCGGCCGAGCTTACGAAGGAGGTTGAGGCCCTGGGGAACCGCTGAGGTGTGGCCGGTGCCCTCGAGGTAGACGTCGGCACCGTAGCCGTCGGTGAGCTCGCGCACGATCGAGACGGCGTCCTGCTCGGCGATGTTGATGGCGATATCGGCGCCACACCTCTTGGCCAGCTCGAGTTTCTCCGGCGCCAGGTCGAGGGCGATGACGTGCATCGGGCTCTTGGCCCGCGCGCCGGCGATCATGCCGAGTCCGATCGGCCCGCAGCCCGCCACCACCACGGTGTCCTCGAAGGTGATCTGGGCGCGCTCCACGGCGTGCAGTGAGCAGGACAGGGGCTCGGCGAACGCGGCGTGCTGCGGCGCGACGTCCTTGGACACCTTGTGCACCAACGCTTCTGCTGGGTAGACCATGTAGCTGGCCATCGCCCCGGGCGTGCGCCGTTTGAATCCGTAGAGGTCGTGCGGCTGGCACATGTGGTATTGGCCGCGCTTGCAGAACCGGCACTCCCAGCACGGGACGATCTGCTCGGAGACCACGCGATCGCCCACCGCGATCCCCCACCGCCGGGCCGCCTCGTCGTCGAGTTCGACGACGGTTCCAGCGAATTCGTGGCCGGGAATCACCATGGTCTCGGCCCACGCCGGGCGGTTCTCGTCGCCCCAGAACTTCGCCGCTCCGTGGTAGCACTTCAGGTCGCTGGCGCAGATGCCGACGGCCTCGACCCGGATGAGCGCCTCGCCGGGGCCGCGCTGTGGTACGGCGATCTCCTCCAGCCGGTAGTCGCGCGGTCCGTGGCAGACGACTGCCTGCATCTTCTCCGGAATCTGATCGGTCATCGGGCGGCTCCTCAGGGTGTGGCTGCGCTCACATTAACCAACACATGCACATATGTCCAGAACATCTGTTCAGTGAGAATTCGCCCAGGAGCAAGTGTTCAGTGTCATACTCTCTCGTGTGCCACGGTCCGCACAGCCCGCACCTTCGACCGGCGTCGAAAGCCCCGTCTCCGACGGCGATGCCGGACATTTCTCCGCGTCGCTGCTCTACGCGGCGGCAAAGCTCTACTACACCGAGGACGCCACCCAGGCCGAGGTCGCGACCCAGCTGGGCACCAGTCGAGCCACCGTGAGCCGCCTGCTCGCCGAGGCCAAGCGACGCGGCATCGTGCGCATCGAGGTGGTGCCGCCCGCGGAGGTGGCCACCGGCGATCTCGCCGATCGCGTGGCGCGCGCCTTGTCACTGACCACGGTGTTCCTCAGCCACCCCCTGCCGAACCCCGGGCCGGGTCGCGGCATCGTCGACGTGATGGGTGCCGCGCTGGCGCCCGCGGTGGGACGGGCGCTGGCGGCGGCGGGTCTGCTACCGGGAGATGTATTGCTGGTGTCGTCGGGCCGCACGGTTTACGAGGTGGCGCAGTACGACCTCGTGCCGCTGCCGGGTGTGCTGGTCGCCCCGACGGTCGGCGGCAACGATCAGCCCGAGGAGTGGTACCAGACCAACGAGATCACCCGGCGCGTCGCCAACCGCGTCAACGGCAGACCGAACTACCTGTTCGCCCCCGCACTGCCGGGACCCGACCTCTATCCGTCGCTGCTCAAGGACCCGAGTATCCAGCGAGTGCTGCATCTGTGGCCGCATGCGCGCTGTGCGCTGATGGGGGTCGGCGCACCGCCGCTGATCCGTTCGGACATCCCGCGCTTCGTGCCGACGGGGTCGTCGTCGCTGCGGTCGGCTGTCGGCGACGTGTGTTCACGGTTCTACGACTCGCACGGCGACGAGGTCGATTTCGAAGGCAGCGACCGCTTGATCGCGGTGGGTCTCGAGTCGCTGCGCCATATCCCGGTGACGATCGCGGTCGCTGTCGGGCGAGACAAGGTGGCCTCGATCGTCGCCGGCGCCCGCGGGGGCTATTTCAATCAGCTCGTCACCGACCCGTCGACGGCGGCGGCCATCCTCGAGGCGGTCGACCAGAGCGGCGACTGACCGGCGTCGAGTGTGCACCCACGGCGGTGTTCGGCGTGACTCTCCGCCGTGGACGCACACTGGGCGCCCACGTTGCGCAGCGGGCCCGCATCCGCTGCAGCGCGACTAACCCGGATCGGCCGCGGACAACCGGTGGACCTGGCTGCGCGTCGCCGGATACAGCTCACGCCATGTCGCGTACAAGTCGTCGTAGAGCGCACGGTGACGCGGATCGGGTTCGATCTCTCGCGCCACCTTCGTCCAATCCGTGTCGGGTTCGACGATTCCCGTGCCGATCGCGGCGAGCAGAGCGTCGCCGTAACTGGCGCCGATCCCCTGTTCGGGCACGAGTTGCGGACGGCCGGTGATGTCACTGAGCGTCTGTGTCCACAGCGGGCTGCGCAGACCGCCGCCCACAGCGACGGTGCGCAGTCCCGAATGGGCGTCGTCGAACCGCTCGAGGATCTCGCGGATACCGAAGGAGATTCCCTCGTATGCCGCGCGGAACAGGTGGCCGCGGGTGTGGCGCAGCGTCAGGCCTGCCACCACCCCGCGCGCCCGCGGATCGAACACCGGAGTCCGCTCACCCGCGAGGTACGGGAGCATCAGCAGACCCTCACTTCCCGGCGGTACCCGCTGCGCCTCGGCCATGAGCTCCTCGAACGAGGCGCCGCCGGTGGTCTGCTGCAGCCATCGGATCAGGCTGCCCGCCGTCGAGGTTCCGGCCGCCAGCGCGAGGGTTTCGCGTTCGACCCCCGCGGTGGTCCACAGCGTCGGATCGCTGTAGTACTCGTCGATGATCTGGACGAGGAACATCGTCGAGCCGTACATCAGCATCTGGTCACCGGGCCGGCGTACACCCACCGAGAACGCCTCGGAGTAGGCGTCGACGGTGCCGGCGCACACCGGGGTCCCTTCGGGTACGCCGGTCTGTTCGGCGGCGGCGCGGGTCACCGCGCCCACCACCTCGCTCGGCCACACCAGTCGCGGCAGCGGAAGATGGCCGCAGATGCGCTGCGCCCATTCGTGATTCCAGTCGAAGTCCCGGGTCGCGTAGAGCGGATCGCACTGGCTGGCGGTGTGGTGATCCTGCACGTATTCGCCGGTCAGTTTTGCGGCGATGAACGAATTCGACCCGTACCAGCCGGTGGCCCGCTCGAACACCTCGGGCTCGTGCCGGCGCACCCACTCCAGCTTGGGCCCGACCGCCTGGCTCGACAACCGGGTGCCCGCCCGCTCGAGTATCGCCTCATCTCCGAATTCGGCTGTCAAGGCGTCGATTTCGTCGGTGGCTCGGGTGTCGATGCCGTAGAGGATCGCGGGCCGTAACGGCCGCAGTGCGGCATCGCACAGCACCAGGCACGGCCCGACGCCGCTGACGCACATGCCCGCGACGGCCGCTCCGGCGGGCAGCCGTGCCATCAGCGCCGAACTGATGGCGCAGACCTCCCGCCACCAGAGGGCGTCGGCATCGGCTTCAGCCCAGCCCGGTCGGGGCAGGCTCATCGCGTGGTCGACGGTCTCGGAGGCCAACACGGCCCCTGTCACGTCGACGAGGACGCCCTTGGTGCTTCCCGTGCCGATGTCGATGCCGAGCAGCAGATCCACGGGCTGAACCCTACGTGTTGAGGGCCACAAGTCACCGGGTCCTGGACGGAAACGGGTCGTCGGCGAAGTCGATCTGGGCGGCCGGGTTGCTCACCGCGGTCACCATGCCCGACCCGAACGCCCCGGCCCGGTCGAACAGCGTCGCCGTTCCCACCGAGATCCCGTCGGCGGCCCAGTGGGAATCGGCCTCCACGCCGATCCACTCGTCGAGCGGCAGGCGGGCCAGCGCGACCGTCAGATCCCCGTTGATGTATCCCACGCCCGCGGTACCGAGATTGGTGACCAGGCTAGTGCCCTCGGCCGCCATCACCGCCCGGACGAATGGGCTGTTCTCCGCGCCGCCGACGACGTCGATCACGCGGTTGAGCGTGCGTTTGCGGGCGGCGTTCTGGTGGTCGGCGATCGCGGTCGTCCAGCCGTTGCCGTCGCTGCCGAGGTGAATCCCGTTCGCCGAGTTCACGTCCTCCGGTGGCTCGAATGCGTTCTCGCGCACCCACTCCTCACCGCGCGGCGCTTCGGCACGGCGGTACTGCACCATGGTGGCGCGGGCGACGGTCACCCCCTCCTGCACCAGTTCGCATTCGGAATTGCGCACCCGCCGTCCTTCGCGGACCAGATTGCACTTGATCGTGGTGGGTACGCCACGCGCCGCCCGGAACAGATCGACGGTCAGACGGGCCGGCAGGAAGTCGGTGTGGCCATACTCCTCCTCGAGCGCCCGCGCAGCCAACCCCACGACGGCCGGACCGTTGAGGTGATCCTCGCCCCAATGGCTCTGCGCGAACGGTGTCGGCACGAACGCCCCGTCGTCGTTGCGGGCGAAGTGGAAGGGGCGGTCGCTCATTCCGGCATCGTCGCACAGCAGATCTCACCGCCTCGTGACGGACGTCCCGATGGTGGTTCAGTGCAGGATCTGCGGGTACCGCAACGATCATGACCTCTTCATCCTCCGGCAACGCACCCCTCCGCGCGCTGGGCCTGGTGTGCACGCTGAAACCGAGTCCCGCGCCGTCCAGCAGCGCGGTGATCCTCGAGCAGCTCTTCGAGCCGATGCGCAGCCAGGGCGTGCAGTGCGAAGCGCTCCGCGTGGTCGACCATGCGGTGGCGCCCGGGACGGATGCCGACATGGGACCCGGCGACGAATGGCCGGCCATCCTGGAGAAGATCGTGGCCGCCGACATCCTGATCATCTCCACTCCGACGTGGGTGGGCCACATGTCGAGCGTGGCGCAGCGCGTCCTCGAGCGCCTGGACGCCGAACTGTCCGAGACCGACGATCAAGGGCGGCCCCGCCAGGTCGGGAAGGTGGCCATGGCCGCTGTCGTCGGCAACGAGGACGGCGCCCACAAGATCGAGGCGGACCTCTTCCAGGCGCTCAACGACATCGGCTACACCATCGCGGCGCAGGGCTGCACCTATTGGAACGACGAGGCGATGGGCGGGCGGGATTTCAAGGATCTCGACGAGACGCCGGAGGCGGTGGCCAGCACCACCCAGAACGCGGCCCGCAACGCGGTATACCTCGCCCGCCTCCTTCGTGAGCACCCCTATCCGCCCTACTCCTGACTGCGGCGGCTGTTCACCTTCGCGGTGTATAACGCGAGGTATACCGGCGATGAACGACCCGTGAGGGGGCAGCCATGAGCATCGTCAACGGGGCGGTCCGCATCGTGACCCGCACCGCCGACGCCACCACGGCGGCCGCGGGCGCGGTGGGCGGCGCCGCGGTGAACGGAATCGTCGGGGGTCTGCAGGGCACGGCGGCAGGTATCCGCGACGGGCTCGGTAAGGGCAGCCAGTCACCGGCCGCAGCGGCCATCACGCTCGGGGCGCTCGGCGCGGCCGGTCTGGTGGAATGGCCGCTACTGCTCGCCGTCGGCGGCGGCGCGCTGGTGGTTCACCAGCTGAGCCGCCGGTCTGACGGCGATCCGGCATCGCCCCCGCTGCGTTCGGTGCAGGCGACCGACGCACCGGCGAGACCTGCGAAACGCGCGACTGCGAAAAAGACTGCGCCGGCACGCAAGCCGGCGACGTCCCGACACAAGACGACCACGTGAGCACGCACGCCGACGCCGTCCAGCGGGTCCGCGAAGCGCGGACTCTGGCGGTGGATCTACCGATCGTCGGTCGGGTCCGGATACCGCGTCCGGAACAGCTGGCCTTCTACGTCACGGTGGGCGCACTGGCCGCCGTCGAGATCATCGAGTGGCCGGTCGCGCTCTTGCTGGCCGGGGGTCACGCCCTGCTGCAGAACGAACACAGCCGGGTGGCACAGGAGATCGGCGAGGCGCTCGAGGAGGCCTAGGCACTCGCCCGCGTCAGCGGATCGGTAGCCCCGTCAGCGCGCGGCCGATCACGAGCCGCTGGATCTCACTGGTGCCTTCGAAGATCGTGAAGATCTTCGCGTCGCGATGCATGCGCTCCACCGGGTAGTCCCGCGTGTACCCGTTGCCGCCGAGGATCTGGATCGCCTCGTCGGTGACGTAGACCGCTGTCTCGCTGGCGTACAGCTTGGCCATCGAACCCTCGGCGGAGCTGAACGGGATGTTGTTGCGGTGCATCCATCCGGCTCGCCACACCAACATCCGGGAGGCGTCGACTCGCGCCTTCATATCGGCGAGTTTGAATGCCACAGCCTGGAACTCGCCGATCTTGCGGCCGAACTGCTCACGCTGGCACGCGTAGTCGAGGGCGTATTCGTACGCGGCGCGCGCCACGCCGAGCGCCATCGCCCCGACGAACGGCCGGGTCCGCTCGAACGTCGCCATCGCAGCCTGACTCGACGTCCGCCGGCCTTCCTTGGCCCGCGCGACCCGCTGTTCGAACTTCTCGCGTCCGCCGAGGATGAGCTCACCGGGGATCCGGACGTTGTCGAGCACCACCTCCGCGGTGTGCGACGCCCGGATGCCGTGCTTCTTGAATTTCTGTCCCTGCGACAGGCCCCGGGTGTCGGGCGGGATGATGAAGCTGGCCTGGCCGCGGGTGCCCAGATCCGGGTACACCGACGCCACGATGACGTGGACGTTCGCGATGCCACCGTTGGTGGCCCAGGTTTTCGTTCCGTTGAGCACCCACTCGTCGGCGGCTTCGTCGTACACGGCGCGGGCGCGCACCGCGCCCACGTCGGAGCCGGCGTTCGGCTCCGACGAACAGAACGCCGCCACCTTGGTGTCTCCGGGGGTCCCGAACATGGCGGGTAGCCAGTCGCCGATCTGCTGCGGCGTGCCGTTCGAGGCGAGCGCGGCGGCGGCCAGGCCGGTGGCCAGGATCGACAGCGCGATACCCGCATCACCCCAGAACAACTCCTCGAACACCGTGAGCAGCCCCAGACCGCTTTCCTCCCCGGCCATCTGGGCGAACAGCTCCGGGGTGTAGAGGCCGACCTTCGCCGCTTCCTCGATGATCGGCCACGGTGTCTCCTCACGCTCATCCCACTCCGCGGCGGCGGGCCGGACCACATCGCGGGCGAAGTCGTGCACCCAGTCGCGAACGGAGACGACGTCTTCGGGCAATTCCAGGGAGAACGTGCTCATGCCGTCATCGTTTCATGTCCGGTGTGGGCGAAGACGGGTCACTGCCCCAGTGTGAGTGCCTGCGCGGCCAGGTAGCGGTCGACAACCTCCGGCGTCGGGTCCGCCTCATAGGACGCGGTGAGCCCGTAGGACCAGGCCGGTGCGGCGTCCTGACCGCCCAGTACCCACGCCGCCTGACGGGCCGCCCCCAGCGCCACGTACTCGGCCGGCGTGGGCACGTGCACAGGCCGTCCCCACACCGCGGGGGCGATCCGGCGCACTGCCTCGGACCGGGCGCCGCCGCCCACGAGGATGATGCGTTCGACGGCGATGCCCTGGGCGGCGATCTTGTCGATGCAGTAGGCCATGGAGGCGAGCAGCCCTTCGACGGCGGCGCGGGCCACGTTGGCCTGAGTGAAATTCCGCGTGGTGAGGCCATGCAGCGCCCCGGCCGCCTCCGGCAGGTTCGGGGACCGTTCACCGTCGAAGTACGGCACCAGGGTGAGCCCCTCGGCGCCGGAGGGCGCCAGCAGTGCCAGCCGGTCGAGTTCGTCGAAGTCGACACGCAGCATGCCCGCGGTCGCGGCGAGCACGGGCGCGCCGTTGAGGGTGCACACCAGCGGCAGCTGGCGGCCGGTCGCGTCGGCGAACCCCGCCACGATGCCGTCGGGATCGTGCGGCGCGGTGGCCCCGACCGCGCTCACCACCCCGGATGTGCCCAGCGACACCACACAATCTCCGGGACCCGCGCCCAGGCCGAGCGCGGCTGCCGCGTTGTCGCCGGCACCGGGTCCCAGGATCGCGCCCGAGGCGGTGCGGCCGGCGCCGTCGCGTGGCCCGAGCACGGCCGGGAGCGCCGGCCGGCGTCCGCGCATCGCCAGCTCGAGCAGCTCCTGGTCGTACTGGCCGGTCTGCGCGGAGAAGTATCCGGTGCCGCTGGCGTCGCTGCGATCGGTGCGCAGGTCGGCGACGTCGCCGGAACCGGACAGCCGCCACGTCAACCAGTCGTGAGGCAGGCACACCGCGGCGGTCGCGTCGGCGTGTGCAGGTTCGGTGTCCGCCAGCCACCGCAGCTTGGCCGCCGTGATGGAGGCGACCGGCACCACGCCGATGCGGTCCGCCCACGCCGCAGGTCCGCCGAGTTCGGCGACCAGATCGGCGGCGGCCGGACCGGATCGGGTGTCGTTCCACAGCAGAGCATCGCGGACCACCGCACCGGCGTCGTCCAGACACACCATGCCGTGCTGCTGTGCGCCCACCGACACCGCCGCCACGTCGTCCAGTCCCCCTGCGGCGGTCACCGCGGACTGCAGGGCGGCCCACCACTGTCGCGGGTCGATCTCGGTGCCGTGGGGATGCGGTGCGGTCGCCGACCGCACGATGTCACCGCTGTCGGCGTCGCACACCAGGACCTTGCACGACTGCGTCGACGAATCGATTCCGGCAACCAGTGCCACGCGGCCTCCTCGCTCTGCTGAGACGTCCAGCCTAACCAGCACGTCGACGACTTTCGGGCGGCCGAGCCATCGGTCTGGCCGAACCGGTCCCCGAGTACGGGTGCGGGAGAAGAATCGGAGAGATGGACCGAGGGTCTGCGGAGGACCGTCGCCGCTGGGATCCCGAGCGCGACGAGACCGAAACCGAACGGCTGGACCGGAACTGGTCGAGCCTGCTGCAAGAGTTGCGGGTCGCGCAGACCGGAGTCCAGGTACTCACCGGGTTCCTACTCATCCTGCCGTTCCAGGAACGTTTCACCCAGCTCGATGCCGGGGCCAGGATCGTCTACCTCTTCACCGTGGCCTGTTCGATCGGCTCCACGGTGCTGCTCGTCGCACCGGTGTCGATACACCGGGTGCTGTTCCGCCGTCACCGGCTCGCCACGGTGGTCTCCACATCGCACCACTACGCGATCGTCGGGCTGATGCTCCTGGGTCTGGCGCTGGCCGGCGTGGCGATCATCATCTTCGACGCGGTCGTCGGTGTGACCGGCGCCTGGGTGGCCGGTGCTCTGACGTTGCTCGCGCTGACCGCTTTCTGGTTCGCGTTGCCGATACGGAGTCTGCTGGCCGGTGACCCGCCTCCGAGGGGGCGGTGACGCGTTTGTGACCCGAGCGGCTGGGGAACATGCTCACCATGTTGATCCGACGTGTCGCGCGACCCATGTTGTCTGCTGTGTTCATCGGGCGAGGAGTGGAGGCGCTCCGCAGCCCCAAACCTGCTGCTGACGCCGCCCGGCCCACGCTTGACGGACTGAGCAAGCTGCCCGACCCGGTCGGGCCCAACGTGCCGACCGACGCCGAAACCGTCGCCAAGATCACCGCGGCGGTCCAGATCGGCGGCGGGCTGCTGTTGGCGACCGGCAAGCTGCCGAGGCTCGCCTCGGCTGCGCTGGCCTTCAGTGTCGTGCCCGGAAGCCTTGGTGGACACACCTTCTGGTCAGAGACCGACCCGGCTCGCAAGGCCGAGGAGCGGCGTGCGTTCCTCACCGACGTCAGCCTCATCGGCGGCCTCATCATCGCGGCGGTGGACACCGAGGGCAAGCCGTCGCTCGGGTGGCGCGGCCGGCGCGCGGCCGCCAAGGTGACCGCAGCACTGCCGGTCGGGGCCGCTGCAGGCGGATCACTGACCGACAGCGAGCTCGCCGACAAGCTCGGCCACGGTCTGCACGTCGGCGCCGAGCGCGGCCAGGAGATCGCGAGCATCGCCGGCAAGCGGGGCGCCGAACTGGCCAAGATCGCCCGTGAGCGGAGCGCTGAGCTGGCCGAGGTCGCCCGCGAACGCGGCGCGGAGTTCGCCGAGGTCGCCGGCAAGCGCGGTGCCGAGCTCGCCGACGTCGCCGGTAAGCGCAGCGCGGAGTTCGCCGACGTCGCCGGTAAGCGCAGCGCGGAGTTCGCCGACGTCGCCGGTAAGCGCAGCGCGGTGTGGGCCGATCTGGCCCGCGAGCGCGGCTACGAATGGGCTGAGACCGCGCAGAAGCGCGCCCCGGAACTGGCCGACACCGCGTCGCGCCGCAGCGCCGAGCTCGCCGAGATCGCCCGCGCCCGGGCCGCCGAATTCGCCGAGAACACGCGTAAGGAAGCCAAGAAGCAGGCCAAGAAGAGCAAGAAGCAGGCCGACCGCCGACTGCGCTGACGAAGCGATCCGGGCGCGAAGCGCCCGGATCGCCGCTCGGCGGCGGTACATTCGTTCCACCCACTACGCGGTAGGAGCGAATGCGATGACAACCGGTGACTATCCGCCCCATCCGGGCCAACCCCAGCCGGGCCAGCCTCAATACGGCGGCGCGCCCCAGTACGGACAACCCGAGTACGGACAGCAGCCGCAGTACGGGCAGCCGCAGCAGTACGGACAGCCCCAGTACGGACAACCAGGCGGGTATCCGCCGCCAGGCCCGGCTGGTCAGCTGCCCGGCAGCCTGGGAATGCGATTCCTGGCTCGCTTGATCGACGGCATCATCGTCGGCATCGTCGGCGGCCTGATCTTCCTGCTCACCGACACCGTCGACAATTACTGGATCACCGGCCTGTTCACCGGTGTCCTGTCGTTTCTCTACTACGTGATCTTCGAGATCACGCAGGGTTGGACGCCCGGCAAGAAGCTGTTGGGGCTCAGCGTGCACGGGCCGGGCGGGGCGATGAAGCCGACCTTCCAGCAGTCGGCCATTCGCAATGCCTTCACGCTGCTGCCGATCATTCCGATCATCGGCGGACTGCTCGGCGTCGTCGCCATCGTGGTGATCGCAGTGACCATCAACGGCAGCCCGACCAAGCAGGGCAAGCACGATCAGCTCGCGGGCGGTACCCAGGTGCTCAAGGCCTGATCCCGGTACGGCGCCTCGACGGAGAATCCCCGGCAGCGATTGCCGGGGATTCTGTGCGTCAGGGCCTCACACATCCGGCCGACGCTCATGACGAAGAACTGGTCAGCTCGACGTAGGCGTCGATGATCGAGTCGATGTCCTGGTCGACGTCGATGGTGACACCTTTCTCGTCTGGAGTCAGCGCCTCGAGCGTGGCGAACTGCGACGCCAGCAGTGAGGCCGGCATGAAGTGCCCGGGCCTGCTGGCCTGGCGGCGGCCGATCACCTCCGGGGGACCGAACAGGTGCAGGAAACCGACGTCAGGACAGTGTCGGCGCAACACGTCGCGGTAGCGGCGTTTGAGGGCCGAACAACTCATCACGCCGCCTTCGGGATGGGCAGCGAGCCACACGCCGATGCTCTCCAGCCACGGCTCGCGGTCGATGTCGTCGAGCGGGTGGCCGGCGCTCATCTTGGCGATGTTGGCGGCCGGGTGGAAATCGTCGGCGTCGGCGAACGGAACCCGCAGACGCTGGCCGAGAGCCGCACCCACGGTCGACTTGCCGGACCCCGACACACCCATGACGACCACTGGCGACGGCACGATGACGGCCTACCCGATTGTGGCAGCAGCCACACCCGCACGATCACGAGTTCCGGCGTGATTGACTGCGAGGGTGAGCAGACACCCCGTGTTGGCGCGCCGCTTCTTCGAGAGGTTCGAGCCCGTTCACGCGGTCACCTATTTCGCACCCGAGGTCCGCGCCGCGCTGGACGGTCTCGGCTACCGGGGCTTCTGGATGGGCTATTTCGCGGCCAGGTCCGCTCCCCTGGGTCGGGTGCCGGCCGACGTCGTCACGGCCCTGTTCTACAACTTCTCGCCGGAGCGGGTGGCCAAGGCGCTGCCCGCCGCGTGGGACGCCGCGCCGCCCGACGCCGCCCTCCAGGTCCGTGAACGGTCGGCGACCGCGGCGCTGAACCGTTACGGGGTGACCGCCGACGACGATGTTCGCGCCGCCGCCGACCTGCTGGAGAAGGCGGCCCGAGGCCTGCCGGTGGACGGGCGGGCACTCTTCGCCGCCAACAAGACATTGACCTGGCCGGACGAGCCCGTCGCCAAGCTGTGGCACGCCACCACCCTGCTGCGCGAACATCGCGGCGACGGGCACGTCGCGGTGCTGAGCACCGCCGGGTTGAGCGGTCGCGAGTGCAATGTGCTGCATGCGACGGCCGGGCGGGTCCCACGCGAGATGATCATGCGCAGCCGCGACTATGACGATGCGCAGTGGGATCACTACACCGGCCGGTTGGCCGACCGTGGCTTGCTCGACGACCAGGGTGAAATGACCGAGGCGGGCCGCGCCCTCAAACAGCACATCGAGGATGCGACCGACGCGCTGGCGCTCAGCGCACTCGACGCGCTCGACGACGCCGAGGTGGAGACTCTGTTCGGGACGCTGACCCCGATCACCCGCAGTGTCGTCGCCGGCGGGGACGTCCCAGCCGCGACCCCGATGGGTCTTAGCCGTGACGATCTCGAGGACGACAGCGCTCATCTGGGGTGAGTGGCGCACTCACTTCTTGAGCGGGTCGTGGCCCCAGTTCATCAGTGAGTACCGCCAGGCGGTGTCTCCGACATCTCCCGACGGACGTTGCGCGAGATGGCGTTTCGCGTAGCCCACCACCTTGCGCATGTGCGCGTAGTCGTCGCCGCCGAGGTCGCCCTTCTTGGCTTCGAGGATTTTCACGATGTGCCGGCCGCTGGCGTGGCCGGTGGCCTCTCCGCCACCCGACTTCTGACCGACGGACTTCGACTCGTCGCTGTCGAGCCACGTGTGCAGTTCCTTGGGCGTCATGTTGACGATGTCGGTGAACTCTGACCAGCTCTGCTCGCGCTCGTCGTCGTCATGGTCTCGACCGGACATCGCTACTTCTTCTTCAGCGCGCTCGGCTTGTGCACCGCGTCACCGCCGCTCTTGTCGCTCACGACGCGGTACTGCGGTTCATCCTTGGAGGCCTTGACCTTCCGGCCCGCAGCCTCGGTTTCGGAGGTGATCTTCTCCGCGACCTTGCCCTCGGCCGTACTCCCGTGAGACTGCCAGGTGACCTTGTCGCCCTTGTTGAATTCGTTGTCGCTCATATCGGCCGGATACCCGCGTCAGGGTGGTCCTCCGCGCGCGTTCGGATTCCGTAATCTTTTCGGCGGTGTCAGCGTGGTCCGTACATGATCAGCCCGACGCCGATCATGCACACCAGTCCGCCGGTGACGTCCCAGCGGTCCGGACGAAATCCGTCGGCGACCATGCCCCAGACCAGCGACCCGGCGATGAACACCCCACCGTAGGCCGCCAGCACCCGGCCGAAATTGGCGTCAGGCTGGAACGCCGCCACGAAACCGTAGGCGCCGAGCGCGACGGTTCCCGCGCCGATCCACACCCAGCCCCGGTGCTCGCGCACCCCCTGCCACACCAGCCAGGCGCCGCCGATCTCGAGCAGGGCGGCGAGGGCGAACAGGGCGATCGACTTGGCCACCACCATCTAGTCAGCCTGCCGGTTCCACTCCAGCCAGCCCACACCGGTGCGGCCGTCGCCGGTGGTCACGCGCGCCCAGGCGCGGGGGAATTGGCTCACGCGGCCGTCCTCGGCTGTCAGCAGTAGCGGCGCATAGCCGCGGATGTCGACGTCCAGGGTCAGGTCCGCGGGCGTCATCTCCAGCGACGTGGTGACCGGCAGACCGGTGTCGGCGAAGGTGGCCTCCGCGGTGACGGTGTCCTGTTCGCGGAGTGGCTCGCCCGGGGGTTGCACATACCCCACGCCGAACGGCGGTGCGCCGGGGATTCGCAGGTCCAACCCGTGTAGATGGGTTCCGTCGTCGAGATGCAGCGCACTCCAGACCCATTCCATGGACCACCAGTCGCGCACCCCCCAGGAGTGGTCGCGCTGCCCGGCGACGCCGTGGAGGGTGTGCTCGCGGCCGTCGGCACTGACGGTGCCCGACACGGTGCAGGCGATCTCGTAGCGCGGGGTGATCCGGTACTGGTACGGGGAACTCGCCGTGGTGAAGGTGAGGTCGACCGTGAGGTCGGCGGGCCTGCCTGCCTCGCTGCGCAACAACCCGGCGGCGTCGTCATAGGCCCGGCCGCTGCCACGCACGGTGACCCGGTAGGTCGTCAGCGGTTCGACGGCGGTGAGGCTCAGGTGTCCCCCGTCGGCGTGGACGTCGGAGATGTCCACGGGCAGCGGCGCCTTGAAGTCGACGAGGGCGATGGTGGGCATGTCGGGTCCGCACAGCAGCGCGTTCACCCAGGCCTTGCCCTGGTTGGGTACGAGTCCGAGCCGGATCCAGCCGCCGATGCCCTGCCGGTCGTCGGCGAAATCGAAATACCAGCTCTCGTTCCACAACTCGTCGTCGGTGGGCTGGTGCGCGCCCTCGTCCTCGGCGTCGGGCGAGAGGGCTTCGGGGACAGTCGGTTCCGGCAGGATTGCCAGCGCATCGGTGTCGAGAACGTGAGCGCAGTGCCGGGCGAGCATGGTCATGAACAGCTCGTCACCACGCTCGGTGCGTTCGACCAGCATGGAGGAGATGATCGCCATCATCACGCCGAAGAAACTCTGCCGGCGCACCCCGTCGCGGACGGTGTCGAGGTCCACGGAGGTCTGCTCACCGAGTGCCGCGTGATAGGCGCGCAGGAGGTCGTCGTAATGCTCCCGCCGGTCGGCGGCCGGCAGGGCGCAGCCGAGGAAATACGCGACGTCGGTGAACGCGGGGCCCCAGGTGACCGTCTGCCAATCGACGACGGTGAGTGGACGGTCGGCGCCGGCCTGACCGAACAGCATGTTGTCGAGCCGGTAGTCACCGTGGACCAGACCATCGGCGCGCCCGGCCGCCGCCTCGGCTTCGAGGTGCGCGTCGAAGCTGTCGACCAGGCGTTCGCACACGGTGCGGTGTTCGGGGGCGATCGAGTCGGCGTATCGCTCACAGAACCCGGCCCACAGTTGGGTGAGCAGCGCCTGGCTCACCGGCGCTTCGCGGTTGAGCCAGTCGGCGTCGGCGAGCGCGCTGTTGCCGATCAGCGGGGCGTGGATGCGTCCCAGTTCCGAGAGCGCCCGCCGCGCCTGGTCGATGGTGGCTCCGCGGATCTCGTCGCCGACGACGGCGGGGGTTGCGTCTCCCAGCAGCAGCGCGAACACCCCGGTCTGCGGGTCGTACGCGGCGTGGTAGCACGGGGCGACAGGTCCGGACAGCCGCGGGGCGATGTCGGTGTAGAACCGGACCTCGCGTTCGTAGAGGCCGAGCGCGTGACCGGTCTGACGACTGTTCTCGTCGGTGGCGGCCACCTTGAGCACCACCGAATCCGGCCCCGCCGCCGAGGGGTCGCCGTAGGTCAGGGCGACGCGGTAGCACTGGCTCATCTGGCCGGTGCCGATGCGCTCGCAGGTGAAGTCGGTGATCTCGCCCTGACCTATCGCAGCGGTGAGCCAGGCGGCGGTGAGGTCGGTGGGCCGTTCGATGACGAGGTCTGCGCTGTCGGACACGAGACGAAGGTAGCAGTGGGCTGGGTCACAGTGTTGACGGGTGTCAACACCGCTCGGCCGGAGTCAGTGGTGGGCGCTGGTCGATGAGGTGTGGCAGGCGTCCGGAGTCGAGGCCACCACGTCGAGTGCCGGGTTCCGGTCGAAGAACCCGAACGGCTTGAGCCAGAACGACACCACGTCCACCGGCATCACCGGCCAGTCCTCTGGGCGGGTGATGTGGTGGATGCCGAAGACGTACCAGAGCACCACGTCGGCGTTGTCGATGGAGCGATTGGCCTTCGTCCACTCCCCCAGGCCGGTGTCGCGGGCCGACTGGTTGACGAATTCGCCTGCGGGCCAACGCTCGTCAGGATGATTGGGGGTTACCCACAGCGTGTGACCGATGACGTTGGCCCGTTGCAGCACCGGCGAGGACGGATCGAACATCGGCGGGATCGCCCCGGTGGGCACCAGCTTGTAGGACGGATGGGTACCCAAACCGTTGGTGACGTTGGTGTTCACCACCTTCCATGCCCGTTGCGTGGCCCAGTCGACGTCCTGTTTGCCCTCGCCCTCGGTGCGCAGCGGCACGTTGCGTTGCACCAGGGACAGCCCGTAGGGGTTGTCGGGTCCCACCGGTTCGGCGAACGACTCCGACATGACGACGGTGTTGTCGGTGCCGTCGATGTCGAGGTCCAGGCGGGCGACGAGGAAGTGCTGGTGGAACGGCGCGTAGGTCCGTTCGTCGACGAGTGTGCCGTTGGGATGCGGCTGACCGGGCGCCAGCGGTGTGGTCACCATGATGCCGGTGGCCCGCACCTCGCATTCGATGTTGCCGTCCTGGTAGAGCCGCCAGTAGACGAGGTACTCGTAGTTGGCGACGGTGACGTGGAACGACACCGTCAGCCGGCGCATGCGGCGCACCTCGGCACCGGCGTCGTGGTCGACGTGCTTCCACAACACGGCATTGTCTTCCTCGTGGATGCAGATCGCGTTGCAGATCGTGTACGGCTCGCCGCGGCTGTTGTGCAGAACCGCGTCGAGATAGCGAATCTCGCCGAGGCAGTCGCAGCCGAGCTCCAGCGATGTCGTCATGAAACCCAGACCCCACTCGCCGATGTCGAAGGCGGTGCGCCGGTAGTGGTCTTCGGACGAGTCGCGGTACGGCACAACCATTTCCGCGAACGACAACCGGTGCGCCACCGACCGCTCGCGGTCTCCGTCGCGGTACCGGAGCTGATGGAGGGTCAGCCCCTCGCGATGGTTGAAGCCGATGCGCACCGACCAGTTCTGCCAGGTCAGCAGATTGCCGTCCACATCGAACGACGGGCCGTCGGGCTGCACGATGTGCAGCGGCTTGAGCGGCGCCCGTCGAGACTGGGCCCGTATCCGCTCGGGCACCTGCCGCGGGGCGTATTCGCCCATCACCGGCGGCAATTCGACGGCGCCTGCGGCGAACGGCCCGCTGTCCTCCAGGGCCAGCAGTTCCATCGCGTTGAGGTCGACCACACAGTGCAGACCGGTGACCAGGTGGGCGTACGGGTTCGCGCCCGGTGCGTCCCGGTGCCAGATGTCGGCCCAGCCGATCCTGCGGTCGCGGTACTCCGGCGGGGCGACGGCCGCACCGTAGGTCCAGGTGTCGATGAAGACGCTGCCGATGTCGGTGATGCCGCGTCCGGCCAGGGCGGCGACAACATCCGGGTGTGCGCGCAGCATCTCGTCGCACTCGGTGAACTCGTCGACGGTGAAATTGGCCTGTACGCCGGGGATGTGGTCGAACGATTCGACGCGATCGTCGGTCACCGACACCGTGGCCCGGTAGGTGGCGTTCGCCGCCCGGTCGAGGCAGAGCACGACCGCGCGGCGCGGTGGGCGATCACCCGTCCGTTCGAATCCGGCCAGCGCCGGCTTGTCGGGTTCGATCAGTTCGATCGATGCGAAGCGCCAGCCCTCGCCGACCCCGTGTTCCCGGTGCAGTGCGGCCGCCACCGCGGTGAACTCATCGGCGGACAGTGGGTCGAGAGGGTGCGCCACGCCGCTACGCAATCACATGGCGTGGCCGCCGCGCAGGCGATCCGGGAGCACCGTCACTGCGAGGCGAGGGAGAAGCCCTCCCACGCGCGGCGGCGGTCGGCGTGCGGGTCGTATTCGACGCGGGGCTTGCGGTCGAAGACCATCACCGCCCTGGTGTCCTCGGTGTAGAGCGGCCACCCGTCTCCGGGCTCGCCGGTTCGGCTGAACGATCGCCAGCGCCGCTGTACGTCCTTGCTCACCCGGCGTGCAGAGCGCCGGTCGGCAGCCGCGGTGAGCAGTGAACCGAACCGGGTCCGGTAGGTGTCGAAGACCGCGAAGAGCTCGGTGGCGTGGGTCGCGCCCAGACCGGTCCACTGCAGGGTGCGCGGCGCGTAGTCATAGCGGTAGACATAGGTCGGCGCATGGCGGGAGTGGGCCTCGGCGATCTGCCAGGTGGCCGTTCCGAAAGCCAAGTCGCCGCCGAGCCGCACGCACGCCGCCGAGTTCGGATAGCCGGGATAGGCGGCGGTGATCCGGTCACGCCGCTCGGCGTCGGCGTCGGCGAGCAGCAGCTCGATCATCGACTCGTCCATCGGCAGCAGCGGCAGGAACCGGGTGAACAGACGGCCCTCGTCGGCGTTGTTGCCCACGATCAGCGGAACCCGATGCGCGCTGCCCTGACGCATCGCCGCGACGGGGTCGACGGGCAGGTAGTCGGTACCGAAGGTGGGGCCGACCGGAAATGAACCCGGCAGCTCCTCCTGGCCATTGCCGACCAAGGCTTCCAGCGTCTTGCCCAGATCGGCCGACCGCGCCGACATCAGCGCAGCGGCCCCCTCGCCGGGTTCCGCGCCCAGTAGTTCGACGAACCGGGCGGCGAAGCGGGCGGCGGATTCGGCCGACCGGATCATGCCGCTGGCCGGACTCTCGGAGATGACCCGCGCAAAGAGCCCCTCGGCCTGCGGGACGGCGAGCAGCGTCGCCACCGCGTGGGCTCCGGCGCTTTCCCCGAAGATCGTCACGTTGCCCGGGTCGCCGCCGAAGGCCGCGATGTTGTCGCGCACCCAGCGCAGCGCCATCACCATGTCGCGCAACATCAGGTTGCCGTCGATCGGGTGCTCGGGCGTGGACAACGAGGACATGTCCATACAACCCAGCGCGCCGAGCCGGTAGTTGACCGACACGTAGACGCACCCGCGACGGGCCAGTGCGGCACCGTCGTAGATCGGTGTGGCCGAGCTGCCCATGAAGTAGCCGCCGCCGTGCACGAAGAACATCACCGGCAGCGGCCCGTCCTGCGGCTTGTCCGGTGCGACGACGTTGAGGGTCAGGCAGTCCTCGCCCATCGGCTGGTATTTGCCGACGCCCAGCAGCGTGTAGCGCCGCGGCTGCGGGGCACAGTTGCCGAATCCGTGGCAGTAGCGCACGCCGCGCCACGGCTCCGCCGGCAGCGGCGCCCGGAAGCGCAGCGGGCCCACCGGGGGTTGCGCATACGGGATCGACCGCCAGCGGTGCACCCCGTCGCGGGTGAAGCCCTCGAGCGTCCCCGTGCTGATGGACGTGCGGATGGTACGTTCGTGCATCTTTCGACGGTAGCGAACGTGGTGCGCTTCGCCGCGCCTGACCGGCCTCGGCGCGCCGGGCCGATAGCCTGACCCGCATGCGGATTGCCGTTCTCGCCGCCACCGCTGTGCTCGTCGCGGGGTGTTCGCAGGGCGTCGGCGGCCAACCGGAGCCCGAATCGCCGCAGCAGCCGGGGCCGGGGTCGGCCGCCGCACCCACCGCGACCCCGACCGGCTCGCCCGATCCGTCACCGCCGTCGCGGCCACCTGCCGCTGCGGCACCCGTGGCCGAGGTGATCGCGTGGATCGAGGCCGCCCCGCCTGCCGCCGTCGAGGGGTTCCACTCTGTCAGCAGGGAGGGGACCGCAACCGATCTCGGCGACGGCGTCGCATTCGTGACGCCCTCAGGCACCTCCAGCTGTGTGACCGACGGTCGCGCCGCAGGCGCGCTGACGTGCCTGGTCGAGCTCAGCGACCCGCCGCCGCGGCCGGCGGACGTGTACGGCGAGTGGAAGGGTGGCTGGGTCGACTATCCCGGGCCCACCCTGACGGTGGGATCCGCGCACGCCGATGCGGGTCCGTTCGCCGCAGGCTTCGGCGCCGAGCTGCCCTACGGGCGGGCGCTGGGCTTCGGTGACTACCGGTGCCGCACCGACCAGAGCGGCTTGTTCTGCGTGAACTACGCCCACCGGTCCGCGGTCAAGATCAGCGATGCCGGTGTCGACACCTTCGGTTGCCTCCGACAGGAGGCGCCGCCTGCTGATGTGGGCACGCGGTTCAGCTGCTGACTCAGGCCACGCCCTTCTGCCTGAGTATCGGTAACACGCCTTCGGCGAACCAGTACGCCTCCTCCAGATGCGGGTAGCCGGAGAGGATGAATTCGTCGAATCCCACCGAGTGGTACTCATAGATCAGGTTGGCCACCTCCTGGTGACTGCCGACCAGCGCCGTCCCCGCCCCGCCCCGGACCAGACCCACACCCGCCCACAGGTTCGGATAGATCTCCAGTTGGTCGATACGCCCGCCGTGCAGCGCGGTCATCCGCCGCTGCCCCTCTGATTGTGAATTCGAGTGCAGAGCAGTCGCTTTCGCGATCTGCTCTGGATCGAGCCGGGTCACCATCTCGTCGGCCACCGCCCAAGCGGCCTCGGAGGTGTCCCGGCTGATCGTGTGCAGCCGTATGCCGAAGCGCAGATTGCGGCCGCGTTCGGCGGCCAGGGCGCGCACCCTGTCGATCTTCGCGGCCGCAATCTGTGGCGGCTCACCCCAGGTGAGATTGGTGTCGACGTACTGTGCGGCGATGGGCAGCGCCGCCGCCGACGATCCACCGAAGTAGATGCCCGGCAACGGATCCGGCGGCTCGGACACCCGCGCGTCGGACACCGTGTAGTACTCGCCTGCGAAGTCGACGGACTCCTCGCGCCACACCGAATTCACGATGTGCAGGAACTCACCGGTGCGGGCGTAGCGATCGTCGTGGCTGAGCCAGTCGCCGAAGCGGCGTTGTTCGGTGTCGTCGCCGCCGCTGACGATGTTGAGCAGGACCCGTCCCTCGGAGAACCGCTGCAGGGTCGCCGCCTGCTGGGCGGCCAGGGTGGGTGGCACCAGGCCGGGCCGGAAAGCCACCAGGAACTTCAGTCGCTCGGTCTCCGACAACAGCGCCGCCGAGGTGAGCCAGGCGTCCTCGCACCAGGTTCCGGTCGGGGTGAGCACTCCCTCGAAGCCCAGCCGGTCGACCGCCCGGGCCACCTCCGCGAGATAGCGGCGGCTGGGCGCGCGGTAACCCTCCGGCTGGATCTGCTGGGACGACGCGTGGGACGAGCCGACGATGAACCGGCTGTCCCCGGCGGTCGGGAGGAACCAGAAGAAGGCGGCCCGGGACGCGGGCGGTGGTGCGGGGGTGGCCATATCGCTCCTCAATTGCGGCTGATGTACAGCGGGGACAGGACGTCGCCGTAGCGGCGGTCGACCCACTTCGAGAATTCGGGCGCCGCGGCGATCTGTTGTGACTCGGCGAACAGGTCGGCCATCTCCTGCTCGCTGGCCACCAGCGCGTCGGAGAGGTCGGTGGGCAGGCGCAGACTGCGGCCCTGGGCCAGAGCCGCCACCTTGGGGTCCAGCCCGACCTCGGCGGCGTACCGCTCGGCCCACTCGTCGCGGTGGTCGTTGGCCCAGTGCACGGCTTTGGCGTAGCGCACGAGCAGATCGCTGAGTGCGGTGTTGCGTATCGGGTCGGCGAGCGCCACGTCGGACGCGATCCCGAATCCGGCGCCGTTGGTCACTCCGGTTGCGCGGGCGATGCTGCGCACCGGCAGCTCGGTCTCGGCCTGTGCGGTGTAGGGATCCCAGACCGCCCAGGCGTCGACGCGCCGCTGGGTGAACGCCGACAGCGCGTCAGCGGGTTGCAGGAACACCAGTTTCACGTCGGCGGGGGTGAGCCCGTTGCGATCGAGCTGAACCAGGATGTGGCCGTGCGCGGAGCTGCCCTTGGCGACCGCGATGCTCCTGCCGCGCAGTTCACCGATGGACTGGATCGGTGCGTCGGCGTGCACGAGGACCTGATCGCCGAAGCCGCCGCCGTCATAGGCGGACACCACTTTGACCTTGGCGTTGGATGCAGCGCCGAAGATCGGTGGCGTGTTGCCGGTGATCGCGAAATCGATCTTGCCCGCGGTGGCGGCCTCGATCTGGGGTGGGCCCGAAGTGAACGTGGAGAACTCCACGGCGTAGGGCAGATCCTTCAGCGCACCCGCCGCCGTCAGGAGCGCTTGCGTACCGCCCTTCTGGTCGCCGATGTGCAGGGTCAGCCCTGACAGGTCGGACAGCGGTACGGTTTCGGGTGCTTCGACCGTGCCGCCGGTCTCCTCGCGGGAGACGCAGCCGGCCAGCACCGTCATAGAGACGAGGGCGATCAGCAGCGTCCGGCGGATTCCGGGCATGGGGTTCCCTTCGGGTCACTCGGGCGGGTGGGTCAGATCTCGACGCCGAGGGCGTCGAGCAGTGCGGCGCGGTGGCGGTCGGTGTCTACGGACGGATCGCCCGGCGAACGACGCGGGGTAGCGATGTCGAGGGTGTGCACCACTCGTCCGTCCTCGAGCACGAGGACACGGTCGGCGAGTGCCACGGCCTCGTCCACATCGTGCGTGACGAGCAGGACACCGAAGTCGTGTTCGCGCCACAGGTCGAGCAGCAGCGTGCGCATGGTGAGCCGGGTCAGTGCGTCCAGTGCGCCGAACGGCTCGTCGAGCAGGAGCAGCCGCGGCTCGGCGACCAGCGCCCGGGCCAGCGACACCCGTTGCGCCTGACCGCCCGACAGCGTCAGCGGCCATGCGTCGGCGAAATCGGACAAGCCGACGTCGGCCAGGGCCCGCTCGGCACGGCGCAGCGCTTCGGCCTTGGGCACCCGCGCCCGGGTCAGGCCGTAGGCGACGTTGGTGCGCACGTCGCGCCACGGGAACAGCCGCGGTTCCTGGAACGCCAGCGCCGGCGCCCCGGCGACGGTGCGCTCACCGGTGTGGTCGCGGGACAGGCCCGCGAGCACGCGTAGCACGGTGGACTTCCCGGATCCGCTGCGTCCGATGAGCGCGACGATCTCGCCTCGGCCGATCTCCAGGGAGACGTCGGTCAGCACGTGATTGTTCCCGTACCACTTGTCGACGTGCCGCAGTGCGGCCGCGGTGCGGGTGGGGCTCTCGGTGGTGGGCGCGGTGAGTGTCATGTGCGGTACCTCAGGGCTCGGCGTTCCAGTGCGCGGACGACGGCGTCGGTGCCGATGCCCAGGAATGCGTAGACGATCAGGCCGAAGAAGATGATGTCGATGCGCAGGAAGTCGCGCGCGTTGTTGATCAGGAACCCGATTCCGCTGTCGGCGTTGATCTGTTCGGCGACGATCAGCGTCAACCAGGCGATCGCGAGGGATTGTCGTAGCCCGACGAGCACCTGGGGTGCGGCGCTGGGCACGATGATCCGGGAGAAGCGCTGCCAGAACGAGAACCCGAGCACCTGAGCGGTTTCGAACAGTTTCGGGTCGACCTGACGAATCGCCGAGAAGGTGTTCAGGTACAGCGGGAAGCTGACACCCAGTGCGACGAGCAGGATCTTGGGCAGTTCCCCGATGCCGAACCACAGGATGAACAGGGGGATCAGGCCGAGGTGCGGCAGCGCGCGGACCATCTGCATCGGCGGGTCGACGGTCGACTCCAGCCAGCGCGACAATCCGACCGCGGTGCCCAGCGCGACGCCGAGGAGGCCGCCGAGCACCAGCCCCTGGACCACCCGCACGCCGGAGACGTGCAGGGCGTCGGCGAGCTGACCGTTGCCGATGAGCTCGATCCCGGCTTCGACGATCAGCGACGGTGCGGGCAGCACGTCCTGCGGGATGATCTTCAAGGCGCTGCCGAGCTGCCAGAGCGCGAGGATGACGACGGGTGAAGCCCAGCGGATGTAAGTCCACTTACGTTCAGCCCGAGGGGGTTTCGGCGCCGACACCACTGTGGGTGCGGCAGACGTCACTTCGGCGGAACTGGTCACGGTCAGTCGACGCTACGGCGGCGACGTTCCGTGCCGAAGGGTTTGATTCGCCGTGAAGCTAACCCGGATCAGCCGAGCCGGAAGTTCCCGTCGACGACGACCGCCTCGACCGGCTGTCCGTTGATGGTGGCACCCCACTTGCCATCCGGGCGTTCCTGGAGGTCGCCGGCCTGGCGCAGCAGGCGCTTGTTCCGGACGTCGGCGCGGAACTGGGCGTCTGCGAGCTGCTGACGCTCGAATTCGCCGAAGTCTGACCCTCCGCCCATGCCGCCGAACTGCACGCCGACCGCGGAACCGTTGGGGCGAAGCACCCAGGACTCCCGCACACCGCCCAGTTCGGCGGTGTACATCCCGGCCGGCGCGGGCACCTCGGCGGCGGTGAACGTGTACGTGACACCGTCCATCGTCAGGTTGCCGTCGACATCGGTGCCGTCGAACGATGCGGTGAGCGTGTCGCGGAACCGCGATGTCAGGTCGATCGAGCCGTTCTTCTCGTCGCCGAAGAACCAGGCTTCGTCGTCGCTGCCGTTGCAGGCGTAGGCAGCGATGCTGTCGCCGTCGACCGCGATGCCGATCGTCATCGTCCGGCCGTCCTTCTCCATGTCGGCGATGTACTTGGCGGACTGCGGGAAGGCGGCGGCGGAGGCGGAGGTGGTGGTTGCGGACGGGGCGGCCGACGACGTCGTCGTATCGGTGGAAGACCCGCCGGCACAGGCCGACACGGTGCCGAGGGTGAAGATCGCGCTGAGACCCAGAAGCAGGGTGCGGGGGTGCTTACTCATGTGATCAGCATGGATCGCCGGACGCCGCGATACATGAAGATTGTATGGAGAATGCATGGAGATCAGTCGTCTGCGGCGAGGAAGGTCTCGACCTCGCCGCAGAACACCTGCCAGGCCGGTTCCGTGGCCGTCAGCAGATGGTTGTTGCTGTCCAGCGCGATCAACTCCGACCGGGGTATGCACGCGGCCAGCTCCTCGCCGTAGCGCATCGGCACCCGGTGGTCGTCGCGGGAGTGCAGCACCAGCGTCGGGCAGCGCACCTGCTGCGCTTCCTCGCGCACGTCGATGCGGCCGAATTCGGTGAGGAAGCGCACCGCGTTCTCCGGAGATGTGGTGCGGCGTTGCAGCTGATCGAAGGCGGCCCAGTCCGCGCGGGTGCCGTCCGGCAGGAACTGTGCGGCGAACACCTGCCGGAATGCCGGGTCGTCGCGGCCCCAGCCGACCCGGGCGAGGTCCAGATCCAGCGCGGCCGCCTGCCTCTCGACGTCGCCGACGGCGCGTACCGCGCGGCCTCGGGCGTAGGCGCCGCACAGCACGAGCCGGGAGACCCGATCCGGGTGGCGGGCCGCATAGGCCACCGCAACCGCGCCGCCCTGGGACACCCCGAGCAGGGGGAACCGTTCGAGTCCGAGCGCCTCGACCACCGACTCCAGGTCGGTCACCCAGGCGTCGAACGAGAATTCGCTTGTCTCCCAGTCGGACAACCCGCATCCGCGCTCGTCGTAGCGGATGAAGCAATGCCGCTGCGACAGGTCACGAACCCAATGCCGCCACACCGGGCTCTCGATGTCGTAGCCCAGGTGGGTCATCCAGTTCGCCGCCCGCACCAGGGGCGGCCCGTCGCCGGCCACGGCGTAGGCCAGCCGGACACCGTCGGCGGCGCGGCAGAACGCGATGTGCTGGCGCACCGGCGCTTCGGGCGGCTCCGGGGGCGTCGGCGGCAGCGGTGCGTCGTCGACGATCTCGCCGACGAACTGGTAGCCGCGGCCACGGACGGTGCGGATGTAGCGCTGCGATTCACCGTCGTCGCCCAACGCCCGGCGCGCCGCCTTGATGCGGCTGGTCAGCGCGGCCTCCCCCACGAAGCGCCCACCCCACACGGAGTCGAAGAGCTCTTCTTTGCTGACGAACCGGTCATGGTGTCGGACCAGCTGGGTGAGGACGTCGAACACCTGCGGCTCGACCTTGATCAAGGTTGTTCCGCAGCGCAATTCGTAACGGAGGGTGTCCAGGACGAAATCGCCGAACCGCCACACGCCGCGGCGCCCCGGGTCGGCTTCGGTGCTCGGGGTGGAGTCAGGCGGCGACAGCGACAAAGCAACCCATTTCGGCGTACGGTCGCCCCATCGTAAGGCCTGACGCCGCTCGATACACGGGTCATGATCAAGCGCTCAGTGTGTCGAGAGTAGATCGTTCTCCTCGACCGCATCCATCGCCAGGGTGCGGTAGCCGTAATCGTCGAAGAGGACGGTGATGCGGTCGGTGTCTCCGCCGATCACCACACCGCTGCCCCACTGTTTGTGTGTGACGACGGTCTGCACAGGGATGGGGGGTTCTTCGCTCGATGCGTCGTCGACCGGGGCGCCGGCGGCGGCGCTGCAGCGGTCGCAGTTGCCACACGGTCCCGGCAGATCCTGCCCGAAGTAGCCGAGCAGGAACCGCCTGCGGCAGTCGCGGGCCTCGGCATAGCCGCGCCTCATCTCCACGCGGCTACGGTCGATCCGTTCCCGCATGTCGACGACCTCGAGGGCGTCGCGGACCGCATCGCGGGTCCGGCGGCCAGTGGAGACGAAGCCCTTGCGAGTGGCGGTGATCGCGTCGGCCTGTTCGAGCAGATTGACGGCATTGGTGAGCGTGCGGCCCTTGACGCCGAGGTCGGCGCGCAACTGGTTGATGCGTTTCGGCTTCTTCTGATCCAGCGCCTGGTGGACCGCCTTCACCAGATCCGCGTCGGGCCGGTGGGTGGTGAAGAACCGGGCGAGGCCGAGATCCTCGGCCCGGTAGAACAGCAGCGCCAGGGCGGCGTCGCCGTCCCGGCCGGCCCGGCCGATCTGCTGGTAGTAGGAGTCCAGAGAATCCGGGATCGACGCGTGTACGACGAAGCGGACGTTGGGCTTGTCGATGCCCATGCCGAACGCCGACGTCGCCACGAGGACGTCGAACTCCTCCTCGCCGGCCTCCTTGCGGAACCCGTCATGCACCGCCTGCCGCTGTCGGGCGGACAGCCCCGCGTGGTAGACCGCCGCCCTGCTGCCGCGTTCGTTCAACGCGGCGGCGTACTGTTCGGCGTCCTTGCGGGTCGCGGTGTAGAGCAGGCCGGGACCGGTCAGGCCGGCGACGGCGCCGACCACCGCGGTCCGCTTGTCGTGATCCTCGAGGAACTGCTCGACCTCCAGGCGGAGGTTAGGGCGGTCGAAATCGCCCACCACCAGCGGATCGCGCTGCCGCAGCCGTTCGGCGATCTCCCGCCGGACCACCACAGAGGCGGTGGCGACCGGAGTCCGCGAGGCCGGCGATCTGCTCCTGCTGCAGGGCGATCAGCGGCGACACGGCGAGCGTCGGACCGTCGAGCAGCAGATCGGGCACCTGGTAGATGGCGGACTTCCCCGAACCGGTCGGCAGCACCGCCGGGACGTCGCGGCCCGCCATGATCGCCTGCATCGCCTCGAGCTGTTCGGGGTGCAGTTCCGCCCAGCCGAATACCGCGACCAGTTACCCGGGCGATGGGCGGGAAAACCTACCTCCAGCCGTCGGCGGCCTTGGCTGCACGCATCAGCGCATCACACAACTGCCGAAGCTCGGCGGGGTCCGCCCCCTCGTCGACGGCGGTCGCGACGTCCTCTGCGGCACAACGCACCTCGAACACGCGGTCGGACAACTGGGCGGCCTCGTCGGCGGTCAGCACGACCGCGTCCGGCGCCAGCGAGGTGCCCTTGACCATGGCGCGCTGTTCGTAGGCGCGTTGTCGGCAGGACTGTCTGCAGTACTGGCGCCGCCGACCCATCCCGGCATCGGCCACCTCGCGCCCGCACCACCGGCAGGGTTGAGGTCGACCACGGCGTCTGTTCAGGGCGATCTGGGACGCTGCCTCGGACGGTGCCACGGATCCCGACTGTAGACCGGGTGCCCGACGGATCCCGGTAACATCATCGGTCGAGTCGGGAACTGTGCGCGCGTTTGCCACGTTGTTTATCCGGCAAGTCTGCAGTTGAAGAGGAGTGATGACGATGGCTGATCGTGTCCTGCGAGGCAGTCGTCTCGGCGCCGTGAGCTACGAGACCGACCGCAACCATGACCTGGCGCCGCGTCAGGTCGCCCGCTACCGCACCGACAACGGTGAGGAGTTCGACGTCCCGTTCGCCGACGACGCGGAGATCCCCGGCACCTGGTTGTGCCGCAACGGTATGGAAGGCACCCTCATCGAGGGTGACGTGCCCGAACCCAAGAAGGTGAAGCCGCCGCGCACCCACTGGGACATGCTGCTGGAACGTCGTTCAGTCGAGGAACTCGAGGAGTTGCTCAAGGAGCGGCTCGACCTGATCAAGTCCAAGCGCCGGGGCAGCTGAGTTCAGCGCCGGTATTCGAGTCCGCGGGCGCGGTCGTAGCGCCCGCGGATTCCCCAGTCCGCGACCTTGAACAGGGCTTCGCGGATGTTCGACCCGCTCATTTTCGACACTCCGAGTTCACGCTCGGAGAACGTGATGGGTACCTCGGCGACGACGAACCCGTTGTTGATGGTGCGCCACGTCAGGTCGATCTGGAAGCAGTAGCCCTTGGAATCGACCGCCGCCAGGTCGAGCTTCTCCAGCACTTCCCGTCGATAGGCACGGTATCCGGCGGTGATGTCGCGGATCCCCACCCCGAGTAGCACCCGGGCGTAGGTATTGGCCGTCTTCGACAGCGCGTACCGGCGCCGCGGCCAGTTCCGGATGGTGCCGCCGGGCACGTAGCGCGACCCGATCACCAGGTCGGCACCGCCGTCGACGGCGTCCAGCAGGCGATACAGCTGTTCGGGTGCGTGGCTGCCGTCGGCGTCCATCTCCACGAGCACCGAGTACTGCCGGCTCAGCCCCCAGGCGAAGCCAGCCAGATACGCCGCACCCAATCCGTCCTTGGAGGTGCGGTGCATGACATGAACCCGATCGGGGTCGCTGAGCGCCAGCTCGTCGGCGAGCTCGCCGGTACCGTCCGGGCTGCCGTCATCGACCACGAGGATGTGCACACCCGGGCACGCATCGTGCACCCGGCGCACGATCAACGGCAGATTCTCCCGCTCGTTGTAGGTCGGGATGATGACCAGCGTGCGCTGACTCGGCCGGGCAGCCCCGGGCATGGGACCGGTCATGACGTTCCTCCATCGTCGCCGCCCACTCGGGGCGGCTCGGTCTCAGTCCGGCGCACGGCGGCAGTACGGCGACGCCGCATCACGGACACGAAATTTCCATTGTGCAGTATGACGACGATCACAGCCGCGACACCGACGGCGACGAGCGCCGCCTGCACCGCCGGTCCCCATCGCGTCGCCGGGGTCAGATCGGTCTTCAGGCGGATCTGGCGATCGAGGTAAGCGGGCTCGAAGAACTGCGTCCGGACCAGCTCACGGCCGTCCGGTGCGATGATCGCGCTGATGCCCGTGGTGCCCGCTGCCACGACGAAGCGGTCGTGTTCCACGGCCCGCAGCCGGCTGAAGGCGAGCTGCTGTTCGCTCATCGCCTCGGTGAACGTCGCGTTGTTGGCCGGAACGGCCAGCACCTGGGCGCCGCCGCGCACCGATTCCCGCGCCGCCCGGTCGAAGATGACCTCCCAGCAGGTGGTGACGCCGACCGGCACTCCGGCCGCGCTGACCACCCCGTCTCCGTCGCCGGGAAGGAAGTAGCCCGCCCGATCGGCGTAGGGCGACAGCTTGCTGAAGAAATCACGCCAGGGCAGGTATTCGCCGAACGGCTGGACGATCTTCTTGTCGTGGCGGTCGGCGGGGCCGCTGCCGGGGTTCCAGACGATCACGGAGTTCGTCGACACCGGGTGGTCGCGGGTGTAGCCGGGCGCGCGAACCACGCCACCCACCAGGATGGGTGCATTGACGGCCTGCGCGGCGGCCGAGATCTCCGCGCCGGCGTCCGCGTTGGCCAGCGGATCGATGTCCGAGGAGTTCTCCGGCCACACGACGAACATCGGCTGCGGCGCCCGACCCGCGCGGACGTCCTCGGCCAGTCGCATGGTCTCGTTGACGTGGTTGTCGAGCACCGCGCGGCGCTGGGCGTTGAAGTCCAGGCCCAGCCGCGGCACGTTGCCCTGCACCGCAGCGACCGTCACCGGTTGGTCGTCCACCGCGCCCGTCGCGGCGTGCCGGACCTGTGGCCAGATGATGGCGGTGCCGAGCAGCGTGACCGCGATTGCCAGGCCGGGCAGCACGACGGCAGGCGGCGTCGATCTCTGGGTGTCGCCCTGACGCAACCATGCGACGATCTCGGCAGTGAGTGCGGTCAGGCAGAAGCCGACCAGCGCAACGGCCAGCGACACCAGTGGGGCGCCGCCGAGTTGGGCCAGGGCCAGCACCGGACTGGTGGTCTGGCTGAAGCCGACCACGCCCCACGGGAAACCGCCGAACGGCACACTCGATTTGAGCCATTCCTGGCCGACCCACAGCGCCGCGAACCACAGCGGCCACCCCTTGAGCCGGCGCACGATCACCGCCAGCGCCCCGAACAACGCCGGGAACAACGCCTGGACGCCCGCCAGTCCGAGCCAGGGCCCGGCGCCGACGAGCCCACTGATCCACGGCAACAGCGGGATGTAGAACGCCAATCCGAACAGGTAGCCGTAACCGAAGCCGCCCACCGGGGTGGTGGTGTCACGGGTCAGCACCCACGCCAGCAGCGCCAATCCCAGGAAGGCGCAGTACCACCAGCCGAACGGCGGGAAACTGACACACAGCAGGAGTCCGGCGGCGAGGGTGGCGCCCAGCTGCACGATCCGGTCGACGGTCCCCTGCCCCACCCGGCGGGCCCGGTGCGCCCACCGGGTGGGCGGTGCGTCGGCCGGGCCGACCGCCTGTTCGACGTCAGCCATGGATCACGACACCCCGGTGCACCGTCTGCCGGCAGCGGGGCGGCGCGTCCTCGGGGTCCAGCCGCGGCAGTGCAGGCACACGGGACCGCGGATCGGTCGACCAGCGCTGGACCGAATCGGCCGGTGCGCTGACCTCGTAGTGGTCGGCGTCCCAGACGGCGTAGGACGCGGGGGCGCCCGGCACCAGCGTGCCGGTCACACCGTCACGGACGCCGCCCGCGCGCCAGGCACCCCTGGTGGCCGCGGCGAACGCCGCACGCAACGAGACGGCGCTGCCCGGGGTGCGATGCCGGCTGGCCGCCCGCACGCTGGACCAGGGATCCATGCTGGTGACGGGAGTGTCCGAGCCGAAAGCGAGGGGCACGCCTCGGGATGCTAACAGCGCGAAGGGGTTCAATCCGGCGGCTCGGTCAGACCCGAGCCGCTGTGCGTACATACCGTCCGGGCCGCCCCACAGCGCGTCGAAGTGCGGCTGCATGCTGGCAATGACGCCCCAGGCCCCGAGCTGAGCCGCCTGTTCGGCGGTCACCATCTCCAGATGCTCCAGCCGGTGGCCGCACCGCGCCACCGCGGGGCCACCGAACTCGTCGACGACGCGGGCGAGGGCGTCGACGACGGTGGTCACCGCGGCGTCCCCGATCACGTGGAATCCGGCGGTGATCCCGGCGTGGGTGCAGGCGCGCAGGTGTGCGGTGACCGCGTCGGAGTCCAGATAGGTGTTGCCGCATTCGTCCGGTGCGTCGGCATACGGCTCGTGCAGCCACGCGGTCCGTGACCCGAGCGCGCCGTCGACGAACAGGTCGCCGGCCAGGCCGTGCGCGCCGCTGCGGTCGAGCAGGTCTCTGGCGTGGGCGGCGTCGGTGGCTGCTTCGCCCCAGTATCCGGTGACCCGCACGCCGTGTTCGAGTGCACGCAGTTCCAGCCAGTCGTCGAGGCCGCCGATCTGCGGACCTGCGCACTCGTGGACGGCGACGATGCCGTGGGCGGCCGCCGCGTCGAGCGCCGCCCTGCGGGCCTCGTCACGCTGTGCGGGCGTCAGGCCGGCCCGAGCGGTGGCGCGGACGAGGTGGTGGGCGTCGGCGGTGAGCGGCCGCTGCGGGTCGTGACCGCTGGCGTCCCCCAGGCCCGGCGTCAGCACGCGGAGTGCGGTCGACGCCGCTGCCGAGTGCACGTCCACGCGCGAGAGATACGCCGGACGATTGCCGACCGCGGCATCGATGTCGTCGGTGCTCGGGGGGACCGGTTCGGGCCAGCGCGTCTCGTCCCACCCATGCCCCCACAGCACGCCGTCGGCCTGGCGCCGTGCGTGGTCGGTGAGCCGGTCCAGGCAGTCACGCAGCGACGTGGCGTCGCGCAGGTCGAGTCCGACGAGCGTGAGCCCGGTGGCGGTGAGGTGGACGTGGCTGTCCACGAACGCCGGCGCGACGAATCCGCCGTCGAGGTCAATCACCCGGGCGTCGGGGAACTGTGCGCGTCCGACAGCGTCGCTGCCCAGCCAAGCCACGGTGCCGTCGCGGACCGCCATCGCGGTCGCGTCGGGCTGGACGGGGCTGTGCACCCGCCCGTTGATGAGCAGTGTCGTCACGGCGCCGATAAGGCTAACCGGCTCCGTCCGCGCGGCGTGGCACCGCGGTCTGGTCGACGTCGACGACGTCGATGACCTCGCCGTCGATGTAGTCACCGCGGCGCGGGCCCGCCGAGGTGGCGGTGGAGGTGGTGACGATCAGCGGCATCCGTCTGCCGACGCTGCGGGCCGCAAGGGCGGTGACCACCGGCCGGGCGGCCGCACGGGTCGGCGGGAGCAGCAGCAGGGCGCCGAGCGCCGAAGTCGCCAGCCCGGGCACGACGACGAGCACCGTGCCGAGCGCCACCAGCGCGCTGTCGGTCACCGCGCCCTGGGCGCTCTGGACGGTCAGCCCGGAGCGGAGCCGCTGCAGGTGCCGCCGGAGTTGAGAACCGGCCAGCGCCAGCCCCAGGACGAATGTCCCGAGCGACAGCAGCAGGGTCCAGCCCAGCCCGACCGTCGACACGAGCGCAACGATGACCGCGATCTCGACCACCGCGTACAGCAGGAACAGCCGCATTGCCATGTTTGTTCAACGCACGATTCGCTGCGGTGGTTCCGGGCGGGGGCCGTAGATTCGGGTCCGTGACGGAAACGGTGAGAACGGTCCGCATCGACACCCCGGACGGACGTATCGACGCCCTCCTCGGCCTACCCGAGGGTGGCGGCCCGCGGCCTGGTGTGGTGGTGGTGCACGACGCGATCGGTTTCAGTCCGGACAACGAGGCGATCGTGGCGCGCGTCGCCGCGGCGGGCTATGTCGCGCTCGCCCCCAATCTGTATTCCCGCGGCGGCCGGGTGCGGTGTATGACCCGGGTGTTCCGGGAGGCGACCGCGGGGCACGGCCGCGCGTTCGACGACCTGCTTGCCGCGCGAGACCACCTGATCGCGCTGCCGGAATGTTCGGGGGCGGTGGCGATCGCCGGGTTCTGTCTGGGTGGGCAGTTCGCTCTGCTGATGGGCGCGGGGAACTTCGGCGCCGCGGCACCGTTCTACGGCACCCCGTTGCCGAAGAACCTCGACGACGTTCTCGATGCCTCGTGCCCGATCGTGGCGAGCTTCGGGCGGCGGGATCCGCTGGGCCGTAAGGCGCCGGAGAAGCTGAGCGCCCTGGTGGAGGCCAAGGGTGTGCCCGCGGACATCAAGGTCTACCCGCAGGCCGGGCACAGCTTCGCCAACCGGCTGCCCGCTCAACCGCTGCTGCGGGTCACCGGATTCGGCTACGACGACGCCGCCACCGATGACGCGTGGCGACGGGTGTTCGCCTTCTTCGAGCAGCACCTGCCCGGTTAGGCCGGGCTCACCTCGATGGCGGCGTGCACCTTGTCGATGCCGCCGCGGATGAGCGCCTGCGGGATCCACCACCATGCGTGCCACCAGTAGCGTCTGGTCACCATGTCGAACACCCGGCGGGTCTCGGAGGCCGGCAGATTGCGGGCCACCGCCTCGACGGGATCGCCTTTGGGTTTGCCGAGCACTCCGCACTTCTGGATGGTCACCCGCGGGGTGTTGTTGATGCGCTTGGTCTTCCACGACCCCGCGTCGGTGCTGATGAGCAGCCGGTCGCCGTCGGGCACACCCCACACGGGCGTCGGCTTCGGCCTACCGTCCTTGGTGAACGTCGTCAGCAGCAGATACTTCTCGCGGTAGACGTCCCCGAACGTGGGCGCCATGTCAGGCCGGCTTGATCTCGATGGTCACGTTGTTCTTCATGCCCCCACGCAGCTTCGAGAAAACGTTGAACGTCTTGCCCAGCAGCCCGTACCGCCGGCCCAGCGCGTCGTAGGTGGCGCCGTTGGCAGATTTGTCCAGGATCGACGCAACCGCCTCGACGGCGTCTCCCTTGGGTTTTCCGGCGCGATCGCAGGGCGCGATGGTGACGCCCGAGGTGTTGCGGATCCGCTTGACCTTCCAGGACTTCTCCTGGGTGATCGCGATCAGACCGTCGCCCTTCGGGACGGCCCAGATGGCCGTCGGCTTGGGCCTGCCGTCCTTGGTGAACGTCGTCAGCAGGATGTATTCGGATTTCGCGACGTCGGCGAAGGTGGCGGCCATGGTCGTCACGGTACTGAAGGCCGTCTCAGCCTTCGAGGTCGCCTTCGGTCTCCAGCAGCACCTGGCGTAGCCCGTCGAGTGTCGCCGGATCCGGTTCGGCCCACATTCCGCGACCTGCGGCCTCCAGCAACCGCTCGGCCATGCCGTGCAGCGCCCACGGATTCGACTCCTCCATGAACTTGCGGTTCTCGGCGTCGAGGACGTACTCCTGGGACAGCCGGTCGTACATCCAGTCGGCCATCACGTGGGCGGTCGCGTCGTAGCCGAACAGATAGTCGACGGTGGCGGCCATCTCGAACGCGCCCTTGTAGCCGTGTCTGCGCATGGCGGTGATCCAGCGCGGGTTCACCACGCGGGCGCGGAACACGCGGTTGGTCTCCTCCGACAGCGTGCGGGTGCGCACGGCATCGGGCCGGGTGTTGTCGCCGATGTAGGCCGCCGGCGATGTGCCGGTGAGCGCGCGCACTGTGGCGACCATGCCGCCGTGGTACTGGAAGTAGTCGTCGGAGTCGGCGATGTCGTGTTCGCGGGTATCGGTGTTCTTGGCCGCCACCGCGATCCGGCGGTAGCTGCTGTTCATGTCCTCGGCAGCAGGTCTGCCGTCGAGGCCACGGCCGTAGGCGAAGCCGCCCCAGGCTGTGTACACCTCGGCCAGATCGGCGTCGTCGCGCCAGTTGCGGCTGTCGATGAGCTGCAGCAGTCCCGCACCGTAGGTGCCGGGCTTCGAGCCGAAGATCCTTGTGGTGGCCCGTCTTTCGTCACCGTGCTGGGCGATGTCGGCCTGGGCGTGCGCGCGGACGTAGTTGTCCTCGTCAGCCTCGGGTAGGCCGGCGACCAGCGTCACCGCGTCGTCGAGCATGGCCACCACATGCGGGAACGCATCGCGGAAGAAGCCCGAGATGCGCACGGTGACGTCGATGCGCGGTCTGCCGAGTTCCGCCGGCGACATCGGGGTGAGGTCGACGACGCGGCGTGAGGCGTCGTCCCAGACCGGGCGCACGCCGAGCAGGGCGAGCACCTCGGCGATGTCGTCGCCCGAGGTCCGCATGGCCGACGTCCCCCACACCGAGAGCCCGACCGAGCGCGGCCACTCCCCGTGGTCGTCGCGATACCGGGCCAGCAGCGAATCGGCCATCGCCACACCGGTTTCCCAGGCCAGCCGGGACGGCACCGCCTTCGGGTCGACGGAGTAGAAGTTGCGTCCGGTGGGCAGCACGTTGACCAGACCGCGCAGCGGTGATCCGGACGGGCCCGCTGCGATGAATCGGCCGTCCAGCGCGCGCAGTACCTGGGCGATCTCCCCGGCCGTACCTGCCAGCCGCGGCACCACCTCGGTGGCGGCGAACCGCAGGATCGCGGCCACGTCCGGGTTGTCGGTGATGCCGTCGACCGCCGCGGGATCCCAATCGGCGGCCTGCAGCGCAGCGACCAGACCGCGGGCCTGCGCTTCCACGGCGTCGACGGTCACCCGCTCGTCCTGGCCGTCTTCGGCGAGGCCGAGCGCCTGGCGCAGCCCGGGCAGCGTCTGTTCGCCGCCGAACAGCTGGCGCGCGCGCAGGATCGCGAGCACCAGATCCAGTTGTGCGTCTCCGGCCGGTGCCGCACCGAGGATGTGCAGGCCGTCGCGGATCTGGACGTCCTTGATCTCGCAGAGCCAGCCGTCGACGTGCAGCAGCATGTCGTCGAACGAGTCCTCGTCGGGCCGCTCGGACAGCCCGAGGTCGTGGTCCATCTTCGCCGCGCGCATCAGGGTCCAGATCTGCTGGCGGATCGCGGGCAGTTTGCCGGGGTCCAGCGCCGAGACGTTGGCGTGTTCATCGAGCAGCTGCTCCAGACGCGCGATGTCGCCGTAGCTCTCCGCTCGTGCCATCGGCGGGATGAGGTGGTCGACGAGTGTGGCGTGCGCCCGCCGCTTGGCCTGGGTGCCCTCCCCCGGGTCGTTGACCAGGAACGGATAGATCAACGGCAGATCACCCACTGCGGCGTCGGTTCCGCAGGCCGCGGACATGCCGAGCGTCTTACCCGGCAGCCACTCCAGATTGCCGTGCTTGCCGAGGTGCACGATCGCGTCGGCAGCAAACCCAGTCGGGTATCCGGCGCTCAACCAGTGATAGGCGGCCAGATAGTGGTGGCTCGGTGGTAGATCGGGGTCGTGATAGATCGCGACCGGATTCTCCCCGAATCCGCGCGGTGGCTGCACGATCAGCACGACATTGCCCGATTGCAGTGCGGCGATGACGATCTCGCCGTCCGGGTCGGAGCTGCGGTCGACGAAGAGTTCCCCGGGCGGCGGGCCCCAGTGCTCGACGACCGGGTCGGTCAGCTCGGCGGGCAGGGTGGCGAACCACGCGCGATAGTCCTTGGCGGACAACCGGATCGGGTTACCGGTCAACTGTCCCTCGGTGAGCCAGGCGGGGTCCTGACCGCCACGCTCGATCAGCGCATGGATCAGCGCGTCCCCGTCGCGGGCTTCGATACCAGGAATGTCGCCGATCTGGTATCCGGCCTCGCGCATCGCGGTGAGCAGCGCGACCGCACTGGCCGGGGTGTCGAGTCCGACGGCGTTGCCGATGCGGGCGTGTTTGGTCGGGTACGCGGAGAACACCACGGCGACCCGCTTGTCGGCGGCGGGGATGCGGCGCAGCCGGGCGTGACGGAGGGCGATCCCCGCCACCCGGGCGCAGCGTTCCGGGTCGGCGACATAGGAGATCAGGCCCTCGTCGTCGATCTCCTTGAAGGAGAACGGCACGGTGATGATGCGCCCGTCGAACTCCGGGACGGCCACCTGGGTGGCCACGTCCAGCGGCGAGAGGCCGTCGTCATTGTGGCTCCACTGCTCGCGGGAACTCGTCAGGCACAGACCCTGCAGGATCGGTACATCGAGTGCGGCCAGATGGGCGACATCCCAGCTGTCGTCGTTGCCCCCCGCGCCGACGGTGGCCGGCGTCGCGGCGCCCGCGGCGAGCACGGTGGTGACGAGCGCATCGGCCCGTCCGAGCAGGGCGAGCAGTTCGGGATCGGCGTTACGCAGCGAGGCGCAGTAGACCGGCAACGCGCGGCCGCCGGCAGCGTCGATGGCGTCGCAGAGCGCCTCGACGTAGCCGGTGTTGCCGGCGAGCTGCTGAGCGCGATAGTAGAGCACCGCGACGGTCGGGCCATCGGCCGACGTGCAATCGCGGTGTAGCACACCCCATTTCGGGGTTGGTGCCGGAGGATCGAAGCCGAAGCCGGTCATCAGCAGCGTGTCACACAGGAAGGCGTGCAGATTGGCCAGGTTTTCGGTGCCGCCCTGTGCCAGATAGACGTGGGTCTGCAGGGCGACGCCCTGGGGGGTGGTCGAATGTCCCATGAGTTCGGCGTCGGGCGACTGTTCGCCGCTGACCACGACGGCCGGCAATCCGCTGGCGCGCACGGTGTCGATCCCGTCGTCCCAGACGCGGTAGCCGCCGAGAATGCGGACGACGACTGCGTCGGCCTGCCCGACCAGCTCCTCGAGCTCACCGGGGACCAGCCGCGATGGGTTCGCCCAGCGATAACCCGCCCCGCTGGCCCGCGCAGTGATGAGGTCGGTGTCAGAGGTCGACAGCAGCAGGACGGTCGGTGGGTGCGGGTCGGTCACCCGTCATTCGTACCCCACCGCGGTCAGCGGTCGTAGTTTCCCCAGCGCGCATACCAGGACTGCGAGTACGGCAAGCCGAGCGCGGTGATGAGCACGAGCAGCACGAAGGCGATGGCGACCATGGCGATCACTGTCGTTCCCCTTTCCGTTATGTACCCGGTACCGGCGGTACTGGGTTCACCCTGAAAGGTACGGCGATACCCACCGCGGTAGGGACTTTTGTGCGGGAGCCGTCATGCCCTCGCCACGAGTGACCGATGTCACATACTGTGTCCTGCCGGTCACGAGCGGACCGGCTCACGCTGCGGCGGTGTCAATCGATCGTCTTGACCACCGTTGCCGGCACGCCGGCAACCAACGTGCGTGCGGGTACATCCCGGGTGACGACGGCGCCGGCGCCGACCACGGCATCGGCACCGACGGTGACGCCCTGCATGATGAGGGCGGACGCGCCGATCCAGACGTTTCGTCCGATTCTGATCGGTGCGGAGGTGATGCCGGTTCGTCGCCGCGCCGGGTCGAGGGGGTGCCCGGAGCTGAGCAGACTGACCTCGGGACCGATCATGACGTCGTCTTCGATCTCGATTCCGCCGATGTCGTTGAAGCGGCAGTTCTGGTTCACGAAGACGTTCTTGCCAAGCCGTATGTTGATCCCGTGGTCGGAATACACCGGCGGGATGAGATGGAATGACTCATCGACGGTCTGCCCTGTGAGTTCGCTCCATCCCCTCCGGATCGCTGCTTGATCGGTGTACTGCAGGGTGCTCAGTTCGGCCGTCAGCCGGATTGCACGCTGCACTCTCTCCGCGAAGTCCATCGTCGTCCCTTCGTCGAACAACCGTCGTGTGGGAACCAAGAGTGCCAACAGCGCCCGCCCGCGGTGACCAACAACAGTGCCGCGGCGAGTCGCCGCCGACGGGTTGGCCGGTGACTCAGCAGGCGGTACGGCTAGCGGGCGGTGACGAAGCCCTTCGAGACCATCCAGTCGCGCGCGACGACGCTCGGATCGCGGCCTTCGACGTCGACCTGCTTGTTGAGTTCGATGATGGCCTCGTTGGTCAGGGCGGCGGTCACCGGCGCGGTCACATCGGCGATCTCGGGGTGGGCGTCGAAGAACGAACGCTTCATGGTGACCGACGGGTTGTAGTGCGCGAAGAACTGCTTGTCGTCGGTCAGCACGGTGAGGTCCAGCGCGGCGATGCGGCCGTCGGTGGTGAACACCTCGCCGAAGTCGCACTGGTTCCCGTCGGCGGTCGCCTGATAGATGATGCCGACCTGCAGGATGGGCGTCTGCGCCCGGGCGGGGTCGAAGCCGTACGCGGCCGCCATCCCGGGGAAACCGTCCTGACGAGCCCGGAACTCGGTGTCCACACACGTCTTCGCCGCCGCCGGATTCGTCCGCACCAGCTCCGCGTACTGCGACAGCGTGCGCACCCCGGTGCGATCGATCACCCGCTTGCTCGCCGCCAGCGCGTAGGTGTCGTCCATCGGCCCCGGCGGCAACCACACCATGTCGTTGCGCTCGAGGTCCTCGGCGCGCACCGCCTCGAACTGCGCGGCGGTATCCGGGATCGGCTTCTCGTGGCCGAGGTAGTTGATCCACGCGTTGCCGGTGAACTCGTAGGCCACGTCGACCTGGCCCGACAGTTGCGCCTCCCGGGTGCTGCGCGAACCGACGATGCCGGTGAGATCACGGACCTCGGCGCCCGCGGCGGCCAGCGTGAACTCCAGGATGTAGCCGAGGATGACCTGTTCGGTGTATTCCTTCGACCCGACGGTGATCTGCACGCCCTGCAGCCCTGGCGTGGGCTTGATGGAGCCGGGTCCCACCATCAGCGGCAGCGTGCTGCCCGAACCGAGACCGCAACCGGTGACGGTCAGCAGTGTGCTCAGTGCCAGTGCGGCGACGCGAACGGCCGTGCGGCGTCTCATCGCAGGCCTTTGGGGTTGAGGAAGAACTCTGCGAGTCCGCCGAGCCAGTCGACCAGCAGCGCGAGGCACACGGCGAGCACGCTGCCGAGGATCAGCGTGACGTTGTCCTGCAGCTTGTAGCCGGTGTCGATGAGGATCCCGAGTCCGCCGGCGTTGACCAGGAACGACAGCGTTGCGGTGCCGACCGCGAGCACCAGTGACGTACGCAGGCCGGCCAGGATGTAGGGCACCGCCAGCGGCAGTTCCACCCGCGCCAGCAGTCCGCCCCGCGACATGCCCTGTCCGAGACCGGCGTCGATCAGCGAGCGGTCCACCTGGTCGATGCCCAGAATCGTGCTCGCCAGCACCGGCAGCAGCGAATACAACGCGATCGGCAGCACCCCGATCCAGAAGCCCGTCTTCGCCGTCCACAGGAACAGCAGCACCAGCAGGCCGATCGCCGGTGCGGCCTGTCCGATGTTGGCCACGCCGATGAACAAGGGACGTAACACTTTCGCCCCCGGCCGGGTGACCAGCACCCCGAGCGGGACGCCCACGGCGAGCACGATGGCGGTGACCGCGCCGGTGATGAGCAGGTGCTGCCAGATCAGGGTCGCGACGTTGCCGGCGTTGATGTTCTCTTGTTGGGTCGCCGTCAGATCCCGGTTGAACGCCCAGAACAGCACGGCCGCCGCGACCACCAGCACCAGGGCGGGCTGAATCAACAGACGCAGCCGTTCGGCGGTGGTGGTGGCGGGCGACTTGCTGTTGTGCACCCGGTCGGCGGTGACGGTGCTCACGAGTCGGCGGTCTCCGCGTTGGCGTCGGCGCGCAATCGCGTGATGGTGTCGATGAGGGTGTCCAGCGTGACCACGCCGGCGTATCGTCCGCCCGCACCGGTGACGACGGCGGAGGCGTGTTGTTCGGCGAGAATGGCCTCGAGCGCATCCTCCAGCGTCGACTGCGTGCTCACCACGTCCAGGCTCTCGACCACCTCCGCGAGCGTCGCGGCGTTGCGCAGACGCGACTCCCGCACCCAGCTGACCGGCCTCTCACGCGCGTCGAGCACCACTGCCCAATCGAATTCGCTGCCTGCCAACCGGTTGCGCACCTCGTCGATTGAATCGTCGGCGTGCACGGTGGCCGCCCGGCGCAGTTCGACGTCCTTGACGCGCATGAGTCCGAGCTGACGCAGCGAGGCACCGGATCCGACGAAGCCGGCCACGGTGTCGTCGGCGGGGCTGGCCAGGATGTTCTGCGGGGAGTCGTACTGCAGGAGTTTCGACTGCGGCCCCAGCACGGCGATCCGGTCACCGAGCTTGACCGCCTCCCCGAAGTCGTGGGTGACGAACACGATCGTCTTTCGCAGTTCGCTTTGCAGACGCAGCAATTCGTCCTGCAGCGTGCTGCGGGTGATCGGGTCGACCGCGCCGAACGGTTCGTCCATCAGGAGCACGGGTGGGTCGGCGGCCAGCGCACGCGCCACCCCGATGCGCTGCTGCTGGCCGCCGGAGAGCTGCCGGGGATAGCGGTCGGCGTACTGGCCGGGATCCAGGCCCACCAGGTCGAGCAGTTCGTCGACCCGGTCGTCGATGCGCTTGCGGTCCCAGCGCAACAGACCCGGAACCAGTCCCACGTTCTGCCGGATCGTCATGTGCGGGAACAAACCCGCCTGCTGGATGGAATAGCCGATCTTGCGGCGCAACTCCGTCGGCTTGATCGACAGGGCGTCCTGGTCGCCGATGCGGATACTGCCCGACGTCGGCTCGGACAGCCGGTTGATCATCCGCATCATGGTGGTCTTTCCGCAACCGGACGGGCCGACGAAGACCACGATCTCGCCGGCCGGGATATCCAGCGACGCATCGTCGACCGCGGGCTGGCTCGCACCCGGGTAGATCTTCGACACGTGGTCGAGTTCGATGCGCACCCCCGACGGCGTTGCCGTGGCGGAATCGGCTGCTGTCGCCGTGGTCGTCATCGGATGCCTTTCGAAGTGGTGAGCCGACCGAGCAGCACGAGCAGACCGTCCAGTGCGAGGGCCAGGATCACGATGAGCAACGTGCCGGTGACGGCCATCGGAATCGCCGTCGGGCTGCCGACGCGGGCGAGGCCGGCGAAGATCAGATTGCCCAGGCCCGGGCCCTTGACGTAGGCCGCGATCGCCAGCACGCCCATCGACATCTGGGTGCTGATGCGCATGGCCGACAGGATCGACGGCCACACCAACCGCAACTCGACCCGGCTCAGTGTGGCCACCCGGCTCATCCCGATTCCGCGGGCGGCGTCGGTGAGCGCGGGATCGACGGCGTTGAGCCCGACGATGGTGTTACGGACGATGGGCAGCAGCGAGTACAGCACCAGCGCCGCGACGCTGGGGATGACGCCGAGCCCGAACAGCGGGATGAGCAGCCCCAGCAGAGCGAAGGCCGGCACGGTCAGGATGACGCTCGACACCGAGGTCGCGAGATTCGAGGCCAGCGCGGAACGGTAGGTCAGCACACCGATCGCCACCCCGACGGCCGTCGCGATCAGCACGCTCTGCACCACGGCGCTGACATGCTGATAGGAGTCGAACAGCAGTTGCGACTGGTGCGTGGTGACGTAATCCCACAGTTCCCGCACGCCACCTCCGAGTTGTCGCCGGTCCCTCGCAGAGTTTGCTGTTACCCGAAGTGAACAAAACCGAAACGACAGCACCCTCGCTCCGGTTGTGTTCGCGGTGATTCGAACCCTGTCGTCCAGCGGCGACGGTGGCCATGCTGTCCGGCATGTCTCTGCGTGTGGTCAAGCTCGGCGCCCACATCGGCGCGCGAATCGAGGGTGTCGAACTGGGCGGCGGCCTGGACCCTGCGACGGTCGGCCGGATCAACGACGCGTTGCTCGAACACAAGGTCATCTTCTTCCGCGGTCAACATCATCTCGACGACGAAGGCCAACTGGAGTTCGCCCGCCTGCTCGGCACGCCGACCACCGCGCATCCGACGGTGACCTCTCGCGGGCACCGCATCCTGCCGATCGATTCGCGCTACGACAAAGCCAACAGCTGGCACACCGACGTCACGTTCGTCGACCGCATCCCCAAGGCCTCGCTGCTGCGGGCGGTCACGCTGCCCGACTATGGCGGCACGACCACCTGGGCGAACACCGAGACCGCCTATGACCGGCTGCCGACGGCGTTGCGCGCGCTGGTCGAGAATCTGTGGGCGGTACACACCAACCAGTTCGATTACGCGGCGGACTTCGACGGCCGCCGGGAGGCACTCGCGGCGACCGAGCGGGAGTACCGCGAAGAGTTCGTCTCGGAGTATTTCGAGGTCGAGCACCCGGTGGTGCGCGTCCACCCGGAGACCGGCCGCAAGGTGCTGGTCCTCGGCCATTTCATCAAGCAGTTCGTCGGGTTCGGCCCGGCCGAGTCGCAGTCACTGCTGGCGCTGCTGCAGAACCGCGTCACAAAGCTGGAGAACACGGTCCGTTGGAACTGGGCGGCCGGCGACATCGCCATCTGGGACAACCGCGCCACCCAGCACTACGCGGTCGCCGACTACGACGATCAGTACCGGCGCCTGAGCCGCGTCACCCTGGCCGGTGACGTGCCCGTCGACGTCTACGGCCAGCGCAGCCGGGTCATCGCCGGCGACGCCTCGGACTACTCCGACGTGGTCGTGCCCAGCCATAGCCCCACTGCACTCGCGAGCTGAGGACTCCGCCGGTTCCTAGAATGGCCGCATCGACGACTCCAAGACCATTCGCTCCCGCGACCAGGACGCGTGCCCGGGTGCCCTGTCGGTGCACCGGGCGGCCGACGGCGCGCTGGCCCGCATCCGCCTGCCCGGCGGCCTGATCTCCGCGCAGCAGCTGACCGCGCTGGCGCGCGCTGCCACCGAGTTCGGCTCCCCGGACCTGGAGCTGACCTCACGGGGCAACACCCAGATCCGCGGTATCTCCGATCCCGCTGCTGTCGCCGACGCGGTGGCCGGGGCCGGACTGCTGCCCTCGCCCACCCACGAGCGGGTGCGCAACATCGTCGCCTCACCGCTGTCGGGCCGCTCCGGTGGCGTGGGTGACGTACGGGGTCTGATCCGCAGCCTCGACCTCGCGATCCAGCGCGCGCCCGCGCTGGCCGACCTGTCGGGACGCTTCTGGTTCGGCCTCGACGACGGACGCGGTGACGTGTCCGGTCTCGGCGCGGACGCCGGCGTGCACCTGCTCGACGGCCGGACGGCGGCGCTGCTGCTCGCCGGACGCGACACCGGGATCCGGGTGGACGTCGACGACGTCGTCCGGACACTGCTCGCGGTGGCGACCCGCTTCGCCGAGGCGCGCGAGAATGCTTGGCGCGTAGCCGAACTCCTGGACCCGGCGGTGCTGACAGCAGGTCTGCCCGTCAGCGCGGAGCCCGGCGCCACGTGGCCGCCCGTCGACCGGCCGCCGGTCGGCTGGATCCCACAGGACGACGGGCGCGTCACCCTCGGCGCGGCGCTGCCGCTGGGCATCCTGCCCGCACGCACCGCCGAGTTCGTCGGCGCCGTCGAGGCCCCGGTCGTCATCACACCGTGGCGTTCGCTGCTGGTGTGCGATCTGAACGAAGAGGTCGCCGACGTGGCCCTGCGGGTGCTGGCGCCGATGGGTCTGGTGTTCGACGAGAACTCGCCGTGGCTGAACGTCAGCGCCTGCACCGGAAGCCCGGGGTGCGCCCACTCGACGGCGGACGTCCGCAGCGACGCCGCCGCGGCGCTCGACGATCCGGCCGACGGTCACCGGCATTTCGTCGGATGTGAACGTGCGTGCGGCAGTCCCCCGGTCGGCGACGTGCTGGTGGCCGGTCCGGAGGGTTATCGGCTGCGGATGCGCCCGTCGTAGGGTGAGCGGCGTGCTGGACTACATCCGCGACGCCGCCGAGATCTACCGGCAGTCGTTCGCGACGATCCGCGACGAGGCGGACCTGGCGCGGTTCCCCGACGACGTGGCGCGGGTGGTGGTGCGGCTCATCCACACCTGCGGTCAGGTCGACGTCGCCGACCATGTGTCGTTCACCGACGACGTGGTGACCAGGGCGCACACCGCGCTGGCCGCCGGCGCGCCCGTGCTGTGCGACTCGTCGATGGTCGCCGCGGGCATCACCTGCTCGCGGCTGCCTGCGGACAACGAGGTGGTGTCGCTGGTGGCCGACCCCAGGGCACCCGAACTGGCCACAAGGATGGGCTTCACCCGCTCCGCGGCGGCGGTCGATCTGTGGGCCGACCGCCTCGGGGGCGCAGTGCTGGCGATCGGCAATGCGCCCACCGCGCTGTTCCGGCTGCTGGAACTGCTCGACGAGGGTGCGCCCACCCCGGCGGCGGTGCTGGGCGGCCCGGTCGGCTTCGTCGGGTCGGCGCAGTCCAAGCAGGAACTCATCGACCGGCCGCGCGGTATGGCCTACCTCGTGGTGACGGGCAGGCGCGGTGGCTCCGCGATGGCCGCCGCGGCCGTCAATGCGATTGCATGTGAGCGCGAATGACCGGCCGCGGCACGCTCTACGGCGTCGGCCTGGGGCCGGGCGACCCGGAACTGGTCACCGTGAAGGCCGCTCGGGTCATCGGGCAGGCCGACGTGGTGGCCTATCACAGCGCGCGGCACGGGCAGAGCATTGCCCGCCGTATCGCCGAACCGTATCTGCGCGCGGGTCAGCTGGAAGAACACCTGGTCTATCCGGTGACGACGGAGGTCACCGCGCATCCGGGCGGTTACGCCGGCGCGATCGAGGACTTCTACCGCGAGGCCGCCGAGCGCATCGCCGCCCACCTGGAGGCGGGGCGTGACGTCGCGCTGCTCGCTGAGGGCGATCCGCTGTTCTACAGCTCCTATATGCACATGCACACCCGGCTGACCGAGCGCTTCACCGCCGAGATCGTGCCCGGTGTCACCTCCGTCAGCGCGGCCTCCGCTGCGATCTCGACGCCGCTGGTGCAGGGGGACGAGGTGCTCACGATCCTGCCCGGCACGCTGCCGCCCGACGAACTCCAGCGCCGACTCGCCGACACCGACGCCGCCGTGGTGCTCAAGCTGGGCCGCTCCTACCCCGCCGTGCGGGCCGCACTGGAGGCGACCGGACGGCTGGACGAGGCGTTCTACGTCGAGCGCGCCAGCACGCCGGGCCAGCGGGTGCTGGCCGCCGCCGAGGTGGACAGCGAGGACAAGGTGCCGTATTTCTCGCTGGCGATGATCCCCGGCGGCACCGACCGCGCCGCCCCGTCGGGCAGCGTCACCGTCGTCGGGCTGGGTCCCGGGGCGGTCGAGTGGATGACGCCGCAGAGCCGTCACGAACTGGCGACCGCGACCGACCTCATCGGCTACGGCCCCTATCTCGATCGTGTCGCCGGCCGCGAGGGCCAGCGCCGCCACCCCAGCGACAACACCGACGAACCCGCCCGCGCGCGATTGGCCTGCACGCTGGCCGAGCAGGGCCGCGCGGTCGCCGTCGTCTCCTCCGGGGATCCGGGGGTGTTCGCGATGGCCACCGCGGTGCTCGAGGAGGCCAAGCAGTGGCCCGGCGTCGACGTCCGCGTCATTCCGGCGATGACGGCCGCCCAGGCCGTCGCGAGTCGCGTCGGTGCCCCACTCGGACACGACTACGCGGTGATCTCGCTCTCGGACCGCCTCAAACCGTGGGACGTCATCGCCAAGCGACTCACCGCGGCTGCGGCCGCCGATCTGGTGCTGGCCGTCTACAACCCGGCGTCGAAGACGCGCACCTGGCAGGTCGGCGCCATGCGCGACATCCTGCTCGAGCACCGCGACCCCGGTACGCCGGTGATCATCGGGCGCGACGTGTCCGGGCCGCGGGAACAGATCACGGTGGTGCGACTGGCCGACCTCGATCCCGCCGCCGTCGACATGCGGTGCCTGCTGATCGTGGGCTCGTCTCAAACTCAGTGGTACGCCGGCGACTCCGGCGACCGGGTGTTCACGCCTCGCTACTATCCCGGGTGATAGTGTCCGGCGTCACAACCGGTCGAAAGGCGCTGCCGTGCAAGACCTGATTCCCTGCCGACCCGCGGACGTCACCCCGGAGTGGCTCCGCGCGGTGTTGTCCCGCGACGGCGTGCCCGTCGAGGTCGCCGCGGTCGACACCGCGGCGATCGGCACCGGCCAGACCGGCGCGACCTACCGCGTCTCGGTGAGCTACGCCGATCCGCAACCCGATCTGCCCACCTCGTTCGCCATCAAGCTGCCGTCCCAGGACGACACGGTGCGCGACCGCGTCGCCATCGGCTACCGGTCCGAACACGCCTTCTACACCAACCTCGCCGATCAGGTGCGCATCGCCATCCCGCGCTGCTACCACTGCGAGATCGCCGGAGACGGCGCTGATTTCGTCCTGCTGCTAGCCGATATGGCGCCGGCCGAACAGGGCGACCAGATCGCCGGATGCACTCGCGAGGAGGCGCTGCTGGGAGTCGAGGCGCTCGCCGATCTGCACGGTCCGACGTGGTGCGATCCCCAGTGGGCCACCTTCCCGGGTATCGCCATGCCCAAGCCGGACGAGGCATCGGCCCAGGGGTTCGGCGAGGTCGCCAAGATGGCCGCCGATATCACGCTCGACCGACTGGGCGATCGGATGTCGGCCGAGGATCGCGAAACCCTCTCGGCGGCAATGGCGGTGGTGACCCCGTGGCTGCTGAGCGAACCGGAACGGTTCGCGGTGCTGCACGGCGACTACCGCCTGGACAACATGCTCTTCGACCCCGACCGCACGAAGATCACAGTGGTGGACTGGCAGACGCTGGGCAGCGGATTGCCCGCCCGTGATCTGTCCTACTTCACCGGAACCAGTTTGCTTCCCGATACGCGCGCCGCTGTGGAGCGGTCGCTGGTCGAGGCCTACCACGACCGGCTGCTGTCCCACGGCGTCACTGATTACAGCCTGGACACCTGCTGGCAGGACTACCGGCTGGGCATGGTGCAGGTGCCGTTGATCACCGCGCTGGGCTGCGCCTTCGCGACGTCGACCGAGCGCGGCGACGACATGATGCTGGTGATGGCATCGCGCGGTTGCCGGGCGATCCGCGACCTGGGCACCCTCGATCTCATCGCAGCGAGCTGACCCACGCCGCCGCGTCGGCCACGGTGCCGGCCGTCTGTACGTCGTCCGGCAGCCGCGGTCGGTCCACCATCACCACCGTGACGCCGAGCTCCTCGGCGGCGTCGAGCTTCGGCCGGGTCATGTCGCCGCCGCTGTTCTTCGTCACCAGCGCGTCGATGCGCCTGCCGGCTATGAGTTCCCGTTCGCCGGCATAGTGGTACGGCCCGCGCGAGAGCAGCAGTTCGTGACGTGCGGGCAGGGTCTCGGCGTCCGGGGCGGTGACTGCGCGGATGAGGAACCAGGCGTCGACCGCGCGGAAGGCGGCTGTACCGCTGCGCCCCGTGGTCAGGAATACCCGCGAAAAGCCCTCGCGTGCAACGACCTCGGCGGCCTCGGCGTCGGAGTGGACGACGATCGCGTCGCCCGTCGGCCACGCCGGCCGGGCCAGGACCAGATGCGGTAACCGCAGCCGGGCGCAGGCTTCGGCGGCGTGGGCGGTGATGGTCGCCGCGAACGGATGCGTGGCGTCGACGACGGCGTCGACGGGCGTCTCGGTGAGCCACCGGCACAAGCCCTCGACGCCGCCGAATCCGCCGATGCGCACCTCGCCGACCGGCAGCGCGGGGTCGGGCACCCGGCCGGCGAGCGAACTGATCACCTCCACCTGCGGATGCAGACGCCCGGCGAGTTCCCGAGCCTCCGCGGTGCCGCCGAGCAGCAGGATCCGCATCAGTGGCGTCCGCGCCGGACCCGGTCCGGCGAGTACAGGTAACTGTCGGTGAAGCCGTCGGCGGCGAGCACGTCGCCCACGATGATCACCGCGGTGCGGGTCACCCCGGCCTCGTGCAGCTGCTCGGCGATGTCCGCCAGCGTCCCGCGGAGCACCACCTCCTGTGGCCAGCTCGCGAACGCCACGACAGCGCAGGGGGTTTCAGGCCGGTAACCGCCGTCGAGCAGTTGCGGCACGATGGCGTCGATCTGCGCGGCGGCAAGGTGCAGCACCAGCGTCGCGCCTGATGCGGACAGCGTGGCAAGGTCCTCGCCGGGTGGCATCGCGGTCGACAGGGTGGCGACGCGGGACAGCGTGACCGTCTGGGCGACGCCGGGCACGGTGAGTTCCCGCCCGAGTGCGGCCGCGGCCGCGGCGAAAGCGGGCACTCCGGGCACGACCTCGTAGTCGATGCCGAGCGCGTCGAGTCTGCGGCACTGTTCGGCGAGCGCGCTGTAGATGGCCGGGTCGCCGGAGTGCAGTCGCGCGACGTCCAGCCCGGCCGCGTGTGCCCGGGTCAGTTCGTCGATGATCTGGTCGAGATTCAGTGGCCCGGTGTCGATCACCCGCGCGTCCGGCGGACACAGCGCGAGCAGATCCTCAGGCATGATCGAACCCGCGTACAGGCAGACCGGACAGCGGGACAGCAGCCGCTGCCCCCGGACGGTGATCAGATCCGCCGCACCCGGCCCCGCACCGATGAAGTAGACGGTCACGGCTTCACCATCGCCCACTGGGTCACCGGCATGGCGGGACGCCAGCCGGTGAACCGCCCGACCGGCTCGCCACGGTAGTGCTGGAAGCGCCGCAACTCCCCGCCCATTCGCGAATACCACCGCACCAGCACGGCTTCGGATTCGGCCGTGACGACGTTGGCGACGAGCCGACCGCCGGACCGCAGACGGTCGACGCAGGCGTCGAGCAACGTCTCCCCGGTGAGGCCGCCACCGACGAAGATCGCCGCCGGAGAGCTGTCGTCGAAGGCGTCCGGCGCCGCCCCGCGCACATCCACCCGGACACCGTGCGCCGCGACGTTCGCGGAGATCCGTTGCCGACGGGTGTCGTCGCGTTCGAAAGCGACGGCGCGACAGCCCGATCCGCTCCGGCACCACTCGATCGCGACGCTGCCCGATCCGGCGCCCACATCCCAGAGCAGCTCCCCCGGGCGGGGTCCCAGCGCGGCGAGTGTGACCGCCCGCATCGACTGTTTGGTGAGTTGTCCGTCGTGGGCGAACGCGTCGTCGGGCAGCGTGGACAGCCGTACGTCGTCAGGCAGATACCGCACGGCCACCACGTTGAGGGCGTCCACGTCGCTGGGCGGATCGGCGGCCCACGCGCGCGCGGTCGCGTGGCGGCGGCGTTCGGCCGGTCCGCCGAGCTGCTCGAGCACCGTGAGTTCGGACTCGCCACGGCCGTGGTCGGTGAGCAGACGGGCCAACGCCGCGGGGGTCGACGCGTCGCGGGACAGTACGACGGCCCGGCCGCCGCGGCGGACCGCGGTGTGCTCCGGCGCGGTCACCACGCTGATCACCTCGGTGTCCTGCACGGCCCACCCCAGCCGCGCGCACGCCAGCGTCACCGACGACACGTGGGGCAGCACCGTCACACGGTCGGCACCGAGGACGCGGATGGCCGAGGCGCCGATACCGTGCAGCAGCGGGTCGCCGCTGGCGACGACGTGGACGTCGTGGTCGGCCTCGCGCAGGGCGCGCAGGGCATCCATCAACGGGCTCGGCCACTCCCGCCGCTGCGCCGAAACGGAATCGTCGAGCAGCGCGAGTTGACGCGCCGATCCGTAGACCGTGGCGGCCCGCCGCAGCTCGGCCAGCGCGGTGGGCGCGAGTCCGGCCATCCCGTCCGCGCCGATCCCGACGACGACGACCCGCGTCATCGCGGCATCCTGCGCCACACCGGGCGGGGAAGCAGCCGCATCGCTACCACCAGCGCGCCCAGCGCCGACGGCACCCACACCGCGCCGCGCCGCCGCGTCAGCGCGCGCACCGTGGCGTCGGCGACCTGCGCGGGGGTGCTCGACAGCGGCGCCGGTTTCATCCCCTCGGTCATCCGGCCGATGACGAAGCCCGGACGCACGATCAGCAGGTGTACCCCCGAGTCGTGCAGGGCGTCGGCCAGCCCATTGGCGAACCCGTCGAGACCCGCCTTGGCCGATCCGTAGACGTAGTTCGCCCGGCGGACGCGCGCGCCGGCCACCGAGGAGAACACGACGATCGACCCGGCGCCCACCTCCCGCATAGCCACGGTGAGGACGGTGAGCAGGCTGACCTGCGCGACGTAGTCGGTGTGCACCACGGCCGCGGCGTGCGCGGGGTCGCGTTCGGCGCGGGCCTGGTCGCCGAGGATCCCGAACGCCAGCACCGCGGTGCGGATCGGGCCGTGCTCGGCGATGAGCTCGGCCACCAGCGGCGCATGCGAGGTCAGATCGTCGGCGTCGAACTCCGTCGTGTGCACCGCCTCGGCACCTGCTTCGCGCACCGCGCGGACCTGCTCGTCGAGCCGGTCGGCGCCGCGCGCCGCCAGCACGACGGTGGCGCCGCGCGCCAACCGCGTCGCCACTTCGACGCCGATCTCACTGCGGCCGCCGAAGATCACCACCAACCCGCCCGTGTCCTCCACGGCTGTGATTATGTCCTGCGCTAGCGTGGGCCCCGATGGCTACTTCAGGTGGCAAGGCAACCACCAAGCTGACCAGCGACGCCCTGGCGTTCCTGACCGAACGTCACCTGGCGATGCTGACCACGCTGCGCGCAGACAACTCACCGCACGTGGTCGCGGTCGGGTTCACCTTCGACCCGAAGACCCACATCGCCCGCGTGATCACCACCGGCGGGTCGCAGAAAGCCGTCAACGCCGACCAGCGCGGCATCGCGGTACTCAGCCAGGTCGACGGCGCCCGCTGGCTGTCGCTGGAGGGCAAGTCGACGGTCAACAGCGATCCGGACGCGGTGCGCGACGCCGAACTGCGCTACGCCCAGCGCTACCGCACCCCGCGGGTCAATCCGCAGCGCGTGGTCATCGAGGTCCGCATCGAGCGAGTACTGGGCGCGTCGTCACTCTTGGACCGCGGCACCGACTGACGGTCAGGCCGTGGCGGCCGGACCTGCCGGGACCACCACGAGATCGTGCGGACGGTGGTTGACCGGCTCGGCACCGTCCTCGGTGACGATCACGATGTCCTCGATACGGGCACCCCACTGGCCCGGGAAGTAGATCCCCGGCTCCACGCTGAACGCCATGCCGGCCTCCAACGGCAGATCGTTTCCGGCCACGATGTAGGGCTCCTCGTGTACCGACAGACCGATGCCGTGTCCGGTGCGGTGGACGAACGCCTCCGCCAGTCCCGCCTCGGCCAGGACGTCGCGCGCGGCGGCGTCGACCTGTTCGGCCGTCACCCCCGGGCGTACCGCCTGCACCGCCGCCTGCTGGGCGCGCTGCAGCACCGCATATCGCTGAGCCACCTCGGGATCGGGTTGCCCGAGGACGTAGGTGCGGGTGGAATCGGAGTTGTAGCCCGGCTCGTAGGGACCGCCGATGTCGACGACGACCACGTCACCGGCGCGCAGTTCGCGGTCCGAGCACTCGTGGTGCGGGTCGGCCCCATGCGGTCCGGAGCCGACGATGATGAATGCCACCTCCGAATGACCCTCGGCCACAATGGCTTCGGCGATATCTGCAGCGACGTCGGCTTCGGTCCGGCCGGCGACCAGGAAGCCGGGCACCCGTTCGTGCACCCGATCGATGGCGGCGCCGGCCTTGCGCAGCGCGTCGATCTCGGCGGCGTCTTTGCGCATCCGTAACCGCCGCAGCACGTCCGTCGCCAGGATCGGCACCTCGCCCAGTACGCCGGCCAGCGGCAACAGGTGCAACGCGGGCATCGCGTCGGTGACCGCGACGCGCGCGGGCGCGCCTCCGAGCGCGTCGGCGACCAGCTGGTAGGGGTCCTGTCCGTCGACCCAATCCCGCACGGCCAGGCCGAGTTCGGTCACGGCGGAGTGACCGAGCGCGGCCAACTCGAGGCGAGGGACGACCACTGTCGCCTCACCGTCGGCGGGCAACACCAGCGCGGTGAGCCGCTCGAAGGTCTGTGCGCGCGAGCCGACCAGATAGCGCAGGTCATAACCGGGGGTGATGACCAGCCCGGCCAGCCCGGCGTCGGCCGCCGCGGAGGCGGCACCGCGCAGGCGTCGGGCGTACACGTCGGTGTCGAAGCGGCTGCCGGTCATGGCAACCAGGCTACTGTCGTCAGGTGTTCGAAAGGCCCTCGCATCGGGAAAGGCGGCGATGAGCTCACCTCTGTTGCTCCTCGACGGCGCCAGCATGTGGTTCCGCTCCTACTTCGCGCTGCCGTCGTCGATCACCGCACCCGACGGCCGACCGGTCAACGCCCTGCGCGGCTTCCTGGACACCGTCGCGATGCTCATCGCACGGGAGCGGCCCGGGCGGCTGGTGGTGTGCCGCGACGACGACTGGCGGCCGCAGTGGCGCGTCGACCTCATCCCGTCCTACAAGGCGCACCGCGTCGCCGAGCCGCACCCCGAGGGCACCGACGTGGAGGAGGTGCCCGACGAGCTGACACCCCAGGTCGACATGATCATGGCGATGCTCGACGCGTTCGGCATCGCGCACGCCGGAGCGCCCGGATACGAGGCGGACGACGTGCTCGGCACGCTCGCCGCCGCGGAGAAACGGGACCGGGTGATCGTGGTCAGCGGTGACCGCGACATGCTGCAGGTCGTCACGAACGACCCGGTCGAGGTGCGGGTGTTGTATCTGGGTCGCGGTATGAGCAAGGCGACGCTGTTCGGGCCTGCCGAGGTCGCCGAACAGTATGCGGTCCCCGCAGACCGGGCCGGTGCGGCCTACGCGGAGTTGGCGCTGATGCGCGGCGATCCCTCCGACGGCCTGCCCGGCGTCCCCGGAATCGGCGAGAAGTCCGCAGCGACACTGTTGGCGCAATTCGGCTCGCTCGCGGCGATCGTCGCTGCCGCGCAGGACCCGAAATCGAAGATGTCCAAGGCCTATCGCAAGAAGCTGCTGGCGGCCACCGAGTACATCGCGGCCGCCGAGCCCGTGGTGCGGGTGGCCACCGACGCCCCCGTGACGATGTCGACCAAGACCGACGAATTGCCTTTGGCGGCAGCGCATCCGCGAAAGGTCGCCGAGCTGGCCGGCGACTTCGGGGTCACGTCGTCGCTGGGGCGCCTGCAGAAGGCGCTCGACGGCCTGGACTAGCGGGGCCTGCCGACCTCATAGGTGCCGTCATCGTCCTGGAAGGTGACGGTGACCTCGCGCTTGGTGCCGTCGATGCTCACCTCGCAGTCGAAGGTGTCACCCTTCCTGACCTCGGGGCTGTTGCCGCCGTTGCACTTGACGTCGCGAACGTTCTTGGCGCCGTAGCCGTTCGCCTCGTCGGTGAGGATCTGCTGCACCCCGGACTGGGCGGCGTCGACGTCGAGTTTGGTGGTGACGAAGAACCCGGGCTTCCAGAAGCCGAGGATGCCGACGACGGCGAGGATCAGGACCGCGAGCGCGGCGACGACGCCGCCGATCACCTTCAGCGACCGCTTCGAGCCTTCGTCGGGGCCGGGCTGCTGGTAGGCCCCGTACTGCTGGGGCTGACCGTACTGCTGGGGCTGGCCGTAGGGCGGCTGGCCGTACTGCTGACCCGGCTGGCCGTACTGCTGCGGTTGACCGTACTGCTGGGGCTGGCCGTACTGCGGCTGCGCGTACGGCTGGGGCTGGCCGTACTGGTCGGGCTGACCGTACTGCTCGGATTGCGGGTACGGCTGATAGGCCGGCTGCTGCTGGGTCGGCTGCTGATACTGCCCGTACTGCTGGGGGGTGTACGCGGGCGGCTGCTGCTGCCACGAGGTGTCGGTGGCCGGCTGATCGCCGCCCGAGGGCGTCGGCTGCCAATTCGTCGGGTCGCCGCCCGGCTGACCCTGACCGGCTTCCGGTTGCTGACCGGTCCACGGCTGATTCGGATCAGATCCCTGCGGTCCGCTCATCGTCTCTCCCTTGATCCTGGCTCGGCTCGCTGGGCCACACACTACCCCGCATCAACTGCGACGACGCCACGTCGAATGTCGTTGATCGCGCGTTTCGCGGCCGTGCGCAGCCCCGGCGTGGGCGCCGCGTTGCGCACCTGGTCGAGCAGGTCGAGCACCTGCCGGCACCAGCGCACGAAGTCCCCCGCCGACAGCTGCGCCCCGCTACCGGTGACATCGGATGCGGCCAGCGCTATGGTCAGATCCCCCGTGGTGGCCCACCGGTAAATCGCCGCCACGAATCCGTCGTCGGTCTCCCGGCTCGGCGCGATGCGGTGGCGCTGCTCGTCGGCGCGTAGCTGCGCCGACAGTCGCCGCGTCGCCACCAACGCCCGGCGCACGTTCCCCGTCGGCGCCTCAGATCCTGCCGCCAGCCCGGGCGTGTCGCCCCGTGATTCGTAGAGCACCGACGACAGCACCGCGGCCAGCTCGGCCGGATCCAACCCGTCCCAGGCGTGTGCGCGCAGACATTCGGCCACCAGCAGGTCGCTCTCGCTGTAGATCCGGGCCAACAGGCGGCCGTCGTCGGTGACGGTGGGGACGTCGCCGGCCGTGTCGATGAAGCCGCGCTCGCCGAGCAGGACGACGATGCGGTCGAAGGTGCGGGCCAGCGAGTTGGTCGCGGCGGCCACCTTCTGGCGGATCTGCGCATTGTCCCGCTCGATGCGCAGATAGCGCTCGCCGAGCCGGGCCGACTCCTCCCGGTCGGGCGAATCGTGGGCCGGGTGGCGACGCACCTGTTCGCGCAGTGCGGCGAGTTCGGGATCGATGTCGTGATCCTGCGTCTGCTGGCCGCGCCGCGGACGAACCGAAGGCAGCGCCAGCTTTTCGGCCGCGGACAGCAACGCCGACGCCAGGTCACGTCGGACACGCGGATTGCGGTGCTCGACGCGTTTGGGCAGCGCCATGGTGCCGATACGGGGCGCGGCCCCGGAGTAGTCGGCCGAGGAGATCCGTCCGGCCCACCGATGCTCGGTCAGCACCAGCGGCCGGGGATCGTCTGCGTCCCGGGCGGATTCGAGCACGACGGCCAAGCCGCCGCGCCGGCCCTGCGTGATCGTGATGATGTCCCCGCGGCGCAGCGCGGTCAGCGCGTCGTTGGTGGCCGCGCGTCGCTGCACCCTCGAGGCCCGCGACTGGGCGCGTTCGCGTTCGGAGATCTTGGCGCGTAGGCGCGCATAGTCCAGGGCGGGGGCGTCGTGTCCGCCGAGTTCGGCTGCGATCTCGTCGAGCACCTTCTCACCGCGTTCGATGCCGCGGCGTAATCCGACCACCGACCGGTCGGCCTGATACTGCGCGAACGACTGCTCGAGGAGTTCGCGGGCCTGCGCCGGCCCCATCTGCTGGACCAGGTTGATGGTCATGTTGTAGGACGGCGCGAACGAGCTGCGCAGCGGGAAGGTCCGCGTCGACGCCAGCCCGGCCACCTCGGTGGGTTCCACCTCCGGTCCCCACAGCACCACCGCATGGCCTTCGACGTCGATGCCGCGGCGCCCGGCCCTGCCGGTGAGCTGGGTGTACTCCCCCGGCGTCAGCGGCATGTGCTGTTCGCCGTTGAACTTCACCAGCCGCTCGAGCACCACGGTGCGGGCAGGCATGTTGATTCCCAGAGCCAGTGTCTCCGTGGCGAACACGGCCTTCACCAGACCGGCCGCGAAGAGTTCTTCGACGGTGTGCCGGAACACCGGCAGCATCCCGGCGTGATGGGCCGCCAGGCCGCGCAGCAACCCCTCGCGCCACTGGTGGTAGTCCAGGATGACCAGATCGGCATCGTCGAGATCGGCACAGCGGCGGTCGATCACCGCGGCGATGCGCTTGCGTTCCTCCTCGGTGGTCAGCCGCAGTGCGGATCGCAGGCACTGTTTGACCGCGGCATCGCAGCCGGCGCGGGAGAACACGAACGTGATCGCGGGCAGCAGGCCTTCGTTGTGGAGCATGCCGATGACATCGGGGCGCGCCGGCGGCCGGTATATCGTCGGGCGACCGCGGTGCGGGCCTTTGCCGCGGCTTCGCGGCTGCCAGTCGGCGAGACGGTCGGCCTCACGGCGATGGGAGATGTGGCGCAGCAGGTCCGGATCGACGACGAGTTCGCGGCCGCCGCGCGCGGCCGCCCCGGAGCGGTAGTCGAACAGGTCGAACAGCCGCTTGCCGACCATCACGTGCTGCCACAGCGGGACGGGCCGGTGCTCGTCGACCACCACGGCGGTGTCGCCGCGGACGGTCTTGATCCACCCGCCGAACTCCTCGGCGTTGCTGACCGTCGCGGACAGGCTGACCAGCCGCACCTCGTCGGGCAGGTGCAGGATCACCTCTTCCCATACCGCTCCGCGCATCCGGTCGGCCAGGAAGTGCACCTCGTCCATGACTACGTGCGAGAGCCCTTGCAACGCGGGCGAATTGGCGTACAGCATGTTGCGCAGCACTTCGGTGGTCATCACCACGATGTCGGCGTCGCCGTTGATGTTCTGGTCGCCGGTGAGCAGGCCGATCCGCTCGGGTCCGTACCGGCGGACCAGGTCCCCGTGCTTCTGGTTGCTCAGCGCCTTGATCGGGGTGGTGTAGAAGCATTTGGTTCCCGCGGCCAGCGCCAGGTGGACGGCGAATTCGCCGACCACGGTCTTGCCGGCGCCGGTCGGCGCGCACACCAGAACGCCGTGGCCCGTCTCCAGCGCCTGGCACGCCCGGACCTGGAAGTCGTCGAGGGTGAACGAGAGCTCAGCGGTGAAGGCGGCGAGCTGGGTGTCAGGTGGATTCGTCATGCAGGTGGACGCGCGAGGGGGTGGGCACCGCGGAGGGCGGCTCGATGGACTCCGACGGGCCGATGGGCGAGGCCTCGTCGTCGGGCACGGCCTCGGCGGCTTGCCGTTTGGCCTTGCGCTTGTCGTGGATGCGGGCGATCTGGATGGCGAATTCGAGGAGCACGGTGAGTGCGCAGGCCAGGGCGAGCATGGAGAACGGATCCGAGCCCGGCGTGAACAGGGCGGCGAAGACGAACAGCGCGAAGATCAGGCCGCGCCGCCACGCCTTGAGCTTCTCGTAGGTCAGCATCCCGACGAAGTTGAGCATGACGATCAGCAGCGGGAACTCGAAGCTGAAGCCGAACACCAGCAGCAGGTTGATCAGGAATCCGAAGTACTGGTCGCCCGACAGCGCAGTGACCTGGACGTCGCTGCCGACGGTCAGCAGGAACCCCAACGCGGTGGAGAGCACGATGTAGGCCAGCACCGCGCCGGTGACGAACAGCAGGGCGCCGACCGCGACGAACGCCGTCGCGAAGCGCTTCTCGTTGCGGTAGAGACCCGGGGTGATGAACGACCACAGCTGGTGCAGCCAGATCGGGCAGGCCATCACGATGCCGGCCATCAACGCGACCTTGAGTCGCAACATGAACTGGTCGAACGGCGCGGTGGCCAGCAGGCGGCACCCGCCGTCCTCGGTGATGTCGGCGCGGGCGTAGTCAGGCAGCGCGCAGTACGGGCCGCGCAGCCATTCGCCGAGGCTGGGCAAACCGAAGAAGCTGTGGGTGTACCAGATGAAGCCGACGATCGTGGTGACCACGACGGCCGCCGCGGCGATCAGCAGGCGGTTCCGCAATTCGTGCAGATGCTCGACCAGCGACATGGTGCCGTCGGGATTGGCCCTGGATCGGCGATTGCGCGGGTTGAGCTTCTTGAAGATGCCGGGGGTTTGCACGTGTGCTGCCTAGGGGCCGCGCATCAACGCGGCCTGACGGCGCGGCGTCAGGCCGCGCGGAACGGGGAGTGTCGGGTCAGGCCGAACGCTTGTCGGAGCGCGGTTCGGCAGTGGTGGCCGGATCGGCCACATCGACGCGCTCGGAGGCGATCGGGGTGGCCGGATGGGTGTCCGCCTTGCCCTCCGCCTGCATCTCCTTGATCTCGGACTTGAAGATCCGCATCGACTTGCCCAGCGAACGGGCAGCATCCGGCAGCTTCTTTGCCCCGAACAACAGCACGAACACCGCGATCACGATCACCCAATGCCAGGGTTGTAGACCGCCCATGTGCACCTCCTCCAAGTCGCCGCTGAGTCTACCCGTCGGCGGCGTACTCGGCGTAGGCGCGCAGGGCGCGGGTGGCCGATTCGCGCACCTTGTCGGCCAGTGCGGGTGGATCCAGGACGCGCACCGCGGAGCCGAAGCCGAGGACGAAGCGGGCCATCCACTCATCGGATGCGTACGTCATGGCCGCTTCGCAGGCGCCGTCGTCGAGTTCGCGGACCACCCGCAGCGGGTAGTAGTCGAACATCCAGGACGCGGATCTATCGATCAACAGGGTCGCCGATGGCAGTGCGGGGTCGGCGTCGAACAGCGAAGTGTCCGGGCCGGCCTCGACCGCGGGTGGCGGCGGGGCGGCGGGCTCGTCCAGCGTGCGGGCGTCAACGATGCGGTCGAAGCGAAAGAGCCGGACTCCTTCGGCCGACCGGCACCAGGCTTCGAGGTAGCTGTGGTCACCGACCAGGACGACGCGGATGGGGTCGACGACCCGGCTGGTCAGCACGTCGTGGGAGGCGGAGTAGTACTCGATGGCGACCGCGCGCGAGTTGCGCACCGCGGTCCGCACGGCGGCTGCCGCTTCGCTTTCGACCGGCGCGGGTTCGTCGACGGCGGTGACCGTGTCGCCGGCGTCGTGGCCGGCGGTTCCTGCGGCCTGCTCGATCTTGGCGATGGCGCTGCGGGCGGCTTCGGGGTCGACCATGCCCGGAACGTCGACGAGCGCGCGGAGCGCGACGAGGACGCCGGTCGCTTCAGGTGAGGTGAGGCGCAGGGGGTGGTCGATACCCGCGGAGAAGGTGACCTCGATGCTGTCGCCGGAGAACTCGAAGTCGATGAGGTCACCGGGGCCGTAGCCGGGCAGACCGCACATCCAGAGCTGGTTGAGGTCGTCACGTAGCTGTTTGACGGTGACGCCGAGGTCGGTTGCGGCTTCGGCGTAGCTGATCCGGGGGTTGGCCTGGAAATACGGGACCATGTTGAGCAGCCGGACCAGGCGGTTGGAGACGGCGGTCATGCGCGGGCCTCGGCGGCCTGGGCCTGCAGGCGGTTGATGACGTCCTCACGCAGCGATTGCGGCTCCAGGGCCACGGCGTCGGCGCCGTAACTGGCCACCTCTCGGGCCAGCTGGTCGAACATGCCGATGTCGACGGTGAGGACTTCGCCGGCCCGTCCGCCGACGGTCATGGGGCCTTCGATCACGGCTTGGCGGCGCAGGGCGGTGGCGCGGCCGTCGGCGACCCAGACCCGGGCCTTGGCTCCGGTGGGCCATTCGGCCACCGCACGGCGGACCACGTCCCTCAGATCGAGGTTGTCGGGCTTCCTGACGCTGCCGGGTTCACCGATCGGTGTGACGTCGCCACCGATGCGGGACAGACGGAACGTACGGATGTCGTCGCGAACCCGGTCGTGCCCGACGAGATACCAGCGGCCGCGGTAGGTAACCACACCCCACGGTTCGACGGTGCGGGTGGTGAAAGGCTCGCTGCGGTCTCGGCGATGACCGAACTGGACGGCCTGGCCGTTGTCGATCGCGTCGAGCAGGATGCGCAGGGTCTCTTCGTTCCCGCGCACGCCCGGCAGGGTGGCGGTGGAGATGGCGACGCTGTCGGCGGCGTCGACGTCCACGCCGGCGGCGCGAAGTTTGAGCAGGGCACCCTGGGTGGCGGTGATGAGCTCCGGTGATTCCCAGAGCTGGGTGGCGACGGCGACGGCGGCGGCCTCGTCGGCGGTGAGTTCGACGGCTGGCAGGGCGTAGGCGTCACGGTTGATGCGGTAGCCCTCGGTGGGGTCGAACTGGGAAACGCGGCCGGTTTCCAGCGGGATCCCGAGGTCGCGGAGCTCGTTCTTGTCGCGTTCGAACATGCGGGAGAAGGCTTCGTCGCTGGGACTGTCGGAGTAGCCGGCGACGACTTGGCGGATCCGTTCGGCGGTGATGAACGTACGGGTCGACAGCAGCGCGATGACCAGGTTCATCAGCCGTTCGACTTTGGAGGTCGCCACTCCTACGAGCTTAAGGCGTCCGATGGTGGGTCAGGTGCGGCGACGCGCTCCGCGCTCGTCTAGAACAGTGTGCCGACCTCGCCGAGCATGGACTTCCGGATCAGCGGAACCGGGAGTGGACCGAGTTTGACGAAGGCGTCGTGGAACGCCTTCAACGAGAAGTCATCGCCGACTTTCTTCCGGCGAGATCCAGCTGGGCTTCCGGTGAAAGATCCTGCTCGTCGACATCGTCGAGTCTCGAGCGGAATTCGCGCGCAGTGTCGGATGCCGCGTGCACCGCCGCCGCCGAGCGGTCCGCAATCTTGTCGTCGTAGTCATGGATGCCGACGTAGGTGGCCGTCGAGGGATCCGACCGGTAGACGAAGTCGAGAATCTCTCCGGCGAGTTGGCGGAAAGACTCGTCAGCATGTTGACGCCGGTGCGGGCGGGGTGTCAGCGCTGCTAAACGCAGCCAGAGACATCGTGACGAACAGTGCCAGGAAGATCCTTGCCGCCGAAAACCGCTCAGGCCGTTCACATCCGGTGATCACGAGTCTCCTTTGACGGCGGGAGGCAGCATTTCGACCGGTGGGTACTCTACGGCGTACGAGTGCGGGCATTGCGGTTCAGGATCGGTGCGTCGAGTGCGCGCTTGTTGACCGGCCTTCTCGGCCGATGCGTACAACAACCGTGCGGTCGCGGCCAGCTGGCGCACCTTCTGGTCTGTGCCGCCAGACCCGTCAACCCACTGCCGGTGCTTTCGCGACGGCGATGGCGTCGGCGCTGATGACGCTTACGTGTTGCCAGTAGATCCAGTCGGCGATTGCCGCACGCAGGGCACCGGCTTCGGTTGCGATGTGGGCGGCGTGCAACGCCAAGACCTGTGCGTGGTCGGCGTAGGTGACCATGGCCTGCAGGTGCGGGATACCGCGGTCCGGTGACGCACTCATCAACGGTTTCATGACGTCGAACCACAGCATCGCCGAGTCGTCCACTGGCGGGGTGGTATCCGCCGGCGCGGGCGGCAGCAACTCGACGAGCGCCGCGTCCGGCATGGATGCGAGCTGCTTCGCTGCTGACGGCGCGACCACCTCGAGCCGGGCGCGACCCGCCATATCGCCCTTCGCGGGGATGTCGTCCGGTTGCAGCACGACACGCGGCGCGCCCGGATCGAAGCCGTCGAACTGCTCGGCTGTAGCCACGACCGCCCGCAGAGCCGTGTCGTGATGTTGAGCCCAACCGTGCAGCGCCAGCATGGGGTACGTCACCCACTTCGCTCTTTCCTCGAGCGGAACCGACTCATCGGCACTGACCATGCGGACCTGCTCGGGTAGCTTGACGCCCTCGGGGATGTACCCGACGCCGTAGCTGTTTGCTACCAGGATGGCGCCGTCCTGCGCGACACCCACGACCCAGAAGAATCCGAAGTCCGGCGACTGAATTGCGTTCAGAGCGGCACCGATTCGCCGGGCAACCTCGACCGGAGTACCGCTTGAACTTCGGCGGGTCGCGCCGGCGATGAGGTCGCGCTGGGCGCGAGCGGTCGACACCGGCACCGGCGCAGGGGCACCGACCACGGACGAGGCGCTCGAGGTGGGGGCCACCGGAGGCGGAGCCATAGCCGCGGCCGGCGCGACCGGTGCCGCCGGCGACGGCGTAGGTGGGGGCCCGAGAGGCATCGGTGGTGGCATCGGCGCTCCCCCACCGGAGAACGAACCGACACTCGACGGCGGCGCGACCGGTGGTGTGGCAGGTGCCGCAGGAGCGACGGGAGCGCTCGCCTGCTGTGTAGCGGCAGAAGTGGCCGCGCTGGCATCGACGTCCATCGGAACGGACGGCGGGGGCATGGGCGTCGAAGCCGCCTGAACCGTAGGCCCGATGTTCGACAACGCCTCCGCGACAGGCGCAATAGGCATCGGCTGTTGCGGGCCACCAACGCCGGTCGGATGGCCGCCGGCACCAGCCTTACCGGCGTCGAATCCCGTTGATTCCGAGCCCGATTGGTTGCCGAACAAACCGCTCATCGCATCGGCGCCACCTGAGCCGGTCGACACGCCGGAACCACCGCCGACGGAGCCCCCGCTGACACCGCTGCCGCCGAGGCTGGGTGCGCTAGGTGAGGAGCTTCCGCTGAGGGGCGAGGGCGACAAACCGCCTAAGCCTGTCGGCGTGCCACCTCCGGCAGGTCGAGGCGCTGGCATCGCAGGCGCTGCGGGTGCCACCGGGGGCGGTTCAAACGCTGGTGCCTGCGTCGCATCGTCAGTTCGGCCAGGGATGGAGATTCCTGCAGGATTTCCTATTGGGGCACCCACACTCGGCGTAGGAGCGGGCTCAAGCGAAGGCGCCCTGCCGGCCGCGTCCACACGACCAGAAATTGATCCGTTGGCCGTCTGTGCTGGCGGGTTAGTCACCGCCTCGAACCCAGCCGCTTTTACGACAGCGTTATCTCTGCCTACAAGTAGGGCTGTGCCTGTGGGCGACTGCTCCGCTGCAACTTCTTCGCTCCCCTGCGTTTCTGGCCCCTCCTTAAAAGGCGCTTGCGGCACCCCGGGTTGGCCGCCGATACCGACTGCGAGTTGACTTACGGTGTTGAAGTTTTCGAAATATTCACGGTTGACTAGCTGATGAACGGCAGAAGTTGGATCTTCGTTGTTCTCCGCGGCTGCGCTTTCTATACGCTCGATGTCACTTTGGGCGGCAACGACGTTGTCGGTTATCGCTTCTTTCGCATCGGCTATGCTGGCTGCGGCATTCTTGCACCAGGATATTGCATCTTTGAGTCGCTGCTCATGAGCGGTCATGTCTCCGCCGTGCTTGCTGACCCTCGCTCCGGCTTTCGCGGAACTCTTGCCCGACCAGGTATTAAGGCTTTCAAAGATCGAAGTTTGATGACTCAGCCATGATTCTTTGGCTGTAGATAGAGACTGCAACTTCTGATCGAGCGCTGCGGCACGGTCGGTGAAGATGGTTTCGTCTGTCTCCGGCCATGCGCCCTGACTAGTCATCTCAGCCGCGTAGGGTCCGGTCGGCTTAGGGCGGGCGCTTGAACCAATCATTCGGCCGCCTTACATGCCCAGACAACGGATTTAACGAGGAATGCCGCTGATTGCGAGAGAAATCCATCGGCGGGTGTGTAAGAAGGGACCGCCAGCGCGAACGCCCGGCGATACTGCGCAGCAAGAACGCCGAAGTCCTCAAGCACCGAGTTCGCACTCTCCCGGCTCAGCGCTTCAAGCTCGTTCGCACTTTCACTCATGACCGGTACTACGGCATCATTGATGCTTCGTTGCTGTGGCGTCCAGTCGGCAGCCGGAATTCCAGGATCAATGGCCAACCAAGCCGCCGTCTCGTCACTAAATTTCTGCGCCGCCGTTTCCCATTGTTGGCACACGGGCGTCGGTTGATCGATAAAGATTTGGGTCGGCTCACCGGCCTTCAATTCACTTATCGTTGTGGGCGCTTCAGGCGCGGGTACCCGTGGTGCAAATGACTTCGCGCTGCCGAAGTCCACCGACGAGCAAATATTGGACAATGCGCTACCAATCGCGTCGGAGACGGCAACCAAGTCATCATCCTCCGGGACATAACCGGCGATCCGTCTCGAAAACTCGCTCGTATAAGCTTCGAATTGTAGATAGAGCTCGCGCATCACACGATGCGGCGTTTGCGTACTCAGAACCTCGGCCTGGCTCGAAGCTGAAGCCATCGCTGCGTCGGCTGCCGCGTACATCGATTTCTGTTGTGCCGTCCAAGCAGTCGCTGGCAGTGATCGATCACGAGCATCCCAATTAACGCGCGAGAGATTGCCTGCGTAATCGCGGCCCACTCGCCCCCACGCGTCGCACGTCGGATCTTCGGTGATGATGTTGACCGGTCCGGTGTCATTCGCGCTGGCGAACTCCGAATCGGTTCCGTTCGGAGGGTTCGCCGACGGACCTTCAGAATCCGGGCGCACCACCAGCACGGTGATCGTCACCGCCAGCGCCACGACCAGCGCCACGATGATCCCGCCCAGGATCCACTTGCCTTTTCCTGCCTTGGGCGGCGGACCGGAAGGTGGGCCTCCCCACTGCGGCTGGCCCGGCGGCGGCCCCCACGGCGGCGGACCACCGAATTGCCCCCCACTGGTCGCAGGCTGCTGCTGACTGCCCCACTGCGGGCCGCCGCCATATCCCTGGCCATGCGGCCCGCCATACGGAGTAGGAGGGGGAGGCAAAGTCATATACGCACCTTCGCGTCGTCAGAAACACCCACGGTCACAACACAATCGAATCTGAACCAGCCGGCCTCGTCGGCGCCGGCTTCGGCGCGGGCGGCGCCTCGGGCACCGGCCCGGTCTGCGGCGGAGCGGGAGCGGGCTGACTCGCGCCGACATCAGGCGCACGTTCGCCGGTCCCTCGCTCTGGTCCGGCCTCGGCTTTCTCTTCCTCCGGGCGCTCGTCGTTCTTTTCGTCGCGCTCACGCAATTCCTCGGCGAGCCGAGATTCGTCGCCCTTGCCGGTCCCGCCGATTTCACCGATCTGCCCGGAGAGCTGGCTCATCTGCTGCATCCCGCTCTGAATGCCCTGCATGATGCCCTGCGGAATCTGCGCCGCCATACTCGCCAGCTGCATCGGGATCTGGGCCGCCTGCTGCGCCATCTGCATCGGCATGCCCATCATCTGACCCATCTGATCGGCGCCGCCCGCGCCCCCGCCCGTCGCGCCACCGGCACTACCGGCACCACCGACGCCCCGGGCCTCCAGCGCCTTGGCCACCTGGTCGGCCACCTGCTGATCGGTCTGCTCGTACATCCCGGCGGCCTTGATGATGTTCTGCGCCGTCGCCAGCGCCTCTTCCTTGGTCCGCGGCAACCCGTCGATCAGCGGCTGCTCGATCTCCTGGGTGCGGCTCTGAATCGCCCGGGACAACGCATCGGTTCCCTCGACGACGAGCGGGGGCAACGGGTCGGGAATCGCCGACGCACCGTCCACCAGGCCATTACCGCCGCTGGCCAGCTCTCCGGGGTTGACCCTCAACTCTTCCATCGATGCCCCCAATCACCCAGCGTGCAGCGCCGCCTACGCGCAGATACGCACCGGCAGCCCCACCAGTAACCGTGCAGCAAATGTTACCCGAGCACCACCGGACGTCATCGCACCAAAGTGAGCGTGACCTACATGCTGGCGATGAGCCGCTTCACCCGCTCGTCGACCGACCGGAAAGGGTCCTTGCAGAGGACCGTGCGCTGCGCCTGATCGTTGAGCTTCAGATGCACCCAGTCGACCGTGAAGTCCCGGCCGGCCTCCTGCGCGGCGCTGATGAACTCGCCCCGCAGCTTGGCACGCGTCGTCTGCGGCGGTGTGTTCACCGCCGCCTCGATCTCCTCGTCGGTGGTGATCCTTGTCGCGAGTCCCTTGCGCTGCAGCAGGTCGAACACCCCGCGACCACGCTTGATGTCGTGATAGGCGAGGTCCAGCTGGCTGATCTTCGGGTCGGACAGCTCCATGTCATAGCGGTCCTGATAGCGCTGGAACAGCTTGCGCTTGATCACCCAATCGATTTCGGTGTCGACCTTCGCGAAATCCTGGCTCTCCACCGCATCCAGTTGGCGACCCCACAGGTCGACCACCTGCTCGATCTGCGAGTTCGGCTCCCGCGTCTGCAGGTAGTCCACCGCCCGCGAGTAGTACTCACGCTGGATGTCCAGCGCGCTGGCCTGCCGCCCGCCGGCCAACCGCACCGGGCGCCGCCCGGTCAGGTCGTGGCTGACCTCGCGGATCGCGCGGATCGGGTTGTCCAGCGAGAAGTCGCGGAACGGCACCCCGGCCTCGATCATCTCCAGCACCAGCGACGCGGTGCCCACCTTGAGCATGGTGGTCGCCTCGCACATGTTCGAGTCGCCCACGATGACGTGCAGCCGGCGGTACTTCTCGGCGTCGGCATGCGGTTCGTCGCGGGTGTTGATGATCGGACGCGACCGCGTGGTCGCCGAGGACACGCCCTCCCAGATGTGCTCGGCGCGCTGACTCAGGCAGAACGTGGCCGCCTTCGGCGTCTGCAGCACCTTGCCCGCGCCGCAGATCAACTGGCGCGTCACCAGGAATGGCAGCAGCACATCGGAGATCCGCGAGAACTCGCCGGCCCGGACGATCAGATAGTTCTCGTGACACCCGTAGGAGTTACCGGCCGAATCGGTGTTGTTCTTGAACAGGTAGATGTCGCCGCCGATGCCCTCGTCGGCGAGCCGCTGCTCGGCATCGATCAGCAGATCTTCGAGCACCCGCTCACCGGCCCGGTCGTGGGTGACGAGCTGGTGCAGGTTGTCACATTCGGCCGTCGCGTACTCCGGGTGCGATCCAACGTCCAGATACAACCGGGCGCCGTTGCGCAGGAACACGTTGGAACTGCGTCCCCACGACACCACTCGGCGGAAAAGATAGCGGGCAACTTCGTCCGGACTGAGCCGGCGATGACCATGGAACGTGCAGGTCACGCCGAATTCAGTCTCGATGCCCATGATTCGTCGCTGCACGTCAACGAGCTTACGGGGTCGTCCGGGCAAACGGTCGTCATGCCGGTGATCAGGCGTCGCGTGTGTTGACACCCATGCGGTCGACTGTCACGTCAGCGTGGTGAGTCGATCCAGCCGAGCCGACGGCTGATCGCTTCGGCCGCGGCCACCGTCCGCTTGGCCACCTCCGCGAAGTTCTCCTCACCCATTCGGTACGACGGACCCGACACGCTCAATGCCGCGATCACCTGGTGGTTCGCGTCGCGCACCGGGGCTGCGACCGCATTGAGGCCCACCTCGAGCTCCTCGGTCACCGTCGACCAGCCGAGCTCGCGGACCTCGGCCAGTTCGGCCAGCAGATCGGGGAGTTTGGCGACCGTGGACGGCGTGAACGTCGGCAGCTCCTCGGGCAGGCGGGTCCGCACCTCGGCTGTATCCAAGGCCGCCAGCAGCACCTTGCCGCTCGACGTGGCGTGCGCCGGACAGTTCTGACCAACCCAGGTGCGCAGCGTGATCTCCCCCGGCCCGATCGACTCGACAACGTTGACGATGCGGTTCTCGTCGAGGATCGCGACGTTGGTGGTTTCGCCCAGCGCATCGGTGAGCCCGTCGCAGATGTCCTGGCTGAGCCGGCCGAGGTCGAGGTGGCCGCTGGCGGCTCGTGCCAGCCGGGCGATGGCGAATCCCAGCCGGTACTTGCCCCGACCCGAGATCTGCTCGACGAAACCGCGGCCCTCGAGCACGGCGATCAGGCGCGACGCGGTCGACTTGTGCACGTCGAGTTCCGCCGCGATCTCGGTCACCCCGGCCTGTCCGGCCCGGGCGAGGATCTCGAGCACGAGAAGGGCACGGTCGACCGACTGCACCGCCGCCGCCGGTCTGTCCTCGTCCCGTGCCATCGGCGGAAGCCTAGACCGCCGGGATCCCGTATTGGCGAACCCGGCGCTGGACGGCCGCGATTTCCCGCAGGCCGTCGTTGAGCAGGCTGCGGTTCAGCGGCGACAACTCCGACATGGTGATGACGTCGCCGGGGGGATGGCCGGCCACCATCTGCTCGGCCTGGTGGGTCATCCGCAAACGCTGCACCATCAGGAAGACGTCGCACAGCGTGGTGGCGTCCTGCGCGCTGATCGCCTTCACCGCCGCCGCGGCGGCCAGCCGCGCCGGGGTGGTCGCCGAGGTCATCCCAGCCGCCAACCCGCCCCAGCGGGCCAGGTTCACAATCGGGGTGACGGCGTGGCTCTTCAGGTCGAACGTCCCGCCGCGGCGAGCCAGCACATCTCGCAGCGACCGCGTGCGCACCCGCCCCGACAGCGCGTCGAGAAGCTGCAGCCGCAGCGCATTCGGATGCTCGTCGCGCATCCGCCGGTAGGCGAACGGGACCGTGTGCAGCGCCGGATCGCCCCACACCACCCGGCCGTCGATGAGCAGCGAGGACAGGATCAGGCCGCGGTCACGCAGCGGATCATCGAGCCACTGCTGCGCTGCGTCAAGCCATTCCGGAGCCGATCGGGAGAAGCCGCGAGCCGACGCGACCGCCCCGTTGCGATCCGAGGCCAGCCCGCAGCGGTCCAGGATCTCGTGGGTTCGTCTCGCGATCGAACGCAGCCGCCCTGACTCCCCGGACATCTCCGCACTCCACGACAGCGCACTGTCGACATCCGATGACGGCATGGCTTCGCGGCGGGCGACGCTGCCGAGCGTCAGCCATGCCACACCCTCCTGCGGAGGGTGCCGGGCTTCGGAGAGCGCCACCTGCAGTGCTCGGCGCACCAGGCTGTCGGCGACGACGGAGAAGATCGCGCTGGCGGCGGAGGCTTTCGTTCCGTTGCGGAACAGCTCACCGGCCATCGCCGTCACGCCCTTGCTCGCTCGCTGCAATTCCTCAGCGTCCGAGGCCTTCCCGATCGCCCGGCGCAGCAGGAAGCTCTGACGTGCCGACGCGGCGAGCAGGTCGCCGTCCTCGAGCACCCCGACGACCACCCCGCGTGCGGTGACCACCGGCATGTGCCGCAGGCCCGCCTCGAGCATCTCCATCAGGACGGTTTCACTGGTCAGGTCGGCGGTGACGGTGCGGGCCGGAGCACTCATCACCGCGGACACCGGGACGTCGACGGGCAGACCGGCCGCCACCACCCGGGTGCGCAGATCCCGGTCGGTGAAGATGCCGATCCCACCGTCGCGCAGACGGATCAACGCGCACGAGACGTCCCGCTGGGTCATCGCCATGACGACGTCGCGAACCGGGGTATCGGGTGCGACGATCAGCGCCTCGGCGTGGACCAGTTCGCCGACGGCGCGTCCGTCCGAGTCGGGTGCGCTCTGTGCAGGCCGGTTCGGGGCGGTGGCGTTCCAGGCTGACGATGCGAGGAACGCCAGGCCCGCCGGGCGAGCGAACTGTGCCCGGACCTGGGCTCCCGGTAATCGGATCAGCCTGCTCGGCACCGCGGCATGCGCCTCGAACTGCATGCCGCCACCGGTGAGCAGTGGTGTGTAACCGAAGATCCCACCCGGCTCGACGGTGTCGAGCACCGTGCCCTCACCGCTGGCCTTCAGCGTGACCTGCCCGTCGAGCACCATCCACACTTCATCGGGCACGCGCTGGGCGTAGTCGGCGATCTGCTGTCCTGCGGCGAACTCCTCGATCGTCGCATCCTGGGCCAGCCGGTCGAGTTCGTCCTCGGGCATCGACTGGAACGGGATGTGCTGGGCCAGGAAGGCGCGCAGGTCCACGACCGATCAGCCCGCCCGGATGAGGTCAGCGCATTTCTCGGCCATCGTCATCACGGTGATGTTGGGGTTGACGGCAGGAAGTTTCGGCATCGCGGACGCATCGACGACCCGCAGCCGCGACACTCCCTTCACCCGCAGCTGCGGGTCGAGCACCGCCATCGGGTCGTTCGCCGCGCCCATCCGCGCGGTGGCCGCCGGGTGATAGACGGTGTTGTGGCACCGGTGGATGTAGTCGAGCAATTCGTCGTCGGTGATCGCGTCCGGACCGGGAGCGAGTTCGCGGGCAACCCACTGCGCCAACGGCTTCTGCTCGGCGATCCGGCGCGCCAGCCGCAGCCCGGCCAGCATGATCCGCTCGTCGTATCCGTCGGGATCGGTGAAGTAGCGCGGGTCCACGCGGGCGCGATCGCGGAAGTCGCGACTGCGCAACCGCACGGTGCCCCTGCTGCGGCCCTGGGTGACGTTGGGCGTCAGGCAGAACCCGTTGTCGGTGGTGGGATAACCACGCCGCAGCGTGTTCATGTCGAACGGCACACTGCCGTAATGCATCATCAGATCAGGCTGAGCCACCCCGTCATCCACCGTGGTGAACAGCCCGATCTCCCACCACTGCGTCGACGCGTCGACCATGGGTCGTGACGCCTCCCAGAACACCAGGCCTTCGACGTGGTCGTCGAGATTGGCACCGACGCCGGGTGAATCCACCCGCACCGGCACACCCATCTCCCGCAGATGTGCCGTCGGGCCGATGCCGGAGAGCATCAACAGTTTCGGGGTGTCGATCGCACCCGCGCACACGATCACCTCGCGGCGCGCGGACACGGTGTCGTATCCGGTCAGATCGGGCCGCTGGTAGCGCACACCGGTCGCGGCGTGGTGTTCGTCGAACGTGATCTCGGCGATCCAGCAGTCGGTGCGGACCTCCAGATTGGCGCGCGTTTCCAGGATCGGATGCAGGAACGACTTCGACGTCGAGTTGCGGATGCCGTCTTCGTCGGCGTTGATCTGAAACCATCCCGCGCCGTTGCGCACCGTCTCGCCCCGGTTGAACGCCACCGTCGGGAGCCCGACCAGCGCCGCGGACTCGAGGACCGCGGTGCCGCAGGGGTCCTTCGGTGGCACGTCGCGCAACTGCACCGTCTCGATGAGTCGCTGGGTGAGCGGCAGGATTTCAGCGGCACTCCAGCCCTCGGCGCCCATGGTCACCCATTCGTCGAGCGCCTCGGCAGGTGGGTGGAACGCGATGCAGGAATTGTGCGAAGAGCAGCCGCCGAGCACCCTGGCCCTGGCATGCCGCATGAACGAGTTGCCACGCCCCTGCGGCTCGACCGGGTAGTCCCAGTCGTAGCCCGAGTCCAACAGGTGCATCCAGTCCGCCAGCACCAGGATCTTGTCGTCGCCGACATCGGACGGCCCGGCCTCGATGAGACACACGGTGACGTTCGGGTCCTCGGACAACCGTGCGGCCAGAACGCATCCCGCCGTTCCGCCGCCGGCGATGACGTAGTCGAAGGCGTCAGCCATCTGCGGACTCTGCTGCGTGGGACTTCAGGCAGCCGATGTGGTTGCGGCCCTTGACGAAGTACCAGAGCAGACCCGCTCCGAGGATCACACCGATGTAGATGAACGCCCCCCAGGCGTAGTACCACTGCTCGCCGTACACCGCCGCCCGCGGCCAGGCGAGGTTCAGCGACATGCAGATCCCCCACACCACCGCAACGATGTTGACGGGCATGCCCCACTTGCCCATCGTGAAGTAGCCGCCCTCCTTGAGGTCTTTCGGCGGCCACTGTCCCTGCAGTCGCTTCTTGAGCAGCGGAGCGGTGACCATCAGGTAAGCCAGGTAGATCATGATGATCGCGATCGAGGTCAGCACCGTGAAGATCTTCGGCTGACCGATGTTGATCACCAGGATGATCACCGAGATGACGCCGATGGTGACGGCCGGGATGATGGGCGTCTGCGTCTTCGGGTGGACCGTTGCCAGCCGCTCGCCGAACGGAAGTGCGTTGTCGCGGGCCATCGCGAAGGTGAGCCGGATCGCCGCGGTATGGACCGCCAGCGTGCAGACCGTGACCGCGATGACGATGCAGACCAGGAAGACCTTGCCGAGGGGACCCCACATCACCTGCTCGACGATGTACTGCAGCCCGCCGGAGCTCTCGCCCAGCTGCGGGTCCTGCAGATTCGGCGCCGCCAACACCGCGAACACCAGGATTCCGCCGCCGATCACGAACGACGCGAGGATCGCCCTGGCGATCGCCTTGGGCGCGGTGCGGCGCGGTTCGACCGTCTCCTCACCGAGCGAACTGGCGGTGTCGAAGCCGTACATGACGTAACCCGACGCCAGCGATGCGATCAGGAAGGCGCCGAGGTAGCCCATGCTCTCGCCCGCGCCGTAGCCGTTGCTGGAGAAGAAGACATCGGGACTGTTCTGCACATTGACGGCCAGCAGTACGACGATGAGGACGGCGGCGATGAGTTCGATGAACACCCCGCTGCTGTTGATGAGGGCCATCAACCGCACCCCCAGCGCGTTCACCAGCGTGGTGAACGCGATCAGGATGGTGCCGAGCAGCACCGCGTTCGCCGCATAGGAGGCGTTGTCGCTGCCGTCGCCGATGATCTGGAAGCCGCTCCACAGCCGGGGCAGGTTGAGCTGGTAGGCCAGCGCCACCGCGGAAATGGTGACGATGGACGCCGTCAGCATCAGCCAGCCCGATGTCCAGCCCACCAGCCGGCTGGCGAGCTTCTTGCTCCAGTTGTAGACCGAGCCCGCCACGGGATACTTGGCGGCGAGTTCCATGAAGCACAGTGCGACGGCCATCTGACCGACGAAGACGATCGGCCACGACCAGAGGTAGGCCGGGCCCGCGGTGCCGAAGCCGAAGTAGAACAGCTGGAAAGTGCCGGTGAGGATGGAGATGTAGCTGACCCCGGCGGCGAAGCTGGCGAACTTGCCGATGCTGCGGTCGAGCGACTCCCGGTAGCCGAAGTCCTCCATGCCGCTATCGGCATGCGGTTCTTTGATGACCATGATCCGTCTCCTAGCCCTTGAACCAGCCCGCCGGCTGCGGCGCAGTGTTGTGCCAGATGTGTTTGATTTCCTGGTATTCGGCCAGCCCGGTGGGGCCGAGTTCGCGGCCGTTACCCGATTTTCCGAAGCCGCCCCACTCGGCGGCCGCGGTGTAGTAGCCGAAGTCGTTGAGCCACACGGTGCCGTGTCGCAGCGCGCGCACCACTCGTTCGCCCCGCGCGGTGTCGGAGGTCCGGACACCCGCAGCGAGACCGTATTGCGTGTCGTTGCCCAGCGCGACCGCCTCGGCTTCGTCGGTGAACCGTTCGACGGTCAGGATGGGGCCGAAAGTCTCCTCGGTGACGACGCGCATCGACCGGTCGCACCGGTCGAAGATCGTGGGCAGGTAGAAGCTGCCCTTGGCCAACGCCGGATCGTCGGGGCGCCGTCCACCGCACACCAGCGTGGCGCCCTCGGAGATGCCGAGTGCGACATAGTCTTCGACCTTGGCGCGGTGCTGCTCGGAGACAAGCGGTCCGGTTTCGCTGTCGGGGTCGAGGCCGTCGCCGACACGAATCCGTCGGGCCCGGTCGGCGAGTGCGGCGACGAAGTCGTCGGCGATGGACTGTTCGACGATTAGACGGGTGCCGGCCGAGCAGACCTGACCCGAATGCAGGAACACCCCGGTGAGGACGTGGTCGACCGCTGCGTCGAATTCGGCGGCGGAGTCGGCGATGTCGGCGAAGACGAGGTGCGGGTTCTTCCCGCCCAGTTCGAGCGCCACCTTGGTGACGTGCTTGGCTGCCGTCTCCGCGATGACGCGCCCGGTGGCCACACCTCCGGTGAACGAGATGAAGTCGACGTCCGCCGTGTCGGTGAGAGCCGCCCCGACGCGGGCCCCACTGCCCTGCACCAGGTTCACCACGCCGGCGGGTGTGCCGGCTTCTTCGAGTAGGCGGGTGAACGCGATGGTCGACAGTGGGGTGACCTCGCTGGGCTTCATGACCATCGTGCAGCCGGCCGCCAATGCGGGCGCGACCTTCCACGACATCTGCAGCAGCGGATAGTTCCAGGGCGCGATGAGCACGCAGACACCGATCGGCTCGCGGATCACCCGACTGATGACGTTCGGATCGCCGACGTCGACGACGCGGTCGGCCTGCACGGCGATCAGTCGCGCGTAGTAGCGGAACACCGAGATCACGTCGTCGATGTCGATACGGCTCTCGGCCAGCGTCTTTCCGGTGTCGCGGGTCTCCAGCAGCGACAGGGGTTCCCTGTCGCGGGCCAGCAGGTCGGCGACGCGGTCGAGCAGCGCGGCGCGCTCCGTCACCGGCGTGGCCGGCCACGCGCCGTCGTCGAATGCGGCGCGGGCGGCGGCGACCGCTGCGGTGGCGTCCTCGGGATGCGCCTCGTCGACGGTGGCGGCGATGCTTCCGTCGGCCGGATTGACGATGTCGCGCCTGCCGCCGTCACCGGCAGCCCGCCACGACCCCCCGATCAGGAGGTCTGGTTCACCGTCCATGGGTCTAACCCCTTGCGCTGCCGTCCGACATGCCGAGACGGGACACTACCCACTGATGGAACTCCGCGAGGTGATGTTCGGCAGGTACGAGCACACCGCCGTGCCGGTAGGCCCGCGACGACATCGCCGGCTGGGTGCGCTCGCACGCCTCGAAGTCCTGCTGGTTCACCCGGTGGAACAGCTCGACCGAACGGGACACGTCATGGCCGGCGGTCACCACATCCGGGGCGTAGAGCCAGTCGCACTCGACCACAGTGCGGTCGGGAGCCAGCGGATACATCCGGTGGAAGATGATGTGGTCGGGCACCAGGTTGACGAACACGGTCGGCCGCACGGTGATCGCGTAGTAGCGGCGGTCGTGGTCTGGTGCGAGTCCGGGCAGCGTGCCGAATCCGGGTGATCCGTCGACGGTGAATCCGTCGACATCCGAGGCGAATTCCGCACCGTGCCCGACGTAGGACTGCGCGGCCATCCCGCGGGCGAATTCGGGGAGCACGTCGACCAGCTCGGGATGGATCGACGAGCAGTGGTAGCACTCCATGAAGTTCTCGACGATGAGCTTCCAGTTCGCCGCGACCTCATAGACGATCCGCCGGCCCAGCTGCAGGCCGTCGATGTCCCAGTTGGCGATGACATCGGCCGCACCGAGCCGCAACGTCGTCTCCGCCACCACCGTCTCCTCGAAGGACGGCGGTAACTCGGCCAGGCACACCCAGGCGTAGCCCAGCCACTCGGTCAGCGCGACCGGCATCAGGCCGTACTGATAGCGGTCGATCGGGGCGCCGGAGTTGTCGGTCAGCGCGGCGATGTTCGGGGCAGCGACCAGCTTGCCGTCCAGGGCGTAGGTCCAGGCGTGATAGGGGCAGCGCAACGTGCGCCGCACCTGTCCCTCGGACTCGGTGCACAACTGCGCGCCGCGATGCCGGCAGACGTTGAGGAAAGCCCGCAGCAGCCCGTCCCTGGCGCGCACCACGAGCACGCTCTCGCGGCCGATCTGCACCTTCTTGAACTGTCCGGGTTGAGCGAGGTCCCCGGCGCGGGCCGCACAGATCCAGGAGTTCTCGAAGATCTGGCTCTGCTCGGCGGCGAACACCGCATCGCTGGTGTAGAAGTCGCCGCCCAGCGTGGCCAGCAACGTGGGCGGATTGTCGGTGGCGGTCATGAGGCCACCAGCCGGCGGGGGTCGAACAGGCCGATGGGATGTGTGGTGGTCCCGGTGGTAGCCAGGTCGGCGAGGATCTCGCCGACCACGGGCACGAACTTGAAGCCGTGGCCGGAGAATCCGCACGCCACCGTGACGTTGGCACCGTCGGGATGCCGGGCGATCACGAAGTGCTGATCGGGGGTGTTCGAGTACATGCAGGTCGCCGAATGCAGCAGTGGCCCGTCCAGCGCGGGCAGCAGCCGCACGATCTCCCGACGCATCTCCCCCACCTCGTCGTCGTGCACAATGCGGTCGATGGTGTCCGGGGTGCACTCGACCCCCTTACGGAAGAAGGCGACCTTCACACCGCCGCCAGGACCGTCGATGGCGGGGAATCCGTACACCTGTGCGCCAGCCGCATCCTCTGAGATGAAGATCGGGTGGTTCGCGAACGGTGTCGTGCCACCGACGGGATCGAACCAGTACAGCACCTGCCGCTCGACCGTGATCGGAATCCCGAACTGCGCGAGCAGCTTCGGGGCCCATGCGCCGGGACAGATCACGACCTGGCCTGCGCTGTAGGTGGCGGCGGCCGTGGTCACCTGGACACCGTGCGGGGTCTCCGCCCAACCGGTCACCTCCTCCCCGAAGCGCAGTGTCGCCCCGGCCTGCTCGGCCAGATCGATGTGCGCCTGGACCGTCATCTCGGGACGGGCGAAACCGGCCTTGGCCTCGTAGAGCGCCACGTCGTCCGGATTCGGGGTGAGAGTCGGGAAACGCGAGGCGATCTCGGCCGCGTCCAGCATCTCGTGGGGCAGCCCCCACTCCTGGCTGGCCCGCAGGCTGCCGGCGACCGTCAGGCAATCCGGCGCTCCGATGAACAGTCCACCGGTCATTCGGTACACCTCGAGGCCTGAGTCCGCCGCCAGCTTGTCCCACAGTTCGTAGGCGCGCAGCAGCAGGGGAACATAGGCCGGATCCTCGAAGTAGGACTGCCGGATGATGCGGGAGCCGCCGTGGCTCGAGCCGCGGTCGTGGGCCGGGGTGAACTTCTCCAACCCCAGTACCCGCTGCCCGCGGGCGGCCAGATGGTAGGCGGCGGCGCTGCCCATCCCGCCCAGGCCGATCACGATGACGTCGTATGCCATGGCTATCTCCGGATCCGCAGCATGTCAGGGTCGACCACGGGCTCGTCGTGCACGGTGGCAGTAAGGTGCTTTCCGCGGTAGTCGACGGTCAGCGCGTCACCGCTGCCGACGCCTGCTGGCAACCACGCGTAGGCAATGGTGCGGCCGATCGTGGCCGAGTATGCGGCGCTGGTGACGTATCCGACGCAGTCACCGGCCACGTACACCGGCTCCTTCCCCAGTACCACCGCTTCGGGTGAGTCGAAGACGATGCTGCGCAGGACGTTTCGCGACGGTGCCGCCTGTTCGAGAGCGGTCCTACCGACGAAGTCGCCCTTGTCCATCCGTACCGCGAACCCCAGGCCGGCGGCGGCGGGGGTGTGCTCGGTGGTCATGTCGGTGCCCCAGCTGCGGTAGCCCTTCTCGATGCGAAGGCTGTTGAAGGCGATCCGGCCCGCGGCGACCACACCGTGGGCCTGGCCCGCATCGAAGAGCAGATCCCAGAGCGCGGCACCGTATTCGGCCCCGGCATAGATCTCCCAGCCCAGTTCGCCGACATAGGAGACCCGCATCATCGTCACGGGAATGGCGCCGAGGTGGGTTCGCAGGGCGCGAAAGTAGCGAAATGCGGTGTGCGACAGATCGTCGGGACACAGCGGCTGCACCATGGCACGAGCGCTGGGACCCCACACCCCGACACAGCAGGTGCCGCCGGTGATGTCGCGCAGGGTCACGTCGTCGGGCCGGTGACGCTCCAGCCAGTCGAAATCCCGCGGCGAGTTGGCGCCGACCTGGAAGGTGCTGTCACTCAATCTGGCCACGGTCAGATCGCTGCGGATCCCGCCGGTCTCGTCGAGCAGCAGGGTGTAGGTGACCGATCCGACACCCTTGTCGACGTTGTTGGTGGTCATCCGCTGCAGGAAGACCGCGGCGCCGGGTCCGGCCACCTCGTAGCGGGTCAGCGGTGTCATGTCGTACATCGCCACCCGGTTGCGGGTCGCCATGGCCTCCGCGATCGATATCGGCGACCAGAAGCGGGACGCCCACTCGTCGCGATCGGGTATCTCGAGGCCGTCGAGCAGACCTGCGTTGGCCTCGAACCAGGCCGGGCGCTCCCATCCCCCACCCTCGTAGAAGTAGGCGCCGAGGTCGCGGTGTCGCCCGTGGAACGGGCTGGTGCGCAGCCCGCGCAGCGCCTCGCGGAACTGATGGGGGTGGACGATGTCGTACACCTCGACAAACGCCTGTGAGCTGGTCTGCAGCACGAACTCGGGGCTGCGGGCCACGTCTTCGAAGCGGTACAGGTCGCATTCGCTGACATCGACAGACGGCGTCCCGTCGACGATCCATTCCGCCGTCGCCTTCGCCACGCCTGCGGAGTGGGTGACCCATACCGCTTCGGCCACCCAGAACCCGGCGAGGTCGCGGTGCTCGCCCATGATGGAGAAACCGTCGGGGGTGAACGAGAAGATCCCGTTGAACGCCTCCTCGACCTTCGAATCCTGCAGCGTCGGAATGAGATCGACGGCGTCACGCCACGCGGGGGCGAAGTCGTCGTCAGTGAACGGCAGCAGGGACGGCATGGCCTCGTCGGCGGTGTCGGCCATCAGATTGGACATGTCGACCGGCATGGGCCGATGGGCGTACGAGCCGATGCCGATGCGGTCGACATGTTCGCGGAAGTACAGGTCGGCGTCCTGGTGGCGCAGGATCGGCAGACCCGCCTCGGAGAGTTCGGTGTTGCGGCCGACGAGTGCCGGGATCTGACCGGTGCGGGCGTACTGGTGCGCCATCGGTACCAGCGGGACCACCAGCCCGACCTGTTCGGCCAGCTGGGCTCCCCAGAACCCGGCCGCGCACACCACGATGTCGGCGTCGATGCTCCCGGTCGCGGTGCGCACCCCGGTGACCCGCCCGGCGCGGTCCAGCACGCCGAGGACCTCGGTGTGCGGCAGGAAGGTCGCCCCGCGCGCGATCGCACGCCGGGCCTGCGCCTCGGCCGCCCGCACCGCCTTGGCCAGTCCGTCGCGGGGGGTGTGGAATCCGCCGAGGACCCGGTCGCGGTCGAGCAGGGGGTGCAGCGCGGCACATTCGTCGGCCGTGACGAGGCGTCCTTCGATGCCCCACGCCTGCGCCCAACCGGCCTTACGGTGCAGGTCGGCCCACCGCTCGGGGGTGGTCGCGACCTCGAGGCCGCCGACCGGGTTGAACGCCCACCCGTCCGGATGGTCCAGCGCGCTGAACTTCTCGACGGTGTAGCGCGCGAAGGCGGTCATCGTCTTCGACGGGTTGGTCTGGAAGACCAGCCCCGGTGCGTGCGACGTCGACCCGCCGGTGGCGAACAGCGGGCCGCGGTCGACGACCGTGAGATCGGTGATCCCCCTGGCCGTCAACTCGTCGGCCAGTGAGGTGCCGACGATGCCGGCACCGATCACGACGACTTTGGGCATGACGCGACCGCTTCCGGTTAGTGGTGCTTGGTTGTTGCGTGATACGCAACGCTATGTTCATTACGCAACAATGATCATTCACCCGATCGGCGCCTCGCGCAAGGCGGACACGCATGCTCATCCGGGGCCGATCAACACAGTCGTCGCCTTCCGGCGATTCGCACTACCGCCGGCGCGGCCGTCCCGGCAGTCTGTACTCATGACAGAGGCCACGGTCGGGGTCGTGAAGTCGACTTCTCCCGATCTCCTGGAGGACACCGGTTCTGGACTCGACTACGGCACCACGCCGGAGCACGTGCTCGGCGAGATCACGCCGATTGACCGCTTCTTCATCCGCAGCCATGCGCCGACTCCCCTGATCGACGCGGCGGCGTGGAGTCTGCGCATCGAGGGCGACGGCGTCGAGGAGCCCGTCGAATACCGCTACGAGGACATATGCACGACCTTCGAGCACGTGACGGTCAGGCGGACGATCGAATGCGCCGGCAACCGCCGGGTCCTGTTCGGTGAGGAACTCGGACAGACCTTTGAAGGCACCCAGTGGGGTCGCACGGCAATCAGCACCGCCGAGTGGACGGGCGTGCGCCTGCGCGATCTCCTCGAACCGGCGCGTGTCACGGCGGCCGCCCTGGAAGTCATGCCCGAATCCCTCGATGAGATCCGCGCTCGCCGCCCGCTCCCCCTGCAGAAGGCGCTGGCTCCGGACACCATCGTTGCGATCGCCATGAATGGCGAAGCCTTACCGCCCGACCATGGGTTTCCGGCTCGACTGGTCGTGTCTGGGTGGCTCGGCGCGGCCAGCATCAAGTGGCTGGGCCGGATCGAGGTGGCCGAACGCGCCATCCAGGTCCCATGGAACACAGAGGATTACGTGCTGATCGGGCCGGAGTACCCGGGCCACGGCGCCGCGCGCGGTGCGGCCATCACCGAGCCGGCCCTCTCGACTCTCATCGACTTGCCGTGGCCGGCGCGGTTGGCATCACGCCCCCAGATCATCCGAGGACGGGCGTTCGCCGGGGAGGCAACGGTGACCGAGGTGCACGTCCGTGTGGACGACGGGCCATGGCAATCGGCGACCATCACGTCGCCGGGAGGACCGGGACTCTGGGCGCGATGGCAGTTCAGATGGCACCCCGAGCCGGGCGAGCATGAGATCCGCGTCCGCGCCACGGACGACCGTGGACGAACGCAACCGGAAACCACGCCATGGAACGAACTCGGCTACATGCACCGGTCGATCCTGGCGCACCCCGTCCACGTCGTGGATGCGGAACCGGTCGTCTGATCGGTCCTGGTGGGCTCAGCCGCCGCAGGTATCCACGTCTACTGGCCCTGGGGGTCCACCTCGGTGGCCGGTTCGGCAGCGCGCTGCGGCAGCAGCGGTTCCAGGGCCGACCCGGTGATCCGGCGGAAGGCGCGGCGCGGTCGGTTGGCGTCGAGGATCGCGACCTCCAAGGTCGAAGGGCCGAGCACCTTGGCATCGGTACCGTTACCCCCGCCGGCTTCGAGCGCCTCGACGGCGATGCGCACTGCATCGGCGAGTTGCGCGTTCTCGGCGAACGATTCGTTGAGCTTGGCGATGATCGGTTCGGTGGTACCACCCATGACCACGAAGTGCGGTTCGTCGGCGATCGACCCGTCGTAGGTGATGCGATACAGCTCAGGGGGTTTGGTCTCGCCGAAGTGCGCGACCTCGGCCACGCACAACTCGACCTCGTAGGGCTTGGCCTGCTCGGTGAAGATCGTGCCGAGGGTCTGGGCGTAGACGTTGGCCAGCTGGCGACCCGTCACGTCGCGGCGTGAGTACGCGTAACCCTGTGTGTCGGCGAACCGGATGCCCCCGCTGCGCAGGTTGTTGAACTCGTTGAACCGGCCGACCGCCGCGAAACCCACGCGGTCGTAGAGTTCGCTGAGCTTCTGCAGCGACCTCGATGGATTCTCGGCGACGAAGACCACGCCGTCGGCGTAGGCCAGCGCCACCACGCTGCGGCCGCGCGCGATGCCCTTGCGCGCGAGTTCCGAGCGCTCGCGCATCGCCTGTTCGGGCGAGATGAAGTACGGGAAGCTCACGAAGTGCCTGCCTACTCGGCGTCGGGGCCGAACGTATCGGCGCGCGAACGACTTTGGATGATTTCGCGGGCGAGTCCAGCGATGCGCTCCTCGCTGACCTCTACGGCGCCGTCAGCGCTGAGGATGACCGCCGTCGGGTAGATACCGCGCACGAGATCCGGTCCGCCGGTGGCAGAGTCGTCGTCGGCGGCATCATAGAGCGCCTCGATTGCCACGCGCAGCGCCGATTCGGCGTCGACCACGCGGTTGTAGAGCTTCTTGATCGACGACTTCGCGAAGATGGAGCCCGAGCCGACCGACTGGTAGCCCTCTTCTTCGAGGTTGTGGCCGCCGGCGGCGTCGAAGGACACGATCCGTCCCGCTGCCTCGGGGTTCGGATCGTCGAGGTCGTAGCCGGCCAACAGCGGCAGTGCCACGAAGCCCTGCAGCGCGGCGCCCAGGTTTCCGCGCACCATGGTGGCGAGCCGATTCACCTTGCCGGGGAACGTCAATGCCACCCCCTCGAGCTTCTCGTAGTGCTCGAGTTCGACGGCGTAGAGCCGGGCGAATTCGACCGCGATCGCCGCCGTGCCCGCGATACCGGTCGCCGTGTAGTCGTCGGTGATGTACACCTTCTGCACGTCGCGGCTGGCGATCATGTGACCCTGGGTGGCGCGCCGGTCGCCGGCCATCACCACACCGCCGGGGAACTTCAGCGCGACGATGGTGGTGCCGTGCGGCACGGCGTCGGTCACGGCCGCCCGAGCGTCACCACCGCCGAGCGGCAGCAGGTGCGGCGCCTGATGGCGCAGCATGTCGGAGAACGACGAGAGATTCCCAGGGAATGCGGGGGCCACGGAAGGAGCTCCGGGAGTCGACTGAAGGAAGGGATTGGCGAGCGGTTCGTACTGCTGCCAGGTCACTGTCCGCCCTTTTGGACGTACGCGCGCACGAAGTCCTCGGCATTCTCCTCGAGGACGTCGTCGATCTCGTCGAGCAGGTCGTCGGTCTCCTCGGTCAGCTTCTCGCGACGCTCCTGCCCGGCGGCCGTGCTACCGGTGGGGTCGTCGTCATCGCCGCCGCCCCCACCACGCTTGGTCTGCTCCTGCGCCATCGCCGCCTCCTGCACTTGTCATCAACGGGCTCACCGCCGCCCGTCGTTCTTCCACACTACCGGTCGGCCTCCGGATTGCCTCGGATGACAGGGGCTCAGGTCGTGAGCTGTTCGACGAGTTGGGCTGCGCTGTCGACCGAGTCCAGCAGCGCACCGACGTGCGCCTTACTGCCGCGCAGCGGCTCCAGCGTCGGAATCCGCACGAGCGAATCCCCACCGAGGTCGAAGATCACCGAGTCCCAACTCGCCGCGGCGATGTCGGCGCCGAACCGGCGCAGGCACTCGCCACGGAAGTACGCACGGGTGTCGGTCGGCGGGTTGTCCACCGCGTCGAGCACCTGCTGCTCGGTGACCAGGCGCTGCATCGAACCGCGCGCGACCAGCCGGTTGTAGAGCCCTTTGTCCAGCCGGACGTCGGAGTACTGCAGGTCGACCAGGTGCAGCCGCGGCGCCGACCAGGCCAGGTTCTCCCGGTTGCGGAACCCTTCGAGCAGCCGCAGTTTCGCAGGCCAGTCCAGGATCTCGGCGCACTCCATCGGGTCGCGCTCGAGCAGATCGAGCACGTGCGCCCAGGTCTCCACCACATGGGAGGCACGCGGGTCGGGGTCGCGCGCGTCGACCAATTTGGCCACCCGGTCCAGGTAGATGCGCTGCAGCGCCAGAGCGGTCAACTCGCGGCCGTCGGCGAGTGCGACGGTGGCGCGCAGCGACGGGTCGCGGCTGACGACATGCACCGCGTGCACCGGCCGGGCCAGCGCCAAATCGCTGAGATCCAGCCCGTGTGCCGGCCCCTCCTCGATGAGGTCGAGCACCAGCGAGGTGGCGCCGACCTTCAGATACGTCGACGTCTCGGCCAAATTCGCGTCGCCGATGATGACGTGCAACCTGCGGTACTTGTCGGCGTCGGCGTGCGGCTCGTCGCGGGTGTTGATGATCCCCCGCTTGAGCGTGGTCTCGAGGCCGACCTCCACCTCGATGTAGTCCGCCCGCTGCGAGAGCTGGAAGCCCGGCTCGTCACCGGACGGACCGATGCCCACCCGGCCCGAACCCGTCATGACCTGTCGGGACACCAGGAATGGCGTCAGGCCGGAGATCACCGCGGAGAACGGCGTCTGACGGCTCATCAGATAGTTCTCGTGGGTGCCGTACGACGCACCCTTGCCGTCGACGTTGTTCTTGTACAGCTGCAGCTTGGCTGCACCGGGCACGCTGGCGACGTGGCGGGCTGCGGCCTCCATCACGCGCTCGCCGGCCTTGTCCCAGATCACCGCGTCCATCGGGTCGGTCACCTCGGGGGCGGAGTACTCGGGATGGGCGTGGTCGACGTAGAGCCGGGCCCCGTTGGTGAGGATCATGTTGGCGGCGCCGACCTCGTCGGCGTCCACGATCGGCGGCGGCCCCGCAGAACGGCTCAAGTCGAACCCGCGGGCGTCGCGCAGCGGCGACTCCACCTCGTAATCCCACCGGGTGCGCTTGGCGCGCTGGATACCGGCCGCCGCGGCGTAGGCGAGCACGGCTTGGGTGGACGTCAGTATCGGATTTGCGGTCGGGTCGGACGGCGACGAGATGCCGTATTCGACCTCCGTTCCGATGATCCGCTGCATACCTAGAGCCTAGGTGACGCCGAACAGGGTCCGATGACCGGCGGTTGCGGCATGCAACCACAGTTGGTGGACTGTTGCCGATGACCGGCGACCATGATCCCGCTGCCCTGCACTTCGTCGCCGGGCTCGGTGCGGCCATGGCGTCGGCGAATTATCCGGTGACCATGGTGCGCAACACCATGGTCACCGCCTCGGGTGCCTACGGTCTCGACAACCAGTACCTGGCGCTGCCGAACTACGTCCAGGTCGGTAACTCGGAGACCGGCGCGCTGTCCATCGCCCACCCCGACCGCGATCTGCGTTTCGACCAGACCTTCGCGCTGTCCACCCTGATCGGCAAAGCGCAGCGGGGAGCCATCGACCCCGTCGACGGGAGCGCCGAACTGGAGCGAATCTGGGCGATGCCGATGCGCTTCCCCACCTGGGTCGGCGTGATCGGCTACGCGCTGCAGTCCGCGGGCCTGGCGCTGATCCTGCAGCCCGCACCGCTGACCCTCCTGCTGGCCGTCGTGTTCGGCACCGTGGTGGGCGTGCTGTCTGAACTCGGCCGCCGCAGTGACGCATTGGCGCAGCTGCTCCCCACGATCTGCGCATTCCTGGTCTCGCTGGCCGCCTTCACCGCCGTCGACCACCTGCACCTCGGCGACGCCAGCCTGCGCGCGCTGGCGCCGCCGCTGGCCGCCTTCCTGCCCGGCGCGGCGATCACCCTCGCAGTCATCGAGCTGTCCAGCCGCCAGATGGTGTCGGGCGCAAGCCGATTGGTCTCGGGTTTCATGCGGATCGCCCAGCTGGCCTTCGGGATCCTGATCGCCGCGCAGGTGGCGGGCATTTCCGACGACCACCTGATCACCACGCCGGTCAACCGGATCGGACCATGGGCGCCGTGGCTCGGCCTGGTCGTGTACGCCGTCGGCGGCATGCTGTTCTTCGGGCCGCCGAACCGATTCCTGCCGTGGATGCTGCTGATGCTCGGCACCGCCTACATCGGCCAGGTCGTCGGCGGCGCCGTCCTGGGCAGTTACGCCAGCGGATTCGTCGGCGGCCTGGTCCTGACACTCACCGCGTTCGCCATCTCCCACCGCCCCGGCACACCGGCCACGGTGTCGCTCATCCTGCCGGGATTCTGGATGCTGGTACCCGGGTCTCTCGGCCTGATGGGCGTCACCGAGCTGATGGGCACCGACAGCACAGCGGTGTTCGCAGCGACGCTGATCTCGATGATCTCCATCGCGCTCGGCGTCCAATTCGGGCTGCTGCTGTGGCGCCTGGCGCGCCAGTTCGGTGACTCCGACGATCCGCGACTCTTCCGCGACTGAAAGGCCTACCGGGCCGGCCGGACAGACTGAGCCCCGGCGGCCAACTCCCGCGCCTGATCTCTCGACCGGAGCCGACCTGGGTCAGAGGTACTGACCCAGGTTGCTCTCGGTGTCGATGGCGCGAGATGCGCTCGACGACTTCCCGGTGACCAGGGTGCGGATGTAGACGATCCGTTCGCCCTTCTTGCCCGAGATACGAGCCCAGTCATCCGGGTTCGTGGTGTTGGGCAGATCCTCGTTCTCGGCGAACTCGTCGACGATCGAATCGAGCAGATGCTGGATCCGCAGGCCTCGCTGACCTGATTCCAGCACCGACTTGATCGCGTACTTCTTCGCCCGGTCGACGACGTTCTGGATCATCGCTCCCGAGTTGAAGTCCTTGAAGTACATGACCTCTTTGTCGCCGTTGGCGTAGGTCACCTCCAGGAACCGGTTGTCGTCGATCTCGGCGTACATCCGGTCGACCACCTTCTCGATCATCGCCTTGATCGTCAGCGAACGATCGCCGCCGAACTCGGCCAGATCGTCCTCGTTGACCGGCAGTTCCTCGGTGAGGTATTTGCTGAAGATGTCCTGTGCCGCTTCGGCGTCCGGTCGCTCGATCTTGATCTTGACGTCCAGGCGGCCGGGCCGCAGGATCGCCGGGTCGATCATGTCCTCACGGTTGGACGCGCCGATGACGATGACGTTCTCCAGGCCCTCGACACCGTCGATTTCCGAGAGCAGCTGTGGCACCACCGTCGTCTCGACATCAGAGCTGACGCCGGTGCCGCGGGTACGGAAGATCGAGTCCATCTCGTCGAAGAACACGATCACCGGCGTGCCCTCGGACGCCTTCTCCCGCGCGCGCTGGAAGATCAGCCGGATGTGACGTTCGGTCTCACCGACGAACTTGTTCAGCAGCTCCGGGCCCTTGATGTTGAGGAAGTAGCTCTTCGCCTCGCGGGCGTCGTCGCCGCGAACCTCTGCCATCTTCTTGGCCAACGAGTTCGCCACCGCCTTGGCGATCAGCGTCTTGCCGCAGCCGGGAGGTCCGTACAGCAGCACACCCTTCGGAGGCCGCAGGGAGTACTCGCGGTAGAGCTCCTTGTGCAGGAACGGCAACTCCACGGCGTCGCGGATCTGCTCGATCTGGCGGCCGAGACCACCGATGTCGCTGTAGCTGACGTCCGGCACCTCTTCGAGGACCAGATCCTCGACCTCGGCCTTCGGGATGCGCTCGAAGGCATAACCGGCTTTGGTGTCGACCAGCAGGGAGTCGCCGGGCCGCAGCTTGCGCGGCCGGTCGTCGCCGAGCACGTCGTCGTCGTAGCCGTCGGGCAGGTCCTCGGAGGCGACCAGGGGCTCGGCCAGCCAGACGATGCGCTCCTCGTCGGCGTGCCCGACCACCAGGGCCCGGTGTCCGTCCGAGAGGATCTCGCGCAGGGTGCTGATTTCCCCGACGGCCTCGTAGTTGCCGGCCTCGACCACCGTCAGCGCCTCGTTGAGACGGACGGTCTGCCCCTGCTTGAGCAGGCTCACATCGATGTTCGGCGAGCACGTCAGCCGCATCTTGCGGCCGGAGGTGAACACGTCGACGGTGTCGTCCTCGTGGGCCGACAGCAGCACGCCGTATCCGCTCGGCGGCTGTCCGAGCCGGTCGACCTCCTCGCGCAGGGCGAGCAGCTGCTGACGAGCCTCCTTGAGCGTCTCCATCAACTTGGAGTTGCGTGCGGCCAGAGAGTCGATTCGCGCTTCGAGCTGGTGTACGTCGCGGGCGCTGCGCAGTCCGCTCTGTGACCCCACCGCACCCTCGAGCTGCTCGCGCAGGGCAGCCGCCTCGCGGCGGAGCTCCTCCAGCTCGGCGGCGTCCTCACGGGACAGTCCGGATTCCTGAGGTGTCGTGAAGCCGTCGTCGCCGGCTTCGTGACGCTGTGACTCACTCATGTTGCGCCCCTCTCCCGCACCGGATATTGGTGCAGTAACAACTTCAACGCTACCGGCGATTCAGACTTTGTGTGCGGTCTAGCAATTCGACACACCTGCACCACTGTTAACCTCAAAGACTAGTAAGACAGATCGAAAGGAAAGCCGTGACCCTGAAATCCCTCGTAACCGGCGTCGCGACAGCCGCCGTAGTAGCGGGTGCCGCGGCGGGTGTGACGTCCCTTGCATCGACTCCGGTCGCAGCGCCCGCCGTTGCGCCGGTGGTCTTCGGTTCGCCGATGCCGCAGGTTCCCGCCCCTGATCTGGCGGGCCCGCTGACCCAGACGCTGGCCGTGCTCGCCGGCCCTGGTTCGTTCAGCGGCAAGGCGCCCTACATCCAGGGCGGGATCGGTCGCATCGAGGCCATCACCGCGGACCGCGCCTACAACAACGCGGCGGCCGAAGGCAAGTTCCCGCTGAGCTTCAATGTCGCCAACGTCGACCAGAACGGCGGCGTCGCCACCGCGTCGGTCACCGCGACGGCCGCCACCGGCGGCACCGCGACTCAGAACATCGTGTTCGTCGCGGGCCCGAGCCCGACCGGCTGGCAGGTCTCGAAGGGCTCTGCCCTGTCCCTGCTCTCGGCGGTCGGCTGATCCATCGACCGGTGCGACGCACCACGATTACAAGGTTCCTGAGCGCCGCCACCGTCACGGTGGCGGCGTTCGGCCTTGCCGGGTGCGGCGACGACTCCCCGCCGCCGGCGCCTCCACCGACGTCGGCCGCGCCCAGCTCGGCAGTCGACGCGCCCCCGCCTGCGGCGCCACTGCCTGCGCCGGAGGCGTTGACCGATGTGCTGTACCGGTTGGCCGACGTCACCGTGCCCGGTGCTGCTCGGGCCGCGCTGGTGCAGGACAGCGGCCCCGGGGACGCTGCGGCGCTGGACCGCTTCGGCAAGGCGCTGGCGGACAACGGCTTCCTGCCCTTGACGTTCGAAGCCAGAGACATCGCGTGGTCGCCCACCCGGTCGGGAGACGTGACAGCGAACGTGGTGGTGACCACCCCCAACCCGCAGGCCGGTGCCTTCGATTTCCCGATGGACTTCACCCCGCTCGGCCCGGGCTGGCAGCTGACCCGCGATACGGCGGATCTCCTCCTGGATTTCGGGGCCGCTCAGGAACCGCCCCGCTGACCATGTGGATCGGTTGGCTGGAGTTCGATGTGCTGCTCGGCGACATCCGCTCGCTCAAGCAGAAGCGGTCGATCATCCGGCCGGTGATCGCGGAACTGCAGCGCCGCTTCAGTGTGTCGGCGGCCGAGACCTCCGCCCAGGACCTGCACCGGCGAGCAGGTATCGGGGTGGCGGTGGTGGCAGCCGACCGCGCCCACGTGGTCGACGTGCTCGACGCGGCCGAACGCCTGGTCGCGGCGCGACCCGAACTGGAGTTGCTGTCGGCGCACCGGGCACTGCGGCGCAGTACCGATGAGTGAGGCGTTACTCCGGATCGGTCTGCGGCTGGATCAGCTGACGCTTCCGGCGCAACGGGATCGGCGCCACCGCGCCGGGCGCCAGCCTGCGCGCGCTGATCAGGAATGCTGTGTGGCCGCGCATGGTGTGCTGGGGACGCACCGCCAGACCGACGACGTACCAGCCTCGCTGCATGCTCTCCCAGGCGCGCGGTTCGGTCCAGCACTGCTGCTCCCGCAACGCCTCGACCGTCCGAGAGAGCTGCGTGACCGTCGCGACGTAGATCATCAGCACCCCACCCGGAACGAGCGCGTCCCCGACGGTGCCGAGCACATCCCAGGGCGAGAGCATGTCGAGGACGACCCGGTCGACCTCGCCGCCGGGGTAGTCGTTGAGGTCGGCGATCACCAGGTCCCAGTTGGCCGGCCGCTCGCCGAAGAACGTGACGACGTTGCGTTCGGCGTGCACGGCATGGTCGTCGCGGATGTCGTAGGACGTCACGTGTCCCTGCGGCCCGACGGCGCGCAGCAGCGAGCACGTCAGCGCGCCGGAACCCGCGCCCGCCTCGAGCACCCGCGCGCCGGGGAAGATGTCGCCCTCGTGCACGATCTGCGCCGCGTCCTTCGGGTAGATCACCTGCGCGCCGCGGGGCATCGACATGACGTAGTCCACCAGTAGCGGGCGCAGCACCAGGAACTGGTCGCCACTGGTCGACTTCACCACGCTGCCCTCTGGCAGGCCGATCACCGAATCGAGCGCGATCATCCCCCGATGAGTGTGGAACTCGCCACCGGGCGTGAGCAGCATCGTGTAGTGCCGGCCTTTGGCGTCGGTGAGCTGGACACGGTCTCCGACTTCGAACGGACCGGTTCGTGGCATAGCTGATGAGCCTGCCAGTTGACGCGCGGGCGGGCGGGCGCGGGGTTGCGCAGAATTGTCGGCGGACCGATCTAGGCTTCCTGGCATGAGTGATCAGCTCGCGCCGCCCCGGCGCCCGGCGCTGTCACCGTCACGGGCCGGTGATTTCAAGCAGTGCCCGCTGCTGTACCGGTTCCGCGCGATCGACCGGCTACCCGAACCGCGGTCCACGGCACAGCTGCGGGGTTCAGTGGTGCACGCCGCGCTCGAACAGCTCTACGCCCTGCCCGCCGCCGACCGCGGCCACGACTCGGCACTGGAGCTGATCACGCCCGCCTGGAACCGGATGATCGCCGAGAACCCCACGCTGATCGACGATCTCGATCCGGCGGTGCAGGACGCGCTGCTCGGCGAGGCGCGGGCGCTGCTGTCGGGCTACTACCGCCTGGAGGATCCGACCGGGTTCGACCCGCAGGGCTGTGAGCAGCACATCGAGGTCGAACTGGAGGACGGCACATTACTGCGCGGGTTCGTCGACCGCATCGACGTCGCACCGACCGGCGAGATGCGGGTCGTCGATTACAAGACCGGTCGGGCACCGTCGGAGGTGTGGGCCCTGGCCGAAGCCAAGGCGCTGTTCCAGATGAAGTTCTACGCCGTGGCGCTGCTGCGGTCGCGGGGGGTGCTGCCCGCCCGGCTGCGGCTGCTGTACCTGGCCGACGGTCAGGTCCTGGACTACTCCCCCGACCTCGACGAGCTGGTCCGGTTCGAGCGTCTACTCACCGCGATGTGGCGTGCTATCCAGGCGGCCGGGGTGACCGGCGACTTCCGGCCGAAGCCGTCGCGATTGTGCGACTGGTGTGCTCACCGGGCCTTGTGCCCCGAGTTCGGCGGCACGCCCCCGCCCTATCCGGGATGGCCACAGGATCCGGTCGAGTGATCGGTCATCTCTATCACCGGTTGCCCGACGTGATCCCCGAGGATGGTGAGTTCCAGGTCTTCGAATCGACAGCGGACACCCGAAGCAACTGGGGTCCGGAGATCCAGCACGGCTCACCGCCGCTGGCGCTGCTGACCAAACTGATCGAGGAGCAGGCGCCCGCCGGGATGCGCATCGGCCGGCTGACGCTCGACCTCCTGGGCGCCATCCCGGTGGTGCCGTTGAAGGCGCGCGCGTGGGTGTCGCGACCGGGGAGCCGGATCGCGATGATGACCGCCGAACTCACGCCCGTCGACGGCACGCGACCGGTGGGGCGGGTGACCGCGTGGCTGATCGCGACCAGCGACACCCGCGACGCCGCGACGGACCGCCACCCGCCGATCGTCGAGGGCCCGGCACTGGCCAAGAGCCACGCCTGGGAGGGGGCGCCGGGTTACCTGGAGACCATCGACTGGCGTAAACAGCCCGACGACGGTGCGTCCGCCGTCGGTTGGCTGACTCCCCTCGTCCCGCTCGTCGACGCCGAGCCCACCACGGCGCTGCAGCGACTGGCGATGGTCGTCGACTCGGCCAACGGCCTCGGCGCCGCGCTCGATCCGCAGCGGTTCGTGTTCATGAACACCGACACCGTCGTGCACCTACACCGGCTGCCCGAGGGCTCCGACTTCGCGTTACGCGCCCGCGGTTCGATCGGCCCGGACGGTGTCGGCGTCACCACCGCCGAACTGTACGACCGTCGCGGATACATCGGGACCTCGGCGCAGACGCTGCTGGTGCAGCGCAACCCGTGACGGGCCTGTCGGGCCAGTTCGAGCTGGCATGGGCCCTGGCCGATCTGCACCTGTCCGCGCTGGTCGCAGAGGACTTCCTGTGGGAGCCAGGACCGCTGGTGTGGACCGTGCGGCCGGACGCCGCCGGGGTGTGGCGTGTTGACTGGGCCGACACCGAGCCGGATCCGATCCCCGTCCCCACCATCGGATGGCTCAGCTGGCACCTGACGTGGTGGTGGTCGGTGGCTTCGGCGCATCTCGCGGGTGACACGCCACCGGACCGCACCGAGGTCACCTGGCCCGGATCCGCTGAGGCCGTCGCGGCCCTCCGCGATCTCGCCCACGGTTGGCGGACGACGCTGGCGGCGATGACCACGGCCGATCTGCAGCGTCCCGCGCCGTTTCCGTGGGGTGCGGACTCTGGGCGGACAGTCGAGGACATGGTGCTGTGGGCGCATGTCGAGCTCACCAAGAACATCGCCGAGATCGGCCTGCTGCGGCTGTTGCGCGCCGCAAGGTGAATATGTCTTGCCATCTATATAGATGACAGCGCATACTAGAGGTATGGACGTCTTCGAAGCAGTAGCCGAACCGAGCAGGCGCGCCCTACTCGACGCACTGGCCGGCGGTGAGCGCACCGCCGGCGAACTGGTGGACACCCTTCCCGGCCTGACCCAACCCACCGTGTCGCGCCATCTGCGGGTCCTGCGAGAGGTCGGACTGGTGGAGGTGCGGCCCGATGCCCAGCGTCGCATCTACGCGCTGCGGGCCGACGGCCTCGTCGAGATCGGGTCGTGGATCGACCGCTATCGCCACTTCTGGTCCGGACACCTCGATGATCTGGAACGCCATCTGCAGCGCCGGGCAGGAGAGACGCAGTGACCGCCGCCGAGGGCGTGCTCACCGTGGAGGGTGACCGCGCGGTGCTCACCTTCGAACGCCGGCTCCCGTTTCCCATCGAGCAGGTGTGGGCGGCGATCACCGACCCCGACGAGCGCGCTCAGTGGTTCGGCGCGACCGTCATCGATCCGCGCGAGGGTGGAGCGATCGAGATGGTCGCCACCGGCCCTCCCCTGCCCGACGACGTGAAACGCATGACGGGACGAATCCTGGTGTGGGATCCGCCGCATGTGTTCGAACACGAGTGGAGGCAGCCCATCGTCGAGGACGGAGTGGTCCGCTACGAGCTGCGGTCCGACGGGAGCGGCACGCTGCTGCGGTTCACCCATCGCGGCCTGGGCGTGCGCAATGCGTCGGGATTCCGCGGCGGTACCCACGCCTTCCTCGACCGGCTCGAGGCCTATCTGGGCGGGACGGTGCTGCCGGACTGGCTCGTTCGCAAAGGGGAGGTCGACAGTGCCCGCCGATGACCGTTCCCCCCGGATCTGCGTCGCGTACCACTCCGGCTTCGGCCACACCGAGGTACTGGCCCGCGCCGTCGGCGACGGCGCCCGTGCTGGCGGGGCCGCCGTCGACGTGCTCGCCGTGGACACCCTGACCGGGGGCGACTGGGACGTTCTCGACTCCTCGGACGCCATCGTGTTCGGCACGCCCACCTACATGGGCAACGTGTCGGCCGGGTTCCAGGCCTTCGCCGAACGAACCGGCCGACGGTGTCAGGAGGGCACGTGGCGCGACAAGTTGGCTGCCGGGTTCACCAACTCCGGCGCCAAGAGCGGAGACAAGGTGGCCGCGCTGATGTCACTGGCCGTGTTCGCCGCACAGCACCACATGCACTGGGTCAATCTCGGCCTGGTCGCCGGCTGGAACAGCTCGACGGGCAGCGTCGACGACCTGAACCGGCTGGGATTCTTCCTCGGCGCGGGCGCACAGACCGATGTCGACCTACCGCCGCAGAGCATGCACGAGGCCGATGTGCGGACGTGTCGCCATCTCGGCGCCCGGGTCGCCCTTGCCGCTGCCCAGATGGCGGCCGGCCGGCGCGCTATTGCAGAGGCTTCAGGTCCTGCAGCATCGTCGGAACGAGTTCACTGACCGTCGGGTGAATGTGCATGGTGCGGGAGATGGCGGTGTATGGGAGCTTCGCCGTCATCACATCGAGGATGTCCTGGACCACTTCGTCACCACCGACGCCCAGGATCGCCGCCCCGAGGATCTCCTCGGTCTCGGCGTCGACGACCACCTTCATGAACCCCTGCGTCTCGCCCTTCTCCACGGCGCGGCCGACACGCGTCATCGGACGCGTGCCCACCAACGCCTTTCGGCCCGACTTGCGTACCTGGTCGACCGTCATGCCTGCACGCCCGAGGGGCGGGTCGATGTAGAGCGCGTAGGTGGTGATGCGGTCGCTGACGCGTCGCGGATCGTCGTCGAGGAGGTTGGCGGCCACGATCTCGAAGTCGTTGTAGGACGTATGGGTGAACGCGCCCTTGCCGTTGCAGTCCCCCATTGCCCAGATGTGCTCGACGCTGGTGCGCAAGTGGTCGTCGACGACGATGTTGCCCCGTTCGTCGGTCTGCACACCCGCGTTCTCCAAACCGAGGTCGTCGGTGTTGGGCCGCCTGCCGACCGCGAGAAGCAGATGACTGCCCGTCACCGCTTCCGCACCCGCTGAGGGGACGACCTCGAATCCGTCGTCACGCCTGGTGAACCGGAGGTCGGCGGCGCCGACGATGATGTCGATGCCCTCGTTGCGCAGGATGTCGGTGATCGCGGCGGAGACGTCCTCGTCCTCCCGCGACGTCAGCCGGGGCCCGTGTTCGATCACGGTGACCCGCGCGCCGAAGCGGCGGTACATCTGTGCGAACTCCAACGCGATGTAGCTGCCGCCGATGACCACCAGGTGTTCGGGCACGACGTCGAGATCGAGGATGCTGACGTTGGTCAGGTAGTCGATCTGATCGAGTCCGGGCAAATCGGGCACCACCGCCCGGCCGCCGACGTTGAGGTAGATCCGTTCGGCTCGCAACAGCTGATCGCCGACACGCACGGTGTGCGGATCCTCGAAACGGGCATGGCCCCGGATGAACGTGCATCCCTGCATGCCCTCGAGCCACGACTCGACGCCGTGCCGGTCGTCGAGCATGATTTTGTCCTTGCGCGCCTTGACCTTTGCCATGTCGACGGTCACCTCGCCGGTGCCGATCCCGTATTCGGCGCCGCGACGGGCCAGATGGGCGGCATGTGCACTGGCGACCAGCGTCTTGGTCGGGATACAGCCGTAGTTCACGCAGGTGCCGCCGACCAGTTTGCGTTCGATGACCGCCACGGTCTGACCGGCCTCGGTCAGCCGCCCCGCGAGTGGCGGCCCGGCCTGGCCGGCCCCGATGATGATTGCGTCGTAATCAGTTGGGTCCGTAGTCATGTCAGATGACCGTGGCCAGCCAGACGATCACGAAACCGCCGACCACCGCGATGCCATCCTCGAGCAGGGCGATCGGCAGGTCACGACCACCGTTGCGGGCGACAAGACGTTTGCGGACCTCGTACCCGCCGAGCGTGCCGAGCACCGCACCGATGACCCCGGCGCCGAGTCCGCCGATCGTGTAACCGAACGCGGTGCCGATGACCGCGCCGGAGAAACCACCGGTGACCAGCCGCGCGCCGAACTGCATCGCCGTCTTGCGGCTGGGCGTCTTGGGCAACTGGTCGGTGACCAGTTCGCCGACCAGCAGGATGGTCAGCACGGTGACCGTGATCGGATGGGCCACCCACTGCGCCCACGTGCCGTCCAGGACGAGCCAGCCCAACATGCCCGCCCAGGCGACGGCCGCCGGAGCGGTGAACGCCCGCAGGCCGGCGACCACGCCGATCAGGAGGGCCAGCAGCAGGACAAGGACATGTGTCATCGAGACCTCCGACCGGGGTGAATTCTCCCGGACGCTAGCACGGCTCGCGGCGCGCCACCGGTTGAATCACATGCGGCAGAACCGGATGTCGGATGCCAGGATGGCCTTGGCGCCGATCGCGGCCAGCTCGTCCATGATGGCGTTGACGTCGCGGCGCGGAACCAGGGCCCGCACCGCCGCCCAGGCCGGATCAGCCAGCGGCGCGATCGTCGGCGATTCCAGTCCGGGCGTCACCGCCGTCGCACGGTCGAGAAGTTCACGGGGACAGTCATAGTCGAGCATCAGGTACTGCTGGCCGAACACCACGCCCTGTACCCGCGCCGCCAGCTGATCACGTCCGGCGGCGTTCGCGTCGTCGGCGCCGTCGCGCTCGATGAGCACCGCCTCCGAATCGCACAGCGGCTCTCCGAAGGCGACGAGGTTGTGCAGGCTGAGCGTGCGTCCGGAGCCGACGACGTCGGCGATGGCGTCGGCGACACCGAGCGCCACCGAGATCTCCACCGCACCGTCCAACCGGATCACCGTCGCGTCGATCCCTCTGGCCGCGAGGTCCTTACGCACCAGATTGGGAAACGCCGTGGCGATCCGCTTACCCGCCAGATCGTCCGGAGTCCAGTCGGCGCCGGCCGGTGCGGCGTACCGGAAGGTGGAGCCGCCGAAGCCCAGCGCAAGTCGCTCGCGAACCGGTGCGCCCGATTCGGCGGCCAGGTCGCGGCCGGTGATGCCGAAGTCCAGCTGACCCGATCCGACATAGATCGCAATGTCCTTGGGACGCAGGAAGAAGAATTCGACGTTGTTGGCCGGGTCCACGACGGTGAGGTCCTTGACGTCGCGGCGACGGCGGTAGCCTGCCTCGGCGAGGATCTCGGCCGCCGACTCGCTCAGTGCGCCCTTGTTGGGAACCGCTACGCGCAACATGCCGGTCACAGCTTCCGGTAGACGTCGTCGAGGGTCAGACCGCGCGCGATCATCAGCACCTGCGTCCAGTACAGGAGTTGGCTGACCTCGTCGGCCAGGGCGTCGTCGCTCTCGTGTTCGGCAGCCAGCCACACCTCGCCGGCCTCCTCGAGGATCTTCTTGCCCAGGCCGTGCACGCCGCCGTCGAGGGCCGCTACGGTGCCGCTGCCCTCCGGCCGGGTGCGGGCCCGCTCGGTCAGCTCGTCGAACAGCGCGTCGAAGGTCTTCACGGACGGCCATTCTCCCACGGCGGGGCGGCCGCCCCGGACCTCAGCCCTCCTTGGTGGCCGTCGGTGCGGCGTCGCTCTTCAGGATGCTGCCGTGCATGTCCTCCAGGGACACGCCCTTGGTCTCCATCACCCACCGCCAGACGAACAGGCCGGACAGGATCGCGCACAGCCCGTAGAAGCCGTAGGCCAAGCCCAGATGCTCGCGCAGACCGGGGAACGTGACCGTAATCAGCCAGTTCGCCGCCCACTGTCCGGCGGCGGCCAGGCCCAGCGCGGCGGCCCGGATGCGGTTGGGGAACATCTCGCCGAGCAGCACCCAGACCACCGGGCCCCAGGACATACCGAAGGCAACGACGAACAGGTTCGCGGCGATGAGCGCGATCACACCGGAGGCGCCCGGCAGGCTGGGCGTCCCATCCGGGTTCACCGTGGCGTTGGCGAAGATGACCGACATGGTGATCAGCGTGACCGCCATACCGGACGAGCCGATGAGCAGCAGCGGTTTGCGGCCGATCTTGTCGATCAGCGCGATCGCGATCAGGGTGGTGAGCACGTTGATGACCGACGTGATGACCGTGTAGATCGCCGACTCGTCGGCACTGAACCCGACCGCCTGCCACAGCACGTTGCTGTAGTAGAAGATCACGTTGATACCCACGAACTGCTGGAAGATCGACAGGCCGAGACCGACCCAGACGATGCCGTAGATTCCGCCCGTGGGCTTGCGCATGTCCCGCCAGGACGGCTTGTCCTCACGTTCCAGCGTCTCGCGGATCCGTGTGATGGTGATCTCGAGGTTCTTCTGGCCCAGCAGCATGTTGAGCACCCGGCGGGCTTCCGGGATTTTGTGGCTGGCAACGAGATAGCGCGGTGATTCCGGGATGGTGAAGGCCAGTGATCCGTAGAGCACCGCGGGCACGGCCATGGCCAGGAACATCCAGCGCCAGGCATCGAGGCCCAACCACAGCGGCTCGTTCGGCCCACCCGCAGCCCACTGGAGCAGCCAATTGACCACGAAGGACAGGAAGATGCCGGAGACGATGGCCAACTGCTGCAGCGAACCCAGCCGGCCGCGGATGCCCGGCGGCGAGGTCTCGGCGATGTAGGCGGGAGCGATGACCGAGGCCACCCCGACGCCGATGCCGCCGACGATCCGAAAGATCACCACCCACAGCACGTCCGGCGCCAGACCGGTGCCGAAAGCGCTGACGAGGAAGAGCACGGCGGCGATCTTCATCACCGCGATGCGGCCGATCCGGTCGGCGATGCGCCCCGCGGTCATGGCGCCTGCGGCGGCGCCGAGCAGTGCGGAGGCGACGGCGAAACCGAGCTCGGCGTTGCCGATACCGAAGTCCTCCTGGATGGAGTCCACCGCGCCGTTGATCACCGCGCTGTCGTAGCCGAAGAGCAGGCCGCCCAGCGCGGCGACCGATGCAATACGGACAGCGGTCTTGCCTGACGAGAAGTCCCCGTCGCTGACGGGTAGGTCGTCACCTACCGGAGCACCACCCTGACCAGCCATGGGACGTCCTTTCCGCGCAACTATGCGTGACCGGAATCACATTCAAGCACTTCCAGAGTGCGAGTACGCGTGTTCCCTCAACTGTGTCCCGTAAAACCGGCGCGGCTCAGGCCGTCCGTTCGTCCTGTCCGTCGACGACGTCCCGGTGGATCTCCCTCAGGTCATCGACTCCGAATCCACGCAGCGAACTGACCTGACGGCGCCGCGGGCTCATCGGCACCGGTACGTCGTTGGGTACGACGAGGACCGGGCAACCCGCGCTCTCGGCGGCCTGGGTACCGGTCGGTGAGTCCTCGACGGCCAGACACCGGCCGGGGTCGACGCCCAGCAGTTGCGCCGCTCTCCGGTAGGGGTCGGGCGCCGGTTTGCCCTGTGCCACCTCGTCACCGCACACCGTCACCGTGAAGAAGTGCCTGCCGATGCTGTCGAGCGCCTGCTCGGTCAATGCCCGCTGGGTGTTGGTCACCAGCGCCATCGGAATACCCGCGGACGCAACGTCTTCCAGGAGTTCCCGGGCTCCGTCACACCAGGGCAGGCCCTGGGTGGCGAACAGTTCGCCGGTGTACTCGTGCAGCCAGCGGTCGGATGCGGCCATCGCGGCAGGGTCGAGGTCGAGTCCGAGATCGGCGTAGACGGTACGGATCGTGTTCTCGGCGGAACTACCCACCAGCGCCGCCCGCAGCTCCGGGCTGATCTCCCCGCCGAGTTCGCGATACAGCGCGGCAAGTGAGACGTCCCAGAGCTTTTCGGAGTCGACGAGCGTGCCGTCCATGTCCCACAGCACCGCCTGCACCCGGACATTGTGTCACGGGCCGGCCGTTCACCGCGAAACACGCGGTGAGCGGCCGACGCCGTCGGTCAATCAGCCCGTCGCACAAACCGTTCGGCGTTTCGGGCTCAGTCCTCCGGGTTGTAGCCGAGGTTGGGGGCCAGCCAGCGTTCGGCTTCCTTGAGGGTCCAGCCCTTGCGCTTCGCGTAGTCGGCGACCTGATCCTGGGCGATCCGGCCCACGACGAAGTACTGCGACTGCGGGTGCGAGAAATACCAGCCGCTGACCGCCGCTCCGGGCCACATCGCCATCGACTCGGTGAGCTCGATGCCGGTGCGTTCCTTGACGTCCATCAGCTCCCAGAGCGTCGCCTTCTCGGTGTGTTCCGGGCAGGCCGGGTAGCCGGGGGCGGGGCGGATCCCGCGGTATTTCTCACCGATGAGCGCCTCGTTGTCGAGCTGCTCGTCGGGCTGATATCCCCAGAACTCCTTGCGGACCCGCTGGTGCATCCGTTCGGCGAATGCCTCTGCCAGCCGGTCGGCGAGCGACTCCAGCAGGATCGCGCTGTAATCGTCGTTGGCGGCTTTGAACTCCGCGATCTTCTCGCCGATACCGAGGCCCGCCGTGACGGCGAACGCGCCGACGTAATCCCGGAGACCCGTTTCTTTGGGCGCGACGAAGTCGCCGAGGCTCCGGTTCGGGACCCCCTCGCGGTGCTCGCCCTGCTGGCGCAGATTGCGCAGCGTGGTCAGCACCTCGGCTCGCGATTCGTCGGTGTAGACCTCGATGTCTTCTTGTCCACCTGAGCCGACCGCATTCGCCGGGAAGAAGCCGATCACCCCGTTGGCCGTCAGCCACTTCTCCTTGATCGCCGTGTCGAGCATCTCCTGGGCGTCCTCGTACAGCTTGCGCGCAGCCTCGCCCGACACCGGGTTGTTGAGGATGTCGGGGAAGCGTCCCTTCATTTCCCAGGCGTTGAAGAACGGTTGCCAGTCGATGTACTCGCGTAGCTCCGCGAGGTCATAGTCCTGAAATTCACGTACTCCTGTTCCTTGCGCGGGCACCGGCGGCGTGTAGCTGTCCCATTCGATCGGCGTCCGGTTCGCCCGCGCCTTCCCCAGCGTCAACATCGGGCGCTCGTTCTTCTGGGCGTGCCGTTCGCGCAGCGACGCGTAATCCTTCTCGGTGGCCTCCAGCAGCGCGGGACGCTGCTTGTCGTCCAGGAGCGCGGCTGCGACCGGCACCGAGCGCGACGCGTCCTTGACCCAGACCACCGGACCGCTGCGACGCGGCGACACCTTCACGGCCGTGTGGGCGCGCGAGGTGGTCGCCCCACCGATCAGCAGCGGAATCTGCAGGCCTTCGCGTTCCATCTCGGCGGCGAAGTTGACCATCTCGTCCAGGGACGGGGTGATCAGGCCCGACAGCCCGATGATGTCGGCACTGTGCTCCTTGGCCGCCTCGAGGATCTTGCTCGCAGGCACCATCACGCCGAGATCGATCACCTCGAAGTTGTTGCACTGCAACACGACTCCGACGATGTTCTTGCCGATGTCGTGGACGTCGCCCTTGACGGTGGCCATGATGATCGTGCCGTTGGTGTCCTTCTTGGCGGCCTCCCCGGGCAGGGGCTGGGCCTTCTCCGCCTCGATGTACGGCAGCAGGTACGCCACCGCCTTCTTCATCACGCGGGCCGACTTCACCACCTGGGGCAGGAACATCTTGCCTGCGCCGAACAGGTCACCGACGACGTTCATCCCGTCCATCAGCGGGCCCTCGATCACCTCGATCGGGCGGCCTCCTGCGGCGGCGATCTCGGCGCGCAGCTCCTCGGTGTCGGCGTCGACGTGCGCGTCGATCCCCTTGACCAGGGCGTGGGTGATCCGCTCGCGGACCGGGAGGGATCGCCACTCCGCTGCTGCCGGATCCTCGGTCTTCTCCGACCTGTTGAACCGTTCAGCGATCTCCAACAGGCGCTCGGCCGCATCCTCGCGCCGGTTCAGGACCACGTCTTCGATGCGGTCCCGCAGCTCGGGGTCGATGGAGTCGTAGGGCACGAGCGCACCGGCGTTGACGATGCCCATGTCCAGCCCGGCCTTGATGGCGTGGAACAGGAACACCGAGTGGATCGCCTCGCGGACCGGGTTGTTGCCCCGGAACGAGAACGACACGTTCGAGATGCCGCCCGAGATGTGCACCCCGGGCAGGTTCTCCTTGATCCAGGCGCAGGCCTCGATGAAATCGATGCCGTACGTCGCGTGCTCCTCGATACCGGTGGCCAGCGCGAAGCAGTTCGGGTCGAAGATGATGTCCTCGGGCGGGAAGCCGACCTCTTCGGTGAGGATCCGGTAGGCGCGCCCGCAGATCTCCTTGCGGCGCTCCAGATTGTCGGCCTGTCCCTGCTCGTCGAACGCCATCACGACGACGGCGGCGCCGTACTTGCGGCACAGCCGTGCCTCGCGGATGAACTTCTCCTCGCCCTCCTTCATGGAGATCGAGTTGACGATCGGCTTGCCCTGGACGTTCTTCAGGCCCGCCTCGATGACCTCCCACTTGGAGGAGTCGATCATCACCGGGACGCGGCTGATGTCCGGCTCGGCTGCGATCAGCTTGGTGAACCGGTCCATCGCGGCGACGCCGTCGATCATGCCCTCGTCCATGTTGATGTCGATGACCTGCGCACCGACCTCGACCTGCTGCAGGGCCACCGACAGCGCGGTGTCGTAGTCCTCGGCCTTGATCAGGTTGCGGAATCGGGCCGATCCGGTGATGTTGGTGCGCTCACCGATGTTCACGAACAGGGAGTCGTCGGTGATGTTGAGCGGCTCCAGGCCCGACAGCCGGGTCGCCACCGGAATCTCCGGCAATTCGCGCGGCGGCTTGCCCTCGACGACCTTGGCGATCTCGGCGATGTGCGGCGGGGCGGTACCGCAGCAGCCCCCGACCAGGTTCACCAGGCGCGCTTGGGCGAACTCAGCGATGTACCCGGCCTGCTGCTCCGGATCCTCGTCGTACTCGCCGAAGGCGTTGGGCAGGCCCGCGTTCGGGTAGCAGGAGACGAAGGTGTCGGCGATCCGCGCCATCTCGGCGATGTAGGGCCGCATCTCCGGCGCACCGAGGGCGCAGTTCAGGCCGACCGCGAGCGGCCTGGCGTGCCGGATCGCGTTCCAGAAGGCCTCGGTGACCTGTCCGGACAGCGTCCGCCCGGACGCATCGGTGATGGTGCCCGAGATGATCAGCGGCCAGCGGCGTCCGCGCTCCTCGAACAGCGTCTCGACGGCGAACACCGCCGCCTTGGCGTTCAGGGAGTCGAAGATCGTCTCGATGACGAGAAGGTCGGCGCCGCCGTCGACCAGGCCGTTGGCGGCTTCGAGGTAGGCGGCCACCAGCTCGTCGTAGGAGACGTTGCGGGCTCCGGGGTCGTTGACGTCCGGGGAGATCGACGCGGTCCGCGTCGTCGGGCCCATGGCGCCGGCGACGTAGCGAGGCTTGTCGGGGGTGCTGTATTCGTCGGCGGCCTTGCGGGCCAGCGCGGCGCCGGCGTAGTTCAGCTCGTAGGCCAGGTCGGCCATGTCGTAATCGGAGAGCGAGATCGCGTTCGCGTTGAACGTGTTGGTCTCAAGGATGTCGGCGCCCGCCTCGAGGTACTCGCGGTGGATCCCCTCGATGATCTGCGGCTGCGTCAGGTTGAGCAGGTCGTTGTTGCCCTGCAGCGCGGTCGGCCACTCCGTGAACCGGTCGCCGCGGTAGCCGGCCTCGTCCGGCCGGTCGCGCTGGATCGCCGTGCCCATCGCGCCGTCGATCACCAAGATCCGCTGGCGCAGCGCCGCCGTCAGTTCATCGGTGCAGTCGGGCCGGACGTTCGGCGCAAAGGTGGTCGAGTCAACGGCGTTCACGTGCGCTCCTTCCTCAGCGGAAGGCGTCCTTGACTCTGCCGAGCGTGGCGGACACCGGGGCAATGCTCCCCGGCAGCCGTTGCAACGCCTCTCGACCTCCGAAAGTCTACGACGTCGCCCGATCGACATCTGGACGCCCAGTTCATCGCCGCGATCCGTCCCGACCCGCGTGGGCTCGGGATGCCCTGCCGACAATGCTGTGGTCACCAGGTTAACCAGATCGGAACCGGACCTATTTCGTCCGGACCGGCCGGAAGTCGTCAAGGGGTGGGGCGATGAGGCTCACTGGTCCCCCGCAGGCTTTAGGCTGGCTTCGTGACCCCGCCGAATACACCGGGACCGAAGGGACCTGAGCTACCCGGACTGCACGACGCCATCATCGTCGCCGCGTTCGAAGGGTGGAATGACGCCGGGGACGCGGCCAGCGATGCACTCGAGCACCTCGACGCCATCTGGGAGGCCGAGACGATCGTCGAGATCGATGACGAGAGCTACTACGACTACCAGGTCAATCGGCCCCAGATCCGCCAGATCGACGGTGTGACCCGCGAGCTGGTGTGGCCGTCGATGCGGATCTCCCACTGCCGGCCGCCGGGCGCCGACCGCGACATCGTGCTGATGCACGGGGTCGAGCCCAACATGCGCTGGCGGACGTTCTGCGCGGAGTTGCTCACCATCGCCGACAAGCTCGACGTGCAGACCGTGGTCATCCTGGGTGCGCTGCTGGCCGACACGCCCCACACCCGGCCGGTGCCGGTGTCGGGCGCTGCGTACTCGTCGGAGTCGGCGAAGTTCTTCGGCCTGGAGGAGACCCGCTATGAGGGCCCGACCGGGATCGCCGGGGTCTTCCAGGACGCGTGCGTACAGGCCGGGATTCCGGCGGTGACGTTCTGGGCCGCCGTGCCGCACTACGTGTCCCAGCCACCCAACCCCAAGGCGACGGTGGCACTGCTGCGCCGTGTCGAGGACGTGCTCGATATCGAGGTCCCGCTGGCCGATCTGCCCGCGCAGGCCGAGGAGTGGGAGGAGGCGGTGACCGAGATGACCTCAGAGGACGAGGAGATCGCCGAATACGTGACCTCCCTCGAGCAGCGCGGCGACGCCGAGGTCGACATGTCCGACGCGCTCGGAAAGATCGACGGGGACGCCCTGGCCGCGGAGTTCGAGCGTTACCTGCGCCGCCGCGGCCCCGGCTTCAAGGGTTAGTCCGCACCGCCTCAACCGACGGCGACCAGTCGGCGGATCACTTCTGGTGGCCGTGGGTGCGGGACCCGAGCGACCGTTTCAGCGCGGTGACCTCCGCATCCATCTGCGGCAGGATCTCCGGAACGTGGCGCAGCACCGACGCCTGGCCGATCCGGGTGGTCAACAGCGGTTTCGCCCAGCGAATCAGGCCCACCCAGCCGGGGCAGTAGATCCGCTCGCGGCGCCGCTCGATGCCTTTGACGAACACTTCGCCGCACTTGTCGACCGAGGTGGTCTTGCTCAGCGGACCCGGCAGGGTCTCGAGCATCCTGCGGAAACTCGGGAGGTCGGCTTTGGTGTCCTGCACCAGGGGCGTGTCGATCCAGGACATGTGCGCGACGCCGACGGTGACGCCGCGGTGGGCCACCTCGAGGCGCAGTGCGTTCGCGAAGTGCTCGACGCCGGCTTTCGATGCGTCGTAGGGCGCCATACCGGGGGCGGCGGCGAACGCGGCCAGCGAGGACACCACGAGCACGTAGCCCTTGCGCTCGATGAGTGACGGCAGGGTCGCCCGGACGGTGTTGAAGACGCCGACGACGTTGACGTCGAGGACGCGCCGGAAGGCGTCCGGATCGACCACCAGTACCGAGCCGTAGCTGGCGATGCCCGCGTTGGCGATCACGATGTCGATGCCGCCGAAGCGCTTCACCGCCTCGTCGGCGACCGCCTGCATGTCCGCGAGATGGCACACGTCGGCGACGCCGGTGAGTACGCGATCCGCCCCGAGGGCGTTCTCCAGCTCCTTGAGCGGCGTCTCGTCGACGTCGGTCAGGACGAGCTTGGCGCCCTTGGCGTGCAGCCGGCGGGCCAGTTCCTCTCCGACACCGCGTGCCCCGCCGGTGATGAACACCACTTTCCCGCGTACCGAAGTCATGCGGTGAAATTACTCCACGGCGAGCTGCACGCCGAGCAACGCGTCGATCGCGGCGGCCACGGTGCGCGGCGCCGCTCGGTCGTTTCCGCCGAATTCGAGCGCCTCGCGGGCCCAGGCATCGAGGGCGACAAGCGCTTTCGGGGTGTCGAGATCATCGGCGAGGTAGGTGCGCACCCGGTTGACGACGTCGGAGGCGTCAGGTCCGGTCTCCAGCGTGGTGGCGCGCCGCCAGCGCTCCAGGCGCGCCACGGCTTCGGCGAGCATCTCGTCGCTCCAGGACCGGTCCTGGCGATAGTGCCCTGCCAGCAGCCCGAGCCGGATCGCGGACGGATCGACGCCCTCGGCCCGCAGCCGGGACACCAGGACCAGGTTGCCGCGGCTCTTGCTCATCTTGTGCCCGTCCCAGCCGATCATCCCGGCGTGGACGTAATGCCGGGCGAAGCGGCGCTCCCCGGTCACCGATTCGGCGTGTGCGGCGGAGAACTCGTGGTGCGGGAACGTCAGGTCACTGCCGCCGCCCTGGATGTCGAGGCCGGTGCCGATGCGGCTGAGCGCGATCGCGGCGCACTCGACGTGCCAACCCGGTCGGCCCGGGCCGAACGGGGACGGCCAGCTGGGCTCGCCGGGCCGGCGCGCCCGCCACAGCAGTGCGTCGAGTTCGTCGGCCTTGCCGAGCCGGTCCGGGTCACCGCCCCGCTCGGCGGACAACCGCAGCATCGTGTCCCGGTCGTATCCGGACTCGTAGCCGAACTGCACCGTCGCATCGGCCCGGAAGTACACGTCGGGATATTCGCTGTCGTCGACGATGTACGCCGCGCCCGAGGCGAGCATCTTCTCGACCAGCTCGATCACCTCCGCGATCGCGTCGGTGGCGGCCACGTAGTCGCGTGGCGGCAACACCCGCAGGGCGGCCATGTCGTCGCGGAACAGGTCGGTCTCACGGTCGCCCAGCTCTCGCCAGTCGATGCCGTCGCGGGCGGCCCGTTCGAAGAGCGGATCGTCGACGTCGGTGACGTTCTGGACGTAGTGCACGTCGTGGCCGCCGTCCAGCCACACCCGGTACACCAGGTCGAACGCCAGGTAGGTGGCGGCGTGTCCGAGGTGGGTCGCGTCGTACGGGGTGATGCCGCAGACGTACATGGTGGCGGTCGGACCCGCCGAGACGGGGCGGACCTGCCGATCCGAGCTGTCGTAGAGGCGCAGCTGTGGCCCGCGGCCCGGCAGCGCCGGGACGTTCGGCGCCGGCCACGATTGCATGACGTCGACTCTAGGTTGTTCGATCAGGACGGCCTCCCGCGGTGTGCAGTCCAAGAATCCGACAATCGCGGACCCGGATCCATTCCCGCCGTCAGTGCTGCGAGAGGATCGCGGCGAGCAGTACGTCGGTCAGCTCAGGCCGGCACATCAGCAGATCGGGAAGGTAGGGGTCGCGCCGGTTGTACTCCAGCGGCGACCCGTCGAGGCGGGACGCGTGCAGCCCGGCCGCGCGCACCACCGCCGCCGGCGCGGCCGAATCCCATTCCCATTGACCGCCGGCGTGGATGTAGGCGTCGACGTCGCCACGCACCACGGCCATCGCCTTCGCCCCGGCCGAGCCGATGCGGACCAGCTCGATGTCCAACCGATCGCGGATCTTCCAGAGCACCGCGGGCGGCCGGGTGGCGCTCGCGGTGACCAGGATGGGACCGTCCCGCCGCGGGGCGGGTGAAGTGACGGTGTCGGTGCGGTAGACCTCGCCGCGCGCGGGCAGCGCCACCGCGGCGTCGGTGAGACCGGCGCCGCGCTGCCACAGCGCGATGTGCACGGCCCAGTCCTGGTGCGGCGGCAGTGAGTATTCACGGGTGCCGTCCACGGGGTCGACGATCCAGACCCGATCCGCGTCGACCCGGCTCAGATCGTCGACGGCCTCCTCGCTGAGTACCGCGTCCTCGGGCCGGTACCTGTGCAGCCGGTCGAGGATCAACGCGTTGGCCCGGGTGTCGCCTTCGTCGCCGAGGTCGTAGGGGTAGAAGTAGTCGTAGGTTTCGCGCAGCTCCACGAGCAGCTCACCGGCTTCAACAGCCACCTCCGCCGCGAGTTCGGCGTCACTGGCCATCAAAACGCCGGCCACGGGATGGGCCGGTGACGGTCCGGTGTCGGCATGACCGGGTTCTCGAGCAGCCCAACGATTCTCGCGCGCAAAGCGGCGATCTCCCGGCGGGTGATGTGCGGCCGCAGCTGATCGCCGAGCTCACCGCGCACTGCGTCACCGAGCCGGGCGACGGCCTCCAGCGCCTCGTCGTCGACGGGTTTGCCCGCCCACCCCCACAGCACGGTGCGCAGCTTGTCCTCGGCGTGCAGGCTCACCCCGTGGTCGACGCCGTAGACCCGCCCGTCGATGCCGGCGAGGATGTGGCCGCCCTTACGGTCGGCGTTGTTGATCAGCACGTCGAAGACAGCCATGCGTCGCAGCCGCACGTCGTCGGCGTGGACAAGGGTGACCTCGTCGCCGGCGTAGTCGTAGGCCCGCAGGATCGGGAGATATCCCGGCGGGATGCGACCCGCCGGAAGCAGATCGACCAGGTCGGGACCTTCCGGCGTCTCGTCGGTGGTGTCGCCGGGTTGTTCCACCCACCGCTGGACCATCCCCGGTCCGGCAGGCCCGTCGCGGATGATGGTCTCGGGCACGACGTCCCATCCCAGCGCGGCCGAAATCAGATAGGCGCCGACCTCACGGCCGGCCAGGGTGCCGTCCGGAAAGTCCCACAGCGGCGCCTCACCCGCGACCGGCTTGTAGACGCAGTGCAGGTGCACGTCGCCGAGATGGGCCTCACACAGGAAGGTGGCGTTGCTCGCGGAGCGGATGCGGCCGACGACGTTCAGATCGCCGCATCGCATCACCTCGCCGTGCCGCGCCCCGCCCTCAGCTGGCCGGGTCATCGTCGGATCCGGCGAGATCGCCGCGCCGATAGCCGTTGGTCCGCACACAGATGTGGCCCTCGGGATCGAGCGGTTCATCGCACAGCGGGCACGGCGGGCGCCCGGCCGAGATGACTTTGTTCGACCGCGTCGCGAACTGGCGCGCGGACTCCGGGGTGAGGAAGACGCGCACCGCGTCCGGCCCCTCTTCGGCGTCGTCGAGCACGACTGAGGCGTCGAACTCGGTCTCTGACACGGCGAGCAGTTCCACCACGATCGTCTGCGCTTCGGAATCCCAGCCCAAACCCATCGTGCCGACGCGGAATTCGGCCTCGACCGGCGTCTCCAGCGGGCTGAGGTCGGCCACCTCGCCGGTGTCAGGCGGCACGGGCGTGCCGAACCGGCGGTTGATCTCGAGCAGGAGCGCGGCGATGCGTTCGGCCAGGACGGCGACCTGCTGTTTCTCCAGGATCACCGACACGACGCGCTTGTCGTGAACGGCCTGCAGATAGAACGTGCGGTTCCCGGGTTCCCCGACGGTCCCGGCCACGAAGCGGTCGGGCGTGCGGAAGACGTGGATTGCGCGGGGCATGTCACCTTCCAAAATACCGGGTGGGTCAGCCGGCGGACCCGCCGACAACCCCGTCACCGGCGGGCACGTCGGGCTTGACCACCAGACCGGCGGTCAGGCGCGGCCCGGTGTGATTGATGTGCAGGACGAACGGCCGCACTGCCGTGTACCTGATGACGCTCATCGACGCCGGGTCTGCGGTGATGCGCTGGAAGGTGTCCAGATGGGCACCCAGTGCGTCGGCCAGCACCGCTTTGATGACGTCGCCGTGTGTGCAGGCGATCCACAGCGCATCAGCGCCGTGCTCCTCGGCCAGCCTGCGATCGTGTTCACGCACGGCGGCCACCGCCCGTGCCTGGACGTGTGCGAGGCCTTCGCCCTCGGGGAACACCGCCGCGCTGGGCTGCTGCTGCACCACCGCCCACAGCGGTTCCTTGACGAGGTCGCCGATCTTGCGGCCGGTCCAGCTGCCGTAGTCCACCTCCACGAGCCGTTCGTCGACCACGGGTGTCAATCCGAGGGCTGCGGCCAGGGGTTCGACGGTGCGCTCGCAGCGCAGCAGCGGCGAGCGCACGATGGCCCGCACCGGCAGCTCGCCGATCCGGTCGACGAGTTCGCGGGCCTGCTCGGCGCCCCGCTCGTCGAGATCGACGCCGGCACTGCGACCAGCCAGCGTGTGCGCGGTGTTGGACGTCGAACGGCCGTGACGCAACAGGATCACCGTCACTGCGCGGCCACCACCCCGGTCGAGAGCAGGAGGAGCACCACCGCACCCAGCGCCACCCGGTAGCCGACGAACCAGTACATGCTGTGCCGCACCAGGAAGCGCAGGAACCACGCGACGGCGGCGAAGCCGATCACGAAGGCGATGACCGTCGCGACCAGCAGTTGCGGACCCGTCGCGCTCATCCCCTCACCGACCGGGGCGAACGCGTCGGGCAGCGAGAAGAGCCCGGAGGCGAACACCGCAGGGATCGCGAGCAGGAAGCCGAAGCGCGCCGCGAGTTCGCGGTTCATGCCGAGGAACAGGCCCGCGCTGATGGTCGCGCCGGACCGGGACACGCCGGGCAGCAGGGCGAGACATTGCGCCGTGCCGATGATGACGCTGTCGCGCCAGGTGAGCTGCTCGACGCGGCGGGTCTGACGGCCGAAGTGCTCGGCGGCGGCGATCACGGCGGAGAACACGATGAGCGCGATCGCGATGGCCCACAGATTGCGTGCCGCGGTCCGGATCTCGTCCTTGAGCAGCAGCCCGATCACGCCGATCGGGATGGTGCCGATGATCACATACCAGCCGAGGCGGTAGTCCGCGTCGCGCCGCTCGGGGTTGCGCAGCCCGGCGAACCAGGCGCGCACGATGCGGCCGATGTCGCGGGCGAAGTACACCAGGACCGCGACCTCGGTGCCGAGTTGGGTGACGGCGGTGAACGAGGCTCCGGCGTCGTCGGTGAAGAAGACCCGCGACACGATCGCGAGGTGGCCGGACGAGGACACCGGGAGAAACTCGGTGAGGCCTTGCACGATCGCCAGGACGACGACCTGGGCCCAGGACATCGCCGGCGCGTCGATCACGTCGACGACCGTACCGGGCGTCAGCGTCCGGGTCGTGTCACGGGTTGCGCGTCGGCGACGGCGTCACGGACCGCCGCGGCCAGGCTCCGCTCGTCGGTGATGTCGAAGTCGGTGAGCCGGCGGGTCGCGACCGCAACCACATCATCGGCGTCGGGGACGGGGCGCGTCAGCCTCGGGTGGTACACCTCGATGACAAGCTGCTGACGCTCCACGTGGAAGGAGAAGGTCCGACCGTCGCCGACCTGTCCGTAGCCGCTGGCGTGTACACCGGTGGAGATGTCCTCGAATTCGATCATTCCGCGGCCCAGACCGCTGTCGGTGGCGAGGGTCATGGCAGCACCATACCGTCCGTCAGCTGCTGAAGCCGGTCAGATGGAGCGAATTGGTCAGTCCAAATCCGCCTACACTGGCAGTCCACCTGCCGGAAACCTGTCGAATACCTGCGCACAGAGCGAGAGCTACCCCTTGTCCCGGTTTTCAAACAAACTTCTTCAGCCCTTTTGCCTCGGATTGACAACGGTGGCAATTGCCGCGTTGGCCGCCTGCTCGTCGAACCCGGTCGATCCGCCCCCGCCGACGGTCCCCGCTGCCGAACCCGCAACGTCGCCACCGGTGGTAGGGCAGCCGCCCGGAACCATTTGGCCGCTGGGAACGGGCGCCCACAACGCGCTGCTGGACGAGGCCACCGGGTCTCTCGCCGTCCTGGGTCCCGGACCCGCGGGACAGTCCGCGGTCACGCTGTTCCCCACGACCTCGCCGCCGCGCACGGTGCTGATGCCGGCGGAGGCGACCGCGATGACCGACGGCGACGGCCGGCTGTACCTGTCGACGCGCGGTGGCTACTTCGACGTCGATCCGACCGACGGCACCGTCGAGCGCGTGGACGTGGAAGGACAGTCCGACGCGGAGTTCACCGCGATCGCCCGGCGGCAGGACGGCCGCCTGGTCCTCGGCACCGCCGACGGCGCGGTGCTGACCCTTGATTCGCCCGACACCGTGGGCGCATCGCTGTCGATCTTCGCCCGGGTGGACGCGCTGGTGACCCAGGGCGACACCACGGTCGTGCTGGACCGCGGTCAGACCTCGGTGACCGCCGTCGACGCCGGCGGGACGAAGGCCGCCCAAGCGCTGCGCGCCGGTGACGGCGCCACCTCGATCGCCACCGACCCCATGGGCCGTGTGCTGGTCGCCGACACCCGCGGAGACGAACTGCTGGTGTTCGGCACGGACCCGCTGATCATGCGGCAGCGCTATCCGGTGCCCGGCGCGCCGTACGGCCTCGCGGGCTCCAGGCAACTCGCCTGGGTGTCACAGACGGCGACGAACACGGTCATTGGCTACGATCTGGCGACCGGCATTCCCGTCGAGAAAGTGCGTCACCCCACCGTGCAACAACCCAACTCCCTCGCCTACGACGAGGCCTCCGGCACGCTCTACGTGGTGTCGGGCTCCGGCGACGGCGTCCAGGTCATCCCCGACGCGGCGGTCTCCGGGTGACCGCGATGCGGGGCCGGATGCCGGCGGCGTGGGACAAACAGGTCGCCGAGGAGTCCGACGACTACGAGTGGGTGCCGCTCCGGCTGCCGCCGGACGTCACGCGGATCAGCGCGTCCGTCCGGCTGTCCATCGAGGCCGAGTACCGGGGCTGGGAACTGACCCGCGTGCGGGCCTACACCGACGGCAGCAGACGCGTCCTGCTGCGTCGCCGCAAGACGTCGAGGACCGTGGAGCAACCGAGCCAGTGACCGGGTACTCCGCGCTGCGACGGCTGCTGTTCCTGGTATCCCCCGAACGCATCCACACCTGGGTGTTCGCGCTGCTGCGTGCGGTCACCGCGGTGCCGGTCCTCCGGCGTGCACTCACCCGGCTGCTGGCTCCCCGCGATCCGGTGCTGGCCAGCATCGTGTTCGGTGTGCGGTTTCCCGGCCCGCTCGGCCTGGCCGCGGGGTTCGACAAGAACGGCAAGGGTCTGCACACCTGGCCGGCACTGGGTTTCGGCTACGCCGAGGTCGGCACGGTGACGGCGCGCCCGCAGCCGGGAAACCCCCAGCCGCGGCTGTTCCGGCTGCCCGACGACCGGGCACTGCTCAACCGGATGGGTTTCAACAACGAAGGCGCCGCGCGGCTGGCCGAACGCCTGACCCGCCATCGCGCCGACGGACCCGTCGGCGTGAACATCGGCAAGACGAAGTCGACGGCGCCGCAGGACGCGGTCGCCGACTACGCCGACAGCGCGCGCCAACTCGGTCCGCTGGCCACGTTCGTGGTGGTCAACGTCAGCTCCCCCAACACCCCCGGACTGCGTGACCTGCAGGCGGTGGAGTCGCTGCGCCCGATCCTGACCGCGGTGCGCGCACAGACCGCCACGCCGGTGCTGGTCAAGATCGCACCGGACCTCTCCGATTCCGACATCGACGAAATCGCCGATCTGGCAGTCGAAACCGGTCTGGCCGGCATCGTGGCGACGAACACCACCATCTCGCGCGACGGTCTGGCCACCCCCGGGGTCGCCGAACTCGGCGCGGGCGGCGTCTCGGGGGCGCCGGTGGCCGACCGATCGCTGGAGGTGCTGCGCCGGCTGTACCGCCGCGTCGGTGACCGGCTGGTGTTGATCAGCGTCGGTGGTATCGAGACCCCCGACGATGCATGGCAGCGCATCACCGCGGGCGCGTCGCTGCTGCAGGGCTACACCGGCTTCGTCTACGGCGGCGGACTGTGGGCCAAGCAGATTCACGACGGCCTGGCCCGCCGCCTGCACGACGGCGGGTTCGGCTCACTCGCGGAGGCGGTCGGCTCCGAAGCCCGCCGCTAGCCCTGCTGCTCGTACGTCCCGTGGATGGTGGCGCGGGCGATGGCGTGGCTGAACAGGTTGAAGCCCAAATACGCCGGGGTGGCGTCCTCGGGGATCTCGAGCTTCTCGACGTCCACGGCGTGGACGGCGACGATGTAGCGGTGCGGGCCGTGGCCCGGCGGTGGCGCGGCGCCGACGAAGCGCTTCTGCCCTGCGTCGTTGGCCAGCGTCACAGCGTCGCCGGGGAACCCCTTGGAGCTGCCGTCGCCGACGCCGGCGGGCAGGTCGGTGACCGTGGCGGGCAGGTTGAACACCGCCCAGTGCCAGAAACCCGATCCGGTCGGCGCGTCGGGGTCGTAGACGGTGACGGCGAAGCTGCGCGTCTCCTCCGGGAAACCGGACCAGGACAGCTGCGGGGAGACGTCCTCGCCGCCGGCCCCCATCAGCCCACTGACCTGTTCGTTACCCCAGGGCTGGCCGTCGGTGAACGATTCGGAGGTCAGCGTGAACGACGGGAGCTCGGGGAGGAATTCGTACGGGTCGTACCGGAACGGTGCGGCGGCCATGATGTCCTTTCGCGTGAGTGGGTTTCGCTCAGCAGTGCTCGAGGAAGTGTTGCAGAACCTGCACACCGAATTCGAGTGCATCCACGGGTACCCGCTCGTCGATACCGTGGAACAGTGCGGAGAAGTCGAGGTCCGGCGGCAGCCGCAGCGGAATGAACCCGAAGCATCGAATACCCAAGCGCTGGAACGACTTCGCGTCGGTGCCGCCCGAGAGCATGTAGGGCACGGTGCGGGCGTCCGGGTCGATCGCCAACAGTGACGCGTTCATCTGGTCGACCAGATCGCCGTCGAACGTCGTCTCGTAGGACGGCAGGTCGCGTTCCCAAGACCGCACGACGTCGGGGCCGATCAGTTCGTCGATCTCCCGCTCGAACGCGGCCTTACGACCGGGCAGCACGCGGCAGTCGATCATCGCCTCGGCGGTCTGCGGGATCACGTTGGCCTTGTATCCGGCCTTGAGCATCGTCGGATTGGCGGTATCGCGCAGGGTGGCACCCACGATGCGGGCGATGCCGCCGAGCTTGGCGATCGTGCCGTCCAGATCCGGGGAGTCGACGTCGAAGGAGTATCCGGTCTCCTCCGCGACCGCCGTCAGGAACTGCTGCACCGTGTCGGTCAGCACCAGCGGGAACTGATGGCGGCCCAGCTTGGCGACGGCCTCGGCGACCGCGGTGACCGCGTTGTCGTCGTGCACCATGGAGCCGTGGCCCGCCCGACCGCGGGCGGTCAGCCGCATCCAGGACAGACCCTTCTCGGCCGTCTCGATCAGATAGAGGCGGCGCTCACCGCCGTCGCGGCGCGGCACGGTCAGCGAGAAGCCACCGACCTCACCGATCGCCTCGGTGACGCCCTCGAAGAGGTCCGGCCGGTTGTCGACCAGCCAGTGCGCACCGTAGGTGCCGCCGTGCTCCTCGTCGGAGACGAACGCGAACACCAGCTCGCGGGGCGGGACGATGCCCGCGCGCTTGAAGTGGCGCGCGACGGCGATCATCATGCCGCACATGTCTTTCATGTCGACCGCGCCGCGGCCCCACACATAGCCCTCGGACACCGCCCCGGAGAAGGGATGCACACTCCAGTCGGCCGGTTCGGCCGGCACCACGTCGAGATGCCCGTGGATCATCAGGGCGCCGCGGGACGGATCGGCGCCCGGCAGCCGCGCGAACACGTTGCCGCGGTTCGGTGCGCCGGCCTCGAGATACTCGCACTCGTAGCCGACCTCTTCGAGCTGCTGCTGCACCCACCGGGCACACTCGCCCTCACCCTTGGTGGTCGCGGGGTCTCCGGTGTTCGAGGTGTCGAACCGGATGAGGGCGCTGACGAGATCGACGACCTCGGCGACGGGATCGAGGGGTGCGGTCACAGGTCCCATTCGTACCAGGTGTGCACGTTTTGTATCTGCGTAGCGTGATCCGATAGCCTTAGCTGCCCGCGGCGACGTGGGTCGGGTCCGAGTGGCGGAATGGCAGACGCGCTAGCTTGAGGTGCTAGTGCCCTATTAACGGGCGTGGGGGTTCAAGTCCCCCCTCGGACACCCTGCATGGATGTCAGTAGACGTCCCGCACGTATCGCTTCTCCCCGACCAGCCGGCGCTTGTAGTCGCGTGCCGCCTCCTCCGACAGCCGGCCGTGGGTCCTTATGATCGCGGTGAGCGTCGCGTCGACGTCCCTGGCCATCCGCTGGGCGTCTCCGCAGACGTAGAAGTGCGCGCCGTCCTCGAGCCAGCGCCAGACGTCGGCTCCGTAATCGCTCATCTTGTGCTGGACGTAGACCCGTTCCCGCTGATCCCGGGAGAAGGCGACGTCGAGCCGGTTGAGGAAACCGTCGTCGACCATGTGCTGAAGGTCGTCGCGGTAGTAGAAGTGCTCACTGCGGTGCCGGTCACCGAAGAACAGCCAGTTCGGCCCGGTGTGGCCGAGCGCGCGCCGTTCCTGCAGGAATCCCCGGAACGGGGCGATGCCCGTGCCCGGACCCACCATGATCATCGGTGTCGTCGGCCCCTGCGGGGGCCGGAAATGCGGTGAGCGCTGCAGAAACACCGGAACCGGCGCACCGGCTGCCCGGTCGGCCAGATAGGTCGAGCAGACACCGCCGCGGCTGCCACCGTCAGCGCCGCGGTAGCGCACCACTGCGGTGGTCAGCTGCACCTCATGCGGTGACACCAGCGGGGACGACGAGATCGAGTAGTTGCGCGGCGTCAGCCGCACCAGCACCTCCTGCCACTCCTGCGGATCGGCGTGGACGGCGAACTGCCGCACGATGTCGATGCCGTCGCGCCGGCTCAGCCAGGCGTCGAGTTTGTCCTTCGAGGCGCGCAGTTCCCTGGCGTCGCGGCTGTGCTCGGCCACGAAGCGCACCAGGTTCGGGGTGATGCGCCGGATGTCGTAGCAGCACACCAGCGCATCGCCCAGCGGCATCTCCTCGCCGTCGACCGTCACCACCTGGTCGAAACGCAGACCGGTCGCGTCGAGCCACGCCTCCACGACCTGTGGGTCGTTGCGGGCGAACACCCCGAGCGAGTCCCCGACCGAGTAGGACACCGCGTGTTCGGAGATGTCGAAGCCGAACTGGCGCACCTCTTTCGACGACGTCGGAGCGCTCAGCACCGTGTTGCGCACCAGCGGTGCAAGCACCGGCCTGGCGCGGGTGAACGGTTCGAGTTCCTTGGTGTCCGGCTTACGGGTGAGGGTGGCGGCTCCCCCACCCTGTCGGTCGTCGCCGACCAGCGCCGCGACGTCGTCGGTCCAGCGGGCCATCGGCTCGTCGTCGTAGGCTTCGCAGTCCTGGCGGTCCCGCAGCCGGGTGGCACCCAGAGCGGCGAAGCGGTCGTCCAGTGAGCGGGCGTGGCCGCAGAAGTCGTCGTAGGAGCGGTCCCCGATGCCCAGTACCGCGTAGCGGACACCATCGAGTGCAGGTGCGTCCGGCGATTCGAGGCGGCTCCAGAAGTCGGCGCCGTTGTCCGGCGGTCCCCCGTCGCCGAAGGTGCTGGTGACGACCAGAACGTCACGGACCCCGGCGAGGTCGCCCAGCGCGGCTTCGTTCATGTTGACAACTCTTGCCGCGCCGACTTTTTCGGCCACCCGTCCGGCGACCTCCTCGGCGTTGCCGGTCTGCGACGCCCACAGCACCAGGGGTCCGTCCGCGGGTCCGGCGGGTTCGTCCATAGCCACCCGCGAATAGCGACCGGCCATCACGCCGTCCATCCACAGCCGGACCTCGTTGCGTACCGGTGCGGTGGCAGGGAGCACCGGCACCCCGACCGGCGACTCGCCGACGCCGCTGAGGAAGCCCGCGAGATAGACCTTCTCGTCCTCGGTGAAGGTGGGCTGGCGGGTCCGGCCCGGCGTCGCCGGGCGGACCGGTCGCAGGCTGACCGCGCACACCTTGAACTCCGGTTGCAGCGAGTCGGGATCGACCGCGTCGTTGGTCAGGGCGTTGATGGTCAGATACTCGCCGTGTTCGTCGTTCCAGTGGAACGGGACGAAGCAGTTGCCGGGCCGGACGCGATCGCTGACGGCGGCGGGCAGCACCGCCCGACCGCGGCGCGAGGTCAGCTCAACGGGGTCACCCTCGGTGATCTCCAGCGCGACGGCATCGACGGGGTGCACTTCGACGAACGGTTCGCCGTTGAGTTTGTTGAGCTTGTCGACGCGTCCGGTCTTGGTCATGGTGTGCCACTGGTGTTGCAGGCGACCGGTGTTGAGCACGATCGGATAGTCGGCGTCGGGCAGTTCGGCGGCGTCCCGATGCGGCCGGGGCCAGAAGACGGCCCGCCGTGACGGGGTGGCGAAGGCCAGCCTGGGCTGGTGGCCGTCCTCGTCGACGTGCAGATGCTGGCTCACACCGTCGTTCAGGTAGCGGATCGGATGCCGGCTGTGCGCATCGTCGGGCGGCACCGGCCACTGCAGGGGCGTCTCCCGCAGTCGGTCGTAGCTCGCGCCGCGCAGGTCCCAGCCCGTGCGCAGATTGGTGAATCCGACGATCTCGTCGAAGATCTCCGCACTGTCGCGGTAGTCGAAATGCGCACCGAAGCCGAGTTCAGCGGCGATGTCGCAGATCAGTCGCCAGTCCGGTCGGGCCTGACCGGCCGCCGGTATGCACTGCTGCAGCAGCGTCAGGGTGCGGTCGGAATTCACCATCACCATGTCTGATTCCGCCCACAGCGTGGCGGGCAACACGACGTCGGCGTAGCGGTTGGTGGCGGTGTCGCGGTAGGTGTCCTGGGTGATGACGAGTTCGGCGGCCTCGAGTCCGGCGATGGTGGTCTTGCGGTTCGGCATGGTGGCAACCGGATTGGTGCAGATGATCCAGCACGCCTTGATCTCGCCGGCGGCCATCCGCTCGAACATGTCCACCGCCCCGGGTCCGAATTCGTCGCGCACGGTGCCCGGCGGCAGGCCCCACCGCTGTTCGACGAACTCCCGGTCCTCGGCGGATGACACCGCCCGCTGCCCCGGCAGACCGGGCCCCATGTAGCCCATCTCGCGGCCACCCATGGCGTTGGGCTGGCCGGTCAGCGACATCGGGCCACTGCCGGGACGGCAGATCGCCCCCGTCGCCAGGTGCAGGTTGCAGATCGCGTTGGTGTTCCACGTGCCATGGGTGCTCTGGTTCATGCCGACCGCCCAGCAGGTCATCCAGTCCCGGGCTTCGGCGATCATCGCCGCCGCCAGGCGGATGTCCGATTCGCTGATGCCGGTGATCTCCGACACCCGGGCCGGCGGGTAGTCGGCGAGGAACGCCGGCATCTGATCCCAACCCTCGGTGTGCTCGGCGATGAACTGCTCGTCGATGTCGCCGCGTTCCACCAGCAGGTGCAGGATCCCGTTGAGCAGCGCGAGGTCGGTGCCCGGTTTGATCTGCAGGAAGAGATCGGCCTTGTCGGCGGTGGTGGTGCGGCGAGGGTCGACCACGATGAGCTTGGCGCCGGCCTTGAGCCGTTCGGCCATCCGCAGGTACAGGATCGGGTGGCAGTCGGCCATGTTCGAGCCGATGACGAAGAACAGGTCGGTGACGTCGAAGTCGGTGTACGACCCGGGTGGGCCGTCCGAGCCGAGCGACTGCTTGTATCCAGTGCCCGCACTGGCCATGCACAGCCGCGAATTGGACTCCATGTACTTCGTGCGCAGGAAGCCCTTGGCCAATTTCGTCGCCAGATACTGGGATTCGAGCGACATCTGTCCGGATACGTAGAACGCGACCGCATCGGGCCCGTACTTGTCGACGATCGCCCGCAGCCGCCGGCCCGCCTCGGCGATCGCGTCGTCGACCGGGACGGGCACCGGTTCGTCGCCGCGGCCCGGCCGCAGCAGAGCCGATTTCAGCCGGCCGTCGTCGGCGCGCATCATCTCAGCGTGGGTGGCGCCCTTGGTGCAGAGCCGACCGGAGTTGGTGGGGTGCAACTTGTCACCGGACACCCGGGCGATCACGGGTCCGTCGGTCTGTACCTCGATACCGCAGCCGACGCCGCAGTACGAGCACGCAGTCCTGGTCACCGCCATGTCCCCATCGTCGGCGGGACCTGTTCCGGTTGTTTTCCGCCGAGGTTATCGGGAGGAAAACTGGTGCTCACCCGAGCCGGCGGGCAGCGGTGAGGCCCGTCCTGCGGCCCCCAGCCGCAGGAACACCGCCCAGGTGACCACAGCGCAGACCACGTAGAAGGCCAGGAACACCCAGAAGGCATTGGTGGCCGACTTCGCGTCGCCGATGTAGGACGCCCGCAGCACCACGTTGATCCCGACTCCGCCGAGCGCGCCGACTGCGCCGGCGAACCCGATCAGCGCACCCGACATGCTCCGCGACCACGCCGCCTTCTGGCCGGCATCCCAGTCGTCGTGGCCCTGGGCCTTCGCCTCGAAGATCGACGGGATCATCTTGTAGGTGGATCCGTTCCCGATGCCCGACAGGATGAACAGCAGGATGAAACCGGCGACGTAGCAGGCCATCTGGGAACCCGTCGGCGCGCCGGAGGTGCCGTCGTCGACCATTCCGGTGGTCACCAGGACGCCCGCGGCGAAGATCATCGCGACGAAGGTGTACAGCGTGATCCGGCCGCCGCCGATCCGGTCGGCGAGCTTCCCGCCGAACGGACGTGAGATCGACCCGAGCAGAGGTCCGATGAACGAGATCTGGGCGGCGTGCAGCGACGCCTGCGCCGGGGTGTCCCCGCCGGCCAGGTAGTTGATCTGCAGCACCTGGCCGAACGCGAAGGAGAAGCCGATGAACGAACCGAACGTGCCGATGTAGAGGAAGCTCATCACCCAGGAGTGCTTGTAGCGCAACGCTTCTGCGAGAGCGCCCAGATTCGACCGCTGGTCACCGAGGTTGTCCATGAACAGCGCCGCACCCAGTGCCGCGAGCGCGATCAGCACCAGGTAGATCACGCACACGATCTCGGGGGCGGTGTTGCTCACCGTCGCGATGACCAACAGGCCGATCAGCTGGATCACCGGGACGCCGATGTTGCCGCCGCCGGCGTTGAGGCCCAGCGCCCAGCCCTTGAGGCGCTGTGGGTAGAAGGCGTTGATGTTGGTCATCGAGGAGGCGAAGTTGCCGCCGCCGAATCCGGCGACCGCCGCCACCACCATGAACGTGGTGTAGGACGTGCCGGGGTTCTTCATGACGTACCAGGCCAGGCACGTCGGGATCAGCAGCAGCAGCGCGCTGACGATCGTCCAGTTCCGGCCGCCGAACTTGGCGGGCGCCACGGTGTAGGGGATGCGCATGAACGCACCCACCAGGGTCGGCATCGCAACGAGGTAGAACTTTCCCGCGGCGTCGATGCCGTATACGTCCTGTGGCATGAACAGCACCATCACCGACCAGATCGACCAGATGGAGAAGCCGACGTGTTCGGCGAAGATCGACCAGATCAGGTTGCGCTTGGCAATGTCCTTTCCTGGCGTGTTGCCGCCGATGCCTTCCCACGCCTCGACGTCCTCGGCGTCCCAGTGGGTGATGTCGCGGCTCATGGAACAGGTGTACGGCGGTCCCGTTCCGCTCCGGTTGCGTGCTCGTGTCAGGGAGGTCAACAACACCGAAGCACGGCGGACTCGTCGGCGAAACCGCGGTGAAACAATCGGCGCCTAGCTTCAGCGAAGCATGAGCGACGGCAGCGTTTCCCGATTCTTGCAGGGTCCCTTCGAATTCGAGGGCAACGGGCTGGAGAAGCCGTTGCTGATCGACGATTCACTGCGCTATGTGGTGCCGGCCGGCGCGGTGACCCAGCCGGTGTACTTCCGCGGCGGAAACTCCACCGACGAGATGATCACCGTCATCCTGTTCCGTGACGGTAAACCCATGCGCTACTTCCCCATCGCCGCCAAGGGCGCCACCCACGTCGCGCTGCGGGTGGTCGAGGATCTGCTCGGCGACACCGTGCTCGAACTGTTCGTCGCCGCCCCGGCCGGCTGTACCGGCACGGTGGTCGTCGACCTCGGACTGGTGGAGGTCTGATGCGTCGCCTGGTGGTCATCGGCAACGGAATGGCCGGAGTGCGTGCCATCGAGGAGATCCTGGCCCGAGGCGGCGCGGACACGTTCGAGATCACCGTCTTCGGCGACGAACCGTACGGCAACTACAACCGGATCCTGCTGTCGAACGTGCTCGCCGGGACCGACGACACCTCGGAGATCTACCTGAATCCGCTGGACTGGTACACCGAGAACGGCATCGACCTGCGGGCCGGGGTCCGGGTGGTGCGCATCGACCGCTACGCACGCCTAGTGCAGGCGGACGACGGCTCGGTCACCCGCTACGACGACCTGATTCTGGCCACCGGCAGCCGGTCGTTCTTCCCGCCGATGGCCGGCCTGTGGGCCGACGACAAGACGCTCACCGACGGGGTGTTCGGGTTCCGCACCCTCGACGACTGCATGGGCATGATCAGCGAGGCCGAGCACCGCACCAAGGCGGTGGTGATCGGTGGCGGCCTGCTCGGGCTGGAAGCCGCGCGCGGGCTGCAGAATCGAGGCTTGACCGTCGATGTGGTGCACGCCGGGCCCACCCTGATGAACGCGCAGCTCGACGACACCGCAGGCGGCATACTGCGGCGCTCGGTCGAGCACCTCGGGATCACCGTGCACATGGAGAAGCGGACCACCGAGGTGCACACCGGCCCCGACGGCAAGATGACCGGAATCGGCTTCTCCGACGGCAGCACCATCGACTGCGACATGCTGGTGATCGCGGCGGGCATCCGGCCCAATGTCGGGCTGGCCCGGCGAGCCGGGCTGACCGTCGAGCGGGCCATCGTGGTCGACGACCACATGCGCTCCGTCGACGACGACCACATCTACGTCGTCGGCGAATGCGCCCAGCATCGGGGCCAGGTCTACGGCCTGGTCGCCCCGCTGTGGGAGCAGGCAGACGTGCTCGCCGATCACATCACCGGCAGCGACACCACCGCGGCCTACCACGGGTCACGCACCGCCACCAAGCTCAAGGTTGCCGGCGTCGACGTCGCGTCCATGGGGCTCAAGGCGCCCGAACAGCCCGACGACGAGTTCGTGCAGTACTCCGAGCCCCGCCACGGCGTGTACAAGACCATCGTGATCCGCGACGGCAAGCTCGTCGGCGCAACACTTCTCGGTGACGTCAGTAAGGTCTCGTTCCTGACCCAGGCCTTCGACAGCGGTTTGCCGCTGCCCGACGAACGGGTGTCACTGATGTTCGACATCGGCACTCCCGACGTGGAGGTGGGCGTGGCCGAACTGGCCGACGATGCGCAGGTGTGCAACTGCAACGGCGTCAGCAAGGGCGCGCTGGTGTCCTGTGTGCGCGGTGGTGAGGCGTCCGTGTCCGGCGTGATGGGGAAAACGAAGGCGGGCAAGGGCTGCGGTTCGTGCAAGGAACTGGTCAGCCAGATCGTCGAGTGGGCGGCGGGCGGATCGGTCACCGAGGATCCGTCGGCATCCTGGTACGTCCCGGGCGTCCCGTACGACAAGCCGACCCTGATGCGCCACATCCGCGATCTCGAACTGCATTCGGTGTCCTCGGTGTTCGCCGCGCTGGCGCCCGACGGCAAAGAGGATGCCGGGTCGAAGATGGCCCTGGCCTCGCTGCTGGAGGTCATGTGGGCCGACGAGTTCGTCGACGAACGTGACGCCCGGTTCATCAACGACCGGGTGCACGCGAACATCCAGCGCGACGGCACCTTCTCGGTGGTTCCGCAGCTGAAGGGCGGCGTCACCAGCGTCACGCAACTGCGGAAGATCGCCGACGTCGCCGAGAAGTACGAGATTCCGATGATCAAGCTGACCGGCGGTCAGCGCATCGATCTCCTGGGGGTGCGCAAGGAGGACCTCCCCGACGTGTGGGCCGACCTGGACATGCCGTCGGGCTACGCCTACGGCAAGAGCTTCCGCACCGTGAAGACCTGTGTGGGCAGCGACTTCTGCCGCTACGGCGTCGGCGACTCCACGGCGCTGGGCATCGCGATCGAGGAGCGCTACCAGGGGCTCGCCAGTCCGGCGAAGATGAAGCTGGCGGTGACGGGCTGCCCCCGCAACTGTGCTGAGGCGTTGTGCAAGGACCTCGGTGTGGTCGCGGTCGACGGCGGCCGCTGGGAGATGTACGTCGGCGGTGCGGCCGGTGCGCACGTCCGCAAGGGTGATCTGCTGGCCACCGTCGACTCCCCGGCGGAGGTGATGACGCTGACAGGCCGGTTCCTGCAGTACTACCGGGAGAACGCGAACTGGCTGGAGCGCACGTACGCGTTCGTGCCGCGGGTGGGCGTCGAGAAAATTCGCGCCGCGATCGCCGACGACGCCGAGGGCCTCGATGCGCGGATGGCGAAATCCGTTGCCGCCTACCGCGATCCCTGGTCCGACGGGCGTGAGCCGGTGACCGACGGCCAGTTCCGGTCATCGCTGCCGTTGCTGCCTCTGCCCCAGGTGCCGGTGCGATGAGCGCGGTCGATGTCGGGGCCGTCGAGGAGGTTCCCCTTGGCGAGGGGCGAACCTTCGTCGTCGACGGGGAGCAGATCGCGGTGTTCCGGCTGCGCGACGGCTCGCTACGCGCTGTGGACGCGGTGTGTCCGCACCGCGGCGGTCCGCTTGCCGACGGCCTGGCCGACGGGAGCGTTGTGGTGTGCCCTCTGCACGGCCACACGTTCGACCTGTGCACCGGAACCGAGACCGGCGGCGCGGATCTGGCGGTGCGCAGCCACCCGGTCGAAGTCGCCGACGGCCGGATCACGATCGTGTTATCAGAAAACCCGTCGATCGTGACCTAGACACGCCGACGACGACACGATTCCGTCGCCGGCGCTGTTGCACCATGCAGGCATGCGCCATTCAGTCGTCATCGCGGGCATCTGCGTGCTGGTCGCCGGGTGCGCCACGACCAGCAACGCCACGTCGAGCACACCTACGCGGTCGATGGTTCCGCGTCCCCTCGTCGAACGGGAGCTGCCGGTGCTGCTGCTCAGTCCCGAGGAGGCGGCGGCCACGATGGGTTCGACCCCCATGACCGTCACCTCGGCCCAGACCGCGATGAGCGACAGCAGCCAGATCATGGAGCCCGCGGAGTGTCTCGCGATCGACGCCGCGGCAGAAGCGCTGGTCTACGCCGACAGCGGATTCGTCGCCGAGCGGGACGAAAGCCTCAACAACGGCAACGACTTCACCCACTACCTGAAGCAGGCGGTGGTGCTGTATCCCTACGCCGAGAAGGCCGCCGAGTTCTTCGACAGATCGGTGGCCCAGTGGCCGGAGTGCCACGCCTACAGCCACACCCAGAGCGGATCGCAGTGGACCGTCAATGAGATCTCCAATGTCGACGGCATCCTGAGCACCACGGCCACCATGTCGGACGCCAAGGCGCCCGGGTGGGGTTGCGGGCGGGCACTGGCCCTGCGCAACAACGTCATCGTCGATGTCAACACCTGCTCCGCCGACCCCGGAGATTCGGCGGTGCGAATCGCCCAGCAGATCGGCGAGAAGGTGCTGGCCCAGTGGTGAGTGCTAGTCGGTGGGTTTGACGGCCAGCACCGGTTTGCGGCATTCGAGCAGCAGACGCTGAGACACACTGCCCAGCAACAGTTTGCCAACCGGGTTGCGGTCACGGATGCCGATGACGAGAAGTTCGGCATCCACGCGGTCCATCGCCCGGAGCAGTTCGTCGGCGGTGTCCACGCCGACCGGCTGGATCAGTTCGAAGTCGACGCCGCACTCGCGGAGGTGCTGTTCGACGTCGTGCACCTCGTGCCGGTCCGCGAAGTGCGGATCGGCGTAGGAGTCCCCGCTGGTGGAGTTGACCACCAGAAGTGTCGTGTTGCGCCGCTTGGCCTCTTCGATGCCGTACTCGAGGGCGGCCCGGCCGAACCGGTCCGCGCTGTAGCCGACGGTAATCATTTCTCCTCCCGCAAGCGGTCGTCGGTGATCATTTCCTGGCCGCCTTCTCCATCTGGTCCCGGTCGTCCTCGACGATCAGCAGCGTCTCCTCGCTGCGGTGCATCAGCTTCAGCACCAGCGGCATGATCAGCAGGATGATCATCAGGACGTAGGTGACGATCGCGACCGGCTCGGTGAACAGGCTGGTCCAGTCCCCGCCGCCGAGCTGAAGGCTCTGGCGCAGTTGACGTTCGATGCGCGGACCGAGTATCACCCCGATGATCAGGGGCAGCACCGGTAGCCCGAAGCGACGCATCATGAGCCCGAGCAGACCGAACACCAGCAAGAGAGCGAGGTCGAGTGGCTGCACGTTCACCGCGAGCGCGCCGAGTGTGGCGAAGAACAGGATGCCGGCGTAGAGATACGGCCGCGGGGTGCGGAGCAGCTTGGCCCACAGCGGTGCGAGTGGCAGGTTGAGCAGCAGCAGCAGCAGGTTGCCGATGAACAGGCTGGCGATCAGCGTCCAGATCAGCAGCGGCTCTTTCTCGAACAGCGTCGGGCCCGGCTGGATGCCATAGGAGACGAAAGCGGTCAGCATCACCGCTGCGGTGGCGTTGGTGGGCAGACCCAACGACAGCATCGGCACCAGGGTGCCCGCCGCCGAGGCGTTGTTCGCCGCTTCCGGTCCGGCCACGCCTTCGATGGCGCCCTTGCCGAATTCATCCTTGTGCTTGGACAGCCGCTTCTCGGTGATGTAGCTCAGGAACGTGGGCAGCTCGGCGCCACCGGCCGGCAGCGCACCGAACGGGAAACCGTAGGCGGTACCGCGCAGCCACGGCTTCCACGACCGGCCGAAGTCGCTGCGGCTCATCCAGGGCCGGCCCACCGGGATGACGTCAGCCGGGCGGCGCCGCAGATGTGCTGCGACCCAGAGGGCTTCGCCGACTGCGAAGATCGCGACGGCGATGACGACGATGTCGATGCCGTCCGACAGCTGCGGGATGCCGAAGGTGGCGCGGGGCTGACCGGTGAGGAAGTCGATTCCGACGACGCCGATGGCCAGCCCGAGGAACAGCGAGATCGCACCGCGCAGTTTCGACGCCCCGAGCACCGCGGTGACCGCGACCAGGGCGAAGACCATGATCGCCAGATACGACGGGGCGCCGAGGGTGACCGCGAATCTGCTGATGGGTGGGGCGAACGCTGCGAGCAGTGCGGTGCCGATGGCCCCGGCGACGAAGCTGCCGATCGCCGCGGTGGCCAGCGCCTGTGCGGCGCGGCCGGCCTTGGCCATCTTGTTTCCCTCGATCGCGGTGATCACCGACGACGACTCGCCCGGTGTGTTCAGCAGGATCGACGTCGTCGACCCGCCGTACATTCCGCCGTAGAAGATGCCGGCGAACATGATGAACGCCGCGCTGGGGCTGACGTTGTAGGTCACCGGCAGCAGCAGCGCAACCGTCATCGCGGGACCGATGCCGGGCAGCACGCCGACGGCGGTGCCGAGCAGCACGCCGATCACCGCGTAGAGCAGGTTCATCGGGGTCGCGGCCTCGGCGAACCCCTGCATCAGCCAGTCGAAATTGTTCATGTCAGAGAATCCCGTCGAGAATGCCTGCGGGCAGCGGGATTCCGAGCCCTGAGTAGAACGCGTAGAAGCTGATCAGCGAGATCACCAACCCGATCGCCAGATTGCGGACGTAATGGCGGTTGCCGAGGATCGTCGCCGCGCCGGCGAACAGCAGGGTTCCGACGATCACCCAGCCGAGCGGTTCGACGAGCAGGATCATCGCGACGAAGAGCCCGACGAGCATGCCGACGGTGCGCCAGTCGCTCGGCGCCTCGGGGTCGACGTCCTCGCCCGCGTCGGCCTCCCCCACCGAGCCCCGCGGGATCACCACGGCGAGCACGATCGCGAGCAGGATCAGCACGATGCCGATCGCCATCGGGAAGACCTTCGGCCCGACGGGGTCGACCTTGGCGAACGCCGCGGTGAGGCGGAGGGCGTCGACGATGAGGAAAGCCCCGACGACCACCAGCACTGCACAGACGAGGTACTGCGCCTTGTCGACGTGCTTCTTGTCCTCGGTGGCGGTCATACCAGCCCCAGTTCGGTCAGGGTCGAGGAGACCCGGTTGTCTTGGTCTTTGAGGAACTGCTCGAAGGCGGCGCCGGTGAGGAACGCGTCGGTCCAGCCGTTCTTGGCCAGCGCGTCCTTCCAGCCCTGCGTGCTGTGCAGGTCTTCGAGCGCTTTGACCATGGCCTGCCTGGCGCCGTCGGAGATCCCGGGCGGGGCGAGCACGCCGCGCCAGTTGGCGAAGGTCAGGTCGACGCCGGACTCCTTGAGTGTCGGGGCGTCGACGCCTGCCACGCGCTCGTCGCTCGACACCGCGAGGACGCGCAGCTGGCCGCTGTCGATCTGGTCGATGAGTTCGCCCGGGCTGGACGTGCCTGCGGTGATCTTCTTGCCCAGCAGCGCGGTCAGCAGGTCGCCGCCGCCGTCGTAGGTGATGAAGTTGACCTGCTTGGGGTCGACGCCCACGGTTTCGGCCATCTCCATGGGGAACAGGTGGTCGGGGCCGCCCGGGGACGAGCCGCCACCGATCGTCACGCTCGCCGGGTCGGCCTTCCACGCCGTGACGAAGTCCTGAACCGTCTGGAAGGGCGAATCGGCGGGGACGAAGATCGCGCCAGGGTCCTCGATCAGCTTGGCCAGCGCGGTGGCGTCCGACGCCTTGATGTTGGAGCCGTTGGTATAGGTGGCCCCGACGACGCCGAGCCCCATGGTCATCATGAGGTCCTCGTTGCCCCGCTCGTTCATCAGCCGGGCCATCGCGACGGTGCCGCCGGCACCGATGACGTTGAACACCTCGATGCGACCGGTGATGTCGTCGTCCTCCATGATCTTCACCGCGGTGCGCGCGGTCAGGTCGTAGCCGCCGCCGGGGCTGTTGGGCACCATCATGCGCAGGCGATGCAGACCGCGCGATTCATCGCCGCGGGTGACGCCGCAGGCGCTCAGAAGCAGGGTCGCCGCCAGGGCGAGGGCAAACGCCTTCACCAAGCCGGCCAGTATTCGGTGCACGGTCTCCCCAATCGGCGCAGTGTGATCCCAGCAATACTGGACGCGAGCAGTGACCTGAGTCACCTATTCGAACGCAAAGAAGGTTTTGGTCGTTGAGTTCACGGGTTTTCAGCCGACGCAGCCTGGCGGGCCAGTTCCTGGCCTTTCAGCTACTGGTCGTCGCGGTCGTGCTGCTGGCCGTGGCGGCGGTGTCGGTGACGCAGTCGACGCGGGAGTTCCGTGATGTCCGAGGTCAGCGGATGATCGCGGTCGCCGAGAACGTGGCGTCGACGCCGATCGTGCGGGACCGATTCGCCGATCCGTTCGCGGCGCGGCTGCTGGCGCCGGAGGTGGACCGCGCGGTGGCGCTGTCGGGGGCGGGTCTCGCCGAGATCCTCGATCCGACAGGGGTTGTCCGGGTGTCCTCCGACCCGTCGCGGGTGGGCCAGCAGGTGAATCTGTTGGTGTCGCGCGCCGACGAGGGCCGCGCGTGGTTCGGCGACGACGACATCGGCGGGGTGCACAGCCTGATCGGGCAGGTGCCGGTGCTCTCGCCACGCGGTGAGGTGCTGGCGATCGCGTCGGTGAGCGAGGGCTATCCGTCGGTGTGGGAGTTGCTCAGCGGTGCCGGCGAGCGGCTGCTGGTGTATCTCGGCTTGGGCGCGGCACTCGGAATGCTGGCGTCATGGTTGCTGTCACGGCGGATCAAGCGGCACACCCGCGGTCTGGAAGTGGCGGAGATCGCCGGCCTGGCCGACCACCGAGAAGCCTTGCTGCACAGCATTCGCGAGGGTGTGGTCGCGGTGAACACCCGCGGAGTGATCACTTTGCTCAACGACAGCGCACAGGAACTGCTCGACCTGCCGGGATCTGCCGTCGGCCGGCCGGTCGACTCCGTCGGCCTCGATCCTGCGGTGATCGAGTTCCTGCTGTCGGGTGAAGACGGGCGGGACGTGGTGATCGCGACGCGCGCCCGCGTGCTGGCGCTCAACCGGCGCGCGGCGTCCAGTGGCGGTGAGCACATCGGTACGGTCACCACGATGCGTGACAGCACGGAACTGGCGGCCCTGCAGGCGCAGCTGTCGTCGCACAAGAGCGTGACCGACACGCTGCGCGCGCAGGCGCACGAATTCGCCAACCAACTGCACACGATCTCCGGGCTCGTGCAGTTGGAGGAGTACGAGGCGGTCCGGAATCTGGTGGGCGAGCTGACGCGGCAGCGGGCGGCGATCAGCGACGCGGTGACGCAGCGGATCGCCGATCCGGCGGTGGCTGCGCTGCTGATCGCCAAGACGACGCTGGCGGCCGAGAGTGGCGTGACATTGGAGGTGGCGGAGGCGTCCCATCTGACCGCGCTGGAGCCTGCGCTGGCCACCGATGTGATCACGTTGCTGGGCAACCTGATCGACAACGCGGTGGACGTTTCGGTGGGGACCGGGACGGCGCGGGTGGTGGTGGGTATCTCCGACGCGACTGGGTTGGCGATCACAGTGTCGGATACCGGACCCGGTGTGCCTGAACACCTACGGGAAGCCATCTTCGCCCGTGGTGTGACGTCGAAGTCGTCGGTGCCGGGTGGCCGCGGGATCGGCCTGGCGTTGGTGCGGCTGGTGACGGCGCAGCACGGCGGCACCGTGGAGGTGTCGGACCGTCCCGGCGGCGGGGCGGTGTTCGAGGTGCATCTGCCGTCGAGTCGGGTGGCCGCCCATGCGTGACGTGCTCGTGGTCGACGACGACTTCATGGTCGCCGACATCCACCGTCGCTTCGTCGATCGGGTCGACGGATTCCGTGCGGTCGGGGTGGCGAGGACCGGGGCGGACGCGCTGGTGGCCGCGCAAGATCTGCAACCGCAGCTGATCCTGCTCGATGTGTACCTGCCTGATATGACCGGGCTCGAGGTGCTGCAGCGTCTGAGATCATCGGGTGACCGGGTCGGCGTCATCATGATCACGGCGGCGCGCGAACTGGACACGGTGAGCGGGGCGCTGGACGGCGGTGCGGCGGACTACTTGATCAAGCCGTTCGAATTCCCGCAGCTGCGAGCCAAACTCGAGGCGTTCGCGGCCCGGGCGGACGCCCTGGAGTCTGCTCGGGGCGCCGACCAGTCTCTCATCGATACGCTGTTCGGCCGTCCCGGCGCCGGCGCGCACGCCGCCGTATTGCCGAAGGGCCTCGGCGCGGAGACCGGCCGACTCGTGCTCGATGCGGTGCAGAAGGCCGGCGAAGTATCCGCAGCGGAATGCGCTGAGCTGGTGGGTATCTCGCGGGTGAGCGCTCGCCGGTACCTCGAGCACTACCTGAACACCGGCGCACTCGAATTGCGCCTGCAATACGGCCTGGGCCGGCCCGAACGCCGCTACCGGGTCCGCGGCTAGGGTGGCTGGGCGTTGCGTTCGGCGACGTAGGCGTCGTTGAGTGCCCGTTCGGTCCTGATACGTTGCGCGTGGTCCTGGGCGCGGGTTCGCCGGCGCCTGGGCATCGTCAGTCCTGATTTGCATTGCCGCTCTTCTGTTTTCGGTGGAGCGAGGGCGGCAGTGGCGGTGTTCCACGACGGGAAGTACAGCCGGCTGCCGGGCGTGGTGGTGTAGGTGCATCCGGCCGGCGAGGTCCAGGTGACAGTGCCGTCGGGCAGTTGTCGATCGGTCCAGCCGCCGGGCCCGGCCCAGAACGTCTTCAGCAAGTGGTGCAGACGGCAGAGGCATTTTCCGTTGGAAGCGTGCGTGGCTCCGGCCGGATGCGGCACGGTGTGGTCAAAGTCGGTTGACTCGGCCGGGCGGGAGCAACCCGGGAACCGGCAGGTCATGTCCCGGGCTCGGACGAAGCGTGCCAGGGCCGCCGACGGCCTGTATCGCTTCTCCGGCTCAACGTCAGGTTTGGTGATGTGGGTGACCTTCGCGCCGCGGGCAATCAGATCCGCGACCAGCGGGACGGGGACCACCGTACCGTCGGTCATGACCGCGCTGCCGGGCTTCTCAGGGGGCTGCGGTGCCACGAACTGGTCGCCGTGTAGCGACCCGTCCGATTTGGCGGCGACGGCCGCTTCGTCGGCCAGCACATGAATGGTGATCGCGGCCGCCGCGGCGTCGATTCGAGCGGCGGGACAGTCCGTCGTACCGCATCGGCAGGCCAGACGCTGGGCGCCGGCTGACATCTGACCGATCGCCGCGGAACGTCGTTGTGCGGCGGTGCGCGGATCGTTGACGCACACGCCTTCGAGCATCTGCGCCAGCCTGCGGCGAAGCACTTCTGCATCGGTGCTCGACAACCGTCCCCACACCGACGTCGTGCCGGACACGTCGTCGCTGGCGCCGATGCGGAAGTCGTGGTCACGGGCGGCGATCGTCGTGCGCACCAGTGCGCCCGGGTCGAAGCGGTCGACCCAGAAGTCGACGGCGCGTTCCAGCTTCGCGCCCGACAGCGTCCCCCATCCGGTCGCCTCGTCAGCGATCGCGGCGTCGATCAACGCGGCGGCGTCGAGGTCGGTGACCAGCCGGGTGCGCCATGTGATCGTCGAGACGGTTTTCGAGCTGAGCCGCCCGTCGGCATACAGTGCTGCGACCCGCGGCAGACGATCGCACAGCGCGATGCCGATACGCATCTCTCGCGAGGCGGCGCGATGCGAGTTGCCCATCGCCGCCGCGACCTCACTCGCCGCGGAATCCCAGCAGTCACAGGCCCAGTAGTCCCGGTCATCGCCATCGACGACGCGCCGCCTGGTCAACTCCGCGACCGCTGCCAACCGCGCCGCCGCGGCCGCCGCCTCGATGCGGGTGAACTCTTCGATCACGGCCACCACCGCCGCATCGTCAGCCGCGGCGAGGCTGTCGGCGGTGGCATGTTCGAACATGCGTTCGAGTATGCCACTGGGGTACGACAAGTTTTACTTGCGGCGACGCCACCACTTGCGTCTGAAGTTGAGGGGCAGAGCGGTCGTGGTCTCTGGCGCCTTGGGGGCTGCGGCGGACTCGGCAGGCTCGTCGGCGGTCACCTCACCCACCGGTTCCTCGCCCGCTACGTCTCCGGCGTCGGCGCCCCCTACATCGCCGGGAGCGGTGGACGGCTCGGCAGCCACCTCGGGAACCTCACCCACCGGCTCCTCGCCCGCCACCTCTTCAGCGACCGCGTCCGCCTCCTCAGCGCGCTCAACCGCAGCCTCATGGGCGTCTTCTGCAGACTCCTCCGCCGCGACCGCCTCCTCGCCCCCGACATCGCCAGGAGCGGTCGACGGCTCAGCAGCCACCTCGGGAACCTCACCCACCGGCTCCTCGCCCGCCACCTCTTCAGCGACGGCGTCCGCCTCCTCAGAGCGCTCAACCGCAGCCTCATGGGCGTCTTCTGCAGACTCCTCCGCCGCGACCGCCTCCTCGCCCCCGACATCGCCAGGAGCGGTCGACGGCTCAGCAGCCACCTCGGGCACCTCACCCACCGGCTCCTCGCCCGCCACCTCTTCAGCGACCGCGTCCGCCTCCTCAGCGCGCTCAACCGCAGCCTCGTGCGCCTCTGCCGCGGACTCCTCCGCCGCGGTCGCGTCGTCACCCTCGACATCGCCGGGAGCGGTGGACGGCTCAGCAACTTCGTCCGCTTCGTCAGCGACCGCCTCGGCCTCCTGCAGGCGCGCAACGGCAGCCCCGTGCGCCTCTACAGCCGACTCCTCCGCGGCGACCGCTTCCTCGCCCTCGACATCGCCAGGTGCGGTCGAAGCGTCCGCTTCCTCACCGGCTTCGGCGAACTCCGCAGCCTCGACGATCTCCTCGGACGGTGCAGCCTCCACGGCTCCGGTCAGCTCCTCGGCCTCCGCAACGGCCTCGACCTCGGATTCGCCTTCGAGGGCATCCTCGGCAGCGATCTCCTCAGCGACCAACTCAGCTTCGTCGGCTCGCTCGGCGGCCTCCTCGAGCTCCGCTTCCTCACCGGCTTCGGCGAACTCCGCAGCCTCGACGATCTCCTCGGACGGGGCAGCCTCCACGGCTCCGGTCAGCTCCTCGGCCTCCGCAACGGCCTCGACCTCGGATTCGCCTTCGAGGGCATCCTCGGCAGCGATCTCCTCAGCGACCAACTCAGCTTCGTCGGCTCGCTCGGCGGCCTCCTCGAGCTCCGCTTCCTCACCGGCTTCGGCGAACTCCGCAGCCTCGACGATCTCCTCGGACGGGGCGGTCTCCACCGCCTCGGTCAGCTCCTCGGCCTCCGCGACGGCTTCGAACTCGTCGTCGACGTCCGGCGCCAACTTCTCGGCATCGACCGCCGTCGCGTCGGCCACCTTCACCGCCGCCCCGACACCCGTCGCTGCGACGGCACCGGTCACGAACTCCTTGACCGCCTCTTCCACCCCACCGTCGTGCTCCTGGTCGTCGTCCTCCTGGTCGTCGTCTTTCTGGCGCAGCGTCGCCGGATCCTCGCGTCCCCGCGGCGCCACCATGATGTAAACGACCGCACCGATGAATACGAACATCGACGTGAACGAGTTGATACGGATCCCGGCGATGTGCGTGGCCATGTCGCTGCGCAACAACTCGATCCAGAACCGGCCGAGGCAGTATCCCGCCACATACAGCGCGAACAACCTGCCGTGGCCCAACTTGAACCGGCGGTCAGCCCAGATCAGCACCGCGAAAACCAGTACATTCCAGAGCAGTTCGTACAGGAACGTCGGGTGAACCGTTTCGATCACCCGGCCCGTCGACACCCCGATGAGGTCGTTGCGCACCCCGTTGGCGTCGACGCGTTCGTAGATTTGCAGCCCCCACGGCAACGTGGTCGGCCCGCCGTAGAGCTCCTGGTTGAAGTAGTTGCCGAGGCGACCGATCGCCTGCGCCAGGATGATCCCCGGCGCGATCGCATCCCCGAACGCGGGCAACGGAATACCCCGCCGCCGGCACGCGATCCATGCACCGACACCGCCGAGCGCCACCGCACCCCAGATGCCCAGACCGCCCTCCCAGATCCGGAAGGCCGCCGCAAGACCGGCGCCGTCCTCCCCGAAGTAGGTCTGCCAGTCGGTCATCACGTGATAGAGCCGGCCGCCGATCAGGCCGAACGGCACCGCCCACAGCGCGATGTCGTAGATGACGCCCTGATCGCCGCCACGCGCCTGCCACCGCCGGTCGCCCAGCATCAGCGCGACGACGATGCCGACGATGATGCACAACGCATACGCTCGCAGCGGGAACGGCCCCAGATACCAGACACCCTGTGGCGGGCTCGGCAGATACGCCAGCGTGCTGGTCACACGGTCGCCTTCTGCCGGACACCCGCGGCCAGTTCCTCGGTCAGCGTGCGCAGGGCAGGGATCCCCTCGTTGAGCGCCGACACCAGAGCCGAGCCCACGATCACCCCGTCGGCGAACGCCCCGATCTCCGCGGCCTGCTGACCCGACCGCACGCCGAGTCCCACTCCGACGGGAATGTCGGTCACGGCTTTGACCCGGCTCACCAGTTCCGGCGCCGCGGTCGACACCACATCGCGCGCACCGGTGACACCCATGGTCGACGCGGCGTACACGAAGCCCCGCGAGGCCTCCACAGTCTTCGCCAGGCGCTCGGGCGTCGACGACGGCGCCACCAGGAAGATCCGGTCCAGGTCATATTCCTCGGACGCGGCCATCCACTCGTCGGCCTCCTCGGGAATCAGATCGGGCGTGATCAGCCCGAGCCCACCAGCCGAGGCGAGGTCTCGGGCGAAAGCGTTGATACCCCAACGCAACACCGGATTCCAGTACGTCATCACCACCGCGCTGCCGCCTGCCGCGCTGATCGCCTCGACCGCAGCCAGCGAATCACGCACCCGGACGCCGCCCATCAGGGCAGCCTCCGTCGCCGCGGCGATCGTCGGGCCGTCCATTCCGGGATCGGAGTACGCGACCCCGACCTCGATGATGTCGCAACCGGATTCGACCAGGGCCGTCATCGCGGAGATCGACGACGGTACATCCGGGAACCCGGTCGGCAGGTACCCGATCAGCGCTGCCCGCTGCTCGGCGCGACAGGCGTCGAACAGACCACCCAGCCGGCTCATAGCAGCCCGAACCACTTCGCGGCGGTCTCGACGTCCTTATCGCCACGCCCCGAGAGATTCACCAGGATCACCGCCGCCGGTCCCAGTTCGGGGCCGAGTTTCAGCGCTCCGGCCACGGCATGCGCCGACTCGATCGCGGGGATGATGCCCTCGGTCTTGGACAGCAGTGACAGCGCGTCCATCGCCTCAGTGTCGGTGATCGGCCGGTATTCGGCACGCCCGGCGTCCTTGAGCAGCGCATGTTCCGGACCCACACCCGGATAGTCCAGACCGGCCGAGATCGAGTGCGATTCGATGGTCTGACCGTCCTCGTCCTGCAGCAGATAGGAGAACGACCCCTGGAACGCGCCGGGTGAACCGCCGGTGAACGTCGCTGCGTGCCTTCCGGTTTCGACGCCGTCACCGGCCGCCTCATAACCGATCAGCCGCACGCCCGGGTCGTCGATGAACGCGTGGAAGATCCCGATCGCGTTCGAACCGCCGCCGACGCAGGCGGTGACCGCATCGGGCAACCGGCCCGCCTGGTCCTGGATCTGCACGCGCGCCTCCATGCCGATGATCCGCTGGAAGTCGCGGACCATCAGCGGGAACGGGTGCGGACCGGCCGCGGTACCGAAGCAGTAGTACGTCTCGTCGGCGTTGGCGACCCAGTCGCGGAACGTCTCGTTGATCGCGTCCTTGAGCGTCTTCGACCCGGCCTCGACCGACACGACCGTGGCGCCGAGCAACCGCATGCGCGCCACGTTCAGCGCCTGGCGGGCGGTGTCCACGGCGCCCATGTAGATCACGCACTCCAGGTCGAGCAGCGCGCACGCTGTCGCGGTGGCCACGCCGTGCTGGCCGGCTCCGGTCTCGGCGATGACGCGGGTCTTACCCATCTGACGGGCGAGCAGTGCCTGACCCAGCACGTTGTTGATCTTGTGGGATCCGGTGTGGTTGAGGTCTTCTCGCTTCAGGAAGATTCGTGCGCCGCCGGCGTGCCTGCTGAGCCCCGCCGCCTCGTAGAGCGGCGACGGGCGACCGCTGTACTGCTGCTGCAGGCGGTCGAGTTCGTCGAGGAACGTCTGGTCACCCCGCGCCTTCTCGTAGGCCGAGGTGACCTCCTCGATGACCGCCATGAGTGCCTCGGGGACGAGCCGGCCGCCGTAGGGGCCGAAGTGCCCGCGGGCGTCCGGATCGTGGCTGGTGGGCTCCGCGACGGCCGCGCTCGAACGCGGCAGGTCGGCACCTGCGATTTTGGCCACGCTATCGCGAGGGCTTCGGACAGGACGGATGGGTGCCCGCGGTGACGAGATCGGCGACCGCACTGCGCGGATCGCGGCTGGTGACGAGCCCCTCCCCGACGAGGACCGCATCGGCGCCGGCGCCCGCGTAGGCCAGCAGGTCGGCGGTGCCGCGTACGCCGGACTCGGCGACGCGGATGACGTTGGACGGCAGCCCCGGCGCGATGCGGGCGAAGCAGTCGCGATCGACCTCGAGGGTCTTCAGGTTGCGCGCGTTGACACCGATCACCGACGCACCGGCCTGCAAGGCCCGGTCGGCCTCCTCTTCGGTGTGCACCTCCACCAGGGCGGTCATCCCGAGCGACTCGGTGCGTTCGAGCAGCGATTCAAGGGCGGACTGTTCGAGCGCCGCGACGATCAGCAGCAGCATGTCCGCGCCGTGTGCCCTGGCCTCGTGGATCTGATACGGACGGACGATGAAGTCCTTACGCAGGATCGGTATCGACACCGCGGCCCGCACCGCGTCCAGATCGTCGAGCGAGCCGTGGAAGCGGCGCTGCTCGGTGAGGACGCTGATCACCCGGGCGCCGCCGTCCTCGTAGGCGCGGGCCAGCTTGGCCGGATCACCGATCGAGGCGAGCTCACCGCGCGACGGGCTGGCGCGCTTGACCTCGGCGATGACGCCGATTCCCGGCTCGCGAAGCGCTGCCAACACGTTGATCGGAGGAGGTGCCTGCTTGGCGCGTTCCTTGATCTCGGTCAGGCTGACGACGGCCTCGCGAGCGGCAACGTCAGCGCGGACTCCCTCGATGATGGAGTCGAGCACGGTCGCCGCACTCATCGGTCGGTCCCCTCCTCGCGCAGTGCCGGTTCGTATGCCGTTTCGTTCCCTTGAAAGGGTAGTCGCCACTGAGCCATTAGCGGTCACCGCCCCTTGGTGTCGGGATTGGTGGGATCGTGCCCTTCGTCGAGCGCATCCCAGATCATTCGTTCCGACATCCCATCCTCCGGCGTCTCCCCTGATCTCTCCTGCTGTGCGGCTTCACGTCGCGCGGCCGGCGCCGCGTATCTGGCCGTCGCCGCCGATGCCCCGGACGAACTCCTCGCCGCACGCATCAGCAGCACCGCTCCCACCAGCGCGCAGGCCGCCGCCATCAGGGTGACGATCGCGCCGGTGAAGTACCGGTGTGTGCCGGTCAGATCGGCGACCGGCACCTCGGCCAGGTCAGCGGCGCGGGGGGCGACGTCGGTGACGATCCACAGGCTGATCGCGAGATAGGCCATCCCGGCGCTGGCCGCCGCCACCAGCACCGCCAGCAGCCGCAACAGCCAGCCGCGCACCGCGAGCACCGCGACCGCCGCCGCCAGCACCACCAACGCCAGCGGAATCAGGGCCGTCGACCAGGCAGCACCGCTGAGGGTGGACGTCTTGGGCTGGCCCAGGCCGTCGAACGAGCGCACCTCCACCCAGGTGAACCGCGACGCGACCCACAGCGCCGCCGCGGACAGCACCAGCAGGAGTTGGGCGATGCGGTTCACGGTCCGGCCAGCGTCTCCGCGGCGGCGATGGCGCTGAGCACCGCGCGCGCCTTGTTCGCGGCTTCGGTGTACTCGTACGGACCGTTCGAGTCGGCGACGACGCCGCCGCCGGCCTGCACGTAGGCGGTGCCGCGGCGCATCAGCGCCGTGCGGATCGCGATGGCGAAGTCCGCGTTGCCCGCGAAATCCAGATAGCCCAGTACGCCGCCGTAGAGACCGCGACGGGTCAGCTCCACCTCTTCGATGAGCTCCATGGCGCGCACTTTCGGCGCTCCCGACAGCGTGCCGGCCGGGAAGCAGGCCGTCACGGCGTCCAGTGCCGAGCGGCCCTCGGCGAGGCGTCCGGTAACCGTGGACACCAGATGCATGACGTGGCTGTAGCGCTCGATGTGGCTGTAGTCCTCGACACGCACGGTGCCCGGCTCGCATACTCGGCCCAGGTCATTGCGGCCCAGGTCGACGAGCATCAGGTGTTCCGCGCGCTCCTTCTCGTCTGCCAGCAGCTCCTTCTCGAGCAGCACGTCCTCTTCCTCGGTCTCCCCGCGCCACCGCGTCCCGGCGATCGGATGCGTCTGGGCGCGACCGTCCTTGACCGTGACCAGCGCCTCCGGGCTGGACCCGACTACGGAGAAGTCGAGGTTGCCGTCGGCGTCGGGAACGTTGAGCAGGTACATGTACGGGCTCGGGTTGGTGACCCGCAGCATGCGGTAGACGTCCAGCGGATCGGCGGGGGTGTCCATCTCGAAGCGCTGCGAGGGCACCACCTGGAACGCCTCACCGGCCTCGATGTCACCGACCAGCTTGTCGACGATCGCGGTGTACTCCTCGACCGTGCGCTGTGACCGGTGCTGCGGCCGCGGCCGGTCGAAGGTGGCCACCGCCGACGCCAGCGGCTGGCTCAACGCCTTGGTCATCACGTCCAGCCGGGCGACCGCGTCGTCGTAGGCCCAATCCACCCGCTCGTCGGTACCGTTCCAGTTCACCGCGTTGGCGATCAGGGTGATGGTGCCCTCGTGGTGGTCGACCGCCGCGATGTCGGTCGCGAGCAGGAACAGCATGTCCGGCAGGCCGAGGTCGTCGGTCGCCAGTTCGGGCAGCCGCTCCAGCCGTCGCACCATGTCGTAGGCGAAATAACCGATCAGTCCGCTGGACAGTGGCGGCAGGCCCGGCAGCGCCGCGGTCTCCAGCAGCGTCAGCGTCGCGCGGAGCGCGTCGAGCGGATCGCCGCCGTTGGGCGCGTCCTTCGGTGTCTCGCCGAGCCACACCGCCTGGCCGTCGCGCACCGTGAGCGCCGACGGCGCACCGGCACCGATGAACGACCACCGCGACCACGACCTGCCGTTCTCGGCCGATTCGAGCAGGAAGGTGCTCGGCCGGTTGGCGGCCAGCTTGCGATACGCCGACAGCGGGGTCTCGCTGTCGGCCAGGACCTTGCGGGTCACCGGCACCACGCGGTGGTCGGCGGCCAGGGCCCGGAAGTCCTCGCGCGAGGTCGTCTGCACGCAGCGATTGTCCCAGACGTAACGTGTCAATCATGAATCGAGGCGACCGGGTCGACGACTTCGAACTCCCCGACCAGACGGGGACGCCGCGCAGGCTGTCCGCGCTGCTCGCCGACGGTCCGGTGGTGCTGTTCTTCTACCCCGCCGCGATGACGCCGGGCTGCACCAGGGAGGCCTGTCACTTCCGCGATCTGGCCGCCGAGTTCGACGCGGTCGGGGCCTCTCGGGTGGGCATCAGCACCGACGCGGTCGACAAGCAGGCCAAGTTCGCCGACACCCAGCGCTTCGACTACCCCCTGCTGTCCGACGTCGACGGTGCCGTCGCGCGGCAGTTCGGCGTGAAGCGTGGACTTCTGGGCAAGCTGATGCCGGTCAAACGCACCACGTTCGTGATCGACACCGATCGCTCGGTGCTCGAGGTGATCTCCAGCGAGCTGAACATGGAGACGCACGCGGACAAAGCGCTGCAGGTGCTCCGCCAGCGTCAGTCGGCCTGAGTCTCCGACGCGAGCAGCTCGTCGGCGTCGAAACAGGTGTGCTCGCCGGTGTGGCAGGCCGCACCGGTCTGATCGACCTCGAGCAGGACGGTGTCGCCGTCGCAGTCCAGTCGCACCGAGTGCACGTACTGGGTGTGACCTGAGGTCTCGCCCTTGACCCAGTGCTCGTTGCGCGACCGCGACCAGTAGGTGGCCCGCCGCGTGCGCAGCGTGCGGTCGAGTGCGATGTCGTCCATCCACGCCACCATCAGCACCTGACCGGTGCCGTGCTCCTGGACCACCGCGGTGAACAGGCCGTTGGCGTCCCGCTTGAGGCGGGAGGCGATCGAGGGATCCAGACTCATCGGACCGTACTTCGATTCGTCCTCTTCGCTGCGCTCATCGGACCGTGATCCCCTCCGCTGCCAGCGCGGCCTTCACCTCGCCGATCGTGAGCTGCTTGAAGTGGAAGACGCTGGCGGCCAACACCGCGTCGGCGCCGGCGGCGACCGCGGGGGCGAAGTGCTCCACCGCTCCGGCGCCGCCGCTGGCGATCACCGGCACGGTGACCGCGCCGCGGACCGCGCGCAGCATCGGCAGATCGAATCCCGCCTTGGTGCCGTCGAAATCCATGGAGTTCAGCAGGATCTCGCCGACGCCGAGTTCGGCGCCGCGGGCGGCCCACTCGACGGCGTCGATGCCGGTGCCGCGCCGACCGCCATGGGTGGTGACCTCCCAGCCGGACGGCGTGGGCGGCGAACCCTGTGGCACGGTGCGCGCGTCGACCGACAGCACGATGCACTGGGAGCCGAACTGGCGGGACAGCTCGCCCAGCAGTTCGGGGCGGGCGATCGCGGCGGTGTTCACCGACACCTTGTCGGCGCCGGCGCGCAACAGCATGTCGACGTCGGCGATGGAGCGCACACCGCCGCCGACGGTCAGCGGGATGAACACCTGCTCGGCGGTGCGGCGCACCACGTCGAGCATGGTCGACCGGCCCGACGACGAGGCGGTGACGTCGAGGAAGGTCAGCTCGTCGGCGCCCTCGGCGTCATAGACCGCGGCCAGTTCCACGGGATCGCCTGCGTCCCGGAGGTTCTCGAAGTTGACGCCTTTGACCACCCGCCCGGCGTCGACGTCGAGGCACGGGATGATGCGGACGGCGAGTCCTCTGTCGGCGGCCACCTCAGTAGTTCTCCGGTGGGCCCGCGGCGAGCACCAAGTCGAGCAGGTCGGCGTGCACCTGCGGCGATGCGGCCAGCACCGACTTCGACGCCGGCGTCCACTGATCGCCGGCCAGATCGGTGACGACACCGCCCGCCGCGCGCACCAGCGCGACGCCGGCGGCGTGATCCCAGATGTGGTGGCCGAAGCTGATCGCGCCGCCGAGGATCCCGGCCGCGACATATGCGAGGTCGACGCCGGTGGCGCCGTGCATGCGCAGCCGGTTGCACTTGCGGCTGAGGTGCTCGAGGACGGCGACCCGCCACCGGCCCGGGAAGCGTCCGCGTGAGTCGATGTTGAAGGTGCCGGTGCCGACCACACACTCCGACAGCGGCCCGGTGTGCAAGGGTGGCTGCCCGACCCCGTTGGCGTACAACGGATTTCCCACCACTGCGGTGTAGCGCTGGTCGGTGAACGGCAACCACGTCAGCCCTGCGACCGGTTCGCCGTCGCGAAGCAGGCCGAGCAGGATCGCCGCGGTGGGAAGCCCCGCCGCGTAGTTGAACGTTCCGTCGATCGGGTCGAGCACCCAGACCAGCGGAGCGGCGATGTCCTCGCCGCCGTATTCCTCACCGTGCACCCCGATCCCGGTTTGGGCGGTGAGCGCCTCGGTGACCTGGCGCTCGATACTCAGGTCGACCTCTGTCGCGAAGTCGTTGCCCTTCTTCTGAACCGCCGAGTCGGCGCGGTGCCCGGCGACGAATTGTTCCGAGGCGGCGTCGAGGATCGTGGCGGCCTGGGCGACCAGGCCCTCGAGGTCCACCTCGCTGCGTGTCATCGACTTCCCTACTGCCCGACCGCCGCGAGAGCCTGCGGCAGCGTGAAACGTCCGGCGTAGAGCGCTTTTCCGACGATCGCCCCCTCGACACCGCGGCCGGTCAGGGTCGCGATCGCCCGCAGGTCGTCGAGGCTGGACACGCCGCCCGACGCGATGACCGGGGCGTCGGTACGGTCGGCGACCGTGCCGAGCAGGTCGAGGTTCGGCCCGCCGAGGGTGCCGTCCTTGGTGACGTCGGTGACGACGTAGCGTGAGCAGCCCTCACGGTCGAGACGGTCCAGCACCTCCCACAGGTCGCCGCCGTCGGTCTCCCACCCTCGGCCGCGCAACCGGTAGCTGCCCGCCGGGTCGTCCGAGTCGCGTTTGACGTCCAGGCCGACGGCCACCCGGTCGCCGTGCTCGGCGACGATCTCGGCGCACCACTGCGGGTTCTCCAGGGCGGCGGTGCCGATGTTGACCCGGGCGCAGCCGGTGGCCAGTGCTGCCGCGAGCGATTCGTCGTCGCGGATTCCGCCGGACAGTTCGACCTTCACGTCGAGTCGGCCGACCACGTCGGCGAGCAGTTCGCGGTTCGAGCCCCGACCGAACGCCGCGTCGAGGTCGACGAGGTGGATCCACTCGGCGCCGTCACGCTGCCAGCCGAGCGCGGCGTCGAGCGCGGAACCGTATTCGGTTTCGCTGCCGGCCTTGCCCTGGACCAGGCGTACCGCGCGGCCCTCGACGACGTCGACGGCGGGAAGGAGTACGAGATTCACGGCCGTCAACCTAACGCCTCCACCCAGTTGGACAGCAATGCGGCGCCCGCATCCCCGCTCTTCTCGGGGTGGAACTGGGTGGCAGACAAGGGTCCGTCCTCGACCGCGGCGAGGAACGGCACCGAATGCGTGGCCCAGGTCAGCAGCGCATCCTCGCGGCCCTGCCACTGCTGCGCGGCGTAGGAGTGCACGAAGTAGAAGCGGGTGTCGGCGTCGAGGCCGCGGAACAGCGTGGTGCCCGCGGGCGCATCGACGAGATTCCAGCCCATGTGCGGAATGACCGGCGCGTCCAGGCGCACCACCGACCCCGGCCATTGTCCGCATCCGGCGGTTTCCACGCCGAATTCGACACCGCAGGAGAACAGGATCTGCATACCGACACACACGCCGAGCACCGGCCGGCCTGCGGCGACGCGTTCGGCGACGATCTTGTCGCCGCCGATCTCCCGCAGCCCGGTCATGCAGGCCTCGTACGCCCCCACCCCCGGCACCACGAGCCCGTCGGCGTTGAGGGCCGCGTCGGCGTCGGAGGTCACCTCGACGTCGGCGCCGGTGCGCATCAGGGCCCGCTGGGCCGACCGCAGATTCCCGGAGCCGTAGTCGAGGATGACAACCCTCTTGGACGTTGTTGTCACAGAGTGCCTTTCGTGGACGGCACCCCGGTCACGCGGGGATCCAGTTCGACGGCCTGGCGCAGGGCGCGGGCCACGGCCTTGTACTGCGCCTCGGTGATGTGGTGCGGATCGCGGCCGTACAGGGTGCGCACGTGCAGCGCGATGCGCGCGTTGAACGCCAGCGATTCGAACACGTGCCGGTTGATCACGGTGTGGTACGGCGCGCTCGATCCGGCGATGGTGAACTCCACCATGTAGTCCGGCTCGCCGGTGTGCACGAAGTAGGGCCGGCCCGACACGTCGACGGCGGCGTGCGCCAGCGTCTCGTCCATCGGGATGAACGCATCGCCGAACCGGCGGATGCCCTTCTTGTCCCCCAGCGCCTGGCCGAGCGCCTGCCCGAGCACGATGGCGGTGTCCTCGACGGTGTGGTGGCCCTCGATCTCGACGTCACCGGTGGCGTGCACGGTCAGGTCGAAACTCGCGTGGCTGCCCAGCGACGTCAGCATGTGGTCGAAGAACGGGACGCCGGTGGCGATGTCGACGACACCGGTGCCGTCCAGATCGAGGTCGACGACGATGTCGGATTCCTTGGTCTTGCGTTCGACGCGGGCACGGCGGGTCCCGGTCAGCATGTCGGTCATGAGGCTCCTAGGGTCTGGAATTCGGTCTCGGCGAGGCGGGCGGAGGCGGCCAGCAGCGCATCGTTCTCCTCGGCCAGCCCGGTGGTGGCGCGCAGGAAACCCGGGATGCCGACGTCGCGGATGAGGATGCCCCGGTCCAGGTAGCGCTGCCAGGTGGCGTGCGCATCGGCGAACTCCCCGAACAGGATGAAGTTGGCGTCGCTGGGGATCACCCGGAACCCGAACTGGCACAGCCCGTTCACCACCCGGTCGCGCTCGGCGGCCAGGGTGGCGACGCTGGCCAGCGTGTCCTCGGCGTGGCGCAGGGCGGCTCGCGCGGCGGCCTGCGTGATCGACGACAGGTGGTAGGGCAGCCGCACCAGCAGCAGCGCGTCGATCACCGCGGGCGCGGCCACCAGGTAGCCGAGGCGTCCGCCGGCGAACGCGAACGCCTTGCTCATCGTGCGGCTGACCACGAGCCGGTCCGGGTACTCGTCGATGAGCGCGACCCCGCTGGGCTGCGACGAGAACTCACCGTAGGCCTCGTCGAGGATGAGGATGCCCGATTCCATGGCGTCGAGGAGGCGCCGCAAGTCGTCGAATGAAACGCTCTGGCCCGTCGGATTGTTCGGACTGGTGACGAACACGATGTCCGGCCTGCGTTCGGTGATGGCCCGCACCGAGGCGTCGACGTCGAGTGCGAAGTCGCGGGCGCGGGCCGTCTGCAACCACTCGGTGCGGGTGCCGTCGGCGATGATGGGGTGCATCGAGTAGGACGGGACGAAGCCGATCGCGGTGCGGCCCGGCCCACCGAACGCCTGCAGCAGCTGCTGCAGGATCTCGTTGGAACCGTTTGCCGCCCAGACGTTCTCGACGCCGACCTCGGCGCCGGTCTGCAGGTTCAGATAGTCGGCCAGATCGGTGCGCAGCGCGACGGCGTCGCGGTCGGGATAGCGGTGCAACTCGGCGGCCACCTCGGCCACCGATCGTGCGACGTCGTCGACCAGCGCCTGGCTCGGCGGGTGCGGGTTCTCGTTGGTGTTCAGCCGGACCGGCACGGCCAGCTGCGGGGCGCCGTAGGGCGACTTGCCGCGCAGATCGTCGCGCAGCGGTAGATCGGCCAGCGTGATGCGCTGTCCCAGGCTCACGACTCGAACCTCCGCCGTACCGCCTCGCCGTGGGCCGGCAGGTTCTCGGCCTTGGACAGCGTGATGACATGGCCGGACACGTCTTTGAGCGCGGCCTCGCTGTAGTCCACGACGTGGATTCCGCGCAGGAACGTCTGCACCGACAGGCCGCTGGAGTGGCGGGCGCAGCCGGCGGTGGGCAGCACGTGATTGGACCCGGCGCAGTAGTCGCCCAGGCTCACCGGCGAATAGGCGCCGACGAAGATGGCACCGGCCGAACGGATCTCGCCCGCGACGGCGGCCGCGTCGGCGGTCTGGATCTCCAGGTGTTCCGCGGCGTACGCGTTCACCACACGCACCCCGGTGTCGAGGTCGTCGACCAGCACGATCGCCGACTGCTCGCCGGACAGCGCCACGCCCACGCGCTGGCGGTGCACCGTCGTCTCGAGCTGTGCGGCGAGTTCTCTGTCGGTCGCGTCGGCCAGCTCAGCGCTGGTGGTCACCAGGACACTGGCGGCCATCTCGTCGTGTTCGGCCTGGCTGATCAGATCGGCCGCGACGTGAACGGGGTGCGCCGTATGGTCGGCCAGGATCGCGATCTCGGTGGGGCCCGCTTCGGCGTCGATGCCGACCAGCGAGCGGCAGATGCGCTTGGCCGCGGTCACGTAGATGTTGCCCGGCCCGGTGATCATGTCCACCGGTGCGAGTTCGGCGCCGTCGGTGTCGGTGCCGCCGTAGGCCAGCAGCGCGACGGCCTGCGCACCGCCCACGGCCCAGACCTCCTCGACGCCGAGCAGTTCCGCGGCGGCGAGGATCGTCGGGTGCGGCAGGCCCCTGAACCGGCCCTCCGAGGTGGCCTGCGGCGGGCTGGCGATCACCAGCGAGTCGACGCCCGCGGTCTGCGCGGGCACCACGTTCATCACCACGCTGGACGGATACACCGCGTTGCCGCCGGGCACGTAGAGGCCGACGCGCTCGACGGGCACCCAGCGCTCGGTGACCGTCGCCCCCGGCGCCAGGGTTGTCGTGGTGTCGGTCCGGCGCTGATCGGCGTGCACGGCCCGGGCCCGCTCGATCGCGACCTCGAGGGCAGAGCGCACGTCGGGGTCCAGATCGGCCAGCGCCGCAGCCAGCCGCTCGGCCGGCACCCGGACCGCGGCCGGACGGATACCGTCGAACGATTCCCCGTACTCCAGGGCGGCCGCGGCGCCGCGCTCGGCCACCGCGTCGACGATCGGGCGGACCTTCGGCACCACCGCATCCACGTCGACCCCACCGCGCGGCAGCACCGACCGCAACTGCGCCGCGGACAGCGTCGTGCCACGGAGGTCGATGCGGGACATCGTCACCGGCGATACATTCACGCTGTCCATTGTCCCAGAGCAGGCCAAATCGATATGGAGGCGACGTGAACGCACCGAAGTCGAACTTGCCCACGATGTTCCCGGAGTGGCTGGACCGGCTCCAGGTCAAGTACTTCAACCCGGTGATCCGGCCCCTGGCGGGCCGCATTCCGGGCCTGGCGTTGTTCAAACACACTGGTAGGAGATCTGGTCGACGGTTCGAGACGCCGGTAACGGCCTACCGCAAAGACGGTCAGCTGGCCATCGTGCTCGGCCACGGGATGACCGACTGGGCGCGCAATGCGCTGGCCGCCGGTGCGGCCGACGTCGCTCTGTTCCGTGACGAAGTGCACATCGTCAACCCGCGGATCGTGCCCAACGGTCGCGACGTGGCCGCACTGCCGTCCTTCGCCAAGCGCCAGGCGCGCAATATCGCGGTGTTCGTCGCCGACATTTCCTGACCCGAGGCTGACAGACTCATACCCATGGCATGGCAGGTGTGGCTGGCGTTCCTCGGCGCCGCGATCGTGATCGCGGTGTCCCCCGGTGCGGGCGCGGTGCAGTCCATGGCCACCGGGCTGACGCACGGGGTGCGACGCGGCTACTGGAGCATCGCGGGGCTCGAGGTCGGCCTGATGCTGCAGCTGACGCTGGTGGCGCTGGGTCTCGGGGCCGCGGTGACGAACTCGATCCTGGCGTTCACCATCATCAAATGGATCGGCGTGGCGTATCTGATGTACCTGGCGGTGCGGCAGTGGCGGGCCGCCCCGGTCAACCTCCGCGAACAGGTCGGCCAGGTCGTTCCCGGCGGCCGCGGGGCGCTGTTGGCGCGGGGGTTCCTGGTCAACGCCACCAACCCGAAGGGTCTGGTGTTCTTCCTCGCGGTCGTGCCGCAGTTCGTGGTGCCGACTGCGCCACTACTCCCGCAGTACCTCGCCATCGGCGCGACGATGGTCGCCGTCGACCTGGTGGTGATGGGTCTGTACACCGGACTGTCGGTGCGGCTGGTGCACTGGCTGAACACGCCGCGCCAGCAGACGATCCTCAACCGGGTGTTCTCCGGGCTGTTCGCTACGGCTGCGGTGGTGTTGTCGCTGGTGCGCCGCGGACCGGCCACTGCGTGATCGGCGCTGCCTAATGGGCGGAGCGGTAGCGCGCGGCCTTGGCCTGGTTGCCGCAGGTCTGCATGCTGCACCACCGCCGACGCCGGCCCCGCGAACTGTCGACGAAGAACCAGCCGCAGCCGTCGCAGGTGCGCACGGGTCGGGCCGTGGGGCGCAGCACCAGGCCGATCGCCCGCAACGCCAGGACGGTCAGCGCGCCGGCGACGGTATGGGCTGTCGCCGATCCGTCCGCCTGGACGGTGACGTCGGTCAGGTTCTGTCGCGCCCTGTCGAGTAGGCCGGCCACCGCATCGGGCGGCAGCTCGCGGCCGTCCCGTTGGGCATCGAACACCGCCCAGCACACACCGCGCAGTTCGCGCGCGTCGCGCAGCGCCGTGTCGGAGACCCGGCCGGTGTGGCCGGCGGGCAGTAGCGACGCGTGGGCGAGCCAGCCGGCGAGGTCGTCGGCACTGCCGAGCAGGTCGGGGCCCAGCTCGGGTTCTCGCCGGTAAACGGTGTTGGCGAAGTCGAGCACGACCTCGCCGGCGATGAAGTGGTCGTCGGTCCAGGCGGTCGCTGCCCTACTCAGGTCCGGACCCCCGCCCGGTTCACGGCGTCTTCGACGAACGTGACGAGCAGCGAGGCGACCTCGGCGGCATGGGTCTCCAGCAGCTGGTGCCCGCCGTCGTAGACGTGGGCTTCGAATGTGGCCATGTCCCGGTGATACGCCAGCACCTCGGCGATGTCGAAGAACGGATCGTGCCGGCCCCACAGCACCAGGCAGGGCGGCTGATGCCGCTGGTGGTAGGCCGCGATGTCGGCGAAACGAGCCACATGGTTGCGGTAGTCGTAGAAGAGCTGGAACTGGAGGTCGAGATTGCCGGGCCGGGACAGCCGCTCCCAGTCGAGATGCCAGGACTCGCGCGGGTGGAGGTCCTGCAGGTTCTGCGGCAGGCCTCCGATGTACTGCTCGCGGGTTCCGTCGAAGTTGAGCCAGTCCGGCAGCGCCGCCCGGTTCTCGGGTGTGGGGTCCGCCCAATACCGGCGGGGCGCGTCCCATGCCTCGTGCAGTCCGGCGTCATGGGTGTTGCCGTTCTGCACGACGAGGCCCAGCACCCGCTCGGGGTGGCGCATCGCCATGAGATATCCGACCGGCGTGCTGTAGTCCGTCACATACAGCACGTATCGCTGCACGCCCAGATCGCCGACCAGTGACTCGATCACCCGGGACAGGCGCTCGAAGCTGTACTCGTACCGGTCCGGCGGCGGCACGTCGGAGAACCCGAACCCGGGCAGGTCCGGCGCGATCACATAGGCGCGCTCACCCAGCACCGGCAGCACCTCGCGGAACGAATACGACGAGGCGGGAAAACCGTGGAGCAGGAGCACGGCCGTGGACGACGGCACCCCGGACTCGCGGTAGTGCACCCGCAATCCGTCGACGTCGCGGTCCAGGTGCCTGGTCTTGCTGGCGTAGTGCACAGGAAACTCCCTTCGATGACGGTCACTACGTCACCAGAGTAACCGTTTATCTACGTTTTAACAGTTACGCATCGAAGGGAGCTGTATCGAGCGCTACACATCCAGACCGATGTCGAGCGCCCGGACCGAATGGGTGAGCGCGCCGATCGCCAGGTAGTCCACCCCGGTGCCGGCGTACTCGGCCGCCGATTCCAGCGTCAGACCGCCCGACGACTCGAGCTGCACGTGCGGTGCCCGCGCATCCCGGCGCTGCACCGCGATCTGGGTCTGCCACACCGGGAAGTTGTCGAGCAGGATCAGCTCCACGTCCTCGCCCAGGATCTCGTCGAGTTGCTCGAGCGAATCCACTTCGACCTCGCACGGCGTGCCGGGGGCGGCCGCGCGAACCGCCCGCAGCGCCGGTCCCACCCCGCCTGCCGCCGCGACGTGGTTGTCCTTGATCAGCGCTGCGTAGCCCAGACCCAGGCGGTGGTTCTGGCCACCGCCCACCCGCACTGCGTACTTCTGCAGCAGCCGCAGCCCCGGCAGCGTCTTGCGGGTGTCCCGGATGGCGGCGTTCGTGCCGGCCACCGCGTCCACCCACGCCGCGGTCGCGGTCGCGATCCCGGACAGGTGACAGACCAGGTTGAGCATCGTGCGCTCGGCGGTCAACAGGCCGCGGGTCGGCGCCTCCACCGTGAGCAGCGCCTCGCCCGGTTCCAGCCGGGCGCCGTCGTCCATCCGATGTGTGACCCGGTAGCCGTCGGCGCCGAGCACCTCGTCGAGTACCAGCAGTGCGATGTCCACGCCGGCGATCACCCCCGGTTCGCGGGTGATCATCGACGCGGTCGTGTGGGCGTCGGCGGGCACCGTCGCCTGGGTGGTGACGTCCGGCCCGTACCGCAGATCCTCCCCGAGCGCACGCACGACGGTGTCGCGCGCTTCGGCCAGCTCCAGATCCGACAGGTGTGTCAGCAGCATGCGCTCACCCTCACTTTCACGTCGAGCTGACCGTCCCCGGCCACCGCGGTGCTGACGGCTTGCGCCGGATCGGCGTCGGGATGGTCGGCGCGGTGGTGACAACCACGCGACTCGGTGCGCTGCCGGGCCGCCGCGACGACCGCTCGCGCGGTCAGAGTGAGTGCGGCGTCCTCCACGTCGGTACGTCCGCGCAGGGGGCGGCGCGGGGCGGCGCCGAGCAGGCCGGTCAGGGTCTCGAGTCCGTCGCCGTCGCGGACGACCGAGGCGTACCGGCTCATGGCCTCCTGCAGCTCGGTGCGGTGCAGCGCGGGACGGGTCGGCAGACCGGCCGGTTCGGCATGCGACGGCCCGGCGGAGGCGGCGTGCGCGGCGGCGGCGCGGCCGGCCCGATCGCCGACGACCAGGCCCTCGAGCAGGCTGTTGGACGCCAGTCGGTTGGCGCCGTGCATCCCGGTGCGGGCCACCTCGCCGGCGGCGAACAGCCCCGGCAACTCGGTGCGGCCCGCGGTGTCGGTCACCACGCCGCCGCAGCTGTAGTGCGCCCCCGGCCGGACCGGAATGAGTGACCGGACGGGGTCGACGCCGGCGCGCAGGCAGGCAGCGGTCACCGTCGGGAATCGCGTCGCGAGGTCGGGCAGATGGCGGGCGTCGAGGTACACGCAGGTGTCGCCGGTGGCTTGCAGGCGCGCCTCGATCGCGGCCGCGACGACGTCGCGCGGTGCCAGATCACCCATCGGATGAACGCCGGCTGTCACCGAGCGGCCCTGTCGGTCGAGAAGTCGGGCGCCCTCGCCGCGCAACGCCTCGGTGATGAGCGGGCGCCTGCCGCCGCGCCCGTCGAACAGCATGGTCGGGTGGAATTGGATGAATTCGATGTCGCTGACCGCCACCCCCGCGTCGAGCGCGAGCGCGATGCCGTCGCCGGTCGAACCCTCCGGATTGGTGGTCGCGGCGTAGAGGTGCCCGAGACCGCCGGTGGCGAGCACCACCGAAGGTGCGTGCAGGATTCCGGGACCGTCCGCGCTGAGCACGAGCACACCGGTCACGGCGGCACCGTCGTGCAGCACCTGCGCGGCGGTGTGGTTGCGACGGATGTCGAGGCGCCGAGCCGCCCGGTCCAGCGCGCGCTGCACCTCGGCGCCGGTGGCGTCACCGCCCGCGTGGATGATCCGTCTGCGGGTGTGGCCCCCTTCGCGGGTGAGCGCCCACCGGCCGCCGGCCTCGTCGAACTGCGCGCCGGCGTCGACGAGATCGCACACCGCGCGGAAACCGTCGGCGACGATGGATCGCACCGCATCGGGGTCACACAGGCCGCCGCCGGCCGCCACGGTGTCGGCGACGTGCGCATCGATCGAATCGTCCCCGTCGTGCAGACCGTCCGGCAGCACCACTGCGATACCGCCCTGGGCATATCCGGTCGCGGTTTCACCTGCCTTGCTCAGCACGACGACCCGCTGCCCTCGCCGGTGTGAGGCGAGTGCGGCGACCAGACCCGCGACACCGGTGCCGATGACGACGACGTCAGCGCGCTGCTGCCAGAAGCCGGTCCCACCGCAACCGCTGCGGGGCGTCATTCGCCGCCGCCGGGCTGCCCGATCTCGATCATCCGCTGGACGCTGCGCCGGGCCAGGCGGGCGGTCTCGCGGTCGACGTCGACCTCGTCGGTGCCGTAGGTGAGGCTGCGCAGCAGCGCACCCGGCGTGATCATCTTCATGTACCGGCACGAGGCCCGATCGTTGACAGCCTGGAAGTCGACCTCCGGCGCGGCGCGGCGCAGCTGGTGCAGCATGCCGACCTCGGTGGCGACCAGGACCTGACGCGCCGTGGTCTCGCGAGCCGCATCGAGCATGCCGCCGGTGGACAGGATCTTGACCCGGTCCTCGGGGAACGCGCCCTCGCCGGCGAGGTACAGCGCAGAGGTCGCGCACCCGCACTCGGGATGGACGAACAGCTCGGCGTCGGGGTGGGCACGCGCCTGGTCGGCGAGCTCGTCACCGTTGATGCCGGCGTGCACGTGGCATTCGCCTGCCCACACCTGCATGTTGGTGCGGCCGGTGACGCGGCGGACGTGGGCGCCGAGGAACTGATCGGGGCAGAACAGCACATCACGGTCGGCCGGGATGGACGCCACGACGTCGACGGCGTTGGAGGACGTGCAGCAGATGTCGGTGAGCGCCTTCACCGCTGCGGTGGTGTTGACGTACGACACCACCACCGCGTCGGGGTACTCGTCCTTCCACGCCCTCAGGTCCTCGGCGGTGATCGAATCGGCCAGCGAGCAGCCTGCGCGAGCGTCGGGGATCAGCACCGTCTTGTCCGGCGAGAGGATTTTGGCGGTCTCGGCCATGAAGTGCACCCCGCAGAACACGATGGTGTCCTCCGGCGCCTCGGCGGCGATCCGCGACAGCGCCAGCGAGTCCCCGACATGGTCGGCGACGTCCTGGATCGCCGGCAGCTGATAGTTGTGCGCCAGCACGGTCGCGCCGCGCTGCCGGGCCAGCCTGCGCACCTCGGCCGCCCACTCCTCGGTGGGCGCCACGTCGGCGAAGTCCTGGGCGAATGCGCTCTCAAGCACCGTCACGGGGGGCTCCTCGGTGTCGATCCGGTTTTCGACTTACAATCGAAAACATGCCTCATCCTAACACCGCGCACGAAGTGCTCGCGGTCGTGTTCCAGGTGCGCGGGCTAGAGGGTTCCGGCGGGAACCGGCAACCGGGCCTTCACGTGCTGTTATGGCAACGGGCGCTGGACCCGGAGCGCGGCAGGTGGTCGCTGCCGGGCGGACGCCTCGGCGACGACGAGGACCTGACCACCTCGGTGCGCCGCCAACTCGCCGAGAAAGTCGATCTGCGTGAGGTGGCCCACCTCGAACAGCTCGCTGTGTTCTCCGACCCCGAAAGGGTCCCCGGCACCCGCACCATCGCCTCGACCTTCCTCGGGCTGGTGCCCTCCCCGGCCACACCCGCCCTCCCCGCCGACACCCGCTGGCACCCCGTGTCCGAGCTGCCCGAGATGGCGTTCGACCATCGCCCCATGGTCGAGCACGCCCACACCAGGTTGGCCGCCAAGCTGTCCTACACCAACATCGGTTTCGCCCTCACCCCAGCGGAATTCGCGCTCTCGTCGCTGCGCGACATCTACGAGGCGGCGCTGGGCTACCAGGTCGACGCCACCAATCTGCAGCGCGTCCTGGAACGCCGCCAGGTGATCACCCGCACCGGTTCCACCGCCCGCTCCGGACGCAGCGGCGGCCGCCCACCCGCGCTGTACCGCTTCACCGACTCGAGTTACCGGGTTACCGACGCGTTCGCCGCATTGCGTCCGCCCGGGTGAGTCGGCTGGCTTCTTAACGACCCCTTAAGTAACAATGGCCGGATGGACTTGGGCAACGTGGCACGGGAAACCGGCGCCGAGTGGATCGGCCAGCCGCTGCACGAGGACGTTCCCGCTGGTTCCCGTCCGTCGGTGCCTGCCAAGGACCCCTTCTACGAACCGCCCGCGGGCTTCGAACACGCCCGCCCGGGCACCGTGCTGCGGTCCCGCAACGTCGAGCTGGCGTTCATGGGCATCGTGCGCCAGAAGTTCACGGCGACCCAGCTGCTCTACCGCACCACCGACTTCAACGGCGACCCGCACGCCACCGTCACCACGGTCATCGCGCCGCGCGAACGCGACGCCAAGCGGCCCTGTCCGATCGTGTCGTACCAGTGCGCCATCGACGCGGTCACCGGGCGGTGCTTCCCGTCCTATGCCCTGCGTCGCGGCGCCAAGGCCGTCGGAGCCCTGGCCCAGGTCGAGTTCCTGCTCATCGCCGCCGCGCTCGCCGAGGGCTGGGCGGTATCGGTCCCGGATCACGAGGGCGTGAAAGGTATGTGGGGTGCGCCGTTCGAACCCGGCTACCACGTGCTCGACGGCGTCCGCGCGGCGATGAACTGCGAGCGTCTGGCGTTGTCGCCCGACGCACCGGTGGGTCTGTGGGGCTATTCGGGTGGCGGCCTGGCCACCGCGTGGGCCGCGGAGACGTGTGGCACGTACGCGCCGGAACTCGACGTCGTCGGCGCGGTCCTGGGCTCTCCGGTCGCCGATCTCGGCCATGCCTTCCGCCGGCTCAACGGCAGCATCTTCTCCGGCCTGCCCGCCATGGTCGTCGCGGCGCTGACGCACACCTATCCCGATCTCGACCGGGTCATCCAGGAGCACGTCACCGACACCGGGAAGGCGATGCTGCTGCGCATCCAGAAGATGACCACGGCGCACGCGGTGCTGCGCTGGGTGGGCATGGACATGGGCAAGCTGGTGGACCGGCCGCTCGAGGAGATCCTGCAGACACCCGAGGTGCAGGCCGTGTTCGACCGGATCAAGCTGGGCACCGCGATCCCCACGCCGCCGGTGTTGATGCTGCAGGCCGTGCACGACCGCATCGTGTCGGTCGACGACATCGACACGCTCGCCGAGACCTACACCGCCGGCGGCGCCCGCGTCACCTACCACCGCGACCTGTTCAGCGAGCACATGCTGCTGCACCCGATGTCGGCGCCGATGACGCTGCGCTGGCTGCGCGACCGATTCGCCGGGCGGCCGCTGCGTGCCCACATCACCCGAACGACGTGGCCGACGCTGCTGAACCCGTCGACCTACCGCGGTATGGCGCGGCTGATGGTCATCACGGCGAAGGTGGCGACGGGACGGCGGGTAGAGCGCCGTCCACTGTCCCTGTTCGACCAGTGAGCGCGGGGGACTCCACCGGCGGCCACGCCCCGAGGTCGTCGCGGGACGTCGACACCGCGCACAGGCCGTAGATCAGCGCCGCGATCGCCGCCGGGAACAGCACGAAGGTGACGATCTGCAGCGGTGTGTGGCCGAAGAAGACCGCGGGCGCCTCGACGACGTAGTGCACGCGATTCTCCGGACTGATCGGGGCGGCGGCGACATCGATGGACCCGTACCGCAGACGCACCAGCGCCGCGCCGACACCGGCCGCGGCGCCGGCGGCGGCCATGCAGCCGACGGCCAGCGCCGCGGCGAGCACCGGACCACGGTGCGCACGCCACTGCCAGACCGCGACCGCGGCGACGGCGGACAGGACGAGCAGCATCCCGGTGAGCATGAACGCCGCGGTGAAGAAGTGATCGGCCTCGGCGCCGAGATAGGCCCTGGCGCGGTCGCCCGCCCGGGTCAGCGCGACCACACCATGGACCGGCGGGGCCAGCAGCGACCACACGGCACCGACCGCGGCGCCGGCGGCGGTGAGCGCCGCAATGATCGCCACGGCCGCGCGGCGATGCGAGATCCTCGGCGCGACAATGTCGTTCACCGTTGTGTCTCCAGATCCTTCGAGTCGACCACGCCGTGCCGCGAACACTTCGCCCACCAGCCGTCGGGCCGCACCTGCACGATCATCCGGCGACCGCAGTCGGCGCAGTAGCGTGGCGGTTCCAGCCCGAGTTGTGCCGCGGTCGGGACCGCGGTCCCCGCCGGGGCGCCGGTGTAGACGTTGTACCGGCCCGCGCTGACGGGCGCCGGCAGTTCGTGCACCATCACTACAGCGTCGCGTTGAGCGCCTTGATGGGCATCTGGAGGTCGTCGAGCAGCTGGAGATCGGCCTCGGCCGGCCGGCCCAGGGTGGTCAGGTAGTTGCCGACGATGACGGCGTTGATGCCGCCCAGGATGCCCTTCTTGGCGCCCAGATCGCCGAGGGTGATCTCGCGTCCGCCCGCGAAACGCAGCATGGTGCGGGGCAGCGCGAGCCGGAACGCCGCGACGGCCTTGAGCGCCTCGGTGGCAGGCAGCACCTCCAGGTCCCCGAACGGGGTGCCCGGGCGCGGATTGAGGAAGTTCAGCGGGACCTCGTGCGGATCCAGTTCAGCGAGATTCGCCGCGAACTCGGCGCGCTGCTCGAGGGTTTCACCCATGCCGAGGATGCCGCCGCAACAGACCTCCATACCGGCCTCGCGCACCATCTCGAGGGTGCCCCACCGCTCCTCCCAGGAATGGGTGGTGACCACGTTGGTGAAGAAGGACCGCGCCGTCTCCAGATTGTGGTTGTAGCGATGCACGCCCATGTCCTTGAGGCGGTCGACCTGATCCTGGGTGAGCATGCCCAGCGAGCAGGCGATCTGGATGTCGACCTCGTTGCGGATCGCCTCGATGCCCGCGGCGACCTGAGCCAGCAGCCGCTCGTCGGGTCCGCGGACGGCCGCGACGATGCAGAACTCGCTGGCGCCGCTCTTGGCGGTCTGCTTGGCGGCCTCCACCAGGCTCGGGATGTCCAGCCAGGCGCTGCGCACCGGCGAGGCGAACAGCCCGGACTGCGAGCAGAAGTGGCAATCCTCCGGGCAGCCGCCGGTCTTGAGGCTGATGATTCCTTCGACCTCGACGTCGGGACCGCACCACGCCATCCGCACCTCGTGGGCCAGCGCCAGCAGATCGTCGAGCCGGTCGTCCGAGAGCTGCAGCACCTGCAGCGTCTGCTGCTCGTTCAGCCCCTCGCCGCGCTCCAGTACCTGTTCGCGCGCCACCGCCAGAATGTCGCTCACCCGATCTCCTCCTCGACTTGAACGGTGTTCAGGTTAAGCTAGCGGCGTGCAGCTGCACAAACGCGATGTGGTCGATGCGGCCACCGCCATCCTCGATGAGTACGGCATCGGCGACCTGACGATGCGCCGGCTCGCCCGCGAGCTCAATGTCACCCCCGGCGCGCTGTACTGGCATGTCGCCAACAAACAGGAGCTGTTGGGCGCGGTGGCCGACCGGATCCTCGAACCGACCCGCAGCGTGCGCGCCGCCGGGGATTGGGCGGAGACGATCGTGGCGGTATGCACCGCGCTGCGCGACGCACTGCTGTCGCACACGGACGGCGCCGAGCTGGTGTCGGCCAGCTTCGCCGCCGGCCAGTCACGCGTGGCCACCGAGATCATCGAATTGCTGTCGGCCGCAGCGCAGGAGGCCGGGGTCGCGCCCGAGGACCGCGAACCGGCCGCCCGCACCGTCGTGTACTACGTCCTGGGCTTCACCGTCGACGAGCAGTCACGCCGGCAGTGGGACTCGGCGGGTGCACTGCCTGGCGACGAGGCGATGCTGACCGTCGATCACGACCGGCGGTTCGCCTTCGGGCTGCGGGTCCTCGTCGATGGGCTCGGCGTGCACACACGCATCAGCTGACGCCTGAGGCGGAATCAAGTGCCTATTGAGGGATTCGACTGTGCGCCCGTGGCGGAATCGACCGCGATGTCACGCCGACGATTCACACTCGCCGACCCCATTGCACATTCAGCTGATCGGATGCTCGACCCGGTTGTCGCCGTCCCAGTGCCGTAGCGCGGTGACCCGGCAGGCGATGTCCGAGCCGATGCCCGGCACCGACATGGCGGCCGGAAGCTGATCCGGCGCAACGCGACGGGCCAGTGTGACGTGCGGTGTCCACTGTCCCGGTGCGGCATGCGGAAGCGGCCCGCCCGGGGTGTGCGGCCGGCAGGCCTCGTCCACCGCGGCGTGCAGCGCAAGTAGTTCGGCCGAGGGCACCAGCAGCCGCACCAGTGTCAGTGTGCGGCCGCCGAACAGCATCGGTGCACCGATCAGACCGTCGAGGGGCAGCAGGCCGAGGAGCGGCCGCAGGGCGGCGTCGACCGCGTCGGACATCTCCGGGGCCACCGTGACCGTGACGTGCGGGCGGTTGGTGGGCGATCGGTGCCCGGCCTGGCTCCGGATGCCCGCCGCGCTGAGATCGGTCCACAGCCGGCGCACCGCGGCGTCGGTGTCGGGGTCGAACAGCAGCTCGACGGAATGGACCATCTAGTGCAGCCCCGCGACCCATCCGCGGTCGAACACGGTGGCGCTGAGCTCCGAGAACGCGTCCGGCGACAGCGTTGCGGCGCCCGCAGGAAGGACCGCCCGCAGCGCGGCGAGTCGGGCCAGCGCTTCCCGGTTGCCCTCCTCCGCGGGCCCGGGGGGGGGCGGCCCCCCCCCCCCCCCCCCGCCCCCCCCCCCCCCCCCCCCCGCCGCCCAGGCGGCGCGCGGGAACCCGGGGTGGTT
>NZ_JAFEVR010000004.1 GCF_017352375.1 Mycolicibacterium sp. S2-37
CCCCCGCGCCCCGGGCGCCCCCCCCCCCGGCCCCGGGCCCCCCCCCCCCCCCCCCGACCACCAGGCCCGCGCACGAAACACCCTGCGCGGCAAGGGCTTCGAGAGTCAACGCGGTGTGATTCAGGGTGCCGAGGCTGGGCGCGACGACCAGGAGCACCGGCGCGGCCAGCTCCACTGCGAGGTCGCGCAGGGTCACGCCGTGCTCCCCCAGTTCGACCAGCAGACCGCCTGCGCCCTCGACGAGCACCAGCCGTCCGGGTCCGTCGGCCGTCCGGACCAGCGACACCAGATCGTCGCGGGTCGGCAGCACCGCGCCCGCGCGCGAGGCCGCGGCGACCGGCGCCAGCGGCTCGGGGTACCGCCAGCCCGGATAGAGCTCGCGGACTCCCGACAGCCGCGCCACCTCGACCAGATCGTCGTCGCCGTCGGCGATGCCGGTCTGCACGGGTTTGCACACCGCCACGTCGATCCCGGCCAGCCGGGCCGCGCAGGCCAGCGCCGCGGTGGCGACGGTCTTACCCACCCCGGTGTCGGTGCCGGTGACGAGCAGAACACTCACCGGCGCGCCGTCGACAACACGTCGGTGAGCACCCGCTCCGCCAGTGCGAGTTCCTCGGCGGTCAGCGATGCCCTGGCCGTCAGCCGCAACCGCGATGTGCCCACGGGCACCGTCGGCGGCCGGAAGCAGCCGACCCGCACGCCGCTGTCCAGACATGCCGTCGCCGCGTCGAACGCGACCTCGGGAGCTCCCAGGATCACCGAGACGACCGCGGAGTCCGGCAACTCGGTCACGCCGCAGATCCGGGCCAGCGCGGCCGCATGGTCCAGCACAGCCTGCGCGCGCCACGGTTCGGCGATCAGCACGTCCAGCGCGGCCCAGGCCGCACCCACCGCCGCAGGCGCCAGCCCGGTGTCGAAGATGAACGGCCGCGCCGCGTCGATCAGGTGATCGCGTACCGCGGCGGGACCGAGCACCGCGCCGCCCTGGCTGCCGAGCGCCTTGGACAGCGTCGTCGTCACCACGACGTCCGGCGCACCCGCGAGGCCGACCTCGTCGACCAGTCCCCGGCCCCCCGCGCCGCGCACCCCGAGCCCGTGCGCCTCGTCGACGATGAGCAGTGCGCCGTGGCGGCGGCACACCTCGTGCAGCGCGGGCAGTGGCGCCAGCACGCCGTCGGCGGAGAACACCGAGTCGGTGACGACCACCGCGCGCTCCTCGTCACGCGCCGCGAGCGCCGCCTCGACCGCGGCCACGTCCCGGTGCGGGGTGACCACGACCCGCGCGCGCGACAGCCGGCAGGCGTCGACCAGCGACGCGTGGGTCAGCGCATCGGACACCAGCAGCGAACCGGGGCCGGACAGCGCGACGACCGCGCCCATGTTGGCGGTGTAGCCCGCCGAGAACACCAGCGCGGACTCCGCGCCGGTGAAGCCGGCCAGCGCCCGCTCGAGGCCCTCGTGCAGTTCGGTGTTTCCGGTGACCAGCCGGGACCCGGTCGACCCCGCGCCCCAGGTGCGCAGCGCGTCCACCCCGCCGGCGATGACCCGTGGATCGGTTGACAGCCCGAGATAGTCGTTGGAGGCCAGATCCAGACCGTCCGCGGCTGCGGGCCGCACCCGCAGGGAGCGGCGCAGACCGGCGGCCCGGCGCGTCTGCTCGACCTCGTCGAGCCAGGCCAGCGGGGACAGACCAGCGCGCGTCACAGGGTTACTCCGAGGTCGTCGACGACAGACTTGAACACCGTTCAGGTTAGAGCATCGGCGACTGCGACCACCGCCGAGGTGATCTGTGCGAGCTCCTCCGGTGTGCAGATGTAGGGCGGCATCACGTAGACGAGATTGCGGAACGGCCGCAGCCATACCCGGTGCCGCAGGGCCGCCGCGGTGGCGATGCGCAGGTCGACGGGTTCGCGCATCTCCACCACGCCGATCGCGCCGAGTACGCGGACGTCGGCGACACCGCGCAGGCCACGGGCCGGTTCCAGACCCTCGCGCAGGCGCTGCTCGATGGCGGCGATCCCGGCCCGCCAGTCGCCGGAGAGCAGCAATTCGACCGAGGCCACCCCGACCGCACAGGCCAGCGCGTTCGCCATGAACGTCGGGCCGTGCATCAGTGCACCGGCCTCACCGGTGCTGATGACCTGCGCGATCTCGGCGGTGCACAGCGTCGCGGCCAGGGTGAGGTAACCCCCGGTGAGCCCCTTGCCGACGCACATGATGTCGGGCCGCACCCCGACGTGGTCGGCGGCGAACAGCTCGCCGGTGCGGCCGAATCCGGTGGCGATCTCGTCGAAGATCAGCAGTACCTCGTGGCGGTCGCAGATCGCGCGCAGATCGGTCAGGTAGCGCGGATCGTGGAACCGCATCCCGCCCGCTCCCTGCACCACGGGTTCGACGATGACGGCGGCCAGCTCGGGTGCGTGTTCGGTGAGCTGACGCTCGAACGCCGCGACGTAGTCGGCGTCGTAGCCCGCGGGCACCGGTGGCGCGAACACCTGGCGAGCCAGGATGTCCGACCACAGCTCGTGCATCCCGCCCTCGGGGTCGCACACGCTCATCGGCGTGAAGGTGTCGCCGTGGTAGCCGCCGCGCCACGTCATCAACCGGGTGCGGCCGGTGTGACCCGCGGCCCGCCAGTACTGCAGTGCCATCTTGACGGCCACCTCGACCGACACCGAGCCGGAATCGGAGAAGAACACCGTGTCCAGGCCCGCCGGGGTGATCTCGACGAGCAGCTGCGCCAACCGCGCCGCCGGTTCGTGCGTGAGCCCTCCGAACATGACGTGGTTCATCGTGTCGAGCTGCTCGCGGATCGCCGCGTCCAGTACCGGGTGACCGTGCCCATGGATGGCCGTCCACCACGACGCCATCGCGTCGATGACCTCGACCGGCCGGTCGTCCTCGATCACCGTGATCCACGCTCCGCGCGCCCCGACCGCGACGACCGGCGGCACCGCCTCGGCGCCGATGGTGCTGTACGGATGCCAGACGTGCGCGGCGTCCAGCGCGCTGATCTGGGCGGGCGTCAGGGCAGGCACGGGAAACGAGAGTAGCCCCGAGTTAGGTAAATTGACCCTCAACCATGAGCACCCTCGCCCCAGCCCGGTCGGCGCGCCCCGCAGACCGGGGCGGCGTTCCGGGTGCCGCCATGGGGACCCGGAACTCCGGGTTCTACCGCCACGACCTCGACGGACTCCGCGGGGTGGCGATCCTGCTCGTCGCGGTGTTCCACGTCTGGTTCGGCCGGGTCTCGGGCGGCGTCGACGTCTTCCTGGCCCTGTCCGGCTTCTTCTTCGGCGGCCGGCTGCTGCGCGCCGCGCTGAGCCCGGGGGTCACCACGTCGCCGGTGTCGGAGGTCACCCGCCTGATCCGGCGTCTGCTGCCCGCCCTGGTGGTGGTGCTGGCCGCCTCGGCGGTGCTGACGATCCTGATCCAGCCGGAGACGCGGTGGGAGACCTTCGCCGACCAGAGTCTGGCCAGCCTCGGGTACTACCAGAACTGGGAGCTGGCTTTCACGGCGTCGGACTATCTGCGCGCCAGTGAGACGGTCAGCCCGCTGCAGCACATCTGGTCGATGTCGGTGCAGGGCCAGTTCTACCTCGCGTTCCTGGCGCTGATCCTCGGCTTCGCCGTCGCGTTCCGGCGCGTGCTGGGCCGCCATCTGCGGCTTGCTTTCGTGGTGTTGCTCGTCGCGCTGACCGTCGCCTCGTTCGTCTACGCCGTGATCGCGCACAACACCGATCAGACCTTCGCCTACTACAACAGCTTCGCCCGCGCATGGGAGCTGTTACTCGGCGCGCTGGCCGGGGCGCTGGTCGGCCACGTGCGGGCGCCGATGTGGCTGCGCACCGTCATCGCGACGATCTCGCTGGCGGCGATCCTGTCCTGCGGCTGGTTCATCGACGGTGTCCGGGAGTTCCCCGGCCCGTGGGCGCTGGTGCCGGTCGGGGCGACCGTGTTGTTCGTCCTGTCGGCCGCCAACCGCAGCGCCGACCCCTGGCTGGCGACGTCGAGCGGACGCCTGCCCCTGCCGAACCGGCTGCTGGCCACCGCACCGTTCGTGTCACTTGGCTCGATGGCGTACTCGCTGTACCTGTGGCACTGGCCGCTGCTGATCTTCCTGCTCGCCGAGACCGGTCAGACCCGGGTGAACTTCTGGCAGGGCGCCGCGGTGCTGGCGGTGTCGGGGGTGCTGGCGTGGCTGACGATGCGGTTCGTCGAGGAGCCGCTGCGCGCCAGGCGCCCGGCCGCCGACGGCGGCGGCGCTGCCGTGCGCACCCGCCTGCGCCGGCCCACGATCGTGCTCGGCTCGACCGTCGCGCTGCTCGGTGTCGCGCTGACCGCGACCTCGTTCACCTGGCGCGAGCACGTCATCGTCGAACGCGCCAATGGCAAGGACCTGCCGACGCTGCCGGCCGCCGAGTACCCCGGCGCGCGGGCGGTGCTGAACCAGGTGCGGGTGCCGAAGCTGCCGATGCGGCCGACGGTGCTGGAGGCCAAGAAGGACCTGCCGGTCACCACCACCGACGGCTGCATCAGCGACTTCGACAACGTCGGCGTCATCAACTGCACCTACGGCGACAAGACCGCGACGCGGACCATCGCGCTGGCCGGCGGATCGCACGCCGAGCACTGGATCACCGCGCTGGACCTCCTCGGACAGCAGCACCACTTCAAGGTCGTCACCTATCTGAAGATGGGCTGCCCGCTGACCACCGAACAGATGCCGCTGGTGATGGGCGACAACCGCCCCTACCCGGAGTGCCACCGATGGAACGAGCGGGTGATGCCGCGGCTGCTGGCCGACCACCCCGACTTCGTGTTCACCACCTCGACGCGGCCGTGGAACATCAAGGACGGCGACGTCATGCCGTCGACGTATCTCGGCATCTGGGAAACAATGTCTCGCAACAACATTCCGATACTGGCCATGCGCGACACCCCATGGCTGGTACGCGACGGCGAGCCCTACATCCCGGCGGACTGCCTCGCCGACGGCGGCGATGCCATTTCCTGCGGCATCGAGCGCTCCAAGGTACTCTCCGACCACAATCCGACACTCGACTTCGTCGGCCGGTTTCCGCTGTTGAAGCCACTCGACATGAGCGATGCGGTGTGTCGTGAGGACTACTGCCGCGTGGTGGAGGGGAATGTGTTGGTCTATCACGACGCTCACCACATCTCGGCGACGTACATGCGCACCATGGTCGATGAACTCGGACGTCAGATCGCGGCCGCCACCGGCTGGTGGTGACGGTGACCCAGCACACCGCCTGGCCCGGTGAGCCCTATCCCCTCGGCGCCACCTACGACGGCGCGGGCACCAACTTCTCGCTGTTCTCCGAGGTGGCCGAGCGTGTCGAGCTGTGTCTGATCGCCAAGGACGGCACCGAGGAGCGGATCAACCTCGACGAGGTCGACGGCTATGTCTGGCATGCCTACCTGCCGACGGTCAGCCCGGGCCGGCGTTACGGGTTCCGCGTCTACGGGCCCTGGGATCCGGCGGCCGGGCACCGTTGCGACCCGAGCAAGCTGCTGCTGGACCCCTACGGCAAGTCGTTCTACGGCGACTTCCGCTTCGGGCAGGCGCTGTACTCCTACGACCTCGACGCAGGGGACCTCGCCTCCGGTGGCACTCCCCCGCGGATCGACTCGCTCGGACACACGATGACCAGCGTCGTCATCAACCCGTTCTTCCAGTGGGGCTCCGACCGCGCACCCCGGACGCCCTACCACGACACGGTGATCTACGAAGCGCACGTCAAGGGGATGACCCAGCGGCACCCGGCGATCCCCGAGGAGTTGCGTGGCACCTACGCCGGGCTCTGCCACCCGGCGATCATCGACCACCTCAAATCGCTCAACGTCACCGCGATCGAACTGATGCCGGTCCACCAGTTCATGCACGATCACCGGCTGCTCGACCTGGGGCTGCGAAATTACTGGGGCTACAACACCTTCGGCTTCTTCGCCCCGCACAACGAATATGCCGCGACCAAACACGCCGGCGGCCCGGTCGCCGAGTTCAAGGCGATGGTGCGGTCCTTCCACGAGGCCGGGATCGAGGTCATCCTCGACGTCGTCTACAACCACACCGCCGAGGGCAACCACCTCGGGCCCACCATCAACTTCCGCGGCATCGACAATGCGGCGTACTACCGGTTGCTCGACGGGGACCTGCGCTACTACAAGGACTTCACCGGCACCGGGAACAGTCTCAACGCGCGCCATCCCCACACCCTGCAGCTCATCATGGACTCGCTGCGGTACTGGGTGCTGGAGATGCACGTCGATGGATTCCGCTTCGACCTGGCCTCCACGCTGGCCCGCGAGTTCTACGACGTGGACCGGCTGAGCGCGTTCTTCGACCTGGTTCAGCAGGATCCGGTGATCAGTCAGGTGAAGCTGATCGCCGAGCCGTGGGACGTCGGTGAGGGCGGCTACCAGGTCGGGAACTTCCCAGGTTTGTGGACCGAGTGGAACGGGCAATATCGCGACACTGTGCGCGACTACTGGCGGGGCGAGCCCGCAACCCTCGGCGAATTCGCCTCCCGGCTGACGGGATCATCCGACCTCTACGAGGCCACCGGACGGCGCCCCAGCGCCAGCATCAACTTCATCACCTGTCATGACGGTTTCACGATGAAGGACCTGGTGTCCTACAACGAGAAGCACAACATGGCCAACGGCGAGGACAACCGGGACGGTGAGAGCCACAACCGGTCATGGAACTGTGGGGTCGAAGGACCGACCGACGACCCGGCCATCACCGCGCTGCGCGCGAAGCAGATGCGCAACATGCTGGCGACGCTGATGGTCAGCCAGGGCACGCCCATGATCGCTCACGGCGACGAGATCGGCCGCACCCAGGGCGGCAACAACAACGTCTACTGCCAGGACTCCGAGATCTCCTGGATGGACTGGTCGCTGTGCGAGACGAACGCCGAACTGCTCGGCTTCGCCCGCAAGATGGTGGCCTTCCGCAAGCAGCACCCGGTCTTCCGGCGCAGGCGCTTCTTCGAGGGCAAGCCGATCCGCAGCGGCGACCAGGTGCGCGACATCGCGTGGCTGACACCGGCCGGCACCGAGATGACCCCGCAGGACTGGGGCGCCGGACTGGGATTGTGCGTGGCGGTGTTCCTCAACGGCGACGCCATCCCGGCACCCAATGCCCGCGGCGAGCGGGTGGTCGACGATTCGTTTCTACTGTGCTTCAACGCCAGCGACACCGCGCAGGACTTCGTACTGCCCGGCGAGGACTACGCCGCGCAGTGGAAGGCCGACCTCGACACCGCAGAACCGTCGGGTGAATCCGAACTCGTGGTCGTCGCGGGTGACACCGTGTCGCTGTCCTCCCGGTCACTACTCATTCTCCGAAAGACGTTGTGACAATGGCTGATTCACAGATCGTTTCCCCCGTGCTGTCCACCTACCGGCTGCAGATCCGCGGCGCGGAGAGCGGGCAGGCGTTCACCCTCTCCGACGCCGAGGCGCTCCTGGACTATGTCGCCGATCTCGGGGTCTCGCACGTCTATCTCTCGCCGATCCTGACCGCGACCTCGGGCTCCACCCACGGTTACGACGTCACCGATCCGACGACGGTGTCGGCCGAACTCGGCGGTCCCGACGGTCTGGCCTCGCTGTCGGCGGCGGCCCACGCCCGCGGTCTCGGAGTCGTCGTCGACATCGTGCCCAACCACGTCGGCGTCGACCAGCCCACCCAGAACCGCTGGTGGTGGGATCTGCTCGAGAACGGCCGCAAGTCGGCCTACGCCGGCTACTTCGACGTCGACTGGACCGCCGACCCGGACGGGCGGATCCTGTTGCCCGTCCTGGGCTCCGACGACGACGCCGCCGACCTCACCGTCGACGGCGACGTGCTGCGACTCGGTGACCTGAGCTTCCCCGTCGCACCGGGCACCGGAGAAGGCACCGGATCGGAGGTGCATGACCGGCAGCACTACCGGCTGATCGGGTGGCGGAACGGGATCTGCGGCTACCGACGGTTCTTCTCGATCACCTCGCTCGCGGGCCTGCGCCAGGAGGACCGCGAGGTCTTCGAGGCGACACACGCCGAGGTCAAGCGCTGGTTCACCGACGGCCTCGTCGACGGCATCCGCATCGACCACCCCGACGGTCTGTCCGACCCGCCCGGCTACCTGAGGTGGCTACGCGAACTCGTCGGACCGGACGCCTGGATCGTCATCGAGAAGATCCTCGCCGTCGACGAACCGCTGGACCCCACCCTTCCGGTCGCGGGCACCACCGGTTACGACTCGCTGCGCGAGATCGGCGGCCTGTTCATCGATCCCTCCGGTGAGGACGCGTTGACCGCGCTCTACGAATCGACCGGCGTCGATTACGCGACGATGCCGCAGACCGCGCGGCGACTCAAGGTCGCGGCGGTCACCGAGACCCTCGGCAGTGAGCTGGCCCGGCTGCGACGCGCCGTCGTCGCGGCCACCGGTCAGGACCATGACCAGCTGCCCGGCGCCATCGCCGCGGTGATCAGCCACCTCGGCGTGTACCGCTCCGACTACCTCAATCTGGCCACGGTGCTGCCCGTCGCCATCGCCGAAACCCTCGACGAGGCATCCGATCTGGCGTCCGCGCTGGACATCGTGTCGGCGGCCGTGGCCGCCCGCGGCGAGGCGGCGGTGCGCTTCCAGCAGCTGTGCGGTGCGGCGACGGCCAAGGCCATGGAGGACTGCCTGTTCTATCGCGACGCGCGGCTGGTGTCACTCAACGAGGTCGGCGGCGAACCCGAGTGGTTCGGTGTCAGCCCGGCGGAGTTCCACCAGCGCGCGGCGGCGCGCGCCCAGATCTGGCCGAACGCCATGACCACCCTGTCGACCCACGACACCAAGCGCGGTGAAGACGTCCGCGCGCGCATCGGCGTGCTCTCCCAGGTGCCCACGCTGTGGACGCAGTACGTCGAGGGCTGGCTGGCGCGCACGTCACCGCCCGACCGGGCAACGGCTCTGTTCTTGCTGCAGAACATGTTCGGCGTGTGGCCGGTCAGCGGTCAGGTCACCGACGAGCTGCGCGACCGACTGCACGCCTACGCCGAGAAGGCGATCCGCGAGGCTGCGGTGCACACCACCTGGAACGACCCCGACGAGAAGTTCGAATCCGGTGTGCACAGCTGGATCGACGCGGTGGTCGACGGGCCGGTCGGTGTCGAACTGACCCGGCTCACCGAGCAACTCGACCCGCACGCCCGCAACGACAGCCTCGGTCAGAAGCTGTTCGCCCTCGTCGCGCCCGGGGTCCCGGACGTCTACCAGGGCACCGAGCTGTGGGACGACAGCCTCGTCGACCCCGACAACCGGCGACCCGTCGACTACACCGAACGGCGCCGTGAGCTCGCCGCGCTGCAGCATCCCAAGATGCGGGTCGTGCGCGCCGCGCTGCAGGCCCGCCGCGACCGTCCCGCCACCTTCCTGGCAGGGGGTTACGCCCCGGTGCCCGCCACCGGCGCGGGCGCCGGCCACCTGCTGGCGTTCCAGCGCGGCCAGGACGTCATCGCCGCGGCCAGCCGCCACACCGTCGGACTGACCGAATCCGGCTGGGGCGACACGGCGTTGACCCTTCCCCCGGGCGACTGGACCGACCGGATCACCGGACGGCGGGTGAGCGGCGCCGTCGCCGCCGCCGATCTGTTCGCCGAACTCCCCGTAGCGCTACTGGAGCGAGATCATGCCTGAATTCGCCGTCTGGGCACCCCGCCCTGAACGCGTGCAGCTCGACGTCGAGGGCACCCTGTACCCGATGACCCGCGGCGAGGACGACTGGTGGCGCGCCGAAGTGGACGCAGCCGCCGACGCCCGGTACGGCTTCGTCCTCGACGACGACCCGAAGGTGCTGCCGGACCCGCGTTCGGCCCGCCAGCCCGACGGGGTCCACGAGCGCTCCCAGCTGTGGACCCCCGATCCCGATGACTGGTCCGACGCCGACTGGTCGGGACGGTCCATCGAGGGCCGGGTCATCTACGAACTGCACACCGGAACCTTCACCCCGGACGGCACGTTCGACGCGGCGATCGACAAACTCGACCACCTGGTCGATCTCGGTGTCGACTTCGTCGAGCTGATGCCGGTCAACGCGTTCGGCGGCACGCACGGCTGGGGCTACGACGGGGTGCTCTGGTATGCGGTGCACGAACCGTACGGGGGTCCCGACGCCCTGGTCAGGCTCATCGACGCCTGCCACCGCCGGGGCCTGGGCGTACTCATCGACGCGGTGTTCAACCACCTCGGGCCGTCGGGCAACTACCTGCCCAAGTTCGGCCCGTATCTGTCGACCGGGAGCAACCCGTGGGGCGAGTCGATCAACATCGCCGACGCCGACGCCGACGAGGTACGCCGCTACATCATCGACTGCGCCCTGCGCTGGATGCGCGACTTCCACGCCGACGGGCTGCGCCTGGATGCGGTACACGCGCTGGTGGACACCACCGCCATCCACATCCTCGAAGAGCTGTCTGCCGAAACCGACGCGCTGGCAGCCGAAGTTGGCCGTCCGCTGTCACTGGTCGCCGAAAGCGACAAGAACGACCCTCGGCTGATCACCCCGCGCGATCAGGGCGGTTACGGGATGACCGCGCAGTGGGACGACGACATCCACCACGCCATCCATGCCGCGGTGTCGGGTGAGCAGCAGGGCTATTACGGAGATTTCGGCTCCGTCGAGACGCTGGCACAAACCTTGCGGCACGGGTACTTCCACGCCGGCACCTATTCGTCGTTCCGGCACCGCAGGCACGGCAGGCCGCTGGACACCGCGACGATTCCGGCCACTCGGCTGCTCGCCTACACGCTGACCCACGATCAGGTGGGCAACCGTGCGATCGGCGACCGCCCGTCCCAGAATCTGACCATCGGCCAGCTCGCGGTCAAGGCCGCGCTCGCACTCGGATCGCCCTACACCGCAATGCTGTTCATGGGTGAGGAGTGGGCGTCGTCGTCGCCGTTCCAGTTCTTCAGCAGCCACCCCGAGCCGGATCTCGCCCGGGCGACGGCCGAAGGCCGCAAAAAGGAGTTCGCCGACCACGGCTGGGACGCCGACCAGATCCCCGATCCGCAGGATCCCGAGACGTTCCTGCGCTCGAAGCTGAAGTGGGACGAGGTCACCGACGGCGACCACGGGCGGTTGCTCGAGATCTACCGCGGGCTGATCGCGTTGCGCGGCGAGGAACCCGATCTGGCCGACCCGTGGCTCGACCACATGACCGTCGACTTCGACGAGGCGCAGCGCTGGATCGTCATGCGCCGGGGCAGCATCGCGGTGGCCTGCAACCTGTCGACCGACGCTGTAGCGGTGCCGGTGTCCGGCGAGGTGCTGCTGGCGTGGGGCAAGCCCACCGCCGACGGCGACGACACCCGGCTGGAGGGCCAGTCCTTCGCCGTCGTGCGCACCGGCTGAGGCTAGAGCAGGTACCGGTAGGCCGGGGAATCCGGATCCAACGTCTCGACGTGCATGTCGAGGGACTGCATACGGTGCAGCAGGCCGTCGAAATCGGCGGCCGAGCCGAGCTCGATGCCCACCAGCGCCTCACCGGTCTCGCGGTTGTTGCGTTTGACGTACTCGAACAGCGTGATGTCGTCGCTCGGGCCGAGCACCTCGTCGAGGAATCGGCGCAGTGCACCCGGCTCCTGCGGGAAGTCCACGAGGAAGTAGTGCTTCAATCCGAGGTGGACCAGGGAGCGTTCCAGGATCTCCCCGTAGCGCGACACGTCGTTGTTGCCACCGGAGATCAGGCACACCACCGTCGACCCCGGCCCCACGGCCGTCTCCAACAGCCCGGCCACCGACAGCGCACCCGCGGGTTCGGCGATGATGCCCTCGTTCTGGTACAGATCGAGCATCGCGGTGCAGACCGCACCCTCGTCCACCGCGGTCAACGACACCATGTCCCCCGCCGCGCTGAGCACCTCGAACGGCAGCTGCCCGGCACGAGCCACAGCGGCGCCGTCGACGAACTGGTCGACGCGCTCGAGGGTGACCGGCGTGCCCGCGGTCAGCGCCGCCAGCATCGCGGCCGCCCCTGCAGGTTCCACCCCCAGGATCGAGGTTCCCGACGTGCGCTCGGCGAGGTAGGTGGTGATACCGGAGATGCAGCCGCCGCCACCCACCGGCACGATCACCAGATCCGGTTCGGTGCCGAGGTCGTCGAGGATCTCCGCGGCGATGGTGCCCTGGCCGGCCATGGTGCGCAGGTCGTCGTAGGGCGGCACCAACGTCGCCCCGGTGCGTGCCACGTCCTCCAACGCCGCCGCCGCGGCGAGGTCGTAGGTCGACCCGACGGCGATCAGCTCGATGAACTCGCGGCCGTGATAGCGGATGCGGTCACGTTTCTGCTTCGGCGTCTTGGCCGGAATGTAGACCCGTCCTTTGACGCCCATGGTGCGGCAGGCCAGCGCGAAACCCTGCGCATGGTTGCCTGCCGACGAACACACCACCCCGGCGGCCAGCTCGTCGGCGGTCAGCTGGGAGAGCAGGTTGAACGCACCGCGCAGCTTGTAGGAGCGCACCGCCTGCAGGTCTTCGCGCTTGAGGTAGACGGTGGCGTCGGTGGCGTCGGACAGTCGTTCGGAGTACTGCAGCGGCGTCCGGATCACCACACCCGAAATTCGCGCAGCGGCCTCGTCGATGTCGGCCGCGGTCAGCGGCGGCGAGATACGGGGTTGCCGGCTCAGATCGGTGGACACCGGTCAATGGTGCCACTGCGGCGATGGGCGGGCACAGTCGGCCGACAGCCGGCTATTCGACGGGTGTGAGCACGAAGACCGGGATCTCGCGATCGGTCTTCTTCTGGTACTCGGCGTAGTCCGGATAGGCCTCCACCGCCCGCTCCCACCACTGCGCCTTCTCTTCGCCGAAGACCTCGCGTGCGTCGTACTCCCTGGTGACGGTCTCGTCCTGCAGTTCGACGCGGGGGTTCTTCTTGATGTTGAAGTACCAGACCGGGTGTTTGGGTGCTCCGCCGAGGGACGCCACGACGGCGTACTCACCCTGGTGCTCGACCCGCATCAGCGGCGTCTTGCGCAGCTTGCCCGATTTGGCGCCGACAGTCGTCAGCAGGACGACGGGCCGGCCACCGAGATCGGTGGCCTCCTGCCCGCCCGATTCCATGTACTTCTCGGCCTGTTCACGGGCCCAGTCCGAGGTACTCGGCTCATATTCTCCGGTCAGAGGCATGAATTCAGCTTAGGCGGGTACGAAGTGGTCTCGACCTTTTTCGACCCTGATCCGCGAGTTCGGCTGGCCGAACTTCTCCTAGAGAGGTACCCTTAATCTCGTGACCACCGCCGGAAACTTTCGCTCGACCGTCGCCCGGGCGACGTGCGACGTCAGCGTGGCCGGTGTCCCGTGGCCTGCGTACAAGCTGTACGCCCTGCTGATCGGGTTCGTGGTGCTCGCGGTCGTCGGCCTGCTCACGATGAGCGCCTCGGTGGCCGTGCTCTCCGGGACGGCCGCGGCCACGGTGGCCTGGGTCGGCCTGAGCCTGTACTGCACGTCCTGCCGCTAACCCTCGACCAGTCGGCGCAGCGTATCCAGATCCGCGGCCACCGCCGCGACGTCCGCCTCGAACTCGTCGGCCGACATACCGGCCCGCCGCCGGACGGTGAACATCACCTCACATCGCGGCTCCCCCGGTCCGGCCGCCACGATGCGGAACGGGTTGTACACGGCCTCTCCGGACGGCAGACGCACCAGGTGGTCGAGCACACCGAACGCGTTGGGCGGTGAGAACTCGATGACGACCGTGCCCATCGGCGAATCGGCCACCCAGCCCTCGGCGCTTCGCCGCAGTTCACCCGACGCCAGCCCCGCCGCCCACCGCGGCCACGTCCGCGGGTCGGCGACGAAGTCGTAGACCACCTCCGGCGCCGCGTTGATCCACGTACTGACGTGGCGTGAGATCTCCAGGCCGGAATTTCCTCCGTCGTCGTCCACCCGACCATCGTCGCGCACACAATGACCCGGTGGACACCGTCCCGTCCTGGTTGCGGCCCGGCACCCCGGAGAGCCGACTGCCGGTCCTGGTGGCGCTGCTCGCCGCCATCGGTCTGCAGTTGGTCATCGCCGACGACTACACCCTGATCCCGCGGTGGCCATTGATCACTCTCGAACTGCTGCTCATCGCCGTCCTGGTCGGCCTCAATCCCGTCCGCTTCAACCGCTCGACCCTGCTCGGCCGCTACGCGAGCCGGGTGCTGCTGGCCGCGATCACGCTCGACAACGTCATCTGCGCGGTCGACCTCGGCAAGCACATCCTGCAGGGCGACGTCAGCAACGACGCCGTCATGCTGCTGACCACCGGCGCATCGATCATCATCACCAACGTCATCATCTTCGGGATCTGGTACTGGGAATTGGACCGGGGCGGACCTTTCGCCCGGCTCGCCGGCGACAATCCGCACCCCGACTTCCTGTTCCCGCAGATCGACAATCCGCAGATCGCCGCACCCGACTGGCGACCCACCTTCGTGGACTACCTCTACATCAGCGTGACGAACGTGCTGTCGTTCTCCCCCGCAGACACCGTGCCGCTGGCGCGCTGGGCCAAGATCCTGATGACCGTGCAGTCGCTCATCGCGCTGTCCACCGCGGGACTGGTGATCGCCCGAGCGGTCAACGTGCTGCGCTGAAACGCTCACACTGACGTGGTGACCACGACACCCGCCCACCACGTGCCGCTGTGGCTGCGGCCCAGCAATCCCGAATCCGTGCTCCCCGTGCTGCTGGCGCTGCTGGCGACGATGGCGTTGCAGCTGGCGATCCCGAAGAGCTACACGCTGGTGCCCCGCTGGCCGCTGCTGGTGGCCGAGGCGGCACTGCTGATCCTCCTGCTCAGCATCAACCCCCGGGTGATGCGGCGACGGACACTGGTCGGCCGCATCGCCGTCTGGCTGTTGCTCGGGCTCATCCTGGTCGACAACACCGTCTCTGCGGTGCTGCTGGACATCAGCATCCTCACCGCGCGGGTCAGCAACGACGCAGCCGTGCTGCTGGGCAGCGGCGCGGCGATCTTCATCACCAACATCATCGGATTCGGGATCCTGTACTGGGAACTCGACCGCGGCGGGCCGTTCGCCCGCCACGCCGGAACGGGGCGCTACCCGGACTTCCTGTTCCCTCAGATGGCCACCCCGCACATCGCCGACGACAGCTGGCGCCCCACCTTCGTCGACTACCTCTACGTCAGCATCACCAATGTGATGGCCTTCTCCCCCACCGACACCATGCCGCTGGCCCGCTGGGCGAAGCTGACCATGACGGTGCAGGCCCTGGTCGCCCTGTCGACGGCGGGGTTGGTGATCGCGCGGGCGGTCAACGTCCTCGGCTAGTCGGTCAGCCGCCGAGGCAGCCGGGCCCCAGCAGCGCCTTGAGGTCGCCCATCAGGGCCGAGGACGGGGTAACCCGCAGCGTCTGGTCGAGTTCGAGGGTGGTGATGCGCTCCCCGCTGATCAGCCTCAGATGCACCTGCGAGGTGCCCGGGTGGTTGGCCAGCACCTGTTTGAGCGCACTGACCTTGTCGACGGTGCACTGCCGGGTCGGCAGACTGACCGCCAGCGGGCGATTCACCTGGGCGCTGGAGAAGTCCGGGACGACGAGTTCGTGGGCGATCAGCGCGATGCGGTCGTCGCGGGCCGCGACCTTGGCCTTCACCAGCACCACCACGTCGTCGGCGATCTCGGCGCCGAACAGCGAATAGGTCTGCGGGAAGAACAGCACCTCGATACCGCCGGTGAGATCCTCGAGTTGCGCTGAGGCCCAGGGCAACCCGTTCTTGTTGACGCGGCGGTTCACCGAGGCCAGGATGCCGCCGACGAGCACCTGCGCCTCGTTGGCGACATCGCCGTCGAGAATCGCGGGAATCTGGGTGTCCACCTGCGCGGCCAGCAGATGCGCCACACCGTTGAGCGGATGCCCGGAGACGTAGAGCCCCAGCATCTCCCGTTCGAGGGCGAGTTTGTGTTTGTCCTCCCACTCCTCGTCGGGCACCTTGATGGTGAACACACTGTCCAATGGGTCGGTGCCCGACCCGTCGGCACCGCCGAACAGGTCGAACTGGCCCATCGCCTCGGCCTTCTTGGTACCCAGCACCGAATCGACGGCGTCGGTGTGTACCAGGAACAGACCCTTGCGGGGATGGCCGAGCGAGTCGAACGCGCCGGCCTTGATCAGTGACTCCGTCACCTTCTTGTTGCAGGCGGCGATGTCGATCTTGTTGAGGTAGTCCGAGAAGTCGGTGTACTTCCCCTTCTCGGTGCGCGTCTTGACCAGCGAGGCAACGACATTCGCGCCGACGTTGCGCACGGCGCCGAGGCCGAACCGGATGTCGTTACCGACCGAGGCGAAGTTCTGCACCGACTCGTTGACGTCCGGCGGCAGCACCGTGATGCCCAGGCGGCGGCAGTCCGCGAGGTACACCGCCGCCTTGTCCTTGTCGTCGCCGACCGAGGTGAGCAGCCCGGCCATGTACTCGGCGGGGAAGTTCGCCTTCAGATAGGCCGTCCAGTACGACACCAGCCCGTAGCCCGCGGCGTGCGACTTGTTGAACGCGTATCCGGCGAACGGGAGAATGGTGTCCCACAAGGCCTTGACGGCCTTCTCGGAGAAGCCGTTCGCGGTCATACCCTCGTGGAAGCCCTTGTACTCGGCCTCGAGCACCTCGAGCTTCTTCTTGCCCATCGCCTTACGCAGCGCATCGGCCTTGCCCATCGTGTAGGAGGCGACCTTCTGCGCGATGAACATGATCTGCTCTTGGTAGACGATCAGACCGTAGGTCTCGGAGAGGATCTCCTTGAGCGGGTCCTCCAGCTCGGGATGGATCGGCTTGATCGGCTGCCGGTTGTTCTTGCGGTCGGCGTAGTCGTTGTGGGCGTTCATGCCCATCGGGCCCGGCCGGTACAGCGCCAGCACCGCGACGATGTCGTTGAACTCGGTGGGCTGCATCCTGCGCAGCAGATCGCGCATCGGCCCGCCGTCGAGCTGGAACACCCCGAGCGTGTCGCCGCGGCCGAGCAGTTCGTAGGCCTTGGGGTCGTCGAGCGGCAGCGTTTCCAGGTCGACGTCGATACCCCGGTTGGCCTTGATGTTCTCGATGCAGTCGCCGATGATCGTCAGGTTCCGCAGCCCGAGGAAGTCCATCTTCAGCAGGCCGATGGCCTCGCACGACGGATAGTCCCACCCGGTGATCACCGCACCGTCCTGCGGGCGGCGCCACAGCGGGATCGCGTCGATGAGCGGTTCGGAGCTCATGATCACCGCGCAGGCATGTACACCCGCGTTGCGCACCAGACCTTCCAGACCGCGCGCGGTCTCGTAGATGGTCCGTACGTCGGGGTCGGTGTCGATGAGGCCACGGACCTCGGCGGCTTCCTTGAACCGCTCGTGGTTGGGGTCGGTGATGCCCGACAGCGGAATGTCCTTGGCCATGATCGGCGGCGGCAGCGCCTTGGTGATGCGATCGGCGATCGCGAAACCGGGCTGACCGTAGTGGACGCGGGCCGAATCCTTCAGTGCCGCTTTGGTCTTGATCGTTCCGAAGGTGATGACCTGGGCGACGCGGTCACTGCCCCATTTGTTGGCCGCATAGCGCAACATCTCGCCGCGGCGCCGGTCGTCGAAGTCGATGTCGATATCGGGGGCCGACGGCCGCTCCGGGTTCAGGAACCGCTCGAACAGCAGGCCGTGCGGAATCGGGTCGATGTTGGTGATACCCAGTGCGTAGGCCACCAGCGATCCGGCCGCCGAACCACGGCCGGGGCCGACCCGGATGTCGACGGACTTCGCGTAATTGATGAGGTCGGCCACGATCAGGAAGTAGGACGGGAAGCCCTTGTCGCAGATGACCTTGATCTCGTATTCGGCGCGCTCGATGTAGTCGGTGGGCACCACGCCGCCGGGCATGTTCCGGCAGCGGCGCTGCAGACCGGCCATCACCTCGTGGTGGAGCCAGCTGGCCTGATCGTGGCCCACGGGCACCGGGAAAACCGGCATCCGGTCGCGCGGCGTCCACACGTCGGCGTAGGACTGCACCCGCTCGGCGATCAGCAGCGTCGAATCGCAGGCGCCGGGCACCTGGTCGTCCCACAGCGCGCGCATCTCTGCAGCCGACTTCAGGTAGTAGCCGTCGCCGTCGAACTTGAAGCGGGCGGGATCCGACAGCGTCTTGCCGGTCTGGATGCACAGCAGCGCCTCGTGGTTCTGCGAGGCGTCGCGGGTGACGTAGTGGCAGTCGTTGGTGGCCAGCGGCCGGATGTCGAGCTTGCGGCCGACCTCGAGCAGACCCTCGCGGACGCGACGCTCGATGGACAGCCCGTGGTCCATGAGTTCCAGGAAGAAATTGTCGGGACCGAAGATCTCCCGCCACTTGGCGGCCGCCTCCAGCGCCTCGCGCTCATGACCGAGCCGCAGCCGGGTCTGTACCTCGCCGGACGGGCAGCCGGTGGTGGCGATGATGCCCTCGGCGTGTTCGGCGATCAGCTCGGCGTCCATTCGCGACCACTTGCCGAGCTGACCCTCGAACGATGCCAGCGAGGAGAGCTTGAACAGGTTGCGCAAACCGGTCGCGTTCTCGGCCATCATCGTCATGTGCGTGTAGGAGCCGCTGCCCGACACGTCGTCGCTCTTCTGGCCGGGATCGCCCCACAGCACGCGTTTGGTGTCGAACCGCGAGCCGGGCGCGATGTAGGCCTCCACGCCGATGATCGGCTTGATCCCCGCATCGGTGGCGGCGTTGTAGAACTCGCTGGCGCCGAACATGTTTCCGTGGTCGGTCATACCGATCGCGGGCATCTCCAGGCGCTTGGCCTCGGCCAGCATCGGTTTGACCTTTGCCGCACCGTCCAGCATCGAGTACTCGGTGTGGTTGTGCAGATGCACGAACGACTGCGACTGACCGCTCATAGGGTCGCCAGTCTATGGTCGCCGACCGACACCGCCTCGGCGTGTCGCGGCACGTGTCTGAAGATTCGGTCTCTTCGGCCCTATTCGTCCCCGGCGGCGGGCACCAGACCGCGGGCGAACAGCGCGATGAGCTGCCGGGTGATGGGGCCCAGGTCGCCAGAACCGGTGAACGCGGCGTGGAAGGCCATGCCGTAGAGGGTCACCTGCAACATGTCCGCGACCACTTCGACCTCGGTGTCGGGCGAGAGTTCCCCGCTGCGGACGGCGTCGTCGACCAACCGGCAGAGGAACGGCCGGATCGGCGAGTCTCCGGTCGCCTGCAGTTCGGGGTTGCGGTGGTACTCCAGCCGGGCGCTGATCAGGAAGGGCATCATCGACCGATCACGGGTGTCGACCTCGCGGATGGCGTCGACGAACGCCGTCAGCCGTCCGAGCAACGTCGGCGACTCCACCGCCACGGTCGCACAGTGCGCGATCACGCTGCGGGCCTCCTCGACGATCGCCACGTACAGGTCCTCGCGTCCGGCGAAGTAGTAGTGCAGCGTCGGACGGCTCAGACCGGTGCGCTTGGCGATGGCCTGGAACGTCATCCCGGAATAGCCGCGCTCGTTGAGGACCTCACGGGCAGCACGCACGATCTCTTTGCGCGTTCGCGCCGAGTCCGCCCCGACCGGGCGACCGAGTGCACGCTGCGCCGTCTTCGCCCGGCTCTTGCGCTGCACTCAGCGAACGTAGGACATTCCCCGGACGCCTGGCAACCAGCTGTGCAGTTACCTCTGTGGAGCAGTTGCCTCCGTCGCCGGGCGGCGCCGAAGGGCGTCGCCGGCGAGCAGCGCCAGTGCCAGCCAGATCAGCCCGAAGCCGACCCAGCGGCCGACAGGCATGGGCTCGTGGCCGACGAGCACGCCCCAGGCCATCTGCAAGCCGGGATTGATGTAGAACAGCAGGCCCAGGGTCACCAGGGGCAGACGCTGGGCCGCCGCGGCGAACAGCAGCAGCGGAACGGCCGTAATGGGCCCCGCGAGCACCATGAGCAGTGAATGCGTCCAGCCCTCGGAGAGAAAGTGTCCGTGGCCCTGCACCCCGAGGACGACGAGGAAGCCCGCAGCGACGGGCAGGGAGAGGAAGTTCTCGACCGCCACGCTGACTCGGGGGTCGGCCACCACCACCTTCTTCACCACTCCGTAGAACGCGAACGACACCGCCAGTACACCCGCGATGTACGGCGGCGTCCCCATCCCGGCGGTCAGCACGACCACCGCGGCCACGGCGATGATCAGCGAGACGATCTGCCATCGGTTGACGCGCTCGCGAAACACCAGCACGCCGAGGGCCACGGTCACCAGCGGATTGATGAAGTATCCGAGAGCGGCGTCGACGACGTGGGCATTGGTGGCGGCGTAGATGTAGGTGCCCCAGTTGATCGCAATCAGCACCGACGCCAGCGTCAGCAGCAGCCAGGTCCGGCCGCTCAGCCGCCGCAGATCACCGAATCGCCGGGCGATCAGCAGCACGAACGCCATGCAGACCGCGCTCCACACGATGCGGTGGGCCAGCACCTCCAGCGAACCGGCGGGCAGCAACAGCGGGAAGAAGCCCGGACACAGGCCCCACCAGACGTAGGCGCCGGTGCCGGACAGCCAGCCGGACCGCTGTCTGGTCAACGTGCGTGCCGACGCAAGACGTCCAGGGCGTGCTGCAGATCGTCCGGATACGGGCTGGTGATCTCGATCCACCGGCCGTCGGCGGGATGGGCGAACGCCAGCGACCGGGCGTGCAGCCACTGTCGCTCGAGGTCGAGCCGGGCGGCCAGGGTCGGGTCCGCGCCGTAGGTGAGGTCACCGCAGCACGGATGGTGCAGGGCGGCGAAGTGCACCCGGATCTGATGCGTGCGACCGGTCTCCAGATGCACATCGAGCAGGCTGGCCGCCTGGAACGCCTCGATCGTGTCGTAGTGGGTGACGCTGTTGCGGCCACCCTCGATCACCGCGAACTTCCAGTCGCTGCCGCGGTGGCGGCCGATGGGCGCGTCGATGGTGCCGCTGCTCGGATCGGGGTGGCCCTGCACCAGCGCGTGATAGCGCTTGTCGACGGTGCGCGCTTTGAACGCGCGTTTGAGCACGGTGTACGCGCGTTCGGACAGGGCGACCACCATCACTCCCGACGTGCCCACGTCCAGCCGGTGCACGATGCCCTGCCGTTCGTGGATGCCCGAGGTGCTGATCCGGAACCCGGCGGCGGCGAGTCCGCCCAGCACCGTCGGCCCATGCCAGCCGACGGTCGCGTGCGCGGCCACGCCCGGCGGTTTGTCGACGGCGACGATGTCGTCGTCGGAGTACAGGATGTCCATGCCCTCGATGTCGACGGGCGTGTTCTCCACCGGCGCAGGCGCCTCGGGCAGCCGCACCTCCAGCCAGGCGCCCGCGGTCAGCCGGTCGGACTTGCCGGCCGGAGCCCCGTCCAGTTCGACCGAACCGTCCTCGGCCAGGGCGGCCGCGGCGGTCCGCGACAGGCCGAGCAGCCGGGACAGCCCGGCGTCGACACGCATACCGGCCAGCCCTTCGGGAACCGGCATCGAACGGGTGGCCACTAGGTCGAATCAGCTCCGGGCTCGGCGTCGCGGCGCCTCCCGACGGTGTCCGATGCGTCGTCCGGCTGGCGCCTCCCGACGGTGTCCGATGCGTCGTCCGGCTGGCGCCTCCCGACGGTGTCCGATGCGTCGTCCGGCTGGCGCCTCCCGACGGTGTCGAAGTCGAAGCCGAACACCGACAGCACCACCAGCAGGATCGCCCCACCGACCACCGACGGATCCGCCACGTTGAACACCGGCCACCAGCCGATGGACAGGAAGTCCACGACGTGGCCGCGTAGCGGTCCCGGCGACCGGAAGAACCGGTCGACCAGGTTGCCCATCGCCCCGCCCAGGATCATGCCCAGGCCCAGCGCCCACCAGGGCGACACCAGCCGGCGGCCCATCCAGATGATGCCGATCACCACACCGGTGGCCACCAACGTGAGCACCCAGGTGTACCCGGTCGCCATCGAGAACGCCGCCCCCGAGTTGCGTACCAGCGTCCAGGTCACCGTGTCCCCGATGATCGACACCGGCTGCCCGGGGGTGAGCAGCCGCACCGCGAGCACTTTCGTCACCACATCCAGCGCCAGGACGACCGCGGCCACCGACAGCAGCAGGGGCAGCCGTCGGCGCGGCGGCGATGCCCCGTCGCCGGCCGTGCCGGCGTCGGCGGCCGCGGGCTCCACGGCACCGGTCGCGGGCTCGGCCTTGCCCGGGGTTTCGTCAGTCACGCCACCATCATCCCAAACGCGCCGGGCGCGACGACTGCGGGACAATCCGGACTGTGAGCCTCGTCGTGATCAGCACCGGCGGCACGATCGCCACCAGCACCGACGCCGACGGCGTCCGCCGCCCCGACCGCACCGGCGCAGACCTGACCGCCGGTCTGGACGTCGCGGTGGTCGACCTGCTGCGCAAGGACAGCTCGCAGCTCGGCCCGGCCGAGTGGGACCTGATCGGCGCGGCGCTGCAGACCGCGGACCGCGACGGCGCCGGCGGTGTGGTGGTCACCCACGGCACCGACACCCTCGAGGAGACCGCGCTGTGGCTGGACCTGACCTACGCGGGCTCCGCGCCGGTGGTGCTGACCGGCGCGATGCGCAGCGCCGACGCGCCGGACGCCGACGGACCTCGCAACCTGCGCGACGCGCTGGTCGTCGCGGGTGATCCCGGCGCCCGCGGGCTGGGCGTGCTGGTCGCGTTCTCCGGCAAGGTCCGCCAACCGCTCGGCCTGAACAAGATCGGAGGCCTCGAGCTGGACTGTTTCGCCGGGCCGGAGGTGGGCGTGATCGCCGACGGTCGCTTCACCGTCACCGGGCAGAAGCAGGGGCCGCGGTTCGGGGCGCTGACGGCGGCCGACGCTCCGCGGGTGGACATCGCCGCGGTCTACGCGGGCGCCGACGCCGCCGCGCTGCACGCCTTCGCCGCAGCGGGTGCGCGGGCGGTCGTGCTCGAGGCGATGGGTTCGGGCAATGCGGGCGCGGAGGTGGTCGACGGGGTGCGCCGGTTGTGCTCCGACGGTGTGGTCGTGGCGGTGGCCACCCGGGTGCCCGGCGGGCGCGTCAGTCCTGATTACGGTCCGGGCCGCGAGCTGGCCGACGCCGGGGCGGTCGTCGTACCCGGGTTGCGGCCACCGCAGGCGCGGGTGTTGCTGATGGCCGCGCTGACAGCCGGGATGGATCCGGGCGAGGTGCTCGAACGCTGGGGGTGAATCACCGGCCGGGGCGTATCAGAACGCACGCGAGGTTGTCGCTTGCGTTCGAAAGTAGTTGTGGATAAAGGACTTTCGCCGATCTGACTTGTCGGTGGGTCGTACTAGCGTTCGAAATATGGATCGCGAAGCCCTGCATTCGGCGCTCGAGCGTGGGACGCCGCTCGCGCCGAACTGGCCGCCTTCCCGTTCGATTCGCTGACCGCCACCGAGCGGTTCGCGCTGGTGGAGGATGTCGAGCGGGCTCAACGTCAGGACCTGGCGCGCAGGCACACCCTGCTGGCGTCGTTCGCCGCCGACGCCGATCCGCGGGTGTTCGGGGAACGTTCTCTGCGCATGGTTGTCGCGACCCGGCTGCGCATAGCACCGAAGGACGCCGGCGCCCGGCTCAAAGACGCCCAGCAGCTGGAACCGCGGCGCTCGTTCACCGGTGAGCCATTGCCGCCGGCGATGCCCGAGACCGCGGCTGCGCTGGCGCGCGGAGACATCGGTGCGCCGCACGTCGCCGAAATCCAGAAATCGCTCAAAGTCCTACCACCGTGGGTTGACGTCGACACCCGCGACCTTGCCGAACACACCCTGGCGCGCATCGCCGTCGGGCTGGATCCCGAACAGCTCCGCGAAGCCGCCGCCGCCCTGGTGGCCCTCGTGGACCCCGACGGCGCCGAACCCAACGAACAACTCCAGGAACGTCTGCGCAGGTTCCACAAAGGAAAGCAGCGCCGCGACGGGATGACCTACATCAGCGGCTACGTCGACCCCGAGTTCGCCGCCCTACTCGACGTCGGCTTGGCCAAACACGGTCAACCTGGGCAGAACCTGCCCGAGGACGTGGCCGGTATCCCCGACACGCGCACTGAAGGCCAGCGTCACCACGACGCCATCAAAACCACCCTGCGCGACGCTATCGGCTCTGGGGCGCTCGGTCAGATCAACGGCCTGCCCGCCACCATCGTGGCCACCACCACGGTCAGAGAGCTCGAGTCCAGGGCCGGATATGCCGCCACCGCCGGCGGCACCCGCCTGCCGATCCGTGCTTGATCCGCGCGGCCGGCCAGGCCCGCCACTATCTCGCCGTCTTCGACGACCACCACAAAGAAGTCCTCTACCTCGGCCGTGCCAAACGCTGCGCCACCACCGCACAACGCCTCGCCCTGTTGGCCCGCGACATCGGCTGTACCCGCCCCGGTTGCGCGAGAACCGCGTACGACTGCGAAGCCCACCACAGCGACAAGCCCTGGGCCGCAGGGGGACAGACCGACATCGACGAACTCGCGCTGGCCTGCTCATCGGACCACAAACTCCTCGACGAGACGGGCTGGACCACCCGCCGCCGCAACGGCGACACCGAATGGGTCCCCCCATCGAGACTCGACACCGGACAGACCCGGGTCAACAACTATTTCCACCCTGAGCGCCACCTGCAGGAGCCCGAGGATGACGAGCCCGAATAACACTGCATCCGTTACTGTTCGGCGTCTGCCGCGCCCAGCGCCGCGACGAAATCCGGCCAGTCCAGGCTGTCGACCGGGTTGGCCCGCATGACGTCCGGCGAGGCCACCGGGAAGGTCCGCGTCGGACCGGGCCCGCTGCTGCGGGTCTCGAACCGCACCGTCATGACCCCGTGGCCGGCGCCCTGGATCCAGCCGTGGCCGAACTCGGGGTGGGTGACGTCGTCGCCGACCCGCCATGCGGGCGGCGTCGCGGCGATCGCGCTGACCGTCGGCGGCAGCGTCGACACGCCCGCGTGGTCCTCCTCGGCGATCAGCTCGAGATCAGGGAACAGTGACTCCTGACGCACCTCGGTCAGACCCGAGAATCCAACGCCCACAAGGCGAATGGGTCCGATCTCGGCGGGGTCGAGGAGCAGACGGCGCGCCGTGGCGATCAGGGTCGCCGAATCGGTGGTCGCCGATGGCAGTGTGGCCGAACGGGTCAGCGTGCTCATGTCGGACTTCTTGAGTTTGACCGTGACCGTGCGCGCCCCGCGACCGTCCTTCTGCAGCCGCCGGTGGGCGTGCTCGCCGATCGGGCCGGCCGCCTCCCGGAGCTGGTCGAGGGTGATGAGATCCTGCGGGAAGGTCGATTCGGCGCTGATCTGCTTGGCCTCGGCGCGCTCGGCGACGGGCCGATCATCGATGCCCCGGGCCAGCCGGTGCAGTGCGGGACCCACGGTGGCGCCCAGGACATCGGCAGCCTCGGCGTCCGACAGCGCGGCCAGCCGCCCGATGGTCTCGATGCCGATGCGGTGCAGCTTCTCCTCGGCCACCGGCCCGATCCCCCACAGTTTGCGCACCGGCAGCCCGTCGAGCAGGGCGCGCTGCTCGTCGGGCCGCACCACCCGGATCCCGTCCGGTTTGGCCAGGCCCGAGGCGATCTTCGCGAGCTGCTTACCCGAACCGGCGCCGACCGAGGCGACCAGGCCGGTCACCTCCAGCACCGTGGCGCGCAGCCGCTCGCAGAAGGCTTCGACGTCGTCGGCCGACGCGCCGGCAAGCTCGGCGGGTTCGCCGAACGCCTCGTCGAAGGACAGCTGCTCCAGGACGGGCACCAGGGTCCGGACCGTCTCGAAGACGCGGCGGCTCGCGACGCCGTAGACCACACCCCGCGGCGGCAGCACCACCGCGGCAGCGCCGACCATCCGGCGGGCCTGGTGCATCGGCATGGCCGAGCGGGCGCCGTGCACGCGGGCCTCGTAGCTGGCGCCGGCCACCACTCCGCGACCGCCCAGCCCGCCGACCAGGACCGGCCTTCCGCGCAGCGTCGGGCGGGTCAGCTGTTCGACCGACGCGAAGAACGCGTCCATGTCCAGGTGCAGGACCCACCGCGCGTCCACACCCGCCGATGCTAGGGCGTTAGCCTGACCGCATGCGTGAGGTGCCGATCAGCGACGAGTCGATCCGTCTCGGGCAATTCCTCAAACTCGCCTCCCTGATCGACAGCGGGGCCGACGCGAAGGCCGTGATCGCCGACGGCATGGTCGCCGTCAACGGCGAGGTGGAGACCCGGCGCGGCCGTCAGCTGCGCAGCGGCGACACCGTCACGCTCGGCGGCGAGACCGCCCGCGTCACGCAGGCCTGACGGGTCGGCACCGACGCCGAGCCTCACGCCTTGGCGATGGCCACCCTCACGCCGTCGCCGATCTCCGCCCCGTCGGCGGGGTCGCCGAACTCGAAGTGGGTCGCCAGGATCTCGCGGGCGATGAGCTCGCGGTGGGTGCGGGCCCACCCCTCACTTCGCGCAGGCACGCTCATCACGACCGAGATGCGGTCGGAGACGTCCAGACCGGTCGACTTGCGCAGCTCCTGCAGCTCGCGGATGCGGTCCTTCGCCCAACCCTCGGCCTCGAGCTCCTCGGTGACGGTGCTGTCCAGTACGACGAGCCCCGCGCCGTCGGGCAGCGCGGCGGTCCCCGACGGGTCGGCCGCAACCAGGCGTGAGGTGAACTCGCCGGGCTGCAGCACCGCGGGTCCGGCGGTCAGTGTGCCGTCGGCGTTCGGGACGGCCTCGCCCGCCTTGACCGCCTTGATCGCGGCCTGGACGTCGCGGCCGAGCCGCGGTCCGGCGACCTTGGCGTTGACGGTCAGCTCGAAGCGGCCGTAGGTGCTGATGTCGTCGGTCAGCTCGACCGCCTTGACGTTGAGTTCGTCGGCGATCAGATCGGTGAACGGTTCGAGCTGTTTCGGATCATCAACGGCCACCGTGAGTTTCGACAGCGGCAGCCGGACGCGCAACTTGTTGGCCTTGCGCAGCGACGACGCCGTCGAGCACACCTCGCGCACCTGGTCCATCGCGGCCACCAAGGCGCTGTCACCGGGTAGCTCGTCGGCGGCCGGCCAGTCGGTCAGATGCACCGAGCGTTCGCCGGTGACCCCCCGCCAGATCACCTCGGTGATCAGCGGCAGCAGCGGTGCGGCCAGTCGCGAGGTCACCTCCAGCACGGTGTGCAGGGTGTCGATCGCGTCGCGGTCCTCCTCCCAGAACCGCGAACGGGACCGGCGCACATACCAATTCGTCAGCGCCTCGGTGAACTGACGCAACTGGTCGCAGGCACCGGAGATGTCGCAGGTGTCCAGCGATTGGGTCAGGTCGTCGCGCAGCGCGGCCAGCTTGGCCAGGATGTAGCGGTCCAGGACGTGCGCGGAGTCGGTACGCCAGGTGCCCTTCTGCGGCGCGTACAGCGTGAGGAAGGTGTAAGCGTTCCACAGCGGCAGCAGCACCTGACGGACGCCCTCGCGGATGCCCTGCTCGGTGACGACGAGGTTGCCGCCGCGCAGGATCGGCGAGGCCATCAGGAACCAGCGCATGGCGTCGGACCCGTCACGGTCGAACACCTCGGTCACGTCGGGGTAGTTGCGCAGCGACTTGCTCATCTTCGCGCCGTCGTTGCCCAGCACGATGCCGTGCGCCACACAGGTTTTGAACGCGGGCCGGTCGAACAGCGCGGTCGCCAGCACGTGCAGCGTGTAGAACCATCCGCGGGTCTGCCCGATGTATTCGACGATGAAGTCGCCGGGGAAATGCGCCTCCTCGGCGGCGTCTCCGTCGAACCAGTCGGAGTTCTCGAACGGATAGTGCACCTGCGCGTACGGCATCGACCCCGAGTCGAACCACACGTCGAGTACGTCCTCGATGCGGCGCATGGTGGAGCGCCCGGTCGGGTCGTCGGGATTCGGCCGAGTCAACTCGTCGATGAACGGCCGGTGCAGATTGTCGGGGCGCACGCCGAAGTCGCGCTCGAGTTCGTCGAGGCTGCCGTAGACGTCGATGCGCGGGTAGGCGGGATCGTCGGACTTCCACACCGGAATCGGCGTGCCCCAGTAGCGGTTCCGGGAGATCGACCAGTCCCGCGCGCCCTGCAGCCACTTGCCGAACTGACCGTCCTTGACGTGCTCGGGATACCAGGTGATCTCCTGGTTGAGCTCCACCATGCGGTCGCGGAATTCGGTGACCTTGATGAACCACGATGACACCGCCCGGTAGATCAGCGGATTACGGCACCGCCAGCAGTGCGGATAGGAGTGTTCGTAGGTCTCGTGCCGGATCAGCACCGCGCCGCCCGCGGCCGCCGATCCGGTGCCGTTCTTCAGGTCGCGGATGATCTGCGGGTTGGCGTCGAACACGTGCTGGCCCTGGTAGTCGGGCACGCTGGCGTCGAACCGGCCCTTCGAGTCGACCGGCGTCACGGGCACGATGCCGACGGTGTCGGTGGTGGCCTTGTCGTCCTCGCCGTAGGCCGGCGCCATGTGCACGATGCCGGTGCCGTCCTCGGTCGTGACGAAGTCCCCGCGCAGCACCTGCCACGCGTTGCGCGCCTCGTCACGTCCGGTGAAGTACGGGAACGGCGGGGTGTACCGGATGCCGAGCAGATCGGCACCGCTGAAGGTGGCCAGCACCTCCGGTTCCTCACCGAGTTCGCGGGCATAGGCCGCCAGTCGCGCCTCGGCCAGGACGTAGCGGGCGCCGGTATCCCCACCCGGCGCGGCGACCTGGACGTAGGTCACCTCAGGGTTGACGGCCACCGCCTGGTTGGACGGCAGCGTCCACGGCGTCGTCGTCCAGACCAGGAGGTGTGAACCGGCCAGCGGCCCACCGGAGTCGGATTCGATCCGGAAGCCCACGGTGATCGCCGGATCCTGGCGGCTCTGGTAGACGTCGTCGTCCATGCGCAGTTCGTGGCTGGACAGCGGTGTCTCGTCGTTCCAGCAGTACGGCAGCACCCGCACGCCCTCGTAGGCCAGGCCCTTGTCCCACAGTTGTTTGAACGCCCAGATCACCGACTCCATGAAGCCCGGATCCAGGGTCTTGTAGTCGTTGTCGAAGTCCACCCACCGCGCCTGCCGGGTGACGTAGGACCGCCACTCGTCGGTGTAGCGCAGCACCGACTCCCGGCACGCGTCGTTGAACTTCTCGATGCCCATCGCCTCGATCTGGGCTTTGTCGGTGATCCCGAGCTGGCGCTGCACCTCGAGTTCGGCGGGCAGACCGTGGGTGTCCCACCCGAAGCGGCGCTCCACCTTGTCGCCGCGCATGGTGCGGTAGCGCGGAACGATGTCCTTGACGTAACCGGTCAGCAGATGGCCGTAGTGCGGCAGACCGTTGGCGAAGGGCGGGCCGTCGTAGAAGACGTACTCCGGTGCATCGGCGCGGCGGTCGATACTGGCGCGGAACGTGTCGTCGGCACTCCAGAAGCCGAGGACGTCGGCCTCGAGCGCCGGGAAGTTCGGGGCGCCACTGGCCGGCTTGGGATAGGCGGTCACGTGCGTTCGTCTCCTGTGCCAGGAAGTCTCGGCACGGGGACGACGTCGCGCCGGTGCGCGAGCGCCGCGGTACCACCCCGCTTGCGCACATCGTCGTGCGCCGCTCTGTCGAAGGCTGTGACGGGCCCGCCCGTCCGGTTCTACTAGGGCTTGTCTTTCAAGAAGCTGTGGCCTGTTCTTCCGGAGGCTCCCCGGTGATGGCCGGATCAGCGCCGCTGCGCGACAATTCTAGCCGTCATTCGACGGGCAGTGCCTCCGAGGTCAGCTCGATCAGGGCGAACGGGAACTGTTCGGCAAGCTCCTGCACCGTCGCCGCGTCGAACCGGGCGGTGTCGTACCACCAGTCGACGCACATCACGCCCTGATCGCGATAGGCGCGGAGCTCCAGCGCATACCCACCCGAGGGCGGTTCGCCCGCCCGCGCCGGGGTGGTGCCGGTGTAGTTGAACAGCACCTCGGCGGGGGTGTCACTGCCGAAACCCGTCGAGGACAGCAGTGCACGGTGCACCAGCCGGACCACTTCAGTGGCATCCATCTGTCGCTCGCCCACACAACACAGATCGACGCCGGCGGGCACCGAGCCGCGCAGCACGTCGACCGCGACCACACCTTCGCCGATGGTCCTGGCCACGCTGCGACCGAACGCCGCGAGCAGCAGTTCGTCGCCGGTGAGCCCGAGGGCGAAGGCGGCACCGTCGAGTTCGAGCGTGAGGACCGGATCGAGTGGGGCCGCGATGAGCGCCGGTTCACCGGGCAGGGCCTGCCGATCGACCAACGGCATTCGCAGTTGCGCGACGACATCGGTGGGCATCGGCTGCGACGACAGCGATTGCGAAGACAAAGAGTGCGATGAAGCCAGAGAGGGAGCCGTGTGGGGGGCGACCATGGCGCTCACGCTACTCGGTGTGTCCCAGAAATGGGAGATCTCTACCAATACTGTGACCACTGGGTAAATTTGCGGACACTGCTCCCGCGGGCGGTAGCAACTGCCAAATACCGGGACTGTCGGTATCGTTGTGGCGTGCCCAGGACCGATGAGAACGGCAGACAGCTCAAGGCGTTGCTCGACTACCTCCTGGACGGGGATGTCGAGGCCAAAGCCATCTACGACGCGCTGGGCATCTCGAGCAGCACGTATTACAGAAGGATCAAGGAACACGATTATCCAGGGGCGGAGGAGCTCCGCCGCGTCGCGGACCGGTTCGACCTCAGCTATCCCGACCTCCAGATCCGCTTCGGACTGATGAGCCGCCAAGAGGTCTGGAACTACGTCGAGTCGGTGCCGATCACGGTCGCCACCGCGACCGAAACGGCGCCGGAAACCCGGCGGCGACCGAAAATCTCCGAACTTTCGCCACGTCCCGACGCGCCGCCGCTCTAGGGCTTATGCTTTGCCATAATTTGAGGTTGGCGCACAAAAAGGCGAATCCCGATGACTCTGGCAGTGCTCATCGCCATCACGGTTGCGTGTATGGCATGGAGCCTGTGGATTCGCCGAGTGACGTGGAGTTGCCGCTGGGAGGTCGCGGCCACCCTCAACATCGCGCTCCAGATGGCCGCGGTCCTGTTGATGTCCCCGTTCGCGTCGGAGACGCTCGGACACTTCCTGTACGACCTCACCGGCAAGTGGAATCTCGAGGACTACATCGGACACGACTGCTACATCGTGGCGGCGTCGGCGATCGTCTACAACACCTTGGGCCGGCTGCAGGACGACAGCGCAATACAGGAGTCGTTCAAACAGTACGTCGAGCGTCCGGCCACCCTGTGCATACCGCTGCTGCTGGCCACCTTCTCCTTCGGTAACGGCGCTGCGGTCTACCGGGCCGACTTCTTCGACACCCCGACCGACGGCTGGTTGAGCGCCTACTGGCTGCTGCTGTGCGGCACGCTGATCTATCTGCTGGGTTACGGCTCCCGGGCGCTGCTGGTGCTGCGCAGGGATCCGCGGTCGCGCCGGATCGCCAATGTGTATCTGGTCGCCTGCGCCAGCGGAATCATCGCGTGCGTCATCCGCATCACCACGGCATTCGTGCCCAGGCTGCAGGAGATCGAGGGCGGAACGCTGGTCTGGCTGTTCGCCTGCAGCTGCGGAGCCGGATTTGCTCTGGCGTCGGCGCACTCCTGGCGGACCAAGACGAAGTGGTTCACCGGCGCGCCACGCTGAGGCGTCCGACTACGATCAGCTGCGCATTTGCCGACGTGGCAGCACTTTTCGCGGACACGAGCGGATGTCCGGAAAACTCCCGCCTTCCTTTATGCTCACAACACTGTTCGCTGTTGCAACGACGAGAGGCTGGAATATGACTGCGTCTTCGCTGCCTCTCGTGCTCAGGGAGCGCGCGAGTCTGCAGCCGAACGACACCGCCTTCACCTTCGTCGACTACGACTCGGACCCGGCAGGCGTGGAGCAGTCGCTGACCTGGTCGCAGCTCTACCGGCGCGCGGTCAACCTGGCCCAGGAACTCGGCGCGCACGCGCAGACCGGTGACCGCGCCGTGATCATCGCCCCGCAGGGACTCGACTACCTGGTGGGGTTTCTCGGCGCCCTGCAGGCCGGTCTGATCGCGGTGCCGCTGTCGACGCCTGCGCCCGGAGTGCACGACGAGCGTGTCAGCGCAGTGCTGCGGGACGCAGCGCCGAAGGTGGTGCTCACCACCTCCGCGGTGAGTGCCACGGTCACCGAGTACACGGCGGCCCAGGACGGCGCCCCCGCGCCGCAGACCCTCGAGGTCGACCTGCTGGACCTGGACACCAGGCGCCGGGTCAGCAACCGCCCCGTCGACCGCCCGGACACTGCCTATCTGCAGTACACCTCGGGGTCGACCCGGACCCCGGCCGGGGTGATGGTGTCCTACCGCAACCTGTCGGCCAACTTCGAGCAGATCATGGCGGCATTCCTGTCCCACCACGGTGGCATCGCCCCACCCGGCACCACCGCGGTGACGTGGCTGCCCTTCTACCACGACATGGGTCTGCTGCTGGGGGTGTTCGCCCCCATCCTCGGCGGGTGGCCCACCCTGTTCACTACGCCGCTGTCCTTCCTCGCCCGGCCCGCCCGCTGGATGCAAATGGTGGCGCGCAGCCCGTACGCGATCACCGCGGGCCCCAACTTCGCCTTCGAACTGGCCGTGGGTAAGACCTCCGACGAGGACATGGCCGGGCTCGACCTCAGCCACGCCCTGTGCGTGATCAGCGGAAGCGAACGCGTCCACGACGCCACGCTGCGCCGCTTCGCGCAACGCTTCGAACGCTTCAACCTGCCCAAGGACGTGCTGCGTCCGGCCTACGGGCTGGCCGAGGCGACGCTGTACGTCGCCACGAACGCTCCAGGCACCCCACCGGTGGTCGTGCACTTCGAACCCGAGAAGCTCTCCGCCGGTCATGCGAAGCGCTGCGGGCCCACCGGTACCCCGCTGGTGAGCTACGGCAGCCCGAACTCGCCCGCAGTGCGCATCGTCGAACCCGACACCCGCACCGAACTGCCCGGTGGTTCGGTCGGCGAGATCTGGGTGCGCGGTGAGAACGTGTGCCTGGGCTACTGGCAGAAGCCGGAGCAGACCGACGAGGTGTTCGAGGCGATGATCGCCGACCCGAGCCCCGGCACCGACGAAGGTCCGTGGCTGCGGACCGGCGACCTGGGCTTCATCTCCGAGGACGAGCTGTTCATCATGGGCCGCCTCAAGGATCTGCTGATCGTCCGCGGGCGTAACCATTACCCCGACGACATCGAGGGCACCGTCCAGGAGATCACCGGCGGACGCGTCGCGGCCATCTCGGTCGAAGAGGACCGCACCGAACAACTCGTCGCGATCCTCGAGGTCCGGCCGCGCGGCGACTCCGCCGAGGAGATCCAGGAGCACTACCGCGACATCAGGAACCGGGTGACGTCGGCCATCTCCACGGTCCACGGCATCAGCGCCGCGGACCTGGTTCTCGTCCCCCGGGGGTCGATCCCGATCACCACGAGCGGCAAGGTGCGGCGCGCGGCGTGCGGCGCACAGTACCGACAGGGCGCGTTCACACGACTCGACGCTTGAGAACTGCCTCGCCGGGAGCGCGGCGGCGGTATCCGATCGCCGCGGCGCTGATCGCGGCCTGGGCCGCAGGCCTGGTCGTTCTCGCATCGACCGTGCTGTCCGGCGCCGACCTGTACTTCTTCTCCTACTACTCCATCGACTATTCGCTCGGCTTTGTCCGGCGCGGCCTCGCCGGCGAACTCCACGGCCTGTTCGGGGACTACTTCCAGGGCATGCGGGTGCTGCGGTGGGCGACGACGGCGGCCTATACGGCGGCGCTGCTGGCGGTGATGTGGACGGTGTGGACGTATTTCGGGGCCACCCAACGCCGCCGCATGCTCGCCCTGCTGCTTCCGGTTCTGCCGTTCGGCTTCGTCTTCGCGCTGTATTCGGCCCGCCCCGATCTGTTCGGCGGGGCGGCACTCGCCGCGCTCGCCGTCGTCCTGGTCCGGGTGCGTAGCCGTCGGGGGGCGCTGCTCGGCTGCGCCGCATACGGTGCCGTCGGCGCGGTCACGGCGCTCCTCCACGAAGCCGTCCCGGTGGAGTTCGCGCTCGGCGCCGTGCTGGCGATCGCCACCCTGCCCCGCGCACTGTCGCCGAACACCAGGCGTATCGGCATGCTGGTGGCCGTCCTTCCCGGCCTCGCCGCGACAGCGGTGGTGGCCCTGGCCGGCCGGCGCGGCATCGCCGCAGCACTGTGCGACCGGATCCCGGTGCGCCGCATCGAGAATCCGTACGCCCTGGAGCAGTCGCCGCAGGGTGTGATCGACTACGTCACCGGGCGCAATCGGCCCTACACCGAATACCACGACTGGATGTGCCGCAACATCCTGCCGATGTGGGACTGGAGCCCCGGTGAGGCGGTCCGCTACCTGTTCGGTCTCGGCGTCGGGCAACTCATCGCCTCGGCCGTCTTCGGCGCCGCCGTCATCGCCGTGGCGATCGCCGTACTGCGCTGCGCATCGAACGTGCCGTTCGGCGAATTCCTCGCGGCGCTGCGGGCTTGGCGGTGGTGGACGCTGGCCGCCGCCGCACTGCTGGTGCCGGTGTTCCTCACCGCCTACGACTGGACCCGCTGGATGGTCATCATCGGCTTCGACGTCGCCGTGGTGTACCTGCTGTTCGCGGCAGGCAGGCCGCAGACCGAAGCCCCCGCCGACCGGCGCACGGTGGCGCTCTGCGTGACGGCCGGGGTGCTCTTCGCGGTACTGCCGGTCGGCATCATCGCCGGCTTCGCCGTGCAGCCGCCGATCTAACGGATCACGCGGTAGTCGAACGCCTTCCAGTACCGCACCGGCAGCAGCGAGAAATACCAGTATCGGAAGAAGGTGCGCCAGTACCCGTCGGCGTCGAACCGCCGGGTCGAGGTGTGCACGCTGCGAGTCGGCAGATAGAACCACTTGCCGGTCTTGCGGGCCCGCCGGATGAGCAGAGCGTCCTCCCCCATCCGAAGATCCTCGTCGAACCGAAAGCCGGGGAACAGTGAGCGTCTGGCGATCTGCATGGCGTACGAGCCACCGAACCGGTGGGCCACGTCGTAGTAGGCGAACCACGCGCGGGCGTTCCAGCGCCGGTCCAGCGGGGTGATCGTCGACGTGCCGATGGCCAGCGGTTCGCCCGCGGCCGTCACCTTGGCCTGCAGTTCGGTCAGGAAGCTGGGGCCCAGCAGGGTGTCCGCGTCGAGGAACACCACCCAGTCGCTGTCCGGCGACATGTGGTCGGCCCCGTGATTCTTGGCCGCCGACACGCCGGTCCTCGGACTGCATACGACGCGCAGGTTGCCCCCCTCGAAACGCCGCGCGATCTCCAAGGTCCGGTCCGTGGACCCGTTCTCGACGACCACGACCTCGTAGCGGTCCTTCGGATAATCCAGGGCTGCGACGTGGCGCAGCGTATCGGCGATGTAGTGCTCCTCGTTGTGCGCGGGAATCACGATGGAGAAGCGCGGCGTCACGGCCGGGATCGTAGCCACCGGCGGTCTCGCGCAGGGCGCTACGTCCCCGCGACGTGGAGCCCCGCCGTTCGCCGTGCTCGCTATAGTCGCTAGGTGGTTTTCAGGTCGTCCGGCGCAGCACGATGATCGAGCTGGACGGTGTCGCGAAGACATTCGACGGCGGCGTCAGCGCGCTGCAGGACGTCAGCTTCTCGGTTCCCACCGGCTCGATCTGCGCGCTGCTCGGTCACAACGGCGCCGGCAAGACGACCACGATCGGGATCCTGTCGACGCTGCTGATGCCCACTGCGGGCCGTGCGGTGGTGGCCGGCCACGACGTCGTGCGCGAACCCGACCGGGTCCGTGCCAGCATCGGGGTGACGGGGCAGGACGCCTCGGTCGACATCATGCTGACCGGGCGGGAGAACCTCGTGCTGTTCGGCCGGCTGCGCGGGCTACGGCGCAAGCAGGCCCGCATCCGGGCTGACGAGCTGATCGAACAGTTCGACATGACGCACGCGGCCGACCGCACCGTGCTGACCTACTCCGGTGGAATGCGGCGCCGTATCGACATCGCCGCGTCGCTGGTGGTGCCGCCCGCGGTGCTGTTCCTCGACGAACCCACCACCGGCCTGGATCCGCGTAGCCGCCGCGACGTGTGGGCGCTGGTGTCCTCGCTGTCCGCCCAGGACGTCACGGTGCTGCTCACGACGCAGTACCTCGAGGAGGCCGACGTGCTCAGCGATTCGGTGGTGATCCTCAACGCCGGCCGTGTGGTGGCCGACGGCACGGCCGAGGAACTCAAGTCACGGACGGGGTTCGTGTACTGCCAGGTCTCCCCCGTGGACCCCGCCGACCTCTCCGGGATCGCCGCCGCGCTGGCCGATTTCCGCGGCCTGGAAGTCGACCGCGACATGAACACGGTGTCCGTGCCCGCCGACCGCGGTGTGGCCACGCTCGGCGAGGTGTTCCGCCGGCTCGACGACCGCAACATCGACCTCACCGACATCGCTTTGCGCAGACCGTCGCTCGACGAGGTGTTCCTGCATCTCACCGAGCCGCCCGTCACCGCATGACAGCGCTCGCCGCCCTCACCGAGCGGGTCGTCCGCGCCACCGTCCGAGATTTCGACTTGCTGATCGCGGTACTGACGCCGGTGAGCACATTCGTCGGTTTCACCGTGGTGCTGCGGGGCGTCATCGACACCGGCGCGATGAGCTATCCGCAGTACGTGCTGCCGGCGATCATCGTGCAGTCGCTGCTGTTCGGCTCCCTGACCACCGCCGACCGCGCTGCCAGGGACCAGTTGTCCGGATTCGGCACGCGGCTGCGGACCCTGCCCATTCGCACGTGGATGCCGCTGGCCGCGCGGATGCTCTACTGCCTGTTGCGTGCGGTCGTCGTGATCGTCGCCGCCGTCGCCGTCGCGTCCGTGTTCGGGTTCCGGTTCACCGGCGGATACCTGCACTCCGCGGCGTTCGTCGCGCTGGCCCTGGCGCTGACGCTCGGATTGTCGCTGGGAGCCGACGCGATCGGCACCTGGGTGCGGCGCGTCGACGCCTCCAGCCAGGTGCTGCTGGTGCCGCAGCTGCTGCTGGTCCTGCTGTCCACGGGGATGGCCCCGGTCGAGGCCTTCCCGGGCTGGGTGCAGCCGTTCGTCCGGGCGCAACCGGTGTCGCAGGTGACCGAGACGCTGCGGGGATTCGCCGTCGGCCAGGTCTCGGCGGGCAACCTGGCGACCAGCCTGGCATGGCTGCTGGGAATGCTGGTCGTGTTCGGGACGGTCGCCGTGCGCATCCAGAGGCGGGTGCGATGAACGGATCCGACGTGCGCCGCCACTCCATGGCGTTCGAGAGCTGCCTGTTCGCGGGTCGGCTGTTCGCGAAGTGGCGCAGGCATCCGGGCGTCCCGGTCCAGGCCCTGCTGTTCCCGACCGTCCTGCTGATCACCTACAACCTGCTGGTCGGCAAGTCGATGGCGACGATGACCGGCAGCGACAATCTCGACGCGCTGGTGCCGATGTGCGCGGTGGCCGGCGGCATGTTCGGGGCCATCGGCGCCGCCATCGCCATTCCGAGCGAACGCTCGGGCGGGCTGCTCACCCGGTTCTGGACGCTGCCGGTGCACCGGGCCAGCGCGCTGACCGGGCGCCTGCTCGCCGAAGCCGTCCGGACCCTCGTCGGCACCGTGGTGGTGACCGCCGTCGGCGTCGCGCTGGGTCTGCGCTTCACCGGCGGCTGGCCGGCCATCATCCCCTACCTGCTGCTACCGGTGGTCATCGCGGTCGCGTTCGCCACCTTCGTGACGGCGCTGGCGTTGCGTTCGGAGGGCACTGCCCTGTTCATGTGGCTCGGCACGAGCGCGATCGGGCTGGTATTCGCCAGCCCGGGCATCGCGCCGGTCGACATGTTCCCGGCTTGGTTGCGGCCGTTCGTCCAACACCAGCCGATGGCGTCGGTCATCGAGATGATGCGCGGGTTGTCCTCGGGCGATCTGACACCCGCACCCGTGCTCGTCACCGCCGGTTGGGTGACGGCCGCGCTGGTGGTGTTCCTGCCGCTGGCCGTCCGCGGCTACCGCGCTGCGGCCCAGGGCGAGTGATCGTCAGGTACTGACGTCGCCGCGGCAGGCCCGGTAGGACTCGGTCGCCTCATTGAGCCGCTGGCGGACCCGCGTCCTGGGTGTCGTCGGCAGCGACACGGTCACGGGTTCATCCGGGTCCTCGGCCGCGGCCGGCGGTGCTCTGTCCTCGTACTTCGGTTTGGACGGCCACCAGTTCGCCTTGCCGACCAGTGCGGCGACCGCGGGCACGGTGATGGTGCGGACGATGAACGTGTCGAGCAGCAGCCCGACTCCGATGACGAAGCCGAGCTGGATGACCGTGGCGATACTGCTCACCGTCAGCGACAGCATGGACGCCGCGAAGATCAGACCGGCCGAGGTGATCACACCGCCCGTCGCGCCGACGGTCTTGACGATGCCGGTGCGGATGCCGTTGCGGGACTCCTCGCGTATTCGGTGGATCAGCAGCAGGTTGTAGTCGGCGCCGACGGCGACCAGCACCAGGAACGCCATCCCGGGCACCGTCCAGTACAGCTTCTGGTCGAAGAAGAAGCTGAAGAAGGCCACGCCGATGCCGATGGCCGACACGTACGAGATGACCACCGACAGCACCAGATACAGCGGCGCCACCAGGGCGCGCAGCAGCAGCACGAGGATCACGAAGACGACGATGAGGGTGACGATGACGATGAACTGCACGTCTTTGTCGTAGTAATTGCGCAAGTCGTTCTGCACCGCCGAGAACCCCACCATGGAGACCTTGGAACCTGCCAGCGAGGTGTTCGGCAGCGCGCCCTCGGCGGCGTCGACGATCTCGGCGACCTGATCCATCGCGTCGGTGCTGAACGGGTCGAGCGCGGTCTGCACCAGATAGCGGGCCGTATGGCCGTCGGGTGAGACGAACAGGCCCGCGGCCTTCTTGAACTCGGCCTGCGTGAGGATCTCGGGCGGGATGTAGAAGCCGGACATCGGCGGGTTGTTCGCATCGCGCTTCATCGCGAGCAGGAACGCCGACGCCTGGTCGAGGCCGCCGCCCATCGTCCTGGTCTGGTCGACGAGCAGCTGGACGCCTTCGGCGAGCTGGCGGCTGGAATCGGCGAGTGTGTTCGCGCCCTGCATGGCCTCATTGAGCCGGTTCGTCACCCCGCCCGGCTGGCCCATGCCCAGCTCCCTGGCCGCCTCGGTGGCTGTCTTCAGACTCGACGACAGCCCCTTGATCGTCTCGTCCAGCGATTGGAATCCCTCGGTGTTCTGCAGTTCGCGGCCCAGTTCGGAGATGCTGTTGAGCGCCGGGCTGCTGCGGGTGGCCACGATCCGGCGCAGATCCTCCCGTGAGGTGACGCATTCGGGATCGGTGGCGCACTCCGGGCTGCGGTCCAGCGACCGGAGTACGGGCGCACCCCACGCGTAGATGTCGGTGATGCGCCCGACGTCGACGCCGATGGCCTGACCGAGGTCGCGCATGTTGGTCACCAGGGTTGCGGTGCGGTCGATCTCGTCGAGGGTCTTCTCGCCACCGTATTTGCGCGACATGTCGTCCAGCGCGGTTGCCAGGCCCCGCACGCTGCCTGCGGCGTTCACCACCCCGGTGCGCAGTTCGTTGAGGACGTCGGCGAGCTGGTGGGCTCCACCGGACAGTCTGTTGAGGTTTGCGTCGTTCTCGTCGATGAGTGTGCCCGCGTCCTGCAGGCGGGTCCCGACCTCGCCGGCCTGCCAGGTGGCCTTGGCCTGCTCGAGCATCTCGCCGGTCGGGCGGGTGATACCGCGCACCATGTCGATGTCGGGCAGCGCGGCGATCCGCTGCGCCATCATCTCCATATCGGCCAGCGCCGTCGGAGTCCGCAGATCCTGCGGCGACTGAATGACGACGAACTGCTGCAGCGTGGTGGCGATCGGGAAGTGATCGTCCATGGCGTCGTAGCCGATGTTGCTGGTGGCGTCGTCGGGGAGCGCCTTGCGGTCGTCGTAGTTGTATTCGAGGAACACCGTCCCCGCCCCGAGGGCGATCAGCACGGTCAGACTGGCCACGAGGTGGCGCACCGGTTTGCGCACGATGTTGACACCCGACCGCCGCCAGAACCGGCCGGTTCTGTCCTTGCGGGGGTTCACCCAGCCGCGCCGGCCCGCGAGCACGATGAGAGACGGCAGCAACGTCACCGAGGCCAGGAAACCGATGGTGATGGTGACGGCCAGCGCGGGGCCGACCGTCGAGAAGACGGCCAGGGTGGTGAACCCCAGACCGAGGAAGGTGAGGGCGACGGTCGCCGCTGAGCCGGCGATCACCTTGCCGATCGTGCCCAAGGCGCCGACCAGGGCGTCGTCGGACGACATGCCCCCGCGCACGAGTTCCTGATATCGGCTGAACAGGAACACCGCGTAGTCGACGCCGGCCCCCATCATCATGGCGGTCATCAGCACGATGGTCTGCGGGCCGAGACCGAGGCCGAGCTCGCCGAGACCGGCCACCACCTGATTGGCCACCGCCAGCGACACCCCGATGGTCACCATCGGGATCAACATGCCGATGAGGCTGCGATAGACCAGCACCAGGATCGTGAGAATCGTCCCGACCGTGGCGATCTCGATGACGTGCTGATCGCGGACCCCGATCGAGTTGACGTCTTCGAGCGTGGCAGGCCCGCCGACGAAGTAGGCCTTGAGGGTGGAGCCCTCGGTCACGTCCTCGACCACCTCGACCGCATTGCGATAGGACTCCTGCCCGGCCGGGGTGCCCATCACACCGGTGAGCGTCACCGGGAGGTTGTAGGCCTTCTGGTCCTTGCTGATCATGACTTCGCGCAGCTCGGGGATGGCGATGAAGTCCTGCGTCGAGGACACGTCCGCCGGCTCGGCCTTGAGCCGGTCGACCAGCGAGCGGTAGGTCTGCTCGTCGGCCGGGGTCAGCCCGGCGTCGTCGACGAGGATCACCACCATCGCGTTCGACGCGTTCGCCTCGTCGAAGGCTTCCTGCATCTGATCGCCCGCTACGAGAACCGGCGACTCGGCGGGCAGGAAGTCGGGCGGGTTCTTCTGGGCGACGACCGCCAGCGGCGGGATCAACAGGAACAGTACGGCCGCCGTTGCAAGCCACCCGGCGATGACCATGACCGGATGGCGGACGATGACCCGGCCCATGAGGGGAAGGATCCCGCCCGCGAACGCACCGCTAAGCCTGGTGCGCCTCAACATTCCCGCCACGCTACACGGCGCACAACGTCCCAAGTGGGCCGCGGAAATGCCCGGCACACTGGCCCGACGCACGAAAAGGGAGGTCGGACAAACGGGTGCCCGCCGTGATGGAATTCGGGCGTGCCCTACCCGTCGACACGCCTCGATTCGCCCCGTGCGGAGGTGCCGGCGCCGCCGCGTTGCGGGCGGGGGAACGGACACCTCTGCCGATGAGATTCGTCGTGGCTGTCCACGGCACCCGCGGCGATGTCGAGCCGTGCCTGGCCGTGGGTCTGGAACTGATGCGCCGCGGTCATCACGTGACTCTCGCGGTGCCGCCCAACCTGCTCGGGTTCGCCGAGGCCGCCGGGTTCGGCGGCGCTGTCGCCTACGGCGTCGACTCCCAGCAGCAGCTGCAGACCGAGGTGTTCCGCGACTGGTGGGAGCTGCGCAATCCGGTCACGGTGTTGCGCGAGGTCCGCGACTATGTCGTCGAGGGCTGGTCGGACATGTCGGACACACTGAACTCGATCGCGGCGGGCGCCGACCTCATCCTGACCGGCACGACCTATCAGGAGCTGGCCGCCGTCGTCGCCGAGGCGCACCACATCCCGCTCGGCGCCCTGCATTACTTTCCGGTCCGCCCCAACACCCGGGTGCTGCCCCTTCCGCTGCCCTACGCCGCGGCCGAACGGATGTACGCCCTGGTCGAATGGGTGCACTGGCAGGTGCTGCGCAGTGCGGAGGCCGCACAGCGGCGCAGCCTGGGTCTGCCGCCGGTCCGCACCCGCGCGGTGCGCCGGATGATCGAATCGGGCGCCGTCGAGATCCAGGCCTACGACGAGGTCTTCTTCCCCGGGCTGGCCGAGCAGTGGGGTGACCGGCGGCCCGTGGTCGGGGCGCTCACCCTCGAGTTGGACACCGAAGCCGACGACGACGTCGCCTCGTGGACCGCGGCGGGCGAACCACCGGTCTACTTCGGCTTCGGCAGCATGCCCGTCGAGAAGCCCGCCGAGGCGATGGACAAGATCACCGGGGCGTGCGCGGACCTGGGTCTCCGGGCGCTGATCTGCTCGGGGGCGTGGGATGTCGATGGCCTGCCCACCGCGGAGCACGTCAAGGTGGTCCGTTCGGTGAACCACGCGGCGGTGTTCCCGATGTGCCGGGCCGTCGTCCACCACGGCGGCGCGGGCACGACCGCGGCCGGGGTGCGCGCGGGGGTGCCCAGCCTGGTGCTGTGGGTCGGGGCCGAGCAGCCGATCTGGGGTGCGGCGATAAAGAAGTTGGGTGTCGGGGATTTCCGGCGGTTCGCCACGACGTCACGCGAGTCACTGCGCGATGCGCTGGCGTCCGTGTTGTCCCCCGCGTATGTGGCGCGGGCCCGGGACACGGCGGCCGCGATGACCAAACCCGCGGAGAGCATCACCGCCGCGGCCGACCTGCTCGAGGCCGCGGCCGTGCGTGGACGCGGTTAGACGATTTCGGCGGTCAGACCGAATTCGGCGAGGGTCGCGGCGGTGACCTGGCGCAGATGATCCTTGGTGTTGGGACCGCCCGGCTGGTAGCCGACGATTCCGATGGTGACCGCGCCGTTGATGCGACCCGCGACCACGACGAGGTGTCCGCCGGCCCGTTCGATGGATGCACGCCGGACGTCCTGGTCGACGCCGCGCAGCAGGACGTACTCGGCGTCCGTGCCGTCGGGACGGCCGACCATCGGATCCAGGTCTCCGACGTTGGAGCAGGAGACCGGCAGATCGCCGAACATCAGGTCCGCGGTGCGCCGCACTGCCCGCCGGGGCACGAACGGCGTCAGCGGCAGCAGTGCGAACGTCTCGTCGGGCACCTCCCGAAGCTCCGCCAGCCCCTGTCGGATGGCGGCCCTGACGGCCGAGAGGTCGGCGGTGGCCTGCGCGGGGTCGACCTCGACATGGGCCAGCGAGATGGCGTTCGCCCTGGTGTCCTCCGCGGTGCGGTCGCTCATGGCGATCAGCAGCGACACCGCACCGTCGCCGGGGCGCATGCGGCCCATGCGTTCGGCGAGCCGTGCGGAGAAGCCGGCGAGCAGCGAATAGCTGGTGCCTGACCGCTCCGCCGCGGCGGCGTCCCACTGGCCGAGACCGACGAAGGCGTTGACGACCGGCACCACGACCGTGCCGTGCACGTCGTTGCCCGGGGCGACCGGCGGCCGGGAGCTGCCGGAGTTCGCGATGTCGTGGCGGCGGCGCAGCGCAAGGCGCACCGCGGCGGCCACCGTCCTGCCGTACTCCGGTGCGTCGCACACGGTCCGCTGCAGATCCTCGGCCACGCCCCGCATCGGCCGACGCGACGCGGCCGGCGCATATCCGAAATCGCGCGGTGTGCCGGCCGCGGCCTCGGCGATGGTCTGCAGGATTCCGACCCCGTCGGTCAGGCAGTGCGACGCCACCAGGCTGATCCCGGTCGACCCGTCGGTCATCGGCAGCACCCCGAGGTGCCAGGCCGGCCCGTGCTCGGGGTCGACGGTCAGCTCGGCCCGCTCGTCGAGCCAGTCCGACAGCGCGGACCGCGGACGAGGCGGCGCGGTGTCGATCGGCAGGGGCGGGCCGGGCGAGGCGACCCAGCGGTGCCGGCCGAACGGCAGCGGCGAGCACTCGATGCGCCGGCCGAGCAGTCCGTGGCCGAGGTTGGCGTGGAAGCGAGCCAGGGCGGCGTCGTCGACGTCGTGTTCGTAGATCCAGGAGATCTGCCCGAGCTTGCCCGGTCCGGTCGACCGCAGCTGCAGGAAGGCCGCCTGGTCGATGAAGGCCAGCCGGTCGTCGCCACGCGCGGCGCTCATCTAGATGGCCACGGCGGGCAGGTCGAATTCGGCCAGGGTGTCCATCACCAGGTCGGCCAGCCAGGGTTTGGTGTTGACCGCACCGGGCTGATAGCCGATCACGGCGATCGACACCGTGTCCCCGATGCGGGCGCCGACGACGGTGAGGATCCCGCTGCGCTCCTCGAGCACCCGCCGCGAGATGTGCCCGTCCACACCGCGCATGGTGACGAATTCAGCATCGGTGCCGTCGACACGGCCGATCTCCACCGGCAGATCGCCCAGGTTCGAACACGACACCCGCAGATCCGAGAAACCGAACGCGACGTCGGCCATCGCCTGCACGGCCCGCTTCGGGATGAACGGCACCAGCGGCAGCAGGGCCAGCGTCTCGTCGGGGACCTCCCGCACGGTCTTCAGCGCCTGCTTGATCGCCGCGCGGGCCTCGGTCAGATCCTCGGTGACGCGGCGCGGATCGATGTGGGCGGTCGCCAGTTTGACCGCGTTGGCCCGGGTGTCCTCGAGCGTGCGGTCGTTGATGGGGATGGTGAACGCGACGGCGCCGTCCTCGGGCCGGTGCCTGCCGATCCGCTGCGAGAGCCGCGCAGCGAACCCGGCGAGCAGTGAATACGAGTTCCCGCCCAGCGCCTCGGCACGGGCGTCCCACTTTCCGCCGTCGACGAAGACCGAGATCGCCGGGGTGACGATCGCCTCGTCGGGTACGCCGTCGCCCGCCTGCCGGTCGCGCTTGACCGGCCGGGCGAACTGCTTGCGCCTGCGGTAGGCGAGTCTGGCCGCGGCGGCCACGGTGCGGCCCAGTTCCGGCATGTCGCGGGCGAGCTGGCGGGCATCCTCGAGGACGGCCTGCCGGCGGGTGCGGGTCTTCGGCGGCGCGTAGCCGAGGTCGGCGGTGTTACCGGTGACGGCATTGAACACGGTGAGCAGGGCGCCACCGCCGTCGCTGAGGCAGTGCGAACCCACCAGGGTGACCGCGGTGGCGCCGTCGTCGAGCGGTTGCACGGCCAGATGCCATCCCGGCCCCCACTCGGGGTCGACGGGTACCTGCGCCCGGGCGTCCAGCCAGTCGCCGAGCGCCGCGCGCGGCAGCACGTTCTCGGCGATGTCGATGTCGCTCTGCGGTCCGAGCGCGGACACCCACCGGTGCCTGCCGAACGGCAGCGGCGACGGTTCGATGTGGCGCCCGGCCAACCCGTAGCCGAAGTTGCGGTGGAACCGGCGCAGTCCGTCGTAGTCGACGGGATGCTCGTAGATCCAGACGCACTGCATGACAGCGGCCTGGCCGGTCGCGCGCAGGCCCAGGAACATCGCCTGATCCAGGTACGGCACCAGATGGTCGGACCTGGCGTGCGCCATGCTCACCGTCCGACTACAGGGACCAACTCACTGCGCTGCCTGCGGGCGCCGTGGGCAGCGGTGGTGAGCGGCTCCCGGCCAGGATCAGCGGCGGTGTCACCGTCGGCGACGCGCAGGAACCACGTCTGCATGGCGCGCACGTAGCGCTCGATCGATTCGCGGGCGATCGGGTTGTCCGGGAAGCACACGGTCAGCGCGGTCTCCCGCTCGGTGCGGTTGACGTACAGACCGACCTGGAACGCCGAGCGCGCGTCGGTGTACAGCTTGCCGTTCATCGCCTCCCACTGGGCGATGACGCTCGGCGACAGCGGCGGTAGGCCGGCGTCGAGGTAGGACAGCATCGGAACTCCGGGATCGGGGGTGCAGATCCCGGCGGACTTCCCGAGTTCGACGACGAGTTCGAACGGGACGTGCGCGAGGTGCAGGCTCCCGTCGAAGGATTGCTGTGCGTGCCGCGCAGTCGAGGCGAAGTCCGCCGGGTCGGCGGTGACGGTGACCGGGACCACACCGGTGAACCAGCCGGTCGTCATGAACTCTTCGGGCGTCCGGCGCGTTGTGGTCGGGGTGATGATGTAGTAGTCCCGGTTGCCGCTGAACTCGAGGTCGGTCAGCGCACCGCAGGCGAAGACGCCGCCGATGAACCGGGCTCCCGCCGCCGCGCAGACCGCCTCGAAGCGTTCGCTCTGCTGCCGGTCCAGCAGGCGCACGGTCATCAGGTCCCCCGAGCAGGACACCGACGGATCGCCCAGTGGCAGCGGGAAGCGGGGCTTGGATCCGCCGTGTGCCGCGGCGATGTCGACCCATTCGGCGACCTCGGGCGAGTCCGGGGTCAGCGCCGAGGTGTAGTCGTGCTGGCCGACGCAGTAGTCGTCGTAGCTGCCCGGCTCAGGCAGCTGAAGCGGCGCACCCCCACCGATCAGGGTCGCGTACATCATGTGGATCTCGACGAGGACCAGGCCCATGAACATCGCGTCGGTGTGCACGTGGTCGACGCTGATGTAGAAGGTGAAGTGGTCGGCACGCTGGATCACCCCGAAGCTGAAGCAGTTCCACTGCAACGGATCCGGGGTGGCCAGCACGTGCTCACGCCACTGCGCGGCGGTCACCTCGCCGTGTTCGGTCGGCACGAATTTGATGTCGCGGGGGTTGCGCGCGGTCCGGCGGACGACCTCGTCGGACTCCGTCACCTCGAACCGGCTGTGGTAGGTGTCGTGGCGGCGCAGATAGGCGTTGATGACGTGCGTCATCGCCCGGGTGTCGCAGCGGCCCGGCATGTCCCACGCCGGGATGAGCAGCCGCGCCATGTCGGTGCCCTGCTCGCGGTGCTCGCGGTAGGCCCGGATGTGCTGTGCCTGCTGATAGCTCACCGGAACGTCGCTGATCGGCGCGTCGGCCATCTTGGCCGCCGAGGCGGCCGACGGGTTCCACGAGATGAGGGTGCCGGGAGCGCCGTTCCAGTCCTGGATCGATCTCATCGCCACCATCGGCGCCTCCTCAGCTTCGCGTTCGAGTGGCCGACGGCGATGTCGGCCGGGGGGTACGGGATCGTCACGACGGAGGTGCCGTCCCTGATTCACCGGCGAGGGTGTCCGCGAGGCGCTGCGCCAGCGCCCTCACCGTGGTGATGTCCGTCGAGACGATCCGGATGCCGGTCTCGGTCTCGATGCGGGTCCGCACCTCCAGGGTCCCCAGCGAGTCGAGTCCGTACTCGGACAGCGGGCGGTCGGGATCGACCGCGCGGCGCAGGATCAGTCCGATCTGATCCGCCACCAGCTTGCGCAACCGGCCCGGCCACTCTTCGCGAGGAAGCTGGTACAGATCGGTCAGGAACGCGCTCGACGTCGTCGCGGTCTGGCCGACCGACCGGAACGCCTCGGCGAACGGGCTGGTCTCGGCGAACGCCGCCAGCCACGGTGCACCCGCGACCGGAGCGTACCCGGAGTAGGCGCGATCGTGGCGCAGCAGCGCGTCGAAGGCATGGGCACCGTCGTCGGGCAGGATCGCCATCGCGGCATCCTCCGCAAGACCCTGACCGCGACCGATCTCCGCCCATGCACCCCAGGCGATGGAGTTCGCCGGCAGCCCCTGGGCCCGGCGCCAGTGGCTGAACGCATCGAGCCAGCTGTTGGCCGCGGCGTAGGCGCCCTGGCCGGGAGAGCCGACCATCGCCGCGGCCGAACTGAACGAACAGAACCAGTCCAGCGGGTGGCCGTGGGTCGCCGCGTGCAGATGCCAGGCGCCGAAGACCTTCGGCGCCCAGTCCCGGTCGACGAGTTCATCGGTGATGTTGGGCAGGGTGGCGTCCTCGACGACGGCGGCCGCGTGCAGCACCCCGCGCACGGGCAGTCCGGTGGCGGTGGCCGCCGCGATCAGCCGGGCCGCGGTGTCGGCAGCGGCGACATCGCCGAGCGTCACCTCGACCTCGGTGCCTGCGGCGCGCATCCGCTCGATCGCGCGCTGCACCTCCGGGCCGGGGGCGGACCGGCCGTTCAGGACGATGCGACCGCAGCCGGCCGTGGCCATCCGCTCGGCCAGGAACAGGCCGAGGCCGCCCATGCCGCCGGTGATGACATAGGCGCCGTCGGGCCGGAACACGGTGGCGTCCTCGGGGAGGACCACCGCGCCGGCGCGTCCGGTGTGCTCGATGTCGAGGACCAGTTTGCCGGTGTGCTCGGCGGCGCCCATCACGCGGATCGCGGTGGCGCCGTCGCGCAGGGGGTAGTGCGTCGTCTCCGGCAGCGGCAGCACGCCGTCGGCGATCTGCTGATAGACCGTCTCCAGCAGGCGGCGCATGACGTCCGGGTTGGTCAGCGTGAGCAGCGCCAGATCGACGGCGTAGAACGCCAGGTTGCGACGGAACGGGAACAGACCCATCTTGGTGTCGCCGTAGATGTCGCGTTTACCGATCTCGATGAACCGGCCGCCGAAGGACAGCAGTTCGAGCCCGGCGCGCTGCGCGGCACCCGGCAGCGAGTTGAGCACGATGTCGACCCCGTAGCCGTCGGTGTCGTGGCGGATCTCGTCGGCGAACGCGGTGCTGCGCGAATCGTAGACATGCTCGATACCCCAGTCGCGCAACAGCTTCCGGCGCTCCGGGCTGCCCGCGGTGGCGTAGATCTGCGCGCCTGCGGCCTTGGCGATCGCCAGCGCGGCCTGCCCGACCCCGCCGGTGGCCGAGTGGATGAGCACCTTGTCGCGCGAGGAGATCCGGGCCAGGTCGTGCAGGCCGTACCAGGCGGTGGCATGCGCGCTGGGAACGGCGGCCGCCTGCTTCTCCGGCAGCGAGTCGGGCAGTTTCACCGCGAGGTTGGCGTCGCAGGTGACGTAGGTGCTCCACGCGCCGTCGGCCGAGATGCCGGCAACGCGGTCGCCTACCGCGAGATCGGTGACGCCGGCGCCGACACCGGTCACCACACCGGCGAAATCGGCGCCCAGGCGGGGCATCCGTCCCTCGAAGCTGGGGTATCGGCCGTAGGCGACGAGGACGTCGGCGAAGTTCAGGTTCGACGCCGCGACCGCCACCTCGATCTGACCCGGACCGGGGGCGACGCGGTCGAAGGCCACGAACTCCAGCGACTCGAGGTCGCCGGGGGTGCGGATCTGCAGCCGGACACCGCCGTTCTCCAGGTCGACGACGGTGCGGCGGCGCTCCTCGGCCTGCAGTGGTGTGGCGTTCAGTCGCGCCACGTGGAAGTGACCGTCCCGCCAGGCCGTCTCGTCTTCATCGGAACCCGACAGCAGCTGCTCGGCCACCAGTGCGACGTCGGTGTCGCCGTCGACGTCGATCTGGGTGGCCCGCAGCTCCGGGTGCTCCAGATTCACCGCGCGGACCAAACCCCGCAGACCGGCGTGTTCGAGGTTCGCGACGTCGGCGGGCAGTACCGACGCCGCGTCGCGGGTCAGCACGAACAACCGTGGCGCCGCACCGGGAACGGCGGTGACCTGCTGGGCGATGTGCACGAGGTGGCGCACGTGATCAGCCCCGCGCGCCGGGATGTCGTCGCGGTGTCCGCCGGGCTCACCGGCGACGATCACCACACCGGTGTGCGGATCGGCCTCGAGGCGCTCGGTGACCGCGTCGGCGGGCACCGGGCCGTCGCCGGCGACCGGCCAGGCGACGGTGGCCACGTCGACGTCGGCACGCGTCAGCGCCAGGGCCAGTCGGCTCGCCAGCGCGTCGGCACCGGTGTCGATCACCAGCCAGTGGCCGGCCTCCACGTGTGCGGGCGCCGGCGCCTCCTGCCTGCGCCAGTCGATGGTCAGCAACCGGTCGTTGAGCAGCCGGTCGCGTTGCCCGCCCGCGGTCGAGCCGGTGCCCATCCGTAGACCCTCGACGGTGAGCAGCACGGCACCGTCCTCGCCGAGGACGTCGATGTCGGCCTCGACCGCGGCGGCGCTGATCGTGGTGACCGTGACGTGGCAGTAGTGGGCGTGGCGGGTCGAGCCGAGGGTGCGGATGCGACGCACTCCCAGCGGGAGCATCAGGGTCCCGGTCGCGTCGGCCGCGAGCGCGGGGTGGGCGCCGACGGCCTGGAAGCAGGCGTCGAGCAGGGCGGGGTGGATGGCGTACGCGGACTGTTGTGAACGGATGGAGCCCGGCAGCGCGACCTCGGCGAGCACGGTGTCGGCGCTGTCGGCGGTGTTGGTGGCGACCAGACCGGAGAAGGCGGACCCGTAGTCGATGCCGCGCTGGGCGAACCATGCGCGCAGGGCCGCGCCCTCCACCCGGACCGGGTGGGCGGCCAGCAGGGCGTCGATGTCACGGGCCCCGGGGATGTCGGAATCGGTGTCGGCTGCGTGCAGGACGGACGTCGCACGGCGGATCTCGGTGCCCTGGTCGAAGGTCTCGACGACGAATTCGGCGGTGCCGGGCCGGGTGACGGTGGCGACCGCCGACACCGGGCTCTGCTCCTCCAGCAGGAGCAGCGCCTCGAAGCTGACGTCGCGGACCTCGGACCCCTCACCGAAGACCGCGTGCGACGCCGTGAGCGCCATCTCGCAGTACGCCGCACCCGGCAGCGCCGCGACGTTGTGCACCTGGTGGTCGCCGAGCCACGGCTGCTGCGCGGTGCCGACGTCGGCCTGCCACACATGCCGTTCGGGTTCCTCGGGCAATCGGACGTGAGCACCGAGCAGCGGGTGGACCGCGACGGTGGCGCCGCCCTGGTCCTGTCCGCCGCGGGTCAGCATCAGATGGGTGCGGGTCCAGGTCGGCAGCGGTGCGTCGACCAGCCGGCCGTGCGGGTACAGCACCGAGAAGTCGATCTCGCCACCGGCGGCGTGCAGTTCGGCGACGAAGGCGAGCAGACCCTCGGGCACCTCCTGGTCGCGGCGCATGGCGGCCAACGTGGACAGGCTGATGTCCAGGCCGCGGCCGGTCTGGTCGACCGCGTGGGTGAGCAGCGGATGCGGCGACAGCTCACCGAACACGCGGTAGCCGTCCTCCAGGGCGGCCTGCACGGCCGCGGAGAACCGTACGGCGTGACGGAGGTTGTCGGCCCAGTAGTAGGCGTCGAACTCGGGGATGTCGCGCGGGTCGTAGAGGGTGGCCGAGTAGTACGGGATCACCGGGTCCAGCGGTTCGACGTCGTCGAGCACATCGGTCAGGTCGTCAAGGATCGGGTCGACCTGCGGGGAGTGCGACGCGACGTCCACGGCGACCTCGCGCGCCATCACGCCGCGGCGCTCCCACTCGTCGATCAGCTCGCGGACGGACTCCTTGGCGCCGCCGACCACGGTCGACTCCGGCGACGCGATGACCGACAGCACCACGTCGGTGATGCCGCGGGCGGCCAGTTCGGACAGCACCTGTTGGGCGGGCAGCTCCACCGAGGCCATGGCGCCGGATCCGGCGATGCCCGCCATCAGTCGTGAGCGCCGGCAGATGACCTTCACACCGTCGTCGAGGGACAGCCCGCCGGCGACGACGGCCGCGGCCGACTCCCCCATCGAGTGGCCGATCACCGCGCCCGGTAGCACGCCGTAGGACTTGAGGGTGGCGGCCAGCGCGATCTGCACGGCGAACACGGTCGGCTGGACGCGGTCGATGCCGGTCACCTTCTCCGGCGCCGACATCGCCTCGGTGACCGAGAACCCCGACTCGCGGGCGATCAGCGGTTCCAGCTCGGCGACCGTGGCGGCGAACACCGGTTCGCTCTCCAGCAGCCCCTTGCCCATTCCGGCCCACTGCGAGCCCTGCCCGGAGAACACCCAGACCGGTCCCCGATCGCCCGCGGTGACGGATGCGTGGTGGCGGCTGTCGCTGTCGGCGGCCTCACGCAGCTGTTTGATCAGACCGGCATGGCTGTTGGCCAGCACTGCGGCCCGGACCGGCCGGTGCGAGCGCCTGCGCGCCAGCGTGTAGGCGAGATCGCGGAGGTCCACCTCGGTGTGACCGTCGACCCAGTCGGCGAGCCGGGCCGCGGTGCGGCGCAATTCGTCGGTCGAGGTGGACGACAGCGCGAACAGCAGCGCCCCGTCGACCGGGTCGGCGTCGGCGGTCAACGGCGCGTCGGGCGCCTGCTCGATCACCGCGTGGACGTTGGTGCCGGAGATGCCGTAGGCCGAGACCGCGGCACGGCGCGGTCCGGAGCCCGGATGGGGCCACCTGGTGGTCTCCTGCGGCACGAAGAGGTTGGTCTCGATCCGCGCCATCTCGTCGGGCATGCGGTTGAAGTGCAGGTTCTGCGGGACCGCTGCATGCTGCAGCGACAGGATCGCCTTGATCAGTCCGACGGCGCCGGACGCCGACTGCGAGTGGCCGAAGTTGGTCTTGGCGGCGCCCAGCGCGCACGGGGCCGCGGTGCCGTAGACCGCGGCGAGGCTGGAGTACTCGATGGGATCCCCGACCGGGGTACCGGTGCCGTGCGCCTCGACCAGGCCGATGGTGGCCGGATCCGTCCCACCCGCGGCCAGGGCGGCCCGGTAGACCTCGACCTGCGCGTCACGCGACGGCGTGGCGATGTTGACCGTGTGGCCGTCCTGGTTGGCCGCGGTGCCCTTGACGACGGCCAGGATGCGGTCGCCGTCGCGCTGGGCATCCGGCAGGCGCTTGAGGAACAGCAGGGCCGACGCCTCGCCGGAGACGAAGCCGTCCGCTTCGACGTCGAACGCGTGGCAGCGGCCGGTCGGCGACAACATGCCCTGCGCCGATCCGGATGACAGCTTGCGCGGCTCGAGGGTGAGCGACACCCCGCCGGCCAGGGCCAGGTTGCTCTCGCCGTCGTGCAGGCTCTTGCACGCCATGTGTACGGCCAGCAGACCCGACGAGCAGGCCGAGTCCACGGTGTAGGCGGGGCCGCGCAGGCCCAGTGCATAGGAGATGCGGCCCGAGGCGAGGCTGAAGTTGTTGCCGGTGAAGCCGTAGGGCCCCTCGATGGCGTTGGCGTCCGCGGCGAGGAGCTGATAGTCGCCGTGGGTCATGCCGATGAAGACGCCGGTCAGCGATTCGGCCAGTGCGGTCGGGGCGACGCCGGCGTGTTCGACGGCCTCCCACGCGGTTTCCAGCAGCAGCCGGTGCTGCGGATCGATCGCGGTCGCCTCGCGCTCGCTGATTCCGAAGAACCCGGCGTCGAAGCCGCCCACATCGGAGAGGAAGGCACCCCACTTGGACACCGACCGTCCCGGGACACCCGGCTCCGGGTCGTAGTAGTCGTCGGCGTCCCAGCGCTCGGGCGGAACCTCGGTGACGAAGTCCTCTCCGCGCAGCAGCGCCTCCCACAGCAGCTCGGGTGAGTCGATCCCGCCAGGCAGCCGACAGGCCATACCTATGACCGCGATGGGGGTGACCGGTGCGTCAACCACGACTGCAAACCTCTTCCGAACGGGAAAACCTGTACCGACAGCGGACCCGATAGTGACGGATCTCCGCGCAGGTGTGGGTGCTCCGTACGCGTCGATCCGGACTACGGTGGTCCGTACCGGCGTCGAGTTGGCCCGGTTGTTGCCGGTCCGTCTCCGCAGAATCTATACGAGCAAATTCCGACGGATCATTGCTAGTTCAATATCTGCCGCCGAAACGTTACACGAAACGCGTCAAAATTGCAGTTTCCGGCGCCGATTTTGCCCTGACCTGCGCGTCTTCCAGTTTTCGTCATTCATGATCGTCTTGGCTTCCTCTTGGCTTACTCTCAGGTTTGTCGGCCTATGCAAATTTGGCAAACCATCGTCCGCGTTATTTTCGATTCCTGTGAGGGTGCTGTGTACTCACGATCCAGGCGCCCATGTGACATAAACCACCGTATCGGCGTGTCGATTGTGCCTGCACAGAGCGGAAACCGAGGAGTCGACCCGGAGCGGCGGACCGGCCGGCCCGGCGACGGCGACGGCGTCGCGGCGCCGTGTCGGGGCGGTGGGGTCGCGAATGTGGCAACAGCACTTCGGATAACGATCCTTATGGCGCTCCGGTCGCCAGCAAACTCCGCTCCGGCCCGGCCCTGCCCGGCCTCGCCACCCGGCGAGCCGACCAATCCGAAGATGTGGAGAAAATTTATGGTCGATTCACGCTGTCGGCGCGCCCGCGGGCCGTCAGATGCGACCCGCCCGCATGCGATGCGAGCTACTGCGTCAGTCGGCGATCCGCGACCGATCCCGGACCGGAGAAGGCGGCGCCCAATTCGGGCACGGGCCGGTAGCCGCGCCGCTGCGCGCGTGCCAGATCGCGGCGGATCAGCAGGTTCAGACCGGCGATGGCGCCCATGTCCAGCACCATCGGTGTGAGCAGCCGGTTGTGTACGAACCCGATCGACAGACCCGACACCGGGTCGGCCCAGCCGGTGGACCCGCCCAGCCCGACATGGCCGAAGCCGCGCATGACGCCGAACGGCAGCGAGTGGTAGCCGAGGTGGAAGGCCAGCGGGATGCCGATGTTGCGGTCCGGCCGCAGATTGGGCTTGCCGGTCAGGCCCGCGGAGATCTGCGGCGAGAGCAGATCGGTTCCGTCCACGCTGCCGCCGTTGGCGATCGCCGCGTACATCTTGGCCAGTCCCCTGGCGGTCGCCACCCCGTTGGCCGCCGGGATTTCCGCGTCCAGGAACGGCGTGTCACCCTGCACCACGGACTTCATGCCGGGGAAGTACAGCGATCCGAACATTCCGGAGAACTGCAGGGCGGCGATCTTCGGGGCGACGAAGTTGAACACCGGGTTGGCGATCGTGCCCTGCGGCACGAGGATCTGCGCGACCGTGGTGGGTGATCCCGCAGGCGGTCGGCCCAGGTGCAGACCGTCGGTGTCGAGTGGTTCGGCGAGCTCGGTCCGGATCAGCTCGGCCATCCCGCGACCGGTCACCGAGCGGGCCAGACCGGACATCAGCCAGCCGTACGTCAATGCGTGATAGGCCGAGTGCCCGTGCAGGAAACGGTTGACCGGCATCGCCGCCAGCCGCTCCTCCATGGCCAGATGGTTCAGCAGGTCGGCTTTGCCGACGCCGTTGAGTTGCGAAAGGCCCGCCCGGTGGCACATGAGGTCGCGGACGGTGATGCAGGCCTTGCCGTTGGCCGCGAATTCGGGCCAGAAGTCGGCGACGGGCCGGTCGTAGTCGATCAGGCCGCGGTCAACCAGCCGGTGGATGACCGTCGACGCCATCCCCTTGGTGGCCGAGAACACCATGGCGCCGGTGTCGGCGGTCCAGTACCTGGTGCCGCGCCGGTCGCTGTAGCCGGTCCAGATGTCGACGACCGGATCGCCGTTGAGGAAGATCGACAGCGCCCCGCCGCCGAAGCGGCGACCGGGAAACAGCTCGGAGAAGCCTCGCAGGGTGCAGGCGAAGTTCTCGTCCGCCGCACCCTGGACGCCGTGGGGAAGCGCCGCGCTGCGCTCCCGGCTGCACTGCTGGGTCACAGGACGAATGTACCGCTGAGACCGGCTAAACAATCGCGAGTTTATCGACTCGTTAACCGCGGGTCCGCCGCCTCGAGCAGGCGCTGTGCCGCCAGCGCCGGGGTGAGCTCGCCGTCGCGCACCTGCCGCTCGACCTCCCCGCGGATCCGGCGCACCTCCTCGTTGCCGAGCACGCGGTCGAGTACGGCGTCGCGCACCAGCTGCCACGTCCACTGGACCTGCTGGGTGCGCCGGCGATTGTCGAACTCCCCCGCCTCGGTGAGCACGTCGCGGTGCCGGCACACGGTGTCCCACAACTCCTGCAGCCCCGAACCCTCCAGCGCGCTCATCGTCAGCACGGGGGGACGCCACAGCGTCTCGCGCGGATAGATCAACCGCAGCGCCGCCGTGAGTTCGCGGGCCGCGGACTTGGCCTCGACCAGGTGCGCCCCGTCGGCCTTGTTCACCACCACGATGTCGGCGAGCTCGAGGACACCCTTCTTGATGCCCTGCAGTTGGTCGCCGGTGCGCGCGAGCGTCAGGAAGACGAAGGTGTCGACCATGTTGGCCACGGTCACTTCGGACTGCCCCACGCCGACGGTCTCGACCAGGATCACGTCGTATCCGGCCGCCTCGAGCAGCACGATGGTCTCGCGGGTGGCTCGGGCCACGCCGCCCAGCGTGCCCGACGTCGGCGAGGGCCGGATGTAGGCGTCGGGGTGCACCGCGAGCGTGGCCATGCGGGTCTTGTCCCCCAGGATCGAGCCCCCGGTGCGGGTCGACGAGGGGTCCACGGCCAGGACGGCCACCCGGTGCCCCTGCTCGATGAGATGGATTCCGAGCGCTTCGATGGTCGTCGACTTGCCGACGCCCGGCACCCCGGTGATCCCGACGTGGAAGGCGCCACCCGCTTTGGAATCGGGCTCAGCCATGAGCTCGAGCAGCAGCTCCTGGGCCCGTTGCCGATGGTCGCCGCGTGTCGACTCGACCAGGGTGATCGCCCGCGCCAGGGCGGAGCGGTCCCCGCCGCGCAGCGCGGCGGCGAGGTCCGCGGCAGCGACCGATTGGCTCATCTAGCCGAGGTCGTAACCGAGGCGGTCGGCCAGCTTGGCGAGCAGTCCCCTCGCGGCGTCGGCGATCACGGTGCCCGGCGGGAAGATCGCGGCCGCCCCGGCGGCGTAGAGCTCGTCGAAGTCGCCGGGCGGGATCACGCCGCCGACGACGACCATGATGTCGGGTCTGCCGACCTCGGCCAGCGCGTCGCGTAGGGCAGGTACCAGGGTCAGGTGCCCGGCCGCCAGCGACGACACCCCGACGACGTGGACGTCGTTGTCGGCGGCCTGGCGGGCCACCTCGTCCGGCGTGGAGAACAGCGAGCCGACGTCGACGTCGAAACCGATGTCGGCGAACGCCGTCGCGATGACCTTCTGTCCGCGGTCATGTCCGTCCTGGCCCATCTTGGCGACCAGGATGCGCGGCCTGCGGCCGTCCGCCTCGGCGAACTTCTCCACGAGCTCGGTCGCTGATGCCATGTTGGTGGCCTTCCCCGCTTCCTCGCGGTATACCCCGGAGATCGTGCGGATTTCGGCGACGTGGCGGCCGTAGACCTTCTCCAGCGCGTCGGAGATCTCGCCGACGGTCGCCTTGGCGCGGGCCGCGTCGATCGCCAGGGCCAGCAGGTTGTTGCCCAGCCCGTCGGGTCCGGCCGGGCCCTGCGCGCCCGCCGCCCGGGTCAGCTCGGCCAGCGCCGCGCGGGTGGCGTCCTCGTCACGCTCGGCGCGCAGCTGCTCGAGCTTGGCCAGCTGCTCGGCGCGCACTCGGCTGTTCTCGACCTTGAGCACCTCGATCTCGTGGTCCTCTTCAACCTGGTACTTGTTCACGCCGATGACGGTCTGCGCCCCGGAGTCGATGCGCGCCTGGGTGCGGGCGGCCGCCTCCTCGATGCGCAGCTTCGGGATGCCGTCGCTGATCGCCTGGGCCATGCCGCCGTGCGCGACCACCTCCCCGATGTGCATACGGGCGGCGGTGGCCAGCTGGTGGGTCAGCCACTCGACGTAATACGAACCACCCCACGGGTCGATCGGCCTGGTGGTGCCGGACTCCTGCTGCAGGACCAGCTGGGTGTTGCGGGCGATGCGCGCCGAGAAGTCGGTGGGCAGCGCCAACGCCTCGTCGAGGGCGTTGGTGTGCAGCGACTGGGTGTGGCCCTGGGTGGCGGCCATCGCCTCGATGCAGGTGCGGGCGACGTTGTTGAACGGATCCTGCGCGGTCAGCGACCAGCCCGAGGTCTGTGAATGGGTGCGTAGCGACAGCGACTTCTCGTTCTTCGGCGCGAACTCGGCGACCAGCTCACTCCACAGCAGGCGGCCGGCCCGCAGCTTGGCGACCTCCATGAAGAAGTTCATGCCGATGCCCCAGAAGAAGGACAGCCTCGGGGCGAACTTGTCGATGGACAGCCCGGCGTCCAGCCCGGCCTTGATGTACTCGACGCCGTCGGCCAGGGTGTAGGCCAGCTCGAGATCGGCCGTGGCACCGGCCTCCTGGATGTGGTAGCCCGAGATGGAGATCGAGTTGAACTTGGGCATCTTCACGCTGGTGTAGCCGAAGATGTCGGAGATGATCCGCATCGACGCCTGCGGCGGATAGATGTAGGTGTTGCGGACCATGAACTCTTTGAGGATGTCGTTCTGGATGGTGCCCGCCAGTTTCTCCGGCGGCACGCCCTGCTCCTCGGCGGCGACGACGTAGAGCGCCAGGATCGGCAGCACCGCACCGTTCATCGTCATCGACACCGACACCGTCGACAGATCGATGCCGTCGAACAGCTGGCGCATGTCGAGGATCGAGTCGATCGCCACGCCGGCCATCCCGACGTCACCCTGGACGCGCGGGTGATCGGAGTCGTAGCCGCGGTGGGTGGCCAGGTCGAAGGCCACCGACAGACCCTTCTGACCCGCGGCCAGATTGCGGCGGTAGAAGGCGTTGGACTCCGCGGCGGTGGAGAAGCCGGCGTACTGCCGGATGGTCCACGGCTGGTTGACGTACATGGTCGGGTACGGGCCGCGCACGAACGGCGCCGCTCCGGGGAAGCTGTCCAGCGGATAGCCGTCGGCCACGGCGGCGTCGCGGTCGGCGGCGACGTACACCGGCCGGACGTCGATACCCTCCGGTGTGGCCCACTGCAGCTGTTCGGGGGTGTAGCCGTGGGCCGCGGCCGCGGCCGCGACGAACTCGTCGACGGCCGCTTCGGTGGCGGCGTCGGCAGCCGCCTCACCACGGAGGGGGATGTCGGCGAAACTGCCGATCACGGCGGCTTTCTCTCCAGTGGCGGTCATGCTCAGGCCCCCAATCGGGTCAGCAGGTCGGAAAGGGCCCCTACCGCGTCGATCTTCGCGGTGAGGAAGTCGTCGGGCTGCGGGTCGGTCTCGGCCACCGCCTTCGGCGGGCCGGCCAGGCAGACGTGCTCCACCCCGGCGTCGTGCGCCGCCGCGACCACCGCGGCTGCCTCGCTGCCGTAGCGGGCGTCGGTGCCGCACACCACCGCGACCGCGGGTGTCGAATCCATGCCGGTGACCGCCGCCGCGACACCCCTGGCGTCGAGTGGCCCGGGGTTGACCGACTCGATCCCGCCGGAGGCGAGCAGATTCGCTGCGAACGTGGTGCGGATGTTGTGCTCGGCGAGCGGGCCCAACGGCAGCAGCATCGCCTGCGGCCGGGAACCGGTGCGCGCCAGGTAGGCGTCCGACCGGTTGCGCAGCTCCTCGAAGCCGGCGGCGTAGCGCGCGACGGCGGTGAGTGCCTCGCCCGCGGGCAGCGGCTCCTCCCCCAGGTTCGGGTATTCGTTCACACCGGTGAGCGCGGTGCGCCGGTGGGCGATGTCGTCGCGCCGCAGGGCGGACACCTCGGCCACCCGCCCGGCGACGTACTCGCGCGCCTCGGTGAAACCGCCGTGGGATTCAATGTCCTGGAACAGGTTCCACGCCTGATCGGCCACCTGTGCGGTGAGGTTCTCGACGAACCACGAGCCGCCCGCGGGATCGAGGACGCGGCCGATGTGGGATTCCTCGAGCAGCAGCAGCTGGGTGTTGCGGGCGATGCGCCGAGCGAACGACCGCGACGTGCCGGGATACCCGTCCGGGATCGCGATGTCGAACGGATGCACCAGCACGGTGTCGGCACCGCCGACGCCGGCGGAGAACGCCGCGAGCGTGGTGCGCAGCATGTTCACCCACGGATCGCGCTGGGCCATCATCGCCAGCGACGAGACCACGTGCACCGTGGCGGCCCCCGCGTCGGGCGCGCCGACCACCTCGGCGACCCGCGCCCAGAGCAGGCGCAACGCGCGCAGCTTGGCGATGGTCATGAACTGGTCGTCGTCGGCGGCGAGCCGGAAGCTCACCTGGCGCAACGCGTCGGCACCCGAGAGCCCCGACTCGGTGAGCAGACGCAGATAGCTCACGCCGGCGGCGACCGCACCCGCCAGCTCCCAGGACGCGCTGGCGCCGAGGTTGTGCAGGGCGGCGCCGTCGACGGTGATCGTCCGCACGTGGCCGCCGTAGCCGCCGACCCGCGCCGCCGTGGCGATCACCTCGGCGGTGTCCGCCGCCGGCCTGCCGCTCAGCGGGGCGGTCAACGGGTCCGCGCCGAGATCGACCGAGATCCGGTCGCGCTGCTGGTCGTCCAGGCCGGACAGCAGGCCGAGCATGGCCTCCGTCGCGGCCGCGAAGTCGCTGCCTGCCTCGAGTTGGACCGGTACCAGGTCGACGAACACCCCGCTGAGCAGCCGGCCGAGGTCGGCTGCGGCCACCCCGCTGTCGCCGCCGACGCGCAGCACCAGCGCGCTGATCCCCTCGGTGAGGGCCAGCAGCACGTCGCCGTTCGCGTCCGAGGAGGAGTTCGCCGCGGGGAAGCTCTCCGCGACCTTCCATCCGGCGATGACGTCGCGCCGCGCGTCGCCTCCGCGGACGAAGGGCCAGCGTCCGGGTAGCGGAGGTTCGGGTACCGCGTCGAGGGCCGTGTAGAGCGGCCGGATCGGGAAGCCCTCGTAGGTCGGCGCATCGAGCAGCCGTTCGGGTTCGGGTGGCAGATCGGCGGGGTCGCGCCGCGTGCTCTTGGCCAGCACCCCGGCCACCGCGGTCCGCCACTGCGCCAGACCCGTCTCGACGGCATTCGACCCCTGCACGGACACCGGCATCTCCTGTTGTCGCAGCGTGTGACTGACCTGTCCAACCCTCAGGCTAAATGATGGCCGTCACTGACTCGTCCGCTGGTCGTGGCTGTCGCGGCGCCGAGCGGTCGGCTGTCTGTCACACACGGCCCGTATGGTTGACGAGCGTGAAAGCCGTTGTCAGGACCCTGCGGGCCGTGTGGTCCGCAGTGGCCGCTGCGGCCATACAGATGCCACGCAGGCGTCTGATCGCGATGGCGGCCGCCGGTGTGATTCTGGTCGCATTCGCCTGGGCCGTCCCGCTGCCCACCGCGCTCCAGCTCCGGGACTGGGCCACGTCGGTCGGTCCCTGGTTTCCGCTGGTGTTCCTGCTCGGCCACATCGTGGTGACGACGTTCCCGTTCCCCCGCACGGCGTTCTCGCTGGCGGCCGGTCTGATGTTCGGACCTGCGCTCGGGGTGCCGATCGCAGTGGTGGCCAGCACGGTGAGCGCACTGCTGGCGGTGCTGCTGATCCGCGCGCTGGGCTGGCGGCTGAGCGCCCTGGTCAGCCATCCGGCGGTCGACCGGCTCGATGATCGGCTGCGACGGCGCGGCTGGCCGTCGGTGTTGTCCCTGCGGCTCATCCCGGTTTTCCCGTTCGCAGCGGTGAACTATGCGGCGGGCGCCTCGTCGGTGCGGCTCGTGCCCTACACCCTGGCGACGCTGTTCGGGCTGCTGCCCGGCACCACCGCGGTGGTGATCCTCGGCGACGCGCTGACCGGCCGGGTCGATCCGCTGCTGGTGGTGATCTCGGCCGGCATCGCGTCGATCGGCGTGCTGGGGCTGTTCTACGAGGTCCGGGCGGATCGCAGGCGTGCGGTCGAATCCTCAGCGGGTGTCGGGCCCCTTGACGGTGAGCACACCGAAGAGCACCAGGAGCCCCGCTGCGGGCACGGTGTTGACCAGGCGGTCACGCACCCGTAGGTGCGCCCCGACGGCGAGCACGAAGTACAGCGTCAGCAGCGCCGTGGTCAGGCGCGCCAGCGGCGGGTACCGGTGTCCGGCCAGCAGCCCCACCGCCGACGCCGCCTTCACCGTCGGGAACACCCACCGGATGCCGGCGGGCACCCCGAGGGAGTCCAGGGACTTCTCGATCGGCGGCAGCGGGATCGCCGACGCCACCGCGTCGCCGGCCTGCAGCGCCGCGAGCGCCGCATAGCCGCGTCGCGACCGCAGGCCGGCAGCGCTCACGGCTGCCCGCTGTCCGCGTGCTTCCCGGAGTAGTTCGGCCCGGACAGGTCCTGCTGGGAGAGCGGCGGGTACTGCATCTGCGGCGGGGGCGGCGCCGGCGGCAGGGCACCGACGTCGGAGGTCCGGCGCGCGTCGGCCTCGGCCTTCGCCACGGCCTGGGCGATCTCCGGATCGGTCTGGGTGTTGAACCAGCCGGCCACCTCTTCGCTGTCGTCGTCGGGGCCGGAGCGGACGTCGTCGACCGGCGACGGGGTGTAGCGGAAGACGCCGTCGTCGCCGGGCGCGCCGAGGAGTTTGGTGAAGCCCTGCAGCGCCGAACCGAAGTCGCTGGGCACCACCCAGACCTTGTTGGCCTCGCCCTTGGCCATCTGCGGCAGCGTCTGCAGGTACTGGTAGGCCAGCAGTTCGGGAGTGGGCCTGCCGGCCTTGATCGCGGCGAACGTCTTCTCGATGGCCTTGGCCTGGCCCTGGGCCTGGAGATAGGCCGCGGCCCGCTCGCCCTGCGCGCGCAGCATCCGGGACTGCCGGTCGGCCTCGGCGGCCAGGATCGCCGCCTGTTTGGCGCCCTCGGCCGCCAGGATCTGGGCCTGCTTCTGACCCTCTGCCTGTTTGATGGCCGCCTCGCGGCTGCCCTCCGCGGTCAGGATCATCGCGCGCTTCTCGCGGTCGGCGCGCATCTGCTTCTCCATCGAGTCCTGGATCGACGGCGGCGGGTCGATGCTGCGCAACTCGACGCGGGCGACCCGCAGCCCCCACCGGCCGGTGGCCTCGTCGAGGACGCCGCGGAGCTGTCCGTTGATGGCGTCGCGGGAGGTAAGGGTCTGCTCGAGGGTCATACCGCCGACCACGTTGCGCAGCGTGGTGGTGGTCAGCTGCTCGACGCCGACGATGTAGTTGCTGATCTGGTAGACCGCCGCCTGCGGATTGGTCACCTGGAAGTAGACGACGGTGTCGATGTTGACGGTGAGGTTGTCCTCGGTGATCACCGGCTGCGGCGGGAATGACACCACGCGTTCACGCAGGTCCACCCGCGCCCGGATCTTGTCGACGAACGGCAGCAGCAGGGTGAGCTGGCCGGACACCGTCTTGCTGTAGCGGCCGAGCCGCTCGATGACGGCGGCTTCGGCCTGCGGGATGAGCGCGACCGATTTCGCGACGATCACCACCGCGAAGACGACGAGTACGGCGAGCAGTATCAGTCCGGCGACGGCACCGTCCACGAGCGGTCTCCTTCGTTCAGGGGTTGCGCCAGACGACCGCCGTGGCGCCGTCGATCCGCATGACGGTCACGTGGTCACCTGGTTCGTACACATCGTTGTCGTCGAGGGGTCGGGCCGTCCAGACCTCGCCGTCGAGCTTCACCTGGCCTTCGTGGCGCGCCACGCGGTCCAGCACCAGGGCGGGCTTGCCTTCGAGGGCCTTGACCGGGTCGGGCAGACCGGTGCCCGAGGTCAGCCGGCGCCGCAGCACCGGCCGCACGGCCACCAGCAGCAGCACCGACACCACGAGGAAGACCACACCGTCGGCCCAGATCGGCCAGTCCAGCAGCCAGCTCGATCCCGTCGCGGCCAGCGCACCGCCCGCCAGCATGAGCAGGAACATGTCCCCGGTCAGCACTTCGGCCCCGGCCAACACCAGCGCGAGGATCAGCCAGATCAGCCAAACGGGCATGACGCCACCCTATCGCGTGACCCGCTCGGGACGCGCTGAACAACTACACTGCGTGCATCATGTGGTGTCCCAGTGCAACGCTTGCGGTGTGGGCCAATGCCTGGCTCGCAGGAACCGCCGCGCCCGATGACGTTCTTGACGCTCTATCCGCTTGGGCGCCAAGGCATCTGGTAACGGCCTATGACTCGGTGGCAGCGAGCCGCACGGGTCTGCCGTGGCCGGATCTCAACGACTCCGGCGGGGTGTCGATGCTGCAGACGGTGCGTACCGCGGCCGGGTTCACCCCGGGCGGGCCTGCCGTCACGGTCGCCCTGCCGGTGCCCGGCGACGTCCGTGGACTGCCCGCGGGCACGCAGTTCCAGCGCGACGCGATCGCCGTCGGCGAGGCGCTGATCATCACCGACGCCCACCGCCCGTCGAACGCGGTCGGCGTGGTTCCCGACTTCGAGTTCGACGACGCCGGCGAGGACGCGGAGTTCGATCCCGACGTCGCGGCGCTGTCCTGGACGGTCTACTCCGCGCCGGGCACCCCGCCCGCCGCGTACATCGACCTCGGCGAGGCCGAGTACGAGCTGCGGTCGGCCGTGCGCGCCGCCGCCGATGCGCTGGGGGCGCTGCGTGCCGGGGCGGCGGGCGCCGATGTCGACGACCCGCGCGGACTGGTCGAGCAGGTGCTCGAGAGTGGGCGCGCGCACCGTCTTCCCGACAACGCCCCCACCCGGGCGGTTCGGGTGCTGGAGAACGCGGCGCACGTCGACGCCATCATCACGGTCAGCTCCGGTCTGATGCCCATCGGACTGCAGAGCTCCTCGGAGGTGCAGATCGCCAGCGACGCACTCCGCCCGCTGGTCGGCGTGGTCCGCGCAGCCCGGCTCGCGGCACTGAGCGCGGTCCTCTACGCGGCCTGGGAGCGCTGACCCGCGCCACGCGCCGGCGTCGTCTCAGTCGCTGAAGACCGCCACACACCGCGGCGAGTTCCGGCACACCGTGCCGTCCACCGTGTGGCCGCACCCGGGCACGGGGTCGACGCCCGAGACGCGCCGGGGCGCACGGCCCGTCTCCAGTTCGTCGATGAGGTCGAGGGCCAACCGGGCATAGCGCCGGTCGGCGTTGGGCGTGGCGGCGCGCGCGAACGCGACCCCCAGATCGGCTGCCTGCTCGGCGACTTCGTTGTCGAGGTCCCACACCACCTCGATGTGATCGGAGACGAATCCGATCGGCACGACGATCACCGCCCGGATGCCGCGGTCGGCCAGGGCCGAGAGGTGGTCGCCGATGTCGGGCTCCAACCACGGGATGCGCGGCGGTCCGGACCGGGACTGCCACACCTGGTCGAAATCGTCGAACCCCGCCGCAGCCGCCACCAGTCGGGCCGCGTATCCGACCTGACGGCTGTACAGGTTCGGGCCGTGCCGCTCGTCGGCGGCCGTCGGAATCGAGTGCGCCGTGAAGATCAGCCGCGCCTCCTCGCGCAGGTCGGCCGGAAGTGATCGCGCTGCAGTCGAGACGGCCTCGGCGAACATCTCGACGAACAGCGGGTGGTCGAAGTAGTGCCGCAGCTTGACCAGTTCCGGGGCACCGTCGCCTGCAGCCGCCCGGCCCCGGCCGATGTCCTCGTTGTACTGCGTGCAACTGGAGTAACCGCCCCAGGCCGACGTGGCCAGCACCGCCGCGCGGCGCACACCGTCCGCCCGCATCCGCGCCACCGTGTCCTCGACGTAGGGCTCCCAGTTCCGGTTGCCGAAATACACCGGAAGGTCGCGGCCCTGGGCGGCCATCTCGGTCCGGATCGAGGCGATCAGCTCGCGGTTGATGCCGTTGATCGGGGACACCCCGCCGAAGTGCAGATAGTGCTCGGCCACACTGGCCAACCGCTCGCGCGGGATACCGCGGCCGCGAGTGACGTTCTCCAGGAACGGCATCACCTGGTCGGGCCCCTCCGGCCCGCCGAAGGAGAGCAGGAGCAGCGCGTCGAAGCCGGCGGGTCGGTCCACTAGAGCAACTGGGTGCTGGCGCCGCCGTCGGCGTAGACGACGGTGCCGGTGGTGGCGGGCAGCCAGTCCGACAGCAGCGCGCACACGGTCTTCGCCACCGGTGTCGGATCCTTCATGTTCCAGCCCAGCGGAGCGCGCTGGTCCCAGCCCTCTTCGAGCAGCTGCATCTGCGCGCCCGCCTCGTCGCCGAGGGCGCCGCCGACGATCGCGCTCATCGCCAGGGTCCGGATCGGTCCCGCGGCAACGAGATTCGAGCGCACGCCGTACGGACCGGCCTCGCGGGCGACGAACCGGTTGACCGATTCCAGCGCGCTCTTGGCGACGGTCATCCAGTTGTAGGCCGGCATCGCCCTGGTCGGGTCGAAGTCCATGCCGACGATGCCGCCGCCCGAGTTCATCACCGGCAGTACGGCTTTGGCCAATGATGCGTACGAGTACGCCGAGATGTGAATGCCCTTGGACACGTCCTCGTAGGGCGCGTCGAAGAACGGGTTGATGCCCATCCCGGTCTGCGGCATGAAGCCGATGGAGTGCACCACCCCGTCGAGCTTGTTGCCCTCACCGATCTCGGCGGTGACCCGCTCGGCCAGCGTGTCGAGGTGCTTTTCGTCCTGCACGTCGAGCTCCAACAGCGGCGGCTTCGACGGAAGCCGCTCGAGGATGCGCTCGATCAGCCGCAGCCGGTTGAATCCCGTGCAGATGACCTCCGCGCCGGCCTCCTGCGCCACCTTGGCGATGTGGAACGCGATCGAGGAGTCGGTGATGATCCCCGTGACGAGGATGCGCTTGCCGTGAAGAAGTGTCACAGTGAATGTCCTTCGTTGATCTCTGTTAGTGGCCCATGCCCATGCCGCCGTCCACCGGGATCACCGCTCCGGCGATGTATCCGGCGTCCTCCGAAGCCAGGAAGCTGACTGCGCCGGCGACGTCCTCGGCGGTGCCGACCCGTCTGGCCGGGATGTACTCCAGCGCCCCGGCCTGGATCCGTTCGTCCAGCGCGCGGGTCATCTCGGTGTCGATGTAACCGGGGGCGACCACGTTGGCGGTCACGCCGGCCTTGGACAGCTCACGGGAGATCGAACGCGCCATCCCGATCAGGCCGGCCTTGGCCGCCGCGTAGTTGGCCTGGTTGCCGATCCCCCACATGCCCGAGACCGAGCCGATGAAGATGATCCGGCCGAACCGCTTGCGCTGCATGCTGCGCGAGGCCCGCTGCGCCACCCGGAACGCGCCGGTGAGGTTGGCGTCGATGACGTTGGTGAACCGCTCCTCGGTCATCCGGATGAGGAAGGCGTCCTGGGAGATTCCGGCGTTGGACACCAGCACCTCGACCGGGCCCTGGTGCTCCTCGACCTCGGTGAACGCGCGGTCGACCGCGGCGCTGTCGGTGACGTCGCACACGACGCCGAACAACCCGTCCGGCACGCCGGATCCGCGATGGGTGACGGCCACCTTGTGACCGTCGGCGACCAGTCGCTGGGCGATGGCCAGACCGATGCCCCGGTTGCCGCCGGTGACCAGAACGGAGCGCGATACGAATTCGGGCATGCCCGCCAACTTAGTGCCTGCCCTGCACGCGGCCGAAATCTACCCGGGCAGGCGCCGGTTGAGCAGCAGCGCCGCCAGTGCCGAGAGTGCCAGCACCAGCGCACCGAGCCGCAGCCAGCCGACGCTCGCGTCGCCCTTGATGGTCTCGTAGCCGATCTGCTGCTGCAGGTTGGCATACACCTCGCGCAGCTGTTCGAGGCTGGACGCGGTGAACGCCTCGCCTTCGGACAGGTCGGCGATCTTCTTGAGCATGGCGTCGTCGACCGGAACCGGCTGGCGCTGGTCGTTGATCTCGACGTAGCCGTAGGGGGTGCCGAACGAGATGGTCGAGATCGGCACGCCCTGGTCTTTGGCCGTACGGGCGGCGGTGAACGCGCCTTTCGGGTTGTCCGGATTCGACGGCACCGTCTCCTTGCCGTCGGAGAACAGCACGATGCGCGCCGGCGGGTTCTCGTCGCCGCCGCCGATCACGGCGCCCACGGTCGCGATGGCCTGCAGCGCGGTGAAGATGCCCTCACCGGTGGCCGTGCGGTCGGCCAGCTGCAGCTTGTCGATCGCGACCTTGGTGGCCTCGCGGTTCGTCGTCGGCGACACCAGCACCGTCGCGGTGCCCGCATAGGCGATCAGGCCCAGATTGATTCCGGGGGTCAGTTCGTCGGCGAACTGCTTGGACGCCTCCTGCGCCGCAGCCAGCCGGCTGGGAGCCACATCGGTGGCGCGCATGGACTGCGAGACGTCGATGACGAGCATGACCACCGCCCGGTTACGCGGGATGCGGACGTCATGGGTCGGCCCCGCCATCGCGACGGTCAGCAGCACCAGCGATGCCACCAGCAGGATCGCCGGGAGATGGCGCCACCGGTTCGGCCGTTTCGGCGCGACGCTCTCCAGCAGCTCCATGTTGGCGAAGCGCAGCATCCGCTTCTGCCGGGCGGTCTGCACGATGACGTACAGACCGACCAGCCCGGCGACCGCCAGCAGGAACAGGAAGAACCACGGGTGTTCGAATCCCGAGAGCGACATCGGGCCGAGCAACGGTAAAGTCATGTGCTACTTGTCTTTTCGTCTTTCTACCGAGTTCGGATTCTCTTCGCGCAAGCGCTCATCTGGCTGCCATGGCGCCTCGGCGGCGGCTCGCGACGAACCGCACCACATCGGCGATCCAGTCGCGGTCGGTACGCAGCGTCAGCAGGGGCGCGTCACAGCGGCGCAGGGTGCGGGCCACCTCGGCACGGTGCTGGGCGGCGGCGCGCTCGAAATCGTCGCGCAGCCGATGGTCGATGGTGAACTCGCGGGTGACGCCGGTCTCGGTGTCCTGCAGGATGACGTCGCCGACGTCGGGCAGCTCGATGTCACGAGGATCGAGCACCTCGATGCCGAGCACCTCGTGGCGGCCGGCGATCGCACGCAGCGGGCGCATCCAGTCGATGGGTCCCAGGAAGTCGCTGATGATGACGGCCATACCCCGCCTGCGCTCGGGCCGGCGCAGCGAATCGATCGCCTCGGCCAGATTGCCGCGCACACCGGTCGGCGCCCGCGGGGTCGTGGCGATGGTGCGCAGCATGTCCTGTTCGTGCATGCGCCCCGACAGGGCGGGCACCCGCCGCGTGGTCTCGCCGTTGGAGATGATCGCGCCGATCCGGTTGCCACCGCCGCTGTTGAGAAAGGTGATCGCCGCGGCTGCCGCGACCGCCAGATCGCGCTTCTCGCAGCCCGCGGTGCCGAAGTCCAGACTGGCCGACATGTCCACCACCAGCCACGTCTCGAGCTCGCGGTCGGCGATCATCGTGCGCACGTGCGGAACCGTGGTGCGCGCGGTGACCGACCAGTCCATCCGTCGGACGTCGTCGCCGGGCTGGTAGATCCGCGACTCCCCCGGTTCCGAGCCCGGACCCGGAATCAGACCGAGGTGGTCGCCGTGCAGCACGCCGTCGAGTTTGCGGCGGACCGTGAGTTCGAGTTTGCGCAGCGCCGCCGACAGCGCCGGATCGCGGATCTCACCGCGCTCCAGGGACGGCAGGTCGACGGATCGGCCTTTCTGGTCGGTCACCGACCGCCCGCCGCGCCCGCACCGGCCGGGACCGCGGGCGGCACCGAATGCCCTTGCTGGGGAATGGCATTCACCTGCGGCAACGCGACCGTCTGCATGATGCGGTTGATCACGGTCTCCGAGGAGACCTCGTCGGCCAGGGCGTCGTAGGTCAGCACGAGCCGGTGGCGGAGCACGTCGGGGATGACCTCGACGACGTCCTGCGGGATGACGTAGTCGCGTCCGCGCACCAGTGCCAGCGCGCGCGAGGCGGCGATGATGCCCAGCGATGCGCGCGGGGAGGCGCCGTAGGCGATCCACGCCTTGGCGTCGGGCATCCCGAACTTCTCCGGCTCGCGGGTCGCGGTGACGATGCGGACCACGTAGTCGACCAGCGCGTGGTGCACGAAGGTGTTCGCGGCGACGTCCTGCAGCCGCAGCAGGTCACCGGGGCCGAGGATCTGCTTGGGCTCCGGCGGCTTGACGCCCATCCGGTAGATGATCTCGCGCTCTTCCTCGGGCGACGGGTAGTCGATGTTGAGCTTGAACAGAAAGCGGTCACGCTGCGCCTCGGGCAGCTGGTAGACGCCCTCCTGCTCGATCGGGTTCTGCGTCGCCATCACCAGGAACGGCTGGGGCAGCGGGAAGGTCTTGCCGCCGATGGAGATCTTGCGCTCGGCCATCACCTCGAGCAGTGCCGACTGCACCTTGGCCGGCGCGCGGTTGATCTCGTCGGCGAGCAGGAAGTTGACCACGACCGGGCCGAGTTCGATGTCGAACTCCTCCTTGCCCTGCCGGAAGATGCGGGTACCGATGATGTCGGTGGGCACCAGGTCGGGGGTGAACTGGATACGCGCGAACGAGCCGCCGACCACCTTGGCGAACGTCTCGACGGCCAGGGTCTTCGCGACGCCGGGCACACCCTCGAGCAGAACGTGGCCCTTGGCGAGCAGACCGACGAGCATCCGCTCCACCAGCCGGTCCTGGCCGACGATGATGCGTTTGACCTCGAAGATGGCCCGCTCGAGGGTGTTCACCTCACTCTGCAGACCGCCCCCGGAAGTCGGTACCTGCGCCGGGGCCTGGCCCTGCGGCGCGGCGTGGGAGCCGGCGGGATAGCCCGTCGCGGGGTTCTGACCGGAAAAGTTTCCGGCGCCCTGCGGCTGCCCACTCGGTGACGTCATCGAGATTCCTCCCACTGTTTTCGCTTCAAGGCGTGCCGCAGGCGTCTCCCGCGTCAGCGCCCGGCGCCGGGGCGCCCGTGGTCAACTATTCCAGGCACTCCGGGATCCGTCGACGTGCCCTCCGGCGGGCCGACCCGAGTCAGGACTCGATGATGCGGGCGACGTAGGGCTGCAGACCGGCTTTGCGCAGCGGGCTGACCGTTACCTTGCCCGCGCTGCCCGACGATTCGAGCATCTGTCCGTTGCCGAGGTAGATCGCCACGTGCTGGCTGCCACCTGGCCCCCAGAACAGCAGGTCGCCCCGCTTGCCCTGGGCCAGCGGCACCTTGCGGCCGGTGTTGTACTGGTCGCCGGAGTACTTCGGGATCAGCACGCCGACACCGGCGTAGGAGAACTGCGTGAAGCCCGAACAGTCGTAGCCCACGATGTTGGCGCCGGAGTCGATACCCGTGCTCGGCCCGTTGGGCTTGCCGCCACCCCACGAGTACGGCGTGCCCATCTGTGACGCACCGCGCCGGATGACGTATTCGATCGCCTGGGGCCCGCGCACCCGGCCGGGGGCCACGCTCGCCGGTTCGGCGCCGCCCAGGCCGATGCTCGACAGGAACTTGCGGCCGAGGTCCATCGTGGCCTGGGTCGCCTGCGCGGTGACCGCCAGCGACGCGTTCGCGATCGCCAGCGGGTCGCCGGGTGCACCGGCACTGAGCAGTTTGGGCAGGGTCGGATCCCACTGGCCCTCGTCGGGCGCGGCCCCCGCGGCGGCGGTGGCGCCGAAGAGCATCGCCGTCGCGGCGAGGACGGAGACCAGCCGGAGAGCGCAGCGAGAAGCGAAGCGGCGCAGGAACGTCAAGAACATCACCATTCGATCAATCGGGTCGCGTACGGCGTCATGCCGCTGGTGCGCACCGGTGAGACCTTGACGACCGAACCGGTGTAGGGCGCTTCGAGCATCTGCCCGTTGCCCAGGTAGAGCGCGACGTGCTGGCTGGCGTTCGGGCCCCAGAAGAGCATGTCGCCACGGCGCATCTCGGAGGTGGGGACCTTGCGGCCCGCGTTGTACTGCGAGCCTGAGTAGTGGTCGAGTTTGATGCCGACGCCGGCGAACGCATAGAGCATCAGGCCCGAGCAGTCGAAGCCGACGGTGCCCGCACCCGAGTCGATGCCGTTGCTGGGTCCGGCGGCGTTCCCGCCGCCCCACGAGTACGGCACACCCATCTGCGACATCGCCCGCTTGATCACGTACTCGGTGGCCTGCTGGCCGTAGACGCGCGGGATGGCGCCGTTGTTGGTGTAGCCGGACGGCGTGGGCAGGATGCCGAGCTTCTGCAGGAAACCGCGGCCCATCTGCTGGGTGACCTGCGCCGAGGTCGCGGTGATGCCGAGTACGGCGTTGATGATCGCGATCGGGTCGCCGCTGACGAATGCACTCGGGATGGCCGGCAGCGTCGGATCCCACAGCGGCACGTCCCACTTGGCGGCCGTCGGGGTCTGCGTCCCCGGGGATCGGTCCCAGTTCGCCGCGGCGCCGGGCACCGGGGCAGGTGCCGGGGCGGGGGCGCCGGCCGGTGCGGCGGCCTTCTGCACCGGGGCCGCCACCGGTGTGGCGGCGCGCCGGGCCTCGTCGAGCCGGGCCTGCGCGGCCGCACGTTCGGCGACGAGCCGGTCCAGCTCGGCCTGCTGGTCGCCGAAGGTGCGCTGAGCGGAGGTCAGCGCCTCGACCGCTGCGGCCTGGCTGGCCTCGGCGTCGGCGGTGGCCTTGTCGGCCTGCTGCTTGGCCAGCCGGGCGGCGGACTCCCGGTTGATCTGTTCGGTGCGTGCTCGCTGCAGATTCGCCATGGCCTGCGCGGAACTCACCGACAGGGTCTCGGCCGCGGCGGCGGTGTGCAGAATGTCAGCGGGATCGGCGGCGGTCAGATAGGACGCCGACGGACCGTTGACATAGGTCGCCGCGGCGAATTCGTCGAACCGCTTCTGGGCCGCGGCGATCGCGATGGTCGCGTCCTCTACGCCGACCTGGCTCTCGTCGAGTTGGCGTTGTGCAGCGGCGGCGGCGTCGCGGGCGTTCTGCACGTCGACGATGGCCTTGTTGACGCTTTCCTGCTGACCCTGCACGGCGGCGCCGAGGTCCTGGAGTTCCTGGTTCGCGTTGGCGACGGCGGCCACCAAGGTGCCGATGCCGTCGGGATCCGCCGCAGCGGGGGTTCCGCCCCACAGGGCGGTGCTCACCAGCATGCCGGCGGCGAGGGGAAGGGCGTAGGCCCTGCCATACCGGGGAGCTTGCCTACGACGATGGGCGCGAGTGAAGCGCTTCATTCGACTCAAGTCTCCTCGGGGCTCGTTGCGGAACCGTGCGCAGTAGTCACAGTAGGCACAACTACAACAGGGGTACCGAATGCACCGTACGTCACAAAAGACGCTAAAGAAACTTTAGTCACAAATTACATAGTTGTAATTAGTTGTTGCGTTATCGAAAGGTGATAAAGGAATTTCCGGGTGTCCCCCGGGACCGGTATCAGCCCTGTTCAACAGGGGTTTTGGCGCCGTCGTCGACGGCCGCCGGAACGGTGCGTTTGCTCCACACCTGGAGCAGTCGGGTGGCCGCGGCAGCCGCGGCGACGAACAGCACCAGCGCAATCGTCAATAGCGTCCACGGAAAGTCGTCGGTGGTGATCTGGTCGACGAAATTCTGCGCGGACTGCACCGGGTTGCCGGTCTTCGCCAGGTCCTGCCCGGCCTCCAGCGTGACCCGGTCGATGGATCCGCTGTAGGTCCCGGCGAACGACGGGCTCAGGGCGAGCACGGTCGAGTCCGGATAGGCGATCCCCACCTCCGTCGCGATGTCACGCAACGGGGTGTCGATGTGCGGATCATGGTCGATGACGACGATCTTGAGATCGATGCCGTCGGCCCTCGCCTCCGACACGATCTGGCGCAGACCGGCTTCGTCGACGCCCAGGGGTGCGCTGACACCGTCGGCCCCCACCTCGGCGAGCACCTTGTCCAGGTCGAGGTCCGGCGGGATGAAGCCGGGAAGGAACGGAAGCACGTCCGGCATGACGCCAGACATGACATGGAGTGCCGTCACAGGCAGCACGGTACCTCGCACGCGGGTACCCGGTTGGCAGCACCCGCGGGCAGAGACGAGACTGTTATCCGGTTGCCACGCCGCCCTGGAGTGTCTTGCAGGACAAGCGTACTGTTAGAATCGAGCGCCCCGACACAGCCCGTCGCGGCGAGAACTACCCGGGAGTTGATATGAGCGATAAGGATTCGTCGAAGAACTCATTTGATGCCCGCGACACCCTTGAGGTCGGGGACAAGTCTTACGAGATCTACCGCCTCGATGCCGTGCCGGGCACCGAGAAGCTGCCGTACAGCCTGAAGGTCCTGGCCGAGAACCTGCTGCGGACCGAAGACGGCACCAACATCACCAAGGACCACATCGAGGCCATCGCGAAGTGGGACCCGTCGGCCGATCCCAGCGTCGAAATCCAGTTCACCCCGGCCCGGGTGATCATGCAGGACTTCACCGGCGTGCCCTGCATCGTCGACCTGGCAACCATGCGCGAGGCCGTCGGCGACCTCGGCGGTGACCCGCAGAAGGTCAACCCGCTGGCCCCCGCCGACCTGGTCATCGACCACTCCGTGATCGCCGACCTGTTCGGCACCGCCAACGCCTTCGAGCGCAACGTCGAGATCGAGTACGAGCGCAACGGTGAGCGCTACCAGTTCCTGCGCTGGGGTCAGGGCGCGTTCGACGACTTCAAGGTCGTGCCGCCCGGCACCGGCATCGTGCACCAGGTCAACATCGAATACCTGGCCAGCGTCGTCATGGCTCGTAGCGACGCCGATGGAAACACCGTGGCCTACCCCGACACCTGTGTGGGCACCGACAGCCACACCACTATGGAGAACGGCCTCGGCGTACTCGGCTGGGGCGTCGGCGGCATCGAGGCCGAGGCCGCGATGCTCGGCCAGCCCGTGTCGATGCTCATCCCCCGCGTCGTCGGCTTCAAGCTGACCGGTGAGCGCCGCGCCGGCGTGACGGCCACCGACGTGGTGCTGACCGTCACCGAGATGCTGCGCAAACACGGCGTGGTCGGCAAGTTCGTGGAGTTCTACGGCGACGGCGTGGCCGAGGTGCCGCTGGCCAACCGCGCCACCCTGGGCAACATGAGCCCCGAATTCGGTTCCACCGCAGCGATTTTCCCGATCGACGAGGTGACGATCGACTACCTGCGGATGACCGGCCGCAGTGACGAACAGCTGGCACTGGTCGAGGCGTACGCCAAGAAGCAGGGCATGTGGCACGACCCCAGCCGCGAGCCGAAGTTCTCCGAGTACCTCGAACTCGACCTCGCCGATGTGGTGCCCTCGATCGCCGGACCGAAGCGCCCCCAGGACCGCATCTCGCTCGATGACGCGAAGTCGGCGTTCCGCAAGGACATCCACAACTACGTCGAGAACGGCAACTCGCCGGTTCACTCCAACGTCGACGAGGCGGTCGAGGAGACGTTCCCGGGCAGCGATCCGGTGTCCCTGTCGTTCGCCGAGGAGGACTCGGTCGACGTGGTGTCCGCCGCCAACGGCGCCGAGGGCAGGCCGACCAATCCGGTGACGGTGAAGTCCGACGAGCGCGGCGAGTTCGTCATCGACCACGGCGCCGTCGTCATCGCCGCGATCACCTCGTGCACCAACACCTCCAACCCCGAGGTGATGATCGGTGCCGCACTGCTGGCCAAGAACGCCGTCGAGAAGGGTCTGACCTCCAAGCCGTGGGTCAAGACCACGATGGCACCCGGCTCCCAGGTGGTCACCGACTACTACGAGAAGGCCGGTCTGTGGCCGTACCTGGAGAAGCTCGGCTTCTTCCTCGTCGGCTACGGCTGCACCACCTGCATCGGCAACAGCGGTCCGCTGCCCGAGGAGATCAGCAAGGCCATCAACGACAACGACCTGTCGGTGACCGCCGTGCTGTCGGGCAACCGAAACTTCGAGGGCCGGATCAACCCGGACGTGAAGATGAACTACCTGGCGTCGCCGCCGCTGGTGATCGCCTACGCGCTGGCCGGCAGCATGGACTTCGACTTCGAGTCCGACTGCCTGGGCACCGACAACGACGGCAACCAGGTCTTCCTCAAGGACATCTGGCCGACGCAGCAGGACATCAACGACACCATCGCCTCGGCGATCAACACCGAGATGTTCGTCAAGAACTACGCCGACGTCTTCAAGGGCGACGAGCGCTGGCGCAACCTGCCCACCCCGAGTGGTGACACGTTCGAGTGGGCCGAGGACTCGACCTACGTGCGCAAGCCTCCGTACTTCGACGGCATGCCCGCCGAGCCGGAGCCGGTCAGCGACATCACCGGCGCACGCGTGCTGGCCCTGCTGGGTGATTCGGTCACCACCGACCACATCTCCCCCGCGGGCAGCATCAAGCCCGGCACGCCCGCCGCGCAGTACCTGGAGGAACACGGCGTCGAGAAGAAGGATTACAACTCCTACGGATCGCGCCGCGGCAACCACGAGGTGATGATCCGGGGCACCTTCGCCAACATCCGGCTGAAGAACCAGCTGCTCGACGACGTCTCCGGCGGCTACACCCGCGACTTCACCTCCGATGACGCGCCCCAGGCGTTCATCTACGACGCGGCGCAGAACTACGCGGAGCAGAACATCCCGCTGGTGGTGCTGGGCGGCAAGGAGTACGGGTCGGGTTCGTCGCGGGACTGGGCCGCCAAGGGCACCAGCCTGCTGGGCGTGCGCGCGGTGATCACCGAGTCCTTCGAGCGCATCCACCGGTCGAACCTGATCGGCATGGGCGTCATCCCGCTGCAGTTCCCCGACGGCGAGTCGGCGGCGAGCCTCAAGCTCAACGGCACCGAGACGTTCGACATCACCGGAATCGAGAAGCTCAACGACGGTGAGACGCCCAAGACGGTGCACGTGAAGGCGACCAAGCAGGGCGGCGAGACGGTCGAGTTCGACGCGGTCGTGCGCATCGACACCCCGGGTGAGGCGGATTACTACCGCAACGGCGGCATCCTGCAGTACGTGCTGCGCAACATGCTCAAGTCGAAGTAGGGCTGGTCTCCCGTGCCCCGGGTCACCGACGATCATCTGGCGGCGCGCCGCCGCCAGATCCTCGACGGCGCCCGGCGCTGCTTTGCGGAATACGGATACAACGAGGCGACCGTGCGACGGCTCGAACAGACCATCGGGCTGTCGCGCGGCGCCATCTTCCACCACTTCCGCGACAAGGACACGCTGTTCTTCGAGCTGGCCCGCGAAGACGCCGAACGCATGGCCGACGTTGCCTCCCGCGAAGGCCTGATCCAGGTCATGCGCGACATGCTGGCCGCCCCGGAACAGTTCGACTGGCTGGCCACCCGGCTGGAGATCGCGCGCAAACTGCGCAACGATCCGGTGTTCCACCGGGGCTGGGTCGAACGTTCCGCGGAGCTGTCAGCGGCGACGACGGAACGGTTGCGGCGGCAGAAGCAGGCCGGCCGGCTGCGCGATGACGTGCCCAGCGACGTGCTGCAGACCTACCTGGATCTGGTGCTCGACGGTTTGGTGGCGCGGTTGGCCTCCGGGGACGACCCCGCCCGACTCGGAGCCGTGCTGGATCTCGTCGAGGCCTCGGTGCGCCAGCAGAGTTCGGACGTCACGAGCTGACGCGGCGGGTGCGGTGGTTCGGTCCACCGCGGCTGCGCATCGTCGTACCGGACTCGCGCAGCATGCTGTGAATCGAACCGTAGGACCGGCCGGTCGACGCAACCAGCGACCGGATGCTCGCCCCACCCTCATAGGCCCTACGCAGTTCGCTCAGCAGCTGTTCCCTGGACTGCTCCGAATCCTTCATCGCATCTCCCCGCTCGTGACGCCCCCGACCCAGCGGTGACATACCCAGCGGGGGAAGGGTTAATCGGCGGCTGCGCATTTTCGCGCCAACGGTGCGCGAAGTGGATCAGGCGAGCTCGATGAGGTCGCGGTACTCCTCAGACCAATAGTCCTCGGTGCCGTCGGGCAGCAGCACGACCCGTTGCGGATCGAGGGCCTCGGCCGCCCCCGGATCGTGGGTCACCAGCACGACCGCGCCCTGATAGCTGCGCAGCGCGTCGAGCACCTGTTCCCTGGAGGCCGGGTCGAGGTTGTTGGTCGGCTCGTCGAGCAGCAGGACATTCGCGGTCGACGCGACCAGACCGGCGAGCGCCAAGCGGGTCTTCTCGCCGCCGGACAGCGTGCCGGCGAACTGATCCAGCTGGGGGCCGGTGAACATGAACGCGCCGAGCAGACCGCGCAGATCCTGCTCCCCGGTGTCGGGCGCCGCGTGGCGGATGTTCTCCCACACGGTGGCGTTGCCGTCGATGGTGTCGTGCTCCTGCGCGAAATACCCGAGCTTCAGCCCGTGTCCGGGTTCGATGACGCCCGCGTCGGCTTTCTCCACCCCGGCCAGGATGCGCAACAGCGTGGTCTTCCCTGCGCCGTTCAGTCCGAGCACGACGACGCGGGATCCCTTGTCGATCGCCAGATCGACGCCGGTGAAGATCTCCAGCGAGCCGTAGTTCTTGGTCAGCCCCTTGGCCACCAGCGGCGTGCGACCGCACACCGCAGGGGTCGGGAACCGGATCTTGGCCACCTTGTCGGCCACCCGCTCGTCGTCGAGCTCGGCGATCATCCGGTCGGCACGCCGGAGCATGTTCTGCGCCGCAACGGCTTTGGTGGCCTTGGCACCCATCTTCGCGGCCTGGGCGCGCAATGCGGACGCCTTCTTCTCGGCGTTGGCCCGTTCCCGGCGGCGGCGCTGTTCGTCGGTGGCCCGGGCGTCGAGGTACTTCTGCCAGCCCATGTTGTAGACGTCGGCCTCACCGCGTACCGCGTCGAGGAACCACACCCGGTTCACCACGTCGGCGAGCAGGTCGACGTCGTGGCTGATCACCACGAGGCCACCGGTGTGGTTCTGCAGGAACGTGCGCAGCCAGCCGATCGAGTCGGCGTCGAGGTGGTTGGTCGGCTCGTCGAGTAAGAGAGTGGTGCCTGAACCTCCAGCCCCGGATCCGCCATCGCTCGCCGCGAACAGGATGCGGGCCAGTTCGACGCGTCGGCGCTGACCACCGGACAGCGTCCGCAACGGCTGCGTCAGCACCCGTTCGGGCAGGCCGAGGCTCGCGCAGATCCGGCCTGCCTCGCTCTCGGCGGCATACCCGCCGAGAGCGGAGAAGCGCTCCTCGAGTACGCCGTAGCGTTTGACCGCCTTGTCCCGGGTGGCGTCGTCGGCGACCTCGGCCATCAGGGCCTGTTGTTTCTCCAGCTCCGAGAGCAAGGTGTCCAGCCCGCGGGCCGAGAGCACCCGGTCGCGCGCCAGCATGTCGAGGTCGCCCTCGCGGGGGTCCTGCGGCAGATACCCGACCTCACCGCTGCGGGTGACGGAGCCGGCGTAGGGCTCGCCTTCGCCGGCCAGGATGCGCATGGTGGTGGTCTTGCCCGCGCCGTTGCGGCCCACCAGCCCGATACGGTCGCCGGGCTGGATGCGCAGCGCCGCGCCCTCGGTGGATAGCAGGGTGCGCGCCCCGGCGCGGACCTCCAGGTCCGTTGCGGTGATCACGCCGTCTGCTCCTCATATGTCGTCGGTCTATTTGTCGTCGGTGAAACTCGGGGGCCGTCGCTGCGCGCGCGCGGCAACTGCTTCCTCGAAGTTCGCGGTGAGCAGGCGCACATAGAGCTGGCCCAGGCCCTCGGCCTGCATATGCCCTTCCAGGCTAGCGGCGTCCATCCCACTCCACAGTGTGCGCTTGGTCAACTCGATTCCCGGCCGCGAGAAGGATGCGATGCGTTCGGCGACGTCGAAGCATGCGTCGAGCAGCTCGTCCTCGGGCACCGTGCGCGACACCAATCCGATCCGTTCGGCCTCGTCGGCGGTGACGTCGCGGCCGGTCAGCATGATCTCGAACGCCCGCGACGAACCGATGGCCCGTGGCAGCAGATAGCTCAGTCCGAGCTCGCTGGCGGTCAGGCCGTTGTTGATCCCGGCCGCCCGGAAGTAGGCGCCCGAGGCGGCCAACCGGATGTCAGCGGCAAGGGCGAGGCAGAGTCCGCCGCCGATCGCCGCGCCGTTGACGGCGGCGATCACCGGCTGATGCATCTTGCGCAGCGCCAGGATGACGTCGTCGAGCAGTTCCATCGACCGCAACGCATACGTGGGCCGGGTCAGCCCGTCGACGTGCGGAACCGAGCCCGCCGACTTGTGGTCGGCGCCCGAAGAGAATCCGCGGCCCGCCCCGGTGAGCACCACGGCCCGCACCGAGTTGTCGTAGGTGAGCTCACCGAGCACCTGCCTCAGCGGCACCATGACGTCGAAGGCCATCGAGTTCATCCGCTCGGGGCGGTTGAGCGTGACCAGGGCGACGTGGGGGCGCGGCCGGTCGACGAGAACGTGTGTCACTCGTGCACGTTATCGCGCACGTGCGCTCACTCCGGCTGACCGTCGCCCTGTGCCGCGATCGCGGCGTCGATGTCGAACTCCTTGACCTTCTGCACGAGGTCCTCGAGGGCCGCCGGGGGCAGCGCGCCGGCCTGGTTGAACACCAGCTTGCCCTTCTTGAACGCCATCAGCGTCGGAATGGAGCGGATGTCGGCGGCCTGGGCGAGCGCCTGCTCGGCCTCGGTGTCGACCTTGGCGTACACCACGTCGGGGTGCTTCTCCGATGAGGCCGCGAACGTGGGCGCGAAGGCCTTGCACGGCCCGCACCAGGAGGCCCAGAAGTCGACGAGCACGATGTCGTTGTCGGTGATCGTGTCGTTGAACTGATCAGCGGTGATGTCTTGCGTTGCCATGTCTGTCCTAACGCGGGGTGGTCAAGCGGTGTTCCCGCCCGGTGCGCGGCCGACACCTGCCAGGGCGGTGGCCAGCGCGGAGTTCAGCAGCAATTCGCGCCGCCGGGACGGCCACCAGAACAGCTCGATGGCCAGCAGACCGAGGTACACGCAGGAGGCGACGGTGTCGCGAACCGATCCGCTCGCGGCGTCGTACACCGCTATCGCGAGCGCGACGGCCAGCACCAGCCAGATCACCCAGCGGTAGGTGTTCTCCCTGTCGGCCGCCGCGCGCAGTCCTGTGCTGTAGTCGATCACGCCGCGGGCCAGACGGTCGCCGTCGACCGGATAGCCGCGCCGCGCCGCGCGCACGATCTGCACCCGCTCGGCACCGGTGAACGCGGCCGCTCCCGGCCAGTAGTGCCGCAGGCGGGACTCGGTCAGCGGTCCGAGCACGGCGCCGGTGATGACGGCGACGAGGATCGCGGCCAGGGGCATACCGGAGTCGAGCAGCGCCAGTGCACCGAGGAACACCCCGATCCCCACTGCGAGCAGCAGCGTCCGGACGGCCGGGCCACCCCGCCACACCGTCGCCCACGCCGCCACCACAGCGTGATTCTGACGCCGCGACCGGCGTTATGGACCTAGACGGTGAAACCAAGGGCGCGAAGTTGCTCGCGGCCGTCCTCGGTGATCTTGTCCGGGCCCCACGGCGGGTTCCACACCCAGTTGATCTTGATCTCGTCGACCAGACCGGCGCCCACCAGCGCGGTCCGCGACTGATCCTCGATGACATCGGTCAGCGGACACGCCGCCGACGTCAGCGTCATGTCGATCAGCGCGACGTTGCGGCCTTCGCCCTTCTCGACGTTCAGGCCGTACACCAGTCCCAGATCCACGACGTTGATGCCCAGTTCCGGGTCGACGACGTCGCGCATCGCCTCTTCGAGGTCGGCGAGCATCTCGTCGCTCGCTGTGGTCTCACTCATCAGTTCTCCTCTTCGCGCAAGCGCTCATCGGCGGTTCTCGTCCGGAATGTCGACGGTCTGGGCCAGGGCGGCCTTGAACGCGGTCCACCCCAGCAGTGCACATTTCACCCGCGCCGGGTATTTGGCGACACCTGCGAAGGCCACCCCGTCGCCGATCAGCTCCTCATCGCCGTCCACGGTCCCCCGCGACGACACCATCTCGGTGAACGCGGCGACCGTCTTGAGCGCATCGCCGACGGTCTCCCCGATCACCTGGTCGGCCAGCACCGAGGTCGACGCCTGGCTGATCGAACAGCCCTGCCCGTCGTAGGACACGTCGGTCACGGTCTCGCCGTCCTCGGACAGCGCCACCCGCAGTGTGACCTCGTCGCCGCAGGTCGGGTTGACGTGATGAACCTCGGCGCCGAACGGTTCGCGCAGCCCGCGGTGGTGCGGATGCTTGTAGTGGTCCAGGATCACCTCCTGGTACATCTGCTCCAGCCTCATGACATCACGCCGAAGAACTCGCGGGCGCGCTTGACCCCGGCCACCAGCCGGTCCACCTCGTCGAGGGTGTTGTAGACCGCGAACGACGCCCGCGCCGTGGCGGCGATGCCGAACCGGCGGTGCAGCGGCCACGCGCAGTGGTGCCCCACCCGTACAGCCACCCCGTCGTCGTCGAGCACCTGCCCGACGTCGTGGGCGTGCACCCCGTCGACGACGAACGACACCGGCGAACCGCGGTCGGCCAGCGACGCCGGCCCGATAATGCGGACGCCGTCGATCCCGGAGAGCCCCTCCAGGGCGGCGGCCACCAGTTGCGCCTCGTGCTCCTCGACAGCGGCCATGCCGATCTCGCCGAGATAGCGGGCCGCCGCGGCGAGCCCGACCACCTGCGAGGTCATCGGCGTACCGGCCTCGAAGCGCTGCGGGGCGGGCGCGTAGGTCGCCGACTCCATGGTGACGGTCTCGATCATGGATCCACCGGTCAGGAACGGCGGCATCGCGGCGAGCAACTCGCGGCGGGCGTAGAGGACGCCGATCCCGTTGGGCCCCAGCATCTTGTGACCGGAGAACGCTGCGTAGTCGACGCCGAGTGCGGCGAAGTCGATCACCTGGTGCGGCACCGACTGGCAGGCGTCGAGGACCGTGAGGGCGCCGACCGACTTCGCCCGCGACACCAGTTCGGCGACCGGTGCGATGGCGCCCGTGACGTTCGAGTGATGGCTGAACGCAACCACTTTCACCCGCTCGTCGAGCTGCAGCGAGTCCAGATCGATGCGCCCGGCATCGGGTCCGTCCGAAATGACCGAGTACCAGCGCAGCGTCGCTCCGGTGCGCCGGGCCAGCTCCTGCCAGGGGATCAGATTCGCATGGTGCTCGAGTTCGGTGGTGACGATGACGTCCCCGGGCCCGACGGCGTAGCCGGCGAACCGGTCGTCGCCGAGCACATAGGCCACCAGGTTGAGCGCCTCGGTGGCGTTCTTGGTGAACACCAGCTCATCGGGCCGCGCGCCGACGAAGGCCGCGATATCCGCCCGGCCCTGCTCGTAGGCGTCGCTCGACTCCTCCATGAGCTGGTGGGCGCCGCGGTGCACGGCGCCGTAGGAGGTGGTCAGGAAGTTCCGCTCGGCGTCGAGCACGGCCAGGGGCCGCTGCGACGTCGCGCCGGAGTCCAGATAGGCCAACGTGCTGCCGCCGCGCATCACCCGCGACAGGATCGGGAAGTCCGCCCTGATCGCGGTCAGATCCAGCACCCGCGCGGCCGTCATGTCAGGCCCCCGCGGCTGCAGCCTGCGTGAAGCGTTCGTAGCCGCCGGCCTCGAGCTCGTCGGCCAGTTCCGGACCGCCCGAGCTGACGATGCGCCCGCCGACGAACACGTGCACGAACTGCGGCTGGATGTAGCGCAGGATGCGGGTGTAGTGGGTGATCAGCAGCACGCCGCCGTTCTCTGCCTTGGCGTAGCGGTTGACGCCCTCGCTGACGACACGCAGGGCGTCGACGTCCAGGCCCGAGTCGGTCTCGTCGAGGATCGCGATCTTCGGCTTGAGCAGCCCTAGCTGCAGGATCTCGTGGCGCTTCTTCTCGCCGCCGGAGAAACCCTCGTTGACGCTGCGCTCCCCGAAGGCGGGGTCGATGTCCAGGTCGGCCATCGCGCCCTTGACCTCTTTGACCCAGTGCCGCAGCTTGGGTGCCTCGCCGCGTACGGCAGTGGCCGCGGTGCGCAGGAAGTTCGACATCGACACGCCGGGCACCTCGACCGGGTACTGCATCGCCAGGAACAGGCCCGCGCGCGCTCTCTCGTCGATGCTCATCGCCAGCACGTCCTGACCGTCGAGGGTGATCGACCCGGAGGTGACGGTGTACTTGGGGTGGCCGGCGATGGCGTAGGACAGCGTCGACTTGCCGGATCCGTTGGGCCCCATCACCGCATGGGTCTCCCCCGACCGCACGATCAGGTTCACGCCCTTGAGGATCTCGATGGCGGGGGTATCCGGGCCGCCGTCGGGGTTCACGACGGAGGCGTGCAGGTCCTTGACTTCGAGTGTGGTCATATCAGCTGTTTCTCGCTTCGGTGATCGCTAGTTCTCGTTCGATGGCTTCGGTCAGGCGCTCGCGCACCGCGGGCACGGCGATCTTCGCGATGATCTCGCCGAAGAAGCCGCGCACCACCAGGCGGCGGGCCTGCTGCTCGGGAATGCCGCGCGCACGCAGGTAGAACAATTGCTCGTCGTCGAAACGGCCTGTCGCACTGGCGTGGCCGGCACCGAGGATCTCACCGGTCTCGATCTCCAGGTTGGGCACCGAGTCGGCGCGGGCGCCGTCGGTGAGCACCAGGTTGCGATTGGCCTCGTAGGTGTCGGTGCCGGTGGCCTCGGCGCGGATCAGCACGTCACCCACCCACACGGTGTGCGCGTCGGGCTTGGTGGAATCCGGATCCCCTTGCAACGCACCCTTGTACAGCACGTCGGACTTGCAGTTGGGCTGCGAGTGGTCGACCAGCAACCGGGATTCGAAGTGCTGACCGTCGTCGGCGAAGTACGTGCCGAGCAGCTTGGCGTCCCCGCCGGGGCCGGTGTAGCGCACGGTGGCCGTGGTGCGGACCAGATCGCCACCGAGGGTCACGTTGACGTGTCCGAGCACGGCATCCTTGCCGAGCTTCGCGTGGTGGGCACTGACGTGGACCGTGTCGTCGGCCCAGTCGGCGATCCAGATGACGCCGAGCCCAGCCGAGTCGCCGACGATGATCTCGACGTTGTCGGCGTAGGTGCCACTGCCACGTAGATCGACCACAACGATGGCCCGCGACAGTTCCTCGACCCGGATCTGCAGGTGCCCGTAGGCCACCTGTCCCTCGCCGGGGCCGGTGATGGAGATCTCGATCGGCTCGGCCACCTCGGTGTCCCGTCCGACGGTCACCACGGTCGCGGTGTCGAACGACGAGTACGCCTGGGCGGCAACGCGGTCGGCGGGCGCACCGCCCTGGCCGAGGCGCTCGTCGGTGCGGTCCACGGTCTCTACGGTGACGCCGGGGCGCTCACTCACCTCGATGGCCGCCGAAGCCGTCGCCGCCGCAGAGCCGTCGTGCAGTCCGCGCAGCCGACGCAGCGGGGTGAACCGCCACAGCTCGTCGCGGCCGCCGGGCACCTCGAAGGCGTTGACGTCGAACGAGGAGAACAGCTCGCCCTTGTTCTTGACGATCCCTTCAGCGGCTTCGGTCAGATTGGTCTGCGTCACTAGCCGACCGCTCCTTCCATCTGCAGCTCGATCAGGCGGTTGAGCTCGAGGGCGTACTCCATCGGGAGTTCCTTGGCGATCGGCTCGACGAAGCCGCGGACCACCATGGCCATTGCCTCGTCCTCGGTGAGCCCGCGGCTCATCAGATAGAACAGCTGATCGGCGCTGACCTTGGACACGGTCGCCTCGTGACCCATCGTCACGTCGTCCTCACGGATGTCGACGTAGGGATAGGTGTCCGAGCGGCTCACCGAATCAACAAGGAGCGCATCACATTTGACGCTGGAGCGGGACCCGTGGGCGCCCTTGTTGATCTGGACCAGGCCTCGGTAGGACGCCCGGCCGCCGCCGCGGGCCACCGACTTGGACACGATGTTGGACGACGTGTTGGGCGCCAGGTGCAGCATCTTGGCGCCGGTGTCCTGGTGCTGACCCTCGCCGGCGAACGCGACCGAGAGCACCTCGCCCTTGGCGTGCTCGCCGGTCATCCACACCGCCGGGTACTTCATGGTGACCTTGGAGCCGATGTTGCCGTCGACCCACTCCATGGTGGCGCCGGCCTCGGCCCGGGCCCGCTTGGTGACCAGGTTGTAGACGTTGTTGGACCAGTTCTGGATGGTCGTGTAGCGGCAGCGCCCGCCGGGCTTGACGATGATCTCGACGACGGCGGAGTGCAGCGAGTCGCTCTTGTAGATCGGCGCGGTGCAGCCCTCCACGTAGTGCACGTAGGCGTCCTCGTCGACGATGATCAGCGTCCGCTCGAACTGGCCCATGTTCTCGGTGTTGATCCGGAAGTAGGCCTGCAGCGGGATGTCGACGTGCACGCCCTTGGGGACGTAGATGAACGACCCGCCCGACCACACCGCGGTGTTCAACGCGGAGAACTTGTTGTCACCGGCCGGGATCACCGTGCCGAAGTACTGCTTGAACAGCTCGGGATGCTCGCGCAGGCCGGAGTCGGTGTCGAGGAAGATCACGCCCTGGGCCTCGAGGTCCTCACGGATCGAGTGGTAGACGACCTCGGACTCGTACTGGGCCGCGACACCGGACACCAGCCGCTGCTTCTCAGCCTCGGGGATGCCCAGCTTGTCGTAGGTGTTCTTGATGTCGGCGGGCAGGTCGTCCCAGGTGGCGGCCTGCTTCTCGCTCGAACGCACGAAGTACTTGATGTTGTCGAAGTGGATGCCGTCGAGGTCGGAACCCCAGTTGGGCATCGGCTTCTTGTCGAAGGTGCGCAACGCACGCAACCGGACGTCGAGCATCCACTCGGGCTCGCTCTTCTTGGCGGAGATGTCGCGGACCACGGCCTCGGACAGTCCGCGCTGCGCACTGGCGCCCGCGACGTCGGAGTCGGCCCAGCCATAGCCGTACTTGCCCAGCGAGGCGATGGCCTCTTCCTGGCTGAGCTGAGTCTCGGGGGTGGCGGTCATGTCGACGCTCCTTGTTGTTCTTCGTGTTTCAGCGGTACGTGGGTGGTGCAGGCGCAGTCGCCGTTGACGATGGTGGCCAACCGCTGGACGTGGGTGCCGAGGATCTCGGCGAACGCCTCACGCTCGGCCTCGCAGAGCTCGGGGAACTCCTCGGCGACGTGGGACACCGGGCAGTGGTGCTGACAGATCTGCACCCCACCCACCGGCCCGCTCATCGCGGTGGTGGTGGTCGCGTAACCCGCGTCGGTCAGCGCCGCCGCGACCCGTCCGGCCGTTGCCTCGACATCACGTTCAACGGCATCGGGTGCCGGATTTACTCCCGCGAGGATGGTGTCGATACGGCGCCGGGCGAAGGTGCGCACAGCCTCGTCGCCGCCGAGCTCGCGCAGTTGGCGCATGGCGGCGGCAGCCAGGTCGTCGTAGGCGTGGCCGAGCTTGGCCCGCCCCGCGGCGGTCAGCCGATACCGCTTGGCGGGCCTGCCGCGGCCGGTGTGCTGCCACGCTGCGGCGGCGCTGGCCTGGGCGTCACCCGCGTCGATCAGCGCGTCCAGGTGTCTGCGGATACCCGCCGCCGAGATACCGAGCCGCTCGGCGATGGCCGATGCCGTGATCGGGCCCTCCAGCAGCAGCTGGACGATCGCCCCGCGGGTGTGGCCGTCGAGGACCGACGCGGAACCCGCGCCAGCGCTCTCCGGACGTAATTTCACAACACCATTGTGACGGAATTGCACGCCCGCTTCCAGCAAGGCGACCCTTACTCGGGCGTGATGGTGCTGACAGTGCCGGAAACGCCGCTCCGGCTAGTCTGCTCGAATGGCTCGTTCGGCGGGGCGATTGAAGGCGATGTCCGCCTCGGTCTCGAACTCCCTGTCGACCTCGATCAGCCGCTGGCACGGCGACGAGCGCACGGTCGGATCCCCCCTCACCGAGGCCGAGGTCGCGGTGATGCGCCGCACCCGGCTCTTCGGCGCGACGGGGACGGTGCTGATGGCCATCGGCGCGCTGGGCGCCGGTGCCCGGCCGGTGGTCCAGGATCCGACGTTCGGCGTCCGGCTGCTCAACCTGCCCTCGCGCATCCAGACGGTCTCGTTGACGATGACCACCACCGGCGCGGTGATGATGGCGCTGGCCTGGCTGATGCTGGGCCGCTTCGCGCTGGGCAGCCGCCGGATGTCGCGCAGCCAGCTCGACCGCACACTGCTGTTGTGGGCGCTGCCCCTGCTGATCGCGCCGCCGATGTACAGCAAGGACGTGTACTCCTACCTGGCCCAGAGCGAGATCTCACTGCAGGGCCTCGACCCCTACAAGGTCGGCCCGGCCACCGGGCTGGGCCTCGACCACGTCTTCACCCTGTCGGTGCCCAGCCTGTGGCGCGAGACACCGGCCCCCTACGGTCCGCTGTTCCTGTGGATCGGGCAGAGCATCTCCGCGGTCACCGGCGAGAACATCGTCTGGGCGGTGCTGATCCACCGGCTGATCGTGCTGCTGGGCGTGGGGCTGATCGTGTGGGCGACACCTCGGCTGGCGCGCCGCTGCGGCGTCGCCGAGGTCAGCGCGCTGTGGCTGGGGCCGTGCAATCCCCTGCTGTTCATGCATCTGGTGGCCGGAATCCACAACGAGGCGCTGATGCTCGGGCTGATGCTGGCGGGTACCGAGTTCGCGCTGCGCGGCATCGATTCCACGCGGCGGCTCGTTCCTCGCCCACTGCACTGGCCCACCGAGCGCGCCGACTGGTTGCGCTGGTATCCGCTGGCGATGCTGGTGGCGGGCACGGTGCTGATCGCGATGTCGTCGCAGGTGAAGCTGCCGTCGCTGCTGGCACTCGGATTCGTCGCGATGGCGCTCGCCTGCCGCTGGGGCGGCACGGTGAAGGCATTCTTCGTCGCGAGCGGATCGCTCGGCGCGGTGGCCCTGGCGGTGATGGCGCTGATCGGCTGGGCCAGCGGGCTGGGGTTCGGTTGGCTGTTCACCCTCGGCACCGCCAACGTCGTGCGTAGCTGGATGTCGCCGCCGACGCTGATCGCACTGGGCACCGGGCAGGTCGGCATCCTGCTCGGCCTCGGCGACCACACCACCGCCGTGCTCGCCCTCACCCGTGCCATCGGCGTCAGCATCATCGCCGTCCTGGTCAGCGGTCTGCTCATCGCGGTGCTGCGCGGCAGATTGCACCCCGTGGGCGGTCTCGGCGTCGCGCTGGGTGCGACGGTCCTGCTGTTCCCGGTGGTGCAGCCCTGGTATCTGCTGTGGGCGATCATCCCGCTGGCGGCCTGGGCCACCAGGACCGGCTTCCGCAGCGCGACCATCGCGATCACGCTGATCGTCGGCATCTTCGGGCCCACCGCCAACGGCGATCGCTTCGCGCTGTTCCAGATCGTGATGGCGACGCTGGCCAGCGCGGTGATCGTCGCACTGCTGATCGCGCTGACCTGGCGGCGGCTCCCCTGGCGCCCGCTGCCCGACAGCGAGGTTCCCCCACCGCAGGACCGATCCGCGGCGGCGGGCGCATACGCTGACTCTCCGTGACCTCCGGATCCGACCCCGTCGTGCAGCTGCGCGGCGTCATCAAGCGCTACGGGTCGACGACGGCGGTGGCGGGCCTGGACCTGGACGTGCACCGCGCGGAGGTGTTCGCGCTGCTCGGACCCAACGGCGCCGGCAAGACCACCACCGTCGAGATGTGCGAGGGCTTCCTGCGCCCGGATTCCGGCAGCATCGAGGTGCTCGGCCTGGACCCGGCAGCACACAACACCCGGGTGCGTGAGCGGATCGGCGTCATGCTGCAGGGCGGCGGCGGCTATCCGGCCGCCCGCGCCGGCGAGATGCTCGACCTGGTCGCCGCCTACGCCGCCGACCCCCTGGACCCGGCATGGCTGATGGAGATCCTGGGGTTGCGCGACGCCGCCCGCACCACCTACCGGCGGCTGTCCGGCGGACAGCAGCAGCGCCTGGCGTTGGCCTGCGCGGTCGTCGGACGTCCGGAGCTGGTGTTCCTCGACGAGCCGACCGCGGGTATGGACGCCCACGCCCGGATCGTGGTGTGGGAGCTGATCGACGGGTTGCGCCGCGACGGCGTCACCGTCGTGCTGACCACCCACCAGCTCACCGAGGCAGAGGAACTCGCCGACCGGCTGATGATCATCGACCACGGCGCGGCGGTGGCGACCGGCACGCCCGCCGAGCTCATGCGCAACGGCGCCGAGAATCAGCTGCGTTTCAGCGCGCCACCGAAGCTGGATCTCACCCTGCTGGTGACGGCTCTGCCGGAGAGCTACCGCGCCTCGGAGACCTCACCGGGCGAATATCTCGTCGAGGGACATGTCGATCCGCAGGTGCTGGCCACCGTGACGGCCTGGTGTGCACGGCTGGACGTGCTCGCCACCGACATGCGGGTCGAGCAGCGCAGCCTCGAAGACGTCTTCCTCGATCTGACCGGACGGGAGCTGCGCTCGTGACGAGGTTCGCACCCGGGACGTTCACCCCCGACCCGCGTCCGGCGCCGGTGCCGAAGATGCTCGCCGCCCAGTTCGGGCTGGAGCTGCGCCTGCTGCTGCGCAACGGCGAGCAGCTGCTGCTGACCATGTTCATCCCGATCACCCTGCTCGTCGGGTTGATCCTGCTGCCGCTCGGCGATTACGGCGACGACCGGGCCGGCACCTTCGTCCCCGCGATCATGGCGCTGGCGGTCATCTCGACGGCGTTCACCGGCCAGGCCATCGCGGTCGCATTCGACCGACGCTACGGGGCGCTGAAAAGGCTTGGCGCAACGGCGCTTCCGGTGTGGGGCATCATCGCCGGCAAGTCGCTGGCGGTGGTGGCCGTGGTGTTCCTGCAGTCCATCCTGCTCGGCGCGATCGGGCTCGCCCTGGGCTGGCGGCCGGAGGTCGCCGGGCTGGCGCTCGGCGCGGCGATCATCGCGCTGGGCACCGCAGGCTTCGCGGCGCTGGGGCTGTTGCTCGGCGGCACCCTGCGCGCCGAGATCGTGCTCGCGGTGGCCAACCTGCTGTGGTTCGTTTTCGCCGGGCTCGGCGCGCTGACCCTCGGCGGACAGGCCGTGCCCGCCGCGGTCGCGTGGGCCGCCCGCCTCACCCCGTCCGGTGCGCTGACCGAGGCGCTGACCCGGGCGATGGAACTGTCGGTGGACTGGTTCGGCATCGCGGTCCTCGCCGCGTGGGGCGCGGTCGCGGCATTAGCGGCCCTGCGCTGGTTCCGCTTCACGTGAGTCCAGAGCCGGCAGCAGGTACTCGAGCTGACCGACCTCCTCGATGTTGTGCCGTACCCAGGCCTGCAGCTTGGCCTCGTGCATCGTGCTCAGCACCACGCGGTTGACCGGCGCCAGCAGCGGTGAGCGCGCGCCGAGGTCCATCACCGTCACGTAGTGGGCGCCGTCGGCGCCTGCCGACCAGGTGTGTTCGAGCTGGAACACGACGATCCCGGCGACCCGCTTGACCAACCGGATGCCGGTCTCGTCCAGCTTCTCCACCCGGGCCACCTCGTCGATCGTGAACTCCGGCCGCCCGCCGAACGCCTCGACCATTCGGAAGCGGGCCCCTTCGGCCGCACCGCCGCCCGGTGCGGGCCGCGCCAACGCCCAGCGGATGTGGTCGACCGGATGCCAGGCCAGGTAGCGGTCGATCACCTCGCCGCCATAGGAGACGGTGTCGCCGAGGTGGGTGAACCAGTCCAGGAGCATGGCGGGCGTCACACCGGCCAACGGCCGGTGGTCGATGGTGACGCGGCGGCGATAGCGGGCCGGGGCGCTCACCCGGACCGTCGCCGTGTCGACGGACCGGAGCGGATACAGGATCGGACGGGACATGACATGACCTCCAAGACACGTTTGCGTTTCTTATAGACCACGCTAAGCTTTGCCATATAGATACGCAAGCGTTTCTTCGAGAGGTGGACGATGGGGCGTCGGCGAGGCGAGGAACTCGATGCGGCGATCCGGTCGGCGGTGCTGCGCCTGCTCGCCGAGCACGGGCCCGCAGGCGTGACCATGGAGGCCGTCGCCGCGGCGGCTGCGACGAGCAAACCCGTCCTCTACCGGCGCTGGCCCGATCGCGCGCACCTGCTGCGCGACACCCTGATGGGGATCGCGACCAGCGCCATCCCGCACACCGACACCGGTGGCTACCGCTCCGACATGCTCGCCGTGCTGCGCGGTTGGGCGGCGTTGTTCACCGGTCCGGACGCCGCGCTGCTGCGGGCTGCCGTGGCGGCGGCCGCCCACGACCCCGAGCTCGCCACCGCCTTCCAGCGCGACGTGATCGGATGGCGCAAACAGGAGATGGCCGCGCTGCTGCAGCGCGGGATCGACCGCGGCGACGTGCGGCCCGACGTGCCCGTGGAGATCGCGAGGGAGCTCGGGCAGAGCGTGCTGTGGCACCGCCTGCTGATCACCGGCGATCCGATCACCGACGACCTGGTCGTGACGCTGGTCGACGAGGTCCTGGTGCCCTTCGTCGCGCCCCGCGCCGACCTCCCCTACTACGGCCTGTAGTTAAGGCTGCTCTACGATCGACCCGTGGCCGTCGGACGACTCTTCCTGCGGCTGGTCGACCTCCTCCCGGAGCCCAGCCTGCGGACCCAGCGCGCGATCGCGGCGGCCGTCGTCCTCACTCAGGGCGGCATCGCCGTCACCGGCGCGATCGTGCGGGTCACCGCGTCCGGTCTGGGCTGCCCGACCTGGCCCCAGTGCTTCCCCGGGAGCTTCACCCCCGTCCCGCACGCGGAGGTGCCCGGCATCCACCAGGCCGTCGAATTCGGCAACCGGCTCATCACGTTCCTCGTCGTGTTGACGGCCGCGGCGGCGGTGCTGGCCGTCACACGTGCTCGTCGGCGCCGCGAAGTGCTGGGCTACGCGTGGCTGATGCCCGCATCCACGGTCGCCCAGGCCGTCATCGGCGGTATCACCGTGCTGACCGGGCTGCTGTGGTGGACGGTGGCGATCCACCTGCTGGTGTCGATGGCGATGGTGTGGCTGGCCGTCCTGTTGTACGTCAAGATCGGCGAACCCGATGCCGGCACTCCGGCGCGGCAGGCCCCGAAACCGTTGCGGCAGTTGACCGCGCTGGCCGGTGGGACGCTGGCCGCGGTCCTGGTGACCGGCACGCTGGTGACCGGCGCGGGCCCGCACGCCGGCGACAAGAGCATCGACCAGCCGGTGCCGCGGCTGATGGTCGAGATCACCACGCTGGTGCACCTGCACTCGTCGCTGCTGATCGCCTATCTCGCCCTGCTCGTCGGTCTGGGCTTCGGCTTGTTCGCGGTGCGCGCGCCACGCCCGGTGCGCATCCGGCTCGGTGTGCTGGTGGCCCTCGTCCTGGCTCAGGGGCTGGTCGGCGCAGTGCAGTTCGCAAACGACGTGCCCGCGGCGCTGGTCGCCGTGCATGTGGCGGGTGCGGCGGCCTGCACGGCGGCGACCGCGGCGCTATGGGCCTCGATGCGACAGCGGACCGAGTCCCAGCCGATCGAGCGCGAGCTCGACAGCGACGGCGAAGTCGCGCTGGCGGGCCGCCCGGGCGTCGGCGGGCAGCTGCCGCCAGCCCAGTGACGGCTCCACGAGTTCCACCTCGAGCACCCGCGGATCGTCGTGGCCGCCGATGATGTCCACCCGCGCGTAGAGGAGATCGGTGACGGCGATGCCGATCGCCTCGGCCGCCGCGTCGAGCGCGGCATGGCCGGCGTCCCACAGCTCGAAGTCCGGCTCGGCCGGTGAGAGGGTCTCCTCGGCATAGGTGCCCGACTCGTCGAACATCGGTGCGCCGTCGGCAGGCAGGATCGCCGCCTTGGTGAACGCGTGCGACTGCTTGCCGCCGAGGAAGACCAGGGCCGTCTCGCCGTCGGTGATCCGCGGATCGTAGGGCTGCACCACCACCGCCCCGCCGTGGCCCTGCAGCGCGGCGGCGTGCGCGGCGGCCGCGGCGGCGTCGGAGAAACGTTGCGCACCCACCGAACCCATCCCGATCGCCGGTTTCACCACCACTTCACCGCCGGGCACATCCGATGCGTCGACACCCTCGTCGGCCCGGAAGATCCGCGTCGGCACGACCGGAACCCCACGGCCGGCCAGGTCCAGCAGATAGCGCTTGTCGGCGTTCCAGGCGACCACCTCCGGTGCGTTGAGCAGGTGTCGCACCGAGCGTGTCCAGGTCAGGAACTCGTCGAGGCGGTCGATGTAGTCCCACGTCGCCCGCAGGATCACCAGGTCGGCTTCGGCGGTCCCCGGGTCGTCCCAGGACAGCCAGCGCGCGTGCAGTCCGCGCGCGCCCAGCGCCTCGACCAGACCGTCGTCGTCCCCGTCGCTGTGCGGCAGCGCCGGACAGGCGGCCAACACGATGCGCGGATGGAACACGTCGGGGCGCGCGAGTTTCACCCGGTCATGTTAGGCGGGGATGATGGTCGCATGTACGCCATCGAAGTCGCCGAGACGGGCGGCCCCGAAGTCCTCACCCACGTCGAGAAGCCGCAACCCACGCCCGGTCCGGGGCAGGTGCTGATCAAGGCCGAGGCCATCGGCGTCAACTTCATCGACACCTATTTCCGGTCGGGTCTGTATCCGCGCGAGACGCCGTTCGTGGTCGGGACCGAGGTCTGCGGGCGCATCGAGGCGGTCGGCGACGACGTCGCGGCGCTGCAAGTCGGCGATCGGGTGGTCACCGACAAAGCCCTGGGCGCCTATGCCGAGTACTCGCTGGCACCGGCCGATTTCGTGGCCTACGTGCCCGACGGCGTCGAGTCCGACGCGGTGGCCTCCGCGCTGCTCAAGGGGATGACCGCGCACTACCTGATCAAATCGACCTATCCGGTCCAGCAGGGTGACTTCGTGCTGGTGCACGCCGGCGCGGGCGGGGTGGGCCTGCTGCTCACCCAGTGGGCCACCAGCCTGGCGGCCAAGGTGATCACCACCGTGTCCACGGCGGAGAAGGCCGAACTGTGCCGGCAGGCGGGCGCGTTCGAGGTGCTCGACTATCCCGACGATCCGCAGGCGTTCGGCGCGAAGATCCGGGAGCTCACCGGGGGCAACGGTGTCGCGGCGGTGTACGACGGCGTCGGCGCCGCCACGTTCGACGCCAGTCTGGCCAGCCTGGCCGTACGCGGCACACTGGCGTTGTTCGGAGCGGCCAGCGGCCCGGTGCCGCCGGTGGATCCGCAGCGGCTCAACGCAGCAGGCTCGGTGTTCCTGACCCGGCCAAACCTTGCTCACCACACTCGCACGGCTGACGAATTCTCCTGGCGGGCAGGCGAACTGCTGGACGCGATCGCCTCGGGCACGCTGAACGTCACGGTCAGCGAACGCTATCCGCTGGCCGAGGCGGCCCGTGCGCACACCGATCTGCAGGGCCGTAAGACGGTCGGCTCGGTGGTGCTGGTGCCGTGACGTGACGCAGGACCTCCTCGTGACGCCGACGTTCGTGGTGCCCGCATCCGAGCTGAGCGAACGCTTCTCCCGGTCGTCGGGCCCCGGCGGGCAGGGCGTCAACACCTCCGACAGCCGGGTCGAGCTGTCGTTCGACGTCGCGCGCTCGCCCGCAGTGCCGCAGCATCTACGGCACCGGATGCTGGGCCGGTTACGCGGCCGCCTCACCGCCGGCGTCCTGACGGTCACGGCAAGCGAGTATCGCGCTCAGCTACAGAACCGCACCGCCGCCCGGGAACGGATGGCCCGGCTGCTGCGCGAGGCCGCGGCGGCTCCCCCGCCGGCACGCCGCCCGACCCGGCCCACCCGAGGTTCGAAGGAACGCCGGATCAGCGAGAAGAAGCGCCGGGGGACGATCAAGCACGGCCGCCGCGGCGGCTGGGACCAGAACTAGCTACAGCAGCGTCGGAAGCGCCAGCGCGGAGTCGACGGCCAGCGCACAGAACACCACGGCCAGATAGTTGTTCGACTGCAGGAACAGCCGCAGCGGCTTGACGGGCTCACCCCGTTTGACGCCGCTGTAGAGCTGGTGGGCCATCACCAGGAACCACACGCCCGCCAGCAGCGCGACCGCGGCGTACAGCCAGCCGGTGGCCAGCGCCAGCGCCAGCGTCGCGATCACGGTCAGCCATGTGTAGATCAGGATCTGGCGGGTCACCTGCCGCTCGGTGGCCACCGTCGGCAGCATCGGCACCCCGGCCGCCTTGTAGTCGTCCTTGTAGCGCATCGCGAGCGCCCAGGTGTGCGGCGGCGTCCAGAAGAAGATGATCGCAAACATCACCAGGGCGGGCCACTGGATCGTGCCGGTGATCGCTGACCAGCCGATCATCACCGGCATGCAGCCGGCCGCGCCACCCCACACCACGTTCTGCGAGGTGCGCCGCTTGAGCAGCAGCGTGTAGACGAAGACGTAGAACGCGATGGTGGCCAGGGCAAGCAGACCCGACAGCAGGTTGCTCGACCACCACAGCCAGACGAACGAGGTCGCCGACAGCACCAGCCCGAACACCAGCGCGTTGCGGGTGGGCACCGTCGCGCGGGCCAGCGGCCGGCGCGCCGTCCGCTTCATCACCTTGTCGATGTCGGCGTCGGCGACGCAGTTCAGCGTGTTCGCACCCGCGGCGGCCAGCATGCCGCCGATCAGCGTGTTGAGGATCAGCAGCGGGTCGACGGTGCCGCGGTCGGCCAGCAGCATCGCCGGAATGGCGGTGACCAGCAACAGCTCGATAACCCGGGGCTTCGTCAGAGCCACGTAGGACAGCAGCGTGTTGACGATGCGAGACGGCGCCCCGGCAAGGAGGGAGCGCTCGCGGATGCTCACGCAGGTAACTCCTCACAGGTGGCGTCGCGCAGACTTCTACTACAGGCGATGGTAGACCCGGATGACGAGCAGGCGACAGCTGGGTGACGCAGCCTGCGCCCCGTCGCGGATCGGCACTAGGGTGGGCACTGGGATAGCCGATCTGATCTAGGAGTGCCCGCGTGACGACAACCGAAGAGATCTCTGCACTGACCCGGCCGCATCACCCCGACGATTGGACCGAGGTGGACACCGTCTCGGTGGACACGGTCCGGGTGCTGGCGGCCGATGCGGTACAGAAGGTCGGCAACGGTCATCCCGGTACGGCGATGAGCCTCGCGCCGTTGGCCTACACGCTGTTCCAGCGGCAGATGCGCCACGATCCGAGCGACGTGCACTGGCTGGGCCGCGACCGCTTCATCCTGTCGTGCGGACACTCCAGCCTGACGCTGTACATCCAGCTCTATCTCGGCGGCTTCGGTCTCGAACTCGAGGACATCGAGGCGCTGCGCACCTTCAAGTCCAAGACACCGGGCCATCCGGAGTTCCGCCACACCAAGGGCGTGGAAATCACGACCGGTCCACTGGGCCAGGGCCTCGCGTCAGCCGTGGGCATGGCGATGGCGGCCCGGTTCGAGCGCGGCTTGTTCGACCCGGACGCGGCCCCGGGCACCAGCCCGTTCGACCACTTCATCTACGTGATCGCCTCCGACGGTGACATGGAGGAGGGGGTGACCAGCGAGGCGTCGTCCCTGGCAGGCACCCAGCAGCTGGGCAATCTGATCGTGTTCTACGACAAGAACCAGATCTCCATCGAGCACGACACCGACATCGCGCTGAGCGAGGACGTCGCCGCCCGCTACCGGGCGTACGGCTGGCATGTGCAGGAGGTCGAGGGCGGCGAGAACGTCGTCGGTATCGAAGCGGCCATCGAAGAGGCCAAGAAGGTCACCGACAAGCCGTCGTTCATCGCGCTGCGCACGATCATCGGCTATCCGGCGCCGAACAAGATGAACACCGGCGGCGTGCACGGCTCGGCGCTCGGCGACGAGGAAGTGGCCGCCACCAAGAAGATTCTCGGATTCGATCCGGACAAGACCTTCGAGGTCCGTCCCGAGGTCATCGAGCACACCCGCAAACTGGTCGACCGCGGCCGCGAGGCGCACGAGAAGTGGCAGCCCGAATTCGACGCATGGGCCGAGCGCGAGCCGGAACGCAAGAAGCTGCTCGACCGGCTGACCGCCGAGGAACTGCCCGACGGCTGGGATGCCGACATCACGCACTGGGAGCCGGGCAGCAAGGCGGTCGCCACCCGCGCGGCGTTCGGTCAGGTGCTCAACGACGTCGCACCGCATCTGCCCGAACTGTGGGGCGGTTCGGCCGACCTCGCCGGCAGCAACAACACCACCATCAAGGGCGTGAAATCCTTCGGGCCGCCGTCGATCTCGACCGAGGACTTCACCGCCGACTGGTACGGCCGGGTGCTGCACTTCGGTATCCGCGAGCACGCCATGGGTTCGATCCTGTCCGGCATCGTGCTACACGGGCCGACCCGCGCGTTCGGCGGTACGTTCCTGCAGTTCTCGGATTACATGCGGCCCGCGGTGCGGTTGGCCTCGCTGATGGACATCGACACCATCTACATCTGGACCCACGATTCGATCGGTCTGGGCGAGGACGGCCCCACTCATCAGCCGATCGAGCACCTCGCGGCGCTGCGGGCGATCCCGAACCTCTCGGTGGTTCGCCCCGGTGACCCGAACGAGACGGCGTACGCGTGGCGGAGCATCATCGCCCGTGGAAACGGCAGCGGTCCGGTCGGTTTCATTCTGACCCGTCAGGGCATCCCGGTGCTCGAGGGCACTGACGCCGAGGGCGTCGCCCGCGGTGGATACGTGCTCGGCGGCGGTGACGCCACGGGTGCCGATGTGATCCTCATCGGCACCGGATCGGAGTTGCAGCTGGCTGTGGAGGCCAAGAAGCTGTTGGCGGACAAGGACATCAACGCCGCCGTGGTGTCGATGCCGTGCGTCGAGTGGTTCGAGTCGCAACCCAAGGAGTACCGCGACAGCGTGCTGCCCCCCAATGTCTCTGCGCGGGTAGCGGTCGAGGCCGCCGTCGCCCAGAGCTGGTACAAGCTCGTCGGCGACACCGGCGAAATCATCTCCATCGAGCACTACGGAGAGTCCGCCGACGACAAGACGCTGTTCCGCGAATTCGGGTTCACCCCCGAGGCGGTGGCCGCCGCCGCGGAGCGATCGATAGCCAACTGACCTTTTCGGAAGGAAGCACGATGACGCAGAACGAGAATCTCGCCGCCCTGTCGGCCGCGGGAGTGTCCGTATGGCTCGACGACCTGTCCCGTGAACGTTTGCAGACGGGCAATCTGCAGGAGCTCGTCGACACCAAGAGTGTGGTCGGTGTGACCACCAACCCGTCGATCTTCCAGGCGGCGCTGTCGAAGGGCGACGCCTACGACGCGCAGGTCAAGGAGCTGGCCGAGCGCGGCGCCGACGTGGACGCCACCATCCGCACCGTCACCACCGACGACGTGCGCAACGCCTGCGATGTGCTCGCCAAGCAGTACGAACAGTCCGACGGCGTCGACGGCCGGGTGTCCATCGAGGTCGACCCGCGGCTGGCGCGCGACGCGGACAAGACGATCCTGCAGGCGATCGAGCTGTGGAAGATCGTCGACCGGCCCAACCTGCTGATCAAGATCCCGGCGATGAAGGAAGGGATTCCCGCGATCACCGCGGTGCTCGCCGAGGGCATCTCGGTCAACGTGACGCTGATCTTCTCCGTCGAGCGCTACCGCGCGGTGATGGACGCCTACCTCGAGGGCCTGGAGAAGGCCAAGGAGGCGGGCCACGATCTGTCGCGGATCCACTCCGTGGCGTCGTTCTTCGTCTCGCGGGTGGACACCGAGATCGACAAGCGCCTCGAGAAGATCGGCACTGACGAGGCGCTCGCGCTGCGCGGCCAGGCCGGCGTGGCCAACGCCCGCCTCGCTTATGCGGCCTACGAGGAAGTCTTCAACGGCGGATCGCGGTTCGAGGCGCTCAAGGCCGACGGCGCCCGCGTGCAGCGGCCGCTGTGGGCGTCGACCGGGGTGAAGAACCCGGACTACTCCGACACCCTTTACGTCACCGAGCTGGTCGCGCCGAACACGGTCAACACCATGCCGGAGAAGACGCTGGACGCGGTCGCCGATCACGGCGTCATCACCGGCGACACGGTGACCGGCCGGGGCGCCGAGGCACAGGAGGTCTTCGACAAGCTCGACGCGATCGGCATCGACCTGACCGATGTGTTCCTGACTCTGGAGAACGAGGGCGTGGACAAGTTCGACAAGGCCTGGCAGGAGCTGCTGGAAGCCACGCAGGGTCAGCTGGACGAGAAGAAGTCCTAGGTCAGAACATGACCCAGTGGCGTAATCCCCTGCGGGACAAGCGCGACAAGCGAATGCCCCGGATCGCCGGGCCGTGCAGCGTGGTGATCTTCGGCGTGACCGGCGATCTGGCGCGCAAGAAGCTGATGCCCGCCATCTACGACCTGGCCAACCGGGGTCTGCTGCCGCCGACGTTCTCACTCGTCGGGTTCGCCCGGCGGGACTGGGCCGACGAGGATTTCTCCCAGGTCGTCTACGACGCGGTCAAGCAGCACGCCCGCACACCCTTCCGCCAGGAGGTGTGGGACCGGCTGTCGGAAGGCATCCGCTTCGTGCAGGGCACCTTCGACGACGAGAAGGCGTTCGAGCAACTCGCCGAGACGCTGGGCAAACTCGACGCCGAACGCGGGACCGGCGGCAATCACGCCTTTTACCTGTCGATTCCGCCGAAGGCGTTCCCGCAGGTACTCGAACAGCTCTCGCGAACCGGGCTGGCCAAGAAGGCCGAGGGTCACTGGAGCCGGGTGGTCATCGAGAAGCCGTTCGGTCACGACCTGCGCAGCGCCGAGGAACTCAACGGCATCGTCAACAACGTCTTCCCCGAATCATCGGTCTTCCGGATCGACCACTATCTGGGCAAGGAGACGGTCCAGAACATCCTGGCGCTGCGCTTCGCCAACGAGTTGTTCGAGCCGGTGTGGAACAGCCACTACGTGGACAGCGTGCAGATCACGATGGCCGAGGACATCGGTCTCGGCGGGCGCGGCGGCTATTACGACGGGGTGGGCGCCGCACGCGACGTCATCCAGAATCACCTGCTGCAGCTGCTGGCCCTCACCGCGATGGAGGAACCCGTCAGCTTCTCCCCCGACGAACTGCAGGCCGAGAAGATCAAGGTGCTCTCGGCCAGCAGGTTGGCCGAGCCGCTGGACGAGACCACCTCCCGCGGTCAGTACACCGCCGGCTGGCAGGGCGGCGAGCGGGTGGTCGGACTGCTGGAGGAGGACGGCTTCTCGAAGACCTCCACCACCGAGACGTTCGCGGCCATCACCGTCGATGTGGACACGCGTCGCTGGGCCGGTGTCCCGTTCTATCTGCGCACCGGGAAACGACTGGGCCGCAGGGTGACCGAGATCGCGCTGATCTTCAAGCGGGCGCCACATCTACCGTTCGACGCGACGATGACCGAGGAGCTCGGGCAGAACGCGCTGGTGATCCGGGTCCAGCCGGACGAGGGCATCACGCTGCGGTTCGGCTCCAAGGTGCCGGGCAACCAGATGGAGGTCCGGGACGTCAGCATGGACTTCTCGTACGGATCGGCGTTCGCCGAGGAGTCGCCGGAGGCCTATGAACGGCTGATCCTCGATGTCCTGCTGGGCGAGCCGTCGCTGTTCCCGGTGAACGAAGAAGTCGAATTGGCCTGGCGGATCCTCGATCCGGCGCTGGATTACTGGGCGTCCCATGGCAAACCGGACCCGTACGAATCGGGCGGCTGGGGACCGGAATCGGCGTTCGAGATGCTGCGCCGAACCGGCCGCGAGTGGAGGCGTCCGTGATCGTCGACCTGCCCGACACCAACACCGGTGCCATCAACAAGAAGATCCAGGCACTGCGCGAAGAGGGCGGCGCGATCACGCTGGGCCGCGTGCTGACCCTCGTGATCGCCCCCGACACCGAGTCCGTCCTCGAGGAGTCCATCGACGCGGCCAACGCGGCGAGCCGCGAACATCCGTGTCGCGTCATCGTGGTCGCGCCCGGCGATCGGCGTGCGGAGAAGGCTCGGCTGGACGCTCAACTGCGGGTCGGTAGTGACGCCGGTGCCAACGAAGTCGTCGTGCTGCGGCTCTCCGGACCGCTGGCCAATCACGCGAGCAGCGTGGTGATGCCGTTCCTGCTGCCCGACACTCCCGTGGTGACGTGGTGGCCGGACGTCGCACCGTCTGTCCCCGCGGAGGATCCGCTGGGCAGGTTGGCGCTACGCCGGATCACCGATGCCACCAACGCAGTGGATCCGCTGGCGGCGATCAAGAACCGGTTGCAGGGTCACACCCCGGGTGACACCGATCTGGCGTGGAGCCGGATCACCTACTGGCGGGCGCTGCTCACCGCGGCGGTCGACCAGGCGCCGCACGAGCCGATCAACTCGGCAGTGGTGTCGGGGCTGGAGACCGAGCCCGCACTGGACATCCTGGCCGGCTGGCTGGCGAGCCGCATCGACGGGCCGGTTCATCGCGCCGTCGGCGAACTGAAGGTGGAGCTGGTTCGCGACAGCGAGACCATCACACTGAGCCGCCCCCAGGACGGTGTGACCGCGAAGATCACCCGCACAGCGAAGCCGGAGGCACTGGTTCCGTTGGCGCGCAGAGAGACTCGCGAATGCCTGGCCGAGGACATGCGCCGCCTCGACGCCGACGAGATCTACTTCGAGGCGCTGCAAGGGATCGAGAAGGTGCAATACACATGACGGCTTCGATCAAGCGCTATCCCGACAGCGACGCACTGGTGGCGGCGGTGGGTGACCGGCTGGCCGACGAGATCGTCTCCGCCGTCGATCAGCGGGGCCGCGCCGACATCGTGCTGACCGGCGGCGGCACCGGTGTCAAGGTGCTGGCCCGGCTCGCCGGACAGAGCGACCGCATCGACTGGGACAAGGTGCACCTCTACTTCGGCGACGAGCGGTTCGTCCCCGCGGACGACGACGAGCGCAACGACAAGCAGGCCCGCGATGCGCTGTTCGACCCGGTCGGCGTCCCGGTAGCCAACGTGCATGCGATGGCCGCCACCGACGGCGAGTTCGGTGACGACCTCGACGCCGCCGCCGAGGCCTACGAGCAGGAGTTGGCGAAGCTGGGAAAGGGTGAGGCCACGCCGGTGTTCGACGTGCATCTGCTCGGCGTGGGGCCCGAGGGACACATCAACTCGCTGTTCCCGCACACGCCGGCGGTCCGGGAGACCAGTCGAACCGTCGTCGGGGTCACCGACTCCCCCAAACCGCCGCCGAAGCGCATCACGCTGACGCTGCCCGCGGTCGCCCGCTCGCGGGAGGTGTGGCTGATCGTCTCGGGTGAAGGCAAGGCCGAGGCGGTGGCGGCCGCCGTCGGCGGCGCAAGCGCCGACGACTGGCCCGCGGCCGGCGCCGCCGGCCGTGAGGCGACGGTGTGGTGGCTCGACGAGGACGCCGCATCTAAGCTCTGACCCACCTTGTCGGTGGCCTGTGCCACAATCGAATGTATGTTCGATGACCGGTTCTTCGTCGCGGAGGACACCACGGCGTCCCGGGCGGCGCTGGCCGCGGTGTCGGCGGCGAGTCGTGCGGAGAACCGGGCCGCCGCGGCGCGTCTCGTCGCCATCGGGCAGCTGTGGTCGATTCGGCTCGCCGAATGCGGCGCACACGAGGACTGGGTCGTCGACGCCGAGGCAGCGGTGACCGCCGAGATCGCCGCCGAGTTGCGGATCAGTCAGGGGCTGGCTGCCAGTGCGCTGCGGTATGCGCAATCCCTGAAACGCATTCCGAAGGTGGCCGAGGCCTTCATCGCCGGGGACGTGGATTTCGGCCTGTTCAAGACGATCGTCTACCGCACGGATCTGATCACCGACGACGAGGTGTTGTCCTGCGTGGATACCGAATTGGCGGTGACCGTCCCGGCCTGGCCGTCGATGACGCGGTCCCGGCTCGCGCAACGGATCGACAAGATCGTCCGGCGGCATGACCGTGAGGCCGTGCGCACGCCGCGCAAGGACTCCCCCGCTGAGCGCGCAGTCTGGATCGCCGACCGTTTCGACGGGCTGTCCGAGATCAGTGCCGCCGTGTCCACCCCGCACGCCCACGCTTTCGGGCGGAAACTCACCGCGTTGGCCGCCACCGTGTGCGAACAGGACCCCCGCAGTCCGGAGGCCCGGCAGGCTGATGCGATCGACGTCCTGACTGCGGGCGGGGATCGCCTCGCGTGCCGCTGCGGGCGGGCCGAGTGCACGGCCGCGGCCAGACCTGCGGCGGGGTCGGTCGTCATCCATGTCGTCACCGACGGCAGCGGACAATCGGGCGGTGCCGAGATCGGGGGTGATGGCCTGCTGCCGCCCGAGGTCATCGCGGAACTCACCGAAACCGCCACCGTGCGACCGGTGATGCCGCCCGTCGATGCCGGACCCGAGCCCGGCTACTCACCGTCGCGGGCGCTGACCGACTTCGTCCGCTGCCGCGATATGACCTGCCGGTTCCCCGGCTGCGATAACCCCGCCACCCGGTCGGACATCGACCACACCCTGCCCTACGCCGACGGCGGGCCAACACAGGCCTCGAATCTGAAATGTCTTTGCCGCCTTCATCATCTCCTCAAGACGTTCTGGGGCTGGCAGGACCGGCAGCTGCAGGACGGCACCGTGATCTGGAAGTCACCCACCGGTCAGGTGTACGTCACGACCCCCGGTTCGGCACTGCTGTTCCCTGCGTTGTGCCGGCCGACCGGACCGATCGTCGGTGATGCTGCAGCGCGGACAGGCGGGAACCGTACGCTGCGGATGCCGACACGACGGCGCACCCGTGCCCAGGATCGCGCATCCCGGATCCTGGCCGAACGCCAGCACACGCACCGTCGCCCGGCCGCGTCGCACCGGCCCGACTACGGCGACGATCCCCCACCATTCTGACCAGCGCAGGTCATACTGACCGGGTGGCAGACAAAGGGGGCAGACCTGTCCGGACCGGTTCAGAGCGCATCAGGAAGTTGGCGCAGGCGGCGCTGAATGCCGACGTCACCGTCGAACAGGTCGACACCATTCTGGAGGGTCTCAGCGAGACACTCGAAGACCTCAACACCTCGACCGCCAAACTCAACGCGACCATGGACCGCTTCAACTCCACCATCAACCAGATCGACGCTCTCGCACCACGACTCATCGCCGTCGTCGATCGCATGGAGGGGATCGTGACGCGGGTGGAGAACCTGGTCGGCATGGGTGAAGCGGTGCTCGGTCCGCTCGCCGCCACCGAGAACGCGGTGCGCAGCGGCGTGAACGCCATGCGCCGGACGATCGGGCTCTAACCGCTGTTGCGCAGCGCCGTGGCCAGCCCACTCATGGTGAGCAGGATGGCGCGCTGCACCAGTTCGTCCTCGTCGCCGGAGCGGTAGCGGCGCAGCAGCTCCACCTGCAGGTGGTTGAGCGGCTCCAGGTACGGGAACCGGTTGAACACCGACCGCGCCAGCGACGGGTTGTCGGCCAGCAGATCGTCCTGACCGGTGATCAGTCTGTGCATGCGGATGGTGCGGGCGTGTTCGTCGACGATCTTTCCAAACACCCTGCTGCGCAACGCCTCGTCGTCCACCAGCTCCGAATACCGAGCCGCCAGACCGAGATCCGACTTGGCCATCACCTGCGCCATGTTCGACAGCACGGTACGGAAGAACGGCCAGCGCCGATAGAGATCCTGCAACGTCCCCAGGCGGCTCTCGTCCTCGGCGATGTACTCCTCGAAGGCACTGCCCGTGCCGTACCAGCCGGGCAGCATCACCCGCGACTGGCTCCACGCCAGCACCCACGGGATCGCCCGCAGATCGGAGATCGACGTCGTCGGTTTGCGCGACGCCGGCCGGCTTCCGATGTTGAGTGCCCCGATCTCGCTGACCGGTGTGGAGGCCTTGAAGTAGTCGACGAATCCCGGTGTCTCGTGGACGAGTTCGGCATACGCGCGTTGTGCACGGGCGGCGAGGTCATCGAGTACCTCGTAGGCGGGTTCGGCCGCGTCGCCGAGGCCCTCCACATCCAGCAGCGTGGACTCCAGCGTCGCGGCCACCAGCGTCTCGAGGTTTCGGTGTGCGATACGGGGTTCGGCGTATTTGGCCGCGATCACCTCGCCCTGTTCGGTGATGCGCAGCGATCCGTTGACCGCACCGGGTGGCTGCGCGAGGATCGCCTCGTAGCTGGGGCCGCCGCCGCGGCCGACCGTACCGCCGCGACCGTGGAAGAGCCGCAACCGGATACCTGTCTTACGCGCCGATTCGACGAGGTCGAGTTCGGCCCGGTACAGCGCCCAGTTGGCCGCCAGATAACCGCCGTCCTTGTTGGAGTCGGAGTAGCCGAGCATCACCTCCTGGCGGTCCCCGCGCGCGGTGACCATGGCCCGGTACAGCGGCAGATCGAGCGCGGCCTCGAGGATCGACGATCCACGCTGCAGGTCGTCGATGGTCTCGAAGAGCGGGACGATGCCCACCGGGGCGTACAGATCGTCACCCGAGACGTCGAACAGCCCCGCCTCTTTGAGCAGAATCGCGGCCTCGAGCATGTCCGACACCGACTCGCACATCGAGATGATGTAGTTGGGTACCGCATGCGGCCCGAACACCCGCACCGCACGGGCCCCCGCCCGCACGATGTCGAGTTCCTTGCGGGCCAGCTCGGACAGGGCCGCACCATCGCGGGTCAACGGCCTACGGGTCGCCAGTTCCGCAGCCAGCAGGTCGACACGCTCGGGTTCGGACAGCGACGCGTAGTCCTCATGTACCCCCGCCCAGGACAACAGCTCGGCGACCACCTCCTCGTGCACGTCGGAGTTCTGCCGCATGTCCAGACCCGACAGGTGAAACCCGAAGACGCGCACGGCTTCCCGCAGCCGAAACAGCCGGTCGTCGGCGAGCACCGCGCTGCCGTGCGCGCGCAGCGAGGCGTCGACGATGTCCAGGTCGGCCAGTAGCTCGCCGGGGTCGTCGTAGCGCGTCAACCCGAGATCGAGTTCGTGCTCCGGCTGGGCGTCGAGGATCGCGGCGGCGGTGGCGGTCAGCCTGCCGTGGATCACCCGCAGGGCGCGCCGGTACGGTTCGTCGGCGCGCGCGGCCTCCTCGCAGGCGTCGGCCAGCGCGGAGAGCTCCTCGCTGATCGTCACCAGGCGCGCTGACATCGACAGCTCCTGCTGCAGCGCGGTCAGTTCCGAGAAGTAGTGCGCGAACGCGGTGTACGCGGCCCGGGAGGTGGCCTGCCGCACGACGTCCGCGGTGACATTGGGGTTGCCGTCGCGGTCCCCGCCGATCCACGAACCCGGCCGCAGGATCGGTTCGCCCAGCAGGTCCGTACCCGGCCAGCGGGCCTGCAGCGCGGCGCGCACCTCGCCGTTGACGCGCGGGATCACCTCGAAGAACGCCGCCGGGTAGTAGCGCAGCCCGGTCTCGATCTCGTCCTGGATCTTCAACCGGGACAACCGGACCAACGCCGTCTGCCACAGCGTCAGGATGTGCCTGCGCAACTCCTGCTCGACGTCCTCGCCGAGGGCGCGCAGCCGCATCAGCTCGGTGATCCGGCGCTGGGTGTCGAATACCGTGCGCCGACGCGTCTCGGTCGGATGCGCGGTGATCACCGGCGACACCAGCGCGCCGGTCAGGGCGGCGGCCACCTTTTCCGAGCTCAGCCGGGCCGAGTCGAGTTTGGCATAGGTCGCGGCCAGCGTGCTGTCCTGGGGCGGCTCCCCCGCGGCCACGTGGATCGCGCGCCGACGTTCCCGGTGGATGTCCTCGGCGACGTTGGCCAGCAGCGCGAAGTGCGTGAACGCGCGGATGACCGGAATCGCCGCCCGGGCCTCGATACCGTCGAACAGGCCGGACAGTTCGGTGCGGTCGATCTCGGAGCGGCGCACCCGAAACGATTCGACCCGGGCACGTTCGACGAGGTCGAAGACCTCATCGCCGTTCTGTTCGCGGACGGTGTCGCCCAGGATCGTGCCGAGCAGCCGGATGTCCTCGCGCATCGGCTCAGTGGCCTCCCGCCCCACCTGGGTGCGGGTCACCGAGCCGATGGGTTCCAGCGCGTCGGGGAGTTCAGCCATCGGTCCAGTATCGGCGGATCTCGACGACGCCGCAGAACCTAGGGCTTGTCCTCGTGGACCTCTTCGGTCGGCAGGTTCTCAGCGGAGGCGCTGGGAAAACGTCAGCTGTACTTGATCTGCAGCGCGACACCGACGATCGAGACGATCCAGATACCGGTGACGAACAGCGTCAACCGGTCCAGGTTCTTCTCGACAACCGTCGACCCGGACAGGCTGGACTGCACACCGCCGCCGAACAGCGTGGACAGGCCGCCGCCCTTGGCGCGATGCAGCAGCACCAGGAGCACAACCAGCACGCTGGTCACGATCAGGATGATCTGCAGGGCCAAAGTCATGCGGAACAGCCTACAGGCCCGTGACAGCTGGTCAGGGCAGGGGCCCACCGGCGGCGATCGCCGACAGCGTGGCGAACTGCTCCCCGTCCAACGACGCTCCGCCGACCAGCGCGCCGTCGACGTCCTCCTGAGCGACGATCTCGCCGACGTTCTTGGCGTTGACCGAACCGCCGTAGAGCACCCGCACACCGGCGGCGATCTGCGGCGACGACAGTGAGCCGAGCTCGTCGCGGATGGCCTTGCAGACCTCCTGCGCGTCGGCGGCGCTGGCCACACGACCCGTACCGATGGCCCAGACCGGCTCGTAGGCGATGACGGCCTGTCCGATCTGTTCGGAGGTCAGACCCGCCAGCGAGCCCCGCAGCTGCTCGACGTTGTGCTCGACGTGGTTACCCGCCTCGCGGACGTCGAGGTGCTCGCCGATGCAGATGATCGGGGTGAGGCCGTGCCGGAACGCCGCGGCCGCCTTGGCGGCCACGGTGGCATCGTCCTCGTGGTGGTAGGTGCGCCGCTCGGAGTGCCCGACGACGGCGAAGGAGCAGCCCAGCTTCGCCAGGAACGCGCCGCTGATCTCGCCGGTGTAGGCGCCGGAGTCGTGCTGGCTGACATCCTGCGCGCCGTAGGTCAGCTTCAGCCGGTCGCCGTCGACCAGGGTCTGCACGCTGCGTAGATCGGTGAAGGGCGGGATCACCGTGACGTCGACCTTGTCGAAGTACTTCTCGGGCAGCGAGAACGCGATCTTCTGCACCAGGGCGATGGCCTCGAAGTGGTTGAGGTTCATCTTCCAGTTGCCCGCAATCAGTGGCTTGCGTGCGGCTTTCGTCATCCCTGACCCTCCAGAACCTCGATGCCCGGCAACGTCTTGCCTTCCAGATACTCCAGGGATGCGCCGCCACCGGTGGAGATATGGGAGAACCCGTCCTCCGGCAGACCGAGCTGACGGACGGCCGCGGCGCTGTCACCACCGCCGACGACGCTGAACGCGCCCTTGCCGGTCGCCCCGATGATCGCTTCGGCGACCCCCTTGGTGCCCGCGGCGAAAGCCGGGAACTCGAACACGCCCATCGGACCGTTCCAGAACACCGTCTTGGCGTTGGACAGCAGCGCGGTGAACCGTTTCACCGATTCGGGGCCGATGTCCAGGCCGAGTTTGTCGTCCGGAATCTTGTCCGCGGCAACGGTTTCGGCCGGCGAATCGGCGGAGAACTCGGCCGCGACGACGATGTCGACGGGCAGATGGATCACGTCGCCGTAGGTGTCGAGCAGGGTGCGGCAGGTGTCGATCATCTCCTCCTGCAGCAACGACTTGCCCACCGGAACACCTTGGGCGGCAAGGAACGTGAAGCACATGCCGCCGCCGATGAGGATGCTGTCGGCCTTGGTGGCGAGGTTCTCGATGACAGCGAGTTTGTCAGAGACCTTGGAACCGCCGAGGACCACCGCGTACGGACGATCGGTGGAGCTGGTCAGCTGCTCGAGGACTTTCACCTCGGCGGCGACGAGTGTGCCGGCGTAGTGCGGCAACAGCGTGGCGACGTCGTAGACCGAGGCCTGCTTGCGGTGCACCACACCGAAGCCGTCGGAGACGAATGCCCCGCCAGATCCGTCCGGACCGGCGACCAGTTCGGCCAGCGCCGAGGCCAGCTTCTGCCGCTCCGCATCGTCCTTGCTGGTCTCCCGCTCGTCGAAGCGGATGTTCTCCAGCAGCAGGATGTCGCCGTCGGTCAGGCCTTCGGCCCGGGCCAGCGCGTCGGTACCGACCACGTCGCCGGCGAGCTGGACGTGACGCCCCAGTTCCTCGCTGAGCGCCGTGGCGACCGGCTTGAGGGAGAACTTCGGGTCCACCCCGCCCTTGGGCCGGCCCAGATGAGCGGTCACCACGACTTTGGCGCCGGCCTCGGCGAGCGCTTTGAGGGTGGGCACCGACGCATGGATCCGGCCCGGGTCAGTGATGGCGCCGGAGTCGTCGAGCGGCACGTTCAGGTCGCAGCGGACCAAGACGCCCCGGCCTTCGACGCCCTCGCTCAGCAGATCGTCAAGCGTCCTGACGCTCATCGCGCTTAAAGGGACTTGCCGACGAGCGCGACGAGGTCCACGAGGCGGTTGGAGTAACCCCACTCGTTGTCGTACCAGGAGACGACCTTGGCCTGGTTGTCGATGACCTTGGTCAGACCTGAGTCGAACAGCGAGCTGTGCGGATCGGTGACGATGTCGCTGGAGACGATCGGGGCGTCGTAGTACTTGAGGATGCCCTTGAGCGGTCCGTCGGCGGCGGCCTTGAACGCGGCGTTGATCTCGTCGACCGTGCCCGGCTTGTTCAGCTCGGCGGTGAGGTCGGTGACCGAACCGGTCGGGATCGGCACGCGCAACGCGTATCCGTCGAGCTTGCCCTTGAGCTCGGGCAGCACCAGGCCGATGGCCTTGGCGGCGCCGGTCGAGGTGGGGACGATGTTGATGGCTGCGGCGCGGGCGCGGCGCAGGTCCTTGTGCGGGCCGTCCTGCAGGTTCTGGTCCTGGGTGTAGGCGTGGATGGTCGTCATCAGGCCCTTGACGATGCCGAACTCGTCGTTGAGGACCTTGGCCAGCGGGCCGAGGCAGTTGGTGGTGCAGGACGCGTTGGAGATGATGTTCTGGCTGCCGTCGTACTTGTCGTCGTTGACGCCCAGCACGATGGTGATGTCCTCGTCGCTGGCCGGCGCGGAGATGATGACCTTCTTGGCGCCCGCGTCGAGGTGGCCCTGGGCCTTGTCGCGCTTGGTGAAGATGCCGGTGGACTCGACGACGACGTCGACCCCGAGATCGCCCCACGGCAGGGCCGCCGGGCCCTCCTTGATGGACAGGCCCTTGAGCTTGTGTCCGCCGACGATGATCTCCTCACCGTCGACCTCCACGTCGTAGGGCAGCCGGCCGAGGATCGAGTCGAACTTGAGCAGGTGCGCGAGGGTTTCGTTGTCGGTGAGGTCGTTGACGGCCACGATCTCGATGTCGGTGTTCTTGCCCTCGTGCTTCTGCGCGTCCAGCGCGCGGAAGAAGTTGCGTCCGATGCGGCCGAAACCGTTAACGCCTACGCGGATGGTCACGTCGATGTCCCCTTGTCTGCCTCTGGTGTATTGCTCGCCAGCCAGCCTAGTGGGGCCCTGATCGCGATGCGCGGGCTGGTCAGTGCACGGCCAGGCTCTGGTCGGCATAGGGATTACCCAGCCACCGGCGCCGGATCTGTTGCAGCGTGCCGGCGTCCTCCAGCTCGGCCTGGGCGACGGTGATGCGGCTGAGCAGCTGGGTGTCGTCCGTGGCGACGGCGATGGCGATGTGCTCGGTGGACAGTCCCTGTTGGACGACGTCGACGGTGCTCAGCGGCTTGACCAGTTCGGTCAGGGCCGGGCCGAGTGCGATGAACGCGTCGCAGTCGCCGACCCACGCGTCGGGACGGTCGTAGCGCCGGACCGCGCCCGCCTTGCCCTCGGCGACGAGCCGGTCGGCGACGGTCCCGGCTGTGCTGCCGCGCCGGACACCCACCGTCAGCCCCGTCAGGTCGTCGATGGAACGGACGTGGGGCACCCGGGCGGTGTCGACGGCCAGGGCCTGCCCGCTGATGAGATACGGCGGCGCGAACGACGCCCTCTGCTCACGCTCCGGCGTGACCGTGGTGCCTGCGGCGACGCAGTCGTAGTGGCTGCCCAGTCCCTCGAACACCGCCTCGAAGTCGTCGCCGTCGAAGGCGATGAATTCGACGCGGCGGGCGAGGCGGTCGGCGATCGCGGTCATCAGGTCGATGTCGAGGCCGGCGGGCCGGCCGCCATCGCTCGGCATGCCGGTGAACGGTGGGTCGGGAAGGGCCACGCCGACCCGGAGAGTACCCATGCGGTCAACGGTAGCCGGAGGTATGGCTTGACTTGGCATCAGCGTGAATTCATCTCTTCGGAATGGTGGCGAACTCCGTACCGTTGACCCCCGGTAGACCGACCGGAAGGCAGGTGTGCCCGTGGGCGCCACAGGAACGGTGCAGCTTGCCGTCGCACTGGACGGAACGGGGTGGCATCCGAGCTCCTGGCGGGAGCCGGACGCCCGACCGACCGAGCTGCTGACCGCCCGGTACTGGACCGATCTGATCCTCGAGGCCGAGCGCGGCCGACTGGACTTCGTCACCATCGAGGACGCGCTGGCCCTGCAGTCCGGCAGCGGGGTACACGGGCGTCTCGACGCGGTGCTGATCGCCGCCCGGGTCGGGCCGGTGACCCGTCACATCGGGCTCGTCCCGACCGTCATCACGACACATACCGAGCCCTTCCATACATCGAAGGCCATCGCCACCCTCGATTTCGTCACCTCCGGGCGGGCCGGCGTCCGCGTGAAGGTCGCCGCCGACGCCGAATCCGCGGCGCATTTCGGACGGCGTGAGGTGTCGCAGATCGATCTGCTGGGCGAGGCCGCCGACTACGTCGAGGTACTGCGCCGGCTGTGGGACAGCTGGGAGGACGACGCCGAGATCCGGGATGTGGCCACCGGACGGTTCATCGATCGAACGAAGCTGCACTACATCGACTTCGAGAGCGCGACCTTCTCGGTGAAGGGCCCCTCGATCACGCCGAGGCCACCCCAGGGCCAGCCGATCGTGGCCGCGCTCGGCCACACCTCCCCCGCGCTCCGACTGATCGCCAATAGCGCCGACGTCGGTTTCATCACTCCGCTCGACGCCGCGGAGACTGCCCGCACCGTCGAGGCCGTGGCCGCGCGGCGCCCGGACACCGTCGGCCCTGTGCGCCTGTTCGCCGATCTGGTGGTTTTCCTGGACGACAGCCCGCAGGCCGCCCGCGCCAGAAAACAGCGCCTCGACGACCTCACCGGTACCGACTACCGCAGCGACGCAGAGGTTTTCGTCGGGTCGCCCGGAGAGCTGGCTGATCTGGTGGTGGCGCGCAGCTCATCCGGTGTCGCCGGCTTCCGCCTGCGCCCGGCCACACTTCCGCACGATCTGCTGCAGATCACCCGCGGGCTGATGCCCGAGTTGCAGCGCCGCGGCGCCGTTCGCGGCGGATATCACGCGAGCACCCTGCGCGGGCTGCTCGGACTCGCCCGTCCCGCCAACCGCTACGCGAACACCTGACACCAGGATCACTGATGACTAAGCCGCGCAAGCAGATTCACTTGGCCGCCCATTTCCCGGGCGTCAACAACACCACGGTGTGGAGCGATCCGGACTCCGGCAGTCACATCGACTTCGCCTCGTTCGTCCGCTTCGCCCAGACCGCCGAACGCGGCAAATTCGACTTCATGTTCCTCGCCGAGGGACTGCGGCTGCGGGAGCAGAACGGCCGGATCTACGACCTCGACGTGGTCGGTCGCCCCGACACGTTCACCGTGCTGGCGGCGCTGGCAGCGGTCACCGACCGGCTGGGGCTCACCGGCACCATCAACTCCACCTTCAACGAACCGTACGAGGTCGCGCGGCAGTTCGCCTCGCTCGACCACCTGTCCGACGGCCGGGCCGCGTGGAACGTGGTCACGTCATGGGATGCGTTCACCGGCGAGAACTTCCGGCGGGGCGGATTCCTGCCCGAGGATCAGCGCTACGAACGCGCCGAGAGCTTTCTGTCCGCAGCCCACACGCTGTTCGACTCGTGGCGCGGCGACGAGATCGTCGCCGACAAGGATGCCGGCGTGTTCCTCACCGATCCGCAGGCAGGCGAATTCAGTTACCACGACCCCCATTTCGACATCCACGGCCATTTCAACGTGCCGCGCAGCCCGCAGGGCAGGCCGGTGACCTTCCAGGCGGGTGATTCCGACCGCGGTCGCGAATTCGCCGCCGCCGAGGCGGATGCCATCTTCTCCCGGCACGGCACACTCGAGGACGGCCAGGCGTTCTACTCCGACGTCAAGGGGCGGCTGGCGAAGTACGGTCGCAGCCCCGATCAACTGCTCATCCTGCCCGCCGCGACGTTCGTGCTCGGCGACACCGACGCCGAGGCCGCCGACATCGCCCACGACATCCGCCTCGCGCAGGTGTCACCGCAGACCGCGATCAAGTTCCTCGAACAACTATGGAACCGCGATCTGTCCGACCACGACCCCGACGGGCCGCTGCCGTCGATCGATCCGGTCGTCGGCGAGAACACCATCGCCCGTGGACGGGCGAGCGTGCGCATGTACCGCGACCCGGTGGCGATCGCCGAGCAGTGGCGGACCAGGGCCGAAGCGGAGAATCTCAGCACCCGCGAACTGATCGTCGAGGTCACCGGACGGCAGAACTTCATCGGCTCACCGGAAACCGTCGCCGACACCATCGACCGCCTGGTACAGGCCGACGCGAGCGACGGATTCATCCTGGTGCCGCACGTCACCCCGGGCGGGCTCGACCCATTCGTCGACCGGGTCGTGCCGCTGCTGCAGGAGCGGGGGGCTTTCCGCACCGACTACACGGGCACCACGCTGCGTGACCACCTCGGGCTGGCCACGCCGTATCCGGCTAGGCGTCTTCGAGCAGATCCGGCGTGACGGCCGACTCCGTGTCGGGGATGCCGTCCTGCTTGGCCTTGCGGTCGGCCATCGACAGCAACCGCCGGATGCGGCCGGCCACAGCGTCTTTCGTCATCGGGGGGTCGGCGAGGCGGCCCAGCTCCTCCAGTGACGCCTGACGGTGCTCCACACGCAGCTTGCCCGCCGTCGCCAGATGATCTGGCACCGTGTCACCGAGGATCGCCAGCGCCCGCTCCACCCGGGCGGCCGCGGCGACCGCCGCGCGCGCCGAACGCCGCAGATTCGCATCGTCGAAGTTGGCCAGCCGGTTGGCCGTCGCGCGGACCTCGCGGCGCATCCGCCGCTCCTCCCACGTCAGCCGTGTGTCCTGGGCGCCCATCCGGGTCAGTAGCGCGCCGATGGCCTCGCCGTCGCGCACCACCACCCGGTCGCTGCCCCGCACCTCCCGCGCCTTCGCGCTGACCCCCAGCCGTCGGGCCGCACCCACGAGCGCCAGCGCGGCCTCCGGACCCGGGCAACTGACCTCCAGGGCCGAAGACCGCCCCGGTTCGGTCAGCGAACCGTGCGCAAGGAATGCACCCCGCCAGGCCGCCTCGGCGTCGCCGACACTGCCGCCGACGACCTGGGCGGGCAGCCCGCGTACCGGACGCCCCCGCATGTCGAGCAACCCGGTCTGGCGGGCCAGCGCCTCGCCGTCCTTGGCGACCCGCACCACGTAGCGGGTGCCCTTGCGAATACCGCTCGCGGACAACATGTGTACGACGGCGCTGTATCCGTAGAGGTCGTAGATGTCCTTACGCAGCCGGCGGGCGATGCTGCCGAGGTCCACCTCGGCCTCGACGACCACCCGGCCCGACACGATGTGCAGGCCGCCCGCGAACCTCAGCAGCGCGGCGACCTCGGCGCGGCGGGCGCTGACCGAGTTGACCACCAACCGGCTCAGCTCGTCCTTCACCTCGGCTGTCATCGCCACGAGTCGTCACCTCTCGGTCGGTTCAGTGTCGGTGCGGGGACGGTCGGCGCCTGGACCGGGCCGGCGGCCTGCCCGCGGAGCCGCACCCCCTCCAAGGTCGCCGCCAGCTTCGCCGGGTCATGTAAAGGTGTACCAGGTCTGGACACGTCGGCGAACTCGACTCGGGCACCGAGGATCGTCGCGGTGCGGCTGAGCTGTTCACGTTCCCGGTCGCTGGGCACGTGGCCGGCGTCGATCACGATGTCGTCGACGGTGAAATCGGGTGCGTGCTGGGCGAGCACGTGGATGTGCCGCTCGGCGGAGAAACCCGCCGTCTCACCCGGCTCTGCGGCCAGGTTCAGCACCAGCGCACGCCGCGCCGCCGTCGCACGCAGCGCCGCCGCCAGCTCCGGCACCAGCACATGCGGGATGACGCTGGTGAACCAGGACCCCGGCCCCAGAACCACCAGATCAGCGGCCATGATCGCGTCGACGGCCTGACGGGTCGCGGGCGGATCGCCCGGCAGCAGCCGCACCCGGCGCACCTTGCCGACGGTCGTCGCGATCGCCACCTGTCCGCGGATCACCCGGCTCATCCGAGGGTCGGATTCCAGGCCGGCCACGTCGGCCTCGATCTGCAGCGCGATCGGGCACATCGGCAGTACCCGGCCCTTGACGCCGAGTATGCGGCCCAGCTCGTCGAGCGCGGCAACCGGATCGGCCAGCACCTCCGACAGACCGGCCAGCATCAGATTGCCGATCGGATGCCCGGCCAGCGCGCCACTGCCGCTGAACCGGTGCTGGATGATCGTCGCCCACAATCGGCCGTGTGGGCTGTCGGATGCCAACGCCGCCAATGCCATTCGAAGATCACCTGGCGGTACCACGTCGAGTTCGGAGCGCAGCCGGCCCGACGATCCGCCGTCATCGGCCACCGTGACGACGGCAGTCACATGCGGGCTCAGGCGCCGGGCTGCGGACAGCGTGGCGTAGAGCCCATGTCCGCCGCCGAGCGCGACGATGCGTGGACTCATTCGCGACCCAGGTCCCGGTGCAGCACCCGCACCGTGAGCTCGTCACCGCCTTGCAGCCGCCCGGCGAGCGCCTCGGCCATCGCGACGCTGCGGTGCTTGCCGCCGGTGCAGCCGATCGCCACGGTCATGTAGCGCTTCCCCTCCCGGCGGTATCCGTCGATGACCACGTTCAGCAGTCGATGGTAGGTGTCGAGGAACCCGACCGCGCCGGGTTGTCCGAGCACGTAGTCGCGCACGTCGGGATGCTGACCGGTGTGCCGGCGCAACGCATCCACCCAGTGCGGATTCGGCAGGAACCGGACGTCCATCACGGTGTCGGCGTCCATCGGCAGCCCGTACTTGTAGCCGAACGACTCCACGGTCACGTTCGTGTGCGCGACGGTCTCCTCACCGAACGCCCGCTCGATGCTCTCCCGCAGGGCGGGCACCGACAGCGTCGAGGTGTCGATCACCAGATCGGCCGACGCCCGCACCGGCGACAGCAGGGCCCGCTCGCGGGCGATGCCCTCAGCGAGGGTCTGGCCGCCCTGCAGCGGATGGCTGCGCCGGTTCTGTTCGTACCGGCGCACCAGGATGTCGTCGCTGGCCTCCAGGAACAGCACGCGTGGCGCGATGCCGCGGGTGGCGAGGTCACTGCGCACCCAGTCCAGGTCGCCGGTGAAGCCGCGGGACCGGACATCCATCACGACCGCCAGCTGGGTGATCCGCGATCCGGCGGCCAGACCGAGCTCCACCATACGGGCGATCAGCTCCGGCGGCAGATTGTCGGCGACGTACCAGCCCAGATCTTCGAGGACCTTCGCGGCGGTGCCACGACCCGCCCCCGAGAGTCCCGTCACCAGCACGACGTCGATACCCCCCTCCCCCGGGTGATCGACGTCGCCGGCCTGTACCTGCTCACTCATTCGTCGTCGTCTCTGTCATCCCGATACTCACCCCGAGGCCCTCCGTGAATCATCGCCGATAACGGGCCCGGGCGCGTCCGAATCGGCTCCCAGTGCCTCCAGTACCGCACGGGCGGTGGCCACCCCGATCCCCGGCACCGCGGTGATGTCCTCGACGCTGGCCTCCTTGAGGCGCGCCACCGACCCGAAATGGGTGACCAGCGCCTTGCGGCGGTGCTCGCCCAGGCCACGGACGGAATCGAGCGCCGAGGCCGTCATCCGCTTGGAGCGCTTGCTGCGGTGGTAGGCGATCGCGAACCGGTGCGCCTCGTCGCGGACCCGCTGCAGCAGATAGAGGCCCTCGCTGTTGCGCGGGAAGATCAGGGGGTCGGGTTCGGCGGGCACCCACACCTCCTCCAGTCGCTTGGCCAGGCCGATCACCGCGACGTCGCTGATACCGAGGTCGTCGAGCACCGCCTGGGCCGCGTTCACCTGCGGCGCCCCGCCGTCGACGACGAACAGGTTCGGCGGGTAGGCGAACTTGCGCGACCGGCCCTCCGGTGACAGCTCCGTCGGATGCTGGATGTCGTGCAGATGCCGGTAGAAACGGCGCCGGGTCACCTCGGCGATGGACGCGACGTCATCGGACCGGCCCTCGCCCGCGGCCTCCCGGATCGCGTAGTGGCGGTAGTCCGATTTGCGCGGTAACCCGTCCTCGAAGACCACCAGTGACGCCACCACGTCGGTGCCCTGCACGTGGCTGATGTCGACGCATTCGATCCGCAGCGGCGCGTCGGCCAGCCCGAGCGCATCCTGAATGCTCTGCAGCGCAGCGGTTCTCGCGGTGAAGTCGCCCGCCCTCTTGAGCTTGTGCTGGGCCAGGGCGTCGCGGGCGTTGCGCTTGACGGTCTCGGCCAGCGCCTTCTTGTCGCCGCGCTGCGCCACCCGAAGCGACACCCGCGACCCGCGCAGCGTGCTGAGCCATGTCGTCAGCTCGTCGGCGTTGTCGGGCAGACACGGCACCAGCACCTGGCGCGGCACCGGATTGGTCGCCTCGTCGCCGCCGGCGTCGCTGGCCCCGGCCAACTCGGCCTGCTCGCCGTAGAACTGGGTGAGGAACTGTTCGACCAGCTGACCCTCACCGGACTCCCCGGGCTCGCCGGACTTCTCGACGATCCAGCCGCGCTGCCCGCGCACCCGGCCGCCCCGGACGTGGAACACCTGCACGGCGGCTTCGAGATCGTCGGCGGCGAAGGCCACCACGTCGGCGTCGGTGCCGTCACCGAACACCACCGCCTGCTTCTCCAGCGCGCGCTTGAGCGCACCGATGTCGTCGCGCAGCCGCGCGGCGCGCTCGAAGTCGAGTTGTTCGGCCGCCTCGGTCATCTGCTGTTCCAGATCGCGGGCCAGGCGGTCGGTCTTGCCTGCGAGGAAGTCGCAGAAGTCCAGCACGATCCTGCGATGTTCCTCGGCACTGACGCGTCCGACGCACGGCGCGGAGCACTTGTCGATGTAGCCGAGCAGACACGGGCGCTCGATCTGGCTGTGTCGCTTGAACACCCCGTTCGAACAGGTGCGCGCCGGGAACACCCGGGTGAGCAGGTCGACGGTCTCACGGATCGCCCACGCGTGGGAGTACGGGCCGAAGTATCGGACGCCTTTCTTGCGGGGGCCACGGTAGACCTTGAGCCGCGGGTATTCCTCGTTCAGCGTCACGGCCAGCACCGGATACGACTTGTCGTCGCGGTAGCGGATGTTGAACCGCGGATCGAACTCCTTGATCCAGTTGTACTCGAGCTGGAGTGCCTCGACCTCGGTGTTGACCACCGTCCACTCGACGCTGCCCGCGGTCATCACCATCTGGCGGGTGCGGGGCGCCAGCCCGGAGATGTCGGCGAAGTAGGAGTTGAGCCGGCTGCGCAGGCTCTTGGCCTTGCCCACGTAGATGACCCGCCCGTGGGGATCGCGGAACCGGTACACCCCCGGCTGCACGGGTATGGACCCGGGCGCCGGCCGGTACGTCGCGGGATCGGGCACGAAGACAAGGTTACTGCCGGCTGGTCGGCGGGCAGGAGCGGAGCGACCGGGGGAACGACTGGACGGGACTCCCGGACAGGTGGCGGGCCGCTCAGCTACCTTCGAGGGGTGCGGATCACGGCGTCGACCCGGAAGGTCACCGCTGCGCTCGCGGCGTTGACGCTGGTCTCGGCGGGCTGCGGGGCGAACGATCAACAGCCTGCGGTACCCGATCCGCCCTGCGAGATCGTGTCCAACGGCACACCGACGCCCAAGACGTCGGCCGCGGGCACCGACGGCAACCTGGCGGAGAACCCGGAGGTCACCACCGGCTACCGCAAGGACATGACGCCGGTCCGCACCGCCAGGTACTCGGCCGCGACCGCGAACCCGCTGGCCACCCAGGCCGCCTGCCGGGTATTGCGCGACGGCGGTACCGCGGCCGACGCGCTGGTCACCGCGCAGGCCATGCTGGGGCTGGTCGAACCTCAGTCCTCGGGCATCGGCGGCGGCGGTTTCCTGCTCTACTTCGACGCCACCTCCGGTGCCGTACAGGCCTACGACGGTCGCGAGACCGCACCCGCGGCCGCGACGGAGAACTATCTGCGCTGGGTCAGCGACACCGACCGCACCGAGCCCAAGCCCGACGCCCGGGCCTCCGGCCGATCCATCGGCGTTCCCGGCATCGTGCGCATGCTCGGCGAGGTCCACGCCGCCCACGGCAAGACGGCGTGGCGGGATCTGTTCGGCCCGGCGGTACGGCTCGCCGACGACGGTTTCGACGTCAGCCCCCGGCTCGCGGCCGCGATCGCCGACAGCCGTGACGAGTTGCGCATCGACCGGGCGGCCGCCGCCTACTTCCTCAACGCCGACGGCAGCCCGAAGACACCGGGCAGCAGGGTGACCAACCCGGCGTATGCGAAGACGCTGGGCGCCATCGCCACCGACGGACCCGACGCCTTCTACACCGGACCGATCGCCGACGCGATCGTCGAGGCGGTCGCCGACACCTCCGGCGGCCGCACGCCCGGCCAGATGTCGCTCGAGGACCTCGCCGGCTACACCGCCAAGGTCCGCCAGCCGCTGTGCCGGCCCTACCGGGGCAAGGATGTGTGCGGGATGCCGCCGCCGTCGTCGGGGGGAATCGCCGTGCTGGCCACCCTCGGCATGCTCGAACGCTTCGACATGAGCGAGCACAAGCCCACCGACATCGACCTCAACGGCGGCCATCCCGCGGTGATGGGTGTGCACCTGATCTCCGAGGCCGAACGGCTCGCCTACGCCGACCGCGACCGCTACGTGGCCGACACCGACTTCGTCGCGCTTCCCGGTGGAAATCCCGACGCACTGCTCAACAGTCAGTATCTGGCCGGCCGGTCGGCGCTCATCAACACACAGCGCAGTATGGGCACCGCCAAACCGGGTGAGTTCGGGCCGCCGGCCGCCCCGGCCCCCCAGCCGCCCGAGCACGGCACCAGTCAGGTCAGCATCGTCGACTCGTACGGCAACGCGGCCTCGCTGACCACCACCGTGGAATCGGCGTTCGGCTCCTTCCACATGGTCGACGGCTTCCTGCTCAACAATCAGCTCACCGATTTCTCGGCCGAGCCGGTCGGCCCGGACCGCGTTCCGGTGGCCAACCGGCTGCAGCCGGGCAAGCGTCCACGCAGCACGATGGCGCCGATGCTCATCTTCGACCGGGCGCCTGCGGGCCCGCCGGGAGCCCGCGGCCCGCTGTACGCGGTGCTCGGATCGCCCGGCGGCTCCGTCATCATCCAATTCGTCGTGAAAACGACTGTGGGCCTGTTGGATTGGGGACTCGATCCACAGCAGGCAGTCGGCATGGTGGATTTCGGCGCCGCCAATTCGCCCGAGACCAATGTCGGCGGCGAGCACCCCGACGTCGACACCAGCGACAACGGCGATCACGATCCCCTGATCACGGGCCTGCGTAAGCTCGGCCACGTCGTCGACTTCGCCGACCAGTCCAGCGGGCTCTCCGCGATCGTGCGCGAGCAGGACGGCTGGATCGGCGGGGCCGACCCGCGCCGCGAAGGCATGGTGATGGGCGACCCACGCCAGGCGGGGGCGTGACGGTCACCCGCGTGGCGCGACTCACCGAGGCCGACTGGCGGGTGTTCGCCGTCGTCCGGCTGCAGGCGCTGACCGATTCGCTCGGCCCGACCGACCCGCAGTACCGCCGCGAGGCGTCGTTCACCGCCGCCCAGTGGCGACGGCGGCTGCGCGAACACGCCGCGTTCACCGTCCTGGTCGACGACCGCCCGATGGGACTGATCAGCGCCCAGCACCAATCGGCCGATTCGGTCTACCTGTACTCGCTGTGGCTGGCACCCGACGCCCGCGGACACGGACTGGCCGGGGAACTGCTCGAGGCGGCGGTGCAGTGGGCACGCAGCCGGCAGGTGCACACGGTCACCCTGCGGGTCGCGCCGGACAACTCCGTGGCCCGGGGTATCTACGAGAAGGCCGGGTTCAGGGTCGCGGCCGCGACCGTCGGGCCGCGCCAGGAACTGGCGATGTCACTGAGTGTGTGAGCGGTACCGCGCCATGGCGTCGCGCAGCCGCTCCATTCCTTCGACGGCGTGCTCCCGGTCGACCGACTGGATGGCCATCAGCGGGATGTATTCGTCGTCGGGCAGATCGAGCCGGGCCCAGCGCGCCCCGCGGGGGAAGGACACCCCCACCACGTCCGACCAGGGGATGACGCGGTAGGCCCACAGGTTTCGCACCGCCACCCCGGCAGCCCCGGCGCGCAGCCGCGGCCGGGCGAACAGCAGCACCACGCCGCCGATGATGCAGCCCAGCAGTGCGATCGCCACCTGATCGGCGGTCCGGAAGATCACCCCGCTGGAGCCGACCTTGAGCAGCAGGCCGACGGCGACGTGGGCGGCGACGATGATGGCCGCGGCGGCATAGGCGAAGTACGGGGTCAGGCGTGGCCGGATCGCCACCTCCCAATCGGGGTCCCGGTCGTCGGTCATGACTGCGCGCGCAGATCCCGCAGGGTCAGCGCGGTGGACAACGCAGCGGCGGCGGCCTGGGCGCCCTTGTCCTCCGCCGACTCGGGCAGACCCGCCCGGTCCAGCGCCTGCTGTTCGGTGTCGGTGGTCAGCACACCGTTGGCGACCGGTGTCGCGGCATCCAGCGACACCCGCGTCAGCCCCTGCGTGACGGCATCGCACACGTAGTCGAAATGCGGTGTCTGACCGCGGATCACGACGCCCAGCGCGACGACGGCGTCGTGGTCGGCCGCGAGCGCCTGCGCCACGACGGGAATCTCGATGGCGCCCAGCACCCGCACCACCGTCGGCTCGGCGATACCGGCGTCGGTGGCCACCCGGCGCGCACCGTCGAGCAGTGCGTCACAGATCATCTCGTGCCATGTGCTGGCGACGATGCCGAGCTTGAGCGCGGAGGCGTCGAGATGCGGCAGGTCCGGGACGCCGGCGCCGCCACTCACCGGGAGCCGCCGAGATCGGGCCTGCGCTCGCCGAGCAGGTACACGCCCTCGTCGAAATCGTCCATGCTGGTGGCTTCGTCGTATTCGTCGAGTCCGGCCAGATCGTGGCCCATCCGGTCACGCTTGGTCATCAGATAGCGGATGTTCTCGGCGTTCACCCGGACCGGCAGCGGTACGCGCTCGATGATGTGCAGGCCGTAACCGTCCAGCCCGACCCGCTTGGCGGGGTTGTTGGTCAGCAGCCGCATCGACCGCACACCCAGGTCGACCAAGATCTGGGCGCCGATGCCGTAGTCGCGGGCGTCGGCGGGCAGTCCGAGCTTGAGGTTCGCGTCGACGGTGTCGTCGCCGGCGTCCTGCAGCTGATAGGCCTGCAGCTTGTGCATCAGCCCGATGCCACGGCCCTCGTGGCCCCGCATGTAGAGCACCACACCACGGCCCTCCCGGGCCACCATCGCCATCGCCGCGTCCAGCTGGGGCCCACAGTCGCAGCGCCGGGAACCGAATACGTCGCCGGTGAGGCATTCGGAGTGCACGCGCACCAACACGTCGTGCCCGTCACCGTGCGGTCCCGCGACGTCGCCACGCACCAGCGCCACGTGTTCGACGTCCTCGTAGACGCTGGTGTAACCGACCGCGCGGAACGGACCGTGCCGGGTCGGGATACGCGCCTCGGCGATGCGCTCGACGTGCTTCTCGTGCTTGCGCCGCCACTCGATCAGGTCGGCGATGGAGATCAGGGCCAGATCGTGTTCGTCGGCGAAGATGCGCAGCTCGTCGGTCTGCGCCATGGCGCCTTCGTCCTTCTGGCTGACGATCTCGCAAATCGTGCCTGCGGGTTGCAACCCGGCCAGCCGGGCCAGGTCCACGGCGGCCTCGGTGTGCCCCGGCCTGCGCAGCACACCACCGTCCTTGGCGCGCAACGGCACGACGTGGCCGGGCTTGGTGAATTCATCGGCGGTGCTGGCCGGATCGGCGAGCAGGCGCATCGTCGTCGCGCGATCGGACGCCGAGATGCCGGTTCCCACACCGTTTTTCGCGTCGACAGTCACGGTGTAGGCGGTGCCGTGCTTGTCCTGGTTGACCGCGTACATCGGCAGCAGCCCCAGCCGGTCACAGATCGCGCCGTCGAGTGGCACGCACAGATACCCGGAGGTGTAGCGCACCATGAAGGCGACGAGTTCTGGGGTGGCCTTCTCGGCGGCGAAGATGAGATCGCCCTCGTTCTCGCGGTCTTCATCGTCGATCACGACGACGGCCTTGCCTGCCGCTATGTCCGCGATCGCCCGTTCGACCGAATCGAGCCTGGTCATTGTCTGCCACCCTTGCTCAGGAGTACTCGCCTCTCAGTATGAACCAACTGAGAGCGACGATTATTGCCCGCCGTCTCCGGCGGGCCTGCTCATCAACCGTTCGACGTATTTCGCGATCACGTCGACCTCCAGATTGACCGGGGTGCCGACCGGGGCGGAGCCCAGTGTGGTCAGACCCAGCGTGGTGGGGATCAGCGAGACCTCGAACCAGTCGTATTCCGCTGCGCGGCCGAGGGAAGACACGGTCAGTGACACGCCGTCGACGGTGATGGAGCCCTTCTCCACGACGTAGCGCGCCAGTTCCGCCGGCAGGCCGATCCGCACGACCTCCCAGTGCTCGGACGGTGTGCGCGCAATCACATGGCCGGTGCCGTCGACGTGGCCCTGGACGATGTGCCCACCGAGACGGCTGTTGACCGCTGCGGCACGTTCGAGGTTGACGTGACTGCCCACCCCGACCGCACCCAGGCTGGATCGGTTGAGGGTCTCGCCCATCACATCGGCGCTGAACACGCCGTCGGGCAGTACCTCGACGACGGTCAGACAGACGCCGTTGACCGCGATGGAGTCGCCGTGCCCGGCGTCGGCGGTGACCACGGGGCCACGGATGACCAGGCGGGCGGCGTCGGCGAGATCCTGCTTGCCGACGACCTCGCCGACCTCTTCGACGATTCCGGTGAACATCGGGCCAGCCTATTCCCCGCTGAGCCGATCCCCCGGGTCGCTTCGCTCCTGCCCCGCCGGAAACGTGGCGACCCGGTCCGCGGAGGTCGACCCTCTACGATGCAGTCATGCCGACGAGCCCACGCCATGCCGCCCAGGCCCTGATCGCCGTCCTCCTCGCCGCCGCGATGTTCGTCGCCGGGTGTTCGTCGTCCTCGGAGTCCGACGCGCCGCTGCCCGAGGCGGCCCCGCTACTGGCCGACGCGACCCAGACCACCCGCGATCTGAAGAGCGTCCACCTCATGCTGTCGGTGCAGGGCAGCTTCCCCGAACTGCCCATCGAATCGCTCGAGGGCGACCTGACCAACAGCCCCGCTGTCGCCGCCACGGGTTCGGCGAACATCGTGTTCCTCGGCCAGCGCCTCGAGGGCGTGCAGTTCGTGGTCGTCGACGGGATCCTCTACGGCGCGATCACCGCAGGCAGCTTCCAGGACTTCGGGCCGGCCGCCGACATCTACGACATCGCCTCGATCTTGAGCCCGGACAAGGGGCTGGCCAACGTGCTGGCCAACTTCTCCGATCCCAAGGCCGACGGCCGCGAGACGATCAACGGTGTGGGCACGGTCCGGCTGACCGGCACGGTGAGCGCCGAGGCGGTCAACGCGATCGCCCCGCAGATCCAGGCCAGCGGTCCGGTACCCGCCACCGCGTGGGTCCGCGAGGACGGCACCCACGATCTCGTGCAGGTCAAACTGGAGCCCACGCCGGGCAACAGCGTCACGATGACGCTGTCGGACTGGGGTAAGCAGGTCACCGTCACCAAGCCCGCCGTCTGATGGGGTCCGTCCAGAACGTCGGGCGCAGCAGGCGCATAGCGATCAGCGCCGGCGGCCTGGCCGTGCTGCTCGGCGCCCTCGACACCTACGTGGTGATCGCGATCATCCGCGACATCATGATGGACATCGGCATCGCCGTGAACCAGCTGCAGCGCGTCACGCCGATCATCACGTGGTATCTGCTCGGGTACATCGCAGCGATGCCGCTGCTCGGACGCGCCTCCGACCGGTTCGGGCGCAAGCTGGTGCTGCAGCTCAGCCTGGCCGGGTTCGCTGTCGGCTCCGTCGTCACCGCACTGTCCAACGATCTGATCCCCATGGTCATCGGCCGCGCCATCCAGGGCACCGCCAGCGGTGCGCTGCTCCCGGTGACGCTGGCGCTGGCCGCCGACCTCTGGGCGACCCGCAACCGCGCCTCGGTACTCGGCGGTATCGGCGCCGCGCAGGAACTCGGCAGTGTGCTCGGCCCGCTGTACGGCATCGCGGTGGTCGCGGCGCTGAACACCTGGCGCGACGTCTTCTGGATCAACGTTCCGATGGCCGTACTCGCGATGGTGATGATCCACTTCAGCCTGCCGGCCCGGGTGAAGCCCGACCAGCCCGAGAAGGTCGACGTGGTGGGCGGCGTGCTGCTGGCCGTCGCGCTCGGCCTGATCGTGATCGGCCTCTACAACCCGGCGCCCGACGGCAAGAAGATCCTGCCGGACTACGGGCTCCCGCTGCTGCTCGGTGCCGTCGTGGTCCTCGTGGCCTTCTTCGTGTGGGAGAGGTTCTCCCGCACGCGGCTGATCGAGCCGGCAGGTGTGCACTTCCGGCCGTTCCTGGCCGCCCTGGGCGCCTCGCTGTGTGCGGGTGCCGCGCTGATGGTGACCTTGGTCAACGTCGAGCTGTTCGGACAGGGCATCCTCGGGAAGGACCAGACCGACGCGGTGCTGCTGTTGCTGCGCTTCCTGATCGCGCTGCCGATCGGCGCCGTCATCGGCGGGTGGATCGCCAGCCGGGTCGGCGACCGGATCGTCACATTCGTCGGCCTGCTCATCGCGGCCGGTGGCTACTGGCTGATCTCCAAGTGGCCGGTGGATCTGCTGTCGGCGCGCCATGATCTGGGCTTCGTCACCCTGCCGGTGCTCGACACCGACCTGGTGATCGCCGGTATCGGACTGGGCCTGGTGATCGGGCCGCTGACCTCGGCGACCCTGCGGGTGGTGCCCGCCGCGCAGCACGGCATCGCGTCCGCCGCCGTCGTCGTCGCGCGCATGATCGGCATGCTGATCGGTCTGGCGGGGTTGACGGCGTGGGGGCTCTACCGGCTCAACCAGTATTTGCAGACCCTGCCGTTCCCGCCGGGGGCGAACACGCTGGCCGAGCGGCTGGCCGCGGAGGCGGACCGGTACCGGGCCGCCTACGTGATGCAGTACGGCGACATCTTCATCGCCACCGTGGTGGTGTGTGTCGTGGGCGCCCTGCTGGGGCTGCTCATCGCCGGCAGGGACGAGCACGCCGACGAGCCGGTGCCGGGGGTGCCTGCCGAGGACGACGATCCGCCGACGGAGTTCATCGACGTGCGGGGGGCGTCGGCCCCCACGCAGTCCTTCGCCGCCCCGAGCGCCGATCACAGCGGCGATCAGACGATGCGGCTACCGCGTCAGTCGTCACCGGAGGGCGGCAGGCACCACCTGCCCGATCTCTGAGTCAGCAGCGCTCCAGGCCCGAATCCATCAGCGGTATCTGCGGAGACAGCTGATCGGAGCCGTCCTCCCTGCTGGGCAGCACCGCTCGCAGCGGGTCGCGCAGGAACGATCGGACGGTGTCCGGGGTCACGGGGGGCAGGCTCAGCCAATCGGCCAATGCGGTCACGCTGTCTTCCTTTGTTCTGCTCTCGCGGTGCGCAGACGTCGGCGAAGGCGCTTCGATTCGAGTCTACCGGGCTGGTACACGAGCGTTCCATGTCTACGGTGACGACTCGGTGTGGGCCTTGACTTTGCCAACGTCGTCGGTGGCGATGAAATTCCCCGGAAAGCGCAGTTCAGCGGGGCGGCGGTTATTCGCCGACGACAGGTGTTCGATGCGTGTTCACCGTTCGGTAACGGTGCCGCGGCGAATATGACAACAGTCACCCTCTTAAGTTAGCCTGCCCTTAGTTCGGCTGTCTTCACGAAGAGGGAGGGTGCGGTGCGCTGCCAGGTGGCCATCATCGGTGCCGGGCCCGCCGGACTCGCACTCGGGCAGATGCTGCATCTGCAGGGCATCGACAGCGTGATCATCGAGCGCCGCTCCAGGGACCACGTCGCGGCCCGGGTCCGGGCGGGCGTCCTCGAACAGGTGACCGTCGACGTGCTCCACGCGATCGGCGTCGGCGCTCGGCTGGCCCGTGAGGCGCTGGTCCACCACGGCTTCTACCTGCGCTTCGACAATCACACCCACCATCTGGACTTTCACGCCGACTCCGGCCGCCACGCCTACGTGTACGGACAGAGCGAGATCGTCGCCGACCTCATCGACGCCCGGATCGCCTCCGGTCAACCGCTGGTATTCGAGGCCGACGACGTCGCCGTCACCGGCGTGGACTCCGCGCGGCCACAGGTGTCCTACGTCGCCGACGGCAGACATCACACCGTTGACGCCGACTTCGTCGCCGGCTGCGACGGCCAGCACGGTATCTGCCGGTCAACGCTTCCCGCCGGGACCACCACGGAGTACTCCCGCACCTATCCCGCGGCCTGGCTGGGCATCCTCGCCCACAGCAAGCCGGTGGCCGAGGAGGGGATGTATTCGGTGCACCCCGACGGGCTCGCCCTGCACAGCATGCGCGGACCCCGGATCAGCCGGCAGTACCTGCAGGTGCCAGCGGGCACCGAGGTGCGCGACTGGCCCGACGACCGGATCTGGAAGGAGCTGCTGCGCCGCAGTACCAGTGACGACAGCGGCGAGCTCGAGACCGGCGACATCGTCGACAAGAGCGTGTCGGCGCTGCGCAGCATCGTGGTCAGCCCCATGCAGTACGGATCGCTCTTCCTGGTCGGCGACTCTGCCCACATCGTGCCGCCGACGGGCGCCAAGGGGCTCAACATGGCGGTCTCGGACGCCTGCGTCCTCTCCCACGCCCTCGGGGCCCACTACGGAGGCCACACAAGAGCCCACCTCGACGCTTACAGTGACACCGCGCTCGCGCGGACCTGGCAGGTCCAGTCGTTCGCCGCCACCCTCACCGAGGTGCTGCACCGGTTCAGCGACGATCCGTTCGAGTGGGAACTGCGTCGGGCACGGCTGCAGCGGTGGGTCAGCTCCCCCACCGAACGACAGGCACTCGGCGAGGTCTATCTCGGCCTCCCGTTCCCGACCCCGTGGGCCTACTAGGAGAGACATGTTCGACATGCGTGGCCGGCACCACCGAGGCAACACCGGAACCCGGATCCGGTTGTCCCGCATCTTCCATCCGGACTCCGGGCGTGCGCTCGTGGTGCCGATGGACCACTCGGTGACCGTCGGCCCGCTCGGCGCAGGCGACCACGCCGACCGCACGGCCGGCCTGCTGGCCGCCGCGGGGGCCGACGCCGTGGTGGTCCACAAGGGACGCGCCCGCACCATCGACCCCGCCCGATTCGCCACCATGGCACTGATCGTCCACCTGTCCGCGGGCACCGACCTGTCGCTCGACCGCACCTCGAAGGTGCTCGTGGGTTCGGTCGAGGAATGCCTGCGACTCGGCGCGGACGCGGTCAGCGTGCATGTCAACGTCGGATCCCCCACCGAGGCGCGCCAGCTCTCGGACTTCGGGGCGGTCGCCTCGGAATGCGAGACGCTCGGCGTGCCGCTGCTGGCCATGATGTACGCCAGGGGCCCCGAGATGGGTTCGCGCAGCGAGATCGTGGAGACCCTCTGCCATCTGGGCGCCATCGCCACCGATCTGGGCGCCGACATCGTCAAGCTCGACTACGCCGGTTCGGTGGCGGGGATGAACCGCATCGCCGACACCTGCCCGCTGCCGATCCTGGTCGCCGGCGGACCCACCATCGGATCGGACGACGACGCGATCGCCTTCGGCGGGGAGGTCGCCGAGTCCCGCGTGGCCGGCCTGAGCTTCGGCCGGCTGATCTTCGACTCGGACAACCCGCACCGCGTCGCGGCAGAACTGAGCCGGCGGCTGCACACCCCGCAGGCGCTGACCACCGCGCCGCTCACCGCGGCGCTCGAATCCGCCTGAGCCCAGTCGACTTCGAGACTCCCAAAGAACAACCGGACAGGATCTGACTTCGCATGACCGACGTGACCGACATCGTCACCGACCACATCACGCCCCTCGCGCCCGCCGACGAGCGTTCCGCACCACAGGCCCGGGCCGGCCATTTCGCGTGGATCGACGTCCGCGGACTCGACGACGATGTGCGCGCCGCGGTGATCGAGGCCGCGATCCACTACCGCGTCGACGGGATCGTCAGCGACGACACCACGGTGCTGGCCGACCTGCCACCCACCATCCGGCGCATCCTCGCCACCGAACCGGGTGACGACGCCGTGGATATGACGCCGCGCGTGGTCGACCTGGTCCTGGGCGACTCCCTGCCCGCGGTGGCCCGCGAAACCGCCGCCGAACGCGGTGTGCACGTGATCGTCTCCGACGCCGCCACCCTCCACGATGCGTGCACCGTGGTGCGTCAGGTCGCGTGGACGGTGCTCACGTTCACCGACCCCACCAAGATCCCGCTGGAGATCGTCATCGCCGCTGCGGAGAACTCCGGCGGGCGGACCATCACCGTCGTCGACGACATCCAGGACGCCGAGATCGTCAAGCTGGTCCTCGAACACGGCAGCGACGGTCTACTGCTGGCCCCCACCGGACCGGACGACGTCGCCACGCTGGCGCGGGTGGTGGAGGACCGGCCCGGCCACCTCGAGCTGGTCGAGCTGACCGTGTCGTCGGTGGAGCACATCGGTATGGGCGAGCGCGCCTGCATCGACACCTGTTCACTGCTCGAGCGCGACGAGGGCTGCCTGATCGGCTCCTTCGCCACCGGAATGTTCCTGTCCTGCAGCGAAACCCACCCGCTGCCGTACATGCCCACGCGGCCGTTCCGGTGGAACGCCGGGGCCGTGCACTCCTACGTGCTCACCCCCGACAACCGGACCCGCTACGTCAGCGAGTTGCGTGCCGGCCAGCCGATCCTGGCCGTGCGTACCGACGGCAGCGTCCGCGAGGTGCGCATCGGCCGGGTGAAGATCGAACGGCGGCCACTCATCTCCATCAACGCCACCACCCCCTCGGGTGCGACCATCAACGTGATCGCCCAAGACGACTGGCACGTCCGGCTGCTCGGGCCTGGGATGACCGTCAACAACGTCACCGAGCTGCGCCCGGGCGACACGCTTCTCGGCTATGTGCCGACCGCGTCGCGACACGTCGGACTGCCGATCACCGAGTTCTGCGACGAGCGCTGATCAGGCCGAGCCCGAACCCGGCACCAGCGAGAGCATCACGTCCGGTCCGATCGGCGTCACGCCGTCGAAACGCCACCGTTGCGCCTGCGCGATGGTGAGCACCCCGACGTCGTCGACCGCCGTGATCGGCCCGCCGAGCAGGATCGGCGCCACATAGGCGATGATCCGGTCGATCGCACCCGCCCGCAGGAACGCCCCGGCCAGGGTGGGGCCGCCTTCGAGCAGCACGTCGGTGCGATCGGCCAGCGCCCGTAGGACCTCCATGGGGTCATGCGTGCGGATGACCATCGTGCGCGACTTCTCGTCCAGCACGCGGGCGTCCGGGGAGATCTCCCGCTCGCCGACCACCACCCGCAGGGGCTGCCGCTCGTGCAGGCTGCCGTCGGGCCGGCGCGCCGTCAGCGCAGGATCGTCGACCAGGACCGTCCCGGTGCCCACGATGATGGCGTCGGCGACCGCGCGCCGCCGGTGGACGTCCGCGCGGGCGGCATCACTGGTGATCCACTGGCTGCTGCCGTCGGTGGCGGCGCTACGGCCGTCCACGCTGGTCGCGAATTTCCATGTCACATGCGGCAATCCGGTGCGTTGACGGTGCAGCCACTCGCGCAGCGGGCCGCCGGTGACCTCGTCGGCGAGCACTCCCGAGCTCACTTGCACGCCGGCCTCGGCGAGGCGTTGCGCTCCCCCCGCCGCCACCGGGTTGGGATCGGCCACCGCGTACACCACCGCGCTGACCCCGGCGTCGAGCAGCGCGTCCACACAGGGTGGGGTGCGGCCGTGGTGTCTGCACGGTTCCAGGGTGACGACGGCGGTGCCGCCGGCCGCGCGCGTGCCGGCGCGGCGCAACGCCACCACCTCTGCGTGCGCGCCGCCTGCGGGCTGGGTGGCGCCGACCCCGGCGACTGCCCCATCGGCGTCCAGGATCACCGCGCCGACAGGCGGATTCGGGTAGGTCGCACCCTTGACGCCATCGGACTGCTCGACGGCGAGCCGCATGGCGGCGCCGACATCGCCGGACACACTCATAGAGTCAGATGTTGGGACGCCTCTGCGGCGCTTCGCCGCAACGCTTTGACCGCCTCGGCCGGATCGTCGGCGCTGTAGACGGCCGAACCCGCCACGAAGCAGTCCACGCCGGCCTCGGCGGCTGCGGCGATGGTGTCGGCGTTGATGCCGCCGTCGATTTCCACCAGGACGGTCAGTTCGCCGGAGTCGACGAGGCGCCGGACGGCCGCGACCTTCGACAGCACGTCCGGGATGAACTTCTGCCCGCCGAAACCGGGCTCGACCGACATCACCAGCAGGGTGTCGACGTCGCGCAGAATCTCCAGGTAGGGCTCGATCGGGGTGCCGGGTTTGACGGCGAGCCCCGCCTTGGCGCCGGCGGCGCGGATGTCGCGCGCGACCGCGACGGGATCGTCGGTGGCCTCGGCGTGGAAGGTCACGTTGTAGGCACCCGCCTCCGCGTACGGCGGCGCCCAGCGCTGCGGGTCCTCGATCATCAGATGGCAGTCCATCGGGATGTCGGTCACTTCGAGCAGCGATTCGACCACCGGCAGTCCCAGCGTCAGATTCGGCACGAAATGGTTGTCCATCACGTCGACGTGCAACCAGTCCGCGCCGCCCACGGCGGCGGTCTCGTCGGCCAGCCGGGCGAAGTCGGCGGCCAGGATCGAGGGCGCTATCAGGGGTGCCGGCATAGCGATCAGGTTACTTGCAGCGCCGCGGCGAACATCGCGTCGGTGCCGTGCCGATGTGGCCACAGCTGGACGTAGGGACCGTCGGCGGTCTGGGCGCTGACGTCCTCGGCGGGCGCGAACAGCGGGCGGGCGTCCAACGCGGTCACCGGGTGGCGACGCAGCGCGTCGGTGACCACGCCGACCGTCTCGGTGAGATGCGGAGAACAGGTGGCATAGAGCACCACGCCGCCGGGGCGGGTCAGCCGGATGGCCGACGCCAGCAGCTCGCGCTGCAGCTTGGCCACACCGGGCACGTCGCCGGGTTGGCGGCGCCAGCGCGCCTCGGGCCTGCGCCGCAGCGCGCCCAGCCCGGTGCACGGCGCGTCGACCAGGACCCGGTCGAAGCCCGGGTCCAGGCCCGGCTCGCGGCCGTCCACGCGCACCACCTCGACATCCAGTCCGCGGGTGTTCGCCTCGACGAGTTCGGCACGCCGGGGCGCGGGCTCCACGGCGGTGACGCGTCCCGGCGACAGGGCCGCCAGCATCGCGGTCTTCCCGCCGGGTCCGGAACACAGGTCCAGCCACCGGCCGGTGTCGTCGCCGACCAGCGGGGCCAGCGTCAGCGCCCGGGCCACCAGCTGGCTGCCCTCGTCCTGCACCAGGGCGCGCCCGTCGCGGACCGGTTCCAGGCCGCCTGGGTCACCGCCGGACAGGTACACCGCGTACGGCGAGTATCGGCCCACGGTGCCACCGACCGCGTCGGCCAGCTCGTCGGCGCCGAGCACGCCCGGCCGCGCCGCGAGGTGCACGACAGGGCGGGCGTCGTCGCTGGCCAGCAACTCCCGCAGTTCGCCGGCGCGGGCACCGAGCGCATCGGTGAAGGCCTGGGCGACCCAGCGCGGGTGGGCGTGGGTGAACGCGATGTGCCCGACCGGGTCGGTGGCGGCCGGCGGCGCGAGCTCGGCCACCCAGGACGCTTCGTCCCTTCGTCCGATGGTGCGCAGCACCCCGTTGACGAATCCGGCTCGGGCGGTATCGAATTCGATGCCGGCCTGCTCGACGGTGGTGGACACCGCGGCGTGCGGTTCGACCCGGGTGCGCAGCAGTTGATAGGCGCCCAGCCGCAACAGCTCCAGCAGTACCGGGTCGATCCGCTCGGTGGGCCGGCCGGCGGCTGCGGCGATGATCGCGTCGAGCAGACCGCGGCAGCGGCAGGCGCCGTAGGTGAGTTCGGTGGCGAAGGCGGCGTCACGACCGGTGATACCACGCTCGTGCAGCAGCGCGGGCAGGGCGAGATTGGCGTAGGCGTCCCGTTCGGACACCGCGCGCATGACGTCGAAGGCGACCCGGCGGGCCGGGTCGAGCGGGTTGCGCCGGGCGCGCTTCGGAGGCCGGGTCACTGTGCCCGCTGCGAGGTGTCGAGGCGGGCGCCGCGCGCCCAGTCCGCGGCGTTCATCGGCTTCTTGCCCGGCGGCTGGACCGTGCCGAGCAGCACCGGAACCGATGCGGTGCCGATGCGGACGCCGGATTTCGCGACGTCGATCTGGCCGGGTTCCAGTCGGTCCGCCGCGTCGGCTCCATCGACGAGGCTGACCGGGCCGATCTTCACCCGCAGGTCCCCGATCAGCGTCCAGGCGCCGGGAGCCGGTGTGACCGAACGGATCCGGCGCTCCACGACATGGGCGGGCAGATCCCACCGCACCCGCGCCTCCTCGACGGTGATCTTCGGCGCCACGGTCACCCCGTCCGCCGGCTGAGGGACCGCCTGCAGTGTTCGGTCGGCGATGCCGTCGAGGGTGCGCTCGAGCAATGCGGCTCCCGAAACAGCAAGGCGGCCAAGGAGGTCACCGGAGGTGTCGGTGGGCTGGACGGTTTCGGTCACCACGCCGTACACCGGTCCGGAATCCAGCGCCGGCTCGATGCGGAACGTCGTCGCACCGGTCACGGTGTCCCCCGCGGCGATCGCGGCCTGCACCGGTGCGGCGCCACGCCAGGCCGGCAGCAGGGAGAAGTGCAGGTTGATCCAGCCGTGTACCGGAACGTCGAGCAACTTCTGCGACAGCAGCGCGCCGTAGGCCACCACGGCGCAACAGTCGGGCGCGAGTTCGGTCAGTTCCGCGACGAACTCGTCGGAGTTCGGTTTCGCCGGGCGCAGCAGCGGGATGCCGTGGTCGAGGGCCAGTCGCGCCACGGGCGAGGGGGCCGGCTTGGCGCGCCGCCCCGCCGCCGCGTCGGGGCGGGTGAGCACCGCGACGACGTCGTGGCGCGGCGAGTCGATGAGGCGCTGCAGTGAGGGCAGGGCCGGTTCGGGGGTGCCGGCGAAGACGAGGCGCACCGCGACAGTCTAGGGAGCCCTCACCGACCCGTCTGGCCCGGCGTCTGGTAGTACTCGCGTTCGGACACCCCGGCGGGCCCGGCGACGAACATCCACGGGATGGAGGTGACGGCCCGGTTCAACGTCGCGACGGCGTCGTTGTAGTACTGCCGGGCGAACGCCAGCTTGTCCTCGGTCTCGGTGAGGTTGCGCTGCAGGTCGAGGAAGTTGTTCGACGAGTTGAGCTGCGGATAGGCCTGTCCCAGCGCGACCACCTGGCCGACCGCGGTGTCGAGTTCGGTTTCCGCGGCCGAGCGTTGTGCGACCGATCTGCCCGTCGTCGCCGCGGTCACCGCCGCGCGGGCCGCGGTGACGTGGTCGAGGACGGCCTTCTCGTGGGCGGCGAAATTCGACACGGTGTGTACCAGGCTGGGGATCAACGATGCCCGTCGGGTCAGCTCGACGTCGATACCGGCCAGCGCCTCGGCGACCCGGACGTCGGCCGAACGCAGCTTGTTGTAGCCCACCACGAACACGACGAGCGCCGAGACGGCGATCACCAGCACGAGCACCAGCAGAAAACTCACCACGAGCCGCCTCCTCCTCCTCCGCCGCCGCCACCGCCGCCACCACTGGAGAAGCTGCTGCCGCTGCTGCTTCCACTCGACGACGACGACGCGGCCTGCGAGGCCGTGTATGCACTGATCGACGACGAGAGCGCCGACTCGAAGCTGTCGAACGATCCGTCGGATCCGAAGGCACTGCCCGAATCCGACCCGGGCGACGACGTCGTGTAATACCACACCGGTTGCGGCGCAGGCACTCCCATCGCCGTCTGGTATTTCGCCGCCCACAGGGCGGCGGTGCCCGCGGCGACTGCGAACGGCAGATAGGCGGTGTAAAGGTCCTTGCGCGCGGCGAAGTCGAACCGGGTCTCGGCCGAGTCGGTGGAGATGAGCCGGTGGAATCCGCCGACCCGCGACCACAGGTCGCGCCCGGCCGCGGTCCGCCGGGTGCCGACGCCGCCTGCCCACGACGATGCGGAGAAGAGGAAGAAGGCGACGAACGGCAGCGCCCATCCGGTGGTGGGCAGACCCCACCGGAAGAAGCCGCAGACCGCGACGATCAGCGCGAGGCCGTTGGCGCTGCGCAGCCACGACTCCGCACGGCGGTGCACCATGAGGCCCTCGTCGAACGCCCACTTCTTGGTGGCGGCGGCCATGTCGGTCCCGGCGGTCTTGAGCCTGCGCCCCGCGCTGACGGTGCCCTTGGCCTCGAACTCCAGGCCGGGTGCGTTGACCTTCAGCGCCGACCCGACCGCGATGCTGACCGGGTCGAGGTCAGCCCACTCGGCGCGTTCGGCCTTCCCCCGGACGGTCCACTTCTTCGCACCCTCCTGGCGCAGCGTCACCAGACCGCGTTCGGCGAGGTAGAGCAGCGTTGCGATGAGGCCGTTCTTGGGCAGCGCCTCGGTGCGGATGTACTCGGCCTGCACCGGTCCGATCCCCGGGGGCGGCGCGTACTGCAGCGGAAACGGCGGCGGCCGTTCCCAGATGGCGCGCGACCACAGCAGCGCTGCTGCGGCGGCCAGCGCGGTCAGCACCAGCAGCACCGCCAGTCCGGTCACCGACCGCCCGAGGATGCGGTCCCATGCGAACGGCCAGGGCAGTTCGGCGCGGGGCGGTGTCGGGATGTCGACGCCGGCGCGCACGGTGACCGGGGTGCGCGGCGGCAGATTCTCCGCCTGTAATCGGACGGTGCTGTCGGCGACGGTCAGACCGGTGCAGGCCCGGCCGACGCCGCGGCCGACGCTGCACTGTGCGCCGGTGACGTCGCCGGGCAGGCTGATGGAGATGTCGACCCGTTCGATCTGGTTGTTCCACGACGGCGCGATGACATTCCAGAAGAACGCCGACGGCGCATCCGGGTCACCGGTCGTCGCCGCGAAGCGGCGATCCGCGCCGGTGGCACCCGGGTCCAGGACGCCGGGAATGGTGTAACGGATCTCGTAGACGTGCTCGCCGGAGTCCAGCGTGCTGTCCGGATCGCCGATCTTGGCCACCCGGAACCGGTCGGCGTCCTCCCAGAGCATGTCGTAGGGCACCGGTCCGCCGTCGAGCAGGACCGATTCGATGTCGGGCTCCTGCCGGATGCGAGAGTCGTTGGGATTGATGACGTCCCAGTACCGGAAGATGCCGTGCCGACCGGACGGGAACCGCCCGGTGATCGTTTCCTTCGCCTCGAGTTCCCCGTCGTCGCCGACGACGTAGTCCGCCTGGTAGTCGGTGATCACCACCGGATCGTCGACCGCCGGCGCATCGCCGGAGCCACCGTCGGACGCCAGCGGCCACAGCAGTCCGACGGCGATGAGCACCACGGAGATCGACCAGGCGATCAGTCGTCCCACTCGCGCCTACCCTTCGCTTTTCGGCCAGGATGTCGACATCACCCTATGTGCAACGGGGGTCGAAGTCGTAGCACCTTCGCAAGGTGAAGAAGTAGAACCCGACCGGGTTGTGGTCCGTGACGCCGGCAGTGCTCTCCGCACCGGTAGTACGACGCCGTTGCGCCCTGTCTCACGCGCCCAGGCCTCGACGCCTGCCGGTGGAGTGAACTGAAGGGAGGCGCATGACGATCAGTGTGTTCGACCTCTTCTCGGTGGGCGTGGGACCATCGAGTTCGCACACCGTCGGACCCATGCGCGCCGCAGCCAGGTTCGTCGACGGCATCCGCGTGCTTGGCGCTCTCGACGATGTGGCGGACCTCCGAGTCGAACTGTTCGGATCACTGGCCGCCACGGGGGCCGGGCACGGCACGATGACCGCCATCCTCCTCGGCCTCGAGGGTCACCTGCCGGACGAGACAGAAACCGACCGAAGTCGGATGCCAGGGAGAGGTCGGCTCGGCGGCGTCGATGGCCGCGGCCGGCCTTGCCGAGATCCTGGGTGGCACACCCGAACAGGTGGAGAACGCCGCCGAAATTGCGATGGAGCACAGTCTCGGGCTGACGTGCGACCCCATCGGAGGGCTGGTCCAGATCCCGTGCATCGAACGTAACGCGATCTCGGCGGGCAAAGCGATCAACGCCGCACGAATGGCGCTGCGCGGCGACGGCGCGCACCACGTCACCCTGGACGAGGTCATCGAGACGATGCGTACCACCGGCGCCGACATGCACTCGAAGTACAAAGAGACGTCCACCGGCGGACTCGCCGTCAACGTCACGGTCAACTTCGTCGAATGCTGACGGGCGACCCCGATGCCCTCTACTCGGCGGGCATAGCTCCTGTGCTTCGACGCGCCGCGTTGCGGTAGTGCCGGGGTGAGCACCCGACTTCACGCCGGAACGCTGTACTGAAGGCGCTTTCGGACTCGTAACCCGTTGCAGACGCCAGCTCGGCGATCGACCAACTATCGGTGCGCAGAGCGTCGCGGGCCAAGGTCATCCGCCACCCGATCAGGTACGTCAACGGAGCTGCGCCCACCTTGGCCTTGAATGCCGCAGCGAACGCTGAACGCGACATTCGACTGATCGCAGCGAGTTCGCCGAGGGTCCATCGACGGCTCACGTCGGCGTGCATCGCTCGTAGCGCCGCCCCGATGCCGTCATCGGTCAGCGCTGCGAGCCAGCCGCTGGGTTGTTCGGTGTCGTCAGCATGCGCGCGCAACATGTGGACGAGGATGATCTGCGCGAGGTGCTCCAACACTAAAGATCTTCCGACACTGGGCGATTCGATCTCGAAGACCAGCAGCGCGGCGAGGTTCATGAACAGCGGTCCGCGCGCGTCATCGGCCGTGACATGGACCAACGGCGGAAGCACATCGGTCAGCGTTGACGTGTCGTCGGCGTCGAACGTGAAATCGACGCTGCACGTATAGGAGTCTTCGTCTGCCTGGGTTCCGATGCGAAACCCCCTGCCGAACGTGTTCTGGGGCAGCGTGGCGGCCGCGCGCGGTGAAACTTCGTCGAGGGAGCTTCCCAGCACGTAAGGCGGAGGATTACCAAGCAGGTAGAAGTCCCCTTCGCCCAAGAGCACCGGCTCGAAACCATCGAGGCTCAACCAGCACTGGCCGTCGACGACAACGCCGAGTTTCACGTGTGCGAAAGGATCGAACCGCACCGCCCACGGACTTGCGGCGTGTAGCGGGGCCGGCACAACCGCATGCGGACGGAGCAGGCCCATGACGTCGGCGATCGGATCGCGCGACCCGATCACGGTGGGATGTGTGAACGATGGATAAAGAATCTCGGACGTCACATTATGGACCGTACCCGGGGCCTCGCTCGATAGTGGACACCGATGACGTGAAGTGCTCAGACGTCACCTCCCGATGTTGGCGGCATGGCCCGACACGACACCCCTGATCCATAGGAGCGACCTGTGCGTTATCGATACCTCGGCCGATCGGGACTGCGCGTCTCGACGCTTTCTCTGGGAACCGGGAACTTCGGAGCTGGTTGGGGTCACGGGGCAACTCCCGCTGAGGCGCAGGCCATGTACGACCGGTATCGCGTGGCCGGCGGGAATTTCATCGATACCTCCAGCAATTACCAGCTCGGTGACGCGGAGGTTTACCTCTCGGACATGATCGCCTCTCACCGCGACGAGGTGGTCCTGGCAACCAAGTACTCGACAGGAACCGCGATCGACAGCGGGCTTCAGATGACCGGTAACGGCCGGAAATCGATGATCCAGTCACTGGAGGCGAGTCTCCGACGTCTGAAGACCGATCGGGTGGACCTGTTGTGGGCACACGCCCCCGACCATGCGACCCCCATCGAAGAGATCATGCGCGCTTTCGACGACCTTGTGCGTTCAGGCAAGGTGCTCTACGTCGGCCTTTCGAGCTTTCCCGCCTGGCGGGTCGCGACGGGTGCGACGATCGCCGCAATGCGCGGTTGGGCCCCTGTAGTGGCCATACAGACTGAATACAGCCTGGTCGAACGCACAGCAGAACGCGATCTGTTGCCGATGGCCGAAGGCTTCGGACTGGGGGTGCTGGGCTACTCGCCGCTCGGCGGCGGCATGCTGACCGGAAAATATCGCCGAGGAGAGCGTGGCCGCGCACAAAGTTCCCTCAGCCAGTTCCTCCACCACGAAGAAGATGGCAACAAGGCCGGCATACTCGACACGGTCGAAGCGATCGCGCGAGAAACGGACGGCACACCTGAGGAAGTCGCGATCAGCTGGTCAATGGCCAAGGGGGTCATCCCGATCATCGGACCGCGGACGGTTGATCAGCTGAGCACCAATCTCGCAGCGGCACAACTGCTTCTGAGCTCAGCGCAGGTCGGCGAACTCGACGCTGCCAGCGCGATAAGGTTGGGCTACCCACACAGTATGAAGACCGATCAGGGCGCGATCCACGCGGTCACCGGCGGGAAGGCGGCCCTGCTCGACACCCCTGCGCGGTCCATACCTTAGGCGCATTCAGCAGGACGGTCTTCGTTCGGCACATCACCCGATGTGCAACGGATCGATCTGCACACGGGACGGATCGGTGTCGTGGCGGGCGCTGAGCACGCCGGTGGCGCGGCGCAGGGCCGCGGCGAGCGCCAACCCCCGCTGCCGAGGCACCCGTACCAGCATCCGGCTCACCGGCTGTTGGGCGGACATGCCGGGCGGGCGGCGGGCGCCGACCGGCAGATCCACCGGTCCGAGTGGTTCGGCGTCGTCAGGCAGTTCGGCGGTCTCGAGCAGCGCGGTGATCGCGGCGTAGGAACCGTCGACGGCGGCGATGTGGACGGCGGGCGGCAGACCCACCTCGGCGCGGGCGTCGAGTTCGGTGTCGGCGTGGCCGACCGGATCCCAGCGGATCAGCGACTGCACCGTCGGAATCGCCGCTTCGGCGACCACGGCGACCATTCCGCCGTCGGCGCGCGAAACCACCTGTGCCGCCGCGGCCATCCAGCGGCGCAGGGTGTCCTCGGCGGCGCGCAGATCCTGCCGCCCGAGCAGTGCCCACCCGTCGAGGAGCAGCGCGGCGCCGTATCCCGCTTCCGGAACCGGTTCGGCGCCCGGGGTGGCGACCACGAGTGCGGCCCGGTCCGGGACCGAGGCGACCATGGCGTCGCCGCCGGAGGTGATCACCTGGGTCCCCGGGAACGCCCGGCCGAGTTCTTCGGCGGTGCGCCGGGCCCCGACGACCACGGCCCGCACCGACTCGGAACCACACCGCTGACAACGCAATTGGAGATCCTCGCGGCCGCACCACCGGCACACTGCGGCACCACGCTCGGGCAGCGACAGCGGTCCGGTGCAGTGTCTGCACCGGGCGATCGCACGGCACCGGGCACACGCCAGCGCGGGAACATACCCGCGCCGGGGTACCTGGACCAGCACCGGCCGTCCCGCGTCGAGTGCGGACCGCGCCGCGCGCAGCGCCATCGACGGCAGCCGTGCCGTGCGGGCAGCCGGATCACGCTCCTGTTCGAACCCGTCGTCGTCGAGCGCGACGACCCGCGGCGCCGACGCGCGGACCGTGGACCGCGAGGCGACCAGATCGTGCGCCCAGCCGCTACGGACCAGCGCCTGGGATTCGGCGGTGCGGGCGTAGCCACCGATCAACGCCGCGCACCGCAGCTGGTGGGCACGCAGCATCGCCACCTCGCGGGCGTGCGGATACGGTGCGCGCGGTTCGGCGAGCGAATCGTCGCCGTCGTCCCACACCAACACCAGCCCGAGGTCGCACACCGGGGCGAAAACCGCACTGCGCGTGCCGATCACGACGCGAGCACCGCCGCGCAGCACCGACAGCCAGCGGCGGTAGCGCTGTGCCGGCCCCAGCCCGGCCGACAGCGCCACCACCCGCTCCTCGCCGAGCAGGGCGACGACCGCGGCGTGCAGTCTGTCGACATCGCTCTGATCCGGCAGGATCGCCAGGACGCCACGGCCTGCGGCGGCAGCGATGGCCGCGGTCTCGGCCAGGCGGTCGGCCCAGCGCTCGCCCGGCAGGGCCTGCCAGACGGCACGGGCGGCACGTCCCTCCTGGATCGCGGTGAGGAACTGTCCGGCGCGCGGATAGGCCTCCCAGGCGGTCTCGACCGGTCCCACCGTCAGCGGTGCCGGCGTGGACGCCGGTTCCTTCTCGACGCGGGCGTGGCGCGGTGGCAGCGCCAGACGCAGCACGTCGGGCCGGGTTCCGGCGTAGCGCGCGACGACCGCGTCGGTCAGCCTGCGGATGTCGGGGGTCAGCACCGGTTCGGCCGAGACCACCCGGTCGAGCCACCCCAGCTGACCGACGTGGTCGGTCTGGGAGCGGCGTTCGAGCAGGTAGGCGTCGACCAGGCGGCCGCGGAACCGGACCCGCACCCGTACCCCGGGCTGGGCGTCGTCGGAGCAGTCCGCCGGGACGAGATAGTCGAATTCGCGGTCGAGGTGCGGGACCGTCAGCATCGGCAGCACGCGTGCGATCGGCTCGTGCTCGGCCGCCTGCCGGATGGTGGTCACCCCGTGGGTCTAGCAGACGGCCCCGACGCGCCCACCACTCACCTACAGCTCGAAGTGCTCCTTGTAGATCTGTCCGTGCACACCGACGGTGCGGTCGACGACCTGCGAGATGGTGAAGTCGCTCGCCGCCGAGAGATAGGCGTAGGCCGTCGCCCGGTCCATGCCGCGATCCTGTTGCAGGTAATCGAGCGCGTTGACCACTGCGCGGCGCATCGCGACGTCCAGATCGCTGCCTTGACCGCCGCCCTGGCCGCCGTCCGGGTCGGACAGTCCGATGGGTATCCACGCCTGCGCCGTCTCGGCGAACGGATAGCGGTAGGCGACGCTCGGGGCGTCCCCCGATCCCGGTTTGCAGACGGTGAGCCGGAACGTTCCGCGCAGCGAACCCTCCATCGCGGTCAGCGCCACCTCGCCGTCGCCCATCGCCATGTGGGGATCGCCGACGTAGAACAGCGCGCCGGGGGCGAACACCGGCAGGTAGAACGTCGACCCGGTGCCGAGCAGCTTGATGTCGATGTTGCCGCCGCCGATGGTCGGCGGCACGGAATTGGCGTTGGGGGCGTTGAGGCCCTCGTCCCGGGCGAACGCGACGCCCATCATGCCCATGAACGGGTTGAGCGGGAACCGCGCCTTCGCCGAGTCGCCGACCGGCATGATGCCGCGGCCGTCCTCGACCGGGGTGAACACCGACACGTCGCCCCATTCGGTGGGGTCGGGCCGGGTTCGGCCGTCGGTGTCCGGCGGGGGCATCACCTCGGCCAGGCTGATACCCGCCGGGGCCGCCCTGTCCGGTGTCAGCGCGAGCGCACCCTTGCCGTGCCGGCTGGACACCACGCCGTAGGGCACCCGCGGGGTGGTTTCGAGGGTTTCGATCTTGAGGACGTCGCCGGGTTCGGCACCCTCGACGAAGACCGGCCCCGTGACCACGTGTGGACCGTCCTTGACGAAGTCCCGTGGTGTCCGGCGGTATTCGGCCGCGATGATCTTCGCGTCCTCGAGCACATCGGACGCGGCGACGCCGTTGCGCCCGAAGTACTCGACCGGGTCGCGGCCCTGGTCTTCCAGGATGCCCTCGTGGGACAGCGCGTCGATGGTGATGGTCTGGCCGGACCGCATGCGCATCACCGGCGTCGCATGCACGGTGGGCACGTAGCCCCACAACACCTGGTCGGGCAGCGAGGACAGATAGTGGTCCCCGCTGCGCTCGCCCTGTCCGGGATGCAGCACCGGAATCGACGCGTACGCCGGGGTGGGCGGCCCCGCCGACGACGCGGTCCTCGAACATGCCGCGACGGCCGCCGTCGCTCCCAAGCCGACGGCGGCTGTCTGCAGGAATCCTCTGCGTCCGAGCGGGTGCATGGGCAGAACCTATGCAGACTGCGTTTCGTTCGTGTTAGAGCCGGTTTGCGCCCGGTTTACCGCGAGGTACCGATCGATCTGCTCGGGCTGCAGGGTCTGCGACCAGATGCTCAGTTTGTGGTCTGCGCCTGCGGCCGCACTCTCCTGCGCACGCGTGGCGGCTGCGGCACGGAATCCGCTGACGCCGAGCACCAGCGATGCGGCCAGCGCGGCCCCGGCGAGCGCCGCGAGTCGGCTGCCGTGGGCGAGCGCCGCGACGAACAGGCCGAGCCAGACGAAGCTCGTGAGCGTGAACAGGTAGGCGAGAGTGGTGGCGGCGGCAGAACTTGGACGCCTCGACATAGGACCTCCTCATCAACACGCTACGCGTATCGTAGCGCTACGCTCAGTGTAGCGTTGTCCGGACGGTGGATATTCCCAGTGAGAGGCGGAACCACGGATGGCGCAGCCAGGCAGCGTCGAGGAGCGCATCGGTCGGTCCACGCTCGACCTGCTCCGCACCGGCGGTCCGCGTTCGGTGACCGTCGAGGCGGTCGCGGCGGCCTCCGGGGTAGCCAAGACCACCATCTACCGCCGCTACAGCGATCGGCGGGAGATGCTGTCCGACGCACTGTCACGGTTGGCCGCACCGGTTGCCCTCGACCCCCAGACGACGCCGCCCGACCGGCTGCGCTGGCTGATCCGACACGCCGTCGAAGCCGTCGAGGACGGCGTCGGACTGGGCGGTGTCGCAGCAATGCTGACCGCGGACGATCCCGAGTTCACGGCCGTGTTCCGCCGCATCCTCGTCGATCAGCGCAGCCACCTGACGGCTGCGGTCGAGGCGGGGAAGGCGGACGGATCCCTGCGTGCCGACGTTGACGGCCCAACGCTCCTCGATGCCGTCGTCGGCGCCTACATCGCCGAATACGCCCGCAGCGGAGGCGTCGCCGAGGGCTGGGAGCAACGGCTGTTCGCCCTGTTCTGGCCGGCGATCGCGGGGTCGAGCGCCCACCCGGCCCGGAGGTAGCCGCAGATGGTCACCCTGGACCGACTGATCAATGTGCTCGGCGGCTACGGGGTCCGGCTCCGGGCCTGCGCGATACCCCGCTCCACCGCGCTGCGCAGCGTGGTGATGCACGAACAGACCGACGAACGTGTCGTCACCGGTGACGTGCTGTTGGCCATCGGTGCCGATTCGGCGGAGCGCGCCGTGGCGTGGGCTCGAGCGGCCCACGCCGCGGTCGTACTGGTCGTCGACGACGGCGCGACCGGCTCGGTCGACGCCGCGGACGCGCCTGCGATCATGGTCGTCGATCCGAAGGTCTCCTGGAGCGAGCTGGCCGCGGTCGTCTACGGACTCGTCCTGGAGGGCCGCGAAACCGAATCCGGCCGCGGCCCAACCGATCTCTTCGCCCTGGCCGACAGCCTGGGTGACTCGATCGGCGCCGCGGTCACGATCGAGGACCCGCACTGGCGGGTGCTCGCGTACTCCCGGCTGCAGCTCAACGCCGACGGCGCCCGCGCCCGGACGATTCTCGACAGAAAGGCGCCCGACCGGCTGCGCGCCCTGTTCCTCCGGCTCGGCGTGCAGACCCACCTCGCGGAATCCGATGTTCCGCTGTTCATTCCGCCGGCCCCGGAGCACGAGCTGTCCGGGCGCATGGTGGTGGCCGCGCGCGCCGGTCGTCAGCTGCTCGGCTCGGTATGGGTGGCATGCCCTGCCGAGTTGACCGATCCACAACTGCGCGCACTGGCCGACGGCGCGCGGATGGTGGCACTGCACCTGCTGCGGTCCCGGGCCAGCGCCGACCTCGAACGGCAGGTGGAGTCCGAGCTCGTGATCGGGTTGCTCGACGGAACGGCCGATGCGCCGACGGTCGCCAGCAAGCTGGCCCTTCCGGCCGACGAGCTGCGGGTCATCGCGCTGCGGGCGTCGGTCGGCGACGAGAGACACGCCGCGCTTCTGCAGGTCTTCGAGCGGGCCACCGCGGGGTTCGGCTGGTCGCGGCCGGGCCGCAGCGCGCTCGCCGGTGCCACGGTCTACACGGTGCTGCCCGTGGCGTCGGTCCAGACTGCGCGCACCTGGGTCGCCGACCTGCGCGCGTCGCTGCCGGAGCGGATCGCCATGCGGGGTGGGGTCAGCGCTGCGGCGACGGTGCTGGAGCTCCCCGCCGCACGCGACGAGGCCGACGAGTGCCTGGCGCTGCACGAACTGCGTCCGCATGTCACCGACCCGATCGCCTACGACGAATCCTGGGGCGACATCCTGCTGCAGCGCCTGCGGGTCGCCGCCCGCGCGGGCCGCGCCCCACAACGTGGACCGATCGCCGACCTGCGCCGCCACGACGACCGGCACGCCACCCGCTACGTCGACACACTGCGCGCATGGTTGGCCGCCCAGGGCGATCTACACCAGGCCGGCGAACTGCTCGGCGTGCATGAGAACACGGTCCGCTACCGGATGCGCAGGATGGCCGAGGTCACGAGCCTGGACCTCGGCGACGTTCGCAATCGGTTGGCGATGACCGTCGAACTGGCCGCCACCGACGGGTTGTCGGGCGCCGACAGTTCCAGCTAGCCGAGTTGTCGGCTCAGGACAGCAGGCCGGGCGTGCTTGCTTGCCACCATCGATGAGGACACCAGACCTGTATCGAGTCGTCAGGGGCGGCGCCACAGGCCCGCCCCTGACGGCGGCTTTTTACCCGCAAGCGCACCTTGGAGGTTGACCATGACTGTCGCACAACGCTAATGGATCGGGCCGCAGGCCTACCAGAAGCTGCAGGACGAGCTCGCGACGCTGCGCGCACTGCTGGCCACCGAGGCGGCCGAGGACGACTCCGAGGACCTGGTGACCGTGCAGCGTGCCCGCCAGGCCCGCATCCAGCACATCCACGACATGCTGCTCAACGCCACCGTCGGCGATGAGCCCCCGGATGACGGGGTGGCCGAACCCGGCATGGTGCTCACGGTGCGATTCGACGAGACCGGCGACACCGAAACCTTCCTCCTGGGTCTGCGCGGTGTCGCCTACGGCGACCTGGAGGTCTACTCGCTGAGCTCTCCGCTCGGTGCGGCACTGCTGGGTGCGCGCGTCGGCACCCGCTGCAGCTACCCGGTGCCCAGCGGGGCAAGCATCCCGGTGACGTTGATCAAGGCGGTGCCCTACGGCGTACACAGCGACGCCGGATAAGACGAATCCGCGCGCGTCGCGGCGGGGTGCTAGGTTACGAAGCCGATTGTTCCGTAATCACAGACCCTCCGCGCGTGAAGGACGACGACCCATGGGCACCTACGCCGTGACCGGATCGGCGTCCGGAATGGGTAGGGCCGCCGCGGATCTGTTGCGCCGCGACGGCCACACCGTCATCGGTGTCGACCTGCGGGACGCGGACGTGGTCGCCGACCTGTCCACCGCCGGCGGCCGGTCGGGCGCGGCCCGCGACGTCCTCACCGCAGCACAGGGCCGCCTCGACGGCGCCGTACTCGCCGCCGGACTCGGACCGGGCAAGGGCGAGCACCGCCTCCGTCTCGTCGCCGAGGTCAACTATCTCGGCGTGGTTGAGCTGCTCGAGCGGTGGCGGGACGCGCTGGCAGCGACCGGAGGCGCCAAAGTCGTTGTCGTGTCCAGCAACTCGACGACCACGACGCCTGCGGTGCCCGCGCGCACCGTGCGTGCGCTGATGTCGGCCGACGTCGACCGGGCACTGCGCAGTGTGCGCGCGTTCGGCCCGGTCCGGCCGGTGATGATCTACGCCGCGTCGAAGCTGGCGGTCAGCCGATGGGTGCGCACCCGTGCGGTGCGCCCGGAGTGGGCCGGTGCGGGCATCCGTGTCAATGCGCTCGCCCCCGGCGCGGTGTTGACGCCACTGCTCGAAGAGCAGCTCGCGGACGCACAGCAGCGTAAGGCCGTACAACGGTTCCCGGTCCCGGTGGGTGGCTTCGGCGATCCTGCGCAGATGGCTGAATGGGTCCGGTTCATGCTGTCGGATGCCGCCGATTTCCTCTGCGGCAGCATCATTTTCGTCGACGGCGGCACCGACGCCCACTTCCGCGCCGAGGACTGGCCGCGGCCGGTGCCGCTGCGTCGCATCGTGCGATACGTCAGGCGCTTCCTCGGGCACGGCCTGTCGGCATGAGCGACCAGGCTGGACGCGAGAAGCCCACGGGGCGGCCGCGCGACACGACGATCGACGAGCGGGTGCTCTCGGTGACCCGCGAGTTGCTCATGGAGGTCGGCTGGAGCGAACTGAGCATGCGCTTGGTCGCCGTGCGCGCCGGCGTCGGGCGGGCCAGCCTCAACCGCCGATGGGCGTCGAAGGCCGAGTTGGTGCTGCAGGCCATTCTCGGCGAGACGCCGGATCTCTCTCCGTTCTCGGGCACCGATCTGACGGGCTGGATCGACTGGGTGGTGCGGGGCAGTCACGAACTGTTCAGCAGGGACGACGTCCGCATCGCCGTCCCCGGACTGTTGCTGGCGCTGCGGGAGAACGATGAGCTGCGAAAGACGCTGTGGGAGAACTTCAGCGGACCCGCGGTGCAGTTGTTCGCCGAGCACCGCAACGCCACGACGCAGGCGCAGCGCCGTCGGGTCGACCTCGACGCCCGTGCCGTGCTGGCCATGGCGGCCGGGGCCGCGCTGTTCATGACGACGGTGGCGGTCGATGACGATTCACCGGCGCTACGACGCCGCATCACCGAACTGCTGACGGCGGCCGTCATCCGCGAACCGCAGTGAGTCGACGATCGCGCCCGTGGGGTCACGCCACCGCACGCCCAGTTCCGCACAGGTCCTGCTGTCGTCGGTGGGGGTCGCCGCGGTCAACAGCAGGGCCGCTTCGTAGCTGAGCCCGTCGCCGAGATCCAAGTAGCGACCTGCGACGTCGGAGATCCGGCCCAGCGTACGCATCGTGCTCGGCGTCAACGGAATTCGGCGTATCCGTCGTCCCGCCCCCTCCTCGAGGGCGTCGACCATCTCGTCGAACGTCAGCAGCCGCCCACCGCAGGTGTATCGCCGCGGTGCGCGCCCGGCCATCATGATCCGCACGTGGACCTCGGCGACGTCGCGCACATCGACCATCTGCATACCGCCGCGCAGCGACGGCGCGATTCCCCACCGCACGATCGGTGCCCAGCCCCGTTCGGTGACCCCGGGAGCGGTACCGAAGGCCGGCCCCACCACGCTGGAGGGATAGGTCACGACCACCGGCGCCCCGGCGGCCTGCAGCCGCCGGGCCACCCGGTCGGCATAGCCCTTGGTTTTGGCATAGGCGCTGCGGCCCTCCGCAGTCGGCGAATCGGGCGTGATGACGCCGTCGGGTGGCGGGAACAGAGCGCTGTAACTGCTCACCGACACCACCGGATCCAGCCCCAGTTCGACCGCCCGGGTGAGGACCGCTTCGGTGGCGTAGGCATTGACCTCCCACATCATTCGGGCCTGCCGCTCGTCGGTGCCGACGATGCCGGCGGCGTGCACCGCCGCATCGGCGCCGGTGAGCAGTTCCTCGACCGTCTCGGCGGTTCGGACGTCACCGGCGATCACCGTCACCGGCCCGAGCGCCTCGAACCGGGTGATGACAGGCGCGTCCGCCTCCCGCGGTGCGACCAGCAGGCGCACCTGGTGGCCCGCCTCGAGCAGCGCTCGCACGGTGTGTGCACCCAGGTATCCCGTTCCGCCGGTGACCGCGATTCGCACTGGAACTCCTCATCTGCCCGCTACATTCGAGGCCAACGGTATCGTAATGACATCCGCGGACATGCCGCAGGGACCGATCCATGACGGCCGCGGCGCCGAATGCCGGATATGACACCGCTCGCCACCATCGCGAAGATCCCCGGCCAGGCCCTCGAGGTGCTCGGCTCCATCGCAGGCGTCCGGTGGGGCACCGAGGAACCGCGCCACACCGTGGTCGCGCAGCTCGGTGTCGTGGAGATCCGGCGGTACGGGCCGCGCATCGCGGCCGAGACCAGTGTCGACGCCGACGAAGACGAGGCGCGAAACATCGGGTTCCGCCGGCTGGCCCACTACATCTTCGGCGGCAACCTCGCCCGCGCCGAGATCGCGATGACCGCCCCGGTGGCGCAGAACCAGAAGATCGCGATGACCGCCCCGGTGGCGCAGACCGCCGACGGTGGCGAATCGGTGATCCGCTTCTACATGCCGGCGGAGTTCACCCTCGACACCCTGCCCGAGCCGGACAACGATCGGGTGGTGCTGGTGCCCGTCCCGTCGGAGACCGTCGCAGTGCTGCGATACACCGGCGACCGCAGCCCGGCGGCGGTGCAGCAGAAGCGCGAGAAGCTGTACAAGGCCCTGGAAGGCAGTGAGTACACCACCGTCGGTGAGCCGTTCTCGTGGTTCTACGACCCTCCGTTCACGCTGCCCTTCCGGCGCCGTAACGAGATCGGAGTCCGGGTCTCCGGCTGATCTTCTGAGGTACCCCCGGTTCGGAGCTTCGTCGGGGTGCGGTCTCGCCGCCGTGCGACGATGGCCCTGGGGGCTTTCGCGGACGGGGGACGTGATGAGCGGTAGCCGGCTTCGCGGCGGCGTGTTCGCGTTGGTCGCCGTGCTGGCCGCCGTCAATGCGACGGAGCCGTTCGGCGGGGACACCGCACGCTGGGTGGCGGTGGTACTGCAGGGCTGTGTCGGTATCGGGGCGGTCGGTTGCGCCGTGCTGGTCGGGCTGCGGGTCGAGGGTCCCGCCCGGTGGTGGCGAGCACTGGTCGTCGCCGCCATGTTGAGCTGGCTGGTCGGCGAGGTGCTCTGGTGGTCGTCGGGATCGGCCGAGAGTGGCGGTACGGCGCCGCTGCCGGGGGTCGTGGCCTACTTCGGCCCTCCGGCGCTGTCGCTGGGGGCGATGGTCGTCCTGGCGGTGTCGAGCGGGGGCCTCGAGCGCCGCCAGGACCGCCCGTCGTTCTACTACCGAGTCGTCGCCGTGCTCGACGGTCTGCTGGCTGCGCTCGCGTTCACGATCCTGGTGTACATCGCGCGGCAGGGCGCGGTGAGCGGTGCCGCCCTGCCCCGTTCCCAGAACGCCACCGTCGTGGTCGGCTATTCGGTGCTGGAGCTCCTCGTCGTCGTGGCGGGGATGTTGATGGCGATGATGTACCGACGAGACCGCCCGTTCCGCGCGAACTTCCTGTTGCTGTCGGGTGGCATCCTGATGATCGCCTCATCCGACCGGCTGATGGCGTACCTGCGGACCCTCGGGCTGGAGAACGCCGACCTCTGGGGTGGTGTCGGATTCACCCTCGGACCACTGATGATCTGGTTCTCCCTGCTCCGGCTGCCCCGGCGCGAGGGGGGCCTCAGCGAAGACGCAATGGACTGGGTGCAGTCGATACTTCCGTACTTCGGCTTCCTCGGGACCATCGTCCTGCTGTCGTTTCACCTGCTCGGGGGCCGCACGATGGAGCCCGGGGTGGTCCTGGCGGGTCTCGCGACGATCGTGCTGGTCACCATCCGCCAGTTCGTGGCGATGCGCGCCCAGCGGACGCTGACCCGGCGGCTGTTCGAGACGCAGAGACGGCTTGCTCACCAGGTGCATCACGATCCGCTGACCCAACTACCCAACCGACTGCTGTTCGGTCATCGGCTCGACGCCGCGATGCGGCACGGCCGGTTCGTCCTGGTCTTCGTCGACATCGATGACTTCAAGGACGTCAACGACAAGTTCGGCCACGCGGCAGGTGATGAACTCCTGTGCGCGGTGGGGGCCCGCCTCGCTGAGTGCGTCGGTGCCTCCGACACGCTGGCCCGGATCGGCGGTGACGAATTCGCCATCCTGATCGAGGGCGACGACGAGGCGCCCGAGGTGATCGCGGACCGGTTCCGCGACGCGCTGCATGCTCCGTTCGCCGTGCACGGATCATCGGTCCGGGTGCGGGTGAGCATGGGTCTGGTCCGGCCGTCGACCGACCAGCCCGTCGACAGCTCGGACGAACTGCTGCGGCAGGCCGACATCTCGATGTACGCCGGGAAGCGGCTCGGGAAGGACACCGCCGTCGTCTATCGGCCGATGGGCGTGACGGTCGACTTCCCGAGTGCGCTGCGGCGTGCGGACGGCGACGCTCCACCCGGGTTCAGGCTGGTCTACCAACCCGTCGTCACGCTGCCCGACGGCGACGTCGTCGCCGTCGAGGCCCTCGCGCGGTGGACTGCGCCCAACGGGATGCAGATCCCGCCGCTGACCTTCGTCGCCATGGCCGAGGGCTCCGGGCTGGGCGCTGATCTCGACGCTCTGGTGCTCGACCTCGCCTGCCGGGAGGTTCAGGTGTCGGATCCCGAGGTGCTCATCCACGTCAACATCGGCGCCGCACGACTGGGCAACCGGGCGTTCGAAGAACAGGTGGCGCGGACGCTGCAGCGCTACGACGTCGAACCCGGGCGTCTCGTGCTGGAGGTCACCGAGACCGTGCCGATCGTGGATCTGGCCGAGGGCGCCGCGGCGATAGAACGGTTCAGGGCACTCGGCGTCAAGATCGCGCTCGACGACTTCGGGGCCGGCTTCAACTCCCTGACCTATCTGCAGGCACTACCGGTGGACATCATCAAGCTGGACCGCGGTCTGGCCGTCGGGGCCGAACCCGGCCGGGGTGTCGCGCTGTACCGGTCCATCATCTCGGTCTGCGACGCCGCCGGACTCGACGTCATCGCCGAAGGGATCGAGACCGCCGCACAGGCCGAGACCGTGCTCTCCGCCGGCTGCCACCAGGCGCAGGGCTACCTGTTCGGTCGCCCGCAGCCGCTGGCTGAGATCGGCGGCCTCAACGGGTCCGCCCGAAGAAGAACCCCGCGGTGATCAGCAGCAGCGATGCGGCATACGCCCACCAGATCGGCACCGCGAGCGCCTCGGAGCCCAACACGAACCGGCCGATCCCGATCATCGCGTCGGACACCGCGAAAGTCACCGCGCCCAGCGCCGTCCAGGGCGTCGGCAACGTCGCCAGCAGCGCGGCGCACACCATGGCGCCCAGCACCGCGATGTAGGCGGTGACCGGGACGGCCATCCCGTCGGCGACGAGGGCCGGCCAGAACCACACCAGCAGCGCCGCGCAGGCCACCACCGTCACCGCGACCGCTGCCAACCGGGGTGTCGAGCGGGTCGCCAGCGGAACCAACGCGCCCAGGAAGCACAGATGGGCGATCAGGAACGACGCCAGCCCCAGCACGAACGACGGTGTCCACCAAGGGATCGCGAGCAGAAAGTCCCCCGCCGCGGAGAACAGCAGTGCAGCTACCAGCCAGCGGCGTTCGCGGCGGACCGGGTGACCGACCGCTGCGACGGCGAGCAGCACCGCCGCCGCGGCCTTGACGGCGGGCTGGGCGGCGAACTGGCCGGTGAGCTCCGCGCCTGCGGGTGAGCGCAGGGCCGTCACGATGAGGAACACGCCGTAGCCGGCGGCGACCGACGCCGCGACGCCCCACAGCCGGACTGTACGGACGCGTGCGTACGGTGAAGACGTGTCCGTCGCAGACGAGAAGCCGCCGATTGACGTCATCCTGCAGAAGGTACTGGAAGCCGTCCCGTTCCAGCTGTCGGTCGACGAGGGCGTGGAGGCGGCGCGGCGCAGACTGCGCGAACTGCCCAGGCGCCCGGTCCATCCGGAGGTGACCGCCACCGACCGCGTCATCCCGGGCCCCGCAGGCGATCTCCGGATCCGGATCTACCGTCCGCCCGCTGCGGACGACCGGCCGCCGGTGGTGGTGTTCTTCCATGGCGGCGGCTTCGCCGTCGGCGACCTCGACACCCACGACGGCACCTGCCGCGAACACGCCGTCGGCGCGGCGGCCGTCGTCGTATCGGTCGACTACCGACTGGCCCCCGAAAACCCCTACCCCGCCGCCGTCGACGACGCGTGGGCCGCGACGCACTGGGTGGCCGCCCACGGCGACGAACTGGGCGCCGATCCCGGCCGCCTCGCCCTGGCCGGCGATTCGGCGGGCGGCAACCTGGCGGCGGTGATCGCCCAGCGCGCCCGCGAGACCGGCGGACCGGCGATCGCCTTTCAGCTGCTGTGGTATCCGGCCACGATGTGGGACGAGTCGCTGCCGTCGTACTCCGAGAACGCTGTGGCACCGGTACTCGACCGTGCCTCGATCCTCGCGTTCTCCCGGTGGTACGCCCCGGACGCCGACTTCGCCGACCCGGCGCCCGAATTGGCGCCCGGCCGCGCGGCTGACCTCTCGGGGTTGCCGCCGGCATACGTCGCGGTCGCCGGCCACGACCCGTTGCGTGACGACGGTGTGCGCTACGCCGAACTGCTCGCCGCTGCGGGCGTGCCCGTCGAACTGCACAACGCGACGACGTTGGTGCACGGCTATCTCGGCTACTCCGGCGTCGTGCCGGCGGCCACCGAGGCGGCCGGACGCGGGCTGGCGGCCCTGCGCTCGGCATTGCACCGCTGAGGCCGGACGCCGTCTAGAGTGCGAACATGGGCGAACTGACAACACCTGATGTCGAAACCCTGGTGGTCGGCGCGGGGTTCTCCGGCATCGGGGCCGGAATCCTGCTGGACCGGGCCGGGTTCGGTGACTATCTGCTGGTCGAGGCGGGCCCTGAGGCGGGTGGAACCTGGTACTGGAACAGCTATCCCGGGATCGGCGTCGACATCCCGTCCTACTCCTACCAGTTCTCGTTCGAACAGAACCCGGACTGGACCCGCACCTATGCCCGCGGGCGTGAGCTGAAGAACTACGCCGACCACTGCATCGAGAAATACGGGTTGCGGAACCGGATCCGCTTCGGCACCACGGTCGTCGCCGCCACCTTCGACACCGCCGCGAACGGGTGGCGCGTCGAGTTCGACACCGGCGAGCACGTGACGGCGCGCTACCTGATCAACGGCAGCGGTCCGCTGAACGTGCCGAAACTCCCCGACATCGCCGGTGTCGAGTCGTTCAGCGGCGTGACCATGCACACCGCGCGCTGGGACCACAGCCAGGACCTCACCGGCAAGCGGGTCGCGATCATCGGCACCGGCGCGTCGGCGGTCCAGGTCATCCCCGAGATCGCCCCGGTCGTCGAGCGGCTCACCGTCTTCCAGCGCACGCCCATCTGGTGCTTCCCGAAGTTCGACGTGCCGCTGCCGCCCGCGGCGCGGTGGGTGGCCCGGCTACCCGGCGGACAGTCGGTACAACGGCTGCTGAGCCAGGCCTACGTCGAGCTGACGTTTCCCGTCACCGCGCAGTACGCCAGCTACTTCCCCCTCGGCAGGCTCACCGAGCGGCTGGGCCGCGACTACCTGCGCCGGGAGGTACGTGATCCGCAGGTCCGGGAGAAGCTGACGCCGCGCTACGCGGTCGGGTGCAAGCGACCGGGGTTCCACAACACCTATCTGTCCACGTACAACCGCGACAACGTGGACCTGGTCACCGAACCCATCGAGAAGGTGACCGGCTCGGGGGTCGCCACCGCCGCCGGCGCGACGTACGACGCCGACGTGCTGATCCTGGCGACGGGCTTCAAGGTGATGGACGTCGACGCCGTGCCGTTCACGGTGACCAACGGAGACGGTGAGACGCTCAGCGCCTTCTGGGAGCAGCACCGGATGCAGGCCTACGAGGGCGTGAGCATCCCGGGCTTCCCGAACTTCTTCACGGTGATGGGACCGTACGGCTACGTCGGCTCGTCGTACTTCGCGCTGATCGAGACCCAGGCCCGCCACATCATCCGGTGCCTCACCGAGGCCCGCAGACGCGGCGTCGGCCGCGTCGAGGTGACCGCCGAGGCCAACGACCGCTACTTCGCCGAGATGCTGCGCAAGCGCCACACCCAGATCTTCTGGCAGCCCAGCTGCGGGCTGGCCAACAGCTACTACTTCGACTCCAACGGCGACGTGCCGCTGCGACGGGCGACGACCGTCGAGGCGTACTGGCGCAGCCGCCGCTTCGCGCTCGACGACTACCGGTTCAGTGCGTGAGGACCACCGGGCCATCCGGGACGATCCGGTGTATGGCCCGATCCTGGCCAAGACGCCGCACCCGGTTCAGGCTTCGGTGGCGGTGACCCGGCGCCCGGTCTTCGGAACACCGGTGGCGGACGCACCGGCGAGCAGGGCGATGCCCAGCATGACCGCGATCGGCCAGATCGCCGGTCCGTTGGCGGCGAGGACAGCAACCACGAAACCCAGTGGCATCGACGCGAGGTTCATCACCAGCTGGCTGAAGCCGAAGACGACAACGCGCGCGTCCCCGTCGGCTCGGTCGAAGATCCAGTCCTGCGATGCGGGGTAAACCCCTTGGTTCGCCACCGCAACGAGCAATATCGCGCCGCCGATGAGCCACACCAGCGGCACCACGTGTAGACCGTGCAGCACCAGGCACGAAGCGGCGGCCACACCGCCGACGGCGGCGCTGCAGAGGTACATCCCGCGAGCGTCGAGGTGTGTTCGGACCCGTTGCCAGAGTGGGACACCCAGGAGCAGTCCGAGACCCATGAAGATGAGGATGGTGTCCAGTTCGCCGTTGTCCGCGCCCAAGGACTCCGCACTGTAGATCGCAAAGAACATCGACCCGAAGGCCATCGCCCGGAAGACGATGTTCGTGACGAGATACCGCTGAAACCAGCTGTGCGTGCGCGTGTAGTCGACGCCCCTGCGCAAGGTGTCTCGGATGTCGGACACCTGCGTCGGCATCGTGATGTGCATCGCCCGCAAGCCCAGCAAGCACAGCGCCGACAGCCCCATCGCCACGCTCCCGACCAGCAGCAGTTCCGCGTCGTCGAGTCCGGGTGACGCATCCGAGAGGAACCCGCTGGAGAAGATCGACACCACCGTGACCAATGCGGCGCCGTACCCCGCACTCCGCAACAGCATGTCGGACCGACGAGTCGGCGACAGCACCTGCGATGCGGCGACGGGCAACAGGACGGTGAAGACGCCCGCGGCGACTCCGATGACCGCGGTGGTGATCAACAGCGCATACACCACACCGTCGTCGGGAAGGTAGGCGATGTGGGCGACATTGGCCGAGATGAGGCCGGCTTGTATCACCGCCAGCACTGTCAGGACCACGACGACAGGTCCGCCGATCCGCAGGGCTTTGGGCGCCGCGATGTTACCGAGGACTGCGCCGGCGGTGAAGAATGGTACGAACAAGCTCACGAGCAGCGCCGGAGCGCCCAATTCGGTGGCGATGTAAGGCAATACAGTGGTTGCCGCGGTCAGCTGCACCCCTGCGTTGTACAGCGAACTGTGCCACAGCAACCACTCGTAGGTGTGGGTCGCGCGGACCATGTCGGCTACGCTACCCAGCACCACTCACCGCTTCGCGGGAAGTCGGAAATGGCGCCCGCGCCGGACAGGCTGAGCGAGCGCGGCCCCGGGGACTACACCGCCGTCTTGAGGGCGTCGGCCTTGTCGGTGCGCTCCCACGGCAGATCCACGTCGGTACGGCCGAAGTGGCCGTACGCCGCGGTCGGCGCGTAGATGGGGCGCAGCAGGTCGAGATCGCGGACGATCGCACCCGGGCGCAGGTCGAACACGTCGGTGATCGCCTTCTCGATCTTGGCCGGGTCGACGGTCTCGGTGCCGAACGTCTCGACGAAGAGCCCGACCGGGGCGGCCTTGCCGATCGCGTAGGCGACCTGGACCTCGACGCGGTCGGCGAGGCCGGCGGCGACGACGTTCTTGGCGACCCAGCGCATCGCGTAGGCGGCCGAGCGGTCCACCTTGGACGGATCCTTGCCGGAGAACGCGCCACCGCCGTGGCGGGCCCAGCCGCCGTAGGTGTCGACGATGATCTTGCGGCCGGTCAGGCCGGCGTCGCCCATCGGGCCGCCGAGCACGAACTTGCCGGTCGGGTTGACCAGCAGCCGGAAGTCGGAGGTGTCCATGGTGTCGTGGTTCAGGTCGCCGAGCACCGTGTTGACGACCTTCTCGCGGATATCCGGGCTCAGTGTGCCCTCGAGATCGATGCCCTCGGCGTGCTGGGTGGACAGCACCACGGTGTCCAGGCGCACCGGGGTGACGCCGTCGTACTGGACGGTGACCTGGGTCTTGCCGTCGGGGCGCAGGTAGTCGAGCACACCGTTCTTGCGGACCTCGGTCAGGCGGCGGGCCAGTCGATGGGCCAGCGCGATCGGCAGCGGCATCAGTTCCGGGGTGTCCTTGATGGCGTAGCCGAACATCAGGCCCTGGTCGCCTGCGCCCTGCGCATCCAGCGGGTCACCGGCACCCTCGACGCGGGTCTCATGCGCGGTGTCGACGCCCTGGGCGATGTCGGGCGACTGTGCACCGATGCCGATGTTCACACCACAGGTGGTGCCGTCGAAGCCCTTGTCCGACGAGTCGTAGCCGACCTCGAGGATGCGGTGCCGGACGGTGTTGGTGATGTCGGCGAACGCTTCCTTGGCCGTGGTGGTCACCTCACCGACCACGTGCACCTGACCGGTGGTGACGAGCGTTTCGACCGCCACGCGGGACTTGGGGTCCTGGGCGAGCAGTGCGTCGAGCACCGAGTCGCTGATCGCGTCACAGATCTTGTCGGGGTGCCCTTCGGTGACCGACTCACTGGTAAACAGCCGACCTTTGCTCACAGTGCCATCCTTCTCGTGGTGAATCATTGCCCGTAAAACTTGTTAGCCAGCCGAATCGTATCGGGGCCCCGTTGCACTCAAGCGCCTACCCGGCCCGCGCGCAACCCTTCGGCGCAGTCCATCGCCCGGCCTACCGGTCGCCCGACGTGGTGCGCAGGAATCCCCCGACCGCGTCCACGATACGGCTGGCCATCAGCGTCTTCGACTCGTGCTCCAACGCCACCTCGGTGCCGTCGGCCGCCAGCAACCAGCCGTCATTGCTGTCGACCTCGAACGCCCGATTCTCACCGACCGCGTTGACGACGAGTAGATCACAGCCCTTGCGCTGCAGCTTGGCGCGGGCGTGGAACAGCACGTCACCGTTGGCGTCGCCGGTCTCGGCCGCGAAGCCGACGATCGCGCGCATGTTCGGCAGCAGACCGTCGGCCCGCGCGCGCACGGTGCCGGCGAGGATGTCGTCGGTGCGCGTCAGCTCGATGGTGGGCGCCGCCTCATGGGGATCGCCGGACTTCTTGATCTTGCTGGTGGCCAGGTGCTTGGGCCGGAAGTCCGCGACGGCGGCAGCCATCACCAGCACGTGGGCGGCGGGGGCATGTTTGGACACCGCATCGCGCAGCTGGGCGGCCGAACCGATGTGCACGACCTCGACGCCCGCCGGGTCGATCAGGCCGGCGGTGTTCCCGGCGATCAGCGTGACGTCGGCACCGCGCTGCGCGAGCACCCTGGCCACCGCGTAGCCCTGCTTGCCGGAGCTGCGGTTGCCGATGAAGCGCACCGGGTCGATGGGCTCACGGGTGCCGCCCGCCGTCACCAGCGCCTTGACGCCGGACAGGTCGTAGGGCAGGGCATCGGGGCGCGCCAGCAGCAGCTGGGCCATCGTGGTGATCTCCTCGGCCTCCGGCAGCCGGCCCGCGCCGCTGTCGGCGCCGGTGAGCCGGCCGGATGCGGGCTCGAGGACCACCGCGCCGCGCTTCCGCAACGTTGCCACGTTGTCGACGGTGGCCGGGTGGAACCACATCTCGGTGTGCATGGCCGGGGCGAACAACACCGGGCACCGCGCGGTCAGCAGGGTGGCGGTCAGCAGGTCGTCGGCCCGGCCTGCGACGGCGCGGGCGAGCAGGTCGGCGGTCGCCGGCGCGACGACGACCAGGTCGGCACCCTGCCCGATCCGCACATGCGGCACCTCGTGCACGTCGTCCCAGACGCCGGTGTGCACCGGGTTACCGGACAGCGCCTCGAAGGTGGCGGCGCCGACGAAGCGCAGGGCCGATTCGGTGGGCAGCACCCGTACGGAGTGACCGGCCTCGGTGAGCTGGCGGACCAGCGTGCACGCCTTGTACGCGGCGATGCCTCCGGCGACGCCGACGATGATCCGCTTGCGGTCCACTGCGGACTCCGGAGTTACTCGCCCTCGGTGTGCTCGAGCAGGTCCTCGTGGATCTCGCGCATCGCGATCGACAGCGGCTTCTCCTGCAGACCGGGCTCGACCAGCGGTCCGACGTACTCGAGGATGCCGTCGCCGAGCTGGTTGTAGTAGTCGTTGATCTGACGTGCGCGCTTGGCGGCATAGATCACCAGGGCGTACTTGCTCGACGCGCGCGACAGCAACTCGTCGATGGGCGGGTTGGTGATGCCCAGCGGCGTGTCGTACGCGCCGGCGGCCGACGGATCGATGTTCAGGTCGTCCACGGCCAGCTGCGCGTCGGCGTGCGGGGTGCTCACTAAGAATTCTCCTGGCGGTTTGAGTGCAAGATCTCGGGCTTGTGACGGCCGTTCAGCCGGGGCCCACCAGCAAGGATACCAACTCTGAGCAGGCGAATTCCAACTGGCGATTCACGACGACCTCGTCGAAGCCGCTTTGCGCAGCCAGTTCGGTGCGCGCGGTGTCCAGCCGGCGGGCGATGACCTCTTCGGTTTCGGTGCCCCGGCCGCGTAACCGCTGCTCCAGGGCGTCCCAGCTGGGCGGGGCCAGAAACACCGTCGTGGCCTCGGGCATCGACTGTTTCACGGCGTTCGCCCCGGCCAGGTCGACCTCGATGAGCACGGGGCGGCCTGCGGCCATCGCGTCACGGACCGGCTGGGCCGGTGTGCCGGAGCGGTGCAGCCCGCCGTGGATGTCCGCCCACTCGAGCAGGGCGCCGTCGTCGATCAGCTCCTGGAAGCGCTCGGCCGTCACGAACGTGTAGTCGACGCCGTCGACCTCTCCGGGCCGCGGCGCCCTCGTGGTGGCCGAGACGCTGAAGTAGAGGTCGGGAATCCGGTCGCGCAGACACCGCACGACGGTGGACTTCCCGACGGCAGAGGGGCCGGACAGGACGATGACCCGTCCGACCCCTCGGCCGGCGCTCAAGCGTATGCGCCTAGGACTGGTCGAACTTCTCGAGCAGCGCCTTGCGCTGACGGTCGCCCAGGCCGCGCAGGCGGCGGGTCGGGGCGATCTCGAGCTCGGTCATGATCTCCTGCGCCTTGACCTTGCCGACCTTGGGCAAAGCCTCCAGCAGCGCGGAGACCTTCATCTTGCCCAGGACTTCGTCGGACTCGGCGTCCTGGAGTACCTGCTTGAGGTTGGTGCCGCCGCGCTTCAGCCGATCCTTGAGCTCGGCACGCGCTCGACGTGCGGCAGCAGCCTTCTCCAACGCTGCCGCGCGCTGTTCGTCGGTCAACTGGGGAAGGGCCACGGGGTTCCTCCGTCTCTGGCGATTCTCTCGGCCATCTTTTTCTGTCTCGGCTGGTAGAACCAGCCAGCGACGACGACCGTACCCACGCAGCCCGACGAACGCTAACCCCACCCCCGCGTTTCCGGGTCAAAAGCCCAGCGTGTAGTGCTTCAGCGGACCGATGCCGCCGGGCGCGTCGGCGACGCGCTCCGCCCGGCCGGATCGGCGATGTCCCTGCACAACAGGGGTTTTGAGCCTCCGACGGCCGGAATCACCCGTCACTTGCGCCCTCGACCCCTGGTCGAGGTTGGGCGCCGAGGGCACGAAACTTAAATTTTGCCTGGTCACGGCGTGTCGGCGTGTCGAGCGACGGCCGCCGGAGTCTGGTCCCGACCACTTTCACCACACCCGTCCCGGCACCACCGCACATCGTCCGCACACGGTGGGCACAGAGCCCGCCCATGTCGTGGCCATAGCTTCGTCACCGGTGAGGCGAACCGCGCCCACACCGGAGGAAACGGAGCAACGGAGATGAACATGAAGCGCACAATCACCGCATCGGCCCTGGCGGCGGGTATCGGCGCAGCGGGCCTCTTCGGCGGCGTGAGTCTGGGGTCTGCCGGCGCCGACCCCGGTCCTGGCTGCAACCAGCCGGGCCCGGTCTGCCGGCAGAACGGCCCCGGTCCGGCGAACTGGCAGCAGCGGGGGTTTGACCAGGGCCGTCAGGATCATCAGCCGTTCAACTGGCACGGGCAGCAGGTCACCCCCCTGCGAGCGGGCAACGGCGACGGCTGGGGCTTCTGGTTCCTCGGCCAGTGGATCCGGCTGTAGGCGGACGACTAACGCTTGATCTCGACCAGCAGCACCCACGAATTGGCCGACGCCGAGAGGAAGCCCGCGACCACGGCGGCAGTCACCCAGTACAGGCCACCGCCCCACTGGGCCAGCAGCGACGCCCCGGCGACGATCAGCAACAGCGAGGGAACCAACAGGAACATCAGCGTGTACACCCGGAAGCGCAGCGGACGGCCCCGGCCTTGATGCCGGCCCGCCCACACCGAACCGGCCACCATCGCCAGGCCCAGGCCGGCGAGTTCGGCCGCCACCACCTCACGGCCCTGCCCCGGCGTCGCAAGGAACACGGTGACCAGCAGGATCGAGATCGTCAACGACAGCGTCGCGGCCGCGCGGGCAGGCACGCCGGAGTGCTCCAACACCTCGGACAGGTTCAAGGAGAGGCCGACGAACAGCAGACCGGCCAGCGCCGCCGCTCCCCCGCCGACGGTCTGCGCGAAGTCCGACCAGGCGGCCACGTCGTAGGCGGTCACACCAGATATCCGACCGCGTCCCGCAACCGCTCGGCCGCCCCGCGCAACGCCGCGACGTCCGGTCCGGCTCGCAACACCTCCCGCGACACGGCCGGCAGCAGCAGCTGCCCCGGGCGCGCCCCACCGAGCCCGCCCAACGCCTCGGGACGCCCGCCCTGGGCACCGACCCCGGGAACCAGCACCGGTCCATCCAGCGCGCTGACATCCGGCGGTTCGGCCACCGTGGCACCGACGACGACACCCACCGACCCGGGACCCGGCGCCGCGGCGTTGACGGCGGCGGCGTCGTCGACGACCGACTGCGCCACGGTGCGTTCACCCGCCCGCGCGCGCTGCACCGATGCGCCCTCCGGGTTGGACGTCGCGGCCAGCACGAACACCCCGCGCCCGTGCGCGGCGGCCGAGTCCAGCAGCGGCCCCAGCGCGCCGAAGCCCAGATACGGCGACGCGGTCACCGCGTCGGCGGACAGCGGCGAGTCACCGGTCCACGCCTGCGCATAGGCGGCCATGGTCGAGCCGATGTCGCCGCGCTTGGCGTCGGCGAGCACCAGCACCCCCTCGGCGCGCAGCGCGGCGATCGTCCGTTCGAGGACAGCGAAGCCCGCCGACCCGTACGCCTCGAAGAACGCGACCTGCGGTTTGACGATCGCGAAGCCGGCGAACGCCGCGACACACGCATCGCTGAAGCGGGCCAGACCGTCGGCGTCGGCGGTCAGCCCCCACGCCGCCAGCAGCTCCGGATGCGGATCGATGCCCGGACACAGCGGACCACGGTGGGACACCGCGTCGGCGAGCCGCCGGCCGAAGCCGGGTCCAGCCCGGCCCGCCCCGGGCACGGTCAGCGCTCCAGCTCGCTGTGCAACTCCTGCAGGCTCATCACCCCGATGTCGCCGCGGATCGCGGCCTCGATGCCCTGTACGGCTGCCGAGGCGCCCTGCACCGTGGTGACGCACGGGATGTTCATCGACACCGCCGCCGACCTGATCTCATAGCCGTCGATGCGCGGTCCGGAGTTGCCGTACGGGGTGTTGATCACCATGTCGACGTCGCCGGCGCGGATGGCCTCCACCGCCGACGGACGCGTGTCGTCGTCTCCACTCGGACTCTCATAGTGCTTGCGCACCTCGCCGCACGGAATGCCGTTGCGGCGCAACATCTCCGCGGTGCCCTCGGTGGCCAGCACCTGGAACCCCAGATCGGCCAGCCGTTTGACCGGGAACACCAGCGAACGCTTGTCCCGGTTGGCGACGGAGACGAACACGGTGCCCGCGGTCGGCAGCGATCCGTAGGCGGCGGTCTGGCTCTTGGCGAATGCGCTGCCGAAATCGTGGTCGATGCCCATGACCTCGCCGGTCGACTTCATCTCCGGGCCGAGCAGCGAGTCGATCTGCGAGCCGTCGGCCTTGCGGAAGCGGTGGAACGGCAGCACGGCCTCCTTGACCGCGACCGGCGCGTTGCGGGCGGTCGTCGCGCCGTCGCCGGTGGCGGCCAGCACGCCTTCCTCGCGCAGCTGGGAGATGGTGGCGCCGAGCATGATCCGTGCGCACGCCTTGGCCAGCGGGACCGCAGTGGCCTTGGAGACGAAGGGCACGGTACGGCTGGCGCGCGGGTTGGCCTCCAGCACGTAGAGCACATCGTCCTTGAGCGCGTACTGCACGTTGAGCAGCCCGACCACGCCGATGCCGTGGGCGATGGCCTCGGTGGCGCGCCGCACCGATTCGATGTCGCTGCGGCCCAGCGTCACCGGCGGCAGCGCGCACGCCGAATCGCCGGAGTGGATCCCGGCCTCCTCGATGTGTTCCATGATGCCGCCCAGGTAGACCTCGGTGCCGTCGCACAGTGCGTCGACGTCTATCTCGATGGCGTCCTCGAGGAACCGGTCCACCAGCACCGGATGCTCGGGCGAGAGCTGGGTGGCGCGGGTGATGTAGCCCTCGAGGGTCTCGTCGTCGTAGACGATCTCCATACCGCGGCCGCCGAGCACGTAGGACGGCCTCACCAGCACCGGATAGCCGATGTCGGCGGCGATCCGGCGGGCCTGCTCGAAGCTGGTGGCCATTCCGAATCGCGGGGCCGGCAGGCCCGCTGCGCGCAGCACCTCACCGAACGCTCCGCGATCCTCGGCGAGGTCGATGGCCTTGGGGCTGGTGCCGACGATCGGTACACCGGCCTGCTCCAGCCGTTCGGCAAGGCCGAGCGGTGTCTGGCCACCGAGCTGCACGATCACGCCGGCCACACCGGGACCGTCTGCGCCGGAGGCGGATTCGGCATAGTAGATCTCGAGCACGTCCTCGAAGGTGAGCGGCTCGAAGTACAGCCGGTCGGCGGTGTCGTAATCGGTGGACACCGTCTCGGGATTGCAGTTGATCATCACCGTCTCGAACCCGGCCTGGCTCAGCGTCGTCGCGGCGTGCACGCAGCTGTAGTCGAACTCGATGCCCTGGCCGATGCGGTTGGGGCCGGAGCCCAGGATCAGCACCTTGGGCCGCTCGGCCTGCGGGGCGACCTCGGTCTCGGCGGCGGGGTCGAGTTCGTAGCTGCTGTAGTGGTACGGCGTCTTGGCTTCGAACTCCGCGGCGCAGGTGTCGACGGTCTTGAACACCGGGTGGATGCCGAGGCGCTGACGCAGCGCGCGCACCCCCATCTCGCCTGCGAGTTCCGGTCGCAGCGCGGCGATCTGCCGGTCCGACAGCCCGCTGTGCTTGGCCCGCCGCAGCAGGGCACCGTCGAGCACCGGCGTCTCGAGCAGTTCGGCGCGCAGGTCGACCAGCCCGGCGATCTGTTCGACGAACCACGGGTCGACGCCTGAGGCCTCGGCGACCTGCTCGACCGAACCACCCAGCCGCAGCGCGTACTCGATGTCGTAGAGCCGGCCGTCGGTCGCCGTACGCAACCCCTCGAGGACTTCGTCGAGCGACGCGACCGGATCCGGCGCCGTCCAGAACCCGGCCCGCCCGGCCTCCAGCGAGCGCATCACCTTGCCGAGCGCCTCGATGAAATTGCGTCCCAATGACATCGCCTCACCGACGGACTTCATCGTGGTGGTCAGGGTGCCGTCGGCGCCCGGGAACTTCTCGAACGCGAACCGCGGCGCCTTGACCACCACGTAGTCCAGCGTCGGCTCGAAGCAGGCCGGCGTCTCCTTGGTGATGTCGTTGAGGATCTCGTCGAGGGTGTAGCCGATCGCGAGCTTGGCGGCGATCTTGGCGATGGGGAAGCCGGTGGCCTTCGAGGCCAGCGCACTGGACCGCGACACCCGAGGGTTCATCTCGATGACCACGAGCCGGCCGTCGCGCGGGTTGACCGCGAACTGGATGTTGCAGCCGCCGGTGGCGACGCCGACCTCACGCAGGATCGCGATGCCCAGATCACGCATCGTCTGGTACTCCCGGTCGGTCAGCGTCATCGCGGGCGCCACCGTGACCGAGTCGCCGGTGTGCACACCCATCGGGTCGAAGTTCTCGATCGAGCAGACGACCACCACGTTGTCGTGACGGTCGCGCATCAACTCGAGCTCGAACTCCTTCCAGCCGTAGATGGACTCCTCGATCAGCACGTTGGCCGACGGCGACGAGGCGAGTCCGTGACCCGCCATCCGCTCGACGTCCTCGGCGGAATGCGCCATGCCCGAACCGAGCCCACCCATGGTGAACGACGGGCGGACCACCACGGGCAGGCCGAGGTCGGCGACGGTCTCGCGCACCTCCTCCATCGTGAAACACACGCGGCTGCGCGCCGATTCACCGCCGACCTTGGTGACGATGTCCTTGAACCGCTGGCGGTCCTCGCCCCGCTGGATCGCGTCGAAATCCGCACCGATCAGCTCGACGCCGTAACGCTCCAGGACCCCGTTCTCCGACAGCGCGACCGCGGTGTTCAGTGCGGTCTGTCCGCCGAGGGTGGCCAACAGCGCATCGATCTTGTTGCCCCGCTCGGCCTGCTGGGCGATGACGCGCTCGACGAACGCCGGGGTGATGGGTTCGATGTAGGTGTAGTCGGCGTACTCGGGATCGGTCATGATCGTGGCCGGATTCGAGTTGATCAGGGTGACGGTGAGCCCCTCGGCGCGCAGCACCCGGCAGGCCTGCGTGCCCGAGTAGTCGAATTCGGCGGCCTGACCGATGAGGATCGGCCCCGATCCGATCACCAGCACGTGGTTGAGATCCGTGCGACGCGCCATCTAGCGCTCCTCCCCCGACATCACATCGACGAACTGGTCGAACAGGTAGTTGGCGTCGCGCGGGCCTGCCGCCGCCTCCGGGTGGTACTGCACCGAGAAGGCCCGCCCGTCAACGAGTTTGACGCCTTCGACGGTGCCGTCGTTGGCGCAGGTGTGGCTGACCACGGCCTCACCGAACGGAGTCTCGAACCGCTCGCCGGCCTCACCTTCGAGCGCGAACCCGTGGTTCTGCGCGGTGATCGCGACCGAGCCGGTGGCGTGGTCCATCACCGGCACGTTGATACCGCGGTGGCCGAAGGTCATCTTGTACGTCGAGCGGCCCAGCGCCCGGCCCAGGATCTGGTTACCGAAACAGATGCCGAACAGCGGGATCCCGGCGCCGAGCACCTCGCGGGTGACGGCGACGGCGTGATCGGCGGTGGCCGGATCGCCGGGGCCGTTGGACAGGAACACCCCGTCCGGGCGCAGGTCGGCGATCTGCTCGAAGGTCGTCGTGGCGGGCAGCACGTGACTGCGGATTCCGCGGCGGGCGAAGTTACGCGGTGTGTTGGTCTTGATCCCCAGGTCGATCGCGGCCACCGTGAACCGCGGTTCGCCGTCCGGATCGACGACGTACGCGGTGGGCGTGGTCACCGCCCCTGCGAGGTCGGCGCCCAGCATCCCGGGCTGATCGCGGACCCGCGACAGCAGTTCGCCGTGGTCGGCGAGCGCGTCACCGGAGAACACACCGGCTCGCATCGAACCGCGGGTGCGCAGATGCCGCACCAGGGCACGGGTGTCGATGCCGGCGATCCCGACGATGCCCTGGCGGACCAGTTCCTCGTCCAGGGTTCCGGTGGCGCGCCAGTTCGAAGCCCGCGGCGAGGGGTCACGCACCGCGTAACCGGCGACCCAGATCCTGTCGTCGCGGCTCTCGCCGTCCTCGCGGTTCCAGCCGGTGTTGCCGATCTGCGGGGCGGTGGCCACCACGATCTGGCCGTAGTAGCTCGGATCGGTCAGCGTCTCCTGGTAACCCGACATCCCGGTGGAGAACACGGCCTCGCCGAGCGTCTGCCCGACGGCGCCGAACGCGACGCCGGTGAACGTCCGTCCGTCCTCCAGGATGAGCAGCGCCCTCGCATCCAAGGGCGATCCGCTCCGCTTCTCGCTCAAGCTCACGCTACTTCCTCCAGCCAGCGGTCGTATTGGGTGCGGTCGTCGCCGCGGAATCCGGTGTCGATCTCGGTGCCCGACGGCAGCCGCCACCGGATCGCCAGGATGCCTTCATGTGTCAGGGCCTTGCCCACCATGCCGCGTTCGGTGCGGATCGCCGTCACCGAGTCCGCCGGGATCCAGATCGGTCCGGCGCCGCTGCGCTGCAGCATGATTCCCTCCGGATACCGGGTCAGCACCGCCTTCGTGCGGTAACCGAGGTCTCCGACCGCGATGCGGTCGTGCCAATTCGGCACCAGCGTGCTGCCCACGTACAGACCCTTGATGCCCGGGATCACCGCCTGACCGACGGTGTCGGGCAGTGGCGGCAGGGTCCCGATCAACTCGACCTGACGTTCGGCGCGGTGCCGCCAGCCTCGAACCATCGCGCGGATGACGACGCCGATCAGCACGACCAGCACCGCGGCCATGACCAGCGACGCGACCAGCGTTCCGGTGTTCATGTGATCTTCCCGTCCCGGGCGGTCACCTTGCCGCGCAACATCGTCAGTGTCACTGTGGCCGGCAGCCTCATCGACTCGTACGGGGTGTTGTCCGACCGGCTGGCCAGTTCCGCGCCGCTGACGGTCCAGGCGGCCTCCGGGTCGACGACGGTGAGGTTGGCCGGTTCGCCGATCGCCAGCGGCCGCCCCTGGTCGGGCAGGCCGACGATGCGGGCCGGCGCCTCGCTCATCACGCGGGCGACGTCGCGCCACGTCAGCAGTCCCGGCTCGACCATCGTCGCCACCACCACCGACAGCGCGGTCTGCAGGCCCAGCATGCCGGGCCGGGCGGCGGCGAACTCGCACATCTTCTCGTGGTCGGCGTGCGGGGCGTGATCGGTGGCGACGCAGTCGATGACGCCGTCGGCCAGCGCCTGGCGCAGCGCCTCGGCGTCACCGGCTTCGCGCAACGGGGGGTTCACCCGGTTGCGGCCGTCATAGCTGGCCAGCCGGGTGTCGTCGAGCAGCAGGTGGTGCGGCGTCACCTCGGCCGTGATTGCGATGCCCTGCTCCTTGGCCCAGCGCACCAACTCCACCGTGCCCGCGGTCGAGGCGTGGCAGATGTGCACCCGCGCCCCGGCGTCACGGGCCAGCAGTGCATCGCGCGCGACGATCGACTCCTCGGCGGCGCGCGGCCACCCCGTCAGCCCCAGCCGGGCGGCGTTGGGGCCCTCGTGCGCCACGGCGCCGACGGTCAGCCGGGGCTCCTCAGCGTGTTGGGCGATCAGGACATCCAGACCCGATGCGTATTCGAGGGCGCGCCGCATGACCAGCGGGTCGTGCACGCAGACCCCGTCGTCGGAGAACATCCGCACCCGGCCGACTCCGGCGGCCATCAGACCCATCTCGGTGAGCTGGGTACCGGCCAGACCCACGGTGACCGCGCCGACGGGATGCACGTCGACCAGACCCACCTGCTGCCCGCGGTGCCACACGTGGTCGGTGACCACCGCGGTGTCGGCCACCGGGTCGGTGTTGGCCATCGCGAAGACTGCGGTGTAACCGCCGAGTGCGGCTGCAGCGGAACCGGTTTCGATGTCCTCAGCGTATTCGCGGCCGGGTTCCCGCAGATGGGTGTGCAGATCGACGAACCCGGGCAGCAGAATCTGGTCGCCCGCTTCGATCACCTCGGTGTCGTCGGCAACCTCGAGCCCGGTGCCGATCCCGGCGATCTGACCGTCGCCGACGAGGACGTCGACGGCATCCCCCTCGCCGTAGAGCCGTACGCCCCTGATGAGCACGCTCATGCGCTGATCGCCTCCTGTTCGGCTCCCACCAGCAGGTGGAACAACACGGCCATCCGGACGTGCACACCGTTGGACACCTGTTGCAGCACCGCGGACTGCGACGAGTCCGCCACCGAGCTCGAGATCTCCATCCCCCGCAGCATCGGGCCGGGATGCAACACCACGGCGTCGTCGGCCAGCAGCGCCTGTCGCTTCTCCGACAGTCCATAGCGCACCGAATATTCGCGCGCAGACGGGAAGAACCCGCCGTTCATCCGTTCGGCCTGTACCCGCAGCATCAGCACCGCGTCGGCCGCGGGCAGTTCGGCGTCGAGGTCGTGTGACACCGTCACCGGCCACCCGTCCACCCCGACGGGCAGCAGCGTCGGCGGCGCGACCAGCACGACCTCGGCGCCGAGGGTGGCCAGCAGCAGCACATTGGAGCGGGCCACCCGGCTGTGCAGCACGTCGCCGACGATCACCACGCGGCGGCCCTCGACACCGCCGAGCCGCTGCCGGATGGTCAGCGCGTCGAGCAACGCCTGGGTGGGATGCTCGTGGGTGCCGTCACCGGCGTTGATGACGGACGGAGCTGTCCACTGATCGTCTTCTGAGGCCGTCCACTCCGCGAGCTGCTGGGCCGCACCGGAGGCCGGATGCCGGATGATCAGCGCATCGGCCCCGGCCGCGCGCAGGGTCAGCGCGGTGTCGCGCAGCGACTCCCCCTTGGCGACAGACGATCCCGACGAGCTGACGTTGATCACGTCGGCGCTCATCCACTTGCCTGCGACCTCGAACGAGACCCGGGTGCGGGTGGAGTTCTCGTAGAACATCGTGATCACGGTGCGCCCGCGCAGCGTCGGGAGCTTCTTGACCTCGCGGCCCAGCAGCGCCTGGCGGAAGCGGTCGGCGTCGTCGAGGATCGCGATCGCCTCATCGCGGGTGAGGTCGGCGGCGCTGAGTAGATGCCTCGTCATCGCTGAGCCTCTCTGCTTTTCGCGCAAGCGCTCATCGCTGCGGCCCTCCGTGCGGTGCGATCCAGATGCCCTCGACGTCGTCGGTGCCGGCCAGACGCACCTTGACGTTCTCACTGCGCGAGGTCGGCACGTTCTTGCCGACGTAGTCGGCGCGTAGCGGCAGCTCGCGGTGGCCGCGGTCGACCAGCACGGCCAGCTGCACGGCGTTCGGCCTGCCGAAGTCGCGCAGTGCGTCCAGCGCGGCACGCACCGAGCGCCCTGTGTAGAGCACGTCGTCAACGAGCACCACCAGGGCGTTGTCGATGCCGCCCTCGGGGATCGAGGTGTCCGCCAGCGCCCGGGGCGGCTTGCTGTCGAGGTCATCGCGATACAGCGTGATGTCGAGCGCCCCGCGCGCCACCCTGACGCCGGAGAACTCCTGGATCTTCTCGGCCAGCCGGGTGGCCAGGGTGACCCCACGCGTCGGGATGCCGAGCAACACCACCCGCGGTGCTTCCGGGCCGCCGTCGAGCGCGGTCTTCTCGATGATCTGATGCGCAATACGGGAGATGGTGCGACTCACGTCCGCCGCCGTCATCAATTCCCGGTCGGGGGTGTCAGGACTGCCCACGCGCGATCCAGACCTCCTTCTCCGCCTCGCGGGACGGATCGTTAAAGGATGTCAAACTGCCGGGAGCCTACCACCGGTGCGGCCCCGGGCCCGCTGTGGTTAGCCTGGCTTGGTGAATCTGGCAGGAAAGCTGGCTGGCAATCAGGCGTCCATTCAAGAGGCGGTCGACGCCGGACTGCTCTCCGGGGCGGTGACCTTGGCCTGGCAGGGCGGACGCGTGCTCCAGGTCAACGAACTCGGTCGCCGCGACGTCGAGGCGGATATGCCCATGCAGCGCGACACCATCTTCCGCATCGCATCGATGAGCAAACCGGTGACGGTGGCCGCCGCCATGACGCTGGTCGACGAGGGCAAGCTCGCGCTGACCGACCCGGTCACCCGCTGGCTGCCTGAACTCGAGAACATGACGGTGCTCGATACACCCGGTGGCCCGCTGGACCGGACACATCCGGCCCGGAGGGACATCACCGTCGAGGACCTGATGACCCACCGCAGTGGGCTGGCGTACTTCTTCTCCGTGGTCGGGCCGCTGGCCCGGGCCTACGGCCGGATCTCGGCGAAACAGGATCCGGGGGCGTGGCTGGCCGAGTTGGGCGCGCTTCCGCTCGAGCACCAGCCCGGCGAGCGGCTGACGTACAGCAATTCCACCGACGTGCTGGGCATCCTGCTGGAACGCATCGAGGGCAGATCGCTGCAGGACGTGCTCACCGAGCGGATCCTCGGCCCGCTCGGCATGCCGGACACCGCATTCTTCGTCGCGCCGAACAACCGGGGCCGGGTCGCGACCATGTACAAGCTGGCCGACGACGCGCTGAGCCATGACGCGATGGGCCCACCGCGGACCACCCCGCCGCCGTTCTGCATGGGCGGGGCCAACCTGTTCTCCACCGCCGATGACTATCTGCGCTTCGTCCGCATGCTGCTGGCCGGCGGCGAGATCGACGGTGTGCGGGTGCTTTCCGAGGACGCCGTCCGGTTGATGCGCACCGACCGTCTCACCCCCGAGCAGAAGAAGCACCCGTTCCTGGGCATGCCGTTCTGGCTGGGCCGGGGTTTCGGGCTCAACCTGTCGGTGGTCACCGACCCGGCGAAGTCCCGTCAGCTGTTCGGCCCCGGCGGGCTGGGCACGTTCAGCTGGCCGGGCGCCTACGGCACCTGGTGGCAGGCCGACCCGAGTAACGACCTGATCCTGATCTACCTCATCCAGAACCTGCCGAACCTCGGTGCGGACGCCGCGGCGGCGGTCGCGGGGAACACGTCGCTGATGAAGCTGCAGTCCGTACAACCGAAGTTCGTGCGGCGTACCTACGCGGCGCTGGATCTGTGACCTAATCTGTCGGCATGGCCAAGCCCACCGTCCTGATCAGCGGCGCCGGCATCGCCGGTCCCGGACTCGCACTGTGGTTGACCCGCAACGGCTTTCACGTTGTGGTAGCCGAGATCGCCGACGGCATCCGACCCGGCGGGCAGACCGTCGACCTGCGCGGCGCCGGAGCCGACGTGGTGGAGCGCATGGGTTTGCTCGCCGAGATGAGGCGCCGTGCGCTGTTCCAGCGCGGCATCGCCTGGGTCAGAGCCGACGGCAGCCGCCGCGCCGAGATGCCCGTCACGGCGTTCGACGGCAACGGCCCGGTGTCGAAACTGGAGATTCTGCGCGGTGACATCGTCGAGGTCCTGTACGAAGCCACCAGGGCGACAACGGAGTACCGGTTCGGCACCCGGATCACCGCCCTGTCCGAACACGAGGCCGGTGTCGACGTCACGTTCGGCGACGGCACGACGATGCAGGCCGACCTCGTCGTCGGCGCCGACGGGCCGCACTCGGCGGTGCGCCGCCTGGCGTTCGGCCTCGAAGAGGACTTCATCCGGCCGCTCGGCGGGTACAACGCCTGGTTCACCGCACCCGACACCGCCGGACTCGACGGCTGGTATCTGGCCTTTCAGGCGCCGGGCGGTTTGCATGCGTCGATGCGCCCGTCGCACGATCCGGTGTTGGCCAAGGCCAGCCTGTCGTTCCGGTCCGAACCGCTGACCTACGACCGGCACGATCTCGACTCCCAACGGGCACTGCTGCGGGAGCGGTTCGCCGGCGCCGGATGGCAGTGTGACGCACTGCTGGACGCGGCGCAGACCGCCGACGACTTCTACTTCGACTCGTTCGCCCAAATTCACATGCGCGGCTGGTCGACCCGCCGCGTGGTGCTGGTCGGCGACGCCGGCTACTGCGCCTCCCCGCTGTCCGGTATGGGCACCAGCCTCGCGCTGGTCGGTGGATACCTGCTGGCCGGTGAACTGGGCCACGCCGGCGACGGCCTGACCGGCGACCGGCTGTCCCGGGCGCTGGCGTCCTATGACCGGTTGATCCGGCCCTACGTCGAGCGCTGCCAGCACCTCAACAACACGCTCGACCGCTACGCACCGATGACCGAGAAGGACATCGAGAACACGGCGTGGGCCTACAAGTGGATGCAGCGCTGGCCGTTTCGGATCGTGGCGTCGCGCCTGTGGTTCACCACCGCCGACGCCATTGCGCTGCCCGATTACCCGGTGCGCAGCACCGGGGGTGCGTAGGGCCGCACGTCGAGCAGCGGTACAACCTGGCGGGCGAAGCGTTCGGCCTCGGCGGCCAGCGGCCAGCCCGACAGGATCCAGGTGTCGATGTCCAGCTGCGCGGACAGGTCGGTGATGAGCGATGCCACCGTCTCAGGGCTGCCGATCAGGTAGTTCCCCGACCCCTTGCCCGCGATGTCGAACGGCGGCTCACCGGAGGTCCAGGTGGTCAGCCCCGCCGCGAGTCCCGGTGCGAACTCCAGTTGTTCGCGGCCGGGGATGCGGCCGGCCCGCAGGCTGTCGATACGGCTCTGCACCTGCGGGTCCGCACTCGACATCTGTGCCAGCGGGCCGAATCCGAAGGAGCGCAGATTGCGGTCGGCCAGGCGCACGATCTCGGCCGGATCGGTTTGCGACAGTTGCCATTCGAAGTGCTGCCACGCCTCGGCGTCGGTGTCCCGGACGATGACGCTGGCCAGCACACCCACCGGGATCGAGCGCCCGGCCGCGGTGGCTGCGTCACGCATCGTCCCGAAAGTCTGTGACAGCGAAGCGGGTTCGGCGAGGAAGCTCAGATAGATGTCGAGGACCTCGACCGCGTGGCGAATGCCCTCCGGCGACGCACCGGTCCCCCACACCGGGACGCCGCCCTCCTGGCGGGGGCCGGCGATGGGCGGTTTGTAGCGGGGACCGAATCGAAAGTGCTCACCCTCGAAAGCCGCCGGGTCGTCGAGGTACAGCCGGCGGACGGTCTTCCAGTACTCCGCGGATTCGGCGTAGCGGGCCGCCTTCGGCGCGAACCGGCCATACCGCGCCAGCACCGGATCGGCTCCGTTGACCTGGTTGTAGATCAGCCGTCCGCCGGAGTAGTGATCGAAGACCTGCGCCTCCTCGGCGAGCAGCGCAGGGGGTTTGACTCCGGGGTACTCCGGGATCATGAAGCGCAGCCGCTCGGTGTCGCCGACCAGCGCGATGGTCTCGCGGGCTGTGCTCAGCGCACCGAAGTAGCCGAGCCCGTCGAGCGCCGCTGCGACCGAGCGTAGGTGCGAAAGCGACGGCGGCACACGGCGTTCGGGCTGCCAGGGCACGTCGCCGTCGGCGCCGTTGATGTACCACATGAGGCGCAGGCCGGGTCCGGCCTTATGCTCTGCCACCGGGCCGGGATGCGCTGGGTCAGCCATCGTCGCCGACGGCGCGCACCGCCTCGGCAGCCGCCCGGATCTGCGGTGTCACCAGCATCACCTGGCCCAGGACCCCGTTGACGAATCCCGGGGAATCGTCGGTGGACAGCTGCTTGGCGAGCTCGACCGCCTCGTCGACGGCCACCGGTTCGGGCACGTCCTCGGCGTGCAGCAGCTCCCACACGGCCACCCGCATGATCGCGCGGTCCACCGCGGGCAGCCGGTCGAGCGTCCAGCCCTGCAGATGTGCCGAGATCAGGTCGTCGATGTGGGCGCGGTGTTCGGTCACCCCACGGGCCACCGTCACCGTGTAGGGGTTGAGCGCCGTCACGTCGGGCTGCTGTCCGGCCAGCGCATTGCGGGCGGTGGCGACCTCTGCCGCGGTCATACCGCGCGCCTCGGCCTCGAAGAGCAGGTCGACCGCGCGCTTGCGGGCCTGGTGCCGGCCCCGGTCCGGTTTGCGGTCAGGCATGACTAGCTGTTGACGCGGCCCAGGTAGTTGCCGTCCCGGGAGTCGACTTTGAGCTTGTCGCCGGTGTTGATGAACAGCGGTACCTGGATCTCCGCGCCGGTCTCGAGGGTGGCGGGTTTGGTGCCTGCGCTGGAGCGGTCGCCCTGCAGACCGGGTTCGGTCGAGGCCACGACGAGTTCCACGGTGACGGGCAGCTCCAGATAGAGCGGCACCCCGTCGTGGAACGCGATCTGGACCGGCATGCTCTCGAGCAGGAATCCCGCGGCCCGGCCGACCAGCGACTCCGGCAGCGGGTGCTGCTCGTAGTCCTCGGAATCCATGAACACGAAGTCCGAGCCGTCGCGGTAGAGGTAGGTGGCGTCCCGGCGGTCGACGGTCGCGGTCTCCACCTTCACACCGGCGTTGTAGGTCTTGTCGACGGTCTTGCCGGACACCACGTTCTTGAGTTTCGTGCGCACGAACGCCGGTCCTTTACCGGGTTTGACGTGCTGGAACTCGATGATCTGCCAGAGCTGGCCGTCGATGTTCAGGACGAGCCCATTCTTGAAGTCGGCGGTGGATGCCACGGTCGGTGTTCTCCTGTAGTCCTAGTCGATGACAGCCAGTTCCTTGGGGAACCGGGTGAGCAAGTCGGGTGTGTCTGTTCCTGTGCCTGTTGGGCTGCCGACGACCAACGTGTCCTCGATACGGACACCGCCACGGTCGGGTAGGTAGACACCGGGTTCCACGGTGACCGCAGAGCCAGCAAGCAGTGTACCGGCGGCCGCGCCGTTGATTCCCGGCGCTTCATGGATCTGCAGTCCGACGCCGTGTCCGAGGCCGTGGCCGAAGTACTCGGCGTAGCCGGCGTCGGCGATGACCCGCCGCGAAGCCGCGTCGACGTCGGAAAGCGTCACCCCGGGGGCGAGTGCCTCCCGGCCGGCCCGCTGCGACTCGGCGACCAGGGCGTAGAGGTCGCGCTGCCAGTCGGCCGCGTGACCCAGCACGAAGGTGCGGGTCATATCGGAGTGGTATCCCGACACCAGGGCCCCGAAGTCGATCTTGACGAAGTCACCGGTGGCGAGCACGGCGTCGGTGGGCCGGTGATGCGGTATGGCAGAGTTCGGTCCGGCCGCGACGATGGTTTCGAACGACGGACCGTCGGCGCCGTGATCGAGCATCAGGGCCTCCAGCTCGCGGCGCACCTCTTTCTCTGTGCGGCCGGGCCGTAGCCCGCCGCGGGAGATCAGATCCGACAGCGCCGCGTCGGCGGCTTCGCACGCCAGCCGCAGCAGTGCCACCTCGCCGGCGTCCTTGACCTCGCGTAGCGCCTCGACCGTGCCCGGGGCGCGCACCAGCTCGGTTCCCCCGGCGGCCTCGAGCAGCCGGGCGTGTGCGTCGACGGTCACCACGTGGCTCTCGAAACCCAACCGGGCGGTCCCCGCCGCGGCTGCTCGTGCGACCAGGTGGGGGCCGCAGGCCCGTTCGATGACCACCTCGGCATCCGGGGCCTGCGCGGCGGCCTGGGTGCGATAGCGCCCGTCGGTGGCCAGCACCGGGGTGGTGTCCGACGCGCGGATCAGCAACGCCGCATTCGAACCGGTGAATCCGGACAGATACCGCACGTTGATGAGGTCTGTGACCAGCATGGCATCGAGTTGCGCGGCGATCAGTCGGTCGCGCAACCGGTCCCTGCGCTGAGAAATTGTCACAGCCGCTGACGGTACTCGCTAGGCTGTTGCGCCATGAGCAAGTGGTTACTGCGCGGATTGGTGTTCGCGGCCCTGATGGTGATCGTGCGATTGCTGCAGGGAGCGATGATCAACGCCTGGGAGACGCGGGCCACGACGATCAGCATGTCGTTGGTGGCGGTCTACGCCATCGTCGCCTTCATCTGGGGCCTCGTCGACGGCCGCGCCGACGCGCGCAGAAACCCCGACCCGGATCGCCGCGCCGACCTTGCGATGACGTGGTTGCTGGCCGGCTTGTTCGCTGGGGTGATCAGCGGTCTGGTGACCTGGCTGATCGGGATGTTCTACAAGAATCTCTACGTGGAGGCCCTCATCAGCGAGGTGACCACGTTCGCGGCGTTCACCGCACTGCTGGTCTTCCTGCTGGCGATCCTCGGCGTCGCCATCGGCCGTTGGCTGGTGGACCGCAAGACCCCGGACCAGCCGCGGCAGCGGGAGGATGAGGAGCGCGCCGACACCGACGTGTTCGCCGCGGTGCGCTCCGGCGGACCCGAGGACTCCCGGGCCGCCGACGACGACGAGCCGCAGACCGGCCCGGTGGCCACCCAGACCGCCACCGACCGGCCCGAGCAGCGCGCCTAGGCCGCGAGGTAGCGCAGGGCAAGCAGGTAGCCCTGGACGCCCAGACCGACGATCACGCCGGTCGCGACACCGCTCAGATAGGAGTGGTGCCGGAATTCCTCCCTGCGGTGCACGTTCGAGATGTGCACCTCGATCAGCGGCGCGGTCAGCTGGGCGCAGGCATCACGCAACGCGATCGACGTATGGGTCAGCGCGCCGGCGTTGAGGATCACCGGTTCGCCCGCGTCGGCCGCACCGTGGATCCAGCCCAGCAGCTCGCCCTCGCTGTCGCTCTGCCGCACGACGGCGTCCAAGCCCAGCCCGGCGGCTTCCTGTTCGATCATGGCGACGAGGTCGTCGTGGGTGGTGCTGCCGTAGACGGACGGTTCCCGCTTACCCAGCCGGCCGAGGTTCGGACCGTTGATGACGTTCACGGTGGTGAACTTCCCGGTGGTCACTGCGCTCCCCCCACCACCGAATACGCGGCCGCCAGCAGCGCCGGATCCGGTCCCTCCAGCCGTCCGGGTTTGGCCAACCCGTCGAGGACGACGAACCGCAGCACGCCGGAGCGCGTCTTCTTGTCCCCGGCCATGTACTCCAGCAGCTGGGGCAGCGCGTCGGCGTCGTAGGAGACGGGCAGGCCGAGCGCGGTGAGCACGCTGCGGTGCCGGTCGGCTGTCTGGTCGTCGAGGCGGCCGGCCAGCCTGCCGAGTTCGGCGGCGAACACCAGCCCGACCGAGACCGCCGCGCCATGGCGCCAGTTGTAGCGTTCCCGGCGCTCGATGGCATGTGCGAGGGTGTGGCCGTAGTTGAGGATCTCCCGCAGCGCCGACTCTTTCTCATCGGCTGCGACGACCTCGGCCTTGACGGCCACCGCGCGCCGGATGAGTTCGGGCAGTACGTCTCTGGTCGGGTCGACCGCCGCATCGGAGTCGGCCTCGATGATGTCGAGGATCTGCGGGTCGGCGATGAAACCGGCCTTGACCACCTCGGCCATACCGGCGACGATCTCGTTGCGCGGCAACGACTCCAGCGTGGCGAGATCGATCAACACGGCGGCCGGCTGATGGAACGCGCCGACGAGGTTCTTTCCCGCGTCGGTGTTGATGCCGGTCTTGCCGCCGACGGCGGCGTCGACCATCCCCAGCAGTGTGGTGGGCACGTGCACGATGTCGACACCGCGCAGCCAGGTGGCCGCGGCGAAACCGGCCACGTCGGTGGCCGCTCCCCCGCCGAGGCTGACGACGGCGTCCTTACGGCCCAGGCCGATGCGGCCGAGCACCTCCCAGATGAAGCCGAGGACGGGCAGTTCCTTACCGGCCTCGGCGTCGGGGATCTCGATGCGGTGGGCATCGATCCCCTTCTCCGCCAGGTGGTTTCGGATCGCTTCGGCGGTCTGGGTGAGCGTCGGCTGGTGCAGGATCGCTACCTTGTGCCTGCCCTCGAGCTGCCTGCCCAGCTCGGCGAGCAGGCCGGTCCCGATGATCACGGGGTACGGCGGATCGACGAGCACGTCGACGGTGACCGGTTCGCTCATGCGTGTCTTCCGGGTTTGCGCGCGGCCATGACCGCGGGGGTGGGCGGGGTGTCGGGCTTCGTCGGGGGAATCGCGGTATCGCGGCGCCACGGCGGGCGACGACGGCGCCGCGGCCGATTCATCTCGGCGCTCGCGGGCTTCGTGGGATCGGGGGTGTGCTCGAGCCGGTGGACGATATGACGCACCACCGCACCGGGATTGCGCCGGTTGGTGTTGACGCGCAGCGTGGCCACCCGCCGGTAGATCGGGACCCGCTCGGCCATCAGTGCCCGGTACTTCTCGGCACGGTCACCGCCTGCCAGCAGCGGTCGGACGGTGCTGCCGCCGGTGCGGCGGATGCCCTCGGCGGCACTGATCTCGAGATAGACCACGGTGTGTCCGGCGAGCGCCTCGCGGACGCCGGGCGTGGTCACCGCACCGCCGCCCAGGGACAGCACGCCGTCATGGGTCTGGAGTGCGTCGCGGACCACCTGCTCCTCGATGCGGCGGAACTCCGCTTCGCCGTCCTGGGCGAAAATGTCGGCGATGCTGCGGCCGGTGGCCTGCTCGATGGCGACGTCGGTGTCGAGCAGTGTCAGCTCGAGCGCTTTGGCCAGGCGCCGACCGATCGTGGACTTACCCGAACCGGGCAGCCCGATCAGCACCGCCTTCGGGGCCATCAGCCCAGTGTCTCTGCGGGATGGGCCTCGACCGGATGCGATTCGCGCTCGGCGACCGCCCGCAGGTAGCCCTCGACGTTGGATCGGGTCTCGGCCAGCGAGTCGCCGCCGAATTTCTGCAGCGCGGCGCGGGCGAGCACGAGCGCGACCATCGTCTCGACCACCACTCCCGCTGCGGGCACCGCGCAGACGTCGGAACGCTGGTGGATGGCGACGGCCTCTTCCCCGGTGGCCATGTCGACGGTGGCCAGCGCGCGCGGCACCGTGGAGATCGGTTTCATCGCGGCGCGCACTCGTAGCGGCTGACCGTTGGTCATACCGCCCTCGAGGCCGCCGGCGCGGTTGGTGGACCGCACGATTCCGTCGGCGCCGGGGTAGATCTCGTCGTGGGCGACGCTGCCGCGCCGGCGCGCCGTCTCGAATCCGTCGCCGATCTCGACGCCCTTGATGGCCTGAATACCCATCACGGCGCCGGCGAGCTGGCTGTCGAGGCGGTTGTCGCCGCTGGTGAACGAGCCGATGCCGACCGGCAGCCCGTGGACGACCACCTCGACCACGCCGCCGAGGGTGTCGCCGTCGCGCTTGGCGGCCTCGATCTCGGCGATCATGGACTCTTCAGCCTGCTTGTCCGATGCACGCACCGGGCTGTCGTCGACCGCAGGAAGGTCGGCGGGCAGCGGAGGCGGGCCGTCGTATGGGGCGGACGCCCCGATGGAGATGACGTGGGAGACCACCTCGACGCCCAGCGCCTGCCGCAGGAAGTTGCGGGCGACGGTGCCCGCGGCGACACGGGCGGCGGTTTCGCGGGCGCTGGCGCGTTCCAACACCGGCCGGGCGTCGTCGAAGCCGTACTTGAGCATGCCGGCGTAGTCGGCGTGGCCCGGACGGGGCCGGGTCAGGGGTGCGTTGCGGGCCGCGCTGTCGGCGAGCACCTGCTCGTCGACCGGGTCCGGCGCCATCACCGTCTCCCACTTGGGCCATTCGGTGTTGCCGATCTCGATCGCGATCGGGCCGCCGAGGGTGAGGCCGTGCCGGACGCCGGCGAGCACGGTCACCTGGTCCTGCTCGAACTTCATCCGGGCGCCCCGCCCGTAGCCGAGCCGGCGCCGCTGCAGCTGCGCCGAAATGTCGGCCGAGGTCAACGAGACGCCGGCGACCATGCCTTCGAGCATGGCCACGAGAGCACGGCCATGGGATTCACCGGCAGTAGTCCAACGCAACACGCGTCCCATCTTCCCATGGCGCGCAGCCGGCCCCTACATCCCGGCGGAACATCGGACCCGGGGCTTCGCGTTGTCCGTCGCATGAAGGCGATCACCTATACCCGCACGGGCGACAGTTCGGTACTACAGCTGCACGACCGTCCGGTGCCTGAGCCCGGCGTGGGCGAGGTGCGGGTGCGCATCGTTCTCTCCGGGGTGAATCCCACCGACTGGAAGCACCGCCAGGGCGCATCACCCGACCAGGAACTGGAGTTCGGCGAGGTGATCCCGCACCACGACGGCGCAGGGGTGGTGGACGCCGTCGGCGCAGGCGTGACCGGGCCGGCCGTCGGCGACCGGGTGTGGGTGTTCATGGCCCAGCATCAGCGCCCGGGCGGCACCGCTCAGGAGTACATCGTGCTTCCCGCGGCGGCGGTGGTGCCGCTGCCCGACGGCGTCGGCTTCGAGGTGGGCGCAAGCCTCGGGGTGCCGGCCCTCACGGCGCACCGGGCGCTCACGGTGGCAGAAGGCCGGCCGTCCCGGCTGTATCCCGGAGCGCTCGATGGCGCCACGGTGCTCGTCGCCGGCGGCGCCGGTGCCGTCGGTCACGCCGCCATCCAGCTCGCCAGGTGGGCCGGCGCGCGGGTGGTCACGACGGTGAGCAGTTCCGAGAAGGAGGCGCTCGCGACCGCGGCCGGAGCGCACCACATCGTGAACTATCGGTCCGAGGATGCGGCGAAGGCCATCCGGGCGGTGGCGCCCGACGGAGTGGACATCGTCGTCGAGGTGGCGCCCGCCCAGAATGCCGCGCTGAACACCGCCGTCGTGTCGAACCGGGCGACGATCTCGATCTACGCCAACAACGGCGGACCCAGCGTGGAACTCGACATCATGCCGAACATGTGGGTCAACGCCCGCTACCAGTTCCTGGTCCTTTACACGGTCGGCGACGATGTGCTGGCCACCGCGCGCGATGACGTCGCCGCAGCGGTCGCCGCGGGCGCCATGGAGGTCGGCGAGGACGCTGGTCTGCCGCTGCACTACTTCCCCTTGGAGGACACCGCAGCTGCCCATGACGCCGTCGAGAGCGGCGTGACGGGGAAGGTGCTCATCCGGGTCGGCGAGTAACGGGCCACCGCTCGGTGATCATCTCGGTCATCGCATCCACCCACGCGTCGTCGAGGGTGGCGTCGTGGCGGATCAGGATGCGGAAGATCGCGGTGCCCGCCACCACCTCGGCGAGCATCGGCAGATCGTCGCCCCCGCGGCGTTCCTGACCGAAGCGCGATTCGAAGGCGGTCAGATTGCCGGCCAGCCGGGCGGTCATCAAGCGGTGCAGTTCCGGGTCGGCGACGGTGTCGGCGATCAGACCCGGCAGCGCCACCCGCACCTCCGGTCTGTCGAACATCGCGCGGGTCGTCTCGACCAGCGCGCGGATGTCCTGGCGGATGTCGCCGGGACCGTCGGGCGTGGCGATCGTTTCGGCGCTCAACACCGCCTCGTGGACCAGCTGGGCCTTGCCCGACCACCGGCGGTAGATGGCGGCCGTCGTCGTACCCGCGCGCGCGGCGATCGCGGACAGCGACAGCGCGGAGTAGCCCGTCTGGACGATCAGCTCCCGGGTGGCCTCGATGATCGCGGCGTCGATTCTGCCGTCGCGGGGCCGGCCCGGCGCCGCCCGCGCCGGCGTCTTGCCATCTGCCCGCGCATCTGCTGTCATGTCTGCAGTGTAGTTCCGATACACCCCGTATCGTATTTGATTGGGAGCTTGTGAACCTCAGCCCGCTCGACGAGTACCCCATCCACCAGGTGCCCGCGCCGATCGCCTCCCCCGCAACCTCGGATCGCAATTTCTACGATCGCTCGTATCTCAACGTGCTCGACCGCGACGGCCGGTTCATGGCACTCACCGGCATCGGTTACTACCCGCGCCTGGGCGTCAAGGACGCCTACTTCCTGGTGCGTCGCGGCGACACCCAGACCGCGGTGCACTTCAGCGATGCGATCGACGAGGACCGGCTGCACCAGAACGTCAACGGCTATCGTCTCGAGGTCGTCGAACCGTTGCAGGAGCTGCACCTGACGATCGCCGAGACCGAGGGCATCTCGGCCGACCTGACCTGGCGCGGGCTGTTCCCCGCCGCCCTGGAACGGCCGCACGAGATGCTCACCGAGCGGCGGGTGACGTTGCAGGCGTGCCGTTTTGCGCAGGTGGGCAGCTGGCAGGGGTGGATCGACATCGACGGCGACCGGTTGACCGTCGATCACGACACCAGCGTGGCCAGCCGTGACCGATCGTGGGGCATCCGGCCCGTCGGCGAGCCGGAGCCGACCGGCCGGCCCGACTCCGCGTTCAGCGGCATGTGGTGGCTGTATCTGCCGCTGGCGTTCGACGACTATCAGCTCTTCCTGATCCTGCAGGAGGATCCGGACGGACACCGCAGCCTCTACGACTGCACGCGACGCTGGCGCGACGGCCGGGTCGAACAACTCGACGGTGTGCGGGCGACGATCCACTACACGCCCGGAACGCGGATCCCCCACGGTGCCCACGTCGAGTTCATGAATCGCGCGGGCGATCGGATACAGCTCGACGTCGAATCGAAGTTGTTCGCGCCCATCGCTTTCGGATCCGGCTACGGCGGAGACACCTCCTGGGCGCACGGCACCTGGAAGGGCGGCCCCTTCGCCGAGCGGATCAGCTTCGACCTGACCGACCCCGCCGTGATGGCCCGAGCGCCGTTCAGCCTCATCGACCATGTCGGGGCGGCGGTGTGCACCGAACCCGACGGCACCACCCGCCGGGGCGCGGGGCTGTTCGAACACGGCGTCATCGGACCCCACCACCCGTCGGGTTTCTCCGACTGGACCGACGTGGCGGGACCGGCGACATGAAGATCATGACAGCGTTGTTCGGACCCACGGATGCGGTCGAACGGGCGGCCCTTCTGCGCGAAGCCGGCGCGTCCGGCGTGTTCACCTTCGAGGGTCCGTTCGACGTGTTCACCCCGTTGGTCCTCGCGTCCGCGGTGAAGGGTCTGGACGTCATGTCCAACGTCGCAATCGCGTTCCCCCGCAACCCGATTCAACTGGCCCATCAGGCCAACGACCTCCAGCTGCTCACCGAAGGCCGTTTCATCCTCGGATTGGGCACGCAGGTGCGGGCACAGATCGAGAAGCGCTACGGCGTCGGCTTCGACCGTCCGGTCGCCCGGATGAAGGAGATGGTCGGGGCGCTGCGGGCGATTTTCGCCACGTGGAACGACGGTGAACGCCTGGACTTCCGCGGTGAGTACTTCCGTCACACCTTGATGACGCCGACGTTCAACCCGGGGCCCAATCCGTTCGGTCCGCCACCGATCTATCTGGGCGCTCTGGGGCCGCGGCTGACCCGGGCCACCGCGGAGGTGGCCGACGGTCTGTTGGTGATGCCGTTCGGGTCGAAGCGGTTCCTGCACGACACGACGATGCCGGCAGTACGTGAGGGACTGGCCGCGTCGGGGCGCAGCGAGGACGATTTTGCGGTGGTACCCGAGGTCATCGTGTCCGTGGGTGCGGACCACACGTCGGCTCGGATGTTGTTGGCGTTCTACGGTTCCACCCCCGCGTACCGGCCGGTGCTGGATGCGCACGGCTGGGGCGATCTGCAACCCGAACTCAACGCGATGTCCAAGCAGGGCCGCTGGCAGGAGATGGCCACACTGATCGACGACGACATCCTGCACACCATCGCGGCGTGCGGTACACCGGCCGAGGTTGCCGAGCACATTCGCGACCGCGTCGACGGCGTGTCCGACCGGATCTGCCTGTATCAGCCGGGTCCGATCGCGGTCGACGCCCTCGCCGAGATCGTGGATGCGCTGGCCTGACGACATGGCACCGACGACGATCGAATTCGACGACATCACCGACGACCGCTTCGGCGGCAAAGCGGCCGGTCTCGCGGAGCTGCGGCGCCTCGGGATGGCTGTACCCGAGGGTTTCGTCATCGCGAACGCTTCCACACCGGGCCCGCTCGATGCCGCAGTGGCCCGATTCGCCCGGCTGACAGCCACCGGAGCCACTCCGGTGGCGGTCAGGTCCTCGGCAGTCGGGGAAGACGGCGCCGACCAGTCCTTCGCCGGCCAGTACGACACCGTGCTCGGCGTCGACTCCGCCGACGGATTCGTTGCCGCCGTACAGAAATGCGCCGGTTCCGTGGGCTCGGAACGAGCGTCCTCCTACCGCGGTGACGCCGGCGCGGTCATGAACGTGGTCGTCCAGCAGATGGTGAACGCGCGGGCGGCGGGAGTGGTGTTCACCGCCGACCCCGCGACGGGGCGGCGCGATCTCATGGTGATCGACGCCATCGCCGGGCTCGGAGAAGCACTCGTCGACGGCTCCGCCTCTCCCGACCATCTCGTCCTCAACGCCGACGGCACCACCGCGCTGCACGAGGTGGGCGCACAGGCGGTGCTCTCACCCGACGATGCCGCCGCGATCCGCTCCGGCGCGCTGCGGGCCGCCCGGCACTGGTCCAGGCCGATGGATCTGGAATGGGCCATCGACCAGGCGGGCGCACTGTGGTGGCTACAGGCCCGGCCCATCACCACGCTGCCCGGCGACCTCAACGAGATGGACTCGCCGCTCGCCGGCGCCGACCACGTCTACACCCGCTGCAACATCGGCGAGATGATGCCGGGTGCGTTCTGCCCGCTGACCGCATCGGTGTCGGGCTATGCCATCGACTATGCCATGCAGATGACGCAGGTGGTGGCGCGGGCTCAGCAGCGCTACGAGACGCCGTGGCTGCAGGTCGGCTACTTCTACGGCCACATGTTCCTCAACATGACCGAGGGCACGGCCCTGAGCTCGGGCATCCTGGGCAACTCCCTAGAGCAGTTCTCGATGTCCATCTGCGGCCGGGTGGTCGACGAGCTGGAACCCAAGCCGCCGCAACCCTTTCGCCGCAAGCTCGTCAACACGGTCCGGCTCACCTCCTACTCGCTGTTCGCCGGCCCGGCGATCCGCCGGCTCCAGAGCCAGATCGGCGGATTCCCGATCCCGAGCAGCGAGGACCCACGGCTGGTGCTGGCGCAGTTGGAGGCCGGGGTCGACCTCTACCGTGACGTCACACTCACCCACGTGCGGTCCTCATCCCGCGCTGCGGTGGCGGCCAACATCCTCGAGAGCTTCCTGGTACGCGACGCGGTCAAGAACGGCCGCAGCGCAGAGGAAGGCCAGGCCGAGGCGATCAGGCTGATGTCCGGGGCGGCCGACGTCGAGAGCGCAATGATGCTCGAGGAACTCGACGCCGTGGTACGCACGGTGGCCGCCGACGATGACGCCGCCGTGCGTTTCCTGTCGGCCACACCGGAGGCGGCTGTCACCGAATTGCGGATGGCCACCGACCCCGGCGGTGCGGCGTTGCGCCGGTTCCTGAATCGCCACGGCCACCGGGGATACCGCGAACTGTGCATGCGCGATCCCTCCTGGGCCGAGGATCCCGGCGGTCTGGGATCGATGATGCAGGTCATGCTGCGGGCGGCGCTCGATCCCGCCGATCGCGGTCCGACCCACGGACGGGCCGACACACCCCGTTCGCCGGCGATCAGATTCCTCGCCCGCCTGGCGCAGGGGGGCGCGCGCGGCCGCGAGGAGACGAAGTCCAAGATGGCCCTGATGGCACACGCGCTCAAGCGCGGCTACCGCCATCTGGGCGAGGTGCTCACCCGCTCGGGCCGGCTACCGGACGCCGATCTGGTGTTCTTCTTCGATCGCGGCGAACTCCCCCGCGTCGTCGGCGACGAGGACATCGCCGAACTCGTGCAGCGCGCCGTCCAGCGACGCGAGGCACTGGCTTTCCAGGACGCGCTGGAGTTCGACGACGTGTCGGTCGGCCGGCCCAGGCCCGTCCTCGCCCCGCCGCCGAGCGTGATCGCCGACGGCCAGATCGCCGGTCGCCCCGCGAGCCGCGGAACGGTGGAAGGCGTTGTGCGAGTAGCCAGGTCGATCCGCGAAGCACTCGACGTGCAACGCGGAGAGATCCTGGTCGCACCCGTGACCGATGTCGGGTGGACGCCGTATTTCACCGTCATCGGCGCACTGGTCACCGACATCGGCAGCTCGGTGTCCCACGGCGCCGTGGTGGCACGTGAGTACGGCCTGCCCTGCGTCGTCAACACCCTGGTGGCAACCCAGGTGCTCAAGACCGGCGACCGGGTGCGGGTCGACGGTGACCGTGGCCTGGTCACCCGCCTGGATCAGCGCACCTGAGCGCGCACCGAGCGGCGGTGAAGGTAGCGCGTTGCCTCGACGGCGACGCTGGTGAGGACCGCCAGCGCCATGCCCACCCCGATTCCGACGAACGTGTTGTCCTGGAACAGCGTGCCACCGGCATAGCCGGCGAAGATGGTGTACACGCTCCAGGCCGTACACGAAATCGCTGTGTAGCCGGCGAATGTGGGCCAGCCGAGCCGGGTCATGCCGGCAGTGAGCGTGACCAGATACCGGCCGACCGGAATGAAGCGGGAGGTGATGAGCACGTATCCGGCACGCGTTTCGAGTGCGGCGCCGAGCCAATCGTGGGTCTTGCGCCGCCTCGTTCCCGGCGGGAGGCTTCGGAGCACTCGGTCGGCCGTGAGGCGGCCGAGTCCGTAGGGCACCATATCGCCGAGGAAGGCGCCGAGCGCCGTGGCGGCGACGGCGGGCAGGAGCGCCGTCTGGCCGCTGGCCGCGTAGACACCGGCGACGACGATGACGGGTTCGCTCGGGATCGCTGGAAGGAACGAGTCGAGCAGCGACACCGAGATCAACACGAGGTACAGCCAGGGCGAGGAGACCAGTTCTTCGGCGAGCCGCAGCCAGTCGATCATGAGGTGGCGTCTTGTGAACGCGTCGCCCGGTGGTCGGCCGCGCGTGCAGCGGCCAATTCGTACACGTTCGGGCATCCTTCCCAGGGCGCGGTGCGTACCACGGACCAGTGATGAATCCTCCACCGCTGCAGTTGTTTGCGTAGCTCGAGCTCCCAGTATCCGCGCATCGTGCAGAAGTCCACGACACCGGCCGGCGCAGGCACATGGTGATAGGCGGTCATATGCGCGCGACAGTGGGCCGCACCGTCGACCAGCGTCACGACGAGATTCGACGAGGCGTGATGTGTGCAGTCGAAACCGGTCAAGGTCGCCCGAGCGAGATGGACCAGATCCACGACGGCCATGGTCGCCGGCGGCGTGCCGTGGTGGTGTCTGGACAGATCGAGGTGCACCTCGTCGGCGAACAGTTCCTGCAAAGCGGTCCAGTTTCGGTCATCCTGGGCATCGGCGAGCCTGGCGACGATGTCGGCGATGACCGCCCGGTCGATCAACTCAGCCAGGGCGTTCATCGACAGGTCTCCCGAGCCGGGAGCGCGGATCATCTCGACGCCCCCGGTGCGGCCGGCGCGGTGAGAAGCGGGCTGAGCATCCAGTGGTGGAATGCGGCGTAGTTCCGCGCGAACTCCTGCGGCGTGCGCGCGTGTTCGACCGCGGCCGACAGTTCAGCGACGTGGGCGTAGCGCGGGATCCGATCTGCCTCGTAGGCCGCCAGCGCGGCGGGTACGTCAGCAGGCGTGGTGAGCAGTTCGCCGAGCAGTGCGGCGTCTTCGACGCCCAACGTTGCGCCCGCGGTGATGTGCGGAGACATCGCATGGGCCGCGTCACCGGCCAGGACGACGCGCGAGGAGGCCCACCGCGGCAGCGGCGGCACGATCATGATCTGGTTCTGCAGGATGTCCTCTTCGGGTGTCGCACCGATCAGCTCGGCAAGGACGCCGCTCCCATCCGCGCCGAGGTGCGCGGCTCGTTGCAGGGCTTGCTGTTTCACCGTCCCGGTCAGCGGTGGCGTGTCGAACTGGTTCACCAGCCAATACACCCCGCCGTCATAGGTGCGGACGTAGCCCCCGCGGCACCGCCGGTCCCCCAGGATCAGCCGGTCCTCGGTGAAGGTTCGGCCGGAATTCGGGATGATCGCCCGCCAGACGTGGTGGCCGGGGTGTTCCTGCGCCGCAGTGCCGGGGACCAACTGCGCGCGCACCGTCGAGAACGCCCCATCAGCCCCGATCAGCACGTCGGCTTCCCGAGCGCTGCCGTCGGACAGCCGGACCGCGACGTTGCCCTCGTGCTCGCGGTAGCCCTCGAAACCCGTTCCCAGCCGGATGTTCTCCCGGCCCACGGCGTCGGCGAGCAGATCATTGAGCTTCGCGCGGTGGACCAACAGGCACCGGTGATATTCGGGGCCGTACTCCGCGGTGGTGAGAACCTGTCCGGCTGCGTCGTGGAAGTACATCTCGCTCGGTTTGGCGATGGCGCGCACCTGCTCGCCGAGGCCGAGCCCGTCGAGGACCGCAATCGCGTTGGCCCACAACCCCAGACCGGTGCCGGCGGCCCGGATCTCGGCTGCACGCTCGTAGACGACCACCTCGTGGCCGGCGCGGCGCAGCGCCACACCGCAGGTGAGGCCGACGATCCCGGCACCGACGACGACCGCGCGCATCACCGCCGCCCCTCGGCCGTCGTCGAGCACGGGCGATGCCGCTGGTGTGGATGTCCAGTCATGTCGGAACTCCTTCTGTGAGGTGATGCTCTCGACGCTAGAGACACGGGCCGATTAACTCCAGTGCAATGTTGGTACATAGTCATTACTCGGTTGATAATCGGTGGATGGACTACGACATGAAGCTGATCGAGGCGTTGGACGCGCTACTGGCCGAGAACAGCGTGACCAAAGCCGCTGCGCGGCTGCATACTTCGGCGCCCGCGATGAGCCGGACGCTGGGCCGGCTGCGGCGGGCCTTCGACGACCCGCTGCTGGTCCGGGCCGGCCGGGAACTCGTACCCACGCCCCGGGCACTGGAACTCCGTGGTGAAGTGCACGCGATCGCGACCCGCGCGCGAGCGCTGTTCGCGCCCTCGGACGCCGCCGACCCGCGGACCGTCGTGCGGATGCTCGACCTGCAGGTCGCCGACGTGCTGTCCACGACGTTCATCCCGTCGCTCATCGACGATCTCCGGGTGCACGCGCCCGGCATCTCGTTGCGGGTGCGTCCGGAGGGTCTCGAGGACGCGCCGACCCTGCGGGAGGGACTCGTCGATCTCGAGATCGGGGTCATCCGCCCGGGCGATCCGGAGATCCGCTCGGAGCCACTGGTGACCGAGACATTGGTCGGCGCGGTGCGGCGGGATCATCCACTCACGCGGGTGAAGACCGTGACACCGCAGCGGTTCGCCGCGGCCGAACACATCGTGGTGTCGCGGAGAGGCCGAGCGCATGGACCCATCGACGACCGCCTCGCCGAACTGGGCTTGCGCCGGCGCGTCGCCGCCGTGGTCCCCAGCTTCGCCAGCGCGCTCTACCTCGCCCGGGCGACCGACGTCGTCTGCGTGGCCCCGGCCCGGCTCGGGCGTCTGATGCTGGACACCCTCGGTTTGCACACCTTTCCGATTCCGCTGACATTGCCGCCGTCGACGATCGGGATGGCGTGGCACCCGCGCAGCCACCACGACCGTGCCCACGAACTGCTCCGCGAGCGCACCCGCCACATCATGGCCGCCATCGACTGAGTGCTCCGATCAGCTGCGGCCGGTCACTGCGCGCCCGACATCGACGGGAGGAAGGTGACGATCGCGGGGAACGCGATGAGCACCGCCACCACGACCAGGTCGGCCACGATGAACGGCGCGACGCCACGAAACACCGTGCCCAGCCCGGCCTCCCGCACCGCGCCGGAGTAGACGAACGCATTCATTCCCACCGGCGGCGTGATCAACGCCATCTCGGCGACCTTCACGACGAGGACGCCGATCCAGATCCCGTCGAATCCGTAGCCGACCAGGATCGGGTGCAGCAGCGGTGCGGCGATCAGGATCATCGAGATGCCGTCGAGAAACATGCCCATGGGCAGCAGGATTGCCAGGCAGAGCACGAGCACCAGGTACGGCGGCAGGTCCGCCTCCGTCACCGTGCTCACCAGGGACATGCTGGCCCCGCTCAGCGCGAGGACGTAGGTGAACACCCCGGCGCCGACCATCAGCAGGAAGGTCATCGCGGTCAGGCCGACCGCTTCCGTCAGCGCCTCCTTGATCTCGTGCAGCCAGGCCGGCGGCCGTGTCCGCAGCAGGAGGATGACCAGCGCCGCGAGCGCACCGAAGGACGCCGCTTCCGTGGGCGTGGCCAGCCCGAGGTAGATGGTGCCGATGGACACGGCGAAGATGACTGCCAGATAGAGGAATCCCGAGACGTCGAGGCGGCTCGGCGCCCCGGACTCCGCCGCGGCAGAAGACGTTTCGGTGTCGGGCTCACCCAGCGCGTCGGAGGTCCCCGCATTGCCGGCGCCCTGACGGACGGGCACTCTCGCAGTGCGGCGCCGTTGCCACATCACCAACGACACGATGGTGACCGCGTAGGCGGCGATGGTGACCAGACCCGGCCCGATCCCAGCGATCAACAGCTGCCCGATGCTCTCCTCGGTGACCACGCCGTAAAGGACCAAGACGATGGACGGCGGGATCAAGACGCCCAGTGTTCCTCCGGCACAGACGACCCCTGCCGCAAGACGGATGCTGTACCCGGCGCGGACGATGGCGTCGGTGGAGACCCGCGCCATCGTGGCCACCGTCGCCACGCTCGATCCGGTGACCGCGGCGAACATGCCGGATCCGGCGAGCGAGGCGAGCGCAGGTCCGCCGGGAAGTCGTCGTAGCGCCGCCGACGCCAGGTCGAAGCCGGCTTGGGCGAGGCCCGCCCGCACGGCGAAGATCCCCATGACGATGAACAGCGGGATGATCGTGAGCGAGTAGTCGGCCGCGGTGGAGAACGGCTGGTTGGACACCGTGCTGACTCCGGCGCCGGTGCTGCGCAGCAGCAGCACCCCGACCAGCGCCGAGGCCATCAGCGACAAGCCCACGTGGAGCCGGATCGCCAGCAGCGCGAAGAACAGGACGAGAACGACGACCAGCACGACGCCGGTGGTGGCGGTCATCGGTCGACTCCGCTCTGCTCGGACCGCAGCGCCGCGAAGGTGAGCAGCTCCTTCCACACGGCCACCACGAAGAACAAGACGAACGACGCGAGCAGCACCACCTTCGCCGGCCAGGTCGGGAGCCGTAGGATGTCGTTCGTCGTCTCACCGCGCTCGACTGCGCTGAGCAGGACTTCGCTCAGCCCCCACGTCAGCAGAACGCCGAGGCCAATCAGCAGGACACCGCGCAAGATCGAGAAGACCGCCCGCGTGCGCACCCCGAAGCGGCTCTCGAACAGTTCGACCGCCACGTGCCTGCCGTCGGCCTCGGCGGCGGCGAGGCCGAGGAAGGCGACGGCCACCAGCAGCATCGTGGCGATGTCGACGGTGCCGACGATCGAGCGGTCACGGGCGTTGCGGCTCACCACGTCGGCAATGGTCAGCAGGATGAGCGCGAGCAGCAGTACTCCTGCGACGACGCCGAGCGCACGGACGGTCAGCAGCAGCGGCCGCGGAAGGGTGACGTCCTCGGTCATCGGTTCTCTCCCTTGAGACACGCGTAGAAGGGATCGGTGTAGCGCGACCGGGCGGACTCCTCGTTGATGATCCGGCGGTAGTCGGCGAGCACGCCTTCGGCGTCGTAGCCGCGCTCGGTGTACCGGTCGACCCACTGCTGCGCGATTCCGGCTCGTTCCTTCCACGCCGCGACGTCAGCGGGCGGCATCGTGGACAGTTGCGCTCCGGTTCGTCGCAGGTCGGTACAGGCCTGGACGCCGAGCGTGTCCATCTCCTCGAGCCCGTTGGCGACGGCGTTTCCGGAGGCCTCCGCGATCGCATCCTGGTACTCCGGGGGCATCTTCTCCAGCAGCTCGGAGTTGATGACCACGATCGACGATGCGTAGCTGCCGATTCCGGGGTCGACGAGGTAGGGCGTGGTGGATGCCAACCCGAACGTCGGCAGGTTGGCGATCGCCAGCGAGGTGTATCCGTCGATGACGCCTCGTTGCATGGACTCGTAGACGTCGGTGGCCGTCATCGCGACGGGGTTCGCGCCCACGGCGAGCAGCGCTTCGGACGTGAGGCCACCGGATCGAATGCTGCGCCCCGCCAGGTCATCCGGCGTTCGGGCGGGTTCCTCGAGGCCGATCAGGTTGATCCCGAGCGGTAGGGGAAACAGGAGTTGCACGCCCTGGCGGTCGAAGTCGTCGCGGTAGGTGTCGTTCTCCTCGTACAGGCGCTCGATGGCCGTCATCTGGACCTGGGGGTTGTTGGTTTCGAACGGCAGCTCGATGACGGTGAACATGGACAGGTCCGACGCGGAGTACAGCGAGCCGACCTGTGCGAGGTCTGCTCGGCCGTCGAGGGTCGCCTGCAGCGACTCGTCGGCACCGACGAGGCTCTGGGAGTAGTGGAACGTCACCCGCACCCCGCCGTCGGTGCGCTCCTCCACCTCCTTGGCCCACCGCTGCATGGTCAGGGACTGGTCCGACGTCGGCGAGGAGTAGGTGGTGTAGTGCACGACGAACGTGCCGTCGTCGGCGGCGCAGCCCGACAGTGCGGCTGCAATCACGGCCGCGGTGACGATCGCGATGGCTCTACGCACTCGGCGCATCAGGCGGACGGCATCGCTCATGTCATGCCTCCGGCTGAACGCGGTAGCGCCTCAGTGCGAGAGCAGGATTGACGGTGCGGACGCCGTCGAGCCGGCTGCGCTCCAGACGGGCCACGCCTATCCCCGCGGCCTCGCCGAGCGCCGCCAGGGGAATGCCCATCGGATCGAGGATGACGCTGTTGCCCGAGCCCGCCGGGGCGATCTGATCCGCGGCCAGGACGTAGACGGTGTTCTCGATGGCTCGCGCTCGAAGGAGGGTGTTCCAGTGGTACTCCTTGAGCGGCCCCGGCACCCACTCGGCGGGCAGCGCGATCACGTCGGCGCCTGCGTCGACCAGGGTTCGGGAGGCCTCCGGGAAGCGGAGGTCGTAGCAGGTCTGCATGCCGACCGTGAACCCGTTCACCCGCAGCAACTCAGGGGTGGAGGGGTCGGCCGCGATGACCCGATCGGATTCCTTGTAGCCGAATGCGTCGTAGAGGTGGACCTTTCGGTACACGGCGGCGATCTTGCCGTCCTGGATGCCCACCAGGGTGTTGTGGATCTTGCCGTTCCCGGCGGACTCGTTCACGCCGGCGATGACGGTCAGGTTCAGCTCGGCGGCGGCCTGTGCCAGCCGAGTGACCGACGGCCCGTCCAGGGACTCGGCGGTGTGCACGAAGCGATCGTCCATCGAGGGAACGGTGAACACCGAGTACTCGGGTAGGACGACGAGTTCGGCGCCCTGAGCGGCTGCCTGCCGGAGCAGGTCGATCATCACCTCGAGATTCGCCGCCTTGTCCTCGGACGGGGCGAACTGGGCGATCGCGGCAGTCAGGGTCATCGGGCACTCCTCACGTCGGCTGTGATGTCCTGCAGGCTCTGCATGGTCGCGGTGAACCCCGCCAGCATGGCGCCGTACTGCATCGCGGCGACGATGGTGTGGGCACCCTCTTCCACCGCCAGGCGCTGCTCGGCGGCGCTCCAGGCCGGCAGCAGCCACGGCTTGCCTGCGGCGTTGGCGGCGCGCGCCAGGTGGCGGATGTCTGCGAGGTCTTCGGTTGTCACGCCGTAGGCCCCGCGGTCCCGACGCAGCGAGAGGTCCGAGGGTCCGATGAAGATCCCGTCCACCACGGGCAGTGCCAAGATCTCCTCGATGTCGTCGAACGCGGAGGCGTCTTCGATCATGGGGTAGCACTGCGTGTTCCGGTCTTGGGCGCTCACCCAGTCGTCGGTGAACCCCCGATATCCGGAGGTCCTGCCGCCCGCGAAGGACCGATCGCCCAGCGGTGGAAATTTCGCGAAGCCGCATATCCGAGCCGCGTGGTCGGCGGACGTGATGTGCGGGATCGCGACGGCGTCTGCGCCGAAGTCGAGCGCCTGCTGGATCGGGCCGCGCTCCGGCCCGAGCACCTTGGCGATCACCCGCATCCCCTTGGCCCGGATCAGCGGGATGATCCAGTCCACAGCGCGCAGGTCGAACAGCCCATGCTCGATGTCGAGGACGACGGTGTCGTAGCCGGCCAGGCTGCCCATCTCGACGGCGGCCGCCGAGGGCTCGGTGAGCCAGATCGACGTCGATGGCTGTTGACGTTCGAAGCCGTTCTCGGCGGGGTTCGGCATTGCTTCGCCCTCTTTTCGGGTGACTCGAAACTCACTGACCGCAGACGACAACGCGGATCACACCTTGTAGACATGTTGTATACACGAAGAATGCAACTGGTGTAAATGGTTCAATGAGGCCATGTCCCCCATCGACAGCCGCACCGGGGCGGAGACGGTCAAGGCCTCCGCCAGCCAGCGCGCCTATGGGTGGATCCGCGACGCGATCCTCAGCGGCGAGTACGCGGAGGGCGAGTTCATCGACGAAGTCGCGCTTGCCGCTCGGGTGAACACCTCACGCACTCCGGTCCGCGAGGCCTTGCAGCGGCTGCAGGTCGAGCGATACGTCGACCTCCTTCCACGTCGTGGGGCACAGGTGCGGGTGGTCACCGCGGTGGAGATGCGTGAGATCTACCAAGCACGCTTCGTCCTCGAATCCGATGCCCTGCGGACGATCTGTCAGCGCCGGGCCGGCGTGCCCGACCGCGCCAGGGGACTGATCGAGGAGATGGAGCGGGCCGGCGAGTCGCGCGACTGGAACGGCTTCGCCCAACTCGATCAGCTGTTCCACTCGGAAATCGTCCGCCATCAACGCAATGCGGTCATCGCCGAGCTCTACGATGCGCTTCAGCCCCGGCAGGTCCGGCTGGGAACTCGTACCCTCGCCGAGGCGCCGGCGCGGTTGACCATCATCGAGCGCGAGCATCGCGAGCTCATCGCCGCCTTGGATCGCCATGACGCCGAGGCCAGTGTCGCCGTCCTCCGGCAACACTTGCACGAGGTGCCCGAACTGGTTGATGCGTTCTCGGGCGTCAGAGCAACCGGGCCTGCCTGAGTCGCACCTCACGCCTTGGGTGTCGAACGTCCCCAACCGGCGTCGCGAGTCGTCTCGTCCAGCAGCGGGATCACTCGGTAGGGCAACGGAGTCGTCAGTGCGAGCGTGGTGCTCGAGTGCACCACGCCGGGGATGGCGAGGATCCGCACCACCAGTTCCTGCAGTTCGGCCTGTGTGCCGGTGGCGACCCGGACCAGTAGATCCTCCCGTCCCGTGGTGGCGTGCACTTCGAGCACCTGCGGGATCCGGGCGAGACCACTGACCACCGAGGACATTCCGACCTGGTTGATCTCCAGCGCGACGAAGGCCTGCACGGCCACCCCCGCCTGCGCCAGATCGACGCGGGGCTCGTAGCCGGTCACCACGCCGGACTCCTCCAGCCGGCGCACCCGGGACTGCACGGTGTTCCGCGAAACCCCCAGCGCGGCGGACAGCTCGACCACACCGGTGCGGGCGTCGTCGGTCAATCGGCGAAGGATCTGCAGGTCGAGCCGGTCCAAGCTGGTCATTCTTCTCACCTTAGAGCGTGACGAGGGTCACTAACTGATCCATCCGACCAGTTGTCCAGCCATCAGTTGACCGGCTCGCCATTGAGTCGCACGCTTGAAGCATCGAAGCGATCACCCTCGGAGGTGGGTCCCATGACTGACCTGGCCGACAATCCCTGTCCCGCCCCGTACGACCTCAGATCCCGCTACACGTCCAGCTCGGGGCCGGTGCTGCTGACCGGCGTGCAGGCCATCGCCCGCCTGATGGTGGAACAGCACGACCGGGACCGCCGCGCCGGCAGGCGGGTCGCCACCTTCGTCTCCGGATATCAGGGCAGTCCGCTGGCCGGGCTCGACAGACTCCTGGCCGGCCTCGGCGACGTGACATCCGCCCACGACATCCGCCTGGTACCGGGCGTGAACGAGGAGCTGGCGGCCACCGCGGTGTGGGGCAGCCAGCTCGAACTCCCGAAGGGCAGCCGCACGCACGACGGCGTCGTCGGGTTCTGGTACGGCAAGGGTCCCGGGCTGGACCGGGCCAGCGATGCCCTGCGGCACGCCGCCATGTACGGCACCCATCCGGCGGGCGGCGCGCTGGCCCTCGTCGGCGACGATCCCGCCGCGAAATCGTCGACCGTGCCCGCCGCCAGCGAGCGCAGTCTGGCCGCCCTGTCGATGCCGGTCCTGTTCCCCCGCAACGCCGAAGAGATCGTGGCCTTCGGCCTCTACGGGGTCGCCCTGTCCCGGGCATCCGGGTGCTGGCCCGCACTGAAGATCGTCGCCGACGTCGCCGACGGCCTCTGGACACTCGACCGGGACTTCGCCGACTTCTCCATCACCGTCCCCACCATCGAGTGGGACGGCCGGCCGTGGACCTACCGCCAACGCGTGATGGCCGCTCCGGCTGCCAGCCTGCTCGCCGAAGCCGACCTCTACGGGCCGCGCTGGGCGATGGTCGAGGCCTTCGCCGCCGCCAATCCGATCGACACCATCGAGACCGATCCGGCTGATGCCTGGCTGGGCATCGTCGCGGTCGGCACCGCCTACGATTCCGTGCGCCAGGCCCTGTCCGACCTCGGCCTCAGCGAGGCAGCGCTCCTCCAGGCCGGGATCCGCATCCTGCGCGTCGGCATGCCCTATCCGCTGGGTGTCGGCACAGTGCGCCGCCTCGCCGCGGGAGCCGAGCAGGTGCTCGTCGTGGAGGACAAGACCGGATTCGTCGAGTCCCAGGTCAAAGATGCGCTCTACGGCCAGGATCGCGCCCCCTCGGTGCTCGGCAAGCGCGACCTGGGCGGGCGCCCACTCGTCCCCGCCGACGGCGAGCTGACGCCGGCGCGCCTGACCGGACCGCTGCGCAGGGTGCTCTCCGAGCGGATGACGGTGACGGCGCCGCCGCCGCCGCCGTCCTTATCGCTCACTGTGCTGCCCACCAAGCGCACCGCCTACTTCTGCTCGGGCTGCCCGCACAACCGGTCCACCGCGGTCCCCGCCGGATCCCTCGCAGGCGGCGGTATCGGCTGCCACACCCTGGTGACGATGTCGTCGCGGACCGATTCCCAGGTCACCGGTCTGACCCAGATGGGTGGCGAGGGGGCGCAGTGGATCGGGCAGGCGCCCTACACCGACGTGGGGCACATCTTCCAGAACCTCGGTGACGGAACGTATTTCCACTCAGGGCAATTGGCGGTCCAGGCCAATATCGCGGCCGGGACCAACATCACCTACAAGATCCTGTACAACTCCGCGGTGGCGATGACCGGCGCGCAGCAGGCCGAAGCGGGACTGTCGGTACCGGAGCTGACCCACAAGCTCGCGGCGGAAGGCGTCGTCAAGATCATCGTCTGTGCCGAAGAGCCCCAGCGATACCGGCACGCCTCCTTCGCCGAGGGGGTGACGCTGTGGCACCGGGACCGCCTCGACGAGGCGCAACGGATCCTGCGGGACACCAAGGGCGTGACGGTGCTGATCTACGATCAGCAGTGCGCAGCCGAGGCTCGCCGCAAACGCAAGCGCGGCACGCTTCCGGTACGGCGCACCCGCGTGGTCATCAACGAGGCGGTCTGCGAAGGCTGCGGTGACTGCGGCGTCAAGAGCAACTGCCTGTCTGTACAGCCGGTCGACACCGAATTCGGCCGCAAGACCCGCATCGACCAGACCTCCTGCAACACCGACTACTCGTGCCTCGACGGCCGATGCCCGTCGTTCGTGACCGTGGAGGCCCCCGAACACCGGCCCGCCGCAAGGAGTTCAGCACCGACACCACCACCGGTGAGCGATGTCGACATCCCGCGGCCGGTATCGCCGCACAACATCTTCCTCGCCGGCATCGGCGGCACGGGAATCGTCACCGTCAATCAGGTGCTCGGAATGGCCGCGCTGCGCGCCGGGCTGCACGTGGACGGACTCGACCAGACGGGACTGAGTCAGAAGGCGGGCCCGGTGACATCGCATCTGCGGCTCAGCTCAGAACCCGCGGCCTCCAACCGGATCAGCCCGGGCAGCGCGGACTGCATCCTGGCCTTCGATCTGCTGACCGCCGCCGAGGCCAAGAACCTCGGCTACGGTGACCCTGCGCGGACGCTCACGGTGGCCTCCACCAGCAGAACACCGACCGGTGAGATGGTCTATGACGGATCGGTGTCCTACCCCGAGGACGACGACCTCCTCGACCTGCTGCGCAGTCAGGCCCGCAGCGTTGTCACCCTCGACGCGCTCGCCGCGGCGCACGCGCTGTTCGGCGATACGGCGGCGGCCAACTTCCTGCTGATCGGCGCCGCGTACCAGGCCGCAGCGCTGCCCGTACCCGCCGCGGCCATCGAGGAGGCCATCGAGATCAACGGTGTTGCAGTACAGGCGAATCAGGCGGCGTTCCGGTGGGGCCGGGTCGCCGTCGCCGACCCGGCCGCCTTCCGCGCGGCGTCGCTCGCCACCACATCGCCGCGCCGCAGCGACACCGTGGTGCCGACCCATCTGGTGGCCGGCTCGGCGGTCACCGGCGAGACCCGGGCCATCGTGGAGCGCTGTGCCGCCAATCTGGTTGCCTACCAAGGAGACCGGTTGGCCGCCCGCTACATCGGCGCAGTCGACGCAGTCTGGGCTCAGGAACGAGCGGTGACGTCGCGCACCGAGTTCTCGTCGGCAGTGGCTGCCAACCTCCACAAGCTGCTGGCCTACAAGGACGAGTACGAGGTGGCAAGACTGCTGACCGATCCGGCGTTCGTCGCGTCGCTGCAGACCGAGGTACCCGGCGCCACCAAAATGACCTATCTGCTCCATCCGCCCACCATGAAGGCTTTGGGGCGCCGGAAGAAGATCGGGTTCGGCCCGCGCTCGCACGGGGCGCTCAAGCTGCTCGCGAGGGGGAGGTTCCTGCGCAACACCCCGTTCGACCCGTTCGGTTACGCGCACGTGCGCAAGGTGGAGCGGCGGTTGGTGGCGCACTACGAGGCCATGGTTGCCGACCTGGGCGCCGCGCTGACCGCCGCGTCCTACGACGCAGCAGTCGCGGCCGCATCGGCGCCGGACATCGTGCGCGGATACGAGGAGGTCAAGCTGCACAACGTGGCGAGCTACGTTGCAAGGCTCAACGCGCTCGGCATCGATACCACGATGCTGGACAACTAGCGTCACCCGCGCAGACGACGCGTCGCTGTATGCCCCTACCAGGATAAGGGACACCAGGGGGCTTGCGGCAAGGCCGGGTCGGTGATGCACACTCGCTGGTCAAGGTGAGGAGCGAGTTGTCTGATCTGGGATTCGAACAAGAGCTACGGGCTGAGCAGAGCTACGTCGACAGGCTCTATGCCCGCCTCGATGCCGAGCGGGCCCGATTGAGGGAGAAGTACAGCGCCGCGCTGCGCGGCCCCGTCGACCGCAGTGACGGCGGCACACTGTTCCAGCGTGACGCCGAAGTGCGCGCCCTGGCCAAGCAGCAGCAGCGGCTGGACGTGGCCGACCAGGGCCTGTGCTTCGGGCGGTTGGACGCCGACACCGGCGAGCGGCTCTACATCGGCCGGATCGGCATTCTCGATGACGACGTCGAACTCGACGCATTGCTCCTCGACTGGCGGGCGCCGGCCGCACGGCCGTTCTATGTCGCGACGGCCGCGCACCCGGAAGGCATGCGACGTCGCAGGCAGTTCCATTCGCGGGGCCGGCGCCTCACCGATCTGACCGATGAGGTGCTCGGACGGCCGACCGCCGGGGACGGCAGCAGGGACGCCGACGCCGCGCTCCTGGCAGCGGTCAACGCGCCACGCGGAGCGGGCATGCGTGACATCGTCGCGACGATCCAGGCCGAGCAGGACGAGATCATCCGGTTGGACCATCCCGGTGTGCTGGTGATCGAGGGCGGCCCGGGCACCGGCAAGACGGTGGTGGCGCTGCATCGCGTCGCCTACCTGCTCTACACCCACCGCGCCCGCTTCGAGCGCAGCGGCGTGCTGGTGGTCGGACCCAATCAGGCGTTTCTCCACCACATCGGACGGGTGCTGCCGTCCCTCGGTGAGTCCGAGGCGGTGTTCTCCACACCCGGTGACCTCTGGCCCGGTGTGCACGCGCAGGCCGAAGACACCCCGGAGGTCGCCAGGGCCAAGGGCGCACTGTCGATCCTCGCGGTGTTGGCCGCCGCCGTCGCCGACCGGCAGCGGCTGCCCGACGAGCCGATCCTCATCGAGCTGTCGGATGTGACGGTGCGCATCGACGCCCCGACCGCCGAGTGGGCCCGGCAGGAGGCACGCGATCTGGGATTGCCGCACAACGACTCCCGGGCCAAGTTCCGGGAGATCATCACCTACGTGCTGACCGAGCGGGCGGTGTCCCGGATCGCCAGGGGCTGGTTGAGCCGCGAGGACACCAACGCGCTGGCCGACCTGCGCAGCGACATCACCGACGAACTCGCCGAGAACGAGCAGCTGAGCGCGGCGATCGACGAGCTCTGGCCGATCCTCACCCCGGTGTCTCTGCTCTCCTCGCTGTACACGTCACCGGAACGGCTGCACGCCGCAGGCGCCGACCAAGCGTTCTACCGCGCCGACGGCGAAGCCTGGACCGTCTCGGATGTGCCGCTGCTCGACGAGTTGGTGGATCTACTGGGACGTGACCGGGCCGCTGAGGAAGCCGCCGAGCGGGAGCGCCGTGAGGAGGAGGCGTACGCAGCCGGCGTGCTCGATCTCATGGTCGACCGCGAGGATCTGATGGACGACGAGGACCTCCTGCTCGCCCGTGACGTCATCGACGCGGAAGAACTGGCCGAGCGCTTCATCGAACGGGACAACCGCGAACTCGCCGAGCGCGCCGCCGCCGACCGGGACTGGACGTACGGACACGTCGTGGTCGACGAGGCGCAGGAGCTCTCCGAGATGGACTGGCGGGTGCTGATGCGGCGGTGTCCGAGCCGGTCCTTCACGATCGTCGGCGATCTGGCGCAACGCCGTTCCGCGGCCGGGGCGACGTCGTGGGCGGCGATGCTGGAGCCCTACGTGCCGGGTCGCTGGCTCTACAAGCCGCTGACCGTCAACTACCGCACCCCGGCGGAGATCATGGCCGTCGCCGCCGCGGTGCTCGGCGAGATCGCGCCCGGTGTGCGGCCGCCGGAGTCGGTACGCACCTGTGGCGTCATGCCGTGGGCTAGGCAGGTGGTCGCAGACGAATTGGCCTCGGCCATCGACGAATTCACGCACGCCGAAGCGGAACGCGACGGAACGAGCGTGGTGATCGGGCCGCCCGGCACCCCCGGGGCGGTGGCGCCGTCGGAGACGAAGGGTCTCGAGTTCGACGCGGTGCTGGTGGTGCAGCCGGAGAAGATCCTGGCCGACGGACCCCGCGGCGCGGCCGAACTCTACGTCGCGCTCACCCGTGCCACGCAACGGCTCGGCGTGCTGCACATCGATCCCCTACCGCAGACGCTGACCGGGCTGGTGAAGGCCGGTGAGCGGGTGGCCTGACGCCTCACAAAACCACCGATCCCACCGCTGCCGCACTCGCCAGACACATTGACGGTCCGTGCGGTACCGCAGATTCCGCGCGCAGCACCAGCAGGGCCACCCCCCACACCGCGGTCAGCAAGGGAGCCGCCAGCGCGGCGAGTATCCAGACGTCGACGCCGAATGCGCCCGTCAAGGCTCCCAGGCCGATGGCGAGCTTCACGTCACCGGCGCCCATCCCCGCCGGCGCCGCCAGATGGATCGCCGCGTACACCGCGAACAGGGCGGCGGCGCCGGCCACCGCGGGCATGCCACGACCTGCCGGCACGGCGACAGACAGCACAATCACCGCACCCGGAAGCGTCAGCCAGTTCGGCAGCCGCCGCCACCGGATATCGAACGCACTCAACGTGATACACCATGCCACCACGCACGCGCCGGCCAGCAACTCCCCCACCGGTAAAGCCTAAGTCGCCGCCAGTGCCGCCCTCATCGCCTCTTTGGGCGCCGGCCGCCCGGTGAACTGCTCGACTTGAGCGAACGCCTGATGCAGCAGCATCTGCAGTCCGCTCACGACGCGCCCGCCCGCTGCCGAGACTGCGGCCGCCAGCGGTGTCGGCCACGGGTCGTAGACCGCGTCGAGGAGCAGCGGCGTGCCCGCCAGCACGTCGGCATACGGCGCCACCGCATCAGCGGGAACGGTGCTGACCACCGCGGCGGCCCGGCCGATCACGCCGGGAAGCTGATCCCCGCCGATGTCGCACCACCGAGCCGACATCCCGACCCGCTCGGCCAGCTCGAGCAGCGGCGTGGCCCGCTCGACGTTTCGGGCCGCGACCGTGACGCTGCGCGCCCCGAGTTCGGCCAGGCCCACCACCGCGGCGGGTGCGGTGCCGCCGGAGCCGACCACGACCGCCGCACCGCCCGCGGGCAGCGTGCCGAGGGCGCCCCGCACACCGTCGACGTCGGTGTTGTCGGCCCGCCAGCCGGCCGGTGTGCGCACCAGCGTGTTGGCCGACCCCACCAGTTCGGCGCGCGGGGTGCGTACGTCGGCGAAGCGCAGCGCGGCGAACTTGCCGGGCATGGTCACCGACACCCCGACCCACTCCGGACCGAAGCCGCCGACCAGCCCGGGCAGCTGTTCCGCGGTGCACTCGATGCGCTCATATGTCCACGCCGTCAGACCGAGCGCCCGATAGGCCGCCAGGTGTAGCTGCGGTGACCGCGAGTGCGCGATCGGGAACCCGAGCACCGCCGCGCGGCGCGGATCGTCAGCGTGCGCTGTCGAGGACACCGTTGCGCCGCGCCAGCTCGATGTTGGCCAGGTGCTGGTTGTAGTCGCGGGTGAACACCGTCGTGCCCTGCAGGTCGATGGTCACGAAGTAGAGCCAGTCCCCCGCCGCGGGCTGCTCGGCGGCCACCAGCGCGGGCTGGCTCGGCGAGCAGATCGGCGTGGCGGGCAGGCCCGGCCGTACGTAGGTGTTCCACGGATTGTTCTGGGCGCGGTCCCCGTCGGTCGTGGCGACCTCGATGCGGTCCAGCGGATAGTTCACCGTCGAGTCGAATTCGAGGGTGCGGTTCTCGTTCAGCCGGTTGTAGATGACCCGCGCCACCTTCGCGAAGTCCTCGGGCTTGGATTCGCGCTGCACCAGCGAGGCGACGGTGAGGATCTGGTAGGGCGACATGTTCATCACCCGGGCGGTGTCGAGCAGCCCGGACTGGGCGTACCGGCTGCCGCTGGCGCGCAGCAGCGTCGACAGCGTGACCTCCGGGCCGGCCGACGGGTCGATGTTCCAGGTGCCGGGGGCGATGAGCCCCTCGATGCGGCGGTGGTCGTCGCCCATGGCGCTGACCGGCTCGACCGCCCACTCGGGCACGGCCAGTTCCGCGGGCGGGGTGTTCGCGGCCACGTTCTTGAGCTCGTCGACCGACACACAGCGCTGGGTGCCGTCGAGGTCCACACAGGTGGCCTTGGAGATCAGCGTGTAGATGCCTTCGGTGACGGCGTCGGTCTTGACGTCTCGCACATCGTCGAGCTGACGGCCCTCGGGGATCACCAGCCGACCGACCCGGCTCTGCGGATCGGTGAGACGGTCGACCGCATCGGCCGCAGGGATCTCGGTGCGCACCTTGTAGAAGCCCGGCTGGATCGCCGACATGTCGGAGTTGTCCGACGCCGCGTCGACGAATGCCTTGACGGTGGCGACCACGTTGTGATCGAGCAGCGTCTGGCCGATCGCGGTGGTCGAGTCACCGTCGCGGACCTGGATGACGACGTCGCTCACGCCGGAGCCGGCGAAGTCGTCGCCCCCGGAGCCGAACAACCCGTGCCACATGCGTGATCCCAGGAACACCACGCCCACGATGACCGCGATCAGCACGCCCAGGGAGAGCACGCCCATCAGCCGCCGCCGCCGCCGGTTGCGCGCCGCGCGCATCCGCTCCGATCGGCTCAGACGCTGCCGCGGCGGACCGACCGCCACGGGCTCCGCGCGGTCAGGACCCCAGTCCTCAGCCATCCATTCCCTCTCCGAAGCCCACGTCTCGAGCTGCCAGGACTGTGCGTCGCTGGTCGAGCCAGCTCTGCAAGATTCCCACCGCCGCGACCTGGTCGATCACCGCGCGCTGGCCCTTGGCCCGCACGCCGGCGTCTCGCAGGTTTCGCTGCGCGGTGACGGTTGTCAGTCGTTCGTCGGCCATCCGCACCGGGATGGGCGCGATGCGCCGAGCGAGTGCCTCGGCGACGTCGATGGCGTCGTGCGCGGCCGGACCGGTCCGGTCGGCCAGCGTGCGCGGCAGGCCGACGATCACCTCGACCGCCTCGTGGTCGGTGACCAGCTGAGCCAATCGCCGCAGATGCCTGCCCGAGCTTTCGCGACGGACGGTCTCCACGGGGGTGGCCAGGATTCCGTCCGGGTCGCTGCATGCGACCCCGATCCGCACCGAGCCGACGTCGATGCCCAGCCGTCGGCCGCGTCCGGGATCCGGGGAGTCGGGACTGCCCCCAGGTCGGTCGGGCAGTCGGTGCTCACTGTCGGCCACAACGCTAACTCCGCCCGATCTGGGCACGCAGCGCCGCCAACGCCGCGTCGATTCCCGCCGCCCCCTTACCGGAACCCTGAGCCAGATCCGCCTTGCCGCCCCCACGGCCGTTCACGGCGGTGCCGACCGCTTTGACCAGGTCGTCGGCGCGTAGCCCGAGATCCTGGGCCGCGGCGTTGACCGCGACCACGAACGGCACAGTGTCGTTGTCGCCCTCGGCGATCAGCGCGACGACCGCCGGGTCGGCGCCCAATTTGCCGCGGATGTCACCGACCAGTGTGCGTAGATCACCGGCCGACATGCCCGCGGCCATCCGCTGGGCCACCACCCGCACCGTGCCGATCGTCTCGGCGCCGGCAGCCGCGTTGGCGGCGGCGGCGCGCGCGCCGGCCAGCCGCATCCGGTCGAGTTCCTTCTCCGCGGCGCGCAGCCGCTCGACGAGGTTGGCCACCCGGGCGGGCACCTCCTCCGACGGCACCTTCAGTGTGGACGCCAGCCCGGCCATGAGCGCGCGTTCCCTGGCGAGATGGCGGAAGGAGTCGAGCCCGACATAGGCCTCCACGCGGCGGACGCCCGAGCCGACCGACGACTCCCCGAGGATGGTCACCGGCCCGATCTGCGCCGAACTGCGCACGTGGGTACCGCCGCACAGCTCCAGCGAGAAGGGTCCGCCGATCTCGACCACCCGGACCTCGTCGGGGTAGGCCTCGCCGAACAGTGCCATGGCGCCCATCGCCTTGGCCTTCTCGAGTTCGGTCACATAGCTGTGCACTTCGAAGTCGGCCTCCACGGCCTGGTTGGTGACCTCTTCGATCTGGGTGCGCTGGTCGTCGGTCAGCGCGCCCTGCCAGTTGAAGTCGAAACGCAGATATCCGGGGCGGTTCAGTGAGCCGGCCTGTACGGCGTTGGGGCCGAGCACCTGCCGCAGCGCCGCATGCACCATGTGCGTGCCGGAATGGCCCTGCGTCGCGCCGTGACGCCAACGCGGGTCGACCGCGGCCACGACGGTGTCGCCCTCGACGAATTCCCCGGATTCGACGGTGACCCGGTGCACCCACAGCGACTTCGCGAGCTTCTGCACGTCGGTGACCGCCGCCTTGGCGGCCTGCGACGCGCTGGTCCCGCTGATCGATCCCTCGTCGGCGATCTGGCCGCCGGACTCGGCGTAGAACGGGCTGCGGTCGAGTACCAGCTCGACGCGGTCCTCCCCGATCGCCACATCGTGACCGACCACCGGCACTCGGCGTCCGCCTACGAAGATCCCGAGGATCCGCGCTTCGGTGGTCAACTCGTCGAATCCGGTGAACTCGGTGGGACCGGCGTCGACCAGTTCGCGGTAGGCCGAGAGGTCGGTATGCGCCTGCTTACGGGCGGCGGCATCGGCCTTGGCGCGTCGGCGCTGCTCGGCCATCAGTCCGCGGAACCCCTCCTCGTCGACCGAGAGCCCCGCTTCGGCGGCCATCTCCAGCGTCAGCTCCAGCGGGAAGCCGTAGGTGTCGTGCAGGGTGAAGGCGTCGCTGCCGGACAGCACGGTGGACCCCGACGTCCTGGTGGCGTTCGCGGCCTCGTCGAACAACCGGCTCCCGGAGGCCAGCGTGCGGTTGAACGCGGTCTCCTCGGCGACGGCGATGCGCTGGATGCGGTCGAAGTCGGTGGCCAGTTCGGGATACGACGGCGCCATCGCGTCACGCACCGTGGTCATGAGTTCGGCCATCACCGGCTGGTCGACGCCGAGCAGCTTCGCGGCGCGGATGATGCGGCGCAGCAACCGGCGCAGCACATAGCCGCGGCCCTCGTTGCCGGGGCTGACCCCGTCGCCGATGATGATCGCCGCGGTCCGGCTGTGGTCGGCGATGATGCGGTAGCGCACATCGTCCTCGTGGCTGCCCTGCCCGTACCCGCGGGGCGCCAGTCCGGCGACCAGATCGATGACCGGGCGCAGCAGATCGGTCTCGTAGACGTTGTCGACGTCCTGCAGCAGGCACGCGACGCGCTCGATGCCCATACCCGTGTCGATGTTCTGACGCGGCAGCGGACCGAGGATCTCGAAGTTCTCTTTCGAGGTGCCCTCACCGCGCTCGTTCTGCATGAACACGAGATTCCAGATCTCGATGTAGCGGTCCTCATTGGCCTCCGGGCCGCCCTCGATGCCGTACTCGGGTCCGCGGTCGTAGTAGATCTCCGACGACGGGCCGCAGGGGCCGGGGATGCCCATCGACCAGTAATTGTCGGCCATCCCGCGGCGCTGGATGCGCTCCAGCGGCAATCCGGCCACCTCCTGCCAGTAGCCGATCGCCTCATCGTCGTCGAGATAGACTGTGGCCCAGAGTCTTTGCGGATCAAACCCGTAGCCGCCCTGATCCTGCGGATTGGTCAGCAGCGTCCAGGCGAACTCGATGGCGCCCTTCTTGAAATAGTCGCCGAAGCTGAAGTTGCCTGCCATCTGGAAGAACGTGTTGTGCCGGGTGGTGATGCCGACCTCGTCGATGTCCGGGGTGCGGATGCACTTCTGGACACTGGTGGCGCGGTTCCACGGCGGGGTCCGCTGCCCCAGGAAGTAGGGGACGAACTGCACCATGCCGGCGTTGACGAACAGCAGGTTCGGGTCGTCGAGGATCACCGAGGCGCTGGGCACCTCGGTGTGGCCCGCCTTCACGAAGTGATCGAGGAAGCGCTTCCTGATCTCGTGTGTCTGCACGTCTGCACGGTCCTTGTCATCTCGGGTAATAGACCGATCTACAGTACCGGTCGCAGATCATGGCCGGTCATCGCGACGACCCCCACTCACCCGCCCACGAAACTCAGCCGCACAGAGCGCCGCGGGTTGTCCCGATTGAGGTCGACCAGCACCACGCTCTGCCACGTGCCCAGCAACGGTTCGCCGTCGGCGACGGGCACTGTGACCGACGGCGACACGATCGCCGGGAGCACATGATCCGCGCCGTGCCCCGGGGAGCCGTGGCTGTGCCGGTACCGGTCGTCGCGGGGCAGTAAACGCTCGAGGGTGTCGAGCAGATCGTCGTCGGAGCCCGCGCCCGTCTCGATGATCGCGACACCCGCGGTCGCGTGCGGGACGAAGACGTTGCACAGTCCGTCCCGGCGCTGACGGCAGAACGATCGCACCGCATCGGTCAGGTCCACGATGCGCCGCCGCGAGGTGTCGACGTCGAGCAGATCGGTGTCCATGCCACCAGGGTACGAACGCGCGCCGCGGTCGGTCGACACAGCCGTTTATCTCCCGCGCGCGCAGGGTATTTCACGATGACCGTCCCCTGGAGGAACAATGACCATCACCGGCCTCATCACCGCAGTCCTGATCGGCATCGTCGTCGGCGCGCTCGGCCGCCTGCTGGTGCCCGGCAAGCAGCCGATCGGCCTGCTCGTCACCATGCTCGTCGGCATCGTGTCGGCGCTCATCGGTACCGCCGTCGCCCGCGCGATCGGCATCCCGACCGCCACCGGCGGCATCGACTGGATGGAGCTGCTCGTCCAGGTGGTCGTCGCCGCACTCGGCGTCGCGCTGGTATCGGCACTCATGGGTGGGCGTCGTCGCCGCACCGTCGTCGGCGGCCGGCGCCGCAGCGGTCTGCTTCGCTGACCTCCCCCGATCGACGACCCCGGCGGGCCCATGCCTGCCGGGGTCATCGCTGTTGAACCAGCGTAAGTAAGGCTAGCCTCGCTTTACCGGGCGAGGTACTGTGCTCGCGATGAACTCCCTGGCAGCAGCGCTCACCAAGGCGATGACGACGTCGACGCGGGACCTGGTCCTGCTCGATCGTGCGGGCGATTGGCGGCGCCATCCCTGGTCCGAGGTGCACGCCCGCGCGCAGAACGTCGCCGAGCGGATCGCCGACATGGACGCCGCTGCGGTCGGCGTCGTCGGCGAGCCGACCGTCGAGATGATCTCGAGCATCCTCGGCACGTTCCTCGCCGGTCACGGTGTCGCCGTGCTACCCGGCCCGATCCGGGGCGCCGCGGCCGACCAGTGGGCACACACCACCCTGAACCGCTTCGCCGGCGCAGGCGTGGATCTGGTGCTGAGCACCGGCGACCATATTCACCAGCTCGACGCTGCGGACGACAGCATGCGGATCGTGGACTTCCTCGACTGCGCGCACCCGGACCGGTCGGGTCCGTTCACCGCGCCGGAACCGCGCGGCGACGTGGCGATCCTGCAGGGCACCGCGGGGTCGACCGGCACGCCGCGGACCGTCGTGCTCTCGCCCGACGCGGTGCTGGCCAATCTGCGGGGGCTCAACGCGCGCACCGGCTCCGGTCAGGGCGACGCGGGGTGCTCGTGGCTTCCGCTCTACCACGACATGGGTCTGAGCTTCCTGCTGTCGGGCGCCATCGTCGGCGGTGAGACGTGGCAGGCTCCGACGTCGGCGTTCCAGGCGTCGCCGTTCCGCTGGCTCAACTGGCTCTCCGAGAGCCGTGCGACCTTCACCGCGGCGCCGAACATGGCGTTCGGCATGATCGGCAAGTACGCCCGCCGCGTCACCGGCGTCGACCTGTCGCATCTGCGCTTCGCACTCAACGGCGGCGAGCCGGTGGACTGTGACCTGACGGGCCGCTTCGCCACCGAGATGGCCCGGTTCGGGTTCTCCGCCGGCGCCCTGTCCCCTTCCTACGGTCTTGCCGAATCAACTTGTGCGGTAACGGTTCCCGTCCCGGGCACGGGCCTGATCGTCGATGAGACCCAGGTGGTGTCCGACGCCGGCCGGGCGGTCCGCAGGCACGCCGTCCTGGGCGATCCGATCGACGGTATGGAATTGCGGATCGTGCCCGACGACACCTCGGAGGTCACCGGACGGGAGGTCGGCGAGATCGAGATCCGCGGGACGTCGATGATGTCGGGCTATCGCGGTGGCCCGGCGCTGGCACCCGGCGACTGGTTCGCCACCGGGGATGTCGGTTATCTCGTCGACGGCGGGCTGGTGGTGTGCGGCCGCGCCAAGGACATCATCACCGTCGCGGGACGCAATGTGTTCCCGGCCGAGGTCGAACAGGTCGCGGCCCAGATCGCCGGGGTCCGGGAGGGTGCCGTGGTCGCGGTCGGCACCGGTGAGGGCTCCATCCGTCCGGGTCTGGTGATCGCCGCCGAGTTCCGCGGCCGCGACGAGGACGGCGCCCGCAGCCAGCTGCTGCAGCAGGTCGCCTCGCAGTGCGGGGTGGTGCCCGCCGACGTGCTGTTCGTCAAACCCGGATCGCTGCCGCGCACCTCGTCGGGCAAGCTGCGCCGCTTCGAGGTCAAGGCCAGCATCGAGGCCGGCCAGCTCGTCTAACGCTCGACGGCGTCAGTGCCCGAGCGCGTTGACCACCCGGCCGAACACACCGGGCAGTGCGGCGGCAGCCGGGGTGATGCGGGAGCGCACCGGGCCGTAGCCGCTCGCGTGCAGCAGCCCGGCGGTGAGCATCCGGTAGCGCCGGGTCAGCTGGCGCCAGCGCCGGTCGTAATCGGCGGTGCGCCCGGCGATCACACATTCGACGAGCAGTTCGGCCGCCCCGAAGGCCAGTCCGAGCCCTTCGCCGGTCAGCGCGTCGACATAGCCGGCCGCGTCACCGACCAGCAGCACCCGGCCCGCGGTGCGGTGGCGTACCTTCTGGCGCAGCGGACCCGCCGCCCGGTCGGTGCCGTGGGCGTGGCCGGCGATCCGGGCGGCCAGATCGGGGAAGTGCTGCAGGCTCTCGGCGAAGCCGCCGCGACTGGATTTGAGAATCGCCACACCGACGCAGTCATCGGCCACCGGCGTGACGTAGGCCTCCGCGAGCGTGGACCAGTGCACCTCGACGCAGTCCGACCAGGGCTCGACCGTGATGTGCCTGCGAATTCCCCAGCGCCGCCGGTCCCCCGCGGACTGCGCCAGTCCGAGCGATCTGCGGATCGGCGAATGCAGGCCGTCGGCGGCGGCCAGATAGCGGGCGCGGATCCCGGCCGCGGTCACCGACCGGTCGTCCTGGACGACCTCTGCGACCTCACCGATCTCGACGTGCACCCCGGCGGCCTGCGCGGCCTCGAACAGCGCGGCGTGCAGGACGGTGCGGCGAACCCCGCGTCCCGCTCCGGACCGGAAGCGGGCCTCCACCCGATGGGCGCTGTCCAGATAGGCGATGCCGTGGAAATCACGACCCTTCACCACGGCGCCCATCCGCTCGAGGGCCTGGATCGAATGCGGCATCAACCCTTCGCCGCACGCCTTGTCGATGGTGCCGCGGCGCCGTTCCACCACCACCACCTCGAGACCCGCCCGTGCGGCGTGCACCGCGGTGGCCAGGCCCGCGGGCCCGCCCCCGACGACGAGCAGATCGATCACTCCAGGCTTTCCAGTGCGGTGTTCTCCACCGAGATCCGGGTACGCAGCAGCGCGGCGTTGAGCAGTGAGAAGACCGCGGCGGTGATCCATGCACCGCCCGCGAGCGGCAGCGCCACCCCCTCCGCCACCACCGCGACGTAATTGGGGTGCGGGATCAGCCGGTAGGGTCCGCGCGCCACCCGCGCCGCGCCCGGGATCACCACCACCCGGGTGTTCCACTGACGTCCCAGCGTGGTGATGCACCACCACCGCAGCACCTGGGCGAGCACGACGGCCACCAGAGCGGGGCCGGTGACGCGGCGCGACGGGGCGCGGCGCAACCGGGCGGCCTCGGCGAGGCAGCCGGCGAGCAGGCCGGTGTGCAGTGCCACCATGACCGGATAGTGACCGGCCCCAAACTCTTTGCCGCCCTGCGCCCGGCTCCACGCCAGATTCCGCTGCGACACAACGAGTTCGGCGACCCGCTCGGCGGCGACGAGACCGATGAGCAGCGGGTAGCGCGAGCGGCGCGTCATTGCCACCGCATCAGGACGAGCTCGGAGCAGAATCCCGGACCCATGGCCATGAGCAGACCCGGGCTGCCCGCCGGTGGCTTCTTGCGGATGGTGTCCCGCAGTACGTGCAGGACCGACGACGACGACAGGTTGCCGACCTCGGCCAGGGAGCGCCACGTCAGCTCCAGCGCATCGTCGGGCAGGCCGAGTGTCGAGGTGATCGCCTCGATGACCTTGGGGCCGCCGGGGTGGCTGACCCATGCGCCGATGTCGGGAACGCTCAGCCCGTGCGACGCCAGGAACTCCACGACATCGTCGCCCAGATAGCGTTCGACGAACGCGGGCACCTCGGGGCTGAGCACGATCTCGAAACCGTGGGTGCCGATGTCCCAGCCCATGGTGCGCAGCGAATCCGGGTAGAGGTGGCTGCGGGAGTCCAGGACGATCGGGCCGCCGGCGCCGATCTCCTCGGCGCGGCGCTCACCGACGGCGACGACCGCCGAAGCGCCGTCACCGAACAGCGCACCGGCCACCAGGGTCGCCATCGACGGGTGATGCTTACGGGTCAGCGAACACAGTTCGACCGAGACGAGGACCGCGACCGCGTCGGGTGCGCCGCGCAGATAGTCGTGTAGGCGGGCGATACCGGCAGCGCCTGCGACACAACCCAATCCGAACACCGGGACGCGACGCACGTCGGGTCGCAGACCCACCCGCGCGGCGATGCGGGCATCCAGGGAAGGGACGGCCGCGCCGGTGACGGTGGTGGTCATGATGAGGTCCACATCGGCGGGTGTGAGTCCCGCCTCGTCGAGCGCACCCATGAGCGCCTCGGCACCGAGATCGGTGGCGTGCTCGATGAACAGCCGGTTCGACTCGCCGAAGTCGTCGAGCGTGGTGTACTGCTCGATCGGCAGCGTGAGGTAGCGGGTGTTGACCTTGGCACTGGTGTGCAGGGCGGAGACGATCGGCTCGACGTCCTCGTAGCCGGGGAGCGCCAGCAGCGCCCGGGTCACCTCGTCCTGGGTGTAGCGGTGAGCTGGGAGCGCGCCGCTGACACCGGCGATCGAACTGGTGGTTGCCATGTCGGACATCCTATTTCGGGTGGGGGCACCACGGGGGTCTACATCGGTCACGTGCGGCTCTCCAGCGAGACAGCAGCGGCCGCAACAGGTTCGGCAGGCGGACCCTCTCGGAGACCGAGACGGTCGTGCAATTTCACCAGCGGCCGCGGCGCCCACCAGTTGTAGGTCCCCGCCACCCGCATGAAGGCGGGCACGAGCACCATCCGCACCAGTGTGGCGTCGGTCAGCACGGCCAACGTCAGGCCCAGGCCGAACATCCGCATGAACGACACGTTGGCAGCGATCAGCGCGGCGAACGAGATCGACATGACCAGTGCGGCAGCGGTGACGACCCGGCCGGTGTGCGCGAGCCCGAGGGCGACACTCTCGGCGACGTCGGCCGGCCTGCGACCGGACGCGAGCCAGAATTCGCGGATCCGCGACATCAAGAACACCTCGTAGTCCATCGACAGGCCGAAGGCGATGCAGAACAGCAGCACCGGCACATTGGCCACCAGCGTTCCCGTTGGTGTGGTGCCGAGCGCGCTGAGATGGCCCTCTTGGAAGATCCACACCATCGCACCGAACGCCGCGGTCAGCGAAAGGACGTTCAGCACAAGCGCTTTGAGCGGAAGGACGACGCTGCCGGTGAGCAGGAACAGCAGGCAGAACGTGCTGACGGCGATCAGCCCGAGCACCAGCGGCAGCTTCGAGGTGATCGCGTCGACGCTGTCCCGGTTGCTCTGCGCGATGCCGGCCAGCTCGACGGATTTGCCATCGGGCGGAGCGATCTCGTGCAGCCGGTCGAGCTGCGTCGCAGACGCGTCGGAGAACAGCGGGGCCGACGTCGACACCGTGAGGAAGGCGCTGTCGTCGCGTTCACCGGCGGGCGCGGTCGGCGGTCCGGCCTGACGGCCGTCGACGAACGTGCCGACCGGCGCGGAGACCGAGATGACGTCGGGTACCCGGGACAGTTCACCGGCGTAGCGCGCCATCTCGTCGGAGCTGACGCCGCGCGAATCCGGGAACACGACGGTGACGGCGGTGGCGCTGTTGTCGACGAATTCGGTGCGCAATTGATCGCCCACCTGGTGGGCGGAGGCGGTCGTCGGCAGCACGCGTTCATCGGGCAGACCCCAGCGCACACCGAGGAACGGGGCGCCGGCGAAGAGCAGCAACGCGACGACGGCCAATCCGATCGGCACGGCGCGGCGCATGACGAACTTCGTGGAGCGGTACCAGAAGAGCCGTTCGACCGGCTTGGGCTCGGGCGTCGGGCGGCGCAGCAGCCGCCGGCCGAGGCGACGCACGTCGAGCGCGTCGATGCGGTCTCCGAGCAGGACGATCGCCGCCGGCGTCACGATCAGGGCCGCCAGCGCCGCGAACACCACGGTGGCGACGCCGGCATAGGCGAACGACTTCAGGAAGTACATCGGGAACAGCACCATGGTGATCATGGGCAGCGCGACCGTCGTCGCGGAGAACACCACCGTGCGGCCCGCGGTGACCATCATCCGCGTCAGCGCCGTCTCGCGACTCGCCCCGCCTGCCAGTTCGTCGCGGTAGCGGCTGACCATCAGCAGGGTGTAGTCGATCGCCAGCGCGAGCCCCATCGCCATGCACAGATTCAGCGCGAACACCGACACGTCGGTGAGGAACGTGATGGCGTGCAGCACCGCGAGCGAGCACACGATCCCGATCAGCCCGACGCCGACCGGTACCGCGGCGGCCAGCAGACCGCCGAACACCCACACCAGGACCAGGAAGCTGAACGGAATCGCGATCGACTCCATCAGCAGAAGGTCCTGCTGGGTCTGCTTGGTGATCTGGTTGTTGACCATGGCGACACCACCGGCGCGCACGGTCACCCCGTCGCGCTCACTGACCTCGCCGCCGATGGCGTCGGTCAGTGCCTTGGCGTTGGTGTCGGCGAGTTTCTCCCCGCCGGTGACGCCGGCGACGACCAGACCGGCCCGGCCGTTCTCGCTGATCAGACCGGCAGCGGCCGGATCTTTGACGGTCCACGCCGAGGTCACCGAGGCGACGTTGGGAGAGTTGCGCAACTGGTCGACGATCTCGGTGCCCACCCGACTGGCGGCTGCGCCGGTGGCGCCGTCGGGTGCGGTGACGGTGATGAGCAGTTGCACGTCACCCTGGTCGAACCGTTCGGCGAGCAGCGACTGCGCATGCGACGACTCCGCTGCCGGATCAGCGAAACCGCCGGCGGCCAGTTTGCCCGCCACCGGCACCCCGAATACCCCGGCAGCCACCGCGACGAACAATGCGAAGCAGATGATGCGTCGTGGTGCGGCGATCGAGAGCGCTGCCAGGCGCGCTAACACGTACGGCTCGCCTGGGCCGGGCGCGTCCGAGGACGGGCGTCACCTGCCGAATCAGGACGCGATGCGGTCTGCACCGCGACATCCTGCCCCACCCGGACCGCGCGCGGTGTGCTACCCGGACCCGCCCGCTGCCGGGCGATTCCGCTGTGGCTGCACCGCTGACGGGTCATGCGTATCCCAATGCGTCGTTCTCGGCGCGGATCCGAACGCTGAGCAGCAGGGCGTTCGCCACGCTGAACGCGATCGCGGTGACCCACGCTGAATGCACGAGCGGCAGCGCCGCCACCTCCGCGGTAACGGCAGTGTAGTTCGGGTGGTGCAGCCATCGGTAGGGTCCGCGCCGAACCAGCGAAGCGCCCGGGATGACGATCAGGCGCGGGTTCCAGTGCTTTCCGAGGGCGGATACACACCACCAGCGAACGGCGGTGCTCGCCGCGACGACGGCCACCATGGGCCAGCCCAGCCACGGGATGAAGGGCCGGTGCGCACCGGCGACCTCCACGACGCACGACGCCAGCAGCAGTGCGTGCATCGCCACCATCACCGGATAGTGCCCCTGCCCGAACTCACGCCCGCCGCGGCCGATCGACCAACGGGTGTTGCGGCGCGAGACCACCAGTTCCAGCAGCCGCTCGACGCCGACCGCGAGGACGAAGAGGTAGTACATGACCGGTACCCCTCACCAACTCAGCAACAGCAGCTCGAAGCTGAACCCGGGACCCATCGCCAGCATGAGCCCCAGCGATCCCTCCGGCGGGGGCTGCGCGATGGTGCGGCCGAGCACGTCGAGCACTGATGCCGACGAGATGTTGCCGTTGTCGCGCATCGAATCCCAGCTGTGCCGCAGGGCCTGTGCCGGCATGCCCACCGCGCCCTGGATGGATTCGAGCACCTTCGGCCCACCCGGATGGCAGATCCACGACGAGATGTCGTCGACGGTCAGGCCGTGCTGCGCGAGGAAGCGGTCGACTTCCTCGGCGAGGTAGTCGTCGGCCATCCGCGGGACGTCGCGCGACAGCACCAGACCGAAACCGCTGGAGCTGACGTTCCAGCCCATGACGTCGACGGTTCCGGGAAACAGCCGGCTGCGGGTGGCCAGGACCCGCGGCGTCCGCGCCGCGCCGGACGCGGGCGGCCGGTCAGCCCCGGTGGCCACCACGGCGGCCGCGCCGTCGCCGAACAGACAGACCCCGATGAGCGCCGGGATGGACATGTCGTCGCGCTGCAGCGTCAACGAGCACAGTTCGACCGAGACCAGGACGGCGACATGCTCGGGGTAGCCCTGCAGGTAGTCGTGCACCCGGGCCAGCCCGGCCGCACCCGCGACACACCCGAGGCCGAACAGCGGGATGCGCTTGACGTCTTCGCGCAGGCCGACGTCGGTACAGATACGCGCGTCGATCGTGGGCACGGCGACACCGGTACTCGACACCGCCACTATCGCATCCACGTCCTCGGGACGCAGATCCGCTGCGATGAGGGCCGAGCGGACCGCACGTGCACCGAGTCTGGTCGCGACCTCGAGGTACGCGTCGTTCGCCTCGGTGAAACCGGACAGCTGGGTGTAGCGGGACAACGGCAGCGCAAGGCTGCGGTGTTCGACCCCGCTGGTGCGTGCGAAGCGCGCGAAGCCCGGGTCGGCGAAGTCGGTGAGCTCACGTGCGACCTGCTCCTGGCTGTACCGGTGGGGAGTGAAGGCGGTGGACGTCCCCGCGATCCGGGAGACGCCCCGGTGTGCGCGGGACATGGGGTGTTCATGAATTGCTGTATCTGTCATGAACTGGACAACGAATTGCGACCGTATCCCATCCCTATTGGTTCCGCACAACTATCCGCAAAAGTCCTTCGTCCCGGTAATTAGTGACGCCGATAACTGCAGATCAATGCCTTTTCTGCGAATCACCGTAAAGGCTGACAATGGCGACTCCGCGTTTTCAGGAATGGAGGCCGATCTGAGCGTTTCGTGCGAATTGATTGCCGGAGGCCTGGGGCAGGCCGATCGGGGCGTCACAACCTCGACAACAGCTCGTCGAGGCGTTCGTAGCCGTCGGACATCCCGCCCTCCATCCCCGAGGAGAGCAGCGCGTCGCGTGCCTCGGTGTTCGGGCAGATCGACCGGCCGCGCAGCCGGCTGCGTCCGTCGCCGAGATCTTCGAACCAGAGGAACTCGATGTTGACCATGTCCGGCGCGCCCTCGAATTCGAAGGTCTGGATGACGAGCTCACTGTCGCGCACGGTGTGGAACACCCCGTTGAACGCATACGTGCCACCGTCGTCGGAGTGCTCGTAGCGGTAACCGCCGCCGGTGCGGAAGTCCCACCGCTCGATCGACATCTCCAGCCCGCGCGGCCCCAGCCACTGCCGAACCAGATCGGGCTCGGCGTGCGCCCGGAACACCGCGGCCGCGGGCGCGGCGAACTCTCGGGTGAAATCCATCGCCAGCGTGTCGACCGGCGCGTTGAGGTTCAGTGCGTTCGTCATCGTCGTCCTTTCTTCGTCTGTGTTTCTGTCATTCCCGCCAGCAGGGCGTCCAGCCGGCGGTAGCTGCGTTCGGCGTCGAGCCGGTAGCGGTCGATCCACGCGGTGAGCCGCTCGAGGGCGGCGGCGTCCAGATGCACCGGCCGGCGCTGCGCGTCGCGGGTCCGGGTGACCAGACCCGCCTGTTCGAGCACCTGGATGTGCTTGGAGACCGCCTGTTTGGAGATGTCGAACGGTTCGGCGAGTTCGTTGACCGTCGCCGGACCGCGGGACAACCGCGCAACGATGGCGCGGCGCACCGGGTCGGCCAGAGCCAGGAAGGCCCGATCGAGCCGCTCCCCGGCATCCTCATCACCTCCCACTAGTCAACCATATCATTGATCAACCACACGGTTGACTATACACGCCGAAACGAACAGATGGGCGCGAAAGTGCGAGTTGATTCCGGCATTGCGTCGATCTCGGCGACGCAGGGGCCCGCGGTCAGCGCCGCTTGCGGATGATCGCGCGCAGCCGGTCGAGGCGGCCGGCGATCTCGCGTTCGGCGCCGCGGCCCGCCGGCCGGTAGTAATCGACCCCGACGAGCTCGTCGGGTGGATACTGTTGCGGCACAACGCCGTCAGGATGATCGTGGGAGTACACGTATCCGACGGCGTTGCCGAGTTTGGCCGCACCGGAGTAGTGGCCGTCGCGCAGGTGGGCCGGCACCAGACCCGCCTTGCCGTTGCGCACGTCGCCCATCGCGGCGCCCAGCGCGGTGGTGACGGCGTTGGACTTCGGCGCCGTCGCGAGGTGCACGGTCGCGTGCGCGAGCGTCAGCTGCGCCTCCGGCAGACCGATCAACTGCACCGTCTGCGCGGCGGCGACGGCGAGCGGCAGCGCGGTCGGATCGGCCATCCCGACGTCTTCGCTGGCCAGGATCATCAGCCGACGGGCGATGAACCGGGGGTCCTCCCCCGCCACGAGCATCCGCGCCAGATAGTGCAGTGCGGCGTCGACATCGGATCCGCGCACCGATTTGATGAACGCGCTGACCACGTCGTAATGCTGATCGCCGTCACGGTCGTAGCGCACCGCCGCCTTGTCCAGCGACTGTTCGACGATCTCGACCGACACCGGTGCCCCGGCGGCTGCGGCCGTCTCCGCGGCCACCTCCAGAGCGGTCAGCGCGCGGCGGGCGTCACCGGCCGACAGCGTGACCAGTACCTCGACGGCCTCGTCGGTGACCTCGACGCCGCCACCGAGGCCGCGCTCGTCGGAGATGGCGCGGCGGATGACCGTCCGGACGTCGTCGGGGGTCAGCGGCTGCAGTTGCAGGATCAGCGACCGGCTCAGCAGCGGTGCGACCACCGAGAACGACGGGTTCTCCGTGGTCGCCGCGACGAGTAGCACGATGCGGTTCTCCACGGCGGCGAGCAGCGCGTCCTGCTGGGTCTTGGAGAACCGGTGCACCTCATCGATGAACAGCACGGTCTGCCTGCCGTGCAGGGCGGTGCGGCGGGCCTCTTCGATGACCGCGCGCACCTCCTTGACCCCGGCCGACAGCGCCGAGAGCGCTTCGAACCGCCGGCCCGTGGCCTGGGAGATCAGCGACGCCAGCGTCGTCTTACCGGTGCCGGGCGGTCCGTAGAGGATGACCGACGCCGCGCCCGATCCCTCGACGAGCCGCCGCAGCGGCGAGTTCGGTTTGAGCAGATGGCCCTGGCCGACCACCTCGTCGAGCCCGGCCGGCCGCATCCGCACCGCCAGCGGTGCCGTCGCGGGCACGCCGGGCACTGCCTCGTCACCCGGCACGTCGAACAGGCTGTCGGACACGCTCCCTGCTTACACCGGCGCGGTGACGAAGTCGATCAACTCCTCCACCCGGCCGATCAACGCGGGTTCGAGGTCGTTCCAGTCCCGCACCCGGCCGCGGATCCGCCGCCAGGCGGCGGCGATGTCGGCCTGCGTGGCGTGCGGCCACCCCATGGCATCGCACACCCCGTGCTTCCAGTCGATGCCGCGCGGCACGTCGGGCCAGGCCTGCACGCCCAGCCGGGCCGGCTTCACCGCCTGCCAGATGTCGATGTATGGATGTCCCACCACCAGGGTGTGCGCTCCGTGGGGTCCGCGCCGGACCGCATCGGCGATCCGCGTCTCCTTGCTGCCGGTGACCAGGTGGTCGACCAGCACGCCGAGGCGCCTACCCGGTCCGGGTCGGAACTCCTCGACGATCGCGGCGAGGTCGTCGACGCCGCCCAGATGCTCGACCACCACCCCTTCGATGCGCAGATCGTCGCCCCACACCTGTTCGACGAGTTCGGCGTCGTGGCGACCCTCCACGTAGATCCGGCTCGCCAGCGCGGTCCGCGCCCGGGCCTGCTGCACGGCCACCGAACCCGATGCGGTGCGCGTCGCCACGGCGGCGCGGCGCGGCGCGGTCAGGATGACGGGCCTGCCGTCGAGCAGGAATCCGGGCCCGAGCGGGAACGCCCGCGTCCGGCCGCGCCGGTCCTCCAGATCGATGCGGCCGGATTCGATGCGGACGACGGCGCCGACATAACCGGACTGCGCGTCCTCGACCACCATTCCCACCTCGACCGGTTGCTCGGTGGAGCGCGTGCGGGTGGGGGTGTGCGGGTTGCGGGCCAGGATGTCGCGGCCGTAGCGATCGGTCACCGGGTGATCCTAGAGACGCTGCACCCCAACCCGGGCTAACATCTCCCCGCGTGTTGCTCAACCGCGCCGTCGCCGAGGGCATCGCCGCGGGCACCATTACGTTGGTTCTGCGCCGATGGGATGCGCCGCGGGCCAAAGCCGGTGGCACACAGCGAACGTCGGTCGGCATCGTGCGTATCGACGCCATCGTCGAATACCCGGGCGACTATCGGGCCAGCGCGGCGCAGGCCCGCGCGGCCGGCTACCCGAGCGCCGAGGCCGCCCAGGCCGACCTCGACAGAAGGCCGGCCCGGCACACCTACCTCATCAGCGTGTCCTATCTGGGGCCCGACGAAAGACCCGACCTCGCCGCCGACGACCGGCTCAGCGGCGCTGACATCGCCGCGATCAGCGCCCGGCTGACCCGCTGGGACACCGCGACGTCGGCGTGGACCCGGCAATATCTGGAGCTGATCGCCGCCAACGAGGCGGTACGCGCACCGGATCTGGCCGCGCGCGTCGGGTCGGACGTACCTCGCTTCAAGCGGCGCGTGCGTCAACTCAAGGGGCTGGGGCTGACCATCAGCCTCGACGTCGGCTACCGGCTCTCGCCCCGCGGGCGGGCGTACCTCGCCGCGGTCGGGTGATTCAGGCCTGCTGCTGCCGGTTGGCGTTGAGATCGGCCAGCTTGACCGGATCGGAGGTGATGTCGTCGATGACCGTGTGGATGAAGCGCATCTTCTCCAGCACCGGCGGCGGCAGCACGAACGGATAGAGATCCTGCCGGCCCATCGACCGGTTCACCATGTTCAGCGACCACGACAGCGGCAGCCACATCTCGATGATCGTGTCGAATCCGCTCGGCCCCAGCACCCTGCGCTCGAATGTGGCGCCGGCCGGGGCGAACCCGAAAGCCGCTGCGGTGTCCAGGGTGTCGCGAATGTGCAGATAGTGGGCGAACGTCTCCGCCCAGTCCTCGGCCGGGTGCATCGTGGCGTATGACGAGACGTGGTCCTTCGCCCAGCCGGCAGGTGCGCCCTCGCTGTAGTGGCGGTCCAGCGCCGCCTGGTAGTCGGCGTCCGGATCGCCGAACAGTTCGGTGAACCGCGCCTTGGCCTCCGGCGTCGGACCGACCAGCCGGTAGTAGTAATAGTGGCCGATCTCGTGGCGGAAGTGGCCGAGCAGCGTGCGGTAGGGCTCCTCCATGGCGATGCGCAGCTGTTCGCGATGCACGTCGTCACCCTCGGCGAGGTCGAGGGTGATGACCCCGTTGGCATGGCCGGTGAACACCTTTTCGTTCTCACTGGACAACAGGTCGAAGGCCAGCCCGTAGTCCGGATCCTGATCACGCCCGATGATCGGCAGTTTCAGTTCGTGCAGTTCGGCGATCAACCGGCGCTTGGCCCGTTCGGCGGCGGCGAACGACGCCAGCGCCTTGGTGTCGGCATCGTTGGGCCGGGTCCGGGTCAGCTCGCACGAGGCACACAGCCGCCGGCCCTCGGATCCCCGCTCGACCAGCCAGTTGCATTCGGCCAGATGACGATTCACGCAGAGCTCGTAATGGCTCTCATCGACCGCACCGGCATGGCCGCTCTCATCCGGCGGCGCGATGACCAGCAGAGCCATGTCGTCGAGCGAGAACCCGAGCGCACTCTTGCAGTTCAGGCACAGCGAGTTCTCGAATGCCAGTCGCTGACCGCAGTTCGGACAGTTGAAGTCACGCATCCGAGCCCACCCCCTGGCATGGCGCCACATCGACCGACACGTCGATGGCGCTGCTGTGGGAGTCGGTGTAGATGATGCCCCGCAACGGCGGGACGTCCGCGTAGTCACGACCGAAACCGACCACCACATAACGTTCGTCGATCAACTGGTCGTTGGTCGGATCGATCGCGAGCCACTGATTCTGCGGGGTCCACACCGCCGCCCATGCGTGGGTCGCGTCGACGCCTACCATGCGTTCCTTTCCGGGAGGTGGATCGGTGGCCAGATAACCCGACACGTAACTCGCGGCGAGACCATGGGCACGCAGGCAGGCGATCGCGAGCCGTGCGAAGTCCTGACATACCCCTTCGCGTGCCGCCAAAACCTCGCCGACCCGTGTCGAGACGGTGGTCGATCCGGACCGGTAGGTGAAATCGGTGAAGATCCGCGTCGACAGGTCCCGGAGCACCTCGATGAGCGGCCGTCCCGGGCCGAAACTCGGTGCGGCGTAGGCGCGCACCGCGTCGGTGATCTCCGGTGTCTGCAGATCGAGGGTGAATTCGACGGCCAGGGCGGCGTCCGCACCGACCGGGCGCGCGATCTCCCAGGGTGCACTGGCCGATCCGGCGCGGTAGCGCTCGGGCTGCACCGGGTCGACCTCCACGACCGATCTGCTGGTGACCGAGAGGCGGCGGTGCCGCTCGGTGACGTGGAAGTAGGAGCTGAGGTTGCCGTAGACGTCGCGGCTGGTCGAGCTGTCGGTGGGCGCGGGGTCGATCACCAGCTCGTGGGACAGACAGCGCTGCCCCACGGAATCCCGCGGGGTCAGGAACCCGCGGCCGTAGGAGCTCGTGACGTCGCCGGAGTAGTCGTACACCGTGCGGTGGGTGATCTGATAGCAGCGGGTCACGGCAACACCCGTCGCGCATCGGGTCCCCAGAGCGGCTGCATGTCGCCGGGCAGTGACAGGTGGCTGGTCGTGATCGCCGCCGATAGGTCGCGCAGATCGTCGGTGATCCCGCCCAGCAGTCCGACCAGCGCATCCCGGTCACCCCCCGCGCCCACCACCTCGAGGTCGTGAGGGTCGACGCGACGCAGCCGGACCGTCAGATCCTCGACGATGCGTTCGGGCCGTGACGATCCCGACGACCCGGGCAGGGCCCGCAGGCCGCCCCGCAGCCGCTCGAACTGGAAGATCAGCGACCGCGGGTTCTGCGGATCGAACAGCACCAGGTCCGCAACGGCGGCGACGCTCACGTTGCCCAGGGTGCGGCGCCGGTAGCTGATCGCGGATTCGCATGCGGCGAGCGTGGATTCGGTGACGGTCTGTTCGGCTTCCGGAGGGCGCACCCGACCGAGCGTGGCCCGCAACAGCGCGGTCAGCGCCTGGCCGCGTTCGATGCGCTTGCCGATGTCCATCATGGTCCAGCCGACGTCCTGCACCATCGACTCGGCGGCCACCCCCGACAGGGCCAGCATGCCGGCCAGCGTCACGCTGTGCGCCGCGGCGAGATAGGCCTCGCCCTCGGCCTGGGATTCCGGCGGCGCGGCCGAGGATCGCAGGACAGCGCGTTCCACCGCCGTCAGCACCATCCAGGTGTCGTTGGACATCTGGTCGCGCACGGACCGCGCCGAGAACCCGAGGCGCTCGACGGCCTGGGCGAGCGCCCCGGGCCGGTGCCGGTCGGCGGTCAGCGCCCACAGCGTGCTGGCAGCGGTGGCGATCATCTCGGCGTGGTCGCCGTCAGCCCCGGTGTCGGTGCCGGTGATCTGACCGATGGCGGCGAGCAGCACCGGAACGCATTCGCTCTCCGGCGAGTCCTGGCGGTAGCGAAACTCGTGGTAGCGCTCGCGGGTAACGGTCAGCAGACGCGCCATGTGTTCGGCGCGTTCGGCGTAGCGGCCAATCCAGAACAGGTCGGACAGCACGCGCGGGGAACTGACGGTGCGGGTCGGACTCCCCGTGACGGTGACGGAGGTGGGTTCGGCCGGAGTCCGCTCGGCCTGCGCCCGCACCGGGGGGCGCACCCACACATCTTTGGCGCCAACGGTTTCCAGGCGGGTTGCGCTGTGGCCGGGCGCCAGGAGATAGCCGAGCCCGCCCGCCATGGGCGCGTACCCGCCGAGCTGGGCGACGGTGAACAGCCGCATCCCCACCCCCGCCGCGGACAGCCCGCCGCGGCGCAGGTCGGTCGGGGCCGAGGAGAACTGCGGGAGTTCCTGGCCGACCCACTCCCACGGCGTGGCCTCGATGCGCGCTGCCAGTGCGGTGCGCGCCGCGGCCGTCAGCGCAGGTCCGACGATCGGCTCTGCGCCGGTGACGGACTTTATGAGCAGCGACGGCAGGTGGGTCAGCAGATGCGAACGCTCGAGGTCGTTTCCGGCCCAGTACAGCGGCGTGGTCGGCAGCGCCGGCGTCTCGCCGAGCAGCAGCTCGGCCAGTTCGGGCAGGAAACGCATCACCCCAGGGCTCTCCAGGATTCCACTGCCCAATGTGTTGACCACGGTGACCGTGCCGCGGCGCAGCGCTTCGACCAGCCCGACCACACCGAGTCGCGAATCGGCACGCAGGTCCAGCGGGTCGGCGTAGTCGGCGTCCACCCGGCGCAGCACCACGTCGACGCGCTTGAGGGTGCCCAGCGACCGCATCCACAGCCGGCCGTCCCGAACCACGAGGTCTTCGCTCTCGACCAGTGGGAAGCCCAGCACGCTCGCCAGATACGCCTGGTCGAACGCTGTCTCGGACATGATGCCCGGGCTGAGCACGACGACGACGGGTTCGTCGGCGGCCTCGGGCGCCGCTTCGAGCAGGGCCAGCCGCAGCGCCTGCGCCCACGGCGTGACGGGCCGGGGACCGATCCTTTCGTAGAGGTCGGGCACGGCGTGGGCGACCACCCGCCGATCGGCCAGCGCGTAGCCCGCCCCCGACGGCGCCTGCGTCCAGTCGGCGTTCACCCGGAAACCGCCGTCGACGCCGCGGCTGACGTCACATCCGTGCATGAACAGCTGTCGGCGTCCCGGCACCGAGATCCCCCGCGCCGCCCGCACGTAACCGGGGTGGGCGAACAGCAGCTGCGGCGGCAGTACGCCACTGGTGATCGAGCGCCGTGCGCCGTAGAGGTCGGCGAGCACGGCGTCGAGGATGCGCGACCGTTGCACCACCCCGTTTTCCAGCAGATCCCAGTCGGTCGGCGAGATCAGCAGGGGCAGTCCGTCCAGCCGCCAGGAGACCGGGCCGTCCTCGCCCGTGGGCTGGATGTAGGTGATGCCGTCGTTGTCGACCAGACCGCGCACGGTTTCGCGCAGCCGGTCCAGACCGGCGCGACCGCGCTCGCCGACCGCCTCGGCGAGTTCCTGCCACGCCGGGCGGACGTCGCCCGCCGCGTCGACGAACTCGTCGTAGTGGGTCGCAGTCCCACCGCGCGGATCGAACAGCGCCTGCTGCGCGCGGGCGCTGCGGTATCCGGCGAGCACATCGTCGAGCTCCGGAGAGCTCATCGCGCGGAGAACCATCACTGCGAGACGGTACGCATCCAGCCTGGGGTACGCATGCTGTCGGGCCGCGGTGTCGCGCTCATCCGGCCAGGCGCCGGGTCCACAACACGAGCGCTCCGGCGACGACCACGGCGACGATGTTGAGGGCCAGCTGGGCGGTGGACTGAGCGGCGATGTCCCAGTCGCCGACCGTCGCGGCGACGACCGCATAGCCGGCCGCGGGCACGGTCGTCACCGAGATGAACACACCGACCAGTGCGGCCGACTTCGCCGACACCAGCGACAGCATGCCCGCCGCCCCGGCCAGCAGTGCCACCACGAGTGAGAGCGGACCGACCCGGAAGATGAAGTCGACGTCCTCGAGGTGGCGGGTGCTGGTCAGCTCGATCCAGCCCAGGCCCTCGCCGGCGAGCACGGCGATCGCGGTGATCGCCATCGCGATGGGAAAGCCGACCACCAGCGCCACGCCCGCCCGGCGCGCGAGATGCGGCCGCTTGCGCACCAGCGCCACTGCGAGCGCGGCCAGCGGACCGAACTCCGGACCGACCACCATGCCGCCGACGACCGTCACCGGGGAATCGGTCGCCACCCCGATCGCCGCGATCAGACACGCCAGCGTGAGGAACGCGACGAAGGTGACATTGAGGGTGGACTCCTCGCGGGTGCGGGCGGCCAGTTCGTCCCACACCACCGCATCGGCCGGATCGCCCTGGGCTTCGTTCTCGGCCCGGTAGGCGCGGGTGGACAGCACGGTGTCGACCAGGTCGAGGGTGATCGCGCCGTGCTCTTTGACGCCCATCGCCTTCAGCCCGTCGACGACCTCGTTGGCCGATTCCCTCGCCAGCTCGGCGGTGATCTCGTCGCCGCGCGGGTCGAGTGCGGCGTCGCGGTGGAATACCAGGTGGGTCACCCCGGGGTTGGTGGTGAGCAGCTCGAGGACGGCCTCACGGAGTTCGGGCGGGGCGATGACCCGAAGATGCAGCACCGGCCGAGACTAGCGTCACCCGACCAGCCGTATGCCCAGTTCGGCGACCGGCACCTCGTGGCCGGCGGCGCAGCGGATCTCGACGCCGGCCTCCTCGCCACACCCGAGGTGGGTGAGCCGCAGTCTGCTGTCGTCGACGTGGCGGCGACCCCATTCGAACATCGCCCACACCACCGGCATGAAGTCGCGGCCGGCGTCGGTCAGCACGTACTCGTCGCGGCGCCGCTGCCCGGGTTCCTGGTACGGGCGGCGTTCCAACAGTCCGGCGTCGACCAGATCGGCCAGCCGGGCAGCCGCGGCCGCCTTGGTGACCCCGATCCGCCGCCAGAAGTCCTCGAAGCGGGTGGTGCCGTAGAACGCCTCGCGCATCAGCAGCATCGTCGTCTTGGTCCCGAGCAGGTTCATCGTCTTCTCGATCGGACAGTGTCCGACCGCCGACCACGCGTCGCGGTCGGCCAGCGGGCCCTGCAGCACAGTCACGGAATCTCCCCCCCATCTGAGTTGTTACAACTATACCCAGGTGCTATACATCTAGGTATATAGAAGGATACTCAGAGAAGAGGCCGCCATGACCGGATACTCAGGACGCGACGCCGTCATCGTCGCAGCGGTACGCACCCCGATCGGCAAGGGCAAGCCGGGCGGTGCGCTACACGACGTGCTGCCCGCCGATCTGCTCGCCCACAGTCTCAAAGAGCTGGTGGCGCGGACCGGAATCGATCCCGCGGAGATCGACGACGTCATCGCGGGCGCCGTCACCCAGGTCGGCGATCAGGCCGTCAACATCGCCCGCAACGCGCTCCTGGGTGCAGGATTCCCCGAGTCGGTGCCCGGTACGACAGTCGACCGACAGTGCGGCAGCAGCCAGCAGGCCATCAGTTTCGCCGCCCAGGGCGTGGTGTCCGGCGCCTACGACATCGTGGTGGCCGCGGGCGTGGAGTCGATGGGCCGGGTGCCGATGGGCTCCTCGGTGCTGCCCGGCAGCAATCCGTTCGGCGACGGCTTCGCCCAGCGCTATCCCGAAGGGCTGGTACCGCAGGGCATTTCGGCAGAGCTGATCGCAGCCAAGTGGGGGCTGTCCCGCGCACAGCTCGACGAGTTCTCCGCCGGCAGCCACGAGAAAGCCGCCGCGGCGACCAAAGAGGGCCGCTTCGAGGCCGAGCTGGCCCCGATCGCCGGGCTCGCCACCGACGAGATCATCCGGCCCGGCACCACGGTCGAGACGCTGGCCGGTCTGAAGCCCGCCTTCTACAACCCCGCTTACGAGCAGCGTTTTCCGCAGATCAACTGGGAGATCACCGCGGGCAACAGCTCGCCGCTGTCCGACGGCAGCGCCGCGGTGCTGATCACCACCACCGAGGCCGCCAAACGGCTCGGGCTACGCCCGCTGGCCCGCATCCACACCGCGACCGCCGTGGGATCGGATCCGCTCTACATGCTCACCGGTGTCATCCCGGCGACCGAGAAGGTGCTGACCAGGGCCGGACTGACGCTGTCGGACATCGACCTGTTCGAGGTCAACGAGGCGTTCGCCCCGGTGGTGCTGTCGTGGGCCGAAGACGTCGGTCAGGGTCGATCGGCGCAGATCCTCGCCAAGACCAATGTCAACGGCGGCGCCATCGCGATCGGCCACCCGCTCGGTGCCAGCGGCGTGCGGATCATGACCACGCTGGTCAACGCGCTCCAACAGCGCGGCGGCCGCTACGGCCTGCAGACGATGTGTGAAGCGGGCGGCATGGCCAACGCCACCATCATCGAGCGCCTCTGACCCCGCCGGCGCGAAACGCGCTAGGCCTGGGTGAGCTCGAAGAGCGGGATCAGCCGCGTGGTCTTCTCCTGATACTCGCCGAACTGCGGCGCCTTCTCCACCACGCGGGGATACAGGGCGTCGCGTTCCTCGCGGGGCAACTCGCGGGCGACGGCGTCGTAGGCGTCCGTACCGATCTCGACGCGCACCTGCGGCCGGGCGCGCAGGTTGTGCACCCACGCGGGCGCCTTGGGGGCGCCGCCGTAGGAGCCGGCGATCAGAATCCGGCCGTCGATGTCGAAGTACACCAGCGGCGAGACCCGCGGTTGACCGGATTTCGCGCCGACGGTGGTCAGCAACACGATGTCGGAGCCGGCGAACGGACCGCCGACCTTGCCGCCGTTGGCACGGAATTCCTCGACCACCTGACGGTTGACTGTGTCGAGCACATCACGGTCGGTGGCCATCTTGTCTGCATCGAAGTCAGTCACGATCTTGTCGACCATGTCGACGCCGGATCTATTCCCCGGTCACGCCCGGGTGAGCTCGAACAGCGGGATGGCCCGGTCGGTCTTGGCCTGGTAGTCCGCGAACACCGGTGCGAGTTCGACGATCTTCGGGTAGGCGGCATCCCGCTCTTCGGGCGGCAGTTCGCGGGCGTTCACCTCGTAGGCCTCCGTGCCCACCTCGATGTACGCCCTCGGCGTGGCCCGCAGGTTGTGCACCCATGCCGGATCCTTGGGCGCGCCGGCGTAGGACCCCACGATGAGCATCCGGTCGTCGACGGTCAGGTAGGCCAGCGGTGACAGCCGCTTCTTCCCGCTCTTCGCGCCGGTGGTGTGCAGCAGCAACAGCGTGCCGCCCTCGAACGGGCCGCCGACCTTGCCGCCGTTGGCCCGGAACTCCTCGACGATCGCGGTGTTGAACTCGTTGAGGGCGCCGGTGTCGGCGACCAACTTGTCTTTGTCGGGTTCGGTCATGATTGATCAGACTTCTTCGGCTTGGCGTCTATTCCCGACTCGCGGCGCTGCTGCACGGTGATGGGCGACGGTGCACCGGTGAGCGGGTCGACCCCGCCGCCGGACTTCGGGAACGCGATGACCTCGCGGATCGAGTCCATCCCGGCGAGCAGCGCCACGATACGGTCCCAGCCGAACGCGATCCCGCCGTGCGGCGGTGCGCCGAAAGTGAAGGCGTCCAACAGGAATCCGAATTTGTCCGTCGCCTCGTCATGATCGATGCCCATCATCGCGAACACCCGCTCCTGGATGTCGCGGCGATGGATACGGATCGAACCGCCACCGATCTCGTTGCCGTTGCAGACGATGTCGTACGCATCGGCCAGCGCGCTGCCCGGATCGGTGTCGAAGGTGTCCTCGGACTGCGGTTGCGGTGCGGTGAACGCATGGTGCACCGCTGTCCACGATCCCGACCCGACAGCCACATCACCCGAAGCCGTCGCCTCCTCCGCGGGCTCGAACAGGGGCCAGTCCACCACCCAGGTGAACGCCCACGCGCCTCCGTCGATCAGATCGAGACGCTTGGCGATCTCGATCCGTGCCGCGCCGAGCAGAGCCCGCGACGACTTGACCGCTCCGGCGGCGAAGAAGATGCAGTCGCCGGGCGCAGCGCCGACGTGCGCGGCCAGGCCGTCGCGCTCGGCATCGGTGAGGTTCTTGGCGACCGGGCCCGCGAGCGTTCCGTCCTCGGCCACCAGGACGTAGGCCAGACCTTTCGCGCCGCGCTGTTTGGCCCACTCCTGCCAGCCGTCGAGTGTGCGCCGCGGCTGCGATGCGCCGCCGGGCATCACGACGGCCCCGACATAGGGCGCCTGGAAGACGCGGAAGGTGGTGTCGGCGAAGAACTCCTTGCACTCCACCAGTTCCAGCCCGAACCGTAGATCCGGCTTGTCCGAACCGAAGCGCCGCATCGCCTCGTCGTAGGAGATGCGGGGCAGCGGCCGCGGCAGTTCGTGACCGATCAGCGCCCACAGCGCGGCGAGGATCTCCTCGGACACCGCGATGACGTCCTCGGCCGATACGAAGCTCATCTCCATGTCGAGCTGGGTGAACTCGGGTTGCCGGTCGGCGCGGAAGTCCTCGTCGCGGTAGCACCGGGCGATCTGGTAGTAGCGCTCCATCCCCGCCACCATCAGCAGCTGTTTGAACAGCTGCGGGCTCTGCGGCAGCGCGTAGAACGACCCGGGCTGCAACCGCGCGGGCACCAGGAAGTCGCGCGCGCCCTCGGGGGTCGACCGGGTCATGGTCGGTGTCTCGATCTCGACGAAGTCGTGCCCGGCCAGCACCTGGCGGGCCGCGGCATTGACCTTGGAGCGCAGCCGGATCGCGTTGCCCGGACCTTCGCGGCGCAGGTCGAGGTAGCGGTAGCGCAGCCGGGCCTCTTCGCCGGCCTCTTCATCGAGCTGGAACGGCAGCGGGGCGCTCTCTCCCAGCACCGTCAGCGCGGTGGCGTTGACCTCGATACCGCCAGTCGCGATCTCGGCGTTCTCATTGCCTTCGGGACGGACCTCGACGACACCTTCGACGGCGACGCAGTACTCAGCGCGCAACCGGTGGGCCGCCTCGAGCACCGCGCCTTCCCGGAACACCACCTGCGAGACGCCGGACGCGTCGCGCAGGTCGATGAAGATGACGCCGCCGTGGTCGCGGCGACGGGCCACCCACCCGGCCAGCGTCACCTTCTGACCGGCGTCGGCGGGCCGCAACGATCCGGCGGGGTGACTGCGCAGCACAAACAACTCCTGACGGTGCGGAAACGACAACCGCCACAGTGTAGTGGGGCCGTCCGCGCCAGTACCTTGGGCGATCATGACCACCCGCATCGCGCTCATCGGGCCAGGCGCCGTGGGCGCCACGGTGGCCGCTCTGCTGCACGAGGCCGGCCGGACGGTGCTGCTGTGCGGCCGCAGGCCCCTTGATGCGCTGGACGTCCGCCCCGAGGACCGGGAGCCCGTCGTGGTGCCCGGTCCGGTGCACACCGATCCCGACGACGTCGACGGCCCCGTCGACGTGGTCCTGCTGGCCGTCAAGGACACGCAGAACGGGGCGGTCGCCCCGTGGCTGCGCCGGTTGTGTGACGAACACACGGTGGTGTGCGCGCTGCAGAACGGCGTCGAGCAGGTCGAGCGGGTGGGGCGCTTCTGCCCGGGCGCGACGGTGGTGCCCGCCGCGGTGTGGCTCTCCGCGGAGACCGATCCCGCCGGTGTCATACGCATCCGCACCGACGCCCGGTTGGTGCTGCCCGACACCGACGCGGCCGCGCTGCTGGCCGGCGTGCTGAGCACCCCGCACCTGACCATCGAGTGCGATCCGGATTTCATCTCCGCGGCATGGCGCAAGTTACTGCTCAACGCCGTGGTCGGGTTGATGGTGCTGACCGGCCGGCGGGCGGGGATGTTCCGCCGCGACGACATCGCCGCACTCGGGCGCCGCTACCTCGCGGAATGCCTGGCCGTGGCGCGGGCCGACGGGGCGTCGCTGGGAGACGAGGTCATCGACGAGGTGATCGGGCTGCTGGCCGGCGGGCCACCCGACATCACCACGTCCATGCTCACCGACCGGGAGGCCGGCCGGGCACTGGAGTGGGACATCCGCAACGGCGTGATCGCCCGCAAGGGCGCCCGCTACGGCATCGCGACACCGGTCAGCGACATCGTGGTGCCGCTGCTGGCCGCGGCCGGCGAGGGGCCCGGCTAGACACGTACGGCTAGTGTGTATGGCCATGCACGCCTGCGAGCAGGTCGGCCTGGACTTCGTCGACCATGCACCGTTCCGGTTCGTCAGCACCGTGGACCTCGCCATCACCCCTGAGCAGGTCTTCGAGGTCCTCGGCGACGCGGCGTCGTGGCCGCACTGGGCCTCGGTGATCACCAAGGTGACCTGGACCAGCCCCGAACCTCGCGGCGTCGGCACCACCCGCACCGTGCACATGCGGGGCGGCATCGTCGGTGACGAGGAATTCCTGGCCTGGGATCCGTTCACCCGAATGGCGTTCCGCTTCAACGAGGCATCGACGAACAGCATTTCCGCGTTCGCCGAGGACTACCGCGTCGTCGAGACGCCGGACGGCTGCCATCTCACCTGGGTGATGGCCATGAAGCCGAACGGCGCCGCGGCCAGGCTCGGCATGTCGCTCGGCCGGCCGGTGATGGCCCGGCTCTTCCAGCGATTCCTGCACAACCTTCGGCGCTACACCGACGAGCGCTATCAGTAGACGCCGCTCCAGGCGGCACGCCGCACCGCATCCGGGTCGTCGACCGAATCGTCGCGGGCCGACCGGATGACCCGGGTGCGCCGGGAGACCGCGTCGTAGAGCGGCCAGTCGTCGCGCCACGCCTCACCGGACTCCCAACCCCTGGTCGCGAAGTCGAGCCAGGTGCGTTGCATGCGCCGGCCCACCGAAGGCAGCACCCGGCGGCCCAGCGGATGGAGTTTGCGGCCGAGGTAGGACGTGTAGCTGTGCTGGACGTGCACGATCTCGCTGCCATGGGTGGCGCCCAGCCCGAGCGCCCGCAGGGTGAAGGTGGTGTGGTCGAAGCGGTAGACGTGGGTGCGGGCGTGCGCACTGTAGGCGTCGACGAACGCCCAGGTGGGCGCGCCGAACATCACGTCGGAACCGATGGCGATCAACGCCCGCCGACGGGGGAAGTCGGGGTAGGCGGCCAGGATCCGCTCGCGGGCGTCCGGAGCACACCGCGCGAACCACGCGTCGACGCCCTCGGGCGTGGTCGGCAGCATGGGCGGCTTACCCCAGGCGAACATCGACGCTTCGTGGCTGTTCGTGCCGATGATCAGCGGCACCCGCGCCACCGCCCCCGCCCGCGCCGCGTCGAGGGGATGCCGGGGCAGCAGGTCCACACCGTGGGTCAGGCCGTACGCGAGCGTCGGTGTGTCCGCCGCGCTTTCGCGCTGCAGTTCACCTGCGGCCCGGCGCAGGCGGCGCTGCGGTAGCGATTTGACCTCGTCGAGCGGAACGCCGAGTCCGGCGAGGAACCGGTGGGCCCGTTCGGTACGGATCTGCCGATCGGCGATCAACGGCAGGGCAGGGCTCTGGGCGATGGCGCGGGCGAACAACCCGCCGGCGGCCGGGCTGGCGAGCAGCGCCAGCACCGACGTTGCGCCGGCGGACTCCCCGAACAGCGTCACCCGCTCCGGATCGCCCCCGAAGGCGGCGATGTTGTCGCGCACCCAGCGCAGGGCGGCGATCTGGTCGCGCAGACACAGGTTGTCGTCGAAGCCGTCACCGAGCGCGCCGAGGTCCAGACCGCCGAACACCCCGAGCCGGTAGGTGACGTTGACCACCACCACGTTGCCGTTGGCGGCCAGCCGCGACCCGTTGTAGAGCTGCAGCTGTCCGGCGCCGTAGACGAAGGCGCCGCCGGGCAGCCACACCATCACCGGCAGTGCACCCGTGGTGTCCGGAGACCACACGGTGACGGTCAGACAGGCCTCGTCCCGGACCTTCGGATCGTCGCGGCCGCCGCCGACGAAGGAGCGACCCTGCGGCGGAATGGGACCGTGTTCGACGGCGTCGCGCACCCCGCGCCACGGATCGAGCGGAACCGGGGCGGCGAATCGGCGCTCCCCGACCGGCTGATGGGCATACGGCACCCCGCGCCACACCGAAACTCCGCCCTCGGTGGTGCCCCGCAACCGTCCGAGCGCGGTGTTCACGACGGTCGGGAACTCAGCAACGGCGGGCACGCCCGAATCGTAGTGTGGGAGGGTGAACACCGGCGCTGCGTCGGGCGCCTCACCGAGTCCGGACGGAGTGGGCGATGACCTTCAACGAAGGTATGCAGATCGACACGAGCACCACGTCGAGCAGCGGCGGCAGACGCGGAGGCGGCCGCGGGATCGCGGTCGGCGGCGGCATCGGTGGCCTGCTGATCGTGGTGGTCGCCCTGTTCCTCGGCGTCGACCCCGGCACGGTGCTGCCTCAACAGGAGGAGCTGGGCACCCAGGGTGTCGAGACGCCCGGGTTCGATCTCAGCCAGTGCCGGACCGGAGCCGATGCGAACGAATTCGTGCAGTGCCGGGTGGTGGCCACGGGCAATTCGCTGGACGCGGTGTGGTCACAGCTCAAACCGGACTACACCCGGCCGCGGGTGGACATCTTCAGCGGAAGTGTGGACACCGCGTGCGGACCGGCGACCAGTGCGGTGGGGCCGTTCTACTGCCCCGGTGACCAGACCGCCTACTTCGACACCGACTTCTTCGACGTACTGAAGACCCAATTCGGCTCCAGCGGAGGGCCGTTCGCGCAGGAGTACGTGGTGGCCCACGAGTTCGGCCACCACGTGCAGCAACTGGAGGGCTCACTCGCACGCGCGCAGCAGGACCCGGAAGGCCCCACCGGAGGTGGTGTGCGCACCGAACTGCAGGCCGACTGCTACGCGGGTGTATGGGCGCACTACGCCGCGGTGACGAAACAGGAGAGCACCGGCGTGCCGTTCCTGGAACCGTTGACCGACAAGGACATCGCCGACGCGCTGTCGGCGGCGTCGGCGGTCGGCGACGACCGGATCCAGGAGGCCGCCACCGGGCGGGTCAACCCCGAATCGTGGACCCACGGCTCCTCCGAGCAGCGGCAGAAGTGGTTCACCGTCGGCTACCAAACCGGCGACCCGCAGAAATGCGATACATTCGCCACCAATGACCTCGGCTAGACAACCGACGGCCGTGGACGCCGTCGCAGAACGTTACCTCGACACCGTGGCCGCCCTGGACCCCTGCGCCGCAACCGAACTCGGCATCAGCAGCGGTGACCGCAGCTACGACGAGGACATCACTGATTACTCCCCCGACGCCGTCGCGACCCGCGCGGAGGCGGCCAGGTCCGCATTGAAGGAACTCGACGCGGTGGTGGCCGTCGACGAGACCGACGCGGTCACCGCGGCCGCCATGCGCGAGCGCCTGGGTGTGCTGATCGACATCCACGACGCCGGTCTGGACGTCGGCGAACTCAACGTGATCGCCTCGCCGTTGCAGACCATGCGCGACGTCTTCGACCTGATGGCCACCGACACCGAGGACGACTGGGCGGTGGTCGACCGGCGCCTGGCGACGTTGCCGCTCCGGGTCCCCGGTTATGCCGAGGCGCTGCGCACCGCGGCGGCGGGCCCGCATCCGCCGGCGATCCGTCAGGTGCGCCGTGGCATCGACCAGGCCGGCCGGATCGCACACCTGCTCGTCGACATGGTGGCCGACGCGGCACCGGGCCGGCCGGCCCTGCAGGCCGACCTGGACCGGCACGCCGCCGCGGCCGCCGACGCCTACCGCGAGCTGGCCCGCGTGCTCGACGATGAGGTGGCTCCGCGGGCGCGGGAGCGGGATGCGTTCGGCCGCGACGCCTATCGGCTGCTCTCGCGGTCGTTCCTCGGCACTGAGATCGACCTCGACGAGACCTACGCATGGGGCCTCGAGCAGCTCGAAGCCATTGTCGCCGAACAGGAGACGGTGGCCGGGCGGCTGTATCCGGGGGTCTCGGTCGCCGAGACGATCCAGCGCCTCGACGATGAACCGCGCTATCAGGTGTACGGCACCGACGCCCTGCAGCAGTGGATGCAGGAGTTGTCCGACCGCGCCGTCGACGCGCTGGCCGGCACCCATTTCGACATCGATCCGGCGCTGCGCAACCTCGAGTGCCGAATCGCTCCAACGCAGACCGGCGGCATCTACTACACCGGCCCATCGGAGGACCTGACCCGTCCGGGCCGGATGTGGTGGTCCGTGCCGCCCGGTAAGGACACCTTCCACACTTGGCAGGAGACCACCACGGTCTTCCACGAGGGCGTGCCAGGCCATCATCTGCAGATCGGGCGGGCGGTGGTGCTCGCCGGCGAACTCAACCGCTGGCGCCGGCTGGGCTGCTGGGTGTCCGGGCACGGCGAGGGCTGGGCACTCTACGCCGAACGGCTGATGGCCGAACTGGGCTGGCTCGACGATGACGGCGCCCGGATGGGCATGCTCGACGCACAGCGCTTCCGGGCCGCGCGGGTGGCCATCGACATCGGCGTGCACTGTGAGCTCACCGCGCCCGACGGCGGCCGATGGGACGTCACTCGGGCGTGGGACTTCCTCGGGCAGCACTCCGCACAGTCCGAGAAGCACCGCAGCTTCGAACTCGACCGGTACCTGGGCTGGCCCGGCCAGGCGCCGTCCTACGCAGTGGGACAGCGCATCTGGCAGCAGCTGCGCGAGACGATGCTCGCAACGAGCATGCCGCTCAAAGAGTTCCACCGCTGCGCGCTGGACCTGGGCGGACTTCCGCTCGATGTGCTTCGATCAGCGCTTCTCGGCGAATTCGCATGACCGGTGAGGCGATCGAGCCCGATCTCAAGGACTGGACCTGGGTGCTGAGCCGGCCATGCCCGGAGTGTGGTTTCGATGCGGCCGCCGTGGCGCCGGCCGAGGTCGGTGATCACATCCGCCGGGACGCCGACGAGTGGATCCGCCGGCTCGGCAACCCCGGTGCCACGACGCGCCGGCACCCGGCGGTGTGGTCCGCCCTCGAGTACGGCTGCCACGTCCGCGACGTCCACCGGATCTTCAACCAGCGGGTCCAGGCGATGTTGACCCAGCACGAGCCGCTCTTCGCCAACTGGGACCAGGATCGAACCGCGGTCGAGGACGACTATGCCTCGCAGGATCCCGGCGTCGTGGCGGGTGAGCTGTTCGACGCCGCGATCACCGTCGCCGACACCTATGCCGCGGTGCCCGACGACGGATGGGTGCGAAGGGGTTTGCGCAGTAACGGCAGCGAATTCACCGTGGCATCGATAGCGAGGTACCACCTGCACGATGTGGTGCATCACGCCGTGGACGTTGATTCCGCCGATCGTTGACCACGTTGAACACATATCGCTAATGTGTTCAAGTGCGCGTTGCCGATGACCGTCCGGTGTCGCCCGCATTGTTGGCCGCCACCGCCGCCACGCTGCGCCGGACCGGGCCGCGTGGGTTCAGCCTGACCGCGGTCGCCGAGGCGGCCGGGGTGTCCCGAGGCACCGTGCACAACGCCCTCGGCAGCCGCGACAACGCGATTCGCACCGCACTCGACCATCTTGCGTCGGCGTTCGTCGAGACCATGGCCGCCGAGGTGGACAGGGAATCCACGTTGGCCGGTCAGGTCGCCGCCGCGGCGGCCCTGGTGTGCGCGCACCGTCAGCGCTCCGATTCGGTGTCGCCGCGCGGTATCAACGAGAGCATCCTGGTCCTGCTGCTGCGCAATATCGGCGACGATCTGATGGCGCGGTCCCTCGACCAGTGGAAACCGCTGGTGCGCGCCGCCCAGAAACGCGGCGAGGTCAGCAACGACGTCGACCCGGCGCGTGCGAGCGAATGGATCGTCCGGCTGCTGCTCAGTTTCGAGGTGCTGCCGCCGATGGGGGTCAACCTCGACAACCCCCGTGCTGTGAAGAGATTCGTATCCGACCACATCGTCGCCGGCCTTGGAGGCTTTCATGCGTGAACCCGACCACGAGGTCGCGATCATCGGCGCAGGCCCGGGCGGGATCGCCGCGGCCCACCTGCTCCAGAAGCGCGGATTCACCGATTTCGTCATCCTCGAGCGCGGCGACGATTTCGGGGGCACCTGGCGCGACAACCACTATCCCGGTCTCGCCGTGGACATTCCGACCCTGTGGTATCAGCTGTCGTTCGCCGTGAACCCCGACTGGAGCAGGTTGTTCGCGCCAGGACCGGAGATCTACTCCTATCTGCGTGACACCGCGGACCGCCTCGGGCTCTATCCGCACCTGCGGCCGCGCAGCGAGGTGACGCGTCAGCAGTGGGATGACACCGCCGGGCTGTGGCGGCTGACCGTCGACGGTGGCGAGACGGTGTCGGTGCGGTTCCTCATCAGCTCGGTCGGCGGCTACGTCAACGCCAAACCGCGCGTCGACATCGCCGGCGTCGACGAGTTCGGGGGCACCATCCTGCGGCCCAACGCGTGGGACGACGACTACGACGCGCGCGGCAAACGCGTCGCCGTCATCGGTACCGGCTCCAGTGGGGTCCAGATCGCGGCGGCGCTGTCCGGAACGGCTGCCGGACTCGAGGTCTATCAACGCACTCCGGCATGGGTGCTGCCCAAGGTCGATTTCGACATCCCGCCCCTGATGCGCCGGTTCTTGCGGGTGCCCGGTGTGGTACCCGCGATCAACGCGGCCGGCCGCTTTGCGATGGATGCGTTCATGATCGCTCCGATCGTGCATGTGTTCTCCCGGCTGCCCGACCGCGTGCTGACGCGCGCCATGCCGCTATACGACGCCTACTGCCGGGCGCTGTACCGGCTGCTGCTGCGCGTGGTGGTGCGCGATCCGGCGACCCGGCGGGCGTTGGTCCCCCGGTACGGCATACTCGCCAAACGCCCGGTCATCTCGAGTTCCTTCCTACCGGCTCTCAACGATCCGCATACGCATCTGGTCACCACACCCATCCAACGCATTACGGCAAGCGGGGTGCGCACCGTCGACGGCGTCGAGCATCCGGCGGATCTGCTGGTGCTCGCGACCGGCTACGAACTGTGGACCGACCCGGAGACCTATCGACCGGGAACAGTGCTGGGCGCAGACGGTTTCGACCTGGCGGAGTTCTACCGCGCACACGGGTTGAGCGCCTACGCCGGCACCGCCCACCCTCGGCTACCGAACCGCTGGGAGATCGTCGGCCCGCTCGGCTTCGTGGGTTTCGCCTGGCCGGATTTCGTCGAGACCATGGCCGCTCACGCGGTGCGGGTGATCGACGAGGCCCGGCGTCGGCACCGCCCCGTGGTCGCGGTGAGCCGGCAGGCATTCGACCGGTGGAACGAACGCATGCGCCGGGCCGGCCGGGTGGCCCACCTGTACTTCACCGCCTGCAACCCCGGGCTGAACACCTATTTCGTGAATTCCCAGCGCGATACGGTGTATCACCGTCCGCAGACCATCGCCGGCTCACGGCGGTTCGCGCGGCGCTCGCCGCTGACCGACTACGAGTTCGCGACCCGCCCCGCCTACGCCGAGGAGCTCACCGCATGACCAGTCAGGATCTCCCCCTCGCCGGCCGGGTGGCCTATGTGACCGGCGCGGCCCGCGGTCAGGGGCGGTCGCACTGCGTGCGATTGGCCCGCGCAGGCGCCGACATCGTCGCGATCGACGCCTGTGCGCCGGTGTGCGAGGCCAACGGCTATCAGCCGGCCGACCCGTCGGATCTCGCCGAGACGGTGGCGCTGGTGGAGGGTGAAGGCCGCAAGATCGTCGCCGAGCCCGTCGACGTTCGCGACGCCGACGGTCAGGTACGCGTGGTCGCCGACGCCGTCGCCCAGTTCGGCCGGCTCGACATCGTGGTCGCGAACGCCGGGGTCCTGAATTGGGGCCGGCTGTGGGAGATCTCGCCGCAGCAGTGGCAGGACACCCTCGACACCAACCTCACCGGCGTCTGGAACACGATCCGTGCCGTGGTGCCGCCGATGATCGCGGCGGGCAACGGCGGCTCCATCATCACCATCAGCTCCGCGGCGGGCATCAAGGCGGTACCGGGTTGTGGGCACTATTGCGCCAGCAAGTTCGGCGTCGTCGGACTGACCAACTCACTGGCTGTGGAGCTCGGCGAATTCGGCATCCGCGTCAACTCGGTGCATCCGTACGGCACGGACACCCCGATGGGTAACGACACGTCGATGTACCAGGTCTTCGCCGACCACCCCACCTACATCCACAGCTTCTCCCCCGGCGCACTGCCCACCGATTCGCTGGCCGCGCCGGACCTGATCTCCGACATCGTGCTCTGGCTGGCCGGAGACGCCTCGTCGCTGGTGACCGCCGCCCAGATCCCGGCGGACAAAGGGTATTTGAAGATCTAGAGCCGCGACTGCTCCTTGATGGACGTGTCGGTGGTGCGCAGCGGACGGATCAGTCCGTCTTGGGCGAACGAGGCGATGAGGTCGCCCTCCTCGGTGTGCACAGTCCCGCGGACATAGGACATGCCCGCGCCGACCTGGGTGCTCTCGTGGCCGTAGAGCAGCCAGCCGTTCCAGCGCACCGGCTCGTGGAAGCTCACGGTGACCGTCATCGGTGCGGTCGACACCGTCAAGTGCGCCTGTGCGGTACCGATGCCCTCGTGGGCGCGCATCGTGGTCGAAATGCCAAGGTGGCCGGTGAAATACGCGATGAGGGCCTTGGCGAGATCGTCGCGCTGCGGGATGGGGTCGTAGTGCAGCCACGCATACAGCTCCGGCGGGCCCACCTCGTCGGGGCTGTTGACGTCGACCACGTCGACCACCCGAACCTCGCGGCCCGTCATCGGCATACCGCCGTCATGGGCGTCGGCGGGGGCCGCCACATCGGGGCGGGGCAGCTGGTGGCGGATCACGTCTGCGGACGGCACGTCGGTGAAGACGGTGACCGTGATGCAGCGTTTGCCGTTCTGCGATGCCGTGACCACCGCGGTCGCCGTCGAGCGCCCCTCGCTGATGACGTCGACGTCGAGCTCCACCGGAGGGCCCACCGTCACGACCCTGGCGAACACCGCGTGCACCGACCGGACCGACTTGCCCTCGAACCGCTTCGCAGCGGCGACGATGGCCTGGGCCACCACCTGCGTTCCCTCGACCACCTGGCGTTCGTCGGCACCGGCGATGCCGGTGTCGGCGGTGTAGCGGTCGTCGCCCGCGGGCTGGGCGTCGAACAGGTCGAGCAGCGTCTCGACCGTCCACTGCGTCTGCTGCGAAGTGTGGCCTGCATCCGTCGTCATCGTCACGCCTCTTTCGTGTGGGTTCCGTCCCCAGAGAAGGTACATAGCCTTCTGCCAAAGCGGTAACGTCATTCTCATCTCGAGCGAAAGGCGTCCCATGGCGAAGCCCAGCGCGCGGGCGACGGCCACCGCGGCCGACAGCGGTGAGTCCAGGCCACAGCGCTTCATGCGGTCCGCCCTGGAAATCCTCGGCGAGACCGGCCGTACGGACTTCACCGTGCTCGAGGTCGTCGAACGGTCCAAGACCTCGCTGCGCTCGTTCTACCAACACTTCTCGACCAAGGACGAGCTCCTGCTCGCGCTGATCGACCGGATCATGTCGGAGTCGGCACTGCGCTGGCGCGCGGCCACCGACCAACAGCCGAGCCGCGAGGCCCTGCGCACGCTGATCGAACGCCTCTGCGTCCCCGCCGGGTCCGGGACCCAGGACCGGGTGAACCGGGGCCTGACGTCCTACAACGACCGCCTCGCCGAGACGCTGCCCCGCGACTACGCCAGGGTGCTCGCCCCGCTGCACGCCCTGATCAGCGACATCATTCGCCGCGGCATGGACGAGCAGGCGTTCCGCGACGACATCGACGCCGACGCGACCGCCGCGCTGATCATGCAGACCGCCCTGGGCGCGCTGCGGCTGCGCGTACTCGGCGCCGAACTCACCGGCGTACCCGTCGAGGGCGAGCACATCTTCGCCTTCTGCCTGCGCAGCCTCGAGCGGCCGGCAGATGGCTCCTGACCTGCATTGATCCCGGTCAGTCCGGCGTCTTGGTCCCGCCCGCCCGGCAGTGGTAATGTCATTACCGCTTACCGCGAACCCGACTTCCAGGAGGCGGATATGCCATCCCGCGATCTGTCCTATCCCGTTTTCGATGCGGACAACCACTTCTACGAGCCGCAAGAGGCGCTGACGCAGTTCCTGCCGGATCACCGCAAGGGCATCATCGACTACATCGACGTGCGCGGCCGGACCAAGATCGTCGTGCGCAACACGATCAGCGACTACATCCCGAACCCCACCTTCGAGGTGGTCGCGCGCCCGGGCGCCCAGGAGGAGTATTTCCGCCACGGCAGTGGCGGCAAGAGCTACCGCGAGATCATGGGCAAGCCGATGAAGGCCATCCCGGCCTTCCGCAACCCGCAGGCGCGCCTCGAGGTGCTCGACGGCCTGGGCCTGGACTACACGATCATGTTTCCGACCCTGGCCAGCCTGGTCGAGGAGCGCCTGAAGGATGACCCGGACGCGATTCTCGACATCATCCACGCCCTCAACCAGTGGATGTACGAGACGTGGCAGTTCAACTATGAGGACCGGATCTTCTCCACACCGGTGATCAATCTGAGTGTGGTCGACCGTGCCCTGGAGGAGTTGCAGTGGTGCCTCGAACGGGGCGCCAAGACGGTCCTGGTGCGGCCCGCACCGGTACCCGGCTACCGCGGCACCCGGTCGATGGGATTGCCGGAGTTCGACCCGTTCTGGGACGCCTGCGTCAAGGCCGGCATCCCGGTGTGCATGCACGCCTCCGACAGCGGCTACGCGCAGTACCTCAACGACTGGGAGCCCGCCGACGAGTTCCTGCCGTTCAAACCGACCTCGTTCCGGATGGTGGCGATGGGCAAGCGGCCCATCGAGGACACCATGGCCGCACTGGTGTGCCACGGCGCCCTGACCCGCAACCCAGACCTGCGCATTCTGTCGATCGAGAACGGCGCGTCCTGGGTGCCCTACCTGTTCTACCAGTTCAAAGACGTCTATTCGAAGATGCCGCAGGAGTTCCCCGAGGACCCGATCCAGGCGTTCCGGCGCGGTGTGTACGTGGCGCCGTTCTGGGAGGACGACTTCAAGCAGATGTCGGAACTGCTCGGCATCGACCGGGTGATCTTCGGCTCGGACTGGCCGCATCCCGAGGGCCTCGCCGATCCGATCAATCTCGTCGGCGATCTCGAGCAGATGGGCCTCGACGAGGAGGGTATCCGAAAGGTCATGGGCGGCAACCTCGTCGACCTGTTCAAGGTGCCCAACAAGAAGGTCTACAAGCCCGACGTGCCGGCGCTGGTCCTGACCTGACCCCACCGAGCCCGCCCGAACCTCAATCCGCCTATGGCTGAACGGATCTCATGACCGAAGTGGCAAGCCCAGAACAGATGCTTTTCGCGTCCACCGCGCAGGCCTTCCTCGAGAAGGAGGCATCCCTGACCAGGGTCCGGCAGCTGCACGCCGAAGGAGCCGAGTTCGACCCGGCCTGGTGGCAGCGCGCCGCCGAGCTGGGCTGGGCCAGCCTGCTGGTGCCCGAGGAACTCGGGGGCGGCAGCGTGTCGGGTAACGGCGTGGACGACGTGGCGTTGGTCGCCGAACAGATCGGGCGCACCGTCGCACCCGGGCCGCTGCATCCGGTCAGCACCGTGCTCGCCGGGCTGGTCGACGCCACCGGGGCCGAACGGCACAGTGACCTGATCGAGGCACTCGTCTCCGGTGAGACCGTCGCATCGTGGGCGGTGTACGAGCCCGGCCGCTCGTGGGATCCGTTGCAAGCGAAGGTGACCGCGACGCCGGTCGACGGCGGTTACCGCATCGACGGCGTCAAGGATCGGGTGGAGGCGGGCGCCCGCAGTGCGGTACTGCTGGTGACCGCCCGCGCCGGTGACGACCTACGCCAGTTCCTGGTACCCACCGACGCCGCCGGCGTGACGGTGACCGAACAGCGGTCGGTCGACCTGGTGAAGCGGTACGCCCGGGTCGAGTTCGACGGTGTGACCGTCGACGTGTCCGCGGCGGTGGGCACCGCGGCCGAGACGGCGGCGCTGATCGAACGCCAGAGTCAGATCGCCCAGGTGCTGCAGTGCGCCGAGGTGCTCGGAATCCTGCAGACCGTGGTCGACTTCACCGTGCAGTGGGCATTCGACCGCCACTCGTTCGGCCGGCCGCTGGCGTCCTACCAGGCGCTCAAGCACCGGTTCGCCGACCTCAAGATCCACCTGGAAGCGTGCCGGGCGGCCACCCGCGCAGCGGTCAGAGCGGTTGCCGACCGCTCCCCCGACGCCGCCTTCGCCGTCAGCGTCGCGAAATCCTACGTCGGCGAGCACGCGGCGCCGATGATCCAGGACGCCGTCCAGCTGCACGGCGGCATCGGCGTGACGTGGGAACACGATCTGCACCTCTATCTGCGACGGGCCACGCTGTATCGGTCGATGTTCGGCACCCCTGAAGACCACAACCTGCGTGTGTATGCGCTGCACGACGAACTGGAGTCCGCGTCATGACCGAGACCACCGCAACTGATCCGACTGCGGCGACGGCACCGGAGGGCGTCGAGGACTTCCGCGCCAGGGCGCAAGCGTGGCTGGCGCAGAACATGCCCCGCATCGACCCGGCGAACCCGCCGGACGCCGACCGGGGCGAGGAGGGGCCGTGGCTGCGCGCCCGCGAACTCCAGAAGATGCTCTACGCAGGCGGATTCGCCGGCATCTGCTTCCCGAAGGAGTACGGCGGCCTCGGCTATCCGATCGCCTACCAGCGGGCGTTCGACGCGGTGTCCAAGGACTACGAACTGCCGATCATCCTCAACACACCGACGTTCACGATCTGCGCGGCCACCATCCTCGACACCGGGTCCGAGGACCAGAAGCGCAAACACATCTCTGCGGTCATCCGCGGTGAGCAGATCCTGGTGCAGTTGCTGTCCGAACCCAGCGGCGGTTCCGACCTCGCCGGCGTCATCACCCGCGCCGACCGGCAGGGCGACAAATGGGTGATCAACGGCGCCAAGACCTGGAGTACCAGCGCGTTCGCCGCCGACTACGGGCTCCTGCTAGCGCGCACCGACTGGAATGTGCCCAAGCACGAAGGCCTGACGATGTTCCTGGTGCCGCTCGACGCACCGGGCATCACCATGCGCCGCATCAAGCAGGTCGACGGCGGCAACGAATTCTGCGAGGAGTTCTTCGACAACCTCGAACTCGGCGACGACGCCGTGGTGGGCGAGGTGAACAAGGGGTGGGAGGTCGCCTCGCGGCAGCTGTACCACGAACGCCGCGCCGTGGGCGGCGGTTCCGAATTCGCCAGCGGCATCGGTCCCGAGGGCGTCACCGACCAGCCGGTGGACTACCGGGCGCTGCTCGCCGAGACCGGCCAGGCCGACAGCGAACGAGCCCGCGAGATGGCGGGGCGGGCGCTGGTGCGGCGCGCGGTGCAGGAGCAGCTGATCGACCACGTCTACCACGGGGTACTGGACGGGTCGCTGCCGCCGGCCGCCGGCTCCATCATCCGCACCACCCACGCCGAATCCATCCAGTTCGAGATCGACACGGCGCTGGCGCTGCTGGGAGCCGACGGCGTCGTCGACGGCGGGGACCGGCTGATCCGCTACGGCGACCGCTACCTGACCCGGCAGACCGCGTCCCTGGGCGGCGGCACCACCGAGATCGCCCGCAACATCATCGGCGAACGGGTACTGGGCTTCCCACGGGAAGCCGCTGCCGACCGCGGAGTGCCGTTCAAAGACGTCAAGCGCAACAAGATCTGAGCCCTCAGAACAGGGTCGGCTGCACCGGACCCGCTACGGCGACCGCGGGCGCCGCGCGCGGCGTCGCGGTGCGCCGGTCCCGCACCAGCCCGTGTTTGGCCAGCAGCGGCGCGGCCCGGCGTGCCAGCATCTCGCGATAGTCGGCGGGCAGATACGCACCGCGCCGGTACAGCGCCTGGTAGTCACCGACGAGATCGGGCCGCGCGCGCGACAGCCACGACATGAACCATCCGCGGGTGGCGCCGCGCAGATGCAGACCGAACACCGTCGCACTGCCGGCGCCGGCTGCGGCGATCCGGCCGAGCAGATCGTCGAGGTGCTCGGCCGAATCCGTCAGACGCGGCAGTACTGGGGCCACCATCACATGGCAGTCGAGCCCGGCCTCCCGGATGGCGGTGATCAGCGCCAGCCGGGCCTGCGGCGACGGCGTACCGGGCTCGACGTCGTGATGCAGGTCGGGATCGCCGACCGCCAGAGACACCGCAACGCTGACCGGCACCCGGCGCGCCGCCTCCGACAGCTGCGGGAGGTCCCGGCGCAGCAGCGTGCCCTTGGTCAGGATCGACATCGGGGTTCCGGAATCAGCTAGGGCGGCAATGATTCCCGGCATCAGCGTGTAGCGGCCCTCGGCGCGTTGATAGGGATCGGTGTTGGTTCCGAGGGCGACGGTGTCGCGCTGCCAGGACGGTCTGCGCAGTTCGCGCCGGAGCACCTCGGCCACGTTGGTCTTGACCACGACCTGGGTGTCGAAGTCGGTGCCGACGTCGAGGTCGAGGTATTCGTGGGTGGGCCGGGCGAAGCAGTACCGGCAGGCGTGCGAGCAGCCCCGGTAGCCGTTCACCGTGTACTGGAACGGCAGCATCGAGGCGTTGGGCACCTTGTTGAGGGCCGACTTGCACAGCACCTCGTGGAAGGTCATGCCCTCGAACTGCGGGGTGCGCACACTGCGCACGAACCCGATGCGCTGCAGGCCGGGCAGCGATCCGTCGTCGACTTCGACACCTTGGCCCGCCCAGCGCATGACATCATTCGAACGCACGTTCGACCGCCTGTCAAGGCCGCTCCACAGCAGGATTCCCCGGTTCGCCGCCCACTCTGTTAGCCTGGTAGCAGAATGCTCTTCTGCATTCGCAGGTAAATGGAAAGAAATCAGCAATATGGCACAGGGAACTGTGAAATGGTTCAACAGCGAAAAAGGCTTCGGCTTCATCGCTCCCGACGGCGGCTCTGAGGACGTCTTCGTCCACTACTCCGAGATTCAGAGCAGCGGTTTCCGCTCTCTCGAAGAGAATCAGCGCGTCGAGTTTGAGATCGGCCAGGGCTCCAAGGGCCCGCAGGCCACCGCGGTCACCGCGATCTGACAGACTTAACGAAAATGTGGGCCGCCGGATTATCCGGCGGCCCACATTTTTTGCTTGGTTACGTTCTCGCTCAGCGCTTCTCGGCTTGATCCACGTCGGAGAACTCCGGCGCCTGGACCGGGGCCGACGAATGCGGCGCCGAGCCGGTTTCGGTGATCGGGTGCGAGAACAGTGAATTCTCATTCATGAGGGGATCTCCTAACGGAGAATCTCGGAGGTCCGGCCGCTCGTCGGCCGCGGAACACCGTGCACAACACGGTTCGTCTCAAGCGTACTCCCATCCGCCGGCTCGGTCACCGGCCACCGGGTCACCAGGGCCGGAGTGAGCACTGCACGCCGCTGCCGCCCTGCTGCGACACGACGACCTGACCGTCGACGGCGATCTCACAGTGGAACGCCGGATTCACCCGTAGGCCCCCGCTGGCGCTGACGAAGGCCCACTGGTTCGGGTCGGCCAGCGTGGTCTCGAACGTCCACGGCGCAGCCGGCCCGACCAGCACCCGCGCCGCGGGCATGTACTGCGGCGAGTTCGCCTCGGCCTGGCTCGGCGGATCGATGCCGACGTAGTAGATGTTCGCCATCAGGTCGCTGGTCGTGGTGATCGTGTAGCGGACCGTGTGGGCGGCCGGCTCGGCGCTCGCCCCCGCCTGGCTGACCGTCACCGCCGCCAACGCCGTCAGCGCCGCCGTCGCGGCCCTACTCGTCGATGTACGCATGTCGGTGACATCGGCGCTGCCTCGTGCGGCGTTACCCGGTGGGCGACGGGTTAACTCGTTCGTCACACACAGTCACTTCAGAGAAACACAGGCGCTCTAACGTCCCGAAACGACACCGCAACGGTGTCTTACCTCCTGCGCGTGGCCGATGCCGATCGGCGCGAACGCGCGACCGGACACGACGAGAGGCTCTCCATGCGACCACCCCGGCGCTCCGCGCTCAAGAAGTCGGCCCTGGCCACCACCGGCATCGTCCTGGCCGCCGGTCTGGTCCTGACAAGCTGTGGCAGCAAGGCGAGCGACACCGAAGGAGCCGCCGCCCAATCCTGCGTGGACACCTCGGGTCCGACGGTCAAGGTCGGCTCCCTGAATTCACTGTCAGGCACGATGGCGATCTCCGAGGTCACCGTCCGCGACTCCATCAAGCTCGCTGTCGACGAGATCAACGCCGCAGGCGGCGTACTGGGCAAGCAGATCCAGCTGATCGGTGAGGACGGCGCGTCGGAGCCGACGGTGTTCGCCGAGAAGGCCGAAAAACTGATCAGCAGCGACTGCGTGGCCGCGGTGTTCGGCGGCTGGACGTCGTCGAGCCGCAAAGCCATGCTGCCCGTGTTCGAGAGCGCCAACTCACTGCTGTACTACCCGGTGCAGTACGAGGGCCTCGAGGCGTCCAAGAACATCTTCTACACCGGCGCCACCACCAATCAGCAGATCGTTCCCGCGCTGGACTACCTCAAGGAGCGCGGGGTGAAATCGCTGTACCTGGTGGGCAGCGACTACGTGTTCCCGCAGACCGCCAACCGCATCATCAAGGCCTACGCCGAGGCCAACGGCATCGAGATCAAGGGTGAGGACTACACGCCGCTGGGTTCGACCGACTTCTCCACCATCGTCAACAAGGTGCGCAGCGCCGACGCCGACGCCGTGTTCAACACCCTCAACGGCGATTCCAACGTCGCGTTCTTCCGCGAGTACCGCAACGTCGGCCTGACCGCACAGGAGATGCCGGTGGTGTCGGTGTCGATCGCCGAGGAGGAGGTCGGCGGCATCGGTGTGCAGAACATCACCGGCCAGTTGACCGCATGGAACTACTACCAGACCATCGACACCCCGGTGAACAAGGCGTTCGTCGCGGCCTATAAGAAGGCCTACGGCGCCAACAAGCCCACGTCGGATCCGATGGAAGCCGCGTACGTGTCGGTGTACCTGTGGAAGAACACCGTCGAGAAGGCGAAGTCCTTCGAGGTCAAAGCGATTCAGGACAACGCGGGCGGCGTCACGTTCGACGCACCCGAAGGCCTGGTAACCATCGACGGCGAGAACCACCACATCACCAAGACCGCCCGCATCGGCGAGATCCGCCCCGACGGACTGATCTACACGATCTGGGAGTCCCCCGGTCCGATCGAGCCGGACCCCTACCTCAAGTCCTATCCGTGGGCCGCCGGACTCTCGAGCTGAGCTCCTAGATGGATGTCCTGATCGGGCAGCTGGCAACGGGATTGAGCCTGGGCTCGATCCTGTTGCTGGCGGCGCTCGGGCTCTCACTGACCTTCGGTCAGATGGGGGTCATCAACATGGCCCACGGTGAGTTCATCATGGCGGGCTGCTACACCGCCTACGTCATCCAGCAGGTCATCTCCAGCGCCGGTGCGTCGCTGCTGATCTCGCTGGTGGTCGGCTTCGTCGTCGGCGGCGCGATGGGTGCGCTGCTCGAGGTGACGCTGATCCAGCGGATGTACCACCGCCCGCTGGACACGCTGCTGGTCACTTTCGGCGTCGGCCTGGTCCTGCAGCAGATCGCCCGCGACGTGTTCGGCGCCCCCGCGGTCAACGTCGTTGCGCCGGTGTGGCTCTCGGGCGGGGTCGAGATCTTCGGCGCCGTCGTACCCAAGACCCGCATCTTCATCCTGGTGCTGGCGGTCGCGTGCGTGGCGGTGCTGGCCACCGTGCTCAAGACCAGCCCGATGGGCAGGCGCATCCGGGCGGTGGTGCAGAACCGCGACCTCGCCGAGACCAGCGGGATCTCCTCGCGCCGGACCGATATCACGACGTTCTTCATCGGATCCGGGCTGGCCGCGGTGGCCGGGGTGGCGTTGACGCTGATCGGTTCCACCAGCCCGACCACCGGTCAGAGCTTTCTCATCGACGCGTTCCTCGTCGTGGTGGTCGGCGGCCTGGGTCAGATCAAGGGCACCGTGATCGCGGCCCTGGCGCTGGGTTTCCTCAACTCGTTCATCGAGTACAACACCACCGCATCACTGGCGAAGGTGATCGTGTTCGTGATCATCGTGATCTTCCTGCAGGTCCGCCCACAGGGCCTGTTCACCGTGCGGACAAGGAGTCTCGTATGAGAGCCCGTCTCGGACTGGGCCGGCCCCGTACCTGGATCGGCTTCGGCGTCGCCGCGCTGGTGCTCTTCGCGGCGGCACCTGCCGTGCTGTCGGACTTCCGCCTCGGCCTACTCGCCAAGTTCCTGTGTTTCGCGATCGTCGCTGTCGGGATCGGACTGGCATGGGGCCGGGGCGGCATGCTGGTGCTGGGCCAGGGCGTCTTCTTCGGCCTCGGTGGCTACATGATGGGCATGCACCTCAAGATCGCCGACGCGCAATTGCGCGGCGACGACGTGCCGGACTTCATGCAGATCGCCGGTGTGCGGGAGCTGCCCGCCTACTGGGCGCCGTTCGCCTCCCCCGCTTTCACGGTCCTGGCGATTTTGGTGATCCCCGCCGGCATCGCTGCAGCGCTGGGGTTCGGGGTGTTCAAACGCCGCGTCAAAGGTGCGTACTTCGCCATCCTGTCCCAGGCGCTCGCGGCGGCGCTGGCCATCCTGCTCGTCGGGCAGACCGGTCTGGGCGGCAGCAACGGGCTGACGAACTTCCGCACGTTCTTCGGCTTCGCGCTCAACGACCCGGTCAACAAGCAGATGCTGTATTTCATCGCCGCGGGTGTGCTTCTCGTCGTGGTCGCGGTGGTGCGCCAGCTCATGCAGAGCCGCTACGGCGAACTGCTGGTGGCCGTCCGCGACGGCGAGGAGCGCGTTCGCTTCCTCGGCTACGATCCGGCCAACATCAAGGTCGTCGCATACACCGTTGCCGCCCTGTTCGCCGGCATCGCGGGGGCGCTGTTCGCCCCGATCGTCGGGTTCATGGCGCCGTCGCAGGTGGGCATCCTGCCCTCGATCGCGTTCCTGATCGGTGTCGCGATCGGCGGCCGCACCACCCTGTTGGGCCCGGTCCTCGGCGCCATCGGCGTCGCGTGGGCGCAGACGGTGTTCTCCGAGCGCTTCCCCTCGGAGTGGATCTACGCCCAGGGCCTGCTGTTCATCGTGGTCGTCGGGTTCTTCCCGGCCGGCTTCGCCGGTATCGCCATGCTGGCCAAACGCAAGCGACGGGCTCAACCCGTTCCGCCCGAACCGGATTCGGTGGTGGCACCGGATTCCGATCCGGATACCGAGAAGGTGGGGGCATCCCGATGACCACCTCGTCTGCACTGGAGCCGGTCGCCGGCGGCAACGCCGGCATGGGCGCCCAGTATCTCCAGGTGCGCGGCCTGACCGTCGATTTCGACGGTTTCAAGGCGGTCAGCGACGTCGACCTCACCCTGTTCCAGGGTGATCTACGGTTCCTCATCGGCCCGAACGGCGCCGGGAAGACCACCGTCATCGACGCCATCACCGGCCTGGTGAACGCGACCGGATCGGTGAACAAGTCCGGCGTCGAACTGCTCGGCAAGAAGGTGCACCAGATCGCGCGGCGCGGTGTTGGCCGCACGTTCCAGACCGCGAGCGTGTTCGAGCAGTTGACCGTGCTGCAGAACCTCGACATCGCGGCGGGCGCGGGCCGGTCGCCGTGGACCCTGCTGCGCCGCCGCAGCGGTGTGCTGCCGGCCATCGAGGAGGCCCTCGAGACGATCGGGCTGTCGGGGCTGGCCGACCGACCGGCGGGGGTACTGGCGCACGGGCAGAAGCAGTGGCTGGAGATCGGCATGCTGCTGGTGCAGAACGCCGACGTGCTGCTGCTCGACGAGCCGGTGGCGGGGATGAGCACCGAGGAACGCGAGGAGACCGGAAACCTGTTGCGGCGCATCGGAGGTGAGCGCACCGTGGTGGTCGTCGAGCACGACATGGACTTCATGCGGGCCTTCGCCACGTCGGTGACGGTACTGGCGCGCGGCCAGGTCATCGCCGAGGGATCGGTCGCCGAGGTCCAGGCCAATCCCCGGGTGCAGGAGGTCTACCTCGGCACCGCCGCAGCAGGGGCCGACGGCTTACAGGAGGGCTCGTAGATGTTGCAGCTGATCGAGGTCCGTACCGGATACGGGCGCTCGGAGGTGATCCACGGGGCGAGCATCGAGGTGCCCCGCGACGGCGTGGCCGCAGTGATGGGCCACAACGGCGCAGGCAAGACCACCCTGCTGCGCGCAGCGGTCGGACTGCTGAAGTGCACGGGCGGCAAGGTCCTGTTCGACGGCGAGGACATCACCCGGTTGCGCCCGAGCGCCCGGGTGCAGCGCGGACTGGCCTACGTCCCGCAGGGGCAGCAGTCGTTCGGCCAGCTCACCACCGCGGAGAACCTGCAGGTGGTCGCCGACGGGCGCAAGAACGGCAAGCAACTCATCGACGAGCAGCTCGACCTGTTCCCTGCGCTCAAGGAGCTGCTCACCCGACGTGCAGGACTGCTGTCGGGCGGCCAGCGCCAGCAGCTCGCGATCGCGCGCGCGCTGATCACCAGCCCGAGGTGCCTGATCCTCGACGAACCGACCGAGGGCATCCAGCCGTCGGTGGTCGCCGAGATCGAAGGCGCCATCACAGCGCTCACCTCCCGCGGTGACCTGGGCGTGCTGCTCGTCGAACAGCACATCGGCTTCGCTCTGGAATCGTCACAGCGCTACTACATCCTCGAGGCGGGCCGGATCACCCACAGCGGCACCGGCGGCTCCGCATCGGAACAGGACGTCCGCGCCGCCATGGCGATCTAGTGGCCCCGCGAGCGTGCGTGTCTGTACGCGAAACGCCCCCCGATTGCGTACCGGAACGCACGCTCGCGCCCGATGAGTGGGCTAGCGCAGGTTCGTCGGATTGAGGTCGTCGGGCATCGTCTGCCCGGCATCCTCGTAGGCCTTCCTGATCGCGGCCATCGCCGGTGCGCCGTAATCGCGCTTCTTGGCGATCACCCGGTCGTAGCTGGCGCGCAGCGGGTCCAGGTGGCCGCGGAACTCGGGGATCACGTAGCGGGCCATCATCTCGTAGCTGCGCAGCGTCGCCCCGCGGTCGGCCCAGTCGCCGGCCAGGACCAGGAAACCGCCGAATCCGCCGGTGACCTCCTGCAGGCGGTGCAGCGCCGCGATCATGTCGTCCGGGGTCCCCACGATGGCGGCGTCCTCGGCGATCTCCTGCTCGAGCGTGTAATCGTTCTTCAGGCCGGCGACGCGTTTGAAGTAGCCGATGCGCTCGGCTTCCCGGCCGTCGCGCACCTCGGCGATCGCCTGCTCGCGGGTGGGCGCGAGATGTGCGCGGATGACCAGTCGCCATTCGTCGCGGCGCATCTGAGTGCCGTGTTCGGCCGCGGTCTTCTCGGCCAGCGCCCAGTGCGCGGCGAGATCCTTCTGACCGCCGATCAACCCGGCGCCCAGCGACAGCACCCCGACGCCGTAGGTGCCTGCGGCCACCATGCCCGACGGCGAGGTGCTCGACGCGACGGCCAGCGGCATCGAACCGTTCACCGGAAGGATCTGCAAGGCAGCCTCGTTGAGCGTGAACCACTCGCTCTCGTGGGTGACCGTCTCGCCCTCCAGCAGCCGCTTGATCACGCCGAGCGCCTCGTTCATCCGCGGACGCTGCGAGCTCGGGTCGATGCCCATCATCGTCGCGTCGGAGATGAGGGCACCCGGTCCGACGCCCATCATCGCCCGGCCGTTGGTCAGGTAGTCGAGTTGGACGAACCTGTCGGCCACGATCAGCGGGTGGTGGTACGGCAGGCTGACCACGCCGGAGCCGAGCCGGATGCGCTGCGTGCGTTGGCCGGCCACGGCAAGGAACATCGCGGGGTCGGGGATGTTCTCCCATGCGGCGGAGTGGTGTTCACCCACCCACGCTTCGTCGAAGCCCCACCGGTCGCACCAGGCGATCAGCTCGAGATCCCGCTCGTAGGTGGTCAGCGGGCTCTCCCTGACCGGGTGGTACGGGGCGATGAAGGTCCCGAACTTCAGCATGGTGACACCCTTCTAGGATCTACATCTACGTTCACGTTGACAACAGGGAGGACTGTTCCGATGCTCGATCCGGCCGCATACCGCACCATCGCCATCACCGTGTCCGACGGGATCGCGGTCCTGACGCTCAATCGGCCCGACCGGGCCAATGCCGTTGACGACGTGATGCATTCGGAGTTGTCCACCGTGTTCGCCCGGGCCCAGGACGACACCCGCGTGCGCGCCGTGGTGCTGACCGGAGCGGGCCGCGCGTTCTCCACGGGCGGCGACGAATCGCCCGACCGCGAGTACCGGACGGCGACGGGGCGCACGCCGATCGACGAGGCCCGCCATATCGTCACCGATCTCATCGCGCTCAAGAAACCCCTGATCGCCGCGGTGAACGGCCACGCCATCGGACTCGGCGCGGTGCTGGCGACGCTGGCCGACATCTCGTACGTCGCCGAGCGGGCGAAGATCGGCGATATGCACGTGCACGCCGCGCTCCCCGCCGGTAACGGCGCCGCGGTGATCTGGCCGTTGCTGGTCGGGATCAACCGCGCGAAGTACCTGCTCATGGCCGGCGAACTCATCACCGCCGCCGAGGCGGAGCGCTTCGGCCTCGTCACCCGGGCCTTGCCCGCCGAGGACGTGCTGCCTACGGCGATGGCCATGGCCGCACGCCTTGCCGCACTGGCCCCGCAGGCGGTACAGGGCACCAAGGGTGCGATCAACCAACTGCTCGCGCTGTCGTCACACGCCGTACTCCCGTTGTCGCTGGCGCTCGAGGGCGCCGCGATGGAAAGCGACGAGTTCCGCGCCGCGATGGAGGATCTCGGAAGGGGCTGACACCGCATCGATCCGGACGTTACGACCGCCGTGCCGCAGTTGTCAACGTCTACGTTCACGTTCATGCGTGTGGCTATGGCCGATCCGGGCCAGTCCGGCGGTAGGTTGAGATGGGCGACGACAGGTACGCAGTGAGGAGATCACCATTCCAGCCGCACGTCAGCAGAGTGACAACGCCCGCAGGCGCCAGGAACGACGCTCCGCCGACCGGCGCGCGTCCAACGAACGGTGGCAAACGATCCTCGAGGGAGCGGCCACCGTCTTCCGCCGGGAAGGCTTCGGCCGGTCCCGACTGGAGGACGTCGCCGCAGAGGTCGGTGTCAACCGGGCCTCGCTCTACTACTACGTCGGCACCAAAGAAGAGCTGCTGGTCGAGCTGATCGAGCAACCGGCTCACGAGATGACGCTGCACTGCCGCGAAGCGTTGGACGCCGACCTGACGCCGGACCGGAAACTGCGCCGGGCGCTGCGCTCCTACGTGGAGGACCTCGACGCCCATCCGGAGATCTTCCTGCTGTTCAGTGAGAGCCAGCACATCGCGTCCGTGCCCGGCGCCGAGCGCATCGTCGCCAACGCCGAGTCCTACGGCAAGATCCTCACGGCGATCATCGAAGAGGGCATCGAGGCCGGCGTGTTCCGCTCCGACCTCGACGCCCGGCTGGTGATGTTGGGCATCCTCGGGATGCACAACTGGATCCACCGCTGGTATGTGCCGGGCGGACGCAAGTCACTCGACGAGATCGGCGATGTCTTCGCCGACCTGATTCTCTCCGGCATCACCGCCTGAACGCGGAACTGTACGCGATCGCGCCTATACGCGAATCGCGAACTGCGTTGCCCCCGCCGTTCAGCATGGGATTGAATACAATCACGAACAGAGACGGGAGTGCGATGAGTGACCCTGCTGACCTGACCACGTTGACCGCGCAGTACTGCCACCGGTTCGACGACGGTCAGATCGACGACCTGCTCGATCTGTTCGAACCCGACGCCACGGTGGACCTGGGCGGTCGGGTGTCCACTGGCCACGAGCAGCTCGCGGGCTTCTTCCACGGCATCCGCAAGGCCACCATCGGCGGCCGCCACCTCTGCGTCAACCCGGAATTCCAGGTCGACGGCGACTCGGCGACCGGCGTGCTCGACTTCCTGCTGGTGCGCGTCAACGGCGATCCGCCCACCGTCGGGCGATATCACGACACCTACCGCAGACGAGACGGACGGTGGCGCTTCGCCGTTCGCCAGATCGTCACCGCGGGCTGAGAGGACAGACATGCCACGCCTGAACCAGGTGCCTCGCCCGGAGGTCACCGACCCGTTCACCCTGCAGATGTATGAGTTCATGTTCGGCGACCGCGACCCGGTGGCCGAGCCCGGCACGGTGGGAGGGACGACCGGCGACTGGTGGACGGTGATGGCCCAGTCCCCCGCCGCGCTGCGGCACGCCGTACGCGGCTTCCGGCTGTATCGGCAGGAGGTCAGCATCAGGGCCGACCACCGCGAACTCGGCCAGATCCGCGCCGGCTGGGTGGTGGGCAGCCAGTTCGTGTTCTCCCAGCACTGCAAGGCCTGCCGGTCGGCCGGACTGTCCGAGGAGCAGATCGCCGCGATCCCCTCCTGGCAGACCGCCGACTGCTTCGATCACACCGAACGCCTGCTGCTGGCCTACACCGATTGCCTGGCCGGCCAGCAGGGCCGCGTCCCCGAGCGGCTGATGAGCCAGCTACGCGAGGTCTTCAGCGATCAGGAGATCCTCGAATTCACTTACACCACAACGATGTACGTGATGCATGCGATCATGTCCAGGGCGTTGCGGCTGGAATTCGACGACCGTGACGACCCGGTCGTGGAGGTGGCGTCGGCCGACGGTGAGGTACTCGACGTCGGTGCTGCCACCTCCGGCGGAGGTTGAGGTGACATCGATGGACGGCCGCTCGGACCAGGCCTACCGGCTGATCCGGCGGGCCATCGTCGAGGGCGACTTCGAGCCGGGGTCCCGGCTGGTCGAGCAGCGGATCGGCGAGATGTTCGGCCTCTCCCGTACACCGGTTCGCGAAGCCCTGCGCGCCCTGGCCGCCGACGGCCTGGTGACCATCGAGCGCAACCGTGGCGCGGTGGTGGCGACGATGTCCGACGACGACATCCGTGATCTCTACGACCTGCGGGCCCGCCTCGAATCACTGGCCGCCGAGCGTGCCGCGATCCGGATGACCGACGAGGGCATCGCCGAGTTGGACAGGGCCATCGCCGAGTTCGACGCCGGTATCGAGATGGTCGCCGATCCCGGTGCGCCGCCCGGGGCGGGTCTGCGCCGGATCACGCTCGCCAACAACCAATTCCATCAGGCGATCGTCTCGGGATCCCAGCACCGGCGGCTCGGTTCCCTGCTGGTCCATGCCGTGGACATCCCGCTCGTCTACCAGGTGTTCCGTCACCAGACCCGCGCACAGAGCGAACGGTCGAACCTGTTCCACCGTATGGTGCGCGACGCCATCGCCGGCGGCGAACCGGCCCGTGCCGGCGCGCTCATGGTCGAGCACATCCTGCAGGGCCGCGACGCGCTCCTCAAGTTGCGGGTGGCGCCGGCCAGCAGAACCCACGCGTCGTGACCCCCGGCGCGGCACCGACCGGTCCGGTCGCCGACCGGTTCCGGCTCGACGGGCGGGTGGCGATCGTCACCGGCGCGACCTCGGAACTGGGTCTGGCGATCGCCCGGGCGCTCGGCGCCGCGGGGGCCCGAATCGCCATGGCAGGGCGCAGATTCGACGCGGTGTCCGCACGGTGCGGACAACTGACCGCCGAGGGGGTCGACGCGGTCGCCGTCGACGTCGACGTCGCCGAACCCGCCCGCTGCGCGGCCGCGGTCGATCGGGTGGTCGACCACTTCGGGACGGTGGACGTGCTGGTCAACAACGCCGGCGTGGGCACGGCGGCACCGGCCACCCGCGAAGACCCCGAGCAGTTCCGCAGGACGGTCGAGGTCAACTTGATGGGCTCCTATTGGATGACGCAGGCGTGCGGCCGGGTGATGGCGCCGGGCTCGGCGGTGGTGATGATCAGCAGCATCCTCGGGCTGACCACGACGTCCCTGCCGCAGGCCGGCTACGTGTCGAGCAAGGCGGGCGTGCTGGGACTGACCCGCGATCTGGCCCGGCAGTGGACCGGCCGCAAGGGCATTCGCGTCAACGCCGTCGCCCCGGGCTTCCTGTCCACCGGGCTGACCGAGCTGACACCCGACGGGTTCAACGCCGACTTCGTCGGCTCGCGGGTGCCCGCGGGCCGGCTCGGCGAACCCGACGAGGTGGCCGCGGCCGTGCTGTTCCTGGCCAGCCCCGCGGCCTCCTTCGTCTCCGGCACCGTGCTGGCCGTCGACGGCGGGGCGTTGATCACCTAGCCGTGACGGCCGGCGCCCCGGCGGGCGAACAACAACGCCCGCAGGTGCTCGAGCACCGCTGGGTCGATCAGCTCCCGCTCGTAGAGCACCTCCGGCGGGAAGTACAGCACGATCTCGTCGATCCCGATCTCGCGCCAGCCGGCCACCCAGTCGTCGAACGCGCCGACCGACGACCAGATCGGGTCGGGCGTGGTCGCCGGGCTACCGGCGAGGATCTGACGCCGGATGGTCCGCCGATCACGGCCGAGTTCGGCGCAGAAGTCGTCGAGCACCGCGGACCGCGACCGGGTCACCGACAGCAACTGAGACGACGACAGCCCCCAACCGCCGAACGAGCTCCAGATATCACCGTGCCGGGCAACCACTTTCAGGCTTTCGCGGCGATGGGCGGCGATGCACAGCGGTGGCCGCGGCAGCTGATGGGGCCGCGGCCGTATACGCATACCGTCAACCCGGTAATACCGGCCTGCATGGTCGACGGATTCACCTCTGAGCAGTCGGTCGATCACTTCCACCGCCTCGGCGAACCGTCCTGCCCGCTCGGCGAGATCCCACACCGGCTCCCCCACCGCGGCATGGTCGGTCGGTGCGTACCCGGCGCCGAGCCCCAGCTGCAGCCGGCCACCCGACATCGCCTCGAGACTCGACGCCTGCCGGGCCAGCATCACCGGCTGGCGCAGGACAGGATTGGCCACCAGCGGGCCGAGCAGGATCCTGCGCGTGCAGTTGGCCAGGCCGGCCAGCGTGCTGAACGCATCGAGCCAGTTCGACCGTGGCGCAGCGGGGTTGACGGCGTGATCGTCGATCCACAGGCTGCGGAAGCCCAGCTGTTCGGCCTGCTCGCACCGGTCCACCAGGGTGTCCCAGCCGACGTTGGGAAACAGCAGCACCCCGAAGTCGGTCACTTCGTGGCGTGCAACGCTTCGGCTTCCGCGCGCCTGCGGGCGTCGCGCTGGTCGAGAAACTTCTGGGTCTCCCCGGCAATGGCGCTGTAGATGTTGCCCATCAGTTGCTCGCGGTGGAAGACCGTCCAGTCCCGGCTGCGCTCCAGCGGTTCGAGCGAATCCTGGAAGTGGGGCATCACGTAGCGGCTGATCAGCTCGTAGGAGCGCAGCGTGGCCTCGCGGTTGGCCCACTCGTGAGCCATCAGCAGGTAGGTGCCGAAGCCGCCGGACTTCTCGCGCAGCCGGCGCAGCTGCTCGACGGCCATCTCCGGGGTGCCGATGACGCCCACCCCGGTCTCGTTCACCGCGCTGACGATGTCCTCACCCGGGTCGAAGTCGCCGAGAATCGGTATGGCGCCCACGTTCTGGAAGTAGTCGACCCACTGGGTGAGGCCCTTCTCCACGTCGCGGCGGGCCTGCTCCTCGGTCTCGGCGATGTGCATGGGACCGCACAACCGCCAGGTGTCCCGGCTGACCGTATTGCCGTTGGCCTCTGCCGACTCGACCGCTGTGCGCCAGTTGCGCGCCAGCGCGTCGAACGCCTTGCGCTGAGTGGCGGCGATGGACAGCAGCCCGACGCCGAATCGGCCTGCCGCCACCGGTCCGGAAGGCGACGCGGTCACCGCGACGCTGACCTCGATGTTGGGCTTGCTGTAGGGCCGCAGCTGTAACCGGGCGTCCCGCAACGTGAACCAGTCCGTCTCGACGCTCACCGGCCCCTCGTCGCGCCACAACCTCATGACCACGTCCAGCGACTCGAGCATCATCTCGCGCTGCCTCGTCGTCTCGATTCCCATCATGTACGCATCGCCGGGTAGCGCACCGGGGCCGACGCCGACGATGAGGCGGCCCCGGGTGAGGTGATCCAGCTGGACCATGCGGTCGGCGAACATGAACGGGTGGTGGTAGGGCAGCGACGCCACCCCGGTCCCCAGCCGGATGCGCTTGGTCTTCGCCGCGGCCGTGGCGATCATCAGCTCCGGTGAGGCGATGATCTCGGTGCCCCCGGAGTGGTGCTCGCCGAACCACGCCTCCTCGAATCCCAGCTCTTCGACCGCCTCGACCAGCTCGATGTCGCGCTCCAGCGCCAGCGTGGGGTTGTCGCCGATCATGTGGTAGGGCGCGATGAACACTCCAAAACGCATACTCGACAATCTACGTCTACGTTCACGTTCACACAAGCCGTCGAACGCCTCGCCGCCGGCTACAGATCGGCGGCGCGTCGTGCCAGCTCCTTGGCCCGCTCCATGTCGTAGTGCTTGCGTGTGACGAGCCGCTGGGCGAACAGCCCGCCACCGGATTGCACGTTGGTGACCAGATGCCAGCCGCCGTACGAATCGGCGGTGCTGTCGCGGATGGCGTGGAAGAGCTTCGCGCGCACCTCACCGGAGATGCCCGACGCCCCGCGCAGATACTTGCGTACCTGGTCACCGATGTCGGCGTTGTCCAGATCGGCCATCGACGGCGTGGTGATGACGCCGCCGCCGGCGATGTCGTGCAGGTGGCGCACCATCAGGTTGAAGTTCGCCGCGCCCAGGTACTTCGTGGCATTGGTGTACAGGTCGTCGGGGTAGTAGTAGCCCTCCGGAGTGGTGTGGGCGTTGCTGATCGCCGCCTCCATGCCGGCGCGCAGATTCGTGGCGTGGATCATCATCTCGTCGATCTTCTCCCTGATGTGGGAGACCTTCGCGGTGCCGTTGGCTTCGGCGATGAGCTGCGCCAGCCCCACCATCTCGTCGGCCTGTTCGACCATGACGGCGGTGCCGCCCAGGCGTTCCCACAGACCGAGGGAGTGCGCGAACACCCCTGCCCGCGACGCGACACCGTCGAGGAACACGTGCTCGGACGGCACGAAGACATCGTCGAAGATCACGAAGCCGTCGGGCATGCTGCGCCGCGAGCTCACCGGGTGGTCGCGTTCGTCGCCGCCGCGCGCGGCGACCGTGCGGCTGACGATGTGCACGCCGGGCGCGTTGACGGGCACGGCGCAGGCGATCGCGTAGTCCTCCTCCCCCGGTTTCATCGACTTGGTCGGCATCACCATCAGGTGATGCGCGAACGGCGCGGCGCTGATGTGCAGTTTCGCGCCTCGGATCACCACACCGTCGTCACGACGTTCCACCACCCGCACGTACTGGTCCGGATCATCCTGTCCCGCAGGCGGTTTGCTACGGTCACCCTTGGAGTCGGTGATGCATTCGGCGATGCGAATGTCCTCGCGGCGCGCGGCCGCGACATAGTCATTGATCCGCTGGACGAAGTGGGGGTGCTCGTCGGCCAGCCGGACCGCGGCGACCACGAGCGTCATCAGCGACTGGTAGGTGACGTTGAGCAGCAGGTCCATCTCGGTCAGGATCGGCACCCGCCTGCGCAGTTCGTCCACACTGCGCGGCGCTTCGACCAGCGGGTTCACCGCCCCCGCCTCCGACGAGTAGTACTCGTCGTACCCGGCGGCCACCGCCTCGAGCGCCGGCGCCAGCAGGGGGTCGGTGTCCATGTCGGCGACGAGTTTGCCGTCCTGGTAGATCCGCCGCCCGTCCCGCAGGGAGTCCTTGTACTGCTCGCCGGTCATCATGGTGTTTTCCGTTGCCTCTCAGTCGGGTTCACGAGTTGGTGAACGACGGCGGCCTGCGCTCCAGGAACGCGGTGACCGCTTCGTCGTGGTCGTGGGTGAGGGTGGTGACGACCTGGCTGCGGTTCTCCAGGTCCAGGCCCGCCCGCAGGCTGGTGACCTCGAGCTGGGACCACATCACCTCCTTGGTCATCCACAGCCCCATCGGGCTGTGCGCCGCGATCTGGCCCGCCAGCTCGAGCGCGCTGCTGAGCAGGTCGCCGGCGGGGACGACCCGGTTGACCAGCCCGATGTCGAGCGCTTCGGCCGCCGGTACCGGCCTGCCGGTGAGCATGATCTCGAAGGCCTTTGTGGCCCCGATGATCCGGGGTAGCAGCCAACTGACCCCGATGTCGGTGCCGCCGAGGCCGAGGGCGATGAACGCCGAGTGGAAGGACGCGGTGTCGGCAACGACGCGCAGGTCGCAGGCGAGCGCGAGGCCCATGCCGCCACCGGCTGCGGCTCCGTTGACCGCCGCGATGACCGGCTGGCGCAGCGCGCGCAGCTCGGTCACCAGGTCGGCGATCGCCTGCTGCAGTTCCATCCGTCGCGCCGGGCTGCGGTTGGCCGGGTCGGCGATTCGCCGCGCGTAATAGTGCACGTCGAGGCCAGCGCAGAAGGCGCGCCCGGCGCCGGTGAGCACCACGACGCGGTACCGGTCGTCGTCGCGCAGCGTGGCCAGCTCGGCTCGCAGCTGCGCGATCAGTGCGCCGTCGAGGGCGTTGAGCGCTGTGGGCCGCCGCAACGTCACCAGCGCCACGCCGTCGGCGGCGCCGGTCACCGTGACCACCGGTGGGCCGTCGGTCACCGGTTCGACCGCTGGTTGAAGGGCCTGCCGCGGTCGGGGTCGACGTCGCGGGGCAGTCCCAGCACCCGCTCGGCGATGATGTTGCGCTGGATCTCCGACGTGCCGCCCGCGATGCAGTATTTCTTCATCTCCAGGAACGAGCGCGTGCCTGCGGGCATCGGCTCGTCCTCGGGCCAGCCCAGCGTGACGGCGGGCGCCAGGTCGACCCGGATCCGGCCCACCCGCTCATGCAGGTCGGCGCTGACCAGTTTGCGGATCGAGTCGATCGCGCCGGGATTGCGGTCCGGGGTCGCGCTGGACCGCATGCTCGCTGTCTGCAGTGCGCGCTCGTCGACGAGCACGTGTGTCAGCCGGTCTCTGATCGCCGCGTCCTCCCAAGCGCCGCTCGCGACGGCCTCGGCGATCAGTCGGTCGGCAACCCCGGGCCCCACGACGGGTGGGCCGGTCAGGCTGTTGCGCTCCTGGGCCAGCGTGCTGATGGCGACTTTCCAGCCGGCGTTGAGCGGCCCCAGCCGGGCGCTGTCGGGCACCAGGACGTCGGTGAGGAACACCTCGTTGAACTCGGCGTCGCCGGTCATCTGCCGCAGCGGCCGCACCTCGACTCCCGGCGTGCGCATGTCGAGCAGGAAGTAGCTGATGCCCTCGTGCTTGGGCAGCGTGGGGTCGGTGCGCGCCATCAGCAGTCCGTAGTCGGCGGTGTCGGCGAAGGAGCTCCAGATCTTCTGCCCGTTGACCAGCCAGCCGCCGTCTGTCGCCACCGCAGAGGTGCCCAGCGACGCGAGGTCCGACCCGGCTCCGGGTTCGCTGAACAGCTGGCACCACCGGTGTTCGCCGAGCGCCAGCGGGAGCAGATACTCGGCCCGCTGGTCGTCGGTGCCCCACTGCAGGATCGTCGGCCCGGCGAGCCAGACGCCGACGAAGTCCTCCTCGGGCCGGTCGACGCCGCGCCGCCGGAGTTCCTCGACCACGACGCCACCGTCCTCACGGTTGAGGCCGCGACCGCCGTGGGCGGCGGGCCAGGTCGGGGTCGCCCAGCCTGCGGCGCCGAGGCGGCGGAACCAGTCCTCCCGGACCCGGGAGTACTTGCGTCCCGGGGCAGGGACGCCGGTGTCGGTGCGGACCTCCTCGGTCAGATGCTCGGCCAGCCAGGCGTCGAGCTCGGCGAGCACCGCGCCGGCCTGCGGGGGCGGGGCGGGTTCGGCGGCGGCGTTCGGTGCAGGCGTGTCGGCGACGATGGCGCCGAGACGGTCGCGATGCGCCGACGGTGTGTCGGCCAGATGCTGGTCGGCTTTGGCCCGCCGCAGATAGAGGTGGGCGACATGCTCCCAGGTGTAGCCGATGCCGCCGTGCAGCTGGATCATCTCCGCCGCATTCTGAAGTGCGGCGTCACCGCACTTCGCCGCGGCGACCGCGACGGCGACCTCGTCGGCGTGGCCCCGGTCGAGCTGCCGGATGGCGTACCAGGCGCTGCTGGTCGCGAGCTCGGCGGCGACCGCGGCGTCGGCCAGCCGGTGTTTGAGCGCCTGGAACGCACCGATCGGCCGGCCGAACTGCCTGCGGTTCATGAGGTACTGCCGGGTGATCTCGACGCAGCGCTCGGCGATGGCGGCCTGCTCGGCTGCCAGCAGCGCGGTGGCGCGCATTCGGACCAGCCGCAGGGAGCGCGGCGCGTCCCCCGGCGCGCCGATCATCCGTGCCGGGGTGCCTGCCAGTCCGACGTCGGCCAGGGAACGGGTCGGGTCCAGTGTGGTCAATCGCCGCCGTGCGGCAGCCGTTTGGCCGTCGACGACGAAGATCGTTGCACCGTCCGGGGTTTCGGCTTCACACAGCAGCAGATCGGCATCGGCGCCGTCGGGCACGTGGGAGAGGTGGCCGGTGAGTGTCCAGCCGTCGCCGCTGCGATCGGCGTGGACGCGCCCGGACGCGAGGGTGGCGGTGCGTTCGCCCGCGGCGATGCCCGGAAGCAGCGCGGCGCACGCGCCGTCGTCACCGGCGGCGATGATCGCCTCCGCGGCCAGGCAGATGGAGGCGAAGAACGGGGCCGGCACCAGCTCGCGGGCCAGTTCCTCGCACACGACGGCCAGCTCGGCCAGTCCCGCACCGCCGCCGCCGTACTGCTCGGGCAGCGCGATCCCCAGCAATCCCAGTTCGGCCAGGATCGGCCACCCGGACTGACGGGACGGCGCCGGCTCAACTGATCGCAGCTCGGACAGCGACAGTTCCTTGGCGACCAGGCCGGCGACCATCGCCCGGAGGTCATCGAGCTCGGTGGCCGAATCGGGTGCCGTTGATCTGACCGGTGTTGCCATTTTGTATACATTAGGTCGGTATTGACAGCTGTCAATGCCCATTTCATCGACCTACGCGGACGCTGGTATGCAATCTGCCATGGCGGCGATCGCTGCCACCACGGCGCGCATAATTCCGGCATGAACCCGGTGCGCTCATGAAAGCCGTCGTCTGTCAGCACGGCAACCTGTCGGTCGAGGAGTTGCCCGACCCACAACCCGCCCGCGGCCAACTGCTGCTCGATGTGCGGCGCTGCGGCATCTGTGGATCTGATCTGCACGCCAAAGACCACGCCGACGAACTGACCGGGCTGATGGACGAGGTCGGCTATCCCGACTTCATGCGGTCCGATACCCCCGTGGTGCTCGGTCACGAGTTCTGCGGCGAGGTCGCCGAACGCGGTAAGGGCGTCCGCGGCGAGTTCAAGGCCGGTTCGCCGGTGGTGTCGTTCCCCCTGGTACGAGCCGAGGGTGGGGTACACCTGACCGGGCTGTCCCCGCTGGCACCGGGCGCCTACGCCGAGCAGGTGCTCGTCGAGGCCGCAATGAGCTTCGTCATCCCGAACGGCCTCGACCTCGACACCGCCGCCCTGACCGAGCCGATGGCCGTGGCACTGCACGCCGTGCGCCGCAGCGACGTCGGCAAGCGCGACACCGCGGTCGTGATCGGTTGCGGCCCCGTAGGTCTCGCGGTGATCTGCCACCTCAAGTCCCTGGGCGTGCACAAGATCGTCGCCAGCGACTTCTCCGCGACGCGGCGGGGACTGGCGACCCGCTGCGGTGCGCACGTGGTCGTCGACCCCGCCGTCGACTCACCGTATGCGGGTCTGTCTGGATCGATCACCGAGGCACCACAGCTCTACGAGCTCGGCATGGGATCGATGGAGAAGCTGCGCAGGCTGCCCGGCTGGCAGCACCTCTACCGCGTGGCCGAGGCGCTGGGCGCCGCGGGACCGAAACGGCCCGTCATCTTCGAATGCGTCGGCGTCCCCGGGATGATCGACGGTATCGTCTCCGCCGCCCCACTGGCCTCCCGCGTGGTCGTGGTGGGGGTCTGCATGGGTGAGGACCGGCTGCGCCCCGCGATGGCGATCAGCAAGGAGATCGACATGCGCTTCGTCTTCGGTTACACGCCACTGGAATTCCGCGACACCCTGTACCTGCTCGCCGACGGGAAGCTGGACGCGTCGGCACTCGTCACCGGAACCGTCGGCCTGACCGGCGTGGCGACCGCCTTCGAACAACTCGGCACCGCCGAGGCCCATGCGAAGGTGCTCGTGGACCCGGCTTCGGACGCGATCTCGCCCTAGCCCCGGCGCGAGCGGACCTCGCCGACAACGGCATCGGCGTCGACGTCGACCTGCTCGCCGTTGGACAGGTCCTTCAGCTTCACCCCGCCGGCATCAACGATCACCGCGAACGCCGCGCCCGTGCGGTCCGCCGACCGCAGCGCGGCCTTCAGGCTGCGATCGCCGTAGGCGACGTCCGTCCGCACCCCGGCTCGGCGCAAGTCGGCTGCCAGGACGCCGGCCTGTACCTTGACGGCGGGTTCGGCCGGGATCACGTACACGTCGCAGCTCGACGAGGACCCGACGGTCCTCCCCTCGGCCTGTAGCGCCAGCACCGTGCGGTCCACGCCCAGCCCGAAGCCGATGCCGGACACATCCTGTCCGCCGAGCCGGCCCATCAACCCGTCGTAGCGACCGCCACCGCCGATGCCGGATTGCGCGCCGAGGCCATCGTGGACGAATTCGAACGTCGTCTTGGTGTAGTAGTCCAGACCGCGGACCATCCGGGGATTGATCACGTACGGCACCCCGAGGGCCTTGAGATGCGTCTGCACCGCCTCGAAATGCGCTGCGGCACTTTCGGAGAGGTGGTCGAGCATCAGCGGTGCATCTTTGGTCATCTCGCGGACGTGGGGTCGTTTGTCGTCGAGCACCCGCAGCGGGTTGATGGTCGCCCGGGTCCGCGTTTCCTCGTCCAAATCCAACGTGAACAGGAACTCCTGCAACAACTCCCGGTACTGCGGCCGGCACGTGTCGTCGCCCAGCGAGGTGATTTCGAGCCGGAACCCGTCGAGCCCCAGGGACCGGAAGCCCCCGTCGGCGACGGCGATCACCTCGGCGTCCAGCGCCGGGTCGTCGACACCGATGGCCTCGACGCCGACCTGCTGGAGCTGGCGGTAACGCCCGGCCTGCGGACGCTCGTAACGGAAGAACGGCCCGGAGTAACAGAGCTTCACCGGCAGCGCGCCGCGGTCGAGCCGGTGCTGGATCACCGCGCGGATGACTCCGGCAGTGCCCTCGGGCCGCAGCGTGACCGAGCGCTCGCCACGGTCGGCGAAGGTGTACATCTCCTTGGACACCACGTCGGTGGACTCCCCCACGCCGCGGGCGAACAACGCGGTGTCCTCGAAGATCGGCAATTCCACGTCGCCGTATCCCGCCCGACGCGCCGCCGCCAGCAGCCCGTCACGCACGGCGACGAACGCCGCCGACTCGGGCGGGAGGTAGTCCGGGACGCCCTTGGGCGCCTGGAACGGCTGGGTCATCGGGTCAGCCCCTCGAGGAACGGGTTGGCGCGCCGTTCGTCGCCGATGGTCGACCTCGGTCCGTGTCCCGGCAGCACCAGGGTGTCGTCATCGAGTATCAACAGCTTGTTCACGATGGACCCGAGCAGATCGCGCCCGCTGCCGCCGGGCAGATCCGTGCGTCCGATGGACTGCTTGAACAGGGTGTCCCCGGTCAGCGCCACCTCCGAGGCGTCGCCGCCGAGCCGGAACACCACCGACCCCCTGGTGTGGCCCGGGGTGTGGTCCACCGTCACCACCATGCCGCCGAGGTCGAGCTTGTCGCCGTCGCGGTCGAGTTCGACGAGCTGGCGGGGCTCCCGGAACAGCGCCCCGAGCACGGTCCGACCAATTCCCGAGAAAAGACCCTGCCCGAACCCCTTGATCGGATCGGTGAGCATGAAACGGTCCTCCGGATGGATGAACGCCGGGCAGCCATAGGTGTCGGCGACCTTCTGCGCCGACCAGATGTGATCGATGTGGCCGTGGGTGAGCAACACCGCGGCGGGCGTGAGCCGATGCTCGTCGAGGACCTGGCGCAGCGGACCCATCGCCCGCTGGCCGGGGTCGACGACGATGGCGTCCGACCCCGGGCGTTGCGCCAGCACGTAGCAGTTGCACGCCAACATGCCCGCCGGGAATCCGGTGATCAACACGTGGGCAAGTTTCCCACGCCTGTGCGGTGTCACCGCGCCGTCCCCGCTCATGCGGGTCGTTCACGAGATCCTCAGCTGGCTTTGGCACACTCGTTGCCGACACAGGGCGCGGACTTCCGACCGCGTACGCGAGAAGGGACAGCGGCGGTGCCGACCAACGAACAACGGCGTCAAGCGGCCAAAGCCAAGCTCGAGCGGCAGCTCCAGCGCCGAGAGCAGCAGGCCAGGAAGCGCAAGATCCTGACCATTGCCGGTTCGGCCGCGGCCGCGGTCGTCGTGATCGCCGCCGTGGTGGCCGTGGTCGTGCTCAACAAGGACGACTCCGGCACGGGCGGCACCGCCTCGGCTGCCACCACGACGCCCACCCCGGTCGAAGGATCGCTCACCCCACCCGAACCGGACGCCGGCACCGGTCAGCTGCCGGCCTTCGCCGCCCCGGCCGGTCTCGGCGCGAACTGCCAGTACCCCGCGGCCGGGCCCGCCAGTAAGCCGGTCAAGCCGCCGCGGACCGGCCAGGTGCCCACCGAACCAGGTGAGATCAGCGCCAGCATGAGCACCGACCAGGGCAACCTGGGGCTGCTGCTCGACAACGCCAAGGCGCCGTGCACGGTGAACAGCTTCGCCAGCCTGGCCCAGCAGGGTTACTTCAACGACACGCCGTGCCATCGGTTGACCACCAGCCCCAGCCTGTCGGTGCTGCAGTGCGGCGATCCCACCGGCGAAGGCACCGGTGGCCCCGGATACGAATTCGCCAACGAATACCCGACCAACCAGTATCAGCCCGACGACCCGGCGCTGCAGCAGCCCGTCGTCTATCCGCGGGGCACCCTGGCCATGGCCAACGCCGGCCCCAACACCAACGGCAGCCAGTTCTTCCTGGTCTACCAGGACTCCCAGCTCCCGCCGGGCTACACCGTCTTCGGCAGGATCGACGACACCGGGCTGGCCACCCTGGACAAGATCGCCCAGGCAGGCGTCGGCGGCGGCGGCGAGGACGGACCGCCGGCCACGCCTGTCAAGGTGACCTCGGTCCTGCTGGACTGACCGCCACCCCGTGACCTATCCGCCGAATCCCGATCCGGGCTATCAGGAGTATCCCGAGCAGCCGGCCGGGTACCCGCCACCGCCGGGCTACCCGGGCGGCTATCCGCCGGGTTATCCCGGTGGCTATCCAGGACCGCCCCCGGTGTCCAGATCGACCAACGCGCTGGCGATCGCGTCCCTGGTGTGCGCCTTCGTGTTCGCGCCGCTGGGCATCCTGTTCGGCCACATCTCGCTGTCGCAGATCAAGCGCAGCGGTGAGGAGGGCCGCGGTCTGGCCGTGGCCGGGCTGATCCTCGGCTATCTGCTGACGGTGGTCGCGATCGTCGTGATCATCGTCAGCGTGTTGTTCATCATGGCCGTCGTCGACAGCGTCGAGAACGACCGGTTGCGCCGCACCGGCCCCACGGTCACCGCGGCGCCCCAGACCACCCTCGAGCTGCCGCCGTTCCGGCCCTCGCCGACGCTCGGGGCGAACTGCCAGTACCCGGTGGGCGGTACACCGGCGCCGCGACCGGTCACGCCGCCGCGCAGCGGCCGGGTGCCGACGCAACCCGATCGGGTCAGCGTCAGCATCTCGACCACGGCGGGCAACATCGGGTTGTCGCTGAAGAACGGCATCTCGCCGTGCACGGTCAACAGTTTCGCCAGCCTCGCCCAGCAGGGCTTCTTCGATGGGACGACGTGTCACCGGATGACCTCGGCGCCGGACATGAAGCTGTTGCAGTGCGGTGACCCCACCGGGAACGGCAACGGCGGGCCCGGCTATCGCTTCGCCGACGAGTACCCGACCAACCAGTACCAGATGGCCGACCCCGAACTGCGCGGTAAGACCGTCTATCCGCGCGGCACCGTCGCGATGGCCAACACCGGCCCGGACAGCAACGGCAGCCAGTTCTACCTGATCTACGAGGACACCCTGCTGCCGCCGCGCTACACGGTGTTCGGGGAGATCGACGGCACGGGGCTCAAGACGCTGGACCGGATCGCCGCGGCCGGCGTGGTCGGCGGCGCCGACGACGGCAAGCCGGCCACGCCGGTGACGATCACCTCCGCGCGGCTGGACTGACGATCAGGCCGCGCTGGTGACGCGGTAGACGTCGTAGACGCCCTCGACGTTGCGGACCACCCGCAGCAGGTAGCCGAGGTGCTTCGGGTCGCCCATCTCGAAGGTGAACCGGCTGATCGCCACCCGGTCGTTGGACGTGGTCACCGACGCCGACAGGATGTTGACCTTCTCGTCGGCGAGCACCCGGGTGACGTCGGAGAGCAACCGGTGCCGGTCGAGGGCCTCGACCTGGATGGCGACCAGGAACACCGACGACGGCGAGGGCGCCCACTCGACGTCGATGATCCGCTCGGCCTGCTGCTGCAACGACTCGGCGTTGGTGCAGTCGGTGCGGTGCACGCTGACGCCGCCTCCGCGGGTCACGAAGCCCATGATCTGGTCGCCGGGCACCGGGGTGCAGCACTTGGCCAGCTTGGTCAGCACGCCGGGCGCTCCGGGCACCGCCACCCCGGTGTCGTCGGTGCTGCGCTGGCGTACCGGCATGGTGGCCGGGGTCGAGCGCTCGGCGAGTTCGTCCTCGGCGGCCTCGTCGCCGCCGAACTGGGCGAGCAGCCGCTGCACGACGTGGCGTGCGGACACGTGGCCCTCGCCCACCGCGGTGTAGAGGGCCGAGACGTCGGCGTAGCGCAGTTCGCGCGCCAGCGCGGACATCGATTCAGCGTTCATCAAGCGCTGCAACGGAAGTCCGCCGCGGCGCACCTCGCGACCGATGGCGTCCTTACCGGCCTCGAGCGCCTCTTCGCGCCGTTCCTTGGCGAACCACTGCCGGATCTTGGCCTTGGCCCGCGGCGACACCACGAAGCCCTGCCAGTCGCGCGACGGTCCGGCGTTGGGCGCCTTCGAGGTGAAGATCTCGACGACCTCGCCGTTGTCCAATTTGCGTTCCAGCGCGACCAATCGGCCGTTGACGCGGGCGCCGATGCAGCGGTGGCCGACCTCGGTATGCACCGCATAGGCGAAGTCCACCGGTGTCGACCCGGCCGGCAGTGTGATGACGTCGCCCTTCGGGGTGAAGACGAAGATCTCCTGCACCGCGAGGTCGTAGCGCAGCGACTCGAGGAACTCTCCGGGGTCGGCGGCCTCCCGCTGCCAGTCGAGCAGTTGGCGCATCCACGCCATGTCATCGATCTCGGCGGCCGCGTTGCCGGCCGGAACCCCGTTGCGGCCCTTGACCTCTTTGTAACGCCAGTGCGCGGCGATGCCGTATTCGGCCGTGCGGTGCATGTCGCGGGTGCGGATCTGCACCTCGAGCGGTTTGCCCTCCGGCCCGACGACGGTGGTGTGCAGCGACTGGTACACCCCGTAGCGGGGCTGAGCGATGTAATCCTTGAACCGGCCTGCCATCGGCTGCCACAGCGAGTGCACCACGCCGACGGCGGCGTAGCAGTCGCGGATCTCGTCGCAGAGGATGCGCACCCCGACCAGATCGTGGATGTCGTCGAAGTCGCGGCCCTTCACGATCATCTTCTGATAGATCGACCAGTAGTGCTTGGGCCTGCCCTCGACGGTGGCGTTGATCTTCGACTTGGTCAGCGTGTTGACGATCTCCGCGCGCACCTTGGCCAGATACGTGTCACGCGATGGTGCCCGGTCGGCGACCAGACGCACGATCTCGTCGTACTTCTTGGGGTGCAGGATCGCGAACGACAGATCCTCGAGTTCCCACTTGACCGTCGCCATTCCGAGTCGATGAGCAAGGGGCGCAATGACTTCCAGCGTCTCGCGGGCTTTGCGGGCCTGCTTCTCCGGCGGCAGGAAACGCATGGTGCGCATGTTGTGCAGCCGGTCGGCGACCTTGATCACCAGCACCCGCGGATCGCGCGCCATCGCGATGATCATCTTGCGGATCGTCTCGCCCTCGGCCGCGTTACCGAGCACCACCTTGTCGAGCTTGGTCACTCCGTCGACCAGATGGCCGACCTCGCTGCCGAATTCGGCGGTCAGCGCCTCGAGCGTGTAGCCGGTGTCCTCCACCGTGTCGTGCAGCAGCGCGGCCACCAGGGTGGTGGTGTCCATCCCGAGCTCGGCCAGGATGTTCGCCACCGCCAGCGGGTGGGTGATGTACGGATCGCCCGATCGGCGCAACTGGTCGGCGTGGCGCCGGTCAGCGACCTCGTAGGCGCGCTGCAGCAGCGTGAGGTCGGCCTTCGGGTAGATCTCGCGGTGGACGGCCACCAGTGGTTCGAGCACCGGGTTGACGGTGCTGCGCTGCGAGGTCATCCGGCGCGCGAGGCGCGCACGCACCCGCCGGGATGCGCTCGAGGTGGCGCTCTTCGGCGGCTCGGGCGGCGGTTCGGGGATGTCGATGACCGGCAGCGGCGCGGTGGCGGGCGAGTTCGAGCTCTCCTCGGTGGTGCTCGTCGAGTCCGCCATCAGTCCACCTCCCAGCCTGTTCAGGGTCACCGCAGACTTCGAGGATAGACCTCACACGGTGTAGAGGCTGCTGACCTCGAGCGGTGCGACCGCGTCGCGGCCACCCAGCGCCGCGAGCTCCAGCACCACGGCGGCGTTACGTACCGTGGCCCCGCCGCTGGTCAGCAGCCGGTCGGCCGCGGCGACCGTGCCGCCGGTGGCGAGCACGTCGTCGATGATCACGATGGTGCGCCCGGTGATGTCGGTGCCGTCGGCCGGGATCTCCAGCGTCGCGCTGCCGTACTCGAGGTCATAGGTCTGACTGTGCACCGGCGGAGGCAGCTTCCCCCCCTTGCGCACCGCCAGCACACCGGTTCCCAACCGCAGCGCGACCGCCGCCCCCAGCAGGAATCCGCGCGCGTCGATCCCGGCGATGAGGTCGGCGCCCTCCGCAGAGGCGGCCAACGCGTCGGTCACCTCGGCGAGGCCCCTGGGGTCGGCGAGCAGCGGGGTCAGGTCCTTGAACGCGATCCCGGGCTCGGGGAAGTCCGGCACCTCACGCATCAGTGTGGCGATCAGCTCCGAGATCTCAGTCCCGTCGCCCCTGCCGCGTCGTTCCTGCCCGCCGGTGTTCATCCCCGAGTCGCTTCGCTCCTGCCCGCCGAATGTCACGTCGACAGCCTCCACCGGTCCATGTTCCAGCCGGCGCCCCATCGCGTCGGATTGCTGCTCACCGCGAACATCTTCGCCGACGTCAGCAGTGTGCGCTGCTGACGGTACAGCGGCAGGGTCGGCATGTCGGCCCACAGGATCGGCGCGCCCTCGGCCAGCAGCCGCGCCAGCTCCTTGGGGTCCGACGTGACCGCCAGCGCGGCGACGATGCCGTCGATGCGCTCGTTGGAGTAGCCGCTGAGGTTGTCGCCGTTGCCGGTGTGCAGCGCATAGGCGTCCATCGCCGACGAGCCGGTGGAGCCGCTGCCCGCCGCACCACCGGTGCTCGCGATCAGCACGTCGATCTCGTTGTTGCGCAACGTCAACGGTCCGACCGCCTGGCCGGCCGCATCCTGCACTGTGATCCCGGCCGGCTCACACGCCTTCGCGATGGCTCCGACGGTGGCGGCCAGCCGCGCGTTGGGGCTCTGGTATCCGATACGTACCGTCAGCGGCCGGTTCTCCAGGGTCTCCCGCGCGGCGACGGGGTTGGCGATCGCGAACTGTCCCGTTTCGGGGGTCGCCTCGGCCGCACCGAACGCATCCTCGTTGGCCGGGTTGAGCCGCGAATTGGAGATCGGCACCTCGGCGTTGCGGGCGATCACGTCGCGCGGGGTGCACAGCGCCAGCGCGCGGCGCGCGGGCGGTGCCGCCAGGGGTCCGCGGGGGGCGAAGATCAACTGCTCGATACCGGCCGAGGGCTGATCGCTGCGGACGTAGTTCTCGGGCAGGTTCAGCGTGCCCGACGATCCGGTCGCGATGTCGACGACGTCGAAGGCGCCCTCGTTGACGCGCTCCTGGATGTCGGGACCCAGCGGCCACACGGTCACGCGGTCGGTGACCGCAGGTGCTCCCCACCACTTGTCGTTGGCGACCAGCACGACCGCACCCTCGCCGGTGACCGAGTCCAGCTTGTAGGGACCGGAGGACGGGAACTTCTTGAGGTCGTCGCCGCCCAGGCCGGGGCGCAGTTCCCAGGTGGTGTTCCACGCCTGCGCGACGCGATCCACTGCGGGCAGATCGTTGTTCTGCAGGGCCGCCGTGACGTCGAGCCCGAGTTCGTCGGCCAGCACATGCGATGGCATCAACGACGTCGCCGCGAAGAGCTGCCCGAAGTCGTCGATGCTGCGATCCTGCGTGAAGGACACCCGCGCCCGCTTCTGGCCGGGCTGGCAGTCGATGCGCGCGATGTCGGCGTACCCGGCCCGGCTGGAGGCATCGAACTGCGGGTAGCGGCCGGACTGCGCCGCCCATGCAAGCACCATGTCGTCGCAGGTGATGGGTTTACCGTCGGAATAGACGGCCTTGTCGTTGATCGTGTAGTCGAGGATCAGGGGCGCGCGGCCCACCACCGCGATCGACCCGAAGTCGAGGTCGCCGACGATCTGTCCGTCGGGGCCGTGGTAGTTGAAGCCGGTCAGCACGCGTGCGAACGCCTGGGCTCCACCGGAGGCGGCTCCGACGACGGTGTTGGGGTTGTAGGTGACCAGCGCGCCGTCGACGGCGTAGTCGACCGCGTCGGCCGGGCCGTCCGTGCAGCCCGACAACCCCAGGGCACCGACCAGCGACATGACCGCGGCCGCGACCGTGGCGCGCCGGGTCCGGGCTGCCATGCGGACTACCTGCCCCGGGACGTGCGCTTACCCGAGGGCCTGCCGGTCTTGCCGGCGGGCCGGGCGCCCGGCGCCGGCTTGTCGCCGACCGGCGCGGTGGCGGCCACCGGCTCGGGATCGGCGTCGTGATCGTCGGCGGTGTCGTCGCTGAGCTCGGACTCCGCGGACTTGGTCGACGCCCCCGCCCCGGCGCTTGCGGCGTTCTTGCGCCGGTTCTGCACGCGCCGGCTGTGGTCCCGGACGAGCTTCGTGCGTTCGCGCAGCGTCACCAGCAACGGGGTGGCGAAGAAGATCGACGAGTAGGTGCCGACGATGACGCCGACCAACTGGACCAGCGCCAGGTCCATCAGGGTGCCCACCCCGAGCAGCCACACGGCGATCACCATCAGCGCGATGATCGGCAGCACTGAGATCAGGCTGGTGTTGATCGACCGCATGAAGGTCTGGTTGATCGCCAGGTTGGCCTGTTCGGCGAAGGTCCGCCGGGTGGTGTGCTCGAAGCCGTGGGTGTTCTCCTCCACCTTGTCGAACACGATGACGGTGTCGTACAGCGAGAAGCCCAGGATCGTGAGCAGGCCGATCACGGTGGCAGGGGTGACCTCGAAGCCCACGATCGAATAGATGCCCGCCGTGACGACGAGGTCGAAGATGACGGTGGTCATCGCGGACACGGCCATCCACAGCTCGTAGCGCACGCCGATGTAGAGCGCCGCGAGCGCGAGGAACACCGCCAGCGCGATCAGCGCCTTGGAGGTGATCTGACCACCCCATGTCTCGGACACGGCCGAGTCGCTGATCGTCTGCTTACTGGGCTGACCGTTCTCGCCGATCGGCTGGAACGCGTCGAACAGCGCGGTGCGCAGCTCCTCGATCTGAGCGTTGTCGAGTGCCTCCGACCGGATCTGCACCGTCGCCGAATCTCCACTGCCGACGGTGACCACCGATACCGGCGGACTGCCGATCGCCTCGTTGAAGACCGTCTCGACCTGCGTCGTGGTCGCCGCGCCGTTCACTCCGGCGACCGGCATCGAGACCTTGGTGCCGCCCTCGAAGTCGATGCCGAAGGTGAAACCGCGCAACAGCATGCTGGCCAGGCAGATCAGCACGATGCCGCCGCTGATCGCGTACCAGAGCTTGCGGCGACCGATGACCTCGAACGCGCCGGTGCCGGTGTAGAGGCGCACGAAGAAGCCGTGCTGTGGCGCGGCGGTGGAGGCGCCGTCGAGCGGCGGTGCCTCCCCCGCGCCGGAGCTGCGCTTGTTGACCTTGTTGACGGCCATCGACTATCCCCGTCCTGTGGTCGCGTGGGTGGCGGCCCGTCGTTCGCGGGCGATCTGCTGCACCGCTCCGAGGCCGTTGTAGGCGGGCTTGGACAGCAGCGTCGACTTCGACGCCAGGTACACCAGGGGCCAGGTCACCAGGAACACCACGACGACGTCGAGGATGGTGGTGAGACCGAGGGTGAAGGCGAAGCCCTTGACCTGGCCGACGGCCAGGAAGTAAAGCACCGCGGCGGCCAGGAAGCTGACCGCGTTACCGCTCACGATGGTCTTCCGCGCCCTCGCCCAACCGCGTGGCACCGCGGAGCGGAACGATCGCCCTTCTCGGATCTCGTCCTTGATGCGTTCGAAGAACACCACGAACGAGTCGGCCGTGGTGCCGATGCCGATGATCAGACCGGCGATGCCCGCCAGGTCGAGGGTGTAGTTGATCCATCGCCCGAGCAGCACCAGGATCGCGAACACCATCGCACCGGAGGCGATGAGTGACAACGCGGTCAGGACGCCGAGCATGCGGTAGTAGAGCAGGGAGTACAGCAGGACCACAGCCAGCCCCACCGCACCGGCGATCAGACCGGCGCGCAGCGACTGCAGGCCGAGCGTGGCCGACACGGTCTCCGCCTCCGACGACTCGAACGACAGCGGCAGCGATCCGTACTTGAGCACGTTGGCCAGTTCGGTTGCCGACTGCTGGGTGAACCGCCCGGTGATCTGCGTCCGTCCGCCGGGAATCGCCTCCTGGATCTCCGGGGCGCTGACCACCTTGGAGTCGAGGACGAAGGCGGTCTGAGTGCCGACGTTCGCTGCGGTGAAATCGGCCCAGGTGGCGGCCGCGTCACCCTTGAACTCCAGGTCGACGACGTATTCGCCGCGCTGCTGCTGCAGCCCCGAGGTGGCGTTCTGGATCTGCTCGCCACTGATGATCGACTTGTCGAGCAGATAGACGGTCTGCCCGTCGGTCGAGCAGGTGATCAGCGGCAGGTTCGGATCGTCGTTGCCCGCGAGCACGTCGTCCTCACCGCAGCGGCTGGCCTGGAACTGCAGCGCCAGGATCTGCACCGACTGGTCCTCGCTCTGGCGCAGCTGTTTCTCGTCGGCGATGCGCTGGGCCAGATTGGCCCGTTCGCCGGACTCGTCGGTTCCCGGCAGCGGCGGCGTCGGCGGAGCCGGCGGGGTCGCCGGGGCGGACGGGCTGGGCGGGGCAGGCGGTGTCGGTGGAGCCGGCGGCGCGGGCTGCTGCGGATACGGGCGCGGCTGCGGGGCGGGCTGCTGGCCCGGCTGCGGGACCATGCCCTCCTGGCCGGGCAACGGCACACCACCGGGGGCGCCCCCCGGCGGAGTCTGTCCGGGCGCACCTCCTGGCGGCGCCTGTCCGGGCGGCGCCTGTTGGTTGATCGCCGACGTCTGGAACGCCTGGATCACCGGGCGGATGTAGAGCCGCGCGGTCTGACCGAGGTTGCGGGCCTCGCTGCTGTCGTTACCCGGCACCGTGATGACGAGGTTCTGGCCGTCGATGACCACCTCGGATCCGGACACACCCAGACCGTCGACGCGTGCGCTGATGATCTGCTGGGCCTGATCGAGCGCTTCACGGGTGGGCGGGGAGCCGTCCGGCGTGCGCGCGGTCAGCGTCACCCGGGTTCCGCCCTGCAGGTCGATGCCGAGCTTCGGCTGGGCCTGCTTGTCACCGGTCAGGAAGACCAGGAGGTAGGTGCCTACCAGCAGGACCAGGAAGAGCGACAGATAACGGGCAGGATGTACCGGCGCCGAAGACGATGCCACGTTGCTTGGGTCCCCTCGGATTCAGTTCGATAGCACCGCAAAGGGTACGGGGCGGTGCTGAGTGTGTAGCTGTCAGTCCTTCTTGAGCCGGTCGGGGTCGCTGACAGCGTCGGTGGAGGTCGGGCTGTCGAGCACATCGGCCGCAGTGCCCTCGTCGTCGTCGAGATCGTCGGCCGGGTCGATCCGGTCACGCACCGCCAGCTTCATCCAGGTGGTGATGACCCCGGGCGCGATCTCGAGGTGGACATCGTCGTCGGTGATGCCGGTGATGGTGCCCTGCAGCCCCGAGGTGGTGTGGATCCGGTCGCCGACCTGCAGCGAGTTGTGCAGGTCGATCGTCGCCTGCATGGCTTTCCGCTGGCGACGGGACGCGAAGAACATGAACGCGCCCAGGATGATGAGCAGAGGGAGGAAAACAACAAGGTCCATAACAACAAGCGTCTTTCGTGTCGGGTTTTCTGTGCGGTACGGCGCCAGGAATCCCCGGGAAACGGCACCTCGCCGGTGACCAGTGTGCCATTGTCGCCGCCTCGGCCCTACCACCCGCTCGGCGGCCGATCGATCGCGAAGACCCCGCCAAGGCCGCTCGCGACCGGACCACCAGCCGCCACGGCGATCTCACGGCTCAGCGGGCGACGTCCTCAGCATCGGCTCCTACCGCGAAAACCGCAGAAATCACCGATGTTTGGTGCGAATTCCATAGCCATCGGCCACGTGCAGCGGCTGTTTCCCCCGCGCGCTGCGCCGTCCGGCGACTAGGCTCGAGCCGACCCCAGCCGCGCTGCACCCTCCGCAGGAGCCTTGACGTGACCACCCTCGAGCAGAGCCGCCACCTCGCGACCTCGATCCCCGGACCGAAATCGCAGGAACTCATCAATCGCAAGGCGACCGCCGTGTCGCGCGGAGTGGGCACGACCATGGCCGTCTACGCCGCGCGGGCCGGCGGCGGCATCGTCGAAGACGTCGACGGCAACCGGCTCATCGACCTGGGCTCGGGTATCGCGGTCACCACCATCGGCAACGCCGCACCCCGGGTGATCGACGCGGTCCGCGACCAGGTCGCCCAGTTCACCCACACCTGCTTCATGGTGACGCCCTACGAGGGATATGTCGCGGTCGCCGAAGCCCTCAACCGGCTGACTCCCGGGAGCGGCGAGAAGCGCTCCGCACTGTTCAACTCCGGATCCGAGGCCGTCGAAAACGCCGTCAAGATCGCCCGGTCCTTCACCGGGAGGCAGGCGGTGGTGTCGTTCGACCACGCCTACCACGGGCGCACCAACCTGACGATGGCGCTGACTGCGAAGGTGATGCCCTACAAGCACGGTTTCGGCCCCTTCGCCCCGGAGATCTACCGCGCCCCGCTGTCCTATCCCTTCCGCGATGCTGAGTTCGGCGGTAAGGAGCTGGCCACCGACGGCGAGCTGGCCGCCCGACGCGCGATCACCGTCATCGACAAGCAGGTCGGCGCCGACAACCTCGCCGCGGTGATCATCGAACCGATTCAGGGCGAAGGCGGGTTCATCGTGCCCGCCGACGGCTTCCTGCCCACCCTGCTCGAGTGGTGCCGCCGCAACGGCGTGGTGTTCATCGCCGACGAGGTGCAGACCGGATTCGCCCGCACCGGGCGGATGTTCGCCTGCGAACACGAGGGCATCGAACCTGATCTCATCGTCACGGCCAAGGGCATCGCCGACGGTATGCCGCTGTCGGCGGTCACCGGCCGCGCCGAGATCATGGATTCGCCGCATGTCTCCGGCCTCGGGGGCACCTACGGCGGCAACCCGGTCGCCTGCGCGGCGGCGCTGGCCACGATCGAGACCATCGAGTCCGAGTCCCTGGTCGAGCGGGCCGCGCAGATCGAAACGCTGATGAAGGACCGGCTCGGCCGCATGCAGGCCGAGGACGACCGCATCGGCGATGTCCGCGGCCGCGGAGCGATGATCGCCGTCGAGTTGGTGAAGGCCGGCACCATCGAGCCCGACGCCGAACTGACGAAGGCGCTCTGCGCCGGGGCGCACGCCGCCGGGGTGATCGTGCTGTCCTGCGGCACCTATGGCAACGTGCTGCGCTTCCTGCCACCGCTGGCCATCAGCGACGACCTGCTCAACGAGGGACTCGACGTCCTCGCCGACCTCCTGCGCGACCTGTAGAGACAAGGAGCACTTCATGACAACGGTCAAGAACTTCATCGGCGGCGAACTCGTCGACTCGGTCAGCGGTGCCACGATGCCGCTGGTCGACCCGAGCACCGGCGAGCAGTACGGCACCGCGCCGGTGTCCAACGAGCAGGACATCGACAATGCCTACGCCGCTGCGTCGAAGGCGTTCAAGGACTGGAAGCGCACCACCCCGGGACACCGCCAGAAGGCGCTGCTCGACTTCGCCGACGAAGTGGAGAAGGCCGCCGACGACCTGGTCGCCGCCGAGGGCCGCAACACCGGTAAGCCCAATCACGTGACCGCGGCCGAGGAGATCCCGCCGATGGTCGATCAGATCCGCTTCTTCGCCGGTGCCGCCCGGGTGCTGGAGGGCAAGTCGGCCGGTGAGTACATGGAAAACCACACCTCGTGGATCCGTCGGGAACCGGTCGGTGTCATCGGACAGGTTGCGCCGTGGAACTACCCGATGATGATGGCGATCTGGAAGATCTGCCCGGCGATCGCCGCGGGCAACACCGTCGTCATCAAGCCCAGTGACACCACCCCGGTGACCACCGTGATGCTCGCCGAGCTGGCCGCCAAGCATCTGCCGCCCGGGGTGCTCAACGTCGTCACCGGAGACCGGGTGACCGGGGCGAACCTGGTGTCACACCCGACGCCGGAGATGGTGGCCATCACCGGGTCGGTGGCCGCGGGCAAGGCGGTCGCGGTCAGCGCGGGCGGCAACCTCAAGCGCACCCACCTCGAACTGGGCGGCAAGGCGCCGGTGATCGTGTTCGACGACGCCGACATCGCGGGAGCCGCCGAGGGTATCGCCACCGCCGGCTACTTCAATGCCGGTCAGGACTGCACGGCGGCCACCCGCGTCCTCGCGCCGGCCCGGATCGCGGGTGAGCTCACCGAGGCACTCGCCGAGCAGGCCAGGGCGGCGACGACGACCTTCGGCAAGCCGGCCGACGACGAGGACGCCTGGGTGCCGCCGGTCAACAACGTCAACCAGTTCGAGCGGGTGCTGAGCTTCCTCGACGACGTGCCGTCACACGCGACGGTGGCGGCCGGTGGAAACCGGCAGGGCGACAAGGGTTTCTACGTCGAGCCGACGGTCGTGGGCGGACTGCTGCAGGACGACCGGCTGATCCAGCAGGAGGTCTTCGGCCCGGTCATCACCGTGCAGAGTTTCTCCGACGAGGACGAGGCCATCGCCTGGGCCAACGGCGTCGAATACGGTCTCGCGTCGTCGGTGTGGACGAAGGACGTGTCCCGGGCGCTGCGGGTGTCGGCGGCCCTGGACTTCGGCTGCGTGTGGATCAACACCCATATCCCGCTGGTCGCCGAGATGCCGCACGGTGGCTTCAAGGCGTCCGGACATGGCAAGGACCTGTCGATGTACGGCCTCGAGGACTACACCCGCATCAAGCACGTGATGGCCTACATCGGCTGACCACTCTGTTGCGCGGGGACCTGTGCCGGGTCAGACGCTCTCTTCGAGATCGAGGACCGGCGTGGGGCGGCGGAAGCCGCGGGTGACCACGAGCAGCCAGACGACTCCGATCGCCAGCCAGATCAACCCGAGCACCAGCGTCATGCCGGACAGGCTGGTCCACAGCCACACCGTCAGCAGGAAGCCGATCGCCGGGGCGATGAGGTTGAGCGCGATGTTGCTGCGGTCCTTCAGGTCGATGAAGTAGTGCTTGATCACCGACAGGTTCACCACCGAGAACGCCACCAGCGCACCGAAACTCACGAGCGAGGCCAGCATGGCCAGATCGATCACGATGGCCAGCAGCGAAATCACGCTGACCACCAGGATCGCGTACACCGGCGTGCGGTACTTCACCGAGACGTGGCCGAACACTTTGCGCGGCAGGATCCCGTCGCGGCCCATGGCGAACAGGATGCGCGCCACCGACGCCTGTGAGGTCAATGCCGAACCGGTCGCACCCGCGACGTACGCGGCGGTGAAGAGCGCATTGAGGAACGTGCCGCCTGCGGCGACCATGACGTCCAGCGAGCCGGAGTCGATGTCGGCGAACTCGTTGGACGGGAATACCAGCTGCGACACGTAGGACAACAGGATGAAGATGATCCCCGACACGATGGTGGCGATCATGATCGCCTGCGGCACGGTGCGTCGGGCATCCCTGGCCTCTTCCGAGAGCGTGGACACCGCGTCGAAGCCCAGGAACGACAAGCACAGGATCGCCGCACCCGCGAGCACCGGGCTCATGCCACCGGCGGACCCGTCACCGGTGAACGGCGCCAGCAGGTTGACCGTGCCGTAGCCGGCGATCGTGCCGATCGCCAGGACGAGGAACACGACGATGAAGACCGCCTGGATCGCGATGATCAGGAAGTTGGCGCGGGCCACCGAGACGATGCCGACGATGTTGAGCACCGTGACGACCGCGATCGCGATCAGGACGATCACCCATTCGGGCAGCGCGGGCACCGCCGCGTTCAGGTAGAGGCCGATGACGAGATAGTTGAGCATCGGCAGGAACAGGTAGTCGAGCATCAGCGACCACCCGGCCAGGAAGCCGACCGGGGCGCCGAAGGTCCGCTGCGTGTATGTGTAAGCCGAGCCGGCCACCGGGATCGCCGCGGCCATCCGGGCGTACGACAGCGCCGTGAACACCATCGCGACGAGCGTGACGACGTAGGCCAACGGCAGTCGGCCGCCGGAGGTTTCGGTGACGATGCCGTAGGTGGTGAACACTGTGAGCGGGACCATGTACACCAGGCCGAAGAGCACCAGCGACGGCAATCCCAACGCCCGTTTGAGAGTGCCCTCGTCGGTGTCGGCGATGAATTCAGATGTCATGTCGGCCTTTCAGTCCCTCGCCTGGTACATCGGTGCTCCGCGAAGATACGTCGCCCGGACGCCCACCGTGGGCAGATCGAGCGGTGCAGCAGTACGGGGATCGCGCTGCAGCCAGACCATGTCGGCGCTGGCGCCGGGTACCAGGACACCCCAGTCATGTTCGGCGAACGCCTGTTTGGCCACACCTTCGGTGTACGCCGAGAGTGCGCGCTCGACGGGCAGCACCTCGTGCGGCGTCCAGCCGCCCTCCGGGGTGCCGTCGGCGGTGCGCCGCGACGTCGCCACGGCGATGCCGTCGAGCGGCGCTCCGGAGGACACCGGCCAGTCCGACCCGAAGCTCAGCGGAGCCCCCGTCTTGTCCAGCGTGTTGATCGGGTACTGCCTATCGGCACGTTCGGCTCCGAGTCGCGGGATCGTGAGCACCGTCATCAATGCGTCGAGCTGGGCCCACAGGGGTTGCATGTTGGGGATCACGCCGAGTGCGGCGAAACGGGCCAGGTCGGTGTCGTCGACCAGCTGGCAGTGCGCTATCACCGGCCGGCGGTCGCGCGGGGGGTTCTGCGCCGCGACGTGTTCGATGGCGTCGAGGGCCTGGCGCACCGCGGCGTCGCCGATGGCATGGATGTGGATCTGCAGACCGAGATCGTCGACGCGGCGAGCCGCCTCGGCCAGCGTGTCGCCCTCCCAGTTCGTCATACCCCGGTTATCCCCCGAGTCGCTTCGCTCCTGCCCCCCGGAATGGGAGTGCAGCCCCGAGCAGTAGGGCTGTAACAGCGCACCGGTCTCGTTCTCGACCACGCCGTCGGCGAAGAACTTCACCGTCTGCGCGGTGAGCAACGGGTTACCCGCCTCTTCGACTGGGCGGCGCTGTTCGGCGAATCGTGTTATCTGGCTGTCGAAATGGCGCGGATCAGCGTACAGCGCGAGGTTGAAGCGCATCCGCAACGCGTCGCGGCGGGCCGCCTCGACATAGGTGTCGACGTCGGCTGGTTCCACCCAGGCGTCCTGCACCCACGTGACACCCCGGGCCAGGTAGTAGTCGGCGGCCGTTGCCAGCGCGTTGATGCGGATCTCCTCGTCGCGAGGCGGCATCGCGTTCATCACCAGATCGACCGCGCCCCACTCGCGCAACGTCCCGAGCACCGATCCGTCCGCACGGCGCGGGATCTCGCCCAGCACGGGGTCGGGGGTGTCGCGGGTGATCCCGGCACGCTCCAGTGCCACAGAGTTGCACCACACCGTGTGGTAGTCCCACGCCCGCAGCACCACGGGACGGTCGGCAACGGCCGCGTCGAGCCAGCGGGCGTCGAAGAGTCCGCCATCGGCCAGGCTGCCGTCGTAGGAGGCGCCGACGATCCACTCCTCGTCCGGGTTCTCGTCGGCGAACCGCTTGACGGCGAGCACGATCTCGTCGACCGTCGTGGCCTGCCGGACTGCGGGACCGACGGCTTCGAGCCCGCCGTAGAGCGGGTGGGCGTGGCCGTCGCCGAACGACGGCATCAGGAAGCCGCCGCCGAGATCGACGATCGTCGCGTTGTGGGCCCGGGCCTGCGCCCCGACGGCGGCGACGACGCCGTCCACGACGAGCAACGCGTCGGTGTCCTCCCGGCCGGTCCAGATCACGCCGCCGGTGAACAGCGTCGCGCTCACTTGACCACCGCCGTCGCCTGATGCCCCACTCCGTACGGCTGTTGTGCGTCAACGGGTTCGGTGAGTGCACCGTAGGTGTCGGGGCGGCGGGTCAGCAGAAACGGGAACAGCTCCAGCCAGTCCCGCCGCTGGTCGAGGTCGAGGTCGGCCACCAGGACGGCCTCCTCGTCGCGCGGCGCCTGCGCGAGCACCCGGCCGTAGGGGTCGGAGATGAACGAGGAGCCGTAGAAGGTCACGGTGCCCTCGTCGCCGACGCGGTTGGGCACCACCATGAACAGGCCGCTGCTGATGCCGTTGGCGACGATGACCTGTTGCCACAGGGGGCGGGTGTCGAAGTCGGGAAACACCGGTTCGGAGCCGATCGCGGTGGGGTACACCACGATTTCGGCGCCGCCCAGCGAATAGCTGCGGGCGACTTCGGGGAACCATTCGTCCCAGCAGGTGGGCAATCCGATGCGAGCGCCGAGTCCGTCGGGTGCATACACCGGGTACGGGTCGTCGGCAGGGCCGGGGCGGAAATAGGTGTCCTCGTAGTAGCCCGCCGAGATCGGGATGTGCAGCTTGTGCGTCTTGGCCACCAGGTCACCTGCGGGAGAGACGAGTATCGCCGTATTGAGACCCAGTCCGTCCGCAGCCGGTGAGCGTTGGTAGAGCGAGGCGTGCACGAAGATCCCGTTCGCGGTGGCGGCCTCAGCGGCCAGCGCGAAGGTCGGTCCGTCCAGCAGGTCCTCGGCCAGTGCGTCGACGTGCTCGCCACCCGGCTCATCGGCCGGATAGCGCAGCAGCGTGATCTCGGGCAGGAACACCGCCGTCGCCCCTTCACCGGCCGCGCGGTCGATCCCGGAACGCACCACCGCGGCCAACTCGACGGCGTCGGAGCGCCACCGGTGCTGGACGAGGCCGACCCGCAAGGGCGGACGCAGTGACTCCGTGGTGCGGGACAGCGGCGGGGCGGCCGCCGCGGTGAGGACGATCATCCAGCTCCTAAAACGAATGATGTTCGTTTATTGTGAACTGAGTCACCCGACGTCGCAACCGGGGAGGTGCGGGATGGGACGACCGGCGACGCCGAAACTGTCCGTCGACCTCATCGCGGAGGCGGCGCTCGACCTCGTCTGCACCTCGGGGGGCTTCACCATGCCGGCTGTCGCGCGCAGGCTGCGCGTGCAGCCGTCGTCGCTCTACAACCACGTGTCCGGCCGCGGCGCCATCGTCGAGCTGTTGCGCGAGCGCGCGATGTCGGACGTGCGGTTGCCCGTGGACAATCCGGACCGGCCGTGGCGCGACGTGGTCGCCGACATCGCGCGGACCTATCGGTCCAGTTTCGCGCGCTACCCCAACCTGATTCCCCTGCTGACCGAGTTCGCCGTCAACAGCCCACAGGCCTTCACGATGTACAACGCGTTGGCGGCCACGCTGCACCGGGCGGGATTCAGCCCGCCGGACACCCTCAGAACGATCACGCTGGTGGACAACTACGTGCTGGGCGCAGCGCTCGACGTCGCCGCCCCGGACGAGCCCTGGCGACCGGGCGACGAAATCGGACCCGAGCTGGCGGCCGCGCTGGCCACCGGCGCGCCCAAACCGGGGCGGGCCGACGACGCCTTCGAATACGGGCTGGCGGTGCTGCTGCGCGGGCTACGCCCCTGAAGTCACCTCGGAGTCAGCGGTGGACGAGGTTGTCGCCGCGGCGGCCCGGGCGCAGGCGGCCCAGCAGACCGCGACGCGGGCGGTTCTCATAGGTGGGGCCGACGACCTCGGTCCGCTGATCGGCCAGCGGAATATGCTGGGACGCAGGCGCATCCATGGCCCCCGTGGTGGCCGCGGCCGTGACCGGACGCTGGGCGTATTCGATGTCGCGCACGCTGCGGACCGACAGCCGGCCGACGGCCAGCGCACCCAGGAAGACGATCAGCGCGCCGAGACCGTAGAAGTAGGTCAGCTCCAGCCACACGCGCTTGGTCTCCGACGCGGCGACCGGCGTACCGGCATCACCGAGATTGAGCGGGCCGGCCATGGCGCGGCCGATCACGAACCAGGCGCCGGCGGCCACACTCAGCCAGCCGCCGAGCATTGCGGTCGCCCGGTTGCGGGAGGTCAGCAGCAGGATGCCGCCGATCACCGTGACGACGCCGGGCAGCACCTCCAGCCACGCGCGTCCGGTGGTCCACGCCGTCTCCGGGCTGAACGCGAAGTCGAAGGAGGGGCCGATGAAGGGAACCAAAGCACCCCACAGGCCGAGCAAGATCAACAGGAAACCACTGGCAGCGCCGCGGCTCCGAGGGATGCGCATGCGTCCGCCGCGCGGACGCTCGGGGTGATGTGAGCCGATCATGATGCCTCCTGGGGTTGTGCGCTGGGGATACCCCTACCGCGGCCCCGCCTAACGTCCCCAGCTCACAGCAAACCCACAGCGACATCGGGAATGCCTTTAGCTTTGCTAACGTAGTTTTGTGTAGGCGCAGCGTGGCGCCGGTCCCCCGTTCCAACGTCGTGAGGAGCCGCTGTGCCGACTTCGCTTTCCACTGACGGCCGCGATACACGCCTCGAGCAGCGCATCGCCGACCTCTACGCCACCGATCCGCAGTTCGCCGCCGCCCGCCCCGACCCGGCCGTCGGAGAGGCCGTCGACCAGCCCGGCATCCGGCTGTCCGACATGGTGCGCATCATCATGGAGGCTTACGCCGACCGGCCCGCACTCGGCCGCCGCGCCGTCGAGTACGTCACCGACGCCACCGGGCGCACCTCGGCCGAACTGCTCCCCCGGTTCGACACCATCACCTACCGCGAGACCTGGGATCGAGTGCGCGCCGTGGCCACCGCGCTGGCCGACGGCGTCATCCGACCGGGCGACCGTGTCGCAGTCCTCGGGTTCACCAGCACCGACTACACGGTCGTCGACATGGCGCTGAACTACGTCGGTGCGGTCGCCGTACCACTACAGACCAGCGCGCCGGCCGCGTCGTTGCGACCCATCCTCACCGAGACCGAGCCGGTGGCCGTCTTCTCCAGCGTCGACTTCCTCAGCGACGCAATCGAACTCGCCCACGCCGACATCGCGCCGACGCATCTCGTCGTCTTCGACCACGACGCCCGGGTCGACGCGCACCGCGATGCCGTCGCGGCCGCGCAAGCGGCGCTGCCGGGCGTCACCGTCGAACTCCTGGCCGACGCCATCGAGCGCGGACGCGCACTGCCCACCGCGGCGCCCCACGTCTCGGCCGAGCCCGATCCGCTGATGCTGCTCATCTACACCTCGGGCAGCACCGGTACGCCCAAGGGGGCGATGTATCCCGAACGGCTGATCGCGAATTCGTGGCGCGCCTCGGCCCGCCAGGCCTGGGGCCTGCAGACGGTCACCCCGTCGATCGTGCTGTCGTTCATGCCGATGAGCCACATGATGGGCCGCGGCATCCTCTATGCCGCGCTGGCCACCGGCGGCACCGTCTACTTCGCCGCCCGCAGCGACCTGTCCACGTTCCTCGACGACGTCGCGCTCGTTCGCCCGACGCACATGAACTTCGTCCCCCGCATCTGGGAGATGATCTTCCAGGAGGTGCAGAGCGAGAACACCGGTGACGGAGCGGATCTCGCCGAGGTGAGTCGCCGCATGCTGGGCGGCCGCGGAGTCGCCGCCATGACCGGTTCGGCCCCGATCAGCCCCGAACTCAAGGTCTGGGTCGAGGACTTCATCGGCCTGTCGCTGACCGAGGGCTACGGCTCCACCGAGGCCGGCGCGGTGTTCGTCGACGGTTTGGTGCGCCGTCCGCCGGTGCGCGACTACAAGCTCGTCGACGTCCCGGACCTCGGCTACTTCCGTACCGACCGCCCGTTCCCCCGCGGGGAGTTGCTGGTCATGTCCGACGATCTCATCCCCGGGTATTACCGGCGTCCCGAGATCACCGCCGAGGTGTTCGACGAGGACGGCTTCTACAGGACCGGCGACATCGTCGCCGAGACCGGTCCGGATCAGCTGAAATATCTGGACCGGCGCAACAACGTGCTCAAGCTCTCGCAGGGTGAGTTCGTCACCGTGTCCAAGCTCGAGGCGGCGTTCGGCGCCAGCCCGCTGGTGCGCCAGATCTACGTGTACGGCAACAGTGCCCGCTCGTATCTGCTCGCGGTCATCGTGCCCACCGACGATGCGCTGAACCGGGCCGGCGGCGACAACGACGCACTGCGCTCGGCGCTGTCGGAGGCACTGCTGGCGATGGCGCGCGAGGCTCAGCTGCAGTCCTATGAGATCCCGCGCGACTTCATCGTCGAGACCGAGCCCTTCACGTTGGAGAACGGGCTGCTGACCGGAATCCGCAAGCTGGCCCGTCCGAAGCTCAAGGAGCGCTACGGTCCGCTGCTCGAGGAGCTCTACACGTCGCTGGCCGAAGGTCAGGCCACCGAGCTGCGCGCCGTGCGCCAGGGGGCCGCCGACCGGCCGGTGCTCGAGACCGTCACCCGCGCCGCCGCCGCTGTGCTCGGAGCGGCCGGCACCGACGTCGCGCCGGACGCGCAATTCACCGATCTCGGTGGAGACTCGTTGTCGGCGTTGACGTTCGGCAATCTCCTGCACGACATCTTCGACACCGACGTACCGGTCGGCGTCATCGTCAGCCCGGCCAACGACCTCGCCGCCATCGCCAGGTACATCGAGACGCAGCGCTCGTCGACCGGCAAACGGCCGACATATGACTCCGTGCACGGCCGCGACGCCACCGAGGTGCACGCCCGCGATCTGACCCTCGACAAATTCATCGACGCCGAAACCCTAGACGCCGCAACCTCTCTGCCCGCACCGACAGGCGAGGTGCGCACGGTGCTGCTCACCGGCGCCACCGGGTTCCTCGGGCGTTACCTCGCGCTGGACTGGCTGGAGCGGATGTCTCTGGTGAACGGGAAGGTCATCTGCCTGATCCGCGCCAAGGACGACGCGGCGGCGCGGCAACGCCTCGACGACACCTTCGACAGCGGCGACGCATATCTGCTGGAGCACTACCGCGAACTGTCCCCATCACTGGAAGTTCTGGCAGGCGACAAGGGTGAAGCCGATCTCGGTCTCGCTCCCCAGGTCTGGCAGCGCCTCGCCGAGACGGTGGATCTGATCGTCGATCCGGCCGCGCTGGTGAACCACGTGCTGCCCTACAGCCAGCTGTTCGGCCCCAATGCGCTCGGCACCGCCGAACTGATCCGCCTGGCCCTCACCACGAAGATCAAGCCGTTCACCTATGTTTCGACCATCGGAGTGGGGGCAGGCGTCGCACCGGGACGGTTCACCGAGGACGGCGACATCCGCGAGATCAGCGCCACCCGCACCGTGGACGAGAGCTACGCGAACGGATACGGCAACAGCAAGTGGGCCGGTGAGGTTCTGCTGCGCGAGGCGCACGACCTGTGCGGGCTGCCGGTGGCGGTGTTCCGCTGCGACATGATCCTGGCCGACACCACCTACGCCGGTCAGTTGAACCTGCCGGACATGTTCACCCGTACGATCCTGAGCCTGGTGGCGACCGGTATCGCGCCCGAGTCGTTCTACGAACTCGACGATGCGGGCCGGCCGCAGCGTGCCCATTACGACGGGCTGCCGGTGGAGTTCATCGCCGAGGCGATCGACACCCTCGGTGCGCAGGCGGTCAACGAGGTTGGAACCGGTTTTGCGACCTACCACGTGATGAACCCGTACGACGACGGCATCGGACTCGATCAGTTCGTCGACTGGCTGGTCGACGCGGGTTACCGCATCGACCGGGTCACCGGCTACGACGCCTGGCTGGCGCGCTTCGAGACCGCCGTGCGCGCACTGCCCGAGCGTCAGCGCCAGTACTCCCTGCTACCGCTCCTGCACAACTATCAGCGCCCCGAGCGTCCGCTGAACGGGGCGATGGCCCCGACCGACAGGTTCCGAGCTGCCGTGCAGGAGGCCAAGATCGGGCCGGACAAGGACATTCCCCACGTGACGGCGCCGGTGATCGTCAAGTACGCCACCGACCTGGAGTTGCTCGGGCTGCTCTGAGATAGCCGCCGACCAGGGCGGGCGCGGCTTCGGAAGTCCCGAAAGCCACGCCCGCCCCGGTGTGCCCGCGTAGCATTCCGGCGAGAGTCGGGAGCGGGAGTGCGCGGAATCCGCCTGTGGTGGCGACAGCCGGACCACTATGACTGGCTCTCTGGCTATCTGGCCGCCCGCGGTCTGACCGCGGTGACGCGCTACCTCCTCGCAGTGATCCTGTTCCTGCTCGCGGTGGCGACACTGTTGATGAGATGGAGTCCGTCCGGCCCGGCCACCACCGCCGAACGGGTGACATCGGCAGCAGTGACCGCCGTGCTGGTCCTGGTCGCCGCCGGGTATCTGTGGCGCTGGCCGGATTGCCGGCGATCGCAGCTGTTCTCAGTGCTGGGCACGGTCGCGCTTGCCGCAGCGTGTCTGGCGGATTCCGATCCACGCGCCGGGATGCTGGGGTGCGCGGCGTTCATCGGGCTGGCGGGATACGTCGGGTTCTTCCATTCCGCCCCCTACCTGACGCTCACCCTGGGCATCTCCCTGACGACCGCCGTCGTGTGCGCGGTGCGGATCGCTCTCGACGGCGACGCGGCCTTGGCGGCGTCGAAACTCATGGTGATGAGCGGCGGCATCCTCGCCGTACCGTTCTGCGGACAGGTGCTGGTGAACTGGCTGTCGGTCGATGCGCTGAGGTCGTCGATCGACGCCCTGACCGGGCTGCGCAACCGCCGGGGCTTTCACCGTGCGGCACGCGATCTCATCACCGGCGCAGCCGGCGACCCCGATCACAGCTTCACCGTGGTGATGCTCGACCTCGATGCGTTCAAGCGGGCCAACGACACCTACGGCCACGCGGTCGGCGACATGATCCTCATCGCCGTCGCCGACAGCCTGCGCAAGGCGGCCGGAGACGTCGCGGTGGTGGGCCGGATCGGCGGCGAGGAGTTCGTCGTCGCGGACATCACGCCGGCCGGTGCGGCCGCCGAGATTGCCGAACGGCTACGCGCGGCCGTCGCCGCGACGTCCTGGAACATCACCGCCAGCGTCGGCGTCTCGACCATCGGGCTGACCCGGGTCGCCGGCGTCACCCGGGAACTGATCGACGGCCTGATCACGGCTGCAGACACCGCGATGTACGAGGCGAAACGCGCGGGCGGCAACCAGATTCGGCTGTCCGACACGCCGATCTCCTGGCTGTGCTGAACCGTCAGTCGTAGAGGCCGGGCTGGCCCAGCCCGCTGACCCCGCTGGGCGGTGTGAGCCCGAGATGGGTCCACGCCAGTGTGGTGGCGACACGGCCCCTCGGCGTGCGGGCGATCATGCCCGCCCGCACCAGGAACGGCTCACACACCTCCTCCACGGTGGTGGCCTCCTCGCCCACCGCCACCGCCAGCGTCGACACGCCGACCGGTCCGCCGCCAAAGCTGCGGGTCAGCGCCGAGAGCACCGCACGGTCCAACCGGTCCAGGCCGAGTTCGTCGACGTCGTAGACCGCCAGCGCGGCCTTGGCGATGTCGCGGGTGATGACGCCGTCGGCCCGCACCTCGGCGTAATCGCGAACGCGGCGCAGCAACCGGTTGGCGATGCGGGGCGTGCCCCGGGACCGGCGTGCGATCTCCGCTCCCGCCTCACCGCCGAGTTCGATGCCCAGGATCCCCGCCGAGCGGGCCAGCACCCGCTCCAACTCAGCAGGTTCGTAGAAGTCCATGTGCGCGGTGAAGCCGAAGCGGTCGCGCAGTGGGCCGGTCAGCGCACCCGACCGGGTGGTGGCGCCGACGAGCGTGAACGGCGCCACCTCCAGCGGAATCGATGTGGCCCCGGGTCCCTTGCCGACCACGACGTCGACCCGGAAGTCCTCCATCGCCAGGTAGAGCATCTCTTCGGCCGGACGGGCGATGCGGTGGATCTCATCGATGAACAGGACGTCACCCTCGATGAGGTTGGAGAGCATGGCCGCGAGGTCACCGGCCCGTTCCAGTGCCGGACCCGACGTCAGGCGCAACGACGAGCCGAGTTCGGCGGCGATGATCATCGCCAGCGACGTCTTGCCGAGCCCAGGTGGTCCGGACAACAGGATGTGATCCGGGGTGCCGCCGCGGTTCTTGGCGCCCTCGAGGACGAGCTGGAGTTGTTCGCGCACGCGAGGCTGACCGATGAACTCGCCGAGCGAACGGGGCCGCAGGCTCGCGTCGATGTCGCCCTCACCGACCGTCAGCGCCGGCGACACATCCCGTTCCTCGGGCTCGTCGTACTCGAAGCGGCCCACTATTTCTTCCCGAGCATCGATAGTGCGGCGCGCAGCGCGCTCGCGGTGGTGGCATCGGGATCAGCGGCGAGCACCTTGTCGGTGGCCTCCTCGGCCTGCTTGGCCGGGAAGCCGAGGCCGATCAGCGCCTCGACGACGGGCCCGCGCACCACGTGGCCACCGGCCGTCGCCACCCCGGGTCCCGCGGACACCGGACCGATCTTGTCGCGCAGTTCCAGCACCATCCGCTCGGCGCCGCGTTTGCCGATCCCGGGCACCCGGGTCAGCGCCGCCACATCGCCGTCGGCGAGCGCCTGGCGCAACGCCTGCGCGTCGTACACCGCCAGCGTCGCCAGGGCGATCTTGGGGCCGACACCGGACACCCCGAGCAGCGTGGTGAACAGGTCGCGCGCGTCTCCGTCGGCGAAGCCGTAGAGCGTCATCGAGTCCTCGCGCACGATCATCGCGGTGATCAGCCGGGACTCGGTGCCGCGCCGCAGCTTCGCGAGGGTCGACGGTGTCGCCATCACCTTGTAGCCGACGCCGGCTGCCTCGATCACGGCATGGTCGAGCGCGATGTCGATGACCTCACCGCGCACCGAGGCGATCACTTCGCCGCCTTGAGCCGGGCCGCGTACTTGCGGCGCTGCTCGGTTGCCATCGCCTCCGCGGCGGCCATCCGGGCGATCATCGGGGCGCGCCAGCAGTGACAGATCGCCAGCGCGAGTGCGTCGGCGGCGTCGGCGGGAGTGGGTTTGGCTTGCAAGGCGAGGATTTTCGTCACCATCGCGGTCACCTGGGCTTTGTCGGCCCGACCGTTGCCGGTGACGGCCGCCTTCACCTCACTGGGGGTGTGGAAGTGCACGTCGATGTCGCGCTTGGCGGCGGCCAGCGCGATCACGCCACCGGCCTGCGCGGTGCCCATGGCGGTGTTGGCGTTCTGGTTGGCGAACACCCGCTCGATGGCGACGACGTCGGGGCGATGGGTGTCCATCCAGTACTCGACGGTGTCGCTGATCGTCAACAGCCGGCGGTGCAGCTGCTCGTCGGAGGGCGTACGCACCACGTCGACGTCAAGCGCGATGACCTGGCGGCCGCGCCCGCTCTCGATGACGGAGAGCCCGCAGCGCGTCAACCCGGGATCGACTCCCATCACCCGCACGCCAAAGCCCCTTCGTCAGAACACGTGTTCGATACATTAGCGCGTGGCGTGGCCGTGAGCCCGAAATGACACACCGCATCAGGAGTACGGGCGCAGATCCGGATCGAGGCCTGCCGCGGGGACCTCGCCGAAGGCCCTGATGCCGCGCGCAATCTCTTCGACGCGCCGCCGCGACGCCTGCCAACCCTTCACCTTCTCGACGGTGACGTCCTCGCCGTCGCGGGTCACCACGATCTTCCACGGCACCCCGCAGAACTTGGCGAGAAACCAGAACGGCCAGACGATCAGGAAAGGCAGTGCGATGACGAACATCACCACGCCGAACCAGTTGAGTCCCCATGACGCCATGTTCAGGTAGTCGAGCAGGGGCATCCAGCGGCGGCGCACCGACCAGCGCACCCCTTGCGCGTCCTTGAATTGCGGCATATCGGGGATCAGATCACGAAGCGGCCGGAACGGGCGCCCTGCGCCACCTCGAGGGCCAGCGCGGCGATGCGCCCCTTCGAGCGCCGCCAGCCGCGCACGAGTTCCCTGCCGACTTCCTGTCCGTCGCGCTCGATGACGATCGTCCAGCGCACGCCGAGCCACTTCGTCGCCACCCAGAAGGGCCACAGCAGCAGGAACGGCAGGGCGATGATCAAGTCGAACAGGTCGAGGGTGAAGTCGAGCACCCCGGGGAACGGCCACCATTCCCGGTGAACCGACCATGCCGTGCCGTTGGGGTCGACGACCACTGCCATGGCCTCAGAGCTTAGAACGTGACCGCCCGGAAACGTCGGCGGAAGCGGGGATCAATTCCACCCCGCGGAACTGTGGGCCGAGGACGCGGCCTGCGGCGAGCAGCGGTTCGCCGTCGCGCAGCGTGCGCGCGAGGACGAACGCCCCTTCGAGTGCGGCGACGAGGGCGACCGTCACCTCGCGCGCCTGCGTGGGCGCCAGACCGCGTGCGGTGAAGTACGCCGTCCCGCCGTCGAGCCAGCCGGTGAAGACGCCCGCGGTCACGTCGCGCAGTTCCTCGACGGTGCCGGCGACCTCGGCGGCAACGGAGGCGATGGGGCACATGTTCGCGTAGCCGGTCGCCGCCATGTCCTCCGCGGCCTGGGCGAACACGCCCTCCAGCGCCGCGCCGAGATCGGTGTACTCATCGACCACCGACGGGATGAGCAGGGCGTACGCCGCTCCGGCGTTGAGCAGCGCCTCGCGCGCGATCTGCACCTTGCCGTCGCGGAAGTGGTGGTAGAGCGAGCCGATCGGCGCTCCGGAGGCGGCCGCGATGTCCTTCATCGCCACGGCGCCGTAGCCGCGGTGGCGCATCAACTCCGCCGCCGCGGTCAGGATCGATTCGCGGGTGGATCTTGCCATCGTCACCTCCTTGTTCCACACTAGAGCATACATTCTAGAATGAGCGTTCTAGCCGAAAGGTCGCCATGAACACCGTCGAGATCACCGCAGGGACCATCGAATACCGCGAGGAGGGTGACCCGGCGGGCCCGCCGGTGGTGCTGCTGCACGGTCTACTCATGAACGACGCGGTGTGGGACCTCGCGCTGCCGGTACTGCCGCCCGGGTTCCGCTACCTGCTTCCGGTGCTGCCCCTGGGGGGACACCGAATTCCCATGCGCGCCGACGCCGATCTCACCCTGCCCGGCATGGTCGGCATCGTCGCGGACTTCCTCGACGCACTCGACCTGACCGACGTGACGCTCGTCGTCACCGACTGGGGCGGCCCGCTCTTGCTCACCGACATGGGCCGGGACAAGCGGGTGGCGCGGATGGTGATCTGCCCGTCGGAGGCGTTCGAGAACTTCCCGCCTGGCTGGCCCGGCAAGGTGGCGTGGCTGGCCAGCCGCAACCCGCTGACCGTGTCGCTTGCCATGCGCCAGCTCAAGGTCGGCTGGCTGCGCCGCCGTCGCCTGCTGTTCGGAATGATGGCGAAAAAGCCTGTGCCCCAACGTATCGTCGATGCCTGGCTGGACCCTGCGCTCGCCGACGAGCGGATTCGGCGGGATCTGGTCCGCTACTGCGCCACCCGCTTCGTGGACTCTGAGCTGGTGCGCGCTACCAACCGCCTCGCCGATTTCGACGGCGACGTACTCGTGCTGTGGACCCGCAATCCCGTGATGCCCGACGATCACGCGCGGCGCCTGGCCGAGATGACCGCCGGCACCCTGCGTTACGTCGACGACGCGTTCGTCCTGCTCATGCTCGACCAACCGGCGGCGACGGCCGCCGAGATCGGCGCGTTCCTGACGAGCTGACGCTGGTCAGAACGCCGAGTGCGGCGCCCCGATCCCCGGATCGATCGTGACCGGCCCGGCCGCCGACGGCGCGACCGGGAAGTCGAAGATGGCGGTCGGAATGTACACGGTGGCACAGGCATTCGGGATGTCGACCACCCCGGACAGCCGGCCCTCGATCGGCGCGGCGCCCAGCAGCAGATAGGCCTGTTCGGGGCTGTAGCCGAACTTCGTCAGGTAGTCGATGGCGTGCAGGCACGCCCGCTGGTATGCCAGATGGGAGTCGAGGTAGCGCTGTTCCCCGTCGAGCGTGACCGAGGTCCCGGAGAACGCCAGCCACTCGGAATACTGCGGATCGGTGTTGCCGGGCATGAAGATCGCGTTCTCGCTCACCCCATAGGTCTCCATACCGCCGGGGATCACGTCCACCCGCAGGTCGATGAAGCCGCCCATCTCGATCGCGCCGCAGAACGTGATTTCGCCGTCGCCCTGGGAGAAGTGCAGATCCCCCACCGACAGGTTCGCTCCGTCGACGAACACCGGGTAGAAGATCCGGCTGCCCTTGGTGAGGTTCTTGATGTCCTGGTTGCCGCCGTTCTCGCGCGGCGGTGCGGTGCGCGCGGCCTCGGCGGCGGCGGCGGTGAATGCGTCACCGGTCAGGCTGCCCAGAATCGCGTCCTGGGGTTCGGGAGGCAGCGCCAGCGGCGGTACCCGATCCGGATCGGTCGCGATCAGCGCGGCCTCGCGGGTGTTCCAGGTGGACAGCAGCCTCGCCGACGGCGCGGTCCCCATCAGGCCGGGATGGACGATCCCGGTGAACTCCACGCCAGGCACGTGCCGCGAGGTCGCCTTCTGGCCGGAGAAGTCCCAGATCGCCTTGTAGGCGTCGGGAAATTGATCGGTCAGGAACCCGCCGCCGTTCTGGGTCGGGAAGATCCCGGTGTAGCCCCAGCCCTGTCCCGCCAGCGGGCCGGAGTCCTCCTGCGGGATCGGTCCGACGTCGAGGATGTCGACGATCAACAGGTCCCCGGGTTTGGCGCCTTCGACGGCGATCGGGCCGGACAGCGTGTGCACGGTGGTCAGCGGTGCATTGAGGATGTCGTCGGCCGAATCGTCGTTGTGGATCGCCCCGTCGAACCACTCACGGCAGTGCACCCGGAACGAGTCGCCTTTCTTGACCGTCACCGCCGCCGGAATGTCCGGATGCCAGCGGTTGTGCCCGACCTTCTCCTGATCGGTGAACTTCTTCGTCGAATCGAGAGGAAAGACAACGTCGGGCATGGGGCTCCTTCTACGGTCCTACGGGCGCGGGAGGTTGCGGTGCAGCGGGTTGGTGCTGACGCGGCGCCGGCGGGATCCCGGCGGCGGCGCGGTCACCACCGCGGGACGTTCAGCGGTCGCCCGCGTCGCATCCTGGACCGCCAGTGCGGCGCCACCGGTGCCGCCCAGGTTCGGCGCCGCCATCATCCGCCGGGCCGACGCGCCGCAGTCGGGGCACGCGACCGCGTCGGGGCGGCTCTGCATCCGATGCATCTGCTGCGTGGTGCCGCACCCGGCTTCGCAGCGAAAGACGTAGAGAATCACGACTTTCCCCCACTGTGTTCGATCCGGTGAGCGTCACCCTACTCAGCAGGCGGGCCGTCCGCGCGGCAGTTGGGAGAACCTGACATCCGTCCCTCGGCTGCGGCGTGGCGACCGACCGGTCCGACGGTGTTTCCCCACTCGACGGGTGTGGGCAGGCGATTACGCCTAGGTGGTCCAAACGTCCTGTGCGGACCGATTTTCGAACACACCGAGCTGTCGTCACCGTCGGCGGCTCGTGTGCGCCGCCGCAGCGGCCTACTCCTCGATCTGGGCGAGGATCTCGTCGGGGATGTCGACGTTGGTGTAGACGTCCTGCACATCGTCGCTGTCTTCCAGCGCGTCGACCAGCTTCATCACCTTGCGCGCACCCTCGGCGTCCACCGGCACGGTGACCGAGGGCTGGAAGCTGGCCTCGGCGGAGTCGTAATCGATCCCGGCGTCCTGGAGCGCACTGCGCACCGCCACCAGATCGGTGGGCTCGGAGATGATCTCGAAGCTGTCGCCCAGGTCGTTGACGTCCTCGGCGCCGGCCTCCAGAACCGCGGTGAGCACGTCGTCCTCGGTCAGGCCGTTCTTCTCCAGCGTCACCACACCCTTGCGGGTGAACAGGTACGACACCGAGCCGGGGTCGGCCATGTTGCCGCCGTTGCGGGTCATCGCCACCCGGACTTCGCCGGCGGCGCGGTTGCGGTTGTCGGTCAGGCACTCCACCAGGATCGCCACACCGTTGGGGCCGTAGCCCTCGTAGGTGATCGTCTGCCAGTCGGCGCCGCCGGCCTCTTCACCGGCGCCGCGTTTGCGGGCGCGCTCGATGTTGTCGTTGGGCACCGAGTTCTTCTTGGCCTTCTGGATGGCGTCGTACAACGTCGGGTTGCCGCCGGGATCGCCGCCACCGGTTCGCGCCGCGACCTCGATGTTCTTGATCAGCTTGGCGAAATTCTTACCCCTGCGGGCGTCGATGACCGCCTTCTTGTGCTTCGTGGTCGCCCACTTGGAATGGCCGCTCATCGGGGGTGAACCTACTTTCTCGTCGTAATTCGCCTGTCGAGTCTACGTGCAGCGATTCCGCGCCCCGTCGGAACACGACCGTCACGCTCAGGAAACAACCCGGTCCTAACTTTGCCCAATGACCCAAGAGCTCAGCAACGAGGTGGGGAACGCGGCCGTCGACACCGACTCGACACCATGACCGCCACCAAGGAGACGCTGGAGGACTACACGCTGCGCTTCGCTCCGCGCAGCTACCGGAAGTGGTCGACGGGCCGCCCAGACCCGGTGATTTCGGCGGGCTGACGTACGCACAGCGTCGGTCAGCGCGCGGAAATCACCCGAGGTCGGCGTCGATGTAGCGCTGCAGATTCGGGCTGATCGCGACGACGACCTCGTCCTCAGGCATGGACGCGACCGGTTCGATCTCCCACACGAACCGCATGAGCGCGAATCCGATGAGCTGACTGGCGATCAAGGCGCTGCGCCGCAACCGGTCGGACTCGTCGGTGCCCAACGTGGAGCTGCCGATCAAGCTGCGCGTCACGACGAGGCCGAGCTTCTCACGGGCGCGAGGTTCGTGCGCGGCCGTCATCACCACCGCGCGCAGCGTGGGGCCGATCTCGTCGTCGGTCCAGCTCTGCAACACGGTGCGCACGAGCCGCTCACCGAGCTCGGCCCGCGGCGTCGCCCACGTCGTGGCGACCATGTCCAGCCAGCGCGGCGGCGGTTCAGTGGCGGCGTCGAGCAGGCCGTCCTTGGATCCGAAGTAGTGGTACACCAACGCGGGATCCACCTCGGCGCCGCGGGCAACAGCGCGGATGGTGGTGCCCGCCGAACCGTTCTGAGCGAATTCGGCACGCGCGACGTCCAGGATGCGCGCTGCGAGCACCCCGCGTTCATCGCGCGGTCCCGGCACGCTCGCTCTGTTCACCAACGGTTTCACCAATCCGTGAATTTTGCCCCTTGCGTCGACACTAGTCTCATCGTAGCGTGAGATTAGTTTCAACGGGGCGAGAAATTCTAGGAGTGCACGATGGGCACAACACCCGCAACCGACGTCCTCATCGTCGGCGCCGGACCGGTCGGTCTGGTGGCCGCCTGCGAGCTGGCGCGCCGTGGAATCGGCGTCCGAATCGTCGACAAGCTGACCGCGCCGACCGACGAGTCGCGCGCCATCGCGATCCACGCCCGAAGCCTCGACATGTTCGCCCGCATGGGTATCGTCGACCGCCTGGTGGCGACCGGCGTCAGGTCGACCGGCATGAAGATGCTCAGCAACGACAGCGAACTGTTCGAGGTCGGCTTCTCCGGTGTCGACAGCGCGTTCCCCTTCTCGCTGCTCACCCCGCAGACCGAGACCGAACGCGTGCTGGGCGAACGCCTGGAGGAACTGGGATTGGCTGTCGAACGTGGTGTCGAACTCGTCGGCCTCATCCAGGGTGACGAGTCGGTCCGGGCGACGCTGCGCTGCGCCGACGGCGCTGAGGAGACGCTCGACGCCACCTGGCTCATCGGGGCCGACGGCGCCCACAGCACCGTGCGCCACCAGGTCGGCACCCGCCTCCAGGGCTCATTCAAGGGCGAGCGGTTCATCCTCGGCGACTGCGACGCCGAGAGCGACCTGAGCGACGACTCGATGTACACGATTTTCGCGCCTGAGGGACCAGTGGTCACCATGCCGATGCGCGACGGACGTCACCGGCTGATGGCTCAGATACGCGAGCCCGAAGGCACGCCGCTGAACCTGCATCCCACCCAGGATGACTTGCAGCGCATCCTCGACGAACGCGTCGGCAGGATTCGGATCACCAACAGCCACTGGCTGACCTGCTTCGAGATCCACCACGGCCAGGTCCCGGAGTACCGGTACGGCCGGGTGTTCCTGGTCGGCGATGCCGCCCACATCCACAGTCCCGCCGGCGGACAGGGCATGAACACCGGCATGCAGGACGCGTTCAACCTGGCATGGAAGCTGGCGATGGCCGTTCGCGGAGACGGCGGGCCGACGCTACTCGACAGCTATCACGCTGAACGCCACCCGGTCGCCGAGAAGGTGATCGACTTCTCCAGCGCCCTGACCAAGGCCGGCACCGTCAGCGGCGGCGCCCGCGTCGTGCGCAACGCCGTACTCAAGGTCCTCGGCAACATCCCGACCGTCAGCAACAGGCTGGCCGGCATCGTCGAGGAGATCGGTATCGGTTACGAGAACAGCCCGGCGGTGCTGGACCGGCATCCCCGGCACTGCAAGGTCGTTGCCGGACAACATCTTCCGCATGTAGACAACGCCGAACTCCAGAAGCAGCTGATGAGCTCCTGCAGCGGCGACAACACCGGCCACACCATTCTCGTCGTCACGGCAGACAGGCCCGCGCCTGCCGCCGGACCGGCCGGCCAGCGGCAGGTCCTGATCACCGCCGACGACAGCCCGGTCGGCGGCTACGACACCGTCGTCGCCGATCCGGCAGGACACCTCGCCAACCGACTCGGTTTGCGCGGCGGCGGCCGCGTGGTCGTGCGGCCCGACGGTTACATCGGCGCCGTGACCGCGATCGACGACTCGACCGGCATCGCCGACTACTTCGATCGGATCGCGCGGTAGCGCCATGTACATCTACGACATCGACGCGCAGGCCATGTTCGACGACCGCACCCACCAGTTCGAGAAGTTCGGCATCGCGCTGTCCGACATCGAGGACGTCCGCCGCGCGGTGAGCGACATGTGGGCCGACGCGCCCGGCGGCTGGGTCTACGAATGGTCCGCGCTGGCCGGCCGCTACGCCGACCAGGGTGAGCACCGGCTGGCCTCGCTGCTGTACGGCTGCGCGAAGTTCCCGTGTCTGACCGATTCAGCGCGGGAGCGGGCGATGGAGAACCAGCTCGCCGAGTTCCAGTTGGCCGCAACGGATTTCCCCGTTTGCTTCGAGCGCCGGATCATCCAGGTGCCCTACCGGGGACGCACGGTCGAGGTAGCCCTGCATGTGTACTCGACCGACGGTGAGTATGCGCGTCGTCCGGTGCTGATCGCCAGCGGCGGGGTGGACACCTGGAAGATGGACATCCATCCGTGGTGGGTGGCCTTCGCCCAGCACGCCGGCGTCACGACGGTGGCCTTCGACCACCCCGGCACCGGCGAGGCGACGATTCCGCTCGACCGGCATGCCGACGAGGTGATCGCCGGCATCGCACGCTACGGCCGGGAGATCGGCGACGGCCGGGTGGCGCACTTCGGTGCGTCGTTCGGCGGGAACTTCGCGGCGATGTCGGGGCTGTCGGGCATCGTCGACGCGGCCGTCGACCTGGGCGGACCGGTACTGGACTCGTTCGCACCAGAGCACCTGTCCCAGTTGCCGTTCGGCATGCACGACATCCTCGGCAACGCCATGCACTGGAACCACTCCCCTACCCTCGCCGAACTCAGCTCCGCGCTGGGATCGTTGTCGCGGCGCGATCTGCTTGCCGAGACCCGCAATTCGGCCATGTTGGTGGCCAACGGCGCCGACGACTACTTCGTCCCCCAGTCCGATACCGTGTGCTTCGAAGGCCGGCCGGACACCGAGGTGCACCTGATCCCCGGCACGGGACACGTCGCCATGAGCAAGGCGCCGGAGGTCATCCCGATGGTCGCCGGGTGGTTGCGCCGGCAGTTCGAGCGGTGATTTCGGCGCGCTCTCAAGAGACCATGTCGACGAACAGTTTGTGTACGCGGCGGTCGCCGGTCATCTCCGGGTGGAACGACGTCGCGAGCATGCGGCCCTGCCGAACGGCGACGATGTGCTCCCCCGCGCGGCCGAGCACCTCGACACCCGCACCGACCCGCTCGACCCACGGCGCCCGGATGAACACCGCGTGCACCGGACCGTCGAGCCCCTCGAACGGGATGTCGCCTTCGAACGAATCGACCTGCCGGCCGAAAGCGTTGCGCCGCACCGTCATGTCGATCCCCCGCAACGGGGTGGCCTCGCGGCCTACGGCACCGGCGTCGAGGATATCGCTGGCCAGCAGGATCATCCCGGCACACGATCCGTAGGCGGGCATCCCGTCAGCCAGCCGCGCGCGCAGGGGCTCGAGCAGGTCGAACTCGCGCAACAGATGGCTCATCGCCGTGGACTCCCCGCCCGGGATCACCAGCGCGTCGACGGCGTCGAGCTCAGTGCGCCGCCGCACGGTGATGGCGTCGGCCCCGGCCTCCGACAGCGCGGCGAGATGCTCGCGGGTGTCGCCCTGCAGTGCCAGCACCCCGATGCGGACGCTCACTCCCGTCCCGGGGTGAAATTGCGCGGATAGCGGGTCAGCCCCTCCTGCATCACCGCCGCGACCATCTCGCCGTACTGGTTGAACAGCTTGCCCTGCGTCAGCGCCCGGCCGCCGCACGCGGACGGCGAGGACTGGTCGTAGAGCAGCCACTCGTCGGCGCGGAACGGCCGCATGAACCACATCGCGTGGTCCAGAGAGGCGATGTTGAGATGCTTGCGCTCGTCGGGATGGTTCACCTGCGCCGACCCGAGCAGCGTCAGATCACTGAGGTAGGCCAGCGCGCAGATGTGCAGCACCGGATCGTCGGGCAGCGGATCGTGGTGCCGGAACCACACCTGCTGCTGGGAAGCCTTACCCGGCAACCGGGTCACCTGGTCGCGCGGCACGATGCGCACGTCCCACTCCGCGAACTGGGCGAAGCCGGCATCGTCGAAGGCCTTCCCGGACCGGAAGCCCGGCAGATCGTCCGGTGGCGGCGCGGACGGCATCGCGTCCTGGTGCTCGATACCGCTCTGGTCGGTCTGAAAGGACGCCGACATGGAGAAGATCGTCTCGCCGTGCTGGATCGCACTCACCCGACGGGTGCAGAACGACCCTCCGTCCCGAATGCGTTCGACGATGTACACCGACGGCGCGCGAGCGTCACCGGGTCGCAGGAAGTAGCCGTGCAGCGAGTGCACCAGGAATTTGGGATCGACGGTGCGCACCGCCGACACCAGCGACTGGCCCGCGACGTGACCGCCGAAAGTCCGCTGCAGGAACCCCGATTCGGGGCTGAACACCGCCCCGCGGTAGATGTTGTACTCGAGTTGCTCGAGGTCGAGGATCTGCTCGATCGCCATCCGCGTCGGTCACCAGCCGCGTTCGGCGAGCCGGTGCGGCTGGGCGATGTCCTCCACGTTGATGCCGACCATCGCCTCACCCAGCCCGCGCGACACCTTGGCCAGTACGTCCGGATCGTCGTAGAAGGTGGTGGCCTTCACGATCGCCGCCGCGCGCTCGGCGGGGTTGCCGGACTTGAAGATGCCTGAGCCGACGAACACGCCCTCGGCGCCGAGCTGCATCATCATCGCCGCGTCGGCCGGTGTCGCGATCCCACCGGCGGTGAACAGTGTGACCGGCAGCTTGCCCGCCCGCGCGACCTCGACCACCAGGTCGTACGGCGCCTGCAGCTCCTTCGACGCCACGAACAGCTCATCCTCGCTCAATGACGTCAGCCGGCGGATCTCGCCACCGATCTTGCGCATGTGGGTGGTCGCGTTGGACACGTCGCCGGTTCCGGCCTCGCCCTTGGAGCGGATCATCGCCGCGCCCTCGGTGATCCGGCGCAGCGCCTCGCCGAGATTGGTCGCACCGCAGACGAAGGGCACGGTGAATCGCCACTTGTCGATGTGGTTGGTGTAGTCGGCCGGCGTGAGCACCTCCGACTCGTCGACGTAGTCCACGCCGAGGCTCTGCAGGATCTGCGCCTCGACGAAGTGTCCGATCCGCGCCTTGGCCATCACAGGGATGGTGACCGCGTCGATGATGCCCTCGATCATGTCGGGATCGCTCATCCGCGAAACACCGCCCTGGGCCCGGATGTCGGCGGGCACCCGCTCGAGCGCCATCACCGCGACGGCGCCGGCAGCCTCGGCGATGCGGGCCTGCTCGGGGGTGACGACGTCCATGATCACGCCGCCCTTGAGCATCTCGGCCATACCGCGCTTGACGCGTGCCGTGCCGGTCAGGCTGGACGCACCGTTGTGATTTGCGCCATTAGCTGCGGTTTCCACTGCCATCTCCTCCGAATCGCTACTGATCCAGTGTAGTGCGCCCGCCAAATCCTTTGATTCCGCAATGCACGGGCGCGGCCTCGCCACCGGATACCAGTTCGCGCACCATTGTCGCATCACACCGGCAGCGACTCTGAATCCAGCGGCGCTTCGGACCCGGGTGCCCGGCGCCCGCCGTCGTGAACCGCAATTCACCAGATCGAGGGCGCGCCCCGCCGGATGCGCTCGACCTCCGACCGGGCGAACCGCACCCGGTCGGTCTCGGCCCCGCGGGCCGACGCCAGCTCCTCGGCCAGATCGTGGGCGGCCTCGAGGACGTAATCCGCCGCCCGCCGTTCCCGACGGCCACCCAGCGCCTTGCGGAACGCCCTGCGGGCCGTACGGTCGCCGGCGAGCACGCCGAGTTCGGCCGGCGTGATCACCTGACGGGCGACCTCCGGGGCGAGCACGGTCCGCATCAGCTCGCGTTCGCGCGCGACCGTGAGGCGGTAGACCCAGACCACGACGAGCACGGCCACGACGACCATGAGCAGCATCATCAGGTAGGTCAGCCAAACCTGCGATCCGGCGATGGCACCGACCGAATCCCACACGCCGTGCAGCAGCATCGCCGTCGCCATGAGCAGGACGCCGCGGCCGAGGCGGCGCGGCTCGGCGGGTCGGCCCATCGCGTACACCAGCCCGGCACAGAAGATCGCGCTGTACGCCACGTGACCCGCCACCCCGGTGATCATCCGCGCCCAGATGGTGCCCATCTCCGACGCGACCGGATCAGCGCCGAAATGCGCACTCGCCGAGGTCAGCGCATAGGAGATGTCCTCGAGGACCTGGAACCCCAGCCCGATCACCGCGCCGAGGACGAAGCCGTCGAACGCCGTGCGAATCACCCTGGGCGCCAGCGCGATCAGCAGCACCAGACCGGCGCCCTTGCACAGTTCCTCGCTGAACGGCGCCGACAGCCCGGCCGACCAGTCCAGGGCCCAGCTCTGACCGAACGACTTCGCGTACAGGTTGCCCAGCGCACCGTTGGCGTTGGCCGCCAGAGCCCAGCTCGCCGCGAAGGCGCCCCACAGCAACCCGGCGACGAGCAGCGTGACGGGCAACGTGGCATAGCGGTCGACGCGCTGGGTGAACCACCAGAACAGCAACCCGTAGAGCCCGAACAAGACGAGTGCGCGCACCACCGCCCCGCCGAAACCCGCGGGCTGTGCGGTCACCATGGGGACGAACGCCGTCGCACCGACGGACACCAGGAGCAGGTAGACCCAGAACGCCAGGTTCCGCGGCTGGTAGAAGACGAACCGGCGACCCCAGCCAGAGGTGTGCAGGGCCGTGCTGCGAGCGGCCTCCAGCGCCGCCTGATCGTCGTTCACGGCGTTCGTCACGGCTGGTCCCCACCGTCGTGGCGGATGCTGGTCACCATCTGGCTGATCGCATCGGTCTCGGCGGGGGTGACGGTCGGCGGCTGGATCGCCAGCGCCGTCACGCCCTGGCCGTCGAGGACGAACGCGGCAAGCACACCCTCGCCGTCCGGGGTGGCGACGGGCACCATCACTCCCGCGTTCCCCGCGTCGGTGGTCACCGAGGTGCGCTCCCCGATGATCTGCAGCTGCCCGGCGTTGAGGACCTCCGGTGTGGCGGCGAGCTGTTCGAGCAGCGCTTTGGCGTCGCCGGCGAAGGTGTCGGACTGGACCGCGAAGACGACGTCACCGTCGACGAGTGTGGCCAGGGGCGGGTAGGTACCGTCCGCGGCGGGTTGGCCGGCGCGCACGCCCGCGGTGATCCCCCATCCGGGCTCGGGCACGAAAGTCACTCCGCCGTCGAGCTCGATCACATCGCCGGCGACCACCTCGTCCCGGTAGTCGACGAAGCCGTCGGCGACCGGGAGCGCCACGGTGGTGACGAACGCCAGCCCGAGCACCGCCAGCGCAGGCGCGACCGTGCGCCGGTCGACACCCAGCCACCGTCTCTCCACGGGGATCCAGCGTTCGTCGGGCTCGTAGACGGCGGTGCCCGCCGCGGGTTCTGTCATCGCGATGTCCTTGCGCACGTGTTGAGTTCGGCTCTGCCGACGCGGGGAGGGGGTGAACGCCGTGTCGAACCTAGACGGTCGCGGCCGCGCGCGCGGGCGAACCGGTGCGCCGAACGTCATCACCTTTCCGCAAAGTCCTGAAGCCTGTGATGACGCTGTGGTTAAATTCGACACACGTGTTGCCGGAGGGCGCAGTGGTGGCGTCATAGGGCCGGAACGGCCATACCTCGAGGGAGAAAGATGTCGACTACCAACCACCCCGCACACACGCTGTTCGCCTGCGCAGCCGTCGCCGCGCTGGCCGCCACCGTTTACGGGGCCGGCCAGTCAGGGCCCGCGGCCGCTCCGCCGGCCGCAGCCCCCGTTGCAGTCGAGCTCATGTCGTTCCTCAGCGGACCGGCCGAGCGACCGATGCTGCCGACGGAGCTGCACGGCGACCCCGACGAAGCCAGCAACTACTGGAACCAGCAGAACTTCCAGGACTGCGGTCTGATGGCCGTCGCGACCGTCGTCGGCCTCACCACGGGGACGGCGCCCAGCGAACAGGAAATCGTGGCGGTCGCCTCCAGCCTCCCCAGCCCCGGCGAGAACCGGCCGATCTACACACCGCCGGATCCGAACAATCCGAACTCGGACAACGGAACGACCTCCGAAGAGCAGATCGTGCTGCTCAAGCACTACGGCATCAATGCCACCGCCACCGACGACGGACTCGCCGCCGAGACGGGACTGCCCACCGGCATCCCCGCCCTGCCGGGTTATCTCGACAGCGGACGCCGGCTGATCGTCGGCGTCAACGCCGAGACGATCTGGGCCGAGGAGGGCGGATACGACGCCGACGACCACTCCGTGGTGCTCACCGGAGTGGATCCCGAGGCGGGTGTGGTGTTCCTCTCCGACAGCGGCACCGAGGACGGCGACGGCGAACAGGTGCCCATCGACGTCTTCGAGCGGGCCTGGGCGGTCGGCGGACACGACCTGATCGTCGCCGGCTGAGCGCGGCTCAGCGGATCTGCAGCGTCGGCCCGGCCGCGCGCGGTGCGGGGGCGTCGGCCAACGCGTTCGCCTGGTCGAGCAGTTCACCGAGCTGCCGCGGGTACACGGCCTCGCCGGCGGCGGCGAGTTCGGCGATGGCGGTCCCGTCGCACCACCGGTGACCGTGGATGTAGCGGCGCTCCAGCGCCGTGTGGCCGGTCGCCGTCGGCTCGAATCGCGCTGTGCGGTAGACGAAGAACATCTCCTGGCTGTGCATCACCGCCCCGTTGAAGTCGAACACCGCGTCGCGCCGCCACACCGGTCCGATCAGCGCCTCGGCGTCGACCCGGAGACCGGTCTCCTCGGCCAGCTCCCTGGCGGCGGCCTGGGCGAGGGTCTCCCCCGGCTCCACGGCGCCGCCGACGGTGAACCACCAGCGCGGGGCGGCTCCGTTGCCCGCGGCGGGATCCGAACCGCACAGCAGCAGCACCGCACCGTTCTCGTCGAGCAGAACCACTCGCGCGGAGGTGCGCGGTTTGACCGGCTCGGTGTCGCGCGAGGACGTCTCGGCGATCTCGAAATAGGTGGGTAGCGCGGCTGTTCCGCCGAGTCGAAGCAACCGCACCGGGGTACGCTCCCGCAGCGCGAGGGTGTCACGCACCGCGTCGTTGTGGAACCGCCGAGCCAGCAGCACCCGGGCTTCGGCGTCGGCGAGTTCGGCGACCAGCGCCGTGGGCAGCTTCGCGGGGTCGACGAGCGCCAGCGCAGCCGACAGCTCGTTCTCGGCGGCCTCCCTGGCATTGCGCGGGGCGCGTTCGGCGGCCAGCGCCAGCGCCGTGAGTCGTCTGCCCTGCGGCGCACCGGCGTACGCGTCCGCGGCGACCGCGCGGGCCACCACCGCGCGCCGGCCCAGCGCACCGTCGAGCGCCTCCCAGCTCAGGTCGTACCGCACGTGCAGGCGGTCGAGGCGGTGGGCGGTCTGGTAGGCCCAGAAGGCGATCAGCACCACGACCGCGGCCAGCACGGCGGCGGCGGCGATCAGCCATGCGGTCACGACACCACCGAGACCTTCACGCCGGCGCCGGCGACCGTCTCGTACACCCGCATGATCTGGCTGGCGACGACCGACCAGTCGTAGCGGTGAACCGCGTCGGCGGCCGCGGCGATGTGGCGTTCGCGGAGGCCGTCGTCGGCGAGCATCCCGATCAGCGCGGCGGCCAGCGCGTCGGCGTCGTCGACGGGGACCAGGCAGCCGGCGGCACCGTCGAGCAGCACCCGCCGGAACGCATCGAGGTCGCTGGCCACCACCGCGGTTCCCGCGGCCATCGCCTCCACCAGCACGATCCCGAAGCTCTCCCCACCGGTGTTGGGCGCGCAGTAGACGTCGGCACTGCGCATCGCCGACGCCTTCGTCGCGTCGTCCACCTGCCCGAGGAATCGCAGATGACCGGCGAGCGCACCCGCCTGCTCGCGCAGTTCGTCCTCGTCCCCGCGTCCGACGACCAGGATCTCGACCTCCGGATAGCGCGCGACCAGTGCCGGTAGCGCCCGCAGCAGCACCTCCATGCCTTTGCGCGGTTCGCCGTAGCGGCCGAGAAACAGCACCGTGCGGCCGGGACGGGGATAGCCGGGCAACAGTGGCGCGGTGGCGAACGACGCCACGTCGACACCGTTGGGAATCTCCACCGCGTCGGACCCCAGCGCCTCCATCTGCCAGCGGCGCGCGAGATCCGAGACGGCGATGCGACCCACGATCTTCTCGTGGTAGGGCCGCAGGATGCCCTGGAACACCGACAGCGTCAGTGATTTCGTCGTCGAGGTGTGGAATGTCGCGACGATCGGACCCTGCGCCGCCTGCAGGGCCAGCATCGACAGACTGGGGGCGTTCGGCTCGTGCAGGTGCAGCACGTCGAAGTCGCCCTGGGCGAGCCACCGTTTGACCAGACGGTGGGTCGCCGGACCGAACCGCAGCCGCGCCACCGACCCGTTGTAGGGAATCGGTACCGCCTTCCCGCCCGAGACGACGTAGTCGGGCAGTTCCGCGCCCGGCGACGACGGCGCGAGCACGCTGACCTCGTGGCCGCGGGCCCGCATCACCTCGGCGAGCTGCAGCACGTGGGACTGCACACCGCCCGGCACGTCGAACGAGTACGGACACACCATGCCGATGCGCACTGCTCAGCGCCTTCTGATCTTCGCGCGGGCCCTCATCGCGCCCCCGTGATGCGGGCGCGGCGCGCCTCGGACAGGTCGGCCAGCCACTGCGGCTGGAACATGTGCCAGTCCTGCGGGTACTCGGCGATGTTGACGGCGAATCGGTCGGCCAGCGCCTGGGTGATGACGCCGACGTCGCGGCTCGAAGTGTCGAGTTCGTCGAACACCTGCATGCCCCAGCCGTCACGAGAGAACCAGCAGTGCACCGGCAGCAGCGCCGCGCCCGTCTCGATGGCGAGCTTGGCCGACCCTGCGGGCATGCGCGTCGGTTCGCCGAAGAAGTCGACCGGCACACCACTTCTCGTCAGGTCCCGTTCGGCCATCAGGCAGACGACGCGGTTGTCCCGCAACCGATCCCGCAGCAGCTGATACGGCGGGCGCTCACCGCCGGACAGCGGGATCACCTCGAACCCGAGGCTCTGCCGGTAGGCGACGAACCGGTTGAACAGCGACTCGGGTTTCAGCCGTTCGGCGACAGTGGTGAATTCGCCGTGGTTCTGCACCAGCCACACCCCGGCCATGTCCCAGTTGCCGCTGTGCGGCAGCGCCAGAACGGCTCCCCTGCCGTCGCGCAGCGCGGCCCAGAGATGGTCGATGCCGGCCACCGACAGTTCGCGGCCGATCTTGGCGTGGTCCATGCCGGGCAGCCGGAACGCCTCGCGCCAATACCGCGCGTAGGACGCCAGCGAAGCGCGGATCAGCGCGTCCGGCACCTCGGCCGGCGGCACGCCGGTGACCCTGGCCAGGTTCTTGCGCAGCTGTTCGGGTCCGCCGTTGCGGGACGAATACAGCGCACCGGCCTCGAATGCGTTGCGGGCCACGACGTCCGGCACGGCCCGGACCAGTCGCCAACCGGCGGCGTAACCCCAGTCCGAGAGCTTTTCCGGACGTGGCAGCCGACCGCCGAGCGGGGTCACTGGTCGCCCGCCGCCGGCTTCTCCTCGCCGGAGGGTTCGATCGGATCCATCGCCCCCGGCGAAGTGCGCACGGTGTGGACGCGCTGCAGCACCGTGACCACGCTGGCCACTGCGAGCACCCACATGGCCACGTGCACCAGCCACGGCACATGCAGGAACCACACACCGGACAGGCCGGTGCCGGTGAGCACGATGACCAGGCGTTCGGGGCGTTCGATGAAGCCGCCGTCGCCGCGCAGCCCGCTGGCTTCGGCCCTGGCCTTGATGTAGGAGATCACCTGCGAGGTGATCAGGCAGATCAGCGTCGCCACCACCAACGACCGGCTGCCGATGCCGAACGCCGCCCACCACAGCAGTCCGGCGAAGATCGCGCCGTCGGCGATGCGATCGCAGGTCGCGTCGAGCACCGCGCCGAAGCGCCGGCCACCGCCGCGTTCGCGCGCCATGGCGCCGTCGAGCATGTCGGCGAGGACGAAGACGGCCACCGCGAAGGCGCCCCACCAGAGCTGTCCCATCGGGAACAGCGTCAGCGCGGCCAGCACACTGCCCGCCGTTCCCAGGATCGTGATGCTGTCCGGCGTGAAGCCCAGCCGCAACGCACCCCTGGCGATCGGCCGGGACAGCTTCACGTAGGCCGCACGCGTCATCAGGTAGAAGTTGCTCAGTGCTCCAACCCCCCGTCGCTTCGCTCGCCCCGGAGCCCCAACCCCCCGTCGCCTCGCTCGCCCGTGCGCCTCGCCCATTCGGTGGCCAGCAGTTCGCGCGTCTCCCGCAGCAGCTGCGGGATCACCTTCGATCCGCCGATGATGGTGATGAAGTTGGCGTCCCCGCCCCAACGCGGGACGACGTGCATGTGCAGGTGCTCGGCCAGCGAGCCGCCCGCCGAGTGCCCCAGATTGAGCCCCACGTTGAAGCCGTGCGGCCGGGACACGGCCTTGATCACCCGGATCGCCTGCTGCGCGAAGGACATCAGCTCCGCGCTCTCGCTGTCGGTGAGGTCCTCGAGCTCGGAGACCCTGCGGTAGGGCACCACCATGAGGTGGCCGGGGTTGTACGGGTACAGATTGAGCACCGCGTACACCTCGGCGCCGCGCGCGACGACCAGTCCGTCCTCGTCGGCCATGGTGGGGATGTCGGTGAACGGCTGCGACGACTGCGGCGAATCCGAGCCCTTCTTCATCGGCGACTCGGCGATGTAGCTCATGCGGTGCGGCGTCCACAGCCGCTGCAGATGGTCCGGATCGCCGACACCGTGGTCGACGATCGTGCGCTCGTCCGCGTCGCCCGTCACGTCGAAGTGCCCACCTTCACCAGATCGGCCGTGGGAACGGCGTTCTCGCGGGCGGCGATCCACTCCACGATGGCATCGATCGCCGCGTCGCGCGGCACGCCGTTGATCTGGGTGCGGTCACCGAAGCGGAACGACACCGCGCCGGCATCCACATCTTTGTCTCCGGCCAGAAGCATGAACGGCACCTTCTGGTTGGTGTGGTTGACGATCTTCTTGGCCATCCGGTCGTCGCTGGCGTCGACCTCGACGCGTACGCCACGCGTCCGCAGCGCCGCGGCCACCTCGTCGAGATAGGGCACGTGGGCGTCCGCGACCGGGATGCCGACCGCCTGGACCGGCGCCAGCCACGCCGGGAACGCGCCGGCGTAGTGCTCGGTGAGGATCCCGAAGAACCGCTCGATCGACCCGAACAGCGCGCGGTGGATCATCACCGGACGCTGCCGGGTGCCGTCGGCGGCGGTGTACTCGAGCTCGAAACGCTCGGGCATGTTGAAATCCAGCTGAATTGTCGACATCTGCCAGTTGCGGCCCAGCGCGTCGCGAACCTGCACCGAGATCTTCGGCCCGTAGAACGCCGCACCGCCCGGGTCGGGCACGAGTTCCAGCCCCGAGGCCTCGGCCACCTGCCGCAGAGTATCGGTGGCTTCTTCCCAGAGCTCGTCGGATCCGACGAACTTGTCCGGATCCTTAGTCGACAGCTCCAGGTAGTAGTCGTCGAGGCCGTAGTCCGCCAACAGGTCGAGGACGAACTGCAACAGCGACGTCAGCTCCCCCCGCATGTCCTCGCGGGTGGTGTAGATATGCGCGTCGTCTTGGGTCATGCCGCGCACGCGGGTCAGCCCGTGGATGACCCCGGACTTCTCGTAGCGGTACACACTGCCGAATTCGAAGAGCCGCAACGGAAGTTCGCGGTACGAGCGCCCTCGCGACCGGAAAATCAGGCAGTGCATGGGACAGTTCATCGGCTTGAGGTAGTAGTCCTGGCCGGGTTTGCGCACCGTGCCGTCCTCGGCGTACTCCGCGTCGACGTGCATGGGCGGGAACATGCCGTCGGCGTACCACTCCAGGTGCCCGGAGGTGATGTAGAGCTGTTCCTTGGTGATGTGCGGGGTGTTGACGAAGTCGTAGCCCGCTTCGATGTGCTTGCGGCGCGAGTATTCTTCGAGCTCGCGGCGCACCATGCCCCCTTTGGGGTGGAAAACCGGTAAGCCCGAACCCAGTTCGTCGGGGAAGCTGAACAGGTCGAGTTCGGCGCCGAGCCGGCGATGGTCGCGGCGCTGCGCCTCCTCGATGAGTTCGAGGTGGCGGTCGAGGGCCTCCTGGGACTCCCATGCCGTTCCGTAGATGCGCTGCAGACTGGCGTTGTCCTGGTCGCCGCGCCAGTACGCGGCGGAGCTGCGGGTCAGCTTGAACGCGGGGATGTAGCGCGTCGTCGGGATGTGCGGACCGCGGCACAGATCGCCCCAGATCCGTTCGCGGGTCCGGGGATTGAGGTTGTCGTAGGCGGTCAGCTCGTCGCCGCCGACCTCCATGACCTCGGGATCGCCGGACTTGTCGTCGACGAGTTCCAGCTTGTACGGCTCGCTGGCCAATTCCTCGCGCGCCGCATCCTTGGACGCGTAGACCCGCCGCTCGAACAGCTGACCGTCCTTGACGATCTTGCGCATCCGCTTCTCGAGTGCCTCGAGGTCCTCGGGCGTGAACGGCTGCGGCACGTCGAAGTCGTAGTAGAAACCGTCGGTGATGGGCGGGCCGATGCCGAGTTTGGCCTCCGGGAACAGTTCCTGGACCGCCTGGGCGAGCACGTGGGCTGCGGAGTGCCGGATGACGCTCCGGCCGTCCTCGGTGTCCGCCGCGACCGGCACCACCTCGACGTCGGCTTCGGGTGCCCACGACAGATCGCGCAACCGGCCCTCGGCGTCACGCACCACGACGATGGCGTCAGCCGCGCCGCGGCCCGGCAGCCCCGCCTCGCGGACCGCGGCTCCCGCAGTCGTCCCGGCAGCGACCCGGATGGGGGCTGCTGGGGCGGGGCTGGCGGCGGCGCTCATCGGTGGTTCTCCAAGCTTTCGGGGTGTGATGCGACGCGACCATGCTATCGGGGTGGGCGATCAGTCTCCGACCCCGATGGGACTGTTCAGCCACGGGTGTTCGACGCCGGTGATCTCGCCCGCCCAATCGAGGGCACCCAGCAGCCACAGGGTGCCCGCGACGATCAGCGCCGTCAGCACACCGCCGAGGATCTGTACGATCGCGCCCTGGCGGTGGAACCAGTCCATGACCTTGTCGTAGCGCTCCTTGACGTGGGCCAGCAGGCGCCGTGCCCAGTCGAATTCGGTGGCCAGGATGCCCAGCCCGATGAACACGATGGCCCAGCCCGGACCGGGGTACGGAATCGCCACGATGCCCACGGCGAACACCGCGGTGCCGACGACGCCGACGGCGATGCGGTAGAAGAACTCGAGGCGGGGGCGTTCGCGCAGCCGGTCGCGCCAGCGGCCCCATCGGCGCTTCACCGCAGCGAAGCGGTGTGTCTCCTGGGTGTCGTCGTGCGGTCTGTCGCTCACGGTTGTCCCGGCTTCAGTCGGACGAACAGCGCCTCGGCGTCGGCCAGCACGGTGTCGCCGTCGAGGAGCCGGCCCTCGACGAAGATCTTGCGGCCCTCGATGCGGTCGATACCGGCCTCGACGCGCAGGGTCGTCTCGACGGGCGCGATGTGGCGGTAGTTCACGTGCAGGTATGCGGTGCGCTGGTAACGGCTCTCGGTCAGCTTGTAGGCGGTGTAACCGAGCACCGAGTCGAACAGCAGCGCCACCGCTCCACCGTGTGCGGCGCCGTTGCGGCCCAGATAGAAGCGGCGGAACACGGCATCACCGCCGATGCGGCCGTCGGCGGTCTTGCTCAGGACCATCGGCACCTGCAGGATGTTGCCGCGATTGGGCAGGTCGACACGCCGGCCCGAGGGTGAGTGCCACTCATCGGCGCGGTACGGCTCGAGCAGGTCGGTGACCTTCTCGATCAGGCCTGCGGCCTCGCTGACCACCTCGTCCGGCGCGTCGGCGCTGCGGGCCAGATCCTGCAATGTCCGTACGGCGTCGACGAAGCGCCCGTAGTCCGGACCGCCGCGGGTGGTGGGCACCGGCGGATTGAAGCCGCCGCCGGTGGGCGTCTCGGTCTGGTCAGTGGCCACATCGCCCAAGATATGGGGCGCTGCGTCAATCAGCGGCACCGGCACGGCTGAGGGTCTCGAACTCGTCATCGGAGAGGGTGATCTGTCCGGCGGCGACGTTCTCCTCGAGGTGGGCGACGCTGGAGGTGCCGGGGATCGGCAGCATGGTCGGCGACCTCTTCAGCAGCCACGCCAGCGCGAGTTGCGACGGGGTCGCGTGGTGGTCGGCGGCGATGCGCTCCAGCGGTCCCCCGGGGGCGGCGAGCGGCCCGGCCGCCAGCGGGAACCATGGGATGAATGCGATGCCCTCCGCTGCGGTCTTGTCGACGAGGGGTTCGGAGCCCCGTGCCCCGACGTTGTACATGTTCTGCACCGAGACGATCGTCGCGGTCTGCTGCGCGGCCACGAGTTGGTCGACCGTGACCTCCGAGAGGCCGATGTGGCGGATCTTGCCCTCCTGCTGCAGGGCGGCGAGTTCGCCGATCTGGTCCTCGGCCGGGAATTTGTCGTCGATGCGGTGCAGCTGGAACAGGTCGATGGTGTCGACACCCAGCCGGCGCAGGCTCATCTCGCATTCCTGTCGCAGATAGGCCGGAAAGCCCAACGGCGTCCACGCATCGGGCCCGGTGCGCAACAGTCCGGCCTTGGTGGCGATGACCAGGCCGTCCGGATACGGGTGCAGCGCCTCGCGGATCAGATCCTCCGACACGTACGGGCCATAGGAGTCGGCGGTGTCGATGAAGTCGACCCCCAGCTCGACCGCCCGGCGCAGGACACGAATGCACTCGTCCCGGTCGATCGGCGGGCCCCAGACGCCCTTACCGGTGATGCGCATCGCACCGAAGCCGAGTCGCTGAACGGTCAGGTCGCCGCCGAGGGTGAAGGTGGTCATGTCCCGACCGTACGCGTGCTGCTGGCATGGTGACGGGGTGAAGCTGAGTGACCTGGCCACCCTTGCGCTGACCTACGACGAAGTGGGCGCGACCGCAGGCCCACTGCCGGCGGGATACCACCATGTTCGGCGGTCCCGCGAAATCGGCTCCGGCCGTGCGCGTTTCGACGAAGCCGCCGAATCGGTGATGCGGTGGGGAATGCTGCGCGGCGCCGGCCTGAAGGTCACGGCCACCACCGAGGTGGCTGCGGTCGGTTCGGAGGTCATCGTCGGGATGGGTCCGGTGCGGGTGCCGTGCCGGGTGGTCTACGTCGTCGACGAACCGGACCGCCGCGGCTTCGCGTACGGCACGCTGCCCGGTCACGCCGAATCCGGGGAAGAACTGTTCGCCGTGCGTCACGACCCGTCCACCGACCTGGTCTACGCGGAGGTCGCGGCGTTCTCCCGGCATGGGACGTGGTGGAGCCGGCTGGCCGGCCCGGTGACGTCGGTGCTGCAGCGGGTGGTCACCGCACGCTACCTACGGGCTCTGTGACGTCCTCGCGGACCTCCCGCAGCACCGCCACGCCGATCTGGTAGTTGAGGATCGCGAGAGTGAACAGGCCGATCGACACACCGACCAGTGCGCCGAAGCCCTCGGTCGCGAAGTCGACGAAGGCGTTGAGGAACGTGGAGATGAGCGCGGCGTTACGCAACCAGCGCAGCGGCCACACCCGGTCGGTTCGTCGGCGGGCGATCATCGCGGGCACCGCGATCGCGGCGGTGGTCGCCGCGACGACGAGCAGGATGATCGACGCCGGAGTCGCCCCGTCGAGTTCGAAGACCACGGCGTCGTCCTCGTAGTAGTAGCCGCCGAGCGCGATGCCCAGCACACCGAACAGCAGACCGCCCACGGCGCTCAGGACGAGCAGCCAGCCGACCAACGGCACCCATCGCGGGCTCCGTAAGAAGCCGGGGACCAGTCGTGGCGCGCACTTCTGCAACCGGTAGAGCCGGTCGGGTGCGTGGTCGGCGGTGAGCAGCAGTGCGCGCACATGCGCCACCTCGTCGGGGTCGGCGCCGCCGGTGTCGGCCTGAGCGAGCAGTGCGAGCCCGACGTCACGGCGGTGGTCCGCCAGTCCCCTGGCCACCCCGTCGGCGGCGATCACGGTGGCCGAGGCGAGGCATTCCCTGGCGGTGAGCGGACGGAAGTCGCGGACGATGCGGGCGCCGACGAGGATGACGACGACGAGGATGTACATGATCTCGGCCGACGGACCGTAGAAGTAGTCGTTGTTCTTGGTGACGAACTTGCCGACCTCGTCGAGGAACAGCCCGAACCCGACACCGCCGAGCACAACCGCAGCCACCCGAGTGCCCGTTCCGATGGTCAGCCATCCCATGACCAGGGCCACCATCATCAGCGCGCCGCCCCACAGCGCGTGGGCGATGTGCAGGTTCCCGCCGCCGATCTGCGGATATCCGGTCAATTCGAGATAGAGCCGCGTGATCAGAATGGCGGCGATGGCGATGAGGACGAAGCCCTCGGCCGCCGCCGAGCCGGTCGCGTCGCGCGTGATCGGCCCGCGGCGACCGTGCTGAACGCTGTCCATGCTTCCTCCCGCTCGACGCTTTCCGGTCGATTGCTTAGCCTTGAGCAACTTATCTACCGCACACTGATCGGATGGCCCTGGTGAACGAACCTCTGGTGGTGCACGAAGTTCACGGTCGCATCGCCGATCTGGTGCAGCAATTGCACGGCCGGCTCGACACCGACGCCGAGACCGTCATCGAGGAGCTGGTCGAGCACGCCGCGGTGGAGATCCCCGGCGCGCAGTACGCGGGCATCACCGTCACCCGCGACCGGCGACACATCGACACCCCCGCGGCGACGCACAAGTGGCCGATCCTGCTCGACGAGATCCAGCAGCGCCACGGCGAGGGACCGTGCCTGACCGCGGCGTGGGAGGAGCGGACCGTACACGTCGTCGATCTCGAGCAGGACGACCGCTTCCCGCTGTACCGCCGTGACGTCCTCGAGCAGACGCCGATCCGCTCGATCATGGCGTTCCAGTTGTTCATCGCCGACGAGACGATGGGCGCGCTCAACGTCTACGCCGAACGGCCCGGCGTGTTCGGGTCCGAGACCAAGGAGATCGGGCGGATCTTCGCCTCCTACTCGTCGGTCGCCTGGAAGTCCGCGCGCCGGGGCGAGCAGTTCAGGAAGGCCCTGTTGAGTCGCGATGTGATCGGCCAGGCCAAGGGCATGATCATGGAGCGCTACGCAGTCGACTCGGCACAGGCCTTCGATCTGCTGCGCAAGCTGTCGCAGGATTCCAACGTGCCGCTGGTCCGGATCGCCACCGACCTCGTCAGCGGGGAGAAGCACGACAGCTAGCGTCTGTCGGCGAGCACCTTCTCGAGCCACGTCAACACAGGCGGAGCCACCTGCCCGACGGCCGACTCGGCGACGATCCAGTGCGGCAACGTCGGGTGCACCTGGTGCTCGGCGCCGTAACGCCTCGCGATGCGACGCGACATCCACTGCGCCACGTTGCGATCCTGGCCGGCGCTGACGCAGAGGACGGGGCAGGTGACGTCCGCCGCCTCGACGCGGGTGGACGAAGCGCCCAGCGACATCTCCCGGAGGATGCGCCCCGAATCGCGGACCAACTCACCGACGAGCTCGTTCTGCTCGGCGGGCGGCAGCGTGCAGAGCGGAACTGCGCGCATGATCTTCGGTGACGGCAGGAAGGGCCTGCCGGCCATGATCGCGGGCAGCAGCGGCAGCACATGAGGCAACGCCCTGGGCTGCATCCACAGGACGCCCGGCGGTACCGAGGCAAGCAGTACGGCCGCGGTCGGCCGGCGGGCGGCGGCGATCTTCTGGGTGAGCAGACCGCCCATGCTGTGGCCGATCACAATCGGCGCACCACCGATCCGGTCGTAAGCCTCGAGGGCGACCTGAAAACAGTCCTGGATGCCGGTGTGGGTCAGCACCGCTTCGTCGGTCGGCTCACGCCCAGGCAGCGTAGGCGCGTGCGTCCGGTATCCGGCGGCTTCGAAGAAACGAATCCACGGCATCAGCAGTGACGGTTTCCCGAAGACGCCGTGGAGGAACAGGATCGGCGGCATGGGCTCGTGGGCGGCCACGGGGTGAGTATGCCCCGACGTCCAGTTCAGGTCGAAGGGTTTTGGGGCCCCTGGTCGGGGGCACCACAGTGCACACAACGGCAACGCAGAGGTTGGTATGTGATGAGTCTCGAATCGAAGCCGACGACCGACGCGTCGATCGGTGAGTTGATGGGTCAGTTGTCGGCGCAGACGTCGCGGCTGGTGCGCGACGAGCTGCGGCTGGCACAGAAGGAATTCCAGGAGTCCGCCAAGCATGCGGGCATCGGAGCCGGGCTGCTCAGCGTGGCGGGCCTGTTCGCCTTCCTCGGCCTGGTCACGGTGATCGCAGCGGCGGTGGCGGCGCTGTCACTGGTGCTGCCGGTGTGGGCGGCGGCGCTGATCGTGGCGGTGGTGCTGTTCATCGTCGCCGGAATCGCCGCGCTGGTGAGCAAGAAGCAGGTCGAGGAGGTCACGCCCGCGGCGCCGCGGACCGCGCAGACCGTCAAGGCCGACATCCAAGAGATCAAGGACCGCACCTGATGACCGCACCGGATCCCCGTCCCGAACCCGGCCCCGACGCGGGTAAGGACGACATCGAAGCCGACATCGAGGCCACCCGCCAGGAGCTCGGCGACACCGTCGAGGCGTTGCAGGCCAAACTCGACGTCAAGCAACGCACTCAGGACAAGGTGGACGAGACCAAGCAGAAGGTGGCCGACACCGCGCACACCGCGCAGCAGACTGTGGTGGACAAAGCTCAGTCGGTGCAGCAGACCGCCAAGGAGAAGCCGGCGATCCCGGCGGCCGCCGTCGCGGTGGCCGTTGCGGTGATCATCGGCATCGTGGTGTGGCGCCGACGGCGCTGACGCCCGCCGGTGCGTCCGATCAGTCGAGATGAGCCTGTGCGGGCGCCGCCATGGTCTTGACGTCCATTCCGCCGAGTGATCCCGTTCCCACTTCGGCGTTGTGGGCGTGGGCGAAGTGATGCAGGCCGAACACCGAGTCCATCCCGTTGCGCAGACCCATCTGGTCTTCGCACTGGTTGACGGCCTTCTTGGTGAGGGCCAACCCGAATCTGGGCATCGTGCCGATGCGGGCGGCCAGCGCGTAGGTCTCCTCCGCCAGCTGTCCCCGGGGTACCACCCGGTTCACCATGCCGACCTCGTACGCGCGACGGGCGCTGATCCGGTCGCCGGTGTAGAGCATTTCCTTGGCGAATCGCGGTCCGAGCACCCACGGATGGGCGAAGTACTCGACACCCGGGATTCCCATTTGCACAACGGGATCGGAGAAGAAGGCGTCCTCGGCCGCGACGATGAGATCGCACACCCAGGCGAGCATCAGACCGCCCGCGATGCAGGCGCCCTGCACCATCGCGATCGTCGGCTTGGGAATTTCCCGCCACCGACGGCACATCCCGACGTAGACCTCCATCTCGCGGGCGAAGCGCTGGTCACCCGCTTGCTTGTCCACATGGTCCCACCACAGCACCGCGCGGTTTTCATAGGCGATGTCGTGGTCCCGGTCGGGTGTGCCGATGTCATGTCCGGCGCTGAAATGCTCACCGCTGCCCGCCAACACGATCACCGAAACGTCGTCGTCTTCGACGGCGCGCTGCAACGCTGAGTCCAGCGCATACGTCATCACCGAGTTCTGGGCGTTGCGGTAGCGCGGCCGGTTCATGGTCACGACGGCCGTTCTGCCCGTCACCCGGTAGGTCACCACATCCTGGTCTTCCTGCACGCGGCGAGCCTGGCACCCGGGCCGGACCGCGTCGGACGGCACGTCCGCTCACCGGACGTCGGCTATCTCACTGCGGTGTGGGATGTCAGGCTTGGTGCATGACCAGCGACACCGGTGCCGACCTCGACCTCGACCTCGACCTCGACCTCGACCTCGACCTCCGGGAAGTATCGACTTCGACCGGAACACTGCGCTACTACGACACCGGCGACGGTCCCCCGGTGCTGTTCCTGCATGGTTCGGGTCCCGGCGTCACCGGCTGGCGCAACTTCAACGGCGTCCTCCCGGCATTCAGCGCCGATTTTCGTTGTCTCATACTCGAATTCCCAGGATTCGGGGTCAGCGCTGATTCCGGTGGCCACCCCATGGTCACCGCGCAGAACGTCGTGGCACCCTTCCTCGACGCCATCGGAGTGCACCGGGTCGACATCGTCGGGAACTCCATGGGCGGTGGGGTCGGCGTCAACTTCGCCATCCGCCAGCCTGAGCGCATCCGGCGCCTCGTGACCATCGGCGGGATCGGCACCAACATCTTCAGCCCGGGACCCAGCGAGGGCATCCGGCTGCTGCAGGAGTTCACCGAGGATCCGACCCGCCAACGCCTCGTCGATTGGCTGCAATCGATGGTGTACGACCCGGCCCTGGTGACTGAGCAGTTGATCGAGGAACGCTGGCGGGTGGCCACCGATCCGGAGACACTCGCGGCGGCCCGCCGAATGTACGGCAAGGCCGCGTTCGCTCAGATGATGGCCTTCATGCGGAGCTCCGACAGCCCGCTGCCGTGGGCGCAGATGCACAAGGTGGCCGCACCCACGCTGCTCACGTGGGGCCGCGACGATCGCGTCAGCCCCCTCGACATGGCGCTGATCCCGATGCGCACCATCCCCAACGCCGAACTGCACGTGTTCCCGAACTGCGGGCACTGGGCGATGATCGAGGCGAAATCGGCGTTCGAAGCAACCGTGCTGTCGTTCCTGCGGCGCGAAGAGGTCACGCCTTGAGCAACTCGAACCCCTTGTAGCCGGCCTCTGCGACCTCGGCGCAGATGTCGAGATAGGCCCCGAACCCACCGATGAACAGCATGAAGACGCGGGGTTTGCCCGGAACGTTGGCGCCCATGTACCAGGAGTTCGCCTGGGAGAACAGCGTCGCCTCGGCTCGCCGCGCCAGTTCGGCACCCCAGTCGTCGACGGCCTGGGGCGTCGCCTCGATGGCCGCATACCCGTGATCGTCGAGGTACCGGATGCAGTCGGCGATCCAGTTCACGTGGGCCTCGGCGTGCAGCACCATATTGGCCAGCACCGCCGGCGCACCGGGGCCTGAGACGATGAACAGATTCGGGTATCCGTCGACGCCGAGGCCGAGGTATGTCCGCGGTCCGTCCCGCCAGTCATCGGCGAGCTTCTCGCCGCCGCGCCCGACGACGTCCACCTTCGCCAGCGCTCCGGTCATTGCGTCGAAACCCGTTGCCAGCACGATCACGTCCACGTCGTAGCGGGCCTGGGAGGTGGCGATTCCGGTCGAGTCGACAGACTCGATCGGGGTGGTGCGGACGCTGATCAGCTCGACGTTGGGTCGGTTGAAGGTCTGGAAGTAGTTGGTGTCCGTGCAGATCCGCTTGGTGCCGATCGGGTGGTCGTTCGGAATCAGCAGATCGGCGACCTTCGGGTCGTCGATGACCGCTCTGATCTTCTCCTCGTAGAACTTCCGGGCCTCTTCGTTGGCCTGCGGGTCGATCATCTGATCGCGGAACGTCTTCGAGAACAGCACGCCACCGAGTTCCCAACGCCGCTCGAACGCCGCCCGGCGCTCCTCCGGGGAGACCTCCATGGTCAGCTTCGGGTGTGCGATGTGCGGGGAGCCGCCGCCGCTGAGCCAGGACAGCCGCCTGCGCTCGTCGTACTCCGCTTTCACCGCGGCGACGTCCTCGGCCGTCAGCGGCCGATTACCGGCGGGCACACTGTAATTCGGGGTCCGCTGGAACACGTAGAGATGATCGGCCTGTTCGGCGATGATCGGGATCGACTGGATGCCCGACGATCCGGTGCCGATGACGGCGACCCGCTTACCGGTGAAGTCGACATCCTCGTGCGGCCAGTCGGCGGTGTGATAGATCGCGCCGGCGAACGTGTCGAGGCCGGGGAACTGCGGTGTCAGCGCCGCGGAAAGCGGGCCGGTGGCCATGATGCAGAAGCGAGCCGTCACCACCTCGCCGGTCTCGGTCGTGACGGTCCAGCGCAGCGTGTCCTCGTCGAGAACGGCGGAGCGGACCCGGGTGTCGAATGTGATGTCGCGACGCAGGTCGAGTTTGTCGGTGACCCAGTTGATGTAGCGCAGGATCTCCGCCTGGGTGGCGTACTTCTCGGTCCAGGTCCACTCCTGCTGCAGCTCATCGGAGAACGAGTAGCAGTAGTCCACGCTCTCGACGTCGCATCGCGCGCCGGGGTAGCGGTTGAAGTACCAGGTGCCGCCGACGTCGGGGGCGGCTTCGAACAACCGGACCGTCAATCCCTGCGAACGCAGTTTGTGCAGCGCGTACAACCCGGCGAAGCCGGCGCCGACGACCACCGCATCGACGTGAGGGGTCAGATCGTCAGCCGAGAGGTCCACGGTGATCAAAGCTAGGCCCGTGGCGTCCGCGCGCCGGTGGTGCGTCCCGGTCAACGGACGCCGCGTTCCGGTCACGCACCGTGCGCCCCCATGATCGCCGTCGTGGATTCCCTGCAGTTGACCGTCACCGACGTCATCGAGGAGAGCGTCGACGCCCGGTCGCTGGTCTTCGCGGTCGCCGAGGGCTCCCCCTTCGAGTACCGGCCGGGCCAATTCCTGACGTTGCGGGTGCCCGACGGGTCCGGGGCGGCGGTGGCCCGTTGCTATTCGCTGGCCAGCAGCCCACACACCGATGCCGCACCCAAGGTGACGATCAAACGCGTCGACGGCGGATACGGGTCGAACTGGTTGTGCGACAACGTGACCACCGGCCACATCATCGAATCGCTTCCCCCGTCGGGCGCGTTCACCCCCGCCGACCTCGACCGCGATCTCCTGCTGTGGGCCGGGGGCAGCGGCATCACGCCGGTAGTGTCGATCCTGAAGTCGGCGCTGGCGGTGGGCGGCGGGCAGGTGACCCTGGTCTACGCCAACCGCGACGAGCGGTCGGTGATCTTCGCCGGCGAACTGCGCGCGCTGGCTGATCAGTACCCCGACCGGTTGACCGTCGTGCACTGGCTGGAGACCGTGCAGGGTCTCCCCCGCCGGCAGCACCTCGCCGCCCTGGCCCGGAGATTCGGCACCGGTGACGCCTACCTGTGCGGGCCGGCTCCGTTCATGGCCGAGGTGCAGGCCGCGCTGAGCGACGCCGGATACCCCCGCGACGCCGTGCACACCGAGGTGTTCCGCTCGCTGACCGGGGATCCGTTCGCCGAGGTCGCGCCGATCGACACCTCCGAAGATGCCGTCGACCTGCAGGTGGATCTCGACGGCCGGGAGCACCGCCTGCGGTGGCCGCGGCAGGCCACGCTCGTCGACGCGATGCTCGCGTCGGGCCTCGACGTCCCGTACTCCTGCCGCGAAGGGCAGTGCGGCTCGTGTGCGGCCACGCTGATCAGCGGCCGGGTGGACATGCCCGCCACCGACATCCTCGAACCCGAGGACATCGCCGACGGCACGATCCTGGGCTGTCAGGCACGGCCGTCGTCCGATGACGTGCACATCCAATTTTGATGGCCGAGCATCAGCGGCCCTTTCCATTCACCGGGATTCGCCCACAAGCGGCAGACGATCGCGGTAGACCATCGAAGACAGCCTCACGAGAAAAGGACGCCTCATGACCGAGCGGGTAATCGACCGGGTGATGGAACTGGCCGACCAGTTCAGAGAGCAGGCCGTCGAGGCCGAACGTATCGGCGAGCTCACCGACACCACGGTCAAGAACATGAAGGCCATCGGCAACATCCGGCTGCTGCAGCCCGCCGAATACCAGGGCTACGAGGTGCATCCGCGGGAGTTCGCCGAGACCGTGATGGCCACCGCGGCCCTCGATCCGGCCGCGGGCTGGGTCAACGGTGTGGTGGGCGTGCACCCCTACCAACTGGCCTACGCCGATCCGCGCGTCGCCGCCGAGATCTGGGCCGACGACGTCGACACCTGGATCGCCTCCCCCTACGCCCCGCAGGGTGTGGCCAAACCCGTCGACGGCGGCTACCTGTTCAACGGGCGCTGGCAGTTCAGCTCCGGCACCGACGCGTGCGACTGGATCATCCTGGGCGCCATGGTCGGTGACGACGACGGCAGGCCGGTGATGCCGCCGCAGATCCTGCACATGATCCTGCCCCGCCGCGACTACGAGATCGTCGACGACTCGTGGGACGTCGTCGGGCTGCGGGGTACCGGGTCCAAGGACGTGATCGTGCGCGATGCGTTCGTGCCCGCCTACCGGACCATGGACGGGCTCAAGGTGATGGACGGCTCCGCCCAGCGCGAGGCGGGTATGACCAAGACCTTGTACAAGATGCCGTGGTCGACGATGTTCCCCCTGGGCATCAGCTCGGCGACGATCGGCATCTGTGAGGGAGCGCTGGCCGCGCATCTGGACTACCAACGTTCGCGGGTCAACGCCAGCGGCGTCGCCGTCAAGGACGATCCCTACGTGATGTACGCGATCGGTGACGCCGCCGCGGACATCCAGGCGTCGCGTCAGGCGCTGCTGGCCAACGTGGACCGGATCTACGACTTGGTCGACGCAGGCAAGGAGGTGGAATTCGCCGACCGCGCCGCCGTGCGCCGCGACCAGATCAAGGCCGTGTGGCGCGCCGTGGCCGCCGTCGACCAGATCTTCGCCCGCTCGGGCGGCAACGCCTTGCGCATGGACAAACCGCTGCAACGGTATTGGCGGGACGCGCACGCCGGCGTCGCCCATGCGATTCACACCCCCGGCACCATCTACCACGCGTCCGCGCTGAGCTCCCTGGGCGTCGATCCGCAGGGTGCACTGCGAGCGATGATCTGAGGAAGAACAGATGACAACGTTGAAGAGCCTCGGCTACGTCACCGTACAGACCGCCGACATCGACAAGTGGCGCCATTTCGCGTTCCAGGTGCTGGGTTTCGCCGAGGGCAGTGGCCCCGATGACTCGTGCCTGTATCTGCGGATGGACGAGCGGGCCGCCCGCATCATCGTCAGGCCCGGAGACACCGACCGGATCGTCACCGTGGGCTGGGAGGTCCGCGACCACGCCGCACTCGAACAGGTCAAGCGGGATCTGGACGCGGCAGGCGTGCCGTTCAAACAGCTCTCGCTGGAGGAGGCCGATGCCCGCCGGGTCGAGGAGGTCATCGCTTTCGAGGACCCCGCGGGCACCGCACTCGAGGTCTTCCACGGCGCGGTCCTCGACCACAGCCCCGTCGTCACGCCCTACGGCGCCCGATTCGTCACCGACGCACAGGGTCTCGGCCACGTGGTGCTGCCCGCGCTGGACGTCAACGGGACGTTCGAGTTCTACACCGAGGTGCTCGGCTTCCGGTCCCGTGGCGCGTTCCGCGTGCCGGTACCCCCGGAGTTCGGCCCGGTGCGGGTGCGCTTCCTCGGCATCAACGAACGTCACCACAGCCTCGCGATCTGCCCGGCGCAGACCGTGCGCGACCCTGGTCTGGTGCACATGATGGTCGAGGTGGACAGCCTCGACGCGGTCGGGCAGGCGCTGGACCGCATCGCCGCCGACGGCTACCAACTGTCGTCGACCCTGGGCCGGCACACCAACGACAAGATGGTGTCGTTCTACGTGCGCGCCCCCGGCGACTGGGACATCGAGTTCGGCACCGAGGGCATGCGGGTCGACGAAACCTATTACACGGCAGAAGAAATCACCGCCGACAGCTACTGGGGCCACCAGTGGGTGAGTGACCTGCCCGCGGCCATGCGGCCGTGACGGCCGAGGACGTCCGCCCCGTCCCCGCGTCGTCGATCACCTCGTGGGACCACGAGGCCGATGTGGTGATCGCCGGATACGGTGTCGCCGGCGCGGCAGCGGCGGTCGAGGCGGCGCATGCGGGCGCCGACACACTGGTGCTCGAACGCACCGGGTCCTGGGGTGGGGCCGCCTCGATGGCCGGCGGGTTCATCTACCTCGGCGGTGGTACGGCGATCCAGAAGGCCTGCGGCTTCGACGATTCCGTGGACAACATGGCGGCGTTCCTCAACGCCGCCATGGGTCCCGGCGCGGACGCCACCCGTATCGCCGACTACTGCGAGGGCAGCGTCGCGCACTTCGACTGGCTCGTCGAGTGCGGTGTGCCGTTCAAGGCCGAGTTCTTCGGTGAGCCCGGGTGGGAGCCGATGGGCGACCAGGGCTTGATGTACAGCGGCGGGGAGAACTCGTATCCGTTCAACACCATCGCCACGCCCGCTCCCCGCGGGCACGTGCCGCAGATGTCGGAAAAGAAGCAGGGCGAGGCCAGCGCCGGATTCATGCTGATGAAGCCGCTCGTGGAGACCGCGACTGCGGCCGGCGCCCGCGCGCTGTACGACGTCCGTGTCCATCGCCTGATCGTCGAGTCCGACGGCCGGGTGGCCGGAATCTGTGCGCGTCAGTACGGCACCGACGTGACGATCCGCGCGCGCCGCGGCGTGGTGCTGGCCACCGGCAGTTTCGCCTACAACGACGCGATGGTCGCCCAGTACGCGCCGCGGATTGCGGGCCGTCCCGCGGCGTCGATCGAACAGCACGACGGTCAGGCGATCCGGATGGCCCAGGCCCTCGGCGCCGATCTGGCGCACATGGACGCCACCGAGGTCGCGATCTTCATCGACCCGCAGCAACTGGTGCGCGGGGTCCTGGTCAACGAACGCGGTCAGCGGTTCGTCGCCGAGGACACCTATCCCGGCCGGGTGGGCCAGCTTACGCTCTATCACCAGAACAACACCGCGTACCTGATTATCGACGGCGACGCGCAGGAGGAGGCGATGGCCTCGCTGTCGCCGCAGTTGATGATGCGGCCGCCGACGTGGGTGTGCGAGACCGTCGCCGAACTCGAGGCCGAGATCGGTTTGGCGGCGGGCGCCCTGCAAGCCACGATCGCCGCCTACAACGATGGCGCGGCGCGCGGAGAGGATCCGCTGCTGCACAAGAAGGCGCAGTGGCTGCGGCCGGTCGGCTCCCCGGTCGGGGCGATCGATCTGCGCGAGAGCACCGGCGGCTTCACCCTCGGCGGACTGCAGACCTCGCTGGACGGTGCGGTGCTGCACGTCAGCGGAGAACCGATCCCCGGCCTGTTTGCCGCCGGACGCTCGACGGCCGGACTGGCCGCCTGGGGTTACGCCAGCGGCGTCTCGCTCGGCGACGGCAGTTTCTACGGCCGCCGGGCCGGCCGGTCGGCGGCCGAGAGCTGATACGCGCAGCTAGTCGAAGGTGACGACGACCTTGTCGGCGGCGCCCGGCGTGGCAACGCACTGCAGCGCCTCTGCCAGGTCGTCGAACGCGAATGTGTGACTGATGATGACCTGGTACTTTTCCCAGTTCGCGACGATGTCTTCGGTGACCTCGAAGATCTCCGTGGGGTATCCCATTGACCCGACGATCGTCAGTTCGTTGCTCATCACGTTCATGAAGTCGATGCTGATGGGCTCTTTGTGGACGGCCACGATGCCCAGCGTGGCGCCGGGAGTGGCTGGAAGCCGCAGGCCCGGTCAACGAGGCCTATCGCGCGCGTATGCCCAAGGTGTTCAGGGAGATACAGCGACGCGGATATGGCATCGAGCGGCTCAGCGGGTCTCTGGTCAAGGTATATGCCGCGCTGCTGGCCCTGGAAGACGGCAACGAACCGGACCCCGTGGCAGCACGGTTGGCCGGCGCCGTCGCCGATCTGACGATCGTCGACGTGCTACCCGACGAGATGGCACAGATCGAGCAGTGTCCTCTCGCGACGATCTCCGCTCCGATCTTCGACGGTCAGGGCGATGTGGTGATGTCGGTGTCCGCACAGCCCTACCAGCAACTGAACCAGCAACAGGTGCGTCGCATCGGGGATCAGGTCGTCGAGTTCGCCGAACGGGTGAAATCGCTGATTTCGCAACATGTTCAGCCCGTCGACAGTCACCGCGCCACCCGATCTCCCGTTGAGGACGCGGCCCGCTATCCCCCTCGGGGGCGATCCTACTGTCCGCTGAGGCCCACCGGCACCCCCATCGACACGCGTGAGCATCAACGGAGGCCCATCTCATGTCCCGAATCCTCTACAACCCGTCCACACCGGAATTCCAGAACGAACTCTGGAACGTCTACCGCACGATGCGTGACGACCATCCCGTATACCGCGACCCGAAGGGCGAGTTCTACGCCCTGACCCGGTTCGCCGATGTCTGGACCGCCGCGGCCGACCACGAGACGTTCTCCAGCCGTGTCGCTGAGGGGAATGATCTACTGCCCCAACTCATCTTCATCGACCCGCCACGCGGGATGTCGAACTCCACGGTGTCACGATTCCGGCAGGCTCGCGGGTGATGCTCGTGTGGGGGGCGGCCAACCACGACGACCGCGAGTTCGCGGATCCGGAGCGATTCGATGTCGAACGACGGGCGAAACGCCACCCCTCCTTCGGCCACGGCGTGCACTTCTGCATGGGTTCCGGGTTGACGCGTCTGGAAGCCCGACTCGCCTTCACCGAATGGCTCGAACGTTTCCCCGGCTGCGCACTGGCCGGTGAGCCTCTGCGCACGACGTCCGCCTGGGCCCGCGTCTTCGAGTCCATTCCGCTCCGGTTGCGCTGACGGGAGCTGGGTCGCAGTTGCCCGGTCACGTGACACCGACCACACGACTGTGATACAAACAGGCATATTCCTATTAGGAATATGCACAGCCAAAGGAGGCGACATGACTGCGGCCCCAGTCACCCAGGAATCCACCACTCCGAGCGCGGTGATCGACCGCATCTCGCTCGTCTTGGATGCTTTCGACGGTCCGGGTCGGCTGACGCTGGCCCAGATCGTGCGGCGCACGGGACTGCCGCGATCGTCGGCGCACCGCATGCTCGAACGCCTGGTCCAGCTGCGGTGGCTACGCCGCAGCGGTCGTGACTACGAACTGGGTATGCGGCTCGTGGAGCTCGGGTCGCTGGCCGTCCACCAGGACCGGTTGCATCGCGCGGCCACGCCGCTGCTGCACGATCTGCACCGCGCGACCGGGCTGGTGGTCCACCTCGCCGTGCTCGACGGTGCGGACGTGATGTACCTGGAGAAGATCGGCGATCGGATGGCAGCGGCACTGCCCAGCCGCGTCGGCGGTCGTCAGCCCGCGCACTGCACCGCCATCGGTAAGGCCCTGCTCGCCTACAACTCCGACTCGTGCGACGAGGTCGACCTCACCAGCCGCCGCACCAAGTACTCCATCGGCACGGCGGCTCAGCTGGCCGCCGAACTCGCCAAGGTCAGCGCCCACGGCGTGGCCTACGACCGCGAAGAGCTGATCCCGGGATTCGGTTGCGTCGCAGCGCCGATCGGAGCGCCCGGCGAGGCCGTCGCCGCGCTGTCGGTCTGCGGCCCGATGAGCCGGATGACCTTCGATCAGCGCCTCGCCGCACCCGTGCGCATGACGGCGATGGGGATCTGGCGCAATGTGGAAGGTGGCGCCCAGCGTGTCGGGCCCACCCTGCAGCAGGTCCGTCCGCTACGTGGTGGGCCCGCGGCCCGGCCCCTCCAGCAGTCCGCGGCCCTGCAGCCCGCATGACGCTCGATCCGCAAATCGCCGGCATCATCGAAGCACTGGACGGCGGCTTCCCGCCCGTCGAGACGATGACCGGCGCGCAAGCCCGAGCGACGATCCGCAGCCGATTCGTCGCGCCGGCTCAGCCGGAGGAGGTCGGAAGCGTCATCGACCGGTCGGTTGACGGTTCGGCGGGCGCCGTTCCGGTCCGGATCTACCGACCCGCCGATGCGCCCGCAGGGCTGTTGCCGGCCCTGGTGTACGCCCACGGCGGCGGCTTCGTGTTCTGCGATCTCGACAGCCACGACGGGTTGTGCCGAGATCTTGCGAACCGCATCGGGGCGGTGGTGGTTTCGGTGGGCTACCGGTTGGCGCCGGAGCACCGCTGGCCGGCCGCGGCCGAGGACGTGTATGCAGCCACCCGGTCGGTGTCGGACAACTGCATAGCGCTCGGAGTGGACCCCGGCCGGATCGCCGTCGGCGGTGACAGTGCCGGTGGAAACCTGGCGACGGTCACGGCGTTGATGGCGCGCGACCGCGGCGGTCCCCCACTCGCGGCTCAGGTGTTGCTCTATCCGATGATCAAGCCCGATTTCAGTACCGAGTCCTACCAGCTCTATGGGCGTGGCTACTACAACCCCGCAGCGGCGCTGCGCTGGTACTGGGACCAGTACGTGCCCGCAGACGACGACCGGACCCATCCGTACGCGTCGCCGCTGCACGCCGACCTGCGGAACCTACCGCCCGCCGCTGTGGTGATCGCGGGTCACGATCCGCTGCGCGACGAAGGGGTGGCCTACGCCGAGGCGTTGCAGGCCGCAGACGTCCCGACCGTGGTGCGCCACTTCGGCGGCGGCATCCACGGTTTCATGACGATGCCGAGCCTGGACATCGCCCAGACCGCGCGAGCGCAGGTGTGCCAGGACGCCTCGGCCCTCCTCGCGGGGACACCCGTCCATGGCTGACGCACTGGTGTACGTCATCGACCGGGTGCTCACCCGACCGGGTGCGGCGCGGCAGTTCGTCGACGCCTACCTCTCCGGATACGCCCCCGGCGCCCGCGATCGCGGCATGACGCTGTGCAGCGTGCAGCTCAGTCCCCCGGTGTGGTTCGACGACCGGCCCAACACCGTGATCGCAACGTGGTCGCTGCCCAGTGCCCGGGCGTGGTGGGAGATGACGTGGAAGGGCCGACCCGACCCGTCGATCGGACAGTGGTGGGACGAGATCGACGCCCTGGTCCTCGAGCGCAGCCGCAGCGTCGCCGCCGACGCCGCCGACGTCGACCGGCTCTGCGATGTTTAACGTCATCCGCCTCATCGAAACCCCCGACGAGGCCCTGCGACGCGATCTGATCCACCACCTCCGTTCCGCTGCAGTAGATTTCGGCGCCGAGCGCGCCGTCGTCGCACCGACGCTGCCGGGTGTCCGCAACGGCGGCGACGTGCTGGCGCATCTGCGTTTCACCGACCGACGGCTGGGATACCGGGCCGTCGAGCGGCTCGACGAACTGCTGAGCGGTTCGGCGGTGAGCCACTGCAACGGCGCGACCTACGATGGCACACCGGCGGCGGGCGCACCCGGCCACGGCACGGTCTACCGCACGTTGCTGCTGCGCGTCAGGCCGGGTACGGACGAGACGGTCGTGCGCCGTTTCGAGGACGATCTGCGCCTGCTTCCCCGGCACGTCCAAACCATTCACGCCTGGCAGCTCAGCCGCGTCGAGAACGCGACCGGCACCGTGCCGTGGACGCACGTGTTCGAGCAGGAATTCACCGACCTCGACGGTCTGATGGGGCCGTACCTGATGCATCCGATCCACTGGGCGGTCGTCGACCAGTGGTTCGACCCGGAATGCCCGCAGATGATCGTGCGAGACCGGGTGTGTCACAGCTTTTGTGCCTTACCCGGCTAGACCCCGGCCGGCGGGATGTTCGGGTTCGCGGTCGGCGGCGGCTCCAGCGGTGGCAGCGATCCGCGACCGTCGAGCGTGCGCACCGGAAGACCCTGCGACCACGGGTAGTGCAGGCTGAACGCCACCAATCCGGTCCGTTGGGCGGCGGGCAGGTGGCACATCGCCAGCACGGTCTCCGCCAGGTACTCGACCGGCTCGGTCGGGAAGGTCTCCGGGATCAGAGCCGAGGCACCCGGTGTGCGCACCGCCGTCGACGGCCCGACACTGTTGACGGCGATGTCGTCGTCGAGCAACTCGGCCGCCAGCCCCTGCGTGAACCGATGCAGCGCGGCTTTCAGCGACGCGTACACCACGTCACCGGAGGTCTTGTTGTACTCGCGGAACGGGCGCACGGGCGCCATCCCGGTCACCGAACCGATGTTGACGATCCACCCGGCGCCCCGCGCGCGCATCTGCGGGATCGCGGCCCGGGCCAGCACGAACGGCGTGCGCAGATAGTGCTCGACGGTGCGGTCGAACGTGTCCATCGCCATCTTCTCGACCACCGAGTAGTCGGCGTAGCCGGCGTTGTTGACCAGAATGTCGAGGCCACCGGTGCGATCGATCACGTTACCCACCAGCGCTTCTCGCTGCTCGGGGTTCTCCAGGTCGGCCGCCAGCCCGATGGCGGTTCCGCCTGCCGCCTCGATGAGGGCGATGGTCTCGCCGATGGTTCCCGGCAGGGCGGTAGTGGCGCCGTCGCGCACCGACGGTGACGGCGTGTAGCTGCGCGCCGTCACCACGACGGTGGCCCCCTCCGCGGCCAGGCGCTGGGCGATGGCGCGACCGATACCCCGGCTGCTACCGGTCACCAGGGCGGTCTTCCCACGGAGCAGATCACCCACCGGACTGCCCCTCGCCCCCGCCCAGCACGAAGTGGTCTTCGATCGGCGCCCGGTGCTGATGCCAGATGTCGACCAGGCGCCACGGGGTGGACACCACCACCCGGCCCGAGCCGGACCGGTAGTAGGTGTGGGCGTTGGGGGTGTGGCACCAGACCGTGCGCGACATGGCGTCGTCGATCTGCGCGACGTAGTCCTCGTAGGCGTCCTGGGTGACCTCCATCGTCGTCGCACCGCGAAGCGCCATCAGCTGCAGGCACTCCATGATGTAGTGCGCCAGTACCTCCATCGAGAAGTTGGCTCCCGCACCGTGTCCCGGGCTGTAGTTGGGCGCCGAGGTGATGAACAGGTTCGGAAAACCCGGGACGGTACCGCCCCGGTAGGCGCGCGGGCTGTCTCCCCACTCCGTACGCAGGGTCCGCCCCTCCCGACCCCGGATGTCCACGGTCGAGAGGAAGTCGAGGTGGTATCCCGTCGCGTAGATGATCACGTCCAGATCGATCTGCCGGCCGTCCTGCGTGACGATCCCCCCGGCGTTCACCGCAGCGGGCTCACTGGCTTCGACGTCGACGTGGTCGCGGGTCAGTGCGGCGTAGTAGCCGCCGGGGTCACGGATGATCCGCTTGCCGTACGGGGCGAAGTCCGGCGTCACCTTTTTCGCCAGTTCTGTTCCCGCACCGAAGATTCGGGTGATGTACTCGGTGCACATCTGCAGCAGCACATCGTTGGCCGGCGATATCGACAGGTGATCCTTCGCCCACTCCGGATCCCGCAGGATCACCGGGTAGTTGTTGTCAGCGGTGGCCCAGTAGGACTTGAGCCGGTGCCAATTCGCGTAATACGGCACGTGCCGGCCCAGGTAGCGCCGGAACTCCGGCACGTCGTCGGACGCCCGCTTGCGCGGCGCCACCCAGTGCGGCTGGCGCTGGAACACCGTCAGGTGCTCGACCTCGTCGACACAGGCGTCGACGATCTGCACCGCCGTGCACCCGGCGCCGACGATCGCCACCCGCTTCCCGTGCAGATCGATCTCCGGATCCCACTGTGCGGAGTGCACACTCACGCCGGCGAAGGTCTCCCGTCCCGGTACATCCGGCCAGCGGGGGCGATTGAGGTAGCCGGCGGCGGTGATCACCACCCGGGCGTGACTGACGCTGCGCTGCCCGCCGCGGTCCACCGCATGGATCTGCCACTGGTCGCGATCCTCGTCCCACCACAGCGCCTCGACCTCGGTGCCGAACCGCGTGTGCTCGCGGAGCCGGTGCTTGTCGGCCAGCGCCACGAGGTAGTCGTGGTACTCGGCGCCCTGGGGGTAATAGTTCGACCAGTCGGGGTTCAGTTCCCGCGACAGGGAGTAGTACGCCGACGGGGTGTCCACCCCGATACCGGGGTAGGTGGTGGTCAACCACGTGCCGCCCACCTCGTCATTGCGGTCGAAGATCTCGTAGGTGACCCCCGCGTCGCGGGCGGCGAGCGCGGCGACGATACCGGCGATGCCGGCGCCGATGATCGCGACCGTGGTGGTCTCGGGGATGGGGACTGTCCGCGGCAGCGTCGGCTGGGACAGCTGAAAGCCACCCTGCTCCAACAACAGCGGAACGAATTCCGCGTCGACATCCGCCCCGAGTGCCACCGGGAGCAACCGGGCGAACATCTCCGGATCGTCGGCCCGCCCGCGGGCCCGCGGGGCTGCGAGCACCGCGTCGGCGAGCGCCGACACCAGTGCCTCCATCGTGTCGGTGTCGCTGACGCCGACCCGCTCCGGTGGATCCGGTACGTGCGTGATCTCCGGCGCGAAGCGGTCGATCACCGTGGTGTCGCCGGTCAGTTGAGCCAGCACCGCCACCAGCACACCCGCGTCCGCGAGGCGCAGGTGGGCCCTCAGCTCGTCGGCATCAATCGTCACGTTAGCGAGTATCGAGGCGGGGCAGAGTGCGGGCACCGTCTGTGCCTACTGAGCGGGACAGGGATCGGGCCCCGCGGCTGACGGTGCTTACGCTGCCGACATGGACACCGACAGCGTGATCGAACAGGCGCGCAGCCACTCACTCGGTGACATCCCGCGCAGGACCGCCCGCAGGCATCCGGACAAGACCGCCCTCATCGACGGTGACATGGTGCTGACCTTCGCCGAGTTCGACCACCTCGTCGACCGGACCGTGGCAGCGCTGCAGGACAACGGATTTCGACCGGGTGATCGCATCGCCCTCCTGTCACACAACTGTTGGCAGTACGCGGTACTCGCATTCGCCACTGCCAGGGCCGGGGTGGTTCTGGTGCCGGTCAACTTCATGCTGACCGCTGAGGAGATCGCCTACCTCCTCGAGCACAGCCGGGTGACGGGGTTCATCGTGGAGAGCGGGTTGACGCCGACCGCGGAGGACGCGATGCGCCGCGGCGGAGTCGTGTCCGCGACAGTCGCCCTGAGCGCGCCAGGACAGGCGCCTCCGCCGGGTTGGGACGACTTCTCCGGGTGGCTGAGCACCACCAGCGCGCCGGCCCCGGTCCACATCGACGACGAGCAGCTGCTACGGCTGATGTACACCAGCGGTACGGAATCGCGACCCAAGGCTGTCATGCACTCCAGCCGCAGCTTGTTGTGGCAGTACGTCAGCACCATCACCGCGGGTTCGATGTCAGGTGACGACGTCGAGATCCATTCCCTGCCGCTGTATCACTGCGCGCAGCTCGACAACTTCCTCGCCACCGACATCTACCTGGGCGCCACCAGCATCATCCTGCCGGGGCCGGATCCGGAAAGCGTGCTGCGCACGATCGAGCGCTTCGGGGTGACCAATTACTTCGCCCCGCCGACGGTGTGGATCAGTCTGCTGCGCTGCCCGGTCTTCGACGAGGTGGACCTGTCGAGCCTGCGCAAGGGCTACTACGGCGCATCTGCGATGCCGACGGAGATCCTCACGGAGATACGGGATCGGCTTCCGAATCTGCGACTGTGGAACTTCTACGGCCAGACCGAGATGGCGCCGCTGGCGTCGGCGCTCGGTCCGGACGAGCAGGACGCCCATGCCGGATCGGCGGGCCGGCCGGTGCTCAATGTCGAGACGACGATTCTCGACGAGGACAATTCGCCGGTCCCCGTCGGTGTGGTGGGCGAAATCGCCCACCGCAGTCCGCATCTCATGCAGGGCTACCTCGACGATGCCGCCAAGACGGCCGATGCGTTCCGCGGCGGGTGGTTCCACTCCGGCGATCTCGGCTACTACGACGAGTACGGCCTGCTGCATGTGGTCGACCGCAAGAAGGACATGATCAAGACCGGCGGCGAGAACGTCGCCAGTCGAGAGGTCGAAGAGGTGCTGTACCGGCACAGCGGCGTGCAGGAGGTCGCGGTGTTCGGACTGAGCCACCCGGTCTGGGTCGAAACGGTCGTCGCGGCGGTGGTCCCTCGCGACGGGGCCGAGCTGACCGAAGCCGACGTCATCGCCCACTGCCGCGAACACCTCGCGGGATTCAAGACCCCCAAGAAAGTGTTCTTCGTCGACTCGCTGCCGAAGAACCCCAGCGGCAAGCTGCTCAAACGCGATCTGCGCGAGCGGTTCCGCCTGCACCACAGCTGCTGAACACAGCCACTGAGAGGACCATCGTGTTCCACGGAAGAATCGCGCGTTTCGACGCGCCTGGGCAGCCGTTCGAGATCGAGACCGTCAGCCTGCCGGACGTCGGCCCGGGCGAGATCCTGGTCAAGGTCATCCGAACCAACATCTGCGGGTCGGATCTGCACGCCTGGCACGGAACCTTCAACACCCGCGGCCTCGGCGGTCAACTCCCGACCGTCCTGGGGCACGAGATGGTCGGCGCCGTCGAGGCTCTGGGTGGCGGCGTGACTGCCGACTCGAACGGGGTACCGCTCGCCGCGGGCACCCGGGTCGTGTTCCCCTACTTCTTCGCCTGCCACCGCTGCCGCAACTGCCTGCTCGGCCGGCGCAACGCCTGCCTGAACCTTGCGATGGCCATGCTCGGACGTGCCGACCAGCCGCCGTACTTCGTCGGCGGGTACGGCGACTACTTCCTGCTGCCCGCCGGCGCGGTCGTCTACACCGTTCCGGACACGGTGTCCGACGAGGTTGCCTCTGGCGCGAACTGCGCACTCTCGCAGGTGATGTACGGTTTGGAACGCGTCGACCAGCAGCTGGGCGAAACAGTCGTCGTGCAGGGCGCCGGTGCGCTGGGTCTGTACGCCGTCGCCGTCGCCAAGGCCCGGGGCGCAGGCCAGGTCATCGCCATCGACGGAGTGCCCGAGCGCCTGGAACTGGCGGCGGCATTCGGTGCGGACACCGTGATCGACATCAACGAGGCCGCCACGGTGAAGGATCGGGCGAAGATGCTGCGCAGCCTCACCGACGGCCAGGGCGCCGACGTCGTCGTCGAGGTGGTCGGCCATCCATCGGCGATCGACGAGGGGATCAAACTCCTCGGCCAGTTCGGGCGCTATGTCGAGATCGGCAACATCAACATCGGCAAGACGTTCGAGTTCGATCCCTCCCGCTTCGTCTTCGCCAACAAGACCATGGTCGGCGTCTCGCTGTACGAACCGTCGGTGCTGTCACGGGCGCTCACGTTTCTCGAACAGCATCAGGACCGGCTCCCGCTCGACCGCCTGGCCGCGGCCCAATATCCGCTCGACGACATCAACGCCGCGTTCGCTGCCGCCGAGGGCAGACGCGACGTTCGGGCCAGCATCGTTCTGGCGAACCCCTGACCGACAAGGAAAGTCATGCACGAATACACGCGTAGGACGCTGTTCATCGACGGTCGGTGGGTTGCGCCGTCGGGCGCCGGCGGCATCGAGGTCACCGACCCCGCCACCGAGAAAGTCATCGGATCGGTGCCGAGCGGTACGGCCGCCGATGTCGATGCCGCCGTGGACGCCGCCAGGCGCGCCTTCGACCCGCTGATCACCGTGGCGGAGCGGCGTGACCGGGTGCGCCGGGTCATCGACGCCATGGAGAAGCGGCTGCCCGACATCGCCGAGACCATCACCCGCGAGATGGGCGCCCCGATCCGCGTCTCGCAGGGCGTGCAGACGAAGGTGCCGCTCGCCGTCGCCCGCGGGTTCGCCGATGCCCTCGACGCGTTCGAATTCGAGGAACGCATTGGCAATTCGCTGGTCCTGCGGGAGCCCTACGGCGTCGTCGGGGCGATCACCCCGTGGAACTACCCGCTGTACCAGGTGGTCGCCAAGGTACTGCCCGCCATCGCCGCCGGCTGCACCGTCGTGCTCAAGCCGAGTAACGAGGCTCCGCTGTCGGTGTTCGAGTTCGTCGAGGCCGTCGAAGACGCGGGCTTGCCACCGGGCGTGATGAACCTCGTGTCCGGCAGTGGGCGGGTGGTCGGCGAGCGCATCGCCGAGCACCCCGACGTGGACCTGGTGTCGTTCACCGGGTCGACGGGGGTGGGACAGCGGGTCGCCGAGCTGGCCACCCGTTCGGTCAAGAAGGTGGCGCTCGAGCTGGGCGGCAAGTCCGCCAACGTCATCCTCGACGGCGCCGATTTGGCGACCGCGGTCAAGGTCGGGGTCGGCAACGCGTTCCTCAACGGCGGACAGACGTGCATGGCCTGGACACGAATGCTGGTGCCGATATCGCGCTACGGCGAGGCGCTCGAACTGATCAAGGCGGCAGCCGAGAAATACACGGTCGGCGAACCGTTCGACCCGGCTACGCGGATCGGGCCGTCGGCATCGGCGGCGCAGTGCGAGAGCGTGCGCGGGTTCATCGAGCGGGCCGAGAAGGACGGCGCCCGCCTCGTTACGGGTGGCGCCGGAATGGTGCGCGACGTGGGCTACTACCTCGCCCCCACCGTGTTCGCCGACGTCGACCCCGAATCCGAATTGGGACAGGAGGAGGTGTTCGGTCCGGTGCTCGCCGTCATCCCGTTCCAGGACGAGGACGACGCGTTGCGCATCGCCAACGGCACCCCGTACGGGCTGTCCGGGGCCGTATGGGCCCCGGATCTCGACCGCGCCGTTGCGTTCGCACGCCGCGTACGTGCTGGTCAGCTCGACCTCAACGGCGGGATGTACAACCCCGTCGCACCGTTCGGCGGGTACAAGAAATCCGGCGTGGGCCGCGAACTCGGCCGTGCGGGCTTCGAGGAGTTCCTGCAGACCAAGTCCCTGCAGCTGCCGGCATGAGCGCACCGCTGGACGTCACCACAACCGGGCCGACGCAGGTCTGGACCATCACGATGCCCGAAGTGGGTAACGCGATCACCGACCTGGGCTTCATCGCCGCGCTGGAAGCGGCTGTCGACGCGGCGAATGCCGACACCGCCGTGCGCGCGGTGATCCTGACCGGAGCAGGGAACATCTTCTCCGCCGGCGGAAACGTCAAGGAGATGGCCGACCGCGAGGGCATGTTCGGGTTGGCGGCGCTCGCGCAGCGCCGCGCATACATCGACGGTATCCAGCGCGTACCGCGAGCGCTGGGGCGGCTGGAGGTACCGCTGATCGCCGCGGTCAACGGCGCCGCCGTCGGTGCCGGCTGTGATCTGGCGATGATGTGCGACATCCGGGTGGCATCCGAGAAAGCGTCATTCGCCGAGAGTTTCGTACAGCTGGGCCTCATCCCGGGCGACGGCGGCACCTGGTTCCTCCCCCGCGCCGTCGGCTACGAGCGAGCCGCGGAGCTGACGCTGACCGGTGACCGTATCGACGCGGCGACCGCGCAGCAGTGGGGCATGGTCAGCCGCGTGGTACCGCACGAGGACCTGCTGACCGAGGCGCATACATTGGCGGACCGCATTGCCAAGAATCCCCCGCACGCATTGCGCATGGCCAAGCGCCTGCTGCAGGAGTCCCGGGCCGGCTCCCTGGAGTCGACACTCGGGATGGCGGCCGCGATGCAACCATTGGCCCATCGCGATCCGGAGCACGATCAGCGGCTGACCCGGTGGAGGTCCCGCTGATGGCCGATCCGTCCGCGCTACGCCGGGAGGTCCGCGCATTCCTCGCCGATCAACTGGCTGCAGGCGCCTTCACGCCGTCGGTCGACGCCTGGCTCACCGGGTGGGACGAGCAGTTCACCGCTGCCCTCGCAGCACGCGGCTGGCTCGGTATGACGGTGCCCGTGGAGTTCGGTGGGCACGGACGTTCCCACCTCGAGCGCTTCGTCGTCACCGAAGAACTGCTGGCCGCCGGGGCACCCGTGGCCGCGCACTGGATCGCAGACCGTCAGATCGTGCCGTCCCTGCTGAAATACGGTAAGGCCGAACAGAAGAGTGCGTTTCTGCCACCCATCGTCCGCGGCGAGTGCTTCTTCGGGATCGGAATGAGCGAACCCGATTCCGGGTCGGACCTGGCCAGCGTGCGCACCCGCGCCGCACGGGTCGCCGGCGGCTGGTCGCTGACCGGGACCAAGGTGTGGACCTCCGGCGCCCATCACGCCCATGCGTTCATTGCGCTGGCCCGCACCGCTCCCGTCGATCCGAGCGACCGGCATGCCGGGCTGAGCCAGTTCATCGTCGACCTCCGCGGCCCCGGTGTCGACGTGCGGCCGATCATCTCGATGAACGGCGCACATCATTTCAACGAGGTGATCCTCGACGACGTGTTCGTACCCGACACCATGGTGCTCGGCCGGATCGGCGAGGGCTGGCGTCAGGTCACCTCGGAGTTGAGCTTCGAGCGCAGCGGACCGGAACGGTTCCTGTCCACCTTCGTCCTGCTCGGCTGTGCCGCCGACATGATGTCGGAGCAGCTGATCCCCCGCGACACCGGTCTCGGCCGCCTCGTTGCCCGCGTCGCCGGTCTGCACGAGATGTCCACTGCGGTGGCCGGGGCCCTCGAGCGCCGCGAAGCGGCCGATGTAGCAGCCGCCACGGTGAAGGTGCTCGGGACCACCACCGAAGGCGACGTGGTGGAGTTCGCGGATCTGCTCGCCGGCGACGGCAGCGGCTCGGATCCCGCGTTCGCCGAACTGGTTTCGGTCGCCTCCGACCAGCGGCCGGGCTTCACGATGCGCGGGGGAACCAACGAGGTGCTGCGCGGCGTGATCGCGCGGGGATTGGGCATGCGGTGATCACCACAGGTGGCGATCCGACGGAGGTCGATGCGGATCTGGCAGGGATGATCGACGCGGTGTTCTCCGAATATCGTGAACGCAAGGGCACGGCGAAACGCGGGGAGCTCGACCTCGCGCTCTGGCGCCGCCTCGACGAGCTCGGACTCGTGCGCCTCACCGGCCCCGAGGAGGCCGGCGGCAGCGGCGCGGGCTGGTATGAGGCCGCCGAGCTGCTCACCGCCGCCGTGCGTCACGGCGTACGGATTCCCCTGGCCGAACACGATCTGCTCGCCGGATGGCTGTGCCACTCCGTGGGGCGGCACGCCGACACCGCCGTGCGAACTCTGTGCCTGCCCGATACCCACGGGGTCGCGCGGGGTGTCCCCTGGGCGTCCGCGGTGGAGCGGATCGTGGTGGTATGGCACTCCGGTCAGACCTATCGAGTCGCCGACATCGACGCCGCGGCGGCCAGGATCACCCCCGGTGCCAATGCCGCCGGAGAGCCGCGTGACAGGGTCGGCATCGACGTCGCGACGCTCGACGGACACGCCGTCGACACTGCCACGATCACTCAGCTCCATTTGAAGGCTGCGCTAATCCGTTCTCTTCAAGTGTGCGGCGCGCTCGACCGCATTGTGGAGATGTCCGTGGCACACACCGCGTCCCGGGAGCAGTTCGGCCGGCCGCTCGCGAAGTTCCAGGCGGTACAGAACCTCGTCGCCGACATCGCCGCCGAGGCGGCGCTGGCCCGGGCGGCCACCAGAGCCGCCCTGAGAATCGCCGTCGACAGTGACTGGCGGGCAGCCGATCTCGGCTTCCGGGTCGCCGTCGCTCGTTCCTGCGCCGGCCACGCCGCAGCAGTGGTGGTGCGCAACGCCCACCAGGTGCACGGTGCGATCGGCACCACCAGGGAACACCGCCTGCACGAGTTCACCCGCGCCGCACTCGGATGGCGTTCGGAGTTCGGTTCCGTCCGCTACTGGGACGAGCAGGTGACCGATGCCGCGTTGCAGGCCGGTTCCGCGGGGTTGTGGAGCCTGATCACCGACTGATGGTGTTCCGCTCACCGGTCACCGCCACTGTCAGCAAGGACCGGTGCGGACTTGACTGACCGGCATGAGCAACGACATCGCGCCGGCCGAACTGCAGGATTTCGTCTCCGCCTTCTGGTTCAACTACGACGAGGCGCATTTCGACGAGCTGGCGGTCGCGTTCGCCGAGGACGCCCGCTACGTCAGCCGCAGCGACTCCGGCGCGAGCCCCTTCGAGGAACTCATGTCCCCGGAACTGCGGGGCCGCGAATCGGTGATGCAGTGGCTGTCCGCTCATCGCGATGAGAGCCCCTATCCGCTGCGGCATCACGCCACCAATCTGCATCGCACCGGCACCGACGGTGACACGGTGCGCGCGCGCTTCTACATCTTCGTCAATCAGATCGCGAACTTCGTTCCGTTCGCGGTGTCCAGCGGCGTGGCCAACGTAGCGGTGCGCCGCGGCGCCGGCGGACTGGAGTTCACCGAGATGGAGGTCATCCTCGACACCACCAATTCCGTTCTGCTGTCCGAGCGATCGGCCGACGCCACGAGCACGGGCTCCTGACCGTCGTGAACGCCCGCCAGACCTTCTCGGGCGGCGTAGCGGTCATCACCGGCGCCGGGGCAGGTATCGGCGCGGGGCTCGCGCGTCACGCCGCCGGCCTCGGGATGACCGTCGTGCTCGCCGACATCGACGACGGCGCCATCGCCGCTCTGCGTTCGGAACTCGAAGCACAGGGCGTGCGGGCAGTGGACATCGCCTGTGACGTCCGGGACTTCGCCGCCGTCGAGGAACTCGCCAAACGGACCTATCGCGAGATAGGAGCGGTACGGCTGCTGGTCAACAACGCCGGCATCGAGCAGTTCGGCTACCTGTGGGACACGCCGGTCGAGAACTGGCAGCGGTTGGTCGACGTCAACATCTCCGGCGTGTTTCACGGCGTGCGCGCATTCCTGCCACGGATCATCGCGGCCGGATCGCCGGCATGGGTGTGGAATCTGTCCTCGATTGGCGGTGTGGCGGTGGTCCCGCTCCAGGCGCCGTACATCATGAGTAAGCACGCGGTGCTCGCGCTGACCGAATGCCTCGAGTTGGAGGTGCAGCTCGCCGGACACGACCACGTCCACGTTCAGGTCGTACTGCCGGGCGCGGTCGCCTCGAACATCTTCGAGTCCGCAGGCGGGGTCACCGAAGGTGACGTCCATGCGGCCGAGTCCCAACGCATCGCGATGCTCGGCATCAAGGCCGCCGCCATGGATCCCCTGGCAGCGGCCGAGGTGGTCTTCGACCAGGCGGCCGCGGGCAGGTTCTACCTGCTGACGCAACCGGAGTACGTCGGGTCGGCGATGGCCGAGCGCGCCGACGTCCTCCGCGCGCAACGCGCCCCCATGCTGCGGACCGCACAGCGATTCGATCCGGAGAGGCACTGACGTGAAGTGCTCCGACAGGGTATTCGTCGTCACCGGTGCCGGTAACGGCATGGGTCGAGAGGTGGCGCTCCGACTCGTCAGGCGGGGCGCGCACGTCGCTGCTGCCGATGTGGACCAGGCGGGTCTGGCCGGAATCGCCGAGTTGACCCGCGGCCTCCGCGCCCGGCTGTCCACACACGTCCTCGACGTCACCGACGGCGCAGCGGTCGCCGACTTCCCCGAACAGGTTCTCGACCAGCACGGCCGGATCGACGCGCTGGTCAACATCGCAGGCGTCATCCACCGGTTCGCACCCTTCACCGACCTGTCGGAACGGGAGACCGGCCGCATCATGGCCGTCAACTTCACCGGCACGGTGAACATGTGCCGCGCATTCCTGCCCCATCTGCTGACCCGTCCGGAGGCCAACCTCACGAACATGTCGAGCCTGTCGGCACTGCTGCCCTTCGCCAGCCAAACGATGTACAGCGCGAGCAAGGGCGCCGTCAAACTCTTCAGCGAAGGTCTCTACGCCGAACTGTGCGACACGAATGTCCATGTCACCACCGTGTTCCCGGGCAACATCTCCACTGAGCTGACCCGCAATTCCGGCGTGGACATGCTCGATGCGGGCAACAAGAAGATCCGGTCGACCACCCCGGAGGCAGCAGCGGCGAAGATCGTCGACGGCATCGCCGACAATCGTTTTCGCGTGCTCATCGGCGCGGACGCGCGCGCACTCGACGTACTCAGCCGGATCTCCGCACGGCGCGCCACCCGGCTGGTCGCCAAGCAGATCAAGTCGGTCCTCTGATTCCGGGCCACATCATGTCGACAACACGCGAATACGACGTCATCGTGGTGGGTTTCGGTGCTGCGGGGGCCTGCGCTGCAATCGAAGCCGCCGACCGCGGAGCCAGGGTGCTGGTACTCGATCGCGGATACGGCGGAGGGGCCACGGCGTTGTCCGGTGGGATCATCTATGCCGGCGCCGGTACGGACGAGCAACGGGCCGGTGGCTACGACGACAGCGCCGAGGACATGCTGGCATATCTCGAACAGGAGGTGGGTGACGCCGTCAGCGGCGAGACACTGCAGCGGTTCTGTGAGCAGAGCCCCGCCATGATCGAGTGGTTGAAGGCCCAGGGGGTCGAATTCCGCGGCGGAAAGGTGTCGTCCTACAAGACGTCGTATCCGACCGACGAGCACTACCTGTACTACTCCGGCAACGAGAAGGCCCATCCCTACGTGCGGAACGCTCGGCCGGTGCCCCGTGGCCACCGCGTGCTGGCTCCCGGAATGAGCTCGGGCAAGGTACTTTTCGAGCATCTCGCTCGCTCCGCGCAGTCCAAGGGTGTCGATTTCGTCCCGCTCGCGCGCGTCCACGAACTCATCACCGGCGTCGACGGTCGAGTCACCGGAGTTCGCTACCGCGCGATGGATCCCTCGCATCCCCACGGTCGACGCCACCGGCTGTTGACAGCGCTGACGGGGAAGATCGGCAACTGGCAGCCGGGCATGGTCAAAGGGGCGGTCGCCCGAGCGGAACGGCTGTGGGCGACTGCGGCGGTGGACCACGAGGCCCACGCCCGCGCGGTGATTCTCGCGGCCGGCGGATTCATCTTCAACCGGGATTGGATGGCGGAGCACGCACCGCAGTTCATGACGATCTCGCCGCTCGGCACCGCCGGTGACGACGGCAGGGGTATCGCGCTGGGCGTGGAGGCCGGTGGTACGACGGGCAAGATGTCGAATATCACCGCATGGCGGTTCCTCGCACCCCCGAGTGCCTTCCTGGAGGGCGTCACCGTCGGCAGGGACGGCCGTCGCATCACCAATGAGGACCTCTACGGGGCCACCCACGGCAACGTGATGATGCGGGAATTCGGCGGCAGGGGGTGGGCGGTTTACGACGCCCCGACCTGGCGCAAGGTGAAGGACCAGATCCGGCAGCAGACCCAGCTGTTCCAACGCCTGCAACTGGTGTACCTGTTCAGTGTCGGCCACAAGAAGGCGAACTCGATCGAGCGGCTTGCGGCGAAGAACGGTATCGACCCCCCGGGTCTGCGTCGGACCGTCGATGCGTACAACGCCGGCATCGCCAGTGGCGCAGGCGATCCCGCACACAAGGATCCCGAACTCAGCCCGCCGCTGAAGGTCCCGCCGTTCTACTCGATCGACATCTCGGCCGATTCCTCGATGTTCTACCCGATTCCCGAGTTGACCCTGGGCGGCCTGGTCGTCGACGAGCAGACCGGCGCAGTCACCCATCGTCGTGGCGGGTCGGTGCCAGGTCTGTACGCCGCGGGACGCAACGCGGTCGGCATCTGCTCGAACAGTTACGTCAGCGGCTTATCCCTCGCCGATTGCATCTTCAGCGGGCGCCGTGCGGGCACGCACGCAGCAGCCGAGACGTGAGATGACCGAATACCCACTCGACGCCGACGCCGCCGCCCGCGTCGCCGCGTTCGGGGCGATCGCCCCGATGCGTCAACGTGGCCTGGACGAGGTTCGCCGGGCGGTCGAATCGGCACCCTTGCCCGAAGGGATGCCGACGATGGCCGATGTGCAAGACCTTCTTGCCCCCGGGCCGACCGTACCGATCCCGGTGCGGATCTACCGTCCGACCGAACGCAATCCGGCACCGGTGCTGGTCTATTTCCACGGCGGCGGCATGGTTCTCGGTTCGATCCGCTCCTTTGAACCGCTCGCTCGGGCCCTGGCGAAGGCCAGCGCGGCCACGGTGGTCTCGGTCGATTACCGCCTGGCCCCCGAGGCGTCGCCGCCCGCCCAATTCGACGACGCCTACGCCGCCACCGAGTGGGTCGCCGACAATGCGGAGCTTCTCCGGGTGGACGCCCGCCGCCTCGCCGTCGCCGGTGACAGCGCCGGCGGATCCCTCGCCGCCGCCGTCGCACTCGCCGCCCGGGACCGCGGCGGACCGATCCTCAGCTGTCAGGTACTGATGTACCCCGGTCTCGACCGGGACATGGCGTGCGAGTCGATGAAGGCGATGCCCGACGCACCGATGCTCAGCCGTGCGGACATCGACTACATGCACGAGCTCGCCGACCACGGAGCCACCGCATCTCCCGATTGCTATCGGATCCCGGCGCTGGCAACCGATCTCACCGGTCTGCCACCCGCGATCGTGGTCACCGCGGCATGCGACCCGATCCGTGACTGGGGCGAACGCTACGCAACGCGGCTGCGCGATAGCGGGGTGCAGACCACGGTGACCCGCTATCCCGGCGTCTATCACGGATTCCTGATGCGGTCGGACGCCACGGCACGCGGACGGCTGGCGATCGCCGAGACCGGGGCACTGTTGCGGGCCAAGTTCGCCGATCCGCTCGCGTTGTGACGTGGTTGGCCTCCCGATCACCGGACACGTCAGATCGCCGGAGGCCACCGGAGATCCAAGATTGCCGTAGAGACGGCGCTGCCGGGCGCCCGATGAAACCAGAGGAGACCCGATGCTGACAGACGATCGGCGCATGGAGCTGTCCGACGTGCTCCGCCCCGCATCCCCGCCGCAGGAGATCGACAACGTCTACACCGACCGACAGCGGGAAGCACTGCTCGACGTCGTGCGCACCCAGGGTCCGTGGAAGTTGATCATCGCCCAGCACTTCGCGTCGGCCGACGAACTCATGGCCACCATGAGCGGGGCGTTCCCCGAGGGCTTCGAGCCGTCCCTGGACTTGTTCCTGACGCCGACCTTCCGCGGTTATCTCGCGAACTACTCCACCGTGCTCTACCCCGAACTGCACGACTGCTTCTACAACGAGAAGTTCCTGAACTACGCCAAGAGCTATTGGAATGCCGAATACGCGAAGCCCGAGCTGATGCTGTTCAACATCAACGGACCCTGCGCCAACCGCGATCCGGGCCACCTCGACTCCCCCAGTTTCCGGGGCGTTCGCCACGAAAACGCACCGACCTGGTTGACCAGTGTGATGGGCAAGTCCGGCCTCTTCCAGGACTACCTCATCAAGATGGCCCAGGTGATCACCTGGTTCTCCCTCGACGAGAGCAGCGGGTTCACCTACTGGCCCGATGGTCCACTCAGGTCGCCTCAGCGATTGATGCCGCCGGTGCACAACCGCGGCGTTGTGGTGCAGAACGAGATGATGGTGCACCGCGGAGAGGCGAACGGGCCCTTGGAGCAACAGGTTCCGGCAGGTCTGGCATTCGACACCGTGTTCACCGGCGATCCGAACGACCGGGATCGCTGGGTTCTCAAGAACGGTGATGACGTGATCGCTCGACACCACACCGACGAGCTGCGGTTCCTGGTGCACTGGTCGGCCGAGGTCTTCTCCGACTATGACGAGTTGAAGAAGAACATGGACCATTCCGACGACCTGACCATCGAGCGGGCGATCGACACCCTGGTGAAGGATGTCAACGCCAGGGGTGTCACGCTCGCGATGCCGGACGACCCGCTGCACGATCCGGAATTCATTCGCACACTCAACGCGGCCTACGACTTGGGCGGGCCCGCGATCTACCCCGAGGAAGCGCCGCTGTCGGTGTTCCAGCCGGCATAACGGTCAGGCAGCGCGGGGGCCGGGTAGCGGTTTTGCGGTCGAACGGTAGACCGCACCGGTCGGCGTGGTGAAACTGGCTGTGTGAGTGCTTGCGTCGTAGACTCCGGCACTCACATCCCAACCGGGCGCCTCCTTGGCGTAGTTGCACCGTTCACACAACCCCAAGCCGTTATCGGCACTGGTTGACCCGCCGTCGCGGTACGGCCGCGCGTGGTCGTGGTGGCGGATCGGTGCACAGCAGTACGGGGTGCGGCACATTTGATCGCCCAGGTCGATGAACGTCGCGAGACCCTTCGGGAAGCACCGGGAGCGTGACTCCATCGCAGCCAGAGCGGTCGAGGAGGGATGACTGTACAGGCGGCGCAGCGTTGCTCCGGACCGCCTGTCCGACACCGCCTCGGCGACCACCCGCCGACCGATCGCCGCGGGGACCGGGCCATAGCCGCTGAGCACTGCCGGTTCCGGATCTCCTGTCTGCAGACTCCGATCGGTCATCACCGGGCTGACTGCGACCGGCGTCGGCACCTCCACCGACCGTCCGGTGACCCGCTCGTACAACGTGTCGGCCATGATCTGGTGGCGCGACCGGTCATCGAAGGTGGTGTCGGCGGCCCGCTTCAGTGCCGCGTGCACGCCGACGCCCTGCGCCACCGGCAGCAGGGCTGTCACGTAGGTCGTGCAGTCCGGAGCCGGTCGGATGCTCACCGTCCGGTCCTCGGGGGCTCGGGCCTCGGGCGATCAACGCGGCTTCGTCCGCACTCCTTTCGAACATAGGTTCGATTGTGGCATGCGGGTATGACACGAAGCCTTGCCTACCGCACCACCACGTCGCTGGGCGTCCGAGGCGATCCGAGCATGTCGCGGTGCGACACCGGCGTGCGACCGTTCTCGTCCGAGATCCCGTACCGCTGACCCAGTTCCGCGCCGATCAGGGTATGGCCGCTCCGTTCCGCGCGTGACGGGTCCCGGTAGAGGGCATCTATCACGTAGCCGGTGTAGTCCGGCGTCTCCGCGTGTTGCGCCATCATCTCCAGCCCGTCGGGATCACCGGAGAACGCATCGCGCATCTTCTCCGTCAGCAGGATGCCCATCCAAATCGAGGCGGTGTGCACCGACGTGTCACGGAAGTCGACCGCCATGTCGGCCGCCATCTTGTCGATTCCGGCCTTCTGAGCTCCATAGGCCGGGCCGTGCATGTAGCAGACCGACCCCGGCGACGAGGTGAACACGATCATCCCGCGCGGTCCGCGCAGCAAAAGCGGGGCAGCGTGCCAGGACGTGGTATACGCCGAGCGCAGCCCGACGTCGAGGATGTCGGCGAGGTCGATCGGCTTGTCCCAGAACGGCTTCGGCCCGGTCAGGGCATCGTGCACCGCGGCGGCGTTGTTGACCAGCAGATCGAGCCGGCCGGTCTCGCGCTCGACCCGACCGAACAATCTCGCGACCGCGCCGTCATCCCGGTGATCGAGCGGCACCGCGATCGAACCGGCACCCAGACCTTCGACCGTGCGGCCGGTCATGTACACGCGCCAACCCGAGGCGATCAATGCCCGCGCGATCCCGCGGCCCGCGCCGCGACTCGCGCCGGTCACGACCGCCACCGGCTCCTCAGTGTGATCAGTCACGAGGCGAGACTACGGCGCAGCGTCCACCGTTTCGTCGACGATCTCCAGCCGACCGTCGCGTACCGCGTCGAGAATGGATTCGGTCAACTCCGAGCAGGACAGGAACACCGACGGCCTGCTGTGCGCGGCGAGTTCCTCGGCGTCGCGGCGCTGCGGGCACCGTTCGATCGCGTCGGCGTTCCACTGCACGCTGGTCTGCTCCCAGCTGCTCTTGCGGGCCGAGACCTCCGCGCCGCAGGCCCGACATGTCACCGGCACCATCGGCGAATCATCGAGCCGATTGTCAGGACGAACGCTCATCCCGCGCTCTGCGCCGAGACCTTCGCCGCCAGATTGCCCTCGACCACCTTCATCCACTCCTCCCTCGGGCGGGTGGTGTCGACCTCGTACTCGAATCGGTCGACCATGTCGGGGGTGACGTCGTCGACGTCGACGTAGAATTGTTCGTACCAGCGACGGAGCTGGTAGACCGGTCCGTCCTCCTCGCAGAGCAGCGGATTGTCGATGCGCGCCTTGTTCTTCCAGATGTCGACGTCCTGCTCGAACCCCATCTTGACGAAATCGCCGAGTGCGACGGCGGTTTGCATCGCCAGGTCGTCGGGCAGCGCCTCGGACTTCTTGACGATGATGCCGTACTGCAGGACGAAGGAGTTGGCATCGATCGGGTAGTGGCAGTTGATCAGCACTGTGTGGTGGTCGGCCTGCTCGTAGTGGTAGGTCAGATCGTCGATCATGAACGACGGGCCGTGATACGACGCGACCGACGTCGTCCCCAGCATCTTGGGCCCCTCGGTGGGCTGCATGTCCGGGCGCCCCGCACTGTTCATGTACTGCGTGGCCACATGCCCTTCGAAGATGTTCTTGAAGTGCGTCGGTAGCGATCCGTGGATGTAGAAGAAGTGCGCCATGTCGACGACGTTGTCGATCACCTCACGGCAGTTGGTGTTGACGACGGTGGTGTACCAGTGCCAGTCGGTCCACTCGTCACTCCCGGCGCCCTCGATCCGCGGGATCGTCACATCCGGTGGCGGCGGTGTGCGCTCCGGGTCGTTCCAGACGAACAGCATGCCGTCCTGTTCGAGCGTCGCCCACGTCGCCGTGCGCGCGAGCCGCGGAGCACGCTTGCTGTAGGGCACCTGCTTACACCTGCCGTCACCGCCCCACCGCCAATCGTGGAAGGGACAGGCGATCTCACTGCCCTTGACCTGCCCTTGGCTCAGGTCCCCGCCCATGTGACGGCAGTAGCCATCGAGGACATTGATCCTCCCGTCATCAGTACGGAAAACAACCAGCTTCGTGCCGAAGGCGTTGACCGGATGCGGTCGGCCGTCACCGAAGTCCCGGATCAATCCGAGACAGTGCCAACCTCGCGCGAACCGTGTGGGGGCCGCGTCGGCTTCGATCTCGCGAACCTGATCGAGCTCCTGATGCGAAGTCATACCGCAGTTGTACAACCCCGGGCCACGGCGTGACAGGGCATCGTTCCACTCAACAGGAGGCCAGGGTCCGCCGCTACACCGGCTGTCCGGCGACTCCTGCGATCAACAGACGATGCGCCGCCGGATCGCCGTCGAGCAGCCGGCTCGTGCGCGCCGAGATCTGCCATCGACCATCGACCCGTCGCAAGCGGAAGTGGTTGGCGGCAGCGCGCCAGACCAGGTACTCCGAGGGAGAGTGCCGCCAGGCCGCACGGTCGATCCGCTCCACATCGGCCTGTGGCGCGCGCAGCAGCACCAGAGATTCGCACAACGCCACCGCCTCGTCGCCGTCGACAGTGACCACGGCGGGACCGAGGAAGTGACAGCATCCGCCGGCGACCAGCTCCCGGTGTCCGGAGGACTCCACCATTGCGCGGACGTCGTCACGGCTCTGCATGCGCCACCCCTCGACGTCGTAACTGCCGTCTTCACACCACAGTCGGGCGGCGCTCACGGCGTCCGTTGCGTCCACACAGGGTCCGTAACTGGCGAGCAGGCGCTGGATGTCTCGTTCGGCCTCGATTGCCTGCACGCGCGCTTCGAGGGCGGCGAAACGGTCTTCGAGTGATTGCGGGGGCGTCGTCACGGTAGAGCCTTTCAGATCGTGTCAGCGAGTCGTTTGAGGGTGCCGAGTCGCTCGATGTACTCCTCGACCGACCGCGCGGCGACAGTGCAGGAGATTGCGGTGGCGCCGGCCCGGCGAAGCCGCTCGAGCCGGCGGACGGCCGCGCCCTCACCGGTGGCAGGGTCGATCGGCCCTGACGGCAGGATCACCTCGAAGTCGGGCGGCGTCTCTACCCGTTCCAGCATCTTCTCCACCTCGGCCGGTCCCAACCCGAAGGGCATCCAGCCGTCGGCGAGCCGGGCAGCACGACCCAGCGACTGGACAGTCCTACCGCCGACCCAGATCGGGACCCGGGACGCACTCGCATGCGGACGTACGGACATGCCGGCGTAGGAGAAGTGGGCACCGTGGTATTCCGGCTGCGCCGAGGACATCGAGGCACGCAGCGCCCGCAACGCATCGTCGGCTCTGGCGGCGCGGTCGCGCCACTGCACGCCCAGGAGCTCGAATTCCCCTCGCAGGGAGCCGATTCCGACTCCCAACACAAGACGACCGGCGCTGAGCATGTCGAGAGTTCCGAAACGCTTCGCGATCTCGAGCGGGTGGTGGTAGCCGAGGACCAGAACCGCGGTGACCAGCTTGATCCGGGCGGTGCGCGCCGCCAGGTAGCTCAGCGTGGCCAACGGATCCCAGTAAACATCACCCCGGGCCGACGCGACGTCGGCGGGAATCGCGACATGTTCGGAGCAGGTGAGGAATTCGAAGCCGAGGTCGTCAGCCGCCATGGCGACCGCGACCAGGTCGGCCGGCCCGGCGCCGGCCTCCCAGGGTGATGCGACGCCGGGGACCTGCACGACGATGGGTGTCGACAGCCCGAGGCGCACGCTAGTGGATCGACCCGGTGAGCCGCTGAATCGCCTCGTGGGATTCCAGCAGGATCGTCGCCCGGTCCGGTCCGCTGTTCAGGGCCGCACGCTCGGCGTTCCCGCCGGCGACGTGAACGGGCCCGCGCCCAAGATGCTCCAGCCCTTCCCGGGCGACCTCCGCCGGATCGTTGACGATCATCCCCGGCACGTCGAAGTTCAGCCCGACCCTTTCCATGGCCGGTGTGCGCGTGACGCCGAGAACCAGTTCGAGCACATCGACATCGTGGTCCCGCAGCTCCAGCCAGAGGCTTTCGGCGAAGACCCTGCTGAACGCCTTCACCCCGGAGTACACCGAGTGCCGCACGGCACCCATGTAACCCGACAGCGATCCGACGAGCATGATGCCCCCACCACCTCGCGTCACCATGCGGCGGCCGAAATGCTGCGTCAGCTCGAGCATCCGGGTCATGTTGAGATCGATCACCTTGCCGAACTCTGCGAGATCAGCATCCAGGAACGGCTCGTTACAGGTGCTTGCACCCGCGTTGTAGATCAGGAGCCCGACATCGAGGTCTGCCGTCACCTCCGCAATGCGGGTCGTGGCGTCGTCGGCCAGCAAGTCGAGCGCCAAGGGGATCACCTCGGCGCCCAACCGTCGACAGACGTCGGCGGTGTCGTTGAGCGGCTGGGGCTTGCGCGCGATCAACACGAGGTCGAATCCGTCCTCGGCGAGGATCTTCGCGAACTCGGCACCCACACCTTCTGAGCCGCCGGCGATCACCGCCCAGGGCCCGTACCTGCGTGATGGGGTCGGTATGCGTTTCATATCCCGGATCCAACCAAGTGGACCTCACCTCGCCGGCGGGTGTTCCACTGATCAGGACGGTCGGTGCCGACCGCAGGCCCGGCGCTCTAGCGTCACCTCGTGACCGCATCGCTGCACAGCACCATTCCGGCGGGCCTGCCCGTCCGCGACACCACCTTCGACCTGCTGGTGGTGGGCTCCGGAACCGGCATGGCGGCGGCCCTGGCGGCCCACGCCCGCGGTCTGTCGGTGCTGATCGTGGAGAAGTCCCGGTACGTCGGCGGGTCGACGGCGCGCTCCGGCGGAGCGCTGTGGTTGCCGGCCAGCACGGTCATCTCGGGCGACGGCGGCGGCGACACCGCCCAGCGCGCGCAGACCTACCTGGACACCGTCGTCGGCGGCACGGCCCCGGCGTCGCGATCCGCCGCGTTCGTCGAACACGTCGACGCCACGATCGATCTACTGCGCCGCACCACACCGATGCGGTTCTTCTGGGCCAGGGACTACTCCGACTACCACCCGGAGCAGCCAGGGGGTTCCGCAGCGGGGCGCACGTGCGAATGCAGACCGCTGGACACCGCCGTACTCGGCGAGTACCGGTCCCGGCTCCGGCCCGGCGTGATGGAGGCGAAGATTCCCATGCCGACGACCGGCGCCGACTACCGCTGGCTGAACCTGATGTCGCGGGTGCCCAGGAAGGGCTTGCCACTGGTGGTGAAGCGACTCGGGCAGGGCGTCGGGGGACTGCTTCTCGGCCGCCGCTACGCCGCGGGAGGCCAGGCGCTGGCAGCGGGACTGTTCGCCGGTGTCCTGCGTGCCGGCATCCCCGTGTGGGCGGAGACCGCATTGCAGCGGCTGACCTTCGGGGACGACGGCCGGGTGTCGGGCGCCGTCGTCGACCACGGTGGACGCCAGATCACCGTCACTGCGCGCCGCGGAGTCGTCCTCGCCGCCGGCGGCTTCGATCACCGCATGGACATGCGGTGGAAGTTCCAGTCCGAGATGCTCGTCGAACATGCCAGTCTCGGCGCCGAATCCAACACCGGTGACGCGATCCGCATCGCGCAGGACACCGGCGCCGCAATCGATCTGATGGACCAGTCATGGTGGTTTCCGGCCGTGGCAGCACTACCGGGCGCGGATCCGAAGGTCATGTTGGCCGAACGCTCGCTCCCCGGCTCACTCATCGTCGACCAGACCGGCAGCCGGTTCGTCAACGAGGCCACCGATTACATGTCGTTCGGGCAGCGGATGCTCGAGCGCGAACGCGCCGGGGACGTGGTCGAGTCGATGTGGATCGTGTTCGACCAGCAGTACCGGAACAGCTACGTATTCGCCGCAGAACTGTTCCCGCGCATGGCCGTGCCGAAGTCGTGGTACGAGGCCGGCATCGCCCACCGCGCCGACAACCCGGCCGAACTCAGCCGGGCGATGGGCGTACCGCAGGCCGACTTCGTCGCGACGGTCGAGCGGTTCAACCAGATGGCGCACGCCGGACAGGATTCCGACTTCGGACGCGGCCGCAGCGCCTACGACCGCTACTACGGCGATCTCACCGTCACGCCGAACCCGAACCTCCGTCCGCTCGACCGCGGACCGTTCTACGCCGTGAAGATGGTCCTCAGCGACCTCGGCACCTGCGGGGGCTTGCGCGCCGACGAGCGCGCACGGGTGCTCCGTGAGGACGGCACCGTGATCCAGGGTCTGTACGCGATCGGCAACACGGCCGCCAATGCGTTCGGCGCGACGTATCCGGGCGCCGGCGCCACGATCGCCCAGGGGTTGGTGTACGGCTACATCGCCGCGCAAGATGCAGCAAAGGCGGAAAGACCGGCGTAGCGAGGAGATGATCGAGATGATGCGCTACAGCGACCGTCGGGTGCTGATCACCGGTGGCGGATCGGGGATCGGGCAGGCGTGCGTACTGCGCATCCTCGACGAGGGCGGCCGCGTGGTCGCCTCCGATGTCAGCGAAGACGGACTGAGGGACACGGCGAGCAAGGCGCAGTCCGCGCAGGACCGGTTGTCGACGCTGGTCATGGACGTCGGCGACGAGGCGTCGGTGACCGCCGGGCTGGCCGACGCGGTGGGACTCCTCGGGGGCCTCGACACGCTGATCAACGCGGCGGGCATCCTGCGGTCGGCGCGATTGGAGCAGACCGCGCTGGCCGACTTCGAGCACGTACTACGGGTCAATCTCGTCGGTACGTTCCTGGTCACACGGGAGTCGATAGTCCCGCTGCGCGCCGGCAATGGTCCCGCTGTGGTGAACTTCAGCTCGACGTCCGCGCAGTTCGCCCACCCCTACATGTCGGCCTACGCCGCGTCCAAGGGCGGGATCCTGTCGATGACCCACACCCTGGCGCTGGAGTTCGCCAAAGACGGTATCCGCTTCAACTGCGTTCAGCCCGGGTCGATTTCGTCGGGCATGACCGACGGCACCGGTCAGGCCCGGCAGAGCGTGGGCCCGGGGTTGCCCGACGACGCCGACTACTCACTGTTCCCGAGGCTGCAGCCGATGCTGGTCATCGACGGTGGCGAAATGTTTGCGAAGCCGTCAGCCGTCGCCTCCGTGGTGGCGATGCTGGGATCACCGGACGCGTTCTTCGTCACCGGCACAGAGGTGCGCGTCGACGGCGGCACCCACATGTGAGTCCGCGTTCCCGCAGTCCTACATCCGCACCAGCGTCAACGGGTAGGTGAACGTCCCACCGGGCGCGCCGTCGCAGCCGACGGCGAAGGACGACGACAGCGTGCCCGACCGGGTCACCGGATCCCACGAGTAGACATCCCGCGTGGGGATCACCGGACCGTAATACACGTTGCCACAACGCAATCCGTCCGGAACGTCGACGGTGAGCACATACCGCCCGGCCACCAGATCCGCATCCCCGCGGTACGCGAACGCCTTCGCGATGGGCTGCGGGATGGCCTGGATGTGCAGACAGTCACCGGGGCAACCCGAGACGGCCCAGATCCAAGTGTGGAAGTCGTATCTGCCCTGGATGCGCATCTCGAAGTTGCCGTGTGGCGTCTCGGCCTGCGCGGTGGCGGGCGCCAGCACGCCGGCGACCGCCACCGCGACGGCGAGCAGCGGCGCCCTCACGATACGGATCCGTAGCGCTGCACCGGGTCGAGGACGCAGTGGGTGCGGCCGAACACCGTGACCATGCACTTGTTGTTGTGGTTACAGCGGCTGCGGGTCTCCGGGGCGGCGGCGATCCGGTTGACCAGGTCGGGTTCCCGCAGCAGGGCGCGTCCCAGCGCCACGAACTCGAACCCCTCCTGCATCGCGGTGACCATGTGCCCGCGGTCGGTGATGCCACCGAGCAGGATGAGCGGCGTGTGTGCGACCGCCGGGACGAACTGCCGGGCTGCTTCGAGCATGTACAGATCGGTGTAGGGGAACGAACCCAGCGCCCACTTGCCCACCATCCGCACGCCGAGGTTCATCGGCGGCGGCATCACCGCGGCGAACTCGTCGACGGGGGTGTCCCCCCGGAAGAGATACATCGGTTTGAACACCGACGAGCCCTGCGTCAACTCGATCGCGTCGAGATTGCGGTCAGCGTCGAGCAACTGGACGGTGCGCAGAGATTCGGCCAGCGAGATACCACCGCGCATGCCGTCCTCCATGCTGATCTTCGCGGTCACGGCGATGCGATCGCCGACAGCCTCCCGCACGCGTTCGGCGATCTGACGGGAGAATCTGCAACGGTTCTCGATGTTGCCGCCGTATTCGTCCTTCCGCCGGTTCATCAGCGGGCTGAGGAACGAGCTGGGCAGGTAGAGATGGCCGAGGTGCAGCTCGACCGCGTCGAAGCCGGCCGCGACCGCCACCTGTGCGGCATCACCGAACTGATCGATGACCACCTTGATCTCGTCGCGGGTGATCGCGCGGCAGTAGTCGAACGACTGGGGGTTGACGAACCTGCTGGGCGCCTTCGGGGTCACCTTGTTGACCTTGCGGGTGGCGACCGCTCCCCCGTGTCCGAGCTGCGCCGACACTGCGGCACCGGATGCGTGGACAGTGTCGGCGAGCGCGCGCAGACCGGGAACAGCCCGGCGGCTCATCAGGATCTGGCCAGGGGCGCTGGCCCCGTCATCGGACACGGTGCAGTACGCCACCGTCGTCATCCCCACGCCACCGTCGGCGAACGTCTTGTGGAACTCGATCAGATCGTCGGTGACCAGCCCGTCCGGCGAACGACCCTCCGACGTCGCCGCCTTGATGATGCGGTTCCGCAATCGAACCGGCCCCAATGTGGCGGGGGCGAACGGGTCAGGATGGATGGGTGTGGGAGCCGGCTGCGACACCATGGCATGAACTTCCTTGTTTCATGGCCGCGCCGGCGCGTCGGCGTTCTGATTGCGGCGAGTCTGCGCGCGCTGCGTGAACGTTTCGATGGCCGCCTCGCGCGCAGCAACGTCTTTCACGTCGATCATCTGCATTCCGCAAGTCGAGCAATGCGGCGACGGTGTGGGCGCCGATATAACCCGTACCGCCGGTGACGGCGATCAGCATGGGTCTGTTCCTACCCGGGCCGGCACCCGGAAGCCGATGAGTGTTCCGCTGACCGGACGTTCGGCCGACGGACTACTCGGCCTCTTCGGCCTTGACCCGCCGTTCGATCTCGTACCAGTAGTCCCGCAACCGAGCCGTGCCCTCGCGTGCGTCGGCAGCGTTGGCGAATGCCTCCTCGGCTTCGTCGAGGTCCTTGATCAGTTTCAGCGCCAGTTCGCGCTCGGCGGCGTAGTAGCGTTCGGCCCAGAGCAGGGCCACCCGTCCGTAGGCCCAGGCAGGTTCCGCCTCGGCCCACCGTGCTTCCGTCGCCGCTTCGCGTTGCATGCGGTCGGCATAGGCGACGTGCTCCTGCATGATCTCTTTCAGACGCCGGGGATTCGTCAAGTTGCCGAATGTGATTCGAAGAAGTGGATTGTGTTTCAATTGCGGCGGGTCGACCGGAGCGTCATCAGCCCAATCTCTGACCGCCGCCGAACCGGACTCGGTGATCTTGTACAGCCGTTTGCTGCGGGCACCTCCGTCGGTTTCCACCCTCGAACTGACCAGACCGATGCTTTCGAGCTTTTTCAGTTCGGTGTATATCTGGCTGTACGCGGGACTGCCGTAGATGAAGCGCAGGCTCCATTCCGTCCACTTCTTGAGGTCGTACCCGGACAGTTCCTCCTGGTAGGACAGCGCGCCGAGCAGGGCCCAACCGGTTGCGGTCACATTCGGTCTCTCGGCGCCGGCGTGCATTTGTTCAGGCTAACAATCGAACGTCACGGCGCCTTCGTCCGATCCGCTGATCGGGAATGGCACTTGCCGGACGTCACCGCGGCATCGACAGTGAGAACATCCAATCGAGCCAGGGTGGTGATCAGGATCAGCGATGTCGCGCGAACCGATGACGAGGGCACGCCGAGTCCGGCGCTGATGCGCCGGGTGCTGGGTCATTTCTGTACCGGCGTTGCCGTGGTGACCGGACGCGACGGCGGGCGGCCGCTCGGGTTCACATGCCAGTCGGTGACGTCGGTGTCGCTGGATCCCCCATACATCTCGTTCTGCCCGTCGAACGACTCGCGCAGTTGGCCGCTGATCCGCGCAAGCGGCGCCGTGTGCGTGAACGTCCTCGCCGCGAACCAACGTGACGTCTGCTCGACATTCGCCAGGAGCGGCGAGGACAAATTCAGCGCCGTCGAGTGGCGACCGGCGCGCAGTGGTGCGCCGATCCTCGGCGGCGCACTCGCATGCATCGAGGCCGACGTCGAGATGGAGCACGAAGCCGGTGACCACACCATTGTGATCGCCCGGGTCACCGCATTGCACGCGCACACCGAACGCCGTCCGCTCCTGTTCTTCCGTGGTGTTCTCGGCGGCTTCACCGACGGCCTCGAGATGGCATCATCCGATGCGTGAGGACACCGCTGTGAACAGCCGCGACGTGGAAGTCGACGTGGTGGTCGTCGGATCGGGAGGCGGCGTCGCAGGGGCCTACACCGCCGCACGGGAGGGCCTCTCGGTGGCCCTGATCGAGGCGACGGACCTATTCGGCGGCACCACCGCCTACTCGGGCGGCGGCGGCATGTGGTTCCCCTGCAACCCGGTGGCCCGTCGAGCAGGAGTCGACGACAGTCCGCAGTCAGCGCTGAGATACTTCCACGCCGTCGTCGGCGACCGCACTCCGCTCGACTTGCAGCGCACGTATGTACATGGCGGTGCGCGGCTCGTCGAATACCTGGAGAAGGACGAACACTTCGCCTTCGCCGAATTGCCGTGGCCGGACTACTACGGCTCCGTGGCCGAGGCCCGCGCCGACGGACGGCGACACATCGTCCCGGTACCGCTGCGGGCGTCGGATCTGGGACCGCTGGCGGACTCCGTCCGGGGCCCCTTGGACACCGAGCGCCTCGGCGAACCGGCTCCGTCCCTGCTCACCGGCGGGCGTGCACTGATCGGCCGGTTCCTGCTCGGGCTCAGCCGCTTTCACCATGCCGAATTACACCTTCGGACGCCACTGGTGGATCTGCTGACCTCCGCTTACGCCGTCACCGGGGTCGTCGCCGACAGCGACGGAGAAACGATCCGCTTCCGTGCCCGCCGAGGTGTGCTGTTGGCTGCGGGCGGATTCGAGCAGAACGATCGCATGCGCCGGTTCTGGGGGGTGCCTGGCCGCGCCGAGGACACCATGGGCTGTCCCGGAAACACCGGCGCCGCCCATCAGGCGGCCATCCAGATGGGCGCGGACACCGACCTGATGGATCAGGCCTGGTGGTCACCGGGGCTCACGCACCCCGACGGAAGGTCGGCTTTCGCGCTCTGGTTCACCGGCGGCATCTTCGTCGACCAGAACGGGGAGCGTTTCGTCAACGAATCGGCGCCGTACGACCGGCTGGGACGAGTGATCGTCGAGCGGGTCGATTCGGGCGCAATGGGACTCCCATTCTGGATGATCTACGACAACCGGGAGGGGCCAACCCCGCCGGTCAAGGCGACGAACGTGTCGATGGTCGATCCGGCGCAGTACCGCGACGCACGGTTGTGGCACAGCGCCGAGACACTCGACGCGCTGGCCGGACTGATCGGTGTGCCGGCAGCGACGCTGAACGCCACGGTGGAGCGGTACAACTCGATGGTCGCGAACGGTTGCGACGCCGACTTCGGACGAGGCGACGAACCCTATGACCGCGCCTTCTCCGGTGGCCGGTCACCACTGACGCCGATAGCCCAACCGCCTTACCACGCAGCCGTGTTCGGTTTGTCGGACCTCGGCACCAAGGGTGGTCTACGCACCGACACCCGCGCACGGGTGCTCCGCTCCTCCGGTGACCCGATACCCGGTCTCTATGCCGCAGGCAACACCATGGCAGCGGTGTCCGGCACGACGTATCCCGGTGGGGGAAACCCGATTGGTGCATCGCTGTTGTTCAGTCATCTCGCCGCACTCGACATGGTCGGCGCGAACGCGCGATGACCGAGTCGCTGACCGGATCGGTGCGATCCCTGATCGAAGCGGTGATCCGCACCGAGGTCGATTCGGATCGGATCGCAGCAGCCGAAGCTCACGTCGCCGCAGCGCTCGATGTGCTCACCGAGAAGCTGATGACGGGGTCCTTCGGCGTGCGCCGGTCAGCGGAGGGCATGCCGCTGCTGTGGGGCAATGTGGTCGTCGGACAACGCAACGCGATCGCCCCGCCGTTGGTGATCAACCGTCACGAATCCGGTTCGGTCAGCACGGAATTCACACTGGGTGCTGCGTATGAGGGCCCGGCGGGACACGTGCACGGAGGGGTCTGCGCACTGGTACTGGACCACTTGCTGGGCGCTACCGCCCATCGGCCCGGCCGTCCGGCGTTCACCGGCACGCTCCAGACCCGGTTCCTCCGCCCGACGCCGCTCGGGCCCCTGCGCGCCGAAGCGTGGGTCGAGCACGAACAGGGCCGCAAGACCTACTCCCGGGGTCGCATCGTCAGCAACGGCGAGACGACGGTGGAAGCGCAGGGCATCTTCATCCGCCCCGCGCCGACCGGAGGTTAGACCGGGTCGAACGCGGAGATCAGCCACTTTCCGTCGACTTTGGCCATGCTGACCATGACGCTGCTGGCAGTCTGGGCGGGTTCCGGACGTTCCCGGCTTCTCGTGGTCTGATTGACGAACACCAGCACCTTCGCCGCATCCGGCCGGATGTCGGCATCGGCAGCCCGAGCCACCGACGCCGTCGTCGTGACCGCCCGGTCCCGCGCAGCAGGCAACAGGATCTCGTCGCTGAAATCGCTGTAGTAGTTGAGGAAATCACCGGTCAGGTGTGATTTCGCGGCGGCGAGGTCCGCCTCGAGAGTGTCGGGCTTGTACGACAGCATGGCGACGGCCCCTTCCGCCGCCGCCCGTACCGCCGCCGCCGACGCGGCGTCATCGGTCCTCTCCATGACCCGGTACCGCGTGACATACAGAACGGTGAAGACAGCGGCCGACACGGCCAGCAACACGACCGGGACGACCAGCCGCCACCGCGTGAGGATGCGTCGCAACCGGGTGCCGGTCACGCCACGAACTCCATCTTCGACATCTTCAGCCGGTCTCCGTCCCTGACGACTGTCACACTCAACCGCCACGACCGTGGCTGCTTGTCGGCACCGGCGGCGTTGGTCACCGTGGACGAGGCGGTGACCAGCACATCGGCGGAGTCCGCGGTCATGGACTCGACCGCAGCGGCCTTGACGTCGACGTCGGTGACGACCTTCCCGTCCTCGGCGAGCTGAACGAAGTCCTGTGCGGCACCCTCGAATTCGTCGTGGAACTGACCGGTCGAGTTGTCCAGGATCTGGGCGACGTTCTCCTGGGCCTTCGCGGCATCGATCGACATCAGGGTGAACACGATCTGCCGCGCCGCGGCCGCATACTCGGCGGACTGCTGCTTCTGACGGACCGCGTCCCGGTGCTGCCACACCACATAACCGCTCGCGGCCGCGAAACCCAGTGTGCCCAGCAGTGCGAGCGTCACGAGCGCGACGGCCCACCGCGGACGCCGGAACCGCCGTCGTTTCCCGGCCACCGGTTCCTCGTCCACCGGATCGGCCTCGTCGGGGTCGGCCTCTCGGGGGTCGGCCTCGTCCTCCGCGGCCGCGGTGTTCGCCCGTTCCCGCAGCCGTGTCGCCCGGGCGCGCGCCAGGGTGGCCGCAGCGATCGCCTCGGCCGCCTCGGCCTCTGCTTCCGCTTCGGCGGCGAGGGCGTCGGCGTCGATGGCCTGGTCGCGCGTCAACACAGTGCTCCGTCCTTTCTGGCCCGGCTGTTGAAGGGCACGGTAATCGCGAAGATCAATCCGCCTCGTCGGCCGTCCCGCTGAGCGGTCACCAGTGCCGCAGTGAGCACAGTGCGCCCTTCGGCCCAAGGTGTTCGGCGACGGCCTCACCGTCGACGGTCAGTTCGCACCGGAAGTTCGGCCGGTCCTGCGCTAGACCGTTCGTCGCCGTCACCATCGCCCATCGGGCGGGGTCGACCAGGAAGACGTCGAGCACCCACGGCTGATCAGGGCCGACGTTCACCTCGGCCCTGGGGCTGAAGACGTACGGATTGTGGCTGTAGTCCGCCCAATTCGCCGGCTCGGCGTCGCGGTAGTAGATGTCGGCCTTCGTCGGCTGCTCCGCGGTGACGGTGTAGCGGACGTGATGGCCGACCGGCTCCTGTGCTGCCGCCGGCGCCGCCAACACGCCGGTGAGGACGGCTGTCGACACTGCCGCGACCGCCCACGGGGCCGGGCTCACGCGGCGTCCCCGCGTACCCACAGCGGTTGCCCGCTCGACGAGATGCAGGCGAGGAAGAGCCCGTCCGGGCCCTGCGCGACCGAGTTCTCGAACCCCGTGCAGTTCGTGTTCTCGACGCGGATGCCCTCCATGGACGGCGACCGAAAGTAGCGGGGTGCGTAGCGGCGCGGGGATCCGCAGTACACCAACCGGTTCCAGTCGGTGGTGCCGAACACGTAGTGCGTGGTGTTGGTGCACGGTGCGCCGAGTACGACGTTTCCTGTGATACCCGGAACGCACTCGGGGCCGTCGCAGCTCTCCGGTTGGGCGTGCGCCGACGGCAACCCGGTCATCGCAGCGACCACGAGGACGGTGACGGCGACGGCTGACTTGCGCACGGTCGCACCCTGACATCCGGCCTTGTCCCGGCGACACCGTCGTCCCACTCAGTGACCCGTCGACGTCATCACGCACCGTGCGCGCGGATACGTTCGACCTCCGACGACTAAGGAGCGGCAATGCGTCTCGTGCACGTCCTCACGGTGGCCGGCGCCGTTCTCGCCGGTGGGGTCGCCGCAGACCCCACGTGCGCTCGGGCCTCCGACGACGAGTGGGGTCTCAACGGAACGTATTCCGCCACCTCGAACGGCGAATGGGCGAAGAAGAACGAGGTGTTCCGCGACGAGGCGGTCGTGCGCGCCACGTGGACGATCACGACGCAGTGCAGCTACCCCACCGACTGCACCGGGACCGTGCGCAGCGATCAGGGCTGGGAAGCGCCGATCTACCAGAGGGGCGGCATCTGGTACGTCAAACACGTTGTGCCGCGATGGGAACCGTGCCCGGACGGCACAACCGCCGACGGCCTGCAGGTGTTCCGCTTCGTCCCCACCACCGAGGATGGGGGCCAGATCGACCGCAGTTCCCCGACGCTGGTCGGCGAGGATCAGACGACAGGCCCCAGCGGGGCGTGCGGCATCAGCAGACCGTTGTTCATCACCATGCCGTTCAAGCTCGTCAAGCTGAGCTGACGGCGCGGGCGCTCCGTCACGTGCCCGTCGGCAGCATGTCCTGCCACGTCTTGTCCTCACTACCGGCGGCCAGGTCAGGCTGCCGGTACACCTTGCCCTCGGGCGTCGCGTACTGACCCGTCCGGGGGTCGTAGGTCGCGATCGCCACCGAGGGTCCGCCCACAGCGTCGGGAGTCAGCGCGCTGGGCGCGACCGTCGGAGCGGGGGTCCCCGCGGCCGGGCCGAAGATCTGATCCTGGAAGTCGACACGATCATCCGGTGGGATGCCCTGGGCGATCAGGTTCGGATCGATCGGATACGGGCCGAGCACGTGTTGGCGCATGGCCAGCGGCTCGAAAGGCAGCTCGCTGCGGCACTGTTCGACCGTCGCGGCGCGTTTGCCCGGCTGCTCCATACACGGATAATTCCTGGCGCCGCGCACGGCGAGCGGCGAATCCTGCGGCAGTTTGCAGTACAGGCCGTCGGGGGTGTCGATGTCGGCCTCGTCATCGGGCGACCGCCAGGACGACGGCGGCAGGAACCCGACGGTGCACGCGGGCGGATCGTTCAGGCTGAGCGTGAAATCGCCCATCGACATCCCGGTCGGATTGTTCTTCGCCACACCCACGGTCTGGGTGGCGGCGACGTACGGCGGTAGCAGCACGAGCAGTTGCTCGATCGACGGGTGATAGGTGACCGCGACCTGGCCGATGGCGGTCAGGTTCGCCAACAGCATCGGCATCGTCGGCTTCACCTGGTTGAACAACCGTGACGCCTCGTCCGCCGTTGCGGGACCGGTCTCGAGCAGGGTGCGGATCTGCGCGTCTTTGTCGGCGACCTGCCCGGTGACACGGCCGAGGCTGCTGGCCCAGACTCGCAGCCGGTCCGCGGTCTCGACCTGACCTTCCAGCAGCGGCTGGCTCTCGTCGATGAGCGAGCGCATCGGATCAGCGACGTCGTTGGCCCTGTCGGCCAGCGTGGCCGACGAGTCGGCCAACGAGCCGAGATCGTAGGCGGCGCCGTCCAGTCCCTCGAACGTTTCGTCGAGCAACCCGCTGATCGCGTCTTTGGGCAGGCTGTCGACCAGTGCGCTCATCTGATCAAGCATCGGCCCGACCGCTTGCGGGATCGACGTGTTCGCCTCCGGTATGACCGCGCCGTCACTGAGGAAAGGCCCGCTCTCCGAACGGGGTTGTAGGTCGACGTACTGTTCGCCCACTGCGGACACGCTGCGCACGGCGGCGTGCAGATCTGCCGGTACCTGCGGTGAGGTGTCCAACGACAGCGTCGCCTCCGCGCCCTGGCGGGTGGGTCGGACATCGGTGACCTTGCCGACCTCCACGCCGCGGTAGGTCACGTTGGCGAACCTGTAGAGACCACCAGTGCCCTCCAGTTGCAGCGTGACCGTCATCCGTCCGACACCGAACAACAGGGGCGCCTGCAGATATCCGAAAATCATCACACCCATCGCCACGATCGACGCGACGGTGAAGATGATGAGCTGGTTGCGGACGAAGCGGGTGAGCATCAGTTGCCGCCTTCACTGGGCGCCGCCGTGTCGGCTGCGGCACTCTCCACGAGCGGCGGGATGGACGCCACCTCCGTCGGTGGAGCCACCGGTGCCCCCAGCGGATCCAGCGTGTAGTTGACGTACCAGGGATCACCCGGGGCGGGCACCATGGGCGCACCCTCCTGACCCCAGCGTGTTCCGAGGAACAGACCGCGTTTGAGCCGCGGGATGGTGAAGTCGAAGATGATGAACTGGTTCATGTAATCGCCGCGGATGGCGCGATCGATGAAGCCCTGGGTATAGGGGAATGTCGGCGCGTACGACAGCACCGTGCCCAGATCCGGCCCCACATCGGCGAGCGCCTTCAGGGTGGGTTCCAGATTCGTCAGATTGCGCACCAGATCGGCGTGCGTGTCGTTGACCAGACCGGTGGCGGTGTCGCTGAAGACCCGGAGGCGGTCCAGCGCCTCGGTGAGCTTCGGACGCTCCCGGTTCAGCACGTCGAGCGCGGGCGGGATCCGTTGCAGTGCCGAGGTGATGACGCCGCGCTGATCGGCGAACGTGGCAGAGAGCCGGTTCATCGCCGCGATGGAGGCATTGATGTCGTCGCGCTGCGCGTCGAGAATTCCGACGAAATCGTTCAGCCGCACCAGCAGATCGCGGATCTGCGGCTCGCGGCCGTTGAGCGCCGCGTTGAACTCGCGGACGAGATCGCCCGCCTGTCCCAGACCGCCGCCGTTGACGACCACCGACAGTGACGAGAGGGTCTGCTCGGTGGAGGGATACGTGAACGACCTGTCCACACCGATGGTGGAACCCGGCGTCAACCGTCCCGTCGGGGCCTGGCCCAGGGGTGGGTCCAGAGCGAGGTGCATGGAGCCCAGCAGGCTGGTCTGACCGACGGTGGCCAGGGCGTTGGCGGGGATGACGACGTCCGGTTCGACGCTGATCTCGATGACGGCGCGCAGCTGGCGAACCTTCATCCGCCCCACGGCGCCCACGACGACGTCGTTGAGCATGACCGGCGAATTCGCTTCCAGAGAGCCGACGTTGGTCAACTCGACCCGGTAGGTGGTCGCATCGCCACCGGTGCCCACCGTGCCCGGCAGGGGGAGCGAGTTCAGTCCCTCGAAGGCACAGCCGCTGGCGATGACCGCCACGCAGGACGCGGTCGCCAGGAGGCGGATGATGGATCGGCGGCCGGTCACGACGGCGGATTCCCTTCCAGGGGTGGAGCCGCCGGAGCCGGTGGCGTCTCGGCGGGCAGCAGCAGGTCGGTCACACTGGTCGGCGCCGGTGGGCCGGCGATCGGCGGTCCGGGCGGAATGGGCGCCCCGGGGAACAACGCGGGCGTGGGGCCGGCGGGTAAACCGTTGGGGGCATACGCGCCCGGTGGACCGGGCGGGGTCGCCCATCCGGGCGGCGGCGCGACGTCACCGGCGCCGGTGTAGGCCGACACCGCGGGCGGTGTCTCGACCTGGTCGGCACTGCCTCCTGTCCCCCCGGGGGCCACGCTAGGATCCGAGTAGATGAGGTTCCCGGGACTCGGCGCCTTCTTCAGATAGGCGTTGAACGGCATCGGCAGATAGTTGAAATTCAGCAGCCGTAGCGCAGGACCCAGGTACTCCGCGCATATCTTGGCCGTCTCGGCCGCCGTGGCGTTACGGACCGCGCCGATGGCCGAGCAGACCAGCTGGACGGGGTTGGCGAAGTTGCCCATGGCGAATCCGCCGATCATGGTTCCGGTGTCCGGGTTGTAGATGTTGTACCCGTTGCCGATCGCGTTCGGAGCGACGTGCAGGACGTTCTCGAGATCGGTCTTGTTGTCCACCAGATTCTGGGTGATGTTGGCGAGCCGTTGCAGCTGTTCGGCAGTCTGGTCGCGGCTGCCCTCGACGAATCTGCGCACCTCCCCCACCGCCTCGGCGAGGTTGGTCAGCGCCGCATCCATATCCGCCCGGCCGCCGTCGACGACACTGCTCACTGTCGCGAGGCGGTCCTGGAACTGCACGATCTGGACGTTGCTGTCCCGCAATGCGGTGACGAAGATCTGGAGGTTCTTGATCACCGCGACGATGTCTCCGCTGCCGTCGGAGAGGATGCGGCCCACTCCGGACAATTGCGCGATGGTTTCCCGCAGCTTTTGGCCGTTGCCGTCCATGGCGTTGGCCGCGCTGTCGATGAAGCGGCCCACCGAAGTGGTCGAGACGTCGCTCGACGGGCCGAGTTCCGTTGCCAGCCGGGTCAGCTGCTGTTTGACCTCGTCCCACTCGACGGGTACGGCGGTGCGCTCGACGCCGATGACGGCGTCGTCGGCGAGCACCGGTCCGCTGTTCTCGTAGGCCGGTGTCAACTGCACGTAGCGCGCGGAGATCAGGTTCTGGGCGACGATGATCGCCTTCGCATCGGCGGGGACGGGGACGTCGCGATCGACGGTGAGCCTGAAGACGGCCTGGTCCCCCGCCGGCGTGATCGACTCGATCGTCCCCACCTTCACGCCCGCCACCCGCACCTCGTCGCCGGGATAGATCGATGTGGCCGAGGTGAAATGGGCGGTGATGTGTCGGGGTGCGAAGTAGGTCTCCCGGATCAGCACGGCGACGCCGCCGACGAGCAGAGCCGCCAGCGCGACGGCCAGCACCTTGGCAGACCGGCTGCGGTTCGTCATCGCGACCCCCCGGGAATGCCGTTGACGGGAAAGGGAAATTCGGCCCGCGGGCCTGCGTTGTCCGGTGGCTGCCCTGCGTTCACACCGCGCCGGAATCCGAGCGCGTAGTCGAGGAAGGGCTGCAGCGCCTGCGCCGGGAGGAGGTTGCCGACGAAGGCGTTGTAGTAGAAGCCGTTGTTGACCGCCTCGCCCTGGGTCACCTGGTATTTCGCCAGGCCTGCAAGCGCTTTGGCGATGTTGTCTCGGTTGCGTTCGAGCATCTCCGAGACCGCGTTGAGTTTCTCCAACGTCGGTGCGAGTTCCTGTTCGTTGTCGCGGACCAGGCCGGTGAGCTGCTGCGCCAGCGCCGAGGTGTTCGCCAGCAGGTTGACGATCGCGTAGCGGCGCTGCTCCAGCACCGCCAGCAGGTCATTGGCGCTCAGGAGCAGCGTGTTCACCTGTTGGCTGCGTTCGGAGAGGATTCCGGTGACGTCGGCCGCACTGGCCAACAGGTTCCCCAGGGTTTCGTCCCGGTCGTTGAGCGATTGCGACAGCCGGGTCAATCCGTCGAACGTGGGCCCCAGCTGCGGCGCCAGCCGGTCGATGGTCTCGGTCAGGGTGTCGAGCGACTGGTTGAGCGATGCGGTGTCGGTGCCGGCGGTGTTGGCCGTGAAATCACTCACCGCCTCGGTCAGCGAATAGGGCGATGCGGTCCTGGACAGCGGGATGACCGACATCGGGTGCAGCGCCTCACCGCCCTGCGGTTCCAGCGTCATCATCCGCTCCCCGAGCAGTGTCCCGGTGCGGATGTGGGCGGTCGTGTCTGCGCCGAGGCGCACCGCACCGTCGATCGAGAATGTCACGAGTGCTTTGCCGTTCTGCAGGGTCACCTCGGAGACCGAGCCGACCGTCATCCCGGAGACCTTGACGTCGTTGCCTGCGGTCAGCCCGCCGGCCTCGGCGAACAGCGCCTGATACTTCACCGACGTCGCCCACGACCACAACCGCTGCGGCTGCAAACCGACGGCGATCACCAACACGATGAGAACCAGGCCGATGAAACCTGTCCGGATGAGTTGAGCTCCACGATATTTGAGCATCAGGGCTCAGCGCACCTTCCGGTGTCTTGTTTGATCCAGGGGAAGTAGGCGGTGCGCCCCTGGAGGTCGGTGACGCGCAGGCTGATCCCGCAGAGGTACTGGTTGAGCCAGCTCCCGTATGCGCCGAGGCGCACCAGCTTTCGATAGTTCGCCGGCGCCTTCTGCAGCGAGACGTCGAGCAGCGGTATGTCCTTCTCGAGAAGTGGCGCCATGCGGTTGAGCTGGTCGACGGTTCCCGCCAGCGGCGGCCGGGCCTGCGTCAGCAGATCTGCCAAGGAGGCGGTGCCGTTGTCCAGTGAGTCGATGGCCGCGCCGATCGGGTCGCGCTCCTGCGATAGTCCGGTCATCAACTGCTCGAGCTGGTCGATGGCACCGGCGAACCGGTCGCCGTCCCGCGACACGGTGGCCAGTGTGGCGTCGAGGTTGTCGATCAGTTGCCGGACCGTCGCCCCGTTGTCGGCGATGGAATCGGCGAAGGACGACGTCTTCGCGAACAGGGACTCCACGTCGTTGCTCTGTCCCTGCAGCACCTTGATCAACGAGCTCGTCAAGGCGTTGACGTCATCGGGGTCGAGTCCGCGGATCACCGGCTTGAGGCCGCCGAGGAGCAGATCCAGATCCAGGGCCGGTTCGGTGCGGTCGCGGGGGATCTGCGAGCCGGGGGGCTGAATACGCGTGGACCCGGGTCCGTCGATGATATCCAGGTAGCGGTCTCCGACAAGGTTGAGATAACGCACAGCGACCTTGGTGCCGTCCGTGAGCGCGACCTCACGGTCGGCGTCGAAGCGGACCACCACCGTGGTGTCCGGTTGCAGCGCCACGGCTTTGACGGTGCCGACGCGGATGCCGGCAACCCGAACGGAGTCCCCGGTCTTCAGACTCGACACGTCGGTGAACACCGCCGAATAGTCGTCGGCCGAACCGGTGCGGTACTGGCCGAAGATGGCGAACAGGGCGGCGGTCAGAACCGTCATGACGACGGTGAAGACCGCGAACTTCACGGCCGTGGGTCCCAGCCGCCTCATCCCGGTTGGCCGATCTGTGCGGTGTTGCGCGGCGGCCCGTCGATCGGTCCGAACAACATCTGCTTGAGCCCGTCGGAATTGAGCAGGATGCCCTGATTCCCGTACTGGGCTGGGTTGGCGTTGATGTCGGACACGACGAACGGGGCGCGGTTCTCGTACCCGACGTCAGGCAACCCCGCGCACTGGGGACCGCCGCGGGCGGCGACCTTCGGCAGGTTTTGCGGGTACCGGTACCGCTCGGTGCCCAGCACGAAGGAATCGAGCAACAGCACGCCGGGAACGGGGGGTGGCGGCCCCTTGGCCAGCGGCGCCATCCCGGCAAGCACGCAGTTCAGCCCCTGGTGGTACTGGTTGGTCAGATCGGTGGTCGGCACCAGCAGCCGCATCACCTCGGTGAAGGGCTGCCTATTGGCGGCGATCACCTCGTTGCCGACGTCGGCGAGCCCGATCGTGCTGAGCAGCAACGCATCCAGGTCGCTCTGGCGTTCGACCAGGGTGTCGGAGATGCGCGAGGCGTACTCCGCGGTGGTCAGCAGATCCGGGGCCGCGTCGGCGTAGGCGTCGAGCACAGTCGGAGCCAGCGCGATGTCCTGACGAAGCGTGTCCATGCTCGGGTCCAGCGTGTTGAGGAGGTCGTCGAGGTCGGTCATGGTCTGGCCGAACCGTTCACCGCGACCGGAGAATCCCTTGGCCAGCGCGCCGAGGGTCTCGTTGAGCTTCGCCGGTTCGATCTTCGACAGCACCGAGACCAACTGTTCGAAGACGGTGTTGATCTCGACGGTGACGTGCCCGGCGGTGAGGACCTGCCCGGCGCGCAGCGGTTCCGGAGACGGGTCGGAGGGGGGCATCAGGTCGACCGCCTTGGAGCCGAACACCGTCGTGGAACCGATGTCGACCAGAACGTTCGCCGGGATGAGGTTGAGATGGCGGGGGTCCATGGCCAGGTGCAGCGCGGCGCGACCGTCGGGAAGCGCCTCGATGTCCGCCACCGTACCCACCTGGGCACCGTGCAACTTCACCTTGGCGTCGGGGTTCATCACCAACCCAGCGCGGTCCGAGATAACCGTCACGGGAACGCTTTCGGTGAAACTGCCGCGGAAAATGCCCACCGCGACCGCGACGATCGCAGCAATGCAGAGGACGGCAACGCCGCCGGTCGCGATGCGTGCAGTATCGGACTTCATTGCCACGACGTCCCTATCCCGACAGGTTGAAGTTGCCGTTGGCGCCGTACACCGCCAGGGACACGAGCAGGGTGACCACGACGACGACCACCAGCGACGTGCGCACCGCGTTGCCCACGGCCACGCCCACCCCGGCCGGGCCGCCGGAGGCGAAGAAGCCGAAATAGGTGTGGACGAACAACACCATCAGGGCCATGAGAACTGCCTGCAGGAACGACCACAGTAGGTCGATGGGGTTCAGGAATGTGTTGAAGTAGTGGTCGTAGAGACCGGCGGACTGACCGAACAGGACCACGGTGGTCAACTGGCTGGCGCCGAAGGACAGCAGCACCGCGATCGAGTACAGCGGCGTGATGGCCACCATCCCGGCCAGGATGCGGGTGCTGACGAGATACTCCACGGGCCGGATGCCCATGGACTCCAGCGCGTCGATCTCCTCGTTGATGCGCATGGCGCCCAGCTGGGCGGTAACCCCGGCGCCGAAGGTGGCCGCCAGACCGATACCGGCCACCACGGGCGCGGAGATGCGCACGTTGATGAACGCGGCGAGGAATCCGGTGAGCGCCTCGATGCCGATGTTGCCCAACGAGCTGTAACCCTGCACCGCGAGCGTGCCGCCTGCTGCCATCGTAAGGAATCCGACGATGACGACGGTGCCGCCGATCATCGCCAGAGTGCCTGCGCCCATGCTGATCTCGGCGATGAGCCGGATGATCTCCTTGCGGTAGTGCACCGCGGCGTGCGGGGTGCCGGCCAGCGCGCGGCCGTAGAACGCGACATGGTCGCCGAGACGGGCCAGCGACGCGGCCGGCTTCCGGATCTGGGTGGCGACCCTCGGGTAGGCGGCGCCGATCGTGGTGAGTGCGCCCACTGCTAACCCGTCGTCATCCGGATGCCGATCGCCGTCACCACCACGTTGATCACGAACAGCGCCATGAAGGCGTATACGACCGTTTCGTTGACGGCGTTGCCCACCGCTTTGGCGCCGCCGCCGGAAATCATCAGACCGCGGTAACACGCCACGAGCCCGGCGATGAGGCCGAACAGAGCGGCCTTGATGCAGGAGATGATCACCTCGGGCACACCGGTCAGCAGGGTGATCCCGGCGGCGAAGGCGCCCGGGTTCACGTCCTGGACGAAGACGGAGAACACGTAGCCGCCGAGGATGCCGATGATGACCACCAGGCTATTGAGCAGCAACGCGACCAGGCCCGATGCCAGCATCCGCGGAGTGACCAGGCGCTGCACCGGGTTGATCCCGAGCACCTCCATGGCTTCGATCTCTTCGCGGATCGTCCGCGATCCCAGGTCCGCGCACATCGCGGTGGCGCCCGCGCCGGCGACGATGAGCACCGTCACCAGAGGACCCACCTGGGTCACCGCCCCGAAGGCCGCACCAGCGCCGGAGAGGTCCGCGGCGCCGAGTTCGCGAAGAAGGATGTTGAGGGTGAAGCTGACGAGCACCGTGAACGGGATCGCGACCAGCAGGGTCGGAGCCAGCGACACCCGCGCGACAAACCACGACTGCTCGAGGAACTCCCGCCCCTGGAACGGCCGGCGGATGATGAAACGCACAGCGTCAACGGTCATTCCGAACAGCCCGCCGACCGCCTCCAGCGGACGGTCCAGGTCCGTTCGCCGCATCGGTCACCTCCGTCACTCCGACCACGGCGACATCGCTGTGGTCCGAGCGGCAACAGTGACACCGGAGTGAGCCGGAGCACCCCTGTCGTCCCGCCCATCGGGACAGGCGATCGGAAGGGCTACCCGAGTCTCTAACCGTTCGGCGCGGCAGCCTCGACCGGCACGACTTCGGTGAGCCCCGTCATCGCCAGGGTGGACATCAACAGCGGCGGGGCGATGACGTGGACGTGTTCACCACGGAGGAACAGCGCATTGATGGCGGCGCTGTCCAGGTACTCCAACTCGCTGAGGTCGACGATCAGCCGCTGTCCGCTGCCGCCGGCCGCGCTGGTGGCGGTGGTGAGGGCCTCGTCGAAGTCATCGATGTTGGACAGGTCGATCTCACCAGCCGCGGTCAGTACGAATATGCCGTCGTCGCGGCGGGCGGTGTCGAGAGTGAGCGGCGTGGGCATCAGGCGATCCTCGCGGTAAGTCGAACGGTGGTTCCGGCGAGGCCGGTGTCGACGGTGACCCGGTGCATCAGCGACCGCATCAAGGCGGTGCCTCGCCCGCGGTCCGAATTCTCCGCCAACTGCGGTTTCCAGGCGCCGGTGTCGGAGACAGTCACCTGCACCTCGTCGCTCGAAGCGGTCGCGGTCAGGCTGATGGCACCGTCGGGGTGGGCGCGGTGACCGTGTTCGATGGCATTGGCGACCGCTTCGCCGACGGCGATGAGCACGCTCATGGTCTGGTCCCGATCGAGTCGGATCTTGGTCAACCACGTGCGCAGCGCGCTTCGGGTCGGGGCGAGGTGTTCGGGGTCGGCCCGGAAGGTCAACTCGAGCGGCGCGGGGTGGCGGTAGAGCAGGAGGACGACGTCGTCCTGGTATCCACCCGGTGGTTCGAGACCGCTCATGGTCTGGCCCACCAGGTCGTCCAGCGGGGTGTCGCGCCGCGCGGAGGCTACGTCGCAGAGGCGGGCGATGCCGTCTTCCAGCGCACTACGCCGACGTTCGATCAGACCATCGGTGTAGAGCACGAGGGTGGAGCGCCCCGGCATCGTCACGCGCGCCTCCGGTCGCGGCCAGCCCGCCCGCATCCCCAATGCGATGGTGTGGGCGTCTTCGAGCTTCTCGGTGGTGCCGTCGGCATGGACGATGATGGGTGGCGGGTGTCCGGCGCTGGAGTACACCAGCTCACCGGTATCGGGGTCGAGCACCACGCACACGGCCGTGGAGCATTGAGCGCCGGGCAGTCGTGCCGCGAAGCGATCCAGTCCAGCGAGCGCGGCGGACGGACTCGGATGATCGAAAAGCAGTGCCCGGCAAGCACTTCGAACCTGACCCATCACGGTGGCCGCGGTCAATCCGTGACCGACACAGTCGCCCACCACCAGCGCGATGCGCCCGTCGTCGAGATCGACGATGTCATACCAGTCACCGCCCACCTGCAATGGCGGGCTGGCGGCCTGATAGCACGCGGCGAATCCGTCGGGCAGCTCGGCGGGGCCGAGGATCGCGTGCTGCAACGCCAATGCCGTTTCGCGCTGCTGATCGACCTGGTGCACGCGCTGCAGGCCCTGGCCGAGACGGCCGGCCAGGACGGTGAGCAACGTCTGATCCTCCAGGGTGAAAGACCGGGCCTCGTTCAGGTCGATCCACACCACGAGCACACCGACGGGATGCCGCAACGCGATCGCTGCCGTCCCGGGCTTGACGACCTTGGGTGAGAGGAGGTCGCCGTCGCGCACGGCGCCGAGTCCCTGCCGGGTGTCGTTGGGCAGATCGACCCACTGCGCGGGCTCGCCGACCGACACGACCTGCGGTGTCGCACCACTGCCCTTCGCGGACGAACGATGGTCGGCGAATGTCACGGCCATCACGCGGCGCGCTCGCCAGAGCCGGCGCAGTTCCTCGGCTGCGGCCCGCACTGCATCATCGACGGTGTTGGCCAGCGCGAGCTCCTGATTGAGCGCATGCTCGCGGCCAGCGGCCAGCGCCAGAGCAATCGCGGCGTGGAGGGCGAAGTCGCTGACCAGCACGAGGTAGTCGTTGTCGAAGGGGCGCTGTTCAGGGTGCCGCGCGACGGCGATCACACCGAGGACTGCGTCATCGGACACCAGCGGCATGACGATCGCCGAGCGCTCACCGACGTCGGTGAATCCCTCGATCGGATACTGGAACGAATCGGTGATCAGTGGCAGGCCGCGGCGTGCGACGCCGCCGGTGGTGGAACCGTCCATCGGTACCTGCTGGCCGATCACTTCAGACGAGTAACGCCCCGCCGTGGCGGCGACGACCAGCGTGTCGACGTCGTCGGTGCGTACATCGGATTCCTTCGGCACCAATAAAATCGCCTGTTCAGCATCCGCGAGCTCCAGCGCCCGGTTCACGATCAATTGCAACGGGGCGACCTGTGGATCGCCCGACAGCAGCGCGCTGGTGATCTCCCGGCTGGCCCTCGTCCACCGCGCCGACTCCCGTTCCCGCTCGAACAGCCGCGCATTGTCGATGGCCGCGGCCGCCGCCGTCGCCAGCGCGCGTACGGCACTTTCCTGGGTGTCCGAGAACACCCGGTCCGGCCGGTCGTCGGCGAGGTAGAGGTCTCCGAACGCAGATCCGCGCACCGTGATCGGTGAGGCGAGTAGCGCGCGCAGCGGCGCGTCGGGTGCGGCCCACCCGAGGAACTGCGGGTGCACACTGATGTCGTCGATACGTAGACCGTCACCGACCGGAACGTCGCCCAGCTGGCGCGCAACGGCATCACCGAATCCGATGCTCACGAACGTCATCGGCGAGCCGTCCGCGGCGCGAATACCGAGCGCGCCATACCGGGCGCCGGTCAATCTCATCGCCCCATCGACGATTCGACGTAACGTCACCTTGAGATCGAGATCTGAACTGATCTCGACGATCACACTCACGAGTTGTTCCATCTGATCGCGGACTGCCACCAGCTCATCGAGCTGTTCGTGCATGCGCGTGACGAGCTCATGACGGCCGGGCAGGGTGAATGCCGATTCCCTTTCGCCACCGCTCATGGGTCGACGCTACCCCGATGATCAGGCGACGTGCGCCAAGATCGCCAAGCGTGGGATTCCACGAGCCGGATAGGCCGCCGCCTCAGCGGCCGGAATTGGCCCCGCAGAGCCAAAATTCGCGCAGCAGGCGAACGACGCGCCCGAGCTGCCGTCATTTTCAGCGTGCCCTCACCCACGCCGTGGATCCGGGATTGCCCGGATCGCCATGAAACCGGTGGGCTCGCTGCAGAGCCGGGCGTACCGGTCGGCGTCGATCTCGGCGGCATGCGGGGTGGGGCGCGGCTCGAGCAGCCGCTCGATCAAGAACCCGGCTGCATGCAATTCCTCACAGGTCTGTTCCAGAGGCGTCAGCCAGTAGCGGACCTCCCACCCTCGGCTCCAGGTCTCCTCGATGACTCGCGCCTCGAAGTAGTTCCCGCCGTGGCGAAGCCAGTCCCCGGTCGGATGCTGGCGCGACATCACCAGGGCCCCGTCGGGACGCAGCACCCGTCGCAGCTCGCGCAATGCTGCGGTCCGGTCGTCGACGTATTCCACGGCCAGCGCGAACAGCACCCGGTCGACTGACATATCGCCGAGCCAGTCGAGCGGCAGAGCCAAGTCATGGGTACGGAAGTCGCCAGTCGGGACGCGCTGACGACACAGCTCCACCATTCGCGGGCTCTGATCGAAACCGATGACCCGGGCACCCCGGCCGCTCAGTTCCGCGGCATACAGCCCCGGGCCGCACCCGGCGTCCAAGACGACACGCCCGGCGACGTCACCGAGCAGCGAAAGACACGCAGGGCGGTCGTAGTGAGCGTTGAACAAGCCATCCCGTGCATGCTCGAGGAAGTCGTCGGCGAAACTCTCATACTGCGGATGGGGACCAACGGCATCAGGCACGGGCCTCAGTCTCCAGGACGATGCGAACCGGGTCAGAACCTGACCGAACCACCGGACGCTAATCGTTGGTGAAGCGTTCCCAGGCCGACTGGCGCGTCACACCCAACGCTGCGGCGATCCGCGACCAGGGCACTCCCCGCTGTCGCAGTTCGTTCACGCGAGCGCGCAGGTCCGCCTCAACGTTGGCCGTCGTCGCCGCGACGCGTGGGATCTCGTCGAGTAACTCGTCATCGGAGTAGTCCTCACGATTGCGCAGCGCGGGCGTGGCCCGGTCAGACTGATCCTCCACGATGGCAACACATTTGGCGACACAATCGCTGCAGATGTACACGCCTAGGCCGCTGATCAGCTTCTTGACCTGACGAGATTCACGCCCGCAGAACGAGCAGTACATCACTGTGGACACCGCGACGCCCATATCCGCACCCTCTCGCCGTTGTCAGGGTGGTCCTGACTTCGATTGTCAGGCTATACCTGACAAGGCTGTGGCGTCGTGATTTCGTTCGCCGGCCGCGTCACCCGGGCGACGGTGTGAGCCCCGAGGTGCGGCACGGATCCAGGGACAATTGACGTTTGCGGGTCCTAGCCCTGGACTGCCTATGTTGTGGGTGGTCCCGGCTGGTTTCGAACCAGCGACCTTCCGCGTGTGAGGCGGACGCTCTCCCACTGAGCTACGGGACCTGATGGGAATCGGCCCCGCAACAGGGCCGAACGACGTCGAAGATTATCACGCGAGCGTTGACGGCCCTTAATCCGCTGGTCAAGCGGTCTTATGCCGCTAGGCGTTGACGCGCGCAGACGAGACGACGCGCCCATGTCCCAGGGGATTTGTGTGGCCCGCGGTCCGTGCACTAGTGTTCTGCATCGCGACGGACGACGATCTCGCCCGTGGCGCGCGGATGTAGCGCAGTTGGTAGCGCATCACCTTGCCAAGGTGAGGGTCGCGGGTTCGAATCCCGTCATCCGCTCGAGGTGCAGTCATGCATCAACCCCAGCGGTGGAGTGGCCGAGTGGTGAGGCAACGGCCTGCAAAGCCGTGCACACGGGTTCGATTCCCGTCTCCACCTCCATCCGCAGTTTCCCGGCGCGATTAGCTCAGCGGGAGAGCGCTTCCCTGACACGGAAGAGGTCACTGGTTCAATCCCAGTATCGCGCACAGACATACATGCAGGTCAGAGCAGGTATCAAGCCAATCAAACAAAATTTCGTGCCAGATCCGTGCCAGATGGTTCGACCAGCTCGTTAGGTCGTCGACCCTGCGGTCGTTTGATGTGAAAATCTCAAACTTTGCTAGCGGACTGCGCCCGGTTCGACACCCGCTCCTACAAGCACATGCGCGCACCAAGCTGTGTGAACACCGAGGCCTTCGTGGTGAACGTTCCGCAACTCCCGCAGCGGCGGTGCAGGATCGCCGCTGCCGAGGCGTCAGCGGCCTCCCAAGTGTCGGGTCCGTTTGTCACTCTAGGACCCGTGAACAAGCACAACACGACCGAGCTGGACACGCTCCCCGCTCGCATGACCATCCAGCTGGCGGCCGACACCTTCGATGTCTCTGCGAGGACCATCCGACGATGGATCGCCGCCGGCCGCATCAAGGCCTACCGCCTCGGCACTCGGACCATACGCATCGACCGCGACTCACTACTGGCAATGCAGCGCCCCATGGGCAGTGCCGCGTGAATCTGCGCCCCCGCAGACGGTCAGATGGTGAAGCGAGGCGACCTAACCGCGGCTCGGAGCACCTCGTCTGGCGACGAGTTCCGCTAAATGGTTCAGAAATACCGCCAGTGAAGAAGCGGGAGATCGTCCAGGCATTCTTTCAGCCACCGCGATGCGCGCATCTCAAGCTGGATGGAGAAGCGGCAACTACTCATTGAAAAGTTATACGCGCATTCTTCGATTCGCAGCTTCACTAGATAGAACAGGCCAAGGGGATTGCCCATCATTGAGGGAATTTGACCTATAGTATGGCCAAAGGAGACCCCCCCTCATCCCGGGGGGAGGGGTGGTTGGAGGGGGGGTCTCCGTTTTCAGCCGGCAAAGCCCTGGGGGGAGGGGTGTTTGCCGCCAGCCTGGGGGGGCGGGCCGTAAGCGTGCTTATAGCACACCGACAGCCTTCCCGGTACTTGCTCGATCAACCATAGCTGAAAAGCTGTTGGGGTCCGTCATCATGACGGGTGGATCTTGAAGATGGAAGAAAGTTTTGTCGACTGAGCAGGTAGTTCAGTCCAAACCCCCTTCCAGGATCACCTCTGCCCTGTCCAGATCGCCGAGGCGCTCGTCGATCTTCAGCTGCCGCCTGGTTAGCTCGGCGATCTGCTTTGCTGCCTCGGCGCGCTCCCTGGTCAGCTCCAAGCGCTCCTGCCGTAGGGCGAGCCACAATTCCGCTTCGGTGTAACTGCGCCCCGCGATAACCGTTTTCATCGCCTCTACTGCGCCGTCGCGCTGGTCGACGACTTCTTTGCGGCAGCCTTCTTGGCCGGCGCCTTCTTGGCAGCAGATTTTTTGGCCGGAGTTTTCTTCACGGAATTCGCTCGGCCCGCCGCGGCGCCATTTCCATTGGCGTGCGCCGCCTCGAATTCGGCGATGATGTCGGTGGGAATTTGACCGCGATCAGAGACATTCTTCCCGCGCGCCCTGGCCCATTGCCGGATCTCGGTGTTATTCGCACCGGAGGCTCGCACTCGCGCGGTTCGACGTCCACCAATCTGTCGAGCGACATCAACGAAAGGCTTTATGTCGCTGAGGAATTTCTCCCAGTTGGCGTCAACGAGGTCGATGGCATACTCCGCGCCGTCGATTGAGAACGAATGGGTTGTAGCCCCTTCCGTCTCGTCCAGGTCGTCAGTAATTATCTCTTTCCGCGCCATCGAACTCCCTGTTTCTGAAGGATTCTGTCATGTTGAGTACAGCAGCATCAGAATAGTGACTACTTGCCCTATTCGTCAACTACTTGTTCGCCACCAGTGCTGATATGTGGCAACGAGCCAAGAATTGATCTTGAACCAGTCCGGCGTCGCTGGGAGGTCCGCGGCGGCCGTCAGGCCCCGCAGCTCCTCGCGGAGGTCTTCAATCAACTCTACTGTTTCTCCAAGGTTGTGTTTACCGACCCGCAGTTCCTTCAGCCATGTTCTATGCGGCTCTGGGATTGGGTAGGTAATGGTGCCGGTCGAGATTAGCTCAACACCCTGAATGCCGAGCCTCACCGCGTGGTAGGCGAACTTCGTGTCGAAGCCGTATTCCTGGATCAGCTCAGGCCGATTCGTTCTGCGGCTACGTTGACCCAGCATTCCATGCCACTGTGCAGTCAGGTAGCCGATGAAACGCTCGCCACACAGCTTCGAGATGAACATATCCCTGTTCAACTGCAACTCTAGGCCGTGGTGGTTCCATTCGGTCCAGAATTCGATCGGCGCGAAGAGGGGCTGGAGGAGGTTCGGATTGCCGTCAGCGGCCTCGGACGCCCATTTGCGCAGACCGTAGATCGTCAGTTCGAGATCGCCAGGCTGCGATCGGACTCCGGCGGGCTGATCGCGGTACTGGTATTGCGCGAATGGGGCGTGCTTGACGTCCCCCTTGGAGTTTTCTGTGGGCACCTTCTCCAGGCCGATGATGCACGACGGGGGCTCAATGCAGATGCCCATCTCGTCGTTGTCCTCCTGGCCGTCGAGACCGGTGCCATAGAGGCCGGAGCCGACGCGGGTACGCAGAATGGTGTTGCCGAGGGCGATCTCTCGGGCGCGGTCGGTCATTCGGGCGCCACCGTCGTGAATGGCGTGTAGGTGAAGTGCTCATGTGAGCACCTATGGTCGGCGCAGTAGTCGAACGCGCCCTCGACGATGGCGCCGGTCTTCGGGTTCCGGGTCTGATGCACGCGCCAGGTCATACTGGCTCGAACGTGGCGTAGTGGTCCTCGTCCGCGATGAGGTGGACAAGCTCGTAGTAGATCTTCATGATGGCCTTACGCCGGTCACTGTTGATGGCGTACTCGTGCGAAAGCTCGATCAGGGTGCCAAGGGCGCGGGCCGTGTGGTCGTCGGGATACCTGCCACTGAGGAGCGCGCACACGCCACGGTGAACGTCCCACCGTTGACCATCCTCGTCGACGTAGATGGTCTCGTCGGTGAGGGTGCCGTAGCAGATGCCGCACATGCCTTTGGTCAACTCAGGGCTGCACATGTTCTCGCTATCAGTTCGCGGGTGAAGTTCGACGCATCGTCGAACCGCCGATGGGTGTACTTGGTCGCCGCCTTGTCGTGACGCACCTTGAAGCTGATGCTGATCTGAAGCCAGGACTCCTCGTCGCAGTAGCAGTAGGGGTCATCCTCGCCGAAATGGCCGTAGCACCCGGTCATCCGGGTCTCGACATCGACTCGGCGGATCTCGGTGAAGTCATGCTTCTCCTCGCGGAGGATGTCCTCGGCCCACTTTCGCATCACCACGTCATCGACAAGGTTCATAGCGCTCCCCCGGATGTCCACTCCAGTCGATGACGTCGTTGTAACCGAGTCCCCAGCGGTAGTACCAGCCGTTGTCAATCCGCCAAGAAATGAAGCGCACAGCCGCGTGCGCCGTCATCACGCAGCCTCGCTCAGTGCCTTGGCCATCGCCCGGCCGACGAGGAGCCGGTTGAGGCGCGTGTACTTCGCGTGCTCGTCTCCATAGAGTTCGTAGGTGCTGTACATCGGCGTCCGCCACACGACGTCATTCGCCTTCTGCGCCAGCTTGATCAGCGCCTCGTCGGCCAGGCGGCAGGCGAGGTTGCGGGCGTCGTCCCAGCGGGTGAACGCCATTGGCCGGCCACGGAACCCGTGCACCTTGCCGGCGGGGTCGGCGACCACCCACAGGCCGAAGTTGTTCTTGCGGACGGTGTACTTCACAGTCTCTCCAGGATGTAGCGGGCATATTGCTGAACGCCCTTCTCGCCGTACATCGTCTTGTCGATCTTCCCGTGGGCGAGGACACGGAAGTCGTCGGAATCTTCGCCGATGAAGTGGAGTGCAAGCCGGTAGGTGGGGTGTTCGCCAGTCAGCTCCCGGGTGATGAGCCAGTCATGCCCCTCTGGCGGTGGGGGCAGCGAGATCTCGTTGTCGTTGACGATAATGGGGGCATTGCCGCTCCAGGCTTTGACCCACTCTTCGGTGACTGTCATTGCACCACCTCGGGTAGTGCCTCTCCGGGATGTCCGGTCCAGTCGATTGCGTTGTTGTAGCCCAGGTGCCACGGCTTGTAGTACCAACCGTTGTCGATCCGCCAGGCGATGAACCGCACCGCTTCCTCGGCCTTCATGTCGAGCTGTCGATGCCGCCGATGTGATTGTTCGCGGCAATGGCCCTGATTTCAGCCAGCTTTCGTTCCGCCGCAGTGTTCAGCGCGTCGATCGCGGCCTTAGCCTGGTGGCGGTACCGACCACGGTCGGCCATGGTGACGTAGCCCCAGCTCGACTGGGTGGCGCTGTCGTCGGCCCGCCAAAGGGCTTGGGCGACAATGTCGATAGTGTCTTCGTTCATGTCTTCCTATGGACTGTGGGGTTAACGGGCCAGGGGTCGGGCTCGCTGCGCCTACGCCACGGCGCCGGCACGCGAAGGGTTGGGCTGTAGTACCAGTAAGGCTCGTCCGGGTTGGCCTGAAAGAACGCCTTGGCGTCTTCGTTCATCGCCAACGCTCGGGAACGGGGGCGACGAGATTGAATCCGCAGGTGTGCGGCTCAGCGTCGACCAGACAGCCGATGCACTGCTTAGTGGGTTGACGCTGGGGACGTGGCGCTTGATAGCCGGCCGCGATGACCGCCTTGGCTTGCGCTCTGTAGAGCCAGGAATCCCAACTGAGGCGCCCGTAGTCCTTTGCGGCGTCACGCAGCACCTTGGCTAGTGCAGCCTCTTCGGGCGTTACTTCCATGTCTCTCCTGTGACTGGTGGTGAAGGTTGCCGATAATGGGCTCCTATGTCAGGTTCTCGACGAGCTGTTTGATGCCAGCTAGGGCATGGCTCGCTTGCGGCTCCAGCCATGACAGCGAGGGGAACTCGGGGCACGTCCCCACCCATTCGTCATCCTGGCTGGACCAGTGGACGTAGAACGCCAGGCTCTCAACGCTTGTCAGGTAGGCCATTCGCCCTCGCCTGCTTGCTGAAACCCCCACGCGTGAAAGATGACCTTCAGGCAGCCCACCCCGTTGGCATCCCCTGGCTCACGGGGGCCTACCTCGCCACCGCACCAGCATCTCCTGGCCATCACTTCGGCGTCGGCCACTGCGGGCTCCATCTGCTCGGGCATCGCTGGGCGTCCTTTCGGGTCCTGTGTCCCCACTGAATTGCCGGCGTGGCACGGGGATAGAGCTTCTTGAGGGGTGCGTCGCAGTAGCGGCACTGCGGGCTCAGGATGGTCATCAGTACTCGACCTCACGCTCGACCCTCCGCTGCTGAGGCGGCACAGTCACCAGCTCGACCTCCGGTTCGATGTCCAGCGGATTCGACCGCTCGTCGAAGCGGCGCGGCACCGGGTAGTCGAAGCGGGGCTGGGTGTACCAAACCCCTTGACGCATCCACACTGAGCCCTTGGGAATGAAGTCGTCATACCAGTTGGTGTTGTGACGCCCCTGGTTGTCGTAGTAGCGCCAGCACTGATACGCGATCCACAGTACGAAGACGCCGCCAGCTATCCACCAGCCCATCAGTGAACCGCCTCGGCCTTCTTCTGGTTGACCCGCTCCCGCATTCGGCCGGCGATGGCGTAGGCCATGTTCGCCGCCTCGGGGTCGTTGGACCCGATGGCGTCGCCGAGGTCGCTGGCGGCGTCGTAGAGCAGCTCGTAGTACCAGCCGGGGTTGATGACCCGACAGCGGCGAGAGTGGGCACCCTCTCCCTTGCAGCCGCCGCAGGGAGGGACTCTCATCGCACCTCTCCGACGCGGATGAATGTTTCACCGTGCGTGCCATGGAGGTCGAAAGGCTTGACCCCCGAGTCGTTGTAGCACGGCTCCCAGCGGCCCTCGAAGAACATCTCCCAGCGGCCCCACATGCCGGCCCATCGGTATAGGACGTGTGTCCGATCGGACCGCCAGAGGTGCAGGCGATCGTTGAAGCCGCTCAGCACTGTGGTGCGGAGGCTCATCGCGTCACCACCTTCAGCGGGCCGGCGACCTTGCGTGGGGTCACGAACCTCCCCCTTCGTACGCGCCCACTGTGAAGTAGTGACCGTCATCGGACATGTCCTGCTCGGGCTGCCAGCCGATGTCGGCGTCGTGATGATCGTCGGGATGGACACGGTGGGACCACCATCCGCCCGTGGGGCAGGAGATCCAGTCGCAGACATGAACTTCTCGCCCCTGGTCCTTGCACGTCTTGCAGAGGCCGAAGTAGTGGGTCTCACGCCAGACGTTCTCCGGCATCGACGCCCAGTCACGGCGGACCTTCTCAGCGGCCCTGGCATGGCCGTCCGCGTAGCCGTCGTAGTACTGCCCGGTGAAGCCTCGGTAGAAATCGGCGTCCTCTTCCAACTCCCGGGCCAGCGCCTCGCTCATGCGTCCTCGTCGAGGAATAGGCCCACGGCGTCGATTGGTGTGTCGAAGCCCTCGCGCTGGAGGTAGTCCTGGAAGTCGTGCAGCAGTTGGATCGACGGCGGTCTCTGCCACTCTGGGACATGCATCGCCGCGCCGGCTGGGCGATCAGAGTAGTGCTCGATGTCCTCGACAGCACGGACGGCGACTAGGTCTTCACCGTCGATGAGGGTGCGCAGACTGTTCGGGTCGTCCAGTTTGTTGAGTAGCGTCAGCAGGTTTCGGCGGGTCAACTCAACGAGGTTGAGGCGCCGGCCAGCGACAGTGGCGAACTCGATGACTCTCACTTCACCCTCCCAAGGGGTACTTGGCGTTCATGGCGTCGATGAAGATGTCGGCGTCCATCTGATTGACGAACTTGGCGACCTCGACCTTTCTGGCGAGGTCGATGACGCCCCACTGCATGCCACCGTCGAAGACGCGGACCCTGATCCAGTTCACAACTCTTCCTGATGACGTCGGCGTCTCGGCTCGTCGGAGTCGCGCACGATGGCGGTCACGAGATTGTCGTCACCGAACTGGATCTCAGCCCAGGCGAGGCAGGTCGAGTCGTCGGAGTAGCGCTGGGCGTCCAGGTATTCCACGAGCCTTGCCCGCCGTCCATCTCCGAGGTCGGAATCGGGCCAGCCCTCCTTCGATCCATCCGGCGCGACGAGGAATGAGCGGTAGTCATTGACCGCAAAGTCGGTCAGCTCACTCACGGTGCAGCCAAGTTCCACGGCCTTGGCGTGCGCCCGTTCGATGCCATCGTCGTGCCATGAGGTGACGACGATGGCATGGTGTCGTATGTAGCCCACTTAGATCGCCACCGGCGTGTGCACGACAGGCAGACCGGCGCCGATGGACGGGCGGGCCAACTCGGGGTGCCGGCGCATCCAATCCTGGACGTACCAGAGTTGGCCGCAGCCGCCGCCGATGTCGTCCTGGCCGGCGGGGTCGAACATCCGCGTGCTGTAGCCCGCTTCGAGCATGAGATCCATGAAGTCGGAGGCGAGTTGACGCTGGCGGTCGTTAGCCGCTGCGATGGATTCGTCACGCTCGCAGATCACCGAGATCGTGGCCTGGAAGATGCCGGGCTTGAAGATCTCGGTCAGCCGCTCGACGTCAGCCGGGGAGTTGTTCTCCTCGTGGACGCAGTAGTTGAAGAACGGCTGCCGGCCGGTGGCCTCGAACCACAACTCCCCCTCCTGGCCCATCTCCTCCAGGGTGAGCTTGGCCTTGAACGGGACGAGCAGGTTGCGCGCCTCGTTCGTCGACTCGTGGGCCGAGAACTGAAGCCCAATGGTCGGGATCTCCTGACTCAGCTCCCTCAGCGGGCCGTAGTCGATCCGCGGCGCCGACGTGGAGATCAACAGGGCGGCGCGGGGATAGCGCTCGTAGAGATGGATCAGCGCGGTGCGCAGCTGCTTGAAGTTGAGCAGCGGCTCCCCCATCGACATGAACATGATCTGCATGCGGTCGACCCGGTCGGCGTCAATGCCCTGGGACTCCAGCAGGTGGATCGGCTGAGAGGCGATCTCCATGGCGTTGAGGTTGCGGACGAAGTTGTCGCCGGCACCGCAGAACCGACACCCCACCGGGCAGCCGCTCTGGGTGGAGCAGCAGATCACCGTGCGGTCCTCGTAGGTCGGGTACTTGTAGAGCACCGACTCAGCGACCGCGCTCCGCGACGAGAAGACGAATTTGCGCACATTCTCGTCGGAGGACTGAATCTCCTTGATGTCATCCCACATTGGCAGTCTCCTTGGGCGTGAGGTTGAACTTCTCGATGATGTTCTCCGCGATGTACTCGGCGCCGCCGGGAGTGAGGGCGGCGCTGCGGCTGGCAATGAGGGCTATCAGCGGCCCCTTGACCGCCGCCTCGAACTCGAACCGGTCGGCGTGACTGCGCAGGGTCTCGATGTCGAACTTGTACTCCGGCGAGTAGCCCTTGCCGAGGTGCTTGCGCGCTTCCTCCATCGTGTCGGCGGCGTCGCGCATCCGCTCGGGAAGGGTCTTCGGGAGGGCGAAGCCCTCATCAGCGAGGAGTGTCGCAAGCTGGGTCGCCTTACTTGCCGGGTACTCGACACCCGCGCCAATGAGGTAATCCTGGATGAAGCGCTTCAGGGCCATGCTCATCACGCGACCACCACCCCCGCCTCGTCGAACTCGTCGAGCGCCGCGGCCAGGCCATCGGGCGACACCGCGGCCGTCAGCGGGAGTAGGACGGTGGTGATGTAGTCCAGCTCCCTGGCGTCGAGAGCTGTTGCCTTGACGCAGTAGTCGGTGGCGATGCCGCAGATGTCGACCTCGGTGACGTTGTGGTCGCCCAGCCACTCGTCGAGCGTCTCGTCCTCAGCGCTTCGCCCCTCGAAGCCGGAGTACGCCGCGGAGTGGTGACCTTTACGGAACACCGCGTCGAACGCCAGCCCGTTGAGCGACCAGTGAAGATCGGCGCCCACGGAGCCGGCCTCACAGTGCCGCGGCCAGGAGTTGACGTAGTCCGGGTTCGGGGAGAAGTGATCCCCCGGGTCGATGTGCCAGTCCTGCGTCGCCACCACGTAGTCGTAGTGGGCCTGCTCGGCGACGTACGCAGCGACCTTCCTCGCTGCCTCGTCACCGCCTTCGACTTTCAGCGACCCGTCGATGAAGTCGTTCTGGACATCGACAACGATCAGTGCTCGGTTCATGGGATTCTCCTAGTAGAGCTTGAGTGCGCCAGTGATGGGTGACAGGGCCTCATCGGTATCGGGGCCGATGGCGCAGCAGGTATTGGTTGGGACGCCGCCGAATTCGGTGGTGCCGTTGTCGGTAATGAGGCAGGCGATCAGGCCGGCCACCTTCGCCTTGCGATGAACCTCCAGCAGTTCCTCTTCACTACCGACGCTGACGACGATCTTTGTGAAGGAGTCGGCCAGCCACTCGTTGACCTTGCCCTTGTTGACGACAAACTCCACATAAGCCCCGGTGTCGATGGCTCCAAACCAGGCGCGCGTGTACGGCAGTACCGCGCCCATGCTGGCGTGCGCGGCCTGAGCCATCAGCTTGCCGGAGCGGACTTTGTGGCCGGCGGAGTTCTTCAGGTCGGCACGCATGACGATGATCTGCTTCACAGCGCCGCCAGGCCCAGATCCTCGTAGGTCATCAGCGGGGCGTAGGGGCCCTCGTAGCCGGACTCGCGTAGCAGGGCCTCAGCCTTGCCGGCGCGGTCGACGAACGGGCAAATGGCGACCGTTTCGGCGCCGGCCTCATTGATGTGGTCCCACGCGTCGAGTAGCGACTTGCCCGACGACGCAACGTCGTCCATGATCACCACCCGATCCCCGGGCCCGACGCGGTGACCCTCGATCCACAGGCCCAGGCCATGGGTGGTCTTGCGGGCGGAGCGGACCGAGAACCAGGTGAGGTTGTCGAGCTTGTGGTTGACCATCACCATCGGCTGGGACAGCACGTCGGCGCCCATGGTAGGCCCACCGATCGTGGTGGGCCGGTAGCGGTGAATGTGCACCAGCATCGCCTCCGCGGCGACCTTCATCCTGAAGCGGTCGACGAGGACGCCCTTCACGTCGAGGTAGACGTCCGTCTCGCCGCCCGCGGCCAGCTTCACCGGCTGGTCACGAGGCTGGGCTGCCACCTGCATCACGTTGATGGCCGCGGTGATCCAGGGATTGGTGGGGGCCAGGGCGTTGGTCATGGTTGTCCTTGCTTGTTCGTTACGGCATCGGGGCGTTCGCGGCGGGTGGCCTCGTCCCAGGCCTGCTTGGTGCAGGTCCAGCAGAGGCGCCCGAAGTAGGAGAGAACGGGGCGGCGGCAACCGAGGCAGGGCCCGATCATGCCGCCCTCCCTTCGATGAGCTTGTAGCCGGAGACCAGTGCCGGCGGTTCGGTGACGGCTTTGGTGGCGGCGATCGCACTCGCCCAGTCCGCCATCGGGCCGATCAGGTGGGCGTAGAACACCTTTCGAATGGTGACGGGACCTCTCGATACATCCCAGGCGTCCATCTCTGCCGCTCGTCGGTAGAAGGCGGCGAAGGTGTCGTCGTTGGCGTAGCGCCAGCGTCGGATGACCACCAGGTCGCGCTCGATGAAGTCGCTCGCCTCGGAGGTGCGCAGATCCAGGAGGGAGAGTCTCAACGCCGGACTGCCGTGGGCGCTGGTTGTGGCCATGATCTCCCAGGAGTAGTTGCTCGGCGGTGCGGGGAGTTTCGCGGACAGCTCAGGGATCGGCGCGTAGGGGTGGCCGTAGGTGTCATAGACCGGCTCATTAGGGTCCGGGATGGCGATCTCGGCTGACGCCTTCTTCTTGGCCACAGCCCTCGCAGCGCGATGCCGCTTGATCTGCTTCACCGGGAAGCCTGTCCGCGTGTAGACGATCCCGAGCAGGCCGATGACCATGACCCAGATTGGGAAGGTGAGCAGTGCGAATGTCATCACCCCGCCTCCACGATGACCAGGTCCCCGCGGCGGATGGCCTCGGAGGCTGAAACGGGCTCACCGGGTTCCTTCACTCCGCCGACACCCAGGCCGGAGATCCGCTCCTTGAACTCGTTGTCGAGTTGAGTCGATTCCTCCTCCAGCGCTTTGCGCTTGGCCGCGTACTCGTCATGACTCTCGGCGGCCTTCATGAGAAGTTGCCCGAGTTCGACGGCCTGGTCGGCGGTCAGGAGAGCCTTGTCGTGACCGGGGTAGGGGCTGAGTCCAACGCCGTTGACGCCGACGTAGACCTTCACCCCCTCCTCCTGGCGACTGCGGCTACCACCCCAGCCGTCGGAAGGCATCCACGGCTTCGTGACAACCCTGCCTGCTTCGATCATGTTCTCTCCCTTGATGGTTTGCGTGCCGGCCGATTCGCCGACCACGTTGAGGAATGGGCTCGCGAAGGCCTCGGCAATGGCCTCGGACACCTCTCTGTCGGTCAGCTGCATTGAGGGCAGGCAGTCGCGCAGCAGGGCGACGATCTCGTCGGGTTTCATGCGCGCAACACCCAGTGTTCACGGTGGCGGCAGGTGTCGCGGTCGCACTCGTCGGGCGAGATCTCCGCCGACGCCGGCTCGACGTCAAACGCCTCACTGTTGACGCACATCCCGTTGAACCAGTTGGCTTTCGCCTCTTCGGCGCTGTCCGCCTCCACGGCGTAGGTCTCGTCAACCCCGCCGCGGCACTTGACGTAGTAGAGGCTCACGCGCGCCACCACCTGGTCGCCACCGCGGCGAGCGAGGTGATGATGACGCCGAGGCAGACCCCCGAAAAGAGGCAATAGAACGCCAGCAGCGTGACGCTCATCAGACGGTGAAGACGTGCGGGACGAAGTTGGACAGGTTGTTGGTGATCAACCCCTGGCTCTCACGGATGCCAATGCCGGCCGGCTCGTCTTCCACCATCCACAGCCCGATGACCGGGTGGTGGTCGCCGTCGAGGAGGGAGTGGAAGTTGGGCAGTGGCGCGAACTCCTGGACGACGTAGCCCTCACGGCCGTAGCCCTGCTCGATGCCCATCTCGACGGCGCGGCCATCGGGACCGGAGATCATGATGTCGGCGCCCTCGCGTGCCAGCAGAGGCTTGGCGACCGACCCGCGACCGAACCGAGGGAATCGCTGAGGCGCATCGTCGGCGAAGTACGTCGGCAGCAGGAAGTCCTTCACCGCCGGGTCGTCGCGGCCGACCTCCCAGAGTGCCACCAGGAGGCCCTTGTTCGACCACAGCATCTTCCACAGCGGCTCGATCCAGGCGACCGACTGGTCGCGGGCGGTGCGGACCGCGGCCCCGCCGAATTCCTCGGCCAGCGGCGACTCGTAGTGATTGGTGCACATCCATTCCCACGGATGGAGCTTGAAGATCGTGCGAATGATCTCGCCGTCCTCGTCGTAGAACTCGTCGGTTCCCAGTGTGGGTGAGGCGATCCCGCCGCTCGTCGCGCCGGTGGTGACGTGCTTGATGTTCTCGATGTGCATGATCTTGGTGCGGAAGCCGGCCTTCTCCGCGTAGTGCTGAAGCAGCGCGGTGTTGGCGAGATCCTCGCCGGACTTCTCGGCCGAGGTGAACACGAAGTGCACCAGGTCTTCGATGTACGTCCCAGGCCCGTGGTGGCGGATCAGGTTGCCCATGCTGCGCTCCAGGTTCCAGCGCCAGGCGGGGATCAGCTTCTCCTCCAGGTCGTTCCACTGGTTGACCGAGGTGTTACCCACGAACATCCACTGGAACCACTCCCACTGCGCGACCGCGGACTCCACCAGGCAGGTGGGGGTGTCGGCGTTGAACTCCAGCAGCTTCGGCGGGGACTGACCGTCGTAGCGCAGATCGAAGCGCCCATACACCGCGGGATCACCGTCGTCACCGTGTCGGGTCCAGGACTCCGCAACCGCGTCCCACGCCCATTCTGGGATGCCGATCTTGCCGAGGAGACCGTTGTCGATCAGGTAGTCGCCCGCGTCGATGCACGCGCTGTAGAGCGACATGGCGGCGCTCTCCAACTCCTCGACCTCGTTGCGGCTGAACTGGTAGTAGGCGCCGTCCTGCCAGTAGGACATCGTTGAGCCGTCCGGCATGTCGGTGTTGTTGTAGGGCATGCCGACCCGTTCGAGGTGGCTGCGGAAGTCGGGCCAGTAGGCGCCCTCAACGCGCTTCATGCGCTGACCGTCACAGAGACCTCGACATCACTGGTCTTCGTCCCATGGACCTCGTCCAAGTAGGTGAGGTTGTCGCGCAGGGCATCACCGTTGACGAGATCCTTGACCATGAGTTGCAACATGTCTCGGGTATTCCACGACGTGAAGAGGACGAAGGCCTCGCCGGCAGTGAGCCCCAGCAGTTCGGCGCCGACGTCTTTCATGCGATCGTGCTCGTAGACCTCTCGCGCGGACATCCCCGAGAACATTGCCGCCCAGCCGGCGAAGCAAGCCGCAGTTCCGCAGGATGTGATCCACGACCCTTGAAAGTGCTGCTCGGGGTGGTCGAGGATGTGCTGCATGACCCGTTCCAGCAGCTCCACGTTGCGTTCCATCAGCTTCCTCCACTCACTGAGACCCGGGCGCCGGGTGCGCCCTTGCCGAAGCCGCCGATCTTGCCGCTGGCAGGGAGACCCGCCTTCGTCCTGCCGGCGCTGTCGGTGGTCGAAACTCGTTGGTAGCCCTTGTCACCCGGGATTCTGGAGCCGTAGCCGTAGCTGGGCGACCCCATCGGCAGCATCATGAAGAAGAAGCCGCTCATACCTCCCCCGCTGCTACCTTCCTGGGGGCACTTGTCGGGATCGACAACCTCGTTCTTGTCGTTGACGCAGTAGAGGTCGAAGTCCTCGTCGGGGGCTTCCTCACATGCCATGAGGAGAGCGGCCGGCAAGGTGACCGCGGTGACGAGCTTGGCTCGCTTACTGATTGAGACCATGGGGGTTCCTAGAGATCTGCTGGATGTTGCGGGTTCTCCACCCGCGTGAATGGGCCGTACACCTCGACGTGGACGGTGTCCCAGATGCAGGCCGACTGGATGCCGTCCTTGCAGCGCCATGTGGGGATCTCGCCGTCGTAGTACCAGACCGCACCGCGGCGGTCGATCCACTCGTAGTCGACATGCTCGGGACCCAGGTCGGTGAAGGCCATCCGCGGCGGAGCGGGCTTCGGCCGCTTCGCCCCGGAGCCAACGATGTAGTAGCCATTGGCCTTGAGGGCCGCCAGCATCCTGTCGACGTCGTCGGCGATCCATCCGCGGAGGATGTCGCGCGACTGCTCGAACGCCTCTTCAGCCTCCGGGGGAAGGTCGTCGGGCCGAGGCTGGATCTGCGCCTCGATCATGATGTGGCGGATGTGGGCGTCGTCTGCCAAGTCCTCTTCGGCGAGGGCGGCGATGGCTTGCTCGATGATGCTCTCCGGTTCCATGAAGTGGGTCATGCCAACGCCACCGCGCAGACGATGACGACCGCGAGGAAGAAGAAGGCTGCGATGACCGCGGACCAGGCGAAGGACTCGCCGCTGTCCTGTGTCTCGTACTGGATCTTGATCGGTTCGGGCGGGGGCTCCATGCCGGGCAGGTCGTACGGCGGGGACTGGAGGCTCATGCGTGGACCGCCTGTCGGTAGACGTACGGATCGCGCAGCGGGTCGCCGTTCACCAAGTCTCTGACCATGAGTCGCAGCACGTCCGGGGAGTTGTGGGAGTAGAAGAGGTCGAAGGCCTCGTTCTCGCTGAGGCCGAAGAGTCCGGCACCCACGGTGTGCATCAAACCCTTTTCGGCGGCGTCGTGAACCTCGTCAACAGACATCCCCGACAGCAGGGCGCCCCAGCCGGCGAAGCAGGCAACGGTGCCGCAGTTCAGCACCCGATCGGAGACCCAGACCTGCTGGTAGTGCTGCTCGGGGTGATCCTCGATGTGCTGCATGGTCTGTTCCAGCAGCTCGATGTTGCGATTCACGCGTTCACCAGCCCGGTCTCACGGATGTGGGCCGCGGCGTAGGCCTCGTCCAGCGACCCCAGCACGCCGGCTGACATGGCGGGCTCGGACGAGCGGTCGACGAGGTGGTACAGCTCGTTGTTGTTGGCGAGGCTCTGGCGAATGAGCCACCGGCCGTTCTCAGAGACCCATGTCTTCTCGGGTTGCGTCTTGTCGATGTACCAGCGCATCGGGTCGACGACCTCGATGAGATTGTCACCCTCCCCCACCTTCAGCAGGGGACGGTTGAACGCCTCCTGGATCAGGGCGACTGTGCCTTGGAGGTCTTCGAGGGTCTCCCACTTCAGGAGGGAGTCCGACACGTCGGCCCAGCCCATGTTCCCATCGTCGTTGTAGTAGACCTCGGCGATGAAGTACTCAGTGCGGTCGAAGGATTGGAGAACCCGGTAATTCCAGTGACTCATGCTGCCTTCCTTGCTTCGCCTTCGATGACGGCGACGAACAGTTCCAATTCGGGGGTACTGCGGCGGATAAACTCGACAACGCGCTCGGCTTTGTCGCGGTCATGGGTGGGCTCGTCGATTGGGACGATGGCGCCGTTGCAGGCCATGGCGGCGCAGAAGATGGTCATCCGGCGAGGACGACGAGGGGCCAGCCGGCGGCGAGCATGCCGGCCATGAACGGGACGGCGATCTTCTCCAGCATGTTGTCGCTGTTCTTGATCGCGTCGATACCGCGTTCGTCGAGCCCGTCGACGAACATCAGGAAACACCAGCTGACGAGCCAGCCGGCCAGCCAGATGGCGATGACGCAGGCGCCGAAGATGGCGGCGATGGCACCAAGCAATTCCAGGAAGCTCATGGCTTCACTCCCGTTCAAAGACGCTTTTTCAAAGACGAAAAGAGGATCTGCCCCTTAGACCATTGACCGGCGGCGCCGAACCGCTATCGAGGCGGCGGCGCCGACCAATGGCTCGCTGCTAGAGCGAATGGGTGCCTTTTCGGAAAGAAACCCGCTACGGGCGGGTGGTTCATAACCCTTCGGGTTACAAGCGAGGGACGCGCCAGCGCGACAATCCCTTTTATGATGATCTGCGAAAACGTAAAACCTGTCAATGGGTAAACGTTGTCAATTCTGTCCGTCGCTTAGCGACCTGGGAAAGTGACGAAATTGTCCCTAATACATGAGCCTCCCCTTCTGCTTAAGGACGGTCCAGAACGCGGCCACGGGGCCGAGGCCGTGCGGATAGTTGTTGGTCTGGATCACCTGACGAAGCGACCTGCGGGTTCGGCGGTGTTTGCTCATGCCGGCGCCGCCCGGTGCTTGGGGCCGGTGTTGAGGAGCATGTTGACGATCAGGATCTCCCTGAGCTTCCGCCAGACCTCGAATCGCGTACTTGCGGGAAAGGAGGATCGCGCCGGGCACTTATGGCGGCTCACTGGACCCACCCGCACTGGAGACGGTGCCGGCGCATGAGGGCGAGGTTGTCGCGGAACAGTCCCCCGCAGATGTTGCAGGAGACCGCCTGAGTCTCTGCGAACTGGAACTTCTCCTCGTGGAACTCCAGCGCGTAGATCGCCTGATCCATGAAGCCGCCGGTTCCGTTGAGGAACTGGATCTCGTAGTCGGCGAACTCGTAGCCGGTCTGCTCCAGCCGCAGAGCGTTCAACGCGAGGGACTGTTCGTCCCACTCGGCGCTTCCAACCTTCATGCTCAGATTCTCTCCTTGTTGTCCTGAAGTTGACTGTATAGCCCAACCATCGAACGCACAAGCCCGAAAATGACAAAGAAGGCCCCACCCCCGGGGGAACGTCGGGGGTGGGGCCTTGGCCTTAGCTCGCGAGTAGCTCAGCGAGTCGTTTGATCTCTGTGACGCGGAGGTCACTCCAACTCCAGGTGGCGCCGTCGCCGAGGTCGACTCGGACAACGGGATAGGACATATGTCCTTCTTCCTGGAACTGCTTGATCAGTGTTTCGTCTGCGATAACAGACGTGTAGGGGATGCCATCCTTCTCGAACAGCGCTTTAGTTCGTGTACATTTCGGACAGGGGGCGTCGGGGTGGTAGAGGGTTACTTCCAACAGTTACTTCCACATCTCTTCCTGCTCATCTTCAAGCCCGCGGTCAGACATCCACCGCTCCCGGAACAGGAGAAAAGGGACGTGCTTCTCCAATTCGTGGCCTCGCGCACTGGCGATGAGTGCTTGTCGGTTCTGAAATTCCTGCGTGTAGACGATGTAGTCGAAGTAGCACTCGTCGCGAAAGCGCATAGCCCTAACCCGATCATCGAGATAGTCGATCCGCGCACGCATATCGCGGACCTCAACTGCTGAGAGGTAACGGGCGACGAGGTAGACGCCGATGAGAAGCGTGGCGATCAGTCCGGCCGTGGGCCAATGCTCCATCAGCAGGGCGAGCCACTCCAGCATTAGCGCGCCCCGTTACTCGTCGGCACGATCTGAAGTAGCTCCAGTACAGCGAGATTGACGAGGGCTAGCTCAAGGCGAACCCTGTCGCGTAGCCGTCGTAGGTAGGTCATCGAAACCCTTTCGATTCATTGGGCCAACAGCTTCTCCAGGCGGGCGATAGCTACACCACGCAGGTGATGGATGGCGTATTCGTAGTAGGTCATTCCCGTTCCTGGGCATTGATCGAGGTGGTACCGAACGTGCGGTCCCGTCCCGCGAGCAACGAACATCCCTCCGCGCCAGATGGCCTGGAGGGCGGCGGGGATCTCCCGCCAGGGGTCGGCTGCCAGCTCGCCGAATTGCTCGACGAGCGTGTCTGTTCCGACGAAGCGGCTGAACACAGCGTTGAAGATGGCTCGCTCCATTTCACCGCTCCGCCCGCCTGGGCAGGTGGTGTAGAGGTCGCCCTTCGCGGCGAGGTTGATGCAATACGGCTCCGCGGCAGACTCTTTGGTGGGGTCGATACCCTCACCGCCAGGGTCGACGTTGCCGGCGTAGGAACCCCTTGGTCGCATCGGGTTGCCGAAGCTCGCCGCGGCGAGCAGTTGACCCCGCAGCTTGCCGGCCCGCATCCGGTTACGGACGCGACCACCGATGATGGAGCCTTGGCTGTAGTCGCACATGGCTACGGGCCCGGGGACGATGTTCGGGTCGGTCATCAGGAGGGTGCACTCGCGCTCCCCCGCGTCCGCTGAATCGTTCATCGGCACGGCCTTGGCCGGCCAGTTGCCCACCGGCTGCCAGTGGTACCACTCCAGGAGTCGGCGTGCGATGTCGGCGGGATAGCCGATACCGAACGGGTCAGCCTGGCCGGTGCCATGGATGGTCAGCAGTGTGGGCTTGAGGCCCAGCTTGTGCAAGTCGTGATCGGAGACTTCACCGGTGATCAGCTGCTTGGTGCGCCGCTGATACTCCCGCTGAACCAGCACCTCATCGAGGCCGAAGTAGCCGTCATTGACCAGCGGTTTGCCGTTCCGCCCTTTGGCGTAGCCGGAGAAGCGGGTCAGCATCACCTTGGTCCAAGCCGACACCATGAGCCCGTGGGAGCCCAGGCGTAGAGCCATCAGCGGCGCCAGATGTCGTCAGGATCGAATGCAAGCACCTGGGACGCGAGCGGGCCCAGCGTAGGGATGGCACTGATGGCGGTACCGAGGACTTCCTGCACCTTGTCAAACTCAGCCAGCGCGGTGTCCTTGGCGTCGACGATGGCGGTTACGCCACCGAGGACCTGATCAAGCGGCGAGAGGGTGTCGAAGGTGCCGTCCTTGCGCTGCTGGCGAACCTTGACAGCGGCAGTGCCGGGAGCCGCGGCGCCGAGTAGTGCGAGCACGCCGGCCACGACGTCACCGATATGGTTGGCAGCACCGGCATCTAGGCCGCCCCACAGTAGGAACAGACCCAGTACTGCGGGGATGATCGTCCCGACGTAGTAGAGGGATTCACGAATCTTGGGGGTCATGCGGCGCCTTTCTGGGCGAGATACTGCTCAAGGACCTCCGGGTTCGAGGCCTCGATTTCGGCCAGGACGTTCTGGAAGACGCGGACGGTCGTAGGACTCTTGTCCTTGCCCAGCCCCTTGGCGGCCAGCACGATGCGATGAAGCTCGTCGAGGTCGCCGGCCTTGGCGCGGGCGATGGAGTGCATCGGGTGCAGCATCCCGTCGAGCGAGTGGATCTTCTCGTGCAGAGTCCACTTGGCGCCTTCGCCGGGTGTTGCGAGCGGACTCCATGACTCCGTCTTGTTGAATAGGCAGGCGTGGATCTCGCGAATGAAGCGCTCAATCTCTGGATTGGCCAAAATGTCGTCCTCTCCTTGTAGGAGGGCTAGTAGTTGATCGCCCACAGCAAGGGCGCGGTTGAATCGGGCGCGACGATCGTCGATGCCGTTGTAGCCACCGTTGATGAGGTAGGTGACGGCGGTGACATCGCGACGGTCAGACGCCTCGTTGATGCGGGTACCGCGGGCGACAGTCCAGTACCACGCGGCACCGATGCCGGCCCACTTCAGCTCGGACAGCTCCAGGGGGTGAACCACGAAGTAGTCGGGCGTCGGGACCATGCCCTTGGCGTGCGCCCACTTCGAGAATTCCCGGTAGTTGTGCTTGCCGGTGATCTGAATCCATGAGCGGCCCTTGTAGAGTCGGCCGTCACCGTCACGTTCCGGGGTGTTACCCAGATCGGTGCGGGTGTCGTAGTCATCGCCGGAGGCGTACTCCGCGGTGGCGTTGAAGTTGTCCGACTCGTGACCGACCTGAGCCAGCCACATGGCGATGCGGTTCGCATTGGTGCATTCCGCTGCTTTCAGTCCATTAGAGACGGCCGGGAGCAGCGCCGCCGCCCGATTGATCGGCAGACCGGCTGCACGGGCCAGGATCTCGACCGGATTAGCCGAATAGGCTCCACGACGGTAGGTGGAGAAACCATCGGGACGGATCTTGCGGTCAATGAAGCCCTGCACCCGCGCGGCGTTGCCGTAGGTGTTGCCGTTGAGCTGCATGTGCATCCAGTCGCGGATCGACCATCGGCCGCCGCAGAAGACGATGTCTTCGTACCAGGCGAGTAGCTCACGAAGCTGACGGGCTTTGTCGCCCGGGTAAGCCTCCGCCTCAGAGATGCCAAGTCGGAATGTCCTGCCGTCCGCACCATTCCAGTTGAGGTCCATGCCTGTGCCGGAAAGGTGGTTCGAGTTGCCAACCTTATTGTCTCTGGTCCAGCAGGCGGAGTCGGCATCGCGGAGAGGCTCGACGTAGGCGTGGAAGTCGGCGGCGAACGCCCGCAGGACGATGAGCGGCCACCCCTTCTGGATCTGGAGTGACACGTTCGTACCGGGGACAGTGATCCACTCGCACGAGCCCTCGTCGACCATCGGCCAACCGTTCTCGGAGTGGGTGTTGCCGTAGACGGTACGAGTGGCCATCAGGCGACCTGCGGCAGGTCGACCCGCAGGGTCCAACCCTTCTCGTCGCGCTCCACGTTCACTTCGCAGCCGCCGGCAAAACGCCGGTCCTGGAATAAGGCGGGGAGCATCTGCTCGATGTACCAAGCAACACCCTCAACGGGGAGCTTCTGCCCCACGATCGGGAACTGTGAGTACATGTGCTGCGGGAAGGCCTGCGGGCCTTGGGGGTTAGTCACTGATACACCTGCACTTGGTCTTGGCGACATTGTCTTTGAACACGCGAACCGGTACGGACGCGACGCCGTCCTTACTCATGAATGTTTCGAGGAGGGCTCCGCCGCAGATCTTGCAGATGATCTTGAGGGCAGCGCGATCGGCGCCGTACATCTTCGGCTGAGCGAGGTTGCTTTCGTCGACGATGGCCTTGCCGTTCTTGCTGAGCAGGTGCACGATCGCCTCGGCGATGCCCATGGACACGCCTCGAATCTGTTCTTGCATCTCGTCGGGCTGGCCCGGGAAGGTAGCAAAGTTGACGAACCGAAGCTCGGTGCCGTCAGGGTGGGGCAGGCAGCTGAGATTGTCGGCGATGAGCGTTACAGCGGCGTCCGACATTAGTTGCCCGCCTTGGTGTTCATCTGCTCGATCACCGCTACGTCCATGCGACTGCCGCCGCAGGAGTAGGAGAAGTTGAGGTCGGGATGGCGACGCACCTTCCCATCGCGGATGCCGACGAGGCGATCACAAAACGGGCAGAGGATGGATTCCATGGGGTTGGTCACAGAAACTCCTCCGGCACTGGGTCGACCGGCGGTTCCATTTGCGACGAGTGCGGTCGAAGAGGCCGCGGCGCAGTAGCGGCGGAATCACGCCGCTGCTTGCGTGCCTGCGCAGCCTTGAAACCCTCGGCGATCTCGCCAAAATTTAGGTTCGCCAGAGGGTTTGGCTTAGGCTCGGGGCGTTTGCCGCCCTGGACGGCTACCGTGTCCCCGTTGTCACTGAAAGTGAAGACGTCAACATCGCGGTCGATGATCTTCGTGTCGCCGTACATAACGGTAAGTCGAGGCATCAGGCCGTCTCCGGCTCATAGCGGTTGTTGTAGTCAGACGGGTCGAGGGCGAGAAAGTCGTTGCCGTCGAGCACGACCCACTGCCCCTCGCGGGCGTTGGCGGTCGTGGTGGTGACACCTTCGATCTGCACCTCAAAGGTGCCGTCCTGACGGTCGGTGAGGCGGCAGGTGTACTCGGGGGTGCTACGCGCCCAGGCGGCGAGCTTGAGGCAGTCGGCGAAGGTTTCGAGGAAAACGCCCATGGGCGGATTCGGGTTCTTGCGCCGCAGGACAACGAAATCAGGGGTCAGGTCAAGGGGCTGTGACATTTGTGCTTTCTTGGTTAGAAGCGGAAGATGCGCTCGGGCGCAGAGCTGAACACCACGACGACGTTGCCGCCGTTGGGGTAGATCGGGAATCCTGCTGCCGAGTCGAGGAAACAGATGAGGCGGCTGGTAGTGGCGACGCCCGTGTCTTGGTAGACCACGAGCGCCTCCGAGACGTCGCCCGTCACACCGGTAATGGTGAGGTCGGCCGCGTCGGCAACCCCGTCTGTGACGGATTTCGCGGTGAACGGTGACGATGTGGCCACTCTGGCGCCGATAGGGATGTCCGAGAGATATTGATGCGTCGCGGAATTCGGCGTGTAGTCGTCCAGGTCAACGATGACGCCTCGGATCGAGTCGGTCATCCAGTTGATGCCGGCTGACAGAAACGCCTCCTTGGCCTTGACGTAGAGGAAGTTCGCCAAGGATCAACTCCACGTGAAGACGGGCTCAGGTGTGCCGTCCGAGTCGATAGTCATGAGACTGCCTGCCCCCGTCGTGACATCGACGGGGGATGGATTTTCAGGATCGGGGCCAATTTCCAGCTCGCAGAGGGCGAGCACGTCACCGCCGAGTTTGTAGACCGCTGCGTAGTGGGCGACGATGTTTCCGCCCGAGGCTGCCCAGATCGGGTTGGTAGTGAAAACTCCTGTGACGGAGGTTGTCCCCGACAGCGTGAAGGCGACAGGTACGCCGCCTGTGGTGTAGCCGTTCCCGGCGGTGACCTCATTGGTCACCGCCGAGTAGGCGGTCGATGCGGTCGAGAGGTTCGACGTCGACAGGAAGAGGGCGCATCTCCAGTTGTCGGAGTCAATGTCGAACTGACCGGTGAGGATCTTGGGCCGTGCGGTGGTGGTGAGCTGCCAGGGTCCGGCAGGCATAGAGTCTCCTTAGGGTGCTGCAATGAGGCGAAGGGCGTAGCCGGCCCAGTAGAGGGCGCCGCCGCCCGTGGCCGAGAATGTCGTTGAACCCGAGGCGCTGCCATATGAGTCGCCGACGATGAGGGATGCGTCATACGAGCTGGTTGCGTCTCGGGCCTGCCGGTTACGCATTGCCTGCGAGTAGTTGGTTATTAGACCTGGGTTCAATTGGGCGAACGCCTGGACGATCATGCTGTCGGTGCCAATGCCGTTGACGGTCATCGACAGGGACGTGCCCCCAATGTTGTTCATCTGTCCGCCGCCAAAGGTCGCGTAAGAGCTAACACCGCTGTACGAGACCACTGAGTACGCTGCCGCCTGGAGTGCGGCGTTGGTTGCGCCCAACTTGATTGCCACCTGCTGCTGCGTGCTTGGCGGGTCGAGAAGCGCCCACACGCGCAGGCGCCAGCCCGGTGCGCTTGTATAAACGGCCAGATTGGCAACAGAAGTCATCGCCACGCCGCCGTAGGTGATCGGATAGTCGATAACGTTGCTACCGGAAGTGATGTGGCTCGCAAACACGAACACGACCCGGTCGTTGCCCGTGGCCGTGTGGAATAGGGTGTCCTCCAGCGGATTAGTGTTGCCGTGCACGCTTGCGTCTTTCCAGGTCGAGCCGCCCGTGGCCCCAGTGAACTGAGTGGGGTGCGGCGCGACGGTCACCGTTGGTGTACCGGGCAATAGCGTCATCGTCGCCTTGGCGGGCTGCGCTGCCAATCCTGTTCGGATGGTGGGCGTCCCGCCGGTAAGTGTCATAGGCGCTGCGGCCGGAGTCACGGTCAGGTTCGCCGTAACCGTCGGGGTGCCGAAGGCGGTGGTCGACGGGATGCCCTGCAAGCCAACGAGTTGGACGCCGCCGCCGTAGTCGCCGCACTCGAAGTCGTCAGCGATCTGCAAGTTGGCGATGCTGGTCGCGGACGTCATCATGTTGACGCGGCGGTGGTCTTCGCTGATCGGATGAATGCCGCCGCTGTCGATCCATGAGCACAGGGGCACGTCGTTAAGGAAGGCCGTGTAAACGCTGCCATCGGCAACGAGCTTGACGACATCACCGATATCGAAGGTCGGCATCTCCGGGGGGACGGCGCGTTGGGTGAGGCCGGCGTTGTTGTAACTGTCGGTGGTGGTGACGATTCGGAAATTGCGACTCCCCCGGGGGTAGATGTGCAACTTCACCGAGGGCCCGGCACCACCGCTCGCCATGCCGCGTAACCCGATGTACAGGTTGATGTCTCGGTCGGCCTCGGTGGCCATATCGGCGCCGAGGACCACCTCTACGTAGTGGTCGTCCGACTTCATTGCCGGCACCCAGTAGGCGTACGCAGGACTCGCGTCAACCGCTGGGCTGGCCGTCGAGTTGTAGATGCCGAAGTTCGCGGTGCTGGGGTGTGATGCAAAGGGGAGCGGAAGTACCGGCTCGTCAATACGATTGAACGTGTCGTGGTAGTACGCCGACATCGCGGCCGGCGGCTCCGCACTGCCGAGTGAACCCCAGTAACGGCTAAGATTGTTTGTATTGACGTCGTCTGAGATCGTCATCGTGGCGCTTAGGCTGGCAAGCCCGCTCGTCGTGCTGACCGCCGTAATTTGGGTCGGCTCAGGGATCTGACCCGTGGTGAGCTGTGTCATCGCGACGTTGGTGGTCCGCAATAGCGTTGGCGCCGTTCCACCGACGCTGAGGAGGCCGATGTAGTAGGTCTCCCCCGCCTTCGCGTCGATGATGTCGGGCAGCGGGATCTGTTGCAGCGTTCGCGTGGCGTTCCAGTACGGCTTGATGTTGCCGCAGTCCACTACGCGCGTCAGCGTGTTGGCCGCCGTGATCTTGTAGATGCCAGCGAAGAGGTTGGTCATCGCCGCAGCGGCCGGCTGACTGGTCGCGAAGCTGAATGTGTCGTAGAACCGGTCGACCGATGGCACGACGGAGATGAAGTAGGCCCTGCTCGTGGTGAGCTGGAGGCCGGAGTTGGCCAGACCAATCGGGTAGCAAACGTCGTCAGCCATCAGCGAATTCCCACGTAGGGCTGATTGACCGGGCCGACTGAGACCAGGTGGCCGTAGGTATCACTTGACGAACCTGTTTTCCTTACGTTGTTTTTCACCGCCTGATGCGCGCTATAGACGGCGGCAACAGTGCGCGGCACTGGGCTAAGTTCTGGCGTACTGACACCGCTGCCGCTGGGACGGTTGGACGGCTGCGCTGCGGAATGCAGGCCGTTGAGGAGGGTCTGGACCGTGGCCACCCCGTCGACCTTCACCTGGCCGATAGATCCGATGACCGAACTTGGCGCGGTGATAAGGCCATTGGCCAGGTTGGTGACACTGGCGTACGCGTTCAGGGCCTGAGCCTTGGCGTCGGCGCTGGTCTCCTTCAGGCCGGTCAGCTGGGTGATCATGTCGGCGATTGACCCGCCGACGATGGGAATCCCCCGGATGGCAGTCAGGACGGCGTCGATGATGTTCTGAATGGAGTCCTGAAGGCCATCGGACCATTCACCGAGAACCTCGATGTCCGTGGAGAAAATGCCGGTGAGGGCGTGGATGATGTCACCGATGAGCGGCACCTCGCCGAAAAACGCTTCAAGCGTGGCGAGGCCGGCGCCGACGACTCCGGTGATGGCGTTGGCGATGCCGTTGAGCACCGGACCCAGGATCGGAATACTGTTGAGGGGACCGATCTTCGGTTCGCCGGAACCCAGGCCAAAGGGGTTGCCCAAGATGTTCATCAGGTCGTCAAACCAGTCGCCGAGGAAGTCCAGCGATACCGTTTCATTCGGGTCGAAGAAGTTCGTGATCGCGCGGACCAGGTCACCGATGAACGGAATTCGCTCAGCCCAATCGGCGAGGCGATCCAGGCCACCGACAGTGAACCCGGTGAGCGCCTCCACAATTGGACCAATAAGCGGGATATTCGACGCGAACTCGACGAGCTGATCGAAGGCAGACTCGCCCAGATTGAGTACGCCCTGGAACGCCATAGTGACGACCCGTAGGACCATCTCGATGAACGACCCTCGCCACAGGTCGATCTGCTCTGCGGTGAAGAGAGATTCCTGCGTGGGCGCGAATGCCGAGTCCGCCCACTGGCTGGCGGGCGTTGGCTGATATGGAATGTTCGGCGCGGGGGTCATCCCCGAGCCGGTCTCTACACCCGAGGTCATGGAACGGGGAGCACCTCCACCGCGACCCACGCACCCGCAGAGGCAGCCGGCGTCGACCAGTTATTCGATGACGCGGCCTTCTGTTCGGCGCGGATGTAGATGGTTGCCGCCACGCCAGGAGCGACCTTGCCGTAGGCGGCATTGGAGCCGGCCGGCACACCCGAGGACATATTCAACGGCGGCGGCGCAGCACCAGCCTGTCCAAAGGCGTAGCCGACCACGTCACCGGTCTCCGGGTTATTCAGTCGTGCGACAGCGTCGACACGGGTGTCGGACGATCCGCTGATGACGAACTGCCCCGATACCCGTGGGCGCCAGGAAAAGGGCTGCGCCGGCACCGTCACCGTTGCGATCAGTCGAGGTGACGTGTTGGTGAACGCCGTAGCCGGGATGTTGCCCGGAACGAACAGATCGCCCATGGGCTGTGCCGCCCAGATCATCTTGGTCTCATCGGTGGGATGCCGGATGAGCATGTAGTTGGCGGTGGCCGGCGGGTTGGAGCCGGTGATGTCGATGTCGTTGGCGCCGAGGATGGACATAGTGCCGGTGGCGCCGTCGTTGCCTCGGTGCAGGTAGAACTGCAAGTCGTAGATCGTCGACTCCCCCGGGCCACCGGGGGTGACCTCGGTGACCACGGGGTTCGGCGACGGAAGCGACTGGGTCGGATCGACTTCGACGATGGTGATGTTGCGGAACTTCGCCGAAGGGCCTGAGGACCCCTCGATAGCCAGAGGGAAATTGGCCACACCACCCGCAGGCGTAATGATGATCGTGCCTGTACCGCTACCTGTCTCGAACCCATAAGGGAACGTCACAGTCGTATCGGTAAAGGAGATTGTTCCCTCGGCCTCATTGACGATAATAGCCAATTTGCACCTCTATTTAGTTATTGAGCCATGAAGACGATATTGACGCCTTCCTGAATGTCGACTAGACGACGCTGGATCTTTGCGATGGGGGCTTCCTCCGCGCGACCATCGCCAATCTGAATTGTCAAGGACGCACGCTGTTGACGATTGTCAACGAGCTTTGCATTCTCGATGAAGTCCGTGAATACCTTGCCGCGGCGAATGACCGTTGCCAATGCACCCGGGAAAATATCGCGTCCCAATTCATACGGGTAGCCATTGTCGACGACGACCTGAGCAGATACGTACCCACGGGTATCCCACTGTGCCGACTTCTGCTGGAAGAACGCCTCAAGGGTGTAGCTACCGGAGCCGGTCGGAACAAACTTTTCGGGGAAGCCGTAAGGTCCTAGCGCCTGGCACCGATCGAAATTATCGGTCAGCTGGAATGCGAGAAGGATGTCATTGAAGACGCCATTAAGAATGGAACCAGGAATGCCGGTAAAGCCAATGACAATCATGATCATGTCGATCAACCAAGTCAGGGTTGCATCGACGAAATCATTCATCCACTTCGGACTTTTCCCGCCGGTAATTGTGCGCCACGCAATAGGATGATGATGCGCGAATTCAAATTGCTTCAGACCACCGCGAGGATGGTCGGTAAACACCGCCCATGGTTTGACGAAATGCAGACCCAGCAAGGGCGCGATGTTCGTGCCCTCCGGCGCGTACTGCGCCTCATTCTTGGGGTCTAGGAACGGCCGCAGAACCTCACCGAACATCGAGCCGATGAGGTCGATGAAGGTGCGCTGAATGCCATCCAGGAAAGTGCCGGAAAAGCCAGTGACCTGCATACGATCTTTGACATCCACGACGATCGTGGGCACCTGGAGCAGCTTGAGGCGCGCCGACAGCTCATCAGGCTGCGGCATCCCCGGCTCCCACAGCGTGACCTCGATGGTCAGGCCGTTGTCCTCGCAAGTCTTATTGACCAGCTGGAGGATCTCGTCGAATCGCCAGTCCAGCGAAATGAATGGCGACGTGTCAAAGAACGGATTCGTGGGCACTACGTAAATGGGGGTGGTGATGAAACGGCCGATATCTCGCAATTCGAGCTTCTCGCCCGGGTCGAACATTAGCGCGGTACGGAACCACGTCCGCCAGTCAAGGTTCAGCGAGAAGAGATTGTTGACCAGATCCCATAGGCCGAGTTGCAAACGCAAAACATTGGAAGTGATGATGTACTTGATGACCGAGACGGCGCCGCCAAAAGCAATTCCGCGACTCGGTGGGCCCTGGATCTGAATGGGCATCCACCATGCGACCCACGCTACGATTCGTGTCAGCCAGGCTTTGTCGTGCAGTAGTTTGCATTCGATGGTGTACTGCTTGCCGTCGAATTTGTCGAGGGCCACGTCCACGCGGCCCGACCACCTGAGCCGACCAAAACCCTTTTCATCGGGAGCGAGGTCAATAACGACCGGAACAACCGTCTTGTCGCAATTGAGCACGTGATCCGCAGCGGGATCATTACCCTTAAGAATGAGCTTGCCGGTCGGAATAGCGAGACGGGGGAAGTCCACCTCCAGATGGAGGTAGTCCGGCGTCTCAAACTTCCGGCGGTAGTAGTTGTCGCGAATGCTGACACTGATGTCAGTCGGTGGGTGCTGATCGAGGGCAGCGAGTTCCTGGGCGGTCTTCATTGCCAAGGCATCGTTATTGCCGAGCAATGCCGCCTTGGCCGACGCTACATTGATGTAGTCCTGAAGGTTGTCGATCCTCGCCATTACTCAGGCCACCTACGACGAGGAGTTACTGAGGCGATGACCTTCGAGTTGGCATTGCCACCCGAAATAGACCCGCTGATGTAGTTGGTCGTCGCATCGCTCGGCTGAGGCACGCCCGGGATCGGCCGAGTGAACCGACCATTCAGCAGGGAGTACATGACACCCTGCTCGTTGGGGGCCTTGATGCCGAATAGGGACTCGAACCATGTCAGTAGCGGCGGGACCTGGTTGAATGTCACCAACCGCACGAGGCTGTCGATGAGTCGCTGAATGCCGGTGAGGTTCTGCGGGAAGTTGCCGACCGCACCGTTAGGCGTGAGGTCGACGACCGATCGCAGTCGCGGCAAGGTAGTGATCAGAGCGATCTGGCCGGCCACCAGTGGGCCGAAGAAGATGTCGGTCTTGCCACCGGGGCCATTGAGGAAGCGGAACGTTCCCGGGCCGTAGCACAGGAACGACGGCCATCCGTCGATCTGGCCGATATTGGTCAGCGGCAGATGGAAGGTGCCGTTACCTTCCTTCTTACTAATCGAGTCGACGCCGTACCAGAACGCGTTATCCACGCGAGCGGTGTGGACGAATGGCCATCGAAGCTGCCGATGCGGCGAGTTCTTTGGCTTACTTTGGATCGTCTCGGCGGGGCGGGTCTGAACCCACCACAGCCCCGTCTTTGGGGTGTAGTACTCCAGCCGGCCCATCTCCTCGGGCGGAGTGGCGGCGATCCAATCGGACATGACGCGCTGGAGGCCGGCCGTGGTTGCGGCGTGGGCCTCCAGCTTCATGTCGATTTCCATCGGCTCGTAGACCGTGTCGTCCCATGTCACGCCGTCCTGGCGTGCGCCCTGGCTGTCGATATGCTTGAACGGGGACTGAATCCCGGAAAGCGGCTCTGCCAGAACGATTCCGTCCTGGCCGGGGACGCCGGGCGCCACCGGGGACATGGCGCCGCTGATGTAGAACTTCCGCTTCTGGTCGGGGCTGATGTAGGTGATCTGCGGGTCGATCCCCTCCAGTAACAATTGCGACTGATAGGGAGTGACCGGGCCCGGAGGATAGGTGATGGAGGTGTTGCCAAGGGTGAAGTTGGAGAGGCTGTACGGCAGCCCCATCGCGTTCGCCTGGTTAGCCCCCACCACGAAGGGTGAGGTCATCTATCACGCCCACTGAAACGCGACGCTGTGGGTGAGACCACCCTGCCCTGCCACGACCGTGGTCCAGGCCGTCCCTGGATTAGCGAACGCCCCGAAGGTGCGGGATACGCTGAAACGCTGGGCAATAGCATTTGCACCTAGGGCGGCGATCAGTGTGGGACTGGGACTGAGTAGGGACCTCAGCGTCATCACCGCCGACGAACTGATCGCCACTAGGTAGGTACCCGGCTGGAGGGTGATAGCCAGAGAGCCCGCCGTCTTGATTCCGGTGAATCCGGCGGTGACCGGGATCGCACCGGAGTCGTAATAGGCGCTGGTCGACGGCTGAAGATCGTTGTCGGCCTTGAAGATTCCCACCCGCAGGTTGGCATCACCGGAGGGACCAGTGGTCACTTCGAGCTGCCAACCTGTCAGGGTAACGGTGGAGCGAACCTCAATGGGGACGTAGCGATCTTCGTTGGCGGCCAGGGCGGAGGTGCCCTGGCCGTAGATCGACGTACCCGGAATGCCGCACTGCTGCGTGCCGCTTGCAGTCCTGGCGACGCCATTGCCTACCTTGAGCGCGTCAGTGTTGGCGTTGATGTTCGCATTCCACCCATTGACCTCGGCAGGACCGATGCGATCGCCGGACGTGTAATCAGTCCTTAGTGGCATATTCTGTTGTCTCTATTCTGTTTTCGAGAGGTTGCGTTGCTTACCTCTGGAAGTTGCCAAGGTATGCGTACTGGTCGGTCTGCCGACTCGCGTCCTGCACCACCTGGCGACCGTCCTGGGAGCTACCCACGTGCATATGGTCGACGTGGAACAGCGGGGCGCCGTCCTTGCCCTGGGCCTTCTCTGCGGCCTCGCTCTTCTTTCCCTGATCCGGTTGTCCACCAGTGACTCCCGCGGTGTTCGGGATGGCAGGCTTACCGCCGGCAATGCCAGCGAGGACACGACCCGGAAGGGTCTTCGTAGGATCGGCGAGCGAGGAGCTGCCAGCCAGGGTGAAGGTCTCCATGAGACCTGAGACGCCGATAGCGCCCAGCTGCCCCAGATAACCGATCGTCCTGTTAGCAAGCTTCATTCCAGTCTGTGCAGCCTGTCCAGCACCCGGCGCCATAGCGTCGAGAGCGGGAGCGGCTACCGACCCGGCGAGATCCATCCAGGAGTTGCCAGCCAGGCCACCGCCGCCGGTACCCGGGGCGCCGGTCATGCCAGTGCCCGGACCCATGGAGGGGCCGGGAGCCGGGCCGGAGCCAAGGCCGGCAGACGGCGAGGTGAACGGTGCAGCCTGGGCGTAGTTCCCAAGACCACCCGGTCCACCGGCTGGGGCCGCGGGGCCTCCATGCGGACCCGGGAGCGGACCAGTGCCCGCATACGCGGCGGTCGGCATACCGGTCGGAGTGCCGAGCAAGCTGGGTAGCCCCATCCCTGCACCGAGCGCCGAGGATGATCCACCGCCAGTCGGAGGCACGCCCGCACCGCCGACGTATTCGCCGGCCTGTGCATACAGCGGGCTCCAAGCCTGCGGCTGGGCGCCCGGACCCTTGCCCAGCGGACCACCCTTCGAGGTCGCAGAAAGCGCGTCCTCGATCGACATGCCCGGGTTCTGCGCCAGCGTCTTGTCGAGCTGATTCAGATACGCAAAGGTGTTGGCCTGCGGGTTGGTTCGCATCGACGGGTTGATGCCGCCACCGATGGCGAACGCCGGCTTCATCTGGAACAAGCCGAGAACACGGTGCTCCTCACCGGCGCCGCCCTGGGGGCCGCCGTCAGCGAGGGGGTCGAGGCTGCTTTCGCCGATGGCGTAGGCCACGATCGACTGCGCTTCATGCGGGGAGTACCCGCGCTGAATCGCCATCTGGTAGATCATGTTGGCCGTAGCCTGTGGCGTTCCCGGCGTACCAAAGTTCTGCGAGAACGGATTCGACATAGACGACGCACTCGTGGGCACACCACCAGGGCCGTAAGGCGTACTGAAGCTTGTGGCCGACGCGGGGCCGGAACCGCCCGACGAGATACCGTTCTGAGCGGCCCACATTCCGATCATGCCGTGGCCGCCACCGCTGTTCGCTGCCATCATCGCCATCGGTCCCATTACCGGGGCCATGGCCAGTGAGGCAACAAAGCGGATCAGGTTGTCCGCCAGGCCCGGAAGCCCCTCGGACAGACCGAGGTCGTCGTCAAGGCCGGCGCCGAGTTCGCCGAAGGCGTCCTTCAGACTCTTCGAGCCGTTGGTGACCTTGCGCCACGTGCCCTGCTGCGCTTCAAGAAGCCGCTGCATGGCGTCGTCGAGCTGCCACTCCTCTTCGATGATCTTCTGCTTGGCCTCAGCGATGTCGCGCTGTGTGCTAATACCGTCACGTTCGCGAACAGCTGCCTCCATGCGGGCGTCCCGCACGTCGGTAGCTTCCTTGATGACTGCACGCTCAGCCTCAACGATTGCTCGCTGGTCGATGTCGGTGTAGCCGTATCCTGGCTTGGCGTAGGGCTTTCCGCCCGTGCCGTATTCCAGAGGCGGAGCGCCGATCGGCTGGCCGCCGACCTCGACGTGAACGTGGTCCTGGTGACCGCCAGAATGGCTGGTGTTGCCAGCCATGTCAGCCCAAACGTCACGCCAGATGGTCGACTTGACCCCCAGTGCCGCGGCATTATCGCGGAGGAACTGGTTGATCTGGTCGCCCACAGCCATGTCCTGGATGCCGATATCAAGGGCTACGCCCCGCTGGTGACCAGTCGGAGTGTTCGGGCCATCGCTGGGGCGCCAGCCGCCGAGATTAACCCCCGGGAACTGCTGAGCGATGATCGCTGCCAGCTGGTCGATACCCGGGGTAGTCTTACCCTCCCCGATACCCGAGACATTGCCTGCGCCAGCAAGCGAGCCGGGACCCAGTGTCGGCGAGACCATCGAAGGCGACGAGCCCAGGATTCCGCTGAGATCGGGCATGAACGCGTTCGGATCGAGGGTGGCCCAGATCTGATCGCGGATGTCCTTATCGGACGGCTTAGGGCCATCCTCCGGGATGCCGGGGACCGGCTTATCCTGGTACGGGCCAAGGCCGGCCTTGCCGCTCTGATACGGCGTCGGACCCGGGGTGATGCTCCCCGTGTCAGCGCCAATGGTGCCGGGGATGGGGGTGCCTACAGAGCCACCAGGGGCTCCGGGCGCCCAACCTCCCCTCTTGGCAGGCTTGTTCTTGAAGGGGTTGGCGCCGTCGAGGGTTCCGAGCGGGTCGGTGACGAGGTTCCATGCGAACTGTCCCGACCCGGGTAGGCCGATCTCCGCGAGCTTCGTGCCGTTCAGGCTGTCGATTTTGCGGAGGATCGGGTCCATCAGCATGTCGCCGATCTGGGCGCCCAGTGAGGCCCAGCCGACAGCCAGTAGTGTGGACTTCAGCTTCGAGGCGAAGCCCTTGCCTCCGCGCTCACCGGCCGCGCCGATGGCGTCGGCTGCGAGGTTCGCAGAGCCACCGAGGCCGGCGAACTTGTTGGTGATGTCGGTGAAGAGGCTGAGGCCCTTCCACGTTGCCATCGCCAGGAAGACGCCCTGAATGGCATCTTCCCAGCCGCCAACGGCCTGGATCACCGGGTCGATGCCGTTGATGAACCAGCCCAGTGCGTTCGCCGCACCGGCGATTGCCTTCGCGATGGCGGAGACGGTGCCGATGACGGTGTCGAGCGAGGCCTTGAACTGCTCCGGGGACTTGTTGCCGAAGATCTCGTAGACCTTGCGCCCCAGGATGATGAGCATGTCGATCAGCGTCTTGGCGGCGTCGATACCCTTGCGCATGAATTCACCAAGGTCGCCGCTCTGCTGCGCCTTGGTGATGAAGTTCGCAAAGTCGTTGGCCGCGTTGGCAAGACTCGTTGCCAGCTCAGGCAGGAAGCCTGAGCCCGCCTCAGGCAGGCGCAGGATCGCGTCGGTGAACGGGACGATCGCCGGCTCCAAGTTTTGGAACGCCTTGACGATGTTGTTGATGATCCGGTCGATCGACTCCGCCTGCTTGGGCTGCATCAGGAACCCGGTCATGTTCATGAACATGTTGTTCATGGACCCCGAGATGCCTTCAGTCAGTCGGCTTGCGCCAGGGAGGAACTGATCGGTGAGGTTGTGGATTCGCTCCGGGACACCCTTGAAGAGGCCATCCTGGACGCGCCTCTTCAGGTCGCCCAGTGGGCCGTCGACGAGGGCCTTGATCTCCAGGGCTGCTTGCTGCGCGTTGGGCGCCAGCGTGGCCAGACCTTCGGCCCACTTCTTCGGATCGCCCATATCCTTCAGGGCGTCAGCGAATCCGTGGACGCCCATCGCGAGGGTGCCGAATGCAGCGCCGCCGGCCATCGCCACCGCGGGTAGCAGAGCGATCGACTGGCTGGCAGTGACCGCTGCCTCCGCGATGGAGGCCATGCCCATGAGCACGCCGCCACCGATGAAGGCGCCGGCACGACCACCGGGGACGAAAGGCAGGTCGGTAAGCATGGAGCCGACGACGCCGGAAGCGCCACCGCCCCTGCGCTTACGCTCTAGGTGTTCCTGCTCCTTGAGCGCCTGATTGAACTCATACTGAGCGTCAGTCTGGCTACGGAGGGCCCGCTCGCGCGCCTCGGCACTGCGAGTCGCACTCTCTTCGGCGGACTCACTCCTCCGAACGCTTCGCTCGTATTCCGACTCAGCCTTCGCCGCGGCCCGGGTGAGATTCTCCGCCTCCTTGCGGAGTTTATTCAGATCCTTCTGGACGCCGGCCTGATCAGACCCCGCCTGACTCTCCAAAACCGCTGCACGAGTGTACGCCTCACGGGCCTTGCGCCGCTGCTCAGCCGCGGCAGCGTAGAACACTGCCGCCTGCTGGTCAGCCTTGATCTGGTCCTGGGTCGCCCGGCGCTGAGCGCGGGCCTGCTTGTTCGCCTCCTGGAAGGCGTCGGCCATATGGTTTGCGGCACGGCGGATCTTCGGATTGGCCTTGTCGAAGGCCTTCGCAAACTGGTCGGCCGACATTGTGCCGGCCTGCTTGAAGTTGTTGACCAGCTCGTCGCGTGACTGCTTGGCCGAGCGTCCATGTAGACGGGTAAAGAGGTCAAGTGTGACTCTCGGCATGCCGGCCTCCTGTATTTAGTTGTCTGCCTCCACGCCGACCGTCTGTCCGGTTAGCTGCGCGAAGATGAGCCCACTGACATCGCGACTGTGGGCGCGCTCTGCCTCGTCCTTTACCTCGGCGAGGTAGGCGTTTGCGGAGAGCTTGTACCAAGAATCCGAGGGCAATCCGTCGATGAGGACGAGTAGCTCGCGGCTACTCATCTCACCGTCGAACCATTCACGAATCCTTCGGTGGTGATAGAGAGAGAGGTCGCACTCAATCTCCCGAGGGAACAACCTCCAGCGCGGGATGGCTTCCCTCACTTTTGGAGTCAGCAGTCACCCGCTCCTGGTATTCCTTGTTCATCCGGGCCCATTCGAGCGCGATCTGATTCGCAATGCCGCCGCCGGCCTTGTACTGCTCATAGCCCTCTTCGCCGAACAGCGCGATAGCCAGGCGAACGTTGTAGGGCGGCTTGAGAAGCTGGCCGTCGAGGCGGTGGGGCGTGATGATGTCGCCGGGGATGGTGCGCTCGGGGATGACGGTGCCGTCCTCAAGGGTCTGTGACGGGATCACGAAGTCGTCTTCGCGATCACACTGCTCCAGGTCGAACTGAAGCTGCTCCCAGCGTTCCTGCTGGTCGTCGTCGAGCAGACCGGGGTTCGGAATCTCCCAGACCTTGTTGTTCTTGTCCTCGATGAAGGTGCTGGCGGTGAAGCCGAAGAACTCGGCGGCCTGCTCCTTCGCCTCCTGGACGGACCGGGTGATACGGGTAGACACGAGTAGAACTCCTTGAAAAATGTTGGGGCTGTTGGGCTGTGAATGCCCTAAAGCGGTGGCCCCACAGCCCGAAGGCCACCGCTTGAGGGGGTCTGGAGAATCACAAAAGGCCCCATTTCCACAGCGAGTGTGAAGATGGGGCCTTTCGCGAAGATGGATCAGGCGAGTCCGGTGATGTTGTTCGAGACTGCCGAGATGGTGAAGAGCTTGCTGGTGCCAGTCGCGGTCACGCGGAAGTAGTGCGGCTGCGAGGCAGTCGCGCCCGACACGCGGATCGTGATGTTGGACGTGCCGGTCACCGACTGCACGGTGGCGGTGGTCCAGCCTGAGGTGCCGTTGGCGCTCTTCTCCACCGTGTAGGTGTAGGCCGAGGACTTCGAGGTGGGCTTGGCGAACGTGATGTCCGCCAGAGCGCCGGCAATGGCCGTCGCGACCGGGGCCGCGGCGAAGACCGGAGCGCCCTGGAGGCCACGCCATGCGGGGCCCTCACGGTGATACAGCGCGGCCTTGCCCACCCACGGGCACAGCAGGCCGCCCAGCTCGATCTCCATCGTGTCCGGGTTTTCCTTGTTCCACTGGGTGTTTCCGCGGTTGCGGAGCGCCATGCGGGGGAAAGTCTGGCCAAAGAAGTTGTCACCGTCGAAGCCGAGGGCAATGACCTGACGCTCGATGAGCGCGGTCTCCGCCGCCTTCGCGATGGTGTAGTTCGCGGCGCCGACGTCCTTCAGGTTCGCCAGAGGCAGGTCGTAACGCAGGGCGTCAACGATCGGGATGCCTTCGACGGCCTTGATCGTCAGGGTGTCATTGTCCGACGTGACGTCGAAACGCACAGCACGCTTGCTCTGAGCGATCATCGTCTCGGAGACGTCGGTGTTGGCACCCATCTCGATGCCGTCCTCGTGCAGGCCACCAAGGTGGTAGAAGCCGAGGCCATCGGGTCCGAGCAGGTCGGTGCGGAGCTTGCCGTCCTCCGCGAATGGGGAGAACAGGCCTTCCTCATTGAGGCCGACCGCAGGATCGGCGAGGTTGTGGACGGTACCGTCAGCATTGAGGTAGTCACGGATCAGAATGTCCGTGATGATCGCCCTGCGAACAGTCAGCGGATTGATGCCCGGCTGAAGCTCGTTCGCGTAGGTGCCGCCATTAGTGGGCAGGGCCATATTTAGTTATTCCTTTCAGATGCCCATGTCGCAGGGCGGCGAAATTTCGGGGAGGCGGGCTGGTTACTTGTCGGCCGGCTTGTCGGCAGCCTTTGCAACCGGCTTCGGGGCCGGCGCCTCAACGGGCGCCACTACGCCCGGGTCAGGATCGGGGGTGAAAGTCGGGGTGGGGACGTTGCGCTGGATGATCGGGCTGATGATCGGAACGCCCTCGGGGAACATCGAACCGGCGCGATTGTCATCGAGCGATGCGACCTTGCCGACGAGATCGGCGGCCTGGGCATCATTCAGTTCGATGACCCGGCCCCTGTCGACGGAGTACACGACGCCGTCAGCGACAAAGGCCACCGGCTCCAGGGTGCGGTACAGAGCCATTGTTAAGTTGTTTTCCTCTCGGAGATGTGGTGGTACGAGACCTGCCATTTGTGTTAGATTCGTGGCGTGAAAGAGCCGAATCGCTTTACTCGGGAATTGCGACAGCATGGAACTGTCGCGTTCTATGGGGATGGCAGTCGGCGCGTTTTCGTGAACGACATCCCGCTCGGGCGCAGACTTCAAGGGCCTGGCGAGAAGTGCCCGGATGAGCAGCATGATTGGGACGTTGACCGCTACCCGGGTGTGCGTGGTCAGTACGTGGACTTGGTGTGCCGCAAGTGCCCGCGGCGCAAGCCCTCGTCCGAACGTCAGGCCACTGCGATGTACCGGAAGGTCACCCTGTAGTTGGCCACGAACCGGTAGATCTGGGATGGAATGCCGTCCTCCACCCACTTCACCTCGTGTGGCCATTCGTCTGCTACGACGTCATCGGCCCGGACGACCCGTCCATCGTGGAGGGTCACTTCCTGCTGGCCAGTGAATTGGCCTGCGAGGTAGAGCATTCTGCGGTGGGTGAGGATTGATTCCTCTTGGGCTGTGAGCTTGTCGGCGGCGAAGGTATGGACGGTGTAGAGGCCGGTATCGGAGATCCGGTCACTCGTTCCACCGGGGACGCGTCGAACCACGCGGTACGGCAGAGGGGCGCCGTTGGGCCGTGCATCGGTGACCTCGCCCAGGGGCTTCAGCCATTCAATGAGAGCCTCGACGCCATCGGGGGGTATATACGCTAGAAGAGTCATTAACCTCCGTATCGCGCCCAGGTCATGAGCATTGGCTGGAACGCGGGCGTCGGCGTATCGGGGCCGAACGGCGATGCACTGTCGGGATTGTCTGGGCCTGAGCCGTATTCGATGATGTGAGCCAGCTCGTGGTCGTTGTAGACCGCACCGAAAGGAATGCCGGCCTTGAGGAACTTCTTGATCCACTTGCCACGGCCAGGCACCTTCTTCTTGAGGTGCGCGATGTAATCGCCGGTCTCGTAAGGATGGGGCCCGCTGGCCTCCCACATCCTCTTCCAGGTCTCCTCGACGTCGTCGATGAAGTCGTAGTAGACCCTGCGCAGCTCCCTGCTGTTGTCAATACCCTCCAGGATGGCGTTGTCGACGTCTTTCAGGCTGACGCGGATCTCGACTTCGCCGGCCATTAGGGCGTGAACTTCTCGATGAAGACCGTGACCTTGAAGGCGTTGCCCCTCATGTCGACGAAAGGCCGGACGCCACCGACGATCTGATAGGTGATGCCATTGACCTCGATTTTGTCGCGCGCCGTGGCGGCGAGCAGGGCCGGTGCCGGCGGAGCGGTGACCTTCCACTGCTCACTGGCGATGTCACCGACTTCGGTGACCTTCTCCTTGGTGGCGGGGTTCGACTGACTGCCGGCGGGGCGCACCCGACAACCGGGAACGGCTGTTTCGGTGTGTATCTCGGCCGGACGGTTGTAGCGGTCACGGTCTGTGGGATTCTCGCCAACCTTGACGACGGTGATCGTCTGGTTGCCGAAGGACAGGTTCCTCACAGGGCGAACAGCCGGTACTGACCGAGCGCCGTCTGATCTAGGGACACCCTCTGCACGGCCTCGGACCACTTGTAGGTGATGTCGTCGATCTTCTTTTCCTTCAGTGGAACACTGTCAGATTCGACGAGACTCGCGGCCTGGTCGACCATCCGAAGAATCGCCTCTCGGAAGTCGGAGGCCTGAGTGGCGGTGAAGCCGTGCGTGAAGTCGACCTCGACATTGCTGAACCCGCAAGGCCAACGTCCCCAGCTGCGACGGGCAAGCATACCCGGGGCGTCGGCCGGCATTGCGACGTCGTCGATCTCGATGCCGTCGACGGTGACGGTGTTGATCGAGACGATCTTCAGCGTCGGCAGGGCTAGGTAGTAGCTACCAGAGCCGTCCAGGACAATGGTCTCGGCACAGACGGGGGAAACGTGCCAGCCGCAGAAGTTGCGGGCCCTGGCGAGGGCTGCGTCGAGTGCGCGCACCGTCTCCGGGTCGTTTGCCGAAAGTCTGCCCTGCGTGTACGCCTCAATATCGCTGGAGGTTAGATCATGAGGCATCTACGCCCTCCTGAAAGTTGTGTTGTATGGGGTGTCCGCCTATTTGTTAGGCGTGTGGATGCGCGTCGATTCACCGGATTTGTAGATGCGGGAATCGGCAGGCGGGGTGTAGATCCGACTCGGAGGCGGGGCGATGACCAGCGCCACAGCCCGCCCGAACCAGCCGTAAACTCCGGCTGCGGTTCCAACGCGACGGATGAAGCCGGACGCCGACCCCGACCATGAATAGCTTGCAGTTCCGGCGCCGCGTAGCGCACGGCGGCCGGCGGCGGCGCCAGTCCATGCGTACGGGCCCGAGCCACTCCCCAGAGGGTCGTATATGCCTAGGGCGGCGGCGGCGAAACCGTAGGGCCACGTACTAACACCGCTAGAATGCCGCAAGCCAGAGGCGCTGCCCGAGAACGTTAATGGGCCAGAGGAGGTGCCCTCTCGCCTGCTCGCGCCGGAGGCGGTGCCGGACCATGTGCGAGCGCCGGACGCCGCCCCGTTTGAGGCCTTCTCGCCGACCGCGCCTGATGACCAGCTGTAGCCAGCCGAGCTATTCCCCAGCTTCGGCGGGAACACCGTTTGGGGGTTAAGAGGGATTCCGATGCCTAGCCACGACTGCGAGGCGCTCAGCGTCCCGGTGAATGTGGTGGTGGACGTGGAGTCTCGTAGGGCTAACGCGGAGAAGCCGGTGGAGGCGGTTTGGGTTGAGCGGGATGTGCCCCCTGCCGAAGAGGACCAAAGGGCGGCGGTGGCGCCGCTGTGAGAGAGGGCGCCGACGACCATGCCGTCAGTGGGGCATGGCACCGCGCCGCTCGATGCGGCAGTGCCGGTGCCAGTGTTGGCGACCAGCGTGCCCAGGATGTCTACACCCGTGTAGGAGACTGAGTTGCCGCACGCCCAACCACCGAAGCCAGAGGCCAAGGCGGTCACCACAACGGTCTGGGCGCCGCCCGGCGCTCCGCTCAGGGTGAACACCGATGTGCGCTCAACCCCCCCGGTAGTTAGCAGGGTCATTTCCACGCCGCCATAAGTGGCGGCTGTGGGGGCGACGCCACGGTCGGTGACCGCAACGACAACGACAAGCGCTCCTGCGGTGGCGGTATGCGACCAGCTCAGTGTTGAACTGAACGCGGCAGCGCCGACGCCGACTGAGTCGAATGATACGGCCATCAGGTCACCGCCTTGGAGGTCTTATGGCTGCACGTCGTACAGCGACTCGAAGTTGTCCTGCTTGCAGACGGAAGCAATCGCGTTGTTCTCTAGGACAATTACGTCACCGATCTCGGCGAAGGCTGAGGCGTTGGTGATCGGGTTGTTAATCAGCAGGCGCCAAACGACGGTCGGCGCCGAGCCGGAGTGCTGCTGGGTGACGCTCCCGGTGTAGCCGTTGCCGGTGATGCCACCACCGGGCGCAAGGTAGGCCAGGGCGGCGTGCATGTCTTCAGGGGTGGCGAGCGGGAAGCCGACAAGAGTCGACGCCTTTCGGCTGAGGTCTACGGCCATTAGCTCGCCGATCCGTTCAGATTCAAGCTGGAGACGGTGTACTCGCCAGCTGCATTGAAGGTGTTGTCACCAGTTAGGGGAAACTCGCCATAGAACGTGCCGGACGTCGATGCTGACCAGAGCGTGACCGAGTAGACCGCGCCAGAGGCGGCGCCGCCAGTGAAGTTCAGCGCCGAAGCGAGCCCGAAGTCGCCATCTCCCGAAGCCGCTGCCCAGGTAACAGCTTGGCGAGCCGCCGAGGTGACATTGGAGGTTCCAGCGCCGCCGGCCACAGCGGAGTGCAGCTGAGCGTGGGTGATGCCGGAACGCAATGCGTTGGCGGCAAGGGTCATTGCCGCATTGCTAAGTGCCATTTATCTTTCTCTAACTACAAGTGTGATGTGGCGGTCGTCCTCCATCCCGTCACTTCTGACGATGTGGACGTTCACCCGGTAATTGACGCCGGCTGTGCCGCCGGAAGCCACGAAGGTTGACACGGTGTCGGTGTTGCCCTGGCCAGCGATCTCCAGGGTTGAACTTGCATTGCCGTCGTCGAGCGCCCACTCGGAGGCGGTGATAGTCACACCATCGGGAAGTAATGGCGCCCAGTCGATGCCATAATCGAGGACGGCGCCGGGATCATGGAGGAAGAACGAGGACACTTAGCCCGCAGCCTTCTTCGGTCGTCCGCGCTTGGGCGCCGGGGCGTCGTCGACGGCGGTTTCAAGGCTAGGGTCAGCGACCGCACGTTCCTTGCCGCCGGTGGGCGCCTTGTCGATCTCGTGGCCAAGGGCCCGGAGTTCGACGACAACCTGGTTGGCACGCTCGGTCAGGCCGGCGTCCTTGTAGCTGTGGTATTCACGAAGGTAAGCGGCGATATAGTCCGCGCGCTCGTCGCGTCCGTCAGTGATATGGGGATGCCTGCTAAGGGCCATCTTCTACCCCTTCTATGTCTGGAATGAGTGCGTTGTATTCACTCTTAAGTCGTTGGCGCTCAGGCGAGCGCTGGCCAGTGCGGTGCTCCACGCGCAGATCCCACAGGGGGTACGCGGGGCCGAGGTCTCCGTCCGCGATCACGTTCCAGTGCGCACCTTCGATGCGTAGGTATGGGACGTTGCGGAACAGAGCGCGTAGGGGTGTCTGAGAGACCCCCTGGCCGACGTAGTGGGCGACCTGGGGTGGATAGTCCTCCCAGAGCAGAACCTCGGCTACGGGCTCCTCAATGTCCTGGAGGATGTCTCGCACGTAGGACGGGCAGTGGGTGATGCGCTCGTCGGCGTCGATACGAAAGAACCAGTCCCCCGTGTGCGTCTCGGTGACGCTCTTCGCGAGTTGGAACATGAAGTTCCGCTTAGCGACTTCGCCACCCCATGGGCCGTCCCACACCTCGCTAGGCGTGTGGATTGTGCAATTCAGCCCAATGTCGGCGGCGGCACGTGAGATCGTGCCAGCCTGCAAAGAGTGGCTGGCCCGCTTGCCGCCGGGAAAGGCAGCATAGGCGCCGTCTACGGCCACGAGATGATCGCAGAAGCCGGCGAGAGAGGTCACACAGTCGGCGAGCCACTCGCGGTCTTCGTCGTACCAGCTTAGGAGTCCGATGACCTTCACTCGTCGACCATCGTCCAGAGGCGGCACTCGATCACCAAGCCGGCATCCTCGCCGCAGGCGTTGAGGAACGATGAGATCGTGTCGAGCCGGCGTGGGTACTCCGCCCAGAGGCATTCGCCACCGGGGCTGGTGCGATTAAACGAGTCGGTGAAACTGAGGGTCATGTTGGATCACATCCGACGCAGTGTTGAGGCGACATCTCCACGTCGTGGCAGTAGCAGTCGCAGTCAGTCATTGGCGTGCCTCTCGCACGCCTCGCGGAACGCTTCGCGATCGAAGGGGTGGGTGTTGATGAGGTCCCACAGTTCGCGTCCAAGCGGTGAATCCACGCCTGGCGGATAAGGGGCCGGCGGCGGAGGCGAAGGCTCCGGGCTGAATAGTCTGGCAAGCATCTTGATCATCGTTTGCGGCCGATCCTCACGACCTCGACACCGTCGCGGTCGGCAATGAACCCAAACGGGTCAAGCACCACCGAGCCCGGAGGGAAGGCGTAATCGGCGTAGCGGTCGTTCTTCGTAGCGATGAAGTAGACGGCCGGCGGGAGATAGTCCAAGTCGTTGGCGTGAAGGAACTGGACACCAACGGTGCGGAAGACGTTCGCCATCAGCATGGCGGGGCTGCCGGTCTCAATGTCGGTCTCAGGCTTGAAGGCCCGGCCCAGAAGCACGATCGGCAGCTTGTTCTTCACTGAGGCGTCGATGGCGACCTCGCAGTGCCACATCTCGTAGTCTTCGCGAGCCTCCATCAGGTCTTCCCAGATGTTGTGGCTCATTCCGATCCGTTCGGCCAACCAGGAGAGGGCGATATTGTCGCGGGGGTGGCATCCACCCCCATCGGACATTCCGGCCCTCATATATCTGCTGGAGACGATTCGCTGATCGGCGAGATCCCAAGCTAGATGGAGGTCGTCGAAGTTCATGCCCAGCTTCTCGGACATCTCCCCCCACGCGTTGGCGATAACTGTCTTCGCGGTGATCCACGTGTTGTAGGAGACCTTGATCCCCTCGGCCGTGGTGATGTCAGTGACAAGCGGCGGGGCGTCGTTGATGGTCTCGTAGAACTGGGACAGTGTCCGGGCGGCGTCGGCGTTCTTCGTGCCGATGAGGTTGAACTCAGGGCTGAGGTAGTCGTGGATCACGGTGCCCATGGCAATGAACTGCGGGGTGTAGGCATACTCAAACTCTGTTACTAGCGGATCAATCTCGCGCTTGAAGGTGCCGGGTAGGCACGTCGAGATCACGGCGACCACAGGGTCGACGTCATGGCTCTCGACCGCACGGTTCACAGCCTTGATGGCCTTCTTCAGCGCGGTGTAGTCGAAGTCGGCGCGCTCATCGGGTAGAATATTGTCGCCCTCGAACTCGGGCTGGTGCGGCGTCTGGATGGCCACGAACACGATGTCGCAGTCCTGGGCCAGCAGCGACTCGATGGAGTCGCACCACATGACGGTGTGGCTGGCTAGCAGCGGCTCGATCCCCTCCTCGCGGAATGGGATGGCGCGCTGGTCTAGGTAAGTCTTGACGTCAGGGTTGACGTCGAAGCCGAAGACTGCATGCCCGCGGCTGTTGATGGCCAGGGCCACTGGGAGTCCCAGCTTTCCGAGGCCGATCATTCCGATTCTCATGTTCCCCTAGAGAATTGATTACTTGCCGGCCGTCAAAGACGTTGCCGGACTGAAGAGGTAGTGGTACATCACTTGGTCGATGTAGTGCTCCGTGACCGGATTCACCTGCTCAGACCAGCGGTTGTCCTCTCCGTATCCGCCGAAATACGTGCCCTCGCGGGCGATCTCAGTACGAATAGGGTTGAGGTGACTGACGCCGCGGTAGAACGCGTGCTCATCAGCCTTGATGCAGTGGGTGCCGTAGCGCAGCGAGTGGTAGGTCGGCTTCCACGGGTCACCGTTGTAGTAGAACTGGACCTGGAACCCGATGTAGTCGACACCATCGAGCAGCGGATAGATGCGATCGACGTAGTTGACCGGAATCAGGTCGTCGTCGTCGATGAAGTTGAAGTACTCCCCGTTCGCCATGTCGAGACACCACTGACGCTTCGTGGCCAGCGGCCAGTCCTGGTCGGCGATGATGACTTCGATGTCGTCATACAGCTGCGGCTCAAGGACGTTGAGCAGGCGAAGGAGTAGACCTTCGCGCTCTCTAACGGTGCAGATCGCAATGGTCCACTTCATGAGTGGTACCTCGTGAGCGCTTGGTCATGCTTGCGGCAGATCCAATAGTCACCCTGGAGCGGAAGCCCGAGTTGGTGGGCCCACACGTCGAGTAGGCACCACGGAGACCACCAGCCACAGCAGAAATACCAGGGAGGCTTAAACACGTTCGCAGTACTCACATTCGCAGTCGTCGCAGTAGCACGTCTCGTAGAGGTGTCCACAGCGGGGTTCGACATCGGCCTGGACAAACGCCTTCAGGTGCCGATGCTCGGCGGCTATCGCGTAGGCCTCTTCGAGGTCGTTGGTCGTGTTCTCCCACCAGCACCCTCGCTTCGTGCAGTAGGCCGTATAGAGGACTACTGGCTCATGACGCCGCGGAGGCGGGCAGCAGCATCCGCAATCTCTTGCTGGATCTTTGGGCTTTGGTACAGGAGGTCCGGTCTGCACTCTGTGTGGCGGTCGAGTCTTTCGGCGGTGTTGCGGTCGATACTTGCCTTGCCGGCCGTGTAGTGCATGTGCTCGGTGAAAATGGGAAGTAACTGGTGTCGCCCAATCGTTTTGGCCACGTCATTGAGGAACGTGTCGTTGAAGTCGCTGACGAAGTACGGGGGCACAAAGAAGCCAACCGCCTCGACCCACTTCCGATGGATGAAGCCATGGGTGCCGAAGTCGTCACCCTGGATGCCGTCGCGACCGTAGGCGAAGATGATCCGGTCGGGCGCAGCATTGAAGGCGCTCCTGACCACGTCGTCCCAACCCGGGGTGCGGAAGATAATGTCGTCGCCGCAGTGCATCACGATGTCCCCGGAGGACTTCTCGTAGCACGCGTTCCACATGACTGAAAGGTTGACCAAGCCGTCAATCAGACGCGGCCCCCCTACGCGCACCCAGTCAAGTTCTAGTTTAAGTGCGTCGTAGGTGGGGTCGTCGTCGTCGACGTAGGTGACCAGCTCGATCCGCGAGGGATCGTTGGCGGTCTCCAGTATCGAAAGGACTAAGCGGGACAGCTGCGCAGGCCTCTGCCGCGTCGGCAGTAGCAGGCTGATACGCATGAGTCTCCGTTCAGTGGTAGTGCATGTGACCAAACGCCGGGGGCCGAAGCCCCCGGCGCTCACTGGCTCCTATCAGGCGAAGGTCGGAGCGGTCAGCGCGGTGCCGCCGATCTCGCAAACGCTCTTCGGCTGACGCTCGGCCGTGAAGGCGAGGAAGCCGTAGATCTGGAGCAGGATGGTCAGGTTGTCGGCCCGGGTCTGGTCGAGGGTGCGAGCACGGATGCCGGACTCGAACAGGAGCAGATCCGACGCACGCAGGACGTGGATAACGTCCTCGTTCGTGCCGGCGCCGAGGGTGGTCGGCAGGTTGGGGTCGGTCACGACCGGGAGACCGTGCAGAGCACCAACGACCTGCTGCGACACAACGCCGCTGAAGATGCCGATCTGCGGCACGCTGGGCGCACCCGAGCCGGCCACGAACGGACGATCGTCGCCCGCGAAGACAGCCTGGAAGGCCGCCCAACGACGCGGGTGCATGACGATGACCTCCGGCGCCATGAAGCGCGAGGTGTGGATCTGCTGGATCGCGTCGGCGATCTTCTGGTAGGCGGTCTTGACCTTCGACAGCTGGCTGCCAGCATCGGTCGCGGTGACCGTGATGATGCCCGAAGCGTTACGAACGCCCTTGACCTGGTTACCCGTGTTGGAGCCCGAGATGACCTGGAGGTCGAGCTTGGTCGCATAGTCACCGGCGAGGTCACGGAAGATGATCTCGTCGAAGTTCAGCGGCGACTGCTCAAGCGCCTGGATCGAGAGCGCCTGGGCACCCGCGATGGTCTTGACGCCACACTGGACACTGGTGTCCGTCAGGTCGACCTCTTCGATCGCCGTGTTATCGGCGGTCTGGATCGCGGTGGCGGTACCGGTGCTGATCTTCGGGATGTTGATCGAGTCCGTGCCCGGGGGCAGCGCCTCGGAAGGCACCAGGTTGGCGTAGGCGCGACCGGCGCGAGCGAGCTCGATGAAGCGGTCCATCAGCCACGCCGGAGGAACCAGGTAGCCGCCCGTACCGTCAGTACGGTTCAGGGCACGAACCTCGTTGCCGTGCTGCATGAGGCGACCGGTGACATCCTCGTCGGCGACGCCGAACGAGCGAGCCAGAAGGTCCTGGACGTAGGACTTGCCGTTGCCCTTCTCGTAGGTGCGGTGCTCGTTGGTCACGGTGACCTTGGCGACCGACCGAGCGATCTCAGCGTTCGCCGCGCTCAGGCGGCCGGCACGCTCCTCTTCCGCCTTCAGCTCGCGGATCTGCTCGTCGAGATCCTCGATGAGGGCCTGACCCTCGGCGATCTCCTTGGTCTTCGCACGGAAGGTGACGGCCTCGTCGGCGGTCAGCTCCGAGCGCGACTCCGCGGCAACCGCGTCGGTGATGGCCTTGCGAGCCTCCACCAGCGCGTCGACAGCCGCGACAGCCTCGGCGCGCTTGGAAGTAAGCGCGTCAATCTGATTGAACATTCAGTTCTTTCACTTTCTGCCCTTTTCGGGCATGGACTTATATGAAGGGGGTTTGCGTCCCGTGCCGGAACGACTTGTGAACCCAATCCCTCAGTGCCAGAGGTAATTTGGGCAGCACCGATAGCCCGCGCATCTGGCGCGGGCTCGTTCGGTGTGTTAGGAGAGGGCTAGTGCCGCATCAAGCGACAGGGGCCCGTCTTCGGTGAGAATGCCCTGGGCCGCAAGGGCGTCGGACAGGGTGAATACAGGCTCGACCTCATCGGTCTCTTCCTCGTCGCGCTCCTCGACGTCGTCCTCGACCTCTTCCTCGTCGCGAGCCTCGTCGGGGAGGTCTATCGCAACGAGTTCGGCCACTGCCGCAAGCGCAGTGCCGATGAACGGGACGCCGTACATTGCTTCAAGGATTCCGACCGAGCGCAGGGCCTCGATCAGGATGCCGGCATCGCCAATCGCCTCGGTGAGCTGCTCGACAGAAAGTTCGACGACGCCCTCCTCAGCTTCTATGGGCTCACCCGCGATGGCGGCCATGGAGCGGGCGAGCTGCTTACCCGCGTCGAGTCCTTCGCCGACGTGCATGTTCTGCACGGTCATGACGGTCGGAGGCGAGTAGGTCTGACCACCAGGCGCCACGCCCAGCTTCTCCGCGGCGCGCATCACCAGATCGGCGTCGCTGCGGACCTCCGCCAGCTCGTCCTCGTCGGCGTTGGCGAGAACCGCCAGTGCGTCAGCCGCAGAACGGATACCAGCGCTCGTGGTGGGGTTAGCACCCCAGTTCACGACGGAGACGTCTCCCTTGTGGAGCGAAACCTCGGTAATGGTGCGGTAGGACTGGTCGTCGATCTCCTCGAAGCCCGGAGCGGCACGCCACTCCTGGGCCTTCACGCGGAAAGCGAAAGACATCTCGTCCATGTCGCCGCGGCCCATCTTCACGCGAAGTGACTGAACCTCGGGATCGCGCGTGTCCAGGCGGGCAGTGACCTTCAGGCCGTGGTCATCCACGGACAGGTCGAGCGTGCCGGACTTGGTGCGCGCCAGCGGCATGCCGGCGTGGTTGATCAGTAGGTGAAGGTCAGGCTTCTCCCGGAGCGTCTTCTCGAAGGCGCCGGGGTCGATACGCTCGATCCAGCCGTACTGCTCCGGGCCGCCGTACATGTCGTACTCCTCGAACGTCGAGGCATAGCCCTCAAGAACGATCTCGGTGTCGTCATCTTCGACGTCGCGTAGTTCAACGCGGTCAAGCGGAATGTTGCGGTGCTCAGGGGCATCCGTGAGAGTCACCGGACGATTGCGGCGAGTCATTGGTTATTTCCTCCCTCGCCTGTGCTCGGCGCGGTATTCAGTTGTGATTGCAGTTCGGCCTGCTGCTGTGCCTGATCGGACGCAATTTCGGCTTGCTTCTCGGCAAGGGCGATCTGGACTTCAGCGGGGTCGGTGCCCAACGGGACGAAGTTCATGGGCTGGAGGCGGCCATCGCCGTCCTCCACGGGCGGCAGGTCTTCCATCTCGCGAATGTCGTTGACGGAGTACACGCCTGAGTCGCGACCAAGTCGATAGGCTTCCCAGCGAGTCTTTACGTCGCCACGGAGTAGACCGTCGATGTTGAACTTGGCGGTCTGGCCGTTCGGAATGAGCATCGAGAGCCACTGCTCGAAGCAGGTCAGCCACGGCCGCAACGTGTAGGTAACGAAGCCGATGGTCTGCTCTTCAATGCCGGTGCCCCAGGAGGTCGACTTTTCGGTGTCGCCGATCATGTGGGGCGGAACGCGGAACCACATGGCGATGTCGGACTTCTGGAACTGCCGGGTCTGGAGGAACTGTGATTCCTCGGGGGTGATGGATACGGGCTGCCACTTCAGACCACCGGTCAGCATGGCGGGAAGCCGGCGATTCTGATGAGACAGAATCCACTGCTTCATGTTTCGCTTCTGCTGATCGACCGTGAGGTCGGTCTCAGTGCTGAGGATGCCGCTCGGATTGGCGGAGTCCTTGAAGTATCGGTACCCATAGCGCTCGGCAGCGAGGCTGAGACCGATAGAGCTGGCCATCTTCTGAATCGGCGACATCCCCCACGCCTGGTTGGCGATCGGGAAGCGCTTGATGTGGAGGATGTCTTGCCGGGGAACTGGCCGGCCCTTGATCCGATAAACCGGATCAGGCCACACAGAGTCGGGATCGAGGGTGATCGTGATGTTGTCGGGGTGAATCGGCATGATTGCCGTGGGACGGTTGTCCTTGCCGCGGGTCGCAATGTGCCCGAACGCATTGCCAGTGACGGCCAGAGATTCCATCAGCATCCACAGCCACTCGAACCACGTCAGGCCGGGATAGGGACTGGACTGGAAGAGCACCGGCTGGGGGTCGACGAGAGTCTTTGCGCCGTCCTTCCAGCGGAAGGAACTCACGTTCAGCGAGGCGATACTGTCGGCCAGGAGGCTCACGCACGCGTAGAAGGCGCCGATGGTCATGGCGCCGCCGCTGGCAGCCTCGCCGTACATCGCCGCGTCCTCCAGCGGCGTGGGGATGCTGGCGAGACCGGTCAGGGTCCGCGATTCGGTGGCGCCGCGGGTGAAGGCGCGACTCAAGAAGCTCACTGCTCAACCACCCTGGGTGGCCCCGGCTTACGGAGCGGCGGGTCGACGGCCAGGCCGATGAGCAACAGTCCGATGCCGCCGAAAATGAACGCCGCGGGGATGCTGAACAGGGCGATGCCCCAGACGATGGCGCCAAGACCAAGCAGCTCCAAGATTCCCGCAACGATTGTGCTTAGGTGAGCCAATCGTCGTCGTCCTCCTCTTCTAGCCACTGACGAATCTCGTCGTCACTCGGCCATTCACAGATTTCTGGGTCCGCCTGCCTGACCGTTTCCAGCGCCCACACAGCGCCGATAGCGGCCTGAAGGGGTGCGGCGTCGGTCGGGGACTTGACCATGTCGATTTCAAAAGCGGCGCGAGACAGGATCTTCACGGCCGCGGTAGCAGCCGCGGCGTCAAGGCCGGGGTGGGTTAGGTGTCGAAGTTCCTTGGTGACAACCAGGTCGAACATCAGCCCCGTGGCAGGGGCGACGTCGGTCGCGGGCCAGAGCGTGAGGTTGAGCTTGGCGTCCTCGAACTCAGGAACGAGTGAGGAGACCGGAGCGCCCTTGTCCTGGACGACGATCGTCTCGTAGGTGTCCTTGTTGTCGATGAGCCACTGGGTGACCCAGTCGGTGCCTAGCTCGTCGGCGATGATGCCGACGATCGGGAAACCGTTCTCATCGAGCGCGGCCTTCGCGATGTAGGAAATGGTGCGGCTCTGATTGACTGCGACACAGACGACCTTCTTGGCGCCCTCACCGGGCTTAGCCTCGTCGTCGAACGTGTCGGCCCAGGCGCCTTCTGGGAACGGGCCCGCGCCAGCGCCGGCTACCCACACGCAGCGGACCTCAGTGTCGAACTCCGTCATCGGCACGCCGGACGCGAGTCCGGCGAGAAGGGCCGACGAGGTGATGCATTGAGGGACGATGTCGTTGTGATTCATGGAGGGGTTCGCCAGGGCGAGCTGCTCCAGGTCGTTGCGCTTGGACCGAGGATTCGCCGACCACTCGAAGAAGCCGGTCATGTCCGCGGCGCCGGCCTCCTCCAGCATCGCCTCCATCTCGGGGTCGATCTCTGCGAGGAGTTCACTGTCGGCGTCGCCGTCAGGCCAGCCGAGGCGCTGATGATTCTGGGCCCGGATTGTGCGGAGGACGATGGACAGCAAGTCGCCGGCATTGGAGAACGCCCACGCCTGGCCATCGGGCCGCGCGTTCATTGTGTTGACGATCGCCGACCATGTGTCCCAGTTCTGATGCTCTCGCAGCTCGTCCATCAGGACTAGATCGCCGGAGAAACCACGGGCGCCACGGCGGCCGGCTGAGGCCACGCGGTAACGGCGCAGCCACGGCATGTCTTCGTCGAGTTCTTCCCCGCCGATCTCAATGAGTTTGGGGTGGCCGCGGTCGACGTTGAAGATGAGGGCGGCTAGTTCTTCGTCCTCTTCGATCCATTCCACGGCTTCTTTCCAGGCGGCCTCGGAACGGCCGAGGTCCTGGGCGGTGGCGATGACCTGTTTGGAGCCGAGGGCGAAAAGATGCCACAGGGCGAGGACGAGAAGGACGAGCGACTTGCCGTTCTGCCTGGCAACCAGAACGATGAGGTAGCGGAAACGGTACGTGCCGTCCTCGTTCAATTCGAGGGCGTGCTTCAGCAGCCATTCCTGCCAGGGGAAGAGTGTGATGCCAAGCATTTCCTTGGCGAACAGAATTGCGGCGAAACCATGAGTAGTTTCGGGCGTGAGTTCCCGCAGGGGTGGAGTGAAGATCCGGGGAGTCTCACTACCCTTGATGACGGGAGTGGTCATGATCCTTCTGGAGTTAAGTGGGGTGACCGGTGGGTGCTGACCCCACGACATCCAGGCTCACAACCTGGTGCTCTACCGTTGAGCTACGGCCACAGCAGGGCATGCGGGATTTGAACCCGCGTGGACAGATTGAGAATCTGCAATCCTGGACCTGGCTAGATGAATGCCCCATTGAGTGAGGTGTGAGGGATTTGAACCCCCGTGACCACGTTGGAAGCGTGGAATCCTGGGCCGGACTAGATGAATACCCCGCAAACGATTTTGGGTAGACTTATCCCATTCCTCTATTAAAGCACGCTTAAAATCCTTCACGGAATTTGTCCCACTCCCCCTGTCGCCATTTCCCTGCAACATCGTCCGATAGACAAGCCGTTTGCCTATTCATGTCGCACCTCCATGGGCCGGCGACAGGGGGGTGGTGGTTTATGGTCCGCCCAGATATGATCAAGGCGGAGGTAACAATGGACCGCAGACGGTTGGCATTCCTGCCCCTCATCGGGCTGGGGATCGCTCTCGTGCATTACCCGGGCGCCCTCATTGCAGGAGTCGCGCTGCTGATGGTCCTCATCTACATCGTCGAGGGCTACTACGAGGCCCGCGGCGAACAGTGGGCCGAATGCCGGCGCCTCGCCTATGAGGCGGACAACCAGATCAACCTGGTGACAGCCGGTCACCCGGCCGGGACATTCGGGGCGTACCCACCCGCGGTGGTCAAGCTCCACGTCCTCGACGACGGCATCATGCACCGGTAATTCCGTGAAGAAAATCCCGCTTGTTAGACTCTAAGGAGTCCTAGTCCTAGTGTTCCAAAGGACAGAGACTAAGGGTAGAGAGGCGTTATAGCTTTCGCCCCGATTCCTATAATCGGATGCTCACCAATTAAAGCCGCCTATTAAAGCTCACCCCGTCTTCCCTGCGTTCGGGTTAGTCATCTGCCGGACAGATGCCAGCCGGCCCTTCTTCTCACTGCCCTTTCGCAGAGTCGCGAGGATCTCAGCGAGATTCTTGGCCGCTCCGGGGTGTTGTGCCACCGCGACCGTGTTATCGAGCAGACGAGCGAGCGTAAGGGCGATCTGGTACATGCCCGGCCGGGCGATGGCCTGCGGCACACCCTCCAGCTCATCCATCACCCCCTGTTCGTTGGGGCCGATCTCTCTGGGCGCCTCCCCCGCCGGCAGCGGGGTCACATTGTCGACGCCGTGGCGCCGGCTCTTCCGGTAATTGGCCTCGGCGAGCTTGCAGTCGTCGCAGCGACAGCCTTCGTTGTACTTCGATCGGGTTCCGTGGCGAGCAGCCATGGTCATGCGCCTCCTTGGGCGTTGTGGGTTGGGTGGGTTGCTCCACCGCCGGCCTCGATAAGGGCCCAGGGGCGGGGAGCGAAAAGCGTTGGAGCAGTGGGGGTTTGAGTACGGCTCGCAGACGCGAAAACCGTTGATACGCAGGGATTTTGGGGCTCCCACGCGCATTACCGCCGATTCTGACGGTATCGGAGAAATTACGGTCAATCAGGGGTTATGCCGAAGAATCTTCGGCCATAGCGTGGGTTACTCGAAGAAGCTCTGGGAGAAAATCCGGCGACAGATGTCGCCGCCAGTAAACTCGAACAGACTTTCGACCCCCCCACCCCTTGACACGTGGCGCGGGGTGTGGTATGCGAGGGCAGCTGTCAAAGACTCTCAGAGTATTCTTAGCCCTAGGTGTTGACACCTAGGGCTGCGCATGGCATGATTGTCTTATCAGCAAGGGAACAGGAAAGGGCAAGGCAATGAGTGACTTTGACGTGGAACCGGCCGATCTTGGCTATGGCGATGAGGCCTACACGCCGATGACTTCCGACGACATCATCGAGTTTCGTCGGCAAGGCGTAGACATCCCCGATGACGTGGCAGACGCCGTTGCCGCGCGTGAGCCTATAACCCCTAATCGGCCGACTGCCCGTGAGCACATGGCAGAGATTGCCGCCGCGCACGGATGGACGCAGATGGTAGACCGTGCTGACGCTGCCTACGTCGACCGGTACGACCGGGGCGGCGAGTCCGTCGGCTACGTGTGGAACACGGCTGGCACGGCGGCGCTGGTTGTGATCAGCACGGCGGCCGACGGCACCATGACGAGCCACGATCACCCGTTGGGACTCATCGAGACCCGCGAGATTCTGGAATCGCCTGCCAACTAGCACTACGGCCGGTCAGGGGAACTAGGTCAAACGCTACCGGCGCTACCCAGACTTCCCCCGCACGGAGCGGGGGAAGGGAAGGGAGACAAGGCGATGATCGAATTACAGGTAATCGCCCTGTTGCTGGCACTACCAGGAGCGGTGTGGGCAGTCGTTGAACTGCTCCGCTACCTCCGGTAGACCGGCGCCCGTCCCGTCTGTTACCGCAGGCGGGGCGGGTCTCCTCTCCCGATTCTAGTACAGACATGACGCGTTGGTCCACTACCAGAGAGGCAAGGCAATGCACGCGAACTACACCATCGTTGACAGGGACGCTCATCCCGATCTGATGGGACACGAGGACTCGGCGTTTGCCGAGGTGTCACCGGCCAAGGGTGCCCGCGTGACGGGGACGTGGCGAGTGGCAATGTCGTCGCACACGGTGGACGAGTACCGCGGCGACCAGCGCGTCAAAGAGACGTATCCGTCCGTCTACTTCGACACGGCACCGTCGCACGTCGAACCGGGGACTAACCGTACGGTCTACGTGGACGGCGGAGCGTCGAAACCGTCGCACACGGTCAACGGCGTCGAGTACGGCTCACAGATGATCTACGTCGAGTTCTACCTGGTGACGCCATGGCGCGACGAGCGCGGCTATACGCGGGTCACGGTCAGTGGGCAGGACTATCACCTTCTCGCCCGGTCAGTCATGGACGCCTACACAGACGCAGCGCGCAAGGCGGTTGATGAGACCGCCGTCGCTATCGCTGCGGAGTTCGTCACGGATGAGCGCTGGCTGGCCTACCGCATTGCCCGCGCTGTCGATGCCCACGTGTCTGCCGTCAAGGAACGCGACGATGCACAGGCCAAGGTGGACAAGGCGTTCGCGGCGCTGCAAGCGCTGAGGCAGGGGCGCGCATGACTTAGCGCACAGACAGAGTTCGACCGGCAACGGAGAACGGCCACGGTGAGGCAAGGCAACTGGGGAGAGGGGACGAATCATGTAGCCAACCACACGCACCCTGACGCACAACAGGCCCGGTAGGGGAACTAGGTCAACCCTACCGGGTGCGCAGGAAACAACCACACAACGGAAGGCAAGGCAATGGATGGACGTTGGCAACTGATCTGCCACCTGTTCCGGGTCGAGTGGGAACGGGTCAAGATGCAGGCGCGCACGGAGAGGCAGCGCAATGCGTAAGGCAGCGTTGGCGCTGATCGGCGCTGAGGTCGTCGTGGCAGCGAGTTTCGCGGTCGCTGGCCTGGTGGGTCTGGAACAGGCGACGGCGTACGCACAGCCGACCATCACCGAAGATGATCCGCAATGGGACTGTCGCACCATGGGCGCGCTTGATTGCGGCCCGGGCAACGCGAACGGGTACGCGGCGGGGTGCTACCTGGACGCCGAACTGGTGGCGCCATGGCCCTGTCATATTGAGTTCGACGCGGCCGGCATCGCACACGTTTTCACAGATCCAGTAGTGCTCTAGTCGTTGACACATAGGGATTAACCGGGTAAGCTAAAGGGCATAAGGCAGACCGGAGGGAGACGGAAATGACCGCAACATTGATCACCAGCGCAGCGGCAATCGGTCTCGCTTGGTTCGGTATCGCCCTCGACACCATCACTCACTGAGAGGCAAGGCAATGGCCGACGACATGACCACCATCACCGACTACCCGCCGTTCTCCCCCGGCTACTCGGTGACTATGCGGCAGGACAAGCGCACTGGCGAATATCTCGCCGTCGTATCGACCGCGTACCGCAACGACCGGACCGACGCCCGCTACTACATGGCGATTGGCGAGTCGGATGGATGCTGGGCGGAACTGTCACCGGACTACGTCGCCCGGCGCACGGTCACCGTTTCGACGTTCCCTACGTGGCTCAAACGCCGATTCGATCAGTCGATGGGCTACGAAATGCGTCACGCTTCACGCGTCTACGGACGCTGACCGGTTAAGGAGTAGAGCAATGAAGATCACGACCGCAATCAATGAGGCCAAGAACGACCTCGACCACGCCAGCGGTGAGCTGCAACGGCTGGAACTGCTGTTGCAGGAGCAGTTCGTAAACAGTGACGCGATCCTGGTCACCGACTACGAGCGGATCATGGAAACACTCAGTGTCGCAGCAAGCAAGGTGAAGCGCGTTCGCGCCTCACTCTGACCAGGGAGGAAATGTCATGTCCAGCAACGCAAATCAGCACAAGCCCACCAAGCGCCGCGGTATCCGTAATGCGCTCAATGCGCGGGAGTTCGCGGCTGAGGCCAGTGCCTACCGGCGCAACGGCCGCAGCGCACGACGTGCGGAGGTCTGGTGATGACCAGCATCTACAGGAGTCAGAAGGTATGGCTCAAGGACGACGACGGCGCGGGCAATCCCCCGTTCATCGTGACCGAGGTGGAGCAGGTGGGCGACAAGCTGAATCTCACCCTCCAGCAGATCAGCACCGAGACCGGCGCAGCTGTCGGCATCCCCGTCGAGTGCACCAGTAACGACGTGCTCACGGAGCCACCGGACACGCCACACACGCGGGCACAGTCACCCATCCACATCGAAGTGGTCCACATGCGAGACCCGGACGGCTACGACGAACCGACGTTCTACGTCAACGGCCAGCCGGTCGATGAGTTGTCCAATGTGCGTGTCACGTTCTACTCCATCGACTGCGGTAGAGGCGTGGAGTTCTCCGAACTGGTAGAGAGTGCGCGCTACGACTACAACAACGCCTCACCGCGCGTGTGGAATGAGCTGGCTGAGTTCTACGCCGATCCGGCCGGTGGCAAGTACATCGACGGCGAGCCGAAGCAATGGCCGGATGACGATGACGACTGGGTCAGCCACCTGGACGAGGGCGAGGATTCGCCATATTGGGCGACTGTGCTGGGATGACGGCGCCCGCACGGGGCAAGATGAGGACTGTGAATGAACCAACCGAGAAGCAATGCTCATCATGCAGGCAAACCAAGCCGCTGGATGAGTTCTACTCAGCGGCGACCGGGAAGTATGGCCGTAAGAGTATCTGCAAGACGTGCACCCTGGACAAGCAGCGCGGCACGTCGAAAGTCCAGCGGTCAGGACCTCCCCCAGTGGACCTGAAAGCCATCCGCAACGCCGCGGGCATGTCTCTGTGGGATATGGCGCGTGCCCTCGGCATGACAGCACGCAGCGGCGACGTCAACGTGTCGCAGATCGAGAAGCGGAAAGACTGGAAGCTGTCATCACTGCTGAACTACTTCCGGGCGGCCGGCGCAGAGGCGGAGCTGGTCGTGACGGTGCGGGGAAAGACGTTGAGATTCAATCTTCTAGGTGTTGACACCTAGGGTCGACTGTACTAGACTCAGGACATAAGCAAGAGCAACCGAAAGGGAAGCAATGACCATCACCAAGATCGTTGAACGGGAAGCGCCTAACGGCGACTTCTACCGCATTGAGGTTGAGTTGCGACAGGATGACTCGAACCTCTCTGACGGATTCGCCGTCACCACACTCGTCTACGAGAAGCGCGGCAACCGGTCGGGACGGTCGCGGTACAACGCCGGTCGGGACGCGGACGGTGGCGGAGCGGCGCACGACGCGATCCTCAAGGTGGCGCCGGAATTGGCGCCCGTGGTCGCGGTCCATCTGGCCGACCCCGATGGGGTGCCCATGCACGCGGTGGCGAACGGCTGGTACTTCTACAGCGGCGAGGGTGAGGACTACGAGCGGCGGCACTACGGACAGGACTACATCGACCGGCAGGGCACGCGACGTGAGCGGGCAGCGCGTGCGCTACACATCCCCGCCGACGAACTGCCGGAAGGAATGACCAAAGAGCAGTTCACCGCGTTCGCCGAGTCGCTGCGCCCGCGATGGGCGGACATGGCAGCGGCGGCGCGCAAGATCATCGAGGGGCTGTGATGAACGGCGAACCGGCAGCTTTCGCGGTATTCAAGGGCGATGAGGCGGTGTCGCCGGTCATGTCCCAGCGGCACGCAATCGACTACGCCGAACGGGAATTCGGCGTGACGCTGCTCGACTTGTACCACGGGACCAGTGAGTACAGAGTCCGGGGCAAGCTGGACGAGCGCGATGAGGCAGCGCGGGCCGAGCGGCAGGCTAAGCGGGACGCCTCACCGAAGGTCGTTGCCGAGGGTGACGTGATCGTGTTCCCCACGGGTGAGCGACTGCGAGTGTCCAACACACGCGGCACGTACCACGGCAGGCAGCAGGTGCAGACCACGACCGGTGGCAGCTTCCATTGGATGAGCACGGGCGGCATGTCCTACTCCGGTGGCCTGCTCTCCCCCATCAATGGCGACACACTCAGGCCGACCGACGAGACCGCCGAGGTTCCGGCGTGGTTCTTCCACCACGGATTCGCCACGGCACACAACGGCGTTCACACGACGGCGCGGGTGCGGGTGTGGCGCACCACGGCCGAGGTGCCGCGGTGAACGCCGAGCAGGTCGCCAAGTGCACGGCGCGAGGGATATCGGAAGTGCTGCAATCGGTCCCGGCGTCCACACTGGTCGCCGGTGACCAGTTCGTCAAGCCGGGATTCCTGTCCGTCTACACCACCGACGCCGAGGGCTACGCGTCACTGCGGGCGGATGCGTCCATGAACGCAACGCGATTCGAGGTGGTGAGCGTGGGCGCCGAGGTCACCGCGCGACGACTCAGCGACGGCGCAGTGTTCACGCAGGACGTGGGACGCTACAGCGCCTTACGGGTGGTGACGGTGCCGTGATTGCCCTCTACACGGACGGCACTCCGGTCCGAGAGGGCGACCGGGTGCGGTACCACCAGACCCCCGGTGGCCTCATGGCGCCACCGTCGAATCCTGACGGGTCGATCAAGTGGCACGAGGGCATCGCCAGGCGGTATCCCTACACGGACGAGCAGCGGCAACGCCTTCTCGACCGCCGTGTCCGGGAGGGTTACGGCATCGACCCCGACGAATTGCATTGCTACGGCGTCGATGACTGGTGCGGTGGCGACCGGATGGCCTACCTGCACATGGCGCCGCACATCATCGAACGAATGGAGGACTGACCATGAGGGCAATCTGGACGGGCGCCGTGAGTTTCGGACTGGTCAACGTACCGGTCAAGCTCTACGGCGCCACCGAGGACCACGACACACCCGGACACCAGGTGCACGACAAAGACAATGGGCGCATCCGCTACAAGCGGGTGTGCGAGGAGTGCGGCGAAGTGGTCGAGTACGCCAACATCACCAAGGGCTACGAGTACGGCGACCAGACCATCGTGCTCACCGCCGACGACCTCTCGCACATCGCCGCCGAGCGCGACAAGGTGATCGACGTGCTGGAATTCGTGCCGGCCGATGCCATCGACCCGCTGATGTACGACAAGGCGTACTACCTGGGACCGCAGAAGGGCGCAGACAAGGCGTACAACCTCCTCACGGCCACACTGGCGCGTGTGGAGCGGGTAGCCCTGGTCAAGTTCGCCATGCGCAGCAAAACGCGGCTGGCGGCGCTGCGAGTCCTCCCGAAAGAGGGTGTGCTGGTCGCCCACACGTTGCGGTGGCCGGATGAGGTACGCCACGCGACCGAGGTCAAGGTGAGCGAGGTCGAGGTCTCCGACAAGGAGCTGAACCTCGCCGAAATGCTGGTCGAGTCGATGGCGAACGAGTTCAACCCGGACCGCTACCGCGACACCTACCAGGAGGAGCTGCGGGAACTGCTGGCGCTCAAGGCCGAAGGTGCCGAGCTGCCGGTGGTCGAGGAATCGGAGACCGAGGACGTCTCCGACCTGCTGGCCGCGCTCGAAGCGTCGATCAAGGGGAAGGGGAAGTGATGCGCCGCATCATCAACAACGCCAAGGCGTTCCTGCTGGGTTTCCGCGACGGATGGGAGCAGCCGGAGTACCTGTCCACGTCGCGGAACGTCGACCACCTGTACGTCGAGGGCGGTGATCCATGGGACTGGCAGGACCGAGGTATCAATGTCGGTCAGCGCGTGCGAGCGCCGCGTCGGTACCAGCGATTCGAGGAGGGGAAGCGATGATGAACGGTACCGACGTGTGGATGCTGTCGCGCTACGACGGGAAAGGGTTGTACGCGCTGGCATTCCCATCCTCGGAGGCGCTGGTCGATTACGTCATCGACTACTACGGCGGCAACGGCGATCTGATCATCGAACCGCCGAAGGATGGCGATGACCTGGACGCGTGGCTGGCGCCGATCGAGAGCGACTACGGCATCGAACTGTCCATCGACCACGACGTGATGGCTGAGGCGCCGGAGGGCGCCACCACCCACGATCCGCACGAACACGTCGAGAAGATCGCCACGGAGGCCGGGTACGCCGTGATGGGCAGAAGCGGCATCCTCGGCATCCTCGTGGACCGTGAGACCGTCAGTGCCCAGCGGATTCTCGCACTGACCGACGACGACGTGGATCGCCTCTACGACTCGTTCGTCGGACCGGCAGTTGACGGCATCGAGGACGAGCTGCTGGGAGGGTCACGGTGAGCGTTCGTCGACTACAGCGACGTACCCGGCTACGACCTGGTGCTCGAATCCACCGGCCACGGGTGGATGGGCACCTACGGATTCTTGGTGCAGGCAGCGGTCAAGGACATAACCCTTGAAGGTCCGCACTCCCCCGTCGAGGTCACGCTGTCGGATGGTGAAACGGTCACCGGAGAGTTGAAACCGGGGAGTGGTGACGACGTGTTCACCATCGACCATCGCGTGATCGAGGTCGATGACGTGATCGGATTCCGGGCGTGACCTGACAATCGCGTCATTATCGGCATTGACACATAGGGAAATACGGAATACGCTAAACACATATTCGGACAACGAAAGGGAGGTGCCCAAAAATGGACAACGTTGACAGCTTCACCATCACCCGCGACGGCCGCAACTACGAGGTCGTGGTGATGGTGGACCCGGAACCGCTGAATCCTCGTGAGAACTACGACCACAGCGCGACGCAGTTCCTCGTCATGCAGTACACCTACAGCCGGTGGGACACCTACGTGGACGAGCTGGACGGCCTCGTCACCACCCCCTCCGGGACGCAGGCGCCCAACTACGCCGGTGCCGCGCTCAAGCATTTCATCGACCGCTACCGCGACGCGGGTGCGAGCAACTGGGGCCACCAGATCGTGCGTGCGTTCCACCTGTGGACGGTCATCACCGGTTCCCCGGTGCGCCTGGTCACCGGCGAGAGCCGGGGCTACAGCCAGTCCGACTGGCACTTCTGGTTCGCGCTCGTCGACACCAGCGGCAGCGAGTTCGATCCGGCCGTGCATTCGACGCCGACCGATCCGGCCAAGCTGGCGCACGACGAGGCAGAGGAATACGCGGCCTACGCATTCGGTGACGTGTTCGGCGTCCGGGTGACCGGCGAGGACGGTGACGACACTTCGGTCTGGGGTGTCGTGGATCGGGGCAACACCCGCGGTGAGCGGACTTACGTCCGGGAGGTCGCTGAGGATCTGGTCGGTGAGGTCGCCCACGTCGAGGCGGAACGCGCCGCCGAGGCCGAGCGTGAGGCGCGGGAACGTGCCGAGGAGTTGCAGGCCGAGGCCAGCCTGGTCGGCGCCGGATACGTGGGGGTGATCTGATGGACTTCTACACTCTCGCCGTCGTCCCCGAAGGGACCAACGAGCCGTCCGTCTCGGTCCACCTGGACTACGACTCAGCGGTCGCATGGTTGCGGTCGGGCTGGGACGTGGATGGGCGCTATGACGACCAGGACGACGACACGTTCATCGACGGCCTCAAGGATCTAGGTTACGGCGTCGAGATTGACTCACAGACACTCAAGCTGGGCGACCGGTACAGCGTGCGCGACAACGAGACCCGGGAGTGGGTCGCATGATCGACGCCTACGTGGAGGCCTACGTGGAACTGCTGACTGCCATCGTCCGGTGGCGCCGGTGGATCGAAGGGGGTTGGTCGTGACCCTCGTATCCGACCTCGCTGACCGTGGCGAGCACATCGACATTGACTCGGCGCCTAACTGCCATTTGGAGGTCAATGTCGAGGAGCAGCAGGCCATCATCGTGTGGACGGAGAATCTGCGATTCCACGCCGAGCTGGCGCAGTCCGACGAGGAGCGGTTCGCCGCATCATCCATCGGGACGCTGAACAGGTGGGCCGAACTCACCGAGGGCGGATGGCTCAAGGCCGGTGCCGAGGCGGCATTGGGCGAGGAACTGGCCCGCATCCTGGTCGAGAAGGCCGGTCTCAGCGCGGAGTTCGTTCAGTCGGTGCACGACAAGCGTGGATCGGCTGTGGAGGTCTGGACAGCAGACACCGGTTCCGACGAGCCATGCGTCACCTTCGAGATTGTCACCGGCTACGAGGACGGCGAGACCTACGAGGCGTGGCTGGAACGGGTCGGCTGGCCGGTCCGCGCGACGCTGATCAACTGCACCGACCCGGGGACGTTCATGTTCCCGTACCTGTTCTCCCGAATCCTCTACCACCCCATCGCGCAGGAGGTTTGACCCATGGCCAAGGTGCAGATCGAGCTGGATACGGAATGGTCCGAGTTCCATTGCGTGCAGCAGTACGCCGACGACGAGGGTATCGACCTCAACACGGCTGCCCTCCGACTCATTGACATGGGTCTGGGGTGCGTGGAGGCCGACTCGTGAGCCTGAGTGACCGTGCCCTGCGCATCGCCATTGACTCGATCAACCGCAAGCTGGATGACCCGATCCGCCCATTCGACTCAATGGAGGACGAGCGGATGCACTACGAGGCCCGAAACGAGCTGGCCGACGAGCTGGCGCGGCGGGGAGGCGCGATGAGCGCATCCGAAAAGGTAGCGCAGTGGGTGCCGATCAACGACTATCCGGGCGACCAGCGTTACGACGACGTTCCTGGTACCGAGGATGCCTCCTACTGGGGTGAGATTGGTACTGCCGACGCAGGCCGGTGGTCCTGGACCATCATCGCCACCGACGATCAAGCGGAGCAGTGGGAGGCTGCCGGCGGCTTTGTCGATACCGAGGACGAAGCGAAGGCCGCTGTGGAGGCGTGGCGGCCACTGTAAGTGGAGAAGCGAATTCGAGCAGCCGTCGAGCGTCACAAAGAACGCCTCACGGCAATGCACCAGCGACTCAAGGAGGTACAGAAGATGATTGACAACTTCCCCCACACAGGCGACGATGGCTGATCGACTCGAAGAACTGAAACGCGTTCAGGCGCTACGCATCAAAGCGGTATCCACACTCAAGGCGGAATTGGATGCCACAGTGGAGCGCAAGCAGCGTGAGATAGACAACCTCGAAGCGCAACAGACCAGCGACCGACCGGCATTGAAGGTGGCGACGTGATCTTCCTCGGAATCGGCACCCTCGCACACATGATCATGCCGGAAGACGGCAACTTCGCTCTCTCGTGCGTTTTCGTTGCAGCATTGGCCTTCTGGGTTTACGCCCACACGGGTAAGCGCAACTAGTCACCAGTCGGGCTGCACCCACTTCTTCGCCACATAAGGCGTAGCGCCCCGCTCACGGTTGCATTTACTGTGGCTGGGCTGGAGATTCGTTGGGTCATACGCTCGGTGAGGATGCGTTTTCACCGGGTAGATGTGATCGGCCTCAAAGCTCTCCGGGTGATTCCGCGGCGCCGAATAGTCAATCGGCTGCCGGCAGTGAACGCACCGGGCATTTCTCATCTTGCATTGGTATTTGAACTTCGATTTGAGCTGGCGCTCTTTGTGGCCGTTGTTCAAGTTCGACAAGTATTGACACACCTAGTCTAATCTGGGACACTTAGGAAAGAATCCACACGGAAGGTTCAGAAATTGAGCATGAAGATGCAGGTGCTCGACCAGCCTCGGATCACTCAGGCCAACGTGTATGAGTGCACGTGCGTGTTCAGCTGCGCCGACGATCCGATGACCGCGTGCGGCTGGTCGGGTGTCGAGTGGCACGTCCATCCCGCGTCGCAACCCGGTTTCGGCCCGTGCCCCGTCCACCCGGACGCTCCGGGGGACCTGTGAAGACGCACAACTGCTCCGTGCTCTACGACGGCGACAGGCTTCCCACCGTGTCGCCCGTGAGCCAGCTCGACTGCGAGGAGCCGCAATGCAAGTCCCGCGCCGAGCAGGCTGAAATAGCTGCTCGCATGTACGACCTCGAATACATCGAGGACCGTCTCGATCAGCACCGAGCGGCGCGCCGACACGCTCAAGACCTGGTCGACATGTGGGAGCTTTACCGCGAGGCGAAGCTGCGACGAGAGGGGCAGGCATGAGCCATAGCGGGATTCACCTAAACCTGTCGGCCAACTCGCCCGAGGCGATGCGAGAGCTGTTCGAGCAGTGCATGGCCGAGACGGACAAGCTGCACTACGACGGCAAGCTCATCCACGGCAACCAGGGCGGCGCCGGTCAGGTCTACGTCTTCGGCGAGGACTGCCCGGACTGCAAGGCGCGTCACTGGATCGGCGCCCGCAACTGCACGACATGCAATGGCATCAAGCAGGTCGGCCCAGCGTGGGTGATGCCATGAACGCCGAGCACCGACCCAGCCACCCCGACCTGCTGGCCCTCGGCGAAATCATCGCTGAGTTCGACCAGGGCGGCGACACCACCAAGGACGGCATCGCTGAGGTCATTGACCCCATGTCGGTGGTCTACGTCGCCCACTCAAGAGCTAAGCGGTTCAGCGACATTCCTGCCGAGATCAACGCGATGGGACCGTTGTGGGTGGAGGGATTCCTAGCCGGCGTCGAATGGCAGAAGCGTCGTGCTTAACTGCATCGAATGCTTCTGCCGCGCAGGCATTCACCGGGACGCGGTGTTCGTCGTCAACGGCCAGTCCGTCTGCCAGAAGCACATCAGCATCGTCATCGCCGCCATGGGTAAGACGAAGGCCTACACCTGGGCGCTCAGCGACTCCGAGCCTGTGGCAACGGATTCCGGTGCGATTGCGGCATCGGCCTGATAGTGGACAACGAGGAGGACTGATGACGTCGGAGGACAAGGTGGTGACAGCCATCATGGTCGCACTCGTGCTGCTCTTCCTCGGGGCGATGGCGAGCTGTGTCAACGAGACGGCCGAGCGGCAGAGGGAGTACGACACGGTGAGCACCGAAGTGGTTCCCGACCCTCGCGGCTACGGCGACTGCGTCGTCTTCCGCCAGCATGGCGACATGTGGGCGACGTGCTGATGAAGCCGGTGATCCGCAACCTCGGCCAGAAGCCTGCCCACGACCTAAACCGTGGCGACTGGTTCATCTTCAACGACGACGACACCTACCAGGTCGCGCAGCTGGCTGGCTGGAAGGACGCGAGCGAGTATTTCGACCTGCGGTCGGCGCGTGTGACCATCAACGGCGCGGAGGTCGAGCGCGAGTTCTGGAGCCACGAGAACGTGACCAAGGTCGACGTGGTGCTGGAGCTGGCGTGAGGCACATGGACACCGACAAGCCTCACCGCTGCCCGGGGTGCTGGCGGGTGTGGACCTACTACCCCGACAAGAGCCGCAAGTACGGCTGGCGGTGGTTCGGGGTGGGTGGACGCATCCGCTGGTGGCACAAGATCCTGTGGTGGCGCTGCCCCTACTGCGGGCTGAGATTCGCCGCCTGGGGAGGTGAGCACGTGAACTGTTGTTGATGTCGACGGCTATCACGTCAAATACTCGCGCCAATAGCGGCAGCCGAATTCTGAGATAAGCTAGCAAACTTGGTGATACGGAAGCCTGGCAATGTAAGAGTACTTATGAATTTGCAACCTCAAACATTAGCCAGCTTCTTCTCAGGTTCCACTCACATTCGTCAAATCTCGGTGTTAAGTTAGCGAAGCTCCCTTCAGCAAGCACTTTTTAACCGAATTCAAGGAGAGGATTCACATTGCCCACACATCGCAAACCCGCTCGGCTGTCCGCACGGACCTTCGTGGCTGCCATCGGAGGCGCGGGCCTGGTTCTATGCGCCCCCGCCGCTGCTCTTCTCACCACTCCGGCGCAGGCACAGGCACAGACCGACCTCGCCAGCAACTTCTTTGGCGGGGGGTTCGACCCGGCCAACCTCCTTGACCCGGTCTTTGAAATCGCCGGGCTCATCCCCGTCGTCAACATCTTCATCGGCAACGGCATCGACGGCACGGCAGCCAATCCCAATGGCGGCAATGCCGGATTCCTCGCCGGCAATGGCGGTGATGGATATTCCTACGCCGCCCCCCCGATTGAGGGCGGTGTAGCCGGTTTCCGTGGTGGTAATGGCGGAAACGGTGGCTTCTTCATCGGCAATGGTGGCAACGGCGGCAATGGTTCGGCCGGCGCGGCAGGCATCGACGGCACCACACCCGAAACGCTCGGAGCAAACGGCACCGATGGCGGTGCGGGCGGTGCTGGCGGCGACGGTGGCGACGGTGGCGACGGCAGCCTGATCTTCGGACGTGGCGGCAATGCCGGCAATGGCGCTAACGGTGGTCGCGGTGGTAACGGTGGCGCGGGCGCTCAAGGCGCAAGGGGTAGCGAGATCGGCACCCTTGACGGCGGCAAGGGTGGCAATGGTGGAAACGGTGGGGCGGGTGGCGCTGCTGGCGTCGCTGGCACCCCGGGTACGGGCGCCACGCTCTTCTTCATCGGCAACGCAGGCGCACCGGGGGCCAACGGAAAGGCCGGGCCTGCGGGCAACGGTGGCGCTGGCGGTATCGGTGGCACGGGCGCGTCGGGCACGATGACCAATGCGGTCGGCAACGGTGGCCTCGGCGGCGACGGCGGCGCTGGCGGTCCCGGCAACGACGACAACCCCGGTGGCAACGGCGGCGTCGGTGGCCAGGGTGGAACTGGCGGCACGGGCTACACCGATACCACCAATCCCTACGCGGGTGCTGGTGGCTACGGCGGCCAGGGTGGCAAGGGTGGCAAGGGTACTGACGGCGGCCTCTTTGGCAACGGCGGTGCGGGCGGCGTCGGCGGCGCTGGCTGGTTCGCCGGCAACACCCTCGCGACCCCGATTCAAGGCGGTAAGGGTGGCGCAGGTGGAGCCGGCGGTGTCGGTACGGCCACGGCCGCAGGCCTCGGTGGCGGCGGTGGCGGCGGTGGCGGTGCAGGCCTTCTCAGCCTTATCAACGGCGCCACACAGGCCAATGTCACCGGCTCCTCGGCCACCGGCGGTGACGGCGGTAAGGGCGGCGACGGAACGACTACAGCAGCGGGTGGTCGAGGCGGCCAGGGCGGTGGCGCGATCATCACCGCTGACGGCGCGGCCAGTTCCGTGAACGGCACAGCGGTCGGTGGCGCTGGCGGTGCCGGCGGGATGTACGGCGGTGAGGGTGGTAACGGTGGGCTCGCCTACCTCCAGGCGAGCCCTGACGCCAACGGCAAGGCCGCAGGACAGACCCTCGGTGGTGTCGTCGGTAACGCGGCCAATCGTGCATTCGCCTTCGGCGGTGCCGGTGGTGCGGGTATCAACGGCGGTGCGGGCGGTAATGGCGGCTACGGCGGCCTTGAGGCCGGCGAGGGTGGCCTGTCCTACGGCACGTCAACCGGCGGCAACGGCGGGACAGGCACCAACGGCGGCAGGGGCGGTAACGGCGGTGGCTCCGGCATTCAGAGCGCCAAGGTCACCAGTGGCGTCGGTGGTTCAGGTGGCGTCGCAAGCGGCACGTCAACCGGCGGCAACGGCGGCAATGCTGTAAACGGCGGTCTGGGCGGCAATAGCAGCTCGTCGCTGATCGGGGCTGGCGGTGCGGGCTCGTCGGCAAACGGCGTGTCCGTGAGCGGCGCGGGTGGCGATGCTGACGGTGTGGGCAGTGTGGGTGGCGTAGGAGCGAACAGCCGCATCGCTGCACTGGCTGACGGTGTCACCGTGGAGGATTCGGCAGCGACCGGTGGCACAGGCGGTAGCGGTATCTCCGGTGGCACCGGTGGTCGCGGTGGTGACGGCAACGTCGTGGCCACCACGGGCGCAGTGACCGGCGCGAGCGCGACCGGTGGCCGCGGTGGCAACGGCACCGGCGTGGGCAACACGGGCGGCCAAGGTGGCGTTTCCAACAACACCACCAGCGACACCAGCGACACCGGTACGCCGGGGGTGAACAACCCTTAACCCCCTTGCCTGTTAGGTGAGCGAAAGACCCCCTCCCGCTGCGCCGGAGGGGGTTCTTTCATGCCCTCTACTGTTGAACGGTTCGAGTCACCAACTGGCGGATGACCAGGTTGTCGAACTCTGCGTCGGCTGTCCATGCGCCCATCGCCAGGCCGGTTTCGGTCTTACGTGGAATCCACGACCCAATGGGGGTCCACTCGCCTGGGTTGCGGGCATAGTAAGCGGTACTTCGGTTGCCAACCTTCATTACACCCAGTTCAATCCACTCGTTGATCAGGTCTCTGCCGCTGCCGATTTGCGTGACGAAGACCGTGTCGAAGTCGTCGCGCACCGAGATGTTCCAGCCGCCACTGCCGCTGCGCGTCAACTGCACGTGAATGGCGGAACCGAACCATGGCGACGGTGTGGCGCCCAAGGCGGCGATAGAGGCTTCCTGTTGGTTGGGATGCGCTGAGGTGATGCGACACCGCGTCGAGACGAAATAGTTCGCCGGAAGCGTCAGATTGAGTGGGGCGACACGCACGTCCTCATAGGCACTGCCTACGCCGTGAGCGATGGTGATGGATGAACCGGTGGCGACGGCGGCGACTCGGTTTTCGTCCTGGTGCCAGTCGGCCGGGTTGAGTTCAGCCTGAGTGAAGTCGGTGTTGAATATGGTGGGGCCATCGAAGGTAAGGTACTCCCCGCCGCTGGCGGGCTCATCGAGCCACACGCCCGCATATCCGGCGAACGTCACTGTTGGTGAGGCGACAGTGGCCTGGCCGGGCTGCCCCGCCCAAGCGATAACCTTGATGCTGGAATCAAAGAAGATGGGGTCATCAACGAAGAATCGATACATCGAAATCGATTCGCCCGATAGGTCTGTGGCTCCGGCTCGACCAGCGGGCCACCCCCCTACAGGCATCGAATACCAGCCGCCGTTGAAGGCATCTTCCCCGCCTGATGACGACCAGGACGGGCATAGTTCGCCGTCGATGTAGATCTCGATGTTGCCTTCGAGGATAGGGGCGTCGTCCGGGCCGCCCGCGAAGGATACGTAGATCGACTCAAGCTGGCCGGAGCCATCTGTGTCGCAGATCGTGAGGGGTGTCTGCCTGGGGTGCTCGGCTACTCGCTCACCGATCAGGGTGTAGGACAACTGCTGATCGCCGAACGACGCGAAACTGTCGACCGTCGAATAGCTTGCCTGGCCGTAAAAGATTGAGTCCGTGTCGGTTTGATTCTCGACCTCGACCCGCATGTACTCCTGGAACGGAGCGTGGAGGTAGCGATACCCCGACGTGGCGTCGGGGGTGCGGCTAGTGCGGCCCACACGGGGGGTCGCAAAGACATTCGCGCGCCCTGCCGCGCAGAAGAAGTCGCCCAACGCCATGTCGACCACTGGGGTCGCTGCGTTGTCGATGTAGATGCGGATGATGCCCCCGAGTTCCAGGAAGCCATCCATATCCTCGGTTTGCGCGCCGGCCATCCAAATGTGACTGAGCACGCCTGGGCTGTTGCGGACCTCTGCGAGTACCACGGCTTTCGCGCCGGCGGGCGCGGTGAGTGGCGCGCGGGCGGTGGCGACCTCCTGATTCACGCTGTAAGACCGCTGGCCCGGGCGGCGGCGGGGGAATCCACTATCTCCTGCTGGCGCGCTACCGCCAATGGCCGAATAGGCGTAGGTGGTCTGGTTGCCATCGGAATCGGTGCCGTAGAGGCGGTTAGCCGTCGAGACCTTGTCCACCTTAGCGGTGTTCTCCGTGGTCACGCCCACATAGCTGCCGGCGGCGCTGCTCCACCGGTATAGCAGTCCGGTATCCTCGGCGAGGTATAGGAAATCCTCGGAGCCGGAGGGCGGAAACTGGACGCGCCTGTCGTAAGACAGTGTCGCGACTCGGGACTGAGACGCTGGACCGGGGGTCGGCCCATTGACACGAATGACTTTGCCGTACAAGGCGCTTGCCTGGGCGGGCGTCAGGTCGATAACTCTGTCAGGCTCGGTGATACTGATGACCGTGTTGCCCGAAACGTAGGACACCGGCACCAAGGTGCGGTACAGAGCCATGATGGGTAACCTCTATTCAGTTGTGTTATTTAAGAATGTGACGGGATATGCGTGGGGAGAGAGAGAAGAGACGGCTAAGCAGCCTTATTGGCGCGCCATCTTCGTGATGCGTTTCTGGCCCCGAAGAATTCCTCTCGGCGGCGGCTAATCCACTGGCGTTGAAATTCTCGTTGCTTAGTTCTATCTTTGTATGGCATAAGCTCCCCATCCAGGATTTGAACCTAGATTCCCGGAACCAGAGTCCGGTGTCTTGCCTGATTAGACCAACGGGGAACGCGGTTGCTATTTGTAAAGCGGCGCAACGGCAAACCGCTTAGTTCTTAAGTTACTGACCGCATCTCTCCGCTGCGCGAACTCCGCTGAGCCACTGATCATCTCCATGGCGACTCCCAGCTGTCAAAGAGGGGCCAGTCGGAAATGTTGGTCAGGCAGTAGCGCGCACCGATGGCCTCTTCCCTGTCGGGAGACACCGGTCGGTGCCACACGACGATGATGGTGTCGCGCGCCGCCTCCCCCCACTCACGGCCCCTCCAGCGCGCAAATGGGGCAGTCGGCTTCCCCGAAGGGCCATGCAGGTTCAGGTCCAGGCGGCCCCCAATCAGATGTGAAGGCGACGCAGGTAACCCCTTTGAATCGGCCGCAGCAGACGCAGTGGGCTGCGGTGCCGATGAGCACGGCGCGCCCGTTGTTGATGCGCGGCCAGCCGTTGAGCCACGGGCGGGGTTCGCGGAGTTCTCTGTCGTCCCGTGCTTCTATGGCAGCAGCGGTTGCCTGCGCGGTGCGTGCTCGGGTGCGGGCCGCCATGCGCGCTTCCCAGGAGTCGGGCGCCTCTCCCTCGCTCACGGCTGAAGCACCATCAGGCAGTTGCTGTTCCATACCTGTATGGGTGCAGGGGGTGCGATCTGCTCCCCTTCTCGCGCCGGCCGCTGACCGTACGAAAGCACGTCACTCCGTGGGTGGCAGGAACCGACGTGGGCGTACAGCACGCGCTGCGTCCAGGCGCCGTCGAGACATTCGTAGCGCCACCCGCAAGCATGCGCGACGGTGTGGACCATTGGGTTGCGCTTAAAGAACCACATCAGCCTTCTTCTCGCGGAGCGTTTGGTCATGTTAACTCACTTAATGCCGCACGCGCCGCTAGCGCAGACCTCGTCCACGCCATCGGCTACCTGTTTGGCGGTCGCGTCTTCATACTGCTGCTTGGTGATTCGTTCGTACGGCGCCTGGGGGAAGCTGGCCTCCGGGAAGATCGTCGAACCCTTGATCCTGCCGGCGAAGCTCTTCAGCGCCTCGGCGACGTCGTTAGCGGAGTAGGTGGTCGGATCGACATTGGCAGTGAAGGACACTGCGTTGTCAGCCCAGAACCTCTGGTAGAGCGCCTGGAACTCCAGGAGTTGTTGCAGTGTCAGGTCATTCGCTGATTCGACAATGTCCTCCGCCTCGTCGCCGTAGATGTCGACCACCGCCTGAACTAGGGAGTCCTTCGTCGGGATCGTCACCACCGCGGTGTTCGGCGCGAACAGGTCATCCTCGGTGTCGTAGCCCTGATCAGCGAGGGCGAGAAGTGCAGCCATGTCGGCATGCTTGTTGAAGCGCACGCGACGGTAGAAGTACTTCGAGAAGATCGGGTGGATACCCTCCGATACGCCAGGCATTTTCGACACCGTGCCCGTGGGGGCGATGGTCCGCTTCTTGACGGGGATCGGGATGCGCAGGTCGTGGCAGAACTTCTCAGCCGCGAGGTCGACCTGATCGGCTAGATCCTGTAGCAGCCAGCGGAAGTCGCTCTGGATACTGGTCGCCTCGGAGTAGCGCTCACCGCGCATCGCCAGGTAGGAGGCGACGCCCAGATGACCCACGCCGATTCGACGGTTGCGGTCCAGGACCTCGCGGCTCTTCGGGTCGGCGACCGCTGAGAAGGTGGCGCGGATCAGGAACCGTGTCATCAGTCGATGGGCCAGGTCCAGGTCCTCATAGTCGGTGTCGCCGGTCGGGGTGACGAAGCTGGCCAGGTTGATATGGCCGAGATTGCAGGGCTCCCATGGTTCCAGGGTGACCTCGCCGCACGGATTCGTGCACACCACGCGGTTAGGCTCCCCCACATTCGAGAGGCTGGAATCCCACATGCCAGGCTCCCCGTTGCGCACAGCACCCTCGGAGAGGAGTGCGAGCACCTGCTGCGCGTGGTCCCTCATCCCAATGGTGTACTTCTCGGGGTTGTTCACCACATCCCAGAACAGCTCGTCAACCTCGACGGAGATATTCGTCGTCCAGTGCTCGCCGGTCGAGGCCTTGATGTTGATGAACTCGCCGACCTGCTCGTCGCCCCAGTGCATCATCGACATCCGCGCGGAGCGTCGAACGCCGCCGGCCACCACGCACTGAGCGATGGCGTGATCGACCTCCATGGCGTCGAGCCCGGTCAGGGTCTCCCCAGCACGGTCAGAGAGCACTGCGCAGACTTTTTCGAGCATCTGCGCGAACGGCAGCGGGCCGCTGGCCTGTCCACCGAAAGTCTTCAGCTTGGCGCCCTGCGGACGGATGCGAGACACGTCGTAGACGCGCTGGAAGTGGACCGTGTCGGTGCGGTAGTGGGTGTCGATCAGGTCGACGAGCGCCGCGGCCCAGCCCTCCCGAGAATCCTCGATCGCGAAGGCGCCGTCCCAGTCAGAGTCGTAGTGCTTGGACAGCACGCCGGCCTGGAGCATCGCATCGTAGTCGGGATGAGTATCGTCGCAGACGATCTCGACCTTCAGTGGATGAACCACCCGCGGGTACTGCGCCAGGTAGTGATTCGAGTAGTTGGCTCCGACTCCTCCGCCCTCCATGAGACGCATGAAGGTGAACTCGAAGTGGTCGGAGATGTTCGCCGGCCAACCGGCCACCCAGCAGTTGAAAAGGTGCTGAGCGTTCTTCACGCCCGACGCCCACAGATGCCGGCCGGCGGGGAGTAGCTTGAACTCGGTGATGAGGCGAATGAGGTTGTCGCGCTCGCCTTCAAGCTGGTAACGCTCAGGAACTAGGGCCAAGTTACCGTCGACTACTCGTTCGACGGTCTCGGGCCAGGTCTCCTTCGACCCGTCAGGCTTGGTCCTGGAATACGTCCTGTTGTAAACCAGTTCGCCTGTTGGCCCCCAGTTGATATTGTCTGCCACTAAATCCTCTCGCTGTTTCTCTTTGTTCTATTCAGTTATCCTGAGCCGCCGCATTCGCCGTTGTCGCAGCGAATATGGGCCCAGCGGGTGACCTCGCCGATGTTGACGCCGTGCAGGCCAAGCAGCAGATCCTTGACGATTCCTAGGCCGATGAACCCGGCCGCGGTAGGCCTTACCCCTTCGCGCAGGAGAACGTCCACCACAGGCGTTACGAGCCGGGTGAGAACGGCATCGTGGTCGACCAGGGGGACCGGCTCACCGACGATGCCTCGGCCGAATCGGTCACCGGGCTTCAGGTCGAGGAGTTCGAGTTCCTCAGCGGTGAAGTTCCACACGGCCTCGGGAACCTCAGTCACTGAGGTCCTGGTACATCCATTCGATCTCCAGCAGCTCGTTGTAGCGCTCTGGGCTGATCATCACCGCGAGGGGCGGGGCGCCCTCCATGGCGTCGGTGGTGAAGCACCAGACCACCTCGCCCTGGCTCGCGGCCTCGTCGTCCATGAGGGTGTAGGCATCTTCGTTCACGCCTCCTCCTCGTCCAGTAGGAGTTGGATCTCGTCGAGCAGGACGTCGAGCGAGTCCATGCCCTTCCACTGTCTGCGGACCTCTTCCCGCTGTTCCGGGGTCATCTCGCTTGCTCTCATGCAAATCCTTGGTCAGATACAACAAAGCCCCCGAGCCATTGAGCACGGGGGGCTTTGTGTTTGGTTATTTCTGTCGGCGTGCGGCGCGACGTGCGGCGCGGTTCGGCACCGGCCGCATCAGTGCCGGCGACAGTGGCGGCAGCGCCAACCAGCGAGGGGTTGCCTCAGTGGCGAGGTAGCGCCGGCTCGCTTCGTCAATGAGCGGGCAACCGCTCTTCACGATGGTGTTGCGGATGTCTCGGAATCTCAAGTTCCCTCATTCAATCGTCATGTTGATCTCGCCGGTCTCTTTGTCTTCGATCAGGCGAGTGATGCAGCCGGTGAACAACTCGCCGCTTCGCAGCACCACGGAGACTTTGGAGCCCTCGCCGAGGTTGAAGTCGGCGAGGGCCATGAAGGTCACGGCCGACCCTTGAAGATGTTGCGCCAGAGGCACTGGACCCAGATCGCACGGTCGAAGAAGTTCATCGTGCGGCGGTAGTTGGTGCGGCACTCGTCGCAGCGCCAGATGGTGCCGCTCACTTCAAAGACTGGGGACGGCAGGTCGCATACGTGCGGCCTTGGCGCTATGCGGACGTACCCCACTAGAAACACTCCCCCGCGTGAATCGTCCAGCGCCAGGAGCAGTCATCGGTGTCGCACACATTGCCGGTGACATGGGGGTCACAGTGCTCGTGGATTATCAAAGACCCGATGTACGTGCGTGGTTCGCCACGGCTGACAGGCTGATCGCAGACATAGCACATTTTCGCCGTCAATTAGACCCACCGTAAGGCCCTGAAGAGATGTCCCCGAGCGTCGCCCACCCCTTCGGATGGTGGTAGGTGATATGGCAGGACTCGATGTGGCCACAGGAGATCTCGTCCAGCACCTCCTGGGCGACTTTCTCCGCACCAAGGCCTCGCAGGCAACCGGGGTCAATGTCGAGATCAACCTGGGCGTGAGCCGTCGTGCCGTCCGACTCAATGCGTAATCTGAGGCCGCTCACCCCAGGAACTCCGCCAGCTCGTCGCGCACGGCTTCGAGCTGGGCTATCTTCTCCCGGTGATGCTCGACGAGCGCCTCTGCTTCGGCCTCCTCTGTCTTCCAGATCTGGATGTCGCGCTTGAGGGCGCTGAGGCGAAGCTCCAGCATGTCGCGAATTGAATCGGGGATCACTTGCCGCGCCTCTTCCGGTAAGGGCAGGCCGGCAGGTTCGTCTTCTTGCCGTGCACGTCCTCCTTCGGCATGTAGCCGATCGCCTTGCGGCAATGCGGGCAGGAGTAGCTATTCGTCGTCGTCATCCTCGTCGCCTTCTTCGGTGATGTAGTCGTGGACCATCTCGATGTACATGGGGGAAAGGTTCATCGCCTTAACCCATTCGGCTAGTTCGAGGACCTTGCCGAGTTCGAGGTCAAGGCCGTCGCTGCCCTTGGAAATGTCCGTGTGGTAGATCTGACCATCTTCGGCCATGTACTCCACGACGTGGAGCTGATTAAGGACTACCGCCTTATCAGGGAGACCATCCATGGTCTAATCCATTCCGTAAGTGGGGAGTTCGCTTGGTTTCCAGACCTCAAGCTCCTCTTCCCACTCGACAAGCCAGTCGGCGTCATCGGGATTCTTGGAGCGGTGTGGGCCGGCCGCGTTGGAGCGCCGAAGTTCGAGGCGCCCACGCATTGCTGGGTCCATCAGTCGAGCAGTCGCTCTTCGAGGACGTAGATACCGGTGCCAATAGCCTCTCGCAGGAGGTCGTAGGCGTCCTCATTCAGGCGTTCGGGGTCGATCTCCATGATCAGGGCGACCTCACCCTTCTCGGTCTCTTCGTTGTAGTCGATACACAGGAGCCATTCGTACTGTTCTTCGCTCATTTAGTCTTTCTGCAATCGCCGGTGCAGTGCCGGCAGTAACCTTCGGTACAGCGGTGGACGTCACCGCATTTCACGCACTGGGCGTTCACGCCGGGCGTAGCTCCGTCGAATAGACCATCCGCTTGCCACGAGACCAGGAACCGCAGTCGTTGCAGCGGTACCGCTGATAGGCGAACGCGGTGGTGAAGAACATGCCACGCTTCTGCAAATTCGTCGAAGCGCACTTCGTGCAACGCATCTCACCGTCATCGGCGTCGGAGTCGTAGATCGCGTAGTTGATGCCAGTCCACGGCTTGAACTTCTCAAAGAGTTGCTCAGTCAACTCCACATCGTGGATGTTGTACTCCTGCATCACCTTCTGGGCTGCGCGCTTCTCGGCGCGGGTGCCGTAGCGGATGTCATGCCAGAGATCGGCGCCACCGTGGGAGGTCTTCCGATCCCCCAGCCACATGCGGGAGAACCAGTCGAGCTTCAGGCTCATCTCGCCGGCTTTGAAGTTCTTCTTCGCGACCTGCATTAGGTCGAGGCTCTTGTACGGCGACGGCGGGCCGAGACCCAGTCGGCCGAATGCAGCCTGGAAGTGCTGATTGTCGAACCGGGTCGAGTTCCACCCGACGACGATGTCGGCCTGATCGTAGAGCGTCCAGGCTTCGCGGATCATCGTGTCATAGGCGGCGGTGTCGTCGTCATCCCACGCGGCGTGGAACATGACATCCTCGTCGTCGTCCCACTTCGCCGCGAAGCACAGGATGCGCTTGTCGACGACCACTCGGTCGATGCCGATGAACTTCGGCCACAGATCGAACGTCTCGACCACTGCCCGCTGGGTTTCGAGGTCCAGCGTCAGGATCTTTGCGCTCACTCGGCGCCCAACTCGGTGTGGGCCGGCAGCGGGTCGGGGTACTTCTTCAGTAGGGCCGCGGCCTTCTGGTTGAACTCCCGGACCCAGTCGCCCTCCACCTTGGGTGGGCGGTCATCGGTCCAGTTGCCGCGAAACTGGCTGTCCCGCAGGACCACCAGGCCGGCGATGGCCTTCACCAGATGCGACAGGCCGCTGTCCGGGTCGACGTCTTGGCCCTCCCAGAACGCGGTGAGGTGTCGCAGAACCGCGTCGTAGTAGACACTCGCCCGGACACCCGCGTCCCGGTAGTTGTGCCGGCCGTACTTGAGGGCGCCCTCCAGCATGGCCAGGCCCACCTCGGCGACAACCTGAGCGGGGACAGTTGAGAACGGCACCTTAGCGATGCCTACCGCGTCCTTGGGGTTGGTCTCTTTGGTCTTCGGCGGGTCGATGGGTGTGCCAATCCAATTCGGCAGCGTCGGTGACGGTAGCGTCGGTCCATAGGGGCCAAGGCCTGGCAGGTAAGGGTGAATCGAGCTATCGACGAGCCCCTGACCGCCGACCCCGGTGTAGCCGAAGGGCTTCTGTCGGGCGTTCGCCTCGGTGGTGGTGTCGTCAGCCATTGACGACTCCCTCGATATCGGGGCCGACCCAGCCTTCAGGCTTGAGGATCTTGCCGTTCGGGGCGCGCTTGATCTCGCCGGTGACTTTGTCCAGATTGGAACGAACGACCTCGGCCGCGGCAGCCAGTGCCCTCTCCTCGCCGATATAGGCCAGAAGCGTGCCCCAGGACACGACGATGATGTCGAGGAGTGCATCGACCGTGGCGACGAGATCGTCATCAAACTCAGCGTCCAGGTACTCGATCGCGTACTCCTCCTCCAGGAGGCCACGGCGCAGGTCGCGGATGTCGTAATCGACGAAATCGCCACCCTCGGTGTTCTGGCCGGCGAGGCGCATGAACTCGGTGGTGCCGTTCAGGAGCCCGAGAAACTGGGCCCGTTCCTTTGTAGTGTGGGTCAAGAGTTGTTGTTCCCCTTGAGGGTTGCTAGATGTTCGGCGAGCCGGTAGCGCGCCGCGAGGGAAGCTGCGAATTGTTCGAGCTTGGCGTCGGTCACATCGGACGGGTGGAGGTGGAACACGTGGTCTTCCACATGCACGCTGTAGTACGGGAGGCTGCCGCTGCCGACATAGACCGGCTTGCAGGCGTACGGCAGCATGAATTCGCTCATGCGGGCTCGAAGACGATGGGCCAGTCGGCAACTTCAGGGTCGGAATGCCAGTCCCACTCGTCGTCGGCATGCATCGCGGTATCGACAACCGCCCAGCCGCAGTTAGAGCGGTCGAGGAGAGTTGCGACTTGACCATCCTTCGCGCGGACGGTCCCGAGCGGCAGCGGCCGGCGGAGCTTGTTCAGTCGCCTGAAGAGTTCGTCGAGACGTGCGTCCTGCGGCGTAGACGTGCTCTCCTTCAGGTAGCCGATGAGGGCTTCTCGCTCAGACGGGCTGAGCGTGATCTGCTCGCTCATTCCGGCCTAAAGACGATCGGCCATTCGGCGACGAAATCGTCGTCGTACCAGGTGTCATCGCCGTTGCGTCGGACAACGAACCACGGCTCCTCATCCCAGTCGTCGACCTCGCACTTCACCGCGGTGTTGCCGTGGTCGTCGACGCGGACAGTGCCCACGGGCACGTTTAGGAGCCTGTTGAGTAGGCGGATGAAGCCGTCGACGCGAGCCGGCTGGTCGACGTGCATAGTGTCCGCGAGGTAGCTGATCAGGGCCAGGCGGTCGTCGTTGGTGATCTTGATCATGGTCATGCGTGTTCCCCGCATCCGTTGTGATGAGTGAACCGGACCCAGTGCACCCAGCCCTGGGGGCAATGGAACCCCCACGGGCGGATACGCGGACCGGTGAGAATGACTGTCCAGGTGGGCTTCTCAGCCTGGGTCCTGACGTCCCAGTCCAGTTCAACCCGGTGTGCGACGGTCGGCCGGCGAAATGCCACAGTGCCGGCCTGACGCCAGCTCTTGGTTGTAATCTGCCTGTCGCCACGGTGCTCCCAGTACCCGCCCTTGAGAATCAGGGACGCGAACCACCATGGGTGGTCGTGCAGAGCCCTGTCGTCGTCGGAGCGGAGGAACTGGTGCAGGTAGAGATTCAGGAACCGGTTGCGCGGCAGTACATACCACCGTTTGAGGTACGGGTTCTCTTCGGACCCGATGATCTGATGAGGCTCTCGGCGCAACCACTTCCCGAGCCAGTTGTTGTTTCCTTGATGGGTCACGCTGATGCGACAGGACTCGAACCTGTAACCGGCGGCTTTGGAGACCGCTGCTCTACCAATTGAGCTACGCACCAATAGTCCCGGCCGGAGGGTAGATGGCATCACCTCCGCTTACGGCCACCGTCCGGCGCCGGGATTGGCCGTTTTCCAGTGGGCGGCCACCCTTTATGGCGGCGGTGTTACCCGTACCGCCTCGTCTACTCGTCTCGGCCGAACGCCTGATCGCGAGCCTTGCGCAGGACGCGGATCAGGGCATTGATCTCCGAGCGGTTGAAAGCGTTGAAGTGCCAGTCGAGGCCATTGTCGGGATCGAATCCCGCCTCCTCGCTGTATGGGGTCGGCTCCACCAGCGGGTTGCGCCAGCCGATTGGGCCTGCGACCGAGAGTGCGACGTGACACTGATCTCGACCCCATGACACTGAGAGGGAGCCGTGCTCTTGCGGGTCAGCTCCGATGTATTCCTTTGGCATCTCGCCATTCCTTACTGGGCATCACGCCCGATTGATGTGCAGAGGCCCCGGGTCGACCGCGAGGGTCGAATACCGGGGCCTCCTGTCGCTACCGCGCCAACGCGGCCTTGGACACTGAGCCCGGGAGTCGTCCGCCGTGGTCGGTGATCTGCCGCCTCGGTGACTGCTCTCCCGGGATTCCTGCTGCCGGGTGCGACCCGACCATCTGCCCCGCAGGTGGGGAGCGTCCGCGAGAGAGGACTCGAACCTCCACGTCCTTTCGGACACTGGAACCTAAACCCAGCGCGTATACCAGTTTCGCCACTCGCGGTTGACCGTTTGATTACGCAGGGGCCACTGCGGCACTAAAGTTTTGAAGCAGACTATTGGTGCGTTAGTCTCCGTCGGAATGGGAGGAATCGAACCTCCGACACCGACTCCCAAGGTCGGCGTTATACCACTTCACTACATTCCGATTCGAGGCGGACTGCATCAGCACAGCCATTAAGCGTTGCGAAGACGCACCTCTCAGCGATTCGGCCGCTCTAGATCAGCCAGGTTGCAACCCTGGACCCGTCGTCTATACACCCGGTGGAGTCCATACAGCGTGCGCCCTAACCCCGACGCCCAGGGAGCCCGTTCAGTCGGTGGGCTAGACCGGTTTCAGTCGGGGAGGCCGACCCCATGCCGCGGACAACTGTGCCTTCCGTCCTCCGCGATGGCTGACTGAAACATGCTAGATGCACTAACTACTTATCTGGCCCCGGGGGGAGAATTCAACACTTTCTGAACCGGGCCCAAAACCTCCGGCTGAACGGATCATATTGCGGAGGAATGGCATTGGCTAAGTGCAGGGTCAATGCTCCGCCCGCAGCGAGGATGAAACCCCGCGCCAGCACAGGACTGCGCTCGACGAGGCGGTCGCAACCTTCGCTCAGCAATTCCCCGTCGTGGGTGTGGTTGATCTCGTAGACCAGGATGTCGACGAAGATCTCCAGCCACTTCCTGGCGGCGCTCATCGCGACGACTGGAAGGGCCACGGAAAGCTCCTCCACACCTGGTCAGGCGTTCGACCATCGCAACACTTCGGATGATGGCGGCGCTCCGGGTGGAAAGGGCAATTGGCCGACGCGTGGGAGCCCCCCATCCATGAGAGCCTTTCGGCTCCGCAGTCGGGACACGTTTCGTCGATGGTCATGTACTTCCTCAAAAAGAATAGGGCCGGCCCCCGAGCGCGCGAACTCAGAATGGGGGCCGGCCAGGGGCGCAGCGACCTCTCGGCAGGAGGACCGATCAACTGCCGGGCGAATTAAGGGCGCGCCGCGATCAGGATTGCATCAATTCGATCAAGGCCAGACGTTCAGCCTTGACCCTCTCGTACTCTTGCTCTAGCTCCACTGGCGCCGTCAATGTTGGCGGTGGAAGGGATGTCAGCCGGCCGGCCCAGATGAGATTCTCGGGGCGGTTGTCCGAGCGGTCACCATTACGGTGTCTCACCCAGAATCCGCGACCCATACTCTGGCCATAGAATGCCGCGGCAACGAGTAGGTGCACCATGCACGTCTTGTCGCCAATGTCGACCTGCATCGCGCCATTCTTAGCCTGGCGCTGACGCTTAACCTGACCGTTCCTGGCGATTTCGCCCTGGTCAGAGGCCTGGAAGCCGGCGCGCCCGGGAATATCAAGCCAGAGCACGTCGCTTTTGGACAGACTTCTCCCTAACTTCCATTAAAGCACGCTTAAATTCTTTCACGGATCAGCGCTATTCGATATTCGCGAAGGCGAGGAATTCCTCGGAGGCTGTTTCGACTCGCTTTAGGAACTTGACCAGGCCTTCGGGGGCATCGTCTTCGGTGGGGTATTCGTCCCGCATTTCCGATGCCGCAACAAGGACGCCCACGGCAATGGTGAGCAGCGCACCGCTACTCTCGTCCATCACCTCGTGGAACGCCTGCTCAACAGTAATCGCCATGCAGTGTCTTTCTAGTAGTCGAACACCGCGCCGCAATGACAGAAATGCCCGGGCGCCTGGTGTCCTAATTCATCAATGCAGTAGTGAACGTGCTCGCCATCGTCGAAGGCAGCGGAGCATTCGGGCACCACGTGAGGCCATCCGATCTCGACCATTCAGCGTCGTGCTCCTTGGATGGATTGGTAGGCGAGGATATCGCTGAGTAGGTAGAGGGTCTGGTTGCCACGACGACCCCGCTTGGGCACCAGGTCAGGATGCCGGCGGGACCAGTCATGAACGTTGTGCGGCCGAATGTCGAACTCTCTGGCCACCTCTTGGGCAGTGACCAACTTGCTGCGGTCAATGACCGCGGTCGAGCACACCCACGACTGCCCCCACGTCGTCATGCGTTTATCCACTACGGTGCAGAGGGTGACGTCCGACTCCAGCAGGGCCCTGCGGTAGAAGTCGATGATCCGCCGCAGGCGATCCTCGTGGGTGTCCTCGGGCCAGGGCCAGTCAGCCAATGAGTTCCCGGATACGGCTGAGGATTCGGCGCAACTCGGCGACCTCTTCCGACAGTTGCCGGCTCTCGGCGACCACGCGTGCGTAGGCGTCGGGACCTGCCTGAGTGTCGGGATCAGGCTTGGACGCCGCCTCAGCCGGCGACGGGATGAGGTCGTCGTAGAGATCCTTGAGCGTCTTGCCGATGGCTCCGCCGTGGGGCTTGAGGAACTCAATCGCCGCGGCGATCACGGCGGGATGGGTCAAGGGGTTCATGAGACCTCCGTAAAGGGTGCGTAAACGTCGCGGGTTTCCGAGTTGGGGTGTGAGTGCTCCCAGTCTCCGTAGTCCTCGTCGTACCAATTGACGAAAACCTCGCCCCCCGCGTGCTTCCACCGGTCGCCGTCCTTATCTACAACCACCACGCCCTCTGGGACCTTGGTGAGCGACGAGAAGACCCGGGGGCCACTCGTGATACTGGCAGCGAGGCGACGGAAGCACTCTGCGGTGGCCCGGGCGTCACCCAGGGCAGAGTGGGGGTCCTCGTTCACGACACCCAACCGCTCACACACCGTGTGTAGACCTTCGAGTTCGTTGGGCGGGGTACCCAGAACTCCTGCGGCATAGGCGGATAGGTCGAGGAGTCGGTGGTGGCGCTCCTCGGCAACCCACCTGGGGAGGCGGGCGTCGTCAAACGTGGGGTTACTGCCGGCCAGCGTGTTGCCCTTGAGCCACTCCTTCAGCGTCCAGTAGGCGGAACCACTCGCCGCGGGATCAAGCATCCGCTCGAACACTCCGCGCTCGTAGTACCGATTTACCTTGAGCGCAGTCGGTTCGGCTTCGGCAAGGTGTTCACGCGAGACGTACGGGACGAAGGAGAACTCCGCCCCCGTGGTGAGGTTGATGGCCGCCACGTCCAAGGGGACCGCGGCACGGTGCAGGCCGGTGGTCTCGATGTCAACGACGATGATGTCGCGGCTCATCGCTTCTCCTCGTAGACGAGCTTGAAGTCGGCGTCGTAGACAGCGTCCACGTCCCAATCGCCCGAGAGTTCGATCTCTCTAGCGCACTGGTGGCACAGGCTGCCGGGAAGGTCGTTGTACGCCTCTTCGATCGCCGCGTCGTAATCCTCGGCGTCGACCTTGACTGCCGTTGACGCGCCTGCACTGAAGTAGACCGTGAACTCACTCACGATGACTTCTCCACGATGTAGGCGATAACAAGAAGGATGACGCCAATGCTGGGATTCGCCAGCGCCAGTAGGCAACCCAGGATGAACAGGATCAGGCTCACTTGAAGCACTCCATCTGCATGTCTCGACGCGAATTCGAGTACGGGTAGTACAAGATGCACTCTTGGCCATTGATCTGCGTGACCACGCTGGCCCCGTCCTCATCCGGCAGGTCCGGCTCTGCACCACCGCACGCCGCCGTGGCCCCGGCGATAACCAGGGCCACGGCGGCGATGCTAAGGGCCTTAGCCAATCTCATCGGCAAACCCGTAACTCAAAGCCTGCTGGGAGTCCAGCCACCAGTCCCTACGCTTCCAGCCCTCGTCCCCGGTGAACTTCTCGTAGGTGATGGCGTCCTCGCCCTTGACCTCCCTGGCGCGCTGCACGAACAGGTTCGCAACCCGCTTGGACATATGCTCCAGGAATTGCACCTCGTCCTTCATCTCGCCGATCTTGCCCTGGGCGAACGAAGAGACCTCGTGGATCATCAGGTAGGCCTCGGGGCCGATGCGGCGAACGTCCGCGGCCTGCAACAGGATGCCGGCCATGGAGCAGGCGTAGCCACGCACCGTGATGGTGACCTCGTGCTTGCCTCCGCCGCGCAGCGAGTACGCCGTCAGCTGATCGAAAAGGTGCATTCCGTCGATCACAGAGCCGCCGGGAGACTTGAACGTGATGTTCATCGGGCAGTCTGCCTTGATGCGGTCCCACGCCGACAGAGTGGTCAGGCAGGAGTACACACTCTTGGCGTTGATGGGATCGTCGAACAGGTACTCGTGGTGGAAGTAGTCCTGCACGCTCGCAATGGCGTGCTCGTGCTCCTTCTGGATGCGGTTGAGTCCGCGGATCGTGGCGTCATGCTCAGCCTCGATGGCTTTGGCCGTCTCCCGGCGGATCTCCACCTGTCGGAGGGCCTGGTCGAGCTTCTTGCTCTCCCCGTCGAGGCGGGCGTTCTCCGCCTCGGCCACCAGTTTGAGGATCTCAGCCTCTTCCTTGGTGAAAGGAACTTGTGTCATGCTGCGCTTTCCAGGTCGGCCTCGTCGTTGTCGAGGAGCTTGGTTTCGTGCTGAAGGAAGACCGGCGACTTCGCCTTGAGGATCGTCGGGACGACACCCTCCTGACGCAAGCAAACGCCCTCGTCGACGGTCTTTGGCGTCGACAGCGGAACCGGCCGCTCCACAACCGAGGACTGGTCGGCGATACCGTTCTCGTCGAAGAGATCCGCGTAGCGCTTGTCCATCAGGTTCTCGTCGAGCCACTCGGCGAAGTCGTCGATGGTGACGAAGCTGCCCTCATCACCGATACCGAAGGTGAAGCGGCCCATCTCGGGCGCCCACTTCAGGCCACGCTCCAGGCAGAACTCTTTGACTCCGTCCCAGCTCAGGTCGGCCAGCGTCCCTTGGGCGTTGATGGTCGCCACCCGGTAGACGTACAGCTCAGCCTGTCCGGCGCCGAGGTTGTAGGTGTAGTTCTTCTGGATCGCGGCGTTATCCGGGGTCCATCCGATCAGCTCGCCGTAGACGATGAAGCCTTCGGGGATGCGATCTTCGATGCGCCGACCGAACTCGGTCCAGATGTCGGTGTCGTAATAGTGGTTCTGGTTCGGATTGTTGACGTCCTTGATCACCTTGCGGCTACCGAACACGGCGTCGTAGGTGTAGTCGGTCGTCGGGAACCAGCGGTTCAGCAGCCGCTCGAACCAGCCCTTCTGACGCAGACAGGGAACCCGTCCTACGCGGATACTGGTGCCGTGCAACTTCTGGGTGACCACGACCTCGCGGCCGGGCTTGAGTAGGTGCTTGGACCGCCAGAACGCGTCGGTGTCGAGGTGCTCGGGGAACAGCTTCTTGTCGACGCGCTTGAACGCCTTGTCCAGCTTGGCCGCCTTGGGGCCGTGGCTGCCCTTGACGGGGACCTCGTACTTGCGGCAGACCTCCACACCATTGAGGGTGTCGAAGGTGTCGCCCTCCTTCAGCGTGGAGATGTCGAAGCCCGTGAAGGACAACGAATCCAGAGGCATCAGCAGAGCGTCGGAGCGGTGTCCACGCATCTTGATGGCACGGATGCGACGGTTCTTCTCCAGGTAGCCCTTCTCGGTGCTGTCCGAGTTGAGTTCAGACTCCCGGTAGAGGTTGCCGGCGCTGGCGTACTCGTGGCTGAGCTGAGTCTCGGCGGTGAAGGCGACCTTCAGGTCACCGACCGCGACGCCCACCTTCTGGGTGAGGGCGCGGTGGCCGAGGACCGGGACGCCGACGAGGTTGTCGAGGCCGTCCAGACTGAGGGTGGCCGGCACGCGGACGACGGTCGCCGCGTAGTTGATGTTCTTCGGTGGATCAAAGGTCACTTAGGCTGCCCCTCGGTGATGAAGTCGTAGATCTCCTCGCAGGCGTTCACGAACGAGACGCCCGGGTTCAGCTCCGGGAAGATGTTGACGGCCAGTCCGGCACAGGCGAGGCGGATTTCGACGTCGGTCACTCGCCGTCGTCATCCCGCTCGCAGAACATGCCGTTCTGGTCGATGTAGCCGCGGTCGCCGGGCTCCATCTCATCGAACTCGCAGTAGAGCCCCTCGCCGTCGTAGTAGGGCTGAGGCTGTGCGGTACAGCCGACCGCTCCGATCGCGGCCAGGGCGGCGATGGCGATGATGATTTTGTTCTTCACTTACTTGTCCTTCTTGGTGTCGGTGTCGAAATACCAGTTGTCCTCGCCGAATTCGTCGCACCACTCGCCGAGAACTTCTTCGTCGGCGCCGGCCTCGACGAGGGCGACCTTGATATACATGCCGTCCGGTGCGGCGCCGAGATGATTGAGCGCCCGCGTTACCTGGGCGAGAAAGTCGAGGTGGTCCTGGAAGAAGATCATGCGAACGCCTCGTTGACCCACGAGGCGCGCTCCACCTCTAGCTTGAGCTGCTCCCAGAGGGCCGCGGCATGCGACTCGATATGCCTGAGCATGGCTGCGCGGTCCGTGAAGTGCTCGATACGCACAGCGCGGGACGCTAAAGCTCGCGAGCCGGTCATGAGTACGATGTGGGCCGAAGTCCCACTCTCAGAGGAGATGTCGAAGTGCATACCCTCCGGCAATTCGGGCAGGCTCATTCGCTCGCGGCCACCGAGATGTCGCCATACTCGAACTCGACGTCCGAATGTGCCGGCCAATGCTCGGTCTCTTTGACGATGGCGCGAAGGTCCTGAAGGTTGTAGACGCCTTCATACTTGTGGCTGAGGGTCTTGTTCATTTCGATTGATCCGCTCCGACGAGCACCAGCTCGCCTCGTTGGTCGAGTTTGTTCCGCAGGAAGTCCATCCCCTCGGGCAGGACGATGACGTAGACGTCGTTGCGTCCCTGCTTGAGAGATAAGGTCGCGGCTAAGCCTTCGACCTTGGAGTTCAATCCCGTTGTGGTGACGACATAGTCAGCGTTGTCGGGAAGGTTCAGTCGGTCGATGGTGTCCTGTCGGATGACTTTGCTGTCCTCGGCTCCGAACTTCTTGGAGTCGGTGACTTCGATGACTTCGTACTGATGACCGTCGAACGCCTTGCGGATGTGGGATCGCAGTGCCACGTTGACGGAGTACAGGGTGACTTTGAGTTTCGTTCTCATAGTTCCTTCGGCGTTAAGCCGTAATCGGGATGAGCCTGGTGGGGGTCGGATGTCCAACCCCATTGAGAGAAGGACAGTCCCGGGTCACGCACCGGCCGGTACCAGGTGATGCCATTGCCATCGGTGCGGGAAGGGTCGATCAAAGACTCAGTCGGCAAGGGCATTTCGGGAAGCAGCTCATGATGGTGTTGCCACAGAAGGCGCAGGTTCGGACGCTCACGAGTAATCAACCTCCACAGCCCTGGTTGCAGACTGATGGAACGCGTCGACGGCTAGCTTGGCTGCGATGCAGTAGTGATCCGCCGCGTCGATGTCGAGGTCATCCCATCTTCGAGCGGAGTTGATGGCGAGGCGGTCGAACATTGCCTCGGCCGCCGCGAGGATGTGGGGGCTCCACTCAAGGGCCTTCACTCCACCCACTCCACTCGGTCGACGCCCACGGTAATTTTGGCGATGCGGATGTCGACGGCGTGGGTGTTGGCTCGCCGGCCCGAGTAGTCACCCTTGTCCCGCAAGTTGATTGCTCTAGTACGGAAGCTCTTGGCTGTCGCCGGGTTGGTGTAGGACCGGACCTCGGGCTTTTTTGCGCACGAGGTGTCGGCCACCAAGTCAGTGGTGACAGCACCGTTTTCAGTGAAGCCCACGACGAAGTAGATGTCCTTCGTCAGTGATGCAACGACGTCGTCGATCACGGCTGGTAGATCACCTGGGGGTTGTCATACTTGCCGTAGGCGTTGGCCTGGGCTTTCTTGAGCGTTGGGTAGTGCTGGCCGGACATGTCGCTGAACAGGTCTAGCCACACCGCCTCCTGCGACCGGGGAAAGAGGACCTCGAAGTTCTCGTCGTAGGACGTCCCAAGGTCGTCGCAAACCCCCTCCAACTTGATCAGAAACCGCGGGCCGCAGTTGCTACCCCTGGCCTCGATAATGGTGCCGACTGGGTAGGAATCTTCCTCGATCTGTGTGACGAGTTCGCGCTCACGCTGCTGCAACCTGTCGATTCCGGCGCGGACGTTTTCGAGTTCGGTATTAAGACTCATGAATCTCTCTTAAGTAAGGGTGGCTTGCTCCCACTGAATGCCTGTCGCCGAGTCAAACTCGGACACCGGCTGACGCAGGAACCATGTCGTGGGTGCACTACCGCCGGCACCGCCGCGGCTACCTTCTAGCGAGGTGAGGTCGCCTTCGCGCACCAGCTTGTCCAGCTGGCGTTGCGCCTTCTTGATCTGCGCCTCAGTGGGATTGGACTTCTCGTACATCGCCCGGGCGGCATCTCTCGCCGTGACCCCGTTCGGGCCGGCGTTCTTCACCACGACCAGTAGGTCGATCTTCTGGACCTCGAAGACGCCCCGCTCCTGGTCATGGAGTAGGCGCCAAGGTCCAACCTCGTTGGCCGGCTGCTTGGCGTGGCGAAACTTCACCACCGGGTCGCCGGGATCACCGGTCAGCATGATCACCGAACCGGCACCAGAGGTCAGCCAGGTCGAGCCGTACACGTCGCTGATGCCACCGGCCGACTCGGCGCTGGGCTTGCGGTTGTGGTGAAGCTCAAGGACCTGGATACCTTTGGCGAGGCAGCCCTGCCGTGCGCGGTTGTACGCGCCACCTGTGGCGTCCTCACTGAGTCCGACCACCGCATCCTTCAGGGAGTCGACAAAGATCGTTCCAGCACCGACTGACTCGGCCATTTTGGCTAGCAGAGGAGGGCAGGAGGCGATGTCACTGATCGGCGGCCCGGGGCGGACGATGAGCTTGCCTTCGAGGGCTAGCCGATCGGTGTCCCCGAACTGTCGGAGGAACGAGCGGCGGATCTGCCGCGGCCGGTCCATGGCAAGGTAGAGGATTGGCTTGCTCGCCGGGGTGATCGGCAGGCCCAGGACGGTGCTCTCCAGACCCAGTAGACCGCGGACGAGCTGGCCGGCGAGAGTGGTCTTACCCAGCCCCATGCCGCCAGCGATCATCAAGGCTTCGCCTTCGGCCCAGAGGATGTCGTCGCCCTCACCCCAGATGATGGTCTGCGTGGTGTCGATGTCGAACATCCACGCGGCGCCGTCGACAGGCTTCAGCTCACCCCAGACATCCACCTCGATGTCGGGTGGATCATCGGGCCCGAGGTCGGCACCCACAGAGGGCTTGATCTGCGGAGCTGTGTCGAGGGTGTAGGTGACTTGGCCGGGGTCGCTGTCAGACCCGTCGAAGCCGGAGCGGATGGTTCGGTCGATCTCGATGTCGTCGAGGCCGGCGATCCGTGCCGCCGAGGTGAGTGTGTCGATGACGTAGTACTCGTCGAGCAGTCCCCCGTTAATGAAGGGACGCATCTTGTAGGCCAGGATGTTGAGCTTGTCGTTACGCCCACCCTCGGTGGTGTCCGACATCTCCTTCGCCGCGTTGCGCATGGCGGTATCGGCGTAACTCTGCGTGACCGCTTTAGTTTCGGCGTAGCTTCGTGAGGGCTTAGTGTCGCCGAGTCGGCTGAGGAATCCTGTCAATCGCCGCGCAGCTTTCTCAGGCGCTCCTGGTAATTGGTCTGCGGCGGGTCGAATGAGGCATCCGCCTTGACAAATTCGTACTTCACGAATTCGTAGACCTCGTGCTCGTTCCAGCCGAGTGGGCCGAGATCCGCCATGAAGTCGTCGATCAACGCCTGTGACACGCAGATGAGGTTGACCGGTTGCAGCCCGGGCTTCAGCTCCAAGAGCGAACCTCGGCCTCGAAGGAGGGGTTGCAGAGACATGCCGGTGACCGCATGGCGCGGAGGTGGTCGATGACCTGCGCTCCGCTCACGCCCACGCCGTCGACGTCTTTCGCGAAGAGGTACAGGGCCCGGGCGGCGATCAGGGATGAGCGGTTGAGGCCCGCCTGGCAGTGCACCAAGACCTGGCCGGACTTGCGGAGCTTGTTGACCTCGCGGGCGATCTCGTCGACCTGGTCGAAGGCCTGATCTGTCGAGTCGTACATCTCGATGTACTGCTCGGAGAGGACCTCGTGGTTGATGGTGTACTTCTCCCACGGGTACAGTGACACCACGTGGTCGATGAATTCCGGTAGCACGAGGCCGTTTTCGCAGCCGCCCTGCCACAGGTTGTAAGAGATCCGACTGATGAACGGCACGTCGAACGGCGTATTACCGTGGTAGGCAACGCCTCTCATTCGCTTGGAGGTCGGGTCGGTTTTGATATTGATCCGCGTGGGATCGACAGATGTCATAGGTGAAGGAAGTCCCAGTCTTTCGGGAGGTTAACGACGTACGTTTCGATGACGGCGTCGCCGGTGATCTCGATGTTCAACCGACTGACCCCGTACTCGTCCTGAATAACGAGAGAGGTGTGGCGGTCGATGGGGTGTAGCCAGTGCGCCAGGCCGTAGAACAGCTCAGCGAGCCATTGCCTCATCGGTCCGCAGGGTTGTAGAGGACCTTGTACGAGGGAGTGAAAGGATTATCCCCGGCGATCAGGTCGGCGTAGGTGGGGTACGAACGGCCAGAGAAGTCGTCATGCACAGTCACCCAGCAGGGCGTGTCGACCTGCTGGCGGTTGTACTTGTCCCCCGCAGAGCTGTGAATCTTCTTAACTCGCACAGCGATGTGCCGCTCCCGGCGAAGGACAGTGCCCACCGGGTAGGGGTCCTTGGCCGCCTCTTCGGCGGCTCGCGCCTCGGCGAGCCGCTCCTCAATGGCCTGCACCTCCTCCTCGGCCAGCTCTGCCGCCTCCTGTGCTACCAGGATGGCGTTCTGCTTAACGGCGAGGGTGCGTTTGGCATTCGCGAGGTCGATCTCAAGGGCTTCGGTCAGGTTCACTGACCCGCCCCCGGGTTGTAGATGACCTCCCAGCCAAGTGGACCGTAGGCCTGCGTCACCTCGGCGAAGGAGCGGTACACAGAGCCGGAACCGTCGCTGAAGAGGCTCACCCACACTGGGGCGGTCGTCTCGGATACTTCACGCCCCCGCGGGCCGTCACTGCTATACCGCTTCGCGGCGCTCGAATGTAGAGAGTCGAGCCGCCGGACGACACAATCCCTACGCCGGAGGATGGTGCCCACGGGGTATGGCTCGACTTTCTTCGCGTCGGCGAGGGCCTTCTGCGCCCGCGCGAGTTCAGCCTCCGCAGTGGAGACGTCGGCGATCAGGGTGTCGAGATGGGTCATAGCTTGGCTGCCAGTTCCTCAAGCAGCCGCAGCCGCTTGATCAGTTCGTCGGGTTTAAATTCGGAGTAGAGCCCCTTGAGGCTCGGAGGCTCCGCGGAGTGCGCGTAGGTGTAGGTGGGCTCATCGACCGGGACGACGTCGGCGAACTGCATCAGCACGATCACCGTCTCCGGTTCCATCACCTGAATGGTGTGGAGTTCGTCGGCCTGCATGAAGTAGCGACTGCCGGGGACGAAGTCCCTCACTCGGTAGTTCTCCAGGGCACTCATGCCGATCCAGTTGAAGCCGTCGCCACCGTTGAGCGGAGTCATCCACTCGAACCGCTCGTACATCTCGGTCAGGCCCGGTCGATGCAGGGGGTGGGCGCGGAACCACTTGTTACGGATCACTCCTGAGAGGCACTGGGTGTCAAAGGGGTAGCGGTGATCGTGGGGGTTGATCACCTCGCCCGGCTTCTGATCCAGGCCCTCGAAGAAGTAGGCCTTGACCGTGATCTCGGGTGTGCGGGTCAGGCAGACATAGTCCAACCCCTTGGCATGGAAGTCCTTGAAGGAGTGCTCCAGGCAGTGGTCGATGTTGATGCCCGACCAGTTGATCGTGCTGAGATAGTTCGTCATGTTTCGCCTAACTGCGGCGTGGTTTCACGTGAAACGTCAGATTTTGGGCTAGTACGTCAGTCTTCGACGAAGCGTGCATCGTCCTGCGGGGAGCCCCAGCAGGGATACCTGCGCCCGGCGTCCGTCAACCCCACCTCGGCGGGGGGAAGGCAGCGGCGGGGCCCGCGGGGTTCCGTCTTGCCCTTGTCGATGATCCGTTCGCCGCTCTCCGAGAACGAGCCGGTGCGATGCAGATCGAATGCGGTGATGCCGGTGAAGGTTTGATGGCAGGCGGCGCAGTGTCCGGTGTTGAAGCCGGCCCATTCGGCGCCGCAACGGCATTTGTGCATCAGGGAATCACCAGCATGTAGAAGGGGGGCGGCCAGATCAACGGGGCCAGCGGGCCGAGGAACAGGGCGGCCACAGCCAAGCCAATGGCGGTGAAGATCAGCACGTCCAAGGCGCGGTCACTCATATCGGCCTCCGATCCGGCGAGTCGCCACACTCAGGGCAGTGGCGGATATAGTCGAGGTTGCGGCTAAAGCCGAATTCGCTGTGGTAGCCCATCTCCTCCACCCACTGGTACGGGTGTGGCCGGCCGTCGACGCAGAGGCTTAGGTTTTCGTCCATGCATCCTCGATGTGTCGGCCGAGGGCAAGGGCTTTGTCGCTGGGGTATCCGCCCTGCGTTCGGAACCCGCAGGCGCACTCCAGGCCATTCACCGCGTGGCCAGTCTTAATGCCCAGCGCCTCTTCGGTCAGGTCGAGCATCTTGCGGGCGTTGTCGAGTTGCGTGATGTAGCGCTCGCGATCGGCTTGCAGCAGATCCTTCGGCCACTCGGCCCTGATCTCGGCGACAGTCCTAGCCACGGAAGATCACCACCACCGCGACGAGGGCGACCAGGCCCAGCGCGACAGTGCGCTGGGTCCTGGCAGCCTTAGCCTTAGCCTCGCGATTGGTGTGGGCGTTGACGATCCCGAAGAACTGGTCGTCAATCACACTCATTGGCGCTCTGGGCATTTCGTTCCTTGTCTTCGTACCAGCTCATGAGCGCGAAGCAGTAAGTCACCAGGAAGAGGATCATTACGAGCTTGATGTCGATCACAGCGTGGCGAGGTAGGTCCAGCCACTATCGGACAGCGCCGAAGTGTCTCCCATGTAGAATCCCCGGGCCCTGTCGCTCTCCCAGAGTTCGATCGGGGCCCCCGGGCCGATGCCCTTGTAGAGGGCGGCGTCACGGAGATCCCGCAGGATGATGGGGAGGACGTCGACCTCGCTGGCCTCGATCATCCCCTTCAGCCAAGCCGTGCCGGCGTACGGCGTGTCGGTCATGTCTTCCTTAGGTGAGGGCTGGGTTGCATGATCCACTTGTAGTGTTTGAAGTCGATCTGGGATGGGGGCGCTACGACGTAGCCACCCTTGCCGCGATAGTCGATGCCCGGGAAGATGCCGGCCTTGTTGCCGGAGTTCTCGTCCACCTGGACGTAGAGGTGGAAACCCCTTGGGGTGCCTACCTTTCCGTGTACCGGAGGAATCTTGTCCTCGGACAACTCGGATAGCGACTTGATACCTTCGGGGCCGTCGATGTCGATGACATCGAACTTGACCCCCGTTTGTAGGCCGATGTTGGAGTCGGGGTGACGAGTCCACCACGCCCTGATCCTGTCCTCGTCGATGGTGGCGTCCTTGAACCCATTACGGGTGGCCGGCACCTTCTGGTTAGGCAGTAGTGGGAACACCGGCCAGCCCTGTTTGACGTACCACAGAGCGACGCCGCCAAGGGGTTTCGGCGCATCCGCCTGGTTGACTAGCTTCTCCAAGCGGGCGGCTTCAGGTTCGTCGTGGCGCATCACTGCGTCCACGAATTGACGGGCTAAATCCTCGGAGGGTGCTTGCTTACACCCCGGATGGGTCAGCTGCCCCAGAAACGTAATCTGAAGCAGCTGACCGCAATCCGCACACGTAGAGAAGTTGAGCACTAACTCAGAACGGCGGTTCGGAGTCGAATGCCGGCGCCGCCGGGGCGGCAGCGGGGGCGGGTCGGGACGCCTTGCCGGCGCCACGGGCGAACTTCACGTCGTACAGCTTGGCGGTACCCTCGCCGGCCGGGACCAGCTTCTCCAGGGTGACCTTCACCAGGTCGCCGTTCGACAGATCGGCGGCGAGGATGTTGCGCTTGAGGTTGGTCTGCGAGCAGGTCAGGGTGACCAGGTCGCCGACCGCGAAGTCCTTGCGCTCGCCAAACTTGTTGAAGCTGGCGGCGGGTTCGGTCAGCTCGACGGTGAGTTCCGGGACGTCTTCGCCCTTGGTGTTCTTACCGCCGGTCGGCGAGTAGCTCAGAACGCTACCGGTGACATGCTGGCCGGGGGTGTTGCCCCACCCGATGAATGAACCACGGGGTAGTTCAACGCTTTCCCATTCAGGCAATGGATATACCTCTCTTGTTTCTTACTTGGTGATCAGGTTGTTCTCGTACTCGGTGCGCGATATGGCGTGACCGCACGAGGAGCACTGGACAGTGGCACTGCCACTGAAATTGCCGAGGGTGGGCAGGTCGCATTCGGTGCATTTACCGAAGCGGCGCTCCCACACTCGCTCGAAGCCGATGACGGCCTCAGCGCCCTTCCAGGCGGCGGACGCGTCCAGGGCGATGTCCACCCCGTCGCGTGTGACCCGCCGCAGCCGACCGCCTTTCCAGCGATCGACCTCCTCTGCGGGACGGTTGATCAGGTCGGCTACGCGATAGCCACCCACCTCAGCGAGGACCGCACCGATCTCGTCGATGAGATCCAGTACGTGGACGTTGAGTGGTGGTGGCGGTTCGGTGCTGGAGCTGACCTTGGCGCCTCCCCCTTGCGGGACGAGGCCCCTCCCCACCCACGCCCGGAGGACCGTGACGATGGTGGGCAGCTGAGTTATGCGGGTCTGGATCTGGTCAATGCACGAGAAGCACAGCGTGCCCGGTTTCGCGGTGACCGCAGATCCATCGGGAGTCGGTGCGGCGCAACGATCCCGGGCCCTACAGCGGTACTCTGTTATTGGACTCCTCCAGTCGGCGCAGGCGAACCTGCATGGTGTCGAGCTTGATTCCGAGGCGCTCGGCGATGAGGGGGTCGTCCTCAATGCCCATCTCTCGCAGCTCGTAGTAGCTGTGCAGCCAGTCGCCGTACTTCCGCCGGCCGATGAACGGCTCAGCTTCGGGATCGTCGAGGGAGTCCTCGTCCCAGGCGAGAGGCGGGGCCCAGCCGCGGCGTGCGGCCCGGTTGGCGGCGCGCACATCGCCACCGAATGTGAGCTGGTACTTGCGGAAGAGTTCTTCCACAGTTCGAGCACTCTTCGCGGTGATCCACGCCCGGCGATTGATCCGACTGAGCACGTCCTCGGTGAGGGTGCACTGCTGCGAGAGCCAGCGCAGGCTGTAGCCGTGGCGTTGGAGCGCCTGTAGGCGACGCTGAGTCCCGATGGAGGGAATGAGACGCCCATCGGATGCTTGAGCGTGCGGCGACGAAGGCAGAGGCACTGCGAAGATGTAGCGCGCGGTGTCGCTGAGCACCCTCTTCTGCTTCTTGATCCGCAGGATGGTGTCGACGGTGATGCCGCTCAGCTTCGCCAGTCGGACTGACCCGATGCCGGCCTCGCTCAGTTGGGCGATGTACTCAGCGACCGGCTTGGCGTCCTGGAATCCGCGGACCACCTCTCCCCTCTCGCCGCGCTCCTTCAGGAAGGCGGCGTAGTGGGTAAAGCACAGTCCCCGATCGGTGCGCCGGCCAACACCGTCGCACCGCGGACGAACGCACTTCCCATCCCAGTCGTCGTCAAGATGCGTGCGTTTCCGCGCAGCGATCGTCGTCGTGTGCGGCGACGCCTCCCGGCTCTCCGAAGAGTTGTGTGCGTTCATGAGCGGTCAACCCTCCCCATACGCCATGGCGAACCGAACCCGGCTCGGCCTCGAATTCCAGTGCTTCCTTAAGGCATTCCGCCCTAACTGGACAGGACATGCAGACCTTCTTGGCCGCGCGGCACGATCGGCTGCCCGAGGTGAAGATCTCGGGGTCCATGCCTTTGCAGGCCGCGGCATTGAGGACAGACTTCGGGAAGAAGAACACGTAGTTCCTATCTAGGAGGCAGCAGCGTGCAGAATGGTGAGGAAGTCGTCGAGGGTCATGGTCACGAACTGTTCGCCGGCCGCGGCTTTGCCTTTGCGCTTGTGGCAGACGACACCAGCGACGGCGCCGTAGTTCTCGGCTTCGGTTTGGGCTTCGCGAACCCAGGCTGGCAGTGCGATCTGGGTGCGGTTCTTCAACTCCCAGGCAATCAGGCGCCCGCTGTTGAGACGGAAGTTGCCGATGTCGCCACGGTCGTTGGACCCGGACAGCGTCAGCCGCTCGATGATCTCCGACCACTCCTGCTTGAGGTAGGTGGTGATCAGTGTCTCGAAGGCTGTGCCTTTAGCCTTGGCGGCGTTAACCATTGGTGCCGACATCCGTTCCCGCCGAGTACGGCGCGTTCAGTAAGTCCTGCATGTCGCTGGCGGCGACGTAGTACTGGTCGACACGCCTTCGGTCCATGAATTCCTGGTAACACGCCTGCGCGTATTCAAATGCGACCTTCCGCAGATGTTCTGGACTATCGACGGCCACAACGCGATCCTCGTGACTGAAGAAGCGGCCCTTGATCTCTACCTTGACGCGAGGGACGAGACTGGAACGATAGGAGACCTTCCAGTGGTAGCCCTTGGGTAGCGTGGGGAAGCCGTCGAGCAGGTTTACTTCATCAGGCATTCAGCTCCCGCCTTAACGCCTCGTAGAGTTCGCGGGCCTGACTCTCGGTGAGCCAGAAGCTAAACGACTCCCGTGAGTCGGCGATGTAGAACTCCATCTCGTCGTCGCTGTCGAGACCTGAGACCTCGAAGTCGATGCGTCCGTGAATGTCAGACAGCTCAAAAATGGGACAGGTCATTAGGTTTCCAATCCGGGTATCGCGTAGGCGCCGTCGAAACTGAATCTGAAGTTGCAGTCGCGACACCCCGCGGCGTACTCGTACTTGACTGAGCCGTCTTCGATATAGAACTCGTGGTACTCGTACAGCGACCAGTCCTCTTCGTCATCGCTGTCGAGGTCTGGCTTGCACTTGGGGCAGATGGCACGACTGTCAGCGCTCAAGGAACGACTCCAGCAAGCACGTCCACGGCGTCGTGGTACTTCAGCGTCTCGATGGCCTCATCTACGGCCTGGAGGAGTTCGCTCGCCACCTGGAGGACGAACTCGGGGTTGTCGTCGTAGTTCCTGCCTGTGACGGAGCGCAGGATCGCCTTGGCGCCTTCGGGTGTCATCAGTTCACCGGCCAGAGAGTGAGCGCATCCACCGCGTCGGGGTAATCCTCGGCGTCGTCAGGGTGGATTAGTTCACCAGACCAGGTCGACTCGGCCAGATACATTTCGGGCGAGGCGTCATAGAGCGGCGAGAATCCATTGCCCTCGCCGTCCTTCGACATCACGATCGGTCGGTCGTCCGGCTGATCTTCGAGGATGATGCGGAGATCCTTGACGTTCATCAGAAGTCCCCCGGCTGGACCTGGAGGCACTTGAGTCCCATTTTTCTCCACAGCTCCACGACCTGGTCGCGGTCGTCGAGGACGAACTTGACGTCCCACTTGCCGCGGATGTTCTGGTTGAACAGGTCGTGCTTGACCTTGTAGTCGGGCAGCTTGTTGCCGCGCTCATCCTTGGCGCCGGCCGGGCGCATGAACAGGTGGTCCCACCAGATGCCGTTGTCGTTGAGCCACTGCTCTGTGTCCTCGCGACAGGTGTGATCGCGGCCGGACACGAACAGGACCCAGTAGCCCTGGTTGTCCATGTGGTTGACCAGGTCGCGGATGATCGGGTCGACAACATCCTCGCTGACGCGGGAGTAGTCGTAGGGCGAGCGGCCAGTCATGTGGGCCACGGTGCCGTCGATGTCGACGATGATGGCCGGCTGGAGGTCGGGATTCGGCTCCACCGGGATGACCTCGAAGGGCACCTGGGCAGTGACCGTAGGCCAGTTGGCCACCGGGAAGCTCTTGGCCTGCTTGTCGATGACCGAGTCACCGACGTAGCGACCGCCGGCCAACATGCGTGCATGGTCGCGCTGGCGACAGACGGCGAGGTCTTCGATCACGTCGACGACCTCGAACTCCACGCCCAGCTTGTCGGCCATCTTCGACCACTTGCGCAGGTATGAGGCATTGAGGTGGGTGGCGTCGACAACCACGTCAACGTCGGCCTTGAGGAGTGCGAGAACTTGAGCCCGTTCGGCAACGGTGACGCGCTCCTCGTCGACCGGCCTGCCGGTCCACCACTCGTTGAGCAGCATCTTACGGAGGTAGTCACGGTTGACCACCACGGCGTCGGTCGCCTTGGCGATTTCAGCTGCCCGGGTGGACTTCCCGCTGCCGGAGTAGCCGCGCATGGCGGTGAGTTTGGTCATGAAAGTCCTTTGTTTCGGAACATCTCGCCCATAAGCCATGCGGCGAGGATGTAGGCGATGAAGACCGTGACGAGAGTGCCGATGCCGTAGCCGATGAGTAGCTCCATCAGGCGAGCACCGGGATGACGAGGGCGAGAACCATCAGGGCTACCGCCAGTAGCGAGAGGGCGAGGATCAGTTCCTCAGAGTCCATAGGGCACCTCCGGGATGTCCTGGTAGGTATTGGGCGCCACGCGGCGCAGTTCGGTGAGTAGTTGCCCTGCCACCTGACGGATTTCGCGGTCAGCGCTGGCGTGCCAACGGTTCTTGAGCATGTAGCGCCAGGCGCGGTGATTGGCAGTGACCACCATTGGCGAGGAGGTCATGTTCGGCAGCACACAGCGGGCGGCTTCGCGAGCCTGCTTGCGCGGGAGACCGTGGGCGTCGTAGACCTCGACCATCTCGTTGTAGAGCTGGAGCACCTTCGGATAGAAGGCGAGCAGCTTGGCCTTCATCGCGTTAGCGACTTCCTTGGGGAGGTCGTCGATGGCCGGCGGGAGGTGAAAGTTCAGCGTGTTCGCGTCGACATAGCGTTGCGACACAACGGAGAACGACAGGTGCCGGTGGCGGGTGATCTCCGCGAGGAACGATCGGCTGGCTTCGATGTAGAACGTCGCCGAGGCGTGCTCCAGGACTGACTCGTGGCCGATCTCGATGATGTGATCGAGGTAGCCTTCGCTGGTCGCGGTCTTCGGGTTCGGCCTGCTGAAGCTGCGGTAGCAGTTGCGGCCGGCGAACTCTGCGATCTCGTCGGCGCTCATCTCAGCCGGCTGGTGGGTGTCGTAGCCGATCTGGTCCAGCTCGCGATCGTCGACGACAGTGTGGGCGATCAGCTTGACGACGGTGGTGGTCATGCGGTCCTTCGGGTGATGTGGAATTGCTCCAGCAGTTCGGCGACTAGGCCCTCGACGTCCCAGTAGTCGCGGTCTTCCAGGACGATGCGCAGTTCATCCACTCCCACGCTGTTGTGCGTGCCAGCGATGACAGTGAGCGAGTCGGCGATCGAAGCTAGAAGCGCCTCGGTGGGGGTGGGCGGGCGCGGCGGGAAAAGCCAGTCCCAGATCTCTTGGAAGGGGTCCATTAGTCATCCCCCAGTAGGAGGTCGCAGAGATCCTCGGCGGCAGAGTTAAGCCCCTGCGCGCAGGCGATCTTCGGACACAAGGAGACCCAGTCGAAGTCTTTGGCATTGGCTTCAGCGCGCCACTTGTCGACGAGGTCCCACAGGGCGTTCTCGATCTCTTCGGTCACTAGATGAAGCCGACCATGGGCCCGCTGGGCATCGGGATGATCACCGGCATGGGCGTGTACGGCCCAGGCGGACCGGTCTCCGGCTCGCAGGCGGTGAGTGCCACGGCGGCCAGTGCTGCGATGAGTAGCGAAAGTGTTTTGGTCATATGGTCTTCAGGATTTCGTCAGCGATGTTTCGGACGGTGAGCATGGCGGAATCGAGTTCCTTGAGCCACAACTCGGATTGCAGGTTGGCGAGGGCGGCGAGTATGGAGACCGACTCCCCCAGGAGGTCCAGCCGCTTGTAGCTCGGCATGTCCCGGCACCTAAGATCGAGTGAAGTCATGGCTGACAACTCCGTTCACAGAGAGGCGAGCCCAGGAGCCGCGGTAGTTGACGGCGACCTCTCGTGGGTCATGGCCCTGTCGGACAAGCCACCCGAATTCCAGGGCGGCAGTGCGGTTCAGCTCGATCCAGCGATGACACGAGCGGCAAAGGAGCACGCCATTGGCAGCGGTGTTGGTGAGTGGATCTTTCGAGCCGCCCATCCCCCGCGGCCGGCGATGATGGATCTCGTGACCCTCCATCGTGCAGCGTTCGCACATGCCCTTTGCTCGCCGGTGAATCAGCTCGCGCACCTTGGGAGGGAAGCCGGTCAATGACCGACGTCCTCCAGAATGGCCGAGACCCGGACCAGTGGTCGGCTACAGGTCTGGCAGGTGGCGGGGCGGATTCCTTCTTTCATGCCCCAGCGGATGATGGCGTTGGCGTGCTCAACCTTCGCGTCAAAACAGGCCCGGCAGAGGTAGCCCTCGAAGGGGCCGTTCTGGCAGGCGTCGACGATGTGAGCCCTGACGAACCACTTCCCCCTGCGCCGGCAGGATTCCGGGCGGTGCGGCCACTTGGCATCGCAGGTATGGCAGGCGCAGTTCATCCGAACACCACAGGGATGCCGGCGCATTCGGCGCGCCGGATACAGTCGCGGGTACCGCGGCTCTCGCCACGGGGGAAGGCCAAACACACATCGGCACCGAGCTTGACCATCTTGTCGTTGCGCATAATGCCGGCGGCCTTGCCGTGGGTGTCCCAATCGGCGGGGTGAGCTTCCTCGATAATCACGCCGGGGTGACCCGGGCCGTGGGCCCAGCACCATGTGGAAGCGTGGGAGTCGGCGCCACGGGCCTTGCCGTGGACCACGGTCAGCGTGTCGCCGGCCAGGATGGCGCGGGTGAGGTACTCGTCGAGCAGCGTGGCCACCGCGTCGTAGTCGGTCAGGTCGCGCGAGCCGGTGATGAGGACCCTCAAAATTCTCTCCCTGCGGTGGCGTAGGCCTGGCGGACGAATGTGCCCACGGACTGCCAGGCGCCGATCGCATCGCGAACTCCTCGGAGTCGCTGGTCGGCGTACTTGAATGCGACCTCGGCGAGGTCCATCGCCTCGCGGGCCTCGATGACCTTGACATCGGTGTCCGCGTGGTACTTTCGGTCATTGGGCGTGATGCCTTCGTCAGCGGCACGCAGCCGCGCGGAGGCGTAGGCCTGGTCGAAGAGGCGCTCGGTTTCCTTGGCGTCTCTGTAGAGGCCCTTCCACTGCACGAGGGCGGTGGAGAGTGTGTCGACCAGCTCTAGCAGACGCTTCTCAACGTCTAGCGGGTTCAGGCCCTCGGGCCCAACACTGGAGTCGACGGTAGTCCAGTCGGTTATTGGTGATCCTTAATCGTATTTCGCGTCGAAGTCGTCGTCGCGATGCATTTCGGCGAAGACGTGCAGAGCGTCGGCCATGGGGCCAGCGATCGTGCGGAACTGGCGCACAGCCTCTTTGAACGCCGGGTCGGAGTCGTCGAGGTTGTCCTCCGTCAGGCCGTAACCGAGGATCGCGTCCTCTATGCCGCCCTCGTAGTCGGCCTTGTTCACAAATTCTGCTGGGGTCATGGTCATTTGATCAACCTCACTTCATAGTGTCTAGCGTTGTCGACGAGTTCCATTAGCCCGACCCAGTCGCCGTCGTCATCGAGTAACTCGGCCGCCGCGCGGTAACGGTCGGGCACGTCGTAGGTGACGACGATCTTCATAAGACGACCAGGTCGTAGTGCAGCTCGAAGAACAGCCACGGGCGGTTGCAGCCGTCGCAGACCCGGGCTTTCTTGTGGGCCCAGAAGCGATCCTGGACGGCCTTGAGGTGGCCCTTGCAGATGGCCGAGTGAGCACGGTCGCTACACCCCTTGCACATGACGAGGGCCGGCTCATTGCAGCCGATCCACTGGCAGGGGATGTCGAACTCGTAGGCGCTGAGGTCGGCAGGGGCGACGAGGGTTTGCGTCATGACGCTCTGCGATCTGCGTCCCCGACAGCCACGCCCCAGGGGGCTCGATTATCCTGGCGAGTCTGAGCAGCCTCTAGCCACTCCACCTCCGCCTCGTCAAGATCCTCGTCTAATACGAGGCGTTCGAGGAGTGTGTCGATACCGTCATGGTTGGCATCCCGCGACTCGATCGAGGCGTCGATCAAGTCCAGCCGCCAGAGCGCCTGGCCGATGAGGCAGGAAGGCTGGCCATCCACGACATAGCGGCATTGGCCGTCGCCGTAGACGAAGTCGGGCTTCTCCGACGCGACCTCACGCACGGTGGCGATGAGTTTCTGGCCGAACTCACTCATGTTGCTTTGCCTTTTCTAGGTGAGAGCAGGGGTTAGGTCGACCACCGGATGCTCGTGGGTATCCCAGTGATCGCCGGCCCAGTGATGGACCCGCAGGCCCTTGATGGTTCGGCCGTGCGAGATCAGAATGCGGGCATAGAAGCTGAGCTGAAGCCAGTAAGCCCCGAGCGAGGTGTTGGGCACCACGCCCTTGAATGGTTCGAGGATGGTTTCCGACTTCTGAATGTCGGCGTTGGTCTTGTAGTCCTCGATCCACAGCCCGTCATCGTCGATCACAAGTCGGTCGATCAGGCCACAGTGCTTCAGCACCGGGTCAGCGACAAACGCTTCGTAGAAGGCCTTCTCCCCCTCCCGGGTCTCGAAGAAGGACTCGACCAGCGGTCGTAGCACAGGGTTCTTGGTGAGCGCCGACTCGACGGAGCCCTCCTTGGTCTTCGCCGACAGCTCCCGGTACTCCCCGTAGAGCTGTAGCGCGGCGTGTACCGCGGTGCCCAGTGTTGAGGAGGCCTCGGCATTGAGCGCCCACATCGCCAGGATTTCCCGGGAGTCGACACCGTGCTTGACGGCCATCTTGCCGGCGATCAACTCGCCAGCGAACTTGGACTTGAATCGGCTGGCGAAAGTCGAACCGCCAAACCAACGTTCACCGTCAGGACCGGTGTAGATATGTCTGATGGGATCGAAGTGGACCGCCGTACCCGACACCTTGCACCGCAGGATCTCTCCGGGCGGTGGCGCCGGTGGTGGGGCTGTCTTGTCGATGATCAGCGGCTTCTCGGCCGTCCGATCCCATAACTCCTTGATCTTCTTCAGGGCGAGGTCCATTGCCGCGTCGTGAGTTTCGGCTTCGACCTCGAATGACGGCTGGAGATTCCCGTACTGCATCGTGGGAATCGTCGCAGCCATCGTCACTCGGCTAGTTATGTCGTTGATCCTTGGGGGGTAGCGGCGGAAGGCCTTCGATCCGCCGAATGTCGTTGACGGTCATGACCGCGGCCTTGAAGGTATTACGCAGCCGGTGGAACCTCTTCACCAGTCGAATCTCACGGCGATCTTCTTGCCCTTGATGAGGCGCTTGAGGAGCCGGAGGACTTCCTTGCGGGGGAGTTCGCCGTCGAAGAGGAGTTCAGCTTCCTCGTTAGTGAGTCCGAGGACTTCCTGGGCGTAGTCCTCGATGCAGTGCTGCTGCCCCTTCTTGTCGATCACCATGTTTGGGCGATAGACCTTGTCATCCTCGTCGAAATCGGTGAAGGGGGTGATGAGGTACTTGGCGCCGTTGATGGCCGCGGCCCAGCCGGCGACGCACGCGGACGTACCGCAGGTGGCGTACTTGAGTTCGCCGTCGATCTTGACCAGATCCGGGACGATGTTGACCCACTGTTTCTGGTCATGCTTGTCGGGCGAGTTCTTGATCAGGGATCGCACCGCGATGAGGGCGGCGATGTTTCGTTCAGTCATGTTGGCTCCTAGGCCTTAACCCAGACGGTGATGGTCTTTTCTTCCGGCCGCACCTCGAAGGTGGGCCCTTCGTAGTAGCCGCCGTCGTAGGACGCGTACCAGCCGTCGCGCTGGAAGTAGCGAACGTTGCCGTCCGCATCGGTGATACTGATGACGATCCAGTACTGGTCGCCTTGCCCTTCGCCGCCGAAGTCTTCGACCTTGCGTACGGTGCCGATGCCGTCGAGTTCAACGGTCGGCGCTGGCTTGTCCTTATTGACGCCCCAGTTGTAGTGATAGAGCGCCTCGCCGAGGTTCCCCCAGCCCTCCTGGTAGTCCTCGTCTTCGTCGTAATGCGCGAGGACGGCCGCATCCAGATCTTCGACGGTGTAGGTCATTTGATGGGCTCCCAGAAGATGACGGGGCGTTCGACGGGCTCGACTTCCTCAAAGGGGCCGTCAAAGTCGGAGCCGTGGAATGAGGCGTAGTAGCCGTTGATGCGGAAGTAGCGGGTGTCCTCATCCTCGGCGGTGATGGAGAAGACGTACCAGCGCTCCTCGCCGGAACCCTCTCCCCCGCCCTTGCTCTCGACGAGAAGGCCCCGGCCCATGGGTAGCTTGGCCCCCGGGTCGTCTTTCTCTACGTACTTCTCGAAGGTCTCCCCGCTATCCCAGGAGCGGGCGCCATCGGTGCCTTCCGGCACCTTGATGTACTCATGGGTGGACTGGAGGGATTCCTCGAACTCGTTCCAACTCCCCTCCCAGGGGGTCTCCTCGTTGAGGATGGCGGCGTAGACGTCGTCCTTGGTGTAGGTCATCAGATCGCCGCCCAGGTGACGCGCTGCACGGGCGCCGGCTGCACCTCGACGAGGTTGTGCGCGTAGTACTCGGCGCCGTCGTAGGAGGTGTAGTTGCCGTCGACCTTGAAGAACCGCTCATTGCGGTCCGCGTCGACGAGCTTGAAGACGTAGTAGAGCGGGCCCTCGTTGTAGTAGCCGCGCTCCTCTTCCTGTTCCTGCACGATGAAGGCGTAGCCGAGGTCGCCCAACTTCACCGCCTCGGCGTTGAGCAGTAGTAGGCGAAAGAACGCCGCCTCACTCGGGGCGTCGTAGTTCAGGATCGCCCGGCGGACATCCTCGATCTTGTAGGTCATGCTCGCTCCCAATCGGTGCGTTGAACGGGTACCGGCGTGACCTCGATGGTCTCGCCGTTCTGGTTGCAGCCGAACGAGTTCACGTACGTCGTTCGCTGGTAGTACTTGTCGCCTGAGCCCCAGCCGGTCATCTGGAAGACGAACCAGGCTTCACCCTCGTAGTCGTCGCCGTCGTGTTCCTCGATCAGCGTCGCCGTCTGGTTGCCCGGGAAGTGCACGGGCCCCTGGCGTAGGGCGTGGATGAAGTTGTCCCAGGGGTGATCGCCACTCCATAGGACGCCGTCGACGAAGTTGTTGATGTTGTTGATGGCATTGTCCGACCGCTGCCAGGTCATAGCTTCTCCAGATAATCAGCATTGGCGAGGTGGATCTTGACGTAGTCGGCTGTTGGCCTGGCGATCTCGTCGAAGTGGCTCACCAGGTAGCGGGCAGACTTGCCCTTAGTGAGGCTGGTGATGGTCCGTCGCAGCGCCCACTGGTACGCAGCGCCGGCAGAGGTCTGGTAGCCCTTCGGGATGACGATGCGCTCCAGGGCGGTCACGTAGATCTCCTCGCGGAACATCTGCATGATGCGCTCGTGGGGCATCGCCCAGACCTTGGCCATGTCGATCTGGACGCTCTTGCCATCCTTGAGGCACTCCTCGTAGATCGGCTTGCCGGCGAAGGCGACGGAGCGGTGGATCGAATCGTGGTCGTAGATCCGCTTCACCGCGTCGGTGAAGAACTCGTCCGACTCCTGGGTGAGGTCGACGACCTTCTTACCGTGCAGGTCTTCCCAGACCTTGTAGAGCACGTCGTGCCACTGCGGGATGAGCTGGGCGCCGCGGCGTTTCAGCTCCAGCAGGTCGGCCATGTGCTTGCCCCAAGTGCCGTTCTTCAGCTCCCAGTAGGCGTGGGAATGCTTGATCGTCAGGAGTTCATCAGGGGTTGCGTGGCGATACTCACCGCCAAACAACTCGTTGAAGCGGTCGTCCCAGAGAAGGTCGCCGCCGTCGACCATGGGCCGCGGAGAGGCCCACGGCGTGTCGCTGAATGCGTCGAAGTCTTTAGGTTGCCGCCAGTCTGGGAACCAGACTCTAGCGGCGGTAGAGCCAATCACTAGCGTTGTCAAGTCGGACTCCAGTCAGCGAGGGTTCGGCCGGTTGCGAACTTCCATTCGCGGTATTCGCGCAACTCCGCTGAAGCCGCGGCCTTGTCGCGGCGGTTATGGCAGGTGGCGCACATGGGCATATAGAACTCGGGCCATAGGGAGTACCAAACTAGACTGGCTCCCCCGGCCACCCATCCCAAGCACTGCTCGGGATCTGTTCCGTCATAAGCCCATTGGGCAGCCGGCCGATCACACCCAGTGACACACCGGTAGAGACGCGCCGGCCCCCAGAGCGCTCGCACCTCGCGATGAACCGTCCAGTGGGAGCGCATACGGAAGGGGTCAAGGGTCCGCGCCTCCGTCGAGGAAGTGCGAAGCAGTCTTGAGTGATGCTTGGCGCAGTAGCTAAGCGCAAACTGAACACGGTCACACCCCTCATGGCGGCATGGCCTGGCCAGGTCGGCGAATTCGCCTAGGCGACGCCGCCCGGCGTAGTGGGTGCCGCAATAGCCTCGGGCACTATGTGGCTTATCGCAGCCATCCTCGGCGCACCCCCGATCAGGGGCGTATGAACGCTTCAAGAAGGTCATCCAAAGTCGACGAAGACCCCCGCCGTCCGCGAGCGGGGGTCCAGATCACAGGTTTCACCGGAGGAGGTAGTGCCCTCCACGGACGGCTTAGAGCGGGCTGGTACGGGCTGTACCGCTCTGGCTATTCGCCCTCACTACTTGGGCGTCCCGCTCCCGAACCCCAGGCGTTCCTGACTAGCCCGCGAGCGGATTGCACACGCTGCCGGCAGGGCCGTCGTACTAAGCAAAGGGGAATCGGGTGAAAACTCAGAGAGACAGAAGAATCCCCCCGGCACGAGGCCGGGGGGATTCGTCCGCGCAAGGGAGAGAAATCATGCACCACACAGGACACAGAGCAGCGGGGTAACGAGACGCACTCTTTATCAGCAAATTGATTGAGAGTTGTTGCAGTTTGCGTCTCACCGCAATTGCAAGGCTCCACATACGCGCTCTAACCAACTGAGCTACCGCGACCCTCCTAGGGAAGCGGGCAGGACTCGAACCTGCGACCTCGCCATTAGCATTGGATGAAGAATTGCTGTTGGAGCCTTCGATATTTACTTCTTGCTAGGCACGTCACATGCGGGGTTGAACCGCAACGCCCCGGAAGGCGTATTTCCAATGTTGTGAAATTGCTGTTTGTGCCTATGTTCTAGACGCCTACTGTTTGAACCCGAATCAAATGTTAGTGGTTGCTGTTGGCGTCTATAACTAAATTACCAATTGACGATGTGCATGTCAATAGGTAAACGTTGTCATTTCTGACAATTACTTCAAGATGACGGCCAGGATGCCGCCGACGATGAGTGCGGCCACGGCAATGGTCACTGCCAGAATGGTCGGGAAGAATAGACTCATCTCAGTGAGTGAGAACGCCGGCCAGAGCGGGGTCTTGTTCCAGTCGGCGTCCACACCGGTGGCGAGGATGAGATACCCCACCTGCCAAGCGCCGAAGAATCCGAGCCCGCTGCTCGTTGCGTCAGCCATTGATCTGTCCGTTCAGTCGGGCGCGTTCCTTGACGGCATCGCCGGGACGCGAATCCAGAAGTGCGAGCTGCTGCTCGGGTGTGCGCTCGTCGCGTTTGGCTTGGCGGGTGGCCGCCCCCTCTGCACGACGGACCTGCTCCGGGGTCTTCCCCGGGATCAGAGAGTTCTTGCTCACGACAGTGTCGCTTCCTCGGAGCCGCGCCACGGGACGACGGCTTCGCATTCGGGGTTAACGATCTGCGCCTGGGCTAGTGCAGGGGTGGCGTACACCGTTCCCGTGCGAACGTAGGCGCCCGTAAGGCCGTTGCGGACAACGACATAGCCCTCGTGGTCAGACATCGGCATGGAGAATCGCCTCCTGCCATGTATCGCTCGCGCGTCCCTCGTCGGCGCGACGGACAGCCTCGCCCCAAGCGATTTCGTCGTCCTGATGACCTTGCACATTGCCCAGCCACCTGATTTCGGCTTCGTCCAGGCCCTCTAATCCGGGCAGCTTGACCACCTTGTTCGCTGCGTAGGTCTTGTTGTGGTAGTTGTAGAAAAACCCCGCGAGCGCAGCGATTGAGTCGTTGTTGAGCCGATCAAACGCGGCGTCGATCAGCCCCTCGCTCCAGAGAGCGTGCCCGACGATGCAACTCGGCGCTCCGTTGGCGACGTAGACGCAGCCGTCGACGGTTGCGACATCGCCATACTCATCGAGGTACGTATTCCCGTCCTCGTCCAGGAGTTCGGGGACCTTGTAGACGAAGTCCGGGTTCTCGGCTGCGGCCTGACGAACGGCAGCAATCAGCTTCTCGCCGATCTCGCTCACGCGGTGATCCTTTCGTACCGTTCGGAGTTGACGACCTGGTCGACCAACTCGCGGGGGGTCTTGCCTTCCACCGCTTGGGCAAAGATGGTCGGGGAGCAGCCCGATACCAGGCTCACGGCGCCGTCGAGGACGGTGGCCGGCGCCTGCATGTTGCGGGCGGCGACATTCCAGAACACGACGTGAGGCATCGGAACTCCGGCCTCGGCGAACTCGCGACGAGCCGTCTCGAAGACGGTGTCGTGGTGGCCGATACCGGAGTGGTCGAACTCCATGTCGGAGACGACGTAGAGCACCTTGGGTGGTAGTTCACCGGCCCGCATGGCAGCCGCGAGGATGGCGCGGAACGCGGCGAGCATGTTGGTGTTCATGCCCCACGGGGCCTGCTGGATGTTGCGCAGTCGGGCGGCCAGCGTGGTGCCAGCGACCTTGATCAGACTCGGGCTCTGCGAGAACGTCATGAAATAGCCCTTGAGGTGACCCTTGTTGCGTTCAGCGAAGTACAGCGCCAGTGCGACCGACACCGCGATCGGATTCGCCGACTCCCACGGACGGACCATGGAGCCCGACGTGTCGGCCATCACCAGGGCGTCCTGACCGTTGGTGAAGTCGGCCAGGTTCTCCCAGGCGGCGTTGGCGTAGGCGTTGTCGGTGATGCTGCCACTGCCGTTGTCGCACATCTGGTAGATCTCGTGCGGGAAGACCGTCGAGACGTTGATCTTCGCCTCGCCCTTCTCTACCGAGGCCAGGTAGGCGGCGTACTTGTCTGGGTTGTGCCGCTCGAAAGCCTTGACGTGCTTGCGATGCGCCTGCGACGGCAATTTGCCGTACTCGATCTCGTCCCAGCGGTTAGCAGACATGTCCTGCTCCAAGAGGCGGATTCGCGCCCGCAGCTTAGACAGGGTCTTGCGGTACTGCCGATAGGTCAACCCCAGGGCGTTGGCGAGTTCGCGAGCCCGCGCCTTGGTGACCTTGCTGGAGGCGTTCTCCGAGGGTAGCCACTTCGCCAGAAGGGACACCGGCTCCCCGGTGGAGTCGGCGAGGATGTCACGGTTGAGCTGGTCGCGAACGATCTCGACCACCGGATCGGTGACACCGTTGAAGAACAGGTCATCCCAGCGGCCATACTCGGGGATCAGTGCCAGATTTCGCTCAAACGAGGCGATCTGGTCGAGCAGGCTGGCCGACGATCCTGGGCGAGCGACGGCGTAGCGACGCATACCGGCGCGGAAGATCTCCCGCTCCCCCTGTCCCCCACGCACATCGCGCAGATAGAACAGCGTCCGTAGAGCGGTCTGGGGGTCGTGGTCGTAGGCCTTGTCGAACAGGTCGGCGGCACGCTCGGGGGTGCTGCGCATGGCGCCGGCCAGCGAGAAGAAGTCGACCACCGGATCGAGGGTGGACTTGTTGGTCACCGCGCCGTTCTCGGTGGTGGTGCGGTTGGTGGTGACGCGCAGGGCGTCCAGGAAGGTGGTCAAAATGCTCCAAACAACCAGAGGGGCAGGCCGATGACGACCAAGCCGAAAGCGAGTGGGCCGAGAGGGGGCAGGAGTGTGGCGCTCACAGCCCCGACGCCGATGCCGGCACCGATCCAGACGGCGCCGATCTCCTTGAGGTGGGCAGCCTCGTAGGCGAGGCCAGTCACCACAGCGCCTCGGTGAGGGCGACGTCGATGTTGTCGCGGAGCTGTTCCAGCAGCTCGCGGCTCAACGCTGTGCAGGCGAACAGTTCCTCATGGACCTGGACGCCGATCTCGAACTCCCCGTCGACGGCCTGCACCCAGACGGCCTCAGTTGGGCTGGGGCACACGTAGTGGGGGTCGAATACCGCGGTCACAGGAAGTTCTCGAAGGCCGCGTAGGCGCCCCATGCAAGGAGTCCGATGAAGACGATGAGGGTGATGGCGTCGACCAGTTGTTCAGTCATCGCAGTACTCGTAATCATCGTCCTCGAACAGGTCGTCGTCGACAACGACGACACCGCCGGAGCTGGCCTTGTGACCCTGCGTCGGCTTCGCCTTGCTGGTGCCGGCGACCGGGTTGGTGCGACCGCCGCCGCCCTTGTTCGGTGTCGGGGGCCGTACCGTGGTCGGCCCCAGGGCGATCTCGTCGCCGTGGAGTGCGACGTCCATCGACTCACAGCGGTACTCCTCGGAGCCGCAGCCCACGAGCAGTGAGCCGGCAATCGCCGCGCTCGACAGGGTAATGAGGAGCTTCTTCAACGAAGTTCCCTCTCTTTCGATTCCAGTAACCGGAGGACCTTGGCCAGGTCCGCCTTGACCTCGGTGAGGTCGGCCTTGATTTGTTCCTGCTCGACGTCGGTGAAGGCGTCGTTGTGGACGATCATGTAGGTCGCCATACGGGCGGTGAGAAGCGAGACGAGGAAGACGCAGCACACGATGAGCGCGATGCCCACCGCCCTGCCGGCGATCGTGTCGGGGAACTCGTCGCCGTAGCCGACAGTGGCGCCGGTGACGATCGCCCACCAGAACGAGTCCCAGAGAGACTCGTGCTCGAACACGGCGTAGCCAACAGTGGCCGCGCCGAGAACCAGTGACAGCCAAAGAAGTAACTCCTTGAGAGTGTCAGTGGCACTGCGGAGTCTCGTCATGGTCTACAGCCCGTCGAGAAACATCGCGGTCATGCCGGACACCACGGCCGTGGCGAACGAGACCCCGAGTAGCCAGAAGAACCAGACCGGCGGCCAGGCGTAGGCCATGCCCACCGTGACTGTCACCAGGAAGATGAAACTGGTAATGGCACAGAGAATTGCGAGGATCTTGGTCATGAGTTCTCCTGATCGGGGATTCGCCACCCGTCCAGGTGGGGTTGGAGCGGGGTGGAGCCGGCGATGTGACAGATGCCGAGTTTGTTTCCGTCGCCGTCGAACGCAAGACAGAAGCTATACATGCCGTCGAGGTGGTCGAACTCGACCCAGCCGTCCTCGTGGCCGTCAGGGTTCAGGCCGTATATGCGGGGGCGGTTCTCCTGGCGCCGAGGGAGGTCGTAGAGCTTCAAGACACTCTCGATTCGTCTTCGCTGTAGGGCCCTGGCCAGGGCTGGTATCCGACCGAGAGGAGCTTTTCCTCTGTCCGCGTGCGGATGTGGAGGATCTTGCGCGCCTCGTTGATGACCTCGCGGGTCGCCGGCTTGGCAAGCACGTGGGTCATCTCGGTGTCGATGCGGTGAAGGAAGTTGACCAGCTCAATGCGCTTGGCCATCTTCTGGGACGGCTTCATAGGACTCCTTCGTCTACCGCCTTGAGCAGGGCTCGGGCTGCCGCCAGCCATCGAGCCTTGTTGGGAGCCGAAGACCACTGCGGCGCATAGGCGTTGCCGACGCGGTGCTGCGTCTCGTAAAGGAGGATGGCCGCGGTGGTGACTCGAACTAGCTCGCGAGTCGCGTCCGGGAGGGCCTCCGCACCCTCGCGTGACCGCTCGACGGGTCTGCGACAATCCTGCGTACGGGATTCTCGATGATGCCCGGGTTGTAATTCCGCATCTGGAAGCGACGCTTCGAGTGGTACTTGCCGGCCGCCGCTGTCAGGTCCGACAGTGGCGGATAGAACTCTGTCGGAAGGGTTTCCGCACGAGTGGGAGTTTCCGCGTCCCCCAGTATGTACCAGGAGGTCAGTAAAACTCGTTGCTCCGGCGTGAGGTCGTCCCATTGCACTGCTTCCTTTTCACGCTCCGCCCACCACAACAACGCTTGGGCATCCTGCTTGGATCTGGGCTTATACAACGGAACTTCCTTTCCCTACGGGGGATAAGAAAAGTCGGTGGGGGGAACTGACATCCAGGGCTTAGCGTCCAACACCCTTGCCCCTGCTCATCGGGGATGTCAGCTCAACCCCCACCGACAATGCGCGCACCTCGGGAGTTGAACCCGAGCGAGGGAGCCACCGAATCACCAAGTCAGACTTAGGATTCGGCGCCATGGCTCCGTGCGCTGAAAGTTTGAGGGGTAGTGTTAACTCGCCCGAAGGCGGTAGTGGCAGCACCCCCGAAGGGGCCTCCTATATTCTCTACCCGTCACATTCTTTTCCAGGAATCTCGCCACCCGGAACTTGGCTATAAGTCGCTCCACTGCCAACCGCTGGACTCACTACGCACGATGGCCACTACAAGCTCGCGGCGAGTTATCGCAGCGGCTTTGTGAAGAACTTTTTGGTACGAAGGTCTACGCCGGCTTGGGGATTACCTCAACGGGTTCCGCGAGCGTGAGTAGCACTTCGGGAAAGAATTTGTTTTCCGATCGACGACGGTAACTCGTCGTGACGGTGAAGTTCGGAATCAAATCCGGCGAGGAGGGCCATCCAACTTTCAGGCTCTCGTTCTCAACTTCTATAACTACTGTAGCGTGTGGATTCCGAATCTCAAACAAGCAAACGTTGTCAATTTTGGGGTATTTTTTGTCAATTCCGACCCCATCGAATTCCACACCATCGGGCCCGAGAGCGACACTCAGCAGCATGACTACGCCGCAGAGTTCTTGGGGGGGCGGTGGTCTTGGTACACGTCGTAGAGGAAGTTCTCGATCGTCGCCACCGCGGTGAGCGTCTGCCCCGGGTGAGCGAGGTCGAATGCGTGTATGCCGCCCTTGATTTCGAGGTACTGCACCGTCTCTTCGGACACGTCGGCGAGCGTGTCGCGGAATCGCCGCGCCTCTTTCACGGAGATGAGGTTGTCGCGGTCACCATGGACGATCAAGAATGGCGGGGCGCCGGGATGAACATTGGCCATCGGGGACGCCGTATTGAAAATCTCAGGGTGGGTGGCTTGCCGTTTGCCGACGACCACCGTTTCCAGGAAGGTCATAAAGGTCTTGCGCCAGGGCGTGCGCCGGCTCTCCCAGTCGTAGCTCCCATAGAGCGAGACCACCGCGTCGGGTCGATGCCCGAGCATATGACTGGCAGTGAGCCCGGCGAGGCTGGCCATGTGGCCACCGGCCGAGGCTCCGGCCACGGCGAGGAAGTCGCTGCCGCCGTAGCGGGCGATGTTGTCCCGAACCCAAGCGATGGCTTCGATGACGTCGTCGTAGGGCGCCGGCCACTGATGAACGGGGGCGGTGCGGTAGTCGATCGCCACGCAGATCCAGCCGTGGCGGACGAGGTGCGACATGAGCGCGTAGCCCTGGGGTCGGCGCTCGCCGAGCATCCATCCACCGCCGGGGATGAACAGCATCACCGGACAGGGGGCGCCGCTGAAGGCGGGGGCCGGGCCCCAGATGTCGAGCTTCTGGCCGCGAGCATAGGTGACGGTGGTTGTCACGTTCTTCTGACGCTCGTCGGCATAGGCGACCATCGGAGGCAGGGGAAGGGGTTGGCGCTTAGCGAGTGAGCGGAGCGCCCAGATGGTTCCGGCGGCCGAGGCAACGGCAATGTCGCTGATCATGCCGGCTGCTCCTGGGGCTCCTCGGTCGACTGCGCGTCGTCGACAAGGTAGAGGTCTTTGACCAGCTCCCCCTGGCGCGAGGTCAGCATGACCGTCCCTTACCCGCCGGGTGGCGCCGCATCGCCTGCTCGATCTGGTCGCGGCGCATCGCCTGGTTGATCCGCCGGCGGAAGATGAGACAGCGCAGGTAGGTGGTCATGATTCCTCTTTCGGTTCTCTGAGAAGCTGCGCCAGCGGGACGCGGAAGTGGCGGGCCATCGACCTGACAACCCGGGGCGTTGCTTCGCCGGCCCAGCGATGATCGAAGGTCCGGTAGATGGCCTTCTGATTGAGGCCGGTGTACTCCAGGACTCGGTGCAGGGCTGTCCTGGTTGTGATCGCGTGTCCTAACAGAAGTCGTTGTACTGATTCTGAATGCCAGTGCAGGCCATCGCTGTCCACGGCGCAAAGGTACACATAGGTGTCATGAAGTTGCAATGGTTGTCCCAAAATTGACCCTAAGAAGTTGGTTTGACCTCTCGCACTGTGGGTACGGCGGCCTGCGGGGGCCTTGGCAGGGTTCGACGGGGTGGTCATAAAAAATGACAAACCCATCAATGTTTGAACATGCCTTGACGGGGGTAGCGCCCCGGGCCTACCGTATCTACACACTTATCAGCAGGCATTTTGCCCTGTTGAGGGCCCATTTGCATATCCGTAATACATACGGCCTTGCGCGGCGTTGGCGGCGCGACTAAATTTGTGCGTATGCCAAGAACTGATGTGGATGGCCGAGAACTGCAAGCGGTGCTCTGTTATGAACTGAACCGCGCGGTTCCGGCGACTGAGTTGCAGAAGGCACTAAATACCTCCCGCAACACCTACACCGCCCGGCACAAGGATGACGACTATCCGAACGCCGAGGAGGTGCGCCTCGTGGCCAACTACTTCAATCTGCGGACAGTGGAGCTTCTGCTGCGCTTCGGCCTCGTCAGCCTGGACGATGTTGAGGCCACCCAACTCGAACATGCCGAAGAGGGAAAAGCCAGGCCGGGGGGGCTGGCGGCGACCGCGGGTGGACTGACAATGGTCAGCCCACCGGTTGGGACCTCCCGGAAAATCGGCCGCAAGACTCGGAAGACGACGCCGGTGAGTGAAGTTACCAACATCCGAGACATGAAGGTGCGCAAGGACCGCCCATCTTTGTGACGGTGTGGTGTCCGTCACGTCAAGTCTGTATACTCAAGGACTGAGCCCGGGGGGGCTTAGTCCTTGAGGTGTTTTCAGCATGGTGCTGATGTCTGCCCTGACAGTGCTCATGGTCGGAACTGCGGCCTGGTCTCTTTGGGTTCGCAAGTTCACGTTCTCTTGCCTTTACGAACGGGCAGCGACGTCGAGCATTATCTTCCTGACCCTGGCGACCGTGCTCATCAGCACGCCGGTCCATGGCCTACTTCCCGTACTGCCTGGGCATCCCCTAGGGTTCGCCGGGCACGTGCTCACCCTCATCGGTATCGCCCTAATCATCTACATCGGGCTTTCCCGGCTCGCCGACGATGAGTCGATCCAGGCACACTTCAACCAGTGGGTGGTTCTACCCCTCACTGTTGCATTGCCCGTGCTACTGCTCCTCTATACCGAGAGCAGCGCCCCCGATCACCCGCCCTCCACTCTCCTACCTGTACCCATAGACTTTGAGCTACGGGCCTACCTCACGGTGCTACTCACCGTGAAGGCGTCCTTCCTTCTCCTGGCCGGCCGGATCTTCTGCACGCTCCGGGGGCAGAGCCCCAGCGCCACTCTCGACCTCTGTGTTGGGGCCATCGTGCTCAATCTGCTGGGGTGCGCTACCGCCGCGGGCACAATCATTTCGCCCTCGCTACGACTGTTCGACGCTGTGTGGGCTGCGCAGGTTGTGGGCGTCATCCTCTGGAACATCGCCATGGCGCAGTCCTGGAAGGTGCGCAGCCGGCCGATCGCCCTACCTCTATGCAACATCGTCATCATCCAGCCGGAGGAGGATCTGTGCGGCCACTGCCCGCTTCAGCAGTGCTGTCCGTACGAGGAGAACGGAGAGACAGACGGCCCGGTCGGCAGCGCAAGCGACATGCAGGATGGCTAACTGCGCGCGACCGTCGTAGGTGCGTCAGGCTCCGGCCAGCTTCGACATGGCATCCGCGATCTGGCGCCCACGCCCCTGCGCGACGTGCTGGTAGTGCATTGCCGCCTGCGGGGTGGAGTGACCTAGTCGGGCCATCAACTCCGCGATGGTGGCGCCGGTATGCGCGGCCATCGTCGCCCCGGTGTGTCGCAGGTCGTGAAACGCTAGATCGGGGCGTTCGGCCTTATTGCGAGCCCTGTAATAGTGGCGATAGAACGTAGAGGGTTGCAGCCACCTCTCGGTGCCACATGGATCATCGGTTGCCGGTGGGAACCAACGTGTCTCGGGGTCGTCCTCGATGAAGTCGAGATGTACCCGGAGGGCCGGGAGGATGTGCGGCGGTATCTCCACGTCACGGATGCCGGCGTCGGTCTTGGTCAATCCGCAGTTCCAACCGCCCCTGCCCCGCACAGCGTGGCGACGGACGTACACAACGGCATCGTCAATGTCGACGTCTTTCCGACGCAGCTCGATGCACTCGCTATACCGCAGGGTGCACCACGTGCCGAACAGGATCATCGCCATCAATTCGGCGGGCATCTCGCCCATTATGATTTCGATCTCCGGGATGGTGGCCACACGAATCTTCTTCGTGCGTTGCGCGGCGCCGGCCCCAGCGATGAGGCAGGGATTCTCAGCGATCAGCCGGTCACGCTCATGGGCCGTCTTCAGGATTGTCTTGAGCAAACTGTACGTGCGAGCGCGCATCGTGGGAGCGTCGGGACAGAGGTCCGCGTACCAACGGTCGACGGTGTCCATGTCGATGTCGCGGAGCTTCTGCTCCCCGAACGTTGGATAGATGTGAAGACGAAGGATGTCCTCATAGTCGAACACAGTCTTGGCTGCGAGCGGCCGACCCTTGACGGTGCGGAATTTCAGCCAGCTCTCGGCGTACTCGCGGAACGTCGTTTGGTTGGCCTTGGTCTGCCTGATCTGAGCACTACTCGCTGGGGGCGACCACAGTTCGCGGTCGATCTCACGGCGACGATCTACCAGCCACGCCTCCGCGTCACCCTTAAGGCGGAAGGTCGACGGCGCTTTGTATTCCCCGCCGTCAGGTCCGGTGTAACGGGCTTGGTAGCGACCCGACGAGAGTTTGCGGATATTGCCGAAGTCCCGCTTGCCAGCTGCCATGTCCAAATCCTAGTCCGTGCCAGATCCGTGCCAGATGAGAGTAACATTGGGTGTAGCGGTGTCCACTCGTGTCATGGATACTTTTTCGACTATTCGCAGCTAGATGGCATGTTTTGCCAGGTAGGTACTTTGTGTGGTAGTTTGCTCGAATACTTTTTCAATCCCAGTATCGCGCACCAGCTTTCACCCTGATGAGGCCCGGTTTCTACCGGGCCTTCGTCGTTCCCGCGCAATCTGCGCCCGATCGTCTGCGGCTGACCGACCGCGAATCCCGACGCGGAGCCGGGCGCGCTGCCCCGGTGGCCAAGGCGGCAAGGGCGGTAGCGGAGGTCCCGGCGGGGTGTTCGGCACCGCGGGCGCAACCGGCGCCCCGGGTCCGGGCGGGGTCGGCGGTACCGGCGGCGCAGGAGGCAGGCCCGGTACCGGTGCCACCCGGGGCGCGCCCGGCGTGGACGGCAACCGTGGCGCAGACGGTCCGACCGGACCCCGCGGCGACGCCCGGTAGCGCGAAACGGGCGCTGCGCTCAGGCCGCCACCGATGTCGCGGTCGCCGACGGGGCGCCCTGCGGATTGGCCGCGGGATTGGCCGCCAGCGCCTCGAGCACCAGTGACCACACCGTCGGGCTGACCAACACGCTGCCGTGCCCACCGATGAACGACGGTTGCCGGCTCTGGACGAGAATGTTCGTCACGTTCGGTCCGGACAGGAACTGCTGGGTGTACGGGGTGACCACCTCGTCGTTGATCGAGACGATGTTGGTGTAGAGGACACCGGGCCGGGTGTCCCCCCGGCCGTACACGACCTCCTGGAACGGTGAGGTGATCGTCTGCTGCAGGGCGCCCGGAGCGACGGTGCCGACGACGAATGACAGCAGCGGACCGATGACGGGCAGCAGCGTGGCGTACGCCAGGTAGTCCAGGTCGGTGCCGTGGTTGCTCGGCGCCAATCCGATCACCTGCGACACCTTGGGCCCACCGCCGAGGACGTTGATGTAGTACGCGGGCAGGATCCCGCCACCCTGTGAGTAGCCGACCAGGATGACCTTCGGAGCGCCCGTCTCCGCGAGAACGCGGTCGACTTCCTGCGAAAGTTGTTGAGCCGAAACGGTGATGTCGTTGACCCCCTGCACGGGGAAGTTCGGGTACGACGATCGGTTGCCGTAGTTGAACGTGTACACCTTGTAGCCGGCGTTGGCGAGCACCGGTGCGCCCACGCTCCAGTTGAACGCCGCGGTCATCCCCGTCCCGTTGACCAGGATGACCGGCAGCGGCCGCTGCGCGGTGACCGAGATCGAGGGGTCGTTGGCGCCGGGTGGTACGGCGGCCGGGGTGAGATAGGCGAGCACGTCGAACACCCCGTAGTTCACCGGAAAAGGGCCCGCCGAGGCGGCGTTCAACGGCGTGCCCGTGAACGCCCTGCTGACGTCGGCCGCGGCGTCGGCGATGGTCAGGGCGACCAGCCGTGGGATCGCCACCACCGGGCTCGGACCGAAGCCCTGTGCGATCTGGACGGCGACGTTGTTCACCAGGGACGCGCCCACCGCGCCCACGTCGGAGGTGAGGCCGACGATCTGGCGGGTGAACTGGGTGGCGGCCTGCCCGGGATCGTCGATCGCCCGCACCAGGGGGACGAGCGCAGCGTCGACACCGCCGTCGTGCGCCACAGCCGGCAGCCGACGCACGGTGTCGTCCACGGCGCGGCCGCTCTCCTGCCGCGACACCGACGCCAGGGGCGCCGGTACCGGCGTTGACGGCCTTTCGGGTCGTGCGGGTGCAGGATCGGCGACTTCGGAGGTGAGCGCCAGCCGGGCCGACCGCGCCGACCGCTCGACAAGAGCCGTCGACGCCGCAGTCAGCTTGCGGGACGGCGCTTTTCGTGTCTCGCCATCGCGGTCGTCGCCCGCGGCGACACCGCGGCGTGGGGTGTCGCCACCTCGCGCAGCGACGGCCGGACCGCTGGAGACGCCCGATACGTCACTGCTGCTCGCCGTCGACGACACACCCGCCGGGGAGACCGCGTCGTCGGCCAGTGCGGTCCCGGCGCCGAAGAACACCGTGGCGGCCGCCGAACCCAGCAGCACTGCGCCCAACCCGATCGGGCGGCGTTGTGTCGACATGGGCGCGTCCCTCGAAGCCGTCGGTCGGCTGAGACGGTTGTCACATCCGGCCCTTGCGACGATAAGTCATCGGACACGTCGCACATCGCAGCAATTCGAAAGCCGCCGCGGGTGGAGGGCTACCGAGCGCCCCGACTCACCAACCCGACAAGCCGGGTCCGTTACGGGCAGGGCCCGTGCTGATGTACGTGCCGATGCCACCGGTGATGCTCGGCACGGCTCGCTGGCTGTCCTTCACCTCGCCACCGGCGGGTGCCAGCGGAGCTCCGATGCGCGACGCGCGGACCTCGGCGGGACCGGCATTGGCGATGCCGATCTCGCTGGCCCGGTTGCCGCCCTCGACGCCGGTCTGGCCGTTGATGATCGGGCTCGGCTCGATGTCCTGGACATCGGCACCGGCTGTGCCCGCGCCCAAGCTGACCACGGCAGCGGCGACGGTGAACGCACCGGCCCCCAGCCACACCAGCGTGCGCATACGACCCTCGAATCGATTCGCCATCGGACTCCCTTCCTCATGGCTGACCACAGGCGAACTGACTGCGGTTGTCCGACGCACGCTAGCAGCCTGTGGACATGCTGTATGTACGTTGGTACCGATTCACGCTGATCTGGAAGCCGATGTAACAAAACTCGCACGCCAAGCGATATGGAGCTTTCTTGCGCTCTGCCGCAACGGGTTTCAGGTGAGCGGTCAGATTCCGCCGCAGACCGACGGGGCGAACGGGACCGGAATCGGGATACACACGCCCACCCCGAAGCCGGGCGTGATATCCCCGACGGCCGGTGGTGGCGGCGGTGGGGGAAGTGGAGCCGGCGGCCCCGCGACCAGGCACGTGTTGGTGGCCGCGTCGAAGAACGTCCCCGGCCCGCAGTCGGCGGCGGCGCTCACGGCGGGCGAGACCACCGCCCACACCGTGAGCGAAGCGAGGCCGGACACGATCACGATGCCTGCCCGGTGCAACAAACCCCTCATCGAGCCTCCTGAAAGACCGCCCGACCCGGACACCAGGATATCGCCGTTCACGCCCCGAAAACGGCCTTCGGGTCATGGCGAGACCTGGCCATCCGCAGGGTGGCGCTCGGCGGCGTCCCGTAGGCCCGCCGGTACGCGACGCTGAACCGTCCGGCATGGGCGAAACCCCACCGCCCGGCGATGGAGTTCACCGTGTCCACCGCTGGGTTGGCCGCCTGCAGATCCCGATGCGCGAGATCGAGTCGCACCCGGCGCAGGTACTCCATCGGCGTCACACCCAGGTGGCGGCGAAACATGTACTGAACTGCGCGCGGTGTCAGGTTGGCCGCGGCAGCAATCTCCGCCAGCCCGATGTTGCCGTCTGCGTTGTCGTGTATGAACTCCACCGAACGCCGCAATCCGGGCGGCCGCGCGGCGCCGGTTGGGATGTCGTTGAGCCCCCTCATGTTCTGTAGCGATACCCCCCGGCAAACGAAGGAAAACCCGCTTGCCATCACCGGGGCGTGACACGATCGGCGCCATGACCGATCGCATCGAGGTACAGCGCCTCATTCCCGCCCCCGCAGAGACGATCTTCGCCGTGCTCTGCGACCCGCAGGGTCACGTCGCGATCGATGCCACCGGCATGCTGCAGGACGCCGACGGGCAACCGGTCAGCGCGGTCGGCGACAGCTTCGTCGTCCACATGGACCGGGAGGCGCTCAACGACTTCCCGATGGGCAAATACGATGTGACGGTCGAGATCCGGGAGTTCGAGCAGAATCGCCGGATCGCCTGGACCATCCTCGGCCAGATCCGCCCGCAGATCGGCCACGTGTACGGATACACCCTGGAGCCGACCGATGGGGGCACCCTCGTGACGTCGTTCTACGACTGGTCACAGATCGACGACAAGTGGCGCGAGGCCGGCATCTTCCCCGTCATCTCCGAGCCCGCCCTCCGCGGCACGCTGGGCATTCTCGACCGCGCCGCCCGGCGGGGCTACGTGCGCAGCTAAACCTCCACGCGTCGTCAACTCATGGTTGACGTGACGACCTCGTCAACTTAAAGTTGACGATATGACCGACCCGATCACTCACCCCGTCCGCCTCGACGACCTGATCAACGCGATCAGGAACGTCCACGACGAACCTCTCGAGCAACTCACCGACGCGGTCCTGGCCGCGGAAGCCCTCGGTGACGTCGCCGACCACCTCATCGGCCATTTCGTCGACCAGGCCCGACGCTCCGGCGCGTCCTGGACCGAGATCGGCAAGTGCATGGGCGTCACCAAGCAGGCCGCCCAAAAGCGCTTCGTCCCCAAGGCCGGGACCGAACCCCTCGACCCGAACGAAGGCTTCGCCCGGTTCACTCCGAGGGCGCGCGCCGCGGTGGTGCAGTCCCAGAACGTCGCCCGCGATGCCCGTCAGTCCGAGATCTCCCCCGACCACCTGCTGCTCGGCCTGCTCAACGACAGCGAGTCGCTGGCAGTGGCGTTGCTCGCCGCCCAGGGCGTCACCCCTGACGCCGTCCGCGACGCGGTCGCGGTGGTTCCCGGCGACGGCGAGGCGCTCGACCTCATCCCGTTCAACGGGCCGGCCAAGAAGGTCCTCGAACTGACCTTCCGGCAGGCGCTGCGACTCGGTCACAACTACATCGGCACCGAACACATGCTGCTGGCGCTCCTGGAGTCCGAGGACGTCGACGGCCCACTGCACCGCCTCGGCGTCGACAGTGCGCGCACCCAGCGGGATCTGATCGGGCTGCTCGACTCACTGACGGCGAAAATCTGATCTCACAGCGCACCCCGCCGCGGCGTCTACATGATGTGACGATGCGACCGTTCGAAGACGTGGTGGCCGAACACGGGCCGACCGTGCTGCGGGTGTGCCGTGCGGTCGTGGGCCCCGTCGACGCGGAGGACGCCTGGTCAGAGACCTTCCTGTCCGCGCTGCGGGCCTATCCCGACCTGCCTGCCGACGCCAACGTCGAGGCGTGGCTGGTCACGATCGCCCACCGGCGCGCACTCGACGTCGGCCGCGCGAACTCCCGTCGGCCCGCGCCGACCGCGACCGTGCCCGACCGCCCGGCCGCTCGCGCCGACCCGGGCGACGGACACCCGGAACTATGGGCCGCGCTCGAGGCCCTACCCACCAAACAGCGCCAGGCCGTGGCCTATCACCACATCGCCGGCCTGCCGCACGCCGAGATCGCCGTACTGCTCGGCAACTCCCCCGACGCCGCCCGGCGCGCCTGCGCCGACGGCATGAAGACGCTGCGCTCGCTCTACCGCAAGGACATCCCGTGATGGACACCGCCCTGACCCGCCTGCACGCCCGGCTGGCCGCCGACGCCGAGGCCGAAGGACTGCTCGACGTGGCCTATCGAACGCTGGACACTCCGGTCGGCACCCTGCTGCTCGCCGCCACTCCCGCCGGACTGGTCCGGGTGGCGTTCGACGTGGAGGACCACGCCGCGGTGCTGGCCACGCTGGCCCTGCGCCTGAGCCCCCGCATCCTGCATGCACGGCCGCGGCTCGACCCGATCGCCCGTCAGCTCGACGAGTACTTCGCCAAACAGCGCACCGTCTTCGACGTCCCCATCGACCTACGGCTGACCGACGGGTTCCGTCGCAGCGTCGTCGAGCACCTACGCGACATCGGATACGGCCACCGCGCCAGCTACGCCGCCGTGGCCGCGGCGGTCGGCAACCCCGGCGCGGTCCGTGCCGTCGGCAGCGCCTGCGCCCGCAATCCGCTGCCGGTGGTCATCCCGTGCCACCGCGTGGTCCGCTCGGACGGATCGGCCGGCCAGTACGTCGGCGGGCCCGCGGCGAAGGCGACCCTGCTCGACCTCGAAGCCGCCTGACGGGAATGAATCACCTCCCGCGGAGGTAGATCCGCACATGAACCTTCCGGAAAGTGCCCGCGACCTCATCGGCGGGGGCGCCGACGCCACGCTGGTCACCCTCAACGCCGACGGAAGCCCCCAGGTGTCGCTGGTGTGGGTGGCGTGGCAGGACACCGCAGACGGCGACGAACTGGTGATCGCACACCTCTCCGAACACCAGAAGGTGCGCAACGTCCGTCGCGATCCCCGTGTCGCGCTGACCATCGTGTCGCCCGACCATGTCGGTGGTGTGATGCGGCCCTACCTGTCCATCAAGGGCACCGCGCGCATCGTGGAGGGCGGCGCACCGGAAGTGCTGGCCGTGCTCGCGCAGAATCTCGCCGCCGGTGCGCGTCCCCACTTTCCGCCGGAAGACGCGCCGCCCGGGTATCTCACCCGGATCCGCATCGACAAGATCGGCGGCGTCGGCCCCTGGGTCGCCTGACCCGGCACCCACCGAACGGGTGTGGCGCGCCGTGCCGGTGTGCCATCATGCGATGCACACCTAGGGAGGGACACATGCGGGCTCCACGCTGGTTTCTGATGCTGCTGGCGACCCTCGCCGTCGCCGCAGGCGTCACCGCGTCACCGGCTTCCGCGGTGGACTCACCGATCGGCCGCATGGGCGAACAGTTGCGGGTCACCTTCGAGGGTCTGGTCGCCGACGTCACCGTACTCAGCGTCGAACCGTCGCCAATTCCGCCGGGCTTCGGCTATCCGCCCCGTCCGCCGCGCAACCAGGTCTGGCGCGCCAACGTCATGGTCAAACCGGTCCGGGTGCCGGTGCCCTACGCGATGGCGATCACGTTCCAGTTCCGCGGCGTCACCCCGACCGGCGACTCCTACGAACCCCGCAACAGCGACGCGCCCGATGCGCTGGCGACCCTTCTGCAGAACGCGCCCGCCGGCTCGACGGTGACCGGCGGCGTCTGGTGGGACTGCTACCGCGACCTCGTCTCGAACGTCGTACTCGTCGACAAACTCACCGGCCGGCACCTCGCACAGTGGAATCTGTAGGCACTCGCGTTCGTCCGGCCTCCCCCGCCGACCTGCCCGGTCTCGCCGACATCGCCGCACGCACCTTCCCGCTCGCGTGCCCGCCGTCGGCGGACGGGGCCGACGTCGCCGCGTTCATCGCCGAGAACCTCTCGCAGGACCGGTTCGCCGACTATCTCGCCGACCCGGACCGCGTGGTGTTCGTCGCCGAACAGGACGCCCGAATCCTGGGTTACGCCATGCTGATTCGCGGCGAGCCGGACGACCCCGACGTGGCCCGTGCGGTGCCGCTGCGGCCCACCATGGAGGTCTCGAAGATCTACGTGTCGCCCGACAGCCACGGCGCGGGGACGTCGGCCGCCCTGATGTCGGAGTCGCTGCAGCTGGCCCGCGACTTCGGCTACCGGTGCGTCTGGCTGGGCGTGAACCAGGAGAACCGGCGGGCGCAACGGTTCTACGCCAAACACGGTTTCGCCGTCACCGGAACCAAGAGCTTCCGGCTCGGCACGCGCGTCGAACACGACTACGTGATGGTCTGCTCGCTGTAGCCGCTCAACTCTGCTCGCCGGCGGCCGTCAACGCCAGCAGCCGAGACGTCGCGCGCAGATACTTCTTGCGGAACCCGCCGGCCAGCATCTCCTCGGAGAAGATCGTGTCGAGCTTGGCGCCGGACGCCACCACCGGGATGCCCGCGTCGTAGAGCCGGTCGGTCAGCGACACCATCCGCAGGGCGACACTCTGATCGTCGAGCGGGTGCACGCCGGTGATGAACACGTGCTCGACGCCCTCGATCAGCGCCTGGTAGCGCGACGGATGCATGGTCGCCAGATGTGCGCACAGCGCGTCGAAGTCGTCGAGCGTCGCGGCGGAGGCCTGCGCGGCGCGCGCGGCGACCTCCTCGTCGCTCGGCGGCTGCGGTGCCGGCGGCAGGTCGCGGTGCCGGTAGTCGGGGCCCTCGATCCGCACCGTCGTGAAGATCGAGGCGAGCGTGTTGATCTCGCGCAGGAAGTCCTGTGCGGCGAAGCGGCCCTCACCGAGCTGCTCGGGCAGCGTGTTCGACGTCGCGGCGATCGAGACACCGCGCTCCACCAGCTGGGAGAGCAGCCGGGAGATCAGCGTGGTGTTCCCCGGATCGTCGAGCTCGAATTCGTCGATGCACACCATGACGTAGTCGCCGAGCAGTTCCACGCTCTCGACGAACCCGAACACCCCGGCGAGCTGGGTCAGCTCGCCGAACGTCGCGAACGCCTTGCGATTGGCCGGGGCCTCCGGGACGGCGTAGTAGGACGACGCCAGCAGGTGGGTCTTGCCGACCCCGAATCCACCGTCGAGGTACAGGCCGACTCCGGGCAGCACCTCGCGCTTGCCGAACAGCTTCTTCTTCCCCGCCCGCCGGGTGACGGCCTCGGCAACGAATGACCGGCACGATTCGACGGCGGCGGCCTGCGACGGCTCGGCCGGATCCGGACGGTAATTGTCGAAACCCACGTGGGTGAACGTCGGCGGCGGCACCAATTGAGCGACCAGCCGCTCCGGGGTGACGGTGGGATGGCGGTCGACGAGATGACCCGGTCGATTCGCCATGCCGCTGGACCCGTGCATGCGAAGCAGCGTAGCGACGTGCTGCAATCGAACTCATGCCCGACTCAGGAGCTGGGACACAGTTCACAGTGCCGATGCGATTGCTCGGACCGATCGAAACGGTCGACGAGGGGCGGTTGGAGGCGTTCTACGGCTACCCCGACCGGCTGGACCGCTGCTGGGTCCGCGGCAACATGATCGCCAGCGTCGACGGCGGCGCCACCAGCGACGGCAAGTCCGGCGCGCTCGGCGGTTCCGGGGACCGCGCGCTGTTCGGGCTGATGCGGGAGGCGGCCGATGTGATCGTCGTCGGAGCGTCCACGGTGCGGGTGGAGAACTACTCCGGCGCACAGCTCGGACCTGTCGCCCGGCAGGCTCGTCGGATGCGAGGCCAGGCAGAGGTGCCGCCGATCGCGGTGCTGACCCGTTCCGGCCGGCTCGACCGCACCGCCAAGCTCTTCACCCGCGCCGAGGTGGCGCCGTTGATCATCACGAGCGCCGACGCCGCTGCGCAGGCGGGTGAGCGCTTCGGCGGGGCAGCCGAGGTGATCGCCGCCTCGGGCGCCGAATCCGACACCGTCGACCCGGCGGTGGCGCTGGAGGTGTTCGCCGCCCGCGGCCTGCGCCGGGTGCTCGCCGAGGGCGGCCCCGGCATCCTCGGGATGCTGACCGGCCGCGGACTGCTCGACGAACTGTGTCTGACCGTCGCCCCGGTGCTGGTGGGCGGCGAGGCACAGCGCGTCGTCAGCGGCGGCGGCGGGGTGCACACCGTGATGACCCGCAGTCACGTGCTGGCCGACGACGACGGTTATCTGTACTGCCGCTACGTCCGGGCCGGCTGAGCAGCGATCGCTACTGTGGTCACCATGCGTCAGCACCCCCCGCTCCGCCGGGCCCTCGGTCTGACGGCGGTCGCGCTGATCATCTCCGGCTGTGCGCCCATGCTGGCGGCCAATCCGCGTTACGCCACCGACAGCGGCGCCCGGCCCCAGGGCGAGGCGCCTCAGACACAGCAGCAGGACGGTCCGCCGGCCATCGAGGTCCCGAAGAACGACCTGTCGTGGCGCGAGTGCACGTCTGCGGTCTTCCGCGACGCGTCGGTGCCCGCGCCGGCCGGCGTGCGACTCGACTGCGCGACCTACGACGCCGACCTCGATCCCATCGACGGCGCGACCGGCACGGTCAGCATCGGCGTGGTACGGGCCACGTCGCCGCGCACCCCGCCCGAGGCAGGTCCGCTGGTGATGACCACGGGCACCGACCTGCCGTCCTCCGTTCAGCTGCCGGTGTGGCTGGCACGCTCGAACGGTTCGGTGCTCGATCAGCGGCCCATCGTCGCGGTCGACCGGCGCGGTATCGGCATGTCCGGGGCGCTGGAGTGCCGGGATCTCTACGACCGGCAGGAGATGATCGAGCAGGCGCAGTTCGGCTACGGCGACGACCCGGTCGCCAACCTGGGCGCGGTCACCATGACGGCGACCACCAGCTGCACCGACACGATCGCCCCCGGCGACTCCGCATACGACAACAGCCACGCCGCCGAAGACCTGGAACGGCTGCGCAGCACCTGGGACGTGCCTGCGCTCGCACTCCTCGGGATCGGCAACGGCGCCCAGGTCGCGCTGGCCTACGCCGGCTCCCACCCGAACAAGGTGGCCCGGCTGGTGCTCGACTCGCCGCTGCCGCTGGCGATCGGCGCCGAGGCCGCGGCCGAACAGCGCGTCAAAGGTGAGCAGGCCGCCCTCGACGCCTTCGCCGCGCAGTGTGTGGCGGTCAACTGCCCGCTGGCCCCGGACCCCAAGGGCGCGGTCGACGCGCTGCTGAACGAGGCCCGCTCCGGCAACGGGCCGGGCGGCGCCTCGGTCTCCGCGGTCGCCGAGGCGATCTCGACGGCGCTGGCCTATCCCGACGGTGCGGGCGTCGCCAGCACGAACGCGCTTGCCGGGACGCTGGCATCGGCCCGCGACGGCGACTCCGGCCCGCTGACCGCACTCATCGCCACCGCCGAGTCGTTGCGGCAGACCGACGGTCAATTCGTCAACTCCTGCAGCGACGCGCTCAACCGACCCACCCCCGACCGGGTGCGCGAACTCGTCGTGGCCTGGGGCAGGCAGTACCCGCAGTTCGGGGCCGTGGGCGCGCTCGACCTGGTCAAGTGCCTCAACTGGCCGAGCGGATCGGCGCCGCAGGAGCCCAAGGACCTCAAGATCCCGGTGCTGCTGCTCGGTGTGCAGAACGACCCCATTGTCGGCAACGAAGGCGTGGCGGCCGTCGCGGCGACGATCCTCAACGCGGGTGCGGCCAACAAGCGCGCGATGTGGCAGGGCATCGGGCACGGAGCCAGCGTCTACTCGCCCTGCGCCCTCGCTCCGGTGGTCACCTACCTCGACACCGGCAAGGCGCCGGAGACCGACACGTACTGTCCGGCCTGACGGCTGACAAGATCGTCGCCGGTGTACGGTTCGCTCGTGGCGAGAGCAGACTCCCTCCCCGATCGCTTACGCTCCGGTCTGGCGGATGCCTTCCGGCCCCGCACATCCCCGCCGAGCATCGCGTCGGTGCTGCGCTCGGTGTTGTGGCCGATCGCGATCCTGTCGGTGATCCACCGCACCTTTGTGCTGGCGACCAATGGCTTCATCACCGACGACTTCGGTCCCGTCTACCGGGCGGTGTCGAACCTGCGGCGGGGCCTGGACATCTACAACGAGCATTTCGAGCACGTCGACCCGCACTACCTCTACCCGCCGGGCGGCACCCTGCTGCTGTCGCCGTTCGGGTTCCTGCCGGAGGTCGCCTCCCGCAACTGGTATTTCACGCTGAACAGCGCCGCCACCGTGATCGCGGCATATCTGCTGCTGCGGCTGTTCAACTACACGCTGGCATCGGTGGCGGCGCCCGCACTGCTGCTGGCCATGTACTCGACCGAATCGGTCACCAACACACTGGTGTTCACCAACATCAACGGCTTCATGCTGCTGGCCGAGGTGCTGTTCTTCCGCTGGCTGCTCGACGGACGACGCGGCCACGAATGGCTGGCGGGCGCGGCGATCGGGCTCGCCCTGGTGGTCAAACCCTCGCTGGCGCCACTGCTGTTGCTGCCGTTACTGAACCGCCAATGGCGGCCGCTGATCACCGCGGTGGCGGTGCCCGTCGTGTTCAATGCCGTCGCCTGGCCGCTGCACACGGACCCAATGAACTTCATCACCCGCACCGTGCCCTACATCATGGGCACCCGCGACTACTTCAACAGCTCGATCCAGGGCAACGGCATCTACTACGGCCTGCCGCCCATGCTCATCCTCGGCCTGCGAATCCTGTTCCTGCTGTTGGCGATCGGCAGTCTCGTACTGCTGTACCGCTTCTACCGGACCCGCGACCCCCGGTTCTGGATGCTGACGTCGTCGGGGGTGCTGCTGACCGCGTCGTTCCTGGTGCTGTCACTGGGGCAGGCCTACTACTCGATGATGCTGTTCCCGTTCCTGATGACGGTGGTGCTACCGAACTCCGTCCTGCGCAACTGGCCGGCCTGGCTTGCGGTGTACGGCTTCATGACGATGGACCGTTGGCTGATGTGGCAGTGGCCCACCACCGGCCGTTTCCTGGAGTACATGAAGGTCACCTATGGCTGGTCGCTGATGCTCGTGGTGGTGTTCTCGGTGCTGTACTTCCGGTATCTCGACGCCAAGGCCGACGGCCGCCTGGCTGACGGCATCGATCCGCCGTGGCTGACGCGCCCGCGCGAGCGCGCTAGCGTGGAAACATGACAACGAATGTGCCGGAGCCCAAGCTGGCGCTGACCGACGACGAGTGGCGCAAGAAGCTCAGCCCCGAGGAGTTCCACGTCCTTCGCGAAGCGGGCACCGAGCGACCGTTCGTCGGCGAGTACACCGACACCAAGACCGAGGGCGTATACCAGTGCCGGGCCTGCGGAGCCGAGCTGTTCCGCAGCACCGAGAAGTTCGAATCCCACTGCGGCTGGCCGTCGTTCTTCGACCCCGCCGACTCCGACGCGGTCATCCTTCGCTCGGACGACACGCTGGGCATGCACCGCGTCGAGGTGCTGTGCGCCAACTGCCACAGCCACCTCGGACACGTCTTCTCCGGCGAGGGCTATCCGACGCCGACCGATCAGCGCTACTGCATCAACTCGATCTCACTGCGGCTGGTGCCGGCGCACGGCTAGCCTCTGCCCGCAGCAGCGCCAGCATCGCCGAGGGGCTCAGCGGCGGACTGTAGTGAAAGCCCTGGGCCACATCGCACTGGTAGGCGCGTAACCGGTCGGCGGTCTCGGCGTTCTCCACCCCCTCGGCGACGGTGGTCAGCCCGAGAACGTGTGCCAGACCGACCACCGCCCGCACGATCACCGCGGCTCGGGCGTCCCAGATGATCGGGCCGATGAAGCCCCGGTCGAGTTTCACCTCGTCGATCGGCAACTCGCGCAGATAGCTCAACGCGGAGTAGCCGCTGCCGAAGTCGTCGATCGCCACCCGCACCCCGTGGTCACGCAGCTGCTGCAGGACGACGCAGGTCCGTCTGATGTCAGACAGGAACAGGTCTTCGGTGATCTCCACGGTCAGCGCCGAACCGGGCAGATTGCGGGCGGCCAACGCGCTGCTGATCCGCCCTGAGAGCTCCAGATCGGCCACCGACGGCGCGAACAGGTTGACCGCGACGGGCACCAGCAGCCCCTGCGCCGCCCACTCGGCGGCGTCGTCGAGGGCCTTGCCGAGTGCCAGATCGGTGACCGCGCCCATCAGACCGTGACGGCGGACCAGTGGCAGGAATTCCCCCGGCCCGAGCAGGCCGTGGCTCGCGTGCGGCCAGCGCAGCAGCGCCTCGGCTCCGACGACCTCGGAGGTCGCCAGGTCGAATTTGGGTTGGTACACCAGCGTCAGCTCGCCGTGGTCGATGGCCTGACGGAGTTCACCGAGCAACTGCACCGCGGCCACGCCGCCGCCCTTACCGTCGCCGCGGGCGGCCGGAATCAGACCGGACATGTCGGGATAGACCAGCGCCATCTCCGGGGTGAACTCGTGCACACCCTCCGTGCGGGCGCGCTTGGCGACGTACATGGCCGCATCGGCGCGTTTGAACAGCTCGTTTCCCGAAACCCCCGGATCGTCGTCCCCGGCGACCGCGAGCCCGATGCTCGGCCGCATCAGCAGGTTGTGCCCGTCGAGGACGAACGGTACGTCGAACGCCTCGACGACGCGGTGCGCCACATCGCTGGAGCGGTCCACGTGATCCTCGAGCAGTACCGCGAACTCGTCACCGCCCTGCCGGGCCACCGTGTCACCCGGCCGGACACAGCTCTGCAGCCGCTCGCCGACCTTGACCAGGAGTTCATTGCCCGCGCTGTGGCCCAGGCTGTCGTTGACCACCTTGAAGTCGTTCAGGTCCAGGGACAGCACCGCGACCGACCGGCCGTCGCGTTGGCGCAGGAGGATCGCATGGGCGAGCCGATCGTTGAACAGTGTGCTGTTGGCCAGACCGGTGAGCGGATCACGCAGCGCCTGCTCGGCCACCGTGCTCAGCAGCCTGCGGTTCTCCCAGGAGGCGAGCGTCTGCCGGATACAGATGGCGAACAGCACCCCCAGCACGATCGCCCGCAGCAGACCGTCGAGTTCGACCACGGACGCGACCGACCCACCGATGAGCAAGGGCAGGTACGGCAGCCAGATCGATATCTGGGTGGGCACCTGCGAGGGATTCTCCACCTCGGCAGGCGGTTGCCGGCTCAGCAGCGCCGCCGCCCCGAACACCACCGCGCCGGCCATCCAGCCCAGGTCGACCGCATGGCCGGAGACGTAGCTGTCATGAGTGGTCAGCCATGCGAAGCCGCTGTCGGACACCGTGACGAGCAGCATCGCGCAGGTGAGCAGGGCCAGCGGCAGGCGGCGTGCAGCATCGGCCCGGACCAGCACCAGCAGCGCGATGGCGACGATCATCAGATCCGACACCGGATAGAACAGGGCGACCGCGAGCGCGAACGCGTCCTCTCGGTTCGCGGCGTACACCTCGTCCAGTGCCGTCACCCATGACAGCAAGAGCAGCGACAACGCCACGATCAGCCCGTCGAGGAAGATCCGGAGCCGGGATTGTCCCGGCGATCGGACCGGCATCTGCAGGAGCGCGAGACAACCGAAGACCGGGAACATCGTGTACGCGACGTCGGCGGGCGACGGGAACGGGTCCTCGTGACTGACCAGCTCGTAGAACGCCCACATCGCCTCGCCGACGGCCCACCCACCGAGCGCGATGGACCAGCACACCCACGCGCTGCGCCACCGTCCTCTGCTCGCCTTCGCGGCAACCGCCGCGCAGACCGCCGCAAATCCCGACAGCAGGATGATTCCGATGTTGGCGACGAGGACCGTTTCGGGCAGCTCGCCGATCAACCACACCGCGAGGACGAACAGCACGACCAACGACGTGGCCACCGCCACCCGGGGCTTACCGTGAAGTACAGCCACCCCGCCTCCGCACGTGTTCGATGCCCGCACGGACTGACTCCCGCAGGGCGATCGGTTCGTGTTGTGCCGCGAACCTAGCAAAGATTCGCGCCGCTGACCCCGGAACCACCGCCGCGCCGGGAATGCCGGCGGACGCTAGGCGGGGTAAACGGCGAACTCCGCGCGATCCTCGGTGTCGGCGACGCACTGAAACAGCAGCGGCGCGGTCATCGCGGTCCCGGAGTAGCAGGTGAAAGGGCCGATCACCTGGTATTTGTCGCCCATGACGTTGTACTGCACCGCGAAATCGGACGCGGTGATGCAGTCGATGTCGCCGGCGGTGATCTCGATGACCTGCCCGAAGCGCGGTGCACAGCGCTCACTGTCCGGTGCCTGCGCCAGGCCGCTCGGAGCCGCTGCGAGCGCACCGAGCGACATCGCGACGGCCAGCAGGGCCGCTGTCCTCATGACCCCATGATGACCGAGCGGCGCCACCGCCGCGGCAGATTCAGGGCAGGCGCTCGATCAACTGCTCGACGCCGACGCGGGGCCCGGTGAAGAACGGCGTCTCCTCACGGACGTGCCTGCGCGCATCGGTGGCCCGCAGATCCCGCATGAGGTCGACGATGCGGTGCAACTCCGGCGCCTCGAACGCCAGGATCCACTCGTAATCGCCCAGGGCGAACGACGGCACCGTGTTGGCGCGCACGTCCTTGTAACCGCGCGCGGCCATGCCGTGTTCGGACAGCATCCGGCGGCGTTCGTCGTCGGGTAGCAGATACCAGTCCAATGAGCGCACGAACGGATAGACGCAGATGTAGTTGCCCGCCTCCTCGCCGGCAAGGAACGCCGGGATGTGGCTCTTGTTGAACTCGGCCGGGCGGTGCAGCGCGACGTTGCTCCACACCGGCGTACTGGCCCGGCCCAACGCGGTGGTCCGCCGGAGATCGGAGTAGGTGGCCTGCAGCGCCTCGACGTTGTCGGCGTGGGTCCACATCATGTAGTCGGCATCGGCACGCAGCCCCGCCACGTCGTAGACGCCGCGCACTACCACGCCGCGCTCCTCCTGCTGTTTGAGGAACGTCGCGGTCTCGTCGACGACGGCCGCACGCGCCTCCTCCCCGTAACCCAGTTCGCCTGGCCGCACAGCGAACACGGAGAACATCAGGTAGCGGATCTGGGAGTTGAGAGCGTCGAAGTCGAGCTTGGCCATGGCTCCTATCGTGCCACGCCCGACGTGGCCAGCGATGCGACCGCCCTTGCCGCGGATGCCACGCAGGCCGGCACCCCGATCCCGTCGAGGTATCCGCCCGCCACTTCGACCGCGGGCGGCAGGCCGGCCCTGAGTTCGGCGACCAGATCGGCGTGGCCGGGACCGTACTGCGGCATCGCGTCGAGCCACCGGTGCACGTGGTGGTCAACCGGTTCGGCGTCGATGCCGAAGACGGCGGCCAGATCCTCGACCGCCCAGGTGAGCAGGTCTTCGTCTCCGGTGTTGCGGGCCAGTTGGTCGCCGAACCGGCCGTAGGACAGCCGCAGCAGCTCGACGTTGCCGCGCGGCCCCCATTTGCGTGACGACAACGTTATCGCCTTGGCCCGCAACCGTTCTCCGCTGGCGACCAGCACGCCGGACTGGGCGGGCAGCGGGGTGCCGCCCGGCAGTGCGAGCGCAACGACCGCGGCGGACGCCACCGCGATCCGGCGGGCGGCGGCAGCGGTGCCGGGCGCGAGGTGCTCGATCAGGCGCGGCAGACGCGGAGCGGGGACGGCCAGCACCACGGCATCGGCGGGGTGGCGGCCACCCTCGTCGTCGAGGACCTCGAAGCCGGTCGCGGTGCGGTCGACGCGGTCGGCGCCCACCTGTACCCACTGGATGCGAGCCTGGTCACGCAGCGCGTCGAGGAGCACGGTGTAGCCGCCGTCGACCGCACCGAACACCGAGCCGGTCGCCGGCGGCGGCAGCGCCGCGCGCACGGCGTCGGTGAGGTTGCGGGCGCCGCGGTCCAGGGCCGTGGCCAGGGTCGGGGCGGCCGCACGCAGACCGATCGTCGCGGCCGATCCGGCGTACACGCCGGCCAGCAGGGGGTCGACCGAGCGGGCCACCACCTGCTCACCGAAGCGGTCGCCGACCAGGGTGGCCACCGTCGGGTCGGCACCGGGGCGCCAGGACAGTGGCCGGGTGCGTTCGTCGGCGATCCATGCGACCGTCGCATCGTCGACCAGTCCGGCCACCGACGACGCCTGCGCGGGGATGCCCTGCAGCGTGCCCTGCGGCATCGCATGCAGTCGGCCGCGGCTGTAGATCAGCGGCCGCACACCGGTCGTGCCGACCTGCCGGCCCGCGAGGCCGAGTTCGGCCAGCAACGCGGGGACCTCGGGGCGCCGGGCGACGAACGCCTCGGCCCCGACGTCGAACCACTGGCCGCCGACGCGTTCGGTCCGCAGCACTCCCCCGAGCCGGTCGGCGGGATCGAGCACGGTGATCGTCGCGTCGGGACCGGCCGTCACCCGCAGCCGGTACGCCGCGGCCAGCCCCGAGATCCCGCCCCCGACAACGCAATACGTGCGTTTCACAGCGAGTGCACCAGCTCGACCGCCGCGGTGATGATCTCCGGGTCGGTCGCGGGCAGCACCCCGTGTCCGAGGTTGAACACGTGACCTGCGGCGCCGGCGTCCACGGCGCGGCGGCCGTCCTCGACGACGGCACGCACGGCCTGCTCGACCACCGGCCAGCCGGCCAGCATCACGACCGGGTCCAGGTTGCCCTGCAGCGCCGTGCCCGGGCGCACGCGACCCGCCGCGTCGGTGAGCGAGGTCCGCCAGTCGACACCCACCACGTGCGGCCCGGCCTCCGACATCGCGCCGAGCAGTTCGGCGGTGCCGACACCGAAGTGCGTCATCGGCACGCCTGCGGGCGCCAGCTCGGCGAACACCCGGGCGCTGTGGGGCAGAACGTGGGTGCGGTAGTCGGCCAGCGACAGGGTGCCGGCCCAGGAGTCGAACAGTTGCAGCGCGTCGACGCCCGCGTCGACCTGGGTCTGCAGAAACCCGATCGTCACGTCGGTCAGGGCGCTCATCAGCGCGTGCCACGTGTGCGGCTCGCCGAACATCATCGCCTTGGTCCGCTCATGGTGCTTGCTCGGCCCACCCTCCACCAGGTAGGACGCCAGCGTGAACGGGGCGCCGGCGAAACCGATCAGCGGGACGTCGCCGAGGGCCCGGGTCAGCATCCCGACCGCGGCCGCGACGGGTGCCACCTGCTCGCGGTCCAGCGGGTTGATCGCGGCCACATCGGCAGCGGTCCGCACCGGATGCTCGATCACCGGCCCGACGTCGGGCACGATGTCCAACGCGATCCCGGCGGCCCGGAGCGGGACGACGATGTCGGAGAACAAGATCGCGGCGTCCACGTCGTGCCTGCGGACCGGCTGCAGCGTGATCTCGGTGATCAGGTCGGCGTCGAAGCAGGCCTGCATCATCGTGTTGCGAGCCCGCAGCGCCCGGTACTCCGGCAGCGACCGGCCGGCCTGCCGCATGAACCACACCGGGACCCGGTGGGGTTTGCGACCGCGCGCGGCGGCGAGGTACGGCGATTCGGGCAGTTCACGACGGCTGTTCATCGGCATCAATGCTGCCACGCCGAGCACGGTGGTTCCCCCGGTGTCCACGGCGCGAAAGAGGGGCGCCCCGGTGGGGGCGCCCCTCTTTTCGATGGTGTGGCTCAACGGGTGGTGACGTACATGACGCGGTCCTCGTTGTCGTAACGCACCGACACGATGCTCGCCTGATCTAGCGGCTTGTTCATGCCCTGCTGGGTGACCCGCACGGCGTAGCCGCGATCGTCGAGCTGAGAGATCACGTCGGCGGCGCTGCCGGCACCGGACGGGGCGGCCACGGCGGGGGCGGCCAGGCCGATGACGGCGGTGGCGAGGGCTCCGGCGGTGATGGTGGCGAATCCGAAAGCGTTCATTTCTCTGCCTCTTTGTCTGGTGAAGTTTTTCTCTTCTGATCCGGTCAACCAGCAGGTCAGAGGCATTCATCCCGCTGGCAGTGATTGACCGCGCGCTGGCAGAAAGTGATCGCCCGGAGTGCGCGGAGCCGGTCATACACGCTCGCTGATCACGCTCGGCTGCATGGTTCGGCGCGCCTGCGCCGACGTGCGGCGGAATGGTCTAGCGTCGTCGGCGTGACCACCGCCGCCGAACCGGCTCAGTTCCGTACTGCGGTGGCGGCGATGAATGCCACCACCGTGCGACCGGAGATCGAGCTGGGCCCGATCCGTCCGCCGCAGCGGCTGGCGCCCTACAGCTACGCGCTGGGCGCCGAGGTACGCCATCCCGACACGGTGGTCGTTCCCGAACGCTCCGACGGCGACGCCTTCGGCCGGCTGATCCTGCTGCACGATCCCGAGGGCGCCGACGCTTGGGACGGCACCATGCGGCTGGTCGCCTACATCCAAGCCGACCTGGATTCCAGTGAGGCGGTCGACCCGTTGTTGCCGGAGGTCGCCTGGAGCTGGCTGGTCGAGGCACTCGAGAGCAGAGCCGAGCATGTGACGGCGCTGGGTGGCACGGTCACCGCGACCACCTCGGTGCGCTACGGCGACATCTCCGGTCCGCCGCGCGCACACCAGCTCGAGCTGCGCGCCTCGTGGACTGCGACCTCGCTCGAGCTCGGACCGCATGTGGAGGCGTTCTGTGAGGTGCTCGAGCACGCTGCAGGTCTGCCGCCGGACGGGGTGACCGATCTGAGTTCCCGCAGCCGCGCGTGAGATGACCGACGAGCCCACCACCGACGCCGACAGCGCCGAATTCGACAGCGCCGAACTCGAAGCGCCGCAGGCCACGCCGCTGCTGGCGCCCGCCGACGGGGTGCCGGAGCTGGCCGTCACCACCGACCAGATCCTGTCCGCGGCCGAACTCCTGGCCTCCGGACATGGCCCGTTCGCCATCGACGCCGAGCGTGCGTCCGGTTTCCGCTACTCCAACCGCGCATATCTCGTCCAGATCCGGCGCGCCGGCGCGGGCACGGTCCTGATCGATCCGGTCAACCACGGCGAGAGCGCCACCATGGTGATGGCGCCGGTGGCCGACGTCCTCGACACAGATGAGTGGGTGCTGCACGCCGCCGATCAGGATCTGCCGTGTCTGGCCGAACTGGGGATGCGCCCACCCGCGCTGTACGACACCGAACTCGCCGGACGGCTCGCCGGCTTCCAGCGGGTGAACCTGGCCACGATGGTCTCCGAGCTGCTCGGGCTGCAGCTGACGAAGGGCCATGGTGCGGCGGACTGGTCGAAGCGTCCGCTGCCCGACGAGTGGCTGAACTATGCCGCCCTCGACGTCGAAGTGCTGCTCGAACTGCGGGACGCCATCGCCGCAGTGCTCGAGGAACAGGGCAAAACTGACTGGGCCGCACAGGAATTCGAGCACCTCCGAACCTATACCGCGGCGCCGACTCGACGCGACCGGTGGCGCCGCACATCGGGCATCCACAAGGTGCGCAGTCCGCGCGCGCTGGCGGCGGTCCGCGAACTCTGGCTCACCCGCGACGACATCGCCCGCCGACGCGACATCGCGCCCGGACGCATCCTGCCCGACGCGGCGATCATCAACGCGGCCACCACCGACCCCGACACCATCGAGAAACTCACCGCACTGCCGGTGTTCGGCGGTTCCCGACAGCGCCGCAGCGCCCACGTCTGGCTCGAAGCGCTCGACCGCGCCCGCAACAGCGAGGACCCGCCCGAATCGGCCGAGGCGCCCAACGGCCCGCCGCCGCCGTCGCGCTGGGCCCGCCGCAAACCCGAGGCCGCCGCCCGACTCGAGGCAGCCCGAGCAGGCCTGGCGGCGCTGTCCGAACGGGTGAACGTCCCGGCGGAGAACCTCGTCACCCCCGAGGTGGTTCGCCGGCTGTGCTGGGACTGGGAACCCGTGGGTGACACGGCGGCGCAGATCGAGGACTTCCTCGTCGAGGCCGCCGTCCGCCCATGGCAGCGCCAGCTGGTGGTGCCGGTGCTGACCGCTGCGCTCGCCCCCGCCGGCGGTGCCTGACCCACCAGCGTTTGAGCTGGTGGCGATTCGGGAACCGCCCTCAGGTGCCTACCGCAGACGCGTCATTCGACACCTCCGACCGCCTGCTCCTCGGCCCAGCGTTACGCCACGTCGGCGAAACCACCGCCGTGGTGTGGGTGCAGACCGACAGCCCCGCAATCGTGACCGTATTGGGCTGTGCCGCACCGACTTTTGAGGTCAAAGGCCATCACTACGCGCTGGTCACCGTGACCGGACTGGAACCGGACTCCGTGGTCGAGTACCAGGTGTCCATCGACGGCGAACAGGTCTGGCCCCCGGCCGACTGTCCCTTCCCGCCGAGCGTCATCCGGACCCGAGGACCCCGAATGGCCGACCGGCTGCGTGCGGTGTTCGGATCCTGCCGGTATCCGAAGACCGGGGTTGCCGAGATCGACGACCAACTGGGCGCGGACGCTCTGGACCGCTACGCCGGCCGGATGGCGCGTCTGCCGTCGGATCAGTGGCCCGACGTGCTGATCCTGCTCGGCGACCAGGTCTACGCCGACGAACTCACCCCCGAGGCGCGCCGGCATCTCACCGGCCGGCGCCGGGGCCGGGTCAAGCGTGCCCACCGCCCACCCGACGAGGTGGTGTCGTTCGACGAATACGAGGAGCTGTACCGGCACTCGTGGTCGGACCCGGAGATCCGCTGGATCATGTCGACCGTGCCGACGGCGATGATCTTCGACGACCACGACATCAGGGACGACTGGAACACCTCCGCGGCCTGGCGGGCCGAGATGAACGCCCAGCCGTGGTGGCGTGACCGGATTCGGGCCGGGTTGTCGTCGTACTGGGTGTACCAGCACATGGGCAACCTGAGTCCCCACGAACTCGCCACCGACGAGGATTACCAGCGGATGCAGGCCTCCGACGGTGACTGGTGGCCCGCGCTGGTCGAGATGGCCGACCGCGCCGACGCCGAGGTCGATGCCAACAAGGGGGTCCGGTTCTCCTATCGCTGGGACATGGGCCGTAGCAGGTTCCTGATGATGGACAGCCGCAACGGCCGCATCCTCGACTCCGGCGAACGCATGATGATCGGCGAACGGGAGTTCGCCTGGCTGGAGGAGCAAGCCGAGGACGGTCTCGACCAGGTCGACCACCTGGTGCTCGGCTCATCGGTGCCGTGGCTGCTGCCGCCGGTACTGTCGGATCTGCAGACGGTCAACGAGATCTCCGCCGACCGACCGGGCTGGCGGGGATGGCCCGGCGAGAAGATCCGCCAGACCGCCGACCTCGAACACTGGCCCGCGTTCATCAAGTCGTTCCTGCGACTGACCACGATGATCCGGCGCGCAGCCACCCGTCCGGGAGGCCCGGCCACGGTCACCGTGCTCTCCGGCGACGTACACCACAGCTACGCGGCGCATGCCACGCTCGACGGCGCGGGTGAGGACGCGGCCCCGGTACACCAGCTGGTGTGTTCACCGGTGCACAACCACGTCCCCTCGTACGTCAAACCGGCCTTCAAAATCGGGTGGTCGAACCGGATGCGGCCGATCGTGCGGCGCTGGGCGCGTCGGCACGGGTCCCCGGAACTGCCGATCAGCTGGGACAACATCGCGGGCCCACTGTTCGGCAACACCATTGCGACGCTGGAGATCTCGGGTCGCAGCGCGGAGGTCGTGTTCGAACAACCCGTCGGCGAGAACGGCATCGAGGAGGTCGCCCGGGTGCCGCTCGGCCAGCGCCGGACGGCGGTCAGTCCAGCCGCTCGCTGACCTCATCCTCGCTGCCGGCCTCCGTGGAGGTGGTGCCTTGCGCTGCGATCCACCCGGTGATCTGACGGGCGATATTGCGGTCGGTGAGGCCGACCTCGGCGAGCACCTCGCCGCGGGAGGCGTGATCGAAGAACTGCTGGGGCAGGCCGAGATCGCGGCACGGCACGTCGACCTCGGCGCGCCGCAACGCCGCCGACACCGCCGATCCGACGCCACCGTGGGTGCCGTTGTCCTCGAGCGTCACCACCAGCTTGTGCAGGGCGGCGAGTTCGACGATGGCGCCGGGCACCGGCAGCACCCAGCGCGGGTCGACGACGGTGACGCCGATGCCCTGGTTGCGTAACCGTTCGGCGACCGTCATGGCCATCGCCGCGAACGGACCGACCGCGACCAGCAGGACGTCGTCGGACAGCCCGGACTCGGGCTTCGCCAGCACGTCGACCCCGCCGCGGCGTTCGACCGCGTCGATATCAGTGCCGACGTCACCTTTGGGGAACCGGATGGCGGTCGGGCCGTCGTTGATGTCGAGTGCCTCGCCGAGCTCCTCGCGCAGCCGGGCACCGTCGCGTGGCGCGGCGACCCGCATCCCCGGCACGATGCCCAGGATCGACAGGTCCCACATACCGTTGTGGCTGGCGCCGTCCGGGCCGGTGACGCCCGACCGGTCGAGCACCATGGTGACCGGCAGCTTGTGCAGCGCGACGTCCATCATCATCTGATCGAACGCGCGGTTGAGGAATGTCGAGTAGATCGCGACGACCGGGTGTAGTCCACCCATGGCCAGCCCGGCGGCCGACGTCATGGCGTGTTGTTCGGCGATACCGACGTCGAAGAACCGGTCCGGGAAACGGTCGCGGAACGCCGAGAGCCCCGTCGGGCCGGGCATCGCCGCGGTGATCGCCACGACGTCGCGGCGTTTGGCGCCCGCGGCCAGTAACGCCTCGGTGAACGCCGACGTCCAGCCGGGGCCCGCCACCTTGGTGGCCACGCCGGTGGCGACGTCGATGACACCGCAGGCGTGCATCTGGTCGGCCTCGTCGTTCTCGGCGGGCGCGTACCCGTTGCCCTTGCGGGTGACCACGTGCACGATCACCGGCGCGTTGAAGCCCCGGGCGTGCCGCAGCGCGGACTCGACCGCGTGCTCGTCGTGGCCGTCGATGGGCCCGACGTACTTGAGGCCGAGGTCGGTGAACATGACCTGCGGCGACAACGCGTCCTTGATGCCTACCTTGACGCTGTGCATGCACTGGTAGCAGAACTCACCGATCATCGGCAGCCCGCGTACAGCCTTGCGCCCCTCGTCGAGCAGGCGCTCGTATCCGGGCTGCAGCCGCAGCGCCGCGAGGTGATCGGCGAAACCGCCGATTGTGGGCGCATAGCTGCGGCCGTTGTCGTTGACGACGATGATCACCGGCCGCCGGGCGGCGGCGATGTTGTTCAGCGCCTCCCAGCACATGCCGCCGGTCAGCGCGCCGTCACCGACGACGGCGACCACATGCCGATTGCGGTGTCCGGTCAGCTCGAAGGCCTTGGCCAGTCCGTCGGCGTAGGACAGGGCAGAGCTGGCGTGACTGGATTCGACCCAGTCGTGCTCGCTCTCCGACCGCGACGGATAGCCCGACAGCCCGTCCTTCTTGCGCAACGAGTCGAAATCGTGTGCGCGGCCGGTCAGCATCTTGTGGACGTAGGACTGGTGGCCGGTGTCGAAGATGATGGGGTCGTGCGGCGAGTCGAAGACCCGGTGCAGCGCGAGCGTCAGCTCCACCACACCCAGGTTGGGTCCCAGGTGTCCACCGGTCGCCGCGACCTTGTGGATGAGAAACTGACGGATCTCCCCCGCGAGTTCACCCAGCGCAGACTGTGAAAGGTGCTGGAGATCAGCGGGACCGCGGATCTGTTCGAGCATCCGACCAGTCTACGCACGGCCCCGGTCGTCAGTCCTCTCGAGACTGGTAGACGTCGGGCACACCGTCGCGGTCCCGGTCGACCGTCTCCTGGGCGCATATGTCCCGGTAGCGACGGTTGCGCGCCCTCAGCAGCACCGCGGCGATCAGGGCGGCCAACAGGGACCCGGTGAGCACCCCGACCTTCACGAAATCGTCACGAATCGAGCCCTGACCGTAGGCCAGGTCACCGATCAGCAGGGATACGGTGAACCCGATTCCCGCCAGCATCGCCACGCCGAGCACATCGACCCACTGCAGGGCGCTGTCGAGCCTGGCGCGGGTCACCGCGGCCATCACCCGGGTGGTGAGGAAGATCCCGACCGGCTTGCCCACGACCAGACCGGCCACGATGCCCATGGTGACGGGGTCGGTCAGCGCCCGGGTGAAGCCCTCGAGCCCGCCGAGGGCCACGCCGGCGGCGAAGAAGGCGAATACCGGCACCGCGAACCCCGCAGACAGCGGTCGTAGGCGGTGTTCGAAGTGTTCGGCGAGCCCAGGGCCGGCGTCCGGCCCCCCGGCAGCCGCGCTGCGCACCACCGGCACGGTGAACCCGAGCAGGACTCCGGCCACGGTGGCGTGCACGCCGGACTCGTGCATCAGCACCCAGGTCGCGGACCCGAGTGGGATCAGCAGCCACCACGACCGGATGCGCTTCTGGACGCAGATCGCGAACAACGTGAGGGGTATCACGACCAGCCCCAGCGCCACCACGTTGATCTTCTCGGTGTAGAACACCGCGATCACCGTCACCGCCAGCAGGTCGTCGACCACGGCGAGGGTCAGCAGGAAGGTCCTTAGCGCCGACGGAAGATGGGTGGAGAGCACCGCAAGGACCGCGACCGCGAACGCGATGTCGGTGGCCGTCGGGATCGCCCACCCCTGCACCGCGCCGTCGCCGGCGCGCAGGGTGAAGCCGACGAAGATCAGCGCGGGCACGACCATCCCCCCGACCGCCGCGGCGATGGGCAGGGCGGCGCGTGCGGGGTCCCGCAGATCCCCCGCCACGAACTCTCGTTTCAGTTCGAGGCCGACCACGAAGAAGAAGATCGCCAGCAGGCCGTCGGCCGCCCAGTCGCCGAGCGTGAGGGTCAGGTGCAGGCCGAACGGTTCGCCGCCGACCTCGAGGTCGCGCAACGCGAAATAGGCGGCCGACCACGGGGAATTCGCCCAGATCAGGGCGACGGCGGCCGCGACCAGCAGGATGGCGCCGCCGACCGTCTCCTTGCGCAGGATCTCCGCCGCCCGGCGGGATTCGGGCCAGGAGCCGCGGGCCAACACGGCTCGGCGGAACGGGGTGGGCTTCACCAAGGTGGCCTCTCGATCGGTCGATTCGGTCGTCACAGGGCCATCGCCCCGGCCGACCAGACTTCCCGGCACACCCCTGAGCCCCACCCTATCGGGCCGGGCGCTCACCAGGCACGAGGAGGCAGTCCGCGTCTGGTGCGGGGGCCGCCGGCGGAGTAGCGTCTCGGTGCAGGTGAGCCGGGAAGCCTGGTCGGCAGTCATTCGTCCGACTCGTGAAAGGCTCTCCTGTGCAAGATAACTCGCACGCGTTCACGCGCTCCCACACCGCTTCGGCCATCCACGCCGACAGGTTGACCAAGCGATTCGGTTCACTGGTCGCCGTCGACGATCTTCATCTCACCGTCAGCGCGGGTGAGGTCTTCGGCTTCCTCGGGCCGAACGGAGCCGGGAAATCCACGACCATCCGGATGCTCCTGGGGCTTATCCGCCCGACGTCCGGTCGTGCGACCATCTTCGGCTGCGACGCCTCAGACGTGCGCCGCGCACACCGTAAGCTGGCGTATGTCCCCGCCGACGTCGCGCTGTGGCCGACACTCACCGGTGCCGAGACCCTCGAACTGCTCGGCAATATCGGACCGGGGGTGGACACCGGATACCGCACCCAACTGGTATGCCGGTTCAACCTCGACCTCGACCGTCTCGGTAAGGCCTATTCCACGGGCAACCGGCAGAAGGTCGCGTTGGTGGCAGCCTTCTCCACCCGGGCTCCCCTGCTCGTGCTCGACGAACCGACCAGCGGGCTCGATCCGCTGATGGAACGTGAATTCCGTCGATGCGTCGATGAGGCACGCGACCGTGGACAGACGGTGTTCCTCAGTTCCCATCAGCTCGCCGAGGTGGAGGCGGTCTGCGATCGAGTCGCGATTCTGCGCGCCGGCCGACTCGTGGAGATCGACACGATCGCCGACTTGCGCCGGCTGCGCCGCACCGCGGTGGAAGTGACCTACCGGGGTATCGAACCGGCACTGGACAACGTCCCCGGTGTGTCCGACGTGGTGCGATTGCCCGGCGACCGGTTGCGCTTCAGCCTGACGGGCGCCCCCGCCGGGGCGCTCAGCGCACTTGGTGCCGCGGACGTCACGACAGTGACCATGCACGAGCCGACCCTCGAGGAGATCTTCCTCGACTACTACGGAGAGGTGGCGAGGTGACCGCCGCGGCCCGCGCAACGGGGTGGCTCGCGGTGCGTCAGGTCCGCCGTGGCGCGGTGATCGTGACCGCGGTCTGCGCGGGAATGTCGGCGCTCGTCGCCGCCCAGTACCGGTCGACGTTTTCCGGAGAGATGAGTCAGGGCGCGGTGGCCGCGCTCGCCGAGAACCCCGCGATCCGCGTGCTGTTCGGACCCGCGGTGGCCCTCGACGATCCAGGCGGGTTCACCGTGTGGCGTACCGGCACACCGGTGATGGTCCTGGCCGGCGTCTGGCTCATGCTGGCCGCCATTCGCATCACGCGCGGCGAGGAGGACGCAGGCCGCTGGGACCTGTTGCTGGCTGGGCGGGCCCGGGCCGTCGACGTCCTGGTGCGGTGCGCGGTCGTGATCACCGGCACGGCGTTGTTGATCAGTGCGGGGATCGGGTTGGCGATGGTTGCTGCCGGCACCGACGTGACCGGGGCGGTGGTGTACGCGCTCGGCGCGCTCGGCGTGACGGCCACATTCGGTGCGATGGGTCTGCTGTCTGCCCAGGTGATGCCGAGCAGATCGTCTGCGGTGGGCCTCGGCGCCGGCGTTCTCGGTGCTGCACTGCTGCTGCGGATGCTGGCCGACGGCATCGGTGCGCTGGCGTTCGCGGCATGGTCGACTCCGTTCGGCCTCGTCGGGCGCGCGGCGCCGTACGCGCAGAACAGGCCGTTGCCCCTGGCGGTGCTCATGGTTTTCGCCGTGGTGATCACCGCCACCGCCGTGGCGGCCGCACGCGGTCGCGATGTGGGTGGCGGCTGGGTGTCGGTGCGCGGCCGTCGGGCGCCGCGCACCCGTCTGCTGCGGTCGGTGGGCTCGTTCGGGGTCCGACGAGCGCTGCGGCCGACGCTGGGCTGGCTCGCCGCGGTCGGCACCTACTTCCTCATCGTCGGTGCGACGATCGCCTCGATCCTTGACTTCTTCGCGCAGAACCCGCGCTTCGGTGATCTCGCCGCGGGAGCGGGCTTCAGCGGGCTCGACACGGCTGCCGGATTCGCCGCAGCACTGTTCAGCCTGCTGGTGATTCCCACGGGTCTCTACGCGGCGACGCGCCTGGCGGCCCTGGTCGCCGACGAACGCGCACAGCGCTGGACGACCGTGTTCGCCGCGCCGGTGTCCCGTCCGGGCCTGCTCGGTGCCGAGGTCGCCGTGACGGTGGCCGGCGTGCTCGCACTGCATCTGGCTGCAGCGGTGGCGATGTGGGCGGGTGCGTTGCTCACCGGAGCGCCGCTGGGCCTTTCGGAGGCGCTCGCGGGTGCACTGAACACTGCACCGGTGGCCTGGCTTGCGCTCGGCGCCGCAGCGCTGGCGGTCGGCTGGCTGCACACGTCGGTGACGGCTGTTGGTGCCCTACCGGTCGTCGGCGGGTTCCTGCTCACCGTGCTCACCGACAGCATCGCAGCGCCGCAGTGGATGTCGGAGCTGTCGCCCTTCGCTCACGTGGCGGCGACGCCCGCGGCACCGCCCGACTGGTCGGCGATCGCGGTGTTCGCCGTGATCGGTGGCGCAGCCACCCTTGCCGGCGTGGCCGGTTACCGGCGACGCGACCTGGCGACCTGACCAGACTCGACGTCACGTGGTCCTGGCTTGGAAGCGGCGGAACAACGGCCACGCGAGGAGGAGATGGTAGGCCACTCCGACCACCAGGTAAGGCCACCAGATGCCGTGGTCGGCGGCCACCCAGTACGCCTTGGCCGCCCAGAACGGGGGCAGTATCCCGAAGGCCAGGTCCCAGGGCGGTGCGACGAACCAGGGCAGGCAGGGTAGCCCGGCGATCAACATGCCCAGGCCGCGTACGGCGGCCAGACCCTGAATCTTGTTGCCCGCCAACGCCACGATGAGCAGCAGCGTCACCACCGCCGACAGCCCCGCGAGCAGACCGATCGGAACGAGCGCGCCGATCAGGCCCGGGTCCAGGATCCCGCTGAACGCCAGCGTGGTGACCACGTAGACCGCGGTCACCCCCACCACCGTGGCGGCGCGGTAGCCGAAGAAGACCGACATGCGCACCGGGGTGACACGCAGGGCAGCCAGTGTGCCGGCGTCGATCTCGTCGAGTACCAGGAACGCCGCCAGGGCGCCCGCGATGATGATGCTGGTCAGCAGCAGGAAACCCGTCAGGATGAGCGGGTAGTAGGGCACCAGGTCGAACCCGTTGCGTTCGGCGAGCATCCGGGTGACCCGCGGTGTCAGCACGGCGACGGCCGTGGTCCAGATGATCGGTGCCAGCACCAGCATCACCAGCAGCGGGTCACGGTAGGCGCCGCGAAGATCGTTGTGGCCGAACGCCTTCCACGCCCTGATCACGGAGGTGGCCATCACACACCCGCCTTCTGCACGACGTGACGCACGAACATCGACTTGGCCACCCACAGCAGCACCGGCAGGCACACCAGCGGGTAGCCGACGGCGTAGATCAGCTGCCATGCGGCCGGATCCACCTGCCCGAATGCGGTGCCGAGCAACATCAGCGGCCCCTGTGTGGGGATGAGGTACAGCACCGGGTTGGGCCACAGCCCCGAGTAGTGCAGCACGGGCAGGTTCAGCACCGCGATGGGCAGCGTCGCGGTCAGGAACCAGTCACTGACCGAGGCGAAGGGTAGCGACGTGATGAACCCGGTGAGCAGCATCAGCAGGGTCCCGAGGACGACCCCGGCGACCATCGGTACCGGTCGGTAGTGGACACCGTGCGCGACGGTGACGACGATCAGCGCAACGGTCACGGAGAGTCCGCAGAGCACAACCAGTTTCGCGGTGAGGTACTCCCGGAAGCGCAGCGGTGTGGAGAGCAGGGCGCTGAGCGTCCGCTCCTGCTTCTCGAAGAACACCGACCCGCCGATGAAGAAGAACCCGATGATCGCGATGTCGCCGAGCAGCACGTAGGGTTCGGCCGCCCGGCGTAGCCCCACCGGCATCGGCAGCAACACCACCAGCCAGATCAATCCGGAGAACAGCGCCGCGTGCAGGAAGCGCTGACGGTTCTGCAGGACCAGTTCGGTGCGCAGCGCGCAGACCATCCGCCTCATCCCAGACTCCGCCCGGTGACGTCGACGAAGACGTCGGCGAGACCGGCCTCGCGACTGTGAACGGTCTCGACGTGATGGTGGCGCAACACCTCGTGGAACGCCGGATCGTCGGCCAGCCCGTCGATCGCGAAGTCTGCACCGGTGAGCTCCCCTGTGGCAGTGCGGTATTCGACGCGCACGGTGCGCGCACTGCGGGCGATCTTCAGCTCGGCCGGCCGGTCGAGCGCGACGATCCGCCCGTCCACGACGAACGCGACCCGATCACACAATTCGTCGGCGGTAGCCATATCGTGGGTGGTGAGGAAAACGGTCCGTCCGCGCGCTTTGAGGGCCAGCACGATGTCTTTGACGTTGCGGGCGTTGACCGGGTCCAGACCCGAGGTGGGCTCGTCGAGGAACAGCAGTTCCGGGTCGTTGAGCAATGATCTGGCGAAGGTGAGCCGCATCTGCATACCCTTCGAGAACCGGCCGACGCGGGTGTCGGCGTCGCCGCCGAGGCCCACCTCGTCGAGCAACTCGAGCGGATGGCGGGTCGGCCCCTCGTACAGCGAGGCGAAAAAGCGCAGATTCTCTGCGGCGGTGAGCTTCTGGTAGTGGTTGGGCAGTTCGAAGGAGACCCCGATGCGCTCGTAGTAGCCGTCACCCCAGGCGGCCGGTTCGCGCCCCCACACCTCGATGGACCCACCGTGCCCGGACAACAACCCGATCAGCAGCTTCTGCGTCGTCGACTTGCCTGCGCCACTCGGGCCGAGGAACCCGAAGATCTCGCCACGTCCGACCGCGAAATCCATGCCGCGGATGGTGGGCGTGGCGGTGTCCGGGTAGGCGTAGGTGAGATCGCGAACGCGAATCACCTCATCGGACGAAGAGAGGTGTGTACCGGTCATCTGCTCGAACCCTGCCTTCCGGTGACGACGCCGGACGGCCGTCCGGCACGCATGCTGGTGAGACGTTTCCGACCAGACTTCCCGGAGCACCTGCAGGCACTATACTGAACTTTCAGTAATTTGTGAAGCATCCTGAGTCAGTGAGGAAGACACGTGGCGGAGCAGTCCAGTCCAACCGAGGCGGCCGAAGCGCTCGCGCTGATCCTGACCAGCCACGGCCTGCAGCGGATGACCTCACGTGTGCTGGCCGCGCTGCTGTTCACCGAGCAGCCCACGATGACGGCCGGTGACCTCGCCGACCGGTTGGGCGCCAGCGCGGGCGCCATCTCGGGGGCACTCAAGATGCTGACATCGGTCGGCCTTGCCGAGCGCGTTCCCGCACCCGGGAGCCGGCGCGATCACTACCGGCTGCGCGATGACGCCTGGGCGGTGCTATACACCACACAGAACGACATCCTCGAAGGCATCCGGGGCGCGGCCGAGACCGGAATCGCAGCCACCGTGCCCGGCAGCGCGGCGCGGCGACGGCTCACCGAGATGCGCGATTTCTACACCTTCATGCTGGCCGAACTGCCCGCGGTCATCGAGCGCTGGCGTCAGCGGCGGGCGCGCGTCTAGCGTGACGGCATGATCGTCGAACGGAGCGCCGTCGTCGAGGCGCCCGTTGAACGGGTGTGGCAACGCATCGTCACCCCAGACGGCATCAACCACGAATTGCGCCCCTGGATGACGATGTCGTTGCCGCGCGGGGCCCGAGACCTCAGCGTCGACACCATTGCGACAGGCGTTCCGGTCGGACGGTGCTGGCTGCGGCTCTTCGGCATCCTGCCGTTCGATTACGACCTGCTCACAATCGCCGAACTGTGGCCCGGCCGCGGATTCGACGAGCAGTCGACGATGCTGAGCATGCGGTCCTGGCGCCACCAGCGCACCCTGGAACCCGACGGCGCGAACACCGTGGTGCGGGATCGGCTCACTTTCGAACTGCGGGCCCCGCTGCGGATGCTCACACCGGTCGTCGGCGTGGGGGTCGGCGCGTTGTTCAGCCACCGCCAGCGCAGGCTGCAGCGGTACTTCAGCGGCGGCTGACCCGGCGGGTCGCGGCGATCGACGTCACGGTTCGAGCACTCGGCGCACCGCAGCGAACTGTGCCGCTCCGAGTTCGCCGAACTCCGCCGGCGAGAACTCCGCGACGTGCTCGACCGACCACTCGTCGAACACCCGCAGCATCTGGAACACCAACCGGTACTGCAGGTCTTCGGGGAGATCGGCGCGGAGCGCGCCGCTGTGCCGACCCACCCGCAGCACGTCTCGCACCCAGCCCTCCACCCGGGCCGTCGCTGAGGTGACCGCCCCGGCGGCCGTCTCGGGGGCGCCGCTGTAGAACATCCGCCCCAGCGTCACGACGGTGTCGCGTTGCGCCAGTCCCACCACGTGGTCGAAGAAATCCCCGACACGGTCCCAGAATTGCGCGCCGGTGAAATCCTCCGGTCGCGGAACGGAAATGTCACACCTGACCTGCTCGATCAATTCTTGTACCACGTATTCGAAGAGATCGCGTTTGGACTGCATCACGTAATAAAACGAGCTCTTGCTGAGACCGCTCCCGGCGATGATCCGGTTCAGGGAAGCGCCCCGATAGCCGAAAGATGCGAATTCTGCTGCAGCAGTGCGCAGCAGCTGCTGCCGACGATCAGCGGGCATGCGCGCGATGCGCGTGTTTTTCACCGCGCAAGATTAGCAAGTGGACCATGTGGTACACAGAATGGTAGCGTCGCGAACGAGCACGGGAAGGGGTGCACTGATGCTGATCGCCGAAAGCGCCGAGAAGCAATATCGCCGGGCCGCGAAGGACGACCTGCGCATCCTGGTGGTCGGTGCGGGCATCGCCGGTGTCACCGCGGCACAGCTGCTGCGTCGCGGCGGGCGACACCCCGTGCTGGTCGAACGCGCCGCCGACGGCTCCCATCCGGGTTACATGCTGGCGCTGATGCCGATGGTCGACGCCGCCATCGATGATCTCGGTGTGCGGGAGCGCTACCGGGCGGCCAGCGTGCGGATGACGCGGTACGCGGTGCGCACCTGCACCGGCCGGCCGCTGCGGGTGGATTCGATGGCCGCGATCATGGACCGGTACGGCGACTACCGGGGCATTGCGCGGGGCGCACTCATCGACGCGCTGACCGACGGCGGGTGCGCCGTGGCGTTCGACTCCACCGTTGCCGCGCTCACCGACACCGCCGCCGGCGCAGAGGTTTCGATAGCCACAGCCGGGAGCCTCCGGCAGTTCGAGTTCGACCTGGTGATCGTCGCCGACGGAATCTCTTCGTCCACCCGCGCGCTGGTCCTCGGCGGCCGCAACATGCAGACAGTGGACACCGGCTGGGGTGGCTGGGTGGCGTGGGGGCCGTCGGTCGAATCGGATGCCGAGCTGGGCGAAGAGCTCTGGGGCGCAGGATTCTTCGTCGGCACCTACCCGGTGCTCGGGTCGACAGGCGTGTTCGTCGGCGGACCGCGCGCCGACACCGCAGCAGGGCCGGCCGCCCTCGCCGAACGCATCCGCGGCGGGCTCGACGTGGTGAGCGACCGCACCGACAGCGCACTGCGCGCGGTCACCGCCGACCCGGACCCCTACTACTGGTCTCTCACCGACTGCCGCGCACCCGCGTGGACCACCCGACACACCGTGCTCCTCGGCGACGCCGCCGCGGGGTTCCTGCCCACGGCCGGCATCGGCGCCGGCATGGCGATGGAGTCTGCATGGGTGTTGACCCGGATGCTGCAATCCGCGGACCGCGACTCGTTGCCATTCATGCTCACCGGCTACGAGAAGATCCAGCGACCGCGCGTGGAAGCCGCACAGCACAATTCACGTCAGCTGGCCAGGCTGATGTTCCACCGCAGCCGCGCACTGGCGGTGCTGCGGCAGTGCGTCATGCGGATGATGAGCGTGAAATTCGTCCTCAAACCCATCCAACGGTTGCTGCGTGATCAGCCCGATCCGGACGCTGCCGCGGACGCGGTGCGCCGCGGGCGCCCAGTCACCGCTGATCAGATCGGCATGCGGTAGCCGAAGAACTCGTGGTCCTCGTTGTATCCCCCTCGGCCCCAGCCCAGGTGCTCGAAACTCTCCACGAACTCGATCGCCTCGATCCACTTGACCTGTTTGAACCCGAGCTCGACCTCGTTGCGCAAACGCAGAGGCGAGCCGTGGGTTTCGTTGAGCGGCTGACCGTTCATCTCATAGGCCAGCAGCGCCATCGGATCGCGCATGTGGGCGATCTTGTGGCAGTCGTAATAACGGCCGGTGCCCGGGTCGGGGCCATCGGCGAAGGAGTAGAACACGACGAACTTGGCCGAAGCCTTCGGTCGGACGATGTCGAGCACATCCGACATCCGCACACCGCCCCACTTGGCCACCCCGGACCAGCCCTGGATGCAGTAGTGCTGGGTGATCTGCTCGTGCTTGGGCAACGTCCGCAGCTCCTCGTAGGAGATGCTGACCGGGTTCTCCACCAGTCCCCCGACCCGCAGGGAGTACTCGGACCAGTCGGACCGCTGCAACCGCCGGTATTCGGCGGAATCGGGCGGATGCCCGTTCGGCCAGAAATACGGTGAGATGTCCGCCTCGGAATAGGTCGCACTGGGGTGCACCCACTCCATCAGGGCCTTGACCCAGCCGACCATCGCCCGCCCGGTTCGCTGTATGAGGCCGGGGTACCTGATGGTCAATGGCGAGGCCAGCAGCCATGCGACTACCAGGATCGCCATCGTCGCAAGGTAGATCGCCAACGGCCAGTAGGAGTCGGTGTCGGTGCCCAGCACGATGTGGTTGAGGTTGCCGACGAATCCCGTGACGAAAACCATGATGGTGTGCGCGGCGATGAAGAACACCATCCACAGCAGAACCCCGAAGTGCACGCTGCGTGCGACCTGGCGGTTGAACACGCCCCGCCCGAACCCGAACCGCGCCGCGATCGAAGGCGCCTGCAGCAGGCCGGTGAAGAACGCCAGCGGCGCCGCCACGAAGACGGTGAGGAAGTAGGCGAGCACCTGCAGGCCGTTGTAGTTGGTGAATCCCTCGTTGGCCGGAAATTCCAGCGACGCATACTGGATCGCGGTCGACAGCGCGTTCGGGACGATGTCCCAGGATTGCGGCACGATTCGCTGCCACTGGCCGGTGCTGAACAGCAACACGTAGAACACCGCTCCGTTGATCAGCCACAGGAGGTCGAAGCTGAAGTGCCACCACCGCGCTAGACCGATCGAATGACGGAAGCCCGGGATTCCCAACCATTTCGGCAGCGCCACCGAGTCGTCCTTGGCTGTCCACACCCGGGCGGTGTTCTCGGGATCCATCCGGTCGGGCGGCACCGGGTCGCGCATCCGTAGCCATTCCGTACCCGGCGTGCTCCCCGGGTTGAGGTACAGCCGCGGGTGGTCGGCCAGGATCTGCAGCCCGGCGCGGACCAGGAACATCATGAACACGATGTTGAATAGGTGCTGCCAGCGCAGCCACGCCGGGAAACCCGAATGTACCGCCGGCGCAAAGCTGCTCGAGGTGCCGGGATGCTCGGCGATGAACGCCGACATCCAGTCGTACTGACGAAGGTGTTGGGCCACCGCGATCGCGACGACGAGCATCGCCACGCCGAGCGGGATCAGCCACAACGCGCTGAACCAGCGACGACCGACGCGCACGGTCGGGATCTGCGCGCGTTGTTGCGGCAATCCGCCGGCCCACTCGTCGATTGTGATCGGCCCAGCGCGGGGTCCGCTTCGTTGCGCCACCAGCGACCCGAACTCGTCGTCGGAGCATGAATCGGCCCGGCGCTCGTTGTGCTCAGCCACGGTGTGCACTCCAAAGCGGGTGAATCGCAGAACGGTTATGCCCGGCCGAACATATCAACCGGCGTGGTATCTCGGAGGAAAACCGCCCACCCGGCGCGAATCGGAGCCGCTACGTCACCGGGTGAGCACCGCCACGCATTCGACGTGGTGGGTGAGCGGAAACGAATCGAACACCCGTACCTCCTCGACCGCGTAGCCGGCACGCAGGTACAGGCCCACATCGCGCGCGAATGACGCTGCCTCGCAACCGATGTGGATGATGCGGCGCACCCCTGCGGCGCTGATCGCGTCGATGATCTCACGGCCCGCGCCCGCCCGCGGCGGATCGAGGACGGCTACGTCGGCGCCCGAACGCTGTGCCGACAGTGCCCGGCGCACCGAATCGGTGAGCACCGACACCTGGTCGAGATCGGCGAGCGCGGCGCGCGCCGAGCGCCCGGCCGCTCGAGAGGTGTCGACGGTGAGAACGCGTCCGCCAGGTCCGACCTGTTCGGCGAGCGCGGCGGCGAACAACCCCGCGCCGCCGTAGAGGTCCCATGCCGTCATCCCGGGCTGCAGCTCGGCGCGCTGCGCCACCAGCTCGCTGTAGCGCGCGGGCGCGTCGCGGTGGGCCTGCCAGAAGGCGGTCACCGGGATGCGCCATTCCCGGTCGCCGACGCGCTGCACCGCCTCGTAGTCACCGGAGACCACCGTGGTCGCCGGCGCCCCACGACGGCTCTTCGGGCCGGTCTGCACGACGTGGCGGGCGCCGTCGCCGTCCAGCGCGACGTGGACGTGCGCGCCCGCCGGCCAGCGCAGCAGCTCGAGATCGTCGAGTAGCCCCTCCGGCAACTGCGCACAGCGCAGATCGGTGATCAGCTCCGCGCTGTGATAGCGGTGAAAGCCCGCCTTCCCGGCCTGCGGACCCGGCCCGCCGGTGTCCAGGCGGACCCGGGTGCGCCATCCGGTGGGTCCCGCGTCGCCGACCGGCTCGGCGGTGGCCTGATCACCGCCGTCGGCCCCGCTGCCCCATTCGTACCCGCCGAGCCTCGTCAGCTGATTGGCCACCACGGCGCCCTTGAGCCGTCGGGCCGCCTCGGGTGTGGCGAACGCGAGATCGCAGCAGCCGGCACCGTCGACGCCGGCGATCGGGCACAGCGACGGGATGCGGTCCGGCGAGGGGTCGAGCACCTCCAGGACGTCGGCGTGCCAGTACGACCCGCGCTCGTCGGCCACCCGCACCCGGACGGTCTCGCCGGGCAGCGCGTGCCGGACGAACACCACCCGGCCGTCGTGGCGGGCCACGCAGCTGCCGCCGTTGGCCGCGGGCCCGGTGGTCAGGGTGAGCTCTCTGGCCGGCTCGGAGGTGGTCACTCCAGGAATCCCCGGCGCGCGTCGCCCGGCGCCGACTGCGGCTGCAGTGTCTTGAGCCGCTCGGACGACGTCAGCTGCCACGGCACCGAGGTGACCATCACATTGGGCATGAACAGCAGCCTGCCCTTCAGCCGCAGGGCGCTCTGGTTGTGCAGCAGCTGTTCCCACCAGTGCCCCACCACGTATTCGGGGATGAACACCGTGACCACCGTGCGCGGCGACTCCTTGGTGACCCGCTTGACGTAGTCGAGCACGGGACGGGTGATCTCCCGGTAGGGCGACGCGATGACCTTGAGCGGGACGACGACGTCGCTGTCCTCCCACTTGTGCACCAGCACGCGGGTTTCCGCGTCGTCGACGCTGACGGTGATCGCTTCCAGCACATCCGGCCGGGTGGCACGGGCGTAGGCCAGCGCCCGCAGCGTCGGCAGGTGCAGGTTGGACACCAGCACGATGGCGTGATTGCGGCTGGGCAGGACGACGTCGCCCTCCTCGGCGGCACGCAGCTCCAGCTCCCGCGACACCGTGTTGTAGTGCTTGCGGATCAGCTTCATGAGCACGAACAGCACGCTCATCGCCAGGATCGCGATCCAGGCGCCGGCCACGAACTTGGTCACCACCACGATGACGAGCACGCTGCCGGTGCAGGTCAGCCCGATGCCGTTGATGATCCGGGAGCGCATCATGTGGCGACGCAGTTCGGGGTCGGTCTCGGTGCGCAGCAGCCGCGTCCAGTGCCGCACCATGCCGATCTGGCTGAGCGTGAACGACACGAACACCCCGACGATGTAGAGCTGGATCAGCGCGGTCACCTGGGCCTGGAACGCCACCACGAAGGCGACGGCGGCGAGCGCGAGGAACAGGATGCCGTTGGAGAACGCGAGCCGGTCACCGCGGGTGTGCAGCTGGCGGGGCAGGTAGCGGTCCTGAGCCAGAATCGATCCCAGCACCGGGAAGCCGTTGAACGCGGTATTGGCCGCCAGCACCAGGATGAGCGCGGTGACGCCGGCGATCAGGTACAGCCCGAGCGGGAAGTCGTGGAACACCGCGTCGGCGAGCTGGGCGATCATCGTTTTCTGCTGATAGCCCGGTGGGGCCCCGGTCAGCTGGTTCGCCGGGTCCTCGGCGATCTTCACGCCGGTCTCCTTGGCCAGCATGATCATTCCGATGAACAAGGTGACGGCGACCACCCCGAGCAGCAGCAGGGTGGTCGCGGCGTTGCGCGACTTGGGCTTGCGGAACGCCGGCACACCGTTGCTGATCGCCTCCACCCCGGTCAGTGCCGCGCAGCCGGAGGAGAAGGCGCGGGCCACCAGGAACACCAGCGCGAAGCCGAGCACGTCGCCGTGCTCGGCGTTGACCGAGAAGTCCGCCGACTCGGCGCGCAACGGAACGTCGAGGGCGTAGATCTGGAACAGCCCCCAGCCGAGCATGATGAACATCCCGATCATGAACGCGTAGGTCGGAATCGCGAACGCCGTTCCGGACTCCCGGATGCCGCGCAGGTTGATCGCGGCGAGGATGAGGATCGCGGCGACGGCGAACCAGACCTTGTGCTCGCCGATGAACGGGACCGCCGACCCGATGTTCGACATCGCCGAGGCCATCGACACCGCAACGGTCAGCACGTAGTCGACCAGCAACGCGCTGGCCACGGTCAGTCCGGCGGTGTTGCCGAGGTTGGTGGTCACCACCTCGTAGTCGCCGCCACCGGACGGATAGGCGTGCACGTTCTGGCGATAACTGGCGATCACGATGAGCATCACCGCGGCGACGGCCACGCCGATCCACGGCGCCATCGTCAGCGCGCTCATCCCTGCGATCGAGAGCACCAGGAAGATCTCCTCCGGTGCGTAGGCCACCGACGACAGCGCATCGGAGGCGAACACCGGCAGCGCGACCCGCTTGGGCAGCAGCGTGTGCGACAGCCGGTCGCTGCGGAACGGCCGCCCCAGGAGCAGTCGACGCGCAGCGGTCGAAACCTTGGACACGAGTGCCAAGGGTAAGCCCAGCGGCGAATAGCGGTAGCGTTCCGGTTGCGGAGATTCGCTACCGGCCGACAACCGGCACAGCCGAAAGGAAACCGCTGGTGCGTGTAGTGGTGATGGGATGCGGCCGGGTGGGCGCGTCGCTATCGGACAGCCTGTCGCGGATCGGGCACGATGTGGCCGTCATCGATCGGGACAGCACGGCGTTTCACCGGCTCAGCCCGGAGTTCGCCGGCGAACGGGTGCTCGGCATGGGCTTCGACCGGGATGTGCTGCTCCGGGCCGGTATCGAGGAGGCGGGCGCGTTCGCCGCGGTGTCCTCCGGGGACAACTCCAACATCATCTCCGCCCGGGTCGCCAGGGAGACGTTCGGCGTCGAACGAGTGGTGGCCCGCATCTACGACGCCAAGCGCGCCAAGGTCTATGAGCGGCTCGGCATCCCGACGGTCGCGACGGTGCCGTGGACGACCGACCGGCTGCTCAACGTGCTGACCCGGGAGACGGAGACCACGAAGTGGCGTGACCCCTCGGGCAACGTCGGCGTCGCCGAACTGCCGCTGCACGAGGACTGGGTCGGTCACCGGGTCACCGAACTCGAGACGGCCACCCGCGGGCGGGTGGCGTTCATCATCCGCTTCGGCAGCGGCCTGCTCCCGGAGGCCAAGACCGTGATCCAGGCCGGCGATCAGGTCTACATCGCCGCCGTGTCCGGCCAGATCGCCGAGGCGATGGCGATCAGCGCGCTGCCGCCCGGCGAGGAGGATCAGTGATGAAGGTGGCCATCGCCGGTGCGGGTGCGGTCGGTCGTTCCATCGCCCGCGAGCTGCTCGACAGCAACCACGATGTGACGCTGCTCGAACGCAACCCCGATCATGTCGACGTCGACGCCATCCCCGCCGCGCAGTGGCGTCTCGGTGACGCCTGCGAGCTCACGGTGCTCGAGTCGGTCAGCCTCGAGGACTTCGACGTGGTCATCGCGGCCACCGGCGACGACAAGGTCAACGTGGTGGTCAGTCTGCTCGCCAAGACGGAGTTCGGCGTCTCGCGGGTGGTGGCGCGGGTCAACGATCCGCGCAACGAGTGGCTGTTCGACGAGAACTGGGGCGTGGATGTCGCGGTGTCCACCCCGCGAATGCTGGCCTCGCTGGTGGAAGAGGCCGTCGCGGTCGGAGACCTGGTGCGGCTGATGGATTTCCGCACCGGTCAGGCCGCGCTGCTGGAGATCACGCTGCCGGACGACACCCCGTGGGGCGGTAAGCCGGTCAAGCGGCTCGAGCTCCCGCGCGACACGACCCTGGTCACCATCCTGCGGGGCCCGCGGGTGATCGTGCCGGAGGCGGACGAACCACTCGAAGGCGGCGATGAGCTGCTCTTCGTGGCGGTCGCCGAGGCCGAGGATGAGCTGCGCAACCTGTTGCTGCAGGGTAGATCCCGCTAGCGTCGCGGTGGCGGCCAGGCCCTGTCCTGGCACTGCGCAACGGCGTGGGCGGGGACGCCTGCCAGTGCCGCGCCGTTGCGGATGCCGACCGCGGAGACGATCCCGGCGATCGTCAGCAGCACCGCGACCACCAGGGCGCCGCGCCGAAAACCGTCGGAATCCATTGCGCCCAACGCACTCTGGCCGACGATGACTCCGGTGAACGCGATCGCCACCAGACCGGCGATACGGGATACGGCGTTGTTCACCGCCGACCCGATGCCACTCTGCGCGGGGTCCACCGCCGCCAGCACGGCCGCGGTCAGCGGTGATACCGTCACCGTCAGACCGAGTCCGAAAAGCACCAGGCCCGGCAGCATCTGGGTCCAGAAGTCGAACGGGTCGCGCGCGCCGGCCATCAGCACGAATCCGGCCGCACCGAGCAGTGGACCGACGGCCATGAACAACCGCGGCCCGTAGCGCCCGGCCAGCGTGCCGAACCGGCGCGCCAGCAGGAACGACAGCACCGGGATCGGCAGTGTGGCCAGCCCCGCCGCAGTCGCCGAGAGCCCCGCGCCCTCCTGCAGGAACAGGGCGATCAACAGCGGGCCCAGTGACACCGCCGCGTAGAGGAAGACCGTGGCGAGGTTGCCGACGGCGAAGTTGCGGGACGCGAAGATGTGCAGCGGCATCATCGGGTGGCTGGTACGGCGCTCCCAGAACGGAAACGCGATCAGGCACGCGACCCCCACCACCAGTGCGATGAGCACGCCGGGGTGGGTGAGCCCGAGCCGCTGCTGTTCGATCAGCGCGTACACCGCGCCGGTGAGCCCCACCGCGCCGAGCACTGCGCCCATCACGTCGACACGTCCGCCGGCGCTGGACCGCCCGTCGGGGGGCAGCGAGCGGGCGAGATAGAGCGTCGCCACCAGCGGGACCACGTTCACCCCGAAGATCGCCCGCCAGTGGACGGCGTCGACGAGCAGGCCGCCGAGCAGCGGTCCCACCACGAACGCCGTGCCGGTCCACGCCGTCCACGTGCCGATGGCCCTGGCCTGCCGGGCACCGGTGAACCGGCTGTTGATCATGGCCAGCGAGCTCGGTACCAGGAACGCCGCGCCGACGCCCTGCAGGCACCGCGCGGCGACCAGCACCCACCCGGTCGGCGCCGCCGCGCACGCCACCGACGCGACCCCGAACAGCAGCAGTCCGGCCCGCAGCACGGCCAGCCGGCCGAACTGGTCGGACACCGCCCCCGCGACCAGGATCAGTGCACCCAGCGTCAGCAGGTACCCGTCGACGACCCACTGCTGCAGCGCCAGGCCGCCACCGAAGTCGGCGCTGATCGCCGGCAGGGCCAGGTTGACCACCGAGCCGTCGAGGAACGCCACGAACGAGGCCAGCACGGCGACCGCGACGAGGCGGCCGTCGGTGCGGTCGTCGGGCGGCACCGCCGGATCAGTCGACGCGGGTGTCGGCGTCGGCCGGGTCGTGCTCGTCGGCCGCAGGTGCTGCGGCGGTGTGCTCGTCGATGGCGCGCTGGGCGGCCCGGATCGCCAGGTACGTCGCCAGCGCGGCGACGCCGGTCAGCGGCCATCCCATGGCGATGCGTGCGACGCCCAGCCAGCCGGTCTGGTCCTGGTCGTAGAGGTGTTCCTGCACGATGAATCGGGAGGCGAACACCGCAACCCAGGTCAAGGTGGCGACGTCGAACGCGCGCACCGCCTTGCGGACCTCACGCCAGGTGCGGCCGTGGCCGCCGACCCAGCTCCAGAGATATCCGACGATGGGCCGCCGGATCAGCACCGAGAGCGCGAACAGGCAGGCATAGAGCAGTGACATCCAGATGCCGTAGAGGAAGAACCCCTTCGACTCCCCGACCAGATAGGCGATCAGGGCGCTGATGCCGACGGCGAAGAAGCCGGAGATCGCGGGCTGCACGGTCTCCTTGCGCACCAGCCGCCAGATGAGGATCAGGGTCGCCACGCCCAGTGCCGCGGCGATTCCGGGCACGAGTCCGATCGAGGTGGAGATGGGGACGAATACCACGACGGGCAGTGACGAGTAGATCAGGCCGCTGACGCCGCCCATCTGCGCCAGAATCGCCTGGGCGGTACTCGTCTGGCCCGGTTCGGCTCCGGGTTCGGTCAACTCGGGGTCCCCGCGCTCACTTCTGGATCTCGTAGTGCGGGTTGTAGATGGCCTTGGAGCCGTTCTCCAGCTTCCCGACGCGCCCGTGGACGCGCAGGGTGCGACCGGATTCGATGCCGGCGATGCGGCGCTGACCCAGCCACACCAGCATCACGGTGTCGGTGCCGTCGAACAACTCCGCCCGGACGCCGCCGGCGCAGCCCTTCGAGTTCGTCTCGACGCTGCGCAGCGTGCCGATCATCGTGACTTCCTGGCCGCGCCGACAGTCGATCGCCTTCTGGGCACCGGTGCCGGCGGCTTCGTCGCTGAGCTCCTCGACGTCGAGTTGCTCGGGGTCCTCCGTCAGACGCCGGGTGAGCCGACGCAGATACCCTTCGGCCGTTGCCATGGCCTCTCCTGACCTTCTGCGGATCCACCATGGATCCACCTGATTGCAACGCCACGGTAGACCTGTTGGTTCCGATATGCCATGCGGGATTCACCACGGCGCGCCGTTCTAATCACCCGGTCTTGACCGACCCGGCACGATCGTCTGGTGACGGTCGATCTGCACGGCGTGACGACGGTGCTGCTGCCCGGTACGGGCTCCGACGACGACTACGTCTACCGGGCGTTCTCCCCCGCCCTGCACGGCGCCGGAGCCGTCGTGGTGACCCCGGCACCGCGGCCCGAGCGACTGGTCGCCGGATACCGCGAAGCCCTCGACGAGGCCGCGGCTTCGGGTCCCGTCGCCGTCGGCGGGGTGTCGATCGGCGCGGCGGTCGCGGTCGAGTGGGCGCTAGCCCATCCCGGCAGTGCAGTGGCGGTGTTCGCCGCACTGCCCGCCTGGACCGGCTCTCCGTTCACCGCTCCGGCGGCGCTGACCGCCCGGTACTCCGCGCACGCGCTGCGTCGCGACGGGCTGGTCGCCGCGACCGCAGAGATGCGGAAGTCGAGTCCGCGCTGGCTCGCCGACGAGCTGACCCGCTCCTGGGCCGCCCAGTGGCCGGCGCTGCCGGACGCGATGGACGAGGCCGCCGACTACGTCGCGCCGACGAGCGCCGAGCTCGAGACCCTGGCCGTACCGCTTGGCGTGGTGGCCGCCGCCGACGATCCCGTCCACCCCGTCGAGGTGGCACTGGAATGGGTGTCGGCGGCGCCGCGGGCCGCGCTGCGCACCGTCATGCTCGACGAGATGGGCGCCGATCCGTCGGTGCTCGGCGGCGCCGGGCTGGCCGCGGTGCTCGAGGCCTCCGGGAAGTCGCCGGGCGTGATCTAACCGCCGGTGATGGTGCGCAGCTGCTGCATGGCCGAGCCCTGCGCGCTGCGACGGGCTTCGGGCTCCGGCGCCTGCTGGTGCTGTTGCTGGGCCTGCTGCTGCGCCTGCCGCTGCTCGGCCTGCTGGGCCGCCGCGGCCCGCAGCTGCGCGGCCATCGGTTCGGGCAGGTCCACCGGAAGCGGCGTACGCACCGGCAATGGCGTGTCGCCGCGGCGCACCACCGTGTCGCGCAGCGCCTCCCGCACCTCGGCGGTCAACGCGTCGATGTTCTCCGACAGACCGTTGGCCACGCACCGGATCATCCAGCGGTAGCCGTCGATACCGATGAACCGGGCCACCCCGGCCGCGGTGCCGACCACCTCGCGGCCCCATGGGCCGTCCTCGATGGCGACCGACGCGCCGTCCTTGCGCAGCGACTCGGCCAGTTCGCCGGCGACCTCGCGCCACAGCCCGGTGGACTTGGGCGCCGCGTACGCCGCGACGGTGAAGCGACCGTTGCGGGTGACCACCCACACGGCGCTGGGCACGCCGGTCTCGGTGAGCTCGACCTGCACCTGTCCGCCCGCGGGCATCGGGATCAGCACCGAGCCCAGGTCCAGACGACCCTCGGCGGCCAATGCCGGATCGTCGAAGTCCTCGATGTCGAAAGGACCGCCGAGATCGTCGCCGTCCTCGCCGCCCTCGGCGGGCGCCGACGTCTCGGTCACCTCGTCGTCGTTGTCGTCGTTGTCGTCGATTCTGTGCTTACCGAATGCCATTTATAAACTCGCATGTCCGCCGGAGGATCCGTGGCCGCCTGCGCCACGGGTGGTGTCAGCCAGTCCGGCTTCGTCGAACGACGTCACCTCGACCAGCTCGGGCAGTTCGACCCGCTGCACCAGCAGCTGGGCGATACGGTCCCCGCGACGGATGACGATCGGCGTACGCGGATCGAGGTTGATCAGCGAAACCCTGATCTCCCCCCGGTAGCCCGCATCGATCGTCCCTGGGCTGTTGACGATCGAAAGGCCAACGCGCGCAGCCAGTCCCGACCGCGGATGAACCAGGCCCACCATTCCGTGCGGAATCGCGACGGCGACACCCGTGGGCACGAGCGCCCGCTCGCCCGGAGCCAGCTCGACGTCAGAGGCGCTGTAGAGATCGACGCCCGCGTCGTCGGCGTGAGCCCGGGTGGGCATCGGCAGCTCGCGGTCCAGCCGCACGACCGCCAGGAAGGTGGACACGACGTACGAGATTACTCTGAGCCGCATGTCGGATACGCGCGCAGCCACCGAAACCGTGCGCTATCGGGAGCGGCTCTCGGTGCCGTGGTGGTGGTGGCTGCCCGGGCTCGGGCTCGCCGCACTGATCGCCTATGAGGTCAACCTGGGGATCGAAGCGCTGCCGGACTGGCTGCCGTACGCGGTGCTGCTGCCGGTCGCGGCGGTGGTTTTGACGTGGTTCGGGCGGGCCGAGATCCGCGTGGTCGGCGGACCGCAGGGCGACACCGAGCTGTGGGTGGGCCCCGCCCATCTACCGGTCAGCGTCATCGAACGCTCGGCGGAGGTGCCCAAGACGGCGAAATCGGCCGCATTGGGCCGGCAACTCGACCCGGCCGCCTACGTCGTGCACCGGGCGTGGGTAGGCACGATGATCCTGCTGGTGCTCGACGACCCCGACGACCCCACCCCCTACTGGCTGGTCAGCACCCGCCATCCCGACAAGGTGCTGGCCGCGCTGGGCCGCTGACGGTCAGCGCGGACCGGTCAGGCCGCGCAGTCCGAGCAGATCATCACGCCGTTCTTCTCACTGGCCAGCCGGCTGCGGTGGTGCACCAAAAAGCAGCTCGAGCAGGTGAATTCGTCGGCCTGCTTGGGGACGACGCGCACCGAGAGCTCCTCGCCGGACAGATCCGCGCCGGGAAGCTCGAAATTCTCTGCGGTATCGGATTCGTCGACATCGACGACCGCCGACTGCGCCTCGTTGCGCCGCGCCTTCAGTTCTTCTAGTGAGTCCTCGGAGACGTCGTCGGTCTCCGTACGCCGTGGGGCGTCGTAATCGGTAGCCATCGTGCCGTCCCCTCCGAAAAATCCTTGCACCGTGAGTCTTGCAGCAGTGCTTTGTACCAGCGTCGAACGCATTCCCAAAACGATTCGTGCCCGGAAACGGGGTGGACTGTATGTGATTTACATCACAGTTTGAGATCGGCCTCCGCCCGGCGCGCCGCCACCTTGGCTTTAGAGTGTCGGGGTGGTCGCACACATCACCGAAGGCACCGCGTTCGACAGGAACGGTCGCCCCTTCCGCCGGCGCAACTATTTGCCCGGAATCCTCACCATCGCGACCCTTGCGGTGGTGTCGATGGTGGTGTGGTTGATCGCGCTCAACCAGCAGCCGGACATTCCCGCCGCGGCCGTGTGCAATCAACCGCCGCCGGCCCCCGCCACCGGGCCGCCGCCTCCGCCCCTGGGCAAACAGATTCCGCGCGAGGAGATGGCGGGCATCATGCCGGCGAAGCTGGTCGACACGAGGATCCGGGTGCTCAACGCCAGCGGGCAGGGCGGCCAGGCCGGCGAGGTGGCCGGTGAGCTGCGCGACCTCGGGTTCGAGTCACCGGAGGCGGCCAACGATCCGATCTACAGCACCGTCCGCCTGGAGTGCCAGGGTCAGATCCGTTTCGGGCCGTCCGGACGCGCCGCCGCGGCGGCGGTGTGGCTGGTCGCGCCCTGCACCGAACTGTTCGAGGATGAGCGGCCCGACGCCACCGTCGACCTGGCCATCGGCACCGAGTTCTCCGAGCTGAGCAGCAGCGAAGACATCGAGGCGGTACTGACCAGCCTGCGTCCGGACGCCACCGCCCCCGCCGACTCCGCGCTCATCACCCGCATCCACAACGGCACCTGCTGAGGGTCACGACACGCCGACCCGGGCCAGCACGTCCGCGAGTCCGTCGGCCACTCCGGGCGCCGCGGCGATCACCAGCCCGTCGCCGCCCACCGCGCCGGCAGGAGTCGGCAGCTGCACCCGCGCACCCGCCTCGGCGGCGATCAATGCCCCGGCCGCCCAGTCCCAGACGTTGACGCCGTCCTCGTAATACGCGTCCAGCCGGCCTGCGGCCACCATGCACAGATCCAGCGCGCACGACCCGATCCGACGTACGTCGCGCACATGGGGCAGCACGCCCACCAGGATCTCGGCCTGTTCGCGTCGCCGCTGCGGCGCATACGCGAAGCCGGTCCCCAGCAGGGCCAGGGACAGCTCGCCGACGCCACTGCAGCGCAGCGGCGTCGCCACGGTGCCCGACGTCATCGACGCCCCGGCCCCGCGGGCCGCCGAATACACCACGTGGTTGGCGACGTCGGCGACGGCGCCGGCTACCGACTCGCCGTCGCGCTGTACGGCCACCGAGACCGCGTACGCCCAGATGTCGTAGACGAAGTTCACCGTCCCGTCGATGGGATCGAGCACCCAGGTCAGCTGGCCGGCCGCGGCATCGGCCGTCCCGCCCTCCTCCTCGCCCAGGATCTGGTCCCCGGGCCGCAGCTCTGCCAGCCGCTCGCGCAGCAGCCGCTCGGTCTCGGTGTCGACGACGGTGACCGGATCGGTCGGGGTGCTCTTCGCCGCGACGGCATCGGACCCGGTGCCCGCGGCCGCCGCCCCGAACACCTCATCGCGGCGCCGGCGGACGAACGCCGCCGCCTCGGTCGCCAACTGCTGCGCCACCTCCCGAAGCGCCCGTGGGTCGTCACCGTCTCCTGCACCGTCGCTCACATCTGCAATCGCACCATGCCGCGCCGGAATTGTCTGCGGCGAGGTGACCGACAGCCACGCACCGTGAGGGGCGAACCACTAGTGTGTCTAGCGCGTACCCGCCGGGTCGATCTGCATAGGAGCGTCATGACCGCCACCGAATCGCCCGTCGCCGAACCCGCCGCGGAGGGCAGCCCGCCGCGTCAGGGTTTCGGCATCGACGTCGGCGGTAGCGGCGTCAAGGGCGGCATCGTCGACCTGGCCACCGGCGCGTTGATCGGCGAACGGTTCAAACTGCCCACCCCACAGCCGGCCACGCCGGATGCGGTGGCCGCCACGATCGCCGCGGTGGTCCGGGAGTTCGGCTGGACCGGCAAACTCGGCGTGACCTATCCCGGCGTGGTCACCCACGGCGTCGTCCACACCGCCGCCAACGTCGACAAGTCCTGGCTGGGGGTCAATGCCCGCGACGTGTTCAGCAGCGCCCTCGACGGCCAGCCGGTCACCGTGCTCAACGACGCCGACGCCGCCGGCCTTGCCGAGGAACGCTACGGCGCAGGCAAGGACAACACCGGGGTCATCGTGCTGCTGACCTTCGGAACCGGGATCGGGTCGGCGGTGATCCACAACGGAATCCTGCTGCCGAACACCGAGTTCGGCCACCTCGAGGTCGGCGGCAAAGAAGCCGAGCACCGTGCGGCGTCGTCGGTCAAGGAGCGCAAGGACTGGAGCTACGAGCGCTGGACCGTCGAGGTCACCAAGGTGCTCGTCGCGATCGAGAACGCCATCTGGCCGGACCTGTTCATCGCAGGCGGCGGCATCAGCCGCAAGGCGGACAAGTGGGTGCCACTGCTGACCAACCGCACCCCGGTCGTGGCTGCGGCCCTGCAGAACACCGCGGGGATCGTGGGCGCGGCGATGGCCGCCGAGGTCGACGTCACGGCTACCAACCGGTAACCTCCGCCGACCCGCCCGGGATTCGTCGCACGGCGCGGTAGCACTCCACTCTGTCGTTACAATGGTCTGCGGCGGCCGCCAACCGAATAGCGGCAGATATCCCGAGCTAGAGATAACGCCAGTATTCGAAACAGCCGATGCTTTCGGTGGTGCCCAACCCCCGCCCACGCGAGGGAATCCAGGGTGCGCACCGGAAACATGCGAGACCGAAAGGGTGTACGTGGCAGTCACAAAGCCAAGCCCGGCAACCGAAGAGCCGGTGAAGCGCACCGCCACCAAGACTCCCGCGAAAAAGACGCCGGCGGCGAAGACCGCTGCGAAGTCCGCGACCGGAGCGGCGCCTGCCAAGCGGGCCGCCAAGGCCACCGCCAGCAAGCGGGCGGCGAAGTCGACCGGCCCGGCCACCCGGGGCCGCGCCAAGAAGGCGACCGCGCCTGAAGCGGGGGCCGACGGAGTCGTCGACGAAGAACTCGACTCGACCGACGAACTCGAAGCCGAGCCGGGCGACGACCTGGAGACCATCGAGACCGACGACATCGAACTCGACGATCTGGAGACCGACGACGACGAGCCTGCGGTCGTCGCCGGCGCCGCCGCACCCGCCAAAGGCGTGGTGATCGCGGCCCCGGCCACCGAGGACGAGGAGATCGCCGAGCCGTCCGAGAAGGACAAGGCCTCCGGCGACTTCGTCTGGGACGAGGAGGAGTCCGAGGCGCTGCGGCAGGCCCGCAAGGACGCCGAGCTCACCGCATCGGCGGATTCCGTCCGCGCCTACCTGAAGCAGATCGGCAAGGTCGCGCTGCTCAACGCGGAGGAGGAGGTCGAACTCGCCAAGCGGATCGAGGCCGGCCTGTTCGCCACCCAGAAGCTCGCCGAGCTCGCCGACCGGGGCGAGAAGCTGCCGGTGCAGCAGCGCCGCGACATGCAGTGGATCTGCCGCGACGGCGACCGCGCGAAGAACCACCTGCTCGAGGCGAACCTGCGCCTGGTGGTGTCGCTGGCCAAGCGCTACACCGGCCGCGGCATGGCGTTCCTCGACCTCATCCAGGAGGGCAATCTCGGCCTGATCCGTGCCGTCGAGAAGTTCGACTACACCAAGGGCTACAAGTTCTCCACCTACGCGACCTGGTGGATCCGTCAGGCCATCACCCGGGCCATGGCCGACCAGGCCCGGACCATCCGCATCCCGGTGCACATGGTCGAGGTGATCAACAAGCTGGGCCGTATCCAGCGCGAGCTGCTGCAGGACCTGGGCCGCGAACCCACTCCCGAAGAGCTCGCCAAGGAGATGGACATCACGCCGGAGAAGGTGCTGGAGATTCAGCAGTACGCGCGTGAGCCCATCTCCCTGGACCAGACCATCGGTGACGAAGGCGACAGCCAGCTCGGCGACTTCATCGAGGACTCCGAGGCTGTGGTGGCCGTCGACGCCGTGTCGTTCACCCTGCTGCAGGATCAGCTGCAGTCGGTGCTCGAGACGCTGTCCGAACGTGAGGCCGGCGTCGTGCGGCTGCGGTTCGGGCTGACCGACGGGCAGCCACGGACCCTGGACGAGATCGGCCAGGTCTACGGCGTCACGCGCGAGCGGATCCGCCAGATCGAGTCCAAGACGATGAGCAAGCTGCGCCACCCGAGCCGGTCTCAGGTGCTGCGCGACTACCTCGACTGATCCATGGCGAAGCCTCCGAGGGTGCCGCCCCAGCGGGTGGTCCGGGCGGTCGACCGCGTCCGCGCCGGCCTGCAGCGGGTACACCGCTCGACGGTGCCGGGCAACATCGCACTGCTCGAACTGGCGACCGGCGCATGGACCACCGCGGCCCTCTACTCGGCGGCCCGGCTGGGCATCGCCGACCAGCTCGCCTCGGGCCCGGCCACGGCCAACGACGTCGCGGCGCGCATCGGCGCCGACCCCGACGGGGTCTACCGCCTGATGCGGGCGCTGGCCGGCCGCGGTGTCCTGACCCATCGGGCGGACGGCCGGTTCTCGCTCACCCGCGTCGGGGAGGCGCTGCGATCGGACGCCGACGGCTCGCTGCGCGACATGATCCTGTTCATCGGGCACCCGATCCGCTGGGCGGACTGGGGCAATCTCGAGCATTCGGTGCGCACCGGTCAGACCGCGTTCGCCGAACTGCACGGGGCGCCGTTCTTCTCCTACCTCGCGACCGATCCCGAGTTCGCCGAGGTATTCAACCGGGCGATGACGGCCGGCAGCGGCCTGGCCGACCAGGTGGCGCTGAGCCGGTACGACTTCACCGGCTTCCGGCTCGTCGTCGATGTCGGCGGCGGCCACGGAGCGATCCTGAGCACCATCCTGCGCAGTGCGCCCGAGGCGCGCGGAGTGTTGTTCGACCTGCCCGCGGTGGTGCAGAACGCGGGTCCGACGTTCACCGCCGCCGGCGTCGCCGACCGAGCCTCGACCGTCGGGGGCTCGTTCATGGAATCGGTGCCTGATGGCGGCGACGCCTACGTGCTCAAGAACATCATCCACGACTGGCAGGACGAGGATGCGGTGCGCATCCTGCGCAACATCCGCACCGCGATCGGCGCCGGCGGCAAACTCCTGCTCCTGGAGATGGTGCTGCCCGAGCGGGCAGACTCGTTCATCGGGCACCTGCTCGATCTCGAGATGCTGGTCGCCGCCGGCGGTCGCGAACGCACCCGCGCCGAGTATGCGAATCTGTTGTCACGCAGCGGTTTTCGACTCACCCGCGTGGTCGATACGGTGACCCCGCTTTCAATCGTCGAAGCGGAGCCGGTCTGATCTCATGCCGCTGAGCGTGTCCGGCGCGTCCGGGCGGGTATAAGCGGAGCTTATAGCGGGCTAGTCGAAACCCGTCTTCTGTTGAGCGCTCGTCGGTGATTGGCTTCACACGACCGCCCGCTCATCGAGGAGCCCCCATGATCGTCTTGCACGCGACCATCGCCATCGCCGCAGTGGTCGGCCTGATCATCGCTCTGAAGGTCGACCCGGTCATCTCCCTGGTGGTGGGCTCGCTGTACCTGGGTCTGGCGTCCGGCCTCGGCCTGGAGTCAACCATCACCGCGATCATCGACGGATTCGGCAACATCATGGCCGAGGTCGGCCTCTTGATCGGCTTCGGAGTGTTGATCGGAGCCCTGCTGTATTCCATGGGCGCACTGCAACGACTGGTGCTCCTACTGATTCGCGTTCTCGGACCCAAGCGGTTGCCGTACGCCATGGCCGTCGCACTCACCACTGTCTTCCCCTCGATCTACGTCGACGTCCAACTCGTGCTGGCCGCTCCCCTGGCCCGCTCGGCGGCTCCGCAACTCGGCCGGAACGGCCTCGGTCTGCTGGCCGGCGCGCTGACGGCGGGCATCCTGGTTGGTTACGTCTTCGTCGTCCCGGGACTCGGGACCGTGTCCATCGCCGGCCTCCTGGACATCCCGCTGGCGACGATGCTCGGCTACGGGTTGATCATCGGCACCCTGACGGTGTTCATCACCGTCCTGCTCTTCAGCTTGATGGTGCGATTCGGTTTCTGGAACCCGGACAAGGACGAGCATGCGTCGGAGGCGCTGCTCGAGGAGGAAGCGCTGGCCGCCGACATGACGGACGCTGACGGCGAGTCCGACCGGCGCCTGCCGCCGCTGTTCGTCGCCCTGCTTCCGGTGATCGTTCCGCTGGTGATGATCGCGTTCGGCGCGATCGCCGACGCTGCCGGTTTCTCGACGTCGCTGATCGCCTTCATCGGCAACCCGGTGTTCGCTCTGTTCGTCGGCCTGGTGGGCGCCTACGTTCTGGCGAAGGTCAGCATGGACCGCGACCACACGGACGAGGCGATGAACAAGGGCTTCAACACCATGGGCCAGATCCTGCTGATCACCGGCGTGGGCGGATCGCTGGGCGAGGTGATCTCGTCGACCGACCTGCAGGATGTGCTCGGGAACCTGTTCTCCGCAGAGGCGGGCGCACCGATCATCGTCAGCATCCTGCTGGCGTGGCTGATCGCGGCAGTGCTGCACCTGGCGATCGGGTCGATCTCCGTCGCGGCGATCACCGCGTCGGGAATCATCGGCCCGGTCCTTGGCGGGCTCGGTGCGCCGGTCGTCATTATCGGCCTGGCCATCGGCGCGGGAGCGCTGTTCGCACTACAGGTGAACAGCAACTTCTTCTGGATGTTCCAAACCCTGCTCGGAGTCACCACCCGCGGGGCGCTCAAGGCGCTGACCTTCGTCACCGCGCTGGCATCGGTCGTCGCGTTACCCCTGATCGCCGCCCTCAGCCTTGTCATCTAAATCCTCGAGGAGCGTCATGCAACCGCTTCGCGGTGTCACCGTCGTATCGCTGGAACAAGCCATCGCCGCGCCCTACGCGAGCCGACACCTGGCCGACCTCGGTGCCCGGGTGATCAAATTGGAGCGACCGGGCACCGGCGACTTCGCACGTGGCTACGACACCCGGGTCAACGGGTTGAGCAGTCACTTCGTGTGGACCAACCGAAACAAGGAATCGCTGACGGTCGACTTCAAGGACCCACGGGGCGCCGAGGTCGTCCGTCGACTGTTGGCCGACGCCGATGTCTTCCTGCAGAACCTCGCCCCCGGCGCGACGGGCCGGGCGGGGCTCGGGGCCGCCGAGTTGCAGCGAAGCAACCCCAGATTGATCGTCTGCGACATCTCCGGATACGGGCTCGGCGGGCCATACGAGACGATGAAGGCCTACGACTTGATGGTGCAGAGCGAAGCCGGGCTGCTGTCGGTCACCGGCGCGGGGGAAGACATGGCCAAGGTCGGCATCTCGGTGTCCGACATCGCGGCCGGAATGTACGCCTACAGCTCGATCCTGGCTGCGCTGATCGAACGCGGCACCACCGGTCACGGCGCCCACCTCGATGTGTCGATGCTCGAAGCGACAGTGGAGTGGATGGGATTTCCGCTCTACTACAGCTTCGACGGCGCCCCACCGCCGCCGCGTGCCGGCGCCGCGCACGCGACCATCTACCCCTACGGCCCGTACACCGCCGGCGACGGGACGACGGTGATGATGGCCATCCAGAACGAACGCGAGTGGGCGGCGTTCTGCGATCGCTTCCTCGGTGACGCGTCGATCGCCACCCGCGAGGAGTACAGCACCAACTACCAACGCAATCACCACCGCGAGACGCTCGCACCCATCATCGCCGACCGCTTCTCCCAACTCAGCGGGCGCGATGCGATGGCCGCCCTGGCCGCGGTACCGGTCGCCTACGCGCGGGTGAACACGATGAGTGACGTGTGGGCGCATCCACAGTTGGCCGCCCGGAACCGCTGGCGGACCGTCGGCACGTCGGCGGGCGACGTTCCGGCATTGCGACCGCCAGGTCTGGTCGACGACGATCCGCGTATGGAGCCCGTGCCCGCTTTGGGCCAGCACACCCGACCCATCCTGTACGAGCTCGGATACTCCGGCGAGGAGATCGACGCGTTGCACACCGACGGCGTCGTCTGACCCCGGTGGACATCACCGAATTGCGATACCTGATCGCGGTTGTCGACGCGGGCAGTCTTTCCCGGGCGGCCACCGCCCTGCAGATCTCGCAGCCCGCGTTGAGCCAGCGGATGACACACCTCGAGGACGAGCTCGGCGTCCGACTCCTCGACCGCGGTCCGCGCGGTGTGACCGCCACCGAGGCCGGCCAGGATTTCTACCGGGACGCACACCGCATGGTGCGGCAATTCGACCAGCTGTCGCGGGCGGTGTCCGATCACCATCAGATTCGCGGGCTGGTGGCGGTCGGACTGCCTTCGGCGGTCGCGAGCCAGCTTGCCGCGCCGCTGTATTCGTGGACCCGCCAGCGAGTGCCCGGTGTACGGCTCGAGTTGTTCGAGTCGATGAGCGGCTACATCGAGGAGCTGTTCGACCGTGGCCGAATGGATCTCGCGGTGGTGTACCGCGATCAGCCCCGTGAGCGGCCCGACGACGTCGCGCTGTACTCCGAGGAGCTTTACCTCGTCGGTTACCCCGGCCGGCCCGTCCATTCCGACACCACGGTTCGCCTGCCGGAACTCTCCGACGTACCGCTGGTCGCGCCCGGGATCCGAAGCAGCCTACGAGCGTTGATTGAGCGGGCCCTGCGCGACCATCAGATCAGCCCGACGGTGGTGGCCGACGTCGAGTCGTTGAGCACCATGGTCCGGATCGCCCAGACCGGCGACGCGTGCGCGCTGCTGCCCTTGTCGAGCGCCACTGTAGCGTCGGTGCCGATACGGCGGGTCATCGAACCTACGCTGCAGCGATTCGCCATGGTGCGCACCGCGAATGAGCTGTCCGCCCCGCGTGAAGCTGTCGACGCCGTTCGCCGGGGCATCGCCGAGGTTACGCGCGAGCTGGCGCACGCGCGGAAGTGGCCGGGCATCCGAATGGCCGAAACCGTTGAGAGACAACATGATTGACGTCGACACATGTCGCACTCTGCTGTTCGTGCCCGGCGATCGGCCGGACCGCTTCGCCAAGGCCGTGGACAGCGGGGCCGATCTCGTCGTGATCGACCTCGAGGACGCGGTGGCACCAGCCGGGAAGGGCGCCGCCCGTCGCAACGTCAGCGCGTGGCTGGATGCCGGACACCATTGCGCGGTGCGGGTCAACGCCTTGGGCACCGTCGAGTGCGATGCCGACCTGCAGTCGCTGGCGGGTCGCGACTGCGCGGTGATGCTGCCGAAGGCCGAGGATGCGCGGGCCATCGGCGAGCGGCTCGGTGACCGCCGGGTGCTGGCCCTGATCGAGACCGCCTGCGGGGTCCTCGCCGCCGCCGCAGTCGCTGCGGCGGCCCCTGTTCGTCGACTGGCCTTCGGCAGCTTCGACCTTGCCGCCCAGCTAGGGGTCGCCCCGGAGGACCGGGACGCGCTGGCCGCGGCCCGCAACCACCTGGTTCTCGCGTCGGCGGCCGCGGGACTGGCCCCGCCCGTAGACGGCGTCACCGCCGATGTCGCCGACACCGCGGCGCTGACCGACGACGTCCGCTACGCCGCCCGACTTGGTTTCGGCGGCAAGCTCTGCATCCACCCGGCGCAGGTGGCGGCCGCGACGGAGGCGCTGGCGCCGAGTGCCGCCGAAGTGGACTGGGCCGAACGGGTGATCGCGAGCGCGAGCGGTGCGGTCAGCGTGGTCGACGGACGGATGGTCGACGAGCCGGTGTTCGACCGGGCGCGCCGAATCCTCGCGGTCCGGCCACAGCCGGGCTCGCTCGCCTACCCTGAACCGGTGACCGACCGTATCAACGTCTGTTCCGATTCGGAATACGAAGCCCTCGTGGGTTATTCCCGCGCAGTGCGCGTCGGATCTCACGTCGCCGTTGCCGGGACCACCGGTAGCGGCGCAGACGTCGCCGCACAGGCCCGGGATGCGTTACGACGCATCGACGTCGCACTCCAGGAGGTCGGTGCGTCCCTGTCCGACGTCGTGCGCACCCGCATCTACGTCACCGACATCTCCCGGTGGCGGGAGGTGGGCGCGGTCCACGCCGAGGTCTTCGGCGACGTTCGTCCGGTCACCGCGATGGTTCAGGTCGCCGCGCTGATCTCCCCCGAGCTGACGGTCGAGATCGAGGCCGACGCCTACGTCGGCGACGGGTCCAGCGGAGTGAACGACCCGTCCGGCTCCGGCCGGTAGGGCGTGACCTCGATCACGGCCGCGGTGGGCAGCGGTCCGTACAGATGTGGGAAGCGCATCGACGCCGGATCGTCCGGGACTCCCGGCTCCCAGCGGACCGGATCGGACAGGCGCCGCGGATCCACGTGCAACAAGAGCAGATCCGTACGCCCGCGGTAGAGCCGATTGGCCGGAAGGTGAACCTGCTCGGGCGTCGACAGGTGAACGAAGCCGACCTGGCTGAGCGATTCGGGGCGGTGTTCGCCGAGGGCTGAGCTGCGGGCCCACTCAGCGGCTCCGCAGACGTGTACAAACAAAGGTGATTTAACTGTCGAATCCGGGTACATAGCTCTAGCCTGACGGGCCAGCTACTCGGGATGACGTGAGACACGACACACCGGTGAACGCCCAGGGAACAAGGCCGGAACCGAATACGTCTGACAGAGTGGAGATACGCGGCGAGGGCGAACCGCCCGGACCGTCGTACGAAGGAATGGAGGAGTCATGACCGCAACTCTGACCAGTCCCGAATTGACCCGGGCTGATCGCTGCGATCGCTGCGGAGCCGCTGCGCGTGTGCGTGCGAAGCTGCCCTCCGGATTCGAGCTGCTGTTCTGCCAGCATCACGCGAACGAACACGAGGCCAAGCTGATCGAGTCGGCCGCTGTGCTCGAAGTCAGCTCGGTGGAGTAACAACGCCACACCGGCGATCAGCCATTTCGCGCGTTACCGCCGAGCTTCGGTAATGCTGGTCTGGTAATGACAGATCAGCCAGGGCGGGTAGCGCAATCGCGTCACCACATTTGGCCCATCATTCGGCGTACCTTGTCGAAGAGTTGGGACGACTCGATTTTCTCCGAGTCGGCTCAGGCCGCTTTCTGGTGCGCGTTGTCGCTACCGCCGCTGCTGCTGGGGATGCTGGGCAGTCTGGCCTATGTGGCACCGCTGTTCGGACCGGACGTCCTACCGACGATCGAGAATCAGCTGGTTCGCACCGCGAACAGCTTCTTCTCCTCGAACGTCGTCAACGAGATCATCGAGCCGACCGTGCGGGACATCATCCTGGGCGCGCGCGGCGAGGTGGTCTCGTTGGGTTTTGTGATCTCGTTGTGGGCCGGCTCATCGGCGATATCGGCGTTCGTCGATTCGATCGTCGAGGCGCACGACCAGACGCCGCTGCGCCATCCGGTCCGACAACGGTTCTACGCGCTCGGCCTGTACGTCGTCATGCTGGTTTTCGCGATCGTCACGGCTCCGCTGCTGGTCCTGGGTCCGCGCCAGTTCGCCAGGATCATCCCCGACGACTGGGACAACCTACTGCGGTTCGGCTATTGGCCGACGCTGTTCGTGAGCCTGGCGATCGCCATCAACATCCTGTTCCGGGTGTCTTTGCCCAAGCCGCTGCCCTCACACCGGTTGGTACCCGGTTCGGTGCTGGCGACGACGGTCTTCCTCGTCGCGACGCTCGGACTGCGCGTGTACCTCGAGTGGATCACCGGGACCGGCTACACCTATGGAGCGCTGGCGACGCCGATCGCCTTCCTGCTGTTCGCATTCTTCCTCGGCTTCGCGATCATGATCGGCGCCGAACTGAACGCCGCGATCGAAGAGGAATGGCCGGCCCCCCAGACGCACGCCCATCGGGTGCGCGGCTGGCTCGGCGAGCGGACCGCCGAAGCGATGGCCAAACCGTCCGGCCCGGTGCGAACGCCGGACGGTCCCTCTACTTCTTGAGCGACTCGTAGATCCGCTTGCAGTCGGGGCACACCGGCGAACCCGGCTTGGCCGACTTCGTCACGGGGAACACCTCGCCGCACAGCGCGACGACGTGCGTACCCATGACCGCGCTCTCGGCGATCTTGTCCTTCTTGACGTAATGAAAGAACTTGGGGCGGTCGCTGTCGGACCCGTCGTCGAGACGTTCGTCGGTGTCCGGGCGCTCGATCGTCTGCGTCTCCATGAGCCCATTGTGCCGCGGCAACCAATCGGTAAGAAATGTCACCGGCACAGGTGCTGGTGGTGTGGAACAGTGGAGTCATGAAACACGGCCACGAGCTGGGTTTCGACGACGAGGGTCGGCCCGTTCTGATCACCCGCGCCGCACCCGCCCACGAAGAGCAGCACCGTCAACGCGTCCGCAAGTACCTGACGCTCATGTCCTTCCGCATCCCGGCACTGATCCTGGCCGCGGTGGCCTACAGCGTCTGGGAGAACGGGCTGCTCTCGCTGGCCATCGTGGCGGTATCCATTCCGCTGCCCTGGATGGCCGTCCTGATCGCCAACGACCGGCCGCCCCGCCGCGCCGAGGAGCCCCGCCGCTTCGAGAATCGTCAACGCATACCGCTGTTCCCGACCGCCGAACGGCCGGCGCTCGGTTACCGCCGCGAGCAGGTCCCGCAACCCGGTGAGGCCGAGCGCGAATACGACGGTCCGCGCTGACCGGCTGACCACATCTCAGGACATTCTCAGGTCGTCGCCGAAAAAGCCCTGATCAATACGTGTGAAGCGGGTGATGGCCGGGAACTACTGACGGCACTTGGACGTTGAAGCTCATGACAGTTCGAGCCAGTCAGGAGGCCGTCATGGCAAATGCCACCACAAGCCGCATCGACAGCGATCTGGACGCGCAGAGTCCCGCCGCTGATCTGGTACGCGTGTATCTGAACGGCATCGGCAAGACCGCCCTGCTGAACGCTGCGGACGAGGTGGAACTCGCGAAGCGCATCGAGGCCGGGCTGTATGCCCAGCATCTGCTCAACACCAAGAAGCGGCTCGGTGACAACCGCAAGCGCGAGTTGGCGGCAGTGGTGCGCGACGGTGAGGCGGCCCGCCGCCACCTCCTGGAGGCGAACCTGCGCCTGGTGGTGTCGCTGGCCAAGCGCTACACCGGACGCGGGATGCCACTGCTCGACCTGATCCAGGAGGGCAACCTCGGGCTGATCCGCGCCATGGAGAAGTTCGACTACACCAAGGGCTTCAAGTTCTCGACCTACGCCACGTGGTGGATCCGTCAGGCCATCACCCGCGGTATGGCCGACCAGAGCCGCACCATCCGGCTGCCGGTCCATCTGGTCGAACAGGTCAACAAGCTGGCCCGCATCAAGCGTGAGATGCACCAGAACCTCGGCCGGGAGGCCACCGACGAGGAACTGGCCGCCGAGTCGGGCATTCCCGTCGAGAAGATCACCGACCTGCTCGAGCACAGCCGCGACCCGGTGAGCCTGGACATGCCGGTGGGCAGCGACGAGGAGGCGCCGCTCGGTGACTTCATCGAGGACGCCGAGGCGATGTCGGCAGAGAACGCCGTCATCTCCGAACTGCTCCACACCGACATCCGGCACGTGCTCGCCACCCTCGACGAGCGCGAGCAGCAGGTGATCCGCCTGCGGTTCGGCCTCGACGACGGCCAGCCGCGCACCCTCGACCAGATCGGCAAGCTGTTCGGACTCTCCCGCGAGCGGGTCCGTCAGATCGAGCGTGAGGTGATGGCCAAGCTGCGCAACGGCGAGCGCGCCGACCGGCTACGCTCCTACGCCAGCTAGTCCACTGACGACGAGGGTCCGCCGGTCACCCGGCGGGCCCTTGTCGTCGGGCGACCCGCACATCGACGACGTGTGTGTCGTCAGACGAGAGACCGCAGAACAGGCGGCCCAACGAGTAGACTCGTGCCCGGGCAACAGGCTCTTGAGAGGCGCCGAATGAACGATCTGATCGATACCACCGAGATGTACCTGCGGACGATTTACGACCTCGAGGAAGAGGGCGTCATCCCGCTGCGTGCACGCATCGCCGAGCGCCTCGATCAGAGCGGTCCGACGGTGAGCCAGACGGTGTCGCGAATGGAACGCGACGGGCTGCTGCATGTCGCGGGTGACCGGCACCTCGAACTCACCGACAAGGGCCGCGCCCTGGCCGTGGCCGTCATGCGTAAGCACCGGTTGGCCGAGCGTCTGCTCGTCGACGTCATCGGACTGCCCTGGGAAGAGGTGCACGCCGAGGCCTGTCGCTGGGAACACGTGATGAGCGAGGACGTGGAGCGCCGTCTGGTACAGGTGCTCGACAATCCCACCACCTCCCCCTTCGGCAATCCGATCCCCGGCCTGACCGAACTCGGTCTCGACGCCGCGGCGCGCGAGGAGGCGGTCAACCTCGTCCGGCTCACCGAACTGCCTGCCGGGATGCCGGTGGCGGTGGTGGTGCGCCAACTGACCGAACACGTCCAGGGCGACGCCGAGCTGATCGCGCGCCTCAAGGATGCCGGCGTGGTGCCCAACGCCCGCGTCACCGTGGAGACCACCGACCACGGCGGCGTGCACATCATCATCCCCGGCCACGAGCAGGTGGAACTCCCCCACCACATGGCCCACGCCGTCAAGGTCGAGAAGGTCTGACGCGCCGACTCATCCGGCGCGGCGACGAAAGCGCCGCCGCGGCGGCAGCGTCACTCCCAGCTGATCGGCAAGGCGGTAACCGGTGACGGCGAGCTCTCGAATGCTCTCCGGCCGCATGCCCGACTGCAACGCCTGATCGAGCATCCCCGCCATGCGGTGGTCTCGATCGCCGTCCAGCGCCGACTCGAGCGCCACCCCGGCCAGCGGACCGTCCCCACGCGCGTAGGCGGAGAACGCGAGCAGCACCCGCGCCTCGGTGCGCCACGGCATCGGCAGGATGCGCGCCAGCATCGCCCACAACGCCTCGGCCGCACCGGCGTCGACACCCACCGCCAGCGCGAAGAGCGTGTCGCGGACCCGCACCTCACCCAGCGACGTGCCCACCGCGGCGGCCTCGGCGTCGGTGAGCCGGTGCCCGCGGGCCATGCGCCCCGCCACCGCAACCACGTCGTCGACGGCCGCCCGGACCTCGGCGTCCGAGCCCGGCCCGGTCCAGTCCGTCATCAGCGGCGCCAGCGCGGCGGTCCGCACGGGATCGACGGCGATCACCGCCTCGAGGTCGGAGCGCCGCCCGTAGAGCCGGCGGCCGTCGAGCACCGCAGCCATCGCCAGAGGTGACGCCGACGGATCATCGACGGGCCCGCTGCGCCCACAGCCGTCGGCGCACTGCCAGCGCCCGCCCTCGGCCACCCGGTCCACCACATGTGCATCGAGCAGCTCGATGCCGGTGGCCGCCAGCGCCTCGGCCAGGTCGTCGGTGAGCTCACCGTGATCCGCGCCGGTGGCATCGACCACCACCGCGATGGCGGCGTCGGGCTGCGCGGCGTCAGCCACCTCGGCCAGATGCGCAACGGCGCGGGCCATCTGCGCCGGATCGTCGGACAGGTTGATGCGCAGGACGCACCCCAGCTCGCCACCGTCCACGGTGAGCAGAACCAGGGACTGCTCCGGTGCGAAGCCCAGCACCGCGGGCAGGGCGGCGATCAGGCTGCCGGGGTCATCGAGGGACAGATCGGAGAATCGCGATGTCGTCATGACCTGACACTGACCGCGATGACCGTCACCACGACCGCCGCGGAACCGTGCGGACGGGGTCCTGGGGATGAATTCGTCGCTGGGGATCGAGCGTCAGCCGAGCCCGCGGCGCACCGCGAGCACGGCGTCCGCGAACAGCGTGTCAAGCGCGGCGGTGTCCACAGCGACGGCCGGGTCGTCGTCCGTCCACGCCGCCGTCACCCGGACATCGTCGATCTGCGCGACCAGCGTGAGCGTTCGCACCTCGGGGATGTCCGATCGGCGGATCGTCGTCTCGGCAGCGAGGCTGTCCTGGGCGTCGACGGGTCGCGGCGGCAGCAGCGTGGTCTGTACCTCGGTGACGATCTCGCCGGCCGTCGCGGTGAAGGAACCGCAGCGCGCGATCTGGTCACGACGGCGGCCCAGTTCCTCCGCGGTGCGAGTGAGCGCGACGGTGAGCGCGGCACCGGTGCCCGGATCGACGCCCCGGACGGCGACCGCCTCGTCAGGACCCGCACCGGGTGGCGGCGGCGCGCAGTCGGCCGGTTCGACCGTCGCGCCGGCGGGGACCGCGTCGATGTCACGGATGGCCTCGGATGTGCGCTGGGCGTCCAGCGTCGCCGCCTCGTAGGCAGGCGGGAAACCCGTCGGTGCGACGAGCAGTTCGGCCAGGGGCGGCGGTGGCGCAGCCACCTCCGAACCGGTGCGCGCCGCGCCGTCGACGGTGTCCACGCAACCACACAGCACGGCGCAGGCAACCGCCACCGCCCCCAGGCCACTGCCACGCCGTAGCCGCACATCGCCGATCCCGGCCATCGCTGGTCATCGTCGCACCGGACGCCCCGCGCCCGGGACAGGCGCGGCCCGCACCGACGGGAATGTTCATCCGAAGTTGACGTCGGTCGGCATGCGGGGAGCCGGTGAGCGGCGTACACCTGAGTGCCATGGGATCCATGCAGGAATTCGACCTGGTCGTCATCGGCTCCGGCCCCGGCGGTCAGAAGGCCGCCATCGCCGCGGCGAAACTGGGGAAGACGGTGGCCGTGATCGAGCGCGGTCTCATGCTGGGCGGCGTCTGCGTCAACACCGGAACGATCCCGTCGAAGACCCTGCGGGAGGCCGTGGTCTACCTGACCGGAATGAGCCAGCGCGAGCTCTACGGGGCCAGCTACCGCGTCAAGGAGAAGATCACCCCGGCCGACCTGATGGCGCGCACCCAGCACGTGATCGGCAAGGAGATCGACGTGGTGCGCTCCCAGCTGATGCGCAACCGCATCGAGCTCTACGTCGGGCACGCCCGCTTCGTCGACGAACACACGGTCCTGGTCGAGGACCCGTCGCGGGCTGAACGCATCACCGTCTCCGGGCGGAAGATCGTCATCGCCACCGGCACCAAGCCGGCGCGTCCCGCAGGCGTCGAATTCGACGAGCACCGCGTCCTGGACTCCGACGGCATCCTGGACCTGAAGTTCATCCCGTCGTCGATGGTCGTCGTGGGTGCGGGGGTCATCGGTATCGAATATGCGTCGATGTTCGCCGCGCTGGGCACCAAGGTCACCGTCGTCGAGAAGCGGGCGAACATGCTCGAGTTCTGCGATCCCGAGATCATCGAGGCGCTGAAATTCCATCTGCGCGATCTGGCCGTCACGTTCCGCTTCGGCGAGGAGGTCACCGCCGTCGACGTCGGCTCTGCCGGCACCGTCACGACGCTTGCCAGCGGGAAACAGATCCCCGCCGAGACCGTCATGTACTCCGCAGGCCGGCAGGGCCAGACCGAACATCTCGACCTGGAGAACGCCGGTCTGGAGGCCGACAACCGCGGCCGGATCTTCGTCGACGAGAACTACCGCACCAAGGTCGACCACATCTACGCCGTCGGCGACGTCATCGGCTTCCCCGCCCTGGCCGCCACCTCGATGGATCAGGGCCGGCTGGCCGCCTGCCACGCGTTCGACGAGCCCACCCGCGCGATGACCGAGCTGCAGCCCATCGGCATCTACTCCATCCCCGAGGTCTCCTACGTCGGCGCCACGGAAATCGATCTGACCAAGGACTCGATCCCCTACGAGGTCGGTGTCTCGCGGTATCGGGAGCTCGCCCGCGGCCAGATCGCCGGCGATTCCTACGGCATGCTCAAGCTGCTGGTGTCCACCGAAGATCTGCGCCTGCTCGGTGTGCACATCTTCGGCACCAACGCCACCGAGATGGTGCACATCGGCCAGGCCGTGATGGGGTGCGGCGGCACCGTCGAGTACCTGGTCGACGCGGTGTTCAACTACCCGACCTTCTCGGAGGCCTACAAGGTCGCCGCCCTCGATGTGATGAACAAGCTGCGGGCACTCAGCCGGTTTCGGAGCTGAGCTCCGCCGAACAGCCCTCGCCCTCCGAATCCGGCGCCACATCGCCTGTTCCGCCGGCCTCTGCGCGGGCGAGCAGCCGCGTGATCGCCGTGTCGAACGGCGGCGAATAGGACAGATCGTCGTCGCAGCCCCCGCCGTCGAGGCCACCGACGAGGCCGACCACCGTCGAGCCGACCATCCAGGGAGCGCCGCTCAGACCGGCAACCAGCCCGGCGCAGGGCAGCTCCGGGAAGCCGACCACCTGCGCTGTGGACGCCCGGCAGCCCAGCGGGGTGGACCCATCACCACCGGCGTAGCCCCGGACCAGAACCGGTGTACCGGGCGGCGGCGCGGTCCCGAGCGTCACTCCCCGGTGCGGGCCCAGCACATCGCCGTCGAGCCGCAGGATCGCGAAATCGGCACGGGGGTCCTGGTCGGAGAGCCAGCGCGGGTCGAAGTAGGCGGCCTCGACGTGAGTCCGGTCCGGCGTGCTCCCGTCGGAAAGCCCCGGGAGGAACGTCGCGTCGGGATCGCCGGCCAGGCAGTGGGCGGCGGTCAGGATGAGATCGCCCCCTGTGGTGTCGAGCACCGAGGCACTACAGGTGTGCTCGGGTCCGTCACCCGGGTACAGCGCGCCGATCCGCGGATCAGGCTGCACCGGCGCTGCGATGGCCGGCGGCGCGGCCACGTGGTCGGGGTTGGCCGGCGGCCGGGCGCACGCCACCGGCAACAGGGCCGGACCCACGATGGCCAGCACCGCGGCCAGCCCACGCTCCTGAAGCCCCATGATGCGATGGTGCCCGACGTCGCTGTGGACCGGCTCACGAAGAGATTCGCCGGGGGCCGGGCGGGGCATCCTCGATGGAATGCGGTCCCATCCGGATTGTGTTCGACCAGAGGCGGGTTCCGTGCGGCGGGCACCGCAACATAGGCAACACTGGTGTCACGGTCGAGGTGTTTCGGCCCCGTGGTGAGGGAGGCGAACCGAGATGGCAGACAACGACGACAGCCCGGAGCAGTACCGGCCCGACCCGACGGGCATGTACGAACTGGAGTTCCCCGCCCCGCAGCTGTCGGCTGCCGACGGCCGCGGTCCGGTGCTCGTCCACGCCCTGGAGGGTTTCTCCGATGCCGGACACGCCATCCGGCTGGCCGCTGCGCACCTCAAGAACAGCCTCGACACCGAGCTTGTCGCGTCGTTCGCGATCGATGAACTCTTGGACTACCGCTCGCGTCGGCCCCTGATGACGTTCAAGACCGACCACTTCACCGCCTACGAGGAACCTGAACTCAACCTGTACGCACTGCACGACACCGTCGGCACGCCGTTCCTGCTGCTCGCGGGGATGGAGCCCGACCTGCGCTGGGAGCGGTTCATCACCGCGGTGCGGCTACTGGCCGAACAGTTGGGCGTGCGGCAGGTGATCGGGCTGGGCACCATCCCGATGGCGGTGCCGCACACCCGGCCGGTCACGATGACCGCGCACGCCAGCAACAAGGAGCTCATCACCGAGCACACCCCGTGGGTGGGTGAGGTCCAGGTTCCGGCCAGCGTGTCGAATCTGCTCGAGTTCCGGATGGCCCAGCACGGTCACGAAGCCGTCGGCTACACCGTCCATGTCCCGCACTATCTTGCGCAGACGGCGTATCCGCCGGCAGCCGAAGCGCTCCTCGCGGAGGTCGCCAGGACGGCGTCGCTGCAGATCCCGCTCGGTGCGCTCGCTGAGGCGGGGGCCGAGGTCTACGGCAAGATCAACGAGCAGGTCGAGTCCAGCGCCGAGGTCGCTCAGGTGGTGACGGCCCTTGAGCGACAGTACGATGCGTTCGTCGCAGCTCAGGAGAATCGCTCGCTTCTGGACCACGACGAGGACCTGCCCAGCGGGGACGAACTCGGTGCGGAGTTCGAGCGGTTCCTGGCGCAGCAGACCGGCGAGAAGGACAAAGAGGACCGGTACAAAGACGGCTTCTCCGACGGGGAGGACCGCACGTGAGGAAGCGCCCCTAGCCGGGCTCGGACAGCCGGCCCGACGACGAGGCTGGCCGACATGATCGAACGCAAGCCGAACCTGCAGCCGGTCCGGGATGTCACGCCGACGCTGCAGTACCGCACGATCCACGGATATCGGCGCGCCTTCCGTATCGCGGGCGAGGGTCCGGCCATCCTGCTCATCCACGGGATCGGCGACAACTCCACGACGTGGAGCACCGTGCAGACCAAGCTCGCACAGCGGTTCACCGTGATCGCCCCCGATCTGCTCGGCCACGGCAAATCCGACAAACCCCGCGCCGACTACTCCGTCGCGGCCTACGCCAACGGGATGCGCGATCTGCTCAGCGTGCTCGACATCGAACGCGCCACGGTCATCGGGCACTCGCTCGGCGGCGGTGTGGCCATGCAGTTCGCCTATCAGTTCCCGCAGCTGGTCGACCGGCTCGTGCTGGTCGGGGCGGGCGGGGTCACCAAAGATGTCAACGTGGCGCTGCGGATCGCGTCGCTGCCGATGGGCAGTGAGGCGCTCGCGCTGCTGCGGGTGCCCCTCGTGCTGCCTGCCATGCAGCTGATCGGCCGCGCCGCCGGCGCCGCCTTCGGCTCGACGCGCACGGGCCGCGATCTGTCGGAGATGGTGCGCATCCTGGCCGACCTGCCCGAGCCGACGGCGAATTCGGCGTTCGCCCGCACGCTGCGCGCGGTGGTCGACTGGCGTGGGCAGGTGGTCACCATGTTGGACCGCTGTTACCTCACCGAATCGGTCCCCGTCCAACTCGTCTGGGGCAGCCACGATTCGGTCATCCCGGCTGCTCATGGCCATATGGCGCACGCGGCGATGCCGGGGTCGCGGCTCGAGATCTTCGACGGCGCAGGGCACTTCCCGTTCCATGACGACCCCGATCGCTTCGTCGAGCTGGTGCGCAGCTTCGTCGACACCACGCAGCCCGCCACGCACGACCAGGAGCTGTTGCGCCACCTGCTGCGCACGGGCATCAGCGAGTCGACGATGAGCGGATCGGTCGACACCCGGGTGGCGGTGCTCGACGCGATGGGCACCGACGAGCGCAGCGCGACCTGACCCCCGGCGATCGCGCCGCAGTACCATCGGCCACATGGACATCGACGTCGACGTGCTCCGCGTGTTCACCGCCCCGGACGGGAGCTTCGGCAACCCGCTCGGCGTCGTCGACGCCGCGACGGTGGACCCGGCCGACCGGCAGCGCATCGCGGCCGAATTGGGTTACAGCGAAACGATTTTCGTCGACATTCCCGAGCCCGGTGCCAGTACCGCGCACCTGCGCATCTACACAACCGTCAAGGAGCTGCCGTTCGCCGGCCACCCGACCGTCGGGGCGTCCTGGTGGCTGCGCGACCGCGGCATCCCGGTGCGCACGCTGCAGGTTCCCGCGGGCATCGTGCAGGTTGCCTACGACGGCGAGTTGACCGCAGTGAGCGCGCGCTCGAACTGGGCGCCGGAGTTCGCCCTTCACGAGTTCGAGTCCGTCGAGGCACTCGCCGGTGCCGACCCGGCCGATTACTCCGACGACATCCAGCACTATCTGTGGACCTGGACCGACCGCGACGCCGGCCACATCCGCTCACGGATGTTCGCCCCGAATCTCGGTGTCCCCGAGGACGAGGCGACCGGTGCCGCGGCGGTACGCATCACCGACTACCTCAGCCGGGACCTGACGATCCTGCAAGGCGAGGGTTCGAGCATCTACACGACCTGGAGCGCAGAAGGCTGGGTGCGCATCGCGGGCCGCGTGGTCCGCGAGGGCAACCGCCGACTCGAGGCGTGACGGCGCGGTCGCGGGCGCGGCGTCAGCCCGGCGTCGCGACGTCGCGATGCGCGCGCAGCGCCTCGATCTCGCGCTCGAAGTCCGCCGCCGATTCGAACGACCGGTAGACCGACGCGAATCGGAGATAGGCCACCTCGTCGAGATCGCGCAGCGGACCGAGAATCGCCAGACCGACCTCGTGGCTGGACACCTCGGGCGATCCGGTGGCGCGGACGGCGTCCTCGACCTGCTGTGCGAGGACGTTGAGCGCATCGTCGTCGACCTGGCGGCCCTGGCACGCCCGCCGCACACCCTTGATGACCTTCTCGCGGCTGAACGGCTCTGTGACACCGCTGCGCTTGACCACCGCGAGGACGGCCGTCTCGACGGTGGTGAACCGCCTGCCGCACTCCGGGCACGACCGCCGGCGCCGGATCGCCTGACCCTCGTCGGTCTCCCGGCTGTCGACGACCCGGGAATCGGGGTGACGACAGAACGGACAGTGCATCTCCGCTCCTTCGCCTCGCCGACAGACCCGCCTTTCGGGCCTCCCCGAGCGTACCTGCGCAAGCCCGGCCCCGACGACGGCCGTCGTCCACGGCGCCCCGCGAAGCGCGCCCGGGGTCACCGCCGAAGTGCCGCACACGGATTCGCTTGCGCCGGCGGGGCTCATCCGACCGGAGCAATCAGCGTCTGCCCGGTATCCAGCGCGGCCGTGTCGAGCCGGTTGAGCTCACGAATCCGCTCGACGACGTCGCCGACCGGGGCGCGGGGCGCCACCCGCTGCGCCACCTGGTGCAGCGTCTCCCCCGCCTGCACCTGCACCACCGCCAGCTGCGGGGGGACGCCGGCCTGCGAACCCTCGACGCCGCCCAGCTGCGCGATGAGCCCGAGCCAGACGGTGATCCCGGCGGCCACGAGCGCGAGCAGGACCGTCGTGACGGGGGTGATCGGCCGCCGCCGGTGCGACGCCCGTGACACCAACACACCGGACCCTCGGTGCTGCAGCGGCGCACCCGCAGGCCTGCGCGCGGGTGGCCGGCGCCGCGCCGCAGGCTGCTGCGCCACCCGGCCGTCGCGGCCCACCACCCGAACCGGTCGTGCCTGCACCGGATCCATCTCCAGAATCGTCATGCCCTACCCCTTCCGCCGTCGCTCGTGTGTTCGAAACTAGTCGATCATGTGTTCGAACGCTAGAACGTGTGATCGAACTGTTGCGAACGGTAGAGCAGCCCACCGACAAGTCCGCCGGCGTCGCCCCGGCGGCGACACGCCTCGAACACATGTTTGATCATCGGCTCCGACGCGACTACATTCGTCAGACATGAGCGACGACAGCAGCGACTCCACCGGCGCCGCAGCGCGCCGCAGCACCGGCACCGGACTGACCGAGCGTCAGCGCACCATCCTCGAGGTCATCCGCGCCTCGGTCACCACCCGCGGCTATCCGCCCAGCATCCGCGAGATCGGCGACGCCGTCGGCCTCACCTCGACCTCCTCGGTGGCCCACCAGCTGCGCACGCTGGAGCGTAAGGGTTTCCTGCGGCGCGACCCGAACCGGCCGCGTGCGGTCGACGTGCGGTCCACCGAGGACATGGCCGCCCCGGCGGTCACCACCGACGTGGCCGGCAGCGACGCCCTGCCCGAGCCGACGTTCGTGCCCGTCCTCGGCCGAATCGCCGCGGGTGGGCCGATCCTCGCCGAGGAAGCCGTCGAGGACGTGTTTCCCCTGCCTCGTGAGCTCGTGGGCGAGGGCTCGCTGTTCCTGCTCAAGGTGGTGGGCGAATCGATGGTCGATGCCGCCATCTGTGACGGCGACTGGGTGGTCGTCCGGCAGCAGAACGTCGCCGACAACGGCGACATCGTGGCCGCCATGATCGACGGCGAGGCGACGGTCAAGACGTTCAAACGCTCGCGCGGTCAGGTCTGGCTGATGCCGCACAACCCGGCGTTCGACCCGATCCCCGGCAACGACGCCGCCGTCCTCGGCAAGGTCGTCACCGTCATCCGCAAGATCTGAGCTGCGGGTCAGTCTCCGCGGACGAAGCCGTTCGTCCGCGCGAACTCTTCACTGGCGAACCAGATCTCGGCGACCGCATCCTCGTAGTGCCGGCTACCCGGCACCCAGTACAGACCCGATCGGGTGTCGGCCTTGACGGGGTAGCCTTCCGGCGCCCCGCCGGTTCCGTCGGATCCGATATGGACCGCCGTGCGGCCGGGGCTGGGCTCATCAACCTCGATCGCTGCGTGCCGCCCACTCGGTGCGTCCTCGACGAACATGGGGCCCGGCAGGTCCGGTTCAACCGACTCGATCCGTGTCGGTGCGGTGTCCACCGAATCGGGGTCCTCCTCGGGGTCGACCAGATCGACATCCCGGTCGTGATCCCGCTGGACGGGACTGTCCTCGGGGTGGTCATCGGCACCCGGGGCCGGGGCGAAGCGGCCGTCGACGGCCGGCTGGTCGCGCATGTTCCACAAATCGGTCTCGTCAGCCTGCGGACGGTCGGGGTCGCCGAACAGCGCCGGCGCCGGCGCATAGTCGCCGGCGAAACGGTCCGGGTCACCGTCGCCGGTGTCGTCGCGGGCGTCCGGGACACCGGCGGCCACCGGCACATAACGCCCGCCGTCGTCGGGGGCGGGGTAATAGTCGTCGTCGAACCGGCGGTCGTCGCGACGGGCGCGATGCCGACCCATCACGATCGCACCGGCAGCCAGTGCGGCCAGAATCAGTATCGGGATCAGCGCGAGCAGCCACCACCGGTTCCACTGCACGCCTTCATCGGAGGCCTGCGGTGTCGCGCCCGGCGTGTTCTGCGGGACGTCGGCACCCGGTACCTCGAGCCCGGCGAGCGCGGTGGCCAGGTTCGCCGGCTCGGTGGTGAACTTCCCGGTGGTCCGGTCGTAGGACACCACCCCGCCGCTGAAGCGCTGGCTGATCACCGAGCCGTTCTCGGTGGCATCGGCCATCGGCGCACCCAGTGGCCCCTCGGCGGCGTCGAGCTTCTCCCAGGCGGCGTTCATCGCGCCCCGCACGATCACCGGGCCGTAGTCCGGTGTCCAGAAGATCACCGGTCGGTCCTCGGCGGCGAACGAGCTGACCCGGCTGTTGGATCCCAGCCCGCCGTCGGTCTCGCTGCTGGTCGGGAAGCCGAGTACACCCTCGGGCCCGCCGACGCTCTCGTACTTCTCCAACACCTGCCCGGTCACTACGTTGGCGCCGGTCTCGGGGCTGTAGAAGATCTTTCCGCCGGCGTAGTTCTGACCCACCCCGTCGTCGCCGATCGGATACTGCGGACCGTCGGCGGCGCCCAGCGGACCGAGCGCTCCGCCCGCGGCGCGGCGCGCCGCCGCGATCGCCGACGTCGCATCCTCGGGCACCTCGACGTCGGCCAGCTGACCGGCCAGCTCGGGTGGCACCGTCGTGAACGTCTTGTCCTTGCGGTTCCATGAGATCTCGCCCCCGGTGAACTTCTGCGATACCACGTCGCCGCGGTACATCTCGTCCTCGGCGGGCACGCCGAGCTGGCCCGCAGAGCCGCCGAGCTTGTCCCAAGCAGCGTTGATCGCACCGCGCACGACGCGGGCGCCGGTCGCCGGTGTCCAGAAGATCACCGGCCTGTCGGCCGCCGAGAAGGTCACGTTCCGGCTGTCGGGGCCCACCCGGCCAGGCCCCTCGTCGATGGTCGGGAACCCCAGGTCGCTATCGGCGGGCCCGCCGAGCGACTCGTACTTCTCGAGCACCGCCCCCTGCATGAAGTGGGCGCCGGTGTCCGGTGTGAAGAACATCTTGCCGGCCGCGAAGTTCTGACCGAAGCCGGCACCGACGGGGTAGACGTCACCTTCGCGGGCGCCCAGCGGTCCGGTCGGACCACCGCTGGCGTCGTAACTGGCCGTGATGGCGGCGTTGGCGTCGCCGATGGGATCGGCTGCGGCCACCGGAGCCACGAGCAGCCCCGCCGCCATGACCGCCATTCCGGCCGCCACCCGTCCCAACGCCGTGCACAGCAGGGTCAGTCGCCCGCTCATCGAACCTCCCGTGTCGGCGAATCCCGAAAGTATCGCGTCGGTCAATCCTTGTTCACATGACGGCGATTTCGAGCGCACCACACCGATCCTGGGCAAAATACCTGCAATATCGGCTCCGGGTAACCACTTTTCGGGCGAAATTCGCTTCTCGAGCCGACTGAAGCGGGCGCGCGTCCGCCGTCACACGCCCAGGCTTCGGCCGATGATCTCCTTCATGATCTCGGTGGTACCGCCGTAGATCGTCTGTACCCGGGCATCCAGATAGGCACGTGCGATCGGATATTCGCGCATGTAGCCGTAGCCGCCGTGCAGCTGCAGACAGCGGTCGATGAGGTGGACCTGCTTCTCGGTGGTGTACCACTTGGCCATCGCCGCCTGTTCGGCGGTCAGCTTCTCGTCCAGATGCAGACGGATGAACTCGTCGACCATGATTCGCACGGCGGTGGCTTCGGTGGCCAGTTCGGCCAGCAGGAACCGGGTGTTCTGGAAGCTGCCGATCGGCTTGCCGAAAGCCTTGCGCTCCTTGGTGTATTGCACGGTCTGCGACAGCGCCGAGTCCATCGCGGCCGCTGCCATGATCGCGATCGAGATGCGTTCCTGCGGCAGGTTCTGCATCAAATAGACGAAGCCCTGGCCCTCTTCGCCGAGGAGGTTCTCCGCGGGCACGTTGACGTCGGTGAACGACAACTCGGCGGTGTCCTGGGCATCGAGGCCGATCTTGTCGAGATGCCGGCCGCGCTCGAAGCCCTCCATCCCCCGCTCCACGACGAGCAACGAGAAACCCAGCGCACCCTTGTCGGGGTCGGTCTGCGCCACCACGATGACCAGATCGGCGTTGATCCCGTTGGTGATGAACGTCTTCGACCCGTTGAGGATGTACTGGTCGCCGTCCTTGACCGCGCGGGTCTTGATTCCCTGCAGGTCACTGCCGGTCCCGGGTTCGGTCATGGCGATCGCCGTGATCAGTTCGCCGGAACAGAATTTCGGCAGCCAGCGCTGCTTCTGCTCCTCGGTGGTCAGCCGGAGCAGATACGGCGCGACCACATCGTTGTGCAGGGAGAATCCGATCCCGCTGTAGCGACCGGCGGAGGTCTCCTCGGTGATGACGGTGTTGTAGCGGAAGTCGTCGTTGCCGCCGCCGCCGAACTCCTCGGGCACCGCCATCCCCAGGAAACCCTGCTTGCCCGCCTCGAGCCAGACGCCGCGGTCGACGATTTTGTCCTTCTCCCACTGGTCGTGGTGCGGGGCGACGTGACGCTCCAGGAACGCCCGGTAGGACTCGCGGAACAGGTCGTGTTCGGGTTCGAAGAGTGTGCGCTGGAACGCGACGGGACCGCTCATTGCTGACCTCCGGGTCGGATCGTGCAGTTGCGCCGACCCTATACCACCCAACCGGATGGTTGGCTGACCGGTTTATGACGCCCCGCGGCCCTAAACTTGCGCCTCATGGCCGAATCCCCGCGACCCGCGACGATGAGCCTGACGCACTGGGGTGCCTTCACCGCGGACGTCGAGTCCGGCGACATCGTCGCGGTGACGCCGCCCGCCGGTGACGCCGACCCCTCACCCCTGCTCGGCAATCTGCCCGGCTCGATCCGTCATCGCTCGCGCATCGCCGCACCCTCAGTGCGCCGCGGCTGGCTCGACCATGGTCCGGGGCCCAGCACCGACAGGGGCGCCGACGAGTTCGTAGAGGTGTCCTGGGACGAATTAACCGAACTGCTCGCCGACGAACTGCGCCGTGTGGTCGACACCTACGGCAACGAGGCGATCTACGGCGGTTCCTACGGCTGGGCCAGCGCCGGACGCTTCCACCACGCACAGAGCCAGGTGCACCGCTTCCTCAAACTGCTCGGCGGTTACACCTTCTCGCGCCACTCCTACAGTCTCGGCGCCACCGGGGTCATCATGCCGCGGGTGGTCGGCACGCATGACGATCTGTTCAAGCGCTCGACGAACTGGGAGGTCATCGTCTCCCGCACCGACATGCTGGTGTGCTTCGGCGGTCTGGCGCTCAAGAACACCGGCACCAATCACGGTGGTACCACGACACATCCGGCACGCAATGCGCTGCGTCGGTTTCGGGAGCGTGGCGGGCGGATCGTGTCCTTCTCGCCGCAGCGCGAGGACGTCGAGGGCGAGTACCGCTGGCTCGCACCGGTTCCCGGCACCGACGTCGCCATCATGCTGGCATTGGCCTACGTGCTGGCGACCGAGGGGCTGGCCGACCGCGACTTCCTGGGCCGCTACTGCGTGGGGTACGACCGCTTCGAGCGCTACCTTCTCGGTGCCGACGACGGTGTGGCGAAGTCTCCGCAGTGGGCTGCGGCGATCTGCGGACTCCCCGCAGCCGAGCTGGTGGAGCTCGCCCGCTCGATGGCCGCAAGCCGGACCATCGTCACCGTCAGCTGGTCGCTGCAACGGATCCGCCACGGTGAGCAGGCGCCGTGGATGGGGCTCACCCTCGCGGCCATGCTGGGCCAGATCGGGCTTCCCGGAGGGGGATTCGGTCACGGCTACGGATCGATGAACGAGCCCGGACTCGCGCCGCTGCGCTGCGGACTGCCGCGGTTGCCGCAGGGCATCAACCCGGTGCGCACATTCATCCCGGTCGCCGCGGTCAGCGATATGCTGCTGCACCCCGGAGAGCCGTTCGACTACAACGGCTTACGGCTGACCTACCCCGACATCCGGTGCATCTACTGGGCGGGCGGGAACCCGTTCCACCACCACCAGAACATCCCTCGGTTCCGGCGGGCGCTCGCCCGGGTCGACACGGTCGTGGTGCACGATCCCTATTGGACGGCCATGGCCAAGCACGCCGACATCGTGGTCCCGAGCACCACCGCGTTCGAGCGGGACGACTACTCCGGCTCGCGAAACGACCCGGTGCTCATGGCGATGCCGCGGTTGGTCGAGCCCTACGCCCAGAGTCGCGACGACTACACGACGTTCGCCGACCTGGCCGACCGGCTGAGTTTCGGGGACGCGTTCACCGAAGGGCGGTCGGCGTGGCAGTGGCTGGCTCACCTGTACGAGACGTGGTCAGATGGGCTGGATTTCGACGTGCCGCCGTTCGAGGAGTTCTGGCGCCACGGCAGCCTGAGGCTGCCCACCGAGCCCGGGTTGACACTGCTGGCCGACTTCCGTGCCGATCCCGCTGCGCACCGGCTCGGCACGCCGAGCGGGAAGATCGAGATCTTCTCCGACGCCGTCGCCGGTTTCGGCTATGACGACTGCGCCGGGCACCCCACCTGGTTCCCGCCGACCGAGTGGCTCGGCGGGACGCGGGCGGCGACCTATCCGCTGCATCTGATCGCCAACCAGCCCGCCTCCCGGCTGCACGGTCAGCTCGACGGCGGCGCGACCAGCCAGGCCGCGAAGGTGGCGGGGCGCGAGGCGATCCGCATCCACCCCGATGACGCCGCAGCGCGCGGCCTCGCCGGGGGCGACGTGGCACGGGTGTTCAACGACCGCGGAGCCTGCCTGGCCGGTGTGGTCGTCGATGACGGCCTGCGCCCGCGGGTGGTCGCGCTGCCCACCGGCGCCTGGTTCGATCCGGCTGACCCGGCCGATCCCGACGCGATGTGCGTGCACGGCAACCCGAATGTGCTCACCGACGACGTCGGTACATCATCACTGGCGCACGGCTGCACCGGCGCCCACGTGCTGGTGCAGGTCGAGAAGTTCAGCGGACCCTTGCCACCGGTGCGCGCACACGAGCCGCCGGTGGTCCGCCGGCGGGTCTAACGCGCGGCCTGCGGCCGGCGCCGGCCGCCACGGTTGCGCGAGGCCTGGTCACCGCTGTGCGTGCGGACCTGCTCGCCGTGCCGCTGCTGCGGCTTGGGCGAGCGACGGCGGCGCGGCCGGTCGGTGTTCCCCTGACGCGGCTGCTCAACCGCCTTCGGCGCCGCCGGCGCACGGTAGGGGGCCACCTCACCGACGAGTGCGGTCACCTCGGCCGAATCTGCAGCCACCTGTTGGGGGGCGACGGTGATCCCGGCGCGGCGCAGCAGCGTCGAGGTGTCCCGGCGCTGATCGGGCAGGACCACCGTCACCACGTCGCCGGCGCTGCCCGCACGTGCGGTCCGGCCGGAGCGGTGCAGATACGCCTTGTGCTCGACCGGCGGGTCGACGTGCACCACGAGTTCGACCTCGTCGACATGCACACCGCGCGCGGCGATGTCGGTGGCCACCAGCACGCTGGCATCGCCGTTGGAGAACGCCGCGAGGTTGCGCTCACGGGCGTTCTGGGACAGGTTGCCGTGCAGGTCCACCGAGGGCACGCCGGCCTCGGTGAGCTGGCGGGCGAGCTTGCGGGCCTGATGCTTGGTGCGCATGAACAGGATCCGGCGCCCGGTGCCCGATGCGAGCGTCTGGACGAGCTTCGTCTTCTCCTGCGCACCCGCGACGTGGAAAACGTGGTGCGTCATGGCCGGCGGCGGTGCGTTGACCTCGTCGACGGAGTGGGTGACGGGCTCCCGCAGGAAGCGGCGCACCAGCTTGTCCACCCCGTTGTCCAGCGTCGCGGAGAACAGCAGGCGCTGTCCGCCGGCCGGCGTGGCCGCGAGGATACGAGTGACGCCGGGCAGGAAACCGAGGTCAGCCATGTGGTCGGCCTCGTCGAGCACGGTGATCTCGACCGCGTCGAGGCTGATCACCTTCTGACGCATAAGGTCTTCGAGCCGCCCCGGGCACGCCACGACGATGTCGACACCCGAGCGCAGCGCGGACGCCTGCGGATTCTGCGAGACGCCGCCGAAGATGGTGGCGACCCGCAGATCGTAGGCGGCGGCGAGTGGTTCGAGCACCGCGGTGATCTGGCTGGCCAGTTCGCGGGTGGGCGCCAGCACCAGGCCGGACGGACGCGACGCCCGCCGCTTGGAGTCGGCGAGACGACTCACCAGCGGCAGCGCGAACGCCAGGGTCTTACCGCTGCCGGTCTTGCCGCGGCCCAGCACGTCGCGACCCGCGAGGCTGTCGGGCAGCGTCGCGGCCTGGATCGGGAAAGGTTCTGCGATACCGCGATTTTCGAGCACTCGACGAAGCGGTCCGCGAACGCCGAGGTCTGCAAACGTGGTTTCGGTTGTCATTCAATGCCTTTCAGGCAGTGTGAGTGGCCCGCGCGCACAGGGGCAGCGCTGAGGAGAGAAGGCACTCGGGTGGCGAGATTGCCGGTCGGCAAAATCGATCGCCGCGAGAAGAGCTTGAGCCGGACGCGGGTAAGCGTTCCACGACGAGCCGTCGTCATCGTCGATGCGGCGGCGTTCTCGAACAGTCTAGCGCATCAGAAGGTGGCGAACTCCCGCAGGCCCGCGGCCAGCGCGATCGGCACCCGAGCCTTGATCCTCGTCCCGTTCGCGCTGTGTTCCGTCGCGTCGATGCGGCCCTCTGCGTGCACCCGCGCGACCAGATCACCGCGGTCGTAGGGAATCGTGACGTCGACTCCCGTGTCGGTGGGCTCTATCAGTTCGGCCATCCGGGCGCGCAACCGCTCCAGACCGTCGCCGGTGTGGGCGGAGACGAACACCGCGTCGGGCAGCGCACCGCGCAGGTGCGCCAGTGACAGCCCGTCGGCCGCGTCGATTTTGTTGACCACCAACAATTCTGCCGCCGGCCGTCGATCGTGGTCGGCGATCACGTCATTGATCACCTGACGAACCGCGCTGATCTGCGCCAGCGGATTGGCGTCCGCACCGTCGACCACGTGAACGAGCAGATCGGCGTCGACGACCTCCTCCAGTGTCGAGCGGAACGCCTCGACCAACTGGGTGGGCAGGTGGCGCACGAAGCCGACCGTGTCGGTCAGCACGAACGGCCGGCCGTCGCCGAACTCCCCACGGCGCGTTGTCGGTTCGAGCGTGGCGAACAAGGCGTTCTCGACGAGCACACCGGCACCGGTGAGCGCGTTGAGGAGGCTCGACTTGCCGGCGTTGGTGTAGCCGACGATCGCAACGGACGGCAGTTCGCTACGCCGGCGTCCGCTGCGCTGGGTGTCGCGGATCTTCTTCATATCGCGAATCTCGCGGCGTAACTTCGACATCCGCTCGCGAATCCGACGCCGGTCGGTCTCGATCTTCGTCTCGCCGGGGCCACGGGTGCCCACACCGCCGCCGGCGCCGCCGGCACGACCGCCGGCCTGCCGGGACATCGATTCACCCCAGCCGCGCAGCCGCGGCAGCATGTACTCCATCTGCGCCAGCGACACCTGGGCCTTGCCTTCGCGGCTGGTGGCGTGCTGGGCGAAGATGTCGAGGATCAGCGCTGTGCGATCGATCACCTTCACCTTGACGATCTTTTCCAGCGCATTCAGCTGGGCGGGGCTGAGTTCGCCGTCACAGATGACGGTGTCCGCACCCGTGGCGAGGACAATCTCGTGGAGTTCGGCGGCCTTGCCCGACCCGATGTAGGTGGACGCGTCGGGCTTGTCCCGTCGCTGCACGACACCTTCGAGCACCTCGGAGCCGGCTGTCTCGGCCAGCGCGGCGAGTTCGGCCATGCTGGCCTCGGCGTCGGCTGCACTGCCGTCGGTCCAGACGCCGACGAGCACCACCCGTTCGAGGCGGAGCTGACGGTATTCGACCTCGGAGACGTCGGCGAGTTCGGTGGACAGACCCGCGACGCGGCGCAGAGCGGAACGGTCCTCGAGCGCGAGTTCACCCGCGCTGGGCTCTGCCTGATGGCCTGGGAACGAGAAATCGGGTTCTGTCATACGTGGAGACAGGATGGCATGAGATGTGTGTGACATACACCTGAATTAACGCTGATGGGCGTGCCACCATTCCTTCGCGATGACGCCGGTGGCCACCAATTCCGAGGGTCCACGCAGGTAACTGGTGGTCTCGGCGACGGTGACGGTCACCACACCGCCGGGTACGCGGACGTCGAGTACGCCGGTGGCCGCGCCGTCGTGCTGCAGGGCCGCGGCGGCGGCCGCAACGGTCCCGGTGCCGCACGAGCGGGTCTCCCCGACCCCGCGTTCGTGCACCCGCATCGAGACCGCACCGTCGCGCGGCGCCGTCAGCACTTCGACGTTGACTCCGTCAGGGAACTGTTGCCGGTCGAATTGCACGGGTGCGGCGACGTCGAGGGCGGTGAGCTCAGCGTCGGTGAAGTCCGCCTCCACGCATGCCAGATGTGGGTTGCCGACGTCCACACCGATGCCGGTGACGCGTCGCCCGCCGACGACCGCCCACCCGGGGCCGAGGCGGTTGATCTTGCCCATCTCGACCGTCACGTCGGCGTGCGCCGGATCCCGCGCCGGATCGAACCCGTGCAGCACCACCGGCCGCGGACCGGCCAGCGATCCGACGACGAACTCGTCGCGCGATTCGAGCCCGGCCGCGCGGAGATAGTGGGCGAACACCCGCACCCCGTTGCCGCACATCTGCGCGATCGACCCGTCGGCGTTGCGATAGTCCATGTACCAGTCGTCGGGTCCGACGCTCTCGGGCAGCCGCTCGAACACCCCCGCGGCCTGTGCGGCGCCCGCGGTGGTGACACGCAGGACGCCGTCGGCGCCGATCCCCCGACGCCGATCGCACAGCGCAGAGATCGACGCGGGCGTCAGTGACAACCGCGCCTCGACGTCGGGGAGCAGCACGAAGTCGTTCTGCGTGCCGTGGCCCTTGGCGAACTCCACCTGGTCAGGATACGGCGCGCCACACGCGCAGGGCGTCGTCGACGGAGGCGGTGGCGCCGTCGAGCCAGTGCACGCGGTGGTCGCGGCGGAACCACGACCGCTGCCGCCGCACATAGCGTCGCGTCCCGACGAAGGTGGGTTCGCGCGCGGCGGATCCGTCGCCGCCGGCGTCCAGCTCGGCCAGCACCTGCGCATAGCCCAGCGCTCGCGCCGCAGTGACACCCTCGCGCAGCCCCTCGGCCAGCAGTCCGGTCACCTCCGCCACCAGGCCCTCGGCGAACATCGCGTCGGTGCGGCGGGCGAGCCGGTCGTCGAGCTGCTCGGTCGGCCAGTCCAGTCCGACGATGGCGGTGTCCCATCGAGCGGGCCCGATCCTCGGCGCCGACGCCGCGAACGGCTGGCCGGTCAACTCGACCACCTCCAGCGCGCGCACGATCCGCCTGCCGTCGGTGGGCAGGATCGATGCGGCGGCGTCGGCGTCCACAGCGGCCAGTTCACGGTGCAGCGCCGCCACCCCGACCTCGGCGAGACGGCGCTCGAACCGGGTGCGGACCGCGGGATCGGTGGCCGGGAACACCCAGTCGTCCAGGAGCGCCTGGATGTACATCATCGAGCCGCCGACGATGACGGGGACGGCGCCCCGGGCCGCGATGGCCTCGACGTCACCGGCCGCGGCGGACTGGTAGCGGGCCACCGACGCCGTCTCGGTGACGGCGAGCACGTCGAGTTGGTGATGGGCGATGCCGCGCCGCTCCCCGACGGGCAGCTTGGCGGTGCCGATGTCCATCCCGCGGTAGAGCTGCATGGCGTCGGCATTGACGATCTCGACGCCGATCTCACCGCCGAGCCGTTCGGCCACGTCCAGGGCCAGCGCCGACTTCCCGGTACCGGTCGGCCCGATGATCGCGAGCGGCCGCACTCAGCGGGCCCCTGTCTGCCACAGCCCGGCGAAATACCCCACACCGTACGGGGCCCCGCGATACAGCTCCTGCGCCGCCGGCGCCGCACCGTCCACCAGGCCGGCCAGCACCTGGTAGGCCACCCGGCCGGTCACCGCTGCCGGCAGCCGGGTCAGCGCGGCGGCGTGGCCGGTGGCCAGGGCGTCGTCGAGGGCGGCCTGCACGGGGATCGAGTCGGGGTCGTACCCGCCGGGCGCCGGCTGGGTCAGGGTGTTGCAGCCGTCGGCCACGACGAGCACACCGACGTCGCCGGCGGCCTCGTCGATGCGGGCGCGCAGTTCTCGGCCCCTGGCCACCGCCACGTCGGTGTCGTGCTCACCGGAGAACACCCGGACCTCGACAGCCGCCCCCGGCGCCCACTGTCCGCGCACCCAGCCGGCGATCAGCGCGCACAACGGCTGCTCCTCGACGTCTGCACTGTCGGCTGCGGACAGCGCCACCCGAACGTCGGCGCCGTAGCCGGCGAAGGTGCCGACCCGCGGTGGCGTGAGCACCGCGTCCTGCGGTCCGACGCCGACGGCCACCCAGCGGTCGGGTAGCGCTGTGGCGGCGGCCGCGACGGCGGCCCACAGGTCGGTCAGTTCCGCTGCCGCGCCGCCTGCGAGTTCGGGCACCATGACGGGCGCGGACGGCACCAGGGCGATCGCGGACAGCACGTCACCAACGTAGGCCACGGCCGCGGTCGGTACGGCTAGCGATCGGCGGCGGTGCCCGCTGCCTCGCTGCGGGCCAGGGCGGCGGTCGCGGCGATGATCGCCGCGGCTGCGACCAGCAGGGTCAGCCAGCCGGCCTCGCCGGGACGCATCGTCTCGCCGAGCACGACCACCCCCAGCACCGAGGCGACGACCGGTTCGGCGACGGTCATCGTCGGCAACGACGCGGTCAACGCGCCCGCGCGGAACGCCGCCTGCTGATACGCCGTGCCCGCCACCGTCACGACACCGAGCACATAGAGCTCAGGGGTGGCCAGCACCGCCCAGAGTCCGTCGCCCAGCCGTTCGACGACCCCCTTGGTCAGGACCGCGAACACACCCCACAACGAACCGGCGACGAGGGCAAGCAGCACCGCGCCGGCGGTACCCGACCAGATCCGGGCGCCGATCACACACAGCACGAGCGCGGGGCCCAGCACTGCGGCCACCACCAGCCAGACCTCGAGGCCGGCGCGGGCCTGGCCCTCGGTGGGGTTTCCGACGGTGACGATCACCGCCACCGCACCGGCGAGCAGCACCGCCCACAGCCACTCCCAGCGCGTCACCCTCCGGTGGGTGAGCCGGGCGTTGATCGGCAGTGCGAAGAGCAGGGAGGTCACCAGCAACGCCTGCACCATGAGCACCGACCCCAGCCCGAGCGCGGCGGCCTGCAGACCGAAACCCGCGACGGCCACGAATCCGCCCAGCCACCAGCGCGGATCGCGCATCAGCTGCGCCAGCAGGGCGAGGTGGCCGGCCGGCTCCGCGGTGACGGCGTGTGCGGACCGCTGCTGGATGACGTCGCCGATCGCGATGAAGAACGCGGCGCCCAGCGCGAGCAGCACGGCGATGTCCGCGCGGGCCATGGCGTCTCCGGTCAGGTCGTGAGCGAACGCTCGTCAGAGGTGTCGAGGGACTGAGCGTGCCCAGGAACCCGGCCGTCGCGCAAACCGGACGGGTCAAGTGTGCGCGCACCCCACGGTGACCTGTTTGAATAGCGGGCGAAGCGACATCGCTTCTGATCGATTCCAGGCAGAAGGGCGCCGCGTTGCGCGGCAGTGCGCGGACCAGCCGCGCGGATGTGCGAGGACGGATATGACGACCAGCGAGCCAGACGGCACTTCGGAGGTCAGCGAGGCGACCGCGAACGACAGCGCCGCCGCGCCGACACCCACGCCGGGTCCCCGCCCGACACCGCGACCCGGTCCGACACGCCCCATCCCCCGTCCGGGGCGGCCCGCCCCGGCGGTGGTGGCGCCGCCGGCCAACGATCCGCGCCGTTTCGGGCGCGTGGACGACGACGGCACCGTGTGGCTGGTGACCGCATCCGGCGAGCGGGTGATCGGTTCGTGGCAGGCCGGTGAACCGGAGGCAGCGTTCACGCACTTCGGCCGCCGGTTCGACGACCTGCAGACCGAGGTGGTGCTGCTGGAGACGCGGCTGGCGTCGCACACCGGCGACGCCCGCAAGATCAAGGCGGCGGCCGCGGCGCTGGCCGAGACTCTGCCCGAGGCGCATGTGCTCGGTGACGTCGACTCGCTGGCCGCGCGGCTCAAGGCGATCGTCGAACACGCCGACGAGGAGGCGCAGGCCGAACGCGCCCGTCGTGACGAGCACCGTGCCGCCCAGGTGGCTCGTAAGGAGGCGCTGGCCGCGGAGGCCGAGGAGCTGGCGGCCAACTCGACGCAGTGGAAGAACGCCGGTGACCGCCTGCGCGAGATCCTCGACGAGTGGCGCACCATCACCGGGCTGGACCGCAAGACCGACGACGCGCTGTGGAAGCGGTACTCGGCCGCGCGGGAGACGTTCAACCGCAGGCGAGGCTCACACTTCGCCGAGCTGGACCGCGGCCGCGCGGGTGCCCGGCAAGCCAAGGAGGCGCTGTGCGAACGCGCCGAGAAGCTGTCCGGGTCCACCGAATGGGGCCCCACCAGCGGTGCGTTCCGTGAGCTGCTCGCCGAGTGGAAGGCAGCGGGCCGGGCCGCCAAGGACGTCGACGACGCGTTGTGGCAGCGCTTCAAGGCCGCGCAGGACACATTCTTCGCCGCCCGCAACGCCGCCACCGCCGAACGCGACGCCGAATTCCGCAGCAACCTCGCCGCCAAGGAGGCGCTGCTGGCGCAGGCCGAGCAGCTCGACACGTCCAACCTGGATGCGGCGCGCGCCGCATTGCGTTCGATCGGCGACAAGTGGGATGCGATCGGCAAGGTGCCCCGCGAACGCAGCGCCGACCTCGAGCGGCGCCTGCGGGTCGTCGAGCAGCGGATCCGTGACGCGGCGTCCTCGAGCCGCGTCGATCCGGAGGCGCAGGCGCGCGCCGACCAGTTCCGCGCACGGGCCGAGCAGTACGAGCGTCAGGCGGAGAAGGCGGCCGCCGCGGGCAAGACCAAGGACGCCGAGAAGGCCAGGGCGAACGCCGAGCAGTGGCGCCAGTGGGCCGACGCCGCGGTCGAGGCGCTGGGCAAGCGCCGCTAACCGTCGGACGGCGGACGTCCGCCGTCGGGGTCGTCGAATCTGTCGAGCAGGCCTCGTTGGTCGTCTTCGGCCGCGCGGCGACGACGTTGTTCCTCTGCGGCCAATTGCACGGCGGTCCGGGTCCACACCACCCGTGCCCAGTGGAACGTCAGGACGATGACGGCCAGCCATCCGGTGACCAGGCCTATCGCGGGGCCCGGATAGGGCTCGGGGGCGGTCTGGCGCGACCACACCGCGAGCATCCCCAAGACGCTGGCCACCGCGGAGCCGGCCAGCGCGATCCACGCCACGGCCCAGCGCCGGGTCAGCAGCGCCAGGATCGAGAACCCGACCGAGAACACGAGCGCCAGGATCGCGAACACCCGTGAGGGCAGCGAAACACCTTCGCGTCCCGCGACGTCGGAGGACACCAGCACATCGAATCCCCTGGCGGCGCCGGTATGTGGCAGCACGAACGACAGCAACACCACGAAGACGAGGATTGCGACCACCAAAGCCCGTGTGCCGGGGTCGAATTCGCGTGCCACCCGGCGCTCGGCGGCTTCCAGTTCACCTCTGAAGTCGTCGAACTCGCCGGATCCACTCATCGGGCGCACCCCGACACCGGAGCGGGCGGGGGCGCCCCGATACCCGGCATACCGAGGCCGGTGCCGGTGCGCGGACGCATCCCCGCGGCATGTGCGTCTCCGGCCCGGGTACGGCGGTGCGACAGCAGCGCGGCGTCGGCGATCAGATGGTGCGGGGCGGCGCCGGTGACCGTGGTGGTGACCACGTCGCCGGGGCGGATGTCGCGGTCACCGCCCGGGGCGAAGTGGACGAGGCGCCCGTCGCGCGCCCGCCCGGACATCCGGGCGGTCGCGGCATCCTTGCGGCCCTCCCCGGTGGCGACGAGCAGTTCCACGGTGCGGCCCACCTGGGCCAGGTTCTCGTCGAGCGAGATCTTCTCCTGTAACTCGATGAGGCGTTGATAACGTTCGCTGACAACGGCTTTCGGCAGCTGGCCGGGCATGTCCGCCGCCGGTGTGCCGGGCCGCTTCGAGTACTGGAAGGTGAAGGCGGAGGCGAAGCGGGAGGCCGCCACGACGTCGAGCGTGTCCTGGAAGTCCTGCTCGGTCTCGCCGGGGAAACCGACGATCAGATCGGTGGTGATCGCGGCGTGCGGGAGCGCGGCGCGCACCCGGTCGATGATGCCCAGATACTTCTCGGCGCGGTAGGACCGGCGCATCGCCCGCAGGATGCGGTCGGACCCGGACTGCAACGGCATGTGCAGTGCCGGACAGACATTCGCCGTCTCGGCCATCGCCTCGATCACGTCGTCGGTGAATTCCGCCGGATGCGGCGAGGTGAACCGCACCCGCTCCAGCCCGTCGATGCGGCCGCAGGCTCGCAGCAGTTTGGCGAACGCGCCCCGGTCGCGCGGCAGTTCCTGCCACAACGTCGGGTCCTCGCGCAAGCGCTCGTCCGCCGCGAACGACACCCCGTAGGCGTTGACGTTCTGGCCGAGCAGCGTCACCTCGAGAACACCCTGGTCCACCAGCGTCTGCACCTCGGCGAGGATGTCGCCGGGACGCCGGTCGACCTCTTTGCCGCGCAGCGCGGGCACGATGCAGAACGTGCAGGTGTTGTTGCAGCCCACCGACACCGACACCCAGCCGGCGTAGGCGGATTCGCGTGCGGCGGGCAGGGTGGACGGGAACTCCTGCAGAGATTCGGCGATCTCCACCTGGGCGACACGGTTGTGTCGCGCGCGTTCCAGCAGCGTCGGCAGTGCGCCGATGTTGTGGGTGCCGAACACGACGTCGACCCACGGAGCGCGGGTCAGCACCGCGTCGCGATCTTTCTGGGCCAGGCAGCCGCCGACGGCGATCTGCAGGTTCGGATCGGACTGTTTGCGCGGGGCCAGGTGCGACAGGTTGCCGTAGAGCTTGTTGTCGGCGTTCTCCCGGACCGCGCAGGTGTTGAACACCACCACATCGGCCTCGGCTCCCTCTTCGGCGCGCTGGTAGCCGGCGGCTTCCAGCAGGCCCGCGAGCCGTTCGGAGTCGTGCACGTTCATCTGGCAGCCGTAGGTACGGACCTGGAAGGTGCGCTTGGTACGCGGCTGGGCTGCCACCACGTCCTGTGTCACCGTCGAAGTCACGGACCCATGGTACGGGGATGCCGGATTGACGAGTTCCGGGCACATGTGACCGACCCTGGGTAAGGTCAGCTGCCATGGTCGAACCGACGCAGATGGCGCCGATGATTTCGATGCAGGGGGTCAACAAGCATTTCGGCAGCCTGCACGTGCTCAAGGACATCGACCTCACGGTGCACCGCGGGCAGGTCGTGGTGGTGCTCGGGCCGTCGGGTTCGGGCAAGTCGACGTTGTGTCGCACCATCAACCGGCTCGAGACGATCGATGCGGGGACCATCGCCATCGACGGCGTGGAGTTGCCCGCGGAGGGCCGCAAACTCGCCCAGTTGCGCTCCGACGTCGGCATGGTGTTCCAGTCGTTCAACCTGTTCGCGCACAAGACGATCCTCGACAACGTGACGCTGGCGCCGATGAAGGTGCGCGGGCTGTCCAAGGACGCGGCGCGCGACGCGGCGATGGCGCTGCTCGAACGCGTCGGGGTCGCCAACCAGGCCGACAAGTACCCGGCTCAGCTCTCCGGCGGGCAGCAGCAGCGTGTCGCGATCGCCCGGTCGCTGGCCATGAATCCGAAGGTCATGCTGTTCGACGAACCGACCAGCGCCCTGGACCCCGAGATGATCAACGAGGTGCTGGCGGTGATGGCGTCCCTGGCCAAAGACGGGATGACGATGCTCGTCGTCACCCACGAGATGGGCTTCGCCCGCCGCGCATCCGACCGCGTGGTGTTCATGTCCGACGGCGCGATCGTCGAGGACGCCGAGCCCGCCGAGTTCTTCGACAACCCGCGCACCGACCGCGCCAAGGACTTCCTCGGCAAGATCCTCCACCACTGAAAACCGGCGAAAAGGAAAGCTATGCCCTTCTTCTCGATGCCCTCCCGTCCGAGACGAGTCGTCGGTGCCCTTGCACTGGCCGCCGCACTCCCCTTTGCCGCCGTCGCCTGCGGTGGCGGAGGCGGCGGTGACGAGAACACCATCGTCATCGGCACCAAGTTCGACCAGCCCGGCCTGGGCCTGAAGAACCCCGACGGCACGATGAGCGGGTTCGACGTCGACGTGGCGACCTATGTCGCCAAGGAGCTCGGCTACACCCCGGAGCAGATCGAGTGGAAGGAGTCGCCGTCCGGACAGCGCGAGACGCTGATCCAGAACGGCCAGGTCGACTACATCGTCGCCACCTATTCGATCACCGACGCTCGCAAGGAGAAGGTCGGTTTCGCCGGGCCCTATCTGATCACCGGTCAGAGCCTGCTGGTCCGCGAGGACAACACCGACATCACCGGCGCCGCGTCGTTGCAGAACAACAAGCGGCTGTGCTCGGTGTCGGGGTCGACGCCCGCGCAGAAGATCAAAGACGAGTACCCGGGGGTGCAGCTGCAGCAGTACGACACCTATTCGGCATGCATCGAGGCGCTCAAGAACGGCGCGATCGACGCCGTCACCACCGATGAGGTGATCCTGGCCGGTTACGCCGCGCAGACACCGGGTGCGTTCAAGGTGGTCGGCGGCACCTTCTCCGAGGAGCGCTACGGCATCGGCCTCAAGAAGGAGGACACCGAGATGCGCAACAAGATCAACGATGCCATCGAGAAGATGGAGTCCAGCGGCGCGTGGAAGGAAGCCTTCGACAAGAACCTGGGCCCGGCCGGCATCACCGCGCCGGCTCCGCCGCCCGTCGACCGCTACTGACCGCTAGGACTGCGCCCCGGCCGTGGAGATTTTCACCGAGTACCGCCCGCAGATCTTCGAGGCGTTCTGGACCACCATCCAGCTGACGGTCTTCTCCGCGGTCGGGGCACTCGTCCTGGGCACCGTGTTGGCCGCGATGCGGCTGTCGCCGGTGCCGGTGCTCAACTGGGTGGGCACCAGCTACGTCAACGTCATACGCAACACCCCGCTCACGCTGATCATCCTGTTCTGCTCGTTCGGGCTGTCCCAGACCCTGGGTATCACGCTGGTCGACCCGCAGTCCACGACGTCCATCGAGGACAGCAACTTCCGGCTCGCCGTGATCGGACTGACCGTGTACACCGCGTCATTCGTCTGCGAGACGGTGCGCTCGGGGGTGAACACGGTGCCACTGGGGCAGGCCGAGGCCGCCCGATCGCTGGGCCTGACGTTCAGCCAGAACCTGCGAATGATCCTGCTGCCGCAGGCTTTTCGTGCGGTTCTGATCCCACTCGGCTCAGTGCTGATCGCGTTGACGAAGAACACCACCATCGCCTCGGCCATCGGCGTGGCGGAGGCCGCATTGCTGATGAAGGAGATGATCGAGAACACCGCCGCACTCATGGTGGTCGGATCGATCTTCGCGACCGGCTTCATCCTCCTCACGTTGCCGCTCGGCCTCGGTTTCGGCTGGCTGGGCAAGCGCTGGGCGGTGGCGCAGTGAGCGGCTCGGTTCTCTTCGACGCCCCCGGCCCCCGCGCCAGGGTCCGCAACCGGATCATCACCGCCGTCACGGTGGTGATCCTGCTGGCGGTGGCGTGGGTGGTCTACTCGCGGCTGGAGGCCAGGGGTCAGCTCGCCGCGGCGAAGTGGGAACCGTTCCTGACGTCGAATCTGTGGACGACCTACGTGCTGCCCGGTATCGAGGGCACGCTGACGGCCGCAGGCGTGTCGATCGTGCTGGCGCTGGCGCTGGGTTTCGTCCTCGGGGTCGGACGGATGTCGGTCATCGCGCCGATCAGCTGGGTGTGCGCGGTGATCGTCGAGTTCTTCCGCGCCGTCCCCGTGTTGATCATGATGATCTTCGCATACTTCCTCTACGCGTTCTATGACGTGTTCCCGTCCAAGCATCTGGCGCTGGCCGGTGTGATCACCGGGTTGACGCTCTACAACGGCGCCGTCATCGCCGAGATCGTCCGCGCCGGGGTGAACGCGCTGCCGCGGGGACAGTCCGAGGCCGCATCGGCGCTCGGGCTGCGCTGGGGGCAGACCATGCGCTCGATCCTGCTCCCGCAGGCGGTCACGTCCATGCTGCCGGTGCTCATCTCCCAGCTGGTCGTCGTGCTCAAGGACACCGCGATCGGCTATCAGATCACCTTTGTCGAGATGGTCCGTCAAGGCACCGTCGTCGGGTCCTCGTACGGCAACTACATTCCGGCACTCATCGTGATCGCTCTGCTGATGATCAGCGTGAACTTCGCGCTGTCAGCGCTGGCGACACGGCTGGAACGCCGGCTCAGACGATCGTCGCGCGGCCCCGCTCCCCTGCAGGCCGGCGCCGTGGAACAGGAAGGCGCTCCCGGCGCCAAGGCGATCTGAGACCGCAGTACGGAGTGCGGGCCCTATCGCCGCCACCCCGGCGACCGGCCCAGGTGCCGTAGCAGCCGGTCGAGCTCGCTGTCGGCGTCCGTCGCGGGGAGCGCCGGCCCGAACGGCGAGTCCGCGGCGGCGCGGAAGTCGCCGTCGGGCACGGCGAACGCGATCGGCGCCGCGGCCCGCACCACCTCTGGGGCGGGGGTGAAGGGCAGATCCAGCGACTCGGCAACGTCCCACCCGTGGACGACATAGTCCACGAAGTGGAATCCGATCGCCTGCGCCCCCGGAACGATTGCCTCAGGACCGAATTCGGGCAGCGCGAACGGGACGTCGAGCACCCCGTCGGCCGAAAAGGCGGCGAGGACCTCGGCGGCGGCACCGGCATAGGCGCCGGAGGGATCCCGCACGACGGCGTCGCGCACTCGGGCGGGTTCCCACAGCGCGCGGTCGGCGCCGCGGCCGTGCGCGGCGGCGGCAAAGCCGAGGTGCTGCACGGTCATGTGGGCGAGCAGGTCGACGAGCTTCCAGCCTGCGCACGGTGTCGGACGGTCGAGGTCCGCGCCGGTGACCCTGGACACGAGCTCCACTGTGGTCTGTACCGCCAGGCGGTGTTCGGCCCGGATATCGTCATTAGTAAGCATAAGCCTACTATATGCATCCGCTTACGGTCTTCGCAATGTTCGATAATGGGGCATGACATCGCGGCCCGCACGCCCTGATCTCGCCGCGATGATGGCACCGCTGCTGCGCGAACTTGCCGCCGCTGAAGTCCCCGTACTCGAGGAGCACGGTCTTTCGATGTGGGGCTACAGCGTGCTGGTCGCGCTCGATCAGTCACCGATGCCCACCCAGGCCGCGCTCGCGGAGGCGATCAACGCCGACAAGACCCGCATCATCTCGACTCTCGACGAGCTTCAGCAGCGCGGATTGATCGAACGCCGGCCCGCCCCCGATGACCGCCGCGTGCGCATGCTGACGATCACCGATGCGGGCCGGACCGTGAAAGACGCTGCGCAAAGCGCGATTCAGCGCGGAGAGGACAGGTGGCTGTCGAAACTCTCGACCGCCGACCGCGCCGCTTTCCTGCGCGCCCTACAGCAGCTCACGAGCGGGCGCTGACGCCTCAGACCCGCCGCCGCTCCCGCTCGCCGGCCATCTCGACGGTGACCACGTCAGCGGCCATCGTCTGGCCGTAGCCGCGGCGCGCCAGCATCCCCACCAACCGGCGCATCACCTTGGCCTGCTGGGCCGGATCGTCGTCGAGCTTCTCGCGGCGCAGCCGGGCGCGCACCAGCTGTTCGGCCCGGTGGCGCTCCGCGCCGGCGCCGATGTCGGCGAGCGCTTCGGTGATCACCTCGGCGTCGACGCCCTTGCGGCGCAGCTCGGCAGCCAAGGCGCGCTTGCCTTTTCCGGCGTGGGTGTGCCGTGAGCGCACCCACTGCTCGGCGAAGTCCTGGTCGTCGACCAGTCCGACGTCGGTGAGCCGGTCGAGCACCCGCTCGGTGACCTCGTCGGGATAGCCCCGCTGCGTGAGCTTTCCGGCCAGTTCCGACCGGGTGCGGGCCCGCGCGGTGAGCAGGCGCAGACAGTACGCCCGCGCCTGCTCCTCGCGACCGGGTTCAGAGAGCTGGTCCGACTCAGAGAGCTCAGAAGTCAACGGGTGCGGGCAGGACGTCTTCATCGGTCACCACGGCGCCAATGTTGAGCTTTTCCTTGATCTTCTTCTCGATCTCATTGGCCACATCGCCGTTCTGCAGCAGGAAGTTGCGGGCGTTCTCCTTGCCCTGGCCCAGCTGCTCTCCCTCGTAGGTGAACCAGGAGCCGGACTTGCGGATGAAGCCGTGCTCCACACCCATGTCGATGAGTGAGCCCTCCTTGCTGATGCCCTTGCCGTAGAGGATGTCGAACTCGGCCTGCTTGAAGGGCGGCGACACCTTGTTCTTGACGATCTTGACGCGGGTGCGGTTACCCACCGCATCGGTGCCGTCTTTGAGCGTCTCGATGCGGCGGACGTCCATGCGGACCGAGGCGTAGAACTTCAACGCCTTACCGCCCGTGGTGGTCTCGGGACTGCCGAACATGACGCCGATCTTCTCGCGGAGCTGATTGATGAAGATTGCGGTGGTGCCCGAGTTGCTGAGCGCACCGGTGATCTTGCGCAGCGCCTGGCTCATCAGCCGGGCCTGCAGGCCGACGTGGCTGTCACCCATCTCGCCCTCGATCTCAGCGCGCGGCACCAGCGCCGCCACCGAGTCGATCACCAGGATGTCCAGCGCGCCCGAGCGGATCAGCATGTCGGCGATCTCGAGTGCCTGCTCACCGGTGTCGGGCTGGGACACCAGCAGCGAATCGGTGTCCACGCCGAGCTTCTGGGCGTAGTCCGGATCGAGCGCGTGCTCGGCGTCGATGAACGCCGCGATACCGCCGGCGGCCTGGGCGTTGGCCACCGCGTGCAGTGCCACGGTGGTCTTACCCGACGACTCCGGGCCGTAGATCTCGACCACGCGGCCACGGGGTAGTCCGCCGATTCCCAGCGCCACGTCGAGTGCGATCGACCCGGTCGGGATGACCGAGATCGGCGCGCGGACCTCGTCGCCGAGTCGCATCACCGACCCCTTGCCATGACTCTTCTCGATCTGCGCGAGAGCGAGTTCGAGAGCCTTTTCGCGATCAGGTGCCTGCGGCATGATTGTGCCTCTTTCGGTAGTCGTGTCCGGTTGATCGGTGTCGATCAGTTGGCCGTGACGCTAGGCGAGGCCACCGACAAGTCGGGCTGACCGGCATCTGAGCCGTCGAACATCCACCACAGTAGACGAACACCTGTTCGACTCAAGTGGACACGCCGGGAACGACGGAATCGATCAGGCGACCCGGCTCACCACTGATCGCGCGGGACGTCGAAGTCGGCGCACAGCGCCCGCCACACGTCGCGCGGCTCGACACCGTCCTCGATGGCTTGCGCGCCCGTCCGGCCGCCGAGCGCGGTCAGCACGTGATCCACCAGGAGGGACGGCCCCCGGATCGGTCCGAACTGACCCTCGACGAGCTCGCGGAATTCCGTCAACCGCACGCAGACCAAACTACGCGAGGGCCTCCTGGCACACCCGTACCGGATCGCTGACCTGCGTTACACCGGCACCGGCCCGCTGCGCCGCCTCGCGGTAGCGCGGCGAGCCCAGCACCTCGGCGACGGCCCCGGCCAGCGCCTCGGCGGTCAGCGGCCGCACCAGACGGGCGCTGCCCTGTCGCACAACACGATTGGCGATCTCCCACTGGTCGCCACCACCGGGCACCACCACCATCGGCACGCCGGCCAGCAGTGTCTTGGCCACCATGCCGTGACCGCCGCCGCAGATCGCCAGATCGGCGTGGGTCAGCAGTTCGTCCTGCCGCCCGAGCCCGACCGTCGCCCACGGCGGCACCGGCGCGTCCGGTCCGGACAGCCGCGACACCACCACCCGGGCGCCTGCGGGCAACGTCTGCCCGGGGATCAGCGCATCCAGCGCCACCTCGGCCATTCCCCGCTCCCCCGTACTGGCGGTCGACGGGGCCACCAGCACCACCGGGCCGTCACCGGGCGGCACCGGCAGCACCGTCGAGGTCGGTTCGAAGTGCAGCGGACCCACCACGACGGCCTCGGCGGGCCAGTCCGGACGGGGCACCTCCAGCGCGGGCAGCGTGGCGATGAGGCGTCGTAGCGGACCCGGATCCTCGGCGGGCAGCCCGATCCCGGCCCGCGCCTGCGCCCGCTGCCGCAGCCCGTCGCGCCACGAGCGGGCCGTCAGCGCCCGCATCACCGTGTCGCGCAGCCGGCCGCGCAGGCCCACCCCGGGAGCCAGACCGCTGCCCAGCGGGGGCAGACCCTTCGACGGCCGGTACAGCGGATGCGGGTTGAGCTCCACCCACGGCGTCCCGATCAGTTCGGCCGCCAACCCACCGCATGCGGTGATCACGTCGGACACCACCAGGTCGACGTCGAGTTCACCGAGCCGCGGGGCGTTGACCACCGCCATCCGCGCGGCCCGCCGATGGATCTTGGCGCCGGCATCGGTGTCGTCATCGTCCCCGGTGGGGTCGAGACCGGCGAGTTCCTCCGCGTCGATACCCGCCGTCCGCGCGGTGTCGAGCCATTCGACGCCGGTGAACAGCGTCGGTTCGTCCCCGGCGGCGAGGAACTTCAGGCACAGGGCGATCGCCGGAAAGGCGTGGCCGGGATCAGGACCTGCTACGACGGCGACACGCACCGGCACACCCTGTCACAGCGCCGGAGCCTACGGGCGGACGGATGCGAAGGACTACCCTGACCGACATGACCGACGCGAGCACCGGCACCACCTCCGCCATCGACAGCGCCGAGACCGCCCGGGCCGTCGAGACGTTCCTCTACGCCCTTCAGGACGAGGACTTCGACACCACCGACTCACTGATGGCCGACCACATCGCCTGGCACAACGTGGGCTTTCCGATCATCCGCGGCCGCGAGCGCATCTCCAGGTTGTTCCGCCGCGGACAGGGCAAGTTCGCCTTCGAGGTGAAGATCCACCGCATCGCCGCCGAGGGCACCACGGTGCTGACCGAGCGCACCGACGCGCTGGTGTTCGGGCCGCTGCGCGTCCAATTCTGGGTGTGCGGCGTCTTCGAGGTCCACGCCGGGCGGATCACGCTGTGGCGCGACTACTTCGATATGGTCGACTTCCTCAAGGGCACCGTGCGGGGCGTACTCGGGCTGGCGATCCCGTCGCTGCGCCCGACGTTGTAGGCACCCGGTGGGCAGCAGGGGCAATCCGGCGACGGGCCCGCGGCCGGGACCGTTGCAGTACATCGCCTACTGCTACGGCAGGCGGCTGCCGGATTCGATGCGGATGTGGGTGGCCGAGGACCTCGCCGGTGAAGGCGCCAGCAGACGGATGATCATGCGGATGTTCGTCCCGGCGGCGCTGGTGATGGCGCCGTTCTGGCTGATCCCCACCACACTGGATGTCCATCTGAGCATGACGCTGCCGATCCTGATCCCGTTCGTGTATTTCTCGCACGCCCTCAACAAGGTGTGGCGCCGCCACATGCTGGCCAAACACGGACTGGACACCGCGTTGATCGACGCGATCTCGCGCCGGAAGAACGCGCACATCCACCAGGCCTACATCGACCGTTACGGTCCGCGGTCGGGACCCCCGAGCTCACAGGACATCTAAGCAGTCCTGGATCGACGCGCAGTGGCTGCTCCGAGTTCGTCGAACGCCTGGGCCCAGCCCTGCAACCGGTCGGTGGCGTTGACCAGCTCATCGCGGTAGCGCCGCCCGTACATCGGCGAACTCGACATCGGACCGGCGTTGAGCGCCGACACCAATTGCGCTGCCGCGGTGACCATGTCGTTGTACTGGCGGACACCCTGGTCCATCTGGGCGGTGAACGACGCGACCGTCGGCTGCAGGTGCGCACGCGCCTGCGGCGAGGACGACATCGCCCGCTCCATCGAGACGACCTCGGCGGCCGTGGCCGCCATGGTCGCCGCACTCTGCTGGGCGGCGACGGTCAGTTCGCGCAACTCGTCGGCCGGCAGCATCCGGCCCCGCTCCAGCACGCCCAACAGCGAGAACAGCCCCCGCTCGGCGGACACCAGCGCGGCCATCGGCGCCCGCGCCGCGGAGTTCCAGGGCGGTAGCCGTCGCGAGGCGCGCGTGCGTACCGGGGGCAGCGGTTCGGCGCGCAGCCAGCGGTAGCGCAGCAGCAGGAGGGTGGCAGGGAACATCGCACCCGCGGCGATGGCGCCGGTGATGATGAACACCCAGAACGGCGTGCTCCACGACGCCAGCACGGCGGTGACCACCAACCAGAACACCGTGGTGACGGTGAAGAACAGTCCGAGCCGCAGCGCCCAGCGTCGCTTACGCAGGAGCTTGGCCCGCGGATCGGCAGCGGCGTGCAGTCGTTCGGCCACCACATCGGTCAGCTCGGCGGCGCTGTCGACGCCGCGCTGCATCACCGAACGCCACGCCGACGGGGTCTGCCTGGTCTGCACCTTCACTGCCTCACCTCGCGGAAATCATTGTGACAGGGGGTTTTCCGGGTTCGCCGGAGCCGGGTTGGCGGCAGGGGTAGCCGGGGTCGCCGGGGTGGTGGTCGCGCCGCCGGACGGCAGGGCCTCTCCGCGCATCGACGCACGGATTTGTTCGAGACGGGAGTGCCCGGCCATCTGCACGCTGGCCTGCTGCACCTCCATCATCCGGCCCTGCACGGAGTTCTGGGCGAGCTCGGCCTCACCCATGGCGGTGGCATAGCGCCGCTCGATCTTGTCGCGGACCTCGTCGAGGCTGGGTGTGTTGCCGGGGGCGGCGAGCTCGCTCATCCCCCGCAGCGAAGCGCTGACCTGCTCCTGCATCTTGGCCTGTTCCAGCTGCGAGAGCAGCTTGGTGCGCTCGGCGATCTTCTGCTGCAGCATCATGGCGTTCTGCTCGACGGCCTTCTTGGCCTGGCCGGCGGCCTGCAGCGCCTGGTCGTGCAGCGACTTGAGGTCCTCGACGCTCTGCTCGCCGGTGACCAGCTGAGCCGCGAACGCCTCGGCGGCGTTGTTGTACTCGGTCGCCTTGGCAGCGTCCCCGTTGGCGGCGGCTTGATCGGCCAGCGTCAGCGCTTGCCGGACGTTGACCTGCAACTTCTCGATGTCGGCGAGCTGCCGGTTGAGCCGCATCTCCAGCTGACGCTGGTTACCGATCACCTGGGCGGCCTGCTGGGTCAGCGCCTGGTGCTGGCGCTGCGCCTCCTCGATGGCCTGCTGGATCTGCACCTTCGGGTCGGCGTACTCGTCGACCTTGGAGCTGAACAGCGCCATCAGGTACTTCCACGCCTTGGTGAACGGATTGGCCATCGCTTCGCTCCGCCTTCGTGTGTCTCGTCGACTGTGTCCAACAGATAACTATTGCCAACTTATCGGTTCCGCACACACGACCACACCCCCGCGGCGGATCTGTGTCGGCGGCTCAGGCAACCGCCATCGTGACGGCCTGCGGGATCACGACCTTGGTGGTGACGTCGATGTTGGGCCCGGCCGCGGCGCGGGCCGGAACAGCCGCCCGCTCCTGGTCGGCCAGCTCGTCACCGGCGTCGGACAACACGCGCGACAGCGGGACGTCGAGCGCTCCGCAGATCGCGCCGAGCAGTTCGCTCGACGCCTCCTTCCGACCGCGCTCCACCTCGGACAGATAACCGAGGCTGACGCGGGCCGAGTCGGAGACCTCCCGCAGCGTCCGGCCCTGGGAAATGCGGGCACGGCGCAGCACGTCGCCGATCACCTCGCGCAGCAATGCCGCCATCGTGCCCTCCTTGGTCTGGCTGGGTTGCTATCTGCACAACGCCACAGGGCGCACGCCGGTTCCCGATCGAGGCGATGAATTGCGGCGTCAGCGGGCGCCGGGCCGCGCCCGCGAATCCCTGATCGCCGAGACGACGTAGTCCGCGCCGGTCAGCACCGTGAGCAGCACGGCCGCGGCCATGATCACCCAGGCCACGGCCACCCACGGCCCTGGCCACACCCACAGCGGCAGCACGAACAGTCCGATGGCCACGGCCTGCACCAGGGTCTTGATCTTGCCGCCCCGGCTGGCGGGGATCACGCCGTGACGCAGCACCACGAAGCGCAGCACTGTGACTCCGAGCTCACGCACCAGGATCACCGTGGTGACCCACCACGGCAGATCGCCGAGCAGCGACAGACCGACGAGTGCCGAACCGATCAACGCCTTGTCGGCGATCGGGTCGGCGAGCTTGCCGAATTCGGTCACCATTCCGTAGCTGCGGGCCAGCGCGCCGTCGAAGCGATCGGTGATCACCGCGACCGCGAACACAACGAACGCTACAGTGCGCCAATAGGTTTCATGTCCATCACCGACGAACAGAGCCACCAGGAAGACGGGCACGAGCAGGAAGCGCACCCCGGTGAGCGCATTGGCGAGGTTCGCCACCCGGGCGCGCGGCACCACCGGATCAGTAGGAGACGGGCCCGACACCGCCACAGAATATCCGTTGCCCAGCCGGATACCCTCGCAGCGTGAGCGCAGCGCAGTCACCGCCGGCCGACGGGGTCTCGGTGCGCCGCGCCCGGACATCGGATGTCCCGGCGATCAAGGCGCTCGTCGACATCTACGCCGGGCGCATCCTGCTCGAGAAGAACCTCGTCACGCTCTACGAGTCGGTGCAGGAGTTCTGGGTCGCCGAACACGAGGGTGAGCTGATCGGCTGCGGTGCGTTGCATGTGCTCTGGGCCGATCTCGGCGAGGTCCGCACGGTCGCGGTCCATCCCAAGGTCAAGGGCCGTGGCGTGGGGCACCTGGTGGTCGACCGACTGCTCGACGTCGCGCGCGAACTGCGCCTGCAGCGCATCTTCGTCCTCACGTTCGAGACCGAGTTCTTCGCCCGCCACGGCTTCACCGAGATCGACGGCACCCCGGTCACCGCCGAGGTGTACGAGGAGATGTGCCGGTCCTACGACACCGGCGTCGCCGAATTCCTCGACCTGTCCTACGTCAAGCCGAACATCCTCGGCAACACCCGGATGTTGTTGACTCTCTGAGCTCGACGGCCCGGCATCACCAGCGCAGGAGCACCAGCTCGACGCTGATCCCGGGGCCCAGCCCGATCATCAGGCCGGGCGAACCCGGCGGCGGCGTCGTGTCGATGGTGTTCTGCAGGATGTGCAGCACCGAGGCCGACGACAGATTGCCGACCTCGGCGAGCGAGCGCCGGCTCAATTCGACGGCGTCGTCGGGCAGCTTGAGGCTGTGCTGGACGGCATCGATGACCTTCGGGCCCCCTGGATGGCACACCCAGGCGGTGATGTCCTCGACGGTCAGCTCGTGTTCGGCCAGGAACGAGGTGACGCTTCCGCTGAGGTGTCGCTCGACCGTGTCGGCGAGCTCGGCGGTGAGCACGATCCGGAACCCGTCGGCGCCCAGCCGCCAGCCCAGCGTCTCGGCGCTGTCGGGATACACCTCGCTGCGCGTGGCGACGACCCTCGGACCACCAGCGCCGCCACCGGTCCGCCCGCCGGTGGCCACCACCGCCGCCGCCCCGTCGCCGAACAGGCCGGTCACCACGAGGTCTGCGGTCGTGAGGTCGGTGGTCGGCCAGCTCAGTGAGCACAGCTCGACGGCCACCAGCGCGGCGTGGTGATCGGGCCAGGCCAGCAGATAGTCGTGCATCCGGGCCAGCGCTGCCGCACCGGCCACGCAGCCGAGCCCGAAGATCGGCAGCCGCTTGATGTCCGGCCGCAACCCGAGCCGCGGGATGAGCCGTGCATCGAGCGACGGGACCGCGACACCGGTCACCGACGTGACGATCAGCAGATTCAGATCACGAGCCGTCAGTCCGGCCGCCGCCAGCGCTCGGCGCACCGCCTGCTCGGCGAGGTCGACCGCCTCCTCGATGTAGCGATCGTTGGCCAGCTCGATCGTGCGCAGCTCCGCGTACTCCGCCAGCGGCAGAGCTGTATGGCGGTGATCCACGCCCGCCTTCGCGTGCAGCCGCTCCATCAGCGCATGCTCATCCGCGCCGAGGCCGCACAGCTCGGACACCTTCTCCGTCAGCTCGGCCTGCGGGTGACGGTGCGCCGGGAATGCCGAGCGCACCCCGAGGATCCGGCTCTGCTCAGTGCTGCGCATACCCGACCACCACCAGCAGGACGACATCGACGGCTGCGAGGCCGAACGCGGCGGCGAACGGCACCCGACCGGTGCCGACGGCTCCGATCAGCGCGAACAGGACGGCGACGCCCAGACCGGCCAGTGCGACCCCGCCGAACCCGGACACGGCCACCAGCAGGATCGAGGCCGACAGCAGCAGCGCCAAAGCCACGGCGCGCACGGATCCGGCGCCCCAGCGCTCGCCGATGCGCTGCGGCAAGCCGCGGACACCGGTGGCCCGGTCCGCGACGAGATCCGGCAGCACGTTCGCGAAGTGGCCGCCCAGCCCGACCAGTGCGGCCGCCGCCGTCGCGTACCAGGCCGGCATCGGGGTTCCGGGCAGCGTGCTCGCCGCGTACGCAGGCAGCGGCCCGAACCCGAGGATGTACATCAGCCCGGACGCGGGCGTCGACTTCAGGCCGAGGTTGTACGCCCACGCCGCCCCGACGATCACCGCGAGCAGAACCGCGGTGGCGAGGCTGATGGTCAGCGCCATGGCCAGCGCTGCGAGCACTGCCGCCCCCGCCGCGATCCAGACCGGCCGCGGGCTGATGGCGCCCGTCGCCACCGGCTTGTCCCGGCGGCCGGCCGCAGCGTCGCGCGCCGCATCGACGGCGTCGTTGGACCAGCCGATCGACAGTTGACCGGCCAGCATGGCCGGCCCGGTCAGCACCGGACCGATGCCGTGCGGCGCGGCTTGGGCCGCGAGAACGGTGACCAGGGCGGTGATCGCCAGCGACGGGCCCGGGTGACCGGCGACGATCAGCGCTCGCGCTCCGGCGAGGAGGGCGGGCGTCGTCCGTGCGTGGACCGTGATCGTCGGTCTCCCCTCATGCCGGCCGTACGGCAGACAGAAATGGTGTATCACCGGAGGTGGCAATGGCCATGCTAGTCAGCTCAGGGTGGAAGGTCCCCAGATCATGAGGCTTTCCCTGCGCGGCGCCAACCCGGCCGAATGGCTCGCCCTGCGAGCCGGCGTCGTCCCGACCGCCGCGGCCGAGGCCTGGGGCGGAATGGCGCTGTCGGCGGTGCTCATCGCGGCGGTGCGGACCGGTATGACCGCGCGCCTGGCCGGACGGCCCGCGACAGCCGAGGAACTCGCTGCCGACCTGGGTCTCGACCCGGTGCCGACCCGGCTGCTGCTCGACTGCCTGCGCTCGGGCGGCCACGTCACCGTCCGGTCTGGCCGGTACCGGCTCAGCCGTTCATCCCGGCGCTGGCTGGACCCCGCATCCCGGCTGTCGGTCGCGCAGTACGTGGCGGGCACGTCCGACTACTGGGATTGGTGGTCGGCACTCGATGAGGTGACCCGCACCGGCCGCCCCACCGGACATCACGACGCACCGCCCGGCGACCCGTACTGGCGGCGCTACATCGGCGGTCAGCTGGAGCTCGCCCGGCTCAGCGCCGGTGAGGTCGCCAGAAAGCTCCGGCTCCCCGGTGACCCGCGGTTCCTCCTGGATATCGGCGGCGGCCACGGCTGGTATTCAGCGCAGCTGTGCCGCCGATATCCGACGCTGACCGCCACCGTGCTCGACCTACCGGGCAGCGCGGCGGTGGGTCGAGAGATCATCGCCGACGCCGGTATGGCACATCGGGTCACCCACCGTCCGGGTGATGCGACGACCGACGACCTGGGCAGCGGATACGACGCCGTGCTGTGCTTCAACCTGCTGCACCATCTGACCGCCGAGCAGACGGTCACACTCTTCGCCCGGATCCACGAGGCCTTGGCGCCCGGCGGGACCCTCGCCGTCATGGACGCCTTCGCCGAGCCCGGGCACCGCACCTCTGCCCAGGCCAACGTGCTCGGACTGTTCGTCTATCTCAGTTCGGGGTCCCAGGTCCATCCCCCGGCGCGGCTGCACGACTGGTTGCGGCAGGCCGGATTCGGCACACCGCGGCGAATCCGGATCCTGCGCATCCCGGGACAGGCGATGTACGTCGTCCAGAAGGCCGACCGCTAGTCGTCGTCACCGCCGTCGCCGCCGACGGCATCCGAGCCGCCGCGGATCAGCGCGAGCGTGCCGGCGAGCTCGTCGGGCTTGACCAGCACCTCACGCGCTTTCGAACCCTCCGAGGGCCCGACGATCCCCCGGGTCTCCATCAAGTCCATCAGCCGGCCCGCCTTGGCGAAGCCCACCCGCAACTTGCGCTGCAGCATCGACGTCGAGCCGAACTGACTGGACACCACCAGTTCCACGGCCTGCAGGAAGACGTCCATATCGTCGCCGATGTCGGGGTCGACGTCCTTGCGCTCGCCCGCCTTCACCGCGGTCACACCCTCGATGAACTCGGGCTCGGCCTGGTCCTTGGTCGCCGAGACGACGGCCTGGATCTCCTCGTCGGTGATGAACGCACCCTGAAGGCGGATCGGCTTGCCCGCACCCATCGGGAGGAACAGCCCGTCGCCCATGCCGATCAGCTTCTCGGCCCCCGGCTGGTCGAGGATGACACGGCTGTCGGTCAACGACGAGGTGGCGAACGCCAGGCGCGACGGCACGTTGGTCTTGATCAGGCCGGTGACGACATCCACCGACGGTCGCTGGGTCGCCAGCACCAGGTGAATGCCTGCGGCCCGGGCCTTCTGGGTGATGCGCACGATCGCGTCCTCGACGTCGCGCGGCGCGGTCATCATCAGGTCGGCGAGTTCGTCGACGATCGCGAGGATGTAGGGATAGGGCTTGTAGACCCGTTCGCTGCCCAGGGGCGTGCTGATCTCCCCGGACCGCACCTTCTCGTTGAACACGTCGATATGGCGGACCCGCGAGGCCTGCATGTCCTGGTAGCGCTGCTCCATCTCCTCGACCAGCCACGCCAGGGCCGCCGCAGCCTTCTTCGGCTCGGTGATGATCGGCGTGATCAGATGCGGGATGCCTTCATAAGGCGTCAGTTCCACCATCTTCGGGTCGATCAGGATCATCCTGACCTCCTCCGGCGTGGCGCGCGCGAGCAGCGACACCAGCATCGAGTTGACGAAGCTGGACTTGCCCGAGCCGGTCGAGCCTGCGACCAGGAGGTGGGGCATCTTGGCGAGATTGGCGGAGATGAAGTCGCCCTCGATGTCCTTGCCGAGCCCGATGACCAGCGGGTGGTGGTCGCGACGGGTCGACGGCGCGGTGAGCACGTCGGCCAGGCGCACCATCTCGCGATCGGTGTTGGGCACCTCGATGCCGACGGCGGACTTGCCGGGGATGGGCGCGAGCATGCGCACGCTCTCTGTGGCCACGGCATAGGCGATGTTGCGCTGCAGCGCGGTGATCTTCTCGACCTTCACGCCGGGACCGAGTTCGACCTCGTACCGGGTCACGGTCGGGCCGCGGGTGCAGCCGGTGACGGCGGCGTCGACCTTGAACTGCTGCAGCACCGAGTTGATGTCGTCGATCATCCGGTCGTTGGCAGAACTGCGCAGCTTCGGCGGATCGCCGGCGATGAGCAGGTCCAGCGGTGGAAGCACGTAGTTGCCGTCGACGACCCGGTCCAGCGACAGCGTGTCCTGCTCGGGTTCGGGCTTCTTGGGCGCCGCGAGCTTCTTGCGACGCGACCTGGTCTCGACCACGGGTGCGGGCTCCGGGACCGTCGGCGCATCGCCGACGTCTTCCGGGTCGAGGGGGTAGTTGTCCATCGGGCTCCCCGACGGCCACAGATCCTCCTGGCGCGCGGCGGACGGTTCGTCGTAGTAGCCGTCGGCGAAATCGTCCTGCGGCGTGTGGCCGTCCGGGTCGTCGGCGTATCCGTCCCCGAACTCGTCGTCGTAGTACTCGTCGTCGTAGTCCTCGTCGCGGTAGCCGCGGGTGGAGAACATCGCGCGGACCGTTTCGGGGACCTCGCGGATGGTCGTTCCGGTGACCAGCAGGACACCGAAGAGCACCCCGATGAACAGCAGCGGCGCGGCGATCCACGCGGTGAGGCCGTCGGCGAGCGGGCCGCCGATGGCGAATCCGACGAACCCGGCGGCCTGCTGCCGGTCGACCGAGAGCAGGGGCGATCCGGACCACAGGTGCCACAGACCCAGCGCGGGCAGCGCGATCATCGCCGCACCGAGGATCAGCCGGGGCCGCGATTCCGGATCGGGCTCGGTGCGCATGAGCGTGACGGCGACCGCGGCCAGCACGACCGGCACCAACAGCACCGCGTCGCCGACCAGCACCCGCAGCACCGTGTCGATCCAGCCGCCGACCGGTCGGGCAGCGTCGAACCATGAGCTGGCCGCGATGATCACCGCGACGCCGAGGAGTGCCAGGGACACGCCGTCACGCCGGTGGCCAGGTTCGATCTCCCGGGCCCGGCCGACCGATCGAGCGGTCGATCCGGCGCCCTTGGCGACCATCAACCAGCCGGCCCGGGCGCCCCGGCCGACGGCCGCGCCGGCCGCGGCGACCGGAGACGGGCCCCGACGGGACGCCGTCGGCTTACGCCGCGGTGCTGCCGGTCGCGACGGCCGCTTGGTGGTCTTGGAGGGGCGCGCCCCCCGGCTCCCTGCCTGCGTTCCGGCCTTTGAGCTGCCAGAACGGGTTCCGGAGCGGGTGACGGTCTTACCAGCCATGCCCTCCAGACTAGTCGCAACCGCCCCACTATCACCATCAGCCACACGGGTAACAGATTGGTTGCGGCTGGGTGTCAGCCCAGTGGCACTGAGTAAGGTGGACACCTGTCCGATTCCCGGCCGTGTTCCGCAGTCGATGCACTCAACGAGGAGGCCCCCGCACCATGCCCGTCACCGTCGTCGCCACCCTGAGCGTCAAGCCCGAATCGCTCGACGCCGCCCGCGACATCCTCACCAAGACGATCGCCGCGGTGCACGAGGAGCCGGGCTGCGATCTCTACTCACTGCACGAGGCCGACGGCGGCACCTTCATCTTCGTCGAGCAGTGGGCAGACAACGACGCGCTGGCGACCCACGGCGGCGCACCCGCCGTGACGCAGATGTTCACCGACCTGGCCGACCACCTCGCCGGTGCACCGGACATCAAGGTCGCCCAAGCCGTGGTCGCGGGCGATCCGGCCAAGGGTCAGCTGCGGCCCTGACCGCGCCGATGACCACTGCCAGCGGAGCGCTGAAAGGCAAGGTCGCCTTCATCACCGGTGCGGCGCGGGGGCAGGGCCGCGCCCATGCGGTGCGGTTGGCCGGTGCCGGTGCCGACATCATCGCGGTCGACCTGTGCGACCAGATCGCGTCGGTGCCGTATCCGATGGCGACCCCCGACGACATGGCGGCCACCGTCAAGCTCGTCGAGGACACCGGCGCCCGCATCGTGGCATCGGTGGCCGACGTCCGGGACCGCGCCGCGCTGAAGACCGCCGTGATGGCCGGCGTCGACGAATTCGGCGGGCGGCTCGACATCGTCGTGGCCAATGCGGGCATCGCGCCGATGGCCGGCGAGGATGCCTGGCAGGACGTCATCGACGTGAACCTCACCGGCGTCTACCACACCGTGGACGTCGCGATGCGACCGATGATCAAAGCGGGCAACGGTGGAGCGATGGTGTTGACGAGCTCGGTCGCCGGGCTGGTCGGGTTGGCGTCACCGATGGCCGGTTCCGTGGGTTACGCCGCTGCCAAGCACGGCATCGTCGGAATCATGCGGGTCTACGCCAACCTGCTCGCCCCGCACAGCATCCGGGTGAACTCGGTGCACCCGGCCGGGGTGAACACCCCGATGATCGACAACGAATTCACCCGCAGCTGGCTCGAGGGCCTGGCGCAAGAAACGCAGGGCGGTCCGGACATGGGCAATGCGCTGCCGGTGCAGGCCCTCGAGGTCGAGGACATCGCGGCCGCAGTGGAGTTCCTGGTATCGGACTCCGGCCGCTACATCACCGGGGTCGCGCTGCCGGTGGACGCGGGATACGTCAACAAGCGCTGACGCGTATGGCCGACGACCAGCCCGCCGCAAGCACCGCATTCGGTCCGATCGTGCTGGCCGCTGTGGAGCAGCGCTTTGCGCCGGCGAGGCGCCTCGTCACCGACGGCCTCGCCATGTCGTTCCTGCCGCGCGGGCTGCAGGCGCTGGTCGCCGGCACCCGCGCGGGCGTGCTGCGCGCCGCCCTGATCGCCGCGACCGAACGCTCGGCCCCCGGCCTGTGGGCGAGTCTGGTGTGCCGCAAGCGGTTCATCGACGACGTCCTCCAGGCCGCGCTACCGGACATCGGGGCGGTGGTGGTACTCGGTGCCGGATTGGACACCCGCGCCTACCGCTTCGCGCCCCACACCGACGCGGCGTTCTACGAGGTGGACCTACCGGTGAACACGAGCCGCAAACGCGCGGTGGTCGACCGGGTGTTCGGCGGCCCACCGGCGACGGTCCATCTGGTCGACGTGGACTTCGAGCGCGATGATTTGACGGCGGCACTCGCCGACCACGGCTACCGGGCGGACCGGCCCACGCTGTTCATCTGGGAGGGGGTCACCCAGTATCTGAGCGCCGAGGCGGTCGAGGCCACGTTCACCACTCTGCGCGGTGCAGCAGCGGGCAGCATGCTGGTGTTCACCTACATTCGCCGCGACTTCATCGAGGGCAGAAACCTCTACGGCGCCCGGTCGTTGTACCGGCGGTTCCGGCGACGCAGTGACACCTGGAAGTTCGGGATCAACCCCGACGAGGTGGCGCCGCTGCTGGAACGCCACGGCTGGCGCCTCGTCGAACAGGCCGGACCGGAGTATTACCTGCAGCGCTACATCAGCGCCACCGGACGGCGTCTCGGCGCATCGGACCTCGAATGGACCGCACGCGCCGAGAAGCTCGCCGAATCCGGTTAGGCCCTTCAGATCTCGATGACGGTCGGCACGATCATCGGCTGTCTGCGGTAGGTTTCGCCCACCCACTTGCCGACTGCGCGGCGGACGGCCTGCGCGATACGAGCCGGATCGCTGACGGCGTCACCCGCCAGCGCCTCGAGTTCGGCTTCGACCTTTCGCGCCGCGGGTTCGAGCGCCTTGGGATCCTCGGAGAATCCACGCGAGGACAGGTGCGCGGGCCCGGCGGGCTTGCCGGTGCCGCGGTGCACGACGACGGTGATCGCCACGAAACCCGAGGCGAGGATGAGCCGCTCGCCGAGCGTGGTCTCACCGACGTCGCCGGTGACGAGTCCGTCGACGAACATCTTCCCGACCGTCACGGCCCCGGCGATACTCGCCTTGCCCGCGACCAGATCGACGCTGACACCGTTCTCCGCCAGCACCACCGATTCCGGATCGACACCGGTGCTGACCGCGAGCGCGGCGTTGGCCCGCAGGTGGCGCCACGTACCGTGCACCGGCATCACGTTGCGCGGCCGCACGCCGTTGTAGAGGAACAGCAGCTCGCCGGCGTAGGCGTGGCCCGAGACATGCACGCGCGCATGCGCATTGGTGACCACTCTCGCGCCGATCTTGGCGAGCGCGTCGATCACGCCGTAGACCGCCTCCTCGTTGCCGGGAATCAGCGACGACGACAGCACGATCAAATCGCCTGCGGTCAGCGTGATGCTGCGGTGCTCGCCACGCGACATCCGCGACAGCGCCGCCATCGGCTCACCCTGGGTGCCGGTGGTGATCAGCACGACCCGGTCGGCGGGCATCATCTCCGCGGCGCCGATGTCGAGGATGTCGGAGTCCTCGACCTTCAGGTAACCCAGCTCGCGAGCGATGCCCATGTTGCGGACCATCGACCGGCCCACGAACGACACCTTGCGGCCGAGCGCCACCGCGGCGTCGATGATCTGCTGGACCCGGTCGACATTGGAGGCGAAACAGGCCACGATCACCCGGCCGTCCGCACCGCGGATCAGCCGGTGCAGCGTCGGACCGATCTCGCTCTCGGACGGTCCGACGCCGGGCCGGTCGGCGTTGGTGGAATCGCAGAGGAACAGGTCGACGCCGGAGTCGCCGAGCCGCGACATCCCGGGCAGGTCGGTGGGTCTGCCGTCGAGGGGCAGCTGGTCGAGCTTGATGTCACCGGTGTGCAGGACGGTGCCCGCACCGGTGTGCAGCGCCACCGCCAGACACCCCGGCACCGAGTGATTGACCGCGAAGTACTCGCACTCGAAGACACCGTGGGTACTGCTCTCCCCCTCGGCCACCTCGACGAACACCGGTTTGATGCGGTGTTCGCGGCACTTCTCGCGGATCAGGGCCAGGGTGAACTTCGAGCCGACCACGGGGATGTCCGGACGCAGTTTGAGCAGGAAGGGGATAGCCCCGATGTGGTCTTCGTGGGCATGGGTGACGACGAGCGCCTCGATGAGGTCGAGACGGTCCTCGATATGCCGCAGATCGGGCAGGATCAGATCGACGCCCGGCTCGTCGTGGCTGGGGAACAGCACACCGCAGTCGATGACGAGCAGCCGGCCCAGGTGCTCGAAGACGGTCATGTTGCGGCCGATCTCGCTGATGCCACCCAGCGCGGTCACCCGCAGCCCGCCGACCGCGAGCGGACCGGGTGGTGTCGGTTCCTCGCTCATCGCAACACGCCGGCGGCGCGCATGTCAGCCGCGAGCGCATCCAGTTGCTCGGGGGTGGCCGGAACCTGCGGCAGCCGGGGCTCGCCGACCTCGAATCCCTGCAGACTCAGACCGGCCTTGGCCATCGTCACCCCGCCCAGGTGTGCCTGCGCGGCGCTCAGCGGACCGAGCGTCACGTTGATCTTGCGGGCGGTCGCCACATCGCCGGACTGGAACGCCGCGATCATCTCCCGCAGCTGGCTTGCCGCGAGGTGGCCCCAGACGCTGATGAAACCGACAGCGCCCATGGCCAGCCACGGCAGGTTCAAGGCGTCGTCGCCGGAGTAGTACGCCAGACCCGTCTCGGCGATGATCTGGCCGCCGCCGTGCAGATCGCCCTTGGCGTCCTTGATCGCGACGATGTTCGGGTGGCCGGCCAGGGTGCGAATGGTGTCCCACTCGATGGGCACCACCGACCGCGGCGGGATGTCGTAGAGCACGACCGGCAGTGCGGTGGCGTCTGCGACTGCGGTGAAGTGGGCGACCAGCCCGGCTTGCGGCGGGCGCGAGTAATACGGAGTGACCACGAGCAGCCCGTGCGCGCCCTCAGCCTCACACGCCTTCGCCATGTGCACGCTGTGCGCGGTGTCGTAGCTGCCTGCGCCCGCGATGACCCGCGCCCGGTCGCCAACGGCCTCGAGCACCGCGCGCAGCAGGATGAGCTTCTCGGCGTCGGTGGTGGTCGGCGACTCGCCGGTGGTTCCGGACAGCACCAGGCCGTCACATCCCGCGTCGACCAGATGGGCGGCGAGGCGGCCCGCGGCCTCGGTGTCGACCGAGCCGTCGGGCTTGAACGGCGTCACCATGGCGGTCAGCATCGTGCCCAATCGGGCCGTCACGTCGAATCCGCTGGTGCTCACACTGTGCAAGATTACCCGCAGGGCCTCACGCTTCGGTTGCAAGTGGGCTCGTCGCGACCTCACTGCCGTCTGAGAGCGTGGTGATCTCGAAGTCGGCGAACACCGCGGGCGCCACGGCGACCAGCTCACGCAGGCATGCGATCGCCAGCCGGCGGATCTCGACGTCGGCGTGTTCACTGGCGCGCACGGCGATGAAGTGCCGCCACGCGCGGTAGTTGCCGGTCACGACGATGCGGGTCTCGGTGGCGTTCGGCAGCACCGCCCGGGCGGCCTGGCGGGCCTGTTTGCGGCGGAGGACGGCGTTGGGCTGATCGGCGAACTTCGCCTCCAGCGCGGTGAGCACCTCGGTGTAGGCGGTGTGCGCGGTGTCCACCGCGTCGACGAACGCCTCGGTCAGCTCCGGGTCGCCCTCGATGCCGGGCGGGATGACGACGCGGGCCTCGGTCTCGGGCACGTACCGCTGCGAGAGCTGTGAATAGGACAGATGCCGGTGCCGGATCAGTTCATGGGTGCACGAACGGGAGATGCCGGTGATGTAGAAGGACACCGAGGCGTGTTCGAGCACCGAGAAGTGTCCGACGTCGATGATGTGGCGCAGATAGGAATCGTTGGTCGCCGTGCGCGGGTTCGGTTTCGACCAGCTCTGGTAGCACGCACGGCCGGCGAACTCGACCAGGGCCGAGCCGCCGTCGGCATCGGTGTCCCACGGCACGTCGGGAGGCGCCGTGAAGTCGGTCTTGGCGATCAGCTGCACGCGCAGCGGCGCGGTCTCGGCCACGGCGTCACCCTAAGCCCGCCGCCAGGTGTCACGCCAAACGCCGGGTTAGTGTGAGCCATGTCCGCCACTGTCGCCGCCCGCCTGCTCGAGGTCGTCGAGAACGACATCCTTCCGCTGACCGAGCGCGGAGTCCGCGCGGGCAACAAGGTGTTCGGGGCCGCATTGCTGCGCAAGTCCGATCTGAGCCTGGTGCTCGCCGGGACCAACGACGAGCTCGCCAATCCGCTGCTGCACGGTGAGGTGAACACGCTCAACCGGTTCTACGAGCTCCCCGACCGTCCGCCGACGGGCGAGCTGCTGTTCCTGTCCACCCATGAGCCGTGCTCGATGTGCATGTCCGCGATCACCTGGGCGGGGTTCGACAACTTCTATTACCTGTTCAGCCACGAGGATTCACGTGACGCGTTCGCCATCCCGCACGACCTGAAGATCCTTGCCGAGGTGTTCGGACTGCCGCCGGGGGGCTACCGCCGCAGCAACGATTTCTGGACGGCCTACTCGATTCCGGAGCTCATCGAGTCCGAGCCCGGATCCTCCCGGGACGATCTGCGCGAACAGGACCGCCGGGTCCGCGCCCGGTACGCGGCACTGAGCACTACGTATCAGGAGTCGAAGGGCGACAACGACATTCCGTTGAGTTGACCGGTGAGCGCGCCCACCAGGTCGCCCCGCTCACCGACCGTCACATCGGCCAGCCCCAGCCATGCCGCCATGGTGTGCAGCTCGGCCGCCAACGGGGCGGCCACCCGCGAAGGATCCTCACCGGGCTCGACGAAGGCGCCCACGACATGGAGTGCGTCGCTGACGCGGTCGGCCTTGAGGTCGACCCTGCCGACCAGCCTGCCGTCGAGCAGGAACGGCCACACGTAATAGCCGAACTGGCGTTTGGCCGCCGGCGTGTAGATCTCGATGCGGTAGTGGAAGTTCCACAGCCGTTCGACGCGCGGCCGGAAGAAGATCAGCGGATCGAACGGACACAGCAGCGCCGTACCGCGGTCGATCCGCGGCACCAGCTGGCCCGCGCGCAGGTAGGCCGGCGCCTGCCAGCCCTCGACCTCGCCGACCTCCAGCTCGCCGGCGGCGACCAGATCGGCCAGCGCGGGCTTGACCTGCCGGGCGTTCAAGCGGAAATAGTCACGGATATCGGCCTCGGTGGCCACCCCGAGCGCGCCTGCCGCGCGCAGACACAGCTCCCGCACCGCATCGGCCTCGTCGACCTCGCGTGCCACCACCTCGGGGGGCAGCACCCGCTCGGTCAGGTCGTAGTGCCGCGCGAATCCGACCCGGGTGGCGGTGGTCAGAACCCCGGCGGCAAACAGGGCCTCGGTCACCCATTTGGTGTCGCTGCGGTCCCACCACGGCCCCTTGGGTCCACGACGGCCGCCGCCCAGGTACTCCTCGATCTGGCCGGCGGTGGCCGGACCCAGATCGGTGACGGCGGCGACCACGTCCTCGACCAGCTGCGGGTTGTTCTTCACGATTTGCACGCCCCACCGGCCGTGGGTGTACTCCCGCATCCGCCAGCGCAGCAGCGGCCAGTCGTCGACCGCCATCAGCGCCGCCTCGTGCGCCCAGTACTCGACCAGTAGCCGCGGGGAGCGCGCGGAGTGGGCCCACGCCGCCCGGTCCAGCACGCCGCGGTCGTAGGGGCCCAGCCTGCTGAACACCGGCGCGTAGTGCGCCCGCACCGAGACCGAGACAGAGTCCAACTGCAGGATCTGGATGCGGTCGACGAGCCGGCGCAGGTGGGCCCGGGTCACCGGACCACGGGGCTTGGGCTCGGCGAGTCCCTGCGCGGCGACGGCGATCCGGCGGGCCTGTGCGCCGGTGAGCCTCATGCCCGGCGGTAGCTGTGGTAGCGGTAACGCAGCCCGGAGCCGCTGATCTGCCACTCCCCCGTCGTCCCGACCCACGCCTCGCCGAGGACAGGCGCCATCGCGTCCGCATCCTGGCGTTTCAGGTCGATCTCGACCTCGGTCACCTCACATCGCGTCGCCCTCGGCAGCGCCAGCGTGTACACCCGCTCGCCACCGATCACCCACGTGTCCTCGTCACCGAACGCATCGTCGATGGCGGTCACCACCTCTGCCCCTTCAGCCATGTAGTCAGCCTGCCGGGTGAGTACGACATTCTTGCGGTCCGGCAGCGGGCGCACCCGCGCGGGAAGCGACTCCCAGGTCAACCGCCCCATCACCACGCGGTGTCCGATGGTCAGCTCCTTGAACCGCGCCTGGTCCTCGGGTAGCCGCCACGGGATGTCACCGCCGCGCCCGATGACCCCGGAGGTGGACTGCGCCCAGATGAGCGCGATCTCGGTCATCATCGACCTTCGATCCTGCGAGCAGATCTCATACCGCGACCGGGGCCTTGATCGCCGGATGCGGGTCGTAATTGCGCACGACGATATCCTCGAAGGTGTAGTCGAACAACGAATCACGGTGCGCGAGAACGAGTTCCGGATAGGGCCGCGGGTCGCGGCTCAACTGCTCGGTGACCTGGTCGACGTGGTTGTCGTAGATGTGGCAGTCCCCGCCGGTCCAGACGAACTCACCGACGCCGAGCCCCGCCTGAGCGGCCATCATGTGGGTCAGCAGCGCATAGCTGGCGATGTTGAACGGCACACCGAGGAACAGGTCGGCGCTGCGCTGGTAGAGCTGGCAGCTCAGCTTTCCGTCGGCGACGTAGAACTGGAAGAACGCATGGCAGGGCGGCAGCGCCATCTGCGGGATCTCGCCGACGTTCCAGGCGGACACGATGTTGCGCCGGCTGTCGGGATCGGTCTTGAGCAGGTCGAGCGCTGCGCTGATCTGGTCGATGTGCTCACCAGACGGTGTCGGCCACGAACGCCACTGCACGCCGTACACGGGTCCGAGATCGCCCGTCTCGTCGGCCCATTCGTCCCAGATCGTGACGCCGTGCTCCTGGAGCCAGCGCACGTTGGAGTCGCCGCGCAGGAACCACAGCAGCTCGTAGACCACCGACTTCAGATGCACCTTCTTGGTGGTGATCAGTGGGAAGCCGACGGAAAGGTCGTAGCGCAACTGGTGGCCGAACAGGCTGCGCGTTCCGGTGCCGGTGCGGTCGGATTTCGGCGTGCCGCGCTCGAGGACTTCACGCAGCAGGTCTTCGTACGGCGTGGGGATCGGCACGCCGGCCAGCCTACTGCCAGAGCGGGCGAGTAGAACGGTAGCCATGCCGACCATCAACGCCACTGTCACCACCACGGACGGCGAATGCCCCGTCACCCTGCACACCCCGAACGGCACCGGCCCGTGGTCGGGTGTGGTGATGTACCCCGATGCAGGCGGAGTCCGTCCGACGTTTCACGAAATGGCCGACCGGCTGGCCGCGTTCGGGCATGCGGTGCTGCTGCCCGACGTGTACTACCGCAGCGGCGAATGGCAGCCGTTCGACATGGGCACCGTGTTCGGAGACCAGGCCGAACGCAAACGCCTGTTCACGATGATCGGATCGGTCACGCCCGACGCCATGGCGTCCGACGCGGACGCGTTCTTCGACTTCCTCGCGGGCAGGCCCGAGGTGCGCGGCGACCGGTTCGGCGTGTGCGGCTACTGCATGGGCGGGCGGACCTCGGTGATCGTCGCCGGGCGGGTGCCCGAGCGCGTCGCCGCAGCGGGATCCTTCCACGGTGGCGGATTGGTCACCGACGACGAAACCAGCCCGCATCTGCTGGCCGACCGGATGACGGCGACCGTCTACGTGGCGGGTGCGCAGGACGATGCGTCCTTCACCGCCGAGCAGGCCGAGACGCTGGACAAGGCGCTCACCGCGGCCGGGGTCCAGCACACGGTCGAGTTCTATCCCGCCGGACACGGTTTCGCGGTGCCGGACAACGCCCCCTATGACGAGGAGGCCGCGCAGCGGCACTGGATCGCCCTGCAGGAGCTGTTCGCCGCGTCGCTGCCGAGCTAGGGCTTGCTCCGGCTCCTTCGCGCCTGCGCCAGCGCGCGAAGCACACCCCGCCCGGCATAGATGGCGGACACCACGCACAGCAGGATCATCACGACGAACACCACCAGCCAGTTCGTCCGGTTGTGGTTGACGTTCCACCAGACGATGGTGAACATCACCGCGCAGATGAACACCACGATGTCGCGCCAGTTGCCCTCATAGGACACCGCGGCGTTGCGCAGTTCGCGACTGCGCTCGGTGGTCCGGATCAGATCGTCGATCCGCTGATCGATGCTGAGCTTGAGGCGCTCCCGCAGCTCGACCTGTTCGGCCGGGATGCGTTCGAGCAGGTCCATGTCCTTGGCGATCATGCCGCGGAAGTCGGGGCCACGCAGGTTGCCCGCGGCGATACCCAACAGAGCTCCGCCGGCGATCGGCGCGGCCCCGAGAGCGATCTCGGCAATACCCGGCATCGTGGTCCTCCTCGACTGTCGTCTGTCGGGAGTGTTCTACCGCGTTCCCAGCCCGAAGGCACCGCCCTCGACCAGAATCGCCACGCCGATGCCGATGAGGACGACCGGTAGGACCACGTGTCCCCACCGCGCCAGCAGTTCTGCGACCGCCCGCCGGGTGGCGAGAAACCAGCCGGCGGCGCACCATACGACGACACCGGCGAGGAACACCGCGCTGTAACCGGTCATCGGCGGTACGGCCGATGAGCGCCCAGTCCACGCGCTCAGCTCATCAGCGCAGCGGCCACCGTGGCACCGAGGTTCCAGCACGCCTCGAGCTCTGCCTTACCCGGCCTGCCCGAGACCACGACCGTCTGGGCGGCCCGTTCCCATCCCAGACCCGCCGTGATTGCGTCGATCGCCCGCTCGGCGCCCTCGGTGCCCTCGTTGCCGTGCAGGTAGACGCCGAACGGCCGGCCGCGGGTGGCGTCGAGCAGCTGGTAGTAGGACTGGTCGAAGGCGTGCTTCAAGGCTCCGCTGAGGTAGCCCAGGTTGACCGGTGTGCCGAGGAGATAGCCGTCGGCCTCCAACATCTCGACCGGCGACACGGTCAGCGCCGGTCTCCGGATGACGTCGACGCCCTCGATCTCGGGGTCGGTGGCGCCGGAGAGCACCGCCTCGAACATCTCGTGGGTGTGTGGTGATGGTGTGTGGTGGACGATCAGCAGGGTGCTCATGCGCCCTCCTGCAGATCGACCGCCTTGCGCATCGCCGTGCGCGCGCGGCTGCGATCGCCCGCATAGTCGTAGGCGCGGGCCAGGCGGTACCACCGCACCCAGTTGTCCGGGTCGTCCTGCAGTTCCGCGCGCACCGTCTGGAACAGCGCATCGGCGGCGTCGCGTTCGATGCGTCCCGACGGCCGCCGGGGCAGGTCGCTGACATCGAGGTCCATGTGCTGTTCGCGCGCGAGACGTGCCAGCCGCTGGTGGGCGAATCCCGCCCGCAGCGTGCTCACCATCACCCAGATGCCGATCAGCGGTAACGCCAGCAGCGCGACGCCCAGACCGATGGCGGCCAGCGACCCCGAGGTGATGAACGCCATCGCGATCCGGCCCAGCAGCAGGAAGTACACCACCAACGCGACGCACATGACGGCGATGAGCACCTGGATGCGCAGCGCGCGCCGGTCATCGGTCATGTCAGGTCGAGCAGTGGCTCGAGTCCCACGGTGAGACCGGGCCGTTCGGCTACCTTGCGCACCGCGAGCAGCACGCCGGGGACGAACGACGTCCGGTCCAGGCTGTCGTGACGGATGGTGAGCGTCTCACCCTGTGTGCCGAACAGCACCTCCTGGTGGGCGACAAGGCCGGCAAGTCGCACCGAATGCACGGGCACGCCGTCCACATCCGCGCCGCGGGCGCCGTCGAGTCCGGTGCTGGTGGCATCGGGATTGGGCGCCATACCATTCCGCGCTTCGGCGATGAGCTTGGCCGTTCGCGCCGCGGTGCCCGACGGGGCGTCGGCCTTGTGCGGATGATGCAGTTCGATCACCTCGACGGATTCGAAGAAGCGCGCGGCCTGCTGGGCGAAATGCATGGACAGGACGGCGCCGATCGCGAAGTTCGGCGCGATGAGCACAGACGACGCCGGCTTGGCGGCGAGCCACGACCGGACCTGTTCGATGCGTTCGTCGGTGAAGCCGGTGGTGCCGACGACCGCGTGAATGCCGTTGTCGATGAGGAACTTCAGATTGTCCATCACCACGGCGGGGTGGGTGAAGTCGATGACGGCCTCGGTCTCGCTGTCGACCAGGGAGCTCAACGGATCGTCGGCGTCGACTCCGACGGTGAACCTGAGGTCGTCGGCGGCCTCGACCGCCTCCACCATCGTCGCTCCGACCTTGCCTTTCGCCCCCAGCACACCTACTCGCATGCGCCCACCCTAGTCGGCGGGCCGATTGCCGCGATCGGCTGTCGTTCGATTGTCGCTTGCATTCGAAACCAGTTGTGGATAAAGGGCTTTCGTCGCGCCGACGTGTCGGTGGTTCGCACTAGTGTTCGAAGTATGGACAGGGAGGTGCTGCAGTCGGCACTCGAGCGGTGGGACGCCGCACGCGCCGAACTCGCCGCGTTCGCCTATGAGATGTTGACCACTTCTGAGCGGTTGGCGTTGGTCGAGCACCTCGAGCGGGCGCAGCGCCAGGACGTGGCGCTGGCTCATACCGTCCTCGCCTCCTTCGCTGCCGACGCCGATCCGCTGACGTTCGGGGAGAAGACCTTGCGCAAGGTGATCGCCACCCGCCTGCGCATCGAACCCAAGGCCGCGGGTGCCCGCCTGAAAGACGCACAGCAACTCGGTCCGCGGAAATCGTTCACCGGTGAACCCCTGCCGCCGGTGTTGCCCGCGACCGCTGCCGCCCTGGCCCGCGGGGACATCGGCGCCGCGCACGTCGCCGAAATCCAGAAGTTCTTCAAGGCGTTGCCCGGCTGGGTGGACGCGGCCACCCGCGCCGAGGCCGAAGACACCCTGGCCCGCGTAGCCGTGGGACTTGATCCCGAACAGCTGCGCGTCGCCGCCCACGCGCTGCGCGACCTGTTCGACCCCGACGGCGCCGAGCCCAACGACGACCTCCAACAACGCCTGCGTTCCTTCCGAATCGGGAAACAACAACGCGACGGCATGACCCCGATCAGCGGCTACGTCGACCCTGAAACCGCCTGCTACCTCCACACCCTCAACGCCAAACACGGTGCCCCCGGGACCAACTTGCCTGACGACCTGGCCGGAATGCCCGACACCCGCACCACCGGGCAACGCTGCCATGACGCCATCAGAACCGGGCTTCGCCAACTGGTCGGGTCGGGAGCGTTGGGCCAGGTCAACGGGATCCCGGCAACCATCGTCGCCACCACCACCGTCGACCAACTCGAAAGAGCGGCCGGCTACGCCGACACCGGTGGCGGCACCCGCCTCCCCATCCGCGACCTCATCCGACTGGCCGGACAATCCCGCCACTACCTTGCGGTGTTCGACGACCACCACCAGGAGGTGCTGCATTTCGGCCGGGCCCGCCGCTGCGCCTCCACCGCCCAGCGGCTGGCCCTGTTCGCCCGCGACAAAGGCTGCACCCGCCCCGGCTGCACCACGGCCCTCTATTCATGCGAAGCCCACCACGAACACGACTTCTCCGATGGCGGGCGCACCGACATCGACACCATGGCGCTGGCGTGCAAACCCGACAACCTCACGGTCGAGGAAACAGGCTGGACCACCCGCCGCCGCAACGGCCGCACCGAATGGCTCCCCCCACCCCGACTCGACACCGGCCAAACTCGCGTCAACAACTACCACCACCCCGAGCGCTACCTCCAAGAAGCCGAGGGTGACGACGACGATGAGCCCGAGTAGCCCTGCACGACAAAGGGACTCACCACCCGGCCAGCGACGCTCGGCGCCGTCTTCGCGAAGTGGACCAAGGTGGGCGGCATGTCCACCGATCGCGGCGCGCTGAGCCAAATTCGGGCAGCCGTCGATCCGGCAGCACCCGGCGGCGGGTTCTACGGACCGCTGTTCGTCACCAATGGTCCGCCGGTCCGCAAGCCCCTGGTCGGCCCCGGCAGCGACGCTGCGATCAAGGCGCTGTGGCAGGCCGCAGAGAAGGAGACGGGCCTGCGGGTGGACGTGGTGGCCGCGGGGTCCAACACGCAGTAGTTCACGTCGGCGGTCACCCATTGACGCTTGCGTTGACATCAAAGTGGTGTCACCATGACGTCATGGACTTGCAGCCGTATGTCGAGCGCGTTCGCCACGAACTCTCGGCGGTGGCGGCCATGGGCGGCGCGGAGAGCGAGGAGCTGGCAGGCCGACTCAGCGCTGCGCTGGAATCCTCCGTCCGCTTGGCGCTACTGGAAGCCCTCGCCGACGCCGCCGAGCACATCACGCGCGAACTGGCACCCGGCTCGGTAGACGTTCGGCTGCACGGCCGCGACCCACATTTCACGGTCTCGGCAGTACCCCAGCAGGAACCAGCCTCGGTCCCAGCGATGGACACCGACGAGGACGGCGGGACATGGCGCGTCACGTTGCGCCTCCCCGCCGGTCTGCGCTCCGGAGTCGATGCAGCGGCCGGCCGCGAGGGACTGTCCGTCAATGCCTGGCTGGTGCGCGCGGTCAGCGCGGCCCTGGGGGCGTCAGCGCCGCGGCGCACCAGGACCCCATCCGACACACATGTCAGCGGCTGGGTCCGCTGAACCCCTACCCGAGTGAAAGGAAAGACATGGCAACGTTTCACACCCCGGAACCCATCACCGCCGATATCGAGGTGGCCGCCGGCATGGTGCACCTGACCGCCGGTGACGGCGCCGACACCGTCGTCGAGGTTCGGCCCCACGACGCCGCGCGGCCGGCAGACGTGAAAGCCGCCGAGCAGACGCGGGTGACCTTCCACCACGGCCGGCTCTCGGTCAAGACGCCGATGCCGTGGATCATGCTGGGCCGCAGGGCATCGGTGGACATCGACATCGCGCTGCCCTCGGGCTCACGGTTGACGGCCGCCGTGGCGTCGGCCGGCTTTCAGGCCGACGGCGAATACGCCGACTGCCGGTTGGCCTCGGCCAGCGGCGGCATGCTGGTGGAGTCGGTCTCGGGGAACATCAAAGCCGACACCGCGTCCGGCGACATCACCGTGCACCGGGCCTCTGGCCCGGTCGCTGTCGCGACGGCCTCCGGCAATCTGGTGGTCGGCGAACTCGACAGCGATCTGCGCTTTCAGACCGCCAGTGGAACGCTGACTGTTGACCGCTTGTGCGGCAATGCGAAGTGCCAGAGCGCATCCGGCGGAGTCGCCGTCGCCGTCGCGGTCAGTGGGTCGCTATCGGTGCAGACTGCCAGCGGTGAGGTGGAGGTCGGAATCCCGCACGGAACCGCGGCCGAACTCGACCTCCGTACTCGTTCAGGTGCGGTGACCAACACCCTGCAGCCGGCCGACGGACCCGTCGACGACGACCGAGTCCTTGCGGTGAGCGTCCACACCGCCTCAGGCGACATCGCGGTCCGCCGGGCGTCGTCTGCCGGCGCTGCCCGATAGCGCTGTGCCACAACCTACAGCGGCGACGCCCCGCGGAGGTGCTCGAAGATCAGCGAGGTCTGCGTGCCGGCGACGTCGGCATCCGCATTGAGGTTCTCGACCACGAACGCCCGCAGATCCTCGGTGTCCTGCGCGGCGACGTGCAGGATGAAGTCGTCGGATCCGGCGAGGAAGTAGACGTCCATCACCTGGGGTTTGCGCCGCATCTGCTGGATGAAGTTGCGGATCTTCCCGCGTGCGTGGGACTGCAGGGTCACCGAGATCATGGCCTGCATCGTCAGGCCGATCGCCGCCGGATCGATGTCGGTGTAGAAGCCACGGATCGCCCCGAGCTCCTGCAGCCTGCGCACCCGGCCGTGACAGGTCGACGGTGCGATGCCCACCGCATCGGCCAGTGCGCTGTTCGATATCCGTGCGTCGTCGTGCAGGGCGGTCAGGATGCGCCGGTCGACGTCGTCGATGTCGGCGGCCCGAACATCCTTCGGCGCGCGCACTCCGCGACCCGCACGGTTCGCTGAATCTTCGCTCACCGAGCAACCATATCGAACTACCGTCGGAACTATTGCCACAATCTCGGATTTTCTTCAGACTTATGGCATCCGAACGACTCGAGGAGCGATCATGCGCGTCGGCATCCCGACCGAGATCAAGAACAACGAATACCGCGTGGCCATCACGCCCGCCGGTGTCGCCGAACTGACCCATCGCGGCCACGATGTGCTCGTACAGGCCGGTGCAGGTGAGGGCTCGGCCATCACCGACGCCGACTTCAAAGCAGCAGGCGCGCAGATGATCAACAGCGCCGATGAGGTGTGGGCCGACGCCGACCTGCTGCTCAAGGTCAAGGAGCCGATCGAGCCGGAATACGCCCGGATGCGCGAGGGCCAGACCCTGTTCACCTATCTGCACCTCGCCGCGTCGAAGCCGTGCACCGACGCGCTGCTCACCTCCGGCACCACCTCCATCGCCTACGAGACCGTGCAGACCGCTGACGGCGCACTGCCGCTGCTCGCCCCGATGAGCGAGGTGGCCGGCCGGCTGTCGGCCCAGGTCGGCGCCTACCACCTGATGCGGGCCCACGGGGGTCGCGGGGTGCTCATGGGCGGGGTGCCCGGCGTCGCACCCGCGGAGGTGGTGGTGATCGGTGGCGGCGTGGCCGGCTACAACGCGGCCCGCGTCGCCAAGGGCATGGGCGCCCATGTCACCGTCTTCGACGTCAACATCAACACGCTCCGCAAGATCGACGGCGAGTTCACCGGCGGCATCGAAACCCGCTACTCGTCGCGGCTCGAATTGGAGGAGGCGGTGAAGAAAGCCGACCTCGTCATCGGCGCGGTCCTGATCCCCGGCGCGAAGGCGCCGAAGCTGGTGACGAATTCGACAGTCGCACACATGAATCCCGGAGCGGTGCTCGTCGACATCGCAATCGACCAGGGCGGCTGCTTCGAGGACTCCCGGCCGACCACCCACGACGATCCCACCTTCGCGGTGCACGACGCGGTGTTCTACTGCGTCGCCAACATGCCCGGCGCCGTCCCGCGCACGTCGACTTTCGCGCTGACCAACGCCACCATGCCGTATGTGCTCAAGCTCGCCGACAACGGCTGGCAGGACGCCTGCCGGGCCGATCCGGCACTGGCCAAGGGACTCTCGACCCACGCGGGCGCGCTGCTCAACGAACAGGTCGCGACCGACCTCGAGTTGCCGTTCACCGACCCGGCCACCGTGCTGTCGTAGGCCGGCCTAGAACAGGTCACCGTCGACGTAGAACCAGCGACGGGCCCGGACGGCGAACCGGGAGCGCTCATGCAGCGTCCCGGGTCGTCCTTCCCGGCGGTAATGCGCCCGGAATTCGACCTCGTCGTCCGAAGCGTCCACGATTTCCAGCGAGACCCACTCGACGTCGCTCGGTACCACCTCGGCGGGCCGGGTACGCGGATGCCACGTCCGCCACACGTAGTCGAGATCGCCGACGGCGTAAGCGCTGTAGCGCGACCGCATCAGTTCCTCCGCGGTCCCGGCCTGCCGCTCACCACGGTGCAACGGCTGACAACACCGACTGAACGACTCTGCCGCGCCGCAGGGGCACGCGCTCACGGCGCGAGCAGCGCCTGCAGCACCACCGAGGCGACGTCGCCGATCAGCGGCCGGTTGTTCTCCGCATCCGGATCGTCCTTCGCCGAGCGCGTCATCACGGCCAGCAGCACCCGCTGGCCCTGCGGGCCGTACGCGATGCCGACGTCGTTGGTGGTGGCGTAGTCCCCGCTGCCGGTCTTGTCGGCCGTCGTCCAGCCCGGAGGCAGTCCGGCCCGCATGCTCGACGTCTCGTTCGCCCGCATCCAGTCCTCGAGCAGTTGTCGTTGTGCCGGTGCGAGCGCGTCACCGGTGAGCAGCGTCCGGAAACCGTTGCCGAGCGCCTCGGGGGTGCTGGTGTCGCGCGGGTCGCCCGGCACCGCCGAATTGAGCTCGGTCTCGAACCGGTCCAGCCGTGACCGGGGATCGCCGATGCTGCGGGCGAACTGGGTCACCGCGGCGGGCCCGCCGACGTTGTGCAGCAGGATGTTGGCCGCCGCGTTGTCACTCACCTGCAGAATCGCCTGGCAGAGTTCGGCGATGGTCATATCCGCGCCGGCGCGCGGTTCGGTGCGCGGGGAGTTCGGCAGGATCCCGGCCGGGTCGACGTAGAGGCGCTGCTCCAGCGACCGCTGGCCGCGCCCGACCATCTGCAGCATGTGCGCCGCGAGATAGGCCTTGAATGTCGAACACATCGCGAACGTCTCCTGCGCCCGGTGGTCGACGGTGCGACCCGACGCGAGATCGACGGCGAACACCCCCACCACCGCGTCGTGCCGGCGTTCGAGTGCGCCGATCCGGTCGCCGACCGGCGGCAGCGGTTCGGCGGGATCGGCCAGAACCGTGCGCTCCGAACATGCGGCCAGCGCCACACCCGTGAGGGCGGCAGCCCCGACCATCAGCCGTCGACGCGAGAATGCCATCAGATCCTTTGAAGTCGTTTGGGCAGAGACTTTTTCGACCGGTGCGGGCCCAGCACGGCGGCACCGAACGGCCGCCGCAGCAGATCCCTGGCCACGGCGTTCACCTCCTCGAGGGTCACCGCGCCGATCTGCTCCAGAGTGTCATCGATGCTGCGGTGCCTGCCGTAGTTCAACTCGCTGCGGCCGATGCGGTTCATCCGGGACGCCGAATCCTCCAGGCCGAGCACGAGTCCACCCCGCAGGGAACCCTTGGCGATGCGGCATTCGGATTCCGTGATGCCGTCGCGCGCCACGTCGTCGAGCACGTCAGTGGTCACCCGCACCACCTCGTCGAAGCGTTCGGGCAGACAGCCGGCGTAGATGGACAGCGCCCCGCTGTCGGAGAACGTGTCCACCGTCGAGTAGACCGAGTAGGCCAAACCGCGCGTTTCGCGAATCTCCTGGAACAGCCGCGAACTCAGCCCGCCGCCCAGAGCGGTGTTGAGCACCGCCAGCGCCCACCGGTGATCCCAGTGCCGGCCCGGCGTGCGCACGCCCATCGACAGGTGGGTCTGTTCCCCGTCGCGGTTGACGATCTGCAGCGAAGGCCGGCCCGGCACCCGCCCGGCGCCCTTGCGGGGAGCCAACGCCTTGCGGCCGCGAACGAGCCTGGGCCCGAAGTACTCCCGCACCAGCGCGACAACCCGGTCGTGGTCGACGTTTCCGGCGACGGCCACGACCATCCGCTCGGGCGTGTACCGCCGGACGTGGAAAGAGTGCAGCTGACTTCGGGTCATTCCCGCGATCGACTCGACGCTTCCGATGACGGGACGGCCCACCGGATGCGTGCCGAACATCGCCGAGAGGAAGACGTCGCCGAGGGTGTCCTCGGGATCGTCGTCGCGCATGGCGATCTCCTCGAGCACCACGTCGCGTTCGATCTCGACGTCGTCGACAGCGCAGCGTCCCCGCAACACCACGTCGGCGACCAGGTCGACGGCGAGTTCGAGATCGGTGTCGAGCACGTGCGCGTAGTAGCAGGTGTGCTCTCGGGCGGTGAAGGCGTTGAGTTCGCCGCCCACGGCGTCGACGGCCTGGGCGATGTCGACTGCCGTGCGGGTCGGCGTCGACTTGAACAGCAGGTGTTCGAGGAAGTGCGCGGCGCCGGCGACCGTCGGGCCCTCGTCGCGAGACCCGACATTGACCCAGACACCGACCGATGCCGACCGCACCCACGGGATGCGTTCGGTCACCACCCGCACACCGCCGGGCAGGGTGGTGCGGCGCACCGTGGAGTCATCCACGGTGGCCGCGTCCACACTCTGCGCGCCGCGTCGCAGCGACCGCCGGCTAGCTGCTGGCGGTTGCGGCATCGGCAGGCGTTGCTGCGTCGGAGTCACCCGACACGTCGGCAGCCTCGGCGGTCTCGGCAGCGTCCTCTTCGGCCACCAGAACGAGCGAGATCTTGCCGCGGTTGTCGATGTCGGCGATCTCCACGCGGAGCTTGTCACCGACCTTGACGACGTCCTCGACCTTGGCGATCCGCTTGCCACGACCCAGCTTGCTGATGTGGACCAGGCCGTCACGACCCGGCAGCAGCGAGACGAACGCACCGAAGTCAGTGGTCTTCACCACCGTGCCGAGGAACCGCTCGCCGATCTTGGGCAGCTGCGGGTTGGCGATGGCGTTGATCTTGTCGATCGCGGCCTGCGCGGCCTCGCCGTTGCTCGCGCCCACGAACACCGTGCCGTCGTCCTCGATCGAGATCGAGGCGCCGGTCTCCTCGGTGATCGAGTTGATCATCTTGCCCTTGGGCCCGATGACCTCACCGATCTTGTCGATCGGCACCTTGATCGTGGTGATGCGCGGCGCGTAGGGGCTCATCTCGTCGGGCTCGTCGATGGCCTCGGCCATCACCTCGAGGATGGTGATCCGCGCATCCTTGGCCTGCGCCAGTGCGCCCGCCAGGACGTGCGACGGGATGCCGTCGAGCTTGGTGTCGAGCTGCAGCGCGGTGACGAAGTCCTTCGTGCCTGCGCACTTGAAGTCCATGTCGCCGAACGCGTCCTCGGCACCGAGGATGTCGGTCAGGGTGACGTAACGCCTTTCGACGCCACCACCGTCTACTTCGATGTCGTCGGAGACCAGACCCATCGCGATGCCCGCGACCGGAGCCTTCAGCGGCACACCGGCGTTGAGCAGTGCGAGCGTGGACGCACACACCGAACCCATCGACGTCGAACCGTTGGAGCTCAGCGCCTCGGAAACCTGACGGATCGCGTACGGGAACTCCTCGATGCTCGGCAACACCGGCATCAGGGCCCGCTCGGCGAGCGCGCCGTGGCCGATCTCGCGGCGCTTCGGGGAGCCGACGCGGCCGGTCTCACCGGTCGAATACGGCGGGAAGTTGTAGTGGTGCATGTAGCGCTTGCTGGTCTCGGGGCCCAGCGAGTCGATCTGCTGGGCCATCTTGACCATGTCCAGCGTGGTGACGCCCAGGATCTGGGTCTCACCGCGCTCGAACAGCGCACTGCCGTGTGCCCGCGGGATCACGGCGACCTCGGCCGACAGGGCGCGGATGTCGGTGACACCGCGGCCGTCGATGCGGAAGTGGTCGGTCAGGATGCGCTGACGCACGAGCTTCTTGGTCAGCGAGCGGAACGCCGCGCCGACCTCCTTCTCACGGCCGGCGAACTGCTCGGCGAGCCGCTGCAGCACCTCGACCTTGATCTCGTCGGTGCGGGTGTTGCGCTCTTCCTTGCCCGCGATGGTCAGCGCCTCGGACAGCGCGTCGGTGGCCACCGAGGACACCGCGTAGTACACGTCTTCGGCGTAATCGGGGAACACCGGATAGTCGGCGACCGGCTTGGCCGCCCGGCCCGCCAGCTCCTCCTGAGCGGTGCACAGCGCCGCGATGAACGGCTTGGCAGCCTCCAGCCCCTCGGCCACGACGGTCTCGGTGGGCGCCTGGGCGCCGTCACCGATCAGGTCGATCACCTTGTCGGTGGCCTCGGCCTCGACCATCATGATCGCGACGTCGTCGTCGGTCTTACGACCCGCGACGACCATGTCGAACACAGCCTTCTCGAGCTGCTCGACGGTCGGGAATGCGACCCAGGTGCCCTCGATGAGCGCGACGCGCACACCGCCGACCGGACCGCTGAACGGCAGCCCGGAGATCTGGGTGGACGCCGACGCGGCGTTGATCGCCAGCACGTCGTAGAGATCGTTGGGGTCGAGGCTCATCACGGTGATGACGACCTGGACCTCGTTGCGCAGGCCCGAGATGAAGGTCGGACGCAGCGGCCGGTCGATGAGACGGCAGGTCAGGATCGCGTCGGTGGAGGGTCGGCCCTCACGGCGGAAGAACGATCCCGGGATCCGGCCCGCGGCGTACATCCGCTCCTCGACGTCGATCGTCAGGGGGAAGAAGTCGAAGTGGTCCTTGGGAGCCTTGCTGGCCGTCGTCGCCGACAGCAGCATGGTCTCGTCGTCGAGGTAGGCGACGACCGAGCCGGCGGCCTGCTTGGCCAGGCGGCCGGTCTCGAAACGGATGGTGCGGGTGCCGAAGCTCCCGTTGTCGATGACGGCGGTCGACTCGAACACGCCGTCCTCAATTTCAACTACAGACATTGACGTCCGTACAGCCTCTCTGAATTCACTCAGCTGTTTCGCGTCGCCACGGCATTCGACCACGGATGCGATCTGAAAGCACCGGCTCCGATGCGGCTACGGCCGTCGATCGAAGCTGCCGGAGTGATCTCTCGAGCTACCGGCAGCCACTACCGAAGACCGCCCGATCAGGCGGGCTCTGACATGACGCGCGGGAACGGCTCTCGCGGAGCGCGAGTACCGCACCCGGTGTTCTGGCACGAATCGAACGGTGTTCCACATCGATGCCGAACGCACCCATGCTACATGGCGGCCCGTGTCCCACCTGCCCGGCTCACACCGGGAGTCGCGCACCGATGATCACCGTACGGTCCAGCGGCAGCCCGAAGAACCCCGCCGTGTCCGCGGAGATGAACGAGGTCGCGATGAACAGCCGCTTGCGCCAGGGCGCCATCGTCGTGGCGGGCCCGACCGTCAGTTCCAGCTTGTTGAGGAAGTAGGAAGCCTTGTCCAGGTCGACCGGCGGCATCAGCGCCGGATCCACCAGCCGCAGCGCCGCAGGCACATTCGGCGTCTCCAGATAGCCGAATCGGGCCGTCACGGTGTAGATCCCGTCGTCGTTGTAGAGGATGTCCTCCACGCTCACGCGGTCGGCGTCGGCGACCCGCGGCACGGGTTCGGTGGTGACCACGACGATCACGACCTCTTCGTGCAGCACGTGGTTGTGCCGGACGTTGGCCCGCAACGCCAGCGGCGCCGTCTCGGTCGTCCGGTTCAGGAACACCGCGGTGCCGGGCACCCGCACCAGCGGCGGCTCGTGCTGCCTGAGCATGGTGAGGAACTCCGGCAACGGCCCCTCACGGTCCCGGCGGGTACTGACGACCAGCGCACTGCCCTGCTGCCAGGTCACCATCGCGGTGAAGGCGGCCACCGCGATCAGCACCGGCAGCCACGCCCCGTGCACCAGCTTGGTCAGATTGGCCGCGAAGAACATCAGATCGATGATCAGCAGCGGAACCGCACCCAGCAGCAACAGCCACAGCGGCGTGCGCCAGCGGACGTGCGCCACGTAGAAGAACAGCAGCGTGGTGATGGTGATCGTGCCGGTGACGGCCATCCCGTAGGCGTAGGCCAGCGCCGAGGAGCTGCGGAAGGCGAATACCAGTGTCAGCACCCCCACGAACAGCACGCCGTTGATCCACGGAACGTAGATCTGCCCGATCGCCTTCTCCGAGGTGTGCGCGATGCGCAGCCGCGGCAGATAGCCCAGCTGCGCGGCCTGCGACGCCACCGAATAGGCCCCGGTGATCACCGCCTGCGAAGCGATGACCGTGGCCGCCGTCGCCAGCAGCACCATCGGTAGCTGACCCCACTCGGGCAACAACAGGAAGAAGGGATTGCTGATCGTGGTCTCGTCGCCGAGCAGCAGTCCGCCCTGGCCCAGATAGCTCAGCGCGAGGGCAGGCAGCACGACGAACAACCAGGCCCGGGTGATCGCCGAACGGCTGAAGTGCCCCATATCGGCGTAGAGCGCCTCGGCGCCGGTCACGGCGAGCACGACCGCGGCGAGGGCGAAGAAGGCGTATTCGAAGCGCTCGATGACGAACAGGTAGGCGTAGTACGGCGAGAGCGCCTTGAGGATCTGCGGGTGCTGCAGGATTCCGCCGACGCCGCACGCCCCGATGACCACGAACCACACCAGCATCACCGGACCGAACAGTCTGCCGACGAGTGCGGTGCCCTGCCGCTGCACCGCGAACAGGATCACGATGATCACGGCGGTGATCGGCACCACCCAGTCCGCGAAACCCGGGTCCACCACTTTGAGGCCTTCGACCGCGGACAGGATCGACATCGCCGGGGTGATCATGCTGTCGCCGAAGAACAGCGCCGCTCCGAACAGTCCCAGCCCTGCCAGAACGATCGTCGACCGCCGGCCCTGGGTTCCGGTCAGCCGCCGCAGCAGGGTGATGAGCGCCATGATGCCGCCCTCACCCTCGTTGTCGGCGCGCATCACCAGGGTCACGTAGGTCAGGGTGACGATGATCATGATCGACCAGAAGATCAGCGACACCACGCCGTAGACATGCGGTTGCGTCAGCGGGATCGGATGCGGATCGGTCGGGTCGAACACCGTCTGCACCGTGTAGAGGGGACTGGTGCCGATGTCGCCGAACACCACACCCAGCGCACCGAGCACCAGACCGGCCCGGATCGACGATGGGCCGGTTCGCCGTGAGGTCCGGTCCGGCTGCGTGTGCACACGGCCCCCTCGGTCGATCGGCGAGCCGAATGCTAACACCACGACGCCGGGCCGGCTGCCCGAAGACAGCCGGCCCGGCGGGTGGAGAACGTCAGGTCAGCGGCGCAGACCCAGGCGCTCGATGAGCGACCGGTAGCGTGCCACGTCGACCTGAGCGACGTACTTGAGCAGCCGGCGGCGACGGCCGACCAGCAGCAGCAGACCACGACGCGAGTGGTGGTCGTGCTTGTGCTGCTTGAGGTGCTCGGTGAGATCCGAGATCCGCTTGGTCAGCATCGCGACCTGCGCCTCGGGCGAACCCGTGTCGGTGTCATGCAGGCCGTACTGGCCCAGGATCTCTTTTTTCTGCTCGGCGGTAAGCGCCATGAATCGACTCCATCATTCGGTCCGCGTAGGTACATAGCATTGCCTCCGAAGAAGCGCGTGGCCGCCGCGAACTGCAGCACACGTGTTGCGGGTGGCAGTCTAACAGCGCGGTGACGGTCAGAAAGAATCGCGCAGGATCGCCCGGGCACGGTCGGTGTCCCGGTTCATCGCCTTGATCAGGTCGTCGACCGAGCCGAACTTCTCCTGACCGCGGATACGGGCCACGAAGTCCACCGCGACGTGCTGGCCGTACAGATCGGCCGCGGTATCGAGCACGAACGCCTCGACGGTGCGGGTGCGCCCGGAGAACGTCGGGTTGGTGCCCACCGACACCGCGGCCTGATAGCGCTCACCGGGGGTGACGGTGCCCATCACCGCGCCGTGGCCCAGCACCGTGAACCACGCCGCGTACACCCCGTCGGCGGGAATCGCCGAATGCATCGGAGGGGCGACGTTGGCGGTCGGGAAACCCAGGCCCCGGCCGCGGCCGTCGCCGCGGACGACGACACCCTCGACACGGTGCGGACGCCCGAGCGCCTCGGTGGCCGCGACGACGTCACCGGCGTCGACGCAGGCGCGGATGTAGGTCGACGAGAAGGTGACCGCCTCGTCGCGCCGATGCTCGGCCACCTCGGAGACCAGCCTCATACTCTCGACGGCGAAACCCAGCCGTTCACCGGCCCGGCGCAGCAGATCGACGTTGCCCGCCGCCTTCTTGCCGAAGGTGAAGTTCTCCCCCACCACGACCTCGACGACGTGCAGTCGCTCCACCAGCAGCTCGTGGATGTAGCGCTCGGGCGTGAGCTTCATGAAGTCCGCGGTGAACGGCATCACCAGGAAGACGTCGATGCCCATCTCCTCGACCAGCTCGGCCCGCCGGGTCAGCGTGGTGAGCTGGGCGGGATGGCTGCCCGGGAAGACGACCTCCATGGGATGCGGGTCGAAGGTCATCAGCACGGTCGGCACACCACGGGATCGGCCCGACTTCACCGCGTGATTGATGAGTTCGGCGTGACCGCGGTGAACACCGTCGAAGACACCGATGGTGAGAACACATCGGCCCCAGTCGGTCGGAATCTCGTCCTGACCCCGCCAGCGCTGCACCACGCCAGCCTACGGCGCGAACCGCGTCGATGGCTGCGCTGGTGCTCCGGATCAGGTGATGATTGCCTAAACTTCACGACTGTGAGTCCCGATGGCAACCCGCGTGATCTGACGACGGTCGCGCAGGACTACCTGAAGGTCATCTGGACCACCCAGGAGTGGTCCCACGAAAAGGTCAGCACCAAGCTGCTGGCCGAGCGGCTCGGCGTCTCCGCGTCGACGGCGTCGGAGTCGATCCGCAAACTCGCCGACCAGGGTCTGGTCAACCACGAGAAGTACGGCGCGGTCACCCTCACCGACGCCGGCAGACAGGCCGCACTGCAAATGGTGCGCCGACATCGCCTGATGGAGACCTTCCTGGTCAACGAGCTCGGCTACAGCTGGGACGAGGTGCACGACGAGGCCGAGGTGCTCGAACACGCGGTCTCCGACCGGATGCTGATGCGCATCGACGCCAAGCTGGGGCATCCGACCCGCGATCCGCACGGCGACCCGATTCCGGCCGCCGACGGACAGGTGCCGACCCCGCCCGCCCGCCAGTTGTCGGCGTGCCAGGACGGGGACGCGGGGACGGTGGCGCGGATCTCCGACGCCGATCCGGAGATGTTGCGGTACTTCGACAGCGTCGGCATCAGCCTCGATTCCCGGCTGCGAGTGGTGGCCCGGCGCGATTTCGCCGGTCTGATCACGGTGGCCATAGAAAACCCGGCGAACCCGACCGGTGACGGCGGCAGCGGCGGGGCGAATGCCACGGTCGATCTCGGATCTCCTGCTGCGCAAGCGATCTGGGTCGTCGCAAGTTGACCTAGAGCGTCGCGGGACGGATCACCACGACCGATTTCGTGCGCTGCGGCCCGTCCTCGAGCAGCGCGATGACCGCACCGTCGGGCGCCGTCGCCGCGTAGACGCCGTCAATCCCGGCCGGCGGAAGCGCCCTGCCGTGGCGCGCCGACTCCGCCTCCTCGGTGCTCAGGTCACGCCGCGGGAACGCCAGCAGGCAGGCCTCATCGAGCGGATGGCTCAACGCCGGGTGGTCGGCCAGCGCGTCGAGGCCGTACGCCTCGTCGAGGCCGAACCGGCCCACCCGCGTGCGGCGCAGCGCCGTGAGGTGTCCCCCCACCCCCAGCGCGGAGCCGACGTCGCGCGCCAGCGCCCGGATGTAGGTGCCGCTCGAACAATCCACCCTGACGTCGACATCGATGACGTCGGGGACGCCGTCGCCGGCCCGCCGAACGGCGAGCACGTCGAACCGCTCGATCCGCACCCGACGGGCCGCCAGTTCCACGGTCTGGCCCTCACGCACGAGTTTGTAGGCGCGCTGGCCCCCGACCTTGATGGCGCTGACCGCCGACGGCACCTGCTCGATCGGCCCGCGCAGCGCCGCGACGGCCCCGGCGATCGCGGCATCGCTCACCTCCGACGCCGGGATGGTGGACACGATCTCGCCCTGCGCGTCCTCGGTCGTGGTGGTCTGCCCCAACCGGATCGTCGCGTCGTAGGACTTGTCGGTCGCGGTGAGCAGGCCGAGCAGTTTCGTGGCCCGTTCGATGCCGATGACGAGCACCCCGGTGGCCATCGGGTCCAGCGTCCCGGCGTGACCGACCTTGCGGGTACCGAAGATGCGCCGGCAGCGGCCGACCACGTCGTGACTGGTCATCCCGGCGGGCTTGTCGACCACGACGATGCCGGCCTCCACTCCGGACGTACTCACAGCACGATCGCCGTGAGCGCCAGCCCGTCGCGCACCGACCAGCGCCCGTTCAGCGTGGTCAGCGGGGGACCGTGTTCGGCGGCCGGATCGATCAGCACGCGTGAGACGAACTGCCCGTGCCACCCGTCGGCGTCGACGTCGAACGTGATGTGGGCGTCCTCGAAACCCAGCCACCGGTGCGTCAACGGGAACCACGCCTTGTACGTCGCCTCCTTGGCGCAGAACAGGATCCGGTCCCAGTGCAGACCACCCGGCAGCGCCGAGATCTCGTGGCGCTCGACGGGCAGGCTGATCGCGTCGAGCACCCCGTTGGGCAGCGTGTCGTGCGGTTCGGCGTCGATGCCGATCGACCGGACGTCGGCGCGGCGCGCGACGGCCGCACCACGGAAGCCGTCACAGTGCGTCAGACTGCCGACCACCCCGTCGGGCCAGCACGGTTCGCCTCTGTCGCCCTTGAGGATCGGCGCGGGCGGCAGCCCCAGCTCACCGAGCGCCTCGCGAGCGCAGTAGCGCACCGTGACGAACTCGTTGCGCCGCTTGGCCACCGACCGCGCGATCAGCGGCTCCTCCTCGGGCAGCGGGGCGGCCTCCGGCGGATCGTCGTAGCGTTCGGCGGTCACGACGGGTCCGCTGGGCCCGACGCTCAGCAGATCGGACAGCAGTGTCACGCGCGTCGCTCCCGGATCCGCTCCTGCACCTTCTGCGCGTTCTCCCGCATCTCCTGGGTGATCTCGAAGTGACCGCCGAACTCGTTGAGATAGCCGGGGACATAGTTCGGGTCGGGCAGGATCTGGCGCAGCCAGCGATAGGGCTTGCGGCGCCGCCACTCTCGTGGATAGCCGACCGAGACCTCCTCGAAGCGCACGTCGTCGTACCAGGTGGTGCGCGGGATGTGGAGGTGGCCGTACACCGAGCAGACGGCGTTGTAGCGGGTGTGCCAGTCCGCGGTCGCCGTGGTCCCGCACCACAGTGCGAACTCCGGGTAGAACATCGCGTCGCAGGGTTCGCGCACCATCGGGAAATGATTGACCTGCACGGTCGGCGTCATCCAGTCCAGCTGGTCGAGCCGCTTGCGGGTGTAGTCGACCCGGTCCCGGCACCAGGCGTCGCGGGTGGCGTACGGCTCGGCGGACAACAGGTACTCGTCGGTGCCGACGATGTTGCGTTCGCGGGCCAGCGCCAGCCCCTCGGCCTTGGTGGCGGTTCCCGCCGGCAGGAAGCTGTAGTCGTAGAGCAGGAACATCGGCACGATCGTCGCCGGGCCTCCCTCCTCGGTCCACACCGGGAAGGGATGCTCCGGGGTGACGATGCCCATCTCGTCGCACATCGTCACCAGGTAGTCGTAGCGCGACTTGCCGAAGATCTGCAGCGGATCCTTCTTGGTGGTCCACAGCTCGTGGTTGCCCGGCACCCAGATGACCTTCGCGAACCGCTTGCGCAGCAGGTCCAGCGCCCAGCGGATCTCGTCGGTGCGCTCGCCGACGTCCCCGGCGACGATCAGCCAGTCGTCGGGCGAGGCCGGATACAGCGACTCGGTGACCGGCTTGTTGCCCGCATGACCCGTGTGCAGGTCGCTGATCGCCCACAGAATCGGCCGCCGATTCCGGGATTGGCTTGTTGTCACCACAACGAACCAGGCTACTGAACGACGCCCCGGCCCTTTCCCAAGCAACTAGAACGTGTTCTGGTTTACGGTTCAGCGGGCGTCCACGGACAGCTACACTCCCCGCAGGGTCGGATGGGGACCACGGCGGTGAACCGCCCGAATGCAAGGGGGTGTGATGGCCGCCAGGCTGAGAGTGCTCTCGGCGTTGTGTGCGCTGTTCGCAGCAGTGATCGTGGTGGTGCAGGCCAATCCCGTCGGCGGCACCATGCGTCCGATCGACCTTCGCTCGACGTTCCTGCCGATGACCGGCTCGTCGTCGATCAAGTATCCGGTCATCGAAACCGTCGACCCGTCACCGTTCGATCCGTGCCTCGACATCCCGCTGGACGTGGTGCAGCGTGCGGGTCTGGCGTACACGCCGCCGGCCCCGGAGGACAGCCTGCGCTGCAAGTACGACGCCGGCAACTTCCAGCTGACCGTCGAGCCGATCGTCTGGCGGACCTTCGAAGAGACGCTGCCTGCGGATGCGGTGCAGCTCGACGTCGCCGGTCACCGCGCCGCCCAGTACTGGATCATGAAGCCCACAGACTGGAACAACCGGTGGTGGATCACCTGTGCGCTGACGTTCAAGACCGACTACGGCGTCATCCAGCAGGTGCTGTTCTATTCGCCGGTCTACTCGGTTCCCGACGTCGACTGCATGCAGACCAACCTGCAGAAGGCCCAGGAGCTGGCACCGCACTACATCTACTGAGGGAGCGGGCGGCCCGCCGCTAACCTGACCGGGTGACCGTGATGGGCAAAGCCGTCAGCCGGCTGCTGCGACTACCTCCGCACACCAGTGGCTTCACCGTCGACCGTGGCCTACGGGTCCCGATGCGCGACGGCGTCGACCTGCTCGCCGACCACTACGCACCCGACACCGCGCGACCGGCGGGCACCCTGCTGGTGCGCTGCCCGTACGGCCGTGGGTTCCCGTTCTCCCAGCTGTTCGCGGTCGTCTACGCCCGCCGCGGCTATCACGTCGTCGTGCAGAGCGTTCGGGGCACCTTCGGCTCGGGGGGCGACTTCGAGCCGATGGTCAACGAGCGCGAAGACGGCGCCGACACCGTGGTGTGGCTGCGCGAACAGCCGTGGTTCACCGGCACTTTCGCGACGATCGGGCTGTCCTACCTCGGGTTCACCCAGTGGGCGCTGCTGACCGATCCGCCCCCGGAGTTGCGCGCGGCCGTGATCACGGTCGGTCCCCACGACTTCCACACCTCATCGTGGGGCACCGGATCCTTCTCGCTCAACGACTTCCTCGGGTGGAGCGACATGATGGCCCACCAGGAGGACCCCGGCCGCCTCAACGCGGTCCTGCGCCAGGTGCGCGCCGGTCGCACGGTTGCCCGCGCGACCGCCGACCTGCCGCTCGGCGGAGCCGGCCGCCGGCTGCTCGGCGCGGGCGCGCCGTGGTACGAGTCCTGGCTCGAGGATCCCGACGACACGCAATTCTGGGACCGGCTGCGGGCGGCCGAGGCGCTGGACCGCGTGCAGGTGCCGGTGCTGCTGATCAGCGGATGGCAGGACCTGTTCCTCGATCAGACGCTGGCCCAGTACGCGCACCTGCGCGATCGCGGCGTCCCGGTCGCGCTGACCGTCGGATCGTGGACGCACTCGCAGGTGATGACCAAGGGTGCGCCGACGGTGCTGCGCGAGACGCTGGACTGGTTGGGAACGCACCTGGACGGGGGGCCGGACCGGCGGGCGCGGCGGGTGCGGTTCGAGATCAACGGCGACGGCTGGGTGGAACTCGACGACTGGCCACCACCCGTGGATGAGCGGGAACTGTTCCTGCAGCCCCGCGGTCGACTGGCCGCCGACCCACCAGCGCCGACCGCGGCACCCTCGACATTCACCTACGACCCTGCCGATCCCACGCCGACGATCGGCGGACGGCTGCTCTCCGCCAAGGGCGGTTACCGCCGCGACGACCGGCTCGCGCAGCGTGCCGACGTGCTCACCTTCACCGGCGCTCCACTGCCCGCGAACCTCTACGTGGTCGGCAGCCCGTACGTCGAATTGGTCGCCGAATCCGACAATCCGCACCGGGATCTGTTCGTCCGGCTCAGCGAGGTCGACCCGAAGGGACACTCACGCAACGTGACCGACGGATTCCGGCGCTTGACGGGTCCGGACGGCACGGTGCGTCTCGAACTCGACGCGGTGGCGCACCGCTTCCGTGCGGGATCGCGACTGCGCGTCCTGGTGGCGGGCGGATCGCATCCGCGCTTCGCGCGCAATCTCGGCACCGGAGAGCCGCCCAGCACAGGACGGCGTATGGCCAAGGCCGTCCACACCGTCCGGCACGGGCAGGGCGGAATCTCGCGCCTCGTGCTGCCCGCCGCAGACCGGGCGCCGTCAGCCCACTGAGCGGCGCACCCGGTCGGCGACGTCGCGCAGCGCAGCGTCGTCATGCACGGGTGTCCCCCACCGGGGCGAGACGGACACATCGACCCAGCTGGTGCATCCGCCGTACTGCGGGAGGCGCGCGATGCGCACCGGTTCGATCAGCGGCCTGACCGCGACGACGAGGGCGGTCAGCCGGTGCTTGGGCCGGAAGTCGAGCCGGTCGCGCTGTATGGAATCGGCGGTCCAGATGTGCAGTGGCTCCAGCTCTGCGATCGCCTCGGGGCGGCGAACCTCAACGGAGGCAACGATGTCGGCGCCGGCGCGAAGGGTGAGCGCATCCTCGGTGCTGTCGCAGGCGGCCGGCTCGAGCAGATCGCGGTGTTCGGGCCGGACCCGCAAGGCGTGGCTGTGCGCGACCGTGGGGAAGAGCAGGAAGCGTTCGGCGTCGACCTCGGATGGGAGCCGGAAGCGCTTCTCACCGATGCCGCCCTTGCGCAGCAGCACGGTCTGCCTGCCGTCGAGCAGGGCGTGCACCGCGGCGCTCCACTCCTTGAGCGCCGGCGCGCTCACGCGAGGTTGAGCCGCGCGCGCACTTCCGGACGGCGCAGGGGCGGCACGGTTTTCGGGGGCTGACGTCGCGGTGGCAGACCCGAGAGCAATCGGGTGGTGGTCGCGGTGACCTCGGCGACGGCCGCCTCGAAAGCCGCCTCGTTCGCGGCGGTGGGCCGGGTGATCCCACTGACCTTTCGGATGTACTGACGGGCGGCGGCCTCGATCTCCTCGTCGGTCGCCGCGGGCTCCAGGCCCCGCAGTTCGGTGATGTTTCGGCACATGTCAGCCACGATAGGCGCGGAGGCTACCGTCTAGCACCATGAGCAACGCTGACACCCCGGTCCTGCTGATCGACACCACCGACCGGGTCCGGACCCTGACGCTGAACCGACCGCAGTCACGCAACGCGCTGTCGGCGGAACTGCGCGGGAAGTTCTTCGGGGCGCTGCGCGATGCAGAGGCCGACGAGGCCGTCGACGTCGTCATCGTCACCGGCGCCGATCCGGTCTTCTGCGCCGGACTGGACCTCAAGGAGCTCGGCGACCAGACGCAGTTGCCCGACATCTCCCCGAAGTGGCCACCGATGACCAAGCCGGTGATCGGCGCGATCAACGGGGCGGCGGTGACCGGCGGTCTGGAGATCGCCCTGTACTGCGACATCCTCATCGCCTCGGAGAAGGCCCGGTTCGCCGACACCCATGCCCGCGTCGGTCTGCTGCCGACCTGGGGCCTGTCGGTGCGGCTGCCGCAGAAGGTGGGCATCGGCATGGCGCGGCGGATGAGCCTGACCGGCGACTATCTGTCGGCGGCCGATGCCATGCGGGCCGGTCTGGTGACCGAGGTGGTCGGCCACGAGGAGCTGCTGCCGACCGCACGTGCGGTGGCCGCGTCGATCGTCGGCAACAACCAGCGTGCGGTCCGTTCGCTGCTGGAGTCCTATCACCGCATCGACGAATCGCAGACCAGCGCGGCGCTGTGGATCGAGGCCGACTCCGCACGCCAGTGGATGGCCTCGGCGACCGGTGACGACATCGCCGCCAACCGGTCCGCGGTGCTCGAACGGGGCCGCGCCCAGAACCGCTAGGTGGCCAATCCCGGCGCGACCAGCTCGAGGTAGCGCTGCTTCATCGTCTCGAGCACGGCGAAACCGTCGGTGGCCCAGACCGTTTCGTTGAAGATCTCGACCTCGACGTCGCCGCGGTAGCCGGCGGCGGTGACCAGCTGCGCGATCGCGGCGAAATCGATGACACCGTCGCCCATCATCCCGCGCGACACCAGCGGGTCCGGGGTCATCGGCACCAGCCAGTCGCACACCTGGAACGCGCTGATCCGCCCCTGGGCCCCGGCAGCGGCGACACCCGCGGCCAGGTCGGGATCCCACCACACGTGGAAGGTGTCGACCACCACGCCCACGGTCTCGGCGGGATGGGGAGCGGCCAGCGCCAGCGCCTGCCCGAGGGTCGAGATCACCGCGCGGTCGGCGCAGAACATCGGGTGCAGCGGTTCGAGCGCCAACCGGACCTCGCGCTCGGCGGCATACGGCACGAGCAGCGCAAGCCGCTCGGCGAGCCGGCGGCGGGCGCCGGCGAGATCGCGGTCGGCCATCCCGCCGGCGACCAGCACCAGCTCCCGGGTGCCGAGCGCGGCGGCCTCGTCGATGGCGCGGCGGTTGTCGTCGAGCGCCTCGGCGCCGTCCCCTGCCCCGGTGAGGAAGCCGCCGCGGCACAGGCTCGAGACCCGCAGCCCGTGGTCGCGGACCAGTTTCGCGGCCGTGTCGAGGCCGGCCTCGGCCACCCGGTCGCGCCACAGACCGATCGCGGGCAGCCCGGCGGCCGACGTCGCCTCGACCGCTTCGCGCAGCGTCCAGCCCTTGGTGGTCATCGTGTTGAGCGACAGCCTCGCCAGCGCAGCGGTCATCGACCGATGCCGTTCAACGCACAGAACAGACGCATCCGGTGTGCGGCGAGATCCGGGTCGGCGAGCAGCCCGGCACGGTCGGCCAGCACGAACACCTCGCAGAGGTGGCGCAGCGACCGTCCGCTGGACAGGCCGCCCACCATGGTGAACCCGGGCTGCTGCCCGTTGAGCCACGCCAGGAACGCGATGCCCGTCTTGTAGTAGTACGTCGGGGCGGTGAAGATGTGCCGGCCCAACGCCGCGGTCGATTCCAGCAGGGCCTGCGCCCGGGCCGGGCGGCCCGCGTCGAGTTCCTGCAGCGCGGTCGACGCCGCCGGATAGATCGCAGCGAAGATGCCCAGCAGCGCGTCGGAATGGTTCGCTCCGTCGCCGATGACGAGTTCGGGATAGTTGAAGTCGTCGCCGGTGTAGAGCCGAACGCCGCTCGGCAGCACCCGGCGCAGCGCCACCTCGTGCGAAGCATCGAGCAACGAGACCTTGACGCCGTCGATCTTGTCCACGTTGGCTTCGATGAGTTCCCGGAAAACCGCTGTGGCAGCATCGATGTCGACGTCACCCCAGTAGCCGCGCAGCGCGGGGTCGAACATCTCCCCCAGCCAGTGCAGGATCACCGGGCGATCCGCCTCGGCCAGCAGCGGCCCGTACACCGACAGGTAGTCCGCCGGCGAGGTCGCCACCCGGGCCAGCGCCCGTGACGCCATCACGATGACGTTGGCACCGGCCTCGCGCACGACGTCGATCTGCTCCCGGTAGGCGTCGGCGATCACGGCCAGACCCCGGGCGCCTGCGGGCACGTCGGCCACGTCGAGCTGGTCCGTCCCGGCGCCGCAGGCGAGCAGTCCGTCGGCGGCTGAGGCTTCCCGACCGCTGCGGCGGATCAGTTCACGGGTCGCCGGCCAATCCAGGCCCATCCCGCGCTGGGCGGTGTCCATCGCGTCGGCCACACCGAGCCCGTAGGACCAGATCTCGTGCCGGAGAGCCAGTGTGGTGTCCCAGTCCAGGTCCGCCGGTGCGCCCGGGCTGGTGTCCGACAACGGCCGGGGCACCACGTGCGCGGCGGCGTAGGCGATGCGGGACTGGATGGGACGGTCCGGACGCCGCCAGGGACCCGGTTCGCCGAGCCGGTAGTCGCCGTACAGCGGCAGCGGAATCGTCGTGCCGGTGAGCGAGGTGGCGGTCACAGCACGATCTCCGGGACCTCGAGGCGGCGGCCCTCGGCCGAGCTGCGCAGGCCGAGCTCTGCCAGCTGCACGCCGCGCGCGGCCGACAGCAGCCCGAACCGGTGCGGCCGGCCCGCCACGACGTCGCGCAGATACTCCTCCCACTGCAGCTTGAACCCGTTGTCCAGATCCGCGTTCGCCGGCACCTCCAGCCACTGGTCGCGGAAGTTCTCGGTGGCCGGCAGATCCGGGTTCCACACCGGCTTGGGAGTGTGCGCGCGCTGCTGGGCGACGCACTGCCGCAGGCCGGCCACGGCCGAACCGTGGGTGCCGTCGATCTGGAACTCGACGAGTTCGTCGCGGTGGACCCGCACCGCCCACGACGAGTTGATCTGGGCGATCACCCCGCCCTCGATCTCGAAGATGCCGTAGGCGGCGTCGTCCGCGGTGGCGGCGTACTCGCGGTGCGCCTCGTCCCAGCGGGTCGGGATGTGGGTGACGGCCCGGGCGGTCACCGCCTGCACCGGACCGAGCAGGGCTTCCATGACGTAGTTCCAATGGCAGAACATGTCGACGGTGATGCCGCCGCCGTCCTCGGCACGGTAGTTCCAGCTGGGCCGCTGCGCGGGCTGACCGTCGCCTTCGAACACCCAGTACCCGAACTCACCGCGCAGCGACAGGATGCGGCCGAAGAAGCCCTCGTCGACCAGTCGGCGCAGCTTGACCAGACCCGGCAGGTAGAGCTTGTCGTGCACCACGCCGGCGACGACACCGGCGTTCTCCGCCATCCGCGCCAGCTCGACCGCCTCGGTGAGAGTTTCGGCGGTCGGCTTCTCGGTGTAGACGTGCTTTCCGGCCTTGATCGCCGACGACAGCGCCTCCACCCGGCGGGAGGTGACCTGGGCGTCGAAGTAGACGTCGACGGTCGGATCGGCGATCACCGACGCGGTGTCGGTCGTCCAGTGTTCGACGCCGTGTTCGGCGGCGAGGTCGGCGAGCTTGTCGGGGTTGCGCCCGACGAGGATCGGCTCGATCGCGATGCGGCTGCCGTCCTCGAGCACCAGGCCGGTGTCACGCAGCGGCAGGATCGAGCGGACGAGATGCTGGCGGTAGCCCATGCGCCCCGTCACGCCGTTCATGGCGATACGCAGGGTGCGGCGACCGGAGGGTGATGCCATCGGAATTCCTTCATGTGAGCGCCGGGCCGGTGGATCGCCGGCCGACGGGTGCTGTCGTCGATTGCACCGTCGCCACACCCGGAACGGGTGATACGCGGTGTCAGCACTTCGGAATGCGCTTTCCACGGTAAGCTCTGCGGAACGTCCGGTCAAGACGAACCGGCGTCGGCACGGTGGGGGTTCGGTGATGGCTGCGGTGAGGCTCCAGGATGTGGCTGCTCGCGCCGGCGTGTCCCAGGCCACGGCGTCGCGGGTGCTCAACGGCTCGGCCCGGGTGCCGGGTGAGGGCGTCGCCGACCGGGTCCGCGCAGCGGCGCGGGAGCTCGGCTACGTGCCGAATGCCCAAGCCCAGGCCCTGGCCCGATCGTCGACCGGGCTGTTGGGACTGGTGGTCCACGACATCGCCGACCCGTACTTCTCCTCGATCGCCCGCGGTGTCCAGGCGGCGGCCCGGACCGCCCGCAAGCAGGTCCTGCTCGCCAGCACCGAACGGGACTTCGACATCGAGCGCGAAGCGGTCAGCACGTTCATCGCCCACCGCGCCGACGCCATCGTGCTGGCCGGATCCCGCCAGAGCGGAGACCTCGACCGTGACCTCGAAGTGGAGTTCGGCCGGTACCGCGACAACGGTGGCCGGGTGGTCGCGATCGGTCAGCCACTCGCTTTCGGCGGTGCCGTGGAGCCCGAAAATTATTTTGCGGCAGGAGAATTGGCCGATGCGCTGGTCGACGCGGGACACACACAGTTCGCCGTCATCGGGGGGCCGGGCAGCATCCGCACCTCGGTCGACCGCCGCAACGGGTTCGTCGAAACACTCGGACGGCGCGGCCTGACCCCGCTGGTGGAGGTGTCGGGCGACTTCACCCGCGACGGCGGCCACTCGGCGGCGCTGCGACTGGCCGCGGCCCTGCAGGTCCGGGCCGGAGCGGGCACGAAACCGGTCTGCGTGTTCGCGGTGACCGACGTGATGGCGATCGGCGCCATTGCGGCGTGGCGTGAGCTGGGCCTGGCGGTGCCGCGCGACCTGTGCGTCGCCGGATTCGACGACATCCCCACCCTGCGCGACCACACGCCGAGCCTCACCACGGTGGCCCTGCCGCTGGAGGAGATCGGCGTCCGCGCGGTTCAATTGGCGCTGTGCTCCCCGGAAGGCGACGCCGACCTGCGTGAACGCGTCGCCGGCCGGGTCGTGCTGCGCGACAGCACGCGGCTGGGCTGATCAGCGCCGGGTGGGCGCGGATCACGAACGCGTTGACACTGTGGGCTGCATCACGTTAGGGTCGGAACCGCTTCGGAAAGCGCATTCCCATTCGGGCCATCGGCCCGAGCCACTGCGAACTTAGGACTCTTCCATGGCGATTACGGCATCGGCCGGCGTGCGCCCCTCGGGGGATGCGGATTCCCCTCCGGCGGCCTCGTCGGCGTCCCCGCGGCGATCGCGCCGCCTGAACTTCTCCCCGTGGCGCACTGCCGCCGGCCTGTGGCGGCCGCTTGCGCTCGTGGTCGCCGTGCTCGCCGCCTGGTGGGCGGTGACCGAGGCCGAGCTGGTCGCGCCCTACATCCTGCCCTCGCCCGCAGACACCTGGATTACGGCGCAGGAGAACGCGGCCTATCTCGCCGAGAACACCTGGGTGACCACCTGGGAGACGGTGATCGGATTCCTGATCGCCGCGCTGGTCGGCGAGTTCGTCGCCGTGATGATGGTCTACTCGGCCGGCCTGGAGAAGACCGTCTATCCACTGATCCTGTTCGCGCAGGTGGTTCCGAAGATCGCGATCGCCCCGCTGTTCGTCGTATGGCTGGGTTTCGGGCCGTCTCCGAAGATCCTCGTCGCGGTCCTGATGGCCTTCTTCCCCATCGTCATCTCGGGGTTGGCGGGACTGCGCTCGGTGGATCCGGAGATCATCGAGCTCACCTCGACCATGGGGGCCAGCAAGTTCAAGACCTTCATGAAAGTCCGCTTCCCCGCGTCGCTGCCGCAGCTGATGTCCGGTCTCAAGGTGGCCGCGACGCTGGCCGTGACCGGCGCGGTCGTCGGTGAATTCGTGGGAGCGAACGAAGGACTCGGCTACGTCATCCTGCAGGCCAACGGAAACGTCGACACCGCAATGCTGTTCGCCGCGCTGATCATCATGTCCGCGCTCGGCATCGCGCTCTTCGCGATCATCGAGATCGCCGAGAAGCTCCTCATTCCGTGGCACTCGTCGCGCCGCATCGTCAACTCCGCCTCCACCGCCGTCTAGCGCCCGCTCCCCTCCCCATCTCAGCAAGGAGAACATCCATGACTTCCATCCGCCGCCGCGCCACCGTCGCGGCCGTGACCACCATCGCCGCACTGGGCCTCGCGGCCTGCGGTGGTGGCGAAAGCTCCCAGAACGCCGAGGGTTCGGGTCAATCCGCAACCCTGATGCTCAACTGGTATCCGTACGGCGAGCACGCGCCCTTCTACTACGGCGTCCAGGAGGGCATCTTCGCCAAGCACGGCATCGACCTGCAGATCGACGCCGGCCAGGGATCGACGAAGACGGTGCAGGCCATCGGATCAGGGCAGGCCGACTTCGGCTGGGCCGACACCCCGGCGGTGCTGAGCAACATCGACAAGGGCGTCAAGGTCAAGAGCACCGGGGTATTCCTGCAGACCACACCGTCGGCGGTGCAGGTGTTCGCCGACTCGGGCATCAACACCCCGCAGGACCTCGTCGGCCGCACCATCGCAGTGTCGGCAGGCGACGCACCCACCACCACCTTCCCGATCTATCTCGACAAAGTCGGCGTCGCGCCGGATCAGGTGACCCAGCAGAGCCTGGATGCGGCAGGCAAGATGGCCGCGATGATGTCCGGCCGAGTCGACGGCCTGATCGGGTTCGCCCACGACCAGGGCCCCACGATCGCGAACAAGAGCGGCCGAGAGGTGCGCTATCTCAAGTACTCCGACGCCGGACTGAACTTCTACAGCAACGGCCTGATCGCCAACGAGTCGACGATCGCCGACAACCCCGAGCTCGTGCAGTCGATGGTCGACGCCACCAGCGAGGCGTACGCCGCCGCAGCGGAGAACCCCGAGGCCGCGGTCGACGCGATGGCGGGTAAGGACCCGCAGATGCCGCCCCGCGAGGTACTTCTGCAGCAGTGGCAGCAGACCATCCCGCTGCTGAGCACTCCCGCCACGGCGAACCAGGTTCCGGGCTCCAACGCCAAGGAGGACTGGACGACGACGATCACCACGCTGACCGACGCCGGTCTGCTCGAGACGGCGAAAGACCCGGCCGAGTACTGGGATTCGTCGTTCGCGCCCAAGGCCGAGCAGTAGAGAGGGGCGAGCAGATGTCCACCGCCACCATCACCGCACCGAGGACCGCCGTGACCTCAGAGGCCATCACCATCGAGAACCTGAATGTGACGTTCTCATCGAAGCGGGCGACCGTCACCGCACTCGACGACATCGACCTCCGGGTCGCCGAGGGTGAGTTCGTCTCGATCGCCGGGCCGTCCGGGTGCGGTAAGTCGACGCTGCTCAAGGTGATCGCCGGACTGACCGACTCCACGTCGGGGCAGGTCCGGTTGCGCGGCAAGGCCGTCCGGGGTCCGCAACGTGAGATCGGCTACGTGTTCCAGCGCGCAGCCCTGCTCGAGTGGCGATCGGTGCGGCGAAACATCCTGCTGCAGGCCGAGATGCGGGGGATGCCGCGGCAGGCCGCCGCCAAGCGCTGCGACCACCTCATCGAGATGACGGGCCTCAGCGGATTCGAGGACGCGCTGCCGCACGAGTTGTCCGGCGGTATGCAGCAACGTGTCTCGCTGTGCCGGGCACTGCTGCACGAACCCGAGGTGCTGCTCATGGACGAACCGTTCGGTGCTCTGGACGCGCTGACCCGCGAGAAGATGAACATCGAACTGCACCGCATCTGGCGGGAGATGGGCACCACCGTGGTGCTGGTCACGCACTCGGTCGCCGAGGCGGTGTATCTGGCGAACCGGGTCGTCGTGATGAGCCCCCGGCCCGGGCGCATCGTCGAAACGCTCGCGGTCGACCTGCCTGCCGAACGCGACTACGCCGAGACCATGGAGCGCCCGGAGTTCATCCGGGTCGCCAACCGCGTGCGCGATCTGCTCGGCAGTTCCACCGCCGCCGACTGATCGCCGGCTACGCCATCGCCGGAGCTGTCAGGTCATCGGAGTCTGCTCGGCGGCCAGTTCGTCCACGGTCATCCCGTCGATCAGCCGATCGAGTGCTCCGGTCATCACGGCGCACTGCCGGGTCGGGTCGTCGGTCGGACAGTTCGCGGCATGGCTGAGGAACTGCTGGGCGGCGCGGGCCTGGGCGATCACCCGATCCAACTCGGCGATCTGATCGCGGACGCTGTCGCGCCACTGCTCGCTCGGCGCGGCCAGCACCGCGGCCGCCGTGTCCAACGGCACGCCCAGCCGGTGCACGATCTTCAGGAAGGCGAGTCGGCGCAGCTCCTCTCGGCCGTACATCCGCCGCCCGGAGCATCGCGATCGCGGGGGCACCAGCCCGCGCTCGTCGTAGTACCGCAGCGCGGACGCGGACATCTTCAACCGGGCTGCGGCTTCACCGATCGGGATCAGGTCCATAGCCGCCATTTGACTTCAACCTCGCTTGAACCGGCAAGGTCGACGCCATGAGCGAGAACTCCCCGCCCGCGGTCAACCACCACGCCGACCACCCCGGTTTCGCCGGCGTGACGGGCATACTGTTCGGGCTGCTGTTCCTGGTGATCGGCCGAGCCACCGCCGCCCTCGCCGCCGATATCAGCCGGGTCGGCGCCGACGACCACGTCGTCGACGTCGGTTGTGGACCCGGCACGGCGGCCCGCACGGCGGCTCGCCGCGGAGCCGAGGTCACCGGCGTCGACCCGTCGCCGTCGATGTTGCGCATCGCGCGCGCGGTCACCGGCCGCGGTGCTGCGGTGCGCTGGGTCCAGGGCAGCGCGGAAGCGCTTCGGCTGCCCGACGGCTCGGCGACGATCGTGTGGGCGCTGGCCACCGTGCATCACTGGCGCGACGTCGAGGCAGGCATCGCGGAGGCCCGCCGGGTGCTCGCACCCGGTGGTCGGCTCCTGGCCGTCGAACGCCGGACAGAACCCGGCGCCACCGGCACCGCCAGCCACGGGTGGACTTCACAGCAAGCCGAGGCATTCGCCGCTCTGTGCCGGTCAGCGGGCTTCGCCGACGTCTCGGTGAACCAGGAACGCGCCGGACGCAAGAGCGTGTGGACGGTCAGTGCCGCCCTGCCCCGTTGAGACGCCGACCGATCTGTGTTGACTCTGCACCCAGGGCGGCGACGTGCGAGACATCGACGCCCTGGGCGCAGAGTCAACGCAGTCCGGGGATGAGCCAACGACCCGACATGGCGCGCCAGCCGACGAAGACCAGCCGCAGCACCATGAACGTCGTCAGGCCGGACCAGATCCCCAGCAGACCCCAGCCGAACGCCAGCGACAGCCAGATCAGCGGCAGGAATCCGATCAGCGCGCTGAGCAGCGTCGCATTGCGCATGAACGTGGCGTCGCCCGCGCCGAGCAGCACCCCGTCGATGGCGAAGACCACGCCCGCGATCGGCAGCTGGGCGACCAGGAACCACCACGGCACCCCGATCTGGTCGAGCACCGATCGGTCGTCGGTGAACACGCCGGGGATCAGCGATGCGCCGCCGGCGAACACCAGGGCCAACACCGTGGCGGCGACGGTCGAGAAGACGGTCACCCGCCATGCCACCGACTTGGCGTGACCGAGCTGCCCCGCGCCCAGCGCCGCGCCGACCAGTGACTGTGCGGCGATCGCGAGCGAATCCAGAACAAGCGCAAGGAAACTCCACAGCTGAAGCACCACCTGGTGGGCGGCGACAGCGGCGGCACCGAACCGCGCCGCGACGGCTCCCGCGGAGACGAAGCACGCCTGGAACGCCAGCGTGCGCAGCACCAGATCCCGGCCCATCACCAACTGCGCCCGCAGCACCGAAGGCTGGATACGCAGCGGCACCTTCTCCGCGAGCAGTGCCCCCATGAACAGCAGCGCGGCCAGCCACTGTCCGACCGCGTTGGCCACCGCCGAACCGGGCAACCCCAGCCGCGGCATCCCGGCCAGGCCGTACACCAGCAGCGGGCAAAGCACCGCCGACACCGCGAATCCGGTGACCACGTAGCGCAGCGGGCGCACGGTGTCCTGCACACCCCGCATCCATCCGTTGCCTGCCGCCGCGACGAGGATCGCGGGCACCGCGAGGCTCGCGATCCGCACCCACGGCAGCGCGGCGTCGGCGATCTCGGCGCCGCCGGAACCCGATCCGGCCAGCGCGGATACCAGCGGTGCGGTCACCAGCTGGACAGCGGCCACGATCGCCAGACCGATGCCGAGCGCCAGCCACGTCGCCTGCACGCCCTCCCCCACCGCCGAGCGGCGATCGCCCGCACCGAAGTGGCGGGCCGAGCGCGCGGTGGTGCCGTAGGACAGAAACGTCAGTTGCGAGGTGAGCAGGCCCATGATGAGTGCACCGATCGCCAGCCCGGCCAGCGAGACCGCGCCGAGTCGGCCCACGACGGCGAGATCGAACAGCAGATAGATCGGCTCGGCGGCGAGCACGCCGAGTGCGGGCAACGCCAGACCGGCGATCCGTCGGCTGGTCGCGGCCGGGATCTCCGGCTCAGCCAAGGCGCCGCTGACGGAGGTCAGCCAAGAGCACCGCGCAGGGCGGCGACGACGTCGTCGGCCCGCCCGGTGGCGGAATAGCCCGCCGCCAACCGGTGTCCGCCGCCGCCGAAGGCGCCGGCGACCGACGTCAGATCGATCGTCTTGGCTCGCATCGACACCGACCACTGTTGCGGCTCGATCTCCTTGAACACCGCCGCCACCTCGGCCTGGCGGGTGGTGCGCACGATGTCGACGATGCTCTCGACCTCCTCGGGCCGCGCGTCGCGCCACTCGTCGTAGCTGACCACCGCGTACACCAAGCCGAGGCCGTCGGCCGCGTCCGGTACCAATCGGGCCGAACTCAGCACCCGTGAGAGCATCGGCAGCCAGGCGAACGGATGGGTGTCGAGCAGGGCGCGGCTGATCGACGCGTTGTCCACGCCGAGCTCGACCAGCCGGGCGGCCAGCCGGTGCGCGCGGGCGCTGGCCCAGCGGAAGGAGCCGGTGTCGGTGGTCAGGCCGGCGTAGAGGCAGTGCGCGACACCCTTGTCGATCGGCTTGTTCCAGGCGTCGAGGATCTCGGCGACCAGCATCGTCGTCGAGTCCGCGGACGGGTCGACGTAGTTGGCGCTGCCGAACAGCTGGTTGGAGGCGTGGTGGTCGATGACCAGCACGCGGCGGCCCGGTTCGGCGAGGTCGTCGAGGGCGCCCAGGCGGTTGACGCTCGGGATGTCCACGGTCACGACCAGATCGGCGTCGCGGCGCATGTCCTGCGGCGCGACCAGCAGATGGCCGCCCGGCAGCGTCTGCAGCGATTCCGGGAGCGACTCGGGCGCAGCGAAGCTGACCTCCACGCTCTTGCCGGCGTGGTCGAGGACCAGCGCCAGCGCCTGCCCCGCACCGATGGTGTCGGCGTCGGGATAGACATGACAGACCACGCTGACGGTCCTCGCCGAGTCGAGTATGTCGGCCGCCCGGTAGGCGTCCACCCGCGCACCAGCCAGTGCGTCAGTCGTCTTGTCGATAGCGGTCACCGGTGTCCTCGGGGTTGAGCGTGGTGTCGAACTCCGTACGCGTTTCCCCGCCGACGTCCTCGCCCCCAGTCACACGGTACGGGTCGCTGTCTCCTGCGTGCTTCGCACCCTGGCGAACTCTTGCCAAATCCTCATCTGCCGCCCGGGCCCGCGCCAACAACTCCTCCATGTGCGCGGAGGTCTCGGGCACGGTGTCGCGGACGAACGCCAGGGTCGGGGTGAACCTCACCCCGGTCCCGGCGCCCACCTTGGTCCGCAACACACCCTTGGCCTTCTCCAGCGCCGCCGCGGCGCCCGCGTAGTCGGGCTCCTCGTCGAGGCTGCGACCCAGCACCGTGTAGTACAGCGTGGCGTCGTGCAGGTCATTGGTGACCTTCGCATCGGTGATGGTCACGCCGAACAGCCGCGGATCCTTGATCTCGTACTCGATCGCCGAGGCGACGATGGTGGAGATGCGCTTGGCCAGCCGGCGTGCCCGTGCCGGATCAGCCATGTCGTCTCTTCTTTGCGCAAGCGCTCATCGGGTGTTAGGTCCGCGCTTTCTCGACGAGCTCGTACGTCTCGATGACGTCGCCTTCCTTGATGTCGTTGTAGGTCAGCGTCAGACCGCACTCGTAGCCTTCACGCACCTCGGTCGCGTCCTCTTTCTCCCGCTTGAGCGAGGACACGGTGAGGTTCTCGGCGACCACGACGTTGTCGCGGAGCAGCCGGGCCTTGGCGTTGCGGCGCATGATCCCGGACTGCACCAGGCAGCCCGCGATGTTGCCCACCTTCGACGACCGGAAGATGGCGCGGATCTCGGCGCGGCCGAGCTCCCGCTCCTCGTAGATCGGCTTGAGCATGCCCTTGAGCGCGCTCTCGATCTCGTCGATGGCCTGGTAGATGATCGAGTAGTACCGGATCTCCACACCCTCGCGGTTGGCCAGCTCGGTGGCCTTGCCCTCCGCGCGGACGTTGAAGCCGATGATGATCGCATCCGAGGCCGACGCCAGGTTGACGTTCGTCTCGGTCACGCCGCCGACACCGCGGTCGATGACGCGCAGCTCCACCTCGTCGTCGATCTCGATCCCCATCAGGGCCTCTTCGAGCGCCTCGACGGTGCCGGAGTTGTCGCCCTTGAGGATCAGGTTCAGCTGGCTGGTCTCCTTGAGCGCCGAATCCAGGTCCTCCAGGCTGATCCGCTTGCGGCTGCGCGCGGCCAGTGCGTTGCGCTTACGCGCGCTGCGCCGGTCGGCGATCTGGCGGGCGATGCGGTCCTCGTCGACGACGAGCAGGTTGTCGCCTGCACCGGGCACCGACGTGAAGCCGATGACCTGCACCGGACGTGACGGCAGCGCCTCGGTGACGTCCTCGCCGTGCTCGTCGACCATGCGCCGGACGCGGCCGTAGGCGTCGCCGGCGACGATCGAGTCGCCGACCCGCAGGGTGCCGCGCTGGATGAGCACGGTGGCCACCGGACCGCGACCACGGTCGAGGTGCGCCTCGATCGCCACGCCCTGCGCCTCCATGTCGGGATTGGCCCGCAGGTCGAGCGCGGCGTCCGCGGTCAGCAGCACCGCTTCGAGCAGCTGATCGATGTTGGTGCCCTGCTTGGCGGAGATGTCGACGAACATGGTGTCGCCACCGAAGTCCTCGGCCACCAGGCCGTACTCGGTGAGCTGCCCGCGGATCTTGGCCGGGTCGGCGCCCTCCTTGTCGATCTTGTTGACCGCCACGACGATCGGCACGTCGGCCGCCTGGGCGTGGTTGATGGCCTCCACCGTCTGCGGCATGACGCCGTCGTCGGCCGCGACCACGAGGATCGCGATGTCGGTGGCCTTCGCGCCGCGGGCACGCATGGCGGTGAACGCCTCGTGGCCCGGGGTGTCGATGAACGTCACCAGCCGCTCGTTGCCGTCCAGTTCGGTGAGGACCTGGTAGGCGCCGATGTGCTGGGTGATGCCGCCGGCCTCGCCCTCGCGGACGTTGGCCTGCCGGATGCTGTCCAACAGGCGGGTCTTGCCGTGGTCGACGTGACCCATGACGGTGACGACCGGCGGACGGAATTCGAGATCCTCTTCGCCGCCCTCGTCCTCGCCGTAGGTGAGGTCGAAGGACTGCAGCAGTTCGCGGTCCTCGTCCTCCGGGGACACGACCTGTACGACGTAGTTCATCTCGCTGCCCAGCAGCTCGAGGGTCTCGTCGTTCACCGACTGCGTCGCGGTGACCATCTCACCGAGGTTGAACAGCGCCTGCACCAGCGAGGCCGGGTTGGCGTTGATCTTCTCGGCGAAGTCCGACAGCGATGCGCCGCGGGCCAGCCGGATGGTCTCGCCGTTGCCGTGCGGCAACCGCACACCGCCGACGACCGGGGCCTGCATGTTCTCGTATTCGGCGCGTTTTGCCCGCTTCGACTTGCGACCCCGCTTCGGGGCGCCGCCGGGACGACCGAACGCACCGGCAGCACCTCCGCGCTGACCGGGGCGACCGCCGCCACCGCCGGGACGGCCGCGGAAACCACCACCGGCACCGGCACCGGCCGGAGCGCCTCCGCCACCGCCGGCGCCACCGCCGCGGTAGTTACCACCGCCGCCACCGCCACCGGGACGGCCTCCGCCGCCGGCTCCGGGGCCACGGCCACCGGGGCCGGGGCGCGGACCGCCGGGACGACCCGCGGGGGCACCCGGACGGGGACCCGCAGGACGCGGCGGCATGTTGTTGGGCGACATACCGGGCCGGGGCGTGCCGGGCCGCGGCGCACCCGGACGGGGCTGCGGCGGCCGCGGTGCGGGCCGGTCGACCGGCACCTGTGACGAGAACGGATTGTTGCCGACGCGCGGAGTACGCGGAGCGGGCTTGGGTGCCGGCCCCGGGCGCGGACCCGGAGTGGGGCCCGGACGTGTCGGCGCGGCGGGAGCCTGCGCCGCAGGTGCTTCGGGAGCCGGAGCGGACGCCACAGGCTGAACCGGCGCGGCCGGTTGCGGCGGCGCGACGGGCTGGGGCGCGGCCGGCTTGGGAGCCGACGGCTTCGCCGAGACCGGCGGCGCCGACGGTGCAGGCGCGGGGGTGGGAGCGGCCGCGGCGGCAGCCGTGGCCGGCGACGCGGAGGCTGCCGGTGCGGCGGGAGCGCCGTTGCCCGCAGTCTTCGCCTTGGCGGGCGCGGGTTTGTCGCCGAACTTCTCGCGCAACCGGCGCGCGACGGGGGCCTCTACGGTCGAAGAGGCCGACTTGACGAACTCGCCCTGCTCCTTGAGCGTTGCGAGCAGTTCCTTACTTGTGACACCGAGTTCCTTCGCCAACTCGTGTACGCGGGCCTTACCTGCCACTACTTCTCCATCTCTAGAGGCGACAGCAGTGAGAGGCGCCGCGCCTCGGGTTAGCTATGACGCATGGTCATCGGGACTTCACGGTGTGCTCATGTTCTTCGCTACCTGTTCTCTTGCTGGGCGAGCGGACCCGCCGAGAGGTTCTCGACGTGTTCGATCACCCCGGATAACTCCGGTGAGCCGGTGATTCGCAGCGCTCGGGTGAACGCTCGCCGCCGCACTGCTGCGTGTAGACACTGCGCATCGGGATGCAGCCACGCACCCCGCCCGGGCAGACTACCCCCTGCATCAACGGTCACGGCGCAATCGCCATTCCCGTCGACGACAGCGACCACCCGCAGCAGATCGACGGCCAGCACTCGTCTTCGGCATCCCACACAGGTCCGCACCGGGCCGACACGGTGGTCGGGGTGGCGAGTCTGCGTCGAAGCCGAGGTCTCGCGCTGGATCACAGCTGAGTCTACCGCCAACCGCACCGCTGACCGAAACGGCGCCGCGCTACCGGTCGCGCGCGACGGGATGTGCGACGTCGGCGTCCGCCTTGGGTTGATCGGGCGGTGCCGCATCGCTGCGGATGTCGATCCGCCAGCCCGTCAGCCGGGCCGCCAGCCGGGCGTTCTGCCCCTCCTTGCCGATGGCCAGCGACAATTGGAAGTCGGGCACGACCACCCGTGCGGCGCGTGCCGCCTCGTCGATGACGGTGACCGAGACGACCTTCGCGGGCGAGAGAGCATTGGCCACGAAGCGGGCCGGGTCCTCGTCATGGTCGATGATGTCGATCTTCTCACCGGACAGTTCGCTCATCACGTTGCGCACACGCTGTCCCATCGGGCCGATGCACGCACCCTTGGCGTTGAGCCCGGGCACCCGTGAGGCCACCGCGATCTTGCTGCGGTGTCCGGCCTCGCGGGCGACCGCCACGATGTCGACCGATCCCTCGTTGATCTCGGGCACCTCGAGGCTGAACAGCTTGCGGACGAGGTTCGGATGCGTCCGCGACAACGTGATCAGCGGTTCGCGGGCACCTCGGGTCACCCCGACGACGTAGCAGCGGAGCCGGTCGCCGTGTTCGTAGCGTTCACCGGGGACCTGTTCGGCGGCCGGGATGACGCCTTCGCTGCCCTTGGTCTCGCTGCCCATGCGGACGACGACCAGACCGCGGGCGTTGGCCCTCGCGTCACGCTGGATCACCCCGGCGACGATGTCGCCTTCGCGGGCGGAGAACTCGCCGTAGTTCTTCTCGTTCTCGGCATCGCGCAGCCGCTGCAGGATGACCTGACGCGCGGTCGTCGCCGCGATCCGTCCGAACCCCTCCGGAGTGTCGTCCCATTCGTGCACGAGGTTGCCGTCGGCGTCGGTCTGGCGGGCCAGCACCTTCACCGCGCCGGTCTTGCGGTCGATCTCGATGCGCGCGTCGGGCTCGTGGCCCTCGGTGTGCCGGTAGGCGGTCAGCAGCGCCGACTTGATGGTGTCGACGACGACGTCGACCGTGATGCCTTTGTCCGCCTCGATGGCGTGCAGTGCGGCCATGTCGATGTTCATGCTCAGCCCTCCTGTCCCGATAGCCCGGCAAGCTCCAGCTCACGCTGATTCGGCGGTGAGAATTCCACCTGGACAACGGCTTTCGTGATCGCCTCGAGCGGCAGCTCGCGCACCGAGAAGTCGGCGCGGGCGCCTTCGCGCACCACCAGCGCCACCGTCCCGGCGCCGACCTCGCCGACCCGGCCGGTGAGCTGCGAGCCGTCGGACAGCACGATCTCCACCTTGCGGCCTCTGGCGCGCCGGTAGTGCTTCTCTGTGGTCAACGGGCGGTCCACACCCGGCGAGGTGACCTCGAGAACGTAGGGAGCGCCACCGGGCGCCGCGTCGAGTTGGTCGAGCAGGTCGGCCGACGAGCGGGACAGGCCGGCAATGGTGTCCAGGTCCAGCGGGCGGTCCCCGTCGGCGACGATGGTGATGCGGGGCGGGCGCGCTGCGCCGTCGATCGTGACGTCCTCGATCTCGTAGCCGGCGCGAGCGAACTCGTCGTGGAGTAGCTCGATCACCTGCTCCTGCGACGGCAATCCCGCCGGTCGCGATCTGGGATTGGTTCCCACGGCGAGCTCCTCATCTTGAATTGTGGACGCATCCTGGGTGGGTCCTACGCCCTGGAGTCGAGCTTCCACACTACGCCAGGCCCATGGCCCCCGACAGCGAACGCGGGCGTCGGCGGCGCAGCGGCAATGGCAGGATGTTGCTCGTGCCGAGCGCCCTCGACCCCGTCAGCAGGCGCCGTGTGCTCGTCGGCGCGGCGACGCTGGCGGTGCTCGGGTTGTCGGCCGCGGCGTGCTCCCCCCCTCCGCCGCCACCGGAACTCGACGAGCTCCTGGCCCAACTCGACCGGGCGCGGGCGGACAGCACCCTGGCCACCGATGTGGCGGCCACCACGCGTCCGCCGCTCGCGCAGGTCCTCACAGCCGTGGCCGCCGAGCGCTCCGCGCACGCCCAGGCGCTGTCCGATGAACTGACCCGTCTCGCTGGTGACCAGGCCCCCACCAGCACGCCGGCCACGACGACGGCGGCACCGGCGAAGCCACCGGTGGTCAGCGACGTGGTGGCGGCGCTGCGCCGGTCGGCCGAGACGGCGGCCGAGCTGGCCACCCACTGGTCGGGCTACCGGGCCGGCCTGATGGCCTCCATCGCCGCCGCCTGCACAGCGGCTCACGAGGTGGCGCTGGCCGGGACGGACACGGCGCCGTGACCTCGGCCGAACCGGCACCGGGACTGCCCGCACGCCCGGCCGACGCCGCCGACGGTGCGCTGTACGACGCGGTCGCCGTCGAGCACGGCATCATCTACGGCTACGGCCTGGTGTCGGCGCACTCCACCCCGGAGGACAACTGGCTGGTGTCGACGGCCATCGCGGCGCACCGGGAGCGCCGGGAAGCCGCGATCGCGCTGCTGGAGGCGCGTGACGTCGCTCCGCCGCTGCCCGCCGCGGGATATCAGATGCCCGGCCCGGTGCGCAATCCCGACGACGCCGCCACGCTCGCCGTGCAGATGGAGCAGGACGCCGCCGCCGCCTGGCGCGCGGTGGTCGAACAGGCGAGCGCGGGCGAGGACCGTGCGTTCGGCGTCGAGGCGCTGACCCGGTCGGCGGTGTTCGCCGCGCAGTGGACGCAGGTCCTGGGCGACCGGCCGGTCACCGTCGCGTTCCCCGGCGGCAACGAGTAACGGACCTCAGCGCAGCGCGGAGGCGATCTCGGTGGCCGCCTCGTCGGCGGCGACCTCACGCTTCTCGCCGGTGAACCGGTTGCGCAGCTCCACGACACCGTCGGCCCATCCGCGGCCGACCACGACGATCCACGGCACGCCGAGCAGTTCGGCGTCCTTGAACTTCACCCCGGGTGAGGCGGTCCGGTCGTCGAGGAGCACCTCGATGCCGATGCGGTCCAGGTCGCCAGCCAGCTCGGTGGCACCGGTGCGGGCCTGAGCGTCCTTGTTGGCGATCACCACGTGCACGTCGAACGGTGCGACCTCGGCCGGCCAGCGCAGCCCCAGCTCGTCGTGCTGCTGCTCGGCGATCACCGCCACCAGCCGGGACACCCCGATTCCGTAGGAACCCATCGTCAGGCGCACGGGCTTACCGTCCTCGCCGAGCACGTCGACGGTGAATGCGTCGGTGTACTTGCGGCCGAGCTGGAAGATGTGGCCGATCTCGATGCCCCGCGCACTGACCAGCGGGCCGGCCCCGTCCGGCGAGGGATCGCCGTCGCGCACCTCGGCCGCCTCGATCGTGCCGTCGCCGCGGAAGTCGCGGCCCGCGACCAGATCGACGACATGCCTGTTGGGTGCGTCGGCACCGGTGATCCAGGCCGTGCCGTCCACGATGCGCGGATCGAGCAGATAGCGCACACCGTTGTCCCGCAGCGCCTTCGGACCGACGTAGCCCTTCACCAGGAACGGGTGCTTCGCAAAGTCGGCGTCGTCGAGCAGCGCGTACTCCGCCGGTTCGAGCGCCGCACCGAGCCGCTTCTCATCGACCTCGCGGTCGCCGGGCACGCCGACGGCCAGCAGCTCCCAGTCGCCGCCGGGCTGGCGCACCTTGAGCAGCACGTTCTTCAGGGTGTCCGCGGCCGTCACCGCACGGCCCGCGAAGCTCGGCAGGTCGGCGGCATTCGCCCAGTCGACGAGCGTCGCGATGGTCGGTGCGTCCGGGGTGTCGTGCACCACCGCCTCGGGCAGGCCGTCGATGGGCCGAGCCTCGGGCACCCGGGTCAGCACCGCCTCGACGTTGGCGGCGTAACCGGACTCCAGGCACCGCACGAAGGTGTCCTCGCCGATCTCGCTCTCGGCGAGGAACTCCTCGGAGGCGCTGCCGCCCATCGCCCCGGAGACCGCCGAGACGATCACGTAGTCGACGCCCAGCCGGGAGAAGATCCGCTGGTAGGCCTCGCGGTGCGCGTGATAGGCGGTCTTGAGTCCGTCTTCGTCGACGTCGAAGGAGTACGAGTCCTTCATGACGAACTCGCGGCCGCGCAGGATGCCCGCCCGCGGCCTGGCCTCGTCACGGTACTTCGTCTGGATCTGGTAGAGCACGACGGGGAAGTCCTTGTAGGACGAGTACTCCCCTTTGACCGTGAGGGCGAACAGTTCTTCGTGCGTAGGGCCGAGCAGGTAGTCGTTCTGCCTGCGGTCCTTGAGCCGGAACAGGTTGTCCCCGTACTCGGTCCACCGGTTGGTGATCTCGTAGGGCGCCCGGGGAAGCAGCGCGGGGAACAGGATCTCCTGCCCGCCGATCGCGTTCATCTCCTCGCGCACGATCTGCTCGACCTTGCGGAACACCCGCAGGCCCAGCGGCAGCCAGCTGTAGAGACCCGGTGCGATGGGGCGCACAAAGCCGGCGCGGATGAGCAGCTTGTGGCTGGGCACCTCGGCGTCGGCGGGATCGTCGCGAAGGGTGCGCAGGAACAGCTCGGACATCCGGGTGATCACAGCCGATCACCTTAGTCGTCAGGGTCCGCCGTGCCCGCTGCAGCGCCCGGGAAGTCGGCGGTGGCCGCGTTCTCCCGCTGGGCGGCGACCTCGGCCAGCCGGCCGTTCAGCGCCCGGGTCATCAGCGTGTACGCATCGGTGCCCAGCACGAGCCGGCGCGGTGGGGCGTCGGAATCCGCGGCGCGGATGATTGCGGCGACCGCGCGCACGGGGTCGACGGTCATCTCCTCGGGGGTGGTCGGCGTCTGGTCGGCGGGCCCGCCGCGGTAGGGCGCGCTGAACGGGACGCGGGTGGCCGCCTCGAAGAAGCCCGTTCGCACGATTCCGGGCTCGACGAGGGTGGTCCGGATGCCGAACGGCTCGACCTCGGGCGCGAGCGCGTCGAAGAAACCCTCGATGCCCCATTTGGTGGCGTGGTAGAGCGAGAACGCCGGGAACGTCAGGTGCCCGCCCATACTCGACATCTGCATGAGCAGCCCGCCGCCCTGTGCGCGCAAGTGCGGCAGCACCGCGCGGGCCAGCTGGATGGATCCGGTCAGGTTGGTCGCGATGACGTCGTCTACGTCCCGGTCACCGAGATCCTCGGCGGCACCGAAGACGCCGTACCCGGCGTTGGAGACGACGACGTCGATGCGATCGTGGGCGGTGAAGGCCTCGGCCACCGCGGCCCGGACGTCGTCGGTGTCGGTGACGTCGAGCGCGCGCCGCCACAGCCGGTCGCCGTGGCGCGCGGCGAGATCGCCGAGCTGTTCGGGACGCCGCAGTGTCGCCGCCACGCGATCTCCGCGGGCCAGCAGCTGTTCGACGAGTTCTCGGCCCATACCGCGCGATGCGCCGGTGATCAACCAGGTGGTGGTCATGTCAGTTCCTCTCTCGGGGGTCTCACTCCTCCTCAACCGGGCCGAGGACCCCGACAGTCCATGCATGCAATGACGAACACGACGGATAGCCATACGATTACCGCATGGCCGAGCTGACGCTGGAGGGGCTGCGCGTGTGTCGGGAGATCGCCCTGCTGGGGTCGTTCACCGCAGCCGCACGCTCGCTGGGCTACTCGCAACCAGCGGTCTCCCGGCAGGTGGCAGCGATGGAGTCCGCCGCCGGCTACCGGCTGTTCGCCCGCACGGTGCGTGGCGTCAGCGTCACACCCGCCGGTGCGGTGCTGGTCGAACACGCCGCGCGCATCATCGGAGCGACGACCGCGCTGCGACACGAGCTGGACAGCCTCGGCGAGCGGTTGGCCGGGCACGTCGCGGTCGGTGCGTTCCCCGCGGCGATGTCGGTGCTCGTCCCGCGGACCGTCGCCCGCCTCGCGGTCGACTATCCGGCGCTGGTGATCGGACTGACCGAGGGATCCTCACGGATCCTGGTGCGGGAGGTGCGGGCCGGCCGCCTCGGGCTCGCCGTCATCGCGACGGGCTCCGGGCTACCCGATTACGACCTCGACGGCCTGACTCAGCACCGCGTCTATGCCGGTGACATGTGTGTGGCGGTGCCCAGCGGACACCGCCTGGCGGGGGCCGGCCGCGTCGCGGTGCACGAGCTGGCAGCCGAGCCGTGGATCGCGGGGGCGGGCTCGGCGGGCGACCCGCAGTTCACCGCCTGGCCGACGCTGTCGGAGCCGAACATCCGCTACCGCGTGGTGGGTTGGCCGTCGCGGCTGGGCCTGGTGGCGGCCGGCCTGGGCGTGTGCCTGCTACCGGAGTTGGCGGCCCTGTCGGTGCCCCACGGCGTGACGGTGGTCGAGGTGGACGATCCGGCCTGGCCGGGACGGATTGCGGTCGCGCTGACCCGGTCCGGGCCGGGCGAGGAGGTGCGGACCGTCGTCGCCGCGCTGCGCTCGGTTGCCGGTGAACTCCGACCGGCGAGCTAAAGCTCTCCGTGCTCGATGGTCGAGCTAAAGCTCTCCGTGCTCGATGGTCGAGCTAAAGCTCTCCGGCGTCGATCGCGTCCTTGACTTCCTGCGCGTGCGCGACCTGCTTGCTGGTGTAGCCGATCAGCAGGGCCGCGCCGCCGACGAGCACCGCGACCGCGGCCACCCACAGCAAGCCGTAGGTGTAGCCGGCGTCCAGCGCGGCGAGCTGCGTGGTATCCATGTTCTTCACCGGGCCGGTGGTTCCGCCGAGGTACAGCGTCCGGGAGGTGATGACGGCCTGGATGATGGCCAGCACGACGGGTCCGCCCAGGTTCTGCAGCATCAGCGCGATCGCCGAGACCGGTCCGATCTGGTCGAAGCCGACGCCGGCGATGGCGGAGATGGTCAGGGGCACGACGATCATGCCGATGCCGATACCGCCGATGGTGATGGGCAGGACGAGGTTCGGGAAGTACGGGATGCCCTTGTAGAGCGTCGAGCCGTAGATCATCGCGCCGAGGACCAGGACACCGCCGGCGATCACCAGCACACGGGGCGGGAACATCGACACGAGCTGGGAGGACAGCGCGAGGCCGATGCCCATCGCGATGACGAACGGGATGAAGCCGATGCCGGCCCGCAGCGGGGTGTAGCCGAGGATGTCCTGTACGTACAGGCCGATGAGCACCGTCAGCGTGAACATCACGCCGCCGGCCAGGAAGATCGCCGAGAAGGTGGCCAGCCGGTTGCGGTCCTTGAAGAGCTTGAACGGCACCACGGGGTTTGCCGCAGTGCGCTCGACGATGACGAACGCGATACCGAAGACCGCGGCCGCGAGGATCGAGCCGATGGTGATCGGCGAGGACCAGCCCTTCTCCGGGCCCATGGAGAAGCCGAAGACCGCGGCGGTACAGAGCAGCGTCGCGAGGATCGCGCCCGTGGCGTCCAGCTTGAGCCGCTCTTTGTTCGTCTCGCGCAGGGTGGTGTGGGCCAGATAGATCATCACCAGGCCGATGGGCACGTTGACCAGGAACGCCCACCGCCAGGAGACCTCGGTCAGTGCGCCGCCGACGACCAGACCCATGACCGAACCGACCCCGGTCATGGCGGCGAACACCGCGGTGGCGGCGTTACGCGCCGGCCCCTTCGGGAAAGTGGTGGCCACCAGCGCCAGGCCGGTCGGCGAGGCGATGGCCGCGCCGACACCCTGCAGCAGGCGGGCGATCACGAGCGTGGCCTCATTCCAGGCGATGCCGCACAGGATCGAGGCGATGACGAACAGTGCGACACCGGCGATGAACGCGCGCTTGCGGCCGATGGTGTCGCCGAGGCGGCCGCCGAGCAGCATGAGGCCGCCGAAGGTCAGCACGTACGCCGTGATGACCCAGCTGCGGCCGGCGTCCGAGAGCCCCAGTTCGTCCTGGATCTGGGGCAGCGCGACGATGGCGATGGTGCTGTCCATGGTGGCGAGCAACTGCATGCCGGCGATCGCGATCACGGCGGCGAAGAACCGCCGCGAGGGCACCCAGGCGGGAGTCTTGGCGGTACGCGGAACGGAGGTACGTTCCACGCTCATCGGCCGCGCCCGTTTCGAGTTGCTTTCGGCGTCCCTGTACATGGCTGCGCGCTCGGCGTCATTGAGAGCCGTCATAACGAGTTACCTTACAGTAATCTTAGGAACCCTTTAAGTGGCGAAGCCCGCCACGGCCCCGATCACGATGATCGCGGGCGGCCTGATGCCCTCTGAACGGATCTTCTCCGGGGCGTCGCCGAGCGTCGCCCGCAAACTTCGTTGAGCGGATGTCGTCCCGTGCTGAACCACCAGGACCGGCGTCTCCGCAGGTCGCCCGCCCGCGATCAGAACTTCGGCGAAGAGTTCGATCCGCTCGACTGCCATCAGCAACACGATGGTGCCGGACAGTGCGGCGAGTGCATCCCAATTGACTAACGATTCGGGATGCCCGGGCGCGACGTGCCCGCTGACCACCACGAATTCGTGCGTGACGTGCCGGTGTGTGACGGGCACTCCGGCCAGAGCCGGCACCCCTATGGCGCTGGTCACACCGGGTACGACGGTGACCGGAATGCCGGCCTCCGCGCACGCGAGCACCTCCTCGTAACCGCGCGCGAACACGAACGGATCGCCGCCCTTGAGCCGCACCACGAACTTGCCCGCCGACGCCCGCTCGATGAGCAGGGAGTTGATGGCGTCCTGGGCCATCGCGCGGCCGTAGGGGATCTTGGCGGCGTCGATGACCTCGACGTGCGGACCCAGCTCGGCGAGGAGCTCCTGCGGCGCGAGCCGGTCGGCCACGACGACGTCGGCCTGGGCGAGCAGGCGGCGGCCCCGCACGGTGATGAGCTCGGGGTCACCCGGCCCGCCGCCGACCAGCGCCACGCCGGTCGGCGCCGTGTCGGGATCGTCGGCGGTGATCAGTCCGCTCGCCAGCGCCTCGTGGATCGCCGATCGGATCGCCGCCGAGCGGCGGTGCTCACCGCCGGCCAGCACGCCGACCGAGAGGCCCTCGTAGTCGAAGGTCGCCGGCGTGACGGCGGTGCCCTCGCGGGCGACGTCGGCGCGCACGCAGAAGATGTGCCTGCGCTCGGCTTCGGCCACCACGGCCGCATTCACGTCGGGGTCGTCGGTGGCGGCGACGGTGTACCACGCGCCGTCGAGGTCCCCGACGCGGAATTCACGCAGCGTCAGTGTGATTCCCGTCATTGCCTCCACTGCCGGGGTGGCCTCGCGGGCGATGACGTGCACGTCGGCGCCGTTGGCGATCAGCAGCGGCAACCGGCGCTGGGCGACGCTTCCCCCACCGACGAAGACGACCTTCTTGCCTGCGAGTCGCAGGCCGACGAGGTACGCGTGATCGGTCACCCGGCGAGCTTAGAGCGTGCGGCGGCGCCGACGAAGCGGGCGATCGCCTGCGGGTGCGCCGCCGGGTGGGTGTGCAGATATCCGGCGTGCACCCCGCGGTGCACCGCCCCGTCTGCGGCGCTACGGCCCGACCGATCCGGATATCGCCACGCGGTCTCGTAGCTGTCGGTGAATGCGACGGCGGTGCGGTGGAATTCGTGGCCGGTGACGCGTTCGCCCGCGGCGTGCAGCGACGAGTCGGCTACGGCGACGGCCTGTCGATATCCGAGGGTGAGGCGTTCGGTGAATCGGGCCGAACCGGCCAGCACGCCGCACATCGGGTGCCCGTCGAGATCGTCGACCAGGTACGTCAGGCCGGCGCACTCGGCGTGGATCGGCGCGCCACGGGCCGCCAGTTCGCGAATCTGCTGGCGCACAACGGTGTTGGCGGACAGGTCGGCGGTGTGCTGTTCGGGGAAGCCGCCGGGGATGACCAGCGCGCCGGTGCCGGTGGGCAGCGGATCGGTCAGCGGATCGAATTCGACGACCTCGGCGCCGGCCGCGCGCAGCAGTTCGCCGTGTTCGGGGTAGCCGAACGTGAAGGCCTTGCCGGCGGCCAGGGCGACGGTCACGTCCGCCCCGGCGTCCGACGGCGCCTGCGGTGACCACGGGTGCGCGCCGACCCGTACACCGGCGCTGCGCACGACGGCGTCGAGGTCGACGTGACGGGCGATCAGGTCGGTCATCGCCGCGACCGCCTCGCGGGCCCGCACACCGTGCTCGACGGCGGTGACCAGGCCGAGGTGCCGGGAGGGCACGGCCAGCGCCTCAGTGCGCGGCACCGCGCCGAACACCGGCATCCCCGCGTGTTCGCAGGCCTGACGCAGCACCTCCTCGTGGCGGGGTGAGCCCACGAGGTTGAGCACCACACCGGCGATGCGGGTCAGCGGGTCGAAGGTCGAGAAGCCCTGCAGCAGTGCGGCGATGCTGTGGCTCTGGCCGCGGGCGTCGACCACCAGCACCACCGGCGCACCCAACAGCGTGGCGACGTGCGCGGTCGAACCCGTTGCCGGGCCTGACATCTGATCGCCGATGCGTCCGTCGAACAGACCCATGACACCTTCGACGACGGCGATGTCGGCGCCGGCGGCGCCATGGGCGTACAGGGGACCGATGAGATCCTCACCGACGAGGACGGGGTCCAGGTTGCGGCCCGGCCTGCCTGCGGCGATTGCGTGATAGCCGGGATCGATGAAGTCCGGACCCACCTTGAACGGTGCGACGGTGTGGCCTGCGCGCCGCAGCGCACCCATCAGACCCGTTGCCACCGTGGTCTTTCCGCTGCCCGACGACGGGGCGGCGAGGACGACGGCCGGTGCCGGTGTCACCACTCGATCCCTCGTTGGCCTTTGCGGCCGGCGTCCATCGGATGCTTGACCTTGGTCATCTCGGTGACCAGATCGGCGGCGTCGAGCAGACGCTGCGGGGCGTCGCGGCCGGTGATGACGACGTGCTGGGTGCCGGGCCGGTCGCTCAGCACCTGCACGACCTCGTCGACGTCGATCCAGCCCCACTTGAGTGGATAGGTGAACTCGTCGAGCACGTAGAAGTCGTGGCGTTCGGCGGCCAGCCGCCGGGCGATCTCGGCCCAGCCGTCGGCGGCGGCCTCGGCGTGATCGACGTCGCTGCCGTGCTTGCGGGTCCACGACCATCCCGAGCCCATCTTGTGCCATTCGACGGGTCCGCCGACACCGCGTTCGTCGTGCGCCCGTCCCAGCTCGCGCAGCGCGGTCTCTTCGCCGACCTTCCACTTCGCGCTCTTGACGAACTGGAACACCGCAATGTCGAAGCCCTGGTTCCACGCCCGCAGCGCCATCCCGAAGGCCGCCGTCGACTTCCCCTTGCCCGGCCCCGTGTGCACGGCCAACAACGGCGCGTTGCGGCGGGCGCGGGTGGTCAGCCCGTCATTCGGCACGGTGAGCGGTTTGCCCTGCGGCATCGTCGGTTACCTCCGTCAGGCGGCGCGGTGTTCGGTGCGGGTCACCACGCGGGTCAGATCATCGGCACGCAGGTGGGCCAGCCGCACCGCGGGGGCCCGCAACGCGGTCGCCAGTTCCTCGGCAAGGCCGAGCCGCACCCATGAGGTCTCACAGTCCACGACCACCGCCGTGGCGCCCTCGGCCACCAGCCGGGCGGCCGCCGCCCTGGTGCGGCCGAGCGGATCGGGTCCTCCGGTGGCGCGCCCGTCGGTCAGCACGACGACCAGGCAGCGTCGCGCCCGGTCGCGGGCCTTCTCGCGCACCACGACGTCGCGGGCGGCCAGCAGCCCCTCGGCGATCGGGGTCTTGCCGCCGGTGTCGAACCGCGACAGCCGTCTACTCGCGATGTAGACCGACGAGGTCGGGGGCAGCAGCAGTGTCGCCTGCCGCTGCCGAAAGGTGATGACCGCGACCTTGTCGCGGCGCTGGTAGGCGTCGCGCAGCAGGGACAGGGTGGCGCCGCCGACGGCGGCCATCCGGTCGCGGGCCGCCATGGAACCCGATGCGTCGACGACGAACACCACCAGGTTGCCCTCGCGTCCCTGCCGTACGGCGCGGCGGACGTCCTGCGGACCCGGCCTGGGGCGTCCCGCCACGCGCTGGTTGCCTGCCGCGGCGAGCAGCGTGCCGAACACGTGCAGACCGTGCCCGTCGGCCTCCGCGGTCGCCGAGACCACTGTCCCGGTGCGGTTGCGCGCGCGGGACCGCCGACCCGGCGCACCCTCGCCCACGCCGGGCACGGTCAGCGCGCGCGTGCGGAACGTCGCCGACGGTGCGGCGGCGGGCGCGGTCTGCGGCGGCGATGTACGTTGCCCGGCAGCCGAATTCGACGCTTCGCCCCCGGAGGGTTCGTCCGCGCCGCCGCCCGGCGGGTCCGGTTCGGGGTCGGGTTCGTCGTGTCCGTCGACGGGCTCGCCGTCGACGGACTGTCCGGCCTCGGCCATCGCCTCGTCGAGCCGCTGCGGGTCCAGGCCCGGGTCGTCGAACGGATCGCGTCTGCGCCGGTGTGGCAGCGCGAGTTCGGCCGCCACCCGGATGTCCTCCTCGCCGACGGTGATCTTGCCCGTCGCTTCGCTCGCCCCGGCGGCGGCACCGCGCCAGGCGGCGTGCGCGACCGCCGTGCGGGCCACCACCAGATCGGCGCGCATCCCGTCCACGTCGAACGCCGCGCACAAGGCGGCGATCCGACGTAACTCGTTGTCCGGCAACACCACCGAGTTGACCAGGGCACGGGCGGTGGACACCCGGCGGGCCAGCTCGGCGTCGGAGCCGGCGTAGCGGTCGGCGAATCCCACCGGATCGGCCTCGTATGCCATCCGCTGCCGGATCACCTCGACCCGCACGTCCACGTCGCGGGATGCCGCGACGTCCACGGTCAATCCGAACCGGTCGAGCAGCTGGGGTCGCAGCTCGCCCTCCTCGGGGTTCATGGTTCCGATCAGGATGAACCGGGCCTCGTGGCTGTGTGAGATCCCGTCGCGTTCGACGTGGACCCGGCCCATCGCCGCGGCGTCGAGCAGCACGTCGACCAGATGGTCGTGCAGCAGGTTGACCTCGTCGACGTAGAGGACGCCGCCGTGGGCGCGGGCCAGGAGCCCGGGTGAGAAGGCGTGTTCGCCGTCGCGCAAGACCTTCTGCAGGTCCAGTGAACCGACGACGCGGTCCTCGGTGGCGCCGATGGGCAGTTCGACGAGCGCTCCCCCATCGACACCGCTGAGTACCTGGGCGAGCCCGCGCACGGCCGTGGACTTCGCGGTGCCTTTCTCGCCGCGGATGAGCACGCCGCCGATCTCGGGGCGCACCGCGCACAGCAGCAGGGCGAGCAGCAGCCGGTCGTGCCCGACCACCGCGCTGAACGGATATGTCGGAGCCGACATCAGTGCGCGCCTCCGGGAACCGGACGCAGCATCGGCACGTGGGGAATGCCGTCGTCGAGGAATTCATCTCCGTCCCGGACGAAGCCGTGGCGGGCGTACATCTCCTCGAGATAGGTCTGGGCGTCGATGCGGCAGGGGTGGTCACCCACGTCGGCCAGGGCGGCCTGCATCAGCCGGGCGGTGTGGCCGTGCCCGCGGTCGGCGCGCTTGGTGCAGACGCGGCCGATGCGGAACGCCTTGTGGCCGCCGGGATGCTCCTCCATCAGCCGCAGCGTGGAGACGACCTCGCCGTCGGGACCCTCCAGCCAGAAGTGCCGCGTCTCGGCGAGCAGGTCACGGCCGTCGAGTTCCGGGTAGGGACAGGCCTGTTCGACGACGAACACCTCGACCCGCAGTTTCAGCAGCTCGTAGAGCGTCGCCGCGTCGAGGTCCTTGGCCCAGCTGCGCCGCAGCGCGACCGTCATCGGCGTCCCACGTCAGGCGGTCACTGCGGCGCGGGAGGAGTTCGGTTGGGTGTGCTCGGTGTCCGGACCCGCGAGCGGCAGGCCCGCAGCCGGGCGGTCCAGCTTGAGCACCTTGGTTCCGTGTGCCCAGATCTCCTCGAACAGCCTGGGCTCGTCGGACAGCTTCGCGCCCAGTGACGGCACGATCTCCTTGAGCTTGGGCAGCCAGGCGGTGTATCGCTCGGCGAAGCAGCGTTCCATGACGTCGAGCATCGCGGGCACCGCCGTCGATGCGCCCGGGGACGCACCCAGCAGGCCGGCCATGCTGCCGTCCTGGGCCGCCAGCACGGTGGTGCCGAACTCCAGCACCCCGCCCTTGCCCTTGCGCCGGATGACCTGCACGCGCTGTCCGGCGATGTCGAGTTCCCAGTCCGAGTTGCGAGCACTGGGCGCGAAGTCCCGCAGGGCGTCCACCCGATCGGATTCGCTGAGCCGCAGCTGGCCGATCAGGTACTTCAGCAGGCCCATCTCGGTGAGCCCGACGCCCAGCATGGAGGCGAGGTTGTTCGGCTTGACCGAGAACGGCAGATCGGTGACCTTGCCCTGCTTGAGGAACTTCGGCGACCAGCCGGCGAACGGACCGAACAGCAGCCACGACTTCCCGTTGATGACGCGGGTGTCCAGGTGTGGCACCGACATCGGGGGCGCACCCAGTGGCGGCAGGCCGTACACCTTGGCCTGGTGGCGGGCCGTCAGCTCGAGGTTGCCGGTGCGCAGCCACTGGCCGCCCACCGGGAAGCCGCCGAAGCCCTTGGCCTCGTTGATGCCGGCCTTCTGCAGCAGCGGCAACGCTCCGCCGCCGGCGCCGACGAAGACGAACTTCGCATTGAGCTTGCGCTTGGCCCCGGTGCGGCGGTTGAGGACTTTCACCTGCCAGCTGCCGTCGGACTGCTTGGACAGATCGCGCACCTCGTGGCCGAACAGCGTGGACATGCCGCGCTGCGCGCAGTAGCCGATGAGCTGACGCGAGAGCGAGCCGAAGTCCACGTCGGTGCCGTCCTGCGTCCAGTTCAGCGCGAACGGCTCGCGCAGATCGCGCTTCTCGGTCATGAACGGCAGCCGACGGGCGAATTCGGCCGGGTCGTCGATGTACTCCATCGAGGCGAACAGCGGGTTGGTCACCAGCGCGTTGTAGCGGGCGCGCAGATACCGGGCGTTCTTGGCGCCGCTGACGAAACTCACGTGTGGGATCGGATTGATGAAGCTGCGAGCGTCGCGGATCACGCCGTTGCCGACGGCGTAGCTCCAGAACTGCCGCGACACCTGGAACTGCTCGTTGACGTTGACGGCCTTGGTGATGTCGACGCTGCCGTCGGAATCCTGCGGCGTGTAGTTCAGTTCGCACAGCGCGGAGTGGCCGGTACCGGCGTTGTTCCACGGGTCGCTGCTCTCTGCGGCGGCACCGTCGAGGCGTTCGATGAGCGTGATGGACCAGTTCGGCTCGAGCAACTTGAGCAGGACCCCGAGCGTGGCGCTCATGATGCCGGCACCAACCAGCACGACGTCGGTCTTGGCTACCTCTGCATCAGGCACTTCATCGATCCTTAAAGTCGCGAATCACGGCGGTTCACCGAGTCCCAGGTTATCCCGAAGCCAGCGCCGCCAACCGTGCGGCCACTGTGCATCCGCTCACCGCAGGTACCTGTGGCGGGCAAGCCAGCCTAATGTGACCGGGGTGAGCGTCTGGGTGCCCGACGAGCTGCCCGATTACCTCCAGCAGACCCTGCGGCTGGGCCCCGATCCCGACGGCGAGGGCGAACTGTTCGCCACGCTGGTGCGTCGCGGCGCCGCACAACCCGCGGCGCACCGCGCGGTGCTGCTGGTGCACGGGTTCACCGACTACTTCTTCCATACCGGCCTCGCCGATCACCTGGCCGACCGCGGGTTCGCCTTCTATGCGCTCGACCTGCACAAATGCGGGCGATCCCGGCGAGAAAGTCAGACGCCGCACTTCACCACCGACCTGGCTCGCTACGACGCCGAACTCGAGCGGTCGCTCGGCGTCATCGCCGACGAGACCGGCGGCGCGGAGGTGCTCGTGGTCGGCCACTCGGCGGGCGGGTTGATCGTGTCGCTGTGGCTGGACGGGGTGCGCCGCAGGGGCGACACCGGGCGGCTGAACCTGGGCGGCCTGGTGCTCAACAGTCCCTGGCTGGATCTGCAGGGTCCGGCGATCCTGCGGACGGCGGGTACCTCGGCCGCTCTCGGTGCCCTGTCGCGGGTCCGCAAGCGCCGGGTGGTGCGGGCACCACATCCGCAGGGCGGCTACGGCGCGTCGCTGCACCGCGACTACGCCGGCGAGTTCGACTACAACCTGCAGTGGAAGCCGGTCGGAGGCTTCCCGGTGACCGTCGGCTGGATCCACGCGATCCGGCGCGGCCAGCATCGGCTGCACCGCGGGCTCGACGTCGGCGTGCCGAACCTGATCCTGCGGTCGGACCACAGCGTCCGCGAGGTCAGCGAGCCCGAGTTGATCCAGCGCGGCGATGCGGTGCTCGATGTGGCGCAGATCGCGCGCTGGGCCGGGTGCATCGGCAACCGGTCCACCGTGGTGCCCATCCCCGACGCCAAACACGATGTGTTCCTGTCGCTGGCCGAACCGCGCGACGCGGCCTACCGTGAGCTGGACCGCTGGCTGGACTGGTACACCGACCGTGGATGACCGACAGGGCGAGCGAAGCGACGGGGGATGTAGATGGGGCGAGCGAAGCGACGGGGGATCTAGGTGACGCACTTCGACATCGCCATCATCGGAACCGGTTCGGGCAACACCATTCTCGACGACCGCTACATCGACAAGCGGGTGGCGATCAGCGAGAAGGGCCTTTTCGGCGGCACCTGCCTCAACGTCGGGTGCATCCCGACGAAGATGTTCGTCTACGCGGCCGGAGTCGCCCAGAACGTCCGCGACGCACCGCAATACGGCATCGACGCACACATCGACGACGTCCGCTGGAGTGACATCGTGTCGCGGGTCTTCGGCCGGATCGACCCGCTGGCCACCGGCGGTGAGCACTACCGGCGGTCCTCCCCCAACGTCGAGGTCTTCGACGCGCACACCAGGTTCGCCGGCACGCTCCCCGACGGCGGCTACCGGCTGCGGACCGAGGACGGCGACGAGTTCACCGCCGATCAGGTGGTGATCGCGGCCGGTTCGCGCGCCATCGTGCCGCCGGCGATCGGCGACTGCGGGGTGGCCTATCACACCAGTGACACGATCATGCGGATCGCCGAACTACCCGAGCACATCATCATCGTCGGCGGCGGTTACGTGGCAGCGGAGTTCGCGCACATCTTCTCCTCGCTGGGGTCGCGCGTCACGATCGTCATCCGGGGCACCACCCTGCTCGCCCACGCCGACGACACCATCTGCGAGCGGTTCACCGACATCGCCGGCAAGAAATGGGAGATCCGCAGCCGCCGCAACATCGTCAGCGGCCGGAGCGAAGGCGCCGGAGTCACGCTGGATCTCGACGACGGCTCCGCACTGCGGGGCGACGTCCTGCTCGTGGCCACCGGCCGGGTGCCCAACGGCGATCAACTCGACGCGCAGCTGGCCGGGGTGGCCGTCGAGCACGGTCTGGTCACCGTCGACGAATACCAGCGCACCACCGCGCGCAACGTCTTCGCCCTCGGCGACGTCTGCTCACCCCATCAGCTCAAGCACGTCGCCAATCACGAAGCGCGCGTGGTGAAGAACAACCTGCTCGTCGACTGGGACGACACCGATGCGATGATGCCCGCCAACCACCGCAACGTGCCGTCGGCGGTGTTCACCGAACCGCAGATCGCCTCGGTCGGTCTGACGGAGAACCAGGCGCGCGCAGCGGGATACCGCATCCGCAGCAAGGTGCAGGACTACAGCGACGTCGCCTACGGCTGGGCGATGGAGGACACCTCGGGCTTCGCGAAGCTGATCGTCGACGACGACACCGGACTGCTGCTCGGCGCGCACATCATGGGCCACCAGGCGTCGTCGATCATCCAGCCGCTGATCCAGGCGATGGCGTTCGATCTGCCCGCCCAGGACATGGCGCGGGGCCAGTACTGGATCCATCCGGCACTGCCCGAGGTCATCGAGAACGCCCTGCTGGATCTGTGTGGTGAGCCGCCGTGGCCGCCGGCCAGACGGCACTGAGTCACCGCGCCCTGCGGTACCCGCGGGCCGCCGCGGCCGCGGCGAGCAGTTCCCGCAGCCGCGTGCGGCCGCGGTGCAGCCGCGACATCACCGTGCCCACCGGGATGTCGAGGATCTCGGCGATCTCGCGGTAGCGCAGCCCTTCCACGTCGGCGTAGTAGACGGCCAGCCGTTGGTCCACCGGCAGCCGGCCCAGCGCATCGCGGACCTCGTCGTCGCCCATGGCCTGTAGCGCCGCGAGTTCGGCCGACGCGAGCCCGCCCGAGGTGTGGTTCGCCGTCGCCGCGAGCTGGGCGTCGGTGACCTCGACGGGCACCTCGACCGGGCGGCGCTGCGCGGCGCGGTACGACGTGATCCACGTGTTCGTCATGATGCGCAGCAGCCAGGCGCGGATGTTGGTGCCGTCGCGATAGCCGTGAAATCCGCTGTATGCCTTCAGAATCGTGTCCTGCACGAGGTCTTCCGCGTCCGTTGCGGTGGCGGTGTACCGGCGGGCCGCGCGGTAGAGCTGGTCGAGCAGGGGCAGGACGTCGCGCTCGAAGCGCGCCGACGTCTCCTCGGCCGGTACGAGATCACATGTCGTGCCCATGCCGGCAGCGTGACACCTCAACCGGAGTTGAGGTCAAGCGAATTATGTGGACGATTCGCCGGCCTGCGGGTTGACCGTCAGGGTGACCGGCTTGCCGCCGCGCAGGATTTCGACCTTGGCGTCCTGCCCGACCTGCAACTGGCGGACCGCGACGATGAACGCGTCGAGGTCGCCGACCTCGCGGTTGCCGATCCTGATCACCACGTCGTCCTTCTGCAGTCCCGCACGGTCGGCCGGGCTGCCCTGTTTGACGTCGGTGACCCGGGCGCCCTCGGCGGCCGTCTCGCTGACCGACTCGGCCGACAGCCCCAGCGTCGGATGGGCGATGACACCGTCGCGCATCAGCGTCTCGACGACGTGGCGGACCTCGTTGACGGGAATCGCGAAACCCAGGCCGCTGGCGCTGTCGGACAGCGACCGGCCCGCGGCGTTGATCCCGATCACCTCGGCGTTCATGTTGATCAGCGGGCCACCGGAGTTGCCGTGGTTGATCGCCGCATCGGTCTGCACCGCGGCGATCACGGTGTCGCCGCCGGAGTCCTCGCCGGACAGTCGGACCGCGCGGTCGAGCGCGCTGATGATGCCCTGGGTGTCGGTGCTGCGCAGCCCCAGCGGCGCGCCGGCGGCGATGACCTCCTGACCGACCCGCAGCTTGTCGGAGTCGCCCAGGCGCGCGACGGTCAGGTTGTCCACGTTGTCGACCTTGAGCACTGCCAGGTCGGTGGTGGGATCGCGGCCGACGATATTGGCCGGGACGGTCTTGCCGTCGTTGAACACCACGGTCAGCTTCCACTTGTCGGCATCCATGGCGGCTTCTTCGACCACGTGGTTGTTGGTGACGATGTAGCCCCGGCCGTCGACGACGACGCCCGAGCCCTGCGAACCGGCCGATTCGCTCATGGCCTCGATCGTGACGACCGCATCGGCGACCGCATCGGCGACCTTGGAGAACCGGCCGTCGGAGAGGTCGTCGGAATCGGTGGTCGACAAGCTGACCTTGGGCGTCGCGAACGCCTCCAGGATGGACGCGGACTTGCTGCCCACCCAGCCGCCGAGGAGGCCGACGACGAGCGCGATGACCGCCAGCAGGACCAACGCGGGAGTCGAAACCTTTCCGCCGAACAGCAGATCCCGCACGCCGAGCTTGTCGGCGGGCACGGCCGGCGTCGCGACGGCGGGAGCGGCGGGTGCGGCGGCAGGTTGGTCAGAGGAGTCGACGGGCGGCGGCGGCGCCAGGACCGGGGTGTCGTCGAATTCGTCGTCCTCCGCGCGGCGGGTGAAGACGTCGGCCAACACGGCGTCGGGCGGCTGGTTGGTCGGCGCGTAGCGGCCTTGGTCGTGACGGCTCTGCGGAGCGGCGAAAGCGCCCGCCACGCCGTCGGGGCGACCGAAGGTGCGCTCAGTGGCCGGATCGGGCACCGGACGGGAGCCAGGGCGCCCGGCTGCACCCTGCGTGGGGTCGCCGTTGCGAGGCTGGTTCTCATCGGTCACGCAAGTATCACTTTCCTGGGCGAGTGGGTGGCGAGTGGCACTCAGCCTACCGGCGGCGGTGTGGCGGCCCGCGGAACGGCGAACCCCCACGGCAGTTCCAGCCGGTGCGCTGCCAGCAGCTGCGCGTCGGACAGGATGGCGCCGACGGGCCCGTCGGCGACGACCTTCCCGGCGTCCATCACGACGGCACGCTCGCACAGCTGCGCCGCATACGGCAGGTCGTGGGTGACGATCAGCATGGTCGCCGACAGCTCGCGCAACGTCTCGGCGAGTTCGCGCCGGGCCAGCGGGTCGAGGTTGGCCGACGGTTCGTCGAGGACGAGGATCTCGGGATCGCAGGCCAGTACGGTCGCCAGCGCGGCGCGGCGCCGCTGTCCGGCCGACAGGTGGGTGGGGCTGCGGTCGGCTTCGTCGATCAGTGCGACGGTCTGCAGTGCCGCGCGCACCCGCTCGGCCAGCTCCTCGCCACGCAGACCGAAGTTCGCCGGGCCGAAGGCGACGTCCTGCGCGACCGTCGGCATGAAGAGCTGATCGTCGGGATCCTGAAACACCAGGCCGACGCGTCTGCGGACCTCACTCACGGTCTTTCGACCCACCGGTGTCCCGCCGATGCTCACCGTGCCCGCGGTCGCGGTCAGCACTCCGTTGAGGTGGAGCATCAGGGTCGTCTTGCCTGCGCCGTTGGGCCCCAGCACCGCGACCCGTTCGCCCGGGTCGACGGTCAGCTCGACGCCGTCGAGCGCGACACGGCCGTCGGGATAGACGTGCCGCAGGGCCTCCACGCGCACGGCGGGGGCGGTCATCCGGCCGTCCAGGCCAGCGCAGTGACGGTGAGCGCGGCCGCGGCCGGGGTCAGCGCGGCGGCCCACTGCACACCGCGGGCCGGCGCGGGCGCGCCGACGGCAGCCAGATCGGGGGCATGACCGTCGAATCCGCGGGACAGCATCGCCACGTAGACCCGTTCCCCCCGCTCGTAGGAGCGCAGGAACAACGCCCCGATCCCCCTGGCGATGGCGCCGGCCTGGTGCAGCGCCCGGGGTGAGTCGCCCCGGGATATCCGGGCCATGCGCATCCTGCCGGCTTCGGCCGCGAGCAGATCGACGTAGCGGATCATCAGCACCAGCACCGAGGTGACGACGGCAGGCGCACCGAGCCGGCTCAGCGCGGCGGGCAGTTGGGCCGCGGACGTGGTGGCGGCGACGGCCAATGCGGCCGCGACGCCCAGGGTGCCCTTGGCCACGATCCCCCATGCGGCGTACAGACCGGCGACAGACAGCGACAGGCCCGCGACCTCGATGCGCTCACCGCCTTCGGTGAACGGCAGCAGCAGCGCCAGCACCACGAACGGCACCTCGATCAGCATCCGGGGCAGCACCCAGCGCAGCGGGATGTGCGCCAGCCGCCAGACCGCCAGCACGATCAGCGCGTATCCGGCGTAGGGCCACAGCGTTTCGCGCGGGGTGGCGACGACGGCCAGCACGAAGGCCAGCAGCCCGACGATCTTGACCTCGGCGGGCAGTCGGTGCACCGCGGAGTCGGCGTGGCGGTAGAGCGGATGCGCACCGGCGCCCATGTCAGGTTCGGCTGCGGCGGGTCCGCGCGATCAGCCAGAACATCGCGCCGGCGACCGCCACGGTGACCACCACCCCGATCACCCCGGCCACGCCACCGGTCGCCTCGTCGCCGCCGACGGCGTAATCGGCCAGCGGCGAGTCCGACAGCGGGTGGTCTGTTGCGTGCCGGGCGATGCAGTCTCCGGTCAGTTCCTCTGCACCTGCGGTTTCCACCACCTGGCAGCCCTGCAGCGTGGTGGCGTCCAGACCGTCCGGGCTGGCGCTGGCGAAGGCGGACAGACCGCCGGCGATGAGCAGGGTGGCCGCCGCGAACATCACCCAGAACCAGCGTCGGCCGGTCATACCGTCACCTGCTGACGCGACGCGCGCAGCAGATACACCAGGTCCGGTCTGGCGCGTGCCACCGCCATCACCGTCACCGCGGTGATGAGTCCCTCGCCCACGCCGATGAGGACATGGGTGCCGAACATGTAGCCGGCCACGGCGCCTAGCGAGACGCCACCCGCGCCGCCCACGGTGTATTCGACAACGAATCCCATTGCGGCGCATACGGTTCCGACCATGGCGGCGATGAAGGCCACCACGCCGAGGGCGGGCACCGATCCGGTGAACCTGCGACGCGCGACGGAGTGCAGGGCGACCGCGGTGCCGTATCCCGCGGCGACGCCGATCACCCCCATGTTGACGATGTTGGTTCCCAGCGCGGTCACGCCGCCGTCGGCGAACAGCAGCGCCTGGACCACCAGCACGATCGCGATGCACAGCGCACCGGTGAAGGGGCCGACCAGGATCGCCGCCAGCGCCCCGCCCAGCAGGTGCCCGCTCACCCCCGGCAGGATGGGGAAGTTCACCATCTGTACGGCGAAGACGAACGCGGCCACCAGGCCCGCCATCGGCACCGCCCGCTCGTCGAGTTCGGCCCGCGCCCGCACCACGCTGAATCCGACTGCGCCGAGGGCGATCACCCCGAACACCATCGACACCGGGGCGTTGACGATGCCGTCGCTCATGTGCATGGCGACGTGATTGGCAGGCATTCGCCGAGCGTAGGACCGGCACCGACATCTGTCCAGGTGAACAGATGAACCGGAGTCAGCCGTGCCGCGCGCCGATCCAGTGCAGCAGATCGTGCACGGTCTGGTCCTCGAGCCGGTAGCTGACCAGCCGGCCCACCCGGGTCGAGGTCACCCAGCCCTGCCGGCGCAGCACCCTGAGGGCCTGCGACACGGCGTTCTCCGAACGATTGAGCGCCGAGGCCAGGTCGCCGACGCAGATGCCGGGCGCGCGATGCAGCACCAGCAGGATCTCCAGACGGTGCGGATCGGACAGCAGATCGAATCGCTGCGCCCAGCCGTCGGTGTCGACGTCGGACAGCGCGGACGTCGCGCGCTGCACCTCGAGCCCCGGATCGGTCACGAGCTTCAATGTAGCGGCGGCCGGCCCGATGACCCCGCTAGTCCAGGAAGCCGTGCAGCAGGGCACTGGATCCGGCGACGTGGTCGCGCATCGACGACTCGGCCGCCTCGGCGTCCCCGGCGAGGATCGCGGACACGATGGCCATGTGCTGTTCGTCGGAGTGGATGATGTTGCGCTGCAACAGCGGGATGCGGTCGAGCATCGCGTTGAGCCGCATGCGGTTCTCCGCCACCAGCGATACCAGCGACGGCGAACCTGCCGCCTCGGCGATCGCCAGGTGCAGCCGCGAATCGAGCCGCCGGTAGTCGCCGGGCGCGGCGCCGCGCACGTCGTCGAGGCGGGACCGCAGCTCCGCGCACTGCGGCTCGGTCAGGGTGCGCAGGGCCGCGGCCCTGGCCGCACCGGCCTCGAGGATCTCGCGGAGCCGCAGGACGTCGTCGATCTCGGCGGCGGTGAGCCCCCCGCCGTCGCCGCTGTGCCGCGGGAACTCCTCGGCCAGGAAGGTGCCGCCGTACCGGCCGCGCCGCGAGACCAAGTATCCGGCGTCGGCCAGCGATTTGATGGCCTCCCGGACGGTGTCGCGGCTCACGCCCAGGCGCGCCGCGAGTTCGCGCTCCGGTGGCAGCGACTCCCCCGGCGCGAGGACCCCGAGCCGGATCGTGGCCAGCAACCGGCCCACCGTGTCCTCGAACGCGTTGCCGTACCGGACCGGACGCAGCAGCGCATCGCCTGCGGGCTGATCCGGGCCTGCGGTCATGGCCGGACTACAGCGGAGTCACGTAGGCCGAGCTGATGCCCCCGTCGACGAGGAAGGACGAACCGGTGATGAACGACGAGTCGTCGCTGGCCAGGAACGCCACCGCGGCGGCGAGTTCCTCCGGTTCGGCGAACCGGCCGAGGGGGATGTGCACCAGCCGGCGCGCCGCACGCTCCGGGTCCTTGGCGAACAGCTCCTGCAGCAGTGGGGTGTTCACCGGCCCCGGGCACAGCGCGTTGACCCGGATGCCCTGGCGCGCGTACTGCACCCCGAGCTCCCGGGACATCGCCAGCACACCGCCCTTGGAGGCGGTGTAGGAGATCTGCGAGGTGGCTGATCCCATGACCGCGACGAAGGACGCGGTGTTGATGATCGAGCCCTTCTGCTGCGGGACCATGTGGCGCAGCGCGGCCTTGGAGCACAGGAACACCGACATGAGGTTGATGTCCTGCACCCGCTGCCACGCGTCGATGCCGGTGTTCTCGATCAGATCGTCCTCGGGCGGGCTGATGCCCGCATTGTTGAAGGCGATGTCCACCGAGCCGTACGTCTCGGCCGCGGTGTCGAACAGCGCGTCGACGGCCACCGGATCGGCGACGTCGACCGGGACGAACGTGCCGTTGAGGTCGTCGGCCACCGTCTTGCCGGTGGCCGGATCGATGTCACCGATGACGATGCTGGCGCCCTCGGCCTTCATCCGTCGCGCGGTGGCCAGGCCGATCCCGCTTGCGCCGCCGGTGATCACGGCGACCTTGCCGGCGAGCCGCTGGGTGAGGTCAACCCTCGATGGGGTCATGCGTTGTCTCCGATCGCGTCCGGAACTGAAATGAAGACGTTCTTGGTTTCGGTGAACGACAGCGGGGCGTCGGGTCCGAGCTCGCGACCCAGGCCCGACTGCTTGAACCCGCCGAACGGCGTGCTGTAGCGCACCGAGGAATGCGAATTGACCGACAGGTTCCCGGCTTCCACGGCGCGCGACACCCGCAGCGCCCGCGAGAGGCTCTCGGTCCAGATCGAACCGGACAGACCGTAGGGCGTGTCGTTGGCGATCTCGATGGCGTCGGCTTCGTCCTCGAACGGCAGCACCGTCACCACGGGGCCGAAGATCTCCTCGGTCACCGAGCGGTCGCTGCGCGACGGGGTGAGCACGGTCGGGGCGAACCAGTACCCGGCGCCGGACGGCGCGCTGCCGCGGAACGCGACCGGTGCGTCGTCGGGGACGAACGAGGCCACCGACTGCCGGTGCTTCTCGGACACCAGCGGGCCCATCTCGGTGTCCCGCGCGCGCGGGTCCCCGACGACCACCCCCTTGACGGCCGGTTCGAGCAGCTCCATGAAGCGGTCGTAGACGTTGCGCTGCACCAGGATCCGGCTGCGCGCGCAGCAGTCCTGACCGGCGTTGTCGAATACGCCGTAGGGTGCGGTCGCGGCTGCACGCTCCAGATCGCAGTCGTCGAAGACGATGTTGGCGCTCTTGCCGCCGAGTTCCAGTGTCACCCGTTTCACCTGGGCGGCGGCCCCGGCCATCACGTGCCTGCCGACCTCCGTCGATCCGGTGAAGACGATCTTGCGCACGTCCGGGTGGGTGACGAAACGCTCCCCCACCACCGAGCCGCGCCCGGGCAGTACCTGGAACAGCCCGTCGGGCAGCCCGGCTTCCCTCGCCAGCTCACCGAGCCGGATCGTCGTCAACGGAGTCCACTCCGCCGGTTTGAGCACCACGGCGTTGCCGGCCGCGAGCGCCGGTGCGAACCCCCACGCGGCGATGGTCATCGGGAAGTTCCACGGCGTGATCACACCGACCACGCCGAGCGGCTCGTGGAACGTCACGTCCAGGCCGCCGGCCACCGGAATCTGCCTGCCGGACAGGCGTTCCGGGCTGGCCGAGTAGTACTGCAGCACATCCCGGACGTGTCCGGCCTCCCACTCGGCGTTACCGATCGGATGACCGGAGTTCGCGACCTCCAGTGCGGCCAGTTCGCCGACGTGCGCGTCGACCGCCGCCGCGAAGTCGCGCAGTGCCGCGGCCCGCTCGGCGGGCGCTCGCCGCGCCCAGACCCGCTGCGCCGATACCGCCCGGGCCACGGCGTCGTCGACACCGTCGGCGTCGACGAGTTCGACCGTACGCAGCACCTCCTCGGTCGCCGGGTTGATCACATCACTGGTGGTCAAGCACGTACCCTTTCCGTCGCGTATTCGCCTGCTGCTTGCGCGATCCCGGCGAACAGCCGTAGATCGTCGAGTCGCTCCTCGGGGTGCCACTGCACGCCGAGGACCCAGGCGTCGGGGTGGCTTCGCCGATCGAACTCGACCGCCTCGATGACGCCGTCGCTGTCGCGCGCGGTGACGACGAGTCCGTCGCCGAGACGATCGATGGCCTGGTGGTGATAGCACTGGGCGTCGGACTCCACGCCGATGAGATCCGCCAGCCGGCTGCCTGGTTCGGTGCGCACCGCAGACGTGCCGAAGACCGCGTTGCCCTTCTGGTGGTGGGTGTGGCCGATGACGTCGGGCAGGTGCTGGTGCAGGGTGCCACCCAGCGCGACGTTGAGAACCTGTGCGCCACGGCATATCCCGAGCACGGGCAGCCCACGGCGCAACGCCTCCTCGAGCAGGGCGAACTCCCACGCGTCGCGGACCCGGTCGGGTTCCTCGGTGGTCGGGTGCGGTCGCTGACCGTAGCGGGCCGGGTCGACGTCCTTGCCGCCGGTGAGGATCAACCCGTCCAGGCCGTCGAGGATCCGCGAAGCCTCGCTGGCGTCGACCGGTTGCGGTGGCAACAGCACTGCGACGCCACCGGCCAGGTTGACGCCTTGGAAGTAGATGGCGGGCAGGAAGCTGGCGTGTACGTCCCACACCCCGGTCTGCGCCTGCTGCAGGTAGGTCGTCATCCCCAGCACGGGACGCACGGGCAAGGTGTGGTCAGAGGCGCTCAAAGCCACGTACCCGCTCCCAGTCCGTCACCGCCGCGTTGTACGCCTTGAGCTCGACCCGTGCGTAGTGCAGATAGTGATCGACCACGTCGTCACCGAAGGCGTCCCTGGCGATCTGGGATTTCTCGAACAGGTCGGCGGCCTCGGCGAGCGTGGTCGGCAACCGCTCGGCGCCGCTGGTGTAGGCGTTGCCCTCCAACGGTTCGGGCAGTTCGAGTGAGTTGTCGATGCCGTACAGGCCGCCGGCGATCAGCGCCGCCACCGCCAGATACTGATTGACGTCGCCCCCGGGCGCCCGGTTCTCCATCCGCATCGCCGGGCCCTTGCCGACGACACGCAGCGAGCAGGTGCGGTTGTCGAACCCCCACGCGATAGCCGTCGGGGCGAAGCTGCCGTCGGCGAAGCGCTTGTAGGAGTTGATGTTCGGCGCATAGCACAGGCTCAGTTCGCGCATCGTGGCGAGTTGGCCTGCGATGAAGCTGCGGAACAGCGGTGTCATACCGTCCTCGGCATCGGGGTCGGCGAACACCGCACTGCCGTCCCCACCCTGCAACGAGATGTGGATGTGGCAGCTGTTGCCTTCGCGCTCATCGAATTTCGCCATGAAGGTCAGACTCTTGCCGTGCTGGTCGGCGATCTCCTTGGCACCGTTCTTGTAGATCGTGTGGTTGTCGCAGGTGGCGCGGGCATGGTCGTAGCGGAAGCCGATCTCCTGCTGACCGAGATTGCACTCGCCCTTGACGCCTTCGCAGTACATGCCCGCGCCGTCCATGCCGAGGCGGATGTCGCGCAGCAGCGGCTCCATCCGGGTGGAGGCCAGCATCGCGTAGTCGATGTTGTAGTCGGTCGCCGGCGTGAGGCCCTTGTAGCCGGCGGCCCACGCGGCGCGGTAGCTGTCGTCGAACACCATGAACTCGAGTTCGGTCGCGGCGTAGGGCACCAGCCCCTTCTCCGACAGCCGGTCGATCTGGCGGTTGAGAATGCTGCGCGGCGCCTGCGTCACCGGCCTGCCGTCGGTCCACGACAGGTCCGACATCACCAGGGCGGTGCCCGGCAACCACGGCACCAGCCGCAGCGTGTCGAAGTCGGGCGTCATCACCATGTCGCCGTAGCCGGTCTCCCAGCTCGAGATCGCATAGCCGTCGACGGTGTTGTTCTCGACGTCGACGGTCAGCAGGTAGTTGCAGCACTCCGCGCCGTGAGCGGCCACATCGTCGACGAACAGGCGGGCGGAGATGCGCTTACCGGTCAACCTGCCCTGCATGTCGGTGAACGCGACGATGACGGTGTCGATGTCGCCGTCGGTCACCCGTTGTTCGAGGTCGGCCTGGGAGAGGATGCCGGGGTTGGTGGTCATCGCGGACCTTCCTCGTAGTGATCGCTGCAACGTCCTGCCCAAAGGTCGGACAGCCGACCATTGGGCACTCTATCGCTTTCGGTCGGCTCCGCGCGCGAAGCGTGGGAAAGCGGGTTGTGAGCTGCACCATCGACGGGCATAACCCGGGCCACCCGGGGTACCCCCGCGGGGTGTTGAGTATGACTGTGACCCAGAGGACGGCCCGTTGTCCCTCCGCCACGCGGTGCCGACCCGGCAGCGGTAGGGTTTGAGCGATGTGTGGAGCCACCGGTGAGGTGCGCCTCGACGGCAGAACCCCAGACGTGACGGCGGTCTCGGCGATGGCCGAGGCGATGACCCCGCGCGGTCCTGACGGGGCCGGGGTCTGGTCCCAGGGGTCGGTGGCGCTGGGCCACCGCCGCCTCAAGATCATCGACCTGTCGGAAGCCGGCGCTCAGCCCATGGTCGACGCCGAACTGGGGCTGTCGATCGCGTGGAACGGCTGCATCTACAACTACCAGGAACTGCGTACCGAACTGTCCGGCCACGGGTACCGCTTCTTCTCGACCAGCGACACCGAGGTCCTGCTCAAGGCCTACCACCACTGGGGCGATCGCTTCGTCGACCGCCTGTACGGCATGTTCGCGTTCGTCATCGTCGAGCGCGACAGCGGCCGGGTACTGCTGGGCCGCGACCGCCTCGGCATCAAACCGCTGTACATCAGCGAGGACGCGCATCGCATCCGATTCGCGTCGTCGCTGCCCGCCCTGGTGGCCGGCGGCGGAGTGGACACCCGCATCGACCCGGTGGCGCTGCACCACTATCTGAGCTTCCACTCGGTGGTGCCGCCGCCGCTGACGATCCTGCGCGGGGTCAGGAAGGTACCGCCGGCGTCGCTGGTTGCGATCGAACCCGACGGGCACGGCGGCTACCGCAAACCGGTGACCACGACGTACTGGACCCCCGACTTCACCCGGCACGCCGACCGCGCCGACTGGTCCGAGCGGGACTGGGAGGATGCGGTGCTGGCTGCGCTGCGCCGCGCCGTCGAGCGGCGCCTGGTGGCGGACGTGCCGGTCGGGTGTCTGCTCTCCGGCGGGGTGGACTCGAGCCTGATCGTCGGCCTGCTCGCCGAGGCCGGTCAGGTGGGGCTGCAGACCTTCTCGATCGGTTTCGAATCGGTCAACGGGGTGGCCGGCGACGAGTTCAAATACTCCGACATCGTCGCCGAGCGATTCGCCACCGACCACCACCAGATCCGGATCGACACCACACGCATGCTGCCTGCGCTCGACGGGGCGATCGGCGCGATGAGCGAACCGATGATCAGCCACGACTGCGTGGCGTTCTACCTGCTCAGTCAGGAGGTCGCCAAGTACGTCAAGGTGGTGCAGTCCGGGCAGGGCGCCGACGAGGTGTTCGCCGGCTACCACTGGTATCCGCCGATGGCCGAGCCGGAGGCCGCGACCGTGGACGGTTCGGTGCTCAGCTACCGCCGCGCCTTCTTCGACCGCGATCCGGATGCGCTCGGCGGCCTGGTCACCCCGCAGTACTTCGCCGACGGGGATCCGAGCGGCCGGTTCGTCACCGAACACTTCGCGCGTGCCGGCGCACAGACCGGCGTGGACCGGGCGCTGCGCCTGGACACGATGGTCATGCTCGTCGACGATCCGGTCAAACGCGTCGACAACATGACAATGGCGTGGGGGCTGGAGGGCCGGGTGCCGTTCCTCGATCACGAACTGGTCGAGCTGGCGGCCACCTGCCCGCCTGCCTACAAGACCGCCCAGGGCGGTAAGGGTGTGCTCAAAGAGGCTGCCCGTCGGGTGGTCCCGGCCGAGGTCATCGACCGCCCCAAGGGTTACTTCCCGGTGCCTGCGCTGACGCATCTGGAGGGTCCGTATCTGGAGCTCGTCCGCGATGCGCTGTCCACCCCCGCCGCCAAGGAGCGGGACCTGTTCCGGCCCGAGGCCGTGGAGCGTCTGCTCGCCGATCCCAACGGCAAGCTGACCCCGTTGCGCGGTAACGAGTTGTGGCAGATCGCGCTGCTTGAGTTGTGGCTGCAGCGCCACGGGATCACGGGGCCGGCCGCGTGACTTCCCAGCGAGGAGCGAAGCGGGATCGCGCATGACTGGAGTCGATTCGGGCGTAGACCAGGACGGCGGGGACGTCTCGGACCACACCGAGGCCATCACGATGGGCCTGCACGGCGCGTCGCCGCAGCACCTCGTGGACGCGATGGCCGACGACGTGGTGCTCGAACTCGGCTGGGGCAGGCTGATCTTCGGGCAGACGTTCGCCGACCCCGAGCGGTTGGCCGAGGTGCTCAAACAGGAGCGGTCGGGACGCCGCGACATCTGTATCTACGCCCGCGAGTCCCACGTCCTGGTCGCGCGGTCGCCGGCCGAGCTGTTCATCGATCCGAGCCACACCTACCGGTTCCGGTTCATCGGCGACGACATCGCCGGACGGGACCCGGTCGGTTTCACCGTCCGCCGGCTGGAGAATCCGTCCGACGCCGACGCGATGAACCGCGTGTTCGTGCGGTGCGGGATGGTGCCCGCCCCCAATGAGGTCCTCTGGGAAAACCACACCCATCAGGACGCGGTCATCTATCTGGTCGCGGTGCGCGACGACGACGGCAGCGTGCTCGGCACCGTCACCGGCGTCGATCACACCCTGCTGTTCTCCGATCCCGAGAACGGGTCCAGCCTGTGGACGTTGGCCGTGGACCCCGCCTCGAGCCTGCCCGGCGTCGGGGAGGCACTGACCCGGTCGCTGGCCAAGATCTTCCTCGAGCGAGGCCGCTCCTACATGGACCTGTCGGTCGCCCACGACAACGCCGCGGCCATCGGCCTCTACGAGAAGCTGGGCTTCCAGCGCGTCCCCGTCCTCGCGGTGAAGCGCAAGAACGCGATCAACGAACCGCTGTTCACCCATCCACCCGAGACCGTCGACGATCTCAACCCGTACGCGCGCATCATCGCCGACGAGGCGATCCGGCGCGGCATCTGGGTGGAGGTGCTCGACGCCGGCGCCGGGGAGATGCGGTTGAGCCACGGCGGCCGCAGCGTCGTCACCCGGGAGTCGCTGTCGGAGTTCACCTCCGCCGTCGCGATGAGCCGCTGCGACGACAAGCGCCAGACCCGGCGGATCGTGTCCGACGCCGGAATCACGGTCCCCAGGGGCCGGTTGGCCACCTTCGACGAGAAGGACCACGAATTCCTGGCCGAAGTGGGCGACGTCGTCGTCAAGCCGACCCGCGGAGAACAGGGCAAGGGCATCACCGTCGGTGTCGACGGGCCCGACGAGCTCGACGCCGCGCTGGCCCGGGCGCGCGAACAGCACCCCGAGGTGCTCATCGAGCAGCGCGCCCCGGGTGACGACCTCCGCCTGGTGGTCATCGACGGAAAGGTGGTGGCCGCCGCGCTGCGGATGCCCGCCGAGGTCGTGGGCACCGGCAGGCACACCATCCGCGAGCTCATCGAGACACAGAGCCGGCGACGGGCCGCGGCCACCGGCGGCGAATCGCGGATCCCCATGGACGCCGTCACCGAGGGCACCGTCAGGGAAGCCGGCTGGTCGCTGGACGACGTGCTGCCCGAGGGTGAGCGACTGCGGGTGCGGCGCACCGCGAACCTGCACCAGGGCGGCACCATTCACGACGTCACCGCCGAGGTCCATCCCGAGCTGTGCCGGGTGGCGGTGGCCGCGGCCGAGGCGATCGGCATCCCCGTCACCGGCATCGACCTCCTGGTGCCCGATGTGACCACGGCCGACTACGTCTTCGTCGAGGCGAACGAGCGACCGGGTCTGGCCAACCACGAACCACAGCCCACCGCAGCGGCTTTCGTCGACTACCTGTTCCCGAATCAACCGGGGCTGCCGCAGGCGTGGACGCCTGACGAGCCGCCGTCCTAGCTGCTACCAGGTGCTGGTGCGAAGGACGATCTCGGCGGCGAGCTGTGCGGTGGAATCGGCCGCGTTGCGCCTGCCGAGCAGATCGACCAGCCGAAAATCCCCGTAGACGAAACGTTGGCTGGCCTTGGCCACCGCCCGCGCCGCGGCGTTGCTGACCAGCGCCGTGGTGTTCATCTCCACCGGTGGGCAGCGCTCATCCCGGATGGTGCCCGCCTGGTCGGCGACACGCGGGTGGCCGCGGTCGATGACGACCAGGCCGATGAACCGGTCCAGCCGGGTCGCGGCCAGCTCCCAGGCCAGTTCGCCGCCGGTCCGGTCGCCGACCAGCAGCCCCCAGCGAATGTCGAGCGCGTCGAGCACGCCGACGACGGCCTTGGCCGTCAGGCGCGGTTCGGGTCCGATCACGACCGTGCGCAGGTTCGCGGTGTGCAGCCGGTGGCACACACCGTCGTACGCCGCCGGCGAGTGCTGTGCGGCACCGAGCAATACGACGGCCGAACCCTTTTCGGGCCCTGCCACATCAACCGGTACTGAGAACCCTTCGACGGTGACCATCGACGAGAGCATTCGGCCACGCTACAGGCAAGCGGTTGCCCCGCGAGCGGAATTCGACGTCTTCGCCGCTGCTCAGCCCGCGTCCATGCGGGCCGCTTGTTTGCCAGAGATCTCCAGGAACGTTTGCGGCAGATCACCTTTCGCCACAATGTCCGGGTTCGGCGTGGGAAACGCGATGCCGAACACGCCCATGGAGCCGACGTTCTCGAAGCTGAAGTAGACGCTGCTGTCGACACCGGCGAGCGTCAGCGTCTGCTGGTACACCAGCGCGTCGGGGCGTGCGGTCTGCAGCCGCGTGGTCGTCATGGGAATGCCTTCGTCGGACGGATCGAAGAACGTCTCGAAGCGCGCGCACCGCTCGGCGGCGGCCTGCAGGCGATCCAGGTCGAGGTTCCAGGTCAGCACCGTCATCACGATCCGTGCCCCGTCATAGGCCACCATGTACTCGCCGGCACTGCCCGGCCCGCGTTCGGCGGTCTCCTCGATCACCCGCGTCAGGGCGTCGGAGCAACCCTGCGGTGAGGTCAGCATCGGCGGCGGCCCGCCCGACCCGCCGAGCTGCTCGGGTTCGTCGACGATGCGGTCGTAGCGGGCGCCGGGCGGCACGTCCGCCGCGGTGAGCAGAACCTTCTCCAGGCGCGCACCCGGCCACGTCGCCGTCCCGGACACGGTGGCCGAACAGCCGGTCAGCAGCGCGACGGCGGCGAGCGCAGCCGCAGTCCGGCGCCCCATCATGCCTCCAGGCTACTGACCAGGCCGGTCGCGATCACCGGTCTGCGCACCGGTCCCCCGGCGGCCAGGCCGAGTAGCGCGTCGACGTCGAGGTGGGCGTCGAGCAGGTCGGCCATCACATCGAGCTGGCCGTCGCGACGCGCGGGCACGTCGACGTCGTCGGCGACGACGAATCCGTCGCGACCCGCAGCGGCGGCGGCCTCGGTGAGCCACCCCCGTCGCAACGCGTTGTTGTCCATCAGACCGTGCCAGTGGGTACCGAACACGTTGCCGCGCCGCACGCCCACACCAGCCCAGTCGTCATCTCGGCAGCGGACCACCTGCCCGTGGTGGATCTCGTAGCCATGAAGCGGTGTCTCCCAGTGCCGCAGGGTCTTTGGCGTAACGAACTCGATGTCGGCGTCGAGCAGACCCAGTCCGGTGATCCGCCCGGCCCTCGATTCGACCGCATCGTCGATGTGGCGGCAGAGCATCTGGAAGCCTCCGCAGACACCGAGCAGCGGCCGGCCGGATCGAGCGTGCGCGACGACGGCCTGCGCGAGGCCCCGGTCGCGTAGCCAGTCGAGATCCGCGACGGTGGCCTTGGTGCCGGGCAGCACCACGACGTCGGCGTCCGCCAGGCCGGCCGGATCGCTCACCCACCGCACCGCGACGCCGGGTTCGCAGGCCAGCGCCTCGACGTCGGTGGAGTTCGAGATGCGCGGTAACCGCACCGCGGCGACGGTCAGGGGTTCGGCGCCGCGCGGTGGCGAGGGCCGGCCGACGACGCTGCCCGCCTGCACCGACACCGAGTCCTCCGCGTCGAGCCACAGTTGATCGCTGTAGGGGATCACGCCGTAGGTGGGTCTGCCGCTCAGCTCCCGCAGCTGATCCAGGCCGGGAGCCAGCAGCGCCGGATCGCCGCGGAACTTGTTGACCACGAAGCCCGCGATCAGCTCCTGGTCCGCGGGTTCGAGGACGGCGACGGTGCCGTAGAGGTGTGCGAGCACTCCCCCTCGGTCGATGTCGCCGACCACGATCACCGGCAGCCGCGCCCGCCGCGCCAGCCCCATGTTGGCGAGGTCGGTGGCGCGCAGGTTGATCTCGGCCGGCGAGCCGGCACCCTCGCACAGCACGACGTCGAAGTCCGCGCGCAGGGCGGCAAGGTCATCGGCCACGACGTCGGCGAGGTGGTCACGATGGGTGATGTAGTCAGCGGCGGCCACCGATCCGGTGACCTGGCCGCGCACCACCAGCTGCGAGGTGCGGTCGCTACCGGGTTTCAGCAGGACCGGGTTGAATCGGATGCTGGGCGGCAGCCCGGCCGCGCGGGCCTGCATCGCCTGGGCGCGGCCGATCTCGCCACCTTCGACGGTGACCGCGGAGTTGTTCGACATGTTCTGCGCCTTGAACGGTGCCACCCGCAACCCGCGGCGGACCAACAGCCGACACAGCCCCGCCACCACCATCGACTTCCCGGCGTCGGAGGTGGTTCCGGCGACCAGCAGCGCTCCGCCGCTCACCTCAGGCCAGGGTCAGGATGTCCGCGCCGGTGTCGGTGACCACCAGGGTGTGCTCGAACTGCGCAGTCCACTTCCGGTCCCGGGTGGCCACGGTCCAGCCGTCGTCCCAGATCTCGTAGTCCAGGGAGCCGAGGTTGATCATCGGCTCGATGGTGAACGTCATACCCGGCTCCAGCACGGTCTCCACCGACGGCTGGTCGTAGTGCAGCACCACCAGACCGTTGTGGAAGGTGGTGCCGATGCCGTGGCCGGTGAAATCGCGAACGACGTTGTAGCCGAAGCGGTTCGCATACGACTCGATGACGCGGCCGACGACGGAGAGCTGGCGGCCCGGTTTGACCGCCTTGATCGCACGCATCGTCGCCTCGTGGGTCCGCTCGACGAGCAGCCGGTGCTCCTCGGAGACGTCACCGGCGAGAAAGGTGGCGTTGGTGTCGCCGTGCACACCGTCGATGTAGGCGGTCACGTCGATGTTGACGATGTCGCCGTCCTCGATGACGGTGGAATCCGGGATGCCGTGGCAGATCACCTCGTTGAGCGAGGTGCAGCAGGACTTCGGGAATCCCTTGTAACCCAGCGTGGACGGGTACGCGCCGTGGTCGACCATGTACTCGTGGGCGATGCGATCGAGTGCGTCGGTGGTGACTCCGGGGGCCACCGCCTTGCCGGCCTCGGCCAGGGCGCCCGCCGCGATCCGGCCGGCCACCCGCATCTTCTCGATCACCTCGGGGGTCTGGACCCAGGGTTCGTTGCCCTCGACAGCGGTCGGCCGCCACGCGTATTCGGGACGCGCGATGGATTTGGGCACCGGCAGTGTCGGGGAGAGCTCGCCGGGACGCAGTGCGGTACGAACGGTCACCTTCTCAGGGTAATGGTCACTGCACCCGCAGCGACGTCAGCGCGGTGCGCACCCGGTCGGGCAGGGATCCGCCGTGCTCGAGCCAGTCGTCGAGCGCGATCCGCACCGACGCCATGGCCAGCGCGCCGATGAGCCGGGGCCGCGGATCGTCGGGCGTCGCGCCGGGTAATCGCGGGGCGACCAGACGCGCGATCGCGGTCTCGTAGCCGACGTAGATCTGCAGCGTCCAGGCGCTGAGCACCGGCGACGCCCTGGTCATGGTGGCCAGGTCGCGCACCTGCTGGCTGATCGTGTCGAAGCCGTCACTGATGCCCTGGAACGCCCGGAGCACGGCATCGACAGCCGAGAGATCGGCGGGCTGGCGCGCGACCTCGGCGGTGATGACGTCGAGCCAGTGGCGCGTCATCCCGTCGGCGACCGCGGCCTCTTTGGAACTGAAGTAGCGGAAGAAGGTGGCGCGTCCGACATCGGCATCGGCGGCGATGCGCTCGACTGTCGTCGCGCTCAATCCGTCGGCCGCCACCAGCCGGGCCGCCGAGGCCGCGATGCGATCCCGGGTGGCCTGTCGTTTCCGCACGTTCAGTGCGATGGCGTCGCTCATCCCGGTTACAAGACTACGTCTCAAATGAGACTATGTCTCGCATGACGGCCCCACTCGCTCCCGAAGCGCTTGCTGCCTGGCACTTCGTGCAGAAGATGCTCGACGATCTCACTGCGACAGTGCTCGAGGATGCACGTGACGAACAGGAACTGCTGGCGGGCCTGCGGGTGGTCGCGCGGGTGACCGCGCTGTGCTCGGAACTGTCCGTGGAGGCCGATCCGGAGCTGCCGTGGTTCTTCGACATGTGTTCCCCGACGCGGCTGGTCGGCGGGCCGAACCCGGACGGCAACTACTTCCTCTCCATGATCCGCGGGGATCGCCGCTACCGGGTCACCGGCCGACGCGGCACCACGGCCTACCTCGGGTTCCAGGTACTCGCCGGCACCGGGATGACGCCGCGGCGAATGGCGGCCTACCTCAGTGACACCGAACTGCGTCTCGACGGTGAGGACTTCGCGGTCGTTTTCGCCGCCGACGAGCCGACGGCCGCCGAACTCGACGGCGCGCAGTGGGTGGCGATTCCCGCCGACGCCTCGGCCATCGTCGTGCGTGAGTACATCGGGGACGCGGCGGCCGAACGTCCGGTGAGCCTGCACATCGAACCCCTCGACGCCGCACCACCCCGGCCGCTCACCGATTCGGACGTGGCCGAACAGTTCACCGCGATGGCGTGGACGATCCTCAAACTGGCGACGTTGCACCGCACCGTCAAACCCGAACTGCTCGCCGAGCCGAATGTGCTGCACACCGCGCAGGCTGCCGACCTCGGCGCCGCCGACACCACCCCGGACAACTTGTACATGCTCGGCAGTTTCGCGCTGGAACCCGGTGAATCGCTGGTCCTCGAGATCGACCCGCCCGGCACCCGCTACTGGAACGTGACGCTGGAGAACATCTGGCACGAGTGCATCGAACCGCGCCGAAGGCACAGTTCGGTGACTGCTGCCGGTGTCACCCCTGATGCTGACGGTCGCGTTCGGATCGCCATCGGCGCAACGGATTGCGGCCATGGGCACTGGCTGGACACGGGTGGCTTCCGTCGCGGCTTCGTGGTGCTGCGCTGGTTGGACAACCCGGAGGCGCCGCGGGTCGACGTCAGCGTGCGCCGATGAACCTGGGCCGGTTCGATCCGGACACGCTGATCGCGCAGGCCTGCGCCGCCGCGGGCAGCGACGATTTCGGGCCGCCCGACGGCTGGCGCGAGAATCTGAGCCGACTGGCCGACGGTCTGGTCAACGACGCGCGGCTCACCGCGCTGGGCGTCGAGATCGCGGTGCTCGACATCGTCGGCCCGCTGACCAACAGGTTGCGAATCACCCAGTGGCGCAAGCAGTGTCCCGACGTGGCGCGCGCTCCGATCGAGCGGCCGATATTCATCGTCGGCCAGCCCCGCACCGGCACCACGATCCTGTTCGATCTGCTGGCCCAGGACCCCGCCCTGCGACCGCCACTGACATGGGAGGTCGACGCACCATGGCCGGTCCCCCGCCCGGAGACCTATCGCTCCGACCCCCGGATCGCCGAGATCCAGGCCAACATCGACATGTCCGAACAACTCGTACCCGGCCTGTTGGCGCACCATCCGATGGGCGCGCTGGTCGGCCAGGAGTGTGTGCGGATCACCGCAGCGCAGTTCTGCAGCATGATCTTCCCTGTGCAGTACCGGCTGCCCGGCTACGGCCGCTGGCTGCTGTACGAGGCCGACCACCGCGACGCCTACCGCTATCACCGAATGTTCCTGCAGCATCTGCAGTCCGGCGTGGGCGGACAGTGGCTGCTCAAGTCGCCCGCGCACCTCTGGCAGCTCGACACCCTTGTCGCCGAGTACCCCGACGCGGTCATCGTGCAGACCCACCGCGACCCGCTCAACGTCATCTCCTCCATCGCCTCGCTGACCCGCCATCTGCGCCGTCTGGCCTCTGACCACACCGACATCCGTGAGTGCGCCGAACAGTCCCGCGAGGAGATCGTGGTGGGGTTGCGCCGCAGCATGGCGGTACGCCGATCCGGTGCCCTGCGGCCGGATCAGATCATCGATGTCCATTTCGGCGATTTCGTCCGTGATCCGATCGCGACGGTGCGCACGGTCTACACCGCACTGGGCCGTGAGCTCACCGCGGTGGCCGAGCAACGCATGCGCGCGCATCTGGCGGCCCACCCGGGCAACGTCGGCGGCGCCCGCTACACCTGGGCCGACACCGGCCTGGACGCGAGCCGGGTCCGCGACGAGGTGGCCGAATACCAGGAGGCGTTCGGCGTTCCCACCGAGCCGTTGCGGTGAGAGCCGCCCTCTCGTTTTCCGGAAACGGTGTTACCGTTCGGCGGTGATCGAGCCTGAACACCTGTTGCACCGGTTGGGAATGCGTGACGTCGTGGAAAGCGACGAGCGCCTGGTCATCGAGATGGACAACCGGCCGGACCTCGCCAACGTCCGTGGCGCCCTGCAGGGCGGCCTGGTCGCCACGCTGATCGACATCGCGGGCGGGCGGCTGGCCGGTATGCACGTGGCGGCCGATCAGGACGTCACGACCGCCGACATGACCGTCCACTTCCTCGCGCCGGTCGTGTCGGGTCCCGCTCGGGCGGAGGCGACGATCGTGCGGGCCGGCAAGCGGCTGATCGTCACCGCCGTCGACGTCAGCGACGTCGCTCGCGGTCGGCTGGCAGCCAGGGCGACGCTGAGCTTCGCCGTACTCGACCGCCGCTGACCTCAGCCGCGCTCGCCCAGGATCCGCGGCCGGCGCAACCACCCGGTCTGCGGGCCGCGCACATCGACCGAACCCCAGACCACCTTGCCGGTGAGCACCACGTGCGGCCGGCCCTCACCGGGTGCGTCCCTGCGGTGGTCGGTCGCACTGCCCACGACCACCTCGACATCGTCGAGCGAGGCACTCGCGCCGTCGGGCAGCCGCAGGTTCAGCCCGCCGAATTTCAGGTCGAGTTCGATCACCACGATCGGACCCGCGAACCGCGCCCGGGTCAGGTCGAGGTCGATCGAGCCCATCCGGCGGTGCAACGCCAGCCGGGTCGGAACGGTCCATTCCCCCTGCCGCTTGAGCGAACCGAGCACGCCACGCAACTCGACCCGGTCGGTCGCCGAGGTGACGATCGCGCCCGGCCCCGGCAGGTCCTCGACGAGCGCGTCGAGGTCTGCGCGCATGCGGGCCTGCGACACCCGCGCCGAGCGTTCCCCGAACTCGTCGATATCCAGCAGGCCGAGCGCGACGGCGTTGTGCAGCCGCCGCAGCGTGCCGTTGCGATCCGCGTCGGAGATGCGCATCGGCGTGACATCGCCGTTGTCGGCCGGGGTCGTCATGGCATTTCAGCCTACCGAGGACGCCCGCGGGCCCCGCTCAGGACAGGTAGCCGTCCGGCAGTCCGTCGAGCATGCCCTTGAGCATGCGCACCGCGTACTCCGAGCTGCCGCCGCCCACGATGAGCGCGGCGAAGGCCAGGTCACCGCGGTATCCGGCGAACCACGAGTGCGAGCCACCGGCGAATTCCGCCTCACCGGTCTTACCGCGGACGTCACCCGCGCCGGCGAGGTCGTCGGCCGTGCCGTTGGTGACCACCAGGCGCATCATCGGGCGCAGCCCGTCGACCACCTTGGGCGGGATCGGGCTGCGATCGCCCGTGACCACGGTCTCCCGGCCCTGGATCAACTGGGGAACCGGCGTGTGCCCGGCTGCCACCGTGGCCGCCACCAGCGCCATACCGAAGGGACTGACCAGCACTTTGCCCTGGCCGAAGCCGTCCTCGGTACGTTCGGCCAGGTTCACCGTCGGCGGCACGGTTCCCGACACCGTGCTGATGCCCTCCACCTGGTAGTCCGGTCCGATGCCGTACTGCGCTGCCGCAGTGGTCAATCCGCGTGGCGGCATCCGACTGGCGAGTTCGGCGAAGGTGGTGTTGCAGGAACTGGCGAAGGCACGCGACATCGGAACGGTGCCGAGGTCGAAGCCGCCGTAGTTGGGCACGGTCCGGTGTCCGATGTCCATATGTCCCGGACAGCCCAGAAGCGTGTTGGGCGTTGCCATATCGCGTTCGATCGCCGCGCCCGCGGTGACGATCTTGAACGTCGAGCCCGGTGGGTAGAGGCCCATCGTGGCCAGCGGGCCTTCCCGGTCGGCCGCCGGATTCTGCGCGACAGCCAGGATCTCGCCGGTCGATGCCTTGATCGCGACGATCATCGCCTGTTTGTCGGTGAAGTTCACCGAGTTCTGGGCGGCGTTCTGCACCTGACGATCCAGGCTGATGGTGATCGACGGCGCAGGGTCGCCCGCCACCTCGTTGAGGACGTCGACGTCCACACCGTTCTGATTGACCGTGACCACCCGCCACCCGGCGCGGCCGTCGAGTTCGTCGGCGACCTCCTGCTTGACCTGATTGATGATCGCCGGGGCGAAGCGGTCGTCGGTCGCCTGCATCGCCGGCTGCGGGGTGATGACCACGCCCGGCCGCTGCTGCAGCGCCCCGGCGACCCGGTCGTGATCAGCCTGGCGCAGGATCACCAGGCTCAGCGGCCCGGCCGTCGAGCTCGCCTGTTCGGCCAGTCGCTGCGCGTCCATGCCGGGATCGAAGGGACGCAACGCATCGGCGACGGCGCGCGCGGTGGCCATCAGCTCGGCACCGGCGGCTTTCGCGTCGAGTTCGAAGTGGTACACGAATCCCGGAACCAGCACGTTGGTTCCGCCGCGCTCGTTGACCGACGCCCGCGGTGGCGGGTCGGCGCGCAGCGCGAACCTCTGGTTCTCACCCAGCCGCGGGTGCAGATTGGTTGCGCTCCAACGCACTTCCCAGCGGCCCTCGTCCCGCACCATGTTCAGCTGTCCGTCATAGGTCCACATCCGGTCCTTGGGCAGATGCCAGGTGTAGCGGTAGGCGATGCTGCCGGTGTCCTCGGTGTACTTCGAGCCGACGATCTGCGCGTCGAGATGGGTGGCCTGCAGACCCGCCCACGCTTCGTTGAGCGCGGCACGGGCTTCGGCGGGCTGGTCGGCCAGTTCGGCGGCCGCGGCGGTGTCACCGGTCGACAGCGCCGCGAAGAACTCCTCGGCCGCGGGTTCGGGCCCGTTCGGCTTCGGCGTGCACCCGGCCAGGGCGATGCTTCCTGCGACGGTGACCACCGTGAGCAATCCGGTCAACCGTGTTGCTGCTGTGATTCGAGTTGCCATTGAGGCTGATGTTAGAAGTGTGACTCGGCTTCTGCTCGGAGGCGCACCGAGACGCTTTCGTGATCGCTTCGTGTCTCGACAGTGAAGCCATCGTCACGGGGTGCTCACGCTCCGGCGGCGGGCGCGCGCACCACGAGGGGCACCGCGGGGAAGTAGGCGGCCATCTCCGAGCGCGACGCCCGCAGCGCAGCGGTGCCATAGCCGCACTTCCGATGGTCGGGGTGGATCCAGATCCGCACGTTGACCTCGCCGTCGGCCAGTTCGCCGAACACCATGCCGATTTTGCGCGTTCCTACACTCGCGACCAGCCACACGGCCTCCTCGGCCTCCACCCGCCTGACCGCGGCGGCGATCTCGTCGTCGAGCGCTCCCGCGGGCGCGCCGGATCCGTCTCCGGCGGCGCCGACGTCGCGGGTGCGGGCGGCGAAGATGTCGCGGTCCTGCGCCGCCGAGAACGGGCGCAGCGCAACCCGATCCGCCGATCGCGGCCGCTGCTCGCCCATGGTGTAGCTGAGCTGGTTGTTCAGATCCTCGAGTTCGGTGGCGATCCGGCGTCGGGCGACCTTGGTCAGCCGGTCGAACGACAGCCGCAGGACCGCTTCGCCGCACACCGCCGACGTTCCGAGCAGAGCGGCGATGTTCTCGATCGCGGCGTCGTAGTCGTCGGACGCCACGATCACGTCGAGCACCTCGTGCCGACGCTCGAGCGCGCGCATCAGGGCGTCGGCGATCTCGCGGCGGGCCACCCGGCGGTCGGTGTCGTCGTCAACGTCGGGATCGGTCATGAGCGCCTAGCGTAGACCCCGCGCCACGCGGTGACGGTCAGTCCAGCAACACCGTCGCGAAGGTGCCGACCTGGTGGAAGCCGATGCGTGCGTACGTCGCACGCGCCACCGAGTTGTAGCTGTTGACGTAGAGGCTGGCGATGCGTCCGCCGCGCACCACGGCACCGGCCAGGGCCGCCGTCCCACCGGTGCCCAGTCCGTGTCCGCGCCGGTCGGGATGCACCCAGACCCCCTGGATCTGGCCGACCGCAGGCGATTGCGATCCGACCTCCGCCTTGAACACCACCTCGCCGCGTTCGAACCGGGCCCATGCCCGTCCTGCGGCGATCAGGCTCGCGACCCGGCGGCGGTAGCCACGCCCACCGTCGCCGATACGCGGGTCGATGCCGACCTCACCGATGAACATGTCGATGGCCGCGACCAGGTATGCGTCGAGTTCCTCCATGCGCACCGGCCGCACGCCGGGGTCGATGTGGTGGTGCGGTACCGCGTCCAGGGCCAACAGCGGCTGATCGTCGCGAACGTCGCGCGCAGGACCCCACACCGTCTCGAGTCGTCGCCACATGGGCATGACCAACTCGGCATGACCGACCAGGGATGAACAGCGCCGCGCGGTGCTCATCGCCTTGTCGGCGAAGGCCCGCATATCGTTGGGCGCACCGCGCAGCGGGATGAGGTTGGCGCCGGCGTAACACAGCGAATCGGCCGCGTGCCTGCGCGTCCAGAGTTCACCGCCGATGGCACCGGGTTCGACTCCGTGGTCGGCGACACGGGAGGCCACCATGCACGACCCGACCGGGTCGTCGTCGAGGACGCGCCGCACCGCTGCGACATCGCGGACCACCGAGACCCGGCGGTCCTCGACGAGGCGGGAGAGCGGCGGAGCCGACATCGGTGGCTGCTTTCTGAAGGATCCGAGGCGGTGAGGCGCATCACCGCGTCAGGTCCTAGCTTACGGTCACAACCGGCGAACCGGCGGCACTTGCCTCCGGGCCGCGCTCCTCGGCGATTCGCAGCGCTTCCTCGATCAGCGTCTCGACGATCTGCGCCTCCGGCACGGTCTTGATGACCTGACCCTTCACGAAGATCTGGCCCTTGCCGTTGCCCGAGGCGACACCGAGGTCGGCCTCGCGGGCCTCGCCCGGTCCGTTGACGACGCACCCCATGACGGCCACGCGCAGCGGGATGTCCATGCCCTCCAGGCCGGCGGTGACCTCGTTGGCCAGCGTGTAGACGTCGACCTGCGCGCGGCCGCACGACGGACACGACACGATCTCCAGGCCGCGCGGGCGCAGGTTCAGTGACTCCAGGATTTGGTTGCCCACCTTGATCTCCTCGGCGGGCGGGGCCGACAGCGACACCCGGATGGTGTCGCCGATGCCCTTGGACAGCAACGCACCGAAGGCGACCGCGGACTTGATGGTGCCCTGGAACGCCGGTCCGGCCTCGGTGACACCGAGGTGCAGCGGGTAGTCGCATTGCGCGGCGAGCTGCTCGTAGGCCGCGACCATGATCACCGGGTCGTTGTGCTTGACGCTGATCTTGATGTCGCCGAAGCCGTGCTCCTCGAACAACGAGGCCTCCCACAGCGCCGATTCGACGAGTGCCTCCGGGGTCGCCTTGCCGTACTTCTTCAGCAGCCGGGGATCGAGCGAGCCGGCGTTGACGCCGATACGAATCGGGATACCCGCGTCACCGGCCGCCTTGGCGACCTCCTTGACCCGGCCGTCGAACTCTTTGATGTTGCCGGGATTGACGCGCACCGCCGCGCAGCCGGCATCGATCGCGGCGAAGATGTACTTGGGCTGGAAGTGGATGTCGGCGATCACCGGGATGTTGGCCTTCTTGGCGATCGCCGGCAGTGCGTCGGCGTCCTCCTGACGGGGGCAGGCCACGCGGACGATGTCGCACCCCGACGCCGTCAGCTCGGCGATCTGCTGCAGCGTCGAGTTGATGTCGTGGGTCTTGGTCGTACACATCGACTGCACCGCGATGGGATGGTCGCTGCCGACGCCGACGTCGCCGACCATCAGCTGGCGGGTCTTACGGCGGGGAGCCAGCACGGGCGCCGGAGGCGCGGGCATCCCCAGCCCGATGGAGGTCATCGAAGTTCTCCTATTGGAAGATGCTGATCGGGTTGACCAGATCGGCTGTCACGGTCAACAGCATGTATCCGGCCACCACCACCAAGACTACGTACGTCGCCGGCATCAGCTTGAGATAGTTCACCGGCGCCGCGGCCACCTTGCCGCGCGCCGCCCTGATCATATTGCGGATCTTCTCGTAGACGGCGATCGCGATGTGGCCACCGTCGAAGGGCAAGAGCGGGATCAGGTTGACCGCCCCGAGCACGAAGTTCAGCTGGGCCAGGAAGAACCAGAACGCCACCCACAACCCGGCGTCGACGGTCTCGCCGCCGATGATGCTGGCGCCGACGACACTGATCGGCGTCTCGGGATCTCGCTCACCCCCGCCGATGGCATCCACGAGCGCACCGATCTTGGTGGGGATCTTGGCCAGCGCCTTGCCGAGCTCGACGGCCAGGTCACCGGTGAAAGCGAACGTGCCGGGGATCGCCGACAACGCGTTGTACTGCGTGGGGCCGAACGAGGCGGCGGCGATGCCGATGGCGCCGACGGTGGTGGCCTGGTCGCCCTCGCCGGTGAAGCGCTGAGTCTGGACGACGTCGACGACTTTCGTCTGTTGTTCACCATCCCGTTCGATGACGACCGGAGTCGGTCCGGACGACTGCTGCAGCGCGGCGCGGGCGTCGTCGAACGAGGCGACGGGGGTGTCGCCCACCTTGACGAGCACGTCGCCGGACCGGATGCCGGCCTCCGCGGCCGGACCCGGACCGGTGCAGTCGGCCACCTGGTCCTTGCTGATCTGGGCGGCCACACATCCGGTCTCCCCGACGATGGCCGAGGTCGGCGGGTTGAGGTTCGGCAGCCCCCAGATGACCGCGATCGCGTAGATCAGGACCAGGCCGATGATGAAGTTCATCCCCGGGCCTGCGAACAACACCGCGACGCGCTTCCAGACCTTCTGACGGAACATCGCGTACGGCCGGTCCTCGGGGGCGAGCTCCTCGACCGAGGTCATCCCGGCGATGTCGCAGAACCCGCCGAGCGGTATGGCCTTGATGCCGTATTCGGTGCTGCCGAGCCGGTTGGGGCGACGGATGGACCACACGGTGGGGCCGAAGCCGACGAAGTAGCGCCGCACCTTCATCCCGGTCGCACGCGCCACCCACATGTGCCCGCACTCGTGCAGCGCTACCGAAACCAGGATTGCGAGTGCGAATGCGACGACGCCGAGAGCAAACATCATCTGGCGATCAACCCTTTACTCGAACCGTTCACGTCACCGATCCGCTCGACGGCGGACCGCGCCCGCTCGCGCGCCCAACGCTGGGCCTCGAGCACCTCCTCCACGGTAGCCGGTTCGGTCTTCCACTCGTCGGCAGCGCGCAGCACCTCGGCGACGGTGTCGACGATCGCCGGGAATCGGATCCGGCCGGCGAGGAACGCCGCGGCCGCCTCCTCATTGGCCGCGTTGTACACCGCAGTCAGGCAGCCACCCGCCTCACCAGCGGTTCTGGCCAGCCGGACGGCGGGGAAGACGTCGTCGTCGAGCGGAAGGAACTCCCATGTCGACGCGGTGGCGAAGTCGCACGCCGAGGCCGCTCCGGCGACCCGGTCGGGCCAGCCCAGCGCCAGCGCGATCGGCAGCTTCATATCGGGTGGACTGGCCTGGGCCAGGGTCGACCCGTCGGTGAAGGTGGCCATCGAGTGCACGATCGACTGCGGGTGCACGACGACCTCGATGCGGTCGTACGGGATGCCGAACAGCAGGTGCGTCTCGATGAGCTCGAGACCCTTGTTGACCAGCGTCGCCGAGTTGAGGGTGTTCATCGGGCCCATCGACCACGTGGGGTGCTTACCCGCCTGCTCGGGCGTGACCGTCTGCAGGTCCTCGGCGGACCAGCCGAGGAATGGGCCGCCGGACGCGGTGAGAATCAGCTTCGCCACCTCGTGGGCGGCGCCTCCGCGTAGACACTGCGCCATCGCCGAGTGCTCGGAGTCCACCGGGACGATCTGTCCGGGCGCTGCGGCCCTGAGCACGAGCGGGCCACCGGCGACCAGCGACTCCTTGTTGGCCAGCGCCAGCCGGGCGCCGGTCGCCAGTGCGGCCAGGGTCGGTTCCAGACCCAGGGCGCCGACGAGGGCGTTGAGCACGACGTCGACTCCCGTCGTCTCGCCGGCATCCTCGACCAGGCGGGTGACAGCCCGTGGGCCCGCGTAGGTGACGTCGCCGACCTGTTCGGCGGCTCGTTCGTCGGCGACGGCGATCCGGCGCACCCCGGTTTCGGCGCGCTGGCGAGCCAACAGGTCCGGATTACCGCCACCCGCGGCGAGGCCGACGACCTCGAAGCGGTCGGAATTGGCCGCGATCACCTCGAGCGCCTGGGTTCCGATCGAGCCGGTGCTGCCCAGGATGAGCACGCGGACCCGGTCGCGCTGCTCGGTCTGCCGATTCACGCCCTCATTGTGCCGTCCCACTCCGCCCGCGCCCGCATCCGCGACAGGGAAAGCGTCCTCGCCCACTGGTGACGCGTCTGTGACGCGCGTCATCGCGACCCATCCACCGGACGGTCTGCGAGGAATCACCCGTGTCAGGACAGGACGGGCAGTCGGCCCGCCCGACGAAGGGATTTGCCGTCGATGAAGACAGATCACGTGGTTCCGGGTCAGGCGGGTCCCGACGCCGTCGCCGGCCCCTTGATTCTGCGACATTCCCGCTCTCTCAACCCAACTCGTGGTCCGATGCGGCCGCGGCAACGAAAGGAATCAACAATGATGACTCTCAACTCACGGCGAGTGGCCGGTGCCGGTTTCGCGGCGGTGGCCGCGTTCGGCCTGACGCTGGGCACGGCAGGCACGGCAGCCGCCGCGCCGGTCGGTCCGGGGTGCGCCGCCTACGCCGCGCAGGTTCCCCAGGGCCCGGGTTCGGTGCAGGGCATGTCGATGGCGCCGGTCGCGGAGGCCGCATCGAACAATCCGATGCTCACCACGCTGACCAAAGCGGTGTCCGGACAGCTCAATCCGAACGTCGACCTGGTCGACACCCTCAACGGCGGCCAGTTCACCGTGTTCGCCCCGACCGATGAGGCGTTCGCCAAGATCGACCCGCCCACGCTGGAGAGCCTCAAGACCGACTCCAATCTGCTGACCAGCATCCTGACCTACCACGTGGTTCCGGGTCAGGCCGATCCCATGCAGGTGGTGGGCACCCACAAGACAGTGCAGGGAGCTGACGTCACGGTGACCGGCACCCCGGACCGCCTCATGGTGAACAACGCATCAGTCGTCTGCGGCGGCGTGCAGACCGCCAACGCCACGGTGTACCTCATCGACACCGTGCTGATGCCGCCGACGGCCTAGTCACCCGGCCGCGGCCCAGGGCAGAGGATCCCCCGCATTTCCCTCCGGTTCGTGCGGGGGATCCTCGCCTGGCTCGCGCTGTCAGTTCTCCTCGGACGCCGGGCGCTTCTTGCGCCGCAGGAAGAGGAAGCCGACCAGCGTCATCCCGTACACCGGCGCGTACGGTGCCGGATCCTGGAACCTGATGTTGTAGCCCAGGTCCGCCAGCACACCCTGCTCGATCCGGGAAAGGGTCTTCGGACCGGGTCCGGGGATGTCAGCGGAGGTCATCATCTGAAAGTTCCCGTTGGCCCGGGTGAACGTGTAGTCGTCCAGATGCGACAGCGAGCTGCCGCCCTCCCACGGGTCGGGGGTGAACAACGGCACGGGTTTGCCGTACGCCGCCACCGCGTTTGCGCCGTCGAAGTACAACCCGCCGTTCCATCCGATCAGATTCGGATAGAGCGCTTCCCGGAACGTGTAGTCGGAATCGACGGCGCGAGTTCCGTTGTCGTCCACGATGAAGCTGTCATAGACGGACCACTCCCGCTGCGCCTGGGTCACCGGGTACTGGGTGAAGGTGAGCCAGCCGAACGAGTGCAGCAACTCGTGCATCGCCGTGGAGGTCAGGTCGTATTCTTGGTCCGTAGGTTTCGGTCCTGGGTTCCACTTCTGGAAGAAGCTCCACTCGATCACCCCATCGTTCTGGGGGCCATTGATGTCCAGCCCGGTCAAGAGCTTCTCCTGGACCACGACCGTGTTGAAACCCGGGTTCTCTTTCATATCTTCACTGCCGGCCGACGCGAGTTTGTCGGGATTCTTGTCGGCGGTGACGGTGTAGGTCAGCGTGACGGGCCGGTCGACGATGAAGTACGTCGACGCCAGGGTGTTGGCCGCATCCTCCAGTCCCCGCTTCTGTTCCTCGGTCCACAGCTCCGCGCCCGTCGTGTAGTTGAACTCGAAGGTCACCTTCGCGCCGGGCTGCTGGTTGGGCTGCGCGGGGGCGGGCTTCGGTGTGAACGCCGAGAACAGGGAGCTGAAGGGGCTACTACTCGCCGCAGGCGCGGCGGCCGTCGCCGCGGTACGGGACGCGAGGCGTGAGCTCACCGACGTCGAGTTGGTGAGTCTGTCGCCGACGGAGGAGCTCTCCGCCGCAGTGCGGTTCGACCTGGCTACCACCTGCGACGGAGCATCATCACCGCTCTCGTCAGCGGCAGTCCGCGAGGACCTGCGGGGAGACGATGACGGGCTACCCGAGTCCGCGCCGGCCGCGGAGTCGGATGAAGGGGACGTCGACGGACCCGAGTCGACACCCCGTGAGGGTGACGCAGCCGGGCCTGCCGACGTCGACGACGATCCCTCGACACCGTCGGCCGCGGCGACACCCACCTCCGAACCGACCAGCGACCACCCCAGCAGCGCTGCGCCGACCCCGGCCGACGCCGCACCCAACTGCAGCCACCTCCGCACCGGAAGCTCTTCGGCGCGATGCCTGCCGACGTTACGGACCTTTCTCGCTGTTGCCATGCCCTTGTTCCTCCCCGTACCTGTTGGCTCTGCCTCGGACCGCAACCGGTCGGTCAGTCCTTGGTGGTCTTTGACTTCTTGATGCGGCGCAGGAACAGGAACCCGACGAGGGCCCCGGCGACCGGCGGCGCGTACGGCGCCGGCGCCTGGAAATTCACCCGGTAGCCGAGATCGGCCATGATGCCCTGTTCGATCGCGCTCAGGCTGCGACGACCGTTACCCGTACCGTCGCCCGAGGTCATCATCAGCTTGTTCGGTCCAGCGAAGGTGTAGTCGTCCAGGTGCGACATCGAGCTGCCACCCGAGTACGGGTAGGGGGTGAAGAGCGGAACAGGCTTGCCGTATGCGGCGACGGCATTCGGACCAGCGAAGTACATACCGGTCAATCCGACCAGGTCCGAATCGAACGCGTCGTTGAACCGATAGTCGGCTTCGAAGGGGCTCTCTCCCTGGTCGTTGGCGATGTAGCTGTCGAAGATCGCCCAACTGCGGCCTGGATTCTTGCCGGGATCATTGGTGATCGACAAGAAGCCGAGGGAGTGCATCATCTCGTGCATGGCGGTGGACACGAAATCGTAATCCTGCTCACTGTCGATCTTGTAGCCCAGCCCCCACTTGTTACCGAAGTAGAACGTGATGTCGCCGTCGGGCTCGGGTCCGTTGAGGTCCAGACCGGAGATGAACTTCTCCTGCACCACGGTGGTGTGGAAGCCAGGCTCGGTGCTGATCAGACCGCTTCCGGCCTCGGCGAGGAAACGGGTCCCGGCGTCGCCCTTGACCTCGTAGGTGATGGTGACGGGAACAGGAGCCTCGAAGTACTGCGCGAGGGCGGCCGCGGACTGCTCCAACTCTCGACGGCGTTCCGGCGTCCAGTGCTCTGCACCTTCGGTGTATTCGAACTCGAATGTCACCTTCGCGCCGGGCGCCAGGTCGGGCTGCGCGGTCTGATTCTTCGCGACGGGAAGACCGAACGCCGACAGCGCCGCACCGAAGGGGCTGCTGCTGGGCGCTGCTGAGGCCGGCGCGCTACCCGCGCGGGACGCCACACGCGAGCTCACCGCCGTCGATGCGGTGAGCCTCTCGGTGACCGAGGGTGTTCGAGACGGCTCGACACGCTCCGTCCGCGCCGCAGACGATGACTGCCGATCCGAGCGGGAAACCACCTGCGAGGGTGCGTCCTCGGGATCGGTGGCGGTGGTTCGGGCCACGCTGCGCCGGGTCGACGACGGGGCACTCGAATCCGCATCGCTGCGTGAGGTGGCCGTCGATGACGCGGATGGGGACCCCGAGTCGACACCTTTGGACGGTGCGGCGGCAGGACCGGCCGATGCCGAAGAAGCGTCGACGCCGCTGTCCGCCGACGCGACACCGGTCTGTGAACCGATCAGCGAAAAGCCCAGCAACGCCGCACCCATACCGGCCGACGCCGCACCCAGCTGCAGCCACCTCCGCACCGGCAAATCTTCGGCACGATGCTTACCGACGTAACGGCCCTTGTTCGCAGTTGCCATCTTTCTATGTCTCCCCGTTTGCGTGTGCTGGTTTAGTTTTCGAATTTCTCCTGCGTCCGCCGACGGCGCAGGAAGAGGAACCCTGTGATCGCCCCGGCCACTGGCGGCGCGTACGGCGCTGGGGCCTGGAAGTTCACGTGGAATCCCAGGTCGACGAGGATGCCCTGCTCGATCGCACTCAGAGTTCGGCGATCGTTGCCCATCTTGTTGGCATCCGGGTTCATCATCTGGGCGTTGGCGCCTCGGAAGAACTCGGGATCGAAATGCGATAGCGAGCTGCCGGACTTGAAGGGAAAGGGCGTGTAGAGCGGGACGGGCCGGCCGTACGCGGCGACGGCATTGGGACCACCGAAGTACAGGCCGCCGTTCCACCCAACCAGGTTGGGATCGAGCGCGGTGTCGAATCGGTAGTCCGAGCCGACGGCCCGGTCACCCCGATCATCGACGACGAACCCGGCGAAGACGGGCCAGTTCGTGCGTGTGTTCGTACCGGTGGACCGGATACCCGAGAAGAACCCGAGCGAATGAACCATCTCGTGGATGGCGGTGGACACGAAGTCGTATTGGTCGTCGCCCACCTGGTAGCCGAGGCCCCAGTCGTTGGCGAAGTTGAAGGTGACGTATCCGTCGTCCTCGGGTCCGTTCAGATCGAGTCCGGTGATGAACTTCTCCTGCACGACCGTGTTGGAGAACTCCAACTCCCCCTTGATCAAGTCGCTCCCGGCGAAGGCGAGAGTTGTGCTGTCGGGGTCGTTCTCGCCGCTGACGTTGTAGCTGATGGTGACCGGGATGGGCGCCTGGAGGTACTGCCCCAGGGACGCCGCCGCCTGTTCCAGCTCACGGCGGCGCTCCGGTGTCCAGTTCTGGGACCCTTCGGTGTAATTGAACTCGAAGGTCACTTTCGCGCCGGGCGCTGCCGAGGGTTCTGCCGCGGGACGGCTGAACAGCCCGGTCATTGCCGTTCCGAAGGCGTTGACGTCCGGCGCGGGCGCGGTACGCGACGCCACCCGCGAGCTCACTGACGTCGAGTTGGCGAACCTGTCGGCCACCGACGATGTTCCGGCCGCACGTGGGCCGGCCGCCGGCTCGATCGAATTCGCGGTCCGCGCAAGCGAAGTCCCCCGTCGCTCCGCCCGGTCGACCGCATCCGCAGGCCCCGCTTCGTCGTCATCGTCCGCGTCGGTCCGCGCAACCCGACGCGACGTCGCCGGCGGCTCGGCCACGGCGCCATCCCGCGGCGCCGCGGACGCCGACCCCGCCGCCACACCTTCCGCGGGTGAGGCGGCCGGACCGGCCGATGCGGAGGACGCATCGACACCGCTGTCCGCCGAGGCCACGCCGGTTTCCGAACCGACCAGCGACCAGCCCAGCAACGCCGCCCCGAGACCGGCCGATGCCGCACCCAGCTGCAGCCACCGCCGCACGGGCAACTCCTCAGCGCGGTGTTTACCGAGGCGACGGGACTTCGTACCGGATGCCATGGTGGTGGTTCGCTCTCCTGAGTTATTGCACTGCAGCGTATTCGCGTGTGATCACGATGGAGCTTGATCGTTGTGAGTTGTCAGACGTTCGTCGAACACTTGTTCTTGCGCTTCGGACGAGCCCCACCCGGCTCGACTCCACACCCTCCATCAACTACCGAAGCAGCAAACCGTCGATGTCGATGCGGAGGAGACCGACACCCAGGCGTCAGGCCTCCCCCGCATCGCCTACGTCACGGAGCGGCGGGGCCTTCGCCGGCAGCGCCCTCGACGCCGCCCTTTCCGGCTGCGCCGTCGACGCCGCCGCCTGCGCCGCCCTTGCCGCCTGCGCCGCCCTTACCGGCCGCGCCACCGGTGCCCGGGGTGTCACCGTCCGCGCCTGACTGGCCGGCTGCACCACCGCCGACGACACCGCCCGCGGCGCCGCCCTTGCCGACGTTGCCGCCGTTACCGCCGTCGCCGCCGACACCGCCGTTACCGCCGTTACCGCCGACTCCGGGTCCGGTCAGGAACGGGATGAAGCCGCCGGCCCCGGCCGCGCCACCGTTGCCGCCGACTCCACCGTTACCGGCGTCGGCGCCGTTACCGCCGTTACCGCCCTTGCCCCCATTGCCGGCAGCCAAGTTGGCCAGGCCGAGCCCGCCGACACCACCGTCGCCGCCGCTGCCGCCGTCCGCGCCGCGGCCGCCTGCCCCGCCGACACCACCGACACCGCCGTTGCCGCCGAATCCGAACAGGAAGCCGCCTGCGCCGCCCGCGCCGCCATGGCCGCCGGGGCCGCCGTCACCACCGTTGGCCGTCGAGGACGCCCCGTTGCCGCCGTTACCGCCGTTGCCCCCGGGCTGCAGCACGCCCGCCGCGTTCGGGCCGGTGTCGGCGCCGGCGCCTCCGATGCCCCCGCTGCCGCCACCGGCTTGCGCGTTGCCGCCGTTACCGCCGTCACCGCTGTTGACCAACTGGTTGCCCGGACCGCCCGCGCCGCCGTTGCCGCCGTCGACGCCGCCGTCACCGCCGGGCTGACCCGGCAGACCGTCCTCGCCGTCGCTGATCCCAGGCGTGTCCTCGCCGGGCCGCGGGTTCTCACCATTCAGGCCGGGGCGGCCCGCGCCGCCGAAGCCGCCGTTGCCGCCGTTGCCGAACAGGAACGCACCAGCTCCGCCGTTGCCACCGTTGGTCGCCTCGACCGCGTTGCCGGCTTCGTTGTAACCGCCGCGGACGCCGTTGCCGCCGTTACCGCCGTTGCCGAAGAAGAAGCCGGCGTTGCCGCCGTCGCCACCGTTGCTGCTCGACGTGCCGTTGTAGAACCCGTTGAAGCCGTTGCCGCCGCTACCGATGAAGATGCCGCCGTCGCCGCCGTTCGGGTTGGCCGCGGTGCCGTCGGCGCCGTTGCCGATGAAGATGTTGAGGACCGGGATGGTGCCCGCAATGTCGAGGAACGGATCGATCAGCGCCATCGGATCGAGGAACGGGATGGGCGAACCGAAGGCATCGCCGAAGAACGGCAACTCACCGAACTGTTGCGGCGCCGGCGCGAAGACCGGTGCGGCCTGAGCGGCCGGCGCGGCGATCAGCGCCGCCGCCGGGGCCCCCAGGATCAGACCGGCGCCCCCGAGCGCAGCCGCCGTCGCAACAAGCGGACGGCGCCCCCGCGCCACACGTGAGTTGTTGACCATGTTCATCCCTTTCGGATGGAAGCTGAGTGAGCAGCAGCAACCTAACACCGACAGCGATGGGTGATCGTGGCACTTGAAATGAATTTTCCGGTCTAGTTGCAGAGGCAACTACTAATTGACTATGGCGCCAACGGCTCCCTGAGAATTAAAGCTGTTTTGCACAGGTTGTGTTTATCCACGCCGTAGATGGTATCTGCTGGTGAAGCCGGTTTCCGCAGGCTCACTGAAGCACTCTCGGGTCGCCAATATCACATCCTCTCCCGATGTCTCTCAGGTTCACTTCAGTTTCAAATTGGTTGCGCCCATGTCGAGGGGGCAGGACGCAAAACGAAGATCTCGCGTTCGGTGACAGATCGAGCGCTATGGCCATCACACACAGCAAACCGACTAGGAGACCTCACCACCACCGGGGGCGGCGGCCGTTCCGGGCGCCGGGAACCGCTCGATCCAGTGCCGCGCGATGTCGATCCGGCGGGCGATCCAGACGCGGTCGTGGGACTGCACGTGGTCGAGGAACCGCTCCAGGGCCGCGGTACGGGCGGGACGGCCGACCAGGCGGCAGTGCAGACCCACCGAGAGCATCTTGGGCGATCCCGCGGCGCCCTCGGCGTACAGCACGTCGAAGGCGTCCCGCAGATAGGCGAAGAACTGCTCACCGCTGGGGAAACCGCCGGCGATGGCGAACCGCATGTCGTTGGTGTCCAAGGTGTAGGGCACCACCAGGTGATTCCTCCCGTCGACATCGGTCCAGTAGGGCAGATCATCGGCGTAGGAATCGGCGTCGTAGACGAACCCGCCGTGCTCGACCACCAGCCGTCGCGTCCGCGGGGAATCGCGGCCGGTGTACCAGCCCAGCGGCGCGCTTCCGGTGAGCTCGGTGAGCAACTCGACCGCCTCGGCCATGTGCGCACGCTCCACCTCGGGCTCGATCTGCTGGTAGCTGATCCAGCGCAAGCCGTGGCAGGCGATCTCGTCGCCACGCGCGGTGAACGCGGCCACCGCCTCGGGGTTGCGGGCCAATGCGAGCGCCACGCCGAAGACGGTCAGCGGCAACCCGCGACGCTCGAAAACCCGTAGAACTCTCCACAAACCTGCCCTGGAGCCGTATTCGTACAATGACTCCATGCTCATGTGGCGGTTCGGGAATGACTGCGCCGCAATGATTTCCGACAGGAACGTCTCCGACCCCGCATCACCGTGCAGCGGACTGTTCTCGGCGCCCTCCTCGTAATTGAGGACGAACTGCACCGCGATACGCGCATCGCCGGGCCACTGGGGATCCGGTGGGTGCGGACCGTACCCGACCATGTCGCGTGGATAGTGCTCGGCGGGGCGCAAGGACATGGGGGAATTCTGACACCGAGCCCGGTCGCGGCGGGCGGGGTCACCAATCCGTCAGCCCGGCGTGGTTTCCGCCGTCGATGGTGCGGGCAGCACCACACCATGCCCACGCTGCTGTGGTTTCGCCGAGACCTGCGACTACACGACCTGCCCGCGCTCGGCGACGCCGCGGCGGCCGACGGCGATGTGCTGGCTTGCTACGTCCTCGACCCCCGCCTGCATGCGACGTCGGGACCGCGGCGCCTGCAGTACCTGCACGATGCACTACGGGATCTGCGCGACAGCCTCGACGGTCGGCTACTGGTCACCCGCGGACGGCCCGAGACGCGAATACCGGCTCTGGTCAGCGAGATCGGCGCGTCGGCGGTGCACGTCTCCGAGGACTACACCCCGTTCGGCCGGCGACGCGACCGCGCCGTGCGCGATGCGCTGGGGGACGTCCCGCTGGAGGCTTCCGGATCGCCGTATCTGGTGTCACCGGGACGGGTGACCAAGAGCGACGGCTCCCCCTACAAGGTGTTCAGCCCGTTCTTCGACGCCTGGCGCCGACACGGCTGGCGGGCGCCTGCCCAGACCGGCGCCGACTCGGCGACCTGGATCGACCCGGAATCCGTCGGTGGTGCGGGCGAGATCCCCGACGACGGTGTCGAACTCGACATTCCGGCGGGCGAGCGCGCGGCGCGGCGGCATTGGAAGGCTTTCGTCGAGGATGCCCTCGCCGGCTACGCCGACGATCGCAACCGCCCCGATCTGGACGTCACCAGTCGCATGTCGGCACATCTGAAGTTCGGCACCATCCATCCCCGCACGATGGTTCCCGATCTCGGGCGCGGCACGGGCGCGCAGGCCTATCTGCGGGAGTTGGCGTTCCGTGACTTCTATGCGGCGGTGCTCAACGAGTGGCCACACAGTGTGTGGTGGAACTGGAACAGGGGTTTCGACGCGATCAGGGTCGACGACGGCGCGGCGGCCGAGATGCTGTTCGCCGCGTGGAAGGCCGGCCGCACCGGCTTTCCCATCGTCGACGCCGGCATGCGTCAACTCGCCACGATCGGCTGGATGCACAACCGCGTGCGGATGATCGTCGCGTCGTTCCTGGTCAAGGATCTGCACCTGCCCTGGCAGTGGGGCGCGCGCTGGTTCCTCGAGCAGCTGGTGGACGGCGACATGGCCAACAACCAGCACGGCTGGCAGTGGACGGCCGGCAGCGGGACCGACGCCGCCCCGTTCTTCCGGGTGTTCAACCCGACGACCCAGGGTGCGAAGTTCGATCCGGGCGGCACCTACATCAAGCGGTGGGTGCCCGAGCTCGCCGAGGTGGCCGACGTGCACAAGCTCGGTGACGACCGCCCCGCCGGCTATCCGGCGCCGATCGTGGACCACGCGAAGGAGCGCGCGGAGGCGCTGCGCCGGTACGCCGAGATCGGCTAGCCCGGCCCGACCGCTACGACACCGCGTCGTATGCCAGAATGAGCCGAGCTGCCGTCCGACTGTGAGGAGCACCCCGTGGCCAGTACCGAGGTGGAACGACACACCGGCGTCGACGTTGAAGACGTGCCGTCGGCGAACTGGGGCTGGAGCAAGGAGAACCCGCGGGTGATCCATCTGTCTCTGCTGCTCGGCGCCGCCTTCCTACTCGCCATGCTGAGGGGAAATCACGTCGGCCGCGTCGAGGACTGGTTCCTCATCGGCTTCGCCGCAGCCATTGTCGCCTGGGTCATCCGGGATTGGTGGCTGCGCAAACGAGGCTGGACCCGCTAGGTTCCCGTCGAGACCAGGTCGGAACCGGGCGGCCGGTAGCCGCCGCAGATGAGCGCCTCCGCCGGCCGCACCGCGAGCTCCGACCTGTTCAACACGATGAGCGCCTGCCGCTTGAACGCCAGGGCCGCCGCACTCATGTGATACCGGGCAGGCACCGAGCGTCCACCGAGTAGCTGCGGCCACGGCGCACCCCACAGCACGACCTCGGTGTATCCGCTGCGCAGCGCATCGGCCACGTGACCACCGATTGCGCGGTCCGCTCTGACCAGGGCACCGGCCACCGCAAGGCCCGCGCCCGCCTCGGACGCAGCCGGTGGCGAGGTCATCTCGGCGAGCGGGTGCACCCGGGCGCCGAGAACCGCCAACGCCCGCGCGTCGTCGGTATCGGTCAGCCACACGCCGACCTCCCACCCCGCCATCGCGCGGTCGAACAGCCAGCCGCCCGCGGCCTGCACCACGTCGGCGGCGTCGACACCGAGGACATCGAGCCGGTATCGCAGCCGCGAGCACGGCGCAGCTGCCACACCCCCGGCGGCGTGGCCATCGGCCCGGTTCGGCATCGACACACTCGGCGGCACTGGCGGCTCCGTTCGCAATCGGCTGATTGCCACCAGCGTGACATTATCGCGGGGTTCTGTAAAGGACCGCTCAGCTGCCGAACAGCACCGCGGGGTTCAGATATCCCGTCGGGTCGAGCGTGGCCTTCACCGCCCGCATGGTGGCGATGTCGGCCTCGGTACGCGACATCGACAGGTAATCCCGCTTGCGGGTGCCCACCCCGTGCTCTGAGCTGACGTTGCCGCCGTGGTCGGCGATCAGCGTCATCATCGAGGCATACAGTTCCCGCTCCGCCTCGTGCGAGCACCGCAGCACGTTCAGGTGCAGGTTGCCCTCGCCGACGTGGCCGAACAGCACGGGCACCGCATCGGAGGCGTGTCGGGCGACGAGCGCGGCCGAGTCCTCGGCGAAAGCGGCGATCCGCGAGAGCGGCAGCGAGACATCGAATTTCAGTGGTGGACCGAACAGGCCGACGACATCGGCAACGGATTCGCGCACCTGCCACAGGCGCGCCGTCGCGGCGGAGTCGACACCGACGGCGGGTTCGCCGCAGGTGGCGACCCCGTCCAGAGCGGCTGCCAGCGCCTCGGTCGGATCGGTGTCACCGGCGAGTTCGACGAGCAACAGCCAATCGCCGTCCACCGGGACGGGGGTGGCGAGGTGCTCGGCGGCCAGGCCGGCGGCCCGCGCGTCGATGAGTTCCAGCGCCGCGACGCCCGACATGTCGCGAAACACCCGGCCCGCAGCGATCAGGGTGTCCAGATCGGCGAATCCGCAGACCGCGGTCACGCGGTGCGCGGGGGCGGGGTGCAACCGAAGGTCCAGCGCGGTGATGATCCCGAGTGTGCCCTCGGCACCGACGAACAGGGCGGCGAGGTCGTATCCGGTGTTGTCGCTGCGCACATCGCTGTGACGGATCAGCACGCTCCCGTCGGGCAGCACCACCTCCAGCCCCAGCACCTGCTCCCCCATGTTGCCGTAACGCACGGTGCGCAGACCGCCCGCGTTCGTCGACGCCATCCCGCCGACGGTGGCCGAATCACGGGCCGCCAGATCGACGCCGAACACCAGGCCCTCGGCCGCCGCGACGCGCTGCACGGCCGCCAGGGTCGCTCCGGCCCCGGCTCGCACCCGGCGCTCGGCGGTGTCGACCGGATCGATGAAGCCGATGCGTTCGGTCGAGAGCAGCACGTCGCCGCGCTCGGGCACCGTGCCGGCCACCAGCGACGTGCGGCCACCCTGCACCGTCACGTACGCGCCCGCATCACGGCATTCGGCCAGCACGGCGACGACCTCCTCCGTCGACGCCGGGCGCACCAGCAGCGATCCGCGACCGCGGTAGCGGCCGGTGTAGTCCACGCTGCGGCCGGCCACCACGTCCGGGTCGTCGATGACGTGGCCGGAGCCGACGACCGATGCCAGCCGGGCGGCCAGCCCTGGGACCATCAGGCGCCCCCGACGAGCGGCAGGGCGCCGGCCACCTCAGTCAGCGGTCCGTCCACGCCTGCGGCAGTTCGGATCTCGGCGAAGGCGCGCACCATCGCGTCGGTCGCCTCATGTGGGTCGTCGAGGGTTCGGTCGTCGGTGAGCACCGAAATGCTCAGCTGATCGACGTAGCTCCACACGGTGATGTTCATCCCGCTGCCCACCACGAGCGGACCGACGGAGTAGATCTCGCTGACCGCGGCGCCGGAGACCAGGCCCGGTGTCCGCGGGCCCGGGACGTTCGAGATGGTCAGATTCATGATCATGCTGGACTCCATCCGCCGGGACTGCCAGCGGAACACCCGCGGGACAACCTGCGGGGGAAGGTAGTTCAGCCAGGAGGCGATCGTCGTAGGACCGAGCAGGTGATGGTTCTCCTTGGCGATGGCCGTCGCGACCGAGGTCACCCGCACCCGCTCGAGCGGATCGTCGATGTGCACCGGGATCGACGGCGTGATGTAGCTGAAGTGGTTGCCCGACAACCGGTCCGGCGAGGTGTCGAAGGCCATGGGCACCCCGGCGATCAGCGGGGCGTCGGCGCGGCCGTCGTACCGCAGCAGCAGCTCACGCAGCGCGCCGGCCGCGGTGGCCAGCACCACGTCGTTCAGGGTGACCCCGAGGCGGCGGGCGACGTCCTTGACGTCGGGTAAGGCCAGTGGAGCGGTGGCGAAACGGCGCACCGGACTGACGACGTGGTTGATGAATGTCTGTGGTGGCGCGAAGTTGCGGGCCAGGTTCGGATCGGCGTCCCGTTCGCGTGAGCGGCGGTAGACCTGGGATACGCCACCCGCGGTCTGCCGCAGCAGTCCGGGCAGTCGGCGCATCTGCCGGACGTGATCGCCGCCGGCGGCGAGAAGCAGGCTCAGCGGGTCCTGCGCCTCGTCGGGCGCGGGTTCGTCGTCGTCCCCGGTGTCGGGCTCGGCCGGCGCGATCGCCTGTGCCATCTGGTTGGCCGAGGCCACCCCATCGGCCAGCACGTGATGCACCTTGTGCACGATCGCGATCCTGTTGTCGGCCAACCCTTCCACGACGTACATCTCCCACAGCGGTCGGGACCGGTCCAGCGGTGTGCTCGCCACGCGACCGATGAGTTCGTCGAGCTCGCGACGGCCACCGGGCGCGGGAGCCTCGACGAACCGCACGTGGTGGTCGAAGTCGATCGTCGGGTTCTGCCGCCACATCGGATGGTGGACACGCCCTGGGATCTCGACGAGCTGCCGGCGCAGCGGCGGTAGCGCCAGCAGCCGGGGCATCGCAACCTGGCGGAACAGGTCGCGGCTGTAGCCCTCGCCCAGTCCGGAAACGTCGAGCACTCCTATCTTGAGGGTGTGCATGTGAATCTCGGGGGTCTCGCTGTAGAGCATCAGCGCGTCCACACCGTTGAGTCGTCTCACACAGCCACCCCTCACTCGACGCTCCGAAGAGCGTGTACCCCGCCCGGGTGATCTTCCCATCCCCGTGGGCGCGGCACCGACGTAGTGTTCGGTTCATGACTCTCACGGCAGGACGGGGTCCGCTCAGCGCGGATCCCGCCGGGTGGTTCCACCCGCCCGTGCCCGCGGACGCGGTGTTCGTCGAACCGCATCCGCGACGCATCCAGGCGTTGTCGGGTGGGCGGTCGGTCATCGACACCGAGGCGGCGCTCCTGATTCATCGCCGTGGCCATCCGCTGAGCTATGCGTTCCCCACCCGGGTCGTCGGCGACCTCCCCAGCAGTCCGGTCACCGAGGCGCCCGGCTACGTCTCGGTGCCATGGGACGCCGTGGACAGCTGGTTCGAGGAAGGGCGCGAACTCGTGCACTATCCCCCGAACCCCTATCACCGCGTCGACTGCCTGCCGGGGCAACGCGGGTTGCGCGTCAGCGTGGGCACCACCGTGCTCGTCGACACCGCCGACACGGTGACCGTCTTCGAGACCGCGCTGCCGCCCAGACTGTACGTGCACCCGGATCGGGTGCGCACGGATCTGTTGCGCCCAAGCGACACCACGAGCTACTGCAATTACAAGGGCTGGGCGACGTACTGGTCGGCCATCGTGGGCGCGACCACCTATGACGACATCGCGTGGAGCTACCCCGACCCGCCGCCCGAAAGCGGGCCGATACGCGGCCATTTCGGGTTCGACGAGCAGCGTGCCGACGTCCTGGCCGAACTGCCGGGGCGGCCGAACTAGACCCGCGCGATCACCTCGGCGCCGAAGCGGTCGATCACCTCACGGGCGTGTGCCAGGCTGTCGCCCGGAATGGTGACCTGGATCCAGGTCACGCCGACGGCGGCCAGTTCCGCCACCCCGGCCAGATAGGCGTCGGAGTCGAACGCGTCGGCGGACGGGTCGCCACCGGTGATGTTGGTGAACGTGACGTCGACGGCCGCGGGGTCGCGGCCGGTGGCCTCGCAGCGGCGGCGCAGATCCTCCACCGCGGCGGCCAGTGCGCCGACGGAGTCCAGCGCCGCGGTCCGCGCGGTCTGGGCGAGTTGGGCCGGGGCCGGGAACGGACACCAGCCGTCGCCGTGGACGGCGACGCGATTGCGCGCCGCGACGGTGTTGCCGCCGATCCAGATCGGCGGGTGCGGCACGCTCGCCGGTCGGGGGTGGGCGGTGATGCCCCTGGCGCTGAAACCGGCGCCATCGATCGACAGGTCGTCGGTGGTCCATGCGGTCCGGATCGTCGCGAGCGCCTCTTCGAACAACGTGGTGCGGTTATCGTAATCCACACCGAGCGCAGCGAATTCGCGTTTCAGATAGCCGACACCGACCGCCAGCGTGAAGCGGCCGCCCGACAGCAGGTCCAGGGTGGCGCCGGCCTTGGCGACGATGAACGGATTGCGGTACGGCAGGACGACGATGTTCGGGATCAGGCGCAGCGTCGTCGTGTGCGCGGCGGCGAAACCCATCGCCACGAAGGGATCGAGCGCATCGTGACCGCCCGCTTCCAGCCAGCGCCGCGACGGCGCGGGATGGTCGGTGAACCCGAAACCCGAGAATCCGGCGTTCTCGGCGGCGGTCGCAAGGGCCGCCACGCCCGTGCCGGTCACCAGCTCCGCGTTGTACGGATGGGTGTGCATCGGATAGGTGATCGTGAAGTGCATCGCGCGCCTTCCGGACCGGTCGTTGAGGGTCGTCCGCTATGAGAATACGATTCTCATCGATGGCAAACACCACTTCCCCCGATGTCGGGGTCTACGTGCCCCAGATCGGCCTGTCCTACTCCGACCTGCTGCACCGGGCGCTGCGCTGCGAGGAGCTCGGCATCGGCTCGCTGTGGCTGTATGACCACCTGTACGGTCCGGGAGCACCCGAGCACCCGTCGCTCGAGGCGTGGACGCTGGCGACCGCGCTCCTGAGCCGCACCGAACGCCTGAACGTCGGACACCTCGTGTTGTGCAACCAATTCCGCCATCCCGCCCTGTTGGCGAAAATGGTGACCACACTCGACCAGATCTCCGCGGGACGCATTCAGCTCGGCATCGGGAGCGGTTCGATCGCCGACGAACACCACCGGGCCGGTCTGGAATGGGGCACCTTCGCGGAGCGGTCGGAGCGGCTCGCGGAGACCCTCGAGATCCTCGGCCAGGCGTTCGCCGACGAACGGATCGACTTCACCGGAACCCACTTCACGGTGCGCGGCATACCGGTCAAACCAGGTCCGGTCCAGCGTCCGCGCCCTCCGATCGTGGTCGGCGGGGTCGGCGAGAAGTTCACTCTGCCCCTGGTGGCGCGCTACGCCGATGTCTGGAACGTCCCCACCTACGCACTCGGTGAGCTCGAACACAAGTCGTCGGTGCTGCGGCAGCTGTGCGCGGACATCGGCCGCGACCCGGCCGACATCGTGATGTCGGTCGAGGCGGTGATGGCACTGGCGCCCGACGACGCCGCCCTGCCCGATGTTCGTGCCCGAGCTGAAAAGCACTTCGGCGCACCGGGATTCGGACTGCATGACGGCGGGCTGATCGGTACGCCCGCCGCGATCGTCGACCGGCTCCTCGAACTGCACGCACTCGGCTTCGGACAGGTGGTGCTGTTCACCCACGACCGGGCGTCCGACCGGACCCTCGACCTGCTGGCCGGTTCGGTCATCGCCGCGCTCTGACGCTTCAGGTGATTCTGGCCGGCGGCGCGTAGGCCGGCCTGCCGAGGCCGAGGGCGTGCTGGGCGATCATGTTGCGGAACACCTCGAGCGTGCCGCCGTACACACCCGTCGGTCCGGCGAGCCGGTAGATGTACTCGACGCCGCCGGCGTCGGCGGCGCCCTCGGTGCCAACCGGCAGACATGCGGCGGCGCCGAGGATGTCCATCAGGTCGGGTGACACGTCGCGCATCGTCTGGGCGATCGCCACCCGGCCGAACATCTCCGAAGTGCTCAACGCCGCTTCCATCCGCGCGATCCCCCGGCCGAGTCGGTAGGCGACCGATTCGTCGTCGATGAGCCGGCGTCCCGATGCGTCCTGCTCGGCGACCGTGGCCGCCACGGTGTCGACGGCCTCGGCCATCAGCAGGATGTGCTCGGTCATCGTCGCGAGCTTCTGCAGTCCGGCCGAATCCCGTTCCACCGTGCCGTGTTCGGCGTTCAGGGCATCGCGCAGCACAGTCCAGCCACCGTTGACCTCGCCGACGCGGTACCGGTCGGCGACGCGGACGTCGCTGTAGTAGGTGATGTTGGTCCGGTCACCGTCGACGGTCCGGAGCGCCTGGATCTCGACACCGGGCGAGTCGAGCGGCACCAGGAACATGGTCAGACTCTGGTGTTTGGGCGCCTGCGGGTCGGTGTTGGTGATGAGGAAGACGTAGTGGGCGTTGTGGGCGTTGGACGTGAACATCTTGGCACCGTTGATGATCCACGTCGATCCATCCGCATCCCGAACCGCCCTGGTCTTGCAGGTCGCGACGTCGGACCCGCCCTCGGGTTCGGTGTAGCCGAGGCACAGCCGGCACTCGCCGGTGAGCACTCTGGGCAGCACCTCGTCCTTGAGTTCGGCCGAGCCGAAGCGTGCCAGGCTGTGCGCGACCATGGCAGTCGTCGGCCAGTGGAACCAGGGGGTGTGGACGCGACCGACCTCCAGCTCCCAGATCCGTCGCTGTAGCGCGGTGAAGCCGCCTTCGGCCTCGGATCGGAAGTCTCGGGCCAGATATCCGGCCGCGCCGGCGGCCAGATGGACGCCCTCGTCGAAGTTCTGGCCGGTCTCCCGGTCGCGCTGGATCACCTCGTCGGTGACGACGTCGGCCAGAAACGCCCGCACCTCCTGCTGGAATCGCTGCTCCGCTGGGTCGAGTTGCACCTCGGAGAAGTCCATCACAGGCTCCTTTCGCGCCGCGCCGTACCCGCCGAGGGTGACACTTTGCATCATGTTTGTAAAGTGGCCGTATGGGCATCGTGACCACCACCTCCGAATCGCTGTTCACCCAGTCCGCCGAGACCGTCTACGACTTCATCACCAACCCGGCGAACTGGACGAAGACCTATCCCGGCAGCAGCTACGTGGGCAATCTGGAGGAGTTGCCGTTGCGGGTCGGTGACACGTGGCAAGAGGGCGGGCCGGACGGCGACCGCATCTTCACCTGGCACCTCGCGATGGCCACCCGCCCTTCGCTGTGGGTGTTCACCTCCGTCGGTCGGCTCGGACACGACCGCGAGGGCAACGGCGGTATGGAGGGCCGGATCACGGTGCGCTACCACCTCACCCGCCCGGGCCGGGATCTCACCCTGTTCTCCCGCACGATGACCATCGAGGCGCCCAGGCACGCACCGATGCCGGACGCCTTCTTCCGAATCGTCAACCCGGCGAACATCGACCGGTATCACGAGGCGATCGCCAGAGAACTGGGCTGACCACACCTCATTCCGCGGCGAAGACCCGGCGCAGCGCGGCGCCCTGGAGCGCGAACAGCTGTCTGCTGACCGACCACTCCGGGGCCAGTGAATCGAATCCGTGGCAGCTGCCCGCGAAGACGTGCAGTTCGGTGGCTACCCCGGCGGCGAGCAAGCGCCGGGCGTAGTCGATCGCCTCGTCGCGCAACGGGTCCAGCTCTGAGCAGGTGATCAGCGCCGGGGCCGATCCGGCGAGATCGGGGGTCAGCGCGGGCACCGCATCGCACGGCGCCCAGTCACCGCCGAGATGGCGCCACATCTGGGCGACGGCCGTGCCGTCGAAAACCGGTGCCGCGGTGAACTCCCGGGTCGACGGCGTCGGGCGATCGTCGAGGACGGGCTGATGCAGCAGCTGGAACGCGACCGGGGGCAGCCGTCCCGCTGCCGATAGCTGGGCGAGCAGCGCCGCCAGGGCACCGCCGGCACTGCTGCCGGCGACTCCCAGCCGCTTCCCGTCGATCCCCGGACCGGCGCCGGTGGCCGCCCACCGCAGCACGGCCTGTGCATCGTCCAGCGCGGCGGGATGGGGGTGCTCCGGTGCCAGCCGGTAGTCGACCGAGACGACCGTGCATCGTCCCCTGCGGGCCAGTTCGACGCATTGGCGGTGGTCGGTGTCGAGGTTGCCCAGGACGAAAGCGCCGGAGTGGCAGTAGATCACCGTGGGCGACGGAGCGGGCCCGCCCCGGTAGACCCGCACCGCCACCGGCGGTGTCGCCGGCACTTCGACGTCGGTGACCTCCACCCCGGTGTCGTCCACGGTGCGGGCGCTTTCACGGCGCCGTTCATCGAGCGAGCGTCGCACCGCGGGCAGCTCGTCATAGGAGAGATCGGTGCGCACCCCGGCCAGGAATCGCAGCGCCGGATCGAGTCGCTCGGCGGCAGCCGCCATCGGGTCCACGCGGTTACCTCGCCGCCGCGTGCGTGTGGACCTCGATCGATGTGCGGCCGGCGGCCGGGGGCTCGAAAAGATAGTCGGAGGCCGTGAACCGGCGCGTCATCGCCCAGAAAACCCGTGCGCTGCGGGGCCACTGCGTGACGACGCGTCCGTTCGCGGCGCGGAAGTAGTTGCTGCACCGCGTCGTCCACACCGTGCCGTCCATCCACCGGTCGATCTTCTCGATGAAGGCGACCATCGCCTCGGGGCGCACGGCGATGTAGGACCTGCGCCGGCGCCGCATCCGGCGCAGCGCCCGCACCACGTAGTGGGCCTGCGCCTCGAGCATGAAGAGCACGCTGTTGGAGCCCACGTTGGTGTTCGGGCCGTACAGCATGAAGAAGTTCGGGAACCCCGGTACCGCCATCCCCAGATAGGCGTAGGCGCCGTCGCGCCAGCTGTCGCGCAAGGAGATCCCGTGCTCACCGGTGACGTCGATCTGGCCGAGATAGTCCGCGGCGGCGTAACCCGTCGCACACACCACCACGTCCACGTCGATCTCGGTCCCGTCCTCGGTGACCAGCGATCGCGCGCGGAGTGCGCGCGCCGGGCTGGACACCACCTCGACGTGCGGCTGGGTCAGCGTCTGCAGGAAGTCGGCGGCGAACACCAGCCGCTTGCAGCCGAAGGGATGCTGCGGGGTGAGCCTGCGCCGCAGTTCGTCGTCGGGGACGGTGGCCTCCAGCACCCTGGTCGCGATCGCCGTGAACTCCCGGGTCTTGTCGCTGCCGTGCTCGATGACCGCGATGTTCGACTCACTGCGCAGCCACAGCCGGGCGCGGTAGATCTTCTTCGCCAGGGGGACATGGGCGAACACCCACTTCTCCCGTTGGGTGTACGCCCGGTCGGGCTTCGGCAGGATCCAGGTGGCCGACCGCTGCACGGAGTACACCCGCTCGGCGACTTTGGCGACTTCGGGAACGAGTTGCGCGGCCGTCGATCCGGTGCCCAGCACCGCGACGCGCGCGCCGGACAGGCTGACCGAGTGGTCCCAGCGGGCGGTGTGCATCACGACGCCGGTGAACGGTTCTTCCTCGACGAGATCGGGCATCACGGGCTGGGTGAACAGGCCGATCGCCGAGATCACGACGTCGAACTCATGGTGCTCCCCACCTGCGGTGGTGAGCTTCCAGTTTTTGGTCGCCGGTTGCCAGGTGGCCGCGACGATCTCGGTGTTCAAGACCAGATGCGCGGCGAGATCGTTTCTGCGGGCGCATTCCTCGAAATACTCGAGGATCTCCGGCTGTCCGGACCACAGCCGTGACCAGTGGGGATTCAGGTCGAAGGAGAACGAGTACAGATGCGACTTCACGTCGCACGCCAGCCCGGGATAGGTGTTGATCCGCCAGGTTCCGCCGACGCCGTCCTCCCGGTCGAAGATGGTGAAGTCGCGAAACCCCGCCTTCTTCAGGAAGATCCCGAGCGCCAGCCCACCGGGACCCGCACCGATGATGCCGACCGACATCGCCGCTCTACCCATGGAACCTCATCCGATCTGCAACATCTGACCGCCGTCCACGACGAGCTCCGATCCGGTGATGAACGATGCCCCTTCTGACACCAGGAACGCCACGGCGTCGGCAATCTCCGTCGGCTTGCCCAGCCGTCCACTGACCGCCCGCTGCGCCAACCGCGCCTGAGTGACCTCGTCGAGCATGGGCGTCTCCACCGGGCCGGGGAACACCGCATTGACCCGGATACCGGCCGGGGCGAGTTCCGCGGCGGCCACCTGCGTGAGACCGCGCAGCGCCCATTTGGACGATCCGTACGCCGCATGGGCGGGGAACGGCCGGATCGCCCCGGTGCTGCAGGTGTTGACGACCGCGGCACCCTCGGCCGCACGGAGCTGCTCGAGCGCCGCCCGCATGCCGAGGAACGGTCCGAGGCAGTTCACCCGCCAGCTCGCTTCGAACCCCGCCGCGGTCTCGTCACCGATGGCGGCGCGGTGAAGCACCCCGGCGTTGTTGACCAGTGCGGTGAGCGATCCGAACCGGCCTACCGTGTGGTCGACCGCCGCCGTCCACTGCGCTTCGGATGTCACGTCGAGGGGTACCGCGATGACCGCGTCCCCGAATTGCGCTGCCAGGTCGGTCAATTCGTCGACCAGCACATCGCACGCGGCGACGGCGAAGCCGTCGGCGTGCAGTCTGGCGACGATCGCGGCGCCCTGGCCGCGCGCGGCGCCGGTCACCAGCGCGACGCGGTCGGCGGCACTCATGCGGTGATCGCGATCTTCACCCTGGCCGGATCGGGCCGGCACGCGGTGTCGAAAGCGGTCTGCGCCTCGTCGACGCCGAAGGTATGGGTGACGTAGCGTCCCAGCAGCGCCGGGTGGCCGGCGGCGAACTCGCCGGCGCGCGCCAGCATCCGTCGCCGTTCCATGGTGACGCCGGATTTCAGCGTGAGGTTGTTGCGCAGCATCATGCGCATGTCGATCGGATAGCTGTCGTCGTCGGGCACGCCGAAGTAGAACACGGTGCCGCCGAACGCGGCGGCCGCGACGGCATGCGTGAGGGTGCCGACCTGATGGCCGACCGCCTCGATGACGATGTCCGGCTTGTCCTCATCGCGCAGGTGGCTGACCCAGCGGTCGCTGGTGGCCCGCACCACCTCGTCCACCCCGAACAGCGGCCCGATGCCGCGGCGGTCCACCGGGTCCACACCGGTCACCCGCGCGGCGCCTGCGGTCTTGGCGACGTAGGAGAACAGCAGTCCGATGGATCCCTGGCCGATCACCGCGACATGGCGGCCGGCCAGGTCGGGCAATTGTTCGACCGCGTAGAGCACACACGCCAGTGGCTGCAGCGCCACGGCCTGGGCGGCCGGTAACGCGGGATCGTATGCGGCCAGGCCGTTTCCGTCGGACACCACCTGTTCGGCGAGCCCGTCGAAGCCCGAGGCCCAGCCGACGACACGGTCAGCCGGCTGATGGCCGGGGTGCCTGCTGGCCAGCACCTCACCGGCGATCTCGTGAATCGGGAAGCCGTCCTTCTCGGCGGCGCTGAGGCCGCGGTCGCCGGGCACCCGTCCGCGTGTTCCACGGAAGCCGGGGATATCGCTGCCGCACACTCCTGCGGCGAGGAACCGCAGCAGCACCTGACCGTCGCTGAGTGCATGCGGGGCGGGCGCCCGGCGTTCGGTGCGCTCGAAGGTGTAGGGGGCGACGAGTCGATAGGACCACACGGTCAGCCCCCCTCCGCCCGGATGTGAACGGGCACGGAGTTCCAGCCCCACTGGAAGCTCGATGGCGGCCGCCAGGCTGCCTGCTCGTCGATGCGGTAATCGGCGACGCGTTTGAGCCACTCCTGCACCATGATGGTGATCTCCAGCCGGGCCAGGTGCACGCCGAGGCAGAAGTGTTGTCCGCGACCGAAAGCCAGCAGCCGCTCGATGCGCCGGTCCCAGCGGAACTCGTCGGGATCGGCATACTCACGCTCGTCGCGGTTGGCCGACGCGAGCAGGGTGATGATCCGCTGGCCCGGTTGGATGGTGGCGCCATGGATGGTATACGGCTTCCTCGCGGTACGCGCGAACCACTGTGCGGGAGCGCAGAACCGGATCATCTCCTCGCGCGCCTTGCGGACATTGAATTCGTCGGCGCGGACCGCGCTGAGCTGATCGGGCCGCCTGCTCAGCTCCCAGAGGCCGTGCGCGACGATCTTCGGCACGGTCTCGGTGCCGCCGATGAACACGCCCAGCATCTGGGTGGCGGCCTCGACGTCGGTGAACGCCGTGCCGTCGGGCAGTGTGTGATCGATGAGGCTGTCGACGATCGATGAGACACCGTCGGAGCGGTCAGCGCGGCGCCGCGCGACCAGGGGCACGAGGTATTCGAGGTACCCCGGTCGTGCGTTGGCGACCTCGACACCGTCACCCGGCTTGGCCATGCTTCCGGCGTTGACGGTGGCCAGCACCTCCGGCGCCAGATCGACCGGTATGCCCAGTAGTTCGCACACCACCGACGCCGCTACGATGCCGCCGTAGTCCTGGGTCAGGTCGAAGGTGCCGCGGGGAAGCAGTTCGTCGAGACGCCTTCCGGCCAGCGCGCGGATCCGGTCGGCGAGGTCGGTGACCTTGCGCGGCCGGAACGGAGCCGAGGTGCACCGTCGCACACCGTCGTAGATCGGCGCGTCGAAGTTGGCGTGAAACGGCATGGGGTGCAGGGGTGGATCGGGCACCGGGCCGTCGTTGCGGTCCGCCAGCACCGAGGCGGCGGGCAGCGTGCCCTCGGAAGCCACGAAGGTGCCGTCGTCGACGGCGAGCACGTCCCAGATGTCGGCGAACCGCGACAGCACATAGGTGTCGAGTTCGTCGACGTAGTACAACGGGTGTTCATCGCGCAGGGTGCGGTAGAACGGCAGCGGATCGGCCATCACCTCGGCGTCGAAGGGGTGGTAACGGAACGTCATTGCCGACACGACCGTCATCTCCTCTGCAGCGGGGACGGCGGCAGCGCCGCCAGTATCGAATCCTCCCACCCGTCGCGCAGCGCGGGCGCCACGTTCATCCACGTGACGATCTCGGCCGGTGGGCTGTCCTTCCACGATGGGTAGTGCTCTTCGAAGCAGTCCCAGCCGCCGTCGAGTGCCCAGTAGTGGATCACCTCGTTGAACCGGAAGGTGGTGATGAAGGAGCCGAGCCAGCGCTTGCCCGTGCGTTCCGACCACGGCACGTAGAGCCGTTCGAGTTCGCGGATGTAGTCGTCCTGACGGCCGGGTTTGGTCTGCATGATCTCCTGGATGACCAGGTCGGCGCCGAAACCCGCGCCGGTCAACTCCGCGAGTGTCCTGTTGCTGCGCCCCGCGTACATGATCCGGCCCTCGCCGCGGGCGGCGGCGCCACCCAGAAATGCCGACCATGCCGCCGCGGCGTCGGCGTGGCTGCCGCCCCGCGACTGCGCCCTGCCGATGCGCGCGTAGTCGGCGAAGGCGTCGATCTCCCAGATGATCGTCACCTGGGGCCAGTGGCCGTTGTAGGCGGTGGTCTCCCAGATCGAGAACAGCCGGGCACCCAGTCCGGTCATCATCGGTTCATAGGTGACAGTGAACATCTCGACGAATCGGTCGCTGCTCAGCGTGCCGAGATCGATCGTTTCGTGCAGATAGAGCAGAGTGTGACCGTAGTACTTCTTCATCGTCACCGGCCGCGACCGGAGGTGGTTGACAGTGACACGTAGCGAGCGTGACACTCATGGCGTGTTTTGTAAAGGTGTGAGGTGACTCCACTCGCCGGTGACCTGTGCTTCGGCGAAGGGCCGCGCTGGTTCGAGGGACTGCTGTGGTTCTCCGACATGCTCGGCGAGGCCGTTCACACGGTCGACCTGCACGGCTCGACGACGACCGTCGGCCTGCCCGGTCATCATCCGTCGGGCCTCGGGTTCCGGCCTGATGGCACGCTGTTGATCGTCTCGACCCGGCGGCGCGAGATCCTGGGCTACGACGGCGATGCGGTGACCACCCTGGCCGAGTTGTCCGACCTCGCGCCCGCCGATCTGGGTGACATGGTCGTCGACGACGACGGTCGCGCCTTCATCGGATCGCAGGCGCGCGAGGGCGGGATCGTCCTGCGGTTGGACCCCGACGGCGGCGTCGCGGTGGTGGCCGAGCACCTGGAGTTCCCCAACGGCATGGTGATCACGCCCGACGGACAGTCGTTGATCGTCGCCGAGTCGACGGGTCGCCGGCTCACGCTGTTTCCCCTCGAGGACGGCCGGCTCGGCGAGCGTCGGATCTTCGCCGCCGGCCTGCCGGGCCCGCCGGACGGATTGGCGATCGATGCCGAGGGCGGCGTGTGGACGTCGATGACGCTGGCACACCAGTTCGCCCGGATCGTCGACGGCGGAACGGTGACCGACCGTATCGACATCGGCGAGCGCATCGCGATCGCCTGTGCGCTGGGCGGTCCCGAGTCGCGGGTGCTGTTCCTCGTCACCACCACCGACGCCTATCCGGAGCGACTGATCGGCACCGCGGATTCGCGCGTCGACGCCGTCACCGTCGACATCCCGGGGGTGGGTGCGCGTGCCTGACTGCTACTATGAGATCCGGGATACCCAGGATCCGCTCGGGGAGCGTTTCGGCGCAACCGATCTGGTTCGCAGCACGTGGTCGGCGTCGATCCAGCACGCGGCGCCGGTGTCGGCGCTGTTGGTCCGCGCGCTGGAGCGGTGTGCGCCCCGGGAGGACACCCGGTTCAGCCGCGTGCTCGTCGACCTGCTCGGGGCGGTTCCGGCCGAGGGCGACCTGTGGGTGCGAGCCCGCATCGAACGTCCCGGACGGCAGATCGAACTCCTCGTCGCCGAGCTGCTCGCGCCCGGGCGGGACGGCGCACCGCGTCCGGTGGCACGGGCGAGTGGGTGGCGGCTCCAAACCCTCGACACCACACCGGTCGTGCGGGCTTCGGCCGCCCCGTTGCGGCCCCTGGCCGAGGCCCGCAGCCGCGATATGGCCAAGGACTGGGACCGCAACTACGTCCACAGCCTGGACTGGCGTTGGCTCACCCAGCCGCTGGCCGAGGGTCCGGGGGAATCGTGGATCACCCCGACGGTCGATCTCGTCGACGGTGAGTCCATGACCCCGCTGCAGCGCCTGTTCGCCGTCGCCGACGATGCCAACGGTATCGGTACGAAACTCGACATCCGCCGCTGGACGTTCCTCAACACCGACCTCGTTGTCCACCTGCACCGGATACCCGACGGCATCTGGATCGGGATCCGCGCCGAAACCGACTACGGCCCGGACGGAATCGGCACGACGATCGGCACACTCTTCGACGAAGCGGGCCCCGTCGGTGCGATCCAGCAGTCGGTGCTGGTGCGGCCGCGCCCGACCGGGTGACGCGGTGCGGTGGATCGTCGACGGGATGAACGTCATCGGGTCTCGCCCCGACGGCTGGTGGCGTGACCGCCGCGCCGCGATCGATGCCCTGATCGTACGACTGGACCGCTGGGCAGCGGCCCGGGGCGCCGACGTCACGGTCGTCTTCGAACAACCGCTCAATCCCCCGCCGGTCGCCACCACCGTGCGGATCGCCTACGCGCCGCGGGCATCGGCGAACTCGGCCGACGACGAGATCGTCCGTCTGGTGTCCGCCGACGCCGAACCGCAGGACATCCGGGTGGTCACCTCCGACCGTGCGCTCGGTGAGCGGGTCATCGCCGCAGGCGCATCGGTCTTTCCGGCCGCGCGCTTTCGCGGCGAGATCGACGGGGTCCGGTGACCCGCTAGGCGTCGAGTTCGGCCAGGATCTCGGCACTGTGCTCGCCGAGGGCCGGGGCGGCCGACCGGTGTACGGTCGGCGTGCCGTGGAAATCCGCCGGCGTCGCCACCATCGGCACAATCGAATCCCCCTGCGGCACAGCAACGATGCCGCCCGCCGCATGAAACTGCTCGTCGGCCAGGACGTCTTCGAGCGTGTTGATCTCCGACCAGAAGAAATCCGGCTCCCCGTCGAAGACCTCCGCCCATGCCGACAGTGGCCGGGCTGCGAAGATCTCGTCCAGCAGCGCGATCAATTCCCTGGCATTGGCGGCACGGGCACGCGGACTCGAAAACCGTTGGTCGGTGAGCCATTCGGCCCGGCCGACGGCGCGACAGAGCGCCGGCCAGTGCCGATCGCCCTGCAGACCGACGATCCAGAACCGCCTACCGTCAGCGGCCGCATAGTTGTTCATACAGGGATTGCCCATGGTCTCGCGTTGACCGATCGCGATCTGACTGCCGGTCATCAGGAACGTGTTGAGATCAAAGCTCACCGTGTAGGCACCCTGCCGGTACAGCGACGTGGTCACGAGCTGACCGGATCCCGTCCGCCCCCGGGCGACGAGCGCGGCGCACACGGCACCGGCCATGGTCATCCCGGCCGTGTGGTCACCCATCCCGCCGCGCTGGAACGGTGGGGTGTCGCCCGGCCGGGTCAGCAGATGCGCCAGACCCGCGCGCGACCAGAAGGCGGCGACGTCGTAGGCGGCACGATCGGCGTCGGGGCCGCTGTCCCCGTAGCCGGTGATCAACCCGTAGACGAGTCTGTCGCTCCGGGCGGCGACCGTCGCGAAGTCCAGACCGAGGCGGTCGAGCGCACCCGGTCGCACATTGGTCAGGAAGACGTCGGCGCCGCAGATCAACGTCAGCGCCGTCTCGCGGTCGTCGGCGTCGGTGACGTCCAAGACGATGCTGCGCTTGTTGCGGTTGTCCATCTCGAACGGCGGGTTGGAACCGTCCTCCACACCGAGCATGCGGCCGAAACTGCGTGCGGGGTCACCCGTCGGGGGTTCGATCTTGACCACGTCGGCACCCCAGTCGGCGAGAATCCCCGCGGCGGCCGGACCCGCCACCCAGACGCCGAGTTCGACCACGCGGACACCCGCCAATGGTCCGGACATGGTCCCCTTTCCGGATAACTCAACTTCGGGTTACAGATTCGCTACCATTCGTAAACTGTCGGCCGCCCTCGGGCCGCACGAGGAGGCTATCGACCGGTGACGACCAACTCCGGCATTTCCGCGCGGTGGCGCGAACGCGCCGCACCCGTCGCCGGTCTGGCGGCCCACCTCGGCCGTGGCGTGCAACGGGTGGTGACCGACGCCGCGCTGGGCCGCACCCGGCCCCTGCCGCGCACCCCGACCGGTCTGGACGCCGCGACCATGTCCCGCATCATGGGCCGCACGGTGACGTCGGTCTCCGTCCTCGGCGGGGACGCCGGAACCTCGTCGCGCGCCCGGCTGGCGTTGACCGGCCCGGACCTACCCGCCACGGTCTTCGTCAAGCTGCCCGCCGCGAATGCAACAACCCGGCTGATGGGTGAACTCGGCCGTCTCGGGCAGACCGAAGTCCGGTTCTACGGCCAGCTCGCCGCCGAACTCAGCGGGGTACCCGCCTGCCACGGAGCCGCCTTCGACGCACTCACCGGACGTTATGTGCTCGTGCTCGAGGATCTGCCGGCAACCTGCGAGTTCCCCGACACCCTGCACCCACTCGACCGGGACCGGGCCGCGCTCGTCGTCGAGCGGCTCGCCGAACTGCACGCGACCTTCTGGGATCGGCTGCCCGCCGACGGCCGCGGGCGGCTGGGCTGGGTGTACTCGGCCTCGGACGATTCCACCTCGCACCTGACCGGTCGTCTGCTCACGACCTCGGCCCGCCGCATCGCCGAGCGCACCGACATCCCGGTCCACCGGGGCCGGTTCATCGGCGAGAACTACCGCGCGGTCGCCCGGCTCATCGACCGGCCACCGCACACGGTCATGCACGGCGACGCCCATCCGGGCAACGTCTACTTCCGCGGCGGCGAGGCGGGCCTGCTCGACTGGCAGGCGGTGCGCCGCGGCCACCCGGGGCGCGAACTCGCCTACACGCTGGTCACCTCGATGACCGCCGAGGACAGACGGGATCACCAGCGCGATCTGCTCGACCACTACCGCCGGGCGCTGTGCGGCCACGGCGGCCCGGATCTGGATCGCGACGACCTGTGGAACCGCTACCGGCAGGGCGCGCTGTACGCCTATGTCGCGGCGCTGATCACCGCTGGAATGGGTGGCATGCAGGACGAGGACATCGCGCTCGAGGGGCTGCGTCGCGGGGTGGCCGCGCTGGAGGATCTGGACACCGTGGCGGTGCTGCGCGACGGGCTCGGATCGCTGTGACGAAGATTCCGCGCGCGGTTCGCCCTGTTCACGGGTTACAGCATCTACGATTTCTGCAACACCACGACGATCCGAGGGCCTCGTGAACCGACCTTTGAGCGCGCACCGCGACGCCGGTTCCGCCGACGACTCGTCGACCCGCAACCGTATCCTCGCCGCCACCGCGGAGGTGCTGGGCCGCAGCGGCCAGACCAAGCTCAGCCTCTCGGAGGTCGCGCTGCAGGCCGGCGTCTCCCGGCCCACCCTCTACCGCTGGTTCGCGTCCAAGCAGGAACTGCTCGACGCATTCGGGCGCTACGAGCGCGACATGTTCGACACCGGCGTCAGCCGCGCCACCGCCGGCCTGCGCGGCACCGAGAAACTGGACGCCGCACTGCGGTTCATCGTGGAGTACCAACAGTCGTACTCCGGCGTGCGGCTGGTCGACATCGAACCCGAGGTCGTCATCGCCCAGCTGTCACACATCATCCCGCTCATGCGGGCGCGCCTGGAGAAGCTGCTCTCCGGAGCGAATGCGGGCGTCAAGGCGGCCACCGCTATCCGCGTCGCGGTCTCGCACTACATCGTGCGCAGCGACGACGGTGAGCAGTTCCTCGCGCAGTTGCGACACGCGGTTGGTATCCGCCACCCCGAGTGACCGGTCGATCGATCACACCGGCTGACACTCGGCCCAAAATTTGTAATGCTGGGCGTCATGACCACCACCGAGAGCGACACCGGCGTCCTGGCCGGCGAAGAGCGGATGCTGATCGACGGCGAACTGCAGCACACCGCCAGTGGTGCGGCGTTCGACGTGATCCACCCGGCCAGCGAGGAGGTGGCCGGTCAGGCCACCGATGGCACCGTCGAGGACATGGGCCGCGCCGTGGCTGCCGCGCGACGCGCGTTCGACGAGACGGACTGGTCCCGCGACCTGGAGTTCCGCTACCACTGCATGACGCAGTTGGCCGACGCGCTCGAGCGCAACAAGGAACGGCTGCGACGCATCCTGATCACCGAGGTGGGGTGTCCGGTCTCGGTGACCGGCAGCCAGATCGAGAGTCCGATCGAGGAGGTCAGGCACTGGGCCGAGCATGCCCGCACTTTCGAGTACCTCGTCGACACCGGTCTGCACGACACCCCGCTGGGGCCGGCACGGCGCAAGATCCACTACGAGCCGGTCGGTGTCGTCGGCGCCATCACCCCGTGGAACGTGCCGTTCTACCTCAACATCGCCGAGACGGTGCCGGCGCTGATGGCCGGCAACACCGTCGTCCTGAAGCCGGCGCAGCTGACCCCGTGGTCGGGTAGCGAATACGGCCGGATCGTCGCCGAGGAGACCGACATCCCGGCAGGCGTCTTCAACGTGGTGGTGGCAGGCGCCAACGAGGTCGGCGCCGCGCTGTCGGCCGATCCGCGGGTGGACATGATCACCTTCACCGGTTCGACGGCCACCGGCCGCGCCATCCTGGCGGCCGGGGCGGCGACGGTGAAGAAGACGCTGCTCGAACTCGGCGGCAAGTCGGCACACATCGTGCTCGACGACGCCGACTTCAATTCCGCCCTGCCGCTCGCGGCGATGATGGCGTGCGTCATGTCCGGGCAGTCCTGCATCCTGCCGTCGCGGATCCTGTTGCCCCGCAGCCGCTATGACGAGGGCCTCGAGATCCTCAAGACCATGATGGAGGGCTTCCCGGTCGGTGATCCGTGGACGCCGGGCAACATGCAGGGTCCGCAGATCAGCGAGACGCAACGCCAGAAGGTGCTCGGGCTGATCCGTTCGGGCATCGACTCGGGTGCACGCCTGATCACCGGCGGCGGTGTGCCCGAACAGTTCCCGCGCGGCTACTACACCCAGGCCACGCTGCTCGCCGACGTCGACCCGGACTCGCAGGTCGCCCAGGATGAGATCTTCGGCCCGGTGCTCACCGTGACCCCGTACGAGGGGGACGACGAGGCCGTCGCGATCGCGAACAACACGATCTACGGCCTGTCCGGCGAAGTGTCCGGCGGCGACGTGGACCGTGCGTTCGCCGTCGCCACCCGCATGCGCACCGGCAACGTCACCATCAACGGCAAGAGCCACTTCGGCATCACCAGCCCCTTCGGCGGGACCAAACAGAGCGGTCTGGGCTACCGCAACGGCGAGGAGGGCTTCAAGGAGTACCTCGAAGCGAAGACGATCGGCATGCCGGAGTGAGCGCCGTTTCGCCCAAACGAACATACGGGCGCGAAAGTGCGAGTGGTCGGCGGCATCTCGTCGAGTTCGGCGAGCAGTAGCCCATGGACATCCGACGCCTCAGCGACGAACTGGAAATCGGCGGCCTGTTGAGCACCTATGCCCGCGCCGTCGACACCAAGGATTGGGAGCTGTATCGCTCGGTGTTCACTGAGGATGCGCAGATCGACTACTCCTCGGCAGGTGCGGTCGTCGGTGGCCGCGACGAGGTGGTCGACTGGTTCACCGCGAACTTCGGGGTGATCCCGTGGAGCATGCACTACATCACCAACGTCGAAATCCTCGACCGCAGTGCGGATTCGGCCACAGTGCGCGCGATGTTCTACAACCCGATGCAGCTACCCGGGGTGGACGGGATATCCGCGTGCGGCGGTTACTACCACCACGAACTGGTGCGAGCGCCCGACGGCTGGCGCAGCCGGAGCCTGCGCGAGGAGAACGTCTGGTTCACCAACGGACCGGCCTAGCGGCCCCGCCGAGATCGACGAAACGCCACGATCTACTCGAACTTTCGCGCCCATGTGTTCGTTTGGGCGGGAAAGGAGGTCAGCCCTCGGCCGCCAATTGCCCGCACGCGGCGGCGATCTCGCGGCCCCGGGTGTCGCGCACCGTGCACGACACACCCCGTTCGCGGACGCGCCGGACGAACTCCCGCTCGACCGGTTTGGGGCTGGCGTCCCACTCGCTACCGGGCGTGGGGTTGAGCGGGATGAGGTTGACGTGCACCAGCGGCCCGAGCGCGCCGTGCAGCCGCTTGCCCAGCAGATCGGCCCGCCACGGCTGATCGTTGACGTCGCGGATCAGGGCGTACTCGATGGACACCCGCCGGCCGGTCACGTCGGCGTAGTAGCGCGCCGCGTCGAGCACCTCCGACACCGGCCACCGGTTGTTGACCGGCACCAAGGTGTCCCGCAGTTCGTCGTCCGGAGTGTGCAGCGACACCGCCAGCGTGACGTTGAGCCGCTCGTCGGCGAGTTTGCGGATCGCCGGGGCGAGGCCGACCGTCGACACCGTCACCGACCGTGCCGAGATCCCGAATCCGTCCGGCGGCGGCGAGACGATGCGCCGCACAGCGGGCAGCACGCGGTTGTAGTTGGCCAGCGGTTCGCCCATGCCCATGAATACGATGTTGGACAGCCGACCGCCCCGCGCCGCCGGTGCGATGCCGTCACCGTCACGGTCGCGCAGTTCCACGGCCGCCGCGCGAACCTGCTCGAGGATCTCGGCGGTCGACAGGTTTCGCTGCAGCCCACCCTGACCCGTCGCACAGAACGGGCACGCCATTCCGCAGCCGGCCTGTGAGGAGATACACACGGTATTGCGGTCGCTGTAGCGCATCAGCACCGACTCGAACGTGGTGCCGTCCACCGCGCGCCACAGCATCTTGCGGGTCTCCCCCGCGTCCGTCTCGATCTCGCGCACTGCGGTGAGCAGTTCCGGGAACAGTGCCTCGGCGACCTGTTCGCGCGCCCCGGCCGGCAGATCGGTCATCTGCTGGGGGTCGGCGGTGAACCTGCCGAAGTAGTGGTTGGCCAGCTGTTTGGCCCGGAACGCCGGCAGCCCGAGCGCCGCCACGGCCTCCGCGCGTCCGGCGGCGTCGAGGTCGGCGAGATGCCGCGGCGGCTTGGCGCGTCGCGGGGCGTCGAACACTAAGGGAAGTGGATTGGGCATGTCTGGACCCAGTATCCCACTCGGGCGGCGTGCGGCTAAGCCAGCAGCGTGAGCACGATCCAGGTGGCGACGGCCGAGGGCAGCATGCCGTCCATGCGATCCATGATCCCGCCGTGTCCCGGCAGCAGCGCGCTCATGTCCTTGATGCCGAGATCGCGCTTGAACTGCGACTCGACCAGGTCGCCGAGTGTCCCGGTGATCACGAGCATCGCGCCCAGCGCGACACCGGCCCACCACGGCTTGTCCAGCAGGAACATCACCGCCAGCACCGACGCGGTGACTCCGAACACCAGCGAGCCCGCCAGCCCCTCCCACGACTTCTTCGGGCTGATCGCCGGCGCCATCGTGTGCCTGCCGAAAAGCACCCCGGCGATGTAGCCACCGATGTCGGAGAACACCACGCCCAGCATCAGGCAGAACACCCGGTTGGCGCCGTCGTCGGGATAGATCAGGAGCGCACCGAAACTGGCGAACAACGGCACCCAGGTGGCCAGGAACACCGTGGCGGCGATGTCGCGGGTGTAGTTCTCGGGGGTGTGGTTGAGCCCCTGGCCGACCAGCCGCCAGATCATGCAGAACACCACGGTGCCCGCGAAGCCCCCCAACGCCCCGGCCGCGCCGAACGGCCAGGTCAACCACAAGGTGGCCTGACCGCCGAGCAGCAACGGCGCGAGTGGGATCCGATAACCGGCCTCCCGCAGCCGCTGGGTCACCTCGTAGATGCCCGCGGTGACCGCCGCGGCCAGCAGCACCAGCCAGAGGTACGGCGCGAACAGCAGGATCGCGATGAGACCGCCGCCCAGCAGGACACCGACCCCGATGGCCGCCGGAAGGTTGCGGCCGGCGCGCGATTTCTTCGTCGGCTCGTCGACCGGTGTATCTGCCACGGAATGCGCTCGCTGCTCGGTCACTAGACCTCCAGCAGCTCGCCCTCTTTGTGCTTGACCAGCTCATCGATCTGGCTGGTGTAGGTCTGGGTGGTCTTGTCCAGGTCCTTCTCGGCCCGGCTCACCTCGTCCTCGCCCGCTTCGCCGTCCTTCTTGATCCGCGACAGCTCCTCCATCGCCTTGCGACGGATGTTGCGGACCGAGACCTTGGCGTCCTCACCCTTGGCCTTGGCCTGTTTGACCAGGTCGCGGCGGCGCTCCTCGGTGAGCTGCGGGATCGAGACGCGGATGATGTTGCCGTCGTTGGTCGGGTTGACGCCGAGGTCGGAGTTGCGGATCGCGTCTTCGATGTTGCGCAGCTGACCTGCCTCGTAGGGCTTGATCACCACCATGCGCGCCTCGGGAACGTTGATGCTCGACAGCTGGGTGATCGGGGTGGACGCGCCGTAGTAGTCGACGTTGATCCGGGAGAACATGCCGGGATTGGCGCGGCCGGTGCGGATCGAGGCCAGGTCGTCGCGCGCGACCGATACGGCCTTCTCCATCTTCTCCTCGGCATCGAAGAGCGTCTCGTCAATCACTTCTATCTCTCCCGTCGCTGCGCTCGCCCTGGCGTCATCCGCCGCGCTCTAGCTGGTGACCAGTGTTCCGATCTTCTCACCTGCGACCGCGCGCGCGATATTGCCGTCGACGAGCAGGTTGAAGACCAGGATGGGCATCCCGTTGTCCATACAGAGCGAGAACGCGGTGGCGTCGGCGACCTTCAGGCCGCGGTCGATCACCTCACGGTGGGTGATGGTCCGGATCAGCTGGGCTCGGGAGTCGACCCGCGGATCGGCGGTGTACACGCCATCGACGGCCTTGGCCATCAACACGACCTGGGCACCGATCTCCAACCCGCGCTGCGCGGCGGTGGTGTCGGTGGAGAAGTACGGCAGCCCCATACCGGCGCCGAAGATGACGACACGGCCCTTCTCCAGATGACGCACGGCGCGCAGCGGGATGTACGGTTCGGCGACCTGTCCCATGGTGATGGCGGTCTGCACGCGGGTGTCGATGCCTTCCTTCTCCAGGAAGTCTTGCAGCGCAAGGCTGTTCATGACGGTGCCGAGCATGCCCATGTAGTCGCTGCGGGTCCGCTCCATGCCGCGCTGCTGCAACTGCGCGCCCCGGAAGAAGTTGCCTCCGCCGATGACGACGGCCACCTGCACACCGCTGCGAACCACCTCGGCGATCTGGCGGGCCACCAGGTGCACGACGTCGGGATCGAGGCCTACGGCGCCGCCGCCGAACATCTCCCCGCCGAGCTTGAGCAGCACCCGTGCATACGGGGGCCGGAGAGCGCCGTCACCATTGGTCAGCGTCGGCTCCGACATGGGTTTCCTCGGCCTCCTCGCTGCAACATGCCGGCGCGGACGGGTGCCCCGCTGACGGCACACCCATCCTGCCTCATGTTGGGCGCCCCCCGTGGCGCGGGCGGGGGAATTCGCCTGCGTCGACTCTGCGCGGTTGGCGGGACCGTGCGCGTGGCGTGCGCCGTGGACACAGGGTCAACGTCAAGATCTCGCCACCCGCCCGCCAATCACTGCCAGCGGGATGAACGGCTCTGACCTGCCGGTTGACCAGATCAGAACGCCAGAACATCAAGACGAAGAGGCAGAGAAATGAACGCTTTCGGATTCGCCACCATCACCGCCGGAGCCCTCGCCACCGCCGTCATCGGCCTGGCCGCCCCCGCCGTCGCCGCCCCGTCGGGCCCCAGCAACGCCGGCGACGCCATCTCCCAGCTCGACGACCGCGGCTACGACGTCCGGGTCACCCAGCAGGGCATGAACAAGCCCCTCGACCAGTCCAGCATCGTCTCGGTGCGCTACGACAACGAGGACCGCATCGTCTACGTCACCACCCGCTGAACCACACCACCGACGAGGGGCGCCCCACCGCGGGGCGCCCCTTTGTCATCCGAGGTGCGCTGTGAGCAGCCAGGCGGGAATCGAGTGGCGTTCGCCGCCCTCCTTGCGGACACCGGCTCCCGCGAATTCCTCGATTCCGCCCAGGCCGGCGGGAAAGTTCGCGTGGATGCGGGCCGGCCGGATCTCGTCGACCTGCCAGTAGCGACCGACCACCTCACGGAGTTCCTCGGCGGTGACCGGATGGACCGGACCGTCGGCCGGCATGCCGGTGGCGTCGAAGACCAACACGAAGTACGACGCGCCGGGAGCTGCGGCGCGCACGATCGACCGCTGGTAGCCGTCACGAAGTTCGACGGGCATCGAGTGGAACAGCGTGCTGTCGACGATGGTGCCGAACCGACCGTCGTAGCCGCCGAAATCGCTGATGTCCGCGACCTCGAAACTGCAGGTGGTCCGACCCCGCCGGGCGGCCTCGGCGCGCGCCAGCTCGATGCCCGTCGGGGCCAGATCCAGCCCGACCGTGGTGAATCCGCGCTCGGCGAGGTAGAACGACGTCGCCGCCTCTCCGCATCCGGCGTCGAGCACGTCACCGTGGAACTTCCCGGCGTCGATCAACGCCGCGATCTCGGGCTGTGGCTCGCCGATGCTCCAGGGCGGCCGGGCGCCCGCGAAGTCGGGGGCGTCGCCGCGGTAGGCCGATTCGAACATCTCCTGGTGCTTGCTCATACCTGTTGATATCAATGTGCTTGATATATGTCAAGATGCTTGACATGTCCGGCCATGACGACCAGCCACTGGGCTATCTGCTGCACCGGGTGGCGTTCGCACTTCGCTCCGAGGTGACGGCGACGGTGCTCGATCCGCTGGGACTGACGTTTCCGCAATACATCTGCCTGCGGGTGCTGGCGACGACGCCCGGGCAGACCAACGCCGACCTCGCTCGTGGCACCAACGTCTCACCGCAGGCGATGAACATGGTGCTGCGCAGCCTCCAGGAACGCGGATTGGTCGCCCGGCCCGCCACGGTCGAGTCGGGCCGGTCGCTGCCCGCTGAGTTGACCCGGCAGGGAAACAGCATGCTCACCGGTATCGACGCCGGTGTGCGGGTCGCCGAGGAGAAGCTGCTGGCCCGTCTCACCGAGGGGCAGCGCCGAGAATTCCGGCGCCTGCTGGTGGCCGTGGGCGCGGACTAGAGTCGGTCGGGTGACCACGTCCGGGCATGTGTACGTGACGCGTCTGCTCACCGACCGCGCGATGGACCGGCTGGCCGAACTCGGCCGGCCGCTGCGTGTCGGCGGTGAGAACCCGCCCAGCCGTTCGGAGTTGGAGCGCGACATCGCAGGCGCCTGCGCCGCGGTGGTCACGATCACCGAACGCATCGATGCGGACGTACTCGCCGCGGCCGGGGACGGCCTGCAGGTGATCGCGAATGTCGCGGTGGGGTTCGACAACATCGACGTCGCGGCCGCCGCCACCATGGGCGTGACGGTCACCAACACCCCCGGGGTGCTCGACAACGCCACCGCCGATCACACGTTCGCCCTCATCCTCGCCGCAAGCCGGCGGTTGGTGGAGGGTGACCGCTTCCTGCGATCCGGGCAGGCATGGGTCTGGGGGCCGCGCATGATGCTCGGCCTCGACGTCAGCGCAGGCGCCACGCTCGGCATCCTCGGCTACGGCCGCATCGCCCGCGCCGTCGCTCGGCGGGCCCGCGCCTTCGACATGAGGGTCCTGGCCACCTCCCGCAGCCGAACCTCGGGCGATGAGGACGGCGTCCGATTCGTCGACGCCGACACCCTGCTGGCAGCCAGCGACGTGGTGTGCGTTCTGACCCCGTTGACCCCGGAGACCCGCCACCTCATCGATGCTGCGGCGCTCGCGCGGATGAAGCCGACCGCCTACCTGGTCAACACCGCCCGCGGCGGCGTCGTCGACGAGTCGGCGCTCGTCGATGCGCTCACCGCCGGACGGATAAGTGGCGCCGCGCTGGATGTGTTCGACAATGAACCCCATGTCGACCCCGCACTGCTCGCCGCCCCGAACCTGGTTCTCACCCCCCATATCGCCAGCGCAGGCGCGGCGACCCGCGACGCCATGGGTGTCCTCGCCGTCGACAACGTCGCCGCCGTGCTGACCGGTCGTCCGGCACTGAACCCGGTCCGATGAAGATCGTCCTGGCCCCCGACTCGTTCAAGGAGTCGATGAGCGCCGCGCGGGCGATCGCGGCGATGCAGGACGGGGTCCGCTCGGTGCTGCCGGACGCCGACTGCGTGGGTGTGCCCATGGCCGACGGCGGCGAGGGCACGGTGGACGCCGTGGTGGACGCGCTCGATGGTGAGCACGTCAGCGTCGAGGTCGCCGATGCGCTGGGCCGGCCGGTGTCCGCACGGTACGGCCACGTCGCCGACCGCCGGCTCGCCGTGATCGAGATGGCCGCCGCATCCGGTCTCGAGCAGGTGGCACCGCAGGATCGGGATGTCCTGCGCGCCAGCACGTCCGGTGTCGGTCAGCTGATCTCCGACGCGCTCGATCGCGGCGCGCAGGAGTTCGTGGTGGGCCTCGGCGGGTCGGCCACCAACGACGCCGGAGCCGGCATGCTGACTGCGCTGGGCGCGCGTCTCATCGACGCCGCGGGAGACCCGCTGCCGCCGGGCGGCGCAGCGCTGGCCCGCCTGGACCGGATCGATCTCGACGGGCTGGACCCGCGTCTGACCGGCGTCCGCATCCGGCTCGCGTGCGATGTCACGGCGCCGCTGCTCGGCCCTGGCGGCGCGAGCGCGGTGTTCGGACCGCAGAAGGGCGCGACCCCCGCCGATGTCGAGGTCCTCGAGTCGGCCCTCGCGACATTCGCCCGGGTGGCCGGGGCGGCACACGCCGGCACGCCCGGGGCCGGTGCGGCCGGCGGGCTCGGCTTCGCACTGCTGGAGTTCCTCGGCGCCACCGCCCGGCCCGGTGTCGAGGTGGTGGCCGAGACCGTCGGGTTGGAGCAGGCGCTGACGGGCGCGCAGTGGGTGTTCACCGGCGAAGGCAGCGTCGACGCGCAGACGATGCTGGGAAAGACACCGTTCGGGGTAGCGCAGGTGGCCGGACGCACCGGCGCCCGCGTCGCCATCTTCGCCGGCCGGGTCGCACCCGACGCCTCGGTGCTCCTGGATCACGGCGTCGACGAGATCATCGGCATCACCGCCGAGGGAACCCCGCTGGCGCAGGCGCTCCGCGACGGCCCGGCCTCGTTGGCGCGGGCCGCCGCGGATTTCGTTCGCCGCCGGCTCGTCTGAGCCCTTACGACTCCCGGGCGACGTCGGCCACCGGCAGCGACGCGTGATGCGCGTGGCACGCCTTCGGCGGTGACGGCGGGAGGTCGAGCGCCGGGTTGCCGTCGAAGAAGCCGACCGGCTTGAGGTGAAATCCCGTGTAGGCGCACGGCATCACCGGCCAGTCCTCCGGCCGCACCACGTGGTGGGCGCCGACGGTGTACCACAGCACCACGTCGGTGTCCTCCAGCGGCGCATCGTCGGCGACGAACTCCGGCAGGCCCTGCACGTCGGCCGACTGGTACATGTAGTCGCCCGCGGCGAACTTCTCCGCCGCGTCGTACTTGGTCACCCAGAGGTTGTGCTGGACGAATCGGGCCCGGTCGTAGATGTAGGACCCCTCCTGCACCATCACCGGCACCACGTCCTTGGGCGTGAGCTTGTAGGCGACGGGACTGCCGAGTTCGTTGACCTTCGAGGGGTTGGTGACCTTCCAGTACCGCCCGGTCTGCCAGTTCCAGTCGCGGGCCCCCTCGGCTTCGGAGGACACCAGGGTGTCCCGGGTGATCCACGCATTGTGGTGCGGGTTGAGTTCCGGATCCGGCTCCGGTATCGAATCGACCTCGTAGACACTGTTTCCCGGGCCGTCGATGTTCATGTCCAGCCGGAAGTTGAAGAAGTGCTGATGATTCGGTCCGTAGATGCCGGGTGCGACCATCTTCCCCCAGCGCGGTGACTCCCCCTCGGCTACCGCCCCGGTCGTCAGCACCCCCGAGAGCTTCACCTCGACCTCTATTGAGGCGTCGTTGTAGAAGTACCAGAAGAATCCGTACTCGTAGTTTCCGACGGTACAGATCATCGAGACCACCAGTCGGCGCGATCGCCGCACCTCGACCTCACCGGTACGGAAATCGGTGTGCTTCCAGGAGATCCCGTAATCCTCCTCGTGCATGCAGATGGCGTTCGGGATGGTGACGGCGTTGCCGCTGGAGTCGTTGACCGTGCCGTCGAAATAGTGGATCTCGCCGAGGCAGTCGCAGCCCAGCGTGAGCGGGTTGGCCGAGAACCCCATTCCGACCTCACCCATGTCGAAGACGTTCTTGTTCCAATGGGTGGGTGAGGTGTCGCCGTAGGGCACCACCATCTCCGAGAGCGACCCGCGGTAGAGGATGGGCCTGGTCTCACCGCGGTCGGTGTAGGTGACCTCGTGCAGTGTGATGCCCTCGCGGGGGTTGAACCCGATGCGCAGGGACCACTTCTGCCATTGCACCTTCCAGCCGTCCACAGTGAAGCTCGGGCCGTCGGGCTGGGTGATCTCGATCGGCTTGACGTCGTCGCGGAACTGGGTGAAGGCCGGACGGTTGTTCGCATCGAACATGAACTGCTCGGAGTAGTTGCCCGCGGTCGGCGGCAGCGCGACGACGCCGTGGTCCTCGATGTCGAGCACCTCCATCGCGTCGAGATCGAAGGTGACGATGAGTCCTTCGACCGGCCGGGCGTATCCGTGCTCCGACGGTGCTGCCCGCATGAACGTCAGCGGCCGGCAGATCAGCGCCGAGTTGTCGTAATGGTCCTGGCCGCCGTAATACCCGGCGGGCCACGGGTCGATCATCGCCAGCGAGAAGTCGCTCACCCCGCGTCTGCGCATCGCCTCCTGCCACCGCGGATCGTCACGGACCTTCTCCTCGACGCCGGTCATGTGCTCGACGAGATAGGAGGGGAAGCGTCCCGGCATCGCGGTCCATTCGTCGATCACCCGAGCCCCGAGGTCGACGACGGCCTCGTAGACCAGTTTGGCCGCGGGGTCGTACATCGACGCGAACGCCCGCCTCGGGGGCTCGGCGCCGCCTTCGTAGGTCAATTCCGGCGTCTTGGCCGGCTCGGCGAGTTGGATCATCACGAACTTCAGTGTCGGTGTGCCGTATTCGGATCCGGTGATGACCGCCGCGGCCGTTTCGATCTCGGCACCGGTGAGCGGGTCGAGGGGGTAGCGGGTGGCGCCTTTACCTGCCGTCGAGGCCACGGTGTCCTCCAGCGTCATGCGGTTTTCTCCTCCGATTCCTTGGTCAGGTCGAACACCGCCAGATGGGCGAGCGAGTCCTCCTGGTTGGTCTTGCGAGCCGACCGGCGGCCGAACACGTACACGACGAGGCCGAGGGCGAACATGCCCAGGCTTATCCCACCGACCCACGTCATCCAGGTTGCGGTCGGAACGTCGATCCACGGCGTGACGAACGAGTAGTAGATGCCGCCGACGGTGCCGATCGATCCGACGATCACCACGGTCCACACGCCTGCCATACCGCCGGGAATGCGCCAGAAGTGTTCGTTGGCATAGCGATCCGCATACTTCTTCCGAGCGACGACCACCGGGATCAGGAAGAAGAACCCGGACAGCAGCCACACCGTCGACAGCCCGCCCTGCAGGTAGATCGTGACGTTGGCCATGCTGCTCTGCGAGTACAGCCCGACCAGGATCAGCGACGACAGCACACCCTGGATGAGGATGGCCGTCACCGGGTTCCGGGTACGCGGGTTGAGATGGGTGAAGATCCGCGGGAGGTGACGCTCGAGTCCCGATACGAAGATCAGCCGTGAATACGCGACCTGGTAGGTCATCAGCGCGACGATGATGATGCCGGCCAGCACGATCGCGGCGATCTCCATCAGGCCGGGGAAACCGGACACGTCGAGCATCCCGATGATCCCGGTCACCGGGTCGATCTCCTCGGTCGGTAGGGCCATCATCGTGCCCAGCGTGGTCAACAGGTAGATCGCGACCAGCGCCGTCGAGCCCCACAGGATCATCCGCGGGCCGCTTCGGCGCACCGAGAGGAATTCCGCACCCATGTTGTACGGGGTCTCGACGCCGAGCAGGTACAGCAGGACGGTGCCGTACAGGAACCCGGCGACCGCGAAATTCGGGATCGTCGCCTCGGCCCAGCTGAACGGGGTCGCCGAGCCGTTCTTCGCGGCGAAGAGCAGGCCGCAGATGAAGATGGTCAGCGTCAGGATGCCGTAGACCACGAAGACGATGTTCATGATCCGCTGATTGGCAGCCAATTTCGCCAGTGCCAATCCGATCACCGTCCACAGGATGACCAGCTGCAAGATGATGCTGGTCGTCAATCCGAGTTCGGTGTGGAAGGCCAGCAGCAGGAACTGCAGCACCACCGCCGGTGACGACGCCGCGTTGAGGATCACCGGCACCCAGGACAGATATCCGCCGATGAACCCCCAGGTCTCCCCCATGGTGCGGTAGGCCCAGATGTACACACCGCCCTGCCCCGGCCACAGATTGCCGAGTTCGACGACGGCCATCCCCGCTGGGATGAGGAAGGTGAGGATTCCCAGCACCCACATCGGGATGGCCGTCCAGCCGCCGCCGGCCATCACCGAGGATCCGGTGACCCAGCAGATGATGAAGACGTAGGCCGCGGTCAACCCGAATGTGCTCATCACCTTGGGCAGGATCTGCTCGGGCACCAGCTCGGTGGTCATCAGTTTGTCGCGGTTGGCAGGCGGTGCCGGCTCTGTCTGTGTCATTTCGTCTCTCCCACTTGGGCTTCGGTCATGTGACGATCTGTCCGTCTTTCATCCGGACGACACGGCTCGCTTCGTCGGCCACCGTGGGGTCATGGGTGCTGGCGACCACCGTGACGCCGAGCGTCGAGCACAGGTCGCGCAGCATGCGCACCACCGTCTCCCCCGTGCGGTGGTCGAGGTTGGCCGTCGGTTCGTCGGCCAGGACGAGCGTCGGACTGCTGATCAGCGACCGCGCGATGGCGGTGCGCTGCTGTTCTCCGCCCGACATCTTGGTGGGCTGGTGGTTGATCCGATGTCCGAGACCGACCAGCTCGAGCAATTCGGTGGCGCGGGTGCGCAGCGCCTTGCGGTCGTACGGCTCGAACATCAGTGGCAGTTCGACGTTCTCGACGGCGGACAGGAACGGGATCAGGTTGTAGCTCTGGAAGATGAAGCCCACGGTGTCATGGCGCAGGGCGGCGAACTGACTCTCGGTGAGGGTGGCGGTATCGCGGCCGGCGACCTTCACCGTGCCCTTGGTCGGGCGATCGAGGCCGCCGATGATGTTGAGCAGTGTGGATTTGCCGCTGCCGCTCGGACCCATCAGGCACACGAATTCACCGGGCAGCACGGTCAACTCGGCGGCGACGAGGGCCTTGACGACCTCGTCGCCGAGTTTGTGCAGCTTCCACACGTCGCTGATCTCGATGACGGGATGCGGCGGCGCCTGCACTCCGGTGACGTCGCGGCGTTCTTCGATGGCGGTCATGGGCTAGCCTCCGGCGGTCAGGGATCGGATGGGCGGTCGCGACGCGGCCGTCCAGGTGGGCAGGATGCTGGTCGCGAGCTCCGCGACGATGCTGACGCCGACCGCGGTGACCGAGCCCCACACCAGCCCGCGGGTGGCGACACCGCTGGCCGCCAACCCGGTGGCACCGAGCACCACCCCGGTGAGCGCGGCCAGGGCCGCACCGGCCAGTGCCCCGAGGACGGCGGCGACGACGGGCTCGACGAGCAGCGCGGCCACCACCGGGAGACGCGGAATCCCGTTGGCGCCGAGGACCCCCAGCTCGCGGGTGCGGTGTGCAACGGTGCGGGTGGTGGCGACGGCGACCTCGACGACGCCGACCAGCAGGACGGTGATGGCGATCAGTACGACGGCCCGGTTGATCTCGTCGGCATGACCGAGCGATGCCGATTGCGCCCGGATCCCTTCGGACATGCCGAAGACGATGACGACGAGGAATGCGCCGGTCGCGGTGGTGACGACGGGCAACACCATCTCACCGATCCGGCGGCGCGCGGACAGCCAACCGTAGGCAAGCCCTTTGGTGATCATCGGTCCCCCAGCAGGTCGACGGGCTTGTGTTGGAGCAACCGGTGCACGGGTACGAGCGCGCCCACGATCGCCATCGCCGGGATGAACGCGGCTACCATACCGGCCGCCTGCGCCCACGCCAGCGGCGTGGCGATCGTCGGGATGACCACTGCGACAGCCACACCCGCGCACAGCACACCCACCAGGTAGGCGGCGACGAAGACCAGCGCCGATTCGACGAGGAAGAAATACAGCACCTCGTCGGCCAGGCCGATGCTCGACATGATGCCGAACTCGCGCTTGCGTTCGGCGACCGCGGCGAGGAACGACGACACCGCGATGACGAAACCCAGTCCCAGCCCGATGATCGAAATCAGCCCGAGCGTCGAGCTGGTGACCTTACCGGAGAACAACGCCGAGAACTTCTGTTCGAACGACAGCGGCCCCGATCCGCCGACCGTGTCGTAGACCAGACCCTGCCCGCCGGGGTCCGGCGGCACCGACGGATCGGCGGTGTGCGGCAGATCAACGGCGGCACTGAGGATCTGGGCGAGGTCGCGACGGCTCTCGTCTCCCGGCGGGGCATGGACCGTCCACCATCCGTTGTCCCCGACGATCGACCGAGCGAGTGTGCTGGACAGCTCGACCGACTGGCCGTTCCCCGCGACGTCGGCGGTGAGGGTCTGACCGCCGACGACCACGGGGTCACCGGGTCCGACACCGATGCGCTGTGCCAGCGGGATGCCGAAAAGGGCTTGTCCGGTTGGTATCTCGTCGCTGCCGCGCACCGACACCGTCTCACCTTTGACGCCGGTGAGGCCGGAGAGGGTGCGCGTCGCCGTCCAGCCGGCCGGCACGGTGATGGCGGGCACGGGCCCGTCGGCCACCAGCGCCTGGGCGTCGTTGTCGTAGTGCACACCCGCGGCGGGCACCGCCCACAGCTGGGCGCCATCGAGGACGTCGGTCACCGAATCGGCGCCGGTGATCGCGAAACTTGCGGATACGGTGCGCACCACGGTGACACATGCGATGGCCAGCGCGATGCCGAGGACCGACAGCACGAACCGTTCGGGCCTGCGACGGATGTTGGCCAGCGCGAACCGGACAAGACACCAGAAGGTGTTGCCGGAGGAAGGAGCGATGACCTGACTGGTCTCCACAAACAGCGATGGTGGGTTGGAGTTGTTTCACCCGCCGCTGTCGGTGGTGTCCAACCGGTTAACTCGCCATAGGTCGGGTTACGTCATTGTGTCGCGGCCGCTGCGGATTTCGTCGTCAGCCGATCGTGGGCCAGGGCCTGGCCTCTTCCAGTTCATAGGCCAGGCCGAGCAGACGGGCCTCCTGACCCGCGGTGGAGGCGAACATCATTCCCACGGGTAGACCGGTCGCGGAAACCCCCAGCGGCAACGAGATCGCGGGGTCGCCGGTCGCGTTCTGCAGCGGTGTGAACGCCACCCAGTCGATGAGACGCTCGATGATCTGCTCGTAATCTGCGGTCGGATCCAGATGGCCGATGCGCGGCGGTGCCTCGGCCAGCGTCGGCATCAGCACCACGTCGTAGTCGGCGGAGAGGCGCTCGGTGATGCGACGCGTCCGCGCCAGCCGGGCGGTGGCCAGGGGCAGCCGGTGCAGGTTGCGTCCGGCGAATCGCTCCAGACCCAACGTCAGGTTGTCCAGCCGGGTGCGGTCGAAGCTGGGACCGAACGAGCGGCGCCCACCGCGCACGAGCGCGAACGCCAGAAACGACCAGTAGAGCAGGAAGTCGTCCATGAACCGTGCAGGCACCGGGTTGACGATGCGAGTGACGCGGTGCCCGAGTTCCTCGAGCAGCGACGCGGTCTTCAGCGTCTGCTCGCCCACCTCCGGGGCCGCCTCACGGGCGATGGACTCGGTGCAGACCGCGATCCGCAGCCGTTCCGGCGCGGGTCCCGTCACGTCCCCGACGGGCGGCAGCTTCGGATTGCGGTGGACGCGCTCCATCTCCCGGTAGAACGCGGCGGTGTCCCGCACCGAGCGGGTGACCACGCCGTTGGCGACGATGCGCAGGGGCATCTGGCGCATATCGCGATCGAGCGGCAACCGGCCCCGCGTCGGCTTGAGTCCGACGAGCCCGTTGCAGGAGGCAGGGATGCGGATGGAGCCGCCGCCGTCGTTGGCGTGCGCGATCGGCACCACACCGGCGGCCACGAATGCGCCGGACCCCGACGAGGACGCCCCCGCGGTGTGCTCGGGGTTCCAGGGATTGCGGACCGGTCCGAGGCGGGGGTGCTCTGCCGAGGCGGAGAAGCCGAACTCGGACAGTCGTGTCTTACCCAGCGGGACCAGGCCGGTGGACAGGTAATCACGGGCGAAATCGCCATCCAGCGCGGCGGGACGCGGATCCCAGGCGTCGGTGCCGTTCATCGTTGGCATGTCACCGACGGCGACGTTGTCCTTGATGTAGGTCGGGACACCGTCGAAGAAGCCGCCGTAGGGTCGCGGCGCGTCGGCGCGGGCCCGCGCGCGGTCGTACGCCTCGTACGCGAGTCCGTTCAGTGCCGGATTGACCGCCTCGGTGCGGGCGATCGCCGCGTCGACGATCTCCGTGCGCGACACCTGTCCGCTTCGCAGGGCCTCGACGATGCCGACCGCGTCCAGAGCGCCGAGTGCATCGTCTGCGAAGGCGTTGATTCGTTCCACGACGCAGACGGTACCAAGCCGTACCGCCGGGGTGGCCGACAGACGCGTAAGGCCCCCGAAACACGCGGTTTCGGGGGCCTTACGGCGGTGGGTCAGGCCTGGCCGACCTCGAAGCGCACGAAGCGGGTGACGGTGACACCGGCCTCGTCGAGCAGCGCCTTGACCGACTTCTTGCTGTCGGACACCGACGGCTGATCGAGCAGCACGACGTCCTTGTAGAAACCGGTCACGCGGCCCTCGACGATCTTGGGCAGCGCCTGCTCGGGTTTGCCCTCGTTGCGGGCGGTCTCCTCGGCGATGCGACGCTCGTTGGTGACGAGGTCCTCCGGCACGTCCTCACGGGTGAGGTAGCGGGCCTTCAGCGCGGCGATCTGCAGCGCGACCGCGTGGGCCGCCGCTGCGCCGTTCTCACCGTCGCCCCCCTGGTACTCCACCAGCACACCCACGGCCGGCGGCAGATCCGCAGCACGCTTGTGCAGGTAGGTTTCGACCTTGCCGTCGAAGTACGCGACACGACGCAGTTCGAGCTTCTCGCCGATCTTCGCGCTCAGGTCGGCGATGATCTGCTCGACCGTGGTGTCGCCCACCTTGGCCGCCTTGAGCGCGTCGACATCCTGCGCCTGCGACTCCGCAGCGGCAGCCACGATCTGATCGGCCAGCGACTGGAACTCGGCGTTCTTCGCGACGAAGTCGGTCTCGGAGTTGAGCTCGATCAGTGCGCCGTTCTTCGCGGCCACCAGACCTTCGGCAGTCGCGCGCTCGGCGCGCTTGCCGACGTCCTTGGCGCCCTTGATGCGCAGCAGCTCGACAGCCTTGTCGAAGTCGCCGTCGGAGTCGACGAGCGCGTTCTTGCTCGCCAGCATGCCGGCGCCGGTCAGCTCCCGAAGTCGCTTGACGTCGGCAGCGGTGTAGTTCGCCATTTCAGCCTTCCCTGTATGCCCTACGGGTTCTGGGCAACGGTCGGTTCGGTTTGGATGTCGGCCTCCGGGGTGCCGGGCTCGGCACCCGCGGCGGTCGGAGACGCGGTCGCCGTCGCACCGGCGAGCAGCTCCTGCTCCCACTCGGCGAGCGGCTCGGCGCCTTCGGCCTCGGCCTTGTTGCCGCCACCGCCACCGGAGCGGGCCTGCAGACCCTCGGCGACCGCGGCAGCGATGACCTTGGTCAGCAGCGCAGCCGACCGGATCGCGTCGTCGTTACCCGGGATCGGGTAGTCGACGACGTCGGGATCGCAGTTGGTGTCGAGGATCGCGATGACCGGAATGTTCAGCTTGCGGGCTTCGGCGACCGCAAGATGCTCCTTGTTGGTGTCGACGACCCAGATCGCCGAGGGCACCTTCTGCATGTCGCGAATACCGCCGAGGCTGCGCTCGAGCTTGTTCTTCTCGCGGGTCAGCATCAGGATTTCCTTCTTGGTGCGACCCTCGAAGCCACCGGTCTGCTCCATCGCCTCGAGCTCCTTCATCCGCTGAAGGCGCTTGTGGACGGTGGAGAAGTTGGTGAGCATGCCACCGAGCCAGCGCTGGTTGACATACGGCATGCCGACGCGCGTGGACTCCTCGGCGATCGACTCCTGGGCCTGCTTCTTGGTGCCGACGAAGAGCACGGTGCCGCCGTGGGCGACCGTCTCCTTGACGAACTCGAAGGCCTTGTCGATGTAGGTCAGCGTCTGCTGCAGATCGATGATGTAGATGCCGTTGCGGTCGGTGAAGATGAACCGCTTCATCTTGGGATTCCAGCGTCGGGTCTGATGCCCGAAGTGAGCGCCGCTGTCAAGCAGCTGCTTCATGGTTACAACAGCCATGGTTGTAGCTCAGCCTTCTTTTGTCGGTTGTCGCCCGGCGTCGGGTGATGCCAGGCCCTGGTGGCTGCGGGTTGCCGGACCCGCCCGTGGGCGAGACCGCCGGCATCCGGGTACGAACCTCGTGGAGGTCGTGTGCAGACACGCGAAGTCAGCCCGCGCAAGCGAGCTGCACGGAGAAGTTTACACCGTCGGAGCAGGTGGTTTGTCCACAGCGGACGGCTTGTCCACAGCTGCCGGTGCCCGGTCTGGCGTTGCGCACGTCGAGGCTCTGAACTGGGGTGATGGGGCTTCTCACGGTACTGCTGACGCTCGCCGCGGCGCTGGCCGCCCCTGCCGGCGCCGACGACGGCAGGCTGGACTGGCCGCTGCGGCCAACCCCTGCGGTGCTGCGGATCTTCGATGCCCCCGCACTGAAGTGGCAGCCCGGGCACCGCGGCGTCGACCTGGCCGCGCACGTGGGTCAGCCGGTGTATGCGGCCCAGGCCGGCACGGTGGTGTTCGCGCGCGATCTGGCCGGTCGCACCCTGGTGTCTGTGGCCCATCCCGGTGGTCTGCGGACGACCTATGAGCCGGTCAGCCCGTCGGTACGGGCGGGTCAGCAGGTCGCGGCGGGCGCGATGCTCGGTGAGGTGGTGGCCGGTCACGCGGGATGCCCAGCGACGGCGTGCCTGCACTGGGGTGCGATGTGGGGGCCGGCGTCGCGGGCGGACTACGTCGACCCGCTCGGACTGCTGGCCGAGACGAAGATCCGGCTCAAGCCGCTGCGGTGAGCGCATCGGGGCTCGTCGAGTGTGCACACAGGGCGTTCAGCGTGCGCCCACGGCGAAGAAAGCGCCGCAAACCCCGCCCTGCCTACACACTCGACACCATGGCTGCACACTCGATCGCCGACGAAAGCCATCGCCGTCGCCCGCCGCGTTTCGGCCTGACGACGGCCCTTGCGCGCACCGGGGACCAGACGCGCGACTTCGCCCGCACGGTGGAGGCCGCGGGTTTCGACGTGCTGACGTTCGCCGACCATCTGGTTCCGGCGGTGCCACCGTTCGTCGGAGCGACTGCCGCGGCGACGGCCACCGAGCGGCTCCATGTGGGCACACTGGTCCTGAACAACGACTTCCGCCATCCCGTGCAGACCGCACGAGACTCGGCCGGGCTGGCCGTCGTCTCGGATGGGCGGTTCGAACTCGGCCTGGGCGCCGGTCACATGAAGTCCGAGTACGACGCCGCCGGAATCCCGTTCGGCGATGGCGCCGTTCGCGTGAGCCGTCTCGAGGAGTCCGCTCGCCTCATTCGCTGCCTGCTCGATGGGGCGACTGTCGACGCAGCCGGAACGCACTTCCGGGTGCGGGCCGACGCCGGCGCGCTCCTGCCGATACCTGCCCGGCGGGTGCCGATGCTGATCGGCGGCAACGGCGACCGGGTGCTGCGGCTGGCCGGCCGGATGGCAGACATCGCCGGCTTCGCCGGGATCAGTCACAACCGGGATGCCACCGAAGTGCGGCTGACCCACTTCGGACCCGACGGCCTGCAGGACCGGATCGCGGTGGTGCGCGACGCGGCGGGCGATCGCTTCGATCAGATCGAGCTCAATGTGCTGCTGCAAGCCGTCGTGGTGACCGATGACCGGCAGTCCGCTGCGGCCGAACTCGCCGCGGCGTTCGGCGGCGTGGCCGCCGCGGATCTGCTCGAGTCTCCCTTCGTACTGCTCGGGACGCGCGACGAGATGGCCGAGACGCTGGTGCAGCGCCAGCAGCGGTTCGGGGTGAGCTACTGGACGGTGTTCGACGAATGGGCCGGCCGCCCGTCTGCGATGTCCGACATGGCGGAAGTGATTGCCGCGCTGAGGGGTCAGGCGCGCGGATGAGCCTGATCGTGCACGGCGCGCAGGCGAGCGACGCTGACATGGGTGTAGAGCTGAGTGGTGGCCAGCGTCGAATGGCCGAGCAGCTCCTGGACGATGCGCAGATCCGCACCGCCTTCGAGCAGATGGGTGGCGGCGCTGTGCCGCAGCCCGTGCGGCCCGATGTCCGGGGCGCCGTCGACGGCGCCGATCGTCTCGTGCACGACGGTGCGAGCCTGCCGTGGGTCGAGGCGCCCGCCGCGGGCGCCCAACAGCAGGGCGGGGCCTGACTGCGACGTGACCAGGGCCGGTCGGCCGTCGGACAACCACGAGCGCAGCGCGTGCTCGGCGGGTTCCCCGAACGGGACGGTGCGCTGGCGGTTGCCCTTGCCGAGCACGCGCAGCAGTCGCCGCGAGATATCGACGTCATCCACATCCAGGCCGCACAGCTCGCTGACGCGGATCCCGGTCGCATACAGCAACTCGACGATCAACCGGTCGCGCAGGGCGATCGGATCGCCCTGTTGCGCACCGGAGTTCGCCGCTGCCATCGCATCGAGGGCTTGGTCGCGACGCAGTACGGCGGGCAGGGTACGGCGGGCTTTGGGCAGCTGCAGCCGGGCCGCGGGATCGGTCGACACCAGTCCGCGCCGGCACGCCCATGCGGTGAAGGTCTTCACTGCCGAGGTCCGGCGTGCCAGCGTCGTGCGCGCCGCACCGTCCGACGCCTGCGCCGCCAGCCACGCACGCAGCAACGGCAGCGTGAGGTTGCGTGGACCCGGGTCGGGCACCCGCTGCGCGGCGAAGGCGAACAGGGCCCGCAGGTCGGCCAGGTAGGCACGCCGGGTGTGGGCCGAGCGGCCGCGTTCGAGCGCGAGGTGGTCGTCGAACTCCTCGAGCACCGCGTCGATTGCCGCCACGCCCCCACCGTCGCGGCGGGGCCACGCGCTGTCTAGCCGACGCGCCGCAGCGTGTCCGGGGTGAGATCGGCCAGGGTCGGATAGCCGTCGACCGCCATGATGAGGTCGGCCTCGGCGAGCAGCGATCGCAGCACGTGCACGACGCCGGCCTGCCCGCCCAGCGCCAACCCGTAGGCGTAGGGCCTGCCGATACCGACGGCGGTGGCGCCCAGCGCCAGCGCCTTGACGATGTCGGCGCCGTTGCGGATGCCGGAGTCGAAGAGCACCGGGAGACCGCCCGCGGCCTCGACCACACCGGGCAGGCAGTCGATGGCCGGCAGCCCGCCGTTGGCCTGCCGGCCGCCGTGGGTCGAGACATAGATGCCGTCCACGCCGCCGTCAGCGGCCCGCCGCGCATCATCGGGGTGGCAGATGCCTTTGAGGATCAGCGGCAGTGTGGTCAGCGACCGCAGCCACGGCAGGTCCTCCCACGTCAGTGGATTGCCGAACAGCGAGACCCACTTCAGAATCGCGGCCTGCATGTTCTCCTCGGGAGACTGCGCCAGCCCGGCGCGGAACACCGGATCGCTCAGATAGTTCGACAGGCACTTGCCGCGCAGCTGCGGGAAATTCGACGTCGACAGATCTCGTGGCCGCCAGCCGGGGACCCAGGTGTCCAGGGTGACGATGATGCCTTTGTAGCCGGCGGCCTCGGCGCGCTGCACGAAACTCGCCGCCAGATCGCGATCGGTCGGGGTGTAGAGCTGGAAGAAGCCGGGGGTCTCGCCGAATTCGGCGGCGACATCCTCGATGGGGTCCTCGGTGAGCGTCGAGACCACCATCGGCACACCGGTCTGCGCGGCAGCGCGGGCGGTGACCAGGTCGCCGTGACCGTCCTGGCCGCAGATCCCGATCACACCGATGGGCGCCATGAACACCGGCGACGGCAAGGACAGGCCGAACAGTTCGACCGACAGATCGCGGTCCCGGGTGGCGCGCATCATCCGCGGCACCAGTCCGTAGCCGTCGAAGGCGGTGCGGTTGACCCGCTGGGTGCGTTCGTCGCCGGCACCTCCGGCGACGTAGGAGTACACCGACGGCGGCATCGCCGCTTCGGCATTGGCCTCCCACTCCTCGAAGGTCATCGGGAGGTTCGGCATGACGCCGGACAAGCCCTGCAGGTAGATCTCGAACTGGTAGTCGCTGAACGCCATGCCCTCAGCGTGCCAGTCGGTTCAGGACTCCGACTTGGCGAGTTGGGCTTTCCACTCGCGGAAGGTCTCCTCGGTGCGCCCGCGTCGCCAGTACCCCGAGATCGACGACGCCCATTTGGCTTCGATGCCGCGCTCTTTGCGGATGTAAGGCCGCAGATTGTGCATGACGGCCTGCGCCTCGCCGTGGATGAACACCTGGACCTGACCCGGCAGCCATGCCGCCTCCTTGACGGCTTCGATCAGCGGTGCATGGTCACCCGCGGCCTCCTCGGGTACCAGGTCGGCGCGCCCGCCGCGGTAGATCCAGGAGATCGACACCCCCTCGGGTGCGGTGATCGGGATCTCGTCGTCGGGGCCGGCGACCTCGATGAAGGCCTTACCGACTGCGTCGGCCGGCAGCGACTCGATGGCCGCGCTGATCGCGGGAAGGCCGGCCTCGTCACCGGCGAACAGATGCCAGTCGGCGGCCGGGTCCGGCGCGTAGGCGCCGCTCGGACCCATCAGGTACGCCGGATCCCCCGGAGCCGCCGACGCCGCCCAGGGCCCCGCGACCCCGTGATCGCCGTGGACGACGAAATCGATGGAGACCTCCCGCCGCTCCCGATCCACCTTTCGCACCGTGTACGTGCGCACGGTCGGCTGCTTTCCGGCGGGCAACTTCTTGAAGCTGTCCAGCGTCAGGGGGTGTTTGAGTCGCGACACGTCCACGCCGCGGGGCACGATCACGAGCTTGACGTACGCATCGGTGAAGTCGTTGGGGGTGAAGGTGTCGAAGCCAGTGCCCTCACCGCCGCCGCCCAGGGTCACCCGCACCATGTGCGGTGCGATCTGCTCGGTACGAACCACCTCGAATGTGTGCACGGGACGTCCAGCCACAGCTCTCCTCCACCTACTTAGCTAACCTCACCGACTATACGATCGGGACACCTCACGCAGTGGGCTACCGCCGCGCGCCCAGCGTCCACCGGCCTTCCCGGTGTACCACCAGCCCGGCCACCTCCAGCATCGCCAGCGGTCCGAGCACCTGATACGCGGGTATGCCCGCGGCCACGGCGATCTCGTCGGCCGAGCGGGCGGCCCTCGCCGGCAACGCCTCATACACCCGCCGCTCGGCGTCGCCCAGGCCGTCGAGCGCGGTCACCGGCCGTACCTCGTCCGGGGCCAGTTCACCGGCACGCCCGATGAGCTCCACGACCTCCTCCGCACGGCCCACCAGGTTGGCGCCGCCACGAATCAGCGAATGGCAGCCCATCGACACCGCCGACGTCACCGGTCCCGGCACAGCGCACACCACCCTGCCCAGCGCCTCGGCCCACCCCGCGGTGTTCGCCGCTCCGCTGCGCACGCCCGCCTCCACCACGACCGTCGCCCCCGCCAACGCGGCGACCAGACGGTTACGGGTGAGGAACCGGACGCGCGTCGGCCGCATCCCCGGCGGATACTCGCTGATGAGCAGACCCTCCTTCGCGATCCTGCCCAGCAGCGCGCTGTGGCCCGCGGGATACGGCACGTCCACACCCCCGGCGAGCACGGCGACGGTGAGACCGTCGCAGGCCAGCGCCGCCCGGTGCGCCGTGCCGTCGATGCCGAAGGCACCGCCCGACACGACCGCGACGTCGCGGGCGACCAGCCCGGCCGCCAGATCCGCGGCGACGTGTTCGCCATAGGCCGACGCCGCCCGCGTCCCGACGATCGCCGCCGCCCGAGCCGTGACGTCGTCGAGCCGCACCTCCCCGCGCACCCACAGCGCCATCGGCGCATGGCCCTGCGGCCGCCTGCGCACCTCGTCGCCGCCGAAGGCGACGAAGCTCAGTAGCGGCCATTCATCGTCGTCCATCGTCACCAGTCGCCCGCCCAACCGCTGCACCGTGGCGAGATCGTCTTCGGCGCAGTCGATTTCACGTCGCGCATCGGTCTGGCGCAACAACTCGCCGGACACCCGGCCCTGCCGCACCTGTTCGGCGGCAGCGGCCACGCCGTCCCGAGCGATCAAAGCGGTGAGCAACGGACACGGCGGCTCGGCGACCCGCGACAGGTAGGCCCAGGCACGCATGACATCACTCGACATCAGGCACCACCCGGCTGGCGAAAACTCAATGCGATGCCCACATCGTCGCGGGTCGGCGAATCGCGGCCGGCAAGATCGGCCAGCGTCCATGCGACCGCGTGGACAGCGCGATAGCTGAGCTGCTAGCTGCAGGGCGGCCTACGGGCAAGACTGGCTGTACACCGTCTCGCCGTCATAATCCACGTACCCAGGCCATTCCTCCGTGGGCATTTCCTCGACGCGAACAGTGGATGCGTCCCCATCAACACGTAGCAAGGTGATCCGGAAATACGTCATATCGCGACCTCGTCGACCCACGATTACCTTCTGCGCACCGAGCTGGACAGTGACGTATGTGCAGCCAGTCACCTTTGTTGTGAGGTTGAACGTGGACGAGGTGGTTCCAGCGCCGCCGGTACCGATTATCAGGTCACGGTCAAAGAACTCCCCGGCGGTGCCGTCAACCAGCTCGCGCTCTTCTATGGGACGAGGTGGGAGCACAATCGGCGGCGTCAGGGTGGGCGACGTCGTGGTTGTCGTCGTGGTCGTCGTCACGGCCGGGGGGGCTGTGCTTGACGTCAACGGGAGGGGCGACGTGCTCGACGGAGACGACGAGGCGCCGCCAGAGTCGCTCAGTACGACCAAAACCACGGCTAGGACCGTCAGAGCCACCGCGAGCCCGTAGGCGCCGATGCGCCACGCCTGGGTCAACTTCGTGCGCCCGAGGTAGGACACTGCGCCAGCACCCACATGAGGGCAACGACGATCAGGGTCAACGTTGCACTGCCTTTGGAGATCTGAGCGAAGATGCCAGCAGGAACAGAGCAAACGCCCAGCCACCCAACGAACGGGCCTGTATGTAGCTGCTGCTTCTGATTTCCATCCCCTGACACCAGCAGAGCATACGAAACGCGCTCACCTACCTCAGGAGACGGAGCCACAGGGCGGCCTGCGGCCTTGCCCGGTCACCGAAAACTGTTGATACGCATACAATTTGGTTGACATAGCACACAATGGAAAATACGGTAGCAACCATGAAACAATCAGCCCCCGCAAATGTGTCTCTCCCCGCCGACGCCCGGCACGCCGCCGAATGGGTCGACGAGCAGGGCGACGGCAGGCACTGGGGCCGTTACATGCGCGGCACTCGCCGAGCGACCTCGGGCGTTTCAGTCACCTTGCGCGGATGGCAGGATGCCAGCGGCGCCGTCGAGCGGCACGCCAGCGTCCTAGCCGACGACGCAGAACTCGACGCATCCGCCTTGCGGCGGCTCGCCGCCCTGGCCCTCGACGCCGCTGACGAGTTGGAGAGTCTCGGGAACCGTTTCGCCTAGCGCCGCGTCTTAACCATTGTTCGGCCCGTCACCGCCTCTCCCGGTGGCGGGCCGACTCTGCTACTGGCGGCCAGCTCAGGCGTCGCTGGCGCGCACCGCGTGTCAGCGTTTGCCCACCATGTCGCGCCAACTAGGCTCAACGCTGTCGGTATGCCCTGGTAGCACTAGGTCGCTATCGACCATGAGGGGAAGAGACGAGTTGACCAAGACGGCGGCAGGACTGTTCGCGGGCATCGGCGGCCTTGAGGTCGGCTTGGCGAGATCCGGCTGGGAAACGGCGCTGCTCTGTGAAATCGAGCCGTCGGCGCGGGCGGTTCTACGCCACCGCATGCCCGACGTCGAACTGCACGAGAACGTGGTCAAGCTGCGCGGCCTCCCGAAAGACGTCGACCTCGTGGCAGCCGGTTTCCCGTGCCAAGACCTCTCGCAAGCAGGCAGAACGCAGGGCATCACCGGCGCCCAATCCGGCCTCGTCGGCGAGGTGTTCCGACTCATCAAGAGGAAGAACGGCCCGCGGTGGCTGCTGCTGGAAAACGTCTCGTTCATGCTGCAGCTCGACCGCGGCGAGGCGATGCGCCATCTAACGGCCAGCCTCAACGACATGGGATATCGGTGGGCGTACCGCGTCGTCGATGCGCGCGCGTTCGGCCTTCCACAACGCCGCCACCGCGTGATCATGCTCGCATCGCGGACCGAAGACCCTCGGCCGGTGCTGTTCGGCCAGGACGCTGGCGCGCCGCCAGAACATGAGAACCCTGCCGACTACCCGTGCGGTTTTTACTGGACTGAGGGCGTCCGCGGGCTCGGATGGGCAGTCGATGCGGTGCCCACCATCAAAGGCGGCTCCGCGCTGGGCATCGCCAGCCCGCCAGCGGTGTGGCTGAAAAGCGGCGAGATCGTCACGCCAGGCATCGTCGATGCCGAACGCCTTCAAGGCTTCGACGCTGGCTGGACTGAGCCCGCCCGCGAAGTGTCGCCACGCGAGGGCCACCGCTGGAAGCTAGTCGGCAACGCCGTGAGCACTCGTATGTCTGAGTGGGTCGGATCGCGCCTCGACACCCCGGCGAGCGACCCGTGGGCAGAGTCGACGCCACTCAAGGTTGGCGACAAATGGCCGCGTGCTGCGTGGGGCGATGCCAGCGGCACGTACACCGTGGCGGCGTCCATGTGGCCCGTCCGCGACCCGTACGAGCACCTTGAGGGATTCCTGCAGAACACCAAACCGTTGTCAGCGCGCGCCGCCGCGGGATTCTTGAACCGCGCGAGAGCGGGCTCGTTGCGTTTCGTGCCGGGCTTTCTCGACGACGTTGCCGCGCATCAAGCGCGGATGGCTGCAGCCCAGGCGGTGGCGTGAGGGGTCCGTCGATAATCGCGCGGACGTTGTCCGTAGAGCAGGCTTTCGGGGCGTCTGGCAACGAATGGCAGTACCACCCACGCAGCGACCGGCACTCAAAGGTTGCGTGCTGGGCAGTGATGTTCGACCTCCTGACGACGTCGAGCCTCCTGCGCGAGCACGTTGCGGCCGGGAAGGTGTCGCTTGCGATCAACCGCACGATGAACAACTGGCAGTCGGGCAGCAAGAAGGATCTCGACCTCGTCATCGCGAGGACCGCGGGCGGCGGCGAGAGCCCCTCCGTGTCGTTAGAGGCCCTCGCGGAGAAGCACGCCATTCAGCTCACCGACGACGATCGCCAGGTGCTCGACGGGCTGCCCGTGAGCCCGGCGGGAACTGCCGGTGCGACTGTGCTCGTCGCCTTAGAGGCAAAGGCGGCGATGACCGCGCACGGAAAAGCACGATCGCGCCTGTACGACGAACTGAACTCAAGCCATCTGACGGTTCACGGAGACAACAACAATGCGCTCGCGGTCGGCTTCGTGACGATCAATTTTGCCGGCCGAATCGTGAGCCCGACGAACCAGGCGAGCGGCGAGCCAACCTACAACCCGCACAAGCAGCCGCGGGACACCGAGCGTGTCATCGAGCGAATGAAAGAGATCAATCGGCGCCCGGGGCCACAGGCCGCGCAGTCAGGATTCGATGCGCTCGGCATCATGGTCGTGGAGCTTGAGAACGACGGCTCGCCAGTACGGATTGTCACGGAACCGCCTGCGCCGCAACCTAATAGCGATTTCTATTACGACCGGATGATCGTCCGCACCGCCCACCTCTACGACTCGAGTTTTTCGCACGTGTGACGGACCGTGGCTCTCGTCAGTCGTCGGACCCCCCGCTAGAAAGCTGCGACGCCGCAAATCCGTAGTTGCGGCCCGCGGGCGCGTTCGGGCAGCCAGCGCCGACGCAGTGATGGTCTATGAGTGCCCCACAAAACGGTTCGTCGGCGGGAGCTGTTGACGAGTCAACAGGGAGGTGCCCGAACTCATCGAACCAGCGCCGGAATGCCTGCTGGAAGTTGGCGTAGGCGGCTCGGTGTTTCGCCTCCCACATGCCACCGCTGCCGCCGCGGGGCGGCGCCCCCCAGTCGGCCCCTTCGTACACCGCCAGCTCGGCGGGTAGCGGCGGCCGGAACTGCGGCGCGACGGCCCGACTCCTGCGACGGACTGGCATCAGGAGCCCGCCGGGTTGTCGTCGGCGAGATCCTTCGGGAGCCCGAGGCTGGCGACGAGCTTCGCCAGGGCGAGCCGCTGCTGCCGGACCTCGACGACCAGGGGGTGCATGCGTGGGCCTTGCGCACTGTCGATTACGGCGGGAGTTTCGGCGAGTTTGGCCCTCAATCCCGACAGCAGATCAACCGTGTGGCACGCCTCGGCGAGCACTGCCGCCGCGGACTCGTCGAGTTCGAACTCCGTTGTGACGGCGCACCATAGGCGTCGACCGCCAGCCTTAAGCCCCCGCGGTGTAGTCGTCATCGTGTCCTTTCAAGGCCCAAATTCTGGGAATCTTGGGGGAGAAGTGCCCGCCTATGCCACGAGGGGCGGTGCGGGACCTTCGGCGGGGTACCCCCCCACCCCGTTCTTGCGTTTCACGTGAAACGTTGCGGTGCAATAAGTTTCGTTTGTTGGTGAGCTGCCCCGCGCGGCGCGGAGGTCGCGCAACGCTGCCGCGCGGGGCGCTCGGGTAGTGGTGGCGTGGCTGCAGCATTTCCGCAAGACACCGGCGGCGCTTCACCCGAACATTCGAATAGGAGTGGGCACGACAGCCAGACCACCGCAAGCATCTAGAACGCGGTGAAGCCGCCGACCTGGCGCTGACGATCCGCGACGCGCGCCGCCTGCTGCTCCCACTCTTGGTACAGCGGGGCCGCCGCCGCGAGAGCTTCCTCGCTGGTCGGGAACCACAGCGCGGCGCCGTGTCGCAACGCTGCGAGGTAGTTGCCCACGACGCCGAGGTCGTCCCGGTGATGGCGGGCGGCGACCCGCGGATCGCGGAACTGGGTGCAGTCGAACTGTCCTGCGCGGGCGGCGTCGAGGCCGCCGGGTGTCAGGTAGCTGTCGCGGGTCTCGTACAGCGCGACCAGCTCGGCGCCGACTACCTCGACCTCGGCGAGGGCCTGGGCGTCGTCGTGCCGACCGGCGCGCACCAGTTCCTCAAGCGACGCGCCGTCGAGGGCGGCGACGTTCTTAAGCCGGGCGATCGCGTGCTCGGCGCGCATGTTGAGCGCGGCGTGCAGGTTGGCGCGTTCGTCGAGGATGGCGCCGAGCACCCGCTGCGCAGCAATCAGGATCGCTTGGGCGTGCTCGCTTCGTAGGCGTGTGTATGCAAGCTCAGCCAGCAGCAGCCCGTTTATCACGTCGCTGTCGGCGCCGTCGACGATGGCGTTGCGGACTGCGACGGTGTCGGGCTCCCGTGGCCCGCTAGCCGCCACTCGGTCGAGCACTGCCACCGCCGATGCGATGCTGTCGGGCAGCACGATTCCGCGGCTGGTGAGCTGCTGTACAGCGTTGCGCGCCCGGTAGGTCGTGCCGCTACGTCGATCCCAAGTCATATTCTGTTGTCCTTATTCAGTTGTGGGTGATTGCTAGCTGCTGCGTGAGCCGTTGGCGTAGTCGCGGAGCGCCGCGGCGGCCTGCTCTTTGGTGGTCCCGCCCTGGCGGTCGAGGCCCCGCATGGTGCGTAGCGCCTGCGCGGCCCGTTCGATCGGGTCGACGGCCTCCTGTGGCGATCGCACTCGCGCGAGCAGGTCGGTGACTTCGCTCTCGCTCATCGTGGCCAATGCCTGTTCGGCGTCCGGTGACAATTCGGTCATGTCTGTATCTCCCTGTCCCGCAATGCGTTTGCGTACTCGATTACTGCCCGTTCGTCGAACACCAGCCGACCGGCGACCAGCTCGCCGCCGAGGTCGGCGACGTGCCGCTGCACTCGGCGTGGCCCCCATCCGAGTAGGGCGGCGGCCTGCCGGGTGCCGATGCGCGACTCCCCTAATTCTTCCCGACACGTCGCCTCGCACTGTCGCCGTGACGACACCTCTACGGCCTCGGCGAGGCGCCGGTGGAACGCCAGTACGTCATGCGGGCAGGGGCGCCCGGCGACGGCCCGCTCACGGATTAGAGCGCCCACCAGGTGCAGCACCGCGCGGGATTCGGCGGCGTCAAGCGTCACCACAGCGCGCCCCCGCCATGCGAATCACTTGCGCGGAGGTGAACGTGCGGCGCTGACCTCGCCGCGACAGTGTGACGACGCGGCTCGGCCCGCACGGCACCAGCTCGACGCCCGGCAGGTGCCGTACTCGCCCGAGTGCGTCGACGATGACGCGGTCGCGTGACCGGACTCGGCCGCTGGACAGCTCCACTAGGTAGGCGCGGTTCCACCCGCGCACGGGCACCCAGCACTCGCCCGCGCTTTGCTGGGCACTCATGCCGGCTGTCGCATCGGCGCAGGGTGCGGTGTTTTTGTCAGAACGATCGACGTTGCTGTGCTGCGGCGATGCCACCGCAGGGCAGGCGCTCATTGCTGCCGCAGTTCGATCGTGCGCGGAGTCGCCGCCCAGACGGCCGCGCACCGCAGTTCTTTGAAGCCCGCTACGTCGGGCGCCGGAACTATCTCGCACGTCTCGGTGTCGACGACGCCGAGGATTGTTCGCCTGCCTCCGCTGTCGTGCATCTGCGTGAGAGCCATGTTGGCCTCTCGTGCGCGCTCGGTGCCGTCGTCGGCGATGGAGACGACCACGTAGTCAGCTTTCACGCGGGCTACGGCGACGGTTGTCCAGGTGCTTTTGGTGTAGGTCATGCGCCACTTCCTTTATTCAGTTGTTGGTGTTGAACTGCGGTTTTGCCGATAGTGGCGCTAGTGGCGCATTACAGGTAAATCAGTTCATGTCGTACTCATGTAGCGATTTACCTTTGGTGCGCCACTAGCGCCACTCGTCTAATCGGCCGCCTTGGCTGCGATGGCAATACCGGAGCGAAAACGCTTGCCGCCTGTGCCCTTCGCTGCCGGAAAACCCTTCTTGTCGAGCGCCTGCCCGAATCGTTTCTCCGAGATCTGCTCAGTGCCGTCCGCGGCTCGCCACCGTTCCCACGCAGCGAACAGGTCGCGGGTCGTGACCTTGTTCACCGGGCTGGTCGTGAGGCATTCCTCGTCGATGAAGCGTGCTAGGGCGTCACTGTCGCGCTCGTAGTCGGCTGTCGCTGCGCGTACCTGCGGCGGCTCAGCGAGCTGGTTGCTGTTCGCGCGGTAGGCCTCCCACCCTGCGATGGCCCACCCGAGTACGGCGTCAGCCTCGGCTTGCAGCGCCTCGTCGAGGTGCGGGTCACGGTCCTCGGACGGAATGACTACGTCGAACGGGATGACCCGCAGGCGTCGCCAGACTGCTGGATCGTCGCCCGACACCTTGGGCAGGTGGTTGGTGACAAGGAAGGCGGTGTGCGATGGCGTGAACTCGACGAGGTCTTTGTGCATGTGCCGGGCCTTGATGGTGTCGCCGCCAGTGAGCCGTTTCATGGTTGCTTCGGCAAGCCGCCGCCCCTCGTCGCTTTCGGACACGACGACGAGTCGCCGCCCCCGCAGGTCCATCTGCCCTGTCGGGTGCGCGCCTTCGCGCGCCATAAACAGATCTGGGTCGGCCGGTGCGGCGTAGTCGCCGAGGGCGAACAGCATCGCTCCGTACCAAGTGCCTTTGCCGTTCGCGCCGGTCCCGGTGAGGATAGGCAGAACATGCTCGGCGACCTTGCCGAGCAGCGACAGCCCGGCGACACGCTGGAGGTAACCCCGCACGTGTTCGTCGGGGAGCACCTGGCCGATGAACCGCTGCCAAGCGGTCGCTGGTGCCGCCGGGTCATAGGCGCCGCGAGTCACTTTGGTGATGCGGTCCCGCGGGTTGTGGTCCCGCAGTTCCCCGGTGCGTAGGTCCAGCGTTCCGTTAGCGACGTTCAACAGATACGGATCGGCGTCGAGGTCGGCTACGGTCGCGGCGAGCAGGGCTGACGCCACCCCGAGTACCCCGGCTATGCCGTTGTTGCTCTCGCACTTGGCGACGTCCTGGCGCAGCGGCTTATTGGTCAGCGAGTCGGCGAGCGCGACACTCAACACGTCGAGCACAGCTCGTTTCGCTTCGCCCCGATCGTCGAACGCCCACCGCGCGCCGTCCCAGTACAGCCAGCCGATGCCGTGCACATACAGCAGTCGGTCGGCGTATGCGTCGGCCAGCCGATAAGCCATGCGCACCTGCCCGCCGTGTTCCTCGGCGCCTTGCCGCCGCGGCGGCGGGTCGACATGTCGTACGCCAGAAAACCCGATCGCCCGCAGGATGCTCGTCGACGAGCATCCGTTGCGGCACATCAGCTCGGCGTTGCGCAGGCGAGACTGGACGCGCAGCGACATGTCAGTTGGGTTGTGTGCCGAGCACAGGGGGCACTGCACATCGACGTACTTAGCGCCGTCCTTCTCGGGCACGAGCACCGCATGCCGCCGCAGTGCTGCGATGACCTCGGGGTAGTTGATGGCCTCCGCGCTGCCCGTCATGCGGCGGCCTCGCGGTCGCGTGCCGAGCCTACGGAGCCGCGCAGGATGCTGGCGATACGGTCGCGCTGAGCCTCGCTGAGCAAAGGGCATTGCGCTGCAACAGTTTTCGCGCGTTCCGCGAGCTGTTCGCGGTTCACGGTGCCACCGGGGCGAGCAGCTCGTCGACGTCGGCGGCGCTGATGCGCAGCATTCGTGGGCCGAGCCGGTACCCATTGATGATGCCTTCGGCGACCCATCGGCGCATGGTGCGGGGATGCACGCCTGCGCGACTGGCAGCCTCCGCGACCGACATTGTTTGCTCGGGCGTCATTGGACGCTCCTAACCATATTCAGTTGTGTCTTCAGTTGTCGTCTTACGGCCGGTACGTTACCTCCTGTCCGGTTCAATCAGCCGACTATTGCCCCCCGGCGTGCCACGCTCTAACTGTCTACCTCTCAACACCTTTCATTGTTTACAGCTCAACAGTCATCGCGCCGCCATCGAAAGGTCACCGTGTCAGGGTTGAAGCTGCGCGACCCGCGAACCGACAGGTGCAGCACAGGCGTGCACAACGCGTCAATGATTGCCCGGCGCCGCGCCACCGATAGATCCGACCATGCGGCGTCTACGTCCTCGGCGGCGACGATCGCCAACGGCGACGCCGATCCCGCGGCGGCGATCTTCGCCTCCACGTCGGCCAGGCGCCCGAGCACACGCTCGTTCATTGCGCGGAACTGCTCACGGGTCATCACGCCGTCGGCGTAGTCGACGGCAATATCGTCGCGGCGTCGGCGCAGCGTGTCCGCCTCGGCCATCAGCTCGCTCGCGTCGGGTAGGTCATCAGACCACAGCAGGGCGGCGTCGGGCCGCTTGAGCACCTCCAGGACGACCGCCTCGACATAGGCGTCGACAGGCTCGGACTGGCGGCTAACGTGGCGCCCGCTACGGCACCGGTACATCGGCTTGCGGTTCGTCGCGCCGCCGCGGTGGACCGTCTCGCCGCACACGCCGCAGACCGCGACGCCCGTCAGCAAGCCCTTCGGGCCGACTGGGGCGCGGCGTCGTGCTGGGTCGCACAGAATGCGCACTGCGGCCCTCCACGTGGCCTCGTCAACGATGGGCGGCCATTCCGCGGTGCCGGTGATGCCAAGCTCTGGGTTCTGGCGGATCGAGGCGCGGTCCTCGGCACTGCGGTACCGCCGCAGCCCGGCGCTGCGCGGGTTGGTCAGTACGTCTTTCACGTTGCCGCGGTGCCAGCCCGCAGCCTCCTGCGTGGGAACGAGGCCGGTCGCCTGCCAGCGTCGCGCGATCTCGGCGAGTGACTCGCCGTTGAGTACGTCGGCGTAACCCTGCCTGATTAACGCCGCCTCGCCCTCGCGGATGGTCACGCCGTCGCTTTCGTAGCCGAATGCGCGGCGGCCGCCGATCCAACGGCCTTGCTTGGCTGCCTGCACCGCCGCGGATCGCTGCCGGGCGCCCTTACGTTCGACCTCGCCCTGCGCAACAGACGACAGGATGCGCGCGACCAGACGGCCGCCGTCGGATGACGTGTCGACACCGTCGGCGGCTGTCACGATCGCGACGCTTGCGAGCTGGCACCGTTCGAGGACAGCCTCCAGCTCGGCGAGCCGCCGCAGCAGCCGGTCCATATGCCGGGCGACGATGACGTCGAACTCGCCCGCGTCGACGCGGGTCATCATCGCCGAAAACTGCGGGCGCGGTTTGCGACTCGTCGCCGATACGTCGTTGTCGACAAACTCGGCGGCCATCGTCCAGCCCCGTGACGCGATCAGCCGCCGCACGTCGTCGCGTTGGCGGTCGATGCCGAGACCCTCGCCTGATCGGTCTTGGCTCTGACGAAGGTAGACGGCTGCACGCATTCAGGAACCATATCTGCACCTGTGCTATTTGCGTGTACTTGCGACTCGGAGCGACCGGTCGACGCCACGGATGCTCAGCACCCCCCGATCCAGCGCCGTGGTCAACGGCTCCATCGCCTTCTTGCCGAGACGGAACTTGCGGCGCAACAACGGACCGCCGACTTCGGCGTTGGTCCGGATGCCGTAGGGCCGCCAGCGATCCGCGGCGGCAGCGCGTGCGGCGGCAACGCGGGCCCGGACCGCCGCGGTCGGTTCCCCGGCCTCGGGGGCGAAGGCGTCGGCGCGCGCCGGGTGCATCTCCACCCGCAGATCCACCCGGTCGAGCAGCGGCCCCGACAGCTTGCCCAGATATCGCCGCTTGACCGTACTGGGACAGGTGCAGTCTCGTGGGTCGGGCGGCGCGCACGGGCACGGGTTGGCGGCGAGCACCAGCTGGAACCGGGCAGGGTAACGGGCCACCCCGTCGCGACGCGCCAACCGGATCTCCCCGTCCTCCAGCGGCGTACGCAGCGCCTCGAGCGCACTGGTGCCGATCTCGGCGCATTCGTCGAGGAATAGCACCCCACGGTGGGCCCGGCTGACCGCACCGGGGCGGGCCAGCCCGGACCCACCCCCGACGAGCGCGGCGACGCTGGAGGTGTGGTGCGGCGCGACGAACGGCGGGCGGGTGAGCAGCGGCGCCTCACCGGTCAGCAGCCCGGCCACCGAATGGATCGCCGTCACCTCGAGCGCCTCGTCGTCGGCCAATGGCGGCAACAATCCGGGAAGTCGTTGCGCCAGCATCGTTTTCCCGACACCCGGCGGACCGGTGAGCATGAGGTGGTGCGCTCCGGCGGCGGCCACCTCGACGGCGAAACGTGCGTGAGTCTGACCGACCACATCGGCCAGGTCCACCGGATCGTCCGGTTCCTCCGGCCTGGCGCTGATCCGCGCGTCGAGTGCGCCGTCGCCGTCGAGCCAGTCGCGGAGCTGGCCGAGCGTGCGCACGCCGTACACCTCGATGCCGTCGATCAGGCTGGCTTCGGCGAGGTTGGCCAACGGCACCGCGACCGCGGGCCAACCCTCACGCTTGGCCGCGAGCACCGCGGGCAGCACCCCCTTCACCGGACGCACCCGCCCGTCGAGCGCCAACTCCCCGAGCAGCACCGTCTTCTCGAGCCGGTACCACTCCTCCTTGCCGTGCGCACACATCACCGCCGCGGCCAGCGCCAGGTCGTACACCGAACCCATCTTCGGCAGGGTCGCCGGTGACAGGGCAAGCGTCAGCCGCGTCATCGGCCACTCGTTGCCGCAGTTGCTGATCGCCGCGCGGACCCGGTCCCGCGACTCCTGCAGGGCTGCGTCGGGCAGCCCCACCAGGTGAACCCCGGGCAGGCCCGAAGAGATGTCGGCCTCGATCTCGACGATCACCCCGTCGAGGCCGACGACCGCGACCGAGAACGCCCGTGCGAGCGCCATCACCCCACCCCTTGAACGTGGGTGATCTCCGGGGAATGCCCGCGTCTGAGCCGGATGCCGACGACGTCTATGCGTACCGCCGCCCAGCGCTCGTCCTGACCGGCCAGCCACAGCCCGGCCAGCCGCCGCAACCGCCACACCTTCTGCGGCGTCACAGCTTGCGCGACCCCGCCGAATCGATCGCTGGTGCGCGTCTTCACCTCGACGAACACCACCGTGTCCCTGGCGGGATCGGCCGCGATGACGTCCAGTTCCCCGTAGCGGCAACGCCAATTCCGATCGAGCACCCGCAGGCCGAGCGATGTCAGATGGTCGACAGCCAGCTGCTCACCGCGCGCCCCGATGTCCGCCCGTGTCTGTGAGGTCATGGGAACACCATGACCGCCGGCTCCGACGGCGCGACCCCGCCGACCGGGGTTGTCCCCAGCGGCGCATCCATCCACAGCCGCAGCGTTTCGCGTGCGTCAACACGGGGGTATACCGGGCCAACCATCACCGAGGCTGCACCGACGCAGGAGGTACATCAGCATGAGCGCCAGACCCGGTTTCGGGGGTGTGCAGGACAACATGCACGGCGCCGTCGACCGCGCCACCAACAGCGATGCGTTCGAGAACGCAGCCCGCGTCGGCTACGCCGCGAGCGGTGTCCTGCACCTGCTGCTCGGCTACATCATCCTGCGCCTCGCCCTGGGCAGCGGCGGCAACGCCGACCAGTCCGGCGCGCTGGCGACGCTGGCCAACCAGACCGGCGGGAAGATCGCGCTGTGGATCGTCGCGATCGGGCTGTTCGCGCTCGCGCTGTGGCATGTCGCCGAAAGCGTGGTCGGCAGCAAGCCCGGCGAACGATCCGGCGACGACGATTCCCCGGCGTGGAAGCGGGCGAAGTCGATCGGCCTGGCCATCGCCAACGCCACGATCGCGTTCTCCGCGATGCGATATGCGATGGGCAGCGGGCAGTCCGACGGTCAGCAGCACGCCGGGATGTCCGCCCAGCTGATGGGTTCGGGCATCGGCAAATTCGTGCTCATCGTCGTCGGCATCGGGGTCGCCGCCGTCGGTGGGTACCACGTCTACAAGGGCGTCACGAAGAAGTTCTTCAAGGATCTGCGGGTCTCCGGCGGCACCGGCATCACCGCCGTCGGCGTCGCGGGCTACGTCGCCAAGGGGCTGGTCCTGGCCGGGGCCGGCATCCTGGTCATCGTGGCCACGCTGCAGGCCGACCCGGCCAAGGCCTCGGGGCTGGACGCCGCGGTCAAGACCCTGGGACAGGCGCCGTTCGGCAAGTTCCTGTTGATCATCGCCGCCATCGGGATCGCCGCCTACGGCGCGTACAGCTTCGTGCGCAGCCGCTACGGCCGCATGTGATTTCGTGCCCCTGACGCAACGCAACGCCCGCAGTGAAGGTGACTTCACTGCGGGCGTCGTGGGTGTAGCTGGCTTCACTGGCGGCCGTGAAGGCCACCCGAAGCCGACCGGACTAGCTGGCCAACTCGTTGAACAGCAGGTTCAGCTGTGACGGCGACACGTTGTAACCGCACTGATTGCGCTGGTCGATCAACGGGCGAGCGATGTTGCGCAGGTCGAGATACTCGTTGGGATGCGCCTCGAAGTAGCGGCGCACATTGGCCTCGGCCTCGCCGGCGGGCTGCGTCGCGGCGCGGGTGAGCACGTCGTTGGCACCGGGGTGGGTGTTGAGGTAGCCGCCCGCGGCGTTGAGCACGCCGCTGGCCGTGGTCGCGAAGCTGCTCGCATTGCACGGCGCGGGCTGTGCACTCGCCGCAGGTACGGCGATCGTCGCCGCCGCAACCCCGCCCAGCATGCAGGCGGCGAACGCGCCGCCGAGGCCCCGTCGTGCTGTCGTGGCAGAGATCTTCATGTGAATCATTCCTCGTCGTTGTAGGGAACTCGACCCGAAACCCTCGTACCCAGGAAACGACGCGTCAATCGCCGCGGACCGTCAGCGGTCGGCGATCAGCCCCTCCTGCACCAGCGTCGCCGCGACCACCCCGTCGGCCCTGACCAGCGTCGCCGTGACCAGACCTCGGCCCCGCGCAGCCGCAGGTGAGGTCGACTCGAGCAGGTTCCACTCGTCGGCCCGCACCGCCTGGTGGAACCAGATCGACGAATCAGTCGTCCCGCTGCGGTGGGTTCGCGCCCGCATCGAGTGGCCGTGCACCTGCAGTGCGGGGTCGATGCCGTACACGTCGGTGACGTAGACCGCCGTGAGCGTGTGAATCAGCGGATCATCGGGCAGTTCCACCGTCGCCCGCCACCACAGCCGCCGCACGAAACCCTCGCCGGTGCCGTCGTCGACGATGCGGATGTCGAGTTCGTCGAGCGGTAGCGACGGTGCGGGCCCGGCCGGTCCGGTGCGCTCGAGGTCATCCGGGTCGAGTTCCGGCAGCCGGTGCCGTCCGTGTTCGGGCCCTGTCGCCGGCGCGGCGAATGAGGCGGTGGCAGTGGTGAGCAGCCGTCCGTCCTGTCGCGAATCGACCCGTCGTGACGCCGCGGTGCGGCCGTCGAACACCGGCGTCACCTCGTAGGAAACCGGGGCGCCCGCCTCGCCGCCCCGTAGGAACTGCAGGTGCATGCTCGTCGGCATCCGCCCGGAGTCGACAGTGCGCGCGGCGGCGGCCAGGCTCTGCGCGGTCAACTGCCCACCGAAGGAGCGTTTCCCGGCCGGACCGCTCGCCTGCCCGACCCAGGTGTGGTCGTCCTCGCCGGGGCGGACGTCCAACAGTTCAAGCAGGCGGCTCACGGTATCGCCGACCCCGTTGCCACGGTCCCTGATGCGGACAGGCTCGAGATGTCTTCCGCCTCGAGGCCCAGCCATTCGGTCAGCACCGCGGCGGTGTGGTCGCCGAGTGCGGGCGCCGCGACCGCAGGCGGATACGCCCCGTCGAACGCCACCGGCATACCCGGCGCGAGATATCGTCCGATGCGCGGCTGATCCAATTCGCCGAACAGTGGATTGGCCGTCACGCGTGTGTCTTTCGCGATGTCGGCGAAGCTGCGGTAGCGCTCCCACAGCACCGACGTCTCCGACAGCGCGGCAGCCACCTCGTCGGCGGTGCGGCTGGAGAACCACACGGTGAACAGTCCGGTCAGGGCATCGCGGTGTCGGAAGCGCTCACCTTCGTCGCCGAGGTCGGCACCGAGCGCTTCGCCCAGTGCCGCAACCGCCTTCGCCGTGCCGGTGACCTCGCTGAGGTCCCGGAAGTGTCGGTTGGTCAGCGCGACGACCATGAACGCGGCACCGTCGCTGCTCACGAAGTTCTGGCCGTAGGTGCCGAACAGGGAGTTCCCGAGCCGGCTGCGGGAGACCCCGTTGATCATGACCTCGGTCAGGAAGCCGAGGTTGCCTGCCGTCGCGAGCGCCACGTTCTCCAGGGGGATGCTGATGCGCGCCCCCACACCCGTTGCGTCGCGGTGCCGTACCGCCGCGGACACCGCGAGCGCGGCGTACAAACCGCACGCGACGTCCCACGCGGGCAGCACGTGGTTGACCGGGCTGGCGAGCTCGGCGGGTCCGGTGACCTGGGGGAAGCCGACCGCCGCATTCACGGTGTAGTCGACGGCCGTACCGCCGTCGGCGCGGCCCGACACCTCGACGTGGATCAGGTCCGGACGCTGCGCGACCAGGGTGTCGTACGAAGACCATTGCCGCCCAGCAGCATTGGTGATCACCACGCCGGCGCCGGTGATGAGGCGGGCCACCAGCTGCTGACCTTCGGCCGCGCGCATGTCCACCGCGACCGACCGCTTGCCCTTGTTCAGCCCGGCCCAGTAGATGCTGTCGCCGGCATCGGTCACCGGCCAGCGCCGGTAGTCGGCCGCCCCGCCGACGGGGTCGACCCGGATGACGTCGGCACCGAGCTGAGCCAGCGTCATCCCCGCCAGCGGCACCGCCACGAAACTCGATATCTCGACGATGCGCACACCGGCCAGCGGCCGGGCGGGATCGGTGTCAGTCATCCGCTCAAGCTAGCAAGGCTTCATCGCCGGGCCAGTTCGACGGCGGCGGCCTCGATGGTGTCCTCGGTCAGCAGCACCTGCAGGGCGGCATCGCCCAGGGGGATGAACGAATCCGCGCTCGCCACCCGGACGACCCGGCCGGTGAACCCACCCGCAACCAGCGCCGTGACGACACCCTCGCCGACGCCACCGGTCTGCCGGGTCTCGTCGACCACCAGCACCCGGTTCGTCACCGCGGCCTCGCGCAGCATGTCCTCGACCGGCAGCGGGGCCAGCCAGCGCAGGTCGACCACGCGCACCGAGATGCCGGTTGCCGCGAGACGGCGTGCGACCCGCAGGCTCATGTACACCCCGTTGCCGAAGGTGAGGATCGTCAGGTCGTCCCCGTCGCCGTGAGTGCGGGCCCGGCCGATCACGGCGGCGCCGCCGGGGGCGGCCAGCCACTGCTCGTCGCCCTCCTCGTACAGGTCGCGGGTGTGGTAGAGCGCGATCGGCTCGAGGTAAACACATACCGCACCAGCGCCTTTCGCGGCGGCGACGCAGGCGTGCAGCATGGCACCGGCGTCGTCCGGCCGGGCCGGGGATGCGATCACCACACCGGGGATGTCGCGCAGTGCGGCGATGGAGTTGTCGTTGTGGAAGTGGCCGCCGAAACCCTTCTGGTAGCCGTAGCCGGCGATCCGCACCACCATCGGATTGCGGTACTGCCGGTCGGCGAAGAACTGCAGGGTGGCGGCCTCGCCCCGAATCTGATCCGCGGCGTTGTGCACGTAGGCCAGATACTGGATCTCCGGCATCGGCAGCAGTCCGGAAACGCCTGCTCCCAGCGCCAAACCGAGGATCGCCTGTTCATCGAGGAGGGTGTCGAAAACCCGCGCCCTGCCCACCCGGCCCTGCAGACCGCGGGTGACGCCGTAGACGCCGCCCTTGCGAGCGACATCCTCTCCGAAGAGCAGCGCTTCGGGATACCGGTCGAGGATCTCGCCGAGCGCTCGGTTGATCGACTGTGCGACGGTCATTGCGCCCTCAGGAGAACCACTGTCAGGCAGCGGATCGGCGGATGCGGCGATCGCGTCGGCGAGGGTGTCGCGCAGTGGCCGGCGTACCGCCTCCCCGCTGGCCAGCTGCGGGAGGTCCATCACCGCGCGCGCCATCCCGATGACCTCGCTGCGCGCGTCCTCATATCGGTCCAAGATCTCGCGCGGCGTCAGAACACCCTCGCGTGCCAGGACTTCGGCGGTGCTCAACACCGGATCGCGTTCGTAGTCGGCAAGGATCTCGTCGGGACGCCGGTAGGCCGGTTCGTAGTCCGAGCCTGCGTGCCCCATGAGCCGCACCGTGGTGAGGTGCAGGAAGGCCGGACGGCGCTGCGCGCGCACCCACGAAACGGCCGCCCGCGCGGTGTCGATCGCAGCGACCAGATCGGACCCGTCGGCGGCGAAGTACTCGAGGCCTTCGCGGCGGGCGTAAGTGCGGGCCACCCAATTGCGCGGGGTCATGGTGCTGATACCGATGCCGTTGTCCTCGCAGACGAACAGCAGTGGCATCGGCATCCCTTGATAGGCGGTGTGCATCGCGGTGTTCAGCGCGCCGACTGCCGTCGAATGGTTGACCGAGGCATCGCCGAAACTGCACACCGTCACCGCGTCCGCCGGCCAGGGGCACGCGACGCCCAGCTTGGCGGCACGCGCAGTGGAGAAGGCCACCCCCACCGCCCGCGGCAGGTGCGAGGCGATGGTGCTCGTCTGCGGGATGATCGCAAGGTCAGCTCGGCCGAAGACCTTGTGCCGTCCGCCGGAGATGGGTTCCTCGGTCGCGGCGACGAGGCCGAGCAACACATCGCGCAACCCGCGGGACAGGCTGCCGTCGACCTGCTGGGCCCGGGCGAGGAAGAAGCCGCCGGATCGGTAGTGCAGCAGCGCCGGGTCGCTCGGCCGGAGCGCCGCAGCGACAGCCGCGTTGCTCTCATGGCCGGACGACCCGATGGTGTAGTAGCCGCGCCCCTGCGACCGCAGCCAGCGGGCGGCCAGATCCAGGTGGCGGCTGACGACCGCGGCGTCGAAGACCGCCAACGCCTCCCGCACGGTCACCGCCGAACCGTCGCGCACCGGGTCGTCGTCGCCGCGGCGGGACGCTGCGGCGGGTGTCAACGAGGCGATCCTGGTGCTGAAGAACTCGTCCAGCGCTTCGCTTTTGGTGTTGGCCACCGCGCCTCCTGTACTCGCGAACGTGCCGTCAGCGGAACGCGGACATCCCCGTCAGTGCCTGGCCGATGATCAGAGTATGCATCTCGCTGGTGCCCTCGTAGGTGAGCACGGATTCGAGGTTGTTGGCGTGACGCATGACCGGATACTCCGACGTGATCCCGCTGGCCCCGAGGACCGTGCGGGCCGTGCGGGCGATCGTCAGCGCCTCCCGGACGCTGTTGAGCTTGCCGAGGCTCACCTGGTGGGTGGCGATGTCCCCGGCGTCCTTGCGGCGCCCAAGGTGTAGCGCCAGCAGCAGACCCTTGCCGTACTCGAGCGTCATGTCAGCGAGTTTCTGCTGGGTCAACTGGAATTCGGCGATCGCCCGGTCGAACTGCCTGCGGGAGCGGGCGTAGTCGAGCGCGGTCTCGAGGCAGTCCCTCGCCGCTCCCAGGGCACCGAAGACGATGCCGAATCGGGCCTCGTTCAGACAGCTCAGCGGTGCCCGCAGGCTGGACGCTTCCGGCAGCCGTGCGGTGTCGGGCAGGCGCACGCCGTCGAGCACCAGTTCGCTGGTGACCGACGCCCGCAGCGACATCTTGGACTTCAGGGTGTGGGCGGTGAATCCCGCTGTGTCAGTCGGCACGGCGAAACCGCGGATGCCGTCTTCGGTGCGGGCCCAGACGATCGCGACGTCGGCCACCGATCCGTTGGTGATCCACATCTTGGCGCCGTCGAGGATCCAGTCGTCGCCGGAACGCGTCGCCCGGGTACGCATCCCGGCCGGATCGGAGCCGTGGTCGGGTTCGGTCAGCCCGAAGCAGCCGATGAGCTCGCCGGCAGCCATGCCGGGCAGCCACTGCTGCTTTTGTTCCTCGCTGCCGAAGGCGTGGATGGCGTACATGGCGAGCGAGCCCTGCACGCTGACCAGGGAACGGATCCCGGAGTCTCCTGCCTCCAGTTCCAGACACGCCAGACCGTAGGCCACCGCCGAGGTCCCCGCGCAGCCGTAGCCCTGCAGGTGCATGCCCAGCAGGCCCAGAGCACCGAGTTCGCGGGCCAGCTCGCGGGCGGGCAGCTCACCCTCCTCGTACCATCGGGCGATGTCCGGCGTGATCCGGCGTTTCACCAGCGATCGAACGGTGTCGCGGATCTGGCGCTCCTCGTCACTGAGCAGAGCGTCGATGCCGACGAGGGCGTCGGGCGACATGGGCTCGGAAAGGTTGCGGGACAATGTCTCTCCTCGGGTAGGGATCAGCAGCAGCCGCTGCTGCGGGGCGGTGTGAGCGGTGCCGACGGAGGGCAGTGCGCCCTGCGCTTCCAGGCGACCGGCCGACTCGGCGGCGGCGTCTGGCGGCTGCGTGTCTCGACCAGGGGGACGCCGTCGACGAGCACGGTCGCGATTCCAGGGAGATCCCCTGCGGTGAAGCACTCCAGCCCGTCGGCGGCGCTCGAGCCGGTCACCGGTCCCAGCACGATGAGGTCGGCAGGCATGCCCTCGGTCAGGACGCCGGTATCGAGGCCGTGCGCACGAGCGGTCTGACCGGTGGCCGACGCGACCGCGGCGACCGGATCCACCCCGCACACGGATGCGAGATAGCAGATGTTGCGCAGCATCCCGCGGGGGATGACGCCGGTGCCCCCCGGCGTGTCGGTGCCCAGCGTGAGCCGGTGCAGTTCGCCGCGCTCGCTGAGCAGTTCGGCGACGAACTTCGTCACCCGGTAATTGTTCGAACTACACACCTCGACCGCCGCCGAGGGCAGTTCGGCGATCATCGTCGCGATTTCGTCGTCTGGTGCGGGAATCGGACCGCCGGAGATGTGGCCGATGATGTCGGGCCGCACCGCCAGGACCACCTCGGAGCCCGCGACTCTGCTGGACCCCGACCGCGAGACGCCGCCGGAGTGCATCTTCACCGTCATGCCGCGCTCGTGCGCCCACTCGACGTAACGCTGCGCTTCTCCGTCACCGAGACGGTTCCAGTCATAGAAGATGAACTTGAGCTGATCGATGCCCTCGGCGTGGACGCGGTCGAAATGCTCCTGGGTCATGCCGGGGACGAGCAGGACCGTGCCGGCGTTGACCTTCACGCCTGACGGCCGCATCCGTCCGGTGGTGTGCTTGGAGGTGATCGCGATGGAGACGACCAACTCCGGTGTGAGGGCGTCGAAAGCGAGGCCGGGGATGTGCAATTCGCCCGCCGACACCATCGACGTGGTGCCCCCGTGCAGATAGTTGCCGATCCATCCGATCGCGTCCTGGGCCGGGGTCCACTCCCCGAAGGTCGGGTGCACGTGCCCGTCGACGAGACCGGGGATCACCGTCAACCCACCGGCCGACAGCACCTCGTCCGGTGCGGGATGGTCGATCCCGATGCCCGCGACGACGCCTCCGTCGATCAGCAGCGTGGTGTCGCGCACCGGGGGGTGGGAGGGGTCGCCGTGGACCAGCAGGCCGATGTCCTCCACCAGCAGAGTCGTCATCCCGCCTCCTTGATTTGGATTTTGTATACACTATCCGATGAGTCACGGCGACGGAAGCGGCACACCACGGTCGGTGCGACGAAGACCACGAGCACGACGATGGCGGCGCCGCCGAGATTCATGCCCAGCCGCACACCGCCCTCGTACCACGGGAACCAGTGCGGGTACTCACTGATCACCAGCAACACCGGTGGACCCGTGACCGCCCACCAGGTGTAGTTGACCGGCCGCAGCGCGACCGCCAGCAGGAACAGCAGGACGGTCGCGGGAATCGCCACCGCGACGGCGGGGTGGGATCCGAGCAGCACCGCCGCCAGTGCGGCGCCCACGGTATTGCCGGTGAGTCGTTGCGTGAGACGCAGACCGGTAGCCGCCCGGCCGGGCTGCACGGTCAGCAACACACTCGTCACGAGCCAGTGACCGCCCACCAGGTTGTCGGGTAGCCACGACGCCGTGAGAACGGCCAGCGTCACGGCGGCGGCGACCCGCGCGCTGTGAGTCCACCGGTCTGCGCGCTGCACCGGCGCAGGCGCCCCGGCAGCGCCCTCGACGGCGTGTCGACGAACCGCCTTGGCGCACAACCACCACATCGTCCAGGCGACCAGAACCGCTGCAGCGCCCGTCGCATAGGGCACCAGCACGCCGAACGGCGGCGCGGGGCCGGCATCGACGGCGACGAGTACCAGCGCCAGACCCGCGGTGGCACCGATCCTCTCGACCAGGGCGCCGACCACGGCCGCCGCCACGACGAGCGCCGCAAAGGCAGCCGGTTGCCGCGCGAACAGCACCACCAGCGCTGCTCCGGCCACCACCGCGGCCGCCCGGATCGCGATGATCGGCACCGCAGCTCGCCATGAGGCCGGCAGCGAGGGCACCGCGGTGAGCACGAAGCCCAGCGCCAGCGCCGAACCGAGGGCCGCATGTCCCTGCACCACAGGCAGGGCCAGCACTGCGCCGAGCCCGGCCGCCAGTGCCGAGGCCATACCCCAGCGGCTGCGGCCAACCGGCCGCAGCAGCGCCGGTATCCGGGAGTGGCGCGGCGCCTGATCCGGTCCGGCGCGCATTACTCCGGCGGGCTTGCGGCGTCGAGGACGGCCTGCACGATGCCCTGGTATCCGGTGCAGCGGCAGATGTTGCCGGACAACGCCTCTCGTACCGTCTCTTCGGTGAGGGGCTTCTCGGAGTCGGGATCGCGCAGCAACTCCACCGCGGTGACGAGGAAGCCGGGCGTACAGAATCCGCACTGCAACCCACCACGTTCGGTGAACGCCCGGCGCAACCGCCCGGCCTCCTCGAAGGCGTCGAGTCCTTCCACGGTGTCGACCCGCAGGCCGTCGACCTGCACGGCCAGGGTCAGGCACGCCCGCGCGCTGCGGCCGTCGACGAACACCGAGCACGCGCCGCACACACCGTGTTCGCAACCCAGATGGGTTCCGGTGAGACCGAGTTCGTCGCGCAGGAAGTCGGCCAGGGTGAGTCGGGGCGACACCGCCCGCGACACCGGGCGACCGTTGACGGTCATTGAGACCCGCACTGTCGGAGGTTGCTCAGACACCGACGGACTCCCGTTGGCGCTCGGCCCGGCGGCTCGCCTCCGACAGCGCCTCGGCGAGCGCTTCGGCGCACAGCCGCCGCGCATACTCGGCGTCGTCGGCGACGGGTTCGGTGCGTGCTGCCCACGCCTGGGCCAGGTCCTGCCACAGCCGCGTCGACGGCCGTACCCCGATCGCCTCGTCACCGAGGAAGAGCAAGGGCCGGTCGGCGGCGCTGAGCACGGCCGCCCGCACCGACTCGATGGTGCCGTCGGTCCGCAGGGTGAGCAGGCAGCCGGCTCCGGCCAGTCCGTAATCGCCGTGCTGGACCGCGTATTCGACGAAACCCCACGACTGATCGGTGCTCAGCGCAGGTACCGAGATCCAGGTGAGCATCTCATGCGGTTCCAGCCCGTTGGTGTAGTAGGACACGAACATGTCCTCGGCGGCCACCTGCCTACGCCCGGACACCGCGGACTCCACGTGGAAGGTGGCGCCCAGTACCAGGGTGGCCAGCGGCAGTTCGGCGGCCGGATCGGCGTGGGCGATGGATCCCCCCAGGGTGCCGCGGTTGCGGATGCCGACATGGCCGATATAGCGCGCAGCGTCGGCGAGCAGCGGTGTCCGCGCGGCGATCAGCGGGTCGACCTCCACCGTGCGATGCGTGACCAGCGCACCGAGCACCAGGTCGTCGAGGTCGTCGAAGATGCGGGTCAGCTCGGTCAGCCTGCCGATGTCGATGAGCACCGACGGCCGCGCCAGCCGCAGGTTCATCAGAGTCAGCAGGGATTGGCCGCCCGCCAGCAGTTTGGCGTCCGGGTGAGTGGCCAGCAGGTCGAGCGCTTCGGCGACGGATCGGGCGCGGTGGTAGGTGAATTCGGCGGGCTTCATGCCACCGCTCCGCTCAGCGCCCGGTGGACCTCGCCGGGCTGGACCGGGGTGGTGTCGACGTGGATCGCGCCGCCGAGCGCGTCGTCGATCGCGCTGGCCACCGCCGCGTACACCGCGATGGTGCCGCTCTCCCCCGCCCCTCGCACGCCGAGGGGATTGACCGGCGTGTCGACGTGCAGGTGTTCGATAGCCACCCGTGGCACGTCGGTGGACAGCGGCAGGTGGTATGCCGCGAACGTCGTCGAAAGTGGTTGGCCAGCATCGGAGTAGCGCCACTGTTCGTAGAGGGCGCCGCCGATGCCCTGTGCGACGCCACCGATGATCTGGCCCTCGACGATGCGGGGGTTGATCTCCCGGCCACCCTCGTGGGACACCGCGTACCGGAATACCCTCGTCATGCCTGTTCGGCGGTGCACGCCGACGATCGCCGCGTGCACACCCATCGTCCAGGTGACGGTCTCGACCCGGAACACGGCGGTGACGTCCAGCGCGGCGCCGCTCTCGGCGTCGCCGCCGACCGACTGCGCCCCAGCCAGTTCACGCCAGCTCAGAAGCCGCGATCCCGCGCGAAAAACCCCCTGCGTGTACCGGATCGGCCCGCCGGCCCCGATGAGCCGACGCGCCAGGTCCACAGCGGCATCGATCAGCCTTCCGGCCGCCTTGTGCACCGCCGACCCGGACAGGATCGCCGACCGGCTCGCGAAGGTTCCGACCCCTTCAGGCAGCCGCTCGGTGTCCGACGGCAGGTAGCGGACGCATTCGAGCGGAACCCCCAGCGCATCCGCCGCCACCTGTGCGAACACTGTTTCATGTCCCTGGCCCGCCGCCGCGGCGCCCGCCGTGACCTCGAAGCTCCCGTCGGCCAGCACGCGGATCCGGGCGGTCTCGTGCGGTCCACGTCCGGTGGCCTCCAGATACGACGACAACCCGTAGCCCATGCGGTACTCGGGGTGAGCGGCCGCGCAGGCGTCCACCTCGGAACGCGGGAGCAGATCGAGCACCGACTCCAGGCAGGCCAGGTAGTCGCCGCCGTCGAACCGGATCGGAACGCCGTCGCGGTACGGGATCGGCCGCGGGTAGGGCAGGTCGGCTGCGGTGAGCAGGTTGCGTCGCCGGATCTCCGCCGTGCTCAGACCCAACTCGTGCGCCGCGGCGTCGAGTGTGCGTTCGAGTGCGAACGTGGCTTCGGGCCGGCCCGCGCCACGGTACTGCGCGGTGAGCGTCTTGTTGGTCAGCGCGGCCCGCCCGGTGATGTGGGCGGCGGGAATCCGGTAGGGGCCGAGCAGGTGGATGGCGGTGTTGGCGACGATGCCGGACACCCAGAGACTCCCGGCGCCGATGTCGGCGATGAACGAGTCCTCCCAAGCCAGGATCCGGCCGTCGCCATCGAGGGCCAGCCGGGTGCGGTGCACCTGGTCGCGGGCCTGCGCGCTGGCGATGAGGTGCTCCTGCCGGTCTTCGACCCAGATCACCTCGTGTCCACTGTGCCGGGCCAGCACCGCCAGCACGATCTCCTCGGCGTAGACATTGGCCTTGGTGCCGAACCCGCCGCCGACATCGGGCACCGCGACCGTGATCTCCTGGCGGGACCACCCGGTGACCGCGCAGACGGCGTTGCGCACGGTGTGCGGGATCTGCGTCGAGGTCCACATCTCGACCCGCTGCCGCTGGGCGTCGAAAGCCGCACGGACTCCCCGGCATTCGAGCGGGATGGCACCGTGCCGGTTCATCCGGTACGTGCCTTCGACGATGTGGGCGGCGCCGTCGAAGGCCCGATCCGGGTCGCCGAAGGAGATCTGCAGGCGCGCCGCCTCGTTGGAATCCAGATGCGCGAACAGGACTGGGCTGTCCTCGCCGAGTGCCGCGACCGGGTCGGTGACGGCGGGCAGCGGGGTGTAATGGACCTCGACGGCCTCGAGCGCGTCCTCGGCGCGGTAGCGGTCCTCGGCGATCAGCACGGCAATGGGTTGTCCGATGTAGTGCACGACCGAGTCGGCCAGCACGGGCAGTCGCTGTTCGGCGAGAAGGCAGGACGTGGCCGCGACGAACCGCTCGTCCGGCGTGGTCAACGTCGGGATGGCCGCACCGTTCAGGCCGAGGTCGGCAGCGGTGTAGACGCCGATGACACCCGCCATCGCCGTCGCGGCAGAGGCATCGATGCGGTCGACTCGGGCGTGCGGATGGCTGGACCGCACGAACACCGCGTGGTGGGCTCCCGCCGCCCGGTCGGCCAGGAAGCGGCCGTGCCCGGCCAGCATGCGCTCGTCCTCGCGGCGCCGCACCGACGTGCCGATGTAACTCAATGGAGCCGCTTTTCCCACTGCCACAATGCGACCGAGATCGCGAAGGAGATGGTGATCAGCAGCATGATCGTCGCCACCATCGACGGGTAGTCGCCGTGGCTGTAGGACTGCAGGACGACCCTGCCGAGACCGCGGCGGGTGGCGAAGAACTCCGAGAGCACCACACCGACCACCGAAAGGCTGACGGCCAGACGGATACCGGTCAGCAGTGGCCGGCGAATCGCCGGGAAGATGATGTGCGCCAGGGTCTGCCAGGCGGAGGCCTGTACCGACCGGGCGAGCTTCCAGTACACGCGCGGGATCTCCTGCACCCCTGTCGACACGTTGATCAGCACCGGGAACAGGGCGAACAGCACACCCATCACGACCTTCGACCCGCTGAGGCTGAAGATGGGCAACAGCACGGGATAGAGCACGATCTTGGGAATCCCGTTGAGCATGATGATCATCGGCTCGAGCAGCATCCGCAGCAGTCGCGACAGACCCAGCAGCAGCCCGATGCCGCCACCGATCGCGGTGCCGATGACGAACGCCAGGAACACCGCCTGTGCGGTGACCCGCAGGTCGAACAGATAACTCGGGTCGGCGAGATTCTGGAACATGACGGTCACCGTCTGCACCGGTGAGGGAATCACGAAGGTGAGGCTGGACATGATCTCCCAGCCGATCGTCACCAGCGCGGCCAGCACCAGCGCGCCGACGAACTGGTTGCCCAGCAGTGACCGAAGCCGTCGCGAGAAAGGTTCGGCGACAGTGGTTTCGGGCAGTGTGGCGGTCACGACTTCCTCCCCCGCAACAACACCCGTTCGACCATGGCCAGCAGCACCGTGAGGATCATCGACAGCGCCAGCACGATCACGATGTAGGCGAACATCTCGGTGTTGTTGAAGATCTCGTACAAATAGCGGATGCGGTATCCGAGCCCCGCCTGCGCGGTGGTGAACTCCATCGCGATGGTGCCGATGAGCGCGTATACGACGGCGAGCCGCAGACCGGCGACGATGAACGGTCCCGCTGCCGGGATGGCGATGGCGAACAGCGTCTGACGCGGGGAGGCCTTGAGCGACCGTGCGAGCTTCATGTAGACCGGCGGCATGGTGTTGAGCCCGACGGCGGTGTTCAACGCCATGGGGATCGCGGCCATGATCGTCGCCAGGATGATGACTGACATCGCGTTGATCCCGACCAGCACGATCATCACCGGATAGAACAGCACCAGCGGTACGGCGTAGAACGACACCAGATACGGTTCGAAGATCCGGCCGACCAGGGGGAGCTTCCAGAACGTCAGTCCGGCAAGGAAACCCAGCAGACTGCCGAACACGATGGACAGCGCGACCTCGATGCCGGTACGCCGGGCGTCGAGCCAGAACTGCGGATCGCCGAACAGGCCCGGCAGCTCCGCGAAGATCGTCGAGGGGGCGGGCAGCACCTGCTCGCCCCACAGTCCTGTCTTCGCCCCGATCTCTGCGAAGGCGATGAAGGCGACGATCAGCGCCACGGTGGCCGACACGCTGTACACCGCGCCGTTGATCGTGCGCTTGGGCTTGGCGGGTTCGGGAGCGCTCGGCTGTGATGGCATGGCCTCGGCGGGGATGTCGTCGTGTGCCAGCGAGGACGTCGTCACGTGGCCGCCGTCTCCTGTTGCCGGAAGCCACGCATCGACTCCTCCTGCAGTGATCCCCAGATGCGGTTGTGCAGTTCGTTGAATCGCGGCGTCGACACCACGCCGGCGTCCCGCTCGTCGGGCAGGTCGATGTCGACGACGTCGATGATCGTTCCCGGCCGGTAGGACATCACCCACACCTGCTGGGAGAGCAGGATGGCTTCGCTGATGTCGTGGGTCACGAACACGATCGTCTGATGCGTGCGCGCCCAGATCTGGCGCACCTCGGCTCCGAGGAACAGCCGCGTCTGCTGGTCGAGTGCGGCGAACGGCTCGTCCATCAGCACCACCTCCGGCTGCACCGCGAGGGTGCGTGCCAGCGCGACCCGCTGCCGCATTCCGCCGGAAAGCTGTGAGGGATAAGACTTCTCGAAACCACTGAGTCCGACGAGGTCGATGGCGTCCTTGGCGCGCCTGCGACGGTCGGCCTTGGCCGTCCCGATCATCTCCATGGCGAAGCCGACGTTCTCCTCGACGGTGCGCCACGGCAGGGTCGAGTCCTCCTGAAAGACCACCCCGATCTTCGGGTCGGGCCCGGTGACCGTCTTGCCCCCGACGCTGACGTGTCCGGTGGTCGCCTTCTGCAGCCCGGCGATGACGGCCAGCAGCGTCGACTTACCGCAGCCGCTCGGTCCGACGATCGACACGAAGCTGGTGTGCGGCACGTGCTGGTCGACACCGGTGACGGCGACGACCTTCCCGGCCGGGGCGTCGAACACCACCGACACGTCCTGCATCTGGATGCCTTGCGATTCTGAGCTCACGGATTCTCCGGTGTTCGGGTGGGATTCGACAGGGCGAACGGGCGCGCTCGTCAGAACTGCGCGCGGGCATCCTCGGGAAGGTACTGCTGGTCGAGCACCGCCGACCAGTCGACCGGCTGCTGGATCTGCCCGGCGGCCACCATCAGATCGGAGAGGTTCTTCAGCCCGGCCGGGTCGACGCTCAACGAGTAGGCCTTCGCGAGGTCGGGGGTGTTGCGCAGCGCGGCGGTCATCACCTCGGGACTCACCCCCACCAGCGGACCCAGCGCGGCGCCGGCCTCGTCCGGCTTGGACACCACCCATTCGTTCAACCGGTCGGCGACGCGGAAGAACGCCTGCAGGTTGTCGGGGTTCGCGGCGGCGTAGTCACCGTTGACCGCAACGAGATCGGCAGGCATATCCCCGATGACGTCTCGTGAGTTCACCAGCACCTCGGCGTTCTCGGTGGCCTGCTTGTCCGCGATGAACGGCTGCATGGCCCAGCCTGCGGTGATCTGGCCGGCCTTGGCCGCGGTCCAGTTGTCGCCCATGGGACCGACGGCCTGCGCCTTGACGCCCAGTTCCCGCTCGAGCGCTTTGACGATCAGCTCCGTCGATGAGCCCGCCGAGCTGAAGCCGAGGGTGGCGCCCTCGATCGTCCGTCCGGGTGGGGAGATCCAGGAGAAGTCGTTGACCTGGAACCACGGTGCGATCACCTTCAGGTTCGACTCGGGTTGCTGTGCCGCCAGCAGAACCGAGGTGTTGCCCGCGATGGCCATGTCGGCGTCACCGGAGGTGACGACGCGCATCGTGTTCCCACCGCCGCCACCGGAGTACAGGTCGACCTTGAGTCCCTCCTCCTCGAACCAGCCCTTGTCGATGCCGGCCTGCAGGATCGCCATGAAGGGCAGGCTGTCGACACCGGTCGCCGAGATGCTCAGTTCGTCGGTGCCTTCGGCGCTGGGCGCCGCGGATTCGTCGGCACACGACACCGCGCCGAACAGGAGTGATCCTGCGGCGAGCACAGCGACAAAGGCTTTGGGGGACCTGATCATCGGACTACCTCCGGTAACTGAATATTGGATCCACTATACGAATGGGGTGTGATCTGCGTCAACATTTCCGAGACCTCGATCCTCGCCGACCTGCCCTTATTCCCGCCAGCGCGCCGGCGAGTTCCAGACCGGCCGCGATGCCGACCATCGCCGCCGCGAGGTACTGCGCCTGCCGCGCCGGGCCGGCCGCCGTCGCCACCATGCGCGCGGGATCCGGCGAGACCGCCGGCGGGGCGGGCGCCGGGGCGACCGGCGTCCCGTCGGCCGGTGTCAGCGCACGTTTGAGCGGTGGAGGGGCTCCGGGTACCGCGCTGCCCGGAGCGGGAAAAACTGCGGCGTCGACGCCCGGTCGGTTCACCGGCCTGCGCCGTCGACGATCTCGGCGAAGGTGCGAATCGTCGCGGCCCGACTCTGGCCGGGACGCACGAAGGGCACGATGGACACCTGGTCCACGCCGAGCGCCTCGATCTCCTTGAGGCGCTGGGCGCATTCTTCGCGGGTGCCCGCCAGGGCGAACAGGTCGACCAGTTCGTCGGGAACCAGGTCGGCGTGCGACGCCTCGGTGTTCATGTGCTCGTAGTAGTTGTAGGAGTCGCGAATCCGGTCGATCGCCTTCTCCAGGGCCGGCTCGACCTTGGCCGGCAGCGGCCGGATCGCGACCCGCGAGACGTGGGCACGAACGAGGTCGCGGGCTTCGGTGCGATCGTCGTCGATGGCGGTCGGCGTCCAGAGCACGATGTGCAGATCGGACAGCGACCGGCCACTCTCTGCCGCGCCGGCTTCGATCGTCTGTAGCGCCGCTTCGATGAAATGCGGTGCGGTGCCGACCAATACGATGACGCCGTCCGCGATGCGCCCCGACATGCGCAGGATCTTCGGCGCCGACGCGGCGATGTAGACCGGGATCTCCAGCGGACCGGTCAGGTAGTTCAGGTGGTAGTCGGCCCCACTGGTCGCCTCGACCACCTTCTCGCCCCGAAACAGCGCCCGCAGCTGCTTGACCGACTCCTCGAGTTCGGCGAGCTTCTGGGGCTTGAGGCCCATCGTGCGCAGGGAGGAGTCACCGGTGCCGATGCCCAGCGCGACCCGGCCGCCGGTGAACTCCGCCAGGGTGGCCCACGTCGAGGCGAGCAGCGAAGGATGGCGGGTGACCGCGTTGGTCACCCCGGTGCCGAACACGATGCGCTCGGTGCCGACCGCGGCGGCTCCCATCACCGTGGACGACTCGCGCCAGATGTTCTGGGAGTCGCCGAACCACACGTTGTCGAAGCCAAGGGTCTCGCACAGCCGCACGTAATCGCACATCGCCCCGACCGGTTCGGTCGGGAAGAGCCCCACTCCCTTGCTCAACACCTGCAGACCTCCTACGTTTGGATATCGTATCCAATCGTAAGGCGGGGGCCCTGAGCCCACAACTGGAAGCGACGAAAAGGTGAACATCCATGCGGCTGGTGAACGACTTCTCGGTGGACGCCCCCCTCGACGCCGCGTGGGCGGCGCTGACCGACATCCCTGCGGTCGTCGCCTGCATCCCCGGCGCCGAGCTCGACGGCCGTGACGGCGACGACTACCACGCCCGCGTGGCGGTGAAGGTGGGTCCGGTGGGGATGACACTCGCCGGCACCGCCTCCGTCGTGAGCCGCGACGACATCGAGCACGAGATGGTCGTCCGCGGTCAGGCACATGACCGCCGCGGGAACGGATCGGCAGAGGCGACGGTGACGATGGTCGCACGACCCTCGGCCTCGGCGCCCGATCGGTCCGACGTGACGGTGGTGACCGAGCTCGAACTCGGCGGACGGATCGCGCAGTTCGGCAGCGGCGTGATCTCCCAGGTGGCCAACCGGATCCTGGCGCAGTTCGTCAGAAAACTGAACACGCTGATGACCGGCGCGGACGAGAGCGTGGGTCAGCGTCGGGCGCCGGTCGTAGCGCACCGCCGCCCCGAGGCGGCCGACCGGAGGGCGCTCGCCATGACCGTGCTGGCCGGGGCCCTGCTCGGATTGGCGATCGGTCGGACGGCGCAACGGCTTCGGTGACCTCAGCCCGTGATCGCGACGACGAGTTCGAGTTCCACGCAGGCGCCACCAGGGAGCGAGGCCACGCCCACGGCGGTGCGGGCATGCGCGCCGCGGTCTTCGCCGAACACCTCGAGCAGGAGCCGGGACGCTCCGTCGATCACCGCCGGGTGGTCACCGAAATCCGCGGTCGCCCGAACATATCCGCGCAGATGCACGAACCGGTCCACCGCGTCGAGACCAGCCGCGGCGTCGATCGCTCCGAGTAGGTTCAGCGCAGCAAGCCTCGCCTGGTCGACGGCCTGCTCGACGGAGAGGTCGGCGCCGACCATCCCCTGCAGACTCGGTATGCCGGGTCGGCGGGCGGTGGCGCCGGAGACCCACAGCTGGTCGCCGCACCGGCGGCTCGGAAAATACGCGCCCTTCGGGATCGCGGCAGGCGGGACGTGCAAACCCAAGTCGACCAGGCGATCGCGTGGCGTCACGGCCGGCGGTCGGCTTCCTCCCGGGCGAACACCTCGTTCAGGTGATCGACCGCATGCGACCGATGCTGGTGATTGATCGCCACCACCGCCTCGACATCGCGGGCGGCCATCGCGTCGACGAGGAGGATGTGCTCGTGGTTGACCTTCGCCAAGTCCATGAGGTGCGCGTAGAGCGGCCGGTAGGCGTCCGCGGTGTTCCACAGCTGGGTGACCAGGCGCTTGGTACGGGCCATCCGACTCACCTCAAAGGTGAGGAAGTGGAATTGACGGTTCGCCACCCCGACGGCGATCAGATCGCCGGCCGCGGCCGCCCGGTCCATCTCCGCCATCTGCGCACGCATCGCCTCGATGACTTCGTCGGTGACCCGCGGCATGGCATCGCGGATCAACTCCTCCTCGAGGATGTCGCGCAGCCGAAACACCTCCAGCAGGTCCTCCAAGCCCAGCTTGGCCACCCGGTAGCCGCTGTGCGGGACGTAGGTGATGTACTCCTCGGCTTCGAGGGTCTTGAGGGCCTCCCGCACCGGGATGCGCGACATGCCGAACTGCTCGGCCAACGCCTCCTGCACGATCCAGCTGCCGGGTGCGAGTTTCCCGGTGGTGATGTCGCGGCGCAGCGCCTCGGCCACGGCCTGCTGCGCCGTCTTCGGGCGAACGAAGTCGGCGCGCGGCGCAGAGCCCACCGCACTCCCGACCGGAGTGCGCTTGGTCGCTGTACGCGGGGGCATGGATTCTCGCTTTCGCTTAGATTGGATACTCTATGCGACCGCCCCACCGCGGTGCCACCCCCGTTTGCTGAGCCCGACAACAGGGGACGTCGACGGTGCCGAGCCGGCCGGTCCGTTGCCGCTCACTGGCCGCCCATCCGGGCGAACAGGTCCTGCACGAACGCCACGATGCGCGCCGCATCGCCCCCGTCGATGTCCTGGTCAGGGTCGTAGATGGCCAGGCTCAGGCCGACGCAGCCACCGGATTCGACTACCGCACCGGCAATGTCGACCAGTTGTGGCCACTGCAGACCGCCTGGTTCGTCGGGAACCCCGGGCAGACCCTGAGCCGCGAACACCTGCGGGTCGAGCACGTCGAGATCGATGTGCAACCACCACCTTCCGACGTGCTCGGCCAGTGCGGCCACGGCCTGCCGACCGGTGACCGACGGGGCGGCGGCGGCGACGGCGAGCGGTGCGAGCCACACGCCTGCGTCGGCGAGGGTGCCCACGTTGAACTGGGCACGCCACGCCTCGTCGCGCGGTCCGATCACCGCCAGTTCATCCCGGGCAAGGTCCGGAAGGAGCTCGGCGAGAGGGCCTTTCAGCGATCGTCCGGTCAGCCCGAGCAGCAACCCGATCTCGGTGTTCGCCGCTTCGCCGTCTTCGGAGACGTCCAGCGGCATGGTGTCCTCGTGACCGTCGACGAAGACCAGCCCGATGTCGCCGGCGTGCCGACGGAATCCCGCGACGATTCCCAGCAGTGCGGCGCAGTCGCCCCCGACCACGACGGGGAAGCGGTGGAGGGTCAGTGCGGCAGCGACGCTGTCGGCCAGGGTGGCGGTCATCGCGGTCAGGGCGGCCTCGTTGATCAGGCCGGTGTGCACGCCGCGTGACGGATCCGGTTGCGGCAGGTGCAGATCCGTATCCGTGACGACACGGTGTCCGCCGAAGGCGCCCGGCAGGCCGGCGCGCCGGAGGGTGTGCGCGGCCCGGGCTTGGTTGCCGGGCCGGCCATATCCGTCGAACGGCACCCCGATGAGCGCGACGTCAACCATTGCTCACACCAGATCGATGGCCTCGGCGATCGACGGCAGCACCCTGCTCGGCCGGTAGGGATAGCGTTCGACGTCCTCGATGCTGGTGGAGCCGGTGAGGACGAGAATCGTCTCCAGACCCGCCTCGATACCGGCGACGACGTCGGTGTCCATCCGGTCGCCGACCATCACGGTGCTCTCGGAGTGGGCCTCGATCCGGTTGAGTGCGCTGCGGAACATCATCGGATTCGGTTTCCCCACGAAGTAGGGCTCGCGGCCCGTCGCCTTGGTGATCATCGCCGCGACGGATCCGGTGGCCGGCAGCGGCCCCTCGGCCGACGGCCCCGTCACATCGGGGTTGGTGGCGATGAAGCGGGCACCGCCGAGAATCAGCCGAACCGCCTTGGTGATCGCCTCGAACGAGTACGTCCGGGTCTCCCCCAGCACGACGAAGTCCGGCCCGACGTCGGTCAGGGTGTAGCCCGCCTCGTGCAACGCGGTGGTCAGCCCCGCTTCGCCGATGACGTAGGCGGATCCGCCGGGCAGCTGGTCGGCAAGGAACGTCGCCGTCGCCAACGCCGAGGTCCAGATGGACTCCTCGGGCACGACAAGCCCTGACCTGGCCAGCCGTGCCGCGAGGTCACGCGGGGTGAAGATCGAGTTGTTGGTCAGCACGAGGAACGGCCGCTCACATTCCACCAGCTTGGCGAGAAATTCGGCGGCTCCGGGCAGCGGGTGCTCTTCGCGCACCAGGACGCCGTCCATATCGGTCAGCCAACACTGCGGTGTAGAACGCACAGGGTCCAGTCTGTCACCGAGTCACGCGGCAGTTGCGCCGATCACTCCGGGAGCCGCAACTCCGGCTTCTCGACCTCTTCGATGTTGACGTCCTTGAAGGTGATGACCCGCACCTGCTTGACGAACCGGGCCGGCCGGTACATGTCCCATACCCATGCGTCGGACAGGCGTAGCTCGAAGTACACCTCGCCGTTGGCGTTGCGGGGCACCATCTCGACGCTGTTGGCCAGATAGAACCGGCGCTCGGTCTCCACGACGTAACTGAACTGCCCGACGATGTCCTTGTACTCGCGGTACAGCGAGAGCTCCATCTCGGTTTCGTACTTCTCGAGATCCTCGGCGCTCATCTGTCCTGCTGTCCTTCGTGTTCGGTTCGATCCATCTTCCCTCACCCGACTTCGTCGCGTTGGGTCGGCTCCGCATCCCAAGGATCCGGTACTGCTCCGGCTCCCTGACCGGTGACCACCACTTCGGTGCGGTTTCCGGCCCTGCGCACGTTGACGAAGGAGTACCGGTGCTCGGCACACGGCCCCAACTCGGCCAGCGCAGCGGTGTGGGTCGGCGTGCAATATCCCTTGTGCAGCGCGAACCCGTAGCCGGGGTGGTCCTCGTCCATCGCGACCATCAGCCGGTCCCTGCTCACCTTGGCGAGCACGCTCGCCGCGGCGATGCATGCGGCGGCGGCATCCCCACCGATCACCGGAAGCGACGGCATCGGCAGCCCCGGCACCCGGAAGCCGTCCGACAACACATAGCCGGGCCGGACCGGCAAACCGGCGACCGCTCGCCGCATCCCCTCGATGTTGGCGACGTGCACACCCCGGCGGTCGACCTCGGTCGACGAGATGAACACCACGTGATAGGCCAGCGCGTACCGACGGATCAGCGGGAAGAGCCGCTCACGCTCCTTCTCCCCCAGCTTCTTCGAATCGTCGAGCGCGGCCAGGCTCTCCAGCCGGTTGGGGCCGAGCACACATGCCGCGACCACCAGCGGCCCGGCGCAGGCCCCGCGCCCGACCTCGTCGACACCGGCCACCGGGCCGAGACCGTTGCGATACAGCGCTGATTCCAGAGTCCGCAGGCCCGCCGATTTCCGGATGACCGTACGAGGCGGCCAGGCCGCCGATGAGCGCTCGCGCGAAGAGCGAGGTACCGATGAGCGCTCGCGCGAAGAGCGAGGTAACGATGAGCGCTCGCGCGAAGAGCAACCGCCCGGCAAGCTAGCCTCCCGATACGGCAAGGGTCTGCGCGGCGGCCTGCGAATCGGTCTGCGGGTTGACCGAGTCGACGCCACCCCAGCGGCCGGGCGGCCAGGCGATGAACTGGGCCTTGCCGATCACGTTGCTCACCGGGATGGTGCCCGCGGTCGGATCACCCGTGCACAGCAAGCCGCGTTGCGCGTCGGCCGGGAGGTTCGAGCAGTGGGCGCGCGAGTCCGCCGAATGGGTGCGGTTGTCGCCCATCACCCAGAGCCGGTCCTCGGGGACCGTGACCGGTCCGAACTCATTGCCCAGGCACGGATAGACAGCCGGATCGGCCATCATCGTCGACGGGTCGAGGTAGGGCTCGTCGAGACGTTTGCCGTCGACCGTCAGACCGGTCGCCGCCCGGCACTCCACCGTCTGCCCACCCGTCGCGATGACCCGCTTCACCAGGTCGTTCTCGTCGGGCGGTACGAAACCGACGATCGACAGCGCGTTCTGGACGGCCCGGATCGCGGGATTGTCCGACCGGATGGACTTGTAACCGATGCTCCAGTTGGGGGGACCCTTGAACACGATCACGTCGCCGGGCTGCGGCTCACCGAAGCGGTAGCTGATCTTGTCCACCATGATCCGGTCCCCGGTGCAGCCCGGGCAGCCGTGCAGGGTGGGTTCCATCGACTCCGACGGAATGAGATACGGCCGCGCGACGAAGGTCAGCATCACGTAGTAGATGACGACCGCGAGCACGACCAGGATCGCGCCCTCGCGCAGCGCGGAGTGCTTACGCTTCGGGGGGCTCTCGTCGGTCTCGGGATCGGCACCCTCGACGGTGTCCTCGGGTGACGAATCGGCGGAGTCGGCGTGGGTCACGGCAACAGACTAGTCAGCTGCGGACCCTGCTTCGCACGAGCGGCGCGGCACGAGCCGCTGATCCGCTCGGAAGTCAGCGCTTTTCCTTGATCTTCGCCTTCTTGCCGCGGAGCTCGCGCAGGTAGTACAGCTTGGCCCGACGGACGTCACCGCGGGTGACCACGTCGATGTGGTCGATGTTCGGGGAGTGCACGGGGAAGGTGCGCTCGACGCCGACGCCGTAGCTCTCCTTACGCACGGTGAAGGTCTCGCGGACCCCTCCGCCCTGGCGCCGGATGACCGCACCCTTGAAGACCTGGATACGTTCCTTGGAACCCTCGATGACCTTGACGTGGACGTTCACGGTGTCGCCGGGTCCGAAGGCCGGGATATCGTCGCGCAGCGACGTCTGATCGACGAAGTCCAGCGTGTTCATCTTGTGATACTTCCTTGTTGGTCGCGGTCATTCGGGCTGCTGTTCGGTTGAACGGCGCACCGATCCGGTCATTTACGAGCGTTCGGGGTGTATCCCTGCGCGGACGAACCGAGCGCATACGCTCCGTCCCGCGCGGACAACTGCTCAATTGTGCCAGACGGGCGCCGGTCGAGTGAAATCGCGCATCCTCGCGTCCGTAATCGGTGCGTAAGGCTGGGCGGCACTGCCACCGGGTATTCGTTACGCTGAGAGCATCGGCCCGGTCGAGGAGATCGAACCACAGCGTCAGCGACGACGCCGCACACGGCCGGATCCGGTGTTCACCGAATACATGCGAAAGAGGGTGGACGATGCTTCGGCTGTCGGGGCTGTCGAAGGCCACCGCCGCCGGGTTGGTCGCGACGATGGTGATCTCGGGCTGCGAGGCGCGGGTGTACGGCACGCCGCCCCCTCCCAACGGACCTCAGCTGACCGTCGTCGCGCCGAAGGGCATCTCCGCGCCGCTGCCCGAGGTGCCGCCGGACGAGCCGGCCGCCACGTTCACCGGACTCAATGAGCGGGTGGCGCAGGCGACCGCCCAAGCCCGGGCGGCGGGCGCCGACGTCACCCTGCTGGTGCAGGACCGCAACACCGGCCAGCTCATCTCCAATGGCAACACCCGCGGCATCGCGATCGCCTCGGTGGCGAAGCTCTTCATCGCCGACGACCTGCTGCTGCAGGAATCCCAGGGCCGCACGGAGCTCTCGCCCGAGGACTGGCAGTCTTTCGAGCGCATGCTGCGCTCGTCGGACGACAGCGCCGCCGAAATCTTCTGGAACCGTGGCGGTGGTAGCGCCATCGTGACCCGCGTCGCGCAGCGCTACGGACTGGGCCAGACGTACCCGCCCGGCAACGGCGAATGGTTCAACACCGTCAGCACCGCGGCGGATCTGGTCCGGTTCTACGACATGCTGCTCTCCGGTGCCGGCGGTCTGCCCCGCGACAAGGCCGAGCTGATCATGAGCAACCTGGCCAGGTCGACGCCGACCGGCATCGACGGCACCCAGCCGGGCGGCGTGTACCCGCAACGCTTCGGCATCCCCGACGGCCTCTACGCCGAACCGGTCGCCGTCAAACAGGGCTGGATGTGCTGCATCGGTGCGGACTGGATGCACCTGTCGACCGGCGTCATCGGCGCCGACCGCCGCTATGTGATGGTGATCGGGTCCGACCAGCCCGTAGACGCGCCCGAAGCAAGGGAGACCATCACCCAGGTGGTCAAGACGATGTTCCCGGGCGGCCGAATCTAGCTGTCGGACAACAGATCGGGCCGCCGCTCGCGGGTACGCTCCAACGCCCGGGCGTGGCGCCACTGCTGGATCTTCGCGTGATCGCCCGACAGCAGGACGGCAGGGACGTCCAGTCCGCGCCAGCTCGGCGGCCGCGTGTAACTCGGTCCCTCGAGTAGACCGGCTGAATGTGAGTCGTCGGCGTGCGACGCCGGGTTGCCCAGCACGTCGGGCAGCAGCCGCACGACGGCCTCGACCATCACCAGCGTCGCGGACTCTCCGCCGGTGAGCACGTAGTCGCCGATCGAGACCTCCTCGACCCGCATCCGGCGGGCCGCGTCGTCGGCGACGCGCTGATCGATGCCTTCGTACCGACCGCAGGCGAACACCAGGTGCTTCTCGGCGCCCCAGCGCCGCGCCGTCGCCTGGTCGAACAGCCGCCCCGCGGGCGTCGGAACGACCAGCAGCGTGTCCTCGGTGCAGATCTCGTCGAGTGCGGCGCCCCACACCGGCGCCTTCATCACCATCCCCGGCCCGCCGCCGTAGGGCGAGTCGTCCACCGACCGGTGCACGTCGTGCGTCCACCGCCGCAGATCGTGGACGCCCAGCTCGATGCGTCCGGATTCGATCGCCCTGCCGGGCAGCGACTCACGCAGCGGATCGAGGTAGCGAGGAAAGATCGTGACGATGTCAATGCGCACCGCGGCGCGCCTTCGTCATTCCAGGTCCAACAGACCGTCGGGGGGATCGATCTCGACCAGACCGTCGGCCAGCGACACCCGCGGGACGATGGCGCTCACGAACGGCACCAGCACTTCGGCACCGTCGGGCGTCGTGACCGACAGCAGTTCGCCGGCCGCGGTGTGCAGCACCTCGGCCACCACCCCGACCTCGTCGCCCCCGAGTGTGCGCACCGCCAGCCCTTCGAGCTGGTGGTCGTAGAACTCGTCGGGGTCCTCGATGGGCGGCAGTTCGGAGGTGTCGACCACGAACAGCGTTCCGCGCAGCGCGTCGGCCGCGGTGCGGTCGGCGATACCGTCGAGCCGGACCAGCAGCCTGCCACCGTGCGGTCGTACGGACTCGACGACGTAGCGCTGTTCGGTGCCCACCTTCGGCCGCCGGCCGCGGAGTTCGGCGCCCGGGGTGAACCGCCCGTCCGGATCGTCGGTGCGAACGTCGATCACGAGTTCGCCGGTGACGCCGTGGGCCTTGACGACCCGTCCGACCACCAGGTCCACTGGTTCCCCTTTCGGGTCCGCCGGCCGGCTACTGGTCGGTGTCCACCACGTCGACGCGGATGCCCCGGCCGCCGATACCGGCGACCAGGGTGCGCAGCGCGGTCGCGGTGCGGCCGCCGCGCCCGATGACCTTGCCCAGGTCATCGGGGTGGACGTGCACCTCGACGGTGCGGCCGCGACGGTTGGTGACCATGTCGACCCGGACATCGTCGGGGTTGTCGACGATTCCGCGCACCAGGTGCTCGACGGCGTCGACGACGACTGAACTCACGGTGTCGCTCAGCTCTCGGTGGCGCCGGCGACCGTGGCGTCCTCGCCTTCAGCGGCGGGCTCGGACTTGTCGGCGGATCCGGACGGATCGGCCGTGGCCTCGATGTCGGACGCGGCCTTCTCGTCCTTCTTCGGCGCCTTCTTCTTCTTGAGCTGAGTGGCCTCGCTGCCCGGGCCGCCCTCGGCCTCGGCGAGCGCGGCGTTGAACAGATCCAGCTTGCTGGGCTTGGGCTCCTTGACCTTCAGGGTGCCCTCGGCGCCGGGCAGGCCCTTGTACTTCTGCCAGTCACCGGTGATCTTCAGCAGGGCCAGGACGGGCTCGGTCGGCTGGGCACCGACACCGAGCCAGTACTGCGCGCGCTCGGAGTCGATCTCGATGAGGCTCGGCTCTTCCTTCGGGTGGTAGCGGCCGATGACCTCGATGGAACGACCATCGCGGCGGCTACGCGCGTCGGCGACAGCGATGCGGTACTGAGGATTGCGGATCTTGCCCAGACGGGTCAGCTTGATCTTGACAGCCATGGTGAAGCGATATTCTCCTGATGATTTGCCACGCTGCAATTCGGCGATACGGGCGGATTTGCCCGGATCCGGTTTTGCCTCACGTGTGTGACCGCCCTGCAGCCGTGGTCGCAGGCGGACAGCGGACCATTCTGCCAGAACCGCCTCGTCCAGCGGAAATCGCCGCGAAACCGACGCGATGTCTGCGCCCGGCTCGTTCGGGGAACACCGCCTCCATGGTCTCACTGCGAGAAAACCTCATCACCCCGCTCGCCAGGACGGTCGCCGGACAGCTCGGCCGCCCCCACGGTCCGCTCGGCGGCGTCGTCGCCGAAGCGCTCGATCGCGGAAACGGGCAGGCGATCGCGACGGCCGTGTCCGCGGCGCAGCCACCCGCGGGCGGCGTCGCCGCCGACATCGGCTTCGGGGGCGGTGCGGGTCTGCGGCTGCTGGTCGACACGGTGGGTACGGGCGGCACCGCTCACGGTGTGGAGATCAGCGACGACATGCTGCGCCGGGCCCGTCGACGGTTCCGTCGTGACCTCGACAGCAACCGCCTGAAACTGCACCGTGGGTCGCTCACCGCCCTGCCGTTCGACGACGCCGCCCTGGACGCGGCGATCACGGTCAACACGATCTACTTCGTCGACGACCTGGACGCGGTCTGCGCCGAATTCGCGCGCACCCTGCGTCCCGGCGGCCGGGTGGCCATCGGCATCGGGGATCCCGACACAATGCGGCAACTCCCCGTCACACCGCACGGCTTCCGGCTGCGACCGGTGGACGACATCGTGGCCGCCCTGCAGCGCACCGGCCTGACCACCGACGTGCTCAGTCGCGCCGAGGGCCGGCTGCCCCGCCACACCATCACCGCGCAGCGGGACGGCTGACGGCTCAGAGGAGCTTGTCGAAGCACTTCTCCTCGACGCGGCGGGTCATCCGCCAGCCGTCGGGTGTGCGGGCGAATTCGTCGACATACCAGAGCCCGACGAAGTACACCTGCGCTCCGGTCGGTCCGGGGTCACCGCCCATGACCATGGGATTGAAGCAGATGGTCCGCGACGACGCCGTGTCCCCGGCGATCCGGACGTCGGCGTTGCCCAGCATGTGTGAATAGGCCGGGAAGTTGGGCAGCACCTCGGCCAGCCACTTCTTCACCTCGGGGAACGACCCGTCGACGCCGCCGGTCGCGCGGTAGTCGATGTAGGCGTCTGGGGTGAACACGCGATCGAGGTCGTCGAACCGCCGCTGATCGATCGCCGACGAGTAGTCGATCATGAGTTGCTGGATCTCCAGCCGATCCGAGATCTCCTCCAGGCTGAGCATGCGTCGATTCAACACCGCGGGTTAGGCTCACCGGCCATGGGGAGGCTCGTCAGTCTGTTCGCTGTCCTATCCGCCGCGCTGAGCATCGCCGTCGCACCGGCCGCGTCGGCCGACCTGGACATCCAGCCGATCGGCTCGGTACCGATTCCCGCCGGCCCGGCAGAGGCGTGGATCGTCGCCGACATGGACACCGGCCAGGTCCTGGCCGGACGCAACGACGACACCCGCTACGCGCCCGCCAGCACGATCAAGACCCTGCTGGCCCAGGTGGTGCTCGACGAGGTCCCGCTGGATTCCACGATCGTCGCCGAGGAGGTCGACACCCACGTCGAGTGCAACTGCGCCGGCGTGGCGCCCGGACGCACCTACACCGCCCGTCAACTGCTCGAGGGTCTGCTGCTGGTCTCCGGCAACGACGCCGCCAACACCCTGGCCCGCATGCTCGGCGGTACCGGCCCCGCCGTGGCGAAGATGAACGCCAAAGCCGCCGCGCTCGGCGCGCACGGCACCAACGTCGTGACGCCTTCGGGTCTGGACGGGCCGGGTATGCCGTTCTGGTCGACGCCCCACGACCTGGCCGTCATCTTCCGCGCAGCGATGGGCTACCCCGTCTTCGCCCAGATCACCGCCATGCCGACCGCGGTGTTCCCCGCCAGGACCGGTGACGTGGTGCTGGTCAACCAGGACGAGCTGCTGCACCGCTACCCCGGCGCCATCGGCGGTAAGACCGGATACACCGACATCGCGCAGAAGACGTTCGTCGGCGCGGCACAGCGCGACGGCCGGCGGCTGGTGGTTGCGCTGATGCACGGCCTGGTCAAGGAGGGCGGCCCCACCTACTGGGATCAGGCGGCGGGCTTGCTCGACTGGGGCTTCGCGCTGGACCGCAACGCGAACGTCGGCGTCCTCTGAAGGACGATCCGGCAGGACATCGTGCGAAACCGCGACACGCACAACGTCATTGAGCTGGGACCCTTCCGAGACCGTTTCGAGGCGTAACCGCCCTTAGGCTCTGACCCCGTGGCCTGGTTGCGTACGCGTCTGTGGTTGCGGGCGCTCGTCACCGGATGTGTTGTCGCACTCACGCTTTCGTCGACGGAAGTGGCGGACCCGGCTCGGGCGGGTGCGCAGCCCCAGCCCGCAGGCACGGTCGCGCTTCCGGACGGCCCGGCGCAGGCATGGCTGGTGGCCGACCTCGACACCGGCCGAATCCTGGCCAGCCGCAACCCCCATGAGCCACACGCCCCCGCGAGCACCATCAAGATCCTGCTCGCCATGGTGGTTCTCGACCACCTCTCCCCCGACAACTTCGCCAGGGCCAATACCTCGCACACGCAGGTCGAATGCTCGTGCGTGGGACTCAAGCCCGGCCAGCCCTACCGGGTCCGGGAACTGCTCTCCGCGCTGTTGATGGTGTCGGGCAACGACGCAGCCAACATGCTCGGTGACATGCTCGGCGGGCAACGGGTCGCCGTCGCCGCGATGAACCGCAAGGCGGCCGCCATCGGCGCCCGCAGCACCAAGGCGTCCTCGCCGTCCGGCCTCGACGGCCCCGGCTGGGAATCCGTCACCACACCGCACGACCTCGGGGCGATGATGCGTGCAGCGCTGCGCTATCCGTTGATCGCGCAGATCATGCGGTCGCCCTCGGCGCCGTTCCCCGGGAAGACGCTGTCCAATCAGAATGAGTTGCTCAGCCGCTACCCCGGCGATCTGGCCGGCAAGACCGGTTTCACCAATCTCGCCCGCAAGACCTACGTCGGCGCCGCTCAACGCGGCTCACGGCGGCTGGTGGTGGCGCAGATGTACGGGACCGGCGACCTCTACAGCCAGGCGATCAGCCTGTTCGACTACGGCTTCAGCCAGCCCTAGGCGATCACCGCGAGGAAGAACCCCATCGCGCTCTCCCGCCAAGTAAGGTCGCCCTAACTTTGCGGAAGGGAGCGATCGATGACGGATGGGCCCGGGTTCTCGCTGATCGTCGCCTTCGGCACCGACATGGGCAATGCCGAGGATGCGGCGATGACCTTCGCCGAGGCGTGCCAGGCCACCGGCATCGACGTCGAAGCCGTCGAACTCAACCAGGTCGAGGTCGCCGACCTGCAGTCGGTGTCGCATTTCGTGGTGGTCTGCTCGACGTTCGGCGACGGTGAGTTCCCCGACAACGCCACCCTGTTCTGGGAGGCGATCAGCGGCGAGACCGCACGGCTCGAGCACCTCAGCTTCGCGGTGCTGGCCCTGGGTGACACGGCCTACGACCTGTTCTGCAACGCCGGCAAGCTGCTCGACGAGCGGCTCGAGGTGCTCGGCGCGACCCGTCTCGTCGAGCGCGTGGACGTCGACGGCTTCTACGAGCAGCCCGCGGAGGCGTGGACCACCGACGTGGTCAAGCTGCTGCAGGCCGCACAGTCCGGAGCCGTCCCGGAGTCCAGCGCAGACACCGTCGCCGCGCCGGAACGACCCGAGCAGCCGGCGCGAGATCGCAACCGCCCCTTCGCCACCCGGGTCACCGTCAACAGGCTGCTCACCGCGGTCGATTCGGACAAGGAGGTACGCCACTACGAGGTGGACCTGACCGGCTCCGGAATCACCTACCGCGCAGGCGATTCGATGGCCGTGCACGCCACCAACGACCCCGCCCTCGTCGAGCTGATCCTCGCCCAGCTCGGCGCCGGCCCCGACCTGACGGTCGCCCACCATGACGCACCACTGGGCGTCCTGCTGTCCGAACACCTCGAGATCCGGACCCCGTCGCGGGCGCTACAGGCGCTGGTAGCCGCGCGCACGCCGGACACCGAGGCGGCGGCAGCGCTGCGGGCCGAAGCGGCCGCGGCGCCGGGTTCGTGGTCCTACGGCAAGGACGTGCTCGACCTGATCCGGCTGGCCGATCTGGAGGTCGACGAGTTCGTCGACACCCTGCGGCCCTTGCAGTTCCGCGACTACTCGATCGCGTCGAGCCCGCTGGTGCACCCCGACAGCGCCCACCTGACCGTGGCCACGGTGCGCTACACGGCGGGCGGTCGCACACACGGCGGGGTGGCGTCGACGTTCCTGGCCGAGCGCGGTGACACCCTGCAGGTCCATCTGCGCCCCAACCACGCATTCCGGCTGCCCGCAGCCGATGTGCCGATCATCATGATCGGTCCGGGCACCGGCATCGCACCCTTCCGCGGTTTCCTGCAGGAGCGCCGGGCCACCGCGGCGCCGGGCCGGTCATGGTTGTTTTTCGGGGATCGCCGCCGCACCACCGACTTCCTCTACGGGACCGAGCTCGAGGAGTTCGTGGCGTCGGGCACCCTGACCCGCCTCGATCTGGCGTTCTCACGCGATGGTGCGGCCAAGCTGTATGTGCAGCAACGGATGCGGGAGAATGCCGCCGAACTCTTCGACTGGCTGCAGGACGGCGCCCATCTGTACGTGTGCGGTGACGCTGAGCGGATGGCCCGGGATGTCGACGCCGCGTTGCGCGAAATCGTCGCCGACCGTGGCGGATTCGACGCCGACGGCGCCCACGCCTACGTCAACGATCTGATCAAGACCCACCGTTACGTCCGCGACGTCTACTAGCGGAACGCGCGGCCCCGCAGAATCACCAGCGCCGGATCGTTGATGATCGCCGCCCCGCGGCGCGGGTCCTCGTGGTAACACACCAGATCGGCCGGAGCGCCGTCGACCAGACCGGGTCGGCCGAGCCAATCCCGGGCGCGCCAGCATGCCGCACCCAGCGCATCGGTCGGACTCATACCGATCCCGCGGAGCGCATCGACCTCGTCACCGATGCGCCCGTGCGCGATGGTGCTGCCGGCGTCGGTACCCGCGTAGATCGGCACCCCGGCGTCGCGTGCGGCGCCCACCCGCTGGTAGCAGCGCCGGTGCAGGTCACGCATGTGTGCAGCGTAGGTGGGGTACTTGGTCGCCGAGTCGGCGATACCCGGAAAGTTCTCGACGTTGATCAGGGTGGGCACCAGTGCGGTGCCGTGTTCCACCATCAGCGCGATGGTGTCGTCGGTCAGTCCGGTGCCGTGTTCGATGCAGTCGATACCTGCGCTGATGAGGCCCGGCAGGGCGTCCTCCCCGAAGACGTGGGCGGTCACCCGCGCGCCGTGGGCGTGGGCCGCGTCGATCGCCTGCCCCAGGATGTCGTCGTCCCACAACGGCGCGAGATCGCCGATCGACCGGTCGATCCAGTCGCCGACGAGTTTCACCCAGCCGTCACCGCGCTGCGCCTGCTGCGCCACGATCGCCGGCAACTCCGATTCGTCCTCGACGTCCACTGCGTACCCGGCGATGTAGCGTTTCGGTTTCGCGACATGACGACCGGCGCGGATGATGCGTGGCAGATCGTCGCGGTCGTCGAGGCTGCGGGTATCGGTCGGCGACCCGCAGTCGCGCAGCAGCAGGGCACCGACCTGGCGTTCGGTCTCCGCCTGGGCGATGGCCTCGTCCAGGCCGACGGCGCCGCCCTTGACCGGTCCCAGCCCGACATGGCAGTGGGCATCAACCAGGCCTGGCACGATCCAGCCGTCGAATCCCGCCGTCCCGAAGACGGTTTCGGCGCCCGACACCGGTTCGGCGCGCAGCAGTCCGTCGACGATCCACCATTCGACCGGCTGTTCACCGGGCAGGGCACGGCCCCGTACATGAAGTGGCGTACCAGCCGCCATGATCAGTTCTTGGGAAACTTCAGTTTGCTCAGGTCGATTCCGGCCAGACCCGGCGGGAGCTCGTCGAGGCCCTTCGGCATGTTCGACAGGTCAGGGAACCCGGCGGGCATGCCGCCGGGCATCCCCGCACCCAGCGGGTTGCGGTTCTTCGGCGGCGTCGGTCCCTTGCGCCCCTTCTTACCGGACTGCTTGTTCTTGCCCTTACCGGCCTTGCGGGTGGTGTTCTTGCGGCCGAACGGCATTCCCATCTGCCCGGCCATCTGGGACATCATCTTGCGGGCGTCGAAGAACCGGTCGACGAGCTGATTGACCTCCGAGACCGTCACACCGGAACCGTTGGCGATCCGCAAGCGTCGGGAGGCGTTGATGATCTTCGGATCGGCGCGTTCGGCGGGGGTCATACCGCGGATGATCGCCTGGACCCGGTCGAGGTGGCTGTCGTCGACGGCGGCCAGCGCGTCCTTCATCTGGCCGGCCCCGGGCAGCATGCCGAGCAGGTTCCCGATCGGACCCATCTTGCGGATGGCGAGCATCTGCTCGAGGAAGTCCTCCAGCGTCAGTTCGCCGCTGCCGATCTTGGCCGCCGTCGCCTCGGCCTGTTCGGCGTCGAATACCTGCTCGGCCTGCTCGATGAGGCTGAGCACGTCGCCCATACCCAGGATGCGACTGGCCATCCGGTCGGGGTGGAAGACGTCGAAGTCCTCGAGCTTCTCACCGCTGGAGGCGAACAGGATCGGCACTCCGGTGACCTCACGCACCGACAGCGCGGCGCCACCGCGGGCGTCGCCGTCGAGCTTGGTCAGCACCACGCCGGTGAAGCCGACGCCCTCGCGGAACGCGTCGGCGGTCGTGACCGCGTCCTGGCCGATCATCGCGTCGAGGACGAACAGCACCTCGTCGGGCTGGACGGCGTCGCGGATCGCGGCGGCCTGAGCCATCAGCTCCTCGTCGATACCGAGCCGGCCCGCGGTGTCGACGATGACCACGTCGTAGTGCTTGGCCTTGGCTTCGGCGAGACCGCCGGCGGCCACCGCGACCGGGTCGGCGGTGCCCTTCACCTCGGCGGCGCCCGGCGCCGTGCCGGGATGGGGCGCGAACACCGATACACCGGCTCGCTCGCCGACGATCTGGAGCTGGTTGACCGCACCCGGGCGCTGCAGGTCGCAGGCCACCAGCAGCGGAGTGTGGCCCTGACTGCGCAGCCACTTGGCGAGCTTGCCGGCCAGCGTCGTCTTACCCGAACCCTGCAGGCCGGCCAGCATGATCACCGTCGGCGGCGTCTTGGCGAACGCCAATTGACGGGTCTGGCCGCCGAGGATGCCGATGAGCTCCTCGTTGACGATCTTGACGACCTGCTGGGCCGGGTTGAGCGCGGCCGACACCTCGGCGCCCTTCGCCCGCTCTTTGATCCGGGCCACGAACGCCCGCACCACGGGCAGCGACACGTCGGCTTCGAGAAGCGCGAGCCGAATCTCCCTGGCGGTGGCGTCGATATCGGCATCGGTCAGTCGGCCTTTGTTGCGGAGCCCCTGGAGGGCCCCGGTCAACCGGTCAGACAGTGATTCGAACACGGGGTAAAGCCTATCTTCCCCGGCGCGCCGCGACCCTTTGCCCGTAGCGTGAGCCGGCTCAGCCGGCCTGCTCGGCGGGCTTACGGGGCGGTGGCGGTGACGGCAGCACCGCGAACAGGTCGGCCTCCAGCTCGGCGCGGATCGACGCGTGATCGGTGCCGTCCCCGGCGGTCAGTACGGGCACGGCGATCCCGAAGACGTCGACCACCGACGATCCGAGGGTGGTGACCTTGGCCCAGGAGATGTCCACGCCGTCGCGTTCGAACACCGCCGTGAGCCGGGCGAGCAGGCCGGTCCGGTCCATGGTGCGGATCTGCACCACCAGCTCACCCGGTGCCGCCCCGGCAGACCAGAGCACGCGCGGCGGGGCCGGAACGTGGTTGCCGGGTACCGCCGCCTGGGGTTCGCCGGCGCGGCCGGTGCCGTACTGGGCGAGGTCCTGTTCGCGGCGCTGCAGCGCGGCGACGACGTCGAGTTCACCGTCGAGCGCGAGAATGAACTGCTGGCGCAGCAGTTCGGCCGCGGGCGGTGACCCGAAGTGGGGTGAGACCACGAAGGTGTTGATGGCCGCGCCCTGGTGACTGTTGACCGACGCGGAGTGCACCCGCAGCGAGTTCAGGGCCAGCACCCCTGCCGCCTTGGACAACAGTCCACGCCGGTCCGGGGCGATCATCGCCACCTGGTAGATGTGCGAGCTGTCACCGCCGGTGAGCTCGACGTGGACGTCGACCGACGCGGCGAGCTCCAGGTGGCGCGGGTCGATCGGATCCGGCTGCGGCAGCGGCTCGCCGGCCATCACGAGTCGGCAGCGCCGGACCAGGTCGCCGATCAGCGAGGCCTTCCAGTCGCCCCACACGCCGGGTCCGGTGGCCAGTGAATCCGCCTCGGCCAATACGTGCAACAACTCGAGCAGCACCAGATCGCCGCCGAGTTTGTCGACGACGGCGTCGATGGTGGCCGGGTTCTGCAGATCGCGCCGCGTCGCGGTCTCGGGCAGCAGCAGGTGGTAGCGCACCATCTTCGACAGCACGTCGATGTCCGAGGGCCACAATCCCATCCGGGTGCCGATCTGATTGGCCAGCTCGGCGCCGATGACGCTGTGGTCGCCCCCGCGGCCCTTTCCGATGTCGTGGCACAGCGCCCCGAGCATCAGCAGGTCGGGCCGCGACACCCGGGTTGTGAAAGCGCTTGCCCTGGAAACTGTTTCGACGAGGTGCCGATCGACGGTCCAGATGTGGACGACGTCTCGGGGCGGCAGGTCGCGCACCGCGCCCCACTCGGGAAACAGCCGCCCCCACAGGCCGGTGCGATCGAGCGCCTCGATAGTCCCGACCGCGGCCGGTCCGGCGGCGAGCAACACCAGCAAGTCCTTGAGCGCTTGACGCGGCCAGGGTGTGCGCAGTTCGGGGGCGGTCTCCGCGAGCCGGCTCAACGTCGATACCGCCATCGGCAGACCGGTGGTCGCCGAAGCCGCCGCGACGCGCAGGATCAGACCGGGATCGCGTTCGGGGCGGGCGTCACGGGCCAGGATCACCTCGCCGGCGTATTCGATGACGCCTTCGTCGAGCGGCCGGCGCACCGGGCGGCGCAGCGCGGCGAATCCCCGCCGGGGCAGGGCGTTGGCCGCGGTGCGCAGTCCCGCGTCGACGTAGTAGCTGATGGTCCGCGCCGCGTCCGAGAGCATGCGGGCCAGATCGAACCGGTCGCCGATGCGCAGCGCCGCCCCGATCTCGTCGGCGTACTGCGCGAGCAGCAGATCGCGCCCACGGCCGGAGACCCGGTGCAGTTCGGTGCGGACGTTGAGCAGCGCGAGATGCGCACCACCCAGCGTGCCCGTCGGCGAGGCCAGCGCCTGGCTGGGATACACGTCGGCGAGCTGGGCGATGGCCAGGGCGTTGAGCAGTTGCACGTCGCGCAGACCCCCACGGCCGGACTTGAGGTCCGGCTCGGCCCGGTGCGCGATCTGTCCGCTGCGCTGCCAACGCGACTCGGTGTGTTCGACCAGATCCGCGAAGCGTCCGGCGATACCGGTGCGCCACTGCCTGCGGGCCCCACCCACGAGCAGTGCCGACAGGTCTGCATCACCGGCGATGTGGCGGACCTCCAGCATGGCCAGGCCCGCGGAGACGTCCTCCCCCGCGACCTTCAGCGCCTCGGGCACCGTCCTGACGCTGTGGTCGAGGCGGATGTTGGCGTCCCACAACGGGTACCACAGCAGATCGGCGACCTGTGCGACGACGTCGGCGGGCATGTTGTCGTGCAGCAGCATCAGGTCCAGATCGGAGTACGGCAGCAGTTCGCCGCGACCGAGGCCGCCCGTCGCGACGATGGCGAAACCACTCGTTGCGGTGATCCCGATCTCGGCAGCCTTTGCGCCGAGCCAGAATTCGTGCAAGTCGAGCAGCGCGTCGCGCAGTGCAGGCGCCTCGAGTTGCCTGCCCCCGTTGACCAGCAACTGCTGCGCGGCCTTGGCGAGGTCGTCGGCAGGCCGTAACGAGCCCGCCGCCGGCGGCGTCCATCGGGACGCACCGGCGGCGGAGCCTGAATGCTGTTCTGTCATCTTCGAAGTCCTCCCCCTACTCGGTGAAGCTCAACTGATCGGGCTGGGAGACGACCCCCGCGATGACCTAGAGGGCGTCGGCCCCCCGTTCGCCGGTCCGCACGCGGACGACCGTGTCGACGGGGCTCACCCACACCTTGCCGTCGCCGATCTTGCCGGTCCGGGCGGCCTGCACGATGACGTCGACGACCTTGTCGACCGCCGAATCGTCCACGACGACCTCGACGCGCACCTTCGGCACGAAGTCCACCGAGTACTCGGCCCCGCGGTAGACCTCGGTGTGTCCCTTCTGCCTGCCGTAGCCCTGCACCTCGCTGACGGTCATTCCCAGGATGCCGGTCTGCTCGAGGCCGGTCTTGACGTCTTCGAGCGTGAACGGCTTGACGATCGCAGTGATCAGCTTCATCGAGTCGGTCCCTTCGTAGGAGTGTGTTGCCGATCAGACCAGTTCATAAGCCGTTTCCGCATGCTCGGTCTCATCGATACCGGTGTCCTCGTCTTCCCTCGTCACGCGCCACCCCATGGGCTTCACGATGAACGCGATGATGGTGGTCATGATCCCCGTGAAGACAACCGCTACCAGAGCGATCACGACCTGTACCACCAGTTGCTGAACTCCACCACCGTAGAACAGGCCCGTCTCGGTGGCCAGGAAGCCGATGGCGATGGTGCCCCAGAGGCCGGCCACCAGGTGGACGCCGACGACGTCGAGCGAATCGTCGTAGCCGAACTTGTATTTCAGGCCGATGGCCAGAGCCGACAGCACACCGGCGATGACACCGAGGATCAGCGAGCCGATCGGCGACAGCGAACCGCAGGCCGGCGTGATGGCGACCAGGCCCGCGACGATGCCCGATGCGGCGCCGACGCTGGTGGCGTGACCGTCGCGGATGCGCTCGACGGCGAGCCAGCCCAGCATCGCCGCAGCGGTGGCCGCGGTGGTGTTCACCCAGACCAGACCGGCCAGCGCGTCGGCGGCGCCCTCGGATCCGACGTTGAAGCCGAACCAGCCGAACCACAGCAGCGCGGCACCGAGCATGACGAACGGGATGTTGTGCGGGCGGAACGCGGTCCTGCCGAAGCCTGCCCGCTTACCCAGCAGCAGGGCCAGCACCAGGGCCGCCATACCGGCGTTGATGTGGACGACGGTGCCGCCGGCGAAGTCGATCGGCGGCACATTGGCCGCCCCCTCGTCGGCGTTGTAACCGAACAGCCATGAGGCGAAACCGTTCTCGGCGCCGGACAGCAGGCCGCCACCCCAAACCATGTGCGACAGCGGGAAGTACACCAAAGTGACCCAGATGCCGCCGAACACCAGCCAGGTCGCGAACTTCATCCGCTCGGCCACCGCACCGCTGATGAGCGCCACCGTGATGACCGCGAAGGTGAGCTGGAAAGCCACCCAGACGATCGCGGGCACCGACCCGAAGCCGCCGATCGGGTAGAGCTCCTCGCCGCCGATCTCGCGCGCCTCGAGCAGCGGCGACAACCCGAACAGCGAGAACGGGTTGTCGAAGATGCCGAGGATGTCGCTCTGGCCGGTGTGTGCGGAGGCGAACGACATCGAGTAGCCCCACAGCACGTAGATCACGCTGACCACGCCGAGGGAGCCGAAGGACATCATCATCATGTTCAGGACGGACTTCTGGCGGGACAGGCCGCCGTAGAAGAACGCGAGGGCGGGCGTCATCAACAGCACCAGCGCGGCGCTGACGAGCACCCAGGCGGTGTCGCCGCTGTCGAAGGCGGCGTACGCGTCGTCCGGTAAGGCTAAGACCACTTTGTGTGAACCTCCTTGGGAAGTGGTGCCGACGGATCGGCCTCCCGAGAAGACTCTTGTGCTCGCGTTTCGCTGGTGATGCACCGAGGTTTCTGGAATGTGAACGCAGCGCCGGAGGTGGTTACGCTCATGTTTCCGCGGGCTCACGACGGCCCGAGCCGGCCCGCAACGACCGGGAAATCGCCCCCGGACCCGCCTCAGCCGAGCAGGGCGTCGACGAACGCGGCCGGCTCGAACGGCGCCAGATCGTCGGGGCCCTCACCGAGACCGACCAGTTTGACGGGCACGCCGAGTTCCTGTTGAACGCGGAAGACGATCCCGCCCTTGGCGGTTCCGTCCAGCTTCGTCAGCACCACGCCGGTGATCTTGACGACCTCGGCGAATACCCGCGCCTGCGGGAGGCTGTTCTGCCCGATGGTGGCGTCCAGGACCAGCAGCACCTCGTCGACCACGGCACGCTTCTCGACCACCCGCTTGACCTTGCCGAGTTCGTCCATCAGACCGGTCTTGGTGTGCAGCCGGCCGGCGGTGTCGATGACGACGACGTCGGCGCCGCCGGCGATCCCCCGATCGACGGCGTCGAAGGCCACCGACGCGGGATCCGCGCCCTCGGGTCCGCGGACCACGTCGGCGCCGACCCGCGACGCCCAGGTCTGCAGCTGATCGGCGGCCGCGGCGCGGAAAGTGTCGGCGGCGCCGAGCACGACGCGGCGCCCGTCGGCCACCAGAACGCGGGCCAGCTTGCCCACCGTCGTGGTCTTGCCGGTGCCGTTGACCCCCACGATGAGCAACACCGACGGCTTGTCGGCATGCGGCAGCGCGCGGATCGAACGGTCCATCTCCGGGTGCAGTTCCCTGATCAGTACCTCGCGCAGCACCGCGCGGGCGTCGGCCTCGGTGCGGACGGCGTTACTCGCCATGCGCTCACGCAGCGCGACCATGACCGATTCGGTGACGACAGGGCCGAGGTCGGCGATCAGCAGGGTGTCCTCGACCTCCTGCCACGAGTCCTCGTCGAGGTCCCCGCCGCCGAGCAGGCCCAGCATGCTGCGGCCCAGCGCGTTCTGCGATTTGGACAGCCGCCCGCGCAACCGGTCCAGCCGGCCTTCCGCAGGTGCGATCGCATCGATCTCGGAGGCCTGGGCTTCGGGTTCCGGTGCTGCGACGGGCGCCGGCTCGGGCTCGGGCAGGGGTTCGGGCGCCGGCGCCGCAGGGGGCGGGGGCGTCTCGGTGGGCGGCTCGGGCAGCCGCACGTCGGCGATCGGCCGCTTCGGCGCGTCGCGCGGGATGGTGGCGTCGTCACCGACTGCGGGTAGTCCACTGGTGTCGATACGCTCCGGAGCGGTCCGGCGCGGCGGTGCCGGCGCCGCTGGTGGTGCTGACGATTGTGTGAACGTGATACCGGAAGATGCGGTGTATCCGCCGGACCGATCGATGGGTGTGGCAGTGTCGGGATCCGAAAGCCTGATCCGGCGGCGCCGGTAGCGGACCAGACCCACGACGAGAGCAGTGACGAGCAGAACGGCGATTACGGCGATTGCGATCCACAAACCGACCGGAACATCTTGGGTCACCCGGCCATTGTTTCAGGGTGAGTCTGCGGGCGGTCAGCCGGTGACGCCGTCGGCGACCCGCAAGCGCCGTCATATCGACGTCTGCCTCGACGGGCCGGTCGAGTATCAGACCGTCACGACCGGTCTGGAGAACTACCGGCTGCCCTACAACGCCCTGACCCAGACCTCGCTGAGCCGCATCGACCTGCGCACCGAGTTCCTCGGCAAAGGCTTGCGGGCGCCCGTACTGATCGGCGCGATGACCGGCGGCGCCGAGCTGTCGGCCACCATCAACGCCAATCTGGCCGCAGCTGCGCAGCACCTCGGCATCGGGATGATGCTGGGATCGCAGCGGATCATGCTCGACAACGAGGACGCGGCCGACTCCTTCGCGGTGCGCGACGTCGCCCCCGACGTGCTGGTGATCGGGAACATCGGGCTGGCCCAACTGTCGGACGCGGTACTACCCGCGCTCGACCGTGCCCTGGACCGGGTCGGCGCCGACGCGCTGGCCGTGCACACCAACCCGCTGCAGGAAGCCATGCAGCCTGACGGCGACACCGACTTCACCGGCTCGATCGCGCGGCTGCGCGCCGTCGCCGGCGCGATGAACCGCCCCGTGCTGCTCAAGGAGGTCGGCCACGGGATCGGCGCCACCGCCGCCGCGGAACTGGTCGACTGCCCGTTGGCCGCCGTCGACGTCGCCGGCGCCGGGGGGACGTCGTGGGCGCGCGTCGAGCAGTTGGTGCGGCACGGGGAGATCCGGCATCCGGCGCTCGCCGAGTGGGGTATCCCCACGGCGCAGGCGCTGCTCGAGGTGAAGCGCACCCTGCCCGACATGCCGCTGGTGGCCTCCGGCGGTATCCGCACCGGAATGGACGCCGCCAAGGCACTGGCGATGGGCGCCGATGTCGTCGCCGTCGCGCGGCCGCTGCTGTCCCCCGCCGTCGAGTCGACCGCAGCCGTCGTGGACTGGCTTTCGGCGTTCATCGACGAACTACGGGTGTGCCTGCACGGCTGCGGCGCGGCCGATCTCGCCGCCCTGCGGCGGCGCGGCGTACTGCCCGCTTAGGGCGACGGCTGGGCGCCGACCAAATCCTGGGGCCCCGCTGCGCTGCGAGCCCACCGCGCGCAGGGGGTCGTTGCCGCCGACGAATTCGGCAAAGCTTTCCGCGCGATCGGACGGGATCTTGGTCGACGTCAACTACCATGTCAATTTCAGGATCCCGGCGCCGTACGCGCCGTCAGTGGCCCGATCTTGAACCAGGGCAACCGAACCGGGGAGATCAGACATGTCAACGCCGAAGAGGAGCAGCTACGTCGGTAGACGTCGCGCCGAGGATCTGCCCGTGCGGCGATGGCTGCAGCTCGGTGCGGCGTCCGCCGGCATGGGTGCGGCGCTGATCGGCTGGTCGCTGGTCGGGTCCGAGGTGGGTGTCGCCGGCGCAGACAGCGGCGTCGAGTCGTCGTCGGCCGGACCGGCCGCCACTCCGGCCAAGGGAGTCGACTCCGGTTCCACGGCAGCGTCTCCTTCCGCCCGTGCCGGGACGGCCGCGTCGCGTGAGGATGATGCCGGCACTCCGTCGACGACGTCCCGCACGGTGAACCGGACGAGGGCGGCCGACGACGCGGAGGCACCGAAGCGGGTGGCGTCCCGCTCGGATCGCGTCGCGATCACCGTGGATACCCGCGTACCTTCGCGTGCCGCCACCCCGGCCAGCAAGCCGGTCGGCGCGGCTCAGAACGCCACGCCTGCGGTGGCCCTAGCGAAGCCCTCCGCGCCGACGACGACCAGCGGCGAACTGGCCGAGATATTGCAGGATCCCAGCACGCAATTCCTGGGCGGCGGAGGAGCCGGACCGCTTCCAGTCGTCACCGCCGGAAAAGGTGACGCCTTGGGCGCGGCCGGCAAGTTCTTGGGAAGCCTCGTCAAGGAAACCCTCAAACGCAAGATCGCCAATCCTGTCCAGAGACTGGACGAACCGAACCAGAAGCAGAAGAGCCTCATCGACATCATCGCGGATGCCATCAAGAAGGCTCCACCTCCCAAACCCCTCGTCCCAGGTATCCCCTCGGAATACCTGAAGCGGCCGCTGGGCATTTTCCCCGGCGGAGGAATCGACCCGTTCGGCAGACCCATCAGATGACACGCACAACCCGCGTGGCCACCACACCGGGCGCGACGCTCCACTAGGTCGAGGCTGCGACCCGTTCCTCGCCCCGCATCCGCTGGGAGATCACGGTGGTGATGCCGTCATCGCGCATGGTGACGCCGTACAGCGCGTCGGCAATTTCCATCGTCGGCTTCTGATGGGTGATCACGATGAGCTGGGACACCTCGCGCAGCTGCTCGAACAGACTGATCAGCCGGCGAATCCATCACGAAGAACGGTGAATTCGCGTTCCACGTCGGCGTAGGCCTCGGCGAACACCTGCAGGATGCGCGTCGACGTCGGAGATCACGTCCAGGAGGTCCTTGCGGGCGGCCTTGACGTCCTCGAGCTGGGTGGACAGGAAGTTGTAGCGCTCCTCGCAGGCCGCGAACTCCTCGACCCCGCTGAGCCGCGTCGACCTGCGCACCGAGTTCCTCGGCATAGGCCTGCGGGCGCCCGTGCTGATCGGCGCGATGACCGGCGGCGCCGAGCTGTCGGCCACGATCAACGCCAATCTGGCCGCAGCAGCGCAGCACCTCGGCATCGGGATGATGCTGGGATCGCAGCGGATCATGCTCGACAACGAGGACGCGGCCGATCTCGCCGCCCTGCGGCGGCGCGGCGTACTGCCCGCCTAGGGCGACGGCTGGGCGCGGAACCAATCCTCGGGCCCCGCTGCGCTTAGCCACGGCGCGCAGGGGGTCGTTGCCGCCGACGAATTCGGCAAAGCTTTCCGCGCGATCGGACGGGATCTTGGTCGACGTCAACTACCATGTCAATTTCAGGATCCCGGCGCCGTACGCGCCGTCAGTGGCCCGATCTTGAACCAGGGCAACCGAACCGGGGAGATCAGACATGTCGACGCCGAAAAGGAGCAGCTACGTCGGTAGACGTCGCGCCGAGGATCTGCCCGTGCGGCGATGGCTGCAGCTCGGTGCGGCGTCCGCCGGCATGGGTGCGGCGCTGATCGGCTGGTCACTGGTCGGGTCCGAGGTGGGCGTCGCCAACGCAGACAGCGGCGTCGAGTCGTCGTCGTCAGCCGGACCGGCCGCCACTCCGGCCAAGGGAGTCGACTCCGGTTCCACGGCAGCGTCTCCTTCCGGCCGCGCCGGGACGGCCGCATCGCGTGAGGATGCCGACGCTCCGTCGCCCACGTCCCGCACGGTGAACCGGACAGTGGCCAACGACGCAGATACGCCGTCGCCGCGGGTGGTTTCACGCGCGGATCGCGCCGCGGCAGCCGAAACCTCCTCCGTCGCAGGTCAACGCAGCAGCGCGACCACGCCTCCGGCGAAGCCGACCGCCACCACCAACCGCGAAGTGGCCGAGATACTGCAAGACCCCGGTACCCAGATCTTGGGCGGCGGAGGAGCTGGACCCGCCCCGGTCGTCACGGCAGGTGTTCGTGACGGCCTCGGCGCGGCTGCCAAACTCCTGGGGCAAGGAGTCAAAGACGCGCTCAGTTCCAGACCGCTTCAAAACTTCCTCCAGAACCAAGGACCCCCGCTCCCGGGTCTGCTGGACTTGATCCCGAAAACCCGTTACACGGTGCCGGAAGACCCCATCAGGAAAGCTGTCAGGGAAGCACAAGAAGCCGAAGCCAAGCGGGAGCAGGACGCGAACAGCCGACGGATCAACGAAATCGTAGAGAAGGGGGTGAAACTGACCGCGTCAGATGGGTCGCCGGTGTACACCGTGGACGGAGAAACGTTTGTCAAGTACGACAGCAGTTCCGGGACCACTTACGGCGACAAGTACACACCGAACCCACCTACGCCAAGACTCGTCACACTCCGATCAGGGCCCAATCAGGACAGGAATATCAGACGTATCTTGAGGGTCGATCCCGCACAGGTGCGGAATTCGCTGCCGAGGCAGCCCTCGATGCTTCCGTCACCTTTCTCGGGTCCGACTTTCAGTTGGAGTAACAGTTCACCGCTGTACGTCATCGTCGGCGGAGCGCCGGGCGGGTTCAGATCGCCTTTCGGCTGATCGGTCGACGCGTCGGACTCGCTGACGCGCGACAGCCGCTCCACTAGGTCGAGGCTGCGACCCGTTCCTCGCCCCGCATCCGCTGGGAGATCACGGTGGTGATGCCGTCGTCGCGCATGGTGACGCCGTACAGCGCGTCGGCAATCTCCATCGTCGGCTTCTGATGGGTGATCACGATGAGCTGGGACACCTCGCGCAGCTGCTCGAACAGACTGATCAGCCGGCGCAGGTTCACGTCGTCGAGCGCGGCCTCCACCTCGTCCATCACGTAGAACGGTGACGGGCGGGCCCGGAAGATCGCGACCAGCATCGCGACGGCGGTGAGCGACTTCTCGCCACCGGACAGCAGGGACAGCCGCTTGATCTTCTTGCCCGGCGGCCGCGCCTCCACCTCGATGCCGGTGGTCAGCAGGTCATCGGGGTTGGTCAGCAGCAGTCTGCCCTCGCCGCCGGGGAACAGGGTCGCGAAGACGCCGGTGAATTCGCGTTCCACGTCGGCGTAGGCCTCGGCGAACACCTGCAGGATGCGCGCGTCGACGTCGGAGATCACGTCCAGGAGGTCCTTGCGGGCGGCCTTGACGTCCTCGAGCTGGGTGGACAGGAAGTTGTAGCGCTCCTCGAGGGCCGCGAACTCCTCCAGCGCCAGCGGATTGACCCGGCCCAGTTCGGCGAGTTCCCGCTCGGCGCGCTTGGCGCGGCGCTCCTGGGTGGGCCGATCGAAGGGCATCGGCGCCGGCGCGGTGACCTGTTCGCCGCGCTCCCTGGCCTGCTCGTATTCGGCCATCTCCAGCTCGGTGGGCGGCAACGCCACGTCCGGACCGTACTCGGCCACCAGGTCGGCGGGTGCCATTCCGAACTGTTCGAGCACGGTCGCCTCGAGCTGTTCGATGCGCATCGCGGCCTGCGCCTTGGCCACCTCGTCGCGGTGCAGCGCGTCGGTCACCGCGGTGATGCGGGCGTTGAGGGCGGTCACCTCGTCGCGCGCCGCCGACAGCGCGGCCGCGCGCTGTGCGCGTTCCGCGGCCAGGCTTTCGCGGGTCCGCGATGCGGCGGCGACCACGGCGCTCAACCTGGTCGCGATCTGAACCCCGGATTCGGCCACCGCGGCGGCCACCGCTGCGGCATGTTCGCGCGCCACCTTGGCCCGTTGGGCGCGCGCCCGGGCCTCGCGCTCGGCCGCGGCGGCTCTGCGCAGCGAATCGGCCCGTCCGCGAACGGCATTCGCACGCTCCTCGGCGGTGCGCACGGTGAGCCGTGCCTCGACCTCGGCGCTGCGGGCCGCTTCGGCCGCGGCGGTCGAGGCCTGCCGGTCGGCGGGTTCGGATTCGGACTCGAACATCGGCATCTGTTCGGCGTTGTAGAGCCGCTCCTCGAGCCCGGTCAGCTCCTCGACGGTGCGGCTGCGACCTGCCTCCAGCTCGTCGCGCTGATGTACCAGCCGCTGCCACTCGTCGTCGGCCGCGCGCACCTCCTGGCCCAGCCGGCCGAGTTGCTCATAGATGGCGGAGATGGCGGCGTCGGACTCGTTGAGCGCCGCCAGAGCGTGTTCGGCGGCGTCCTGGCGGGCCTGCTGCTCGGTGAGCGCGCCCGCCAGCGCCGCGCTGAGTTCGCCGACCTGCTTCTCGGCGGCGTCGAGTTCGGCGCGGGCCTTGTCGATCTCGCTGGTGATCTCCAGGGTGCTGGGTTTGCGGTCGGAACCGCCGCTGACCCAGCCGGCGCCGACGAGATCCCCGTCGGCGGTGACGGCCCGCAGCTGTGGCAGGGCGGACACCAGGTTCAGCGCGGCGGTCAGGTCCTCGACAACGGCCACGCCGGCCAGCATGGCGGTGACCGCGCCGCGCAGTCGCGCCGGGATCTCGACCAGATCGGCCGCCCACACCGCACCGGTGGGCAACTGGGGTAGAGAAGCCGACTCGGGTTCCGGCCAGTCGCCGAGCACGATCGCCGCCCGGCCGCCGTCGGACTCCTTGAGCGCGGCGACCGCGGCGCGGGCCGCGCCCGAATTCTCCGCGGCCAGCGCGTCGGCGGCCGCGCCGAGCACGGCGGCCACCGCCCCCTCGTAGCCGGTGCGTACCTTCAAGAAATCGGCGACGGTGCCGAAAAGCCCTGCGTCGCTGTGGTTCTTCTGCAACCAGGCGGCGCCGTCGCGGCGGTCGAGACTCACCGACAGCGCGTCGATGCGGGCGCGCAGCGACGCCACCAGCCGTTCGGCGCCGCGCTCGGCGGCCTGCAATTCGGCCACCCGTTCATCGGCGAACCGCAATGCCGCCACGGTGCGGTCGTGGTGCTCGTCGAGTCCGACCTCACCGGCATCGAGTTCCCCGACGCGGCTCTGTACGGTCTCGAACTCCGCCCGCGCCTGCTCCACCCTGGCCGCCGCTTCGTCCATCCGGATCGTCAACCGCGCCACGGTCTCGTCGACCGACTCCACCCGGGTGCGCATCGTCTCGACCTGTCCGGTGAGCCGGGCGAGGCCCTCCCGGCGGTCGGCTTCGGCACGTGCGGCGGCGAGGTGGGCGCGTTCGGCTTCGGCGGCGACGCGTTCGGCCTCGGTGAGTTCGGCGCGGGCGGCCTCCAGGGTGGCGCGGGCGGCCGCCAGATCGGCCAGGAGGGCAGCCTCGCGGGTCGCCATCTCGTCGGCCTCGGCGTCGAGGGCATCGGGATCACGGCCGGTGTGCTGTTCCGGTGCGGCGTCGAGCAGCTGTGCGCGGTCGGTCGCGATGCGCACGGTCGCGCTGACCCGCTCGGCAAGCGCCGAGAGCCGGAACCAGTTCTGCTGCGCGGCCTCGGCGCGGCCGGTGAGGTCGGCGACCGCGATCTCGTGCGCATCCAGTTCTGCGGTGGCGATCTCCAGACGGCTGGTGATCTCGTCGTGTTCGCGGCGCAGCGTGGTCTCGGCGGTGTTGGTGTTGTCGAATTCCGAGCGCCGCGAAACCAGGTCGTCGGCGGCCAACCGCAGTCGCGCATCCCGCAGATCGGCCTGGATGGTCTGCGCGCGTCGCGCCATCTCGGCTTGTCGCCCAAGGGGTTTGAGTTGACGACGCAATTCGGTGGTCAGATCGGTCAGCCGTGCGAGGTTGGCCGACATCGAGTCGAGCTTGCGCACCGCTTTCTCTTTGCGCTTGCGGTGCTTGAGCACACCGGCGGCCTCCTCGATGAACGCGCGGCGGTCCTCCGGGCGCGACTCGAGGATCTCGGAGAGCTTGCCCTGGCCGACGATGACGTGCATCTCGCGGCCGATGCCGGAATCGCTGAGCAGCTCCTGGACGTCCATGAGCCGGCAGCTGGTGCCGTTGATCTCGTATTCGCCCGCGCCGTCACGGAACATCCGGCGGGTGATGGACACCTCGGAGTACTCGATGGGCAGCGCGTTGTCGGAGTTGTCGATCGTCAGGGTCACCTCGGCGCGCCCCAGCGGCGCGCGCGACGACGTGCCGGCGAAGATGACGTCCTCCATCTTCCCGCCGCGCAGCGTCTTGGCGCCCTGTTCGCCCATCACCCAGGTCAGGGCGTCGACGACGTTGGACTTACCCGATCCGTTGGGGCCGACGACGCAGGTGATGCCGGGTTCGAAGCGCAGAGTCGTCGGCGAGGCGAAGGACTTGAAGCCCTTCAGCGTCAGACTCTTCAGATGCATGACCTGTCAGAGTACCTAGCGCTCGCGGAATCCCTGGATCTGCTCGCCCGCGTCGGACCAGTCGGCGAGCACCTTGTCGACGGCGCCCGGGGTGTCGCCGCCGGTCAGCAGTGCCAACAACTGTTCACAGCGCTCCCGCGGCCCCTGCGCGACGACGTGCACGCGCCCGTCGGGCTTGTTCGCCGCATATCCGGTCAGGCCCAATTCCAGCGCCCGGGACCGCGTCCACCAGCGGAAGCCGACGCCCTGCACGTGTCCGTGCACCCAGGCGTCGAGCCGCACGTCGCTCATGAGCCGTCGACCTCGAAGCGGACCTCCGTACCGGATTTGAGCGTGCGCCCGACCGTGCACACCTGGTCGATGGCGCGCTCGACGACCGTCAGCAGCCGCTCACGGTCCTGCTCGGACAGCCCCGACAGGTCCACCTCGAGTTTCTCCTCGAGCAGCGGATAGCGCTCCTGGTCGCGGTCGGCTGCCCCGGAGACGCGGATGGTCGCCGGATAATCGTCGCCGAGACGACGCCGTAGCGGCTGGTCGCTGCTCATCCCACTGCATGCGGCCAGCGCGATCTTCATCAACTCCCCCGGGGTGAATACGCCCTCGACGTCCTCGGAGCCGATCAGCACCTCGCCGCCGCGCGTGCTGCGTCCGGTGTAACGGCGCACACCGGTGCGCTCCACCCACAGTTCAGTCATGGTCTCTCTTTCTACAACGTGGCGCGAAACAGCATTCCCGGCCGTCACGCCGGCGGCTTTGCGCGCCGGGAACGCTATGTCACGGAGACGGTGCGGCGCATCCGCGGGCGGGGCTGGCAGCGCGGGCAGTAGAACGACGACCGGTTCATGAACTTCTCGCGCCGGATGATCGCACCGCACCGACGGCAGGGCTCCCCTTCCCTGCCGTAGGCGTCCAGCGACCGGTCGAAGTAGCCGGACTCACCGTTGACGTTCACATACAGCGAGTCGAACGACGTGCCGCCTTGCCCGAGCGCCTCGGTCATCACCTCCGCCGCCGCGTCGAGCAGTTCCCCGAGCACCTTGCGGGTCAGCGACGAGGCCACCCGGGCACCGTTGACCTTGGCCCGCCACAGCGCCTCGTCGGCATAGATGTTGCCGATCCCGGAGACGACGGTCTGATCGAGCAGCTGGCGTTTGATCTCCGAATGCTTACCGCGCAACACCGTGACGACACCGTCGCGGTCGAACAGCGGGTCGAGCGGGTCGCGGGCCAGATGTGCCACGGGCTCCGGGACCGTCGTGCCGTCGACGGTCACCATGTCGGCGAGCAGCCAGCCGCCGAATGTGCGCTGGTCGACGAAGCTCAGCGCGGTACCGTCGTCGAGCAGTGCGGCGATCCGCAGATGGTCCTCCTTGGGGATGGGACCGAGCAGCATCTGCCCACTCATCCCCAGGTGGACCACCAGCGCAGCGTCACCTCCGTCGAGGGTCAGCCAGAGATACTTGCCCCGCCTGCCGGTGCCCGTGACGTGGGCGTTCAGCAGGCGTGCGGTCAGATCGGCGGGCCCCGCCTCGTGACGCCGGACCGCCCGCGGGTGATGCACCCGCACCGCGGTGATCGTCCGGCCGGTCACGTGGACGTCCAATCCGCGCCGGACGACCTCGACCTCCGGGAGTTCAGGCATCGACGCCTGTGGCAGACAACTCGTTCCAGGCCGCCGCGGCGGCTTTGAGTTCGGCCTCCTTCTTGGTGCGACCGACTCCCCTGCCGTATTCGGTATCGGTGACGATCACCGTCGCGGTGAACTCCTTGTCGTGGTCGGGGCCCGTCGAGGTCACCACGTAGGACGGCGCGCCCAGCCCGCGGGCTGCCGTCAGTTCCTGCAGGCTGCTCTTCCAGTCCAGGCCGGCGCCGAGGGTGGGCGCCGTCTCGAGCAGACCGCCGAACAGCCGCAGGATCACCTCCCGTGCGCCGGTGAGGCCGTGCTCGACATAGATCGCACCAAGCAGGGATTCGACGCCGTCGGCCAGGATGCTCGATTTGTCGGCGCCGCCCGAGTTCTGCTCGCCCCGGCCCAGCAGCAGATGCGCGCCCAGACCGTCGTCGGAGAGTGCGCGTCCGACATCGGCGAGCGCCTGGGTGTTGACGATGCTGGCGCGCAGTTTGGCCAGATCGCCCTCGGAACGGTCGGGGTGGCGATGGTAGAGCTCTTCGGTGATCGTCAGCCCGAGCACCGCGTCACCGAGGAACTCCAATCGCTCGTTGGTGGGCAGGCCTCCGTGCTCGTAGGAATAGCTTCGATGTGTCAACGCCATCGTGAGCAGATCTGCGGGCAGCGAAACCCCGAGCGCCGCGAGCAGCGCCGAGCGATCCTCGGTCACTTCTCGTCGTTCTCCATCAGCCCTGCGAGCTTGGCCCAGCGCGGGTCCAGCTGCTCGTGGTGGTGTCCGGCCTCGGCGGTCGCCATCGCGATCCCGCAATCAGGGCACAGCCCTGCGCAGTCGGGCTCGCACAGCGGCGAGAACGGCAGGGCCAGTCCGATCGCATCGATGATGGGCTGCTCGAGGTCGACGGTATCGGGGACACCGATCGAGCCGACGCGTCCGACCTCGTCGGAATCGGTGGTCTCGTCGGTGGCGCTGGCCGGATAGGCGAACAGTTCGGTGAGGTCGATGTCGACGCGCCCGGTGATCGGCGTCAGGCAGCGAGCACATTCACCGGTGGTCGGTGCGCTCACCGTTCCGGTGACCAGCACCCCCTCCGAGACCGCCTGCACCTGCAGGTCGAGGTCCAGCGGAGCGTCTTTGTCGACGCCGATGAGCTGGAGGCCGATCCGCAACGGACTCGGCACGGTCTCCTGAAACGTCGTCATCGACCCGGGCCGCCGGCCCAACCTGGAGATGTCGAGTACCAGCGGCGAACGTGCTGCGCGATTCACCGCGTTGCTTCTTGTCGCCATTCGACCAATCCTACGGCGGCGCGGCGGCGCGGATCCTGCGGTGTCAGTGCCGGCTCAGGGCGCTTGTTCCGGCGGTCGGTCAGCGCGCCGCGTAGTCGTGCGTCCCGGCTGCGGTGCGTAGCTGATGCCGTCCGCGACCCACCGACCTGATCGTGCCGTTGAGGAAATCCTCGAATTCGGCCAATTTGCTGTCGACGTAGATATCGCATTCCCCGCGGAGCCGGTCGGCCTCGGCGTGCGCGGAATCGATCAGCCGGTTGGCCTCGGCCGTCGCGGTGGAGACGATCTCGGTCTGCGACACCAGCCGCTGCTGCTCCTTGATGCCCTCCTGGACGGCCTTCTCGTACGCGATGTTGCCGCTCTCGATCAGGCGGTCAGCCTCGGACTTGGCCCGCCCGGTGCTGGCTTCGTATTCGCGCTTTGCGGTTGCCATGAGGCGCGAGACCTCCTCACGGGCTTCGCCGACCATCCGCTCGCTGTGCGCACGCGCCTCGGCGACCATGCGGTCGGCCTGGGACTTGGCGTCGGCGAGTAGACGGTCGGCCTCGGCGCGGGCGTGATTGACCATCGAATCGGCCTCGGCGTTGGCCGTCGACACCATCTTGTCGGAATGCTCCTTGGCGTCACGCAGCATGGAGTCGCGGGCGTCGAGGACATCTTGCGCGTCGTCGAGTTCGCCGGGAATGGCGTCCTTGATGTCGTCGATGAGTTCGAGGACATCGCCACGCGGAACCACGCAGCCCGCTGTCATCGGCACGCCACGGGCTTCTTCGACAATTGCGCCCAGTTCATCGAGCGCTTCAAAAACTCGGTACACGGCGGAACCCTCCAGGCGTCGTTGTTGGTGACCAGTGTGCCTGGTGTTACGCGTGTGACTCCGCTTTGCAGCCGGTGTGTCGCCCTCAGCAGTGCGTTTTCGCGCGATCGACCAGCGTCCACATCGGCGGGAGCTCTGGGCCCGGCACCTGCGCGGGCCTCAGCGCATCCGCGATCGAGCCCACGACCGCCAGCGCTCGTGCGTCTCCGAGAACGGCGCGCAGCCGTCGCAGTTCGGTCGCGAACAACGCCCAGGGCAAGGCCGCCGCCGACATGGTGGTCCGCCGCGCGTACGTCGCGCCCTCCAATACAGCTGAGCCCATCATCTCGCCCGTCCCATCGGTGTAGTCGGTGGTGCGTACGCAAGGGTCGACACCGAATCCTGGCGTTGAATTCCCGGAATCGGGACCTCTATTCGTGTGACGGCGGCCACGCCCTCAGCGCAGGGCCGCCCCGATGACGTCGCGGGCGCGGTCCAACATGGAGGCGAACGGCCCGACGGCGAAGTTCAGCTTCGCCGATTCGACCCCCGGGTGCGGTCGGGTGGGGGCGATCGCCTCGGCGGCACGCACCGCCGCCGCCAGGCTCTTCAGCTGGTCCTCGTCGAGTTCCTTCTGGAGCTTGTCGAATTCCTCGATCTCCTCGAGTTCGGCGTGCTGGACCACGGCGTCGCGGAACACCGCCAGCTCGGTCAGGAACTCCGGCGACGCGACATCCATGTCCTCGAGCTTCGAAAGCTGCTGTTTGGCGTCGCGTTCCTCGGCCAGCCGGGCGTCGACGACGCTGTCGCCCCCGTCGACCTCCTGGCGGGCGCGCGGATGAACGACCATCTCCTCGGCCGTCTCGTGCACGGCGAGCAGTTGCCGCAGTTCGACGAAGGCCTTCTCACGCGCTTCGTCGGACGACGCGGCGAACACCTCCTCGAACATGTCCTTGATCAGATTGTGCTGGTCCTTGAGAAACCTCACGACGTCGTCGCTGGACTGTACGAATGTTTCGACCATGGCGGAGACCTCCGGTGAATAACGGAATGGCGGCGCGGGGCTGTGCGCCGTTCATCGGTGCTACCCGCCGACGAACCCGCTAATCGGCGCCGCGCGTCGTTTCCGTGGTTCCGCCCCGGGTCTGGAGTTTGGCCTGCAGGCGCCGGTTGACCGCATCCGGCAGCAGCGCCGACACGTCGCCGCCGAGGGTCGCCACCTCTTTGGCCAGCGACGAGGACACGAACGAGAACTGCGGCGTGGTGGCGATGAAGAAGGTGTCCACGCCGGCGATGTGTTTGTTCATCTGCGCCATCTGCACTTCGTATTCGAAGTCGGTGCCGGTGCGCAGCCCCTTGACGATCGCCGTCAGCCCCCGGGCGGTCACGAAGTCGACGACGAGCCCCTGACCCGATTCCGCCCGCACATTGGGCAGGTGCGCGGTGGTCTCGGCGATCATCTCCAGGCGCTCGTCGAGACTGAACATGCCCTTCTTGTTCGGGTTGACCAGCACTGCCACGACGACCTCGTCGAACTGGGCGGCCGCACGTTCGAAGACGTCGACATGACCAAGGGTCACCGGGTCGAACGATCCCGGGCACACCGCTCCGCTCATGGATGACGACGGTACCGGCTGGCTATCCGTCGAGTTCGGCCATGTCGATGCGGGTGTCGCCATAGCGGCGTTGCGGCCAGGGCGACCACTCGGGGGGCCACGCCGTCGATCCGCCGGACGCGCGGCGCTCGACGACGGCGACCGCGCCGGGCGCGGCCCATCCGCCGGCGTTCAGCGCCGACAGGATCGAGGCGATCTCCGCGTCCGGCACGTCGTAGGGCGGATCGGCGAATACCAGATCGACCGGACGGTCGGTGCCGCCGGCCAGCACGGCGCTCACCGCCGCGCGGCGGACCTCCGCGACTGAGGAGCCGAGCCCGAGGTCGGCGATGTTGCCGGCGATGACCGCAGCTGCGCGATGATGCTGTTCGACGAACATCGCGTGCGCGGCGCCGCGGGACAGTGCCTCCAGCCCCAGCGCGCCGGACCCGGCGTAGAGGTCGAGCACCGTGATGCCGTCGAAGTCGATCCGTGCCGACAACGCGCTGAACACTGCTTCGCGCACCCGATCGGCGGTCGGACGGGTCCCGCTGCGCGGCACGGCGATTCGCCGGCCGCCGAACCGTCCGGCGATGATGCGGGTCAGCTGACGACCACCAGCAGATCGCCGCCCTCGACCTGTTCGGTCGCCGAGACCGCCACCCGTTCGACCGTGCCGGCCTTGGGCGCGGTGATGGCGGCCTCCATCTTCATCGCCTCGATGGTGGCGACGGTCTGTCCTGCCTCGATGGCGTCGCCCTGGCCGACGTTGACGGTGACGACACCGGCGAACGGGGCCGCGATGTGGTCGGGGTTGGTGCGGTCGGCCTTTTCGGCTGTGGGCACGTCCGAGGCGATGTTGCTGTCGCGCACCACGATCGGGCGGAGCTGACCGTTCATGATGCACATGACGGTACGCATTCCGCGTTCGTCGGGATCGGAGATCGCCTCCAGCCCGATGAGCAGCTCCACACCCTTCTCCAGTTCGACGCGGTGTTCGTCACCGTGACGCAGCCCGTAGAAGAACTGGTTGGCCGAGAGCTGGCTGGTATCGCCGTAGGTGTCGCGGTGGGCTTCGAACTCCTTGGTCGGGCCCGGGAACAGCAGGCGGTTGAGCACCGCTTGTCGTTTGGGGCCCGGCTGCGCGAGCGCCGCCTCGTCCTCAGCGGAGAGTTCCTCCTGGGGGCGGCCGGGGCCGCGGCCCTCCAACGCCTTGGTGCGCAACGGTTCGGGCCAGCCGCCCGGCGGGTCGCCGAGCTCACCGCGCAGGAATCCGATGACACTGTCGGGAATGTCGTAGCGCGCCGGATCCTCGGCGAAGTCCGCAGCGGACACACCGGCCCCCAGCAGCGCCAGAGCGAGGTCGCCGACGACTTTGGACGACGGGGTGACCTTCACCAGCCGTCCCAGTATCCGGTCGGCCGCCGCGTAATTCGCCTCGATCTCCTCGAAACGGTCCCCGAAGCCGAGTGCGATCGCCTGCTGGCGCAGGTTCGACAGCTGTCCGCCCGGGATCTCGTGGGTGTAGACCCGTCCGGTCGGGGAAGGAGGCCCACTCGCAGCAACATCGAAGGGTGCGTAGACCTTGCGCAGCGCCTCCCAGTACGGCTCGAGCTCACACACGGCGGCCAGGTCAAGGCCGGTGTCGAACTCGCTGTGCGCCGCGGCGGCGACGATCGAGCTCAGCGCGGGCTGGCTGGTGGTGCCCGCCAGCGGCGCCGCCGCCCCGTCGACCGCATCCGCGCCGGCCTGCCAGGCCGCGAGGTAGGTGGCCAGCTGTCCGCCGGGGGTGTCGTGGGTGTGCACGTGCACGGGCAGGTCGAAACGCTCCTTGAGGGCCCCGACCAGAGTGGCCGCCGCGGGAGGACGCAGCAACCCGGCCATGTCCTTGATCGCCAGGACGTGTGCGCCTGAGTCGACGATCTGCTCGGCCAACCGCAGGTAGTAGTCCAGCGTGTAGAGGTCTTCGGCGGGATTGCTCAGGTCCCCGGTGTAGGACATCGCGACCTCGGCGACCGCGGTGCCTGTCGCGCGCACGGCGTCGATCGCCGGGCGCATGGACTCGATGTTGTTGAGCGCGTCGAAGATCCGGAAGATGTCCACGCCGGTGGCGGTGGCCTCGTCGACGAACGCCGTGGTGACCGTCTCCGGGTACGGCGTGTAGCCGACGGTGTTGCGGCCCCGCAGCAGCATCTGCAGGCAGATGTTGGGTAACGCTTCGCGCAGCGCGGCCAGCCGCTCCCAGGGATCTTCCTTCAGGAACCGCAGCGCCACATCGTAAGTCGCGCCGCCCCAGCACTCCACCGAGAGCAGCTGCGGCATGGTCCGCGCGATGTAGGGCGCCACCCGCAGCAGGCCGGTCGACCGCAACCGGGTGGCCAGCAGCGACTGATGGGCGTCGCGGAACGTCGTGTCGGTGACGCCGAGCGCCGGCGAATCGCGCAGCCACTCGGCGAACCCCTGCGGGCCGAGTTCGACCAGCTTCTGCTTCGATCCGGCCGGCGGCGCGGCGTCCAGATCGACCTCGGGCAGCTTGTCGTGCGGATACACCGACGAGGGCCGTTCGCCGTGCGGTTTGTTGACGGTGACCTCGGCCAGGTACGTGAGGATCTTGGTGCCGCGATCGGCGCTGGAGCGCGCGGTGAGCAGTTCGGGACGCTCGTCGATGAACGAGGTGGTGATCCTGCCCGCGACGAAGTCAGGATCCTCGAGCACGGCGGCCAGGAACGGGATGTTCGTCGACACACCGCGGATCCGGAACTCGGCGACCGCGCGCCGGGCCCGCTGTACGGCCGTCGCGAAATCCCTGCCGCGACACGTCAGCTTGACCAACATCGAATCGAAGTGGGCACTGACCTCGGCCCCGAGGTTGGTTCCGCCGTCCAGGCGGATGCCCGCACCCCCCGGCGACCGGTAGGTGGTGATGCGGCCGGTGTCCGGCCGGAACCCGTTGGCCGGGTCCTCGGTGGTGATCCGGCACTGCAGTGCCGCACCGTGCGCGGTGACGGTCTCCTGGCTCAACCCGAGATCGGCCAGCGACTCCCCCGCCGCGATCCGCAGCTGAGACGACACCAGATCCACATCGGTGATCTCCTCGGTCACCGTGTGCTCGACCTGGATCCGCGGATTCATCTCGATGAACACGTGGTTGCCGCGCTCGTCGAGCAGGAACTCGACGGTCCCCGCGCAGGAGTAGCCGATGTGCCGGGCGAACGCCACCGCATCGGCGCAGATCTTCTGTCGAAGTTGGGGATCGAGATTCGGCGCCGGCGCCAGTTCGATCACCTTCTGGTGGCGGCGCTGGACCGAACAGTCCCGCTCGAAGAGATGGATGACCCCGCCGTGGGTGTCGGCCAGGATCTGCACCTCGATGTGGCGCGGGTTGATCACCGCCTGTTCGAGGAACACCGTCGGATCCCCGAACGCCGACTCCGCCTCCCGCGCCGCGGCCTCGATGGCCTCCCGCAGCGCCGAAGGTTCCGACACCCGGCGCATACCGCGGCCGCCACCGCCGGCGACCGCCTTGACGAAGATCGGGAACTCCATCGATTCGGCGGCCGACACCAGTTCGTCGACGTCGGCCGACGGGGCTGAAGACGCCAGCACCGGCAGACCCGCCTCCCGTGCGGCCGCGATGGCCCGGGATTTGTTCCCCGTCAGCTCCAGCACCTCTGCGGACGGACCCACGAACGTGATCCCGGCGGCCGCACACGCCGCCGCCAGTTCGGGGTTCTCCGAGAGGAAGCCGTACCCCGGATACACCGCGTCGGCCCCAGCGGCCTCGGCGGTGCGCACGATCTCCTCGACCGACAGGTACGCCCGCACCGGGTGACCGGTCTCGCCGATCTGATAGGACTCGTCGGCCTTGAGCCGGTGCACGGAATTGCGGTCTTCGTACGGGAACACCGCGACCGTGCCCAGCCGCAGCTCGTAGGCGGCGCGGAACGCCCGGATCGCGATCTCACCGCGATTGGCGACCAGGACCTTCGAAATCATGGACGACCCCATCCCCTTGTATTCGAGCCAACAGCGGTCAGACGAAGGTCGACCAGTAGTCCCAGAAGCGGACGAGGATCAACAGCACCAGTCCGGTGAACCACAGCGCCGTCAGCGACCAGCGCCACTGGTAGAGCCCACGGGCGACGGCGTTGCCCGCGATCGGGCGAAGCGCGATGGACGACACCACCACCAGCAGCGGGATGGTCACCGCCCACACCACCATGCAGTACGGGCACAGCGCGCCGATGCGGTAGAGACTCTGGAAGATCAGCCAGTGCACGAACACCGTCGCCAGCAGCGTGCCGGCGGCCAGCCCGGCCCAATACCACTGCGGCAGCCGCACGTTGGCGACGGCGAGCACACCGGTCACCACCACCACGGCGAAGGCCCCGATGCCGATGAGCGGATTGGGGAAGCCGAACAGCGCGGCCTGCGGCGTCACCATCACCGAACCGCAGGACAGGACCGGGTTGAGGCTGCAGGACGGGGTGTAGCTCGGGTCGAGCAGCAGCTCGATCTTCTCGATCGTCAGCGTGGCGGCGGCGACCAGACCGACGACGCCGGCGATCAGCACCCAGATCGCGCTGGCCCTCCGCACCGGGACGCCTGCCGGCCGGTCGGCTGAGCGCTCGACCGGGGCGACGGCGCTGGGTGCGGTGGCGGTCATGACCGTGCCGGCGCCGGACCGTCGAGGCCGGGCACGTCGCCGACGAGTTCCTTGATCTTGGCGACCAGCGCGTCCGGAGTGGACGGGCTGTACTCCTCGCCGTTGATCCGCACCGTCGGGGTGGCGCGAATCTCCGTCGCGCCGGCGAGGTCCTCGACCATGTCGACGTACTTGCCGCTGGTGATGCAGTCGGGTACGGAGCCGCCTGCGCCGGCCTGGCGGGCCAGCTCGGTCAGCCGGGCGTCATCGGGATAGTTCCCGCCGCCCTCGGCCGGTTGGAGCTCTTTGGTGTAGAGCGCTTCATGGAAGCGCCGGAAGGCGTCCTTGTTCTCGTCGGCGACGCAGTAGGCGGCGTTGCCTGCCCGTGACGAGTATCCGTCGCCTTGGGAGTTGAGGATCGCGACCATGTAGTAGTCGGCGGCCACGGCGCCGGTGTCGATGAGCTTGTTGATGGTGGGGCCGAACTGGCGCTCGAAGTTGCCGCACGCCGGGCACAGGAAGTCCTCGTACATCGAGAGCACCACCTTGGGCTCTGAGGTGCCCTCCTTGGTGATCACGTTCTCGGACGCCACCCGGATACCCGACTCCGCACCGGCCACCGGCTTGTCCTCGGCCGACATCACGATGTAGAGCACCAGGGCCACCGCGAACACCACGACCACCGCGGTCAGGCCGATCTGGACGAACAGATTGCGCTTGCGATCGGCCGCCTTCAGGTCGTAGCGGGCGTTCTTCTTGGGTTTCGTGGCCACGCCGTAAGAGTACCGGCGGGTCCCGCGACCGCCCTAACTGCGGCTGAGGTGCGCCCGGATGGCCGAGATCATCCCCTCGGTGGCCGTGGCGCTGCCCCCGCCCAACGGGAAGAAGTTGGCGAAGGCGTGCACGAGCGTGCCTTCCTCGCGCAGGTCCACGCTCACCCCGGCGGCGCGCATCGCCGCGGCGTAGGCATTGCCCTCGTCGCGCAGGGGATCGAAACCGCCGGTCAGCACCAGGGCCGGCGGCAGACCGGACAGATCGTCGGCCAGCAGCGGCGAGACGATGGGATCCCGGGAGTCGACCTGCGCACCGTCGAGGTAGTGGTCCATGAACCAGTTCATGTCCCGCTTGGTCAGGAAGTAGCCGTCGGCGAACAGCGTCTTGGACCGGGTGTCGCTGCACACGTCGACCGCCGGGTACATGAGCACCTGCAGCGCAGGCATCCGTACCCCGTCGTTGCGCGAGCGCTGCGACACCACCGCGGCGAGGTTCCCGCCGGCACTGTCGCCGCCCACGGCGATGCGGTCGGGATCGGCGCCGAGTTCGTCGGCGTGGTCGCAGACCCAGCGGAACGCCGCGTAGGCGTCGTCGGCGGCGGCCGGCGCCTTGTGTTCGGGCGCGAGCCGGTAATCGACCGACAGCACCGCCAGCTCGCCGTCGCGGCTGATGAGCCGGCACAGGTCGTCGTGGGTGTCGAGGTCGCCGACGACGAAGCCACCGCCGTGGTAGAAGACCAGCAGCGCCGAGCTGTCCGTCCCACCGTGCGGCCGGTACAGACGCGCCCGCATCGGGCCTGCCGGTCCAGGGATCGACAGCTCCGAGACGTCGGCGGCGATGTCGGCGACCATCATCGCCGAGGTGATACGCAGCTGTTCGCGGGCGACGGCGACGTCGGGGCTGGCGACCAGACCGCCGATTCCGGCGGCGCGCTGGGCGCTCAGCATGAACTGCAGCGTGGTGTCGAGGGTGTTGCCGTCGACGGTGATCGTGCGTCCCCCGAGTAACAGCCGCTTGAGCGGATCGGGCAGTAACGGGATGACGCGCAGCGAGACGCGGGTGGCGCCGTTGACGGCGGCGTCGCGCAGGCGGCTCTTACCACGTGGTGCGGGATCGACGTGCCGAGCGGGCGGTCCGACCGACGGTGCACCGACTGGCAGACTCGACGACATGGCTGCTCCTCTGTTGACACTCAACGACGGCATCGCGATCCCCCAGGTGGGGCTCGGCGTCTGGCAGACGCCGGCCGAAGACACCGAACGCGCGGTGAGCTCCGCACTCGCCGCCGGCTACCGGCACATCGACACGGCCGCAGCGTACGGCAACGAAACCGAGACGGGCCGCGCGATCGCCCGATCGGGACTCGACCGCTCCGAGGTGTTCCTCGTGACGAAGCTGTGGAACTCCGAGCAGGGCTACGACACGACCGTGGCGGCCTTCGAGGCCAGCGTTGCTCGGCTGGGGGTCGACTACCTCGATCTCTATCTCATCCACTGGCCGGTGCCGGAGAAGAATCTGTTCGTCGACACGTTCAGGGCATTCGCCAAACTGCGCGACGACGGCCGTATCCGGTCGATCGGGGTGAGCAATTTCGAGCCAGAGCATCTGCGCACCCTGGTCGACGAGACCGGCATCGTGCCCTCGGTCAACCAGATCGAGCTGCACCCGCTACTGCCCCAGGAGGAACTTCGGGACGTGCACGCGCAGTTGGGTATTGCCACCGAGGCGTGGAGTCCGCTGGGCCAGGGTTCGCTGCTGACCAACCCGACCGTCACCGGGGTCGCCGAGGGACACGGGAAAACCGCTGCGCAGGCGCTGATTAGGTGGCATATACAACTCGGTAATATCGTCATCCCCAAGTCGGTCAACCCGCAACGGATTGAGAGCAACTTCGACGTGTTCGATTTCGAGCTGAGCGAGCAGGACATGTCGTCCATCGCATCGCTCGCGGACGGCACGCGCCTGGGTCCCGATCCCCGAACCTTCAACTTCACAGGATAGGTGCCAATGACCTCGGCTGCGGTCCCGACCATCTCACTCAACGACGACAACACGATCCCGGTCATCGGCCTGGGGGTAGGCGAACTGTCGGACGACGAGACCGAACGGTCGGTGTCCACGGCGCTGGAGGCCGGCTACCGGTTGATCGACACCGCGGCGGTGTACGGCAACGAGGCGGCGGTCGGCCGGGCGGTCAACGCGTCGGGCATCCCGCGCGAGGAGATCTTCGTGACCACCAAGCTGGCGGTCGCGGACCTGGGCTTCCAGTCGTCACAGGACGCGGTGCGCGCCAGCCTCGAGCGCCTGGGTCTGGAGTACGTCGATCTGTACCTGATCCACTGGCCCGCCGGTGAGCAGGGCAAGTACGTCGACAGCTGGGGCGGCATGATGAAGCTGCGCCAGGACGGTCTGGCCCGCTCGATCGGCGTGTGCAACTTCAACGAAGAGCACCTGCTCAACATCATCCAGCTGTCGTTCTTCACCCCGGCGATCAACCAGATCGAGCTGCACCCGCTGCTCAACCAGGCCGAGCTGCGGGCGATCAATGCCGAGAACAACGTCGTCACCGAGGCCTATGGGCCGCTCGGTGTGGGCCGCCTGCTCGACAACCCCACCGTCACCGCGGTCGCCGAGGCGCACGGCAAGACGCCTGCGCAGGTGCTGATCCGCTGGAGCATCCAGCTCGGCAACGTGGTCATCCCCCGCTCGGCGACACCGGAGCGGATCGTGTCCAACCTCGACGTCTTCGACTTCGAGCTGACCGATGAGCAGATGGCCACCCTCAACGGCCTCGACGAGGGCACCCGTTTCCGGCCCGACCCGGACACCTACACCGGTCCCTAGCTCTATGAGGGAAGGACGTTCTTGACGTCGAGAGGCGTCGAGCTTCCACTGAGGCGCTTAGCGTGCGTCGTCGAAAGCACCCCCGATGTCCTCAGGCGCCCGCCACCTTCTCGACGGGGATCCATAGCTCGTACCGCCCATCGGTCTGCTCGTCGTCGGCATATTCGGCCACGATCATTTCGGGGCCGGGAACGCTCTGGTAGGGATTCGCGGGGAACCACTCCCGAAACGCTCGCGGCCACAGTTCCTGCAGCGCCTCAGGAAACGCGCCGCTCGACTCCAACACAAGCCACGAGGACGCCGAAACCGCGAGTGCCTCCACGTCCTCCGGAACAGGCTTGCTCGTCGCGGCAGCGACGTAGTAATCAATCTCCGTTCCCTCCTCGCGCGACGGTGACATCGCGTCGTGCACGCTGAGGACGCCAGCCGGATCCTGATCGGAGAGATCAGCGATGCGCGCCCACTGATCATCACCGATCTGCTCCACGAACGCCGCGGCGGCAGGGTTGATCCCCTCGTAGATGAGCGGGATACGGGTCCGCACGCCCGCGAGCGTGAATTCGCCCTTCTCGACGATGCGGTACTCCATGGTCGTGCTCCCTTCGATTGTGATGGTGAACGTGAGCCTGGGCTGCGACCGTAGAACGACACCGGGCCGACGGGCGCGTTCGGGAGAAACCCCGTGGACAGTTCGGAACGCGCGCGAGAACGCGTCGGCCGATCCGTATCCGAACCGGACGGCGAGGTCCTGCAACGGCTCGGCGCCTGATACGACGAACGCTGCGGCTATGGTCATTCGGCGCCGCCGCACGTACTCCGATAACGGAATCCCCGCCAGCGCAGAGAACAGCCGCCGGAAGTGGTGCTCAGACATCAGCGCGATTCGGCTTGCGCGACGCACATCGACCTCGCCTTCCAGCTGCTGCTCTACGAGCGCCATAGCTTCGTTCAGCCGCTCCATGCTCACCTCCCTTGGGCCATCGACGTTACGAAAGCGCGCTCGAGCAGGTCCGATGATCCATGCGCCGAATTGTCGTGTGCATCACTTGTTTGGACGCGCGGCATCGATGGGGTGCACGAAAGGGCGCACGCCGCCACCGGGCGGGTCAGGTTCGCAGGACTCCCCGATCAAGCGGAAAGCGAGCCAGTCCCACTAGCGCCGTGTCAACAACGTTTTGACCAGCAACACCAAGCCGGTCACAGATTGATCATCGCCATCCCGGTGGCGTTGTAGCGGTCGCCCTGCACTCCGACACGGGCGGCGAGAGCATCCAGGTCGGCGACCTCGTCGGCCGACTGCGCCACCGCGGTGGCCCCGCAGTTCTCATCGACGCGCTCGCGACGCCGGATCCCGGGAATCGGCACGATCCATCGTCGCTGCGCGAGCAGCCACGCCAGTGCGATCTGAGCGGGCGTGGCGCCTTTCGCCTCGGCGAGGCCGCGGACGTGGGTCACGAGCGCCTCGTTCGACCCGACGTTCTCCCCGGCGAACCGCGGAATCGTCGTCCGGATGTCGCCCGCGCCGAAATCCGTTGCCGCGGAGATCTTTCCGGTGGAAATCCCTTGCCCAGCGGACTGAACGTCACGAACCCGATGCCGAGTTCGGCGCAGGTGGGTAGCGCACCTCGGGTTCGGGATCGCGGGTCCACAGCGAGTATTCGGCTCTGCACCGCGGTCACCGGCTGGACAGCATGTGCGCGGCGGATGGTGGCCGCGCTTGCTCGGGCCTCGAATCGGTGCCGGCCATCCTGCTGTCCCTGATGTCCCAGCCGAACTTGGTGGCGATGACGACCCGGTCACTCAGCGGCGCTAGGGCCTCGCCGACGAGTTCCTCATTGACATAGGGCCCGTAGACCTCGGCGGTGTCGATGAACGTGACGCCCGCCGTCTCCACCAGGTGGCGCAGGACGCCGATCATGTCGTCGCGGTCGCCGGGATTGGGGCCGTACCCCTGCGACATCCCCATGGCGCCGAATCCGATGGCCGAAATCTCAAGTCCCTGACCGAATGTGCGTGTGTGCATGGTTGGGAATCTTCGTGTTCGGTGTCGACCGCGAGGAGCTCGGACCGGTCGTGGTCGGCATCTTCCCACTCTCACTATATGGCCAGGGTGGGGTCTTGCCGCAAGACCCCGGTCCTGGTGCAGAATCGCCCGGCAGTTCGCACAGAGGAGGTTGTTGATGGCGAATATGGCGGACACACCCGAACGCTTCGTGGTGCACCCGTCCGGGGCGTTTTTCCACGGCACGAAGGCCGACCTGCGGGTGGGAGATTTCCTGCAGCCCGGCCATCCGTCCAACTATCGGCCGGGGCACATCTCGAACCACGTCTACATGACGAAGGTGCTGGACGGTGCGGTGCTGGCGGCCGAGATGGCGGTCGGGCCGGGCCGATGCCGCGTCTACGTCGTCGAGCCACAGGGTCACGTCGAGGACGACCCGAACGTGACAGACAAGAAGTTCCCGGGGAACCCCACCCACTCCTACCGCAGCCGCAATCCGGTGAAGATCATCGGAGAGATCATCGATTGGGTGGGGCACTCGCCGGAGTATCTGGAGGCGTTCCGCGCAGGGTTGGAGGAGCTCAGACGCACGGGCAAGGCTGTCCTCTACGACTGAGCAGGCGCACGCCGTAGCCTTTTGAGGTCCGCAGCTGTTCGGCCTCAGCCCGCCGGACAGGTGGCCGCCGCGTCGCGGAGCACCGGCGCCGACGGCGCGTCGACCGGGAGCCCGTAACCCCGCAGCACCGCGGTGAACTGCACCGCGTACTGGCACCAGAACGCACGGTTGGGTGGCATCCACTCGGCGGGCGGATCGTCGCCCTTGTCCTGATTCGCCTTGCCCTGTACGGCGATGAGATTCGCCGGATCGTTGGCGAAGCGGGTCCGCAACGCCTCGGTCCACCCCCTGGCCCCGAGGTCCCACGCCAGCGCGAGCGGGACGATGTGGTCGATCTGCACGGACGCTCCGGTCTGGTTGCCCCGCACGAACGCCACCGTGGCGTTCGTGTACGGGTCGTACAGCGTTCCGGTGGCCACGGCTTGCGGACACCGGCTGATCGCGACATAGGTCTTGTCGACCAGATCGCGCTCGAGGATGTCGTTGCGGGTGTCGCAGCCGTTGCGACCGCCCGGTGCGTCGGTGTCGTCGGTCCACGGCTCGCCGAACGCGGCGCGGCGGTAGTCGTGCCCGCGGATCCGCGCGGGGATGACCGCAAGCCCGGCCACGATGTCGACTTCGGGTGCAAGGGTGGGGATGTCGGCCTGGGCGACGAAGCGGTCGTCGCGCTGGCCGGTGGTGACCGTGCCGATGGCGACCAGGATCGCCACGGCCACCATCGCGGCCAACCAGCCGGTCGAGCGACTCACGTCTTGTCCAGGTATTCGACGCGGTCGAAGGCGAGGAACGGAGCGGCCAGCACCGCCATGCCGGGGTGGTCGGGTTGCTCGTCGTAGAGCGCTTCGCAGAGCTCCCGCGCGGCGAGGATGACCTCGAGATGTTCGGCCAGCGACAGGAAGTGCAGCGAGTTCAGCTTGCCGGACTGATGACGTCCCAGAACGTCGCCCTCGCTGCGCTCGGCGAGATCGAGGTCGGCGAGCGCGAAGCCGTCGAGGGTCCCGGCGACCGCCGTGAGCCGCCTGCCGGCCCGCGAGGACTCCGGCAACCGGGTGGCCAGCAGGCACAGGCTGGGATGGCTGCCGCGTCCGATGCGCCCGCGCAGCTGATGCAGCTGGCTGATGCCGAACCGGTCGGCGTCCATCACCACCATCATCGTGGCGTTCGGTACGTCGACACCGACCTCGATCACCGTGGTGCACACCAGCACATCGATCTCACCGGCCCGGAACGCCGACATCACGGCATCCTTCTCGTCACCGGGGAGCCGGCCGTGCATCAGCCCCAGCCGCAACCCGGCCAGCGGTCCGGCCCGCAGCGTGTCCAGCAGTGCGAGGACGGTGATCGGCGGCGGCCCGGATTCCTGACCGGACCCTGGGGTGCCCTCCTCGCTCTCATCGATCCGCGACGCGACGACGTAGGCCTGCCGGCCCGCGCGCACCTCCTCGGTGATGCGGGTCCACGCGCGGTCCAGCCAGGTGGGGTGCTGGGTGACGAAGATGGTGTTGGTGGTGATCGGTTGGCGGCCGCGGGGCAGCTCGCGCAACGTCGAGGTCTCGAGGTCGCCGAACACCGTCAGCGCGACCGTGCGCGGGATAGGCGTCGCCGTCATCACCAGAAGGTGCGGAGTGACGCCGCCACGAGCCTTGGCGCGCAACCGATCTCGCTGCTCGACGCCGAAGCGGTGTTGTTCGTCGACGACGACCATGCCGAGGTTGTCGAACTCGACCGCATCCTGGAGCAGGGCGTGGGTCCCCACGACGATGCCGGCCTGTCCGGTGGCCACCTCGTTGCGCACCTGTTTCTTCTGTGCCGCCGACATCGAACCGGTCAGCAGCGCAACCCGGGTCGCGGTCTCGGCGCCGCCGAGCTCGCCGGCCATGGCCAGCGGGCCCAGGATCTCACGGATGGACCGGTCATGCTGAGCCGCAAGCACTTCGGTGGGGGCCAGCATGGCGCACTGATAACCGGCGTCGATGACCTGCAGCATGGCCAGTACGGAGACGATCGTCTTGCCCGAACCCACCTCACCCTGCAGCATCCGATTCATCGGCCGGTTGCCGGTCAGTTCCGTCGACAGCACCGCGAGCACCTCACGCTGACCATTGGTCAGCTCGAAGGGCAGCCGTTCGCGCATCGCCGCGACAAGGCCCTCGGAGCGCAGGGGTGCCTGCGGGGCGGTCTGGGTAAGTTCACCGTGACGGCGCGACACCAGCCCCCACTGCAGGCCGACCGCCTCGTCGAAGGTCAGCCGCTCCCGGGCGTCTTCGCGCTGACGCACGTTCTCGGCCAGGTGGATGGCGCGCAGTGCCGCGTCCTCGGAGATCAGACCGTGTTCGCGGACAACGGATTCCGGAAGCGTCTCGGGCACCGGGTCGAGGACGTCGAGCACCTGGCGGACGCACGCGTAGATGTCCCAACTCTGCACCTTGGCAGTCGCCGGGTAGATCGGGAAGAACTCCTTCTCGAAGACCGCGAGCAGATCATCGCCGGTCGCGTTCGACGACGATGCGATGGTCTTGAGCGACTTGGTGCCGATGGTCTTGCCCAACGGCGATTCGAGGACCAGGAACGCCGGATGCGTCAGCTGCAGGGTGTTGCGGAAATACTTCACCTCACCGGAGAGCATCAGCCGGGTGCCCACGGGCAGCTTGTCGATCATCCAGTCGGCGTTGAAGAAGGTCGCGGTGACCGTCGGAGTGCGGTTCTTGAGCGTGACGCGCAGGTACTTCCGAATCCGCTTCCCCGGCTGCGGCTTCATGTTGTTCACCTCGGTCTTGGCGATCTCGTCGACGAAGGTGACGTGTTCGCCTTCCTCGAGGTCGAGGCTCTCGCCCTCGCCGCGCACCGACATACCGTCGCTGTACTTGCGCGGATAGTGCCGCAGCAGATCGTTGACGGTGCGGATGCCGAAGTGTTCCTCCAGGGGCTTCGCCGATCTCGCACCGATGACCATGTCGAGGCGGTCGGTCAGGACGGCCACGTCACTCCACCCCGATCAGCAGCGCATCGCCGCCGTGGCCGGTGTGATAGGTGACCAGTTCTGCGCCGATGTGTTCCCGGTACACATGCCGGCGCAGCGCATCGCCCACCCCTGCGTCGACGCCCTCCCCGGTCAGTACGGTGATCAGTTCGCCCCCCGACAGCAGCAGCAGATCGATCAGACCGGCGGCGGCCGCGACCAGATCCTTGCCGACGATCAACACCTCGTCGCCGGAGATCCCCAGACCGTCACCGGGTGAACAGGTACCCGCCCACGTCAGCGCCTCCTCGGTCGCCACCCGGACCGTCCCGTGGCGGGCCGACGCGGCGGCGCGGGCCATCGTGTAGCCGTCGTCGACGGGTGCGCGCGCCGGGTCGTGCACGGCCAGCGCGGCCAGACCCTGCACCATCGACCCGGCCGGGACCGGCACCACGTCGATGCCCAGGCCGGTCGCCGCCGTGCATCCGGCGACGAGTTCCTCGGCGGCGACGTAACCGTTCGGCAGCACGAGCGCCTGACCTGCCCCGGTGTCGACCAGTGCGCTGACCAGCTCTCTTGCGCTCACCTGTACTTGTGGGTCGGGCCTGCGCAAGACGTGCGCGCCCTCGCCCGCGAACAGTTCGGCCGCACCCGCACCGTCCACCACGGCCAGCACCGCCCGCTGGCGGCTCCAGCCGCCGGGCGATCCGGTCGCGGCGCCGTTCAACGCGGTGATCTGGATCCGGCTGGGGGTGCCGACGTCGAGAGCGGCCTCCACGGCGGCACCTGCGTCGTCGGCGTGGACGTGCACCGAATAGCGGCCCGGCTGGCCGGATCCGGACGCGGCGATGACCACCGAATCACCGAGTCGTTGCAGCCGGCCGCGCAGGATCTCCACACCGTCCGCACCGCACCGGCTCAGCAGGTACATCACCTCGTACCGGGGCGGCGCGGCGACGCTCGCGTCGGAACGCTTCGCCGTCGGCGCGGCCGGATAGGCCTCCCGGGTGACGGTGGTTCCGGTGAGCAGGCGGTCGAGTGCGTCCAGCAGAACCAGCAGTCCGCGCCCGCCGGCGTCCACCACCCCGGCGTCGGCGAGAACGTCGAGCTGCCCGGGTGTCTCGTCGAGTGCCGTCGCCGCCGCATCGGTCGCGGCACTGACGACCGCGCCCAGATCGTCTCCGGGCACGGCCAGCGCGGCCTGCGCCGCGGCGCCGAGCACAGACACGATCGTGCCGGTCACAAGCTCACCGAGTGACGACGTGGCCAGGTCGACCCCGCGGCGCAGGGCCGCCGCGAACAGTGCGGCGTCGATCTCGTCGAGGGCCCCGCCGCGCGCGTCGGCCGCGGTCAACGTCTCTTCCGCCAGGCCGCGCAGGATCTGGGACAGGATGACCCCTGAGTTGCCGCGCGCGCCGTGCAGGGCCCCACGGGCCAGCGCCGACGCGACCGCTGCCGCGTCACCGGCGCAGGCGTCGGCCTCCACCCGGGCAGAGCGCATCGTGAACAACATGTTGGTGCCGGTGTCGGCGTCGGCGACGGGGAAGACGTTCAGACCATTGATCTCCTCGGTGTGGGTGATCAGGTCCTCGACCGCGGCGTGCGCCCAGCTGCGCAACGCCGCAGCGTCGAGTCGCCGAGCCGACATCACACCTCCTGCGCAAACAGCCCTGGTCGTGCGGGCCAGCCTAGCCACCCGCCCGGACATCGATGCGCCGCGGACTGCGCCCCTGTGGACGGTGAACCGGGACGTTTTGGCTTATCCCCGGGTGGTCGGTATTCTGATCAGGTTGTCGGGTCCGCCCGCGCCCATCGCGGTGCGAAGGCCCGGACCCCCAAGTACTGATTCGAGGAGTTCTAGATATGGCTGCCGTGTGCGATGTCTGCGGAAAGGGCCCCGGCTTCGGCAAGTCGGTGTCGCACTCCCATCGCCGGACCAGCCGTCGGTGGAACCCGAACATCCAGAGCGTTCGCTCTGCATCGTCCCCGGGCGGCAACAAGAGGCGCGTCAACGTCTGCACCTCGTGCCTCAAGGCCGGCAAGGTCAGCCGCGGCTGATCTGCGGCCGCTCGCACCTCTCAGGGCAACCGCCAGTCGATGGGCTCTGCGCCCATCTCCTTCAGGAGTTCGTTGGCGCGGCTGAACGGCCGCGACCCGAAGAACCCACGTGACGCCGACAGCGGCGACGGGTGAGGCGACTCGATCGCCACGCAGGTCGCGCCCGTCAGCATCGGCTTGAGTGTCGACGCGTCCCGGCCCCACAACACGGCCACCATCGGCTTGTCCCTGGCGGCCAGTGCCCTGATCGCACACTCGGTGACCGCCTCCCACCCCTTTCCGCGATGTGAGGCGGGGGTGCCCGGACGCACCGTCAGCACCCTGTTGAGCAAGAGCACTCCGCGCTGCGCCCACGGGCTCAGGTCCCCGGTGCTGGGCTGCGGATACCCGAGGTCGGCGGTGTACTCGGTGAAGATGTTGGCCAGGCTGCGGGGCAACGGCCGGACCTCGGGCGCGACGGAGAAGCTCAGCCCGACGGCGTGACCCGGCGTCGGATACGGATCCTGGCCCACGATGAGCACCCGCACCTGCTCGAACGGGAACGTGAACGCCCTCAGCACGTTCTTGCCTGCGGGCAGATAACGCTCGCCCTCGGCGATCTCGGCGCGCAGGAACTCGCCCATCCGCGTCACCTGATCCTGCACCGGGGCCAGGGCCCGAGCCCATCCCGCTTCGACGAGGTCCTCCAGAGCGCGTGCCGTCACGGGAAGCCAACTTAGCGTGCCGGTCGTAGGACTCAGTAGGACTGCCAGCCCCACTCGCCGGCCCAGCCGGCCCCGTCGACGACGACCTGCGGCGCCCCGGCGAGCACCCGTCCGATCACCCGCCATCCCAGCGGCGGATCGGCCGCAAATGTGGCGACCAGGGCGTGGTCCTCTCCGCCACCGAGGATCCACTGCCAAGGGTCGGCGCCGGTCGCGGCGGCGGCGTCCGCCAGCGCACGGTAGTCCGCGCCGAGCAGGTCGCGGGAGATGTCGACCACACACCCCGACGCCGACGCGATGTGTGCCAGGTCGGCGAGCAACCCGTCGGAGACGTCGGTCATGGCGGTGGCGCCGGCGTCCGCCGCGACCCGGCCCTGACCGTAGGGCGGCCTGGGCACCAGGTGAGTCCGGCGCAGCGCGTCGAAGCCCCCGATGCCCCTGCGCAGCAGTTCGTAGCCGGCGGCAGAGGCGCCGACGTCACCGATGACGGCGACGACATCGCCGGGCCGTGCGCCGCCACGGCGGACCGGACGCCGGCCGGCCAGATCCCCCAGGACCGTGACCGAGACGACCCACTGCGGTGCGCTGACCATGTCGCCGCCGACGATGCCCGCGCCGATCGCACCCGCCTCCTCCCACAGCCCGTCCGACAGCGCCGTCGCCGCGGCCACGGGCGTGTGGGAGGGGGCGCCGAATCCGACGACGAAGCCCGTCGCGACCGCACCCATGGCCTCGATGTCGGCGGCGTTCTGCGCGACGGCCTTACGGCCCACGTCGTGCGGGGTCGACCAGTCCAGGCGGAAGTGTCTGCCCTCGATGAGCATGTCGGTCGACACCACGACATGACCGTCGGGCGCGGCCAACACCGCACCGTCGTCCCCGGGGCCCACGGTCACCGACTGTGGTTGCCGTCTGCCCCGCACCAAGCGGTCGATCACCGCGAATTCGCCCACCTCCGCCAGGCTGCGGGATTCTTCGTCCGGCGCCATATCACCTCCACCGGTAACGTCTTGGTCCCATCGTCTCTGCGGGGTTCGGAGTCTATGGCGCGCGACGGGAGGCGGGGCGGGTGGCCGAGGCGTTCATGCTGATCCAGACCGAGGTGGGCCGGGCCGAGGTCGTGGCCGCACGGCTGGCCGAACTGCCCGGCGTGCTGTCCGCCGAGTACGTCACCGGCCCGTACGACGTCGTGGTGCGGATCGGCGGACAGTCCCTCGACGAGCTGCGTTCCGGGGTGGTGCCCCATGTGCAACAGGTCGCCGGTGTCACGCGCACGCTGACCTGCCCGATCGCCGGAGGGGCGCACCCATAGAGTTGGCCGGTGACCATCGAACCGCGCGACGGGCCCCCGCGAGCGCTGATGATCGCGGCGATCCTGGTCGCGGTCGCGGCGCTGGTGGTCGTGCTCGGCATCGCCGCGGTGCGCCAGGGGCAGCCCGAGCAGGAGCCGGTCGCGATCGCCGCAGTCCCCGCGCCGCAGGCCGACAGCCCGGAATGCCGGTCGCTGCTCGCCGCGGTGCCCGAGCTGCTCGGTGACTTCCGGCGCGCCCCGACCGCTGAGCCGACGCCGGCAGGCACCGCGGCCTGGCAGGCCGGCCCGGAGACGGAGGCGATCATCCTGCGCTGCGGCCTGGACCGTCCCGTCGACTTCGTGGTCGGCGCGCCGCTGCAGCTGGTCGACGCAGTGCAGTGGTTCCGGGTGGGTGAGGAGGCGGCGCCGGGCAGCAGGCCCGAACCCGAACAGACCCGCAGCACCTGGTACGCCGTCGACCGGCCGGTATACGTCGCGCTCACGCTGCCGCAGCAGTCCGGTCCCACGCCCATCCAGGTGATGTCGCGGGTCCTGACCGACACGCTGCCGGCCCGGCCGCTGACACCGGGACCGCCCCGTTAACGCAGTCCCGTACCCCGCGCCACCGCGGTGTCGACCATCGCCGCGAGCAACGTCGGATAGTCCACCCCGCTGGCCGCCCACATCCGCGGATACATCGAGATCGTGGTGAACCCGGGCATGGTGTTGATCTCGTTGACCACCGGACCGTCGTCGGTGAGGAAGAAGTCGACGCGAGCCAACCCCTGGCAGTCGATGGCGCGGAACGCGCGGATCGCCAGCCGACGGATCTCATCGGCCACGTCGTCCTCGATCTTGGCGGGCACGTCGAGTTCGGCACCGTCCTCCAGGTACTTGGTGGAGAAGTCGTAGAAACCGTCCTCGCGACCGCGCACACCGGCGACCCGGATCTCGCCCACCGTGCTGCCCTCGACCCGCCCGTCGGGATACTCCAGGACGCCGCACTCCAGTTCCCTGCCGGGTACGGCGGCCTCGATGATGACCTTGGGATCGTGTCTGCGGGCCAGTTGGATCGCGGCCGGCAGCTCGTCCCACGACGCGACGCGGCTGACGCCGATCGACGAGCCGCCGCGCGACGGTTTCACGAACACCGGGAGCCCGAGCCGCTCCCTGGCATCGAGGTCGACCGTCGACTGCCCCGGGCGCAACACCACGTGGTCGCCGATCGGCAGGCCCTCGGCGACCAGCAGCTTCTTGGTGAACTCCTTGTCCATCCCCGCGGCGCTGGCCAGCACGCCGGCGCCCACATAGGGCACGCCCGCCAGTTCCAGCAGCCCCTGGATGGTGCCGTCCTCTCCGTAGGGGCCGTGCAGGACGGGGAAGACGACGTCCACGGAGGCGAGGATGTCTCCGGCGGCGCTTGGATCCAGCGACACCAGCTCCCCGCTGCGACCGGGGTCGGCGGGCAGCGCCAGCGCGGTGCCCGACGCGGCCCCGACCTCGGGCAGCCTGCCGTCGGTGATGGCCAGGGCGTCGGGATCGGCGTCGGTCAGCACCCACGAACCGCCGGGGGTGATGCCGACGGCGACGACGTCGAACCGGTCCGGATCCAGATTCCGCAGGATGCTGCCCGCCGATACGCACGAGATGGCATGTTCGGAGCTGCGCCCGCCATAGACGACGGCAACGCGGGTGCGCTGGTTGCGGGCGGTCACAATCTGCAGAGGCTACCGCCCCGGTCGCGGGCGGGGCGATTCGATAAGGCTGCCGGGGTCAGCGCAGTGCCGCGCCGAGGTCGGCGATCAGGTCGTCGGTGTCCTCGATGCCCAGGGAGATGCGGGCGAATCCGTCCGGCACCGGGTCGCCCCAGCGGGCGCGGCGGTCGACCGAGGTGTGGATGCCGCCGAAGCTGGTGGCGGCCACCAGCAGGGCGCTGCGCTCCACCAGGGCGTGTACCGCCGCCGCGTCGGCCAACTCGACCGATACCAGTCCACCGAAACGCTTCATCTGCCGCGACGCGACCGCATGCGATGGGTCCTCGGGGAGCCCCGGATAGCGCACCCCGCGGACGGCGGGGTGTCCGCGCAGCAGCATCGCGACCGCCTGGGCGTTGTGGCACTGCCGGTCGAACCGCAGCCCCGCGCTGCCGAGGCTGCGCAACGCCAGCCACGCCTCGAACGGACCGAGGATCGCGCCGGCGTGCAGCCGCTCGCGCTCGATGGCGGCCATCACCTCGGGCTGACTGCCCGCCACGTAGCCGGCGATGAGGTCACTGTGACCCGAGAGCGCCTTGGTGGCGCTGGCCACCACCAGATCCGCGCCCAGTGACAGCGGCTGCTGGCCGAGTGGGGTCGCGCTGGTGTTGTCGACCACCAGGACCGCACGGCGGCTGCGGCAGTTCATCGCGAGGTGGTGCAGGTCGACCACCTCGAGCCCGGGGTTGGCCGGCGTCTCGGCCAGCACCACGTCGGCGGTCTCGGCGGCCGAGCACATCTCGGCCGCGCGCGCTTCGAGCACGGTGACGCCAAGGGGCGCAAGGTATTCGGCGGCGTAGCGGCGCACCTGGTAGTAACCGTCGGCCGGCACCACGAGACGTGCTCCCGGCCGGGCGAGCACCCGTAGCGCCGAGGTGATCGCGGCCATACCCGATGCGAACGTCAGCGCCGCGGTCGCGCCCTCAAGTTCGGCCAGCGCCGCCTCCAGTCGCCGCCAGGTGGGATTGGAACTGCGACCGTAGGTGTCGAGCGGTTCCGACTCATCCGGTGAGAGGTGGTAGGCAGAGACCGGCACCGGCGGGGTGGACACCGGTTCGCCGGGAACCGACTGCGCCGCAACAGCTTTGACGCTGCGGGTGGAATCGCCGTAGGTGCCCTCCATTCCGGTCACTCCGGTTTGGTGCTGCGGCCCAGCAGCAATGCAACGGCCTCGTCGACCGAGAGGCCCTTGTGGCAGACCCGGTGCACAGCGTCGGTCAGCGGCATCTCCACGTCGTAGCTGGCCGCCAGCGCGAGCACCGACCGGCAGGACGCGACACCCTCGGCGACGTGGCCACCCGCCGCCTCGAGGGCCGAATCCATCGTGCTGCCCCGCCCCAACCGCTCACCGAAGGAACGGTTGCGCGAGCGCGGCGAGGTACAGGTCGCGACAAGATCGCCCACGCCCGCCAGACCCGCCAGCGTCGTGGGTTTGGCGCCCAGCGCGATGCCCAGCCGCATGATCTCGGCCAGCCCGCGCGTGATGATCGCGGCCGCGGTGTTCTCCCCCAGCCCGACACCGGCAGCCATACCGCAGGCCAGCGCGATGACGTTCTTGCATGCCCCGCCGACCTCCGCTCCGACGATGTCGGCGTTGGTGTAGGGCCGCAGATACCCGGTCGCCAGGGCGCGTTGCAAGGTGACCGCGCGGCCGGAGTCACTACAGGCGACGACCGTGGCCGCCGGTTGTTCGTCGACGATCTCGCTGGCCAGGTTGGGTCCACTGACCGCCGCCACCCGCCCCGGATCCGCGCCGGTCACCTGTGTGATCACCTGACTCATCCGCATGAGCGTTTCCAGTTCGATGCCTTTGGCCAGGCTGACCAGGGTGACGTCGTCGCCGATGAGGTGCTTCCACTCGAGGAGGTTGCCGCGCAAGGTCTGGGCGGGCACCGCGAGCAGCACCGTGCAGGCGCCGTCGAGCGCCTCGGCCGCATCGCAGGTGGCGCGGATCGACCGGGGCAACGCGGCGTCGCCGACATAGCCGCTGTTGCGGTGCTGCTCATTGATCTCGGCGGCGACCTCGGGTCTGCGCGCCCACAGGGTGACGGAGTTACCGGCGTCGGCCAGCACCTTGGCCAGTGCGGTGCCCCACGCACCGGAACCCATCACTGCCGCCTCCACCACGGGGTCAACCCTAGCGCGGGCCGTTGGCACCCACCCGGGGTCGAGCCGCGGGCCGTACCGGTGAAGGCTGGCAGGATGGCGCGCATGAGCGGCAGCACACCCGACGGCGAGGTGGCGGTGATCATCGCCGTCAAACGCCTCACCGCCGCCAAGACGCGGCTGGCCCCGGTCTTCTCCACGGCCACCCGAGAGGCGGTCGTGCTGGCGATGCTCGTCGACACGATCACCGCCGCCGCGGCGGTGGCGAGCGTCACCGTCGTCACCCCGGACGCGGTGGCCGCCGACGCGGCGCGCCGGCTCGGCGCTCGGGTACTCACCGATCCGACGCCCAACGGTCACCCCGACCCGCTCAACAACGCCATCGCCGCGGCGGAAGCTCAACTGCGCGCCTCGACGCCCGATATCGTTGCGTTACAAGGCGATCTACCGGCCCTACGGTCGGGTGAACTGGCCGCAGCGGTGGCCGCCGCCCGGGCCCACCCCCGCAGTTTCGTCGCAGACCGGCACGGCACCGGCACCGCCGCGCTGTTCTCGTTCGGCGTCGCGCTCGACCCGCAATTCGGCATCGATTCCGCTGCGCGGCACCGGAGTTCGGGTGCCATCGAGCTGACCACGGCGTGGCCGGGGCTGCGTTGTGACATCGACACGCCCGACGACCTACTCGCCGCGCAGCGGCTGGGCATCGGGCCTGCGACCGCCAGAGCCATCGGACCGCCGGTGTGAACAACTGCTGAACGAGGTAGCCCGACGTCGAGACCATAGGGAAGGATCCAACGCATGACCGAAGCCGAAGCCGACGATGCGATCCGCACGCAGGACGACGAGCGCGAGCACGCCGATTCCGCGCCGGAGGCTCCGCCGGCCGCGCCTCCCGCTCTGACCTCCCCCGCGATCGACAACGCCCTGCCCGAGGACCGGTACCTCAACCGCGAGCTGAGTTGGCTGGACTTCAACGCCCGGGTGCTGGCGCTGGCCGCCGACACCTCGCTGCCGCTGCTGGAGCGGGCGAAGTTCCTGGCCATCTTCGCGTCGAATCTCGACGAGTTCTACATGGTGCGCGTCGCCGGTCTCAAGCGCCGCGACGAGATGGGCCTGTCCGTGCGGTCGGCCGACGGCCTCTCGCCGCGCGAACAGTTGCGGCGCATCAGCGAACGCACCCAGCAGATCGCCTCACGCCACGCACGGGTGTTCCTCGACTCGGTGCGTCCGGCGCTCGCCGATGAGGGCATCGTGATCGTCACCTGGGCCGAACTCGACGACGCCGAACGCGCCGCGCTGTCCACCTACTTCCACGAGCAGGTGTTCCCGGTACTGACGCCCCTCGCGGTCGATCCCGCCCACCCGTTCCCGTTCGTCAGCGGGTTGTCGCTCAACCTCGCCATCACCGTCAAACATCCCGATGACGGCGGGCAGCACTTCGCCCGGATCAAGGTGCCGGACAACGTCGACCGGTTCGTCCTGCTCGAACAGCGCAGCGGCGCCTCGAGCGAGTCGCGTTTCCTGCCCATGGAGGAGCTGATCGCCGCGTTCCTGCCGGTGCTGTTCCCGGGGCTGGAGATCGTCGAGCACCACGCGTTCCGCATCACCCGCAACGCAGACTTCGAAGTCGAGGAGGACCGCGACGAGGACCTGCTGCAGGCCCTGGAACGAGAGTTGGCGCGCAGGCGGTTCGGGTCACCGGTGCGCCTCGAGGTCTCCGACGACATGACCGAGAGCATGCTCGAACTGCTGCTGCGCGAACTCGACGTCAACCCCGGCGATGTCGTCGAGGTACCCGGGCTGCTGGACCTGTCCGCGCTGTGGCAGATCTACGCCGTCGACCGCCCCACGCTCAAGGACCGGCCGTTCGTGCCCGCCACCCCGCCGGCGTTCGGTGAGCGCGAGACGCCCAAGAGCATCTTCTCGACGCTGCGCGACGGGGACGTTCTGGTGCATCACCCCTACGACTCGTTCTCGACCACGGTGCAACGCTTCATCGAACAGGCCGCCGCCGACCCCAACGTGCTCGCGATCAAGCAGACCCTCTACCGGACCTCGGGCGACTCGCCGATCGTCAACGCGCTCATCGACGCCGCCGCGGCGGGCAAGCAGGTGGTGGCGCTGGTCGAGATCAAGGCCCGCTTCGACGAACAGGCCAACATCAAGTGGGCCCGGGCACTGGAACGTGCGGGTGTCCATGTGGTGTACGGGCTGATCGGTCTCAAGACACATTGCAAGACCGCACTCGTGGTGCGGCGCGAAGGGTCGATGATCCGGCGCTACTGCCATATCGGCACCGGAAACTACAACCCCAAGACCGCGCGTCTGTACGAGGATGTCGGCCTGTTGACCGCTGCGCCCGACATCGGGGCCGACCTGACCGACCTGTTCAATTCGCTGACCGGCTACTCACGGAAGGTGTCCTACCGAAACCTGTTGGTGGCGCCGCACGGGGTGCGCAGGGGCATCGTCGAGCGCATCGAACGTGAGGTGGCCGCCGCCCGCGAGGGCGCCGAGGGCCGAATCCGCCTCAAGGCCAACGCTTTGGTCGACGAGCAGGTGATCGACGCGCTCTACCGGGCCTCGCAGGCCGGGGTGAAGGTCGAGGTCGTGGTCCGGGGCATCTGCGCGCTGCGCCCCGGAGCGCCCGGCGTCTCCGACAACATCACGGTGCGCTCGATCCTCGGGCGATTCCTCGAGCATTCGCGGGTCATCCACTTCCGCGCCATCGACGAATTCTGGATCGGCAGTGCCGACATGATGCACCGCAATCTCGACCGCCGGGTCGAAGTCATGGCGCAGGTGAAGGATCCGCGGTTGACCGCACAGCTGGGCGACGTCTTCGAGTCCGCGCTGGACCCGGCCACCCGCTGCTGGGAATTGGGCGCCGACGGCCACTGGACGGCGTTGCCGCTCGAGGGCCAGACGGTTCGCGACCACCAGGTGTCGCTGATGGAACGTCACCGGCACCAGTGACGGCCCCACCGACGTTCGCCGGCCGTTTCCTCTCAGCCCCGGACGGGGTCTCGACGTTCAGCAGGAGTTGAGGTGTCCAAAGACAGTTCGGTGTCGTCGAAGAAGACCGTTCTCGCGGCGGGCGCGGTGCTGTGGCGCACCGGCCCCGACGGCGTCGAGGTGGCCGTCATCCATCGGCCGCGCTACGACGACTGGTCGCTGCCGAAGGGCAAGGTCGACCCGGGCGAGACCGAACCGGTGACCGCCGTGCGCGAGGTCCACGAGGAGACCGGCTACGCCGCGGCGTTGGGCAGGCGGCTGCCGTCGGTGAGCTACCCGCTCGGCGACGGACTCGAGAAGAAGAAGGTCAAGTACTGGGCGGCGCGCTCGCTCGACGGGGCGTTCGCGCCCAACGACGAGGTCGATCAACTGCTGTGGCTGCCCGTCTCCGAAGCGATGAAGAGGGTGGGCTATCCGCATGATCGAAAGGTGCTGCGGCGATTCGCCAAAGCGCCCGCCGACACGCAGACCGTGCTCGTGGTCCGGCACGCGACCGCGGGAAGCAAGTCCCGCTATCACGGCGATGACCGGAAGCGGCCACTGGACAAGAACGGTCGTGCCCAGGCCGAATCCCTGGTCGGCCAGCTTCTCGCCTTCGGCGGCGACCGGCTCTACGCGGCGGACCGCACCCGCTGTGTGCAGACCATCGAACCGCTGGCCGAGGAGCTCGGGACCACAGTGCACGTCGTGCCGGAGTTGACCGAAGAGGCCTACGCCGACGACAGGAAGGCAGGGCGGAGACGGCTGCTGCACATCGTCTCCGAAGCAGCCGAGTCCGACGACACCCCGGTCATCTGCTCACAGGGCAAGGTCATCCCCGACCTCATCGCGTGGTGGTGTGAGCGCGACGGCGTCCGGCCGGACAAGTCCCGCAACCGCAAGGGTTCCACCTGGGTGCTGTCGCTGGCCGGCGGCCGGCTGATCGCCGCCGACCATCTGGCGAGCCCGATGGCCGTGAAGTAACCCCCCACGCGAAAACCGCCGTGGGTCAGTCGACCCACGGCGGCTTCCGTTGGACTACTTGCGACCCTTCTTGGCTGGAGCCTTGCGGGCCGGAGCCTTGCTGGCGGTCTTCTTCGCAGCGCTGGCGGTGGTCTTCTTCGCCGGCGCCTTCTTGGCGGGGGCCTTGGTGGCCGACTTCTTCGCCGGCGCGGTCTTCTTGGCCGCGGCGGTCGTCTTCTTCGCCGGAGCCGTCTTCTTGGCCGCGGTGGACGTGGTCTTCTTCGCCAGCGCCTTCTTGGCCGGCGCCTTGGCGGCCGTCGACTTGGTGGCGGTCGACTTGGTGGCGGCCTTCTTGGCCGGCGCCGTCTTCTTCGCCGCGGTGGTGGTCTTCTTCGCGGCCGTCTTCTTGGCCGGCGCCGTCTTCTTCGCCGTGCGCTTGGCCGGTGCCGCCGCGACTCCGCGCTTCACCGCGGGGCCCTCGGCCGAGAGCCGCTGCGAGCCGGCCACGATGGCCTTGAACTGTGCGCCGGGCCGGAACGCCGGAACAGAGGTGGGCTTCACCTTGACCGTCTCACCGGTGCGCGGGTTGCGAGCGACCCGGGCGGCCCGGCGGCGTTGTTCGAAAACGCCGAAGCCGGTGATGGTCACGCTCTCGCCCTTGTGCACCGCACGCACGATCGTGTCCACGACGTTCTCCACCGCGGCGGTTGCTTGCCGACGGTCGGTGCCCAGTTTGGTTGTCAGTGCGTCGATAAGCTCCGCTTTGTTCATGCAAAAAACCTTCCGAACCAGTGGTCCTCCTTGGACCGACTAGTGGACACGGTAAACCCTCTGACCACTGATTTCCAAGAGCCACGCGCATTTTCGCCCTGTTTCAGCGAACAAATCAGCAATCCGCTTGGCCCCCTTGGACTCCTGTGAACCCGTCGGGAAAGGGGTGTCTAGGCGGCGATTTCGCAGCGCCGCGGGCCCCGGTCAGGCCGGCAGAGTGCGCGGTTTCCAGCTCGGCCTGCGCTGCTCGTACGCCTCGATCTCGGCGCGTTTCCGCAGCGTAAGGCCTATATCGTCGAGCCCTTCACGCAGTCGCCATGCGGTGTAGTCGTCAATGTTGAAGGGCACCACGACCGTTCCCGCGGTCACGGTGCGATCTTCCAGATTGACAGTGATTTCCAGGCCTGGATTCTGCTCGATCAATTTCCACAGCAGTTCCACGTCGTCCTGACCGACTTCGGCGGCCAGCAAGCCCGACTTGCCCGCGTTACCGCGGAAGATATCTGCGAACCGCGACGAGATCACGACCCGGAATCCGTAGTCCATGAGTGCCCACACGGCGTGCTCACGGGAGGACCCGGTGCCGAAGTCGGGTCCGGCCACCAGAACCGAGCCCCGGTCGAAGGGCGCCAGGTTCAAGATGAACGACGGGTCGTTGCGCCACGCGGCGAACAGCCCGTCCTCGAAACCCGTTCGGGTTACGCGCTTCAAGTAGACCGCCGGGATGATCTGGTCGGTGTCCACATTGCTGCGGCGCAGCGGCACGCCGATACCGGTGTGGGTACGGAAGGCTTCCATCGCTTTTTCTCCGTTTCAGAGTTCCGGCGCAGCGGCCAGGTCGGCGGGCGAGGACAGGGTGCCGCGCACGGCGGTGGCCGCGGCCACGGCGGGTGAGACCAGGTGGGTCCGGCCGCCCTTGCCCTGGCGTCCTTCGAAATTGCGATTGGACGTCGACGCGCAGCGCTGACCGGGTGAGAGTTGGTCCGGGTTCATGCCCAGGCACATCGAGCAACCCGCCTGACGCCATTCGGCACCGGCGGCGGTGAAGATCTCGCCGAGGCCTTCGGCTTCGGCCTGTGCGCGCACCCGCATCGATCCGGGCACCACGAGCATCCGCACACCCTCGGCAACGGCGCGGCCCCGTAGGACGTCGGCGACCACCCGGAGATCCTCGATACGTCCGTTGGTGCACGAGCCGACGAAGACGGTGTCCACGGCGATGTCCCGCATCGCCGTACCGGCCCGAAGGTCCATGTAGGTCAACGCCTTTTCCGCGGCCTGGCGCTCACCCTCGTCGACCATCAGCTCAGGGTCGGGCACCGCGGCCGACAGCGGGACACCCTGGCCAGGATTGGTGCCCCAGGTGACGAACGGGCTCAGGGCGGCGGCGTCGAGGTAGACCTCGGAGTCGAATTCCGCACCAGGGTCGGTGCGCAACTCCCTCCACGCGGCCACCGCGGCGTCCCAGTCCGCACCCTTCGGCGCGTGGGGCCGTCCGCGCAGGAATTCGAAGGTCGTCTCGTCGGGAGCGACCATGCCGGCGCGGGCGCCCGCCTCGATGCTCATGTTGCAGATCGTCATCCGGCCCTCCATGGACAACGATTCGATGGCGCTGCCCCGGTATTCGATGACGTAACCCTGTCCACCGCCGGTGCCGATCTTGGCGATCACCGCAAGGATGATGTCCTTGGCGCTGACGCCGGCGGGCAGGACGCCGTCGACGTTGACCGCCATGGTCTTGAACGGCCGCAGCGGCAACGTCTGCGTCGCCAGGACGTGCTCGACCTCGGAGGTGCCGATTCCCATGGCAAGTGCGCCGAATGCGCCGTGGGTCGAGGTGTGGCTGTCACCACAGACCACGGTCATCCCGGGCTGCGTCAACCCCAGCTGCGGGCCGATGATGTGCACGATGCCCTGCTCGGCGTCGCCCATGGGATGCAGCCGGATGCCGAATTCGGCGCAGTTGCGGCGCAGCGTCTCGACCTGGGTGCGTGACACCGGATCCGCGATGGGTTTGTCGATGTCGACGGTCGGGACGTTGTGGTCCTCGGTGGCGATGGTCAGATCCGGTCGGTGCACCGGTCGGCCGGCGAGGCGGAGCCCGTCGAAGGCCTGCGGGCTGGTCACCTCGTGGACGAGGTGTAGGTCGATGTAGATCAGATCCGGCTCGCGCGCGGCACCTTCGCCGCTGCCGAGGGCGACGACGTGGTCGTCCCACACCTTCTCTGCCAGGGTCCGGGGTTTGGCGGGCTGTGCCATTACCTTCTCGATTCCTTCTCCGCGGCCTGCGTCGTCACACTGGCCATCTCACATTTCGGGACGTTAGTATCTCCCTGTGGGACAGGATAGCGGGATCGGCGTGCTGGACAAAGCGGTGGGCGTATTGCACACGGTGGCGGAGTCGCCCTGTGCGCTCGCCGAACTGTGCGACCGGACGGGACTTCCCCGGGCGACCGCCCACCGGCTGGCCGCCGGCCTGGAGGCACACCGGTTCCTGGCCCGAGATGCGGACGGACGCTGGCGACTGGGTCCGGCGCTGACAGAACTGGCCGGCAAGGTCAACGATCCGCTCCTGGCGGCAGGCGCGGTGGTGCTGCCGCGCCTGCGCGAGATCACCGGTGAGAGCGTGCAGCTCTACCGACGCGAAGGCACCACCCGCGTCTGCGTCGCCGCCCTGGAACCCCCCGCGGGCCTGCGGGATACGGTGCCCATCGGCACCCGCCTGCCGATGACGGCCGGATCGGGGGCCAAGGTGCTGCTGGCCCACGCCGACGCCGCCACCCAGCAGGCGGTGCTGCCGTCGGCGACGTTCACCGAGCGCACGCTGGCCGAGGTACGCAGGCGTGGCTGGGCCCAGAGCGCGGCGGAGCGGGAGCCCGGTGTGGCGAGCGTCTCGGCGCCGGTACGGGACGGCACCGGGGCTGTCGTCGCGGCGATCTCGGTCTCGGGTCCGATAGACCGGATGGGCCGGCGACCCGGTGTGCGTTGGGCGACCGATCTGCTGGCCGCGGCGGATGCGCTCACCCGCCGGCTGTAGACCTGTTCGACTCTGCGCGCACGGCGGGATTCACTCGAAAAACGGCGCCCTGGGCGCTGAGTGAACGAAAAGTGACGTACCCCCGATGGGATTCGAACCCACGCTACCGCCGTGAGAGGGCGGCGTCCTAGGCCGCTAGACGACGGGGGCTAGAACTCGATCCGGAGGAACAGCATAGCTCAGCCGCGGGCGGCGTCCTAATCGCTCCGATTGGCTGGGGTACCAGGACTCGAACCTAGAATGGCGGTACCAGAAACCGCTGTGTTGCCAATTACACCATACCCCATTGGCTGCCCATCACCGCTGGTCATGAGCATTTTCCGGCCTTTCAGGCGATGAGCTGCGCCGCCGCCTGTCGTTCTCGGGCCGACGCAAAGACTACCAAAGATTTCGGCGCCGGATTCCCGGGGTCACCCCTGAGCCGGCTGCGCCGCCGCGTGCTCACGCCCGGCCCGCAGCCGCAGCAGGCTGCGGTCTCGGCCGAGCAGTTCGAGCGACTCGAACAGCGGCGGACTGACGGTGGCCCCGGTCGCCGCCACCCGCAGCGGCCCGAAGGCCTTGCGGGGTTTGAGTTCCAGCCCGTCGAGCAGCGCCGCCTTGAGGGCGGACTCGATGCTCTCCGTCGTCCAGTCCTGCGCAGCGTCCAGTGCGGCGATGGCGGCGTCGAGCACCGGTACCGCATCGGCCTTGAGTTCCTTGGCCGCGGACTTCTCGTCGAGCGCGAACGCGCTGTCGTCGAAGAACTTCAGCAGCCCCCACGCGTCGCCCAGCACCACGATGCGGGTCTGCACCAGCTTGGCCGCCTCGGCGAACTGTGCCTCGTCCAGGCCGGTGTCGTGACCGTGCTCGGCGAAGAACGCGCGCAGGCGCGTGGTGAAGTCCTCCACACTGAGCAGCCGGAGGTGTTCGGCATTGATCGCATCGGCCTTCTTCTGGTCGAAGCGCGCGGGGTTGGAGTTGACGTCGGACACATCGAATGCGGCCACCATCTCGTCGATGCTGAACAGGTCGTGATCGTCGGCGATGCCCCAGCCCAACAGGGCCAGATAGTTCAGCAGCCCCTCCGGGATGAATCCGCGCTCGCGGTGCAGGAACAGATTGGATTGCGGGTCGCGCTTGGAGAGTTTCTTGTTGCCTTCGCCGAGAACACTTGGCAGATGAGCGAATCGGGGTACGCCCTCGGCGACGCCGATTCTGGTCAGCGCCTCGTAGAGCGCGATCTGGCGCGGCGTCGACGGCAGGATGTCCTCGCCGCGCAACACGTGGGTGATCCGCATCAGGGCATCGTCCACCGGATTGACCAACGTGTAGAGCGGATCGCCACTGGCCCGGGTGAGCGCGAAGTCGGGCACCGAACCGGCGGCGAAGGTGGTCTCGCCACGCACCAGATCCGGCCAGGTGATGTCCTTGTCGGGCATGCGCAGCCGGATCACCGGGCTGCGGCCCTGCGCCCGTAGCTCCGCTCGCTGGTCGTCGTTCAGCTCACGGTCGAAGTTGTCATATCCCAGCTTGGGGTTGCGCCCGGCCGCCACGTGACGGGCCTCGACCTCCTCGGGGGTGGAAAAGGCCTCGTAGGCCTCCCCCGCCTCGACGAGCCGCGCCACCACGTCGCGGTAGATCTCGCGTCGCTCGGACTGGCGGTACGGCGCGTAGGGTCCGCCGATGTCGGGCCCCTCGTCGTAGTCCAGGCCGAGCCAGCTCAGCGCGTCCAGGAGTGCGAGATAGCTTTCCTCGCTGTCGCGTTGAGCATCGGTGTCCTCGAGCCGGAACACGAACTGACCGCCGGTGTGCCGGGCGTAGGCCCAGTTGAACAGCGCCGTGCGGATCAGCCCTACATGAGGAATTCCGGTCGGCGAGGGGCAGAACCGTACCCGTACCGTCATGATCGTCCTTTGCGCACAACGGGATTGGTCAGCGTGCCGATACCTTCCACGGAGATGCTCACGGTGTCACCGTGTTCGAGCGGCCCGACGCCTTCCGGGGTCCCGGTGAGGATGAGGTCCCCCGGCAGCAGCGTCATCACCGCCGAGATCCACTCCACGATCTCGCCGATGTCGTGCATCATCAGCGAGGTCCGGCTGCGCTGCTTGACTTCGCCGTTGACCTCGGTACGCAGCTCCAGATCCGAGGCGTCGACGTCGGTGACGATCCACGGCCCGACCGGGCAGAACGTGTCGTGTCCCTTGGCGCGTATCCACTGGCCGTCCTTCTGTTGCTGATCGCGCGCGGACACGTCGTTGGCGATGGTGTAGCCGAGGATGTTCTCGGCGGCACGAGCGGCGGGCACGTCCTTGCAGGGCCGCCCGATCACCGCAGCCAATTCCCCTTCGAAATGCACGGGATTCGCATCGGCGGGCAGCTGGATCGGCACGTTGGGGCCGATGATCGCGGTGTTGGGTTTGAGGAAGATGATCGGATCCGGGAAATGCCCGCCGCCCATCTCCTCGATGTGGGCGGCGTAGTTCTTCCCCATGCACACGACCTTGCTGGCGAGGATCGGTGCGAGCAGGCGCACGTCGGCGAGCGGCCACGATCTGCCGGTGAAGGTCGGATTACCGAAAGGGTGTTCAGCGATCTCTCGTGCCACCGCGTCAGCGGACTCCCCCTCGATGCTGACGAAGGCGACCCCGTCGGGGCTGGCGATTCGACCCAGGCGCATACCCGCAAGCCTAGTGTCAGCGGTCCGAGCCCCCGGCGAGCGCCATCCGCAGGAAGGGTGTCGAGTCCGGCAGCGAGGCCGGCACCGTGCCGCTGTGGTCCCGGTCGGGGTAGACGTGCAGGGTGACGTCCTGGCCGTGCTGCCGCATCTGCTCGGCGAGGGTCAGCGTCGAGTTCGGCGGCACATCGCGGTCGAGCAGACCCACGCCGAGGAAGATCGGCCGGTCATATCCGTCGACCGGGACGCCCAGGTACGCGGCCAGCGCCCCGGACACTCCGGGTACCGACTGCAGCGGTGCGGAGAAGAACTGCGCGGGGGTGGCGCCGTCGAGCGCGGCACCCAGCTCGGCCAGACACAGCGTCTCGGCCTTGGCGACCGCCTCGAGACCCAGCGGGCTGAGCACGCTGTCGACGTCGAGATCGGGCCGCGCCTCACGAAACCCGGCCAGGATGTAGGCCGCATAGCTGTTGGCGACAGGGCCGAGCTGTGGCGGCAGCGTCATGTCCGGACCGGCCTGACCGACCACGGTCTCGATACCCGCCGGCGTGCCGGTCGCGACCACCCCGCGGTAGTCCAGTCCCGCGCCCCGGGTGAACTCGTCGGCGTAGCGGGCGGTGCCCACTGCTGCGGCCCCGCCCTGGGATTGCCCGATCACCGCCCACCGCGGCGACAGCGGCAGCGGCAGGTGGTGTGCGGCCACGACGGAGTCGGCGACGGCCCGCGCAGTGGCGACGGTGTTGAGATAGCTCATCAGCCCGGGGGTGCCCAGCCCGGTGTAGTCGGATGCGACGACGACGTACCCCTGGTCGAGCCAATGCGACAGGTACTCGTCGTCACGAGCACTGCGGGGTCGCGCCGACGGGGTGCAGTCGTCGCCGAGGCCCACCGTGCCGTGCGCCCACGCCACCGTCGGCCATCCTTCGGCGGGCGCCTCCCCGCGGGGGACGAACACCGCAGCGGTGCTCACCGCGGGTGCATCGTGCTGATCGAGTGTCGAGTAGAGGATCCGGTAGGCGCGGGCGGCGCCGGCGACGGAGAGCGCCGGTGCCAGCGGCACGGTCTGCATCAGTTCGCCGGGCGCCGGGATGTCACCGTCATGGCCGCGAGCATCGAGTCCCGACCAGTCCGGAGCGACCGCCACGGCGACGGGCGCGGAGGGCACCGCCAGCAGAGCACCCAGACTCAGGACCAGCACACCGGCGACCCGGCTCCAGCACGACGTTCTCACGGCACCACCGTACTCTGCACGCATCCCACTATATGAAATAGCAGTTCATGATATGAGATAGGCGTGGCACGATGGCGCCATGACGACCGCGATCGGCACGGCGCGCCGCTGGTCCATGCTGGTGCTGGCGCTGATCTCGACGCTGTGCGCGAACGTGTTCATCAACGGCGTGGCGTTCTTGATCCCGACGTTGCACAGCGAGCGCGGGCTCGATCTGGCGCTGGCGGGTCTGATGTCGGCGATGCCGAGCTTCGGCATGGTGTTCACCCTGATCGCCTGGGGGTACGTCGTCGACCGCATCGGCGAACGCATCGTCCTGACCGTGGGTTCGGCGTTGACCGCCGTCGCGGCCTTCGGTGCGGCTGTGGTGGATTCCCTGCCTGCGGTCGGCGCCCTGCTCTTCCTGGGTGGAATGGCCGCGGCGAGCAGCAATTCCGCAAGCGGCCGGCTGGTGGTGGGATGGTTCCCGCCGGAGAAGCGTGGGCTGGTCATGGGCGTGCGCCAGACCGCCGTACCGCTCGGAGTGGGTCTGGGCGCCTTGGTGATTCCACGTCTGGCGGCGAGTCACGGGGTGTCTGCGGCGCTGCTCTTCCCGGCGGCGGTGTGCGCCGTCTCGGCGGTGGCGTGCCTGCTGGGTGTGCTGGATCCGCCGCGCCCGCCGCGCTCCGATGCAGCGCCGGAAATGCTCGCCAATCCGTATCGCGGCTCCGGTGTGCTCTGGCGGATCCACGCCGCCTCTGTGCTGCTGGTGATTCCGCAATCGGTGATGTGGACCTTCACGCTGGTGTGGTTGATCGCCGACCGGCACTGGTCGGCGGCGTCGGCCGGCGTGCTCGTCACCGTCGCGCAGATCCTGGGCGCCGGCGGCCGCGTGGGGGCGGGCTGGTTGTCCGATCGTGTCGGCCTGCGGCTGCGCCCGATCCGGTGGATCGCCGCCGGCGCGGCGGTCACGATGGCGCTGCTGGCGCTGACCGACGCGGTGGGTTCACCGGTGAGTGTGGCGTTGATGCTGGCCGCCTCCGTCATCACGGTGTCCGACAACGGTCTGGCGTTCACCGCGATCGCCGAGATCTCGGGGCCGTTCTGGAGCGGACGAACGCTGGGTGCGCAGAACACCAGCCAGCATCTGGCGTCGGCGATCGCCGCCCCGGCTTTCGGCGGATTGATCGGGATCGCAGGCTATTCCGCGGCCTTTGCGGTGTGCGCCGTACTGCCGTTGATCGCGCTTCCGCTGGTGCCCGTCGACGCCGAAGCCTGACGTCAGGTCGGCGCTCGACGTTCGCCGCGCACACCGCGAGCGCCCGCGCCAGTGCCGCTGCGAGGTGTCGGCCGGTCAGCGACGGCGAGGCAGCACCAGCAGCGCGGCCGCCAGGAAACACAGCGCCCCGATGAAGGTGCCGAGGTTGGCCAGCAGCGCATCCGCGGTGACGCCGGTCCGGCTCACGAACGCGCCCAGCGCCGATATCCCGAACGCCACGCAGCCGATCATGTTGACCCACTGAGCCTGCCAGTCCCGTGACGCCGGCGCGACAGCGCCGACCGCGGCGGTGACGGCCACGATACCGAGCACTCCGCTGACCAAAAAGGCCACCGACCCGGTGGCGTCCGGCACCCACACCAGCCGGCGCTCCTGGGTGACCTCGTGGGCCCACACCGCGGCGCCGGTGCTCACGTTGAACAGCAGCGTTCCAGCAAATTGCGTTGCTGCACAATACAAGTCGCTCTTCGACTGGGTGCGCGCACGGTTCAGCTGGATCCATGCGGCGCTGGTGAAGAAGAAGGAACCCGCGAAGCACAGCGCGTTGGCCGCACCCGCCCCCGCCGCCGGGGCGAAGCCCGGCACCGTGGCGAGCGCGAACAGCGAGGAGCCGGTCACGAACAGCCAGCACTGCCGTGCCAGCGTCACCTACAGCAGACCGACGATCCGGTCACCGACCGCGGTCGTCGACAGCGGTTCGGCGGGGCGGCTCGCAAGGTGCGCTTCGACCGCCCGGTCGACCCGCGCCGCGGCGTCGGTCTCGCCGATGTGGTTGAGCAGCAGCGCCACCGACATGACGGCCGCGGTGGGATCCGCGATGCCCTGCCCGGCGATGTCGGGCGCGCTGCCGTGCACCGGCTCGAACATCGACGGGTTGGTCCGCGTGGCGTCGATGTTGCCGCTGGCCGCGAGCCCGATACCGCCGCAGACCGCGGCGGCGAGGTCGGTGACGATGTCGCCGAACAGGTTGTCGGTCACGATCACATCGAAGCGGCCCGGGTCGGTGACCAGGTGGATCATCGCAGCGTCGACGTGCTGATAGGCGACGTCGACGTCGGGGTACTCCGCGCCCACCTCGGCGACCACCCGCGACCACAGGCTGCCCGCGAAGGTCAGCACATTGGTCTTGTGTACCAGCGTCAGGTGCTTGCGCCGGGATTGCGCGCGGGCGAACGCGTCACGCACCACTCGCTCGACGCCGAAGGCGGTGTTGACGCTGACCTCGGTAGCGACCTCGTGGGGCGTCCCGATGCGCAACGCACCGCCGTTGCCGGTGTAGGGGCCCTCGGTTCCCTCACGCACCACGACGAAGTCGATGCCGGTCACCCCGGACAGCGGGCTCGTGACCCCGGGATAGAGCCGGCCCGGCCGCAGGTTGACGTGATGATCGAGTGCGAAACGCAGTTTCAGCAGCAGTCCGCGCTCGAGCACCCCGCTGGGAACCGACGGGTCGCCGATCGCGCCGAGCAGGATGGCGTCGAACCCGCGGAGCTCTTCGATGGTCTGCTCGGTGAGCAGCTCACCGGTCGCGTGGTAGCGCCGTGCGCCCAGGTCGTATTCGCTGCGTTCCACCCCGGGCAGCACCGCGTCGAGCACCTTGAGCGCCTCGGCGATGACCTCGGGACCGATGCCGTCGCCGGCGATGACCGCCAGTTTCATGCCAGGTCCACCACTTCGAGCGTGTTGGCGCCGACGGCGTCGGCGATCGCGGTCCGCAGGTCGGCCGGGACCTCGCGGTCCAGACGCAGCAGGATGGTGGCGCTGGGTCCCTCGGCGTCCTGGCTGAGCTGCGCGGCGAGGATGTTGACGTCCGCACCGCCGAGCAGCGTGCCGATCTTGCCGAGCGCGCCGGGCTGGTCGGCGTAGTTCACGATCAGATTCACGCCCTCGGCGCGCAGATCGAAGTTGCGGCCGTTGATCTGCACGACCTTCTGGACCTGTTGCGGACCGGACAGGGTGCCCGCGACGTTGGTCACCGATCCGTCGGCGGCGACCGCGCGCACGTCGACCACGCTGCGGTGGTTGGGGCTCTCGGTCGCGGTGATCAGTTCGGACTGCACGCCGCGTTCGGCGGCCAGCGCCGGGGCGTTGACGAACGTCACCTGCTGGTCGGTCACGGTGGAGAACAGGCCGCGCAGTGCAGAGAGCTTCAGGATCTCGACGTCCTCGGCGGCGAGCTCGCCGCACACCCGAACCGACAGCGTCGTCGTCGGCTCGGTGGCCAGTGTGCCGGCCAGCAGACCGAGCTTGCGGACCAGGTCGAGCCAGGGAGCGACCTCTTCGCCGACCACGCCGCCGCCGACGTTGACCGCATCGGGGACGAACTCTCCCGCCAGCGCGAGACGGACACTGGCGGCCACGTCGGTGCCCGCCCGGTCCTGCGCCTCCGCGGTCGACGCGCCCAGGTGCGGCGTGACGACGACCTGCGGCAGCTCGAACAGCGGGCTGTCGGTGCAGGGTTCGGTGGCGAACACGTCGAGGCCGGCGGCGCGGACGTGGCCGCTGGTGACCGCGTCGGCCAGCGCCTGCTCGTCGATCAGACCGCCGCGGGCGGCGTTGACGATGATCACGCCGGGCTTCGTCTTCGCCAGTGCCTCTTTGTTGATCAGGCCGGCGGTCTCCTTCGTCTTCGGCAGGTGCACCGAGATGAAGTCCGCACGACCCAGCAGCTCGTCGAGGGTCAGCAGCTCGATGCCCAGCTGCGCGGCGCGCGCGGCGGACACGTAGGGGTCGTAGGCGACGACGTGCGTGCCGAACGCCGCGAGGCGCTGGGCCACGAGCTGACCGATGCGCCCCAGTCCGACGACGCCGACGGTCTTGCCGAAGATCTCGGTGCCGGAGAACGACGACCGCTTCCAGGTGTGGGCGCGCAGCGTCGCATCGGCGGCGGGCACCTGCCGGGCCGCGGACAGCAGCAGGGCCAGCGCGTGCTCGGCGGCGCTGTGGATGTTCGACGTCGGCGCATTGACCACCAGCACACCGCGGGCGGTGGCGGCGTCGACGTCGACGTTGTCGAGTCCGACGCCGGCGCGCGCGACGATCTTCAGCTTGGGCGCTGCGGCCAGCACCTCGGCGTCGACCGTGGTCGCCGAACGCACCAGCAGGGCGTCGGCCTCGGGGACGGCGGCCAGCAGTTTCGGCCGGTCCGGGCCGTCGACCCATCTGACTTCCACCTGGTCACCGAGGGCGGCGACGGTGCTTTCCGCAAGCTTGTCGGCAATCAATACAACGGGGAGAGTCACGCGGTCAGCCTAATGGGCTTGAATATCGAGGTGGCGGGCAGGAGCGGCGGGGGTACCTCCCGCGCGAAGGGCAGGGGGCCGACTCGGGGTGACGACGTGGACGTGACGGTCGTGGGCAGCGGTCCCAACGGATTGGCGGCCGCGGTGATCTGTGCGCGAGCCGGGTTGTCGGTGCGGGTCATCGAGGCACAGCCGACCCCCGGCGGCGGTGCGCGGAGCGCGGTCGACCCGGAGTTCCCCGGTGTCCTGCACGACGTCTGCTCGGCGGTACATCCGCTCGGGGTGGCGTCGCCGTTCTTCGCGGAGTTCGACCTAGCGGCGCGCGGCGTCTCGCTGATCTCGCCGGAGGTGTCCTACGCCAACCCGCTGCCCGGCCGGCCGGCGGCGGTCGCGTACCGGTCACTGGAGCGCACCTGCGCCGAGCTGGACCACGGCCGGTCCTGGCGCAGGCTGTTCGGCCCACTCGTCGACCACGTCGACGGGGTGCTCGGATTCTTCCTGGGCGACAAGCGGTCACTGCCGCCGGATCCGCCGACGACGGTGCGCACCGGACTGCGGGTGCTCGCCCAGGGCAGCCGGTTGTGGGGGCTGCTGCGCGGAGACGACGCCCGTGCATTGTTCACCGGCGTCGGGGTGCACGCGATCCACACCATCCCGTCGCCGGTGAACAGCGGTGCGGGTCTGATGCTGGGCACCGTCGCCCACACCGCGGGCTGGCCGGTGCCCGTCGGGGGCACCCAGACCATCACCGACGCGCTGATCGCCGACCTGGTGGCCCACGGCGGTGACCTGGTGCTCGGCGAACCGGTCACCAGCCCGCCGAAGGGCGTGGCGATCTACGACACCGCGCCCACCGCCCTGCTCGGCATCTACGGCGACGCGGTGCCGCCGCGGTATGCCCGGTCGCTGCGGCGCTATCGGTTCGGCCCGGGCGTCTGCAAGGTCGACTTCGTGCTGTCCGATGAGATCCCATGGCGCGATCCCCGGGTCGCCGACGCCGTCACGGTGCACATGGGCGGCACCAGGGCGCAGATGGCGCTCGCCGAACGCCAGATCGCCGCGGGCCGGCACGCGCCGTGGCCGATGACCCTGGCGTCGCTGCCCCACCTGGCCGATCCGTCCCGCATCGACTCCCGGGGCCGCCGTCCGCTGTGGACGTACGCCCATGTGCCGTCGGGGTCGCAGGCCGATCTCACCGAGACGGTGACGTCGATGTTCGAGCATGCCGCGCCCGGGTTCCGCGATCTCGTCCTCGGCGCCCGGTGCGTGCCGGCGGCGAAGATGTCGGAGGGCAACGCCAACTACGTCGGCGGCGACATCATCGTCGGCGGCGCCACCCTGCCCGCCGCGATGGTCGGACCCACGCCGCGGCTCAACCCGTGGACGACACCGATTCCCCGGGCATACCTGTGCTCCTCGGCCACGCCACCGGGGACGGGGGTGCACGGAATGGCCGGCTACTACGCCGCCCGCACGGTGCTGCGCCGCGAATTCGGCATCGACGAGATGCCGTCGGTGTCGCCGAAACAGCATTCCCGGTCGTGAGCCAGGTGGCTCAACAACCGGGAATGCTGTTTAGCGAGGGAGTGGTGACGAGTGAGGTGACTACGCCGTCTCGGTGATCGGGCGGTCGACCCAGCTCATCAGGTCGCGCAGCTTCTTGCCGGTCACCTCGATGGGATGCTCGGCGTTGCGCTTGCGCAGACTCTCGAGTTCCTTGTTACCGCCCTCGACGTTGGCGACCAGCTTCTTGACGAATTCGCCGTCCTGGATGTCCTTGAGGATCGCGCGCATCCGCTCCTTGGTGTCGGCGTCGATGACCCGCGGACCCGACAGGTAGCCGCCGAATTCGGCGGTGTCGGACACCGAGTAGTTCATCCGCGCGATACCGCCCTCGTACATGAGGTCGACGATGAGCTTCAGCTCGTGCAGCACCTCGAAGTAGGCCAGCTCGGGCTCGTAACCGGCTTCGACCATGACCTCGAAACCGGTCTTGACCAGTTCCTCGGTGCCGCCGCACAGCACGGCCTGCTCACCGAACAGGTCGGTCTCGGTCTCGTCCTTGAACGTGGTCTTGATCACGCCGGCGCGCGTGCCGCCGATGCCCTTGGCATAGGACAGCGCGAGCGCCTGACCCTCGCCGGTCGGATCCTGGTCGATCGCGATCAGGCAGGGCACACCCTTGCCGTCGACGAACTGCCGGCGCACCAGGTGGCCGGGTCCCTTCGGGGCGACCATGCCGATGGTGACGTTGGCCGGTGGCTTGATCAGGCTGAAGTGGATGTTGAGCCCGTGACCGAAGAACAGCGCGTCGCCGTCCTGGAGGTTCGGCTCGATGTCGCTGGCGAAGATCTCGGCCTGCGCGGTGTCGGGCGCGAGCAGCATGATCACGTCGGCCCACTTGGCGACCTCAGCGGGTGTGTCGACCTCGAGGCCCTGCTCGGTGACCTTCTCGCGGGACTTCGAGCCCTCCTTGAGGCCGACCTTCACCTGCACACCCGAGTCGCGCAAGCTCAGCGAGTGCGCGTGGCCCTGGCTGCCGTAGCCGATGACCCCGACCTTGCGGCCCTGGATGATCGCCAGATCGGCGTCGTCGTCGTAGAACATCTCAACTGCCATACGTGAATCTTCTTCCTTGTCTACTCATCTACATCGGGGTGACTGACGGCTTACTTGGCGGCGCCGATGCCCCGGGGGCCTCGCGACAACGACACCACGCCGGACTGAACGATCTCACGGATCCCGTACGGTTCGAGCACCCGCAGCAGCGCTTCGAGCTTGGCGGCGGTGCCGGTGGCCTCGACGGTCAGCGATTCGGTCGACACATCGACGACTTTGGCGCGGAACAGATTGACCGCTTCGATGACCTGGCCGCGGGTGTTCGCGTCGGTGCGCACCTTGATCAGGGCGAGTTCGCGGGCCACCGCGTTGTCCTCGTCCTGCTCGACGATCTTGATCACGTTGATCAGCTTGTTGAGCTGTTTGGTGATCTGCTCGAGCGGCTGGTCCTCCACGCTGACGACGATCGTCATCCGCGAAAGGTCCTTCTGCTCGGTCGCCCCGACGGCGAGGCTCTGGATGTTGAATCCGCGCCGGGAGAACAGCGCCGCGACGCGCGCGAGCACGCCGGGTTTGTCCTCGACGAGGACGGACAGGGTGTGAGTGGAGATGGCCATCAGGCGTGCCCCTCCTCGTTGTCGTCGAACAGCGGGCGGATGTCGCGCGCCGCCATGATCTCGTCGTTGCCGGTCCCCGCCGCGACCATCGGCCACACCTGCGCGTCGGCGCCGACGGTGAAGTCGATGACCACCGGCCGGTCGTTGATGGCGCGGGCCTGGTTGATGACGTCCACGACGTCCTCCTCGCGTTCGCAGCGCAGTCCGACGCAGCCCAGCGCTTCGGCCAGCTTCACGAAATCGGGGATGCGGCGCGAGTGCGTGGACAGATCGGTCTGGCTGTAGCGCTCCTCGTAGAACAGGGTCTGCCACTGGCGGACCATCCCGAGGTTGCCGTTGTTGATGAGCGCGACCTTGATCGGGATGCCTTCGATGGCGCAGGTGGCCAGTTCCTGATTGGTCATCTGGAAACAGCCGTCGCCGTCGACGGCCCACACCTCGGTGTCGGGGCGGCCCATCTTCGCGCCCATGGCCGCGGGCACCGCGTATCCCATGGTGCCGAGACCGCCCGAGTTCAGCCAGGTCTTGGGCTTCTCATAGGAGATGAACTGCGCGGCCCACATCTGATGCTGACCCACCCCGGCGACGTAGATGGCGTCCGGTCCGGCGAGCTTGCCGAGCGTCTCGATGACGTATTCGGGTGACAGGCTGCCGTCGCTCTGCGGGCCGTAGCTCAACGGGAAGGTCTCCTGCACGCCCTGCAGATACGACCACCACGTGTCGATGTCGATCGCGTCGAGCTTCTCGTCGCGGCGCAGCACCTCGATCAGATCACTGATCACGGCCTTGACGTCACCCACGATCGGCACGTCGGCGTGCCGGTTCTTACCGATCTCGGCCGGGTCGATGTCGGCGTGGATGACCTTCGCGCCCGGGGCGAACGACTCGAGCTTGCCGGTCACCCGATCGTCGAAGCGAGTGCCCAGCGCGATCAGCAGATCGCTGCGCTGCAACGCGGCCACGGCGGCCACGGTGCCGTGCATCCCCGGCATGCCGAGGTTCTGCCGGTGGCTGTCGGGGAACGCCCCGCGGGCCATCAGCGTGGTGACCACCGGGATGCCGGTCATCTCGGCCAGCGTCAGCAGCTCCTCGGTGGCCTCACCGCGGATGACGCCGCCTCCGACGTAGAGCACCGGCTTGCGGGCGGCGGCGATCAGCTTGGCCGCCTCGCGGATCTGCCGGTTGTGCGGTTTGGTGTTCGGCTTGTAGCCGGGCAGGTCGATCTGCGGCGGCCAGCTGAACGTGCACTGTCCCTGCAGGATGTCCTTCGGGATGTCGACGAGGACCGCACCGGGGCGTCCGGTCGCGGCGATGTGGAACGCCTCGGCCAGCGCGCGCGCGATGTCGTCGCCGCGGCGCACCAGGAAGTTGTGCTTCGTGATCGGCATGGTGATGCCGGAGATGTCGGCTTCCTGGAACGCATCGGTGCCGATCAGGCCGCGGCCGACCTGGCCGGTGATCGCCACGACGGGGATCGAATCCATCTGGGCATCGGCCAACGGCGTGACCAGGTTGGTCGCGCCCGGTCCCGAGGTGGCCATCATGACGCCGACCTTGCCGGTGGCGTGCGCGTAACCGCTGGCGGCGTGCCCGGCGCCCTGCTCGTGACGCACCAGCACGTGGCGCAGCTTCTGCGAATCGAACAGCGGGTCGTAGACCGGCAGCACCGCCCCGCCGGGGATGCCGAAGATCGTGTCGACGTCCAGCTCCTCGAGCGAGCGGATCACGGCCTGCGCGCCGGTCATCTTCTCCGGAGCGATCTGCCGCGGTGTGACGACCTTCGGGCTGGTGGACTTGACGGCGGACACGGCCTGCTCGCCGTTCGGCGTGCTGGGGCGGTGCGGTGGTCGCGTGGTGGGTGCGCTCACTGGGATCTCTCTTCGTCCTCGTCGGCCTAGGTTGATGCGGTTACTTCAGGCAAGAAAAAACCCCCGACAGCTGGCCGCTGATCGAGGGTGGCGCGTTGATGCTGGTTGCTATGCCCGGCAACGGGCTAGCGCGGCATCAACGCGCCAACCGATTACTACGAGCATCCCCAGCGACTGCATAGCACTCGACGGTAGCCTCCGCACAGCTCAAAGGTCAAATTGCGGCGCTGCGCGGCGACGGTGCCAGAATTGGAGAGGTGAGCTCCTCTTCGGTGTCCGGGTCCGGGTCTGATTCCGGGTCTACGTCTCCGGATGTACCACAGGCCCCGACCGTCATCCGGATCTCGCCGATGGCACACCTCGCCGTCGGCTTCTTCACCCTGGGTCTGCTGTCTGTGGTGCTGGCCAACCCGCGCTGGTTCACCGTGCTGATGGTGATCCCGGTGTTCGCGTCGGCGCTGATCGTGCGGCTCCGCACCGTGGCCGACGCCGACGGGGTCACCGCCCGCACGCTGCTGCGCAGCCGCACCCTGGCCTGGCAGGACATCGAGGGGCTGCGCTTCGGCAGGGGCTCCTGGGCCAGGGCGACACTCGCCGACGGCACCGAGGTGACGCTGCCTGCGGTCACCTTCGGCACCCTGCCACGGCTGACCGCGGCCAGCGCGGGGCGGGTGCCCAACCCTTATCGGTGAGCCCGGCGCAACCGGTCAGCCCAGCGGGTTCGTGCCGTTGAGCAGCACCCAGATGCCGACGCCAAGGCCGATGCCGCAGAGCAGCGCGACGACGGATCCGACGAACGGTCTGCGTGCCCAGCCCCGGCCTGCATCGAAGCCGTAGCGTCCCGGGCCGGTCAGGATGATCGCCACGGCCACCACGATGAGCGTCACCTGGAACTCGCGACCACCGGGAAGGAAGAACGCGAACCCGTTGTCCTGCGCGGTGATGGCGGCGAGCAGCTCGTTGATGAGGTACGCCAGTGCAGCGGCCGCGGCGACCGGCGTGAACAGGCCGAGGACCAGCAGCACCCCGGCACCGATCTGACCGATGGCGGCGACGTAGGTGACGATGCCCGCATGCTGGTAACCGGCCTCGGTGAGGGCGTCCTGCAGGTTGGTCAACCCGCCGCCACCCCACAGGCCGAACGCCTTGCGCAACCCGTGGGCGATCAACAGGATCCCGAGGCCGACGCGCAGCAGCATCAGTCCCAGGTCCTGGGTGCCGCGGCGACCCGCCGCCTTGAGGCGGTCCTCGGCGAACGGGTCGTAGCCGACCTCGGCCGGTTCTGCGCCGTAGGGACCCATCGGGTGCGCGTTCCCGGGCTGCACGTACGGCAGCGGTTCGGGTTCGTTCATCAGGTTGTAGACCGGTTGGGCCGGAGCGCCCTTGTTCGCGTCCCAGCGCGGGATCGCGGTGGTCTCGAAGTCGCCGCCGTAGCTCGACGACGGCAGATCGTCCTCCGGGTCGACCAGGCTTGCCGTCGAAGGCCGGGCCGGATCGTCGGGCCGTTGCCAGGCGCGCGCGTCCTGGGATTGACTGGTCACGCCTGACAGGGTAGGTGCAGATCATCGCGGAACCGCGCATTTGCCACGGCGCTTCGGTCACGGTCTGGTCGAGGAGCCGTGGCGCGCACCATGACGCGATCCGTAACCTTGCCAGCATGACGATGCGCCGGCCGCTGACGGGACTGGCAGCTCTGCTGTGCGTGACGGCGCTGTTCGGGTCGGCGTGCGCGCGCTTCGACGATGCGCAGTCGCAGCCCTTCACCACCGAGCCGGAGGTGGCGCCCGGTCAGACGTCGACTCCCCCGCCCCCGCCGCCGCTGCCGGCCAAACCGTTCCCGAAGGCGTGTCCCGCCCAGGGCGTGATGCAGGGCTGCCTGGAGAGCACCAGTGGACTGATCATGCTGCCCGACAGCCAATCGGCGCTGGTCGCCGAGCGCACGACGGGTGCGGTCAAGGAGGTGTCGGTCCGCGCCGAGCCGAAGGTGAAGACGACGATCCCGGTCGACCCGTCGGGCGACGGCGGATTGATGGACATCGTGCTGTCCCCCACCTATGCGCAGGACCGGTTGATGTATGCGTACGTCAGCACCCCGACCGACAACCGGGTGATCCGGATCGCCGACGGTGATGTGCCCAAGCCGATACTGACCGGCATCCCCAAGGGCGCGACCGGCAATACCGGGTCGTTGATCTTCACCAGCCCCACCACCCTGCTTGTGCAGACCGGCGATGCGGGTAACCCGGCCCAGGCCGCGGATCCGGCGTCGCAGGCGGGCAAGGTACTGCGCATCGAGCAGCCGACGACGGTGAACCAGGCGCCGACGACGACGGCGCTGAGCGGGATGGGTTCCGGGGGCGCCATGTGCATCGACCCCGCCGACGGCGCGCTCTACATCACCGACCGCACCCCTACCGGTGACCGGCTGCAGCGGATGACGAAGGACTCGCAGGTGTCCACTGTATGGACCTGGCCGGACCGGCCGGGTGTCGCGGGCTGCGCCGCCCTCGACGGCACGGTTCTGGTCAACCTCGTCAACACCAAGCAGACCGTAGCGGTGCGGATGGCCCCCGACACGGGTGCGGTCACCGGCGAACCCGAGGTGATCCGTCAGGACACCCGCGGTCATGCCTGGGCGCTGCAGCTCTCGGCAGACGGCAACGTCTGGGGTGCGACGGTGAACAAGACCGCCGGCGACGCCGAACGCACCGACGACGTGGTGTTCCCGCTGTTCCCCGAGGGCGGCTTCCCGCGCAGCAGCGCCGACAACACCTGAGCCGCTTCTCGACCGGGCGCCGCGCCGCACCCCCCGAGGCGATAATGTCGTTCTCATCATTGGATAACGCGTTCTCGTAGGAGGCGGCGTGGCGGGTCGGTGTGCGGACAGGGTCGCCCTGGTGACCGGGAGCAGTCGCGGTCTCGGCAAGGCCATCGCAGTCCGGTTGGCGGCCGAGGGCGCGACGGTCGCTCTGACCGCGCGCACGCTGGACCCGGACCCGAAATACCAGGGCTCGCTGCGACAGACGGCCGAGGAGATCATCGGCGCAGGCGGCTCCGCGGTCGCGATCGCCGCCGACCTGTCGAGTTCGCCGGACCGTGAGCGGATGTTCGCCGAAGCCGTCGCCGCCGTGGGCGCGCCCGACATCCTTGTCAACAACGCCGCCGCCACGTTCCTGCGGCCACTCGACCGATTCCCCGAGAACCGGGCCCGGCTGATGCTGGAGATGCACCTGTTGGGTCCGCTTCACCTGTGTCAGTTGGCCATCCCCGCCATGCGCGAACGTGGCCGCGGCTGGATCCTCAACATCACCTCGGTCGGTGGCGACCTGCCGGAGGGGCCGCCGTTCTCCGAATTCGACCGCACGGCCGGATTCGGGGTGTACGGCACAGCGAAGGCCGCCCTGAACCGGTTGACGAAAAGCCTTGCGGCCGAACTGTACGACGACGGCATCGCCGTCAATGCTGCGGCGCCGACGAACCCGGTCGCCACCCCGGGCGCCGGCACGCTGGATCTGGCGAAGACCGACACCGAGGACATCGGCCTGATCACCGAGACGGCGCTGCGGCTGTGCACCGGGGACCCCGCCACCCTGACCGGCCGAATCGCCCACACCCAGACGTTCCTGCAGGAGTTCGATGGCCGAGCTCGCCCTTGACGACCTCGCTGCCCGTCTCGGGGTGTTGGATGTGCACGACGTCCGCCCGCTGCACGGGGGCGCCTCGAGTCTGACGTATGCGGGGGTCCGCGACGGCGCGCCCGTGGTCGTCAAAGTGGCCCCGCCGGGAGTGCCACCCACGGGGCACCGCGACGTGCTGCGCCAGGTTCGGGTCCTGCGTGCGCTGGAGTCGACGCCGGTTCCAGTGCCCGTGGTGCTCGACGAGGACCCAGGCGATCCGCCGGGTGTGCCACCGCTGTTCGTGATGTCCTTCGTATCCGGCGATTCGTTCGAGCCGCTGTTCGACGGCGCCGACGCCGGACCAGGACCTGTCGTGGCGCAACGTTTCCTACGTGCGGCGGCCACCATGGCGGCCCTGCATTCGGTGGCGCCGGAGTCGGTGGACCTCGCCGACGAGCCGGTCGTCGGGCCGGCGGACGAGATTGCGCGCTGGGAGCGCACCCTGACCACGGTCGATCCGGCGCTTGCGCCGGGGTGGGACGAGGTGGCCGCAGCACTGCGCGCGACGCTGCCTGCTGCGGCGCCGCCGACGATCGTGCACGGCGACTTCCGGTTGGGGAATCTGCTCGCCGAGGGTGAGCGCATCGCGGCCGTGATCGATTGGGAGATCTGGTCGGTGGCCGATCCGCGCGTCGACGTGGGTTGGTTCCTGATCAACTCCGACCCGCTGACCTACGGCCGGCCGTCAGCATATGTCGACGTCGTACCGGCGCGTGCCGATCTGCTGGCCTGCTACGGCGACGCCCGGGAGGCGGCGTGGTTCATGGCACTGGCCTGCTTCAAGTCGACGGCGACGTGGGCGCTGATCGTCAAGCACAACCGCCGGCGCCGAACCCCGGACCCCGAGCTGGATGCCATGGCGGCCGCGCTGCCGGGGCTGCTCGCCCGAGCCCGGGAAATGTTGGACTAGCGCGGGATTCCGGCCAGCCGGTCGGCGAACTTCGCCTCGGCGGCCGCGCGGAGCCGCAGCAGGTGTTCGGACGGGAACACGTCGGGGGCCGGCTGACGGCCCTTGAGCAGCAGTCGAGACAGCGTGACCTTGTGCACCTCGGTGGGACCATCGGCCAGTCCCAGCACGAACGACTCGGTCAGGTACTGCACGAAGGGCATCTCGTGGCTGGTGCCCAGCGAGCCGTGGATCTGCAGGGCGCGCGCCGAGACATCGTGCAGCACCTTCTGCATCATCGCCTTGACCGCCGAGATGTCCGCCCGCACGGCGTGATAGTCGTTGTACCGGTCGATCTTCCACGCGGTCTGCAGCGTCAGCAGTCGGAACGCCTCGATTTCCATCCAGGAGTCGGCGATCATCTCCTGCACCAACTGTTTGTCGGCGAGCACGCTGCCCTGCGTGTAGCGCGACACCGCGCGCTCGCAGATCATGTCGAAGATGCGCCGCACCAGGCCGACCGTGCGCATCGCATGGTGGATCCGGCCGCCGCCGAGGCGGGTCTGTGCCACGACGAACGCCCCGCCGCGCGGTCCGAGCATGTGGTCGGCGGGCACCCGCACGTTCTCGTAGCGCACATAACCTTCGCGGCCGCCGCCGTCGAGTGGTTGATAGCCAAGTCCGACGTCGCGCAGCACGTTGATACCCGGGGTGTCGCCGGGCAGGACGAACATCGAATAACGGTCGTAGGGTGCGGCATCCGGATCCGTCATCGCCATCACGATGATGAACGACGCCTTGGACGCGAACGACGAATACCACTTCTCGCCGTTGATGACCCAATGGTCCCCGTCCTGTACGGCGGTGGTCTCGAAGATCTTCGGATCGGCGCCGCCCTGGGGTTCGGTCATCGAGAAGCAGGAGATGATCCGGTTGTCGAGCAGCGGTTCGAGATAGCGCTCCTTGAGTTCCGGTGTGCCGTAGTGGGCGAGGATCTCGCTGTTGCCCGAATCCGGTGCCTGCGAACCGAACACGATCGGCGCACACTCCGAGCGGCCCAGGATCTCGTTGAGCAGCGCCAGCTTCACCTGGCCGAATCCCGGTCCGCCGAGGTGCGGGCCGAGGTGGGTGGCCCACAGCCCGCGCTCCTTGACGATCCGCTGCAGCGGCGGAATCAGCGCCTGGCGCACCGGATCGTCGAGGTCGTGGGATTCCTTGACGATCAGGTCGATCGGTTCGCACTCCTCGCGGACGAAGGCCGCCACCCATTCGAGCTGTTCTTCCCATTCCGGTTCCGTCGAGAAATCCCAGGACATGGTGGTGCTCCTTCTAACGTCCGGACCACGTCGCGCGACGATCGGCGGCGTCGTCGGTGGCGTGGGTGAGTACCTGGTTGCGGTTCTCGAGTTCGAGCGCGGCGTCGAGGTGGGCGGCGTCGGTGTTGACCTGCAGCGCACGCTTGGTCAGCTCGACGCCCAGCGGTGCGTGGCCGGCGATCAGCGCCGCGAGCTCCAGCGCCCGGGTGTCCAGGTCGTCGGGTGCGACGACTTGGCTGACCAGTCCCCGGCGGTCGGCCTCGTCGGCGGTGACGGTGCGTCCGGTGAGCATCCAGTCCGCGGCCACACTGGTGCCGACGATGCGGGGTAGGTGGTAACTCATCCCCATCTCCGCACCGGACAGGCCGAGCAGGATGGCGGCGTTGCCGAATGTGGCTGCCGTGGAGCAGATCCGGACATCGGAGGCGAGGACGAGTGCGAAACCCGCGCCGACGCAGGCGCCGTTGACGGCGGCGACCACCGGTTGCGGGAGTTCCCGGACCGCGCGCGGGAGGCCGGCCATCGCCTCCTGGAAGCGCATCCGGTCGATCGCCGGTGCGGCCGCGTCCACCAGGCCGGGCCCGAAGTCGCGCACATCGATCCCGGAGCAGAAGCCGCGGCCGGCCCCGGTGAGGACGACGGCACGCACGTCGCGGTCGGACGCCAGGGCGGCGAACGTGCTCAGCAGTTCGTCGCGCATCGTCTCGTTGATCGCGTTGAGGCGGTCGGGCCGGCTGAGCCGCACGACGGCGACGCCGTCAGATGACGTGTCGAGATCGACGCTGTCCACGTCAGATCCGCTCGATGATCGTCGCGGTTCCCATGCCGCCGCCGGTGCACATGGTGACCAGCCCGGTGGCCAGGTCGCGGCGCTCCAGCTCGTCGAGGACGGTGCCGATCAGCATGGCCCCGGTGGCACCGATCGGATGGCCGAGTGCGATCGCGCCGCCGTTGACGTTCACCCGCTCCGGGTCGAGGCCGAGATCACGGATCGTCTTGAGCGGTACGGCGGCGAAGGCCTCGTTGACCTCCCAGAGGTCGATGTCGTCGGTGTGCATTCCGGCCTTGGCCAGGCAACGCCGGGCGGCCGGGCCGGGAGCGGTGAGCATGATCACCGGTTCGCTGCCGATCGCGGCGGTGGCCCGGATGCGTGCCCGCGGCGAGAAGCCTTGTGCACGCGCCCAATCCGATGAGGCGATCACCGCGGCCGCGGCGCCGTCCACCACGCCGGAGGAGTTGCCCGCGTGGTGCACGTGGTCGATGCGCTCGGCCTTTGGATACCGGTCGAGGCAGATCTCGTCGAACGTCCTGCCCTCCCCCTCGACACCGGACGCGCCCATCGTGGCGAACGCCGGAGGAAGCCCGGCGAGCTTCTCGACTGTGGTCCCCGGCCGCGGATGCTCGTCACGGTCCAACAGGGTGGCGCCGTCGGCATCGGTCACCGCGATGACCGAGCGGTCGAATCGGCCGTCACCGACGGCCTGCCCGGCCCGGCGCTGACTCTCGGCGGCGTAGGCGTCGACGTCGACGCGGGTGAACCCCTCCAGCGAGGCGATCAGATCCGCCGAAATCCCCTGCGGCACCGTCGGATACCTCTCACGAAACGCCGGGTTGTCCCCGTCGATGGTCGGGACGCCCACGCCGACGTCCCACCGCGACATCGACTCCACACCGCCGGCGACCACCAGATCCTGCGACCCGCTGACGACACCGGCCGCCGCGACGGTGACGGCCTGCTGCCCGGAACCGCAGAACCGATTGAGCGTCATCCCCGGCACCGTCTCCGGCCAGCCCGCCAGCAGCAGCGCGAGGCGGGCGATGTCATCGCCGTGCTCCCCGGCCAGCAGACCGTTGCCGGCCACCACGTCGTCCACCTGGGAAGGGTCGAAGCCCACCCGCGCGACCAGCGCCTGCAGACACTGCGCCAGCAGATCCTGTGGATGTACGCCGTGCAGTCCGCCGTCGGGTCGCCCCCGGCCCCGCGGCGTGCGCACCGCATCGAGGATCCAGGCGTCCGTCATCGGGCAGCCCCCTTCGTCGCGAGCCGGACCAGCCGACGAGAACGCGTTTGCATGTCGCGAGAAGGCTATTCTCCTGAAACGCACTGTGCAATAACCGCCCGGCCCTATGCTGGGCGAGTGCCCAGCATCTCGTCGGCGCGGACGGTCCAACCCGCCGCGTTCCTGCGCACCACCCTGCCGCTGGACCTCTCGGTGCTCGAGCGCCTCGACAGCGGGCGTTACCACTCCATCTGGCTGCCCGATCACATGGTCAGCTTCTGGCCCGACTCGATCTGGACGCCCGAATTCACCGACCTGGCCACCGCGTCGCCGTCGCCGCACCGCCACCTCGACGGGATGGCCGTGGCCGCCGCGGCCGCCGTGCTGACCGAGCGCACACCGCTGGTCACCAGCGTCGTCGACACCGTGCGCCGGCACCCGGCCTCGCTCGCGCAGAGCGCGCTGACCATCGACCATCTGGCCCGGGGCAGGTTCGTTCTCGGGGTCGGCAGCGGCGAGAGCGAGAACATCGTGCCCTACGGGTTCGACTTCTCCCGCCCGGTCAGCCGCTTCGAAGAGGCGCTGCAGGTGATCCGATTGCTGTGGGACGCACACGGGCCGGTCGACTTCCGTGGGCGGTTCTACACCCTCGACCACGCCCGCCTGGACACCGAACCCTACGAGGACCGGACTCCGCAGATCTGGATCGGTGCCAGCGGACCGCGCATGCTCGACATCGTCGGCCGTCACGCCGACGGCTGGTGGCCGGCTGGGGCGTGGACGCCGGAGCACTATGCGGACATGCTCGCCGCGATCCACCGGTCGGCCGACCGGGCGGGCCGCGACCCCGCGGCGATCACCCCGTGCTTCATCCAGGTGTGCCTGATCGGGGCCGACGAGGCGGCGCTGGCCGAAATCGTCGAGGCGCCGCTGGTCAAGGCGTTCCTGCTGCAGGTGTCCGCGGCGACGTTGCGAGGTCTGGGATTTCGTCATCCGATGGGTGAGCACTGGCGCGGCTTCCAGGACATCGACCCGGCGACCCTCACCCGCGAGCGCATTGTCGACTTCCTCGACCGGGTCGAGCCCGAGGCGGTACTGGCGGCAGTGCCGCACGGCACCCCGGAGCAGGTCGCCCGCATCGTCAAGACCTACGTCGACGCCGGATTGCGGGTGCCCAAGATCATGGACTACGGCGCCATGGCCGGTCTGCGGTTCGCCGCCGCGTCGGCGGACAACGTGCACCGCGCCGAAGATGAACTGATCCGTCTGTGCGGAGGCCAACGATGACCGATCTGCTCGACGCACCCGACCTGCTGGCGCGCGCCGAGGCCGCCACGGGCTGGCGCGATTACGGTGACCCCACGCTGCCCGAACGGTTCGGCCTGGCAGTCGACCACCTCAACGCGATCGGAATGGACGCCGAAGGCCGGGCGCGGGCGTCCGAGGTGTGCCTGTGGCTGCTGACCTCGCGGCTGGAGCTGTTCGCCGACCGCGCCCGCCATCCGATCGCCGACGAGGTGATCGACCGGCCGATGTTCGTCACCGGAGAACCCCGCTCGGGCACCACCCTGATGCACGCACTGATGTCGGTCGACCCCGACGCCCGCGCGCTGCGCTTCTGGGAGGTGATGTACCCGTCGCCGCCACCGGGGCTGGCCGGACCGGACGATCCCCGCCGCGCCCGCGCCGACGCGGACTGGCGCGAGATCAACGCCAAGATGCCGAAGTGGTTGCACAGCCACCCGTACAACGACATGCTCGGCGACGGGCTGCCCGAGGACGAACGCACCTGGGCGTTCGACTTCCGGGTGATGACACCGACGGCGTGGTGGCGGGTTCCGATGCAGACGCTCGTCGGCGGCCTGCCCACCGACGCCGCCGCACAGTACCGGCTGCACAAGGCGATGCTGCAGCAGTTCCAGTACGCGCGGCCGGCGAAGTACTGGGTGCTCAAAGGATTTCACGGTCTGCGGCTCGACGAGCTGTTCGCCGCCTATCCCGACGCGCATCTACTGTGGCTGCACCGCGATCCGGTCCAGGTCGCCGCATCCCGCACCATGATGATGGCCGACATCCTCGAGGGCATCGTCGGTCCGATCGACCTGCAGGCCGCGGCGAAGATGCACCTCGAACTGACCCGCACGAGCATCGCCAACACGATGACCCATCCGATGGTCGACGACGCGCGCATCCGCCACGTCCGCTACACCGACTTCATCGCCGACCCCGTGGCGACCGTGCGGTCGTACTACACGTTCTGCGACCGGCACCTGACGGCGAACGCCGAGGCCGCGATGCGCAAGTACCTCGCCGACAACCGCGGCGACCGGTACGGCAAATTCCGCTATTCCACGTCGCTGCTGACCGACATCGGCGAGAACATCGACGATCTGAACGAGGAGTTCCGGCCGTTCCGCGAACGCTTCGGCGTCCAGATCGAGAAGCGGGACTGAGCGCCGCCGTGCACGACAGGCTCTCGGTGCACAGCGTCACCTTCAGCGGTGCGCCACTGGCGGAGTTGCACGACTTCTGGCGCACGGCAGGCCTGAACCGGCTGAGCCTCGTCGACCTGCAGCTGTCCGATCCCGGACTCGCGCCCTTGATCGCCGAACACGGCTACCGAACCCACGCGGTCTGCCATGTGTTCTCGTCTGCCGACGCGTTGCTGCGGGTGATCGACGCGTCGGCGGAGATCGGCGCCACGATGGTCTATCTGCTCACCGGCGGCCGCGGCGCGCTGAACTGGGAGCAGGCCGCGGACCGCTTCTGTACCGCCGTCGCTCCGTGCGTGAGCGCTGCCCGCGGCGCGGGCGTCGCCCTTGCGATCGAGAACGCCTCGAGCCTCTACGCCGACATCCACATCGCCCACTCGCTGCGCGACACGATCACCCTCGCCGAAGCCGCCGGTCTGGACATCTGCATCGACCTGTTCCACTGCTGGGCCGAGGCCGGCCTCGAAACGCTGGTGGACCGTGCGTTGCCGCGCACCCGGCTGATCCAGCTGAGTGACTACGTGCTCGGCGACCGGTCGCTGCCCGCGCGCGCCGTACCCGGCGACGGCGCGATCCCTGTCGAAGGGTTCCTGGAGCACGTGCTCGCCGCCGGCTACCGGCACGGTTTCGACCTCGAATTGATCGGTCCGCGAATCGAATCCGAAGGCCGCGCGCAGGCCGCGCTGCGGGCCGGCCGGACGGTCACTGCGATGCTCGATCGGCTGGGCGCCTGATGGGGCGAGCGAAGCGACGGGGCAGGTAGATGGTCTTCGGGGACGGAGCGGATGACGCCGACCTGGCCGCGGCGTGGAACGAGTTCTGCGACCGGCTGAAGGCTGCGGGTGCCCAGGTGTTCAAGGACCACAATGCGACCTCGGGTGTGCAACGCGCGGACGGTTTCCGCTTTCTCACCCAGAATCTCGGACAGGCATTCGACCTCGCGCTCGAGACGGCCGACACCCGGTATCCGATGGTGCACCCCTTCTGCACGCCGCTACGCAAGCTGGGCGGCGATTGCGCGGACTTCACCTACCACCAGGCCTGGATCGACGGTCAGCACACCTACCGCATCACCGGAAACCGCGGTACCGCACCGTTTTTCAACATCACCGTGCAGGGGCCCCGGCCTGCGGGTCCCGGCGTGTTGCACGAACCCTTCGGCGACGTCCCCGAGGCGAACCTGTTCGGCCACCAGCTGACCACCGGACCGGATGGCGATCTCGAGCTGTACATCGGCGGACCGCCACGCGAGACGAACTGGCTCCCGACCACCTCGGGTTCGCGGAAACTGTTCATCCGCCAGGGATTCGACGGCTGGGACGAGCGCCCTGCCGAACTGCGCATCGAGCGCATCGGCATGGACTCCCCACGGCCGGTGCTCTCCGCCGCGGACATGGTGGCCGCCGTGGGTTGGGCCGGCGAATTCGTCACCGGGCTGATGGCCGACTGGCCGGAGTTCCCGTTCACCCACGGCGGCGTCGACCCCCACCGGCCGAACACCTTCCCGCACGCCGGCGCAGGTGCCGGCGACGACAAACGCGGACGCGCCGCGGCCAACATGTACTGGGAGCTGGCCGACGACGAGGCGTTGATCATCGACTTCAAGGCACACGAGGGCCTGTGGATGCTCACCAACATGGGCGTGTTCTTCACCAGCATGGACTTCCTCTACCGGCCGGTCAGCTACACCCCGAGCAGGACCGCCGTCGATACCGACGGCAGGATTCGCATCGTGCTCGCCCACGACGACCCGGGCTGCCACAACTGGATGGACACCCAGGGTTTCACCCGCGGCAACGTCACCTACCGGCACATGCTCGGTGGCCAGCCCGCGGCGCTGAACACCACGGTCGTCAACCGCGCCGACCTCGCGTCAGCGCTGCCGATCGACACCGCCACCGTCACACCGCAACAGCGCACCACGCAGCTGTGGGAACGCTTCGACGGAATCCGCAGGCGCTACCGGCTCTGACCGTCAGGCGCAGACAGCCAGACGCGGTCCGATGGTCCTAGCCGCAAGCGGCCAGGACGAGTTCGCGCACCCGGGCGGCGTCGGCCTGCCCCTTGGTCGCCTTCATGACCGCACCCACGATCGCACCCGCGGCCGCCACCTTCCCGCCGCGGATCTTCTCGACGATATCGGGGTTGGCGGCCAGCGCCTCGTCCACAGCGGTCTGGATCAGCGAGTCGTCGCGCACCAGGGCCAGACCCCGGGCGGTCATCACCTGCTCGGGCTCACCTTCACCGGCCAGCACCCCCTCGACCACCTGACGAGCCAGCTTGTTGGACAGCTTGCCCTCGTCGACGAGTTTCACCACCGCGGCCACCTGCACCGGGGTGATGGGCAATTCGGACACCGTCACCCCACCTTCGTTGGCTTTCTGAACCAGGAAGTTGCCCCACCACGCGCGCGCCTGTTCGGCCGACGCGCCGTGGTCGACGGTGGCGGCGACCAGGTCGATCGCACCGTTGTTCACCAGGTCCCGCATCACCTCGTCGGAGATGCCCCAGTCCTGCTGGATCCGTTTGCGCCGCAACCACGGCAGCTCGGGCAGCGTCTGACGGAGGCGTTCGACGAGCTCGGCGTCGGGTGCGACCGGTTCCAGATCGGGCTCGGGGAAGTACCGGTAGTCCTGCGCGGTCTCCTTGCTGCGACCCGGCGAGGTGTAGCCGTCCTCATGGAAATGGCGGGTCTCCTGGTGAACGCGGCCACCCGAGGTGAGCACCGCGCCCTGGCGGCGCATCTCGTAGCGGACCGCCACCTCGACGCTCTTGAGCGAGTTGACGTTCTTGGTCTCGGTGCGGGTACCGAATTCGGCCTGGCCGGTCGGCTTCAGCGACAGGTTGACGTCGCAGCGCATCGAGCCCTGGTCCATCCGGACGTCGGACACCCCGAGGGCGCGCAGCAGATCGCGCAGCGCGGTCGTGTAGGCGCGGGCGATCTCCGGCGCCCGGGCACCCGTGCCGTCGATCGGCCTGGTGACGATCTCGATCAGCGGAACTCCGGCGCGGTTGTAGTCGGCCAGCGAGGTCGTCGCCCCGGCGATGCGGCCGGTGTCACTGCCCAGGTGGGTCAGCTTGCCGGTGTCCTCCTCCATGTGGGCCCGCTCGATCTCGACCCGGAAGGTGGTGCCGTCGTCCAGCGGCACATCGAGGTAGCCGTCGACGGCGATCGGCTCGTCGTACTGGGAGATCTGATAGTTCTTCGGCTGGTCGGGATAGAAGTAGTTCTTGCGGGCGAAGCGGCCCCATGGCGCGATCCGGCAGTTCAGCGCGAGACCGATGCGGATCGCCGACTCGACGGCGGCCTGGTTGAGTACGGGCAACGACCCGGGCAGGCCCAGGCATACGGGGCAGACCTGGGTGTTGGGTTCGGCGCCGAACCGGTTCGCGCAGCCGCAGAACATCTTGGTCGCGGTCGACAGCTCGACGTGGACCTCGAGGCCGAGGACGGGATCAAAACGCTGCACGACCTCGTCGTAGTCGAGGAGTTCGGCGGTGGCGACAGACATGGGTCCAGCTTAGTTTCCCGGCACTCAGCCGAAGAACTCGGCGGCGTCGTCGTAGCGGCTCTGCGGCACCAGCTTGAGCTGGCGCGTCGCGTCGGCCAGCGACACCCGCCCGATCTCCTGGCCGCGTAGCGACACCATCATCCCGAACTCACCGGCGTGGGCGGCGTCGGCGGCGTTGACCCCGAATCGGGTGGCCAGTACCCGGTCGTGCGGAGTCGGCGTGCCACCGCGCTGCACATGGCCGAGCACCGTCACCCGCACCTCACGCCGCACGCGCTTCTCCACCTCGACGGCCAGTTGCTGCGCCACCCCGGTGAACTTCTCGTGGCCGAATTCGTCGATGCCGCCCTGGCGCAGCTGCATCGTCCCCTCGGCCGGTTTGGCGCCCTCGGCGACCACGCAGATGAAATGCGAGTCACCGCGCACGAAGCGGCTCTTGATCAGCCGGCACACCTCTTCGACGTCGAAGGGCTGCTCGGGGATCAGGGTCATGTGCGCGCCGGAGGCCAGCCCGGCGTTCAGCGCGATCCAGCCGGCGTGGCGGCCCATCACCTCGACGAGCATCACGCGCTGATGCGATTCGGCCGTGGAGTGCAGCCGGTCGATCGCCTCGCTGGCCACACCGAGAGCGGTGTCGTGACCGAAAGTGACGTCGGTGCAGTCGATGTCGTTGTCGATGGTCTTCGGTACGCCCACCACCGGGACGTTCTCCTCGGACAGCCAGTGCGCGGCGGTCAGGGTGCCCTCACCGCCGATGGGGATCAGCACGTCGATGCCGTTGTCGTCGAGAACCTGCTTGATCTGGTCCAGCCCGGCGCGCAGCTTGTCCGGATGCACGCGCGCCGTACCGAGCACGGTGCCACCCTTGGCGAGCAGCCGGTCGTTGCGGTCGTCGTTGCGCAGCTGGATGCGCCGGTTCTCCAGCAGCCCGCGCCAGCCGTCCTGGAAACCCACCACCGAGGAGCCGTATCGGACGTCGCAGGTGCGGACCACCGCCCGGATGACGGCGTTCAGGCCGGGACAGTCACCACCACCGGTGAGAACTCCAATGCGCATGGTGTCCATCCTCCCCTGTCACAGCGCAGTTGGCAGTGGTCCTCGCGCAACTTCGTAGGCGGCGCCGACCCGGTACAGGCGGTCGTCGGCCAACGCGGGCGCCATGATCTGCAGTCCCACGGGCAGATTGTCGTCCGGTGACAGGCCCGACGGCACCGACATACCGCAGTGTCCGGCCAGGTTCAGCGGCAACGTGCACAGGTCGAACAGGTACATCGCGAGCGGATCGTCGATCTTCTCCCCGAGGCGGAACGCCGTGGACGGCGTGGCCGGGGTGACCAGCACGTCGACCTTCTCGTAGGCGGCGTCGAGATCCCGCGCGATCAGCGTGCGCACCTTCTGCGCCTGGTTGTAATAGGCGTCGTAGTAGCCGGCCGACAACGCATACGTTCCGATCATGATGCGGCGCTTGACCTCCGGCCCGAAGCCCGCGGCACGCGTCAGCGCCATCACCTCTTCGGCGCTGTGGGTGCCGTCGTCGCCGACGCGCAGCCCGAAGCGCATGGCGTCGAAGCGCGCGAGATTCGACGACACCTCCGAAGGCAGGATCAGATAGTAGGCGGCCAGCGAGTGGTCGAAATTGGGGCAGTCGACCTCGGAAACCTCTGCGCCCAGCGCGGTCAGCTGGTCGACGGCGGCGGTGAACGACGACAGCACGCCGGCCTGATAGCCCTCGCCGCGCAGCTGCTTGACCACGCCGACCTTCACACCACGCAGGTCGCCGTGCGCGCCGGCACGGGCGGCGGCGACGACGTCGGGCACCTGGGCGTCGACCGACGTCGAATCCTTGGGATCGTGGCCGGCGATCACCTCGTGCAGCAGCGCGGTGTCGAGCACGGTGCGGGCGCAGGGTCCGCCCTGATCCAGCGACGACGCGCACGCGATGAGCCCGTAGCGCGACACCGTGCCGTAGGTGGGTTTGACCCCCACGGTCGAGGTGAGCGCGGCCGGCTGCCGGATCGACCCGCCGGTGTCGGTGCCGATGGCCAGCGGCGCCTGGAACGCGGCCAGCGCCGCCGCGCTGCCGCCGCCGGAGCCGCCGGGCACACGGTCGGTGTCCCAGGGGTTGCGGGTCGGCCCGTACGCCGAGTTCTCCGTCGAGCTGCCCATCGCGAACTCGTCCATATTGGTCTTGCCCAAAATCGGGATGCCCGCACTGCGCAACCGCACGGTGACGGTGGCGTCGTACGGCGAGCGCCAGCCCTCGAGGATCTTCGATCCGCACGTGGTCGGCGAGTCCGTGGTGGTGAACACGTCCTTGAGTGCTACCGGCACCCCGGCAAGCGCCGAGGGCAGCTGCTCTCCGGCGTCGACGGCGGCGTCGACGCGGGCGGCCGCTGCCAGCGCCTCGTCGGCCGAGACATGCAGGAATGCGTGATAGCGCTCGTCGGTGGCGCCGATCTGGTCGATACAGGCCTGAGTCAGTTCGACCGACGAGATCTCCTTGGCGGCAATGCGGCCGGCCAGGGTGGCGGCGTCGGAGCGGATGAGCTCGCTGGTCATTCGGGCTCCCCCAGGATGCGCGGAACGGCGAAGCGGCCGTCGGCCACCCTGGGCGCGGCGTCGAGGGCCTGATCCTGACCCAGGGACGGCTCGACGGTGTCCGGGCGGGTCACGTTCACGACGGTCAGCGGATTGTCGGTGGCTTCCACGCCGGTCACGTCCACGGCCTGGATCGCGCCCACATGGCCCAGGATGGCGTCGAGCTGACCGGCGAAGCTGTCGAGCTCGCTGTCGGTCAGCGCCAACCGGGCCAGGCGCGCGAGGTGGGCCACCTCGTCTCGGGAGATCTGCGACACGACCACGCAGCCTAGTCCCTGCGCTCGAGTCGCTTCGCCGCCGAGGCCCGTGCGACAGTGGTCGCCGTGCCCTCCTATCTGCTGCGGGTCGAACTCGAAGACCGGCCCGGCCGCCTCGGCTCGCTGGCCGTGGCGCTCGGTTCGGTGGGCGCCGACATCCTCTCGCTCGACGTCGTCGAACGCGGCGCCGGCTTCGCGATCGACGATTTGGTGGTCGAGTTGCCCGCCGGCACGATGCCGGACATGGTGATCACCGCCGCGGAGATGCTGCCCGGCGTGCGGGTCGACACCATCCGTCCACACACCGGTCTGCTGGAGGCGCACCGCGAACTCGAGCTGATCGACCACACCGCCGCCGCCCCGGGAAAGGCCGCGAAGTTACAGGCGTTCGCCGACGAGGCGCCTCGGGTGCTGCGGGTCGGCTGGTGCACCGTGGTGCGGTTGACCGAATCCGGAATCGAGCGGATCGCCGGAAGTCACGGCGCACCGGAGACGCAGGCCGGCTCGGCGCCGTGGCTGCCGCTCGCGCACGCCGCCGCGCTGGACGCCACCGCCGACTGGGTGCCGCAGGTGTGGCGCGACATGGATACGACGCTGGCCGCCGCGCCGCTCGGCGACGACCGGACCGCAGTGGTGCTGGGCCGGCCGGGCGGGCCGGCGTTCCGGCCCTCCGAGGTGGCGCGCCTGGGCTATCTGACAGGTATCGTCGCGACGATCCTGCGCTGACTCAGCCGCTGGCCGGGACCGGGTAGCGGTCGTTGACGTCGGCGTTGGTGTCCTTACGTGCGCAGTGGGCGCAACAGAAGATCGCCTCTTCGGTCTCGATGCCGTGGCCGAGGATGCGGCAGCCGCAGTGTGCGCATTCGGGCGCCACCTGCATGGCCGCGCATTCGATGCTGTCGAAGGTCGCGCTGCGCCCGTCGGCCCACGTCACGGTGAACGCCTTGTCGTAGTGGTTGCCGCAGGTATCGCACGTCGCCATGGGAAGGTCGCTCCTCGCTCAGTGGAAATCTGGTCCCGTTGGGGGTTCCCGGGTGGCCGGTCGCCAAACCGCCGGCAGTTTTGAATCGGCGGCCGCCCGGGTATCGGATGGGCGGCGCACAGCCCCCCGCGCCGATTCGTTCCACCACCGACATGCGGAGGTTTCTCGCGTGGCTAACAGCCCTATCACCACTGGTCAGGATGTCGTCGACTATCTCAAGGCCCAGCACGAGACGATCCGGCAGGCGTTTCGCGCGACCCTCGACGCAGCCGACGCCGAGACCCGTCAGGAGGCGTTCACCCGGTTGCGCACGCTGCTCGCCGTGCACGAGACGGCCGAGGAGATGATGGTGCACCCGCGGGTGCGACGGAAGGCCGAGAGCGACACCCTCGACGTGAATGCCGTCGTGGACGCCCGACTGGCCGAAGAGCACGACTCCAAGGTCGCGTTGAGCGAACTCGAGAAGCTCGACATCAACTCCGCCGAATTCGGCAAGGCGCTCATCAGTCTGCAGGGCGCGGTGCTCGAGCACGCCGAGAAGGAGGAGACGGAGGAATTCCCGCTTCTCACAGACAATCTCGAGGCCGACGAACTCGAACGCATGGCCGTCGCGGTCCAGGTCGCCGAACGGATCGCGCCCACCCACCCGCACCCCGGGGTGGAGTCCGCCGCGCTGAACTTCGCGGTCGGCCCGTTCGCATCGCTGCTCGACCGGGCGCGCGACGCCCTGCGCGGGGCCGCCTAGCGAGCCTGGTCGTCGGGTCCGTTCTCCAGGAGCCGGCGGAACCCGTCCTCGTCCAGGATGGGAACGCCCAGTTCGACGGCCTTGTCGTACTTGGAACCCGGTGAGTCACCGGCCACCACGTACGCGGTCTTCTTGGACACGGACCCGGCGGCCTTGCCGCCGCGCGCCAGGATCGCCTCCTTGGCCTCGTCGCGGGAGAACCCCGGCAGCGATCCGGTCACCACGATCGACAGACCCTCCAGCGTGCGTTCGATCCCGGCGTCACGCTCGTCGGCCATCCGCACGCCCGCCTCGCGCCACTTCTCCACGATCGCGCAGTGCCAGTCGACACCGAACCATTCCTTGACCGCGGCCGCGATCGTCGGGCCGACGCCCTCGGTGCCGGCGAGTGCAGCCTCGTCGGCCGAGATGATCGCCTCGAGGCTGCCGAACTCGGTGGCCAGCGCGCGCGCCGCGGTCGGCCCGACGTGGCGGATCGACAAGGCCACCAGCACCCGCCACAGCGGCTGCGACTTGGCCTTGCCCAGGTTGGCCAGCAGCCGCTTGCCGTTGGCCGAGAGCTGGCCGTTTTTCGTGGTGAACAGTTCGGTGCGCAGCAGATCGTCTTCGGTGAGGGTGAACAGATCGCCTTCGTCGGTGATCACCCCGGCCTGCAGCAGCGCGATCCCGGCCTCGTAGCCCAGACCCTCGATGTCGAACGCCCCGCGACCGGCGACGTGAAACACCCGCTCCCGCAACTGCGCCGGACAGCTGCGCGAATTCGGACAGCGGATGTCGGCGTCACCCTCCTTGGCGGGCGCCAGCTCGGTCCCGCATTCCGGGCAGTGCGTCGGCATGACGAATTCGCGCTCGGACCCGTCCCGCAGATCGACGACCGGGCCGAGCACCTCGGGAATGACGTCGCCTGCCTTACGGATCACCACGGTGTCGCCGATCAGCACGCCCTTGCGCTTGACCTCCGAGGCGTTGTGCAGCGTCGCCAACCCCACCGTCGAACCGGCCACCTTGACCGGCTCCATGTAGGCGAACGGGGTGACGCGACCGGTGCGCCCGACGTTGACGCGGATGTCGAGCAGTGTGGTCTGCGCCTCCTCCGGCGGATATTTGTAGGCGATGGCCCACCGCGGCGCCCGTGAGGTCGAGCCGAGCCGGCGCTGCAACGCGACCTCGTCGACTTTGACCACCACACCGTCGATTTCGTGTTCGACGTCATGGCGGTGCTCACCCCAGTAGGCGATGCGCTCGGTGACCGCGTCGAGGCCCTGCACCTTCGCGGTGTGGGTGGACACCGGCAGTCCCCATGCCTGCAACGCGCGGTACGCGTCGTGCAATGTGGTGAACGGGAACCCCCCGGGACTCTCTATCCGGCCGAGCCCGTGGCAGATCATCCGCAGTCTGCGGCGCGCCGTCACCGCCGGATTCTTCTGGCGCAGCGAACCCGCCGCACTGTTGCGCGGATTGGCGAACGGCGCCTTACCCTCGGCCACCAGGCCGGCGTTGAGCTCTTCGAAATCCGACACCCGGAAGAACACCTCGCCGCGGACCTCGAGCAGCGGCGGCACCGGGAACTCATCGGTGCCGGCGAGGCGCTCGGGGATGTCGTCGATGGTGCGGGCGTTGAGTGTGACGTCCTCACCGGTGCGGCCGTCGCCGCGGGTGGCGGCCCGCTCGAGCTTGCCGTCGCGATACACCAATGCCAGCGCGACACCGTCGATCTTCAACTCGCACAGGTAGTGCGCGTCGGGGCCGATCTCGCTCTTGATCCGACCCGCCCACGCCGCCAGCTCGTCGGGGTCGAAGACATTGTCGAGGCTGAGCATCCGCTCGAGGTGCTCTGCCGCGGTGAAGTCCGTCGCGAAGCCGGCGCCGCCGACGAGCTGGGTGGGCGAATCCGGGGTGCGCAGTTCGGGGTGGTCGTCCTCGAGCGCCTGGAGGCGGCGCAGCAGTGCGTCGAATTCGGCGTCGGTGATGATCGGCGAGTCCCGTACGTAGTAACGGAACTGATGGCCGCGCACCTCGTCGGCCAGCTCCTGCCACTGACGGCGGATGTCGGGGTCCGTCGCCTGGTCGGCCTGCTGCGCCAGTGCCGCCTCGGCGTCTTTCGAACTCACTCACGCAGGCTATCGAAAGGGGCTGACGAGTCGGCCGAACACGTCATAGCCTGGCGACCGTGCCGCATCCGATCATGTTCCGCGACGACGATCCCGGCCTGGCCGAGGTGCGCGAGATCGCGCTAAGTTTCCCGGAGGCGATCGAGAAGGTGTCGCACGGCTGGCCGGGCTTCTTCGCCGCGAAGATGTTCGCGATGTACGGCGGCAGCACCAAGGAGTCCGGTCCGATGACCACCGTGCCGCACTGTGTCATGGTCAAGGTCGACGAGTCCGACCGCGACGCCCTGCAGGCCGACCAGCGGTTCTTCTACCCCGCCTATCTCGGCGCCTCGGGGTGGCTGGGTCTCGACTTCACCAGGGCCGACGTCGACTGGGAGGAAGTGCGTGAACTCGTCGACGCGAGCTTCCGGTTGGTCGCCCCGCGCAGATTGGTCAACACGCTCGACGGAGTCTGACCCCCGGGCGGGACAGGTCGTGGTTCGATCGGAGACACCATGAGTTTCGCAAGCCCCTACCCCGCAGTCCACATTCCGGCGGCCAGCGTCTATGACTATCTGTTCTCCGACCTGACCGACGAGGATGCCCAGCGCATCGCGCTGATCGACGCCAAGACCGGCGAGCAGACGACGTACGGCGACATGCTCGCCCGCATCGATGCGTTCGCCGGTGCGCTGGCCGAGCGCGGCATCGGCGTGGGCGACGTCGTCGGCCTGCTGGCGCCGAACAGTTCGGCGTTCGCGATCGCCTTCCACGGCATCCTGCGCTCCGGTGCGACCGCAACGACCGTCAACGCGCTGTTCACCGCCAGAGACATCGCCAAACAGCTCTCCGATTCCCAGGCCACGATGCTGGTCACCGTCACCCCGCTCCTGCCGCAGGCCACCGAGGCCGCCGCGACCGTCGGCCTGGCCGACGACCGGTTGGTGGTGCTGGACGGACCGGGCGCCGACACGGACGGCCACCCGAACGCCGCCGATCTGCTCAGTCCCGGTCGGCCGGCGCCCGAGGTGAGCTTCGACCCGGCGGTCCACATCGCGGTGCTGCCGTACAGCTCCGGCACGACCGGCAATCCCAAAGGCGTGATGCTCACCCATCGCAACCTGGTGGCCAACGTCGCGCAGATCCGGCCCGTGCAGGGCATGACCGCCGAGGACCGGATCCTGGCGGTGCTGCCGTTCTTCCACATCTACGGGATGACGGTGCTGCTCGACGCGGCGCTGCATGCGCGGGCGGCGCTGGTGATCATGCCCAGTTTCGACCTCACCGAGTTCCTCGCCAACATCGCGAACTACAAGTGCACGTTCGCGTTCATCGCGCCGCCGGTCGCCGTGGCGCTGGCCAAGCACCCGCTGGTCGACGACTACGACCTCTCGCCAATGCGCGGCATCATGTCCGGCGCGGCGCCGCTGGACGCCGACCTCGGTCGCGCGGTGGCCCAGCGGCTCGGCTGCGCGGTGGTGCAGGGCTACGGGATGAGTGAGCTCAGCCCGGTCAGCCACGTCACGCCGTTCGACGGCGGAAAGGAGTTGGTCGGCACGGTCGCGCCGCTGTCGTCGAGCGGCTGGACGGTGCCGAACTCGGAGAGCAAGCTGATCGATTCCGAGACCGGCGCCGAGATCGACCTGCCGACAAGCGGTTTGAGCGCGACGGGCGAGCTGTGGTTCCGAGGCCCCAACGTGATGGCGGGCTACCTCAACAACGAGGAGGCCACCAGGGAGACCATCGACGACGACGGCTTCCTGCACACCGGCGACCTGGCCCAGGTCGATGAGCACGGCTGCGTGTACATCGTCGACCGGCTCAAGGAGCTGATCAAGTACAAGGGTTACCAGGTGCCGCCGGCCGAACTCGAAGCCGTTCTGCTCAGCCATGATTCGATCGCCGATGCGGCGGTCATCGGCGTCGTGGACACCGAGTCGGGTGAAGAGGTCCCCAAGGCGTTCGTGGTGCGCCAGCCCGACACGTCGCTGACCGAGGCCGAGGTGATGGAGTTCGTCGCGGGCCAGGTCGCGCCGTACAAGAAGGTCCGCCAGGTCGAATTCATCGACGCGATCCCGAAGTCGGCCTCGGGCAAGATCCTGCGCAAGGACCTCAAGCGCTAGATGGCGACGCGCGCTCAGATGGCGTCCGGGTCGTCGGCGAACGCGTCGGCGGTGCGCTGGGCGAGTTCGACGGCGATGCGCGCCCATTCCGGAGTGGCCGCGGCCAGCCCGCAGGCCGGGGTGACACCGATGCGTTCACGCAGCACCGAGCGCGGGAAGCCGAGCCGGTCGGTCAACGTCGTCGCGGCCTCGGCCACCTGCTCGACCGACGGTCTCGCCGCAGGTGCGGCGGAGGGGACGATGCCGAGCACGACGGTGCGGCCTGATTCGACGAATTCGCCGATGCCGTCCAGGTCCTCAGCGGTGAGCGAAGCGGCGTCGACGGATACTGCGTGAACGCCACTGCGCTGCAACAGCTTCCACGGCAACCCGTCTGCACAGCTGTGCAGCAGCACCTCGCCGCCGACGGTCGCGACGCACTCGTCGAGCAACTGGGTGGCCACCGCTTCGTCGACGGGGTGCACCGGGGTGAAGCGGGTGACACCGCTGAGCCGGCCCGCCAGGGCGGCCGGCAGCAGGGGCTCGTCGAACTGCGCGACCACCGTCGCCTCGAGCCGACGGGACACCTCGGCCCGGTGCAGCGCCAGACCCTCGGCCAACGACGCGGCCAGATCGCGGACCGCACCGGTATCGGTGATCGCTCTGTGCCCGCCGGGCAGCTCGAGTTCGGCGGCCAGCGTGATCGGTCCCGGCGCCTGGACTTTGACGGTGCGCCCGGCACCGCGCAGACCGGCCTTCTCCCAGGCCTCCTCGAGCGCGTCGATGTCTTCGTCGAGCAGGCTGGCCGCGCGGCGGACCACGCTGCTGCGCCCGGAGGCGATCCGGTAGCCGCGGGGGACGGTGTCGATGCCGATGTCGACCAGCAGGGCGCCCGCCCGTCCGATGATGTCGGCGCCGACGCCGCGCGCCGGGATCTCGACCAGATGCGGCAGGGTGTGCAGTTCGCCGACGACGACGTCGGCAGCCTGACGGGGGACTGCGTTGGGCCACGACCCGATGCCGGTCGCGGCGGCATAGGCGCTCACTCGTTTCACCCTATTCCACGTGGATACCCTCGTGTCCGGGAAGGGGACGGCCATGATCGCACGGGCACTGCTCTCCGTGGTGGCTGTGCTTACGACGGGCTGCGTGTCGCTGGTCGGCGGGACCGCGGTGCGCCCGGTGCCCGGTCTGGACGATGATTCCCGCTCCCCCGTCGACGTCGACATGGTGCTCCTGGAACAGGCACAGATGCAGGCGATCACCGGGGCGGGCGACGACCTATCGATCATCCCCAGCATGGACGGCAAGATCCCCGTCGACATCGAGCCGCTGATGAAGACGGTCGCATCGCAGTGCGCATGGGTGTTCGCCGAGTCGCAGACCTTCGGTGACGAGGTCGAGGAATTCCACAAGACGTCGTTTCAGTACCCACCCGAAGGCGGGTTGATCTCGCAGGGCGCTGCGGGCTACCGCGACGCCGAGACGGCCCGCAGGGCGTTCGACGGTCTGGTCACCCGCATCGGGGATTGCGAGGCGACCGCCGACGGACCGGGTTACGTCGGAACCCTCACCGTGGCAACGGATTCGGTGCAGACCCGTCCGGGTGCCTGCGGCCGCGACTACCGCGTGAAGTCCGCCGTGCTGGTGGAGGTGACGTTCTGCTCGTTCTCCGAGGCGATTCCGGACATAGTCATGACGAACATCCTTGCGAAGGTGCCGGAGTAGGCCTGCACCCTGACCACGGATCGAGGCTGCGATAGTAACGCCAGGGCGAGAAATCGCGTCGGATAGCGCCGTAGCGTTACCGTCGGCGGGCCGACTACGCCTGGACGGTTACCCAGCCGCACCGATCGTCGCGCTGCCCAGCACCTCGTCGCCGGACGGATCGGGCCGGTAGAGCACCATGGTCTGGCCCGCGGCGACCCCTCGCAGTGGCTGCCGCAGCTCGACCGTCAACTCAGCGCCGTCAGAAGACGCGACCGCGTCGGCCAGGCCACCGTGTGCGCGCACCTGTACCTGACACTCCACCGGACCGGTGAACCCCGTCCCCGACGTGAACACCGGCCGCTCCCCCCGCAGCCGCCACACGTCGAGATCTTCGGCGGAACCCACCCGCACCGTGCCAGTCTGCGCATCGATGCCCGTCACGTACCGCGGCTGACCGTCCGGACCCGGGCCCGCGATTCCCAGGCCCTTGCGTTGTCCGATCGTGAAACCGTGCACGCCATCGTGTTCGGCGAGCTGGGTGCCGCCGGCGTCGACGACCGCGCCGCGTCGCACCCCGATGCGCGCGCCCAGGAAGGCTCGGGTGTCGCCCGACGGGATGAAGCAGATGTCGTGGCTGTCCGGCTTGTCGGCGACCGCGAGACCGCGGCGGGCCGCCTCCTCGCGGATCTGCGCCTTGGGCGTGTCCCCGATCGGGAACACCGCGTGCCGCAATTGATCGGCGGTCAGCACGCCCAGCACGTACGACTGATCCTTGTCCGCATCAACAGCCCGCCGCAGCCGGCCATCGGTGAGCCGGGCGTAGTGCCCCGTCGCCAACGCGTCGAAGCCCAGGGCCAGCGCCCGGCCCGCCAGCGCGGAGAACTTGATCTTCTCGTTGCAGCGCACGCACGGATTGGGCGTCTCTCCGCGCGCGTAGGACGCCACGAAGTCGTCGATGACGTCGTCCTTGAAACGATCCGCGAAGTCCCAGACGTAGAACGGAATGTCGAGCACATCGGCGACGCGGCGTGCATCCCCGGCGTCCTCTTTGGAACAGCAGCCCCGCGACCCGGTGCGCAGCGTGCCCGGCGCAGCGGACAGCGCCAGATGTACCCCGACGACGTCGTGTCCCGCGTCGACCATGCGGGCCGCGGCGACCGAAGAGTCGACGCCGCCGCTCATCGCGGCCAGAACACGCACTACTCGGCCACCCCCGCCGCTGCCAGCGCAGCCTGCCGCGCCCGCTCCACCGCCGCGGGCAGCACCTCGAGTACCGCGTCCACGTCGGCGTCGGTGCTCGTATGACCGAGCGACAGCCGCAGCGATCCGCGCGCAGTGGCCGCGTCGGCGCCCATCGCGGTCAGCACGTGCGACGGCTGCGCCACGCCCGCGGTGCACGCCGAACCCGTCGAGCATTCGATTCCCTTGGCATCCAACAGCATCAGCAGCGAATCGCCCTCACAGCCGCGGAACGTGAAATGCGCGTTGCCCGGCAACCGGTCCTCCCGGGACCCGTTGATGTCCACATCGTCGATCGTCGACAGCACACCCTCGATCAGCCTGTCCCGCAATGCAGCGACCCGCGAACGGAACGCGTCCAGACCTTCCACCGCCACCCGTGCGGCGGCTGCCATCGCCACCGCCGCAGCGACATCCGGTGTGCCGGAACGCACGTCGCGTTCCTGACCGCCGCCGTGCAGCAGCGGCACGCATGCGGTGTCCCGGCGCAACAACAGCGCCCCCACCCCGGTGGGACCACCGAACTTGTGTGCGGCCACACTCATCGCCGACAGTCCGCTGGCTCCGAAGTCCACCGGCAGCGCGCCGACGGCCTGCACGGCGTCGCTGTGCATCGGCACCCCGAACTCGGCCGCGACGGCCGCCAGCTCGGCGATCGGCTGCACGGTCCCGACCTCGTTGTTGGCCCACATGACCGACACCAGGGCTACGTCGTCACCGTCCTGCAGTGCCTGGCGCAGCGCCGCGGCGGACACGATCCCGTAGGCGTCGACCGGCAGCCAGGTCACTTCGGCACCCTCGTGTTCGACCAGCCATTCGACCGCGTCGAGCACGGCGTGATGCTCGATCGGGGTGGTGACGATCCTGCGCCGCTGCGCCGAGGCGTCCCGGCGCGCCCAGAAGATGCCCTTCACCGCGAGGTTGTCACTCTCGGTACCGCCGGCGCAGAAGATGACCTCCGACGGGCGGGCGCCGAGCAGTTGGGCCAGCGTCTCGCGAGACTCCTCGGTGCGGCGGCGCGCCAGCCGGCCCGCGCCGTGCAGCGACGACGCGTTGCCGACGATGGCCAGTGCAGCCGTCATCGCCTCGATGGCAGCGGGGTGCATCGGGGTGCTGGCGGCATGATCGAGGTAGACCGACTTCGACGAGGTCATAGCCCGTCCAGGATAGCCGTCGCCGGCGGGCGGCCCGGACGGCCGGCTCAGGCCACCAGGGCGTGTGCGTGCGTTTTCGACGGCGGGGTTCCGCGGACGGCGGCCTCACAGCGCCGGGCCAGGTCGCGGCGGTCGCCGCCGGGCAGCTGCAGTGATTCAACGTGGATGTGGCAGACGGTGCGGCGTGCGGTGATCACCCGCTTGATGGACGCCAGCAGGCTGTCGTCGCCGACGAACGCCGGCACGGTCGACGGCCGCCCGTCTTTGTGCCGGTAGGACAACCGCAGCGGCTGCACGGGCCGGTTGGCATCCACCGCGGCCTGGAACATCGCCGGCCGGAAGCGTCCGTAGCCCAGCCCGCACCAGGTGGTGCCCTCGGGGAATGCGACGACGGTGTGGCCGTCGCGCAGGCGGTCGCCGACGGCTTCGACCACACCCGGCAGCCGGCGCAGCCGGGCCCGGTCGATGGGGATCACCTTCATGATCCGCACGATCGGGCCGAGCGCCGGCCAGTCGATCAGGTCCGCTCGGGCCACGAACGATCCGGGCAGCACGGCGCCGATGGAGAAGATGTCCAGCCACGACACATGGCCGCTGACCACCAGCACTCCCCGGAGATTGCGGATCGGACCGCCCGAGACCGCCATCCGCACGCCGAAGCTGCGCAGCATCAGCCGGCAGTAGCCGCGCTGGAGGTGCGACCGGCCGGGCATCGGCAGCGCGAGGATCCACACGCCGGAGAACAGCGCCAGTGCCGCGACGACCCGCAGCGTGGTGCGCACCGCGATCCACCACCGCCGACCGGGCCGGTCTGCGCCGGCATGCACGCAGCTCGCGTCGCAGGTGGCCCGCTGCAGCCAGGCGTGCTCGGTGGCCAGTGTCATGACCCCAGTCCGTTCGCCATGTCACCGGCCGCCGACACCGAGCGCAGCCGGCGCAGGTATCGGATGTCGGCGCGACGTTTGTCCAGCAGCGCCGGGAAGTCGCCGACCCCGAAGTCCGGGTCGTGCGCCGGTTCCCCGCAGATCTGCGCGCCCAGCCGCAGGTAACCGCGCATCAGCGGGGGAACCGACACGCGGACGGGCGGGTCGATGTCGTCCAGGCCCCTGCCGTCGACGGTGACCGGCCGATACGGATGGACTCGATAGTCCGGTGGGGCGGCGTGGCGGCGGCGGGTGAAATCGCGCACCGCACGGATCTGGCTGCCTGCCGGTTCGCCGGCGGTGACGACCGGCACCGAGACGCAGCCGGTGACGTAGTCGTAGCCGCAGCGATCGAGGTAGGCCAGGATGCCTGCCCACATCAGCAGCACCACGGCGCCGTTGCGGTGGTCCCGCCGGACGACGGCGCGGCCCATCTCCACCAGGGAGGGCCGCAGCGGGTCCAGCGCCGTGACGTCGAATTCCGTGGCGGTGTAGAGACCGCCGGCGGCGATCGCGCCGGGTGGGGGCAGCATGCGGTAGCAACCGACCAGTTCGCCGGACTCCTCCTCACGGACCAGCAGGTGGTCGCAGAATTCGTCGAAACGGTCGGCGTCCCGGCCGTCGCTCGCACCGGACAGCGCGAACCCCGGCTCGGAGGTGAACACGTCGTGACGCAGGCGCTGCGCGGCGTCGATGAGGGTCGGATCGGAGGACAGCAGCAGCGAGTAGGTGGGCGTACCAGCGGTCGGTTGCTCTGCGGCGATGAGTACAGAAGCAGTGCTCATGGCCAGCACGGTCGCGCAGCCGTCCGGCGGCGCGGCAAGCATCGCGTGACGTGTTCGTGCACGCTGGGTGACGAGTTGTCAGCAACTCCTAGGCTGGAGCGATGTTCTTCTTCATCATCGGCCTGTCCACCAAGCAGAAGTATCTCGGCGCCGGAAGCGTGCGCACCTGTCCGCGTTGCCACAACAACTCACAGTGGTCGCGGATGAAGGAGTACCGGCAGTTCACCTTGTTCTTCATTCCGGTCGCCCGGTGGAAGCGCAGGCAGTTCGAGGTGTGCGGCATCTGCGGGGCGGCGCTCGCGGCGTAGCGATCAGTCCTGCAGAAGAACGACCGCCTGATCGACGGGGCGGCGCGGGGTGCGCAGGTGGTTGGCCGCGAACCCGTCGTCGGCATACCCGATCGCGAGCCCGCACAGCACGGCCAGCTCGTCGGGTATGCCGAGCACGTCGCGCACGATGTCCGGATACGCTGCGATCGAGACCTGCACGCAGGTGCCCAGTCCCCGCTCGGTGAGTGCCAGCAGCAGGGTTTGCAAGTACATGCCGACCCCAAGGGCGTCCGCGAGACCCAGGTCGTGGTGCATGCACACGACTCCTGCCACGGGTGCGCCGAAGAAATCGAAATTGCGCAGCTGGGCGATGTGGCGCGCGCCGGCGTCGTCGCGGGCAATGCCCATCGAGCCGTAGACCAACGCACCCAGTTCGCGGCGCAGCGGCAGATAGCTCTCGGGCAGACCCGCGGTGACGGGCAGTTCGATTGCCGCCGCCTCGAGCAACGCCTCGGCGAGCCGATCCCGGCGGGGCCCGGTGGCCAGGAACAACCGCCACGGCTGGACATTCGAGTTCGACGGTGCGCGGGCGGCGACTTCCAGCGCCTCGTCGATGAGTTCGCGCGGAACTGGCTTGTGCCGGTGAAACAATCGGATGCTGCGCCGCGCGCGCACCACGTCGTCGAGACCGGTCATGCCGGCCCGACCCGGCGCTCGCGCCGAGCCTCGAGTTCGTCGGCGCCGACCGGGACCAGCATCGGCTGCCCCGGCCTGCACAGCATGGTGACGACGAACCGCAGCCCGACGTCGTCGCGGTTGTTGGCGTCCGAGTAGTGGATGACGTCGCCGCCGGGCTCCCAGAACGCCTCCCCCGCAACGATCACCCGAGGCGCCTCACCCTCGAGCTCGAACCGCATCTCGCCCTCGAGCACATAGCCGAACGCCGGCCCGCCGGGATGGCGGTGCGGCGGCGCCCCGGCACTACCCGGCGGCCACTCGATGATCGCGGTCATCACCTCGGCGTCGGCGGGAATGAACGGCGGTGACACGCTTTGGATCACGGTCAGCGCCTTCATCAAATCGGCCTCGCTCATCGCGTGGCCAGCCATTCGTCGAACGTCGTCTTCGCGATGACGGCGCCGTCGCCGGTGACCAGGCTGTGCTCGCCGACCGGTGTGCCGAAGTACGTCGCGGTGGGATCGACGACCACGCTGCGCTCATCACCCGATGCGGCCAGGACGGCGCGGGCCAGATCCGCGAACGACATCTTCTGCGGCCCTCCGATGTCCACGACGCCGCCCCTCGGAGTGCCGACCGCCGCGCGGGCCACCTCGGCGGCGACGTCGGCGGCGGCGATCGGCTGGATGGCGGCATCGGGCGCGTGCACCTCGTCACCGACGGTCAGCGATCCGGTGATCATCTCGGCGAATTCGTGGAACTGGGTGGCCCGCACGATCGTGTAGGGCAATCCGGACTCGGACACCGCCTTCTCCTGCACCGCTTTGGCGCGCATGTAGCCGCTCTCGGGCAGCCCGTCGACACCCACGATCGACAGCACCACGTAATGGCCGACACCGGCCGCCCGGCTCGCCGAGACCAGGTTCGCCGACGACCTGCTGAAGAAGTCCATGACCGGATCGTCCTCGAACGACGGCGAATTCGTGACGTCGATGAGGACGTCGGTCCCGGCCAGGGCATCGGCGAGCCCTGCTCCGGTCAGGACGTCGGCGCCCGAGGATCGGGAGGAGGCGACGACCTCGTGGCCGTCGGCGCGCAGCAGCTCGACGACCTGTGAGCCGATCTGGCCGGTGGCGCCCATGACGGTGATCTTCATTGTGCGAATACCTTTCTCAGTGTGGCGATGGCCAGCTCGATCGCCGCGGTGGCCGCGGCGGTCTCCCTGACCGGGTTGAGCATCATGAAGTCGTGCAGGATGCCGTTGAACCGCACGCTGCTGGTGCGTACACCCGCCGCGGTGAGCTTGCGGGCGTAGGCCTCCCCTTCGTCGCGCAGCACGTCGTTCTCATCGACGATGACCAACGCAGGCGGCAGTCCGGTCAGATCGTCATGCGCCGCGCGCAGCGGTGAGGCGGTGATCTCGGCGCGCAGCGCCACCTCGGGCAGATAGCAGTCCCAGAACCACGCCATGGTCGCGGCGGTGAGGAACGGGCCGTCGGCGAACTCGCGATAGCTCTCGGTGTCCTGGCCCGCATCGGTGACCGGGTAGTAGAGCGACTGGTGCGCGAAGGACACGTCGCCACGTTTCTTGGCGAGCAACGTCACCGCCGCAACCATGTTGCCGCCCACCGAATCTCCGGCGACCGCCAGCCGCGCCGGGTCGAGGCCATGCGCCGCGCCGCTGTGCACGATCCAGCGTGCGGCGGCGTATGCCTGTTCGATGGCCACCGGATACTGCGCCTCCGGTGACCGGTCGTATTCGACGAAGACCACCGCCGCCCGCACGCCCACCGCGAGCTCTCGCACCAGCCGGTCGTGGGTGCCGGCATTGCCCAACACCCAGCCGCCGCCGTGCAGGTAGAGCACCGCCGGTAACGGCTCGGTCGTGCCCACCGGGCGCACGATGCGCACCCGCACGTCGCCGTGGTCGCAGGCGACCGAAACCCAAGTTTCGTCGATCTCGGCCCGCTCGACCGTCGCTGCCTGGAGGTCGTCGAGGACCTTGCGGGCACCCGCCGGTCCGAGTTGATGCAGGAACGGCGGCGTGGAGGTCGCGTCGGCCAGCTTCCTGGCGGCCGGTTCGAGGAGGTGTTCGCGCACCTGACCACCGTCGCACCCGCCGGTGCGTGGCGAACCCTGGAAAGTCCGTAGTCTTCGCCGGTCAGCGTGGGGCCGTGTCGCGCAATTCGCGTCGCGAGCGGATGCCGAGCTTGGCGAACACCTTGCGCAGGTGCCACTCGACGGTGTGGGCGCTGATGAACAGCTGCGCGCCGATCTCCGAGTTGGTCAGGCCGGCGCCGGCCAGTTCGGCGATCTGCTGCTCCTGCGGTGTCAGAGCATCTCCCGAACGGGCGGGTTGCTTCGCGGTCTTCTCCCCGGTGGCCAGGAGCTCCCTGCGGGCCCGATCGGCGAATGCCTTGGCGCCCATCGTGGTGAACCGTTCGTGGGCCAACCGCAGCTGGGCGCGGGCGTCGGTGCGGCGGTTGGCGCGGCGCAGCCACTCGCCGTAGAGCAGATGCACCCGTGCCGCCTGACCCCCCAGACCGGTGCGCGCCAGCCGATCGACCGCCTCCACGTAACCGTCCTCGGCTGCCCGGCCGCCGGCCACCAGTGCGTGCGCCGCCGCTCGGACGCCCAGTGCCCCGTCGGTGGTCCCCGCGGCCGTGCGATCGTCGAGGCGTTCGACGGCGTCGAGTGCCACGGCGTGCTCACCGGCACGGACCGCGGCCTCCACCCGTTCGATGAGTGTGCGCGTGTAGATGCTCAGGTCCTCGTACTCGCACGCCCGCGAGGTCGCGGCGAGTGCCGCCTGGTAGCGACCCAGCCCGTTGAACAGCACCGCGGTGGCGTACTCGGCGAGGCCGACGAGTCGGCCCTCGCCACGGGCCGACCCGTCCTCGAGCGCTCCGTCGATCAGCGCCGTCGCCTCGGCTTCCTCGCCGACCCAGGCGGCGAGCAGCAGCGCGTGATACCGCACCGGGGCGTACCCGGCGGCCGCGGAGATCTCCTCGGCTTCAGCGAGCAGCGTTCGCGCCGCGGTGAACTCGCCCGCCGTGACGTGCACTCCGGCACGTGAGGCCAGGGCCGTAGGCAGCACCGACAGCGCACCGGTCTCCTTGGCGAGGCGAACCGCGGTCTGCGCGAGGCGGCGCGTGGTGGCGTCGTCCCAGAGCTCGTTGGCCAGTACCTCATGCGCCAGCGGATAGGCCTGCCACAACCAGTTGTCCGTGCCCATCGCATCCACCGCGGCCCGCATCGCGCCGGCGGCGGCGGTGTTGCCCTCCGTCAGCCGGCAGGCCAACGCCGCGACGGCCAGATCGACCGGCCGCGACGAGCCGTCGGGGGTCCGCGCCGCGGCCGCCGTGGCCTTAGCGAGGTCCGGGCCGCCGAGCCGCCCGACGTACATCGCCGCGCTGATCGCGTCGAGATGGGTCTCGGCGGCGAGACTCGGGTCGAGGTTCTCCAGGCGGGCGGCGATGTCGACGAGCCGGTCCACCGAGGCCCGCAGCACCGGCGCCTCTCCCTGGCTGCGACCGCGCGCGAAGGTGAGCCGCGCCCGCAGCCGCTCGGCTCTGGCCCGCCCGAGCTCGTCGAGCGGGGCACGGCCGGCGACGTCGAGCAACTCCTCGGCCTTCTCCAGGGCGGCGGCTCCGCGTTGCGCTTCGGCGGCGGCCAGCGCCCGCAGGCCGCGTCGCAGCGGATCGGGGGTCAGCTCCGCCGCCCGGGTGAGAAACGCTGCGGCAGCGGCACTTCCGCCACGCTGGGCGGCCCGGTCGGCGGACCGTTCCAGTTCGGCGGCCACCGACTCGTCGGGCCCGGGGGCCGCGTGCGCCCGATGCCAGGCCCGCCGGTCGGGGTCGACGGCGGCGTCGGTGACGTCGGCCAGGGCGCGGTGCGCCGCCCGCCGCGCCTCCAGGCCCGCCGACCGGTACGCCGCCGATCGAACCAGCGGGTGCCGGAACCGCACCCGGGTGTCGATGTCGAGCAGACCGTCCCCTTCAGCGGGTGCCGCGGCGCCGGCGGCCAGGCCCACGTGCTCGGCCGCTCGCAGCAGCAACGCCGCGTCACCGAGCGGTTCGGCGGCCGCGATCGTCAACACCCGCTGCGCATCGCGCGGCAGTGCCCGGATACGCCGGATGAAGTGGTTCTCGAGCTGGCCGTGCACCGGACGGGCGTCGGGGCGCAGATAGCCGCCGGCGAGCTGGCCGGCCGTCAACTCGCGCGGAAGTTCCAACAGCGCCAACGGATTTCCCCGCGTCTCGGCAACGATACGATCGCGCACCCTGGCGTCGATGCGGCCGGGGATCGCTGCTTCGAGCAGTGCGCGGGCATCGGCGTCGGCCAGTCCACCGACGGGGAACTCGGGCAGACCGGTGAGTTCGGCGGTGGCCTCGCGTTGGGCGAACACCAGCGTCACCGGTTCGGCGAGCAGACGGCGAGCCACGAAACCGAGGGTCTGCGCACTCACCCGATCCAGCCACTGGGCGTCGTCGACCACGCACAGGACCGGGCCGGTGCCTGCCGCCGCGGACAGCAGGCCCAGCACGGCCAGGCCGACGAGAAAGCGATCCGGCGCGGGACCGCCGCGCAGGCCGAACGCCACGGTCAGTGCGTCGCGTTGCGGGACAGGTAGGTCGTCGATGCGATCGAGCAGCGGAGCGCAGAGCAGCTGGAGCCCGGCGTAGGCCAACTCCATGTCCGATTCCACCCCCGCGGCACGCAGGACGGTGAAACCGGCGGCGTGGTCGACCAGGAACCCCAGGAGCGCGGACTTGCCGATGCCGGCCTCGCCGGAGAGCACCAGCACCTGGCTGCCCGCGGTCCGGCTGAGGGTCAGCGCTTCCAGCAGCCGGGCGCATTCTGCGCTGCGGCCGGGCAGGGTGTCAGAGGCAGCGTTCATCGTCAGCGATGATCTTCGCCGACACGAAACCCCGGCGCCATACCGGCACCGGGGTTTCGCATTCGATCGACAGCCGTGTCAGCCCTTGCGAGCCTTGACCTTCTCGGTCAGCTGCGGGGTCACCTTGAACAGGTCGCCGACGATGCCGAGATCGGAGATCTCGAAGATCGGCGCTTCCTCGTCCTTGTTGACGGCGATGATCGTCTTGCTGGTCTGCATGCCCGCCCGGTGCTGGATGGCACCGGAGATGCCCAGCGCGATGTAGAGCTGGGGCGAGACGGTCTTACCGGTCTGACCGACCTGGAACTGGCCGGGGTAGTAACCGGAGTCGACCGCGGCACGGGAGGCGCCGACCGCGCCGCCGAGCGCGTCGGCCAGCTCCTCGACCACATTGAAGTTCTCCGCGCTGCCGACGCCACGGCCGCCCGAGACCACGACGGTGGCCTCGGTCAGTTCGGGGCGGTCCCCGGCCACCGCGGGATCACGCTTGATGATCTTGGTGGCGTTCTCGGCCTGGGCGGGAACCTCGACGTTGACGATCTCGCCTGCGCCGTCGACGGGCTCCGCGTCGACGGATCCGGCGCGCACCGTGATCACCGGGGTGTCACCGGTGACCTCGGCCTCGACGGTGTACGCACCACCGAAGATGGAGTGAACGCCCTTACCGCCCTCATTGATCGCCACCACGTCGGTCAGCACGCCCGAGCCGATCCGGGCGGCCAGCCGGCCTGCGATCTCCTTGCCGTCCGCGTTGGCGGACAGCACGATGCCCGCGGGCGAATTCTCCTCGGCGAGCGCCGCGAGGACGTCGACCTGCGGGGTGACCAGGTAGTTCTCCGCGTCGTCGGATTCTGCGACGTAGATCTTGGCGGCGCCGGCGGCCTTGAGCCCCTCGACGAGAGGTTCGGCGGTGCCGGGCTTGCCCACCACGACCGCGGAAGGCTCGCCCAGCGCGCGGGCGGCGGTGATCAGTTCGGTGCTGACCTTCTTGAGCGCACCTTCGGCGTGCTCCACGAGCACGAGTACTTCAGCCATGTCTGTTCTCTCGGTCCTTCGTGTGTGGAGGTCTTAGATGATTTTCTGGGCGACCAGGTACTCGGCGACCTTGCTGCCGCCCTCACCTTCGTCGGTGACCTTCTCGCCTGCGGTCTTCGGCGGCTTCGGGGTCGACGACAACACCTTGGAACCGGCGTTGGTCACACCGACCTCGTCGGGCTCGACACCGATCTCGGCCAGCGTCAGAGTGGTGACTTCCTTCTTCTTCGCGGCCATGATGCCCTTGAAGGACGGGAAGCGCGGCTCGTTGATCTTCTCGTTCACGCTGACGACGGCGGGCAGCGGGGCCTCGAGGGTGAACACGCCGTCGTCGGTCTCCCGCTCGCCGGTGACCTTGCCGTCCTCGACGGTGACCTTGCGCATGTGGGTCAGCTGCGGCAGGCCCAGGTACTCGGCGATGATGGCCGGCACCGCGCCGCCCGCACCGTCGGTGGCCTCGTTGCCGGCGATGACCAGCTCGGTGCCCTCGATCGTGCCCAGCGCACGTGCCAGCGCCCAGCCGGTCTGCACCATGTCCGAGCCGTGCATACCCTCGTCGACCAGGTGCACAGCCTTGTCGGCACCCATCGAGAGCGCCTTGCGGATGGCTTCGGTGGCACGCTCGGGGCCCGCGGTCAGCACGGTCACCGTGCCCTCGACGCCGTTGGCCGCTTCCTTCTCCTTGATCAGGAGCGCCTCTTCGACGGCACGCTCGTTGATCTCGTCGAGCACGGCGTCGGCGGCCTCCCGATCGAGGGTCCAATCACCCTCGGAGAGCTTGCGCTCCGACCACGTGTCTGGGACCTGTTTGATCAGGACCACGATGTTCGTCATGGGTTGGTTCGTCCTCCTCGATGAGGCCGGCCGGCGGTCGGCCCGTTACCACGTTTGTGCAACTGACACCAGGTTACTCGCCGGTAACTAGTGCTGCTTCGCAGGAACACCATAGCCGGTCGAAGTTTGCGTTCTCGCCGCACCTTGGGTGGATAAGTGTTCGCGAACCGGCCATCGTCCCTTCGCCTGGGTTAGCCTGCCTTCCGATGAGCGCATTCGTGACGGGTCCGTCCAGCACCGGTGGCGACGACCTCCCCCTGACCGGGGAGCGGACCATCCCCGGCCTGGCCGAGGAGAACTACTGGTTCCGCCGTCACGAGGTCGTCTATGCCCGTCTGACCGACCGCTGCGCAGGCCGTGACGTGCTCGAAGCGGGTTGCGGCGAGGGATACGGCGCCGATCTGATCGCCGATGTGGCCGGCAGCGTGATCGGACTGGATTACGACGAGGCGACGGTCGCTCACGTGCGCGCGCGCTACCCGCGGGTGGACGTCCGGCACGGAAATCTGGCCGACCTGCCCCTTCCCGACGGGTCGGTCGACGTCGTCGCCAACTTCCAGGTGATCGAGCATTTGTGGGATCAGCCACAGTTCGTCCGAGAGTGCCACCGCGTGCTGCGTCCGGGTGGGCTGCTGATGATGTCGACGCCGAACCGGATCACCTTCTCTCCTGGACTGGACACCCCGCTCAACCCGTTCCACACCCGGGAACTCAACGCCGCCGAACTCACCGACCTGCTCACCGGTGAAGGGTTCGCGATAGATGGGATGTACGGCGTTTTTCATGGCGAGCGGCTGCGCGAGCTCGACGCCCGCCACGGGGGTTCGATCATCGAGGCGCAGGTCGCCCGCGCCGTTGCCGGCGCCCCGTGGTCCGACGAGCTGCTCGCCGATGTCGCTGCGGTGCGCACCGACGACTTCGATGTGCTCGACGCCGGCACCCGTGACATCGACGAGAGCCTCGACCTCGTCGCGATCGCGGTGCGACCGTGAGTGACGACGCATCTGCGGTACCGGGGCTGTTCACCCTGGTCCTGCACACCCATCTGCCCTGGCTCGCCCACCACGGCCGCTGGCCGGTCGGCGAGGAGTGGCTCTACCAGTCGTGGTCGGCGTCGTATCTGCCGCTGCTGCGGGTGCTGCGAACACTGGCCGCAGAGGATCGCTCACATCTGCTGACCCTGGGCATGACGCCGGTGGTGACCGCCCAGCTCGATGACCCGTACTGCCTGACCGGGATGCACCACTGGCTGGCCAATTGGCGGCTGCGCGCCCTCGAGGCGGCGACGCTGCGCACCTCGACCGACAGCACACCCGCGTGTGCGCCGGACGCACTGCGCGTGTTCGGCGCCCGCGAGCAGGCCGAAGCGGACCAGGCCCTCGACGACTTCACGGCGCTGTGGAGTCACGGCGGCAGCCCGTTGCTGCGCGAGCTGCTCGATGCGGACACCGTCGAGCTTCTCGGCGGTCCGCTGTCCCATCCGTTCCAGCCGCTGCTCAATCCGCGGCTGCGGGAATTCGCGCTGAACGAGGGCCTGGCCGACGCCCACCAGCGGTTCGCGCATACGCCCCGCGGCATCTGGGCCCCCGAATGTGCCTACGCACCCGGAATGGAGGCGGGATACGCCGCGGCGGGCGTCGGTCACTTCATGGTCGACGGTCCGTCACTGCACGGCGACACCGCGCTGGGCCGACCCGTCGGCGACTCGGACGTGATCGCGTTCGGCAGGGATCTGCAGGTCAGCTACCGCGTGTGGTCCCCGAAGTCGGGCTACCCCGGTCATCCCGCCTACCGCGATTTCCATACCTACGACCACGTGACGGGGCTCAAACCGGCCCGCGTGACCGGGCGCAACGTCGCATCGGCCGACAAAGCGCCCTACGATCCGCAGCGCGCCGACCACGCCGTGGACGGGCACGTCGCCGACTTCGTCGACGTGGTGCGCCGGCGGTTGATCGACGAGAGCGCGCGCATCGGCAGGCCGGCCCACGTCATCGCCGCGTTCGACACCGAACTGTTCGGCCACTGGTGGTACGAGGGTCCGGTGTGGCTGGCCCGGGTGCTGCGCGCCCTACCGGCCGCCGGTGTGCGGGTCGGCACCCTCGCCGACGCGGTCGATGACGGATTCGTCGGCGCGACAACGGCATTGCCACCGAGCTCGTGGGGTTCGGGTAAGGACTGGCAGGTGTGGGCGGGCGATCAGGTGTCGGATCTGGTGCAGCTCAACACCGAGGTCGTCGACACCGCTCTGGGCACCGTCGACAAGGCGCTGACCCAGCACGCATCGGTGGGTGCACCCACCCCCCGAGACACCGTCGCCGACCAGATCCTGCGCGAGGCGCTGCTCACGGTGTCCAGCGACTGGCCGTTCATGGTCAGCAAGGACTCCGCGGCCGACTACGCGCGCTACCGGGCACATCTGCACGCCCACGCCACCCGGGAGATCTCCGACGCGCTCGCCGCCGGACGCCGTGAGCAGGCGCAGCGCCTCGCCGACGGGTGGAACCGCGCCGACGGCCTGTTCGGCGCTCTCGACGCACGCCGGCTACCCCGATGACGACGTGAAGGTCCTGCTGGTCTCGTGGGAGTACCCGCCGGTGGTCATCGGCGGACTGGGACGGCATGTCCACCACCTCGCCACCGAGCTGGCGGCGGCCGGACACGAGGTCGTCGTGCTCGCGCGGCGGCCCTTCGACACCGACCCCAGCACCCACCCGACCACCGACACGATGAGCGACGGCGTGCGCGTGATCGCCGCCGCCCAGGATCCCCACGAGTTCCGGTTCGCCACCGACATGATGGCCTGGACGTTGGCGATGGGCCATGCGATGGTCCGCGCCGGGCTGGCACTCACCTCGCGCGGAGCGCCGTGGCGACCCGACGTGGTGCACGCCCACGACTGGCTGGTCGCCCACCCGGCGATCACGCTCGCGCAGTTCTACGACGTGCCGCTGGTGTCGACCATCCACGCGACCGAGGCGGGCAGACACTCGGGGTGGGTGTCGGGTTCGACCAGCCGTCAGGTGCACGCGGTCGAATCGTGGCTGGTGCGCGAAAGCGATGCGCTGCTCACGTGTTCGGCCTCCATGCGCGACGAGATCTCCACACTCTTCGGTCCCGGGCTCGCGGACATCAAGGTCATCCGCAACGGCATCGACGCAGCGCGCTGGCCCTTCGCCCTGCGCCGGCCCCGCAACGGCCCGGCGGAGCTGCTGTATCTGGGCCGGCTCGAATACGAGAAGGGCGTGCACGACCTCATCGCCGCACTGCCGGCGATCCGGCGCGTCCACCCCGGCACCACCCTCACCATCGCCGGCGAGGGCACCCAACAGGACTGGCTGGTCGAACAGGCGCGCAGGTACAAGGTGCGCCGGGCGGTGACCTTCGCCGGTCATCTGGGCCACGACGATCTCGTCGGCGCGCTGCACCGCGCCGACGCGGCGGTACTGCCGAGCCATTACGAACCGTTCGGCATCGTCGCTCTCGAGGCCGCAGCCACCGGCACACCCCTGGTGACTGCGGACGTCGGCGGTCTCGGCGAAGCGGTGATCGACGGCCAGACCGGGTTGTCGTTCCCGGCGCGCGATGTCGCTGAGATCGCGGCCGCCGTCAGGACGGTGCTGGACGACCCGGCGGCGGCGCAGCAGCGGGCGATCGCCGCCCGCGACCGTCTGACGTCGGATTTCTCCTGGCAGACGGTCGCCGGGCAGACCGCTCAGGTCTATCTCGGCGCCAAGCGCCGCGAACGCGAACCGCTGGGCCGGGTGCCGGTCGCCGAGCAGGCGCTGCCCGGCCGTTCCTGATCCGCCGGATCCGACCGTTCCGGTGGGATTCGGCTCCGATCAGCGTGCCCGAGTTCCGTCGGTCGAAATCCCTCTAGTCACAATTTTCACAATTGGCACGTTTATCACATCCGTATCACGGGGAAGTCCCTTTCGGAGCTTCGGCTCCCTACCCACCACTGTCGAAAAGGACACCGCGAATGAACACCGTCCTCTATGCCAGCCCGAACGGCGTCATCTACGAAACCCGCGCGTACAGCACGGCCGAAATCGTCGAATTGATCGACGATCACGGTTTGGAGAATCTCTCCAGCCACGACCGGCAGTACGACTTCTGGTTCACGCCGTCGACCCGGCGGTGCCAGCAGGTGAACCGCCGTGCGATCGAACTCCTGCTGGCGACGACGTGCTTCACCGCGCGCACCGTTCCGCTGCTGCGCGGCGCCGTCGTGGTGGCCACCCATGACGCCGACGGTGACCTCGACGGGCTGAGCTGGCAGCAACTCGACGCTCTCGCCGAGGCCGGCCGGATGCTGTCGAAGCGGGACATGCGGATCCTGGACCGTCGGATCGAACGAGCCGACCGAAAGCTGCGCCGTCCCGCGAAGCCCGCCGCCTCCGCCGTTCCGGCCGCCGCCGAGGGCGTCATCAAGCTGCCGGTGCGGCACTGACCGTCGGTCTGCTCAGCGCGCTGCTTTCTTCCGCTCGATATCGGCCAGGGCCGCGGCCAATTCGGCGCGCTGAGCCGCCGAGGTCTCCCACGCGAGCTTGCGGTTCTTGACCACTTTGGCCGGTGCGCCGACCGCGATCGAGTAGTCGGGGATGTCGCCCTTGACCACCGCATGCGCGGCGAGTACGCACCCGCGGCCGACCGTGGTTCCGCGTAACACGGTCACCTTCGTCGCGACCCAGGTGTCGGGACCGATCCGTACCGGGCTCTTGACGATGCCCTGATCTTTGATGGGCAGCTCGATGCTGTCCATCCGATGGTCGAAATCGCAGATGTAGCACCAGTCCGCCATCAGCACGGAATCGCCGAGTTCGATGTCCAGATAGGTGTTGATGACGTTGTCGCGGCCCAGCACGACTTTGTCGCCGATACGCAGTGAACCCTCATGTGCGCGGATCGTGTTCTTGTCGCCGATGTGCACCCACCGGCCGATCTCGAGTTGGGACAGCTCCGGGGTGGCCTGGATCTCGACGTTCTTGCCGAGAAACACCATGCCGCGGGTGATCACATGCGGATTGGCCAGCTTGAATTTCAGCAGCCGCCAGTACCGGACCAGATACCACGGGGTGTAGGCGCGATTGGTGATCACCCATTTGACCGAGGCGGGTGTCAGGAAGCGGGCCTGACGAGGGTCACGCAGGCGCGAACCGCGCCAGCGCTTGTGCAGCGGCGCGCCCCACATCGTCGTCATGGCCGCAAAGCCTACGCGAGGCGTCCGGCCGCCCGGGTTACCCTCACGTGGGCTCCGATTCGAGGCCTCCGACGAGATCACCGACGAAAGGACACCGTGTTCCGGCGATTCCTGGTGCTGGTGACATCGGCGCTCTCGGTGGGTGTGTTGGCAGGTTGCGGGACGACCGACTCGTGGGTCGAGGCGCGCCCGGCGCCAGGCTGGCCGGCGCAGTACGGCGATGCCGCCAATAGCAGTTACGCCGCTGTCGCCGGCGCGGATTCGCTCGAGCTCGAGTGGAGCCGTTCGGTCAAGGGGACCCTCGGTGCGGCGGTGGCACTGGGCGCGAGCGGCTATCTCGGTGCGAACGCCCAGACCGCAGGCGGGTGCTCGCTGATGGTGTGGGAGTTCGACAACAACGGTCGCCAGCGCTGGTGTACCCGACTGGTCCAGGGTGGCGGCGGCGCCAGCCCATTGATGGACGGCTTCGACAACGTCTACGTCGGTCAGCCGGGAACGATGATCGCCTTCCCGTCGAACCAGTGGTATCGCTGGCGGCGTCCGGTGATCGGGATGCCCACCACCCCGCGCATCCTCTCGAGTGGTCAGCTGCTCGTGGTCACCCATCTGGGCCAGGTGCTGATTTTCGACGCGCACCGCGGAACTGTCGAGGGCACGCCGCTGGATCTGGTGGCCGTCGACCCGACCGATTCCGGCCGCGGGCTCGACGACTGCGCCGCCGCGCGTCGGGAGTGCCCGGTGGCCGCGGCGCCCGCGTTCTCGGCGGCCGGGAACATCGTGGTGCTCAGCCTCTGGGAACCCGGGGCTGAGGCGCCGGTACTCGTCGGGCTGACCTATCGCCCCGGCCAGACCCCGCTGCTGTCCCGCGAGTGGACTTCCGACGCGGTCGGCCGCGGCCCGCTGGCCAGCCCGGTGCTCTCGGGCGACGGAGCCACTGTGTACGTCAACGGCCGGGACAAGAAGCTGTGGGCGATCGACACCGCGGACGGTTCGGCGAAGTGGTCGGTGCCGCTGGAGTACCTGGCGCAGACCCCGCCGTCGGTGTCACCCGACGGGTTGGTGATCGCCGGAGGTGGACCGGGGGCGAGACTGACGGCCATCCGCGACCGCGGGGACCGCGGCGAGGTGGTGTGGACCCGCGACGACGTCGAACCGCTCACCACGTCGAGCCGCGCCGGTGACGTCGCCTACACCGTCACCACCGGCGGGGGTCGAGGCCAGGCTCTGCTGGTGTTCGACCCCGCCGACGGACGGACGGTGAACAGTTATCCGCTTCCCGAGGCGACCGGCTTCCCGGTCGGGGTGTCGATCGGCCAGGACGGTCGGGTGGTCGCAGCCACCAGCGACGGGCAGGTCTACGGGTTCGCCCCGGAATAGTTCCGCCCGGTGATGAGCGTCTAGGGCAGCGCGAGAATCGGCGCGAGCACCGTTCGCGGGACGGTGGCCTGTGTGGCGCCGGCTGATTCCGGCAGCAACTCGCCCTGGCCGAAGAAGAACGTCACCGCATCGTCGGTGATCGCGAAGTTCTGGTAGTTCTGCGGGTCGAGGCCGTCGGCGGGCGGCACCGGCTGGTCGATGCCCGTGGTGGTCTGCAGCTGGCTCTGCACCGCGGGGAACACGACGTCCAGCGGACGCGATCCGGGCCGGAACAGGGTGTCGAAGGTGATCGGCGCCTTGGCCGCAAGGTCGTAGTTGAACGCCTTGAACCAGGTCTGCGGGTGCGCGCCGCCGACGTTCTGATAGATCTCCAGGACCAGGCTCTGGGTACCCCGCGGCGCCAGCCCCGAGTGGTAGGCGGTGCCCTTTGCGTCCAGGACATAGGGCAGCCCGCGTGAACCCGGCATCTCCGACACGTTGACGAACCCGTCCCGGGTCTCGATGAGATACGCCGCGATCGCCTGTTCGTCGGGGTAACCGGCGGGGAAGCTGAAGTCGAGCGTGTAATTCGGGGTCGCGACGTGCACCTGGCAGCTCTGGGTGCTGTCGAGCGCTCCGCCGAGGTCGGCGCACGCGGTCTGGGCCGACGCCACCGGGCATGCCAGCACGGCAGCGGTCAGCGCTGCGGCGGCGAGCGGGACCAGGGCCCGCAGGTTTCGCTTCATGTCTTCTCTGCACACCTCACCTGTGCGGCGTGGACGCCGCACGAGCCACCAGCGTACGTGCCTCGTTGACGTGACTGTCGGCACACGATCACGGTCGCCCGCGGTCACTTCACACCGACGGGTAGTGGCGGCGCACAACAGGGGGCATGATCTCAGGCATGACGACGAGCGCGCCGGCGCGCGGACGGCGCCGATGACGCTGCTGAGATCGTTCGGGCTGCGACTCGGCGCCGGCGTCGCTGTGGTGGCGGCGATCCTGGTCCCGCTCGGGCTCGTCCTGTTCTGGGGCACCCACTTTCAATGGTGGGCGGTCGGCACACTGACGGCATCCGGCCTCTGCACTGCGGTGACGTTCCGCGGCCGCACCGTCATCGGTTGGGGCGTAGCGATTCTCGCGTGGATCTTTCGGCACCGTCGCGCTCCGTCGGCGCCGACCGAGCCACTCATCGGCACCGTGGCCATGCCGGGTACCCACGTGGCAGTGCGTTGGGACGACGGGCTTCTCGTGGCCCTCATCGAGCTCGTCCCGCGGCCGTTCACCCCCACGGTCGTGGTCGACGGGACTGCGCGCACCGACGACGAGGTCGACACCCGGCTGGTGGAACGCCTGCTGTCGGTGCACTGCCCCGACCTGAGCGCCGACATCGTGTCCGCTGGGTACCGCATCGGCGGGCACGCTGCGCCACCGGTTTTGGAGCACTACGCCGAATTGGTCGGTACCGATCCGGCGCCCGCGCACCGCCGAACGTGGATCATGCTGCGAGCCGACCCGCGCCGGGCCCACCAGTCGGCGCAGCGCCGCCAGTCCGGATTCGCCGGTCAGGTCCGCTATCTGGTGGCATCGACGACGCGGCTGGCCAACCTGCTGTCGAGCAGCGGCGTCGACGCCCAGTGCGAGCGCAGCTTCGACGAGTTCGACGCTGCCACCGCGATCGACTTCCGGCGCGAAGGCTGGTCGAAGGTTCGGGGCCGCACCACCTTCACTGCCGCCTACACCGCGGCCGGCGGGCCGGACGTGTGGTGGGCGGCACCGGCGGACCGCACGATCACGCGGATCATCGTCGAGGCGGGCGTCGCGCCCCGGTCGGTGGTCCTGCTGACCGGATCGGTCAAACCCAAACGCCCGAAGGGGTTTACCCGGGTGTCGGGCGGGCAGCGTGCCGCGGTGCGGCGCGGGAGCGTCCCGGTCACCGATCGGCACCATCAGGTGCCCATCGGGTCGGCGGGTGTCCTCGTGGGCCGGACGACGCGCGGCCACCACGTGTACCTGCCGTTCGACGACGTCGACGTCAGCCTGGACATCGACGGTGAAGACACCTTCACCCAATTCGTCACGCACGCTGCCGGAGCGGGCGGACGAGTGACGCTGTCACCGCAGTACAGCCAGCTCGCCGCGTCGATCGGCGCGGAAATCGGGCCGGAGGTCAAGGTGGCGTGGCCGAGGGCGGCCACCTTCCTGGAACCCGCGTCCGGTACGGAGCGGGTCATGCTGCACCCCAACCGGATCAAGACCCCGCGGCACGGCGGATTGACCATCCGGCCCATCAGCGCGTCCGAGGACAGCCCTTACGAACCGGCTTCTCCCCGGTAGGGAGCCGACGTCGTGGCACCGGCCGGCGAGAGCGGCGCCCGGGAGCCTTCGACCACCTGCGCCCCAGCACCGTCTTCGGTTGCCACATCCGCGGTGTCGGCGTCCTGCTCCTCATCGCCGGCGCCGCCCTGCATCCCGGAGACCGCACCCTGGATGCTCGAATACGCGCTCTGCACACCGGTCATGACGGTCTGCCCGCCGGTCACCATCCCGGAGACCGCACCACCCACGGTCGCCCAGTCCGGCACCCGCCGGGCAACCGGGACGCCCTCGGTGCCCCCTGCGGCCGCTGGATCCTCCAGCCCCCCTCCGACATCGGTGCGCTCGGCGGACCCCGGGGCCGGACCGTCGGCAGACGTTGACCGGCTCCAGACAGCCTGCCGATTCCACTCCTCCAGCGCCTCGCCGTGCATCCGATCCGTGTCGTCGTACAGCGTTGCCGCGGACGCCATGTTCTCAGCGGTCGCGGCGAGACTCTCTCGGACGCCGGACAGGCCCTGGATCACCGGTGACTCCACCACCGGCATCGCCGCGTTGATCGCGGCCGAGACCGCATCCGCGCCGGGGACGTTGATCGGCGGCGGTGCCGATGGCAGGACGAGATCACCGAGGATGCCGGCGGCCACCCCGAGCCGTGTCGTGTCGACGAACAGTTCTTTCACTCCGATGTCCCCCCTCGCTGTCAGGACGGTGGCGGCAGGTCGTCCGGCCGCCAGTAGAAGATCATCCCGTCCGGCCCGGGACCGAGTTCCTGGTAGCCCTCGGGGACAGGCACCTGTGAGCCGGGCAGCTTGACCAACAACCGCCCGCTCACCTGGTACTCGGGAATCCAGATGTTCGAGCCCGGATACGCGGGCAGCCAGTCCGTGCCACCCGCGGGCCCGCCCGTGTTCGCCGGTCCGAGCGCGCCGGGATCGGTGACGACAGGAAGATCGCGGCAGTCGGTGCCCTTGAGGGCGTAATGCGCCTCGGCGCCCTCACACCCGGCGTCGGCGTTCTTCGTGGCGGAGGTCTGGACAGCGTGCCGGTGTTCCTCCTCGGCCACGATCCAGAGCAGCACCGCGAGTGCTCCGAGTGCGCTCAGCACGATAGCCGCCGGGATCAGGATCAGCCGTATCGGATTCTGCCGCAATGTGTCCCAAACGGGCGGCTTCGACGGCGCGAGTATGACCGGCGGGGGCGGGGGCCGGTAGCCGACCGGCAGTTCAAGGGCCGGTCGTTGGTCGGTCACCAGGGTCGTATGTCGTCCGATGTCGTCGTCGGTCATCGGTTATCCGTGATCGGGACGGGCGCCGCCATGAGCTTGCCGTCCTCTGAAGCTCTGCGGCCGTCGACCGGACTCGTGCCGGCTGCTCGAGCGGCCGGGGTGCGCCGCGCTTCCCCGAAGTCGTCGGACAGGGCGGCGGCCAGTTCGGTGATCGTGCGGGTGTACGGTGCGCCGAGTCGGTCGAGCCTGATCCCGGTGCCGGCTGCCACGTGGTCGTCCCACGGCAGCACGAAGAGCCTTCCGGCCGGCACGTGCGCCTCCAGCTTGCGCACGGTGTCCAGCGCACGCATCGAGGGTTTACCGGGGATCAGGTGGTTGACCACGACGCAGGCGCGAGCCAGCAGGCTCCGATATCCGTTGGCGTTCAGCCAGTTCATGGTGATCGCCGCCTGGCGGACACCGTCGATGGATGCGCTCGTCACGATGACGATCCCGTTGGCCGCCGACAGCACGGTCGTCGTCGCCGGACCGAAGAGATCGGTTCCGCAGTCGGTGAGGGTCAGGTTGTAGAACCGCGGCGTGACGCCGATCGCGCGGGCCCACTCGTCGTCGCGCAGCCCACGCTGGGCGGCACCGTATCGTTGAGCTGCAAGCACTTCCAGGTCCACGGCGGTGCGGTTCATGTAAGGGCGCACATCGTTGTAGGTTTTCAGCGAGCGGTTCGCGAGCAACTCGGCGATGGTGGCACGGGGCTGCTGTCCCGCGCGGTCGGCGAGGTTGCCTGACGCCGGGTCCGCGTCGATGGCTAGGATCCGGTCGCCCCGCAGGTGTGCCAGCACCGATCCGAGCGACACGGTGACGGCGGTTCGGCCCGCTCCGCCCTTGGTGCCCAGGATGGCGATCTGGTGGCGGCCCCGCGCGTCACGACGGATACGCGCATGCAGCTCGCGGACGTGTTTCTCGTCGGGCGAGAGGCCGGCATTGATACGCGTGACGGTGTACAGCATCCGCCGCCAACCATGTTCAGAGACAGGCTTTCTCGACGGCCTACCGGCAGGTTCCAGCTCAACGGGCCCGATCGTTGCGTTCACTCGGGGGACCGCGGTCCGGGCGGCGGCGGCCTGGGGGTGCCCGTTTCCCTCTGTCGCAACGGACTCTTCGGCCGCTGGACGGGCATGGCGCGACCGGTGCTCGACCGGCTCCGGCGGCGTCACCGGCGGGCGTCGCTGCGGGCGCGCCGGGGGTGAGTTCGGCGCCGGCGCAGACGAGGGCCCAGATGCGGGCGTGCTGGGACGCGCGTCACGCATCGGCAGCGGCATCGGTATCGGCGGCGACTTCTGGGCCGGTGCCGCTGCGCCGGCGCCGTCGAACAGGTGGTTGAGACGTTGCGGGGGTTCGGGCTCGTCGGGCCCGAAGAGCTCGTCGTAGTCAGCCGCCACCAGCCGTCCCCGCCTCGATCGGTCTTCGTCGGGCGCGCAGGGCGAGGCGAACTCGGCCAAGCCGAATCCGCCTCATCCCGGGCCCATTGCCGCAGAGTTCACAACGATCCAGTGTCAGGTGAACATGCCCCGGACGCCGTTCTCGGTCGATGACATCGCCTGGCCGGCGTCGGTGATCTTGTTCGAGAGGGTTTGCAGCGCGGAATTCAGCTCGCCCGAGGTCTGGTCCCAGTTGTGCTGAACCGCCTGGTAAGCCTCCGAACCGCTGCCGCCCCACGCATCGGCCAGCTTGGCCAGCGAAGCCTTACCCTCGTCGAGCAGGCTCGCGATGGTCTGCACCGATCCCGAGATGGCGCCCGCACCGGCCTCGATGCCGGTGAAATTCCAATTCTGTTCGCCCATGATGTGCTCCGTTCGATCGTTGTGGATTGATGACTGTGGTTGCGACTTCTAGAAGTTCATCTGCGACGACAGGGCACCGGCCTGCTCATCGTCGGCGGCCGAGTACTGGATTCCGGCCTGCGAGATGTTCTGCGAGATGTCGTTGAGCGCCTTGATCTGCGCCTGACCGGCCTCGTGGAACCGTCCCAGCGCCTGCTGAGCAGCGGTCCCGGCCTGGCCGCGCCACTGAGCGGCCAGCTCTCCGGCGGTCGACTCGACCTGCTGGATCACCTGCTTGAGCTCGTTGGAGATCCGGTCGAAGTTCGCGGCCTCGGCACTGAGGGTCGCGGCGTCTGTTCTCATCTCTGCCATGTTCGACTTCTTTCTCTTGTCCAGTGGGTCTCGCCATGTGAAGGCAAGTCTCTCCAGCCCGGGCGGGCGGGAAGTCGGGTGCGGATCGGGTTCACCAATCCTCATAGGGGTCGTCGTCGGGTCGTTCTGCTGAAGCGTCCGGATCGTCGGCGAGCATCGCGGGCACGACCAGGCCCGGCCGTGACGCCGCCGCCGCGGCCGAATGAGCCGCCGCCATTCCCATCGGTGCGCCGCCGAGGCCCGATCCGCTCGCACCCGCTCCCGCGCCTGCCGCCGCGCCGGCAACCCCGACGCCGGCATCGACCACCGTCGTCGCGGCCGGTCCCAGGGCGGGTCCGTACTTGTCGATCATGTTGGCCAACAGCGGCGTTCGGATGGGTTCGCCACCGGCGCCGGGTAGGTCCCCACCGCGCAGCAGACCGCCTCCCCTGGTCGGTCCGGCGCCGCCGGCAAGCGGGTGGTTCGACATCGGGCCTGCGCCGAGCAGCCCCATCTGCGACGGGCCCTGGTCCCCGAGGTTGCCGAGACCCGTTGCGCCGCCGGACTGCTGCAGCAGACTGCTGAGCTGCTGCAGCAGCGGAGACCCCATCTGACCGGTCTGCTGCATGAAGGTCATCAACTGCGGAAGTCGGCTCGCCGCCTCGGATAAGCGGCCCGAAGCGGCGTCGGCTACGCCCGTCACTGCGGGATCAGCCGCTCGGGCGGCCACATCGGCGATGACGTCGGAGACGGCCGGTTGGGCGGTCATCTGCGCGGTGACACCCATCGTCTGCGCCTGAACCGCTTCCCCCACGCCGGGCATCAGAATCGGCTTCCTCGGCGCCAGCGGCTCGAAAGTGGTGTTCATCGAGGTCTCGGCCTGGTAGGCGTCCATGGCTCCGGCGGCCTGGTTCCACATCCGGACGAAGTAGTCGGCTTCCTTGACGCCGATCGGCACCGTGTTGATACCGAGGAAGTTGGTGCTGACCAGGACGGCACGTGTGACGTGGTTGGCGGCGATCTCCGGCAGCGAAGGAGTCGTCGCCAGCGCTGCGGTGTAAGCGGCCGCCTGCGCCGAGGCTTGTTCGGCACGGCGCTGCGCCTGCGCGGAGACGCCCCGCAGCCAGGCCACCATCGGGGTGGCCGCCGCGACCGCTTGTTCGCCGGCGCCGCCGGTCCACGCCGCGGCGAGGGTGGTGAGCTGCATGGCAAGCTCGTCGGCCTGCGCCTCGAGCGCTGTGGCCAGCCCGGTCCAGCCCGAAGCCGCCTGCAGCATGGGCGCGGGACCAGCGCCGGCCATCAGTCGTGCGGTGTTCAGCTCAGGTGGTAGCGCGTGCCAGAGCACGACTCGGTCCCCTCTCCTGCCGGACCGACCGGAGAACCGTCATGCCAGCGTGCCCGCCGCTCCGTCGTCGAGTACCTCGTAAAGATCGGAGACCTCGACCAGCGCCGCCCCGGTGCGGGAGATCTCCTCGTGGGCCTGCGCCAGTTCGGCCAGGGTCTCGGCGCCGTTGGCAGCGAACGACATTGCGGCCTGCGTCGAGATCTCGTCCATCCCCGCCGGCGTCAGGCCCGTGAGCGCGGGTGCGGCCGCGGCACCGGCGGCCAGCCCCTGACCTCCGTTGGCGACGACCTGAGCGCCGATCGCCGCGACGGTCGAATCGTGGGACATCTCTTGCACTGGCCTGGCCTTCCTGAACGCGAGCCGAACAATGTCCTAACGCCTGCTTGCGGCCGAGGCTGCATCCGTCAACACCGTCTACACTGCCCGGGGCTCGCAGCGCAGGCCTGAAATCATGTGCAGCTCAACAGCTTTTGGCGTCTATCGACATACTAGTCAGCTGTCGCATGATCATGGAACGGTTCGCGGTCGACGCATTGGAGACCGAATGGGAAAGGGGAAATGACGCGCCCGTGAATTGTGTCGACGCATCGACTGGAATCCCGAAGCCCTACATTGACCTGCAATTGCAGCAACGCCCGAGTTCGAAGGCCGGTTCCGGATCGAACGAAAGCGATGAGCGGCGTCGTCACCGACCGTTTGCTGACGTCGATGTGGATTCCCGGCTCCGTCGGCGGACACGCGGCGACCAGTGACCCAATAAGAGATGAACACTCGCTCCATCGTGTTGACACCCGGAGTTCACCTCTGCATCGGGCGAATCGCTACTGTCGAAACCCGTGCCTTGCCAGCAGTTTTCATACCATCGGCCTAGGTGGTCGCTGTTATGCTCCAACCGACCGTGCACAGTGTCGGTGCCGGAGTCATTGACGGCGAAGGGGAAGCATCACCGTGAGCTACCTGGCAGGCATCCACGACCTGGGCTACATATTCTCCAGGGTCGGCGGCTCCGTCGATTCCGGCGTGCGGCAGGACTGGGTGGGCCTCGGAGCGAACATCGGCGCCATGGCGGGCAAGGCCGTGTGGTACTTCAAGGGTCAGAGCGGCGCGCTCAAGACGGCGTTGGAGAAGGTCGGCAAGAGCGTCCTGCCCACGCCGACAGCCATCATCGACGTCACCATGGTCGCCGTTGTCGTCGTCGACCTGCTCAACGGATTCGGCGCGCCCGACAACGGCTCGAAATTCGCCTCGGGTGTCGACAAGTACAAGAATGTTGACTCGAAACTCGAACTGGCACTTCCGGATTCACGGGACTGGAGCGGCGCGGCCGCCGACGCATACGTCACCCAGGTCACTATGCTGCGCGATCTCATCGCCGAGATCCAGGCTCTCGACAAACAGATGCAGACGTTGGTCGCGGCACAGGGTGACTACATCAAGTGGGCACACCAGTCGCTCGCCATCCTCGGCTTCGCGCTCGTCGCCGGCCAGGGCATCGCGCTCGGTCTCTACCTCGTCCCGATCATCGGGCCCGAACTGTCGATGCTGTTCCAGGTCGTCGCCGCGCTGGCCGCGGTGACCACCGTCGTCACCGTGGAGACGCTCACCCTGTCCTCGTCGAGCAACAACTCGGCGTCGGTCGCCAAAGTCGCCGCCGACTACGTCGCCCTGGGCCAGCGCGCTGAACTCGGCGGCAGCTTCGCCACCATTCAGGTCGCCGGCGCCGACCAGACGAAGGTGGCCAGCTTCAAGGCCATCTCCGATGGCCTCTCCGATTACTCCGCCACTCCGCCCGTTGTCACGGCGAAGGCCGGCGGGACCGAGAGCCAGGTCAACACCTTCGAGTCCATCTCCGGCGGTCTCTCGGACTACTCCGCCACCGCGCCCGAGGTCACCGCGGCGCCGGGCGGCACCGAGAGCAAGGTCGATACGTTCCAATCATTCTCCGGCGGCCTCTCGGCCTACTCGGCGATGCCGCCGCTGTCGTCCCTGGCGGCCAGGTCAGATGCGGTACCGGAGGAGTCGCGTCAGGTGATGGCCGCCTTGGGCACGCCCCGAAGCGGTGTCGAACCCGGCGTTCCCGTCGCGGCCGACGGTCGGGCGACAACGAATGCGCCGGTGTACGCACCACCCACGATGGCTCAGCTGAACCAGATGTCGGCGCAGATGGCGAAATTCTCGTCGAACGTCGGCCAGCCGCTCAACCAGGCGATGGGATCGGTGCAACAGATCGTCTCGATGGCCCAGCAGGGCGGGGGCGCAGAAGCGGGCGCCGCGCCGATGGCGCAGGCCTCCGGTGAGCTTCCTGTCGATCCCGTCCAGGAGGCGTCGGCCGTCGACGACCGCGCCGACGTGAGCGACGAAGCGGACGACAGCGCTGCCGAGGCAGAGCGTGGCGAACGCGCACCCATGGACGCCGCCGCTGCGGCCGGCGACCAGGAGCTACCGGACTCCGCGCGCCGGGTGCTGTGACGGCCCAGGCGCGTACCGCACCATCGACCGATCGAACGACGAGGAGACCGACGCATGGCAAATCTGACTGTCACACCGGACTACCTGGAGAAGCTGGCCAAGAAGCAGGATGACGCCGTCACCGAGGCCGGTGGCGCGGCCGGAGCCGCCTCCGGCACCGGCACGTCCTGCTGGATCAACCACGGCGTGATCAGCGGCGCGTCCAACTCGTCGATCAGCACCGCCGAGGACTCACGTGCCGCCGCAGGTAAGACGATCAGCCAGGCTTGCTCTGACCTCGCCGCCAAGCTCCGCGTCGCCCGCCAGGCGTACGCAAGTGTCGACGCCGAGCTGGGCGGCAACTTGGACAAGCAGGTACTCAGCAAGTAGTCATGGCCGCTCCCAACACCTTCGGGCCTCCCCAGCTGGTCGACGATGTGGTCGGCGTCGAGGTGACCATCGACGGCATGCTCGTGCTTGCCGATCTGTGTGGCTTCACCGACTTCCCACCGGTGCTCGGCATCCGGCCGAACATCGCGCAGGAGGCGCTGCGCGACCTGGTGTGGACCCAGGTCAGCCGCGATCTGGCCGCGCAGCAGGTGTTGGACGTCTACGGGCGACCACACCCGACGGTGGCGCAGATGATCGGCGTCCTGGCCCGGCCCGACCGGACGCTGGAGGGCCGGTGGTGGCGCCGCGACGCCGGGGAGGTGATGCTGCGCTTCGCGATTTGTCGCCGGGGCGATCGTCAGTTGGTCGCCGTCCGCGACGACGACATGCTGGTGCTGCAGCTGATGGCAGGCCGGGCTGGGTTGACGGACATGGTGACTGCCGTGCTGGGTGCACGCGAACCCGCCGACGTCGAGCCCCTGACCGGTCTGGCCGCCGAACTGAACGGGTGCCGGACTGCGGCCGAACTCGTCGCGCAGGGCATCTCGCCGGCATCGGCTCGCGTCTACGCCGAGGTGATCGACAAGCCGGACGGCTGGGTCGAACTGACCGCCGGGCAACGTCACGCCGGTGGCACGTCGACCCGCACCGACGTCGCCGCCGGACTGCTCGACTCCCCGTGGGGCCGGCTGGTGTCCATTCCGCGACGCATCGGTGGAGAGCTGTACGGGAGCTTCCTGCCCGGTGACACCGCGAATCTGCAACGCGCGCTGGACGGTCTGCTGGAGTTCCTTCCGGCGGGCGGCTGGCTAGACGACGGCCCAGACGCCGAATCCAGCACATCCGTTGACCCCTCGAGAAAGTAAACGCCATGGTGGACCGGACCGACAACGACGACCTCACTGCATTCGACTTCGCCGCAGACGGCGCCCCAGCGTCGCGCGACGATGACAACGCCTTCGACTTCTCGGCCCCGGACGAGAACGCGGCGGACGATCCCTTCGCGGACTACACGCCGCCGGAGCCCGCGACGAACGGCACCGACGTGGGCGATCTGGCCGACGACGAGGACGACGCCGAACCCGATCCCCTCGACGAGTACACGCACACGGTGTTCAATCCCTCCCAGAGCGTGACGGTGTCGGCCCTGGTGGACGGCAGCATCCGCCAGGTCGAACTGTCGCCCAAGGCCACCGAGATGACCGAAGACCAGCTCGTCGAAGAAATACTCGTGCTCGCGCACCTGGCCCGGCAACGCGGCCTGGCTGGACAGCGGAGCTATCTCGAGCAGAGCGAGTTCATCCGCGAGGGCATGGGCAGTCTGGGACTCGACGCCGATGACGTCGTGCGCGACTTCGTCGACGGCGGAATGGGTCTGCCGACCGAGCAGGAGGTGGCCGCCGAACAGGCCGAGGTGTTCGCGACCCGATACGCCGACGATGGCCACTGACGCACTTGCCGGCCTGTTCGAGAGCGCGGTCGGTTTACTCTCGACGACCGAGTCGCGGTCGCTGCAGTTGTTCACCGAGATCACCGAGATCGACGAGACGGCGTGCGACGCCTGGGTGGGACGAATTCGCTGCGGTGACACCGGCCGGGCCACCGTGTTCCGGGCCTGGTACTCGAGAACCAGATTCGGCCATCTGGCCGGGGCTGCCCATGTGTCGATGGCGACTCTCGGCGCGCGGCTGCCCATCGGCGGCCCCTTCGGCGACTTCACGTATCCGGCCAACTCCCCGCTGGCCATCACCGTCGGTTTCGCCATCAATGAGGCCGCGTACGGCAATTGCGCCGACGCGATGGAGGCGTTGGAGAGCGCACCGGCCAGTGCCGCCGAGGAGTATCTGGTGTCCTGGGCCAAGGCGGTGGTCTACGGCGCCGCCCAACGCTGGACCGATGTGATCGACCAGGTCAAGGGCGCCGGTCGGTGGCCGGATCCGTTCCTCGTCGGCGCGGCCGGGGTCGCGCACGGAGTCGCCGCCGCCAGTCTCGGGCTCTTCACCGATGCCGACCGCCGCCTCACCGAGGCCAACGCCTCGCCCGCGGGCGAGGCGTGCGCCGCCAGCATCGCGTGGTATGCCGCGATGGCCAAGCGCGCCCAGGGCGACGAGCCCGCCGCGGTGGTGCTCCTCGAATGGTTGCAGACCACCCATCCGGATCCGAAAGTGACAGCAGCGCTGAAAGATCCGTCCTATCGGCTGCGGACGACCACCGCGGAGCAGATCGCGGCACGCACTGATCCCTGGGACCCGGACACCGTCGTCGTCGACACATCCGCCCGTGACGCGTTGCTCGCCAAGGCCGAGGCCGAGCTGAACCGGCAGATCGGTCTCACCCGCGTGAAGGATCAGATCGAGCGCTACCGCGCGGCCACGCAGATGGCGAGACTGCGTGCGGAGCGCGGCATGAAGGTCGCACAGCCGAGCAAGCACATGATCTTCACCGGACCGCCCGGGACGGGAAAGACCACGATCGCACGGGTCGTCGCCAACATCCTCGCCGGCCTGGGAGTCACCGCCGAACCAAAATTGGTCGAGACCTCCCGCCAGGATTTCGTGGCCGAGTACGAGGGTCAGTCATCAGTGAAGACCACCAAGACGATCGACCGCGCCCTGGGCGGCGTGCTGTTCATCGACGAGGCCTACGCGCTCGTGCAGGAGCGAGACGGCCGTGCCGACCCGTTCGGCACCGAGGCGCTGGACACGCTGCTGGCGCGCATGGAGAACGACCGCGACCGGCTGGTGGTGATCATCGCCGGATACGAGGCCGACATCGACCGGCTGCTGGCGACCAACGACGGTCTGCGGTCCCGCTTCGCCAACCGAATCGAATTCGACTCCTACTCCCCCGAGGAACTGCTCAAGATCGCCGAAGTCATCGCCGCGAACAACGACTCGGCGCTCAGCTCGGATGCGGCCGAAAACGTCCTGCAGGCGGCCAAGGAGCTGAGCCAGCTGACGGTCCGCGGCAAGCCGGCCATCGACATCGCTGGCAACGGCCGCTACGCACGTCAGCTGGTGGAGGCCGCCGAACAGTACCGCGATATGCGCCTCACCCGGGCCACGAACTTCACCGACTTCGACGAGGACCGGCTGCGCGAGATCACCGGCGACGACATGGCAGAGGCGATTTCGTCGGTACATCAGCGGCTCGATATGGACACGTAGGCGATGGGGGTACGCCTCACCACGAAGGTCCAGGTCAGCGGTTGGCGGTTCCTGCTCCGCCGATTGGAGCACGCGCTGGTCCGGCGCGACACCCGGATGTTCGACGACCCCTTGCAGTTCTATGGGCGGTCGATGTCACTGGGTGTCGTCATCGCGCTGCTGATCCTGCTCGGGGCGGGGGCACTGGCCCTGTTCAAACCGCAGGGCAAGTTCGGCGGCGGCGACCTCTTCGCCGACGGCACCACCTACGAGGTGTACCTCAATCTGCAGGGTCGGCTGCACCCGGTCTTCAACCTGACCTCGGCGCGATTGGTGCTCCGCAGCGCCGCCGACCCTCAGGTCGTGAAATCGTCTGAGCTGGAAAGTCTTCCGAGAGGTCAGTGGGTCGGCATCCCCGGGGCGCCCTACTCGACCCCCGTCTCGGGCACCTCGACGTCGTGGGCCATGTGCGACACCGTCACGAATCCGACCAGCGTTTCGCCGGCACTGCAGACAACGCTGATCACGATGCCGCTGGCCATGGACATCTCGGTCGACCCGCTCACGCCGGCCGAAGCGGTGCTGACGAACTACCAGGGTCAGGACTGGCTGGTGACCACGGCGGGACGGCATGCCGTCGATCGGTCCAACCGCGCGTTGACGGCGTCGGTGGGCATCCCCCCCGACGCGGTCGCGCTCCCGATCTCGGAAGGAATCTTCAACGCCCTTCCTGACGCGGGCGCGTGGAACCTGCCGCCGGTGCCCGAGGCCGGGGCGCCCAACGACGTAGGGCTCCCCGACGAGTTCGTCATCGGATCGGTATTCCAGATGTACGCGCCGACTGGCACGCAGTTCTATGTGGTGCTGCCCGGCGCCGTGGCACCGGTGAACGCCACCACCGCCGCTGCGCTGCGCGCCACGCAGTCCTACGGACTGGCCGTACCCCCCACTTTGGAACCCAGCATCGTGGTGCCGTTACCCGATGCGGTGTATCCCTCCCCCCTTCCCGACAACCCGGTGACTCTGGTGATTCGCCGGGACGAGACGACGCTGTGCTGGACCTGGGAGCGCCGTCCAGGCGAGCAGGCACCCAAGACGTCGGTGGCGACGGGCCGCCGATTGCCGATACCGCCGGCGATGTTGACCGCGGGTATCACGCAGATACAGGGCAGCGCGACGGTTTACACCGACGGCGGGAAGTACGTCGCCGTGCAGTCCCTGGACCCCAGATACGGCGAGGCGCTGTACTACGTCGACGCGCAGGGCGTGCGCTACGGGATCCCGGACGCCCAGACCGCGGGTTATCTGGGACTGTCGGCACCGGCGACGGCGCCGTGGGAGGTGCTGCGTCTGCTGGTCGAGGGGCCGGTGCTGTCCCAGGAGAACGCCTTGCTCGAGCACGACACCGTTGCGACCATGCCTACTCCCCGCAAGATCGACGGCGGGGCCGGCTGATGGCCACCAAGAAGTTCACGCCGTCGGTCACCCGCGGACCCCGGCTGACCGCGGGCGAGGTGACGCTCAACCCACCGGAAGACCTCGGTATCGACGTGCCTGCCTCGGGTATGCAGAAAGTGATGCCGTACGTCATGGCGGCCTGCATGCTCGGCATGATCGGCATCATGTTCGCGACCGGTACGCGCAACCTGTCGCCGTACATGCTCATGATGCCGCTGATGATGATCATGATGATGCTGAGCATGCTTGCCTCCGGCGGGTCGAGCGGCAAGAAGGTGCCCGAACTCAACGCCGACCGCAAGGAGTATCTGCGGTATCTGGGCGGGCTGCGGACCCGGGTGACGGCGTCGGCAGACGCCCAGGTGACCTTTTTCGGTTACCACGCACCACATCCGGAAGATCTGGCGTCGATCGTCGGAACACCGCGGCAGTGGTCGCGCACAGCGAACGCCGATCTCTTCGCGGCTACCCGGGTCGGTATCGGCGACCAGCCCGCCATCGACCGGCTGCTCAAACCCGCCGTGGGCGGCGAGCTCACCGGGCCGGCTGCCGCGCCGACCCCGTTCCTCGAACCGGTCGCCAACATGTGGGCGGTCAAGTTCCTGCGCACCCACGGTCTGATCCGCGACTGCCCCAAGATCCTGCAGCTGCGGACCTTCGGCACGGTGGCCATCGGCGGCGACCCGTCCGGCGCCGCCGGCCTGCTCAAGGCGATGCTCTGCCACCTCGCAGTGTTCCATCCGCCGGACGCGCTCCAGATGCGAGTGCTCACAGAGGATCCGGACGATCCGGAGTGGTCGTGGCTGAAGTGGCTGCCGCACGTCGCCCACCCCACCGAGACCGATTTCGCCGGCCCCACCCGGATGATCTTCAGCGCACCCGAAGGACTGGCCGATCTGACTGCCCGCGGACCTCATACGCCGGACGCCGCGCCCAGCGGACCCTACGTCGTGGTTGTCGACCTCACCGGGGGCAGGGCCGGATTCCCGCCCGACGGCCGGGCCGGTGTCACCGTGCTCACCCTCGGTGATCACCGTGGCTCGGCCTATCGCATCAAGGTCGGCGCGGACGGCACGTCCGATGACCGCCTGCCCACGCAGGCCTATCGGCGGCTGACGACGGTCAGCGACAACATGACGACCGACGAGGCGTTCCATGTCGCCCGCAGGCTCGCCGGATGGTCGATCACCGGCACCATCATCACCAAGACCTCGCGCCCGCAGAAGAAGGTCGCGACCGAATGGCATCAGCTGGTCGGCGCGCAAAGCGTCGAAGAGGTCACCCCGGCCCGCTGGCGGATGTACGCCGACAAAGACCGTGACCGACTGCGGATCCCGTTCGGACACGAGTTGAAGACCGGCGAGGTGATGTATCTCGACATCAAGGAGGGGGCGGAGTTCGGCGGCGGCCCGCACGGCATGCTGATCGGCACCACCGGATCGGGCAAGTCGGAGTTCCTGCGGACCCTGCTGCTGTCCCTGGTCGCCATGCACGATCCGAAGCAGGTGAATCTGCTGCTGACCGACTTCAAGGGCGGGTCGACGTTCCTGGGCATGGAGAAGTTGCCCCATACCGCCGCCGTCGTCACCAACATGGCCGAGGAGGCCGAACTGGTCAACCGGATGGGCGAGGTGCTCACCGGTGAACTCGACCGCAGGCAGTCGATCCTGCGCCAGGCCGGGATGAAGGTGGGAGCGTCCGGCGCGCTCTCGGGCGTCGCCGAATACGAGAAGTACCGCGAACGCGGTGCCGACCTCAAACCCCTTCCCACCTTGTTCGTCGTCGTCGACGAATTCGCCGAACTCCTGGGCACCCATCCTGACTTCATCAACCTGTTCGACCGGATCTGCCGCGTCGGGCGCTCGCTGCGCGTACACCTGCTGCTGGCCACCCAGTCGCTGCAGACCGGCGGCGTGCGGATCGACAAACTGGAGCCCAACCTCACATACCGGATCGCGTTGCGCACCACCAGCTCCCACGAATCGAAGCTGGTGATCGGAACCCCGGAAGCCCAGTACATCGGCCCCAAGGAAAGCGGTGTGGGTTTCCTGCGGGTCGGCATGGAGGACCCGGTGAAGTTCAGCACCGTCTACACCGGCGGCGCCTATGTGCCGGCCGCACCGGCCGACACCGACGCCGACGGCGCCGTCGTGGGCGCCCACACCAACGGCCACGGACCGCGGTTCCGGCGGTTCACCGCCGCACCGATGTTCTCCGCGGAGGTGCGGACATGACCAGCGCGTCGGAGAAGGGTCTGCGGGAGGTGGTGCTCGACAACCTGAGCACCTCGCAGGAGGACGCCGCCTACCAGATGTGGCTGCCGCCGCTGACGACGCCGACACCGATGGACGAACTGGTCGCCCGCGACACCCCGCAGCAGTTGAGGTTTCCGCTCGGGATCATGGACGAGCCGCGCCGGCATCGGCAGGATGTATGGGCCGTGGATCTGTCCGGCGCCGGCGGCAACATCGGTATCGGCGGTGCGCCGCAGACGGGCAAGTCGACACTCCTGCAGACTCTGATGCTCTCGGCGGCCACCACCCACACTCCGCGCGAAGTACAGTTCTACTGCATCGATCTCGGCGGTGGCGGCCTGATCTACTTCGACGATCTGCCCCACGTCGGCGGCATCGCGACACGGTCGGAGCCGGACAAAGTGATGCGGGTGGTCGCCGAGGTGCAGGCCGTCCTACGGCAGCGGGAGATCGACTTCAAGACCCACCGGGTCGGCTCGATGGCGGCCTACCGCCAGATGCGAGAGGACCCGCGCCACCCGGTCTCGGCCGACCCGTTCGGCGACGTCTTCCTGATCATCGACGGATGGCCGGCGTTCGTCGGCGAGTTTCCCGACCTGGAACCGATGGTGCAGAACCTGGCCGCCCAGGGCCTGTCCTTCGGGATCCACACCGTGCTGACCACCCCGCGGTGGACAGAGCTCAAGGCCCGCATTCGCGACTACCTGGGCACCAAGATCGAGTTCCGGCTCGGCGATGTCAGTGACACCCAGATCGACCGCATCACCCGCGACATCCCCGTCAACCGACCGGGCCGTGCCATCTCGGCGGAGAAACACCATCTGATGATCGGGGTGCCCCGCCTCGACGGCGTGCACGGCGCCGGGGGTCTGGTGGATGCCATCGGTGTTGCTGTCGAACAGATCTCGGCCGGCACCACCGAACGGGCACCGAAGGTCAGGGTGCTTCCGGAACGCGTGCACATCAGCGAGATCGACGTGAACCCGCCCGGCCCTGATGCCGACTACCGCACCCGGTGGACGATTCCCCTCGGTCTGCGCGAGTCGGACCTCTCGGTGGCCACGGTCGACCTGCAGGCCACTCCGCACCTGTTGATCTTCGGGGCGGCGAAGTCGGGTAAGACGAGCATCGCGCATGCGGTGGCGCGCTCCATCTGCGCCCGCAACAGCCCCCAGCAGGTGCGGTTCATGCTGGCCGACTACCGGTCCGGTCTGCTGGACGCCGTGCCACCCAGCCATCTGCTCGACGCGGGCGCGATCAACCGCAACAGCACCACTCTCGACGAGTCGATCAAGGCACTCGCGGTCAACCTGACCAAGCGGTTGCCGCCCGCCGATCTGACATCGGCTCAGCTGCGGGCCCGATCCTGGTGGACCGGTTTCGATGTGGTGCTCCTCGTCGACGACTGGCACATGATCGTGGCCGCCGGAAGTGGCTTCCCGCCGATGGCGCCACTGGGGCCGCTCCTGCCGGCGGCCTCCGACATCGGACTGCACATCGTCGTGACCTGTCAGATGAGCCAGGCCTACAAGGCGACAATGGACAAGTTCGTCGGTAGCGCGTTCGGTGCGGGCTCCCCCACCCTGTTACTGTCCGGCGACAAACAGGATTTCCCGTCCAGTGAGTTCAAGGTCAAACGGCGTCCGCCGGGGCAGGGACTGCTGATCGCCCCCGACGGCAAGGAAGTCATCCAGGCCGCCTACGACCAGCACACGGATGAAACCACCGGAGAAAGCAGGTGATCCGATGGCATTGACGACGGGGGCCACCGTTCGGTGAGCGCACCCTCGACGGCCGGCGCGGCCGCGGCAACCACGACCGCGGCGTCCGCTGCGCCCAGCCAGCCCCCGACCACCCGGGTCGTCATGTTGACCGGCAGGCGGATGACCGACCTCGCGCTGCCTGCGGCGGCACCGATCCGCACGTACGCCGGCGACGTCGTGGCCGCGCTGGCCGAACTCTTCGAGGACTCCCCCGCCGAGCTGCTGGACGGCTTCGACTTCGCCGCCCAGGGCACATGGACCTTCGTGCGGCCCGGATCGGTACCGCTGCGGCCGGAACAGAGCCTCGACGAGGCCGGCGTGGTCGACGGCTCCCTGCTGACGCCGGTGGCGGTGAGCCGCACCGAACGCTATCAGCCTCTCGTCGAAGACGTGATCGACGCGATCGCGGTGCTCGACCAGACACCGCAATTCGACCGCGCCGCACTCAACCGATTCGTCATGTTCGCCGTCCCCGTGGTCGCCGTTCTGCTCGTGGCGCTGGCCACGACGACGTGGTGGCACACCGGACACTCTCCGGCGTGGCCGATCGTGATGGGCGCGGTCGGCGTGATCACACTGGCGGGCAGCTGGTTCGCCGCCCGCGTCTACCGGAACACCAGCCTGTCGGAGAGCCTCCTGGCGACCGCGGTCCCGATCGTCACCGTCGCGGTGGCGCTGGCGGTCCCACCGCCGCGCGACGCCGATCCGATCGGTGCCCCGCAGCTCGCCGCGGCCGCGGCGACCGTGATGTTCCTGGCGCTGGTCACGCGGGGCGGCCCGAGACGCCGCACGGAATTGGCGACGTTGATCGCGGTACTGGGTCTGGCGGCCGCCGGCGTGGCCTTCGCATTCGGTTTCGGGTGGCAGCGTTGGGTCCCTGTCGGGGCGACGCTGCTCGGCCTGTTCGTCGTCACCAATGCCGCGAAATTGACTGTCGCGGTTGCCCGCATCGCCCTGCCGCCCATTCCAGCGCCGGGCGAGACCGTCACCAACGACGAATTGCTGGATCCGGTCGTCGGCGCGGGTGAACCGGCGGGCGAGACCGCGGCCTGGCGGGCCGTCATCGCCTCGGTGCCGAACTCGGCGCTGCGGCTCACCGAGCGCAGCGCTCTGGCCAAAAGGCTGCTCGTCGGATTCGTCGCCGGTGGCGCAGTGATCCTCTCCGCGGGCGGCGTAGCCCTGCTGCAGCAGGGCCACTTCTTCGTGCACACCCTGGTACTGGCCGCTCTGGTCACGGTGGTGTGCGCGTTCCGTTCGCGGCTCTATGCCGACCGCTGGTGCGCCTGGGCGCTGCTCCTTGCCACCGTCGCCATCCCGACGGGCGTACTCGTCCGGCTCACCCTGTGGTACCCCGAAGCCGGCTGGATGCTCATGGCGGGCTACTTCGGCGGGTGCATCGTCACGCTGGGGATCGTCGCGGCCAGTCGCACGGTTCGTCGCGCCACGCCGGTCACCAAGCGAGCCATGGAACTCGCCGATGGTGCCGCCATCGCCGCGATCATCCCGATGCTGCTGTGGGTGGCCGGCATCTACGACATCGTGCGCAACCTCAGACACTGAGTCCACCCGCGTCTGCCGGGTGGATTCAGCCGCTGAGGTCAGGTCGTCGGGGCGAGCGCCCCGTCCACCAATTCTGTGACGTGGGTCCAATACCGCCAATCGGCGATTGCGGCGCGCCGCGGTGCCGGCTCCGTCGCGGCCAGGGCACTGGCCAGGGCCAGCTCGCGGCAATGGTCGGCGTAGGCCCGAAATGCCCGCAGGTGGGCCACCTCCCGGCCGCCGACCCGGCTCGCCATGGGTTTCATGACATCGAACCACAGGTCGGAACGCCGGTCCTCCGGCGTTGCGGTATCCGGCGAATCGGGTAGCAGGCGAGCCAACTCGAGATCCGCGGTCTCCGCCAGCTTCGCGGCCGATTCGGCGGATACCAGGACCAACCGGGTACGACCCGACATTGCACCACTGTCGGGGATGTCGTCGGCGGCGAGCACGATCTGGGTAGCTCCGGAGTCGGCCCCGCCGAGTTGGTCCTCGGTGGCGATCACCGCCCGTATCACCTTGCCGTGAAAGGCCGCCCAGCCGGAGACCGCCCGTACCGGATATGTCGCCCATCGCGTTCGATCCGCAACGGGAACCGACTGGTCGGCGGTGGCGAGCAACACCGGTTCGGGGAGTTCGACGCCGTCGGGTATGTAGGCGAGCCCGTAGCTGTTGGCCACCACGATGTCGCCATCGGCGGTGACGGCAGTGACCCAGAAGAAGCCGAGAGCGAAGTCCGGGCCGGCGTCGGGCGCGTTCAGTGCCGCCGCGATACGCCTGGCCACCTGCAGTGGGTCCGGCCGGGCCTGTCGGCGTTGCGCCTCCGCGGCGGACGCGTCAGCGATGGCGTCCCGCTCGGCCCGGGCGGCCGATACCGGAATCACAGCCACTGCAGGGACTTCCGGGTCCTGCCTGCGGTCGGACTGGTCGGCGCGGCCGGCAGCCGCTGCTGCTGGGCCCGTGAGCCGCTCGCGCGCTCTGCTGGTCGGATGCGGGTCCAATGGTCGCGAACTGACCGGCGCGGCGGTACTCCTGCCGCGACCCGAACCGCCGCTGCCACCGGCCGCCGGGGGCACCATCCCACCGCCCGCGCCCCCGGTCGGCGCCATGGGGGACGCCGTTCCGGCCGCCGCTCCGGTGTCTTCGGCCCGCACGTTCGCGGCCGGAGCAGCCACGGTGGACGCCGCTGTCACGCCTCTGCCGTAGTCGCCGGAGCTCCCGGGTCCCGCCGGACCCTCCTGCGGCCCGGTGATCTCGTCGGGCGCATGACCCTTGTCGGCGGTATCGCGTTCATCCCGGTCGAATTCGTCGATGTCGCGGTCGACGCCGTCCGGACCGACCGGTGTCGACGCAGCTGGGCCGAGTCCCTGCGGGATGCCCGCGGTCGGCACGCCGGGGACGGAAGGGGGCGCCGGGACGCTGGGCAGCTCGCCGGGTCTCGATCGGCCCGTGGTCGGCTTCGCGGGTTCGGTGACAGCCGGGTCGGCACTCACGGGTGGTTTCCCCGGGGTCGGCGGGACCGGGTTCGGCCTCACCGGGCTCACCGGACTCACCCCCGACGGGTTCGGATGGACCGGAATCGGTGTCACCGCAACGGGTGCCGGTGGTCCGCCACTCGGCGCGGTGGGCTGCTCGGACGGAGTCGCCGGCGCTGTTCCGTGCGCTGGTCTGTCGGTCGGCGCCGGTCGGATCGGAACCGGGGGTGATGGCCGCACGCCCGGCGTCGGCGCCGGGATCGTTCTGCCCGGAGCCGGTGCCGGCGTCTGCGGCGCCGATGGGGTGTTGGGCGCCGCGCCGTTGCCGGCGCCGGGCTGAGACGGGATGTCCCACGTCGGCCGCGAGGCCGTGGTCGCCTGAATCTGCGCCGCCACATCGGCGACGATGCCGATGTTGGCGGCAAGGGTGGTGGCGATCACCGTCTCGATAGCAGCGGTGCGCTGCTCGTCGGTCAGGGTGGTATCGCCCTCGAGGACCGCGATCCGCTGGTTGGCGGTGTCGACATTCTCGCCGATGTAGGTCTTGGCGATGACGACCGAGCCCGCGACCTGGTCATGCCAGTCGATCGCTCCGGTGACATCGTCTCGCAGAGTGGTCAATCGGCCGATCTGTGCGTCCAGGGCGCCGGCGGCTCCGTCAGCGGCGAACCCCGTCCAGATGCCGCCGTCGAATACCTGGGTGCGCTGCTCGCGCGAGGTGTCGAGGACATGGGTCACATCGCGAAGGACGTCACCGAACCGGCCCGCGCGATCGTAGAGCACGTCTTCGTCGGTGTCGGGCCAGCCGCCCGGCTCCAGCATCCGGTCGGCGTGACCACCGCTCGGCCTCACCATGCCCATCGGCCTGTCACCTCCCGGGTCGGTGCGAGATCAGCCGAGCCCGAGACCATCCCGCAGTGACGCGGTGATGCCCTGCAGGTTCGCATACAGCTGACCCTGCTGAGCCTGCAGCGCTGCCGAGGCCTTGGCCTGCGCCTCCCCCATGGCCTCGTTGATCCGGTTCTGGACCTCATCGGCCCCCAGCCGCAGCAGGCCGTCCTTGATGAAGATGCTTTTGAGCCACCTGCTGCCGTCGACGGTCACCTCGACGGTCTGGTGTTCGTCGGTACCGGTGTGAACGCCCTCGGTGACCTGCCGCAGCTGGTCGCTCAGCACGGCCTGCATCTCCTGCAGCTGCGCCAGCGCCGCGAGGGCCTCCGGATGATGTGCTGCGGTACTCATTTCGACTCCTTACCGTCGGATACGTCCTTACGTTTGCGATTGCCGATGATGCCCTCGGTCCATTCCCGGTCCTCGGTGTACAGCGATTCGTCGGTGCCCGGGGTGCGTTTGGACTTTCCTTCGCCACCGCCCTGTCCGGCGCCGGGGGCGCCGCCCATCGGGGCCATGCCGCCCATTCCGCCGCTGCCGGGCATGGCGCCCGCACCGGGCACCTTCCCGAGATTGCCCGCACCGCCAGGGGGTGCTGCACCACCCGGGGGCGCGCCGAGATCCGCGGCGGGTGCCAGGGGTACCGACGGCATTCCGGCGCCACCGCCGGCGCCACCACCGCCGAGCGACGCGGGTTTCATTCCGGCGCCGACGCCGCCACCCGACGACGACAGGTCCTTCAGGGCGTTGGTGAGAGCCGCGTTGTCTGCGGAGGGAATGCCGGTCGGCGGCACCGTGGGCGCCCCGGTCGACGGCATCGTGGGAGTCGTCGGGCTGGGTGGCAATCCGTTGTCCGGGTTCAGCGGGTCGTCGGGATCGAGTGGGTTGTCCGGATCCAGCGGGTTGTCCGGATCGAGCGGGTTGTCCGGATCCACCGGGTTGTCCGGATCCACCGGGTTGTCCGGATCCACCGGGTTGTCCGGATCGTCCGGATCAGGCTTCGGGTCGGGCTTCGGCGGCGGATCGATCGGGAAGGCGGGGATCGGGTTCTTCGGGTTCACCGCGGCCAGTGGAAGCGAAGCCCGTTTGACGTACTCCGAGAGGACCTCTTCGGATTTCTTCTGCATCCGCTCGTACCAGTCGATGGCCTGTCGAACGAACTCCGGGTAGAGCGGATTCTGGACGTAGATCTTGTACCACTTGTCGCACTCGGACACCTCGTAGGAGGACGGGTGCTCCACGATCGCCCACTTGTGCGCGGCGACCATCGTCGTGGCCTGCGTGCCCATCTGGATGCACAGCTGCGCCATGGCGTACACGTAGTTCCGCTGCTGCTCGAAGTTGGTTTCCACCAGCGTGGCGGTGGCGCCCTCCCAGTACTGGAAGGGACGGAACCGCACGGCCGTCTCCTGCAGACGGCGTTGATAGTCGTCCCACTCACGGGCGAAGTCGTTGAACGCGGTGCCCTGATCGGGGGCTTCGATGTCGGTGGCGGCCTGTCTCACCTCGTAGTAGGGCCACTCGAATTCGGGCGCCTTGGGCGGAGGGTTCAGCACGAACTCCTCATCGGGGTCACACATCGCCGACAGGTTCTTCGCGCCGGCGTTGGCGCGAATCGCCGAGGTGGACGTGTCGTCGGCCAGGTCGTCGGCGGCTCCTTCGTCAACGTCCTCGTAGGCCTTCGCGGCGTTTCGCAACGACTGAGCCAGCCGTCCCCACTCCCGCTCGCACGCCTTGAGGTAGAGCCGCATGGAGTCGGCGTTCAACCCCAACTGGATGGCAGCGCCGTTGGCGAACGACAGCGCGCACGGCGCTGCGGGGTTGCCCTGCGGCAGGGCCGGCATCGGTTGCTCGAGCTCTTCGGCACGCGAGAGCAATTCGTCCTTCTCGACGTTCAAGGTCGAGGTCATGTCGGCCCCTTCTGATTGCGTGAGAGGTTCATCGACGACTCATCGCTCGCACCCCCAGGCCGACGAGGCCCAGCGCCAGCATCACGGCTCCGACCGCCAGCGCCACAGCCTTGATCGGTCCGCGGTCGGGCGGGATCGGGGCGACCGGAGGTGCCACGCGTTTGACGGTGAACGGAGCCGACACGGGGCCGGGCGGGATGTCCCAGGTGAGCGCAGCGACCGGATAGATGACCCCGGCACCGACGACGTTGTCGACACCGCCCCCGGGATGGCGCGCGCTGGCCACGATGCGGTTGATAATCTGAGCCGGGGTCAGAGCCGGAAACCGTTGGCGCAGCAGGGCTGCCAAGCCCGAGACGAAAGCCGCCGAGAACGACGTCCCGGCCAGCGGGACCGGCGCGTCGGCACCCTGCAGTGCGTTCACCGGCTGGCCTTCCGAGCCGAGCGCCACGATCCCTTCGGCCGGTGCCGCGACGCCCACCCACGGGCCGTGCATCGAGAAGCCGCTCGGGGAGCCGTCGGTACCGATGCCACCCACTGTCAGCACCAGAGGCGCGTACCAGGCCGGGGTCACGATCGTCTGCACCTCATCCCAGCCACGAGGATCGTCGGGCTTCGAGGGGTCCGGTGGCGGGTTTTGAACGCAATCCCCACCGGTGTTGCCCGCGGCCACAACGACCACCGCGCCTTTGACGTTGACCGCGTAGTTCAGCGCCGCGCCGAGGGTCGACTCGTCGACCTGCCGGGTGACTTTGAAACACGCCGCTTCGCTGACGTTGATCACCCCGGCTCCGAGATTGGCGGCGTGCACCACTGCGCGGGCGAGGCTGCGCACCGATCCGGCGGCCGGGGTGGCGTTGGGGTCATTGCCGTCGCCCTGCTGCGCACCCTCGGGATCGAATGCCTCCGAGGTGTGGCGCAGCGAGATGACCCTCGCATCGGGCGCCACGCCGACGAAGGCGTCGTCCGGCGAGGGACGGCCGTTGATGATGGACGCGGTCAGTGTGCCGTGTGCGTCGCAGTCCGACAGCCCGTCACCGTCGGGGGTGACGAAGTCGCCGCCGGCGTCGGCGGAGAGCCGCGCGGAGACGTTGACCCCGGTGTCGATCACCGCGACCGTGACGCCCGCGCCCGTCGCGAACTGCTGTGCCTGCGGGAGGCCGAGATAGTCACTCGTCCACGGCGCGTCTTGAAAGTTGGAGTCCGGCAGGGTCGTCGCCGCCGCGCACAACCGGCGCTGGACCATCGGCATGTCCGGCCCGGTCTGGTCCGGCGGGACAGCGTCGGGATTGATGGACGGCGGTGCGACGGCCGTGGCGGGCGGCGCACTCAGCAGGAAAAGCGCCAGCGCCGCCATCATCAGCAGGGTGCGCTGCAACCGGACCGTCCTCTTCCTTTGCCGGGACTGCATGGCGGCGCGACGCGGCGCCGTTCGTTCTCGATTCTGGTTGTCGATCGTCCCGAATACTGCCGCATTTCGCATCTGAATGCACGATTGCCGTGAACCTCGGTCGAAATCGTCTTCCGGTTACCTACAGGACATTTCGATACACCGAAGCCAGCACAATCGGTTCAGTTCGCGGCAACGTAGTGGACATGTCGCGGCAACCGCGACGAACCTCGGGTTCGGCGTCCGAGGAGTCCGATGTGTCATGACCAGTTTGCTGACATCCGGTAACCAGCCGGCGTGGACGTGGCGCACGGGTCCCGCTGTCCGTCCGACTTGAACTGGCGGTACAGCTTGAAGGCAGCCTGTCCGGCGCACAGGCGGGCGAGATACCCGTCGAGGCCGGCAGCGAGGTCACGGTATTGCTCGTCGAGTACCGCCAAATGGTCGGCCGGTCGCTGCGCGTCACGCGCATGCACGAGCCGCAGCGCGAGAATCGAGAGGCGATCGACGATCGTGCCGGGAGTTTCGGTGTGGTGCAGCAGGGCTCGTCCGTCGAAGGGTCCGAGCCGATCGAGCAACATCGCGTCCAGTGCCTCTGTGCACGCATTGCGCCGCCCGTTGAGGTCATCGATGCCCCGCTTGAGGCGGGCCAGACCGTGGTCGTCCACACCCGGCAATCGCGCGGCGTCCTCGAGATGCCACAGGCGGAAGTTCATCGAGTGGAGCTCGAGCGCTTTCGACGAGACGCCACTGGGCGCTCCGGCGAGCACGGGCGCGTCGAGGTGCCACGCGTCGACCATGTCGCGGAACCGGCGGACCGCCCAGAGCAGTTCGGCAACGGCGTGATTCGGCATGACCTCGGTCCATGGTCGCGATGGGAGCTCCACGCGACCCTAACGCGTCGTCGTCGATCAGGCCGGACTCAGGTGAGCTGCTCGAGGGCGTCGAGCACGTCCTGGACCCCGATGTCGGCCATGGACGCCCGGTCGACATGGCGGTGCGGCCCGAACCGGAAACCCCACATCGATGACCGGGTGGGGCCGAAGAGTCCGACACCGGGGACGCGCGCGAGGTCGGCGGCGTGCAGCACGCTCGAATCGATGCCGACGAACAGGTCCGCCGTCTCGACAAGCGCCATGGTGAGGTCCAGCGGCAGCCCGAGCAGCGGTGTGACGCGGGCGCGCTCCGACCCGACGTTGAGTTCCTCATGCCCCATCCCCACCACCCAGGCGACATACTCGCGGTGCCGCGCGAGGAACCTGTCCAGCAGGGCGATGAACCGCGTGACGGGCCACTGCTTAATGGTCCATTCGGTGTCGGCGTGCACGACGAGCACTTTCGAGCCCGGCGGCAGGTCGGCTCGCACCCTTCGCGCCCGGGCCACGACGTGCGCCGGGATGTCGAGCCGCCCGGCGTGGTCGTCGACGCGCGCATCCGGTGAGAAGAGCCGGGCCAGTCCGAAGATGAGATCCGCCGAATGCCCGTCGCTCTTCGGGACCGCGATGTCGTAGACGTCGTCGTCGCCGGCGAACCCGATGCTCGTCGCAGGCCGCAGACGGCTACGCAGGCGGCGGGCGACGAGCTGCGACGGCGTGCGGTACGGCACGGCGTTGATGAACAGCTCGACGGCGCCGATCTGCGCCGCGAGCGCGTCGAACTCGGCGTCGGTCACCGGCAGCGGGGTGCGGTGCGGATTTGGCACCACGCTCCCGATGTCGACGAAGCGCGGGCTGACCTCGTGGAAGCACAGGTCGTAGTGAACCTTCGGAGCCAGCACGGTGATCGGCGCGGGGAACAGCCGGCCGAGTGCCCGCAGGGTGGGGAGCGTGAGGATCGCATCGCCGATGTTGTTGGCGAAGAACACCGCCGTCGACGACGCCTGCGCTGCGGTCGGAGTCGTCGGGCCCACCTGCTCATCCTCCCCGATGAACCTCAGCGGGACGGCCGACATATGAAGGCGGTTGCCCGGCTTGCGGTCCCCTGGCCGAGCCGGGTGAGGACGACCGACAGCGCGGCGTCACCGCGCGGTTTGAGTCGCCGCCGCAGAGCGTCGGGATCGACGTCGACGCCGCGGATGAGGATCTCGACCGCACCGGCGTCGTGCTCGGCCAGAGCCTGGCGCAGCCGCCGCTCCTGATACGGGATCTGCTCGAGCACCTCGAACCCGCGCATGCCGGCGGGCAGCAGGTCGCCGGACAGGTACGCGATCGCGGGGTCGAGCTGCCAGAGTCCGTGCCGTACCGCATAGTGGCGCACCAGACCCGCTCGCACCACCGCACCGTCCGGATCGACGATCCAGCGGCCGGCGGCGGCGACAGGGCAGTCGTCGGGTTGGGCGTCGGTGATCTCCTCACCGGTGTCCAGCAGCACCGCTCTGCGGGTGACGGCCGCTGAACTCAACTCCGCCGACCACAGGCATGCTTCGCGGACACTGCCACCGAAGGACACGACCTCGATCTCACCGGCGAAGCCCAACCGGCGCACCGCGTCGAAATCGATTCCGGGAGCGCACTTCACGACGTGCGGACGGCCGCGGTAGATGTCGATGACTGCGTCCAGCGGCGGTGTGTACGCGGCCGGGTCGAACGTGCGGCGGCCACCGCGCCTGCGGGCGGGGTCCAGCAGCACGACGGTGTCACGGCTGACAGGACGCAGGGCGTCGGCGCGGCAGAGCGCGATTCCAGCGCCGCCGAGATCGGCATTGTGCCGCGCCATCGCGAGCCGCACCGGGTCGATGTCGCTGCCGAGCACCAGATCCGCGTGTTTGCGCAGCGCTGCGAGTTCAGCGCCGATCGAACAGGTGGCGTCGTGGACGCGCGCGCCGGCCAACCGGATCGCCCGGTGTTCGGCGACCGGCGTCGCGGTGGCCTGCTGCAGTGCCTCATCGGTGAACAGCCAGTCCTCGGCTCCGGACAGCTTGGCCGCCGCGCGCCGCCGCAGCCGCACCGTCTCGGTGAGCACGGCGGCGCGATCGCCGAAAGACCTTCGCACCGCAGCGATGTCGGCGATCAGCGTGTCGGCCGTGAGGGGACGCGACGCGACGTCGCGCAGGGCGGACGCGCCCTCGTCGCTGCGGAGGTACGCGACGGTGTCGAGATCGAACGTTACGACGGCTTGACCCCAGTGACCATCACGTTGTAGAACCAGCCCTTCGGCACCACGCGCCGCCACACATTGGCGTCCACCCAGCTCAGCGAGGTCCAGCTGTTGAAGGCGAATTTCGCCCAGCCCCAACCCAATCGCCCCGGCGGCACCGCGGCCTCGAAGGTCCGCACCGGCCAGCCCAGCATGGCGGCGGTGAATTCTTCACTGGCCGTGGACACCTCCACTGCGCCGGCGGAGCGGGCCATGCGCTCCAGGTCGGCGGGGTCGAAGGTGTGCAGATCGACCACGGCCTCGAGCGCCGCCGCGCGCGAGGACTCGTCGAGCTCGGTCTGCGGGCGCCGCCAGTCCGACAGCAGCGGCAACTTGGTGACGTTGGTCGCGACGCGCCACGTCAGCGTTGACAGCTCACGGGCGTAGCGGTTGCCCACCGTCGTGGGCTCGCCGGCGAAGACGAAGCGGCCGCCGGGCTTGAGCACCCGGACCACCTCGCGTAGCGACAACTCGACGTCGGGGATGTGGTGGAGCACCGCATGGCCGACGACCAGGTCGAAGGTGTCGTCGTCGTACGGGATGCCCTCGGCGTCGGCGACGCGACCGTCGACCTCCAGCCCGAGCGACTGACCGTTGCGCGTGGCGACCTTGACCATTCCCGGCGACAGATCGGTGACCGAACCGCGGCGTGCCACCCCGGCCTGGATCAGGTTGAGCAGGAAGAAGCCGGTACCGCAGCCCAGTTCCAGGGCCCGGTCGTAGGGCAGTTCCCGCTGCACCTCGTCGGGCACCGCGGCGTCGAACCGGCCTCTGGCGTAGTCGATGCAACGCTGGTCGTAGGAGATCGACCACTTCTCGTCGTAGCTCTCGGCCTCCCAGTCGTGGTAGAGCACCTGGGCGAGCTTCGAGTCGTGGCGCGCCGCCTCGACCTCTTCGGCCGTGGCGTGCGGATTCGGAGCAGGGTCGATACTCGTCATGGCTGGCAGCCTAACTGTCCGGGTCCGAACGCGGCCTTGGCGGCGGCCAGCACGTGCGGCGGATGCTCATCGAAGCGCCCCGCCCAGGCCAGGGCTGCCTGGTAGACGGTGTCCGGGGCGACCAGCTCGTCGATCAGCCCGATGGCGTGGGCTTCCTCGGCGCCGACGAATCGTCCCGAGAACACCAGGTCCTTGGCTTTACTGGCGCCGATCGCGCGGGTCAGGCGCGCGGTGGCGTCCGGGCTGGGGGCCAGGCCGGCGAGGATCTCGGTCGAGCCGACCTTGATGTTGTCGCCGCTGACCCGCCAGTCCGCAGCCAGCGCCAAGGTCAGACCCCCGCCCAGTGCGTACCCGGTCACCGCGGCGACGGTCGGCTTGGGGATGGCCGCCACCGCGGCCACGGCCCGCGCGGCGATCTCGCCGTACTGGCCGGCATCGAGGGTGCGCAGGGCCGGGACGTCGTCACCGGCGGAGAAGATCTCGTGACCGCCGAACAGGATCACCGCGCTGATGTCGTCGCGGGCGGCCAGTTCGCCGCTCGCGTCGACGAGTTCGGTGTAGATCTGGCGGGTCAGCGCATTGGTCGGCGGACGCGACAGCAGCAGCGTGGCCACCCCGGGCTGCTCGTCGCTGGTGTGGACGCCGACGAACTCCCGCTCGGTCACTCGGTCGATTCCCCGGTCGCTTCGCTCCTGCCCTCCGGTGACCGGTGATTGCGCGCCGCGTTGTAGCGGTCGCTGTCGAAGAACTCGATCTCCCAGTTGCCGCCGGCCGCCGAGAGCGTGGGCTCGACGGCCTCGATGCGGCGCTCGACGGCCAGCACCTCGCCGACGGTGTGGCCGGCCAGCGCGTCGAGCTGGGTCCAGGTGGGCGGCAGCAGGAACGAGCGCCCCGACGCGAAGTCCTCGAGCGCCTCCTCCGGCGTGATCCAGCCTGCTTGGTCGGTCTCGGTGTTCTCGCCGTCGGCGCGCTGACCGTCGGGCAGGGCGCCGACGAAGAAATAGGTGTCGTAGCGGCGGGTGCGCTCCTCTTTCGGGGTCACCCAGTTCGCCCAGGGCCGCAGCAGATCAGCACGCAGCACCAGTTTCTCGTCGCGCAGGAAGTCGGCGAAGGACAGCGACCGGTCGGCCAGCGCCTGCCTGGACTCGCGGTAGACCGACGCATCGTCGACCAGCACGTCCGGATCGTCGGCGGCGCCGGCGAACAGCACGCCGCACTCCTCGAACGTCTCCCGCGCGGCGGCGCAGACCAGTGCTCTGGCCAGTTCCACGTCGGTGCCGAGGCGGTCAGCCCACCAGTCGGGTCCGGGTCCCGCCCAGGCGATGTCGGCGTTGCGGTCCCGGTCGTCGACGCCCCCGCCGGGGAACACCATGACCCCGGCGACGAACTCCATACCGGCGTGGCGCCGCATCAGGAAGACCTCGTTGCCCTTCGGGTTGCCCCGGGCGGACCGGATCAGCATCACGGTGGCCGCCGGCCGCGGGACCAGCGGGTCCGGCCCGCGTTCGGTCCTCTGCTGCTGTTCGGTCATGTTCGCCTCCTGTGCGCCGCGCGGGTCCGGGTGCGGCGGGCGAAATAACGCCCGTCGATGACGTCGAGGGCGATCGACTGTCCAAACGCCTTCGACAGATTCTCGGCGGTCAGCACGTCGGTGAGCAGACCGGCGTCCACCACCTCGCCCTCCGACAGGATCAGACAGTGGCTGAAGCCCTGTGGGATCTCCTCGACGTGATGGGTCACCAGCACCAGGGCCGGGGCGTCGGGGTCGGCGGCCAGATCGGCGAGACGGGCCACGAGTTCCTCCCGGCCGCCGAGGTCGAGTCCGGCCGCCGGCTCGTCGAGCAGCAGCAGCTCCGGGTCGGTCATCAGGGACCGGGCGATCAGCACCCGTTTGCGTTCCCCCTCGGACAGGGTGTCGTAGATGCGTTCGGACAGGTGCTCGGCTCCGACGCTCTCGAGCATCTCGACGGCCTGCAGGTAGTCCACGTCCTCGTAGCGTTCGCGCCATCGTCCCAGCACCGCGTAACCCGCTGACACGACCAGGTCGCGGACCACCTCTCCGGGCGGAATCCGTTGCGAGAGTGCAGAACTGGACAAGCCGACCCGCGATCGCAGTTCCGCCATGTCGGTGCGGCCGAGCCGCTCCCCCAGCACGAAGGCGGTACCCGAGGACGGATGCTCCATGGCCGCCGCGATGCGCAGCAGCGACGTCTTGCCCGCGCCGTTCGGCCCGATGACCACCCAGCGTTCGTCGAGCTCGACGGCCCAGGTGATCGGTCCGACCAGCTTCTGACCGCCGCGGCGCAGCGTGACCTTGGCGAAGTCGATCAGCAGGTCTTCATCGGTCAGACTGTCGGCTGCATCTTCTTCCGGCACTCGACCATGGTGCCGTACTCGGCGGCCGTCGTGCGCCGCGGGTCGGGTCGCGCACAGACCTTCGCCCACCCGCTGACCGCGAGGATCCGCCGCGGCGTCAACCGCACGAAGAGCTGCACCAGCGGGCCGATGCCGAAGGCGTAGGCCACCGTCCCCACCCCGACCGTGCCGCCGAGCACCCAGCCGGCGAGCAGCACGGTCGCCTCGATGGCGGTGCGCACCACCCGCACCGACCAGCCGGTCCGGGCCACCAGACCGGTCATCAGTCCGTCGCGCGGCCCCGGGCCCAACCCGGCGCCCACGTACAGGACGGTGCTGAAGGCGTTGAGCACGACGGCGCCGACCATCCACGACACCTGCACCGGCAGGGTCCGGGCATCCGGCAGGATCGCCAGACTCGCGTCCACCGTCACCGCGATGACCACCACGTTGGCCACGGTGCCCACGCCGGGTCGGTTACGCAGCGGGATCCAGGCCAGCAGCACCACGACGCCGACGACGGCGGTGGCGACCCCGATGCTCATCGCGGTGTGTCGGGCCAGACCCTGATGGAACACGTCCCACGGGTCAAGGCCCAGTCCCGCGCGAATCATCACGGCCATCGAGAACCCGTAGCCGGCCAGACCGACCAGCAGCGCGGACCCCCGCAACGCCGCCACGCGATACCGCCCGGATGCGATCACGCGTGGTCTTGGAAGCGCACCCGGATGGCATCCAGTTCCTGCCGCACCCGCCGTAGATCGGCATCCAGTTCACCGCCGGACACGTCCCCGGGCCGGTAAGTGAACAGATCGGACAGTCCACTTCCCAATCTTGATATCCAGTTCGAAGCCATATGATGATGATGGCGCCGACATTCTTGCCTTCCAATAGCCAGTTCGTCCATACTGGCTGCAATGACGGTCGACATTCCGGTCCGCGCACTCGATGTGGACCGTTTGGCACGCGAATTGGGCAACTGGCGGACGGCCAGTGCCAGCGGACCCGTCTACCAGGGCCTGGCCGACGGTATCCGCATGCTCATCGTCGACGGACGGCTGCCGGTCGGCTCCCGGCTACCCAGCGAACGCGCGCTCGCCGACGCCCTCCGGGTGTCGCGCACCACGGTCACCGCCGCCTATGCGCAGTTGCGTGACGAGGGCTACCTCCACGCGCGCCGCGGCGCCCGCAGCATCACGGCTCTGCCTCCCGGTGCTGTCGCGACGCGGCACGCTGCCGGCGGCACCCCCAACGCCGGCCTGATCAACCTGGCCAACGCCGCGATGGCGGCGCCCGCCGAAGCGGTGCACGCCGCCTACACGGCGGCCGCCCAGCAGGTGGCGCCCTATCTGCACGGCGTCGGCATCGAGCTGGCCGGGCTGACACCGCTCCGCGAGGCCATCGCCGCCCGGTACTGCGCGCGCGGCCTGCCCACCGAGCCCGACGAGATCATGGTGACGACCGGCGCGCTGCACGCCATCGGGCTGATCCTGGCCACCTACACCGAGCCCGGTGACCGTGTGCTGGTCGAGCAACCCACCTACCACGGCGCCATTGCCGCGATCAGCACCGCAGGCGCGCGGCCGGTCCCGGTGGCGCTCGCCGAGGACGGGTGGGACCTCGGCGCCGTGCACGCCGCAGTCCGCCAACTCGCGCCGAGCCTGGCCTACGTCGTCCCGGACAATCACAACCCCACCGGTCTGACCATGCCCGAGCCGCAACGGCACGAACTGGCCGCGCTGGTGGCCGAGACCCGCACCCGCACGATCGTCGACGAGACCATGTCCGAAGTGTGGCTCGACCGGCCGGGGCCACCTCCGGTCGCGGCGATGATGACCAAGCGGCGGGATCTGGTGCTCACCACGGGGTCGATGTCCAAGTCGTTCTGGGGCGGTCTGCGGATCGGCTGGATCCGCGCCGACCGGGTGACCCTCGCGACGGTCGCGGCGCTGCGCCCGTCGATCGACATGGGCACCCCGATACTCGAGCAGTTGGCCGCCGCGGAACTGTTGCGGATCGCCGACGACGTGCTGCCCGAACGCCGGGAGATCCTGCGTACCCGGCGGGCGTTGATGCTCTCGCTACTCGACCGGCGGCTGCCGGACTGGCAACCCTGCCCCGGTGGCGGTGGGCTCGCGCTGTGGGTGCGGCTACCGGCCCCGATGAGTTCGGCGCTGTCGGCCGCGGCGTCCCGGATGGGTCTGGACATCCCGCCCGGTCCGCGTTTCGGCGTCGACGGTTCCCTGGAACGGTTCGTGCGGATTCCCTACACGCTGCCGCCGGACGAGATGGCCGAGGCCGTCGACCTGCTGGCCCGGGTGTGGGCGACGGTCACCGGAACCGCTCCCGAGCAGCGCGCGGTCGTCGTCTAGCGATTCGGTCGTCTAGCGATTCCGTCGTCTCAATCGTCGATGGCCACGCGGCGCAGCAGCCCGTCGTGCGCGTCGGCGGCCTCGATCTCGCCCCGGGTGATGCCGAGCAGGAAGAGCACCGTGTCCAGGTACGGATGGCTCAGCGACGCGTCGGCCACTTCACGCAACGCCGGTTTGGCGTTGAACGCGACGCCGAGGCCGGCGGCGGTCAGCATGTCGATGTCGTTGGCTCCGTCACCGACGGCCACGGTCTGCTCCATCGGCACGCCCACCTGCTGGGCGAAGTTGCGCAGCGCCTTGGCCTTGCCGGGCCGGTCGACCACCTCGCCGACGACGCGGCCGGTCAGCTTGCCGTCGACGATCTCGAGTTCGTTGGCGGCGACGAAATCCATCATCAGTTCATGGGCCAGCGGCTCGATCACCTGCCGGAAACCGCCGGAGACGATGCCGCAGTAGAAACCGAGGCGGCGCAGCGTGCGCAGGGTGGTGCGCGCACCCGGGGTGAGCTCGATCTGGTCGGCCACCTCCTCGAGCACCTCGGCCGGCAGTCCGGCCAGCGTCGCCACCCGGCGGTGCAGCGATTCGGCGAAGTCGAGTTCGCCCCGCATGGCCGCCTCGGTGACCTCCGCGACCGCGGCCTCGGCCCCGGCGCGCGCGGCCAGCATCTCGATCACCTCACCCTGGATGAGGGTGGAGTCGACGTCGAACACGATCAGTCGTTTGGCCCGCCGCGCCAGGCTATAGTCCTCGAGGGCGATGTCGACGCTCTCGTCGACGGCCACTCGGGCCAGTGCCTGCTGGAGGTGGCTGTAGGCCGCGCCGGGCGGCACCGACACCCGCAACTCCAGCCCGGTGACCGGATAGTCCGAGACTCCCCGGATGGTGTCGATGTTGACGCCGAGCGCCGCGAACTCGCGGGACACCGCAGCGAACGACTCAGCGGTGATGGGCCGGCCCAGCACGACGACGGTGTGGGTGGACGGCTCCCGCATCACCGGGGTATCGCGGCTGCGCTCGATCGTCACCTCGAGTCCGACGGCGTGGATCGCCTCCTCGACGTCGGCCCGCAGCGCGACGCTGTCGGCCACGTCCGGCGGCGCGGCCAGCAGCACGGCCAGCGTCAGCCGCCGGCGCACCACCACCTGCTCGACGTTGAGGAGCTCGACCGCGTGCCGGGACAGCACCTCGAACAGGGCCGACGTGACACCCGGCTGATCGACCCCGGTGACGGTGATCAGGACCGACACCTTGGCTGCTGCGTTCACCCCCGTGGACGCCCCGCCGCTCAGCTGCGGTCGGGTTCGGTGCGCGGTCCGAAGCCTTCCGGAGATTCGAACGCGGTCGCATGCTTGCCGATGTGGGCCTCGGCACGCATCCGCTCGACCATGTGCGGATAGTGCAGCTCGAACGCGGGACGCTCCGACCGGATGCGCGGCAGCTCGGTGAAGTTGTGCCGCGGCGGCGGGCAGCTGGTGGCCCACTCGAGCGAGTTGCCGTAACCCCACGGATCGTCGACGGTCACCGGCTCGCCGTAGCGCCAGCTCTTGAAGACGTTCCACACGAACGGCAGCATCGACAGGCCGAGGATGAACGCGCCGATGGTCGACACGATGTTCAGCGTCGTGAAGCCGTCCGACGGCAGGTAGTCGGCGTAGCGGCGGGGCATGCCCTCGTCACCGACCCAGTGCTGCACCAGGAACGTGGTGTGGAAGCCGATGAACGTCAGCCAGAAGTGCAGCTTGCCGAGGCGCTCGTCGAGCAGGCGACCCGTCATCTTCGGGAACCAGAAGTAGATGCCGGCGTAGGTCGCGAACACGATGGTGCCGAACAGCACGTAGTGGAAGTGTGCGATGACGAAATAGCTGTCCGTGACGTGGAAGTCCAGCGGCGGGCTGGCCAGCAGCACGCCCGACAGACCGCCGAGCAGGAAGGTGAGCAGGAAGCCCACCGAGAACAGCATCGGTGACTCGAACGTCAACTGGCCTTTCCACATCGTGCCGATCCAGTTGAAGAACTTGATACCGGTGGGCACGGCGATGAGGAACGTCATGAACGAGAAGAACGGCAGCAGCACGGCGCCGGTGGCGTACATGTGGTGCGCCCACACCGCAACCGACAGCGCCGCGATCGAGATCGTCGCGTAGATCAGCGTGGTGTATCCGAAGATCGGCTTGCGGGAGAACACCGGGAAGATCTCGGTCACGATGCCGAAGAACGGCAGCGCGATGATGTACACCTCGGGGTGGCCGAAGAACCAGAACAGGTGCTGCCAGAGCAGCACACCGCCGTTGGCGGGGTCATAGATGTGCGCGCCGAGGTGGCGGTCGGCGGCCAGGCCGAACAGCGCCGCGGTCAGCAGCGGGAAGGCCAGCAGCACCAGGATCGACGTCACCAGGATATTCCAGGTGAAGATCGGCATCCGGAACATGGTCATGCCCGGGGCGCGCATGCAGACCACGGTGGTGATCATGTTGACGCCGCCGAGGATGGTGCCCAGACCGCCGACGGCAAGGCCCATGATCCAGAGGTCGCCGCCGGCGCCCGGCGAGTGGATCGCGTCGGTCAGCGGCGAGTACGCCGTCCAGCCGAAGTCCGCGGCACCGCCCGGGGTGATGAACCCGGCGAGCGCGATCAGCGCGCCGAACAGGAACAGCCAGAACGAGAAGGCGTTCAGACGCGGGAACGCCACGTCGGGCGCACCGATCTGCAGCGGCAGCACCAGGTTCGCGAATCCGAAGACGATCGGCGTCGCGTAGAACAGCAGCATCACCGTGCCGTGCATGGTGAACAGCTGGTTGTACTGCTCGTTGGACAGGAACTGCAGCCCGGGCATCGCCAGCTCGGTGCGCATGAACAGCGCCATCAACCCGCCGATGAGGAAGAAGGCGAAGCACGCGACGCAGTACATGATGCCGATCAGCTTGTGATCGGTGGTGGTGATCAACTTGTAGATCAGGTTGCCCTTGGGGCCGAGTCGCTCAGGGAACGGACGCCGTGCCTCGAGTTCTCCGATCGGGGGCGCTTCGGCTACCAAGAGGTCCTCCAAAGAATCATGTCGGGGATTCCCCGCCTTGCTCGTATGAATCGTAACGCCCGAGCAGCCCCGGGTCAGCCTGGGTCCTACAAACTGTCGTATTCGAACCGCCGGATCGGCGAACGGGGTGGTTCGCCGCCGGATGTTACCGTCGGCCCGTGCTGATCGGCCGAGCCTGGATCCGCGCGCGTACCGCGCCGTCGGTGGTGCTCACGGCGGTGGCGGTGGCGGCGGTGTCGCTGTCCGGCTGCGGATCCCTGGGCGGACAGGCGCAGTCGCCGACGCCGATGACGTCAGTGATCACCAGTACCACCGAGATCGCCGACGCGACGGTGCTGGGCAATGGTCGCCGACCCGACGAATCGTGCGCCCCGGAGCCCGCCGCGGTGGATCCCGGCCCGCCCGAGCGCCCGGTTCGCCACGCTGCGGGTGAGACACAGGTGCGCGCCGACCCGCAGCGCATCGTCGTACTCGCCGGAGACCAACTCGACGCGCTGTGTGCGCTGGGCCTGCAGGGCCGCATCGTGGCGGCGGCGCTGCCCGACGGCCGGGACACCCAGCCGTCGTATCTGGGCACCGTCATCCACGAACTGCCGGCGGTCGGGACGCGCAGCGCACCCGATGTCGGCGCGATTCGCGCGGCGGCGCCCGACCTCATCCTGGGCTCGGCGGCGCTGACCCCGGCGCTGTTCGGCGAGCTCTCGCAGATCGCCCCGACAGTGTTCACCGGTCCGGCGGGCGCCGACTGGCAGGCGAACCTGCGGGTCGTCGGTGCGGCCACCGGGCGGTTCGACGCGAGCGGCGGGCTGGTCGACGGTTTCGTCGACGAGGCCCGGCGAGCGGGCGTCGCCTATGACGCCACCCACTTCCAAGCGTCGGTGGTGCAGTTGACCGATCGCGCACTACGGGCGTTCGGGGTGAACAGCTTCGCGGGTTCGGTGCTGGCCGAGGTCGGCCTGGACCGCCCACCTGCCCAGCGCTTCACCGACGAGCCCTATGTCGAGGTGGGGTTGGGCGACGACGCCGACTACACGATCGCCGAGGGCGACATCGTCTATCTGTCGTTCGCGTCGCCTCAGGCCCGCGACGCCGCGCCCGATGTTCTCGACAGCGCCGCGTGGCGGGCGCTGTCGGCCGCGAAGGACGACCGGGTATTCGTGGTCAACAACGAGGTGTGGCAGGCCGGGGAGGGCCTCGTGGCTGCGCGCGGGATCCTCGCCGACCTGCGTTGGGTCAACGGTCCGATCAATTAGTCGACCCGCTGCAGCGCCTGCCGGCCGAACTGTCCGAGTTCCAGCGACCCGTCCGGCAGGACCAGCTCACCGCTCGCCAGCCGCCTGCGCAGATAGGCGAAGGACTGCGCGGTCTGCGCGAACAGGTGCTCGCCCGCCCGCAGCGGGGGGCGCGGCCGGTCGTCTCGGGCCGCGAATTGCGGCAGCGGCCTGACCTCGGTGTCGTAATCGACGTTGAAGAACAGCGGGAACGAGTACCGCTCCTCTTTGACTTTGCGCACCCGGTGGCTCGTGGCGACGAAGGTGCCGTTGGTCCACAGTTCGAGTATGTCGCCGACGTTGACGACGAATGTGCCCGGCACCGGCGGGACGTCGATCCATTCACCGGCGCCGTTGAGCACCTCGAGGCCGGGGGCCGTCGGCTTGAGCAGGGTGAAGCACTCGTAGTCGGTGTGGGCGCCGATCCCCAGGTGGTCCTCGGCGTCGGGGTTGTACGGGTAGTGCACCAGGCGAAGCTGACTCGGCGTCTTGGTCGCGTACCGGGAGAACGCCTCGGGGTCCTCCCCGAGTGCGACGGCGAAGGCGCGCAGCAGCAGGTTGCCGACGTCGAGGACGGCCCGGTAGTAGGCCGTCACCGCGTCGGCGAACCCCGGCACGTCCGGCCATGTGTTCGGACCGAGCATCGGATTGCCGGCCAGATAGTCGGGATCGTCGTCGGGCAGGTCCAGCGCGGTGTCGAAAGCCTCCTTCAGATCCGGGGTGCCGCTCTCCACCCCTTCCTCGCCCACCGGCACGTATCCGCGGTGACAGCGCGACAGGCCGATGTAGCTGCGCATCTTCTCCTCCAGCGGCAGCGCGAAGAAGTCCTGCGTCACGGTCAGCATCCGGTCGAACAGCGCATCGTCGATCCCTGAGCCGCTGACGTAGAAGAACCCCACGTCCCGGGCAGCGGTCCCGAGCTCGGCTGCCACCCGCTCGCGGTCACCCGCGGCGGCCGATCGCAGCCCGCTGATGTCGATGATCGGCACCGACGTGAAAGACGTTGCGCCACTCACAATCCCAGATTCCCTTCGCCGCTCAGCAGGCTCCAGCGCACGCCGTCGGCGCGGAGCTGTCCGTTCATTCGTTCGGGGGCCAGTTCGGCCCACCGCGGGCTGTTCACCCGGTCGACCGTGACACCCCGCGGGGTCGCCCAGCCGAACGTGTCGCCGACCCGGAGCAACAGCGCGGCGCCCAGCGGTGAGCGCAGTGTCGCCGCCCAGACCGGAGCCCCGGGCCCCGGATCGCGGACCCAGTGCTCGACGTAGTCGGAGTGGACACCCTCCTCGACCAGGGTGTCGCCGTCGCGGTGCATCGTTCCGACGTCGGGTGTGGGCGGGGTGGGCCCGGTGTCGATGTCGCGCTGCCATTGGAAGACACGGCCGCGCTGACGGAGCACTCCGGCGAAACCACGGGAGTCGACGTATGCCGAGAGCCCCTGCAGCCACACCACATCGGTGCCGGTGTCACGCGTCCCGTCAGCGTCGATCAGCAACGTTCGCCGCCACAGCCCCGTGCAGTCGCCCAACGGTCCGGCGCTCACGTCCAGTTCCGTCACGTCGGGAACCGTTGGTGGAAGTGCTCGGTCAGTTCGGGCCAGACGTGCGGGTCGTGGCCGGGGATCAGCGGATATCCCTTGTCGGCGGCCAGCTTCTTGAGCTTGCGGATCGGTTCGACGGTCTCCTGGGGGTCCACGCCGATGTAGCCGCCGATGGCCAGTTCCTGCTCGATGTTCTCGGTGAGGTCAGCGGCGTCGAAGGCGAACACATATCCGTTCGCCCCGTCATGTCCGGTCACCGACTCGTCGAGGTCGACGACGAAGCTCTGGTGACCCGGCGTGTGCCCGTAGGTCGGTACCGCGGTGATCCCCGGCGCCACCTCGGTTTCACCGTCGGCCAGCCGCCAATCGATGCGCGGATCGTCGAAGTCGACTCGCACGATGGCGTTGTGCTCGGGCTCGGGGTGGTTGGCCAGCCCGTACTCGAGCTCGCGGCGCTGCGCGTGCACCGGCACCCGGCCGGCGAACAGCTTCAGGCCGCCCGCGTGGTCGTGGTGCAGATGACTGACGGCCACGGTGTGGATCTGATCGATGTCGACGCCGACCTCGGCCAGACGCTGTTCGATCGGCTCGCCGGGTCCCGGCAGCACCGGCCGGTACTCCATCGTCGGGAAGAACCGTCGCGCGAGATAGGGGTCCCGGACCAGTGCGGTGTTGAACCCGGTGTCGAGCAGTACCCAGCCGCCATCGGTCAGCAGCAGTACCCCGGGCACCGGTTCGCGCATGCGCTCCTGCGGCGGAGCCCCGTACACGCTGACCGACTTGGGCAGCTCCTCCCAGCCGAGGGTGAGCAGGATGATGCGCCGGACTCCGCGCCTACCGATCAGAGTCGCCGCCATCAGCCGACCGACAGTTCGAACAGCCGCAACGAGTTCGGGTTGGTCACCACATGCGCCTGCTCGACACCCTTGAGCCACGGCTGGGCCACCACGAAGTCGTCGACGTCGGCGATGTTGAGCCAGCAACCGGTTTGCGCGGCGGCTTCGGCGGCTTGCGAGAACAATTGTGGGTCACCGTTTTCCAGACCGCGCGCCAGAGCCTCGGTGACCGGCGGTGCGGAGCATCCGAGGTAGTTCAGCCCGCCGTCGGCGTCCCAGGTGATGTGGCCCCACGTGTAGGGCGACGGGGCATCCGGCCACGCGGTCGAGGTGAGGATGTCCGGCGCGTTGGGTGCGTCGTTGCCGATCCAGCCGTAGATCTCCGAGGTCGGATAGCTCTGCACCTTCGCGTCGAGGCCCGCGGCGGCCAGCTGAGTTTGGATCAGGTTGTTGATCAGCTGGTTGTCCGGGTTGCTCGAGTCGTAGCCCACGGTGACCGTCCGCTGGTCGGCGGGCAGATTTCCGACGATACCGGCCAGCACCGACGGGTCGTGGGTGATGGTCTGCCTGGCCATCTCAGGCGCGATCATGTTGGGCGGGTATATCTGTTCGGCCTTCTCGCCCCGGCCGAAGTAGGTCTGCTTGACCAGGGTGTCGACGTCGATGGCCTGCAGCAGCGCCATCCGGTTCTTCGGATCGGTGAGCATGCCGCGACGCGGGTTGACGTAGAGGTAATTCGACATCATCGTCGGCAGCGAGTAATGCGCGAACTTGTCGTTGTCCAGGTAGGACTCCACCGCCGAGGACGGCAGATCGTGCATGATGGCCGCGATCTGCCCGTTGTTGAACTGCAGCTGCTGCGCCGAGACGTCGGTGATCACCGGGATCTCGACCTGTTCGAAATACGGCTTGTCGCCCCAGTACTCGGGGTAGGCGGCCAGTGCGTAGCGCGAGCCCACCTCGGCCGCGGTCAGGGTGTACGGCCCGGTCCCGAGGTCGTGGGTGGTCAGGTAGGTCTGCGCGTTGTCGCCGCCGGCGTTGCCCGCCAGCCCGGTGGGGCTGAGCATGCGCGGACCGTAGGGACAGGCGATGTAGTCCAGGAACGCCGAGTTCGGCGCCTTCAATGTGATGGTGACGTCGTAATCACCCTGCGTGGTGATGGATTCGACGTCTTTGACCATGTAGGCCGGGCCCTGGTCGACGGCCAGCCGACGATCGAACGAGGCTTTGACCGCCGCGGAGGTGAACGGAGTGCCGTCGTGGAACGTGACCCCCTCGCGCAGCTTGAAGGTGAAGACCCGGTGGTCGGGCGATTCGGTCCACTCGGTGGCGAGCAGGGGCTCGATTTCCGGCTTCTCGGTGCCGCCCTTGTACTGCAGCAGCCCCTCGTAGACGTTGGTGGTCAACAGCAGACCCTGTCCGGCGTAGAAGACGTCGGGATCCGGCGGCTGACCCGGATCCTGCAGGAACGAGACGTGCAGGACCTTGTCCGTCGGCGCCGCGTTCGGCTCACCGCCGCCGGAATCTGAGCCGCCGCACGCGGTAAGAGTCAGCGCAGTCGCGGCGCCCAGTGCGGCGATGGCCTTGAGGCGGCGGATCACCGGCCGGCTCCTTCCAGTACGGGCTCGGGTGCGGGAGCCAGCGCACCGAATGCGTCGAGGATCTCGTCGGTGGTCCGCATGGCGCCGGTCTGCAGGTACTCCATGGCGTCGAGCGCGGCGTCGTGGCGGTATTGCGATGAGCCGCCGACACAGTCGGTGACCACCCGCACGTAATAGTCGCGCTGGTGGGCATCGGCGAAGGTGTAGTGCACGCACACGTCGGTGAGGCCGCCGATGAGGATCAGGGTGTCGGCCTTCAGTCCCCGCAGCACGATGTCGAATTCGGTGCCGATGAACCCGGAGTAGCGCCGCTTGACGATGTGGAACTCCCGGTCGTCGCGCTCGGGCAGCGGCCGCAACGACGGCTCGAGATCCGTGCCGGGACGGCCTTCGACACAGTGCACCCCTTCAGTGCCGTCGAGTTCGCGGCCGAAGTCGACGCCGCTGGGCCGGTGCACCTCCTGGAAGAACACCACCGGGATCTCGGCCTCGCGAGCCGCGGCCACCAGCCGTTCGGCACGGGCCACCCGGTCGGCGTGCCCGGGCATGTGGTCGATACCCACCTCGTCGGCGGGCATGCTGCCCGCCTGCTGGATGTCGACCACCACGAGCACGGGATTGCCCACGATGAGCGGTTGTTTCGGCACTTATCCTCCTCTGACGGCGATGCGTGGGTCGGCGGCGGCCTGTAGGAGGTCGACCGCGGTGTTGATGAAGACGTAGAGGGCGCCGAGCATCAGGGTGACGCCGGCAATCGCCGGGAAATCGGCGACGGGGATGCTCTGTGCGATGTACTGCCCGATGCCGGGCCAGCCGAACACCTGCTCGACGACCAGCACCCCGGAGAACATCAGTCCGATCTGCAGACCGGTCATCGACAGCGCCGCCCCGACGGAGTTGCGCAGCACGTGGCCGGCCATGATGCGCGGCTCTGAAAGACCCTTGGCACGAGCAGTTCTCGCGTAATCGCTGTCCGCGTCGCCGAGCAGACTCGACCGCAGCACCCGGCCGATCGCGACAGCCGGGCCCAGCGCGATCACCACCGCGGGCAGGATCAGGTGGTGCAGCGCGTCGGTGACGACGTCGAAGCGGGCGTGCAGGAGTCCGTCGACGGTGAGTAGTCCGGTCGGGCCGGTCGGCGGGTTGGCGATGCCGGTGCGGCCGTTGGCCGGGACCCAGCCCAGCTGTTGGTAGAACACGATCAGTCCGAGGATGCCGAGCAGGAACATCGGCGCGGACGATCCGGTGAACAGCACCGCCCGCAGGACGGCCGAGCCGCGCCACTTCAGGGTGGTGCTGAAGGCCAGCAGTGCGGCGAGCACCAACGCGATGGCGATCCCGAACAGCGCGAGTTCCAGTGTCGCCGGCAGGAAATCGCCCAGATCGGAGGCTACGGGATGCCGGGTGCGGTAGGAGGTGCCCAGGTCGCCGGTCACGGCCCCGGTCAGATAGTTCCAGAACTGCACGAACACCGGCTCGTTGAGGCCCAGCGCCTCCCGCCGCGCCGCCACGGCCTCCTGGGACGCCTGAGCGCCCAGCTGGGCCTTCACCGGGTCCAGCGGTGATACGTGCTGCAGCACGAACATCACCCCGGCGAGTGCGACGAGGATACCCACCATCGCGGCCAGCCGCGTCGTCACGAATGTACGCATGGCACCGCCTATTTCGTCTTCATCAGGTTGCGTAGGCTGTCTCCGGCGATGTTCCCGATCAGCGCGAGCACCAGCACACCGAGGCCGGGCATCACCGGAACCCACCACTGCTGCAGGAAGTAGCTGAGGTTTCGCGCCGAATCCGCGCCCAGTTCCGGGGCCGGTGCGGACTGCCCGAGGCCGAGGAACGACAGGGCCGCCAGCGTGAGGATCAGCGTGCCGATGTCCAGGCTGGCCGCCACGAGCGTGTTGGGAACCGCCCCCGGCAGCAGATGCCGGCCGGCCAGCCGCATCCGCCCCACGCCGGCGAGTTTCGCCGCCTCCACGTGGGGTCTGGCCGCCAACCGGGCGATCTCGCCGCGGACCAGCCTCGCGTAGAACGGCCACCACACGATCGACACCGCGATCAGCGTGTGCAGGAAGCCGGGCCCGAGGGCGGCCACGACGGCGATGGCGAGCACCGGCGCCGGCAGCGACAGGAACGCGTCGGTGATCCGCATCAGCGCGGAATCGACCCAGCCGCCGACGGTGCCGGCGATCAGGCCGATCAGACCACCGATGAGCAGGCCGACGGCCACCACGGCGAGCGCGGCGAACCAGCTCGAGCGCGCGCCGTAGAGCACCCGGGACAGGATGTCGCGCCCGACGCTGTCACTGCCGAGCAGGAACCCGCCCTCGCCCGGCGCCTGCAGCGGCATGCCGACCGGGAGCAACGGGTCGTGGGGCGCCAGCACCGGCACCGCCACCGCGGCGAGGGTGACGACGATGATCAAGGAGAACCCCACCCAGTTGACCATCTGAGAACGGGTCTGCGGCAGCGTGAGCAGCCGTCGGCGGCCGCGGACGAGCGCGGGCGCCGGGAGGGCGGGCGCCGAAAGGGTGAAGGCCATCAAACCGCCTTTCGTTCGATACACGCCACCTGGTGTGGGTTGCCGGGAAAGCCTTCGAGCCGGACGTCGAGCAGCGTGTCGCCGCAGGCGTCCACCGCCAGGGGACAGCGGGGGTGGAAGGCGCAGCCGGTGGGCGGTGACAGCGGACTTGCGGGCTCGCCGGCCAGCGCGGCCGGTTCGCGCCCGAGGTCGGGGATGGAATCGACGAGCGCCTGGGTGTAGGGGTGGGCCGGTCGGCCGATGACCTGCTCGGCGGGGCCGATCTCGACGATGCGGCCCAGATACATCACCGCGATGCGGTCGGCGACCACCCGGGCGACCGACAGATCGTGCGTCACGAACACCACCGACATGTCCAGGCTGCGCCGCAGGTCCCCGATGAGGTTGAGCACCGACGCCGCCAGCGAGACGTCCAGCGCGCTGGTCGGCTCGTCGCACAGCAACACCGATGGCGGTACCACCGTCGCGCGGGCCAGCGAAACCCGTTGCCGCTGACCGCCGGACAACTGCCCGGCACGCGACTTCGCCACCTCTGGTGACAGGCCGACCCGGTCGAGCACCTCGGCCACCCGCTGGCGACGGCCGGCGCGCGACATCCCGGTGCCGCGCAATCGCTCACCGATCAGCTCACCGACCGACAGCCACGGGGTGAGCGAGGCGCCGGCATCCTGGAACACCATCTGCGGTGGCGTGCCGCCGGACCGGACCAGCTCGCCGGACGTCGGTTCCTCGAGCCCGGCGATCACGCGCAGCAGTGTCGACTTGCCCGAGCCGCTCTCCCCGACCAGCGCCACCGACTCCCCGTGGCCGACGTGGAGTGTGACCCCCCGTAGTGCGCGGAGCCTGCCGTGACGGCCGACCGAGAAGGTCTTGGTCGCGTCGCGCAACACCACGGCCGGGGGCTGCTGCGCCAGCTCGGGTTGCGCGATCTCGGCGAACTCCTCGTCGAGGTTGGTGGAGGTGTCGCCGAGGGTTTCCAGGACGTGATCGAGGGGACGGATGCAGGCACTCACCCGCTCGGCGGCGACCATCAGCGGCTCGGGTGGGGCCTTCTCACAGTCGACGGTCGCCAGCGCGCACCGCGGTACGAACGGGCAGCCCGGCGGCGGGGACACCGGGCTGGGCACCGTGCCGGCGAGCGCGGCGAGCGGACGGTCGCGACGGGTGTCCAGCGTGAGCCGCGAACGCAGCAGCCCGTGGGTGTAGGGATGGGCCGGAGCACCGAGAACCGCGGCGCTGGGCCCGATCTCGGCGATACGACCCGCATACAGCACCGCGATGCGGTCGGAGATCTGCGCGGCCACGCCGAGGTCGTGGGTGATCAGCACGATGCTGCAGCCGATGTCGTCGCGCAGCCTGCGCAGCAGGCGCAGCACCTGAGCCTGCACGGTGACGTCGAGCGCCGTGGTGGGCTCGTCGGCGATGATCAGGTCCGGGTCACCGGCGATCGCGATGGCGATCATGACCCGCTGACGCAGACCGCCGGAGAGTTCGTGCGGGTAGGCCCGCATCCGCTGCGCGGGTTCGGGGATCCCGACAGCGGTCAGCAGACGCAGCGCCTCCTCATCGCTGCCCGCCGCCTCGGCCACCTGCCTGCCGATCCGCATGGTCGGGTTGAGCGAGGTCATCGGATCCTGGAACACCGCGCCCAGATCGAGACGGCGGACCTTGCGCAGGTCTTTGGCGTCACCGCGGATCATGTCGGATCCGGCCACCCGCACGATGCCGGTCGCTGTCGCGTTGTCGGGTAGCAGCCCCAGCATGCTGAACCCGAGAACGCTTTTGCCGGAGCCGGATTCGCCGACGAGGCCGAGGATCTCGCCCGGTGCGATGGCCAGGGAGACTCCGCGCAGTGCGTGCGCGTCGCGTCCGTTGCGACGGAACGCCACGCGCAGATCGCTGATGGTCGCGACCGGATCCGCCGTCGAGGGCACCGTCGCCGGTGTGGCGGTCTCGGATACAGCGATGCCCATCGGAGCGCTCCTGCGGTGCTGAGGAAAGATGCGTCGGGGACGACGCCGCGGTGGCACATCGGTGTACCGCCCGCCTGTCAGTTGACAGTTTTCACGGGCCCCCGGCGCGATGGGTGTCGCCGAGGTAACCAATCATCGCGGTACGTAACCGATGCGTATCGCCCGTTTCTGTCGTGTGACAGAAACGGGAGGGCTTCCGGATCGCCGCGATCGTGGTCCACGATGGAGCCATGCCGCTGACCCGGGCCGGGCGCCCGCGCCTCACCACCCCGCGGCGACCGGGGGTGACCGCGCGTGACGAGATCCTCGACGCCGCAGGTGAATTGTTCACCACGATGGGCTATGCGGGGACCTCGACGCGCACCATCGCAGAGACCGTCGGTATCCGGCAGGCGTCGCTGTATCACTATTTCAAGACCAAAGACGACATCCTGTGCGCACTACTGGGGCAGACGGTCAGCCCGACCCTGGCGTTCGTGCCCACTCTGCTCGGCGCGCACCCGGCCCTGACGGCCGCCGGGCACCTGCACGCGCTCGCGGCCTTCGACGGCCAGCAGCTGCTCACCGGGCGGTGGAACCTCGGCGCGCTCTACCTGCTGCCCGAACTGCGCGACGCGCGGCTCGAACCGTTCTGGTCGGACCGCGAGCGGCTGCGGCTGCACTATCTGGCGTTGAGCCGGGCCGTCGTCGAACAGACCGGCGTGCACGAGGCGGCCGCCGATCTGCCGTTCCGGTTGGTGGAGTCCCTGGTGAACATGTGGTCGGTGCCGCCGGGTCGCGAGCGCGAGCAGCTGCCGGTGCACGTGGCCGACGCCTGCATGCGGGTGCTCGGTGTCACCGACGGCGCCATTCCCGCGCTGCGGGAGCGCAGTCGGGTCGAAATCGCCCGCTATACGGGCTCTCCGGCCTGAGCAGGTCCGGCGTCGAGGCTGTCCAGATAGCGGCGCCAGTCTCCGTACGCGGAGATGTCCTCGCCGGCCTGCCACGCGTCCAGCGCGCATCCGAAGCCGACGACCTCGCTGCCGTCGGCCAGGGTGACGCGGCCCAGCGCCATCGGCGCGGGCAACTCGGCGAGGAAGTCTCCGAGCATCGCGGTGCCGAGCAACCACAGCTCACCGCCGATGGACTCCCCGCGGCGGAGCCCGACGCGGACCAAACCCGGTTTCGGTGGTGTGGTGTCCAGCCGAGCCATCCGGTAGAGCGGCGCGGTGAACACCGGCCCCAGCCAGCGGGCACCGCGCTGTTCGAGCTGCCAGGTCAGCGGCTGACCGTGCAGATGCGCACCCACCACGAGCAGGGGCACGGCCGCGGCGCCGGCGCGCACCGGCCACGGCGCGGTGGCGGTGCGATTGACCTGCGCCGCACCGGCGTGCGCGACCGGCGTGGCCAAGCGGATGACCCGGCGGGCGAGATCGAGGGCGAGCGCATCGGCTCCGGCCCGGGCGACGACGGTGACGCCGAACTGGGCGTCGCCGGCGGTCCCGGACGGCACCGCTACCGCGCACAGGTCCATCAGATTGCAGAAGTTCGTGTAGGTGCCCAGCCGGGAGTTCACCCCCACCGGGTCGGCAGTCACCTCGGCGATGGTGGGGTGGTCGGTCGTGGTGGGGATGAGCAGCGCGTCGCAGTCACCGAGTTCGGCCATCGCATCGGCGGTCAGCTCGGCGAGCCGGACCCGGTCACGCAGCAGCCGGGTCGCCGACACCGTGCCCGCCGCCGTGATGATCGCCCCGACGGTCGGATCCACCTCGGCGCGATGCGCGTCGACGAATTCGCCTACTGCCTCGTGTCTTTCGGCGACCAGACCACCGTTGTAGAGCAGTCGCGCCGCGTCCAGGAACGGCGCCATGTCGATCTCGGTCAGGTCGACTCCGTGCCCTTCGAGTCGATCACACGCGGCCCTGAACTCCGTCTGCCATTCCGGTGACAGGGCGGGCAGATCCCGCGGCACCGCGACGCGCGGTGCGGGCGGGGCGGCCAGTGGCGCGTCGGGCGGAAACGGCCGCGCTCCCCCGGCCATCACCCCCATTGCGGCGTCGGCGGTGTCGATGTCGCGCGCGAACACCGTGACACAGTCATATGACCGGCACGCCGGCACCACCCCGGCGGTCGGCACGATGCCGTAGGTCGGTTTGATGCCGACGATCCCCTGCAGCGCAGCGGGCACCCGCCCAGAACCGGCGGTGTCGGTGCCGACGGCCACGTCGACGAGGCCGAGACTCACCGCAACCGCGGATCCGGCGCTCGACCCGCCGGAGATGTGGGTGGGACGACGGGCGTCCCGCACAGCGCCGTACGGGCTGCGGGTGCCCACCAGGCCGGTGGCGAACTGGTCGAGGTTGGTCGACCCGATCACGACCGCTCCGGCGGCACGCAGTCTCGCAACGACGGGTGCATCGGCTGCGGCCGGCGCCGTCGGGTAGCCGGGACAGCCCGCGGTGGTGGGCAGTTCCGCGACGTCGACGTTGTTCTTCACCGCCACGGTCAGTCCGGCGAGCGGGAGATCCTCACCGGCGGCGACCGCGGCGTCGACGGCCTCGGCGTCGGCGAGGGCCGCTGCGAACGGACGCAACCCGATCCACACTTCGGGACGTGCGACGGCGTCGATCGCGGCATAGGAGGCGCGCACCCGCTGCACGGCCGTCATGCCGGGATGTCCTGCAGGTCGTCCTGCGCGCCGGCGTCGTCGGTCACGACCACCAGGGGGGTGCCCGGATCGACCTGGTTTCCGGCCTCGACGAGCACATGGGTGACGACCCCGTCGGCCGGTGCGGTCAGGATGGTCTCCATCTTCATCGCCTCGAGGGCCAGCAGTGCCTGCCCGGCCGTCACCCGTTGGCCAACGGCGACGTCCACCTTCCAGACGTTGGACGAGAACGGTGCGTCGATGCGCTGGGCCCCGTCCTGGACTATCAGATCCCGGCTCACCTCGATACTGCGAGATTCGGCCTGTTCGGCGCGATCGAATTCCCCCGCCGCAACCCACGCCGACCGCTCTGCGGAGAAGGCCGCGTTCTGCCGGGCCCGGAAGGCGGCGATCGACTCGGCGTTGTCGGTCAGGAACCGCTCGTGTTCTCCCAGATCGAATATGCCGTCGGTGATCTCGACCGAACCGCGGCCTGCGGCGATGTCCGCGCGCATCTCCAACAGTTCGTCGGCCGAGACCGGATACCAGGAGATGCGGTCGAAGAAGCGCAGCAGCCACGGGCTACCCGGCTCGAACGGTGTGGTGTGCCGGTAGGTGCTCCACACCTGGGTGGTACGGCCGACGAACTGGTATCCGCCGGGCCCCTCCATCCCGTAGATGCACAGGTATGCGCCGCCGATGCCGACCGAGTTCTCCGCAGTCCAGGTGCGGGCCGGGTTGTACTTCGTGGTGACCAGCCGATGACGCGGATCCAGCGGAGTTGCCACCGGCGCACCGAGATACACGTCGCCCAGGCCGAGCGTGAGGTACTCGGCCGAGAACACCACATCCATCACGTCGGCCTGGGAGTCGAGCCCGTTGATGCGTCTGATGAACTCGATGTTCGACGGGCACCACGGCGCATCGTCGCGGACCCCGGACTGGTAGCGGGCGATCGCCTCGCGGGTGGCCGGGTCGTCCCAACTCAGCGGCAACCGCACCGATCTGCTGGGCACGACGAGGTCCGAGGTGGCGGGCAGGTCGTCCTCCAGCTCCGACAGCACGCCCATGAGACGGTGTATCGGCAGCGCCTGCGGGTCGACGTGCACCTGCAGCGACCGGATGCCCGGTGTCAGATCGACGATTCCGCGCACGGAGCCGTCGCGCCGGGCCTCTTCGAGACGGGTGTGCAGGGCGTGTACGCGCGCCCGCAGCGCGAGGTCGAGCACCATGTCGCCGTATTCGATCAGCACGTTGTCGTCGCCGCTGCGCCGGTAGGTGACGGCGGGGGCCCGGTCGGCGGACCGGCGGGCGAGCACACCGTGGTCGCCGTCCACCTCGCCGCGCGGGATCCGCGCCGAGGCGGCCCGCCGCACCGCCTCGGCATCCGACCGCCCGGGGGCGTCGGCGGCCCGCACCGCGACAAAGCGCACGGTGTCCCCCGGCCGCAGCTGTCCGAGTTTCCAGCGGTCCGCGGCGATCACGGTCACCGGGCACACGAAGCCGCCCAGGCTCGGGCCGTCGGGTCCGAGGAGTATCGGCGTGTCGCCGGTGAAGTCGAGCGCGCCGACGGAATAGGCGGTGTCGTGGATGTTGGACGGATGCAGTCCCGCCTCGCCGCCGTCGGGTCGTGACCAGCGCGGCCGCGGCCCCACCAGTCGCACACCGGTGCGTGCGGAGTTGAAGTGCACCCGGTACGCGGTGCCGAACAGCGTCGCGATGTCGTCGCGGGTGAAGAACTCCGGTGCGCCGTGCGGTCCCTCGGTGACGGCGAGTTCCCACTCCGATGACAGCGCCGGACGCTGCTCCGGTGGCACACCGGCCCGGTGTTGCGCGGCGGTGGCCACCGTACGGAGCACGTCACCGGTGACGAGCTGGCGACCGCCGTGGCCGCCGAACCGGCCGAGCGTGAATGTCGCTGTGCTGCCGAGGTATTCGGGAACGTCCAACCCGCCGGCGAACAGGACGTAGATCCGCAGACCCGCGGTCTCGGCTGCGCCGATGTCGAGCAGCCCGCCCGGGGGGACGTCGATCGGCTCCCACATGGGTACCGGTTGTCCGTCGACCGTCACCGCACAGTGCGCCCCGGTGACGCAGACGGTGGCCCCTTGGGTGACCCGGAGCGCGGGTCCTGATGCGGTGCATTCCAGGCCCGGCGCACCGTCCGGGTTGCCCAGGGCGCGGTTGCCGAGACGGAAGGACAGGTCGTCCATCGGGCCGCCCGGCGGGACACCGACGTGCCACAACCCGATCCGCCCCGGGAGGTCCTGGACGGTGGTCAGCAGTCCGGGGCGTTCGACGGTGATGCGCGGACGCGGATCGGGGACCGTCGCCAGGGTCGATGTGCTGTGCGCTGCGGCCCGCACGTCAGTGTGGTCGAGCGCCGCGCGCAGCGTACCGATGTTCGTCTCGATTCCGTGCACCACCGTCTCGCCGAGCGCGGCCCCGAGCCGGTCGAACGCCTCGTCGCGGTCGGCGCCCGCGCCGATCACCTTGGCCAGCAACGGATCGTAGGACGCCGACACCTCGGTGCCGTCCTCGATCCAGGTGTCGACGCGTACGCCTTCGGGGAAGGTGACCGAGGTGACCGTCCCGGTACTCGGCCGGTGATCCCGGAACGGGTCCTCGGCATAGAGCCGCGCCTCCACCGCGTGTCCACGGACGGGGACCTCGCCCTGCGGATAGGCCGTCAGGAAGTCGTTCTCGCCCAGGGCGAGCCGGAACATCCACGCCGCCAGGTCCACTCCGGTGACCGTCTCGGTCACCGGATGCTCGACCTGCAGGCGTGCGTTGACCTCGAGGAAGGACGCCTCCTCGCGAACCGGGTCGTAGACGAACTCGACGGTGCCCGCCGACCGGTAGGCCACCGACGCCGCCAGGGCACGCGAGGATTCGTGCAGCCGGGCACGCACGGTGTCGGGCAGGGCCGGTGCGGGCGCCTCCTCGATCACCTTCTGGTTGCGGCGCTGCAGCGAGCAGTCCCGATCGCCGAGCGAGACCACACGGCCCGCGCCGTCGCCGAAGATCTGCACCTCGACATGGCGGGCGCCGTCGACGAAGCGCTCGACGAACACGCCCGCGGACCCGAAGCTGCGCTCGGCCAGTCGGGCCACCCGGTCGAAAGCGGTCTGCAGTTCGGCGGCGTCCCGACACACCTGCATGCCGATGCCGCCGCCTCCGCCCGTCGCCTTCAGCATCACCGGGTAACCGATGTCCTCGGCGGCAGCCACGGCGGCGGGCGCATCGGCGAGGAGGTCGGATCCGGCGAAGACCGGCACTCCGGCGGCGCGGGCGGCGTCGCGGGCGGTGTGCTTGGTACCGAATGCGCGCAACTGCTCCGGTGTGGGGCCGACGAAGACGAGTCCGGCGTTCTCGACCGCGGTGGCGAATTCCGCATCCTCGGAGAGGAATCCGTAGCCCGGATGGATCAAGGTCGCACCGGTGGCCCGCGCCGCCTCCACGATCGCTCCGGCGCGCAGGTAACTTTCGCTCGGCGCGGCGGGTCCTAGCCGGACGGCATCGTCGGCGAGCCGCACGTGCGGGGCACCTCGGTCGGCGTCGGAGAACACCGCCACCGTCCGCAGACCGAGCGAGCGTGCCGCCCGCACGAGCCGCACGGCGATCTCACCCCGGTTGGCGACCAGCACCGCATCCTGCCCGCTCACGGCCGCGTGACGATCATCCGGACCGGCGTGGGGTCGAATGCGTTGCACGGGTTGTTGATCTGTGGGCAGTTCGAGATCAACACCAGGGTGTCGATCTCGGCGCGCAACGCGACCCGCTTACCGGGCCCGGACAGGCCGTCGACGATGCCCAGGGCGCCGTCGGGGTCGACCGGGACGTTCATGAACCAGTTGATGTTGCTCGCCAGGTCCCGGGCGCCGAGTCCGTGCCGGGCTCCTTCGATGAGGAAGTTCTCCAGGCATCCGTGCTGTGACCGCGTGTGCTGGCCGTAGCGCAGTGTGTTGGATTCCTTCGAGCATGCACCGCCGAGGGTGTCGTGCACTCCGACCTCGTCGGCCACCACCGTCATGAGTGCCGCTCCGGTGTCAGCGCGTAACACCGACCCCGTCGTCAATGCGATACGTCCTTGTCGGGCAATGGTTTCCGGTGCCGAATAGCGGACAGCGGTATCGGCAGCGGAATAGAGCAGACAGTCGACGGCCTGGTTGCCGGCGATGTCGATGATCGTCAGCACGTCACCCGCGGCGACGATCGCCGACCAGGGCGCCCTGGCCGCGACGTGCTGGTCGAGGACGACCCGGCCGTCGACCAGCGCGGGCGGTGCGGTCTGGGTGGCGGTCACAGCACTCCTCGGGCGGCCAGGTCGGCGTCGGTGTTGGCGATGGCCTGTAGGTGTTCGGGTCCGAGCTCACCGGCCAATGAGCCGTCGGACAGCAGGTCGAGGTCGCCGCCGGCCGGCCAGGCGTGGACCTGGAGGGGCGAGCAGGTGAACTCCGGTCGGGGGTCGAGCGGATGGGCGGTGTTGGCCAGCAACACGATGGCGTCGACATGCAGGAGCAGGTCGACCGCTGTCCCGGCCCCTGCCGATCCGCGCCAGCCGATCACACCGTCGGCATCGACCCGCACCCCCTGGAAGAAGGACAGCGACGGCGGTAGATCCCGCGTCCCGAGCCCGTGCTTCAGCGCTCCGAGCAACAGCAGTTCCCGGCCGGCCGGTGACACTGATTCCGGTGCACCGCAACCGTATCGGACCTCATTACCGCACCGGGTGGTGGTTCCGGTCAGCGCGTCGTGAGCACCGGAGGTGTCGGCGACGACGGTCGCCAGTACGCGGCCGAATCCGCTGAGCAGGGGGTGGCCTGTGGTCAGATAGGCCTGCCAGGGGACCTTCACGGTGTCCGCGACATTGAGCCGTTCGTGGGTCGCGTCGGCGCGGTGCAGCAGCAGATGCGCACACGCGTCGCCGACCGGGTCGGTGAGCCGGATCCGGGTGCCTCGGGCCAGGACGGCGGTGGTGTAGCCGCCGGGCGCCACGGTCTCCGACCACACCAATCGCCCGGCGGGCACCCCGTCGATTGGGTTCGGGCTGGTCGAGGCCGGTACATGGCGCATGTGCTCTGCGCTGCGACCGTGCTGCGCGCGGGCATGGGCGCGGGCGCCCGCGGTCGTGGCGGTGGCCGACGCGGCGGTGTCCGGATCGTGGAGATCGCTGGTCACAGGTCGCTCCCTGAACGGTGGGGCCGCTGGGAAGGCGCGGCATTTCTGTCAGCTGACAGTTTTCGCGCCGGCGAGGCGGGAGTGGTTGCCGCGAAGTAACCGATGTCGGGCCGGTCGTTAAGAACACGCGTCGCGTGTGTCTGTCATGTGACAGGTATTCGGCCGGTGCGCCGCACCGGCGGACAACGAAAAAGGGGCGCCCCCGGGGGGAGGGGCGCCCCATGCTCATCAAGTGCGGGTTCAGCGGGTGGTGACGTAGACGATGCGGTCCTCGTTGTCGTAGCGCACCGAGACGATGCTGGACTGGTCGAGGGGCTTGTTCATGCCCTGCTGGGTGACCCGGACGTCGTAGCCGCGGTCGTCGAGCTGGGAGATGGCGTCGCCGGCGTTGCTGGGGCCCGACGGGGCGGCGACGGCGGGGGCGGCCAGGCCGATGACGGCGGTGGCGAGGGCTCCGGCGGTGATGGTGGCGAATCCGAAAGCGTTCATTTCTCTGCCTCTTTATCTTGATGTTCTGGCGTTCTGATCTGGTCAACCGGCAGGTCAGAGGCATTCATCCCGCTGGCAGTGATTGGCCGCCCGGTGGCAGAAAGTGATCGGACGGGCACGCCGGTACTGCGGCACCGCCACAGCAGAATGGGCTAGGGTTCGGCGCGTGTTCCATGTGCTGACGCTGACCTACCTGCAGCCGCTCGATGTCATCGATCAGACGCGTCCCGCGCATCTGGAGTGGCTGGGCAACGAGGTCGCCGCGGGCCGCATCCTGCTGGCCGGCCGGGTCGAGGCGCAGACCGGAGCCGTCCTGATCACCGGTGACATCAGCGCCGAGGATGCCGACGGCCTCATCGCCGCAGACCCGTACCAGCAGGCCGGGGTGGTGCGCTACGAGCGGGTGACCTTCAACGGCGCCTTCCGCGCTCCGGTCTTGTCAGATAGCTGACATCTTCGCGGATCGGGATTAAGCACCGACCGCGCTCGGTTACTCGATGGGTGTGCCGCATCGCCGCGGCCCCCCCGATGGTCGGCTCAGCCCAGTTGCGCGAGCCGCTATCCAAAAAAGACGATGAAGAGGTTTGTGTGACCACGACTGTTTCCGCTTATGCCGCCACCTCAGCGACCGAACCGCTGACCGAGACCACCATCACCCGCCGCGACGTCGGACCGCACGACGTCGCCTTCGACATCCATTTCGCCGGCATCTGCCACTCCGACATCCACACCGTGAAGGCCGAGTGGGGCAAGGTGAAGTTCCCGATCGTGCCGGGCCACGAGATCGCCGGCATCGTCACCGAGGTCGGCTCCAAGGTTTCGAAGTACAAGGTGGGCGACCGGGTGGGCGTCGGCTGCTTCGTCGACTCCTGCCGCGAATGTGAGAACTGCCGTGCCGGCGAAGAGCAGTACTGCACCGGCGGCGGGATGATCGGCACCTACAACGGCGTCGGCCGGGACGGCCAGCCCACCCAGGGTGGCTACAGCGGCGCGATTGTCGTCGACGAGAACTATGTACTGCGCATCCCGGACAGCATCTCGCTGGAGGACGCCGCACCGCTGCTGTGTGCCGGAATCACCACCTACTCGCCCCTGCGGCACTGGGACGCCGGGCCCGGCAAGAAGGTCGCCGTCATCGGGCTCGGTGGCCTGGGGCATCTGGCCGTCAAGATCGCCGTCGCGATGGGTGCGGACGTGACCGTGCTGAGCCAGTCACTCAAGAAGATGGAGGACGGCCTGCGCCTCGGCGCGTCCGAATACCGCGCCACCAGCGACCGCGAGACCTTCACCACGCTCGCCGGCTCGTTCGACCTGATCATCAACACCGTGTCGGCCAACCTCGACCTGGCCGACTACCTCAAGCTGCTCAAACTCGACGGCACCCTGGTCGAACTCGGCATGCCCGAGCATCCGATGGAGGTCCCCGCCGGGGCGCTGATCTTCGGGCGCCGGCGCATCGCGGGCTCGCTCATCGGCGGCATCGCCGAAACACAGGAGATGCTCTACTTCTGCGCCGAGCACGATGTGCGGCCCGAGATCGAGGTCATCGCGCCGGACTACATCAACGAGGCCTACGAGCGCGTGCTGGCCAGTGATGTGCGCTACCGCTTCGTCATCGACACCGCGTCGCTGCGCGGCTGACCGACGAGACAACGGCCGGAGTGCGAGATCGCACTCCGGCCGTTGTCGTATCTCGGGCTCAGACGCCCAGCGTGCGCTGGATGTCCGGCTTCATCTGGGCCAGCTGGGCCCCCCAGTAGCCCCAGCCGTGCGTTCCGTTGGCCGGGAACACGAACGTTGCGTTGCCGCCGCCGTCAGCGGTGTAGGCCTGCTCGAACGCCCGGTTGCTGTCCTGGGTGATGCTTTCGAGCACCTGACCCGGGATGTCGCCGCCCCCGCCGAGGTCGCCCGGGCGTCCGTTGCCGGTGTACACCCACAGGCGGGTGCCGTTGGCCACCAGCCGGCCGGCCTGCAGCGTCGGATCATTGCGCTGCCACGCCGGACCGCCACCCGGACCCCACATCGCGGTGGCGTCGAAGCCGCCCGCGTCGCGCATCGCGAAACCGACCAGCGTCGGCCAGATGCCCTGCGACAGGTTCAGGAAGCCCGACAGCGAACCGGCGTAGCTGAACTGACCCGGGTGATACGCCGCCAGGATCAGCGCCGCGCTGCCCGCCATCGACAACCCGACCACCGCGTTACCGGACTGCGAGATGCCCTTGTTGGCCGCCAGGTAGGCCGGCAATTCGGAGGTCAGGAAGGTCTCCCACTGGTAGTTCTGCGTGCGGCCGTTGCCGACCGCCGGGGACTGCCAGTTGGTATAGAAACTCGACATGCCGCCCACCGGCATGACGACCGACAGACCGGATTCGAAGTAGTCCTCGAACGCCCGGGTCTCGATGTCCCAGCCGCTGTTGTCGTCGCGGGCCCGTAGGCCGTCGAGAAGGTAGACCGCCTTCGGTCCGCCACCCTGGAAGCGAACAGGCACGGTGGTGCCCATCGCGGCCGACGGCACCATCAGCGTCTCGACCGGTAGCCCCGGTCGCGAGTACGCCGACGCCGTCGCGGAGCCACCCGCCACGGCGATCAGGCCAGGCAGCACGACGGCCGCCAGAGCGCCGGCCATCAGCCGGCGGCCCGCTTTGTGCATGAATCTCATCTGGTCTTGCCATCCTTTCGAGGCACGCCGCGGGGTGCGGCGCGACTGTGTATGAAAAGGAGTTGCACCCGGTACGCGCCATCGCACGCCCGGACTCGGGATGCCGCTGCTTCGCACCCGTCACGCAGAACCGACGCCGGAAAGACGGTCGGCCACCCCATATGTCGTCCCCCAGGTGCCCGCTGTTAGCCGATCGTCCCGCCGGGACACCGCACGTCATGGTTCTGTCACATCCGCTTTGTAAACAGTGTGTGTCCTCCGGTTGTCGAACCACCCCGTCGGTGCGACGCTTCGGTGCGGACTGCAGCGTCGCAGCCGTCAACTTCCCCTAGATCCGAATCAGGAGGCCGCGGTGAGCACTGAATCCGCAGCTGTCGACTCACCGGCGCCCGCCGGACTGAAAAAGGGCGCGATCGGAATGGTCGCGGTGATCTTCATGGCGGTGGCCAACGCCGCGCCGATCACCGCCATGACCGGCAACACCCCGATCGCGGTCGGCTTCGGCAACGGACTGGGCGCGCCCGCCGGGTTCCTGTTCGCCACAATCATCTTGACGCTGTTCGCGCTGGGTTACGTCGCGATGGCCAAGCACATCACCACCACCGGGGCGTTCTACGGCTTCATCTCCCACGGCCTCGGACAGGTGTGGGGTATGGCCAGCGGCATGCTGGCGACCTTCGCCTACGTCGTGTTCGAGGGTTCACTGATCGGTGGGTGCGCGTACTTCGCCAACGACGCGGTGAACACGATCGTCGGGGTGAACGTGCCGTGGCTGGTGTTCGCGGTCGGCGCCGTGGTCGTGATCGGCGTGCTGTCGCATTTCCACATCAGCCTGGCCGCAGCGATCCTGGGCGTGACGCTGGTGGCCGAGGTGGTGATCCTGCTCGCGCTCGCGTTCTCGGTGATCTTCTCCGGTGGCGGACCCGACGGGTTCATGCTCAATCAGACGGTGCTACTCAACAACGCGTTCGAGAGCCTGCCCGCCGAGGCGTTCGGCACCGCCGCCGCCGCGGGTTCGATGGCGATCGGCCTGTTCTTCGCATTCTGGTCGTGGGTCGGCTTCGAGACGACCGCCGTCTACGGCGAGGAATCGCGCAACCCGAAGAAGATCATCCCGCGGGCGACACTGATCGCGGTGATCGGACTTGGCCTGTTCTACACCTTCATCTCGGCGATGGTGCTGGCAGGCAACGGCGCCAAGGCGTCGGTCGAGGCGTCGATCAGTGCCTCGCCGCTGGATCTGTACTTCGGCCTGGTGCAGGCCAATCTGGGCACCTTCCTGCTCGACGTCTACAAGATCCTGCTGGTGATCGGATCCTTCGCGTGCGCGCTGGCGTTCCACAACGCGGCCTCCCGCTACCTCTACGCGCTGGGCCGCGAGATCCCGGCCACGGCGATCCGCAACACCATCGGCGGCACGCACGCCAAGCACGGTTCGCCCCACATCGCCTCGGCGATCCAGAGCTCCATCACGCTGGTGATCGTGCTGTTGTTCGCCGCGTTCACCGCGGTGCAGGTGCCCGACGCCGACGGAGTCCCGGTGGACACGCCCTCGCTGGTGCCCTACACCAACATCTACGGTCTGCTGGCCCTCATCGGCACCGCTGCCATCCTGCTGGTGCAGGCGATCTGCTCGGCTGCGGTGATCTCCTACTTCTGGGTGCGCAAGACCCACCGCGGCAATGTGATCACCACGCTGATCTGCCCGCTGATCGGTGGCGTCGCCATGCTGTACGTGGTGTGGCTGCTGTGGGACAACCGCGCGTTCGCGGCCGGTTACGCGTCCGAATCCCTGGTGTTCAAGGCCGCGCCGTACTTGATCCTGGCCGTGTTCCTGATCGGGTTGGCGTACTCGCTGTGGCTGCGGTTCGCCAGGCCGGCGGTGTACGCAGAGATCGGCCGGACGGTCATGGAGGACACCCACGAACGCGCCTGAGGGTCCTGATGTTGCGCCCAAACGAACGAACGGGCGCAAAAGTACGAGTGGCCACGGGCATTTCGTCGATCTCGGCGTGGCCGACTCTCGCCTGGATCGTCAGTCGGAGATCTGCACCAGCATCTTGCCGATGTTGGCCCCGGTGAACAGGCCGTTGAGGGCGTCGACGCAGGACTCGATGCCGTCGAAGACCGTCTCGCGGTGCGCCAGCAGCCCGTCGGCCTCCCACCGGCGCAGGGCGGCGAAGGCCTCGTCGAAGCGGCCCCACTCGTCGAGGGCGTTGAAGCCCTGCATGGTCGCGGTCTTGGCGAGCAGGTTCACGTAGTTGGCCGGCCCGGGGTGATCTCCGGTGAGGTAACTGGAGATCACCCCGCACAACACCACCCGGGCCTTGGGGGCGAGCCGACCGAGGACCGCATCGAGGATCGGGCCGCCGACGTTGTCGAAGTACACGTCCACGCCCTTGGGGCAGTGCTGCTTGAGCGCCGCGGGCAGCGCCTCGCCGCGGTAGTCGATGCAGGCGTCGAAGCCGAAGTCCTCGACGACCGCCCGGCACTTCTCGGGCCCACCGGCGATACCGACCACCCGGGCGCCCGCGATCTTGGCGATCTGACCGGCGACCGACCCGGTGGCGCCGGCGGCCGCCGACACCACGACCGTCTGCCCTGGCCCGGGCCGGCCGATGTCGTACATGCCGAAGTAGGCCGTGGCGCCCGTGGGGCCGTAGATCGACATCACCGCCCGCTGGTCGGCGGCTGGGTCGTCGACCGGGGTGCAGAAGATGTCGTCACGGACGATGACGTACTCCTGAAAGCCCGTCAGCGTGGTGACCACGTCACCGACCGCGTAGGCGGGGCAGCGCGATGTCACCACCACGCCGATGCCCGCAGCGCGGATGACCTCCCCCAGTTGCACCGGGGGCAGGTATCCGGGCTGGTCGTTGAGCCAGGTCCGGGCAGCGGCGTCGATGCCCACGTAGGTCACGCGCACCAATGCCTCGCCGTCAGCGGGCTCCGGTGCGCGGGAGGTGATCAGCTCGGTGTCGTGGGGGTCGACAAGCCCATTGGGGCGGCGACGCAGCACGATCTGGCGGTTGGTCAGGTCGGACACGTGCTGAAGCTACCGAAAACCAGCTACCGAAAGACGTTGACGCGCAGGGCGGAACCAGAGCTTGCGGTCAGGTGAGGCGGGCGTGCAGAACCCGCAGCCCTGGGCCGCTGAGCTGGTCCAAGGCCACGGTGCGTCCGCACACGGCCAACATCAAGGCCGCACCGGGACCACGGATGGCGTCACCCTCGCCCCACCTTCGCCCGGTGTCCTCGTCGTGGAGCGCGATGCCACGCAGCCGTCGGTGCGGGAAGAAGCCGATCTGGGTGCGACCGGTCAGGAAATCGAGCACCCGGGCCACCTGCAGTGGGTCCGGTTGATGCGGAAGACCCAGGGGGATTCGCATATCGGCCCCATGGATCAGAACGTCGGCCAGCCCGGACAGCGGGCCGGCCACGGGCGGACTGAGCCGATGATCGGCTCGCCGGCGAAGTGTCTCGGCGATCTCGGCGGCCGGCACCTGCGCCCGATGCCGGGCCAGCGCGTCGATCCCCTTGTCGATGCCGCCGTGCCGAATGCCGCTGACCAGAAAGCCGGCGAATCCGTCTTCGAAGTCGCTGATCAGGTGGGCCGCAACGGTTTTGACGTCCCAGCCGGAGCACAGGCTCGGGGTGGCCAGCTGGCCGGGGTCCAGGCTGTCGATCAGTGCGGCGATCGACCGTCGTTGGTCGGCCACCGCCGCGAACACCCGCTCGCGTTCTGCCGGGTTCAGCCGCATCGGCGCCGACTCCCCGACCGTCCGAGCAGCTGCTAGAAGTCCCAGTCCTCGTCTTCGGTGTTGACGGCCTTGCCGATCACGTAGCTGGATCCCGAGCCGGAGAAGAAGTCGTGATTCTCGTCGGCGTTGGGGCTCAGCGCGGACAGGATCGCCGGGTTGACGTCGGTCTCGTCACGCGGGAACAGCGCCTCGTAACCCAGGTTCATCAACGCCTTGTTGGCGTTGTAGCGCAGGAACTTCTTGACGTCCTCGGTCAGACCCACGCTGTCGTACAGATCCTGGGTGTACTCGACCTCGTTGTCGTACAGCTCGAAGAGCAACTCGTAGGTGTAGTCCTTGAGCTCCTGCTGCTTGGCCGCATCCTGTAGGGCCAGGCCACGCTGATACTTGTAGCCGATGTAGTAGCCGTGCACAGCCTCGTCACGGATGATCAGCCGGATCATGTCGGCGGTGTTGGTCAGCTTGGCCCGCGACGACCAGTACATCGGCAGGTAGAAACCGGAGTAGAACAGGAAGCTCTCCAGCAGCGTGGAGGCCACCTTGCGCTTGAGCGGTTCGTCGCCCTTGTAGTAGCGCATGACGATCTCGGCCTTGCGCTGCAGGTTCGGGTTCTCCTCCGACCAGCGGAACGCGTCGTCGATCTCGGCCGTCGAGCACAGCGTGGAGAAGATGTTGCTGTAGCTGCGCGCGTGAACGGACTCCATGAACGCGATGTTGGTGTACACCGCCTCCTCGTGCGGGGTCAGCGCATCGGGGATGAGCGACACCGCGCCGACGGTTCCCTGGATGGTGTCGAGCAGCGTCAGGCCGGTGAACACCCGCATGGTGAGTTGCTTCTCGTGGGCGGTCAGGGTGCCCCAGGACGGAATGTCGTTGGACACCGGCACCTTCTCGGGGAGCCAGAAGTTGCCCGTCAGGCGATCCCACACCTCGGCATCCTTCTCATCCTGCAGGCGGTTCCAGTTGATCGCCGAGACCCGGTCAATCAGCTTGATTCCCTCGGACACCAGAACCCCATTTCACCGCAGAAGTAGCTTTGCCTGATCGGCACTTTCGACACTACCTCTGGGGGCCGACAACACGTGGCAACACCAGAAGTTGTGTCTGCGTGTCGCGTTGTCGAAATCTCGATCACCGCCGCGGACACTGTCTACGCTGCCGAAACATGGCCCGAGGGGCGCCGCCGCAGGTGGTGCGGTTCTGCCGCAGCGCGGACGGCACACGCATCGCCTTCGCGGTGCACGGAACCGGCCCGCCTCTCCTGCTGACGACCTGCTGGCTGAGTCACCTCGAATTCGACTGGGAGAGCCCGGTGTGGCGGCATTTCCTACTCGACCTGGGCCGGCTGGCGACCGTCGTCCGCTACGACGAGCGCGGTTTCGGCATGTCGGACTGGGACGTGTCCGATTTCGGACTGCCGGCACGCGTCGCCGACCTCGAGGCCGTGATGGACGCCGCCGGCCTGCAGCGCTGCGCGCTGGTCGGCATGTCCCAGGGCGGACCGGTCGCGATCGACTACGCCGTCGCCCACCCCGAGCGGGTGAGCCGGCTGATCCTCTACGGCACCTACGCCGGGTCGAAGCTCGACGACGAGTCGATCGAGCTCGAGGAGATGTTTCAGCAGTTGATCAAGGTCGGGTGGGCGCGACCCGACAGCACGTTCCGCCGGGTGTTCACCGACTTGATGATCCCGAACGCGTCTCCGGAACAAGCCGGCTGGCTGGATGCGCTGCAGGCCAGGTCCACCTCCACCGAGAACGCGATGAGATCCCGGGCGGCGCGGGCCGAAGCCGACGTGACCGCGTTGCTCCCCGAGGTCGATGTGCCGACGCTGGTCATCCATGCCCGCGGTGATCGGATGAACGATTTCGCCGACGGCCGCGAGCTCGCCAGCCGGATACCGGGTGCCCGGCTGCTGGCGCTCGACAGCGACAACCACATCACCCTTGCCGACGAGGCGGCGTGGCCGGTGTTCGTCGAAGAGGTCGCGGCGTTCATCGCCGGCGACGGGATCGCCGTACCCAGCACGCCCGCCGCGCTGAGGTCACTGAGCAGCCGGGAACTGGACGTGCTGCGTCTCGTCGGCCATGGTCGTGACAACGCTGAGGTCGCGCGGGAACTGTCGCTGTCCGTACGCACTGTCGAGCGCCATCTAACGAGCATTTACGCCAAACTCGGCCTGACCGGACGGTCGGCACGGGCCGCGGCCGTCGCCCGCCTGCTCACCTCATAAGTTGCGTGTCGGCCGCCACCTCGGCCGCCCACACCGCCGGGAAGACGGCGGTCAGCACCGATTCTTCGCACCGGATACGTCCATAACGTCCTCCTTGTCACAACATCACTGCCGAGGAGAACGACATGAATAGCGACAGCAAGGCGGCAATCAGCCTGACCACCGGCTTGGAGGACCCCGAGCGGGTGACGGTGGCGTTCCTGGTCGCGTTGGGCGCCGCCGAGTCCGGCCGCCCCACGATGATGTTCCTGGCCAAGGAGGCCGTCCGGCTGGCCGTGGCCGGCGTCGCAACCGGCACGGCCTGTGCGGGGTGCCCGCCACTGAGCGATCTCATCGACCGCTACCAGCGCGCCGGCGGCCGCTATCTGGTGTGTCCGCTGTGTATCAACGCCAAGAAGCTCGACCCCGGCACCTTCATTCCCGGCGCCGAGCCGGGTGGAACCGTGCAGCTGTGGGAGTGGATCGGACAAGGTGCCACCACGTTCAGCTATTGAAGCGCCGGCCTGGGTTCACCGGCCTGGCCGCGTGCACCGCGCTGCTGAGCGACGTCGATCGCGAACGGTTCAGGCGACGTTCTCGCGGCGGCGAACGCCTTCGTGCAGCGGCAGATCCGGGTCCAGTTTGATGCCGATCAGCTCGCAGGTACCGCTGATGGAGCCGATCATGATGGTGGTCAGGTGCGCGACGAACTCGTCGGGCGGCATCCGCCGCGGGCTGTCGCTGTCGGCGCCCAGCCACCAGTCGGTCGCCGAGGCCACCGATCCGAACGCGGCGTAGGCGGCCAGTTCGAGCGTCGCGGCGTCGATCTCGATCTCGCGCAGTTCGTTGTCGAACATGTTGGCCATCGCCACGGTGATCTCGCGACTCTCGTTGAGGGCGCGCATCGTCGATTCGCTCTGCTCGGCGAATCGGCCCTGGATCAGGAAGCGGATGACGTTGGGATGCTCGTCGACCATCCGCACGTACTGCTCGACGCTGCGCAGGATGACCGCACGACCGGAGTCGGTCGACAGGTCGATCGACGGGAAGATCGCCGACCACAGCATGTCGCGCAACCGCTGTCCGATGGCTTGGAACAGATCGGACTTGTCGGCGAAGTGCCGGTAGATCTTGGGTTTCGCGGTGCCGGCTTCCTCGGCGATCTCACGGAGACTGACCTCCGGGCCCTGGCGGTCGATGGCCCGGAAAGCGGCGTCGACGATTTCCGCACGCACCTTCTTGCGGTGCTCGCGCCAGCGCTCGCTGCGCGCGTCCACTTTGTCGCCGGTATCGCTACCGGAACGCGACCTCGACCCTCGACGCACCCGCCTACTGTACGCGCAGTGCACCCGCTGACCTGCCCAGAACCGCCGCGACCTCGACGTTCTGACGTGTTCTGTGACCTTTTGCTCACAGCGCTGACCCCGCCGTGCGCGGGTACTATCCTCACTCGACAGTCCCAGACACCGAGACGAGATTCATGACACAGCGATACGACCTGGTCGTCGCCGGAGGCGGGCCCTCCGGGTCGGCCGCGGCGTGGCAGGCCGCACAGACCGGCGCGAAGGTCGTCGTGCTGGACAAGGCCGAGTTTCCCCGAGCCAAGCCGTGCGGTGACGGCCTGACCGCCCGCGCGGTCAGCTATCTGCAGAAGATGGGTCTGGCCGACGAGGTCGCGACCTATCACCGCGTCAACCGCGTGACGGTGTTCAGCCCCAGCCAGTGGGAGTTGTCGTTCCCGAAGCGCCCGGGAATGCCCGATCACGGACACACCGTCAGCCGGGAACACCTCGACACCGTGCTGCTCAAACACGCCGAGTCCGCCGGTGCGGAGATCCGGCAGGGCGCCGAGGTCACCGCGCCGATTCAGGATGCGAACGGTCGCGTGGTCGGAGTCACGCTCAAGGGCGGCGAGCAGGTCTACGGTGACGCGGTGATCGCCGCCGACGGCGCCTACTCCCCCATCAAGCGGGCCCTGAAGATCGACTCCCAGTACAACGGTTACCAGGCCATCGCGATCCGATCGGAGATGCCGGCCAACCGGCCGGACTCCGACAGCCTCGACATCTACCTCAAGCTCCAGTTCGAGGGCGATCAGCTGCCCGGCTACGGGTGGGTGTTCCCGATGGGCGACGGCATCTTCAACATCGGCCTGGGCTACGTCAACAGCTACAAGAACTGGCAGTCCATCAACGCCACCCAGTTCCTCGGCGAGTTCCTCCGTACGCTGCCTCGCGACTGGGACCTGCCGGCCATCGAGGAGCTGAAGAAGAACAAGAGCGTGCGGGCGTGGCGGCTGCCGATGGGTTTCACCGCCTGGCCGCCGTGGCGCCCGGGTGTGCTGTTCACCGGCGACTCGCTGGGTGCCGGCAAGCCGGCCTCGGGCGCGGGCATCTCCAAGGCGCTCGAATCCGGGCTGGCTGCAGGCGAATGCGCGATCGCTGCACTCACCAACGGTGGGCCGGACGATTTCACCAACTACGCGCAGCGGATGGAATCCGCGTGGGGCCGGGAGTACAAGCGCGGGCGCTACTTCCACAAGCTGGCCGGCATCCCCGCGGTGGCCAACAACGGCATCAAGCTCATCGACAACGCGTTCTTCCGTGACCGCCTGCTCAAGGCGCTGTACAAGAAGGAACAGGGCCCGCAGCACCTCTACAAGTAGATTTCCGCCCCGCCGAGGTATCGGCGCAGCCGGGTGTGTGGTTCGCGAAAGCGGATCACACACCCGGCTTTTTCGCTCCCAGCCCCGCCGGGCCGCATCCGGTGGAATCATCTCTGCAGAGTCATGACGGCGCGGGACGGGGGTGCGGTGCGCAAGGGCGTTGACGGGTTCACCGCAGCCCGCACGAGCCTGTCCGTCGTCGCGGTCCCGCTGCTGATCTACCTGGCTGCGGTGGCGCTGTATCCACGTCTCCTCGACGAAATGCCCACCGCCGTCGCCTGGTTCGGACGCCCCAATTCTGCGGTGACCATCGCAGTTGTCGCCGCTGTGCTGTTCACCGTCGCGGCGCTGCTGTTCCGTTCGCGCGGCGCCGGCAAGTCCGGGGCACCGGTCGCCGTGGTCGCCGGACTCGCCCTGATCAGCCTCTTCCTCGGGCTGGCGTCGTACTGGAATTGCCATGACGCCAACCACCCCCGGTTCTTCACGACGTTGATCTGGACCGCCGGGGTGGTGAAGGGCGGCACCGGACCACAGTCCCTCGATGCCGGCGTATGCCCGTCACCGACGCCCGTGGCCCTCGAGATCGCCCGGCTGTCGGCGCTGGCCGCGGTGTTCCTCGGCGTCTTCGGCGTCGTCGCTGCACTGTTCCAGTCGCGGGTCGATGCGCTGCGGGTCCGGTTCGCCCACACGCTGACGGTGGTCGTTGGCCTCGATGACGACTCCCTGTCGATGGTGGCGGCCGTCGCACGCACCCTGCGTCGCGGCGAGACGCTCGTGGTGGTCACGGCCCTGCCCGACCGCGCCTGCGTGCGCCTTGCCCGCAGTCGCGGCGCGCGCATCGTCACGGTCGACCTGAGCCGCCCGGAGGCGCTGGCGTCGCTTCCGGTGTGGCGCCGCCTGAACCGCCTCTACCTCCTGTCGGTGGATCCGTCGACCAACCTGCGCAGGCTCGCCGATATCACCCAGCGGGTCTCAGAGCTCGACCAGCGTCAGCGGATTCCGCTGATCGTGCGGATCGACGATCCGTGGCAGGCGATGGCGTGGCGGGCGCAGCATTTCGGGGCCGAAAACCGGTGGGCGGCCGACGCGGTGGGCAGGTATGAGGTGACGGCACGGCGGCTGCTCGACGAGGTCACGGCTGAGCCCGGTATCGAACGCGTGCTCGTGTGCGGCGGCTCCCAGCTGACCCTCGCGCTCTGCGCGGACATGGCCCAGCGCCAACTCGAACACGACTACTACGCCGCCGACGGCGCCCGGTTGCCCGCGATGACGCTCGTCGCCGAACGCGCCGACGACTACACGTCCGACCACCAATTCCTCTGCGGCAAACTGGGCTTGCCCCCGAACCGACCGGAGGTCACCTCGGTGTCCGCGACTCCCACTGCCGCGCAGATCATCTCGTTGATCGGTGATTCAGGTGCCGCCCGTACCGCGGTCGTCCTCGTGGACGCCGGCGAGATCGAGGCGAGCACCGGAACTCGCCTTGCGGCCCGATTGCCTGCCGCGCCCATCTGGGCGTGGGATCCCGCCGCCGAGGTGGCCGGCGACCGCCTGGCGCTGCTCGGACGGTTGCGCACCTTCCGGTTGAGCATGGATCTGCCCCGCGGCCAGGCCCACGACGCGTGGGAGCGTGCCGCGCGGCTGATCCACGACCGGTACGCCGCCGAGCAGGCACACCACACGCCTGCGACACTGCCATGGGCGGAGCTCGACGAGTTCTACCGCGGCTCGAATCGCCGCCAGGTGCAGAACGCCCTGTGGATGGTGGAGAAGATCGGCGGCCACAGCTGGAACACCTTCGACAGCCCGGCCGACGGCCTGTCAACGGCCACGCTGCGGGGCCGGCCGCCGTCCGAACAGTTGCGACTGATGGGATTCGACGAGCAGACCGCACTCGCGATGGCCCGCGCCGAACACGAGGACTGGTGCCGATATCTGCGTGCCCACGGATGGCGTTACGGCGCCGTACGCGACGACGCCGCGAAGGTGCACGACAAGCTGGTCGACTGGACTGCTGTCGAGAGGGATCCGGATCTGCGGGACAGGGCGCTGAGCAGCCTGGCCGCGACCCTGTCGAAGTTGCGCGAACTCGGTTACCGATCACGTCCGCTGACCGAGAGGAATGATTCGGCACGGTGGCAACCGTTTCGGCGTGCGGGCACCGTGATCGCCGAACGCCGCGACGACGACTGGACCTGGACCACCCGGTCCGGTGACACCATGCGTGCCGGCGCGGGCGACTGGGCGGTGCGCGACCTCGAGGGCGATCACTGGTGGTCGGTGCGCGACGACATCTTCCGAGCGCAGTACGAGCATCTCGACGGTGCCCGTTTTCGGCGTTTCGGCACGGTTCGGGCGCGGCCCGCCGACGACGGCGAGGTGGTCGCGACACTCGAGGGTCCGGTGGCGGCCACGGGTGGCGACTGGGTGGTCGAGGGTTCACAGGGCGAGCGGTGGCCGGTGTCCGGCGACGAATTCGCCCGCCGCTACCGCCGCCTCGACGATGGCTGATATTGCCGGATCGGCAACCAACCTTGGCAAGCCGGTCATCCGGGTTCAGGCTGGAGCCATGATTGAAACGAACCTTCAGCAGGAGTGGGACGAACGCTACGCCGCAGCGGAGGAGCTGTTCAGCGGGAAACCGAACACCGTTCTCGTCGCCGAGGTCGGGGACCTCCCGCCGGGCCGGGCGCTCGACGTCGGCTGCGGAGAGGGCGCGGACGCGGTGTGGCTGGCGTCCAGAGGCTGGGCCGTCACTGGGCTCGACGTGTCACGGGTGGCGCTCGAGCGGGCCGCGGACCGCGCGACGGAGGCCGGTGTCGAGGTGACGTTCATCCACGACGACCTCGTCTCCGCCGAGCTGCCGGCCGCCGGCTTCGACCTGGTCACTGCGCAGTATCCAGCGCTGCGGAGCTCCGCGGATCGCGCCGCCGAGCGAGCGATCACCGCGGCCGTGGCCCCGGGAGGTGTGCTCCTCGTGGTGCACCACACCGGCTTCGACGGCGAGGAGGCCAAGGCACGCGGCTTCGATCCGGCCGACTACGTCTTCCCCGCCGATGTGCGGACGCAACTCGGTGACGGGTGGGATGTTCGCTTCGAGGAGAGCCGCCCGAGAGCGACACCGCTGGGCGGACAGGAGCAACGGCACACCCACGATGCGGTGCTGTTCGCGCGCCGCCTGCACTGATCGGACGTCCAAGCTCGCGGTGAAGGCAGCCAACGAGATTCGACCTGAACCTCGTATCAAAGGTACGAGATCAGCGACAGTCCGACGCCGAGGGTCTCCACCCGCAGGTCGCCGATCTCGCTGTCGATCGCCCACGATGTCGGACTGTCCGCCATCCACTGCAGTATCGCCTGGCCGAGCCGGTTGGCGTCCTTCAGTCCGCTGCGATCGGAAGGTCGGGACAGGTCTGGATGTAGTCGATGTCCGGCGACACCCACTGGTTCCACTGCCTGCGGCTCATGTTCTGGGTCAGCTTGGTGCACAGATCTTCCGGACGTGCGGTGGCCGGCCAGAGCCGGACCGTACCGTCCATGCCGGCGGTGGCCAGCACGGCGCCGTCGGGGCTGTACTCCGCGCTGGTGACCTGCTTCTGATGTCCGGTCAGCGGATCGCCCACGGCCTGTCCGGTGGCGACGTCCCAGACCCGGGCGGTGGCGTCCCAACTGGCGCTCACCAGCCGGCCACCGTCGGGACTGAAGGCGACATCGGAGACCCAGTTGCGATGGCCGTTCAGGCCGTCGCCGATCTGGTCGCCGGTGTCGAGGTCCCAGAGCCGGACGGTGTTGTCGTGGCTACCGGTCGCGAGGATCTTGCCGTCGGGACTGAATGCGACGGCGGAGGCCGTGTCCTGGTGCGCGGCCAGGGGTTCGCCGACGGTCTCGCCGGTTTCGGTGTCCCACAGCAGAACGGTCGAATCCCACCCGCCGCTTGCCAGGGTCGTGCCGTCGGGGCTGAATTCGACGGTGGCCACGGGCTGCTCGTGTCCGGTCAGCGGCGCCCCCACCGCACGACCGGTGTCGACGTCCCACAGCATCACGTTGTGGTCGTCGCCGCCGGTGGCGAGTCGACGTCCGTCGGGCGAGAACGCGACGCTGGTGAGCGCGCCCTCATGCCCCCGTATCGGCTGGCCGAGCTGTCTTCCGGTTCCGGTGTCCCAGATTCGGGCGGTCCCGTCGCGGCTTGCCGTCGCGAGAGATCTGCCGTTCGGGCTGAAGGCGACGTCGGTGACGAGGTCTTCGTGACCGCTCAGCGGCCGGCGGATCTCACGACGCGTCGCGCCGTCCCAGAGCCGGACGGTCATATCCCCCATGACGGTAGCGAGCACCGACCCGTCGGGACTGTAGGCGGCGGTGATGACGGGCAGTCCACCGCCGGACAGGGTGTGGGCGGAGGGCAGATCCCACAGCCGTACGGTCCGGTCCTTGCTGGCCGACACGACGTGTGGGCCATCGCTGTCGAACGCGACGCCGGTCACCCAACCCTGGTGCCCGGTCAGCGGATCGCCCGCGGGGTCGCCGGTGGAGGCGCTCCACACCCTGACCGTGGCATCCGCTCCGCCGGAGGCGACGAGCTCGCCGTCGGCACTGAGAGCCACGCTGAGCACCCAGTCGGAGTGGCCGAGCATCGGGGGCACCGCAGGCCGGCCCGTGGCAACGTCCCACAGACGCACCGATCGATCGTTGCTCCCGGACACCAGCCGGCGGCCGTCCGCGCTGAAGGCGAGGCTGGAGACCACCCCTTCATGACCCGTGAGCGGTTGTCCCACAGCGGTTCGGGTCTCGGTGTTCCACAGCCAGATGCTGTTGTCGTCGCCGCCGGTCGCCAGCAGGGTGCCATCGGGACTCAGCGCCATGGACCAGATGAGGGTCTGGGCGTTCGGGAGCGGGTCGCCGATCTGGCGTCCGGTACGAGCGTCCCATATCCGTACGTCCACTCCGGCTGACACCACGCGGCGCCCGTCCGGCCCGAAGGCGACGCCGTTGATCCAGTCGCCGTTGCCTCCGAACGGGTCGCCCACCGCCTGCTGGGTCTCGGCGTCCCAGATGCGGATCGTGCCGTCTTTGCCGCCGGAGACCACCTCGCGCCCGTCCGGGCTGAACGCCACACTGACCACCGGCCCGTCGTGGCCCTCCAACGGCGCGCCGATGGGGCTGCCGGACTGCGCATCCCAGATTCGCACGGTGTCGTCCTCGCCGCCGGACGCGATGCGCGTGCCGTCGGGACTGACCGCCACACTGAGCACTTCGTCGGCCTGCGGGATGATCTTCGCGGTGCTGAGTCGCTTCGTGGCGGCGGCGAAGACCGCTCCGTTGTCGGGTTGGTCGGCCAGGGCGTTTCCGGCGAGCAGTTCCTGGAGGCCGCGGACATCACCACCCGGGCGCGTGTCGGCGAGCATGCCCTGCCCCTCGGAGATGAGCCGGATACCGGTGGCCTGCCGGAAGCGCGACTGGGCCTCGCCGCGGGACACCGTCGCCCACACCGACGCCGCGACGGCGACGACGGCGACCAGAGCGGTGCCTACGAGCACCGCGCGCATGATGCGTGACCGCTTCCGCAGGGCGGCGGTGTGGGCTTCGGCGGTCGCCTGACGTTCCTGGGCATGGTCGGCCCGCTCCTGAGCGGCCAGCAGCTCGGCCTGCCGCTGCTGTTCGTCCTCGGCGCGGCGCCGGCCCTCGCGCTGATGCGACGCGTTGAGATACGGGTGGGTCCCGGTGAGGCGCTGGCTGAACCCGGATTTGTTCACCAGTGCGGTGGCCTCGGCAAGCCGGGTGCCTTCGAGCAGCCATGCGGGGTTGTGCCCGCTGGCGACCCACGCGGCGGCAGCGCGCTCGAGGTCGTCGGCGTCCTTGAGATCTTTGCGCTCCTCGCGCAGCCACCCGGCGAGTTCATCCCATTGACGCAGCAGGCTCTCCAGGGCCACTTCCACGACGACCTGCCCGTCCCGGTTGTCCTTGACCATCAGTCGCTTGGCCACCAGGGCATCGATCAGCGGGCGGCTCGAGGCCGGGAGATCCGCCCAGCGCGCGACCCGTCGCATCGGCTGGTCGTTGTCCGGGTTGATGGTGGCCAGCCACGGGACGAACGCCGACTTGAGCGCGTCGAGTTGGGCTCCGCGTTGAGCCGGATCCGCGGACAGCACCTCGTCGATCTCGGTCTGCACCACCCGGCGCATACCGCCGAGCGCCTCGTAACCGGCCAGGGTGAGCTCGCCGGTGCCGCCGTAATCGGTGTACAGCCGCGACAGCGTCAACGCCAGGATCGGAAGGGTGTCCGCGCCACCGGACGCGTCGGCCAGCAGCCGCTCCACCAGGTCCGGCGCCACGCGCAGCGGGCGTCCGGAATCCGAAGCCCGTTGCGCGGGACCGGTGATCACCTCTTTGAACTGCGTCGGCGGCATCGGTTTGAGCTCGTCGAAGAGCACCGTGCCGATCCCGGCCAGCGCCGGATGGGTCTGCATCACCTCGTAGCGGTCGGTGCGGATCGTGGCGGCGACGACAAGTCCGAGGTCCTCGGCGTTCAGAGCGTCGATGAGCCCGGCCAGCAGGTGCAGGAAGGCGGTCGCCGCCTCGCCGGCGTCGGCGGCGAACAGTTCCTCGGCCTGGTCCAGCGGCAGCACCAGCGTCGGGGCGCTCGCGCCGGCCGTGTCGCCCCCGCGTTCGAGCAGCCTGTCACCGGCCTCTCGCCGGACCTCACCGAGCCAGCCGGCCACCGTCGCCACATCGCCTGCGGTGCAGGTCGTCTTGATCTCCCCGAGACTGGGCTCCGACAGCCCCAGCGACGACCGGGTCGCGCTCAGCGCCGCGGCGAATCCGGATGTGCCGAGCAGCGCGTTGCGTTCGGGCCGGACGATGTCCAGCAGGACGAATCGGCGGTCCTCCCGACGTAATCGGGGCAGCAGACCCGCCCGCAGGAAGGACGACTTGCCGGTTCCCGACGGGCCGAGCACCACGAACAGCGGATTCACCCCGGACAGCCGCATCCCGCGCACGGCGTCGAGGGCCCGGACGATCTGCGCGTCGCGGCCGAAGAACACCGCCGCATCGGCCTCCTCGAGAGGGGCCCACCCGCGGTAGGGCGCCCGGTCCGGGTCACCGGGCGGCGGCCATACGAAGGAGTCCGCGCCGATCCCGGCGCCGCGGATCCCGTCACGCAGCCGGTACAGACCTTCGGTCGAGAACTCCATCGGTGGGCCACCATCGATGTCGATACGCGTCTTCGGGCCGTCGCCGAACAGATCGCACCGCTGCCATTCGGAGGTGAGGTCGTCGCCGGTCGACGGTTCCAGCCGGGCACAGAAAATTTGCTTGTTCAAATTCTCGGCGGTGCGGTACTCGACCTTGCATTCGTGCGAGCGTTCCCAGTCGGGCGACAGCAGACAGATGACGGCCTCACATCGCGCGTTCGCGCGTCGCAACGCATCCTTCCAACGAGTGCCGGTCCGCAGCCCGGATGCCGGGTCCAGATCGAGGAAGATCTCATTGGCCAGCGGCGGATCCTGCTCCGCCAACCACTGTTTCAGCGCAACTGCTTCACGGTTGTCCCGGCTGGAATGGCTCATGAAGATGCGCGACACGCCTCACCCTTACTGTCGGCAACCACCGCGAGGCCGGCCCGCATGGTTCTTGCGCCGGCGTCATATCGACTTCGCCGAAACAGTACGTCAGCGCCTTGCCCGGCGCGCAGCGTTTGCCAGGACCGCACGACGGTGTCCTGCGTTCGGCAGCACAGTGGCCGCGGGTGTGCGATTCTGGCGTCGCTGACCCACCGCCACGCAAAGGATGTCCCCATGGCGCTGACCCGTCGCCCGGCCGTAGCCGCCGCAACCCTGCTGGTGGTTCCGGCGTTCGCACTGGCCGGATCGCCACCGGTGGTGCAGGCGCAGGACGATCTGATCGGCTTCACCTCCCCGTCGGGGAACATCGGCTGCATCATGGACGCGTCGCAGGTGCGCTGCGACATCGCGCAGCGTGAGTGGGCGCCACCTCCGCCGCCTCCCGACTGCCCGCTCGACTACGGGCAGGGCATCGTCCTCGACGCCGGCGGGCCGGCGCAGTGGGTGTGCGCCGGTGACACCGCGCTCGCCGGCGGGCCGCCCTTGCCGTTCGGTGAGTCCGCGGGTATGGGCGACTTGCGGTGCGACAGCACTCCCACGGGGATGACGTGCCGGGACGTGATCACCGGCCACGGCTTCTCGATCGCCCGCCAGGGCAACCAGATGTTCTGATCGGCAGCCGCTGCTATTGGAAGAGCTGCTGGACCTTCTGTACCAGTTCGACGACGCCGTAGGCGAAGGGGACGGCCACCCACAGCCAGGCCAGCGCGATGTACGCCTTGGGGACGGTGGCGCGGTAGTCGTGCACTTCGGCGTCGGCGCTCTGATCGGTCATCGCGTGGTCTCCTGCGCTTCTCGCGGGCGCTCGTCGGCTTGCCCTGGCTCGTGCCATTTGTCCGCGACCGGCCTGATCAGCTCGTTGCACACCAGTGCGACGAGCAGCAATCCGATCATGATGGAAAACGACAGGGTGTAGAGGTCGGGGCCGGACTTGCCGGCGTCGGCCTGGCTGTCGGCGATGGCGTTGACCATGATCGGTCCGACGATGCCCGCGGCCGACCACGCCGTCAGGAGGCGTCCGTGGATGGCGCCAACCTGGTAGGTACCGAACAGGTCGCGTAGGTACGCCGGAACCGTGGCGAAGCCCGCGCCGTAGAACGACAGGATCACCAGCGTGCAGACCAGGAACACCACCTTGTTGGAGTTTTCCATCAGCGTGATGACCAGGTACAGCAGCGCGCCCACCCCGAGATACATCCGGTAGACGTTCTTGCGGCCGATCTTGTCCGACAGGCTCGACCAGCCGATGCGTCCGAGCATGTTGGCCAGCGACAGCAGCGCGACATAACCCGCTGCGGCAGCGGCCACCGCGGCTGCGGCGGCGCCACCCGGTCCCGGGAAGTAGTCCTGGTAGATGGGTGACGCCTTCTCGAGGATGCCGATGCCCGCGGTCACGTTGAAGCACAACACCACCCACAGCAGCCAGAACTGCGGTGTCTTGATCGCGTTGTTGGCCGACACCTGACCGACCGAGACCATCGATCCCACCGTGGGCGGCTGCGGCGTCCACCCGTGCGGTGTCCAGTCGTCCCTCGGCACCCGCACCAGCAGCCAGCCCAGGGACATGAACACGGCGTAGACGACCCCGTGCACCAGGAACGTCTTGGCGATGCCCGCGGAGTCTGTGCCGAAGATTCCGAGCATCGCGGTCGACCACGGCGACGCGATCAGGGCTCCGCCGCCGAATCCCATGATCGCCAGGCCGGTCGCCATACCGGGCTTGTCGGGGAACCACTTGATCAGCGTCGAGACCGGCGAGATGTAGCCGATCCCCCAGCCGATTCCGCCCAGCACGCCGTAACCGAGCAGCACCAGCCAGTACTGCTGCATGGCCAGGCCCGCGGCGCCCACCAGCCAGCCGCCGCAGAAGCAGCACATCGCCGCGAACATCGCCATCCGTGGACCGTTGCGGTCCACCCAGGTGCCGAAGATCGCCGCCGACAGGCCGAGCACGACGATGCCGACGGTGAACGGCAGGGCGCTCAACGTGCCGGAGATGCCGAGCGCACCCTCGAGCGGCTTCTTGAAGACGCTGTACGAATAGGCCGCGCCGACCGACAGATGGATGGACAGCGCGGCGGGCGGCACCAGCCAGCGGCTCCAGCCCGGAGATGCCACGATGCGGTCGCGACTGAAGAAGGAGATAGCCACGCGTCTCCGCATACCCACTTTCTGCGGTTGTGTGACATCGGGCACACCGACTTTCCGTTCTTGCGGCTCGCGTGAGCGGTTTCATTCGCGGCCAGCCGTCGGCACCGTACGGAAACGCACAGTCGCGGGACCCCCATAGCCTGTACAGATGGGCGACAGGAGCGCGGATGGTATCGGGGCCCTGGCCGCCGCACGTCTCGCGGCCGTGAGCACGGCGACGATCGAGCAGGGCTTGTCCGATGATGAGTTCGCCGACGTCGAACAGACGTTGGGAATTGAGTTCGCCGACGATCACCGGGCGTTTCTCGCTGCCGGGTTGCCTGTCGGCACGTCGTGGCCGAACTGGCGAGGCGAAGGACGGCGAAGCCTGCAGAAGCGGGTGCAGTTGCCGATCGAAGGAATTCTCTTCGACGTGGAGTGGACGCAGTTCTGGGTCGACGGCTGGGGGCCGCGTCCGGCTCGGATGAAGGATGCGCTGCGATCTGCCAGGTACCAGATGGCCCGGGTTCCGCAGATGATCCCCGTACGTGCACACCACTATCTGCCGGCCGGTCGCGGAACGTCGGGCCAACCGGTGCTGTCGATCATGCGGACCGACGTACGCCTCGTTGGTGCCGACCTGGCGAACTACCTGGCGCGCGAGTTCGCCTCGGACGGACACCAGCCGCCCGTCCCACCTGCCACTGTCGAATTCTGGTCGGGACTGACCTCGTGAGTCGCCACCGATCTATCGTCGACGCATGCGGCTCACCAACGACTGCTATCTCGTCACGCTGAGCTTCCCGACCGGTGAGGAGCACTACTACCGCGACGGCGATCGGTGGACGAAGCTGACCACTCGTGGTCACCGGATGCCGGCCACCGCAGAACAGGTGATGAATCATCTGCTGCCCGCGCTGGCCGGCGTGAAGCCCGGCGTCGAGGTGCGTGTGACCCACCGCGACCTCAGCGACGAGACGGGCGCGAGGTTGGACCGGCTTCGAAGCGGGTAGCGCAGACCTCGGTCATCGTCGACCGCGTCCAGCGCGTTTACGCGCGGACTTCCCCGCTGCGGCGCGGGCGGCCTGCTTTGCCAGGGTTTTCTCGCGTGCGGTCCGCTTGGGCGCCGGGGCGCTCTCCCCTCGCGAGGAACCGGGTTTGCGGCCGCGGACGATCCCGATGAACTCCTCGATCAGCGGTGGCTGCGACCCTTCCTGGACTGCGAGCGCGACGGCGCAGGTGGGTCCGTCGGTGATCGGGCGGTAGGTGAGGTCCTTGCGGTGATACAACCGCGCCAGTGACTGCGGGGCGATGAGCGCGCCCATTCCGGCGGCGACGAGTTCGATTGCGTCCGCGGTGGTTTCGGGGCGGTGATCGGCCGGGACACCGGGAGCGTCCGGCCAGGCGACGACGTCGTCGGCAGGGAGCAGGACCGGTTCATCGTCGAGATCCGCGGCGGTGATCTCGTCCAGTGCGGCCAGAATGTGGTCGGTCGGTACCACGGCCACCAACGTCTCCTCGTAGAGAGGAATCACCGCCAGCCCCGACGTGTCGGCGGGCAGCCGGAGTAATGCCACATCGACAGCGCCGGCCCGCACTTGATCCGGGGCGTCCGCCGCGGCGACGGTGCGCAGCTGCAGCGGGATGTCGGGATGGCGCTCCGCCCAGATCCGGGCCCATCTGGCCGGTGTCCCACCCGGAACGTATCCGAGGATGAGCGAGCTCCGGATCACCGCACCAGGCTACCGGTGGGCCCGGTCGATAAGCTCGGCCCATGAGCAGGCCCAACGCCCAGTCCATGAAGCCCGCCACGGCGGCGAAGAAGTTGGACGTGTACCTGCCCGCGACGCCTGCGGAGTTCCAGCAGCAGCCGATCACCCGCGCCGAACTGACCGCCCTGCAGGCCGACCCGCCGCAATGGCTCAAGGACCTCCGCAAGAACGGGCCGCACCCGAAGAATCTGGTGGCGGCCAAGCTCGGTGTCTCGATCGCCGGTCTCGCGCGCGGCGGCATCACCGATGCGCTCACCACCGAGCAGATCGATGCGCTGCTCGAGGAGAAGCCGGAGTGGCTGATCGCCGAACGCGAGAGCTATCAGGCGGTGCTCCGCGAGGAGCGACGTCTCAAGGCGCTGCGCGCGGAACAGGCTCGCGAGAGCTGATCTGCCGGCGCGGTGTCACCGGAAGAGCATGTCGCTGAGGCGATCGAAGAAGCGATCGATGCGCTGCTCCAGTCGAGTGCCTGTGACCCACTTCTCCCAGACGTAGATGCCGCCGAACAATGCGACGACAATCCCGAGAACCAGAGCGGTGATGAGGATGACCTCAACGGTCGTCGACATGCGCTGTCAGCGACCCGTCGTCACAGCATGCAGCTGACGCAGCCCTCGACTTCGGTTCCCTCCAAAGCCATCTGGCGAAGGCGGATGTAGTACAGCGTCTTGATGCCCTTGCGCCAGGCATAGATCTGCGCCTTGTTCACCTCGCGCGTCGTTGCGGTGTCTTTGAAGAACAGCGTCAGACTCAAGCCCTGATCGACGTGCTGCGTCGCCGCGGCGTAGGTGTCGATGATCTTCTCGTAACCGATCTCGTACGCGTCCTCGTAGTACTCGAGGTTGTCGTTGGTCAGGTACGGCGCCGGGTAGTAGACGCGGCCGATCTTGCCTTCCTTGCGGATTTCGATCTTGCTGGCGACCGGGTGGATCGAGCTGGTCGAGTGGTTGATGTAGGAGATCGAGCCCGTCGGCGGCACGGCCTGCAGATTCTGGTTGTAGATGCCGTGCTTCTGCACCGACTCCTTCAACCGCTTCCAGTCGTCCTGCGTCGGGATCCGGATGCCGGCATCGGCGAAGAGCTGCCGCACCTTGTCGGTGGCCGGCTCCCACGCCTGCTCGGTGTACTTGTCGAAGAACTCCCCCGAGGCGTACTTCGACTTCTCGAACCCGCCGAACGCCGTACCGCGTTCGATCGCAATGCGATTCGATGCGCGCAGCGCGTGGTAGAGCACGCAGTAGAAGTAGATGTTGGTGAAGTCGACGCCCTCTTCCGAACCGTAGAAGATCCGCTCGCGCGCCAGGTAGCCGTGCAGGTTCATCTGGCCGAGGCCGATCGCGTGCGAGCTGTTGTTGCCCTGCTCGATCGACGGCACCGACCAGATGTGGGTCTGATCGCTGACCGCGGTGAGCGCGCGGATGGCCACCTCGATGGTCTGCGCGAAGTCCGGCGAATCCATCGCCTTGGCGATGTTGAGGGAGCCGAGGTTGCAGGAGATGTCCTTGCCGACCTTTGCGTAAGACAGGTCCTCGTTGAACAGCGACGGCGTGGAGACCTGCAGGATCTCCGAGCACAGGTTCGAGTGGGTGATCTTGCCCTCGATCGGGTTGGCCCGGTTCACCGTGTCCTCGAACATGATGTAGGGGTAGCCCGACTCGAACTGCAGCTCTGCCAGCGTCTGGAAGAACTCGCGCGCCTTGATCTTCGTCTTGCGGATCCGCGCGTCGTCGACCATCTCGTAGTACTTCTCGGTGACCGAGATGTCGGCGAACGGCAGCCCGTAGACCCGCTCGACGTCGTACGGCGAGAACAGATACATGTCCTCGTTCTTCTTCGCCAGCTCGAAGGTGATATCCGGGATCACCACGCCCAGCGAGAGCGTCTTGATGCGGATCTTCTCGTCGGCGTTCTCCCGCTTGGTGTCCAGGAAGCGGTAGATGTCGGGGTGATGGGCGTGCAGATACACCGCACCCGCACCCTGACGTGCACCGAGCTGATTGGCGTAGGAGAACGAATCCTCGAGCAACTTCATGATCGGGATGACGCCCGAGCTCTGGTTCTCGATGTTCTTGATCGGCGCGCCGTGTTCGCGGATGTTGCTCAGCAGCAGGGCGACTCCGCCGCCGCGCTTGGACAGCTGCAGCGCGGAGTTGATCGACCGGCCGATCGACTCCATGTTGTCTTCGATCCGGAGCAGGAAGCAGCTGACCGGCTCGCCGCGCTGCTTCTTGCCGGAGTTGAGGAACGTCGGGGTGGCCGGCTGGAAACGGCCGTCGATGATCTCGTCGACGATCTTCTCCGCGAGCGCGGTGTCACCCGCGGCCAGCGTCAGCGCGACCATCACGACGCGGTCCTCGAAGCGCTCGAGGTAGCGCTTCCCGTCGAACGTCTTCAGCGTGTAGGAGGTGTAGTACTTGAACGCGCCGAGGAACGTCGGGAAGCGGAACTTCTTGGCGTAGGCGCGGTCGAGCAGCGTCTTGACGAAGTTGCGCGAGTACTGGTCGAGCACCTCGCGCTCGTAGTAGTCCTTCTGGATCAGGTAGTCGAGCTTCTCGTCCTGATTGTGGAAGAACACCGTGTTCTGATTGACGTGCTGCAGGAAGTACTCGCGTGCGGCGAGGACGTCCTTGTCGAACTGAATCTTGCCGTCGGCGTCGTACAGATTCAGCATCGCGTTGAGCGCGTGGTAGTCGGTCTCTCCCGGAAGCGCCTGCGCGCCGATGCTCACTGGCTCTGCAGCTGTGACGGTTGGTGACACGCCTGTTCCTTCCAGAAGTTCTCGAGGCCGGCGCGGACGGCGAAGACGTCGTCCGTCGTGCCCATGAGTTCGAAACGATAGAGATAGGGAACGCCGCACTTACGGGAGACGACGTCGCCCGCATAGCCGAATTCGGCGCCGAAATTCGTGTTGCCCGCGGCGATGACACCGCGCAGCAGCGACCGGTTGTGCTCGTTGTTCAAGAATGCGATGACCTGTTTGGGGACATAGCCCCCGGCGTCCGGGTCGGGCCCGTTCGCGTGCCCTCCGCCGTACGTGGGCAGCACCAACACATAGGGCCGGTCGACCTCGATGCGTTCGTGCAGCGGAATGCGGGTCACATCGGCGGCGGGAAACCCCAGCTTCTCGACGAAGCGGTGCGTGTTCTCCGAGACGCTGGAGAAGTACACCAGGTTGCCCATGCCCATCCCTCCGCTGTTTGCGTGTACCCCGTCAGGCGGTAGCGGCAGCCACTCCGCCGAGCGCCTTGATCCGATCAGGACGGAAGCCCGACCAGTGATCGTTGCCGGCCACCACGACGGGTGCCTGCAGGTAGCCCAGCGCCATCACGTAGTCGCGGGCCTCGTTGTCGAGGGAGATGTCGACGACGTCGTAGGCGATGCCCTGCTTGTCGAGCGCTTTGTAGGTGGCGTTGCACTGCACGCAGGCGGGCTTGGTGTACACGGTGACGGTCATTTGGCGGCTCCCTCAGCGAAAGTTTCGTTCGGCGATCGGTGATTCGGTGTCACTTCGCACCCCACCTGACGAGTGAGCGGTCAGACGACAAGAGCTCATACACTCTCAACGCTGAGTCCGGGGTGAAACTTCCCCCGGATCCGGCGTGGATCGCCCCATGACCGCTGTCGTCACTCACCATCGTAGACACTAGATGTTGTGCTCCGTTAGTAGAGCACATACAAGATGATCGTAATAACACGTTTGGAATTTTCCCTGGTGACGTCGGTGTGTCGCGCCGCGCTAGGCGTGTCACACGTCACATCCGTCCCCATCGGGCACCACATGTAGTGTCTATCAGCAGCCACCGACACATTCCTGGTGACGCACCGGCGCCGGGTGGGCACCCAGCAAATCGCGAGATCGAAGCACGTGCGCCCGCGCCGGCGTGTCGCCGCGCGGGTGTCCGTGTCGGGCGGAGCGGTCGGCCCAGCTCAGCCGACTTCGGCGGCCAACTTGCCCACGATGTCGCGCAGCGTCGCCGATACCTCCGCACTCTCGCGGGGATGCTTACCGTCGAGCGTCTTGCTCGGAATCGACAGCTTGAGGTCCTCGACCACGCGCGGACCGGCGATCGCGAACGACTTGCGGGTCTCGTCGTGCGCCCACGCCCCGCCGTACTGGCCGAGGGCCGCCCCGACGACCGCCAGCGGCTTGTCCTTCAGCGCACCGTTGCCCCAGGGCCGCGAGAGCCAGTCGATCGCGTTCTTCAGCACACCGGGGATGCTTCCGTTGTACTCCGGCGTGACCACGAGTGCGGCGTCCGCCCGCGCCGCGGCTTCGCGTAGCGCGGCCACCGGTTCGGCGACGTCGTCGGTGTCGATGTCCTCGTTGTAGAACGGCAGTTCGCCCAGCCGGTCGAACAGGCTCAGGTGGACCCCCTCGGGCGCCGCCTCCACGGCCAGCTCGGCCAGCTGCTTGTTCACCGAAGCGGCCCGCAGGCTGCCCACCAGCACCAACACGTTGACATCGGACATGTCCGCATCCCTCCAGTCGTCTCCACGATCGTCCCACGGGACAACCGGACCGCAGTCCGATTTATTCCTGCTGAGTTAAAGTGCAGAGGTGAGCGCCGCCGACGGTATGACCGAGTTGCCGGTCACCGATTCCGCGCCGCCGGAGCGCGGTGACGCCGCGCGCAACCGGCTGTTGCTACTGGAGGCGGCGCGGCGGTTGATCGCCGAACGGGGCGCCGACGCGGTGTCGACCGATGACATCGCCGCGGCGGCAGGCGTCGGCAAGGGCACGCTGTTCCGCCGGTTCGGCAGCCGCGCGGGCCTGATGGTGGTGCTGCTCGACGAGAACGAGAAGGCCCAGCAGCAGGCGTTCATGTTCGGCCCGCCACCGCTTGGTCCCGGCGCGCCGCCGCTGGAACGGCTGCTCGCCTACGGACGCCAACGCCTGACCTTCGTCCACCGGCACCACGCGCTGCTGTCCGACGCCGCCCGCGATCTCCAGACCCGTTTCAACGCGCCGATGAGCCTGCATCTCGCGCACGTCCGGTTGCTGCTCGACGCCGCCGGCACCACGGGTGATCTGGACGCGCAGGCGACGGCGTTGACCGCCCTGCTCGACGCCGACTACGTCGAACACCGGCTGGCCGAGGGCGTTTCGCTCGAGGCGCAGGGCGACGCGTGGGAGTCCGTCGCCCGCAAGCTCTGCGGCACCTGATGCGCTGGATCCTGCACGTCGACCTCGACCAGTTCCTGGCCGCGGTGGAACTGCGACGCCACCCCGAACTGGAGGGTCTGCCCGTGATCGTGGGCGGCAGCGGGGATCCCACCGAAGCGCGCAAGGTCGTCACCTGCGCGTCCTACCCGGCTCGCGAGTTCGGGGTGCACGCGGGGATGCCCTTGCGCGCCGCTGCCCGCCGCTGCCCTGATGCGGTGTTCCTCCCGTCGGATCCCGACGCCTACGACGCCGCCTCCGACGAGGTGATGGGGTTGCTGCGCGACCTCGGCCACGCCGTCGAGGTATGGGGCTGGGACGAGGCCTACGTCGGGGCCCGGGTGGACGACCCGATCGCGCTGGCCGAGCAGATCCGCCACGTCGTCGCCGCCGGGACGGGCTTGTCGTGCTCGGTCGGCATCAGCGACAACAAGCAGCGCGCGAAGGTCGCCACCGGCTTCGGAAAACCCGGGGGCGTCTTCATGCTGACCGACGAGAACTGGATGGACGTGATGGGCGACCGGCCCGTCGACGCGCTGTGGGGTGTGGGACCGAAGACGGCGAAGAAGCTCGCGGGTATGGGCATCACCACCGTCGCCGACCTCGCCGGCACCGACGCCACGGTGCTGACGTCGACGTTCGGACCGACGACCGGGTTGTGGATCCTGTTGCTGGCCAAGGGCGGCGGTGACGACGCCGTCAGCGCCCAGCCCTGGGTTCCGCGCTCGCGCAGCCACGTCATCACCTTCCCCGAGGACCTCACCGAGCGGACCGCCATGGACGCTGCTGTGGTCGAACTGGCCCGGCGGACGCTGGCCGAGGTCGTCGAACAGGGCCGCGTGGTCACCCGGGTGGCGGTGACCGTGCGCACCAAGACCTTCTTCACCCGCACCAAGATCCGCAAGCTGCCGGCGCCGGGCGTGGACGCCGACACCATCACCGCGACCGCGCTCGATGTGCTCGGACAGTTCGAGCTCGACCGGCCGGTCCGGCTGCTCGGCGTGCGGCTGGAACTGGCGATGCCGCAGCCGGCTGTCACCGCCGGGCAATAACCTCGGTCCATGCTGCAGACCGTCGCCATTCGCGGATACCGCTCGTTGCGTGATGTGGTGCTGCCGCTGCGTCGCCTCACCGTCGTCACCGGCGCCAACGGCAGCGGCAAATCGTCGCTGTACCGGGCGTTGCGGCTGCTGGCCGACTGCGGCCGCGGCGAGGTCATCGGATCGCTTGCGCGCGAGGGCGGTCTGCAGTCGGTGTTGTGGGCCGGCCCCGAGCAGGTCGCCGGTGTCCGTCGCACCGGGCAGGCGCAGGGCACCGTGCGTACCCGACCGGTGTCACTCGAAATGGGCTTCGCAGCAGATGACTTCGGGTATCTGGTCGATCTGGGGCTGCCCGTGCACGCCGGGCCGGGATCGCTGTTCGGCCGCGATCCGCACATCAAGCGCGAAATCGTCTTCGCCGGTCCGGTGCCGCGCCCGGGCTCGACGCTGGTCCGCCGCGGCGGTGAGTTCGCCGAGGCGAGCTCGGCGTCGGGCCGGGGGTTCGACGAGCTGACCCGAGCCCTACCACTGCACCGCAGCGTGCTCGCCGATTTCGCCCACCCCGGCGCCCTCCCAGAGCTCGCGGCGGTGCGGGATCGGCTGCGCGGCTGGCGTTTCTACGACGGCTTCCGGGTCGACGCCACCGCACCGGCGCGCCGCCCGCGGGTCGGCACGCGCACACCTGTGTTGTCCGACGACGGCAGTGATCTGGCGGCTGCCGTACAGACCATCATCGAAACCGGTTTCGACGATCTGACTCGCGCCGTGGCCGACGCGTTCGACGGTGCAACGGTCCACATCGCAGTCCACGACGGGCTGTTCGATCTGCAGCTCCAGCAGCGCGGCATGCTCCGACCGCTGCGATGCGCCGAATTATCCGATGGCACATTGCGATTCCTGCTGTGGGCGGCGGCACTGCTGAGTCCGTCGCCACCCTCGCTGATGGTGCTCAACGAGCCCGAGACGTCGCTGCATCCCGACCTCGTTCGGCCCCTGGCGGCCCTCGTCGCGGCGGCGGCGGCACGCACGCAGGTCGTGGTGGTGACCCATTCCCGCGCCATGGTGGAGCTGCTGGGCACCGTCGCGCTCGACGAGGACGGCGATGCGGTGCAGTTGCCGCTGTACAAGGAATTCGGCGAGACCAGAATCGAAGGGCAGGGTCTGCTGAGCACCCCGCCATGGAACTGGGGCAGTCGATGACCGCTCTCAGCCGCTGCACATCAGATCCGCCGCATCCGGCACAGTTTGCCGTTATGTTCGGGTGATGACGCCGGTAGTTCCCGGATTCGACGAGTGGTTGACGGCCGAACTCGCCAAAGAGGCCGCGATCGCCGGGGAATCGATCGAGAAGTTCATCTCGCGGTCGGTTGCTGCCCGCATGGCGGTGGAACAGGCCCGTCGCGGCGACCGCGACCTCGACGAGATCCTCGAACGTGTCCGCCGGATGGACCTGGAACTTCCCGAGCCGGGCCGCGACAATGGCGCCGGATCGGTGCTCGCCGACCCGGAGCGGCTGCAGGCGCTGTATGAGACCGGGCTGCTCGACACCGATCGCGGCCGCTTCCTCGACCGGATCGTCGAGATGGCGGTCGCGGCGCTCGGGGTTCCCTCGGCGGCGGTGACACTCGTCGACCACGAGAGCGTCTATCTGCCGAGCGCGATCGGCCTGCCCGACGAGGTCGCCCTGGCGCGGCAGATTCCGCTCGGTCAATCGATCTCCCGGCCGATCGTCAGCACCGGCGAGGCGGTCATCACCGCGGACGCTCGTACCCACCCGGCCCTGATGGCGCATCCGATGGTGCTTGATCACTACGTCGTTTCCTACGCAGGCTTCCCGATCAGCGACGACGCCGGCCACACCATCGGCGCCCTGTCAGTCTGGGATCGGAGTCGGCGGGACTGGAGCGTCGGTCACCTGCGCATTCTGGCGGACTTCGCCGAGATGGTGCACGACGAGATCTTCTCCACCAGCATGAAGAGAGCGAAATGATCAGCGCTTCGGCCGCAGTGCGCGGCTGAAGATCACGTTCACCTGGCGCATCGCCACGCTGTAGGGCCACCACATCGTGCGCTTGAACAGATAGAACGCACGGATGTCCGCGGACGTGTAGATCAGGTACCGGTTACGGCGCACCCCGGTCAGAATCCGGTCGGCGACGTGCTCGGGCGATACGGCATGACCGGTGAACCGGTTGGTCCACTTCTGCACGTTCGGATCGTCGCGGTCCACGCCGGCGATCTGAACCGTCTGCACCAGAGGAGTTTTCACCGCGCCGGGCACCACGACGGAGACACCGATGCGGTGGCGGGCCAGATCGAACCGCAGCACCTCCGACAGACCGCGCAGTCCGTACTTGCTGGCGCTGTAGGCGGCATGCCAGGGCAGGGCGACCAGACCCGCCGCCGAGGACACGTTGACGAGGTGCCCCCCTCGGCGCGCCTCGATCATCGGCGGTACGAATGTCTCGATGACGTGGATCGGCCCCATGAGATTGACGTCGATCATCGACTTCCAGTGGTGATGGCTCAGCCGGTCGACGGTGCCCCACGCGGAGATCCCGGCGATGTTCATCACCACGTCCATCGCCGGGTGCTCGGCGTGGACGTCCGCCCCGAAGTGCGCGACCGCGTCGAAGTCGGAGATGTCGAGGACACGGTGGACGGGGACACGTGCGCCCAGCGCGCGGGCGTCGGCGACAGTGGTCTCCAGGCCTTCGGCGTCGCGGTCGGTGAGATAGAGCTCAGCGCCTTGCGCGGCGAGTTTGAGCGCGGTGGCGCGTCCGATTCCGCTCGCCGCGCCGGTGAGCAGACACCGCTTCCCTGCGAATCCGCCGGCCTGGGTCATGTCGCGACCCTACCGTCCGTCCGCGAGGTCCGATCCGCCCCAGAGGCCGTACAGCCACAGCCGCTCGACCACCCGGACCGCGCGGTCCGGATCGTCCTCACGCCCGACGAAACCGCTGTCGCGGGAGAGCGTGAGCGCCGTGGTGGAGGTCAGCGTGCGCACCAGCGCGGGCAGGTCGTCGGTGATCGGACGGGCGCCCGTGTCCTGCCGGACCAGCGCGACGATCTTGTCGATGACGGCGTCCTCGAAGTCGTTCATGATCTCGCGGATCTGCGCGTCTGTGTTCCGCGCCAGCGTGGTGGCACGCATGATCGGATCGTTGCTGGCGAACACCGCCCGCGCATAGCCGACCATCCGGCGCGCGAATTCCGACGGTGATTCATCGGGCTCCCGCGGCGCGTAGTCATGGCTCAGCTTGGCCAGTTCGGCCAGCGCGTCGGCGACGATCACTGCCAGCACCGCGTACTTGGAGTCGAAGTAGAAGTAGAAGCCCGACCGCGCGACGCCGGCGCGCTCGCTGATCGTGCTCACCGACAGGTCGGCGAAGGACCGCTCACCGAGCAGTTCTCGGACCGCCTGGACGATGGCGTCGCGCTGCCGATCGCCGCGGGTGCGGCGAATCTCCGGCGAGGCGGATTCGGCGCTCATGACATAAGACCTTCGCATCGTGTCGCACCAGAACAAAACTTGACATGCGTCAAGTGCGCCGGTCAGGATAGGCCGAGGTGACGTCCACCACAGCGTCGTGAGTACCAGGAGCGTTCAGATGCCGACCATCAGCACCCCGGAATACCTGCTCGACCAGGCCAAGCGGCGATTCACACCGTCGATCAACAACTTCCCCGGCGTCAGCGTCGTGGAGAAGAAGCTGCTCAACACCGAGTTCAAGCCCACGGTCCTGGCGCAACCGCCGGCGGGCAGCAACCTCAAGCCGGTCATGGGTGACAAGGGCCTGCCGATCTTCGGCCACATGATCGAGATGTTCCGCGGCGGACCGGATTACTTCCTGCACCTGTACCGCAAGAACGGGCCGGTCTTCTATGTCGACTCCCCCGCACTGCCGTCAGTGGCCGCCCTCGGACCGGATGCCGCGCAGGCGGTGTACTCGAACCGCAACAAGGACTTCTCCCAGCAGGGCTGGGTGCCGGTGATCGGCCCGTTCTTCCACCGCGGGCTGATGCTGCTCGACTTCGAGGAGCACATGTTCCACCGGCGGATCATGCAGGAGGCCTTCGTCCGCACCCGTCTCGCCGGCTACACCGAGCAGGTCGATCAGGTGGTCTCGCAGGTGATCGCCAACGACTGGGTGGCCAACGACTCCCGGTTCCTGCTGTACCCGGCGATGAAGGAACTGACCCTCGACATCGCGTCGATGGTGTTCATGGGACACGAGCCCGGCAGTGACCACGAACTGGTGACCAAGGTCAACAAGGCCTTCACCACGACGGTGCGAGCGGGCAACGCGATCATCCGCACCCCTGTCCCGCCGTTCACCTGGTGGCGGGGTCTGCAGGCCCGCAAGCTGCTCAAGGACTACTTCGCCGCACGCGTCAAGGAGCGGCGCGGTAAAGACGGGTCGGATCTGCTGTCGGTGCTGTGCCAGACCGAGGACGAGGACGGCAACAAGTTCTCCGACTCCGACATCGTCAACCACATGATCTTCTTGATGATGGCGGCACACGACACGTCGACCTCCACCGCGACGACGATGATCTACCACCTCGCCGCCAATCCCGAGTGGCAGGACCGCTGCCGCGACGAGTCCGACCGCCTCGGCGACGGCCCGGTCGACATCGAGTCGCTGGACAAACTCGAGACGCTCGACCTGGTGATGAACGAGTCGATCCGGCTGGTGACGCCCGTGCAGTGGGCGATGCGCCAGACCGTGCGCGACACCGAGCTGCTCGGCCACTATCTGCCCTCGGGCACCAACGTGATCGCCTACCCCGGCATGAACCATCGGCTCGAGGAGCTCTACCCCGACCCGATGAAATTCGACCCGGCCCGGTTCGCCGAACCGCGCAACGAACACAAGGGGCACCGCTACGCGTTCAGCCCGTTCGGCGGCGGCGCGCACAAGTGCATCGGTATGACCTTCGGCCAGCTCGAGGTGAAGACCATCCTGCACCGGCTGCTGCGCAAGTACCGGCTGGAGCTACCCAGCCCCGACTATCGCACCACCTGGGATTACGGCGGTATGCCGGTGCCCAAGGACGGTATGCGAATCGTGCTGCGCCCGCTGCGGTGAGGGCCGCCGCCGCTGGTGCTCGTGCCGGCGGCGGCGGTCGGCGTCGGCCCTGTGGCTGTTGCGCGGCCTGGTCCTGAATCAGGCCGCGGCGAGCAACCGATTGGCGCAGGCGATGACCGCGCGCAGCGCCGACTGCGTCGGGTCCGCCGAGAGGCCCATCGCCCATTCGGTGCGCGAACCGTCCGAACCGCGGATGAACGTCGCGGTGTCCGCGCCGGAGGGGATCTGGTGGAACGCCATCATCTCGACGGCGATGCCGTGCGAGTGCAGCATCTCGGTCAACGCGGCGACCGGACCGGACGCGGCGGCGGTCGACGTGCCGATCCGGTCACCGATGGCCAGCGTGGCCTGGTAAGTCCGCGCCTGTGGACCCAGCCTGCGGGCCGGTCGCTCGGCATCGGTGCAGGTCCAGTGGCCCAGCCGCAGTGGGCCGCAGTGGGATGAGTACTCGGCGAGGAAATCGTCGAACGACATCGCGTCGGCCTCCATCCGCAGGCCGCGGGGAACCGGGGCACCGAAGCCCGATGCGGCGCTGATCGCGGGTTCTGTTGCGGTGTGACGTGCCGATGTGGTGATCATGTGTGCCGGTCATCTCTGGTCGAGGAAGTGACCGACGATGGAGCAACGACCCACAGCGAGGGGTCGGTCTTGATCAGACCCCGCTGCGGGTTGCTACTACAAGTCGCCTTGGCACGACCGCGACTGTAGCCCCCTGCCGCACGGCACGCAAACACTTTCCGGTCGCGCCGGCCCATGGGCGGGAACCTAGGGTGATCGCTCATGTGGGCACCTCCGATGACCTGGCAGGAAGGCGTCTTCCTGATCGTGGCCGGCGTCGTCGGCGGGTTGACCGGAAGCATCGCCGGGCTGGCGTCGGTGGCCACGTATCCAGCACTGCTCCTCGTCGGACTGCCCCCGGTGGCCGCGAACGTCACCAATACGGTCGCGGTGGTGTTCAACGGCGTCGGATCGATCTGGGGGTCGCTTCCCGAGCTACGCGGCCGGAGCGGGTGGCTCAAGCGGATCGTGCCGGGCGCGGTACTCGGCGGTGCGACGGGTGCGGTGTTGCTGCTGTCCACTCCGGCGGAGGGCTTCGAGAAGCTCGTGCCCGTGCTGATAGCGGTCGCCTCGGTGGCGATCCTCATCCCCCGTCGTGCCCCCGCCACGAGCGACGACGAGCCACGCTCCCGGTGGGCGGCGCACGCCGGCGTGGCGGCCGTCTTCATCGTCTGCATCTACGGCGGGTACTTCGGCGCCGCTGCCGGGGTGCTGCTGCTGGCGTTGTTGCTCAGAGCCGGCGAGACGATGCCACACGCAAGCGCGGACAAGAACGTCATCCTCGGCACCTCCAACCTGACCGCCGCCGCGCTCTTCGTCTTCTTGGCGCCGGTCCACTGGCCCGCAGTGCTCACCCTGGGAGTGGGCTGCCTGGTGGGCTCACGCCTCGGGCCGATCGTCGTCCGGCACTCCCCGGCGGGCCCGCTGCGGGTGGTGATCGGCGTCGCCGGTCTGGCGCTGGCCGTCGAACTCGGCCTCGACGCGTATCGGTGACCCTGCGAAGTACGCCCGCGAAAGAAGGCGTGGCGCTACCCTCCTGCGGGGGGAGGGATCCGGTTGACGCGCAGCGCATCGCCATGGAGCGCCGAGGAACAGCGGTACCTACGTCTCCTCGACCGCAGTGTCGCGCCGATCCTGCTGACCGATGCAGCGACGAGGGATGACTCGATCGTCTTCCTCAACGCGGCGGCGGCGCGGATGCTGGCCGCACCCGCCCCGGCGGCTCTGCGCGATCACCGCCTGTGGGACCTGATGCCGCCGGACTCGGCGGCCGTTCTGCGCGAACAGGTCGGGTTCCTCGCCGCCGACGGACCTCCATCACCCCCGGTGGACGTCGTCCTCTGCAGACTCGACGGCCGCACGGTACGCAGCCACGCGGTCTGCGCGCGCACCACCTGGTCCGCCGGGCCGGTCGACGAGATCACCTTCAGCGCGCCCCTGGGATCGACCGGCGCGTACCGGCAGGACTGGGAGACCGTCATGGACGCCCTGCACGAGGGCGTGGTCATCGCCGGCAGAGACGGCACGTACGAATATGTCAACGCCGCGGCCCGGCGCATCCTCGGGTCCACCGACGAGGACATCACGAATCTGCCGATGTGGAACGCCAAGGGACAGCGGATCGCCCAGCAGGCCCACCCTGCCGAGTTCATCCGCCGTACCGGCATGACGCTGAGCGGCGGAGTGATGGGCGTCGACCGAGTCGACGGATCGAGAGTGTGGGTGGTGGGCCACGGCTGCCTGCTCCATCCCGACGACCCCGAGCAATCATCGGTGCTGTTCTCCTTCACCGATGTATCCGAGCAGTACGCCGCTCGAGAGCGGCTGAGCCACAGAGCAAACCATGACTGGCTGACCGGACTTCCGAACCGCGCCTACGCGCTCACCCGGGCTACGGGCGCGTTGGAGCGCGCTGGGGAGAATCGGTTGGCAGCAGTCTTCTTCGTCGATCTCGACCAGCTCAAGTCGGTGAACGACCGGCATGGCCACACCACCGGCGACCAGGTGCTGCGGGTGGCCGCCGCGCGCATGCGCGCGGCGATCCGCACGACCGACCTCCTGGCGCGCCTCGGTGGCGACGAATTCATCGTCCTGGTCTTCGCACCGGCCGACCGCGACGTCATCGTCTCCGTCAGCGACGGAGTGCACCGCGCGCTAGCCGATCCGATCGTGGCGGACCCCGTCGAGATCACCATCAGTGCCAGCATCGGGGTGACGGTGATCGACGCCTCCGACACCCGGCAAGCCGACGAGATCGTCCGTGACGCGGACGCGGCGATGTATCGGGCGAAGTCGTTGGGCCCCGGGAACACCGCCTTCTGGTGACCGCTAATCGAGGTCGAACGGGTTGTCGCCGTGGACCACCCGGCTACCGAGGTCGATCAGATTCTGCGCTGATGCGTGCAGCCGCTCCCCTGCCTCGGAGGTGGCCTGCCCGGCGAGGAACCGCGACCACGTGCCCTCGATGACGATCGCGAGTTTGAAGCACGCCATCGCGAGATACCAGTTCAGATCCGGCGTTACGCGACCACCCGCCTCGCGGTAGGCCTCGAGGAGCTCCCGCCTGCTCGCTATCCCGCCGAGCGCGCCCAGCGCCGAGCCGGCGTCGATCGGGTTGGGAGGAAGCGGCCAGCAGATCAACATCCACCCGAGGTCCAGGAGTGGGTCGCCGACGGTGCACATCTCCCAGTCGATGAACGCGGCGAGTTCGGGCCGGTCGCGCCGCAGCAGCACGTTGTTCAGATGCGCGTCGCCGTGCATGATCCCGGGTGCCCCGTCCGCGGGCAGGTGGCTGGTCAGCCAGTCTGCCAGCGGGGCGACGGCCAGGAACGACTCCGGCGCGTAGCCGTCATGGCGGTAGCTCTCCAGCAACCGCAGGAACTGCGGAACCTGACGTGCCACAAACGATCCCGGCCGCCGGATCGCGGCCAGTTCGCTGCCCTCCCAGGCCGCGTTGCCCAGCTTGGCCAGGCTCGCCGCGTACGACAGCCCCACCGCGTGCCGCATGGCGGCGTCGCGTGAATAGGCTTCGGACACCTCGTTACCGGGGTTGAAGCCGTCGACCTCCGCCATGAGATAGAAGACGACGCCGAGAACGCCGAGATCCTCGCAGCCGGCGATGAATGCCGGGTGCGGCACGTCGCTGCCCGCAAGCGTGCGCAGCACCGCAATCTCGCGCTGCATGGTCTTGTCACTGGTGGGCCGCGGGTGCACAGGCGGCCGCCGCAGCACCATCGGACGCCCGTCGACATGCACCCGAACCACGACGTTCTGCGTGCCACCGGTCAGCGGGGTCACGTCGGTGACGGCATCTCCCAAACCGGTGGCACGTACCCAACAGGTCAGCGCCGCAACATCGTCCTCGGAGAGTGTCGGCAGCTGCGGCGCGTCGTCGGGCATGCCCACATGGTGTCAGGCCACCCGCGCCGTCACCAGAAGGTACTCCCACTCCATCACCGACGAACCCTGCAGGAACTCGTCGCCGATGCCGGCGATCGCGGCGTCGAGTTCGGCCACCCGCTGGGCATCGCCGGCGATGTTGCGGTACGCCGCGATGGTCGGACCGTAGACGGCTTTGAAGTAGTCGCGGAAGGCGGCGCCGTCGGCGAAGTGGTCGACTGTCAGCGCGCGCCGCTCGGCCGCCACGTCGGTGACCCGATCGCCGAACAGCTCACGCACGTGCTGCTCCCTGCCCCACAGCGGCGGCGGCTGCGCACCCGGCGGAGGCGGTGGCATGAAGGGCTTCATGGTGGAGAACAGCGTCCCGATGTAGCCCTCGGGCGTCCAATTGATCAGCCCGAGCCGGCCGCCGGCCCGGCATACTCGCACCAGTTCACCGGCGGCTCGTTCGTGGATCGGCGCGAACATCACGCCGATGCAGGACATGACGACGTCGAAGTCGTTGTCGCCGAAAGGAAGTGCATGCGCATTCGCCTCCTGCCAGTCGAGTTCGACGCCGGCCTGCGTGGCCAGCGCGCGGCCGTGCGCCAGCAGTTCGGGCACCAGATCGCTGGCAGTGACGGTCGCGCCGGTGCGTGCCGCCGGGATGGCGGCGTTGCCGGTCCCGGCCGCGACGTCGAGCACCCGGTCACCGGGTCCGATGCCCAGTGCCTCGACCAGGACCTGCCCCAGCGGTGCGACCAGTTCGGTCGCCAGTTTCGGATAATCTCCCGAGGCCCACATGGCCCGGTGTTTGTCGGCCACCTGCTGATCGGCGGCCGCGGCGGTGTCGGTTCCCATGGGTGTCATCGTCGCGCTCGTCGCCCCTGGAAACCAGTTCCGGATCTGTACTAGGGGCCGCCGGTGCGAGACGATGTCCACCGAAGAGGTGACGGAGGTACCCGACATGGGTGGATACGGTCAGTTCTGTCCGGTCGCCAAGGCGATGGAACTCTTCGACGAGCGGTGGACACTGCTCGTCGTCCGCGAGATGCTGCTCGGCAGTTGCCATTTCAACGAGCTTCGCCGCGGTGTCCCGAAAATGTCACCGGCTCTGCTGTCCAAGCGGCTGAAGTCGCTGGTCCGCGCGGGCGTCGTCGAACGTACCGAGGTGGACGGACGAACTGCCTACACCCTGACCGACCGCGGTAAGGACCTCGCCGACGTGGTCGACGCGCTGGGCCGGTGGGGCGTGCGGTGGGTCGGTGAACTCGGCGACGCCGATCTGGATCCGCATCTGCTGATGTGGGACATCAGGCGCAGCATCCCCATCGACGCGTGGCCGACCACCCGCACCACGCTGGCCTTCACACTTGCCGACGTCCCGCCGCGCATCGCGCGATGGTGGCTGGTGGTCACGGCGGCGAGGCCGACATGTGCGACGTCGATCCGGGATCCGAGGTCACCGCCGGTGTCTCGACCGGGCTTCGCGTCCTGACGCGGCTGTGGCGCGGCGACATCACCTGGCAGCAGGCCCTGCTCGACGGCAGCGTGACGGTCTCCGGGCCCGCCGAGATGCGGCGGGCCGTACCGGGCTGGATCGGTCAGAGCCGGATGCCGGCCGCCCCCAGACCCGCCTGAACCGGGTCAGTCGAGGATGCGCCGTGCAACGTTCGTGCTGACCAGATCGAGCAGTTCATCGGCACGACCGGCCAGTATCGTGCGGATCGCGTAGAGCGAGAAACCCTTGGCCTGTTCCACCGTGATGGCCGGCGGGATGGAAAGTTCCTGACGCGCGGTGACGACGTCGACCACGGCAGGTCCGTCGTGGGCGAGTGCATCGGCAAGTGCCCGGTCCAGTTCGCCCGGCGCCTCGACCCGCCGGCCGAACGCACCCATGGCCTGCGCCACGGCAGCAAAATCCGGATTGACCAGATCGGTGCCGAAATTGACGATTCCAGCGGCCTTCATCTCCAGCTCCACGAAGTTCAGCGACGAGTTGTTGAAGACGACGACCGTGACCGGTAGCCGGTTCTGGATCAGCGTGATGAGCTCGCCGAACATCATCGTCAGGCCGCCGTCGCCGGCCAGTGCCACCACCTGATGGCCGGGGAACGCGGTCTGCGCGCCGATGGCCAGCGGGAGCGCGCACGCCATCGTGCCGTGGTTGAAGGAACCGATCAGCCTGCGCCGTCCGTTCATCCGTAGATACCGTGCCGCCCACACCACCGGCGAGCCCACATCACAGGTGAACACGGCGTCATCGGCGGCCAGCCGATCCACCGTTCCCGCAACGTATTCGGGGCGGATCGGGCTGCGGTCGCGGTCATTGACGGCGAGCGAGTCGAGTGAGGCCCGGGTACGGCGGTAGTGCCGCAGCGAGCGGTCGAGGTGATCGCGGTCCGACTTCTGCGCCAACAGCGGCCGCAGCGCCGCCAGAGTGTCGGCGACCGATCCGACCAGACCCAGATGGACCGGGGTGCGCCGCCCGAGGTGCCGGCCGCGGATGTCGACCTGGATCACCTTCGCGTGGTCGGGATAGAACTGTCCATAGGGAAAGTCGGTGCCCAGCATCAGCAGCGCGTCGGATTCCTTGATGGCCTTGTAGCCGGACGCGAAGCCGAGCAGACCGGTCATCCCGACGTCGAACGGGTTGTCGTATTCGATGAACTCCTTGCCGCGCAACGCATGGACGATCGGGGCGTTCAGCGTGGCGGCGGTGTCCACCAGCGCGTCGTGCGCACCGGCGACCCCGGCACCGCCCAGGATGGTGACCCGCCGGGCCTCGTTGAGGATCGTCGCCGCCCGCTGCAGCGATTCGTCGTCGGGCCGCACCACTGAACGGCTGGCCACCACCGGGCGGGCGTTCCAGTTCGACGCGTCGGCCCGTTGCAGGAAGATCTCGCCGGGAACCACGACGACCGCCACACCGTTCTCCTCGACGGCGGCCCGCATCGCCATCTCGAGGATGCGTGGCGCCATCTCCGGCGTGCTGACCAGCTCCCGGTAGACGCTGCAGTCGCGGAACAACTCCTGGGGATGGGTCTCCTGGAAGTACTCCGATCCGATCTCGCTGCGCGGGATGTGGGCGGCGACGGCCAGTACCGGAACGCGGCTGCGATGCGCGTCGTACAGACCGTTGATCAGATGGAGGTTGCCCGGGCCGCAGCTGCCGGCGCACACGGCCAGCCGGCCGGTCAGCGCGGCATCCGCCGCCGCCGCGAACGCCGCGGTCTCCTCGTGGCGCACGTGCTCCCACGAGATGGCGCCGCTGCGGCGGATCGCATCGGTGAATCCGTTGAGGCTGTCCCCCGGCAGGCCGTAGACGCGGCGCACACCGCTGAGCGACAGGGCGGAGATGACGTGATCAGCGACGGTCGCCACCCGCGCAGCCTATGCGATTTCGGCGCGGAGACGGTCGCTGAGCGGATGTTTCCGCGCCGAAATCACCGGATCACTTAGGTGCGAAGCGCTGACCGGCGTCCAGCCGGATGCACTGACCGTTGAGCATCGCGTTCTCGACGATCGCGAGGGCGAGCTTTGCGTACTCCTCGGGGCGACCCAACCGCTTGGGGAACGCCGCATCCTTGGTCAGCTGCGCGGCGAACTCGTCGGGTATGCCCTCGGTCAGGCCCGTGGCGAACAGGCTGGGCGCGATCGCGGTCACGCGGATGCCCAGGCTACCGAGGTCGCGAGCCATGGTCAGGCACATGCCGGCGATGGCGGCCTTGGACGCGGTGTAGGCGACCTGGCCGATCTGGCCCTCGAACGCTGCGATCGAGGAGGTGTTGATGATGACGCCGCGCTCGTCATCCTCCGGCTCGTTGCGGCTCATGTGCTCGGCGGCGAGCCTGCTGATGTTGAATGTGCCGACGGTGTTGAGGTCCTGCACCTGACGGAAGACGTCGAGATCGTGCGGGCCGTTCTTGGTGAGCGTGCGCATCGCCGATCCGCCGCCCGCGGTGGTGACCGCGATGTGCAGGCCGCCGAGGCCGTCAACCGCCTCGCGCAGCACCTGTTCGGTGCCGGCGAAATCCATCACATCGACCTCGTAGAAGGTGCCCCCGATCGCGTCGGCGACTTCCTTGCCCTTGGACTGCGGCCGGTCCAGCACGGCCACACCGGCGCCGCGCTTGGCCAGCGCCTCCGCCGTGGCCCTGCCGAAGCCGGACGCACCCCCGACGATGACGGCCTTCTTGCCCTCGATCTCCATCAAGCACCCTTTCCAATTCGTTGTCGATCTGTAAACAAGTTAGCCGACGTCACCGTCCGGTAAGCCTTTCGGGTCGGTGCGCTGACTACCTTGGCCAGCATGGGCCGTCCGGCACGAACATCGCGCGCGTGGTGTGGCATCGCCGCGGCCGCCGTCGCACTCGGCGTCACCGAACTGGCGGCGGCGCTCTTCGGGCCGGAGGCCGACGCGCGCACCGCGGTCGGGTCCGCGGTCATCGACTCCACACCGGGGGCGGTGAAGGAGTGGGCTATCTCGACGTTCGGCATGGCCGACAAGCTGGTGCTCTCGCTGCTCGTGCTACTCGTCATCGCGGTGATCGCCGCGGTGGCGGGCGCCCTGGAGACCCGCCGGGTGCCGATCGGCAGCGCGGCGATCGTCGCTGGCGGGGCCGCGGGCTGCGCTGCGGTGCTGTCCCGCGCCGGCGCCACCGTTGCCGACGTCATCCCGACGATCGTGGGCACCCTGTGCGGTGTCATGGTGTTGCGGCTGCTGGTGTCGGGGCGCATCGTCGACGCCGCCGATCCGGTCGATGGCGAGCCGGATCGCGGTCGCCGGTTGTCCCTCGTGGCGCTCGGAACCGTCGCCCTCGGCGCGGTCGCGGGTGTGGCCGGGGCCGCGCTCTCCCGCCGCGCCGCCTCGGTCGCCGGGGACCGTGCGGCATTCCTGCTGCCGAGCCCCGTCGCGCCCGCACCTCCGATTCCACCGGCCGTGCAACCGCCCGGGGTCGCGCTGCCGTCCTTCATCACCAGCAACGCTGATTTCTACCGCATCGACACCGCGCTCAGCGTCCCGCAAGTGGACCGCGACTCATGGCAGTTGCACATCCACGGCATGGTCGACCGCGAGATCACCTACCGCATGGCCGATCTCGAGCAGTTCGAGGCGGTCGAGAAGGTGGTCACCCTGACGTGTGTGTCCAACCCCGTCGGCGGCAACCTGATCTCGACGGCGACCTGGATCGGATACCGGGTGCGGGACCTGTTGGCACAGGCGGGCGTTCAGCCCGACGCGGATATGGTGCTCTCGACGTCGCAGGACGGGTTCACCGCGGGCACGCCGGTCGAGGCCCTCGTCGACGGCCGCGACTCGCTGCTCGCGATCGGGATGAACGGCCAGCCGCTGCCCACCGAACACGGGTATCCGGCGCGGTTGGTGGTTCCCGGCCTGTACGGCTACGTGTCGGCGACGAAGTGGGTCGTGGACCTGGAGGTCACCCGCTTCGACCGTGCCGAGGCCTACTGGACGAGACTCGGCTGGTCTGCGCGCGGACCGATCAAGACGCAGTCGCGGATCGACGTGCCGCGCAGCGGCGCCGATGTCGCACCGGGTCCGGTGACCTTCGGCGGGGTGGCCTGGGCGCAGGACCGCGGCGGGGTGCGGTCGGTGCAGGTCCGTATCGATCCGCCCAGCGGTGAGGGTGAGTGGCGTGAGGCCGAACTCGGCGACAGCTACTCCGACGACACCTGGCGGCTGTGGAGCATCGACTGGGAGGCACGCGAGCCGGGCCTGTACTCGATCACCGTCCGCGCGACCGACAACACCGGCGCAGTGCAGACCTCGCAACGGGCCGACCCGGTCCCCGACGGCGCCACCGGCTGGCACCGGATCACCTTCACCGTCAGATAGACGCGCCCCGGCCAGGACCTCCCGGATCAGGAGACCCGGTCGATGCTGCAGAGAGGATGACCGTGCTCGGCGATGTCTGACCTCCGTGCCATCCTCGACCCATGCTGCTCGTCGATGTCGCCGCCGTGTCGGCCGAGGTCGGTGCCACCTCGTCCCGACTGGCCAAGACGTCACTGATCGCCGATCTGCTGACCCGCACCAAAGATCCGCACGCTGTCGCGGTGGTGGTGTCCTGGCTTTCCGGCGAGTTGCCGCAGCGCCAAATCGGTGTCGGCTGGGCGGCGCTGCGCTCGCTACCCGGTCCCGCCGCCGCGCCGTCGTTGACGGTCACCGGCGTCGACGCGCTCTTCAGCGAGATCGGGGCCGTCGCGGGCAAGGGTTCGCAGGCCCGGCGGGCGGAACTGGTGGCCGGGCTGTTCGCCGCCGCGACGAGCGCCGAGCAGACCTTCCTGCGTCGTCTGCTCACCGGTGAACTCCGCCAGGGCGCCCTGCTGGGGGTGATGGCCGACGCGGTCGCCAAGGCCACCGCCCTGCCCGCCGCCGACGTCCGGCGCGCGGCGATGCTTGCCGGCGACCTCCCCGCCGTCGCGGCGGCCGCCCTGACCGGCGAAGAGTCGGCGCTCGCCCAGTTCACCCTGCAGGTGGGGCGACCCGTCGGACCGATGCTCGCTCACACCGCCAACGGTGTCTCCGACGCCCTCCACAAGCTGCGGGGGGCAGTGGTGTTCGAGGCGAAGCTGGACGGAGCGCGGGTGCAGATCCACCGCAACGGGGCAGACGTGTCCGTGTACACCCGCAGCCTCGACGACGTCACCGCCCGGCTTCCGGAGGTGGTCGAGGCCGCCTTGGCCTGGCCGGTCGATGCGGTGATCGCCGACGCCGAGGCGATCGCGCTGCGCCCGGACGGCCGGCCGCACCGCTTCCAGGTCACCGCGTCGAGATTCGGCCGCAGCGTGGACATCGCGGCCGCCCGCGCGGCGCAACCGCTCTCGGTGTTCGTCTTCGACCTGCTTCACCTCGACGGCGCCGATCTGCTCGGCCGCTCCACCGTCGACCGCGCCGCCGCGCTGGCCACGGTCATCCCGGCCGCTCAACGGGTCGACCGTCTGGTCACCGCTGACGCGGACGAGGCGCAGCGCTTCCTCGACGCCACGCTGAGGGCAGGACATGAAGGGGTGATGGCCAAGGCCGCGGAGGCGCCCTACGAAGCGGGACGACGCGGCGCGGCGTGGCTGAAGGTCAAACCCGTACACACCCTCGACCTGGTCGTGCTCGCGGTCGAGTGGGGCAACGGCAGGCGACGCGGCAAGTTGTCGAACATCCACCTCGGTGCCCGCGATCCGGGCAGCGGCGACTTCGTGATGCTCGGCAAGACGTTCAAGGGAATGACCGACGCGATGCTCGACTGGCAGACCGCACGCTTTCTCGAGCTGGCCGAGGGGCCGACCGACGGCTATGTGGTGACAGTGCGCCCCGAGCAGGTGGTGGAGATCGCCTTCGACGGCGTCCAGACATCCACCCGGTATCCGGGCGGAATGGCGTTGCGCTTCGCTCGGGTGCTGCGCTACCGCGACGACAAATCCCCTGCCGAGGCCGACACCATCGATATCGTTCGGGCGTTCCACGAACCCGGCTGACCGACGGAAAGCCACCGTTCGCCTCCGTGCCGATTTCGGTGATGCGAGGATCTACGCGCACGCACAGTCGCGTCAGAGGGGGAAGCATCGTGCCAGGACCCACCGCCGCATCGTTCGAGCGAACCGAAGAACACGACGGGGACGTCACCTACATCCGCACCGACCGGGATCTGCCGCCGGTGGCGATCGTCGACCGGTCGCCGATCACGGTCAAACACCGGATCGTCTTCGGCGTCATCGCGCTGATCGGCGCCGTCGCATGGTTGATCATCGCGTTCTTCCGCGGGGAGACGATCAATGCGGTCTGGTTCGTCCTCGCCGCGATCTGCACCTATCTGGTTGCGTTCCGGTTCTACGCCCGCTTCATCGAGATGAAGATCGTGCAGCCCCGCGACGACATCGCCACGCCGGCCGAGATCTTCGAGAACGCCACTGATTACGTGCCGACCGACCGCCGGGTGCTCTTCGGCCACCACTTCGCGGCGATCGCCGGCGCGGGCCCGCTGGTCGGTCCGGTGCTGGCGATGCAGATGGGCTTCCTACCCGGCACCATCTGGATCATCATCGGCGCCGTGGTGGCCGGCTGCGTCCAGGACTATCTGGTGCTGGCCATCTCGGTGCGACGGCGCGGCCGCTCACTGGGGCAGATGGCCCGCGACGAACTCGGCACCATCGGCGGGGCGGCCGCCATCGTCGGCGTCCTGGTCATCATGGTGATCCTGCTGGCGGTGCTGGCGCTGGTCGTCGTGCAGGCGCTGGCCGAGAGCCCGTGGGGTGTCTTCTCCATCGCGATGACGATTCCCATCGCCATTTTCATGGGTCTGTACCTGCGGTTCCTGCGACCCGGCCGGGTCTCGGAGGTCTCGCTGATCGGAGTGGCGCTGCTGCTGCTGGCGGTCGTCGCCGGGGGGTGGGTGGCCGAGACCGCCTGGGGCGACGAATGGTTCACGCTGTCGAAGGTGACGCTGTCGTGGTGCATCATCATCTACGGGCTGGCCGCATCGGTTCTGCCGGTGTGGTTCCTGCTGGCACCACGCGATTACCTGTCGACGTTCATGAAGGTCGGCACCATCGCCCTGCTGGCGGTCGGCATCCTCATCGCCCGGCCGGTGATGGAGGCCCCGGCCATCTCGACCTTCGCCGGCTCGGGCACCGGACCGGTCTTCGCCGGGTCGCTGTTCCCCTTCCTGTTCATCACCATCGCCTGCGGCGCCCTGTCCGGCTTCCACTCGCTGATCTCCTCGGGCACCACGCCCAAGCTGCTGGAGAAGGAGGGGCAGATGCGGCTGATCGGCTACGGCGGCATGCTGACCGAGTCCTTCGTGGCGATCATGGCCCTGATCACCGCCGCCATCCTCAACCAGCACCTCTACTTCGCCATCAACGCGCCGTCCGCCGCGACCGGCGGCACGGCCGAGACGGCGGCGGAGTACGTCAACGGGTTGGGCCTGTCCGGCGCGCCGATCACCCCGGCCGAGATCACCGACGCCGCCACCTCGGTCGGCGAGAACTCGATCGTGTCGCGAACCGGCGGAGCCCCCACGCTGGCGTTCGGCATGTCCGAAGTGCTCCACCAGGTCTTCGGGGGCGAGAGCCTCAAGGCATTCTGGTACCACTTCGCGATCATGTTCGAGGCGCTGTTCATCCTCACCACCGTCGATGCCGGCACCCGGGTGGCGCGCTTCATGCTGTCCGACGGCCTGTCCAACCTCGGCGGCCCGATGCGGCAGCTCAAGGATCCGAGCTGGCGGGTGGGTGCCTGGGTCTGCAGCGTCGTCGTGGTCGCCGCGTGGGGAAGCATCCTGCTGATGGGTGTCACCGACCCCCTCGGAGGAATCAACACCCTGTTCCCGCTGTTCGGGATCGCCAACCAACTCCTCGCCGCGATCGCCCTGACCGTCGTCACGGTGGTGGTAATCAAGAAGGGTCTGCTCAAATGGGCCTGGATACCCGGGATTCCGCTGTTATGGGACCTCATCGTCACGCTGACCGCGTCCTGGCAGAAGATCTTCTCCGGCGACCCGAAGGTCGGCTACTGGACACAGCACTTCCAGTACCGCGCCGCGCAGCAGGCCGGTGAGTCCACGTTCCTCTCGGCCAAATCCCCTGACGACATTGACGCCGTGGTGCGCAACACCTTCATTCAGGGAACGTTGTCGGTGATCTTCGCGATCCTGGTCATTGTCGTCGTCGTGGCCGGTGTGGTCGTCGCCGTTCAGTCGATCCGCGGGCGCGGCCGCCCACTCGCCGAAGACGAACACCTGCCGTCGAGGCTCTTCGCCCCGTCGGGGATGATTCCCACCCACGCCGAGAAGGAGGTGGAGAAACAATGGAACGCGCTACCTGGCTCGCACACCAGATCCGTTGGTACTGCGCCACATTGATGGGCGACAACCACTACCGCCGGTACCTGGACTTCCGCGCACGCGACCATCCCGGCGAACCCGTGCTCTCCGAACGCGACTACTGGCGCATGCGGCACGCCTCGACCGAGGCGAACCCGAACGCGCGCTGCTGCTAACCGCCGGCGGCGGGTCGTAGCGAATACCGGATGGGCAGGTGTTTGAGGCCGCCGACGAACACGGTCGCAACGTGCTCGGGGCTGCCTGCGAGCTCGACATGGTCAAGGCGCGGAACCAGTTCGGAGAAGAAGCTGCTCACCTCCATGCGCGCCAGCGCCGCGCCCAGACAGAAGTGGACGCCGTAGCCGAACGCCACATGCTTGTTGGGTTCGCGGCCGACGTCGAAGCGGAACGGCTCGTCGAAGACTTCCTCGTCGCGGTTGGCCGACGGATAGGACAGCAGCACCGACTGGCCGGCGGAGATCGGAACTCCCCGAACGGTGGTGTCGACGGCGGCCGTCCGCATGAACTCCTTGACCGGGGTGACCCAGCGGATCATCTCTTCGGTCGCCGTCGGCATCAGATCCGGGTTGTCCCGCAGCCGCCGCAGTTCGCCGGGGTTCTCGATCAGTGCGTGGAGACCACCGGAGATGGTCGCGCTCGTCGTGTCGTGTCCGGCGGTCGCAATGATGGCGTAGTAGGACACGGTGTCGATGTCGGACAACGGTTCTCCATCGATCGTCGCGTTGGCGATCGCCGACGCGAGATCCTCGGTGGGGTGCTCGCGGCGGGCGGCGGTCAGCGCGTTGAAGTACCCGAACATGTCGAGCAACACCGCGACCTGGTCCTCTTTCGACGCGCCCTGGGAGAACTCGACGTCGTCGTTGCCGAACAACTCCTGGGTGTACTGCAGCATCCTCGGGAAGTCGGCCTCGGGCACACCGAGCAGGGACATGATGACGTAGAGCGGGAAGTTGACCGCAACCTCCTGCACGAAGTCGCACTCGCCGCCGGCATCCATCATCTGGTCGACGTAGCGCCGCGCGAGTTCGTCGACCCGCATCTTCATCGCGCGCATGGCCTTGGGGCGGAACCAGTCCGCACCGATCGCGCGGACCACGCGGTGCTGCGGGTCATCGAGGTGGATCAGGGTACTGATGCCGACAGCGGCCTGCAGTTCGTCGGACTCCGCCGTCATCAGCACCGGACGCGGCGCGTTGGTGAACACCGTGTTGGCGCGTTCGATCGCCATGATGTCCGCGTGTTTGGTGATCGCCCAGAACGGCCGGTAACCCGGGACGTCGACCCACGCCACCGGCGCCTCGGCGCGCAGATGCGCCAGTGCAGCATGGAGTTTCACCTCATCGGTGTAGGACGAGGGGTCGGCGAAAAGCCTCGCGGCCTCATCGATGATCGGTGCACTCATGGGGTCTCCTCACTGACGGGCGACAGGTCCCGAACGTCTTGCAGGATTGCGGCCACGCGGGTTTCGGGAAGGTCGGACGGGAAAGCGGGCAGCACCCGACCGATCGCGCCGGCGCAGCGCAGGCGCAGCTTCGCCGCGACGTCGTCCGGCGGCGCAACCACGGCGAACGCGTCGAGCATCGCGTCGTCGATGAGGCTGCCCATCTCGTCCCAGCGGCCGGCCTTGGAAAGCCGGTGCAACTCCGGCTGGAGCCCACCCCAACCGTGCACCTCGAGAACCGCCCGGTACGCCGGTGTCGACGCGTAGAAGGCGAGTTGCTTACGCGTGGCGGCGGCGGCGTTGTCCATATCGACCTCGGTCTCGCCGGTGACGACGAACACCGGACACGACACCTCGATCGCCTTCGTCTCGCGCCCAGCACGGTCGGCGCCGCGAGCCAGCGTCGGCAGGGTCACCTCGTCGAGATAGCGTCTGGTGGTGAACGCGTGCGCCAACAGCCCGTCGGCCACCTCTCCGGCCATCTCGGTCATCGCCTCCCCGACCGCGGCGAGGAACACCGGAGGGGTTCCGTGCTCATGGGGTTCGGGTGTGAACATCGGCGTCATCAACGTGTGCCTGTAGAAGTCCCCCGCGAATTCCAGGCGGCTGCCATCGCGCCAGCTGTCCCAGATCGCGTGCAGCGCAGCGACGAACTCGCGCATACGCCCCACCGGGTGGCTCCACGGCATGCTGAAGCGCTTCTCGATGTGTGGACGGATCTGCGAGCCGAGCCCCAGGATGAAGCGGCCTTTCGAATAGGCCTGCAGATCCCACCCGAGATTGGCCACGGTCATCGGGCTGCGGGCGAACGCGACGGCGATGCTGGTGCCGATCTGCAGTCGCGAGGTGTGCTCGGCGGCCAGCAGGAGCGGTAGGAAGGGATCGTGGGCGATCTCGCCGGTCCAGCATCCGTCGTACCCCTGCTGTTCCAGCGATCGCGCAGTCTCGGGTACGGCCTCGAGTCGGCTGGGAATCCCTCGGTCGATCTTGAGGGCAGGCGCGGACATGCCCACACCGGCCGACGCTACAGTAAGCAATTCAGTAGGGTCAACGGCGACAGGCTGTCGACGAGTGAGGAACCAGGATGACCAACGACTCGGACTGGAAGGAGACGCTCGAAGACCTCGACCTCCGGCGCCGGCGAACCTATGCGATGGGCGGCCAACAACGGCTCGCGAAACACCACGGCGGGGGCAAACTCGACGCCAGGGCGAGGATCGACCGGCTACTCGATGCCGGGACGTTCACCGAGTTCGGCACCCTGGTCGGTGGCGAGATCGCCGCGGACGGACTGGTCGCGGGTTCGGGCCGGATCGACGGTACGCCGGTGATGGTGGGTGCGGAGGATTTCACCACGCTGGCCGGCAGCATCGGGCCTGGAGGTAACGCGAAACGGTACCGGCTGGCCGAACTGGCACTACGGAACAAGATTCCCCTGGTGATGTTGCTGGAGGGCGCCGGATTCCGCCCCAGCGGCGAGCATTACGGGCGTACCCCGACCGATCTGCTCGCCCAGGCCAGGTGTTCGGGCAAGGTGCCCACCATCGCCGCGGTGCTCGGTCCGTCGGCCGGCCACGGCGCGCTCGTCGCACCGGTGTGCGACTTCACGATCATGAGTGCCGGCGGCGCCATCTTCACCGCAGGACCGCCGGTGGTGAAAGAGTCCACCGGAGAGGACATCTCGAAGGAAGACCTCGGTGGGCCGGCGGTGGCGCTCGCCAGCGGCGTCATCCACAACTATGCCGAGGACGACCGGACAGTGATCGATCACATCCGGCACTACCTGTCGTACTTCCCGTCCAGCGCCTGGTCCTATCCGCCGACCCGGCTCGCCGACGACACCGCCGGGCCCCGATCGACCCCCGAGATCGTCGACATCGTGTCCCGGGACAACCGGCACATCTACGACATGCGCACGGTGCTCGATGTGGTGTTCGACCGCCCGGACTGGTTCGAGGTGCAACCGAGGTTCGGCCCCGCGATCATCTGCGCGCTGGCCCACCTCGGCGGCTATCCCGTTGCGGTGGTGGCCAATCAGCCGCAGGTCATTGCCGGATCGATCGACGCCGATGCCGCCGACAAAGCGGCGCACTTCATCACGGTCGCCGACTCGTTCCACCTGCCGATCGTGTTCCTGGCCGACAATCCCGGAATGCTGCCCGGCAGCAGGTCTGAGCGCAGCGGCGTGTTACGCAGCGGTGCGCGGATGTTCGCCGCCCAGACCGCGGCCACGACGCTGAAACTCCATGTCACGCTGCGGAAGGCGTTCGGCTTCGGCTCGATGGTGATGTCGCTGCTGGGGTTCGACGATCAGGTGGCGACGTTCGCCTATCCCGGCGCGACGATGGGTGCGATGAGCGCCGCTGCGATGAGCCGCGCCACCAACGCCGGCGAGGATTACACCGCGGTGCTCAAGAAGATGGAACTCGAGGCGTCCTACCGCTCGGCAGGCCACCTCGGTTTCGACGAGCTCATCTCGCCGGACGAGACTCGCGACGCGCTGCTGGCCGCCCTGCAGCACGGCATCTTCAGCCGCCAGCAGGTCGCCGAGCCGGTATACCGCACGACGATCACCCCCTGACCACTCAGGAGGCGCGGTAGGCCGCGACGATCGGCTCGAGTTCGTCGGGGGTGGCACCGTGCATGATGACCGCATCGGCACCGTAGTCGAACTCCTTGCGCAACCGCTCGACGCACTGCTGTGCCGATCCGGTCGCGGCGGGTTCGAGCCATTCGTCGGGGATCAGGGTGGCGATGTGCTCGATCTGCTCGGAGGTAGCCTTGTGATCGATGCCGCCGGGGATGGACTGCACCACCGCATCGTCGCGAAACCGCTGCAGCACAGCGGTATCCCACCCGTTGGTGTTCACCAGCAGATCGCCGTAGCCCTGCAGGTAGGTGGCCAGCCGGGCGACGGTCTTCTTCAGCCGGAGGTCTTCGGGCAGGTGGTCGCCGACGGTCGCGAAGCACGACCACACCCGTACGCTGGCCGGATCGCGGCCCGCCTGCTCGGCGGCCTGCTTGACGGTCTTGACCGCGCGCTGCAACGTCTCGGGCGTGAAGTAGGTGTGCAGGATGACGTCATCGAACTCCCGCCCGCCCAATGCGAGGGTCTGCGGGCCGAATGCCACGATCGCCAGCCGGATATCCTCGCGGAAGTCCGGGTCCAGGAACAGCACCGGATACTTGCCGATCGGCCCGTCGTGGTTGAAGATCAGTTCGCCCCGCCACAGCTTGCGCATCACCTGCGCGAAGTCCTCCATCTGCGCCGTGGTCACCGCCGGCACACCGAACGCGTTGTACATCGCCGCGATGCCCCGGCCCAGCCCCAGTGTGAAGCGGCCACCCGAGAGCCGGTGCATGGTGGTCGCCCATGATCCCGTGATCAAAGGGTGGCGGGTGTTGTGGTTGGTGGCCGCGGTGGCGATCTGCAAGCGGTCGGTCACCGCGAGCGCGGCGCCGGTCAGCGACGACGCCTCCTTGACGTTCCACCGTTCGGAGATGAAGCCGGTGCCGAATCCGAGTTCCTCGCCGCGTCGCGCCTCGTTCACCAGCGCCGCCGGTCCCTCACCTCCTGCACCGGCCAGCAGGTAGAAACCGAGCTCGTCCAACGTGCGCGTCACGCCCACACTCCTTGCTTGTAGCCGCAGTTCCAGACTTCGGTGATCCTGCCATCGACGACCCGGAAGATCTCCATGCTCGCGATCGTGGTCTCCGTGCCGTCCTTCAACGTCATCGGCGACTGGTACACGATCGCCACATGCTCGCCGTCGTCACCGGCGACCACCAGGTTGAGGTCGAAGCGGATGGTCTCGAACATCGCCCAGTGATCGACGATCCGGTTGACCGCCTGGTCGTGGGTGAGCACCGTCGCCTCGCCGACGTCGTGCCGGGTGACGGTCTGGCCCATCAGTTCCTCGGCCAGGGCGAAGTCGCGCCGGTTCCACACCACCAGGTTGTAGAGTTCGACGACCTCGCGGGCGGTACGTGTCACGCGAACACCTCCAGTGCCCCGATGTCGTCGATGGCGGCCACCGCCCGGTCGACCAGCGTCACGACCAGCCGCCGCGACCGCGCTGGCAATGCATCCCAGCCGTTCAGCGTGATGACAGGCAGAACCATCAGGTAGACCGCGGCCAGCCGGTAGTGCCGCCACGCCTCGTCGAAGCCGTAATCGCTCACGCCGTGCCCGGCGACGTGTTCGAGATACTCGCGCATCAGCATCTCGTCCTGCCCCGACCGCACATCGGTGGGCAGTCCCTGGGTGACGAGGTAGGCGATGTCGGCGGCCCCCGCGCCCCGCGCGGCGAACTGGAAGTCCACCACCTTGAGTTGCTCGCGGTCGAAGAACAGGTTGTCGGCGCGGATGTCTCCGTGTAGCAGCATGTTCCGCTCGGACAGCGCGGCCAGAGCCGGGCCGGCCCGGTCGGCGAAGTCGTCGGCGAACGCGGCGACCGCAGTCGGAACCGTCCTGCGGCTGTGCTCCCGGTAGATCTGCCAGCCCGGCGCGAACACCGGCAGCAGCAGGTCACGGGCGATCGGCGTGTCCAGGCTCGGGAAGGGTTCGAGCGCAGGGGCGTTGGCGGTGTCGGCGGACCAGCCGTGCAGACCGGCCAGCTTCGCGATGACGAGTCGCGCCCGCTCCAGCGACAGGCCGGCGAGGTGGTCGGCATTGTCCCAGTGCGCGAGGTCCTCCAGAAGCAGGACGAAGTCGACGCCGTTGTCGGCCATCCGGGCGGTGTACACCCCCGGCGTCGGCATCGGTGCGCGCCCGGCGATGTCGCGGTAATAGGCCAGTTCCCGCCGGTATCCGCCGAGCAGGTCCATCGCTCCCCTCGCCTCGGACTCCGCGGGCAGCTTGGCGATCACGGTGTCGGGCACACCCGTTCCGCTCAGGTGCAGCCGGTACAGCAGTGAGGAGAAGCCGCTGTCGGCCGCGATCCGCTCGGCGCGGACGGTTTCCACGGTGGCGCCGAGTGCCTCGGTCAGCCAACCGGCGTCGAGTTCGTCGACCCCGCGGGGAATGGACGCCGTGCCGGTCACCGCGCTCCTCCGCCCGGGAGTTCGTTGAGCACCTGCAGGAACGAGTCGGTGATCTTCCGGACGCCACCAGCCCACAGATGCCCTACGTGGCTGCCCGGATGCCAGTACAGTTCGCCGCCCCATCTGCGGTGCACCGCGATCGCGGGTTCGCGACGCGCCATCTGATCCTGCCATGCGCCGACCACCAGCCGACGTTGCAGCGGCGCGCTCGGTTCCACCGACATGTAGTCGACGGCCGACGTCAGCTCTGCCACCGGTTCCGAACCCAACAGCTCCACCGTGCCCTGCACGGAAGGGCCCCACCGGCCCAGGTGGGCGGCGATCATGGCGTTGAGCCCGAAGATCGGGGTGTAGAGCGCGACCGCGTCGACCGGCTCGAGGTGTGCGACGAGTCCGGCCACCGGGCTTCCCATCGACACGCCGGCCACCGCGAGCGCGTCGGCCTGCGGCCGCAGCCAGCGGACCAGGGCCCGCACCTCGGAGACCGCACGCATCATCTGTGCGACGTTGTTCAGCGGGTCCATCGTGGGATAGGCCGGCGGCGCCGTACGCCGTACACCACACCCCGGCTGCACGGGCAGAGCGACGTTGACGCCCAACCGGTCGCGGATGTGCCTGGCCCGCGAGACCACCAGGTCGATGGGCGTCCCCTGGCCGGCGCCGTGCACCCACACCAGCCAGGGCCGCCGCACCCCTTCGGTGCGCATCAGATGGACCACCGCGGTGGCCGGGCGTCCGAAGCCGTCGTCGCACCACACGTCCGGCAGGTGCGGATCGTGTACGAACGACAGCCGTTCGTAGTCGGTCCGGCCGAAACGCAGTCGTCGGATCGACCGCACCCGCAGGGGCTCCGGCGCGGTGTGTGCACCGGCCACACCCGCTCCCGCCAGCTGAGCCGCCGCGGCAGCACATGACTGGATCGAGCGCTCCACCTTCGGCGGCGGGGCGGTCAGCGTCATTCCCGTCAGGGCCAGCTCGTCGAGCAGCACTTCGCCGAAGGCCCGTGCGCCGCCGGCCGACAACGGGTTCCAGTCCCCTTGCGACGACACCGCCGTCCGGGTGCGCGGCAGCACTCCCGCGACGTCACTGCCGATGCGCCACAACCGTTCGGCAGGCCTCACGTGAGCCGGAACCCGGTGTATCCGGCGGCCGCGATCTCGTCGCAGCGCCTACGGTATTCCGGAATACCGGCCGTGTATCCCATGTAGCGGCGCTTCTTGCCCGGCACGTTGCCGCCGTTGTACCAGGAGTTGCACGTCGGGTGTATCAGAACGGTCGGCGCAACCAGGGCGGTGGTGTGGTCGACCCACTCGTGCTGCGCGTCGGGTAGCGCCTCGATCGTGCGGTGTCCCCGCTCCCGCAGATGTGCCAGGCAGTCGCCGATCCATTCGACGTGCTGTTCCAGGGCCGCGACGAAGTTGGTTGCCGCACTGGGGCTTCCCGGCCCCTGCACGGTGAACAGATTCGGGAACCCGGCGACGGCGAGGCCGAGATAGGCGACCGGCCCCTCGGTCGCCCACACCTCACGCAGCGAGACGCCGCCGCGCCCCCGGATGTCGATGCGGGTGAGCGCCCCGGTCATCGCGTCGAACCCGGTGGCGTAGACGATGACGTCGAGGTCGTAATCGCCCTGCTCGGTGGAGATTCCGGTCGTCGTGACCGCGCGGATGGCGCCGCGGCGCAGATCCACCAGCGTCACGTTGTCCCGGTTGAACGTCTCGTAGTAGCCCTGGTCGATGATGGGTCGCTTGCAGGCGAACGGATGGGTCGGCACCAACGCCGCGGCGATGTCCGGATCGTGGACGATGCGCGCGATGGCCCGTCCGTAGAGTTCGGTGGCCATCCGGTTGGCGTCGATGTCGAAGAAGACGTCACCCCAGTTGAGCGCGCCCATCACACCGTGCTCGTCCACCGCCCGGCGCCGTTGCTCCTCACTGGCGGTCCGCAGGGGTGGGCGGCCCAGCATGTCGAGCAGTACCGAGAACGCGCTGAGTCGGGCCGCGCCCACCGGATGCGCGCGCTGCTCGGCCCGGATCTCGTCGTAGCGGGCCTTCAGCTCGTCGAGTTCGCCCGGCGCGAACGGGCGGACCCGCCAGGGCAGGGTGAACGCCGGCGACCGCTGGAACACGACCAGTTCGGCTGCCTCGCTGGCCACCACCGGGATGAGCTGCACACCCGTCGATCCCGTCCCGACGACACCGACGCGCCGGCCGGCGAGATCCGCGCCGTCGCGGGGCCAACGGCTGGTGAACAGCGAGTCACCCAGAAACGTGTCCATGCCGGGAATGTCGGGATCCAAAGGCGCCGAGAGTATCCCGGTGGCGGCGATGACGAAGGGCGCGACGTACGTCTCGCCGGCCGCGGTGTCGACGGACCATTCCGCGGCGTCCTCGTCGAAGGTCATCGCGACGACGTCGGTGCCGAAGTCGATGTCGCGGCGTAGGTCGAGCCGGTCGGCGACGAAGTTCAGGTAGGCCTCGATCTCGGGCTGGGCCGGCATCGTCTCCGTCCAGACCCACTCCTGCTGGATCGCCTCGGAGAAGCTGTAGGAGTACTCGACGCTCTCGATGTCGCAGCGGGCGCCGGGATACCGGTTGAACAGCCAGGTTCCGCCGACGCCGTCGGCCCTCTCGACCACCCGGGTGCGCACGCCGAGTTCCCGCAGTCGGTGCAGGGCGTACAGGCCGGAGAAGCCGGCGCCGATGACCAATGCCTCGAACCGCGCGGGCGCCGTCATAGGTCGATGACCTTCTCGTTGTTGTTGCGCCGCTGCACGTAGCAGCGCGCCGCACGACGGATGGATTCGGCGGCCGGTCGCGGATGCCAGTCCAGCTCCCTTTCGGCCTTGGCGTGGGAGGCTGGTGAGGTCAGCGCGATGAGCCGCGCCGCGACGAGGTTGATGGGAAAGTCCGTGCGCAGCCACCGGTTCGATGCGCCGGTCAGCGCGGCGACGGCATAGACGAGCGCCATCGGGACGCCGAATCGCGGGGGCCGGGCACCGACCTCCTCGGCGGCGATGGTGAACATCTCCCGCTGCGACATGTAGCGCTCGGAGATGATGTACCGCTCACCGGAGCGGCCGCGCTCGGCCGCCAGCACCAGGGCCTGTGCCACATCGTCGATCCCCACCACCTCCGACCCGACACCCCGGATGTAGCAGGGCATCGTGCCGAAGGCGGCCAGCGCCACCATGGCCCCCTGCTTGGGCGCCCAGTCGGGCGGCCCGTACGGATTGGACACGCACATGGCCACCGCGGGGAGGTCCCGCTCGGCGGCGTAGCGGAGCACCAGTTCCTCCGCGCGGCGGCGTGATTCGATGTACGGCCCGCCCTTGCCGTGCCAGTTGAACGGGGTGTCCTCGTCGACCTGCTCGCCGTCGCGGCCGATGGCCACGGTGCCGATGGTGCTCAGGAAGACGAAGCGCTGCAGCTGTTCGGTCACCGCCACGTCGAGCACGTTGCGCAGTCCTTCGACGTTGGTTCTGAACAGCGGTGCCGGATCGGCGAGGTGCGCCCTGGTGTCGACGACGCAGTAGTACACGACGTCGCGGCCGGCCATTGCAGTCGCGATTGCACCGGTGTCGAAGACATCGCCGTAGTGCCGCTCCACGTCCAGGCCCTCGATCCCCCGGGTCGAACTGCTCCGGCGCAGCAGCACGCGCACCTCGTGGCCGTCCTCGACGAGCCGCCGGACGACTGCCGCACCGACGTTGCCGCTGGCCCCCATCACCAGTGCCCGCTGCCGTCGGCCGGCCAGTCCATCTGTCTCACGCATCCGCTGAAATCTATACTGTAATGTCCTCCATAGGGTGCTGATTCGACGCGCACAGGAGGGTTCGGCGTGAAGGTTCCGTTCACCTGGAAGGTCACCGGCTGGTTCATGATCGGATGGTCAGCCGAGTTCCCGGCGGGTCAGACCCGGTCGATCCACTACTTCGGTGAGGAACTCGTCGGCTACCGCGACCACGACGGTGTGCTTCACCTGATGGAAGCCCACTGCAAGCATCTGGGCGCGCACCTCGGCCACGGCGGCAAGGTCGTCGGCGACTGCGTCGAGTGCCCGTTCCACGGCTGGCGGTGGGGCCCCGACGGCACCAACCGCTACATCCCCTATCAACCCGACCGGCCCAACCGCGGACTCCGCCTGCGGGTCTATCAGGTGCGCGAGCAGTACGGCTGCGTGTTCATGTGGCATCACCCCGACGGGGCGCAGCCACAGTGGCCGCTGCCGGACATCTTCCACAAATTCCCGCAGTTCGTGACCGACGCGAACGCGTACTACCGGCCCTATCCGGAGTTCTCGCGCCGCGCCGACAACGAACCGGTGCATCCGCAGATCGTGGCTGAGAACGGCCCGGACAGCGCACATTTCCACTACGTGCACGGCGCCACCGTCACCCCGGTGTGCCTGAACTGGGAGGCCGTCGGCGAAGAGTGGCGCTTCCTCACCGGATGGCCCGACGTTCGCAGCGACGATCCGGGGAAGATGGCGCTGCGCATCCACAGCCACTTCTCGGGTCTCGGCTTCGCGATCAGTGCGTTCGAGGGTTCGTCCAACCACCGCCTGATCTTCGCCTGCACACCCGTCGACGACGAGGTGTCCAATCTCTTCTACTCGATCTGGTGGCCGAAGCTGCCGGGGGAGACCTCTGATGTCCCTCCCGAGGCGGTCCGCACGAAGGTGGAGGAGCGCTTCCTGCGCACGGTGTGGGAGGACCTCGATATCTGGCGCTACCAGAAGTACGTCGAGAATCCCACACTCGCCAGGATCGACGCGAAACCGTATATGGCGATGCGTAAGTGGGCCAGGCAGTTCTACGACGTCGAACCCGCCTCGGTATGACCCCTCTTCACGCCGACCTCGTCGAGCCGCGGCGTACGGCCGTGGTCACCCAGGAACTGCAGGGCGCGGTCGTCGGACCCGATGCCGGTCTGGCCGTACTCGCCGACGAGGCGCGCCGGGTCGCGATGCCGAACATCGGCCGCCTGCTGCCGGTCGCCCGCGCGGCCGGCACGCAGGTGGTGCACTGCCTGGTCGAGCGCCGGGCCGACGGTCGGGGCTCGAACCACAATGCGCGGCTGTTCGCGGTGGGCAGCCGCGATGTCGACATCGCCCCGGGCAGTCCGGGCAGCCGCCTGCTGAGCGAATTCGGCCCGGATGCAACCGATCTGGTGCTGACCCGTCGCCACGGCGTCGGCCCGATGGGCGGGACGGACCTCGACGCGGTGCTGCGCAACCTCGGGGTGACGACCATCGTCGCGGTGGGCGTCTCGCTCAACATCGCGATTCCGAATCTGGTGATGGACGCGGTCAACGCCGGATATCGGGTCGTCCTGCCGCGCGATGCGGTCGCCGGGGTGCCCGCCGAGTACGGCGCCGCCGTCATCGACAACAGCCTGTCGCTGCTGGCCACCGTCACCACGACCGACGACCTCATCGCGGTATGGCGATGAGTCTCAATCCGCCGCGTCGAGGCGCCGCCGCGTTCGGCTGCGCGCCCGGCGCAGCATCAGATCGGCACCGATGCGCATCGGTGTGGTGAACGGCATCGCCGCGCTGCCGGTGATGCTGAAGGGCAGATCGCTGCCGACCACTGTCCGATGGTGGCTGAACGTGTCGAACCCGGCCTTACCGTGATACGCGCCCATACCGCTGCGCCCGACACCCCCGAACGGCGCCGCCGACGGGATCATGTGCGCGGCGAAGTCGTTCCGCGCCACACCCCCGCTGCGGGTGTGTCGCACGAAGTGGCGGAAGTCGGCATCGTCGGGGCCGTACCAGTAGGTGACCAGCGGAGAAGGCCGGGCGCCGAGGTACGCGATGATCTCTTCGGGTTGGGTGTAGCCCCTCACCACCAGCACCGGACCGAAGATCTCCTCCTCGGCGATGCGCATCGTGTCCTCGACGTCGCAGATGATGGTCGGCGCGATCTTGCGCGACACCGGATCGGGCAGTGCCTCACCCGCCGGCGCGACCGAGTGCACCTGCGCACCTGCCGCTCTCGCATCCTCGATCAGTCGCACGACCCGATCGAAGTTGACCTGATTGACCGATGAGCAGTAGTCACCGTTGGCGATGATCGTCGGGAACATCGCACGCAGCGTCCGCTCGGCCGTATCGACGAACGACTGCACGCGGTCGTCGGGGACGAACACGTAGTCCGGGCAGACACAGACCTGGCCGCCGTTGACCATGCGGGCCTGCGCGATGCGGGCCGCGGCCCGGTGCAGGTCGGCGCCGGGAGCCACGACGACCGGATTCTTGCCCCCGAGTTCGAGTGTCACCGGTACCAGATGCTCAGCAGCCGCCCGCTGGACCGATGCACCGACCGACGGTGAACCGGTGAAGAACAGGTGGTCGAAGGGCAAGCCCGCGAACTGTGCGGCGATGTCGGGGCCGCCGGTGACGATCGCCAGTTCACTGCGGTCGAAATACCGCGGCGCGGTCGCCTGCATCAATGCGGCGGTGTTCGAGGTGACCTCGGACATCTTGATCATCACTCGGTTGCCCGCGGCGAACGCCGCGGCGGCGGGCAGCACCGTGAGATTGACCGGGAAGTTCCACGGTCCGATCACGCCGACCACGCCCAGTGGCGAAGGCTGCACCTCCGCGTGCAGCCCGACCAGACGGGCTGCACGCATCAGTTTCGTCGCGCGCATCCACTGGGGCACATGGGCTCTGGTGTGCTCGATGACCGCGATCATGCCGAGGATCTCGGCGAACAGGGCAGCCGACCGCGACCGCGAACCGTAGTCGGCAGCCGTCGCATCCACGAACTCTGCGGTGTTGTCCAGGACCATCGCCAGCAGCCGATCGATGCGGTGGCGCCGGACGCCGGCCCCCGGCGGCCCCTCGGCGACGAACGCGCGCCGCTGGCCGTCCAGAACGGCTGTCATCGTCGCCATTGCGGCTCCTCGTCATGCGTTGTGATCGCATCTACTGTAACAATTACAGTAACCTCATGTAGGCTGACGTCCGCCCCATCGATCCGCTGGAGTCAGCCGTGAGTAGCCCCGTCGACGACGTCGACCATTCCGCCGACCTGTTGCGCGACCCGTATCCGATGTTCGCCGCGCGTCGCCGGCAGGCGGGTGTGTTCAAGGGCTCGGTCATGGACTGGTCGAAGACCCCGGAGAACCTCAAACCCGACAACCTCTACGCCGCGGTGTCGTTCGACGCGGTCAACAGGGTGTTCCGGGACAATCGGCTGTTCGACTCCTCGATCTACGACACCACCATCGGGCTGTTCATCGGGCCGACGATCCTGGCGATGGAGGGCAAACCCCATCGTGCGCATCGTAATCTGGTGTCGGCCGCCTTCAAGTCCAGGTCACTGCTGAGGTGGGAGCCCGAGATCGTGCGCCCCGTCTGCCACACGCTGATCGACGAGGTCGCCGAGGCGGGCACCGCCGACCTCATCTCAGATTTCACGTTCGAGTTCCCCACCCGCGTCATCGCCAGGCTGCTGGGTCTGCCCGAAGAGGATCTCCCCTGGTTCCGGGCGCGCGCCGTAGAGTTGATCAGCTACACGGTCAAATGGAAGCGGGCGTTCGAAGCCTCTGCGGCGCTCAAGGACTACTTCCTTCAGCAGATCGACATACGCCGGTCGCGGCCCACCGAGGACATCATCGGCGACCTGGTGACCGCCGAGATCGACGGGGAGAAACTCAGCGACGAGGCCATCTACTCCTTCCTGCGGTTGCTGCTGCCCGCCGGCCTGGAGACCACCTACCGGTCGTCGGGCAATCTGCTGTTCCTGCTGTTGAGTCATCCCGAACAGTTCCGCGCCCTGCAGGCCGACCGCACGCTGATTCCGGCGGCCATCGAAGAGGGTTTGCGCTACGAGACGCCGCTGACCACCGTGCAGCGCTGCGCCACCGAGGACACCGAACTCCAGGGGGTGCCGATTCCCGCGGGATCGGTGATCGACGTGTGCATCGGTTCGGCCAACCGCGACGAGAGCCGCTGGGTGCGGGCGGAGGAATTCGACATCTTCCGGCAACGCGCACCCCACATCACCTTCGCGGCGGGCGAGCACACCTGCATGGGGTTGCACCTGGCCCGCATGGAGACCCGGGTCGCACTGGAGTGCCTGCTCGACCGGCTCGCCGACATCACGCTGCGCACCGAGGAGGATCCGCACATCTGGGGTCAGCCCTTCCGCTCCCCCAGACGGCTGCCGGTGACGTTCCGTACCGTGACGTGACGCGTCACCCCGAGCGCGGGATCCGGCATCCGATGGTCTTGGTCTCCAGATACTGCCCGAATCCCTCGAGGCCGCACTGACGTCCGACACCGGAGCTCTTGTATCCACCGAAGGGCGCGTCGGCGCCGTAGTACATCCCGCCGTTGACACCGACCGCCCCCGTGCGGATTCGCCGCGCGATGGCCATACCCCGTTCGGCGGTGCTCGCCAGCACCGCACCGGCGAGCCCGAAGGCCGAGTCGTTGGCGATCCGCACCGCATCGTCGTCATCGTCGAACGGCAGGACGACCAGCACGGGTCCGAAGATCTCCTGCTGCGCGACGGCCGCGGAAGAGCCGACGCCGACCACCACCGTCGGCGCCACGAAGTGGCCCCCGCGAAGCTCCTCCGGCAGATCGTCGAATACCGCGCCGCCGCACGTGATCTCGGCGCCATCCCGGCGGGCCTGCTCGACGGCCGTCAATACCCGATCCTGCTGCGCGGCGCTGATGAGCGGGCCCACCAGCGTTTCGGGCAGCGCCGGGTCGCCGACCGGCAGCATCGCGAACATGTCGGTGACCCCGGCGACCGCGGCGTCGTAGAGCGACCGGTGCACGAGCAGTCGCGTGGTGGACGCACACGCCTGGCCGGCGTGTACGCAGACACCCGCGGCGGCGGGCAGGATCTGGGTCGGGTCGACGCCGTCGGTGACGATCAGGGCCGATTTGCCGCCCAGTTCCAGGAATGTCCGCTTCATCGTGTCCGCGCCCTGGCGCATCAGCAGCTTCCCGACGGCGGTCGACCCGGTGAACGACACCAAGTCCACCCTCGGATCGGTGGCCAGCAGTTCGGCCACAGCGTTGTCGGGGGTGGGCACCACATTGACCACCCCGGCCGGGATGTCGGTACGTTCGGCGATCAGCCGGCCCAGCCGGGTGGCGTTCCAGGGTGTGTGCGGGTCCGGTTTGAGCACCACGGTGTTGCCCGCCGCCAGGGCGGGTCCCAGCTTGTTGAGGATGACCTCGAGCGGGAAATTCGACGGCGTGATGGCGGCGACCACGCCGACGAGCTCCTTGACCACCCTGCGCACGTTGCGCTCGCCGAAGAGGCCGCCGCCGTCGAGCGCGCGTTCCCATTCGAACGTGTCGATGAGCCCGGTGGGATACCGCAGAGCCCCGGCCAGTGGCCAGTCGAGTTGGGCGGTGGCGATGGTCATCTCGGGGCAGCCGGCCTCCGCGATGAGTTCCTCACGCAGCAAGTCGCGTTCGCGTTCGAGCGCCTCCTGCAACTGTGTCAGGCAGCGTTTGCGCAGGGCGCGGTCGACGGACCAGCCGGTGACGTCGAAGGCCCGCCGTGCGGCGCCGATCGCCCGCTCCATGTCCGTGCGGCCCGCGGCAGCGGTGCGTCCGAGGGTCCGTCCGGTCGTCGGGCTCGAGTTGTCGAACTCCATCCCGGAGTCGGCTGCGGTCAGCTCACCGTCCACGAGCATTCGCGATTCCGCCCGCGCGGCCACGCGACGGCTCACCTCGACGCTGGGAACCGACTGCCCGACTGCATGGCTCACACCGACCCCCTACACGTACCAGAATAACAACCGTAAACATTACAGTACGAGATCCAGCGCGCTCCGGTCTATCGCAAGGGGTGGACGACGTGACAGTCTGGAGCGGACATGTAAACCCCCGTGAATCAGGAGAACGCATTGGTCAAGGTGATGGAGGGCGTTCGGGTCCTCGAGGTCGCCCAGTTCACGTTCGTTCCGGCGGCGGGCGCCATCCTCGCCGACTGGGGTGCCGACGTGATCAAGGTCGAGCACCCGGTGCGCGGTGACACCCAACGCGGCTTCATCAACATGGGCGGCTTCCAGCTCGATCCGAATCGCCATCCGCTGATCGAGCACCCCAATCGGGGTAAGCGCAGCATCGGCATCGACGTGTCGACCGACGGTGGCCGCGAGGTGCTCTACGAGATCGCCAAGACCGCCGACGTGTTCCTCACCAATTACATGCCCGCTCAACGCCAGAAGAACAAGTTCGATCTCGAGCACATCCGCGCCGTGAATCCGGACATCATCTACGCCAGGGGCAGCGCGTACGGCGACAAGGGGCCCGAGCGCGACACCGGTGGCTTCGACGGGACCGCCTTCTGGACCCGCAGCGGCGTCGGCCACGCGCTCACACCGGAGGAGCTCGGCGGCGCACTGTCACAGGGCATACCGGCCTTCGGCGACTCGATCGGCGGGATGAACATCGCCGGCGGCATCTCCGCGGCGCTGTTCCATCGGGCACGTACCGGTGAGGCCCTCGAGATCGATGTCTCCCTGCTGAGCACTGCGTGGTGGGCGGCGGGTGCGAGCGTCACCCAGGGTATGGAGACCGGGCAGACGATGCGGTCGCTGATGCCCAATTCGACCGGTCCGTCGGTCAACCCGTTCATGGCGAACTACGAGACCTCCGACGGCGGCACCATCAACCTGTGCATCGTCAGCCCCACCGGATACATCCGTGATGCGTTCGAGCACCTGGGATTACCCGAACTCGCGGACGATCCGCGCTTCTCCGAGGTCTTGCCACTGATCGAGAATGCCTCGGCGGCAGCGGAACTCATCGCCGAATCCATTCGTAGCAAACCCTTCGAGTACTGGCGGACGCACCTGAAGACGATGCGGGGCCAGTGGGCGCCGTTCCAGAGCCTGGTCGACCTGAACACCGACGAACAGGCCATCGCCAACGACATGATCGTCGAGGTCGACGCGAGCGACGGCGGGGCGCCCTTCCGCGTGGTCCGGGGTCCGGTCCAGTTCAACCACGAACCGCTCGAGACCACCAGGGCGCCGCAGGCGTCCGAACACACCGAGCTGATCCTCATGGAGCTCGGCGTGGACTGGGATCGCATCAACGAGCTCAAGGACTCCGGCGCGATCGGTTAACCCACCCGCTCGACCTGCACGGGAACTCCAGTGAGCCATGACATCCCGGCCAGCGTCTCGACGTCGGCCGGCTCGCTGGACATGAGCCGGTTGACGTTGGCTCCGCCTGCGGCGTTGGCCAACCGCCAGTTCCCGGTCCCCCGGTGCCCCCATCCGTGCGGGACGGCGACGGCACCGCGCACGATGTCGGCGGTCACCGCGACCTGCAGGTCGATCTCGCCGTGAGCCGACCGCACGCGTACCACGTCGCCGTCGGCGATCCGCCGCTCCGACGCGTCCTCGGTGTGCATGATCGCGCGCTGGGTCCGGTCTCCTCGCATCAACAGCGGGGCGTTGTGCATCCAGGAATTCTCCGACCGCGCCTCGCGCATCCCGATCAGCCGCAGCGGATATCCGCCCGGCCGGGGGCGCCGGCCCAGGGCGGCGATCTCGTCGGCGATGTCGTCATGGGGCAGTCGGACACGTCCGCGGCGGTATGCCACCACCTCGGAGAGCACCCCGGTGCGCAGCTGTTCGGCCAGTACCACGCCGTGCGGATGCCGGTCGGTCAGGCGCCGGAACGTCAGGCCCCCGCGCCGCAGCCCGAACATGTTGCCGCCCTGCGCCACCCGGATCATGCCGTCCACCACCGGGCGCACGGTCAGGCCGCGACCGCGACGTCGCGCGATCGCGCCTGCCACCCGCAGGGCGGTGAAGAGCGGGGTGCGCACCGTCGTCCGGGCGATCAGCTCCTCGACGATCTGCCACTCCGTGCGGGCCTGCCCGACCGGAGCGCTGACGGCCTCGGTCGCCTGCCGGAACGGCGTGGCCTGGAAGGTCTGGAACGTCACGGCGAAGTCGTCGCGCTCGTACATGGTGGTGACCGGCAACACGTAGTCACAGTGGGCGTTGGTCTCGTTGACGTAGAAGTCGAGGCCGACCATGAGCTCCAGCTCCGCCGTCGCAGCCTCCAGCTCGTCGCCGTTGGGTACCGACAGCACCGGGTTGCCCGCACTGACGAACAGCGCTCTGATCCGGCGCCGGCCGGGCGTGGCGATCTCCTTGGCCATCAGCGCGGCGGGTTCGGCGGCGATGACGGCGCGGAACCCGCCCACCCGGGTGCGCCTGGTGCGATACGCCCTACGCAGGTGGGCCGCTGCGGGCATCATCGCCCAGCGCTGTCCCGGGACGCCGAGAGTGCTGAACACGCTGCCGCCGGGACGGTCGAGGTTGCCTGCCACCAGATTCACCGCGTCGATGAGATAGGAGGTCAGGGTTCCGTTGCGCCCGACGCACGTTCCGAGCCGCCCGTACACCGCGGCACGCGGTGTGGCGGCCAACTCCCGCGCCAGCGCCCGCACCGTATCGGGATCGAGCCCGGTGTGCTGCTGTGTCGACTCCGGGGTGAAGGCCCGGCTCTGCGCCCGCAGCCAATCCAGTCCGTCGGCCTGCCGGCCGACGGCGTCGCGGTCGACGAGATCCTCGGCGAACATCACCTGCAGCAGCGACAGCAGCAGGTAGGCATCACCATCGGCGTTGATACCGAGCCATTCGAAGCGAGCCGCGGTCTCCGTTCGGCGCGGGTCGATCACCACGACCCGGCCACCGCCCCGGACGATGTCGTGCAACTGATCCTTGAGCCGGGGTGCGGTGAGGAAACTGCCGTGCGACACCACCGGATTGGCCCCCATCAGCACCAGGAGGTCGCAGCGGTGGACGTCGGGGATGGGCACCGTCATCGGCGACCCGTACAGAAACTGGCTGGCGAGCAGGCGGCTGCTGGTGTCCTGTGTCGAGGAGGTGAAGAAGTGGCTGTCGCCGCCGATACCCTTGATGAACGCCATGGCGCCGAACAGGTGGGAGTAACTGAACGCGGCGGGATTGCCCATGTACCAACCGAATGCGCCCGATCCGTGCCTACGGTGCAGATCGGTGATCCGGGCGGCGATGTCGGTCAGCGCCTCGTCCCAGGTGACCGGTTCGAAGCCGCCGTCGCGCCTGCGCCGCTGGGGCACGGTGAGCCGATCCGGGTCGTTGACCACTTCGGCGAACGCAATGCCCTTCTGGCAGGCGAACCCCGCCGACAGCGGGTGATCCCGGTCAGGACGCAGCGCCACCAGGCGACCGTCCTCGACGGTGGCGATCATCCCGCACAGCGGCTCGCAGATCCGGCAGAACGTCACCTTGTGCTCAACGCCGGAGACCTCCATTCGGATAAGATACTGTAAGTCTTACAGTTCCTGGGCGCATCGCCCGAGATCGCGGAGGTTGCCGTCCATGACCAACGACGTCGCGATCATCGGTGTCGGTCTGCATCCGTTCGGCCGATTCGAGGGCAAGTCGGCGATGCAGATGGGTGTCGACGCGATCTTCGCCGCCGTACACGACGCGGGCGTGGAGTGGAAGGACATCCAGGCCGCGGCGGGCGGCAGCTGGACCGTCGCCAACCCCGATGCCATCGTCGGCATGGTCGGCCTGTCCGGGATCCCGTTCACCAACGTGTTCAACGCCTGCGCCACCGCCGCGAGCGCCGCGAAGGCGTGTGCCGACGGAATCCGGCTCGGCGACTACGACATCGGCATCGCCGTCGGGTTGGACAAACATCCCCGCGGCGCGTTCACCGAGGACCCCGCCCTGGTGGGCATGCCGGCCTGGTACGCCGAGAACGGGCAGTACCTCACCACGCAGTACTTCGGCATGAAGGCCAACCGCTATCTGCACGATCACGGCATCTCCCAGCGGACGCTGGCCAGGGTCGCCGCGAAGAATTTCCGCAACGGCGCGCTGAACCCCAATGCGTTCCGGCGCAAGCCGATTCCCGAAGACCAGATCCTCGACTCGGCGATGTTGAACTATCCGCTGACGCAGTACATGTTCTGCGCCCCCGATGAGGGAGCCGCCGCAGTGGTGATGTGCCGCGCCGACATCGCGCATCGCTACACCGCCAAACCGGTGTATGTGCGCGCGGTCGAAGTGCGCACCCGCCGCTACGGCGCATACGAGGTCAACACCACGTTCGCGCCGGTCGACGAGGATGTCTCCCCCACCGTCTACGCCGCGCGCGCCGCGTTCGAGCGGGCGGGTGTGAGCCCCGGGGACGTCGACGTCGTTCAGCTGCAGGACACCGATGCCGGGGCCGAGATCATCCACATGGCCGAATGCGGCTTCTGCGCCGACGGCGATCAGGAGCGAATGCTGGCCGACGGCGCCACCGAGATCACCGGCACGCTACCGGTCAACACCGACGGCGGTCTGATCGCCAACGGTGAACCGATCGGCGCCTCCGGCCTGCGGCAGATCCATGAATTGGTGCGGCAGTTGCGTGGTGAAGCCGGTGACCGGCAGGTGCCCGGCGAACCCAGAGTCGGCTTCGCGCAGCTCTACGGCGCCCCGGGCACCGCGGGCGCCACCGTCCTGACCACGTGAGCCGGTTGAGAGCCCGCAAGCAGACGGAAGCTCGCCCGAAATGCCCGCGACGACACGCTTCTGTGTCTGCTCGCCAGGGCAAGGCGACCTGAGCGCGGCCCCCTACGACGCCTTCTTCGCCGGCGCCGAGTAGTTGGGTTTGCCCAGCCCGAGCACGTACTGACCGATCATGTTGCGGAACACCTCCAGGGTGCCGCCGTAGATCCCGACCAGCGGGGCGAACCGGTAGACGTATTCCGCCGCACCGTCATCGGCGGCTCCGTCGGTACCGAGCGGCAACGCCGACGCGGTCCCCAGCAGATCCATCAGATCGGGCGACACATCGCGCATCGTCTGTGCGAGCGCCACGCGGCCGAAGATGTTCGGGGTGCTGATCGCGACCTCCATGCGGGCGATGCCGCGGCCGAGCCGGTGTGCCACCGAACCGTCGTCGATCGCACGATCGCCGCCGGGGCCCGGGGTGCCCACCACCCTGGCGGCCCGGTCACATGCACCGACCAGGAACCCACCCTGGTGCATCATGATCGAGACATCCTGCAGCCCGTCATCGCTGGCCGCCACGGCACCGTGTTCGGCGTTCAACGGCTCCCGCAGCACCGTCCAGCCGCCGTTGACCTCCCCGAGCCGGTAACGGTCGTCGACCCGGACGTCGCTGTAGTAGACGATGTTGGTGCGGTCGCCGTCGACGGTGCGGATGCCCTGGATCTCGATCCCCGGCGAATCCAGGGGCACCAGGAACATGGTCAGGCTCTGGTGTTTCGGCGCCTCAGGATCGGTGTTGGTGATCAGGAAGACGTACTGGCAGTTGTGCGCGCCGGTGGTGAACATCTTCGACCCGTTGATCACCCAGCTCGACCCATCCCCGTCCCGCACCGCCCGCGTCTTGCAGGTCGCGATGTCGGAGCCGCCCTCGGGTTCGGTGTAGCCCAGGCACAGCCGGACGTGCCCGCTGAACACCTTCGGCAACACCTCGTCGGCGACGTCCGGGCGCGCGAATTTCGCCACCGAACGGGCCACCATCGACGTGGTGCCCCACGTCACCCAGGGCACGTGCGCGCGCCGCTTCTCCAGTTCCCAGATCCGCCGCCGCACCCGGCTGAATCCACCCTCGGACTCGGGCTTCCACTCGCGCTCGAGATACCCGGCGGCGCCCAGCGCGAGATGAACGCCCTCGTCGAAGTTGTCACCGGTCTCCCGGTCGCGCCGCAGGACGTCTTCGGTGACGAGGTCGGCGAGGAACGTGCGGACCTCGTCGCGGAACCGGCGGTCGTCGTCGGACAGTTCGACCCGTGCGAAATCCATTCTGCTGCTCCTCCTAGGCCGTGCCCATTGCGCTCTGCCCGGTTTCGCGGGCGGCGACCAGGCGGGCGATGCGTTGGGCGCTGATGCCGGGGTCGCCGCCGGCCAGCGCCCAACCGCGCGCCCGCACCAGGTACGCAGTGGCGGCCGCCTCCGCCGACACCCCGAGGCCGCCCTGCACGTGCACGGCCATCGTCGCGGCGCGCGGTGCTTCCTCGGCCATGAACACGAACGCCGACGGCGCGAGCTCGGGCCGCTCATCGGGTTCGTTGTCGCCGTACCAGGCCGCCCGCCGGGTGAGGCCGCGGCCGCCCTGCACGGTGATGGCCATGTTGGCCAGCGGATGCGAGATACCCTGCAGCGTCGCAATCGGTACGCCGAGCGTGTATCGGCTCTTGGCGAACTCGACCGCGATGGTCATCGTCTCCTCGAGGAGACCGACGAGTGCAGCGGCGGTGAGGATCCGCCACTCATCGAGGGCACGCTGGTGGGCCGCGAGCGCCTCAGGCCCGGCGCCGAGCACCGTGCGACCGTCCGCGGCGGCGGGGTCCACCCACGCCATCGGGAGCTTCCCGATGTTGTCGACCCGAGTAGGCCTGGTGTCGAAGGTCAGCTGCACGACCTCTTCGCCATCACGCAGCACCACGTGGTCGGCGATCGATGCGGCCGCGACGAGCCGAACCCCCGGCCGGTCCTCCTGGCGGGCGTCGAAGCCCAGGATGGTCGTCCCGTCCACGATCCCGCCCGACCCGACACCCAATGCGCCCAACCGGGCCATCAGCCGGGCCGCGCACACGTGGTCGATCCACGGCACCGGTGCCAGGTAGCGGCCCACCTCCTCGGCGACCAGCGTCAGGTCGACCAGGGTCGCGCCGTCACCACCGACGTCCTCCGGCACGGCCATCGACGTCGCGCCCATGGCGCACAACCGTTCCCACAGATTCTTGTCGAAGCCCGACGCCTCGGCGGCGCGGACCGTGTCGATCGGGCTGTGGGTCTTGAAGAACTGCCGGTACGCCTCCTGTACCGCCTGATGGTCCTCGGTCAGGCTGTAGTCCTGCCTGCGCAGCTCGTAGCGGTCCATATCAGATCTCCTCGCGGGGACTGCCGAAGAAGAACTCCGCGGCGTTGTTGTGGAGGTAGTTGTCGAGTACGTCGGCCGGCAGGTCCAGCGCCAGCGCCTCGGGGACGACGCGACTCTGGCGCAGCACCGGCCAGTCGGAGGCGAAAATGACCTTGTCGCCACCGCGGGTGCGCATGAAGTGCAACAGGCTGTCCGGCAACCGCTTCGGCGACCACGCCGAGGTCATCAGCCGCAGGTTGCGGTACTTGAGCAGCATCCGGATCGCGACGTCCCACCACGGGTCGGCGCCGTGGATCATGCACAGCTTGAGTTCGGGAAACCGCACACAGACCCGGTCGAGGTGGATCGGGTGCTGCACCTCGCCGGGTATCGGGGGCCCGGGGATGCCGGTGTTGACGCACAGCGGAAGGTCCAGTTCGGCACACTTGGCGTAGAGCGGGTAGTACACGGCGTCGCTGGGCGGGTACTGGCCGTCGCCCCAGAAGCTCGGTCCCACAACCGCATACGCCACCGGTAGGTCGCGCTGCACGGCGGCGAGTTCCCGCAGGGCCGGAACCGGGCGCAGCAGATCGACCCCGCCGATCGCGAGTGCGAAGCGGTCCGGGCGGTCTCCGACGAACCGGCGCGCGGTCACCGACGGTGTGGTCAAGTTGTCCATCAGGATGGCCTTGACCACGCCGTGCCGGTCCATCTCGTCGAGTAACTCGGGAAGCTCGACCGGATCGTAGAGCGACTTGGGGCCCTTGAAGTAGTCGTCGCGAACCTTGAGCATGAAGTCGGGTTGGCGGGCCGTCTCCCCGAAGTGCACGTTGACCAGGCAGTCCAGCACCGGGTGCGTCACGGCTGGGCAGCCAGTTCGTCTCGCTGCGCCACCAGGGATCTCGCCCACCGATAGTCGGCCTTCCCGTTGCCCAGCCGCCGCACCTTGTCGACGAAGACGATCTCCTTCGGGGCTTTGAAGCGTGCCAGTTCGGCCGTGCACGCCCGCAGGAGCGTGTCTGCTTCCACGAGTGTTCCCGGCTGCCTCTGGATGAGTGCGACGATCTCCTGACCCCAGCGGTCACTGTCCCGTCCGACCACCAGCGCGTCGGCGACATCTTCGTGCGCGCGCAGCACTTCCTCGACCTCCTCGACGAACACCTTCTCGCCGCCGGTGTTGACGACCAGCGAGTCGCGTCCGTACAACCGTATGGTGCCGTCGGCCTCCAGGGATGCGCGATCACCGGAGATCACCACGCGCCGACCCTCCACCTCGGGGAAGGTGCGACGGGTCGCCTCCGCATCGTCGAAATATCCCAAGGGGATGCGTCCTTCCCGCGCCGCCCAGCCGATCTCGTCGTCCCCCGGCTGCAAGAACCTGGTGCGGTCCTCGGAGAGGATGACCACCCCGTCGCGCCTCTCGAAGGTGTCTTTGCGATCGTCACGCAGGCTGCGCCCGAACGCCATATTGCCGGTCTCGGAGGATCCGTAGCCGTTGATCAGCATGATCTGTGGAAGCAACTCGAGCAGGGCGTCCTGGTGGCGCTGGTTGGTGGCCGCACCGCCGGTGCCGATCGCGAACAAGGACGACAAGTCGTAGGGTCGGCGGCGCAGTTCGTCGATCAGAGGTCCGGCGTACGCGTCGCCGACCATGGTCATCAGCCCCACCTTCTCCCGCTCGGCGGTGGCCAGCACCGCGGCGGGATCGAGTGTCGGCTTGTCGTAGAGGATCACGGTCTGGCCGTTGAGCAGCGCGGCGAACGCGGTCCACATGCCGGCGGCGTGCATCAGCGGGGATACCGCGAACCACGGTGGGCCGGCATGGCGCACCCGGTCGTGGATCTCGGAGACCGAGCCGTGATCGGCGCCGTTCATCGACACCACGTAGGTATCGGACTGCCGCCACATCACACCCTTCGGCCGGCCCGTCGTGCCGCCGGTGCAGATCATCATCACGTCATCGGGTGACGGGCTCACGGGCTGGTCGGTGTCGCCGCGGGCCAGCGCATCGTCCAGCTCGACGGCACCCGTCGGCTCGGGGGCCGCGCTGCCGTCGTCGATTGAGATCATCAGGTCCACCCCGTCGCGGGGCAGCACGTCGGCGAACTTCGCCCCCAGAGACCGGTGGAAGACCACAGCGCGCGGACGCAGGTAGCCGAGCAGCTCGTCGACCTCTCGCGGGGTGTAGTTGAAGTTCACGTTGACCGGCACCGCTCGAGCTTTCAGGGAGCCGATCACCATGTCGGGGTACAGGTCGTTGTGCATGATCAGCGCAACGCGGTCCTGCCCGCACTGCCAGCCGTCGATGGTGTCGCGCTCCCGGTGCGCGCCGATACCGTTGACGCTCAGGAAGTTCGACAGGCGCCGGGTGCGATCGGCTGTCTGTGCGTAGGTGCTTCTGCGGTCCCCGCAGACGGTCATCAGCCGGTCGGGCACCGCGGCGGCGACGGCGTCGACGACGGCGCCTATCGTCCACTCGCCCATGGGTCAGGCGTTCGCCGGCATGTGCACGCCGAGAAGGGTGAGTGCGTTGTCCCGCATGACCTTGCGGGTGTCCTCGGCGCTGAACTCCGGGAACTGCGGGATGTCGGCGGTGAACGTCATCGGATCGGCCAGACCTTCCCCGTGCGGCCAGTCCGAACCGAACAGGATCTTGTCGACCCCGATGGTGTCGGCCAGTAGTTTCACGTCGTCCTCGTAGTACGGCGCGATCCAGACGTTGTTGCGCAGCTGCTCGACCGGGTCCTCCCGGAAGTGGTACGGCGCGGTGTTGGCCGCCTTCTTGAGGCGCTTGATCAAGCGGTAGACGAAATACGATCCGTTCTCGATGCTGGCCACCCTGAGGTTGGGGTGCCGGGTGAACACCTGGTGCACGATCATCGAGGCCATCGAGTCGTGGATGGCGCGGTCGTCCAGTAACACCTGATCCAGCGGGTCCTTCTTGCCGAAACCCTCGAAGGTCGCCTTACCGCCCCACAGCGCCGCGATCGCGAGGTACCCGCTGTCGGACAGATGGAAGATCACCGGGACACCGGCCTCGGCCAATCGGGCCCACACCGGATCGTGCAGCGGATCGCCCAGCGACCTCGGCTTGACCACACCCGGCACGGGGGCCGGTCGCACGCAGACGATCTTCGCGCCCCGGCCGAGCACGAACTCGACCTCCTCGACGGCCTTGTCGGGGTCGGCAAGCGAGATGATCGGGGCGGACAGGAACCGGTGGTCGGGACGATCGAAACCCCAGTCCTCGTCGAGCCACAGGTTGAACGCGTGCACCGAGGCCATCGTGGCCTCGATGTCGTTCTTGAGCGCCTCCTCGACCCCGCACGCGAAGGTGGGCAACATGAACACCGTCTCGAGATTCTGTTTGTCGAGGATCTTCACGCGCGCTTCGCGATTCTGGTACTCGGGGTGGTCGCCGAGGCGGTCGACCTTCATCAACGAGGCCGGGTCGACGCCTTCGGGAATCTCTCCGCGGAACAGCAGATCCAGACAACCCGGTTCGATGATCGGGTCGAAGGTGGGATTCGGGATGAAGTGGTTGACCACGCCCCCTATCACCGCGAAGGTGCGCTTGCCCTCGGTGAGCATCTGCACGCCGCGGCGTTTGAACTCCTTGGGCAGGTGGCGGGTGAACGAGTCGATCGGCTCGTAGTAGTGGTTGTCCACATCGATCGCCCGGTAGTCCAGCGTCATTGGGCTTCAGTCCTTTCCGTTCGCGGTCACCGCGCCGATGGGCGGGAAGCTCGGCGGCCGCTTCTCGAAGAACGCGGTGATGCCCTCGATGAAGTCGGGCCGCCGCATGGATTCGTGCATCAGTCGCTCGGCGCGCGCACTCGTCTCGTCCACGCCGCTCAACGCATCGCCGTAGAGCTGTTCTTTGATCACCGCCAGCGCGCTCGGCGCGCAGTTCGCGGCCATGTCCTCGGCGTAGGCCATCGCGCGCGGCATGAGTTCCTCGAGCGGAACGACGTCCTTGACCAACCCCAGCTCGAAGGCTTCCTCGGCGAGGAACACCCGCCCGCTCAGCAACAGATCCAGCGCCGTGCCCCAGCCCACCACCCGCGGCAGGATCCATGAGATCCCGTACTCGGCGATGAGCCCCCGGCGGGCGAACGAGGTGGTGAATTTCGCGCCGGCGGCGGCGAACCGGACATCGCACATCAGTGCCTGGGTGAGCCCGATACCGGCGCACGCGCCGTTGATCGCGGCGATCAAGGGTTTCCGCATCGAGGTCACGAAGTGCGGATGGCGTTCACCGACCATCGTCGTCACGTCGGTGTCGCCGTCGGTGGTCGCGCTCTCGATCGACGACAGATCGCCCATGTCGGCGCCCGCGCAGAACGCGCGGCCGCTGCCGGTCACCACCACGACGCGGACGGCCGGATCGGCCTCTGCCGCGTCGAGCGCGCGGTAGAAACCGGCCGCCAGCCCGCCACCCCAGGCGTTCATCCGCTCGGGACGGTTGAACGTCACCACCGCCACGCCACTGTCGCGAACCTCATACCGCACAGCGTCGGATGCGCCGGCCAAGTCGACCTCCCCGGGCGTGTCAGCGACGGACTGAATGCTCATACTGTACACCTATCGGTAGCGTATTCCGCAAGGCCGGGCGCTCCGCTACGTGAAATCGCTTCCGCCGTCGACGTTGACGTTGGCCCCGGTCATGTAGGAGTTGCGCCGGGACGCCAGAAATGCTGCAACAGAACCGATTTCGTGAGGCCGGCCCGCCCGCGGCAAGTGTGCGGGGTGTCCGAAGTGCTCATCGATGGCCGACATGAGGGCATACGGATCGTCGCCGTCGACACCGATCGAACCGGCCCAGCCGCGTAACGCTTCGGTGGCGATGCTGCCGGGTGAGATCACGTTGACCATGATCTCGTCTTCCGCCAGCAGCAGGGACAGGTTCTTCGAAAGGCTCGTCACCATGGCCTTGGCGGCGGTGTAGGCCGGCAGGATCACGCTCTGGCGCTGAGTGGAGTGCGCGGAGAAGTTCACGATTCTCGCCCACTCGGCGGCGCGCAGCAGCGGCAACGCCGAACGCACGGTGTGCACCAGCCCCATCACGCCGTCGTCGACCGCCTGGCGCCACTGGTCGTCGGTCAGTTCCTCGAACGTTCCGCGCACGGACGGGCCGACGGTGTTGACCAGGACGTTCAGTTCGCCACCCCAGCGCTGCGACACCGCGTCGAAGACGCGCTGCACCGCTGCGGCGTCACGGGTGTCGGCGACCAGACCCACCGCGTCGGGGCTCCCGATCTCCGACAGCTGTGCCGCGGCACGATCCAGGGTGTCGGCGGTGCGGCCCACCAGCGCCACCCGGGCACCGTCATCGGCAAGACACTGTGCGGTGGCGAATCCCATTCCGCTGCCACCGCCAACCACAACTGCCGTCGCGCCGGTGAACCCGAGATCCATTTTGTGAGAACACCTTTCGAGCCACAACCGCTGTCAACAGGTCAACTATATGCCTTACCGTATAGAATCCGCACGAGGTTCGGCCGCCGCGTCGGGCGACCGCACCGGAACGGCGACCGGTACGGTTGACCGTGCGGATACGGGCTGGAGCTGACCGCACGGCAATCGAAGGTGTTGGAGGTGTCCCCCGTGGCCAAGCAGCCGGCCGCCGAGAAGCGTCCACGGCGCGAGCGCGGTTCGATCAATCCGGAGGACATCATCACCGGCGCCTTCGCGCTGGCCGAGGACGTCTCCATCGACAACCTCAGCATGCCCCTGCTGGGCAAACACCTCGGTGTGGGTGTCACGAGCATCTACTGGTACTTCCGCAAGAAGGACGACCTGCTCAACGCGATGACCGATCGCGCACTCAAACAGATCGCGTTCGAGACTCCGTACGTGGAGGCGGGCGACTGGCGGGAGTCGCTGCGCAACCATGCCCACAACATGCGCACGACGTTTCGTGGCAGCGCCATCCTGTGCGATCTCGTCCTGATCCGCGGGGCGTTGAGCCCCAAGGTGCGCCGGCTGGGCGTCCAGCAGATGGAGTCCGCCATCGGCGCTCTCGTGGAGGCCGGACTGTCCCCGGAGGATGCGTTCGACACCTATTCGGCGGTCTCGGTCCACGTGCGCGGCTCCGTGGTGCTCGAGCGGCTGTCGCAGAAGACCCGCGAACTACACGAGAGCGCCCATGGTTTCGACGAGCCGTCGGCCATCGACTCGGAGAGCACCCCGCTCATCGCCACGCTGACGGCCAAGGGCCACCGCATCGGCACCGCCGACGAGAACAATTTCGAATACGGGCTGACCTGCATCCTCGACCACGCCGACGCGCTCATCCGGTCGAACGGCAGGCCCACGGGCAAGACGGCCAGGGCGGTCAAGAGCACGTCCGCACGACCGCGTCGCAAGCCGGCATCGCCGCGGGTGTGACCGCGCGCGTCACACCTCGATGAGGACCGCCCCGCCCTGACCGCCGCCCGCGCACATCGCCGCGACGCCGATTCCACCGCCGCGACGCTGGAGTTCGTAGACCAGCGTGGTGATCATCCGGGCGCCCGAGGCCGCGATGGGATGTCCGAGGCTGCAGCCGCTGCCGGAGAAGTTCACCTTCTCCTCGTCGAGACCGTATTCGCGGCAGGCCGCGATCGGCACCGAGGCGAACGCCTCGTTGATCTCCCAGAGCGTGACATCGCCGGGCGTGAGTCCACTGCGCTCCAGCACCTTGCCGATCACCTTCACCGCGCCGAGCCCGGTGTCGCGCGGCGCCACGCCCGCCGCCGCCCAGGCCCGAACCTTCGCCAGTACAGCGAGATTCTCGGCCTCGGCGTACGCCGACTCCACCAGCGCGACTGCGGCCGCGGCGTCATTGGTGCCGCTGCTGTTGCCCGCGGTGATCGAGAACCCCTCGATCTCCGGATGCAGGACCTTGAGGCCGGCCAGCTTCTCGGCGGTGGTGTCGCGGCGCGGGTGCTCGTCGACGCTGAAGTCGACGACCGATCCGTCGGGCTGGGTGACCTTGAGCGGCACGATCTCGTCGAGGAACTTGCCGGCGTCCATGGCGGCGATGGCCCGCTGATGTGATCGCGCGGCCCAGGCGTCCATCTCCTCCCGGGAGATGCCGACTGCCTGCGCGGTGTTCCAGCCGACGGTGATCGACATGTCCTTGGCAGGGGAATCCGGGGTCTCGACATGGGTCGGCGGCATCCAGCGCTCTTCGAACTTCAACTCCGGACCCGGGATGCGCCAGTTCGTCAGCGGCGTCATCGACAGTGACTGGACACCGCCGGCGACCAGCGCGCGCTCCATCCCGGAGCCGATCTGCGCAGCGGCATTGCCGATCGCGGTCAGGCTACCGGCGCAGTGCCGGTTGACCGACTGCCCGGGCACCCCCTCCATACCTGTGGCGGTCGCTGCGTAACGAGCCAGATCGCCTCCGCCATAATGAGATTCGGCGAAGATGATGTCGTCGAACGCAGACGGGTCGAGTCCGGAGCGGCGGACCACCTCGGGCAACACCGTCGTGATCAGCGTCTCCGGCGGTGTGTTGACCAGCGTGCCCTTGAACGATCGGCCGATTGCGGTGCGAACGGCGCCGACGATGACAGGTGTGGCCATGGTGTACCCCTAACTTTCGTCCGGATGCGCCGACACAGCGGTCGCAGTTAACAGAAACGTTAGCAGGTGTAACGGTCGGGGTTCTACTCCACGTCCGGTTCGTCGACGTGGAAATGCGCGTCACGCAGGCGGAACGCCTCCTTGGTCCCGTGCTGGGCGCGGGTCTTGACGAAGTTGAACTCACCGGGCGCAAACTGCAGATTCGTACCGTAGGCGTGGAACAGGTAGCTCGCGACCTCTTCACCCTGATAGGCCTGACTCTGCTCGACCAGGCGGAACGCCTCCTTGGCGATGACCACGCCGTCGGCGGGCATCTTCGCCGCCTTCTCGGCCCAGTAGCGCGCCCGCGCGGTGACGGCGCCGCCTCCGCAGGTCTCGGTGAACACGCCGAGGTGCTCGACGTCCCCGGCCTCGATGATGTCGCCGGTCAGCAGCATCCGGCGGGCGAGCACCGGACCGAGCCGGTGAAAGAACATGTGCAGACTGCCCAGCGCGGGACCGAGAAAGCGGGTGGCGGGCATGCCGATCCGGGTGTCCCGGCCGATGACCGAGATGTCAGCCATCAGCGCCATCTCGAATCCCCCGCCGAGGGCGTAGCCGTTGATCTCGCCCACCGTCACCTTCGGAAAGCCCATCAGGTTGTGATAGAAGCCGAATGACTTTCGGTCGACGGCGAGCCGACGGCGCTGGCTCGGCCGTCGGCCGGGGGCCGCGTCGCCCGACCCGTACCACCCGTAGGCGTTGTTCATGTCCGCACCGGTGGAGAACACGTCGTCTGCACCCCGCAGGATCACGACGGTCAGATCATCGTCGTCGGCCACCCGGTCCAGACACCGCGCGATCTCGTCGCGCATCGCGGCGTCGTACGAGTTGCGCTGCGCCGCGTTGTTGAGCGTGATCGTCGCGATCCGCTCGTCCGCATCCACCTCGAACAGGACCCGGTCGTCCGCGCCGCCCGAAGTCGTCATCGGTCGGACCCCTTCCGTCGCTCGGCCCGGCCGAGCCGGCTTGTCCACGATAACAATGGAGTCGTCTACTGTATGGCTAACGGTAAAGCGAGCGGAGAGGTGGGCGATCGGTGGGCCACAATGCCGGATCGGCACGCACGGCGGACGGCATTGTTCACGTCGAGCGGGTCGACGGCGTACTCCGCCTGACCATCGACCGGCCGGCACAGCGCAACTCGTTGAGCCACAGGATGATTGCGACGCTGGTCGACGCGCTGACCGGCGCATCGGCCGACGACACGCTGCGCGCTGTCCACCTGCGCGGTGCGCAGACGGATTTCTGCGCCGGCGCGGACTGGGTGGCGACCAACAGTCCCGACGGACAACGGCCGCGCACCGGCCATCTGGCCCGGCGCATCCCGCACACCGCCAACCGGGTCGTCGAACTCCTGATGAGCATCCACCTGCCGGTCGTGTGCACCGTGCGGGGTTGGGCCGTCGGACTCGGCTGCAATCTCGCCCTGGCGGCGGACTTCACCGTCGCCGCCCGGGGCGCGGTGTTCTGGGAACCGTTCGTCGAGCGCGGCTTCTCCCCCGACTCCGGCGCGACCTGGCTGCTGCCGAGGCTGGCCGGGGTGGCGCGGGCACGACGGATGCTGTTGCTCGGTGAGAAGGTGAGCGGTGAGCTCGCCGCCGACTGGGGGCTGATCCACCAGGCCGCCGCCGACGCCGAGGTCGACGCCGCCGCCGAGGACCTCCTGGCCCGACTCGCGGCCGGTCCGACGGTGGCGATCGGGCTGGCCAAGCAGGCACTGGCCACCAGCGCGCAGACCACCCTCGGCCAGGCCATGACCACCGAGCTGCAGCACCTCGAGATTTCATGCCGGACAACAGATTTCAAGGAGGGCCTCAATGCCTTCCGGGAACGGCGCACGCCGGACTTCGGCGGCAGATGACGACGAACCACGAAGGGACTCCGATGGGCACAGCGTCGTTCGACGACATCATCTACGAGGTCGACGGCCACACGGCCACGATCACGCTCAATCGCCCGCAGGCGCTGAATGCGCTCAGCCCCCACATGATCACCGAGCTGCGCGCGGCCTACGCCGAGGCGGAGAACGACGACCGGATCTGGGTGCTGGTGGTGACCGGGACCGGCCGGGGCTTCTGCACGGGCGCCGACGTCACCGAGATCCCGGAGGACGGCCGGGTGATCTACGAGCGGCCCTACCTGTCCACCTATGACCAGTGGGAGGCCCCGCAGGAGGGCACTCCGCCGTTCCGCACCATGGCCAAGCCGGTCCTCGCCGCGATCAACGGCCTGTGTTGCGGGGCCGGTCTGGACTGGGTGACCACAGGCGACATCGTCATCGCCTCCGACAAGGCCACGTTCTTCGATCCCCACGTCAGCATCGGGCTGGTGGCCGGGAGAGAGATGGTGCGACTGGCCCGGGTGCTGCCCCGCAACATCGCCCTGCGCATGGCGCTCGCGGGCAAACACGAACGGATGAGCGCCCAGCGTGCTTACGACCTCGGCATGATCAGCGAGGTCGTCGAACACGATCAGCTGCTCGAACGGACGCACGAGATCGCCGACATGGTCAACTCCAATGCACCGCTTGCTGTTCGGGGCACCCGATTGGCCATTCACAAGTCGCTCGACCTCCCGCTGCACGACGCCGAGATCCTCGCCGAGACCTTCCGGGAACGGGTGGTGCGCACCGAGGACGCCGTGGAGGGCCCGAAGGCGTTCGTCGAGAAGCGCGCTCCCAACTGGCAGTGCCGATGACCGCACCGCAGTTCGAGACGCTACTGCTCGACGTCGATCCAGCCGACCATGTCGCGACCGTCACCTTGAACCGGCCGGACCGGCTCAACGCGTTCAACCGCACCATGTGCGAGGAGATGGCACAGGTATGGCGGACCGTGAAACTCGACGATCGGGTCCATGCAGTCGTCCTGCGGGCCGCAGGCGATCGCGCGTTCAGCGCCGGACTGGACGTCAAGAGCCCCTACGGTCAGCCCGGCAACGTCTGGAACCACGAGGATCCGGGTGAACTGCTCAGCCCGAAATGGCAGAAGATGTGGAAGCCGGTGGTGTGCGCCGTCCAGGGGATGTGCACGGCGGGCGCGTTCTACTTCGTCAACGAAGCCGACGTGGTGATCTGCGGCGAGAACGCGACGTTCTTCGACTCGCACGTCAGCGCTGGTCTGGTGTGCGCTCTGGAGCCGATCGGGCTGATGCGCAAGATCGGACTCGGCGACACGCTGCGCATCGCCCTGATGGGCAACGACGAACGGGTCGGCGCGCACACCGCGCTGCGGATCGGATTGGTGACCGAGATCGTCGCCGACGACGCGCTGTGGGACCGTGCCCACGAGATTGCCGCGATCATCGCCGCGAAGCCACCGTCGGCGACGCAGGGCACCGTCAAGGCGATCTGGGAGTCTCTGGACCGGCCGTACCGGGCCGCGATGGACCAGGGCCTGATCTACACCCGGCTCGGCAATCCGCTCGGCACCGCGGAGTTGCGGTCATCGCCGGGGGCTCTGCGGCGCCGGCCCGACCTGCGCTGATGGTCCACCCGCTGAGTCGCCGCATCGCCGACGTGCTGGCGCTGTCGCCCGAAACCGACGCCGTCGAATTCGACGGCCGGTGGATTCCGTGGCGCACGCTCGGCGGGCACGCCCGCCAGATCGGCGCGCTGGTGGCCGCCCACAGCATGTCCCGGCCCGCGCAGATCGGCATTCTGCTGCGCAATCGTCCTGCACACGTGGCGGCGCTGCTCGGGGTGCTGTCGGCGGAGGCCACTGTGGTGGTGATCAATCCGTCCCGGGGCGACGACCGCACCCGAGCCGACATCGCGGCACTGGGGCTGCCGCTCGTCATCGGCGATCCTGCTGATCTGTCGGCGCTGGTCGACCCCGCGGCGGACACGACCGCGATCGGTGGCACCGGCCTGCACATACTCGCGCGGACCAGCACCGGGAGCACCGGTGCGGCCGGCGACAACGCACGGCCGGGGGTCGCGGTGCGCATGCTCACCAGCGGAACGACCGGCCCACCCAAACGCGTCGACCTGACCTATGACATGTTGTCGCGCAGCGTGATCGGGGTGGACTTCGCCCACGCGCCGGCACCGTCGGCCCCGCGCCGCGGGGTCGCGATCGTCAACTCACCGCTGGTGCACATCGGTGGCGTGTTCCGCGTCCTGCTGTGCGTCACCGAGGCGCGGCCGTTCGTGCTGTTGGAACGCTTCGACCTGGACCGGTGGGCCGACGCAGTCCGTCGCCATCGGCCGCGGGCCGCCTCGCTGGTGCCGGCGGCGCTGCGGACAGTGCTGCATTCGGACCTGGGCCGAGACGACCTGGCAAGCCTGCGTGCCGTCACCTCCGGCACCGCACCGCTGTCGGCCGACGATGCCGAGGCTTTCACGGCGAAGTTCGGCATCCCCGTGCTCACCTCTTACGCCGCAACCGAATTCGGGGGCGGTGTGGCGGGCTGGACGCTGACCGACCACCAGCGGTTCTGGGCGGACAAACGCGGTAGCGTCGGACGGGCCGATCCGGGTGCGCGGTTGCGGGTCGTCGATGACGACGGCCGGCCGCTGCCGCCGGACGAGGTCGGGCTGCTGGAGGTCATCCCACCGCAGTTCGGCTCCGACGCAGCGTGGATCCGCACCACCGATCTGGCCCGCATCGACGCCGACGGCTTCCTGTGGATCCTCGGCCGCGCCGACCAGGCCATCATCCGCGGCGGATTCAAGGTCATGCCCGACGACGTCCGCACCGCGCTGGAGAGCCACCCCGCGGTCACCGGTGCGGCCGTGGTCGGCCGGCCCGATCCGCGCCTCGGCGAGACACCGGTGGCCCTGGTGGAGACCCGCCATCCCACCGACGCCGGTGAGCTCACCGCCTATCTGTCGAACCGGCTCGCGCGCTACGAGATCCCGACCGCCATCGAGATCGTCGACGCGATCCCGCGCACCGCATCCGGCAAGGCCGACCTCGCGGCGGTGCGCGCCCACTTCGCGTCGATCTAGCCGCGAGACCGGCTGTCCAGGATCAGCACTGCGACGTGCAGCGACGTCAGAGACTCCGCATCGTCCAGATCCACACCGAGGCTCCTGCTGATGGCCGCGAGCCGCTTGTAGAGCGCCGGCCTGCTCAGGTGCAGGCGCTGCGCGAGCACCGCCTTGTTGCCCCTGCAGTGCAGGAACTGACGCAACACCTCGATGTCGGCGCCCCCGTCGATCAGCAGCGGACGCAACTCCGATTCGGCGAACTGCTGCACGCGGGGGTCGTCGCGCAACAACGCGATCAATCCGCGCAACCGGATATCGGAGGCGCGGAACACCCGCCGCGCACTGCCGTCCATCGCGATGGCCACCTCCGCGACGTGCTGAGCCCGCGGCAGTCCCCGAATGGCGGCAGCGACGTGGGGGGACGGATCCCCCAGCGCACAGACCGCGTGCTGCACCCCGTCGAGGCGCAGCAAATCGGTGTGCAGCCGCTCGCCGAGCGCCTCGAACGCCCGGTCCACACCGCCACGGCCGGGCCGCAACGCCACCAGGGCACCGATCTCGTCATCACCGCGCACCGAGAACAACCCGCTGTGCCCGGCGGCATTCACCGCATGTGCGACCGCACCCAGCAGGCCCACATTGTGTCGTTGTGCGGCAACAGGATCGATGTGCTCCTGCGAGCGTCCGACGCGCACAACGACAGGGTGATAGGCCGCCTGGACCCGGAGACCGAGGGCGTGAGCCCGTGCCGCGATCTCCCGCTCGTCGGCGATGCGCCCGCCGAGGACGTCCTCGACGAGCCCGCTCTGGGCCTGCTGGTGCAGACCGGTGCGGTTCCGCTCGATCATCCGGTGCAGAGACAGCGCGGCAGCGGCGCGTTCGAGCACCATCGTCGCCCGGGACGGGTCGGCGGGCCGGCGCGGGATGATCAGCCGTCCCCACTCCTCACCGCGCGGACCGACCGCCGTGACCGCCCAGGACCCCGAGCCGGTCGGAGCCCGCCGCGATCGGCGCTCCCAGTCGTCGAGCACATTCGCGGCCTGGCCGCCGTGGGTGGAGGCGATGACCGCCTGGTGCGCCAGATCCTCGAGCACGATCGGCTCGTCGACGATGTCGGCCGCGGCGTCGACGATGGCCGTCGCCGACGCCCGGTTCATGCTCAGTTCGGTGAAGGTCTCGTGCACCCGCCGGTCGAAAGCGACCTCGTCGAATTGGGCGGTCACGATGCGCCGGTGCACCACCTCGGTCACGTCGACGAACCTGATCTGCCTGCGAAGCGCCACGAGGGCGAGGCCGAGCCGCTGGGCCAGATCCACCACCGGCGCCGGCAGGCCGGCAGGCGCGGGCCCCAACTCGACCACCACGCCGAGCGCACCGGCCTCCGCCACTCCCTGCAGGTAGCGCTCCGGGTCGCTGCGCAACGAGAGGCCGGTGGTCAGGACCAGTTCGCCGCCCTGCAGCAGTGCGGACAGATCGGCTACCTCGCCGACGTGCACCCAGCGGATGGACTCGTCCCACCGGCGGTCGGAGAGCACGAGCGGATCGCCGGCCTGGACCACCGGCAGCTCGATGACGTCCCGAACGGTCAGCGCCATTTACACAGTGTATTCAGCGGGGGTTGTCCGCTTACACAATGGCAGGGTCCGGTGGCCCCCCCGGGTGGCAGCATCGGTGAGCATGACTGCACTGGTTCAGCACTGGCGCAACGGCGCCGTCTTCGCGGGCACCTCCGACCGCACCGCACCCGTCTCCAACCCGGCGACCGGCGCGGTGACCGGTCAGGTGGCGCTCGGCAGCGTCGAGGACGCCCGCGAGGTGATCGCCGCGGCCGCGGCCGCGTTCCCGGCATGGCGGGATACGTCGCTGGCCAAGCGCACCCAGGTGCTCTTCGCCTTCAGAGAACTGCTCAACGCTCGTAAGCGCGAACTGGCCGACATCATCACCAGCGAGCACGGCAAGGTCGTCTCCGATGCGCTCGGCGAGGTGTCCCGCGGCCAGGAGGTCGTCGAATTCGCCTGCGGCATACCGCATCTTCTCAAGGGCGGGTTCACCGAGAGCGCGTCGTCGAAGGTCGACGTCTACTCGATCCGCCAGCCGCTGGGCCCGGTCGCCGTCATCTCCCCGTTCAACTTCCCGGCGATGGTGCCGATGTGGTTCTTCCCCATCGCCATCGCCACCGGCAACACCGTCGTCCTCAAGCCCTCGGAGAAGGACCCGTCGGCGTCGCTGTGGCTGGCGCGGCTGTGGAAGGAGGCCGGACTGCCGGACGGGGTGTTCAACGTCCTGCAGGGCGACAAGACCGTCGTCGACGAACTGCTGACCAACCCGCAGATCAAATCGGTCAGCTTCGTCGGCTCCACCCCGATCGCCCAGTACGTGTACGCCACGGCGACCACCGCGGGCAAGCGTGTTCAGGCACTCGGAGGCGCCAAGAACCACGCCATCGTGCTCCCCGACGCCGATCTGGACCTGGCCGCCGACGCCATGGTCAACGCCGGCTTCGGATCCGCCGGTGAGCGCTGCATGGCCATCAGCGCCTGCGTGGCCGTGGGTCCGATCGCCGACGATCTGGTCGCCAAGATCGCCGAACGCACCACCGGGCTCAAGACCGGCGACGGCACCGGTGACGCCGACATGGGTCCGCTGGTCACCAAGGCCCACCGCGACAGGGTCGCGTCCTACATCGACGCCGGCGAAGCCGACGGTGCCAAGATCGTCGTCGACGGCCGTACCGTCCAGGCCGACGGCGGCGAGCAGGGATTCTGGCTCGGCCCCACGCTGATCGACCAGGTCACGCCCCAGATGAGCGTCTACAGCGACGAGATCTTCGGACCCGTCCTGTCGGTGCTGCGGGTGGAGACCTACGACGAAGCGCTCGAACTGATCAACACGAACCCCTACGGGAACGGCACCGCGATCTTCACCAACGACGGTGGCGCGGCCCGGCGCTTCCAGAACGAGGTCGAGGTCGGCATGGTCGGGATCAACGTGCCGATTCCCGTGCCGATGGCCTACTACAGCTTCGGCGGCTGGAAGGCGTCGCTGTTCGGCGACAGTCATGCGCACGGCACCGAGGGCGTTCACTTCTTCACCCGTGGCAAAGTGGTAACCCAGCGTTGGCTCGACCCCAGCCACGGCGGCCTCAACCTCGGCTTCCCGCAGAACCAGTGAAAGACGGCACCATGACTCTGCTCGACCAGTCCTCGAACGACACCGTCCTCCCCAGCGGTCTCACCGTCGCCGACGCGCGCGCGGAGGCCGCCCGCGCCTACGAACTCGACCGGGCGCATGTGTTCCACTCGTGGTCGGCCCAGGCCGAGATCAAGCCGATGACGATCACCGCGGCGCAGGGCTGTTACGTATGGGACGGCGACGGCAACCGGCTGCTCGACTTCTCCTCACAGCTGGTGAACACCAACATCGGCCACCAGCACCCCAAGGTCGTCGCCGCGATCGCCGATCAGGCCGCCAAACTGTGCACGGTCGCACCACAACACGCCAACGCCGCCCGGTCCGAGGCCGCCCGGCTGATCGCCGAGCGGACCCCGGGTGAACTCGACCGGATCTTCTTCACCAACGGCGGCGCGGACGCCGTCGAGCACGCGGTCCGGATGGCGCGGCTGCACACCGGTCGTTACAAGGTGCTGTCGCGTTACCGCTCCTACCACGGCGGCACCGAGACCGCGATCAACCTGACCGGCGACCCCCGCCGCTTCCCCAACGACCACGGCAACGCCGGCGTCGTCCACTTCTTCGGCCCGTTCCTCTACCGCTCGCACTTCCACGCCACCACCGAGGCAGAGGAGTGCCAGCGGGCATTGGCCCACCTCGATGAGCTGATCCGGCTCGAGGGGCCGTCGACGATCGCCGCCATCATCCTGGAGAGCATCCCGGGCACCGCCGGCATCATGGTGCCGCCGGCCGGTTACCTCGCCGGCGTGCGGGAGATCTGCGACCGCTACGGCATCATCTTCATCGCCGACGAGGTGATGGCCGGGTTCGGACGCTCCGGGAAATGGTTCTCCATCGACCACTTCGGCGTCGTGCCCGATCTGCTCACCTTCGCCAAGGGAGTCAACTCCGGCTACGTGCCGCTCGGTGGGGTCGCCATCAGCCCGGCCATCTACGAGACCTTCGCCCATCGCCCGTACCCCGGTGGGCTGACCTACTCGGGCCATCCGCTGGCGACGGCGGCGGCGGTCGCCACCATCACCGCGATGGCCGAGGAGGGCATCGTCGACAACGCCGCGCGGGTGGGTGACGAGGTCATCGAACCGGGTCTGCGCGAGATCGCCGCCAAGCACCCGAGCGTGGGCGAAGTCCGTGGCGCAGGGGTGTTCTGGGCCGTCGAACTGGTCGCCGATCAGGCGACCCGCCAGCCGCTGGCCGCCTACGGTGGCAGCAGCGAGGCGATGAACGCGACGATCGCCGCGTGCAAGGCCGGTGGGATGCTGCCGTTCGCGAACTTCAACCGCATCCACGTGGTGCCGCCGTGCACGGTCTCCGATGCCGAGGCCCGGGAGGGTCTGGCGATCCTCGACCGCGCTTTGGAGACCGCCGACAGTCACCTCTGAGGAGCGGTCAGACGATCTGTTCGGCGCGCAGTCGCGCGATGGCGTCAGCGTCGTAGCCGAGGTCGCCGAGGATCTCGTCGGTGTGCTCGCCCAGCAGGGGGGCCCTCCTGCGGATGGTGCCCGGAGTGGCCGACATACGGAACGGCGTGTCGGTGATCGGGACCGGATGCGGGGCACCTGGGAAGTCCACCCGCTGCAGGTAACCCATCGCGGCCACGTGCGGGTCCTCGAGCACGTCCTGGGTCGTATGCATCGGCGCGGCAGGGAGTTTGGCGGCCTCGAGGAGTGCGAGCACCTCGGCTTTCGTCTTGTCGGCGCACCAGCGCGTCATCAGGTCGTTGAGCACATCGCCGTTGCGCCACCGGAGGTCGTCGTCGGCGAAGCGCGGATCGTCGACGAGGTCGTCGCGGCCCATCAGCCGGCACCACCGGGTGAACATCGGCCGGCCGGCCACCTGCAACAGCACCCAGCCACCGTCGGCGGTCCGGTACAGATCGCATGGTGCGACCGACGCACCCTGGTTGCCCATCCGCGGTTTGTCGGTGCCCAGCAGGTCGCGTTCGATGAGGAAGGCGTTGGACAGCATCATCGCGGTCGGCAACAGCGCCCCCTCGACGTGCTGGCCCGCCCCGGTGCGGTCGCGGTGGAACAGCGCCATCATCACGCCGATGGTCAGCGTCAGCGCGGTGCCGAAGTCGGCGTAGGGCACCACGGTGCGGATCGGCATATCGGGCAAGCCCTGCCGGTATGTCGCGCCCGACATGACCTGTCCGGCCCCGTCGAAGCCGATGCGATCGCTGTAGGGCCCACCGTCGCCGTAGGCCGTCGCGCTGGCCAGGATGATGTCGGGTTTGATCGCACGCAGGCTGTCGTAGTCCAATCCGCTGGCCCGCATCCCGGCGGCGGGCATGTTGGCGACCACGATGTCGGCCTGTGCCACCAACTTCCGGGTGATCTCCGCCCCGGCCGCGGTGGTCGAGTTCAGGGTCAGGGAGCGCTTGTTGCGGTTGCACTGCAGGAAGGTGCCACCCTCCCCGCCGGCGGTGACCGACTGCACCCAGCGGTCTTCGCCGCCCTCGCGCTTCTCCACCCGCACCACGTCGGCGCCCATGTCCGCCAGGATCGCGCTGCACCATGGCGCGGCGATGAAACGCCCGTAGTCGAGCACCTTCACCCCGTCCAGGACACCCATCAGTGCCCGCGATCGCCGGCCGCGACCACGCCGCGCGCGACGAGGTGGTCGATCAACGGCGCCGCACCGGCCGCGAGGTGCTCGGACATGGCCGCCCGTGCGCCGTCGGTATCGCCCGCCGCCAGCGCCTGCAGCACGGTCCGATGGTGCCGCGTCGACTGACTCGGCCAGCCCTCGATGGTGGGAAACACCGATTCCGGCGCATACCGGGTGATCTGGGACATCAGCTGGGCCAGCTTCGGGGAATCCGCGGCGACGTTGATGGCGCGGTGGAACTCGTGGTTCAGACGGACCGCGCGCTCACCGTCGTCGTGGGCGTAGGCGTCCTCGAGCTGCTCCTGGATCTCGGTGAGCGCCCGCAGCTGTTCGGGTGTCATGTTGGCTGCCGCGCGGGCGGCGAGCACACCGCCCACGTGCGCCTGCAGGTCGGACACGTCAGCGATGTCGCGGTCGGTTACCGGCAGCACCATGAAACCGCGGCGCGGCTGCTGTTCGAGCAGCCCTTCGGCGCGCAGCTCGAACAGCGCCTCGCGCACCGGCGTGACGCTGATGCCCAGTTCGACGGCGAGCTGCTCGAGCCGGATGTACTCGCCGGCCCGGTAGGTGCCGCTGAAGATCCGCCTGCGCACGAACCGTGCGACGTCTTCGGCCAGTTGCGGCCGGGCGGCGAAGGACTCGGAGGCGGACATGATCAGATCTTGTAGTCGGCCAGCAGCCGCTTGCTGATGATGTTCTTCTGGATCTCGCTCGTACCCTCGCCGATGAGCAGGAACGGCGCATCGCGCATCAGCCGTTCGATCTCGTACTCCTTGGAGTAGCCGTAGCCACCATGGATGCGGAAGCTCTGCTGAGTGACCTCGGCGCAGAATTCGCTGGCGAGGTACTTGGCCATCCCGGCGGCGACGTCGTTGCGCTCGCCGGAATCCTTCAGGCGGGCGGCGTTGACCATCATCAGATGCGCCGCTTCGACTTTGGTGGCCATCTCGGCCAGCTGGAAGGCGACGGCCTGGTGTTCGGCGATCGGCTTGCCGAACGTCTGGCGCTGCTGGGCGTAGCGCACCGCGAGTTCGAAGGCGCGCAGGGCGACTCCGCAGGCGCGGGCCGAGACGTTGACCCGGCCGACCTCGACGCCGTCCATCATCTGGAAGAAGCCCTGCCCCGGCCGCTCCCCGAGAATGTCCCCGGCCCCGGCGCGGTAGCCGTCGAAGATCAGCTCGGTGGTGTCGATGCCCTTGTAGCCCAGCTTGTCCAGCTTGCCGGGGATCGTCAGGCCGGGGGCGACCTCGCCGAAACCCTCCGGCTTCTCGATCAGGAACGCAGTCAGGTTGCGGTGCGGCGTCTCCGCGCCCTCGTCGGTGCGGACCAGCGCGGCGACCAGGGTGGAACTGCCCCCGTTGGTCAGCCACATCTTCTGCCCGTCGATGACGTATCCGTCGCCGTCTCGGCGGGCGCGGGTGCGGATCGCCGCGACGTCGGACCCCAGTTCGGGTTCGGACATCGAGAAGGCGCCTCTGACCTCACCGGTGGCCATTCGCGGCAGGAAGCGCTGCTTCTGCGCCTCGGTGCCGTGCTGACGGATCATGTACGCGACGATGAAGTGGGTGTTGATGACACCGGACACGCTCATCCAGCCGCGGGCCAGCTCCTCCACGCACAGCGCGTAGGTCAGCAGCGACTCCCCCAGGCCGCCGTACTGTTCCGGGATCATCAAGCCGAACAGTCCCATGGCGCGCATCCCGTCCACGATGCCCTGCGGGTAGGCGTCGGCGTGTTCGAGCTCTTGGGCGTGGGGGATGATCTCCTTGTCGACGAACTGCTTTACGGTGGCGACGATTTCGGCCTGAGTCTCGGTCAGCCCCAGGGTCTGGGCGAGTCGTGTCATGCGGGCACCCTTTCGAAGACGGCCGCCAGCCCCTGCCCGCCGCCGATGCACATGGTCTCCAGGCCGTAGCGCCCGTTACGGCGGTGCAGTTCGCGCGCTAGGGTCGCCAGCATCCGTCCGCCGGTGGCGCCGACCGGGTGTCCGAGCGAGATGCCGGATCCGTGCACGTTGGTACGGTCGAAATCCGCAGGGGTGAAACCCCATTCGCGGGTGCAGGCCAGCGCCTGAGCGGCGAACGCCTCGTTGATCTCGATGAGGTCCATGTCGGCGAGGGTCAGCCCGGCCCGGCTCAGGGCGGCTGCGGTCGCCGGGACCGGCCCGATGCCCATCACGTTCGGCGCGACCCCGGCGACGGCCCACGACACCATCCGGACCAGCGGCGTCAGACCCAGTTCGGCCGCCCGCTCGGCAGTGGTCACCACACACATCGAGGCGGCGTCATTCTGCCCGCTGGAGTTGCCCGCAGTCACCGTCGCATCCGGGTCGTCGCGACCCAGAACGGGTTTCAGTCTGGCCAACGATTCGACCGACGTGTCGGCGCGCGGGTGTTCGTCGGTGTCGACGATCAGATCTCCGCCCTTGGTGGACACCGTCACGGGAATGATGGTCTCGGCCAGCAGGCCCTCCTGCTGAGCGGCCACCGCCCGGCGATGGGAGCGCACCGCGAGTTCATCCTGTTCCTCGCGCGGGATGGAGTACTGGCGGCGCAGATTCTCGGCGGTCTCGAGCATTCCGCCGGGCACCGGATAGTTCTTCCCGCCTGCGGTCGTCCGCCCGCGTGCCAGTGCATCGTGCACCGTGATACCTCCGCGCGCGCCGCCCCACCGCATGTCGGTGGAGTGGAACACCACGTTGCTCATCGACTCGGCCCCGCCGGCGACCACGAGATCGTTGGCGCCGCTGGACACCTGCAGGCAGGCCTGGACGACGGTCTGCAGGCCGGACCCGCACCGGCGGTCGATCTGCATCCCGGGCACCGTCACCGGCAGTCCGGCGTCCAGCGCGATGACCCGGCCGATCGCCGGGGCCTCCATGCTCGGGTAGCAGTGCCCGACGATCACGTCCTCGACGGCGTCGGGGGCGATACCGGTGCGCTCCAGGAGTCCCCGTAGGGCGGCGACGCCGAGGTCGACCGCGGTGAGCGTTCTGAACATCCCGTTGTAGCGCCCGATCGGCGTGCGAACGGGTTCGCAGATCACCGCGTCCCGTGTCACAGGTGGCGCCCGCCGGTGACCTCGAGGACCGTCCCCGTCATGTACGACGACAGGTCGGACGCCAGGAACAACGCCACCTTGGCCACCTCGTCGGGTTCGCCGGCGCGTCCGAGCGGCACCTCGGCCACCTTGGAGTCCCAGATCCGTTGCGGCATGGCCTCGGTCATCGCCGACCGGATCAGACCGGGTTGTATCGCGTTGACCCGGACCCCGAGGTAAGCCAGTTCCTTGGACGCCGCCTTGGTCATCCCCACGATGCCGGCTTTGGCCGCCGAGTAGTTCGTCTGGCCGACCATGCCGACCTTGCCGGAGATCGACGACATGTTCACGATCACGCCGCGCTTGTTCTCCCGCATGACCGCGGCAGCGGCGCGCAACCCGTTCCAGGTGCCTTTGAGGTGTACCGCGATGACCTGGTCGAACTGCTCCTCGGTCATCTTGCGCATGGTGGCGTCGCGGGTGATCCCGGCGTTGTTGACCATGATGTCGAAACGGCCGAAGCGCTCGGTCGCGGTGGCCACCAGTGCATCGACCTCGGCGGCGGAGGTGACATCGCATCGCACGGCGACGGCGGTCGCACCGCCGCCGAGTCGTTCCGTGGCGGCCTGCGTCGCCTCGAGGTTGACGTCGCCGAGCACCACCCTGGCGCCCTCGGCGACGAAGCGCTCGGCGATGGCGTAGCCCAGCCCCTGCGCTCCGCCGGTAATCACCGCGGTCTGCCCGTCCAGCAGCGTCATCCTCTATCACCCTTCCCGGTCGGGACCACCCCAGGCCGTTCTAGCCAGCATAATATTTCGTATACGATATCTCCATCCCCTCGGGCACGGCAGGAGATTCGTGATGAGCGAAGTCAGCGCTGACGATTTTCGCGAGATTCTCGCGCAGACAAAGCATTTCGTGCGAACCGCGGTGGTGCCGCGGGAGAACGAGATCCTCGCCGGCGACAAGGTCCCCGACGATCTGCGCGATCAGGCCAAGAAGATGGGGCTGTTCGGCTACGCCATCCCCCAGGAATGGGGCGGTCTCGGACTGGACCTCACCCAGGACGTCGAGCTGGCGATGGAGTTGGGTTACACCTCCCTGGCCCTGCGGTCGATGTTCGGCACCAACAACGGGATCGCCGGCCAGGTGCTGGTCGCTTTCGGCACCGACGAACAGAAGCGACGCTGGCTGGAGGGCATCGCCACCGGCGACGTCGTCGCGTCCTTCGCGCTCACCGAGCCCGGAGCGGGGTCGAACCCGTCCGGGCTGCGCACCAAAGCGGTTCGCGACGGCTCACAGGACAACGCCGACTGGGTGATCAACGGCAGTAAGCAATACATCACCAATGCCCCGACCGCCGATCTGTTCGTCACCTTCGCCCGTACCCGGCCCGCCGACAGCGACGGACCCGGCATCGCGGTGTTCCTGGTGCCCGCCGACGCCGAAGGGGTGAGCGTGGGGGCCAAAGACGCCAAGATGGGCCAGGAAGGTGCGTGGACGGCTGATGTCAACTTCACCGATGTCCGGGTGCCGGCCGGCGCCCTGATCGGCGGTAGCGAGGACATCGGATACCGGGCCGCCATGACGTCGCTGGCGCGAGGACGCGTGCACATCGCCGCCCTGGCCGTCGGCACCGCCCAGCGCGCACTGGACGAGTCGGTCGCCTACGCCGCGACCGCGACGCAGGGCGGTACTCCGATCGGCACCTTTCAGCTCGTTCAGGCGATGCTCGCCGACCAGCAGACCGGAGTCATGGCCGGCCGTGCGTTGGTGCGGGACGCCGCGCGTCAGTGGGTGACCGGCGAGGACCGCCGCATCGCGCCGTCGGCCGCGAAAGTGTTCTGCACAGAGATGGCCGGTCAGGTCGCCGACCTGGCGGTCCAGATACACGGAGGAAGCGGATACATGCGCGAAGTTCCCGTCGAGCGGATCTACCGGGATGTACGACTACTGCGACTCTACGAGGGCACCAGCGAGATCCAGCGCCTGATCATCGGCGGCGGACTGGTGAAAGCCGCACAGCGAGCGGCGAACTCGTGACCGACCGAATGGCGGGCAGGGTCGCGTTCATCACCGGCGCCGCGCGCGGACAGGGTCGTGCCCATGCCGTCCGCCTGGCCACCGAAGGCGCCGACATCATCGCCGTCGATATCGCCGGAAAGCTGCCCTCGTGCGTGCCCTACGACGACGCCACCGGTGAGGATCTGGCCGAGACGGTCTCGCTGGTGGAGGCGACCGGACGGCGCATCCTGTCCACGGTCGTCGACATCCGCGACCACGACCGGTTGCGCGAGACCGTCGACGCAGGCGTCGCCGAACTGGGCCGACTCGACGTCATCGTCGCGAACGCGGGCATCACCGCACCGCAGCCGTGGAACACCATCACGCCTCAGGATTTCCGCGACGTCACCGACGTCAACATCACCGGCACCTGGAACACCGTGATGGCCGGCGCGCAGCACATCGTCGACGGCGGCAGGGGTGGGTCGATCATCCTGATCAGCTCCGCGGCGGGGCTGAAGATGCAGCCGTTCATGGTCCACTACACCGCGAGCAAGCATGCGGTCACCGGCATGGCCCGGGCCTTCGCCGCCGAACTCGGCAAGTACCGGATCCGGGTCAACAGCCTGCACCCGGGGGCGGTCAACACCCCCATGGGCAGCGGCGACATGGTGGACGGTCTGGTCCGCGCCGACGCGACCAACCCCGGCCTGATGAACATGGTGACGCCGTTCATCCCGGATATCGCCCAGCCCGAGGACATCGCCGACGCGGTCGCGTGGCTGGCCGGCGACGAATCACGGTTCGTCACCGCGGCGGCCATCGCGGTCGACCTCGGCTCGACCCAGTTCTGACCTCTCAGGCGAGGAAGCGGACGATCGACTCCGCGACCGCGGCCGGCTTCTCGGAGCCCTCGATCTCGACGGTGATCGTCGTCGTGGCCTGTACGGCCTTGTCGAGCTGATCGACCTTGGAGATCTCGCCGCGGGCGCGGATGCGAGCCCCGACCTTCACCGGCGTGATGAAGCGAACCTTGTTGTATCCGTAGTTGATCGCCATCGCGATGCCGTTCACCACGTAGAGCTGATGACTGAAGTGGGGCAGTAGCGAGAGCGTGAGCAGGCCGTGAGCGATGGTCCCGCCGAACGGCCCGTTGGCCGCCTTCTCCGGATCGACGTGGATCCACTGGTGGTCATCGGTGGCGTCCGCGAACAGGTTCACCCGGTCCTGGGTGATCTCGAGCCACTCGGTAGGACCGAGCGTGCTGCCCTCGGCTGCCACGAACTCCTCGAGTCCGCTGAAGGTCTTCACTGGCGCCTCTCCTTCGCCGGCGCCCCACGCGCCGCAACGGTGCGAACGATACGGTCTGGGCCGCTGCCTCCGGCGGTCGGGTTGCGGACGCCGGGCTTGGACAATCCGTGCCCGGACAGCGCGCGCCCGCTTTGCTGCGACTGTGCGACTGCCGGCCGTCCGGCCTGTCCGCAGCCCAATCTGTGCGTCCAATGTCGAGTCCGTCGCGTTCGGCCGTTCGCTGCAAGCCGTGGTGGGGATCTGCATGTGTGTCAGCGTGCTCAGCAGATGCAACGATCGTCGAAGACCATGCCGCTTTTGCCCCGATGAATTCATTGCTGCGCAATAACGCATCAGCGGGGCAACCATCATCGCATGTTCGGTAATTGGATTGACGGATCAGATCGTGCTGAATTCACCTTCACCTCGAAGATGTGGTGACTAATTCTCCGACCTGCAGGTACGGGCCGGGGGGCGGTCCGACATCACCACATTGCGGGCGGGCGGTATAAATGTCGGGCCCTGACAAAGGCCCTTTGTGGCACATCATCTGTTACCGGCGGGTCACTTGTGCGCCTGTCACACCCGGCAAATCTGCGCATCGTCGCCACACCGCACGCAGGCGTCGGGCTCCGGCAGGCAGCCGATGCCGCGGCGGTACCGCCACCATCGCACCCGCGGCGTTGCCGGTGGTCAGGGAAAGATTTACGCCTGGGTCACCGCACGGCCCGCCGCACCGCCACGCAGGGCTGGTGCGGGCGCCCCTGCGCCTACCGTGTGCTGGTTGCGCGTGGGCCGTGCGAGAACCGCCCTCAGGCATCGTTGCACAGCGACGCGGCGGAGAAAGTCTCCGACGCCGGCTTCCGGCCCATAAGCCGGGTCCGACAATGGTGAAGTTCGCCCGGCTTAATAACCAGTAGTCGAAGACCAGCGCAAAACCGCCGCGCGCGCGATTGCCGCCGCGGGTTGGCCGGCCCGTGAGCGGAGATCCCCGAAAACACCCGCCGGCAGGATTTGTCTCCGATTTCCCGCTAGACGTAATGAAATGCGCCGTCCGCGGGATACTCAATCGACGGAATCGGAAACCTTCGATTCCACACATGACGGTCGGCGACAGCCGCCCGGACGGACACCCGCCCGAAGGACACAACAGATGACGATCGCCCCGCTGGACCTCTCGACCGCGGACCACTTCGACTCCGATATCCATCACACCTGGCGGGACACGGCCAGCGCCTGCACCATTGTCGTCGCAACTCCGGCAACAGCGCCTGAACTGTGGACGGAATACGTTCGCGGCGCCGAGCACAGCTATCTCAAGCACGGCGTCGAACAGGCCCTGGACATGGCGGCACTGCGTCGCGGTGACGACACGGCACTGTTCTGCGCGGGCATCAGCGACGCCGGCACCGTTGTCGGCGGCGTGCGGGCGAAGGGACCGTACGTCGCGGTCGACGAGTGCCACGCGGTCACGGAATGGAGCGGTCAGCCGGGATTGGCCGCGGTTCGGAAAATGGTCGGCGACCGGCTACCTTTTGGCGTCGTGGAAATCAAATCCGCGTGGGTGAGCGATGATCCGGAACAAAGCCGCGCCCTGACCGATGTGTTGGCGCGATTCCCGCTGCATTCGATGGGTCTGCTCGATTCCCAATTCGCCGTCGCGACCGCGGCGGCGTACGTCCTCAAGCGCTGGCTCTCGTCGGGCGGGGTGCTCGCCGCCAAGATTCCCGCGACGCCGTACCCGGACGCGCGCTACCAGACCAAGATGATGTGGTGGGACCGGCGCACCTTCGCCGGCCACGCCAGCCCCGGCCAGCTCGCCGCGTACCTCGACGAGGCGGACCAGATCAACGCCCGCCCGGTCGAAGCCGATCAGCTCGGCGCGGCCGTCGCGAGCTTGTGATGGGTTCGCCCCCACCACATCTGACCTCAGCAGGTGCCGTCCTACTCAGCGATGACGACCCGCGCGATCACGCGGCACTGAGCGAACTGCGAGCGGACGCGGACGTCGCGGTGCTCGACACCGCCGCTCGGCAGCGCGCAGCACTCGCCTCGTCGGGTTCGGCGGCCGATGACGAGCTGCTCACCGAACCGACCCGGTGGGCGTACTTCCCGTGGCGTCACACGCTGGTCAGCGTTCTCGGTCCGCGGGGCTACCGGCGTATTCGGCTGGACCGCAACCGCAATCTGATCACCCTCGAGGAACAGGATGTGCTCGGCCGGCTGCGCATCGGTGTCGTGGGGCTCAGCGTGGGCCACGCGATTGCGCACACCCTTGCCGCACAGGGGTTGTGCGGAGAACTGCGGCTCGCCGACTTCGACGAGATGGAGTTGTCCAACCTCAATCGGGTACCGGCGAGCGTGCTCGACATCGGCGTCAACAAGGCCCTGGTGGCAGCACGCCGGATCGCCGAACTCGACCCCTACCTTCCCGTGCAGGTCATGACCGACGGCATCGACGCCACCACGATCGACCGGTTCCTCGAGGGGCTCGACATCGTCGTGGAGGAATGCGATTCGCTGGATATGAAGGCACTGGTCCGCGAACACGCACGGGCGCGCGGACTGCCGGTACTGATGACGACCAGTGACCGCGGTCTGCTCGATGTCGAGCGGTTCGACCTCGACCCGGCGCGCCCGATACTGCACGGCCTGCTCGGCGGCGTCGACGCCGCTGCACTCGCGGGACTGTCCAGTAAGGACAAGGTCCCCTATGTGCTGCGCATCCTCGATGCCGGCGCCCTGTCACCGCGAATGGCGGCCTCCCTCGTCGAGGTCGGGACGACGCTTTCGACGTGGCCGCAGCTGGCCGGTGAGGTCGGGCTGGGTGCGACCGCGGTCGCCGAGGCCGTCCGACGCATCGGACTCGGCGAGGAACTTCCGTCGGGTCGCGTGCGGATCGACGCGCCGGCGATCCTCGCCGGTATCGACGATCCCCTGCGCAGCGCCGAACCCTCTCCCACCGCGGACGGGCCCGCCGAGGCGGTTACCCCGAGCGGAGTTGCGGACGCGGTAGCCGACGCGGCGATGCGCGCACCTTCGGGCGGGAATGTCCAGCCCTGGCATATCGAGGTGGGCGCCGACTCGGTGCACCTGCGGGTGGCACCGGAGCACACCACGGCGATGGACGTCGGCTACCGGGCCAGCGCGGTGGCCCTGGGTGCGGCCGTCTACAACGCGCGCGTTGCCGCGGCGGCCCATCGACGGACCGGGTCGGTGGTCTACGAGCGCGGCGACAACGGTGCGCCGTTGCGCGCGGTCGTGCGCCTGGGCGTCGGTGAGGATGCCGCTCTCGCCGCCCGCTACAACGCGATGCTGCGCCGCGAGACGAATCGCCATCACGGAACGAACAAGCCGCTCGCCGCGGGCGCAGTGCGCGCCTTGGCGGAGGCGGCGCGAAGCGAAGGCGCACGGCTGGCCGTGCTGACCGATCCGGAGGAGATGTCCCGGGCGGCGCGCATCCTGGCGGCGGCCGACCGCATCCGGTATCTGACCCCGCGCCTCCACGCCGAGATGTTCTCGGAGTTGCGCTGGCCCGGCGACGCTCGTCCGGACACCGGCATCGACGTGCGCAGCCTCGAACTCCCGGCGTCTGATCTGGTGAAGCTGGACATCCTGCGTCGTCCGGAGGTGATGGCCGAACTCGCCCGCTGGGGAGGTGGCCAGGCCCTCGGTGAGGACACCCACGAACGCATCACGTCCAGCGCTGCGTTGGCCGTCGTCCTGATCGACGGACGGGAACTGACCGATTTCGTGCAGGGCGGCTCCGCAGTCGAAGCAGTCTGGGTGACTGCCGAAGAGCTTGGAATCGGCGTACAGCCCGTGTCTCCGGTGTTCCTCTACGCGCTGGACGAGCAGGAGAACGCCGAGCTCGCACCGCCGTTCGCCCACCGACTCTCGGAGTTGCGCCGCGACTTCCGTACGCTGACCGGGACCGGATCGAACGAGTCGGAGGCGTTGGTGCTCAGGCTGTCCTACGCCGCGCGGCCGACGACACGGAGTCGACGCCGGGCCCGCAGCGCCGTGACGCCGTGAGGACGGCAGAGAGAGGGCACGTGCCACCGGATATCGAGCTCGTCGTCACCTCGGTCGCCACCCGGCTGATGGGCGCGGACGCGGCGACATCGTCAGCCGTCAGCCGGCGTGTTCTCGGCGATCTGGTGAGCCGCTTCGCCGTCGACGGCGGCATCCTCGGCCATGCCGACGGAACCGGCCGTGCCGCCGAGTTGGTGGCGGAATGGCCGGCCGGACAGCCCGGCAGCGGCGGCGAACTGCCTGGGGCCGACCGGGTACTCGCCGACTTCGCGGCGTTCGACGGGCCGACCGTGGTCACCGCGTCGCCGTCCGAAGGCCGGCCCACCGCCTGGGTGGTGGCGCCGCTGCGCAGTGGCGACGTCACCACCGGCGTTCTCGGATTCACCGGCGACCGGGACTGGACTCCGGACGAACTGAACGCGTTGCGGGCGATCGCCTCGTTGTTCGCCCAGGTGCAGGCGCGCGTCATCGCCGAGCATCGGCTGCGTCACCTGGCTGAGCGCGACGACCTCACGGGGCTGCGCAACCGGCGCGCGCTGCTGACCCATCTCGAGGAGCGGCTCACCGCGGGCCGGCCAGGTCCGGTCGCGCTGCTGTTCTTCGACCTCGACCGGCTCAAGGCCATCAACGATTACCTGGGCCATACCGCCGGCGACTGGTTCATCCAGATCCTCGCCGAACGCCTGCACAATGCCGGCGGCGACCACTTCATCGCCCGGCTCGGCGGCGACGAGTTCGTCGTGGTGCCCGGGGCCCCCATGGCCGCCGACGCCGCCGAGGCGGTGGCATACCGATTGCGCCGGGTTCTGGGCGAACCGATATCGATCGACGGCGAACTGCTGACCCGGACGGTGAGCATCGGGGTGGCCGTGGCCGAGCCGGGTTCGGACACCACCTCGGACCTGCTGAGCCGTGCCGACCAGGCGGTGCTCGCCGCCAAGGCCGCCGGCGGCAATCAGCTGGCGGTGTTCTCCGACTCGATGTCGCTCGCCGGCGAGCTGCGCAATGACATCGAACTGCACCTGCAGGATGTGATCGACCGCGGGGCGCTGGTGCTGCACTACCTTCCCGAGTTCGACATGCGTACCGGCGAGATGCTCGCCGCCGAGGCACTCGTGCGCTTACAGCACCCCACCCGCGGACTGCTGTACCCGGACTCGTTCATCGGCGTCGCGGAATCGATCAACCTCGCGGGCGACCTGGGCCGGTGGGTGTTGCGCAACGCCTGTGCGGAGTTCGCGCAGTGGCGCGCAAAGGGATTGGCACACGACATCACGCTGCGGGTCAACGTCTCGCCTGTGCAGCTGGTCACTGACGGGTTCGCCCAGTCGGTGACCGCGGTGTTGACCGAATTCGGTCTGGAACGCGACTCGGTGTGTTTGGAGATCACCGAGAGCGTCGTCGTCCAAGACATCGAGACCACCCAGGTCACGCTCGCCGGCATCAAGGAGGCAGGCGTCAGCGTGGCCATCGACGACTTCGGAACCGGCTACAGCGTCCTGTCGTTGCTCAAGACCCTCCCGGTCGACACGCTCAAGATCGACAAGAGTTTCGTCTCGGAACTGGGCGCGAACGCGCGCGATCTTGCCATCGTGCGCGCGATCATCGCGCTGGCGGACGCCTTCGACCTGGACCTGGTGGCCGAGGGTGTGGAGACCGAGGCGGCCGCGCTGACGCTGTTGGAGCACGGCTGCCACCGCGCCCAGGGATTCCTGTTCTCGCGACCGATCGACGGCAGCGAGATGGAGAAATTACTGGCCGAAGGGCGGATACCGGTCGACTTTTCGACCGCGCCGACTCTGTGAGCGGTTACGCCGACTGTCCCCCAGCGTCGCGGTCACCCGCCGGTTGTTCTCCGAACACTGGCTACTGCCGCTGACCGGAGCAGGGGTCGCGGGCACGAGTATCTCGACCCGGGCGAACCGGCTGCCCTTCTGGCTCACCAGACCGATCTGAACGTCCGCGGCATTCGCGACGACGACGGTGGACTCACCGGCCGGCAGTGCCGCTGCGAGGGTCACCCCATGCCGGGCGCCGAGTGCGTACGGGCCTTCGGGAGCGTTGAGCACCGCACCGATGACGACGCCGTCCTCGAATACGAGACCCTGCAGGGTGGTGTCGGTACGGATGTCGATCCCACGCGCGTCCGCCTCGTCGAAGAGCCATCCGACCAGGGAAGGGGCGTCGGCGTCGGGAGCGATAGACATCGTCCCCACGATCTTGACCTGCACCGGTTTGTCCTCGAGGGTGCGCATTCCCGTCGTCCCCCAGTCCGTGACCCGGGTGTGCAGCAACCCGTATGGCGACGCGAGACACTGCGCGGCCCACGCGTTGAGCCGTCCGCCGAAGAAGGTCGCCACCTTGCGGCCCCGCCGCTCGTCGGCCGGTGCCTCCTGTACCACCCGCATCGGTACCGCGGTGTCCGACGGCGGATCCAGCGGACCCAGGTCCGCCGTCAGCGCGGCGAAGTAGTCGAGCGTCTCCGCATCGGTGACGTCACTGCCGAGCCACCCACCGCCCGGAGTCGCCGACGTTGCGACGAAGACCTCCACGTCGGCGTCGGCGGCGACGACGGCACTCGCCAGGGTTCCCACGACTCCTCCGAGGCAGATGACGTCCACTTCGTCATCCCACGTCAACGGCAGGCACCTTGCGAGAGACCGGGGGTCATCATCGATCGGACTTTACATACTCACGCACCTTCGACACCATCAGCGCAGCCAGCCCACCCGCGCTCGAAGGAATCATCCACGGGACGTTCCTGGTGGTCGACCAGGTGCGTACCGACGACCTGGCGCGGGTGGGGGCCGCTCTACTACGGATGTTCGCGGGCCACAGCGAACCGGCGGCCGCGATCTCCACCGCGTGGCTGGACTCGATGACCACCGACGTGGCCCGTGCCCGCGCCGAGGGCGATCTCCGTCCCGATGTTGATGTCCAAGCCGTCGCTCACATGTTGGTGAGCGCCATCGTGGGAAGTGCGGTCCGGTCTGATGCCACCTCCGACGGGGAGGATTTGCACGACCGCATCACCGCAATGTTCACACTGGTCCTGCCGGGAATCGTCGCCGAGGAATCACAGCGGTACTTCGCCGAATTCCTCGCCAGGCAAGCACATCGCCCACCCCGGCACTGACGTCTGACCTTCCGGGCTAAGTTAATAGTCATTTCATGGACTCATGGCATCGACCTGACTAACTAGGTTTACCCTGTGGGGACCACAACGACGACCGGGGATGAACGCTATGGAACTGGGCTGGTCCGATCGTGACGCGGCGTTCCGCGATGAGGTGCGGGAGTTCCTCGCCGAGAAACTGACGCCCGAACTGCAGCGGGCAGGCCGCTTGATGACAAGCGTCTACGCCGATCACGAGGCCAGCATGCAATGGCAGCGGATTCTGCACGAGCGCGGTTGGGCGGCCCCTGCCTGGCCCGTCGAACACGGCGGATGCGACTGGAGCCTGACTCAGCACTACATCTTCGGCCGCGAGTCGACGCTGGCGGGCGCTCCGTCCCTGTCACCCATGGGGATTCGCATGGTTGCGCACGCGATCATCAAGTTCGGCACGGCCGCGCAGAAGGACTACTTCCTGCCCCGAATTCTGACCGGCGAGGTCTTCTTCTGCCAGGGCTACTCCGAACCCGAGGCCGGATCGGATCTGGCGGCACTGTCGATGGCCGCCGTCGACGACGGCGAGCACCTGGTGTGCACCGGGAGCAAGATCTGGACCACCCATGCGGCCGAGGCGAATTGGATGTTCGCTCTGGTGCGGACATCACGTCTGCAGAAGAAACAGCAGGGCATCACGTTCGTTCTGATCGACATGACCAGCCCCGGCATCGAGATCCGGCCGCTGGTGATGACCTCGGGCGAGGAGGTGCAGAACCAGGTCTTCTTCGACGAGGTCCGGGTGCCCAAGGGCAATGTCATCGGAGAGATCGACGACGGCTGGACGGTGGCCAAGTATCTGCTCGAATTCGAGCGCGGTGGCGGTGCGTCCGCGCCGGCGCTGCAGGTGCTGGCCGAGGAGATCGCGTCGGTGGCCGCGACCCAACCCGGGCCCACCGGTGGCCGACTCATCGACGACGCGGCTTTCGCTCACCGGCTCGCGGACGCGCGGATCCGTACCGACGTACTGGAGATCCTGGAATACCGCGTACTGGCCGCGGTCGCGGCGGGCAAGAATCCCGGGTCGGCGTCCTCGATGCTCAAGGTGGTCGGGACCGAGTTGAGCCAGCAATTGACCGAGTTGGCGATGGCCGCGGCGGGTCCGCGCGGGCGGGTCTATCAACCGCACGCCACCTGCCCGGGCGGTCCGATCGCCGAATACGAGCCGCCGGCCGACGGCTACGTCAGCGGTGAACCGTGGCAGGCCGTGGCTCCGCTGCGCTACTTCAACGATCGCGCCGGTTCGATCTACGCCGGCAGCAACGAGATTCAACGCAACATTCTGGCCAAAGCGGCATTGGGGCTGTAAATGGACTTCTCACTCACCGAGGAACAGGACCTGCTGCGGGGCGGTCTGACGAAATTCCTCTCGACGCGCTACGACCTCGAAAAGAGTCGTGCCGCAGCGAAATCCGGTGCCGGCTGGCAACCCGACATCTGGCGCGGCTTCGCCGAGGAACTCGGCATCCTCGGTGCGTCGCTGCCCGAAGACGCCGGCGGCATCGGCGGCGGACCGGTGGAGACGATGGTCATCGCCGAAGCGCTGGGGCATGCGCTGGCCATCGAGCCCTTCATCGACACGGTGGTGGTGGCCGGGGGGCTCTTGCACCGCGCCGGGGGCGCACGGGCCAAGGCGGTCCTCGACGCCATCATCGACGGTTCGGCGATCGTGGCACTGGCGGCCGCTGAAGCGAGTTCCGGCGACCACTGGCGCGACGTGTCCACCACCGCTGAGCAGGATGGCCACGAGTGGGTGCTGCGCGGCGAGAAGGTCGTCGTCGCCGCCGCACCGCTGGCCACACACCTGCTGGTGACCGCACGCACCTCCGGCGATCGGGATGTCTCCGAGGGGATCTCGCTGTTCCTCCTCGACGTGTCGACGACTCCCGAGGGCATGCACAGCCACGCTTATCGCACGATCGACGACCGCCGCGCCGCTGACATCACCTTCGACGGGTTACGGCTGGCCGGCGACGCCTTGCTCGGCGAGCCGGGTCAGGCCTGGACGTCGATCCAGCAGGCCCGCGACGAGGGTGCCACCGCGGTGTGCGCGGAGGCGGTCGGTGCGATGCGGAAAGTCCTCGCCGACACCGTCGAGTACTGCAAACAGCGCCACCAGTTCGGCGTCCCGATCGGGAGCTTTCAGGCACTGCAGCACCGCCTCGTGGACATGCACATGGAGCTGGAACAAGCTGTCGCCGCCACCTATCTCGCGGTACTGCACGCCCACGCAGACCCCGCCACCCGCAGCCGTGCGGTGTCGGCGGCGAAGGCGACGATCGGCCGGGCGGCACGCTTCATCGGGCAGAACGCGGTGCAGCTGCACGGCGGGATGGGAATGACCGAGGAGCTGGCGATCGGCCACTACTTCAAACGCCTCACCGCCCTGCAGTACGAGTTCGGCTCCACCGATCACCACGTCAGCAGGTACGCAGAGCTCACCAAACCCTGACGTCACGCCTACTGGACACATGTCCAAGCTAGGGCGGATCACTGACCATTGCCCCATTCGAGCTGCGCCGATAGCCTGGACACATGTCCAGTTCAGACGTGGCTCACGTCACTTTGCTGCGTGACTCGCGTAGTCGGCGCACCCGTACCTGCAGGCGGGTGTTCAGCGCGGCGGTGGAGATGCTCGACGAACCGGCAGGCAGCGACGTGTCGATGCCGACACTGGCCGCCCGGGCCAGACTCGCACCCTCGGCGGTCACGGCAGAGTTCTCCTCCGTCGACGCGATGTTCGCCGAGTTGTACCTGCATCGCGTCTCGGCTCTGCCCCTCGACGTGGATCCCGCCGCGGGTCTCGCCGCACGGGTGAGCGCCCAGCTACGGGCCGTCACGCTGGTGATGGCCGACGAACCCCGGCTGGCCGCAGCGTGCAGTAAGGCACTGTTGCGCACCGACGATGACGCCGTCGCCGCCGTGCGGGAGCGCATCGGCGCCGAAGTGCACCGCCGGGTGGCCGCCGCGCTCGGCCCCGGAGCGTGGCCCGAGGTGCTGGCGACGCTGGAAACCGTGTTCTGGGGCGCACTACTGCAGGTGCAGTCCCGGTCGGTCGGCTACCACGAGGTCGCGAACCGGCTCGACACCATGCTCGCGCTGATCCTGCCCGGCACCGAGTGCTGACGCGGTGACCGAACACAAGATCACCTGCCCGCTGTGCGAGGCGATGTGCGGGCTGACTGTGCAGGTCGAGCATGATCGGGTCGGATCGGTCCGCGGCAACCGTGACGACGTCTGGTCCAAGGGGCACATCTGCCCGAAGGGCGCCGTACTGGCCGCGCTGCACGACGACCCGGATCGCCTGCGCGCACCGATGATCAAGACGCGATCCGGCCGGCACGTCACCGTGTCGTGGGATGACGCGCTGGCCGAGGCCGAGCGAGTGCTGCGACCCGTTCTGGACGTCGACGGCGCCCGGGCACTGACGGTCTACGTCGGCAATCCGGTCGCTCACAACCTCGGTCTCAGCTCCCACATCGGCGCGCTCATCGGCTTCGCACAGGCGGCCGGCATGGGCGCCTACTACTCACCGGGCACCGTCGACCAGTGGCCGCTCAACGTGGTGGGGACCTTGCTGTTCGGCGGGATGTGGAATGCACCGATTCCCGACCTGGACCGGACCGATCACCTGGTGATCCTCGGCGCGAACCCCGCTGCGTCACAAGGGTCCATGCTTTCGGCACCCGACATCATGGGCCGGCTGTCCGATATCCGGGCGGCGTGGCCGGCTGGTCGTGGTGGACCCGCGCAGGACGGGCACCGCCGATGCGGCGAGCGAGTGGGTTCCGATCAACCCCGGCACCGATGCGCTGCTGCTGTTCGCGATACTGCACACGCTCGCCGAGCAGAACGCGATTCGACGACCCGCCCACCTGGAGAACCGTGTGCTGGGTCTCGACGAGGTGATCGCACTGGCCGAGCCGTTCTCGCCCGAGCGTGTCGCGGGCGCGACCGGCATATCCGCGCAAACCATCCGGCGGCTCACCGAAGAACTGATGCAGGCACGCAATCCTGTGCTGTACAGCCGGATCGGGGCGTGCACGCAGGAGTTCGGCACGTTGGCCACGTGGCTGGTGTTCGTCGTCAACACCGCGCTCGGATCGCTCGATCGGCCCGGTGGCGCCGTGTTCCCGGTGCCGGCGGTGTGGTCGCCGATGTTCGGCAAACCACCCGACCAGCAGGGCCCGGGCTGGCAGTACGGCCGGTTCCGCAGCCGGGTGCGCGGCGCACCGGAAGTGCTGGGCCAGTTCCCCGTCAGCTGCCTGGCCGAGGAGATCGACACACCGGGTGACGGCCGCATCCGAGCTTTGATCACCGTCGCGGGAAACCCGGTCATCTCTGCGCCTGCCGCGGGCCGCCTCGACTCCGCACTGGCCGGACTCGACGCGATGATCGCCGTCGACAACTGGTTGAACGAGACGACGCGCCACGCCGACGTGATCCTGCCCGGCCTCTCGCCGCTGGAACGGCCGCACGCCGACGATCTCTACTGGATGTACGCGGTGTCCTCCTGCGTCAAGTGGTCGGATGCGGTGTTCGACCGCGGTGACCGCCCGGCCGAATGGGAACTGCTGCTGCGTCTGGGCGGCGCGATGTTCGGCACCCCGGTACCCGACGTCGATGTGCCCGCGCTCGACGACCTCTACGTCGCCGGCCTCATCGCCACCATGAGCGCAGCCGGCGACAACCCGCTTGCCGGACACGATGCCACGCAGGCGATGTCGGCGTTGACGGGGCGGGGCCCGGAGCGGCTGATCGATCTCGGGATCAGAGTGGGGCCCTGGGGTGACGATCTGGGGCGCCGCCCGGGCGGGCTCACCCTGGCCGAGGTGCGCCGCCATCCCGACGGTCTCCGCCTGGGTGAACTCGCCGGGGGCCGCATCGACACGGTGGTCTGCACACCATCGGGCAGGGTGGAGCTGCTTCACGACCACCTGACCGCCGACATTCCGCGGCTGCTGGCCAGGATCGACCGGCCCGCAACCGATCTCGTGCTGACCAGCCGACGTCATCTGCGGTCGAACAATTCCTGGCTGCACAACGTGCCCGCGCTCATGCGGGGCCGCGACCGCTGCACGGTGCTGATCCACCCCGATGACGCCGCCCGCCTCGGGGTGTCTGACGGCGAACCGGTCGAGGTCTCGACCACCGAGGGGACGGTCACGGTGACGGCCGAGGTCAGCGACGAGGTCATGCCCGGCGTGGTGTCACTCCCCCACGGCTGGGGCCATGGCCGAGACGGCACGCGGCTCGATGTCGCCAACGGCCACCCCGGCGTCAACGTCAACCTGCTCAATCCGCCCGACCTCGTCGACGTCCCGAGTAACACCCAGGTCGTCAACGGCGTCCCGTGCTCGGTGGCGCCGGCGTCGTAGCCGGATCGACGACGTCGAACACGCGGTCACAGCGGTCGCGGGTCGCGGCGATCCGTTCGGCGTTCGCGCCATCCACCTCGTCAGCCCAGCGTTGCGCGTCGACCTCGCTGCGCCCACCTTCGACGTGCCGCGCGATCAGCCTCGACCGACGAACCGCCCGATCACCGTCGAGATAGTAGATCCGGTCGAGTCGTTCCCGGGCCTCCTCCCACAGCGCGAGGTAGTTGCCCTCGGTGACCACCACCCGCGCCACCGCGGGCACCACGAGTGCGGCGGCGACCGGTTCGCCGAGCGCCCGCTCGAAGTCGGGCACGTAGACGTCGCGAGCCCCGTATCCCGCGGCGATGCGCGCCAACGTGGCGACATACCCGTCGACGTCGAAGGTGTCGGGTGCCCCACGGCGGTCGCGCCGGCCGAGGCGCTCCAACTGTGGTGTCGCCAAGTGGAATCCGTCCATCGGGAGGTAGCTCGCCACGGCGCCCAGCCGATCGACGAGACGGCGGGCGGCCGTGGACTTGCCGACCCCGGGCGGGCCGGTGATCCCCACGATCAGCCGTGCCGCATGCCGTAGGTGACCGTGGACGTCGTCAGCCATCGCGGCCAGGGCCACATCGGCCGTCACTGCGCCGGGGGTCATGTCCGCACCCTACCCACAGGTTCTCATTTCCGAACTGACAGTTTGCTCACAGACATTCAGAGAGGTGTGTAATGCATCGGTTGTCGAGTTGCTGAGCCCCTGTTAGGTTTCTCCCGTCAACGCTGCCGGTCAGCACTCCACCACCACTGGGGAAATCATGAAGGTGTTCAGCAGGGCTCTCGCGTTCTCGATCCTGATGGCGGTCACGCTGCTGGCCCGGCCCGGCATCGCCCATGCGGGCCTCGACAACGAACTCAGCCTCGTCGACGGCCACGGCCGCACGTTGACCGTCCAGCAGTGGGACACCTTCCTCCAGGGTGTCTATCCGCTGGACCGCAACCGGTTGACCCGGGAGTGGTTCCACTCCGGCAAGGCGCGGTACACCGTGGGCGGCGACGGCTCCGACGAGTTCAAGGGCTCACTCGAGCTCGGGTATCAGATCGGTTTTCCCTGGTCACTCGGGGTGGGGATCAACTTCAGCTACACCACCCCGAACATCGCGTTCGACGGCGCGGACGGTGTCGCCATCGGCGACGACGTCAATGACATCATCCCGTTCCAGGAGGGCATCGTGACACCGCCGTTGCTGCCGGGTGTCTCGATCAGCTCCGACCTCGGCAACGGACCCGGCATCCAGGAGGTGGCCACGTTCTCGGTCGACGTCACCGGATCGAAGGGTGAGGTCGCGGTCTCCAACGCCCACGGCACGGTCACCGGCGCCGCCGGCGGCGTGCTGCTGCGCCCGTACGCACGCCTCGTCGAGTCCACCGGTGACAGCGTCACGACCTACGGCGCGCCCTGGAATATGAACTGACCTTCATCGGTTTGCCTGATGTCCCTCTCACGCCGGAATTCGATCCGACTGTGAGTTAGCTGTCAGAACCCCGAGAAGTACCTGTCGGGCCCGCGGTCACCGAACGGTCCAGGGTTGCGAGGGATTCGGCGATGTACTCCTCACCGAACGGCGGAAGACCACCGATCTCGGCGCGGAGGGCCTCGGGAGTGGCGCTCCAGTCGTAGGTCAGCGTCACCTCGGTGCCGTCGGCTCCCGGGCTGAGGTCGTAACGCCACCTCCACCCGGCGGCATCGTGGGTGCCGGAGTCGTCGAGTTGGCCCGGCATCCACTCGATGACGCGGTCGGATTCGAACGCCGTCACGAGGTTGTGCATCACGTAGTGGCCGCCGACCTGCTCGAGATACATGTTCATTCCGAAGATCTGGCCTTCGCGCCAGAGCGGTTCGGCGTCGAGTGCGTCGCGCACCCAGTCGCCCGGCTCGGTGTCCTGGTGGCGGGCGGGGTCCGCGAGAATCGCGAAGATGTCGGTCGCGGGCGCGCTGATCCGTCGGGTTACGACGTAGCGCTGGGATGCGGCGTTCACCGGTCCCCCTCGATGCCCGATCCGGCGGAGCCGTAGAGCGCGGCGACGTCCGGCGAGTCGAGCCACCCGGCATACGTCGGTCCCGAGGGCCAGCCGGGGGGTGAGTCGAAACGCTCCTCCTGGCGGCCCCACGGAAGCAGATCGATCAGCGGGAAGGTGTGGCTCAGCTGTTCGGTGCCGCGGCCGTTGGTGTGCCAGGTGCGGTACACCGTGTCGCCGTCGCGGAAGAAGACGTTGACGGCGAAGCCACCGCCGGGCGGAGCGTCGACGTCCGCGGCGAACGGGCTCTCTGCCGAGGAGTACCACTCCATCTTGTTGCCCACCTTCTCCCGGTAGGCCAGGGCCTCGTCGATCGCACCGGTGGTGACGATGACGAAGCGGGCGTCGTAGTTGTGAAGGAACTCCAGCCGGGTGTACTGGCTGGTGAAACCGGTGCACCCGCCGCACTGCCACTGCGCCCCGGGTGACCACATGTGGTGATAGGTGATGAGCTGCGAGCGGCCGGCGAAGACGTCGGCCAGCCTCACGGGCCCATCGGCCCCGACCAGGGTGTAGTCGGGAAGTTGCACCATCGGCAGTCGGCGGCGCTGCGCGGCGATGGCGTCGAGTTCGCGGGTGGCGGCCTTCTCCCGCCGGCGCAGGTCGTCCAGCGCGGCCCGCCATGTCGGCTGGTCCACCACCGGCGGCTTACCGCTCGTCTTCGGTGAGGTCTCGGGCAATAGAGCCATGTCGTCTCCTCCAGTTCGGTGTCTCGAGTATTGACCCGGACCGCGCCAGGAACTCATCGCAGCGCCCTACGGAGCCCACTATCGGCCGGTTCTTTCGGCTACTGTCCGCTCTGGCCACGATCCATACCAGTGCAGGAGCCGCAAAATCTCATGGCGTACAGAGCATTTCACCGACCCCTGATCGCCGGGGTGGCGATGGCCGGCGCGAGTGCCATCACCTTCGCCTCGGTTTCCGCCCTGCCGGCGGAGAAGGTCGTCGCGGCTCCGCGCGTCATCATGGACCAGACGCACAACGTCGCGCTCACCGGTTTCAGCGAGGTCCTCACCAGCGTCGTCACCGCGATCCAGGAGAGTGGCGACGCATTGGTGAACACGTCGCCTGCGCTGTACTGGCAGGTGCACGAGCAGTGGCCGGATCCGGAACTGTTGCCGTGGAACTATGCGCTGTTCACCGACATCTTCCTGGCGCCCCTCGCACCGCTGGTGATCGGGCCGGTCAACGATGCGGTCGCCGAAGCGGTGGCCGAGGCGTTCCCGGCGGCGGCCGACGTCATCCTGCAGGTGCCGGAGCTGATCGAGTACGCCGTGATCCGGCTGGTCGGGCCGATTCTGAGCGCCATCGGCGCCGCGGGCGCCGCCCACGAGCAGATCTACTACTCCACGACCACCTTGGAGATCGCCCCGTTCATCGAGGCGATCATCGCCGCGCCCGGTTACGTCATCGACGGCTTCTTCAACGGCGGCTACGGTGACCTGCGTCCGCTGCTGACGGGCGAGGTGGGTGGCGATCCGATCCCGGCGCCGGGCCTGCTCACGCCGTGGGGCGCCGAACCGGTGCAGCGCTACGCCGATGACAATGCCGAGCTGGTCGATCCCGGTACCGTCGAGGAGCCCACCGAGGACGACGCCGCGCAGCAGCGCGCGACGGTGGAGAACATCCCGGCGGCCAGCCCCACCGAAGCGGTCAGCGAGCCGCCCGCAGGTGTGTCCACGGAGACCCGGACGGGGCTGCGGCAGAGCCTGCGGGAGCTGCGCACCTCGGTGCGCGAGGGCGTCAGCCGGTCGGCCGCAACGTCGCCGACCGACGATGTCGCGGCCGAGGACGCGTCGGCGGACACCGCGCGCTCGACCTCGGCTGCGAATACCGGTGCCGGCGACGACGGCTCGAGCGCCGCGGCGACGGCCACGAGTGGCGTCGAGCGCGGGGCCGCGGGCGACGACGCCGCCTGACCCGGTGCTACTGAGGTGCCACCGGGGAAGCGGGGAGCACCTCGAAGCCGTCGAGCATCCTCGCCGCGTCGCGCTGGTAGGTCGGATTGTCCGGTTCGGTCGTCTGAATGGTCACCGAGATCAGTTTCGACCGATCGCCGTCGCGGGTCGCCACGTACAGCGTCGTCAGCGAACGCTCCGCAGTGGCCGGGCCGGTGGCGGCACCGCGGTAGGTGACGGTCTCCGCAGGCAATCCACAGACGTCGGCCGGAGCCGACACCACATCCGTGGCGCCGGCCAGCTTCACGAGGTTCCTGCGCGCCTGCTCGTAGATGGTCCGAGGGTCCGTGGGCGGGGCGTCCTCGACGGTCACCACGACGTTGGGTGCGAACTGATCGGCCGTCAGATCGGTGTTTACCAGGACAAAACGGACCAGTTCGCTGTCGAGCTCGGTGTTGCGATCCCAACCCGGCGGCTGTGGGATGCGCATGACGGGTTCGCTGTCCGCGGCGGCCGGAATGTCCACCCACGGCCCGTCCACGTGAGCACAGGCGCTCGGATCGCCCATGAGCGCAGTGGGCGCCGGGGATTGTCCGTTGAGGAGGTCTTTGACATCCGGCTTCTCGCCTCCACCGCACGCCGTCAATGAGACGGCGACGGCGATGCCGACGACACAGTGGCCGGTGACGCGAACCATGGTTCGCGCTGCCCTCGACGTCGTCAGAGACGTCTTGAGAGCCGTCGTGCCCGTCATCGTTGGGTCCCCCCCGGTCGCTGTTGCAACGAGAGTAAGCGAGATCGGCTGCCGGTAGGGAACGCTTCGGTGGCCGACCGGTTGCCGCGCGGATCGGCCGGCTCGACGAAACGGCACGCACCGAGGGGCGCGCTGTTAACATCACCGCTCTGCTCGGCGGGAGGAGTACCTGATGAGAGCACACCGGGTCGGAACAGCGCTCAGCGCAGTGGCATCCGCCGTGGCGGCCGTGGCGATGGCGCTCGCGGCACCCGTTGCAGCGCAGAACGACCCGGTGCCCACACCCGGCATCGCGCTCGACGATCCCGCGACGATGTGCACCGCCGGGTTCGCCGCGGATGACGCCGCGGGGAACCGTTATCTGATGACCAGCGGCCACTGCGACTCCCACGACGGGGCGTTGTGGACCTACAGCGACGGCCTGCCGTTGGGACGCATCACCGCCAGCGAGGAGGAGGGCGAGCTCAGGGATGCGGCGATCATCCGGCTCGAACCGCAGGTCCCGACGCCCGACGGCTCCCCCAACGGCATCTATCCCGTACGCGATGTGCTTTCCGCCGGGCAACTGTCGGTCGGAATGCCGTTCTGCAAGACCGGTGCGGTCACCGGCGAGACCTGCGGCGCCATCACCAGCGTCGACGGTGACGTGATCGAGACCAGCGTGTACAGCCTCGAGGGCGACAGCGGCAGCCCCGGCTACGTCAAGAATCCCGACGGCACGATCAGCGCAGTCGGCCTCTTGATGTCCTCACCAGAGGACGACGACGCCATCACCTATTTCGTCCTGGTTGATCCACTCCTCGATCAGTGGGGGCTCAGGATCCTCGGGTGAGCGCGTTCAGGCGTGCAACCGGAAGCGTGAGCGGTACTCGGTCGGGCTGAGCCCGACCTGGTCGACGAAGTGATAGCGCAGCGTCGCGGGTGACTCGAAGCCGCATCTTCGGGTGATCGCCTCGACGGTCTCGCGGGTGGTCTCCAGCAGTTCCATGGCCAGGAAGATCCGTTGACGGGTAAGCCATTTCATCGGAGTGGTACCGAGTTCGTCACGGAAGCGGCGGGCCAGGGTCCGGCGCGACACCCCTGCTGCCCTGGCCAGCGAATCGGTGTCGTGGGGCTGATCGAGGTCGGCCAGGATGCCGTCTAGGATCACGCCGAAATCGTCTGAGGGGTTCGGCGACGTGTCATGGTCGATGAACTGCGCCTGCCCCCCGTCACGGTGGGGTGCGGCGACCAGATGCCGCGCCACACGGTTGGCGGCGGTGGCGCCGTGGTCGTCGCGGATCAGCGTCAGGCAGAGGTCGAGCCCGGCCGCTGAGCCCGCCCCCGTCAGGATGTTGCCGTCGCGGACGTAGAGGTGTTGGGGCGTGACGTGCGCTTCGGGAAACCGGCGTTGCAGGGTCGCAGCGTGCCGCCAGTGGGTGGTCGCCCGCCTGCCGTCGAGCAGGCCGGCTTCGGCGAGGGCGAAAGCTCCGCTGCAGATCGACACCATGCGGGCGTCGCGGGCGGCTGCGGCGCGCAGAAGCGGGGACCAGCCGGGCAGTTCGTCTCCGGTGACACTGGCGACGCAGGTGGTGATGACGGTGTCGGCGTCGGCGATGGCGTCGATGGGATGCTCCGGGTAGAACTTCGCCCCGCTGACGACGCTGACACCCGATGTGTCGCCACAGGTGATCAGGTCATAGCCGAGGTCGAGCTGATCGCTCCAGCGGAACCCCAGCGCCTCGATCACGATTCCGGTTTCGAGCATCGTCATGCCGTCGCACACCGGAACCGCGACCACGTGAGCCATGGCCCGATCTTAACGACTTATGGCAATCAGGCCACTGTTGCCGCAGTTCGATGACGCCTACTGTCGAAGACACGCGAGCAGGACGCCCCAAAGGCACGCTCCCCCAATGTGATCCGGAGGATCTAATGCACCCGTCAGCTCTTTCAGTCCGCCGGCCGCGACGGACTCTGCGTGACACGTTTCGCGCGTTCGTGGCCGGTCTCAACGCGGGATCGGCCATCGCCCACGGCGCGGCGCCTGCGCCCGACTCCAGGGCGCGGAACTACTGAAGCGCGGTGAGGCCGGCCCGAGCGCACCCGTCGTCGTCGGCGGCACTCGCCCCGCTCACCCCGACACCGCCCACGACGTCACCGCCGACGGTGATGGGCACACCACCGCCGAAGATGACGAAGCGGCCCCCACCGTTGGCGTGCAATCCGAACAGTTCACCTCCGGGCGCAGCGAGCTGGGCCAGCTCGGAGGTCGCGATGCGGTTGGCGACGGCGGTGTAGGCCTTGTCGACCGCGAGCACCGGGCCGGCGATCTCGGCGCCGTCCATTCGGCCGAAGGCGATCAGGTGTCCCCCGGCATCCACGACGGCAGCCGAGACGAGCACGTTGCGGTGCGCCGCTTCGGCGAGCGCGGCGGCGACGATGCGTTGGGCGGTGGCCAGGTCGATGGTCATCGAGTCATCATTCCTCGCGGCGCAGTCGAATGCGCTCCATGATGGTCCTCCGGCGCGGATGATGAGGGTCGGGCAATGGCCCATTCCATGATCTGGCAGTCGGGGGCGGATAGCACGTGGAAGCGATCGTGGCTTGAGGCGCAAGGGGGACCACGGCGGCGCGGCCCGCCGCTGGTGGACACAACCCGATCACTTCGAGTGGCTGACCAGCTATCTGAGTGCGCGCGGGCTGGCGACAGGCACCCGACGGTCGGTGGCGTTCGTTTCCGCCGGCGTCGCGGCTATGCCGATCGGTTTGCTCCACACACCCCCGCAAGACTCCATGCTGGTCCTCGCGGTCACGGTGAGCGCGGCTGTCGTCGGAGTCGGATATGGCCTTCTGTGGCTGCGGGGTTGGCCGACGCGCATTCAATCGTTGTCCATGATCGCGTGCGGCGGAGTGGTCACCATGGGCACGTTGTTCGCCGCCGAGCCGGTGATCGCACTCATCAGCTGTAGTGGCCTGGTGGTGCTGTGCGGGTACCTGGCCTTCTTTCACAGCCCGCGATCCGTCGTCTTCAGCATCCTTGTCTCCGTCGTCGTCAGCGCCCTGTGCGCGCACCGCGCCGCGGAAGCACTTCCCGGCTCGTCCGTCGCCGTCACGGGGTTCTGGGTCGTCGTCGAAGTGACTGTGGTGGTACCGATTGCGATCGTCGCGGTGGTGCGCACTCTCGGCGTAGATGTCGTTCGTTCGCATCACGATGCCCTGACCGGCGTGTTGAACCGGCGCGCCTTCTATGAGCGCGCGTCGTCGATGCTGACTTCACGGGGCAGCGACGAGCACGTGGTCGTCGTCATGGTCGACCTCGACAGGTTCAAGCTGTTCAACGACACCAATGGCCACGTCGCTGGAGACCAGATCCTCACGGCGGTCGGATGGGCGCTGCGCGGGGCGAGCGGCGGCACTGCGATCATCGGACGAGTCGGCGGCGACGAGTTCCTCGTGTTGGACTGCCTTCCGCCCGAGGGATCGCAAGCGCTCCCCCAGCGGGTGTGCGCCGCCATTGCCGCGCTGCCTCACCGCGTCACGGCGAGCGTCGGTGCTGCCATCGTCCCGTTGACCGCGGTGATCGATCCAGCGCGAACCATCGGAGAGCTGGTCCGCGTCGCCGACGCTGCGATGTATCAAGCGAAACGCGACGGCGGTAACCGGGCGGTTGCGAGTGTGACGGAAACCGGACGGCTGTAGCCGCGTAATTCAAATGGGTGGAGCTGAGGGGATTCGAACCCCATCGTTGTCCGAGTGTTGCCCTCAAGGGCCTTGCGCCGACGACTAGGGCAACACTCGGGACGGCGCTGCGCAAAGAGGTTGCCGAGTTGCGCAGGGCCAATGAGATCCTCAAGACAGCGTCGGCGTTTTTCGCCGCGGCGGAGGTCGACCGCCGACTGCGGTAATCGTCGACTACATCGACGCTCACCGGGACCGTTTCGGGGTCGACCCGATCTGCGCAGTGCTCACCGAGCACGGCCTGCCGATTTCTGCGCCTCCCGGTCAGCCGAGCTGTGGTCAATCTCGAAGTCCGCGTCGCTCGACGCGTTGCGACGAACCCGTCTCGCCCGGGGAGAATCAGCCGGCGTAGAGCCGGGTGACCGCGTCGACCAGATCGTCCAGGCCATAGGGGCGGTGGTCACGCCACCAGACGAGTCCGACAGGAATGCGAGGGCCATCCTTGATCGGCCGAAACGTCACCCCCGGGCGTTGGTGATGGTGGGCGGTGGCTTCGGCGGTGGTGCCCACACCCCGCCCGGCGGCGATGGCGTCGAGCCAGGTATCGACATCAGACGACTCGATGAACTGCGGCTGGTGTTGGGCCCCCCGCCACAGGTCGCCGCTCGTCGTTCCCACTCGGGGGTCGATGATCACCGTCCGTTCCGCGATTTCGCCCATGGTCAGTTGCCTGCGCCTCGACCACTGAGCGTCATCAGAGGCGAATGCGACCAGCCGCCGCTCCAACCCGACGATCACACTCGAGAACCGCTTTTCATCGATTGGTCGTCGCACCACTGCCACGTCACACAAGCCCTCGGCCAATCCGGCGGTGGGCGAATTGTGCCGGACAAGTTGCAATTCGGTCTGGCCTCCGCGCTGCACCCAGTCCCGCTGCAATCGTGCCGTGTGACGCCCGAGCGCCGCCCAGGCGTATCCCAGGCGCAGCACATTCTGGCGGGAATTGAGGAATTCCGCGAAGTTCTCCGCCTCGGAAAGCACCCTTCGCGCTTGGGGCAGTACCTGGTATCCCGTTGGGGTCAGTTCACAGCCGCGCGGGACTCGGCGTAAGAGCCGGTCCCCCACCACCTTTTCCAAGCCCGCAATCGTCCGGGAAACCGCTGCCTGCGAAACGTACAGCTGGGCAGCTGCTTCGGTGAATGACCCGGCCTCCGCCGCCGCCACGAAATACCGCAGCTCTCGCAAGGTCCAATCCATAACCCAATCGTATGGCAGACGTACAACATGCACTAGGTTAATGGCACTGATCGTCCTACCGTGGCCGCATGGGAACGCTCGGCACCGTCAAACACGGCACTGGTGCGCCTGGCGCCTACTCGAAGTCGCTGACCGCGCGGCGACGGCGCAGCGCCGGCGTCGCGCTGATGCTGAGTAGTTCGGCATCGAATCAAACCGGCGCCGCTTTGGGAGCGATGGCCTTCGCATCCGTCGGGGCGGTGGGCGTCGTCGCTGTCCGGCAGCTCGTCACTGCGCTCGTCCTCGTGCCCATCGTGCGTCCAAGACTTCGCGGTCTATCCCGCGACAAGTGGCTACCGATCCTCGGCCTGGCGGCCGTATTCGGCCTGATGAACCTGAGCCTGTATGCGGCAATCGATCGGATCGGCCTCGGTCTCGCCGTCACGCTGGAGTTCCTCGGCCCCCTCGCCGTCGCCATCGTCAGCTCACGGCGTCTACCAGACATCGTCTGCGCCGTCTTTGCGGGGATCGGCGTAGCGGTCCTGACTGGTCCCGGACCCACCACCGACTTCCTCGGTGTGGGTCTGGCCCTGCTCGCCGCCATGGGATGGGGGTCGTATGTGTTGTTGAACCGCACGGTCGGCCAGCGGCTGCCCGGCCTGCAGGGAACGGCTGCTGCGAGCGCCGTCAGTGCGCTGGTGTGGTGTCCGGTCGCCGGCGTGTGGTTCGCCACGCACATTCCCACCGCGAATGGTCTCGCGCTCGCCGCCGCTTGCGGATTGATGTCGTCAATAGCCCCTTATATCGCCGACCTTCTCGCCCTACGTCGGGTGGCCGCCCACATGTTCGGCACATTCGCCAGCGTCAACCCAGTCTGGGCGGCCTTGGCGGGCTGGCTCCTGCTCGGTCAAACCCTCGATGTGCACGAGTGGCTCGGCATCGGATTCATCGTTGTCAGCAATGCCGTCGTCTCCGCCCAAAGCGGTCGAGTCGACCGTTCCGGCCTGAGTTGACGCAGCGACCTGCGCCTCGCCGGTTCGGTATGGAGGCCGGCGAGACCGCCTGCGGGTTTCACCCGATTGAGTGGAGCTAAGGGGATTCGAACCCCTGACCCCCACACTGCCAGTGTGGTGCGCTACCAACTGCGCCATAGCCCCTTGTTGTGCTCATCGAAGTTACACCACCCGCGGGAGACGCCCCAAATCGCCGGATCAGGGCACTTCTCCGCCGGCCTCCGGGCCTAGCGGACGCGAGGGCGTGTGCTCTCTGGACGGCTGCGGTCGCGTCTCCGGCGCGAACACCCAGCCGAGCGCCGCGATACCGAGGATCACCCCGCTGACCAGGAACGCCCACCCGTAGGACGTGTACTGCGCGATCAAGCCGACCAGCAGCGACCCGCCGATCGAGCCGAAGTCGGCCATCATCTGGAACGTCGCCACGGCGGTCCCACCCCGGGACTTGTTGCCGACGATGTCGGCGACTGCGGCCTGCTGAGGTGAGACGAAGATCCCGGTGGCCGCCCCGGCGATGTAGGCCGCCACCAGGAACACCGGCAGCGACGTCGTAAAACCCACCAGGGCGGTGGACAACGCCGACAGGGTCAGCCCGAAGATCAGCAGCTTGCGCCGCCCGAGCCGGTCCGACAGATACCCGCTGGGGATGACCACCGAGATGTTGCCCACCGCGAACGCGGTCAGCGCGAGACCCGCCGCGCCCGGCCCGCGCCCCAGCACGTCGACGACGAACAGCGGCACCAGCGCGATCCGCAGCCCGAACGACGCCCAGCCGGTCGCGAAGTTCGAGAACAGCGCCGCCCGGTAGGCCCGATGCCGGATCACCGCCCGCAGCGGCACCGGCGGCTCCACGGCGTCCTCGCGCTGCCCGACCACCTCCGAGTTGCGCAGGCTGACGAAGACGACGGTGGCCGCGACCAACAGCGCCGCCCCGTAGATCAGGAAGGGTGCCGACAGCCCGAATCCCGCCGTGAGGCTGCCCAGGATGGGCCCGCCCACCGAGCCGATCATGAAACCCGAGGAGAACAGTCCGGCCACCCGGCCGCGCGCGTCGGTCGGCGAGATGCGGATCATCAGCGCCAGGGAGGACACCGTGAACATCGCCGAGCCGACACCGCCCAGCGAGCGGAACAGCAAGAGCTGCCAATAGGTTTCGGCGAATGCGCACACTCCGGTCGACACCGCGACGATCAACAGCCCACTGATGTAGACCGGCCGCTCCCCCACCCGCTGCACGAGGGAGCCCGCCGGGAAGGCCCCGACCAGACGCATGACAGCGAAAGCGGTGATGACGAACGTCGCCGCGGCGATGCTGACGCCGAAGTGCCGCGCGTACTGCGGCAGCACCGGCGCGACCACCCCGTAGCCCAGCGCGACGACGACGTTGGCCGCGACCAGCACCCAGACCTCGCGCGGTAACCGCCGCTTCGTCGTTTCCGGACAGTCGTCCTCCGTCTGCGAACTCACGCAGCGACCAGTCTCATGAAATGACCTTGTTCACCACGTCACGCGCAGCCTCCTGCACCTCGGCGAGGTGCTCCGGTCCGCGGAACGATTCGGCGTAGATCTTGTAGACGTCCTCGGTGCCCGACGGGCGCGCGGCGAACCACGCATTCTCCGTCGTGACCTTCAACCCGCCCAGCGCGGCGTTGTTGCCCGGCGCCGACGTCAGCTTCGCGGTGATCGGCTCACCGGCCAGTTCGGTGGCGGTCACCTGCTCGGCCGACAGTTTGGCCAGCCGCGCCTTCTGCTCGCGATCCGCCGGCGCGTCGATCCGGGCATACGTGGGTGCACCGTATTTCTCGGCGAGCGCGTCGTATCGCTGCGACGGGGTCGACCCGGTCACCGCCAGGATCTCCGAAGCCAGCAGCGCCAAGATGATGCCGTCCTTGTCCGTCGTCCACACCGTCCCGTCGGTCCGCAGGAACGATGCACCGGCGCTCTCCTCACCACCGAAACCGATGGTGCCGCCGAGCAGACCGTCGACGAACCACTTGAAGCCGACCGGCACCTCCTGCAGGGTGCGGCCCAGGCCCGCCACGACCCGGTCGATGATCGACGAGCTCACCGCCGTCTTGCCCACGGCTGTTCCCGACGGCCAGTCCGGGCGGTGGGTGTAGAGGTAGTCGATCGCCACGGCGAGATAGTGGTTCGGATTCATCAGTCCGCCGTCGGGAGTGACGATGCCGTGGCGGTCGGAGTCCGCGTCATTGCCGGTGGCGATCTGGTACTCGCCGATCTTGCCGATAAGGCTCGCCATCGCATTCGGCGAACTGCAGTCCATCCGGATCTTGCCGTCGGTGTCGAGCGTCATGAACCGCCACGTCGCGTCCACCAGCGGGTTGACCACGGTGAGGTTGAGGTCGTGGCGCTCGGCGATCGCGCCCCAGTAGTCGACGCTCGCGCCGCCGAGCGGATCGGCGCCGATCCGGACGCCCTCGGCGCGGATGGCATGGATGTCGACGACGTTGGGCAGATCCGCGACATAGGCGTCCAGGTAGTCGTGCCGCTGGGCGGTCCGCCGCGCCTGCGCCAGCGGAACCCGCTTGACCTCGCGCAGTCCCCCACGCAGGATCTCGTTCGCCCGCTTGGCGATGGCCCCGGTCGCGTCGGTGTCGGCGGGACCGCCGTGGGGCGGGTTGTACTTGAATCCGCCGTCGCGAGGTGGGTTGTGCGACGGGGTGACGACGATGCCATCAGCGAGCGCGTCGGCGGCCCTACCCTGGCGGCCGCGGTTGAACTGCAGGATCGCATGGCTGACGGCTGGGGTCGGCGTATATCGGTCGGCCGAATCGATCATCGCCACAACGTCATTGGCGGCCAGCACCTCCAGCGCCGAGGTCCACGCCGGTTCGCTCAGCGCGTGGGTGTCTCGGCCGATGAACAACGGACCGGTGGTGTTCTGGGCTGCGCGGTACTCGACGATCGCCTGGGTGGTGGCCAGGATGTGCGCCTCGTTGAACGCTCCGTCCAGGCTCGACCCGCGATGCCCCGACGTGCCGAACACGACCTGCTGCGCGACGTCGTCGGGGTCGGGGTCGACGGTGTAGTACGCCGTCACCACCTGCGCCACGTCGATGAGGTCTTCGGGTTGCGCCGGCTGCCCGGCGCGGGGATTGGCGGCCATGGTGGTGATTGTGCTCCTCACGCGACGTGGGGTCTCCGACGGTCAGGTGTATTCCCGTCATACTTTCTCCTCATGCCCCGTTTCGACCGACGTGAACTCGTCGCGGTCTTCGTCGGCGGAGCGCTGGGCACCGTGGCGCGGGCCGGGTTCGAGGAACTCGCTGCGCCGGGCCCCGGGCAGTGGCCGTGGCCCACGTTCACGGTGAACGTGGTCGGGGCGTTCCTGCTCGGCTACTTCACCACCCGCCTGCTCGAGCGGCTGCCGGTGTCCAGCTACCGGCGCCCGCTGCTGGGTACAGGTTTGTGCGGCGGTCTGACGACGTTCTCGACCATGCAGGTGGAGACGGTGCGGATGCTCGAACACGGCCACATCGGGCTGGCGATCGGCTACACCGCGGCCAGTTTGGCCGCCGGGCTGACCGCGGTCGTCGTGGCAACAGGCCTGGTACGACGGGCGCGGCGGTGACAGCGGCAGCGGTGTGGGCCGGCGTTGCGCTGCTCGGCGGCGCCGGCGCCGTGTGCCGATTCCTCGTCGACCGCGCCGTCACCGCGCGGTTGGGCCGGCCGTTCCCCTTCGGCACGTTGGTCGTCAACGTCTCCGGAGCGCTGCTGCTCGGCTTCTTGGGCGGTTTGACCCTCCCCGCGCATGTGGCGCTGGTCGCGGGGACAGGGTTCGTCGGTTCCTACACGACGTTCTCGACCTGGATGTTCGAGACGCAGCGGCTGACCGAGGACCGCAGGGTGTGGCCGGCCTTCGCGAACATCGCCGTCAGCGTCGTGCTCGGACTCGCGGCCGCGGCGCTGGGGCTGTGGCTGGGACGGCTGGTGTGAGCACCGACCGCCTGAAGCTGACGGCCTACTTCGGTGAACGGCTGCGCAGCGCGGACCGTTTCGCCGTCGATGCGCTGCTCGACCTGTTCGCCGCCCACGACGTGGCCACGAGTGTGGTCCTGCGCGGTATCGCCGGCTTCGGTCCACGGCATGAGCTGCGCACCGACGTGACGCTCAGCCTGTCGGAGGACCCACCGGTCACCGTCACCGCAATCGACGCCGCCGAGAAGATGAACGCGCTCGCCGCGCAGGTGGTCGGGTTCGTCGACCGGGGCTTGGTCACCCTCGAGCGGGCCGGCCGGCCCGACGACGCGTCGCTCGGCACCTCGGCCCAGGTCACGGTCATCCTGAGCCGCGGCGCCCGCTCCGACGGGCGGCCGGCCTCCGTCGCGATCGGAGAGCTGCTGCGCGGACGCGGTTTCGCCGCCGCCACCGCCTACTGCGGAGTCGACGGGACGACGCACGGCCATCGCAGAAGAGCGGGCTTCTTCGGTCGCAACCTCGAGGTGCCGGCGATGGTGCTGTCCGTGGGTCCGGCGGAGTCCGCGCGAGAGGTGGCTGCGGAACTGGCGACGGTGCCCGGTGTGGAGGCGGTCACCGCGGACGCGGCGCAGCTGTGCAAGGTCGACGGGCAGAAGCTCGCCCGACCCGGGCGGACTGATCAGCGGCAGCGGTTGATCGTGCACACCGGGGCATCCGACCTGTACGACGGCCTACCCGTGCACCGCGCGGCGGTCCGGGCGCTGCTCGACATCCAGCCGACTGCGGGGGTGACCGTCCTGCACGGCGTCTGGGGTTTCCAGGGCGAGCGGCCGCCGCAGGCCGACCGCGTGTTCCAGGTCGGCCGCGGCGCTCCGGTGACCACGGTGATGATCGACACCGCAGATCGCATCGCCGCGGCCTTCGACGTCGTCGACGAGCTCACCCGCGACGCCGGCGTCGTCAGCGTCGGCGCTGTCCCCGCCGCCGTGTCGATCGACCACGGCGAGCGGCGAGGCAGCCTCCGATTCGACCGGTGACCTCGACGGGTAAGCCTAGCCTTACCTGATTCGTGGGTGTACCGTCCCTGCGCGTGCAGTCAGAACATCCTGAGGCAGTCAGCACCGCCCTGACCGAGATCCTGCGTGACGATCTCAACGTCGACGTCCGTCGGGTGACGCGCGAGTCCCGGCTCATCGACGACGTCGGACTGGACTCCGTGGCCTTCGCCGTCGGCATGGTGGCGATCGAGGACCGTCTCGGCGTCGCCCTGAATGAAGAAGACCTGTTGAGCTGTGACACCGTGGGTGACCTGGAAGCGGCGATCACCGCCAATTTACCGGCCGCCCAGAGCAACCCGTGACCGTCACGGTCGAATCCGGTGTGGACTACCACGTCCTGCTCGACCGCGTGTTCAACGAGCGCGTCGCCGCCTGGACGGCGGAAGCCGAAGCGACGGAACGTTTTCCCCGCGCACTGATCGAGCATCTGGGCCATTCGGGCGTCTTCGCCGAGAAGTGGGGCGCAGGTCAGCACCCGGACGTCGCGAGGCTCATCGAGTTGGCGATCCGGCTTGGAGGTCTGGGGTCGGCGGGGATCGGCGTGGGAGTCAGCCTGCACGATTCGGCGATCGCCATCCTGCGCCGCTTCGGTAAGTCTGATCACCTGCGCGGGATCTGCGAGGCGGCGATTCACGGCGACGCGGTGCTGTGCATCGGCGCCTCGGAGGAGTCGGGCGGCTCGGATCTGCAGATCGTCGGAACCGAAGTGCGTTCCACGCGAGACGGATTCGAGGTTCGCGGCCTCAAGAAGTTCGTGTCATTGTCGCCGATCGCCGACTACATCATGGTGGTCGGGCGCAGCGTGGACCACGACCCCACCAGCAGGCACGGCAACGTCGTCGTCATCGCGGTTCCCACCTCCCAGGTCGACGTCCAGACGCCGTACCGCAAGGTCGGTGCGGGCCCACTCGACACCGCCGCGGTCCACATCGACACCTGGGTGCCCGCCGACGCACTGATCGCGCGGGCAGGCACCGGTCTGGCGGCGATCTCCTGGGGTCTGGCGCACGAGCGGCTGTCCATCGCAGGCCAGGTCGCCGGCGCTTCACAGCGGGTCATCGGAATCACGCTGGCGCGCATGATGAAACGACGACAGTTCGGTCACACCCTGTTCGAGCACCAGGCGCTGCGGATGCGGATGGCCGACCTGCAGGCACGGGTCGACATGCTGCGCTACGCGTTGGCCGGCATCGCCGCCGAAGGCCGCCTCGATCTGCGCTCAGCGGCGGCGATGAAGGTGACCGCCGCGCGTCTCGGGGAAGAGGTGCTGTCGGAGTGCATGCACATCTTCGGCGGGTCGGGCTATCTGACTGCCGAGACCCCGCTGGGCCGATGGTGGCGCGACATGAAGCTCGCCCGCGTGGGCGGCGGTACCGACGAAGTGCTGTGGGAGCTCGTGGCCGCCGCGATGCGGCCGGACTACGAGGCGTACGCCGAGCTGATCCATTCGCCGACGGGCGACGACTAGCAGCACGTCGCGTGCTGTCAGCGCCGCACTTTCGTGCTGCACACCGGCCAGGCGCCCCAGCCCTGACCTTCTCGGGTGAGTTCGGCGATCGCGATCTGCTCCTCGCGCGTCGCGAGGTCGGCGCGCGGCGCGTAGCGCAGTCCACCGAAGCTCTCCCAGGTGCTCTGGGTGAACTGGACGCCGCCGTAGAAGCCGTTGCCGGTGTTGATGGCCCAGTCGCCGCTGGACTCGCAGCGGGCCAGCGCGTCCCATGTGGCGCTGTTGCTCACCAGCGGAACCTGGGTGCCCGGTTTGGCGCCGACCCGCTGAACCTGCGGCCGCGCGGGTGAGACGACGTTGCGGGCCAGGACCTGTCGCCCGGTCACCCGCCCGTTGACCGTCGAGACGGCGAACGTGACGTCCTGGGTGCCTGGCTTGCCGGGGTCGTCGACGATGCGGCGGCTCAGGTTGATCGACGGGTCGTGGATGCGCCGCAGCGGCGGCGGCAGGGGCAGGCGCTCGGAGACCTGGTGCACCCTGATGCGGGTCACCACGATCTGCATGTCCGCGACAACCGGCGTCGACGCCGAGGGCACGACCGTATCGGCCTGCTGGAGCGGTGCGCCCGCGAGTTCCAGCAACCGGCCGACGGTGGGGGCGGCCAGCCGTCGCTCGGTGAGGACGCCACCGTCGTTGATCCGCACCTGTTTCGGGGTGACCACCTGCAGCGCCATCCCGGCCAGTGGCACGCTGTCGGCACGCGATGCGCCGACGGGTGCGACATCGTCCATCGAAAGCTGTTCGAGGGCGTCATCGACGGTCAACGCCGTGGTCCAGACCTGTTCGCCGGGTCGCCCGTCGACCGACACCTGCAGCGGCCGGGCGCGCTTGAGCACGATGGTGCCGGACGCCTGCACCGACTGATCGGCGCCGGGACTGATCTCGTCGTGCTCGCCGACGGCATAGCCGTTGTCCCGCAGGACGTCGACCACCCGCGACTTCATCGTGGGCACCGTGGTCGAGACGCCGTCGACGGCCAATGTGACGCGCTTGGTGACCGCCACGGTGTAGCCACCTGCGCAGATGAGCGCCACCAGGAAGGCACCCACCAGCGCCCGCCGCAGAGGCGACGTCGCCGGCCTCGCACTGCTGATGGTGTCCTCGCACGCATCGGTTCGCTCGGCATCGTCCAACATGACCAGGACTTCGTCCGCCAGTGCGTCTTTGGTCATCCCGCCCAGGGTGATCCGGCCCAGCCGGGTGACACCCGCGGACTGACAACGCACCAGCGCCTGCACGAGCAGCGGTGCCAACGCGGTCACGTGCCGCCTGCGGAATCGGGTGATGGCGCGGTGATCGACGGCCTGCCCCGCAGCCAACCACCGGAAGCGGGCGTCATCGGAACACTTTCGCGCGAGCAGCCGTGATGTGCCGACCCCGGTGGCGTAGCCGTACAGCAGAACGGCGGCCATCCGTCGCGGATCGTCCAACGCCCCGTCGCGTCCGTCGGCGCCGACCGCTGCCGCGATCAACCGGACCAAATCGTCGGCCGGCGTGTCAGCTCTTGATGACAGCGGCGCAGATGGCGTACGCCTATCGGCGGCCTGCCGAATTCCGCTGTCCACCAACGTCACGGGGGTCATCATGCCCCCGGCTGGGCCCCCTACGGCTCACCCCGTCCGGCGTGTTGCGCGACGAACCGCTCGAAAGCGCAGGGCTGCCAGGGCGATGGCGCAGGCGAGGATCGAAAGCGCCATGGCCAGTACCCAATTCCCGAGCCGCTGGAACACGGTGGTGTGCGCACCGAGCGGAACGTCGACCACGAGCACGCCGCGTTCGGTGGCGTCGTACCAACCGAGACGCTCACCGCGTGCGTCGAAAGCGGAGCTGACGCCGGACAACCCGGTGTGCACGGCCGGGTGGCCCACCTCCGCGGCATGTACCGCGACCTTGCTGGCCAACTGCGGCTGTGCCCAACTCCCCTGATACGTCGAAGTGGAACTCTGGAACACCAGCAACTGTGCTCCGCGTTGGACCAGCTCGCGGGGTTGATCGGAGAACGTGGTCTCGAAGCTGATCAGTGGTCCGATGGCCATACCCCGGCCGGTGTGCAGCACTTCCAGTCCGCTGCCGCGCTGCCGGTCCTCGTCCGCGGCTTTGGTGTGCCGGGCGGCCCACCCGAACACCGGCCGCAGCGGAACGTACTCACCGAACGGCACCAGCCGCATCTTGGCGTACACCCCGCGCGATCCCTCCGGCCCGATCAGGACCGACGATTTCCGGATCGCGCCGGTTGCGTCGCGGGCGTCGACATTGATGAGCAGATCCGCGCCGACCCGCCGCGAGATGTCCGCCAGGCTCGCCATGACCTCCGGCCGGCCGATGACATCGACTCCGACGCTGCTCTCGCCCCAGACGATCAGGTCGAGACGCCGACCCTGCAACTCCTTGGTCAGCGCTTCACCCGCTGCCTGACGGGCCCCGGCGTCCTCGATGTCGCCCGGCTGCACGAGCGCCACCCGCGCGGTGGGCCCGGCCGGCGGCACCGGTCCGAGCCAGAACCATGCCGGGCCGAGTGCCGCGCAACCCAATGCCGCCGCTGCTCCGACCATCCATACGGCATTGCGCCGTTGCAGGATCGCGCCGGCCAGCGCGGTGTTCGCCGCGACGATCAGGAAGCTGGTGAGCCACACGCCGCCGAGCGAGGCGGAGCTGAGCGTCACCGGCTGGTTCCATTGCGACGCCCCGAGCAGCGCCCACGGACCGCCCAGCGCGGGCACCGAGCGCACCGCCTCGGCCAACACCCACGCACTCGGCGACACCGGTATGGCGGCGAACATCCTGCCGACCGTGACCGGTTCGCCGAGCAGCAGATGGACGGCAGCTCCCCAGGGCAGCCAGAGCGCGCCGAGCCCGATGGCCAGCACGATCACCAGCGGCCCGGCGCTCGGCAGGAGCCAGTACTGGGTGGCCAGGACGTAGCCCGCCATTCCGCACCACGCCCGCATCGCGGCGACCCGGACATCCGGCGCTGCGCGCACCACCAGCAGCAGCGGGACGATGCCGACCCACGCCAGCCACCACCAGGCCGGCGCGGGAAACGACAGCGCCGGCACTGCGCCGGCAACGAGAGACGCCGCGAGGCCCGGCCAGGTCCGCCGCCACGAAGCCGCGCGCACGGCCCTCCGCCCATGTGTCACCCGACGTCCTCCCTACTGCGCTACCGGGCACGCTACGGTGATCGACCATGCGGGTCCTCACCGCTTCCGCAGGATTCGGGGAATCGGACTGCGAACGCATCGTCGGTGGCGTGCTGGCTCAGCCAGTCCTGGCCGTCACCAGCCTGGCGTACGTGATCGCCGGATTCATCGTTCTTCGCTGGGCCGCGCGGTGGCGGGTGCCGCTGGCCTGGATCGCGGCTGTCGTGCTGCTGGCGATCGGGTTCGGCAGCGTCGTTTATCACGGACCCCAGCCGTCGTGGGCGAAGCCGGCGCATGATCTGCCCATCGTGGCGGCGGGGCTGGTGTACTTCGTCATTCTCGCCGGCAGTGGACGTGCGCGGTGGCGGGCGGTCTGGGCGCCTGCGGCCGGGGTCTTCGCGCTCGGATTGATCGCCTACGCGGCAGGACGCTCCGGATCGCCGCTGTGCCGGCCGGACAGTCTGTGGCAGTACCACGGTGCGTGGCACGTGCTGAGTGCCGTCGCGGCCGGATGGGCCGCCCGCGCGACCGTGCCGTGTGACACGGTGTCGACGTGAGTTCCGACGCGCTGTCACAGGAAATGCTCGACGAGTTCGCGCTGCGAAAGCTGGTGCACCGCTACTGTCGCGCCGTCGACAGGGGCGACATGGAGGCGCTGCGCGGCCTGTATCACCGCGACGCCGAGGACGATCACGGTGGCTTCTCAGCGGGGTCTGTCGACGACTTCATCAGGGGGCTGGTCGCCGCCCGCCCGTACCTGCGGTCGATGCAACACCACATCACCACGGTGAACTTCGCCGTCGACGGCGACCGCGCCGAAGGTGAGATCTACAGCATCGCGACGCATACGTTCGCGGCGGGCGACCGGGAGATCGACGTCGTGGTGGGCGGGCGCTACCTGGACAAATACGAGAAGCGCGACGCCACATGGAGATTCGTCGAGCGCGCGATCGTCACTGACTGGGCCAACGTCAATGATCCGTCACGGCGGGACCTGAGTCATCCCATCACCAGAGATACCGCAGTAGGGGCTCCCGATGCGAGTGACCCGTCTCACCGGTTCTTCTCGATCCTCGGAGAAGGCGCGGGTTGATCGAGTTCGCCACCGGCGACGGCTAAGCAGCCGGGCCGGGCGGAGCGTCCTCGGGCGTGCGAGGCAGGGCGTAGAGCGCCATCCGCCGGTTGGCCATGTCGTGCTCGCCGAGGAACACGCAGTTGGCGAACTCGCACACCCGGCGGGCACCGGTGTTGCGGTGGTCCGGATCGAACATGATTCGGCGGCAACGCGGTTCGATGTCAAACACGTTCGCCACCACCCGCGGCAGCAGCAGCGGCGCGAGCCCCCGGTTGATGAACTTCTCGTCGGCGATCGCCACATGCATACCGATGTCGTACGGGTCGGCGTCATAGCGCGGTGCGATGGAGTCCTTGGCCGCGCGGTACAACTCGACGTAGGCGACCGGTGCGCCGCGGAAGCTGCCGATGAGCGGGCGCGAGAATTCGCCGTCGAGTTGCGCCTGCAGATAGCGCCGCCACCGCTCGGGCGGCCACGCGTACTCCCAGGCCTCGACCAGATGCGGGCGGTTCATCCACTCCGAGATCAGTTCGCAGTCGGCGTCTGCGTCGACCAGCCGCACCGAGAACGGCTCGGCCAGTTCTGGCAGCGGCGGCGCAGGAACGGCCCGGACGTCGTCGGGGAGCGACGTCAGTTCCCGCGGCAGAATCGGCGTACCCACCTCGTCGATGTCGCTCATTTGACGGCCGAGCCTACCGGAGCCGGGATGCCGGTAAACGGACACGTCAGGCGGCCCAGCGGTCCGCCAGCTCCCCTACCCAGCCCGGCGCGGCGTCCGGATCGGCCGGCGGGCTCTCGACCAACACGAGTTCGTCGACCCCGAGGTCGGCCAGGCCGGCCACGTCGGAGGGCGCCGGCGATGCGAGGGCCACGGCGATGCGCAGGTCGCTGCGCGGACGACCGGATGCCGCACAGAATCCGGTCAGGGCCGCGATGCGGCCGGCAACCGCAGCCACGCTGTCGAGGTTGAAGCCGTACCAGCCGTCGCCCCAGGCGGCGACGCGCTGCAGTGCCGTGTCGGTGTTGCCGCCGATCACTATGGGCACCCGATCACGCACCGGCTTCGGGTTCACGCGCACGGCATCGAATGCGACGAACTCTCCGGAGAACGAGGCGACATCGTCGCGCCACAGCGTGCGCATAGCGGCGACGTACTCGGCGGTGCGGTCGCCCCGGCGCGTGAACGGGACGCCGAGCGCGTCGAATTCCTCCCGCGACCATCCGACGCCGACGCCCAGCGTCAGCCTGCCGCCACTGAGCCGGTCGAGGGTTGCGGCCTGTTTGGCCACCAACACCGGGTTGTGCTCGGGCAGCAGCAGGACTCCGGTGGCGAGGCGGATGGCCGAGGTCGCTGCGGCGGCGAAACTCAGCCCGATCATCGGATCGAGCCAATCCGCCTCGGCTGGGACGGCGATGCGTCCGTCATCGGAGTACGGATACCGCGACCGCCCGTGGTCGACCATCACGACGTGCTCGCCCGCCCACAACGTCGCGAAGCCGCACCTTTCGGCGGCGACCGCCACGGCATCGATCACCCGGCGGTCGGATCCGGTGCCGATGCCCAGCGCATGTAACCCCAACTGCACCAGCGCATCGTGTCACGCGGCGAGCAGCAGGCGCGACACGACGAGGGGCGGAGCCTGTGCGATGGTTGATCCATGACCGTCCGTGACCGGGTGGCCGAATTACGGCGCTGGGAAGACAGCGGCGCACTGTGGTCGGTGGTGTCGCGCCGCGCCGGCCGACTGACCGTTGCGCTGATGACCTGCGACGGCGGCGAGGAGGTCGACCGGTTCGAGTCGACCGATCCCGCCGTGCTGGCGTTCATCGGCGACCGGTCGAGCAGCATGGAGGCATGACGGTGCGACGCCTCGCGCTGGCGGCCGCCATTGTCATGCTCGTCGGCTGCTCGAGCGGCACGCCGGCCCCTACTCCGCCTGCCCCGACCACCACGGCGGGCGCTCCCGCGGCCGCGCAGCAGCCCATATCGGATCGGGTGCTGGCAATGGACCCCGAGCGCATCGCTGACGACCTCGTCGCCGACGAGCGCGCGCTGCGCGACCCCGCATCCCCCGGCGATGTCCTCGACGCGGCCGCACACCGGCAGCAGGCCGCCTATCGTGCGCTCGGTCGGCATCCGGAGTGGGACCCGGTCGCACGTCCGCGGATCCCGCGCGAGCTGCTGGAAGCCTACGACCGCAATATCGACGCCCGCCGGCAGCTCGCCGCGATGGGCCCGGACGTCAGCACCCGAGACACCCTGCCGGCGTGGCGGATCGGTCCGCCTGCACCGCTCGAGGAGCTGATGACCTACTACCGCAAAGCCGAAGCGGCGTCCGGCGTCGGATGGAACTACCTGGCGGCGATCAACCTCATCGAGACCGGCTTCGGACGCATCACGGGCGCCAGCCCCGCGGGTGCCCAGGGCCCGATGCAGTTCATACCGTCGACCTGGGCGATCCACGGCCAAGGCGGTGACATCGGGTCACCGCATGACAGCATCCTGGCGGCCGGCCGCTTCCTCGCCGGCCATGGTTTCGCCAGAAACCGGGAAGCGGCGCTGTTCCGGTACAACAACTCGAACAACTACGTGCGGGCGGTCAGCGATTACGCCGCGGTGCTCGCCGCCGATCCCGCCGCGATCGCCGGCTTCTACCGGTGGGACGTCTACGTCAACACGATCGCCGGCGACGTGCTGCTCCCGATCGGTTATTCCGAACAGGCACCGATTCCTGTTGCGCAGTACCTGAAGCGCCATCCCGAAGCGTCGTCGGCCGATCGGATGTCCAATCGAAGCCTGCGCACCCTCGAACGGATGTTGGCGTTCCGGGCCGGACAGGCGCCGACCGACGCTCCGGGTCGATCCGAGGCGTTGTCCCGGCAATTCCTGGGGATTCCGTACGGTGCGAACACACTCACCGGATCCGCCACCGTTGCAGAACAATTCGTCGTGGACCTGGAAAGGGTCGACTGCTTCACCTATGTCGATTACGTCGAGGCGCTCAAGCGCGCCAAAAGCCGCGAGGCGTTCTTCGACGCGCTGGTCGACGTTCGGTACCGTGACGGCGTCGTCGGATTCCAGACCAGGAAGCACTTCTTCACGGATTGGTCCGCGCTGGCACCCGCGGTGGCGAACGACATCACAGACACGCTGACTGACAAAGCGATTCGGCTCGAGAAGAAGCTCAACCAGAAGGACTCCGGCGGTGTCTACCTGCCCGGGATCCCGGTGGTTCCCCGCAGCCTGTCGTACATCTCCAGCCGGGACGTCGACGCCGACGTGCTCAGCCGGTTGCGCACCGGTGACTACATCGGGGCGTATGCGCCGGACGGCGGACTCGATGTCACCCACGTCGGCATCTTCGTCGCCGGGCCGGACGGGCCCGTCCTGCGCAACGCCTCTTCGCTGGACAAGGACCAGAAGGTCGTCGACAGCCCGCTGGTCGAGTACCTGCGAACCGTTCCGGGCATCGTGGTCCTGCGGCCGGTCCAATAGCGACCCGGGGATCTACCAGTTGCTCGGTGAATAGTCCTTGAGAAAGCAGCCGTACAGATCCTCGCCGGCTTCCCCGCGGACGATGGGGTCGTACACGCGGGCGGCGCCGTCGACGAGATCGAGCGGAGCGTGAAAACCCTCGTCGGCCAGACGCAACTTCGTCGGGTGCGGTCGCTCGTCGGTGATCCAGCCCGTGTCCACGGCGGTCATCAAAATGCCGTCCTGCTCGAACATTTCGCCTGCGCTGGTTCGGGTGAGCATGTTCAGGGCAGCCTTGGCCATATTGGTGTGCGGATGCCCGGGGCCCTTGTACGCACGACTGAACTGCCCCTCCATGGCGGACACGTTCACGACGTACTTGCGGCGGGCGGGTGATGCGGCCATTGCCGGTCGCAGGCGACTGATCAAGATGAACGGCGCCGTCTGATTACACAATTGAACCTCGAGCAGTTCCATCGCGTCGACCTCGTGGACACGTTGGGTCCAGCTGTTGACCGGTGCGGTATCGGGCAGCAGACCGCCCGCGTCGATGGCGGTGCCCGCGGCGATCCGTTCTGGAGAGGCGCTGCGGGCAGCCAGCGCCAGCTCGGAGAGCGCGTGCGGAGTATGCTGCGCGGCAAGGCTTCCCGCGAGTGCGGCCGGATGGGCATCGCTGACGCGGTCGAACGAGACCACATCGACGATCTCCGGAGCCGGGGTTCGCTCCGCTTCGACGAGTGCCGCATAGGAGCCGGGGGCCCGGCGCACCGTCTGGGCGGCGTTGTTGATCAGGATGTCCAGCGGACCCTGCGCGGCCACGGTGTCCGCGAGCGCGACCACCTGAGCGGGGTCGCGCAGGTCGATGCCCACCACGCGCAGCCGGTGCAGCCAGTCGGCGCTGTCGGCCATCGAGGCGAAGCGCCGCACCGCGTCGTTAGGGAAGCGGGTGGTGATGGTCGTGTGGGCACCGTCGCGCAGCAACCGCAGCGCAATGTACATGCCGATCTTGGCGCGACCGCCGGTGAGCAGCGCGGTCCTGCCGGTCAGGTCGGTGCGGGCGTCGCGCTTGGCGTGGTTGAACGCCGCGCAATCCGGACAGAGCTGGTGGTAGAACGCGTCGACCACGGTGTGGTGGGTCTTGCAGATGTAGCAGGCGCGCGACCGCTGCAGTGTGCCGGCGGTGGCCCCCGGCGCGGCGGACACGAGCGGGAGTCCGGCCGTCTCGTCGTCGAGGCGGCCGGGAGCGCCGGTGGCGGTCGAGGCGATGACGGCGCGGTCGGCCGCAGCCACGGCGTCGCGCTTGGCGTGGCGGCGGGCCTTGCGCACCGACTTGAAGATGCCGGCGGTGGCCCGGCGCACCGTGACGGCATCCGGGTGCTCGGGTGGCAACGACTCGATGTCAGCGAGCACCTGCAGGCACATCTCGAGTTTGTCCGGGTCGATCGCGGTCACGGAGGAAGAGTACGGTGCGCTGCGGCTTCCGCCCGAATCGTTCCGATCGGTCGACCCGCCGGCGAACGCGCTACTGCGCCAGGTATCCCCCGTCGACGGGCAGCACGGCGCCGGTGATGAAGGAGGCATCGTCGGCCGGCTCGCCGAGACGGCCCATCGGGGTGCATGCCGCGACTATCGATGGCCATGCCCGACGACTGACCCCCGCGGGGTGACAGCTGCGAGTGGCACCGCATTTCGGCAGCCGGTCAGGCTCACGCTGCGGTCAGCGAGGGGTTCCCGACGCCGATGGTGATTCGTGGGGAGTTCGAAGGGTCGAGCCAGTTCAGCACGGATCGCATCTCTTCGCGGCTGATGGCCACGCACCCCCAGGTGGGATTGCCATCGGTCACATGAAGGAAAATCCCGGACACCCGCCCCGGGATGCGTTGCGGGTTCACCGCGATGTTGACGGCGTAGTCGTACACGGGACCGGAGTCATAGAGGTTCTCGGCGATCGACGAGGGACTGCCGGGCCTGCGCACATGGGTGTTGTACGTCGGTGAGCCGGCGTCCTCGTCCCACCAATCCTGGTCAGTCGTCTGGAAATACGGCATTCGGGTGCCTGGGTTGGGTTGGCGACCGAAGGCTTGGTCGAATGCGAATGTTCCTACCGGCGTCCGGTGGACACCGTCGGCAGGGGCGCCGACCCCGAGCGCGCCCACCTTGGCGGGCGTGGGCCCGAGCACCACCCGCCAGCGCTGACCGACTCGCTGGAAGGCGGTGAGGGTTCCCGTTGTCGCGGTCGCGGTCGGTACGCCTACGACGATCCATTGCGCGGGCTGGCCCGTGGCGGAAACGCCGGGGTCCGCCACTGCCGGAACGGCGAGCGACATGCTCAACAGCGCGCTTGCGGCCAGCGCCCAGAGTTTCGACGCTCGGGACGCTCTCATCCGGACACTGCCGCCGACCGTGCTGCCATTTTTCCTGTCCGCTCTGATGACCGCCCGGCAGTGCCGCTGCCCGGGCCCTGCCTCGGAGGGCGGGCCGACCAGGCGCCTTCAGCTCAGTGTGAGCGAGCCGGCGGTGGGACCGGACGCGAGGAACGTATCGGTATGCAGCCGTGACCGGCTCGCGACTGCACCGTGGCCCGAATGAGGCGGCTCCGATGGTGCTAATCCCCCGTGGAGTCGAATCGAACCGTGGAGGGGAATCGACGGTGGGCGTGTGGGAAGACGCGTTGGAGGAGGCGAAAGCGCCGCGCTACGCGTCGAGGAATCGCCGGTGTGCGGAGGCTCTCGACAGAGGCACTGCGCCCCTACCCGCGGTGGGGAACGTCAGGGCAGGCCGGCCACGACCGAGGGATCGTATCCCGGGACGGACGAGGTGTAGCCGGGCAGCTGCTGATACCCCGGCGCCTGGGGGCCATACGCCGGGGTGTTCGGGCCGTACGCCGACGCCTGGGGGCCGTGCCCCGGCGGCATGTGCTCAGTTCCGAGCGGCGGCGACGCATATAACGGCGCCGGTGAGGCATATGCCGGCGGCTGGCCATACCCCGTCGGCGGCCCGAAACCGGGTACCGACAGGGCCCAACCCGCCAACAATTTGGACGCAGCGAAACTCGCAGCCTGCGCCGTGTACGCGGGGACGTAGCCGTCGGTGTGCCCCATCCATGCGTTGCCTGGGCCCGCGTGACAGATCGGATCGGCCGGATTGCAGAGGTCGATCGCCTTGCCGGTGAACATTGCGGACTCGGAAGGCAGCTTGGTTCCTGAGCGGTTTGCGATGTTCCCGAAGGTGGCGACCGCAGCGATGTTGCCCGCCATCGAAGCCGGGAGCGCGTCGCCCCATGCGATTCCGACGATGGGATTACCGGCGACGATGTTGACGACGTTCGCGCCCTGCGAATAGCCACCCAGCACGATCTTGGTATCGGGGCACGAGGCCACCATGGATTTGATGTGCTTGATCACGTCCTTGGCGCCGTCGCCGCTGCCCAGCTGCAGCTTGCCCGCGTCATAGTCCACCGCGTAGGTCGTGATGTTCATACCAACGGCCTGCTCGCGCAGCGAGTTGACGAAGGCATTGCCGACGACACCGAGGCCTTCGGGCTCGTCCGTACCCCTGGCAAACACGACCTCGGCGTCGGCGCAGTCGGCGGCGGACGCCACCGGTATGGCGCTCGGAATCCACTGCTGAACGGCGACGATGACCAGCGCAACCGCCCCACGCCCGGCCCAGCGGCCCACCGATCGCACATTCGTCGCCCGCGAGCTACGGCCGCAACGAGGTGGCATGGCTCGAATCTAACCTCAGCCAGGCGTTACGCACCATGCGTGTTGAGAATTCCAGCGAATGTGAACGCGGCCCGCTGCGATGACCAGCGGCAAAAAGGCGACAAGCAGGCCAGACGTGTTCTGGCCTGCTTGTCAGTTGTGGAGCTGCCGGGAATCGAACCCGGGTCCTACGGCATTCCCTCAAGGCTTCTCCGTGCGCAGTTCGCTATGCCTCTACTCGGATCTCCTGATCACGCGAACAAGTCAGGATGGCGATCCCAGTCGCTGTTTGATGTCCCCACGGGTTCCGCGACCGAACCCGTGGGTGGGTCCCTCTAGATGACGCCAGGGTCCGGGCCGAGGGCCCTCCCGGTCTGACGGACTAGCTTCGCTTAGGCAGCGAGAGCGTAGTCGCGCTGATTGGAATCGGCGCTTAATTGGTTTGCAACGACGCTTACGGTGGTCTTTGCCTGCACCGGCACGCTTCCCTTGATTCGATGCGCGAAGTCGAAACCGTTCAGCCCCTCGCATCCCCGTCGACCTTCGGCGGGATAGTCAATCGTACGCCAGGACCAACGATGCGCTCCACCGATTTCTTCCAGGCGCGGCCCAGTCTCACGGTCCGTTGGTGCCGACCTCTTCCACCGTGTCCTCCCGGGCCACCTGCGCACCGACGCGATCGATGGGAACCGGGCGGCCGAACAGATGGCCCTGCGCGAAGCGGCAGCCCGCCGCCATCACCGTCTCCCGTTGGGCGTCGGATTCGATGCCCTCGGCGATGACGTCGAGCCCCAGCGCGTCACACAGCCCGATGACGGAGCGGTACAGCGTCACATCGCGGTTGGGGTCGGCGCCCACGGCGAGACCGCGGTCGAGCTTGATGATCTGCACGGGCAACGCGTGCAGATAGGTCAGCGAGTTGTAGCCGGCGCCGAAGTCGTCGAGGGCAACCCGGATACCCGCTGCGTTGAGTTGCTGGATCTCGGCGGCCGCTTCGGCGAGATCGACGATCGGAACCGTCTCGGTGATCTCGACGACGAGTCGCTCCGGGGCCAGGTCGTGCCGAAGCAGCGCTTGCCGGACCTGCTCGGTGAACTCCCGATTGCCCAGACGGGCCGCGCCGACGTTGACGTGGACCGCAAGCTGCAAGCCGGCCTCGCGGACTTCGCGGCACGCGAGCTCCAGCACGAGCAGATCGAGGGTCGCGCCGAGGCCTGCGGCTTCGGCGCTGGCGACGAACGTCTCGGGCGGAATCTCCATGCCGTTGGGCGCCGTCCACCGCGCCAGGGCCTCCACCGCGATCGGCACCCCGTCGGCCAACCGGACGACCGGCTGGTAGACCAGCCGGAATCCGGACGGCGTTCCCCCGTCGGCCTGCCGGAGCGCCGTCGGGAAACTCGTGGTCGCGCCGGACGAGGGTTGGTAGACCACCGCGGTGTCCTTACCCGACCGCTTGCCTGCGTACATCGAGATGTCGGCCTGCCGCAGCAAGTCGTCGGATGTGGGCGCCGGTCCTTCCGTTGCCGGCCGGACCAGCCCCATGCTGGCCCGTACCCGCACCGCGGACCCGTGTACGGCGAACGGCTCGCGCAACGCCACGCGCAGCCGATCGGCGACCACCTCCGGCGGCTCGGTCACCCCGTCGATCAGGATCGCGAATTCGTCGCCGCCGATGCGGGCCAGCGTGTCGTTCTCACCCATGCATCGCTGCAACCGCTCACCGACCGCGCAGAGCAGGTCGTCACCTGCCGCGTGACCGAACCGGTCGTTGACCTCCTTGAAATCGTCGAGGTCGACGAAGATCAAAACGAACCGGCCGACCTCGATGGCCTCCTGGAGGCGCTCGGCGAACAGCAGCCGGTTCGGCAGACCGGTCAACGCATCGTGATTGACCTGATGGGCCAGCTTGCGTTGGGTCTGGAACAGGCGCAGCGTCAGCAGCCACTGCGCCCGCATCGCGACCACCTGCCGCGACGCGACCAGCAGGATCAGGGTGAGCGCCGCCAGCACCACCACCAGCTCGAGCACCTCGCCGACCAGGAGGTGGAAGGCGAACAGCACGGCGGTACCGAGAAACCCGCCGTACGGCAGGATCAGTTGCGCCCAGTCCATCGCGCGGTGGCTGCCGTCAGTGGCGCTTCTCGGCCGTGGCCGGAGATCGAGCACCGAAAAGGCGATCAGCAGCGGCCCGACGATGAATCCGACCCCAACCCACAGGTCCTGGTCCTCGATGTTCAGGCTGTGCAGGTAGGCGATCAACCGGTCGGACGCCGCGATCGCCACCACCCCGCACGTCAGGAGCAGACCGTTCGCCCGGTACGGCCGGTTGGGCCGGTAGACCATGGCCATCACGATGGCGACGACGACGACACCGGACTCAAGCAGCACATAGGCGATTTGCACACTCTGATTCCCCGAGCGGGGCAGTGCGTCGGTGTCGTGGACGCCGAGCTCGGCGATCAATACGAAGATCGAGAACGACAGGATCGCCACCAGACCGTCGAGCACCAGTGTGACCACGTAGAGCCGGGTCGAACCCTCCAATCTGCCGATCACCCCCTGACCCGCCCGGGCCAGCAGCAGCAACGAGCCGAGCGCGAGCACCGGGAACAGGAAGTAGGCGACGACGCCGGCCGGCGGCTCGACAACGCCCGCCTCGCCGCCTCCGGCCCACCACAGGACCTCGCCGAGCAGCCAGCAGGCCAGCGCGCCGACGATGAGTAGTCGCCACCACCGCAGGATGCCGCTCATCCGCCGGGCCACCGCGAGGCCGCAGATCATGGCACCGACGGTGATGACCACCTGGATGGCGTCCGCGATCCGCCCGGCGAGTACGTCGCCGTGGGGGCCGAGGGCGTTGACCGACCACAGCAGCAAAACGCCGCCGAATACGACGAGGCGCTGTTGATAGCCCCTGACCGCCACACACCCCCTTTGGCAAACCGGACAAAATCCTATGGTGCCATGAATCCGGTGGCGGGCCGCTGTGAATTGTCAGGGAGGTGCGCGTACAGCGAAACTCAGCCGCCGGCGATCATCGCGACCGCAGCCAGCGCCAGCACCATGCCCGACGCCTGCCAGCGCGTGACCCGTTCACGCAACACGACGATCGCCAGCAGCACCGTGGCCGCTGGATACAGCGCCATCAGCACACCGGCCAACGACAGCAACGACGCCTGCAGAGCCAGCAGCATCGCGACATTGGCACCGGTGTCGAGCACCCCGGCCAGCACGGCCAGCCGCAGCGGCACCCCGGACGGCGCTCGGAGCTGACGGCGGGCGATGGCGATAGCGATGACCAGTACCGTCGCCGCGATCCGCGCGAACACCAGCGGCCACAGCCCCGCATCGACCGGCGCCTGGGCGATGAGCACGAAGTTCAGCCCGAACGCCACTCCCGCCCCGACCGTGAGCCAGGCCACGGTCGTGGTGAACCGGTGCGGCCGGACGTCCTCGTCGGTCGCCTCGCGGCTCACCAGCACCACCGCCACCAGCGCGACCACGACGCCGACAGCGGCCAGCAAACCTGGGCGCTCCCCCAGCGCGAGCCCGACGCCCACCGGCAGCGCCGCCACGAGCACCGCCGTCAGCGGCGAGACCACGGAGATGGGTCCGGCGCCCAGCGCCGCGTAGAACCACCACACACCCAGACCCTGGGAGATGCCGCACAACGCGCCCCACATCACCGCGGGCGTGGAGATGTCACCGCCGATCACCACCGCGAGCCCGGCGAGCAACACCATCGCGATCGGATAGGACACCAGCACGACGTGCAGTGCGGCGGTGCGTCGGGCGGCGACACCGCCCACGAAATCGCTGACCCCGTAACCCACCGCGGAAGCCAGCGCGAACAGGACTCCGATCAGGACATGCCCTTGGCGCGGCGGCCGAGCTCGCGGACGACCTCGCGCTGCGCATCGCGGCGCGCCAGATCCTGACGCTTGTCGTGGGCCTGCTTACCGCGGGCCAACGCCAGTTCCACCTTCACCTTGCCGTCAGTGAAATACATCGACAGCGGCACCAGGGTCAGGTTGCCGTCGCGGATCTTGCCGACGAGTTGATCGATCTGTTTGCGATGCAGCAGCAACTTGCGGTTGCGCCGCGGCGCGTGATTGGTCCAGGAGCCGTGGTGATACTCCGGGATGTGGAGATTGCGCAGCCAGATCTCGCCGTCGTCGACGGTGGCGAACGCGTCGGCCAGCGACGCCTGCCCGTCGCGCAGACTCTTGACCTCGGTACCGACGAGCGCGATGCCGGCCTCGTAGGTGTCCAGGATCGCGTAGTTGTGGCGGGCTCTGCGGTTGCTCGCGACCACCTGATTGTTGCGGTCCTTCGCCGCACCGGCCTTTTTCGCCACGACCTACCTTCGCACGTAGAGCCGCAGCGTGACGTAAGCCGTGAGGCCCGACATCGCCAGCCCGAGGAACAGCATCCATGGCGCGCAGTAGTACACGACGTCCCTGAAGTCGACCTGGGCGATGAGATTGGCTTGATAGAACTGGTCGAGTGCGTTCTCCAGGAACAACGCCCGCACCAGGATCAGCCCGACGATCGCGAGAACCACGCCGATGAACGCGGCGAGCATCGCTTCGACCAGGAACGGCAACTGCGTGTACCAGCGGCTCGCGCCCACCAATCGCATGATGCCGATTTCGGTGCGCCGGGTGTAGGCCGCCACTTGGACCATGTTGGCGATCAGCAGGATCGCACCGACCGCCTGCACCAGCGCAATGGCGAACGCCGCGTTGCTGATCCCGTCGAGCACCGCGAATAATCGGTCGATCAGATCCTTCTGGTTGAGCACATTGAGCACGCCCGGTTGCCCGACCATCGCCTCGTCGAAGCTTTGATGCTGTTCGGGGTCGTTCAGCTTCACGACGAACGACGCCGGGAAAGCATCCTTACCCGCGACGTCGCGGTACTGCGGAAACTTCGCGATGGCGTCGTCGTAGGCCTGGTCGCGGTTGAGGAAGCGCACCGACGCCACGTCGTTGCGGTCCTCGATCTGCGCGCGCAGCGCCTTGCACGGATCCGCGTCACAGGTCGGATCGCCCGATGACACCTCGGGGGTGAGAAACACCTGGCTCTCCACCCGGTCGAGATAGATGGCCCGCGACTGATCGGCGAGGCGGATGACCAGCAGTCCGCCGCCGAACAGGCCGATGGAGATGGCGGTGGTGAGGATCATCGCCACGGTCATGGTGACGTTGCGACGAAGTCCGGTCAGGACCTCGTTGATCAGGAACCCAAAACGCACTTAGCGATCCATTCCGTAGATGCCGCGCTGCTCGTCCCGGACCAGTCGGCCCAGTTCCAGTTCGAGGACGCGTTGGCGCATCGAATCGACGATGTGATGGTCGTGGGTGGCCATCAGCACGGTCGTTCCGGTGCGGTTGATGCGTTCCAGCAGGTCCATGATGTCCTTGCTCGTCTCCGGGTCGAGGTTGCCGGTCGGCTCGTCGGCCAGCAACACCAGCGGCCGGTTGACGAACGCCCGGGCGATCGCGACGCGCTGCTGCTCACCGCCGGACAGTTCGGCGGGCAGCCGATTGGCCTTGCCGGACAGCCCCACCATCTCCAGGACGTCGGGCACCACCCGGTTGATCACCTCCGAACGCTTCCCGATGACCTCGAGCGCGAAGGCGACGTTCTCGAACACCGTCTTCTGTTGCAACAGCCGGAAATCCTGGAAGACGCAGCCGATCACCTGCCGCAGGCCGGGGATGTGCCGTCCGGGCAGCTTGTTGACGTGGAACTTCGAGACCCGGATGTCGCCTTTGGTCGGCGAGTCCTCGGCCAGCAGCAGACGCATGAACGTCGACTTGCCCGAGCCGGACGGCCCGATGAGGAACACGAACTCACCCTTGTCGATCTTGAGCGACACATTGTCCAGCGCGGGGCGCGCCGAGGACTTGTACTGCTTGGTCACGCGGTCGAGGGTGATCATCACGGCACGCCAGTGTAGCGGTGGACGGGTGCGGGCCCCGTTACCCCGGCAGCCCGGGCAGACCCGGGAACAGTGCGGGTGGCGGCGCCGTCGTCGGTGTCGGCGGCTGCGGCGCGGTGACGGTCTGCGGCGGCAGCAAACCCGGACCGTCGGGATCGATGACCGTGGTCGTCGGCGGCGGCGACTCCGGTGACGTCGGAGACGTGGGCGACGTCGGGCTCGTCGTCGGCGTGGTCGTGGTGGGCGGCGTCGTCCTGGTGGTGGTCGGTGTCGTCGTGGTGGGCCGGCGGGTCTGGGTCGGCTCCTGCACCTGGGTGCGCGGCACCCAGGTGTAGTCCGGATCGGGCACGAATCCGGGCGGCACCATCTGCTGGTTCGCGGGCTGCGGCGGGGTGGGTTCCGGGGCGAAGGTCTGCTGTACCCAGGCCAGCGCGAAGAACAGAACGATCAGACCGGCGGTCGAGGTGCGGACCCGGCCGCCGAACAGATAGGTCGGCCATCCGCGGCCGACCGCCTTGAGGTCACTGGGCCGGACGTCGCGCATCCTCACTTCTTGTCCTCCGGCGGGCCCTGAGTCTCTTCCTCAGCGCCGCCCGCCGTCGCCGGGTGCACGATCGCACCGACCAACGGTGTCGCACCGTCTGCCGGTGACACCACGCCGGCCCGGCGCAGCGCCGCGACGACCAGGACGCGCAGCTGCCGGCCGACCTCGAACTGCTTGCCGGGCAGCGTGCGCGCCACCATCCGCAGGTTGACCGTGTCGAGCTCGATGCTCTCCACGCCCATCATCTGGGGCGCATCGAGCAGCAGGTCGCGCAGTCGCCCCTCCTCCATCGCCCGCTCGGCCACCGAGTGCAGCAGATCGTTGACCTGGTTGAGGTCGGCGGACGTGGGCACCGGGATGTCGATGACGGCGCGCGCCCAGTCCTTCGAGAGATTGACCGTCTTGACGATCTGACCGTTGGGGATGGTCAGCATCTCCCCTTCAGCCGACCGCATCCTGGTGACGCGCAGCGTGACGTCTTCGACGGTGCCCTCGGCAGGCATCGCGATGCCGGTGACGGTGAGCGAGACGAGGTCGCCGAAGCCGTATTGCTTCTCGGTGATGATGAAGAAACCCGCCAGCAGGTCCTGCACCAGGCGCTGCGCGCCGAAACCCAACGCGGCGCCGAGCACGGCGGCGGGGGCGACCAGCGAGCCGATGGGAATGGCCAGCACGTCGGTGATCTCGACGGCCACCACGACGAACAGGATGGCGATGGACACCCAGGAGATCACCGAGGCGACGGCTTGGCGGTGCTTGGCGCTTTCGCTGCGCACCAGCTGGTCGGACTCCTGATACTCCGCGTCGATGCGGCGGCTGATGCGCTGCGCCACCCAGTTGATGAACCGGGCCAGCAGCAGGCCCCCGATCAGCAGCAGGGCGATCCGGATACCGCTGGTGAGCAGCCACTCGCCGAACTGGCCGCGCCAGAAGCCGGTCCACCGTTCCGACACCGAAAGTGCCAGCAACGTGCTATTCGTCATCGCGCCTGTTACGCCAGCGGATACCCGCTTCGAGGAATCCGTCGATGTCGCCGTCGAGCACCGAGGCCGGGTTGCCGACCTCGTACTCGGTGCGCAGGTCTTTCACCATCTGATACGGGTGCAGGACGTAGGACCGCATTTGGTTGCCCCACGAGCTGCCGCCGTCTCCCTTCAGGGCGTCGAGCTCGGCACGCTCTTCTAAGCGCTTGCGTTCCAACAACTTAGCCTGAAGCACCCGCATCGCGGAGACCTTGTTCTGCAGCTGCGACTTCTCGTTCTGGCAGGTGACCACGATCCCGGTCGGGATGTGGGTCAACCGAACCGCGGAGTCGGTGGTGTTGACCGACTGCCCGCCGGGCCCACTCGAGCGGTAGACGTCGACCCGCACGTCGCCCTCGGGGATGTCGATGTGGTCGGTGGTCTCGGTGACCGGCAGCACCTCGACGTCGGCGAACGACGTCTGGCGGCGCCCCTGGTTGTCGAAGGGGCTGATGCGGACCAGGCGGTGGGTGCCCTGCTCGACCGACAGTGTCCCGTAGGCGAACGGCGCGTGCACCGCGAAGGTCGCGCTCTTGATCCCCGCTTCTTCGGCGTAGGACGTGTCGAAAACCTCGACCGGGTACTTGTGCTGTTCGGCCCAGCGGATGTACATCCGCATCAGCATCTCGGCCCAGTCGGCGGCGTCGACGCCGCCCGCACCCGACCGGATCGTCACGACCGCCTCGCGCTCGTCGTACTCACCGGACAGCAGCGTGCGGACCTCCATGGCCTCGATGTCCTCGCGCAGCTTGTGGAGTTCGGCGTCGGCCTCGGCCACCTCGTCGGCGCCACCGGCTTCGGCGGCGAGTTCGTAGAGCACCGGCAGGTCTTCGACGCGCTGACGCAGTTCTTCGACGCGACGCAGTTCGCCCTGGGCGTGCGACAGCTCGCTGGTCACCTTCTGGGCGCGCGACTGGTCGTCCCAGAGGTTGGGATCGGAGGCGTCCTGCTCGAGCTTGGCGATCCTGTCGCGCAGACCGTCGACGTCGAGCACGCGCTCCACCGTCGTCAAGGTGGTGTCGAGTGCGGCGATGTCAGCTTGTCGGTCGGGATCCACGAGGATCCAGGTTACCGGCCGGGGTGTCGGCCACTGCCCGGCCGCCCGCCGGTTCCAGCGAGTTCCTCGCGACTTCCGGCGAGCGAGGCGCCCCCGCGTTTAGAGTCGGAAAGGTAACCAGCCGGACGACTCGCGACAGCCCCCAGCGCGCGTCCGGGCAGTGACAGGAGGCACTTTCACATGCCCCAAGAGCGCCCCTACTACGTGGCGATCGTCGGATCCGGCCCGTCCGGCTACTTCGCCGCGGCGTCGTTGCTGAAGGCCGCCGATGAGCGGGACGGCGCGGATCCGCCGCGCGACGTCCGGGTCGACATGCTGGAGATGCTGCCCACCCCGTGGGGTCTGGTGCGCTCGGGTGTCGCGCCGGACCATCCGAAGATCAAGTCGATCAGCGCGCAGTTCGACAAGACGTCGAGCGATCCGCGTTTCCGGTTCTTCGGCAACATCGCGGTCGGCGAACACGTGCAGGCCGCCGAGCTGGCGGAGAGGTACGACGCGGTGGTCTACGCGGTCGGCGCCCAGTCCGACCGGGCCCTGGGCATCCCGGGCGAGGATCTGGACGGCAGCGTCGCCGCAGTGGATTTCGTCGGCTGGTACAACGCCCACCCGCACTTCGCGCAGATCACGCCCGATCTGTCCGGCTCCAGGGCGGTGGTGATCGGCAACGGCAACGTCGCCCTCGACGTCGCCCGCATCCTCATCACCGACCCGGACGCACTGTCGCGCACCGACATCGCCGACCACGCCCTGCAGTCCCTGCGGCCCTGCGGTGTCGAGGAGGTGGTGATCGTGGGCAGACGCGGTCCGCTGCAGGCCACCTTCACCACCTTGGAGCTGCGCGAACTCGGCGCCCTCGAGGGACTCGATGACGTCGACGTGATCGTCGACCCGGCCGACCTCGCCGGTATCACCGACGAGGACCTCGACGCCGCGGGTAAGACGGTGAAGAACAACGTCAAGGTGCTGCGCGGTTACGCCGAGCGCACCCCGCGGGGTGCCCGTCGCCGCATCGTGTTCCGATTCCGGACCTCGCCGATCGAGATCCGGGGCGACGGTCGCGTCGAGTCGATCGTCCTGGGCACCAATGAACTGGTGACCGACCCCAACGGTCGGATCGTCGCCAAGGACACCGGAGCGCGCGAAGAACTGCCGGCCCAGCTGGTGGTCCGCGCGGTCGGATACCGCGGCGTCGAGACTCCCGGCCTGCCGTTCGACGAGCGCAGCGGCACCATCCCGCACACCGACGGTCACGTCGAAGGCAGCCACAACGAATACGTCGTCGGCTGGATCAAACGCGGACCGTCGGGAGTGATCGGCAGCAACAAGAAGGACTCGCAGGCCACCGTCGACCGGTTGCTCGCCGATCTCGCCGGCAGCGAGCTCGCCGATTTCGGCGCCGATCACGCCGAGAAAGTCGTCGAGTGGCTGCTGTCGCGCCAGCCCAAACTGGTCACCGACGACCACTGGCGCGCCATCGACGAGCACGAGCGGACCGCCGGCGAGGGCTCCGGGCGGCCCCGGGTGAAGCTGACCAGCGTGGACGAGCTGCTGCGCATCGGCCACGGCTGAATCGCGCGGGTTTCTAGAGTTGCTCCGGCGTTCCGGGCGGCATCGGCGGAGGTGCGGCCGGCGCGAAGTTCCAGTTGTCTGCGTTCTTCGCCGAGTAGACGACAGGGAACAGCGCGCCCATGGCGGGCCAGTCGTTCACGTCGACCGCCATGCGCTGGTAGACGACATGTTCGTTGACGTTCGGGCCGTTGATCACGCCGCTGATGGTGACGAACTGCTCACCGGTCACCCCTTCGGGACGGGGGCTGACACCGGTCACCAGCAGGGTGCCCTCCAGGGCGTCACCGCCGATCCCGCGGCGGCGCCGGATCCACGGCGCGGCCAGTAGCACCAGTGCACCGACGATCAACAGCAGCACGAGGAATTCCCACACACCGCCATGGTAGGACTGCTGGCATGGGCACCGCTTCGTTCGACGTCGCCGCTGATCTCGCGCTGGCGCTCTGGCTCGCCGACCACGCCGACGCGCTGACGGCCGGCCGCTTCGGCGCGCTGGATCTGCGGGTGGACACCAAGCCCGACCTGACGCCGGTGTCCGATGCCGACCGTTCGGCGGAGACGGCGATGCGCGATCTGCTCGCCCGGGAACGGCCCGACGATCTCGTGCTCGGCGAAGAGTTCGGCGGCACAGCCGCTTTCAGCGGCCGGCAGTGGGTGATCGACCCCATCGACGGCACCAAGAACTTCGTGCGGGGCGTGCCGGTGTGGGCGACGCTGATCGCGCTGCTGCACGACGGGGTGCCGGTGGTCGGCGTCGTCAGCGCCCCGGCGCTACGCCGGCGCTGGTGGGCGGGCGCGGGTCAGGGCGCCTTCGCCGTCGTCTCGGGTGAGTCGCCCCGACGTCTGGCGGTGTCGTCGGTGCCCGATCTGGAATCGGCGAGCCTGTCGTTCTCGAGCCTGTCTGGCTGGGCGAAACGCGGCGTGCGTGATCGCTTCATCGAGCTGACCGACGCGGTGTGGCGGGTGCGCGGATTCGGCGACTTCTTCTCGTACTGCCTGCTGGCCGAAGGAGCGGTGGACATCGCCGCCGAACCCGAGGTGTCGCTGTGGGATCTGGCCGCGCTGGACATCCTGGTACGCGAAGCCGGCGGTGTGTTCACCAACGTCGACGGGGTCGCCGGTCCGCACGGCGGGAGCGTGGTGGCATCCAACGGGCTGTTGCACGACGCCGTTCTCGAGCGTCTGTCCGCACCCGGAACCGTGTGAGGCTCGCAACACGACGCCTCGACCTTACTCAGGAGTAAGATACGGTCAGAGTCATCGCCCCCTACCCACGTGAGGCTGCTGACATGACCGAGACCCTGCCGTCCAAGAACGGAAAAGACACCCGGGCCAGGCGCGCCGACCGGGAGAGCGCCGTGGGCCTGCAGCGGCACCGGCGCACCGCGACCGACGTGGGGTTGGCGCTGCTCACCCCACTGGTCGGCCAGGAGTTCCTCGACCGGTACAACCTGCGGGATCCGCTCAACCGGGGCCTGAAGTACGGCGTCAAGCAGGTATTCGCCGCCGCAGGCGCGTCGAGCCGGCAGTTCAAGCGGATCCAGGGCGTGGGCAGGCCTCCGACCCGGCTGAAGACCAGCGGTGCGGACTATTTCGATCTGACGCCCGACGACGACCAGAAAATGATCGTCGAGACGATCGCCGAGTTCGCCGAAGAGGTGCTCCGGCCGGCCGCGCGCGCCGCCGATGACGCCGCGACCTATCCCCCGGACCTGATCGCCAAGGCCGCCGAACTCGGTATCACCGCCATCAACATCCCCGAGGATTTCGACGGCATCGCCGAGCACCGCTCGACGGTGACCAACGCGCTGGTCGCCGAAGCACTCGCCTACGGCGATATGGGGCTCGCCCTGCCGATCCTGGCGCCCGGCGGCGTCGCCGCCGCCCTCACCCACTGGGGCAGCGCCGACCAGCAGGCCACCTATCTGCGTGAGTTCGCCGGCGACAACGTCCCGCAGGCCTGTGTGGCGATCGCCGAACCACATCCGCTGTTCGACCCGACGGCCCTGCAGACAACCGCGGTGCGCACCCCTGGCGGTTACCGGCTCACCGGCGTCAAATCGCTCGTCCCCGCCGCCGCCGAGGCCGAACTGTTCATCGTCGGCGCCAGGCTGAACGGAAGACCGGCCCTGTTCATCGTCGAATCCGCCACCGAGGGCGTCAGCATCCAGGCGGACCCGAGCATGGGAGTGCGTGGCGCCGCGATCGGCCGGGTGGAGCTCAACAACGTCGCGGTCCCGCTGCACAACCGGCTCGGCGAGGACGGGGCCTCGGAGGCGGACTTCGCCCAGGATTACTCCGAGGCGATCGCGCTGGCGAGGCTGGGTTGGGCCGCACTGGCCGTGGGCACCTCGCACGCCGTGCTCGACTATGTCGTGCCCTACGTCGGGGAACGGGAGGCGTTCGGCGAGCCGATCGCGCACCGGCAGTCGGTGGCCTTCATGTGCGCCAACATCGCCATCGAGCTCGACGGGTTACGCCTGATCACCTGGCGGGGGGCCGCTCGCGCCGAGCAGGGTCTGCCCTTCGCCCGCGAGGCCGCGCTGGCCAAGCGCCTCGGCAGCGACAAGGGTATGCAGATCGGCCTCGACGGCGTTCAGCTGCTCGGGGGCCACGGATTCACCAAGGAGCACCCCGTCGAGCGCTGGTACCGCGATCTGCGTGCCATCGGCGTCGCCGAAGGCGTCGTCGTCATTTGAGCCGAGACCGAGCCCGAACCGAACCGGAACGGAAATCCTGACATGGCAATCAATCTCGAAATGCCGCGCAAGCTGCAGGCCGTCATCGAGAAGGGACATCAGGGCGCCGCCGAGATGCTGCGGCCGATATCCCGCAAGTACGACAAGGCCGAACACGCCTATCCCGCCGAACTCGACACCCTCGCCAGCCTCTTCGAGGGCATCTCCGCGGCCAAGACGATCTCGTTCGCCGGCGCCGAGGCGTTCCGCGACGACGAGGACGGCCCCAAGGGAAACATCAACGGCGCCAACATGTCGGCGTTGCTCAACGCGCTGGAGATCAGCTGGGGCGATGTCGCGCTGCTGCTGTCCGTGCCCTACCAGGGGCTCGGAAACGCCGCGATCTCCGGGGTGGCCACCGACGAGCAGCTCGAACGCCTCGGCAAGGTGTGGGCGGCGATGGCGATCACCGAACCCGGCTTCGGGTCGGATTCCGCCGCGGTGTCCACGACCGCCAAACTCGACGGCGACGAATACGTCATCAACGGCGAGAAGATCTATGTCACCGCAGGTTCGCGCGCCAGTCACATCGTCGTGTGGGCGACCCTGGACAAGTCGCTGGGCCGCGCCGCGATCAAGTCGTTCATCGTGCCGCGCGAACATCCGGGCGTCATCGTCGAACGCCTCGAACACAAGCTCGGGATCAAGGCCTCCGACACCGCCGCGATCCGGTTCGACAACGTCCGCATCCCGAAGGACAACCTGCTCGGCGATCCGGAGATCCACGTCGAGAAGGGTTTCGCGGGGGTCATGGAGACCTTCGACAACACCAGGCCGATCGTGGCGGCGATGGCGGTCGGCGTGGCCCGGGCTGCGCTGGAGGATCTCCGCAAGATCCTCACCGATGCCGGAGTCGAGATCTCCTACGACAAACCCGCGCACGCCCAGAGTGCGGCAGCCGCGGAGTTCCTGCGTATGGAGGCCGACTGGGAGGCCGGTTATCTGCTGACGGTCCGCTCGGCGTGGCAGGCCGACAATGCGATTCCGAACTCCAAGGAAGCGTCGATGGCCAAGGCGAAGTCGGCCCGGGTGGCCAGCGACATCACCTTGAAGGCCGTCGAATTGGCAGGCACGGCAGGTTATTCCGAGCACACTCTGCTCGAGAAGTGGGCCCGCGACAGCAAGATCCTCGACATCTTCGAGGGCACGCAGCAGATTCAGCAGCTGGTGGTCGCCCGGCGCCTGCTGGGCCTCACCTCCGCCGAGCTGAAGTAGCCGGGGTCAGAAACCGCCCTGCACCGCGACGCGGGTGCGGCCGGTGACCCCGCCGCCGATGATTTTGCCCAGCGTCTTCGGTGCGTCGAGCACCGTCACGTCTCGGGTGATGTCTCCGAGGTGGGCCGGCTTGAGATCGGCCGCGATCGACGCCCACAGTTCGCGGCGACGTTCGATCGGCAGTTGCACGGAGTCGATTCCGGCCATCGTCACACCTCGCAGAATGAACGGCAGCACCGTGGTGGCCAGCTGCGGCGAGCGGGCCAGACCCGAGATCGCCGCGACGCCGCCGTAATTCATCGTGCTCAGCGCATAAGCAAGGGTGTCGCCACCGACGCTGTCCACGACGGCCGCCCATTTCGAGCTGCCCAGCGGGCGGAGCTTCTCGTCCTCGGCAGGCAGCCGACCGATCACCTGGTAAGCGCCGATGGCCATGAGGTAGTCGTGCGCTTCGGTCTTACCCGTCGAGGCGATGACCTCGTAGCCGAGGCCGGCGAGCAGATCGACGCTGATGCTGCCGACGCCGCCGGTTGCACCGGTGACCAGGACCGGACCGTCCTGGGGCCGGATGCCGTTGGCCCGGATCGCGTCGACACTCATCGCGGCGGTGAACCCGGCCGTGCCGATCGCCGCCGCCTCGGCGGTCGTCAGGTCGTCGAGCTTGACCAGGTATTCCGGCGGGAACCGTGCCCGGTCGGCGTATCCCCCGTGGCGGCCGGTGCCGATGTCGTAGCCGTGGGCGACGACCCGGTCACCCTCGGCGAAGTCGGCCGACGAGCTGGTCACCACGGTGCCGGCCGCGTCGATGCCGGGGATCAACGGATATGACCGGGCCACACCACCTTTCGGTGTGACGGCCAGCGCGTCCTTGTAGTTGATGCCGGAGTACTCCACGGCGATGGTGACGTCACCTTCGGGCAGGAAGGTCTCGTCGACCACCTCGGGGTTCAGGGTGATCGAGCCTTCGGAGTCCTGGTGTGCCACGAGTGCGTTGACGGAGGTCATGAACGCCATCGTAGAGACGCGAAACCCCCGCGACGCCACATCGGCGTGCGGGGGTTCCGCGATGGAACGGATCGACTCAGCCGAGCAGCACGCGCTGCAGATCGGGCTTCATCTGCTGCAGTTGCTGGCCCCAGTAGATCCAGGTGTGCGTGCCGCCGGGCGGGAAGTTGAACACCCCGTTGGCGCCGCCCGCGGCGATGTACCGCTCCTGGAAGGTGATGTTGGTGCGCAGCGTGAGGCTCTCCAGGAACTCCTGGGGCAGACCCGCACCGCCCAGCTCACCGGGCTTGCCGCTGCCGCAGTACACCCAGATGCGGGTGCCGTTGGCGACGATCTTGTCGATGTTGACCATCGGGTCGTTGCGCTTCCACGCCGGATCACTGGACGGGCCCCACATGGCGTTGGGGTTGTAACCGCCCGCGTCGCCCATCGCGAAACCGACCAGAGTCGGCCACCAGCCCTCGGACAGATTCAGGAAGCCCGACAGCGATCCGGCGTAGATGAACTGCTGCGGGTGGTAGATCGACAGCACCAGCGAGGCCGAGCCGGCCATCGACAGACCGACCGCGGCGCTGCCCGTCGGCTTGACGTCGCGGTTGGCGGCCAACCAGTTCGGCAGCTCGGAGGTCAGGAACGTCTCCCACTTGTAGGTCTGGCAGCCGGTCTTACCGCAGGCCGGCGCATACCAGTCGGTGTAGAAACTGGACTGACCGCCGACGGGCATGACGATCGAGAGACCGGAGTCCAGATACCACTCGAAGGCCTGCGTCTCGATGTCCCAGCCGTTGAAATCGTCACGGGCGCGCAGACCGTCGAGCAGGTAGACCGCGGGTGAGCCCGGTCCGCCGCTCTGGAACTGCACCTTGATGTCGCGCCCCATCCCCGGCGACGGAACCATCAGGTACTCGACCGGCAACCCCGGCCGGGAGAACGCGCCGGCCGTGGCCGACACCCCCGTCAGGCCGATCACGCCGGGCAGCAGTGCTGCGACGGCGGCGGCGATACTCAGCCTGCGGGCCCAGCGGCCCCGAATCTTGTCAACGAACGTCATAGGTGCGAATCCATCCATCTTCCGGTTTTCGATTGACACGCTCGTACCCCCGCGGACGACCGCCGGCACCGCAGCAGTCATTGCTGCGATGTGGCGCCGCCCAACTGATGAGTTCGGCAGGTGAGCGGACCGAGAGAGTTCCAGTTGTTGCGCTGTCGAGTAAAACACGCCCATTGAGCTGAGAAAACCCCATTTGCGCAGTTGGGACCGGATGCGGGTGGGCCGGTGTTCGCGCCTCGGCTGCTCACCGTGCGGGTGGACCCGACCGACCGAGTTGCGCCAGCGTGGCGAGGTTGCGCAGCGATTTCTGGAGGTGGTCGCGCCCGAAGGGCGGGAACGCGATGTGGTCCCGGAACTCCGCGGACACCGCCGACCAGTCATGGGTCAGGGTCACCTCGGTGCGCGACGGGTCAAGGGGCGTCAGGTCGTAGCGCCAGATCCAGCCCCCGTACTCGATCTCACTGCCGTTGTGCTGACCCGGTTCCCAGGCGACCCGGGGCGGGTCGAAGGCGAGCCCACGATGCGCGCGGCGAGGCCTTGTGCCCGCCCTGAGTTGAAAGTAACGTCAGTTTTAGTTCCGCTGCCCGTATCCGCCGCTCGTCGTCTGGAGACTCCGATGGAATCATTCGTTCACCTGCGCAAAGGGAAGATGCCACGGCGGCCGCACGCCGATCTGAATGGTCAGAAAGACGACGAACTGGGTCGCGGCGGATTCACCGGCCGGACAGCCAACATGTACCGACGCAACGACCCCACGGCCTTCCGCAGCGCCGGGCCGATGCGTCCCCTCGACGTACTCGGCGATCAGCTCAAACCCTCCGACGCGACCGACGCCCACGGCGCGCCGCTGCTGATGTTCTCCAACCCCGACTGTCAGGTGCTGCTGTCCCGGCGCACCGAAGAGATGCCGTTCTTCGCGCGCTACATCGACGGCGACCTGCTGTCGTTCGCGCACAAGGGTTCGGGTCTCCTCGAGACCGAGTTCGGGCCGCTGCGCTACCGCGAGGGTGACTGGATCTACATCCCGAAGGCGTGCACGTGGCGCCAGATTCCGGACACCGAGTCCACCTGGCTGATGATCCAGGCCACCGACGAGTTCCGGGTCCCGCCGCCCGCTGCACTCGGCAGGCATTTCCCGTTCGACCCGTCCCAGGCCGTCATCCCCGACCCGGAGCCGATCGACGACGGCGCGGGCCCGCAGGTCGGAGGCGAGTACGAGGTGCGGCTGTACCACGCCCCGGTCGACGGTGCCGGCACGACGTCGCTGTTCTATCAGCACCATCCGCTCGACGTCGAGGGATGGCGCGGTGACAACTTCCCGTTCACCTTCAACATCGCCGACTATCACGTCATCACCTCCGACAGCGTGCACCTGCCGCCGACGGTGCATCTGTTCATGCAGGCCACCGGTGTCTACGTGATGAACTTCCTCCCCAAGCCGGCCGAGGGCGTGCCCGGCACCGAGCGCACTCCCTGGTATCACCGCAACGTCGACTACGACGAGATCGCCTTCTTCCACGGCGGCTCGCTGTACGGCATCCCGATGCCGCCGGGCCTGATCTCCCATGCGCCGCAGGGCGTGCACCACGGTGCGCCGGAGAAGGCGCGGGAACGGGCCCGGCGCAAATTCGACGAGCACACCCGGGTGGACTGGCAGGTGATCGCCGTCGACACCCGCAGGCGATTGATCCCGTCGCCGGAGATCCTGGCCAACGACCTGGGGCAGCACAGCTGATGACGACCGCCGTGCGCTACGACTACGACCGGATCCCCTACCTCGTCGCCTACCAGAACACCTCGGGCGTGCGCGACGTCTACGGCGGCGTCGCCGAACTGGTGGTGCTCGAAAGCCACCTGCTCAAACCCCGCGACAAGCCGTCGGACACCGTGCTGGTCTTCATGCACCCCATCGGCGGTGGCGCCTACCTGCCGATGATGAACGCATTGGCCAAGGCCGGCCACCACGTCATCTACTGCAACAGCAGGTTTCGCGGCACCGACTCAGCCCTGCTGATGGAGAAGGTGGTCGAAGATCTCGGCGAGGCGATCAAGGACGCCAAGAACAGGTTGGGCTACCAGAAGGTGGTGTTGGCCGGCTGGAGCGGCGGAGGCTCGCTGTCGGTGTTCTACCAACAGCAGGCCCAGCATCCGACGGTGACCGCGAGCCCGTCCGGTGACGGTCCTGACCTGACGAAGCTCGGCCTGATCCCGGCCGACGGCATCATGTTGCTGGCCGCCCACATCAGCCGCCACGGCACGCTGACCGAATGGCTCGACGCGTCGATCCTCGACGAAGCCGACCCCACCCGGCGGGATCCCGAACTGGACCTCTACAACCCCGACAACCCGAACCAGCCGCCCTACTCGCCGGAGTTCCTCGAGCGCTACCGGGCCGCCCAGATCGCGCGAAACCGGCGGATCACCGCCTGGGTCAAGGACAAACTCGCCGCCCTCGAGGCCGCCGGCCGGCCCGATGACGAGTTCGCCTTCGTCGTACACGGCACCATGGCCGATCCGCGCTGGCTCGATCCCACCGTCGACTCGAACGAGCGGGCCGCCGGCACCTGCTACCTCGGCGACCCGGCGGTGGTGAACAACAGCGCGGTGGGCCTCGCCCGGTTCTGCACCTTGCGCAGCTGGCTGTCGCAATGGAGTTACGACGACGCCAACGGCGATGCGGTCAAGGCCGGACCGGACATCGCGGTGCCCGCGCTGGTGATCGGCAACCTGGCCGACGACGCCTGTACACCGAGCCACACCCGCCGGCTGTTCGAGGCGATCGGGCATCCTGACAAGGAAATGTACGAGATCTCCGGCGCCAACCACTACTACTCCGGACCCGACCAGCGCGAGACGCTGCGGGAAGCCGTCGGTATCTGCACGGAGTGGCTGCACCGGCACGGATTCGGTTCGGAGGCCGGATGACCGGCGCGCTCGACGGCATCCGCGTCGTCGAACTAGGCACGCTCATCTCGGGCCCGTTCGCCGGACGGCTCCTCGGCGACATGGGCGCCGAGGTACTCAAGATCGAACTACCCACCGCTCCGGATCCGCTCCGCACCTGGGGACAGGCCGAACTGGACGGACACCACTTCTTCTGGACGGTGCACGCCCGCAACAAGAAGGCCATCACCCTCGACCTGCGCACACCACGCGGCCGCGACCTCTTCCTCGAACTCGTCGAGCAGACCGACGTCATCGTGGAGAACTTCCGGCCCGGCACGCTCGAGAAGTGGGATCTCGGCTACGACGTGCTGCGCGAACGCAACCGGGGCGTCATCCTGGTGCGGGTGTCCGGCTACGGTCAGACCGGTCCGGACGCGCATCGTGCCGGGTATGCCTCCGTCGCCGAGGCGGCCAGCGGTCTGCGGCACCTCAACGGATTCCCCGGTGGCCCGCCGCCGCGCCTCGCGCTGTCGCTCGGCGACAGCCTGGCCGGCATGTTCGCCGCCCAGGGCGCACTCGCGGCACTGTATCGGCGCACCGTCACCGGCGAAGGTCAGATCGTCGACACCGCACTGACGGAATCCTGCCTCGCCGTTCAGGAATCGACGATTCCCGACTACGACGTGGGCGGGGTGGTGCGCGGCCCGTCGGGCACGCGGCTGGAGGGCATCGCGCCCTCGAACATCTACCAGTGCGCCGACGGCACCTGGGTCGTGATCGCCGCCAACCAGGACACCGTGTTCCGGCGGCTGTGCGCGGCGATGGGCCGGCCGGAGCTGGCGACCGACGACCGGTTCGCCACCCACGTCGCCCGCGGCCGCAATCAGGACGAGCTCGACGCGATCATCGGCGCGTGGGCCGCCGAACGGGCGCCAGGCGACATCATCGAGACACTTTCCGCGGCCGGAGTCATCTCCGGGCCGATCAACACCGTCGCCGAAGTCGTCGAGGACCCACAGTTGCGGGCGCGCGGGATGATCGCCGAACACTTCGACGAGCGAGTCGAGCGGGTTGTGCTCGGACCGGGCGTCGTACCGGTGCTGTCCGAGTCGCCCGGCGGCATCCGCAGCGCCGGAGCGGCGCGGCCCGGTCAGCACAACGAGGACGTCTACGTCCAGCTGTTGGGCAAGTCCGCTGCAGAGCTCGAGGAACTGCGCGCCGAGGGAGTGATATGAGCGATCTGCCGTCAAAGGTGGACATCCGCGAGGTCTCGTTGCGCGACGGACTGCAGATCGAGGACCCGATCCCGCTCTCGGCGAAGCTGACGCTGCTCGAAGCGGTGGTGGCGACCGGCGTCCGCGAGGTCGAGGCCACCGCATTCGTGTCGCCGTCGAAGGTGCCCGCACTGGCCGACGCCGCCGAGCTCGCCGCCGAACTGCGACGCTTCGACCACGTCGAGTTCTCCGCGCTGGTCGCCAGCCCGAACGGGGCGAAACGGGCGATCGCCGCCGGTCTGCGCTCCATCGAATACGTGATCTCCGCCGCCGACGGGCACAGCCGCGCCAACGTCGGCCGCGACAGCGCCGCAGCGACCGCCCAGACCCGCGACATCGCGGCCATCGCCCACGACGGCGGCGCCACCGTCGAGGTCATCGTCGCCACCGCGTGGGATTGTCCGTTCGACGGTCCGACACCCCCACAGCGGGTGCTCGACATCGTCGACGCCGCCGTCGGATTCGGCGTCGACCGGCTCGCGATCGCCGACACCATCGGCACGGCGACCCCGAAACGGGTGAGCGACCTCGTCGCGCTGGTCCGTCCCCGCATCGGCGAGCTGCCACTCGGGGCGCACTTCCACAACACCCGCGGCGCCGGCCTGGCGAGCGCCTTCGCCGCGGTGAGCAGCGGCGTGACCCGGCTCGACGCGTCGGTGGGCGGGCTCGGCGGCTGCCCGTTCGCTCCCGGCGCGAGCGGCAACATCGCCACCGAAGACCTGGTGTACCTGCTGCGCGACAGCGGGATCGACACCGACGTCGATCTCCAGGCCGCGATCGCCGCGGCGGGGGTGGCACGCGACGTCGTCGGGCACGATCTGCCGAGCGCGCTGCTGCGCGCCGGTGACCGGATCACCGGCTGATCATGGCGCCCGAGTCGTCGACGCTGAGCAGCAAAGGGCGACAGACCCGGCTGGCGATCGAGCAGGCGGCCCGGAAGCTGTTCGCCGAAAGGGGCTTTCACGGCACCACGCTCGCAGAGATCACCTCGGCCGCCGGAAAGTCGTCCGCCGCGTTCTACCGGTACTTCGACGACAAGGAGGACCTCCTGGCCGCACTGGCCGAGTCCTTCCTGCGCGACGTCGTGGCCCCGTCCGGCGCGGATGTACCGCTGCCGGCGTCGGCCGAGGATTCCGAGTTCTTCACCTCGGTGGTGACCGGCTACTGGAACATGTTCAAACAGAACATCGGCATCATGATCGCGGTGGCCCAGCTCGCCGCCTCTCAGCAGCGATTCGCCGACGTGCAGAACCAGTTTCGTCGGTTCGGGATGGACATCGTGACCGCATCGGTTCAGCGGGCGCAGGAGCAGGGCTATGGCACCGAACTGAATCCCCAGCACACCGCCGCGGCCATCGCGCTGCTGTTCGAGAATTTCACCTCCGTGGTGGCCGGCAACTCGGGACTGGGTCTGCAGATCGACGACGCCGACGCGGTCGCGACGCTGTCCACCATCTGGAAGAAGACGCTCTACGGGTTCTAGCCGCACTACGACGCTCGAGGAGAGAGATCAACGTGGATTTCAGTCTGCCCGAACACCTTCCGGGTGTGCTCGCCGATATGGACGCATTCATCGAAGCGGAGATCAAACCGCTGGAACGCGAGCATATGCAGTACTTCGACCGTCGTCGCGAGTACGCGCGCACGGACTGGGAGAACGGCGGGATCCCGCAGCGCGCGTGGGAGGACCTACTCGACGAGATGCGCCGCCGTGCTGACCGCGCTGGGTGGCTGCGCTACGGGTTACCCACGCAGTTCGGCGGCCGCGGCGGTTCCAACATCGACATGGCTGTCATTCGAGAACATCTGGCGCACAAGGGTCTCGGCCTGCACAACGATCTGCAGGACGAGTCGTCGATCGTCGGCAACTTTCCGCAGGTCATCATGATGGACCGGTTCGGCACCGAGGCCCAGAAGCGGGACTGGATCGAGGCGATGCTCACCGGGAAGCGCTCGATGGCCTTCGGCCTGACCGAACCAGCCCACGGTTCGGATGCCACTTGGTTGGAGACCACGGCCCGGCGCGACGGTGACGGTTGGGTCATCAACGGCACCAAGCGGTGGAACACCGGCGTGCACCGGGCGACCCATGATCTGATCTTCGCGCGCACCTCAGGCGACCCCGGTCAGGCTCGCGGCATCACCGCCTTCCTGGTGCCAACGGACGCACCGGGATTCGAGGTGCCCTACTACTGGTGGACGTTCAACATGCCCACCGACCACGGCGAGGTCGTGTTGACCGATGTGCGGGTGCCCGACGACGCCGTTCTCGGTGAGGTCGACCGTGGCCTGGAGGTGGGCCAGACCTTCCTGCACGAGAACCGCATCCGGCAGGCCGCCAGCAGTCTGGGCGCCGCGCAGTACTGCATCGACCGGGCCGTGGCCTACGCCGGTGAGCGGAAGGTGTTCGGAAAGCCGCTCGCGGTCAACCAGGCTGTGCAGTGGCCGCTGGTCGAGCTGCAGACCGAGGCGCAGATGGTGCGGCTCCTGGTGTACTACGCGGCGACCGAACTGGACCGCAGCCACCACATGGAGGTCTCGGACAAGGTGTCGATGGCCAACTACCGGGCCAACCGGTTGGTGTGCGACGCTGCCGACCGGGCCATGCAGGTGCACGGTGGCATCGGTTACAGCCGACACGAACCGTTCGAGCACATCTACCGTCACCACCGCCGCTACCGGATCACCGAGGGCGCCGAGGAGATCCAGATCCGCCGGGTCGCGCAACGGCTGTTCGGATTCGGCCGACGGTGAAGGAGCAGCTGCAGACGGTGCTGCGCCCGGTACTGGGCCAGGTCACAGTGGAGAACCTGCATCAGTTGACCGGCGGCGCCAGCCGGACCACCTGGGCGTTCGACGCGGTCGGCGGGGATGGCGGGCGCACCCGCAGGGCACTCATTCTGCGAACCGGACCGCCCGAGGAGGCGCACGCCTCCATGGAGCTGGAGGCGCGCGCACAGCAGCGGGCCGCCGCGGCGGGCGCACCGGTGCCCCACATCCTGACGGCGGACGATTCGGCTGCGGCACTGGGCAACCCGTACCTGATCTGCGAGACCATCGGCGGTGAGACGATCGTCCGCCGCATCTATCGCAATCTGGACGACGCCGGACGCACGCGGCTGCTGACCCAGTGCGCACACGCGCTGGCCGCGATCCACCGCGCGGATCCAGCGGACATCGGGCTGAGCGAAACCGACCAGCTGACCGAGTGGCACGACCAGCTCGACGCCATGAACGACACGACGGCCACCTTCGAGTGGGCGTTCCGCTGGCTGGCCGCCAACCGCCCGGACCCGTCACCCCATGTGCTCGTGCACGGCGACTTCCGGATGGGCAACCTCATCGTCGACGACACGGGGCTGGCGGCAGTCCTGGACTGGGAACTCGTTCACGTCGGCGAGTTCTACGAGGACCTCGCCTGGTTCTGCATCCGGGCCTGGCGGTTCGGCGCGGTCGAGGCCCTGGGTGCGGGCGGACTCGGCAGCATCGAGCAGTTCCTCACCGCCTACGAGGCGGCCGGCGGGCGGGTCGTCGACCGATCCGCCTTCCGCTGGTGGCTGGTCGTAGCCACGCTCCGCTGGGGAGTCATCTGCCGCTACCAGGCCGAGCGGCACCTGAGCGGCCAGCATCCGTCGGTGGAACTCGCCGCGATCGGACGCCGGGTCTGCGAGACGGAGTGGGATCTGCTCGATCTCCTGCAGGGCGGGGGCCCACGGTGAGCGGGCCGGAATGGCTCTACGGCAGACCCACGGCGGCCGAACTCGTCGCCGCGGTGGCCGACTTCCTCGACAACGAGGTGCGGGACGCCACAGACGGGCAGGTGAGCTTCCACGCGCGGGTCGCGGCGAACGCGCTGCGCACCGTCGAACGAGAACTGCGCGATGCGTCCTCCGGTGCGGCCGTCGCGGCGCTCGCCGCTCTCGGGTTCGGCGACGAGACGCAGCTGGCGGCCGCGATCCGCGCCGGTGAACTCGACGACCGCGCTGCCGAACTGCTCCCAGCACTGCGTGCGGTGGTCCGGCACCGGCTCGGCGTGGCACATCCCGGTTATGACCAGCCGAGCTGAGCGCGTCGTGTGTTCAGTCGCGCCGCACCCGGGCCAGCCACGCCGGTTCGTCGACTCGGTCTCCGACCGCCAAGCCCAGCGCATCGGCGTGCGCGGGGCCGACCACACCGCGGTAGATGGCGGTCTCGACGGCTTCGACGCGCCAGCCGTCGGTGAACGCGGTGCGGATGTCGGCCTCGCTGACCTGCGGACCGAATCCGCGTCCGGCGTCGGACAGCGCCAGGATGTGGACGACGGCGCCGGGCCGGCACACCGAGGCCAGGCTGTTGACATAGCGCGGCCGGTCGACCTCGTCGAAGACGTGGAACAACGCGCTGTCGACAACCGTGTCGAACCGCGGGCCGTAGTCCAGCCGCGTGGCGTCGGCGACCTCGAAACGGGCCTGCACACCGCGAGCGGCGGCGTTGTCCTTCGCCAGCGCGACCGCCCGGGCCGAGTAGTCGATACCCAGCACGTCGTAGCCGAGGCCGGTGAGCAGGATGGTGTGTTCTCCGGCGCCGCAGCCGGCGTCCAGAACCGCGCCGCCGATGGCGTCGCGCCGCTCGAGCTCAACGATCGCGGGCTGCGGTTCGCCGATCACCCAGGGTGCGGCACCACCGGCGTAGGCGTCGTCGAACAGAGTCTTGGGGGGAGTCGTCTCAGGCATGTCCGCAGTGTCGTACCTCGAGCGCAGTTGAGGTCAAGCGGAAGGAATCGCCATGGTTGATCCACCGCGCGATGCGGTGAACGAGGTGGCCGACCGCCTCTTCGACGCAATTCAGCGCAGTGACGCCGCCGCCGTCGAGGCGATGTGGGCCGACGACGTGCTGGTGTGGCACTCCGGCGACCGGCGGGACAACGAACGTGCCCGCGCGCTGCGGGTGATCTGCTGGTTCATCGATCACACCACGCAGCGGCGGTACGAGATCCTCGACCGCCGGGTGTTCGACGGCGGATTCGTCCAGCAACATGTCCTGCATGCCGTCGGCACCAACGGCAACTCCATCGCGATGCGGGTGTGCATCGTGATCGTCGTGCGCGGCGACGGTCTGATCGCCCGGATCGACGAGTACTTCGACCCCGCCGACATGGCTCCGCTGCTCGGCGACACGCCCGAGTCGGACAGCGAGACAGTCAAATAGCCGGAGTCGGTCGTCGCAGCGGGTGCAGCCGCTAGCATTCGGGCATGGCAGCACCGTCCCGTACGCTGCGAATCCTCGTCTACAGCGACAACCCGCAGACGCGGGAGGCGGTGCGGTTGGCGTTGGGCAGGCGCGTCCACCCGGAGCTGCCGGAGCTCGACTACCTCGATGTGGCAACTGCGCCGATGGTGATCAAACAGCTCGACGCAGGCGGTTTCGACCTGGCCATCCTGGACGGCGAAGCCACCCCGGCAGGCGGTATGGGCGTGGCGAAGCAGATCAAGGACGAGATCGACGGCGCACCGCCGATCCTGGTGCTGACCGGCCGGCCGGACGACGCCTGGTTGGCCACCTGGTCGCGTGCGGAAGCAGCCGTACCGCATCCGATCGACCCCATCCGCCTGGGCGATGCGGTCGTGTCGCTGTTGCGACTCTCCGACCAGTAGCGATATCTGAAACCCACTGCCGCGCTGCGTTGTTGACGCATGCGGGGCCGCGCCGACGCGGTGTGTCGCACTGCTGAACCATACTAACCAAAAGGTGTGGCGCAGATCGCAAACATGGTTAGGCTGTGTGTCAGCTCACATCGACAGCCCCGAGGGAGCGTTTGGCCGGTATGGACCTGTACACGCCGATCCTGGTACTCGGCGCCATCGCGGCGGTGTTCGCGGTGGTGTCGGTGGTGATCGCCGGCGTGGTCGGCCCGACTCGCTACAACCGGGCCAAACTCGAGGCCTACGAATGCGGGATCGAACCGCTGTCGCCGACGGGGTCCAACGCCCAGGCGACCGGTCAGCGATTCCCGATCAAGTACTACCTGACCGCGATGCTGTTCATCGTCTTCGACATCGAGATCGTATTCCTCTATCCGTGGGCCGTCGCGTTCGACAGCCTCGGACTGTTCGCCCTGGTGGAGATGCTGCTGTTCATGCTCACCGTGTTCGTGGCCTACGCCTATGTATGGCGTCGGGGAGGGCTCAATTGGGACTAGAGGAACGGTTGCCGGGTGGCATCCTGCTGTCGACGGTCGAGAAGGTCGCGGGCTACGTCCGCGCGGGTTCGCTCTGGCCTGCGACCTTCGGCCTTGCCTGCTGCGCGATCGAGATGATGTCCACCGCCGGGCCGCGGTTCGACATCTCCCGGTTCGGCATGGAGCGCTTCTCGGCGACACCGCGCCAGGCCGACCTGATGATCGTCGCGGGCCGGGTCAGCCAGAAGATGGCGCCGGTGCTGCGGCAGATCTACGACCAGATGGCGGAACCGAAATGGGTGCTCGCAATGGGGGTGTGCGCATCCTCGGGCGGCATGTTCAACAACTACGCGATCGTGCAGGGCGTCGATCACGTCGTCCCGGTGGACATCTACCTGCCGGGCTGCCCGCCGCGGCCGGAGATGCTGCTGCACGCAATCATCAAGCTGCACGAGAAGATTCAGCAGATGCCACTGGGCGTCAACCGCGACGAGGCCGTCCGGGAGGCCGAACAGGCGGCGCTGGCGGTACCGTCGACGATCGAGTTGAAGGGTCTGCTGCGGTGACGGAGGGCAGCGACGTCACCCGCAGTGCCACCGACCCAGGCGCGCACGACCCGGAGATCATCGGCGTGCGCCGAGGGATGTTCGGCGCCAAGGGCTCTGGCGACACCTCCGGTTACGGCGGGCTGATCCGGCCGGTCGCACTGCCCGGGAGTTCACCGCGGCCGTACGGCGGCTACTTCGATGCGGTCGTCGATGCCCTGGCCACCGCGCTGGGCCAGGACGGGTACGACGCGTCCGTCGAGCGCGTCGTCGTGTACCGCGATGAACTGACGCTGGAGATCACCCGCGCCCAACTGCCCGTCGTCGCAAAGGCACTCCGCGACGACGCGGCGCTGCGGTTCGAACTGTGCCTGGGCGTCAGCGGGGTGCACTACCCCGGCGACACCGGGCGTGAACTGCACGCCGTGTACCCGCTGATGTCGATCACCCACAACCGGCGAATCCGGCTGGAAGTGACGGCCCCGGACGATGATCCGCACATCCCGTCGCTGTTTCCGGTGTACCCGACCACCGACTGGCACGAGCGGGAGACCTACGACTTCTTCGGCATCATCTTCGACGGCCACCCGTCGCTCACCCGGATCGAGATGCCCGACGACTGGGTCGGGCACCCACAACGCAAGGACTACCCGCTGGGCGGCATCCCGGTCGAGTACCACGGTGCCCGGATCCCGCCGCCCGACGAGCGGAGGGCCTACAACTGATGAACGTTCCCCCCGACCCGCCCGTCGCGGGCGCTGACACGCGCAACGGCTCCGAAACGGTGATCGTCGTCGGCGGTGAGGACTGGGAGCAGGTCGTGGCCGCCGCTGAACAGGCGCAGGCCGGCGAACGCCTCGTCGTCAACATGGGGCCACAGCACCCTTCCACGCACGGGGTGCTGCGCTTGATCCTCGAGATCGAGGGCGAGACGATCACCGAAGCCCGTTGCGGCATCGGCTATCTGCACACCGGCATCGAGAAGAACCTGGAATACCGGAACTGGACGCAGGGCGTCACCTTCGTCACCCGGATGGACTACCTGTCGCCGTTCTTCAACGAAACCGCCTACTGCCTGGGTGTGGAGAAGCTGCTCGGGGTCACCCAGGCGATCCCCGAGCGCGCCAACGTGATCCGGGTGATGCTGATGGAGCTCAACCGCATCTCCTCGCATCTGGTCGCGCTGGCGACCGGCGGGATGGAGCTCGGGGCGATGAGCGCGATGTTCTACGGCTTCCGGGAACGCGAAGAGATTCTGTCGGTATTCGAGATGATCACCGGGCTGCGGATGAACCACGCGTACATCCGGCCGGGCGGACTCGCCGCCGACCTGCCCGACGGCGCCGTCCCGCGCCTGCGCGAACTGCTCGCGCTGCTGCCCGGGCGACTGCGCGATCTGGAGAACCTGCTCAACGAGAACTACATCTGGAAGGCCCGCACGCAAGGTATCGGCTACCTCGACTTGGCCGGCTGCATGGCACTCGGGGTCACCGGGCCGGTGCTTCGCTCGACCGGACTGCCGCACGATCTGCGCCGCGCCCAACCGTACTGCGGTTACCAGGACTACGAATTCGACGTCATCACCGACGACGGCTGCGATGCCTACGGCCGCTACCTCATCCGGGTCAAGGAGATGCGCGAATCGCTCAAGATCGTCGAACAGTGCGTCGACCGGCTCACACCCGGTCCGGTGATGATCGAGGACAAGAAGCTGGCGTGGCCGGCCGACCTCGAGCTCGGCCCCGACGGTCTGGGCAACTCCCCCGCGCACATCGCCCGCATCATGGGGCATTCGATGGAGGGGCTGATCCACCACTTCAAGCTGGTGACCGAGGGCATCAGGGTACCCGCGGGGCAGGTGTACACCGCGGTCGAGTCACCGCGCGGCGAACTGGGGGTGCACATGGTCTCCGACGGCGGCACGCGACCGTACCGCGTCCACTACCGAGACCCGTCGTTCACGAATCTGCAAGCGGTGGCGGCGATGTGCGAGGGCGGGATGGTCGCCGACGCGATCTCCGCGGTGGCGTCGATCGATCCGGTCATGGGCGGGGTGGACCGCTGATGAGCGCTTGCGCGAAGAAGGTCGAATCATGACCGACACGGTGTTCCTGAACCTCGGGCAACGCCCCGATGAACCCGGACCGCCGGTCGGCGGACCCACGGCCTACCCACCCGAGGTCGCGGCACGCCTGACCGAGGACGCGGCCCGTATCGTCGCGCGGTACCCGCAGGCCCGATCGGCGCTGCTGCCCCTGCTGCACCTGGTGCAGGCCGAGGACGGCTGCCTCACCTCCGCGGGAATCGCATTCTGCGCCAATCGACTCGAGCTGACCGATGCCGAGGTGACGGCGGTCGCCACGTTCTACTCGATGTACCGGCGCACGCCGACCGGTGACTACCTGGTCGGCGTCTGCACCAACACCCTGTGCGCGATCATGGGCGGCGACGAGATCCTGGACGCGCTGCAGGACCACCTCGGCGTACCCGCAGGGCAGACCACCGACCCCGCCGAGGGACTGGCCGCGATCACCCTCGAGCACATCGAGTGCAACGCCGCGTGCGACTACGCCCCGGTGGTGATGGTGAACTGGGAGTTCTTCGACAACCAGACGCCCGCCTCGGCCCGCGACCTCGTCGACTCTCTGCGCGCAGGCGCGCCGGTCACGCCGACCCGCGGTGCGCCGCTGTGCACGTTCCGGGACACCGCGCGCACGCTCGCCGGACTCGCCGATCCGCGCGCGGTGACCAACTCCGGCGGCACGGGTGACGCGACGCTGGCCGGCCTGCGGGTGGCGCGCGCGAACGGTATGTCGGCACCCGACCCCGCACAGACCGAAGATCAGGGAACACAGCCCGATCCGGAGATCACCGAGGCGGCCGACTCCACCAGGGACGAGCCCGCGCCCGCACCCACGGAGAGCGTGCCGGGCACACCCGTCGACGGGTCCGCCCCATGAGCGCGCTCACCCCGGTGCTGAGCCGGTTCTGGGACGAGCCCGAACCGTGGACAATGCAGACCTACCAGCGTCACGGCGGGTACCGCGCGCTGGAACAGGCTCTCACGACCGCCCCCGACGACGTCATCGCCGCCGTCAAGGACTCAGGACTGCGGGGCCGGGGTGGCGCAGGATTCCCGACCGGCACGAAGTGGTCGTTCATCCCCCAGGGTGACGACGGGGCGGGTGCCAAGCCGCACTATCTCGTCGTCAACGCCGACGAGTCCGAACCCGGGACGTGCAAGGACATCCCGCTGATGATGACCACACCGCATTTCCTGGTGGAGGGCGCCATCATCGCCGCCTATGCGATCCGCGCGCATCATGCCTTCATCTACGTGCGCGGTGAGGTGGTACCGGTGCTGCGCCGCCTGCAGGCCGCGGTCGCCGAAGCCTACGAGGCCGGCTACCTGGGCACCGACATCTGCGGATCCGGTTTCGACCTCGACCTGATCGTGCACGCCGGCGCAGGCGCGTACATCTGCGGTGAGGAGACGGCGCTGCTGGACTCACTGGAGGGGCGCCGCGGCCAGCCCCGGCTGCGGCCACCGTTCCCGGCGGTCGCCGGGCTCTACGCGTGTCCGACGGTGGTCAACAACGTCGAGTCCATCGCCAGTGTGCCGCCCATCCTGCTCAACGGCATCGACTGGTTCCGCTCGATGGGGTCGGAGAAATCGCCTGGCTTCACACTGTATTCACTGTCCGGCCATGTCACCCGGCCCGGTCAGTACGAAGCACCGCTGGGCATCACGCTGCGCGAACTGCTCACCTACGCCGGTGGGGTCCGAGCCGGTCACGAGCTGAAGTTCTGGACGCCAGGCGGATCCTCGACGCCGCTGCTCACCAGCGAACACCTCGACGTTCCACTGGATTACGAGGGTATGGCCTCGGTGGGCTCGATGCTCGGCACAAAGGCGCTGCAGATCTTCGACGAGACCACCTGCGTGGTGCGCGCCGTGCGCCGCTGGACGCAGTTCTACGCCCATGAGTCCTGCGGCAAGTGCACCCCGTGCCGCGAAGGCACCTACTGGCTCACCCAGATCTACGCGCGCCTCGAAAGCGGTGACGCCACCGAGGCCGACGTCGGCAAACTGCTCGACATCTCCGACACCATCCTCGGAAAGTCCTTCTGCGCATTGGGAGACGGCGCGGCCAGCCCGATCATCTCGTCGATCAAGTACTTCCGCGACGAATACCTCGCCCATCTCGACCCCGCCTCCCCCGGGTGCCCGTTCGACCCCCACGCCTCGACGCTGCTGGCAGGACAGGAGGTGGGCGTGCCATGACGCAGACCGCACAACCGGCCAACCAGGCGCCGCCGGTCGACATGGTCGAACTGACCGTTGACGGGATCACTGTCAGCGTGCCGAAAGGCACGTTGGTGATCCGCGCCGCCGAACTGATCGGCGTCCAGATTCCCCGCTTCTGCGACCACCCGCTGCTCGATCCGGTCGGGGCGTGCCGGCAGTGCCTCGTCGATGTGGAGGGTCAGCGCAAGCCGATGGCGTCGTGCACCACCGCTGTGAGCCAGGACATGGTGGTACGCACGCAGTTCACCTCCGAAGCGGCCGACAAGGCGCAGCGCGGCGTGATGGAATTGCTGCTGATCAATCATCCGCTGGACTGCCCGGTCTGCGACAAGGGCGGCGAGTGCCCGCTGCAGAACCAGGCGATGTCCAACGGCCGCGCCGAAACCCGGTTCACCGACGTCAAACGGACGTTCCCGAAACCCATCCCGATCAGCGCCCAGGTGCTGTTGGACCGGGAACGCTGCGTGCTGTGCGCGCGGTGCACCCGGTTCTCCCAGCAGATCGCCGGCGACCCGTTCATCGAATTACTGGAACGTGGTGCGCTACAACAGGTCGGGATCGCCCCCGGCGAACCGTTCCAGTCCTACTTCTCCGGCAACACCGTGCAGATCTGCCCGGTCGGCGCGCTGACCGGCACGGCCTACCGGTTCCGCGCACGGCCCTTCGATCTGGTGTCCACTCCCAGTGTGTGTGAGCACTGCGCCTCGGGATGCGCACAGCGCACCGACCACCGCCGAGGGAAGGTGTTGCGCCGCTTGGCCGGTGACGATCCACAGGTCAACGAGGAGTGGAACTGCGACAAGGGCCGCTGGGCGTTCACGTACACGAATGTCGGTGACCGCATCACCACGCCGCTGGTCCGTGACGCCGGCGGGGCGCAGCGGCCGGCATCGTGGTCGGAGGCCCTCGCCGTTGCGGCCGCCGGCCTGGCCGCCGCGAACGGCCGGGCCGGTGTGGTGGTAGGCGGGCGGGCCACCGTCGAAGACGCCTATGCCTATGCGAAGTTCGCGCGCATGGTGCTCGGCACCAACGACGTCGACTTCCGGGCGCGACCGCACAGTGGCGAGGAAACCGATTTCCTCACCGCCCACGTGGCGGGCCGGCCGATGCAGGTGACCTACGCCGATCTGGAGACTGCCCCAGCGGTCCTGCTGGCCGGTCTCGAACCCGAGGACGAGTCACCGATCGTGTTCCTGCGGCTGCGCAAGGCAGTGCGCAAACGGGGACTGCAGGTGCTCGCGGTCGCGCCGTTCGCCAGCCGCGGGTTGGGCAAGCTGTCCGGCCGCCTCGTCACCGCCGCTCCGGGTGGCGAGGCCGCTGCCATCGACGGGCTGGCCGACGAGCCGGTGCTGGGTCTGCCCGGTGCGGTCATCCTCGTCGGTGAGCGCCTGGCCGCCGCACCGGGGGCGTTGACGGCGGCGGCGCGGCTGGCCACGGCCACGGGTGCGCGGTTGGCGTGGATCCCGCGGCGCGCCGGCGAGCGCGGTGCCGTGGAGGCCGGCGCACTGCCCGCCCTGCTGCCCGGCGGACGCCCGGTCACCGACGCCTCCGCCCGCGCCCAGCTGGCGGCCTCGTGGCATGTCGATCACCTGCCGGAGATCCCGGGCCGCGACACCGGCGCGATGATCGCCGCCGCGAGCTCGGGAGCGCTGAGTGCCCTTGTGGTCGGCGGTGTCGAGGTGACCGATCTGCCGGATCCGGACGCCGCGTTCGCCGCGCTGGCGGCCGTACCGTTCGTGGTGAGCCTCGAGTTGCGCGAGAGCGACGTCACCCGTGCCGCAGACGTGGTCTTCCCGGTGGCGCCGGTGGCCGAGAAGGCGGGCGCCTTCCTCGACTGGGAGGGCAGGCTGCGCTCGTTCGGAGCGGCCTTGCACAGCAACGCCATTCCTGACCTGCGGGTGCTGAACTTCCTGGCCGACGAGATGGGCGCCCGCCTCGGGCTGCCGGATGCACAGACCGCCGGTGCGGAACTCGCCCGGCTGGGTTGGTGGGACGGTCCGCGCCCGCAGTGTGCCCACGAGGCGTCGGCCCCGCCGGACATCGGGCCGGGGCAGGCGGTGCTGGCGGGGTGGCGCATGCTCCTCGACCTGGGGCGGATGCAGGACGGCGAACCGCATCTGGCGCGCACCGCACCGCCCGCCGTCGTCCGGCTGTCCGCCGCGACTGCGGCCGGTATCGGCGCCGGCTCCGGTGAGCTGGTCACCGTCAGCACCGAGCGCGGCCAGGTGACGCTTGCGCTGGCGGTCACCGACATGCCCGACGGCGTCGTCTGGTTGCCGCTGAATTCTCCTGGCTCACAGGTGCATCGCCAACTCGGTGTGACCACCGGTGCCGTCGTGTCGATCGGGCGGTCCGTCCCGTGATCCACCCCGACCCCACCCTGTTCGGCCACGACCCGTGGTGGCTGATCCTCGCCAAGGCCGTCGGCGTGTTCGTGTTCCTGGTGCTCACAGTGCTCGCCGCGATCCTGATCGAACGGAAGGTGCTGGGCCGCATGCAGATGCGGTTCGGTCCCAACCGGCTCGGCCCCAAGGGGCTGTTGCAGTCCCTGGCCGACGGCATCAAGCTGGCCCTCAAGGAGGGCCTCACCCCGGCCGCTGTCGACAAGCCTATCTATCTACTGGCCCCGGTGATCTCGGTGATCCCCGCGTTCCTGGCGTTCGCGGTGATCCCGATGGGCGGTGAGGTCTCGGTATTCGGGCACCGCACCGCGCTGCAACTCACCGATCTCGCGGTGGCGGTGCTCTACATCCTCGCCGTCACCTCCGTCGGGGTGTACGGCATCGTGCTGGCGGGCTGGGCGTCCGGGTCGACGTATCCGCTTCTGGGCGGGCTGCGTTCGAGTGCGCAGGTGGTGTCCTACGAGATCGCGATGGCCCTGTCGTTCGCCACGGTGTTCCTCTACGCCGGCACGATGTCGACGTCAGGTATCGTCGCCGCGCAGAACACGACCTGGTATGTCTTCCTGCTGCTGCCGTCGTTCCTCGTGTACGTGACGTCGATGGTGGGTGAGACCAACCGTGCGCCGTTCGATCTCCCCGAGGCCGAGGGCGAACTGGTGGGCGGATTCCACACCGAGTACTCGTCACTGAAATTCGCGATGTTCATGCTCGCCGAGTACGTCAACATGACGACCGTCTCGGCGCTGGCCACCACGATGTTCCTGGGCGGCTGGCACGCACCGTGGCCGATCAGCCTGTGGGACGGCGCCAATACCGGTTGGTGGCCCCTGCTGTGGTTCACCGCCAAGGTATGGGCGTTTCTGTTCCTCTACATCTGGCTGCGGGGCACGCTGCCACGACTGCGGTACGACCAGTTCATGGCGATCGGGTGGAAAATGCTGATCCCGGTGTCCCTGGCGTGGATCATGGTCGTCGCGACCGCCCACAGCCTGCGCGCGATGGGTCATGGCGGCTGGGCGAGCGGTCTGCTGATCGTCGGTACCGTGCTGACCCTTGCGCTCGCTGCGATCCTATGGCGCACCATGCGCTTCCGTCCCGACCGGACGGTGCCGGTCCGCACCGCCGCCGACGTGTTCCCGATACCGCCGATACCCGGCAGCGCAGACCCCACGCGCAGCGCCGACACCAGGGAGACGACAGATGCCTAAGTTGTGGGACGCCCTCGCCGGCTTCACCGTCACGTTCGGCACGATGTTCAAGAAACCGATCACCGAGGAGTATCCGGAGAAACCCGGCCCGGTCGCTCCCCGCTATCATGGCCGCCACCAACTCAACCGCTACCCCGACGGCCTCGAGAAGTGCATCGGCTGCGAACTGTGCGCCTGGGCGTGTCCGGCCGACGCGATCTACGTCGAGGGCGACGACAACACCGACGAGGAACGCTTCTCCCCCGGCGAGCGCTACGGCCGCGTCTACCAGATCAATTACCTGCGCTGCATCGGCTGCGGGCTGTGTATCGAGGCCTGCCCCACTCGCGCGCTGACGATGACCAACGACTACGAGATGGCCGACGACAACCGCGCGGATCTCATCTGGGGTAAGGACAAACTGCTCGCCCCGCTGCGCGACGGGATGCTCCCGCCGCCCCACCCCATGGCGCCCGGCGCCACCGACGACGACTACTACCTGGGCCGGATCGGACCCGTCACCGAGGACATCCGGTGAATGCGGACGTCGCGGTGCTCGCCGCAGACGCCGCCGGACGCACCTCCACCAGTGAGGCCGTCGTGTTCTGGATCGTCGGCGGCATCGCGCTGATCGGGGCGCTCGGCGTGGTCTGCGCAACCAAGGCGGTGTACTCCGCGATCTTCCTCGCCACCACGATGATTGCGCTGGCCGTGCTCTACATCGCCCAGGAGGCGCTGTTCCTCGGGGTGGTGCAGGTGGTGGTCTACACCGGCGCGGTGATGATGCTGTTCCTGTTCGTGCTGATGCTCGTCGGCGTCGATTCATCGGAGTCGCTCGTGGAAACCATTCGCGGGCAACGCGTTGCGGCCATCGTGATCGGCGTCGGATTCGGCGTCCTGCTGATCGCGGGCATCGGCACGGTTTCGGCGACCGGTTTCACCGGACTGCCCGAGGCCAACAGCGGCGGCAACGTCGAGGGTCTTGCGGCGCTGATTTTCACCCGCTACCTGTGGGCGTTCGAGCTCACCGGCGCCCTGCTGATCACCGCGGCGCTCGGCGCCATGGTGCTGGCGCACCGGGAGCGTTTCGAACACCGCAAGACCCAGCGGGAGTTGTCCATCGAACGCTTCCAGGACGGCGGTCATCCCACCCCGATGCCCAATCCCGGTGTCTACGCCCGCCACAACGCCGTCGACATGCCCGGCCGGCTGCCCGACGGCAGCGGGGCGAAATCGTCGGTCAGCACGATCCTGCAGCCCCGCCCGGTGCCCCCGTCGGAGAACGGAAGGAACGGCGACCGGTGAACCCCGACAACTACCTGTACCTGTCCGCGCTGCTGTTCACCATCGGCGCCGCCGGGGTGTTGTTGCGGCGCAACGTCATCGTGGTCTTCATGTGCGTGGAGTTGATGCTCAATGCGGCGAATCTGGCCTTCGTGGCGTTCTCCCGCATGCACGGCCACCTCGACGGTCAGGTGGTGGCGTTCTTCACGATGGTCGTGGCGGCCTGCGAGGTGGTCATCGGGCTGGCCATCATCATGACCATCTACCGGGCCCGCCGGTCGGCCTCGGTCGACGACGCCAACCTGCTGAGGCACTGATGAGCGCTTGCGCGAAGAAGAGAAGGCACTGATGAGCGCTTGCGCGAAGATGAGAAGGCATTGAGCCGCCGATGACCGCTGGGGTGTGGCTGCTCATCGCGCTTCCGCTGGCCGGTGCCGTCGTCCTGCTGCTGGCCGGGCGCCGCTCCGACCGGTGGGGCCATCTGCTGGGCACGGCCGCAGCAGTGGCGTCGTTCGTCGTCGGCGCTGTGCTGTTCGCCGGCATGCTCGGCCGCCCCGCCGAGGACCGCGCCGTGCACGAGGCCCTGTTCTCCTGGGTTCCGGTCGCCGAATTGCAGGTCGACTTCGGCCTGCAACTCGACCAGTTGTCGATGTGCTTCGTGCTGCTGATCACCGGGGTCGGCTCGCTGATCCACGTGTACTCGATCGGGTACATGGCCCACGATCCGGGTCGCCGCCGATTCTTCGCCTACCTCAACCTGTTCCTCGCCGCGATGCTGCTGCTGGTCCTGGCCGACAATTACCTCGGGCTCTACATGGGCTGGGAGGGCGTCGGTCTGGCGTCGTATCTGCTGATCGGCTTCTGGTCACACAAGCCGTCGGCGGCCACGGCGGCGAAGAAGGCGTTCATCGTCAACCGCGTCGGGGACATGGGTCTGGCCATCGCGTTGATGGTCATGTTCGCCACCGTCGGGTCGGTGTCCTTCGCCGGAGTGTTCGGTGCCGCACCGCGAATCGGCGAGGGCACACTCACCGTGATCGGTCTGCTACTGCTGCTCGGCGCCTGCGGTAAATCCGCGCAGGTGCCGCTGCAATCGTGGCTGGGCGATGCGATGGAGGGCCCGACGCCGGTGTCAGCGTTGATCCACGCGGCGACGATGGTGACCGCGGGTGTGTACCTGATCGTGCGGTCCGGCCCGGTCTTTGACCTGGCCCCGACGGCGCAACTCGCCGTCGTCATCGTCGGCACCGTGACGTTGTTGTTCGGTGCGATCGTCGGCTGCGCCAAGGACGACATCAAGAAGGCGCTGGCCGCGTCCACCATGAGCCAGATCGGCTACATGGTGCTGGCGGCCGGGCTCGGGCCGGCAGGCTATGCGTTCGCGATCATGCACCTGCTCACCCACGGGTTCTTCAAGGCCGGACTGTTCCTCGGCGCTGGATCGGTGATGCACGCCATGGACGACGAGGTGAACATGCGCCGCTACGGCGGGCTGCGTAAGGCCCTGCCCATCACGTTCGCCACGTTCGGGCTCGGCTATCTGGCGATCATCGGCATACCACCGCTGGCCGGTTTCTTCTCCAAGGACGGCATCATCGAGGCCGCGCTGGGCGCCGGTGGGGTCAAGGGATGGGTTCTCGGCGGAGCGGCGATCCTCGGTGCGGGCATCACCGCGTTCTACATGACCCGCGTGATGCTGATGACCTTCTTCGGTGAGAAGCGTTGGGCACAAGGCGCACATCCGCACGAGGCCCCGGCGGTCATGACCGCACCGATGATCATCCTGGCCATCGGATCGGTGGCCTCGGGCGGGCTGCTGGCGGTCGGGGGCACGCTGTCGCACTGGCTGGAACCGGTGGTCGGCACCCACGAGGAGGCGCACGCTGTGCCCGTGGTCGTCGCCACCGCGCTGATCCTCTCGGTCGTGGCGGTCGGCATCGTGATCGCCTACCGCATGTACGCGACCCGCGAGGTGCCCGCCGACGTTCCCGCCGGTTCGACGCTCACGGTCGCCGCCCGCCGCGACCTCTACGGCGATGCGCTCAACGAGGCCGTCTTCATGCGGCCCGGCCTGGCGGTGACGGCGGGCATGGTCAGCGTCGACGACCGCGCGGTCGACGGCGCCGCCACCGGTCTGGCCGCGCTGGTGGCCCGTGCATCGGGCGGGTTGCGCGGTCTGCAAACCGGATTCGCGCGCTCCTACGCGCTGGGCATGCTCGGCGGCGCGGCGCTCATCGTGGCGGCGATCCTGGTGGTGAACCTGTGGTGATTCCCTGGCTGAGCGTGCTGTGGGCGGCGCCGATCGTCGGCGCCGGCGTGGTGATGCTGGTGCCCCGGCGTGCGCTGGCGAAGTGGGTGGCGCTGGCGGTGTCGCTGCTCGCGCTGGCGGTCACCGCGGTCATCGCCGTCGGCTTCGACCCCGGTGGTGAGCAGTATCAGTTCGTCGAATCCCGGCGCTGGATACCGTCCTTCGGCACCGGGTACATCCTGGGTGTCGACGGTATCGCCCTGGCGCTGATCGTACTGACCGCCGTGCTGGTCCCGCTGCTCATCGTCGCAGGGTGGAACGACGCCGACAACGCACCGCAGCGCCGATCGGTGCACACCTACCTCGCGCTGACGCTGGCGGTCGAGGGCATGGTGTTCATGTCGTTGGTGGCCCTGGACATCCTGCTGTTCTACGTGTTCTTCGAAGCCATGCTCATTCCGATGTACTTCCTCATCGGTGGCTTCGGGATGGGAACTGATCGTGCAGCCTCGTCGAGGGCGGCGGTGAAGTTCCTGCTGTACAACCTGTTCGGCGGCCTGATCATGCTGGCCGCGGTCATCGGGCTGTACGTCACCACCGCGGGCAGCGACGCCTTCGACAGCGGGACCTTCGATTTCCGGGCGATCGTGGCTGCCGTGGCGAGCGGTGACTTCGTGGTGAACCCTGCGGTGCTCAACCTCATGTTCGCCGGTTTCATGTTCGCTTTCGCGGTGAAGGCGCCGCTGTGGCCGCTGCACCGGTGGCTGCCCGACGCCGCTGTCGAGGCCACGCCCGCCAGCGCCGTGCTGATGATGGCGATTATGGACAAGGTCGGCACGTTCGGCATGCTGCGCTACTGCCTGCAGTTGTTCCCCGACGCCGCAACGCTGTTCCGACCGCTGATCATCACGCTGGCGGTGATCGGGATCGTCTACGGAGCGGTGGTCGCGATCGGGCAGACCGACGTGATGCGGTTGATCGCCTATACGTCGATCTCGCACTTCGGGTTCATCATTCTCGGCATCTTCGTCATGACCAGTCAGGGGCAGTCCGGTTCGGCGCTGTACATGGTCAACCACGGCATCTCGACCGCGGCCCTGTTCCTCATCGCGGGTTTCCTGGTGTCGCGGCGTGGTTCGCGTCTGATCGCGTCCTACGGCGGCGTGCAGAAGGTGGCGCCCGTACTGGCCGGCACCTTCCTGGTCGCGGGTCTGGCGACATTGTCCCTGCCCGGCCTGGCGCCGTTCATCAGCGAATTCCTGGTGCTCATCGGCACGTTCACCCGGTATCCGGTGGTGGCGGTGCTGGCGGCCACCGCCCTGGTGCTCTCCGCGGTCTATGTGCTGTGGATGTACCAGCGGATGATGACGGGTCCGGTGACCGACGGTAACGAACGCCTGCGCGACCTGGTGCCACGTGAACTCGCGGTGGTCACACCGCTCATCGCGCTCCTGCTGGTGCTGGGTGTCTACCCGAAACCGGTACTCGACGTGATCGACCCGGCCGTCGGCCACACGCTGACGACGATCAACCAACCCGATCCGGCGCCGACGCTGGCAGAAGGGGCAGCGCCGTGATTCCCACTCCCACCGTCGAATACGGCCTGATCGCCCCCATGCTGATCGTGGTGGGCGCCGCGATCGCCGGTGTGCTCATCGAGGCTTTTCTGCCCAGACGCAGCCGCTACGCGGCACAGCTGGCGCTCGCTCTCGGCGCGACGGCGGCCGCCCTCGGGGCCGTCATCGTGGTGAGCAGGCAGCTGTCCGAGGAGCTCGGCCGGTCCGCCGTGATGGGTTCGGTGGTCATCGACCGGCCGGCCCTGTTCCTGCAGGGCACCATCCTGCTCGTCGCCGTCCTCGGCATCCTGCTCATCGCGGAGCGGCGCATTCCGGTCGGCGCCGAGAACGCCGACGCTGCAGGAGGGCTCGACGCGTTCACCCCCCAGGCCTCGGCGGTGCCCGGCAGCGTCGCCGAAAAGGTGGCCACCCGCGCCGGGGTGGCGCAGACCGAGGTGTTCCCGCTGACGATGTTCGCCGTGGCGGGCATGCTGCTGTTCCCCGCCGCCGACGATCTGCTCACCATGTTCATCGCGCTCGAGGTACTTTCGCTGCCGCTGTACCTGCTGTGCGGGCTGGCCCGCCGTCGGCGCCTGCTCTCCCAGGAGGCCGCGCTCAAGTACTTCCTGCTCGGCGCGTTCTCCTCGGCGATCTTCCTCTACGGCGTCGCGATGCTGTACGGCTACGCGGGAACATTCGACCTGCGTGGCATCGCCGCCGTCGTCGCCGACGGCACCGGCACCACCTCGCTCGCGCTGATCGGCACGGGCCTCGTCCTGGTCGGGGTGTTGTTCAAGGTCGGGGCGGCGCCGTTCCACTCGTGGATCCCCGACGTCTACCAGGGCGCCCCGACCCCGGTCACCGCGTTCATGGCCGCGGCCACCAAGATCGCGGCGTTCGGCGCGCTGCTACGGATCTTCTATGTGGCGCTGCCCGAACTGCGGGACGATTGGGGGCCGGTGCTGTGGGCGGTCGCGATCCTGACGATGGTCGTCGGCACCGTGACGGCGGTGACCCAGACCGACGTGAAACGCATGCTGGCCTATTCGGCGATCGCCCACTCCGGGTTCATCCTCGTCGGCGTGACCGCCGAGAACCGGGCCGGTTTGTCGTCGGTCCTGTTCTATCTGTTCGCCTACGGCTTCTCCACAGTCGGGGCTTTCGCGGTGGTCGGCCTCATCCGCAACGCCGACGGGGAGGAGGACACGGCCATGGCCCGTTGGGCGGGCCTCGGCAGGCGCAATCCCCTTGTCGGGGTGGTCTTCTCGCTATTCCTCCTGGCCTTCGCCGGGATTCCGCTGACCAGCGGGTTCGTCAGCAAGTTCGCGGTGTTCAAAGCGGCAGGTGAGGGCGGCGCGATGCCGTTGGTCGTGGTCGGCGTGATCGCCAGCGCGATCGCCGCGTACTTCTACGTCCGTGTGATCGTGTTGATGTTCTTCACCGATCCGCCCGACGACGCACCGCAAGTCGTTGCGCCCAGCGGGCTGACCACCGCCGCCGTCACCGTGACCGCTGCGGTCACGCTGGCGCTCGGGGCGTTACCGCAACCACTACTCGACCTGGCGAACAGCGCGGACCTGTTCCTGCGCTGAGGCTTCTGTTCGCCCAAACGAACAAACGGGCGCAAAAGGGCGAGTGGATGCGGGCGAAACGTCGATCTCGGCGAGAGGATAGGCACCATGACACTCGTCCAGGTGGCAGACGTCGACCACGTCCGCCTGCTGACCATGAACCGGCCCGAGGCACGCAACGCGCTCAGCCGTGACCTCATCCGAGCGCTCTACACGGAATTGGACAGGGCCGATGGCGAGGGGTCGGTGCACGCGGTGGTGCTCACCGGCGCCGACCCGGCGTTCTGCGCGGGGGTGGACCTCAAGGAGGCCGCCCGCGACGGTTCCGACTACTTCGCCGAGTTCCAGTCGCAGAGCTGCATCACCCGCGTCGCCGAGATGCGCACGCCGATCATCGGTGCGATCAACGGTGCGGTGTTCACCGGTGGCCTCGAGATGGCCCTGGGGTGCGACTTCTTGATCGCATCGCAGCGCGCGGTGTTCGCCGACACCCACGCCCGCGTGGGCATCCTGCCCGGCGGCGGGATGACGGCGCGGCTGCCGCAGGTCGTCGGCGCGGCGATGGCGCGGCGACTGTCGATGACCGGCGAGGTGATCGACGCCGAGCGGGCGGAGCGGATCGGTATGGTGACCGAGGTCGTCGCGCACGAGCGGTTGCTCGACCGCGCCATCGAATTGGCCGCCCAGGTCGCCGAGGTGCCCGCCGCGACGATGGCGGGGCTCAAGCAGATCTACACGCGCGGTAGCGATCCGGTGATCTCCCCCGCCCTGGCCGCCGAGCAGGACGTCGCCGGATCACAGGCCCGCGACTTCGCCGGGCTCTCTTCGCGTTTCCAGGATGTGACCGCCCGCAACCGGGCGCAGATCGTATCCGACTGAGGTCAGCCGGCGCGCGTCGCCACCTGAGGCGCCGCCTGAGCGAACCAGCGGCCGTTGCTGGTGGTGATCGTGATGGGGTGGTCGAAGCACTCGCTGATGGCCTCGGAGGTGAGGACATCAGCGGCCGATCCCTGGGCGATGATCCCGCCCGCACGCAACAACAGCGCATGCGACGTCGTCGACGGGATCTCCTCGATGTGGTGGGTGACCAGGACCGTCGCCAGCTGCGGATCGGTGTCACGCAACCCGTCCATCGCGGCCAGGAGCTGTTCGCGCGCAGCCAGATCCAGGCCAGTGGCCGGTTCGTCGAGGATGAGCAGGTGCGGTTGGCCGATCAGCGCGCGGGCGATCAGCGTGCGTCCGCGCTCCCCCTGGGACATCACCTGCCACGGCGTCTCTGCACGATCAGACAGACCCAGGGAGGTCATCAGCTCTTCGGCACGATGGACCTGTTCGTCCGACGGTGCCCAGCGGGGCACGAAATCGGGCGTGTTCGTCAGTCCGGTCAGCACCACCTGGCGCGCGGTCAGCGGGGTGTCGACGCGGTGGCGGGGGTTGACGTGGCCGATGTGGGTGCGCAGTTCCCGCATGTCGACGCGGCCCAGTCGGTGGCCGAGGACGTGCACGGTTCCGGTCGTGGGGTGGGCGATTGCACCGAACAGGTTGAGCAGGGTGCTCTTTCCCGCTCCGTTCGGACCCAGCACGACCCAGCTCTGGCCGGCCTCGATCGTCACCGTGACGTCATAGAGCAGATTGCGTCCGCCGCGGACGAAAGAGATGTCTTCGGCACGCAACAACACCGGGTGGGGCACCGCTACCTCCTGGAGCGTACGAGGATGAATTCCACGGTCGGCCGATTTCCGAACTCCGGCCGCGGGGGTGTGGTCTCGGCCACTTGCCGGCGCGCCTGTTCACGAACCGGGGTGTGCGGGTCGAGCACGCTGAGGTAACACTCGTGAGCGGCAAGCGATTCCACCGCAACGGCGATGAAGCCGTCGACGGTTTCACCATGGGTCGCGCCGGGCCCGTTTTCGAACAGCCACTGCGGCGGATCAGGAATCGAGTCGTAAGCCGCGGCGACCCCGGCCGCGAATTCGATGTGGTCGCGCTGGTTCGGTGCACCCGGCGCCCACTCGGGTCCGCTGTACACGGTGACCACGACATCGGGCGCCACCGCCGTGACGGTGTCGACGATGCGGCGCCGCAGCTCGGGAGTGTCTCGTATCGCGCTGTCGGGGAAGTCCCAGAAGGTGACGTCTCGGACGCCGACGATCGCCGCGGCGCGGCGCTGTTCGCGCTCACGCAGGGGGCCGGCCTCCTCGGCCGGCATGCCGGCGATGCCGACCTCACCCCGCGACGCCAGCGCATAGTGCACGGCGCGACCCTCGGCGGTCCACTTGGCGACGGCGGCGCCGATGCCGTACTCCGGGTCGTCGGGATGCGGCACCAGAACCAACGCGGTCCGCCACGCCGACGGGAAGGGTTCGAGCGTCACCGATCCATGGCATCACACCGCGTGGCCGGGATTCGATGGGGGCGGGCCTGTGGTGTGTCCGGGTGGTGGACCGGAGCACCACAGGCCCGCTGAGGCAAAGTTGCACCGCGGCTCTTCAGGGATCCTTGGCGATATCTTGGGATGGTCACGCGAGCGGGCTACGCGACCACGCCCTGGGTGACGATGGCGCTGGTCTGATCGACCCACGCGTCGTCGAGTTCGAGTCCGGGCCACAACAACATCCGCAGCATGGTGGCGCCGCCGATGATCTCGACCAGTCGGTCAGGGTCGACATCCGAGCGCACCTCACCGCGAGTCACCGCGTCGGCGAGTCGGTCGCGCACCGCGGCGAACACTCCGGTGAACCGCTGCGTCACTCTGGCGTTGAGGTCCGGATCGTCAGCCATGTCGGCGATCAGACCGGGCATACCCGCACGTACCGGAGGGCTGGTGAACACGTCGCGCGCGGCGGCGATCATCGCCCGGATATCGGCGGCGATATCGCCGGCGGGGCCGGCCAGCGCCGTGGGCGCCGCGGGGAATGCGGCCTCGTGCACCAGTTCGGCCTTGCTCGACCAGCGGCGGTAGAGCGCGGTCTTGGTGGTACCCGCACGGTGGGCCACGGCGGCCATCGTCAGATTCGAATACCCGATTTCCACAAGCAGATCCGTCGCGGCCCGCAGTATGGCAGCGTCGATACGCGGATCGCGGGGTCGTCCCGCGGCTGGGGCCTTGTCAACCGAAGACGGGTCTGCTTTCATAACGCTACTCACCGTATCGTAATTGCGGGTCGAAGGAAGATCGCATGCCACAAGAACCGGCTGTCGAAGACGTCAGTCGCCTGCAGCGCGCCAGCAGAGACATCACCACCCTGCCCGGGATCATGTCGGACTGGCTGGCGGGCCGACTGCCCGGTGACACCGCACCGGAGGTGCTGGTCGAGAGCGGCATCGACGCGAACGGCATGAGTTCGGAGACCATCGTCCTCACGGTGCGTCACAGCGGGGGTGAGGACCGATTCGTGGCCCGGATCGCGCCCAGCAGCCACGATGTCCCCGTCTTCTCCGAGTACCGGCTTGATCACCAGTTCGAGGTGATCCGCCTGGTCGGCGAGCTGACCGATGTCCCGGTGCCCGCGGTGCGCTGGCTCGAACCGTCCGGTGACGTGCTGGGCACCCCATTCTTCCTGATGGATCATGTCGACGGCATGGTGCCACCTGACGTCATGCCCTACACCTTCGGTGGCAACTGGCTGTACGACGCGCCCGCCGAACAGCAGCGCGCGCTGCAGGACAACACCGTCGACGTACTGGCGAAGCTGCACTCCATCTCCGCGCCCACCGACACCTTCGGCTTCCTCGACAACGGGTCCGACGACAACGCGTTGCGACGGAATCTCAACTGGCTCAAGGCCTGGTACGAGTTCGCCGTACCCGACATCGGCCGTTCGACGCTGGTCGAGGAGGCGCTGAGCTGGCTCGACGCCCACTGGCCCGCCGAGGTCGCCGCCGCGGACCCGGTACTGGCGTGGGGCGACGCACGGGTGGGCAACGTGCTCTACCGCGACTTCCGGCCGGTGGCCGTGCTCGATTGGGAGATGGCCACGCTCGGCCCCAGGGAGATGGATGCGGCGTGGATGATCTTCGCGCACATGGTCTTCCAGGAGTTGACCGGACTCGCGGGTCTGGCGGGCATGCCGCAGTTCATGCGCGAGGAGGACGTCCGGGCGGCCTACGCGGAGCGAACGGGTGTCCAGCTCGGTGACCTTCGCTGGTTCTACGTGTATTCCGCTGTGATCTGGGCGTGTGTGTTCATGCGGACCAGCGCGCGACGGGTGCGGTTCGGCGAGATCGAGCAGCCCACCGACGTCGAATCGCTGTTCTACCACGGCACCCTGTTGCGCCGCTTGATCGGAGGAGACGCCTGATGCTCGGTCCCATGGACGAATTCCCGGTCCACCAGATCCCGCAGCCCATCGCGTGGCCGGGGTCGTCGGATCGCAATTTCTACGACCGGTCGTACTTCAACGCCCACGACCGCAGCGGGGACATCTTCCTGATCACCGGGATCGGCTATTACCCGAACCTGGGCGTCAAGGACGCCTTCGTCCTGGTGTCGCGGCGCAGCGGCGGTGAGAAAGGACTGCTGGGCGATACGCACACCGCGGTGCACCTGTCCGACGGAATCGACCAGGACCGGCTGAACCAGCACGTCGGCGCGTACCGCGTCGAGGTCCACGAACCGTTGCGCCGGGTGCGCATCGTCATGGACGAGACCGAGGGCGTCGCCGTCGACCTCGCCTGGGAGGGATTGTTCGACGTCGTGCAGGAGCAGCCGCACATCCTGCGCGCCGGCAACCGCGTGACGCTCAACGCGCAGCGATTCGCCCAGGTCGGTTCCTGGAGTGGACGGATCGTGATCGACGGCGAGGAGATCGCGGTCGACCCGCAGACCTGGATCGGATCCCGTGACCGGTCGTGGGGCATCCGCCCGATCGGCGAGGCCGAGCCCGCAGGCCGTCCCGCCGACCCGCCGTTCGAGGGCATGTGGTGGCTCTATGTGCCGATGGCTTTCGACGACTTCGCGATCGTGTTGATCATCCAGGAGGAGCCGAACGGGTTCCGCTCCCTCAACGACTGCACCCGGGTATGGCGCGACGGGCGCGTCGAGCAGCTGGGCTGGCCGAGGGTGAAGATCCACTACGCCTCCGGCACGCGAATCCCCCACGGTGCCACCATCGAGGCGACCGCAGCCGACGGGACGCCGCTGCGTTTCGACGTCGAGTCGAAACTTCCGGTGCCGATCCACATCGGCGGCGGATACGGCGGCGACAGCGACTGGGTCCACGGCGTGTGGAAGGGCGAGAAGTTCGCCGAGCGGCTGAACTACGACCTGTCCGACCCGTCGGTGTCCGGCCGCGCGATGTTCGGCGTCATCGATCACGTCGGTCGGGCCACCTGCGAGGTCGACGGCCGCACCATCGAGGGCTGGGGCCTGTTCGAACACGGCGCGCTGGGCCGCCACGATCCGTCGGGCTTCACCGACTGGCTGACGGTGGCCCCATAGCGAAGCGGCGGTGCAGCGTCTGCTTCGACACGCCGAGTATGCCGGCGACGAACTACACCGAGATCGCCAGCAGCGCGGATGCGACGACGACTTCGACCACGCAGTAGAACCAGTTGGGATAGAGAGTTGTTCGTTCCCCGAACGCCGCGGATGCCACACGGCCGATCGCCATTCCCGCCAGCGCCACCGCGACGGTGAGCCGGATGCCCGTGGCCACCTGCCCGTCCGCCACGGCCGCGTAGGCGAGCACCCCGGCGATCGCCAGACCGAAGCCGCCGTACACCGCGCGCACCTCGGAGCGCGATGTCGCCGTCTCGAGGGTGATACCGAAGGGACGGACGAGTGCAGCGGGCGCCGCGAGCGCATAGCACCCCATCCCGAGGAAGAACACCGCGACGACGAAGGTCACGGTTGGAACGGCCACGGTAGCCTCCTCTGACAAGTGAGCGAGGAGGCCAGCATGTCCCACGACACGGCATCGGCGCTTCCACGAACCTGCTGCGCGACCGTGTGGCTGACGCCCGGTCAGGCCCTCTACGCGGGACCCGGTCTCGACCTGGCGCCGCACTCGGGTTCGGTCTGGTGCCTCGCCGTCGGTGTGGACGGACCACTCACGGTGACCATCGACGGCCGCCGGTCACAAGCGCGCAGCGCACTCATCCCGCCGAGATCCCTCCACCACCTCGACACCCAAGGCGGCCGGTTGGTGTCCTGTTACCTGGAGCCGACGTCAGACCGGTCGCACTCCGCCGGACGGTTGTTCGCCGAGCGCGCGGGTGATTTGGCGACGCGTCATGTGGCCGAGCACCGTCTCATCTCGATGCCCGACAGCGACGCGACGGCACGCGCCTGGCTGGACCGCGCCGCCCCGGTGACGCCGCGCGACATCGACCCTCGAATACACCATGCGGCGTGCCGCATGCGCGACGAGCCGTCGACGTCGTCTCGTGAGCTGGCCGCAGCAGCCGGCCTGTCCGAATCGCGGTTCTTGCACCTGTTTCGGGCCGAGATGGATACCAGTGTGCGGCGTTACCGGTTGTGGATCCGGCTGGTCCGCGCCGGGGGTGCGCTGGCCGCCGGCAGCAACTTGACCACCGCGGCGGTCGATGCCGGATTCTCCAGCCCGTCGCATCTGGCCGACCGCTTCAAATCGGCGTTCGGGCTGTCGGCCTCGCAGCTACTGGGTGCCGGGCTCGTGATGCGCACCCCTGAGCCGGCGACTTCGGTGTAGCTGGTCGGCTCACCGGGATCGGCTACGCCGATATCACCCGTTCCGGGGCGGGCACGCGGCCGAAGACCATCGCCTCCTCGATCCGGTCGAAGCGGTGGTCGATCGCGTCGAGCACGTAGTTGTGCCGCACGTGCCAGGGACGGCGCGTACCCGACCGGGGCAGCGCATGGGGTGCACGCTGCACATAACCGGCGGCGAGGTCCCACGCCGGCTTCTCCTCCATCGTCGCCGCTCCGATGTGCGGATAGGCGTGGGTGTAGCCGTGTTCCCCCATGAACGCCAACAGTTTTGCGAATGCCCGCGCCGTCATGTCAGCCCGCAGCGTCCAGGAGGCGTTGGTGTAACCGATGCACCAGGCCATGTTGGGTACGTCCTCGAGCAGGTACTCCTTGTAGACGAAGCGGTCGGTCGGCTTGATCTCGTCGCCGTCGATGGCGATCCGGATGCCGCCCAGTGCCTGCAGCTGCAGACCCGTAGCGGTGACGATGACGTCGGCGTCGAGGTGCCGGCCGGACGTCAGCACGATGCCCGATGCGTCCACGTGGTCGATGTGGTCGGTGACCACCTCCGCGCGGCCCGCGGAGATGTGCTCGTAGAGGTCGCCGTCGAGCACCAGGCACATCCGCTGGTCCCACGGGTTGTAGCGCGGTTTGAAATGCACGTCGACCTCGTAACCCGGGGGCAGTGCGGCGATGGTCCGATTACGGATCAACCACCGGCCGAAGCGCGGGGCCTTGCGGAACAGGGCGTAGGTCAACACATGGAACATCGCGTTGCGCACCCGCACGACGGCGTGAGCCAGTCTCTGGGGCAACACCTTTCGGATGAACTGCACCATCGGGTCGAAACGCGACATCGACATCATGTACGTGGGCGACCGCTGCAGCATCGTCACACGCTCGGCGCGCTGTGCCAGCGCCGGAATGAGGCTGATCGCGGTGGCTCCGCTACCGATCACCACGACCCGCTTACCCGTGTAGTCGAGCGACTCCGGCCAGAATTGTGGATGCACCACGTCCCCGCCGAACTCCTCGATGCCGGTGAAGGCGGGGGTGTAGGGGTCGTCATAGTTGTAGTAGCCGGTTCCGCAAAACAGGAATCGGCTGCGGTAGAGCTTCTCGCTTTCACCGTCGGGCCCGGCGACCACCGTGCGCACCGTCCACGTGTCAGTGGCGGAGTCCCAGTCCGCCGAGACGACGCGGGTGTCGAAGCGGATATGGGAATCGATGCCGTACTTGCGTGCGGTGTCGGTGAGGTAGGCGCGGATGTCGGCGCCCTCGGCCACGTTCTCGGGGCGCGTCCACGGCTCGTAGGGGTAACTCAGCGTGAAGATGTCGCTGTCGGAGCGGATGCCCGGGTAGCGGAACAGGTCCCACGTGCCGCCGATCTGCGACCTGCGCTCCAGCACGGTGTAGGTGAGCTGCGGGTTCTTCTCGTTGATGCGATAGGCCGCACCGATGCCCGAAATCCCCGCCCCGATGATCAGCACATCAGCGTATTCGCCCGGCTGCTGACTGGCCTCGCTGCTCATCGATCGAACCTCCGTTGGTCCCGTCCAGTACCAACCCCCACCATAGGACCCCGGTGCGGAGCCCGTCGACGATCTCCGCGAGCGAGTCCACCGCGGCGAGCGGTCGATGCACCCGGTGGGCTGAACAACGCTGTCTTGACGTCCACATCGTGAGACTCTGGTCGCATGAGCGCACCCGACACCGCCGATGTCGCCGTGGTCGGCGCGGGTTTCGCCGGGTTGTCGGCGGCCCGTGAATTGAACCGGCTCGGCCACGACGTCGTGGTGTTCGAGGGACGGGACCGGGTCGGCGGCCGCGCGTACACCGCCACCGTCGCCGGCACTCCGGTGGACCTCGGGGCGACGTTCGTCGGACCGACACAGGACGCCGTCACCGCCCTGGCCGCGCAACTGGGCTGCCCCACCGTGCCCACGTACCGCAGCGGTAAGAACCTGATCCGCTGGCGCGGTCGGGTCCGGAGCTATCGCAGCACGATCCCGCGCCTGTCGATCCTCGAACTCCTGGACGTCTCGCGCATCCAGTGGCGCTTCGAGCGGCTGTGCAAGCAGGTGCCGGTGAACCAGCCGTGGACGGCACCGACCGCGCACCGGCTCGACGACACCACACTCGAAGCGTGGCTGCGATCCGTGCACGCCGGCGCCTCCACGCGCGACCTGATGGCGATCATGTCGCGCGTGACCTGGGGGTGCGAACCGGACGCGGTGTCGATGCTGCACGCGGTGCGCTACGTCAAGGCCGCCGGGGGCATCGGCCGCATGCTCGATGTCGAAGGTGGCGCTCAGCAGGACCGCTTCCCCGCAGGCACCCAGCAGATCGCGCAGCGGATCGCCGGGGAACTCGGCGACCGGGTGCTGCTGGGAGCTCCCGTACGCGGTGTCCAACGGCTCGACGACGGCGCCCTGCGTGTCGACACCTCTGCGGGCGCCACCACGGTGCGCGCCCTCATCGTCGCCGTCGCCCCGGCACACCGGCTCGGCATCCGGTTCGAACCGCCGCTGCCCAGTGGTTACACCGATCTGGCGAGACACTGGCCGCAGGGCAGGCTCAGTAAGGCCTACGCCGCCTACCGCACGCCGTTCTGGCGCGACGGCGGCTGCTCAGGCGAGGCGCTGTCGGACGAGGGACCGGTGTTCATCACCTTCGACGTGAGCCCCTCCGGTGAGGGCCCCGGGATCCTGCTCGGGTTCACCGACGCGGCGACATTCGATCCGCTGCCGCCCGCCCAGCGACGCGAACAGGCCTTGGCAGGATTTGTGGCGCTCTTCGGCGATGCGGCCGGCCAGCCGATCGACTACATCGACCATTGCTGGGGCGCAGAAGATTTCGCGCCGGGCGGGCCCACCGCGGCGGTGCCGCCCGGGTCCTGGACGATCTATGGCGAATGGTTGCGCAGACCCGTCGACGGCATCCACTGGGCCGGTACCGAGACCGCGGACACGTGGACCGGGTTCCTCGACGGCGCGGTCCGCTCCGGGCAGCGAGCCGCGGCCGAGGTGCACCGGGAGCTGTCGGCGGCGCCGTAACACTCAGGAGGTTGCGCGCTCCGCGCCCACGGCCGACCCGGTCAGCGCCCGCAGTGCACCGTTCACCTCGTGCGGTCGTTCGAGGATCGCGCAGTGTCCACCGGGCAGCTCGACGAACTCCGCGAGAGTGGGCACCAATTCGGCGATCCGGCGCGACGACGTGATCGGCAACAGCCGGTCGTCTCGGCTGCCGATCACCAGCGTCGGCACCGTGAGGTTGTCCAGCCCGATGTGCTCCGGACCGAGCCTGTCGACCAGGACCGAGGCCCAGCCGCCGCGCCCGGCCGGTGGGGTGGCGGCGAACAGCTCGTAGACGAATTCGGCGACGGCCGGATCAGCGGTACGGCCCACCGCCAGAGCGGAGACGAAGCGCCGATTCGCACGATGGGCGGCGGACGGCAGCGGCGTGGCACCGAACCTCTTCAGCATGGTCCCCGCCGCCAGCACCCTGGTGGCCGACAACCGTTGCGGCACAGGCAGGAACTGCACGTTGCGCAGGAGGTCTCCGGTGGTGGTGTTGATCAGGGCGACCGCCGACGCACGCTGCATCACCCGGGCCGGATAGCGCCGGGCCCAGGATGTGATGGCGATGCCGCCCATCGAGTGGCCGGCGATCACCGCTCGCTCGTGGGGGGCGACGGTCGCCGCCAGCACCGCGTCGAGGTCAGCGGCGAGCAGGTCGAGGCTGTAGCCGGTGCGACGGGGTGGCACGCCGCTACGCCCGTGTCCGCGGTGGTCGAACGCGATCACCCGGTGATCGCGGGCCAGATCGGCGATCTGGTAGGCCCATACCCGCAGCGCGCAGGTGATGCCGTGCGCCAGCACGATCGGAGTGCCGTCCTCCGGGCCGAAGACCTCGGTGTGCAGCCGCACACCGTCCGCGGACCGGACGGGAACCACCCTGCGCGGAGGCAACGCCTTCGCGGCGTCGAAGGTGGCAACTCGGCTCATGGGCCCGCTCCGATCACTCCAGCAACACCGACGGGATCGTCAGCTTAACCGTCGGCGCGGGTCACCCGATCCGCGATTGGATCGTGTCGGCGATGCGCGCGGCTTGGTCGACGACGAACGTCCTGGGCCGGCAAGCCTCCACGTCGGAGACGACATTCGACTTCACCGCGAGCACCCGTTCGCACGATCGGGTCTGGTCACCGGTCCCCCGAGCGATCGGGAGGGTGAGCCGGTCGCCGGTCCGAACGAGTTGGCCGCTGCGCCATTTCGGTAGCTGCTGCCCGTTGAGGTTGATGTTGACCGTGTGGTCGGTGCACTGCGCCCAGCGGTCGGCCGACTCGGTGAAGAAGGTCTGGGCGGCTTCGGGGGTCGCATAGCTGACGACCGATTGCACCGCGAGGTTGTCCCAGGTGTCGTCGGCCGGAGCGCGAAGGGTCTGCGACCGCACCGCACTCCAGGTGCCGGAATCCCGTTCGCCGTAGATCGCCGCCTCGTCGACACCCCACACCCCGAGACAATTCTTGTTGGTCAGCAGATTGCGGTTGTCGGCCATCCCGTCGACCACGGGTTCGGGCGTCAGCGCGGTCCCCATCACCTCGTTGACGTCGTCGACCCCGAGTAGCAGCATCTCCAGGTCGGCATCGCGGACGGTCGTCGGCGCCTCGACGGCAGTCGGCGTGCCCGTCCCGCAGCCGGTGAGCAGGAGCCCGAGAGCGAGCAGTGCGGTTGCGCAGGATTTCACGTCAGGCGTGCGTTCCGGCTGCGGCGCACGCCTCCTGGACGCTCAGGGCATCGCTGTTGAGCTCGTTCGCGGTGAGGTCCAGCGTGTTGCCGCCGCTCCGCAGGCCCATCTTGACGAGCAGCTTGGTGGCGTCCACCGACCACATCCGCATGGGGTTCGCGATTTCCGGCGCCAGCCCCGGGGTGTTCGCGGCACTCATCGCCAAGACGGCGCCCTGACGGAGGGCGGTCCGGCCCAGGGTGTTGCTGTCGTTGACCGTCGGGTCGGCGTATCTGGCCTGGGCGTTCTCGTCGAGCGCGTCGGCGAATTCGCCGTAGTAGGTGGCGGCGGCGTCCAATGCCTCGGCGAATTGTCCGCACGCCGCGACGGCGGCGGGGCTGGCGTCCGGCGACGTCGGCGCGGCCAGCGCAACCGGCGGTGCGGCGACCGCATCGACCTGGACCGGCGGAAGCTCACCTCCGTCGACCTGAGGATCGGGCTGGGCGGACGCCGCAGGCGCCGCCACGAACGTGATGCCGAGGGCGACGAACAACAGGGACAGGGCCGACATGCCGGCGGGTAGTGACCGCAACGCTTCCTCCAGTGTCGTGACGCGTACCCACAGTGGGTCTTTCAGGTGTCCGGTCGGTGGACCGAAACGGAACGGCGCATTTCCCGGCGCGAACCATTGCACGCGCCCGCGAGGCGCTCGCGAGCGGCCGAGCCGACAGGTTTCAGCAAACAGCCCGAAACGACTTATAGGTGGTCGTCACTATTTGCAGGCCGTTCACCGTCCGGACACTCTGCGGGTGGATGCTCCGACGCGTCAGAACCGTTCGATCCGTTCGACTCGGACACGAGAGGCGCCACCACACCCATGCTCAATCGCTATGCCATCCTGGCCGCAGCCTGCCTGGTGATCCCGGTCGGAACCGCGCCGCCGGCGCTGGCCCAGCCGGCACCCGCCGATCCGGCGGTGCAGCCCGCCGGTGACGCAGCGCCGCCTCCGCCGCCCGCCGAAGGCGCCGTCCCGTCCGGCGCGCCCGGAATCCTCGACACCCCGGACGGCTGGCGCCTCACGGTCGCCGGAAGCAATGAAACGCAGCTTCCCGTCGCCCCGCTGACCACCGCGGTCTCGTCACGTGAGTACCTGGTCGGCGGTACCTTCACCGGCACCATCACCGGTGAGGGCCGCACCAGCCTGACCGGCGGCACGTTGGAGGTCGGCGAGCAGATCGGCTGCGGGATCATCTCCGACGAGACCGAGATCAACCCGGGCGCGAGCTTCACCCCCGGCATCGCCCTCCCGTTCAACGACAACGTCACCCTCGGCACCGGCATCAGCCTGCAGGGCAAGGTGTATCTGAAGCCCGGCACCGTCACCTCCGTCCCGCTCAACAAGAAGTCGTTCAAGGGCACCTCGACCCGGATCAGCGTGACCGGCGTCCGGATCAAGACCGACCAGTGCGCGGGTCAGTCGTTCATCCGGTCCTACGCGACGCTGACCAGCTCGACCGACAACACCGACGACGTCATCACCTACGTCGGATTCACCAAGGCCGTCTGACCCCGCACGACCCCCGGCACGGCCGACCGTCCCCCAGGACGGTCGGCCGTGTCCTATTCGTGACCTGCGCCAACGTTCATGTGCTTCCCGCCGGCGGATAACGCCGGCGCCAACATCAGTCGTTCGGAATTCGACCCGCCGAGCTGCCTGTTTCCGCAGCTGGAAGTTTGCTGAGAGCCTGCTGTCGCTTGCCTGCGCGTCGATCCAGCAAACGTGAACTCGCGACGATTTCGACGCCTAACCGTCGAACATCCGGCCTGCTCCATTCGGCCTCTGTTCACTGCCGCGCCACCCGCAGATTAGATGCTCTGTCGCGTCATAACTGTTCGATCCGCTGGTTTCGGACCACGAGAGGCGCGACCACTTTCATGTTCAATCGTCTTGCTGCCCTGGCTGCTGTCTGCGCGGCCGCTCCCGTCATCGGTGTGCCGACGGCCTCCGCGCAGCCTGTCCCGCCACCGCCGCCGCCGCCGGACACCGGCGTGGTCGCCTCCGCCCCGCCCGGAGTGGTGACGACTCCCGACGGCTGGGTGCTGACGGTCGCGGCGGCGAACGAGACCCAGCTGCCGGTGGCACCGCTGACCACGGCCGTGTCATCACGCGAATACCTCGTGGGCGGGACCTTCACCGGCACCGTCACCGGGGACGGCTCCACCAAGCTCAACGGCGGTGTCCTCGAAGCGGGATACCAGATCGGCTGCGGCATCGAACTCGGCCAGGTCCGGCTCATCGGCTCGGTGGGTCTGAGCACCTCGGGATCGTCGCTGACCGGTGGCATCGTCCCCACCGGTGTCACCCTCCCGATCTCGGGCACGCTGGAGATCCACCTGAAGCCCGGTACGGTGCAACAGGTTTCGGTCAGCAAGAAGTCCTTCAAAGCAGCGCCGGCACGCGTCACCGTGAAGGACACGCACATCAAGATCGACGGATGCACGGGGCAGTCGTTCCTGCGGTCCTACGCGACGCTGACCAGTTCGACGACCGACACCGACGACATCGTCGCCTATTACGGCGTCACGAAGACGGTCTGACCCCGACGATGCCGAACCCGTCCAGCGAGCGCAGCCATTCGTCGTCCGATGCCGTCCGGTGCGCCGGGCGCGCGACGGCGGGTCTGCTCAGCATCGGCGTAGCGGTGGCCTTCGCGGCAATGGCGGCGGCACAGCCGCCGCCACTGCCGCCGGGCCCGCGGGTTCCCCCGCCACCGGTGGGGCAGCCGGTTCCGCCGCCGGCCCCCGGTCCACGGGTGCCCGCCATCGGCGTTCCTCTGGGTCCCTCGGGTCTCGGCGTTCTCGCGCAGACCGGAACTCCGCCTGCCGGGCCGCTCGGCGTACCCGCCATCCCCGGCATCGACCAGAGCACCGTGTTGGGCCAGAACGCCGTTCCGTCCGCACCGGGGGCCGGGCCGGGAGCGCCCCCCAATCTCCGGGCGTTCAACAACGCCTACGGGGTGCCGCAGTACGAAACGCCTGCGGCACCGGGTGAGGGCAGGCAGTTCGACGTGGCGCCCGGCCACGAGAACGACGACGTGAACGGCCGCGAATGGCTCGGCCGGTACTTCGACCTCTACCACGACGGCCAGCTCAGGGGTGCACTGCTGGGCCAGTCGCCACAGAGCCAGCTCGGGCTGCCACTGCCGGGCACCGCGCCGCCGGAGGGCACGAACCTGCCGCCGGGGATGGTCCAATTCGTCCCGCCGCCACCGCCGCCACCGCCCCCGCCGGTCCCGCCGCCCGCAGGCTGATCAGCTCAGGGCATCACCAGCACCGGCTTGACTGCCGCCGCAGATCGCGCGGCTGCCCACGCGCGGTCGAACTGTGCGAACGGGTACCGGGTGACAATGCGCTGAACGGGAAGCTCGCCTGCGCGTAGGAGTTCCACCAGGCGAGGAATGAACGTGTGCGGTTCGCTGTCCCCCTCGACGACACCACGCACCGTGAGCCCCCTGCCCATGATCACCCCCACCGGTAGCGACGCCACCGGTGCCCCGAGACCGACGACCGCCAGCGCGCCGCGGGACCGAAGTGCGGTGACGGCGGTGGACAACACCTCCGGCAGCGCGGTGGTGTCGACCGCCGCGTCAGCACCGCCGGACGTCAGATCGACGATCCGCGCCTCGACGTCGCCGTCGGCGGGGTCGATCGTCGCGCCGGCACCCAACTCCGTTGCGAGCTTCCGCCGTTCGGCCACCGGATCGACGGCGACGATGGTCCGGCAGCCGGCGATCCGCGCCCCCATCACCGCCGAGAGGCCGACCGCCCCGGCGCCGAACACCACGATCGCGTCTTCCGTGCGCGGCGCGAGCGCGTTGAGCACCGTGCCGACACCGGTCTGCACGCTGCACCCCAGCGGGGCGGCCAGCGCCGGGTCGACATCTCCGGGAATCACCACGGCGTTGCGGCGGCGGGCCAGCGCATAGGTGGCGTGGCTGGACTGCCCGAAGAATGCACCGCCGACGGCGCGATCGCCGATCTGCAGCGCACCGCCTTCACCGCCCCCGTCACCGCGCAGGTTCAGCGCGGTCGACTCCGCACAGTAGGCGGGGCGCCCGGCCGCGCAGAGCGCACAGCGGCCGCAGCTGGCGAACGTGAGGACAACCCGCTGGCGGGGCTGCAGCCCGGCTTCGGGGCCCACCTCGGCGACCGTGCCGCAGCCCTCGTGACCGAACACCATCGGCGTCCGACGCCCCGGCCACCGGGCGGCGACGCTGACATCGGTATGGCAGATCCCGACGGCGTCGATGCGGACGAGTACCTCGTCGGCAACGGGCCTGCGAATCGAGACATCGGTCAGGACCGGGTCTGCACCGGCTTCCAGCAGTACCGCGGCACGGGCGTCGATCATCCCGGGATGTTAAATGGTCCCGTCGACGACAGAAAGGCCGCCATGCGCGCGATCCAGGTAACCCGGCTCGACGGTCCGAGCGCGGTGGAACTCGTTGATGTCGACGAACCCCGTGCGGATGATCAGGTCATCATCGAGGTGCATGCGGCTGGTGTGGCGTTTCCCGACGCCCTGCTGACCCGCGGCCTCTATCAGTACAAGCCCGATCTCCCGTTCAGTCCGGGAGCCGAGATCGCCGGAGTCGTGCGCAGCGCGCCGGAAGGCTGCGGGATCGCGGTGGGCGACCGGGTGGCGGGGCTGACGATGCTGTCCGGTGGCATGGCCGAAGTGGTTGCGCTGCCCCCTGAGCGGGTGTTCCCGCTGCCCGATTCGGTTTCCTTCGAAGCGGGCGCGGGTCTGCTCTTCAACGATTTGACGGTGCATTGCGCACTACGGACCCGCGGACGGCTCGCCGCCGGTGAGACGGTGTTGGTGCACGGCGCCGCGGGCGGGATCGGTACATCCACCCTGCGCTTGGCTCCGGCGTTCGGCGCGGCACGCACGATCGCGGTGGTGAGCACCGAGGAGAAGATCGCGGTGGCGCAGGCCGCCGGTGCCACCGACGTCGTACTGACCGACGGATTCAAGGACGCGGTCAAGGAACTCACCGGCGGACGCGGTGTCGACGTGGTGGTGGACCCGGTCGGCGGTGACCGTTTCACCGACTCACTTCGGTCGCTGGCACCAGGGGGGCGCCTGCTGGTCATCGGATTCACCGGCGGAGATATCCCCACGGTCAAGGTGAACCGACTCTTGCTCAACAACGTCGACGTCGTCGGCGTGGGTTGGGGCGCTTGGACATTCGCACACCCCGGCTATGTGCGGGAACAGTGGGCGGAGATCGAACCGCTGCTTGCCGCGGGCACACTGACCGCACCGCGGCCGGACGTCTACCCGATGGAACAGGCTGCGAATGCCATTGCGGCGCTGGAGAACCGGTCCGCACGCGGCAAGGTCGTCATCGCCGTCCGCTGAACGATCAAGACGCGGTGACGTAATCCATCGGAGGTCCGTCCGGACCGACTGCCTCCTGGTCGGCGACGGCCGTCGCGATCTGCTGTCCCGCCTGCACGGTGGCGAACACCGAGACACGGTCGTCGACAGCGAAGGATGCCGACGGGTTCGCCGCCTGCTGACGGTCGAGCGTCACGGCGGTCGTGTCAGGGGTGATGCGATAGGTCTGGATCACACCATCGTCGCCACGGGTCGTGACGGAATCGCTCGTCACGGCGACGACAGTCCCGTGCTGGGTCACCGGCGCGCTGTTGGCGGCCTGCGGAGGTCCGGGGGGCGCCTCGACGGGTTCGGGGGCGGCGAAGTGTACGAAAGCTCCGGCCAGCACGCCGGCGGTGGCCACGGTGAACGACAGTGAACCGCCGATGACGACGGGCAATGACGAGGTCCGTCGGGTGTTCACCGACTGCGGCGAACGATGCTTTGCACTCATACCTCTCAACCTCACGAAGTTTGCTGTCTGCCGAATCTCTACCCGACGCCTCGTGAACCGAAACCGCGTCACACCGAAAGACCACCCGGCGAGCTGCGTTGACCAGCGCAAACGTTCCGAGATTCCGGAGGTGAATCGTCAAGCGACGAACCGAGATCGACAAGATCAATGACGCTTCGCACCGTGGATGCCCGATGCGGCCGCCGTCCGCGATTGTCCCGCTTCGACACGTCATGACCTGGTTCGTTTCGCCTCTGGTGGGGGCGGGTAACGCCCAACAATGAAGCTTCGCAGCGACCCGCACGGACGCGGAGTCGACACCGACAGCCCCTTCCCTCCCGTCACGCACGATCATCCGCTGCCCGCCGAGGGCAATCGGCTGTTGCGCGTCGACCAACTCGATGAACGTGGCGTCAGAGAGGTCAGCACTGACCGTCACGGCGTGCTCGCCGTCGGTCGGCTGCCGGACGGCACACCGTTCGCCGTGAGCAACCTGTGTCGCCACCAGTTCGCCAAGCTCGGCCGGGGCCGCGTCACCGACGACGGTTGTCTGCAATGCCCGTGGCACCGCGCGGACTACGACGTGGCCGACGGCGCGATGCGCAATGGGCCCAAGGGGCGGCTCTTCGGGTTCAAGCCCTACTCGTCGGCGATCAAGCTGTTCGGAAACGTCGCCAAGCTCCGGCGCTTTCCCGTCGAGGTGCGCGACGGCTCGATCTGGCTGACAGACTGAGGGCCTCAGCGACACCTCAACGTCAGGAAACAGCAGTGTCATACACCACCGCGCTGGCCGACGGGTGCGGTTCCTCTCGGGCAATCACGCCGACGCCAATGCGGTTATAGCGGAGTTGATCACGGCATTGGGATTCGAGCCGATCGACCTGGGCCGCAACGACGAAGGCGGACTTCTTCAGCAGTTCGGTGGTCCGCTGACCACGAAAAGTCTCATCTCTCAGCCCATCGCAGGCTCGAGCCCAGCGGAGATGGATCTTCTCGAGCCGTGACGCGGTGCGCTGGTCGCCTCCCGGCCAGCGCGCACGCCGTTGCACCGAGCCCGATGACGAGCGCGATCACCATCCCCCAGTGGCCGCGCACCCAGGCGAGGCCGCCGAGGAAACCGAAGATGCTCGAACCGGCGTAGTAACTCACGTTGTACAGCGCCGTCGCCTGGTTGCGCGCATGTCGCGCCCGCGCCGCCACCATGCTCGAGGCCACCGCATGTCCGACGAACATCCCTGCCGTCAGGATGACGACACCCACCAGGATCACGAACAACGGGCGGGCCAGGGTGGTCAGCGCGCCACCGCACATCAGCACGCACGCCGCGACGAGAACCGGCCGCGGGCCCACTCGGTCGGAAAGCCACCCAGACACTCGTGACCCGGCCGTTCCGGCCAGATACGCCAGGAAGATCAATGAGATCACCGTCGGGGTGAGGAAATACGGCCGATCCTCCAGCCGGTACGGGAGGTAATTGAACACGATCACCATGCCGCCGATGAGCAGCCCGCCGATGCCGAAGAGACACAGCATCGCAGGGTCACGCAGATGGCCGTAGCGTCGCTGACCGGTGCGGCGTGGGGGCGGTGGTGCGGACGGCGTCACCACGGCCAATGCCACCATCATGGCCGCAACCAGACACCCCAGCAGGAAAAGCGCAGTGCGCCAGCCCAACTGGTCTGCAACGGGAACGACGAGGAGCCGTCCGCTCAACCCGCCGAGCGAGGTGGCGGCGACGTAGCTGCCCCCGAGCACCGCCGCCCGCTTCGCGGAGACGAACTGATGCGGCAGAGCCATCGCCAACGCCGGGATGCCACCGAGGGCCACCCCTTGCACGAGGCGACCCGCCACCATCGCCTCGAACGAGGGCAACCACGGCACGGCGACGGCACTGACCGCGGCGCCGACTCCCGCGGCCCGAAGCGGCACACTCGTTCCGAAGCGGTCCGCGAGTTTGGCCCAACCCAGGACCGACACCGCCAAGCCCAGGGTCGCGGCCGACACCAGCAGCGAGGCGCGGGAGGCGTCGACCCCGGTGTCGCGGGAGATCTCGGTCAGCAGCCCTTGGGGCGCGTACATCGCCGAGAATGCGGCCAACCCGGCACACCACATGGTGACGGTGACGCGGCGATCGGTGACGGGCACTGGATCCACTCAACCCCGGCCAACTTATAGTGTGAAATACCGAATAGGGTTGTCAGTGAGAGGTAGAGGCTATCAATGGTGGAGGTGCGCGAAGCCCGCTACTTCATCGCCGTCGCCGAGCAACTGAATTTCGGCCGCGCTGCCGAACTCCTGCACATGTCGCAACCACCGCTGTCGGCGGCGATCAAGACGCTGGAGGGCCGCCTGGGCGTGCAGCTCCTGCATCGCACGACGCGTGAAGTGCGGTTGACCTCGGCGGGCGCGGTCTTCCTCGACCAGTGCCGCCTGGTGGTCGCCGCAGCCCAGAACGCGGACTCCGCCGCCCGGCAGGCCGCCGAGGGACAGGCGGGCGAACTGCGCATCGGCGCGGTCACCAGCGCCTTCACCGATCCGCTGCCCGGGGCACTGTCTTCCTACGCACGGTCGCATCCCGCGGTCGATGTACACGTCCGCGAGGTCGACACCCACGTCGGCGTCGGACTGGTGCAGCGGGGCGAACTGGACATCGCGCTGGTGCGGCAGATATCAGCACCCAGCGGCTGTGAGCGGCTCACGCTGCGCAGGGAATCCTTCGTCCTCGCCGCGCCCGCCGACTGGGACCTGCCCTCAGGCATCGGCGGCAATCTCGTTCTGGCCGCGGAGCTCCCATGGATCTGGATTCCCCGCGGTCGCACCCCGGACTACCACGATCAGGTCGCGGCGTCGTGTCGCGCAGCGGGTTTCACGCCGCGGGCACAACACCTGGCCCAGTCCATGGAGAGTCAGTTGGCCATGGTCGCCGCGGGACTGGGGGTGGCTTTGGTGCCCGCGACGTCCGCGGATTCGGCGGCGTCGCGCAGCAGGATCAAGACGGTGCGGGTGCACAACTCCGTCACCGTCGAATTGGCGGCGGTCTGGCGCTCCCCTGTCAACCGGCTGGTCGCCGGGTTCCTCGACGAGCTGAGCCCGTCCCGCGATCACGCCGTCGCCGCGGAGCGGAACCGGTCGCGGTAGACCTTCGGTGAGACACCGTGGTGGTTGACGAAGACCCTGCGGAAGGTCTCCGGGCTGTTGAAGCCGGCTCGACGCGCGCTCTCTCCCACGGTGTGTCCGGCGTCGAGTGCGGCGCGGCCGATGTCGATGCGCACCATCTCCACGTACCGGGCCGGAGTGGTGCCGAACTCCACATGGAACAGCCGTGTGAGCTGGCGAGTGCTCACCGCCGCCTGAGCCGCAAGCGATTTCACGGTGTGGTCGCCGCCCGGATCGGCGGTGACAGCATCGGCGACCGCGCGCAGCGCAGACTCCTGGGGCGGATCCTTCTCGAGCAGGACCGAGAACTGTGACTGGCCGCCTGCGCGCTTGAGATAGACCACCAGCGACCGGGCGACATCGCGCACGAGATCTGCGCCGTGATCCTTCTCGACGAGCGCGAGGGCGAGGTCGATCCCGGCGGAGACACCGGCCGAGGTGAAGACGTGTCCGTCCTGGACGAAGATGGCGTCGGCTTCGACGCGGACATCCGGAAACGCCGTGGCCAACAACCGAGTATGCCGCCAGTGCGTGGTGGCACGGCGCCCCGCGAGCACTCCGGCCTGAGCCAGGATGAACGCACCGGTGCAGATCGACGCCAGCCGCCGGGCACGTGGGGCCAGCTGTCGCACGGCGTCGACCAGTTGTGGATCGATGGGCCGGCCCACCAGGTCGTCACCCCCGGCGACCAGGACCGTGTCGACCTGGTCCACCGATGCCACCGATTCGGTCACCGCGAATTGGGTCCCGACCGACGTCATCACGTCCTCACCGTCCGGTGAGGCGAAGCGCAGTCGGTACCTCGCGCCGAACCGATTCGCCTCGGCGAACACCTCGGCAGGCCCCACGGCGTCGAGCAGTTTCACCCCGTCGAACACGACGAGCAGGACCTCGCGCTGTGCACCGGCCTCGGCCATCTGCCGATTATGTCTCAATCTGAGGGCTCGACGGCAGATGTGGGACGTCACCGGCGGATCGGCGGGGCCGCAGGCTGAACCAGCGTCCACAACCGATGAAGGAGCCACCATGACGACATCTCTTCCGCACACCGTCGCCGGGATCGAGATCCCCGACACCCCGCTGGTGCGAGCGACCACCGAGTACATCCGCGACGCCGAGGACGACCTGCTGTTCGACCACTCCCGTCGGGTGTTCCTGTTCGGCGCGCTGCAGGGCCACCGCCGCGGCCTGCGCCCGAATCTCGAACTGCTGTACGTCGGAGCGATGTTTCACGATATCGGTCTCACCGAGACCTATCGGGACTCGTCGACCTTGCGCTTCGAAGTCGACGGCGCCAACGCCGCCCGCGACTTCCTGCTCGAGCACGGTGTCGGCGAGGCCGACGCCCGCAAGGTATGGCTCGGTATCGCCCTCCACACCACCCCGGGTGTGCCGGAGTTCCTCGACCCGGAGACCGCTCTCGTCACCGCGGGGGTCGAGACCGACGTGCTGGGTATCGGCCGCGACGACCTGCCCGCCGACGTGCGCGACGCCGTGACCGCGGCCCATCCGAGACCCGATTTCAAGCGCCGGATCCTGCACGCCTTCACCGAGGGGGTTCGGCATCGTCCGGACAGCACCTTCGGGACGGTGAACGCCGACGTGCTCGCCCACTTCGACCCGTCGTTCGTGCGGGGCGATTTCGTCGAGGTGATCCGGTCCAACGGGTGGCCCGAGTAGCTTCGAGAAATGGCGGATTACCGAACGATCATCGTGGGGACCGACGGGTCGGAGTCATCACTGCGGGCGGTGCGCAAAGCGGCGCAGATCGCGGCGGACTCGAATGCGAAACTCATTGTCGCAAGCGCCTTTCTGCCCGAGGATCGGACCGCCGGCGGCCCCGACCCCGACCAGTTGCCCGGCGAGGGTTTCAAGACCCAGGGCGATGCCGCCACCTACGACATGTTGCGCGAAGCCGCATCGATGGCCAAGTCGCTCGGGGCGCGCGACGTCGAGGAGCGGGCGATAGCCGGCGCGGCGGTCGAAGCGCTGGTGCGGCTGGCCGACGACGAGCGGGCCGACCTGCTCGTCGTCGGCAACGTCGGCGTCAACACCGTGACCGGACGGCTTTTCGGATCGGTTCCCGGCACCGTCTCCAAGCGGGCCGACACCGAGGTCATGATCGTCGACACCACCGAATGAGGGCGGCCTCGTCGACCGCTGCGGGATGATCGTCGGATGACCGTCGCACTGTGGGTGATCGTGGCGATCGAATTCGCCGGCCTGGTCGCTCTCGGTGTTCTGCTGCTGCTGTCCCGGCGAGCGCTGGCCGCCACGCAGCGGGAACTCAAGCGGCGCAGCCCCATTGAGACCCAGCCGCGTCGCAGGCGCAAACCGGTGGGTGTCGCGCCGCTCGCCGTCCGGACGGTGGCGAACACCGTGCAGACGGCTGATGCGATCATCCGCAGGCAGATCGGCGGATCGGTGCGTAGTTCGATCGAAGACCTCGCAGGGTGGGCGCGGGTGGAGCGGCCGGATCTCGCGCGCATCACCGCGGGCGGTCGCGTCGTCCTCGTCTTCTCCGACATCGAGGGTTCCACCGAGCGCAACGCATCGCTGGGTGACCGCGAGTGGGTGAAGCTCCTGGAGCACCACGAGAAGCTGGTCCGGCGTCACGTCACCGGCCATCGCGGCGTCGTCGTCAAGAACCAGGGCGACGGTTTCATGATCGCCTTCACCGAGCCCTTGGATGCCGTCCGGTGCTGTATCGCCGTGCAGCAGGAGCTCTTCGACGACAGCCTGCTCGGCGGTATCCGGGTGCGGATGGGTGTGCACACCGGCACATCGGTTCGCCGTGGCGAGGATCTCTTCGGTCTGGACGTCGCCACGGCGGCGCGCGTCGCCGATCTTGCCGACGGCGGTGAGATCCTCGTCAGCGAGGCGGTGCATCAGGAGATCGGCCAAGCCGACGGCATCGACTTCGGAAAGTCACGCGAGGTGGAACTGAAGGGCGTACCGGGCCCGCAGCGGGTCTATGCCGTGGAACGGGGTCAGTCCCCTGCCGCCACCAGGGAGCGCAGACGGACGTCGGGATAGTCGCGCTGGATGTTCTCCAGGCGCCATTTGGTCGAGAACACCGCCAGAACCACACCGTCGGTGCGGGTGAACACCTCGACCGACGCCTGCTTCTGCAAGATCTCGGCGTCGGCGGGGTCGGCGGCCCTGGCCACCGTGTACGGCAGTGGTTCCAGCGAGATCGGCGCGCTGAACTCGTTGGCCATGCGGTGGCTGGCGACCTCGAACTGCATCGGGCCGACCGCGGCGAAGACCGGCGCCTGGTCGCCACGCCGGTCCGAGCGCAGCACCTGGATGACGCCCTCCTGATCCAGCTGCTCGATCCCCTTGCGGAACTGCTTGTGCTTGCTCGGATCGGTACCGCGTGCGACAGCGAAGTGCTCGGGCGAGAAGCTCGGAATCGGCGGGTACACGACCGGCAGATCCTGGTAGAGCGTGTCACCCGGACGCAACGCGGCAGCATTGGCGAGCCCGATGACATCCCCCGGCCATGCGGTGTGCAGGGTGGACCGCTGCTGACCGAACACTGATTGCGCATACTTGGTGACGAACGGTTTGCCGGTGGCCCCGTGGGTCAGCACTTCGCCGCGCTCGAAGGTGCCCGAGCACACCCGCGCGTAGGCGATCCGGTCGCGGTGGGCCGAATCCATCCCTGCCTGGACCTTGAAGACGAACGCGCTGAACGGTGCGGCGGTATCGCGGCGGTTGCCCTCGATGTCGAGCTGCCCGTGCGGCGGCGGCGCCAGCTGGGCGAGGACGTCGAGCAGCTGGTTGACACCGAAGTTGAGAATGGCCGAGGTGAACAGGACCGGTGTCGACGTACACCGCAGGAACGAATCCCGATCGAAGTCGGCGCCGTCGGCGCTCAGCAGTTCGGACTCCTCGATCGCGTTGTCCCAGTCGATTCCCGCGACCTCATGGGCGTGTGCGGCCTCGATGTGTTCCTCCGGAGCGGCGGTGGCGCCGCCGGCGGTGCGGGTGTACTTGATGTACATGCCGGTCCGCCGGTCGAGGACGCCCTTGAAGTCGCCGGCGATACCGACGGGCCAGGTCAAAGGGGTGGTCTGCAGCTGGATGCGCTCGTGGATCTCGTCCATCAACTCCAGCGCGTGGCGTCCCGGCCGGTCCCATTTGTTGACCACCGTGATGATGGGGATGCCGCGATGGCGGCACACCTGGAACAGCTTGAGTGTCTGCGGTTCCAGGCCCTTGGCGGCGTCGATGAGCATCACCGCGCAGTCGACGGCGGTCAGCACGCGGTAGGTGTCTTCGGAGAAGTCGGCGTGCCCGGGGGTGTCGAGCAGGTTGATGATGCAGGTGTCGCCGTCCTTGGTGTGGTACGGGAACTGCAGCGCCGTCGAGGTGATGGAGATGCCGCGGGCCTTCTCCATCTCCATCCAGTCCGACACCGTGGCGCGCCGACCCGCCTTACCGTGGATGGCGCCCGCCTCGGTGATCGCCTTGGCGTGCAGCACCAGCGCCTCGGTCAACGTGGACTTGCCGGCGTCGGGGTGGCTGATCACCGCGAACGTCCTGCGACGTCGCGCCTCGGCATTGATGCGGGCTGCTTGCGGTCCGGAGGCTGTGGGTGCACCGGCGGCGGTATCGGTTGTCATTGCACCACCGATTTTATGGACCGCGACGCCGGAACGTTAATCGTCGGCCACAGACTCCTGTTATTGGGATCGGTAGCGCCCGCCGCGCGGTGAACTTTCCTCATCGAGGCCGACAGCGGCACATCACCAGGAAAGAGAAGAACCATGACCACTCACCACCGCCAGCGGGTCGTCGCCGGAGTGCTGATGTCGGCCGGTCTGGCCGTCAGCGGGCTCGGTCTGTCCGCCGGAGTCGCCGACGCGCAGGTCCCACCGACCGGACCATTCACCTGGTGCCCGGGTGACCCACCGGTGGAGACCGGGAACAAGAAATACAACCCGGTTCGCTGGAACGAGAGCATCTGCCACGAGTACTGGCTCGTCTATCACGGGCAGGGCAACGTTGCGCAGAACGTCTGGGACGGGCCCAATCCGCCCGGGCCACCCCCCGGTCAGGGCGTTGGCACACCTCCTCCGCCCCTCCCGCCGGGTTGGTGCTGGGCCATGTTCCTGCCTGGACCGTGCCCCCCGGGTGTCCCCGGACCCGTACTTCAATAGGGGCCGCCGACTCAGCCTGGATGCCGGCGCCGCTGTGGCGGCCGCGATCAGTTCCAGCACGTCACGCTTGCGCGGATTCACGCTGTCGGACGATGGCCCCGTTCGACTCGAGACGCAGGAGTCCTGACATACCATTCGGTCGGTGCTGTCCTCACGACCGGCCTTCAAGAAGAGGAGATGTGATGTTCCGGATTGATGGCCTCGGCGGTGAAAGCATTGTCGTGGACGGCAATTGGGTGGAGAAGCTGCGCGCCGGTTCGTCGCGTGGCCGCAACCCGGCAGACCAGTACTCGGGGACTGAGATCAGCGAGATCACTCGACGCACGAAGCTGTTCGGCGGCGAGAAGCAACGCGTGCTCCAGGTGATCGTGAGCGTGGGTACGTTCTACTCGCTGATGGTCCCTGCCGAGCGGCGCGCCGAGGTCGACGCGCTGATCGCCGCGTTGGAGAGCGCTCGAACGCGTGCGACGTCCTAGGCCGCGGCCGTGACGTCCCCTCAGCCACCCGCCGTCACCGTTCACGCGCTCGGGACCGTGTGCGTGCCGGTCGGCCACCGGGTCGAGGTCCGGGTCTTCTTGCGCGACAATGGCAAAGGCACAGCGGCGCCGTGTGCGGACGAGCCGTTCATCACCGATCTCGACACCGGTGTCACCTTCGGCACGGATTGGCACTTTCGGCGGCTCAGCGGATATCGCCCCGGGACCATCCAGGATCTGCCCGTCATGCCCGCTGCGGACCTGGCGGTGCATTCGGTTCTGGTCGGCACGGTGGCGGCGACCAGAGTGGTCACCATCGGCGGCGGCGACAGCCTGTTCCACCAGACGACTCTGCTCATCGAGCCCTCGGGAGACGACTCGCACGCTTGACCGGGACGCGGCGGGGCACCCTCATGGGGACCACCGCCCCTAGTTCTTGGAGGAACAGATGTCACACCTGACCGACGACGCCAGGCAGATGCTGTCGAAACCCAACCCGGCCGTCATCGCCACCGTCCGGCGGGACGGACACCCGGTATCGGCTGCGACGTGGTATCTCCTGCGTGACGATCGCCTGCTGGTCAACATGGATGTCGCCCGCAAGCGCCTGGGCCACCTGCGCAGAGACCCGCGGGTCTCGCTCACGGTCATCGACGGGGACGACTGGTACACCCACCTCACCCTCATCGGGCACATCAGCGAGATCTACGACGACGAGGGTCTCGCCGACATCGATGCACTGTCGCAGCACTACCAGGGCAAGCCGTACCCCGACCGGGAGCGGCCCCGGGTCAGTGCGCTGATCGAGATCGACCGGGTGCACGGTTGGGGTGCGCAGAAGAACAACGATCAGCCCGACGGGCGCGGCTGAGGCGGCGACGGCTGCCAGCGCGTGGGGTCGATGCGGCCGTCGTAGATCGGCAGATCGATGAGGGGGTCGTCGGGCGCCATCTGTGACCACATGCGGTTGTAGCCCTCGGTGCCGACGTCCCGGACGCGGGTGACGTCGTCGAGGTCGATGGTCAGCGTCATCAGCCCCGGGTCGGCGGCCGGAAGATCGGCGACGATGGCGCCCTCGGGATCGCTGACGATGGAGCCACCCCAGCCGACCGGACCCGCGGCGTTGACGCTGAGCATGAACACCTGGTTGACGATCGCGTTGGCCTGGGCCAGGATCCGCTCCTGCTTCCGGTCGGCGCCGATGGTCTTCACCACGTTCACCACGAACTCCGCACCCATCCATGCCACGCTTCGCGTCGACTCCGGGAACCAGGCGTCGTAGCAGATCGACAGGCCGCCTCGACCGATCCCGGGCATGTCGAAGACCACGAATTCGTGACCGGAGGACCACGCTTCATAGGGCCGCCACGGGAAGACCTTGCGATAACTCGCGACCAGTTCGCCGCTCGGATCGAACACCACCTCGGTGTTGTAGACGCGGCTGTCGTCACCGAGTTCGGCCACCGAGCCGGGGATCAGCCAGACGCCGAGGTCCTTCGCCACCTCTGACAGCGCCCGCATCCGGGGGCCGTCGAGCGGTTCGGCGGCCGCCTTGAGCCAGGCGTTGGCGTCGTCAACGGTGTCGCAGTCACCCAGCAGGTGGATCTCCGGGAACACGATGAGATCAAGATCGGCTGCGCCGGAGCGTATCTCGGTGGCCTGCCGATGCAGGGCCGCAACCGGGTCCGGTCCGGTCAACGGTGCGTACTGAGCGAGGGCGACGGCCAGCGGGCGGCTCATGGGCCCAAGTTAGACCTTGGCGACACGTCCGTCGAATCGTGCACAAGTAGTGCGATATAGTGCACTTCATGGAGGCGCAGGCGGCGAAGCTGGCCACCGCGATCGGTGCACGCGTCAGGCGCGAACGCCTCGCGCGCGGATGGACGCTGGATCAGCTGTCGGAAGCCGCCTCGGTGAGCCGTCGGATGGTGGTCAGCGTGGAACAGGGCACGGTGAATCCCAGCGTGGGAACGCTTCTCCGGCTTGGCGACGCCCTCGGCGTGGGCTTGCCCGCCTTGGTCGAGGCGCCGCAAACTCGAGCGGTCAAGATCACCAGAGCCGGTGACGGAGCCGAGCTTTGGAGGGGCAATGCCGGCGGACGAGGAGTGCTGGTAGCCGGCACCGCTCCCCCGAACATCGTCGAGCTGTGGGACTGGACACTGCATACCTCGGATCGGCATGTCAGCGAAGCGCACTCGCCCGGAACCGAGGAACTGGTTCACGTCATCGCCGGTTCCCTCACCGTCGAGGTGGGTGATGAGTCGATCGATCTCGAGGTCGGCGATGCGATGTCCTTGCCCGGCGACGTCAGTCACGCCTATGCGAATGCCTCCGGAGAGCCGGCGCGGTTCTCGCTGGCCGTATTCGAACCGGGCGTCGGAAGGTAGTGACATGCTGATCCATCCTTGGGACGCCGCACTCGACACCGCAGAGTGGCAGACCTGGCTCGCCGGTACCGATCGCTTCGGTGTCCTGGCGGTCAACAACCTCGATCCCACCGATGCTCCACTGATGGTGCCCAGCCACTTCACCGTTGCCGGCGACGAACTGCTCATGCACCTGGCCCGGCCGAATCCCGTGTGGAAGCACCTCGAGGCAGCTGGCGAAGTCCGGCTTGCCGTGGTCGGCGACTACGCCTACATCCCGACGTACTGGCGCGCCAAGGCGGGCGGCGCCGACGAAGACGGTGTGCCGACGAGTTACTACTCAGCGGTGCAATTCGTGTGCGCCCCCACGATTGTCGATGACCCGCATCAGAAGGCTCGGCTGTTGGCCGCCCAGCTGGCCGCCTTCCAACCGGAGGGACGACACGCAGATGTCACCGTCGACGACGAGCCCTATGGCCGGATGCTTCCCGGCATCCGCGGCCTGCGGCTGCGGGTCGTGCGCGTCGAGGCGAAGTTCAAGTACGACGACGCCAATCCGGTGGAACACCGTGAACGGGTGATCGACCACCTCGAGACACGGGATAGGGGCCTGGATTCCGGCGCGGCAACCCAACAGCGGCGACGCCTGGCCCAGATCGGTGACTGGAAGGCGTTCCGCCGGCGCTCTTAGCCCAGACCTGCCCACTTCTACTTCAGCCGCCATTTTCCGTATCTGCGATCAGATAGGCTGCCTGTAACCGTATATGCGGATAGTCAGGTCGAGGGAGTGCGTGTGCCGGCAATTCGGGTCAAGGACGCCGCGGCGCTTCTCGGCGTCAGCGATGACACGGTGCGCCGCTGGATCGAGACCGGCGCCCTCGCCTCGTTCAAGGACGAGGCAGGGCGCAAGGTGATCGCCGGCGACGTCCTGGCTGAGTTCGCCCGCGATCACGCCGCGCCGCCGCCGAACCCACTGGGCGTCGGAAGCTCGGCGCGCAACCGATTGGTCGGACTGGTCACCAAGGTCACCGCCGACCGGGTGATGAGCGAGGTCCAGATGCAGTGCGGTCCGTTCACCGTCGTCTCGTTGATGAGCACCGAGTCGGCTCGACAACTCGGTCTGGAACCCGGTGCGCTCGCGGTCGCGGTCATCAAAGCCACCAACGTCATCATCGAAACCCCGGGCGGTGCGTCATGAGGCCGATCGTCGTCGGGGTCGCACTCGCGGCGGTGCTGGCCGGCTGTTCGTCCGCCCAGGACGAGTCGGGTTCGGCCGCCGGTGTCACGGTGTTCGCGGCGGCGTCGCTGAAGCAGCCGTTCACCGCACTCGGCACTCGGTTCGAATCCGACCACCCCGGAACCCGCGTCGCCTTCAACTTCGCGGGATCATCGGATCTGCTCGCGCAATTGATCCAGGGCGCGCCGGCCGACGTGTTCGCCTCGGCGGACACCAACACCATGACCAAAGCCGCGGACGCCGGCGTCGTGGCGGGTGAGCCGACGAACTTCGCGACCAACACCCTGACCATCGTCACCCCGCCGGGCAACCCCGAGCGCATCGCGTCCTTCGCCGACCTGGCGAAGCCGGACACACGGGTGGTCGTGTGCGCCCCGCAGGTGCCGTGCGGGTCGGCCACCGAGAAGCTGGAGAAGGCCACCGGCGTGACCCTGACACCGGTCAGCGAAGAGTCCGCGGTGACCGACGTGCTGGGCAAAGTCACCTCCGGACAGGCCGACGCCGGCCTGGTGTACGTGACCGATGCGGCCGGCGCCGGCGACGCGGTCGCCGCTATTGCGTTCCCCGAGTCCGGCGACGCCGTCAACACCTACCCGATCGCCGCACTCGAGGAGTCGGCGAATCCTGAACTGGCACAGCAGTTCCTCGACCTCGTGACGGGTCCGACCGGGCGGGACGTCCTGGCCGCAGCCGGTTTCGCCGCGCCGTGACCGCCACGCGACGTACCGGTGGGATGGTTCAGGTCGGCCTTCCCGCCTGGATCCATCTGCCGGCCGCGGCGGGCGCGCTGTTCGTCATCGTGCCGCTGATCGCCATCCTGCTCAAGATCGATTGGCCGCACTTCATTCCACTGATCACCTCGGAATCGTCGCGCGCGGCCCTGGCCTTGAGCCTCAAGACCGCGACCGCCAGCACCGTCGTCTGTGTGCTTCTCGGCGTTCCCATGGCGTTGGTCCTGGCCCGCGGGCAGTTCCCCGGGCGGTCGGTGCTCCGCGCCCTGGTCCTGTTGCCCCTGGTGTTGCCGCCGGTCGTCGGCGGTATCGCTTTGCTCTACACCTTCGGACGGCAGGGGTTGCTCGGGCGCGAACTCGAGATGATCGGCATCCGGATCGCCTTTTCGACCGCGGCGGTGGTGCTGGCCCAGTCGTTCGTGTCGCTGCCCTTCCTGGTGGTCAGCCTCGAGGGCGCGTTGCGTTCCGCGGGTTCGGGGTACGAGCACATCGCCGCCACCCTAGGCGCGAGGCCGACGACCGTTCTGCGGACGGTGACGTTGCCGCTCGTGCTTCCCGGTCTCCTGTCGGGGGCGGTGCTGGCGTTCGCGCGCTCGCTCGGCGAATTCGGTGCGACGCTGACCTTCGCCGGATCGCTGCAGGGCGTGACACGGACCCTTCCGCTGGAGATCTATCTCCAGCGCGAAACCGATGCCGATGCCGCCGTTGCCCTTTCGCTCCTGCTCATTGCGGTCGCCGCGGTGATCGTCATCGCGTCCGCGAGCCGACGACTGACGGGTCCGCTGTGAGCGGGGTGCGCGTGCGGGCGCGCCTGAAGCAGCGCGGCGTCGATTTCGACGTGTCGGTCGACCACGGCGAAGTGCTGGCGGTGCTGGGCCCGAATGGGGTCGGCAAGTCGACGCTCCTGTTGCTGATCGCCGGCCTGCTCGAGCCCGACGAGGGCCGTGTCGAGCTCGGCGGAACGGTCGTCACCGATACCGCCACCGGAACCCACGTCGCGGCCCATGCTCGCGGCGTCGCGCTGCTCAGTCAGCAATCCATGCTGTTTCCGCATATGAGCGCCATCGCGAACGTGGCCTACGCCCCACGATGCAGGGGGCAGTCGCGAACTGCTGCACGGCACGCGGCGCAGCGTTGGCTCGAAGCCGTCGGCGTCGCGGAGCTGGCCGACCGGAGACCGGCTCAGCTCTCGGGAGGTCAGGCCCAGCGGGTCGCCGTGGCCCGTGCCCTGGCCGCCGAGCCGCAGCTGCTGTTGCTCGACGAGCCGCTGGCCGCACTCGACGTCACCGCCGCCCCCGCGCTGCGCCGACTGCTGCGCGAGATCCTGCGGGAGACCGACCGCACTGCCATCCTCGTCACCCACGACCTCCTCGACGCCTTGGCGATAGCCGACACGGTGATCGTCATCGACGACGGCAGAGTGGTCGAGAGCGGCCCGGTGCGGACCGTACTGGCCGCGCCCCGCAGCGACTTCGCCGCCCGCATCGCGGGTGTCAACCTGATTGCCGGGGTCATCTCCGAGCCGGGAGTGCTGCGAACCGACTGGGGCACCGATATTTCCGGAATCGGCGACCCGCAACCCGGATCGGCGGCGATCGCGTTGTGTCAGCCGGCAGCCGTCGCCGTGCATCTCGATCCCCCGCACGCAAGCCCACGCAATGTCATCGCGGTGCGGATCGCCGAACTCGACATGCACGGGACGACGGTCAGGATCCGCGGGGCCGAACAGCCCGACGGCGGCACCGGACTGGCCGCCGACATCACCGCCGCATCGGCCGCCGAGCTCGACCTCCACCCAGGCCGGGACGTGTACTTCGTGGTCAAAGCCCAGGAAGTCCAACTGCATCCGGCGTTGCCATCGGGACGGTGAAGGACTGAATTTCGCGGAAGCCGATACACCCGCCGGACTACGAGCGCAAACTGCGCGAAGTAGCTCGAAGGAGGGAATCGTGCGCTACGTAATAGCAGCTCTGGGCGTCGCAGCTGCGGCATTGATACCTGTCGCATCCGCCTACGCCGAACCCGAGCCTGACCCGCACATGCCCAACATGCAAGCCGGGTATTGCCCCGGCGGCGGAATGGGGTCACCGATCTCCGTCGCATACTGCGACGGCGTGCCGTACCCGGACGGCACGTACTGGCACGCAATTCAGTATGGGGCGCCAATAATCGGCCGCCCCTACGGGTTGCTCTCACCAGGTCTTCAGTGCGTTATCGGCGGCGGACCCATACCCCAACCGGCCCCGCCCGGTGGGTGCGGCGGAGCTGTGCCACCGCCACCGACGGCGTAGGACAGAATCCGGCAGGGGCCCTCCACCGGTTGCTGTCGAGACGCGCCCGCCACGGATATCGAGTCACGGGCATTCGACGGGCCGGTGAAGGACAACGATGTCGACATCGGCCCACTGGGCGTCGTTGCTCGGCGAGCTCACCGCGTTGGCCGCGGTGGTGGCGCTGTCGCCCTTCACCGTCGTCCCTGCCATCCTGCTGATCGTGCACAGCGACCGCCCGCGTGCGGTCGGGCTGTCATTCATCACCGGCTGGTTGCTGAGCAAGGCAGCGATCACCGTCGCTCTCCTCGAGCTCCTGAACTTGTTCTGGTGGAGAATGATTCAGCAGCACAGTCATGGTCGGGGTGGGTACGGGAAGTGCTCGGCGTCGCGCTGCTCGTCGCCGCCGTGGTCGTCTACCTGACGCCGTCCCGGGCGGCGTATGCCACCCCGCGCTGGCTTCAGCGTCTGCAGCGCGTCTCGCCGTGGACAGCCGCTGTCGCCGGCGCGGCGCTGACGGTCGTGAATCTCAAGATCGTCATCGCATGCGCCGCAGCGGGTTACGCCATCGGGGTTGCGGATCTGAACGCGGCGGGGATCGTGATCACCGTGGCCTTCTTCACCCTGGCCGGTGGATCTACCGCCGCGCTAGCGATCCTGGCGTATGCCGTGTGGTCGCATCGCGTCGATCCCAATCTCGAGCGCTTCAGGCTGTGGCTGCAGCGCAGACAGCACATGCTCACTGTCGGCACGACCGCGCTGATCGGCGCTGCGCTCGTCGTGTCAGGCGTCGGACTCATCGCCTGAGTGCCTCGATCAGCGCGACATGCCGCGGCGCGCCGCGACATGTGCGGCCATGCGTACAGGGCCGTCGGCGAGCGGACGGCCGCGGTAATCTCCTCTGCGCTCGATGATCTCGAAGTAGATCTGGGAGCCGATCACCGTGGTGTAGGCGTGCAGATACTCTCCGTCCGCGGTCCGGTCGTAGAGCACGTCGAGTTGCTGCAACCGCTCCACGAACTCGTCGCTGAGGTCGAGCCGCGCCTGCAGGTCGACGTAGTAGTTGGCGGGGATCCGCAGCATGGGGGCGGTCGCAGGCAATGAGCTCAGGGTGCCCATGATGTCGTCGGTGGTGAAGGCGATGTGCTGAGGGGTCTGCACCCCCGGCGTCCACTTCCCCCGCCGCAGCAACGGACCATCGAGCGCCACACCGAATCCCGACGGTTGCGGCGCGCGCAGAAGGTGACTGCGCACCAGTCCGTAGGGCCCGGGATACTCGGCCACCTCAGCGGTACGCAGTCCGAGAACGGACCGGTAGAACAGCACGCTCTCGTCGTACCGGTCGAACGGCGCCGTGACGGAGATGTGGTCGATGCCGGTGATCCCCGCACCGGTGTCGGTTTCGACCGCTGGCGCGAGGACGAAGTCGCGCCGCCAGTCGAGGCGACCCGGCTCGAGGGACACGAAGAAGATGGACACCCCATCGGGTGCCGCGACGGCCGGCAGATCGGCTTCCCCCGGACGCACCACCCGCGGCAGGGCAGTGACGTTGAGGCCTTCCGCCGACGCGGCCAATCCCGAGGGATCCTCGGCAGCAATCGCGATCGCAGCGATGGCGGTCGAGTCGTCCTCGGCGGCATCGGTGGTGACGGTGACCAGAATCGTGGCGCCGGCCTGTGTCCACGCGACGACACTCTTCGAGCGGTGCGTCGCCGACCGCTCGAAACCGAATGCCGAAAGCGCGCGCTCCACGGTGGCGAGGTTGGTGGGGGTGATGCTCAGCTCCACGAAGGCCACGTCGATGTGCTGTGGTGGTCGGCTGCCGTTGAGCCCTGCTTCGAGAGACCCCAGCGAGCGCACCGCGTCGATGGCGGTGCGAACGGGCGAGGCCTGGCGGAAGACGTCGTTGAACACCTCGAGCGACAGCGGTCCGGAATACCCGGCGGCGAGCACGTCGGACGTGAAGGCGACAAGGTCGAAGGCACCTTCGCCCGGAAACAGCCGATAGTGCCTGCTCCACTGCAGCACGTCCATGTCTTTGTGCGGCGCGTCGGCCAATTGGAGAAAGAAGATCCTGTCCCCTGGAACCTCGGCGAGTGCGTCGATCGTCGAGGACCGGGACAGGATGTGGAAGCTGTCGAGACACAACCCGACGGCAGGATGGTCGGCTCGGCGGACCGCCTCCCAGGACTGCTGCCACAGACCGACCGCACGTCCCCATGCCAGCGCCTCGTAGGCGATTCGCATTCCGCGTTGCTCGGCGAGGTCGCCCGCCGCCCGCAACTGCTCAGCCAGGTGGTCCATGTCGGCGACCGCGTCCTCGGAGGCATTGGAGCACACCAGGATGAGGTCGACTCCGAGCTCGGCCATGACATCGAACTTGCGGTCCAGTCGGCGCAGGTTTCGCTCGAACTGTTCTGGGTCGGTGCTGTCGAGGTCGCGAAACGGTTGGTAGAGAACGATGTCCAGCCCCAGTTCGTCACACCGCTCGCGAATCTGCTTCGGGCTCAGCGTGGACGCGACGAGATCGGGCTCGAACAGTTCGATCCCGTCGAAACCCGCATGCGCGGCGGCGACCAGCTTGTCATCGAGCGTTCCGGACAGACATACCGTCGCGATCGTCTTCTCACGATCCTGAATGACGGTCACCTCTGCTGCACCCCTTCCGGGAGCCGGTCCTCCAGCCGCCTCAGCGAAACGCTGAGACGGTCCTGCAGGTCGGCGACAGACATGCCGAATGTGGCGATCACCCGGATCCCCGCTGGGCCTACAGCGAAGGCGCCCACCTCCGTGTACACCCGGCTGACACACCCCAGCCCGGTGAGCGGATAGGTGCACTCGGGTACCAGCTTCGGCGTCCCGTCCTTGGTGAACAGCGTCATCATCACGAAGACGTCCTTGGCGCCGATGGCGAGATCCATGGCGCCGCCGACGGCGGGGATCGCCCCGGCCGCTCCGGTATGCCAGTTGGCGAGGTCCCCGCGTTCAGAGACCTGGAAGGCGCCGAGGACGCAGACATCGAGGTGCCCACCACGCATCATCGCGAACGAGTCGGCGTGATGAAAGTAGGCGGCGCCGGGCAGTTCGGTGACCGGCACCTTGCCCGCGTTCGTGAGATCCGGATCGATCTCGTCGCCAACCGCTTCGGGTCCCATACCGAGCATGCCGTTCTCGGTGTGGAGCACGATTCCGCTTTCCGGTGTCAGATAGTCCGACACTTTGGTCGGCTGTCCGATCCCGAGGTTGACGTATGACCCGTGTGGAATGTCGCCGGCTACCGCCTTGGCGATCTCGTCGCGGTCGAGCGGCCCGCGGTCGAGGTTCTCAACGGTGTGGGAGATGGTGAGTTCGATGGTCACGAGGCCTCCGCCGCTGCTGCCGGGATGGCGCTGAGGTCCAGCACCCGGTCGACGTAGATGGACGGTGTCACCACCACCTCCGGGTCGATGTCACCGGTCTCGACCACGGCGCCGACCTCGACGATGGTCAGACCGGCCGCTGTCGCCATGACCGGTCCGAAGTTCCGCGCGGTCTTGCGGTAGACGAGGTTTCCCATCCGGTCGCTCCGGTGGGCTGCGATCAGCGCTACATCGCCACGGATCGGGTACTCCAGCACGTAATTCCGGCCGTCGATCGTGCGCGTTTCCCGTCCCGCCGCCAGTTCGGTGCCGAACCCGGTCGGGCAGAAGAACGCCCCGATTCCCGCGCCCGCGGCCCGCATGCGTTCGGCGAGGTTGCCCTGTGGGACCACCTCGAGGTCGATCTTTCCCGCCCGGTAGAGGCCGTCGAAGACGTAGGAATCGCTCTGCCGCGGGAACGAGCAGATGATGCGGCGCACCCTCCCGGCGCGCAGCAGCGCGGCCAGACCGGTGTCTCCGTTGCCTGCGTTGTTGCTGACGATGGTGAGGTCGGTGGCACCCTGGATGATCAGCGCGTCGATCAGTGTCGTCGGCATACCGGCCATGCCGAAGCCACCCACCAGAACGGTTGCGCCGTCCTGGATTCCGGCCACAGCCTGGAGGGCGTCGTCAGTGATCAGGATCATCGGGCGCCGTCCTCTGCATCGATCTCGGCCAGCACGCCCGCGGCGACCCGGAATGCGCTGTTGGCGTCGGGGACTCCGCAGTAGATGGCGGTCTGCATGATCAGCTCCTTGATCTCGTCGTTGTCCAGGCCGTTGCGCCGCGCCGCGCGCACGTGCATCGCGAATTCCTCGTGATGGCCGCGTGCGATGAGGGCGGTCAGCGTGATCAGCGAACGGCTTCGGCGGTCCAGCCCGGGGCGGGTCCAGATGCCACCCCATGCGTACTCGGTGATCATGCGCTGGAAGTCGGCGGTGAGGTCAGTGGTCGCTGCGATGGCCCGGTCGACGTGGGCATCACCGAGCACCTCGCGTCGCACCGCCATTCCCTTTCGGTAGGAGTCCTGGTCGGTGAAGGTGCCACCGCATCGCGGAAGCCCGGTGTGTTCTCTGATGAGCGCGGCCACCCGATCGGGCGCCTCAGCCGGCGCGAGATGGCCGACGCCGTCGAGCACGACGGACCTGCCCGCTTGCACCCCGGAGGCGATGCGCTGCAGAGAGTCCGGCGGCGTGGGTACGTCCGCCCGGCCCGCGACGGCGAGCACCGGGGTGGCGATCTCGGGCAATCGGTCTGAGACGTCGAATGCGGCCAACACATCGCAGGTCTGCGCATAGGACTCCGCGTCGGTGTGCCGCAGGCTGTCCAGCAGGGCCGCAGCGACACCCGGATTGCGCCCGGTGAACCCCTCCGCGAACCAGCGCTGAGGGGCCGCGGCGACCATCGGCGCGATGCCTCCGGCGCGCACGGTGGCGGCGCGGTCACGCCAACCGTCGGGGGTGCCGACCACCGCTCCGGTGCACAGCAGGGTTGCGGTGGAGAGCCGATGCGGAAAGTCCAGGGCCAACTGCAGGCCCACGCATCCGCCCACGGAATCGCCTGCGTAGTGGAACATCTCGGCGTCGAGCCGATCGGCCAGGGACACCACGGCGGCGGCGAGCTCGCCCATGGTGAACGGGCCGGCCACGCCGCTTCGGCCGTGTCCGGGCAGATCCCACCCCACGACGTGCGCATCCGCGATGAGGGCCTGAGCAACTCCGCCCCACAGCGTGGCCGCGGAGGTGCCCAGCGACGGGCCGAGCAGGATCAGCGGCCCAGCGTCCGGGCCGCCGAAATCGACGGTGGCCACAGCGGGAACGGTCATGACCGCTCCTTGACGAACCGCCGGGCCCGGGTCAGGGTCATCTCGATGACGCGGTCCGCGGCACCGGTGTAGGCGGGAAGAGCTGGACGGCCGGTCAAATCAGCCATCGTGCGCTGTTCTGCGAGCAGATCGGCGGCCGCGGCGAGGTTGGCGGTCGCGCGGTCGTCCTGCACCCGCAGCGTCGAGACGAGTTCAGAAGTGTGCGCTGCAGCGGCAACCGAGTACCGGGCCAGCGTTCGCAGTGTGGCCCATTCGGCGTGCCAGGCGCCGTCGGAGCGCTCGTCGACGCTCGCGGCCGAGGCGGCGTGCAGGGTGGCGCTCAACGGAGCTGCGGCCAACGCCGCGCGCCGGATCAGAACCGCGCGAACCGGATTGTGCTTGTGCGGCATGGTCGACGACCCACCACCACTGCCCTCGGCCAGTTCCCCGACTTCACAGCGGCTGCCCGTCGCCACGTCTGCGGCGATGTGCCCCCAGGCGTCGCAGCATGTGATCAGCGCATCGCCGATGCGGGTGATCGTCGAACGGTTGGTGTGCCAGGGCATCGAGGGCGCGAGGCCCAGACTGGTGGCCAGCGTGTCACTCAAAGCGATGGCCCCGTCGACGGATCCGGCGAGTTCGGTCGCGGCGGCGAGGGTGCCGACCGCGCCGCCCACCTGCACGGGCAGCGACGACGACAACTCGGCCATCGGTTCGGCGGCTTCCAGAACGCCGGTGAGCCAGTGACCGATCCTGACACCGAGAGTGCTGGGCAGTGCAGGCTGGGTGAGTGTGCGCGCCAGCGCCGGTGTATCGCGGTGCATTTCGGCGAGTGCAGCCAAACCCGCGACCTGCTCAGCGCACTTGTCGCTGATGGTGGTGAGCACATCCCGTGCGCAGATCATCAGTGCCGTGTCGAGGACGTCCTGACTGGTCAGCCCGCGGTGCATCCAGCGGCTCGTCGCCGCGTCCGAGCGCTCCCGCAGCAGTGCGACCAGCGCGCTGACGGGGTTGCCGTCCGTGTCGGCCCGGCGCGCGATTGTGTCGCGGTCACCGTCGACGAGGAGGCTGAGAAGTTGTGCCCGCGCTTCGGGCGGTGCGATGCCGGATTCGACGAGGCCGTCCAGCCACGCCTGTTCGACGGCGACCATCGCGCCGAGGAAGGCCTGATCGCTCATCAGGTCGCCGGCCAGGTGATCTCCCGGCCAGAACAGGTCGGTCATCGGTGCTGTCCCGGATAACGGAGGAACACGGTCTCGGGTTTACCGGGGGCCTCCTGCAATTGGATGTCGAAGCGTAGGCCGGCTTGTCGGGTGGCGATGAGGGTGTCGCGGCGTGCGGGTGGAAGCGATGTGAGCAACGGGTCGTCGGCCAGGTGCTCTCCGGGGACGTAGGCACGGGTGAACAGGCGGTTGAGCAGTCCACGTGCGAACACTGTGACGAGGATGAATGGGGCCATTCCGGGCCGCGTCGGCCCGGGAATGACGGTGGAGAAGCTGTATCTCCCGTCATCGGACGTGCCGGCCCGTCCCCAACCGGTGAAAGTGAAGCCGTCACGGTTCAGCGACCCGGGAGATGAGGGGACCGTTCCGTCGGCGTCGGCCTGCCAGATCTCCAGGAGCGCGTCGGGCACGGGGCGGCCGTCACCGTCGGCGACGATGCCCCACAGCTGTACCGCGTTCGGCGACCCGGGCGGCACCAGTTCGTTGCCCCGGTCGAACGGCAGCGCGTAGCCGAAGAAGGGGCCGACGGTCTGGCCCGGGGTGGCGGGCAGTATCGGGCTCATCGGGTTTCGCTCGCGTCGTCGGGGTTCTCGATCGGGGTGCGCGCCCCGCCGGTGAGCACGATGTCCCACCGGTAGCCGGTGGCCCATTCGTGGGTGGTGACGTCGTGGTCGTAGGTGGCGACCAGCCGATCGCGCGCCTTCTGATCGGTGATGGCCTGGTAGATCGGATCGAGGGCGAACAGCGGATCGCCGGGAAAGTACATCTGAGTGATCATCCGCTGGGTGAATTCGGTTCCGAACAGCGAGAAGTGGATGTGCGCAGGCCGCCAGGCATTGCGGTGGTTCTTCCACGGATACGGCCCGGGTTTGATCGTGGTGAACCGGTAGACGCCGTCGTCATCGGTGAGGCAGCGGCCGACGCCGGTGAAGTTGGGGTCGATGGCAGCCGGGTGCCGGTCGCGTTTGTGGATGTAGCGTCCGCCGGCGTTGGCCTGCCATATCTCGACGAGCTGGCGCCGCACGGGCCGGCCGTCGCCGTCCACCACCCGGCCGGTCACCACCATGCGTTCGCCGATGGGTTCACCGCCGTGCTGGATGGTGAGATCGGCTTCGAGCGGGTTCACGTCGCGTTCGGAGAAGCACGGCGCCCACAGTTCGATGCCCTCCGGATCGGCGTGGAGCAGGTCCTTGGTCGGGTACCGCAGCAGGCTGCTGCGGTAGGGCGAGTAGTCCAGGCGTGGCTGCGTCTCCTCGACCCCTGCGCGCTCATAGGCGGCCGAAATCGTTCCGATCTCCGCGCTGATCGCGTGCTGGGTGGTGATCGCGCTGTCGGGGTTGGTGTCGATCGTGGCGGTCGTGTCGTGCACGGTGGCGACTCCTCAGTGGTCGATGAGTTCGCGTGCCGTGCCGGGGGCCCGGCGACCGAGCTCCGCGGTCGGCACGTCCTTGGTCTCCTTGGCCGTCAGCGCGGCGCCGGTCGCGATGAGACAGACGACCGCGGTGAAGATGCTGATCACCACCCAGCCGCCGTCCTCCACACCGCCCAGTGCGGTGACGATGGCCGGCGCGAAACCGGCGACCAGGAAGCCCAGCTGTGTCCCGATGGCCAGCCCGGAGAACCGGACCCGGGTGGCGAACATCTCGCCGTAGAACGACGGCCATACCGCGTTGGCGGCGGCGTAGCCGAAGGAGAACGTGGCGACGGCCAGTGCGAACATCAGCGCGGTGTTGCCACTGCTCATCGAGAGGAGATAGAACGGCATGAGCGCGGCCGAGGACAGCGCACCGTAGATGTACACCGGCTTGCGGCCGATCCGATCAGCCAGCTTCCCGAAGAGCGGCTGCGTCCCCAGGGCCACGATGTTCGCGACCACGACCAGCCACAGCGTCACGTCTGAGTCCAGCCCCATCTTCTTACCGTAGGCGATGGCCAAGTTGGCGAACACCGTCGACACAGCAGCGATGAATGCGCAGAAAATGACTCGCAGAACGTCACGCCAGTGGTTGCGCATCAGCGGCATCAACGGCATCCGGGCGATGGTGCCCGCGGACTTGGCGTCCTCGAACTCCGGCGTCTCGTGTAGCCGACGCCGGATGAAATAGGCCACCACCACGACGACAGCACTCAGCCAGAAGGGCACCCGCCATCCCCAGGAGTAGAGGTCCTCGTCCGGCAGCGCCACGATCGGGATGACGACCAGGGAGGCCAGGATGAGGCCGCCCTGGGTTCCGGTCAGCGTCCACGAGGTGAAGAAGGCACGCTGATTGTCGGGAGAATGCTCGAGTGTCAGCGAGCTGGCGCCGGCCTGCTCGCCTGCGGCCGAGAAGCCCTGCAACAGCCGGCATGTCACCAGCAGGATGGGCGCCAGCACCCCCACCGTGCCGTACGTCGGCAGGCAACCGATGGCGAACGTCGACACACCCATGAGCAGCAGCGTGAACATCAGTACGTTGCGGCGCCCTATGCGGTCGCCGAAGTGACCGATCACAAAGGCGCCGACCGGCCGCGCGATGTAGGCGACACCCAGCGTGGCGAACGACTGAGCCAGCGCCACGGTTTCGTTGCCCTCGGGGAAGAAAACCTTCGGAAAGACCAGTGCCGCAACGAAGCCGAACACGAAGAAGTCGTAGTACTCCACGGCGCTGCCCATGAAGCTGGCGAGCGCCGCCTTCTTCGGCGTCCGTGTCGGTCCACCGTCCGGCGGGTTGCTGTCGGTGACGCTCATGGGTTCCTCCTGTTATCTGAAGTGGTTTCGGCGGTCGGGGGGTTCATCCGGTGAGAGTGCGGAAGTGCCGCGACATGCGGTCGGCGTCCGGCGTGATCCCGGTGATCAGCTCGAAGGCGATGGCAGCCTGGTGCACGGCCATGTAACCGCCGTCGAGCGTTCGGCAACCAGCCTTGCGGGCTGCGGTCAGCAGCGCGGTATCCAAGGGCCGGTACACGATGTCGGCCACCCACAGATCGGGGTGCAGCAGTGCCGCGTCGAACGGCATGCCCGGGTGGTCGGCCATACCGGTGGGTGTGCAGTGCACGACACCATCGCTGTGCGGCAACAGGATCGAGAGTTTGTCGAAGGCGGATGCGTCGACGTGTGCGTCGCGGTGCCGGCCGGCGAGGTCTCCGGCGAGCACCGACGCGCGGTCGACATCGAGGTCCACGACGGTGAGGTGCTCTGCGCCCAGATCGAGGAGTGCATGCCCGACGGCGGCACCCGCTCCCCCGGCCCCGAGTAGCACCACATTCGAGGTGGCGGCACCGGGCAGACCCTCGGCGAAGCCCGTCCCGAAGCCGGGGGCGTCGGTGTTGTACCCGACTGTGCGCTCAGCCTCGAACACCACGGTGTTCACCGCACCCAGTGCCGCCGCGCCACCATCGAGGGCATCCAGATGCGGAATCACCGACTTCTTGCATGGGTAGGTGACATTGAGTGCGTCGAAACCGAGCGCCCGCGACCAGGCCAGGATCTCGCCGATGCGTTCAGGGGCCAGGCCCACGGCGTTGAGATCGATGGTCCGGTACACGTAGTCGAGGCCATGGGCTCGGCCTTCGGCCATGTGCAGCGCGGGAGTCAGAGACGGGCCGACGCCTTGCCCGACGAGACCGACCAGGTACGGGCCTTTCGCCACGCTGCACCGCCTTAATGTACGAACTAGTACGTTCCTAATTCAGTACAGCACTGTGGCCTGCGTCTCGTCAAGCGATTGCTGTGAGCTGGGTCGCTCGTCAGTGCGTGGTGAGCCAGCCGACCACGACGTCGCCGATCATCCGCCGCAGGTGAGCGTGCTGCGAGGCCTCGGTGAAGTCCACGTCGAAGAGAAAGCCGAAGGTGTACCGGTTCGCCACCTGGAACACGCAGTAGGAACTGATGACGAGGTGGACGTCGAGCGCTTCGACACCGGGGCGGAACACCCCCTGCTCACGGCCCCTGGCCAGGATCTCGTCGAGCAGTGACGTCGCGGGCTTCGCCAGGCTACGCAGGGACTCGAGACGGCTGATGTACTCGCCCCGGTGGATGTTCTCGATCGCCACCAGCCGGATGAAGGCCTGGTGGTCGAGGTGGTGATCGAACGTCAGCTCGGCCAGCCTTCGGATGGCGACGACGGGATCGACGTGATCGACCTGCAGGCGCTGCTCGGCCTCGCGAATTCCGCGGTAGGCACTTTCCAGCACGGCCATGTACAGGCCCTCTTTGCCACCGAAGTAGTAGTAGATCATCCGCTTGGTGGTGCGGGTGCGTTGGGCGATCTCGTCGACCCGCGCCCCGGAGTACCCCGACTCCGCGAACACCTCGGTCGCGACGGCGAGGAGTTCGGCGCGGGTTCGCTCCGCGTCGCGTTGCGGTTCGGGGCGGGGCTCGCCGGTCACGCCGTGAGCTTACTGGCGGCGAGGCGGCCGCCTGATGACGAACCTGGCCTCCGGACCCCAATCCGAGCTGGCTTGCCCACTCAGGGTGGTGCGGCGCGCCCGAACAGCGTCACCACGCGCGGGACGTCACTGACGGCTTCGCGCCCGGAGGTCCTCTGGGTGTTCCGCGCAATTCGTATTGGCGGTCAAGTGACACCGACTGTGCTCACGACCCCGCGTCGGAGATGGTGAATCCTGCGCCGCCGAGGGTGTTCAGCACCTCCTCTCGATGTGCCGGACCCCGGGTTTCGACGGTGAGCATCACCTCGACTTCGTCCAGGGCCAGCTTGGGCGCCGTGCGGGAGTGCACCACGTCGAGCACGCTCGCCCCGGTTTCGCTGACCGCGCCGAGCAATCGGCTGAGCCCGCCGGGGCGGTCCGGAATGGTGACTCTTACCGCCAGATACCGTCCCGCGGCACGTAGACCATGCGTGATCACATGGGTGAGCACCAACGGGTCGATGTTGCCGCCCGACAAGACGGCGCACACTGGGCCGCGCAGGTCGAGATCGTGAGCCTGTGTCATCAGTGCCGCCACGGCCGCTGCTCCCGCAGGTTCGACGATCAATTTGGCACGCTCCATGCAGAGCAGCAGCGCGCGTGAGAGTGCCTCTTCACTGACCGTTCGAACCGAGTGGGCGAACGCTGCCACATGCGCATAGGGAACCGCCCCGGGTAACGCCACTGCGATACCGTCGGCCATAGTCTGCATCGACCCCACGCGCACGGGATGTCCTGTGGCCAACGAACCTGGCCAAGCGGCGGCATTCGCGGCCTGCACCCCGATCACCCGGGCCTGGGGCGCCAAAGAGTGAACAGCCGAAGCTATTCCGGCAAGCAGTCCCCCTCCGCCGGTCGGCACCACGACAGTGGCGACATCCGGGATCTGCTCGGTGATCTCCAAGCCGACGGTGCCTTGGCCGGCAACCACGTCAGCATGATCGAAAGGGTGGATCAAGATTGCGCCGTGTTGTTCGGAATATTCGCGTGCGGCGACCAAGGCGTCGTCTATCGTCTCACCGGTCAGGTGGACTTGCCCACCGTAAGCCCTCGTCGCCACCAGTTTTGGCAGCGCCACATTGACCGGCATGAAAATTGTCGACGAGATCCCAAGTTCTGTGGCGGCCCACGCAACTCCCTGCGCATGGTTACCAGCGCTGGCAGCGACCACGCCGCGAGCCCGCTCGTCGCTGGATAGATTCGCGATGCGGTTATATGCGCCGCGCGGTTTGAACGACCCTGTGCGTTGCAGATTTTCGCACTTCAAGAACACCTGCTGGCCGGTCCGCTCCGACAGCACCCGCGAGGCGATAACCGGCGTGCGTCGAACCACCGGTCTCAGCCGGTCAGCAGCCGCCGCTATCTGGTCAATCGAAATGAGCTGCGTTGCGACACCCCCTGCTCGAGAACGGCCGCCGGCTCAGTCGGATCACCCGCTGCCTGCGTGAGTTCGGACCGACCACGATCATCACCACACCCTAGAACGGATCGAGGCTTATCGGTTGCACGAGTGCACCGATGGCCAGACTGAAGGGAACTCGTCTCAAGGTAGTCGTCCCGTTGCCCGTCGATACGCCGAACGGCGCAAGGTGAGAGCGATGCGGAACGGCGTCCACTGCCTTGATGCGCGGACCGACCGGGCACGAAGGCGTTAGCAGGCGGCTGCGCCTGTTCGCGTCCGTTCGCGGGCCAGTGCGGTGGCTTGGGGCCGGCCTGGCTCTGGGTCGAGTGGTGTCATGACGCCGGTTCCCGCCTGGCTCGCATCGCTTCGAAGCGATCGGCGCTTTCCGACGTGCACGGCATGGCGCGAACACGGGGAGTTTATGGTCCGCAGGTGTGCGCCGACCACTCCTCACACAATGTGACCGGCTGCAGCGTCATGGGTTTTCTCGTTACCGCGCAGCCGACCGATGAGTTTGTGGCTCCCAGCCGGTCCAAGTTCGTGACACCCGAGGAAAGGACACCGTGATGTCAGAGCTTCTCGTCGATTTCATCACCTCCCTCGACGGCCACGCGTCAGGAGAGGGTTGGCCGGGGTTCTGGGGCCTCGAGGGCCCGGAGTATCTCGCATGGCTCGGCGAGCAGCCCGAGGCCACCTACCTGATGGGAGCCAACACCTACCGCCTGATGTCGGGCTTCGCCGCCGGCGCGGTCCCGAATGACCAAGACGAGTTCAGGCCCGAAGAAGAGGCGTCCGTAGACGAGCTCACACAGGCGTCGAAGGTGGTGTTCTCCTCGTCGCTCGAGGAACCACTGACGTGGGTCAACTCCACGCTCGTCCGCGACGACGCCATCGAGGCGGTCCGCGCCATGAAGACGAGTGGCTCGGGGCTCCTCAGCACGATCGGCAGCCTCAGCCTGTGCCGGTCGCTGCTGCGAGCCGGACTCGTCGACCGCTTCCGGGTCGTGATGTTCCCGGTCATCACCGGGGCCACGGGGGCAGAACGCATCTACGACGGCTATCCGGACGTCGCCCTCGAAATGATCGAGCACCGCACCTTCGATGGCGGCATCCAGCTGGTCGAGTACAAACCCCGCGTGCTCGAGCATCCGCCGCTCGGCGCGCCTGCGTGACGTCGCCTGCGTCCGCCGGTCTGGAACACCGGCGCGCCGAGTTGACACTCTTACAATGGATCTCGCAGCGTATCCACACTGGAAGTGTCCACTTGGTGTAGGGGGCCGATCGTCGGCTCTACGTCCGATACCTGACGGCACCGGCTATTGAACTGGATTCTCGTCCCGTGACATGCGCGCGGAGGGGCACGTGGGTTTCGAGTAGTCCGACTTGGTGCCGGGCGGCTCCGATCCGGCGGGCCCGCGGTCGGCCCCACGAGAGCTCGCCGGGGCCCCGCAGCTTTGACGGTGGGCCTCCGAGGAAGCGGTGTTCACCGGCACGCCGCTGAATCTCCGAGGTCACCGTCGGGCTCACAGCCGGGTCACCCGATCCTTCTGGAGTGCAGCGCCCCCGTGTCCAGGCCGGCCAGGACCGCTTCGAGGTGGAAGTCGAATTGGCCGTCGTCGTGGGGGTGCCGCTGAGCGTGAGTAAGAACCCGCCCAATCACCCACAAAGGAACTCGCACCGGACGTGCGCACAGATCAACGCTCAGCTCCGAAGGAGTAGAACGGGCCGTCGTAGGCGAGTTCGTCGTCCGACAACGAAGTTCGAAGTGCGCACAACGCGTCGTCCGCGCGCGCCAGCCGGTCGACAGCCGGTGCTGCGAGCGCACGGGGCGATCAGTCTTCGAAAGCGTCGAGGCGTCAGGCTCTAGCTTCTGCAAAGACGGCGGTCGGCGTAAGCAGACCGTGCGTCCGTCGAAACACCAACGGAAGCAACGGATTCCTTGGCTGACTCGGGGGTCGGCGGCCACCGCCGAGCTACCGTCCCTCGACCCTTGAACCGTCGGTGGCAGCGTGTCGCGCCGCCAGCAGATGCGTTCGCATCACCGACTCGGCCCACTCGGCGTTGCGCGCCCGGACCGCCGCGACCAGCTCGAGATGATGAGCCATGCTGCGTCGAAGTTGCTCCGGGGAGTACCGGTGGAACGTGCGGTAGACCACCGCCGGTCGCACCACCGCTTCGACGGCAGAAGACAGTGCGCGATTGCCACTGCCGTGCAGAAATCGATCGTGGAACTCCCGGTTGAGACTGCCGAGCAGGTGCATGTCGGGGGTTGCGGCGACCAGCGCGGCCATATCTGCGGCGAGGTTCTCCAACTCGTCGATCTCATCGGCGCGGAATCGCGGCACTGCTAGCGCGGCGGCCTGAGGTTCGAGGATGACGCGAACCGAAAAGAAGGCGTCGATCTCCTCGGCGGTGTACGACACGACCTGTGCTCCCCGATTGGGGGAGACGACGACGAGCCCGTCGGCGGCGAGGCGGCGCAGGGCCTCGCGCACCGGTGTGCGACTGAAACCAAGTGACTCGGCCAGCGCGGACTCCTTGAGCCGCGCACCCGGGGCAATCTCGCCCGCAGCAATTCGCTCCGACAGCAACTGATAGGCCCGCCCTGCTGCGTCGAGTCGCTTTGCCGCCATGCTCATTCCGGCCAGACGGCCCGCGCCAAATCATCGCGGCTTCCACCGCGCGAGACGAACGACACCGGCGGTCGACGGGTCTGCTCGGCGACCAAAGTCACCACGCCCAGGTAGCGGCTCAAATCGATGCCGGTCTCGACGCCCAGCATGTCGCAGGTGTGCACCAGATCCTCGGTCGGGGCGTTGCCCAGCACCTCGGGATCACCCGGAAACCACATGTCGCCACCGAGACCGCCGAACGCCGTCTCGAGCCAGTCCGCACCAGCCGCCATGGCGGCGATCGCATTCGCCATCGCCAGCCCGTTGCGGTTGTGCAGGTGAACTCCCACCGCGAGCTGCGGATGGCGTTCGCGCACAGCACTAATGCCGGGCACCATCTCGTACGGGTGTTCCATTCCCGACGTCGCCGCGAGGTATATTCCCGTCGCACCGGCGCCGACGGCGGCATCGACGACTGCGATCGTCCGGTCCCACGCCACCGGACCGTGGGCCGGAGCGAAGAACGCGCATGCGACACCGACGGTGAGATCGGCACCGCTCTCACGAACCAACGGACCGATCTGCGCGAGTTCGTCCAACACCTGGGCAGTCGTGCGGTTCTGGTTACGCCTGCTGACTTCTTCGTCCGCCGAGACGACGACCACGATCTCGTCGAGACCGGTTTGCACCGCGCGGTGCGCGCCCCGCAGATTGGGCACCAAACCGCGGTAGCGGACACCCGCGGGCCGGGGCACACCGGCCATCACCTCGGCGGCGTCCGCCAGCTGCGGCAGGACGGTGGGGTGGGCGAACGACACCGCTTCGATCTCGCGGACGCCGGCCTCGATCAGCCGCTCGACCACCCCGATCTTGGTCTCGGTCGCCAGGATTGGGTCGTAGACCGCTTGCAACCCATCCCGCAACCCGACCTCGACGACCCGGATCCGGCTCGGCAGTGGGGGCAATCCGGTCATGCCACGCCCGTCTCCCGCAAGCGGGCCAATTCCTCGGTGCTGACACCGAGTTCACGGGTCAGGACCTCCTCGGTGTGCGCGCCGAGGCCAGGGCCGGCCCATCGGATGGTGCCCGGCGAACGACTGAGCCGAGGAACCACGTTCTGCATCGCCAGCGGGCCGAGACGATCGTGGTTGACCTCGACGATCGACTGGCGGGCCTGGTAGTGCTCGTCGGCGAGCATGTCAGGGGCACGGTAGATCTGGCCGAACGGCACGCCGTGTGACTCGAGGATCTTCTCGATGTCGGCGGCCTCCAGACCGCGTGTCCACTCCGCGACCAGTGCGTCGAGTTCAGCCTGGCGTTCACCGCGTGCGCCGTGGGTCGCGAACCGCTCGTCATCGGCGAGTTCCGGACGACCCATTGCCTGCGCCAGCCGGCGGAACACGGTGTCCTGGTTCGCGGCGATCAACATCCACAGGTTGTCGCTCGTCGGATACACATTGCTGGGCGCCACGTTCGGCAATACGGCACCGGTGCGCTCGCGGATATAGCCGGTCTGCTGATACTCCGGCACCGTCGATTCCATCATCGCCAGCACCGCCTCGTAGATGGCCGAGTCGACGACCTGGCCGAGGCCCGTTCGGCTGCGTTCGTGCAGCGCCGCCAGCGCCCCCAACGTGCCGTAAGTGGCGGCGAGGGAGTCGCCGATCGAGATTCCGACGCGACTGGGTGGCGTGCTCGGATCACCCACGATGTACCGCAGACCGCCCATCGCCTCGCCGATGGCCCCGTACCCCGCGCGGTTGGCGTAGGGACCCGACTGACCGAACCCGGACACACGCACCATGATCAGGCCCGGGTTCTGCTCGGCCAACCGTTCATAGCCCAACCCCCAACGCTCGAGGGTTCCGGGACGGAAGTTCTCGACCACGATGTCGGCTCGCGCGGCCAGTCGGCGCGCAAGGTCCTGTCCTTCGGCAGTACGAAGGTTGCACGTCACCGAACGCTTGTTCCGTGCCACCACCGACCACCAGAGGGACTCTCCCGACGGGCGCTGATGGCCCCACTCCCGCATGGGATCTCCGCGACTCGGGTCCTCCAGCTTGATCACATCGGCGCCGAGGTCCCCGAGCAGCTGACCGCAGAACGGCCCGGCGATGAGCTGTCCCATTTCCACGACCCGGATGCCGGCCAACGGGCCCGTCGGCGTCGATTCGTCCACGTTCTTCTCTTCCTTCATCGAATACCCACCCTTGCCTTCACCCGCCGCTCGACGGCCAGCATCGCCAGCACCGGACCGAGTGCCAACAGACCGATGAACAGCACTTGGCCGGCGATCTGTTCGATCCGGACATTGGCGACGTTGTTGACCAGCTCGCGACCCAAACCGATGTCAGCGCTGAACATCTCGGCGAGTACCAGTCCGAGGAAGGTCAACCCGAAGCTGATCCGCAGCGCCACCAACACCGTCGGTAGCAGCGCGGGCAGCACGATCTTGGTCACCCGCTGCCACCACGTCAGCTTGAGTGCATCGGCGAGCCGGACCAGTTTTGTGTCCATCGTTGCGGTGGCCCCCATGACGAGCAGCGCCACCGGGAACACCCCGTGCAGGAACGCGAACACGATTCGGCTTGGTTCACCGAGCCCAAGCAGCAGCAGGAAGACGGGGTACAGCGTCACCTTCGGGATGCTGTACAGCGCGAACAGGGGAGTCTGGAACACCTTCGACCAGAACTGAGACTGACCGAGCACGAATCCGACCAGCGCGCCGACCACGGCTGCGAGCACCCACGAGATGATCAGCAGCCGAATCGAAGTGATCACGCTCTCCTGGTACGCCGGCCGCTGCAGATCGTCGATCAGGCCTTCCGCTGCCTGCAGGGGACCGGGAAATACCAAGCTGTCCAGAAGCGCCGCCACGATGGCCCAGACGAAGACGAGCACACACGGCACCACCAGCAGCCCGAGGAATCCGCGGGCCGCGCCCGCGGCGCGGTTCGGTGGGTTCTTGGTCCCCGGGGGCGCCGTCACGGCGCGATCGGTCACCGCCCTCATCGCGCCACCCCCGGTTGTCGCTTCGCCAGGAAGGCGAATACCGCGTTCACCAGCGTCGCCAGCGCGAACACCAGCAGCACGCCGGCGTACATGTCGGCGAACGCGAAGTCGTTGTACGCCCGCGAGATGAAGTGTCCGAGCCCGGAGGTGGACAGCACGAACTCACTGGCCAGGACGCCGATCAAGGCGTAAGACAGCGCCAGTCGCGACCCCGTGACGATGTGCGGCAACGCGGCGGGAACGAGGATCTTCGTCGCGCGCGCGAGCCTGCTCAGTTGCAGCGACGCGGCGAGCCGGATGATCGTGGTCGGCGTCGCGTCGAGTCCCGTCAGCGTCGAGGTAATCACCACAACGATCGCGAACATGGTGCCGAGCAACACGATCGGCACCAACCCGACACCAAGCACCGCCACGATGAGCGGATACAGGGCGAAGGTGGGGATCGCGTAATAGATGGTGAGCCACGGCTCGACCACACTGCGCAGCGGCCGGATCTCCCAGAGCGTCACTCCTACGAACACACCCAGGACGATGGCCAGCACGAAGGCGAGCGCGATCGCCGACAGCGACGGGACGAGCGCTGCGGACCAGAACTCCCCTGCCGCGAGCAGCTTTCCGAGTTGAATGACCATCTCGCTCAACGGGATGACCGAGAACGGGTCCACCAGTCCGACTCTCGGCGCAACCTCCAGGAACACCGCCGTGGCGGCGGCAATCACCGCGACCCATCCGCGGACCGTCAACCCCGCGCGGCGTTCCACTCTCGCGGCCGTCACGTCACGGCCTGCTCGGCCATGGCCCGCTCGGCCTCCCCGCGGATCTGTTGCCATACCTGCTCGACCAGCCGGGCCGCCGCCGGCGAACCGAGCAGATCGGGACTCCGCTCGGCGGGCAGGTCGACAGGGTAATCGCCCAGAATGGTTCCCGGTCGTGCGCTCATGACGAGCACGCGATCAGAGAGCAGAACCGCCTCAGAGATGCTGTGCGTCACGAAAAGTACGGTCGTGCCGCTGTCTCGCACCACCTTCAGCAGTTCCAGTCCGAGCACGGTACGCGTCTGCTCGTCGAGCGCGCCGAACGGCTCGTCGGCGAGGATCAAGTCCGGCTGGGTGGAGAGCACCCGCGCGATCGCGGTGCGCTGCCGCATGCCTCCGGAGAGCTGGTGCGGGTAGGCGCCGGCGAACCTGGACAGCCCGACCCGCCGCAGCGTCTCCTCCGCGACGCGGCGCCGCTCCCGTTTCGGCACGCCCTGGGTTTCGAGCGCGAAGGCAGCGTTGTCCAGCACAGTGCGCCAAGGCAGGACCGCCGCCTCCTGGAAGACGATGCCTGTCTGACGGCGAGGCCCGACTTGCCGTTGACCGTCGAAGGTGACTTCTCCCGCAGTGGGGGATTGCAATCCGCCGATGATGTCGAGCAAGGTCGATTTCCCGCATCCGGACGGCCCAACGAGCGCCGTGAACGAGCCCGCCGCAAGCGTCAGATTGGTCGGCGCAAGGGCATGAACGTCTCCGAAGTGTCGCTCGACATTGGCGACGGCGACCTCGGTACCCCCGACCTGAGATTGCGAGCGGGTCACGGCAGTTCGCCCTTGGCGCTCTCCGGCAGGTACTCGGTCGTGGCCAGAGACTTCCAGTCGACGGATTCGATCCCGTCAGTGAGCGCGAGTCCCTTCGCCGCCGCGCTGAGCGCCTGCGGGTTGAACGACACGCTCCAATGACCGGCTTTGACCGCATTGGCAACCAGATCGGTGGCCACCTGCGGATCGATGTCGGTGGACTCGGCCCACAGCTTGGCTGCGTCGCCGGGGTTCTGCTTGATCCACTCGACGGACTTGCTGTAACCGTCGAGCAGGGCACGCGCCTGTTCTGGATTCTTCTGCGCATAATCACGCCCGCTGACGATCACCGTCTGCTGGTACACCGGGACAAATTGGGAACTGTCGACCACGACCTTGAGTTGGCCCTCTTGTTCGGCGACCGTTCGTGGTGACGCGTAGGTCACGTCGACCTCGTTGGCCTCGAGTAGAGCGATGCCCGCACCCGAGCCACCGGTCGATTTGCGCTCAACACCGGAGATCCCGGCGGCTTCGGGCACGAGGAAGGACATGGCCTGCGTGACCGATCCGGGATTGGTGAATCCCCAGCGTTTGCCGGCGGTTTGTTCGACCGAGGTGATCGGGGACCCTTCGAGCGCAACCCAGAGGACGTCGGAAACGGACTGCACACCGCCACCGATGGCTTGCACCGGCGCGTTCTCTTGAAAACCTTTCACAACGGCTCCCGTAGCGACTTCGCCGAACGGCAGACGCCCGGCTACCACGTTCTGCAGCGTGGTGCCCCCGCCCTCGGCGGGCACGATCTTCGCGATCACCACACCGGCGTCTTCGAAGAATCCCTGCGCCTGTCCGACTTTCCACGGCAGGCCGTACAAGTCCTCGGGATGGGTCACGGAGATCTCGATGCCTGCTGGTCCGTCCGCGGACTCGGAGCCCGAGCCACAACCGCTCAGTACCAGCGCGGTCGCACCGACTACCGCAATCAGGCCGACGCATCGACGCATGACATCCTCCGCTCTGTGATCTGTGCCATATGTCTCCCCATCTTGCATACAATTCCGCGCCGAGTCAACGACTCAACTCGCCTACTGACGACGTACAGGCACTTTTTGTACACAATGTGGTCTTGACAGCAGTGACGCGGCGCACATAGCCTCCGGACTGTCGCAGAGATGACCGTCGACTGCAGAGCACCTTCGCCGCGCTGTCGAGTTCACCGCTAAGTCAAGGAGCCCGATGACGTCCGCTCGCGGGATGCAGGCCGACACCGAAGCAACAACTGGGCGCAAACCCGACATGAACGCCACCCTCGGACTGCCTCCGAAGTGGTTCATTCCGACCGCACTGGTTGTCGTCGTCTTGGCTTTCGCCTTGGCGCCGGCTCCCGGCATGACGAGCGGTTTCGCCATCACCATGGCCATCGGTGGTCTGTTGATGGTGGTTGGCAACGCGATTCCCGGCTTCAGCAAGATCGGTGGCGGCGTCATCCTGGCCATCCTCTTACCGGCTGTCCTGCACACCTATGGCTTGATGCCCGCACCAGCGGCGGCCGCGATCGAGGACTTCTACGACCTGTCGGAGTTCGGCGAATTCATTGTTGCCGCACTGATTGTCGGCAGCATCTTGGGAATGAACCGCGCCGTACTCATCAAAGCCGGTTCGCGAATCATCCTCCCCATCATCGCGACCATCGCGGTCTGCTTCTCGCTCTTCGGCGTGATCGGGTGGCTCACCGGTTACGGTGCCGGAAAGATGCTGTTCTTCGTCGTCGGTCCGGTGCTCGGTGGCGGCGTCGCGGCTGGCGCTATCCCGATTTCTGAGCTCATCGCCACCAACTCCGGCGGAGAGGCGGAGCAGTACCTCTCCCAACTTGTGCCAGCGGTCGTGGTGGCCAACACCGTGTGCATCATCATTGCCGGCTTACTCGCGTGGATGGGGCGTCGGCGTACCAACCTGTTCCGCAACTTCAACGGCAACGGCGAACTCGCCAGCGCCAAGACCCGGCTGTTCAAACCGGAGTCAGCCCACGTCGCCCCCGTCGATGCCGTGAATAGCACCATCACCGGATTCTTCACTGCGGGGGTGCTTTTCATCGTGGCCAACGCCATCGCAGGGTTCATACCGTCGATCCACAGCTACGTCATCCTCATCATCATGTGCGCGGTGGCGAAGGTTTTCCTGCCCATCCCGGACAAGATCGTGGACGCGGCTGACCTCTGGTACCGCATGGTGGCCAACGCCTTCATCCCCGCGGTGCTGGTTGCCGTCAGCATCGTTGCCATCGATTTCCGCTTGGTGATCTCGCTACTCGCTGACCCGATCTACATGCTGTCCACCGTCGCCGTGGTCATCGTGGCCACACTGGCAGCGGGTTTCATCGGTTGGCTGGTCAACCTCTACTTCATCGAATCGGCCATCTCCGGCGGACTGGGGCTCGCGGACTTCGGGTCGAGCGGCGATCTAGCCGTCCTTGGCGCATCCCAACGGCTGGAACTGCTTCCCTTCCTGTCCATCTCGTCGCGCATCGGTGGCGGCTTGGTCGTCCTCGTACTGTCACTGCTGGGCCCGATACTCCTCTAGCTGGTCCGCACGTGGTCGTGCTCTACTCGCTGGTCAGCCGAGGGCAAACCGGCGTACGAACCGCACGGAGCTTCCAGCGCATCTCGACCGACGCATTGGCCTGGTCTCTGCGTAACGACCGCTACAGGGTTTCGGCGGCCACGCGCGCCCGGCCTCGCTACGGTGCGACGAACTGGACCTACTGACACACCTGGCCCGCTTGCAGGCAGTCGGCGCGACGAACACAGGCCGACGGGATCGAACCCGACAGCAGCCGCGCCGAACTGGCTGACCCACCAGGCAACGAGTTCAGCATCATGACCTCGCTCTATCGGTAAGGCACGTACCAAACACGCACCGGGCTACGAATGGACCGGAAGAAACACTATGCGGTTCGAGGGTGTCGCCCGGCGGGTGAATCCTGCGAACTCGCGACAGTTCTCAGCTAATCGACTTCGTGGATGTGCTCGATCGCAAACTGGCGGTTCATGGCATCAACGTCATCTGGGATCTCGGCCGGCAGGGCGTGTGATGTGTTGGGCACAGGTGGTATCGCCAGTCTGGCAGCCACGGCTTCTATTCGCTTCAGTGCCTTGCGTGAGTCGTGAACGGTGTCGCTCGCCAGAACGCGCGCAGCTGACTCACCAACGCCGCCTCAGTATCAACGGTCCTCAAGTGATTCTTCCCAGGAATGGACTTCGGAGTACATAGCACCGACCCAGCCAAAGGCGAACGCGGCAACCCCATGCCGTCACCTTCCCGTCCCTTACCGCCGCCTCTTCTACCTCACTCAGTAGGGCCCTCTGACACCAAAGCATCAGCGATCGGTTTCGCGACCCTGTGGTCCAGCCGCCGAGACTCCGATACCTGCTTGGCCAATACGGGGAACGCACCCGCCAGCCGGTGGGTGGTCTCGGCTCCGACCGTCAGTGCATGTTGAGCCCGGTAACCGGTAACCAGCCGACAGTTCAGTTCAGTTCGAACAAGAATGACGGGCTGAAACTACCGATAGAGCCGGGCAGGCGGCCAGCTCGTGCGCGTAGAACCTGCCTCGAGAAGCCGCGTCGACTGACAGCCCGAGTCGCGTGCACAGTTCACCGGTTCGCGCGTCGCGCATCGAGGGACCTTTGTCAGAAGTCCTGACGTTCCCAGGCGACATGAAAACGGCCCCCGGACTGACGTCCGAGGGCCGTTTTACCTGGTAGCGGGGACAGGATTCGAACCTGCGACCTCTGGGTTATGAGCCCAGCGAGCTACCGAGCTGCTCCACCCCGCGTTGGGTGAACACGAGGTTACCGGGGGCGGCGGTCGTCTTCCAAATCGCGAGGTCGCCAACCGCTATGACGCTGCTCACCCCGCCGATGGGCGAGCGTGCGTTCCGTGTACGGCTACCGCGGCGTGTCGACGTGCAGACACGCATGCTCGCGGGGCAGAACTAGTCGCGGACCACCTGCCCGGTGCGGAACACGCCCGCCGGGTCGTAGCGGTCGGCCAGCGCCGCCAGCCAGTGCCGGGCGTCCTCGGTGTACACCCGCGCCGCCCGCTGCGGATCGATCGCCGGCGCGAAGTTCGGCAGCTGACCACCGGTCGACCACGGCGCCATCGCCCCCAGCACCGCCGCCGCGTGTTGCGGCACCATCTCGGCGACCGGCGGTACCAGCGCACCGATCGTGGTCAGCGCGAACGCCGCGTCGCGATGGCACAGCGCGCTGCGGTGCCGAGGCTCGCGGGCCAGGGCGCCGCCGAGCATCCGCAGCTCGACGATCGTCTGCACCGAGCCCGACCCCGGACCCGCCACGGCCAGCAGTGCATCCACAGCCGCGGCGTCGACACCGTGCAGCAGCGTGTGGTTCTCCCACACCGGCATCGGATCCACCGGATCGGCGTGCACCATCCCGATCGCGGCGTACGGCAGCACCCCGGTCGAATCCAGCACCGGCTCGGCGATCGTTCGCATCGGGTCCAGCAGCCGCCGGCACTCCTCCAGATCCCCCACGGCGGTGTAGCGCACCGCCACCGTCAGCCGCCCGGCCAGCGGCTCGGGCACCCCCGGCAGCGGCGGAAGCTGTTGCAGTGCAATCGAGGTGTTCACGGCCTCGGGCAGCGTCGCACACCACTGCGCCCAGGCGTGCAGTACCGCGGCGGCGTCGCTACCGTCGAAGAACAGTGCGCCGCCGTAGAACTCCGGAATCGGCAGCAGGTCGATCTCGACCTCGGTCACGATGCCCAGCGTGGCCTTTCCGCCCCGCAGCCCCCAGAACAGGTCGCCGTGGGCCTCCGGTGTGACGCGGAGCAGGTCTCCTGTGCCGGTGACGAGTTCGAAGCTGCGGACATGGTCCGACGACGCACCCACGGTGCGCACCAGCGGGCCGATCCCGCCGCCGGTCAGGAAGCCGACCACGCCGACCCCTGGCGCCGACCCCAGAACCGGCGCCAGCCCGAACGGGCACGCCGCGTCGAGCACCTGCTGCCAGCGCACCCCGGCGCCCAACCGCGCGACCCGACGGTGCGCGTCGACCGTGCACGACGTCATGCCGGAGGTGACGATCATGACGGTGTCCGGCGCGACGCCGATGGCTCCGTGGCCCGTGGACTGAACGGTCACCTGCAAGCCCCTGGCCGCAGCGAAGCGCACCGTGGCGGCCACGTCCTGTGCTGTCGTGGCCAGCACGACCGCGGCCGGACGCACCTCGGCGGCCACGTTCCACGGCGTACAGCGCTCGTAACCGGCCTCCCCCGGCAACGCCACCGGCGCGGCCACATGCTCACGCAGCCCGGCCAGCCGGTCGGCGAGGTCGTCACAGGTGACGTCGGTCATGGTCATCAGAAGTCCTTTCACGGGCGGCGAAGTCGATGCCCAGTGAAGATCAGCGCGCTTGGCATCCGCTTGGAGCCGGCGCCAAGCGGTCTCCAAGCGACCTCACAGCAGCGTCGATGCGGCTTCGGCGACTGCGTGCATACCGAGTGCCGCCGCGTCAGCGGCAATCGCACGGGCCAGTTCCGGCCGCTGCCCGGCGGGAGCCAACTCGCAGCGCAGAAGTCGGCACCGCAGCAGCGTGGGCGCCGCCCCGGTGCGTTCGGCGATGGCCTCGGCGCGGCCCACCTCGGCCAGCGCGGCGTCGACGTCCCCCACGAGAGCGTGCAGGCGTGCGGACGCCAGCGCGACCGGTCCGGCCGTTCCCACCTGGCCGATGACCGCGATTCTGTCCCCGAACGGAGCCAGCATGTCCAGCAGCGGCACCGTGTATTCGGGCAGCCGGTGGTCGGCCGCGAGGTGGGCCAGCAGCGCGGCGTGGCCCAGCGTGGTCCACACGTGCGGCCGGTCGTCTACCGCATGCCACTCACGGAGCCGTTCGCGGGCCTGCTCGCGCGCCTCCGCACCGCTCTGGATCGTCAGCAGCGCGGTGTGCACCAACCCGACCATGCCTTGTCCGCCGCTCTCGACGTCGGCGCGCAGACCCGGCCAATCCGGCGGTACCGGATCGCCCTTCTCGCGCATCAGCGACACCGCTGCCACCAGCCCGCTGCCCGCCTCGTACAACTCGGTCTGCTCGTGGACGTGCGCGGCGATCGCGTGGTGCCGCTCGGCCTCGGCGAAGTCGCCGTGCCACACCGCCAGCACCGCCTCCATCCACCGCAGCTGTGCCCGCAACACGGGAAGCTGCAGCTCCTCGCTGCCGGCGATGCCGGCCCGCAAGTGTGCGCGCGCAGCATCGATGTCGGCCAGATTCATCGCCGCCATCGTCGCCACCGAATGGGCGATCACGATGTCCTCACGAAATCGGCCGTGGCACAGCGTCTTCATTCGTTCGACCCAGTCGAGGGTCTCGGTGCTGCGGGTGGCGACACCGGAATAGGTGATCAGCCGGCCCATCAGAACGTCGGCGACGACGTCCGGGTCGCCTGTCGCGTCGGCGAGTTCACCGGCCCGGTCGAGCAGCCCGGCCGCCACCCCGAGATCCGGGTGATAGCAGTGACCGACGGCCAGCGCCGCCCGCACGCGCGCACCCGCTGCCGGGTCCCCGTCAGCCAGCGACACCGCGCGGTTGAGCAGCGAGAGCAGCATCCCCGGGTCGTGGCCGGGAGCCAGCCACGGCCAGCCGCCGCTGGCGCGCAGCAGTGCGCTGGCCACCCGTCCCGCCGTCGCCGCGCGGCCGGTGTCCACCGCTTCGCCGAGTTGCTTCTCCACGGTGTCCAGGACCAGGCGACCACGACCGGCGCGCGAATGCGCCTCCAGGAGGGAGACGGTCAGCGCGTCGCGCTCGGTGTCGACGCGTTCGGCCGCGGGCAGTCGGTCGTAGGCGTCCAACGCCGCCTGCCACCACCGCGCCGCGATGTCCGAGCTCCATCGCGCGGTGGCGTCCTGCGCGGCCAGCCGGCACGCGTCGACCACCTCGCAGGTCTGGATCAGCGGTTGCGCGGCCAGCAGATGCTGGGCACGACGGGTCAGCGCATCCTCGGCCGTGCTGTCGGCGAGTACCTCGGCGATGCGAGCGTGCAGCCGCTGCCGGCGAATGGCCGGGATGCCGGCGATCAGGTGGTCCCGCAGAAGTCCGTGGGCGAAGGTGTACCCGTCTCCGGTGTGCGCCGCGATGAGGATGCGCTCGTCGGCCGCATCGTCGAGAAGATCGGCGAGGGTGTCGACGTCCATGCCGGTCGCGCCGGCGAGCACCGGGACTGCCTCGGAGTCGACGGTGTCACCGATGATCGCGGCGGCGCGCAGCATCTGCACCACCGCCGAGCCGAGCCCGTCGAGGCGGCGATCGAGCACCGACTTCACCGCCACCGGGATCTCGTCGCCGACCCGCTGCTCCCTGGGCAGCCGGGCATACTCCGACACGAAGAACGGGTTACCGCCGGTACGATCGGCCAGCAGGGCCGCTTCAGCGTCGGTGACCGTGTCCCGCGGGTCGTCGGCAATCTGATTGGCCAGTGCCGCAACATCTTCCGGCGACAACGCCGGGACGGCGATGTGCCGGTTGCGGTCCCGGCGAGCCACCGTGGCCAGCAGCCGCGCCACCTCGGCGCCGTGATCGCCGTCGCGCAGGGTGAGGACGATGGCAACGGGACGGTCGCGCAGGGATCCTGCGATGTATGCCAGGGCGGCCGCCGAGGTGGAATCCGCCCACTGCACATCGTCGACGACGATCGCCAGCGGACCGGGCCCGGACTCGATGAGTGCCTGAATCCGCTCGTAGACATGGAATCTCGCGGTGTCCGGATCGACGTTGGCCGGCACCTCGAGCAGCTCGTCGGGGTCGGCGCCCAGCGCGCGGACCAGCTGGCGCATCGGCCACCATGGCGGCGTGGCGCGTTCGTCGGGGCAACTCACCCAGACGATCCGGCCACCACCGGCGGCCACCCGCTCGGCGAACTCCTCGGCCAACCGCGTCTTACCGATGCCGGGCGGACCCGAGAGCACCAGCCACCGCGTCGCGCCCGCCACCGCATCGGCGAACACCTGTGCGGCCGTGGCCAGCTCGCGGTCCCGACCGACCAGACCGGCACGCCGGGGTTGTGCCGCCGGCGCCTCTGCCCCGAGGTCGGGCGCCGCCGGCGTGCTGACCTCCTCGGCTCCGCTCCATTCCGGGGATCGCGGCCAGGCGGCCAGCTCGGGGGCCTGCCGCAGAATCGCGGTCTGCAGATCGCGCAGTTCGCTGCCGGGTTCGAGTCCCAATTCGTCGTCGAGCAGGTGGGCGTGCCGGGTGTACGTCTCGAGAGCGTCCGAGGCCCGGCCGGCTCGGTACAGCGCGAGCATCTGCAGCCAGCAGCCGCGATCGGCGATCGGGTCGGCGCGGCGCAGATCGGCGGCAGCCATGAGCGCCTGCGGGATCCGGCCCAGCGCCAGCAGCGCGGCGACGCGGATGTCGAGGCAGTCGGTGCGCTGCTGCTCGGCGCGCGCCGCGTCCTCGGCGACCCAGGCCTCGTCGCGCAGATCGGCCAGGAACGGGCCCCGCCACAGCGCCAACGCCGCCTCCGCAGCTGTCAGCGCACCGTGCCAGTCGGCAGCCTCGAGCGCCGCAGCGGCCGCTGCGGCGCCCTGGGCGAATATCGCCAGGTCGAACTGACCGGCCTCGACATCGAGGAAGTAGCCGGGCGGCTGGCGCACGATGGGCGAGGCCACCTGTCCGTGTGTACCGACGCGCAGCGCCCGGCGCAGGTTGGAGATGTAGGCCTGCAGGCTGGCCGTGGCGCTGCCGGGAGCGTCGTCACCCCATACCGCATCGATCAGCCGGTCGACCGAAACCACCCGGCCCGACGCCAGCAACAACACGGCCAGCACCGCCCGCTGCTTGGGCGGACCGATGTCGACCGGGCGGTCGCCGTCGACCACCTGGAGCGACCCGAGGACGCGGAATTGCACCCAACGAGCTTAAGGGCAGCAGCCCCGGGTCAGCGCGCTTCGCTGTAGCGGGCCATCGCGTCATCCAGCCGCTGCAGCGCCTCGCCGTACTGGGCGAAGTTGCCGTCGCGCTGAGCGCTCTGCAGACCGGTCATGGCTTCCTGAACCTCCTGCAGCGCCGCCGCTTTCGCCGCTGAGAGCTGCTGAGGTCCGGTCGGCCCCGGTACGGCCGCCCCCGGAGCCGGCGCTGCCGGAGCGCTACCCGCCTGATTTGCCGGCGGCTGGCCGGACGGTGCCGGTCCGTCTGCGGGCGGCGTTGCACTCGGCGCCTGACCGTCGGCGCTGGTCGGCGCGGGGCCGGTGGCCGTCGCGTCGGCACCCGGGCCGAACAACTCGATCAGGGCATCGCGTACCGTCGGCCCGTAGCCGACCTGGTCGTTGTAGAACATCGCCACGCGGATCAACCGGGGGTAGGTCGACGCGGCGTCACTGGTGCCCGGTGAGGCGTACACCGGCGCGACGTAGAGCAACCCGCCCGACCCGACCGGCAGCGTCAGCAGGTTGCCCCACCTGATCCGGTTCTGGTTGTCGCGGCCGATGACGCCGAGGTCCTGCGACACCGTGGTGTCGGTGCTGATGGCGTTGAAGGCCAGCTTCGGGCCGTTGACCTGACCGGGGATGGTCAGCACCGTGATCTTGCCGTAGCTCTCCGGATCGGAGCTGGCGCTCATGTACGCGGCCAGGAAGTCACGCCGGAACCGGTTCATCGCACTGGTCAGCTGGAACGATGCCGAAGTGTTGTTCTCCGCAAGGTCTTTGGCGACGATGTAATACGGCGGCTGGAAGCTGCTCGCGGTCGGGTTCGGGTCGAGCGGAACGTCCCAGAAGTCCGAGGTCGAGAAGAACGTCACCGGATCGTCGACGTGGTACTTGGCCAGCAACGCCCGCTGCACCTTGAACAGGTCCTCGGGGTAGCGCAGATGCTGCTGCAGTTCGTCGCTGATGTCGCTCTTGGGTTTGATGGTGTCCGGGAACACCTTCATCCACGCCTGCAGCACCGGGTCGCCCTCGTCCTGGGCGTACAGCGTCACGGTGCCGTCGTAGGCGTCGACGGTGGCCTTGACCGAGTTGCGGATGTAGGACACCTGCTTGTTGAGCTGCAGGCGGTTGACCGCGACCTCGTTGGAGTCCGCCGTGGCCGACGACAGCGACGTCAACTCCGAATACGGGTAGTTGTCCAACGTGGTGTAGCCGTCGACGATCCACACGACGCGCTTGTTGACGATCGCCGGATACACCGTGGTGTCGGTGGTCAGCCACGGCGCGACGGCCTCCACCCGGTCGGCGGGGTCGCGGTTGAACAGGATCTTGCTGTTCTCGCCGATGACGTTGGAGAACAGGAAGTTGCGCTCGGCGAACTTGGCGGCGAACACGCTGCGCGCCAACCAGTTCCCCACCGGCACGCCACCGGAACCGGTGTAGGTGTAGTTCCTGGTCTCGGTGTTGGTCTCGTAGTCGTACTCCCGCGGCGCGCCGTTCTCGCCGACGATCGCGTAGTCCGAGGCGGTGTTGGCGATGACCGGACCGTAGTAGATCCGCGGCTGGTCGAGCGGTGCCGGGCCCGGGGACACCACGCCTTCGGCGGCGACCACGCTGGCCAGGAACTCGGGATACCCGCCGTTCTGGTTCGGGTCGTTGGCCACGCCGCGGACGGTGTTCGCCGGCGAGGCGATGAAGCCGTTGCCGTGGGTGAACACGGTGTGCCGGTTGATCCAGTCGCGCTGGTTGTCGATCAGCCGGTCGGGATTGAGTTCACGCGCCGCAACCACGTAGTCGCGCAGGTTGCCCGTGTCGTCGCGGTAGCGGTCCATGGCGAGCTGATCGGGGAAGAAGTAGAAGTTCTTGCCCTGCTGGAACTGGGTGAACGCGGGACTGACGATGTTGGGGTCGAGTACGCGGATGTTCGAGGTGGTCGAGCGGTCGGCGGCGACCTGCTGGGCGGTGGCCGGCGCGTTACCCGGATAGTCGCGATAGGTCACCGTCTGGTCGGTCAGCCCGTAGGCCTGCCGGGTCGCGGTGATGCTGCGCGTGATGTATTCGCTTTCCTTCTGCGCGGCATTGGGTTTGACGCTGAACTGTTCGACGACCAGCGGCCAGCCGGCGCCCACCACGAGTGAGGACAGCAGCAGCAGTACCACGCCGATCGCGGGGATTCGCAGGTCGCGCAGGACGATCGCGGAGAACACCGCGACCGCGCAGATCAGCGCGATGGCGAGCAGGATCAGTTTGGCGGGCAGCACCGCGTTGATGTCGGTGTAGCCGGCGCCGGTGAACGGCTTGCCGCCGCGGGTATGGCTGAGCAGTTCGTAGCGGTCCAGCCAGTACGCGGCGGCCTTGAGCAGGATCAGCACGCCGACCAGGGTGACCAGCTGGATGCGCGCGGCCCTGCTGAGCGCGCCGGTGCGCCCGGACAGCCGGATACCGCCGAACAGGTAGTGGCCCAGCAGGTTCGCCACGAACGCCAGGAACGTCGCGACGAACAGGAAGCTCAGCACCAGGCGGTAGAAGGGCAGCTCGAATGCGTAGAAGCCCAGATCGAGGTTGAACTGCGGGTCGGTGACGCCGAAGTCGCCGCCGTGCAGGAACAGCTGGATACGTACCCAGTAGGTCTGCGCGACGATGCCGGCCAGCACGCCGATGAAGGCGGGGATGCCGATACCGAACAGCCGCAGCCGAGACATGACCTGCGTGCGGTATCGCGCGACCGGATCGTTCGGGCCCGCCGTGGGCACGAAGACCGGACGGGTGCGGTAGGCCAGGGCCAGGCCGGCGAAGACGATGCCACCGATGACCGCGGCGACGACGAGGAACACCACGACGCGGGTCAACAGGACGGTGGTGAACACCGAGCGGTAGCCCAGTTCGCCGAACCACAACCAGTTGACGTAGGTGTCGATCAGGCGTGGGCCGATCAGCAGGAGCACCACCAGTGCGAGGGCGACCCCGATCAGAATCCGGCTTCGTCGCGTCAGCTTCGGCATCCTCGCCGCGGGCCCGGGCCGCATACCCACTTGGTGTCTCCAGTCTCGCTCACGGGAGGACGTCACCCATGGGGTGCCGCCACAACTGATGTGGACCCAACTCTACGCATCAGCGTCTGGCGCGCCGATCAGCAGCGCGGTGGTTCGCCACCAGCGGAAAGTGTGTTCAGCGCGTCGACCGCTTCGGTGAGCGTGCCGACCTTGATCATCTCCAAACCCTCCTGCGGGTCGGTCTTTGCCTCGGGGCAGTTGTCCGCGGGCACCAGGAACACCGTCGCGCCGGCCTCGCGCGCGGCCAGCATCTTGTGGGTGATCCCGCCGATCGGCCCGACCTCGCCCTCCCCATCGATGGTGCCGGTGCCCGCCACGAACTTGCCGTCGTTGAGGTCGCCGGTGGTGAGCTTGTCGATGAGAGCCAGGCTGAACATGAGCCCCGCCGACGGTCCGCCGATGTTGGCGAGGTTGAACTCGACGGTGAACGGCGCCCACGGCGCATCGACCACGGCGATCCCGAGGAAACCGTAGTCACGGTCGGGGTTGGTGCCCAGAGTCACCGTCGCCGTCCCGATCGGGTTCGCCTCGTCCTTGCGTCGGTAGTCGAGGACGATGTCGTCGCCGGGTTTGGTGGCCTTGAGGATGGCCTGGAATTCGTCGACATTGGCGACGGGCTTGCCGTTGACGGCATCGATCGCGTCCCCGTCGTTCAGCTTGCCCGCCGACGGACCCGGATCGGTGACGGATTCGACGGTCACCGCCTCGGGATACTTCAGATAGGACAGCGCCGCGTACTGCGCGTCGTCCTCCGAGCGCCGGAAGTCGGTGGTGTTGGCCTCGTCGATCTCGTCCTTGCTCTTGTCCGGCGGGTAGACGAGCTCCCGTGGCACGAGCTGTTCGCGGCCGGACATCCACAGCGCCATCGCCTGCGCGAGCGTCAGCCCGTCACGCTGGGACACCGTCGTCATGTTGAGGTGCCCGGAGGTCGGCTTGACCTCGGTGCCCTCGATCTCGACGACCTCCTTGCCGTCGACCTCACCGAGGGTGTCGAACGTCGGCCCGGGCCCCAGAGACACGAACGGCACCGTCACCGCGGACAGCAGCACGAAGAGCGCGACCACCGGCACCAGCGCGACCAGCAGCGTCGAAATCCGCCTGTTCACGCCGCCCACAGTAGAGGTAGCCCCGCACCGTTCACTGACAGCGTGACCCGGCGCACCGCACGCCGTGCCCCCGGTGAGTACCGTTGATGGCATGTCTGACCTGCCCTTCGGCTTCTCTTCGGGTGACGACCCGGAGCGCGACAAACGCAAGAAGGATCCCGACGGCGGTGCGTCGTCGGATCCCTTCGGCATGAGCGGCGCCGGTTTCGACATGTCCGATCTCGGACAGATCTTCACCAAGCTCGGCGAGATGTTCAGCGGCGCAGGCACTATGGCCGGCGGCAATCAGGCCGGGCCGGTGAACTACGACCTGGCCCGGCAGCTGGCCTCCAGCGCCATCGGGTTCGTGGCGCCGGTGCCGGAGGCGACCGCCTCGGCCATCACCGACGCCGTGCACCTCGCCGAGACGTGGCTGGACGGGGTCACCCCGCTGCCGGCCGGCACCACCCGCGCGGTGGCGTGGACGCCGTCGGACTGGATCGACAACACCCTCGAGACGTGGAAGCGGCTGTGCGATCCGGTGGCCGAGCAGATCTCGACGGTGTGGGCGTCGGCCCTGCCGGAGGAGGCCCGCGCCATGGCCGGACCGCTGCTGGCGATGATGTCGCAGATGGGCGGGATGGCGTTCGGATCCCAACTCGGTCAGGCACTGGGCAAGCTGTCACGTGAAGTGCTCACGAGCACCGACATCGGATTGCCGCTCGGCCCCAAGGGCGTCGCCGCGCTGCTGCCCGAGGCGATCGAATCGCTGTCCGAAGGACTCGAGCAGCCGCGTAGCGAGGTCCTGACGTTCCTGGCCGCGCGGGAAGCCGCGCATCACCGGCTCTTCAGCCACGTGCCGTGGCTGTCGAGCCAGCTGCTGTCCGCCGTCGAGGCCTTCGCCCGCGGGATGAAGGTCGACATGTCGGGCATCGAGGATCTGGCCCAGGGCATCAACCCGGCCGCCCTGACCGACCCGGCCCAGATGGAGCAGCTGCTCAACCAAGGCATCTTCGAACCGAAAGCCACCCCCGAGCAGGTCGCCGCACTCGAACGCCTCGAAACGCTGCTGGCACTGATCGAGGGTTGGGTGCAGACCGTCGTCACCGCGGCGCTCGGCGAACGCATCCCCGGCACCGGAGCCCTGTCGGAGACGCTGCGCCGCCGCAGGGCCACCGGCGGTCCGGCCGAACAGACCTTCGCCACGCTCGTCGGGCTGGAGCTGCGCCCGCGCAAACTGCGCGAGGCCGCGGTGCTGTGGGAGCGGCTCACCGACGCCGTCGGCGCCGACGCCCGTGATGGCGTGTGGCAGCACCCCGACCTGTTGCCCTCCTCCGATGACCTCGACGATCCGGCCGCATTCATCGACCGCGTCGTCGGCGGCGACACCAGCGGCATGGACAGCGCCATCGAAGAGGCGATCGCCGACCTCGAGCGTGACCTCGGACAGTCCGGCGGCGAGGGCGACCCCGGCGACAAACAGGGCTGAGGGCGGCCCTGTGGATAACTTCCCGGCCGGTCGCTCCGACCGTGGCATTGTCGTCGCATGCCGGGCTATCTGCTCAACCCCACCCTGCCGGTGCTGCTCCGGCCCGACGGCGCGGTGCAGGTCGGATGGGATCCGCGACGGGCGGTACTCGTCGAACCGCCTGCCGGTCTGACGGCGAGCGCCCTGGCCGACATGCTGCGCGGCATGCAGTCCGGCGCCACCGTCGACGAACTCGCCGCACGGGCGGACACCCCGGCGCTGGCCGACCTGCTGGCGAGCCTGATCGAGGCAGGCGTCGTCACCACCGACCGGCCCCGGGCGCACCGCACACCGTCGGTCCGCATCCACGGTCGCGGACCGCTGTCAGATCTGCTGGTGGCCGGGCTGCGCTGCTCCGGCGCGCGGGTGGGGCACAGTCGCGCTCCCAAGGCGTCGGCTCCGCCCGAGGCGACCGATCTGGTGATCCTGGCCGACTACCTGATCGCCGAACCGCGGTTGCTGCGGGAGCTGCACAGCGCCGGGGTTCCGCACCTTGCGGTGCGCACGCGCGACGGCAGCGGGTTGGTCGGCCCGTTGGTGCTGCCCGGCCGTTCCAGCTGTCTGGCCTGCGCCGATCTGCACCGCAGCGATCGGGACGCCGCCTGGCCCGCCGTCGCGGCGCAGCTGCGCGGGACCGTAGGCAACGCCGACCGCGCGACGGTACTGGCGACCGTGGCGCTGGCGCTCGATCAGGTCGAACGCATCCTGCGCACGATCCGCGAATCGGGCACCGTCGCCGGGCGCGACGAGCCGCTGCCCGTGGTCGACACCACCTTCGAATTCGACGTCGCGACCCGCACCACGACGGTCCGCCGCTGGTCGCACCATCCCCGGTGCGACTGCTGGATGTGATCGTCGACAGTTCATCCCTGCGCCGTAACCGGCGTCGTGGATGATGGTGTGGTGGCTGACATCAAACGTGGGCGCGCCGCCCGTAATGCGAAGCTGGCGAGTCTGCCGGTCGGCATGGCGGGCCGGGCCGCCCTCGGCTTCGGCAAACGACTGACCGGTAAGTCCAGGGACGAGGTCAACGCCGAACTCATGGACAAGGCCGCCCAGCAGCTGTTCACCGTGCTCGGTGAACTCAAGGGCGGCGCGATGAAGGTCGGGCAGGCGCTGTCGGTGATGGAGGCTGCCATCCCCGAGCAGTACGGCAAGCCCTATCGGGAGGCGCTGACCAAGCTGCAGAAGGACGCGCCGCCGCTGCCTGCCGCCAAGGTGCACCGGGTGCTCGACGCCCAGCTCGGCACCAAGTGGCGGGAACGGTTCGCCTCGTTCGACGACACACCGATCGCCTCGGCCAGCATCGGTCAGGTCCACAAGGCGGTGTGGGGCGACGGCCGCGAGGTCGCGGTCAAGATCCAGTACCCCGGCGCCGACGAGGCACTGCGCGCCGATCTGAAGACGATGCAGCGCATGGTGGGCGTGCTGCGCCAACTCTCGCCCGGCGCCGATGTCGAAGGTGTGGTCGACGAACTCATCGAACGCACCGAGATGGAGCTCGACTACCGGCTGGAAGCCGAGAACCAGCGCGCGTTCGCCAAGGCCTACCGCGATCATCCGCACTTCACGGTGCCCGCCGTCGTGGCGAGCGCGCCGAAGGTGGTCATCGCGGAGTGGATCGAGGGCATCCCGATGTCGCACATCATCCGCAACGGAACCCAGGAACAGCGGGACCTGATGGGCACCCGGCTGTTCGAGCTGACCTATGACGCGCCGCGGCGCCTGGAGCTGATGCACGGTGACGCGCATCCCGGGAACTTCATGCTGATGCCGGACGGCAAGATGGGCGTCATCGACTTCGGTGCGGTGGCGCCGCTGCCCGGCGGTATCCCCGTCGAGCTCGGCATGGCGGTGCGCTACGCGCTGGCCAAGGATTACGGCCGGCTGCTGCCCACCCTGGAGCAGATCGGATTCATCCAGCGCGGTGAGCAGGTGTCGGCCGAGGACGTCGACGACATGCTGCGCCAGTACGTCGAACCCCTCGAGGTCGAGGTCTTCCACTACACCCGCAAGTGGCTGCAGAAGATGGCCGCGGTGAACATGGACCGTTCCGTGCAGCAGATCAAGACGGTGCGCCAGATGGATGTTCCGGCCAAACTCGCGATTCCGATGCGGGTGATCGCGTCCAACGTCGCGATCTCCTGTCAGTTGGACGCACACATACCGACCAAATCGCTTGCCCTCGAGCTCATTCCGGGATTCGCCGAAGACGCGGCCTGAGTCTGGGCGCCGAAGCGCCCGGCAGCTATGCGGCTGCCGGGCCCTCCTGCACCTTGCGCGGGCGTCCACGCGGCCGTTTGCGTGCCACGACGCTGCCGCGATCGAGGATCTCGCCGCCCCACACACCCCACGGCTCCTGACGCTCCAACGCTGCGTTGAGGCACTCCCGACGGATCGGGCAGTCCACGCACAGCGCCTTGGCGCGTTCGAGGTCCACGGGGCTCTCGGCGAACCACAGGTCGGGATCTCCGACATGGCACGGCACCGCTGGCAGCAACTTCTCGTCGAGGATCGTCTCGAGAGACATCAGTGCAATCCTGCTTCCTGGTCGTCGTTTTCCTCTTGCACTTGACTTTTCGAGGATCTGCGACCAGGTCGTCGGGAGTTCCGACGAAAGTGGCCACGGATCCGGTGACATCGGGTCCGTGGCCATTGGGCTGGCGGGGGCTTACCTAGGTGGTGCCCACCTTCACGGACGCGCCTGTCGCGGCGGCGGCGGTAGCGGCGCGGCGCTTGCGCTCCACGGGAGCGGCAGCCGGGTCCGCGAACGCGATGTGCGCCGCAGCGATGGTGATCGGAGCGGCGGCGCGATGGGTGCGCGGCATACCGGCAACGCCTACGCCGGTGAACGCGTAATTGCTGTTCATGTCCTCCGCACCCTCCTTCCAGTCGCTCGCCGTACCTGTGATCTTGAGGCTAGAGCCTAACAGCCCGAGTGCACAACTGAATTTCTACCAGCGGTTTTGGCGCGATTTTTATGGTCTCTGGCGGTTCTCACGACCGCGCCCGGACCATCGCGATGACGTCGTCGCCGTACTGCTCGAGCTTGCGCGCGCCGATGCCGGGGATGGCGACCAGGGCCGCCTCGTCGGTCGGCATCGTCTCGGCGATGGCGATCAGCGTGTTGTCGGTGAACACCACATAGGCCGGGACCTTCTGCTCCTTGGACGTCTGCAGCCGCCAGTCCTTCAGCTCTGCGAGCAGTGTCTCGTCGATGTCGGACGGGCAGGTTTCGCAGCGCCGCAACATGATCGACGGCGGAGTGGTCAGTGCACCGTTGCAGACCCGGCAACGCGGGGTCGCGCCACCATGCCGGCGCGGCTTGCTGGGCCCGGTGTCGGTCGCCGACTGCGGCGCCACCCCGTTGAGGAACCGCGACGCACGCCGGCCCTGGCGGCCACCCGGAGCCCGCGCCAGCGCCCAACTCAACATGAGATGGGTTCGCGCCCTCGTGATTCCGACGTAGAGCAGCCGCCGCTCCTCTTCCACGGGCTCGCTGTCGGGGCCGTGGGACAGCGCATGGGAAATGGGCAAGGTGCCGTCGGCGAGCCCGACCAGGAACACCGCATCCCATTCCAGGCCCTTGGCGGCGTGCAGGGACGCCAGCGTCACGCCCTGCACCACCGGTGGATGGCGCGAATCGGCCCGCTGGCGGAGTTCGGTGACCAGACCCCGCAGATCCAGGCCCGGCCGCACGGCCACTTCCTCGTCGACGAGCTCGGCCAGCGCGGTCAACGCCTCCCAGCGTTCGCGCGCTCGGGTACCGGCAGGCGGCTCACCAGTCAGACCCAGCGGTTCGAGCACCGCCCGCACCACCTCGGGCAGAACACCGTCGACGTCGCGTTCGGCGGCGCGCTGCAGCGCGACCAGCGCTTGGCGGATCTCCTGGCGGCTGAAGAAGCCCTCGCCGCCGCGGACCTGGAAGGCGATGCCCGCTTCGGTCAGCGCCTCCTCGTACACCTCGGACTGGGCGTTGATGCGATACAGCACCGCGATCTCCGCGGGCGGGGTGCCGGCGCCGATCAGCCGCTTGATCTCCTTGGCGACGGCGGCGGCCTCGGCCACCTCGTCGGGATGTTCGGCGAATGTGGGGGCGGGGCCCGGTGGCCGCTGTCCGACCAGATGCAGCTTGCTCCCGGCCATGCGCCCGCGCGCGGCGGAGATCACCCGATTGGCCAGCGACACCACCTGGGGCGTCGACCGGTAGTCGCGTTCGAGCCGGATGACCGAGGCGTCGGGGAACCGCCGGGAGAAGTCGAGCAGATAGCGCGGGGTGGCGCCGGTGAAGGAGTAGATGGTCTGGTTGGCGTCGCCGACCACGGTGAGATCGTCGCGCGGGCCGAGCCAGGCGTCGAGCACCCGCTGCTGCAGCGGGGTGACGTCCTGGTACTCGTCGACGACGAAGCATCGGTAGCGGTCCCGGAATTCGCTCGCCACCGCTGCGTCGTTCTCGATGGCGGCAGCCGTGTGCAGCAGCAGATCGTCGAAGTCCAGCAGCGCGGTGCCGTCGGTGCGGGCCTTGAGCGTTTCGTAGCCCGCGTAGACGGCGGCCACCTTGGCGGCGTCGAACGGAATGTCGCGACCGACCTCGGCGACCGCGGCGGCGTAGCCCTCCGGGCTGATCAGCGACGCCTTGGCCCACTCGATCTCGCCGGCCAGGTCGCGGACGTTGTCGGTGCCGGTCGGTACACCGGCCCGGTTGGCGGCCTGCGCGACGACGGTGAACTTGCTGTCCATGAGTTCCCAGCCGGTGTCGCCGACCACCCGCGGCCAGAAGTACCGCAGCTGCCTGCGGGCTGCCGCGTGGAACGTCATCGCCTGCACGGCGCCGGTGCCGACACCGCCTGCCTGCTGGTCCAGCGCGCGGAGGCGGGCGCGCATCTCGCCTGCGGCGCGGGACGTGAACGTCACCGCCAGGACCTGGGCCGGTGCGACATGGCCGGCCGCGACCAGGTGGGCGATGCGGCGGGTGATGGTGCGGGTCTTCCCGGTGCCGGCGCCGGCGAGCACACAGACCGGCCCGCGCGGTGCCAGGACGGCCTCGCTCTGCTCGTCATCGAGATCGGTCAAGAGCCGTTCCCGTGACGAGGTGTCAACCTCGACCGGCATGCGGTCCATCTTGGCAGGCGCCACCGACATCTGCCCGTCCCGTGCGGGGCATGTCTGGACCGTCGGATACGTTGAAGTGGTTATGACTGCTGACAGCGCCGGATCGACTGGCGAACTGACCATGTACACCACCTCGTGGTGCGGCTACTGCGTCCGGCTGAAGAAGGCCATGAAGGCCGAGGGCATCACCTGGACCGAGATCAACATCGAAGAGGATCCGCAGGCCGCGACGTTCGTCGAGTCGGTCAACGGCGGAAACCAGACGGTCCCGACGGTGAAATTCCCCGACGGGTCGGCGCTGACGAATCCGAGCATCAAGGACGTCAAGGCCAAGCTCGGCCGCTGAGCCCCTCGTCGAGATCGACGAAACGGCGCCCTTGTCTCGCACTTTCCAGCCCATGTGTTCGTTTGGGCGAAAGGTGACAGTCAATCTTTGGCGGCGACCCAGGACTCGATGATCTCCCGGGCGATCGAGATCGATCCCGGCAGCAACAGCCGTGACGGCGCGGTGCTGTTCCAGTCCCCGTCAGCCAGGGCGGCGCGGATCTCGTCGCGGGTGAACCAGTGCGCCTCGGCGATCTCGCCGTCGTTGAACGAGAACGGCTGTTCGGGGTCGCCGACCGCGTGGAAGCCGACCATCAGCGACCGCGGGAACGGCCAGGGCTGGCTGCCCAGGTAGCGCACGTCGGTGACGGTCAGCCCGACTTCTTCGGCGATCTCGCGCACCACGCAGGTTTCGAAGGATTCACCGGCCTCGACGAATCCGGCGAGAATTGAGAACAACCGTTCGGGCCACACCGTCTGGCGGGCCAGGACCGCGCGGTCGTGCCCGTCGTGCACCAGGCAGATCACCGCCGGATCGATCCGCGGGAACTCCTCGTGGCCGGTGACCGGATCTACCCTCGACCAGCCGGCCTTGATCGGCTTGGTGGGTGCGCCGTCGACCGGGCTGAACCGGGCGTTGTCGTGCCAATTCAGCAGCGCGGTGGCGGTTGCGACGAGTTGGGCGCTCGTGTCGTCGAAGATCTGGCCCGCTCGGCGCAGATCGAGTACCTCCACCTGCTCGCCGGCCTCGGCGCCGTCCTCCGGGGCCTCGAGCGCGGACCGCACCCCCCAGACGTGCCGGCCGTCGACGAGCCGGCCGAGGAACACCGCGTGGTCGGGCGGCGTGTCGCCGAGCGCGGCCGCACGGCCCAGCACGACACGGCCGCCGGCGATCAGCACCTGGTTGCGCCGGTCCACCCGCAACAGCAGCGCCTCAGGCCAGGCCGCACCGGCCGCGTCGATGTCGGTGCGTAGCGTGTCAGCCCGGTCGGCGCCGACGCGCGACAGCACCGGGATGTTGCGGAGCGCGAACCCGTCGGGACGGGTCATCGTTCGGCGTCGGCGCTGCGGATGTAGAGCAGCCGGTCGCCGCTTTCGAGCGCATCGACTTCCGGCGCGTCGACCCGCCGCAGGCCACCGTCGCGCACCACGCCGAGCACGATGTCGTGCAGATGGCGGGGCGAACCGCCCACCTCCTTCGGCGTGACCTCTCGTTCGGCGATCGCGAAGCCTGCGTCCGGAGTCAGCAGATCCTCCATCATCTCCACCACGCTGGGGGTCTGGGTGGCGATGCCGAGCAGCCGGCCCGCCGTCTCCGACGACACGACGGTGTTGTCGGCGCCGGACTGTCGCAGCAGATGCTGATTCTCGGCCTCGCGGGCGGCGGCGATGATCTTGGCGTTCGGGGCGAGTTCGCGCGCGGTCAGCGTGACCAGCACCGCGCTGGCGTCGTTGTCGGTGGCCACGATGATCGACTTAGCATGCTGTGCGCTGGCCAGCCGTAACACCTCGGACTTGGTGGCATCACCGTGCACCGTGACCAGACCGGCGCTGCGGGCGCGATCCAGCGCGGCCGCGTTCTCGTCGACGACGACGATCTCGGCGGGCGCTATGGCATCACCGACCATGGCCGCGACCGCGGTGCGGCCCTTGGTGCCATACCCGATGACCACGGTGTGGTTGCGCACTCTGCTCCTCCATCGCTGGATCTTCAACGCCTGGCGCGACTGGCTGGTCAGGGTCTCCACCGTCGTACCGATCAGCACGATCAGGAAGGCAACCCGTAGCGGCGTGATCACCAGGACGTTGATCAGCCGGGCGGATTCGGTGACCGGGGTGATGTCGCCGTACCCCGTGGTCGACAGCGACACCGTCGCGTAGTAGACGCAGTCCAGGAACGACAGCGGATCGCTGGTCTCCGGTGTGCTCTCGATGTCCCGGTAGCCGTGGCGATCCAGGTAGACGATGATGACCGCCGCGAACAGGGCGCCCGCAGCGTAGAAGATGCGCCGGATGATCTTCTGCGTCGGGCTGACGAACGGCTCCGGGATGCGCAGCACGTCGACGAGCGCAGCGTCGGGTTGGGACGTCAGATCCTGTTCGATGGCGGCGAGTCGCCGCCGCAGTCGGCCTTTAGCCACGAGGGTCCATCATCGGATGGGCTTGCCGCACCAGCACAATGTAATCATGACCTCTCCCCCAGCCGAACTGCAGCAGATCGCCAACCCGACACGCGCCACCCGAATGGCCGCGATGTTGGCGGGCATGGGAGTGCTGCACTTCGTCGCGCCCAAGCCGTTCGACACCATCGTCCCGGTCGAATTGCCCGGTTCCGCGCGGTTCTACACCTACGCCTCGGGTGTGGCGGAGATCGGCGTCGCCGCCGCCCTGGCTGCGCCGAAGACACGCAAGGCCGGAGCACTGGCGGCGATCGCGCTGTATCTGGGGGTCTTCCCGGGCAACGTCAACATGGTGCGGCTGTGGTGGGACAAGCCGTGGCCGATGCGGGCGATAGCCCTCGCGCGGCTGCCGCTGCAGGTACCGATGATCGCCCAGGCGCTGAAGGTCTACCGCAGCTCCTAGATCGTCACATCAGGCCACCTCCGTTCTGAGCAGCGCCGCCAGATCGGCGGCGCCCGGTAGCGCGGGAGGGTGCACGGTACGGCCCGACCTGACGTAGTGGAAGGCCGCCCCCACCCGCTCGACCGGGCATCCCTGGAGCGCGGCCCACGCCTCGCGGTACACCGCGAGCTGGATCCCCGCCTGCCGCTGCGCCTCCGGCGCCTCGGGGGGTGCGCCGGTCTTCCAGTCCACGACGATGAACCCGCCGTCGTCGTCGGAGAACACCGCATCGATGCGCCCGCGCACCATGGTCTCGCCGATGACCATCTCGAACGGCACCTCGGTGTCGACCGGGGTGCGAGCGGCCCACGGCGAGAGCATGAACGCCGATTGCAATTCGTCGAGTTGCCGCTCCTGGGCGAGCCGCTCGCCACCGTCCACCGCGCCGGGCAGATCATCCAGATCAAACAGCCGGTCCGCACCGTAGAACCGCTGCACCCAGTCATGAAAAGCCGTGCCCAACAACGCATGCGGGGCCGGCGGCGTGGGCAGCCGCCGGCGCAGCCGGTGCAGGACGCCGTCACGGTCGCCGCTCAGCTCGACCAGTGTGCTGACCGACACCTGCACCGGTAGCGGCGGCGGCTCGAGGTGCGGCACCTGCTTCCGCTCGGCCAGCAGCGCATCGACGTCACCGGTCCACCCTTCGACATCGACATCGACATCGGACCGGTCCGCCTCGGCCATCGCCCGTGCCACCCGCTGGGCGCCGGCATCGATGTCGGCGCGTCGCCCCGCCGCCGGCTCGGCCGGCCACAGAATCTCGGTGACGTTGTCGCGCAACGGGTTCACCTCGCCGGCGGCCGGTTCGGGCGCCCACTGGTCGATGACTCCGCACGGGCTGCCCGAGGCCGCCGCCCGGTCGACGATGTCCTTGAGCTCGCAGAGGAACTCCGACGGTCCGCGGGGCTTGGCCTCCGTACCGCCCCAGTGGTGCCCCGACAGCAGCAGCGTGTCCTCCGCCCGGGTCAGTGCGACGTAGAGCAGCCTGCGTTCCTCGTCCGTGCGGCGCTGCTCGAGACGGCTCTTGTGATCGTTTATCCTGTCCGAGAGCATCTTTCGATCGTTGACGTCGGAGCTGTCCAGCACGGGGACGCCGTGGTCGGTCGTGGTGGCGCGGTCACCGCGCAGCAGCGGCGGTAGATCGGCCGGATCGGTCAGCCAGGTGCGCATCCGCCCGGTCGAGGGGAACACCCGGCCGCTGAGGTGCGGCACCGCCACCAGCTGCCATTCCAGCCCCTTGGCGGCGTGGACGGTGAGGATCTGGACGCGTTCGGTGGACACCGTCAGCTCCGCCGGCGCCAGGCCGTTCTCGACGTCCATCGCCGCGTCCAGGAACGCCAGCAATCCGCTCACCGATGCCCCCGCCCGCGCGGCGTAATCGGTCACCACATCGGTGAAGGCGTCGAGATGTTCGGTTCCCGACCAGCCCGCGGAGACGGGCCGCGCGGCGCGCGCCTCGACGTCGACGGCCAGCACCCGGCGGACCTCGTTGACCAGATCCGGCAGCGGGAAGCTCAAATGGGAACGCAGCGCCGCCAACTCCTCTCCGAGCGCGGTGATCCTGCGGTATCCCGCTGCCGAGTACCGATCGGCGGATCCGGGATCGCAGACGGCGTCGGCGAGGCATGCGGTATCGGCGTCGGGCGCGATGCGTGCCACGATCTCCTCGGCGGTGGCGTCCGGTCCGGCGCTACCGGTGTCGTCGAGTTCCTTCGCCCGGCGCCACAGCGCGGCGATGTCTCGCCCGCCGAGACGCCAGCGCGGACCGGTCAGGATGCGCATCGCCGAGCTGCCCGCGGTGGGGTCGGCGACCAGACGCAGCATCGCCACGACGTCGGCGACCTCCGCGACGCCGAGCAGGCCGGCCAGGCCGACGACCTCCACGGGCACGCCGCGGTCGGTCAACGCCTCCGCGATCGGCGCGGCATCGGCGTTGCGCCGCAACAACACCGCCGCCGTGGGCGGCGCATCGCCGGCCTCGCGCGCAGCGTGGTATCGCTGCGCCACCTGATCGGCGACCCATTCCCGTTCGGCCGCAACGTCATTGAATAGTGCCAGCCGATTGGTGCCAGGTTGCGCGTCGGGCCTTGGCCGCAGCGCGCGTACCGCGACCGAGCGCCTGCGTGCCTCGGCCGACACGGCGTTGGCCAGATGCAGCGTGCTCGCCGGGTTACGCCAGCTGGTGCGCAATTCCAGCGTCGGCGCCGGAGTGCCGTCGGAGCGCGGGAAATCGGTGGCGAATCGCGGCAGGTTGGTCGCCGAGGCGCCGCGCCACCCGTAGATCGACTGGATGGGATCACCCACGGCGGTCAGCGCCAGGTCGTCGTCGACGCCGCCGCCGAACAGGGCGGACAGCGCGACACGCTGGGCGTGCCCGGTGTCCTGGTACTCATCGAGTAGTACCACCCGGTAGCGGGCCCGCAGCTGCGCGCCCACCTGAGGGAAGTGGGCGGCCAGCCGTGCCGCCGCGGCCATCTGCATGCCGAAGTCCATGACGTTCCCTGCGCGCATCCGCGCATGTAAGGCATCGATCAGCGGCACCAGTTCGGTGCGTTCGGCCTGAGTGGCGAGCATGCGCAGCAGCCACTGGCTGGGGCCGCGGTCACGCTGATACGGACCCGCGGGCAGCGTGTACACCAGGCGTTCGAGCTCGACGTGGGTGTCGCGCAGCTCTCCGGTCTCGACGAGGTGTTCGGCGAGTTGACCGGCCAGCCGCAGCACCATACGGGTCACCGCGGCCGGTGATTTGTCCGTCTCGAGCGGGCCGGGGTGGGCGCAGACCACCTCATGGGCCAGCTGGAACAGCTCCGTCTCCCCGACCAGCCGGGTGTCGGGCTCCAGGCCGAGCAGCGGACCGTGCTCGCGCAGCAGCGTGCCGGCGAAGGCGTGGTAGGTGCTCACGGCAGGCAGGTCGGCCAGATCGCCCGCGACGCCGGGGACCAGACCGGCGCCGGCCAGCCGGGCGAGCCGGGTGCGCACGCGTCGCAGCAGCTGACCGGCGGCCTTTCTGGTGAAGGTCAGTCCGAGTACCTCACCGGGACTCGCGTAGCCGTTGGCCACCAGCCACACCACCCGTGCGGCCATGGTCTCGGTCTTCCCCGCCCCGGCGCCCGCGATCACCACCAGCGGGCCCGGCGGCGCAGCGATCACCGCCGCCTGCTCTTCGGTGGGTGCGAAAAGCCCTAGCGCCGAGGCCAATTCGGCCGGACTGTGGCGCACGATCACGACCGCTCCCCCGCCGGCTGGGCCGGGCAGCTGGTGCGCACCGGGCAGTGCGCACAGCCCTCGTTGACCCGTGCGGAGAACTGCGGCCCCCGGGTCGCCGCCGCGGCCCGACCGACCTGTTCACGCCACGCATCGAGCGCCTCGGCGCCCATCGCGTCCTGCTCGCGCTCCGCCGGCCCCCCTGCTGTGCTGCGGCCGAGATATACGAGCTTGCCGCCGCCGGGGACTTCGCCCTCCGACAGCAGGCCGGCGGCGACGGCGAGCTGGTACATGGCCAACTGAGCGTGCCGTTGGGCGTCGTCCTTGGTCGCCGGCGTCTTGCCGGTCTTGATGTCGACGACCACCAACCGCCCGGCGGCATCGCGTTCGAGGCGGTCGAGCCGCCCGCGCACCCGCACCGCAGGCAGGTCGCCTGCGGCCTCGACGACGACGCCGTCCACGTCGACCTCCGTGCCCACCTCGGTGAGTTCCCTGCGGGTCTGGTCGCGCCACTGCGTGAACGCGGTGAGCATCGACTCGTGCCGACCGAGTTCGTTCTCCGCGTGCCAGGACGCCTCATAGGGCAGCTGGGACCAGATCCGCCGCAGATCGTTGAGCAGTCTGCTCTCGGTCGATCCCGACTCGGCCACCAGTGCGTGCAGCAGCGAACCGACCGCTGAGCGCACATCCCGGCCGTCGCCGCCGCCATGGCGTTCGAGCAGCCAGCGCAGCGGGCAGTCGGTCAGCGTCTGCAGCGTCGACGGCGACAGCGTGACGACCTCCTGCCCGTCGGGCCACAGCGCCTCCTCGGTTGACAGCGGCGTCAGCGGCTGCCACTGCCGCGGGTCGGCACCTGCGACGCCCGCCTGCGCCAACCGGGCGAGTTGCGCTGCGGCACAATCGCGGGCCGCACCGTCGACCGTGCCGTCGGGCGCACAGACCACCGAACGCAGCCGGCCGACCAGCGCGGACGGCGCGAGCACGCGCGGGGCCCGAACGGGGGCGATCGTCTCGACGTCGGCGTGTCCGCACGACAGCGCGGACAGTTCGGTGCAGAACGGTGACGGCAGCATCGCCTCGTCACCGGTGTCGCTGTCCACGGCCGTCACCAGGACGTGCGTGCGGGCTCGTCCCATGGCGGCGATGAGCAGGCGCCGTTCCTCAGCCAGCAGGGGCGCCCTGGAGGACACGCCACGGTTTTCCGGGGTGATGACGCCGTCGAGGACGTCGACGAGACGCTGGGTGTTCAGCACGCCGCCGCGCGGTACGGTGTTCGGCCACAGGCCCTCCTGAAGTCCGGCGATCACGACGAACTCCCATTCGCCGGACAGGGCCTGGTGCGCGCTCTGCACCGCGACGGCGTCGGCCGCCGACCGCTCGGCCGGGCTGCGCGGGGGTAGCCCGAGTCCCGAGACATGATCGATGAACGCCCGCACCGAACCGCCAGGGGTGCGGGCCACGAACTGCTCTGCGACGTCGAACAATTCGGTGACCGCATCCAGATCACGATCGGCCTGCACACCGGCGGGGCCGCCCCGCTCGGCGGCGGCGAGCCAACGCCGCTGCAGGCCGCTGCGGTGCCAGGCCTGCCACAGCGTGTGACGCGGGTCGAGCCCGGCGGCGGCGCTGCGCTGCGCTGCCGACAGCACCGCACGCACCCGGCCCAGCGGTCGCTGCAGCGCCGCCGTCAGGCCCGGCTGCTCCCCGGTGAGGGCGTCGACGAGCAGATCGGCGAAATCGCGAGGCGGCCTGCTGCCGTCGGCGCGGCGCAATGCCCGCCGCAGCTGGCGCATCGACACCGGGTCGACCCGGCCGAGCGGCCCGGCGAGCAACGACTCGGCCTGTGCGCCGGTCAACCCGCCGGCCGCGGCCTCGAGCACCGTCAGCAGGGTTGCCACCGCGGGTTGCTCGGCCAGGGGCGTCGCGGCGGCGGGCAGGTCGACCGGGACTCCGGCCGCGGTGAGGGCACGGGCCAGCGGGGCACCCACCCGCGACATCGACCGTACGACGACGGCCATCTCCGACCACGGCACCCCGTCGACGAGATGAGCCCGGCGCAGCGCGTCGGCCACCAGTGCCGATTCGGCGTGCGTGCCGGCGGCCAACCGCACGGTCACCGACCCGGCGCGATCGGCGACACCGGTGAGCCCGCGCGCTGCCGCACCGGGTAACCGTTGCGCGACAGCGGTGATCGCGTCCGCCACGGCGGCCGCGCAGCGATGCGACTCGGTGAGCGCGATGAGCGGGCTGTCGGATGGTTCGCGCAGCAGCGTGGGATCGGCCCCGCGATACCCGAACACCGCCTGGTCGGGGTCACCGGCGATGACGGTGAGGTCGGCACCGGGCATGAGCGCCCGCACCAGGCGGGCCGCCTGCGGATCGAGGTGCTGGGCGTCGTCGACCAGCAGCAGCCGGACGCGGCTGCGCTCGGCGGCAAGCAGTTCCGGGTCGGTGGCGAAGGCCTCGAGCGCTGCGCCGACGAGTTCGGCCGCGCCCAGCGCCGGCACGGTGGCCTGCGGGGCGGCCATACCGACCGCGGAACGCAGCAGCATGATCTGTTCGTAGGCCTGCGCGAACCGGCCTGCGGCCGACCATTCGGGCCGTGCGCACTGCCGGCCGAGCCGTTGCAGCGCAACCGGGTCGACACCGCGCTCGGTGCACCGCGCCATCAGATCGCGCAGCTCACCGGCGAAACCCGCCGTCGCCAGCGCCGGCCGCAGGCCCGCCGGCCAGGCCACCGGTGACCGGTCACCGTCCTCCAGATCGCCGGCGAGCAGCTCGCGGATGATGCCGTCCTGTTCGGCACCGGTGATCAGCCGCGGCGGGGCCCCGCCGTTGCGCTGCGCCGCCAACCGCAGCACCGCGAACGCGTAGGAGTGCACGGTACGCACGAGCGGCTGCCGCACCACCCTGCGGACACCGTCGCGCAGCAGCTCACGGGTGATGGCAGCGCGGGCCTGCGCGCCCAGCTGCGTCGAACCCGTCAGCAGCAGAACCGATTCGGGGTCGACTCCGGCGCGGATGTGCGCCGCCGCGGTACCGATCAGCAGCGTCGACTTACCGGTGCCGGGGCCACCGACCAGCCGAACCAGGCCGCGCCGACTCGGCTCGAGCAGTTCGGTGTCCGGCGACGTGGGCCGGGTCGCCGTGTCGACGTCTGATGCGGTCATGTGGGCATGACACCACGTGGGTCCGACAAGTCCCGTGCAGCAGAAGCTGGCACCATCGGCGGCATGACTCTGCACGTGCACCGCTACGGACCCGATGGCCCCCCGCACCTGCTCGCGTTGCACGGGCTGACCGGGCACGGACGGCGGTGGGAGACCCTGTCGACACGGCATCTGGCCGAATTCACCGTCGTCGCACCCGACCTCATCGGTCACGGCCGCTCATCATGGGCGGCGCCGTGGACCATCGAATCGAATACGACGGCGCTTGCCGCGCTCCTCGACGCCGACGCCGAGGGGCCGGTCGTGGTGGCGGGGCATTCGTTCGGCGGAGCGGTCGCCCTGGACCTGGCAGCACGGCGTCCGGACCTGGTGGCCGGGTTGGTGCTGCTCGACCCGGCCACCGGACTCGACGGAGAATGGATGCGCGAGATCGCCGACGACATGTTCGCCTCCCCGGACTACACCGATCGCGCGGAGGCCCGCCGGGAGAAGGTGTCGGGTGCGTGGGGGGAGGTCACCGAGGCCGAGGTCGACCGCGAACTCGACGAACACCTCGTCGAACTGCCCAACGGCCGCAGCGGGTGGCGCATCGACGTGCCCGCGATGATGGCGTACTGGAGCGAACTCGCCCGCCCGATCCCCGTCCCCCGCGACGGTGTGCCGGTGACGCTGATCCACGCCACCCGCACCCGACCGCCCTACGCCACCGACGAGCTGATCAGCACCCTGGACACGGCGCTCGGGCCGAATCTCACTGTGTTGAAGTGGGATTGCGACCACATGGTCCCGCAGGCGCGGCCGGAGGAGACCGCCGCGGTGATCCGCGGCCACCTCGAGCGGCATGAGTGATGGCGGCGGTCAGCGATGCCCAGGTGGAGGCCGTGCGCGCGCTGGTCGCCGCGATCCCGGCCGGTCGGGTCAGCACCTACGGTGACATCGCCGACGCGGCCGGTCTGTCCAGCGCGCGCATCGTCGGCTGGATCATGCGCACCGACTCCTCCGACCTGCCGTGGCACCGCGTCGTCCCCGCGTCGGGGCGGCCCGCGGCGCACCTGGCCACCCGCCAGCTCGAGCTGCTACGCGCCGAAGGCGTGCTCGCCTCCGATGGCAGGATTGCCCTGCGTGAACTACGGCACGCGTTCTAGAGGATCAGCCGCACCAGAGCGGCGGTCCGCGCCAATCCAGGGAACGCCGCCGCCGTCGACCGCGGGTGCAGCGCATGGACGGCGAGCCGGAACATCAACGCGCGCAACAACATCTGCGGCCACTCCGGCAGCGAAGCCCACCGCTCGATCAGACCGTCGTCGGCTTCGCCCCAGGCCAGTGCGTCGACGACCACGACGCCGGCCGCCCAGGAGGCAGGCCGCCAGTAGGGCGTGATGTCGGTGATCCCGGGCGCGGCGGCACCCGCGAACAGCACGGTGCCGTAGAGGTCTCCGTGCACCAGTTGGCTCGGGCTCTTGGTGGGTCTGCGCAAGGTGGCCAGCTGATTGATGAGCTCGACGGACTTCTGCCCGTCGGTGGAGCCCGGTGCCACCCGGGCGCCGGGCGGCAGTGAGTGCAGCGGCCGCTCTTCCCAGGCGGCGCGGTCGGCGGCGATGAAGACGTCGACGTCCGCCCATGGCGCGACCGGGGGCTGGGTCAGGAACCGCGGGCGCTCCAGGGTCGCGGTCGCCTCGTGCAGACGCACGGCCGCCGACACCACCTCGTCATGACGCGGTTCGGGGGTCCCGGCGACGAAAGTGTCCGCGCGCCACCCGGAGACCACGTAGCGGCCGTCGGTCGAACGGACCGGCCGCGCCAGGCGCACGCCGTCGACGAACAACGTCTCACGGGCCTTGGCCGACCAGGCCGCGCGGGCGTGGTCGGCGATCATCGACAGCACGACCTCGCCGCAGCGCCAGCCGCCCTCCCAACTCGACCCCAGCGGGACCGGCCGCACACCGACCAGACCGAACGCCGCGAGGACATGGTCGGGCGGTCGCTCGGAATTCACCAGCACAGGTTACTGGGCTAAAGGCGCAGGTCCAGCCCGGATGGCGGTCGTGTCGCATCACGGCTGGGCAACAGACCGGCACCCTCACGGCAACGAGGGGCCGTCAGTACATCACCATGTCCGGCTCGAGTTGCTTACCCCAGGCCACGATTCCGCCCTGCACGTGCATGGCGTCGGAGAAGCCGGCCTTCTTCGCGATGGCCAGCACCTCGGCGGAGCGCACCCCGGTCTTGCAGTAGAAGACCGGTGTGCGGTCGACCTGCAGCCGCGCCAGCGCTTCGCCGGTCTCGAACGCGCCCTTGGGGATCAGTTCGGCGCCGTCGATGTGGTTGATGTCCCATTCGACCGGCTCACGGACGTCGATGAGCGCCAGCGGCTTCCCGGAGTCCAGCAGCTCCTTGAGCTCGCGCGGTGTGACGGTGGAGTCGGCGGCAGCCTCGGCGGCCGCGTCGGACACCACGCCACAGAACTCCTCGTAGTCGATGAGCTCGGTGATCTCTGGCGTCGCAGGGTCTTTGCGGATCTTGATGGTGCGGTACGTCATGTCCAGGGCGTCGTAGACCATCAGCCGGCCCAGCAGCGGTTCGCCGATGCCGGTGATCAGCTTGATGGCCTCGGTGCCCATCACCGATGCGATCGACGCGCACAGGATGCCGAGCACACCGCCCTCGGCGCAGGACGGCACCATGCCCGGAGGCGGCGGCTCGGGGTACAGATCGCGGTAGTTGAGGCCGAGTCCGTCCGGCGCGTCCTCCCAGAACACCGACACCTGACCCTCGAACCGGTAGATCGAACCCCAGACGTAGGGCTTGTGCGCCAGCACCGCCGCGTCGTTGACCAGATAGCGGGTGGCGAAGTTGTCGGTGCCGTCGAGTATCAGGTCGTACTGCTCGAACAGCTGCACCGCATTGTCGGGCTCGAGCCGGAACTCGTGCAGCCGCACCTCGACCAGCGGGTTGATCTCCAGGACGGAGTCCCGCGCGCTCTCGGCCTTGGACCGGCCGATGTCGGACACGCCGTGGATGATCTGGCGCTGCAGATTCGATTCGTCGACGACGTCGAACTCGACGATGCCGATGGTGCCCACCCCGGCGGCGGCCAGGTAGAGCAACGTCGGCGAACCCAGGCCACCGGCTCCGATGACGAGGACCTTCGCGTTCTTCAGCCGCTTCTGACCATCCACACCCAGATCGGGAATGATCAGGTGGCGGCTGTATCGCGCGACCTCGTCGCGGGTCAGTTCGGCCGCCGGTTCGACCAGCGGCGGCAACGGTGACGACACCCGGGATCTCCTCAGTTCAACGGCCCGCGGATATGCAGACCCACGCATCTTCAGGATAGGCGTCACACACAACGGCGAACGGGCCGCATTGCTTCCCGGCCGCCCCGCGAGCGTGCCCACAATGCGCCCGATCGTCGGTGTGTCGCGTGCAGACCCGCACGCTGGCGCGAGATCAGGCGATCGGATACGGCCACGGGTTGAAGCGGCAGCTCAGCCCGTCGGCTTTGACCGTCTCCGGATCGAAGCGGGCGGCGTCGTCATTGCTGGTGGAAAACGTCTGTTGCATCATGATCGGCGCCAGTGCACCGTTCTCCGGGCACTGTTCGTGTCGCTGATATCCGATGGCGTGGCCGACCTCGTGGTTGATGACGTACTGCCGATAGGACCCCACGTCGCCCTGGAACGGGACGGCGCCGCGTACCCAGCGGGCCTCGTTGATGAACACCCTCGACTGGTCACCCAGATACGCCGGGTTGTAGCACGACGCCTCCAGTGGGATGTCGTAGCCGCAGCCCTCCCGGATGGTGATGGGCGAGGTCAGCGACACCCGGAAGTCGGGATCGCCCGAGTCGACGCGGACGAACGCGAACTGCGGGTTGTGCGTCCAGCTCTTCGGATTGGCCAGGGTTTCGGTGACCATCCGCGCAAAGCCCTCGTCGCCGCCGAAGCCGGTGGTGTCGAGCCCGTCCTCGACCTCGACGGTGTAGGTGAACACCTTCGTGGTGCCCTGACCGACCTGCGGCGACGTGCCGGGAACGATGTGCCACGTCTTGGCGCCGGCCTCGGTGAACGGGCCGCCCGCCGGCAGGATCCCGGTGGGCAGGTTCGCGTCGAACTGGGTCAGACCCTTGGGCGGAGCGCCGACGATCGCCGTGCTGTCCACCCCGATGGTCGGTGGGCCCTGCACCGGGCCCTCGTCGGCCACCTGCTGGGGTGCGGTGGTTCCGGTGACGGTCTGGTAGATGACGATCACGGTGAGCACGGCCAGGATCGGCAGCGCGTAGGCCCGCCAGCCGTAGGTGGAGACGAACCATCCCAGCCACGACTGTTTGCGCCAGTGCTGGCGCTCATCGCGGTTCGACCGCGCACGGCCGGCGTCGATCGCGAGTGGATCGCGATGTGCGCGCAGGGGTTCGCGCACGGCACGCCCCGGCTCTTCCCCCTCATAGCGCAGCGCCGGAACATGACCGCCCCCGTGACGTCCCGGGTCGTAGGTCACCGCAACAGGATGGCACAGCCGCAAGGACTTCCGGTCCCGGCGCGCCACCAGCGGGACCGGCCGGTGTCATGAGGCACGTGTCAGGCCATCGGTAGTACTGTCGACGGGATGAGCGCGCCGATCCGGCACCACCAGACGCGCCAGACGAATCCAGATTGAGGACTTGATGAGCGATCTCGCCAACACCGCTGAGCGGAGAGGCGACAAGCCGGCCAATGGAGCCGGGGCCTCTTCCGGCGGCAACCGGCGCGGTAACCGACTGCCCCGCGACGAGCGCCGCGGGCAGTTGCTGATCGCCGCCAGCGAGGTGTTCGTCGACCGCGGTTACCACGCGGCGGGTATGGACGAGATCGCAGAACGTGCCGGGGTGAGCAAACCGGTTCTCTACCAACATTTCTCGTCCAAGCTGGAGCTGTACCTGGCGGTGCTGCAACGGCATGTCGACAACATGGTCTCCGGGGTCCGTCAGGCGCTGCGCACCACCACCGACAACCGGCAGCGGCTGCGCGCGGCGGTCCAGGCGTTCTTCGATTTCATCGAACACGACAGCCAGGGCTACCGGCTGATCTTCGAGAACGACTACGTCAGCGAGCCGTCGGTCGCCGCGGCGGTGAAGGTCGCCACCGAGGCGTGTACCGACGCCGTCTTCGACCTGATCAGCCGAGATTCGGGACTGGAAGCCCACCGCGCCCGGATGATCGCGGTGGGTCTGGTGGGGATCAGCGTCGACTGCGCCCGCTACTGGCTGGACGCCGACCGACCGATCTCCAAGGACGACGCGGTCGACGGGACGGTGCAGTTCGCCTGGGGCGGACTGTCACACGTGCCGCTCACCCGTTCTTGACGGCCTCCGCGCCGACCACACCGAACCCGACCCGCCGGACGTCGGCGGCACCGATCTCCACGTAGGCGATCCGTGAGGTCTGCACCAGGAACCGCCGGCCCTTCTCGTCGGTCAACCCGACCACGCCGACGCCCTCGTTCAGCGCATCGGTCACCAGCTTCTCCACCTCGGTCGGCGTCTGCGCGCTGTTGAAGACAAGCTCGCGCGGGCTGTCCGTGACACCGATCTTGACCTCCACGCTGAACCCTTCCGTTGGTATTCCGTCGCCGCACGCCCGACGGCTGCCGCGTTCCTGCCGAAAGGCTAGTGGACGCGCGCGCCACCGCGCCGCCGCGGGGACTACGCGCTGAGCGAAGCCGCCGTGACCGGGCCTGCCCCGGGCAGCGACCGAACCGAATCCGGACCGTGATCAACACGTCGCATTCTCGCCTCATCTGTCACTTTTGTCTCGTTAGTCTCGGAACAGCCCATCTCACCCGTCTACCGGAAGTAGTCATGAGCAGGCCTTTTCCGCCGAATCCCCAGCCGCCCGCCCCGACCGAGCGCCTCGACCGCCCGGGCGCGGGCAACTCGCCCTACGGCACCTTCGGCGACTACAGCACCTACGACTCCTACCGACGTTCCGGTCGTGACCACGGTTCGAGTTACGAGGACCACTCGGTTCGGACGCGGACCCGCCACCGCGACGACCACCCCGGGTACGCGAGCCACGACGACTACGGCTACCACGCCGACCAGAGCGAGGACGACGACTTCGAGGACTACGACGCCTACGTCGGCGGCGCTTACACCGACGTGGATCGCCGCTGGGTGTGGATCGGCGGCATGGCCGGCGCGGTCCTGCTGGTCGCGGTGATCTGCACAATGGTCATCCTCGGCGGCGGCGACAGCGGATCGGTGTCGGCGACCGTGGCCCCGCCTGCGCAGAGCCGGCCCACGGCGACCGCGGCGGCGCCGGACACCTCCGCCCGGCAGGCGCCGACGGCCACGCTCTCACCCGAGACGGTGACCACGGTGACGCCGACGGCCCCACGCACGCCGGCCCCGAGCGCCACCGCCGCCCCTGCCCCGCTGCCCACCGCCGCAGCAGCACCGCCGGTCGCGACCCCCGACCCCCGCACCATCACCTATACCGTCGCGGGGAACAAGCAGCTCATCGATCTGGTCACCGTCATCTACACCGACCAGCAGGGCGCACTGCAGACCGAACTCAACGTGGCGCTGCCGTGGTCGAAGACGGTCACCCTCGACCCGGGGGTGCAACTCAAATCGGTGACGGCGACCAGCGTGGGAGGTCAGCTGACCTGCGCGATCACCGACCCCGCCGGGACGACGCTGGTGGCGCAGACCACGCCGTCGATGCTCGCCACCTGCACGCAGTGACTCAGGCCAGACCCAGCTCCTGAATGCGCGACCGGTGGGTCTCCTGTAACCGGTCGAAGAATTCGGCGATCTGGGTGAGGCCCTCTCCGCCGGCCATCACCAGGTCGACGAGCTCGTCGTGGTCGGCGAGCACGTACTGAGCCTGCGTGATGGCCTCCCCCAGCAACCGTCGCGACCACAGCGCGAGCCGGTGGCGCTGCCGGTCACTGGCCGTCACCGCGGCCCGAACCTCGGCGACGACGAACTGCGAGTGGCCGGTCTCGGCCAGCACCCCCCGCACGACCTCGGCGATCTCGGGCGGCAGCGCATCGGCGATCTCCAGATAGAAGTCGGCCGCCAGGGCGTCGCCGATGTAGGTCTTGACCAGCGCTTCGAGCCAGGTGCTTGGCGTGGTCAGCCGGTGGTAGTGCTCCAGCGCCGACGCGTAGCGGGTCATCGCGGGCACGATGTCGACGCCTCGCCGCTCCAGCGCGTCGCGGAGCAGCTCGTAGTGGCTCATCTCGGCGGCCGCCATGCTCGCCATGTTGATCCGGCCGCGCAGATTCGGCGCCATGCGCGCCTCCTCGGTGAGCCGGTAGAAGGCCGCCACCTCGCCGTACGCCAGCAGCGCGAACAGCTCGACGACACCGGGATGATCAGCCGACACGCCGGCGACGTCAGGGGCTGCGGCCTGCCCGGATGAGGCCGCGGGCTGGGTCGGAGTCATGCGGCAACTCTAGACGGCGACGCCGCGGCCGACAGATCACGAACCCGACCAGGTAGAATGGCTCACGGGTCCGCTGTTCTGCAGCTGTGACCAGAGATAATGTGCGTGCACGCAGTCGGTCTGCCTTACCTATGAGGCCCGGGCCCCGGTGCTACTTCGTCGAAACTCGTGCGCGCGTGAACATCCGCGATGAACCACGAGGATCGACCCGAAAGGCACTGTCCTACCGCATGACCGAATCCACCGACACCACCACTGAGACCACCGAGACAATCACCGCTGACCCCACCGACACCGTGATCACCGAGGTCACCGAGATCGTCGAGGCGGAACCCGCCAAGATCTCGTTCGCCGACCTGGGCGTGCGCGAGGAGATCGTCCGGGCGCTGGCCGAGGACGGCAAGGAACATCCCTTCGCCATCCAGGAACTGACCATGCCGATGGCGCTGGCCGGCGACGACCTCATCGGCCAGGCCCGCACCGGCATGGGCAAGACCCTGGCCTTCGGTGTGCCGCTGCTGCAGCGGATCACCACCGACCCCGAACGTGAACTCAGCGGCATCCCGCGGGCGCTGGTCGTCGTGCCGACCCGCGAGTTGTGCCTGCAGGTGTACGAGGACATCGCCGGCGCCGCGCGCTACCTGCGGGCGGGCGACCGGAAGCTGTCGGTCACCTCGATCTACGGCGGGCGCCCCTACGAGGCCCAGATCGAGGCACTGCAGAAGGGCGTCGACGTCGTGATCGGCACCCCGGGCCGACTGCTCGACCTCGCCCAGCAGGGTCACCTCCGCCTCGGCGGGCTGAGCATGCTGGTGCTCGACGAAGCCGACGAGATGCTCGACCTGGGCTTCCTGCCCGACATCGAGCGGATCCTGCGGCAGATCCCCGAGGTTCGGCAGGCCATGCTGTTCTCGGCGACGATGCCCGACCCGATCATCACCCTCGCCCGTACCTTCATGACCCAGCCCACGCACATCCGGGCCGAGGCGCCGCATTCGGCCGCCACCCACGACACCACCGAACAGTTCGCCTACCGCGCCCACGCACTGGACAAGGTCGAGATGGTCACGCGCATCCTGCAGGCCGAGGGCCGCGGCGCGACGATGATCTTCACCCGCACCAAGCGCACCGCCCAGAAGGTTTCCGATGAACTGGCCGAACGCGGTTTCGAGGTCGGCGCCGTTCACGGCGACCTCGGCCAGGGCGCCCGCGAGAAGGCGCTCAAGTCCTTCCGCACCGGCGAGATCGACGTCCTGGTCGCGACCGACGTCGCCGCCCGCGGGATCGACATCGACGACATCACCCACGTGATCAACTTCCAGATCCCCGAGGACGAGCAGGCCTACGTCCACCGCATCGGCCGAACAGGCCGCGCAGGCAAGACCGGTATCGCGGTGACGCTGGTCGACTGGGACGAACTACCCCGCTGGTCGATGATCGACAAGGCGCTCGGCCTGGGGGTCCCCGAGCCCGCCGAGACGTATTCGAGCTCGCCGCACCTCTACGAGGAACTGCACATCCCCGCCGACGCGGGCGGTTCGATCGGCACCTCGCGTGCCAAGGCCGGAGACAGATCCGGGGCCAAGCGGGGCGAACGCGGCGAACGTTCGGAGCGCTCCGAGCGGCAGTCCGACGAGAAGCCGGCTCGCAACCGGACCCGCAGCCGCCGCCGCACCCGCGCGGGCGAGCCCGCCACCGGTCACGTCGCACCGTCGAACGAGACCGGGTCGGCCGAGAACGCCGCGGACGCCGCCGACGACTCCGCCGACGGCGACGCGCCGACCCGGCGGCGGCTCAGGCGTCGTCCGCGCAAGGCGTCGACGACCACCAGCAACTGACGCCCACCCGCACCATCCGTGGTTCGACCCGAACGCCGCACCCGCGGTGACATGGTGGCCGCCGCGGCGATCGCCGCGGTGATCGCGGTGACCGTCGGGCTGGTCTGGTGGACCAGCGACGCCAGGGCCACCATCAGCCGGCCCGCAGCGACCACGATCGAGGACCTGCCGTCCGCCAAGGACGTTCCCACGGCACTGCGGCAGCTGTGGAGCGCTCCCAGCCCGAGGACCCGCCGACCCGTCGTGGTCGGCGGCGTCGTGGTCACCGGCGACGGTGACATCGTGGAGGGGCGTGACCCGGCCACCGGGACGACGCTGTGGAGCTACGCCCGCGATCTCGAACTGTGCGGCGTGACCTCGATCTACCACTATGCCGTCGCGGTGTATCCCGACAAGCGTGGCTGCGGACAGGTCAGCACCATCAACGGCCGCACCGGCAAGCGTGGGGCGGCCCGAACCGCGTACGCCGACCCGGCGGTCACGCTGTCCTCCGACGGTACGACGGTGCTCTCGGCCGGTGACACCCGGCTGGAACTGTGGCGGTCGGACATGGTGCGGATGCTCAGCTACGGCGCGCTGGACGCGCGCATCAAACCGGACGTCCCGATCACGCCGCTGTGCCGTCTCACCTCGGCGGCGGCGAGTTCATCGGCGGTGTCGGTGCTCGAGGCCTGCCCCAACGCGCCGGATCTCCGGCTGACGCTGCTGCGACCCTCCGATGAAGAGGACACCCCGGACGTGAAGTACGTCGAGCTGCCCGGTGTGGCCGCCGACTCCGACGCCCGGGTGATCGCGGTGTCCGACACCACGACGGCGGTCTACCTGCCGACGCCCAGGCCGACGGTGAACATCATCGACGAGACCGGGACGACGATCGCCAGCACGCTGGTCGGACAGCCGGCGTCACCGCGGGCGGCCGCGGCGCGGGCCGGTGACCTGATCACCTGGTGGACCGGCACGGAGGTCATGGTGTTCGCCGCCGACGGTCTGCGTTACAGGTACACCGTCACCCCGTCGGGCGGACATCTGCCTCTCGGACCGGCGACCGAGATGGCCGACAGGCTGCTGGTACCGGTCACCGGCGGCTACGACGTGTTCAACCCGGACGACGGCGCCGGTGAACGCCACCTGCCGATCTCCCGACCGCCCTCACCGGAGGCGGTCATACCCGCGGTGGCCGGCACGTGGATCGTCGAGCAGCGCGGCGGCGAACTGGTCGCCCTCGGGCCGGCCTAGTCGACCTCAGGGGTGAACGTGGCCATCGCCTTACCGCTCTTCCAGTGTTTGAGCAGCGCCTCCGCCAGTTCCCGATAGGCGACGGCGCCCTTGTTCTTGCGACCGGCCAGTACCGACGACCCGGACGCGCTCGCCTCGGCGAACCGCACGGTCCGCGGGATCGGCGGCGCCAGCACCGGCAGCGCGTAGCGGTCGACCACGTCGAAGAGCACGTCACGGCTGTGCGTGGTGCGGGAGTCGTACAGCGTCGGCAGGGCGCCGAGCATCTTCAGGTCGGGATTGGTGATCGCCTGGACGTCGGACACCGTGCGCAGGAACTGCCCCACCCCGCGGTGCGCCAGCGTCTCGCACTGCAGCGGCACGATGACCTCGTCGGCGGCGGTCAGGCCGTTGAGGGTGAGCACGCCCAGCGATGGCGGACAGTCGATGATCACCACGTCGAAGCCGGCGCTGATCTTGGCCAGCGCCCGCTTGAGCGCATGCTCGCGCCCGGCCCGCATCAGCAGCATCGCCTCGGCCCCGGCCAGGTCGATGTTGGCGGGTAGCAGTGTCATCCCCTCCGGTGTCTCCACCAGCGCCGTATCCGGCTCCACATCGCCCAGCAGCACCTCGTGCACCGACACCGGCAGCTTGTCCGGCTCGTGCCCGAGCGAGAACGTCAGCGATCCCTGCGGGTCCAGGTCGACGAGCAGCACCCGTTTGCCGTGTTCGGTCATCGCCGCACCCAGCGACGCCACCGTCGTCGTTTTGGCGACCCCACCCTTTTGATTGGCGACCGCAAGTACCCGCGTCACGATGCCCATCCTGACACGCCCACCCAGCGCGCACGGGGACGTGCGGCAGAATCGGTCGGTGTGGGCCTCACCGATCATCGACTGCTGCTGATCCGACACGGCGAAACCGAATGGTCGCGCTCGGGGCGGCACACCGGTCGCACAGATCTGGAGCTGACCGACACCGGTCGCGATCAGGCCACCCGGGCCGCCGAGGCGCTGGCGCGCCTGGAACTCGACGACCCGCTGGTGATCAGCAGTCCCCGGCGGCGTGCGCTGGACACCGCGAAGCTGGCCGGCCTGGCGGTCGCGGAGGTGTCCGACCTGCTGTCCGAATGGGATTACGGCGACTACGAGGGCAGGACGACGACCGAGATCCGGCAGACCGATCCGGATTGGCTGGTGTGGACCCACGGCTGCCCGGGCGGCGAGAGCGTGGCCGAGGTCGGCGCGCGCGCCGACCGCGCGGTCGACATGGCGCTGCAACATCTCGAGTACCGCGACGTGATCTTCGTTGGCCACGGCCACTTCTCCCGCTCGGTGCTCACGCGGTGGGTGGAACTGCCGCTGGCCGAGGGGATCCGATTCGCCATGGTGGCCGCGTCGGTCGCGGTGTGCGGTTGGGAACACGGAGTGCGCCAGATCAGCGCACTGGCACTCACCGGATATCCGCATTCGTGCGCACCGACGTGACGGCCGAACCGTCGTTCGTCCTGGCCGGCGCCGACGGTGTGGTGATCGCCGACGGGGTGCACACCCCCTACCCCACCATTGCCGGCGCCCGCGCTGCGCTCGCCTCCGCCGAGGCCCCGATCGTGGTGGGCGCGTTGCCTTTCGACAAGATCCGTCCGGCCGCGCTGATGCGTCCGCAGTCGGTACGCTTCCTCGACGCCCTACCGGACTGGCCGACCGCGCCGCTGCCCGCCGTGCACATCGCCGAGGCGCTGCCCGCCCCCGAGGTGCACCGGGCGCGGGTCGCCGCCGCGGTGCGCACGCTCAACGACCCCGCAGGCGGTCTGCACAAGGTTGTGCTGGCGCGGGCGTTGCGGCTGACCGCCGACGGTGAGATCGACGCACGGACCGTGGTGCGCCGACTCGCCGCGGACGACCCCCATGCGAACGTCTATTTCGCCGACCTCACGTCGGCGGGGGGCCGGTACACCGGAGCCGGATTGCTCGGCGCCAGTCCGGAACTGCTGGTGGCACGTCGGGGCGACGTGGTGACCTGCCGACCGTTCGCCGGGTCCGCACCACGCTTCGCCGACCCCGACGCCGACCGGGCAAGCGGCGCCGCCCTCGCCGGATCGGCCAAGAACCGCCATGAGCACGCGGTGGTGATCGAGGAGATCCGCAACGCCCTCGACCCGCTGTGCACCGAACTGGAGATCGCACCGCAGCCGCAGCTCAGCGCAACCGCCGCCGTCTGGCACCTCAACACGCCGATCACCGCGCGGCTGCGCGAAAAATCTACCACCGCACTGGATCTCGCGATCGCTCTGCACCCGACACCGGCCGTCGGCGGGGTGCCGGTCGATGCGGCCACCGCACTGATCGACCGGCTCGAGGGCGATCGCGGCTTCTACGCCGGCGCGGTCGGCTGGTGCGATTCCTCAGGTGACGGTCGGTGGGTCGTGTCGATCCGGTGTGCGCAACTGTCGGCCGACCGGCGCAGCGCCGACGCCCATTCCGGCGGCGGGATCGTCGCCGAATCCGATCCCGACGACGAAGTCGCCGAGACCACAACGAAATTCACCACTATTCTGTCCGCACTGGGGGTGACACCATGACCGTCGACATCCGCCGGGCCCGGCCCGGCGACGAGGTCGAACTGACCGCGCTCGTGCACGAACTCGCCGAGTTCGAACACGCCGCCGCCGAGTGTACGGTGACCGAAAGCCAATTACGCGACGCGCTGTTCGGTGACGGACCCACCGTGCACGGGCACATCGTCGAGGTCGACGGACAGGTCGCCGCAGGCGCGCTGTGGTTCTACAACTTCTCGACGTGGGACGGCGTGGCCGGCATCTATCTCGAGGACCTGTTCGTGCGGCCGCGGTTCCGTCGACGCAGACTCGGCCAGAAGCTGCTGTCGACCCTGGCTCGCGAATGCGTCGAACACGGATACAGCCGGCTGAGCTGGGCCGTGCTGGACTGGAACGTCGACGCGATCGCGCTCTACGACGCCGTCGGCGGCAAGCCGCAGACCGACTGGATCACCTATCGGGTGTCGGGTCCGGAGTTGTCGGCGCTCGCGGCGGAGTCCTCAGACGTGTCCTGAGACGCGTCTGCGGCAAGCCACTGCAGCGCCGCCGGGCTGAACAACAACAGCAGCGCGATCAGGGCGACGGCCGCGACGGGGATGCCGTAGAACCACTGGTGCGATCCGACCGCCACGTACCAGGTGACCGGTAGCAGCAGCAGTTGAGCGAAGACCGCGATGCCGCGGCCCCACCGCCGGCCCGTCCACAGCGCCCAACCCGCGGCGAACACCCCGCCTCCGATCACCAGAAACCAGACCGCGGTGCCGAACCCGTTGACGATGTGCTGGTCGGCCCCCATCAGCCCGCGCACGACCAGCACGACGGCGGCAACCAGACCCGCGGCGCCCTCCAGCAGCACCAGCACGGCGGCCTGTCGGATGGCGGTCGGCGCGGGAGCAGTCATCGGGCGGCGGGGGCGGGAGTAGTCATCGGGCGGCGAGGGCGGGAGTAGTCATCGGGCGGCGAGGGCGGGAGTAGTCACGGTGTCGAGACTAGAGCCCGCCGTTAGGCTCATGACTCGTGCGGGCCGTGCTGATCGTGAATCCGAACGCCACGTCGACCACCGCGGCCGGGCGCGACCTGCTCGCGCACGCGTTGGCGAGCCGCGTCGAGTTGCGCGTCGTCCACACCGACCACCGGGGACACGCCATCGAGATCGCCCGCGAATCCACCGATGACGGCACCGACGTGCTGATCGTCCACGGTGGTGACGGCACAGTGAACGAGGTGGTCAACGGTGTGCTCGGCGGTCGCGGCCGCGATGTCGCCGCCCCGGCCGTCGGTGTCGTGCCCGGCGGCTCGGCCAACGTCTTCGCCAGGGCGCTCGGCATCAGCCCCGATCCCATCGAGGCCACCAACCAGCTCATCGACCTGCTCGGCGCGTACCGGCGCGGCGGGTCCTGGCGGCGGATCGGACTGATGGATTGCGGGGAGCGCTGGGGGGTGTTCACCGCGGGCCTCGGCGTCGACGGCGACGTGGTGGCAGCGGTGGAGGCGCAGCGCGCCAAGGGCCGCAAGGTCACTGCCTCGCGCTACATCCGCGTTGCCATCCGCGAGGTGCTCGCCAGCGTGCGCAAAGAGCCGACCCTGACCGTGCACCTGCCGGACCGCGACCCCGTCAGCGGCGTGCATTTCGCATTCGTGTCCAACTCCAGCCCCTGGACATATGCCAACACGCGCCCGATCTGGACCAATCCCGGAACGACATTCGAAACCGGGCTCGGACTTTTCGCGACCACGAGTATGAACGCCTGGGCGAACTTGCGTCTGACCCGGCAGATGTTCGCCCGCGAACCCGATCCGGTGGCCCGCCATCTGGTGCGCGACGACGACCTGGCGTGGGTGCGGGTCACTTCATCGGCACCGGTGGCCTGCCAGATCGACGGGGATTACATCGGGCCGCGCGAAACGATGACGTTCACGTCGGTTCCGGATGCGCTCGCGGTGGTCGCTCCACCTTCGAAAACGCTGTGAGATGCGCCGATCGGTTTCAGTGACCCGAACAAGGGCGTATGTGGGTTGAATTGTAGTACAACTGGGTACGGGCGTTGACAGTGCGGTTCCGAGTGACGTTGCACACGTGTTAACGCGGTTCCCTTGACATCCGTCGAGCCTGTGAAAACATCGGATGCAACAGTGCAGAAACATTCGGGTGCACGCGTTAACAGCCGAAGAAAAGCTCGTGCGCCGTGCTGCGCACAAAGTGAGGAGTTAGATCTAATGGATTGGCGCCATAAGGCCGTCTGTCGCGACGAGGATCCTGAGTTGTTCTTCCCCGTCGGAAACAGTGGACCGGCCCTCGCGCAGATTGCTGACGCGAAGCTCGTCTGCAACCGTTGTCCTGTCACCACCGAGTGCCTGAGCTGGGCGCTGGAGTCGGGCCAGGACGCCGGTGTGTGGGGCGGAATGAGTGAAGACGAGCGGCGCGCGCTCAAGCGGCGCAACGCGCGGACCAAGGCCCGCAGCGGAGTCTGACCCTCAAGAGATTTCACCGAAGGCGGCCCCGGCGAAAGTCGGGGCCGCCTTCGTGTCAGCACCATGCGGACACCCGGCCCCGCGCCGCGCTAGTGTGCAGCTCTGCCGCTGAGCCTGTTGCGGCCGATCGGGACCCGCAGCACCACATCGGTGCCGCCCTCGGCCCCCTCGTGCAAACCCAGGGAGCCGTCGAGCTCGGCCGACACCAGGGTCCGCACGATCTGCAGGCCGAGCCGATCGGACTTCTCCAGGCTGAACCCTGCGGGGACGCCCCGGCCGTCGTCGTGCACCACGATGTCCAGCCAGCGCGCCGACCGTTCGGCCCGGATCGTCACCGCCCCCTGCGCGGTGGTCGGATCAAAAGCGTGCTCGATCGCGTTCTGCACCAGTTCGGTGATCACCATCACCAGGGCGGTGGCGCGATCGGCGTCGAGGACGCCGAGGTCACCCTGGCGGGTGATGCGGATCGGCGGGCCGACACTGGCGACGTCGTTCATGATCGGCAGAATGCGGTCCACCACCTCGTCGAGGTTGACCTCCTCGTCGACCGACATCGACAGCGCGTCGTGCACCTGGGCGATCGAGGACACCCGGCGCACCGACTCCATCAGTGCCTCGCGGCCCTCGGCGTTGTTGGTGCGGCGGGCCTGCAGCCGCAGCAGCGCCGCGACGGTCTGCAGGTTGTTCTTGACGCGGTGATGGATCTCGCGGATCGTCGCGTCCTTGCTCAGCAATGCGCGGTCCCGGCGTTTGACCTCGGTGACGTCGCGGATCAGCACGGCGGCGCCCACCGCCTGGCCGTGCACCACCAGCGGCAGGGTGCGCAGCAGCACCGCAGCACCGCCCGCGTCGACCTCCATTCGCATGCTCGCCCCGCCGGAGAGTGAATCGCGGATGTGGTTGGCCAGCTCCTGGGCCTCGAACGGGTCGGAGATGAGCGGGCGGGTCACCGTCACCAGGTTGTGGCCGCCGAGTTCGGCCGTCAGCCCCATCCGGTGGTAGGCCGAGATCGCGTTGGGGCTGGCGAAGACGACGTCGCCGGTGCCGTTGAGACGGATGAAACCGTCGCCGACGCGCGGGCTCGAACGCGACATGGCCAGGTCTCCGACGTTGGGGAACGTACCCTCCGACAGCATCAGCAGCAGGTCGCCGGCACAGTCGAGGTACGCGTTCTCCAGCGGGCTCGCGGTGCGCCTGGCCGCGAGCGCGGTCTGGTGGGTGAGCACCGCCACGACGGCGTCCCGGTAGCGCACCGGGACCGCCTCCACGTTCAGACCCGGGGCATCGGGCTGCGGTGCGGGGCCCTCCCGGCCGATCGCCCCCGATTCGAAGGCGTCGGTCACCAGCGGCATGGTCTGCGCGATCGCGGTCGTGCCGACGGCGTCGGCCAGTAGAACCGTCGACGCGGTGTTGGGCCGTACCTGCGCGACGCACACCAGGACCCCGTCGTCCCGGCGCACCCACATCAGGTAATCAGCGAAGGACAGGTCGGCGATCAGCTGCCACTCCCCGACCACCGCGTGCAGATGGTCGACGGCATTGCCCGGCAGAACAGTGTGCTCGGCGAGCAGGTCACCGAGTGTGGACATCAGGAATCACCGGGTGCGGGCGAACCGATCTAGGTGATGACGGCGATGAGGTCGCCGGCCTGGATGACGTCGCCTTCGGAGACGTTGACCTTGGTCACCGTTCCGGCGACCTCGGCGAGCACCGGGATCTCCATCTTCATCGACTCCAGCAGCACCACGGTGTCGCCCTCGCCGATCTGATCCCCTTCGGAGACGACGACCTCGAGCACACTGGCCACGATCTCGGCGCGAACGTCCTCGGCCATCTTCACCCCACTCACTGTCTGCTGTTTCGCGCTCTATCGAACCACACCCCGTGTGGCCGGAGCATGCACCGCGTCATGAGACAATGCTTGCAACCTGTCTGCACGAGATGTGGGCCGGATTTACCGAAGACCGTACGGAGGAACTCTCATGGCCAAGCGTGGCCGCAAGAAGCGCGACAGGAAGCACTCGAAGGCGAATCACGGCAAGCGACCCAACGCCGGTTCGAAATCAGTGCGCTGATCACCCGCTGAGGCGAACAATTCGCCCGCCGTCCCGGTCACGGGATCAGGCGGGCGTCTTGCTGTCTGAGGGCGCTCAGCCGCCCCGGATGATGGTGGTGCGGCTGATCTCGATACGCAGCCGCTCACGCAACCGGTCCGGAGCCCGCTCACCACTGCACTTGGCCGCGATCAGCCGCTTCACGCGCTCCTCGACGCCGTAGTGCCTCAGGCACGCCGGGCACTCCTCGAGGTGTTGTTTGAGCTTGTCACGCGTCTCTGCGGTGCACTCGCCGTCGAGCAGCGTCCACACCTCGGCGATCACCGAGGCGCACTCGGGATGCTCGGGATCGACCGGACCGACCGGCGGGCGCCACCGGTTCTCCGACTCAGGCTGGTCGCTCATGACGGAACCTCCTCCGGGGCTTGTTCTCCGCGGAGGAACCCGCGGTCCCTGGCCACATCGGCCAACAGTTCACGAAGCTGCTTGCGTCCACGGTGCAGGCGCGACATCACGGTGCCGATCGGCGTGTCCATGATCTCGGCGATCTCCTTGTACGGGAACCCTTCGACGTCGGCGTAGTACACCGCCATCCGGAAGTCCTCGGGCAGCGCCTGCAGAGCGGCTTTGATCTCGGTGTCCGGCAACGCCTCGAGGGCCTCCACCTCGGCCGATCGCAGACCGGTCGACGTGTGCTCCGCGTTCGCGGCGAGCTGCCAGTCGGTGATCTCCTCGGTCGGATACTCCGCCGGCTGCCGCTGCTTCTTGCGGTAGCTGTTGATGTAGGTGTTGGTCAGGATGCGGTAGAGCCACGCCTTGAGGTTGGTGCCCTCGCGGAACGACCGGAACCCGGCGTAGGCCTTGACCATCGTCTCCTGCAGCAGGTCCTCGGCGTCGGCGGGGTTGCGGGTCATCCGCAGGGCGCCGCCGTAGAGCTGGTCCAGCAGAGGAATCGCGTCGCGCTCGAATCGTGCGGTCAGCTCGGCGTCGGTCTCCGCCGGCGCGGCGGCTGATCCGTCGATGTCAGTCATCGTGGTCGACACCGTCCCTTCTGTCGGGGCGTCTGTTGGGGCGCCGACGAACAGGCCCGGTATATCCACCGGACGTTCCAGGCAGGCCGTTGGCACCGATATCCCTCCCACGATCCTAAAGGCTGAAGCGACAGCTTCCCCGGCCGCACTGAACTGCGGGCCGAACGTCTCCAACAACAGCGGCGACGCGCACGCTGTTCCCACCCACCTCCTACGCTGATCGCGTGTCCCGCGCAGCCACCCCGGCCATCGCCGCTCTGGTGGCCGCGGGTGTCGAGCATGAGGTCCTGCAGTACGAGCACGATCCGCGCGCCACGTCCTACGGCGACGAAGCCGTCGGCGAACTCGCCGTCCGCGCCGGGGTGGTCGCTGAGCAGATCTTCAAGACGCTCGTGATCGCCCTGCCCAAGGGCCTGGCCGTGGCGATCGTGCCGGTGCCCACCAAGCTGTCCCTCAAGGCCGCGGCTGCCGCGCTGGGCGTCGGGAAGGCCACCATGGCCGAGCGGGCCGCCGCGGAACGGTCGACCGGTTACGTCCTCGGCGGTATCTCGCCGCTCGGGCAGCGCAAGCGGTTGCCGACGGTGGTCGACACGTCGGCGCTGCAATGGCCCCGGGTGCTGTGCAGCGCCGGCAAGCGGGGTCTGGAGATCGCCGTCGCACCGCAGGACCTGATCAGGCTGACCGACGCGGTCACCGCCTCCATCACCGCGACATAGGGTGAGGCCATGGCAGACAAGCCCCTGTCCGGGAAGACCATGTTCATCTCCGGCGCCAGCCGCGGCATCGGGTTGGCGATCGCCAAGCGCGCCGCGACCGACGGCGCGAACGTCGCGCTGATCGCCAAGACCGCAGAACCCCACCCCAAGCTCGAGGGCACGGTCTACACCGCAGCCCAGGAGATCGAGGAGGCCGGCGGGCAGGCGCTACCGATCGTCGGCGACATCCGAGACGGTGACTCCGTCGCCACCGCGGTGGCACAGGCCGTCGACCGCTTCGGCGGCATCGACATCTGCGTGAACAACGCCTCGGCGATCAACCTGGGGTCGGTCGAGGAGGTGCCCCTCAAACGGTTCGACCTGATGAACGGTATCCAGGTGCGTGGCACCTACGCCGTCACCCAGGCCTGCATCCCGCACATGAAAGGACGCGACAACCCCCACATCCTGACCCTGTCGCCGCCGATCCGGCTGGAGCAGCAGTGGCTCAAACCGACCGCGTACATGATGGCGAAATTCGGGATGACCTTGTGCGCGTTGGGAATCGCCGAAGAGATGCGTGAGGCCGGGATCGCGTCGAACACATTGTGGCCGCGCACCATGGTGGCAACCGCGGCGGTGCAGAACCTGCTCGGCGGCGACGAGGCGATGGCGCGTTCGCGCAAGCCCGAGGTGTACGCCGACGCCGCCTACGCGGTCGTGACGAAGCCGGCACGCGAATACACCGGCCAGAGCCTGCTGTGCGAGGACGTGCTGCTCGACGCCGGGGTCACCGATCTGTCGGTCTACGACTGCGTCCCCGGTTCGGATCTCGGTGTCGACCTGTGGGTGGACACCCCGAACCCGCCCGGATACCCAGGGCGGTAACGGGTTCAGGTGACGCGCGCGGGTCGGCCGAAGCGGGCGTGCACACCTGCGGAGAACAACGCCCGCAGCCGCTCGCCGGCCGGCGTCACCCCGGCGGCGGGCACCAACTCATCGTCGAACGCGATCAGATCCGCCACGTGCAGCGGCCACGTCTCGTGCTCGTTGGGCACCCACCATGTCCGGCCGGCCTTGCGGGTGTGGGCGCCCCAGCGTGCGGTCAGCCAGATCTCCAGCGGCGTCGCCGCCGCGCGGGGACCGACGTCCACCGCGACCCTGCTGCTCAGCCCGCGCTGCGGCCAGCGGCGCACGCTGCCATAGGTGATGCGGTCGCCGTCGCGGCGCACGCGCATCCTCGCCCACGTGTAGGGCACACCGAGTCCGATCCTGGTGACCGGCACCACCGCCAGCCGCGTCGTCTCCAACGACCGGAACAGCACGCCGTGACGTCCGGCCTCGTCGACCGAGTAGAGCCGCACGTTCGTCTCGGCGAACGCGCCGAAGTACGGAAGCGGCAGGGCCGCGCCGACTTTGGTGTGCCGCATGACGAACGGCACCAGCCCGACGTAGGTGTGGCCGCCGGCGAACACGTCGGGACGGGTGCCGGGCGGGAACAGGTGCGCAATCGCCTCCGGATCGACCGGCCAGTGCAGGAACGTCAGATCGGACCAGAACTGGTCGAACAACACGGGCCGGGGCAGCGGCGGCGCAGACACCGGATATCCGGCGAGTGCACCGTCCATGTCCCCATCGTGGCACGCTGAGGGCCGTGACATCGACGAGCTGGTCCGCGGGCCGCTACCAAGCCGTTGCCGAGCGCATCGCGGGCATCGCCGACGAAGTCGTCGACGCCGCTGCCCGGAGGCGGCCGCTGAGGGACGCGGCGCTGGTCGACCTGGCCTGCGGCACAGGCAATGCCGCGTTGAGCGCGGCGGCGCGCGGCGCCCACGTGACCGGCGTGGACATCACCACCGAGCTCATGGCCATCGGGGCCCACCGCGACGGTGGTGCGGCGGTGACCTGGGTGGCGGCCGACGCCGCTGACACCGGACTGCCCGACCGCTCATTCGACGTCGCGGTGTCCAATATGGGCATCGTCTTCGTCGAACCGAACGCCCAGATCGCGGAGGTCACCCGCCTGCTGCGGCCCGGGGGCGTGCTGGCCTTCTCGACCTGGGTGCGCGGTGATACCAACCCCCTCTACGACCCCATCGTGTCGGTGCTCGGCGCACCACCGGACACCGGGTACACCCCGGACCAGTGGGGCCGACCCGACCTTGCGACGGCCCGGCTCGACGCCGACTTCGACGACGTCGCGTTCGACGCCGGTGTCCACACCTGGCGTTTCGACTCACACGAGGCGGCCATGCGGTTCATCTCCGAGGAGTCGCCGATGCATCTGGGCGTGCTTGCCCGCGTTCCGTCCGCGCGCGAGCCATTGCTCGCCGCGTTCGGCGAGGCGATGGCCACCCACCTCGATGACCGGGGTGGCGTGTCGTTCGAGGCGCCCTACGCAGTGATCAGTGCCGTCCGATCGGGAGACGATCACCGGGCCTGATGCAAGATCCCCCGGCCGATCGCCTCCCGCACCACGGGTAGCGCCGCGGACGCCAGCGCGCCGGCGTCCACGCCGTGGTGCGCGGCGAGCAGATCGATCAGCGTGCCCAGCGGCACCTCGCCGCGGCAGCCCGCCAGCAACGCCCGCGACACCTCGTCCACGCCGATCACCGCGGCCGGACCCCCTGGCCTTCGCACCGCGGCGCCGACGACGTGCCAGCCGTCGGGGCCCGGCAGCGACTGCTCCTCGAGGAACACCGGAGCCGTCGACAATCGCACGGACAGCAGCTCGTCGTCCGAGGTGTCGTGCAGGTATTCGCGGCGGGCGAAGAATGCATCGACCTCCGGCCCGGTCAACCCCTCGTCGACCCCGGTGATCTCCTCCAGGATCTGCTCGGGTGCGCGCCGTTCACCCTGCCGGGGCGCACGCAGCGTGATCATGCCCATGCCGATTCCGGCGATGTTCTCGGTAGCGAACCAGTCCAGCCACTGCCCACCGCGGTGGGCCGCCTGTTCCGGCGGCTCCCCGGCGTCCGACGTCCACAGCGACACGTAGTTGACCGGGTCGGCGAACTCCCGCTGCACCACCCAGGCGTGCAGCCCGGTGCCCGACAGCCACTCACGTACCCGCTCTTGCCACTCCGCGCCCTCGTGGACGATCCAGTTGGCCATGATCTGCGCCGTGCCGCCCGGTTCGAGATGCTCGCCCGCCTGCTCGATCAGCTGCCGGCACACCGAGTCGCCGGCCATCCCCGAATCCCGGTACAGATAGTCGCGCGCGCCGGTGCCGACCACGAACGGCGGGTTGGACACGATCAGGTCGAACCGCTCCCCCGCCACCGGCTCGAAAAGGCTGCCGGCCCGCAGATCCCATGTCATCCCGTTGAGGCGTGCGGTGGCCGCGGCCAGCGTGAGCGCCCGTTGGTTGAGGTCGGTGGCGACGATGTCGGCGCAGTGCGCATCCAGGTGCAGCGACTGGATACCGCAGCCGGTGCCGACATCGAGTGCGCGTCCGGCCGGCGCGCGGATGACTGCGTGCGCCAGTGACGCCGACGCCCCGCCGATACCCAGCACGTGATCGTGGGGCACCGGTCCTGCGCGCAGCGCGGCGTCCTGGTCGGAGACGACCATGAAGTCGCGCGCCCCGTCGCTGTGCGGGCGGATATCGAGTACGGCTTTGAGCGTTCCCTGCGCGGTGGTGGCGAGGACGCCCTCGGCCAGCAGTGCGTCGACGCCCGCGGTCGGCAATGCCGCCGAGACCCGCTCGCGCGCCTCGTCGGCGCCCAGCAGAAACAGCCGCACCAGCACCGCGAGCCGCTGCCGGTCGGCGGCGGCGCGGTCGGCGGCGCGCAGCGCAGCCCACCAGAGTCCGCGGCTGAACGCCGCGCCCGCGTCGGCGCCGAGCAGGTCGACCACCCCGTCGGTGGTGTACCCCGCCGATGCCAGATCCGCCCCGAGGGCGTCCACGAGCGCCCCCGACTGCAGCGGTGCGCTCACAGCAGCGTCGCCTGCTCCGGCTGCTGTTCCACCGGTTCGATCAACTCCGGTCCGTTGTTGCGCACACTGTTCACCAGCCGGGAGACCTCGCGGACCTCGATGCGGTCCAGGTCGCCGTGCCCGCGCAGCAGGCCCTCGTCGATCGGCGCGTCGGGGTCCAGCCAGCGGTCCCAGTCGTTGCGGCTGATGGTCAGCGGCATGCGGTCATGGATCTCGGTCAGCGGACCCGCTGCGTCGGTGGTGATGATGGTGCAGCTGAGCAGCGGCGGCGCGTCCTTCGGCGCATCTTTGGGCCGCCACGTCGACCACAGCCCGGCCATGTAGAGCGGTTCGCCGTCCGCGCCGTACATGAAGAACGGCGTCTTGGGCGCCTTCCTACCCTTCGCGTCGCCGTTGGGCCGCCACTCGTACCAGCCGTCCATCGGGACCAGGCAGCGCTTGTTCTTCGCCGAGGAGCGGAACGCCGGCGACGACGTGACCTTCTCGGCGCGGGCGTTGATCAGCAGCGGGCCCTTACTCTCCGGTGAGCCGTCCTGCGCGCTCTTCACCCACGGCGGGATCAGGCCCCAGCGCATGGACCGGAGGCGACGCGTCGACTCGTCGTCGGGTTCGGTATGGCGTTTGACCACAGTGCTGATGACCGTCGTCGGCGCCACGTTGTAGTTGGGACCAGTGTCCTTCTGCGCCGTGGTCTCGTCGATGGCCTGGATCTTCTCGGCCAGTAGGGCCGGGTCGGTGGTGACCGCGAAACGTCCGCACATACTTCCGATAGTGGCACGGGCGGGACGCGCGCCGCCGTGAGGCAGGATGGGTCCGTGACCAACTGGCCGGCCCCGTCGACGCCGACCCCGGTGCATGCGACCGTCACCGTTCCGGGTTCGAAATCCCAGACCAATCGCGCCCTCGTGCTGGCCGCACTGGCCACCGCAGAGGGTCCGTCCACGATCACCGGCGCGTTGCGCAGCCGCGATACCGACCTGATGATCGACGCGCTGCGGGCGCTCGGGGTCGAGGTCGAGTGCGTCGACGCGGTCGACAGTGAACTGCGGGTCGCCGGTCGCCTCGCGCCGCCGCCCGACGTGCGCATCGACTGCGGCCTCGCCGGCACCGTGTTGCGGTTCCTGCCGCCCGTCGCGGCACTGAGCACCGAGACCGTCGAGTTCGACGGCGACGAGCAGGCCCGCGCCCGGCCCATCGCACCGCTGCTGGCCGGACTGCGCAATCTCGGAGTGGACGTCGACGGCGACGGCCTGCCGTTCCGTGTGCACGGTGCCGGTTCGGTGACCGGCGGCACGGTGGAGATCGACGCGTCGGCGTCGTCGCAGTTCGTGTCGGGGCTGATGCTGTCCGGTGCCGCCTTCACCGAGGGGCTGACCATCGTGCACACCGGCACCTCCGTGCCGTCGGCTCCCCATGTCGCGATGACCGTGGCGATGCTGCGGGAAGCCGGTGTGGAGGTCGACGACAGCCGACCCAACCGGTGGGCTGTGCACCCGGGCGCCGTCGCGGCGCGGCACTGGGCCATCGAACCGGACCTGTCCAACTCCGTACCCTTCCTCGCGGCCGCGGTCGTCAGCGGCGGCGCGGTGCGGGTGACCGGCTGGCCGTCCGTGAGCATCCAGCCCGCCGAGGCGATCCTGGCCATCCTCGAGAAGGTGGGTGGGGTCATCCGGCAGGCCGATACGTATCTGGAGGTACAGGGCAGCCGGCTGTACGACGGCTTCGAAGCCGATCTGCACGACGTCGGCGAGCTGACGCCCGCGGTGGCCGCACTCGCGGCGTTGGCCACACCCGGCTCGGTCTCGCGCCTGTCCGGTGTCGCGCACCTGCGGGGCCACGAGACCGACCGGCTGGCCGCCCTGCGCGCCGAGATCAACGGCCTCGGCGGGGATTGCGAGGAGACCGACGACGGCCTGCTGATCACGGCCACGCCGTTGACGGCGGGCACCTGGCACTCCTACGCCGACCATCGGATGGCGACGGCGGGGGCGATCGTCGGGTTGCGCGTGCCCGGGGTCGAGATCGAGGACATCGGCACCACCGCCAAGACCCTGCCGAGGTTCCCCGACATGTGGACCGACATGCTGGCCGGTCAGACGATTCCTGTCGCCGGGGACGGCGCTTGAGCCCACGCGAGTACGACGAGTCCGACGTCCGGATACGGCCGGGTCGGGGCTCTCGACCGCGGACGAAGACCCGGCCCGAGCACGCCGACGCGCGCAGCGCGATGGTGGTGACGGTGGACCGGGGCCGGTGGGGCTGCGCACTCGACGCGAATCCGGACGACGTCGTGACCGCCATGCGCGCCCGCGAACTCGGCCGCACCCCCATCGTGGTGGGAGACGACGTCGATGTGGTGGGCGACCTGACCGGACGCCCGGACACGCTGGCCCGGATCGTGCGTCGCCGTGAGCGGCGAACGGTGTTGCGCCGCACCGCCGATGACACCGATCCGACCGAGCGGGTGGTGGTCGCCAACGCCGACCAGTTGCTCGCCGTGGTGGCCCTGGCCGATCCGCCACCACGCACCGGATTCGTCGAGCGGGCGCTGATCGCGGCGTATGCCGGCGGTCTCGAACCGATCCTGTGCCTGACGAAATCCGATCTGGCGCCCGCCGAACCGTTCGCCGCGCAGTTCGCCGGCCTCGATCTGACCGTCACCACCGCGGGCCGCGACGACCCGCTCGACGCCGTGCAGCCGTTGTTGGACGGCAAGGTGACCGTGCTGCTGGGGCACTCCGGTGTCGGCAAGTCGACCCTGGTGAACAGGCTTGTGCCGCAGGCACATCGGGCCATCGGCACCGTCAGCGGTGTGGGCAAGGGACGGCACACCTCGACGCAGTCGGTGGCGCTGCCGCTGGCCGGATCCGGCTGGGTGGTCGACACGCCGGGCATCCGTTCGTTCGGCCTGGCCCACATCGAACCCGAGGACGTGCTGCTGGCCTTCTCCGATCTGGCCGACGCGATCGCCGACTGCCCGCGCGGCTGCGGACACATGGGACCACCCGCCGACCCCGAGTGTGCCCTCGACGCACTGACCGGACCGGCGGCCGACCGGGTGGCCGCCGCCCGCAGGCTGCTCGCGGCGCTCAAGGAATCGTGACACCGGACTTCCTGCGGCGCACGCGGGACGGCTACGACGCGGCCGCCGCGCACTACGCCCGGCATTTCCACCACTATCTGGACGACAAGCCATTCGAGCTCGCCATGCTCGCCGCATTCGCCGCCCTGGTCGGTGCCGGTGGCCGCGTCGTCGACGTGGGCTGCGGCACCGGGCCCACGACGGCGATCCTGGCCGGGCACGGCTGCGACGTCGTCGGCGTCGACCTGTCCGAAGCCATGATCCGCCAGGCGCGCCGGCTCAACCCCCACCTGGATTTCCGCACCGGATCCATGACGGCCCTGGACTTCGGGACCGGCGGCTTCGCCGGTGTCTGCGCCTGGTATTCGACCATCCACATCCCCGACGAGACGCTGCCCGAGGTGTTCGCCGAGTTCCACCGCGTGCTGCACCGGGGCGGTCACCTCCTTCTCGCTTTTCAGGTGGGGCGCCGTCCGCGCGAGCTCCGGGAGGCCTGGGGCCACCGGGTGGAGCTCACCTATCACCGTCGCGAACCCGCCGACGTCCTGCGCCTGCTGGACCGCTCCGGTTTCACCGAGGTCGCCCGGCTGCAACGCGAGCCCTACCCAACCGACAGTCCCGATGTCGAGGCGATCCCGCAGGCGTTCCTCGTCGCCCGCAAGGCATGACACACGGGTAACGAGCCCCCGCGGGGAGTGTGCGCCCCGGCACCAGCGGGCACCCCTTCTCGAGGGCAACGACCGAAAAGGAGGCTCGATCTTGAGCACCATTCCCACGATCACACTCAACGACGGCGCAACGATCCCCCAGCTGGGGTTCGGCGTCTATCAGATCGATCCCGACGAGACGGCGGGTGCGGTGAAGACCGCACTCGATCTGGGCTACCGCCATATCGACACCGCGGAGATGTACCGGAACGAGCGCGGCGTCGGCGAAGGCATCCGCGACAGCGGTGTCGACCGCAGCGAGGTGTTCATCACCAGCAAGCTCAACAACGGGTTCCACCGGCCTGACGATGCGCGCCGGGCCTTCGACGGCACGCTCGAGGCGCTCGGGTTCGATCACGTCGACCTGTTCCTGATCCACTGGCCGCTCCCCACGCTGTACGACGGTGACTTCGTGTCGACATGGCAGGTGCTCGAGGAGTTCAAGCGCGACGGCCGGGCGCGCAGCATCGGGGTCTCGAACTTCCAGGTCGACCATCTCGAGCGGCTGGCCAGGGAAACCGAGACGGTGCCCGCGGTCAATCAGATCGAGGTGCATCCGTACTTCGTGAACGACGCCGTCCGCACCTACGGCAGGGAGCACGGCATCGCGACCGAGGCGTGGTCACCCATCGCGCAGGGCAAGGTCCTCGACGACCCGGAGGTCACTCGCATCGCCGAGGCCACCGGGAAAACGCCGGCCCAGGTGGTGCTGCGCTGGCACATCCAGCGCGGCGACATCGTCTTCCCGAAGTCGGTCACGCCCAAGCGGATCGAGGAGAACCTCGCACTGTTCGACTTCGAACTCGGCGATGCGGATATCGACGCGCTGTCCGCGCTCGACAAGGGCGAGGACGGCCGTACCGGACCGAACCCCGACACGTTCGACTACATCCCCGACTAGGCGACCGCCACGGGCCGCCCGAGCCGAGACACGAAACGGGCCTGCGGTTCTCACCGCAGGCCCGTTTCGTTCAGCTATGACCACTCAGGCAGCCTGGTCGAGCTCCAGCTGCCGGGCGGCCTTCTTGTCGCGCCGGCGCGCCCGCGCCTCGGCGATCGCGGTCCGCAACCCGCGGCGGCGTCCGGTGGCCGGATCGTGCACGCCGAAGCCCGGCTCGAGCTCGGCGTACATCCGCTCGCTGCGGGTCTCGGGGGCGTTGTCCGCGGTGTCGCGCAGGTACTTGTCCGGCAGCGACAGCTTCGCGATGGTCCGCCAGGCCTTGCCGTACTGCAGCAGGAACGAGCCCGTGGTGTAGGGCAGGTCGTACTTGTCGCAGACCTCCCTGACCCGGAACGAGATCTCGTGCAGCCGGTTGCTCGGCAGGTCGGGGTACAGGTGGTGCTCGATCTGATGGCACAGGTTGCCGCTCATGAACCGCAGCAGCCAGCCGCCCTCGAAGTTCGCGCTGCCGAGCATCTGGCGCAGGTACCACTGCCCCTTGGACTCGCCGACCATATCGGTCTTGGTGAACTTCTCGGCGCCGTCAGGGAAGTGACCGCAGAAGATCACCGCGTTGGCCCAGACGTTGCGGATGACGTTGGCGACCGCGTTGGCCTTCATCGTCGACGTGAACGTCGCCCCGGGCGACAGCGCCGTCACGGCCGGCCACGCCACATAGTCCTTGGCCAGCTGCGCGCCCGCCTTCTTGGCGAACTCCATCGCCCGGATCTTGCTCTCGTCCCGGTTGTCGCGGCCCTTGAAGATCTTGCCGAGCTCGACGTGCTGCAGGCCGACGCCCCATTCGAAACCGAGCATCAGGATGGTGTTGTACAGCAGGTTGCCCAGATTGAACGGCTTCCACTTGGCATCGCGGGTCACGCGGATCAGCCCGTAGCCCACGTCGTCGTCCATGCCGAGGATGTTCGTGTACTTGTGATGCATGAAGTTGTGGGTGAATCGCCAGTGCTTGGACGAACCGCCCATGTCCCACTCCCATGTCGACGAGTGGATCTCCGGATCGTTCATCCAGTCCCACTGGCCGTGCATGACGTTGTGGCCGATCTCCATGTTCTCGATGATCTTGGCCACGCCCAGCGTCGCTGTTCCCGCCCACCAGGCGGATCGGCGCGAACTGGCGGCCAGCATCACGCGGCCTGCGATCTCCAGCGCGCGCTGCGCGGCGATGGCGCGGTGGATGTAGCGCGCATCGCGCTCACCGCGGGAGTCTTCGATGTCCTGGCGGATCGCATCCAGCTCGACGGCCAGATTCTCGATGTCGGCATCCGTCAAATGTGTGAATGCCGGAACGTCTGTAACTGCCATGGTTCTGCCTCCCTTCTGTGCCTACGCTACCGTAACCTACGTACCCGTAGGTTACCAGTGAGTAAACCTCACACGTCGAGCGTGCAGTCCCCTGACGCCGCGGAAACGCAGGTCTGGATGCGGTTGCCCGGCTCGTGCTCGACGCCGGTGCGCAGATCCCGGACATGGCCCTCGACCAGACCCACCACGCACGACTGGCAGATACCCATCCGGCAGCCGAACGGCATCCGGACACCGGCCTGTTCGCCGGCGTCCATCAGCGATGTCGCGGCGTCGACCTCTACAGTCTTTCCACTGCGCGCGAATTCAACCGTCCCGCCCGCCCCGTGCACCGCGGTGCGCACCGCGGCGAACCGTTCCAGGTGCAGGTGATCGCCGATGCCTGCGGCGGTCCACTTCTTCTCGGCATCGGCGAGCATGCCCTCCGGCCCGCAGGCCCAGACCTGCCGGTCACGCCAATCGGGCACATGGTCGTCGAGCTTGGCCAGATCGAGCCTGCCCTCGGTGCGGGTGGCCCGCAGCGTCAGCCGGTAGCCGGGATGGCCGTCGTGCAGTTCGGCCAGTTCGGGCCGGAACAGCACGTCGGCCTCGGCGGGAGCGGAGTGCAGGTGGACGACGTCGGCGATCTGGTCGCGGCGGGCCAGGGTGCGCAGCATCGACATCACCGGGGTGATACCCGAACCGCCGGTGAGGAACAGCACCTTGGCCGGCGCCGGGTCCGGCATCACGAAGTTCCCCTGGGGCGCGGCCAGCCGCACGATCGTGCCCGGCGTGACCCCGCCGACGAGGTGCGTCGACAGGAACCCCTCGGGCATGGCCTTGACCGTGATGGTGATGGTGCGCCCGCCGGTGACCGGGCTCGAGGTCAGCGAGTAGGACCGCCATCGCCAGCGGCCGTCGATGAGCAGACCGATGCCGATGTACTGACCCGGCTGGTAGTCGAAGGAGAAGCCCCACCCGGGTTTGATGACCAGCGTCGCGGAGTCCTCGGTCTCCCGACGGACCTCCAGAACGCGCCCGCGCAGTTCGCGCGCCGACCACAGCGGATTGGCCAGCTGCAGGTAGTCGTCCGGCAGCAGCGGCGTGGTCACCCGCGCCGCGAGCGATCGCAGCGCGGCCAGCGCGGGATGCTTGCTGGCGACGTTCGGACGCAGGGTCTCGGCGACATTGGCCGAGACCTTGATCGAGTTCTTGGCCATGAACCTACGGTACCGTAACTTACGGCACCGTCACCAGAGCGATCAGAGTAATTCGAGCAGAAAAGGCAGCTCCTGTGGCGCATACCACGCCAGATCGTGGTCCTGGGCGTCGCCGACCGTCAGCTCGGCGTCCTCGTCCCCCATATCCGCCATGTCGACGGCGTCGATGGCCCGCCGCACGGCCGCCTCGGCGTCGGTGATGTCCACGTAGGCCGCCACCACGTCGCTGAGTGCGACCGGCCCCGCCAGCCGGACCACCGCATCGTCGAGATCGGGCCGGAGGGTGGCCTCCGCGTCGGCCACCAGGACGGCCCGGCGTGGCGGATGACGTCCGTCGTCACCGTCCGCGCCGGACAGCAGCCGCAGCGACGCCAGTGCGGCGTCGCGCATCGCGACCTCGGCGAGCTCGTCCTCGTCGCCCTCGGCGTAGGACTCACGCAGTGTGGGTGTGACCGCGAAGGCCGTACCGGACCGCGCGTGGATCGACCCGTCGGCCACGAGTTGCGCGAGCATGGCCAGGGTCACCGGGATGTAGACACGCACGAGGCGAGACTAGCCATGGCGCGGATCAGCCGGCGTTCGGATCCTTCTCCACCGAGATGACGAAGTCGTCGCCGTGCTGGATGACGCCGTGCACGACGGCGTTGTCGATCGCCTCGGAGGCGTAGCGCTTACGCACCATCAACGGGTCGCGCCGCAGATCCTTGACCAGCGAGACGCACAGCCCGACCATCACCAGCACGAACGGCACCGCCGCGATGATCGTGATCGTCTGCAGCCCGGTGAGCGCGTCGGAGCCGCCCAGGATCAGCATCACCGCCGCCACCGCGCCGGTGGCCACACCCCAGAACACGACAACCCGCCGGGACGGTTCGATGGTGCCCCGTTCCGACAGCGAGCCCATCACGATCGAGGCCGCGTCGGCGCCGGAGACGAAGAAGATCGCCACCAGCAGCATCACCAGCACGCTGGCGACGGTGGCCAGCGGATACTGCTCGAGCAGTCCGAACAGCTGACCCTCGCTGCTGCCGTCGCCCACCACGTCGACACCGGACTGCTGCTCGCGGATCGCGGCGCCGCCGAAGACGCAGAACCAGACCAGCGACACCACGCTGGGCACCAGCAGCACCCCGGCGACGAACTGCCGGATGGTGCGCCCGCGTGAGATGCGGGCGATGAACATGCCGACGAACGGGGTCCAGGACAGCCACCACGCCCAGTAGAAGACGGTCCAGCTCTGCAGCCAGGAGTTGACGTCGCCGCCCTCGGCGCCGGTGCGCGCGGACATCATCGCCAGGTCCTGGAAGTAGCTGCCCACCGATGTCGGGATCAGGTTGAGGATGAACACCGTCGGGCCGACCACGAACACGAACAACGCCAGGAGCACGGCGAGCACCATGTTGATGTTGGACAGCCACTGGATGCCCTTGGCCACGCCCGACACCGCGGAGAGCACGAACGCCGCGGTCAGGACGGCGATGATGCCGATCAGCACCGCGTTGCCGGTCTGACCGATCCCTGCCACGATCTGCAGCCCGCTGCTGATCTGCAGGGCGCCCAGCCCCAGCGATGCGGCCGAACCGAACAGCGTGGCGAAGATCGCCAGCATGTCGATGACCTTGCCCCAGCCACCGTGCACACGCGGACCCAGCAACGGCTCGAAGGCGGCGCTGATGAGCTGCAGCCTGCCCTTGCGGTAGACCCCGTAGGCGATCGCGAGACCGACCACCGCGTAGATGGCCCAGGGGTGCAGCGTCCAGTGGAACAGCGTGGTCGCCATCGCGGTCTGCGCGGCGTGTTCGTTGCCGGCGGCGCCCGTTCCGGGCGGCGGCGTGACGAAGTGCGTCAGCGGTTCGGCGACGCCGTAGAACATCAGGCCGATGCCCATACCGGCGCTGAACATCATCGCGATCCACGACACCGTCCGGAACTCGGGCTCCTCGTCGTCGCGCCCGAGCGGGATGTTGCCGAACCGGCTGATCGCCAGCCACAGCACGAACAGCACGAATCCCGACGCGGTGAGCACGAACAGCCAGCCGGTGTTGTCCATCACCCAGCCCAACGCCGTGCTGGACGCCGACGCCAGCGAGGCCGTGCTCACCCCGCCCCACACCAGAAACGCCACGGCCAGCGCCGCGGTGACACCGAACACCACCCAGTCCATGCCGCGGCGGCGCTTCTGGGCGTCCTCGTCCACCTCGATGTCGAGGACGGGATGCGGGATGGCGCCGCCGGTCGGTGAACGCAGGGCGCGACGGGCTTTCTCGCCTTTGGGCTTGTCTGTGGAGGTCGTCATGGTCTGACCATGAGACCCCCGACGGCCAGCCCCGTCAACTCCCTAGCCCGTCACCACGCCGTCATCGGCCGGCTTCCAGCAGTTCATCCAGCGATTCCTGCAGCAGGGCCGGGAGCACGTCGACGTCGCTCATCGCCTCCCGGTCGGCGTTGATGCCGAAGTACAACTGACCGTTGTAGGACGTCACCCCGATCGCGAGCACCTGGTTGTGCAGGAGCGGCGGCACGGCGTAGGTGTCGACCAGTTTGGTCCCGGCCACGTACATCTGTTTCTGGGCGCCGGGGACATTGGTGATCAGCAGGTTGAACAGCCGGGCCGAGAAACTGGTGGCCACGCGGGTGCCCATCGCGTGCAGGGTCGGTGGCGCGAACCCGGACAGCGTCACGATGGTCCTGGCGTCGACCAGGCTGGCCGCGGTCGGATGCGATTCGGTGGTGTGGGCGATCTGGGACAGCCGGATCACGGCGTTGCCCTCGCCGACGGGCAGATCCACCAGGAACGGCGCCACCTCGCTGATGGCCTGGCCCGGACCGGAGGCGTCGAGCTCGGCATCGGGATACACCGACATCGGTGCCATCGCCCGCACGGTGGTGGTCGGCGTGACCGGCTCGCCGCGAGACAGCAACCAGTTCCGCAGCGCGCCGGCAACGACGGCGAGCACCACGTCGTTGACGTCGCAGTCGTAGCGCGCCCGCACCGCGCGGTAGTCGTCGAGGCTGTGGTTGGCGACGGTGAACCGCCGGTTACGCGACACCGTGGTGTTCAGCGGGCTGGACGGGGCGGTGCCCCGGGCGACCAGACGGGCCACGTCGGCGAACCGCCGTCCGACCGCGAGCAGCTGCTCGGCGTTGGTGGAGACCTCCGCCACCGTCGAGCGCAGCGACGCCAGCTGGTCGGCGGGCCGGGTCACCCACTCACCGACCGCCCCCAGCAGCAAGGCACGGTCGCTGGGCTCACGCGCGGGGATCCAGATGTCCTCACCGAAGGCCGGCGGCTTGCGGGTGCGATCGGCGATGACGTGGCCGATCTCGAGTGCCGTCATCCCGTTGACCAGTGCCTGATGAGATTTGGTGTAGATCGCCACCCGGTTCTTGGAGAGCCCCTCGACGAGGCACATCTCCCACAGCGGCCGCGACTTGTCCAGCGGTCGCGCGGCCAGGCGGGCCACCAGATCGTGCAATTGGGCGTCGCTGCCCGGAGACGGCAGCGCCGAGCGGCGGATGTGGTAGGTGATGTCGAAGTCACGGTCGTCGACCCAGACCGGGCGGGCCAGGTTCATCGTGACCTCGCGGACTTTCTGCCGGTACCGCGGGATCTGCGGGAGTCGCTGCTCGACGGTGGCGAGTAGCGTCTCGTAGCTCAGTCCGTTGCGAGGTCTGCGCAGAATCGACAGGCTGCCCACGTACATCGGCGTCGCGGAGTTCTCCAGGTGGTAGAACGCCGCGTCTGTCGCCGACAGCCTCGTCACCATGCGGCAGTGCCCTCCCCCGTACGCTCACCACGTCGCCGGCTCATCGCGATCACGGTCACGGTAACCGTCCCGACGGTGCACGCGCATCACGGGTGCACAGGACCCCCGTCGAACCGTGCGACGATGATGTGGCCGGATTCCTCTCCCCCAGACGGCATCCCTGTCCCGCTGTCTTCGGAGAGTCGTCGTGACCACACCCAGTCCGCCCACCGACCGCCGGTCATTCACCTCGCCGGTCGTCGACTACGAACCCGCACCGCTGGGATCGGCGTCCGCGCCGTGTCCACCACCCACCACCGTAGCCCTGCGCCGGCACTCGCCACGCCCGTTGCGGCCAACGCGCACAACGGGTTCCGGTGTCGATCGCGGTGACGCCCCGCCCCGGGCGGCGGCGGTGTTCGCGGATATGGCGTTGCGTCGGGTGCTCGAGGTACTCGACCGCCGACGACCGGTGTCGCACCTCAAGACGCTGCTGGCTCCCGCGCAGGTCGACACCGTCGCGGCGTTGAGCAGGCAGCGCCACAGCGGTCAGGCATCCGGCGCCGCACTGCGCCGGATGCGGTTGCACGGCGCCGGCGCGCACGCCGCGGAGGTATCCGCGACGTACACCCGGGGCCGGCGGGTGCGCGCCATCGCCGCGCGGGTGGAACTGCTCGGCGACGGCCGCTGGCAGGTCGTGGCGCTGCAGATCGGGTGAGCGTCAGCCCCGGCGGCGGGTCTTCGGCGAGTTGGTCTTGGCCTGGCGGCGCGCGGCCTCGCGACGTTCGCGACGGGTGCCCCCGGCGGTGGCCGCTGGGCGGGCACCACCGTTGCTGCGCTGCACCTCCGCCGAACCGTCCTCACCGGGTCCGACATAGGTCAGCGGCGGCGCCTCGTTCTCGATGCCCTTGGCCCGTAGCTGCGGCGCCGGCTCCTCGCGCTCCTTGGTGGCCACCCCACCCTGCCGGGCTTCACCCTTCGCGTTCCCCGCCGGGGCCAGGTTGGCCAGGCCCTGCGGGGGCGCGACGGGTGCGACCGTCGGCGTGGGATTGGTCTCCACCGAGACGTTGAACAGGAAGCCGACCGACTCCTCCTTCAGCGCGTCGAGCATCCCGACGAACATGTCGTAGCCCTCACGCTGGTACTCGACGAGCGGATCGCGCTGGGCCATCGCGCGCAGGCCGATGCCCTCCTTGAGGTAGTCCATCTCGTAGAGGTGTTCGCGCCACTTGCGGTCGATGACGCTGAGCAGGACGTTGCGCTCGAGCTGACGCATCGCGCCCTCACCGGCGAGCTCCTCGAGCTGGCGCTCACGCTCGGCGTAGGCCCGTTCGGCGTCTTTGATCAGCACGTCGAGCAGCTCCTCGCGGGTGAGCTCGCCGGCCTCGCCGACCGCATCGGAGTCGATGAGGTCGTGGTGGTCGACGCCCACCGGGTAGAGCTGACGGAGCGCCTCCCACAGCTTCTCCAGGTCCCAGTCCTCGGAGTACCCCTCGGCGGTGGCGCCGTCGACGTAGGCGGTGACGACGTCGACGAGCATCTGGTGCGCCTGATCCTGCAGGTTCTCGCCCTCCAGGATGAGGCGGCGCTCCTTGTAGATGACCTTGCGCTGCTGGTTCATCACCTCGTCGTACTTGAGGACGTTCTTGCGGACCTCGAAGTTCTGCTGCTCCACCTGGGTCTGCGCGCTCTTGATGGCACGGGTGACCATCTTCGCCTCGATCGGCACGTCGTCGGGCAGGTTGAGCCTGGTGAGCAACGCCTCGAGGGTGGCGCCGTTGAAGCGCCGCATGAGTTCGTCACCGAGCGACAGATAGAACCGCGACTCGCCGGGGTCGCCCTGGCGGCCGGAGCGGCCACGAAGCTGGTTGTCGATGCGGCGGGATTCGTGCCGCTCGGTGCCCAGCACGTACAGCCCGCCAGCCTCGCGGACCTCGTCGGCTTCCGCGGCGACCTCGTCCCTGATCTGGCCGACGGTCTTGTCCCACGCCGCTTCGTACTCGTCCGGCGTCTCGACCGGGTCGAGGCCCTGGTCGCGCAGGCGCTTGTCGGCGAGGAAGTCGACGTTGCCGCCGAGCACGATGTCGGTACCGCGGCCGGCCATGTTGGTGGCCACCGTGATGGCGCCGAGCCGGCCGGCCTCGGCGATGATGTTCGCCTCCTGCTCGTGGTACTTCGCGTTCAGGACGTTGTGCGGCACCTTGCGCTTGGTGAACTGCTTGGACAGGTACTCCGAGCGTTCGACGCTGGTGGTGCCGATCAGTACCGGCTGACCCTTCTCGTAGCGCTCGACGACGTCGTCGACCACCGCGATGTACTTGGCCTCTTCGGTCTTGTAGATCAGGTCGGTCTGGTCGGCGCGCACCATCGGCCGGTTGGTCGGGATGGGCACCACGCCGAGCTTGTAGATCTCGTACAGCTCGGACGCCTCGGTCTGGGCGGTACCGGTCATGCCGGCGAGCTTCTCGTAGAGACGGAAGTAGTTCTGCAGGGTGATCGTGGCCAGCGTCTGGTTCTCGGCCTTGATCTCGACGTGTTCCTTGGCCTCGATGGCCTGGTGCATGCCCTCGTTGTAGCGGCGGCCCAGCAGCACGCGGCCGGTGAACTCGTCGACGATGAGCACTTCGCCGTCGCGGACGATGTAGTCCTTGTCGCGCTGGAACAGCTCCTTGGCCTTCAGCGCGTTGCTGAGGTAGCTGACCAGCGGCGAGTTCGCGGCCTCGTAGAGGTTCTCGATGCCGAGCTGGTCCTCGACGAACTCGACGCCCAGCTCGTGCACGCCGACCGTGCGCTTGCGCAGGTCGACCTCGTAGTGGACGTCCTTCTCCATCAGCGGCGCCAACCGGGCGAACTCCGGGTACCAGCTGGACGCGCTGTCGGCGGGTCCGGAGATGATCAGCGGGGTACGGGCCTCGTCGATGAGGATCGAGTCGACCTCGTCGACGACGGCGAAGTTGTGGCCGCGCTGGACCAGGTCCTCGAGCCGGTGGGCCATGTTGTCGCGCAGGTAGTCGAAGCCGAACTCGTTGTTGGTTCCGTAGGTGATGTCCGCGGCGTACGCGGCGCGGCGCTGATCGGGGGTCAGGCCCGACAGGATGACACCCACCTCGAGACCGAGGAAGCGGTGGACGCGGCCCATCCACTCGCTGTCGCGTTTTGCCAGGTAGTCGTTCACCGTGACGACGTGCACGCCCTTGCCGGACAGCGCGTTGAGATAGGCGGGCAGCACACAGGTCAGGGTCTTGCCCTCACCGGTCTTCATCTCCGCGACGTTGCCGAAGTGCAGCGCGGCGCCGCCCATCACCTGAACGTCGAAGTGCCGCTGGGACAGCACCCGCCACGCCGCCTCGCGCGCCACGGCGAACGCCTCGGGCAGCAGGTCGTCGAGGTCCTCGCCGTCGGCGACGCGCTTGCGGAATTCGTCGGTCTTGGCGCGCAGCTCGGCGTCAGACAGCTTCTCGACGTCGTCGGACAAGGTGTTGACATAGTCGGCGACCTTCTTGAGGCGCTTGACCATGCGGCCTTCACCGAGACGGAGCAACTTATCGAGCACGCTTTTTCCCCTGTGTTTGAGGTAGGTGATGTGAGGTCAAGGAACGACGTCCATGGTAGAGGCCACACCTGGGAACGCCGATTCCACGGCCCAGAAGACACGCCAGAACCCCGCGACCGGGAGGTCGCGGGGTTCTGCCGTACCTGAGCAGCGGCGGCGCCGGCTCAGGTGGGCGGGTTCAGCCGTTCGGCTCGGATAGCCGGATGATGCCGTAGTCGTAGGCGTGGCGGCGGTAGACCACCGAGGCTCGGTCGGTCTCCTTGTCGTGGAACAGGAAGAAGTCGTGACCGACCAGCTCCATCTGAGAGAGCGCGTCGTCGACGGTCATCGGCGTGGCCGGGTGTTCCTTGACGCGCACGATGCGGCCGGGTTCGTGGTCGTCGACGACGGCACCGTCGACCGCGGGGACCCGCGCTTCGTCGTCGGCGGACGCCGGTGGCGCGTCGTCGATTATGGCGGTGAAGGCGGTCGCTTCGGCCACCGAGACCGGACGCTTGTCCCCGTAGTGGATCTTGCGGCGGTCCTTGCTGCGGCGCAGCCGGTTCTCGAGTTTGCTCACCGCCGCCTCGAACGCGGCGTAGAAACTGTCGGCACAGGCTTCGCCCCGCACGACGGGTCCGCGACCGCGCGCGGTGATCTCGACGTGCTGGCAGTTCTTGCGTTGACGGCGGTTCTTCTCGTGGTCGAGTTCGACGTCGAAGAGGTAGATGCTGCGGTCGAAACGTTCGAGGCGCGCGAGTTTCTCAGCGACGTGGGTGCGGAAGTGATCGGGGATCTCGACGTTGCGGCCGGTGACGACGACGTCGGCCGAGCGGCCCGAGGCGGGGCGCTCGTGGTCGACCGCCTCGTCCATGACCATGGTGCTGTCGGATTCGATGGAATGGGTTGACATACGGTGCAACTCGTTTCTCTTGCGCATCGCACGCGGAAGGCGTGCCCGGACCAATCACGAGACGCGCCGACGAAGTTGCGGTCGAGAGAATTCATGTCGCAGCCCACCGGCGCAAGGTGTCGAGTACTCACCTCCTACCGTTGTGCGGCGAAGTGGCGCTTCATGCTGAGCGCCGACCGTGATGTTCACGGTGGGTTAAGGCCGACGGTAGTCGTTGTTCATCCGGTCGGCCAGTGATTCCCGGACCTGTTTTTCAGTTCTTCATACCGGTTTGATACCGCGGCAATCGCGGCCCGCTGTCACGCGTAGGCAAGGGTGAGTACCGCGGGGACCGCAACGCCCGCGGTTTGCAGCACGCGGACGGACTCGGTGGCGGTCGCGCCGGTGGTGATGACGTCGTCGACGAGCAGCACCACCCGGCCCGGCGCGGTGACGAGCCGGATGCGGCCGGCGACGTTGCGCTGTCGGTCGGTGACCGACAGACCGACAGAGTCGCGGGTGAAAGGGCGCGTGCGCAGGGCGGCGATCACCTCGCGGCCGGTGGCCCTGGCGATGCGCGTCACCGGGTCGCCGCCGCGGCGCCGCGCGGCCAGGAAGCGGGTGGGCGCGGGCACCAGCGGCACGGCGCCGTCCACGATGCCCCAGGCTTCGAGGTGCGCCAGCCCCTCGCGCAGTGCCGGGGCGAAGACCGCGGCGAGATCACCGCGGCCGTGCTCCTTGAGCTCGACGATCGCCCGGCGGCGTGACCCGGCGTAGCGGCCCAGCGAGAACACCGGTACACCCGGATCGACCCGCGGCGCGACGACGTGCGGCTGATCGTCCCGGACGGCCAGCTCCCGGGCGCAGCCCCTGCACCAGGACAGGCCGGGCGCGCCACAGCCGCCGCACTCGCAGGGCAGCACCAGATCGAGCACCGGCACAGTGTCGCGCGCGGCTCCGACACAACCGCCGGTCAGACGATCGACTCCACCAGCGCGGCGAGCTTGGCGTCGAGCGTCGCGGCCGCGTCGAGCAGCGCGGCATCGGGGGTGACCACCATCAGCGACGAGGGCCGGACGTAGGTGAGTGCGCTGCCGTCGGCTTCCTCGGTGAGCAGCAGCTCGACCGGCGCGAACAGTCCGGCCGTCACGTCGTGGCGCATCATGGTGATCGCGATCAGCGGATTGCCGATCACCACGCGCAGGACCTTCTGCTCGATTCCTGCCTTGCCGATCCATTCGCCGTGGTCCAGCGTGGCGAACAGCATGAAGCCGCTCGGGCCCGCGTGGGTTCCCACCTCGCGCTCATAGGCGCTCCAGCTGGCGGTGGCTGCCGCGATCTCGCCGATCGGCACCGGCCGGGCCCCGACGTCGGCGAGCAGGGCGGCGAGCAGGTCGTCGAAGGTCTTTGCGCTCCGGTGCCGCAGCCGAACGCCGGTGAAGGGGGTCTCGATGATGTCCATAACGGGGACAAGGCCCCGGACGCCGGCACTATTCCTGGGTATAGTTGCAAATACTCAGCGAATTCCGGGCGGAGGCGTGGAACCGGACGCATCGGGCAACACTGCGGCATGCTCTCCGGCAGCGATCGCGAATCCTTCATCGTCGACAGCCTCGTCGACGCGTTCTCGGATCTGATGGCCGCCGACCCCGATGCGTTCCGGACTAAGTTCCGCAGGATGGCCGCCGACCCGTTCGCGTTCTACCGGGGCAGCGCCTGCGTGTTCTACGCCGATGTGGCCGCACGGTCCGACCGGTGGGCCGACGAGCGGACCGGCCGGGTCTGGATCCAGGGCGACCTGCATGCCGCGAACTTCGGTACCTACATGGACGGCTCCGGCGTGCTGATCTTCGACGTCAACGATTTCGACGAGGCGTTCGTCGGGCATTTCACCTGGGATCTGCAGCGGTTCGTGGCGAGCCTGGCGCTGCTGTGTTGGCAGAAGGCGCTGTCCGACGAGGAGATCACCGCGCTGACAACAACTTTCACCCGCGCGTATGTCGATCAGGTGCGGTGGTTCACCGACACCGACGACGATGCGTCGTTCTCACTGAACCTGCAGACCGCGCGGGGCGCGGTGCTGGCCGCATTGCAGTCGGCGCGCCTGTCGACGCGCGCAGAGATGCTCAACCGTATGACGGTGGTCGACGACTGGGACCGCCGCTTCCGCGATCTGCCCGGCGTCCGCAGACTCGACGACGCCGAGCGGGCGAAGGTCGAGGAGGCCTTCGGCCGCTATCTGCAGACGATTCCGAAGCCGAAGCAGTTCCACGGGATCACTTACGACGTCAAAGACGTGATCGGCAAGACGGGGTTCGGCATCGGCAGCGCCGGCCTGCCCAGCTACACCGTGCTGATCGAAGGGTTCAACCAGGCGCTCGACAACGACGTCGTGCTGTCGATGAAGCAGGGCAACGTCGCCGCGCCCAGCCGGGTCGTCGACGACCGCGAGGTCCACGGTTACTTCAGGCACCACGGCCATCGGACCGCGGTGTCCCAGCGGGCGCTGCAGGCGCACGCCGACCAGCTGCTCGGGTACACCGACATCGACGGCACCGGGTTCGTGGTCAGCGAGATCTCGCCGTACGAGGCCGATCTGGACTGGAGCGAGCTGACCGAACCCGCCGAACTCGCCGAGGTGGTCGAGCAACTCGGTCAGGCGGTCGCCAAGGTGCACTGCGTCAGCGACACCGACAGTGACCAGTCCCTCGTCGACTTCCAGACCGAGGACGCGATCATCGCGGCCATCGGTGACGAGATCGACGAATTCGTCTCCGATCTGGTCTCTTTCGCTCTCGAGTACGCCGTGGTGGTGCGCGACGATCACCGGCACTTCGTCGAGGCGTTCCGCGCAGGCAGGATCCCGGGCGTCAGCGCGACGTGATCGGCACCGGCGCTCAGCCGGGCAGCACCGGCAGCGTGCCGGGCGTCATGAGCGGCCGCACCTCGGTCCACGCCGGGACCCCCTCGGCGGTGGAGGCCGAGAGCTGCACGACGCCGCGGGCGTCGGCGACGTAGACCGTCGACGGGTTGGCGGCCACGGTCGTCACCGGCATCGCGAGATTCCGGCTCGGGCCGTCCGAGTTGACCCCGTCGAGGTTGACGTAGGACACCGGATGCTGCGGATCGTTGCGGCTGACCACCACGTCGTCTCCGGTCCGCCACGACAGCGAGACCACGGTGTCGCCCAACCCGAACCCCAGCCGGCGCGGATAGGTCAGGGCGTACTGCCCGCCGGGCATCTGCTCGACCGAAGCAAGGATCACCTGTCCGCCGATCACCATCGCCGCGCGGGTGCCGTCCCGGGACAGCTGCAGCTCGCTGATCGGCCCGGGGAACTCGGCGGCCACCGGCGCGGTGTCCACCGGGATCCGCGCGGGTTGGCCGGAGGCGTCCTGGAGTACCCGCACCACGTTGTTGCCGTCCGCCACCACCCACACCGCGTCCTCGAGCGACCAGCTGGGCCGGGACAGGCTGCGGGCCTCAAGGGCCTGAGCCGCCGGGCCGCCGAGTGGACCGATCCACAGGGTGGAGGCCATGTCGGGGGCGCCGGGTCGCAGCACGACCACCGACGCGGCGTCCTGGCCGCTGCGCGACACCGCCGCCGACATCTGATTGGGCGCCTCACCGAACGACCCGGACACCCGCGGCGCGCGCTGCCCGTCGAGTGAGACCAGCGATCCGCCCATCAGCGCGTGCAGGCCCGCCGCGGCGCCGGGGAACGCCCCGGGATCGGTGGCGGCGACGTCGGAGGTCTCCCAGCCGTCGGCGAAGCGGTCGTCGAGCGGCGCGCCGTCGGCGTTGAGCACATAGGGGCCGTTGACCCCGGCGCGGTTCAGCGTCCAGATGATCTGGGCGGCCAGCAGCTGCCTGCTGTGCGGATCGGTGGTCGACAGGTTCTCCAAATCGACACGGGCACCGCCGTATCCGCGCCCGATGCCGGTCTTACCCCCGTCCGCGCGCGTGACCGGCCCGCGCAGCCGCAGCGGCGACCCGAGGAGGTTGCGGACGGTGTTGACCATCTCCGGCCGCGGCCCGGCGATGAGCTTGGACACCAGCTCGGTGGCCAGTTGGTCGGGGTCGGAGACCGCCACGTAGCGCGGGTCGGGGACCACGGTCGTTCCGGTGGGGTCCACGAAGTACAGCGTGTTGCGCTTGTAGGTGGACTGGAACTGCTGCCAGTCCAGGAACACCCCGTTGGGCAGCCGGTCGATGCGCCACCCGTCCGACGTCTTGACCAGTTCGATCGGGCCGGGGTCGGGCAGCGCCCCCTCACCGGTCTCGAACACCCCCATGTCCGACAGCGAGCCGAGGATGTCGGCGCGCATCCGCACCGAGACCCGGTCCGGACCACGGGTTTCCACGAACACCACGCGGTCGATCAACAGTGCGCTGCCTGCGTCGTCCCACCCCGCCGACGCCGATTCGGTGAGGAACTGGCGGGCCGCCAGGTGCCGGTTCGCCGGGTCGGCGGTGGCCTTGAGGAATTCGCGCAGCAGCACGTCGGGATCCATACCGGGCGTCGGCTTCGGCAGGCTGGGCGGCGCCGGCCGCTCGACGGTGCCGATCGCCTGCGGCGCAGACGAACTGGGCACCCCGGCACACGCGGATGCGGTCACCGCGAGCACCAGCAGCCAGAGCGCTGCCAGCAGGCGTCTCACACCCTCTCCTCGGTGGGCTGACGGTCGCGGGTGGTGCGCCGCGGCGGTTGCTCGGGTGTGGTCGGCTTGAGCGGCAACGGACTCGTGGTCACCTTGTGGCCCCGCACCAGCGGCAGGGTGAGCCGGAAGCAGGCGCCGTTGCCTGGTTCACCCCAGGCCTCGAGCCGGCCCTGGTGCAGGCGGGCGTCCTCGATGCTGATGGCCAGACCCAGACCCGTGCCGCCCGAGCGGCGCACCCGGGACGGATCGGACCGCCAGAAGCGGCTGAACACGAGCTTCTCCTCACCGGGGCGCAGACCGACACCGTAGTCACGGACCGTCACCGCGACGGTGTCCACGTCGGCGGCGACGCGGATCTGCACGGGCTTGTGCTCGGCGTGGTCGATCGCATTGGCGATGAGGTTGCGCAGGATGCGTTCCACCCGGCGGGGATCGACCTCGGCGATCACCTCGTGGGCCGGTTGGTCGACGATCAGCTCGACACCGGCGTCCTGCGCGAGGTGCCCGACGTTGTCCAGTGCGCTGCGCACGGTCGAGCGCAGATCCACCGATTCGACGGACAGCTCCGCGACACCCGCGTCGTGCCGGGAGATCTCGAGCAGATCGGTCAGCAGCGTCTCGAACCGGTCGAGTTCGTTGACCATCAGTTCGGTGGACCGCCGCAGCGCAGGGTCGGGGTCGTCAGCCGAATCGTGGATGTGGTCGTAGATGAGGTCGGCGGCCATCCGAACGGTGGTGAGCGGGGTCCGCAGTTCGTGGCTGACGTCGGAGGTGAAGCGGCGCTGCAGGTTTCCGAACTCCTCGAGCTGGGTGATCTGGCGCGACAGGCTCTCGGCCATGTCGTTGAAGGACACCGCGAGGCGGGCCATGTCGTCCTCACCGCGTACCGGCATCCGTTCGGTGAGATGGCCCTCGGCGAAGCGTTCGGCGATCCGCGAGGCCGAACGCACCGGGAGCACGATCTGACGCGCGACCAGCAGGGCGATGGCGGCGAGCAGACCGAGCAGCACGACGCCGCCGGTGGCCATGGTGCCGCGCACCAGCGCGATCGTGGAGTCCTCGCTGTTGAGCGGGAAGATGAGGTAGAGCTCCAGATTGGTGACCGCCGACGTGGTCGGGCTGCCGACGATGAGTGCCGGACCGGAGAAGCCGTCGGTGGTGACGGTGGCGTACTGGTAGCTGACCTGGCCGGCCTTCACGAAGTCGCGCAGCGCCTCGGGCACCTGCCCGACCGGCCCGGCGGCGGTGGCTGCGCGGGGGCCGTCGCCGGGCACCACCAGGACCGCGTCATAGGCACCGGCGAGCCCGGCGCCGGCGTCGGCCTTGCGGTCGATCAGCGTGTTGCGCGCCAGCTGCAGACTGCTGTCGAGCGAGCGGGTCTCCTCGCCGCCGACGATGCCGCCGACGGTGTTGCGGGCCTGTTCGATCTCCTGGGTCGCCGCCTTGACCTTGACCTCGAGGATGCGGTCGGTGATCTGGCTGGTCAGCACGAAGCCGAGCACCAGGATGACGGCGAGGGACAGCCCGAGTGTCAGGCTGACCACCCGCAGTTGCAGCGAGCGTCGCCACGCCAGACTCAACGCCCGACCGAGCGCACCCAGTCCGCGCAGCAACGGTGCCGACCGCCGGTGGATGCGCCGCCTCGAGCTCCAGATCACGGCGACCGCCCCGCGGCTGGGTTCACGGCGGTCCGGCCTTGTATCCCACTCCTCGAACGGTCAACACCACCTGCGGGTTCTCCGGGTCCTTCTCGACCTTGGCGCGGAGCCGCTGGACGTGCACGTTCACCAAACGGGTGTCAGCGGGGTGTCGGTAGCCCCACACCTGTTCGAGCAGCACATCTCGAGTAAACACCTGGCGTGGTTTGCGTGCCAGCGCCACCAGCAGGTCGAACTCCAGCGGTGTCAGCGAGATCTGCTCACCGAGCCGGGTCACCTTGTGCGCGGGGACGTCGATCTCGACATCACCGATCGAGAGCATCTCCGCGGGCTCGTCCTCGTTGCGCCGCAGCCTGGCCCGCACCCGCGCCACGAGTTCCTTGGGTTTGAACGGCTTCATGACGTAGTCGTCGGCGCCGGACTCCAGACCCAGTACGACGTCGACGGTGTCGGTCTTGGCGGTCAACATGACGATGGGAACGCCGGAGTCGGCGCGCAGCACCCGGCACACGTCGATGCCGTTCATACCGGGCAGCATCAGGTCCAACAGCACCAGATCCGGGCGCAGTTCACGCACGGCGGTGAGCGCCTGGGTGCCGTCACCCACGACGGCGGTGTCGAAACCCTCCCCGCGCAGGACGATGGTGAGCATCTCGGCCAGCGACGGGTCGTCGTCGACGACCAGGATCCTTTGCCTCATGGTGTCCATGGTGTCACCAGATCGCGATAAAACCCGGCTACCACGCAGGGCGTTTCGCGCTCGGCCTTGCGCAGCCCGTTAGCTCCCGGTCAGTTCTCCGGCCAGCGCCGCCGGGTCGACGCCCGGTCCGGCGACTTTCCAGCTGCCGGACCAGCCCGCGGAGGCGAGGCCGGCGTACACGGCGGCGGTACGTCGCTGCAGGCCGTCGTCGCGCTCGTAGGAGTCGCGGGCCCGGTCGGCTTCCTGTTCGGCGCGGCGCTGCGCGCGTTCGGCGGCCAGGGCGGTGGGCACGTCGAGCAGGATCTGCCAGTCGGCCTCCGGCATCCGGAGCCGGTCGAACTCCAGCGCTCGCACCCACTCGACGGCCGCACCGCCGGCGCCCTGGTGCAATCGGGCCGCGCTGTAGGCGGCGTTCGAGGAGACGTAGCGGTCGAGGATCACCACGTCGTACGCCGCGGAGAGATGCTCGATCTCCTCGCGGGCACCGGCGCGGTCCAGGGCGAACAGCACGGCCATCGCGTACACCGAATCGGCGAGGTCGCCGTGTTCCCCGTGCAGCGCCTCGGCGGCCAGATCAGCGGTGATCGACCGGTGGTAGCGGGGGAAGGCCAGGCTCGCCACCGACCGGCCTGCTCCCTCGAACGCCGCCCGCAGGCCGTTGGTCAGCGTCCGTTTGCCTGCTCCGTCGACGCCCTCGATCGCGATGAGCACGCGGCGAGCGTATCGGGGTCTGCGGCGGACCGGTCCCGGCGGCACGCCATCTGCGCAGCCGACCGACCGTCGAGGACAACAGCACACCGACCGTCAGCGCGCAGACGACCCCGACCACGGGGTGGTCGTCCATCAGCGGATACACCTGGTAGTGCGTCAGATAGGTGTACAGCGAGGCCTCGGCCAGCACACCCGCGAGCACCGCCGCCCACGCGGGGCAGCGCAGCCCGGGTAGCCATATCAGCAGCAGCACGCCGGTGAGCACCAGCACCTCACGCACACCGTCGCCGAAGTACCCGTACAGGCAGAGGCCCACCACCGCGGTCAGCGTGACGCGGGTGAGCGCGGTGCGGGCCGTGGCCGCGACCCAACCGGCGGCGAAGAACCAGAAGGCCAGGTAGGTGAACCAGGCCTGCCGCCCCAGCTCCAGGCCGAGAATGTCGAAGCGCAGCGCGACCCCGCCGGCCAGGAAGACCGCGGCGAAGGCCAACGGAGCGCGCCGCTCCCAGCGGTCGACGGCGGGCAACGCGCACAGCAGGGTCAGTGCGACCAGGGTGTAGACGAGCACCTCGACGAACCACAGCCGCCCCGCGGTCATGCTGTCGTGCGGCCCCAGGATCTTGTTGGCCAGCAACAGGTTCGACGCGTGGTAGTCGTCGGTGAAGGCCATGACGACGACCACCCAGACGATCGACGGCAACGCGATCCAGGCGATGGTGCTGCGTAGCCGGCGGATCCGGTCGCGCCGGGGCACCGCGGACAGGCCGAACCGGGCGAAGTTGTAGCCCGCCACCGCGAGCAGGATGTGGGCGCCGCCCCACAGTTCGAACAGTCCGGCGTGAGATCCGACGATCAGCACGATGGCGACCGCGCGCAGCAGCACGCTGGTCTCGACGGTCGCGCTCAGGCCGCGCCTGGCCGGTGCGGCCGCGGCCGCACGCTGCTCGAGGTCGGCGACCGGCAGATTCGGCCAGTCGGGCGGTGACCGGCCGAGCAGACGCTGCAGCCGCACCGACGTCGTGACGTAGGTCAACGAGGTCCCGCCCAGGTCGGTGAAGGTGGCATCGGGCCCGATCCGGCTGCCGTCGACGTGCAGTACGTCGGCGAACATCCGGCGGATGTCGGAGTCCGACGGTCCCGGTGGCGCGGCGGCGGCCGCCGCGCGGACCGCCGCATAGTCGGGTTTACCCGACGGCAGCATCGGCAGCTCGGTCATCCGCACCACCGTGACCGCATCGGCGGGCAGCCCCGCGGCGTCGGCCGCCACAGTGCGCACCCGCGCGGCGTCGAACGCCCCGGCGACGCCGACCACCAGATGCCGTCCGTCGTCGGTGCACTGCGTCGGGAAACCCGCCTCGAGGAGAAGTGTCTCGACACGGTGCAGATCGACGCGCAGACCGAAGAGCTTGACGAAGCGGTGGCTGCGCCCGATCACCTCGAAGAGGCCGTCCGCGCCGCGCCGGGCGACGTCACCGGTGCGTAGCTCGGCCACGGTACGGCCGAGCGCGAGATCCGCGCGGCGCTGCGCATAGCCCAGCATCACGTTCGGCCCGCGGTAGACCAGCTCCCCCACCCCGGGTTCGTCCCAGCCGTCCAGCGGGGCGATGTCGAACGCGCCGCCGGGGATCGGGAGCCCGATCGAGGCCGGGTGGGTGCGGGCTTGGTGCGGTGGCAGATAGGCCATCCGGGCGGTCGCCTCGGTGGCGCCGTACATCACGAACAGTTCCCATCCGCTCGCGGCGCCCAGCTCGGCCAGCCGCCGTACCCGATCCGGCGCGAGCCGCCCGCCGGCCTCGGTGACATAGCGCAGATCGGGCAGCGACATGCTGTCGAAGCCGATCCGGTCGAGCAGGTCGAACGTGTAGGGCACCCCGGCCAGGGAGGTGGCCCGATGGCGGACGAACAATTCCCAGAACCGTGGATCGACCACCGACCTGTCGGTGAGCAGCAGCCGGGCGCCGCGCAGCAGGTGACTGTGGACCACGGAGAGTCCGTAACAGTACGACATCGGTAATACCGTTGGTGCGCAGTCATTCTCGCCGATGTTCAGATAGGCGGCGATGGCCTCGGCATTGCTGAGCAGATTGTCGCGGGACAGGCGGACCAGCTTCGGTGAGCCCGTGCTGCCCGAGGTACTCAGCAGCAGGGCGAGATCGTCGTGCAGCAGCGCGGCGGCGGGCGATCCCAGCACGACGATGCTGCCGTCGCGCGCGACCGTCGCGTCGGGCCGGTAGGTGTCGACGATGGCATCGGTGTCGCGACCGGGCGGCAGGGGCAGCGCGACGTGCCGGCCGGCCAGGGCGGCGAGATAGGGCACCAACGTGGCCAGCTCGTTGCGCGTCTCGATCACCACCAACCGCCGGCGCGGACCGAGCGCTGCGATCGTGGCGTCGACGCGCTGGGCCAGCTCCCGGTAGCTGAGCTCCAGTTCCGGGGTGACGACCGCGGGCCGGTCGCCGAAGCCGGCGAGGTGTTCGATGAGGTCGGCCATGGCTCAGCCGCCTCCGGCCGCCGCCGATGGCAGTGGGTAGGCCAGGACCGCTCCGGCCACGGCGACACCGACCGACGATCCGTCCACATCGGTCGCCGGGCCGGCGACCGTCCGCACGTCCAGACGCTGTCCGTCGGCCAGCTGGACCCGAACGACGGTGTCCGCGCCGTAGAAGCGCCTGGCGGCGACCGTCGCGAGGGTCCCCTCCTCGGGCGGCACCAGCCGCAATTGCTCGGGCCTGAGCACGACCACCACCGGGCCGTCGGGCACCGGCAGCCGCGCCGGTACGGGTCCGAGCGCGCTGTGCACGCAGCCGCCGCGGCTCTCGCCGCTCAATTCGACTGTCGCGCCGACGAATCGAGCAGCGGTGAGCGTCACGGGGCGTTCGTAGAGGTCCACCGGTGACGCGTGCTGGGTGACGGCGCCTTCGATCAGCAGCGCCACCGAGTCGGCGAGGGACAGCGCCTCGGCCTGATCGTGGGTGACGAGCACGGCCGTGGTCCCCGCGACCCGGAGCACCTCGGCGATCTCTTCGCGCACCCGCACCCGCATCCCGGCATCCAGCGCGGCGAACGGCTCGTCGAGCAGCAGGACGCGGGGACGCGCGGCGAGCGCGCGGGCCAGGGCGACCCGCTGCTGCTGGCCGCCGGACAACTGATGCGGACGAGCATCGGCCAGCCCGTCGAGACCGACCAGGTCCAGCCACCGTCGCACGGTCATCGCGTTCTGCCCCTTGGCAGCTCGCGCGAGACCGAACCCGATGTTGTCCCCCACGCTCAGATGGGGGAACAGCGCACCCTCCTGCGGCATCAGCCCCACGCGCCGACGGTGTGCAGGCACCGCGCGACCGGCTCCGGCCATCACCTCTCCGGCGATGCGGACTTCGCCCGCATCGGGTTCCTCGAAGCCGGCCAGGATTCGCAGCAACGTGGTCTTACCGCAGCCGGACGGCCCCAGCACTGCGGTGATGGTCCCGGCGGGCACCTCGAGATCCACCCCGGCCAGGACGCTTCGGGCACCGAAGGACTTCCGGACACCCGACGCTTGCAGACCCGGCGCCTGCCCACCCGGCGTCTCAGTCACTGCGCGCTCCCCGCGGGCCCACGCTCCACAGTCCGAGCACTGCGGTCGGCACCGCGGCGAAGGCCACCAGTGCGACCGCGTAGGGCGCGGCCGAGGCGTAGTCGCTGATCGAACTGAAATCCCACAACCGGGTGGCGAGGGTATCGGTGCCGGTGGGCCGCAGCAGCAGGGTGACCGGGAGTTCTTTCATCGCGGTCAGCAGTACCAGCGCCGTGCCTGCGGCGATGCCGGGTGCGGCGATTCGCGCCGTCACCGCGGTGAAGGCGCGCAACGGCCGGCGGCCCAGGGTACGGGCCACCTCTTCGAGCCGCAGCGGTGCCGACTCCACCGCGGCGCGGGTCGAGCCGACAGCCAGCGGTACGAGGAGCACCGCGTAGGCGGCGACGAGCAACGGTGCCTGCTGGTAGATCGGGCGCAGGAGCAACGCCCCCACCGACACCATCGAGATGCCGACCACGATGGCCGGCAGCCCGTGTGCGAGGTAACTGCCACCCTCCAGCGCCCGGACCGCGCGGTCGCGGTGCCGGGCGGCCAGGACACCCAGTGGCAGCGCCGCGACCGTGCACACCACCGCCGCGATGAACGACAGCCAGACCGTGGAGCCGAGTGCGGCGGCCCACTCGGCGGCATCCCAGCGGGGGCCGGCCGCGCGCAGCCACTGCGACAACTCCCATGCCGGTACGCCGGCGGCGGCCACCAGTACCGCGGCCGGCACCAGTGCGACCAGCGGCCACCACCGCCCCAACCGGCTCACCGGAGCCGGCCGTGGCGTTCCGCCGCCGATCCGCGACGCCGCCGCCCGTCCGCGCGCCCGGCTCTCGGCGACCACCAGAGCGACGGCGAAGGCCAGCAGCACCAGCGACAGCACCGCCGCCCGCGAGGGATTGAACCCCGACCGGTAGGCGCCGTAGATGACCCAGGTGAACGCCTCGTATCGCATGGCGGCCACCGCCCCGAAATCGCTGAGCACGTAGAGCGCGACCAGCAGCGCGCCCGCGGCGATCGCCGGACGGGCCTGCCGCAGCGTCACCCGGAACAGCACCGCCGCGCCGTCCAGGCCCAGCGACCGCGCCACCTCCTCCTGCGCCGGGTCGGCCCGCGTCAACGCCGCCATCGTGGTGAGCATGACCAGCGGAAAACTGACCAGGGTGAGGACCAGCGCGGCGCCCCAGAAGCCGGCGACCTCGGGCACCGCGGACACCCACAGGTAGGCCAGCAGATAGCTCGGAACGGCCAGCGGCAGAGTGAGGATCACCGCCAGTGGGCGCCGACCCGGCAGATCGGTGCGGGTGACCAGCACGGCCATGGCGACGCCGATCACGATGCACGCAGCGGTCACCAGACCGACCAGGGCCAGCGACCGCAGCACCAGATGCACCGTCCGTGGTTGGAGCAGCTCGTCGACCACGAAGCCCCAACCGCGCTCGAGGGCGCGCTCGCCCAGATACGCCAGGGGCAGCAGCGTGGCGCCGACCACGAGCACCGCGGGCACCACGAGTAGGAGCGGTGTCCGCGCGGATGCCGTGCGCACGACCTACTTGGTGAGGAGGCCGGTCGAAACGAGCAACTCCTGCGTGGCCTCCAGGTCGTCGAGTTCGGACAGGTTCACCGCCGGTGGCTGCAGGGAGCTCAGCGGCGGCATGCCGTTCTTCGAAGCGACTCCGGCGACGAGCGGGTATTCATCGGTCTCGTTGGCGAAGTACTCCTGGGCGGTCGTGCCGATCAGATACGCCGCGAACTCCTGCGCGCCGGCCGGATTGGGCGCGGTCTTCAGGACCCCCACGCCCGCGACGTTGACGAGTCCGCCGGGGTCTCCCGGCGCCATGAAGCGGTTCTCGGCGGTGACGGCCTCAGCGCCTTTCGAGTCGATCAACTCGTAGAGGTAGTAGTGATTGGCCAGGCCGAGCGGGATCTGTCCGGCGTCCACCGCATCGCGGATGGCCACGTTGTTCTCGAACGCACGCGGCTCCTGAGCCTTGAACGCGCGCAGCCACTGTTCGGCGCCGTCGTCCCCGCGGGTGACGCGCAAACCGGTCACGAACGCCTGCCAGGACGCGTTGCTCGGCGCGAACCCGATCTTGCCCTTCCACTCGGGCGCGAGAAGGCCGTCGATGGTGTCGGGCGCATTGGGCGCCAGGTTCGGATTGAACACGATCACCCGGGCCCGCCCGGACACACCCAACCAGGTACCGTCCGCGGCGGAGTAGTTCGCCGGTACCGCCGCCAGCGTCTCGGCGGCGATGGGCGCGAACAGACCGGCCTTCGAGACCGCCCCCAGCGCACCGGCGTCCTGGGACAGGAACACATCCGCCGGCGACCGCTCGCCCTCGGTGAGGAGTTGCGCGGCGAGTTCGCCGGAGTTGGCGTAGCGGGCCTCGACCTCGATACCGGTGTCGCTGCTGAACTTCTCGATCAGAGGAGCGATCAGTTCCTCGCTGCGGCCCGAATACAGGACCAGCTTCGGCTCATCGTCACCGCCACCGCCCGAACAGGAGGTCAACGTCAGAACCGTTGCGGCCGAGGCGATGACGCCGACGACCCGTACCATCGAAGGCCACATCGGATGGGCTACCTCCCGAGTTCGCCCGGATCGCGCCGTTGCAACCGGGCTGGTGGCCCGAACCTACCATCGGAGTAGGTAAGGCTCACCAACTCGAGCGAACTACGCGGACACAGCGTCGGCGCGTACCTCGTCGGCATGGGCCGCGATCGACTCGTGAACCGCGGCGACGAGGACCGGCAGCACCGTCGCCTCGTACCACCGCAGCCACTGCGCGCACGAGTCGGCGTGACCGTGCAGCATTTCCACGGCGAACGGGTCGACGTGCGGGTGGCGATCGTCGAAGACGACCGCCACCGCCCCGCGGTTGGTCCCGTCCTCGTCGCACATCGGCACCGCCAGCTCGGCTCGAACGCCCTCCGCCGCCAGCACGGTCTGGTCGGCGAAGCTGTGCAGCGGTGAGACGGACACGTCGTCGATCCGTACGATCTCGCACCGCGCGGCCGCGCGGCCGGCCGCCGAGCTGCCGTCGTCGACGTAGCTGAAGTGATGGCGGTATTCGTCGCCGAGACCGGTGTGGGTTTCGATGCAGAGGCCGCCGTGCAGTGCGTCCGTCACCTGCACGGCCCCGCCGCGCGCGCCGGTGAGTTCGACCGCGGTGGTGAGAAGGTCGGCGAGCACGTCGGCAGGCCGCGGCCGGTGGCCGCGTCCGCGTAGGGAGAACGAGAGTGTGGGCGCGGCAGGTGCCGTGCCGACAGGGGCGGTCCGACCGTCGAGCACCGCGGCCGACAGCTGCCGCAGCTTGACGCCGTACCGGCGCGACACCCGGTAGAGGGCGTCGAAAGCGTTGTCCGCGTTGGAGATCCCGTGTTCGTCCTGCAATCGGGAGACGGCGGCGCGAACGCTGGCGTGCGAGATCAAGTTGACCCTGGCCACCCACGCCATCACCGAGTCGTGGTTTTGATCGTCGCCCGCACGGAACTCGCTCATCGTTCGCCTCTCTGGTGGATGAGGCTTCAGTACCCAGGGCCACGACGGCGAAACGGCGCGCATCACAACGTCAGACCCTCGTCACCGGCAGAGGTAGACCTGCAGGACGTCGGCCTGGCGTCCGAGTCGGTCGGCCGCCTCATGCCGGTGGTTCGAGCGGTACTGCTCGGCCTGTGTCCGGTACTCGACAAGGAGGTCCCGCAGGATTGCCTGGACGTCTCCCCAGTCCAGCTCCCGCCGCGGCACCTCGGCGCTTCCGACTCCAGGCGAGGAGGACGCGATGACGCCGGGAGTCGATCGCGGGGAATTCGCGTCTGCCGGGACGGCTTCCGCGTTGTCCACTGCAGCGATCAACGTGCGCAACGCCGACACCCGGTCCGCCTGACGTGACTTGAGCGCGGCACGCAGGTCACGACGGACGTGCTCACGGAATTCCCGGGAGTTCCTCGCGGCGTTCACGATCCCGCCCTTCGGTTCAGGAAGGCGTGCACGCCCTCCCCGTCGTCGAACACGCCGTGACCCCGGTCGGCGAGCAGGCTGATCGTCGCCGAGGGCTGCAGGCGCGCCACGCGCGCCGCGGTACCGGACGAGTCGAGCATCCGGTCCCGCGCACCCAGCACAACCAGAAGTGGTGCGGCGATGGACTTCAGGTGTTCATCGGGAAAGACGGGCAGGATGTCGCGACGGGGCCGATAGTTGCGATGGATCAGCAGCATGTAGTCGATGACGGGATCCGGAACACTGCCGGGTCCGAGCGCGAACCGCAGGGCGAGGCGTCTGCCGCGGTCACCGAACGGCGCAAGGGCCAGTGCGGCGAGTACCGCTCCGTAGCGTTGACTGCCGATACCACCGGGAGCGCGCAGGGCCAGTCGGTCGACGCGGCCGGGCCGGCGGATCGCGTAGTCGGTTGCCAGCCAGCCACCCAGCGACACCCCCACCAGAGCAGCCGTCTCGACGCTCAGCCCGTCGAAGACGTCATCGAGCCAGTGCGCGTAGGCCTCGGAATCGAGGGCGGGCCGAGACGGCGCGCTGAGCCCGGGTTCGCCGATGACGTCGACCATGTACAGCCGGTGGGTTGACGACCAGTGCGGCGCGTCGGACTGCCAGATGGCGTTGTTGCTCCCCGCGCCGTGCAACAGGACGACCGGCGGTGCGTCGGTGGGTCCGCAGTCCAGGACGAACGTATCGCCTTCGCGGGTTGCGACGGTGCGGTGCCGAAGGGGCACTGTCCAGCGCTCGAGATGCTCCCGGTACGCGCGCTCGACGGCATGCCGGCCAGATGCGGAGCGGTAGATCCCGGTGCTCACGTCTCGTCCTGACGAGTCAGGGTGCCGATCAAGCCGATCACGGCCGCCGTGGTCTCCGGGTCGCCGACGACGAAGACCGTCAGCCTGCAGGCGGACGGGTCGTAGGTGGAGTGGACGTCGAGCGGTTGTCGCCGCTCGGAGTCGCCGATCGCCGCTGCGGTGAGATGTGTGGTGATGCGGTCCATCGTGCGGCGGTCGACATCGTGGATGTGCACGACCGTCGAGACGTGGGCGTGCGGGGCGACGGCGGCCGGCGCGTCGGATGCCACTCCGGTGAACGCGCGCAGGTCCCGTTCGGTGATCCGGTACTGCTTGCCCACCCGCACGGCCGGCAGACGGCCGTCGCGGACGTAGCCGCGCACCGTGCGCACGTGCAGTCCGAGGATGTCGGCGACCTGTTCAGGCGAGTACACGGCAATACTCATAAGTACTCAAACTACCCTATCCATCCCTTTTATGATGAGGATAGGGATTGATTGGGAAGTATCACCGCCCTCAAGGGTAGGTCGGCGGCACGTCCCCCAGCGACCGAGGCCCCCGATGACAGCCGAAAGGCCCTGGCACACATGCGGTGCCAGGGCCTTCGGATGGATCGGGATCAGTACCGGTAGTGCTCCGGCTTGTACGGGCCCTCGACGTCGACGTTGATGTACTCCGCCTGCTCCTTGGTGAGGCGGGTCAGCGTGCCGCCGAGCGCCTCGACGTGGATCTTGGCGACCTTCTCGTCGAGGTGCTTGGCCAGCCGGTAGACCTCGTTGTCGTACTCGTCGTTCTTGGTCCACAGCTCGATCTGGGCGATGACCTGGTTGGAGAAGCTGTTGCTCATCACGAACGACGGGTGGCCGGTGGCGTTGCCGAGATTGAGCAGGCGCCCCTCGGACAGCACGATGATCGAGGTTCCGTCCTGGAACGTCCACTCGTCGACCTGCGGCTTGATGTTGATCCGCGTGGCGCCCGACCGCTCCAGGGCGGCCATGTCGATCTCGTTGTCGAAGTGGCCGATGTTGCCGAGGATGGCCTTGTCCTTCATCGCCTTCATGTGATCGAGGGTGATGATGTCCTTGTTGCCGGTCGAGGTGATGACGATGTCGGCATGGGAGATGGCCTGCTCGACCGTCACCACGTCGAAGCCGTCCATCAGCGCCTGCAGCGCGTTGATCGGATCGATCTCGGTCACCTGCACGCGGGCACCCTGGCCGGCCAGTGACTCGGCACAACCCTTGCCCACGTCGCCGTAACCGCAGATCAGCACCTTCTTGCCGCCGATCAAGACATCGGTGCCGCGGTTGATGCCGTCGATCAGCGAGTGCCGGGTGCCGTACTTGTTGTCGAACTTGCTCTTGGTCACCGAGTCGTTGACGTTGATGGCCGGGAACGCCAGCGTGCCGGCGGCCGCGAACTGGGTCAGCCGCAGCACGCCCGTCGTGGTCTCCTCGGTGACGCCCTTGACCGAGGCGGCGATCTTGGTCCACTTGTCCTTCTCGGTCTCGAAGCGAGCCCGTACCAGCGCCAGGAAGACCTTCCACTCGGCCGGGTCGTCGTCCTCGGTGGGCGGCACGACGCCGGCCTTCTCGAACTCGGCGCCGCGCAGCACCAGCATGGTGGCGTCGCCGCCGTCGTCGAGGATCATGTTCGCCGGCTCACCGGGCCAGGTCAGCATCTGCTCGGCCGCCCACCAGTACTCCTCGAGGGTCTCGCCCTTCCAGGCGAACACCGGAACGCCCTTGGGCTCCTCCGGCGTGCCGTGCGGACCGACGACGACGGCCGCAGCCGCGTGGTCCTGGGTGGAGAAGATGTTGCAGCTCGCCCAGCGCACCTCGGCGCCCAGGCTCACCAGTGTCTCGATCAGCACCGCAGTCTGCACGGTCATGTGCAGGGACCCGGAAATCCGCGCGCCCTTGAGCGGTTGCACCTCGGCATACTCGTGGCGCAGCGCCATCAGGCCCGGCATCTCGTGCTCGGCGAGGCGGATCTCCTTGCGGCCGTACTCGGCCAGCGACAGGTCGGCGACCTTGAAGTCGATGCCGTTGAGAACGTCGGCCGACAGCCGCTGTTCAGTCGTAGTCATGTGTGTAGAGCCCCTTTATCCATCGTCTGTTGCATATGAGCGCACAATGCGCCGCGGACACCCTCGGCCTGCGGGCTCGCGGGACAGGCGCTCGTGCGGTTCGAACAGCGGGGCGCTCTGCCGGCTAAGGGGTATCTATGACACCGTAGCGTTCGGCGAACGGCGTCATCAATCTGGCCAGGTCACCGGCCACGTCGTGATCGGCCTCCGGGGGCATCGACACATAGCTCATCGCCAGGCGCACGATGGCCCGCGCCAGGATGCCGGCGTCCTCGTCACTGCACTTGACCCAGCTGTTCTGGAACGTCGACGTCAGCCGCGCCGAACACCGGGTGATGATCGGGCCGCTGCCGGTGGTGATGATCTGCAGCAGATCCGGCTTGGTGTCGCCCGAGAGCAGCGACAGCACCAGCGGATCGGCGGCCGACTCGCTGAAGAACGCCCGGAACCCCTCGAGGAAGGCGGCATACACCTCGCCGATGTTCGCGTCGATGGCCTCGTCGACCGCATCGACCAGCCGGTCGGCCAGGCGCAGCGCATACCCCTGCGCGAGGCCGTGCCGGGACCCGAATTCGTTGTAGATGGTCTGGCGGCTGACCCCCGCCGCCTTGGCGACGTCCGACAGTGTGATGGCGGCCCAGTCGCGGGTGCTCAGTAGTTCCCGCATGCCGTCGAGAATCGAGTCGTGCAGCAGCACCCTCGACGCCTCGGCGTACGGAATGCGCTGCGCGATCCGTCGTTCGCGCGGGCTGTTCACACGCGCGACGATATAACCTTCCGTCGCCGCGGTCGCCAGACCCGCCGTCACGGGCGGGCGACCTCGACCATCTCGAAGTCCGTCTTGGCCGCGCCGCAGTCCGGGCAGCTCCAGTCCTCCGGGATGTCGGCCCACCGGGTGCCGGGGGCGATGCCGTCCTCGGGCCAGCCCTTGGCTTCGTCGTATTCGAATCCGCACTGCACGCAGACGAACAGCTTGTAATCGTCCATCACACTTTCCTCTCCACTGGCGTTGACTCTGGCCTTTTCTAGGCGGCTTGCTGGGCGCCGGCGGCGTAGCGCGCCAGCACCTTGTCGCGCACGCGCGGATGGATGTTGACCCGGGTGATGTCGCCGTCGTAGTGGTCGAGCACGCGCTGGTCCATCACCCGCCGCCACAGCGGGGGCAGGTAGGTCAGCGCGATCATCGTCGCGTAACCGCTGGGCAGATTGGGCGCACCATCCATGCTGCGCAGCGTCTGGTAGCGCCGCGTCGGGTTCGCATGATGGTCGCTGTGGCGCTGCAGGTGATAGAGGAACAGATTGGTCACCAGATGATCGGAGTTCCAGCTGTGCTCCGGGGTGCAGCGCTCGTAGCGGCCACTCGACATCTTCTGCCGCAGCAGGCCGTAGTGCTCCAGATAGTTGACCGTCTCGAGCAGGGTGAACCCGAAGACCGCCTGGACGAGCAGGAACGGCAGCACCGCCCAGCCGAACGCCGCGGTCAGCACACCCCACAGGAGCACCGACATCACCCAGGCGTTCAGGACGTCGTTGGTCGGATGCCACACGCTCCGCTCCTGGCGGTGCAAGCGCTTGGCCTCCAGCTCCCACGACGAGCGCAGGCTTCCCCAGATGCTGCGCGGCAGGAACTCCCAGAACGTCTCCCCGAAGCGCGCCGACGCCGGATCCTCCGGCGTTGCCACCCGTACGTGGTGGCCGCGGTTGTGTTCGACGTAGAAGTGGCCGTACCAGGTCTGCGCGAGGGTGATCTTGCTCAGCCACCGCTCCAGGGAGCCCTTCTTGTGACCGAGTTCGTGTGCGGTGTTGATGCCCACCCCGCCGAGCATCCCCACCGACAGCGCGAGCCCGATCTTGGCCGGCCAGCCCAGCGCGCCGTCGAAACCGAGCCAGCTCAGATCCGACGCGGTGAACAGGTACGCACCGAACACCACGCTCGCGTACTGGAACGGGATGAACAGGTAGGTGCAGATTCGGTAGTACCGGTCGTTCTCGAGCCGCTCCATCGCCTCCTCGGGCGGGTTCTGCCCGTCCGCGCCGAACCGCAGGTCCAGAGCAGGCAGCACCAGGTACAGCAGGATCGGTCCGATCCAGAACGGCGCCTGCGCGGCACCGTGCCAGCCGGCCCCGTTCAGCGCCCAGATCACGGGCAGCATCACGAACAGTGCCGTGGGAACGATCAGGCCCATCAGCCACAGGTGCCGTTTGCGATCCCGCCACTGCAGCGCATCAGTTGTCGTCGTCATGACTTGACTATATGACGCACTTTGTCGGCTGTCTAGACATAGAGCGGTGTTTTGTAAACCGCTCTCCCTCACCCGCTGAGCTCGGCGCGCTCCCGCTGGCCGAGCACCGAATGCCGCCGGCCGTAGAGGAAGTACAGGACCACGCCGATGGCCATCCAGATCAAGAAGCGGATCCAGGTCAGGCCGGTGAGGTTCAGCATCAGCCAGACGCAGGCGATGATCGCCGCGATCGGCAGCAGCGGCACCAGCGGGGCTTTGAAGCCGCGTTTGAGGTCCGGGCGGGTGCGGCGGAGCACGATGACACCGGCCGACACGAGGACGAACGCGAACAACGTGCCGATGTTGACCATCTCCTCGAGCTTGCCGATCGGGAAGATCGTCGCGGTGACGGCCACGACCGCTCCTACGATCAGGGTGATCCGCACCGGCGTGCCGTGCTCACCGGTCTGCGCCAGCTGACGCGGCATCAGCCCGTCGCGGGCCATCGCGAACAACACCCGGGTCTGGCCCAGCATCAGCACGATCACCACGGTGGTCAGCCCGGCGAGCGCACCGATGGAGATCACCGTCGCCGCCCAGTCGATGCCGTTCGCCTCGAACGCCGTCGCCAGGTTCGCGCCCTCGCCCGCATCCCGGAGCTGGGTGTAGGACACCATCCCGGACAGCACCACGGCCACGGCCACGTAGAGGACGGTGACGATCCCGAGCGAGGCCAGGATGCCGCGCGATACATCGCGCTGCGGGTTCTTGGTCTCCTCGGCCGTGGTGGCGACGATGTCGAAGCCGATGAACGCGAAGAACACGATCGAGGCGCCGGCCAGCAACCCGTACCAGCCGTACGCGCTGCCCTCGGCGCCGGTGATCAAAGAGAACAGCGACTGCTCCGAACCCGATCCCCCCTCACCGGACTCCGCGGGCGGGATGAACGGCGTGTAGTTGGCGGCCTTGATGAAGAACGCACCCACGATCACGACGAGCAGCACCACTGCCACCTTGATGACGGTGATGACGAGGCTGACCTTCGCCGAGAGCTTGGTGCCCCGCGCCAGCAGTGCCGTCACGATGGCCACGATCACCAGCGCGCCCCAGTCGACGGTGAACCCGCCGATCTGCGTCACGCCGCCACCGAAGTTGAAGACGGTGCCGAGATAGCTCGACCAGCCCTTGGCCACCACAGCCGCTGCGACGGCGAACTCGAGGATCAGATCCCACCCGATGATCCAGGCGACGAACTCTCCGAAGGTCGCGTAGGAGAAGGTGTACGCGCTGCCGGCGACCGGCACCGTGGACGCGAACTCCGCGTAACACAGCGCGGCGAGGCCACACGCGATCGCCGCCAGGATGAACGAGATCGAGATCGCCGGGCCGGTCAGGTTGCCCGCCGTGGACGCGGTGATCGTGAAGATGCCCGCGCCGATCACCACCGAGACGCCGAAGACGGTCAGATCCCACCAGCTCAGGTCCTTGCGGAGCCGGGTCCCGGGTTCGTCGGTGTCGGAGATCGACTGCTCGACGGATTTCGTACGCCACCTACCGGCCATGACAGATCCTTTCCGATCCCTCGAGCATGTTCGCGTCCATCGAGTCTGGGCAATGTACCGAGTACTGTGCACCGATGGGGCGGAGTACTAAACACGCCGTCGTGATCGGCGGCAGCATCGCGGGAATGTGCGCGGCACGCGTGCTGGCCGACGAGTACGGCAGCGTGACGGTCTACGAGCGCGACGAACTACCGGACGGACCGGTCAACCGCGCCGCGGTACCCCAGGGCCGGCACGTCCACCTGCTGATGGCCCGCGGCGCCCAGGAATTCGAGAGCCTCTATCCCGGACTGCTGGCCGACATGGTGGAGTCCGGCGTACCCATCCTGGAGAACCGGCCGGACTGCATCCACTTCGGCGCCGCCGGGCACGTACTGGGCACCGCGCACACGCTGCGCGACGAGTTCACCGCCTACGTACCCAGCCGGCCGCAGCTCGAATGGCAGATCCGGCGACGGACCGCGCAGATCCCGAACGTCGCGATCGTGCACCGCTCGGTCGACGAACCGGTGTACGACACGGCGCGGGGACGGGTCACCGGCGTGGTGCTCAACGCAGGCGACACCACCGAGAAGGTGGCCGCCGACCTGGTGGTCGACGCCACCGGACGCGGCACCAGACTGCCGGTGTGGCTCGAGCAGTGGGGCTTCGAGCGCCCACGGGAGGACACCGTCGACGTCGGCATCGCCTACGCCACCCACCGGGTGCACATCCCGGAGAGCGCGCTGGCCGAAAAGGTCGTGGTGGCCGGAGCATCCGCCGAGGAGCCGCTCGGACTGGGCATGCTGTTCTACGAGGACGGCAACTGGAACGTCACCACGTTCGGGGTGGGCCGGGTGGCGCCGCCGCAGAATTTCGCCGAGATCTGCGATCTCGCCGACCGGATCCTGCCCGCACACGTCGCGGCGGCGCTACGAGCGGGAACGCCGTTGGGCGAGATGGCTTTTCACAAGTACCCGACGAGCCGGTGGCGCCGCTACGACAAGCTCGAGCGGTTCCCGCTGGGCATCGTGCCGTTCGGCGACGCGGTCGTCAGCTTCAACCCCACCTTCGGCCAGGGCATGACGATGACCTCACTGCAGGCCGGCCATCTGCGTCGCGCTCTGCAGCGCCCCGACGAGGAACTTGCGCGCGAGCTGAACAGGGCGACGGCCAAGACGACCTTCCCGGTGTGGCAGATGAACGCGATCGGCGATCTCACACTGCACCGCGCGACCTCACCCGACCCCGTCCCGTGGTGGTACCCGCCGGTGGGCGGGCTGTTCGACCAGTTCCTGGGTGCGGCCGAGACCGATCCCGTTCTCGCCGAATGGTTCCTGCGCCGGTTCAGCCTCCTCGACAGCCTCTACATGGTGCCGTCGGCGCGCCTGGTGGGTCGTACCGTGCGGCACAACATGAGCCTGTGGCTGGCCGATAAGCGCTCCGCACGCCGCGCACGCACGGGAGGCCTCGTCACGACCCGACGGTGACCCGGAACAGTGTGGCCGGCACGTCGGCCAGCAACCGGATGGGCCCGTCGTCGGCCGCGACCCACGCCGCCGATCCCCGCTCCATCGTCAGCGTGCTCGCCTTGGCGTGCACCGTGGCCGAGCCGTCGGTGCACAGCAGCACCTGGGGTCCGTCGTGGTGCGCCGGCACGTCGACCTCGTGGCCGAGGTGGCCACCGCCGAGTTCGAGAACCGACACCGCGAATTCGGGTGGGGGTGTGCGGTAGATCGACTCCATTGCCCCGGGACCGGATTCGGGCCGCAGCACCAGATCCGGTGTCGGGGTGAAGTCGAGTACCCGCAACAACTCGGGGACGTCGACGTGTTTGGGGGTCAATCCGCCGCGTAACACGTTGTCGGAGTTCGCCATCACCTCGACGCCCACGCCGTGCAGGTATGCGTGCAGGTTTCCGGCCGGCAGGTAGATCGCTTCGCCAGGGCGCAGGGTGATGCGGTTGAGCAGCAGCGCCGCCAGCACACCGGCGTCGCCGGGATAGCGCTCGCCGAGTTCGAGTACGGTCCTGGCCTCCGCAGCGAAGGTGGCATGGCCCTCACGGACATAGTTGATCGCCCCGTCGAGGACCGCGGGCACCAACTCGTCGAGGTGCGGTTGCGGCGCGGTGATCCACGTCGTGAACAACGCTCGCAGCCCGTCGGGTTCGGATTGACCGGACAGCAGGTTGATCGACGGATCGAGTTGCGGCACGTCCAGCGCACGCAGCAGCTCGACGGTGGCGGCGACGGGCCGGAACCCCGCGAGCGCCTCGAACCGGTCGAGCGCGACCAGCAGCTCGGGCTTGTGGCTGCGGTCGCGGTAGTTGCGCATCGGCGCCGAGACCGGGATGCCCAATTGCTCCTCACGGGCGTAACCCTCGGCGGCCTGCTGAGCACTCGGGTGGGCCTGCAGCGACAGCGGCTCGTCGGCGGCCAGCACTTTCACCAGGAACGGCAGCGTATCCCCGAAACGGTTGATCGTCGCCGCGCCGAGCTGGCCGTCGGGGTCGGCACGGACGGCGTCGAGCAACGAGACCTCGCGGTCCCCGTCCTGCAGATACGCCGGATCGCCCGGATGTGCACCGAACCACAGCTCCGCCTCGGGATGCGCTGTGGGACTTGGCCTTCCGGTGAACTCCGCGATCGCGGTCCGCGAACCCCATGCATAGGTCCGCACCGCTCCCCGTAGCAGATGCACTCGCTTAACCTCGAACCAGTCGCAGGTAGACCGCGGTCATCTCCAACCGCACGGCCAACTTGGCCAGTTGTTGTTCCAGCCGTCCGGCGCCCGGTGCGGGCGGTCCTGCGTTGACCGCCTCCGGCACGTCGTCGGGATCGACCACCTCGAGGTCGTCGTATCCGCTCACCCGCGCCGCGACGTCGGCGCGGTCACGACCGGTGGTCAGGACCAGGGTGCGCACCCGCCGCGGCAACGGGCCGTCGAGTTCCTCGTCGTGGAAGATCGACGGGGCGTAGCCCGCGTCAGAACCAGTCGAGCCGGACCGTCCGAAGCCGGCGCGCAGCGCGACCAACACGTCGGGCAGACCGACTGCGGCGACCGTCTCCTGTGCGACCCGCAGCAGGACCGCCGCGCCGTGGCGAGCCAGCGCCAGCGTGGCCGCCTCGTCGCCCGCCAGCACCACGTCGCGTCCGGTGATCCGTTCGGCGAGCGCCTTGGCGGGGTTGGTGAACAGGTCGCGGCCGGGACTGTTGCGCAACGCCTCGGCGTCCAATTCGTCGGCGAGTTCACCGAGATCGACCCGCAGGCCGGGGTCCACCACCTGGAGGACGGCCAGGCCGGCCGCCAGGTAGCGCACCAGTCCGAAGTCGTCGGGCACCCAGACCCGCGGGGCCAGTGCCACCGCCCGGCCCGCTGTCGCATCGCGCAGCGGACCCTCGTACGGTGCCGCGATGATGACGCGGGCGCCTCGGCGCACCGCGGTGGCGGCGGCGGTCACCAGCAGCGGCTCGCCGGGATCGTCACCGGCGACGATCATCACGTCGAGGGCGCCGACCCACGGCGGCGCCTCGGCGACGACCACGATGGGTGCGGCGATCGACGCGCCGAACGCAGCCGCCAGCACCGCACCAGCCGTCTGCGCGGTGCCCCGCCCCGCCACCCAGATCACCGTGCGCGGCGGCTGGGGTGAGCGCAGCGACTCGAGCAGTCCCTCATCGAGCGCAGCGGCGGTGGCCCGGACCTGCGCGCCGGCCATCGCTGCCGCCCGCAGCAGCCCGTCGCGGTCGGCGGCGAGGAGTGCGTCGGCGTCGTCGAGATCGATCACGGCGGACGACGGCGGGCTGGCCATCACGTGGACGTCCCGTCGCGGGCGGTGATCACGTCGGCGACCCGCCCGACGACCTCGGCGACCTCGTCGGTCGTTCGCGCTTCGACGTTGAGTCGCAGCAGCGGTTCGGTGTTCGAGGTGCGCAGGTTGAACCAGCGGCCGTCCCCCAGATCGACGGTCACCCCGTCGAGATGGTCGATCGAATGGATGCTGGTGCCGAACGACTTCAAGACGCCCTCCACGCAATCGGCGGCGTCGCTGACGGTGTAGTTGATCTCACCCGAGGCCTCATACCGGTGGTAGTCGGCCATCAGCTCCGAGAGCGGGCGGTCCTGCTCGCCCAGCGCGGCCAGGACGTGCAGGGCGGCGAGCATGCCGGAGTCCGCGCCCCAGAAGTCACGGAAGTAGTAGTGCGCGGAGTGCTCGCCACCGAAGATGGCCCCGGTCTCGGCCATCAGTCCCTTGATGTAGGAGTGGCCCACCCGGGACCGCACCGGGGTGCCCCCGCGTTCGGCGACGAGTTCGGGAACCGCGCGCGAGGTGATCAGGTTGTGGATCACCGTCGCTCCGATCTCCCGACCCAGTTCGCGCGCGGCGACCAGAGCGGTCACCGCGGACGGCGACACCGGCCTTCCCCGTTCGTCGACGACGAAACAGCGATCGGCGTCGCCGTCGAAGGCCAACCCGATGTCGGCGCCGGTTTCCAGGACATAGGCCTGCAGGTCGACCAGGTTGGCGGGGTCGAGCGGGTTGGCCTCGTGGTTGGGGAACGTGCCGTCGAGTTCGAAGAACAATGGCGACAGGCGCACGGCGTCGATGGGCTCCAGCACCGCCGGCGCGGTGTGTCCGGCCATCCCGTTGCCGGCGTCCACGGCGACCTTCAGCGGACGCAGTTCGGCCATGTTGACCAGAGAGCGCAGGAAGTCGCCGTAGTCGGCCAGCACGTCACGGTCGGACACCGTGCCGCGCGGGCCGTCGTGCGCGGGCACCCCCGCGGTCACCTCCGCAGCGATCTGCGCCAGACCGGTTTCGCGGCCCACCGGCTTCGCGCCGGCCCGGCACAGCTTGATGCCGTTGTACGCCGCGGGATTGTGGCTGGCGGTGAACATCGCACCGGGACAGTCCAGCAGGCCGGACGCGAAGTACAGCTGGTCGGTGGAGGCCAGCCCGATACGTACGACGTCGAGCCCCTGGGTCAGGACGCCTTCGGCGAAAGCCTCCGAGAGCGCCGGCGAACTCGCCCGCATGTCGTGGCCGATCACCACCTGACCCGCGTTGTCGCCGACGAGGCGCGCGAAGGCCCCGCCGACCTCCGCTACGAACTGCTCGTCGAGTTCCTCTCCGACGAGACCACGGACGTCGTACGCCTTGATGACGCGATCAACCGTCGCTGCCGGCCGGGACATATCACTCCTAAGTCGAGGAGAAACGTTGTCGTCAGCCTAGTCGCAGCGTCAGGGACGCCCGGGGCTGTTCGATGGCCGCCGGACCGGAGTGCGGGCGTCACTCACCCGGATCGGGCAGGACCCGCAGGTGGCCGCGGCGCCGGCCGCTGGTCTCCGGCCGCCGAGCCTGCGCCTGCGCTGTGACGAGCGCACCGCCACCGGCACCGCCGCCGGTGGGTTCGGAGAATCCGGCCACCACACCACCCGCCTGGGCGGAGGGCTGACGGCCTTCGCGCACGGCGTCGGCCAGCGCGACCAGGTCGTCGTCGTCGGGGTGTGTCGGCAGTGGACCGGCGTGGCGCACCAGTTCCCAGCCCCTGGGCGCGGTGATGCGGCTGGCGTGTCCGACACAGAGGTCCCAGGAGTGCGGCTCGGAGACGATGGCCAGCGGGCCGACGACTGCGGTGGAATCGGAGTAGACGAACGTCAGCGTCGCCACCGCATAGTGGGGGCACCCGGGCCGGCAGCAGCGACGGGGAACATTCACGAACGGAAGGCTATCGCGGGACAAACTCCCCGCGGCGCCGGACACGCGCAGCGGCGGGGCGGCCGATAGCCAACCGTTACGATCTGGTCCGTGTCCGAGCGCAGCCGCTGGAATTCGCGACGCGGTCGCGGGATGCGCGGTCCGCTGCTCCCGCCGACGGTGCCGGGATGGCGCAGTCGCGCCGAGCGCTTCGACATGGCGGTGCTCGAGGCGTATGAACCGATCGAGCGGCGTTGGCAGGACCGGGTCTCCACACTGGATGTCGCCGTCGACGAGATCCCGCGGATGGCACCGAAGGATCCGGACAGCGTGCAGTGGCCACCTGAGGTCGTCGCCGACGGGCCGATCGCGCTGGCCCGGTTGATCCCGGCAGGTGTGGATGTCCGCGGAAACGCCACGCGGGCGAGAATCGTGTTGTTCAGGAAACCGATCGAGCGCCGGGCCAAGGACTCCGACGAACTCGCGGAACTGTTGCATGAGGTGCTGGTGGCTCAGGTCGCCACATATCTGGGCGTCGAGCCCTCCGTCATCGACCCGACGATCGACGACGAGTGAGCGGCTGCGCAGGCGACCGCGGGTACTACCTGTTGGGTCCGGACAGAACTGCTGGGTTCCGTCAGATGATGCCGCGCTTGAGGCGGCGGCGCTCGCGCTCGGAGAGTCCGCCCCAGATGCCGAACCGCTCGTCATGGGCCAGCGCGTAGTCGAGGCATTCGTCGCGCACCTCGCAACCCATGCAGATCCGCTTGGCCTCGCGGGTGGATCCACCCTTCTCCGGGAAGAAGGCCTCGGGATCGGTCTGGGCGCACAACGCGCGCTCCTGCCACAGATCCGCGTCAGCATCGTCGGCGGTGATTGCCGGATCGAACTCCACCCGGTCCGGGACGACGCTCAGTTGCGGTCGCCCCATCGCACCGACCGGTGCCGACTGGCCGCCCGTGTACGGCATGCTGCCGTACGAGCCGAGCATCCGGTCATCGAACCGGACCACTCGATCGAAATCGCTTGACTCAAAAGACATTTCCCCGCCCTCCTTGATTCGTGTCGTAGTTCCACTGGTGGCCCCACACCTGTTTTATGTGGCCGATTCATTCGAACAAGTGATCGAATCTCGGTCTGCGACACCAGCTTCGGGAGGCGTACCGGGAATGACACTGGTGTGATTACACACGCGTTAGCTGCCCGGGTCAAGCGCTTGAACAGGAATTCATACCACCTCGTGACAAAGATGCGGCGCGTCGGAAACCTCGGCGTGTCCGCCCCGTGACCAGGGCGACCGAGGACGGGTGCTGCCGCGGGATCCGCGACCGCCTAGTGTCGACCGCTGTGAAGGTCACGGTATTGGTCGGCGGCGTGGGTGGGGCCCGCTTCCTGCTCGGCGTCCAGCACCTGCTCGGACTCGGCCAGTTCGCGCGGACGGACGCGGCGGAGGCGGCGGAGCACGAGCTGACCGCGGTGGTCAACGTCGGCGACGACACCTGGATGTTCGGCGTCCGGATCTGCCCGGACCTGGACACCTGCATGTACACCCTCGGCGGCGGCATCGACCCCGAGCGGGGCTGGGGTCATCGCGACGAAACCTGGCACGCCAAGGAGGAACTCGCCGCCTATGGTGTGCAGCCCGACTGGTTCGGTCTGGGCGACCGCGATCTGGCCACCCATCTGGTGCGCAGTCAGATGCTGCGGGCGGGCTATCCGCTCTCCCAGGTCACCGAGGCCCTGTGCGCCCGATGGTCGCCGGGAGCGCGCCTGCTGCCCGTCACCGACGACCGCAGTGAGACCCACGTCGTCATCACCGATCCCGAAACCGGCGACCGGGGCGCCATCCACTTCCAGGAGTGGTGGGTGCGACACCGGGCGAAGGTGCCGACGCACAGCTTCGCCTTCGTCGGCGCAGAGAAGGCGACGGCGGCCCCCGGTGTGCTCGACGCCATCGCCGACGCGGATGCGGTGTTGCTGGCCCCGTCCAACCCGGTCGTCAGCATCGGCGCCATCCTGGCCGTGCCAGGGATCCGCGGCGCGCTGCGATCGACCTCGGCGCGGGTCATCGGCTACTCCCCCATCGTCTCCGGAAAACCATTGCGAGGCATGGCCGACGAATGCCTGTCGGTGATCGGCGTCGAAACCACCTCCGAAGCGGTCGGTCGACACTACGGCGCCCGTTCGGGCACCGGGATCCTCGACGGGTGGCTGGTGCACGACGGCGACGACGCGAAGGTGGACGGGGTCGACGTCCGCGCGGTGCCGTTGTTGATGACCGATCCGGCCGCCACGGCGCAGATGGTGCGGGCCGGGCTCGAACTGGCCGGGGCGTGGCGGTGACCGAACACGGTGCGGCCGCGGCGATCGAACTCCTGCCGGTGCCCGGTCTTCCGGAGTTCCGCCCCGGTGACGACCTCGCCGCGGCGCTCGCGGCCGCCGCGCCGTGGCTGCGCGACGGCGACATCGTCGTGGTCACCAGCAAGGTGGTGTCCAAGTGCGAGGGCCGGATCGTCACTGCGCCCACCGATCCTGAAGAGCGGGATGCGTTGCGGCGCAGATTGATCGACGCCGAGGCGGTTCGGGTGCTTGCCCGCAAGGGCCGCACCCTCATCACCGAGAACGCGATCGGTCTGATCCAGGCCGCGGCCGGCGTCGACGGTTCCAACGTCGAGGGAGACGAACTCGCCCTGCTGCCGGTCGATCCCGACGGTAGCGCGGCGCGGCTGCGCACCGGACTGAACGAACTGCTGGGCGTCACCGTGGGCGTGGTCATCACCGACACCATGGGCCGCGCCTGGCGCAACGGCCAGATCGACGCCGCGATCGGCTCAGCCGGCCTGACGGTGCTGTACGGATACGCCGGCGCCCACGACCGGCACGGTAACGAACTGCTGGTGACCGACGTGGCCGTCGCCGACGAGATCGCTGCGGCGGCCGATCTGGTGAAGGGCAAGCTCACCGGCATACCGGTGGCCGTCGTTCGCGGTCTTCCGTTGGCCGACAACGGTTCCACCGCACGTGACCTGTTGCGCTCCGGCGAGGACGACCTCTTCTGGCTGGGCACAGAGGAGGCCATCGCCAAGGGCAGGCGCGAGGCGCAACTGCTCCGCCGGTCGGTGCGCCAGTTCGCCGCCGAACCCGTCGCCGCCGAGCTGATCGAAGCCGCGGTGGCCGAGGCGCTCACCGCGCCCGCACCGCACCACACCCGGCCCGTGCGCTTCGTCTGGGTGCAGGACCGGAACACCCGCGTCCGCACGCTCGACCGCATGAAGGACCGCTGGCGAGCCGATCTGAGCGCCGACGGCCGACCGGCCGAGGCCGTCGAGCGACGTGTCGACCGCGGCCGGATCCTCTACGAAGCACCGGAACTCGTGATCCCGTTCCTGGTCCCCCACGGCGCCCACGACTACCCCGACACCGCGCGCGCCGCGGCCGAGCACACCATGTTCACGGTCGCGGGCGGTGCGGCCGTGCAGGCCCTGCTGGTGGCGCTGGCGGTGCGGGGCGTCGGCAGCTGCTGGGTCGGGTCGACGATCTTCGCCGCCGACGTGGTGCGAGACGAACTGGACCTGCCCGCCGACTGGGAACCGCTGGGCGCAGTCGCGGTCGGCTATCCGCTCGACCCGGTGACGCCGCGCGAACCCGGCGCAGGCGACGGGCTGCTGGTCCGCCGGTGAGCCTGCACGCGTCGGCCGTCGAGGTGCTCCGCGACTGGGCGGCACCCGATCCGGCGCAGGATTCGCTACGGCACGCCATGCTGTCGTTCCTCGCCGCGCGGCCCGACGGCTGCCTGCGCAGCTGCGTGCCCGGCCACATCACCGCGTCGGCCCTCGTGCTCGACCACACCGGCGGCAGCGCGGCGCTGACGCTGCATCCGCGGATCGGGCGCTGGCTGCAACTCGGCGGGCACTGCGAGACCGGCGACGCCGACATCGTCTCCGCCGCGCGGCGCGAGGCGGCCGAGGAATCGGGCATCACGGGTCTGTCGGTGGATCCCGTACTCGCCGCGGCCCACGTCCACCCCGTCACGTGTTCGCTGGGCGTGCCGACCCGTCACCTCGACATGCAGTTCGTCGTACACGCCCCGGCGGGGGCGCAGCTCGTCCGCTCCGACGAATCCATCGACCTGCGCTGGTGGCCGCTGGACGCGCTGCCGCCGGACGCCGATTTCGGGCTGCGCCAACTGGTCGCCGCGGCTCGGCGGCGTCAGATGTCGGTGGAGTAGCGGATCCCGCCATCGGGGATGACCACTCCCGGCCACACCCGCGCCCCGCGCAACAGCTCACAGCGGGCACCGATGTCGGCGCCGTCGCCGATCACCGCATCGCGGATCAGCGCCCGCGGGCCGATGCGGGCACCGAAGCCGATGATGGACCGCTCGAGGACGGCGCCTGCGGCGACCCTCGCCCCGTCGAAGATCACCGCTCCGTCGAGCCGCGCGCCCGCGCCGATCTCGGCGCCGCGCCCGACCACCGTGCCGCCGATCAGCAGCGCACCGGGCGCCACGCCCGCACCGTCATGGACCAGCGATTCGCCGCGGTGTCCGTTCAGCGCCGGCGACGGGGCGATCCCGCGCACCAGATCGGCCGATCCGCGGACGAAGTCCTCGGGCGTGCCCATATCGCGCCAGTAGGTGGCATCGACGTATCCGCACACCCGCAATCCGTCCGACAGCAGGGTGGGGAACACCTCCCGCTCCACCGACACCGGCCGGTCCCGCGGAATGCGATCGATGATCGCGCGTTTGAAGACGTAACAGCCGGCGTTGATCTGATCGGTCGGGGGATCCTGGGTCTTCTCGAGGAATGCGGAGACCACGCCGTCGGCATCGGTCGGCACACAGCCGAAGGCGCGCGGATCGCCGACCCGGACCAGGTGCAGCGTGACGTCGGCGTCCTTGCTCTCGTGGGTGTCCAACAGTGCGCCCAGATCGCAGCCGGAGAGCACGTCGCCGTTGAAGACCATCACGGTGTCGTGCCGCAGCTTCTCGGAGACGTTGGCGATGCCTCCGCCGGTGCCCATCGGTTCGGGTTCGAAGACGTACTCGATCTCCAGGCCGAGCTTCGAACCGTCGCCGAACGAGGCCTCGAAGACGTCCGCCTTGTACGACGTGCCGAGAATCACGTGCCGAACACCGGCCGCGGCGATGCGCGAGAGCAGATGGGTCAGGAAAGCCAGCCCGGCGGTCGGCAACATCGGCTTGGGCGCGGAAAGGGTGAGGGGGCGCAACCGGGTGCCCTGGCCGCCCACCAAGACCACAGCATCGACTTCCGCCGGATTCACCACATTCATCCCCCTCGCTCTCGGTTCCGGCCAGCTTTCCAGATCACCGCCTTCGCCCGTACCGAGAGCGCGAGTTTCATCGTCGCCCGCAGCGGCGCCTGCCACCGGCGGGGATAGCGGTCAGAGAGGAAGGTATAGGTGCTCGCGTGATGCGCAGCGAGGTTGCGGGCCGGGTCCCGTCCGGTCGAGTGGCCCTTGTGGTGCAGGATCTCCGCCGACGGCACGTAGACGTTCAACCAGCCCGCCGCGCCGAGGCGGTCGCCGAGATCGACGTCCTCCATGTACATGAAGTAGCGCTCGTCGAATCCGCCGACCTGATCGAACGCCGCCCGGCGGAGCAGCAGGCAGCTGCCCGACAGCCAACCGACCGGACGTTCGCTCGGTTCCTCGTGGTCCTGCCGGTAGGCCGTGGTCCACGGATTCGACTTCCAGAACGGACCCACCACCGCATGCATCCCGCCGCGGACCAGGCTGGGCAGGTGCCGCGCCGACGGGTACACCGAACCGTCCGGATCGCGGATCAGCGGGCCCAGCGCGGCCGCCCGTGGCCAACGCACCGCCGCCTCGAGCAGGGCGTCGATGGAGTTGGGTCCCCACTGCACGTCCGGGTTCGCGACCATCACGAATTCGGGGTCTCCGTAATCCTGCTCGATCGAGGCGATGGCGCGGTTGACCGCGGTGCCGTAGCCCACATTCCCGCCGGTGCGCAGCAGCCGGGTGTTCGGGTAGCGCTCGAGCGCCTCCTCGGGCGCACCGTCGGTCGAGCCGTTGTCGGCCATCACGACGGTGACCGGACGTTCGGTGGCGTGGGCCAGCGAGGCGAGGAATCGGTCGAGGTGCCCACCCGGTGAGTAGGTGACCGTCACCACGACCAGTTCGTCACTCACGGCGTAGAGGGTAGCCGCCGCTCAGCCGGTGGCGCCGAGGGCCGAGGCCAAGGCTTCCCGCCATGGCCGCAGCGGCGTGAGCCCCGCCGCGGCGGAGCGTTGCCCGGACAGCGCCGAATAGGCCGGTCGCCTGGCCGGACGGGGGTGCAGGTCACCGCGCACCGGACGCACCCGGTCCGGATCGGCGCCGACGAGCTCGAACACCGCGCGCGCCTGGTCGAACCGGCTGGCCGGGCCGGCGTTGGCGGCGTGCAGTACGGGTGCGCTGACCCGTCCGTCGGCGATCTCGAGCAGAGCGCCTGCCAGATCGCCGGCGTAGGTGGGCGAACCGATCTGATCGGCGACGACCTCGACCACACCGCCCTGGGCCGCCGTGCGCCGCATGCCGGCCACGAAGTCGCCACCCTGGGTGCCCTCGTACACCCAGGCGGTGCGCACGACGTAGGCCTCCGCGCCGGCGGCCAGCGCCGCGCGCTCGCCGGCGAGCTTGGTCCGCCCGTAGACATTCAGCGGCCCGGTCGGATCGTCGGTGTCGTACGGGCGAGGCGGACCGGAGCCGAAATCGCCGCTGAAGACGTAGTCGGTCGACAGGTGGATCAGCACGGCGCCGGCGTCGGCGCACGCTCGGGCCAGATGGCCCGGCCCGTCGGCGTTCACCGCGCGCGCCCGCGGTTCGTCGGCCTCGGCGGCGTCGACGGCCGTATAGGCCGCGCAGTTGATCACCACATCGGCGGCGCCTATCCGCCGCGACACCGCCACCGGATCGGTGATGTCACAATCCGCCGAGGTCAGCGCCACGACGTCGCGTTGCTCGCCGCGCGCACGGGCAGTCAGCACACGACCGACCATTCCGCCGGCCCCCGTGATCACGATTCGTCGCGGCATGGCTGCGAGTCTGACACGGGGCCTGCCACGCCGGGGATCGCTACCCGGCGTGCGACCGACTCGCAAGTAACCTGGGCTGATGCCCGCTCGAGCCCTCCGTGCCATTGCTGTGACGATGGCGCTCGCCGTGGTGCTGGGAACCGGCGTGGCCTGGAGCCGCATCCGCTCGTTCGAGTCCGGCATCAACCACATCAGCTCGCCCGCACTCGGCGAGGGCGGGGAGGACGGTGCGATCGACATCCTCCTCGTCGGCTCGGACAGCCGCACCGACGCACACGGCAACCCGCTGTCCGAGGAGGAACTGGCCACGCTGCGGGCCGGCAACGACGTCTCCACCAACACCGACACGATCATCCTGATCCGCATCCCCAACAACGGGAAGTCCGCGACGGCGATCTCGATCCCCCGCGACTCCTACGTCGAGGCGCCGGACATCGGCAAGATGAAGATCAACGGCGTCTACGGGTCCGTGCACCTGGAGAAGATGAAGGAACTGGTCGAAGAGCAGGGCGTCGATCCCACCGTCGCGCAGAAGGAAGCCACCGAGGACGGCCGCGAAGCCCTCATCAAGACCGTCGCCAAGCTGACCGGCGTCACCGTCGACCACTACGCCGAGATCGGCCTCCTCGGTTTCGCGCTGATCACCGACGCCCTCGGTGGCGTCAATGTGTGTCTCAAAGAGCCTGTCTACGAACCGCTTTCGGGTGCGGACTTCCCGGCCGGCTGGCAGAAGCTGAACGGACCACAGGCGTTGAGCTTCGTCCGCCAGCGCCATGACCTGCCGCGCGGCGACCTCGACCGGGTCACCCGTCAGCAGGCGGTGATGGCGTCGCTCGCCCACGAGGTGATCTCCAGCAAGACGCTGTCGAGCCCGGCGACGCTCAGCCGCCTCGAGGCGGCGGTGCAGCGCTCGGTGGTGCTGTCCAACGGCTGGGACATCATGGAGTTCGTCGACCAACTGCAGAAGCTGGCCGCCGGCAACATCGCCTTCGCCACCATCCCGGTGCTGCGCGAGGACGGGTGGAGCGACGACGGTATGCAGAGCGTGGTCCGGGTCGACCCGACCGCCGTGCAGGAGTGGGTCACCGGTCTGCTCAACGAGCAGGACGAGGGCAAGACCGAGGAATTGGCCTACACCCCGGACATGACGACCGTGGAGGTGGTCAACGCCAGCGATGTCAACGGTCTGGCGGCCGCGGTGTCCGCCGCGCTGGTGAACAAGGGCTTCAACCCGGGCCCGACGGGCAACCACGAGGGTGGCCCGGTCACCGGTAGCCAGGTGCTCGCGGCGAACAAGGACGACCTCGGCGCGGTGGCCGTCGCCAAGGATCTGGGCGGGCTGCCGATCGTCGAGGACACCTCGGTGGCCCCCGACACGGTGCGCGTCGTGCTCTCCGCCGACTACACCGGGCCCGGATCCGGTCTGGACGGCACCGATCCCACCCTGCTGACCGCGGACGCGGCGGGCACGGACGTCGTCGACCAGGCGGCGGCACCTCCGCCTCCGCAGATCATCACGGCCGGATCCGACGACCCGGAGTGTGTGAACTGACCGTCACCGGCGCGCTGCTCGGTCCGCTGCTCGACAGCGACCCGGTGGGCCCGCGCATCACCTACTACGACGACGCCACCGGCGAGCGCATCGAGCTCTCCGCGGTCACGCTCGCCAACTGGGCGGCCAAGACCGCCAACCTGTTACGCGACGAGATGGGCGCCGGCGCGGGCAGCCGGGTGGCGGTACTACTGCCGGCGCACTGGCAGACCGCCGCGGTGCTGTTCGGCATCTGGTGGATCGGCGCCGAGGCGCTCATCGGTGCCGAGACCGCCGGCGGCGGAGCCGATGTCGCACTGTGCACGGCCGACGCGCTGGATGCGGCCGACGCCGCCGCCGACGGCGGCGAGATCGCGGTGCTGTCGCTGGACCCCTTCGGCAAACCCGCACCCGACGTGCCGTTCGGGGTGACCGACTACGCCACCTCGATTCGGGTGCACGGCGATCAGATCGTCCCGGAGCGGACCCCGGGGCCAGCGCTGAGCGGCCGCTCGGTCGACGAGGTGCTCGACGCCGCGCGACAGGCCGCTGCCACCGCCGGGCTGACCCCCGGCGACCGGGTGCTCTCCACCGCCGAGTGGACCTCCGCCGACGATGTGGTGGATCATCTGCTGGCGGTGTTCGCCGTCGGCGGCTCGCTGGTGCAGGTGGCCCACCCGGATGCCACCGCCCTGGAGCGGCGGCGCGCGACGGAGAAGATCACGCGCGGTTAGGCATCGACCGGTCGTAGATGGGTGACGTCACCGGCGGCGAGCGGTACACAGCGGTGACCGACGTCGACGATCAGCCGACCGGACTCATCCAGATCGATGGCGCGGCCGACGACCTCCTCGCCGCCGGGCAGATCGACACGGACCCGCTGACCCAGGGTGGCGCTGCACCGCCGGTAGGCCTCGACGAGGGCCGCATCCGCACCGTGCGCCGCCTGCCACCCGCCGATCCGGGTGGCCAGCGCCTGCAGCAGGCTCGACAGCAGCACGGTGCGATCCAGCACCGGTGAGTCCAGCAGCAGCAGCGAGGTCGCGGTCGGGACCGGGAGCTCGTCGTGGGTCAACGTCACGTTCAGGCCTATGCCGACGATCACCGTCGCGGCCGACGTCGCGACCTCGGCCAGGATGCCCGCGAGCTTATGGCCGTCCGCCAGAACGTCGTTCGGCCACTTGAGCTTCGCGTCGATACCGGTGAGATCGTGCAGTACATCGGTCACGGCCACCCCGCACAGCAGCGGGAGCCAGCCCCAGCCGTCGACCGGCACCGCCGAGGCGTCCACGCCGACCGACACCGACAACTGCGATCGCGCCGGCGCGGACCAGCTCCGGCCGTGCCTGCCACGGCCCTGGTTCTGGTAGTCGGCGACCAGTACGGCGCCGTCGACGGACTCGCCGCGGCGGGCGCGGTCGACCAGATCGCTGTTCGTGGAGCCGGTTTCGCCGACCACGTCGACACGGCGCCACGGGCCGTGGCCGCCGGTACGCCGGCGCAGCGCGTCGACGTCGACTTGCGCGCGCAGCGCTGCGATGTCCATCAACGCAGCAGAGCGCGCGACATGACGACGCGCTGGATCTGGTTCGTCCCCTCGTAGATCTGGGTGATCTTGGCGTCGCGCATCATCCGCTCGACCGGGAAATCGACCGTGTAGCCGGCCCCGCCGAACAGCTGGACCGCGTCGGTGGTCACCTCCATCGCGACGTCGGAGGCGAAGCACTTCGACGCCGCGGAGATGAAGCCCAGGTTCGATTCGCCGCGTTCGGCGCGGGCGGCGGCCGAGTACACCATCAGGCGTGCGGCCTCGACCTTCATCGCCATGTCGGCGAGCATGAACTGCACACCCTGGAAGTCGCTGATCGCCTTGCCGAACTGCTTACGCTCCCTGGTGTAGGCCAACGCGGCGTCCACCGCCCCCTGGGCGATGCCGACGGCCTGCGCACCGATCGTCGGGCGGGTGTGGTCGAGGGTCGCGAGCGCGGTCTTGAAGCCGGTGCCGGGGTCGCCGATCATGCGGTCACCCGGGATACGGCAGTTCTCGAAGTACAGCTCCGTCGTCGGCGACCCCTTGATACCGAGCTTGCGCTCCTTGGGCCCGATGGTGAATCCCTCGTCGTCGATATGGACCATGAACGCCGAGATGCCGTTGGCGCCCTTGTCCGGGTCGGTCACGGCCATCACGGTGTACCAGCTCGACTTGCCGCCGTTGGTGATCCAGGCCTTGGTGCCGTTGAGGATCCAGTCGTCGCCGTCGGCCTTGGCGCGGGTGCGCATCGAGGCGGCGTCGCTGCCGGCTTCCCGCTCGGACAGAGCGTAGGAAGCCAACTTCCCGTCGACCAGGTCGGGGAGCACCTTCTTCTTGAGGTCGTCGGAGCCACGCAGGATCAGACCCATGGTGCCGAGCTTGTTTACCGCCGGGATCAGCGACGCCGACGCGTCGACGCGGGCCACCTCTTCGATGACGATGCACGCCGCCACCGAGTCCGCACCCTGACCGCCGAACTCCTCGGGGATGTGCACGGCGTTGAAACCCGACGCGTTCAGCGCCTGCAGGGCTTCCTCGGGGAAGCGCGACTGCTCGTCGACATCCGCGGCGTACGGGGCGATCTCCTTCTCGGCGAGCGCCCGGATCGCGCCGCGGAGCTCGTCGTGCTCCTCCGGCAGTTTGAAGACGTCGAACGATGGATCTCCGGCCCAACCAGCCATGATGCCCTCCTAGCTACTCGCCGGTAACTTTACCCGCCATCAGTCGCCGCCGAGTAATCGGTCCCGGAGCGCGGCGTCCTTGTCCAACACCAGCTGCGCGAGGTCTGCCTGGTACCGACTCATCCGCGTCCGCAGCGACCGGTCGGCCGCCCCCAGGATGCGCACGGCGAGCAGACCTGCGTTACGGGCGCCCCCGATCGACACGGTCGCCACCGGGACGCCTGCCGGCATCTGCACGATCGACAGCAGCGAGTCGAGCCCGTCGAGGCGCGCCAGCGGGACCGGCACCCCGATCACCGGCAGCGGCGTCGCCGACGCCACCATGCCGGGCAGATGCGCCGCGCCGCCGGCCCCGGCGATCACCACCTCGATGCCACGGTCGGCGGCGGTCTGCGCGTAGTCGAGCATGCGGCCGGGTGTCCGGTGGGCGGATACGACGCCGACCTCGAAAGGCACCTCGAACTCGGCGAGCGCATCGGCGGCGTCACTCATCACCGACCAGTCGCTGTCGCTACCCATGATGAGGCCGACGCGCGGCATCGATCCCCCGGCCGCTTCGCTGCGATCCGCCGGTGTGCTCATCAGTGCCCTTCCCATCCGTCGGTCCACTCCGCGTGGGACAACCAGTGTGCGGCCCGCTCGGCCCGTTCCCGAACGGCCACGACGTCATCTCCGGTGATGTTGACATGGCCGATCTTGCGGCCCGGCCGCTCGGACTTCCCGTAGAGGTGCACCTTGGCGTCGGGGATCCGCCCGAACAGATGGTGCAGTCGCTCGTCGGTCGACATCTGCGGCGTGTGCGGCGCCCCCAGCACGTTGGCCATGACGGTCACCGGCGCCAGCAGAGCGGTGTCGCCGAGCGGGTAGTCCAGGACGGCCCGCAGATGCTGTTCGAACTGACCGGTCACCGACCCGTCCATCGTCCAGTGCCCGGAATTGTGGGGTCGCATGGCCAGCTCGTTGACCAGCAGCCCACCGTCGGCGGTCTCGAAGAGCTCCACGGCCAGCAGCCCCACCACCCCGAGGTCTGCGGCCAGGCGCAGCGCAAGCTCCTGGGCGGCCGCGCCGAGCCGGTCCGGCAGATCCTGGGCGGGCGCCACCACGGTCACGCAGATGCCGTCGCGCTGCACCGTCTCCACCACCGGCCACGCCGCACCCTGTCCGAACGGCGACCGGGCGACCAGCGCGGCGAGCTCGCGGCGCATCGACACGCGCTCTTCGGCCATCACCGCGACGCCGTCGGACAGATAGCGCGCCACGACGTCGCGGGCCTCGTCGCGGTTGGCCGCCATGATCACGCCGCGGCCGTCGTAACCGCCGCGCACCGTCTTCACCACTACCGGACCACCGACCAGGTCGGAGAAGCTCACCACGTCATCGACGCTGTCGATCGCGGCGTACCGCGGTACCGGGGCGCCCATCACCTCGAGTCGCCTGCGCATCGTCAGCTTGTCCTGGGCGTGCAGCAGCGCCTCCGGCGGCGGGGCGACGTTGACGCCCTCGGACACCAGCGTCTCGAGGAGGTCGCCCGGAACGTGCTCGTGATCGAACGTCAGCGCGGTGGCGCCCGCGGCGGCCCGGCGCAGCGCGTCGATGTCGGTGTGGGCGCCGATCACGACGTCAGGGGTGACCCGGGCGGCGGGTTCGTCGGCGCTGGTCGCCAGGACCCGCAGGGTCTGGCCCAGCGCGACAGCGGCCTGGTGGGTCATGCGGGCGAGCTGGCCGCCGCCGATCATGGCGACAACGGGTGGTGTTGCGGGGCTGGTCGACACGACGCCTATGGTGTCATGACCGGCGTAGGCGCCGTTGACCAGCGCGGACGCCGCGATGGGACATCGACCCCCACCGCTTGCGTAGACTGCTTCTCTGTGTCCTTTGCCGATGCGACGATCAAGAGGCTGCCGCGGCCCATCCGGCCGTACGCCGAGCAGCACCATGAATTGATCAAATTCGCCATCGTGGGCGCGACCACGTTCATCATCGATTCGGCCATCTTCTTCACGCTCAAGCTCACCATTCTCGAACCCAAGCCGGTGACGGCGAAGATCATCGCCGGAATCGTGGCGGTCATCGCGTCCTACGTCCTCAACCGGGAGTGGAGTTTCCGCGACCGAGGCGGCCGGGAGCGCCACCACGAGGCGCTGCTGTTCTTCGGGTTCAGCGGCGTCGGCGTGCTGCTGAGCATGGCGCCGCTGTACTTCTCCAGTTACGTGCTGGGTCTGCGCGTGCCCGAGGTGTCGCTCACCGTGGAGAACATCGCCGACTTCGTCTCGGCCTACATCATCGGCAACCTGCTGCAGATGGCTTTCCGGTTCTGGGCGTTCCGGCGCTGGGTCTTCCCCGACGAGTTCGCCCGCAACCCGGACAAGGCGCTGGAGTCGACGCTCACTAGCGGCGGCTTCGCCGAGGCGATGGAGGACCACGCCGAATTCCAGGCCGAGCTGCACGCCGACGACCATCACCGGTCGGGAACCGTGACTCCGCTGCACCGGCCCGGCCGGCGCGCCGACGGTCCTCAGCTGGATGATTCCTCGGAACCCAGGGTGTCGAAGACTTCGTGATACAGCAGTGAGTGCACGCGTTCCACCTGCGGAATGTCGTGGAACTCCAGCGGATCCTGGGCCGCCGACTCGATGATCAGCGTTCCGGTGCGCAGCATCCGGTCCAGGAGGCCGTGCCGGAACTCGACGCTGTTGATCCGCGCGAGCGGAATGTCGATACCCGAGCGGGTGACCAGACCGTGGCGGTACATGACGCGCCGGTCGGTGAGCACGAAGTGGGTGGTCCACCAGTTGAGGAACGGCCACACCGCGAGCCAGCCGACCAGCACCAGCCAGATCACCGACACGACGAGGAAGACGACGTTCTTGGCGGTCGTCTCCCAATCGAGCGTGTTGACGTAGCCGGCGACGAAGGCGGCGGCCGCACTGGCCAGCAGCAACACCAAGATCGGACCGATCAGCCGCCCCCAGTGCGGATGCCGGTGCAACACCACCTGTTCGCCCCTGGCCAGCACGTTCTCGGGATATCCCACGGCAGCACTCTACTGAGCAGACCAGTCCCGGTGGTGATCTTGGTCAGTACGCGCCGGAGGGCCGCATCATCGCCCTGACCGTCTTCAACGCGATGAGCAGATCCGAGATCATCGACCAGTTCTCCACGTAGAAGAGGTCAAGACGGACCGAATCGTCCCAGGACAGATCTGACCGGCCGCTGACCTGCCACAGTCCGGTGATCCCCGGGCGCACCAGCAGCCGGCGCCGGACGTGGTCGTCGTAGGTGCGCACCTCGCTGGCCAGCGGAGGCCGTGGTCCGACAACGCTCATATCGTGCTTGAGCACATTGATGAACTGCGGTAGTTCGTCGATGCTGTACTTGCGCAGCACCCGGCCGACCTGGGTGACCCGCGGATCGTCACGGATCTTGAACAGCACCCCACCGTCGCATTCATTGAGGTCTGCCAGGTCGGCGACCGATCTGTCTGCGCCGTTGCACATGGTGCGGAACTTGATCATCTCGAAGGGCCGACCGTCGAGGCCGATGCGCTCCGAGCGGTAGAAGATCGGACCCCGGCTGGTGGTCTTCACGGCGATGGCCACCGCCACGAGCAGAGGCAGACCGAACAGCAGGACCGACCCGGAGAAGACGAGGTCGAAGAGCCGCTTCTGGAATCGCTTGGCGCCGTTGTACTGCGGCTTCTCGACGTGAATGAGCGGCAGGCCGGCGACCGGACGCATCAGCAGGCGCGGACCCGCCACATCGACCACGCCGGGTGCGACCAAGAGGTCGACGTCGATTCCCTCGAGTTCCCAGGACAGGTCGCGCATTCCGCGCCCGTCCATCCGCTCCGTCGCGGCAACGGCCACAGCGTGGCTGCCGGTGGCGAGGACGGCTCGGACGACGTTCGTCTCGTCGCCGAAGGTAGGGATGGACACTCCGCCGGGAACCTCGATGGCCGGCCTGGAGAACCCACTCGGGACACACGCACCGACGACTTCGTACTCCGAGTTCGATTCGCGCGTCAACGATTTGGCGAGATCACGGATCGCATGGGGGTTGCCGACCACCAGCAGGCGGGTGATACAGCGACCGTACTTCGCGCGTTGGGACGCGATGGCGCGCCGCACGAACCACCGGAACACGAACAGGAACACGATGCCGACGGGCAGCGCGATCATCAGATAACCGCGAGCGATCTCCAGCTTGAACAGCATCGAGATGATGGCCACCGCGCCGAAGGTGGACAGTGTCGCCAGCCAGACCCGCCGATACTCCTCAGTACCCGAACCGATGATGCGGGGCGAACGGGCCCGGTTGATCGAGAGCGCCAGCATCCATCCGACGGCGATGGCGACCGAGACAATGGAGTAGTCACTGGCCTGATAGGAGATTCCGGCGCCGGGGAGGATTCCGAATCGCAGCCATTGCGCGAAGCCGACCGCCAGCGCGACACCGACAGTATCCACGGCGATCAACCGACGCGAATAGGTGCGCTGCCACAGCGGTACTGCGTTGGGCTTCGGGAGTGGCTTTGCTGCCGCGTCTTCCCGATCCTCGAGCAATGTCATGTGGGCCCCCCCAAAAATGCTTAGATTCTCCTGAGAGGTTAGCCGATAATGGAGCACAACCCCAACTCGAACGCAGAGTTGACCCATCGCCTGTCCGCATTCGGCTCGCTTTTCGATTCGAAACCCTCCAGCTATCTCCAGAAAACGGTTTCCCACGGCCGACTCTGCGGTCGTAGCGTTCGTAAGCTCCGACTTTCTTACAGGGGCGACTGCTGTTGACTTCCGCCCTTGTCCGTCAGGAAAACTCTCCCGCAGGTTCATCCTCAGCAAATCGGCGCGATCGACTATTCGGAGCCCACCGTGGGCTTTCCGGGAATTCGGGGACTGAGCAATCTCCGGACCCTCCTGCCGGGACCGTGATCACCGAGTCTGCACGCCTGCTCATCGGGGGTGCATTCGCCTGCTCGTCGCTTTGCTGGAGACTTCGTTTCGCGCTCGGACACGGCTACAGGCCGGGCAGTGCGGCTGTAGCGGCGGGTAGTCGATAGCATCGACAGCCATGACGAGCGTCAAGGAGCCATCAGAAGCCGCCGAGGTGGACATCCACACCACCGCAGGAAAGCTGGCCGATCTGAAGAGGCGGACCGAGGAGGCCAAGTATCCGGTCGGCGAGGCGGCCGTCGAGAAGGTGCACGCGAAGGGCAAGCTGACCGCTCGGGAGCGCATCCTGGCACTGCTCGACGAGGACTCGTTCGTCGAACTGGACGCCCTGGCCCGCCACCGCAGCACCAACTTCGGGCTGCAGGCCAACCGTCCTCCGGGTGACGGCGTCGTCACCGGGTATGGCACGGTCGACGGCCGAGAGGTGTGCATCTTCAGCCAGGACGCCACCGTCTTCGGCGGCAGCCTCGGCGAGGTGTACGGCGAGAAGATCGTCAAGGTGCAGGAGCTGGCGATCAAGACCGGCCGTCCGCTCATCGGCATCAACGACGGTGCCGGCGCTCGCATCCAGGAGGGTGTGGTCTCCCTCGGCCTCTACAGCCGGATCTTCCACAACAACATCAAGGCCTCGGGTGTCATCCCGCAGATCTCGCTGATCATGGGCGCCGCCGCAGGCGGGCACGTCTACTCCCCTGCGCTCACCGACTTCGTCATCATGGTCGACAAGACCAGCCAGATGTTCATCACCGGCCCCGACGTCATCAAGACCGTCACCGGTGAAGAGGTGACCATGGAGGAGCTCGGCGGCGGGCACACCCACATGGCCAAGTCCGGTCTGGCGCACTACGTCGCCTCCGGCGAACAGGACGCCTTCGACTACGTCCGCGATCTGCTGTCCTACCTGCCGCCCAACAACTACGCCGACCCGCCGCGTTACCCGTCGTCGTCGCCGGTCGGCCCCATCGAGGAGACCCTCACCGAAGAGGACCTCGAGCTGGACACGCTGATCCCGGATTCGCCGAATCAGCCGTACGACATGCACGAGGTCATCACCCGCATCCTCGACGACGATGAGTTCCTCGAGATCCAGCAGGGTTACGCGACCAACATCCTGGTCGGCTTCGGCCGGATCGACGGCAGGCCGGTCGGCATCGTCGCCAACCAGCCGACCCAGTTCGCGGGCTGCCTCGACATCAACGCCTCGGAGAAGGCCGCGCGGTTCGTGCGCACCTGCGACTGCTTCAACATCCCGATCGTCATGCTCGTCGACGTCCCGGGCTTCCTGCCGGGCACCGAGCAGGAGTACAACGGCATCATCCGCCGCGGCGCCAAGCTGCTGTATGCGTACGGCGAGGCCACGGTCGCGAAGATCACGGTCATCACGCGCAAGGCCTATGGCGGCGCCTACTGCGTGATGGGCTCCAAGGACATGGGCTGCGACGTCAACGTGGCATGGCCGTCGGCCCAGATCGCCGTCATGGGCGCGTCGGGTGCCGTCGGCTTCGTGTACCGCCAGCAGCTCAAGGAGGCGGCGCAGGAGGGCAAGGACGTCGACGCCCTTCGCCTGCAGCTGCAGCAGGAGTACGAGGACACTCTGGTCAACCCGTACATCGCGGCTGAGCGCGGCTACGTCGACGCCGTGATCCCCCCGTCGCACACGCGCGGCTACATCGCCACCGCGCTGCGCCTGCTCGAGCGCAAGATCACTCAGACGCCGCCGAAGAAGCACGGCAACATCCCCCTGTAATCCGGCCGGCAGAGGAGCTACACACATGTCGCAGGACACCGACATCACCGAGGTCAGCGATCATCGTCAGCTGACCATCGACCTACCGGCTCCGCCGGATCCGCACATCCACATCGTCAAGGGCGCGCCCACCGACGAGGAGGTCGCGGCGCTGGCCGCAGTGCTGGCCGGCGCCGGCGGCGGCCACAGCGAACCCGGCCCGCAGGAGTTCAACCCCTGGGGTCACCCGGTGGACAAGCTGCGATACGACATCTCGAGTTGGCAGCGGGTGACGCTCCTGGAGCGCACCCACATGCGGCGATGAGCGCTTGCGCGAAGAGCAGAACGGGCAGATGAGCGCTTGCGCGAAGAGCAGAACGGGCAGATGACGCGGCTGGTTCTGGCCTCCGCGTCGTCCGGTCGGCTGCGGGTGCTCCGCAACGCCGGTGTCGAACCTCTCGTCATCGTCTCGGGCGTCGATGAGGACGCGATCATCGCCGCGCTCGGCGCCGACGCGCAGCCCGACCAGGTGGTGTGCGCACTCGCCGCGGCCAAGGCCGCCGACGTGGTCGACCGGTTGCCCGTGGATGTGGCAGCCGACGCTGTCGTCATCGGGTGCGATTCCATGCTCCGGCTGGACGGCCGGTTGAGCGGCAAGCCGGGAACTCGTGCCGCCGCACGGGCGCAATGGCAGCTGATGGCGGGCCGCACGGGCGAGCTGTACACCGGGCACGCAGTCGTGCGCGTCAACGGCGGGAGCGCCGCGGCGCGGGAACTCGAGGCGGCCGTCACGCGGGTGCGCTTCGGCGAGCCGTCTGCCGAGGACCTGACCGAATACGTCGCCAGCGGCGAACCCCTCGGCGTGGCGGGTGCGTTCACGCTGGATGGCCTCGGCGGCTGGTTCGTCGACGGCATCGACGGCGACCCGTCCAATGTCGTCGGCCTCAGCCTGCCCCTGGTGCGTCGGATGCTGGCCCGGGTGGGCGTCGCGGTGCCACGGCTGTGGTCGTCCGCTCCTGCCTGAGCCATCCTGAACTGGGCGGTAGGCTCACAGATGTGCCGCTGCCACCAGATCCCAGCCCCAAACTCCAGGACTACGCCCACCCCGAACGGCTGGTGACGTCCGACTGGCTGGCCAGCAATCTCGGCCGCCCCGGGCTGGCCATCGTGGAGTCGGACGAGGACGTCCTGCTCTACGACACCGGCCACATCCCGGGCGCGGTGAAGATCGACTGGCACGTCGACCTGAACGACCCGAGCGTGCGCGACTACATCGACGGGGAACAGTTCGCCGAGTTGATGAACCGCAAGGGCATCTCGCGCGATGACACCGTGGTGATCTACGGCGACAAGAGCAACTGGTGGGCGGCCTACGCCCTGTGGGTGTTCACGCTTTTCGGCCATCCGGACGTCCGGCTGCTCGACGGCGGCCGCGATCTGTGGATCTCCGACGGCCGCGACACCACGCTCGACGTGCCGAACAAGCAGTCCACCGGCTATCCCGTGGTGCAACGCGACGATGCGCCTATCCGCGCCTTCCGTGAGGACGTCCTCGGCATCCTGGGCACCCAGCCGCTCATCGACGTGCGGTCACCGGCGGAGTACACCGGCGAGCGCACCCACATGCCCGACTACCCCGAGGAGGGTGCGTTGCGCGGCGGTCACATCCCGACCGCTCGCTCGATCCCGTGGGGCAAGTCCGCGAGAGACAACGGGCAGTTCCGCAGCCGTGCCGAACTGGAGGAGCTCTACAGCTTCCTGTCCCCCGATGACCGCACCGTCGTCTATTGCCGTATCGGCGAGCGGTCCAGCCACACCTGGTTCGTGCTGACCCACCTGCTCGGCCTGCCGGGTGTGCGCAACTACGACGGTTCGTGGACGGAGTGGGGCAACGCGGTCCGGGTGCCGGTCGCCGTCGGCCCGGATCCGGGCGAGGCCCCCGGCACCGCATGACGATGCCGGGCGCCCTGGCCGAGGTGGTGTCGGAGTTCCAGGAGGTGGAGGGCCAGGACAAGCTCCGGCTGCTCCTCGAATTCGCCGACGAACTGCCAGCACTGCCCGCCGACCTCGAGGAGGCGGCGATGGAACCTGTACCGGAATGTCAGTCGCCGCTGTTCTTGCGCGTCGACGACAGCGACCGCGACCGGGTGCGGCTGTACTTCAGCGCACCGGCCGAAGCGCCGACCACGCGTGGCTTCGCGGCCATCCTCGCCACCGGACTGGACAGCCAGCCGGCGGCAGACATCCTGGCCGTCCCCGACGACTTCTACACCGAACTGGGGCTCGCGGCGCTCATCAGCCCGCTGCGACTGCGCGGGATGTCGGCGATGCTGACCCGCATCAAGCGGCGCCTCAGCGAGGCACCGCCGCACCCGGCAGGATAACTCCCGGAGTTTGCTGTGACCCGTCGTCGGCGCAGCAGATGCACCGTGCAGCCGATACCGAACAGGGCGCGCGACTGCGCTGACAGTTTCGGGAGCTAACCGCGCACCAGCTATCGGCTAATGCCATCATGATCATATTCACTGGTGAAAGCTGATTCATATACACTTCAGCAAATGGTCGAGACGTACAGGCGACGCCACAGCGGCTCCATTGCCGACAACCTCGCGAGCCGTGTCGGTCAGATCAAGAACGATCTTGAGCGAGACGGGCTTGTTCGCCTCAGCGGGGTGGTCCCTGCGGAGTGGCTGGCCGCCGCGCGGGCAGATGTCGACGCCTACCTCGCCGACCATGGCTCGGGCGAACACAGCCTGGTCGACACCGACCGCTGGGAATGTCCCACGATCTCGGAACTGGCCCTCGACGAACGCGTCGAGTCCTTCCTGCATTCACTGGCGGGATTCCGGCCGAACGCCGACCAGGGATATGCCGGATATCGACAACGCGTGCTGCGCATCCTCGACGGCTCGGCGGTCGACTCCCCGCCCTTCGACTGGCACTACGACGCCAACGCGGTGACCATGCTCGTCCCCATCGTCATTCCCGATGACGGATCGGGTCACGTGGCGCTGTTCCCCGACCATCGCCCTCATCGGCGCTGGGCGACGCTCAGCGCGGCTGAACGGCTCCTGGTGCACAACTCGGTGTACGGACGCCGGCTACGGCGGCGCTACCAGAGCGACCCGTCCAGCTTCACCCTACGACTCACGCCCGGCGACGCCTATCTGTTCCGTGGCTACCGGTCGTTGCACGCCACCCTGCCCTGGCCGTCGGACACCCTGCGGGTGACCCTGCTGCTCCAGTACGGCCACCCCTACGGGCCGGAGGGTCACCTCCTGCAGGCGGTACGGGCTCGGCGACAGTCGATGCGCAAGCGGCGATCGGACGATCAGCCGACCACTCCCGCAGGCTGACCGAACCTACTCATCGGTAACCGGCACCGGTTGGCCGGGTCTTCAGGCGTGCCGCATAAACTCCCCGATAGTTTCTCAAGACGTTCTTAAGAGAATGCCCACAACGGCATATCAGCAGGAGGCGAAGTGGCCAGTCACGCCAGCTCGAAGATCTCGAAGGTGCTTGTAGCCAATCGCGGTGAGATCGCGGTGAGAGTCATCCGAGCGGCCAAAGACGCGGGGCTGCAGAGCGTGGCGGTGTACGCCGAACCGGACGCCGACGCACCCCACGTCCGGCTCGCCGACGAAGCCTTCGCCCTCGGCGGTCAGACCTCAGCCGAGTCGTACCTGGTGTTCGAGAAGCTGCTCGACGCCGCTGCGAAGTCCGGTGCCAACGCCATTCACCCCGGTTACGGCTTCCTCTCGGAGAACGCCGACTTCGCCCAGGCCGTTATCGACGCCGGCCTGATCTGGATAGGGCCCAGCCCGCAGTCGATCCGCGACCTCGGCGACAAGGTCACCGCACGCCACATCGCCGCCCGCGCCGACGCCCCCCTGGTGCCCGGTACGCCCGATCCGGTCAAGGACGCCAACGAGGTCGTGGAGTTCGCCAAGGAGTACGGCGTCCCGGTCGCGATCAAAGCCGCGTTCGGCGGTGGTGGCCGCGGCATGAAGGTGGCCCGCAGCATCGAGGAGATCCCCGAACTGTTCGATTCGGCCACACGTGAGGCGGTCGCCGCCTTCGGCCGCGGGGAGTGCTTCGTCGAGCGCTACCTCGACAAGCCCCGCCACGTCGAGGCTCAGGTCATTGCCGACCAGCACGGCAACGTGGTGGTCGCGGGCACCCGCGACTGCTCGCTGCAGCGCCGGTTCCAGAAGCTGGTCGAGGAGGCCCCCGCGCCGTTCCTGACCGACGCGCAGCGCAAGGAGATCCACGAGTCCGCCAAGCGCATCTGCAAGGAGGCCGGCTACTACGGTGCCGGCACCGTGGAGTACCTCGTCGGCCAGGACGGGCTGATCAGCTTCCTCGAGGTCAACACCCGCCTGCAGGTCGAACACCCGGTGACCGAGGAGACCTCGGGCCTCGACCTGGTGCGCCAGCAGTTCAAGATCGCCAACGGCGAACCCCTGGACATCACCGAGGATCCGACTCCGCGCGGCCACTCATTCGAGTTCCGCATCAACGGTGAGGACGCCGGCCGCGGCTTCCTGCCCGCGCCCGGCCCGGTCAGCAAGTTCGAGCCGCCCACCGGCCCCGGCGTGCGCCTGGACTCCGGCGTGGAAACCGGATCGGTCATCGGCGGACAGTTCGACTCGATGCTGGCCAAGCTGATCGTGACCGGCGCCACCCGTGAGGAGGCCCTCGAGCGGTCCCGGCGGGCGTTGGCCGAATTCACGGTCGAGGGCCTGGCCACCGTGATCCCGTTCCACCGTGCTGTGGTGTCCGATCCCGCATTCATCGGCGACGAGGACGGCTTCACCGTGCACACCCGCTGGATCGAGACCGAGTGGAACAACACGGTCGAACCTTTCACCGGTGGGGATCCGATCGAAGAAGAGGACACCATCCCGCGCCAGACCGTCGTCGTGGAGGTCGGCGGACGACGTCTCGAGGTGTCGCTGCCGGGCGATCTGGTGCTCGGCAACGGTGGCGGCGGCGCCCCGGCCGGTGTGGTGCGTAAGAAGCCGAAGCCGCGCAAGCGCGGTGCGCAGGGCGGTGCGGCCGCCTCCGGCGATGCGGTGACCGCGCCGATGCAAGGCACCGTCGTCAAGGTCGCGGTCGAAGAGGGCCAGCAGGTCGCCGCGGGAGATCTGGTCGTGGTGCTGGAGGCCATGAAGATGGAGAACCCGGTGACCGCGCACAAGGCAGGCACCATCACCGGATTGGCGGTCGAGGCGGGCGCGGCCATCACCCAGGGCACGGTGCTGGCCGAGATCAAGGACTGACTCCTGCAGGACCGATGATCCGGCGCAGCCCCCACGGGGCTGCGCCGGATCCTTTTGCGCCCCGCCCGTCGCCGCACCCTGCCGCTCACCGACGCACGGTGATGTTGCTGCGGCTCTCAGGTTGACCGGCTGTCGGCCCATCCGCGTGTATCCGGTCCGCGTTCGCTTTTGTCGCCCACCCCTGGGTGCAGGGATCGAGTCAGCAAAGCTCAATCACGCGAAGTCGGCCCACCCCGGCTTTACGCCTGTCAATTGTTGCCGTGACGCGCCACACGTACGCACGGACCCGGACCCGGGTTACCGCGCATGGCGTTGTCGACACACGCCGCTGAACACCGCACTACCGCTGGGCACAAGCACTTTCGTCGGCCCGAGCGGCATCCCGGTGGCCTGCGACGGTGCCGGCCACCGTGCCTCTAAGCAGCTGGGCGGGACGCCGCCAGCTGTGACGACATCTTTGCCAGATCAATCCTCACCCCCACCCGTTGCAAGCCCAGCGAACTCCGGACGCAGGTCATTCGTTGCGAGTCGCCCGGCCTTTGACGTTAGTGTCAATTTGGTCCGACGATCAGTTGTTGCTCAGCTTCTTCTCATGTACAGTTTGCTACACAGATCGAAAGGCCAGAGGCGCGAAAGGGACATTCGCCTCGCCTTTGGGGGGAGCGGCCCCGCTTCTCCGGCCATGCCGGAGGGGCGGGGCCACCACCGTTTCCGGGTCGGTATCAAGGGGCCACCGCAGCGCGCAGCGTGCCGGACGGTGGAGCCGTCAACACCGCTTCCAGCCCATGGAGCGGAACGGGATCCGACACCAGCTCGCGCCACGGGTAATCGCACCGGGTCCGGTCCAGGAAGCCCAGCGCTTCCCGGAGGTGACGCGGCTCGTAGTTGTGCACACCGGTGATCGTCAACCATCGGCGCACCACCGTCTCCGGATCCACCGGCAGTGCCGGACCAGGAGACACCGACCCCCCGAGCACCAGCACACCGCCGACGTCGAGGCGGGCCAGTGCCGCGGACACGGCGGACGTCGCTCCCGAGAAGTCGATGGCGACGTCGACCGGCCCCCCAGGGTCCGCCATCGCACCGAATCGGGTGGCCGTCACGATCCGGCCGACGTCCAGGTCGGTGATCTGCACGTGTGCGCCTGCCGCGGCGCACACCGCTGCCGCCGTCACGCCGAGCATCCCCGCGCCGCAGACCAGGACCCGGCGGCCGGTCAGCTCTCCCGCCGCCTCCACGGTGGCCATGACCGTGGCGGTGGCACACCCCGCGGGCGCGGCCACCCTGTCGTCCAGGCCCTCCGGAACGCGTTCGATCGTCACGCCGACGGGAAGCACGACGTGCTCGGCATAGGCGCCCGACAGCGGCCAGTCGCCCTCGAACGACTCGTGACCGACCTTTCGCACCACCTCGCATTTCGCGGTGCGCCCCGCCCGGCAGCGGGTACAGCGCCCGCACGACGCGGTCACCGACCACACCACGCGGTCCCCGATCGCAAGCCCCGGATGAGCGCCGGGGTGGACGACGTCGCCGACGGCCTCATGGCCGAGCACCGAGGGTCGCGGGCCGGGGCGACGCCCCGCGACCGTGTGCAGATCGCTGCCGCAGACGGTTGCCAGCCGTACCCGCACCAGCGCGGCGTCTCCACCCGGCCCCGGCAGCGGTACCTCGCGCAGCTCGACACCGGCACCGGTCCAGATTGCGACCCTCGTCAGACCAGGCGCGACCGGATCCACCCGGACAGCCTCTCGATGGAGTAGACGATCACGAAGATGACGAGCACGATCGCTCCGGCGACCTCGAAGTTCAGCGTGCGAATCGATTCGAAGAGCAGATAGCCGATGCCGCCGGCACCGACGATGCCCAGCACCGTCGAGGTGCGCACATTCACGTCGAACATGTAGAGGCTCGATCCCACCACAGCGGGCATCGCCTGAGGCACCACCGCCGAGAACAACGTCTTCCACCAGCCGCCGCCGACAGACCGCACCGCCTCCAACGGGCCGGGATCGATCTCCTCCACCGCGTCGGCGACGAGCTTCCCGAGGAAACCGATGGATCCGATCGCCAGCGCGCAGGTGCCCGCGATCGGGCCGAGGCCGAGCGCCGCGACGAACACCACGGCCAGGATCAGCTCGGGCACCGCGCGCACCAGCAGGATCCACCCGCGCGCGAGCCAGTAGCACGTCGCGTTCGGCGAGACATTGCCCGCCGCGAGGATGCCGACCGGGAGCGACAGCACGACGCCGATCGCGGTCGATACGACACCGATCGCGACGGTCTGCAGGGCGGCGTCGAACAGGTCGGCCCCGAGTGCGCCGAAGTCCGGCGGGATCATCCGGGTGAATACCTCGGCCGAGGGGCCGATCCAGGTGAGAAGCGAGATCGGATTGATCTGCAGGACGACGAACGAAGCGGCGGTCGCTCCCACGAGCACGCCGGACAGCACGAACCGTGCCGCGCGATCCCGGCGCGGATCGGAACTCGACGGGGTCAGCAGAACACGGCGGATGCCGATCGCGAGCAGTTCCATCCCGGCGATGATCACCAGGATCACCAGAACGATCCCGAGGGCGCGGGGATAGATCAGGCCACGCAGCGCGTCCTGCAGAGCGAAACCGATGCCGCCGGCGCCGACGAATCCGAGCACCACCGACATGCGCAGGTTGATGTCGATGCGATAGACGAAAATGCCTATCCAGGCCGGGACGACCTGTGGCACAACAGCATTGATCATCTCACGGAAGTAACCCGCCCCGGTGCTGCGGACGGCCTCGCGGGGGCCGGCATCACTCTGCTCGATCGCGTCGGCGAACAGCTTGGCCAGCATCCCGATCGAGTGCAACGCCAGGGCCAGGATGCCGGGCAGCACGCCGATACCCAGCGCACGGACGAACAGCACCGCGAACAACAGGTCGGGCATGGCCCGGCAGAAGGTGATGACGGCACGTGCCACCGCATACACCGCCGGATGCGGTGTGGTGTTGCGGGCGGCCAGGAATGCCAGCGGAACCGACGCCACCGCGGCCAGCACCGTGCCGAGCACCGCCATGAGGAGCGTCTCGAACGCCAACATCCCGATGCGGCCGGGGTCGTCGAGGCGCGGCGGCAGCATCCGCTCGACCAGTGCGACCACCTCGTCGGCGCCGTCGAGCAGTGCTGCCGGCGCGAAGTCGATGAACCACGCCGAGGCCAGCGTCGCCGCCAGGGCGGCGACCAGAAGCAGGTGGAGCAGACCCGGCGCGGGCGGGCGGCCCGGCCTCTGCCGGGCAGCCGGCGGGCGGGGCAGTTCACCGATCGACGAAGCGTTCACCCGGTGCGGCTCCGACCGGCCGGGTCGGCCAGGGCGGGGTCGACCCGCTGGTAGATGCTCATCACGTCGTCGCGGTTCATCCCGACCGCGGGCCGGTCGAGCACTTTGCGCCCGTTGCGCAGGCCGATGAGCCGGTGCGCCCAGCCCAGAGCGAGGTCGACCTGGTGGAGCGTGCACACCACGGTGAGCTTCTCCTCGATGCAGACCCGGAACAGCAGGTCCATGACGACGCCCGCGTTCTCGGGATCGAGCGAGGCGACGGGTTCGTCGGCGAGCAGCAGCGCGGGCCGCTGCATCAGCGTGCGCGCGATCGCGACGCGCTGTTGCTGCCCACCGGACAGCGTGTCGGCGCGGCGGGGCGAGAAGTCGGCGAGACCGACCCGGTCGAGTTGGGCCATCGCCTCCTCGCGCATCGACTTCGGATAGGTCAGGGCGCCGTAACGGGGCACACTGAGCCGGCCGAGCCCTCCGATCAGGACGTTCTCCAGGCAGCTGAGCCGGCCGACGAGGTTGAAGTTCTGGAAGACGAATCCGACCCGGCAGCGCAACGCGCGCAGCTGCGCGCGTGATGCGGTGTCGACCCGCGTGCCACCGACGTTGATCTGGCCGCTGGTCACCGGTTGCAGACCGTTGAGGCAGCGCAGCAGAGTCGACTTGCCGGAACCCGAAAGGCCCAGCAGGACAAGCAGTTCGCTGCGGTGCACGTCAAGGGTGACATCGTCGAGGGCCAACGTGTCACCGAACCGCTTGGTGACGTTGCGGCATGCCACGACGACGTCGTCACCTGCCACCGAGTGATCCGACACCGATCAGCTCTTGCACTTCTCGGAACCGGTGACGTCGCAGACCTTACGTACGCCGTCGTACGCGGAGTCCTCGACCGGAACCACGCCCCAGGCCCGTTCGTCGGTGATCAGGCAGCCGTCGCCCTGACAGAAGCCTTCCGCCTCCATCACCTCGGCGTTGGCCTTATCGGTGAAGATGGTCTTGAGCTTGCCGATGGCGTCGGCGCCGAGTGAGTCATTGGCGGCGAAGACCGATCCTGCGATCATCTCCGACTTCCAGACCGTCTTGAGGTCACCGGGTGCGAGATCGCCCTTCTGCACCATGGTTTCGTCGACCATGCTGTCGAAGGCGAAGCCCGCGTCGCAGTCGCCGTTCTTGATCGACAGCGCCGACGCGTCGTGACCGCCGGCGTAGATCGGGGTCATTGCGGCCGAGATGTCGGCTTCGGATCCCGACTTGATGACTCCGGCCTCGATCAGACCCGCGGACGGGTAGAGGAATCCGGACGTCGAGCCGGGATCGACGAAACACACCTTCTTGCCGGCGAAATCGGGCAGGCCGTTGACGGCGGCGTTGTCGGACCGGGCCAGCCCGTAGGACTGGTACCCGGGTTCGGCGCCCTTCTCCTCGATCACCGCGCCGAGTGGGGTGATCTTGGCGCCGTTGATGCCCGCGACCACGTAGGCGAATGGTCCGAAGAAGGCCAGATCGACATTGTCGGCGATCATCCCCTCGACCACGCCTGCGTAGTCGGAGGCCTGCACGAACTCGATGGTCGAGCCGGTCTCCTTCTCCAGCAACTTGATCAGCGGGTCATAGCTGGCGCGCATGTCGGCCGAGTTCTCGGCCGGTACGGCGGCCAGGGTGATGGTCTGGGGAAACCCCTTGTCGTTGGTGGCGTCGGAACCGGAGTCCGAGCTCGAACAGCCGGCGAGCACCAGTCCGGCTCCCGCGGCGGCCGCTGCGACGACGCGGACCTGCTGGGCAAAGCGGATCTTCATGGATGAGAGTCCTTTTCGAGGAGGTGAAGGGTCTAGGAGGCGAGCACGATGTCCGGCAACTCGACAATCGAACCGAGCACGTGGGTGGCATCGGCGGCGTCGAGTGCCGCACGGTCATGGGCTCCGGTGAGGACGCCGGCTGCCACCACCGCGCCGGCGCGCAGACCGCACAGGATGTCGCTGGCGGTGTCGCCGGCGACGGCGACTCGGCGCACATCGTCGAGTCCGGAGCGCATCAGCGCGGTGAGCACCAGGTCGGGGTGGGGCCGACCGCGGATGCCCGGTCCCGGCGCCAGGACGAGGTCGGCGACGTCCTGCCATCCGAGCCCGTCGATGATGCGCTGCTGGGTCGACGGACTGAAGCCGGTGGTCAGCGCGACCTTGACGCCCGCGGCGCGCATCCTCGAGATGGCCTCCGCCGCACCGTCGATCGGGCTGACCCCGCCGTCGACGAACTCGTCGTAGGCCTTCTCGAAAGCGGCATTGGCCTCGCGGGCGCGATCCTCGGTGCCGAACAGCGCGCGGAACACCTCGATCTTGGACTGGCCCATGGTGTCGAGGACGTAGCGGCGAGCGGCATCGCGCTCGGGACCGTCGGCGGGTAGGCCGACCGTGGTGGCGGCCTCGTCGAAGGCCCGGATCACCAGGCCGTCGTCCACGACGGTGGTCCCCGCCATGTCGAGCACCGCCAATTCGATTCGCATGCGCCTACCTTCGGAGGTGGTCCAGACCAATGGGTTCCCCTGGGCGGAACAGGGGGTGAACAGCTGCCGTCGACATTGGTCTGGACCAATTGTCGGCAGATTTCACAGGCCGACCAACTCGGCGGTCCGTTCTGCGACGGCGGGGGCCAGCGTCATCCCGCGGCCGCCGGGGCCGGTCACCACGACCACGCCGTCGGACGGCGAGCGGCGGCAGACCAGTTCGCCCGGATCGAGGCTCTGGCTGTACACGCCCGCCCACCGCCTCACCACCGGAGGCAGCGACCGGCCGAGCAGTTCCTCGACGAGCCCGGTCAGGTACCCGTACGGATCCTCGGACACGTCGAACGGAAAGGGTTCGGCGTACTCATGGGTGTCACCGATGGTGAGCCCGCCATGCAGCCGCTGGACACACAGCAGCTGCATGTGGTGGGCATCGGCGGTCGGATCCTGCGGCTCGGCGCCGACGAGATGCTCCAGCGCCGGCCCGGAGAAACCGGGGTAGTACCGCATGCTGTCGCCGTCGGCGATCGCGGTGGTGAGTGCCTCACCCAGTGGTGCGGTCTGCATCATCTGCAGCCGCACGCGGCGTACCGGCAGGTCACCGGCGAGCTCGCGGACCAGGCCGCCGTGCGCGGCACCTGCACAGACGATCACCAGATCTCCCTCGTAGCGGCGCCCCTGGTCGTCGCGCACGGCCCCGCTGTCCACAGCGCGCGCCTCGGTGCAGGCCAGGAAGGTGTAGCGGCCACTGGCGCAGAGGTGGTCGCGGATCGCGGGCAGTACCTGCCGGGACTCGACCGCCGCATCAGTCGAACAATGCAGTGCGGCAACGAATTTCCCCCGGAGCGCCGGATTCAACCGGTGGGCCTGTTCCGCGTCGACCAGCCTGAACCCGCGCGCGGCGGCGTCGGTACGCCCGACGGCTTCCTCGGCCACCGCGACCTCGCCGGGTGTACGCAGCAGCGTCAGCGATCCGGCCGGCCGGAAGCCGATACCGGGGACGACCGAACCGAGTTGCTGCCACAGTTCGCGGGCACGCAGCGCGGCGTCGAGTTCGGAGGCGGTGCGGCCGGAAACCCAGACCAGCCCGAAGTTGCGGACCGAGGCGCCCCGGGCCTCGGTCTCGCGCTCCAGGTGCACGACGTCGTGCCCGCGCCGCACCGCCTCCAGCGCGTGGGTGGTCCCGAGGATTCCGCCGCCGATGATGATGACCCGCATGGGGCGCGACCCTGCCGCCGGCGGACGACGGTGTGCCGACACAGAGGTGGCCGGTCCACCAACGGCTGGTGAACCATTGGTATAGACCAATTCTTGCTAGGCTTCGCGATGTGTCCATCCGAGAGGAAACAACCGAGATCCTCGCGTCCCTGCGCGGCGTGTGGGACGAAGAAGCGGTCGACGAACTCGATCACGCACTGCAATCGGCCGCCCACGCCATCGCCGATCGCGCCGATGACGAACTGGTGCTCGCCGCCGCCTTGCACGACATCGGTCACAGCCCGTTGCTGGCCGGCACGTCCGCCGCCCACGACCGGGTGGCGCGGGAGTGGCTCACCCCGCGGTTCGGTCCGCGGGTCGGCTGGTTGGCCGGCGCCCATGTCGCCGCCAAGCGGTTCCTCGCCGCCACCGAACCGGGGTACGCCGGGGTGCTTTCGCCCGTGTCGGTCGCCTCGCTGCGGGAACAGGGCGGCGCCGCGGCTGACCCTGCCTTCACCGCCAATCCGTGGTGGCCGGACGCGGTCCGGTTGCGCCGCTATGACGACGCCGCCAAGGATCCCTCCGCGCGCGGAGTGGAGTTCGCCACGGTGATCGCGCTCGCCGACCGGGTGGCCGCGCGGCTGGCACGATGACCGGCGTGGTCCGCTCCTCCCCGCCCCCGCGTAAGGCGCATCTGATCCGCACCGAACTCGACCTGCTGCTCACCGAGTTACAGGTCGGCGACGCCGTCCCCGCCGAACGCGAGCTGGCCGTCCGCTTCGGCGTCGCCAGGGAGACGGTCCGTCAGGCATTGCACGAGCTGCTCGTCGAGGGGCGGATCGAGCGCCGCGGCCGCGGCACCGTGGTGTCGCGACCCAAACTCGTCCAGCCGCTGTCGCTGAGCTCCTACACCGAGGGCGCCGTCCGGATGGGCCGCATCCCCGGCAGATTGCTGGTGACCTGGGAGGACGTGCAGGCCGATGCCGAGCTGGCGGCGGCACTCGACATCAGGCCCGGGTCCGCGGTGATGCACCTCGAGCGCGTACTGCTCGCCGACGGTGAGCGGATCGGTCTGGAGAGCACATATCTGTCGGTACAGCGGTTCGGTTGGCTGCGGGACAGTTTCGAACCCACCACATCGCTCTACGCGGCGATCCGCGGCTCCGGCGTCCAGTTCGACGCCGCGATGGAGCGGGTCGAGACCGCGCTGCCCTCCCCCCGCGAGGCGGCGCTGCTGGGCACCACCACCGCGATGCCCGTCCTGATGCTCAATCGGCGCACGGTCGACACCACCGAGGCCCCGATCGAAGTCGTGCGGGCGCTCTACCGCGGTGACCGGGTCGCGTTCGAGGCCCTGCTGACCGACCGCTGAGGATCAGGACCGGAAGAACTCCAGCAGTTCCGGGTTCACCACGTCGGCGTGCGTGGTCGGCAGGCCATGCGGGAAATCCTTGTAGGTCTTGAGGGTGCTGTTCTGCAGGAGATCGGCCGACTTGGGTCCGGCCGCCACGTACGGCACGATCTGGTCGTCCTCGCTGTGGACGACCAGCACCGGCAGGGTGATCTTCTTCAGGTCGGAGGTGAAATCGGTCTGCGAGAAGGCGACGATTCCGTCGTAGTGGGCCTTGGCGCCGCCCATCATGCCCTGACGCCACCAGTTCTCGATGACCGCTTCAGACGGTTCGACGCCCGGGCGGTTGAAGCCGTAGAACGGTCCGGACGGCAGCGCGCGGTAGAACTCCGAGCGGTTGGCGGCCAGCTGCGCCTGCAGGTCGTCGAACACGTCCTTGGGCAGTCCCTCCGGGTTCGCGTCGGTCTTGACCATGAGCGGCGGCACCGCGCACAGCAGCGCCGCCTTGGCGGCCCGGTCCTCACCGTGGCGGGCGAGATAGCGCACCACCTCGCCTCCGCCGGTGGAGTGGCCGACATGGATCGCGTCACGCAGGTCGAGATGGTCGACGACGGCTTTGAGATCGTCGGCGTAGTGGTCCATGTCGTGTCCGTCCGCGACCTGCGTCGAGCGGCCGTGACCACGGCGGTCGTGGGCGATGACCCGGTAGCCCTGTGCGAGGAAGAACAGCAGCTGGGTGTCCCAGTCGTCGGCCGACAGCGGCCACCCGTGGCTGAACACGATCGGCTGACCGGAGCCCCAGTCCTTGTAGTAGATCTCGACACCGTCGCTGGTCGTGATGGTGGGCATGGAACTCCTGTCGTCGAAGGTGACGATCCTATGGTGCCTCGCCGACCGGCCGGCCCGCGCGTGCGCGCCACTAGAGTTCACCTACATGCAACCCGTCGAGATCAACGCCGGCGCCTGGTACCTGCGCGCCCTGCGTGCCGACGACCTGATGGACGACAGGCCCGCGCTGGCCGATCTCGGCGAGGACGATCCCGACTACGTGACCCGACGCAGTGCGCAGTGGCACTCCGACACCTGCTACTCGTGGGCGGTGTGCGAGCCCACCACCGGGGAACTGCTCGCGGAGGTCATCGTCGACCCGGCGGCCGCGACCCTGCGCACCCGCGCGCGCACCGGACACGACGACGCGGCGGCCATCGCCGCCGCAGCCGTGCGCAGGTTCGCCGGCGGCGCACTCGGGATCGCACTGGAACGGAGTGCGGCAGGATTAGGTGACGATCCGGCGCCTATGCCGGAAATCCGATTGCCGCCGTAGTAACGTCGGCGGGCCGGGGAAGGAAGTCGAGGGGAACTGTGATCATGAGCAAGCGAGTAGGGGCGATTGTGGGTTCGGCGCTGATGCTGCCGGCCATCGCGGTGGGGCTGGCCGGTCCGGCCACCGCCCAGGAGTCGTGGGAGATGCCCGATTTCCGGGGTATGACGCTGCAGGGCGCCGTCGACGAGGTCGCCTCCGTGACCGACGGCGCACCGCTGACGCTGAACGTCTTCAACACCACAGGCGCCCCGCAGCAGATCTCGAACTCGACGTACTGGATCGTCTGCTACCAGAGCCCGTCGGCGGGCAACGAGATCACCCTCGACAGCAACGTCTCGCTGGGTCTGCGTCGCCCCAACACCTCCTGCTGGTGACCGTCACCCGCTGAGGCCCGCGGTGTCGACGTCCTCGCCGGAGGCGAGGTCGCCGCACTCGATACCCAGGACGTCGTCGCGTGCCTGCAGGAACGGTCGCGCACCCTCGTCGCCGTGCAGCGATTCCAGGAGAGCCGGCCAGTGTCGTCGGGCGATCGCCACCGGGTGGCCCGGCCTGCCCGCGTACACCGCCCGCGCGATCCCGCCGCCACTCGCGTCGAGCACGCGGCGCACCGCAGCCGCCCCGATGTCGGGTGTGTCCACCGTGTGCAACACCGCTGTGTCCGCATCGCCCGCCGCGAGAATCCCGGCCCGCACCGAGGCGCTCAAGCCCTCGGCCCAATCGGCCGCCACCACTGCACGCGCGGGTGCCGGGACCTCGACCACCGCGGCGCCCAGGACCACGATGACCTCACCACAGCCGCCGTCGGTGAGCGCGCGCACCGCGGTGCGCAACCACTCCCCTTCGCCGGCAAGCACCTTGGGCATTCCGAAGCGGGTACCCGCGCCCGCCGCGAGCAGCACCCCGGCCGCCGTCACACCCTTCGACATGCGACCAGTCTGAACCTGCCGGATCCTGGAACGATGACGCCCCCGAACCCATCGCAGGGCATCGATCGCTTCAACGCGCGCGTTGCGGCGCTGAGCGACGCGGACCGCACCGCGTTGCTGTCGACGGTGTGCGCATCTCCCGGATGGGTGCGCGGCCTGCTCGCGGGGGCACCGTTCGACGACGCGGACGCACTACTCGAGCACGCGGACCGGGTTCTCGCCGCCCTTTCCGACGCCGAGATCGACGCCGCGCTCGATGGGCATCCCCGCATCGGCGCCCGGCCGGACAACGTGTCGTCGGCCCGCGAGCAGTCCGCGGTGACGGGTGCCGACTCGGCGGTCAAGGCACTTCTGGCCGAAGGGAATCGGTGCTACGAGGAGCGGTTCGGCCATGTTCTCCTGGTCTGCGCGAGCGGCCGGTCCGCCGAGGACCTGCTTGCCGCGCTCACCGAGCGGTTGGTCAACGACGCCGCCACCGAGCGGCGGATCGTGCGCGCGGAACTGGGAAAGATCAATAGGCTCCGGCTGCAGCGGCTGCTGAGCGAACCGGAGGACCCATGACACATCTGAGCACCCATGTCCTCGACGCGGTGACGGGGCGACCCGCCACACAGGTGCCGGTGACCCTGACCGACGCGGACGGGGCGACGATGGCCGAAGCCGTCACCGACGACGACGGCCGCATCGGTTCCCTGTTCACCGGGACCGCAGCCGGACTCCATCGGCTGCGGTTCGACACCGCCGTCTACTTCGCCGCCCGCGGGCTTGCGGCGTTCTATCCGGAGGTGGTCGTCGCCGTCGACCTCACCGATCCGGACGGCCGCTACCACGTGCCGCTCCTGCTGTCGCCCTACGCCTATTCGACCTACCGGGGGAGCTGAGCGTGTCGGAGATCATCCTCGGCCCCAACCAGTACGGCAAAGCCGAGATCCGCCTGGTCCGCGTCTTCCGCGACACTCCCCGCCATGAGATCCGTGACGTCACCGTATCCACCTGTCTGCGAGGCGATTTCGGTGCCGCCCATCTGCGCGGCGACCAGTCCAACGTGCTGCCGACCGACAGCCAGAAACAGACGGCCTACGCCTACGCCAAGGAGCAGGGGCTGACCGGCATCGAGGAGTACGGACTGGCCCTGGCGCGGCATTTCGTCGGTGAGGTTGATCCCGTCGAGGCCGCCCGGATCGAGATCGACGAGCACGCCTGGCAACGCGTGGTCGTCGACGGCGCCGAACACGACCACACCTGGATCCGCAGCGGACAGGAGGTTCGCACTGCCGCGGTGACCGCCGACGGCATCGGCGAGTGGGTGGTCGGTGGACTGAAGGATCTGACGATCCTGAAGTCGACGGGTTCGGAGTTCGCCGGCTTCCTCACCGACCCCTATACGGTCCTCGAACCCACCCACGACAGGGTGATGGCCACCTCGCTGACTGCGCAGTGGCGCTTCCGGTCGGTCGCCGGCATCGATTGGGACGCGGTGTATGCCGGCGTGAAGGCGCAGCTTGTCAAGCAGTTCGCCGAGGTGCAGTCACTGGCGCTGCAGCAGACCCTCTACGAGATGGGCAGCGCGGTGCTGACCCACCATCCCGAGATTGTCGAGGTGCGACTGTCGGCGCCCAACAAACACCATTTCCGGTACGACCTCGAGCCGTTCGGGCTGGCCAACGACAACGAGGTGTTCCACGCCGACGACCGTCCCTACGGCCTGATCCAGGCGACCGTCACCCTCGACGACGCCCCCGCCGCCGGCCCCGCGTGGGACGCCCAGCGCAGCTGGCTGTAGGCCGATGATGACTCTTTCGGCAGGATTCACTCGACAAGACCCGAACACCGGACAGCCGGCGTAACCTCCGGGAGAGGTTGAACGCACAGCCCCTCGCGACGGCTTCGAATCGCAGGGAGTGCACCATGACCTCTGCCACCGCTCACCTGACCAGCACCACCGTGGCACCCCTGACGACGGTGATCGCCGTACGCGGTGATCTCGACGCGACCAACGCCCACGAGTTCGTGGACTACGCGCTGCAGCACCCGGGTCATGCCCTCGTCCTCGACCTCACCGGGGTCGAATTCTTTGGTACCGCGGCGTTTTCCGCGATCCACACCCTCAATGTCCGGTGCGCAGGCAGCGGCGTCGAATGGGTGCTCGTACCCAGCTGGGCCGTGGCGCGGCTGCTGCGGGTGTGCGACCCGGACGCCACACTGCCGGTGGCCGCCGACGTCGACGAGGCCGTCGCCCGGCTGCACCGCAACGGGTCGCCGCTACTGGAGCTGGTCGCGGAGCTTGGTCAATGACTTCGCCAGCAGGCGGGACACGTGCATCTGCGAGATGCCCACCCGTTCGGCGATCTGTGTCTGGGTGAGGTTCTCGAAGAAGCGCAGCAGCAGCACCGTGCGTTCCCGCTCGGGTAGCGATGCGAGCAGTGGACGCAGCGCCTCGCGGTTCTCGATCTGGTCCAGCCCGGCGTCCATGTCGCCGAGGGTGTCGGCGATCGCCGGCGCATCCTCGTTGCCGCTGTTGCCGCCGCTGTCGATCGACAGGGTGTTGTAGGAACTGCCTGCGATGAGTCCCTCGACCACTTCGTCGCGGTCCATACCCAGTTCGGCGGCCAGCTCCGACGGAGTCGGCGCGCGGCCCAGCCGCTGCGACAGCTCCGCGGTGGCCGCGCCCAGCCGCAGGTGCAGCTCCTTCAGACGGCGCGGAACCTTCACCGACCAGCTGTTGTCCCGGAAGTGTCTGCGGACCTCGCCCATGATGGTGGGCACGGCGAACGAGACGAAGTCCGAACCGGCGTCGACATTGAACCGGATCACCGCATTGACCAGGCCGACGCGCGCGACCTGCACGAGGTCGTCGCGCGGCTCGCCCCGGCCGTCGAAGCGGCGGGCGATGTGGTCCGCCAACGGTAGGCAGCGTTCGACGATGCGGTCGCGCTGCCGCTGGAATTTCGGTGTCTCCGGCTGCAGACCCTGCAACTCGCGAAACATCGCGGCCACGTCCGAGTATTCAGAGTTCTGCCGCGGCGACGAACCCTGGGAGGACGACGGTGTCACCGCAGCGAACTCGCTCGCCTTGTCGTCATGGAGATGCCGAATACGGAGCCGTCGCCGGGACCGGTTCCGTTGGAGAAGGTCCGGACCTCGTCGGTGAGCGAGCTCAGCACGTGCCAGCTGAAGCTGCCCGGGGCGAGGATGTCGGAGTTCTGGCACGTCGTCGACGCATCGACCACGACCTCGGAGTCACGCGGGTGGACGACCACCACGAGCGTGGATGCCGGAACCGCCGAGCGGATCAGCCGGGTGCACGCCTCGTCGACCGCCAGGCGCAGGTCCGACACCGCGTCGAAGTCCAGATCTTCGAACGTGCCGACAGCAGCGACCAGGGTGCGCAGCACTGCAAGGTTCTCCAGCTTCGCTGCGACCCTGAGCTCCACGGACCGGTCATCTTCCACGTGACCGTCGCGCGAGTTACCGACCTCGGCCATCTGACCTCCCGACATATCGAAGCGAGACTACCCCAGCCCGGATCGCGGCCGGCATCGGCACTCGGGGAAGCCGCAGGTGGTTGCGTGTAACCGCACTTTCGACCGGGTAACACCCGGGTCATGACTAAGGTCGCCGACCGCTGCTCACCATGGTCTGCCTTCCATACCCCGGCGTGCGCCGGTGCAAAACACCCGATCGGCGAGCCGGGCAGGCGAGCATGCGGCTGCGGCGCAGCGTAGTCACCGGACCGGGCCTGACCCGGGTGCGCCGGGGCAAGGGCTTCGCCTACCGCGACCACAACGGCGAACCGGTGACCGACGAGAAGGTACTCACCCGTATCAACGAACTGGTGATCCCGCCGGCGTGGAAGAAGGTGTGGATCTCGCCATACGCCAATGGCCACATCCAGGCCGTCGGCACCGATGCCGCGGGTCGCCGCCAGTACCTCTACCACCAGCAGTGGCAGGAGGAACGCAACGAGGAGAAGTTCGACCGCGTTCTGCAGATGTCGCGGGCACTGCCCGAGATGCGCCGGCGCATCGCGGCCGACCTGCGCCGGCGCGGCCTCGGCCGCGATCGGGTGCTGGCGGTCGCGCTGCACCTGCTCGACCTCGGGTACTTCCGCGCCGGTGGCGATGTGTACGCCGAGGAGAACAACTCGTACGGGATCTCTACGCTGCTGTGCGAGCACGTCTCGCTGCAGCGTGAGGCCGTCGAGTTCGACTACCCCGCCAAGAGCGGGGTGCGGCGCACCCTGGTCATCGACGATCCGGAGGTGGTGCGCTCGGTGCGGGGGCTGCTGCGCAGACCGGACAAGACCGGCCGGTTGCTGTCGTGCCGCAACGGCGCCGAATGGGCCGAGATCCACTCCGACGACCTCAACGCCCGCTTCAAGCAACTCGTCGGTGACGAGTACTCGGTCAAGGATCTGCGCACCTGGCACGGCACCGTGCTGGCCGCATCGGCATTCGTCGATGCCGATCCGCCGGTCGACAAGAAGGTGATCAAGCGGGTGGAGTCGGCGGTGATGAAGGAGGTGTCCGAGGCGCTCGGGAACACTCCCGCGGTGGCCCGCGCCTCCTACGTGGACCCCCGCGTGGTCACCGGATACGAACAGGGCATGACGATCGCCGCCGCCGCCCGACGCGCCGAAAGGGCCGAGCGATCGGATGAGCGGCAGGCGATCCTGGAGAAGAGCACCGCCAACCTCATCCGCAAGGTCGCGAAAAGCTAGTAGCCGCCCGGTGTTCCATTGCCGAGGTGGTTCAGACCCAGGTCGGTCAGCGCTGCGGCGTCCAGCAGGTTGCGGGTGTCGATCACCGCTGCCCCCGGCGCCTGCTCGGCGATGAGCCGCCAGTCCAGGTCGCAGAACTGCGGCCATTCGGTCAGCACGATGATCGCGTCGGCCTCCTTGGCGGCGAGGTAGGGATCGTCGACGGTGACGATGGCCGACCGGCTCAGCGCGGCCGGGTCGATGCCGGCCAGCCGCGGGTCGAATCCGGTCACCTGTGCGCCTCGGCGAGTCAGCTCGGCGCACACCGTCAACGCCGGGGAATCGCGGACGTCGCTGGTGCCCGCCTTGAACGTCAGGCCGAGAGCCGTCACCTGGGCGGCGTGCAACGGCACGGCCAGGGTGCGGTTCAGCGCGTCGACAATGCGGTCAGCCTGTCCGGCGTTGCTGCGGCGGGCCGACTCCACCTCGGGCAGTTCCACCCCGTGGGCGGCACCGCTGTGCAGCAGCGCCGCGGTGTCTTTGGGCAGGCACGAACCACCCCACCCGGGTCCGGGTGCGAGGAAGTGCGGCCCGATTCTGGGGTCTGCGCCCATACAGTCGGTGACGTCACCGATGTCGGCGCCGACGGCGGCGCACAACCGCGCCAGCGAGTTCGTGTAGGAGATCTTCACGGCGAGGAACGCGTTGCTGGCGTACTTGGCCACTTCGGCGCTCTCCGGACTCGTACGCAACACCGGGGCCGGGGGGTACAGCCCCGCGACCCGGTCGGCGACCTCCTCGTCGTCGGCGCCGAAAAGGATGCGGTCGGGATGACGGAAGTCGTGGATGGCGTGACTCTCGCGGAGGAACTCGGGGTTCGAGACGGTGTGGACGCCGCTGTCGCGCAACCGCTCCGAGATCCGGCGCGTGGTGCCGACCGGGACGGTCGACTTCACCGCCACCACCGCGCCCGGCGACAGCACCTCGGCGAGTGCGGCCGCCGCGATGTCGACGGCCCGCAGGTCGGCCGACCCGTCCGGACCGCTGGGAGTCGACACGCAGATGAACACGACGTCCCGGTCGGCCAGCGTGGCGTAGTCGGTGCTGAACCGCAGTGTGCCCGCGCGCAGGCCGCCGCCGAGCAGGTCGGGCAGATCCGGCTCGTCGAGGTGGGCGATCCCGGCCGAGAGTCGTTGGACGCGAACGTCGTCCACGTCGACGCATACGGTGTCGTGTCCCCGCTCGGCCAGGCAGACGGCGCTGGTCAGACCGACGTAACCGGCACCGATCACCCCGACCTTCATACCGGCTCCCGGTGCAGCGAATCCACCGCGTCCAGGACGTCGGCCACGCCGATGCACAACAGCCCGGGGTGCGGTTCGCCGGCGTGCGGATCGCCGCTCTGTCCGTTCCACAGCACGGTGTGCGGCCCCGGCAGGCGGGGACCCCAGCGGCTCGGCGGGGTGGGCCCGAACAGCACGATCGACGGGGCTCCGGTGGCGGTGGCGATGTGTGCGATCCCGGTGTCACCACAGATGAGCAGGGCACATTCGGCGACGAGCGCGACCAGCTCAATCAGTCCGAGTCGTCCCGCGAGCACGGCGGTGTCGGGCAGCCCCGCCTGCCCGGCGACGGACTGCGCGAGCGCGGCCTCCTCGGCGCTGCCGGTGACGACGACGTCGTGGCCGGCCTCGCGGAGTGCGACGGCGACCGCCGCGAAGCGGTCGGCGGGCCACCGGCGGGCCTGCGACGCGGCTCCGGGATGGATGACCACCACGCCGGGCCGATCGGTGCCGGTCGACGGCACGATCCGCAGATCCTCGGGATCGCAGGCGATGTCGGCGCTCCCGAGCAGCGCACACCACCGATCGACCTCGTGGACGTCGGCGCGCCAGGGCGGCCCCGGTACAGCCGGATACGCGTCGTGGCGGTGGGTGAGCAGCGTTTCCGGTTGGACGGCAAGCAGATCGGCGATGCTTTCCGGTCCGCTGCCGTGCAGGTTCACCGCCAGCTTCGGCGGCGCATCCGGCGGTCGCAGCCGCCCGAGGCCCGCGGTCGGCCAGACGGTGTCGACGGCGCCGATGAGCATCGCCAGCTCGCCGAAGCGCTCCGGCGCGGCGAGCACGATCTCGGCGTCCGGGAACGCCCGGCGCAGACCACGCAGGGCCGGCACCCCGGTCAACAGATCGCCCAGCCCCAGCGCGCGCAGCACCAGGACCGTGCCGGTCACGGCCACGAGGATTCGGTCGGTGCGCACACCACCAGTTCGCGCACCTCGCTTCCGGCCGGCTGCGACAGCGCGAAAACGACGGTCTCCGCGACGTTCTCGGGCTGGTTGAGCTTGGCGTCCGGCGGCGGCTTGTACTGGTCGAGACGGTTGTCGAAGAACGCGGTGTGCATGCCGCCGGGGATGAGCGTGGTCACGCCCACTTCCCCGGCCAGTTCGGCGGCCAACGCCCGGCTGAAGCCGACGACCCCGAATTTCGACGCGCAGTACGCGGTGGCGTCGCTGACGGCCTTGATGCCCAGAGTGGATGCGCAGGTGACGATCCGGCCTCCGGACGCCTTGAGATACGGCAGCGCCGAGCGCACCACTGCGGCGGTGCCCAGAAGGTTGACGTGGATGACCCGCTCCCAGTCCTTGACCGCGACGTCGTCGAGCTTGCCGCACGCATCGGTTCCGGCGGCGGTGAACACCCCGTCGAGTCGACCGTCGACCTGCTCGGCCAGGGCGCGCACCGCCGCGTCGACCGCACCGGTGTCGGCTAGGTCGCACTGCGTGTACGCGATACCGGCGTCGAGTTCTGCGGGCAGCGGGTTGACATCGAGCACCAGCGGAGTCCCGCCGTGGGCGGTAACGGCTTTCACCGTCGCCAGGCCGAGCCCGGAGGCCCCACCGGTGATGAGCACGTTGCCGAGTCGGGTGGTCATGGGAGAGCTCCTGTCGGTCGGGATCGCGCTGCGGCGATCAGGTTCGATGACGAATAGCCGGCGACGGTGGGCAGCAGCACCACCTCGCCGCCGTGCCGGCGCACCACACCGGCCTCGGGTAGGTCACTTTCGGCGTAGTCGCCGCCCTTGACCCAGATGTCGGGACGCAGCCGCTCCAGCGTCTGCTCCGGTGAGTGCTCGCCGAATATCACCACTGCGTCGACGCAGGCCAGCGCCGCCAACACCCGGGCGCGGTCCTCGGCGGCCATCACCGGTCTACTCGGGCCCTTCAGCGCACGGACCGATTCGTCGGAGTTCAGCAGTACGACCAGTGCATCGCCGAGCTGACGAGCCTGGTGCAGCAGCCGCACGTGCCCGGTGTGCAGGAGGTCGAAGCAGCCGCCGGTGGCCACCAGCGTCCCACCGCGTCTGCGCAACCGGTCACGCACCGCCGCGACGTCGCCGGTCAGGGCTGCGGAGTGCTCACTCGCCCAGCGGTTGTCCACTCCGACGGCCTGCGACACCCCCACCGCGCCGCCGGTGTTGACGAATCGGCTGGCCGCCGACACCGCGGCGGTGACGGCGGCCACCGCGTCGTCGCCGGATCCGAACGCCTGCGTCGCGGCCACCGCGAACCGGTCGCCGGCCCCGCAGGTGTCGCGGCGCCCGGTGCCGGCTCCGGCGGCCGCGGGGACGGGGATGTGCACGCTACCCGCCTCGTCGGCCAGCACCGCTCCCCCGGCGCCGAGAGTCACGCAGACGGCATCGGCGCGCCAGCGCTGCCGCAGCCGTTCGGCCGAATGCGCCTCTCCGTCATCGTGCTCGGAGAGTCTCTCGGCTTCCGACTGATTGGGGGTGACCAGCCGGCAGCCCGGCGTCGGCGCGGCGCCGCGGGGATGCGGATCCCACACCACCGGTGTCCGCGCGGCCACCGCCGTCAGCAGTTCACGGACCCCGGTGTGTGCGGTGACGCCGCGGCCGTAGTCGGCGACGCAGATCGCCCGGGCCCCGTGGAACACGTCGGCGACTTCTCCCGGCAGCTCACCGTCCGCGGCGGTGCCGTCGCCGTGGTCGAGCCGCAGCATCGACTGTCCCCCGGCGCGGATCCTGGTCTTGCACACGGTAGCCCCGGCCAGCGGCAGACCGACGACGTGGACCCCGGCATCGGTCAGCAGCGCGGACAGTGCCCTGCCGTCGTCGTCGTCGGCCAGCGCGGTCACCAGTACGACGTCGTGGTCGATGCGGGCGGCCAGCACCGCGGCCAGACCGGCACCACCCGGTCGGTGCCAGACCCGCTCGGCGTCGACGACCGGCACCGGCGCCTCGGGGCTCAGCCGCGTCGCGCTGCCCTCGATGTCGACATCGAGCATCGAGTCGCCGACGATCACCAGTGGCCCCCGCTCGTCGTCAGCCACGGGAGACCCCCAGCTCGTCATCGAGAGCGATGCACAGCGCATGCACGCACAACAGGTGGATCTCCTGCACGGTGGCCGTCGTGCCGGCCTCCACGCAGATGGCGTCGTCGCACATGGCCGCCAACGGATTCGGCGCCGGGCCGGTCAGCGCCCAGGACGTCATGGCCATCTCGTGGGCAGCCTTGACCGAGGCCAGCACGTTGGGACTGGTGCCGCTGGTCGACAGGGCGATCAGCACGTCGCCGGGTCGGCCGTGGGCGCGCACCCCGCGGGCGAACATCTCGTCGATGCCGTAGTCGTTGGCGATCGCGGTCAGTGCGGAGGTGTCAGCATGCAGGGAGATCGCCGACAGCGGCATCCGCTCGTCCTTGAACCTGCCGACGAGTTCGGCGGTGAGGTGCTGGGCTTCGGCCGCACTGCCGCCGTTACCGCACGCCAGTATCCGGCCTCCGGAGGTCAGCACACCCGCCAGGTGTCTGCCCCACGCCGTCAGCCGCGGCGTCTCGTCGCCGATTCGCTCGAGCGCTTGCGCCAGTGCCGAGATGTGCGTCTCGATCATGGTCTACCTCCGAATCTCTTCGATAGCGGCCAGCAGTTCGGCGTCGGTGATGCCGTCCAGACACGGATGGCCCGGGACCGGGCACGTCCGGGCTCGGGTGAGCCTGCAGGCGGCGTTCTGATCGCCCAGCCGAATCACGCTGCGGCCGTAGGGACTCCATTGGGAAGCGGGCACGACGGGCGCGAAGAGCGACACCACCGGGGCACCGACCGCCGCGGCGAGGTGGGCGGGGCCGGTATTGGGCACCACCACCGCCCGCGCGCCCTCGTACAGAGCGGCCAGTGCCGGCAGGTCGGTACGCCCGCCCAAGTCCAGCGCCACGTCGCCGGCCACTGCCGCGGTGAGGTCCCGCTCCCCCGCGTCGCCGGTGACGACGACCCGGTGGCCGGCCGCGGTGAGCGCAGCCACCATGTCCGCGCTGCGCTCGGCGGTGGGCCGGCGTGCGGGGACCGCCGCGCCGGGGTGGAACACCACGTACGGCGCGGCGCCGATCAGTGCGGCGACGTCGCCGGGCAGTGGTGGCGCCGGGCGCACCCGCAGTGATCCGTCGTCACCGGCCGGGAGGTCGCAGCCGCCGGCGCGGGCCAGCGACAGGGCCCGTTCGGGTTCGGGCACACCGGGTTCGACGTGGTGGCGCAGGTTCAGCAGCGTCCCCGGATAGTCCTCGCAGATCGCTCCCACCCACGGCACCGACGCCATCCGAAAGATCAGCGCGAGCGGCAGCGGGGATTGGTGGAAGGAGGTGAAGATGAACGCCCGGTCGGGCCGGATGTCGCGGAGCTGCTTGACGAGGTCGTCGACGTGACCCGCGGTGAGCTCGGGGGAGTCGAAATCGACCCACGGTGCCTGCCATTCGATGATCTCGTCGACGCCCGGCAGCAGGTCGGCGGCGGCCCGCCCGCGGGGTCCGGCCAGAAAGGTCACCTCGTCGTGTGCCGCGGCGACCGCACGCACCGCCGGACCGGTGATCAGCACGTCACCCGCGCTGTCCAGCCTCGCCACCAAAGCCCCGCTCATCGGCGCCTTCTCCTCTTCGCGCAAGCGCTCATCGGCAGTCCCCGAGCACGAACCCCACCGCCTCCTCGAGCGTGTCGGCCACCCGTGCGCGCTCGCGTGCCTGCGATACCTCTTGGGGCAGAGTACGTTTCGTCGGCACCAGGATGGCGCTCGCGCCGGCCGACAGCGCTGCCTGCACGTCGCCGCCGGTGTCGCCGATCAGGACACAGCGATCAGGCGGCACGCCGAGCGCCTCGGCCGCGGCCTGAACCATTCCAGGCGCGGGCTTGCGGCAGCTGCAGCCGTCGTCGACATCGTGCAGGCAGACCTGCCAGGAGTCGAACGGCCCGAGTTCGGCGTCCACCCGTGCGTTCACCGCTGCGAGCTGTTCGTCGGTGATCAGGCCTTTCGCGACACCGGACTGATTGGTCACGACAGCCAGCAGCAGCCCGCGTTTACGCAACCGGGTCAGCGCCTCGATCGCGCCCGGCATCGGCCGCACCCCGGCCGGATCGTTCAGATAGGGCGAGTCCACGATGATCGTGTCGTCGCGGTCGAGCAACACCGCGAGCGGCGGATCACGGCGGGCGGCGCGGAATGTCCATTCGCCGTGAAGCCGGTGGTACACCGCCGCCGGCGGGATCAGGACGCTGGTGAGGAGCATGCGTCCCGCCTCCGCCGGCGTCTGCGGTCCGGCCAGGAAGCGGCGGGCGGTGAACTCCACGGTCAGCGCCGCCCAGAGCCCGGCCGCCCCGGCTGCGGTGCGCCGCCGGCCGGCCACACCCGACACCGCCGCAGTGACCGCAGCGGCCGCGGTCACCGCGTGGGCGGGCAGCCGGCCACGCCCTTCGCCGACGGCGGCGCGCCAGCCTCGGCCGAATTTGCGACGCAGCAGCGCATTGTCCCGGTTGCCGATCTGCGCCCGCACGCTGCTCATCACCGATGCCGGCGCGACGGGGTGAGTCGACCGACGCGTGCCCGAGATGATCGTGTGGCCCCGCAACGTGATCCGCAGCGCGATGTCGGAGTCCTCGCGGTAGGCCCGTGGGAACCGTTCGTCGAAGCCGCCGACCTCGATCAGGGCCGCGCGCCGGTAGGCCATGTCCGCGGTGATCCACCGGGCGTCGGCGAGGCGCTGGGTGCGCTTCTCGTCGTCGGTCGCGCGCCGCCCGGGGGCGGTGGGCACCTCGAGGACCGCCTGGGATCCCGCTGCTCCCCCGGCCTCGGCGACGGCGAGGTCGTCGGCCAGCCGGTTACGCCAGTGCGGCTGCGGGTGGACGTCGTCGTCGACGAACACCACCCAGCGGGTGGTCGTGGCGCGCCAGCCCGCATTGCGGGCGGCGGCGGGTCCGCGGCCACCGCTGCGCAGCACGGTGACCGGCAGCGGTTCGTCGGTCACCAGGGGCGGGGTGGGTTGAGCGCGGTCGTCGACGACGAGGACGGCGGCGGGTTTCGGTCCGTCCTGGGCTGCGATCTCGGCGAGCAACCGGTGTACCGACGGCCGTCCGATCGTCGGGATGACGATGGTGTAGTCGGGGGTCGGGGTTTCGCTCACCCGGGCCTCCGAACGAGGAACGGACCGATCGCGAGCACATCGATCGGGCTGCTTCCGAAACACTCGAGCGCATCGCGCGGGCTGTCGACCATCGGCCGCCCCGCGGTGTTGAAGCTGGTGTTGACGACCACCGGAACCCCGGTCTTCTCGGCGAACCGGCTGATGGTGGCATGCAGCAGCGGCTGGTCGTCGTGAACGGTCTGAATGCGCGCGGTGCCGTCGACGTGGGTGACGGCGGGAATCCGTGACCGCCACTGCTCGGCGACCTCGTGGACGAACAGCATGTAGGGGCTGGGGATGGGCCCACCGGAGAAGATCTCGGCCGCCCGCTCCGCGAGCACCATCGGCGCCACCGGCCGGAACTGCTCGCGGCCCTTGACCGTGTTGAGCCGCTCGAGGTTCTCGACGCGACGCGGGTCGGCCAGCAGCGACCGGTTGCCCAGCGCACGCGGACCGAACTCCGAGCGACCCTGGAACCACCCGATCAGCTTGTCGTCGGCCAGCGCGTCGCCGACCGCGGCGGCGAAATCGGTGGGCCGTTCGAACACCACCGCCGCCTCCGTCAGCGCCGCCTCGATCTCGTCGTCGGACCATCCGCGGCCCAGGGCCGCCGACGGCATGGGGGTGATCGGTTCACCGGCTTCGCCGGCCAGCGAGAGCGCGGCGCCCAGCGCGGTGCCGGAGTCGCCCGCCGCCGGCTGAATCCACACCCTGTCGAATCCGCCGCGGGCGAAGATCTTCGAGTTGGCTACGCAGTTCAGCGCGACGCCCCCGGCGAGACAGAGGCTTTCGGTATCGGTTCGGCTGCGCAACCAATCGACCAGGTCGAGCAGTACCTCCTCGACCACCTGCTGCACGCTGCACGCCAGATCGGCGTGTTCGGGGTCCGGCCGGTCGAGCGCGTGACCCTTGCCGGCCCCCGCCTGTCGGCGGGGCGTGAACGACTCCCAGTCGACGGGCTCGGTGCGGAAGCCGCCATCGCCGGTGGCGTACACCAGTTCGCGCAATCGCTCGGCGAACCGCGGGGCCCCGTAGGACGCCATCGCCATCACCTTGTACTCGTCACTGGACCTGGCGAAGCCGAGGTGTTCGGTCAGCTCCTCGTAGAACAACCCGAGGGAATGCGGAAGTGATTGGGTGGCAAGCACGTCGAGCTTGTGGTCGTGGTAGGAGCCCGCCAGCATCGACGCCCGCTCGCCGCGGCCGTCGACGACGAGTACGGCGCAGTCCGGGTGCGGCGAGGCCAGCGCGCTGGACGCCGCGTGCGCCACGTGGTGGCGCACATGCCGCACGATGCCGGGGTCGAGACCGGGCAGCGCGGACTGCAGGAAGCGGGGCGCCCGCTCGGCATAGAGCGTTCGGAGGTACTCCCAATCCCGGTCAAGGCCGGCCATGCCCTCGGTGGACTCGTCCATCAGACGCGGGTCGTAGGAGTAGCCGACCGCGTCCAGGTCGGCCGGAGTCAACCCCGCCTGCTCAAGGCACCAGCGCGCCGACTGCACCGGGAGCTCCCAGGTCGAGAACGGGACGGCCTGCTTGCCGTGCTTGCGACGGGAGAACCGCTCCTCTTCGGCGGCTGCCACGATCTGCCCGTCGACCACCAGCGCGGCGGCGGGATCGTGGAACACGGCGTTGATTCCCAGAATGCGCATCGGTTTCCTAGGTGCTCGTCTGTGCTTGCAGGGCAACGTGATTCGGCTCTCCGTCGACACGTCGCAGGGATGTCTGGTTGCGGAACCACTCGACGGTGCGGGCGAGACCTTCGCGGTAGGGCATCCGGGGCTGCCAGCCCAGTTCCTCCCGGGCGACGGTGATGTCGGGGCACCGCCGCTGCGGATCGTCCTGGACCGCAGGCAGGTACCGGATCGGTGAATCGGCACCTGCGAGATCACGGATCAACTCGGCGATGTGCACCACCGTCACCTCATGGGGGTTGCCGATGTTGACCGGTCCAGCGTGACCGGAGCGGGCCAGCGCGAGCAGGCCCTCGACCGTGTCGTCGACGTAGCACAGTGACCGGGTTTGGCGGCCCGACCCCGTCACGGTGAGGGGCTCACCGGCCAGTGCCTGCCGGCAGAAAGTCGGCACCATCCGGCCGTCGTCGGCGCGCATCCGGGCACCGTAGGTGTTGAAGATGCGGGCCACGGCCACGTCGGCATCGCGGCCCCGCCGGTAGGCGAACGTGAGCGCCTCGGCGAACCGCTTCGCCTCGTCATAGACGCTCCGCGGCCCGATCGGATTGACATTCCCCCAATAGCTTTCGGGCTGCGGGTGTTCCAGCGGATCCCCGTAGACCTCGCTGGTGGAGGCGAGCAGCAGCCGCGCACCGCTGCGTTCGGCGAAGTCGAGCGCATTCGCGGTGCCCATCGCGCCGGTCCGCAGGGTGTGGACCGGCAGCCGCATATAGTCCACCGGGGAGGCCGGAGAGGCCAAGTGGAAGACCGTGTCGATACGCGGCGTCGACGGGATCGCAGTGAGCGGTTCGACGATGTCATGGCGGATGAACCGGTAGCCCGGCCGATCACGAAGCAGATTCTCCGCACCGGGCGCGCTGGTCGACAGGTCGTCGATACAGATCACCTCGGCGCCGTCGGCGAGCAACCGCTCGCAGAGATGTCCTCCGACGAATCCGCCACCACCCAGGACCAGGGCTCGATCGACCTCATGCATCACGCCGACGTCCCCCCCGGTCGATCGCACAAATGCCGTTTGCGCGGCGAGGGCCCGGGTACGGAAGACAATTATGGGACAACGGTTTCCGTCGTCGCCGCGGACGACGTTCGTGATCGCCAGCCGTGACCGCGCCGACGAGCTCGCCTCCGTCGTCGAGCGCCTGCTCGACACCACAGACTGCCCGGTGGTGGTCGTCGACAACGCCTCCCGCGACGACTCCGTGGCCACCGTCGGGCGCATCGCCGCACGCGCGGCGGGCCGGGTGCAGCTCATCGAGCTCGGCAGCAACCGTGGCGCCGTGGGCCGCAACGCCGGTGTCGCCGCGAGCCGGACGCCGTATGTCGCCTTCTGCGACGACGATTCGTGGTGGCAGCCCGACGCCCCGCGGCTCGCCGAGGAGACCTTCGACGCCCATCCTTCGGTCGGTCTGCTGGCGGCCAGGACCATCGTGCTGCCGCGTGACGAAGAGGACGCCTTCTCCACGATGCTGGCCGACAGCCCGCTCGGGCACCGGCCGCATCTGCCCGGGCCGTCCATCCTCGGCTTCATGTCGTGTGCGGCGATCGTGCGCAAGGCGGCTTTTCAGGCGGCGGGCGGTTTTTCGGACATCCTGCACTTCCGCGGTGAGGAGATGCTGCTGGCCGTCGACATGGCCGCACTCGGCTGGGATCTGTGCTACGTACCGGCGCTGGTCGCCGTGCACCAGCCGTCCCAGGTCCGCGCCACCTCCTCCGCGCAGGCCGCCCGGGTGATGCGCAACGATGTGCTGACCACCTGGCTGCGTCGACCGGCCGCGCACTGTCTGCGTGCCGCAGGCACCCTGCTGACGAGCGCGGGGCGCGATGCCGAACATGCAAGGGCCGCAGGCGAAGCCCTGCTCCGGGTGCCCGTCGTGGTGGCTCAGCGCCACCGGCTGCCCCGTCACGTCGAGAGCGCGCTGTCGGTGCTGGAGTCCGCCGGAGACCGTCATCGCGACGAGACCGTCGTCGCCGTCACCGCAGTCGCCGGCCGCTCGTAGTGCGCGCCGACCAACCGGTCGTAGATGCGCTGGGTGTCTGCCGCGACGCGATCCCACGAGTAGCGGGCACGTGCGCGGTCCCGCCCCGCCGCGCCCAGACTCTGGCGCAGGAAGGCATCCTGCAGCAGGAGATTGACCGCATCGGCGACCTCGCCGTGCCGCTTCGGGGTGACCAGCCGGCCGGTGACGTCGTGCACGACCGTGTCGAGCATTCCGCCGACGGCCGCGGCAACGACCGGGACACCACAGGCCATGGCCTCCAGGGGGACGATGCCGAACGGTTCGTACCACGGCGTGCAGGCCACCACGTCGGCCGACCGCAGCAGTGCGGGCATGTCCGCCCGCGCCACCGCGCCGTGCAGTACGAGGCGATCGGAGACGCCGAGTTGTTCGGCGAGTCCCCGCAGCCGGCGAGCCTCCGGATCCGCCTCCACCTCCGCCCGGTCCGGGCCGCCGACGAGCACCAATTCGGCGTCCGGGATGGCGGGCAGCGCCCGCACCACGACGTCGAATCCCTTCCGCTCCACGAATCGTCCGACGCTGACGATGCGGGGACGGCCGGTGCGCTCCGCCTTGGGCCCGTCCGGGGTGAACAGATCGAGGTCGACACCGCAGGGCACCACCGAGGTCCGGTTGCGGGGGCGGCCCAACCGCATCAGCTCGAACACCTCGTCGGTACAGGTGGCCGCCACCCAGGTCGCCTGACGCGCGATCATGGCTTCGAGCCGGAGCCGTTCCGGCGGACTGGTGTCCTGCGCGCCCTGGTGCCGGCGCTTGACCACCCCGAGCGCGTGGAACGTCTGCACCGCAGGTATGCCCGGATCGCGCGCAGCCAGCTGAGTGGCGATACCCGACATCCAGAAGTGGGCGTGTGCGACGTCGGGACGGTCGGTGCGCCACTGCTGGTCCAGGTAGCTCGCGAACGGACCCATGTGGGTCAGCAGTTCGTCCTTGGGCAACTGTCGCGGCGGACCCGCGGGTACGTGGACGACCGTGTACCCCTGCGGCGTGGTCAGACGTTCGGGCAGGTCGGGATCGTCGCGCCGCGTGTAGACGCTGACCTGGTGGCCGAGCCGGGCCAGCGCCGCGGACAATTCGGCGACGTGAACGTTCTGTCCACCGGCATCCACACCACCGAGGGCCGCCAGCGGACTGGCATGTTCGGAAACCATCGCGATCTTCAACATCGCGTCCTCTCCCGCGAGGGCTCAGTCACAGACCTCGTCGATCAACCGGTCCCAGTCCCCCAGGAATCGATCGAGCGAGAAGTGCGCCATCGCGAAATCCCGTGCCGCCTTGCCCGCGGCACACGCTGCGGGCAGATCGGACACGTATCCAACCAGCGCTGATGCCAGTGTCTTGACATCTGCACTCACCACGCCCGCCTCGGCGGGCACCACCATCGACGCCATCGTGGTGGCCGCTGCCACCACCGGCATTCCGAGAAACATCGCTTCGAGAAGCGACAGCCCCAGGGACGTCCACCTGGGGGTGTGCAGGTACACCCGCCGGCGGGCCACGTCGCGGTGCAGTTGCGGACCGGTCACGTCGCCCTGCGCGCGGACGCCCGGCCAGCCGCGTTCGGCCAGTTCCGGTGTCCCGATACCCCATACGTCGATCGGCACCTTTTCGCCGAGTACAGGCAGGAGGTCGGCGCCGACGGTCCGCCAGCGGCGCAACGGCTCGTTGATCATCGTCGCGGCCGCGGCGATCTCACCGGTGAACTGCATTCCCGGATCGGCGATTCCGTGATCGATGACCAGGGTCGGCGCCGCACCGCTGTCCCACATCAGCCGGTTGAAGTCGGTGACGTGCACGATGGGGATGTCGCTGCGACCCGCCAGGGGGTGCACGCTGTCGACCGCGAAGGGCCGTGGAGCGTTGTGTTCGACGAAGACGGCCGGAAGGTCGGCACCCGGGCGTCGGCCGGTCCAACGCTCGACGAGTTCGATCTCCTCGGGCCGCTGGAGCACCACCAGGTCGATGTCCGCATCATGCAACCGCTCGAGCGGGATCTCCTCGGCCCGCGGCCAGTCACGGCCCAGCAGACCGCGGCCGGCCGCGTCCCTGGCGTCGTTGACCGGAATCAGGTAGCGGTGCTGCCCGGCCACCAGCGACTGCAGCCACGACCCGTGCACATGCCACACGAGTATCGAGCGCACACCGACAGCCACCCGTCCGGCGTATCCCGGCACATCGGCCATAAACGTCGAACGTTCGAGAATTCACTTTCCGGCCCAGTCCAACTTCGCGATGTGGATTGCACGCGCGTCGATGCCAGCACTGGCTCCCCGTTTGGGACGACGCCACCCGGCTACTCCCGCCGTCATGGCTGACTCGACAACGCACTCCGCACCGACTCCCGACGCCGTCATTCCCTACCCCGGTCACACCGCCGACATGTCCGAGCGGCCACGCGACGAGATGCGCGAGTACGTCGGTCGCGACCTGCTGCTCGGCAAGCGCGCCCTCATCACCGGGGGCGACTCGGGTATCGGCCGGGCGGTCGCGATCGCGTTCGCGAAGGAGGGCGCCGACGTGGCGATCGCCTACCTCTCCGAGGACGACGACGCCGAGCACACCGCCGGCCTGGTGGAAGCCGCCGGGCGCACCTGCGTGCGGTTCCCCGGTGACCTCGCCGAGGCCGAGCAGTGCCGCACCGTGGTCGAGCGCACCGTGACCGAGCTGGGCGGACTCGACATCGTCGTCAACAACGTCGCCTACCAGAATCCGCAGGAGTCACTGACCGACATCAGCGACGCACAGTGGCGGCGGACGTTCGCGGTGAACATCGACAGCTTCTTCCACGTCACGAAGGCGGCGCTGGCCCACCTCCCCGACGGCGCGGCGATCATCAACACCGCCTCGATCAACGGTCTACGGGGCAACAAGTCGCTGATCGACTACTCGGCGACCAAGGGCGCGATCCTGGCCCTGACATACTCGCTGGCCCAGTCGCTGGCCGACCGCAACATCCGGGTGAACTGCGTGGCGCCGGGTCCGGTATGGACACCGCTGATCCCTGCGACGATGGACCAGGAGAAGGCCGAGAGCTTCGGTGAGCAGGTCCCGATGGGCCGCGCAGCCCAGCCCGACGAGATCGCGCCGTCCTATGTGTTCTTCGCCGCGGGACTGATGTCCTCGTACTACAGCGGTGAAGTGCTCGCACCCATCGGCGGCGAGACGCTGCCTGGCTGATCGTTTAACGGTTCGCGCGTTCGGGCACCCCGTTCCCAGCACGATCCATCGCTGACGAAAGGTGAGCATGACCGAGAAGAACAGTGGTCCTGAAGAAGGCATCAAGGGCGTTGTCGAGGACGTGAAGGGCAAGGCGAAGGAGACGGTCGGCACCGTCACCGGCCGCGACGACATGGTGCGGGAAGGCAAGGCCCAGCAGGACAAGGCCGACGCCCAGCAGCATGCCGCTCAGAAGGAAGCCGAGGCGGAGGCCGCCCGCGGTGGCGCCAAGGCAGCCGAGGAGCGCCAGAAGAGCGAGCAGTAACTCGCCGACATACTCGAACATCGAAGAGGCCCAACCGGTTCGGTTGGGCCTCTTTGCTGTTGCGTCAGCTGCTGGGCTGTTGCATATCGGTGTCGGGGTGCTCGGCATGCCAGCGTTCCTCGATGTTGCGCACTCTGCGGTGCGCAAGCTTGAACCACACTCCCGCGATGGCGAACGCCACGGCCGAGATGCAGCCGAGAACGATGCCGACAGTGTGATTGGACGTGGCGTGGGCGGCCAGCGCCGAGACGAACATCACCAGCGCGATACCGAGCACGATGATCGCCGGCATGTTGGTGGTGTCCTTCATCGTCTCGCCGGCGTGCGGACGTGTGGTCCGCGCGTGGTCAACCGGGTCGTCAGGACTCTTCATCGGTACTCCTCTATAGGCACACACTGGCCTACCCGATGACCGGCGGGGCGAAACGGGATGCGACGGGTGTCAGCTGAATACGGCGGGTCCGGCCAGGGGCGGCATGCTGGTGGCGACGACCACCAGCATGAGCGTGAGCAGGAACCATCCGGAGGCCTGCCAGGCCGCCCAGGCGTCACTGTGCCGGCGATGCTGCAGCATGCGCGCGAAGGCGCGAGTGGAACCCGCCAGCAGAATGGCCGGGGCGCCGAGGCCGAGCATGGTGCGCTGGGGAGTGCCGCAGGCCAGGGGGTCGGCGACCGATCCGCCGCACGTGCTCACCCACACCGCGGCCACCAGCACAAAGACCGCACCCAGAGCGGCCATCCCGAGGGTGTAGCGCACGACGTCGCGCACGTGCGCATGGTCGGGCCGAACATCATGTGGATGCTGATACATGGCGCACCTACCCGGGAGATCTCGCGCTGACCAGGTGAAAGTGCCCGTTATCAGGTTGTGATAAACGCCGGCCTGCGAGATGCGTACCGGTCCGCGGGTGATTACCGTCGGCGGATGGATCTCGACACCGTCGGCGCGGTCCGTGTGCCGACGAGCAGAGCCGAGTTGTGGCCGATGCCGGCCGGTGACGCGGTGCTGGCCGGGGGCACCTGGCTGTTCTCCGAACCGCAACCCCATCTGCGTCGACTGATCGACCTGACCGGGCTCGGCTGGCGTGCCGTCGAGATCGACGACGACGGCGTGCGACTTGCCGCCACCTGCACGCTCGCCGAGGTGTCCGCCCTGTCGGAACAGCTCAGCCACCGGCGTCCCCGCTGGACCGCGGCGCCCCTGTTGCACCAGTGCTGCACCGCCCTGCTGGCCTCGCCGAAGATCTGGCAGACCGCGACCGTGGGCGGGAACATCTGCCTGTCCCTTCCGGCCGGGGCGATGATCTCGATGGCGACCGCACTGGACGCTGAGCTCACCGTGTGGCGCGCGAACGGCACCGACGTCACCACCGCTGTCGAGCACTTCGTCACGGGTCTGCAGACCAATGCGCTGGGTCCGGGTGACGTGCTGCGGGAGATCCGTCTGCCCGCTGCCGCACTGCGCGGGCGAGTCGCGATGCGCAAGCTGGCCTCCGCTGCGCTGGGCCGCTCGGCGGTGGTCGTGATCGGCCGCCGGGATGCGGTCGCCGACGGCGGTGGATTCGTGCTGTCGGTGACCGCAGCGACGGTGCGCCCCTTCGTGTTCCGATTCGCCACTGCACCGGGACCCGACGCGATCCTCGCAGCGTGTGACTCGATCCCCGACCCCGCCTGGACCGACGATCCACACGGCGCCCCGGACTGGCGCAGGGCGATGACGCTGCTGCTCGCCCGCCAGATCTCTGAGGAACTCTCGTGAGTTGCACCGTCAACGGCGCGCCGCTTCCCCATCCTCCCCGGCCCGGACAGTGTCTGCGCACGCACCTGCGCGACCACGGCCATTTCGAGGTCAAGAAGGGTTGTGACGCAGGCGACTGCGGTGCCTGCACGGTTCTCGTCGACGGCGTGGCGGTGCACTCGTGCATCTATCCCGCGGTGCGCGCACAGGGGCGTTCGGTGACCACGGTCGCGGGCCTCGGCACTCCCGATGACCTGCATCCGATGCAGCGCCGCTTCATCGACGCTGCCGGCTTTCAGTGCGGTTTCTGCACCGCTGGCATGATCACGACCGCGGCGACGCTGACCGATGCGCAACGGGCCGACCTACCGCAGCATCTCAAGGGAAACCTGTGTCGGTGCACCGGATACCGGGCCATCACCGATGCACTCACCGGTGTGGTCAACGTGGAGAAACCCAACGGGCCGTCGGGAGTCGGCCGATCGGTGAGCGCCCCGGCCGCCGTGCGCGTGGTGACCGGGACCGAGGCCTACACCATGGACGTGGCACCTCCGGGTCTGCTGTACCTCGCCGTGCTGAAAAGCCCGGTGCCGCACGCCCGGATCCGGCACATCGACACGGCCGCGGCGGAGGCGATCGACGGGGTGAGGCTGGTGCTCACCTACCGCGACAGCCCTGCGGTGCGATTCTCCACCGCCCGGCACGAGAGCAGGCTGGACGACCCGGACGACACCGTCGTCCTGGACCGGACGGTGCGGTTCGTGGGCCAGCGGGTGGCCGTCGTGGTCGCCGACACCGTCGCGATCGCCGAACGTGCCTGCCGGGCGATCGCCGTCGAATACGAGCAGCTGCCAGCGGTACTCGACCCGGAACAGGCGCGCCTGCCAGGCGCCGTGGCCCTGCACGCCGACAAGGACGCCGACCACGCACGCATCGCCGATCCCACGCGCAATCTCGTCGCAGAGGTGCACGGCGACACCGGCGATCTCGAGGCCGGGGTGGCAGCGGCGACGGTGCCGGGCGGGGCGGTGCTCCGCCGCCGATACCGCACCCAGCGGGTTCAGCACGCCCACCTGGAGACCCACGGGTGCACGGGGTGGCGGGACGCCGACGGCCGGCTCGTGATCCGTACGAGTTCGCAGGTGCCGTTCCTGGTGCGCGACGAGTTGTGCCACATCTACGGCCTCGACCCCGATGGGGTGCGGGTGGTGACGGCCCGGGTGGGTGGCGGTTTCGGCGCCAAGCAGGAGATGCTCACCGAGGATCTGGTGGCGCTGGCGGTACTGCGCCTCGGCCGGCCGGTGCGGTACGAGTTCACCCGCACCGACCAGTTCACCTCGGCACCGTGCCGGCACCCGTTCCGCGTCGACGTGACGATCGCCGCAGGCCCGGACGGCGTGCTGACGGCCCTGGGGATCGACGTGCTCAGTGACGCCGGAGCGTACGGCAACCACAGCGCCGGGGTGATGTTCCACGGCTGCAGTGAGTCGATCTCGGTCTACCGGGTGCCGAACAAGCGCGTCGACGCTCAGGCGGTGTACACGAACAACATTCCCTCTGGGGCGTTCCGCGGCTACGGTCTCGGCCAGGTCAGCTTCGCGGTCGAGTCGGCACTCGATGAACTGGCCCAGCACCTCGAGATGGATCCGTTCGAGCTGCGGCTGCGCAATGTGATCGTCCCGGGAGACACGTTCGTCGACTTCCACGCCGACCACGACGATCTGGTATTCGGCAGCTACGGCCTGGATCAGTGTCTGAGCCTCGTCCAGAACGCCCTGCGCGCGGGCGGAGGGGACGAGCCGCCCGAGGGTTCGCAGTGGCGCGTCGGCGAAGGGATGGCACTGGCGATGATCGCGACGCTTCCGCCGCGCGGTCATTTCGCCGACGCGTCGGTGACGGTGTCGTCCGACGGGGTCTACACGGTGAGCGTGGGCACCGCGGAGTTCGGCAACGGGACGTCGACCGTGCACACACAGTTGGCCGCCACCGAACTCGGCACCACGGCCGACCGCGTGCTGCTCCGTCAATCCGACACCGATGCAACGGGTTACGACACCGGCGCCTACGGGTCGGCGGGCACCGTCGTGGCGGGCAGGGCGGTGGCGGCGGCCTGTAGACAGCTGCGCGGCCGCATCCTGACCGCGGCGGCCGAGTTGGCCGGTGCGCCGGTGGCGGCGGGTGTCCTGGGGCCGCAGGGGGTGCAGTGCGGTGACCGGTTCGTCGACTTCTCCGCCCTGCCTTCGGGCCTGGTCGGCCGCGGTCACCATGACGGTGCCCCGAGGTCGGTGGCGTTCAACGTGCAGGGGTTCCGCGTCGCGGTGGACACCGAGACGGGCCAGGTGCGGATCCTGCAGTCCGTGCAAGCCGCCGACGCGGGTGTGGTGATCAATCCCGAGCAGTGTCGCGGCCAGGTGGAAGGCGGTGTCGCCCAAGGCATCGGCTCGGCGCTCTACGAGGAGATGCTGATCGGTGACGACGGCGCCGTCCACACCCGCGACTTCCGTACCTACCACATCCCGCAGCTGGCCGACGTGCCCGTCACGGAGGTGTACTTCGCCGACACCTACGACGAACTCGGGCCGCGCGGGGCGAAGTCGATGAGCGAGGCGCCCTACGACCCGGTGGCACCTGCGCTGGCCAATGCCGTTGCCCGGGCCTGCGGCGCACGACTGACCGAATTGCCGATGACACCCGCGCGGGTGTGGCGTGCGCTGCGTGCCCGGACCCCATCCACCGCCTGACCGATTCGACCGCCCCCGGGCAGATCCACCGACATGTCGGCTGGCGCGTTTACCATCCGGCCATGGCACTCAGCAGCGTCCGCATCAAGCTGTTCGTGGTGCTGGCGGTCGCGGCCGGTCTCACCGCCCACCTCACCGGCGCCTCGATACAGACCGCCCTCACCGTCGCCATCGCCGCGCCGCTGCTGGCCGCGGCCGTCCCGCGCTTCATCCGCGGTGCGATCGCCGGTGCCACCACCGCGGCAGAGCCCGCGGCGACGATGTCGGGTACCGAGTTCGAGGATTACATCGCCGGCATCGCGCGCTCCTGCGGCGTGCCCGTGATCATGACGCCGGTCACCGGCGACTGGGGTGTCGACATCATCATCGGCACCCGGCCCCACCGTCTTGCCGTGCAGTGCAAGCGGCAATCCCGACCGGTCGGCGCCGGCGCCGTGCAGGAGGTCGTCGCCGGTGCACCGATGCAGGACTGCGTCCGCACCATGGTGGTCACCGACAACGACTTCACCCCTGCGGCACGCAGACTCGCCGAGCACCACGGCTGCGAACTCGTCGGCCGCGACGAGCTTCCCCGGCTGCGGTCGACGATCAGGCGGCTGACGGTCAGCGCATCGCCCTGAGCGCGTCGCGTACTGCGTCGACCGCGGCGTCGATGTCCGCACGCGCCACCGTCAGCGCAGGCCGAAAGCGCACCGAGTCCACGCCACTGGCGAGCATGATGACTCGCCGATCCCACAGCTCGCGGATCAGGCCGTCGCGCTCAGCCGCCGAGGGCAGGCTGAATGCGCACATCAGACCGCGGCCGCGGACATCGAGCACCTGCCCGGGGAATTCGGCCGCAAGCCCGTCCAGCTGCACGCGCAGATACCGGCCCACCTCCTGGGTGTTCATCAGCAGATCGTCGGCCTCGATCACCTCGAGGATCCGTCGCGCCCGCACCATGTCGGTGAGGTTGCCACCCCACGTGGAGTTGATCCGGGAACTGACCGCGTAGACATTGTCGGTGATCTCGTCCACCCGGCCCCCGGCCATGACCCCACAGACCTGGGTCTTCTTGCCGAACGCCACGACGTCCGGCGCTACACCCAATTGCTGGAAAGCCCAAGCGGTCCCGGTGATACCGCATCCGGTCTGCACCTCGTCGAAGACCAGCAGCGCGTCGAACTCGTCGCACAGCGCACGCATCGCGGCGAAGAACTCCGGCCGGAAGTGCCGGTCCCCACCCTCCCCCTGGATCGGTTCGGCGATGAAGCAGGCGATGTCGTGGGGGTGCGCTTCGAAGGCGTCCCTGGCCTGCCGCAGCGATTCCGCTTCCAGCGCAGCCATATCGGCGTTCGGCCGTACGTACGGCGCGTCGATGCGCGGCCAATCGAAGCGGGGGAAGCGTGCGACCTTGTTGGGGTCGGTGTTGGTCAGCGACAGGGTGTAGCCACTGCGGCCGTGGAACGCGCCGCGAAGGTGCAGTACTCGTGCGCCCAGGGCGGAATCCAGGCCGAGCGATTCATTGCGCCTGCTCTTCCAGTCGAACGCCACCTTGAGCGCGTTCTCCACGGCCAGCGCACCGCCGTCAACGAAGAACAGGTGCGGCAGCGCGGGGACGCCCAGCACGCGGACGAACGTGTCGACGAAGCGCGCCATCGGCACCGAGTAGACGTCGGAGTTGCTCGGCTTGTTCACCGCGGCGCGTGCGAGTTCCTCCCGGAACGACGCGTCGCTCGCGAGCGCGGGGTGGTTCATGCCCAACGCCGACGAGGCGAAGAACGTGAACATGTCGAGATACCGATCGCCGGTGCGCGCGTCGACGAGATAGGAGCCCGTCGACCTGTCGAGGTCGAGTACCAGGTCCAGGCCGTCGGCGAGGATGCTGCGGGCCAGCACGTCATGAACATCTCCCGGTTCGAGGACGCTGCCGGTAGGGCGGACGAGCAGTTCGGTCATACGGCGAGATTAGCGTATTTTTTACGACTGATCATCCTTAGCGCCGGATATCTTCCGTATCCGCCGAAGCGTGGCTGCAACCTTCGGCGGGTAGAAAGGTGGGATGCCCACACCGCCCGGCTTCGGCCTGCTCAGTGCGCCGTTGCGCGCGGCGGAATCACTCACCCGTACCGCGGCCGCCGTCGCCCTCGAGGCGCTCGGCGGCCCGCCCGCCCGCCGGTGCCAGGCCGTCGGCGACCGCTGTTGGATCGAGGTCCGCGGCCTCGGCGGCGACCGCGGCGGCGCCGTCGCGACCGAGGTCGTACGCGCCGTCAGCGAGTTGAAGGGCGTGCGGTCGGTCGTCATGAACACCACCGTGGCGAGGATCCTCGTCACCGTCGACGACGACGGGCCTTCCCTGCCCGAGTTGCTGCGCGTCGTCGACACCGCCGAACGCTCCGCAGACGCCGCCGCACGCCGCAGCCAACCGATGAACCTGCCCGGCGACGACGCGGTACTGATCGCGCGGACCGCAGGCGCCGCGGTCGCGGTGGCCAGCCTGGGCGTGTCGCTGGCAGGCAGCGTCCTGCGGGTGCGCGGCCTGCCCGGAATCGTGTCGGTCCCCGCGACGCTCGTCGACCACACCCCAGCGCTGCGCCGCAAGGTCGCCGAACGACTGGGCCCGGACGGTACCGACCTCGTCTTCGCCGCCGCACACGCCACCACCGCCGCACTGACGCTTTCACCGGTCTCCGCCGCCGCGGAGGCCGCACAGCGCACGATGCTCGCAGCCGAGGCGTGGAACGATCGAATCGCCTGGCGCCGAAGAGAACCCGAGCTTGCCGCGCAGGCTGCCGATGACCGCCCGCCGACCAAACGCGTCGCCCCGGGCGAAGGTCGCGCCGAACGCTACGCGAACCGGGCGGCCATGGCGGGGGCCGGCGCGGGCGCTGCGCTCGGTCTGCTGACCGGCAATCTCACCACCGCAGGCGAGGCGGCCGCCGTCGCCGCCCCCAAAGCGGTGCGCACCACCCGCGAGGCCTTCGCCTATGCGCTCAGCCGCGGCCTGACCGCCCGGCACGGCGCGTTGGTACTGCATCCGCGCGCGCTGCGCACCCTGGACCGGGTCGACACGGTGGTGATCGATCCCCGTGCGCTGCACACCGACGAATTGATGGTCAGCAGGGTCCGTGGCCTGACCAATTCCCATCGCAGCCGGGCCTGGCAGGCGGCACGACAGGCGCTTGCCGACGGATCGCTGTGCGCGGGCTGGCATCCGGTCTCCGCCATCCCCGGCGCCGGCGACGACTCGGATCAGGGCGAGGTTCTGGTCAGCCACGTCCGCGATCCCTACGCTGCAGCGGTGGTCACTGAAGCGCGCCGTGCCCACCCCCGGGTGATATCGCTCGCGGTCGATGGATTGCGTTCGCTGGCACAGGGGTTCGACCATCTCCAGCCGGTCGGCGTGTCCGCTGACGACGCGCTGGCCGAGGCGGTGGCCGCGGCCAAGTCCGACGGCGCCACCGTCGCCCTGATCACCACCGCCGACATGACCACACCGCACGCCGCCGACGTCACGATCGGCGTGGCGGGTCAGGGCAAGCCGCCACCGTGGAGCGCCGACCTGCTGCTGTCGGATCTGACCGGCGTATGGCGCGTCCTGCACGCGTTGCCCGCGGCCCGGGCCGCCAGCGACAAGGGCGTCGAGTTGTCGCTGTCCGGCACCACACTCGGTGCGCTCATGCTCATCCCCGGCGTGCCCGGTAGTGCTGCGGTGTCGGTGCAGGCCAGCGCGATAGCGGGTCTGCTGTCGGGGGCCGCGTCGGGCCGACGAGTGGTCCGCGATCCGCTGCCCAGGGCAGAGCCCGGCCACGACTGGCATGCGCTGCCCGTCGACGAGGTGACCCGCCTGCTACCGCGCCGCGACTACGCCGAATCCCCAGCAACGCAGCGCACTGTCGTGCCCGCCGCTCTGCGCCATGCGATCGGCGGCAGCTTCGGATACGTACGCGACTTCGTCGCCGAGATGCGGGCCAACCTCTCCGATCCGCTCACCCCGATCCTCATCACCGGTGCGATGGCCAGCGCACTGCTCGGCTCCCCGTTCGACGCCGCCATGGTCGGCAGCGTCCTGCTCGGCAACGCGGCGCTGTCGGCAGAACAACAGCTTCATGCCGAACGGATCCTGCGGCGCCTGCTGGCGGTACAGGATCCGTTGGCGCGCAGGCTCACCGGCGGTCCGTCGGGAGATGAGGAGCTGCCCGCGAACCGCCTGCGGCTCGGCGATCTCGTCGAGGTGCGCTCCGGCGAAGTGGTTCCCGCAGACGCCCGGCTCGTCGAGACCGCCAATCTCGAGGTCGACGAGTCCTCGCTGACCGGCGAATCGCTGCCGGTCAGCAAGGACACCGATACCGCACCGGGCGCCCCGCTGGCCGAGCGCACCTGCATGCTCTATGCGGGCTCGACGGTCGTCGCGGGCTCCGGGGTCGGGATCGTCACCGCCATCGGATCGGGTTCGGAAATGAAGCGCGCCATGGCCCTGGCGCCGTCGAGGTCCCGCGAGATCGGCCTGCAGGCACAGCTGCGCCGCATCACCGGTCGCGCGCTGCCATGGAGTCTCGGTGGCGGCGCGCTGGTCGGTGCCCTCAGCCTGGCCCGCCGCACGCCGTTACGCGCGTCGGTGGCCAGCGCCGTCGGCATCATCGTCGCTGCGGTACCGGAAGGGCTGCCGCTGGTGGCGACGCTCGCCCAGCTGGCGGCTGCCCGGCGGCTCTCCGGCGAATCGGTGCTGATCCGCAATCCCCATTCGGTCGAGGCGCTGGCACGCGTGCAGGTCGTGTGTTTCGACAAGACGGGGACACTGAGTGAGAACCGTTTGCAGGTCAAGGCTTTGCGTCCGGTCGAGGGCCGTACCGAGGCCGAGGTGCTCGCCGCTGCCGCCAGCACCATCGTGGTCAAGGATGGGCAGCGCACCGAACACGCCACCGACGACGCCATCCTGCGCGCGACCGACGTCGCGGCGGAATCTGTGGACATACCGAAACCCGATGCGGTGCTCCCCTTCCAGTCCGGCCGCCCCTTCGCCGCCGCCTTGACCGGCACCAAGCTGACCATCAAGGGCGCCCCGGAACGGATCGCCGCGGCCCTCGCCGAGGGTGCCCGCGAGCTGTCCGCCCTGTTCGACGAGATGACCGCGGATGGTCTTCGGGTGCTCGCCGTGGCCGAACGCGACGTCGACGCCCTGACCGCCAGGGCCGCCGCCGGTGATCCCGAGGTGCTCGAACGGTTGTGCCGCAGCGACCTGCGTCCCGTCGGCGCGTTGGGGCTCGCCGATACCCTGCGCCCCGCCGCCGCAGACCTGCTGAAGGCGCTCGGCGACAAGGGAATCGGCGTGCGCCTGATCACCGGTGATCACCCGGTGACGGCGTCCGTGGTGGCCAGGGATCTCGGACTCGACGTCACTCCGGAGCGAGTCATCACCGGCGACGACTGGGAGAACATGTCCGCCGAAGAGCGGGCCGGCGCGGTTGCCGAACACATCGTCTTCGCCCGGATGACACCGGAGCACAAGATCGACGTGGTGCAGGCACTCGAGGCCGCCGACATCGTCACCGCGATGGTGGGCGACGGGGCGAATGACGCCGCCGCCATCCGGGCGGCCAGCGTGGGCATCGGCGTAGCGTCGGCGGGCAGCGATCCGGCCCGTACCGCCGCCGACGTGATGCTGCTCGACGGGCACATCGAAGCCCTCCTCGACGCCATCGACGAGGGCAACCAGCTGTGGCGGCGCGTGCAGTCAGCAGTGTCGGTGCTGCTCGGCGGCAACGCCGGCGAAGTGTGCTTCGCGCTGATCACCAGCCTGCTGACCGGCCGTTCGGTGCTCAACGCGCGCCAGATGCTGCTGGTCAACATGCTCACCGACGCGCTGCCCGCCGCCGCCCTGGCGGTCAGTCCCCAGACCGACAACGGCGACGCCGACCGCGACGAGTCCGTGATGTGGCGGTCGATCGCCATCCGTGGCGCGGCCACGACCTCCGGCGCGACGGCCGCATGGCTGATGGCGAGCGTCACCGGGACGCAACGGCGGGCGGCCACCGCCGCGTTGATCGGTCTGGTGTCGACGCAGATGTTGCAGACCCTGATCGATTCACACGGACCGCTCGTCGTGGCCACCAACATCGGCACGTTCGCGACGATGATCGGGATCTTGAGCACACCGGGGATCAGTCAGCTGTTCGGCTGTACGCCGGTGGGTCCGGTGGCGTGGGGTCAGGCGTTTCTCGCGGCGGCGGGTGCCACGGCGGCATCGGCGGTTGCGCCCGCGCTGTTGACGCGGTTCACCGGACTGGACTCAGTCCTCGACGATGACGATCACGCCGGCCCGGACGAGGACGGCGTAGATCTCGCGGATCGGCGGGGTGAGGACGCGGACCGCTCCTCCGAGCAGCGCGTCCTGACCAAGGCCGGCAAGTAGATCCGCCACGGTGATGACGCTAAGCCGGCCGGGCGAACGGAAGGTGAAAGACAGGTGGCCGGTGTCGGATCGCCACGTGACGTGTCGCGTAGGGCCGTATTCAGATGAACCAGGCGGGTAAAATGCGTTGCCAGACGCCCATCAACAGTAACTTTTACGGCACATGCTGCCGTGCTTCGTAAAACGTCTGTAGGATGACGGTGCTTCGGGTGCGGACGTTGGCTGCGGTGCGGATCTCCTGCAACAGGTCTTCCAGGGCCCTCGCCGACCCGACGCGCACCAGCAGCATGTAGCTCTCTTCGCCGGCCACCGAATGGCACGACTCGATGGCCGCTATGTGCTGCAACCGGGCAGGAGCATCATCGGGTTGGGACGGATCGAGAGGAGTGATGGCCACGAACGCCGACAGCTGGTGTCCCACCACCTCCGGATCGAGCCGGGCCTGGTATCCGGTGATCACACCCCGCGACTCGAGGCGGCGCACCCGCGACTGCACCGCCGACACCGAAAGCCCCGCGCTGGCCGCCAGATGCGCCAGCGTCGCACGTCCGTCGGTCACCAGCTCGCGCGCCAGGATGCGGTCGATCTCATCGAGCGGCGCAGGTGCGTGCGGGTGCTCGTCGGCTTCACCCATGGCGGCACTGTAGCCCCACCCGCTTCACAAGGAGGCAACGACATGACCACCGACACAACCACCGTGGAGACCACCGCGCTGCCGACGGCCGATGCGCTGCGCAGCCGCGTCCGCGCCGCGCTGGACGCGGTCGGCGCCACGGTCCGGCTCGGCGAGCCGGGCGGCTCCGGCCTGCCCGCGAGCACACCGATCACCGGCGAGGTGTTGTTCACCGTTGCGGAGGCCGACGCCGCGCAGACCGAGGCCGCCATCGCCGAAGCGGCACAGGCGTTCATGACCTGGCGCACCACGCCGGCGCCGGTGCGGGGCGCACTCGTCGCGCGTCTGGGCGAGCTGCTCGTCGCGCACAAGGCCGACCTCGCCACCCTGGTCACCGTGGAGGCGGGCAAGATCACCTCCGAGGCGCTCGGCGAAGTGCAGGAGATGATCGACATCTGCGAGTTCGCCGTCGGGCTGTCCCGGCAGCTGTACGGGCGGACCATCGCCTCCGAGCGCCCCGGCCACCGGCTGATGGAGACCTGGCATCCGCTGGGCGTGGTCGGCGTCATCACCGCATTCAACTTTCCGGTCGCGGTGTGGTCGTGGAACACCGCGATCGCGCTGGTATGCGGCGACACCGTGGTCTGGAAGCCGTCCGAGCTCACCCCGCTCACCGCGCTCGCCTGCCAGGCGCTGGTCGAGCGGGCCGCCGACGACGTGGGCGCACCGGGCGGGGTCAGCAGGCTGGTGCAGGGCGGCCGTGAGGTCGGCGAGACGCTCGTCGACGATCCGCGAGTGGCGCTGCTGTCGGCGACGGGGTCGGTGCGGATGGGCCGGCAGGTCGGCCCGCGCGTCGCCCAGCGGTTCGGCAGGGCCCTCCTCGAACTCGGCGGGAACAATGCGGCCGTGGTGACGCCGTCGGCTGATCTGGACCTCGCCGTCCGCGCGATCGTGTTCTCGGCCGCCGGGACCGCGGGCCAGCGCTGCACCACGATGCGCCGTCTGATCGTGCACCGTTCGGTCGCCGACGAACTGGTCGAGCGCATCGTCGCCGCCTACCGGCAGCTTCCCGTCGGCGATCCGGCCGCGGACGGCACCCTGGTCGGCCCGCTGATCCACGAAGCCGCCTACCGCGACATGGTCGGCGCGCTCGAGCAGGCCCGCGCCGATGGCGGTGAGGTGTTCGGCGGCGACCGGCACATGCACGACGGCCAGAGCGGGGACACATCGTTCTACGTCAGCCCCGCGGTGGTGCGGATGCCCGCGCAGACGGCCGTGGTGCACGAAGAGACCTTCGCCCCGATCCTCTACGTGCTGACCTATGACGACCTCGACGAGGCCATCGCGCTGAACAACGCGGTACCGCAGGGTCTTTCGTCCGCGATCTTCACCCTCGACATCCGGGAAGCGGAGCGTTTCCTCGCCGCCGACGGCTCGGATTGCGGCATCGCCAACGTCAACATCGGCACCTCCGGCGCCGAGATCGGCGGCGCCTTCGGCGGCGAGAAGCAGACCGGCGGTGGCCGCGAATCCGGCTCGGACGCCTGGAAGGCCTACATGCGGCGGGCCACCAACACCGTCAACTACTCGACCGAACTGCCGCTGGCCCAGGGCGTGCATTTCGGATAGGGCAGGATCTCTTCATATGCAGATCGGCAACAGCGTCGTGGCCGTCACCGGCGCGGCCTCGGGTATCGGGCGGGCGCTGGCGGCGACCTTTGCGGCCGGAGGCGCCCGGGTGGTGCTCGGGGACATCGACACCGCCGGCCTCGCCGCGACCGCCGAGAGTATCGGCGCCGCTGGTGGCGACGTGCGTACGTTGCGGGTCGACGCCGCCTCGGCGGCCGACCTCGAGGCCATGATCGCCACCGCTGAACGCGATTTCGGGCCGATCGACGTCTTCGTAGCCAATGCCGGCATCATCGGCGGCCCAGGCCTCGGCACCGAAGCGGACTGGGACCGCATCCTCGAGGTGAACCTGCGCGCCCACATCCGCGCGGCGACGCTACTGGTACCCACCTGGCAGCAGCGCGGCCACGGCCACTTCGTCGCGGTGGCCTCGGCCGCGGGGCTGCTGACGCAGATCGGGGCGGCCGGGTACGCCGTCACCAAGCATGCGGCCGTCGGGTTCGCCGAATGGCTGGCCGTCACCTACGGCGACGACGGCATCGGGGTGACGTGTGTGTGCCCGATGGGCGTCGACACCCCGTTGCTCACCGCGATCCGCGAATCGGACGACGCCGACGCCCGGGTGGCCGCCGACTCGGTGGTCAGCGCGGGCGCCGTGGTCACCGCCCAGCAGGTCGCGGAGCTGACCGTGGCCGCCGTCGCCGACGGGAGCTTTCTGGTGCTGCCCCACCCCGAGGTGCGGGACATGGCGATCGGGAAGATCACCGACCCGGACCGCTGGATCCACGGGATGCGCCGCTATCAGCGGTCGCTGCGCGGTTAGCGGCGGCGCAGCGTCAGACGGAAATCGCGCGGCATCATCGTCAGCCGCTCCTGGGTTCGCAGCCGATAGTCCGGATCACCGATGAAGTCGAAGCGGCGGATCAGGGCCGCCAGCAGCAGCACTCCTTCGTGTAGCGCGAACTGCCGTCCGATGCATGACCTCTCGCCGGTACCGAACGGCTTGTAGAGGCCCGCCGGACGCGCCCTGACTCGTTCGGGGGCGAATCGGTCCGGGTCGAAAGCCTCGGGGTCGTCGCCCCACCGCGGGTCGCGGTGCAGGGCCGCGGTCAGCGCCAGCACCCAGTCGCCTTTGCGCATCGGGTGAATTCCGGCCAGCACGGTGTCCTGGCGGGCCGCGCGATAGTAGCCCGGCACCGTGGGCTGCAGGCGCAGGGCTTCGTCGAGCACCCGGCGGACGTAGCGCAACTTGGGGATCAGTTCGTAACCCGGTCGGTCTTGATCGCCCCAGACGCGGTCGACCTCCTCGCGCGCCGTGGCGACCACCTCGGGATGCGTGGACAGGAAGTACAGCGCGAATGAGGTTGCGCCAGCGGTGGTCTCGTGACCGGCGACCAGGAAGTTCAGCAGCTGGTACCGAATGTTCGCCGCGTCGAGGTCCGATGCCAGCATGATGTCGAGCAGATCCTCCCGGCCGCCGGGACCGTCGGAACGGCGCCGGGCCACGATCTCGTCGGCGACGGCGTGCATGTACTCGGCATCGCGACGCACGCTGCGCTCGGCCCAGCGGGCGAACACATTGGGCAGGAACGTGTGCCGAAGCGAACCGGCGCGGTCGGCACCCTTCAGACCGGACACCATGTGCTCGACGAAGGGCGGGGTGGCATCGCTGTCGAAGCTGCCGAACGAATAGCCGGCGGCGCACCGGCCGATGGTCTCCAGGGTCGCCCTCGTCGCCTCGTTCGACACGTCGACGGACTCGCCGGTTCGGGCGCGGTCGTCCCAGCGGTCGAGCAGCAGGGCGGCGACATCGAGCATCTCGTCGTGATAGCGGCGCATCGCGGCCTGGCTGAACGCGGGCATCAGCAGGTGGTGCGCCTTGGCCCAGTTGGGCTCGTCGTTGTAGGCGGTGAACAGGCCGTCGCCGCCGATGATGCGCAGCGTCGCGATGTCGGGGCCGACGTACTTGCAGAACCGGGCCTCGTCGTTGAGATCGATGACCGCCTCGGCGCCGAGCGCGACCACGTAGCGGGCGCCGAGGACGCAGAACTCCACGATGGGCCCGAGGGCGGCCAGATTGGCCACCGATTGCGTAGGCGTCTCCGCCTGGAAGCCGAAGATGTCCCCGAGGACCGGGATTCGCCGGGGTGGATGCGGCAACGTCGAACGCGGCCGTTTCGGCGCCAGGAGCATGACCAGCACCCTACGTTCCGGGTGGGCGGCGCCGGATCCGCCACCGGGTGGCCGGTCCGGTGAACACTCCTGCCCTCTCCGTCGGCGGAAGGGCGGACACCGTCACAGCGATGACCCCAGCCCGGCGAGCAGCGCCTGGCGACTGGCCCGGACATGTTCGCGCATCACGCGTTCGGCGCTGTCGCCATCCTTGGCGATGATCAGATCAAGGACGTGGTGGTGTTCCCGGTCGGACTGCAGGGGACGGCCGGGCTGGCTCAGCGAGGTGTTGACCAGGCGGGCATAGGCGAGCTGGTTCATCAGGGTGCGGTAGTGCGCCTCGAGTTTCCGGTTGTCCGCGCCGGTGATGAGCAGATTGTGGAACTCCTCGACGAGTTCGGCGTAGCGCACCCGGTCATCGGCGGCCACCGCCTCGTCCGCCTGCCGCAGGTTCTCCTCGAGCAGGTCGATTTCCCGAACCCGGCCGCGCTGCGCCAACAGCCGGGCCGCTGCGCCCTCGAGCAGTTCCTTCATCTCGAAGAGCTCGGTGATCTCGCGGCGGGACGGCGCGGTGACGAAGGTGCCGACCCGGGGCCGGATCTCGATGAGACCTTCGGTCTGCAGCTGTTTGAACGTCTCCCGCACCGGAGTGCGGGAGACCCCGAACTCCTCGGCGATCGCCAGTTCGGAGATGTTGACCCCGGGGGAGATCTCACCGGCGATGATGCGCCTGCGTATCTCGGCGATCAACCGGCCCTGGATGGAGCCGTTTCCCGTCCCGTTGCTCCCCGCCACCGTTCTTCCCTGGGTCATTCGTGCGCCATCAGGCAAGCGCTGCGAGCGCGCCACCATCGAAGAACTTACCGGCGCTGTACACCATCGGTGCGCGCCGGCTGACATCGGCGTGTACGACGCGGCAGATGAACACCGTGTGGGTGCTGGCCTGTAGCCGTTCGCGGATCTCCACCTCCATCACAGCCGCGCTGCGGTCGATCAGCGGGCTCCCGTGAGGTCCGGGCTGCCACTGCAGATCAGCGAACTTGTCGGTCGACTTGGTGGCGAACGTGGTGACGACGTCCAGCTGGTCGGTGGACAGGATGTTGATCGCCAGATGGTCCGCAGTGAAGAGACACTCGTGTGTCGACGACGTGTGCTGCACGGCCACCATGACGGTGGGCGGATCCAACGAGATGCTGGCGAATGCGTTGACGGCCAGTCCCCGGGGGATGTCTCCGTCGAGCGCGGTGACCACCGTGACCCCGGTGACGAACTGCCGGTTGACCTGCTTCATCATCTCCAGATCTGGCGTGGTGAGCATCGGCGTCACCGGTCCATACCGACGGCCAGGATGCCGAGCGCGGACAGCAGCGTGCGCGGATCCCAGGTGACGTGCTCCTCGACGATGCGCTCTCCGTCGAACCGGCCGAACGTGGCGCCGCTGACCGCGACCGGACGCTTGGTGGCCGGCACGCCGAGGAACGAATGCTGGTGATTTCCGGTGCTGTGCCAGCGGATGGCCACCCGGTCACCCTCCACCACCAATTCGTCGACCACGGTGTTCAGATCGGGGAAGGCCGACCTGGTGGCGATGATCGACGCCTTGAAATCGCTGAGGCCCTGAGGGTCACCGCTCGACCCGATCCGTCGGTATTCGGGGCTGAGGACGTCGTCGAGGGCGTCGACGTCGCCGCGGTCCCATGCCGCCTCCCATGCGGTGCGGATCCGGTCGCGCCGCTGGTCGTTGAACGTGTTGTCAGACATCTTCTTTCACTTTCTTCACCAATTCAGCGGTGAGGTTGGCAGCGGTGGCGCGCCGGTCGGCGATGAGATCGATCCAGAACGAGACAGTCAGCCCGGCGATGATCACCAGGAAGGGCAGCGAGGCGACGATGACCGTGTTCTGCAATGCGGTCAGACCCCCGGCCAACATCAGGACGATCGCGGTGACGCCGGTGAGCACGCCCCACAGGATGAGGACGGTGCGTTTGGGTGTGAGGCATCCGTTGCACGTCATCATGCCCAGCACGAAGGTGTTGGCGTCGGCACCCGAGACGAAGAACATGATGACCAGCAGGATGGCGACCACCGACGTCACGGTCGCCAACGGAAAGTTCTCGAGCGTGGCGAAGAACGCGCTGTTGATGTCGGCCGCCGTCCGCTCGGCGATGTTGCCGCCCTCGAACATGTCGACGTGGATGGCGGTGCCGCCGAACACCGTGAACCAGCTGAAGAACACCACACTGGGTACGACGAGCACACCCACGATGAAGCCGCGGATGGTGCGACCCCGGGAGATCCTGGCCAGGAAGACTCCGACGAAGGCACCCCAGGCCACCCACCAGGCGAGCATGAAGTAGGTCCACCACTGCATCCACTCGAGACCACCGAATGCTGTGCCCTGCAGCGACATCCGGAAGAAGTCGCTGGCCCAGGTGCCGAGCGATTCGATGTAGAGGTTGGCGAGGAACACCGTGGGACCGACGACGAGCATGAACACGAACAGCGCGATGGCCAGCACCGCACTGCCCTGGCTGAGGAACTTGATGCCTTTGTTGACGCCGGTGACAGCCGACATCGTGAAGATGGCGGTCACGGCGGCGATGATCAGCACCTGCGTCACGTTGGTGACTGGGATGCCGAACAGCGAATCGAGCCCGTTGTTGACCTGGAGGGCGCCCAGACCGAGCGACGTGGTGGTGCCGAACAGGGTGGCGAACACCGCCATCACGTCGATGATCTTGCCGATGGGGCCGTTCACCCTGTCACCGAGCAGCGGGGTGAACAACTGGCTGACCAGGATGCGCCGACCCTTGCGGTACGTCGAGTAGGCGATCGCCAGACCGAACACGGCGAAGATCGCCCAAGCGTGCAGGCCCCAGTCGAAGTACGAATACTGCAGCGCGCGGACCGCGGCCTCCGGGGTGCCGGACGCGGCGAGGCCGTGGGGCGGGTCGGCAAGATGCGAGATCGGTTCGGCGACCCCGTAGGACACCAGTCCGATACCCATCACCGCGCTGAGGATCATCGCCAGCCAGGAGATGGTCCCGAACTCGGGGCGGTCGCTGTCCTTGCCCAACCGGATATCGCCGTAGGGGCTGAAGGCGAGGAACACCAGGAACACCAGGATGGCGAGCGTCACCACGAGGTACAGCCAGCCGAAGCTGCCGGTGACCCAGTTCAGCGATGCGGTGGTGACGTCGTTGAGGTTCTCGGTGAACAGGACCGCCCACGCGACGAAGATCGACGACACCCCCACCGACGTCCAGAAGACGGTGCCGAGGCGGCCCATCAGGGACGACTCCTCGACTGGCGACGCGTCGTCCGCCGGAGGTGCAACCGTCGTGGTCGGCTCTGGTGGCCCGGAAGCCGCGACGGGCCGGGCGCTGAGGTCATGGGACATAGGACGCTCCTCGAAGGGCATTGATTGCCACCATCACTGGCATACAACAGAAGGTAACGGTGGTCACATAGCACTGTCAACCGTGAGGCATCCGGCGCCGGCGGCCGAAGCGCCGATCGACCGTCGATCGCCGCGCCACCACCTTCGTTTATGCCACTTCAGCTGTGTGTTCACCTCGCGCAAGAGAACGCACATCAACATGAAGAGCGCCGAAGTGTTGACGGTTCGCCGCCTGATGGCTACGGTCTGTTGTATGCAAGAAGCGATCGAGATGATCGATGTCGGACTACGGAAGCTGGTCGTACACCGCGAGACCGTCCTGCTCGAGGCTGGTGCCCCGCCGTTGCGCCCGGCATTCCAGGCCAGCGTCGCGGCCGTCGTGCGCAACCCGTGGGTGGGCACCGGCGCGACGCGCGACCTGTCCGCGGAGGTGGCCCACATCGCGCCGGTGCTGGCCAACATGCTGAGCAGGCGATTGCTCGACACCCTCGGTGGCGTCGAGGCTGTCGAGGCGTTCGGCAAGGCGGCCATCGTCGGCAGCGCCGGGGAGATCGAACACGGCGGCGCCCTGATCCACACCCCGTACTTCGGCAATCTGATGCGCGAGTTCCTCGACGGCACCTCGATCATCTGCTTCGCCGACACGCGCGCTGATGCCGGCGATGCGCTGGTGGTGCCGATGTGGCACAAGACCCACGCCGCGACGCGCAGCCACTATCAGACCGTCACCACCCGGGTGTCGGATGCGCCGCGCCACGACGAGATCGTGGTCATCGCGGCGGCGTCGACCGGACCCCGGCCCCACCCCCGCATCGGGGACCGCACCACCGACCCTGCCGTCACATCAAAGAATCTGGAGAGCGTTCTGTCATGAAGGTCCGCAAGATCGTCACCATCGTCGAAGAGATCCGCACCGAGGGCGGTCGCGAAGTGTCCCCCCCGGCGCGCGTCGCAATCGTCGCCGCTGTCATCGAAAATCCCTGGGCTGACCAGGGATTCGTGGAGGATCTGACGCCGGGAATCGACAGCACCGCCTCCGATCTGGGCGCCCTGCTCGCACCCCAGGTGCTCGAAGCCCTCGGCGGTACCGCCGAGGCGTACGGCAAGGCGGCGATCGTCGGGCTCAACGGTGAGGTCGAGCACGGGTCCGGCCTGATCCACACGCTGAAGTTCGGTGATCATTTCCGCAAGGCCGCGAACGCCACCACCCTGCTGCCGGCAGTGGAGAAGCGCGGGCCCGCCGGTGTGCTGTTCGACATCCCGCTCAAGCACATCACCGACGCCACCATCCGCTCGCATCATCAGACGGTCGAGGCGCGCATCGCCGACGCCCCGCATCCAGACGAGATCGTCATCGCGCTGGCCGCCGCGGCCCAGGGTCGTCCCCAACAGCGGCTGGCTGCACTGACCACCGAGCAGTAGGACAGATCCGCGATGTCAGTGACGGCACTCGTTCTCTTGCACGGGGTGGGCCTGGACCACACCGTGTGGGAGCCGGTGATCGCCCGCCTGCCCGGCAGCATGCGAATCGTCCAGCCCGACCTGCCGGGCCACGGCAGCAACCCACCCGCGCCCGACGGGGTGACGCTGACCTACCTCGCCACGGGCGTCGCCGACCAGATCCCCGCAGGCTCCCACATCGTGGGGTTCTCCCTCGGTGCGCTGGTCGCCCAGCATCTGGCCGTGCACCGGCCCGATCTGGTCGCTTCCCTGACGTCGGTCAGCTCGGTGTGCGACCGCACCCCCGAGGAGCGGACGGCCGTACTCGCCCGCCTGCGCGGTGCCACCGAGGATTTCGCAGGCAGTGTCGCCGCATCGCTGCACCGCTGGTACGACGGTACCGCGGTCGACTCCGACCGCGTCGCCCGCACCCGAGCCACCCTGCTCGCCAACGATCCGGCCAGTTTCGTCAACTGCTACAAGGTGTTCGCGACCGCCGATGCGCAGATCGCACCGGACCTGTCCCGGATCACCGCTCCTGCACTGGCGATCACCGGCGAATGCGACCCCGGCTCAACCCCCGAGATGACTCACCGACTCGCCGCAGCCATCCCCGATTGCCACGCCGTCGTGGTCCCCGGCGCACGCCACATGTTGCCCGTCGAGAGGCCCGTCGAACTCGTCCACCACATTTCCACCTTCCTCAAGAGGTTCTCCCATGTCTGATCTGAAACGGTTGCGGCACTTCATCGGCGGAAAGCCCGTCGAGCCCGACTCCGGCGAGTACTTCCAGAGCACCAACCCCGCCACCCGCGAGGTGCTCTACGAGGCCGCCCGCGGCAACGCCGCCGACATCAACGCCGCCGTCGCCGCCGCCCGCGAGGCCTTCGACGATCCGCGCTGGCGCGACCTGAGCCAGACCCGACGCGGTCACCTGCTGCGCCGCCTCGGCGACCTGATCGCCGAGAACGCCGAGGAACTCGCCCGCTCCGAATCGCTCGACAACGGAAAGTTGTTGCGCGAGATGCGCGGTCAGCTCGCCACACTGCCCGAGTACTACTACTTCTACGCCGGCCTGGCCGACAAGATCAACGGCGACGTCATCCCCACGTCGGACCGCCGCGTGCTCAACTACACTTCCCGTGAGCCGCTCGGCGTCGTCGGGGCGATCACGCCGTGGAACTCACCGCTGACCCTGACGTCCAGCAAGCTTGCACCAGCGCTGTGCGTCGGAAACACCGTGGTGATCAAACCGTCCGAGTACACCTCGGCGACCGTGCTGCGGCTGGCCGAGCTTGCCGTCGAGGCCGGGTTCCCGCCGGGTGCGGTCAACGTAGTCACCGGATTCGGCGCCGAGGCCGGCCAGCCGCTGGTGGATCACCCTGCGCTGGCCAAGATCTCGTTCACCGGCAGCACCGCGACCGGCTCGCGCATCGCATCGGCCACCGCGGGCCGATTCATCGGTTCCACCCTGGAACTCGGGGGGAAGTCACCCAACATCGTCTTCGACGACGCCAACATCGCCAACGCCGCCACCGGCGTCGTCGCCGGCATCTTCGCCGCGGCGGGCCAGACCTGCATCGCGGGCAGCCGGGTCTTCGCCCAGCGCGCGATTTACGACGAGCTGCTGGAGCGGGTCACCGAGCGCGCCAAGAGCATTCGCATGGGCAACCCGCTCGACGATGACACCGAGCTGGGTCCGCTCGCCTTCTCCGACCAGCGCGACAAGGTCGCCTCGTACGTGGACATCGGCCGTTCCGAGGGCGCCCGGGTGCTCACCGGCGGACGAGCCACCGACGCGGGTCTCGGCGGCTACTTCTACGAACCGACCGTCCTGGTCGACGTCGACAACCAGATGCGAGTGGTCCGCGAGGAGATCTTCGGACCCGTCGCGGCGATCATGCCGTTCGACAGCGAGGACGAGGTCATGGCCTTGGCGAACGACAGCGAGTACGGTCTCGCGGCGGGGGTGTGGACCTCGAATCTGGCCCGCGCACACCGGGTTGCAGGCCGGCTCGAGGCGGGAACGATCTGGGTCAACACCTACCGGGCGATGTCCCCGATGTCGCCCCGGCAGGGCTTCAAGAGCAGCGGCGTCGGCGTCGAGCACGGCGCCGAGACCATCAAGGAATACACCCGCCTCAAGAGCATCTGGATCAACACCGACGAGGGTCCGGTTCCGGATCCCTTCGTGATGCGGAGCTGACATGCCGCTGGTCGAAGTAACCATCGGAGCGGGCCGGTCCGCCGACCAGATCCGCGACCTGATGCGCGAGGTCCACCAGGCCGTATTGCGGACCGTCAGCACCGCCCCCGAACACATCCGCGTCATCGTGCGAGAAGTGCCCCGCGCCCACTGGGCCACCGGCGACGTAACCCTCACCGAGATGGACGCCCGACCTATATCGGACGAGAAAGTTAGCGAGGAGCAGTCATGAGATTTTCGTTGTTCGCCCACATGGAGCGATGGGACGACCAGGTCAGCCACCGGCAGCTGTTCGAGAACCTCGCCGAGCTGACGCTGATGGCCGAGGCCGGCGGCTTCAGCACGATCTGGATCGGTGAGCACCACAGCATGGAGTACACGATCTCCCCCAGCCCGATGCCGCTGCTTGCCTACCTCGCGGGCAAGACCACCAGCATTCGGCTCGGCGCGGGCACCATCATCGCCCCGTTCTGGCATCCGATCCGGGCGGCCGGGGAATGCGCCCTGCTCGACGTGATCAGCGACGGCCGCGCCGAGATCGGATTGGCCCGGGGCGCCTACCAATTCGAGTTCGACCGGATGGTCGGCGGTCTGCCCGCCACCGACGGCGGTAAGCACCTGCGTGAACTCGTCCCCGCCGTCCGCAAGCTGTGGCAGGGCGACTACGCGCACAATGGCGAGATCTGGCAGTTCCCCACGTCGACCAGCGTGCCCAAGCCCATCCAGCAGCCGACACCGCCGATGTGGGTCGCCGCGCGTGACCCGGACTCCCACGACTTCGCCGTGCGCGAGGGCTGCAACGTGATGGTCACCCCGCTGATGAAGGGCGACGAGGAGGTTGTCGACCTCAAGCGCAAGTTCGACACCGCGGTGAGCAACCACCCCGAGGTCGAGCGGCCCGAGATCATGGTGCTGCGGCACACTCACGTGCACGCCGCCGAGGACCCCGACGGCTGGCGGCAGGCCGCCGAGGGTATCTCGAAGTTCTATCGCACCTTCGACGCCTGGTTCGGCAACAAGACCACCCCGGTCGACGGATTCCTGGACCCCAGCCCGGAATCGAAATTCGAGAGCCGTCCGGAGTTCGAACTCGAATCGCTGCACCGGACCGCGATGATCGGCACCCCCGAGGAGGTGATCGAGCGGCTGCGGGCCTACCAGGCACTCGGCATCGACGAATTCAGCTTCTGGTGCGACAACAGCCTGCCGCACGAGGAGAAGCGCAAGTCCCTCGAACTGTTCATCAAAGAAGTGATCCCGGCGTTCCAGTGAAGCGAGCAACCATGACCAGAATCCAGGCACCCGATCTGCGCGCCGCCGCCCGCAAGGCCGCGGCCGCGCGGGCCGAGGGCGCCGACGCGGTGTTCCTCGACATCGAGGTCCTCATCGAGACCGATGCCGCAGCGGCGTTTCGGCGCGCGGACGCCCGGGACCCCGGCGCAAGGCTGCGCTACATCGGCACGCCACGCGGACTCGCCGGCCTGATCGCCGATGTCCAGCGCCTCGGCATCGCCGACGGTGTCGTGCTGCTGACACCCGACCAGGACCGCGTCAACCGCCTGATGCTCGAGGAGATGGCGCCCGGGCTGGGCATATCGGCCTGACTCCGGGCGATGTCAGAGGGTCCGGTCATCATGGAGTGATGGCTCGTACCCCGGTGTCCTCCGACTCCCTGTCCCGGTTCAGTCCGCTGACCCGGGAGTGGTTCGCGGGCACGTTCGTCGAGCCGACGCCGGCTCAGGCGCAGGCGTGGGCGGCCATCGCGAACGGTGACAACACGCTGGTCATCGCCCCTACCGGCTCAGGTAAGACGCTCGCGGCATTCCTGTGGGCGATCGACCGGCTCGCGTCGCCGGAGCTCGCGTCTTCCGGGGGCCGGCCCAGGCCTGGCACCCGGGTGCTCTACGTGTCGCCGCTCAAGGCGCTGGCCGTCGATGTCGAGCGCAATCTGCGCACCCCACTGACCGGCATCGCCCGGGTCGCCGATCGCCACGGGCAGCCCGCACCCTCGATCAGCGTCGGTGTCCGCTCCGGTGACACCACACCCGCGCAGCGGCGGGAGATGCTGACCCGTCCGCCGGACGTCCTGATCACCACCCCCGAGTCGCTCTTCCTCATGCTGACGTCGGCGGCCCGCGACACCCTGGCCGAGGTACAGACGGTGATCGTCGACGAGGTGCACGCGGTCGCGGCCACCAAGCGCGGCGCGCACCTGGCGTTGTCGCTGGAACGGCTCGACCAGCTCCTCGAACGGCCGGCGCAGCGCATCGGCCTGTCGGCGACGGTGCGTCCGGCCGAGGAGGTGGCCCGGTTCCTGTCCGGCCACGCACCGACCACCATCGTCGCGCCGCCCGCGGCGAAGACCTTCGACCTCGCGGTGCGGGTGCCGGTGCCCGACATGGCCGACCTCGAGAACAACACCATCTGGCCCGACGTCGAAGAGCAGATCGTCGACCTCGTCGAGGAGCACAACAGCTCCATCGTGTTCGCCAACTCACGCCGCCTCGCGGAGCGGCTGACGTCGCGGCTCAACGAGATCCACGCCGAACGGCTGGGGATGGATACGCCGCCCGCGCACAACGACCGTGTCGGCGGCGGGGCGCCCGCCCAGCTGATGGCCAGTGGGGTGTCCCTCGGTGCCGCCCCACTGCTGGCCAAGGCGCACCACGGCTCGGTCAGCAAGGAGCAGCGCGCCATCGTCGAGGACGACCTCAAGAGTGGACGGCTCAAGGCGGTGGTCGCCACGTCCAGCCTGGAGCTGGGCATCGACATGGGTGCGGTCGATCTCGTCATCCAGGTGGAGGCGCCGCCGTCGGTGGCCAGCGGGCTGCAGCGGGTGGGCCGCGCAGGCCATCAGGTGGGCGAGGTGTCCCAGGGTGTCCTGTTCCCGAAGCATCGGACCGACCTGATCGGCTGTGCGGTCACCGTGCAGCGCATGCTCGCCGGCCAGATCGAGACCATGACCGTCCCGGCCAATCCGCTCGACGTGCTGGCCCAGCACACCGTGGCCGCCGCGGCCCTCGAACCGCTCGACGCCGACCGCTGGTTCGACGCGGTGCGGCGCTGCGCTCCCTTCGCGACGCTGCCGCGCAGCGCGTTCGAGGCGACGCTCGACCTGCTGTCGGGCAAGTACCCGTCCACCGAGTTCGCCGAACTGCGTCCGAGGCTGGTGTACGACCGCGACACCGGCACGCTGACCGGAAGGCCCGGGGCCCAGCGGCTGGCGGTCACCTCGGGCGGCGCCATCCCCGACCGCGGGTTGTTCACCGTCTATCTGGCCACCGACAACGACACCCCCTCGCGCGTCGGCGAACTCGACGAGGAGATGGTCTACGAGTCGCGGCCCGGCGATGTGATCTCCCTCGGCGCCACCAGTTGGCGGATCACCGAGATCACCCACGACCGGGTGCTCGTCATCCCGGCACCGGGACAACCCGCTCGGCTCCCGTTCTGGCGTGGTGACGGGATCGGCCGACCCGCCGAACTGGGCGCTGCCGTCGGCAGGTTCACCGGTGAACTCGCGGGGCTGGCCGCCGACGCGTTCGCCGAACGTTGCGCCGCAATGGGTTTCAACGACTACGCCACCGAGAACCTCAAGCGGCTGCTCGACGACCAGCGCGAGGCCACCGGCACCGTGCCCACCGACACCACCTTCGTCGTGGAGCGGTTCCGCGACGAACTCGGTGACTGGCGGGTGATCCTGCACTCCCCCTACGGCCTGCGCGTGCACGGTCCGCTGGCACTTGCCGTCGCCCGCCGGCTGCGTGAGCGCTATGGCATCGACGAGAAGCCCACCGCCTCTGACGACGGCATCATCGTGCGGCTGCCCGATACCGAGGATGCGGCGCCGGGCGCCGATCTCTTCGTCTTCGACGCCGACGAGATCGAGCCCATCGTCACCGCAGAGGTCGGCGGGTCGGCCCTGTTCGCCTCGCGGTTCCGCGAATGCGCGGCCAGGGCGCTGCTGCTGCCGCGACGGAATCCGGGCAAGCGTTCACCGCTGTGGCATCAGCGCCAGCGGGCGGCCCAGCTGCTCGACGTCGCACGCAAGTACCCGGACTTTCCGATCGTGCTGGAGGCCGTGCGCGAGTGCCTGCAGGACGTCTACGACGTACCGGCGCTGGTCGAGCTGATGGGGCGGGTGGCGCAACGACGGCTGCGGCTCGTCGAGGTGGAGACGGCCACCCCATCCCCGTTCGCCGCGTCGCTGCTGTTCGGCTACGTCGGGGCGTTCATGTACGAAGGCGACAGTCCGCTCGCCGAGCGACGCGCGGCCGCCCTCTCACTGGACACCGTGCTGCTGGCCGAGCTCCTCGGCCGCGTCGAGCTGCGCGAACTCCTCGACGCCGACGTCATCGCGTCCACCGCGCGTCAACTCCAACACCTCAGTGAAGACCGGCGCGCCCGCGACGCCGAGGGCGTCGCCGACCTGCTGCGCCTGCTCGGCCCCCTCACCTTCGACGAGATCGCCGATCGCGCCACCACGCGCGAGATCGGCGGCTGGCTGGAAGGCCTGCTCGCCGCCAAGCGCGCGCTGACCGTGTCCTACGCAGGCGAGACATGGTGGGTGCCGATCGAGGATGTGGGACTGCTGCGCGACGGCGTAGGCATCGCCGTACCCGTGGGTGTGCCGATGTCGTTCCTGGAAGGCGTGGCCGATCCGCTCGGAGAGCTTCTCGGCCGGTATGCCAGGACCCACGGGCCGTTCACCACCGGCGACGCCGCTGCGCGATTCGGGCTCGGGCTGCGGGTGACGGCTGACGTGCTCGGCCGACTCGCCATCGACGGCCGGTTGGTGCGCGGTGAGTTCACCGACCTGCCGGTACGCGACGCCGCCGCAGGCGAACAGTGGTGCGACGCCGACGTTCTCAAGATCCTGCGGCGCCGGTCGCTGGCCGCGCTGCGCGCCCAGGTCGAACCGGTCAGCCCGGCCGCCTACGCACGGTTCCTGCCGTCCTGGCAGCAGGTCGGTTCGGCGCACAGCGCCGGGTTGGACGGACTCGCCTCGGTGATCGACCAGCTCGCCGGGGTGCCGATTCCCGCATCCGCGGTCGAACCGCTGGTGCTGTCGCAACGGGTGCGCGACTACCAGCCCGCGATGCTCGACGAGTTGCTGGCCAGCGGTGAGGTCATCTGGTCCGGTGCGGGGCCGATCGGCGGAGGGGACGGCTGGATCGTCTTCCATCACGCTGACTCCGCAGCGCTGACCATGACCGCGCCCACCGAACTCGACTTCACCGACGCCCATCGCGCCATTACCGCAGCACTCGATGGCGGCGGCGCCTACTTCTTCCGTCAACTCGCGACCGGTGACACCGAGCAGTTCAAAACGGCGCTGTGGGAACTGATCTGGGCCGGCTGGGTCACCGGCGACACGTTCGCGCCGGTGCGGGCCATGCTGTCGGGCAGCCGGCGGTCCACCGGCAGACGGGGTGCGCCCGCGCACCGGCAGCGGCCGCGCGCGCCGCGGCTGAGCAGTTACAGCGTCGCTCACGCCCAAACCCGCAACACCGATCCGACGGTGGCAGGGCGGTGGTCGGCGCTACCGGCTGCCGAACCCGACTCCACCGTGCGTGCCCACTTCACCGCCGACCTGCTGCTGGGCCGCTACGGCGTGCTCACCAAGGGTGCGGTGGCGGCCGAGGGGGTGCCCGGGGGGTTCGCGATGCTCTACAAGGTGCTGACAGCCTTCGAGGACACGGGGCGCTGCCAGCGCGGCTACTTCGTCGAATCGCTGGGCGGAGCGCAGTTCGCGGTTGCCTCCACGGTCGACCGGTTGCGCACCTATCTCGACGAGGTCGATCCGGAGCGCCGGGAGTACCGCGCCATCATGCTGGCCGCAGCCGACCCCGCCAATCCCTACGGCGCGGCGCTGCCCTGGCCGATCCGCGCCGTCGACGACGACGGGGGCACCCACCGGCCGGGCCGCAAGGCCGGTGCGCTGGTGGCGCTGGTGGATGGCGAGCTGGCATGGTTCCTCGAACGCGGTGGGCGCTCCCTGTTGAGCTTCACCGCCGACCCTGAGGCCAACGCCGCCGCGGGCGCGGCACTGTCGGAGCTGGTCTCGCGCGGGCGGGTACAGGCGCTGCTGGTCGAGAAGGTCAACGGCGTCTCGGTACTGGAGCCGGGCGCAGAGGGCGTGCGCGCGATGGTCCACGAGGCGCTGACGGCTGCGGGGTTCACCCGGACACCCCGCGGACTGCGACTGCGCTGAAGAGAAGAATGGGCCGATGCCCGAAGGCGACACCGTCTACCGCACCGCCACCGCGCTGCGCGAGGGACTGCTCGGCAAGACGCTGACCCGCTGCGACGTCCGCGTGCCCCGGTTCGCCGCGGTCGATCTGACGGGTGAGGTCGTCGACGAGGTGCTCACCCGCGGCAAGCACCTGTTCATCCGCGTCGGCCAGGCCAGCATCCACTCCCACCTGAAGATGGAAGGCAGCTGGAAGGTCAGTCCGTTGTCCCGGCCCAGCCGCGCCGGTCACCGCATCCGCATCATCCTCGAGGCCGGCGAAGGGGCCGATGCGGTGCAGGCCGCGGGCATCGACCTCGGCGTCCTGGAAGTGCTCGAACGCGTCAAGGACATGGACGCCGTCGAGCACCTCGGCCCCGATCTGCTCGGCGACGACTGGGAACCACGGGCCGCCGCAGCCAACCTGATCGCCGATCCCGACCGCCCGCTGTCCGAGGCGTTACTCGACCAGCGCAACATGGCCGGCATCGGCAATGTGTACGCCAACGAGCTGTGCTTCGTGTTCGGGCACCTGCCGACCGCGCCGGTCAGCGCTATCACCGATCCGCTACGGGTCGCTCAACGAGCGCGGGATATGTTGTGGCTCAACCGGAACCGTTGGAACCGCACCACCACCGGCGACACCAGACCCGGCCGTGACGTCTGGGTATACGGCCGGGCCGGAAAGCCGTGTCGCCGCTGCGGCACGCCGATTCGGCGTGACGACAGCGGCGACCGGGTCTGCTACTGGTGTCCGAACTGTCAGCGCTAGTGAGGTGCCTCGGTGGCTAGCGCTGACCCGGCACTGCCAACTTGACGATCTTGCGGACCACGGTGGCGAACTGCTTGGGCAGCGGACCCTTGTTGTAGGGCAACCCGTAGCGGCGGCAGATATCCTGCACCTCGGGGGCAATCTCGGCGTGCCGGTGGGCCGGGACGTCCGGGAACAGATGGTGCTCGATCTGGAACGACAGGTTGCCGCTCAGCAGGTGAAAGAGCTTGCCGCCGGTGAGGTTCGCCGAGCCGAGGATCTGGCGGAAATACCACTGGCCGCGGGTTTCGGCCTTGGTCTCCTCGATCGAGAACTCCTGGACGTCCTCGGGGAAGTGCCCGCAGAAGATGATCATGTAGGACCACACGTTGCGCATCAGGTTCGCCGTCAGGTTGCCCGCGAAGACCCATGGCGCCACGGGGCCGGCCAGCAGCGGGAACGCGACGTAGTCCTTGAGGGTCTGCCGCTTGGTCTTCTGCCAGATGCCGGCCAGGATCTCGTTCTTGTCCGCGATGCTGATCTCACCGGCGCGGATGCGCTCGGTTTCCAGCTCGTGCAGTGCGACCCCGTACTGGAACAGCACCATCAGCAGGAAGGCGTACACCGGATTACCGAGGAAGTACGGTCGCCAGCGCTGGTCCTCGCTCATCCGCAGGATGCCGTAACCGATGTCGCGGTCCATGCCGACGATGTTGGTGTAGGTGTGGTGCATGTAGTTGTGCGAGTGCCGCCACTGGTCGGCCGGGCAGGCGGTGTCCCACTCGAACTTCTTGGAGGACAACGCCGGATCGCCGGTCCAGTCGTACTGGCCGTGCATGACGTTGTGGCCGATCTCCATGTTGTCGATGATCTTGGACAGCCCCAGCATGGCGGTGCCGGCCAGCCAGAACGGCGGGAAGATGCCGCCGAAAAGCATTGCGCGCCCGCCGACCTCGAGGGCGCGCTGGGCTTTGATGACGTTACGGATGTAGGTGGTATCGCGTTCGCCGAGGTCGGCGATCACGCGCTCGCGAAGCTCGTCGAGTTCGCGGCCGAACGCCTCGGTCTGCTCCGGGGTGAGCCGGATGGTCCGGCCTGCGACGGTCTTCTCGAGCGTCCGGTTCGCCGGAGCGGTGTTCGTGGTGATGGTGCTGGTCATGTCGAACTCCTTCCTAGAGCGCGATGTCGACGTCGCCGACGGGGACGGACACGCAGATCTGCACGTCCTCCTCTTCGGCGGTCGAGACCGCGCCGGTGATCAGGTTCTTGACCGCGCCGCGGGTCTTGCGGCGCGTGCAGCTGTGGCAGATGCCCATGCGACATCCGCTCTCGGGGGTCAGGCCCGCGTTCTCCGCCTGCTCGAGCAGCGGACGTCCGTCGTCGGTGATCTGCACGCCGCTGTCGGCGAAGCTCACCCGGCCGCCGGACGCCTCGCCCGACAGGTCGAACGTCGGCGGCACGAAGCTCTCCGCCTGCGCGTCGGGACGCAGCGCCCGCACGGCGTCGACCAGGGCCGGCGGTCCGCAGACGTACACCGCGTCGGCGTCCGGCATCGCGGCGGCCAGGTGGCCGGCGTCGAAACGGCCCGTCAGATCGGTCCCTGCGCTGTCGCGGGTGTAGCCGTGCAGGACGCGCACGCCGGTCAGGGTCGCCAACTCGTCGCGGTAGCAGGCTTCGGTGGCGCTGCGGGCGTAGTGCACGAAGGCGAGCTGACCGGCATGGGCCTCCGCGCGCAGGGTGCGCAGCATCGACAGCACCGGGGTGATGCCGCTGCCGCCGGAGACGAACAGGATGTTGCGGGGCCGCTGGGCGGGAAGGGTGAAGTCGCCGCCCACGGAGTCGAGGCCGACAACCATTCCCGGCCGGGCGTGATCGCACAGGTAGGTCGAGACCAGCCCGCCGTCGTGGCGGCCGATGGTCAGCTCGATCAGCGGTGAACCCTCCGCGCCGGCGGGTGAGTAGCTCCGAGTGCGCCGGCGCCCGTCGATCTCGAGGCTCAGGTTCACGTGCTGGCCGGCGCGCAGTCCGGTGAACGCGCGATTCGGTTTCAGCGTCAGCGTGATGCTGCGGGGCGTGGTCCGGCGCACCGTCATCACGGTGGCGCGGGCCTCGCCCAGGGTCCAGGTGGGCTCCACGAGCTCGGTGTACCGGTCCACGCCATGCGGTCCGGTCAGCAGGTCCACCAGCGGCGAGCGCAGGACACGCTCCCGCAGTGTCGGGGTACGCGTTTGAGTGAACATGTGTACACCGTGCTCGGTTACAGCTGCATGCGTCAAGGATATCGGGCCTGATTGTGGTACCTTTCACATCGTGAACAGTCGTACACCCAGTTCACGTACGGGCAGGTCGGGGAGATCGCGGTCACGAGACAGCCCGTCACGGGAGGAGCGCAAGGAGGTCACCCGCAGGGCGATCGTTTCCGCCGCGTTATCTCTCCTCGAGGAGCGCAGCTTCGCGGCGCTGAGCCTGCGTGAGGTGACCCGCGAGGCGGGCATCGCCCCCGCCGCCTTCTATCGGCACTTCGAGTCGATGGAGGCACTCGGGCTGGTGCTGATCGACGAGTCCTTCCGCGCACTGCGGGACCTGTTGCGCACCGCCCGCACCGGCAAGCTCGACCCCAGTCGGGTCATCGAGTCGTCGGTCGACATGCTCATCGAAGGCGTCAATCAGCGCCGCGAATACTGGCGGTTCATCGGCCGTGAGCGGTCCAGCGGTGTGACCGTGCTGCGCTACGCGATCCGCACCGAGATCCGGCTCGTCACCTCGGAGCTGGCCATCGACCTGGCCCGCTTCCCTGGCCTGAACGCCTGGAGCAGCGAGGACCTCAACATCCTGGCCAGGCTCATCGTCAATGCGATGATCTCGATCGCCGAAGCCATCGAGGACACCGCGGACGGTTCCGATGCCGCGCTGGCGGACATCAAGCGCACGGCGGTCAAGCAGCTGCGCATGATCGTCGTCGGGGTCACCGGCTGGCGCAGCACGCTATAGCCGACGCTGCGTTGATCCTGCTCTGAGGGCGACGACACGCCGTACCGGGCCGCCCTGAGCGCAGAGTCAACGAGACTCAGACGGTGCACTCCGTACCGGCGGCGTCGCGTGCGATCACGCAGCCCGAGGCGTTGCTGAGTTTCCACGAGCCGTCCTGGTCGACCCAGTAGATGTCGTGGGTGCGGGTCCCCATCACCGGGATGGAGATCGCCAGCTGGGCGTTGACCCGGTCACCGCTGAGCACCGGGTTCTGCACGCGCCAGGACATCATGGAGCTGTAGCGGTCCAGCACCGAAGCGATGTTGTTGGCGGTCGGCACCGCGGCCAGACCGCCCTCGAGTTCCGCGGCGCGCTCCTCGTCGCTCAGTGAGGTGTTCAGCGCCCGCTGCAGCTGAGCGGTCAGCTGATCCGCCGACGGCGCGGCCGGTTGCGCGGCGGCGACCGGAGTGCCGATGAGGACCGCGGCCGACACCGCGAGGACAACACTGGGGACGGTACGCATGGCCACACCAGAACACGGGGCCTGACCCCGGTCAAGGCCTACGTCGGCGCCCCGGAGCATCGGGATACGGTGACGATCATGACGCTGGACCTCACTTTTCCGCGGCCTGACATCGCCCTTGTCACGCTCAACCGTCCCGACAAGCTCAATGCGCTGTCCTATGAACTGGTCGAGGCGTTCCACGCCGCGATCGGCGAGATCGCCACCGACAACCAGTGCCGGGTCGTCGTGATCACCGGCGCCGGCCGCGGTTTCTGCTCCGGGCTCGACCTCAGCGACCCCAATCCCCCGCAGGCCGGGGGCGGTACCGAATTCCCCCGCTCGGGGATGCGGTGGCAGGAACGGATCGCCGAGCTCACCGTGCGCCTGCACCGCCTGCGTCAGCCGGTGATCGCCGCCGTCAACGGACCGGCTTACGGCGGCGGCTTCGCGATCGCCGCGGCCAGCGACATCCGGTTGGCATCGCCGACCGCACGCTTCTGCACACAATTCATCAAGCTGGGCATCGGCGGCGCCGATATCGGCGTGAGTTACACGCTGCCCAGGATCGTCGGCGCGGGGCACGCGTTCGACCTGATCCTCACCGCCCGCGACGTCCACGCCGAGGAGGCGTTGCGGCTCGGTCTCGTGTCACGCATCTGCGAGAACGTCGTGGACGACGCCCTCGCGATCGCCGAAACCCTGTGTAGCTACGGAAAATTCGGCGTCGAGTCCACCAAGCAGGTGCTGTGGGCCAATCTCGAGGCAGGCAGCCTCGAGCAGGCGCTGCACCTGGAGAACCGCAGCCAGATCCTGGCGTCGGCAGGCGGCGGCATCCGCGAGGCTAGCGAGGCGTTCCGCCGCCGTCCACGATGATCGCCTGACCGGTGAGGTAGCTGCCCGCGTCGGAGGTGAGCAGCAGTGCGGCGCCGACCATTTCGTCCGGTGCGGCCAGCCGCTTCTGCAGCGTGGCGCCGGCCATCGCGTCGATGGCCTCCTGCGGATTGTTGCGCATCATGTCGGTGTCGACCGGCCCAGGCGCCAGCGCGTTGACCCGGATGCCGTGGGGCGCGTACGCCGCGGCCATCGACCGGGTGAACGACATCAACGCCGCCTTGCCGGCGGCGTACATGGAGACCCCCGGCGCAAAGTTGAAGGCGCCGACCGACACCATGTTCAGTACCGCGGCGTGCGCACTTTCCTTGAGGTACGGCAGGGCGTGCTGTACCAGGAACACCGGTCCGCGCAGATTGACGTCATAGGACTTGGTCCACGCCTCCGGGGTCATCTCGCCCAGCGGCTGGGTGAGCGCATTGGCGGCGTTGTTCACCAGCACGTCGATCCCGCCGAACTCGTCGGCGGCGCGGCCGACCAACGCCGCCAGCGAGTCGATGTCGCCGAGGTGGGTCGGCACACCGATCGCGGGGCCGCCCAATGCGCGCAGGTGTTCGGCCGCACGCTCGCACGCATCGGCCTTGCGGCTGGCGACCACCACGCGGGCACCGGCCAGCACGTAGCCCTCGGCGAGCGCGAGCCCGATGCCGCGGGTGCCACCCGTCACGACGACGGTGCGGCCGGACATGTCGAAGAGCCGGTCGAATCTTTCGCGATCCACCCGGTCAGTGAATCACGCGGCCCTCGGTACTAGATGCAGCCGCTGACGCTGATCCGCCTGCCCACACTTGCGCACACGTCCACGTTCGGCGCAGGCGGTATGTACACCGGCGGTGGCGGCGGTGGTGGCGGTGGTGGCGGAGGCGGCGGTGGTGGTGGCGGCGGCACCCCCGGCGGCGGTGGTGGCGGCGGCGGCGGTGGCGGCGGCGGCGGCGGCGGTGGTGGCGGCAGCGTGTCGTTCAGATATGCCAGGGGATCCGAGCATCCGCTGACGTCGACGAACCTGCCACCGACCGAAGCGCACAGCGTGGCCTGCGCAGTGGGTGCGACGGGTGTCAGGCCGGCGGCGAACACCAGCGCTATCGCGCCGGCTCCGGAGTACGACCGCATTCTTCGCATTCGCCCATCGTGCGCTATCGGCACAGCGCATGCGCGAAGATCGCCCGATTCGGTGTGTCGCTCAGAGCGTCCGTGCGCTGACGAAGCATCGCGGAGCGCCGGTGACCGGATCATCGAATTCGATGCGCTGCGCGAGAAGTTGCAGCGGACGGCTGAAGTCGTCCGGTGCGACATCGACGATGTCCGGATAGAGCGGATCGTGACGCAGGGGCATCCCGAGGCCGGCCATGTGCACCCGCAACTGATGGGTGCGGCCGGTGCGCGGCGTCAACCGGTAGAGATCCGCGCCGACGTGTTCGACCAGTGTCTCGGCGTTCGGTTCGCCCTCCTCCTCGAACGCCTGCAACTGGCCGCGTCGCTTGATGATTCGGCTCCGCAGCACAACGGGCAGCCCGGTCCGGGTGCAGAAGTCCGTACGCGCAAGATAGGACTTGCGTACCAGTCCGCGTGCGAACAGGGTCTGGTAGCGCCCGCGGACCTCGCGGCGCGTAGTGAACAGCAGGACGCCGGCGGTCAGGCGGTCGAGCCGGTGCGCCGGGCTGAGTTCGGGCAGACCGAGTTCGCGGCGCAGGCGCACCAGCGCGGTCTGCCCGACGTGCCGGCCGCGCGGCATGGTCGCCAGGAAGTGCGGTTTGTCGACGACCACGAGATCCTCGTCGCGGTGCAGCACAGGCATGTCGAACGGCACCTCGACCTCGTCGGGAAGCTCACGGTAGAGCCAGACGTGGGCACCGGGCGGCAGCACCGTACCGACGGTGACCGGGCTGCCGTCGGCGGTGACCACCTCGCCGGCAAGCACTTTCGCCGCCGCGGCCTCACCGAACCGGTCGGCCAACTCGACCAGCACCGCCCCGCCGCGCAACCTCACCCGGGCCGGCCCCAGGCCGTCGCGCGGCGGGAGTGGCGAAATCACTTCAGGGGCACCGGTTCGAGAATCTCCGCGCGGGCCTCCGGGGCGGCGGCGCGCAGCGCGTCGGCGGACTCGTCGTCGGGCTGCTGCTGGCTGCGCACCTCGGCATCCACCCGCGCACAGTACGTGTCGACCTCGCGGTCCACGTCCTCGGCGCTCCAGCCCAGCAGCGGCGCCACCACTTCGGCGACCTCGCGCGCGCAGTCCACCCCGCGGTGGGGGTACTCGATGGAGATCCGCATCCGCCGCGACAGGATGTCCTCCAGATGCAGCGCACCCTCCGCCACGACGGCGTAGGCCGCCTCGACCTTGAGATACACCGGGGCCTCGGTGATCGGCGTCAGCAGTTCGGGTTGGTCTTCGGCCAGCGCCAGTACCTCTCCGATCAGCGAGCCGTACCGGTCCAGCAGATGGCGCACCCGGTAGGGGTGCAGCCCGTTCTGCGCACCGACGTGCTGGGTCTGGTTGATCAGTGCGAAATAGCCGTCGGCGCCCACCAGCGGCACCTTCTCGGTGATCGACGGCGCAACGCGGGTCGGCACGAACTCGGCGGCCGCATCGATCGCGTCCTCGGCCATGACTCGGTAGGTCGTGTACTTGCCGCCGGCGATGGCGACCAGACCCGGGGCCGGCACGGCCACGGCGTGCTCACGGGACAGCTTCGAGGTCTCCTCGCTCTCCCCCGCCAGCAACGGCCGCAGCCCGGCATACACGCCGTCGATGTCGTCGTGGGTGAGCGGGGTCGCCAGCACCGTGTTGACGGTGCCGAGGATGTAGTCGATGTCGGCCTTGGTCGCCGCGGGATGCGCCAGGTCGAGGTTCCAGTCGGTGTCGGTGGTGCCGATGATCCAGTGCGTGCCCCACGGGATGACGAAGAGCACCGATTTTTCGGTACGCAGGATGATCGCCACCTCACTGACGATCCGGTCCCGCGGCACGACGACGTGCACGCCCTTGGACGCGCGCACCCGAAACCGTCCGCGCTGTCGGGACAGGGCCTGGATCTCGTCGGTCCACACACCGGTGGCGTTGACCACCACGTGGCCGCGCACCTCGGTGACCGCACCGTCTTCGCTGTCGCGCACGGCGACCCCGATGACCCGATCGCCCTCGCGCAGCAGGTTGACCACCTGCGTCGAGGTGCGCACCACCGCGCCGTAGTGGGCGGCCGTGCGAGCCACCATCATGGTGTGCCGCGCGTCGTCGACGACGGTGTCGTAGTACCGGATCCCGCCGATCAGTGAGCTGCGCTTGAGGCCCGGCGCCAGCCGCAGCGCTCCCGATTTCGTCAGATGCTTCTGCGGCGGAACGCTTTTCGCCCCACCCAGCTGGTCGTAGAGGAAGATCCCCGCAGCGATGTAGGGCCGCTCCCACACCCGGTTGGTCAGCGGGAACAGGAACGGCAGCGGTTTGACCAGATGCGGCGCCAGCGTGGTCAGCGAGAGCTCGCGTTCGTGCAGCGCCTCCCGCACCAGACCGAATTCGAGCTGTTCGAGATAGCGCAGCCCGCCGTGGAACATCTTCGAGCTGCGGCTCGACGTGCCGGAGGCGAAGTCGCGGGCCTCGACCAGGGCCACCTTCAGCCCCCGGGTGGCCGCGTCGAGGGCGGCGCCGGCACCGACCACACCGCCGCCGATGACGACGACGTCGAACTGTTCGCTGCCGAGCCGCTGCCAGGCCTCGGCGCGCTGGTCAGGGCCGAGCAGGGTCTGGCCGTTGCCGGGTTCGCGCACGCCTGACTCCTGGTTACTCGTCGGTACGGTATGCCACCCAGGCTACGTGGCGCTGAGGGATTTGCCCGACTCCTCCGCTGTCGTCATCGGGCCTAGTCCAGATCGTCGTGCGCCATCAACCGGCGCGCGGCCTCGACCATGGAACCCGACAGTGACGGATACACCGACAGCGTCTGCGCCAGGTCGGTCACCGAGATGCGGTTCTGCACCGCCAGCGCGATCGGGAGGATCAGCTCCGAGGCGATGGGCGCGACCACGACGCCTCCGATCACCACGCCCGTCGCCGGGCGGCAGAAGATCTTGACGAAGCCGTGGCGCAGCAGCGACATCTTCGCGCGGGCGTTGGTGTTCAGCGGCAGCATCAGGGTGCGGGCCGGGACGCTGCCGTCGTCGATCGCGCTCTGCGGGATGCCGACCGCGGCGATTTCGGGGCGGGTGAAGGTCGCCGAGGCCACCGTGCGCAGCCGGATCGGCGCGACGCCCTCGCCGAGTGCGTGGTACATCGCGATGCGGCCCTGCATGGCGGCCACCGAGGCCAGCGGCAGCAGACCGGTGCAGTCGCCGGCGGCGTAGATGCCCGATGCCGGCGTGCGCGAGACCCGGTCGACCGGGATGTACCCGCCGCGGCCCAGTTCGATGCCGACGCGTTCGAGCCCGAGGTCTGCGGTGTTGGGCACCGAACCGACCGTCATCAGGGCGTGGCTGCCGTCGACGGTGCGGCCGTCGGCCATCTTCACCCGTACTCCGGACTCGGTGCGGGTGACCGATTCGGCCCGGGCGTTCTTGATCAGCGTCACCCCCCGTTCGGCGAACACCTCCTCCAGTGCGGCGGCGGCGTCGCTGTCCTCGTGCGGGAGGATCTGGTCGCGGCTGGCGACGACGGTGACGGTCACGCCGAGTTCGGTGTAGGCGTTGCAGAATTCGGCGCCGGTGACGCCCGAGCCGACGATCACCAGGTGTTCGGGCAGCTCGGTGAGGTCGTAGAGCTGGCGCCAGGTGAGGATCCGCTCACCGTCGGGCTCGGCGTTGGGCAGCACCCGGGGACTCGCGCCGGTCGCGATCAGCACCACGTCGGCCTTGAGCACCCCGGTGCGGCCCTCGCGGCCGGTCACCTTCACCCGGTGCTGGGCCAGCCCGGGTACGTCGTCGACCAGTTCGCCGCGGCCGCCGATGACGTTGACGCCTTCGCGCAGCAGCTGACTGCCGATGTCGGCGGACTGCGACCGCGCGAGCGTCTTGACGCGGTTGTGGATCTGCGGCAGTGAGATCTTGGCGGCGTCGATGCTGATGTCGAATCCGAGGCCGGAGGCGCGGCGCAACTCGGTGCGCACGCCGGTCGAGGCGATGAAGGTCTTCGAGGGCACGCAGTCGTAGAGCACGCAGGCGCCGCCGACACCGTCGGAGTCGACGACGGTGACGTGAACGTCAGGACCGCTCCCGGCCGCCACCAGGGCTGCTTCGTAGCCGGCGGGTCCGCCGCCGATGATCACGATCCTGGTTGTCACGGTCTCAATCTAGTCGGCGGGGTTCGATCATGATGTCCGGCTGTGATGCCGCCGGGCGTCGGCCGGTTAAGCTCTCCTACCGTGCCGCTCTACGCCGCGTACGGGTCCAACATGCATCCCGAGCAGATGATGGAGCGCGCACCGCATTCGCCGATGGCCGGCACCGGCTGGCTGCACGGCTGGCGTTTGACGTTCGGCGGTGAGGACATCGGCTGGGAGGGTGCGCTCGCCACGGTCGTCGAGGACCCGCTGAGCAAGGTCTTCGTCGTGCTCTACGACGTGACCAAAGAGGACGAGGAGACCCTCGACCGCTGGGAGGGCTCGGAGCTCGGCATCCACAAGAAGATCCGCTGCCGGGTCCATCCGCTGACCACGGACACCGACACCGAGCCCGTGCTGGCGTGGCTTTACGTCGTCGACGCCTGGGAGGGCGGGCTGCCGTCGGCGCGGTACCTCGGCGTGATGGCCGATGCGGCCGAGATCGCCGGCGCACCGGCCGATTACGTGCACGATCTACGCATCCGCCCGGCCCGCAACATCGGTCCGGGAACACACGGCTAGTTCAGTCGTCGAGCTCGATCGCGGGCATCGGCTGGGTCGGCACCTCCGCGACCGCCATCTTGGCCACCGAGTCTGCGGGGATCACGTCGCGCGCCAGCGCCAGCAGCGCCCGTTCGGTGCCGACGTCGCGGCCGGCGCGCTCGGACAGCAGCCAGCGGATCTCGAGCAGATCGCAGAACGCCTGGATCGCGGTGCCGGTGCCGCCTATCGCCTCGTGCGCGCGATGCATGGTCGGCGTCGCCACTTCCATCACCCAGAGTCGGGCGGCCGTCGCGTCGTCCACGTCATGCCCGACCTCCTGGCTGAGCTGAGCCTGGAACGTGCGCAGATCGCCGAGCAGGATGCGGGCCTGGCCCTCGCCGGTGTCCAGTCCGGTCAGCTCGCGCAGCCGTTCGGCGTGGTAGCGCCGGTCACCGACGGCGACGTGGAGACGCAGCCGGTCCCCACCGGTGTCGCCGAAGGGCTGCAGCGTCACCTCCTCGACGGCGAACCCGAGATCGTTGAGCCGGCGGATGGTGCCCTCGACGCGGTACCGGTCGGTGAAGTCGAAGACCGGTTCGGCGTGCAGCACGTCCCACAGCCGCTGGTAGCGGTTCGGGATGTCCTGAGCCTCGGCGATCAGTGTGTCCTCGAGCTCCTCCGACGCGCCCAGCCAGGCGGCCAGATCCATCAGGTCGGCGGCCACGTTCTCCACCAGGATGTCCAGGTCGTGGTGGCGCTGACCGTTGGACAGCTGTGGATGTACCTCGCTGGTCTCGGCATCGACCAGCCAGGCCTGCAGCACCTGACCGTCACGGGAGAACAGGGTGTTGGCCAGCGAGCAGTCGCCCCAGAAGACGCCGTGGCGGTGCAGCTCGACCAGCAGTGAGGCCATCGCGTCGAACAGTCGCGCCCGGTGTTTGGGTTCGTCGGGCGGCAGCCGGCGGAACAGCCGGCGGTACTGCCACGAACCGTCGAGGAAGCGCGTCAGCAGCAGCGACGTGTCGAAATCCGGCTGGTGCACCAGGCCGGCCCGACGCACCGACGGCAACCCGAGCTCTTCGAGCGCGCCGAGCACCCCGTACTCCTTGTTGGCGATCCGCGGCGGCAGCTCCTTGATCGCCCACAACGCGTCGTCGCAGTACACGAACCGCACCAGGTGGCGGCTGGGCCCTACCGCCACGTCGCGCAGCGGCACGTCGGGCGCCGTCCACTCCTCGAGGGGACGGTCCCACGGCAGCGCGATCAAACCCGGCGTCGGCGCGCGCAAGCGGAGCTCCGGCACGGCCATGCGCCCAGCCTGTCACTTCGCCTGCCCTCTTCGCGAGCGTGCGTGTCTGCACGCCGACACGCCGGTGCAGGCGAGCAGTATGCGCACGCTGGGCGGATCGGAAATCAGATGAGCGCGGACTGCTCGACGATGTTGACCAGTACCTGCACCCCGACGCCCAACGCGCGCTCGTCGAGGTCGAAGTTCGGCTGGTGCAGGTCGAGCTGCGGGCCGTCACCGCTCCACACCCCGAGCCGCGCCATCGCCCCCGGCACCTCCTCGAGATACCAGGAGAAGTCCTCACCGCCGCCGGACTGCCGGGTGTCCGCGAGCGCGTTGGGGCCGATCGCCTCGATCGCGTGGGTCATGATGCGCGTCGACAGCTCCTCGTTGACCACCGGCGGCACGCCCTGACGGTACTGCACGCTGTATTCGATGCCCAGCGGAGCGAGCAGTGACGAAACCGTCTCTCGGACAAGCGATTCCAACGTCAACCAGGTCTCACGGGACGCCGTGCGGATGGTGCCCGCCAGCGTGCCCGACTGCGGTATGGCATTGGCGGCGGTACCGGCGTTGACCGCGCCCCACACCATCACGGTGCTGTTGCGCGGGTCGATGCGGCGCGACAGCACCCCGGGCACACCGGTGATCAGCGTGCCCAGCCCGTAGACCAGGTCACTGGTCAGGTGCGGTCGCGACGTATGCCCACCGGGCGACTGCAGCGTCACCTCCACCTGATCGGCCGCCGAGGTGATCGGCCCCGCCCGCACCGCCACCCTGCCGACCGGCAGCCGGGGATCGCAGTGCAGCGCGAAGATCCGCGATACGCCGCTCAGTGCGCCGGCGGCGATGGCGTCGATCGCCCCGCCCGGCATCAGCTCCTCGGCCGCCTGGAACAGCAACCGGACGCCGACCGGCAGCGACGGTGCCGACGCCAGGGCCAACCCCGCGCCCAGCAGCACCGCGGTGTGCGCATCGTGGCCGCAGGCGTGCGCGACGTTGGGCACCACCGACGCGAACGGCACACCGGTCCGCTCGGCCATCGGCAGCGCGTCCATGTCGGCGCGCAGCGCGATCCGCGGTCCGTGCTCGGGCCCGAAGTCACAGGTCAGCCCGGTGCCGCCGGGCAGCACCTTGGGGTTGAGCCCGGCGTCGGCGAGGCGGGCGGCGACGAACTGCGTGGTCGCGAACTCCTGCCGCCCAAGTTCGGGATGGGCGTGGATGTGGCGGCGCCAGGCGACGAGGTCGCCGTAGTGCGCGGCCAGCCAGGCGTCGGCGGCTGCGGACAGGGTCATGAGGCCCGCCTGTTCTGCCGTTCGAGCACCCGGTCGCGCTCGTCGGCGGTCTCGGCGAGCCGCACGACCGTCCGCGCCAGCATCGTCGCACCTTCGACGACGGCCGTGTCCGCGCTCGCCGACGCGGCGGCCGCGGCGAACGCCGGCTGGTGGATCGAGGCCCCACCGGCATCGATGCCCACGACCGGGTGGATACCGGGGATGACGTGGGTGATGTTGCCCATGTCGGTGCTGCCCAGCGGCAGCGCCGCCTCGAGGTCGGCGGGCAGCGGCTCGCGGCCGACCCGGCGCATCTCCTCGCGGAACACCGACGCCAGCCACTGGTCGGGCCGCAGTTCCGCGTACGCGGGCGCGATCTCGGCGACGGTGTGCTCACAACCCGTCGCCACCGCGCCGGCGGCGAAGCAGCCCGCGATCCGTGCCTCGAGCTCGTGCAGGGAGACCGAGTCCGACGCCCGCATCGTGTACCGCAGCGCGGCGCGCGCGGGGATGACGTTGGTCGCCTGGCCGCCGTCGGTGACGATGCCGTGCAGCATCTGACCGGGAGCGAGCTGCTGGCGGAGCAGACCGATGGCCACCTGCGTCACGGTGACGGCATCGGCGGCGTTCACGCCGAGGTGGGGCGCGACGGCCGCGTGCGACTCCCGTCCGGCGTAGACGACGTCGACCTCCGAGAGTGCCAGCGAGCGCGCGGCGGCGATGTCGACCGGGCCCGGGTGCAGCATCACCGCGACGGCGATGTCGTCGAACACCCCGGCGTCGAGCAGGAGCGCCTTGCCGCCGCCCGTCTCCTCGGCGGGTGTGCCGACCAGCACGACGGTCAGGCCGAGCTCGTCGGCCACCCCGGCCAGCGCCAGAGCGGTCCCGACGGCGGAGGCGGCGATGATGTTGTGCCCGCACGCATGCCCGATCTCGGGCAGTGCGTCGTACTCCGCGCAGATGCCGACGACCAGCGCTCCGCTGCCGTAGGAGGCGCGGAACGCGGTGTCCAGGCCGCCGGCGGCCTGCGTGATGTCGAAGCCGTGCTCCGCGACCAGCGCCTGGGTCTTGGCGCAGCTGCGGTGCTCGGCGAACGCCAGTTCGGGTTCGGCGTGGATGTCGTGGGACAGCGCGATCAGATCACCGCGGCGACGGTCGACGGCGTCCTCGACACTCGTCGACGCGGTGGCGGAAGGCATTGACGCAGTATCTCACTCCCGTGACACGGCTAAGCTCCCCTACCGTGACGAGCCCGGAAGCCAGCCCGGAGACGCGGGCACGCGAGGCGGCGGCGGCGATCCGCGACCGCACGGGCGTCGACGCCCACGACGTCGCCGTGGTGCTCGGGTCGGGCTGGGCGCCTGCCGCCGACGCGCTGGGTACGCCGACCGCGCAGATCCCGATGGCCGAGCTGCCGGGGTTCACGCCGCCCACCGCGCAGGGCCACGGCGGCGTCCTGCGTTCGGTCGAGATCGGTGGCCACCGCGTGCTCGTGCTCATCGGCCGCATCCACGCCTACGAGGGCCACGATCTGCGCCATGTCGTGCATCCGGTCCGCGCCGCGTGCGCTGCGGGCGCCGGCACGGTCGTGTTGACGAACGCCGCCGGCGGACTCCGGGACGACTTCACCGTCGGACAGCCCGTGCTGATCAGCGACCACCTCAACCTGACCGCGCGCTCCCCGTTGGTGGGCGCCCAGTTCGTCGACCTCGTCGACGCCTACTCCCCCCGGCTGCGCGCACTGGCCCACGACGTCGACCCCGGATTGGCCGAGGGGGTGTACGCCGGGTTGCCCGGTCCGCACTACGAGACGCCGGCCGAGATCCGGATGCTGCGCACCCTCGGCGCCGACCTCGTCGGCATGTCCACGGTGCACGAGACGATCGCCGCGCGGGCCGCGGGCGCCGACGTGCTGGCCCTTTCGCTGGTCACCAACCTGGCCGCCGGGATGACGGGGCAGCCGCTGTCCCATCAGGAAGTCCTGGAGGCGGGCCGTCAGTCCGCTGCCCGGATGGGCGCCCTGCTGGCCTCGGTGATCTCCTCGGTCTGATCCCGCTGCGGCCGCCGGCTCAGCCGCCGGCTCGTCCACACCACCGCGCGCGCGATCAGCGGGGAGGCGAACAACATCAGCAGCACCCGAAGCACCTGCGCGGCGATGATGAAGGTGACGTTGGAACCGGTTTCGACCGCGGTAGCCAATACCGCGTAGACGCCGCCGGGGCTGGTCGCCAGGTAGCCCTCCAGCGGGGTGAGATGGGTGTAGTGGGCGAGCACGACGCCGAGGCCCGCCGTCGCGGCCCCCAACAGCACGATGAGCGTCAGCGCCGCGGGCAACACCCGGGCGATGGCGCGCAGCGATTCCATCGTGAACGCCAGGCCGGCCTGCCATCCGATGAGCAGGTAGGCCAGCTGCACCAGGACCGCGGGCACGGCCAGTCCGGGCAGCACGCCGGTCAGTTCCGCGACGACGGTCAGCGCCATCGGGCCGAGTAGACCGGCTCCGGGTAACCGCAGCAGCCGTCCGCACACCGTTCCGGCCACGACGAGGACCAGGAGCAGACCCACGCTCGCGTACCACGGCATGGTCGGGGAAGGCACGAGGTCGTCGGACGGATGCGAACGGTCCGGGTGGTACACCAACGCCACCACCACCGGCATGGACGCCGTCACCAGCGCGACGCGCAGGTACTGCACCACCGACACCACGCGATCGTCGCCGCCGAGATCGCGGGCGATCGCGACCAGACCAGAGGCGCCGCCCGCGGTCAGCGCGAGCGATCCGGTCAGCGGGGTGATGTCGCGGTGCAGGCCGAGCAACGCGCCGGCGACGACACTCAGCAGCAGTGTCGCCACCGCGATCGCGACGACGAACGGCCAGTCCGCGCCGAGTGCCCCGACGGCGTCCTGCTGGACCATCGTGCCGATGTAGACGCCCAGGACCCCCTGCGCCGCGATGCCCGCGGGCCTGGCCAGGGTGCCCGGCGCCAGCGAGGTGAGCGCGAATGCGATCGCCACGAGAAGCGCCGCGAACAGCGCCGCGGACGGGACACCGGCCAGGGTGAGCGGAACCGTCACGCCCACCGACACCGCCGCCAGCAGCACCCACTTCAGAATTCGCCGCACCGCACCTCCCGATGCCAAGTATCGCCTTGGTATCTAGATCACGCAAACACTGCTTCTGCGATCTGAAGCCAAGGTATAACTTCCCTATGGTGCGACGCGGCGAGGACTCAGCCACCGAGTTGAGGGACGCCATCATGGCCGTGGCCAGGCAGCTGCGCCGACACCGTCCCGACCACGGCCTGACCCTGAGCCAGATGGAGCTGCTCGGTGAGGTGAGCCGCACCGGGGTGACCACGCCCGCCGAACTGGGCGCGCGGATGCATGTGCGCGCACAGTCGCTGACCGACAGCATCAACGAACTCGTCGGCCGCGGGCTGATCGCCCGGCGCCCCGACGACCGCGACCGCCGCAGGCAGCTCATCGAGATGACGGCCGTGGGCCGCACCCTGCTGGAGGCCGACCGGGCCGAACGCGACGCGTGGCTGCGCGAGGCCATGGCCGATACACTCACCGACCTGGAATTCGATCTGCTGATGCTCGTCGCACCGGTGCTGCGGAAGCTGGCATTAATCGACGGAAAACCGGGCATTCTGGGCGAATGACGTCCTCGGCCACCGCGACGACCGTCCAGGAGTGGATCGCTCACGATCCCGATCCGCAGGCGAAAGAGGAACTGTCCAAGCTCAGACAGGAAGAGCTCGACGAGCGGTTCGCCCGACCACTGAGCTTCGGCACCGCCGGCCTGCGGGGACCGCTGCGCGCCGGGCCCAACGGTATGAACCTCGCCGTCGTCATCCGGGCCACCTGGGGCCTGGCCAAGGTCCTCAAAGACCACGGACGCGAAGGCTCGCAGGTCGTGGTCGGTCGCGATGCCAGGCACCGCTCCGACGAATTCGCGCGCGCCGCCGCCGAAGTTCTTGCCGGACAGGGCTTCCAGCCCATCCTGTTCCTGGCCGCGGTGCCCACGCCTGTCGTGGCGTTCACGGTCCGACACATGACCGCCTCGGCGGGCATCCAGATCACCGCATCGCACAACCCGCCGACCGATAACGGGTACAAGGTGTACTTCGAGGAGGGCCTGCCGATCGCCGCGCCGATCGACCGCGAGGTCGAGGAGGCGATCGCCACAGCGCCACCGGCCGACGAGATCCCGCGGGTGCCCGTCGACACCGCGGGCATGGAGGAGATCCAGGCCTACATCCACCGCGCGGCCCTGGTCCGCCGGAACACCGACCCGGTACGCGTCGCGGTGACCCCGATGCACGGCGTGGGCGGGGACTATCTGCTCGACGCACTGGTGCGCGCCGGCATCACCGACATCCACGTCGTCGAGAGCCAATTCGCCCCCGATCCCGACTTCCCCACGGTCCAGCTCCCCAATCCGGAAGAACCCGGCGCGGTCGACGCGCTACTCGAGCTCGCCGCCGACGTCGACGCCGAGATCGCGATCGCCCTGGACCCGGACGCCGACCGGTGCGCGGTCGGCGTGCCCACCCCCGAGGGGTGGCGGATGCTCTCCGGCGACGAAACCGGTTGGCTGCTGGGTGATTACGTGCTGACCCAGATCGAACCGGGCGACGTGATGGCCGGAATGGCGGTGGCCAGCACGGTGGTGTCCTCGCGCATGCTCGCCGCGATCGCCCACCGCCACGGCGCCCGCCACATCGAAACGCTCACCGGCTTCAAGTGGCTGGCCCGTGCCGACATCGATCCGCCGGGGCACACACTGGTGTACGCGTACGAGGAGGCGATCGGTCACTGCGTCGACCCGGCTTCGGTGCGCGACAAGGACGGCATCAGCGCCGCCGTCCTGGCGTGCGATCTGGTCGCCGCGCTGCGCAGCCGGGACCGCACGGTGCTCGACGCCCTCGACGACTTGGCCCGCCACCACGGGGTGCACACCACCGTGGGCGTCACCCGGCAGGTGGCCGACGCCGACGAAGCCGCCGAGGCGATGGCCCGTCTGCGCGACACCCCGCCGGACCGGCTGTGCGGATTCCCGGTGACGGTGACCGATCTGCGCAACGCGGCGCCGCCGCTGCGCAGTGATGCGCTGATCCTCAGCGGCGGCGACGGCGACGGTCCAGCAGGCACGTCGGTGCGCGTGGTGATCCGGCCGTCGGGCACCGAGGCCAAGCTCAAGTCCTATATCGAGGTCCGTTGCGCGGCACGGCCGGATCTGGCTGCGACACGCGCGGAGGCCGACCGGCTGCGCGACGAGGTGGCCGAGACCGCCCGACAGTGGTGAGCGTCGCGGCGTAGTCCCCGCCGGAACCGCAGCGGCCCGCGGCCCGTCTTATCTACATGCCCGCCGATGTCCGTGTGGACGGCACCGCCGTCCGCATCCTCGCCAGCTCCCACACCACGCACGCCGCAGACCTCTCCTCGGCGGCGGCCGCTCTGGCCGCGGTGCCAATCGGCGCCGTCGCCGAGGCGCTGGGCCCCGTCGGTACCCGCTTCACCGCCGCCCTGGCAGAGGCGGTCGCCGCCGTGCGCATCCAGGCCGCCACGCTGTCCGACACCGCCGCCGCCGGAGCGGTCACCGCGAGCGCAGCGGCGGCGTCCTACGACGACGTCCAGATCCGCGCGGCCGCGCTGATCTGCTGCTGACATGCCCGGCGCGCTGACGGCCGCCCTGTCCGCTCCGCTACGCGAGCTCCAGGCGCTCGTCGGGCCGGGCTGGTCCGGCGACGGTCCGGCAGCGGCATTGTCGGAGCTGCGCAACACACTGGCCAGCGTGTCGGGGGCGATGAGCGCCGCCGGGCGGCAGGCCGGTGACGGCTGGGCGGGGGCGGGCGCACGGGGCGCCGAGGAGTTCAGCGCGGCGACGTCGACGGCGGTGCGGCACCTGGCCGAGCTCACCGGGGAGCTGGGCGCCGGCACACGCGCCGCGGGGGCGGCTGCGGCCCACGCCCGAAGCCGGCTGCGCGACATCGTCGAGCGCTTCGAATCCGCCGCGGCCGCACTCGAGCCGCATCTGGACACCCCCGGTGTCGCCGAGGAGCTGCTGGCCGAGGCGCAGCGCGCGCTGCGCGACGCGGTGGTCGTCGTCGAGGAGCTGCGCGCCGAGCTGGACGGCCGGGCCGCGGCCGTATCGGCCACAGGCGGTGGCGCACCCCGGTCCATGCCCACCGTCCCGTCGGGCTTCAGCGGCGGCGGCGTGCCACCTTCGGCCGCATCGGGTTTCGGCGCCGCCGCGGATGCCGCCGGGCCAGACCAGGCCAGACTGGCCTCGCTGGCGACGCCCCGGCCCGACGCCGGCGCGTTCGGCGACGGCACCGGCGTCACCCTGCCCGGCGGAGCCACTGCTGACGCCCCGAATCCCGTTGCGGCCGAGGCGGTCCGGCACGCACTGACCCAGCTGGGGGTGCCCTACCAGTGGGGCGGCACCACACCGGGTGTCGGGCTCGACTGCAGCGGACTGACGCAGTGGGCGTACCGCGAAGCGGGGCTGGACATCCCGCGGCTGGCCCAGGAGCAGGACGTCGGCGCCGCCGTTCCGCCCGGTGCGCTGCGGCCGGGCGACCTCGCGGTCTGGAGTGGACATGTCGCGATGATCGTCGGAGACGGGGTGATGATCGAGGCGGGTGACCCGGTCCAGCTCTCGCCGGTCCGCACCACCAACGCCGGGCAGGGATTCCATGGATTCTTCCGGCCCACCGGCTGACGCCCATCGCGTCGACCACACCGTCGCCCGCGCCGGGGCCGTCGCGGCATTGTGCGCAGACGCGGCCGAGGCGCTGGCGGCGGTGCGCGGACGGGCCCGGTCCGCCGACGGCGTCGTCACCGCGGTGGTCGACGGCGGCGGCACACTGGTGTCCCTGACGCTCACCGACGCCGTCGCCGGGCTCCCCGCCGCGCGGATCGGCCCGTTGATCGTCGAGACGGCGCATGCGGCCGGCCGGGCGGCGCTGTCGCGGCGGGAGGCGGTGCTGCTGAACCTGCTCACAGATCTCGATCGTTAGGCTGTGCCGCATGGCTGCAGACATCGTGCCGGTCCGGATCGCCCTGACCAAGGGTGACCTGTACACACTCTGGGCGCCGCGCTGGCGCGACGCCGGCGACGAGTGGGAGGCGCTGCTCGGCAAGGACGAAGACGTCTACGCCTTCGAATCGGTCGCCGACCTGGTCGCATTCGTGCGAACCAACACCGACAACGACCTCACCGACCATCCGGCCTGGGAGAAGCTGACCCAGGCGTCGGCACACCGCCTGGTACCCGCCGAGGATCGCCACCACGACATCGTCGGCGTCCCCGAGGTGGTGGCCGAGAAGCCCACCGCCGACTCCGTCACCGCCCTGCACCGCACCCTGGCCCTGGTGTCGTCGATCGGGTCGGTGTGCGATCTGACCACGGTCGCGAAGTTCTTCAACGGCAACCCGGTGCTGGGCACGCTCGGCGGTGGAATCGACGCCTTCAGCGGCCGCAGCGGCCGTAAGCGCTGGAATGAGATCGAAGCCGTCATCGGCCGCGGCTGGGACGGCGTGGTGGACGCGATCGACGAGATCGTCACCGTTCCCGACGTCGACGCCGAGGCCTCCGAGAAGGCCGCCGCCGAACTCGACGAGCCGGCCCCCGAACCGGACGAGACCGAGGACGCGGGTGTGAGCGTCGACGAGCCCGAGGACGTCGAGGCGGACGCCGAGCCCACCGCCGTCGAAGTCACCGCGGCAGCCGCCGAAGGCGCCGTGCTCGGCGGCGACGAGGACTTCTGGGTCAAGGTCGGCATCGACCCGGTGCGGATGATGACCCGCTCGGGCACCTTCTACACGCTGCGCTGCTATCTCGGTGACCGGCCGGTGTTCCTCGGCCGCAACGGGCGGATCAGCGTTTTCGGTTCCGAGCGTGCACTAGCCCGCTACCTGGCCGACGAGCACGACCACGATCTGTCGGACCTGGCCACCTACGACGACATCCGCACGGCGGCCACCGACGGTTCACTCGAGGTGGAGGTGACCGAGGAGAACGTCTACGTCCTCAGCGGTCTGGCCGACGACATCGCCGACGGTCCGGACGCCGTCGACCGCGAACAACTCGACCTGGCGGTCGAACTGCTGCGCGATGTCGGCGACTATGCCGAGGACAACACCGTCGACGAGACGCTGGAACCGACGACCGCGCTCGGTGCGTTCATCGCCCACGTCCTCGACCCCTCCGACGCCGAACGCCCCGAGCCCCCGTTCGCCCAGACGGTCGAACAATGGGAAGCGCTCGAGGCGTTCGTCGAGTCCCGGCTGCGCCAGGAGTAGCGGTTACCCGGCCTGCGCCGCCCTGATGGCGCCGGCCTGACGCTGCCCGTATTCGTTCACCACGTCCAGCGGGACCGGATCGTTGGCCGGGCCTTCGAACTCGACCACGGTGAACGTGTCACCTTCGGTGAACGTCAACACCGCCAGCGAGCGGGTGCCGTCCGGCGACTTCCCGCTGGAGATCGAGCCGCCCGTGCCGGCCGGCGACGGCGTGATCACCGGTGCGGCGATCAGACCGCCCTGGGTGGCCCGCTCCTGGTTCATCGCATCCGTCGCGGCCTGCGGCGTGGGAAGCACCGCGATGGAATCGGACACCGTGCGGGTGCCGTCGCGGTGGGTGAACACCGCGAGCACCCCGGGCTGCCCACCCGGGTTCAACGACGGCGTCTCGGCGACGAAGGCGGTCGAATCGATCACCTCGTTGGGGTTGATGGGCAGCGTGCTCCAGTCGGTCTGGGCCGAGGCCGTCGCCGCGCCGCCGAACGCCACGCCGATCGCGAGGGCGGCGGCGAACCCGCCGCCGAGCAGTGTCCTGGTCATCGTGTCGTCAGCTCGTGTCAGCACGGGTAGCACGCCCATCCGCGCCAGCCGTCGCGCCAGAACCAGCCTGGTCCGCAGCCCATGTCCCCGGTGGTGCCGTAGCAATCGAGCGGCTGCACCTGGTTGGGCGGCGCCGGTTGAGTGACCACGACGACGGTGTCCTGCGTCGTCTGTGCCGTGCTGGCCGCCTGCGCCAGCTGCGCGTTGGCCACCGACCCCAGCAGCATGAGCGCCGCCGAAGCCGTCATGAAGAGTTTGCGCATCGTCTTGTTTCCTGCCTTCTTCCCCTGGTGGTCGAGGTTCGAACGAACCAAAACGCTAGCGGAGAAGCGCCGTGCGGGAGGCGGTTCGGCGAGCTGTCAGCCCACAAGCACCGCGTACCGGGGCTTGATCACGTCGTCGATGAGCGCCAGCCGCTCGTCGAAGGGGATGAACGACGACTTCATCGCGTTGATGGTGAACCGCTCGAGATCGCTCCACCCGTAGCCGAACGCCTCGACCAGCCGCAGCATCTCCTGGCTCATCGTGGTGTCGCTCATCAACCGGTTGTCGGTGTTGACGGTGACCCGGAACCGCGCGCGGGCCAGCAGGTCGAAGGGATGTTCGGCGATGCTGGCGACCGCGCCGGTCTGCACGTTGGAGCTCGGACACAGCTCCAGCGGAATTCGCTTGTCGCGCAGCAGGCTCGCCAGCCGGCCGAGCGTCACTGCGCCGTCCGGTCCGACGGTGATGTCGTCGACGATGCGCACCCCGTGGCCCAGCCGGTCGGCCCCGCAGAACGCGATGGCCTCGTGGATCGACGGCAGGCCGAAGGCCTCTCCAGCATGAATCGTGAAGCGCGCGTTGTTGCCCCGCATGTATTCGAACGCGTCGAGGTGCCGGGTGGGCGGATAGCCCGCCTCGGCGCCCGCGATGTCGAACCCCACCACGCCGCGGTCGCGGAAGCGGACGGCGAGCTCGGCGATCTCCCGGGATCGCGCGGCGTGGCGCATGGCGGTGACGAGGCAGCGCACGGTGATCGCCCGTCCGTCGGCGGCGGCGGTCTTCTCCCCGTCGGCGAAACCCGCCAGCACCGCGTCGACGACGTCGTCGAGCGACAGTCCGCCGGTGATGTGCAGCTCCGGCGCGAACCGGATCTCGGCGTAGACGACGTTGTCGGAGGCGAGGTCCTCGACACACTCCCGCGCCACCCGGTGCAGCGCCGCCGGCGTCTGCATGACACCGACGGTGTGGGCGAACGGTTCGAGGTAGCGCACGAGCGAGCCGCTGTGCGCGGCGGTGCGGAAGAAGTTGGCCAGCCCGTCGACGTCGTGGGCGGGCAGATCCTCGTAGCCGGATTCCTCTGCCAGTTCGAGCACGGTGGCCGGGCGCAGGCCGCCGTCGAGGTGGTCGTGCAGAAGCGCCTTGGGGGCGTGCCGGATCGAGTCGAGGGTCAACGGTGTCATGCGGTGATCCGATCGATGATCAAAGGGCGAGGGGATGGGCCGGGTTGGTCGTGGGTGTTGGTGACGGTCCACGCGCCGTCGAGTTCGGCGGCCGCGGGTTCCATGCGCCCTGGGGTGTCGGTGTAGAGGGTGAACAGCGGCTCTCCGGCCGCCACGGCTTCACCCGGACGACGGTGGATGACGATCCCGGCGCCGGACTGCACCTGCTCACCGGGGGCCGAGCGGCCCGCACCGAGCCGCCACACCGCCAGACCCACCGCCATCGCATCGATGTCCCCCATCGTGCCACCGTTTGGCGCGCGCAGGGTCTCGGAGTGCGCGCCGATGGGCAGTGACTGCGCCAGGTTCCCGCCCTGCGCCGTGACCAGCGCGCGGAAACAGTCCATCGCGGTGCCGTCGCGCAGCGTCTGTGCCGGGTCCTGGGCGTCCAGTCCGGCCGCGTCGAGCATCTCCGCCGCCAGCGCCACGGTCAGCTCGACGACGTCGGCGGGTCCGCCGCCGGCCAGCACGTCGAGCGACTCGGCGACCTCGACCGCGTTGCCGACAGCCCGCCCGAGCGGGACGGACATGTCGGTCAACACCGCGCGGGTGCTCAGGCCGTGCGCGGTGCCCAGGTCGACCATCGTGCGGGCGAGTTCACGGGCCTCGGCCAACGACGGCAGGAACGCCCCTGAGCCGACCTTCGTGTCGAGCACCAGCGCGTGGGCGCCCTCGGCGATCTTCTTGCTCATCACCGAGCTGGCGATCAGCGGCAAGGATTCGGTGGTGGCGGTGACGTCGCGTAGCGCGTAGATCTTGCGGTCGGCCGGGGCGAGCTCACCGGCGGCGAACACCGCGGCGCCGATATCGCAGAGCTGTTGCCGGATGCGACTTTTCGACAGCTCAGCAGAGAATCCCGGGATCGCCTCGAGCTTGTCGAGAGTGCCGCCGGTGTGACCGAGGCCGCGTCCGGCGGCCTGAGGTACCGAGCCGCCGCAGGCCATCACCACCGGCACCAGCGGGATGGTGATCTTGTCGCCGACCCCACCGGTGGAGTGCTTGTCGACCAGCGCCAGTGGACGTCCGTCTCGGCGCAGGTCCCCGAAGTCGAACCGCTCCCCCGATGCCACCATGGCCGCCGTCCAGCGGGCGATCTCCGGCCCCGACATCCCGCGCAGGAAGATCGCCATCAGCAGGGCCGCCATCTGTTCGTCGTGGACCGTGCCGCGGGTGTAGCCGTCGATCACCCAGTCGATCGCCGCGTCGGACAGGGTGCCGCCGTCGCGTTTGACCCGGATGACCGTCGGGGCGTCGAAATGGGTCATCGGGCGCGCTCGAGATCGTCGGGCCCGAAGGCGTCGGGCAGCAGCTCGCTCAGCGGACGCGGACCGCGGGGATGATCGATCAGCAGCTGGGGTCCGCCGTGCTCGTAGAGCACCTGCCGGCACCGTCCGCACGGCATCAGGACCTCCCCGTCGGGGCCCACACAGGCCAGCGCGAGCAGCCGTCCGCCGCCGGTGGAGAACAGGGCGCAGACCACAGCGCATTCGGCGCAGAGACCTAGGCCATATGAGACATTCTCCACATTGCATCCGGCCACGACCCGGTGATCGTCGACCAGCGCGGCCGCCCCCACCCGGTAACCCGAATATGGGGCATACGCCCCGGCTGAAGCTTCGATTGCCTTGGCTCGCAACAGCTTCCAGTCGATTTGCACTGACATCTCAGCTCCTCGGCAGCGACTCTGAATGCATTCCGAAACAACCGCCCCGGCACCCGTCCGCGCAGATAGGGCAACCTAAGTTTCACCCTCTGAGCGGGGCATACGGCTACACGCTAGTTCGTTCGACAGTACAAAGGGGATTAGAGTCGCCCCGAGGTTTTGGGGCAGGAGATCAAGGCCAGCAGAGGTTCGAGATCGCACCGCCCCGGACGTCCACCAAAGGCGTTGGAGGCCCAGTGAGTACTACGACTACGCCGGATACCGACGTTCCGTCGCCCCGCGCGAAGAAGAGGCGCACCCTGTACCGGGGAGACCCGGGCATGTGGTCGTGGGTGCTGCACCGCATCTCCGGCGCCACGATCTTCTTCTTCCTGTTCGTCCACGTCGTCGACACCGCGCTCGTGCGGGTCAGCCCCGAGGCCTACAACGCCGTCATCGAGACGTACAAGACCCCGATCGTCGGCCTCATGGAGGTCGGCCTCGTGGGCGCGGTGCTTTACCACGCGCTCAACGGCATCCGGGTCATCCTGATCGACTTCTGGAAGGACGGCCCGCGCCACCAACGGCGGATGCTCTGGGTGGTGGCCGGCGTCTTCATCGCGGTGCTGATCGCCTCGGTCGGCGTCATCGGTATGCACATGGCGGAGAGGTTCCTGTGATGGCCGAGAACCCGTACGACCACATCAGCGAGCGCGGCGGCCCCGCGCCGGTCATGCAGCGCAGCCACGACCGGCCGCCGAGCCTGGACAACCCGCGCTCCCCCAAGCGGGCCGGCGGTATGCCGAACTTCGAGAAGTACGCGTGGCTGTTCATGCGATTCTCTGGTCTCGTCCTCGTTTTTCTTGCCCTGGGACACCTGTTCATCATGCTGATGTGGGACAACGGTGTGTACCGCATCGATTTCAACTACGTCGCACAGCGGTGGAGCTCACCGTTCTGGCAGACCTGGGATCTGCTGCTGCTGTGGCTGGCCCAGCTGCACGGCGGCAACGGCCTGCGCACGATCATCGCCGACTACGCCCGCAAGGACTCGACGCGGTTCTGGCTGAACTCGCTGCTCGCGTTGTCGATGATCTTCATCCTCGTGCTCGGCACCTACGTCCTGGTGACGTTCGACGCGAACATCTCATGATGGCGAGCGAAGCGTCGGGAAAATCCATCGTCGGAAGGCTTCTCCCATGTTGATCGAACATCGCTACGACGTGGTCATCGTCGGCGCAGGCGGCGCCGGTATGCGCGCCGCGGTCGAGGCAGGCCCGCGGGTGCGCACCGCCGTTCTGACCAAGCTCTACCCCACCCGCTCGCACACCGGCGCGGCGCAGGGCGGCATGTGCGCCGCCCTGGCCAATGTCGAGGAGGACAACTGGGAGTGGCACACCTTCGACACCGTCAAGGGCGGCGATTACCTCGCCGACCAGGACGCCGTCGAGGTGATGTGCAAAGAGGCCATCGACGCGGTGCTCGACCTCGAGAAGATGGGGATGCCGTTCAACCGCACGCCCGAGGGCCGCATCGACCAGCGCCGCTTCGGCGGGCACACCCGCGACCACGGCAAGGCCCCGGTGCGCCGGGCGTGCTACGCCGCCGACCGCACCGGCCACATGATCCTGCAGACGCTGTACCAGAACTGCGTCAAGCACGACGTCGAGTTCTTCAACGAGTTCTACGCACTGGACATCTCGCTGACCGAGACCCCGGCGGGCCCCGTCGCCACCGGCGTCATCGCCTACGAACTGGCCACCGGCGACATCCACGTCTTCCACGCCAAGGCGATCGTCTTCGCCACCGGCGGGTCGGGCCGGATGTACAAGACCACCTCCAACGCCCACACGCTGACCGGGGACGGCCTGGGCATCGTGTTCCGCAAGGGGCTGCCCCTGGAGGACATGGAGTTCCACCAGTTCCACCCGACGGGGCTGGCGGGCCTGGGCATCCTGATCTCCGAAGCCGTGCGCGGCGAGGGCGGCCGGCTGCTCAACGGCGAGGGCGAACGCTTCATGGAGCGCTATGCGCCCACGATCGTGGACCTCGCGCCGCGCGACATCGTCGCGCGCTCGATGGTGCTCGAGGTGCTCGAGGGCCGCGGCGCCGGGCCGAACAAGGATTACGTCTACATCGACGTGCGCCACCTCGGCGAGGACGTGCTCGAGCAGAAGCTGCCCGACATCACCGAGTTCGCCCGTACCTATCTGGGCGTCGACCCGGTCAAGGAACTCGTGCCGGTCTACCCCACCTGCCACTACGTCATGGGCGGCATCCCGACGACGATCCACGGTCAGGTGCTGCGCGACAACACCACGGTGGTGCCGGGCCTGTACGCCGCAGGCGAGTGCGCCTGCGTGTCGGTGCACGGTGCGAACCGGCTGGGGACGAACTCGCTGCTCGACATCAACGTGTTCGGCCGCCGCGCCGGTATCGCCGCGGCGAATTACGCCCTCGGCCACGAGTTCGTCGACCTGCCGGAGAAGCCGGCCGACATGGTCGTCGGCTGGGTGGGCGACATCCTCTCCGAGCACGGCAACGAACGCGTCGCCGACATCCGCGGTGCGCTGCAGCAGTCGATGGACAACAACGCCGCGGTGTTCCGAACCGAGGAGACGCTCAAGCAGGCGCTCACCGACATCCATGCGCTCAAGGAGCGCTACTCGCGAATCACCGTGCAGGACAAGGGCAAGCGCTACAACAGCGATCTGCTTGAGGCCATCGAGCTGGGCTTCCTGCTGGAGCTGGCCGAGGTCACCGTCGTCGGCGCGCTCAACCGCAAGGAGTCCCGCGGCGGCCACGCCCGCGAGGACTACCCGAACCGGGACGACACCAACTACATGCGCCACACCATGGCCTACAAAGACGGCTCGGACCTGTTGAGTGACATCCGGCTGGACTACAAGCCGGTGGTGCAGACCCGTTACGAGCCGATGGAACGGAAGTACTGATCCCATGACTGCTGTCGCCGAACCCCAGACCAAGGATCCGGAACTGCCCCCCGTCCCCGAGGGCGCGGTCATGGTGACGCTCAAGATCGCCCGGTTCAACCCGGAGGATCCCGACGCCGCCGGTTTCCAGAGCTTCCGGGTGCCGTGCCTGCCCACCGACCGGCTGCTCAACCTGCTGCACTACGTGAAGTGGTATCTGGACGGCACGCTGACGTTCCGCCGGTCCTGCGCACACGGGGTGTGCGGGTCGGACGCGATGCGGATCAACGGTGTGAACCGGTTGGCGTGCAAGGTGCTGATGCGCGACATGCTGCCCAAGAAGGCGGGCAAGCAGCTCACCATCACCATCGAGCCGATCCGCGGGTTGCCGGTGGAGAAGGACCTGGTGGTCGACATGGAGCCGTTCTTCGACGCGTATCGCGCGGTGAAGCCGTTCCTGATGACCAGCGGCAACCCGCCGACCAAGGAGCGCATCCAGAGCCAGGTCGACCGGGCCCGCTACGACGACACCACCAAGTGCATCCTCTGTGCGTGCTGCACGACGAGCTGCCCGGTGTTCTGGACCGAGGGTTCCTACTTCGGGCCGGCGGCGATCGTCAACGCCCACCGGTTCATCTTCGACAGCCGTGATGAGGGCGCCGCCGAGCGGCTCGACATCCTCAACGAGGTCGACGGCGTGTGGCGCTGCCGCACGACGTTCAACTGCACCGAGTCGTGCCCGCGCGGTATCCAGGTGACCCAGGCGATCCAGGAGGTCAAGCGCGCGCTGATGTTCGCGCGCTGACCGGCGATTCGGTGTAGTCGGTCACCTGGCCAGCCGGTCGACGACCGCTGCCAGGCCGTCGAAACCGGGCGCCGCGGACATGTCGGCGGCAATGCGCTGACTCGCCTCGCGATACCTCGGCTGTTTGAGCACCGCCGTGATGTGGCGCCTCAGGGCGCGGGGACTAGGACGTTCAGTCCTGATACGGCGTCCGGCGCCGGACCATGCGACGCGGGCTCCGACCTCCGGCTTGTCCTCCTTACCGCCGGTCGCGACGATCGGGACGCCGTGGCGCAGCGCGTACTGCACACCGCCGAACCCTCCGTTGGTCACGTAAACCGCAGTGCGCGGGAGCAATTCGTCGTAAGGGAGATACGCCGCCGCGCGTGCGTTGGCCGGGAGCGGCGGCAAGGTGTCCAGCGGGCGGCCACCGGTCGTGACCACCACCAGTACGTCGTCGTCGGCAAACGCTTGCAGCGTCGGCGCGATGGCCTGCCGGTAATCGGTGTTCGCCACCGTGCCCTGAGTGACGTGGATGACGGGCCGGGTCCCATCGAGATCAGACCACCACTCGGGAAGCGGAGCCTGCGACCCGGTCGCCGAGAGCGGCCCGGCGAAGTGGAGCTCGGGCGGCGCGTCGCTCAGTGGATACTCGAACGATGGAACGCTGAACTGCACGATGGCATCGGCCCGGCGACACCAATTCACCATGGTGCCCGGCATGGCGACGCCATGGACCTCGCGGTGGAGGTCGTCGATGATCCGGTAGGGCCGCCGCAGAACGTGCCGGGTCAGCGCGGCCAGCGCGACGTTGCGCGGTCGATTCAAGAATCGCGCCGGCGGAATACCCAGCCCGAAGGGCGCGATGTCACGGCTCTCGATGCACAGGGGCAGCACCCCGCACATGACGACCGCAGGGCGGGTGGAACGCCGGTGTGCGAGCAGGAACGCCGCGCCGAGGAACGTCGGTTCGGCGAGCACCGCGTCGGCACGGTGCGCATCCAAGGCCTCGGTGAGCGCCTCGTACTGCGCCTTCGCGGGACGGGCGAAGACGTGCTCGACATCGAAGGCAGTGGCTTTCAGGCCCTTCAGCGCGGCACGTTCGGGGAAGTCGTCGAGCAGCGACTCGTCGTAATCGGCCTCGGCGGGTAGCGGCAGATGCGACGCTCCCGTCGCGGTGATTCTCTCGGCGAATCGCGCGCCCGTGAGGAATCGGACGTTGTCACCCCGCTTGGCGAAGTATTCGGCGACAGCCATTAGCGGCGTCACGTGACCATGCGCCGGCACGCTGGCGATGAGGATGGACGGCACGGCGACCCCCTGACTACAGTCATGTAGTATTCATTACTGTGTCACCGGAGTCAATATCGCGTGAGGTGCGCACCTACCGCTCTGACCTGCGTCAGCAGCAGGCGCAGGCGACCCGCGCGCGGGTGCTCGAAGCCGCCGCAGAACTGTTCGCCACGGACGGCTACGCACGCACCACGCTCGCGAAGATCGCCACAGCGGCAGGCGTGTCCGCGGAGACCGTGCAGGGGCAAGGCCCGAAGGCTGCGCTGATGATCGCTGCGATCGAGCACGTCGCCGTCGGCGTCTCCGGCGAGGACAACATCCTCGACCTCGACGTAGGGCGCGCGCTGATCGCCGCCCGAGATCGCGACGAGGCGATCGACTTGCTCGTCGCCGCGCAGACGCGGGTGCATCAGAACAGCGCGCGGCTCGGAGAGGCGCTGATCGGCGCCGCCCACGCCGATCCGGAGCTCGACCGCTATCGCCGGCGCCTGATCGCCAGCGTCACTCTCCAAGAACGACGCGTGCTCGAGGTCTATCGCGACCGGGGATGGCTGCGTACCGACGTGCCGTTCGACGAGCTCGTCGAAGGATCAGCAGCGCTGAGCGGGATCGAGACATACCTGCGACTCATGGCCTGCGGGTGGGACGTCGAGACGTATCAGAGGTGGTGTCGGCGCATGATGACCGAGACGGTGTTCGCGCGCTAGGCGTTCTCCTCGGCGACGTCGTCCTGCGACTCCTTCTCCGGGGGCAGTTCCTCCCCGGCCCGCTTGGCCACCTGCTCGTCGTAGTACCGGAGAATGACCGCGACCGCGGCCACCACCGGGACGGCCAGGAATGCGCCGATGACGCCGAACGTCGTGGCGCCCAACGTCACTGCCAGCAGGACGATCACCGCGTGCAGATTCATCGACTTGGACTGCAGCCACGGCTGCAGCACATTGCCCTCGAGCTGCTGCACCGCCAGGATGATGCCGAGCACGATCAACGCATCGACCGGACCGTTGGACACCAACGCGATGAGCACGGCCAGACCACCCGCGACGAACGCACCGACGATCGGCACGAACCCGCCGATGAAAGTGATGATCGCCAGGGCATACGCCAACGGCACCCCGACGATCACCAGGCCGATCCCGATGAGGACCGCGTCGACGAGGCTCACCAGCGCCTGGGTCCGGATGAATCCGCCGAGGGTCGCCCACACGCGCTGAAGGACCTCCGCAACGTGGGGCGCGGCCGGGTTCCCGACCGATCGGCGCAACCACGGGATGAACCGCGGCCCGTCCTTGAGCAGGAAGAACGTCACCACGACCGTAGTGAAGGCGGTCACCAGCGCCGAGGTCGCGGCTCCCACACCGGTGAACAGGCCGGCCGCGATCTGCGCGCTGCTCGAGTTCAACCGGTCCGTGATCGCTGCCACCGCCGAATTGAGTTGGGCTTCACTGATGTTCAGCGGCGGGCCGCCGAGCCAGTCGCGGACCGCCACCACACCGGCGGTCGCCTGTTGGGCCAGTTCGGTGGACTGCTCGACGATCGCCGGTGCGACCGCGGCGACGATACCGGCCATCACACCGAACGCGATCAGCAGCGCGAGCAGGACCGCCGCCGCCGGTGGCACACCCTTCTCCCGGAGCCAGCGCACCGGCGGCCAGACCACTGTGCAGACGATCAGGGCCAGCAGCACCGGCAGCAGGATGACCCACGTCTTGCCGACGACCCAGGCCAGCACCCACAGCGCGGCGGCCACCGCGATGAACTGGATCGCCACCACCGCGCTCGATCGAAGATGGCCACCATAGATGGTCCCGCGGTCAGGGTGCCGCGTCGTTGTCTCGTCCACGCCCCTTCATTACCCGCCGGCGGCCGGTTCGAAGTGCCTTTCGTCGTCACACTTGCGCAAGTTGTCTCGTCTGACTCATATGACGACATCACGCATCGCCCCCCTGCCACCGCAGCGCGCGCCGCTGCTGACCCGGCTGCTCTACCGCATGGCCGGGAAGCGCTTCGGTGAGGTCCCCGAACCGTTCGCGATCATCGCCCACCACCCGCGGCTGACGGTGGCCAACCTCGTTCACGAAGGCATGGTCAAAGCGGGCTCCACGACGCTGCCCGCCGCGGTGCGCGACCTGGCGGTGTACCGGTCGGCCCGCCAGATCGGGTGCTCCTGGTGCGTCGACTTCGGCACGATGCTGCAACGCCTTGCCGGCCTCGACATCGACCGGCTCACCGACATCGACGACTACGCGGTCTCCCCGCGCTACACCGACGACGAACGCGCGGCCATCGCCTACGCCGACGCCATGACCACCGACCCGCACACCGTGACAGACGCGCAGGTCGCTGATCTGCGCCGCCGCTTCGGCGATGCCGGAGTGATCGAGCTGACCTACCAGATCGGGATCGAGAACATGCGCGCCAGGATGTACTCGGCGCTCGGCATCACCGAGCAGGGGTTCAACTCGGGCGATGCGTGCCGGATTCCGTGGGCTTCCGACGAGCCGATCGGAGAGGCGACCCAGTGAACTTGTCCGGGTTGGCGATGTCCCAAATCGCGGCCACCTTACCGTCGCGCACGGTCAGCGCCGTCACCCTCGGCATCATCTCCGGACGCCCATCGGCCGCGGGCAGGCCCGGCGACCAGCTGCCGAGCTGACCGTTGACCAGCGCGAGCCGGTTGGCCGACAGGAACGAGGGCCCGTAGCGACGCGACAGCCCGAAGAGGAAACGCGCCACCTTCGCGGGCCCGTGAATCACTCGGGCCGCGGTGGGCGCCCGGCGGTTCGAGTCGCCGGTGAACGTGACGTCCGGATGCAGCAGTCGCACGACGGCGTCCATGTCACCGGCGGCCAGCGCCGCCATCAGTGCAGCGGCAACTTCGGCGTGCGCGTCGTCGGGCACCGGCGGCGGGGCGGCGGTCACCGCCCGCCTGGCGCGCGACGCCAGTTGGCGGGCTGTCGCGGCGGTGACGCCGAGCACTTCGGCGATCTCGGCGAACGGCACCGCGAACCCGTCGTGCAGGACGAAGGCCACCCGCTGATCCGGCGTCAACCGCTCGAGCACCACCATCGCCGCGAATCTCGCATCATCGGCGGCGACCACCGCGGCCAGCGGATCGTCACCGCCCAGACCCGTCACTACCGGTTCGGGCAGCCACTCACCGAGGTAGGTCTCCCGCCGGTGGGCCGCCGAGCGCAGCCGGTCGAGGCTCAACCGACTCACCACCGTCGTCAACCATGCTCGGAGATCGGCGATCTCGGCACGGGCACCGGTGCTGCCCTGCCACCGCAGCCACGCGTCCTGCACCACGTCCTCGGCGTCGGCGAACGTCCCCGTCAACCGGTACGCCACCGCCGTGAGGTGCGGTCGGAGCGCCTCGAATTCGCCGACCGGCGGGTGCGCGGTCATGTCGCCGAGTCTAGGCCGCGCTGAATATCGTTCGTACCTGCTCACCAGATGCGCGGCAGCCGTATATTCCGCCCATGGCAATTACCGAACCGCCGCCGGCCGCCGCCGCGACCACCGGCAAGGGTCTGCAGGCCGGCGCCCTCGGCCTGGTCGGCAACGTGGTCATCGGGCTGGCGGCGGTCGCGCCGGCGTACAGTCTCGCCGCGACGCTGGGCTTCGTCGTCCTGGCCGTCGGCGAGAAGGCGCCGTCGATGTTCGTGCTCGCCTTCATCCCGATGCTCCTGGTCGCCTTCGCCTATAAGGAACTCTCCCAGGACACCCCCGACTGTGGCACCACCTTCACCTGGGGCACAAAAGCTTTCGGCCCGTGGATCGGGTGGATCGGCGGTTGGGGTCTGGCGGTCTCGGCGATCATCGTGCTGGCCAACGTCGCCGAGGTAGCGGCGATCTACCTGTTCCGGTTCCTCGGTCAGGACGCCCTTGCCGACAACCTCGCCGCGAAGGTGCTTCTCGGATCGTTCTTCATCCTGGCGATGACGCTGCTCAGCGCCCGCGGCATCGTGGTCTCCGAGCGTGTGCAGAACGTGTTGATCGCCATCCAGTTCGGCGTGCTGATCGTCGTCAGCGTGATCGCGCTGGTGCGGGTGTTCGCGGGGACGGCGGGCGAGCAGGCCGTCGACCCGTCGCTGTCGTGGCTGTGGCCCTCCGGCTTGGACGCCTCGTCGATCGCCGCGGCGATCATCCTGTGCATCTTCATCTACTGGGGTTGGGACGCGTGCCTCGCCGTCGGCGAGGAGACCAAGAACCCCGGGAAGACGCCGGGTATCGCGGCGGTCATCACCACCCTGATCCTGGTGTGCACCTACGTGTTGGTGGCCTACGCCGTGCAGTCGTTCGCCGGATTCGGTGACACCGGCATCGGCCTGACGAACGAGGAGAACGCCGACGACGTACTGACCATTCTCGGCGAGCCGGTGGCCGGGTCGATCGCGGCGTCGCTGCTGCTGCTGACGGTCTCGATCTCGGGGTTGTCGTCCACGCAGACCACGATCCTGCCCACCGCTCGCGGCACCCTGTCGATGGCGGTCTACGAGGCCATCCCCAAGCGGTTCTCCAGCGTCCATCCGCGCTACATGACACCGGCGTTCGGCACCATCGTGATGGGTGTCGCCGCGCTGTTCTTCTATCTGGTGCTCAGTTTCGTGTCCGCGAACGCCCTGGCCGACTCGGTGTCCTCGCTCGGTCTCGCAGTCGCCTTCTACTACGGGATCACCGCCTACTCGTGTGTCTGGTACTTCCGCCGCACCCTGTTCGCCTCGGCGCGGAACCTGTTCATGCGCGGGATCTTTCCGCTACTCGGGGCGCTGGCGATGACGTGGGCGTTCGTGCAGAGCGCCGTCGACATGATCCAACCGGACTACGGCTACACCGCCTACGGACCGGTCGGCGGCGTCTTCGTGCTCGGTGTCGGGATGCTGGTGCTGGGCATCCCGTTGATGCTGCTGTGCTTCGCGTTCGGCACGAAACGGTTCTTCCGCGGGGAGACGCTCACCGCCACCACCGAGGTCAAAGTCCCCGACGCCGACTAGAACGGACCCACGATGCATCTGACGGTCGGTTACCTGGCCACCCCCACCGGTGACGACGGTGTCGCACTGGCCGCCGCACTGGCACGGACGTTCGACGCCCAGGTCGACGTCGTCCTGGTCGTCCGTGAGGAACTACCCGACGGGCACCCGGGCCGCGCCGAGTATCAGCGCCTGCTGATCGAGCGCGGCGAGCGATGGGCGGCGCAGGCGGTGGCGGCCCTGGCCGACAAGGGGGTGGCGGCCGGATCCACCGTCACCGTCGGAGAGTCGTTCGCCGAGTCGCTGGTCGGCTTCGCCGAGGAGAAGTCGTCGGACCTCATCGTCGTCGGCGGGGCGCGCGACGGGTTCTTCGGCGGCCACACCATCGGGCCGGTGACCGGGGCGCTGCTGCATTCGTCGCCGATCCCTGTCGCGCTGGCGCCGCGCGGCTACGCCGAGGACCCCGACGACGTGATCACCGCCGTGACGGCCGCGGTGCCCACCAGGCCCGGCGACGACAACCCGCTGCCGTTCGCGATCACCCTGGCCAGTGCGGCGAACCTGGGGATCCGCATGCTGTCGCTGGTCTCCGCGGAGAATCTCGCCGAGGCGGCGAGCGTCAGGGAGGTGCGCCAGATGCAGGTCGCCGCGGCCGAGGAGAATCTCGCCGTCGCCGCCCGCGCCCTTCCCGACGTGCCCGGCATCGAGTCGCTCGTCGCCGACGGGATGACGCTGGAGTCGGCGCTCAAGAAGCTCAGGTGGGACGACGGCGCCCTGCTCGTCGTCGGCTCCAGCCGGTTCGCCACCCCCAGGCGGATCTTCCTCGGGTCCACCGCCGCCAGGATCCTCGCCGGCGTGGACGTCCCCGTGGTGGTGGTCCCGCGCGCGGGCGACGACTGACGGGGATCACTCGACCGGGTCGCGGATGATCGGACAGGTCATGCAGTGTCCGCCGCCGCGTCCCCGGCCCAGCTCCGCGCCCACGATGGTGATCACCTCGATACCGGCCTGACGCAGGAGGGTGTTGGTCCGTGTGTTGCGGTCGTAAGCCACGACGACACCCGGTTCGATTGCGACGAGGTTGTTCCCGCTGTCCCATTGCTGACGTTCGGATTCGTATGCGGTACCGCCCGTTTCGATGACCCGCAGCTTGCCGACGTTCAGTGCGGCCTCGACCACTTCGACGAATGAGCTCGATTCCTCGACCACCTCGACCCCGATGGGGTTGTCCGAGGGACGCAGGGAGAAGGTGTGTATCGCGTCGACGATGTGTGGATAGAGGGTGACGACATCGCGGTCGGCGAAGGTGAACACCGTGTCGAGGTGCATCGCGGAGCGCAGTTTCGGCATGCCGGCCACGACGACATGCGTCGCGGCCTCGCGCCGGAACATCTCGACTGCGACCTGCGTGATCGCTTGGCGCGAGGTACGTTCGCTCATCCCGATCAGCACCACACCGTTGCCGGGAACCAACACGTCGCCGCCTTCGAGGGTGGCGGTACCCCAGGTGCGTTCGGGATCCCCCCACCAGACCGTGGAGCCGGCATAGTCAGGATGGAACTGATAGATCGCCTTCATCAGCAGCGTTTCGTCGTGACGGGCGGGCCAGTACAGCGGATTCAGTGTCAACCCGCCGTAGATCCAGCAGGTGGTGTCACGGGTATAGAGCGTGTTGGGCAGCGGGGGCATCAGGTACTCGGCGACGCCCAGTGATTCGCGCGCCAAGGCGAGATAACCCGAACGCATGTCGTCAGGGAGGTCCCGAGTGGACATCCCGCCGATGAGCAGTTCGGCCAGGCGGCGGGGTTCGAGGGAGTCCAGGTAGGCCCGGGTGTCGTCTACGAGACCGATTCCCACCTCGTTGGCGACGATCTTCCGATCGAGCAGCCACTGCTTGGCCTCCGCCATCTGCATGGTCTCGGTCAGGAGGTTGTGCAGTTCGACCACTTCGACGTCCCGCTCGCGCATCTTGGCGACGAAGTCGAAGTGGTCGCGACGGGCGTTCTGCACCCACAGCACGTCATCGAACAGCAGATCATCGCAGTTGGTCGGAGTGAGCCGTTCGTGTGCCAGTCCGGGGGCACAGACCAGCACCTTGCGCAGCCTCCCCACTTCCGAGTGCACACCGTAGGTGGTGGCGTGGTCAGTCATGGACGTCGTGCTCCTTTCCTCAGAGGGTGATGGCTCCAGTGGCCAACGACACGACTCCGGCGACGGCCCCGATCACGATGGCCGCGAACAGCACCGCCTCAGGGACGGTGAACACCCGCAGATTCTTCTCGCGCCGCGCGACGATGTAGAGCGCTGCGCCGGGGGCGTAGAGGATGCACGACAGCAGCAATTTGTCGATGCCCGCGGCATAGACGAGGAATGCGGTGTAGCACGTCGCCACGAGGGCGAAGGTCATATCCGCTCTCAGGGACCGACGGTCCTCGTACGTCTCCCTGGTCACGGTGAGTTTGAGCGCGTATCCGGCCGCCAGCAGATACGGGATGAGCGCGAGCGCGGCCGTCAGATCGAGCATGAAATCCAAAGCGTCGGAGACGAACAACTTCACGATGATCAGCAGCTGCACCAGGCCGGTGGCCATGAACAACGCCGCGACGGGGGCGCCCTTGGCGTTGACCTTGGACAGGAAGCGCGGCATGTCGTTGGCCCTGGCAGGGATGTAGAGCATCTCGGCAGACATCAGCGTCCACGCGAGGTAGGCGCCCAGGACCGAGAGAACCACGCCGGCCTTGATGAACACGGCTCCCCAGGGCCCTACCAGTGATTCGAGGACGTACGCCATCGACGGCTGGTCGGCGCCGGCCAGCTGGTCGCGCGGCATCGCACCGTACGAGACCAGTGTCACGAGTGCGAAAACACCGAGCACACCGAGGAATCCGACGACGGTGGCGCGTCCGACGTCCGAGCGTTTCTTGGCGTACCGCGAGTAGACGCTGGCGCCCTCGATTCCGAGGAACACGAACACCGTGATCAGCATCGTGCCCTTCGCTTGCTCGAAGACCGATGCGAACGTCCGCTCCTCGCCGCCCCAGAAGTTCCCGGCGAAATACCCGCCGTTGAACAACACCAGGGACAGAGCGATGAAGACGAGGATCGGCACCACCTTCGCGATGGTGACGATCCGGTTGATGGTGGCGGCTTCCTTGACGCCCCGCAGGATCAGCGCGTGGAAGATCCACACCCCGATGGTGGACACGATGACCGCCAGAATGGTGTCGCCGTTGCCCAACGCGGGGAACAGCTCACTGGCGGTGGCGGTGATCAGAACCCAGTACGAGGTGTTGCCCGCGCAGGCAGACGCCCAGAAACCGAACGCCGAGTTGAATCCGACGTAGTCGCCGAAACCGGCCTTGGCGTAGGCGTAGATGCCCGCGTCGAGTTCGGGTTTGCGCACGGCCAGCCGCTGGAACACGAACGCCAGCATCAGCATGCCGGTGCCTGCGATCGTCCACGCGATGATGGCTCCGAGAACCCCTGTCTCGGTGCCGAATCGGCGTGGCAGCAGGAACACGCCGGAACCGATCATCGAGCCGACCACCATCGCGGTCAATGTCGGTAGGCTGACCTTTTTCTCGGCCTGCCCCGGGACAGTCTCGGTTGCCGTCACGGAGTCACCTCGTTCTCGTTGTCGGCGGAGGTTCGTGCGATCGTGAAGCCCAGCACGCCGTAGACGACGCTGAGGAGGGGGCTGGCGATGTTGAACACGGCGAACGGCAGGTAGGAGATCGTCGCCACACCGAGCACCGCGCCCATGTACGCCCCGCACGAGTTCCACGGCACCAGTGCGGATGTCACCGTTCCGCTGTCGGCGGTGAGCCGGGAGAGGTTCTGCGGCGCGAGGCCGCGGCGGGCGAATTCGAGTCGGTAGACCCGGCTGGGCAACACGAGGGCGATGTACTGGTCACCCGCTACGACGTTGAGCCCCATGGCGGTGGCGAACACCGAGAGATACAGCTTGCCGGTCGTCGTCGCGGCGCTGATCAGAGGGTTCACCAGCCGGTCGATCAGCCCGAAGTGCTCGAGCAGGGCGCCGAAGGTCACCGCGCCGATGATCAGCCAGATGGTCATCAGCAACGACGCCATACCGCCGCGGGACAGCAGCGCGTCGATGTCGCCGATCCCGGTATTGGCCACGAAGCCGGTGGCCAGCACCTTCCAGATCGCCTGGATGGATCCGAGGACGCCGCTGGAGGTGCCGCCGATGTCGGCGACGAATCCGTTGACTACGTCGCGCTGCAGGAGCGTGGCCTGCACCCCGGCGAACAACGCCGACGCCAGCAGCGCCAGGGAGGCGGGCACCTTGCGCACCGACAGCACCACCAGCAGTAGCAACGGCAACAGGTTCCACGGGGTGATCCAGAAGACCTGGTCGAGCTTCGCCAACTCGACGGCTTCGCCGACGGTCTGTTTGACCGGCGGACCGATGACGCCGAGCGCGGTGAACACCACCGCCGCGATCACGAACGCGGGAACCGACGTCCAGGCCTGGTGGCGGATGTGGGTGTACAGGTCCACCTTGACCATCTGGGCGGTCAGGATGGTGGTCTCCGACAGCGGAGAGAGTTTGTCGCCGAGGTACGCACCCGAGATCACCGCGCCGGCGGTGATGGCCGTCGACACCCCGAGCATGGTCGCGATGCCCACCAGACCGACGCCGATCGTGCCCGCGGTGGTCCACGAACTGCCGATGGACATCGCCACGACGCCGCAGATCACGGCGGCAGCCACGTAGAAGTAGCCGGGTGCGAGCACCTGGATCCCGTAGTAGACCAGCGTCGGGATGGTGCCCGACAGGTTCCACGAGCCGATCAGCGCGCCAACCGCCAGCAGGATGAAGATCGCGCTGGTGATCGACGACAGCGCTCCCTGACCCGCGCGCTGCACCTCAGCCCACGTGTGCCCGTTCTTCAGCGCGATCAGCGCGGCCACCGCACAGCTGAGGATCAGACCGACCTGCAGCGGTCCGTCGAGGGCATCGAGCCCGAAGAGCGCCAGCGAGGCGGCGATGAGCACCGCCAACGCGATCAGCGGGATGATCGCGTCGGTCATGGACGCGGGCCGGGCGACGTCGAGTGGCGACGGGCGGTCCGGATTCGATCCGGATTCCATCGGTGATCATGGTCGCACCTCAGCGACGTGTCCGGACTCGAGTCGCGAAAGCTGGACCGGGACTCTTCGCGAAAACTTGGCTGATGTTCAGTCGGCGCTCAGCACCCGGCCAGGGATTCCGAGAGTTCCCACGGTAGGTTCTCGCCGTGATCGCACCGTCGGCCCCAGCGATCGACGGCCGGCATGAGCACCGACGTCACGAGCGGGTCGCATCACTGTCGGGTCTGCGCGGTGTGGCGGCGCTGCTGGTGGTGGGCACCCATTCGGCATTCGCCACGGGGTGGTTGTCCCACGGCTATATCGGGTCCGTGTTCGCGCGCCTGGAGATCGGGGTGGCGATCTTCTTCGTGCTGTCCGGATTTTTGTTGTTCCGGCCCTGGGTTCGCGCCGCGGCAACCGGGGCGCCGGCGCCCGACGTCGGCCGCTACGCCTGGCGCCGGACCCGACGCGTCGCGCCCGCCTATCTCGTCACCGTGTTCCTCGCCTATGCCGGGTATGCGATCTGGGCGAATCCCACCCCCGGTCAAACCTGGGCCGGGCTGGTCCGGCACCTGACGCTCACCCAGATCTACACCGACGACTACCTGCTCAAGTACCTCCACCACGGCCTGTCGCAGACATGGAGCCTGGCGGTGGAGGTGTCGTTCTACGCGGCGCTGCCGGCGCTCGCCTATCTGCTACTCCGGGGGCGCTGGCGGCCGTCCCGCCTGCTGGGCGGTCTGGCCGTGATGGCGGCCATCAGCCCGGTGTGGTTGATCGTCGCTCACCTCACCGATTGGCTGCCGAACTCCGCGGGGATGTGGCTGCCTGCCCACCTGATCTGGTTCGCCGGCGGCATGATGTTGGCGACTCTTGCGGACATGGGTCTGCGTTGCCCGAGCGCAGTTGCTGTCCCGTTGGCGGTAACCCTCTTCCTGATCGTGTGCACTCCGGTCGCCGGCAGCGTCCAGATGGGACCGGCGCCGGTGTCGGAGCCGCTGACTAAGAGTTTTCTCTACGCATGCATCGCCACCCTCGTCGTCGCGCCATTGGCCCTCGGTGGCGGTGGGTGGTACGAGCGCCTCATGGGCAGCAGGCCGATGGTCTGGCTCGGCGAGATCTCCTACGAGATCTTCCTTCTCCATGTGCTTGTCATGACGGTGGTGCTGGAGGCGCTCCGTTGGCCGCTGTTCACCGGTTCGTTCGCGGTGCTGTTCACCCTGACGCTGCTCGTCGTGATCCCGCCGGCGATCGCGCTGCGCCGCCTCACCGCGGTCCGCTCCGTTTCGTGAACACCGTGCGGTGCCACTGCTTGTCGGCGACCGCGGTGATGTCGCTCATCACGTGCTTGATGGTGAGGTACTCCTCGAACGAGTAGTCGCTCATGTCCTTACCGAACCCCGAGGCGCCGACGCCGCCGTGCGGCATCTCGCTGATGATCGGGATGTGGTCATTGATCCACACACAGCCGGCCTGGATCTCGCGCGACGCCCGCTGCGCGCGGTACACGTCGCGGGTCCACGCCGATGCGGCCAGCCCATAGGCGGTGTCGTTGGCCTGGCGCAGCGCGTCGTCGTCGTCGGTGAACGGGCGCACCGTGAGCACCGGACCGAACACCTCGTCGCGATACACCTCGGACTGCTCGGACACGTCGGCGATGAGTGTCGGCCGGTAGAAGGCGCCCGGTAGGTCGGGGGCCTTGCCGCCGGTGACCACGCGGCCGCCCTCGGCCGGCGCCCGTTCGACCATTGCCGCCACCTTGTCCCGATGCGCGAACGAGATCAGCGGGCCCAGGTCGGTGTCGGGGTCGTGCGGATCGCCGACGACGATCGTGCTCATCACCTCGGCGACGCCGGCGACGAAGTCGTCATATAGATCGCGGGCCACGATCGCTCGCGTGGCGGCCGTGCAGTCCTGGCCGGTGTTGATCAGCGATCCGGCCACCGCGCCCTGGATCGCGGCGTCGAGGTCGGCGTCGTCGAACACCACGAACGGCGCCTTACCGCCGAGCTCGAGTTGGGTCCGGTGCCCGTGCACGGCGGCCGCCGACATCACCTTGCGGCCCACCGCCGTCGAGCCGGTGAACGTCACCAGATCGACGTCGGGGTGACCGGCCAGTGCGGTGCCCACGTCAGCACCGAGCCCCGTGACGACGTTGAGGACACCGGGCGGCAGACCGGCCTCGCCGGCAAGGCGGGCGAGCGTGAGGGTGGTCAACGGCGTCAGCTCGCACGGCTTGATGACGACGGTGCACCCGGCCGCCAGCGCGGGCAGCACCTTCCACACCGCCATCTGCAGCGGATAGTTCCACGGCGTGATGGTCGCGACGACGCCGATGGCCTCCCGCCGGATGCTCGAGGTGTGGTCCCCGGAGTACTCGGCGGTGGCCTTGCCCTCCAGGTGGCGGGCGGCGCCGGCGAAGAAGTCGATGTTGTCGACGCTGCCCGGCACGTCGAACTCACGGGCCAGCCGTACCGGTTTGCCCGTCTGGCTGACCTCCTCGGCGACCAGCTCGTCGGCGTGGTCGCCGGCCAGCACTGCCAGCTTCGCCAGGACCGCGGAGCGTTCGGCCGGTGTCGCGGTGGCCCACCCGCGCAGCGCCGCCCGGGCGGCGGCCACGGCGACGTCGACATCCTTGTTCGCCGCGCGGGCGTATTCGGTCACCACCCGGCCGGTCGCCGGATCGACGATCTCGAAAACTCCGCCACCGGTCCGCACGGGCGCTCCGTCGATCCAGCTGCTCGCTATGGCGTTGGCCGTTGAAGTCATGCCGCCAACGCTATCGCGCCGGTCCAGGCCCGGCTACGCATTACGCCATCGACACCGGTCCGAAACAATTGATTTCATGGACTTGGTTGCCGTTCACAACGGATTCCGTGCAGAATGCCAGATATGGCCAACCCTGACGGTGAGCACGACGTCGCGCCCGTGCCGCTGCGCGTGAGCCAGTCGCGACCTGCGACATTCTTCCAGCTCGACGAGCTGTCCAAGGCGATCATCGAGAAGCTCCAGGCCGACGGCCGCCGTTCCTATGCCGGCATCGGCAAGGCGGTCGGACTCTCCGAGGCCGCGGTCCGTCAGCGCGTGCAGCGCATGGTCGACGCCGGGGTCATGCAGATCGTCGCCGTCACCGATCCCATGCAGCTCGGCTTCGCGCGCCAGGCCATGATCGGGATCCGCTGCACCGGTGACACCACGAAGATCGCCGAGAAGCTCGCCGCGATGCCGTCGGTCGACTACGTCGTGCTGACGGCCGGTTCGTTCGACGCCATCGCCGAGGTGGTGTGCGAGGACGACGACGATCTGCTCGACCTGCTGAACACCAAGATCCGGGCGCTACCGGGAGTGATCTCCACCGAGACCTTGGTATACCTGAAACTCGTTAAGCAGCAATACAATTGGGGCACCCGATGACAATCATATCCGAAACCGACCAGCCCGTGACCAGCGGCCTGGCCGCCAAGGCCAACCGCCACCTGTGGGGCCACTTCGCCCGGCACGGCGAAGGCATCACCCCGCCGATCATCACCCGGGGCGAAGGTGTGCACATCTTCGACGACCGGGGCAAGCGCTACATCGACGGCCTCAGTGGGTTGTTCGTCGTCCAGGCCGGCCACGGCCGCAAGGAACTCGCCGAGGCCGCCGCGAAGCAGGCCGAGCAGCTGGCGTTCTTTCCGCTGTGGTCCTATGCCACCCCGACGGCGATCGAACTCGCCGAGCGGATCGCCGGCTACACACCCGGCGATCTGAACCGGGTGTTCTTCACCACCGGCGGCGGCGAGGCCGTCGAGAGCGCGTGGAAGCTGGCCAAGCAGTACTTCAAGCTGACCGGGAAACCCGGTAAGCACAAGGTGGTTTCACGAGCGATCGCCTACCACGGCACCCCGCAGGGCGCGCTGTCCATCACCGGCATCCCGGCGTTCAAGGCACCGTTCGAGCCGCTGGTTCCCGGCGGGTTCCGCGCCCCGAACACCAACTTCTACCGCGCGCCCGAGCCGTTCGACACCGATATCAAGGCGTTCGGGGAGTACTGCGCCAACCGGATCGCCGAGGCCATCGAGTTCGAGGGCCCCGACACCGTCGCCGCCGTGTTCCTCGAGCCCGTGCAGAACGCCGGCGGCTGCTTCCCGCCGCCGCCCGGATACTTCGACCGGGTCCGCGAGATCTGCGACGAGTACGACGTGCTGCTCGTCTCCGACGAGGTGATCTGCGCCTACGGCCGCATCGGATCGATGTTCGCGTGCAACGACTTCGGCTACACGCCGGACATCATCACCTGCGCCAAGGGGCTCACGTCTGGCTACTCCCCGATCGGCGCCATGATCGCCAGCGATCGGCTCTTCGAGCCGTTCAACGACGGCCAGACCGTGTTCGGGCACGGCTACACCTTCGGCGGACATCCGGTGTCGGCGGCGGTGGCGCTGGCCAACCTCGACATCTTCGAGCGCGAGGGCCTCAACGAGCGCGTCAAGGAGAACGCGCCCGCGTTCCGGGCCACGCTCGAGAAGCTGCTCGAGCTGCCGATCGTCGGCGACGTGCGGGGCGAGGGCTACTTCTACGGGATCGAACTCGTCAAGGACAAGACCACCAAGGAGACCTTCAGCGACGAGGAGTCCGAACGCCTGCTGCGCGGCTTCCTCACTCCGGCACTGTGGGACGCGGGCCTGTACTGCCGCGCCGACGACCGCGGTGACCCGGTGGTGCAGCTGGCGCCGCCGCTGATCAGCGGTCAGCAGGAGTTCGACGCGATCTACGACATCCTGCACAACGTGCTGACCGAGGCCAGCCGCCGGCTCTGATCGTGTCCAAGCCGCCGATCCACCCGGTCCGGTGGCGGCCGCCGCCCGTCGACGAGCTGCCGGCGCTGCCCGCCCCCGCGCTGACGGTGGTCCCGGTGCCCGGTCACGCTCCGGAGGATGTGGTCGTCGACGCCGACGGCCGGCTGTGGACCGGCGTCGACGACGGCCGCATCCTGCGGCTGAGTCCCGACGGCGGCGCGCCGACCGTCGTCGCCGACACCGGCGGGCGACCGCTGGGATTGGCGGTGGCGCGCGACGGCCGGCTCTTGGTGTGCGACAGCCCCCGGGGGTTGCTGTCGCTGGACCCCGATACCGGCGCGCTGGAAACGCTGGTCGCCACGGTGGGCGGCCGACGACTGCAGTTCTGCTCGAACGTCACCGAAACCGCCGACGGCACCATCTATTTCACCGAATCGACCAGTGCGTTCACCTACGCGCACTTCAAGGGTGCGGTGCTGGAGGCCCGCGGCCGGGGCAGCCTCTTCCGCCGCGACCCCGACGGTACGGTCACCACGCTGGCCGAGGGCCTGTACTTCACCAACGGCGTGACGGTGACCGCGGACGGATCGGCCATCGTGTTCGCCGAGACGCTGGGCCGCCGACTGTCGAAACTCTGGCTGACCGGCTCGAAGCAGGGCGTCGTCACCGCACTCGCGGTGAATCTGCCCGGCCATCCCGACAACCTGTCGACCGGCGCCGACGGGCGGATCTGGGTGGCGATGGTGTCGCGGCCCAACACCACCGCCGAATGGCTCGCGTCCAGGCTTCCGCTGCTGCGGCAGGTGGTGTGGCGGCTGCCCGACCGGATGGCGCCCCAGATCACCCCGGAGGTGTGGGCCGTCGCATTCGACCCCGACAGCGGCGCGGCCGTCGGCGGTCTGCGCACCAGCCATCCTGATTTCGGCATGGTGACCGGTCTCGTCGAATCCGGCGACCGGCTGTGGCTGGGCTGTATCGGCGCCGCGGCGCTGGCGTCGGTGCCACTGGCCGACGTCACGCTCTGATCTTCTTCGTGCGGGCGAACCACAGCAACCCCAGCAGTCACAGCGAGCCTTCCCGCCGACGCCCCCGTGATCAATTAGTCTGCGCTGTTGATGGGGACCTCACGCAGACTCTCGGCCCGCGTCGCGGCGCTCGTCGCCGCGGCGACGATGCTGGTCGCGCCCGCGACCGCCGCAGCCCAGCCGGCCCCCGATGCAGCGACGTGCCCGTTCCGCATGGTGACCCCGCCCGCGGTCGACGCCTCCGAGGTCCCCAAACCGGGGCAGGATGCACCGGTGCCGCTGCCGGTGCCCGCCACGCCGCTCGGCGGCGACGCCCTGTCGAGCTGCGGCATCATCACCGCGCCCGGCGCCCCGCCGGCGCCCGCAGAGGTGTCGGCCGAGGCCTGGCTGGTCGCCGACCTCGACACCGGTCACGTGATCGCCGCCCGCGACCCGCACGGCCGTCACCGCCCCGCCAGCGTCATCAAGGTGCTCACCGCCGTCCAGTCGATCAAGGAGCTCAACCTCGCCAAAGCGGTTCCGGGGACCGCAGAGGACGCCGCCGCCGAGGGCACCCGCGTCGGTGTCGGAGTCGGCGGCCTGTACACCGTCAACGATCTGCTGCACGGCCTGCTCATGTACTCGGGCAACGACGCGGCCCACGCACTGGCCGCCCAACTCGGTGGCATGGACACCGCGCTGCTCAAGCTCAACCAGCTCGCGACGAAGCTCGGCGGCCGCGACACCCGCGTCGCGACGCCGTCCGGCCTCGACGGTCCCGGGATGAGCACATCGGCCTATGACCTCGGGCTGTTCTACCGCTACGCGTGGCGCAACCAGACGTTCGCCGACATCGTGGCGACCCGCAGCTACGAGTTCCCCGGCCGCGACGGCAATCCGCCGTATCCGATCGAGAACGACGTCAAGCTGCTCTACAACTATCCCGGCGCGCTGGGCGGCAAGACCGGCTACACCGACGACGCCGGACAGACGTTCGTCGGCGGCGCCGAGCGCGACGGTCGCCGCCTGGTCGCGGTGCTGCTGCGGGGAACCCGGCAGCCGATCGCGCCGTGGGAGCAGGCCGCCCGTCTGCTGGACTACGGTTTCGCGCTGCCGCACGGCACCAAGGTGGGCACGCTGATCGAACCAGATCCGTCGCTGGACCCCCAGCCGGAGACCGCGGAGACCGACGCCGCAGCCCAGGCCGCTGCGGTGTTACCGGCCGCCGACGCCATGCCGGTGCGCGTGGGCGTCGGTGTGATCGGCGGCATCATCGTGTTCGCCTTGATCATGGCCGCGCGCTCGCTCAATCGCCGCCCGCAGCACTGAGTCCGCCCCACCTGGCCAGCAGCGCCTGCGCGCCGGTGCACAGCCGCGCGATCAGCACACCCGCCGGTTCGGCCTCGGTGACCTGCCCGACCGCCTGACCGGCGTTCACCGGCGTCGGAACGCCCGAGGAATCGGTGAGCACCCGCTCGGGCAGGTGCGCGGGCCATGGATAACCCTGCGCGACATCGAATTCCCGGGTCAGGGTGGTGTCGGTGCCCGCCGCGCCCAGCAGTGCCGAACGCGCATCGGGCGCGGTGAGGGCTTCCGGGCACGCCGCGAAGGCGGTGCCGATCCAGGCGCCTTCGGCCCCGGCGGCCAGCACCGCGGCCAGACCCCTCGGCGAGGCGATGCCGCCGGCCGCCAGCACCGGGACGTCGACGGTGTCGAGCACATCGACCAGCAGCGGCAGGGTGCCGAGCCGCGGTTCACCGTGTCCCCCGCCCTCGGCGCCGCGGGCCACGACGACGTCCACCCCGGCGGCCACGGCGTGCCGTGCGGCGGTGACGGTGGCCACCTGGGTGACCGCCACGACGCCTGCGTCGTGGGCGCGGCGCACCCACGTCCAGTCCTCACCGAAGCTGACGCTCAACAGCGCAGGGCCCGCGGCCAGCGCAGTCTCGAGCAGTTCAGGGTGGGCGGTCATCACCCAGTGCACCAGGCCGATGCCGAACGGCCGGTCCACGCCGCGGACGGCTTCGAGCTCCGCGGTCAGCAGCGTGTCGGTGGCGGAGCTGCCCATCCCCACCATGCCCAGCCCTCCGGCGCGGCAGACCGCGGCGGCGAGCCGGCCGCCCGCGGCCCCACCCATGGGAGCGTTGACGATCGGCACGTCGAGGCCCAGCGACCGGGCCCACGGGGTCCTCAGCGGCTTGCTCACCGGCACGGTGCGACGCTACCGCTTGCTACCGTGGAGGTGTCAGCAGATGACACCGGACGAGCGGCACCGTACCCGGCCAGCGACAAGACGGCGCTTGTGGAGGTGCACCGTGGCGTGGCTGGTTCTCGTGGTGTCGGGCGTGCTGGAATCGGTGTGGGCCACCGCACTCGGCCGGTCGGAAGGCTTCACCCGCCTCGTTCCCACCGTAATATTCCTTGTCGCGCTTGCGTTTTCGATGGCCGGCCTCGCCGTGGCGATGCGCACCCTGCCGACGGGTACCAGCTACGCGGTCTGGGTGGGCATCGGCGCGGCGCTCACGGTGTCGTACGCGATGATCACCGGCGAGGAGTCCGCATCAGTGGTCAAGGTGCTGCTGATCCTGGGCATCGTCGGATGTGTCGTCGGATTGAAGACGATCGGTCACTGACGGCCTCAAAATCGCTTACGCAGGCGCGAAAGAGTCAGCGCGCCAAGCGCTCCCACCGCACCGGCGAGCACCGCCCCGGACAGCCCGACCGGTTCGCGGGCGTCCACCCGAGTGACGATCTGCGCGGGGTCGGGTGGTCCGACCGGCGCGGCGAGGATGTTGTCCGGCGATGTGGCGGCCCACGCCGTGGCGAACAGGATGAGCCGGGCGGTGACGTAGGCGAACACCATCAAGCCGAGCACCGGTCCGAAGGTCGCGCCCGCAGGGCCGGTGAGCACCGAGCTCAGATAGATCGACGCCACCTGCTTGAAGACCTCGAACCCGACTGCCGCCAGGAGTCCGGCCCGCACACTGCTGCGGAAACTGACCGATTCTCGCGGCAACCGGGCGATCATCCAGGTGAACAGTAACCAGGACACGCCGACCGCCACCACGAGTGACAGCGCGCGCAGACCCCAGGTGATCCCCGGAATGTTCTCGATCCCCGCCCACGCCAGCAGCCTGGTGATCAGCTTCTGATCACCGAGCGCCGTCAATCCCACCGTCACGACGATCGCGACGAACGCCGACAGCAGCGCGAGCAGATCCGAGATCTTGGTGCCGATGAAGTTGCCGCCGTCGCCGTGCTGCTCCCACATCGCGCTCAGCGCTTCGCGCAGATTGTTCATCCAGCCGAGCCCGGCCCACACCGCCGTGGCCAGACCGACCAGGCCCAGCGAGGTGCGCGACTCGATGGCGGTGTTCATCAGCTCGACCAGCTGCTCTCCGAAGTCACCGGAGATCGTCTGCTGGATCCTGCCCTGCAGGCCGGTGAGCAGCCGGGGCTGGCTGGCCAGCACGAAGCCGGTGATCGAGAAGCCGAGCATCAACAGCGGGAACAGCGCGAACACCGTGAAATAGGTGATGCCCGCAGCGAAGAAGTTGCCCTTGGACTGCTGGTAACGCTCCTGAGCCCGCATGACATGGTCGAACCAGTCATACCGCGCGCGCAGCCGGTCGAGCACGCCCGGTCCGGCCGGTTCGTCCACTACCCGCCTCCGGTCCTCAGCGTCGCGCAGGCAGGAAGCCCAGCCGGTCGTATACCCGCTGCAGCGTCACGGCAGACACCTCGCGGGCCCGCTCGGCACCGGCGGCCAGGACGGCTTCCAGTTCGGCCGGATCGGCCAGCAGTTCGTCGACCCGCGTCTTGATCGGCGTCACGAACTCCACCACCGCCTCGGCGGTGTCGGACTTCAGATCGCCGTAGCCGCGGCCGGCGTATCCGTCGACGAGGGTGTCGACGGCCACGCCGGTGACCGCCGACTGGATCGTCAGCAAATTCGACACCCCGGGCTTGGCCTCGCGGTCGAATCGGATCTCGCGCTCACTGTCGGTGACGGCCGAGCGGATCTTCTTGGCGGTGACCCTGGGGTCGTCGAGCAGGCTGATCAGCCCGGCCTCGGTGGGCGCCGACTTGCTCATCTTCGACGTGGGATCGGCCAGGTCGTAGATCTTGGCGGTGGCCTTGGGGATCATCGCCTCGGGGACGACGAAGGTGTCGGAGAACCGCGAGTTGAACCGCTGGGCGACATCACGCGCCAGCTCGAGATGCTGGCGCTGGTCCTCGCCGACCGGCACCAGATCAGTGTCGTAGAGCAGCACGTCGGCGGCCATCAGCACCGGATAGGTGAACAACCCGACGGTGGTGGCCTCCGCCCCCTCCTTCTGCGACTTGTCCTTGAACTGGGTCATCCGCGACGCCTGCCCGAACCCGGTGAAACAACCGAGCGCCCAGGCCAATTCGGCGTGCGCGGGCACATGGCTCTGCACGAACACCGTGCTGCGGGCCGGGTCGATGCCCAGCGCCAGATACTGCGCGGCGGTGACCAGGGTGCGCCTGCGCAGGGTCGCCGGGTCCTGCGCGACGGTGATCGCGTGCAGATCGACGACGCAGAAGTAGGCGTCGTAACCGTCCTGCAGGGCGGTCCAGTGGGTGACCGCCCCCAGCGCGTTACCGAGGTGCAGCGAGTCGGAGGTGGGCTGCACGCCGGAGAAGACGACACGGGGCACCGCGGGCGGGGTCTCGGCGGGAGAGTTCATGGTGAATCGATCATTTCATGCGAGCCCGTCAGCCGAACTCGACGGTGACCGGTGCATGGTCGGACCACCGCAGCGCGTAGGCGTCCGCACGTTCGACCCGTGCGGCGCGGGCGCGCCGCGCCAGGGACGGCGTCGCCAGCTGGTAGTCGATGCGCCAGCCCGCATCGTTGTCGAAGGCGCGGCCCCGCCACGACCACCACGCGTACGGTCCGGGGACGCCGGGGTGCAGCATGCGCACGACGTCGACCCACCCGGTGGCGAGCAGATCGGTGAGCCACTGCCGCTCGGCCGGCAGGAAACCGGACTTCTTGACGTTGCCCTTCCAGTTCTTGATGTCGTTCTCGGTGTGGGCGATGTTCCAGTCGCCGCACACCACCGCGTCCGTGTCGCGGATCTGCGACATCCGGGCGGCGAGCACGGCCATGAACCGTTCCTTCTCGAGCTGGCGCTCGGTGCCCGCCTCGCCGGTCTGCACGTAGACGCTGGCCACGGTGATGCCGCCGGTGTCGACCTCGAGGTAGCGGCCGTGGTCGCCGAACTCCTCGGAGTCGAGCCTGCGCATCGCGGCGACGGGATGGCGCGAGAGGACCGCCACCCCGTTACGCCCCTTGAGGTGCGGACTGGCCGAGGCGAGCCGTCGGCCAGGGCCGGAGCCAGCGCGTCGGCCAGTTGGTCGTCGTCGGCGCGGGTCTCCTGCAGGCACACCACGTCGGCGGAGGTCTCCTTCAGCCATGCCAGCAGCCCGAGGTTCTCCGTGGACCGCTGTCTGACCGCCGCGCGGATGCCGTTGACGTTGATCGTGCTGACTATCACGGCGCCAGACCCTAGTTCACCGCCTTGCGGTACCGGCGGTATCACCTTTAGTGTCGGGCAGCATGACCGAACGCGCACCGATCCACGTGGGATCCGGCGAGCCGATGCTGCTGCTGCACCCGTTCATGATGTCGCAGAACGTGTGGAAGAAGGTCGCACCCGAGATCGCCGACACCGGCCGCTACGAGGTGTGCGCGCCGACCATGCCCGGGCACAACGGCGGCCGGAAGGGACCGTTCTTCCTGGACAGCGGTTCACTGGCCGACGACATGGAACGCCGGATGGACGAGCTGGGCTGGGAGACCGCCCACATCGTCGGGAATTCGCTGGGCGGTTGGGTCGCCTTCGAACTCGAGCGCCGCGGCCGCGCCCGCACGCTGACGGGCATCGCCCCGGCGGGCGGCTGGCGCCACTTCACCCCGGCGAAGTTCGAGATCGTCGCGAAGTTCCTCGGTGGGCTGCCGATCTACGTGGTGGTCAAGTTGCTCGGCAACCGGGTGCTCAAGCTGCCGATCACGCCGTACCTGACCTACCCGGCCGTCAGCGCCACCCGCGACAGCCTCTCCGACGAGGACATCGCCGACATCATCGATGACGTCGCGCACTGCCCGGCCTACTACCAGCTGCTGGTGAAGTCGCTGACCCTGCCGGGTCTGCTGGAGATCGCCGAGGGAAAGGCGCCGACGCACCTGGTGATCTGCGAGAAGGACCGGGTGCTACCGCATCCGCGGTTCACCCGGCACTTCACCACGCAGCTGCCGAAGGACACGAAGGTGACCCACCTCGACGGCGTCGGTCACATCCCGATGTTCGAGGCGCCGAAGCGCATCGCCGATCTGATCGTCGGGTTCGTCGACGAGCACACCGACCCGAAGCGTGCTACGGGGTAGGGCCCTCTTGCACGTCGGTGGTGAGCCCTTCGGCACCCGGTGTCGCGGGGGTGGCCACGACGTCCTCCTCGGACGGGGTGTCGGACGTGTTGTAACCCTCACCTGGGGATGTCACGGTGCGCGCCTCCTGGCGGTCGACTGTTGCGGTCCCGGCCGTAATACCCCGGGGCCGCCTGGATCAACCCCGCTCAGCCCCGAGCACCCTCCAGGGCGTCGTTGAGCGTCTTGCTCGGCCGCATGACGGCAGTGGTCTTCTCGGGGTCCGGGTAGTAGTAGCCGCCGATGTCCACCGATTCACCCTGGACGTCGTTGAGCTCCTTGACGATGGTCTCTTCCTTCTCGCCCAGCGTCGTGGCCAGCGCGCCGAAGTGCTCGGCCAGTTCCTGATCCTCGTCCTGCCCGGCGAGTTCGCGCGCCCAGTACAGGGCCAGGTAGAACTGGCTGCCCCGGTTGTCGAGTTCGCCGGCTTTCCGCGACGGGTTCTTGTTGTCCTCCAGCAGTTTGCCGATGGCCGCGTCGAGGGTGGTGCCGAGCAGGACGGCGCGCTTGTTGTCGGTCTTTCGACCGATGTCCTCGAAACACGCACCGAGGGCGAGGAACTCGCCCAACGAGTCCCACCGCAGGTGGTTCTCCTCGACCAGCTGGTGCACGTGCTTGGGGGCCGAGCCACCGGCGCCGGTCTCGTACATGCCGCCACCGGCCATCAGCGGCACGATCGACAGCATCTTGGCGCTCGTGCCGAGCTCCAGGATCGGAAACAGGTCGGTCAGGTAGTCACGCAGGATGTTTCCGGTCACGGCGATGGTGTCCTGCCCGCGGATCAACCGTTCGAGCGTGTACCGCATCGCCCACACCTGCGGCATGATCTGGATGTGTAGACCCTCGGTGTCGTGGTCGGCGAGGTACTTCTTGACCTTCTTGCGAAGTTCCACCTCGTGGGGTCGCTCGGTGTCCAGCCAGAACAGCGCCGTCATCCCTGACGCGCGCGCCCTGGTGACGGCCAGCTTCACCCAGTCCTGGATCGCCGCGTCCTTCACGATCGGCATGCGCCAGATGTCGCCGGTCTCGACGTTCTGGGTCAGCAGCACCTCGCCGGTGTCGATGTCGACGATGTCGGCGACGCCGGCTTCGGGGATCTCGAACGTCTTGTCGTGGCTGCCGTACTCCTCGGCCTTCTGCGCCATCAGGCCGACGTTGGGCACGGTGCCCATCGTCGTCGGATCGAACTGTCCGTGGGTCTTGCAGAAGTTGATCATCTCCTGGTAGATCCGCGAGAACGTCGACTCGGGGTTGACCGCCTTGGTGTCCTTGGTGCGGCCGTCGGCGCCGTACATCTTCCCGCCGAGCCGGATCATCGCCGGCATCGACGCGTCGACGATGACATCGCTGGGCGAGTGGAAGTTGGTGATACCGCGGGCGGAGTCGACCATGGCCAGTTCGGGCCGATGCTCATGGCAGGCGTGGATGTCGTTGATGATCTCCTCGCGCTGCGAGGCCGGGAGCTTCTCGATCTTGTCGTACAGATCGGACATGCCGTTGTTGACGTTGACACCGAGTTCGTCGAACAGCTTCTGGTGCTTGGCGAATGCGTCCTTGTAGAACACCTTGACCGCGTGCCCGAACACGATCGGGTGGCTGACTTTCATCATCGTCGCCTTGACGTGAAGGGAGAACATCACGCCGGTCTCGTAGGCGTCCTGCATCTCGGCCTCGTAGAAGTCGCACAGCGCCTTCTTGCTCATGAACATGCTGTCGATGACGTCGCCGGATTCGAGCTTCACCTCGGGTTTGAGCACAAGGGTCTCGCCGCTCTTGGTGGTGAGCACCATCTTGACCTTGCGGTCCCTGTCGATCGTCATCGACTTCTCGCCGGCGTAGAAGTCACCTCCGCGCATGGTCGCGACGTGGGTGCGCGACGCCTGCGACCACTTCCCCATGCTGTGCGGATGCTTGCGCGCATACTCTTTGACCGCGGCCGGGGCGCGTCGGTCCGAGTTGCCTTGGCGCAACACCGGATTCACCGCACTGCCCAGGATCTTGGAATAGCGCTCCTTGATCTCGCGCTCTTCGTCGTTCTTCGGATCGCCGACCCAGTCGGGCAGGTCGTAGCCTTTGGCCTTGAGTTCCTTGATGGCGGCCAGCAGCTGGGGCACCGAGGCGCTGATGTTGGGCAGCTTGATGATGTTGGTGTCCGGTGACTGCGTCAGCTCACCCAGCGTGGCCAGGTTGTTCGGGACCTTCTGCTCGTCGGTCAGTCGGTCGGAGAACTCGGCCAGGATGCGTGCCGCCACCGAGATGTCACTGGTCTCGACGTTGATGCCGGCCGGCTGGGTGAAGGTGCGGACAATGGGCAGGAAGGCATAGGTCGCCAGCATCGGCGCCTCGTCGGTCAGCGTGTAGATGATCGTCGGCTGGTCGTCACTCATGGTCAGTCTCCCGGCGTCGGCGGCTATGGATCTGGGGTCTGTCGCGTCGGTTATGACGCTACCCGTGGACCCCGTCCCTGTGGTGACCTGGTGGCACCAGCGCCGATCGTTGCGCTAAGCTGCGAGGCGGTCATGAGTGCCAGCACATAGCCCCGGCTTGCTGGCCGGCAACCCTCCAACCGCGGTGGGGTGCCCCGGGAGACGACCAGGTTGAGTAGCCGCCCCCGGCTATAAGGCAAGCGCGGGTCCGCCGTGAAACGGGCCCCCTGTTTCATGGAGGAACGTCGATGACCCAATCCGACCCCACGGCCAATTGGTCTTTCGAGACCAAACAGGTCCACGCCGGCCAGACGCCCGACACCGCGACCAACGCGCGGGCCCTGCCGATCTACCAGACCACCAGCTACACGTTCCGCGACACCGACCATGCGGCGGCGCTGTTCGGGCTGGCCGAAACCGGCAACATCTACACCCGGATCATGAACCCGACGACCGACGTCGTCGAGCAGCGCATCGCTGCGCTGGAAGGCGGTGTCGCCGCGCTGTTCCTGTCGTCCGGGCAGGCCGCCGAGACCTTCGCAATCCTGAACATCGCCAACGCGGGTGACCACATCGTGTCGAGCCCGCGCCTCTACGGCGGCACGTACAACCTGTTCCACTACTCGCTGCCGAAATTGGGCATCGAGGTCAGCTTCGTCGAGGACCCCGACGATCTGGAGTCGTGGCGGGCGGCGGTGCGGCCCAACACCAAGGCGTTCTTCGGCGAGACCATCTCGAACCCCCAGATCGACGTGCTCGACATCCCGGGTGTCGCGGGGGTGGCCCACGACGCCGGGGTTCCGCTCATCGTCGACAACACGATCGCCACCCCGTACCTGATCCAGCCGCTGAGCCACGGCGCCGACATCGTCGTGCACTCGGCCACCAAGTACCTCGGCGGGCACGGCAACGCGATCGCCGGCGTCCTCGTCGACGGCGGCACCTTCGACTGGACCAACGGCAACTTCCCCGGCTTCACCACCCCCGATCCCAGCTATCACGGTGTGGTGTTCGCCGAACTCGGACCACCGGCATATGCGCTCAAGGCGCGGGTGCAGTTGCTGCGCGACCTCGGGTCGGCGCCCGCACCGTTCAACGCGTTTCTCATCGCCCAGGGCCTGGAGACGCTGAGCCTGCGCATCGAGCGGCACGTGCACAACGCCCAGCGCGTCGCCGAGTATCTCTCCGGACACTCCGACGTACTCTCGGTGAACTACGCGGGGCTGCCGGACTCACCCTGGTACGAGCTCGGAAAGCGGCTGGCGCCCAAGGGAACCGGCGCGGTGCTGGCGTTCGAGCTGGCCGGCGGCGTCGATGCGGGTAAGGCGTTCGTCAACGCACTGACCCTGCACAGCCACGTCGCCAACATCGGTGACGTGCGCTCGCTGGTCATCCATCCCGCATCCACCACGCATGCGCAGCTGAGTCCGGAGGAGCAGCTCGCCAGCGGCGTCACCCCCGGCCTGGTGCGGCTCGCCGTCGGCATCGAAGGCATCGACGACATCCTCGCCGACCTCGAGCAGGGGTTCGCCGCCGCCAAGGCGATCGCCTGAAGCAGAAGAGACCGCAAGTGACGATTTTCGATATCCCGGCCGTGTCCGCACTCGACCTGCCCGCCGAGGGTGAGATCGGCGTGGTCGACATCGGTTCGCTGACGCTGGAGAACGGCACGGTGCTCGACGATGTGTCCATCGCCGTGCAGCGCTGGGGCGAACTGTCCCCCACCCGCGACAACGTGGTGATGGTGCTGCACGCGCTGACCGGCGATTCGCACATCACCGGCCCGGCCGGACCGGACCATCCCACCCCCGGCTGGTGGGACGGCGTCGCCGGACCCGGCGCCCCCATCGACACCGACCGCTGGTGCGCGGTGTCGACGAACGTGCTCGGCGGCTGCCGCGGGTCGACCGGGCCGTCGTCGATCGCACCCGACGGCAGGGCCTGGGGTTCCCGGTTCCCCGCCGTCACCATCCGCGATCAGGTCGAAGCCGACATCGCCGCGCTCAAGGCACTGGGCGTCACCGAGGTCGCCGCGGTGGTCGGCGGATCGATGGGCGGGGCGCGCGCGTTGGAGTGGATCGTGGGCCATCCCGATACGGTGCGCGCGGCGCTGGTCCTCGCGGTCGGCGCCAGGGCCACCGCCGACCAGATCGGCACGCAGAGCACCCAGGTCGCGGCCATCAAGGCCGATCCCGACTGGTGCGGCGGCGACTACCACCACACCGGGCGGGTGCCGTCGACCGGTCTGCAGATCGCGCGCCGGTTCGCCCACCTCACCTACCGCGGTGAACTCGAGCTGGACGACCGGTTCGGAAACGACGCCCAGGGTGAGGAGAACCCGACCGACGGCGGCCGGTACGCGGTGCAGAGCTATCTGGAGTACCAGGGCGCGAAACTGGTCGAGCGGTTCGACGCGGGTACGTACGTGACGTTGACCGATGCCCTGTCCAGCCACGACGTCGGTCGCGGCCGGGGCGGCGTGCGGGCCGCACTGCAGGATTGCCGGGTCCCGACGGTGGTCGGCGGTATCACCTCCGACCGGCTGTATCCGCTGCGGTTGCAGCGGGAACTGGCCGATCTGCTGCCCGGCTGCGACGGCCTCGACGTGGTCGACTCCAGCTACGGCCACGACGGATTCCTGGTCGAGACGGACGCGGTCGGCGAGCTGATCCGCCGCACGCTGGCGCTGGCGGACCGATGACCCAGGAGTTCGCGCCGGCCTCACTGTCCTTCGGGGCGCAGGCCGCGGCCTATGAACGCGGCAGGCCGTCCTATCCGCCGGAGGCGATCGACTGGCTGCTGCCGCCCGATGCCCGCAAGGTGCTCGACCTGGGTGCGGGTACCGGCAAGTTGACCACGCGGCTGGTCGAACGGGGCCTCGACGTCGTCGCGGTGGATCCGATTCCCGAGATGCTCGAGGTGCTGACCAGGTCGCTGCCACAGACGCCGGCGCTACTGGGAACCGCCGAGGAGATCCCGCTGGCCGACGACAGCGTCGACGCGGTGCTGGTGGCACAGGCCTGGCACTGGTTCGACGTGGACCGCGCGGTTCGCGAGGTGGCCCGGGTGCTGCGTCCCGGCGGCCGGCTGGGACTGGTGTGGAACACCCGCGACGAACGCTCCGGCTGGGTCAAGGACCTGGGACGCATCATCGGACACGAGAACGATCCGTTCACCGACGAGGTGTCACTACCCGGGCCTTTCACCGATGTGGAACGCCACCACGTCGAGTGGACGAGTTACCTGACGCCGCAGGCGCTCATCGACCTCGTCGCGTCGCGCAGCTACTGCATCACCTCGCCGACCGAGGTCCGCACCCGCACCCTGGACCGGGTTCGCGAACTGCTCGCCACCCATCCGGCTCTGGTCAACACCGCAGGTCTCGCGCTGCCGTACGTGACGGTGTGCATCAAGGCGACAGTGGCCTGAGGCCCCGCCCGAGACGGATTCGGCCCCGGAAACGGGCTGCCACGGGCGAGGGCGGACGACCCTCTATCGCGCACCGGGCACGGGTGCCCGGAGCGCGATACCGGGCATCAGAGGACGGGCACCGTCACGGTGATCTCGGTGCTGCCGCCGTTGCCGTCGCTGACGGTGGCGGTGAAGGTGTCTTCCTTCTCGGCAGCGGTCGCACCGGCGGCCCGCGCCGCCGCGAGGGCTGCCGCCGTCGGCCTGTAAGTGAATGCACCTGTGGTGGAATCGATTACAACCGTTCCACCCTTGGTGCTGGTGGCGGCCGCACTGTAGGTGACGGTGTCACCGTCGAGATCGGCACCCGTCACCTTGCCTTCGACCTCACCGGTCGGACTGAGGTTGTCGAGCACCCGGACATTGTCGATGCTCAATTGCGCCCCGGCGCGCTCACCGCCGGTGGCGTCCCAGCTTCCCGCGGCGAACACGAACCGGTACCGCCCCGTTTGCGTCACGAAGTGGTTGACCACAGTGATCGGCTGATCGTCGTTGGCATTCGCCCCGGTCTCGTTCAGCATGATGAAGGTTTCGCCGGTGTCGACGTTGACGATGTAGCCGAGGACGTCGTAGGCGTCCTCGCCGCCGCTGGCCTCCCAGTCGAACTGAACGGTGGCGCCTGCGTTGATCAGCACCGAGTCGTCCGACACGATCACCGGGCCGTGTACCACTGCGCCCTGACCCGCGGGATTGTTGCGGACGTCATTGAGGTCGGATGTCAGGACCGCCCGGCCGGCGCCATTGACTACCGTCGTGTAGGTCTGGGCGCCAACCTGGTTTGCTTCTCTGCCGCCGCCCGGCGCCGTCGTCGGATCCACCGGCGTCGCCCACCCGGCGACGGTGCCGGTGCCGTCCATCCGCACCCGGGTATTCAAAGCAGTCCAACCGGTGATCCCGTTCGTGAAGTCGCCGTTGGCGAATTCGTTGGCGAGAACATCGAATACGGCGGTGGGGGCGTCGTTGACCGGAGCGACGGTCAGCGACACGGATGCCGATGAAGTGGCGTTGGCGCCGTCGCTGACCGAGTAGACGAAGGTGTCCACCCCGTTGAAGTCGGCGTTCGGGGTGTAGACGAACTGGCCGTTGTCGAAGATGACGGTGCCATTGCCGGGACCGCTCACCAGGGTGTATGTCAGCGTGTCGCCGACGTCCGGATCAACGACACCCAGATCGCCCCCCATCTGAGCGTCTTCCGCCCCGATGAAGGACGCGTCGCTCGCGGTGGGGGCATCGTTGACTGCACCCACCTGCACAGTGACGGTGACCGGGGCACTGGTGACGTGGCCGTCGGAAGCGGTGTAGGTGAAGGTGTCGACGCCGTTGAAATTGGCGTTCGGGGTGTAGGTGTAGCCGCCGTTGCCGTCGGAGGTCAGCACGCCGTTGGCGGGTGCGCTCACCTGCACCGTCAGCGGGGCGGGCCCGTCGTCGGTGTCGTTGGCCAGCAGGCCGGCCGCGGTGAAGGTCAGTGGCTGATCCTCGGTTGCGGACAACGAATCTGCGGTGGTGGCCGGGGTGGCGTTGGTGACGGTGATGGTCACGGTGGACGGCGTACTATTCGCCTTCCCGTCCGTGGCGCGGTAGGTGAAGAAGTCGTTGCCGACAAAGCCGGCGTTCGGGGTGTAGGTGAACGAACCGTCACGGGCGAGCGTGAACGAGCCGTTGGCGGGCGCGACCGTGAGAATGGCCCGCAGCCTGCCGGCGTCGCCGGCGTCGAGATCGGTGTCGTTGGCGAGTACGTTTCCGACAAGCGTCGCGTTCTGGCCGACGGTGAAGCTGTCCCCGCCCGCCACGGGTGCACGGTTGCCCGGCACGAGGCCCTCAGCGGGCCGCGTCGGCGGGGCGATCCCGGTGAAAGTCACGGTCATCAGCGCATAGGCGCTTCGCCCGCCACGGAGCCAGCTGAACAGTCCATGCGTGGGAATGACGTTGGTGCGATCCGACACCCGCACCAGGAATCTGTCGGTCATCCGGTCGGAGCTGCCCACGACGAAACTGTCGTCGGGGTTGTAGACGAATGTGCCGGCCGCCTGATCGAGCATAACGCTGCCATGCTGCGGCCCGCCCAACTCGCCGCGCGCCGGCACGTAGTACAGCAGCGGGTTGGCCTCGGGGTCGGTGGCTTTGAACGCCAGCGGCGGGCTGACGGCATCAGCCGCGCCGAGCTCGATATCGAACTGCTGCGATTTCACGGTGGGCCGACGGCTGAGCCACGACCGGGCGGACTCTCGTCCCGTCAACGCGAACGCGGTCGACGGCGGCGCGGGCTGCGCCGGACCGGCCGGGCCCACCGGCGAGGGCGCCGCCGGGGCGACGAAACCGATCCGGGTGACCCTCGTCGAGGCGGAGGCGGTGGACGTACTCGCTCCGCCTGCCGCCTCTACGCCCTGGGCATCGGCGCGCTCGGCGACGGCCGTCTCCGAGGCGGCGTTCACCCTGGAGGCACGACGGGTCGATGCCGGCTCCTGCGCATTCGTCGGCTCCGCCGCGACACTGTCATCTCGCGAATCTCGCGAGCGCGCGTCTCGCTGCGACTCGTCGCGGTCCTGCCCACTCGCGCCGACACCCGATGCTCGAGCGCCCGACTCGCTCTTCGAATCCGCCGACGAGGACACACCCGAGTCCGGAGCAGACTCAGCCTGGGCCACCGCCCCACCCGCAAGCGTGGCCACCGCGAAACCCACTCCCAGGGCGGCCGCCAGACCGCCGACCCGACCTACGTAACTCGCGCAGCTGTTCCCGTTCATCCAGTCCCTCGACTTGTTTGCCAATTCGTCATTCCTATGCAGGCCCACGGGAGCGCCGTGAACCTGCCGATCGCGACGGGGAGCACAGCGCAGCGCGAAACCACAGTGGTCCAGTACTGACGCAACGCGATCCGTTGCCGAGCCGCCAAAATCGTGGCAGTCGGCAGAAAGATAACATCAGTTACCCGGACCTGCACCGGAACAGAAAGAAAAATATCGCGCGCGTCTTATTTGCTGTAATTATCGCTTTAAGATATTTTTCGCGTCGCCGGACCAGCGCCCGGCGGGTCGATGTTTCAAACGATGGAACGCATCACCGCGTCGGCGGTCGCGAGTTCGCGGGCGGACCTAATGGGCGGTTGGCGGCTTCACCGTGGTCGACCGCTGCTAGCTCGTGCCCAGCGGATCGATGGTCCAGGCGACATAGAGCAGCACGGCGCTCACCGTCGCCGTGGTGGCGAAGTCGATGGTTTTACTGCGCACGGCGAGCAGTCCGGCCCGATCGTCGTTCAGCGAAACCCGCAGCGCCGCAGCGAGTCCGACCCCGACCGCCATCACCAGCGCACCGCGGCGCCAGTAGCCTGCGACCACGAGGACGAATGCGCCGACCAGTACCAGACCCACCACCAGGATCGGCCACTGCTCCGCGAACACCTTGCGGGCGAATTGCCTCGGTGTCACGTCTGCCGGTTCTTCGCGCGAGCGCTCATCGCCGGGAGGCTTCGACCCGCTCGACGACGTTGGTGAGCAGGAACGCGCGGGTCAGCGGGCCGACGCCGCCCGGGTTGGGCGACACGTGCCCGGCAACCTCCCAGACATCGGGGGCGACGTCGCCGACCAGCTTGCCGGCCTCGTCGCGACTCACGCCGACGTCGACGACGGCCGCACCCGCCTTGACCATCTCGGCGGTCACCATGTGCGGCACCCCGGCGGCGGCGACGATGATGTCGGCCTCGAGCGTGAACTGCGGCAGGTGCCGGGTTGCGGTGTGGCACAACGTCACCGTCGCGTTCTCCGACCGGCGGGTGAGGAGCAGGCCCAACGGGCGGCCGACGGTCACGCCGCGGCCGATCACCACCACATGCGCCCCGGCGATCTCGACCTCGAAACGGCGCAGCAGGTGCACGATGCCCCGCGGGGTGCACGGCAACGGCGCGGGCTCGTTGAGCACCAGCCGGCCGAGGTTCGTCGGATGCAGACCGTCGGCATCCTTGGCCGGGTCGATGCGCTCCAGCGCGGCGTTCTCGTCGAGGTGTTTCGGCAGCGGCAACTGCACGATGTAGCCGGTGCACGCCGGGTCGGCGTTCAGCTCGTCGATCGTCTCCTCGAGCTGCGCCTGGGTGATGTCGGCGGGCAGGTCGCGGCGGATCGAGTTGATGCCGACCTTCGCGCAGTCGGCGTGCTTACCGCGCACATAGGCCTGTGAGCCCGGGTCGTCGCCGACGAGCACGGTGCCCAGGCCCGGAGTGCGCCCCTGCTCGGTGAGCGCGGCCACCCGGTCTTTGAGGTCGACGAAGATCTCGTCGCGCGTGGCTTTTCCGTCGAGAGTTATCGCACCCACATCAGACATTGTGACAGGAGCCTGTGGCAGGCTTCCGGTATGAACACCCCGCCAGATGTGTTCACCCCGGCCAAGCTCGGCCCGGTGACCTTGCGCAACCGCATCATCAAGGCCGCGACGTTCGAGGCCTCTACGCCCAACGCGCTGGTCACCGACGACCTGGTCCACTATCACCGGCTTCCGGCCGCCGGCGGGGTGGGCATGACGACCGTCGCCTACTGTGCGGTGACTCCTGGCGGACGCACCGACGGATGGCAGATCTGGATGCGCCCCGAAGCGGTTCCCGGGCTGCGCCGGCTGACCGAGGCCGTCCACGCCGAGGGAGCGGCGATCAGCGCGCAGATCGGCCACGCCGGTCCGGTCGCCAACGCCAGGACCAATAAGGCCAAGGCGCTCGCGCCGGTGCGGTTCTTCAACCCGCTGTCGATGCGGTTCGCGAAGAAGGCCACCCGCCAGGACATCGCCGACGTCACCGCCGCGCACGCCAACGCCGCCCGGCTGGCGATCGACTCGGGCTTCGATGCCGTCGAGGTCCACCTGGGGCACAACTACCTCGCCAGCTCCTTCCTGTCCCCGCTGCTCAATCGCCGCAAGGATGAGTACGGCGGCTCACTGGAGAACCGGGCCAAGGTCGCGCGCGGTGTGGTGCGAGCGGTCCGGGACGCCGTCGATAGACACGGGGCCAATGAGATCGCGGTGACGGCGAAGCTCAACATGACCGACGGCGTGCGTGCGGGCATCCCACTCGAGGAGTCGCTGCAGACCGCGAAGTGGCTCGAGGAGGACGGTGGCCTGGACGCCATCGAGCTCACCGCGGGCAGCTCCCTGGTCAACCCGCTCTACCTCTTCCACGGCGACGCGCCGGTCAAGGAGTTCGCCGGCGCATTCAAGCCGCCGCTGAGCTGGGGCATCCGCATGACCGGTAAGAAGTTCTTCCGCGAGTACCCCTACCGCGAGGCGTTCCTGCTCGACAAGGCCAGGCTGTTCCGCGCCGAACTGACGATGCCGCTGATCCTGCTGGGTGGGATCACCAACCGCGAGACGATGGATCTGGCGATGGCCGAGGGCTTCGAGTTCGTCGCGATGGGCCGCGCGCTGCTCGCCGAACCGGACCTGCTCAATCGCATCAGGGCCGAAGAGGAAACCGGTGCGGTCCGCTCGGCGTGCACGCACTGCAACAAGTGCATGGCGACGATCTACAGCCACACCCACTGCGTCGTGACCGGAGCACCGGACTCGCTCCGCGTCTGAGACAGCCTGGCCGACACCCGCTGACGCACCGCCCGATTCGGGAGGGCTACCTATACAGTTGAGCGCGATGAGCCGACCTGTCCCACCTGCGCTGACCGTTCGGTACGAGGGATCCACCCGCACATTCGCCCCCGGCAACGACGTGGTCATCGGCCGCGATCTGCGGGCCGACGTGCGGATCGCCCATCCCCTGATCTCGCGTGCCCATCTGGTGCTGCGCTTCGACCAGGGCCGGTGGGTGGCGATCGACAACGGCAGCCTCAACGGAATGTTCGTCAACGGCCGTCGCGTGCCCGCCGTCGACATCCGCGACGGCCAGAGCCTCAATATCGGCAACCCGGACGGACCGCAGCTGAACTTCGAGGTGGGACGTCACCAGGGTGCGGCGGGCAGCCCACCGCAGACCACCGCGGTTCCCGTCGCCCGCCCGGCGACCAGCGGCGGCTGGGGCCAGCAGCCGCCACCTCCCCCGATGTCCCGCCCGCAGCCGCGATATCCCACCGGACCCCAGCCGACCGGATACCCGTCGAGCGGCCCGCAGCGCTATCCGACGTCGGGCCAGCCGGTGCGCCACACCGCCACCAACGGCGCGCTGTCTCCGCCGCTGTCCCAGCAACCCGCACTCGAGCCCGTGACCCGGATGGGGCCCACCGCAGCTCCGCGGTCCGGCTCCGGCGGATCGGAGGGCGGCGGCAATCTCGCCACCAGCATGCTCAAGATCCTGCGGCCGGGCAGGCCGGCCGAGGCCCCGCCGGGCGCCACCAAGATCGGCCGGGCCAGCGACAACGACATCGTGATCCCGGACGTGCTGGCCTCCCGGCACCACGCCTCTCTTGTCCCCACGGCCGGCGGCACCGAGATCGTCGATGCGCGCAGCATCAACGGCACCTTCGTCAACGGCACACGGGTCGAGTCGGCGCTGCTCAACGAGGGCGATGTCGTCACCATCGGCAACATCGACCTCGTCTTCTCCGGCGGCACCCTGGTACGCCGCTCCGAGACCGCGATCGCGACCGGCACCGGCGGCCTGGACGTGCACGGCGTCACCTGGACGATCGAGAACAACAAGACACTGCTGGACAACATCTCGCTGACGGCCCGGCCCGGCACCCTGACCGCCGTCATCGGTCCGTCCGGTGCGGGCAAGTCGACCTTCGCGCGACTGGTCGCCGGATACACCCATCCGACGAACGGTTCGGTGCTGTTCGAGGGCCACAACGTGCACGCCGAGTACGCCTCTCTGCGCTCCCGGATCGGGATGGTGCCGCAGGACGACGTCGTGCACGGGCAACTGACCGTGCGGCAGGCGCTGATGTACGCCGCCGAACTGCGGCTGCCGCCGGACACCACGAAGGCCGACCGCGAGCAGGTCGTCATGCAGGTCCTCGAGGAACTCGAGATGACCAAGCATCTGGAGACCCGGGTGGACAAGCTGTCGGGCGGTCAGCGCAAACGCGCCTCGGTCGCCCTGGAGCTGCTGACCGGCCCGTCGCTGCTGATCCTCGACGAGCCGACCTCCGGCCTCGACCCCGCGCTGGACCGCCAGGTCATGACGATGCTGCGCCAGCTCGCCGACGCGGGCCGCGTGGTGCTGGTGGTCACGCACTCGCTGACCTACCTCGACGTCTGCGACCAGGTACTGCTGCTGGCCCCCGGGGGTAAGACCGCGTTCTGCGGACCGCCCGCCGACATCGGGCCCTCCATGGGGACCACCAACTGGGCGGACATCTTCAGCTCCGTGGCCAGCGATCCCGAGGGCGCCAATCAGCGGTACCTGGCTCTGCACGGACCGCCACCGGAGCAGCCGCCCACCTCCGAACCGGTCAACCTCGGCGAACCGTCCAAGACCAGCCTGCGCCGCCAGTTCTCCACGATCGCGCGACGGCAGATCCGGCTGATCGTGTCCGACCGCGGCTACTTCATCTTCCTCGCGCTGTTGCCCTTCATCATGGGTGCGCTCTCGATGTCGGTGCCCGGCACGGTCGGCTTCGGCATCCCCAACCCGATGGGCGACGCCCCCAACGAACCCGGCCAGATCCTGGTCCTGCTCAACGTAGGCGCCATCTTCATGGGCACCGCCCTGACCATCCGCGATCTGATCGGCGAACGCGCGATCTTCCTGCGTGAGCAGGCCGTAGGCCTGTCCACGACGGCGTATCTGCTGGCCAAGGTCTGCGTGTACTCGGTGTTCGCGATCGTGCAGTCGACGATCGTCACCGCGATCACCATCGCAGGCAAGGGCACACCCACCCAGGGCGCGACGTTCCTCGGCAGTGCGACGCTCGAGCTGTTCGTCGGTATGGCCGCCACGACGGTCACCGCCGCCATGGTCGGCTTGGCCCTGTCGGCGCTGGCGCGCACCAGCGAGCAGATCATGCCGCTGCTCGTCGTGGCGATCATGAGCCAGCTGGTGTTCTCCGGCGGCATGATCCCGGTGACCGACCGCATCGGGCTCGACCAGCTGTCCTGGATCACCCCGGCCCGCTGGGGTTTCGCCGCCTCGGCCTCGACGGTCGACCTGATCAAGCTGGTGCCCGGCCCGCTGACTCCGAAGGATTCACACTGGGAGCACACCAGCGGCGCATGGCTCTTCGACATGGCGATGTTGATCGTGCTGAGCGTGTTCTATGTCGGCTTCGTGCGCTGGAAGATCCGGCTCAAGAGCGGCTAACCGACCGGCAGCTGACGCTCAGATGAGCGGATGGCAAAGTTGTGCGCCTCCCCGAAAGCCCGCGGTAAGGTGAGCCTATCGAGTCGCTGACGTGGGAAGAGCGTCGGCCGCTATGGGAGAAGGGCCCGTAGGGGTACCGATATGGCAACGGCAATACAGCACGCGAGCTGGACGACTACCGACCTGGGCGAAGCCTGCACCCGGCTGGAGACCGAGTTCGGAGCGCGGCTGCGGGTCGGCGAGTCCCGCGGTAACGCGAAGCGGTTGAGCGTCGACAAGCGGGGAACCGAGCAGTTCCAGTGCGGCACCGTCCGGCTGCCGACCCAGTTGCACTTCGACTGCGCCGACAACGACGTGATCATCGTCAACACCATGCAGGCGGGGATCATCGGCGGGATCGGCGGCCTGCACGATTTCGCCTACCGCCGCGGCGACGTCTTCCTGTCCAACTTCCCGGGCGCGCACTACCGCTGTCACACCGATCACACCGCGGCGCACATCGTCGTCCTTCCGACGAGATTCTTCCTCGAGGCGGTCGGCTCCTCTCCTGCGCTGCGGTTCCTGTCGGTGAACCCTGTCAGCGCAGACGCGACCAAGCGCTGGATGGAGACCGTCAACCACGTCGAGCAGATCCTGCGCGACAAGGACGCCCAGACCGAGCTCTCGTTGGCCACCACCGCCAGAACGCTGGCCGCGCGGATCCTCGAGACCTTCCCGACCACCACCACACCGGCGGTCACCCATCCCGGCCGGCTGATCCCGAACACATTGCGGCAGGCGATCGACTTCATGGAGGCCAATGCGCGGATCGACATCGGGGTCTGGGACATCGCCCGCGCGGTGGACCTCACCCCGAGCGGTGTCGCCTACCTGTTCCGCCGCCATCTCGGCGTCACTCCGATGGCGCACCTGCGCCAGATCCGCCTGCGCAACGCCCATCAGGAGCTCGTCGACGGTGACCCCGCCGCGACGACGGTCGGCCGCGTCGCCGCCCGGTGGGGTTTCGCCCGACCCGGGTCGTTCGCCGCGCTGTACCGCACCTGCTACGCCCAGAGTCCGTACGCCACGTTGCGCGGGTGATCTGTAGGGTCGCACCGTGGCGCGCGCGTGGGATGTTGTTCGACGCGGTGTCGCCAGAAGCGTCTCGCAGGCCCCGGCCACCTTCGGCTGGCTGCTGGTACTGCTGGCCACGACGCGCGTGCAGCGCTCCGCAGGTCACGAGCGCGGTCAGCTGATCCGGAGCCAATCGACCAACCTGCACCATCTGTCCAACGAACCGACCCGCGTGCTGACCGCCAGCCTGTTCTGGCTGGACGGACGCCGATGGTGGCCCTACGTGCTGCCCTACATCACCGTCCTGGCACCGGCCGAACGGCGGCTGGGCACCTGGCGCTGGCTGGCGGTCGGGCTGGCCGCCCACGTCACCGGCACCTACCTCGGACAGGGCTATCTGCGCTGGTCGATCGAGCGGGAGAAGGCCCCGCCGAAGCTGGCCGACGCCAGCGACGTCGGGGTGAGCTACTTCCTCCTCGGGGTCGCCGGGGTCCTGTCGGCCTACGTTCCGCAGCGCTACCGGTGGGCGTGCCGAGGCGCGGCCGTCACGGTGCTCACCACGAACGTCCTGGTGCGGCCCACATTCACCGAGGTCGGGCACCTGAGTGCCTACCTGACCGGTCTGGCGTTCGGTCCACTGGCACCGGATGCGGATCGCCGACCGTATCCGGGTACACAGCGGCATGCGGACTACTGACATCAGGTCGCTCGGCGAGGTCGCCGGCGAAGGTCTCAGCGTGCTCAACGACGTGGTGCACGGTATGCACACCGGCATCGCCGGCCGGGTGTTTGCGACGATCGGGCCGGTCGCGCGCCCCGTCGAGATGATCCACGACGCGATCGCCCACACCGTCTACGCCGCAGTGGGTCTGGCCGGCCAGCGGATACCGGACGCGGTCGGTGCGCTGGCCGCGGCGAGGGCGGGCACCGACACCGACGCCCCGCTCGACGAGAAGCCGGCGGTCGCCGAGGCGATCGCGGCGCTGAACGGCATCTACGGCGACGAGCTCGCCGAACGCGGCAATACGCTGGCTCATCCCATGGCGGTCCGCGTGAACGGCCGCCACATCGAGCTGACTCCGCAGGCGGTCGCGGCGGCGTTCCCTGATGCGACGAACCGGATCGTGGTGTTCGTCCACGGACTGATGCAGACAGAGGCATCGTGGTGTCGGTCGCCGCGCGCTGAGGTGGATGCCGATCCGCGGCCGTACGGAGAGCGGCTGCACGACGACCTCGGATTCACGCCCGTATTCGTGCGCTACAACACCGGTCTGCACATCTCCACCAACGGCCACGATCTCGATGAGCTGCTCGCCGAACTGACCGCGGCCTGGCCGGTGCCGGTCGCCGACATCGCGCTGGTCGGGCATTCGATGGGCGGGCTGGTCGTGCGCAGCGCATGTCACTACGCGTCGGGGTACCAGCGGCGCTGGGCCACGTCGGTGCGGCAGGTGGTGTGTCTTGGCTCGCCGCATCTCGGGGCCGATCTGGAGAAGGGCGTCAACGCGGCGTCCTGGGCACTGGCACGTATGCGCGAGACCCGCGCGATCGCGCGCTTCCTGAACCTGCGCAGCGACGGCATCAAGGATCTGCGCTACGGCGCGCTGTTGGACGAGGACTGGCGCGACGGGAACCCCGACGAGTTCCTCAAGGACCGTTGCGGCGAGGTCCCGTTCCTGCCCGACGCGTCATACCACTTCGTGGCGACGTCGGCCGCACCCCAGGCGATCGGCGCGGTGTTCGGCGACGTCCTGGTGCGGCCGTACAGCGCATCGGGTCGGGGAAAGACCCGGCGCATCCCGTTCGAGGAGTCCAACGGTCTGGTGATGGCCGGCCTGCACCACTTCGACCTGCTCAACCATCCCGAGATCTACGACCGGCTGCGCCACTGGCTCGGCGCTACCTCAGGGTGACGAGCTCCTGGACCGAGTCGCGCGGCAGGTCACCGTCGACGATCGCGGTGATGAGCATGTTCTTCAGGTCGATCTGGCCGCGATGGTTGTCGAGGAACGCGGTGTCGGCGGCGTCGCGGCCGGTGGCGATACGCAGCATCGACTGGCGGGGTGCCAGCAGCGTGGCGTCGACGACGCGCCACTGATCGTCCACGTAGGCCTCCGCGACGGCGTGGAAGTCCATCGGGTTGCAGCCGGGTGCGTACACCGACACCAGGCGGGCCGGGACGTTGACGGCGCGCAGCATGGCGACCACCAGATGCGCGTAGTCGCGGCACACGCCCGCTCCGGCGAGCAGGGTGTCCGCAGCGCCGTCGATGGGATCACTCGAACCTGGCACGTAGTTCAGGCGGGTGCCGACCCATGAGGCGATCTTCTCGAGCAGGGTGGTCGTGTCGGCGAGGGCGCCGAATTCGGTTGCGGCGAAACCGAAGAACTTGTCGGCCTCGGCGTAGCGGCTGGGCCGCAGATACGTCGACAGGTCGATCTCCCGCACCGGCGGCGGGTCGGCCAGTCCGGTCACCGTCGCCTGATAGGTCGCCTTCACGAACCCCTCGGCGGCGTCGAACTTGTGGATGCGCGTGCCGTGTTCGCCGATGATCTCGTGCGGAGTGACGAGCTTGCCGTCGTGGAGGAAGGTGAGCTTCTCCTCGACCTCGGCACCCGGCTGGGGTGCGAGGGCGATCTGGAACTCGAGCGTGGTGGGTGCGGTGACCTCCACGTCGAGTTCACACCCGACCGTGCGGATCATCGTGTCGATGGGCATCGGGCCAGTGTCCTCTCGAATCGGCGGAGGCGCAGCACGGGGGTCCGCGCCCGTTGTCCGAGGGAAGTTCACATTCCATTAGCGATCGCGTCTCGGTCAGTGCGCATCCGGCTGGGAAAGTACCGACGGCTGGACCGACTGGTCCGGGTGATGGCGTAGTGAAGTCCAGTGACGCAACAACATTCGCAGTGAAGACATCGCTGCAGCCGCCCACCCCGCTGCGCGACTGGAGACCCGACCGTGAACCCTTCTCTGCTCTGTCAGCCCGCTGCCCGGTCAACGGAGACGCGTGGCGGTGGTTACGCCAGGTACATCGGCCGGGTGGGGACGCTTGCCGTGGCGCTGGGTGTCGGTGCGGCCGTGGCCACCGGGCTGGGCGCCGCTGTGGCCCACGCGGAGCCGTCGATCTCGTCGGAGTCGTCGAACGACAGCGGCACGTCCTCGTCGCCGGAGCGCGGTTCGAGCTCGCCGGGCGCTGCGGATTCACCGTCGGGGGTGTCCCGACAACGCCGCTCCGAGAGCGCCGCCCTGTCGGGTGCGGACGCTGACGGTGGCGGCGCACGCACCGAATCCGATGCGGCCGGCGGAACGGATCTCGACGGCGATGAAGAGCCCGCCGAGCGAGCCGCGGTGTCTCGGTCCGGGTCCGCTGCCGGAAGGGACGTTCCGGCCGGAGACCGGCAGCCGGCAACAGTGGTCGCGGAGTCGACGCTCGAAGCCGGAGCGTCCGCCCAGCGCAGGCTTTCCGGACGCGCTCAACACGCCGCTGCTGCATCGGTGGTGGTCGACACCAGGGATGCCCGGCTGACGGAAGACGCGGATGTTCGTGGCCAGGATGTACTGACGCCGGCGGTGCCCAGCGCGGTGGTCATGCGATCGACGACTCCGGCACGACCGGTTGCCGCCAGAGCGGCGACGGTGACCGCTGCGATGTCGGCGCCGTTCGCTACGCCGGCTCCCGGTAATCCGATCCGGCCGCTGACGCCCTGGGCGATGGTCGAGTTGGTCGGTCGTGAGATCCAGCGGAGCTTCGTCAATCGCCGCCCGGAGGTCTTTGATCAAGAGGTCACCCTGCACGTCGAAGATGCTGCCGGGTCAAGCATTCCGATCTCCTTCGACGCATACGACCCCGACGGTGACCTGTTGGCGTACGGGGTTCCGGTCAGCCGCGGCCTCGGCGGCCCGGCTCACGGGAGGGTGTCCGTCGACCAAGCCAACGGGACGTTCGTCTACACCCCCGACCCGGATTTCGGCGCGACCGGCGGCACCGACTGGTTCGCCGTCACGGCCTTCGACGATATCGGCGGAGTCCACTCCGGCGGACCGTTCAGCCGGTTCACCCGCGGGCTACAGAACACGGCGCTGGTCACTGTCCGGGTGCCGGCCCGCATCCGCGACACCCCGGTGATCCCCACCCCCGCCCCGCCGACCCCGCCCAACGAGGAGCCCCCCGCGACCGGGCAGTTCACGATCGACACCACCGATGCGGCCACCGGAACCTTGACCGGATCGATCGCGGTTCCCGGGGCCGGAAGCAGGACGCTGACTTTCAGCGCACCGGCCGAAACCGACAGGGGCGCGGTGACGATCGACGCGGCCACCGGCCGTTTCACCTACCGCCCCACCGACGCCGCTCGGCACGCCGCCGCTGCAACCGGCGCCACCGAAGCCCGGCGGGACACCTTCGCCGTGACCGTCACCGACAGCGAAGGCCGCACCACCACGGTGCCGGTGACCGTGCAGATCACCCCCGCCAACACGCCACCCGAGGGCTCATACGAGGTGGAGACGACCGACGCGGGCACGGGCGCCGTGACCGGCACGGTCACGGGCATCGATGCCGACCTCGACACCCTGGCATACAGCGCCCCGGCCGACACCGGCAGAGGCACCGTGGAAATCAACACTGCCACCGGCAGATTCGTCTACACCCCCACCGACGCCGCCCGGCACGCCGCGGCCGCATCCGGCGGTGCCTCCGACGATCGCTGGGACACGTTCACCGTGACCATCAACGACGGTCACGGCGGCACCACTTCCGTGCCGGTCATGGTGGACATCAGCCCCACCAACGTCCCACCCGCCGCCGAGTACAGCGTCGGAGAGCCCGATCAGGACACCGGAGCGGTCAGCGGCACGATCATCGTGACCGACGAGGACGGTGACACCGTCACGTTCAACGGCCCGGTGTCGACGGCCAACGGCGTAGTGACGATCGACCCGGTCACCGGCGCATTCACCTACACGCCCACCGAGGAGGCCCGCCGCGCCGTCGCCGGGAACGGCGACTACAGCGGGGGTACCGGCTTGCAAACCATCACCCTCACCGAGGACTCGCAGATCACCCAGGGCACCTTCGGTGGCCCGAGCCGTGGCCTGACTCACATCGATCAGCTCACCGAGAGCGATGCTGATCGGAATTATGTGGCCACCTTCTTCACGGCGGCCGAAAGCCAGACGTACTACTTCGGGCAGACCGGCGCACCGGTCGACACGGTGATCATCCTGTACGACGGAGTGTTCAATCCGGAATCGCCCGCAACCAATGCCATCACGATCAACGACGACACACCGGCGGGCAATCACGCATTCGTCGGCGCCATAGTCGAGCCGGGCGGATGCGGAACGACAAGCTACTGCCCGCAGGTTCAGGTGGAGCTCACGGCAGGACAGGTGATTTCCCTGGTGGTCACGACCTTCTCGCAGAACCAGCCACTGGGGCTCCCGCAGAGCTTCTACGCGAACGGCGCGGGCGGTTTCTCCACGGTCTCCCCCGCCGACACCTTCGACGTCACCGTCGACGACGGCCACGGTGGCGTCACGACCATCACCGTCACCGTGCCCATCGACCCGCTGCCGACCGAGGCACGGAGGTCAACGCAGCTGTAGCCGGCGTGCGCTGGGCGCAGCGCGGGTCCGTTGTTGTCGTACCCCGGTGGCATACTCGAACGCATGTTCGATCAAGCATCCGGCTTGGGCCACCCGATGCTCGACGAGCTTTTCGAGCGGCGCTGCCCGACTGTGACGCCGGAGGCGGCGGCCCTGATCGAACGAGTGGCGGTCGCCGCCCGCCGCGAGAACCGCGATGCCGCCGCGCGGCTGGCCGCGATCGCAGGGTTGTTCGCTCTCAGGTTGAGTCGCTGTTCGGAAACCGAGTACTGGGCCGTCGACACCATGGATGCCGTTGCCGCTGAAGTCGCGGCAGCTCTGAACATCAGTCATGCCCTGGCATGTGCGCAGGTTCGCCTGGCGCGTGCGCTACGCGAGCAGCTCCCACAGGTTGGCGCGGTGTTCGCGGCCGGCGACATCGACGCCCGCCTGTTTGCAGACCTCGTGCACCGCACGGGACTGATCGTCGATCCCGAGATCCTCGCGCGGGTAGATGGTCAACTCGCCGCCAGCACTGCACGTTTGACTCCGCTGAGCCGTGGTCGACTCGCGCGCTACGTCGACCGCATTATCGCGCGCGTCGACCCCGACGCGGTGCGTCGACGCAAGGACTCCGCTCAACGCAGAGAGGTGTGGATCACCGACCGCCTGGACGGCATGAGCGATTTCGGCGGCTCGCTGTTCACCACCACCGCACACGCTCTCGATCAGCGCCTGGATCACCTGTCTGCCACCGTCTGCGACGCCGATCCGCGCACCAAAGATCAGCGACGCGCCGATGCGATGGACGCTCTGATCGCCAAAGCCGACCGGATCCCCTGCCAGTGCGGTGACCCCGAATGCGCTGCAGCCGAGGCGATCGCCAGTCCGGTAGTACTGAACGTCATCACCGATCCGTCTGTCGGCGAAGGAGTACTGCTCGGCGCCGACGGGCTGCTGCCCGCCGAACTGGTCGCCACACTCGCCACCGGCGCCAAGCATCGCCCGCTTATTCCGCCGGTCGATCGCGAACCGGACCCGAACTATGCTCCAAGTCGAACGCTCGCGCGATTCGTGCGCTGCCGCGACCTGACATGCCGCTTCCCCGGTTGCGAGCGACCCGCCATGCACACGGACCTCGACCACACCGTCGCTCACGCGGACGGCGGTCCCACGGCAGCCTCAAACCTGGCCTGCCTGTGCCGAACTCACCACCTTCTGAAGACATTCGGTGGGTGGCGTGACGTGCAGTTGCGCGATGGGACGCTCATCTGGGTAGGCCCCGCCGGCGACACCTACGTCACGACTCCCGGCTCCGCTCTACTGTTCCCCGCGCTGTGCACACCCACACCAGCCGTCTCCGCCGGCGAATCCCGCGACCACCGCGGTCGTCGCACCGCCAACATGCCCGTTCGCCGCCGCACTCGCGACCAGAATCGTGCGAGCCGAATCGCCGCTGAACGCGCCCACAATCAGCAGATGCGGCAGAGTCACCGCCGCCGCCGCGGCGAGGACCACCACCTGACTGCGACCACGTCTCCGGATCCCGATGATCCGCCGCCCTTCTGAAGTGGTGAGGCTCAGTGCATATCGGGGTGCACCGCACGCAGTTGCGCACTGTCCCAGTAGCCCCGCTGGTGCACGATGAGACCGTCCCGGACGAGAAAGAATCCGCAGCCGCGGAATCCCTGCGGGTCGACCCACTCCAGTGCCACCCAATCGCCCTCGGAGACAACGTTGATCGGTGTGCACACCGGTGCGTCGGCGAAGACACCGCGGTGGAACTCCTCGATGGCGGCCCGCCCGACCACGGGCTCCAACGCCACCTGGTGGTTGACCGCGCCGTCGGCGTAGAGCGCCGTGATACCGGCTGCGTCACCGGCGTTGAACAACCTCAGCCAGCGCTCGATGGTCTCGCGTGCGTCCACCACATCTCCTCACTCCCCGTGTACGTCGAGTCCGTGCGCCGCCGCGAACAGGAGCGCCTGTTCGATGTCGACCCGCGCACCCCTCAGCTTGGCTGTCGTCCACAACGTCGGGTCCACGCGCGCGCCCCGCAGATCGGCCTCTTCGAACCGTGCGTTCTGGACCCGCGCCCCCTGCAAGTCCGCCCGGCGCAGCACCGCCTTACGCAGATCGGCTCCGACCAGGCTGGTTTCGCGCAATCGGGAGTCCGACAGATCCACGCCCCGCAGATCGCACCCGCCCAGCACGGCGAGCGTGAAGTCCATCTCCACGACGGTCAACGGCCGCAGACGGCAGTCGGTGAACTCCGATCCGAGCATGCTGCAATGCCGAAAAACACTGTGCCACAGATTTGTCCGTTGAAATCTGCAGTTGCGGAATGCCGAGCCGACGTGTTCGGACTCCGACAGGTCCGCGCCGCTGAAGTCACATCCGTCGAACACCACGCGTTCGGTGCGCAGCCGGCTCAGATCCTCGTCACGGAAGTCGTGGCCGACGAACTCCCGCTCGATCCATTCAGCCACCGAGTCAGCCCGGCAGCGCGGACAGGCTGTTGAGCGAATATTCGGTGATGGTGATCAGCGCGGACCGCGCCGAATGCCGGTCGCGGGCGTCGACGCTGATGAGCGGGACATGATCGGCGAGCGCAAGCGCCTTGCGCACGGACTGCGCCGGATACACAGGTGCCCCGTCGAACTCGTTGACGGCCACCAGGAACGGCAGTTTGCGGGCCTCGAAGAAGTCGACCGCCGCGAAGCTGTCCTGCAGTCGCCGCACGTCGACCAGCACGATCGCGCCGATCGCGCCACGCACCAGGTCGTCCCACATGAACCAGAACCGGCGTTGCCCGGGCGTCCCGAACAGATACAGCACCAGGTCGTCGGCCAGGGTGATCCGGCCGAAATCCATCGCCACAGTGGTGGTGCGTTTGTCCGGGGTGGTCTCCAGTCCGTCGACGTCCGCCGACGCGTTGGTCACCAGCGCCTCGGTCCGCAACGGCATGATCTCCGAAACCGCACCCACAAACGTCGTCTTCCCGGCACCGAAGCCGCCGGAGACCACGATTTTCGTCGCGCTCGAGCGCTCAGAGTGCTCGTAGGCCACGCAGTGTCCTTCCTATGAGTTCGCGTCGCTCGTCTGTCGTCGTACCGCCCAGGGTGGTGTGCACCCGTAGATAACCCTGCGTCACGAGGTCCCCCACAAGCACGCGCGCCACGCCGAGAGGCACCGACAATCGTGCGGAGATCTCGGCCACCGACGGTCTGCGGGTGCACAGCGCCAGGATCTCGCCGCGCACGTCGCCCGCCGGCCACCCTGGCGCATCCGACACCTCCAGCGTCTCCACCGGAGCTTCCAAAGGCAACTCGACGCCGGCCTCGGTTCGGCCTGCGGTCAACGTATACGGCCGGACCAGGCGGGGTTCGGGAGCGGGTACCGGTTCGTCCACGCGTCACTCACCAGGGCTGGTGTGACCGCCGGGCCGACTGTACGACGGTCCCCACGCGCTCCACGAGGATCGCCATCTCGTATCCGATCTGACCGATGTCGCACTTGCGGGTGGCCAGCGTCGCCAGGTTCGACCCGTCGCCCACCCGCATCAGCAGCAGATATCCCTGCTCCATCTCCACCACGGACTGCAGCACGTAGCCACCGTCGAACAACTGCGCAGCGCCGGTCGACAGGCTCGCCAACCCGGACGCCACCGCGGCCAGTTGGTCGGCCCGCTCGACGGGCATGTGTTCGCTGGCGGCCATCAGCAGACCGTCGGCCGAGACGAGTACAGCGTGTGAGACCCCGGACACGTCGCGGGCGAACCGGGAAACCAGCCAGTCCAGCGATTCGCGTTGCGTCGAACGTGCCGGATAGGTCATTCGCGGTCGGTTCCTCTGGTTTCTCGAGCGTGTTGCCGCCCGGCGTGCACACCACCGAAATGGCTGCTGATGCTGGCTCGTACGGCCTGCGGATCACGCCGCGGTTCAGCCGCCGATGCTACCTCGCCCGCCGTGGCGTCGCCGCTGCCGGGAACCAGCCGGGCCCCGGGATCGCGCACCGGCAGGCCGTCGTCGGTCACCGCCCGGACCGGGGCCTCGTCGGCGGCCGCAGCTGCCGACCAGCCGTGATCCCACACCGATTTCCAATCCAGGTCGGCGCTGCTGCCGAGTTCGGTCGGGTCGATCAGCCATTCCGAGAGCATCGATTGGTAGATCGCGTCGTCGGATCCGGCATTCGCGCTGACCGCCGGAACCGGGGCCGCCGGTGCCGGGGGCGCTTCGGGCGGCACGGTGATCCCGCTGGCGCCCGGATCACGTTGCGGCAGAAGCACAGCGGGCTCCTCGGTGCGATTTTGGGCCGGCGGGGGCAACGGTGCCGGTTCAGCCGCCGGGGCCGGAATCTGGGGATGACGGACCGGGGCAGGCGGCGGCGCCTCGGATCCGGCCAACAGTTCAGCCGGCACGTACACCCCGGCGGTCATCCCGGAGTTGGGTTCGTCGGCGACCGTGCTGCGCAACCGCACCACGAAGCCGTGCTGGGCGGCCAGCCTGCCGACGACGAACAGCCCCATGTGGCGGGCGGTGTAGGGGGTGACCTCGCCGCCGGACTGCAGCCGCGCGTTCGTCACCCGCAGATCGGCCTCGGCCATACCGAGACCGAAGTCGCTGACCTCGACGACCAGGCCCCCGTTGCCGGTGTGCACGGCAGAGACCCTGACCTCCGAGCCCGGCGGCGAATAGCGCAGCGCGTTGTCGAGCAGTTCAGCGAGCAGGTGGATGAGATCGCCTGCGGCCGAGCCCACGACCCTGCTGTCGGGCACGGTCGTGGTGACCACCCGGGTGTAGTCCTCCACCTCGGAGGCCGCGGCGTTGACGATCGCCGCCACCGGCATCGCCTCGGCCCGGTCGCGCGGGATCCTGGTGCCCGACAGCACCAGCAGGTTGGCGCCGTTGCGACGCATCCGCGCCGCGAGGTGGTCGAGCCGGAACAGGCTCTGCAGTCGCTGGGGGTCGTCCTCGTCGCGCTCGAGTTGGTCGATCAGTGACAGCTGCTGATCGACCAGTGATCGGCTGCGCCGCGACAGCGTCTCGAACATGTCGCTGACCTGCAGTTGCAGCCGGGACTGCTCGCCGGCCAGGAGCACGGCCTGTTCGTGCAGTTCGTCGACCGCGTGCGCGACCTGACCGATCTCTTCGGTGGTGTACACCGGGATGGGGGCCACCGGTCCCGGTTCGGCGCCGCCGCGCACCTGCTCCACCTCCCGGGGAAGGTCTTCGTGGGCCACCCGCAGCGCGCTGTCCCGCAGCCGCCGTAGCGGCCGTACCAGCGAGCGCGCCACCAGCAGCACGACGGTCAGCGCGGCGACGATCACCGCGAGCACGATGGCGGTGTCGCGGATGGCCGCACCGCGCTGCGTGTCGGCTTGATCCGCCACCGCTGCCGGGATCGCGTCGACGTTGTCGGCGATCAGCTGGTCGGCGATGTCGGCGGTCACCTGCTGGGATCCCAGCAGTTCGGGATTGCCGGCGAGCACGACCGCCGGATCGGCGATCAGCGACATCCGCCTGAACATCTCGCGGCGCAGATCGGCGGCCTCGGCGGAGGCGCCGCCGAGCAACTCGGCCATTCCCGAGACGGTCGAGGGTTCGGTGCCGGCCAGAGTCACCAGCGCGGCACGCAACACCGGCTCGGGCAGCTCGGCGCCCCGGGTCACCAGCATCGCCTGCATGGCCATCTGCCCGCGCGCGCCGACGGCCCGGGAGAGTCCGTCGGCCCGCAATTGCACGTCCTGGGCGTTGGTGCGGGTGGACCCGGTGATGGCCGTCTCGGCGGTCAACAACAGCGGCGCGTAGGTGGTCACCCGCTCGCGCAGATCGATCGAACCGTCCGCGACCTCGTCGACGAGCGCCTGTCCCCGGTCCAGCAGGGTGGTGACGGCCAGCCGAACGTCGGGGACGACGTCGGTTTCGGCCAGGCGCTGGCGCAGGCCGTCCCTGGCAGCGTCGAAGTCCGTCCCGGCCGCGGCGGACCCGTCGGTGAAGACGGCGCCCTCCAGCGCAGCCAGGTAGCCGTTGATCTCGGGGATGAGTTCGGCGCGCTGCGCAGCCCGACGTGAATCGCCTGCGTCCTGCACGTTGGCCGCGATCCGCAGGCCGCCGAAGGTACCGGCCAGGATCAGCGGCACCAGCACGATGGCGAGCACCTTCCAGCGCACCGGCCAGTTCGCCGGCGACCACCGGGCCGGCCGCTTGGACGGTGTCGGCGCCGCGGCCTGCTGGTAGGTGGGCGGTGGGGTGTCACCCCTGATGGGAGTGGAGATCCGCCGATTATGGCAGCCGCTCACAGGCCTTTCCACAGTTGTCACGAACGGGGATCGGTTCGTGACCGGACTGATGCGCTGCGATCATCGTCTGATGTTCCGGCTGATGTTCCACTCGCCGCGCATCGCCCCCAACACGGGGAACGCGATCCGCATGGTCGCGGCGACCGGATGTGAGTTGCACCTGGTGCATCCGCTCGGCTTCGACCTGTCCGAGCCCAAGCTGCGCCGGGCCGGGCTCGACTACCACGATCTGGCCTCGGTGACGGTGCACGACGACCTGAACGCGGCGTGGCGGGCGCTGAGGCCGGCGAAGGTCTACGCCTTCACCGCCCATGCCTCGGCGTCGTTCGCCGACGTGGCCTATCAACCCGGGGATGTCCTGCTGTTCGGACCCGAACCGACCGGCCTGGACGCCGAGACACTGGCCGACCGGCACATCACCGCCCAGGTGCGGATCCCGATGCTGGCCGGTAGGCGCTCGCTGAACCTGTCGAACGCCGCCGCGGTCGCGGTCTACGAGGCGTGGCGCCAGCACGGGTTCAGCGGAGCGGTTTGAGCTCCTGCTGCACGGGTTCGGCCGCACGGTTGCGGTCGGCGGTGATGTCGACGATCTGCGACACGAAGCACCGGGGCTGATCGCGAGGTGCCCGCACCAGCACGACGGTCAGCGCGCCCCACACGATGCGTCCGTCGGCGGTGACGTAGCGCTTGTCGATGCGGTACGACCGCCGGCGGCCCTCCAGGCACTCGTTCAGCAGGGCCACGTCGGCGTCCAAATCCTCCGGATGGGTGATGTCCTGGAACGTACGAGTGGCCAGCGCGCGCCGCCCGTACCCGAGCATCGAGCGCAACGCCCGGTTGGTGCGCAGGAACTTCCCGTCCAGCCCGACGACGGCCATGCCGATGGGCGAATGGGCCAGCGCCAGCTCGAACCGTCGCTCCCCCAACAGGTCGATAGCGGTGGGCATCGCCCCGTCGGACTTCGCGGCCACACCTGCGGCCGGGAAGCCGTGGGTGTGCGGTTTGGGTCGGCCCAGGTAGTAACCCTGCGCCCACGTGATGCCCGCCGAGCCGACGGCATCGAGTTCACCCTGAGTCTCCACGCCTTCGGCGATGGCGATGACGCCGATCTGACCGGCGAACTCGGCGATCGCGTGCGCCAGGCGCCTACGGGCGTCATCGACATCGATGTTGCGGGTGATCGACTGATCGATCTTCAGGAAGTCCGGGGCCAACTCGAGCACGTGCGAGAACGACGCGAACCCGGCACCGACGTCGTCGACCGCCACGCGCATGCCGAGCGTCCGGCAGGTCTCCAGCACATCGTCGAGCTCGCCGTAGTTGGGGACCGCGTCGTGTTCGGTGATCTCGAGCACGAGTCGCGACGGGTCGACGTCGGCGAGCAGTTCGGTCCAGGGTGCCTTCAGCGCCGCCGCAGGAGAGATGTTGACCGCGACGAACACGTCGCCGGGCAGCTGCCGCATCAGCGAGATGACGCGCTCGACGATCGCGGTCTCCAGCTCGATGCCCAGACCCATCTGACCGGCCTGCTGGAAGAACAGGTCGGGACGAAACGGTTCGCACGGGAAGCGGGCGAGCGCCTCGAGGCCGACGACCTTGCCGGTGGCGACATCGTGCATGGCCTGGAAGACCACCTCGAAGTCCCGTTCGGCGACCACGCGGTGGATTGCGCTGCGCTGATCGAGCGTGGGGTCGGGCTGCGCAGCCTCGTCGGAGGACTGCACCAGCGTCCCGAGGAGTTCGGCGACCTGTTTGACGGTGCGTAGGTCGGCGTCGGCGAGATGAGGCTTCGGCTCGGCGGCCACCGCGCAGAGCATGCCGACCGCGGTGCCGTCGGCCCCCGTCACCGGCATACCCACGTAGGCACCGAGATTCCAGTCGCGGGTGATGGGGAGCGTGGCGGTGATCCGGTTGGCCGAGGTGTCCGGGATGACCGCGGGCAGCCGCCCGTCGATCACGCGCATGCAGTAGGACTCCGACAACGGTGAGCGGTCACCGGGCGAAAGTCCCAGTGCGGCATGGTTTCCGTCGAGAACCTCGAAGATCTCCATACCGTCGCGAAACGACGACAGCCATGCGGTGTCGAGGCGCAGGCGGCGCCGCAGGAATTCCAGCAGGGTCTGAACGAGTTCGACGGGGACGGCGTCGTCGGCGACGACGCCGTCCCCGGGTTCGACGCTCATGACGGAATGGTAGTTCGACCGATCGCCGATTCAGCGCGGAATCACTCCGTCACCAGGAATCCCAGTGGCTGAGCTGCTCGGCCGGCAGCCGCTTGGCCTTCTTGAATTCCGTTCCCTTGGTATAGGCGATCGGGAAGAGACCGCCCTGAGCGTAGGAGTCGAACGGGATTCCGAGCAGTTCGGCCGCCTGCTTCTCGCCCTCACCCATCAGATGCAGCGTCGTCCATGCAGAACCCAGTCCGCGGGAGCGCAGTGCGAGCATGAAACTCCAGACCGCGGGCAGCAGCGACCCCCAGTACGACGCGCTCACACCGGCGGGCGCACCGTCGGGCCTGCCCTCCAGACACGGGATCATCAGCACCGGCGCCTCGTGGAAGTGCTCGTTGAGGTATTTGGCGGAGCTCATGACCGAGTCCATCTGCTGGTCGCGGATGTCGCCGCGCTCCGGCTTGGGCAGATCGAGATACGGCGTGGCGTTGGCGGCGTAGATGTCCGCGAGTGCCCGCTTCTTCTCGGGGTCCTCGACGAACACCCACTGCCAGCCCTGGGCGTTGGATCCGGTGGGCGCCTGCAACGCCAGTTCGAGGCATTCCATGATGACCTCGCGCGGCACCGGCTTGTCGAAATCGAGACGCTTGCGGACCGAGCGCGTGGTGGTCAGGAGTTCATCGACGGTCAGGTTCAAAGTCATAGCCGGAGACTACATTCGTGCCATGAGTGCCGATCTGACACGCGAAGTCACCAACCGGCTCGAGACCGACCACTTCGGCTGGCTCACCACGGTCGCCAAGTCGGGGCAACCGGTGCCGCGGCTGGTGTGGTTCTACTACGACGGATCCGATCTGATCATCTACTCCCAGCCCGACGCCGGGAAGGTCCGCCACCTGCGTGACCACCCCCGGGTCAGCCTCAATCTGGACTCCGACGGCCAGGGCGGCGGGATCATCGTCATCGGCGGCCAGGCCCGCGTCGACGCCGAGGGGGTGGACTGCCGCGACGACGGACCGTACTGGCAGAAGTACGCCGGTGACGCGGAGCAGGCGGGCCTCACCGACGCCATGGGCAGCTACAGCACCCGGATCCGGATCGGCATCGACAGGGTGTGGACCACGCCGACGGAAGCCTGACACTCACCGGAAATCGCGGGACTTCGACCCCACCCGCATGTCGAGCCTGTCCAGCCGGTCGGCCACCACCGTGACCGCACCGGTGGCGTTCTGCACGATGCCGCGGATCACCATCGCCGACGCGGTCTGGGCCAGCCTGCGGTGCCGGGCCCACAGCTGCGGGGCGCACAACACGTTGACCATGCCCGTCTCGTCCTCGAGATTGATGAACGTCACGCCCTGCGCGGTCGCCGGTCGCTGCCGATGGGTCACCGCCCCGGCCACCAGCACCCGGGTGCCGTCGGGCACCTCGAGCAACCGGGCCGCGGGTACGACGCCCATGGCGTCGAGATCTTCGCGCAGGAACTGGGTGGGATAGCTGTCCGGTGACACCCCGGTGGCCCAGACGTCGGCGGCGGCCAGCTCCAGCGCGCTCATCCCGGGCAGTGGCGGGACCTGCCCCGCGGATCCGACACCGGGCAACCGGTCCGGCCGCTCGGCGGCGGCCGCGCCCGCCGCCCACAGCCCCTCCCGGCGGGTGATGCCGAAGCAGCCCAGCGCCCCGGCCGTGGCCAAGGCCTCGGTCTGCGGCACCGACAGCTGGACCCGACCGGTGAGGTCCAGCAGATCATCGAAGGGGCCGTTGGCGTCTCGTTCCTCGACGATCCGCTGGGCGAGGTCGTCGCCGATGTGGCGGACCGCACCGAGACCCAACCGCACCTCGGTCCCGGCGTTCTCGAGCGTCGCGTACGCCAGGCTGGCGTTGACATCCGGCCCGTGCACGATCACACCGTGGCGGCGGGCGTCGGCGACCAGCGACTGCGGCGAATAGAAACCCATCGGCTGAGCCCGCAGCAGGGCGGCGCAGAACGCGGCCGGGTGGTGCAGCTTGAACCACGACGAATAGAACACCAGCGAGGCGAAGCTCAGCGAATGACTCTCCGGGAAGCCGAAGTTGGCGAAGGCTTCGAGCTTCTCGTAGATCCGGTCGGCGACCTCGCCGGTGATGCCGTGCCGCAACCGCATGCCCTCGTAGAACCGGCCACGCAGCCGGCGCATCTTCTCCGTCGACCGTTTGGAACCCATCGCGCGGCGCAACTGGTCGGCCTCGGCGGCGGAGAAGCCCGCACAATCGACGGCCAGCTGCATGAGCTGCTCCTGGAACAGCGGTACGCCGAGGGTCTTGTGCAGCGCGGACTCCATCGACGGATGGTCGTAGGTGACCTTCTCTTCGCCGTTGCGGCGCTTGATGTACGGGTGCACCGAGCCGCCCTGGATCGGGCCGGGCCGGATCAGCGCGACCTCGACCACCAGGTCGTAGAACACCCGGGGTTTGAGCCGCGGCAGGGTGGCCATCTGCGCCCGGGACTCGACCTGGAACACCCCGACCGAATCGGCTTTCTGCAGCATCTCGTAGACGCCCGCTTCGGAGAGGTCGAGCTTCGACAGGTCGACCTCGAGCCCCTTGTGTTCGGCCACCAGATCGATGCAGTAGTGCAGCGCCGAGAGCATGCCGAGCCCCAGCATGTCGAACTTCACCAAACCGATTGCCGCGCAATCGTCTTTGTCCCACTGCAGCACACTGCGGTTCTCCATCCGCGCCCACTCCACCGGACACACGTCGGCGATCGGGCGGTCACAGATCACCATGCCGCCCGAGTGGATACCCATGTGGCGCGGCAGATTCGATATCTGTAGAGCCAGGTCGACCACCGGTTCGGGGATGCCCTCGACGTCCGGGGAGTCGGCCAGCCCGTTCCACTTGCTGAGCTGTTTGCTCCAGGCGTCCTGCTGCCCCTGGGAGAAACCGAGCGCGCGAGCCATGTCGCGGATCGCGCTCCGGCCCCGGTAGGTGATCACGTTGGCGACCTGGGCGGCGTAGTCCCGGCCGTAGCGGGTGTAGACGTACTGGATCGCCTCTTCCCGCAGGTCGGATTCGATGTCGATGTCGATGTCGGGCGGGCCGTCGCGGGCCGGTGAGAGGAACCGTTCGAACAGCAACTCGTTGGCGATCGGGTCGACGTTGGTGACCCCGAGTGCGTAGCACACCGCGGAGTTGGCCGCCGACCCCCTGCCCTGGGACAGGATGTTGTTCTCCTTGCAGAACCGCGTGATGTCGTGGACCACGAGGAAGTAGCCGGGAAAGGTGAGCTTCTCGATGACCCGCAGCTCGTGTTCGATCTGGGCGTAGGCCTGCGGCGCCCGTTCCGGGGGACCGTAGCGGTCGCGCGCGCCGGTCATGACCAGATGTCGCAGCCAGCTGTCCTCGGTGTGACCGGGCGGGACGTCGAACGGTGGCAGCTGAGGGGCGATCAACGCCAGACCGAACGCACACTGCTCACCGAGTTCGGCTGCGGCGGTGACGACCTCGGGACAGTGGGCGAACAACCGGGCCATCTCCTCACCCGACCGCAGGTGGGATCCGCCGAGCGGAGCCAGGTACCCGGCCGCCTCGTCGATCGAGTGGCGGGCCCGGATCGCACCCATGGCCATCGCCAGCCGGCCGCGGGACGGTTCGGCGAAATGCGCCGCGGTGGTGGCCACGACGCCCACGCCGAAGCGCGGGGCCAACGCGGCGAGAGCGGCGTTGCGTTCGTGATCGAGAGGGTGGCCGTGGCTGGTCAGCTCGACGGTGACCCGGTCGGCGCCGAACCGGTCCACCAGGTCGGCAAGCGCCCGTTCCGCCGCCTCCGGACCACCCTCCGAAAGGGCCTGCCGGACATGACCTTTGCGGCACCCCGTGAGTATCTGCCAGTGACCGCCGGCAGCCTCGGTGAGCGCGTCGTAGTCGTATCGTGGTTTGCCCTTCTCACCGCCTGCCAGGTGGGCGTCGGCGATCTGGCGAGACAGCCGGCGGTAACCCTCCGGTCCGCGGGCGAGTACCAGCAGGTGTGGTCCCGGCGGATCGGGGACCTCGGTGCGGGCCACATTGCCCAGCGACAGCTCCGCGCCGAAGACCGTCCGCATGTCGAGCTCCTTGGCGGCTTCGGCGAAACGGACGACGCCATAGAGCCCGTCATGGTCGGTCAGCGCAATGGCGCGCAGGCCGAGCCGGGCGGCCTCCTCGACGAGTTCCTCCGGGGTGCCCGCACCGTCGAGGAAGCTGTATGCCGAATGGGTGTGCAGTTCGGCGTAATGGACGGCCGACGACACGGGATCGGTACGCCCCAACTCGGGCGGCTGGTAGACGCCGCGCTTGCGCGACCACGCCGGGCTGTCACCGCCGTCGCCCTTCGGCTCGGCCAACGACGCACCGGCACGGCGCGGCTTGCTCGAGAGCACCCGCTCCATCTCCGGCCAGTTCGGCGGCCCGTCGTTCCAGCCCACCCCCCGAGTATATCGAACATGCGTTCGACAATCAGGGCAGGTCGTCCTGGCCGGCGTGAGCGCGTGGGACCACCACCATCGGCACATCGAGCACGCGCAGCATCTTCGCCGCCGTGGAGCCGAGGAACAGCCGCCGCGGCGCGCTGAGCCGGCTGGACCCCACCATGATCAGATCGCCGTCATGCCACTCGAGATCGCCGACCGCCGCTTCAACGGACGGTCCGTAGACCACCGCTGAGGTGACCGGAAAACCCTCGGGCAGGTCCCTTTTCGCTGCCTCGACGGCGCGGTTGGCATGCTCGAGGGCCTGCTTGCGGACCGCGTCGACATCCCCGCGCAGCGTGCCGAATGTCGGGTCGAGCGCCACCAGCGACACCAGCCGCAGCGGGGTGCCCGCCGACCGGCTGAACCGGACTGCGGACTCGAGCAGGAGGTCCGCGCCTTCGCGCCTGCCGATCGCGCAGGTCACCTCGCGCACCCGGATGGCCGGTGAATCCCGCAGACCGCGGGGCGCCACGGCGACCGGCACCGGGGCGGAGTGCAGCAACTCGTTGACCACGCTGCCCAGAGAGTGGCTGCCGGCCAGACCGCCTCCGGCGCCTCCGACGACGATGGCTGCCGCCTCCAGGCGCACCGCTTCGCGGATCAGCCCGTCGGTGTACGAGTCGTCGAAGGTGACGTGGCTGTCGGCGGACACGTCGGCCGGGATGGCTTCCAGCGCCTCGGCGAGCCACCCCTGGGCCTGTTCGGCGAGCAGCTCGTCGTACCCCTCGGTCTGCACCACCGTGCGCAACATCCGTTCCGGCGGCAGGACGATGCACACATCCAGCGCCGCGCCCAGCGTCCGCGCCAACCGGACGCCCAGCGCGAGGGCGTCCGCGCCGCCCGGGGTGGCGAGGTAGCCGACGACCAATCTCATGGTCGAATCCTGCCAACCTCCGGCCCCGCTCACGTGGCCTTCGTCGAAATCACCCGAGGTATTCGGCGGTTCCGTCCTCGAGCACCACCCGGGAGTCCGAGCCGTCGGGGGCAGCGGCCTCGGTGCGGAAGACCGCGTGGCCCTCGTCGGTGCGCCAGATGGACGTGGTGAGGGTCTCACCCGGGAACACCGGGGAGGTGAAGCGCGCCCCGATGGCGGTGATCTTGGTGGCGTCGCCGCCCCCGAGTTCGGCGACCAGTGCGCGGCCCGCGACGCCGTAGGTGCACAGCCCGTGCAGGATCGGCCGCGGGAAACCCGCCAGCTCACGGGCGAACCACGGATCGCTGTGCAGCGGGTTGCGGTCGCCGGACAGCCGGTAGATCAGCGCCTGATCCTCGCGGGTCGGCAGGGCGATGCGGGCGTCGGGTTCCCGATCGGGGATCTCCGGTGCCGCGGGGCGGGAGCCGGGTTGACCGCCGAAGCCGCCTTCACCCCGGATCACCGCGGTCGACACCGTCTCGGCGAGCACCTCGCCGGTGTCGGGATCGCTGCCGGTCCCTTTGAACACCAGGATCGCGTTGCGGCCCTCACCCTTGTCCTGGATGTCGACCACCTCGGAGACCACGCTGAGCTTCCCCGACGGCGGCAGCGGGGCGAAGAGCCGCACCGTCTGCGATCCGTGCAGCAGCTGGCTGAAGTTGAACGATCCGACCGCACCGACCGCACCCCAGGCGGGGCTGGCGATCACGGCGTAGGTCGGCAGCACCTGCTGATCGATGTCGTGGCTGTTCTCGGTGGTGAACGCGAGATCTGCTGTTCCGGCGCCGACACCGAGGGCGTAGAGCAGGGTCTCGCGATCGGTCCACTCGTAGATCTGCGGCTCGGACTTGGTGCCAACGGCGCTGGGGTCGATCGGCATGGACACTCCCTTCTCGGCGTGGATCGGACCCTATCGTCGGTGATTAGGCGGCCCGATTGCGGCTATCGATACGGCATGGCCGACCCTCGCGCGATGCGTTCGGTGATTCGGCTGCACCGGCACATGACGGCGGTGCTCGACACCGAGCTCAAGAACGGCTTCGGGTTGCGCCTCATCGAATACGAGATACTGCAGCAACTGTGCTCACTGGGCGCGGGCACCTGCCTGCTCAGCGAGCTGGCCCGCAGGCTGTCGGTGCACGCGACGACGGTCAGCATCGCCATCGACCGTCTCGCGCCGCGCGATCTGGTGCAGCGCCGCACGCACCCCACCGACCGCCGCGCCGTCATGGTCACCATCACCGACGCCGGTCGCGAACTGACCGACGCCGTCACCGCGGCGTTGGCGAAGATCGATTTCGGGCTGGCGGATCTGACCGACGCGCAGCGGGAAACGCTGTCCGGCCTCGCCGGAACCGAGTGGGCCGAGCAGCGTTGACCTGGCTTTCGGCAGCAGCCCGTCGCGCACGCCGGACCGCAGGCCCGGCAAGGGTCCACCGCGGGCCATGGACAGAACGACCTCACGTTTGCAGCGCCTACGCCGTCATACGGAGTATGAAACCCTCCCTGCAACGCATCCTGTTGGTCGTGCTGTCGTTCTTCGGTCTGGTGACCGGCGTATGGGCGTACTTCTTTCCCCGTCATTGGTATGACACCTTCCCCGGTATGGGATTGAGCTGGCTACCGCCGTTGGGGCCGTTCAACGAGCACTTCGCCACCGACACCGGCGCGATGTTCCTTGGACTCGCCACCTTGTCGATCGCAGCGTTCATGCGGAGTACGAACACCACTCTGGTGCGGGTCGCGGGGGCCGCCTGGACGGTGTTCAACCTGCTGCATTGGATCTTTCACATCCGGATGCTGCACATGTACGAACCGCGTGATCAGATCCTCAACGCCATCACCTTGAGCGCCGTCTTGGTCGTGTCAGCGCTCTTGCTGCTGCCTACGCGGCGCGCCACGCATTCAGACACGAGGACGGTTTCGTCGGCCGGCACCGGCGCGTAGTCCCCGACGTCCGCGGGCACGCCGAGCAGCAGCACCGCCTCCCCCGGCCGTCGCTCGCGTCATGGCGTATCCGAGCCAGCTCAACTGAGGCAACCGGTCGCCTCGAGAGCACGGTCGTTCCAGCACGTCAGTTTCGCCGAATTGCGCACCACCCAGAGCTGCGTGATGAGCCCTTCACGGACCTCCAGCGCTGCCACGGCAATCGTTACGCCATTTCGCTGCATCCGCAGACCCGCCTGGCCGTTGACGTTCACCAAAGAGGTGTCGACGTCGGCTTCCCTGCGTCGAATTCCGATGAGATACCGGATAACTCTGTCGGCGCCCATGATGGGCCGCAGGGCCGCGCTCACCGTTCCTCCGCCATCGTTGACCACAGTGACGGCCGGGGCCAGTAGCGCGATGAGCGTCTCGATGTCGCCGCGCTGGAAGGCTTTCGTCAAAGCGACTGCGGTGTCGTTGTGCCGCTTGCTGTCTAGAGCGCATTGACGAGTGGGCTCCACTCTGCGCCGAGCCGAAACAGCCAGTTGCCGGCACGCCGCCTCAGACCTCCCGAGGATCACGCCGATCTCACTGAACGGAAAGCGGAAAACATCACGCAGAACGAAGGACACCCGCTCTGCGGGCGTCATCGAGTCCAGTACGACGAGCATTGCCATCGTGACGAGGTCGTCGATGGCGACCAGGTCGGCCGGATCCGTTGATGAATTCGGTGTACTGAAGCGTTGTGCTGGAACGGGTTCGGGCAGCCATGGACCGACATACTGTTCGCGACGATGCCGAGCGGAAGACAGGATGTCCAGGCAGATGCGGGTGGCGACTCGCACGCACCACGCGGCCGGCGTACGGATGGCATCGCGCTCGGCCTCGGACTGTTTGTACCAGCGCAAGTAGGTTTCCTGTGCGACATCCTCAGCGTCTGTCATCGAACCCAGCAGGCGGTAGGCGACGTTGATCAACAACGTCCGGTCCACTCCGGACTCGACCCGATCGATCGCGACATCGGTCATGTTTCGGCACCTTTCGTTCCCGGGACTGTGGTCACATGGGACTGCGGACGTACTGTCACCATGCGCCGTCTGCTGTGTCAGTGGGGCTCAACACCGCTTTGGGTGCGACGGACTGATACGCCGCCCGGATGTCGACGCCGCAGTGAGGCCATCGAGCACCGACGGAAGCCCGGCGTCCGGTTTCGCTGGTGTGGGCGTCAACGCAGTCATGCAGCGGAGTGCTTCAGTGAGGCCGGCTGCTTCTTCGCCCCCGGCCAGCTGTAGCTGCCCGGCTTGCGGCTCTCCTTGGAGATCTGCTTGACGACAGTCGAGCAGACCATCTCCTTGATGTACGCCGCGAGCCTGCCGCCGATGTAGAACCCGCGCGGGGTGTCGTCCTGATGTGCGGCCTGAATGGTCCCGTGCTTGCGCCCGATGCTGATATTGGAGCCGACGAAGGACTGATTGAGCGCCTTGACCTCGGCACCGGCGAGCCGCGCGAGCACTGTGCTCGTTGCTCTGGCAGCCAGCGGCATCGCAGCTTGGCAGCTCATCCGCAGCGGCGGACCCGCCGGTGCCGAGGCGTCGCCCGCTCCGATGATCCACGGATCGTCGACGCTGGTGAGCGTCTCATCGGTAACCAGGCGGCCGATGGCATCCGTGGTCAGTCCACTGCGCGCGGCCAGATCCGGTACCCCGAAGCCGGCGGTCCATACCGTGGCCACACTGGGGAGCACCCGACCGTCTGAGACGCGGACGTGGTCGGCGTGAACTTCGGCGACGACTGCCTTGTCCTCGATCGCGACGCCGAGCCGGGTGAGTTGCTTGCGGACCGAGACGCGAGCCTTCTCGCCCACAGACGGTGCCAGGACTCCTCCGCACAGCAGGGTCACTTTCGCGTCGGGGCGCTGCTCGGCCAGTTCCGCGGCGGCTTCGATACCTGTCAGCCCGCCGCCGACGACGCAAATGGGCGCATCTTTCGACAGCTGATCCAGCGTGGCGCGCAGTCGTTGCGCCTGCTCGAGTTCGCCGATGGGATAAGCGAACTCCTGCGCGCCGGAAATGCCTGCGGGCACCGTTCCGGTGCTACCCACGGCATAGATCAGGTAGTCGTAGGACAGCTGCGTCCCGGACGCCAGCTCCACGGTACGGCTGGTCGCATGGATGCGGGTGGCCGTGTCGACGATCAGCCTGACGTTGTCGCCCAACAGTGTTGCCAGGTCGACGGTCGCCTCACCGCTGCGTGCCACGAGCTCGTGGAGCCGTACCCGCTCCACGAAAACGGGCCGTGGGTTGATGATGGTGATGGCGATATCGCGGTTCTGCTGCAGCCGATTCGCTGCCAGCGCACCGGCGTAGCCGCCACCGATCACGACCACGTGGCGCTTGGCTGCTGGCTTCGGCCGGGCATTGTCGACAGACATCTGGATCTCCTCAATTCGGTGTGTACGCCCTCAAGACACCGGCGAGGCCCGGAATGTGACGGGATCTCACTGGGTGTGGCAGAGGTCACCATCGCCTCACAAGAAGACATGCTGCGGCGTCACATTGGCATGAACCGTTCACTGCATCACGTCCTTCGGCCGTGCCGACGGCCGCCGGGATGTTCTCGGCGGGGTGATCCGATCTCGGTTCTGCTGTGCTCTCAAGCCCTTGCAGTTCGGGCCAAGGGTGCCGGCGCCGAATAGGCGACAGACCGTTGCCGTACGAAACAACAAAGGAGAAAAGAAGACGATGAATATTCTGGTCATCGGCGGCGGATTCGCTGGAGTGTGGTGCGCCGCCGCCGCTACGCGCGTGGTTCGTGACAACGGGGCTGACGGCACCCGCCCTCAGGTCACCCTGGTCAGCGACAGTGACGAGTTGGTGATTCGACCGCGCCTGTACGAGCGCGATCCGGGCCGGATGTCGGTGTCACTTGATCGCGTGCTCAAGCCGATCGGCGTGGAGCGAATTCGCGCACGGGTCACCGGAATCGACACCGATACGCGCGAAGTCACAGCCGTTGGTGTCGACGGAGAGCCCCGGGTCCTGCGATACGACCGGCTGGTGCTCGCGGCCGGCAGCCAGGTGCTGAAACCGAATCTGCCCGGACGGGAGTTCCTGTTCAACGTTGACACCATCGCCGCCGCAGACGCACTGGAGCAGCACGTCCGGGCGCTGCCTTACCAGCCCACCAGGGAAGGAACTTTCAGCGCTGTCGTCATCGGCGCGGGGTTCACCGGCCTGGAGGTGGCCACCGAACTCATGGGACGACTGCGCGAGTTGGCGGACGCGAAGAACACCCGCGCACGGGTTGTCCTCGTCGATCGGGCTGATGAGGTCGGTTCGCAGCTCGGTGCCGGACCTCGTCCGTACATCACTTCGGCCCTGGAAGAGGTGGGGATCGAGGTTCGACTGGGAGCTACGGTCAGCGACGTCACCGGCGCACACGTTTGTCTCGCCGACGGCGAGGTAATCGCCGCGTCGACGACGGTCTGGACCGTGGGGATGCTCGCCAGCCCCCTCACTCAGTTGATTCCGGGTGCACGAGATGCGTTCGGCCGCTTGTTCGTTGACGAGAATTTACGGGTCCCGACGGCTCCAGATGTGTACGCGGCAGGTGACACGGCGGCAGCGCTCGTCGAGGATGGGCACTTCGCCATGCAGAGCTGCCAGTACGCGACCCCGTCGGGCAAGTTCGCAGGCCACAATGTCGCGGCCGACCTGTTGGGCCTCGAACCGGTTGCGTTCGCGCCGAATCCGTATGTGACGTGCCTGGATCTCGGCCCGGCGGGGGCTGTACTCACCACCGGCTGGGATCGCGAGATCCAGGCGACCGGCAGCGATGCGAAGGCTCTGAAGCACCGGATCAACACCGAGTGGATCTACCCGCCGGTCGATGACGAGGAGACCATCCTGGAGCAGGCCGACTACCGTTTCACCTGGTCCATGGACTGACCCGGGATCGGGAACGCACCCGAAACCGCACTCATTCGGACGGTCATCGGCAGCCGCCGCACATAGGGATCGCCCTGCTGCGGCGGCTTTCGTCGTCGTGACGGGCACGACGTGACTCGTACCACCATTGCCGTCCAACCCTCACAAGAGCGCCCTCAGAATCGTCACATATGCAGTACCGCACCACGATTGGAAATTCAGCCAGAGGAGACACGATATGACCATCACCCTTGAAATCGACAGCTCTGAAGATCAACGGGACAGGTTCGTCGAACAGGCACTACCGATGCTCGATCAGCTGTATCGGGCCGCGTGGCGATACACCCACAACCATGCCGATGCCGAAGATCTCGTTCAAGAGACGATGCTGAAGGCGTATCGCAGCTTCGGGCAGTTCTCCCAAGGAACCAACCTCAGAGCATGGCTGCTCCGCATCATGACCACGACGTGGATCAACCGCTACCGCAGCATGCAGCGGCGGCCCGCGGAGGTGCTCACCGAGCAGCTCACCGATCTGGAGTTCAGCCCAGCGGTGCGGCAATCATCCGTTGCGTCGGCATCTGCCGAACTGGTGGCCCTCGAAACGCTCGGCGACGATCAGGTCAGAGCCGCACTCGGTGCGTTGCCCGAGGGGCAGCGCATGGCGGTTTACTATGTCGACGTCGAGGGACTCCGGTACGCGGAAGTGGCAGCGATCCTCGATATCCCCATGGGAACCGTGATGTCGCGACTGCATCGGGGACGATGCGCCCTGCGGCGCCTGCTCGTCGAGCAGGGCCGGGCACGTGGCTATCCGCCAGTCACGCAACCCGCCGCCTGATCGAAACGACGACACTGCATCACACGGAACCACGACGGTACCCGGCCGGTCCGGCACGCCGTGCGGCGGATACCCGGCGTGCACTGGTAGGTCCGCGTATCGTCTGCGCCATGTCGGACGACGAATCCCCGCGGCGGATACCGGTTTTCGCGGATGTGGACACCGGTGTCGACGATGCGATGGCGCTGGTCTACCTGCTCGCGAGCGCCGAGGCCGAGCTGGTCGGCATCGCATCGACAGCGGGCAACGTCGGCGTCGACCAGGTCTGTACCAACAACCTGGCGTTGCTCGAACTCTGCGGCGCCGGCGAGGTCCCGGTGTCGCGCGGGGCGGACGGTCCGGTCGCCTCCCCACTTCGCACCGCCGAGGACACCCACGGCCCCGAAGGACTCGGGTACGCCCAGATGCCGGCACCCACGCTGGAGCTCACCGCACACGATGCGGCCCAGGCGTGGGTGCGTGCGGCCCGCGCCCATCCCGGAGAGCTCGTCGCCATCGCGGTCGGCCCGCTGACCAATCTCGCGCTGGCCCTGCGCGCCGAACCCGCACTGCCCACCTTGGTGCGCCGGCTGGTCATCATGGGCGGCGCGTTCGACTACCGCGGCAACACCACCGCGGTCGCCGAGTGGAACGTCAGCGTGGATCCGGAGGCGGCGGCCGAGGTGTTCGCCGGGTGGACCGAGTCGGCGGGTTCGGCGCCGGTGAATCCGCCGATCGTATTGGGCCTCAACCTGACCGAGAACATCGCCATGACGCCGGCGTTGCTCACGCGGCTCGCCGATGCCGCCGGGTCGACGACGACGCAGATGAGCGTGCTCGACAGGCGGGGCGCCGGATCGACGGCGTCCAACCCGTTGATCCGCGTGCTCGAAGACGCCATGCGGTTCTACTTCGAGTTCCACTTCGACCAGGGCGAGGGGTTCCTGGCCCATCTGCACGATCCACTCGCCGCGGCGGTGGCGCTGGATCCGGACCTGGTGCAGTACCGCCCGGCGACCGTCGACGTCGAACTGGCGGGCACGCTGACCCGCGGTATGACGATCGCCGACTGGAACGGCCGGTGGGGCCGCCAACCGAATGCGCTGGTGGGTGTGGGCGTGGATGCAGCAGCGTTCTTCGACCGCTTCATCGCCCGGGTCGGGCCCTTCGCGCAGCGCGTCGGCTGACGTCCACGCTCAGTCGTCGGTGACGGTCACCGTCACGTCGATGTTGCCGCGGGTGGCGTTGGAGTACGGGCACACCTGGTGGGCTTTGTCGGCGAGTTGCTGGGCGGTCTGCCGGTCGACGTTGGGCAGCGCGACCTCGAGTTCGACGGCGAGGCCGAATCCGCCGTTGTCGAGCTGACCGATCGATACGCGCGCCCCGACCGTGGAGTCGGAAACGTCGGCCTTCTCCTGGCGGGCGACCAGGCGCAGCGCGGAGTGGAAGCACGCCGCGTAGCCGACGGCGAACAGCTGCTCCGGATTGGTGCCGTCACCGCTGCCGCCCATCTCCTTGGGGATGGCCAGGTCCACGTCGAGGCGGCCGTCGGAGCTGCGGCCGTGGCCGTCGCGCCCTTCGCCGGTGGCGAGCGCCTCTGCTGTGTAGATGGGCTTCATGCCGGTTCCTTCCGGTGCGGTGTTGAGGCGGTGAGCACGTCGCTCAGCTGCCTGACGGCGTCCCGGAGCTTTTCGGCCTCTGCCGCCGACATCCCGGTCGCGGCGAAGAGCTGCTCCGGGATGCACTGTGCACGGGTCTCGAGTGCGCGGCCGGCCGCGGTGAGCACGACCTCGACCTGCCGCTCGTCGGAGCGCGAACGGTGACGCTCGAGAATGCCGTTGGCCTCCAAGCGTTTCAGCAGAGGCGAGAGGGTGCCCGAGTCGAGATGCAGTCGCTCACCGAGCCGACGGACCGTCACAGACCTCTCCTCCCACAGCACCAGCAGTACGAGGTACTGGGGATAGGTGAGGTTCAGTTCGGTCAGCACCGGCCGGTAGGCCGCCGTCATGGCGCGCGTCGCCGAGTACAGCGCGAAGCACAGGTGCTGATCAAGGCGGAGCGTGGCCACGCCCATCACGGTAGCTCACAATTTAATTGTGCACAATAGAAATACCGACCGCTACTCATAGACCCCCTCGACGTACCACTGCCGCTGCCGGTAACACAGCAGCAGGGCCGCCTGCCCCGCGGCGCCGTCGAGCAGCACCTGCGCCCGCGCGGTGCGGCCCTTCGCGCGGTCGGGATCCCACCAGCGCTCGTCCACCGGCCACGGCCCGGTCCACCACGACAGCCGGCCCTGATAGCCGGCGCCGTCCAGGCGGGCGGGTGACCCGGAGAACAGGCCCCGCGGGGTCACGCGCACCGGATTGCCTGCGTCGTCGAGTACCTCGACCGGATCGTCGAGCAGCACCGCGGGTGCCGGTTCGGGCAGCTGACCGGGCCACGGCTGCCCCGGATCCGCCTGCGGCACCGGCTCGTCACCGAACGCGGTGAAGGTGATGCGCTCAGCCGGACCCCGGCCACCGCTGAGCACCGGCACCTGCACTGCGTCGGGCCCGAGCAAACCCTGCACCCGGACCAGCGCCCGGCGGGCCCGCAGCCGGTCCTCCTCCCCGACCCCGCCCCACAGCGGAAGCTGCAGCGCTTCGGCTGAGATCACCTCGACCGGCCGCAACCGCAGCACGGTGACCGGCGCGGTGGGCCGGTCACGCGGGTTACGCCGGTTCAGCCAGCCGTCGAGTTGCCAACGCACCCGGTCGGCGGTGGCATCCTCGGTCAGCGGTTCGGCACAGCGCCAGACCCGCTCCAGCTCCTGTCCGTTCTCGGTGACGGCATGGATCGCCAGCCGGGTACAGCCCACCCCCGCCGCCTCGAGGCTGCGGTGCAGGGCACCGGCCAGCGACCGGCCGGCGAACGCCGCCGCATCCACCCGGTCGATCGGCGGGTCGCAGTTCATCACCGCGTCGAGTTCGGCGGCCACCTCCCGCCCGGACGGTCCCCGGGCCGCCTCACCGCAGGCGAACCGGTGGGCGGCCACCGCGTCCGCACCGAAGCGGGAGGCCACATCGGTACGCGTCAGGGCAGCGAACTGACCGATCTTGCGGATGCCCATGCGCCACAACAGATCCGCCAATTCCTCCCGACCGGGTGCGGCGAGGCTGGGTTCGGTGGCGAGCTGGCGGATCGACAGCATGGACAGGAACCGGGCATCGCCACCCGGGTCGACGATGCGGCCCGCCCGAGCGGCGAACACCGCGGTGGGCAGCTGATCGGCGATACCGACCTGACATTCGGCCCCGGCGGCGGCGACCGCGTCGACCAACCGCTCCGCGGCGGCCTGCTCGGAGCCGAAATAGCGGGCGGCACCCCGCACCGCCAGCACCAGCAGCCCGGGACGCAGTACCTCGGCGCGCGGCACCAGATCGTCCACCGCGGCGGTGATGTTCTCGAAGTGCCTGGCGTCACGCGCCGGATCGGCAGTGACGACATGCAGCTGCGGGCACCGGGCCTGGGCCTCCCGGCGTCGCAGACCGCGCCGCACCCCGGCCGCCCGCGCCGATGCCGAACACGCGATGACCCGGTTGGCCAGCGTGACCGCCACCGGTGCGGTCGGCGCCAGCCGGCCGGCCGCGGCGGCGGCGACCGCTGGCCAGTCCATGCACCAGATGGCCAGCACCCGGCCCGGCACGCTACTCACCGACCGCGCGACCGGGACCGAAGCCGCGGCCACGCCCCCGCATCGCCAACCGCACCCGACCGATCCGCCCGCACCCCGGTCGCGGCGCACCGATGCCCGCGCCGGCCACCTCGAAGCCGCTGACCCGGGCGTCCAGCCGAACCGACGCCCCCGGCCAGTCGCCGTCGGTGACCGCGAGGGTGCAGCCCTTCTGCCGCGCCCGTGCCGTCACGGCGCGCGCCCGGCCCGCAGGCACCGAACGCCCACCCAGTCCGAGCACCACCAGGTCCATCCCGTCCATCAGCACGGCGGCCACCTCGACCGGATCGGCCCCCGGATCGGGGATGACCGCCACCCGGCTCAGGTCGGCGCCCATCTCCGCCGCAGCCAGCAGCCCGGCGTCCGGCCGGCCGATGATGGCCGCATGGCCGCCCTCTGCCGTCACCGCGGCGACCATGCCCAGCGGTAGCGATCGGGCCCCCGACAGGACCGCCACCGTCCCACGCGGCAACGAGGCGGGGAGCTGTCCGGCCAGCATTTCGGGCAGCGGCAGCAAAGATTCCGACTCCGGAAGCAGCTCCGTCGACGGGGTGGGTCCGCGGCGGCCCGACCCGACCTTCCCCGCGACCGCGGCCATCTGCTTCCGGAGGTGTTCGACCTGCTCAGCACGGTTGCGATAGCGTGGGTCGAGCTTCATCGCCGCTGTCACAACTACACCTCCAGTCCCACCCGAATCACCCGTTGTTCGAATATATGTTCGATACTGCGAGTAAACACTCCCCCTCCGACAGCGTCAAGCGCTCGACGACCCCCACGGTGACGAACATCACCGCACTAACAAATGTTGCCATTGACAAATGTCATCATTCGCTGTTGTACTTCCGGCCATGGCAACGATGCCGGCGCGGGGCTCACTGCGCTCCCGCTCCGCGGCGACCGTCAGCGGCCTGACTCTGCGGCAGATCAGTGCGGTCCTCCCACCCGATCAGGCGTGGGGGCTGTGGCTGTCACGTCAGATCGTGGCCCGCATCATGGACACCTTCGGCCCACCGCTGGCCGGCGTCCGCGTCGAACCCGTCGACACCCGGCTGCCCGACGGCAGACACCTCGTCGGCGAGTGGGTGCGCGGCCGCGGGGTGCCGCCGACACCGCATCCCGGGCGCGCGATCTACTACGTGCACGGCAGCGGCTACGCACTGTGCTCACCACGCACGCACCGCAGGCTCACCGGATGGCTGTCCACCAGGACCGGGCTGCCGGTCTTCAGCGTCGACTACCGACTCGCGCCGCGCCACCGGTTTCCCACCGCCGCAGACGATGTCCGCACCGGCTGGGACTGGCTGACCGGCGAGATCGGCATACCCGCCGACGCGATGGTCATCGCAGGAGACTCCGCGGGCGGACACCTGACTGTCGACCTGCTGCTGCAGGGCGACACCGCGCACCCGGCCGGTGTCGTCCTGCTCTCCCCGCTGGTCGATCTCACGTTCGCCCGCGCCAGGGAGTGCGAGCGACGGCGACGGGATCCCGCCATCCGATCTCGAGACGCCCGCCGGCTCGTCGACTTGTACTGTGCGGCAACAGAACCGGTGCACCCCCGGCTGAGTCTCGCGGTCGCCACCGGTCGGCCACTGCCCGTCACGCTCATCCAGGCCGGCGGGGCGGAGATGCTCGCCGGTGACGCCGAAGCCCTCGCCGAGGACATCCGAACCGCAGGCGGGCGATGCGACCTGCAGGTGTGGCCCGATCAGGTCCACGTCTTCCAGGCGCTGCCCCGACTGACCCCGGAGGCGGTGCCCGCCATGGGCGAGATCGTCACATTCATCTCGGCGGCGCTGCGCGCCGACTCCATCGACAGAGCGGTGAGCTGATGTTCGGATCCGGATCGAAACGCACCCGCAACGCCGCCGCGGTGATCACCGGCGCAGGAAGCGGTATCGGCGCCGCGTTCGCCTCCGAATTGGCCCGCCGCGGCGGCCGGGTCGTCTGCAGCGACATCGACGACGCCGCCGCCCGGTCCACCGCCGAAGCGATCACCGCTGCGGGCGGCAGCGCAACGGCCACCCGCTGCGACGTCACCGACATCGACGACGTGATGCAGTTGGCCACCGATGCGCAGGCTTGGTTCGGCGGTCCCCCGACGCTGGTGATCAACAACGCCGGCGTCGGCGCGGGCGGCAGGGCCATCGGCGACGTCGGCCTCGACGACTGGAACTGGGTGCTCGGCATCAATTTGTGGGGACCCATTCACGGCTGTCACGTCTTCGCACCGATGCTGCGCGAAGCCGGGGCCGGCGGCATCGTCAACGTCGCATCGGCGGCGGCATTCGGGGCCGCACCCGGTATGGCGGCCTACAACGTCAGCAAGGCGGGCGTGCTCTCCCTGTCGGAGACGTTGGCCGCCGAGCTGAGCGGGTCGGGCGTGGCCGTCACCGTGCTGTGCCCGACCTTCGTCAAGACCAACATCGTCGAGTCAGGCCGGATCACCGACAGCGCAACACAACTGGCAGGCCGTCTGATGCGGTGGACCGGCTTCTCCCCCGAGCGGGTGGCCCGCATGTGCCTCGACACCCATGACCGCGGCGGCCTGTACTGCATGCCGCAGCTCGACGCCCGTTTCGGCTGGCACCTCAAGAGATACGCACCGCAGCTCTACACCCGCGCGGCGGGACTCACCAAAGGAGGCATTGTCTGATGGCCATCGACATGGACGCCATGCTCGCCAAGATCAAGGACCGCCAGTGGGCCCTTGCCGACATCGACTGGGACGCACCGGGGGCGGAGACCATCTCCGATGAATTCCGGCCCAAGCTCAAGGCCTTCATGGCCGATCTGTGCTGGATCGAGAACGTCGGTGCCCGGGGGTTCGCCGCCCTGGCCAAGAAGGCACCGACGCCCACCCTCGCCGAGATCTACCGGTACTTCCACGCCGAGGAGCAGCGCCACGCGAATGCCGAACTGGCGCTGATGAAGCGGTGGGGAATGCTCGACGACGGTGAGATGCCCGAGCCCAACGTCAACATCCGGCTGGCGATCCAGTGGCTGGACCGCTACTCCGACGACATGTCGCTGTCGGTGCTCGGCACCGTCATCCCGATGCTCGAGGTGGCCCTGGACGGCGCACTGCTGAAGTTCCTGCTGGACGAGGTCGACGATCCGGTCTGTCATCAGGTGTTCGAGAAGATCAACAACGACGAGTCCCGGCACATCGCCGTCGACTTCGAGGTGCTGAACATGATCGGCCACGCCAAGGCACGCAGGCTGGCGATCGACTTCGTCGCCAGCTTCGCCAGCCCCGGCCTGGCCATCGGCATGATCATGTACGTGCCGCTGCTCAACCGCATGCGTAACAACATCGTGGACATGGGCCTGGAACCCGAGCGCCTGTACAAGGCGATGATGCGGTTCAAGGAACTGGGTGCCCGCGCCGAATATACTTGGCGCGTACCGACCTACCAGATTCTCAAGCTGCACGCCCGCATGGTGGTCAAGCCCGACAACCCCTACCACTGGCTGGCCAATCCGATGGTGTGGGCGTCGGACCGCTACCCCCGCAAACTGCTGAGCCCCATCCCGACCTGGTTCAAAGAACTCACCCACGAGCCGGCGGCCTGAGATGGTGCACGTCCACGACACCCTCGTCGTCGGCGCCGGTTTCACCGGTATCGGCGCGGCCATCAAGCTCATCGACGCCGGGGTCGAGGACTTCGTGATCGTCGAGCGGTCCGACCGCGTCGGCGGTACCTGGCGGGACAACACCTATCCCGGTGCGGCGTGCGACATCCCGTCGCTGCTGTATTCGTTCTCGTTCGCGCGCAACCCGTCCTGGTCACGCGCCTACTCGCCGGCAGCGGAGATCTGCGAACACATCGAAACCCTGGTCGACGACTTCGACCTGCGCAGGCGCATCACCTTCGGCACCGAGATCAACGGCCTTGCGTTCGACGAGACCACCGGCGTCTGGACAGCGAAGACAACCGGACGCAAGACGTTCCGTGCCCGGACGGTGGTGCTGGCATCCGGTCCGCTGCCCGACCACGGGTGGCCGGACATCCGGGGCCTCGACACCTACGAGGGCCACAAGATCCACAGCGCGCGCTGGGATCACGACTACGACTTCGCCGGCAAGCGAGTGGCGGTGATCGGCACCGGCGCCAGCGCCGTGCAGATCGTGCCCGAGTTGGTCAAACAGGCCGGATTCGTGAAGGTGTTCCAGCGCACCCCCGGCTGGGTGATCCCGCGCCTCGACATCGCGACTCCGGCAGCGGCGCAGTCGATGTTCGCCAAAGTGCCTGCGGTGCAGCACCTTGCGCGGCAGATCCTGTTCTGGGGACATGAGGCGAGCGCGACGGCGCTGGTGTGGGACACGCCGCTGACGGGGCTCGTCGCCCGGCTCGGAAAGGCCCATCTGCACCGGCAGGTCAAGGATCCGTGGCTGCGCCGCCAGCTCACGCCCGACTTCAGGCCCGGCTGCAAACGCATGCTGGTCTCCAGCGACTACTACCCGGCGCTGCAACAGGACAACTGCAAGCTGATCGACTGGCCGATCGCCACGATGAGCCCGGTCGGAATCCGCACCAGCGACGGGATCGAACACCACCTCGACGCCGTGGTGTTCGCGACCGGCTTCGACGTGCACCTCACCGGACCTCCGTATCCGGTCACCGGTATCGGCGGACGCGTCCTGGCCGACGAGTGGGCGGCGGGCGCTCAGGCCTACAAGAGCATCAACGTCCATGGATATCCGAACCTGTACGTGATGACCGGACCCAACTCCGGGCCGGGGCACAATTCGCTGCTGGTCTACGTCGAGGGGCAGCTCGACTACGCGGTCCGCGGCATCACCACCGTGCTGCGGGAGAACCTCCGGTATCTCGACGTGCGCGCCGACGTCCAACGCCGCCACAACGAGCGCATCCAGCGCCGGCTCACCCGTACGACATGGATGTCGGGGTGCAGTAGCTGGTACCTGACCGCCGACGGGTTCAACGCGTCGATGTACCCCGGGTTCGCGACCCAGTATCTTCGACAGATGCGGGACTTCCGGTTCGGCGACTACAACGCGGTCGCCCGTGACTCACACACCGGTATCGGCACTCGCATCCGGGCGTGACCAAACAGCCCGCCGAGCGTGAGCAGGCAGGGGCGGTCTCGTCGATCCTGCGTGGATTGCGGCGGGCGCCCCGGCGTGTCCGGCGGGGTTCCCGCGACGTCGTGGAGAACGCGGTGTCGCAGCTGTTCGACGCCGCGGTCCGCCAGCATGCCGACTCCAGCTCGGGCGAGTACCGCATCGACGACCTGGCGCGCCTGGCCGGGACGACGACACGCAACATCCGGGTCTACCGCGACCGCGGCCTGCTGCACCCACCGCTCCGGGTGGGACGCATCGCCCTGTTCAACGACACCCATCTGACCCGGCTGCGGCTGATCACCTCGATGCTCGACCGCGGCTACAACATCTCCCACGTCCACGAGATGCTCTCGGCCTGGGAACAGGGCAAGGACCTCGGCGACGTGCTGGGGCTGGAGAGCGCCATCGCCGGGACGTGGGCCGCCGAGAAACCCGAATCCGTGCCGCTGGCCGACGTGCAGCGGCTGATCGATGATCCCGCCGCCTTCGACCGCATGGTGGAGCTGAATCTGATCCGGGTCGAGAGCGAGGGCGACACCGCCACGGTGATGCGCCCGAAGCTGCTCGAGGCGTTCCGCGAGATCCGTGAGTACGGCGTCACCGCCGACAAACTGATCGACATCCACGTGGCCGTGCTACCGCTCGTCGATCAGATCAGCGAGATCCTGGTCCAGGCGGGTGCCGAGCATGTCCAGGACGTCATCAAGCCCGGCACGTCGCTTCCGGACGACACCCAGGTCGCCGAGCTCATCACCATGCTCGTCCGCTTCCGCACCCAGGCCGTCGCGTCGGTGACGGCGACACTGGCGACGTCGATCGAGACGACGATCGAAGGACTGGTCAGCCGGATCCTCGCCGAATTCATCGAGAAGGCGGCCGACTCCGACGAGGCGTGATCACTCCCACTCGATGGTGCCCGGCGGCTTGCTCGTCACGTCGAGCACCACGCGGTTGACCTCGGGGACCTCGTTGGTGATCCGCGTCGAGATCCGCTCGAGCACCTCGTAAGGCACCCGTGTCCAGTCCGCGGTCATGGCGTCCTCGCTGGACACCGGCCGCAACACGATCGGGTGCCCATAGGTGCGACCATCGCCCTGCACACCGACCGAACGGACGTCGGCCAGCAGCACCACCGGGCACTGCCAGATCTGGGCGTCCTGACCGGCGGCGGTGAGCTCCTCACGGGCAATCGCGTCGGCGCGGCGCAACGTCTCCAGCCGCTCGGCGGTCACCTCACCCACGATGCGGATACCGAGTCCGGGCCCCGGAAAGGGTTGGCGCGCAACGATGTCCTCGGGCAGTCCGAGTTCACGGCCGACGGCGCGAACCTCGTCTTTGAACAGCAGCCGCAGCGGTTCGACGAGCCGGAACTTCAGATCGGCGGGCAGGCCACCGACGTTGTGGTGGCTCTTGATGTTCGCGGTGCCCGATCCACCGCCGGACTCCACGACGTCGGGATACAGCGTGCCCTGCACCAGGAACTCGACCGGCGCTCCGCTGTCCCCGACGATGTCGACCACGGCGCCGTCGAATGCGCGGATGAACTCGCGGCCGATGATCTTGCGCTTGCCTTCCGGGTTGCGCACCCCGGACAGCGCCTCGAGGAAACGCCCGGCCGCGTCGACGGTGACCAGCTTGGCGCCGGTGGCGGCGACGAAGTCACGCTGGACCTGGGCGCGCTCCCCCGCCCGCAACAGACCGTGGTCGACGAAGACGCAGGTGAGTCGATCGCCGATGGCGCGCTGCACCAGTGCGGCGGCGACGGCGGAGTCCACGCCGCCGGACAGCCCGCAGATCGCCCGGCCGTCACCGATCTGACCGCGGACCTGTTCGACCAGGGCGTCGGCGATGTTGGCGGGCGTCCATTTGGCCCCGATGCCGGCGAAGTCGTGCAGGAAGCGGCTGAGCACCTGCTGGCCGTGCGGCGAGTGCAGCACCTCGGGGTGGTACTGGACGCCGGCCAGCCGGCGGGCCCGGTTCTCGAACGCGGCCACCGGGGCGCCGCTGCTGCTCGCCACCACGTCGAAGCCCTCGGGGGCCTCGGTGACGGCGTCACCGTGACTCATCCACACCGGCTGGGAACCCGGCAGCTCCGAATGCAGATCTCCGCCGGTCACTTTCAGTTCGGTACGGCCGTATTCGCTGGTGCCGGTGTGGGCGACGGTGCCGCCGAGCGCCTGTGCCATCGCCTGGAAGCCGTAGCAGATGCCGAACACGGGGACGTCCAGATCGAACAGTGCGGGGTCGAGTCGCGGGGCGCCGTCGGTATACACACTGGCAGGCCCGCCGGAGAGCACGATCGCCTGCGGATCCTTGGCCTTGATCTCCTCGACGGACGTGGTGTGCGGAACGACCTCGGAGAACACCCGGGCCTCCCGCACCCTGCGTGCGATGAGCTGCGCATATTGCGCACCGAAGTCGACCACCAGGACGGGCCGCGGCCCCGAGGTGTTGGCGGGAGAATTCACCGCATCAGTCTAGTGGGGTGGGGGACGCGGGCAGCTGGGGTCATCGCCGCCACAGCACCTGCACGCCGTCCTCGCCACGGAACGCCAGCGCCCGATTGAACGCCTCCGCGTCGAAACCCGGAAGGCGGCCCATACCCGGCAGCACGGCCTGCACCTCGTCGAGATCCAGGACGATGTCGGGCCCGTCCCGCTGCTGCAGGACGACGAAGACGTCGTCGATGTCCGACCCGTTCCGCACCAACGCCACCTCGACGAGGGCGTCCCATCGCACCGATTCCACGGCGCAAGTATGCCGCCGACCGAAATCGGGCACTGTGTTGAGGAGAGCGATCATGTCCGACAACCCGGAACGAGGACTGCTGTGCTGGGCCTGCCCGAGCAGATCACCGCGTGCCTGTTCGACCTGGACGGGGTGCTGACCGACACCGCCAGCGTTCACACCCGCGCATGGAAGTCGATGTTCGATGACTTCCTGCGCGCCCGCGCACAACGCAACGGCGACGAGTTCGTGCCGTTCGACGCGGGCGCCGATTACCAGCGGTACGTCGACGGAAAGCGCCGCGAGGACGGCGTCCGGTCCTTCCTCGCCAGTCGCCACATCGAACTTCCCGAGGGTGATCCCGACGATCCCGTCGACGCCGAGACGGTGCACGGGTTGGGCAACCGCAAGAACGAGATGTTCCACCAGACGGTGCGCAGAGACGGGGTCGAGGTGTTCGAGGGGTCACGTAGGTATCTGCAGGCGGTCAGCGCGGCGGGGCTGCGGGTGGCGGTGGTGTCGTCGAGCGCCAACACCCGTGAGGTGCTCGACGTGACGGGATTGGCCCGCTACGTCGAACACCGCGTCGACGGCGTCACCATGCGCGAGGAGAACATCCCAGGCAAGCCCGCCCCCGATTCGTTCCTGCGCGCGGCGGAGCTGCTCGGGGTGGACCCGGCGCACGCGGTCGTGTTCGAGGACGCGCTGGCCGGGGTGGCGGCAGGACGGGCCGGGCAGTTCGGTTATGTCGTGGGCGTCGACCGCGTCGGGCAGGCCGACGGCCTGCGAGACAACGGTGCCGATGTCGTCGTCACCGACCTCGGCGACCTGCTCGAGTCGGCCGCCTCGTGATCGGCCAGGACATCTTCCCGGTCGAACCGTGGCGCATTCGGGAGACCAGGCTCGAATTCGACCTTCTCGACGAGGCCGAATCGTTGTTCGCGCTGTCCAACGGTCACCTCGGCCTGCGTGGCAACCTCGATGAGGGCGAACCGCACGGACTCCCCGGCACCTACCTGAATTCCTTCTTCGAAGTCCGGCCCCTGCCCTACGCGGAAGCCGGATTCGGCTACCCGGAGGCCGGCCAGACACTGGTCAACGTCACCAACGGCAAGATCTTCCGGCTGCTGGTGGACGATGAACCGTTCGACGTGCGCTACGGCGAACTCATCGACCACGAACGCGTGCTCGATCTGCGTGCGGGCACCCTGACCCGCGATGTGCACTGGCGATCACCGGCGGGCAAAGAGGTCAAGGTGCACTCGACGCGGTTGGTGTCCCTGGTGCACCGCAGCGTCGCCGCGATCGAGTACGTCGTCGAGGCCGTCGACGAATTCGTCCGCGTCACAGTGCAATCCGAACTCGTCACCAACGAGGACCAGCCTGAGGCCTCCGACGATCCCCGGGTGTCCGCCGCGCTCAAGGAGCCGCTGGAGGCCGTCCACCACGAACACGGCGACTACCACGCTCTGCTGGTGCACCAGACCAAAGGCAGCCAGCTGATGATGGCCGCGGCGATGGATCACGACATCGACGTCCCGGGCCGGGTCCAGACCACCACCGACGCCCACGACGACCTGGCCCGCACCACCGTGATCTGCGGTCTGCGGCCCGGCCAGCAGCTGCGGATCACCAAGTACCTCGCCTACGGCTGGTCCAGCCTGCGCTCCAGACCGGCTCTGCGGGACCAGGTTTCGGCCGCCATTGCCGGCGCCCGCTACACCGGGTGGCAAGGGCTGGTCGACGCGCAACGTGCGTTCCTGGACGACTTCTGGGATTGCGCGGACGTCGAGGTGCACGGCGACGCGGACATCCAGCAGGCGGTGCGCTTCGGCCTCTTCCATGTGTTGCAGGCCAGTGCCCGCGCGGAACGACGCGCGATCCCCGGCAAGGGACTGACCGGTGACGGCTATGACGGCCACGCGTTCTGGGACACCGAGGGTTTCGTGCTGCCGGTACTCACCTACACCATGCCGTCCGCGGCGGCCGACGCCCTGCGGTGGCGTTCGTCGACGCTCGACCTGGCCAAGGAGCGCGCGGCGACGCTCGACCTGAAGGGCGCGGCCTTCCCGTGGCGCACCATCCGGGGTGAGGAGTGCTCGGCGTACTGGCCCGCGGGCACTGCGGCGTGGCATGTCAACGCCGACATCGCCATGGCCTTCGAGCGCTACCGCCTTGTCACCGGCGACGATTCGCTGGAGAAGGAGTGCGGCCTCAACGTTCTGGTGGAGACCGCGCGGCTGTGGATGTCGCTCGGGCACCACGATCGGCACGGCGTCTGGCATCTGGACGGCGTCACCGGACCCGACGAGTACACCGCGGTGGTGCGCGACAACGTGTTCACCAACCTGATGGCCGCAGGCAATCTGCGCGCCGCGGCTCAGGCGTGTTGCCGCCGGCCGGACGCCGCCCTGGACCTCGGCGTCTCCAATGAGGAGACGGCGGCATGGCGGGACGCCGCCGACGCTGCCCACATCCCATTCGACGAGGAACTCGGCGTGCATCAGCAGCACGACGGGTTCACCACACTGCGGGAGTGGGATTTCGACGCCAACGCGCAGTATCCGCTGCTGCTCAACGAGCCCTATGTCCGGCTGTATCCGGCGCAGGTGGTCAAACAGGCCGACCTGGTGCTGGCGATGCAGTGGCAGAGCCACGCCTTCACCGACGAGCAGAAAGCCCGCAACGTCGACTACTACGAGCGCCGCACCACGCGTGATTCGTCGCTGTCGGCCTGCACGCAGGCGGTGATGTGCGCGGACGTCGGGCACCTCGAGTTGGCACACGACTACACCTATGAGGCGGCGCTGATCGACCTGCGCAATCTGCACCGCAACACCCGCAACGGGTTGCACATGGCGTCGCTGGCCGGCGGGTGGACGGCCCTGGTGGCCGGGTTCGGCGGATTACGCGACGACGAGGGATTCCTCTCGCTGAACCCGCACCTGCCCCACGGGATCAGTCGGCTCCGATTCCGCTTGCGCTGGCGTAACTTCCGGCTGACCGTCGACGTGACCCACGACGAGGTCACCTATCTGCTGCGCGACGGCCCACACGGTGAGGTCAGCATCCGCCACGCCGGAGACGAATTACGACTGACCACCGATCAGCCGACCACCGTGCCGATCACCCGGCGTGAACCGCTGCTGCCGACCCCACAGCAGCCGCCGGGCTGCGAACCGATCCGGCGCAGGCTCCGCAACCCGGACTGACGTCAGGCGCCGCGGGCTTCGGCGGTGGTGGGGTCACGGCGGTTGACGGCCTCACGGCTGGTGTTCCAGTCCAGAGCGGCGGGCGCACCGGCGGGCACCACCGGATTGGCGGGCTCGATGGGATCGATCCGGCGGTAGCCCTCGCCCTGCGCGGGCCGCAGGTCGTTCTGGCCCTTGTTGGGCCACAGCGCCGCCGCCCGCTCCGCCTGGGCGGTGATGGTCAGCGACGGGTTGACGCCGAGGTTCGCCGAGATGGCCGCGCCGTCCACCACATACAGCGACGGGTAGTTGTACACCCGGTGGTACGGGTCGATGACGCCGTGCTCGTCGCTGTCGCCGATGACCGCACCGCCCAGGAAGTGAGCCGTCAGCGGAATGTTGAACAGCTCACCCCAGGTGCCGCCGGCGACGCCGTCGATCTTCTCGGCGATCCGGCGCGTCACGTCGTTGCCCGCCGGGATCCAGCTGGGATTCGGCTTGCCGTGCCCCTGTTTGCTGTCCAGCCGGCGGAAACCGAATTTGGTCTTACGGGTGAACGTGGTGATCGAGTTGTCGAGGTTCTGCATGACCAGGGCGATCATGGTGCGCTCGCTCCAGCGCCGCGGGTTGAGCAGGCGCAGGGTGCCGCGTGGGTCCGCCCCGGCGTTCTGGACGAGCTGCTTCCAGCGCGGCACGTCGGTGCCCTCGGGCCCGTCGCCGTCGGTCATCAGCGTCTGCAACAGACCCATCGCGTTCGAGCCCTTGCCGTAACGGACAGGTTCGACGTGGGTGTCGTCGGTGGGGTGGATCGACGATGTGATGGCCACGCCGTGGGTCAGGTCGAGATCGTCGCGGACCTCGAACCGGCCCGCGCCGACGATCGATTCGGAGTTGGTGCGGGTGAGCAGGCCGAGCCGATCCGACAGCTTGGGCAGCCGGCCGGTGTCGCGCATCTTGAACAGCAGCTTCTGGGTGCCGTAGGTGCCCGCGGCCAGGATGACGTGGTTGGCGGTGAACGTGCGGGGTTTGCGGCGTAGCTTGCCGCCGGTGCGTACGGTCTGCACCTCCCAGACGCCGTCGGACCGCTGCTCGAAGCTGGTCACCGTCGTGAGCGGATGCACCTGTGCGCCAGCGGATTCGGCGAGCCCGAGGTAGTTCTTCACCAGGGTGTTCTTGGCGCCGTAGCGGCAGCCGGTCATGCAGGCGCCGCATTCGATGCATCCGGTGCGCTCGGGGCCCGCGCCGCCGAAGTAGGGATCCGCGAACGTCTTGCCGGGTGCCTTCTCGCCATCCGGGCCGAAGAACACGCCGACGGGGGTCGGGACGAAGGTGTCGCCGACGCCCATGTCCTCGGCGACCTCCTTCATGATGCGGTCGGCGTCGGTGAACGTCGGGTTCGTGACCACGCCGAGCATCCGCTGTGCCTGGGCGTAATGCGGCAGCAGCTCGTCGTTCCAGTCGGTGATGTGCTTCCACTGCGGGTCCTGGAAGAACGGCTCGCGGGGCACGTAGAGCGTGTTCGCGTAGTTGAGGGATCCGCCGCCCACACCGGCGCCGGCCAGGATCATCACGTTGCGCAGCAGGTGGATGCGCTGGATGCCGTAGCAGCCGAGTTGCGGCGCCCACAGGAATTCGCGGAGCCGCCACGACGTCTTGGCGAATTCCTTGTCGGCGAAGCGCCGACCGGCCTCCAGTACGCCGACGCGGTAGCCCTTCTCGGTCAGCCGCAGAGCGCTGACGCTGCCACCGAATCCCGAGCCGATGATGAGGACGTCGTAGTCAGGCTGCATCACACCAGTATGGGTTACCAGCCGGTAACTATCTAGACAGGTAGACCTAACTTGTAAAGACTCGCTGCGATCGACTATGGCTTCTCCGACCGTCGACGCCGCTAGTGCACAGCGTCGCCATCCATCGAACCGCCAGCCGGTTCAGGACCAGACGCCATGAACCCCACTCTCTGCGCGCCGATGACTTTCAACAGTTGCAGCTTTTCGTAGCTTTCGCTTCCGGGAGTTGCTGTGTACACAAGCAGTGAGTGCGCCTGGGCGGGGTCGATGAGCCGCTGGCAGTTCAGCTCCAACGCGCCGACCTGCGGGTGAACGAAGCGTTTGACGTCGTGCGGACGTACACCGATCTCGTGCTGTTCCCACGCACGTCGAAACTCTTCGTTGCTCTTGAGCAGCAAGTCGGCAAGGTAAGCGGCTCGCGAGCCCGGACCGCGGAGCGTCACGAACTCGCGCAGTCCCGCAGCGTACATCCGAGTCATGAACGCGTGCTCTTCCGGTGCGTAGATCGTCCGCGCGCCCGGATCGGTGAACCATCGGTATCCGCTGCTGCGGGAGGGCCCGGTGTATCGGGTGTTGTCGCCGGTGAGTGCGACTCCCAACGCGGTCTGTCGCAGCGTCTCGCCGAGCTCTGTGACGATCTCCGCGGGAGTGTCTTCAAGCCGATCAAGGATGCGCAGTAGGCCGGGATTGATGTGTTCGCTGGATGTTCCCCGTGGTGGAGGGTTGTGTCCCGCGAGTCGGAACAGGTGATCGCGTTCGTCGACCGACAGATGCAATCCCTGAGCGATCGACGCCAGCATCTGCTGTGACGGTTGCGGACCACGCTCGCGCTCCAGCCGGGAGTAGTAATCACTGGACATATTGCACAGCGAAGCAACCTCCTCACGCCGCAGTCCGCGGGCACGTCGCCGCTGCCCGCGTGGCAGGCCGACATCTTCGGGCTGTAACGCCTCCCGCCTGTTGCGGAGGAATCCGGCTAGCCCGGTTCGATCGATCACGCTGCTTCCTCTCGGTTCGAAGCACTGCGTCGTTTCTACCGGGTGTGCGCCGAAGTAGGCACGGTCTGCCGATCCCCCTCTACGACTCCAGCGGTGGTCTGGTCAGCCTGTGATCGGGAGGCCCTGGATAGCCCTGTGCCGGCCCCCAACTATGAGAGTCACAACCACGAGGCCCGGCCTCATCAGGGGATCGAACTTCACGAGAACACAAGGAGCGCAACCCATGCCACGCACGCCGATCGACATCAGCATTCCCACCTTGTCCGGCAAACGCGTCGTCATCACCGGAGCCAGCGACGGTATGGGCCTCGGAATGGCCGCGCGACTCGCGGCCGCCGGAGCGGAGGTGATCATGCCCGTTCGCAACACACGCAAGGGAGAGGCGGCAATCGCCGAGATCACGCGGGTCTCCCCGGGCGCGAACGTGTCGTTGCGCACGCTCGATCTATCTTCCCTCGAATCGGTCTCGGCCCTGGGTGACGCCTTGCGTGAGGAAGGTCGGCCGATTCATCTGCTGCTCAACAATGCGGGCGTCATGATGCCACCGCGCCGCCAGACGACACCGGATGGATTCGAAGTTCAGTTCGCCACCAACTACCTTGGGCACTTCGCCTTGGTTGCCCATCTTCTGCCGCTACTGCGCAATGGACGGGCCCGGGTGACTTCGCAGATCAGTGTCGCGGCCCGCCGAGGCGCAATCAATTGGAGCGACCTCAATTGGGAGCGAAACTACGACGGCATGCGCGCTTACAGCCAGTCGAAGATCGCACTCGGCCTGTTCGGTTTGGAGCTGGCGCGACGCAGCAAGGCCGGTGGCTGGGGAATCACGAGCAATCTGTCCCACCCGGGCGTGGCGCCCACCAATCTCCTCGCCGCCCGCCCAGAACTCGGCAGGGGCAAGGACATCCCGCAGTACCGTCTGATCCGAGCTCTGTCCGCACGCGGCATCCTCGTGGGCACGGTCGAAACGGCGAAGCTTCCGGCGCTGATGGCCGCGACCGATCCCCACGCCGAACCCGGGGCCCTCTACGGTCCCAGCGGTCTCGGCAATCTCGGTGGTAAGCCCGCAAAGCACGAGCTGTACGCCCCGCTGCGCAGCTGTGACGACGCTGCACGAATCTGGCGCATCTCCGAGCAACTCTGCAAGTCACCGTTCTTGACCGCCTGACGTCACTGGCGACCCGGAGTCAAAGGAGCAGTCGCATGGGTCTTGTCACCAAATCCGCCACCAAGACGCGAAGTCCGTGGTGGGTGGTCGTCGGCGCCGGTACAGCCGCTGCCGTCGGACCTCAGATGTATCTCGCCACGGTCGGCGTGTTCGTTGCGCCGATCACGCAGGAAACCGGCTTCGGGCGCACAACGGTCACCGGTTCCTTCTCGGTCGCGGCTGTCGGGATGGTGATCGGGTTGATTCTCGTCGCGCAGCTCGTCGATCGCTATGCGGCGCGCTACCTTCTCGTGCCGGCGTTCGTACTGTTCGCGGCCTCTCTGGCGTCGATCGGCCTGGTACCGCCTATTGAATCCGCCTATTTCATCCCATGCTTCTTCGTAGGTTTCTTTGGTGCGGGCACCGCTCTGCCCGCCACTCGAGTCGTCGTGGGATGGTTCGACAACAACCGCGCCCTTGCCGTAGGAATCGTGACGGGCATCATCGGCGTCGGTGCCGCGTTCGGTCCCCTCCTTGCCGGTGCACTCATCGACCGAGTCGGCTGGCGGCTTGCCTACGTCTGGATGGGTGTGATCGCGGCGACGGTCTCGGTCACCATGATCACGTTGTTCGTCCGTGGTCGCGCCGAAGAACACGTCCGCGGGCGGCTGATGACAGAGGTCCGTGTCGGGGATCGCGACGTCAGTCTCGAACTGCCCGGTTTCACGATTCGCGAGGCGATCCACACTCGACAGTTCTGGGGGATCGCCGTCGGGCTGAGCATGGTTGGCGTGGTGGTCTACGGCCTCCAGGTCCACCTCGTGCCGATGATGACCGACCGTGGCATGAGCGCCGATCAGGCCGCCTCGTTGCTCGTCATCTTCGGCCTGGCTTCTCTAGTCGGCCGAATCGTCGGTGGACTCGTCATCGACCGCGTGCATGGCTCCATCATCGGGCCGATCGTGATCCTTGCACCCATCCTCGGCATGTTCTTCTTACAGCCGCCGTTCGCCACCGCGGCAGTCGCGGTCGCCTCCATAGGCATCGCATTCGGTGTCGAGGGCGACCTCCTTGCACTCCTGATCACTCGCCATCTCGGCACCCGTAACTTCGGCAGAATCTTCGGACTTGTTCAAGCCGTATTCCTTCTCGGTAGCGCTCTGGGCCCGCTCCTTCTCGGGCTGGGCTACGACGAGTTCGGATCTTACGAACCCGTCATCCCTGTCCTGATGGGCATTCTCGTCATCGGTGCACTGTCCATCGCTACGCTCGGCCCCTACAGGTATCCCCCAGTCAACGGTTTCGATCGCCTCGCGGCACGCGACGAACTGGCCGCAGCCGAAGTGCTGAGCGATATCGCCGAGATCGGCCGAACCGGCGCCGTGCCGAGCAGGGCAATCGCTATGGCCCACGACGCGTGAATCTGCCGCCGCGCCCGATGGGGCATCCGGCCGATTCGGATATCAGACGCTGGCGCCATGGGCGGCGCTGAACTCGGGTTGGTCACCGGTCGTGTCATCTGATCTCCGCACGGCCGCCTGAACCGAAGTCGACTGTCGGAGTGACTGGCTGGCCTCTGCGGCGGGTGTCGAGTCACTCGGTTCGGCGATTCCTGCCGCCGGATGATCCCCCAGCACTGACCATGACGCTCGAGTGTGGGCGACTCCCAGCGCACTGTCGGGAACCTCCGCCCGAGCAGGAGTCATGTCCTCAGACCGATGCCGCCAACAACGTCAGTGCCTGGTGTGACGGCGTGCCAGGGTCAGCGGTGAAGAGCACGACCGACTGATCTCGGTCCGGAATGGACAGGACATTGCAGTGCAATTCGATCGACCCCACCGACGAATGGTTCATCGACTTCTTCTGGTGTCGAGGTATGACGTGGTCGACTTCATGCCACAAGCGCTCGAACTCGACGCTCCGTGAGCGAAGATCGGTGATGAGCCCGTTCAACCCGCGGTCACCGGGGTAGCGCTCGGCAGCCCCCCGAAGCTGACTGACCGCGAACTCCGCGAAGTCCTCGCTTGCGCTGATGCCGTAGTGGCGTCGGGACGGATCGGCCGCCAGGAAGAAGCCTCGCGCGAGGTTGCGCTCGTGATTCGCCTGTGCTGTGAACGCCTCGAAAAGCGCGTTCGCTAAAGCGTTCAACGCCAGCACGTCGAACTTCGCATCAAGGACAATGGCGGCAGTCTCGGGCAGGCGGTCGATGAGGTCGAGGACGCTCGGCGTGACGTCGCTTCGCAGCGTTCCATCGTCCCGCTGAAGTGAGCGTCCCGACAGGGTGAACAACAGCGTTCGTTCATCGTCGGTCAACCTCAACGCCTTGCTGAGGCTGCCGATCACCGCTGCTGATGGGCGGGGGGCACGGGCCTGGCTCCAGGCGGGCGTAGTACGACGTCGAGATGTGCGCTAGCGCTGCGATTTCCTCGCGCCTCAATCCGTCGGTCCGACGCGGTCCATCATCGGGCAGACCGACGTCGGCAGGTCGGAGCCTAGCCCGACGGTTCCGCAGGAAACGCGCCAGCGGCCGTTGGTCCACTCATCCAGTATGCCGCCACGTCGCGAACGCTGGCTGACACAACGTGTGTCTGGCTCTCACTCGGCGACTCGGCGATGGTGGCCCTATGTACATGACGTCGAAAATCGTCCTTGTCACCGGTGGGAACAGGGGCATCGGGAACCACATCGTCAGTCAGCTCGCTCGGCAGGGAGCGCACGTATATCTCGCGGCCCGCGATGCAAGCCGCGGTCGCGCAGCCGCCGACGTCCTGACCGATCAGAACCTCGAAGTCGAGTTCATACACCTTGATGTCACTGACGCGGCATCGGTCGCCGCGGCAGCTGCACGGGTCGACGAAGCGAACGGCCGGCTCGACGTTCTCGTCAACAACGCCGCAATCACCAGCGGGCTCGAGCCGGCCTCCGCGATGACCACCGAGAACCTCCGACGGACATACGAGACCAACGTCTTCGGAGTTGCCACGGTCACCAACGCCTTCCTGCCGCTGTTGCGCAGATCCCCCGCCCCGCGAATCGTGAATGTGTCGAGCGGCATGGGCTCGATCAGCATGATCGCCGACCCCGACGTGGAACTGACGAAGCTGAACCAGGCCGCCTACCAATCCTCGAAAGCGGCGCTCAACGCACTGACTGTGCTGTACGCGAACGAGTTGCGCGACGAAGGCGTCAAGGTCAATGCCGTCTGTCCGGGTTACCGAGCGACCCGACTCAACGGTGGATTGCCCACTCCCGGGGCCGGCCACCCGGCTGATGGAGCGAGGGTAGCCGTGAAGATGGCGATGATCGACGATGATGGGCCGACCGCTCAGTTTCTCGGCGACAACGGCGCCATCTACCCGTGGTGACAGCCGACGACCTGTTCTGCGCCCCTAGTAGGCAGGGGCAGCGCTTGGCACGGTCCGTGAACCGTCATACCGATCGTCGCTGCAGCGGCCCGAAGCTCAGGCCCCGACGGTCAGGCCGACCTTCTGGAATTCCTTGAGGTCGCAGTACCCGGCCTTGGCCATCGACCGGCGCAGGCCGCCGACCAGGTTCAGCGAGCCGAACGGGTCGTCGGACGGACCGCCGAGCACCCGCTCCAGCGCCGGCCGCTCGCCGAGGGCGACCTGCAGCAGCGCGCCGCGGGGCAGTGACGGGTGCGCAGCGGCCGACGGCCAGAACCAGCCGCCGCCCTGTGCCTCGTTCGCGATCGCCAACGGCGTGCCGAGCACCACGGCGTCGGCGCCGCAGGCGATCGCCTTCGCCAGGTCACCCGAGGTGTGGATGTCGCCGTCGGCCAGCACGTGGACGTAACGCCCCCCGGTCTCGTCGAGGTATTCGCGGCGCGCGGCGGCGGCGTCGGCGATTGCGGTCGCCATCGGCACGCTGATCCCGAGCACCTCATCGCTGGTGGTGACGCCGCTGGTCGAGCCGTAACCGACGATGACGCCGGCGGCGCCGGTGCGCATGAGGTGCAGAGCGGTGCGGTGATCGAGCACGCCGCCGGCGACCACCGGCACGTCGAGCTCGGAGATGAAGGTCTTCAGGTTGAGGGGTTCGCCGTCCGACGCCACCCGCTCAGCGGAGATGATGGTGCCCTGGATGACCAGCAGGTCGACCCCGGCCTGCACCAGGGCCGGCGTCAGCGACTGCGCGTTCTGCGGGCTGATCCGGACGGCGGTGGTCACCCCCGCCTCACGGATGCGGGCGACGGCGGCGCCGAGCAGCTCGGGATCCAGTGGCGCGGCGTGCAGCTGCTGCAGCAGCCGGATCGCGGCCGCCGGCTCCGGCTCCTTCTCCGCCGCCTCGATGACCTGGGCGATCTTGTCCTCGACATCGGCGTGCCGGCCGATCAGACCCTCGCCGTTGAGCACCCCCAACCCACCGAGCCTGCCGAGTTCGATCGCGAACTCCGGCGACACCAGCGCGTCGGTCGGATGCGCGAGCACCGGGATCTCGAACCGATAGGCATCCAGCTGCCACGCGGTCGACACGTCCTGCGACGATCGGGTGCGCCGTGCCGGCACGATATTGATCTCGCTGAGTTCATAGGTGCGGCGAGCCGTGCGGCCCATGCCGATCTCGACCATGTCGCGCATCTGTCAGCCTCAGCGGGTGGTGGTGTAGTTGGGAGCTTCGACGGTCATCGTGATGTCGTGCGGATGACTCTCCTTGAGACCCGCCGCGGTGATCTGCACGAACTGCGCCTGTTGGAGATGCTCGATGGTGGCCGACCCGGTGTAACCCATCGCCGCGCGCAGCCCGCCGGTGAGCTGGTGGATCACCGTCGACAGCGGCCCACGGAACGGAACCCGGCCCTCGATGCCCTCGGGGACGAGCTTGTCCTCCGACAGCACGTCGTCCTGGAAGTAGCGGTCCTTGGAAAAGCTCTTGACCGAGCCGCGGCCCTGCATCGCACCGAGCGAACCCATGCCGCGATAGCTCTTGAACTGCTTGCCGTTGACGAAGATCAGGTCACCGGGCGACTCGGCCGTGCCCGCCAGCAGCGAGCCCAGCATGGCCGTCGACGCGCCGGCCGCCAGTGCCTTCGCGATGTCACCCGAGTACTGCAGGCCGCCGTCGGCGATCACCGGGACGCCCGACGGTGCACACGCCGCGACCGCCTCGAGGATCGCGGTGATCTGCGGGGCGCCCACGCCGGCGACCACCCGCGTGGTGCAGATCGATCCCGGCCCGACCCCCACCTTCACCGCGTCGGCGCCGGCCTCGACAAGGGCCGCCGCCCCCGCGCGCGTGGCGACGTTGCCGCCGATGACGTCGACGCGGTCACCCAGCACGGTCTTCACCCGGTGCACCATCTCCAGCACCGACCGGTTGTGTGCGTGAGCGGTGTCCACGACGAGTACGTCGACGCCCGCGTCGGCCAGCGTCATGGCGCGCGCCCATGCGTCCTCGCCGACCCCGACCGCGGCACCGACCAGCAGCCGGCCGTCCCTGTCCTTGGTGGCCAACGGGAACTGCTCGGTCTTGACGAAGTCCTTGACCGTGATCAGCCCGGTCAGCCTGCCGTGGCCGTCGACGATCGGCAGCTTCTCGATCTTGTGGCGCCGCAGCAGGCCGAGCGCGGCCTCGGCCGAGACCCCTTCCTGCGCGGTGATCAGCGGTGCCTTGGTCATCACCTCGGAGACCGGCTTGGACTGGTCGACCTCGAAGCGCATATCGCGGTTGGTGATGATGCCCACCAGCGCGCCGTGCGCGTCCACGACCGGGAGACCGGAGATCCGGAACCGCGCGCACATCGCGTCGACCTCGGCGAGTGTGTTGTCCGGCGAGCAGGTGACCGGATCGGTGACCATTCCCGCCTCGGACCGCTTGACCGTCTCGACCTGTCCGGCCTGTTCGGCGGCGGGCAGGTTGCGGTGCAGCACGCCCATGCCGCCGGCGCGGGCCATCGCGATGGCCATCCGGGATTCGGTGACGGTGTCCATGGCCGAACTCACCAACGGCACCCGCAGGCGGATGCGCTTGGTCAGCTGGCTCGAGGTGTCGGCGGTTGCGGGCACCACATCCGATGCGGCGGGCAGCAGCAGCACGTCGTCGAAGGTGAGTCCGAGCATCGCGATCTTGGTCGGGTCATCGCCGCCGGTCGGGACCGGTACGGCGAGGGGAACGCTGCTCTCAGCGAGCGACATGGGCGATAGCCTCCATAAGGCGCGAAGCGGAATACTCGATTCTATCGCTGAGCCCGACGGGCCGGCGTTCCGCACGCTGCCCGCCACGCGCGCAACCGCTGGCGCGATGAGTCCGGTGCTGAGTAATGTGGGAGCCGTGCGAGACCACCTGCCACCTGGTTTGCCGCCCGACCCATTCGCCGACGACCCCTGCGATCCTTCCGCGGCGCTCGACGCACTGGAACCCGGCCAACCACTTGACCCGCAGGAACGCACGGCCGTCGAGGCCGATCTCGCCGACCTCGCCGTGTACGAGGCACTTCTGGCCCACAAGGGCATCCGCGGCCTCGTCGTGTGCTGCGACGAATGCCAGCAGGATCACTATCACGACTGGGACATGCTGCGCGCGAACCTGCTGCAGTTGCTGGTCGACGGGACCGTCCGGCCGCACGAACCGGCCTACGATCCGGAACCCGACGCCTATGTGACCTGGGACTACTGCCGCGGCTATGCGGATGCTTCGCTCAACGAGGCGACCACGGAGTCCGACGGCTACCGCTGATCGTCAGATCCTCAACCCGGCAGCCCGGGTAGCCCCACCACCGTCGTGGTGGTGACCACGATCTCCGGCTCCGTCTCCGGCGCCTGCACCGGACTCTCCACGCTTGCCGGCGGTGCGAGCACCGTCGTCGTCGGCACAGCTGTCGTGGTGACCACCGTTGTGGTCGGAATCGGTGTCGTCGTCGGAACCTGCGTCGTCGTGGGCGCCGGGGTCGTCGTGGGCGCCGGGGTCGTCGTCGGCACCGGGGTCGTCGTGGGCACCGGCGTCGTGGTGGGCACCGGCGTCGTGGTGGGCGCCGCGGTCGTGGTGCTGCGCGGGACAGTTGACGTCGGCGCCGCCGGGGTCGACGACGCCGGACTCGTGGCCGCGGGCGGGGACGTCGGTGCTGGGGTCGGCGGTGCCGAGGTCGGCGGGGACGTCGGCGCGGGTGTCGGCGCAGACGACGTCGCCGGATCCGGCGAGGAGGTCGCAGGCGAGGTCGGCGTTGACGTCACCGGCGAACTGGTCACCGGCGAGGTCGAGGTGATCGAGTCCGGCGAGAGCAGCACCGGCAGCGGCAGATCCGAGGGCACCTCGGGCAGCACGACCGGCGGCGCATCCGGCGGGACGGTCGCGTTGATGTCGCGGGTCTCGACTTTCACCGAGAGCTCCTGCCACTGATCGACGAGAGCCTGCTGGCGCTCGGCGTCGCCGACGGCGGCGACGGTCGTGGTGATGGTCTGGAGCTTGTCCTGTGCAGCCGTCCAGTCACCCTGGTCGATCAGCTCCTGCACCTGGGCCAGCTGGCTCTGCGCCGCGAGGGCGACCTGGTCGTCGCGGGTGGTCTCCTGCTCGCCGAAGAACATGGTGCGCAGGTTGTAGAGCGCGTCACCCGGTCCGGCGCCGTAGATCACCGACCCGAATCCGCCGAGGCACAACACGGCCGCGGCGACCGAACCGGCGACCGCCAAGCCCAGCCGGCGCCGCGGGGGCGCTGCGGGCGCCAACCCGCGGTCGAGTGCGAGGGCTGCGTCGCGCGGGGTCACCGTCGCCGTTAACGGCGCGTGACGGACCTCGTCGCGCCAGCCGGCGAGCAGGTGAGCCAGCTCGGACTCCCCCGCATCGTGGGGATACACCGGCCGTTCGGCGGCCAGCGCGTCGAGGAGCTGTTCGGTGTAGTTGATCTCGGGCAGCGAGGGTTCGCTCCCGTTGTCGAAGTTGCGGCGCGTGAAGTCAGGCATGGTCGTGCCCTGTCGAGACGATCTCGGCCTTGAGTCGCGCCAGCGCGCGGTGCTGGGCCACGCGGACCGCGCCCGCGGTGCTGCCCACCGCCTCGGCGGTCTCCTCGGCGCTCATTCCGACGACGACGCGCAGGATCAGGATCTCCCGCTGCTTCTCGGGCAGGATGCCGAGCAGCTTGTTCATTCGCGCCGACGCCTCGGAGTCGATGGCCATCTGCTCGGGGCCGGCCTCGGTGGAGAACCGTTCGGGAACCACGTCGGTCGGTTCCGCGCGGTTACGGCTCGCCGCGCGGTGCGCGTCGGCGATCTTGTGCGCAGCGATGCCATACACGAAGGCGAGGAACGGTCGTCCCTGGTCCTTGTAGCGCGGCAGCGCCGTGATGGCGGCCAAGCAAACCTCCTGCGCAACGTCATCTGCTGACAGACCACTTCGCTCCGTCGCGCCGACCCTGGCTCTGCAGTACCGGACGACGATCGGACGAATGATCTCGAGCACTTCCCGGAGCGCGTCTCTGTTCCCCGCCACAGCCTCAGCGACGACAGTGTCGAGACGTTCTCCCGAAATTGTCATCGTGGGCGGTATCTCCAACGTTACGTCCGGGGCTCGTCCCGGCAGCCTGGCTGAGCTAAACAATAACGATCCCTACGGCCGTTTCGGCTCAGCGACGGAACCACACGCCGCCACGTTCTCGCACTTCGGCCGCGCTGGCCTCCAAGATCACGGTGACGCGCGCCGGCGACAGGGTCTCGCTACCGACCCCGGCGAGCAGACTGGCCAGCGCCCAGCGCAGTGGAACCAGCCCCAAATCGTCGGCCGCCCCGATGGCCGCGTCGGCGATCGCGCGGCAGCCCGGCAGGTCGCCGACCGTGCACAGGGCGGCCGCGAGCACCACGTCTGATTTCACCCGGTGCCTGGCGGAGCCGAATCGGGCGGCCGCCGCGACGGCGAGCTCGGCCTGCCGGACCGCCTCGGGACCGTCGCCGCGGGCCATCGCGAGTTCAGCCTGCACCCACCCCCACCGGACCGGCAGCCGCGCATCGGACGCGTCCTCGACGGCGTCGGCGGCCCGGTCGAGGAAGCGGCGGGACGCGGCGAATCTGCCGACGCCGAGCGCGTCGGCCGCGAGCCCGATGAGCGCGTCGGCGCGCGCGGCCGCACCGGCACCGCTCACCGCGACCGCCTGTCCGTCCCAGCGGGCCGCGGCACGGTGTCCGCCGAGCTGCCGTAGGAACGAGGCGCGGGTGCTCAGCGCGAGCGATGTCAGCGACGGATCGGCGCATCGGTGCAGAGCATCCAGATCGGCTGTGGCCACCGCATAGCGGCCCTGCCCGCCTGCGGCGACCGCCCGCAGCCACCGCTCCGATGGGGTCGTCGCTGCCGGGAGGGGCCAGCGCTGCGGTGTGGCACCGAATGCCGCGTCCGCGAGCACGCCCGGGCCGCGCGCTGGTGTCGTCGTCATGACACCGCGACCGTACCAACGGTCTGACAACGGGTGTGGCAAACCCCATCGTCAATTTCTCCGGCGGGCATGGTTAACAGTTGGTGCTCCGGACGTTACGTCCGCGTTACGCCCGCGACGGTGCTCATCTGTGATGCGTTCACGTCAACTGCGCAAACGTCACCTGAGCGCCATCGCATACCACGTTTCGCGCCAACGGCAAGTCACAGGAATGAACGTGACGTAAATTCTGGAGCTGCTGTTATGTGATTGAGCACATGATCGGCCTATTGACGGAAATTCTTTCGCCCTTCTACGTTGTGTGCACGAGTGGTCACCGGCGACTACAGCTCGGAACGCTATTACGCACACATGCTCTACCGCGTGGCCGAAATCGGCGCGTAGATAGGGGTTTTCCCATGCCACAGCCGCAGCAGTTGCCTGGCCCGAACGCCGACATCTGGGATTGGCAGATGTCGGGTCTTTGCCGGGGCGTCGACTCGGCGATGTTCTTCCATCCCGACGGGGAGCGTGGCAGAGCGCGTGCGCAACGGGAGATGCGCGCCAAGGAAATGTGCCGTCGCTGCCCCGTCATCGCCCAGTGCCGCTCACATGCGCTTGCCGTGGGCGAGCCCTACGGCATCTGGGGCGGATTGTCCGAAGCCGAGCGCGAATTGTTGCTCAAACGCGGAATCCGCCGCAGCGCCTGATTCGACTCGCACGGAAGGCCCCGCTCCAGCAAACGCCCGGAGCGGGGCCTTCTGCATGTCGTGCTCGGTTCGGACCGTTATCGCGTGCCCGCAGCCAACCACTGGTCCAAGGTCGGCGACGGAGACGGACATCTCCGCCCCGGCGGCAGAAGTGTTGCCGGCAAGCTCCTCCCCCAGCGGGCCGGACCGGGAGGGGACCAGCTGGATGGTGCGGCTGAGGACGTCGAAGGCCCCCCTGGTCCTGTCGACGAGGCCCGGGTCCCGGGGCGCGACGGGCAAGATCACCCGCGGCGCGATGCGTCCACGACACGCCCGTCGGCGACCAGACGCTCCTGTTCGCTCCGACCCCAGGGATGCGCCGCAGGCGATTCAGCGGCCGCGGCCGGCGAGCTCCCGCAACACCGATTCCGTCATCGGCCAGTCCATGCATTTGTCGGTGACCGACTGTCCGTAGGTCAGTGGCCGAGCCTCCGCCGACTGGGCGCCGGCGATCAGGAAGCTCTCCAGCATCACGCCGCTCACCGGGAGCCCGTCGCGGACCAGCTGCGCCACCTCAGCGGCCACCCGCGCCTGGCGTAGGTGGTCCTTGCCCGAGTTCGCGTGACTGCAGTCGATCACGACCCGGCCGGGCAGCCCCGCCGCATTCAGTTTGGCGGCCGTGTCGGACACCATGTCCGCGCCGTAGTTGGGCCCGTTCGTGCCGCCGCGCAGGATGACGTGGCAGTCGTCGTTACCCGCGGTGCTCACCAGGGCGCCGCGACCGAGGTCGTCCATGCCGAAGAAGACGTGCTGGGACGCGGCCGCCTTCACGCCGTCGATGGCGACCTGGATGTTGCCGTCGGTGCCGTTCTTGAAGCCGACGGGCATCGACAGACCCGATGCGAGCTGGCGATGCACCTGCGACTCGGTGGTGCGGGCACCGATCGCGCCCCACGCCACGGCGTCGGCGATGTATTGCGGGCTGAGCGGTTCGAGGAACTCGCAGCCGACCGGCAGACCGATGTCGATGATGTCGAGCAGCAGTCGGCGCGCGACGCGCAGACCGCGTGACACGTCGAAGCTGCCGTCCATACCTGGGTCGTTGATCAGGCCTTTCCAGCCGATCGTCGTGCGCGGCTTCTCGAAGTAGACGCGCATGACGATCTCGAGCCGATCGCGCAGCCGGTCGGCCGCTTCGGCGAGGCGGCTGGCGTAGTCGACGGCGGCGACGGGATCGTGCACCGAACACGGCCCGACCACGACGAGCAACCGGTCGTCGCGGCCGGCGAGGATGTCGGCGATCCTGGTGCGGTCGCGCGCCACCCGCTCGGCGCGCCGGGCTCCCAGCGGAAACTCGGTGAGCACGGCGTGCGGGCTGGGGACCTCGCTGAAACCGCGGATCCTGCGGTCGGAGGTGGCAGGCGGGGTGGCTGTCTGCGCCTGGTTCATCTTCTTCAGTGCCTTTCCGTGTCGGGCACTGAGCGGATGTCCGGTGCCCTTGAATGACGAAAGGCAGCGACCGTGTGGTCACTGCCTGGGCTCCGGGGGGTGCGTGTTTAGCGCTGCGCTCGATCGACTCCGCCCGGAGCCTCGATAAAGCGCCAATAGGCGACGCGCACACCGATGTTCACGCGGCCGAGACTACACCACTGGTCGTGAGGCGCTAGATCGGCGCCACCCGGTGGGCCCACGGCACCGCCGACTCCAGTTGGGCAGCCAGCCGGATCAGCAGCGACTCGCCGGCCAGCGGCGCGACGAACTGGACGCCCAGGGGAAGTCCGTCAGCGGTCCAGTGCAGGGGCAGCGATATGGCCGGACGTCCCGTCAGATTCGCCAGCTGGGTGTAGGGCACCCAGCCGAGATTCTGATCCACCATGTCCTCGACGATCGAGGTGTGCCGCAGGAGACGGGCCGTTCGGGTCTTGATCAGCGTGTCGGCACCGCGTTGCAACAGCGGCGGGAGGTCGAATTCGCCGATCTTGGGTGGTGGGGTCGCCAACGTGGGTGTGAGCAGCAGATCGTAGGAGCCGAAGAACTCCGTCAGCCGGCGTACGTAGTCGTGGCGCCGTTGGACGGCGTCGACGTAGTCGACACCGCTGGTGGCCCTGCCGAGTGCGGCCATGATCAACGTGTCGCGTTCGAAGGAATCGTCGCGCGCTCCGGTGCGGCGTTTCGTGTCGGCGACTTCCCAGGCGATGGTGACGAACCAGGTGAGCAGGAAATCCTTTGCCAGCGCCGCGTCATCGTAGGGCGCGTCCGGCAGTTCCTCGACGTGGTGTCCGAGGTCGGTCAGCGCGCGAACGGTCGCCTCGACCGCCGCGTACGCGTCGCGATGCGGTGTCGTGTTGATTGCCGACGGCACCCGAACCCCGATCCGCAGCCTGCCCGGGTCCTGGCCCACACACGAGGCGAACGACGACCCGGGCATCGCCGGCAGGTAGTCGCTGATCGGCTCACCACCGCTGATCACGTCGAGCATCGCCGCGGTGTCGCGCACCGTCCGCGACACCACCCCCTGCACCGCAGCGCCGTGCATGGATTCCCCGGAGGCCGGGCCCATGGGCGTGAGCCCGCGGCCGGGCTTGAGTCCGACGAGGCCGCAGCACGCCGCCGGGATCCGAATGGATCCGCCACCGTCGTTGGCTCCCGCGCAGGGGACGACTCCCGCGGCCACGGCTGCCGCCGATCCGCCCGACGACCCTCCCGGCGTCCGTTCGAGATCCCACGGATTGCGCGCGGGACCCCAGGCGACCGGTTCGGTGATGCCCTTCGCACCGAATTCCGGGCAGTTCGTCTTACCGAAGATCACCAGGCCCGCGTCGATCCAGCGCTGGACGACCGTCGCATGCTCGTCGACCGGCAGATTCCTCAACGCACGCGACCCTTGCGACGACGGCAGGCCGGCGTAATCCTGCGCGAGATCCTTGATCAGGAACGGGACGCCGGCGAAGGGTCCCGTCGACGCCCCGGTAGGTGAGGCGGGGACATCTCGCACGATGGCGTTGATTTGCCCGTTCACCGCGGCGGCCCGCTCCTGCGCGAGCGTCAGCAGTTCCGTCGCCGACACCTGTCCGGTAGCAACGAGTTCGGCCAGACCCGTGGCGTCATACGTGCGGTACTCGTCGAATCTCACCGGTCGACGGTATCTGCGTAGCGCCGCTCTCAGGAGCGGCGGGCCCGCACGATCCGGACGACGCCGTAAGCGATACCGCCCGCGCCGGCCACCACCGCCAGCCACGGCAGCAGCAGGCCGAAGAGCAACACCAGGTTGCCGGCCACGGTGACCAATACGTCCCAGCCTCTTTCGACCGATCCGAAAAAGCCCCGATATTCCTTGGGCGCGGGCCCACCGATCGCGTCGGCGACGAAGGTCACGTCGATGGTGCTGTATTGGATCCGGTCGCCCAGTGCCTCGCGTTGCGCCCGGAGACTGTCGAGCTCGGCCTGCCGTTCGGACAGCGCATCCTCGGCGGCGATCAGCGCATCGGGGTCACGCGCGTCGCGCATGATCGCCAGCAGCCGGTCCACCGAGGTCCGCAGTGCCGTGATGCGGGCGTCGAGGTCGACGCGTTGGGCGGTGACATCCTCGGTGGTGATCTCGGCGCGTTCGACGGTGCCCAGCGCCTTGATCTTGCCCATGGCATCGTCGAGACCTGCGGCAGGCACCCGCAGTGTCACGGTGCTGGTTGCCCGCCCGGTGCCCGATCCCGCGTCGTCGGTGCGGCTGTCCACCCGGCCCTGCGCGGTGTCGACGATGTCCGCGGCCTTGTCCGCAGCGTCGGCGGGGTCGGCCACCGTGACCGTCATCGCCGCGGTCTTGACCAGGTCACGTTGGGCCACCGGCGGCTGTTGCGGCGCATCCTGCGGCACCGGCGCGCCCGCGACCTCGGCGGTGCCGTCCTTCGAATTCGCGGGCCGCTCGGGCTCTCCCGAGCACGACGTCAGCAGCGCCACCGTGGCTGCGACCCCGCAGCCGAGCAGCACCGCGCGTGCGAGTCTGATCATGGTGGTATCTAACCCCGGCAATGAGGTCACCGGGTCCAGGTTTGACAGGTGCTATGCGCCGTCCGGCCGGGTGCTGTTCGCGGCCGCCCACTGACGTTCGGCATCCGATCCGCCCGGTGGCGGGACCAGGCCGTTGATCATCCACAGCTCTTCACTGGTCTCGTCGATATGGAACTCCCAGTGCATGCCGTCGTGCGGCGTCACGAACGGCTCGACAATCGATTTCACGAAACGTGCGATGCGCCGACGATGCTCGCTGTCGGCGCTCCGACGCGCGATGTGATCGATGACGATTCGGACGCTGACGCGCGTGGGCTCGCCGCCGACATACATGTTCTGGGGCGTGACTTCGTTGAAGACGGCGACGACGTAGAACCGGGGCAGCCCAGCCGTCTCGTAGTAGTCGGTGATGCGGGAGGCGAGTTGTTGCTTGTCGGTCTCGGTGAAGACACCGGGCGTGTGGTGAATCGTCCACAGCGGCATGTGAATCGGCTTCCTTCCTGCGGACGTCAGTGGGCCAGCTCGAAGATCAGGTCTTCGACCGGCCCGGACAACCGCTTCTTGACCTCGGCGGTGACGTCGTCGACGAGCACTTCGGAGGCTCCGGCTTCCAGCGCGTCGGCGATCTTCCTGGCGACTTCGGCCGGTGAGATCTTCGGCAGAGCGATCCTCGCCACCATCTCGGTGTCGATGAATCCCACATGGACGCCGAGCACCTGGGTGCCCTGCGGCTTCAATTCCGCACGAAGCGAGTTCGTCATCGACCAGATCGCCGCCTTGGACGCTCCGTAGGCGCCGCTGCCACCCAGCCAGGACAACACCGAGTGCACATTGACCACTGCCCCACCTCCGTTGACCGCAAGGACGGGGGCGAAGGCACGGGTCACCCGCAGTGGGCCGAACACGTTGATGTCGAACGTCGTGGTGACGTCGTCGAGGCTGCCGGTCAGCAGTGAGCCGGGCAGCAGAATGCCCGCGTTGTTGATCACGATGTCGACGTCGGAGGCGACGTCGGCCAGGGCGGCCACCGATGCGTCATCGCGCACCTCGAGCCGGTGACCGATCACGCGGTCGCGGGTGTCCGAATAGGCCTCACGGCCGGTGGAATACACCGTGCGGGCACCCCGGGAGAGCAGTTCGTCGACGAGTGCCGATCCGAGCCCTCTCCGGCCCCCGGTGACCAATGCCACCTTGCCGTTCACTGCGACCATCGCTCCATCTCCTCACCCTGAATAACGATTTCGTTAGTCAGATGTAATCACGGGTACCTGAGTAATGCAAGCGTTAGTTACACTGAGCATCGTGACGATGACTTTCGAACGGCGTCTGCGCGACCGCGATACCTGGACGATCGGCGACGGCTGCTCGGCCGCGAAAGCTCTCGAACTGTTGAGCACCAAGACGGTCTTCCTGGTCATTCGCGAGTTCTTCTACGGCACAACACGGTTCGAGGATTTCGTGAACAGGATCGGCACGTCGGCGCCAGCGGTGTCCCGGGCGCTGAAACAACTGGAGGCGGCGGGCGTCGTCAGCCGATCGCCCTATCGTGAGCCGGGTCGCCGTATCCGCGACGAGTACCGGCTCACTGAAGCCGGCGAGGATCTCCTGCCGGTGTTCCTGTCGCTGATCCAGTGGGGGGACGCCCATCTGCAGGACGGTCAGCCCCCGCTGTCGTTCTTCGACTCGCAGGGCCGCAGGCTCGTCGTACAGGTCTCGGCCGACACCGGGCAGGGCTCGGTCCGCTCCAGTGATATCGAGATCCGCTACAACCGTCGCTCAACACGCGACTGAGATCAGCGGTTCAGGGCACCCGGGTCCACGGTTGACAGTTGCGGGTCTCGAACGCCTTCACCGACGCATTGACGTTGGCGAACATCGGACCGATGGACATGTTCGTCGCGACCACGTTGTCCTTGTTCGTGTCCGGGGTGCTGTAGGTGAACCACACGCACATCGAGTCCTGCGTCGGCACGTCGTTGATCCATATCCCGAAAGTCGACGCCGTCCCGCCGGTGTTGTAGAGACCCGGCGCGATATCCGGCCCGACGAGGAAGAAACCGTTGCCGGGGATCGGATTCAGCGGCTCGGCACCGGCCGGAACCGCGAACGCGATCGCGGCCGCGGTGGCACAGAGCCCGGCCACGGCGCACTGCAGATGAGTCTCGGCCATGTCTTCGCAGCGTATGCCGTCGGGATGGCTTTCACCCGAAGTTTCACCACGACTGGACAGTCGAGCCCGGCGTCAGGGCCGATCCGCTGGACCGGATCCGGCGGCGCCGAATCTGCAGGCGGCGTCGCCGCACCTTCAGCGAACTCCATTCACCCAGCGTCACGCCCGCGGCCAGGGCCGTGCCGATGGCGAAGGCGCCCAGCACCGCGGCGAATCCCACGGCGTGCTGGTCGTTGAGGATCGCGTAGACGCCGTGTAGCAGCGCCAGACCGGGCAGCAGCGGGACGATGCCCGCGATGGACACCACCAGCGGCGGGGCGAGGTTGCGGCGCTCCATCAACCGGCCGACCAGACCGATCGGCACCGCGGCGACGAACGAGGCGATCACCGCACCCAGGCCGGCTCCCTGCGCCAGCAGAAATGCGATGGTGCCCGCTGCCCCGCCGAACGCCGCCGCCAACGCCGCGGATCGCTCGGCGTAGCAGGCCAGTGCGTAGGCCGCCGCGCTCGCCGCGCCGAAGGCGATACGGGCGGGGAACTCGGCCAGCGCGGGCGGTGCCTCCGGGCCGATGGCGACGAACGGCGCGCCGAAGCGACCGGCAAGGTGCAGGACGATGGCAACCCCCGCGATGGTCGCGCCGGTCATCATGACCAGTTCGAAGAAGCGGCCCGCGGCGGTGACGGGTGCCCCGCTGATCACGTCGCCCACCGAACCGACCAGGGACAGGCCCGCGAGCAGCACGACCAATCCCGCTGCAATGGCGATGGTCGGCTCGAAGTGCAGGCCCAGCCTCGGGCTGAGCCAGTACAGCCCGATCGCCGGAGCGGTGGCGATGGCGCCGCCGACCACGTACTGGAAGAAGAACGGCAGTCCGTGCCGGTTGAGCCGGCGGTTGACGCGGTCCACCGTCATCGCGCTCAGGGCACTGACCACGCAGGCGAGCCAGCTCGCGCCCAGTGTGCCCGCGGTCGCGAACGCCAGTGCGCCCCAGGCGAGGGTGGCGATCCAGCGCTTGTAGGGGTGTGGTGCGGTGATGATCGCAGTGAGTTCCTCGCGGGCATCCGAGGAGGTGATCTGGCCGGCGCGGATACGAGCGATGAGCCGGTCGACGGCTGCCAGCCGGCTGAAGTCGATGGACCGCGACTGCACGATGTGCAGCGTGCTGGCCGGCGGCGCCGACGGCCCGCGGTAGGCCGCGATGTGGATCGTCGTGTTGATGACGTCGACCTCGATGCGCTTGATCCCGTAGGCGGCGGCGACGGCGGCGACCTGATCCATCGTCGCGGTCGCCGGCATCCCCGACGCCATCAGGATGGCCCCGATGTTGCCGGCCAGATCGAGCACTTCGCCGACGCGTGCCTGTTCGGCTTCGTCGAGTTCGGCGCGCACAGCCTGGGTGAGTCGCGGCAGGGCGTCGGTGGGCGGGTCGGTTTCCCGGACGATGCGGTTCAAGAATCCGCGCTGACGTGCTTTGTCCGGCTGGCCCGCGCGCGCACGGGACGGCTCCGCCACTGTGCCCCCTTCCTCAGATCGAGCCCACCCCGCGTCGAGGTGGGTCATGAGCAAAAACCATTTTACTCGTGTCGGCGTCGCGATTCAGCCATCCGGTCCGTGAGAGTGCGCACAACGTGGCACGACCCTCCGTAGGTGCACCGCACCCTGCCATGAGGACTTTCGGACTTCGTCGCGCTCGACGATCTGCTGACCCGCGTACCGATGCCTTCCTGACCCCACCGACGAGAACACCCCCGGCCCATCAGGACCGGGGGTGTTACGGGGCGACTGTCTAGTGGGCGTGGCCGTGATGGCCGTGCCCGTGGTCGTCGGCCTCCTCGGCCGGCTTGTCGACGACCGCGGTCTCGGTGGTCAAGATCATCCGCGCCACCGAGGCGGCGTTGAGCACCGCGGAGCGGGTGACCTTGGCCGGGTCGACGATGCCCTCGGCGAGCAGGTCGCCATAGGACAGCGTGGCCGCATTGAAACCCTGACCGGCCGGCAGCTCGCTGACCTTGTTCACCACGACCGAACCGTCGAGTCCGGCGTTGGTGGCGATCCAGTACAGCGGGGCCGACAGCGCCGCGCTGAACACGCCGACGCCGAGTGCCTCGTCACCGGACAGCGAGGAACGCAGGCTGTCGAGGGTCGACCGGGTCTGGACGAGCGCGCTGCCACCACCGGTGACGATGCCCTCCTCGACCGCCGCCTTGGCCGCGGCCACCGCGTCTTCGACGGCTTCCTTGCGCTTCTTCAGGTCGGTCTCGGTAGCGGCACCGACCTTGATCACCGCGACGCCACCGGCCAACTTCGCCAGCCGCTCCTCGAGCTTCTCGCGGTCCCAGTCCGAATCGGTCGACTCGATCTCGGCACGCAGCTGCTTGGCCCGGTCGGCGATGGCCTGCTGGCCGCCGCCGCCGTCGACGATCACGGTGCTGTCCTTGCTGACCACCACGCGCCGGGCGGAGCCGAGCACCTCGAGGCCGACCTCACGCAGCGCGAGGCCGACGTCCGGGTTGACGACCTGACCGCCGGTGACGATCGCGAGGTCCTCGAGGAACGCCTTGCGGCGGTCGCCGAAGAACGGCGCCTTGACCGCGACGGCCTTGAGGGTCTTGCGGATGGCGTTGACGACCAGCGTCGACAGCGCCTCACCTTCGATGTCCTCGGCGATGATGACCAGCGGCTTACCCGACTCGGCCACCTTCTCCAGCAGCGGCAGCAGATCGGGCAGCGAGCTGATCTTCTCCCGGTGCAGCAGGATCAGGGCGTCCTCGAACACCGCTTCTTGGCTGTCGAAGTCAGTGACGAAGTACGCCGAGACGTAACCCTTGTCGAAGCCGACGCCCTCGGTGATCTCGAGCTCGGTGTTCAGCGTCGAGGACTCCTCGACGGTGACGACGCCGTCGGCGCCGACCTTGGTCATCGCCTCGCCGACCAGGTCGCCGATCACCTCGTCGCGTGAGGAGACGGTCGCCACCTGGGCGATCGCCTTCTTGTCGGCGACCGGGGTGGCCGCGGCCAGCAGGGCCTCGGACACCGCGTCGGCGGCCTTGCTGATACCGGCGCCGAGGGCGATCGGGTTGGCGCCCGCGGCCACGTTGCGCAGCCCGGCCTTGACGATCGCCTGTGCCAGCACGGTTGCGGTGGTGGTGCCGTCACCGGCGACGTCGTTGGTCTTGGTGGCGACCGACTTCACCAGCTGGGCGCCCAGGTTCTCGAACGGATCCTCGAGGTCGATCTCGCGGGCGATGGTCACGCCGTCGTTGGTCACGGTGGGGCCGCCCCACGACTTGGCCAGTACGACGTTGCGGCCACGTGGGCCCAGCGTCACCTTGACCGCATCGGCAAGCTTGTCGACACCGACTTCCATCGCGCGGCGCGCAGTTTCGTTGAACTCAATCTGCTTGCTCATGGATTGCGCTTCCTACTAGAGGTTCATGAATGCACGCCGCCCCGGGACCTTCCGCGTGGATACGCGAAGGATCACCGGGGCGGGCACGGGTGGTTACTTGTTGACGACTGCCAGCACGTCGCGTGCCGACAGGATCAGGTACTCCTCGCCGTTGTACTTGATCTCGGTGCCGCCGTACTTGCTGTAGATGACGGTGTCACCCTCGGAGACGTCCAGCGGAATCCGCTTCTCACCCTCGTCGTCCCAGCGGCCGGGGCCGACGGCGACAACAGTGCCCTCCTGCGGCTTCTCCTTGGCGGTGTCCGGGATGACCAGACCGGATGCGGTCGTGGTCTCGGCCTCGTTGGCCTGGACGAGGATCTTGTCCTCGAGTGGCTTGATGTTCACGCTCGCCACGATGGAGCCCTCCACTTAGTTCGGTGTAGGTCCGGGATCATCCCAGGACCTGAATTTTCGGTGCGTTACCAGGTGTTCGGCATGCGTCCGGGCCCTGTTGCGCCGTCGTCGCGGGTGCCGACGCGGGGTTTGGCCGCCTGCCACCTAGCACTCTATACACGCGAGTGCTAGCGCTCAAGGGTGGGTCGGTGCCATTTCACGCGACCTGGCTGTGCACCACCGGCAGGCCGGGGTCGCTGGCCGCGTCGAGCGGAGACGGCTCGGCGCCCGCGGCGATCAGATGTGCGGCGAACGACGCGATCATCGCGCCGTTGTCGGTGCACAGCCGCGGCCGCGGGATGCGCAGTGCCACACCCGCTTCCGCGCACCGCTGCCCGGCCAGTTCACGCAACCGGGAGTTCGCGGCGACACCGCCGGCGATGAGCAGTGTCGAGACGCCCGTCCGCTCGCAGGCGCGCAACGCCTTGCGGGTGAGCACGTCGGCGACGGCCTCCTGGAAGCCGGCGGCCACATCGGCCTGTGACGCCTCCGGGTGGCTCTCCACGTAGCGGGCCACGGCGGTCTTGAGGCCGGAGAAGCTGAACGAATAGGGGTCGTCGCGCGGTCCGGTCATACCGCGGGGGAAGACGATCGCGTCGCGGTCGCCCGCACGGGCGAGGTCGTCGAGTACCCGCCCGCCCGGGTAGCCGAGGCCCAGTAACCGGGCCACCTTGTCGTAGGCCTCGCCTGCCGCGTCGTCGACGGTGCTGCCGAGTTCGACGATCGGCTGGCCCAGTGACCGGACGTGCAGCAGGTGGGTGTGCCCGCCCGACACCAGCAGACCCACGCTCTCGGGCAGCGGTCCGTGGTCGTAGACGTCGGCGGCCAGGTGACCGCCCAGATGGTTGACGCCGTAGAACGGCACATCCCAGGCCGCGGCGTATGCCTTGGCTGCGGCGACGCCCACCAGCAGGGCACCGGCCAGGCCGGGGCCGATGGTCGCGGCCACCACGTCGGGTTTGGTGACGCCCGCAGTCTCCAGCGCGCGCCGCATGGTCGGACCGAGCGCTTCGAGGTGCGCGCGGGAGGCGATCTCGGGTACCACGCCGCCGAACCGGACGTGTTCGTCGACGCTGGAGGCGACCTCGTCGGCCAGCAGGGTCACCGCACCGTCGCCGGTGAGTTCGGCGATGCCGACACCGGTTTCGTCGCAGGAGCTCTCGATGGCCAGGATGATCATGGTGGGTCGCGCCTCATCGTATAGGCGTCCGCACCGCTGGCCCGGTAGTAGCGCTTGCGCAGCCCCGCCCGGACGAATCCGACGCTCTCGTAGAGCGTGATGGCGGGCTCGTTGTCGGTGCGCACCTCGAGGAAGACGGTGCCGTTGCCGGCGACCGCGAGCAGATCGTTCAGCAGGCGACGGCCGATGCCCCGGCCCTGGTACTCGGGGTCGACCCCGATGGTGTGGATCTCGTACTCGAACGGCTCCCGCCGGCCCAGCCGTGCGATCCCCGCGTAGCCGACCAGCTTGCCGTCGGCGCGGGCCGCCGCGTAGTGGGTGTGGCCGGCGTCCAATTCGGCGCGGAAGGCGCGGGCGGGCCAGGGATCGTCGCCCCCGAACAGCAGCGCCTCCAGCTCCGCGCAGCGGGCCGCGTCGTCCTTGGTCAGCGTGTCGTAGTCGACGCTCATCGCGACCCGGCACGCGGCGTCGCATCGGGGCGGCGCAGGTAGAGCGGAACCAGCGGCGCCGGGGGCGCGTTCCAGTCCGGCACGGCGCGCACCAGCCCGAGGACCGTCGGATACAGCGGTGGCTGCGCCAGCGCATCCTGCGCGCCCGGAACGTCGGCGGGGGCGTTGACCGCGGGGCCGTCGGTGCGCGCGCCGTCGCGGTAGCGCGCCCAGTACACCTCGCGGCGGCGCGCGTCGGTCACGACGAGCACCTCGCCGGAGGTCTGCACGCCGATCGCGTCGAGGCTGCAGACGCCGTGCACCGGGATGTCGAGCGCATGCCCGTATGCGGCGGCGCTGGCCATCCCGACCCGCAGCCCGGTGAACGGGCCGGGCCCGCAACCGATCACCACCGCGTCCAGGTCCGCCATCGTCACGCCGGCTTCGTCGATCGCCGCGACCACGTTCGGCGTCAACTGTTCGGCGTGGGCGCGGGCGTCGACGGTGACGCGTTCGGCCAGGACGGTGACCTCACCACCGTCGGCGTGACGGGCGACCCCCGCGGTGACGGCGGGCGTGGCGGTGTCCAGTGCCAGGACGAGCCGGCTCACCGTCGGCTCCACTGCCAGATCGCGGTGCGGGTCTCGGTGTCACGCGCCCGCTCGAGGCGGATGTCGAGGTGGTTGTCGGAGAGCCGCTCGGCGATGCCCTCACCCCATTCGACGACGACGACTGCGTCCTCGAGATCGGTGTCCAGATCCAGCGAGTCGAGTTCGGCGAGCAGGTCGGTGTCGCGACCCGAACCGCCCGGGTCGAGCAGCCGGTACATGTCGACGTGCACCATGGCGGGCTTGTCGGCCTGCCGGGCCCGGTGCACCCGCGCCAGCACGAATGTCGGTGAGGTCACCGGCCCCTCGACATCCATTGCCTGCGCGATTCCCTTGGCCAGCACGGTCTTTCCCGCGCCAAGGGGTCCGGACAACACCACCACGTCACCGGCCCGCAGCTGGGCGCCCAGTTCCGCCCCGAAGGCGATGGTCGCCTCGGCGGTCGGCAGCTCGGCCGTCCCGCCGGTGTGGTCAGCCACGCGACCGCGCCCGTTCCCGCAACCGCCGGGTCAGCGCGACGAGTTTGGACGGGGTGGCGCGCTCGACCAGGCGCACGAGCGCGTCGTCGATCGCCTCGGGATCCTCCAGTTGCACCAGGTGGCCCGCGCCGCCGACGATGACCAACTCGGACCGAGGCAGCGCGTCGGCCATCGCCTGCGAATACTCCTTCGGGGTGAGCAGGTCCCGGTCGCCGCAGGCGACGAGCGTCGGGATCTTCGCCAGCGTGGGCAGCGCCGCCGTCTCGTCGTGCACCTCGAGGGCGTGCAAGAACTCGACCAGGGTGGCGATGGGGGTGTCGTGCATCATCCGCTCGGAGAATGCGACGACCGAGGGGCTGATCTTTTCGTCGCCGTAGGACGCGGCGCGCAGCACGGGGCCGATCACCGTGCGGGCCAGGCCGCGGGTGCGGTGCACCGTCTTCGGCGCGTACCGGGCCGCGAACCGCGCCGCCTCGAGCACCGGGTTCTTGAGGATCTCCCCCAGCGGCGAACGCGAAACACCTTCGGCCGCCGAGGAAATCAGCGCGGCGCCGACGATGCGCGTGGGATAGCGGTCCGGGAACTGCCGGGCATGAGACAGCACGGTCATGCCGCCCATCGAATGTCCGACGAGCACCACCGGGCCGAGCGGCGCCACGACGGCCAGCACCGATTCCAGGTCCTGGCCGAGTTGGGTGACGGTGTAGGTGTCCGGCGGGGCCTCGCCGGACTGGCCGTGGCCGCGCTGGTCGTAGAACACCATCCGGACCTGGTCGCCCCACTGCTCGCTCAACCGGGCCCGCTGGAAGTGGAACGCCCCCATCCGCAGACAGAATCCGTGGGCGAACACGACGGTCAGCGGTGCGTCGGCCGGCCCCACCTCGCGCACGGCCAGCGGCACCCCGTCCGCTGTGGTGACGACCGAGCTGCGGTCCGCGTCGAGCAGTTCGAAGTCCTCACCGGCGTACGGGTCGTCCTTGCTGACCCGCCGGGTCAGCGAACGCGCGATGGTGACACCGGCCAACGAGCCGACGGCGGCGAGCCCGGCCGCACCGGCCAGCCAGCCGGCGCCGAGCAGTCCCCGGCCCGCGCCGGCGGCGGCATTCGGATCCCCGGGCTTCACCGGGGTCCGCCCACGTAGCTGCGCGTCACCCGGCCGCGGGGGCTGGTGACGATCTCGTAGGTGATGGTGCCGAGCCGGTCGGCCCAGTCCTGCGCGGTGGGCTCGCCGCGGGTGCCGGGGCCGAACAGGATCGCCTCGTCCCCCTCGGTGACCGAGACCGGGCCGGGCCCGAGATCGACGACGAACTGATCCATACAGACGCGGCCGACAGCGGGATATCGGCGTCCGTTGATCGAGACGTCGAAGCGGCCACTCAGGTTGCGGAACACCCCGTCGGCATACCCGATGGGCAGCAGCGCCAGAGTGGTGTCGGACACGCTGACCCAGGTGTGTCCGTAGGACACGCCGGTTCCCGCGGGCACCGCACGCACCTGGGCGACCGGACAGCTCAGCGTCATCGCAGGCCGTAACCCCATGTCGCCGAGGGTCGGGATCGGACTCTGCCCGTACACGGCGATGCCGGGTCTGACCATGTCGTAGGCCAGATCGGGGCGCGTCAACGCGGCGGGCGAATTGCACAGGTGGGCGACCTCGAAGTGCACACCCGCGTCGACGGCGGCGCGGCGCATCTCGGTGAACCGCTGCGCCTGCCGGTCGTTGGCCGGGTTGTCGGGTTCGTCGCCACAGGCCAGGTGCGACATGATGCCGCGCAGCCGGACGGCGCCGTCGGCGACCGCGCGGCGCAGTGCGTCGAGCAGGGCCGGGTATTCGGCCGGGCTGACCCCGTTGCGGCTCAGCCCGGTGTCGGCCTTGACGGTCAGCTCCGCGCTGCGTCCGGTGCGCGCGACGCCGTCGAGCAGTTCGCCGAGCTGACGCACCGACGAGACCGCGATCTGGACATCGGCCTCCAGCGCGGGCGCGAAGTCGGTGCCCGGTGGGTGCAGCCAGGCCAGCAGGGGCGCAGTCACCCCGTCGCGGCGCAGCGCCAGAGCCTCCGGAAGCGTAGCCACCCCGAGTTCGGCGGCACCCGCAGCGAGCACCGTGCGGGCCACCTGAGCCGCGCCGTGGCCGTAGGCGTCGGCCTTGAGTACCGGCATCACCTGGGCCGAACCAGCGCGCTCACGCAGCTCCCGCACGTTGTGCGCAATGGCGTCGAGGTCGATGACCGCCCGCGCAGTGGGGGTCGTTGTCGTCGTGTCGGTCGTCTGCATGGTCATATCACCGCCGTCGATTGTCCCAGAGCCGCGGCTCGCGGCGCCGTGCAGGATCGGCCCTGCGCGGCCGGATTTGTCGTACCCCTCTGCGAGAATTGCGTTATGTCTTCAGCCGCAGCTTCTTTGGTTGATCGGGTGCGCCCGAAAGACCGGCTGGAGATGTTGTTCGACGAGATCGCGGAGCTGACCGGTCAGCGCAACGCGATCGACGCACGCATCGTGGAGATCGCCGCCCAGATCGAACGCGACGAGCTGTGCGGAATCACCGGCGCCCGCTCGGTGAAGGCCTTGATCGCCTGGAAGACCGCGACGACGCCACGCAGGGCCGAGACAATCGTCGCGATCGCCCGCCGACTCGACGAGTTCCCCCGCTGCGCGGCCGGTATGCGGGAAGGCCGGCTGTCACTCGACCAGGTCGGCGTCATCGCCGAGAAGGCCGCCGACGGCTCCGACGAGCACTACGCACAACTGGCTGCCGTGGCCACCGTCAACCAGCTGCGTACCGCGGTCAAACTCGAACCCCGGCCTGAGCCCGATCCGCGCCCCGCGCGGGTTGCATCGATCAGCAAGAGTGTCGACGGCGACTACACCACCTGGAAGATTCGGCTCCCCAAACTCGAGGCCGCCAAATTCCAAGCCGCCCTGCAATCCCACCAGGACGCACTGGTCGCCGACTGGAAACACCACCACGAGACCACTGAGCAGACCGGCGAACAGGCACCGCCGTTCCCAACCACCGTCGACGCCTTCAACCGCCTCGTCGAAGCAGGCTGGGACGCCGAGGCGACCCGCCGCCCCCACGGACAACACACTACCGTGGTCGTGCACGTCGACCTCGACAAGCCAAGCGCCGCACTGCATCTGGGGACGGTGCTCACCGACGAAGAACGCCGGTTGCTGTTGTGCGACGCCACCTGCGAGGTCTGGTTCCAACGCCACGGCCAACCCATCGGCACCGGACGCAGCACCCGCACCATCAGCCGCCGGCTGCGCCGCGCCCTGGAGCACCGAGACCACTGCTGCGTGGTGCCCGGCTGCGGCGCCACCCGCGGACTGCACGCCCACCACCTCCAGCACTGGGAAGACGGCGGACCCACCGAACTGTCCAACCTCGCCCTGCTCTGCCCGTACCACCACCGCGCCCACCATCGCGGCGACATCACCATCACCGGACCCGCCGATCATCTGGTGGTCACCGATGCCGCCGGCCGCCAACTCCACGCTGGATCACTGGCCCGACCACCCACACGACCCCCGCCCGATGTCGCACCCTGTCCCGGCCCGACCGGCGAACGCGCCGAATGGTGGTGGTACACACCCTTCCAACCACCACCGTCTGCCGCTTAGTGCGCGAACGGCTGCGTGTCGTCGAAGTGCCCGCCGGGCTTGAGCTCGTCGAGGTGCTTGAGCACGGTGACCATGTCGTCGTGCAGCGCACGGGCCAGGTCGGCTGAGAAGCCCTCGCGTACCACGACCCGCAGCACCGTGACGTCCTCGGCCCCTTCGGGCATGGTGTAGGCGGGCACCTGCCAGCCGTACCCGCGCAACGCCTGGGAGACGTCGAACTCGGTGTAGCCGGGGTTCCCCTTCAGTCGGAAGCTGACGACCGGTATCGCCGAACCGTCGGTGATGAGCTCGAAGTGTTCGCTGTCGCGGAGTCGATCGCCGAGCCAGCGGGCGGTCTGGGCCAGGCACTGCATGACCTGGCCGTAACCGGCCCGGCCCAGCCGCAGGAAGTTGTAGTACTGGCCGATCACCTGGTTGCCGGGCCGGGAGAAGTTGAGCGTGAACGTCGGCATGTCGCCGCCGAGGTAGTTGACGCGGAAGACGAGCTCCTCGGGTAGCTGCTCGGCGTTGCGCCACAACACGAATCCGATACCCGGATACGTGAGCCCGTACTTGTGGCCACTGACGTTGATCGACACCACCCGGGGCAGTCGGAAGTCCCACTCCAGATCCGGGTGCAGGAACGGCACGACGAATCCACCGCTCGCCGCATCCACGTGCACGGGAATGTCGAGACCTTTGTTCGCGGCCAGGCCGTCGAGAGCGGCGCAGATCTCCGCAATCGGCTCCAGCTCTCCGGTGTAGGTGGTCCCGAGGATGGCCACCACGCCGATGGTGTCCTCGTCGACGTTCTCGAGCACCTGCTCCGGGGTGATGACGTAGCGGCCCTCAGCCATCGGCAGATAGCGGGGTTCGACGTCGAAGTACCGGCAGAACTTCTCCCACACCACCTGCACGTTGGATCCCAGCACCAGATTCGGCGTCCGCCCCTGCCAGTTCGAGTTACGTTGCCGCCAGCGCCATTTCATGGCCAGACCGGCCAGCATGACGGCCTCGCTGGAGCCGATGGTGGACACGCCGACCGCGCTCTGCGGATCGTCGTCGCGCAAGTCCTCGGCGTGGAACAGATCGGCGACCATGCACACACAGCGCTGCTCGATGGCCGCGGTGGCTGGGTACTCGTCCTTGTCGATCATGTTCTTGTCGAACGTCTCGGCCATCAGCTTCTCGGCCTCGGGGTCCATCCACGTGGTGACGAAGGTGGCGAGATTGAGCCGCGAACTGCCGTCGAGCATCAGTTCGTCGTGGATGAACCGGTAGGCGGTCTGCGGGTCCATCGCCTCGTCGGGCAGCCTCAGTGACGGCACCGGCGCCATGGCCAGCCTGCCGGTGTAGGCGGGAGCGATCTGCGGGGCGCGACCGTGCATGGGCGACATGGAGATTCCTTTCGAGGGTTCAGAAACCTGCGATGGCGGTACGGATGTGGGCGAGGATGCGCGACGCCGACGTCGGGGCGGGGTTCGGGCCGGGATCGGCTGCCGAGGCGTTGGCCGCGTGGGCGTGGACGAAGGCGGCCAGCGCCGCCGCTTCCCCGCCGGGCAGGCCCGCGGCCAGCAACGCCCCGATCATTCCCGAGAGCACGTCGCCGGATCCTGCTGTCGCGGCCCAGGATCCCCCCGCGGGATTGAGGTAGGCCGCGCCGGCGTCCGGTTCCGCGATCACGGTGACATTGCCCTTGAGCAGGACGGTGACGCCGAGCTGGTCGGCCAGCCGACGTGTGGCGGCGACGCGGTCGTCACCCGGTTCGGATCCGGCCAGCCGCTTGAACTCCCCCGCATGCGGGGTCAGTACGGTGGGCGCCTGCCGGCCGACGACGAGTTCGGGGTGCGCGGCGAGCAGCGTGAGCCCGTCGGCGTCGACGAGCACCGGTAGGTCCGTCTCGAGCGCGAAGCACAGTGCGGCGGCGCCGGTTTCGTCCGTACCCAGACCGGGGCCGACGACCCACGCCTGCACCCGGCCCGCCGATCGGAGGTCACCGGTGGCGATGACTTCAGGCCAGTGTTCGACCACCTGCTTGGCGGCACTTCCGGCGTAGCGCACCATGCCGCTGGTGGCGGCGACGGCCGCGCCGGTGCACAGGATCGCCGCGCCGGGATAGGTGGACGACCCCGCCAGGATGCCGGTGACGCCCTGGGTGTACTTGTCGTCCTTCGGACCGGGCCGGGGCCAGCGGGCGCAGACGTCGGCCGCCTCGATGCCGCGAAGGTGCGACGGGGGCAGGCCGAGGCCGATGTCGATCAGTTCGACGCGGCCGCACTCCCCCAGCGCATGGACGGGTTTGAGGCCGCCGAACGTGACGGTGAGCGCGGCGCGAACATGTGGACCGCCCGCGGCGCCGGTGGCGACGTCCAGACCGCTGGGCAGGTCGACGGCGACCACCGGGATACCGGCGTCCTCGACGGTGGCGAACACCGCCGCTGCGTCGGGTCGCAGACCGCCGGATCCTGAGATACCGACCACCCCGTCGATGACGAGTTCGGTTGCCGCGGGGACCGTCTCGACGATGCGCCCGCCGGCCCTGCGGAAGGCGGCCAGCCCGGCCGGATGTGCGCGGTCCGGGTTGAGCAGCAGGGCGGTGGCCGATGCGCCACGGCGGCGCAGCAAGGTCGCCGCCCACAGTGCGTCGCCGCCGTTGTCACCGGACCCGACGACCGCGCAGATCTGCCGCCCGGCGACGCCACCGGTGCGCGTGCCCAGTTCGCGGCCGATCGCGGTGGCCAGACCGTAGGCCGCCCGGCGCATCAACGCGCCGTCGGGCAGGCTCTGCAACAGCGGTGCCTCCGCGTCACGGATCTGCTCCGCGCTGTAGTAGTACCGCATCACGACCAGCCTACGTCGGCGGCCGCCGCGTGGACGGTTGATTCCGGCGTCAGCACACAGTCCGGGCGTGCGGGCGAAGTCCGGCCCGGTTCACTCCACGATGTCGGTGTCAGCGGGGCCGAACAGGTACAGCGCGTCGAGGACCGGAGCCGGGTCGGCCGACCACGCCATCGCAGCGAGCTGTGCGCGGCTGCGGCGACCCGTCCGCCAGCGGAGAGCCTCGAATCGATGTGTCCGGAGTTCCCATTCCCGGCCGTCGGAGGGGCCGCTGCGATACTCGCCGTCCTCGACGATCACCCGCAGCGGGACCGGTGTCTGCAGCATGGCCAGCAGCTGGTCGGAGGAATATCGGACCGCGGCGGAATCGCGGGCCCCGGGCCGTGCGAGCGCTCCGCGGATGTCGTGTTCGTGGCTGACGATGTCGCCGACCGGCGCCACCAGTCCGCGTGTCTGCGCCAGTTCGATCAGCTCCCCGGTCGCGGTGGCCCAGGCGCCGATGATCTCGATGGCGTCGTGATCGGCGAATCTGGCGATCTGAGCGGCCGTCTGCTCATCGGTCGGGGCGCCCGTCAGCCGCCCATCGCACCACTCCTGGACGACCGCCGTCACGTGGGCCACCACATCCCGGACCGACCAGCCGGGACACGCCGGCACCGCGGTGTGCCACGCCGCGTCGTCGAGGCCGGCGACCAGACCGACGATCCGGTCTCGCGATTCCCGGTAGAGCCGGGCGGACAGTTGCGGGTCAGCGGTCGGCACAGCAACCGCTTTCGGACCGACGCGCAGGCCGTGGGTCGTTCGGGTCGTCGGGATCGGGATCGCCGAACCACCGCGAGGGTTCGCGGCGGCCGTATTCGTCGTGCCAGCACCACCATTCGTACGGTGGGTCCTGCGGATAGCCCTTGGGTGAATCCTCCCAGGTCTCCTGCCGGCCGAGTGCGGTCATGTCGAGGAAACTCCAGGTGTTGACGAAAGCCTCGTCGCCGCGGTCGTTGATGAAGTACGTCCGGAAGATCCGATCGCCGTCGCGGATGAATGCGTTGGTGCCGTGCCACTGGTCGCACCCGAAGTCCGCGTCGAACCCGTCGGTGATCGTGTACCACGGGATGCTCCAACCCATTCGGGCTTTCACCCGTTCCAGGTCGGCCTGCGGAGCACGTGAGGCGTAGACCAGGGTGGTGTCCCTGGCGTTGAGGTGCGCGAGATTGCCGACGTGGTCCGCCATCAACGAACAACCCACACAGCCGTGGTCGGGCCAGCCGTGCACACCCGGCTCGACGAACGCCCGGTAGACCAGCAGCTGCCGGCGACCCTGGAACAGGTCCAACAGGTTCGCCGGCCCGTCCGGGCCGACGAACGCATATGGTGTGTGCACCTCGGTCCACGGCATACGCCTGCGCATCGCGGCCAGTGCGTCACGAGCACGGGTCATCTCCTTCTCCCGGACGAGCATGCGCTGGTGCGCGTCCGCCCATTCCTCTGCCGACACGATCGGTGGCGTATCCATCGGTGTTCCTTTCGCCGGATCAAACGTTCAACAATATCGTTGAATGTTTCGATTCAGCACACCACACCCGCGCCGCCATAGTCAACAAGTCGGTTGAAGATCAGGTACCGGCGTCGACCACGGACCAGAATCGCTGCCCGCGTCGGGCGATCTCCTCTGGGTACTCGCCGTTGATCGCATGCGAGGCGTCGGCCCACAGCTCGACCTGCCCGTGCGGGAGTAGCCGCCGAGCCCGCTCGGCGGCTGCCGCTGCGTCGTGGATGACGCTGCGGCCCGCGAGGACGGCCAGTACCGGAATGTCGAGCGAGCGCAGCTGGATGTCGGTGAACACTTTCGGAATCGGCTGGCGCATCACGAAATCCGACGATGCGGCGGCGATAAGGGCCGCCTCCGGCACGGAAGCATCGACGTCCGCCCCACCCGACAACCAACTCAGAACCCGGTTGCGACAGGTCTGCGGCACGCCGGGCATCCCCAGCGAGGCGACGGCGAGCATCGTGCGAAGCGGCACCGGCGCGAACGTCAGGGCGGGGTCGAGCAGCACGGCCGAGGCGATGCGGCCGGGGCAGCGAATTGCGGCGTTGACCGCCGTCCATCCGCCGAAGGACACCCCCATCAGGTGTACCGGACCCGCCGCGAGACCGTCCAGCGTCTCGGCGAACCACGAGGCCTGATCCTGCGCATCGCGGATCGGACGGCGCTGCACCGACATTCCCGGCTCGCCCAGCAGGTCGATGCAGTACACCGTGCGGTGCCGGAGCAGCGGCGCGAGGTTGGTGGCGAACATCGGCGTCGAGGCATTCCGGCCCGGCAGCAACACCACCGGGGTGCCCGGGGGCCCCCCGAATCGGTAAACCCGAACCGTGCCGAAAGCCGTTGGGATGTCGTGGGTCTGCTCGGCGGCCGGGAGCAGGGCCATACCTCTGTGATAGGCGTCGTGGAAGTGCGCGTACGCGGCGTCGCCACGGAAGCGACCGACGCCGCGCCTGCTCACTCGACCGTGACGGACTTGGCCAGGTTGCGCGGCTTGTCTACGTCGTAGCCGCGGGCCCGCGCCACCGAAGCGGCGAAGATCTGCAGCGGAACGGTCGACAGCAGCGGCTGGAAAAGCGTTGTGGTGGCAGGGATCTCGAGGATGTAATCGGCGTAGGGACGCACGGTCTCGTCGCCCTCCTCGGCGATGACGATCGTCACCGCGCCGCGCGCCTGGATCTCGCGGATGTTGGAGAGCATCTTCGCGTGCAGCAGCGACGCGCCCTTCGGCGACGGCATGACGACGATCACCGGAAGTCCCTCGTCGATCAGCGCGATGGGGCCGTGCTTGAGCTCGCCGGCGGCGAAGCCCTCGGCGTGCATGTACGCCAGCTCTTTGAGCTTGAGCGCACCCTCGAGGGCCACCGGGTAGCCGACATGGCGGCCGAGGAACAGGATGGTCGGCTTGTCGGCGAAGCGACGGCCCAGTTCGGCGATCCCGTCGAGGTGCCGCAGCACCTGCGCCACCAGATCGGGCATCGCCTCGAGCTCGTGGAATTCGCGCGCCACCTCGTCGGGGTACTTCGTTCCGCGGGCCTGCGCCAGCGCCAGGCCGACGAGATAGTTCGCGGCGATCTGGGCCAGGAACGTCTTGGTGGCGGCGACGCCGATCTCCGGCCCGGCGCGGGTGTAGAGCACGGCGTCGGCTTCACGGGGGATCTGACTGCCGTTGGTGTTGCAGATGGCCAACACCTTGGCCTTCTGCTTCTTGGCGTGCCGAACGGCCTCGAGCGTGTCGGCGGTCTCGCCGGACTGCGAGATGGCCACCACCAGCGTGCTGCGGTCGAGCACCGGATCGCGGTAGCGGAATTCGCTCGCCAGTTCGACCTCGACCGGCAGCCGGGTCCAGTGCTCGATGGCGTACTTGGCGAGCAGTCCGGAGTGGTAGGCCGTGCCGCACGCGACGACGAACACCTTGTCGACGTCGCGGAGTTCCTGATCGCTGAGGC
>NZ_JAFEVR010000005.1 GCF_017352375.1 Mycolicibacterium sp. S2-37
CCCGAACCCGGAAGCTAAGCCTGCCAGCGCCGATGATACTACCCACCACGGGTGGAAAAGTAGGACACCGCCGAACACCCTTTCAAGCCCTCGGCCCCCAACACACACGTTGGGGGCCGAGGCATTTTTGTATGTATGTGAATTCGTCAGTCGAATAATGTCGGCAGGACTGAATGGTGCTGCTTTTCCAGGCCCAGCAGCATTCGCTTTCGGTCCAGACCGCCGCCGTATCCGGTGAGGCTTCCGCCGGCACCGATGACGCGATGGCACGGGACGATGATGCCGATCGGATTGTGGCCGTTGGCCAGCCCCACCGCACGAAACGCACCCGGAGCATCGATCTGGCGGGCGATCTGGCCATAGGAGCGGGTCTCGCCGTAGGGAATGGTGAGCAGCGCTTCCCACACCCGCCGCTGGAATGCCGTCCCCACCAGATCGAGCTCGAGATCGAACACTGTGCGCTGTCCACTGAAGTATTCGGCCAGCTGCTCGACCGCCTGGGGAAACGCGCTGTCATCCGAGACCCAATCGGCGCGGCTCGGTTCGTAGGTCTGGTCGACCATCCGCAGATGCATCAGCCGGCCGTCGCGTCCCGCCAAGGTCAGTGGCCCGACCGGGCTGTCCACGGTACGGAATTGCAGAACCATCCTCACGTCTCCTTCGGAGGCCAATCGTTCACCACGTGGTCGAGAGCCGTCCAGAGATGCTGGGTGGCGTAGGCCCGCCACGGCCGCCAGCGTGAGCTGCGGTCGCTCAGTCCCCGGATGTCGTCGGGCAGCGCCAGCGCTCGGGCGGCCGCGCGCACCCCGAGATCACCGACCGGGAAGGCGTCGGGATCACCGAGCCCGCGCATCGCCACCACCTCGGCAGTCCAGGGACCGACCCCGGGAACGGCGAGCAGTTGCTCCCGCGCGGAGTTCCAATCGCAACCGGGGTCCAGGACCACCTCGCCCGTCGCAAGGGCCTCGATCAGCGCCATGACGGTTCGCTGCCGGGCCTGCGGCAGGGCCAGGTGCGATGGATCGATCGCTGCCAGCTGCTCGACGCTCGGGAAGACGTGCGTGAGCTTTCCGGCCGGGTCGGAGATCGGCTCACCGTAATTCACCGCCAGCCGGCCGGCGTGCGTGCGCGCGGCCTTCAGCGACACCTGCTGACCGAGCACCACACGCAGTGCGAGCTCAGCCTCGTCCACTGTGCGCGGGATGCGCTGCCCGGGCGCTTTTCGGACCAGGGCCGCGAGATCCGGATCGGCGCACAGCGCCTCGACGACCGCCTCGGGATCCGCGTCGAGATCGAGCAGTCGCCGGCACCGGGCGATGGCGCTGGTCAGATCGCGCAGGTCATCGAGGAGCAGCCGGCATTGAACGTGGTCGTGCTGCGGGATCAGACTCACGACCGCGTTGCCGTGCGGCAATCGCAGCGTGCGCCGCAGTGCGCCGTCGCGGAACTCCTCGACACCGGGGACGGCGCTGGCCGCCAGATGTCCGAACAGCCCCTCGAATGCGAACGGGGTACGCACCGGCAGCCGCAACGACAGGGGCCCCGGACCCCCCGGTGTGGTGTGCGGATGCTCGCGTGCGCGGCGGCGCAACTCCGTCGGTGTCAGATCGCAGACGGCACGCACGGTGTCGTTGAACTGCCGGACGCTGGAGAAGCCGGCGGCGAAGGCGACATCGGAGAACGGCAGGCCGGTCGTCTCGATGAGGACACGGGCCGTCTGCGCGCGCTGACCCCGCGCCAACGCCAGCGGATTGGCGCCCACCTCCGATTGCAGGATGCGCTGCAACTGCCGTGCCGTGTAGCCCAGCCGGACCGACAGACCCGCCACGCCCTCCCGGTCGACGACGCCGTCGCCGATCAGGCGCATCGCGCGGGCGACGACGTCACCACGGATGTTCCACTCGGGGGACCCAGGCGATGCATCCGGCCTGCACCGTTTACAGGCGCGGAATCCGGCAGCCTGCGCCGCGGCTGACGTGGCGTAGAACCGCAGATTGCGGGCGAACGGCGGCCGCGCCGGGCAACTGGGCCGGCAATAGATGCCGGTGGTCAGCACCGCGGTGACGAACCATCCGTCGAATCGGGCGTCCTTGGACTGGACGGCCCGGTAGCAGCGGTCGAAATCGTCGTGCACGGATCAAGACTTACACGCGCCCACCGACAACACTGGCGGAAAACGGACATGGCGGTGCGCGGCCGCAAACCGACCGAGCCAGCTCAATTGCCGCGTGGTCGGGCGCCTCTGCCGTAGGTGATGTCGGCGCGCTCGGCGTCCCACCGGTTGCGGAACACCACGTCGGTCAGTGGGCGCCTGCGTACCGGGCCGTGGCGCCCGCGCGGCCAGCCGACCACGATATGTCCCGCCAGGAACCAGGGGTCGGGGATTCCGACGGCGTCGCGCATCGCCTGCTCGCCGCCGTAGGACGCCCAACTGGTGATGCATGCGCCCAGACCCTGGGCTCGGGCGGCGAGATAGAAGTTCTGCATCGCCGGGTAGATCGAGCCGCCCTGCAGGAACTCCGAGGAGAACTCGTTCTTGAAGGCGACGAACAGCACGGAGGTGAATTCGCCTGCGCGATCGTGCAGTTCGTATGTGGCACGGTTGTTGCGCGCCGAGCGGCTGTGGTCGTCCTCGGCCGGGCGGGTCATGCCGTAGATCGATTCGATTGAGGCCAGGGCGATTCGCGCGGCCTCCGCGACGGCGGCGCGCTGTTCGGGGCCGTCGAGGACGATGAACCGCCACAGCTGCGCGTTGGCGCCGTTGGGCGCCCACGTCGCGGCCTGCAGACAACGGTCCAGGGTCGTTGCGTCGACGGGCTCATCGGTGAACCGACGAATCGACCGTGCGGTGGACAACACTTCCCAGACATCGTCGGTCGGATTCGGCATGCCCATTGGTGTACTCGACGTAGGCCGCATTGTCGAGAGGATCGGTCAGCCCAGACCCGGCCGGGATCCATTACCTCACAGCGTGATCGAGGGGCCGCGGACCGTCCCGCCGTGTGCAGCGCCACAGGCCGCGGGGCCGTCCGTACGGTGCGGCGTCCCTAAACTCGAAAACATGGAAGGTGCTTCGGCCCAACACGTGCCGGACGGACTGCTACGCATCGAGGACTGCCTCGACGCGGACGGCGGTATCGCCCTTCCGCCGGGCGTCACGCTCATCTCGCTGATCGATCGCAACATCGCCCACGTCGGTGACCGCGTCGCCTACCGGTATCTCGACCACACCGGTCCGGGCGACGGCACGGTGACCGAGCTGACCTGGGCCCGACTCGGGGTGCGGGTGCGCGCCATCGGGGCCGAGGTGCAGCGGCGTGCCGCACGTGGCGACCGGGTCGCGGTCCTGGCGCCCCAGGGCCTGGACTACATCACCGGATTCTTCGCCGCGATCAAGGCGGGCACGATCGCCGTGCCGCTGTTCGCCCCCGAGCTGCAGGGCCACGCGGAGCGTCTGGAGACGGCGCTGCGTGACGCCGGCCCGTCGCTGGTGCTGACCACCTCGGCGGCGGCGGGCGCCGTGGCGCATTTCCTCGACGGTCTGACCGGTGTCCCGGCCCCGCAGATGGTGTTGATCGACGAGATCCCCGACACCGCCGCAGCCGGATTCGTGGACACCGCGATCGACGTCGACGACGTCTCGCACCTGCAGTACACCTCGGGTGCGACCCGCCCACCGGCCGGGGTCGAGATCACCCACCGCGCAGTGGGCACCAACCTGCTGCAGATGATCCTGTCCATCGACCTTCTCGACCGAAACACCCACGGCGTCAGCTGGTTACCGCTGTTCCACGATATGGGTCTGTCGATGATCGGATTTCCCGCGGTCTACGGCGGCCACTCCACCCTGATGTCGCCGACAGCCTTCCTGCGCAGGCCGCAGCGGTGGATCCGGGCACTGTCGGACGGGTCGAGGCAGGGTCGGGTGGTCACCGCCGCCCCGAACTTCGCCTACGAATGGACCGCGCAGCGCGGTCTGCCCGGGGCAGGCGACGATGTGGACCTCGCCAACGTGGTGCTGATCGTCGGATCCGAGCCGGTGAGCATGGCTGCGATCGAGCAGTTCGACGCGGCGTTCGGCCCCTACGGGTTACCGGCGACGGCATTCAAACCGTCCTACGGGATCGCCGAGGCCACCCTGTTCGTGTCGACGATCGCGCCGGCGGCGCGGGCCGCCGCCATCGCCGTCGACCGCGGTGCACTGGCCGCAGGCCGGCTGGTACCGGTCTCCGAGGCCGGCGACGACGCCGTCAAGCATGTCTCGTGTGGCCAGGTCGCGCGCAGCCAGTGGGCCGTCATCGTCGATCCCGCAACGGGGTGCGAGCTCGCCGACGGGGATATCGGGGAGATCTGGCTGCACGGCGACAACATCGGGCGCGGGTACTGGGGGCAACCCGAGGAGACGGCCGCGACTTTCCATGCCCGGCTGCGATCGCGCCTGCCCGCGGGCAGTCACGCCGAGGGGGTGGCGCCGGACGGCCGCTGGTTGCGCACCGGCGACCTCGGGGCTCACCTCGACGGCGAGCTGTATGTCACCGGCAGGGCGGCCGATCTGCTCACAGTCGACGGGTATCAGCACTATCCCCAGCACATCGAATCGACCGCCGCCGGCGCCTCGCCCCTGGTGCGGCGTGGCTACGCCGCAGCCTTCACCGTCCCGGCGCCGCACGGCGTCGATGTGGTGATCGTCGCCGAACGCGCCTCGGGCACACGGGGAGCCGATCCGGCGCCGGCGGTCGAGGCGATCCGCGACGCGGTGAAGCGACGTCACGGGGTGACCGTCTCGCAGGTGCGCTTTGTGCCCGCCGGGTCGATTCCGCGGACCACCAGCGGCAAATTGGCGCGCCGCGCGTGCCGGGCCGAATTCCGCAGCGGTGCGCTAGACCGGTAGCGCGAGCCGGGTCGGCTCGTCGTGGCCACGCAGCGTGACGGTGTCACCCACGGTCCAGCGTTCGCGCTCCGCCTCGGAAGCCCGGTCCACCGAATCCGACGTGGCGACCAGCAGATCCGGCGCGTTCTTGGCCAGCTCGCAGAGCCGGGCGGCCTCGTTCACCGGCTCGCCGATCACGGTGTACTCGAAACGTTCCTTGGCCCCGACGTTTCCGGCGACGACGGTGCCGGCCGCGACACCGATGCCGGCCTTGCACTCCGGTACCTCCTCGGCCAGCCGGGCGGAGATCGCCCGGGCCGCGGCCAGCGCCTCGTCCTCGGCGTTGTCGAGTGCAACAGGTGCACCGAAGACGGCGAGCACGGCGTCACCTTCGAACTTGTTCACCAGACCGTGGTGGCGGTCCACCTCGTCGACGATCACCGCGAAGAAGCGGTTGAGCAACTCGACGATCTCCGCGGCCGGCCGGCTGGTGACCATCTGCGTCGAACCGATGATGTCGACGAAAACGACTGCGGCATGGCGTTCTTCGCCGCCCAGTTCGATCTGCTGTTGTTCGGCGGCCAGGGCGACCTCGCGGCCGACGTGGCGGCCGAACAGGTCGCGTACCCGTTCACGCTCGCGCAGGCCGTGCACCATCGAGTTGAAGCCGCGCTGCAGCTCCCCGAGTTCGGTGCCGTCGAACACCACCAGATTGCAGTCCAGATCGCCCTCCTCGACGTGCTTGAGCGCCGAACGCACGACGCGCACCGGCGTGGCGATGAGCCATGCCAGCAGCCACATCAGGATCATTCCGAAGATCAGGGCGACCACCGCGATGATCATCACGGCCACGGCGAACTGTGTCGTGGACAGGTTCTGGAGGGACAGGGCGAACAGTGCGAGCAGCAGGATGCCGAGCACCGGCACGCCCGAGCCGAGCAGCCACACCGTCATCGTCCGGCCCATGACGCCGTGCGCCAGCCGGCGCGGCGGGCGGCCCGCCTCGAGGGCCTGTGCGGCGACCGGCCGCAGAGCGAACTCGGTGATCATGTAGCAGGCGGTGGCCACCACGATGCCGGGGAATCCCACCGCGAACAGGAACCGCGGAATGAAGGCGGTGTCCTGCAGGCCGTACAGCACCGTGAGCAGCACCGTGCCGATACCCCAGAGCAGCAGGGCCTGCTTGGCCACCCGCCACGGCGCCAGGAAGACGTTCCGCTGATCGTTCCTGGTCGGGGTGCGTTCCTCGATGGACCAGCGCAGCGAACCGACCGTCCGCGACGTGATCCATGCCGTGCCGCCCACGAGGGCGATCAGCATGTAGGACGGCACGACGATCCATGTCAGCCATCCCGGGGCGTCGGTGAAGACGCTGGGCACCGGTATCGCGACGGCGTTGAGCAGCAGCGACACTCCGATGCCCAACAGATTGGTGACCAGCAGGAAGAACGTGAGGATGACCTGGATGCGGATACGCCGATTGCGCTGGCTCTCCTCGGGTCGGCCCAGCAGCCACGAGCCGTAGTCCGGCGTTCCGAGCCGTCCACTCTGTCGGGTGACCCTCTCGAGGACGTGACCCAGCTGCCGCGGCACGCTGTTCGTGACGTTCATGGTGACGTCAGCCTAAGGTGCCCGGCGCCCGGGGGCCTATGGTTGTCCGCGTGCGCCTCGTGATCGCCCAGTGCACCGTCGACTACGTCGGCCGGCTCACCGCCCACCTGCCGTCGGCCCGGCGCCTGCTGCTGTTCAAGGCCGACGGGTCGGTGAGCGTGCACGCCGACGACCGCGCCTACAAGCCGCTCAACTGGATGAGCCCGCCCTGTTGGCTCAAAGAGGAGGCCGGGGACGCGCACCCGGTGTGGGTGGTCGAGAACAAGGCCGGTGAGCAGCTGCGCATCACCGTGGAGGACGTCGAACACGATTCGAGCCACGAACTCGGTGTGGACCCGGGTCTGGTCAAGGACGGCGTCGAGGCACACCTGCAGAAGCTGCTGGCCGAGCACGTCGAGCTGCTCGGTGAGGGCTACACGCTGGTGCGCCGGGAGTACATGACCCCGATCGGTCCGGTGGACCTGCTGTGCCGCGACGCCAGCGGTCGGTCGGTGGCGGTGGAGATCAAGCGGCGCGGTGAGATCGACGGCGTCGAACAGCTCACCCGCTACCTCGAATTGCTCAACCGGGACTCATTGCTCGCCCCGGTGGCCGGTGTCTTCGCCGCCCAGCAAATCAAGCCACAGGCGCGCACGCTCGCCACTGATCGTGGAATCCGTTGTCTGACATTGGATTATGATCAGATGCGCGGGATGGACAGTAACGAGTTCCGGCTGTTCTGAGGCTCTACACTGGGGCCATGCCCAGGCGCCGCCCCCCACCGCCGCAGTCGCGTCCGCTGCCGCCGGTGTTCGCGACCCGGCGCGTGGAGACCGGGCCGGACGGCTACGACTACGAGGTGCGTGCAGTGGCAGGCCCGCGGGCCACGAAACTGTACCGTTGCCCGGGTTGCGATCATCAGATCGCGCTCGGCACACCACATCTGGTGGTCTGGCCGGTCGACGGTGGAGAGAGTGCCGCGGAGGACCGCAGGCACTGGCACACCCCGTGCTGGGCGCGCCGTGGGACCCGCGGCCCCACCCGCAAGTGGTCTTAGAGAATCAGCTCAGTGCGACTCGGCGGCCGGTTCGACGAGCTCGATCAGCACGCCACCGCCGTCTTTGGGGTGGATGAAGTTGATGCGCGAATTCGAGGTGCCGCGGCGCGGGGCGTCGTAGATCAACCGGACACCCTGCTCGCGTAGGCGGTCACTGAGAGCGTCGATGTCGCTGACGCGGTAGGCGAACTGCTGCAGCCCGGGCCCGCGCTTGTCGAGAAACTTGGCGATCGTCGACTCGTCGTCGATCGGTGCCATCAACTGGAGCTGGGTGCTACCGACCGGGGCGCCGCGCACGGCGAGCATGGCCTCACGGATGCCCTGCTCCTCGTTGATCTCCTCATGCAGGACGATCATCCCGAGATGGTCGTGATACCACTTGATCGCGGTGTCCAGATCCGGGACCGCAATGCCGACGTGGTCGACGGCGGTCACCAGGGCGGTGGCCAGTACTGGACGGGCGTCAATTTGCTCGGCAGTCATATCGCAAAGGTAACCTAACGACATCGGTTCCGAAACGTCGAAGAGCTGTATAGCCTCAGCGGGGCCGCCTGAAACACCTATGGAGGTAGTGATGACGACGTCGGTGATCGTTGCTGGCGCCCGTACGCCGGTGGGCAAGCTGATGGGTTCGCTCAAGGATTTCTCGGGAAGTGACCTCGGTGCCATCGCGATCAAGGCGGCCCTGGAGAAGGCCGGCGTATCGCCCTCGGCCGTCGAGTACGTGATCATGGGTCAGGTGCTGACCGCCGGCGCCGGCCAGATGCCCGCGCGTCAGGCCGCCGTCGCCGCGGGTGTTCCGTGGGATGTGCCCGCCCTGACGATCAACAAGATGTGCCTGTCCGGTATCGATGCGATCGCCCTGGCCGACCAGCTCATCCGCGCCGGTGAGTTCGACGTCGTGGTCGCCGGCGGCCAGGAGTCGATGACCCAGGCGCCGCACCTGCTCGAGAAGAGCCGTTCGGGCTACAAGTACGGCGACGTGACCGTGCGCGACCACATGGCCTACGACGGGCTGCACGACGTCTTCACCGACCAGCCGATGGGTGCGCTGACCGAACAGCGCAACGACGAGGACCGGTTCACCCGGGCCCAGCAGGACGAGTTCGCCGCCGCGTCACATCAGAAGGCGGCCGCGGCGTGGAAGGACGGGGTGTTCGCCGACGAAGTGGTGGCGGTGTCCATCCCGCAGCGCAAGGGCGACCCCATCGAGTTCACCGAGGACGAAGGCATCCGGGCCAACACCACGGCCGATTCGCTGGCGGGCCTGAAGCCGGCGTTCCGCAAGGACGGCACCATCACCGCGGGTTCGGCGTCCCAGATCTCCGACGGCGCATGCGCGGTCGTGGTGATGAACAGGGCCAAGGCCGAAGAACTGGGATTGACGTGGCTCGCCGAGATCGGTGCCCACGGCGTCGTCGCCGGTCCGGACTCGACCTTGCAGAGCCAGCCGGCCAACGCGATCAAGAAGGCCGTCGCGCGGGAGGGGATCTCCCTCGACGACCTGGATGTCATCGAGATCAACGAAGCGTTCTCCGCGGTCGCCCTCGCCTCTACCCGCGAACTCGGTGTCGACCCCGACCGGGTGAACGTCAACGGCGGTGCGATCGCGATCGGGCATCCCATCGGTGTGTCGGGGGCCCGGATCACGCTGCACGCTGCGCTGGAACTGGCCCGCAAGGGGTCGGGGTATGCCGTGGCCTCCCTGTGTGGTGCGGGCGGTCAGGGTGACGCGCTCATCCTTCGTCGCTCCTGAGGCCTACGACAGCGTGTAGTAAATGCGCCCGTCTTCGGGCACAATGGCGCCCATGACTGGCGCCTTCGATCTCCGCACCACGGCTGGCTGGCTCCGCTTCGTCGGGCTTCTCGAGGCGGTCAGCTGGGTCGGACTGCTGACCGGTATGTACTTCAAGTACCTGGGCAGTCCGCAGACCGAGATCGGGGTGAAGATCTTCGGTCCGATCCACGGCGGGGTCTTCGTCGCGTTCGTCGTCGCGGCCATCGTCGCCGGCATCGCGTTCGCCTGGCGGCCCGGCACCTGGTTGCTGGCGATGGTTGCCAGCATCGTGCCGCTCGGGACTGTGATCTTCCTCATATGGGCCGAGAAGGCCGGGCGGATGAGCCGGAGCGGCGTCGCACCCATGGTCGCTCGGCCAGGCCGGACGGTCACCGAAACGACGTGACAGACTTGCTTCTGTGACACGTCCACGACCTTCCATCGGGCCCGCGCTCGCCGGCGCGGTTGATCTGTCAGCGCTCAAACAACGACCGGCGGCCGAGGCCGCCGCGCCCGGTGCCGCTCCAGGCGCGGCGGGCGCCGTCGAGGTCACCGAGGCCAACCTCGAGGCCGAGGTCCTGGTCCGGTCCAGCCAGGTCCCTGTGGTGGTGCTGCTCTGGACACCCCGCAGTGACGCCAGCGTCGCACTGGGCCAGACGCTTTCCGAGCTCGCCGCCACCGACCGGGGCAAGTGGTCGCTGGCGACGGTCAACGTCGACACCACGCCGCGCATCGCGCAGATGTTCGGTGTGCAGGCCGTGCCGACCGTCGTCGCCCTCGCCGGCGGGCAGCCGATCTCCAGTTTCCAGGGGCCGCAGCCGGCCGACCAGCTGCGTCGCTGGATCGACTCCCTGCTCGAGGCCACCGCGGGCAAGCTCGCAGGCGGACCCGAGGCGGGCGAGCCCGAACAGGTCGACCCGGAGATCGCGCGGGCACGGGACCTGCTCGACGAAGGGGAGTTCGACGCTGCGCTGGCGGCGTATGAGGCCATCCTCGCCGCTCAGCCCGGCAACGCCGAGGCCAAGGGCGCTGTACGGCAGATCGCGTTCCTGCAGCGCGCGACGACGCGTCGACCCGACGCCGTCGCCGCAGCCGACGCCGACCCCGGCGACATCGACGCGGCGTTCGACGCGGCGGACGTGGAGATCATGCAGCAGCAGGTCGAAACAGCGTTCGACCGGTTGATCGCCTTGGTCAAGCGCACCGCGGGTGACGACCGCACGCGGGTGCGCACCCGCCTGATCGAACTGTTCGAGCTGTTCGACCAGGCCGACCCCGAGGTGATCGCGGGCCGTCGCAAGCTCGCCAACGCGCTCTACTGACCGCCCGCGTCAGGACAGCGGCGGGGCGGTCGGCGCCTCCTGCTCCACCGGGGCGTCAGCCGGAACCGGCTCGAACCACAGCGCCGAGAGCGGCGGCAGGACCATCGCCGCGGACGCCGGCCGCCCATGCCACGGCTCGTCGGTGGCCTGCACCGATCCGTAGTTGCCCGCACCCCCGCCGTTGTAGGACGTGGCGTCGGTGTTGAGTACCTCGCGCCAGGTGCCGGCGTACGGCAGACCCAGCCGGTAGTGGCTGTGCTCGGCACCGGAGAAGTTGAACACGCAGGCCAGCACCGAACCGTCGTCGCCGTACCGCAGGAAGCTCAACACGTTGTTCGACGAGTCGTTCGCATCGATCCACGAATAGCCCTCAGGGCTGGTGTCCCGCGACCAGAGGGCGCGATGGCTGCGGTAGATCTGATTCATGTCGGAGACCATCCGCAGGATGCCACCGGAATAGCTGTTCTCGTCGAGCTGATACCAGTCGACGCCCCGCTCCTCGGACCATTCCGCCCGCTGGCCGAACTCCTGGCCCTGGAACAGCAGCTGCTTGCCCGGGTGCGCCCACTGGTAGGCGAGCAGTTGCCGCACACCGGCGGCCTTGCGGTGATCGTCACCGGGCATCCGTCCCCACAGCGTGCCCTTGCCGTGCACGACCTCGTCGTGGCTGATCGGCAGCACGTAGTTCTCGCTGTAGGCGTACAGCATCGAGAACGTCATCTCGTGGTGGTGGAAGCTGCGGTGGATCGGATCGCGCTTGATGAACGCCAAGGTGTCGTTCATCCAGCCCATGTTCCACTTCATCGAGAAGCCGAGCCCGCCGAGATTCGTCGGGCGGGTCACCCCCGGCCATGATGTCGACTCCTCGGCGACGGTGACGATCCCCGGCACCGCCTTGTGCACGGTCGCGTTCATCTCCTGCAGGAACTGCACCGCTTCGAGGTTCTCGCGGCCGCCGTAGATGTTGGGCGTCCAGCCGCCCTCCGGGCGCGAGTAGTCCAGGTACAGCATCGAGGCGACAGCGTCCACGCGCAAGCCGTCCACGTGGTACTCCTGCAACCAGTACAGCGCGTTGGCCACCAGGAAGTTCCGCACCTCGGCGCGGCCGAAGTCGAAAACGTATGTCCCCCAGTCGAGTTGCTCGCCGCGGTGGGGGTCGGCGTGCTCGTAGAGCGCAGTGCCGTCGAACCGGCCGAGCGCCCACGCGTCCTTCGGGAAGTGGGCGGGCACCCAGTCGACGATCACCCCGATGCCGGCCTGGTGCAGGCGGTCGACCAGGTAACGGAACTCGTCGGGGGTGCCCAGCCGTGAGGTCGGCGCGTAGTACGAGGTGACCTGGTAACCCCACGACCCGCCGAACGGGTGCTCGGCCACCGGCAGCAACTCCACGTGGGTGAAACCGTTCTCGACCACGTATTCGGTCAGCTGGTCGGCCAGCTCGAGATAGGACAGCCCGGGCCGCCACGACATCAGGTGGACCTCGAGGGTGGACATCGGTTCGAACACCGGATTGCGCTCGGCGCGCTGGGCGATCCAGTCGTCGTCGGACCACGTGTAGTCGCTCTTGGTAACCCGCGAGGCCGTCTGCGGCGGCACCTCGGTGGCGAACGCCATCGGGTCGGCGCGCTCGGTCACCTGGCCATCGGCGCCGTGGATGCGGAACTTGTACAGACCCTCGATCGGGAAGTCCGGCCAGAACAACTCCCAGACACCGGTGGAGCCCAGCACGCGCATCTGGGCCTCGGTGCCATCCCAGTGGTTGAAGTCGCCGATCAGGCTGACGCCCTTGGCATTGGGCGCCCAGACCGCGAACGAGACACCCGAAACGTCCCCGTCGGGGGTGGTGAAGGTGCGCGGATGGGCACCGAGCACCTCCCAGAGGCGCTCGTGGCGGCCCTCGGCGAACAGGTGCAGATCGACCTCGCCGAGGGTCGGCAGGAACCGGTATGCATCGGCGGTGTGATGCACGTGCGGTTGCTCCCCGCCGTGGTCGTAGCTGATCTCCAGCCGGTAGTCGATGAGCTTGGTGAACGGCAGGGCCACCGCGAAGACGCCGGCCTCGAGATGGGTGAACACGTACCGATCGCCGCCGACGACCGCGACCACCTCCGTCGCGTGCGGGCGGTAGGCCCGGATGACGGTGTGGTCGTCGTATTCATGGGCGCCCAGGATCGAGTGCGGGTCATGATGTTCGCCGGCCAGCAAGCGGTTGAGCTCCGCGGTGTGCGGTCGAAGGTTCGGGCTGGTGGTCTGCTTGGTCAGGTTCGTCATGCGTGTCACTTCCTACGCAGTAGGTTGAGCCGTTGGTCGGCCGGGATCTGGGGCATGTTCAGCACGTGCGCGACCGCCCTCGACGGCTCGATGCGCACGTAGTTCGACTGGCCCCACTGGTACTCCTCCCCGGTGATCTCGTCGCGCACCCAGAAGCGGTCATATGGCTCCATGCCCAATGCGGCCATGTCCAACCACAGCGTGGCCTCTTCGGCGCCGAACGGGTTGAGCGTCACCACCACCAGGACCTGGTCGCCGGTGACCGGGTCGAACTTGCTGTAGGCGAGGATGGCGTCGTTGTCGGGGTAGTGGAACGTGATCGTGCGCAGCTCGTGCAGCGCAGGGTGGATGCGTCGAATCTCGTTGAGCCGGGCGATGAACGGCTCCAGCGACTCGCCGTCGGCCAGCGCGGCGTCGAAGTCCCGCGGCCGCAGTTCGTACTTCTCGGAGTTGAGGTACTCCTCGCTGCCCTCCCGCACCGCGCGGTGCTCGAAGAGCTCGAACCCGGAGTACACCCCCCACACCGAGCTCATCGTCGCCGCCAACACCGCGCGGATCGCGAACATGCCGGGACCGCCGTGCTGCAGGCTCTCGTGCAGGATGTCGGGCGTGTTGACGAAGAGGTTGGGCCGGGCGTAGTCGGCGTGCTCGGCGATCTGCTCGCCGAACTCGGTCAACTCACTCTTCGACGTGCGCCAGGTGAAGTACGTGTAGGACTGGGTGTAGCCGAGCTTGGCCAGCCCGTACAGGCGCGCAGGCCGGGTGAACGCCTCGGCCAGGAACAGTACGTCGGGGTCGGAGTTCTTGACCTGGCCGATCAGCCACGCCCAGAAGTTCGGCGGTTTGGTGTGCGGGTTGTCGACGCGGAAGACCTTGACCCCGTGGGAGATCCAGTATCGGACCACCCGCAGCACCTCTTCGTACAACCCGCCGGGGTCGTTGTCGAAGTTGAGCGGATAGATGTCCTGGTACTTCTTCGGCGGGTTCTCCGCGTAGGCGATGGTGCCGTCGGGCAGCACGGTGAACCACTCCGGGTGGTCCCGCGCCCACGGATGGTCCGGGGCGCACTGCAGCGCCAGGTCGAGCGCAACCTCGAGGCCTTCGGCGCGGGCCGCGGCGACGAACTCGTCGAAGTCCTCGATCGTGCCCAGGTCGGGGTGCACCGCATCGTGTCCGCCCTCGTCGCTGCCGATCGCCCACGGCGACCCCACGTCGCCGGGGGCGGCGGTGACGGCGTTGTTGCGCCCCTTGCGGTGCACCTTGCCGATCGGATGGATCGGGGGCAGATACACCACGTCGAAGCCCATGCGGGCGATGCGGGGCAACGCTTTGGTCGCGGTGGCGAAGGTGCCGTGCACCGGGTTGCCCTGGCTGTCCCAGCCGCCGGTCGAGCGCGGGAAGAACTCGTACCACGATCCGAAGCGGGCCAGCGGACGGTCCACCCAGATGCCGTACTGGTCGCCGCGGGTGATCAATTCGCGCAGCGGATACTGTTCGAGCAGTTCGGTCACTTCGGGCGCCAGCGCGCCGGCGGCCCTGGTGACGGGATCACCGGGTTTGCTCAGTCGCTCGGCCGCCTCGATCAGCGGATAGCGGTCCTGGCGCGGCACCCCGGCGGCGGCCCGCTCGAGCAGCTTGGCGCCGATCAGCAGATCGTTGCTCAACTCCGATTCACTCTGTCCGGCATCGAGCTTGGCGTTGACGGCTTTGCGCCAGGTGGCGATCGGATCGCCCCAGCCGTCGACGCGAAAGGTCCACAGGCCCACCGCGTCGGGAACGAAATGGCCGTGGAAGACATCGGGTGTGGGGCCCGGGTACATCGGGAGCGCCTGCGGACGCTTCCGGGGCGCCGGTGCGACGACGTCCTCGATGGGCACGGCCGGGGTCGTCACGCGACCCGGCGGGTCGTCGGCGAGTTGCGGATACGCCGTTCCGTGATAGCGCACCACCAACGTCGCCGCGACGGCGTCGTGGCCCTCTCGCCACACCGTGGCGTTCACGGGCACCACCTCTCCGGTCACCGCTTTGGCCGGATACTTTCCGCCTGATACGACGGGCTGGACGTCATCGATGCCGATACGACCGGCCACCACCACTCCTTAGATCGGCGCAGCCACGAGCGTCGTCGCACGCGGCTTTCGCGAATGGGCTGCACTCCCGGTTGGTCCTGCTGTCCGCGGCTCCGCAGGACAGCTCTTCCATCCTCTCCCGCGGCCTATACCCACACCAGGCTCCGGCCCAACCGTAAGCGGCCGACCGATTCACGATCATCTCGGTGGACTGTCTCGAGCGACTCGCGGCGGGCGGAGAAGTCAGTAAGGTAAATCCGCGTGAAAGCACTGCGCCGGTTCACCGTCCGCGCCCATCTGCCCGACCGGCTCGCCGCCCTGGAGCGGCTGTCGGTGAACCTTCGCTGGTCGTGGGACAAACCGACGCAGGATCTGTTCGCCGACATCGATCCCCACCTGTGGAAACAGCTCGGCTGCGACCCCGTCGCCCTGCTCGGTGGCGTCAAACCGGCGCGACTCGACGAGCTGGCAGGCAACCAGAGCTTCCTGCGCAGACTCGATGCACTGGCCGCCGATCTCGACGACTACCTCAGCCGGCCGCTGTGGTACCAGCAACAGATCGCCGACGGGGTCGCGCTCCCCAACGGCATCGCCTACTTCTCCATGGAGTTCGGTGTGGCCGAGGTGCTGCCCAACTACTCCGGCGGGCTGGGCATCCTGGCCGGCGACCACCTCAAGAGCGCCTCCGACCTGGGGCTGCCCCTGATCGCCGTGGGCCTGTACTACCGGTCGGGGTACTTCCGTCAGTCGTTGACCGCCGACGGATGGCAGCATGAGAACTATCCGTCGCTCGACCCCCAGGGGCTGCCCCTGCGGCTGCTCACCGACGCGTCCGACAACCCCGTGCTCGTCGAGCTGGACCTCGAGGAGAGCCGCCTCTACGCCCGGGTCTGGATCGCCCAGGTGGGCCGGATCCCGCTGCTGCTGCTCGACTCGGACATCCCCGAGAACGAGCACGACCTGCGCGGGGTCACCGACCGTCTCTACGGCGGCGACCAGGAGCACCGGATCAAGCAGGAGATCCTGGCCGGCATCGGCGGTGTGCGGGCGATCCGTGCCTTCACCGAGATCGAAGGCCGGCCCGCGCCCGAGGTCTTCCACATGAACGAGGGCCACGCGGGGTTCCTCGGCGCGGAACGCATCCGTGAACTCATCGACGCCGGGCTCGACTTCGACACCGCGCTGACGGTGGTGCGGTCCTCGACGGTGTTCACCACCCACACCCCGGTGCCCGCCGGTATCGACCGGTTCCCGGTGGAGATGGTCAAGCGCTATTTCGGGGATGCCGGCGGGAGCCCGTCGGGCGGCGACTCGAAGCTGCTGCCCGGTGTACCGCTGGACCGCATCGTCGCCTTCGGCGCCGAGGACGATCCGTCGAAATTCAACATGGCGCACATGGGTCTGCGGCTCGCTCAGCGCGCCAACGGGGTCTCGCTGCTGCACGGACGGGTGAGCCGGGAGATGTTCAACGAGTTGTGGCCCGGCTTCGATCCGGCCGAGGTGCCGATCGGGTCGATCACCAACGGTGTGCACGCCCCGACGTGGGCCGCCCCGCAGTGGCTCGAACTCGGCCGCGAACTGCTCGGCAGCGACGACCTGTCGTCACTGAGCGAACCGGACACCTGGGAGCGACTGCACCAGGTCGATCCCGGTCACATGTGGTGGATTCGCTCCCAGTTGCGCAGCCAGCTCGTCGACGACGTCCGCGCGCGGGTACGCCGCAGCTGGCTGGAACGCGGCGCGTCGGACGCCGAACTGGGTTGGATCGCAACGGCATTCGATCCGGACGTGCTCACCATCGGATTCGCCCGCCGGGTGCCGACGTACAAGCGGCTCACCCTCATGCTGCGCGACCCCGAGCGGCTGACGCGGCTGCTGCTCGATCCTGAACGCCCGGTCCAGCTCATCGTCGCGGGCAAGTCGCATCCCGCCGACGACGGCGGCAAGGCGCTGATCCAGCAGGTGGTGCGGTTCGCCGACCGCCACGACGTCCGGCACCGGATCGCATTCCTGCCCGACTACGACATGTCGATGGCGCGCCAGCTGTACTGGGGATGTGACGTCTGGTTGAACAACCCGTTGCGTCCGCTCGAGGCGTGCGGAACCTCAGGGATGAAGAGCGCGCTCAACGGCGGGCTGAACCTGTCGATCCGCGACGGCTGGTGGGACGAGTGGTTCGACGGCGAGAACGGCTGGGAGATCCCCACCGCCGACGGCCTGGCCGACGAGAGCCGCCGCGACGACATCGAGGCCGCCGCCCTCTACGACCTGATCGAGCGGTCGGTGGCGCCGAAGTTCTACGAGCGCGACGAGCGCGGCGTCCCCCTGCGCTGGGTCGAGATGGTGCGCCACACCCTCAAGGTGCTCGGGCCCAAGGTGCTGGCGTCACGGATGGTGCGCGACTACACCGAGAAGTACTACGCGCCCGCGGCGCAGTCGCTGCGTCGCACGGTCGAGGCCGCGGACGGAGTGGCGTTCGGTGCGGCCGGGGAACTGGCCGCCTACCGGCGCCGGGTCCGGGAGGCATGGCCGAAGGTCCGGATCACCGATGTGGACAGTTACGGACTGCCCGACACCCCGCTGCTGGGCTCGGAGCTGACCCTGACCGCCACCGTGCAGCTGGCCGGGCTGCGGCCCGACGAGGTCTCGGTGCAGGCGGTGCTGGGCCGCGTCGACGCCGGTGACGCGCTGATCGAACCGACGACCGTGCCGATGAGCCATACCGGAACCTCCGACGGCGGCGCCGAGATCTTCTCGACGACCACGCCGCTGCCGGTGGCCGGTCCGGTCGGCTACACCGTGCGGGTGCTGCCGCACCATCACCTGCTCGCCGCGGACAACGAGCTGGGTCTGGTCACGCTGGCGTGAGCCGGGCCCGCACGGTCACCGTCGACGGCGGACCCTACGCACTGGCCGCCGGAGCCGACGGTGCGATGTGGGTGACGCTCGTGCACGCCGGCGCGATCGCGCGGATCGACGCCGACGGTTCGGTCCAGCGGTTCGGCGTCGGGGCTGGATCGCGGCCGTCGGTCATCGCGGCGGGTCCCGACGGCGCCATGTGGTTCACCCGCAACGGGGACGGCAGGATCGGTCGCATCACCACCGCCGGTGAACTGGCCGAGTTCGCGCTTGCCGACGGCACCGCCCCCTACGGCATCTGCGCGGGGCCCGACGATGCCCTCTGGTTCACCGAGATGACCGCGGGCGGTATCGGCCGCATCACCGTCGACGGTGAGATCACCGTCACGGCGGGCGTGGGCGGCATGCCGGCGATGATCACCCGCGGTCCCGACGATGCCCTGTGGTTCACCTTGAACCAGGGCAACGCGATCGGCCGCCTGCACCCCCGCGACGGCCTGACCGTTCGCGACCTGCCCCATCCGAACTCCGGGCCGGTGGGCATCACCGCCGCGCACGACGACGCGGTGTGGTTCACCGAGATCCAAGGAGGGCGGCTCGGGCGCATACCCCTCGACGGTGCGCTCCAGGAGATGGAGCTGCCGGGGCGGCCGCACGCGGTGCTGGCCGATCCCGACGACGGGGTGTGGGTGACGCTGTGGGGTACCGATCAGATCGCTCGAATCGGCAACGACGGGGAGATCTCGAGCTTCGACCTGCCTGCAGGCAGCGAGCCGCACGGGCTGGCGCTCGCGGCGGACGGCGCGGTCTGGGTGGCCCTGGAAGCCGGGCACGTCCTGCGGCTGCCGGACTGACTCAGGTGACGGATTTCCGCACACCGGTTCGGCGACGCCGGAGCGCGTTGTAGGTTCCTCGTTAGCCCGGCTACTTTTCGCCGCGCTGATCGGGGAGAGGCAGGGCGTGTGAGGGTGTGGGCAGTGCTGCAGCGCGGCGCGATGGTGTTCGTCCTCTGCGCGGCGCTGAGCGCCGTGGACCCGGCGGTGGGATCGACTCAGCCGGACGTCGAACCGGTCGCCGCCGATGCCCCCGCACCCGAGGGTGCGCCGCCACCCCCGCCGGACGGAGCGGTGGTCTCCACACCGCCTGCCACTCTCGAGACCCCGGGCGGCTGGACGCTGACCATGTCGGCCGAGAAGGAAACGCAGGCCGCGATTCCGCCGTTGACGACGGCGCTGTCCTCGCGCGAGTACGTCGTCGGCGGCACGTTCCACGGCGAGCTGGCCGGGCCGGACGACGGCGGCGAACCGCCCAGCGGCCTCATCGAGGTCGGCTACGAAATCGGTTGCGGCATCGATATGAGCACATCCAACGGCGTCTCGTTGACCGGCACCGTCGGCCTCAACCCGTCGCTGGGCGTGATCGGCACCGATGTCATCTCCCCGCTGCCCGACGGGATCCTGCCCGGCATCGGTGGCAACATCGGCGGCGGTGTCACCGTCGGGCTCAAGCCCGGACTGATCAACGTCGTGCCAGTGACGGAGAAGGAGTTCACCGGTACCAAGCCGTGGGTGATGGTCAGCAACTTCCGGGTGAAGATCGACGGCTGCGTCGGTCAGTCGTTCATCCGCTCATATGCGCTGCTGACCCATGAGACCGAGATGTCCGAAGCGGTGCTGGCCTGGTACGGCACCACCAAGATGATCTGACAGGGTGTCCCGGCGTATCACGGGAAGCGGGTCAGGCACCGCTGCTGATCGCCCAGCACGCCGATCCGGAAGGCGTCGATGCGGGAGAAGCCCGACGGCACCGACTCCCCGTTGACGTCACTGGCCGCCAGCCCGTTGGTCAGGATCCCCGACACCGCCTCGTCGAGATCGCCCGCGGTGAGGGCGATCGTGTTGCCACCCGGGGTCGTGATGTCCTGCGACAGTTCGGTGGTGGCGACGCCGGTCAGGCATGCGGTGCGCAGCGCTGCCTCGGCCGAGTCGAGGGCCAGCCCCTTCTCGTGCTGCACCGCCTGCAGATAGCGCGACATCAGCACCGAGTAGGCGGTGTTGTCGCCGGCGGCGAGGCCCTCGCTTCCGTCTGCCTGCGCGCCCATCGCCTCGAGTTCGACGAGGTCGACGATGAGTGCGTTGGTGGCGGGGCAGTAGGAGACCGGTGGGCTGGGCCGGGCGTCCGAACAGTCCTTCGCCGTGTCGGCGTCGAAGACGAGGTCCGGGGGTCTCGCGGGTGCAAACACGACGTTCATCGCGTCGACGATGGACCGCACCGACTCCTCGGTGACCGGGAGCTCGCCGGTCTGATCGTCAGGTAGCAGCACGGGCAGATCCCCGCGGCGCTGACCGATTTCGCGCAGGTCGATCGCCGCGCAGCTCGCGGCCCCGTCGGTGAAGCCGAACTGGAACGCCGACACCCGCTCGAACGCCGAGCCGTGTTCGTCGAGGCCGGCCATGGCGTCGCCCTCGCTGAACAGCGGATCGCGAAATGCGATCACCGCGGCGAGCACACCGTTGAGGCCGTCGCCGGTGTTGAGGGAGAAACGCGGCGAGTCGCCTTCGGCCACCCAGCGCATGTATGCGCCGGCGAAGCAGTCGGCCTGCTGTTCGGTCACCAGCACCGGGGCGTCGGGCCTGTTGAACTGGGCCTGGTGCTGGACGGCGTGGCCGTATTCGTGGGCGAGCACCATCGCCACGCCCATGTCGCCGTTGGCAGCGCGCAGGGCCGGTAGCAGCTCTCCGCGGTCCCAGCCGATGGTGTTGTCCAGTTCGCAGAAGCCGGCGTTCACCAGTCCGTAGGTGTCGCCGTCGCAAAAATAGCCGTCGAATCCCCCGGCGTCCCACGAGATCAGGCCGTCGACCGGGGTGAATTCCTCGTCGAACACCTCGGGATAGGTCTGGGACCAGAAGTCCTCGACATCGCTGATCGCCGCGGCGGCGAGCCGGTCGATCTCTCCGCCGTCGGTGTTCTGGACGTCGCGGGACGGTTCGGCGGCGTCGGGGCGCAGCCCGGTCGGGCCGTCGGTGGCGACCATACCGGCCACCCGGAAGGGATCGTCGAACACCGAGACGGGCCTGCCCTGCAGGGTCGTCGTACAGCCCACGGCGCCCACCGCGGCCGTGATGATGACCGTGCCGAGCAGCCGCCGTCGGCTCATGTGCGTCGCCTCCCCAAGCTTCGTCCGGCGGCCGGACGGCGCCTTCCACGATTCGTTTCAGAGAATAGTGACGTCACGCGTCGGCGCGGAGCCGTTCGAGCGCGGCGAGCACCCGGCCGGTATCGGTGGTGGCCCAGAACGGCGGCAGGGATGCCCGGAGGTAGCCGCCGTAGCGGGCCGTGGCCATCCGGGAGTCCAGGACGGCGACGACGCCGCGGTCGTCGGTCCGGCGCAGGAGACGGCCCGCGCCCTGGGCGAGCAGAAGCGCGGCATGGGAGGCGGCGACGGCCATGAAGCCGTTGCCGCCGTGGGCGGTGACCGCACGCTGGCGCGCGGTCAGCAGCGGGTCGTCGGGCCGCGGGAAAGGGATCCGGTCGATCAGCACCAGCGACAGTGACGGACCGGGCACGTCGACGCCCTGCCACAGCGACAGCGTCCCGAACAGCGAGGCCTCCGGGTCGTCGGCGAACCGTTGGACCAGCAGCGATGTGGCGTCCTCGCCCTGACACAGCACGGGTGTGTCGAGCCGGTCGCGCATCACCTCGGCCGTCGCCCTGGCGGCGCGCATCGACGAGAAGAGGCCGAGCGTGCGGCCCCCGGCCGCGGTGATCAGTGCCTGGATCTCCTTGAGCTGTTCGGCCGATCCGGTTCCGTCCCGGCCAGGCGGAGGCAGATGTGCGGCGACGTAGAGGATTCCCGCCTTGGCGTGCTCGAACGGCGACCCCACGTCGATGCCCTGCCATCGGGTCTCGGCCAGACCCCAGGCCCGGGCCATCGCGTCGAACGATCCGCCGACGGTCAGCGTCGCCGATGTCAGCACCGTCGTCGCTTGGTCGAACAGCCGGGTGCGCAGCAGACCGGCCACCGACAGCGGCGCCACACGCAGCACCGCTCTCGTCGACCCGCGCACGTCCTCGTGGTCGAGCCACACCACGTCGGTGCGGTCGGGAATGGCCGGGACGAACGAGTCGACGACACGCGATGCCGTGGCGCTGATGTCGCCGAGTGCGGTGACGGCCTCGGCGCGGGCGGCCGCCGCTGCGGGGTCGGTAGGGCGGGTGTCGATCGTCGACCGTGCGCGATCGGCGGTGTCGCGCAGCGCGGTCAGATAGGTGGCGAGCTCGTCGTCGAGGCGGTCGATGCGGCCCGGCGAGGCGTCGTGCAGCGCCGACATCAGCGTGGCGGAGATCGCCTCGAATCGCTCGGCGATCTCGGGGTCCACCAGCCGCGCCGCCCGCCGTTGCGCGACTCCCAGCGCGGCGGACGACAGTTCAGCGGTGGCCACCGACGTCACCCGGTCGGCCAGCTCGTGTGCCTCGTCGACGACGACGAGGGTGTGCTCGGGCAGCACCGCGGCGTCGGAGATCGCGTCGATGGCGAGCAGCGCATGGTTGGTCACGACGACATCGGCGGCACCGGCACGCCCGCGCGCCTTCTCCGAGAAACAGTCGGTGCCGAACGGGCAGCGCGCCACCCCGATGCACTCGCGGGCGGACACGCTGACCTGACTCCACGAACGGTCCGCGACCCCGGGTTTGAGTTCGTCGCGGTCACCGGTCTCGGTGTCCGATGCCCACGCGGTGAGACGCTTCACGTCCCGGCCCAGTGCGCTGGCCGCGACCGCGTCGAACAGTTCCTCCTGGGGCCGGTCGGCGGGTTCATCCGCGGCGCCGGCGGTGCCGTTGTGGATCTTGTTGAGGCACAGGTAGTTTCCGCGGCCCTTGAGGAGGGCGAACTCCGGTCGCCTCGGCAGCACTGCGGCCAGGGCGTCGGCGAGGCGGGGCAGGTCGCGGTCGACGAGCTGGCGCTGCAGGGCGATGGTCGCGGTCGAGATCACCACCGGTTCCTCCGTGGAGAGCGCGTGCGCGATCGCCGGAACCAGATAGGCCAGCGACTTGCCGGTGCCCGTGCCGGCCTGCACGGCCAGATGCTCACCCGCGTCGAACGCGTGGGCCACTGCCTCGGCCATCTGCACCTGGCCGGGCCGTTCAGCGCCGCCGACCGCCGCGACGGCGACGGCCAGCAGGTCACCGACGGGGGCGGGGGAGTTCGCGTCTGCCACGTTGGCCGTACTACTGGTCGTGCGGAGGCCGGGTCGGCGCCGCCATCCGGGTGGGGATCGCGGGTTCGCCGCGCGACAGCGCCAGCCCGTCCCACGGCAGGCTCTTCAGTCCGGCGGCGACACGCTCGCGGGCCGCCGCCAGATCGGGTGTGTCGACGGGTTCCCCGGCGCGGACCATCGCGGTGCACAGCGGTCGCGACGACAGCGAGGCGACGTCGGCGGGCGGGCTCCCGACCCGGTACACGACCTCCTCGACCACGATGCCCGACGCCCTCGCCAGCCGCACCGCCTCCTTGCGACCGCCGTGGGACTCCTTGTGGCTGCTGCGCTTCTCCACCGGGATGCCGTCGACCTCGACGAGCTTGTAGACCATGCCCGCGGTCGGCGCCCCCGATCCGGTCACCACCGCGGTCCCGACCCCGTAGATGTCGACCGGTTCCGCGCGCAGAGCCGCGATCGCGAATTCGTCGAGGTCGCCGGAGACCACGATGCGGGTGTTCGTGGCGCCGAGGTCGTCGAGCTGTTGTCGCACCTGTCGCGCCAGCACGCCCAGGTCGCCGGAGTCGATCCGCACCGCGCCCAGTTGCGGGCCCGCCACCTCGACGGCGTTGGCCACGCCCGCGGTGATGTCGTAGGTGTCGACGAGCAGGGTGGTGTCCACCCCCAGCGCCTGGACCTGTGCGCGGAACGCGGCCTTCTCGTCGGGTCCGGTCGCCTGTGTGTGCAACAGCGTGAAGGCGTGCGCGCTGGTGCCCATGGCGGGCACCCCGTATCGACGTTGCGCCTCCAGGTTCGACGTTCCGGCGAAACCGGCCAGATAGGCCGCCCGGGCCGCCGCGACGGCGGCGTATTCGTGGGTGCGGCGCGACCCCATCTCGATCATCGGACGGCCCTCGGCTGCCGAGACCATCCTGGCGGCGGCCGAGGCGATGGCGCTGTCGTGATTGAAGACCGACAGAACCAATGTCTCGAGGACCACGCATTCGGCGAAGGTGCCGTGCACCGACAGCACCGGCGAACCCGGGAAGTAGAGCTCACCCTCGGCATAGCCGTCGATGTCGCCGCTGAATCGGTAGCCCTGCAGATACTCCAGGGTGGCCGGGTCGAGGAACTCCGAGAGCGAGCTCAGCGCCGCATCGTCGAAGACGAAATCCTGAAGCGATTCCAGGAATCGTGCGGTGCCGGCGACGACGCCGTAGCGCCTGCCCTCGGGCAGCCGGCGGGCGAAGACCTCGAACGATGAGCGCCGGTGGGCGGAGCCGTCGCTCAACGCGGCTGCCAGCATCGTCAGTTCGTATTTGTCGGTCAGCAGCGCGGCCGTCACAGGTGTCACCGTAGCCGTTGGCGGCGCCCCGGTATCCTGGCGACATGGTTACGCCGGCGAAGGCCCGCCCGGAAACCCACGAGGACCGCAGTGTGGAGACCGGGGAGGCCACCGACACCCCCTGGGTGACCATCGTCTGGGACGACCCGGTGAACCTGATGACATATGTGACCTATGTGTTCCAGAAGCTCTTCGGCTACAGCGAGCCGCATGCCACGAAGCTGATGATGCAGGTCCACAACGAGGGCAAGGCCGTGGTCTCCGCCGGTAGTCGCGAATCCATGGAAGTCGACGTCACCAAGCTGCACGCCGCCGGTCTGTGGGCGACCATGCAGCAGGACCGCTGACCGGCAGGCCACGGGGTGCGCAAATGGAAGCGGGTGGAGACCTCCCGGGGCGTCAGGCTGCGGTCTGCCGTCGAATCCCATGAGGCGGCGCTGCTGCGCAATCTGGTGACATCGCTGGTCACCATACTCCAGGAGCGTGAATCCACCGCTCCGGCAGACGAACTGGAGCAGATCACCGGGATGCGGACCGGGCATTCCAGCCCTCCGCAGGACGCCACGATGAAGCGGCTGCTGCCCGACTTCTACCGCGCGCCCAGGGATCACCCGGCGGGCTCCGGCACCGCCGAGAGTCTCAACAGCGCTCTGCGCAGCTTGCACGAGCCGACGATCATCGATGCGAAACGGGAAGCCGCGCAACGGGTTCTGCAGACCGTTCCGGCCGGCGGCGGGAAGATCGAGCTGAGTGAGGACGACGCGCATGCGTGGGCCGCCGCGGTCAACGACGTGCGGCTGGCGCTGGGCGCGATGCTCGACATCGGACCCGACGGTCCCGATCGGTTGCCGCCGGAGCATCCGATGGCCCATCACCTCGACGTGTACCAGTGGCTGACAGTGCTGCAGGAATACCTGGTGGTCGGCCTGATGGGCGGCCGGGACCGATGAGCGCGTGCGCGAAGAGCGGACTGCACCGATGAGTTCGATCACCGATGTCGGCGGTATCCGCGTCGGTCAGCATCACCGCCTCGACCCCGATGCCACGCTGGGCGCGGGCTGGGCGACCGGCACCACCGTGGTGCTGACCCCACCCGGAACCGTGGGAGCGGTCGACGGCCGGGGCGGAGCGCCCGGCACCCGCGAGACCGATCTGCTCGAGCCGAGCAACTCCGTGCGCCACGTCGACGCGGTGGTGCTCACCGGTGGCAGTGCCTACGGACTGGCCGCCGCCGACGGGGTGATGGCCTGGCTCGAGCAGCAGGGCCGGGGCGTGGCGCTCGACGGCGGTGTGGTGCCCATCGTGCCGTCGGCGGTGATCTTCGACCTGCCCGTCGGGGCGTGGGCGTGCCGGCCCACCGCCGAATTCGGTTACGCCGCAGCGCAATCAGCGGGTGTGGAGGTGGCGCTCGGGTCCGTGGGTGCAGGCACCGGCGCCCGCGTCGGCGTGCTCAAGGGCGGGGTGGGCACTGCGTCGACCGTCCTGGACTCCGGGGTCACCGTCGGAGCGCTGGTGGTCGTCAACTCGGCGGGCGAGGCGTTCGACACCAGGACCGGTCTGCCGTGGATGGCCGAGCACATCGGCGAGTTCGGCCTGGTCGCTCCACCCGCCGACCAGATCGCCGCCTATGCCGAACGGCACGCCGAATCCAGCTGGCTGAACACCACGATCGCGGTCGTGGCGACCGACGCTGTGCTCTCGAAGGCGGCGTGCCGGCGGGTCGCGGTCGCCGCCCATGACGGGCTCGCCCGCACCCTGCGGCCCTGCCACACGCCACTGGACGGTGACACCGTGTTCGCCCTCGCCACCGGAGCCGTGGAGGTGCCGCCGGACCCCGAGACGCCTGCCTCGATGTCGCCGGAGGTGCCGCTGGTGACCGCGATCGGAGCGGCCGCCGCGGACTGTCTGGCCCGCGCCGTGCTGATCGGCGTGCTGTCGGCGCAACCGGCCGCCGGAATACCCACGTACCGCAGCCTGTTGCCCGGAGCGTTCCCACGAGAGGAAGTGCGGTGAAGAGGGCCCTGTGTTGACGATTCGCGCCGATCTGGTCGACGCCATGGTCGCCCATGCCCGGGCCGACCACCCTGACGAGGCGTGCGGGATCATCGCCGGTCCGGAGGGTTCCGACCGGCCAGAACGCCATGTCGCGATGCTCAACGCCGAGCGGTCACCGACCTTCTACCGCTTCGACTCCGCCGAGCAGCTGCGGGTCTGGCGCGCCATGGACGACGCGGACGAGGTCCCGGTGGTGATCTATCACTCCCACACCGGCACCGAGGCCTATCCCAGCCGTACCGACATCGACCTCGCCCAGGAACCGGACGCCCACTATGTGCTGGTGTCCACCCGTGACCCGGACGTCCACGAGTTGCGTAGTTACCGGATCCTCGACGGTGTGGTGACCGAGGAGCCCGTCAACATCGTGACCGAGTACTAGAAAGGCCCAACCATGGCTGTGACCGTCTCCATCCCGACCATCCTGCGCACCCACACCGGGGGTGAGAAGCGGGTCAGTGCGACCGGCGCGACGCTCGGTGAGCTGATCAGCGATCTGGAAAACAACTACTCCGGGATCTCCGAGCGGCTCATCGATCCCGACAGGGCAGGCAAGCTGCACCGTTTCGTCAACATCTACGTCAACGACGAGGATGTGCGGTTCTCCGGCGGGCTGGACACCGAGATCTCCGACGGCGACTCGGTCACCATCCTGCCTGCAGTGGCCGGGGGCTGAGGTGTGACGCGGCACGACTCGCTCCTGCAGGCCCTCGGCAACACCCCGCTCGTCGGGCTGCCGAGGCTGTCGCCGCGCTGGGATGACGGTCCCGACGGCCCGCATGTGCGGCTGTGGGCCAAACTCGAGGACCGCAACCCGACGGGTTCGATCAAGGATCGGCCGGCGCTGCGGATGATCGAGCAGGCCGAACGTGACGGGCTGCTCAAACCGGGTGACACCATCCTGGAACCCACGTCGGGCAACACCGGTATATCGCTGGCGATGGCCGCCAAGCTCAAGGGCTACAAGATGATCTGCGTGATGCCCGAGAACACTTCGGTCGAACGCACGCAGGTGCTGGCGCTCTACGGCGCCGAAATCATCTTCAGCCCGGCCGAGGGCGGTTCGAACACCGCGGTGGCCAACGCCAAACAGCTTGCCGCCGAGCATCCGGAGTGGGTGATGCTCTACCAGTACGGCAACCCGGCGAATGCGGACGCGCACTACTACGGCACGGGGCCCGAACTGCTCGCCGACCTGCCGGAGATCACGCATTTCGTCGCCGGCCTGGGGACCACCGGCACCCTCATGGGCACCGGGCGGTTTCTGCGCGAACAGGTGCCGGGGATCCAGATCGTGGCCGCCGAGCCGCGCTACGGCGAAGGCGTCTACGCGCTGCGCAACATCGACGAGGGGTTCATCCCCGAGCTCTACGACCCCGAGGTCCTCACCACCCGCTACTCCGTCGGTTCGTTCGACGCGATCCGCCGCACCCGCGAGATCGTCGAACAGGAGGGCATCTTCGCCGGCATCTCGACCGGGGCGATCCTGCACGCAGCCCTGGGCATGGCGGCCAAGGCCGTCAAGGCGGGCGAGCGGGCCGACATCGCGTTCGTGGTCTGCGATGCCGGGTGGAAGTACCTGTCCACCGGCGCCTACGCCGGTAGCCTTGGCGACGCGGAGGACGCGTTGGAAGGGCAGCTATGGGCGTGACGGGCCCGACCGGGTACCCGGCCGACTTCTCGGGCCGGCCCGCGCCGCGCAAGGATCGTCCGGCCTGGGTGATCGGCGGCGCCACGATCGTCAGCTTCGTCGTCCTGCTCTATGTGATCGAGCTGTTCGATTCGCTGACCGGTCATCGTCTCGACGAGAACGGCATCCGCCCCCTGGAGACCGAGGGCCTGTGGGGGATCGTCTTCTCCCCGCTGCTGCACGCCGACTGGCAGCACCTGATCGCCAACACCGGCCCGGCGCTGGTGCTCGGTTTCCTCATGACGCTGGCCGGGATGGCGCGCTTCATCTACGCCACCGCGATCGTCTGGATCCTCGGCGGGCTCGGCACGTGGCTGATCGGCAACATCGGTGCGCCCACCTACCGCGGCGTACCCGTGGAGACCAACCACATCGGTGCCTCCGGGCTGATCTTCGGTTGGCTGACGTTCCTGCTGGTGTTCGGCTTCTTCACCCGCAAGGTGTGGGAGATCGTCGTCGGGGTCGTCGTGCTGTTCGTCTACGGCGGCATCCTGCTCGGCGTGCTCCCGGGCACCCTGGGGGTGTCGTGGCAGGGGCATCTCTGTGGCGCGGTCGCCGGTGTGGTGGCGGCCTATCTGCTGTCCAGTCCCGAACGCAAGGCCCGCGAGCTGCGCCGGTCACCCACGACGCCACGCCTTCCGCGGTGAGCGACCCAGCCGATCCCCGCTCGGTGCCCAATTCGGCGCCCGTCGGCATCTTCGACTCCGGGGTCGGTGGTCTGACCGTCGCGCGCGCGATCATCGACCAGCTGCCCGACGAGAACATCGTCTACGTCGGCGACACCGGCAACGGCCCCTACGGACCGCTGTCGATCCCGCAGATCCGCGCCCATGCGCTGGCGATCGGCGACGACCTCGTCGAACGCGGCGTCAAGGCCCTGGTGATCGCGTGCAACACGGCGTCGTCGGCCTGCCTGCGCGACGCGCGTGAGCGCTATGCGCCGGTGCCGGTCGTCGAGGTGATCCTGCCTGCGGTCCGCCGAGCGGTGGCGGCCACCAGGTCGGGGCGCATCGGGGTCATCGGGACGGCCGCCACCATCGCCTCGGGCGCCTACCAGGACGCCTTCGCCGCGGCCCGCGACATCGAGGTGATCGGGGTGGCCTGTCCGCGGTTCGTCGACTTCGTCGAGCGCGGTGTCACCAGCGGGCGGCAGGTACTCGGGCTGGCGGAGGGGTATCTGGAACCGCTGCAGCGCGCCGAGGTCGACACACTGGTCCTCGGATGCACGCATTACCCGATGCTGTCGGGCCTGATCCAGCTCGCGCTGGGCGATCACGTCACGCTGGTGTCCAGCGCGGAGGAGACGGCCAAGGATTTGCTGCGGGTGCTGACCGAACGCGATCTGCTGCGGCCGCACCCCGATATCGCCGAAGCCGCCCCGCCGACCCGGCTGTTCGAGTCCACCGGTGATCCCGCCGCTTTCACCGCGCTGGCCGCGCGGTTCCTCGGCCCCAGTCTGGACGGGGTCCGGCCGGTGCGGCGTCACATCGACGCGTAACCACGACGGTCGGTTGAGAACCTGCGACAAACCGGCGATGTTTTCGTCAACGTGTCAATGGGCATGGCAAGCTAATGGGCGTGCGAATCACCGTTCTGGGGTGCTCCGGCAGCGTCGTCGGCCCTGATTCGCCCGCGTCCGGATACCTCGTGACGGCACCTGACACACCTCCGCTGGTACTCGACTTCGGCGGCGGTGTGCTCGGCGCGCTGCAGCGTCACGCCGATCCCAACGACGTGCACGTGCTGCTGTCTCATCTGCACGCCGACCACTGTCTCGATCTGCCCGGCCTCTTCGTGTGGCGGCGCTACCACCCGTCCCCGGCCACGCGGCGCGGCGTCGTCTACGGACCGGCCAACACGTGGGCCCGGCTGGGCGCAGCTTCGTCGCCCGAGGGCGGGGAGATCGACGACTTCTCCGACATCTTCGAGGTGCGGCAGTGGTCGGACAACGACGAGGTGCAGATCGGCACGCTGTCGGTGCTGCCGCGGCTGGTGTGCCACCCGACGGAGTCCTACGGCATGCGGCTCACCGACCCTTCCGGGGCGACGTTCGTCTACAGCGGTGACACCGGCGTCTGCGATTCGCTGGTGGAACTCGCCCGGGGCGCCGACGTGTTCCTGTGCGAGGCGTCGTGGACGCACTCGCCGGACCGGCCGCCCAACCTGCACCTCTCGGGCACCGAGGCCGGGCAGATGGCCGCCCGCGCCGGCGTCGGCGAACTGCTGCTGACCCACATCCCGCCGTGGACCTCACGCGAGGACGTCATCAGCGAGGCCAAGGCGGAGTTCGACGGCCCCGTCCACGCCGTCGTGTGCAACGAGTCCTTCGACGTCACGAAGCACTGAACGGATCCGTCGTCCCCACCCGATAGGGTTGGCCCGTGTCCAGACGAGAAGACGGCCGCCTCGACGACGAGCTGCGGCCCGTGCGGATCACCCGCGGATTCACCACACATCCGGCCGGATCGGTCCTCGTGGAGTTCGGCCAGACCCGGGTGATGTGCACCGCCAGCGTCACCGAAGGGGTGCCGCGCTGGCGCAAGGGCTCGGGGCTGGGCTGGCTGACCGCCGAGTACGCGATGCTGCCCGCGGCCACCCATGACCGCTCCGACCGGGAATCGGTCAAGGGCCGGGTCGGCGGCCGCACGCAGGAGATCAGCCGGCTCATCGGACGGTCGCTGCGGGCGTGCATCGACTTGAACGCGTTGGGCGAGAACACGATCGCCATCGACTGCGACGTCCTGCAGGCCGACGGCGGCACCCGCACCGCGGCGATCACCGGCGCCTACGTCGCTTTGGCCGACGCCGTGACCTATCTGGCGGCCGCCGAGAAGCTGTCCGATCCGCGGCCGCTGTCGTGCGCGATCGCCGCGGTCAGCGTCGGCGTCGTCGACGGCCGGGTGCGTGTCGATCTGCCCTATTCGGAGGATTCGCGCGCCGAGGTCGACATGAACGTCGTCGTCACCGACACCGGCACACTGGTGGAGATCCAGGGCACCGGCGAGGGCGCGACGTTCCCGCGCTCGACCTTGGACAAACTCCTCGACCTCGCGATGTCCGCCAGCGAGCAGCTGTTCGTCGTGCAGCGCGAGGCGCTCGAGGCACCGTATCCCGGCGTCCTTCCCGAACCGAAGACACCGCCGAAGAAGGCCTTCGGAAGCTGACGGCTATGACCCGGCTCCTGGTCGCTACCCGCAACCGCAAGAAGCTGGCCGAACTCCAGCGCGTCCTGGACGCCGCGGGCATCTCCGGGCTGACGCTGCTGTCGCTCGACGACGTCGCGCCGTTCGACGAGGCACCGGAGACCGGCGCGACGTTCGAGGACAACGCTCTGGCCAAGGCGCGCGACGCGTACCGCGCCACCGGGATCGCTGCGCTGGCGGACGATTCGGGGATCGAGGTCGACGCGCTGAACGGGATGCCCGGGGTGCTGTCGGCGCGGTGGTCGGGAGTTCACGGCGAAGATCAGGCGAACACCGCACTGCTGCTCGCACAGCTGCGCGACGTGCCGGACGTGCGGCGCGGCGGCGGGTTCGTTTCGGCGTGCGCCCTCGTCAGCGGCAACGGCGAAGTGGTGGTGCGCGGAGTCTGGCGCGGATCGATCGTGGGGGCGCCGCGTGGATCGGGCGGGTTCGGCTACGACCCGGTCTTCCTGCCGGACGGCTCGGATCGCACCGCGGCGGAGCTGACGCCGGAGGAGAAGGACGCCGTCTCCCACCGCGGGCGGGCACTGGCCCAGCTCCTCCCGGAGTTGCGCGCGCTGGCCTGACCGGCCCGAGTTTTATATAGCTAACCTAATGGGTAGCATCCCCGTCGTGATTCGGCAGGCGACACCTCGTGCGGGCGTGCTCGTCGCCGTGTTGTCCGCCGCGGGCATCAGCGTGTCTCTGATGCAGACGCTGATCATTCCGCTCATCCCCGCTCTGCCCACCCTGCTCCAGACCAGTTCGGACAACGCGTCCTGGGCGATCACCGCGACGCTGCTCACCGCGGCGGTGGCCACGCCGCTGTTCGGCCGACTCGGTGACATCTACGGCCCGCGGCCGATCCTCATGTTGTGTGCGGCGCTGCTGACCGCCGGATCCGTGCTCGCCGCGGTCAGCACCTCGCTGATCCCGGTGATCGTCGGACGTGGTCTGCAGGGCTTCGGTATGCCGATCATCCCGCTCGGTATCAGCGTGTTGCGGGCCGCCGTACCGCCGCAGAAGGTCGGCACGGCGATGGGTCTGATGAGCGCCTCGCTGGGCGTCGGCGGTGCGCTCGGCCTGCCGCTGTCGGCGGTGATCGCGGAGAACTTCAATTGGCATGTGCTGTTCTGGTTCGCCGCGGCGCTGGGCGTCGCGGCGCTGGTGGCGTTCGCTTTGCTCATCCCCGCGGTCGACGCGCGCAGCTCCGACCGGGTGGACCTGCTCGGGGCGGTCGGGTTGGCCGGTGGTCTGGTGACCTTGCTGCTCGGCATATCCAAGGGCCAGACGTGGGGCTGGACGAGCGTCGCGACGCTGAGCATGTTCATCGCCTCACCGCTGATCTTCGCGTTGTTCGGATGGTGGCAGCTCCGCACTCCCTCGCCGATCGTCGATCTGCGGACCACGGTGCGCCGACCGGTCCTGACGACGAACCTGGCCTCGGTCGGTGTCGGGTTCGGCCTGTTCGCCCTGTCGCTGGTCGCGCCGCAGGTCCTGGAGCTGCCCGAGCAGACCGGTTACGGCCTCGGGCAGTCGGTGTTGCACACCGGTCTGTGGATGGCGCCCGGCGGACTGGCCATGATGGTCTGCGCCCCGATCGCGGCGCGGATCGCCGCCCGGCGCGGACCCCGGACGACGCTGGTCGCCGGCTGCGCAATCATCGCCGCCTCCTACGTCGGCGGGCTCTGGCTGTTGGACAGCCCGCTCGAGGTGCTCCTGCTCAACGTGCTGGTCAGCGTCGGTGTGGGCTTCGCGTTCGCGTCGCTGCCGGCGCTGATCAACGCGGCGGTCCCGGTGAGCGAGACCGCGGCCGCCAACGGCATCAACGCCTTGGCCCGCTCGCTGGGCACGTCGATCTCCAGCGCCGTGATGGGAGCGGTGCTGGCCGGGATGACGACGTCGTTCGCCGGCCGGGCCGTCCCGTCCCTCGCGGGCCTGCACACCGCGCTGATCATCGCCGCCTGCGCGGCCGCCCTGGCCGGGCTGATCGCGCTCGCGATCCCCAAACCCACGGCTGATCCCGCGGCGCCGGCGCCGATTCCCGCGGCGCCGCAGCGAAACGGCGCCGTGGCCGATCTCGAGGCGGTGCTCACCCGGCTGGGCAGCCACTCGGCCATCGGCTCCTACGCCGACGGGGCTTCGCGCTTCCTGAGCCGGCGGACCTACCTGCTGCTCGGCCGTCTCGAGGCGGTCGGCGCCGCGTCCATCGGCGAGATGGCCGAAACCTTCGGCGCCGATCCGGCGACGGTCAGCCGGGAGGTGTACCTCATGCTCCGCGACGGATACGTCGAGCCGGTGGCCGAGCCGGCGAGCCCGGGGCACACACCGCGCTTCGCGCTGACCCGGCAGGGGTGGGAACGGTTGAGCCGCCACCGCAGCCACAAGGTGGACGGATTGCGGCGCGCGGTCGACGGCTGGGACGCCGGTGACGTCGCGGCACTGGTCGGCTACATGGAGCGGCTGACCGACGGAATCGACACCGTCAGATCCCGAACCGCTCCTTGAGCTCACGGGTCTGGAAGTGCTCGATGATGATGCCGAGCAGCGGCACGGTTCCGGCGAGCAGGATCCCGATGGTCTTGCCGATCGGCCAGCGCACCTTGACGGCGAGGTTCGCGGTCACCAGGAGATAGGCGAAGTACACCCAGCCGTGGATCGGGGCGACCAGCCACAGGAACGGCCAGTCCACCTTCACGATGTACTTGAGCACCATCTCGGCGCACAGCACGATGAGCCAGATGCCGGTGGCCCAGGCGAGCACCCGATAGTTGCGGACCGCCTTGCGGACGGTGTCGATCGACACGCCTGCGGGTGTCTGCGATGCGGTCATGACGTGGTTCTGCCTCCGTTGTCGGCGTCGGAGCGGTCGGCCTTGCTCATATCGGCTTCGGCGAGGTTCGCCAGATAGGCGTTGTACTCCCGCAGCGCGGGGTCGTCGTCGGTTTCCCGGGCCGCTGCGGGACGCTCGGGCAGCAGGCCGACGGGCAGTTCGGTCACCACGTCGTCCCGGTGCAGTTCGGGCGGGGACTCCTCGTAGCGGACGAACTTGAAGTAGGCGTAGAAGCAGAAGACGGCGAAGGCCGGCCACTGCAGGGCGTAGCCGAGGTTCTGGAAACTGCCCGACGTGGACTCCCAGCGGGTCCACTGCCACCAGGCCAGCGCCAGGCATCCGGCCGCCGCGACGGCGACCAGCGAGATGAGCGCCGGCCTCCTACGCCGTGTAGTGGACACCCTTCCACGGTACCGCCCGGCCTGCGGCAGGAGCGTCCACGCCCACCCGGACGGTAAGGTGAGCACGCCTGCGGGCGTGGTGGAATTGGCAGACACCCGGGCTTTAGGTGCCCGTGTTCGAAAGAGCGTGAGGGTTCGAGTCCCTCCGCCCGCACTTGATCAGAACCGTTGGTCGCGTCCTGCTCGGCGTGGTGCTGGTGTACGCGGGCGTCTCCCATCTGAGCTTCGCGCGCACGGAGTTCTACGCCCAGGTGCCGCCGTGGCTGCCGCTGAACGCCGACTTCGTCGTCCTGGCCTCGGGGGTGGCCGAGATCGCCCTCGGTGCGGGACTCGCACTGTTGCCCCGCTGGCGCATCCCGCTCGGGTGGATCACCGCGGCCTTCTTCGTCCTGGTCTTCCCGGGCAACATCTCCCAGTTCGTCACGCACACCGACGCGTTCGGACTGGACTCCGACCGGGAACGGGCCGTGCGGTTGCTGTTCCAGCCGCTGCTCGTCGTCTGGGCCCTGTGGGCGTCGGGGGCGTGGGCGGCGTGGCGGCAGCGGCGGGCTGAAGGCTCACGACGTCAAGCATGATGAAGACATGGCCGAACGGGATCGTGACGACGCCGGCCGGCCCCGCAACACCCGGCCCCGCGACGCGCTGGGCCGCCCGCTGCCACCGGGCAGCCCCGGTGTGGCGCGAATCCCCGACGATCTGCACCTGCCGCCGGCCGAATCGTTGACCTACGCCCAGGACCTCGTCGACCGCGGCCGGGCCTTCCACGCCCACGAGGTCCTCGAGGCCGCATGGAAGGACGGCCCCGGCGACGAGAAGCCGCTCTGGCAGGGCCTCGCCCAGCTGATGGTCGGCATCACCCACGTCCAGCGCGGCAACCACCGCGGCGCCCGCGCACTGCTGGTCCGTGGCTCCGAGCGGCTCGGCGCGTTTCGGTGCTCGCCGCCGCCCCACGGCATCGACGTCGCCGGTCTGATCGCCTTCGCGGCGGACCTCATCGCCGACCTCGACGCAGGCGTGGACATCGCCGGGTCGCGGCTGCACCCGAAGCTGACCGTCGACTCCTAAGCGCCCCGCTCAACGGCCGCTTATGCGGTTAAGCGCGGTGTAGCGTCTCACCGTCATGGAGGAGAACACGGCGCCGGACGCGGCGGTGCGCAAGGCCATCACCGGGGCGTCCATCGGTAACGCGGTCGAATGGTTCGACTTCGCCATCTACGGATTCCTCGCGACCTTCATCGCGGCGAACTTCTTCCCGGCCGGCGACGACACCGCCGCGCTGCTGAACACGTTCGCGATCTTCGCCGCAGCCTTCCTCGTCCGTCCGCTCGGCGGGTTCGTGTTCGGTCCGCTCGGTGACCGCATCGGCCGTCAGCGGGTGCTCGCCGTGGTGATCCTGCTGATGTCGGCCGCCACGCTGGGCATCGGTCTACTGCCCACCTACGCCAGCATCGGTGTCGCGGCGCCACTGCTGCTGTTGCTGCTGCGGTGTCTGCAGGGCTTCTCCGCGGGCGGCGAATACGGCGGCGGCGCGGTGTATCTCGCCGAATACGCGCGCGACGGCCGCCGCGGTCTGACGGTCACGTTCATCGCGTGGTCCGGGGTGCTCGGCTTCCTGCTCGGCTCGGTCACGGTCACGCTGCTGCAGGCGCTGCTGCCCGCCGAGGCGATGGAGAGCTACGGCTGGCGCATTCCCTTCTTGATCGCCGCCCCCCTGGGCCTGGTGGGCCTGTACATCCGGCTGCGCCTCGACGACACCCCGCAGTTCGAGGCGCTCAGCGAGGCCGACCGGGTCGCCACCTCGCCGCTGCGCGAGGCCGCCACCACCGCTTGGCGGCCGATCCTGCAGGTCATCGGCCTGTTCATCGTGTTCAACGTGGGCTACTACGTGGTCTTCACGTTCCTGCCGACCTACTTCATCAAGACCCTCGAGTTCAGCAAGACCGCCTCGTTCGTCTCCATCACCCTGGCCAGTCTGGTCGCCCTCGTGCTCATCCTTCCGTTCGCCGCGTTGTCGGACCGGATAGGTCGACGGCCGCTGCTGATCGGGGGCGCGGTCGCGTTCGTCGTTCTCGCCTATCCGCTGTTCGTCCTGCTTAATTCCGGTTCGGTGGTTGCCGCCGTCGTGGCCCACTGTCTCCTCGCGGCCATCGAATCGGTGTACGTGTCGAGCGCCGTGACGGCGGGTGTCGAACTGTTCGCCACGCGGGTGCGCTACAGCGGGTTCTCCATCGGGTACAACATCTCCGTCGCCGCGTTCGGCGGCACGACGCCGTATGTGGTGACCTGGCTGACCGCTGGCACCGGCAACCACCTCGCACCCGCGTTCTACCTCATGGTGGCGGCCGTCGTATCGCTGCTCGCGCTGCTCACACTGCGCGAGAGCGCCGCCCGGCCGCTGGCCGCCACCGGTGTCGCCGACGTGCGACGATGATGCGGTGAGGACCAGGGGAGCGGCCCGCCCGACCAAGGCCGACGTGGCCCGGCTGGCCGGTGTGTCCACCGCGACCGTGAGCTATGTGCTCAACAACGTGTCCTCGCAACGCATCTCGCCGCGTACCCGCGACGCGGTCCGTCATGCCGCCAAGTCGCTGGGATACCGCCCGAACCTCGCGGCCCGCAACCTCGCGGTGGGCGGCAGCGGCGTGGTGCTCTACATCGTGCCCCGCCTCTCGCTCGGAGAGCTGCTCATGGAGGTGGGCAGCCGGCTCACGACCGCCCTGGCCCGGCACGGCATCGTGTTGTCGCTGCAGTTCGAGACCGAGGACGGCCAGAACGTCGTCGACGCCATCAACGATCTGAATCCGGCCGCGGTGACGGGCGTCTTCCCGCTCACCGGGGCCGCGCTGGCCGCCGCCGACGCGGCAGGTATTCCGCAGATCCACATCGGCAGCGCGCAGCTGCGCGCACTCGGCGAACTGCACCTGTCGATCGGCGAGCTGCGGATCGAGCACCTCGTCTCCCGCGGACATCGGCGGATAGCGTTCGCCTACAGCGACATCGCGCAGCTGCGGGCGCTGGGCGACTACTGGCTCGAGGGCCTGCGCGACGCCGCCCGCCGGCGGGGGCTGCCCGAACTCTCGGTGGACACGCTGAGCACCGACGGGGCCAACGCCGCCGCGGTGGTCGCGGGGTGGGTCGACGACGGGGTCACCGCGGTCTGCACCCAGAGCGACGAGACCGCTTTCGTGGTCCTGCACGGCGTGCGCGAGGCCGGGCTGCGCTGTCCGGAGGATCTCGCTGTTCTCGGTGTCGACGCGCGTCCGCTCGGTGCGGTGAGTGGCCCTCCGCTGACATCGGTCGCCTTCGACGCGAAGGTCATCGTCGACGTCGCCGTCGCGGCGATGATGGCCGAACTGGGCTATCCGGCCGAATCCGAGCCGAGCACCCGCGACGTGGCGCGGCTGATCCAGCGCGCCTCCACCTGAGGCTTACAAAACAAGTCGCGATTGTCACTTCCGGCGTGCGCTTACGCGTGTAAGCTCCACCCCGAACGAGAGGTGATATCCGTGACCGTGAGTGCCAGCCCCGACGTCCACTTCGATCCGTACGACGTCGAACTCAATGCCGATCCCTACCCGATGTTCAAGCGCCTGCGCGAAGAGGCGCCGCTGTACTACAACGCCCAGCACGACTTCTACGCCGTCAGCCGCTACGCCGACGTGTGCGAAGCACTGGTGGACCACGAGACCTTCAGCTCGGCCCGCGGTGCGATCGTCGAGCTGATCAAAGCGAACATCGAGATTCCGCCGGGCACCGTCATTTTCGAGGATCCACCGATCCACGACGTGCACCGCAAGCTGCTGGCACGGATGTTCACACCGCGCAAGGTCAACGCACTCGAGCCGAAGATCCGCGAGTTCTGCGCCCAGAGCCTCGATCCGCTGGTCGGCTCCGAAGGCTTCGACTTCATCGCCGATTTCGGCGCGCAGATGCCGATGAAGGTGATCAGCTCCCTGCTCGGTATCCCCGAGGACGACCAGGAGATGATCCGCGACTACGGCAACGCCCAGCTACGCACCGAGGCCGGCAAACCGATGAACGCCGCCGAACAGGGGATGGTCACCGGGGACGTCTTCGAGGCCTACATCGACTGGCGCGCCGACCACCCGTCCGACGACATCATGACCGAACTGCTCAACGTCGAATTCGTCGACGAGACGGGCACAGTGCGCCGGCTGCGGCGCGAAGAGCTGCTGGTCTACCTCAACGTGGTTGCAGGCGCGGGCAACGAGACCACCACGCGGCTGATCGGCTGGGCCGCAAAGGTACTCGCCGAACACCCCGATCAGCGCCGCGAGCTGGTCGAGAATCCGGCGCTCATCCCCATGGCGGTCGAGGAACTGCTGCGCTTCGAGCCGCCCGCCCCGCACGTGGCGCGCTACGTCACCCGCGACGTCGAGATCCACGGACAGACAGTGCCCGAGGGCAGTGTGATGATGATGCTCATCGGTGCGGCGGTGCGAGACCACCGCCAGTTCCCGCCGGACGGCGATGTCTTCGACATCCACCGGGAACCCCGTCAGCACCTCGCGTTCAGTGTGGGCACGCACTACTGTCTGGGTTCGGCGCTGGCCCGCCTCGAGGGCCGAATCGCCCTGGAGGAGATGCTCAAGCGCTTCCCCGAATGGGATGTCGACCTCGACAACGCCAGATTATCGCCGACTTCGACTGTGCGCGGCTGGGATTCGATGCCTGCGGTACTCCGGTGAGCACCGCTGAGCTCACCGTCCCCGAGGATTGGGACGACATCAGCCCGCAGTGGATGACGGCGGCGCTGGCCGCCCATCATCCGGATGCGGTGGTCGATGCGGTGACCGTCGACCTGCGCGACGACGGGACCAACCGGCGCGCCAGGTTGCGCGTGTCCTATTCGGCCGGGAACGGTCCGGCGACGGTGTTCGTCAAGGCCGTCGATCCCGGACACCGTGACCTGGTGCGGCTGACCAGCGGGCTGTTCCACGAACCGAGGCTGTTCACCTCGGGAGTCGAACTGCCACTGGAGCACCCGACCGTTTACACCGCGCTGATCGACGAGGCCGCCGAGGACTTCATCCTGGTGATGGAGGATCTGACGGCCCGCGACGCCGACCCGCGAGACGCCACCCGGCCGCTCACCGTCGAACAGGCCGCCACCGGTGTGCGTGGTCTGGCCAGGATGCACGGCCGGTTCTGGGGCGACCGCGTCACCGACGACCCGGCGCTGCAGTGGCTGGAACCGTTCGTACCGTGGGACGGCATGGGCGCCGCCCCACTCGAGGAGGCGCTCAAACGCCTCGGCGACGATGCGCCGGATGTGGTGATGGCACTGACCATCGGAGAGCTGATCGAGGACATCTGGAAGCCCTACATCAGGACGCTGACCACGTCGCCGCAGACGCTTCTGCACGGCGACCCGCACATCGGCAACACCTATCTGCTGCCGTCCGGCGAAGTCGGCTTCCTCGACTGGCAGGTCGCGCGCCGCGGCAATTGGTCGTTGGATCTGGGGTACTTCCTGCAGGGTGCGCTGACCACTGCGGACCGTCGTGCCGCCGAACGGCAGCTGCTCGAGGAGTATCGCGGCGCGCTGGAGCTGCCGGCCGCTGAGCTGCCGGAGGTCGACGAGATCTGGCTCCGGTACCGGGCCTCGGTGGCGCACGGCCTGACGCTGTGGCTGTGCACCGCCAGCGCGGGCGAATTATGGCAGCGCCCCGATATCGCCGTCGCTCTGGCGCAACGGTATTCGGCCGCCTATGCCGACCTGAACACCGCCGAGGCGATCGCCGACATCACCGGCTGACGGTATCCCGCCTCTCCGCTCGCCACGGTCCGGGCAGCAGACTGACCGACACGGCGGACACCACGGAGACGCCGATCAGGTACGCCGCGATGGCATCGCTGGTGTGCGTCGCGGAATACAGCGCGGTGGCGATCGTCGGTGCGAACGCCGAGCCGACGACCTGGGACATGGTGTAGCCCAGGGACACCCCGCTGTAGCGAACGTCGGGATCGAACGCAAGGCTGAACAACGATCCGGTGACACCGGCGGCCGGCGCCATCGCCAGCCCGAACACCAGGATCAGTGCGACCAGGAACAGCGTCGGATCGCCGGTGTTGATCAGCGCGAACACCGGGAGCACCGACGCGCCCATCGCGATCACCCCGGCCAGGAACACCGGCTTGCGGCCCACGACGTCGGACAGCGCGCCGAAGAGGGGATACGCCACGACGGCCACCACCGCGGCCACGGACACGCCGAAAAGCGCCTGCGTGCGGTCGATCCCGGCCACCGACGTCGCATAGGACACCAAGTAGGCCACACAGATGTAGGCGAACACACCCTGGGACAGATACGAGCCCGCGACGAGCAGGATCTGGCGCCAGTGCCTGCGGAACGCCTCGGCGAGCGGTAGGCGCACCGTCGCGGCCCGCTCGCGGACCGCCGCGAAATCGGGACTCTCGGGGAGCCCGAGGCGGATCATCAGTCCGATGACGATGAGCACAGCGCTGGCCAGGAACGGGACGCGCCAGCCCCAGGAGAGAAAATCGTCGTCGGGAAGCCGAGATACGGCATAGAAGGCCAGGGTCGCGATCGCCGTGCCCGCCGGTGCGCCCATCTGCGGAAAAGCTCCGTAGAGCCCCTTTCGCGCAGGAGTGGCGTGCTCCACGGCCATCAGCGTCGCGCCGCCCCACTCGCCGCCGACCGCGAAGCCCTGGGCCAACCGCAGCAGCGTCAACAGGATCGGCGCGGCGATGCCGATCTGACCGTAGGTCGGCAGTGCCCCCATGAGCACCGTGGCGACGCCCATCACCAGCAGCGAGTACACCAGCATCCGCTTGCGTCCGACGCGATCTCCGAAGTGTCCGAACACCATTCCGCCCAGGGGTCGAGCCACGAAGCCGACCCCGAACGTCGCGAACGACAGCAGCAGCCCGGTCGCCGCGGATACGCCGGGGAAGAACAGCTTCGGGAACACCAGTGCCGCGGCCGTTCCGTAGATCAGGAAGTCGTAGTACTCGACCGTCGTCCCGATGAAGCTCGCCAGGGCCACGCGTAGCGGCGACGTACGAACGGCGCCGGCTTGTGCCATGGCGCGACAGTATCGGCAACTGTCAAGGGCGGCAAGGTCAGACCCGCATGCGCAGCGGGCGCCCGGCGGTCTCCCGCATGGTCAGGACGGTCGCCAGGGAGATCGCTGCGGCGGCGATGAGGTAGTAGGCGGGGGCCAGCGAGTTGCCGGTGCGGTCGGTCAGCCACGTCGCGATATACGGTGCGGTGCCGCCGAACACCGCAACCGAGGTGTTGTAGCCGATGGAGTATCCGCTGGAGCGCACCTTGGTGGCGAACAGTTCGGCGCCTGCGGCGAGCGAGGTGGAGACGAACAGTGCCTCCAGTGCGGCCAGGCCGGCGTGGCCGGCGACCGCGCTGGCGAGCGAACCCGAGGTGAGCAACAGGAACAGCGGATAGGCGAACACTGCGAAACCCACTGCGCCTGCGATGAGTACGGGCTTTCGGCCGATCCGGTCGGACAGCGCCCCGAGCGGCAGGATGAGCACCAGGCCGACCACGCTCGCCACCGTGATCGAGATGAAGGCATCGGTCTTGGAGAACCCGAGTGTCTCGGTGAAGTAGCTCGGCAGGAACGTGTACACGGTGTAGAAGCCGACGTTGTGGACGACGACCAGCCCGACGATCTGCAGGATGGGTTTCCACGACGTCCGCACCGCATCCTTGAGCGGAGAGGTCGAGACCTCCCCGGAGTCGCGCAGCTCCTCGAATTCAGGAGTGTCGCCCAGCTTCAGGCGGATGTAGAGGCCGACGCCGCCGAGCGCGCCGGCGAGCAGGAACGGGATCCGCCAGCCGTAGGAGTCCATCGCGGACTCGCTCAGCACCGCCTCCAGACCGGTCACGGTGAGCGAGCCCAGCAGGAAGCCCACGACCACCGACCACACCAGGAACGACACGACGAAGCCGCGGTGCCGGTCGGGTGCGAACTCGGCCAGATAGCACGCGCCGCTGCCGTATTCGCCGCCGGCGGAGAAGCCCTGCAGGCACCGCAGCAGCAGCAGCAGGATGGGCGCGAACACGCCGATCGTGTCGTAGCTCGGAACCAGACCGATGGCCAGCGTTGACGCAGACATCAGCAGGATCACCAGCGCGAGGACCTTCTGGCGGCCGATGCGGTCGCCGAGTGGCCCGAAGAACAGTCCGCCGAGCGGCCGCATGAAGAAGGCCGCTGCGAAGATGGCGAAGGTGTTCAGCAGCGCGGCGGTGTCATCGCCGGACGGGAAGAACTTGTCGGCGACGTAGGACGCGAGAAAGCCGTAGATGGCGAAGTCGAACCACTCGACCGTGTTGCCCACCGAGGCGCCGCGCACCGCACGGCGCAGTTCGGCGGGTTCGGCGTCGCGGTGTCTGCGTTCGTCGGCGATGGTCATGGCAGCTCCCCGGGTGGTGTGAAGCTCTACATTCCCGGTCAGGCCGCGAATTTAACGTCCCTTTGGGAGGCGGCTCAGTCGCTGGCGGGCAGCGGCTTGGCTTCCTTGAGGTTCAGGGCGGTCTCGCCGATGGACAGGGTGCCTGCGCCGGCCTTGGTGACCAGGACCTCGGCGCCGCTGTCGTCGACGTAGCGCTTACCCATCACGTTGCCGCCGGCGAACGACGGGTCCAGGGCGGCGTCGGCGGCTTTCTCGCCGTCCAGCGGAACCATCGGCACCCCGCCGGCGCGCAAGTCGTCGAGGCTGTCGGCGCTGCGGACGACGATCACCTGGGTGTCGCACACCTGGCTCTGCAGGCGGGTGCCGTTCTTGATCATGCGGGCTCCTTCGTGGGCTCGTCGGCTGCGGCTCGGAATTCTTCGATCAGCTCGCGGCGCAGCACCTTACCGGTGGCGTTGGTGGGCAGCTCGTGGCGGAACACCACCCGGTCGGGGGTACGGGAACCGCGCAGGTGTTTGCGCACGTGGCCGCGCAGCTCGTCGGCATCGGGCGAAGCGCCAGGCTGCGGGACCACCACGGCGACGATGATCTGACCCCACTGGGGATCCTCGGGCCCCACGACCGCGACGTCGCGGACGTCGGGGTGTTCCACGAGCACGTCCTCGATCTCGGCGGGCGCGATGTTCTCCCCGCCCCGGATGATGGTGTCGTCCGACCGGCCACCGATGAACAGATATCCGTCCGCGTCGACGGCGGCCACGTCCTTGGTGGGGAACCAGCCGTCGGCGTCGAGCACCGAGCCGATGTCGGTGTAGCGACCGGACACCTGGTCCCCGCGCACGAAGAGCTCACCGGTCTCCCCGGCGCCGAGCACCGTGCCGTCCTCGGCGCGGATCTGCACCTCGATACCCGGGACCACCTGACCGACCGAGCCGAGGCGGCGGACCACGGCGTCGTCATCGGAGGCCAGCGCGGCCCGGTGATCGTCGGGACCGAGCACCGCGATGGTCGAGCTGGTCTCGGTGAGGCCGTAGGCGTTGACGAAGCCGACGCCGGGCAGCAGCTGCAGAGCCGTACGCACCAGCGGCAGTGGAACTTTCGAGCCGCCGTAGGCGAGGTTGCGTAAGGTCGGCAGCTCCACCGGTTCCTCGGACAGCGCCGTCACGATCCGGTCGAGCATCGTCGGCACCACCGTCGCGGTGGTGACACCTTCGGCGCCGATCAGCCTGATCCACTCGCGTGCGTCGAAGTTGCGCAGGTAGACCATCTTGCGCCCGGCGTACAGATTGGACATCGCGGCTCCGACGCCCGCGATGTGGTACGGCGGTACACAGATCAGCGCGGCGTCGGACGGGTCGGCCGAGGCGAACTCGACCGTACCGGTGACGTAGCTGGTGAGGTTGTTGTGGGTCAGCTCAACGGCTTTGGGTCGCGACGTGGTGCCTGAGGTGAACAGCACCACCGCGACCGCGTCGGGGTCGGCGAATTCGGCGACAGGATCGGCCCGGCGTGCGGACGCGAGGAACTCCTGTGAATCCATGACGGGCCGGCCCGCGCCGCCGACCATGTCGCGGTACTCAACGTCGGCGATCACCAGCGGATCCGGAAGCCGCTCGATCAGCTCGCGTAGGCCGTCGGCGCTCAACCGGTAGTTCAGTGGGGTGAAGGGCACCGCCGCGCGCGCAGAGGAGAACAGCAGCAGTGGCAGCAGGGCTCCGCCGGTGCCGACGTAGACGACATGGGCGGCGCCGGATTCGGCGATGACACCAGCGCCGCCGTCGGCCAGTGCGCTCAACTCATTCGCCGTCAGCCGCAGGTCGTCGTCGACCAGGGCCGTGCGGTCCGGGTCGGCCGAGACGGCCATCTCCAGCAGCAGCGAGATACTCATCCGACCGTCACCGCCCGGTCCACGTACCGGTCCACGAAGATGTCCAGGGTCGGTGAGTTGCCGCCGCCGTAGTGCGACAGATCGATGACGCCGGATTCGATGAGCACCTCGGAGTCGATGTAGCACTGGCCGGTCGCCGTGCGCGCCGGGCGGGAGAACACCTCCACGGCGGCATCGGCCATGATCTGCGGGCTGCGTGCCGACTCGAGGGCGGACTGCCCGTCGGCCATGTTCGCCACCGCCGATGTCGCGATGTAGGTCTCGGGCCACAGGCAGTTGAACGCGATACCGGGGCCGCCGTTGTCTGCGCGGAACTCTTCGGCCCAGCCCAGTGAGAGCAGCGTCATGCCGTACTTGGACAGGGTGTAGGCGGGGTGTGCGCCGAGCCAGTGCGGGTTCATGTTCAGCGGCGGCGCCAGGGTCAGCACGTGCGCGTTGTCGGACTTGCGCAGATGCGGCAGCGCCGCCTGGGTGAGCAGGAAGGTGCCGCGCACGTTGATGTCCATCATCAGGTCGAACTTCTTGGCCTTGAGCTGCTCGGTCGGCTCGGTGGCGATGGCGCTGGCGTTGTTGACGCAGATGTCGATCCCGCCGAAGTGCTCGACCGCGGTCTCGACAGCGCGCGCCACATCCTCTTCCTTGCGCACGTCGCCGACCACGGCGACGGCCCTGCCGCCGGCGGCCTCCACCTCGGCGACGGCGGTGTGCACGGTGCCGGGCAGCTTGGGATGGGGTTCGGCCGTCTTGGCCAGCAGCACGACGTTCGCGCCGGCCTTCGCCGCGGCGAGCGCGATGGCCAGGCCGATGCCACGGCTGCCGCCGGACACCACCAGGGTGCGATCAGTCAGTGCTCGCTGGCTGGACAATCGGCCTCCTCGACTCGGCTTCGATGGTATTGCCATTCTCATTTTCTGCAAGTGACGTATTCAACGATTGTCGCGTATCCGTGGTCGAGGTCGGCACGGGGGTTGTCGGCGTCAGCTGTCCCCGCCGTACGCAGGCCGGGGAGCTGGGGCCGGGGTGCGTTTCCCAGAAGTGGTATTGGCATTCTCATTTTTTGCAAGTACGTTATCCCTCGATGAGCGACCTCGTGCAGACCTCCTCGGGCATACCGCTCGAGCCCGTCTACGGGCCGGGCGATCGATACCACGAACCGCCCGCACCCGGCGCCTACCCGTTCACCCGCGGCAACTTCTCCTCCGGATACCGCGGCAAGCTGTGGACGTTCCGGCAGTATTCCGGTTTCGGCACCGCCGAAGAGTCGAATCGCCGTTACCGGTACCTGCTCGATCAGGGCGGGACGGGGCTGTCGGTGGCACTCGACCTGCCCACCCAGTGCGGGTACGACTCCGACGATCCGGAGTATGGCGAGGAGGTCGGCCGGGTCGGCGTCGCCGTGGACACCCTGGCCGACGCCGAGATCCTGTTCGACGGGATCCCGCTGGACAAGATCAGTACCAGCTTCACCATCAACGGCACCGCCGCGATCCTGCTGGCGTTTTACGTCGCGGCCGCGGAGAAGGCGGGTGTGCCGAGGGAGAAGCTCACCGGCACCATTCAGAACGACATTCTCAAGGAATACGCATCCCGCGGCACCTGGATCTGGCCGCCGGAGCCGTCGCTGCGTCTGATCGCCGACACCATCGAGTTCTGCGCGGCCGAGGTGCCGCGGTTCAACGCGATCTCGGTGGCCGGCGCGCACTTCCGGGACGCCGGTGCCAACGCTGTCCAGGAGATGGCGTTCACCCTCGCCGACGGGGTGACCTACTGCGACACCGTGGTCGAGCGCGGCCGTATGTCGATCGACAAGTTCGCCCCGCAGATCTCGTTCTTCTTCTACACCCACGGCGACTTCTTCGAGGAGATCGCCAAATACCGTGCGGGCCGCCGCCGCTGGGCCACCATCGTCCGTGAGCGCTACGGCTCGACCAGCGACAAGGCGTCGATGTTCCGGTTCGGCTGCGTCTCGGGTGGCGCCTCGCTGTTCGCGCCCCAGGCCCAGAACAACGTGGTCCGCATCGCCTACGAGGCGCTGGCCTCGGTGCTCGGCGGTGTGCAGTCGATGTTCACGGCGGCGTGGGACGAACCGTTCGCGCTGCCCAGCGAGGAGTCCGCGACACTGGCGCTGCGCACCCAACAGATCCTGGCCTACGAGACCGGGGTGACCCGGGTGGCCGATCCGCTGGGCGGCTCCTACTTCGTCGAGGCACTCACCGACGCCACCGAGGAGAAGATCGTCGAGATCATGCACGATCTCGAAGCGCACGGCGGGATGGTGCGCTGCATCGAGGACGGCTACCTGCAGGGTCTGATCGCCGACGAGGCGTACAAAGTTCACCAGGAGATCGAGGACGGCACGCGCCCCGTGGTCGGCGTCAACAAGTTCGTCACCGACGAGCCACCCGCGGACATCGACACCTACGAACTCGACGCCGAGGGCCGCGATCTGCAGCTCAAGCGGCTGGCGAAGGTCAAGGCCGACCGCGACGCCGATGCAGTGGCGGCCAGCCTGGCGGCGCTGTCCCGGGCGGCCGAGGGAGACGACAACCTGATGCACAAGCTCATCGACTGCGCGAACGCCTACTGCACCGTCGGGGAGATGGTGTCGGCCCTCAAAGCGGTGTGGGGCGAATTCCAGCAGCCGGTGGTGTTCTAGTGAGCGCTCCGGCCCGCGTCCTGGTCGCCAAACCCGGCCTGGACGGTCATGACCGCGGCGCCAAGATCGTCGCCCGCGCGCTGCGTGACGCCGGCTTCGAGGTGATCTACACCGGAATCCGGCAACGCATCGAGGACATCGTGTCGATCGCCCTGCAGGAGGACGTCGCCCTGGTCGGACTGTCCATCCTGTCGGGGGCTCATCTGGCGCTGACCAAACGCACGGTCGATGCGCTGCGCGCGGCCGATGCGGGCGACATCGCCGTCGTGGTGGGCGGGACGATCCCGCAGGCCGATGTGCCCAAACTGCTCGAAGCCGGTGCGGCCGCGGTGTTTCCGACAGGCACGGCGCTCGACGTGCTCGTCCGCGACGTGCGCCGACTGACCTCCCAGACGACGGTAGGGGAATAGTGATGCGCTCGGATGGGCGAAGTAGGGGTGGGCAATGAGACTCGGCGTGATGATCGGGGCCGAGCGCGGCGACATGGCGCGCAAGGTCGGCAAGTTGCTCTCAGACATCGAGTGGGCCGAGTCCGCCGGACTCGACACCGCGTGGATGCCGCAGGTGCCCAACGACTTCGACTGCCTGACCATGGTCGCGCTGATGGGCAGCCGCACCACCCGCATCGAACTGGGTACCGCCGTTGTGCCGTTGCAGGCCCAACACCCGGTCGCGCTGGCCCGTCAGGCGCTCTCGGTGCATGCGGGCACCGCCAACCGACTCGCGCTCGGTGTCGGGCCGTCGCACCACTGGATCGTGCGCGACATGCTGGGCATTCCGTACGAGAAGCCCGCTTCCTATACGCGTGACTACCTGGAGGTGCTCAACGCCGCAGTGGCGGGTCCCGGTGACGTCGACGTCGAGAACGCTTCGTTCACCGTGCACAATCCGACGGTGCTGCAGGCGGATTCGCCGATGCCCGTACTGGTGGCCGCGCTCGGTCCGGTGATGCTGCAGATCGCCGGAGAGTTGGCCGACGGAACCGTGTTGTGGATGGCCGACGAGCGGGCGATCGGCGATCACATTGCGCCGCGTATCACCAAGGCCGCCGAGAACGCGGGCCGGCCCGCACCGCGGATCGTCGCCGGCATCCCCGTCTGTCTGTGCGCGAATTCGGAGATCGACGTTGCCAAGGAGCGAGCGAACCGCATTCTCGCCGAGGCCGAGACGTCACCGAACTACCAGAAGCTGCTCGACCGCGGCGATGCGAGGGACGTGGGGGACCTCTGTGCCGCCGGGGACGAAGAGTCGATCCTGGCGCGCTTCAAGCAGTTCGCCGATGCGGGCGTGACCGATCTGTCGGTGCGCCTGCTGCCGATCGGGCAGAACCGCGACGAGCTGATCGCCTCGAAATACCGGACCCGGGAAGTGATCGCCGAGCTGGCCAAGCAGGTGCGGTGAACGCTCCGCTCGCGGGAATCCGCATCATCGAGGTCGGTGTGATGCTTGCCGGGCCGTACGCGACGATGATGCTGGCCGACCTCGGTGCCGAGGTGATCAAGGTCGAACCACCGGGCGGGGAGATCTCGCGTCAGGTCGGGGACAGCTATTTCGCCAGCCTCAACCGCAACAAGACCCACGTATTCCTCGACCTGCAGTCCGAAGAAGGTCAGCATCGGCTGGCCGAGCTCGTCGCGCAATCCCATGCGTTGCTGGTGAACATGAAGCCGTCGGCGATCCGGAAGCTCGGCCTGACCTATCAGAACCTGTCGCGCTTCAACCCGGGCATCGTCTGTGTGGCGATGACCGGTTTCGGCCTCGACGGCGGTGACGATCCGGCTTTCGACTACGTCATCCAGGCCGCCACCGGGGTCGCCGCGATGACGGGCGATCCCGATGGCCCGCCGACGCTGCCGGGCTACTCCTCGGCCGACAACTCGACCGGGCTCACCGCGGCGCTGGGTCTGCTGGCGATGGTCGTCGCGGGGCGGGGCGGTCAGGTCGACGTCTCGTTGCGCGACGTCATGCTCTCGCAGCTGAACTACCGGGCCGCGGCCTATCTCAACGACGGCGTCGAACCGCGTCGACATCCGAACGGCGCGCACTCCTATTACGTTCCCGCGCAGCTGTTCTCGACCGCAGACGGATACCTCGCCCTGTTCATCACCCACGACGGCTTCTGGCGGTTGTTCGCCGCCGAGGCGGGTATCGAGGGCTTCCCGACCATGGCCGAACGGTCGGCGCGCCGCGAGGAGGTGCTCGCGGTGGTGGAGGCGGCGCTGACGCAAGATTCTGCTGTGGGTTGGGAGAATCGGCTACGCCCGCTGGGTATCCCGGCCGCGGCGGTGCGGAGTCTGCCTGAGGCGCTGGACGCGACGCCCGGGGTCGTCGTCCGTGCAGGCGATTTCCGGTTGGTCGGCAGCCCGATCCGGGTCGCCGGATATCAACCCGACTACCGACCGCCTCCGCCGGTCGGTGGTCATTCGTCGTAGGTGACCGTGGTCCGCTCGGTATCGGGCACGGCCTGGCAGGTCAGCACGTATCCCTCCTCGACCTCGTCCTCGTCGAGAGCGTCGTTGATGCGCATGGGCGCGGTGCCCTCGGTCAGTTTCGCCATGCAGGTCCCGCAGTTGCCCGCCTCGCAGGAAAAGGGCGGAGCCAGACCGGCCCGGCGCGCACTCTCGAGCAGTGTTTCGCCCGCCACCCTGCGCACGTTGGCCGTCTTGCGATCGAGCACGATCGTGACGTCGCCCCCCGGCGCGGGCATCGGTTCGGCCGTCATACGACTCCTTCGAACATCATGATTCTTACCAGCGGAGAATACTATTCTCCTAAAATGTTAGGGTGTTCTCAACAACGAGTTTACGGTGCAGGAGGGTCCGGCGGCGGTGAGCGATGGCCGACACGTGACTGAACGCGCCGCGCTGGCCTGCGGCGACCGCGAGTACTCGCTACCCCAACTCGACGCGCTGACCAGCGGGATGGCCACAGCACTCGAACAGCGCGGGGTGCGCGCCGGCGACCGGGTCGCGATCATGTCGTCCAACCGGCCGGAATTCGTCGTCGCATTACGGGCCATCTGGGCGCTCGGCGCGGCGGCCGTACTGATCAGCTCGGCGTGGAGGCGCTCCGAGGTCACCCATGCGCTGGAGCTGACCCGCCCCCGGCACGCGGTGGGCGACCATCCCGTGCTGGCAGAGCTGATGCCGATGCTGCACCTCGACGAACCGGTGACCCCCGGCCTGCGGGTCTTCGATGCGGTCGATCCGGACGGTGATGCGCTCTTCGTGTTCAGTTCCGGCACGACAGGCATGCCGAAGGCAGTACGTCACACGCACCGGGCTTTCGGTGTGGCGGTGCGACATTGGCGGGAGGCGCTGGAACTGTCGGCCGCCGACCGGATGCAGATCATGACGCCGCCGTCGCACATCCTGGGGCTGCTCAACATCGTCATGGCGCTGGACACCGGCGCCTGGGTCCGCCTGCACCCGCGGTTCGACATCGACACGATGCTCCGTCACATCGAGTCCGATCGGATCACGATCGAGATGGCCGTCGCACCGATCGCCTTGGCGCTGGCGGCGCATCCGAAGCTCGAGGGATACGACCTGTCCTCGCTCCGCTACGTCATGTGGTGCGCCACGCCGGTGACCGAGAGCGTCGCCGCCCGCGTCTCCGACCGCGCAGGACTGCGGTGGGTCACCGCCTACGGAACCACCGAACTGCCCGTCATCGCGGCCAATCCGATCGGATCGGCCCGGCTGGACACCGTGGGGCGACCGGTCCCCGGCGTGCAGATGCGGATCGTCGCCCTCGACGGCGGTGGCCCGCTCGGACCGGGTGCCGAGGGGGAGATCCAGGTGCGGTCCGATTCGGTGATGGCCGGTTGTCTTCCGGAGTCCGCGACGGCGGAGGCGTTCGACGACGGCTGGTACCGAACCGGCGACGTCGGATACCTCGATGACGACGGGTTTCTGCGTATCACCGACCGGTCCAAGGAGATGATCAAGGTCAGGGGCTTTCAAGTCGCCCCGGCCGAGATCGAGGGCGTGCTGCACGGACATCCGGCCGTCGAGGACTGCGCGGTGTTCGGCGAACCCGACGCCGCCGACGGCGAGGCCGTCGTGGCGGCGGTCGCCGCCGCGCACGCCGTGGAGGCCGAAGAGCTGATCGACCTCGCGGGCCGGCAACTGGCGTCCTACAAACGACCCCGTCGGGTGGTCTTCGTCCCCGACATCCCGCGCCTGCCCTCCGGAAAGGTCTTGCGCCGAGTGTTGAAGGAGCAGCATGGACGTCCGTCTGACATCTGAACAACAGCAACTGCGGGATGCCGCCGCGGAGGTCGCAGGCGATCTCGGTCCAAGATCGGTGGCCGACCTCGACGACCGGACGCGGATCGGCCGGCTCGAGAAGGCGGTCGACGCCACGGGGTTTCGAACGCTGCGCTCGGACGGCGCCTCGGCGGTGGAGGTAGCGATCGTCGCGGAGGAGTTCGGCCGGGGGCTGGTCGACGTCCCCTTCCTCGGACCGGTGCTCGTCGACGAGCTGCAACGCCGGCTCGGAGCTGACGTGACCGTCACCGCCACCGGCCGGGAGTCGGTCGACTTGACCGGAAGCCTTGCCGGAGTAGATGAGTCGCCCGCCCAACTCGCCGAGCTGTCCGAACAGGACGCTGGGCGCTGGTATGCGCTGGCGCTGGCGGCCACCACCGCCGACATCGTGGGTGCCGCTCGGGGAACCCACACCCTGGCGACCGAATACGCCAAGGTCCGCGAACAGTACGGCGCGCCGATCGGTTCGTATCAGGCGGTCGCACACCTCCTGGCCGAGAGCCTGGCGCTGATCGAGGGATCGATCAGCATCTCCCGTCACGCCGCGTGGGCGGTTGACGAACTGCCGGTGCACGAGGCGATCGAAGCGGCGCGGATCGCCAAGATCTACTGTGCGCGTGCGGCAATGACGGTGTGTGAGACGTCGATCCAGGTGCACGGCGGCATCGGTAACACCTGGGAATGCCTGGCGCACGTCTATCTGCGCCGGGTGCTGGCCGCCACCGAGGCGTGGCCCGCGAATCTGGAGGAGCTGACCATTGGACTTTCGTGACTCACCCGACGAGGCCGCCTTCCGGGAACGCCTGCGCCACTGGCTGACCGAGCAGAAGGGCAAGTTCCCGACTTCCGGTGACGCCTATTGGGCCAAGGCAGGCGAGTGGCATCAGGCGCTGTTCGGCGCCGGGTTCTTCGGCACATCCTGGCCGAAGGAGTACGGCGGGCAGGATCTGCCCCCGGTGTTCGACGTGATCGTCGACGAGGAGATCGCCAAGGCCGGCGCACCGGCACGGCCGAGCCTCGGGTACCTCGTCGTCGGCCTGAGTCACCACGGGAGCGAGGAACTGCGGCAACGCTTCCTACCCGGCATGATCAACGGCACCGAGCGCTGGTGCCAGGGTTTCTCCGAACCCGGTGCCGGCTCGGATCTGGCGTCGCTGACCACCACGGCCGTTCCCGGCGCTGACGACCCGGAGACCTACGTGATCAACGGCCACAAGGTGTGGACCAGCTACTCCGACGTCGCAGACTGGTGCCTGGTGCTGGCGCGCACCGATCGCGATGTACCCAAGCACAAGGGCATCTCGGCGTTCATCGTCGACATGCACCAGCCCGGCATCGAGCAGCGTCCGTTGAAGATGATCAGCGGTGTCACCAGGGAGTTCGGGCAGGTGGTGTTCGACGGGGTCAGGGTGCCCGCCCAGAACATGGTCGGCGCACCGGGGGAGGGCTGGAAGCTGGCGATGACGGTCGTCAGCCATGAGCGCGAACCCTCGACTCTCGGATTCTCGGCGCGCTATGGGAAGACGGTGCGCCAGATGGCCTCTCGAGTCGACGGTGCTCCGCCGGAGGAGCTGCTGTGGGCGTGGGTGCAGACCGAGATGCTGCGGCTGCATGTGCGCAGGCGCCTGTCCGAGCAGCTCGGCGGCCTGACGCACGGGCCGCAGGGGTCACTCGACAAGCTGCTGATGACGTGGGTCGAGCAGTCCGTCGGTCACGCGGCGCTCAAGACGGTCGGGACGTCGGACGAGGAGCTGTTCGGGGCGTACATGTACAGCCGGGCTCAGAGCGTCATGGGCGGTACGTCGCAGATCCAGAAGAACATCATCGCTGGCCGGATACTCGGATTGGGAGTGTGAACATGTACGGCATGCCGGAGGAGATTCAGGTCACCGCGGACGGTCCGCTGCGGATCATCACGCTCAACCGACCTGACGCGCTCAACGCGGTCAACGATTCGCTGCACTGTGGTCTTGCGCAGCTGTGGTCGCGGCTCAACGAGGATCTCGACGCCCGTGCAGCGGTGATCACCGGTGCGGGACGGGCGTTTTCGGCCGGTGGCGACTTCGCTTACCTGCAGGAGCTCAGCGGTGACCCGGAGCTGCGGCGCAAGACCATCCTGCACGGCCGCGAGATCGTGCTGGGTATGACGCGGACCCGCATCCCCGTGGTCGCCGCGGTGAACGGCCCCGCCGTCGGGCTGGGCTGCAGCCTGGTCGCGTTGAGCGACATCGTCTACATGGCGCCCACGGCGTACTTCGCCGATCCGCATGTGCAGGTCGGCCTGGTGGCCGCCGACGGCGGTCCCCTGACGTGGCCGCTGCACATCAGCCTCCTGCTGGCCAAGGAATTCGCGATGACGGGCACCCGGATCTCCGCGCAGCGCGCCGCCGAACTCGGGCTGGCCAACCACGTCGTCGAGGATCCGGTGGGGGAGGCGATCGCGTGCGCCGAGAAGATGATGGCGCTGCCCCGCCAGGCGCTCGAGGCCACCAAGCGGATGCTCAACATCCACCTGGAGCGGGCCGTGCTGGCGAGTCTGGACTACGCGAACACCGCTGAGGAGCAGTCGTTTCTGACCGACGATTTCAAGGCGATCGTGACGAAACTGAACGCCAAGAAGAACTGATCTAGGGTCTACAGGCATGCTCGATGCCCTGTGGACTCAGGCTACCCGCCACCCGTTCCTCGACGCCGTTCGCGACGGAACCATCAGCGACACCGCATTCGACCGCTGGCTGGTACAGGACGCACTGTTCGTGGCGGACCTGCTCACCTTCCAGGCCAGATTGTTGGCGCGCGCGCCGCGGCAGGCGCAGTCGGCGCTGGCCGGCGGATGCGTCGCACTCGTCGCGGAACTCGACTGGTTCGACGTCCAGGCACGATCCCGGGGCATCGACCTGAACCAGTCGGCGCTGTCCACCACGCTCGCCTACCGGGACGTGTTGTCGCGCTTGGACGCCGCACCCTACGACGCCGCCGTCACGGCGCTGTGGGCCCTCGAGCGGGTGTATCTGCTCGCCTGGACGCATGCATCCTCACCGTCTTCCCCGTTCACCGAGTTCACCGAACACTGGACCGATCCGGGCTTCGCCGAGTACGTGGCCGCGCTCGAGACGTTGGCCACCCCCGGCGAACACGACGCCCTCCTCGACGATGTGCTGCGTCACGAGATCGCCTTCTGGGACATGGCGCTGGCGCCCGGCCACTGAGCGCCGCCGGTCAGACCCGGGCGGGAAATCGGCCGGGTACATGGCCCGATTCCCGTAGCCACCCCTTTCGCGCCGCGGGATACCACTTGAGTGCGGCGGGAACGTACGGCCAGGCGGTGCGGACCGCCGCGCGGATGGCGCGGTACCGGCGGTCGTCCGCGCGGGACCAGCGGATGCCGAACCGGTCACGTACGGCGGGCGGCAGCCCGCCGAAGATGACCAGGCGCATCGGCGGCGCCAGGGCCGTGCGCACCGCCGTGGTGGGCAACAGCAGGTCGGCCAGTGGCCGCAGACGCGGATGCGTGGGGTAATGGGGTGAGGCGCTCATATCGGGGATCGAACGCCGGTTGATGAAGTCGATGAGGCGATCCGACGCGGGATTGGGCGCGAGGACCTCGGCGCAGACCCGCGCGAACTCCTGGTCGAAGGCCGCCCGATCCTTCGGAAGGATGCCGACCGACATTCCGTAGCGCCGGTACCACTCGCAGCCGTCGGCATACAGCCGTGCGCTGTCCTCGATGGTCAGGTGATACCGCTCCCACTGCGATGCAATGCGATCCACCATCCGCTGGAACGTGGCGTGCGCCCACCAGAAGGTGTCCGGATGAAGGGCGTGGTAGCGATCGCCGACGGGCAGAACGCCCTTGATGTCGCGGTGGAAGTCGCGCACCTCGATGCCGGTGGCGTCCGCGGTCGGGCCGCCGTAGACGGTGCCGAGGATGCCCGGAAGTGACCGGAACACCCGGTCCACGGGGTCGTCGAAGAAGTCGGAGTGGTCGATGAGTCCCTGTCCGATGGCCGGGTGCATGGTCTGCAGCAGACCGGCGGTGCCGCCCTCGAAGGCGATGCGCATATCGCCGGCCCACCGCCACAGCAGCGAGTCGGGTCCGAGTTCGCGCCGGGCGGCCGCGGGGTCACCCGTCGAGTTCACCGACACCGTGCGCGCCCTCGCCGAAATATCTGTCCAACAGCTTTTCGCTGCTGCGCGCGCCCCACCGGTCCAGGTAGCCGCGGCCGGTGCGCGTGCGCGAAAGCACCTGGTACCGAACGACATTCCCGGCGACGACGGGCAGCACGGCCCAGGGCGGTGCCGGCCGCAAGTCCAGATCGCGCATACCCTCCCGGCGCAGGAAGTAGGTGAGCAGGCTCAGCAACCGGGCCCGGTGGTAGGCGCCCCGCAGCCCTGCCAAATTCGGGTAGTGCAGATGGCGTTGCGCTTCGACGATCGCGTTGGCCAGCTGAGGACCCGCCGCGCTGACCGTCGCCTGGGTGAGAAGCATGTGGTAGTTCAGGCGATGTTGCTCCATCTCCCGGTCACACAGCCAATCCTCGTTGACGCCCAGGAGCCAGCCGACGTACTTCCAGAGATGCATGATCGCTCGCGACTCGGCTCTGGTCACCCGGACGCCGAGCAACCGGACGCCGAGAAGTAGTGCGCCGTTGAACAATCCGAGGGTGGCGGCCTGATCGGTCTGGTTGATCGGCTGGCCCCAGTGGTCGACGTCCCAGCGACCGTTGGTCTCGAACTGGTGATTCACCAGGGCGTGCATGGCGCGCACATGCACAGTCAGCTTGAAACCCTCACGGTCCCGGCGCATCCCGTCGGGCTGGGACACCGCAACCGCCCACTTCTGTGTCTCGGCGAGGCGGCGCGCGGTGCGGTGACCGGTCAGCCCCCCGGTTTCGACGAGCAGGTCGGTGGGTCCGCCGAACCGGTACCCACCGATGAGGGAGAGCGCGAGCATGACGTCGGCGGCGTTGGTCCCCAGGCGGCGGTACGCCGCGGCGCCTTCGTTGAGCAGGGCGAAATCGACCCAGGCAGGGGTGTCCTCGACGACGTCGAAGAACGCACGCAGCGGCGGTGGGCATTCGGGCAGGCTGTCCACCCCACCGTCGAGTGCCTGCCGGAACTGACCCATGGTGACCCGGTCGGGATCGCCCAGATCGGTGCTGTGCATCGCCGCGACGAGCCGCGCCCCGACTTCGTCGCGGTGCATGAGGCGCCGGCCGATGAGTTGGATCAGTCCGTCGTCCGGTCGGACCGTCTTGGTGAGCAAGCGCAGCGGCCGACCCAGGCGGCGGTTGCGCTCGGGCGCCGCCATGAACCGGCGGGGAACGGTAGCTGTTACCTCGTGTGCGACCATGAATCCATGCTGACACGAGCGATCATTCGCGTTCAATTCGCATTCTGATGCCAGGACGACCGCCTCGGAGTACCCGCCGGACCCCCCGGCAGGAGCGATCGCGCGCGATGGTGGATCGCATCCTCGACGCCGGGCAGGAGATGCTGATCGCGCACGGATACGACGGCGCCTCGACCAACCGCATCGCGGCAGCCGCCGGCGTCAGCCCGGGTTCGCTCTACCAGTATTTTCCGAACAAGGAGGCCATCGCCGGTGCGGTCATCGACCGCTATAGCGACCAGCTGGCGGCCAGGGTGGCGGCGAGGGTGTCCGAACGCTTGGACCAGCCCGCCCCCGATTACGTCCGCGAGTCCATCGCCGCGCTGCTCGACGCCCTCGACGTGCACCCCGAGTTCCTGCGTGCGGTGGTGGAACACACGCCCCGGCTGGGATCGGAAACCAAACTGCTCGCGTTCGAGCAGCGGATCGGGGAGCTCACGGTGGCCTATCTGACGATCAACAGGAGCCTGGTCCGGCCAGGCGTCACGTTCGACACCGCGGCTTGGCTGCTGGTGCGCATGGTCGAACACCTCTGCGTGCGGTACATCCTCGACCAGCCACCCATCGACCGTGACACCTTCGTCGACGAGGTCACCGTGATGGCATTGAACTTCCTGCGGCGGTGGCCGGAGTCGGCGTCAGAGGGCGAGGTCCTCTGAGCGCTGGATCGTGCCGGTCACCCCACGTCCGTCCTGCTGCGCCAACAGGACGGATGCGCGCGCCATCGCCTCGGGGGGCTCGACCATCTCCGGCGGGATCTCCACGCCACCGCCGCCGGCCTGCCAGCCCTCGGTCAGCACGACGCGGGAGGGGCTCAGGCAGTTGACCGCGATGTTGTCGGCGCGAAGATCGGCGGCCAGCCCGAGATAGAGCCGCTCGGCGGCGGCCTTGGAGACCCAGTAGGCGTTCGATCCGTGCTCGGTCATCGTGACGCCGGTGGTGGTCACCGCGATCAGCGATCCGCCGCCGCGGGCGCGCACGTGCGGAATGACCGCCTTGGTGACCAGGAAGACCCCGGTCAGATTGACGTCGAGGCACAGCTGCCAGCGTTTCAGCGGAGTCGACTCGATCGGCCCCAGCCACAGCACCCCGGCGTTGGCGACGAGGATGTCGATCCCGCCGAACTCCGAGACCGTAGCCGCGACAGCAGATTCCACTGAATCCTCACTGGTGACGTCGCATGCCACGGGTAGCGCGCGGCCCCCCGTCGCGGAGATCGAGGCGGCCACCGACCCGATCGTGCCGGGCAGCCGCGTCTCGACCTCTGAGCGGGCGGCCACGGTGACGGCGGCACCCTCGGACGCGAGCGCGCGGGCGACCGTCGCGCCGATGCCGCGGCTGGCGCCGGCGACGAACGCGACCCGCCCGGTCAGCGAACTCATTTGGGCGGGAACCGAAGTGCTCCGTCGAGGCGGATGATCTCACCGTTGAGGTAGTCGTTCTCGACGATGCTCTGCGCGAGCCGCGCGTACTCCGTCGAGCGGCCCATGCGCTTGGGGAACGGCACCTGCGGACCCCAGTACTGCTCGAGCTGGTCGGCGGCCTTGCCGTACGCGGGGGTGTTGATGGTCCCCGGCGCGATCGTCACCACGCGAATCCCCAACGGCGACAGATCACGCGCGGCGACCAGCGTCATACCGAGCACGCCGCCCTTCGCCGCGGAATAGGGGAGTTGGCCGATCTGTCCCTCGTAACCGGCGATCGACGCGGTGTTGATGATGACGCCGCGTGCACCCTCGTCCAGGGGATCGGTCGTGGCGATCGCGGCCGCCGACAGCCGCATGACGTTGAACACCGCGGTCAGATAGAACTCGATCGTCTTCTTGAAGCCGTCGAGGTCCAGTGGCGTTCCGTCCTTGCCGATCAGCCGGCCGCCGCTGGCGGGACCGCCGTGGGTGTCCACCGAGATCCGCAACGGGGCCAGCGACTGCGCCTCGGCGATCGCGGCGTTGACCGATTCCTCCGAGGTGGCGTCGGTGCGGACGTAGCGCACCCCGAGTTCCTTCTCGAGATCGGCGCCCTTCTCGTCAGCCAGGTCGGCGACCACGACCTTCGCGCCCGCGTCGTGCAGGCGGCGCACTGTGGCCTCACCGAGTCCGCCGGCACCGCCGACGACAAGTGCCGAACTGCCGACGATCTGCATGTGGTTCCCCTTCTTGCGACGGTCACTCTCGGTTTGCGAGAATAACATTCTCGCCCGTATGTGGAACGGAGTTCATTCATGCCCGAAGCCGTCATCGTCTCGGCGTTGCGCACCCCCATCGGCACCGCGATGAAGGGGACGTTGCGCGACACCGACGCCTATCGGCTGGCCGAGCACGTCGTCGGCGCCGCTGCCGAAGGCCTCGATGCGGCGCAGGTCGACGACGTGGTGCTGGGGGAGGGGCTGTACGGCGGCGGCGTCATCGCTCGCCACGCCGCCATCACCGCCGGGCTCACCACCGTGCCGGGCCTGTCGAACAACCGGCACTGCGCGGCCGGCCAGGCCGCAGTGCAGAGTGCGGCGGCGGCCATCCGGGCGGGGATGGATCAGCTCGTCATCGCCGGCGGGGTGAACTCCGCATCCACCACGCCGCGATTCACGCGGCGGGCCAGCAGCGCCAAGGACGCCGCAATGCTCGACTGGTTCCCGCCCACGCATCCCGACCGGGCCGACGCGCCGAACATGGACATGTCCATCACCGTCGGCTGGAACGCCGCGGTGCGTGCCGGCGTCAGCCGCGAGGAGATGGACCAGTGGGCGCTCGGCTCGCACCGCAAGGCCGTGCGGGCCATCGACGAGGGCCGCTTCACCGACGAGATCGCCCCGATCGACACACCGCACGGACTGTTCGACACCGACGAGCACCCGCGCCGCGACACCAGCATCGAGAAGCTCGCGGCGCTCAAGCCGCTGCACCCCGAGATCGAGGGCTTCTCGATCACCGCCGGCAACGCCTGCGGCGCCAATGACGGTGCGGCCGTGCTCACCCTGGCCAGCGACCGGCTCGGGCTGCCCGGTCTGGCGACGGTCAGGTCCTGGGCGTCGGTGGGCGTCGACCCGGCCTTCACCGGACTGGCGCCGGTCGAGGCGATCCCCAAAGCGCTCAAGCGTGCCGGTCTGTCCATATCCGAGGTCGACCTGTTCGAGATCAACGAGGCGTTCGCGGCGATGTGCGTGGCGACGGTCAAGATGCTCGTCATCGATCCCGACAAGGTGAACGTCAGCGGCAGCGGGTGCTCGCTCGGGCATCCCGTCGCGGCCACCGGGGCGCGGATGCTGGTGACCCTGGTCCACGAACTGCGCCGCCGCGGCGGCGGAATCGGCGTCGCGGCGATGTGTGCGGGCGGCGGTATGGGCTCGGCGACCGTCATCGAGGTCCCGGCACCCTAGGCTGACGGTCGATGCCCTCCGCTGACGGGTCGCGTCCATGGACGTAGACGAACTGATCGCCGCCGCACGCAACGGCTCGACCCGCGCCGCGGGACGCCTGCTGAGCCTGGTGGAGAGCTCCCGGCGGGACGAGGTACTGGCCGCGCTCGACGCGCACCAGGCGCGCGTCGTCGGCATCACCGGACCCCCGGGGGCGGGCAAGTCCACCACGGTAGCGGCGCTGGTGACCGCCTACCGGCAGCGCGGGCTGCGGGTGGCGGTACTGGCCGTCGATCCGTCGTCGCCCTACAGCGGTGGAGCGTTGCTCGGCGACCGCATCAGGATGGCCGCGCACATCAACGACCCCGACGTGCTGATCCGATCGGTGGCCACCCGCGGTCACCTCGGCGGGCTGGCGGCCGCCGTGCCCGCCGCGATCCGGCTGCTCGCGGCGTTGTCCTATGACATCGTCGTGCTCGAGACGGTCGGGGTGGGTCAGTCCGAGATCGAGATCGCCGCGCTCGCCGATCCCACCGTGGTGGTGCTCAATCCCGGTGCCGGAGACGCGGTCCAGGCCGCGAAGGCCGGCCTGCTCGAGGTCGCCGACGTGGTGGTGGTGAACAAGGCCGACCGCGAGGGCGCCGATCAGACCGTCCGGGACCTGCGGGGAGAGGTCGGTGTCCCGATCCTCAAACTCGTTGCCGCGCAAGGGGAAGGAGTGGCCGAGTTGGTGGCCGCGATCGACGCCCACCACCGCACCGACACCGCCGAGCGGCGCGTCGCGCGGGCGCGGACCCAGATCCTGTCGTTGGCGCACACCCTGCTGCGCACGCACCCCGACCTCGACCGGCTGGCCGGGGTCGTCGCGGACGGCCGAGGGGACCCCTACACCGCAGCCGAGCAGCTGTTCGCCGCCCCCACCGAGTCCTGACTCAGCCGGGCAGCGCGACGATGCGCCGCATCGTGCGCAGCAGTTCGTGGCGCAGGCTGTCGTCGTCCACGTCGGCGACCAACGGGTGCATCACTGCCACGCTGATGACCCCGGACAGCATCGCCGCGTGCACCCGCGCTCTCGGACCGGTCTCCTCGCCGAGCATGGCGGTGTAGAGGCGGTCGATGAACTGCTGGAACGGTTGATGTTCGGCCAGCATCCGGATGATGACCGGATCGAACTGCAGCACGCTGACCATCCGTCTGCGCTCGACGGCCAGTTCCACCACGCGAATCAGCAGGAGTTCGCGAGCCGCGGTGCGGTCCGGTTCGGCCTCGGCCGCCTCGAGCGCCTCCTCCAGCCAGCCCAACTCCCGTTCGGTCAGCGCGATGACTATCGCGTCCTTGGTCTTGAACTGGTGGTAGACAGCGGCTTTGGTGACGCCGATGCGGTCGGCGATCATCTGCAGGGAGGTTCCGCTGACGCCGTGTTCGGCGATCAGATCGAGCGCGGCGTCGAGGACACGCAGTTGCGCGGCGCTGCGCCGGATGTCGGAGAATCGCTGAAGAGGTGCTGCTGGGACCACGCGCCCACACTAGCCGCGCGGCTATCGCTTCAGAACGGCAGCGATCGACCGGTGGCGGCGGCGTGGCCGGCCCGTACTCCGAACACCATCGCCGGCCCGAGCGTGCCGCCGGCGCCGCCGTACGCCTTGCCGGTCGCGCCCGCCATCGCATTGCCCGCCGCGTAGAGGCCGGGGATGGGCGTCCCGGAGACATGCAGCACCCGGCCGTCGCGGTCGGTGCGCGGCCCGCCCTTGGTTCCCATCGCCCCGATCGACACCGGCACGGCGTAATAGGGTGCCGTGTCGATCGGACCGAGAGTCTGCAGTGCGGGGGAGGCCGCGTGCGGATCGCCCCAGTAGCCGTCGTAGGCACTCGCACCGCGGCCGAAGTCCGGGTCCCGTTCCTCGGCGACGTGGCTGTTCCAGCTCTCCAGCGTGCGGGCCAGGCCGGCGGCGTCGATGCCGGTCTTCTCGCCGAGCTCCTCGAGGTCGGCGGAGGCGCAGAACCAGTCGGGCACCGGCCCGTCGGGGTCCACCCCGAGGAACCCGTAGTGCTTGAGGTGCAGGGAGTCGAAGACGATCCAGGCGGGGTCGTTGACGTAACCGAGTTTGGGGTCCAGGTACTGGAAGGCGCCTGCCATCGAGTTGTACTCGCCGGCCTCGTTGAGGAACCGCCTGCCCGCCCGGTTGACGATGATGCTGCGCGGCCGGGTGCGCTCCAGGCGCACGCTGCGGCTGCGCGGATGGCCGTCGATCGTGTCGCCGGGGATCTGCACGATCGGCACCCACCAGGCCTCGCCCATGTTGGCCAGGTCGGCGCCGTGCGCCATCGCCATGCGCAGACCGTCGCCGGTGTTGTTGGGCGGCGAGACCGCTCCCCGCATCGGTCCGCGCAGAAATGCCTCGACCAGACCGGCGTCCCATTCGAAGCCGCCCGTGCCGAGCACCACCGCGCGGTGGGCACGGACGCGGATCGGCTTGCCGTCGACATCGATTCGCACACCGACGATCCGCCCGTCCTCGGCGACCAGCTCGCGCGCCCGTGCGTCGGTGTGCGGGGCGACGCCGGCATCGAGCAGCCCTTTGAGCAGGCCGGCGATGAGCGCGGTGCCCGCGACGCACAGCTCGGCGTCGGGGTCGATGTCGTCCGGCGCGGCGGCGAAGATCCGCGCCCGGGTCTCGGCGTCGATGCCCACGTTGCTGAAATCGGGCGGGAACGAGGTGATCCGGTCGTGCCACGCTCCGAGCTTCTTCAGATCGAACGGCGCCGCGGACAGTGAGCGCCCACCGCCGGGCCTGCCGCCGGGGAGTTCCGGCTTGTAGTCCGGGAAACCCTCGGCCACAGCGAATCTGAGGTCGCTGTGGGCTTCGACGAATTCCAGCATGACCGGTCCGGTGCGGACGAAGGTCTCCACCAGGTCGTCGTCCATCACGCCGAGGGACTGAGCCTGCAGATACGCCAGCGCGTCTTCGACGGGCAGCGGCCCGGCGGGGTTGCGGTCGTGCGCGGGAACCCAGACGATGCCGCCGGACACGGCCGTGGTCCCGCCGACCGTCGCGGCCTTCTCGTACACCTCCACCGCGGCGCCGTTCACCGCAGCGGCCAGGGCCGCGGCCAGTCCGGCGCCTCCGGTGCCCAGTACGACGACGTCGGTCTCGTGGTCCCAGCTGCCCATGGGCGTTCCTCCTCGAGCGGATCGACTAGATGATCGCGGCCAGTTCCTGAGCCGCTCGGATCACGGCGTCCCGGCCGCCGAGCACGACATCCTCCCGGTGGGAGATCAGGTTGATGCACGTCGGCGGTGACGGCGGCCGGCGCCGCACCGGGACGGCCAACCCGTAGGTGTTGGGTTCGACCTCGCCGTGGGTGATGATCCAGCCCTGTTCACGGGCCAGCGGCACCAAGTCGCGCTCGCCGGGCCGCGGGGGCATGCTCGCCAGCAGTGCGATCCCGGCGGCGCCGCGGTCGAGCGGATAGCGGCTGCCCTCGTGAAAGGACAGTTGATAGGAGTCGTTGGTCGGCACGATGACGGCGACCGCCACCTGCTGGTCCCCCTCGGCCACCAGCAGCGACACCGTGGTGCCGAGTTCGTCGGCGAGGCCGCGCAGCACCGGGATGCTTAGTGTGCGCACGTTGTTGTCGAACGACGCGCCCAGCAGCGCCAGTCCGGTGGCGGGGCGGTATCGACCGTCCTCACCCTTGGCGACGTAACGGAACTGGGTCAACGTCCCGAGGAGTCGGTAGGCGATCGTCCGGTGCACGCCCACGTGGTCGGCCACCTGCTGCACGGTCAACCCGGCCGGGGCGGTGGCCACCGCCTGGAGCGCCGACAACCCCCTGGCCAGCGTCTGTGACCCCGCGGCCGGTTTCTCCGGCATCACCTTGTCCGGTCCCTTGACAGACGTCATCGCGAGAGTGATGCTCTAAAGATAGTGCACATTAATGAGCGATATTAGCACAAAATACTATCGATAAAAGAGAATGACGTTTCCGCATCGGAGGGAGAGCGGTTCGTGGCAGAGCACGAAAGTGTGTGGAGCGATCTCCAGGGTGTCCCCTTCGCACAGGGTTACCTCGACGCCGGCGGGGTGCGCACGCGCTACCTGCACGCCGGTGACACCGCCAAGCCGCCTCTGGTGTTCCTGCACGGATCCGGTGGCCACGCCGAGGCCTACGTCCGCAATCTCGAATCGCACGCCGAACACTTCTCGACGTGGTCGATCGACATGCTCGGTCACGGTTACACCGACAAGCCGGGCCACCCCCTCGAGGTCCGGCACTACGTCGACCACCTGCGCGCGTTCCTCGACGCCGTCGGCGCCGAGAAGGCCCACATCAGCGGCGAATCGCTCGGCGGATGGGTGGCGGCCCGGCTGGCTTCCGACCACGGCGACCGCGTGCACCGGCTGGTGCTCAACACCGCGGGCGGTTCCCAGGCCGATCCGGAGGTGATGAAGCGCATCGTCACCCTGTCGATGGCCGCCGCGGAGGACCCGAGCTGTGATACGGTCACCGCCCGCATCAAGTGGCTGATGGCCGACAAAACAAAGGATTACGCGGACATCGTGGCGAGCCGCCAGCGCGTGTACCGCCAGCCGGGGTTCGTCGCGGCGATGCGCGACATCATGGCGCTGCAGGATCCCGACATCCGCGCCCGCAATCTTCTCGGTCCTGCCGAGTACGGCGCGATCACCGCCCCGACCCTGGTGGTATGGACCAGTGACGATCCGACCGCCGATGTGGAGGAGGGCCGTCGCATCGCGTCGATGATCCCCGGCGCCCGGTTCGAAGTGATGCCCGGCTGCGGCCACTGGCCGCAGTACGAGGACCCCAAGACCTTCAACCGACTGCACCTGGACTTCCTGCGGGGGCGTCCGTGAGCCCGGACGTCGTCATCGTCGGCGCAGGACCCGTGGGTCTGACGCTGGCCAACATCCTTGGCGGACAGGGGGTTCGCACCCTGATCGTCGAGGAGCGCGACACCCTCATCGACTACCCCCGTGGCGTGGGCCTCGATGACGAGGCGCTGCGAACGTTCCAGTCGATCGGCCTGGTCGACGCGGTCCTACCCCACACCGTCCCCAATCAGATCCTGCGGTTCTTCGACGGCAATCGCCGCCTGCTCGCCGAAATGGCTCCGCCCGACGCCCGGTTCGGATGGCCCAAGCGCAACGGATTCGTCCAGCCCATGGTCGACGCCGAGCTGCTCGCCGGCCTGGACCGATTCGCCCACGTCGAGGTGCGCTGGGGTCAGAAAATGCTGTCCTGCAGGCAGAATGCGGACGGTGTGGCGGTCGAACTACCGGCTGAGACGATGCAGGCCCGCTATCTCGTCGGCTGCGACGGGGGCCGCAGCGCCACCCGGCGCCTGATGGGGGTGTCGTTCGACGGCACCACCTCCCCGACGCGCTGGCTCGTGGTCGATCTCGCCAACGACCCGCTGGGTCACCCCAACAGCGAAGTGGGAGCAGACCCGGCCCGCCCGTACGCCTCCATCGCGATCGCGCACGGGATCCGGCGCTTCGAGTTCATGATCCACGGACACGAAACCGACGAGCAGGCAGAGGATCCGGCGTTCATCCGTTCGATGCTGAGCCGGTTGGTGCCCTACCCCGACCGCGTCGACATCATTCGGCACCGGCTCTACACCCACCACTCACGGATCGCGAGCACGTTCCGCCAGGACCGGATGTTCCTGGCCGGTGACGCCGCCCACCTCATGCCGGTCTGGCAGGGCCAGGGCTACAACAGCGGCATCCGCGACGCGGCCAACCTCGGCTGGAAGCTCGCGGCGGTCGTCAATGGTCAGGCCGAGGACGCGCTGCTCGACACCTACGACGTCGAACGCCGCAAGCACGCCCGCGCGATGATCGATCTGTCCACCCTGGTGGGCCGTGTCATCTCTCCCACCAATCGCCACGTCGCGAGTCTGCGCGACAAGGTCATTCGCGGCGCATCGGTGGTGCCCACACTCAAACGCTACGTACTGGAGATGCGGTTCAAACCGATGCCGCGCTACGAGCAGGGTGCGGTCCACCATGCGCAGACACCGACCGCGACCTCACCGGTCGGCACGCTGTTCGTCCAGCCCCGCGTCGACACCCGCGAACAGCGCAACGTCCTGCTCGACGAGGTGCTCGGCACCGGGTTCGCGGTGCTGTGCTGGAACAACAATCCACGCGCGCTGCTCGGAGCGCAGGCCTTCGACCGGTGGCGGGCGCTCGGCGCGCGGTTCATCGCCGCCCGGCCGAGCACCCAGCTGCACTGGACAGGGCACGACGATCCCGACGTGATCGTCGTCGGCGACACCACCGGTGCGCTGAAGAAGTGGTTCGACGCGCACAGCGAATCGGTGCTGTTCCTACGTCCGGACCGCTGCATCGCCGGCGCGTGCATCGCCCAGCGTGCCCCCGAGACCAGCACCGCGCTCTTCGGTGTTCTCCATCTGACCCAGGGAGGAGGCAATGGTCACCATGGCGGAAATCGCCCTGTGCTGCATGTCGCACAGCCCGCTCCTGAATCTACCGGGACCGTCGCAGGAACTCCTTGACGACATCGCCGCCGAATTGACCGCGGCCCGCGACTTCGTCTCCGAGTTCGACCCCGAACTGGTGGTCACCTTCTCCCCGGACCACTACAACGGGTTCTTCTACAAGCTGATGCCGCCGTTCTGCGTCGGCACCTCAGCCCGGGGCGTCGGTGACTACGGCACCCACGCCGGACCCCTCGACGTGCCGCGGGAACTGGCAGACGAGTTGGCGGCCGCGGTGCTCGAAGCCGGTGTGGATGTGGCCATCTCGGCCAGCATGGACGTCGATCACGGCACCGTGCAGCCGCTGGAGAAGCTCTTCGGCGACGCCACCGCCCGGCCTGTCATCCCGGTGTTCTGCAACTCCGTCGCGACCCCGCTGGGTCCGCTGCGGCGGACCCGCGCACTGGGGACGGCGATCGGCGGGTACCTGGGGACGCTGAACAAGCGGGTGCTGGTCATCGGATCCGGCGGCCTGTCCCACGACCCGCCCGTGCCGACACTGGCGACCGCCCCTCCGGCAGCGCTGGACCGTATCGTGCACGGCGCGCCGATGAGCGCGGAGCAGCGCACGGCCCGCCAGGGTGCGGTGATCGAGGCCGCCCGCGCGTTCGCGCACGGGGACAGTCCGCTGCAGCCGTTGAATCCGGCCTGGGATCAGTCCTTCCTCGAGATCCTCGACGAGGGCTGGCTGACCGACCTCGACGGTTGGTCCAACGCGTTCATCACCCGCGAGGGCGGCAACTCCGGTCACGAGATCCGCACCTGGGTGGCCGCCTTCGCCGCGCTGGCCGCCAACGGCGAGTACCGCACGCAACAGCGGTTCTACCGCGCCGCACCCGAACTCATCGCCGGCTTCGCGATCCGCACGGCGGTACTCACATGAGCGTCAGCCCTGCCTTCGACACCGAGGTCGACGTGCTGGTCGTGGGCTCCGGCGGCGGCGGCATGACCGCTGCGCTCACCGCCGACGCCGAAGGCCTCGACACCATCGTGGTCGAGAAGGCCGCCCACTTCGGCGGGTCGACCGCCCTGTCCGGCGGCGGCATCTGGGTGCCCGGGGCGCCGTCACAGCGTGCCGCGGGCTACACACCCGACCCCGATTCGGTCTTCGGCTACCTCAAGCAGATCACCGGAGGCCTGGTCAGCGACGTGCGCCTGCGGACCTATGTCGAGGCCGCGCCCGAGATGATGGAGTTCCTCGAACGGCTCAGTCCGTGGTTCGAATTCGTGTGGAAGCCCGGGTATGCCGACTACTACCCGGAATTGCCCGGCGGATCCGAACTGGGGAGCACGATCAACGTCCCGGCGATCGACCTGCGCACTCTCGGCGACGAGGAGCAGCATCTGCTGCAGCCCCTGGCCCTCGCGCCGAAGGGAATCTGGTTCGCACCGAAGGACCTTCGGCTGTTCTACCAGGTGCGGCAGAACTGGCGCGGCAAGGCGGTGCTGGTCAAGTTGATCTGGCGGATGGTGCGGGCCCGCGTGTTCGGTGACCGCATGGCCGCGATCGGACAGTCTCTGGCTGCGCGGATGCGGCTGGCCCTCAAACAGCAGGACATCCCGCTGTGGCTGAACGCGCCGATGACCGAACTGCTCACCGATTCCGACGGCGCGGTGATCGGGGCCGTGGTCGAACGCGACGGCGTACCACACCGCATCCGCGCCCGGCGCGGCGTCGTGCTCGCCGCCGGCGGCTTCGACCACGACATGGATTGGCGCAGAGAACACCTGCCGCTGCTGGAAAAGGACTGGAGCTTCGGCAATCCGGCCAACATGGGCGACGGCATCCGGGCCGCCGAGAAGGTCGGTGCGGCCACCGAACTCCTCGACGAGGCCTGGTGGTTCCCCGCGATGTGCTGGCCCGACGGCCGACTGCAGTTCATGCTCAACGAACGCATGATGCCCGCCCAGTTCGTGGTCAACGGTGACGGGAAGCGGTTCATCAACGAGGCCGCGCCTTACATGGATTTCGCACACGCGATGATCGAAGGGCAGCGATCCGGCGTCGATCACATCCCGTGCTGGCTGATCACCGACATCCGCTCGTTCCACCGCTACGTGGTCGGCGGCCACCTGCCCATCCCGAAAGTGCCGTTCGCGCCGGTGCCCACCGGGTGGAAGGTGCCGAAGGCCTGGCTGGACTCCGGTGTGGTCAAACAAGCCGACAGCTGGGACGACATGGCCCGCCAGCTCGGCGTGCCGCCGGAGAACCTGCGCGCGACCGCCGAGCGGTTCAACCAACTCGCCCGCAGCGGCCACGACGACGACTTCAATCGCGGCGACAGCGCCTACGACAACTACTACGGCGATCCGACGCTGCCCAACCCGAACCTGCACCCCCTGGGCAAGCCGCCCTACTACGCGTTCCAGATCATCCTCGGTGACCTCGGGACGTCGGGCGGTCTGCGCACCGACGAGCACGCCCGGGTCCTACGCGCCGACGACTCGGTGATTCCGGGTCTGTACGCGGTGGGCAACAACTCGGCCGCGGTGATGGGCCGCAGTTACGCAGGTGCGGGCGCGACCATCGGCCCTGCCATGACCTTCGGCTACGTCGCTGCCAAACACCTCGCGGCGGTGATCCAGCCCGGCGGCGGCAGCCCGGCACCCCCGATCAGCAACCCGAGTCCAACGCCCACCCCAACCGGAGGTAGCACGTGAAAATCTCGCTCTTCTACGAATTCCCGCTGCCGCGGCCGTGGTCGGAAGACGACGAACACCAGTTGTTCCAGCACGGTCTGGACGAGGTCGAAGCGGCCGACAAGGCAGGCTTCTCGACGGTCTGGCTGACCGAGCACCACTTCCTCGAGGAGTACTGCCACTCCACAGCACCGGAGATGTTCCTGGCCGCGGCGAGTCAGCGCACCAAGGACATCCGCCTCGGCTTCGGCGTGATGCACCTGCCACCGGCGATCAACCACCCCGCGCGCATCGCCGAGCGGGTGTCCACCCTGGACCACCTGTCCAACGGCCGCGTGGAATTCGGCACCGGCGAAGGCTCTTCGGTCGCCGAACTCGGTGGGTTCAACATCGACCCTGCCGACAAGCGCGCCCAGTGGGAAGAAGCGCTCGAGGTGACCATCCGGTCGATGGTCGAGGCGCCGTTCAGCGGATTCAAGGGCGAGCACATCGAGATGCCGGCCCGCAACGTCATCCCGAAGCCGCTGCAGAAGCCCCACCCGCCGGTGTGGGTGGCCTGCACCCGTCCGTCGTCGGTGCAGATGGCCGCCCAGAAGGCAATCGGCGCACTGAGTTTCGCCTACACCGGACCCGAAGCCCTCAAGGAGCGGGTGGACGGTTACTACCGCGAGTTCGAGGAGCAGGGCACGCCGGTCACTCCGGCGATCAACCCGAATCTGCTGGCCATCGGCGGCGACCTGTCGATGATGGTCGCCAAGAGCGACGAAGAAGCCCTGGCGCGCCTCGGTATCGGCGGTGGCTTCTTCTCGTTCGGGATCATGCACTACTACCTGACCGGTATGCACACCCCGGGCCGCACCGGCGTATGGGAGCTCTACGAGAAGGCGGTCAAGGAGGATCCGACCCTGGCCTACGGCCCCGGCCGCGGTGCGATCGGATCGCCCGACACCGTGCGGGAGTTCCTGCGCGGCTACGAGGCCAGCGGGGTGGACGAGATCATCCTGCTGCTCAATCCGCGCAGCCACGAGGGCACGATGGAGTCGATCGAGATCATGGGCCGGGAGATCCTGCCCGAGTTCATCGAACGCGACGCCAAAGCCGTTGCCGACAAGGCGAAGCGCCTCGAACCGGTCATCGAGAAGGTCGAGGCGCGTCGGCAGCCGTCGGATGCGCCGCTGTTCGACGAGACCTACTCGTTCGGCGGTCTACCGACCGGGCGCGGCGGCAAGTTCACCGCGGGCGAGATCCCCGAGGCCATGGCCGAGATCAACGAGGGCCGCGTGAAGGCCGCGCAGCAGGAGAAGCAGGCCAAGGCGGTCAAGGAAGCCTCGGGCTAAGTGGCAGGCATCGAACAGCTGTGGCGCTACGACGGTAGGCGGGTCGTCGTCACCGGTTGCGCATCGGGTATCGGTGCGCACCTGGTCCGGCAGCTGGGCGAGCTCGGCGCTCAGGTCGTGGGCCTGGACCTGCGGCGGCCCGCGGGCGAACTCGAGGAGTTCGTCCAAATAGACCTGTCTCAGCAGGTTTCGATCGACCATGCGGTGGCCGCGATCGGCGGCGATGTCGACGTGGTGTTCAACGTCGCGGGAGTGTCGTCGGGCATCGGTGATCCGCCGCTGGTGGTACGGATCAACTTCCTGGGCACCCGGCACTTCACCGAGGCGATGCTGCCCCGGCTGCGGCCGGGATCGTCCGTGGTCAGCGTGTCGTCACTGGCGGCCGCGTCCTACCTCGACAACGCGCAGACGACCGGCGCTCTGGTGCGGACGACCACCATGGAGGACGGAGTCGCCTGGTGTGCCGATCATCCCGAGGCCCTCGCCGACGGCGGGTACCGGTTGGCCAAGGAGGCACTGATCCTCTACACCATGCGCAGCGCCGGGCCGCTCGGGGCCCGTGGCATCCGGATCAACTGCACCGGGCCAGGAGTCACCGAGACGCCGATCCTCGACCAGTTGCGTACCGCCTACGGCCCGGCCTATCTCGACGACATCCCCAAACCGCTCGGCCGGGTGTCGGATCCGGAGGAACAGTCCGCGGTCCTGCTGTTCCTCGGCAGCGACGCAGCCAGTTACATCACCGGGCAGATCATCTGGGTCGACGGTGGAAATCTCGCAGGCCGGATGGCCGCGACCTTGGAAGGACAGTGACGTGGCCACACTCGACGAGTTCCGCAAAGCGGGTGAGGCCCTTCGCAACTGGGGTCGCTGGGGTGCGGCCGACGAACTCGGCACACTGAACTTCATCACGCCGGACAAGGTCGCCGAAGGCGCCGGCCTGGTTCGGCACGGCAAGGTCTTCCCGCTGGGCGTCGACTTCGGCTCCGCAGGTCCTCAGGGCGCGTTCCAGTACCGGCCCAACCCGATGCACGTGATGACCGTCGACGGCGGCGACGCGCACACCCTGGTGAAGTACGGCCCGGACTGGCTGAAGAACACCGTCGCCCAGCAGCTCGCGGGCTACTTCGTCGACAACCCATTCCGGTTCAACGATGACATGATCATCATGCCGCTGCAGGCGGCGACGCAGTGGGATGCGCTGTCGCACGTCTACTACGACGACGAACTGTACAACGGGTTCCCTGCGGACTCCGTGACCAGTCAGGGTGCCTTCCACTGCGGCATCGACAAGGTCGACAGTAAGGGCATCACCTCGCGCGGCGTGCTGCTCGACGTGGTCCGTCATCGCGGCGCGGACACCTTCCTGGCGCACGGCAATCCGATCACCCCGGACGAACTCGACGAGGTGGCCCGGTCGCAGGGCGTCACGGTGGGGACCGGCGACATCGTGCTGGTGCGGACCGGGTGGTGGGACAGGTTCCTCGAGGCAGGTGACGGCACCGAGCCCTACTCGGGCCTGGACTGGCGCTGCGCCGCATGGCTGCACGAGCACGAGGTGGCTGCGGTGGCCGCCGACAACCTGATGGTCGAAGACCCGGCCTCGGGCGTCGAGGGCACCATCCTGCCGATGCACATGCTGTGCCTGCGGGATATGGGCCTGATGCTCGGCGAGTACTGGGACCTCGGGGCGCTGGCCGCCGACTGCGCCGCCGACGGCGTGTACGAATTCCAACTCATCGCACCACCTTTGCGGGTGACGGGCGCGGTCGGCGCGCCGGTGAACCCCATCGCGATCAAGTGACAGGGGAGACCATGACCGTGTCCACCGCCGGCTCCGCAGCCGCCGGCACCGGAGAGGGCCCGCTGGTCGTCGGCCTCGGCGGCACGCTGCGTGCCAATTCGTCGACGGAACGGGCGGTGCGCCACTGCCTGGACGCGGTGGCGCGCCAGGGCGGGCGCATCCGGATGTTCGCCGGCCCGGACCTCGACCTGCCGATGTACGCACCGCACTCGCTCGAGCGCACCCCACGGGCGCTGGAACTGGTCGCCGCGCTGCGTGACGCCGATGCGGTGGTGGTCGGCTCTCCGGGGTATCACGGCGCCATCTCGGGACTGGTGAAGAACGCCCTCGACTACATCGAGGATCTGCGGGAGGACCCGCGGGTGTATCTCGACAACACTCCGTGGGGGTGTATCAGCTGCGCGTACGGCTGGCAGGCCGCGGTGGGCACCCTCGGGCAGCTGCGCTCGATCGGCCATGCGCTGCGCGCCTGGCCGACGCCGCTCGGTGTGGCCATCAACTCGGCCGACAGGATCTGGGACGACGCGGGCGAACTCGTCGACGAGCCGGTACGCAACCAGCTCGACATGCTGGCCGGCCAGGTGCTCAGGTTCGCGCAGGCACACCGGACCGAAACATGAAGGCGATTCGCCGCACCGTCGGCGTCGACGGTCTGTCGACGTCGTATCTGGAAGCGGGACAGGGAGATCCGGTCGTCCTGCTGCACGGCGGCGAGTTCGGCGCCACCGCCGAGCTCGGCTGGGAGCGCAGCATCGATGCCCTGGCCGAGCACTACCGGGTGCTCGCCCCCGACATGCTCGGCTTCGGCGGCTCGGCGAAGGTGATCGACTTCAACGACGGCCGAGGCATGCGGATCCGCCACATCGCGCGGTTCTGCGCGACGCTCGGCGTGGAGCGCGCGCACTTCGTCGGCAACTCGATGGGTGCGATCAACCTGCTCGTCGACGCGACCTGTCCCGCGCCGGTGCTGCCCGTCGCCAGCCTCGTCGCGATCTGTGGCGGCGGCGAGATCCAGCGCAACGAACACAGCGCCGCACTGTACGAGTACGACGCGACGCGCGAGGGGATGCGCAGGATCGTCACGGCGCTGTTCGCCGACCCGTCCTACCCGGCCGACGACGATTACGTGGATCGGCGTTACCAGTCGAGCATCGCGCCCGGCGCCTGGGAGGCGTTGGCGGCGGCCCGGTTCCGCAGGCCCGGTCTCGAACCGCCGCCCACTCCGTCGGCCGATCGCGCCTACCAGCGCATCGACGTGCCGACCCTGATCATCGAGGGCGGACGCGACAAACTGCTGCCCCCGGGCTGGGCCGCCGGAATCGCCGCGCAGATCGCCGGCGCGCGGTCGGCCGTGGTGGCCGAGGCCGGCCACTGCCCGCAACTCGAACGACCGGACGCGGTCAACCGGTTGCTCATCGAATTCCTCGCCCACGCAGCCGTGGCGGCACCGTGATCGGGTCTGCTTCGTCGAGATCGACGAAATGCCGGAAGGCACTCGTACTTTCCCGCCCGAATGTGCATTTGGGCGGACATCGACTCAGGGAGAGTGGGCGGCAGTGAGCGGCGAACTGCAGGGCAAGGTCGCGATCGTGACCGGTGGATCGTCGGGCATCGGTCGGGGGATCGTCGAGCGTTTCGTCGCTGAGGGCGCCAAGGTGGTCATCGGCGACGTGCAGCGCGAACTGGGCGAGGCGCTCGCCGCGGAGCTGGGGCCAGACGCGCTGTTCCACCCCACCGACGTCGGAGATCAGGGACAGATCGCTGCGGTGGTGGCCACCGCCGTCGACCGGTTCGGCGGTCTGGACGTGATGGTCAACAACGCCGGCGTTTCCAGCCCGCTGCGCCGTGGGCTGTTCGACGAGGATTTCGCGGAGTTCGACCGGGTGATGCGGGTGAATCTGCTCGGCCTGATGGCGGGCACCCGTGACGCCGGAAAATACATGGCCGACAACGGCGGTGGGTCGATCATCAACCTCGGCTCCATCGGCGGGATCCAGGCCGGCGGCGGTGTGCCGGTCTACCGTTCGTCGAAGGCGGCGATCCTGCACTTCACCAAATGTGCGGCGATCGAACTGGCGCACTACGAGATCCGCGTCAACTGCATCGCGCCCGGCAACATCCCCACCCCGATCCTGGCGTCGTCGGCGACCGGCGAGGACAAGGCCCGGCTGGAGCGGTTCGAGGCCCGGATCCGCGAACAGATGCGCAACGACCGGCCGCTGAAACGGGAGGGCGTAGCAGCCGACGTCGCCGAGGCCGCCCTGTACCTGGCGACCGACCGGTCACGCTACGTCACCGGCATCGTCCTGCCGGTCGACGGCGGGACGGTCGCGGGCAAGGTGATTCCGCGTAAGCCGGGGCCCACCGGATGACAGCTCACTTAAATCAGTCGCTTGACTTAAGCCCGCGCGCGGGGTTGACTGTGACGGTGACCACAGCCAGGGCCGCCCGTGCCGAGCGCGCGACCGGCACCCAGGAGGCGATCCTGCAGGCCGCCGAACGCCTCTACGCCGAGCACGGGGTCTTCGCCGTCTCGAACCGCCAGGTCAGCGAGGCTGCGGGACAGGGCAACAACGCCGCGGTGGGCTACCACTTCGGCACCAAGACCGATCTGGTGCGGGCCATCGAGCACAAACACCGCGGGCCCATCGAGCGGCTGCGCGAGCAGATGGTCTCGGAGCTGGGTCCGGCGCCCGGGATGCGTGACTGGGTCGCCTGCCTGGTGCGGCCGCTCACCGACCATCTCGAGCAACTCGGCAACCCGACCTGGTACGCCCGCTTCGCCGCACAGGTCATGACGGATCCGGCCTACCGCGGCATCATCGTGCGCGATGCGCTGTCGTCACCGTCGCTGGTCGAGGTGATCGAAGGCATCAGCACCTGCCTGCCGGATCTGCCCGACGACGTCCGCGCCGAGCGCAACGTGATGGGCCGCAACCTTTTGATGCACAGCTGCGCGGATCGCGAACGAGGCCTGGCCAAAGGTGCACCGGTGCCCCGATCCTCCTGGAGCGCTGCGGCGTCCGGACTGATCGACGCGATGGTCGGCCTCTGGCAGGCCCCCGTCAGCGAGGAGCCGTGATGAAGATCGTCGTCGACCAGGACAAGTGTGTGTCGTCAGGACAGTGCGTGCTCAACGCCTCCGACGTCTTCGACCAACGCGAAGACGACGGTGTGGTCGAACTGCTCGTCGACAGCCCACACCCCGACCAGGAGCCCGACGTCCGCAATGCGGCAGCCGCCTGCCCGGCCCTGGCCATCCATCTCGAGGAGTGAATACGTGTCGGACACTTTGACCGGATCGACAGAGGCATCCCCGGAGATCCCGGAGATCCCGGAATACCCGATGGAGCGCGACCCGCGTTGCCCGTTCGCGCCGCCCCAGCAGATGCTCGAGATGACCACGGTCAAACCGCTGTCGCGGGTGCGCATCTGGAACGGCACCACCCCGTGGCTGGTCACCGGCCACGCCGTGGCCCGCGAGCTGTTCGCCGACTCCCGCGTCAGCGTCGACGACCGGGTCGACGGGTTCCCGCACTGGAACGAGCACATGCTCTCCACCGTCAACAAGCGGCCGCGCTCGGTGTTCACCTCCGATGCCGAGGAGCACACCAGATTCCGCCGGATGCTGTCCAAGCCGTTCACCTTCCGCCGGGTGGAGAACCTGCGGCCCGCGATCCAGCAGGTCACCGACGAGTGCATCGACGCGATCCTGGCCGGCGACAAACCCGCCGACGTCGTCGCGAAGCTCGCACTCCCGGTGCCCACCAAGGTGATCTCGGAGATGCTCGGCGTCCCCTACGCCGACCACGAGTTCTTCCAGGAGCACGCCAACGCCGGGCTGGCGCGCTTCGCGGCTGCGGACGCCATGCAGAAGGGCGCGATGAGCCTGCACCAGTACCTGGTCAACCTCGTCGAGGAGAAGCAGGCCCATCCGGCCGAGGATGCGGTGTCGGATCTCGCCGAACGCGTCACCGCCGGGGAGATCAGCGTCAAGGAAGCTGCGCAGCTGGGCACCGGGCTGCTGATCGCCGGGCACGAGACCACCGCCAACATGATCGGCATCGGCATCCTCGCGCTCCTGGAGAACCCCGAGCAAGCCGACTTCCTGCGCGACGCCGATGATCCGAAGGTCATCGCCAACGCGGTGGAGGAGTTGATGCGCTACCTGTCGATCATCCAGAACGGGCAGCGCCGCGTCGCCCTCGACGACATCGAGGTCGCGGGGGAGACCATCCGTGCGGGTGAGGGCATCATCATCGACCTCGCCCCGGCCAACTGGGATGCCGAGGCCTATCCCGAGCCCGACCGGCTGGACCTGCGCCGCGACGCCGGAGCGCAGCTCGGGTTCGGCTACGGCCGCCATCAGTGCGTGGGGCAGCAGCTCGCCCGCGCCGAACTGCAGATCGTGTTCCACACGCTGCTGCGTCGCATCCCCACGATGCGCCTCGCCATCCCGCTCGACGAGGTGCCGTTCAAACACGACCGCCTCGCCTACGGCGTCTACGAACTTCCCGTGACCTGGTAACAGGCCGTCTCACAGCCCGATTGGAGTGCCAAAGATGTCAGCCCCCAGCACCACCCTGTATCCCCCCGAAGGCTTCGGCGCCCCCAAGCACCGGCAAGGCCATGCGACGGAAGGCGGCCTGACCGGGCTTCCTGAAGGCACCGAGATCTTCTCCGCCGACAACCACATCTCCGTGGCCGACGACATCTTCTACGAACGCTTCCCCGAAGAGCTCAAGGGTGCCGCGCCCCGCATCTGGTACGAGGACGGCGCCTACATGGTCGGCATGAAGGGCAAGGCATGGACCGGCGGCGACTTCGGCCGCGTGCTCATGCAGTACGACGATCTCGCCGGCGCCGCCTCCAACAACATCGAGGCCCGGATCCGCGAGCTCAAGGAGGACGGCATCGACAAGGAGCTGGCCTTCCCCAACGCGGTCCTGGCACTGTTCCACTACCCGGACAAGTCGTTGCGCGAGCGGGTGTTCCGCATCTACAACGAGCACATCGCCGACCTGCAGGAGCGCTCGAACGGTCACTTCTACGGCGTCGGGCTGATCAACTGGTGGGACCCCAAGGGGACCCGCAGCACCCTGGAAGAACTGAAGTCGCTGGGGCTGCGGACGTTCCTGCTGCCGCTCAACCCGGGCAAGGACGACGAGGGCAACATCTACGACTACGGCAGCACCACGATGGACGCGGTGTGGGACGAGATCGAGGCGGCCGGCCTGCCGGTCAGCCACCACATCGGCGAGACACCGCCCAAGACGCCCTGCCAGAACAACAGTGTCGTGGTCGGCATGATGGTCAACGTCGACTCGTTCCGCGAGCAGTTCGCCAAGTACGTGTTCTCCGGCATCCTGGACCGGCACCCGTCGCTGAAGGTCGGCTGGTTCGAAGGCGGCATCGCCTGGGTTCCGACCGCGCTGCAGGATGCCGAGCACATGCTCGCCTCCTACCGGCACATGTTCAACCACGAACTGCGCCACGACGTCCGGCACTACTGGGACAACCACATGAGTGCCTCGTTCATGGTCGACCCGCTGGGTCTGCAGCTGATCGACCGCATCGGGGTCGACAACGTGATGTGGTCGAGCGACTACCCGCACAACGAGAGCACGTTCGGCTACTCGGAGAAGTCACTGGCCACCGTCGTGGCGGCGGTCGGTCCGGAGAACGCGACCAAGATCGTGTCCACCAACGTCCAGAAGTTCCTCGGGCTGACATGACTCCGGCTGTTGACACGTCTACGCATTCCGCCGTCACCCAGATCGCCCGGACCGGGTACACGTGGCTGGACATCCCCGCCGAGCCCGACCTCGCCCGGATGCGCGGCGAGGTCGGTGTGCGACTGCACGCCGCAATGGCCGATCAGGGTGTGGATGCGCTGGTACTGCTGGGCAACAGCAACGTCATGTACGCCACCGGCATCAGCTGGCCGCTGGCGGATGCCGGGCTGTCGCACGTCGAGCGGCCGGTGGCCGTCGTGCTGGCCGATGATGCGCACCCCCACCTGTTCCTGCCGTTCCGCGAGGGCGCGGTCATGGAATCGGATCTGCCCGACGACCATCTGCACGGGCCGGTGTACCTCGAATTCGACGAGGGTGTCGCCGAATTCGCCAAGCTCCTGGCCGGCCTGATTCCGGCCGGCGCGACGATCGCGACCGACGAGCTGACCGGGGCGATGCGGCGGGCCGGCAGTTCGCTGTTTCCGAGCGCACCGATCGACGTCGCCCCGGTGATCGGGGCGGCGAAGCTGGTCAAGACGATCGACCAGATCTCGTGCATCCGGCGCGCGTGTCAGATCACCGAACAAGCCGTCGCCGAGATCCAGAGGTCGCTGGCACCGGGTGCGCGCCAGATCGACCTGTCGGCCGAATTCGTGCGCCGCACATTCGAACTCGGCGCCACCACGAACATGTTCGACTCGATCTGGCAGGTCATGCCCGCGTCCAAGGCCGAAGGAACCTGGACCACCACCGGTGATCTCGCGCTGCCCCTGCTGACCACGGAGCGCGAGCTGGCGCAGGGTGACGTGCTGTGGACCGACGTCTCCATCGCCTATCACGGCTACTGCTCCGACCACGGCCGGACCTGGATCGTCGGGCAGGATCCGACACCGGCCCAGCAGTCCCAGTTCGAGAAATGGGCCCGGATCGTGGACGCGGTGCTCTCGGTCACCAAGGCCGGTGCCACCTGCGGTGACCTCGGACGCGCGGCGACCGCGGCCGCGGGCGGCCAGAAGCCGTGGCTGCCGCACTTCTACCTGGGTCACGGCATCGGCACCAGCGCAGCCGAAATGCCCATGATCGGCACGGATCTCGGCCAGGACTGGGATGACAAGTTCGTCTTCCCGGACGGCATGCTGCTGGTGTTCGAGCCCATCGTGTGGGAGGACGGCACCGGCGGCTACCGCGGTGAGGAGATCGTGGTGGTCACCGAGGGCGGCTGGATGCCGCTGACCTCCTATCCGTACGACCCCTATGAGGTGTCCAATGGGAATTGACATCGAGGCCGACGGGCGGGCCCTGCGATTCAGTCGTCGGGAGCGTGCGCTGGCCCAGATGGAGGCCCACGATCTCGACGTGCTGGTACTCGGCCGGCAGGCCAACGTCCGCTACATCTCCGGCGCCCCCCAGCTGTGGGTGGTGGGGACGCGGCCGTTCGGACCGATCTGTTCATTCGTGCGCGCCACCGGTGACATCCACCTCAACAGCACCTGGGATGAGGGCATCCCGGAGGAGATCCCCCACGAGCACCTGTACGGGTTCGCGTGGAACCCGATGACCCTGGTGGGGATCATGCAGGGGATCAAGGGCGCCGATTCGGCACGGCGTGTCGGAACCGACGCGCTGACGCCCACGTTCGCCAAGCTGCTGCCCATGGTGTTCCCGAAGGCAGAGCTGGTCGACGCCGAGCCCGCGATGCGGGCTGCCCGCCGGATCAAGACCCCTGAGGAGGTGCGGGCGCTGCGCAGCGCGTTGTCGGTGGCCGAGGCGGGCCTGGCGGCGGGTGTTGCCGAGCTCGCTCCGGGAATCACCGAGAAGGCTCTCGCCGGAACGGTTTTGGAGGCCGAGGCCGCCGGTGGGGTGAGCACCCCAGCCACCCAGGACGCCGCGTGGGTGACCTCCAAAGAGCATCCGTGGCGTCGTGCCGAAGGTACCGGTCGAGTTCGTGAGGGTGACCTGGTGGCGTTGTCGGCAGGCGTGCTGGCGGACGGATACGTGGCCGAGGTGGCCCGGACGCTCTATGTCGGTGAGCCGACCGAGGCCGTGCGCGCGCTGTACCGGCGTCGGGACGACCTGTGGGACAGGTTGGTCGAGGTATGCCGGCCCGGCGTCACCACGAGTGCCTTGCTGGACGCGTATGCACAGGCCGGTGAGCGCGTGCCGGTCATGCCGGTGGCGCACGGACTGGGGCTGGGTTTCGACCCGCCGGTGGTGTCACCGGATCTGCGAGCGACCGCGGAATCCGACACCCTCGACGAGGGCATGGTGCTCGCGGTGGCCGCCTACGTCTGGGAACCGGGCGTCGGTGCGGTGTTCAGCCGCGATGCGGTGTTGATCACCGCCGACGGCGCCGAGATACTCACGGCCGCCCCGGCTTACGGTGAGGCCGTCAGTGGCTGATCGGCCTTCGCCGGAGGAGATCATCCTCTACGCCAAGGACCCGAAGACCAAGATCGCGACGATCACGTTCAACCGTCCCGATTTCCTGAATGCGCCGACATCGGCCGCGCGGCTGCGGTACGCGGATCTGTTGCGCGGCGCCAGCGTCGACGACGACGTCAAGGTGGTCGTGATCCGCGGCGTCGGGGACAACCTCGGAAGCGGCGCCGATCTCCCTGACTTCATGGCGAGCACCGACGCCGACCGCCTCGCCGAACTGCGGGTCGACGACCCGGATGTGACGTATCCGCCCAAACATTCCTTCCGGCACGGTGCCACGATGGGCGCGTGGTATGCCAACGCGGCAGCAGGCAACCGCGCGTTGCAGGAGCTGAAGAAGATCAGCATCGTCGAGGCCAAGGGCTACTGCTACGGCTGGCACTTCTATCAGTGCGCGGACGCCGACATGGTGATCTCCAGTGATGACGCGCTGTTCGGTCATCCATCGTTCCGCTACTACGGGTGGGGTCCACGGATGTGGACCTGGGTGCTGACCATGGGTCTGCGGCCGTTTCAGGAGATGGTGTTCACCGGTCGGCCGTTCACCGCCGACGAGATGAAGGCCTGCAACTTCGTCAACACGGTGGTGCCCAGGGATCGGCTCGAGGACGAGGTGGCGAAGTACGCCTCGGCGTGCGCCCGGAATCGGCCCGTGGACAGTGTGTTCCAGCAGAAGATGTTCTTCGAGGTGGTCAAGCAGTTCCAGGGCGAATATCTGGGCAGCGTGCTGTCCGCGGTGTTCGAATCGCTCGGTGGGGCGGCCCGTCCGGACGCCGGTGACTTCATGCTCGGCGACGCCATCGACGCCGGGCTCGCCGACGCCGTGAACGACAACGACGCGAAGTTCCCGCCCGAGTTCCGGCTCAGCAAGTCGAGAAGGCAGGCCGAATGACCTCCGCCAGTGCGCCGTTGACCGGGGTGCGCATCGTCGATCTGTCGACCGGGATCGCCGGTGCCTACTGCACCAAGCTGCTGGTCGACGGCGGCGCCGAGATCATCAAAGTGGAGTCGCCCCAGGGTGATCCGCTGCGCCGGTGGTCTGCGTCGGGGGCGGACACCGGTGCCGACGGCGCCCTGTTCAGTTTCCTCGCCTGCGGCAAGCGCAGCGTCGTGGCCGAGGTGAGTGATCAGGAGTTCGTCGACGACCTGCTGACCTCCGCCGACGCGGTCGTCTGGTCGCGCGGTTCGGCGGTGGCCGAGCACCCGCAGTTCGCCCCGGCCGCCATCCACCGCCGCCATCCCACCCTGACGGTCGCGGCGATCACGCCGTTCGGTCTCGACGGACCGTGGGCGGACCGGCCCGCGACGGAGTTCACACTGCAGGCCTGGTCGGGCGGCATCGTCGGGCTGGGGCGTGGATCGGCCGACCGGGCACCCGTTTACGTCGGCGGGCAGGTCGGTGAGTATCTCGCCGGGGCCTACGCCAGTGTCGCGATACTGGCCAGCCGCAGGCGCGGCGTCGGGGAGCTGATCGACCTGTCCATGCTCGAGACGCAGGTCCTGGGTCTCACGTACTACCCGGTGACGTATCACCAGATGCTGGGACGTCCGTGGCGTGACGCCCGCAGGCTGACGGTGCCGGGTATCGCCCGCGCCAAGGACGGACTCGTCGACGTGGGCTGCGGAACAGCCCAGCAGTGGTTCGACCTGTGTGCGATGACCGGGCACGAGGAGTGGATCGACGAGAACTCCCCACTGACCATCACCCAGCAGGCCAACGAGAAGGCCGACGAGCTCTACGCTTGGGTCGCCGACCAGACCGTCGACGAGATCCGGGACCTCGCAACGGCGTTCCGCATACCCAACGCCCCGGTCGCCAACGGCGAGAACATCACCGGTCTCGACCACTTCGTCGAGCGGGGTTCGTTCGTCACCAACCCCCGCGACGGCTTCACCCAGCCGGGCCCGCCGTATCGGCTCGACCCGGCGGTGTTGCGCGCGCCGGAGGCGGCGCCCCGGCTCGGCGAGCACACCGACCACTACCGCCGAAACGAACAAACGGGTCAAGAAAAGCCCGAATCGGGCGCCGAAATGTCCGTTTCGGCGCCGTGTGCGCTGCCGTTCGAGGGCCTGCGCGTCCTCGACCTGACGACGTTCTGGGCCGGCCCGTCGTGCACCCACATCCTGGCTCTGCTCGGAGCAGAGGTCATCCACGTCGAATCGACCCGTCGTCCCGACGGCACCCGGCTGATCGCGGGTATACCGGCGACCGAGGAACTGTGGTGGGAACGCTCGCCCATCTTCTCGGGCCTCAACACGAACAAGAAGGGCGTCACGCTCGATCTGGGCACCGAGCGGGGCCGCGACCTGCTCAAGCGGTTCATCGCGACCGCCGACGTGGTGGTCGAGAACTTCACCCCGCGGGTGATGGACCAGATCGGGCTCGATTTCGCCGCCGTGTCCGCGTTGCGCTCCGACGCGATCCTGGTGCGCATGCCCGGCTTCGGTCTCGACGGCCCCTGGCGCGACAACCCGGCGTTCGCCTACGTCATCGAGGCGGCCGCGGGGATCAGCTGGCTCACCGGCTATCCCGACCGCAACCCCTACGAGCCCTATTCGGTGGGCGACCCGAACGCCGGCGTCCACGCCGCGCACGGACTGCTTCTCGCGCTGGAGCATCGCCGCCGCACCGGTGAGGGTGTCCTCGTCGAGGCCGCCATGGTCGACGCCGCGCTCAACGTGGCCGCCGAACAGGTCATCGAATACACCGCCTACGGCGCGCTGCTGCGCCGCGACGGTAACCGCGGTCCGACGGCCGCGCCGCAGAACCTCTACCGCAGCAGGGGCACAGACGAATTCGGCCGCGAGGACTGCTGGGTGGCCGTCGCCGTGCAGACCGACGACCAGTGGGAGGCGTTGCGCACGGCGCTCGGCGGCCCCGAGTGGGCGGCGGATCCGGCGCTGGACACCGCACCCGGGCGGCGAGCCCGACACGATGTCATCGACGACCATCTCGGCCGGTGGTGCAGCGAGCGGTCCGGCGGTGAGATCGTTGAAACGCTCTGGGGGGCAGGTGTTCCGGTTGCGAAGGTGATGCAGCCGCACCGGCAGACCGAACTTCCGCAGCTCGCACACCGCGGATTCTTCGAACCGGTCGGTCACCCGGTCAACGACGACGCCCCGCACAGCGGGCTGCCGTTCCGGATGTCGGCCGGACCGGACCGATTCCACCGCGAGCCTGCGCCGCTGCTCGGCCAGCACAACGACGAGCTGCTCACCGCGCTGGGTCTGTCGCCGGCCGAGATCGACGCGCTGGAAGCCGACGGGGTCATCGGTCACCAACCGCCGCGCTGACTGGTTGACTGAACCGCATGGCCATCACACCGTCGGACATCATGCTCACCGGGCGGGTCGCCGTCGTCACCGGCGGCGGGACCGGCATCGGACGTGGTATCGCCGCGGCGCTCGCGGCTTTCGGCGCGCGCGTGGCGATCTGGGAGCGCGACGCCGAGAGCTGTGCGGCCGCCGCCGAGGCGGCCGGCGGGCTCGGTATCGTCACCGATGTCCGGGACAGCGAACAGGTGGTCGCCGCACTCGAACGTACCGAGGCGGAGCTGGGCACCCCGACCATCCTCGTCAACAACGCGGGCGGCACATTCTCCTCACCGATCCTGGAGACCAGCGAGAACGCATGGGACGCCCTGTACCGGGCCAATCTCAAACACGTGCTGCTGTGCACGCAGCGGGTGGCACAACGCATCGTCGCCGCCGGGTTGGGCGGCAGCGTCATCAACGTGACCTCGATCGAGGGGGTGCGGGCCGCACCCGGATACGCGGCGTACGCAGCCGCCAAGGCCGGGGTGATCAACTACACCAAGACCGCCGCGTTCGAACTCGCACCGCACGGTGTCCGGATCAACGCATTGGCGCCCGACGTGATCGTCACCGAGGGCCTGCTGGCACTGTCCCCCGGTGGCCTGCCGCCGGGGATCGGTGACGCCATCCCGATGGGCAGGCCCGGCAGCGTGGACGAGATCGCCGGCGCCGCGGTGTTCCTGGCATCTGACCTGTCGAGCTATCTCACCGGCGAGACGTTGCATGTCGACGGCGGCACGCACGCAGCGGGCGGCTGGTATCGCCACCCGCAGACCGGCGCCCCCACCCTCGGCCCGGGTTAACGGTCGAGTCCGGGCTCACCGAGTCTGGCGCGGATCGCCGCCCACGGGTCGGCGTAGCGGCCGGGGTGGTTGCGGTAGGCGCCGTGGCGCGCGACGAAGATCCGCGCCAGCGGTGCGATCAGCTGCATCGGATAACGCAGCAGACCCGTCTGTCTGCTCATCTCGGCCAGCATGTCGGGCCACGAATGATGTTGAAACCCCAACGCTTCCTGGGCTCGCGTCGCGTCCATCCAGTCGGTGATGAACCATGCGTCGTCACGGTCAGGATCACCGGGGCGCCCCGGCGGCAGCGCGCGCGCCATCCCTCTGGCCCCCGCGAGTGCCCGCCCGACCTCACCCTGGCGCAGTTTGTGGGAGTCGTCGCCCGCGATGAGCAGGATCTCGCCGATCACGTCGGCGGTGGTGGCTGCGGCGAAGGCCCATGCCACATCCCGGACGTCCACGCTGTGCAGCCGGCCATCGGTGGGCAGCGCACTCTCGAAGAACAGGGCGTCGGTGGTGAACGGCATCGCCTTGGGCTCCACGCTGAGCACGCCGCCGAGCCGCAGCACCACCCACTCGAGGCTGGACGCGCGCACGATCTCCTCGGCCTCCAGTTTGTGGCCGCCGTACAACTCGGTGGGATTGGGCGGGGTGTCCGCGGTCACCGGTTCAGCGTGGCGGTGCGGGTTTCGCGCGCCGTATACGGCGTTGCTCGACGCCTGGACGAACCTCGGCCGGTCGGGCAGCGCCTCGGCCGCCCGTACCAGCGTCGCGGTGGCGTCCACATTGACCTTCCGCGCCACCTTCGGATTGCGGTAGATCGGGGGCGGTATCACCGCGGCCAGATGGATGATCGCCGCCGGTGACACCTCGGCCAGCAAATTCTGGACCTGTGCGGCGTCGGTGAGGTCCGCCCAACGTGCCTCCGCGCCGCCGGGCAGTGCCGAGGCGGCCTTGCGGTTGGCGTCGGTCTGCAGGTCGGTGGCGATGACGCGTCGGCCGAGTTGCGCTAGCCGACGTACCGTCTGGGAACCGACCAGCCCGAAACCACCGGTGACGAGTACGGCGTCTGACATTCTTCTCCTGGAGGTCGGTACGCGGTAGAGCGACTATGGAATTCTCTTTTTCCGAGAGTAACGTAATCGCTGAGCTGCGATGATCAGCGCGTCAGGGGGACCATGAGCGACGACAGCACCGACGGCGATACCCGGGTACCGCCTGACCGCCCAGAAGTGGCGAAGTGGGACCCGGAATTCACCGCGATGATCGCCAGGACCGCGGGTGCGCTGATCCGGCGCTACTTCCGCTCCGAGGTGCGCGACATCGACGCGATCCCCGACGCCGGCGGCGCGCTGGTCGTGTCCAACCATTCCGGGGGCATGCTGACCCCGGACGTCCTGATCTTCGCGCCGGCCTTCTACGACCGGTTCGGCTACGACCGGCCGGTGTACACACTGGCCCACTACGGGGTCTTCGTGCCGCCGCTGGGCAGCCTGCTGCGGCGCGCCGGCGTCATCGAGGCCAGCCGGGAGAACGCCGGTCAGGCCCTGCGCGACGGTGCCGTGGTGCTGGTGTTCCCCGGCGGTGACTACGACTCCTACCGTCCCACGTTCGAGAACAAGATCGACTTCGCCGGCCGGACGGGGTATGTGCGGACCGCGATCGAGGCCGGGGTGCCGATCGTGCCGATGGTGTCCATCGGCGGGCAGGAGACGCAGCTGTTCCTCGCTCGCGGCGATTCGCTCGCCCGGCGTTTGGGGCTCAAGAAGATCCGATTGGAGATCCTGCCGATCAGCTTCGGCTTCCCGTTCGGAGTGTCGGCGATCTTTCCGCCGAACCTTCCGCTGCCGGCCAAGGTGGTCAGCCGGGTGCTCGACCCGATCGACGTGGTTGCCCAGTTCGGCGAGAACCCCGATATCGCGGCGGTGGACGAGCACATCCGGTCGGTGATGCAGACTGCACTCGACGAACTGGCCCGCGAACGCCGGTTCCCGATACTGGGGTGAGGACACGGTGGACACAGGCAGGTTGCTCAACGGCGGATTGGCCCAGGATGTGCTGACCAAGGTCGGCGCGAGCGCCGGTCTGATGCAGACGCTCTGGCGGGCACGGCTGCTCACCCCGATGCGCCCGGACCGGTATCTGCGGATGGGCGCCGCGGTGCGCCGGGTCGGCATGACCGCGACGGTCGGCTTCGCCACGGCCGCGCAGCGCTGCCCGGACCGGCCCGGTCTGATCGACGAGCGGGGCACGTGCACGTTCAGACAGCTCGACGACGACTCCGATGCGCTCGCCACCGCGTTGCAGCGATTGCCCGGCGGAACCCCGGGCACGGTCGCGATCATGTGCCGCAACCACCGCGGCTTCGTCGAGGCGCTGCTGGCCGCCAACCGCATCGGCGCGGATGCGCTGCTGCTGAACACCTCGTTCGCCGGCCCCGCGCTGGCCGAGGTCGTCGAGCGGGAGGGTGCCGACGTCGTCATCTACGACGACGAGTACACCGAGATCGTGGGTCGCGCGCTGGCCGGTAAACCGGATGCAGTGCACATCATCGCCTGGACCGATGACCCGGCTCGCGCGGAGACCACCGTCGACGCGCTGATCGACGCCCACCGCGGGCAGCGGCCGCGGCCCGCGCAGCGTAGCAGCGAGACGATCCTGCTGACCTCCGGCACGACCGGAACTCCCAAGGGCGCCAAGCGTTCTGCGGGCAGCGGCGGTGCCGGCGATCTCAAGGCCGTGCTCGACCGCACCCCGTGGCGGGCCGAGGAGACCACCGTCATCGTCGCCCCGATGTTCCACGCCTGGGGGTTCTCCCAGCTGTTGTTCGCCGCACTGCTGGCCTGCACCGTCGTCACTCGCCGCAAGTTCGACCCGGAGGCCACGCTGGCGCTGGTCGACGAGCACCGGGCCACCGGCCTGGTGGTGGTGCCGGTGATGTTCGACCGCATCATGGATCTGCCCGACGAGGTGCGCGCCCGCTACAGCGGCAGGTCACTGCGGTTCGCCACCGCGTCGGGATCACGGATGCGACCCGATGTGGTCACCGCGTTCATGGACCAGTTCGGTGACGTCATCTACAACAACTACAACGCCACCGAGGCCGGGATGATCGCCACCGCGACACCCGCCGATCTGCGCGCCGCGCCCGACACCGCCGGAACACCGGCAGACGGTACGGAGATCCGCATCTTCGACCCCGAGTTCCGCGAACTGCCGGCCGGCGAGACGGGCAGCATCTTCGTCCGCAGCGGCACGCTGTTCGACGGATACACCTCGGGGGCGACCAAGGACTTCCACGACGGCTTCATGTCGTCGGGGGATATCGGATACCTCGACGAGAACGGTCGGCTGTTCGTCGTCGGCCGTGACGACGAGATGATCGTCTCCGGTGGCGAGAACGTCTATCCGATCGAGGTCGAGAAGACGTTGGCCGCCCACCCCGCAGTGGCCGAGGCCGCGGTGCTGGGGGTGGACGACGAAAAGTACGGTCAGCGGCTCGCGGCGTTCGTCGTACCGGCTGCCGGATCGTCGATCGGTGTCGACGAACTCAAACAGCATGTCCGCGACAATCTCGCGAATTACAAAGTGCCGCGCGACATCCTGGTGCTCGACGAGCTGCCGAGAGGTAACACCGGCAAGGTGCTGCGCAAGGATCTGCGCGAACACCTGGAGGGATCGACTGACTAATCGGCCGCCGGCGCCGGGTCCATCGCGGTGTCGACGGCGATCAGTTCGTCGGTCAGCCCGGCCGCCCTCCGGATCTCGGTCAGACCGTGCACCATGGCATCGGTCGCCTCGTGCACGTCATTGAAGGTCTGGTCATCGGAGAGCACCGAGATGTCGACCTGGTCCACGTAGCTCCACACCGTCATGTTGAAGGCGCTGCCCGCAGAAAGCACGCCGACCGAATAGATCTCGGTGACGGGGGCGCCGCCGAGGTGACCCCGTTCACGGGGGCCGAACACGCTGGACACCGCGACGTTCATCAATGCGTTGTGCTTCGCGTGCCGGGCCTGCCAGCGGAAGGCGGTCGGTGCCAGCGTGCTCGGCAGGTACGACATGATGCGACCCGGCAGACTGGGGCCGAGCAACTCGTTGCTCTCCTTGGCCCGCGCGGAGGCCAGCGCGGTCAGCCGCACCCGCTCCAGCGGATCGTCGATGTGCACCGGCAGCGAGACGGCCAGCCCGCTGATCTCGTTGCCGGTCACCCGGTCCGGTGACCGGTCGGTGCTCACCGGCACCGACGCCATGATCGGGCGGTCCGCGCGCCCGTCATAGCGCAGCAGCAGTTCCCGCAGCCCGCCCGCGGCCATCGCCAGCACGATGTCGTTGAACGTCACGCCGAGGTGCTTCGCCGTCTCCTTGACCTGCGCCAGCGACAGCGACGCGGTGGCGAACGTGCGACCGGGGGAGACCCGGTGATTGAGGAATGTGGGCGGGTTACGCAACATCTTGGCCATCTCGGGGTTCTCCGGACGCTCACGAGCCCGCTTCCTCAGCCGCATCGCACCCTTGGCGGCGTCGGAGGCGAGTCTGGGCAGCCCGGCGATCTGGTGCAGGTGGTCGCGTCCGGCCTCACGCAGCAGTTCTCGCTTCGTGGTCTCACCACAGGTGGGGAAGTGGTCCTGTTCCTGCTGGTCATCGCCTGCCAGATCCATCAGACGTGCGAGCAGATTGGCCGATGCCACGCCGTCGGCGAGCGTGTGGTGCACCTTCCCGATCAGCGCGAACCGGTCGTCGGCCATCCCTTCGGCGAAGTGGAACTCCCACAGCGGAAAGCGGCGGTCCAGCGGTGTGCTCGCGATGTCACCGATGACGGCGTCGAGCTCGCGGCGCCCGCCGGGGCTCGGGACGCGCACCCGTCGCACGTGGTAGTCCAGGTCGACGTCGCAGTTCTCCATCCACATCGGGTGATGCAGCCGCAGCGGGATGTCGACGAGCCGGTACCTCAGGGGGTCGAGCAGATGCAGGCGGCGAGCGACGGTGCGGCGGAAGTCGTCGAAGGAGTACGGGTGGCCGTGAGTGTCGGCGAAGTCGGCGGCATTGACGATGGCCACCTTGAGCGTATGGGTGTGCAGATTGTCCGTCTCGCTGTACAGCAGCATGGCATCCATGCCGTTGAGCCGCTTCACGCCCCCACCTCCGTCGCCCGTGCGCGGTACGCATTCCCCCCGGGGGGTCTATGCAACCACCTCAGTTGGGCACGATGGGCGTTTCGGTGGGAGTGGTCGGGCCCAGGCAGCGATCGATGGTTCCTGCGAGGTCGTGGGTCCACCAGATGTCGAGGACGTTGACGAGCATCTGCAGCTGTGCCCGCACCGGTTCGTGGTCACGCACGGCAGGGGCGTGACGGCCGGCGACCGGATCGGGTAGTCGGCTGCTGAGGAACGCCGGCGCTCCGAGGAGCCAGGTGACACCCATGATCGCCGCATACAGCACGACGTGATCGGTGAGCTCCCGCGGATCCACCCGCGGCCCGCCGGCGCGCTGGAACTCGTCGGTGAAGACGGCGACGAGCTCGTCGAAGTGGTTGTCCCACAATTCGTTGCGTGCTCCGGACAATGCGCCCCAGATCGCCATCGCCACGTTCATCCGGCCGGCGCAGCCCCAGTCCAGCAGTCCGCACCCGAGCCCGCCGTCGGTCTGCCGCCAGAACCACGCGTTGTCCACGTTGGCGTTCCAGTGGCACAGCGCGATCAGCTCCGGGCGCGACGACAAGAATCGCCAGACGTCGGCCTCGCGCACGGCCAGCCGCGGAGCTTCAGCGGCCAGCCGTCGCAGGAACTGCGGTGAGCGGATCGACTCCGGCAGCAGCGCCGGCTGAGTCGCCGCGAAGTCGGCGTACCGCGCCACCTGGCGCTCGGCGCGCTGCGGCGTCACCCGTGGGCGCTCGCCGACCGAGGCGGCGGTCATGTCGGTGGGGAAGTGAGCGGTGAGGTCGGCGGGGAACCGTCCCGCACGGTCGGCGCCCGCCAGTCGCGCCACCGCCGAGAGCAGCGCGCGATAGTGTCCGGGGGCATCAGGCAGCGCATCGTCGAGGCACTTCGGGTGGTGGGGCTCGATCCCGTTGGCGCCGAACGGAATCCGCTCGGTGATCAGCACGCCGGTACCGGAGGCATCGTCGTAGTCGGCGAACAGCGTCACCGGCACCGTGACGGGCAGTTCCACCGCGCGGGCGAGCGTGGCGAAATGGACCTCCGAGGCCATCTGGCTGCGGCCATGGTCACGGACGGGGTCGTCGAAGTCGCGGGAGAACTTGACGAAGAGCCGCTCGGGCAATCGTGCGTCGGCGTCGGCGTAGGACACCGACAGCGCCAGCTTGCGGCCGGTGCTGCCGCCGGGCCATTCGTCGGCCCGGCCGATCCCGGTGACCTTGTTGTCGCCACCCAGCGCCCCCCACGCGCGGAAGGCCTCGGTGAGGAACCGGGCGCCGCCGTCGATCAGGGCTTCGGCGTGCGCGGGGAACCGCAGCCCGGTGATGCCGCCGGCCACCCAGCCACCGGGCACTGCCGTTACTTCAGGCAGCTGCCGCCGTCGACCGGCAGCGTGACACCGGTGATGTAGCGGGCCTCGTCGGAGGCCAGGAACAGCACCGCGTTGGCGATGTCCTCGGGCTCGACCCAACCGATGGGCAGCGTGTGCATGAACTCGCCGACCACCTTCATATCGTCGGGACCCGGGTTCTCCAGGTCGGGGCGGAAGAGCTTCATCGTGCCCTCGTTCATGAACAGCGGGGTGTTCACGTTGGTCGGGTGCACCGAGTTGACGCGGATGTTCTTGGCGCCGAGTTCGACGGCGAACGTGCGCATCAGGCCGACCACCCCGTGCTTGGCGGCGACGTAGTGGCCGGTGTGCGGGTAGGCCTTCAGCCCGCCGACCGAGCTCGTGAGGATGATCGACCCGCCGCGCTCGCCGGCGAGGATGTGCGGGACACCGGCTTTGACGGTCTTCCACACGCCACCGAGGTTGACGTCGATCATGTCGGTCCAGTCGCGCTCGCTGGTCTTGTCCAGGGTCTCCCCGCCATTGCCGATGCCGGCGTTGGCGACGATGATGTCGAGGCGGCCGAACTCCTCGACCCCGGCGTCGACGGCGGCCTTGAGCGCGTCGAAATCACGGGTGTCGACCTCGGCGGTGTAGATGCGGGCACCGGCGTTCTTGACCAGATCCGCGGTCTCGGCCAGGTCCTCCGGGGTGGACAGCGGGATGCGGACACTGTCGATCTGCTTGCAGATGTCGACGGCGATGATGTCGGCGCCCTCCTGCGCCAGACGCACGGCATGGGCCCGGCCCTGTCCGCGTGCGGCTCCGGTAATGAAGGCGACCTTGCCTTCGACGCGTCCGGTCATGTCGGTACCTCAATTCGTCAGGCGGAGAATCGATTCGGCTCGACTCGAGGCCAAGCCGGGTGAGCGTCTCCGTCGATTGTTTTGGCGATTGCTCAGCACTCTGTCACCGGCGCACGAATGTGTCAATGCCACATGCGGATGGTGCGAATTAACCTCTTCGCTTAGAAGAACGTCATTCTCGACGATGAATACGAAAACAAGTACGACCCGGGGACGTGCGTCGACCGCCGAAGCGGGGAATGGAGCGGGGGCCGGGCGAGAACGGTGTTCTCATGCCGGTGCGGTCAGCGGGCGAAGCCGTGAGCGACGAAGTCCCAGACCTCGTCGGCGGTGATGGGGTGGACGGAACCGTCGTCGGCCCCTCCGCTGGACTGCGCCACGAACATCACGGTCTGCATGGTCATCGCGGCCATCCGCTTGGGGTTGATGCCCTCGCGCAATTGGTCGGCGGCGTAGGCGTCCTCCATCAACTCGGTCAGGAGCGCGAGCAGCGGCGCGTGCGCGATCTTGACCTCGGAGGGATGCGATACGAGCAGGCGTGGCGCGAAGTCGGTGAAGAGGGGCCGCTTGGCGGCGGGATCGGGGCGGGAAGACTCGAACAGCAGCTGAATGGCCACTTTGAGGCGTTCGAGAGGGTCGGAGTGGCTGGCGGTCGCGGCGCGGATCTGATCGGCCGACCGGCTCAGCGCGTCTTCGAAGAGGGCGAGCAGCAGCTCGTGTTTACCGTCGAACTGGAGATAGAAGCTGCGCAGCGATTGCCGGGAGCGGTCGACGACTTCCTGGACGGTGAAGTCGGTGCTGCCCTTCTCGATGATGATGGCCTGCGCGGCGTCGAGGAAGCGCTGCACGCGTTGAGCGGCGCGCAACTTCGCCGTCTTGATCGATCGTTCTACCGCCCGCTGCTTCCAGGCCGGCTCTTCGCTGGGGGTGCTCACCGGCTGCCCGCGGCCTGGCCGAGTGGGGAGAACATGGATGAACTGTACCGGAGAATGCCTGGGCATCGTGGTGCTAGCCCCCCTCGCGGCCAGTGTGTCGGAGATTGTAACTTCCTCATCGTGAGAATATTATTCTCATAACGGGAATTAGAGAAGCCTTTCGTCGAGAACCGACTGGAGTGCCGTGCAACTCACCTTCGACCCTGACGTCGAGGCTTTCCGGGCAGAATTCGTCGAGTTCCTCGACGCGAACCTGCCCGACACCGCCGCTGCCGTGGAGCGCCCACGCTCGACCGCGCACCTACCGGACTGGACGCGTCGTTGGCAGCGGCTGCTGTTCGACAACGGCTGGCTGCTGCCGGGCCAACCGCCGGAATTCGGCGGCCGCGATGCGTCGATCCTGCAGCAGTACGTGCATCAGGTCGAACTGTCGCGCCGGCGGATCTACCAGAGCTTCAATCCGCAGGGCGTCGGCATCATCGCCGCATCGCTGATCTCGTTCGGTACCGCAGCCCAGCAGCAGCGGTGGGCGATACCCATCCTGCGCGCGGATCTGACCGCGGCGCTGGGGATGAGTGAACCGGGCGCGGGATCGGATCTGGCGTCCTTGCGGACACGAGCGGTGCGCACGCGGGATGCCGACGGTGACCGCTACGTCGTCAACGGCCAGAAGGTGTGGACCTCCGGCGCGCACGACGCCGACGTGATCCTGACCTTCGTCCGCACCGATCCCGAGGCGGCCAAGCACCGCGGCATCAGCGTGCTGATGATCCCGACCGATCTTCCCGGCGTCGTGCGGCGGCCGTTCCCGTCGGCATGCGACCGCGACGACGTCGACTTCAACGAGGTCTTCTTCAACGACGTCGAGGTTCCCGCCGAGAACCTCGTCGGGCCGGAGAACGACGGCTGGCGGGTGGCCAACGGGTCACTCGGCCATGAGCGGAACATGCTGTGGCTGAGCTACGCCGACCGGCTCCAGGATCTGGTCGACGACTTCCGGCCACGGACCGCGCTCGATCGCGACCGCTACGCCACGATGGCGATGGACGTCACTGCGCTGCGCCTGCTCGGATCGGTGGCGTTGTCGCGGGCGGCACGTGGCCAGGAGGACGCCGCAGCGCTGTCGGTGCTCAAGCTGTTCGGCTCGGAGACCGGGCAACTCGCGACCGAGCATGCGCTCTCTTCGGTCGGCGCCGAGGGACTGAGCCATCCGACGATCATCGGTCCGTGGACGCCGCTGAACCTCGACGCGCACTCGTGCGGATGGTTCGAGCGATATCTGCGCAGCTTCGCAGGCACCATCGCCGGCGGCACATCGGAGATCCAGCGCAACATCATCGCCCAGCGGCTCCTCGGCCTACCCAGGAACTGAACACCACAGAAGAGAGCAAACGTGTACATCGACTATGAAGTCGCGGACTCCATCGCGACGATCTCGCTGAACCGGCCCGACGCGGCCAATGCGCAGAACACCGCGCTGCTCGACGAGCTCGATGCCGCCTGGACGCGTGCGGCCGAGGATCCTGAGGTCGTCGTGATCGTATTGCGTGCCAACGGGAAACACTTCTCCGCCGGACATGATCTGCGCAGCGGTGAACCCGTCCCGGACAAGGTCACCCTCGAGCTGATCATCGCCCACGAATCCAAGCGCTATCTGGAGTACACGCTGCGGTGGCGCAACGTCGGAAAACCGTCGATCGCCGCCGTGCAGGGCCGCTGCATCTCCGGCGGCCTGATGCTGTGCTGGCCGTGCGATCTGATCCTGGCAGCCGACGATGCGCTGTTCTCCGACCCGGTCGCTCTGATGGGTATCGGCGGTGTCGAATACCACGGTCACACTTGGGAACTCGGCCCGCGCAAAGCGAAGGAGATCCTGTTCACCGGGCGGCCGCTGACCGCCGAGGAGGCCGAGCGCACCGGGATGGTCAACCGGGTGGTGCCACGCGCCGACCTCGACGCCGAGACCCGCGCGCTGGCCGAACAGATCGCCACCATGCCGCCCTTTGCGCTGCGGCAGGCCAAGCGCGCAGTGAACCAGACGCTCGACATCCAGGGCTTCTACGCGGCCATCCAGTCGGTGTTCGACATCCACCAGACCGGCCACGGCAACGCGCTCAGCGTCGGCGGCTGGCCGGTGCTGGTCAACCTCGACCAGATGAAGTCGAACGTCAAGTAGAGACATTCGCCGGTGATTCGTCGCAGGCGGGTGTACGCCGGCCGACTGGCCGCCGAGTACGGCACCCGTCTGACGTTGGCGCACCTCACCGCGGCGGCCGCCGTCCTGGCGATCATCGTCGCGTTGTCCCGCAACACCATCGGCGACGCACGGCAACTGCTGACGGCCACCAATCTGACCGCGTTCATCGTGCTGGTGACCGCGTCCGCCGCGGTGGACGGGGCAGTCGGCGCCATCGGCATGCGTCCGACGTTCACATGGTTCGCCGAGGGTGCGGTGCCGGCCCCGGACCAGCAGCGTGCGGCGCTACGGATCCCGGTTCGGCAGACTGCGGTCGAATTCGGCGTGTGGGTCGTCAGCGGTGCGGTGTTCATGGTGCTGAACCTCAACGCCCGTGGCGGCGTGGCCTATGTGATCGGCGGCGCGATCCTGTTCGGCGCGATGACGACGGCCTGCATCGGCTACCTCATCACCGCCCGGACACTCCGTCCGATCATCTCTGCGGCGATGGCCGGTTCCACGGCGAAGATCTCGTTGCCCGGGGCGTTCGGTCGGCTCGTGTACGTGTGGGTGTTGTTCAGTGCCGTGCCGGGCGCAGGAATCGCGGTGATCGTGCTGGCGCGGACCAACGGATGGTTCCTGCACCGTTCGGCGCCGATCGACACCCCCATCCTGGTGATGGTCGTGGTCTCACTGCTGCTGGGCTTCGGCGCGACGCTGCTCGTCGCGCGGTCCATCTCCGATCCCATCCGCGAAGTGGTCGTCGCGATGCGGGAATTGGGGCGGGGCAGAACAGACGTGACCGTGGCGGTGTACGAGCCGTCGGAGATCGGCCGGTTGCAGACGGGGTTCAACGCCATGGTCACCGGCCTGGCCGAGCGGGAACGGCTGCGCGAACTGTTCGGTCGTTACGTCGGAGTGGACGTCGCCCGGCATGCCCTGCAGGCACAGCCGTCGCTGCACGGTGACGTGCGGGAGGTCGCGGTGCTCTACGTCGATCTCATCGATTCCACCGCGATGGCCGCAGCGCGGAACCCCGACGAGGTGGCGCAGATCCTCAACGACTTCTTCGAGATCGTGGTCACCACGGTCGAGCAGTGCGACGGACTGATCAACAAGTTCCAGGGCGACGCCGTGCTCGCCGTCTTCGGCGCACCACTGCGCCTCGACGATCCGGCCGCAGCGGCTCTGGCGGCGGCACGCACCCTCGGACCCCGGCTGCGGACGCTACCGGAGATCGACTTCGGCATCGGCGTCACGTTCGGCGCGGTGTTCGCGGGCACCGTCGGAGCCGAGAACCGCTACGAGTACACCGTGATCGGCGATGCGGTCAACGAAGCCGCGCGATTGGCCGATCGCGCCAAGGAGCGCCCGGGCCGGGTCCTGTGCTCCACGACCGCGCTGCACCACGCCGGCGCCGGCGAACGTGGTCGATGGCGTCGTTGTGGCACGGCGATGCTGCGGGGCCGGTCAGCGTCGACGGAAATGGCCGAACCGTCGGGCTAGAGCACCGCCAGTCGCGGCGCTGAGCCGCGCGCCCGCAGCCCCGCACCCGCCCGCCGGGTGAGTTCCCGTGAGCTGCCGAGCAATCCGTCCAGAACCAGAGCCCGCTTCACGTGGTGCTGCAGATCGTGCTCCTCGGTGAAACCGATACCCCCGAGCACCTGCTGGCAGTGCTTGGCCGCCGTCAGCGCGGCCTTACCGGCGGCCGCCTTGGCGAGCAGTGCGGTCAGATCGGGGTTGTCCACACCCGGCAGAGTCAGCGTCGCCTCGGCACCTTCGATGGCCACCAGCGTCTCGGCCAGCCGGTGTCGCACCGCTTGGAAGCCGGCGATGGGCTTGCCGAACTGCACCCGGTCCAACGCGTGCCGTCGGGCCAGCGCCAGCATCGCCCGTGCCGATCCCACGAGCCACCAGCCGACAGCCAACCGGGCCTCGGCCACCCGGATCGGATAACCCTCCTCCTCACGGCGCAGCGGCAGGCCGCCGAGTGTCGGATCCAGGCTCTCCGGGCTGATGCGGTCCCACACCACCCAGGCGTTGCCCGCGTACGGCAGCGGAAGCTCCACAGTGTCGCCGATGGTGTTGCCCGTGGCATGCAACACCACGTCAACGAGAATCGATGCGTGCGAACCCGTTTCGCCGAGCAGCCGGAAGTACAGCGGAATCGCGGCCTCGGGTGCCTCGGTCAGCATGTCGGCCCAGCCGAGTCGGGTCAGGGCGGCATCGAGCTCGGGCCCGGAGGCCGACGACATGGTCTTGCGCAGCGATGATTCGAGCATCTCGAGTGATGCCTCGTCCATGACGGAGGTCATTGTCACTCCTTCCCGAGGTCGAGCAGGCGGCGGGCGATGATGTTGCGTTGCACTTCGGCGGTACCGCCGTAGATCGTCGCCGCCCGTGAGTAGAGGTATTCGGTGCGCCACTGCGTGTCGTCCAGCTCGACCGCGCCCGGCAGCAGATCGCGGACCGTGTCGTAGAGGCGTTGTTCGGCGTTGGCGAGCAGCACCTTGTCGATCGAGGTGTCCGGTCCCAGCTTGTGTCCCTCGGCCAGCCGGTGCTGGGTCGCCCGCGAGCGGCAGCGCAGCGTGTGCAGCGCCAGGTATGCCTCACCCATATCCGTGTCCACCACCTGGCCCTGTCGTTTCACCTGCTCGACCAGCGCGTCGAACCGTGAGTACAGGTAGGCGATGCGCTGCCAGAAGCAGGTCGAACGTTCGTAAGGCAGCAGGTCCATCGCCAGGCGCCAGCCGTCGCCGGGATTGCCGAGCATGCGACTCGCGTCGACCGCGACGTCGTCGAAGTACACCTCACAGAATTCGTCGACACCGTGCATGGTGCGCAACGGGCGGACGGAGATGCCCGGGGTGTCCAGATCGACGAAGAAGGCGGTGATCGCCTCGTGGTTCGGCGTGTTCGCGTCACCGGTGCGGGTGAGCAGGATGCACCGGTGCGAGTACTGGGCGAAGCTGGTCCAGACCTTCTGGCCGTTGATGACATAGGTGTCGCCGTCCTGGACGGCACGCGTGGTCAGGGATGCGAGGTCACTGCCCGCACCCGGCTCGGAGAAGCCCTGACACCACTGCTCTTCGCCGCTCAGCAGTTTCGGCACCATCTCGGCGGCCAGTTCGGGCGAGGCGTAGTCGATCATCGTCGGTGCGAGCACCTCGAGCATCGAATACGGTCCCGGCTCGGCGAGCCGGCGACCGACCACCTCCTCGCCCACGATGGCCCGCAGAATGTCCGGTCCGCCGAGTCCGCCCGCGCGCTCCGGCCAGCCGTAGCGGCCCCAGCCGCCGTCGTAGAGTGCGCGCTGGACGCGGGCGAACTGGCGCAGGTGTGCCTCCAGCGAATGGCCCTCAGCCGCGGAGGGTTCCACCAGATCGGCATTGTCGGCGAGCCATTCCCGCAGCGCGGTGCGGAAGGTGGTGGGCTCGTGGAGATCGGTCATCCGGCGTCGGGCCTTCCGATGGCGTGCGGACGGCCGTGATCATGATCGCCACTGCGCCGGATGAACGTCATTGCGCGGGTTCTCAGCCGCCAACCGTCCTCGGTGCGCAGATAGGTGTCGCGGTAGTAGCCGATCCGCATGTCGTGCTGGGAGTGTTCGATGAAGCACAGCGGCTGTGTGCCGGTGGCGGTGTCGGCGCCCTCGGTCAGATCGATCAGCGCGGTGCCGGTCATGAACAGGCCTTTGGGCGCCGCATCGACCAGAACCGGGAACCGGTTGAGCGTGTACGTCTCGCCGAACGCGCTGTAGGTGCCGTCCGGCGTGAAAACGCTGATCAAACCGTCGATATCACCCTGGGTGATGGTCACCGCATATTTGGCGAGCATCTGTTGGATCTCGACCAGGTCATCGATCCGGGCCGAGGCCGAAGGTCGCTCAGTTGGTTGCGTCATTCTTGAAGACCTTACCGCCCTTCATTACGAAGTTGACCCGCTGTGTAACGGTGATGTCGGCCAGGGGGTCGCCGGGCACGGCGATCACATCCGCGAGCTGGCCCTGGGCCAGCCGTCCGCGATCGGTGACGTTGATCAGATCGGCCGCGACGACGGTGGCGGCTCGCAGGACCGCGGCCGGCGGCATGCCCCATTCGACGAGCGTGACCAGTTCGTCGGCGTTGCGGCCGTGCGGGATGGCTGGGGCGTCGGTGCCCACGGCGATCTTCACTCCGGCCTCGTACGCGGCCCTGATAGAGGTCTCGGCCTTGGGGAACATCTCCGCGGCCTTGTCCTGCAGCACCTTCGGGGCTTTCGACACATCCATCGCCTGGGCCAGGCGCCGGGTGGTGACCAGGAAGCGGTCGTTGTCGACGAGCATCTGGATCGCCTCGTCATCCATCAGGAAGCCGTGCTCGATGCAGTCGATCCCGCAGGCCACCGCATGCTTGACCGCCTCCGCGCCGTGGGTGTGGGCGGCGACCCGCAACCCGCGTCGATGCGCCTCGTCGACGATCGCGCGCAACTCCTCGTCCGAATAGTGTTGCGCACCAGCCTCTCCGGTCAGTGACATCACACCGCCGGACACGCAGACCTTGATCAGTTGGGCGCCGTGCTTGATCTGGTAGCGCACCGCCTTGCGGATCTCGTCGACACCGTTGGCGATGCCCTCCTCGACGGTCAGCTCCAGCGCGCCGGGCATGAACGCCGCGAACATGGTCGGATCGAGGTGGCCGCCCGTCGGGGTGATGGCGTGGCCCGCCGGTACGATCCGTGGACCGTCGATCCAGCCGGCGTCGATGGCCTTTCCGAGTGCCACGTCGAGCAGATAGCCGCCGGTCTTGACGAACAGACCGAGGTTGCGCACGGTGGTGAACCCGGCGCGCAGCGTGCGACGGGCATTGCCGACCGCACGCAGCACCCGGGTCGGCGGATCGTCCTGCACCTGGGACAGGCCGGGATTCTCCCCCCGGCCGCCCATCAGCAGGTTGACCTCCATGTCCATCAGTCCCGGCAGCAGGATCGAGTCGCCGAGATCGACGACCTCGGCGCCGTCGGGGATGTCTCCGCCGACGGCGACGATGCGATCGCCGTCGATCGTGAGGATGCCGGGCCGGACGATCTCACCGGCGTCGACGTCGAGATAGCCCGCGGCTTTGAGGGTAAGGGTGGCCACCGTCAGACCACCGGCTCCTTGATCAGCTTGATGTAGGCCGCGCCGCTGTCGAGCACGCGCGGCTGCTTCCAGACCTCGACCGGAAAACTCACCATGACGATCGACTGTCCCAGATGCACCAGGGCCTTGGCATCGTCGGGCATGCCCTTGAGTGGGAAGCGGGCGTCGACGTAGACCATGATGTCCTCGAGCCGTGCCATACCGGCGTCGTAGAGCTCCTGCATCTCCTCCATCGAGGAGTTGAGCCGCTTCTGGTAGCGCTCCTCCTCGGTGGGCAGGCACCAGTCGGCGAAGCGTTCGAGGTCGGCGAATTCGGCGGGGAGCTTAGACATTCACTTCATCCTTTTCTGGCGCCTTCGCCTCGTTGGCGGCGTGCGTGCCGTTGACTGAGCCGTTGCCCTTGGCCTTCGCCGCCTTGTACCGGTCGACGTACTGGTGGGCTGTCATGTGCAGGTGACGCAGCAGGATCTCCTGATCGCACAGCGGGAAGTCGGTGACGACCCTGGTGCCGATCTGGGTCTGGGTGGCCTCCAGGGTGTTCGCGTCCTGGAACGCGTACTCCTTGAACGTCACCGCGGCCAGTTCCTGGGAGAGTCGCTCGCGCAGATTCCTCGGCGGCACGAAGTACAGGTCGGCCTCGAAGATGTGCTTGTCCACAGCGGTCGGCCAGTAGTTGTAGGTCAAATACCAGCCGGGTGCCCAGAACAGCAGCGTGAAGTTGGGGAAGAACTCGAATGAGTCGGTGCCCCAACTCTTGTGACGGCCTGGGTTGATCGCCGGCGGGAGTTCCTCGGGCAGGATGCCCTTGATGTCGGGGCGGTCCCACGGTCCGAACAGACCGCTGTGCAGAATGCGCTCGATGGGCTTGACCATGTTGAGGTCCTTGGGCGGGCTCATGCCGCCCCAGGACGACACCATCGAGTGGTCGCCCTTGATGTCGTAGGCCAGCGCCTCGAACCCGAACTTGGCGAGCTTCTCGGCCTCCTCCTTCTCCGCCTGCTTCATGTGCAGGATCGGTGCGTGGTAGAACTCGGTGAAGGCGTCGATGAACAGCTTCCAGTTCGCGTTGATCTCCGAGCGGTAGCTGTAGTGCTCGGTCATCTCATGGAAGGGATAGCCCTCCAGGCCTTTGGCGAAGTCGCCGAGATACTCCCGCAACGGGGCGGCGTCCTTGTCGAAATTGATGAAGATGAAGCCTTCCCACACCTCGCAGCGCACGGGGACCAGACCGTACTGCTGCTTGTCGAGGTCGAAGAACTCACCCTCCTGTTGCACGAAGGTCAGATCGCCCTTGAGGTTGTAGCGCCACGCGTGGTACTTGCAGACGAATTGGCGGCAGCTTCCCGACGTCTCCTCGCCGGGGAAGTCGTTCCAGACCAGCTTGTTGCCGCGGTGGCGGCAGAAGTTGTAGAACGCCCGCACCTCGGCCTGATCGCCTTGGCCGTCCTTGACGATGATCACCGAGGTACCCGGACCGGCACACGGCATCTCGCGAGTGAAATAGCTGCCTTTCTTGGGCAGCTGCTCGACGCGGCCGACCTTGAGCCAGGTCTTCTTGAAGATCGCCTCCTGTTCGAGCTTGAAGTGCTCGGGGTCGATCGAATCCTCGTAGTTGACCGGAGCGGTGCCGAGTTCGGGCCAGTTCTCGGTCCAGCTGCCGGCGTCCGGCTTTTTGAAGAATGCCACGGTGTAATTGCCTCTCTGCGGTCAGTGGGGATCGGGTTCGACGCCGAAAGTGTTGATGGCCATGGCGAGTGCGCCATAGCAGCCGATGGTGAAGATGAGATCCATGCGTTGTTGCTCGTCGAGGTGAGCGCTCAGGACCGACCAGGTCTGATCGGAGACGTTCGCCCCGTCCTGCAGCTCGTCCACGGCGGTGAGGACCGCCTGGTCCAGTTCGTCGGCCGCCTCGCCGCGCGCCACACCGTCGATGAGTTCGTCGGTGAGGCCGACGTCGCGTCCCATGGTGACGTGGTGCTGCCACTCGTATTCGCACCTACTCCGGTGGGCGACTCGCAGCACGGCGAGCTCACGCAGCCGTGCGGGCAGGCGAGACCCGTACAGCAGGTGGAAGTTGAAGCGCAGAAAGCCCCTGGTGAGCTTCGGGTGACGCAGTAGCGTCGCGACGAGATTCCCCGTCGACTCGGGGTTGCGCCGCTCGGCGGGCATCAGTCCGGACAAGGCCTCGTCGACGTCGTCGTCCCACTGATCGGCCGGGAGGGGGGCCAACCGCACGGGCATCTCCTTCCGATGGATTTCGGCCGGTGACTCTCAACAGTGAGAATCAGGTTCTCATTTTCGACTAACAGGTTTCCACACGACGGCGGCGAAGGTCAATAGACGGTGGCCGGGCGCCGCCCCGCCGGCTCCGGTCGGCTGCTGAAATTGCAGGCAGGTTTGGTTGCCGTCGTTGATTCTCCCTGGCGGAGAAGCTAGTTTTCTCAGTAGGAGAACACTCTGGGTGCGCGACGCCGAGTACCGCTCGAAAGGAATGCCGTGAAGCACGAAGACATGATCTTGATCAGCGTGGACGATCACATCATCGAGCCGCCCGGGATGTTCAAGAACCATCTGCCGGCGAAATACCGCGACGATGCACCCCGTCTCGTGCACAACCCGGACGGCTCGGACACCTGGCAGTTCCGCGACACCGTGATCCCGAATGTGGCGCTCAACGCGGTCGCCGGCCGGCCCAAGGAGGAGTACGGGCTCGAGCCGCAGGGCCTCGACGAGATCCGCAAGGGTTGTTACGACCCCGACGAGCGCGTGAAGGACATGAACGCCGGCGGTGTGCTCGCCACGATGAACTTCCCCTCCTTCCCCGGCTTCGCGGCGCGGCTCTTCGCCACCGAGGACGCCGAGTTCTCGATGGCGCTGGTACAGGCCTACAACGACTGGCACATCGACGAGTGGTGCGGAAGCAATCCCGGGCGCTTCATCCCGATGGCCATCCCCGCGATCTGGGATCCGGAGTTGTGCGCTCAGGAGGTGCGTCGCGTGTCGAAGAAGGGCGTGCATTCGCTGACCTTCACCGAGAATCCCTCGACGCTGGGCTACCCGTCGTTCCACGATCTGGAGCACTGGCGGCCGCTGTGGGAGGCATTGGTCGAGACCGAGACGATCATGAACGTGCACATCGGATCGTCGGGCAAGCTAGCCATCACCGCCCCGGACGCGCCGATGGACGTGATGATCACGCTGCAGCCCATGAACATCGTGCAGGCCGCCGCCGATCTGCTCTGGTCGGCGCCGATCAAAGAGTTCCCGACGCTGAAGATCGCGCTGTCCGAAGGGGGTACCGGGTGGATCCCCTACTTCCTCGACCGTGTGGACCGCACGTACGACATGCACTCGACGTGGACCCACCAGAACTTCGGTGGCAAGCTGCCCTCCGAGGTGTTCCGCGAGCACTTCTTGACGTGCTTCATCTCCGATCCGGTCGGGGTCAAGAACCGCCACATGATCGGCATCGACAACATCTGCTGGGAGATGGACTACCCGCACTCCGACTCGATGTGGCCAGGCGCCCCTGAGGAACTCGGCGCGGTGTTCGACACCTACGAGGTGCCCGACGACGAGATCAACAAGATCACCCACGAGAACGCGATCCGCTGGTACCACTTCGAGCCGTTCAAGCACATCCCCAAGGACCAGGCCACCGTCGGCGCGCTGCGCAAGGCCGCCGAGGGGCACGACGTGTCCATCCGCGCACTCAGCCACGAGCGCAGCGGGGACAAGACGAGCTTCGCCGACTTCCAGGCCAACGCCAAGGCGGTCAGCGGCGCACGCGACTGACGGGTGCAGGCGGTCACCGGCGCGGCGGACAGCGATCGCGCCGGTGAACTGCTGTGCGACAGGGCTTTGCAACGAAAGAGGGGACTGCAGTGTCGGGCGGAATGAGTTTCGAGCTGACCGAGGATCAGCAGCTGATATACAAGTCCGTCGGCGAACTCGCCGCGAAGTTCGATGACCACTACTGGATGCAGAAGGATCTCGGGCACGAGTTCCCGACCGAGTTCTACGACGCCATCGCAGGCGGTGGCTGGCTGGGGATGACGATCCCCGAGGAGTACGGCGGTCACGGTCTCGGTATCACCGAGGCCACCCTGCTCGCCGAGGCGGTGGCGCGCTCGGGCGGCGGCATGAACGCGGCCAGCTCGATCCACATGTCGATCTTCGGCATGCATCCGGTGGTCAAACACGGCTCCGACGAGCTGAAGGCCCGGACTCTGCCCCGCATCGCCAGCGGTGACCTGCATGTGTGTTTCGGTGTCACCGAACCCGGTGCGGGACTGGATACTTCACGCATCACGACCTTCGCCAAGCGAGACGGCGACAGCTATGTCGTCAACGGCCGCAAGGTGTGGATCTCCAAGGCACTGGAGTCGGAGAAGATTCTGCTGCTCACCCGCACCACGCCCTACGACGAGGTGACCAAGAAGACCGACGGCATGACGTTGTTCATGACCGACCTGGACCGGGCACACGTCGACATCCGCCCCATCCCGAAAATGGGTCGCAACGCCGTCAGTTCCAACGAACTGTTCATCGACGATCTGCGGATTCCGGTAGGGGACCGCGTCGGCGAGGAGGGCAGAGGGTTCTTCTACATCCTCGACGGCCTCAACCCCGAACGCATGCTGATCGCCGCCGAAGCGCTCGGCATCGGTCGCGTCGCCCTCGACCGGGCCGTCAAGTACGGCAAGGACCGGCACGTGTTCAACCGGCCGATCGGGATGAACCAGGGCATCCAGTTCCCCCTCGCCGACTCCCTGGCCCGCCTGGACGCCGCGGAACTGGTGCTGCGCAAGGCGACCTGGCTCTACGACAACGGCATGTCCTGCGGGCGGGAGGCCAACATGGCCAAATACCTCTGCGCGGACGCCGGATTCGATGCGGCCGACCGCGCGTTGCAGACCCACGGCGGGATGGGTTACTCCGAGGAGTACAACATCTCGCGGTTCTTCCGTGAGTCGCGCCTGATGAAGATCGCGCCGATCAGCCAGGAGATGATCCTCAACTTCCTCGGCTCGAACGTCCTCGGCCTGCCCAAGAGCTACTAGGAGGAGAGCGTGCCCAGGTGGCATGGTGACGTGATGCGCACACCTCCGCTTGCCGGGATCACCGTCGTCACCCTCGAGCAGGCGGTGTCGGCGCCGATGTGCACCCGGGTGCTCGCGGACTTCGGCGCGCGCGTCATCAAGGTGGAGAACCCCAAGGGCGGTGACTTCGCGCGCCACTACGACGACGTCGTGAACGGTCAGGCCGCGCACTTCGTGTGGGCCAACCGCAACAAGGAGTCGCTGAGCCTGGACCTGAAGTCGCCGGCCGGCGTCGCGGTGCTGCACCGTCTGCTCGAGGGCGCCGACGTCCTGGTGTCCAATCTCGCCCCCGGGGCCACCGCGCGCATCGGCATAGCGCCCGCCGACTTGAAAATCCGTCACCCCCAGGTGATCCCGGTCGAGATCGACGGCTACGGCGCCGGCGGCCCGATCTCGCACAAGCGGGCCTACGACCTGCTGATCCAGGCCGAGTCGGGCGCATGCGCGGTGACCGGGCACCCCGGAATGCCGGCGAAACCGGGTCCGCCGGTGGCCGACATCTCGACCGGTCTCTACGCCGCCCTGTCGATCATCAGCCTGCTCTACGCCCGCGATGCCGGCGGTGCGACGGACGCCGCCCCGGCGGTGGCGGTCAGCCTGTTCGACACGATGACCGACATCATGGGCTATCAGCTCACCTACACCCAGCATTCGGGCGTGGACCAGCAACCGCTCGGTATGAGTTCACCCGCCGTGGCGCCCTACGGAGCATTCCCCACCCGTGACGGCCAGACGGTCGTCCTCGGCACCACCAACGACCGTGAGTGGCAGCGGCTGGCACGCGAGATCATCGATCGACCGGATCTCGCGGACGATCCCTCGTTCGCGGGTAACGCCGACCGGGTCGCGCGCCGCGATGTGCTCAACGAGGCGATCGGATCCTGGTGTGCGCAGCACGATCTCGCGCACATCCAGAAAACCGCCGATGACGCCGGCATCGGCAATTCCCGCTACAACCTGCCCAGCGAGGTCATCGGTCACCCGCAGCTCAGTGCGCGGGACCGATGGCGACCGGTGCAGACCCCGAACGGGGAGATCTCGGCTCTGCTGCCGCCGCCGGTGATCGAAGGCTACGAACAGCCCATGGGGGCGGTGCCCGGACTCGGCGAGCACACCGACGCGATACTGCATTCGTTGGGGCTGTCGGGCGAGGAAATCGACGCGCTGCGCGAGCAGGGTGCGATCGGCCCGGCACATCAGCAGTCGACCGTCCTTCAGAGTGATTCAGAGTGATGGAGAAGAACACATGCGCGAGACCGTGATCGTCGAAGCCGTCCGGACTCCGGTGGGCAAACGCAACGGCGGCCTCTCGGGCACGCACGCCGCCGATCTGTCGGCCGTCGTCCTCGATGAGTTGACGGCGCGGGCCGGCATCGATCCCGACATCGTCGACGACGTCGTGTGGGGCTGCGTCTCGCAGGTCGGCGACCAGTCGAGCAACATCGGCCGCTACGCGGTGCTGGCCGCGGGCTGGCCGGAGCGGATTCCCGGTACGACGGTCAACCGCGCCTGCGGGTCGAGCCAGCAGGCGCTCGACTTCGCCGTACAGGCCGTGATGTCGGGGCAGCAGGACGTCGTCGTGGCCGGCGGCGTCGAGGTGATGAGCCGGGTGCCGCTCGGAGCGGCGCGGGCCACCGGGATGCCCTACGGGCCCAAGGTGCTCGAGCGCTACGACGGTTTCTCGTTCAACCAGGGCATCTCGGCCGAGCGCATCGCCGAGAAGTGGGGGTTCTCGCGGACCCGGCTCGACGAATACTCCGCGCGCTCACACCAACTTGCGGCCGCCGCGCAGGACGCGGGCGCGTTCGACGCCCAGATCGTGGCGGTCACAACCGACGAGGGTGCTGTGGTCACCGCCGACGAGGGCATCCGGCGTGGGACCTCGGTCGAGAAGCTCGCCGGCCTCAAACCGGCCTTCACCGACGACGGTGTGATCCACGCGGGGAATTCCTCCCAGATCTCCGACGGCGCGGCCGCGTTGCTCGTGATGACCGCCGATGAGGCCGGCCGCCGCGGCCTCCGCCCGATCGTCCGGTACACCGCGGGCGCGGTCACCGGCGCAGATCCGGTGCTGATGCTGACCGGGCCGATCCCGGCCACGGAGAAGGTGCTGGGCCGGGCTGGTGTCGCGGTGGACGAGATCGGCGTCTTCGAGGTCAACGAGGCGTTCGCCCCGGTACCGCTGGCCTGGTTGGCCGAGACCGGCGCGGCTGAGGAGCGGCTGAACCCGCTGGGCGGCGCGATCGCCCTCGGTCATCCGCTGGGCGCGTCGGGTGCAGTGCTGATGACCCGGATGATCCACCACATGCGCGACAACGGAATCCGCTACGGGTTGCAGACCATGTGCGAGGGCGGCGGAACCGCCAACGCGACCCTGGTCGAGCTCGTCACCTAGACCCGCCACCGAGGAGGCACTGTGCGTCGAGAGCTGTTCACCGAGGATCACGAGTCCTTCCGGGAACTGGCGCGCGACTTCATCGACAAGGAGGTCGTGCCGCAGTACCCGCAGTGGGAGAAGGCCGGCCGCATGCCGCGCGACGTCTTCAAGCAGATGGGCGCACTGGGCATGCTCGGCATGTCGATTCCCGAGGAGTACGGCGGTGCGGGCATCGACGACTACCGCTACAACGTCGTGCTTCAGGAGGAGGCGGCCCGCGCGCTGGTGACGCTGTCGACGGTACGCACCCAGCTCGAGGTGATCCTGCCGTACTTCCTGCACTACGCGAACGACGAGCAGCGCCGGCGCTGGTTTCCCGGCCTGGCCGCCGGCACCCTGCTCACCGCGGTCGCCATGACCGAACCGGGCACCGGATCGGACCTGGCCGGCGTGCGGACCACCGCGGTGCGAGACGGTGACCATTATGTGCTCAACGGCGCCAAGACGTTCATCACCGGCGGTATCCAGGCGGATCTGGTGGTGGTGGTGGCACGCACGTCGACCGATCCGGAGAACCGGCGCCGGGGACTGACGCTGCTCGTTGTCGAGGACGGCATGCCGGGCTTCGAACGCGGCCGCGAACTGGAGAAGATGGGCTGCAAGGTGCAGGACACCGCGGAGCTGTCCTTCACCGATGTCCGTGTGCCGGTGGCCAACCAGCTGGGGGAGGAGGGTGAGGCCTTCAGCTACCTCGGCCACAATCTGCCGCAGGAGCGGCTGACGGTGGCCGTCGGCTCGGTCGCGCAGGCCCGCTCGGCGCTGCACGCCACGATCGACTACGTCAGGGATCGCAAGGCGTTCGGCACCCCGGTCGCGTCCTTCCAGAACACGAAATTCGAACTCGCCGCGGTGTCGACTGAGATCGAGGCCGCCCAGGCCATGCTCGACCGGGCGGTGGCCGACCACGTCGACGGCGTGCTGTCCCGGGAGGACGCCGCGCGGGTGAAGCTGTTCTGCACCGAGGTCCAGGCCCGCGCGGTGGACCGCTGTCTGCAGCTCTTCGGCGGCTACGGCTACATGATGGAGTATCCGATCGCGCGGCTGTACAACGATGCCCGCGTCGCCCGCATCTACGCGGGCACCAGCGAGGTGATGAAGGTGATCATCGCCAAGTCACTCGGGTTGTAGCGCGTAGCCGCCTGCGCCGCTCAGAAGTGGTTCACCAGTCCGGGGTTGATCTTCACTCCGGCGATGTTCCAGTGTCCGGGCGGGCCGAAGACCTTGTTGAGATGGCCGGGGGGCGGAAGCACTCCGGGTCCGGGGCCGATCAGGTCCGGAAACGGCGGCGGTGGCGGCGGAATCAGCGGGTCTGCCGATGCGCTGCCCGCTCCGAGGCCGAGGGCCGCGGCGCCGAAGGCGCCTGCCATCAACGTGGTTGCTGCGGCGTGTTTGATCTTCATCATCGTGTCCTTCCGTTCGATGCGTCGTCGGGCGACGACTGCGGAACTTCTGTGTGAGGACCTCATCCTGTATATCGCAATCGGCGTCCCCGCCCGTTAACCGACAGCCGTGACCAGCGGTGTGACGGCGATCCAAACTTTCCTGGGCTGAGACCCTTGTCACAGCGCGGCGAACCAACCTACTGTGTGTTCACTAGGTTGGTTCGAACGAAGGAGTTCCGTGTCAGCGGTGCAGTCGCAGCGGCCGTATGCCGCCCTCTTCGCCAAAGGCGAAGACCGCCGACAGCGGATCCTGGGCGTCGCGGAGCGGCTGCTGGCGCGCAACGGCTGGCGCAACACCTCACTGGCGCAGATCGCGCGTGAGGCCGGGGTCACCCCGGCGGGTCTGCTGCACCACTTCGAATCCAAAGAACAGCTGCTCAACGCGGTGCTCGACGCCCGCGACACCGACGACGACACCCACGCCGACCGCACCGGCGACCTGTTCGAACAGATCTCCCGGGTGGCCGAACGCTTTGAGCGAGCCCCGGAACTCGTCGGCACCTTCACCGTGCTGCTCGTGGAGAACATCGCCGAGGACGCGCCCCTGCACGACCGGTTGCTCATGCGCCAGCGGGCCGCCGTGGACATCGTCACCGAGATCATCCGACGCGGTCAGCTCGCCGGTCGGTACCGCCAGGAGATCGATGCGGCTCTCAAGGCCGTGGAGATTCTCGCCTTCGTCAACGGAATGGAGACCTCATGGTTGCTCGACCCTTCGATCCCGCTGGCCGAAGTGTTCCAGCAGTACGCGGAATCGCTGGCCCGCGACTTCGCTCCGATCACGACACCGTCGCAACCGCCCGCACGATGAACCCGGAGACCGATATGCGCTACCGCCTCGACATCGTCAGCCCCACCGTGGCCGAGGCCGTCACCTTCGCCGGTGGCTGGTTGTTCGACCGCGCGATGGCCGGATGGGATGTGACCGTGCTCCTCCCGAACACCGGCGAGGATGTTCGTCCGCTGGAGATCCTGGGCGCGGTCGTCCTGGATCTGGAGCCGGTGCTCGAATCCTGGAGCGAGCGTCCGCACCCGCAGACGGTGTCCGTCGCTGCCCCGCTGTTCGAGGGTGACGAGCGGGTACGCCGTCACGTGCGCAAGGCCCTCGACCACGGGCTCACCGAGGTGACGTTGTGGGGCGACCACTGTCCCGAGGAACTCAACAGCGACGTCGACGCCGTGCACCACGAGCTCAGCGCTGCTGCCCGTGCCTTCAAGTCCCAGGCGTTGGCCGCTGTCGGCGCCCTCGACCTCGGTGCCGACCACCACGTCGAGACCTTCCGCTGTGGCATGATGACGCGCCGTTCGGTGGCGACCGACCTCATTCCGGCCAGTTAGGCCATATCGATCACGATCTTGCCGACGGCGTGTCCGTCGGCCACCTGCCGCAGCGCAGCCACCGCGTCGCCGAGGGCGTACGTCGCCCCGATGTGCGGCCGCACCTTCCCCGTGGCGAGCAGCTCACGGAGCTCAGCTTCGTTGCGCCGGTATTCGTCGGCGGGGATGTCGCCGAACTGGAAGCCCTGCACGACAATGCCTTTCACCAGGACCAGGTTGAGCGGGATGCGGGGGATCGTCCCGGAGGCGTAACCGACGGTCACGAATCGCCCGCCCCGGCGCAGCGATCGCATCGCGGGTTCGGACGATCCGCCGCCGACCGGGTCCAGCACCGCGCACGCCCCGTCCGGAAGCGCGGACTTCAACGCCTCCCGCAGTGCCCCGTGGCGCCGGTTGACGAGTCGGTGAGCACCGTAGGACCCGGCGACCGCGAGCTTCTCCTCCGACGCTGCGACCGCGGTGACCCGCGCGCCGAGGACGACGGCGAGCTGAACCGCGGCGAGCCCCACCCCGCCCCCGGCGCCGAGCACGATCAGCTCGTCACCCGGTCTAATCCGGGCGACCGAGCGCAGGGCGTGAAAGGCGGTGCGATGGGCCACACCGAACGCGGCGGCCGCGCGGTCGTGGACGCCGGCAGGGACGGGAGACAGCGCGGCGGGTTCGACGACGACCTCCTCAGCGAATGCGCCGTACATGCCGGTGCCGCTCACCCGATCGCCGATCGCGAATCCGCCTGCAGCATCGTCTGTCTCGACGACCTCACCGGCGAACTCACTGCCGGGGACGAACGGTGGCGGCACGCTGACCTGATAGCGGCCGCCGATCAGCAGCACGTCGGGGTAGTTGACCGCCGCGGCGCGCACCCGTACCCGGAGCTGTCCCCGGCTGCGCTCCGGCGGGGTCAGCTCTCGGATCTCCACCACCTCCGGAGGGCCGTGGACGGGGCAGACCGCCGCCCTCACCGGTAACCCGTCGACTCGGCGAGGTCGGCGGCCGACCGCATCAGCGCCGGAACGATCGGGCCGAAAGCCTGCAGCTTCTCGTCGTCACCCGCGCGCTGGTAGCCCTGCTCGAGCACAATGGCGAGCTTCCAGCGAGCCAGCACGAGGTAGTAGTCCAGATCATCGACCTGGCGGCCGGAGATCTCCGCGTAGTGCGCCACCACCTGGTCGCGCGAGGGCATCCCCGTCATGTCCACGTAGGACATCTCGTCGGCACCGGGTGCGGCGGTGTCGGCGGGCCAGCTCTGCACCATCCACGCGAGATCCAGTTTCGGATCGCCAACCGTGCCCATCTCCCAGTCGACGATCGCGGCGAGCCGGGCCGGAGCGCCGTGCCGGTACATGACGTTGGCGAACTGGTAGTCGCCGTGCATCAGTCCCGGGATGAAGTCGAGCGGTCGGTGGGCGCGCAACCACTCGGTGGCCACATCGAGGCCGTCGAGATCCCGGCCTTTGATGCGCTCGAAGAATCCGGTCCACCGGTCGACCTGCCGCTCGTGGTATCCGTCCGGTCGACCGAGATCAGCCAGACCCCTGGCCCGCCAGTCCACCTTCGACAACAGCGCAATACCCTCTGCGAGCTGATAACTGAGCTCGGGCCGAGTCGACGGGTCGCTGTTGAAGGGTTCCGGCCATGTGCCGCTCACCTCCATCGGCGACCATCCATCGACGAAGCCCATGAGGTAGAAGGGGCGGCCCAGGACTGTCGGGTCCTCGCACACCCCGACCGCGGCGGTGTGCGGGACCTCGGTGCCGTCGAGCGCCTCGATGATTCGCCATTCGCGCAGGATGCCCTTGTCACGGTCCCGCGGTGCCCCCGGCGGGGGCATCCGAAGCACGCACCGCGCGTCGCCGCGGCGGAGTTCGTAGATGACGTTCTGGGTGCCGCCGGACAGAAGCCGGGTCTCGAGCGGGGCGCCCGCGCCGGGCAGGCCTTGCCGGTCCATCCAGTCCGCCAAGCCGGTGGTGTCGAGGTTGCTCACATGTTGCCCACCGTGTTCTCGATCGCGGTGTCGAGGTAGTCGGCGAACTTGGCGTGCGCCGCTTCGCGCTTACCGGGAATCCACTCGCTGGGCCACATCTGGTCGGTGGCGCGGTGGTCGCGGAGCACCTGTTTGGCAACGGTGGCCTTGTGGACCTCGGTCGGGCCGTCGGCGAGGCCCATCACCGCGGCGCCGGTGACCATTCCGAGGAACGGCATCTCGTTGGTCACCCCCAGTGCACCGTGCACCTGCATGGCCCGCCAGGCGATGTCGTGCAGGACCGTCGGCATCACCACCTTGACCGCGGCGATGTCCTTGCGCACTTTCTTGTAGTCGTTGAATTTGTCGATCTCCCACGCGGTGTAGAGCACCATGAGGCGGAACTGCAGCAGTTGCGCATAGGAATCGGCGATGTAGCCCTGAACGAACTGTTTCTCGGACAGCAGGCTGCCCTGCGTCCGGCGGCTGAGGGCACGTTCGCACATCATGTCGATCGCCTTGCGCGCCAATCCGATCGTGCGCATCGCGTGATGGATCCGACCGCCGCCCAGCCGGGTCTGAGCGATGACGAAGGCCTGGCCCTCCCCGCCGAGCAGCGCATCGGCGGGGACGCGCACATTGTCGTAGTGGATCAGCGCATGGCTACCCTGGTTGTCGGCCTCGCCATACAGGCCGACGTTGCGCACGATCCTCACGCCGGGGGTGTCGGTCGGCACGAGGAACATCGACATGCCCTGATAGGGGCTCACGTCGGGGTTGGTCACCACCATGACGATGAGGAAGGCGGCGGTCGCGGCGTTGGACGAGAAGAACTTCTGGCCGTTGATCACCCAGTCGTCACCGTCGCGGACCGCGCGGGTGGTGAACAACGTCGGATCCGCGCCGGCATGCGGTTCGGTCATCGAGTAGCAGGAGAAGAGTTCACCGTTGAGCAGCGGCCGCAGATAGCGCTCTTTCTGTGCGTCGGTGCCGTAGTGGGCGATGATCTCGGCGTTGCCCGTGTCGGGTGCCTGGCAACCGAACACGATCGGTGCCCACTGCGAGCGCCCGAGGATCTCGTTGAGTAGAGCGAGCTTCAATTGACCGTAGCCCTGCCCGCCGAGTTCGGGGCCGAGATGTGTGGCCCACAGTCCACGCCGACGCACCTGGTCCTTGAGCGGATCGATCGCCTCGCGCCGTCTTCCCTCCAGCGGGACGAACTGCTGATGCGGAAACGCGAGGTCCAGCGGCTCGACCTCCTCACGGACGAACTCGTCGGCCCAATCGAGCACCTTCTGATACTCGGGGTCCGTCTCGAAGTCCCATGCCATGTCGAGTCTCCTTCTCAGCTCATCGATTTCGGGAGTGGACCCCGGTCCGCGGCGGACAGCGGAGCGGTCATGTGTTCCTGCTTCGTGTGTCGAATCCAGAGATCAGAGCCCCGATGTCGGCGCTGACCACGTCGGCGAACGAACGTCCGCCGAATCCGCCCATCGCCCAGTGCCGGACACCCTCGCTGACGTGCATCTGCGCCAACCGCGACAGATGTGCGACGTCGACGTCCGAGGCGAGCTTGCCGTCCGCCTGGGCCTTGGCGAACAGGTCGCCGAACATGTCGGCGTCGGCGTGCGCATCCTCGTCTCCGGTCAGAATGCGCTGTTCGTGCCGGTAGCCCTCGAGGATCGTCTCCACGATGAGATCCCTGGGGTTTCGGGCCATCGAGCGTTCCAGGCTGCGCAGCGCACGCAGGATGACGTCCTCAAGGTCGTATTCGCCGCGGATCTGCTGCTGCACCGTTGATCTGGCGGCACGGGTCGACGCCAGTCCCACTTCGAAGAGCACGTCCTCCTTGGCGGGGAAGTGAAAGTAGAACAGTGCGCGGGAAACTCCCGCGGCGCGGCAGATGTCGGCGACGGTGGTCTGGGCATAGCCGTTGGTCCGCCACAGCGCCATCGCCGCCGCGACCAGCGAACGCTTCGTCTCGCGCGAGCGGACACGTTGGTAGGACGCCCGTCGTTGACCGCCGTCAGCTGAGATCGACCCAGAGGTGCGGGGCATAAGCGGACAGTAGCAGCATGATTGAGTCGTGAACATAGCTGACGCATGTCTAACTATGGGGTCCAGCTGTGCTGCTGCACCATGGGGGCTATGCGTCGGAGAGGAGCTCCGCCGACAACGAGGCCACGAACTCCTGAGTGCGTCGCCGCGACCGGCTCCGGGTGGCCGGATCGTCTCCGAGCGGAACCACTCGTGCGGCGAGGTCGGTGACTCCGGCGTCCCGGTACCGGCGCAGCCGCGCGAGGACGCCCCGCTCATCGCCGGCGGCCATGGTGTCGCCGACGTCCCGCGCATCACCGTGTTCGAGCAGCCGCACGTAATTGGGGGAGAAGTCGGCGTGGCCGAGGACCTCGCTGGCGTAGGCGCGTGCGCCGTCGACCTCGCCGGCCGCGCACAGCGCCACCGGCACACCGGCGACGATCCGCGGCGCGGGCCGGCCGGCCGCCCGGGCCGCGGCGGCGAGGCGGGGGGCGATGTGTCCTTCGATGGTGCGCTCGTCGGCCATCCACAGGATCGTGCCGGCGGCGCGCTCGCCGGCGATCCGCAGCATCGTCGGCCCCAGTGCGGCGATGAGGACCGGGGTGTCGGCAGCGTCGGCCACGTCGATGGATCCGTGTACGCGATGGTGTTCGTTCTCCACGTCGACCGAACCGGGGCCGGCCAGCGACGCCACCAGAACGTCGAGGTAGTCACGCATCTGTGCGGCTGGCCGGTCGTAGGACAGGCCGAGCTGATCGGCGACGATCCAGTGGTGCGAAGGTCCGACGCCGAGGGTGAACCGACCCCCACAGGCGAGCTGTGTGGTGAGCGCCTGCTGCGCCATGATCAGCGGATGCCGGGTCTGGATGGGGACCACGGCCGTGCCCAGCTCGATCCGGTCGGTGACCCGGCCCAGCAGCGCGACCGCGGTCATGGCGTCGAGGTAGCCGGGTACCTGCGGAAACCAGAACGACGCGAAGCCGGCGGCCTCGGCCGCTTCGACGTCGGCGAGCAGTCCGCTCAACCGGTCCGCGCGGGCTCGTTCCCGGTCGGAGCCGACCATCAGGCCGATCCTCATATCCGCCCCCCGTCACGGCACATAGCGGTCCCATTCGTGCGGCACCACGGTGTGGAACGGCGCGGCGAACAGCGGTTCGACTGCGCTGTCGCTCCAGCGTTCCGCCAGCGCAGGACGCAGCAGGTCGGCGGTGTGCACCGGATCCCCGTCGAGGAACAGGTACGAGATGGTCTGTCCGGCAGGCGCGCTGGCCAGGCGTTCGCCGACCGCCAACGACGTCGCCGTCCACACTCCGGCGACGCCGTCGATGTCGAGTAGCTCGTGCGTCGGCGCAGCCCCGCGCTCAAGCAGCAGGTAGGCGCCACGAACCGGCCACCACGGCAACACATCGGCGCCGACCTTCACCCGCCTAGCCGCGGCCCGGCCATTGATGTCGTAGACTCCGCGCTCGACCGGGGGCAGCAGCGGTAGCTTGCGGCCCGCACCGCCGAGCGCCTTGGACAGAGACAGGAAGGGCTCCATCCCGCCGGGGTCGGTGAAGAAGTACGTCATCACGTGATCGACGGAGTCGTGGCGCGGTGGGCTCGCCGCCCGTGCTGCGCGGCACTGTGGCGTCGAGACCAGCCGCAGCGAGGCGCGCACGGCGGACAGCCGGTGTTGCTCGGGCCGGTGGTCGAGGGTGTGCCAGCGTAGGTAATCGGCGTCGGAGAGGTCCGGGTGGCGCGTCGCCATGGACACGAACAGGGTGGTGACGTCGCCGCGGCCCTCGTCGAGGACAGCGGGCACCTCGTCGGAGGGCGTGCCGGGCAGGTTCATGTGGGGTCCCTTCAGGCGAGGGTGATGTCGGGATGGCGTGCCTCGATCATGCGCCGGAAACCCTCGCGCCAAGGCACTCTCGTTCTTCCGAGGATCTCGTGCATGTAGGTGACATCGGGCCACAGCGGGGTGTGCGCGTGCCGGCTGTACTCGAAAACCGGTCCGACACCGACGAGTTCGCCCATGTAAGCGCAGTAGTCCTCGACGCTGACCGTCTCACTTCCGGCCCAGTTCACCACGATCGGTGGCGTGGCGCTCACCTGCATGGCCCGGATGCCCAGGTCGACGTAGTCGTCCTCGTAAATCGGGTTGTAGTTGTTGGGGCTGTCGGGATAGAGCCGGATCGGCTTGCCCGCCAACATCATCTCCAGCCGGTCGGCGGGAGCTCCGCCCTGCGGCCCGTAGGTCGAGCAGATCCGGATGATCGTCAGCGGTATCCCGTGCTGCCGGGCGATCCACGTGCACACGGCCTCCGCGGCCACCTTGGAGAAGCTGTAGTTCGCCCGCAGTGGCACACCGGGCGGGTCATCCTCCCGCAGCGGCCGCTGACCCTGGTAGCCGTACACCGATCCGGTGGAGCAGAACACGAACCCCTTCGCGCCTCGGCAGTGGTACAGCAGATCTCCGGATTTCTGGGCGTTGGTGTCCACGCACGACACCCAGTCGGTCGTGCCGGTGTCGACCGCGGCGTGGAACACGTAGGTGAAGTCGTCGGGCAGCCCGGAGAAGTCGCCCGCGCTGATGTCGAGGGCCAGCGGGGTGATGCCGGCGTCGATCAGCTTCTGGCGGTCCGCCGCGTCTCGCAGCCGCGCCGCACCCCACACCTCGTTGCGCTCGGCGAGGGCGCGCGCGATGGGGAAGGCGATCTTTCCGGTGGCGCCAGTGACGAGAATCTTCTCCGAGGAGAGCATTCCATTCAGACCCGGTGCGTTGCCTGCGGACCGGCCCGCCGGGTCAGATAGTCGATCTGCAGGTGCAGGGAATACAGCACCAGCGGCGGCAGCACGATGAAGGGGACGTTCTCGCCGATGAACTTGAACCACAGCCCCCACGAGCCCTGCCCGATGTTCTCGAACCCCGCACCGACCTCCGCCAGGAAGTACACCGCGGTGCTGCTCATCAGGATCGCGCATCCGGTGAAGGCGATCCACAGCGCCGAGATCCGGGCCTGTGCCGCCAGGTCGGTACGGATGAGGCGGGTCCACATGACGAATACGGTGACACCGGTGAGGACGCCGACGACCTCGAGGGCGAAGATCCACGGATTGCCGCTGACGTATCTGGTGTCGGCCAGCGCGTACTGCCACCACAGCCACTTCCAGCCGGGGTCGTCGGTCGGTGCCCAGAGACCGAGAGGGTGCCCGATGAGGAACATCAGCTCGTAGCCGATCTGACTTCCCGCGGTGTAGGGCAGGTAGAACAGCGACAACTCGGCCGCCTTGTCCAGCCGGGTCCGTCGCTCGCCGGGGGCGTCCCACAGGATCACGAACGGCAGCAGGATCACCGGGACACCGAAGATCAGGTTGACCACGACGTCGGTGGTGAACGACGGCGCGATGAGGCCCACGCCGACGCCGATGGTCACCAGCAGGAAGACGGCGAAGGTGAAGATGCCTGTCCAGGTGTAGATCCGGAGCCGGTGCGGCGCCCACGGCCGCGCGAGGTTCGGTTCCCGTTCGCCGACCGTCGTCATGTCATCCACACTCCCCACCGGCGTATATCAATTACTTGTGATTATCCGGCCGCAGCATAGCCCGCTGCCCGTGGCATTCTTGGGCGATTGCCCAAAAGTTGCACGATCAGCGCTGCCGCCGCCTCGGTGCCGCGAGTTCGCGCAGGGATGACAGGAACAGCTCGTCCATCCGGGGGCTCAGATCGGCCAGGGTCGGTGCGCTGGCGTGGCTGGCCGAACCGAACGCTGACGCCAGTGCGTCCGCTTCGGTGGCGGCGCCGATCGACAGGCACAGGCACCCCACCCCCTCGGCGCGCAATTCCTCGAGCGCCTTGCGCGAATCGGCTTCGGCATAACGGCCTTCGTAGCCGTCGTCGTAGGGGAAGCCGTCGGACAGCACGAGCAGCAACCGATGCGGGGTCCCGGCATGCCTCTTGAGAATCTCGCCGGCACCGCGGATACCGGCTCCCAGCCGGGTGTAACCCGACGGTTGCAGCTGACCGAGTCGGGCCAGGCCGCTCGCACCGAACCGCTCCCCGAAACTCTTGATCTCCGGCAGATGCACAGCACGCCGGCCCTGTGAGCGGAACCCGTACACCGCGACACGGTCGCCCAGTTCTTCGAGAGTCACCGCGATCGTGGCTGCCGCGCGGCGCTGGTGCTCGTGGACGGCCAACCCATCGCCGTCGGCGTCGGTTGAGGACCCCGAGACATCGACGAGGATGAGGACACCGAGGTTGCGGGCGATGGTGCGGCGCTCGGTGTACACATTCTCGGGTGGGGAATGGCCCGAGCGCAGGTCGACGAACAGATCGATCAGGGCATCGTTGTCCACGTCGTCGCCGTCAGCGCGGGCACGCAACGCTTTCGGGCCCACGCCGACGCGTGCCAGCCGTCGGCGTAGCACGGTGTCCCGTGCGGCACCGACGAGCGCCATCCCCACCGGGGCGGTCACCGGGAAAACGACGACGCGGCACCAGTCCTCCCGGTACCGGCCGCCGAAGACGTCCCATTCCGGATACCAGGCGCCGCCGACTTTGACCACGGCACCGGGCTTCTCGTCCTCGGTGAAGCGGACCGGCGTGGGCATCGGCCGCGCAGTGACACCGGCTCGCAGCGTCCGCTCGATCGAGCCGACTGACGACTCCCCGCCGGCGCCGTCGCTTCCGGACGAGCGAGATCTGCCGAACAGCGCACGCAGGAAGTCCGCGGGGGACTGCGCGCCGAGGGGAACCTCGAACAGTTTGAGGATCCAGCTCTTCTCGGGCGATTCCTCGCCGTCGTCGGTGTCCGTCTCGGACGGTTCGGAATGCTCGACGCCCATCATGGCGTCGGCGTCCGTTGCCCTCGAACCCGGTTCGGTTCGGGCGCGAATCAGTTTCGACGGCTTGATCGTCCCGAACCAGCCCGGCGGGGGTTCGAGTTTTGTTCTCCCCGAGGCGATCTCGATTGACTGTTCACAGCTGACCGACCCCGTCGTGACGTACGGCGCGACCGCCGCGGCCAGCGGGACCCGCCGCCCGAGTTCGGCCAGGACGCGGTGGCCTTCCAGCAAGAGGTAGCGCCGCGCGAGCGCGGGGCGTGCCCGCAGCCGCCCGACATACCGACCGTCGAGGCTTCCGGCACCCAGGAGTGCACTCTGGACCAGCACTTCGCGTCGCTGCGTGTCGGAATCCGCGTTCGCCGACACGTAGACGACCTGCCCGTCGGTGTACGCGGCTTCGCCCGCAGTGGCGGCGGCAATGTCGATGGGCCGTCCGGCGAGGAACTCTGCGAGGAACCGGAAGTGTTGCGGCGCACGATCTTGGGTGGTCACTGCCGTGGCAGGACCGCTTCGACGAGCTCACCGAGGCCGCGTATCACGTCCGGATCATCGGAGAGCACCTCGACGACCGCGGACTGGACGGCGTCGCGCAGAGGGAGTCCTTCGGCGACGAGGCCACCGGCGAGGATCAGCATGCGGGTCGAGGCCACCTCGCTCAGCGCGGCGGCATCCAGATTCCGGATGGCGTTTCCGAGGACGACGAGCGACGCGGCGGTGGACGCATCGATCCCCGCTTCACGCGCCACGACCTCGGCCTCGATCTCGGCAGCCGGCAAATCGAGGCTGATCGCGACGAAGCGCTGGCGGGTCGAGTCTTTGAGACTCTTCAGGATGCTCTGGTACCCCGGGTTGTAAGAGATCACGAGCTGGAAACCCGGCGCCGCGGACAACGTGGTGCCGAGCCGATCGATCGGCAACTCGCGGCGGTGGTCGGCGAGCGGATGGATGACCACCGTCGTGTCCTGGCGCGCCTCGACGATCTCGTCGAGGTAGCAGATGGCGCCGTCGCGTACCGCTCTGGTCAACGGGCCGTCCACCCAGACGGTTTCACCGCCCTTGAGCAGGAAGCGGCCCACCAGGTCGGCCGACGTCATGTCCTCGTGGCCGGCGACGGTGATGAGCTCACGGCCCAGTTCGTGAGCCATCGCCTCGACGAAGCGGGTCTTTCCGCAACCGGTGGGTCCTTTGAGTAGCAACGGGGAACCGCGCCGAGCAGCCGCCCGGAAGATCTCGACCTCAGTGCCGGTGGCGCGATAGAACGGCGCTGAGGAACCCGGTTCGGCGGTCGGCCGGAACTTACTGGCCGTCATCGCTGTTCGGGCGTTGGATCGGCACTACGGGCGGCATCTGCACCCCTTCCGGCAGCACGAGTTCTCCGTCGTGGTTGACGTACCCCGAATGCTTGGTCGGCAGCGGCAGATCGGGATTCGGGCACGGTCGATCGGTGCCCTCGCCGCAGATGCCGGGGTTGAAGTACGAGCGCTTCTGCACATCCTCTGGCCACGGATCGCCGTGCATGCCGAGCCAGGTCGCGGGGACGTTGTAGAACAGGAAGAAGCAGGCGCTGACTCCGCCGAAGATCGCCAGGAAGCGGACGAACTGCTGCTTGACGACTCCGCCGCGGATGCTGTCCAGTCCGCGTTCGACCACGGTGCGCCCTCGGTCGTCGGTGAAGAAGCGCAGACAGCACAGCGCCGCCTGGACGCCGCCCCACATCAAGCCCTCGTAGACGGGCCACTGGTAGTAGGTGCCGGCGTTGAAGGACAGCGACTGAATGGCGCCCGGGTAGGAGTAGAACCCGATCGGCAACATGACCAGGGCTTCCATCACGAAGTCGAAGACGAACGCGATCGCATACGTGACGAGGATCAGCCGTAGGTTGCTGATGCCAGGCCACCGGTTCTTGATCTTGCGCATGACCCAGCAGCCGACAATGGTGATCAGCAGGACGCCGTACATGTAGCCGGGGATGTTGGTCAGCAGCGGTTCGGGCACCGTGTGCCCCGGCTCCTCGTGCGCCACCCAGCCTGGGATGTGCGGCGCCCACGACCCTCGGTTCCACAGCCAGGCGTTATACGTGCACCAGGTGCTGTAGTAGTTCAGCATCGGATCCTGGAACATCATCAGGCCCATCGACACGAGCAGCATGCCGTCGAGGGTGATCCGCCGTTCCCGCACCCACGGTCGGATGATGAAGAACCACAGCGCCGCCGGAAGGCCGATCCAGAGCACGACCGCGTTGGCCATCAGCGGGATCTTCATGTACATCGGCGGGTCGCTGGGGCCTCCGCTCACCGGTTCGAAGAAGGGGCCGGTGACCCAGCGGATGAACACGTAGAGCGTGTAGGCCAGGGCTACGGCGCCGACGGTCGCCCAGATCTTGAAGGCGCCGGGTCTCTTCGGTGCGTCCGTACGGAAGTCGGTGACTCTGATCGACTCGGTGACCGCGGACTTCTTCGACAGCTCACTCATCTCGGGCTTCTCCTCGGCGATCGTGCGGGCGGGGCAGCGACCCAACGGAGGCGAATATACTCATGAGTATCTGGATATCCAATAGGTAGCCGAGATTCTGAAGTAGTATCGCCGCATGGTCGAGCGGTGGACGCGGGAACGGCGACTCGAGCACACGCGCTCGGTGCTGTTGGATGCCGCAGAAGAGGTGTTCGCCGAAAAGGGTTTCACCTCAGCGACTCTCGATGACATCGCCCACGCGGCGGGCTACACCAAAGGCGCCATCTACAAGCACTTCGCCACGAAGGAAGACCTCTTTCTGGCGGTGAGCGATCGGTACTGGCGTCGCTATTTCGACAACTTCGCCGAGGTGATGTCCGCATCGGGGGAGGTCGGGGCGCGCGAACTCGACCAGATCGCCGAGCGCTGGCGTCAGCTCAGTCGCGACCGCGGTGCCGAACACGCCGCACTGGGTCTGGAGTTCACGCTGTACCTCCTGCGCAACCCCGACGCCCGGGAACGCGTCGCGGCCAAGCGGGCCGAAGTGGTGGAGGCGCTCGCGAGGTTCATCGTCGAGGGCATGGACCGGCTCGGTGCGACGCTGTCGATTCCGCCGCTGACGTTCGCGCAGGCGCTCGTCGCCACCAGTGACTCCGTCGTACTGGGTAGCGAACTCGACGACGTGGACCTGTACCGGCCGATCGTGGAGATGTACACGTCGGTCATCAAGCTTCCCGAGCCGTCGACCCGCGATCGCCCGGTGAGGAAAAGCCCAGTCGAGCGCCGAGGAAGGACCACCCGATGACGGCCAGCGCCACCGAAGAGCTCTATTACGACCCTTGGCACGCTGAGCTCAACGCCGACCCGTACCCGATGTTCAAGCGGATCCGCGACGAGGCACCGCTGTATTACAACGAGGTGCACGACTTCTACGCGGTCAGCCGTTTCGACGACGTGAACCGAACGCTGGTCGACAACGGCACCTTCAGTTCAGCGCGGGGCATCATTCTGGAGATCATCAAGTCCGGTATGGAGATTCCACCCGGAGTGCTGATCTTCGAAGACCCGCCGATCCACGACATCCACCGCAACCTGCTCGCCCGCGCCTTCACTCCGCGCAAGATCAATGCTCTGGAGCCGATGATCCGCGATTTCACCCGGAGGTGTCTGGATCCGTTGGTCGGCGGTGACCGCGTCGATTTCGTCACCGACCTCGGAGCGATCATGCCGATGCGGGTGGTGGGCATGTTGTTCGGCATCCCCGAGGATCATCAGCGGCGGGTCCAGGAGGACGGCGACAAGCATGTGCGGACCCAGCGCGGGGGGCAGATGACCGACAACCCCGACGGGGTCCTCACCGACGGTCAGGTGTTCGCCGACTTCATCGACTGGCGCGCCGCCCATCCGGCCGACGATTTGACCACCGAACTGCTCGAGGCCGAGTTTCGGGACGAGACCGGGGTCATTCGCAGACTCCGGCGCGACGAGCTGCTCATGTTCATGAACGTCGTTGCGGTGGCGGGATCTGAGACGACAGCGCGACTTCTCGGGTGGGCCGGCAAGCTGCTCTCCGAGCATCCAGATCAGCGCCGGCGCCTGGCCGAGGATCGCTCGCTGCTGCCCGGAGCGATCGAGGAGATCCTGCGCTACGAGCCGCCGGCTCTGCAGACCGCCCGCTACGTCACCCGCGATGTCGAATTCCACGGCCGAACCGTGCCGGCGGGAAGCGCGGTACTGACGTTGATGGGCGCCGCGAACCGGGACGAACGTCGCTTCGGTGCCGACGCCGAATCCTTCGACATCTCGAGGCCGCCGAAGCAACACCTGTCCTTCGGTGTCGGCGCGCACTACTGCCTCGGCAACGCCCTGGCGCGTATCGAGGGGCGGATCGGTTTAGAGGAGATCCTGGATCGGTTCCCGGACTGGGACGTGGACCTCGACAGCGCGGTGTTCGGGTCGTCGTCGGCCGTGCGTGGCTGGGACAGCATGCCGGCACGGGTCTGACGGCGGGGCCGGGGACGGCCTCGGCACTGGCGGAATATCAACTACTTGCGATTGTGGGCGGCGGGAGATACCGTCGAACATGCGGCAGAGCCGTATCGCCGAAAAGGCAGCTGTGCGTGATTGTTTGCCGCCACACTGACCTCGACGCGCCGTCGACAGGAGACGATAATGGCCCGTTTTCCGAAACCGCCGGAAGGCAGCTGGACGGAACACTATCCGCAACTGGGGACGGGTCCGGTGTCCTACGAGGACTCCATCGACCCCGAGTTCTACGAGGTGGAGCGCAAGGCTGTGTTCAAGCGCGCCTGGCTCAACGTCGGGCGCGTCGAACAGGTGCCGCGCAAGGGCAGCTACTTCACTAAGGAGCTGAAGGTCGCCAACACGTCGATCATCGTCGTGCGCACCGGCAGTGGTGAGGTGAAGGCGTACCACAACATCTGCCGGCACCGCGGCAACAAGTTGGTATGGAACGACATGCCGCTCGAGGAGACCAGTGGGGTGTGCCGCCAGTTCACCTGCAAGTACCACGCGTGGCGCTACGACCTGGACGGCAACCTCACCTTCGTCCAGCAGGAGGGGGAGTTCTTCGACCTGGACAAGAGTCGCTACGGACTGGTGCCGGTGCATTGCGATGTCTGGGAAGGCTTCCTCTTCGTCAACTTCGCGAAGGAACCCGAGCAGCCGCTGCGCGACTTCCTCGGCCCGATGATCACCGCGCTCGAGGGCTATCCGTTCGACCGGATGACGTCGCGGTTCTCCTACCGCTCCGAGGTCAAGGCCAACTGGAAGCTCTACATGGACGCGTTCCAGGAGTTCTACCACGCACCAGTACTGCATGCGAACCAGTCGCCGACGGCCTACTCCAAGGCGGCCGCCGAAGCGGGTTTCGAGGCGCCGCACTACCGCATCGACGGTCCGCATCGGCTGGTGAGCACCTCGGGTGTCCGGGCCTGGGAGATGGCCGACGAGATGCGCAAGCCGATCGAGGACATCTGTCAGAGCGGACTGTTCGGGCCGTGGGACAAACCCGATCTGGGGGAGATGCCGGAGGGTCTCAATCCGGCGAAATGTGATCCGTGGGGCCTGGATTCATTTCAGCTGTTCCCGAATTTCGTCATCCTGTTCTGGGGTCAGGGCTGGTACCTGACCTACCACTACTGGCCGACGTCGCACAACACGCATATCTTCGAGGGAACGGTGTACTTCCCACAGCCGCGCACTCCGCGGGAACGCATCGCCCAGGAACTGGCCGCCGTGTCGTTCAAGGAGTACGGCCTGCAGGATGCCAACACCCTCGAGGCCACGCAGACGATGGTCGAGTCCCGGGTGCTCGACGATTTCGTGCTCTGCGATCAGGAGGTGCTGATCCGTCACCTGCACTCCGAGACCGCCGCATGGGTCGCGGACTACCAGCGCAAGACGGCCGGGGTGTGAGCATGACCGGCACGATCACCACGAAACTGCCTCCCGAATTCGCCGATCTCGAGCAGTTCTCCGACTGGTGTCTGCCCACCGAGGCGGAGCGCTACGCCAAACGGCTGGCCAGCACGATGGCCGAACTGCAAGCCTTCTACGACGCCGTCACCGCGCGGGCGGAGGAGGCGATCGCCTACTGCGACAAGTTCAGCCTCGACGACATGCCCGAGGATGTCCTGAACCTGATGCACCTGCTGTACTCGATGATCCAGGCGTCGTTCCCGGTCGAGTGCTGGAAACAACCGAAGGTGCCGGACTCGGGCGCGACGACGCTGGACTGCGTCTCCGAACCCGTCCCGTGACCGGATCGATCGTCCTGCGCGCCGCCCGCTGGGCGGACGTCGAGGCCGGCGAGATCCGCTCTCCGGCGGCCGTCGTGGTCGAGGGCAACAGGATCACGTCGGTCGATCCCGCTGCGGCGCAGGCGAAATCGACCGAGGGTGCAGAAGTCATCGACCTCGGCGACGTCACGCTGCTGCCGGGTCTGATGGACATGGAGCTCAACCTGCTCATCGGCGGGCCTGGGGGCCCCGAGGGCCTGCCCAGCCCCATGCACGGTGTGCAGGACGACCCCGCCTACCGGACGCTGCGGGGTGCGGTCAACGCGCGCACCACCCTCGACGCAGGTTTCACCAGTGTGCGCAACCTGGGCCTGATGGTGAAGACGGGCGGCTACCTGCTCGACGTGGCGCTGCAGCGCGCCATCGAGCAGGGCTGGCACGCCGGGCCGCGGATCTTTCCGGCCGGTCATGCGGTCACGCCGTACGGCGGGCACCTCGACCCGACGGTGTTCCAGCGGCTGGCGCCCGGCATCATGCCGCTGTCGGTCGCCGAGGGCATCGCCAACGGTGTCGACGAGGTGCGCGCCTGTGTGCGCTACCAGATCCGCCACGGCGCCAAACTGATCAAGGTGTCGGCCTCGGGCGGGGTGATGTCGCACAGCACCGCTCCGGGCGCGCAACAGTACTCCGACGACGAATTCGCCGCGATCGCCGACGAGGCGCACCGGGCGGGTGTCCGGGTAGCCGCGCATGCGGTGGGAGACAGCGCTATTCGCGCCTGTATCCGGGCCGGTATCGACTGCATCGAGCACGGGTTCCTGGCCACCGACGAGACGATCCAGATGATGGTGGACCACGGTACGTTCCTGGTGTCGACCACCTACCTCACCGAGGCGATGGCCGTCGACCGGATCGCCCCGGAGCTGCGCCGCAAGGCCGAGGTGGTGTTCCCGCGCGCGCAGGCCATGCTGCCCAAGGCGATCGCAGCCGGCGTCCGGATCGCGTGCGGCACGGATGCGCCGGCCGTTCCACACGGCCAGAACGCCAAGGAGCTCTGCGCCCTGGTGGCCCGCGGGATGACACCCATGCAGGCGCTGCGGGCTGCGACCGTCACCAGTGCCGAGTTGATCGACTCCGATGACGAGCTCGGCCGGCTGGCCCCCGGCTACCTGGCCGACATCATCGCCGTCCCGGGTGATCCGTCGCAGGACATCGCCGCGGCGCTCGACGTACGGTTCGTGATGAAGGACGGGACGGTGCACAAGCGCGGCGGTGGTCCAGGGGGTTAACGTCGAGAACACCGACGGACGGGCATGGAGGCTGATATGGAGCAGACCGACAACATCCTGTGGCTGCTCAAGCAGGCCTGGTACTTCTCGCTGACGTCGGTGAACGACGCGGTGAGCGAGCACGGGGTGAGTACCGCCCAGATCGGTGTGCTGCGCCAGCTCTCTGACGAACCGGGTTTGTCCGGGGCTGAACTGGCGCGCCGCCTGCTGATCAGCCCGCAGGGGGTGCAGCTCGCGCTGACCGCGCTCGAGAAGCGTGGATTGGTCCAGCGCAAACAGGATCCGCAGCACGGCCGGATCCTGCAGGCGTTCCTCACCGAACAGGGTCGGCGCGTGGCCGAGGCGGTGGTCAGCGATGCCATCGCGGCGCACGACCGGGTGTTCGGGGTGTTGAGCAAGGCCGAGCAGCGGACGCTGCGCGACCTGCTCAGCCGCGTCGTGGAACAGGGCACCGGCCACGAACTGCACGACGACCACATCGAGGGGTGAACGCCGAGCGCATCCAAGATCTCATCTACTTGAGATTAATGACAAGTACTTGATATAGTTGCCTCGATGGGCGAGATCAACGAATCGGACGGCTTTGCGGCACTTCGCATCAAGCGGATCGTGCGCGAGACCTCTGACGCCGTGTCCCTGGTGCTCGACGTGCCCGAGCACTGTTCTTCGCGGTTCCGGTACGAGGCGGGCCAGTTCCTGACCGTGCGCGTGACGGTGGACGGACAGGAACTGCGACGCTGCTACTCGATGTCCTCCGCGCCGGTGGAGGACGAACTTCAGATCACCGTCAAACGCGATCCCGGTGGGCTGGTGTCGAATTGGCTCAACGACACCGCGGCCGAAGGCGCTGAGATCCACGCGACGCCCCCCGAGGGGCGATTTCTGCTGCGGGCCAACGCCGACGGCAACGACGCGATCATGGCGTTCGCGGGTGGCAGCGGGATCACCCCGATCATGTCCCTGGTGCGGACCGCGTTGGCGGGTTCGACGCGCCCGGTCCGGCTGTTCTACGCCAATCGCAGTCGTGACGCGGTCATCTTCGCCGACGCGCTGGAGCGCCTCGCCGACGGCTACGTCGATCGGCTGAGCGTCACCCACCACTTCGACGACGCCAGCGGCGTGGTGACCAGCTCGGCGATCGAGTCCTTCGTCGGGGTGCACGCCGGCGGCCCCGAGCACGCCGACTACTACATCTGCGGACCCGGGCCGTTCATGGACACCGTCGAGTCGACCGTGCTCGCAGCGGGCGCGCCCCGCGACCTGGTCCACCTCGAGCGGTTCACGGTGGCCGTCGAGGAGGCTGACGCGTCCGCGGCGTCCGCGGCGTCCGCGCAGACCGAAGAGATCATCATCGAGTTGGACCGCAAGAAGACCACGGCCGAATACCGCGCGGGCAACACGCTGCTGCAGACGGCGCGCATCGCCGGTTTGCGCGCACCTGCGTCATGCGAAACCGGTTCGTGCGGCACGTGTATGGCCCGAATCGTCGACGGCAGCGCCAGGATGCTCAACAACGACGCACTCGACGACGACGAGGTCGCCGAGGGCTGGGTGCTGACGTGTCAGTCGTTGCCGACCAGTCGAACCGTTCATGTGGTCTACGAGTAGGAGGCGCAGCGATGTCGAGAGTAGCGGTGGTGACGGGCGGCGCCTCGGGCATGGGCGAGGCGATATGCCACGAACTGGGAAGGCGCGGCCACAGCGTTGCGGTGCTCGATCTCAACGGCGATGCGGCACAGCGGGTTGCCGAGGACCTGGGGGGCGAGGGGGTGACCGCGCTCGGCGTCGCCGCCGACGTCAGTGACCGCGGCGCGGTCGAGGAGGCGTTCGGCAAGATCCGGTCCGAACTCGGCCCCGTCCACGTCCTCGTCACCAGCGCTGGGGCAGTGGATTTCGCGCCTTTCGTCGATATCACGGTCGAGGCGTGGCAGCGGTTGGTCGACGTCAACCTCACCGGCACGTTCCACTGCTGTCAGGTCGCCGTGCCCGACATGCTGGAGGCGGGCTGGGGCCGGATCGTGATGATCTCGTCGTCCAGTGCGCAACGCGGGTCGCCGAAGATGGCGCACTATGCCGCGTCCAAGGGTGCGCTGATCTCGCTGACCAAATCGCTGGCGCGCGAGTACGGACCGGTGGGGATCACCGTCAACAATGTGCCGCCGTCGGGCATCGAAACCCCCATGCAGCACCAGTCGCAGGCCGCGGGTCACCTGCCGCCCAGCGAGCAGATGGCGGCGAGCATCCCGGTGGGTCACCTGGGTACCGGCGAAGACATCGCGGCGGCGGTCGGTTTCCTGTGTTCGCCCGAGGCGGGGTTCATCACCGGCCAGGTGCTCGGTGTCAACGGCGGTGCAGTGCTGTGACGAGGCGTCGCACGAAGGATCGACCAGGACAGGAGGATTCACATGGCCAGGTGGCCGAAGCCGGCGGAGGGTAGCTGGACCGAGCACTACCCGGAACTGGGTACCGGACCGGTGTCGTTCCGCGACTCGATCTCGCCGGAGTTCTACGAACTGGAACGCGAAGCCGTGTTCAAACGCGCGTGGCTCAACGTCGCCCGCGTCGAGGAACTCCCGCGCGTCGGCAGCTACCTGACCAAGGAGATCGACGCCGCCAGGACATCGGTCATCGTGGTCAGAGGTAAGGATCAACAGATTCGCGCCTTCTACAACATCTGCCGCCATCGCGGGAACAAGTTGGTGTGGAACGACTTCCCCGGTGAGGAGACCAGGGGCGCCTGCCGTCAGTTCACCTGCAAGTACCACGGCTGGCGCTACGACCTCAAGGGCGATCTGACGTTCGTGCAGCAGCCCGGCGAGTTCTTCGACCTCGACACCGAGCAGTACGGCCTGCGGCCGGTGCAGTGCGACGTGTGGAACGGATTCATCTTCATCAATTTCGACCCCGAGCCCCGGCAGACGCTGCGCGAGTTCCTCGGGCCCATGATCACCGCACTGGACGACTACCCGTTCGAGTTGATGACCGAGCGCTACGAGTTCGTGGCGCACAACAACAGCAACTGGAAGATCTTCGCCGACGCGTTCCAGGAGTATTACCACGTGCCTTCGCTGCACAGCCAGCAGGTGCCCTCTGAGGTGCGTCAGCCCAACGCGTCGTTCGAATGCGGCCACTTCCAGATCGACGGGCCGCACCGGCTGGTGTCCACCGCGGGTACGCGGCGCTGGCTGCTGGCCCCCGAATACATGTATCCCGTCGAACGGGCCACGCGCAGTGGACTCGTGGGGCCGTGGCGGACCCCGGAGACCCATCAGTCCGCTGGGCTGAATCCGGGCAACATCGAACCGTGGGGTATCACCAACTTCCAGATCTTCCCGAACCTGGAGATCTTGATCTACCACGGCTGGTATCTGCTCTATCGTTACTGGCCGACGTCGCACAACACCCACAAGTTCGAGGCCTACAACGCCTTCCACCCGGCACGCACCGTGCGCGAGCGCATCGAGCACGAGGTGGCGTCGGTGGTGCTCAAGGAATTCGCGCTGCAGGACGCGGGCATGCTCGGCGGCACCCAGGCTGCGCTCGAGTACGGCCTGGACGAGCCGATCGTCGACGACTATCCGCTCAACGATCAGGAGATCCTCGTGCGTCATCTGCACAAGGTGGCCGTCGACTGGGTCGAGGACTTCAAGGCCGAGCGGCGCCCGGTGGGGGTGTGAGATGACCCGACCGCCCACACTGCCCAGTGCGTTCGCCGAGTTCGAACGGTTCGCCGACACATGGTGTCTGCCAACCGAACCGGAGCGCTGGGAGACCCGGCTATCCACACCCATGCCGGAGATCCGGGAGTTCTACGACGCCTTCTCGCCCCGCTTCGAAGAGGCGATCGACTACTGCGACAAATTCCCACTCGACGAAGTGCCGGAGGACGCGCTGAACCTCCTGCACATGATCTATTCGATGATCATGATTTCGATGGCCGTCGAGGTCTTCGGTACCCAGAAACCCGCCGATTCCGCCGACGCCGTCATCGACCGCGTCAGCGCGCCTGTCCCGTGACGAGAAGGACGAATTGATGAGTCTGCTGACGATCAACAAGCTGACCGAATCGGTCGGCGCCGAGGTGACCGGCGTCGACTCCGACCGATTGGCGAGTGACGACCTGCTGAGCGAGGCGATCCTCGACGCGCTCGAGGACAACGGTGTGCTGGTGTTCCCCGGCCTCGGGCTGGAGCCCGAGGCGCAGGTGGCGTTCTGCCGCCGCCTCGGCGCCATCGACCATTCCTCGGACGGGCACCACCCGGTCGCGGGCATCTACCCGGTGACCCTGGACAAGTCGAAGAACTCGTCGGCCGCCTACCTGCGCGCGACCTTCGACTGGCACATCGACGGGTGCACACCGCTGGGCGACGAGTGCCCGCAGAAGGCCACGGTGCTCTCGGCCAAACAAGTGGCCGAACGCGGTGGAGAGACCGAGTTCGCGAATTCCTACGCGGCTTATGAGGCATTCACCGAGGAGGAGAAGCAGCACTTCGGATCGCTGCGGGTGGTGCACTCTCTGGAGGCCTCGCAGCGCCGGGTCAATCCCGACCCGTCGCCCGAGCAGCTGGCCAGATGGCGCTCGCGCCCCACGCACGAGCATCCGCTGGTCTGGACCCATCGCAGTGGCAGGAAGTCGCTGGTGCTGGGGGCGTCGGCACACTACGTCGTCGGGATGGACCGCGAAGAGGGCCAGGCGCTGCTCGCTGAACTGCTGGACCGGGCGACGCAACCCGAGCTGGTCTACAGCCACCGCTGGTCGGTGGGCGACACGGTGATCTGGGACAACAACGGCGTCCTGCACCGCGCAGCGCCATATGACCCCGACTCACCGAGGGAGATGCTGCGCACCACGGTGCTCGGCGACGAACCGATCCAGTGAGCCGCCTTGCGCCGCTGCCGCCGGAGGAGTGGGACGACGACGTCCGACGATCGCTGGCGCCGCTACTCCCCGCCGACCGGGCGAACCCCCGCGACGCCGGCAACATCCTGGGCACCCTGGTGCGATCGCCTGCGCTGACGCGTGCGTTCCTCACCTTCAACGCCTATCTGCTGCGCGACTCCACACTCCCGGCGCGGTTACGTGAGGTGGCGCTGCTGCGGATCGTGCATCGGCACGCCAACGCCTACCTGTGGGACCACCACGTGCCGATCGCCCGCCGCGCCGGGCTGACCGACGCCGAAATCGACGGGGTGCGCCGCGGTCAGGTCGCCGACCGGCTCGACGGACTGGTCGCCGCCGCAGTCGACGAACTCGACGAATGCGACCGGATCTCCGATACCACGTGGGCGGCACTCAGTGAGCGCCTCGATGAGCCGCAGCGGATGGACCTGGTGTTCGTCGTCGGCACCTACGCGATGCTCGCGCAGGTGGTCGCGACTTTCGGGATCGAAGCCGAGGCGGGACCAGCGCCTCGTTGACGCCGCAGTGCCGGTATGAAAACCTGGTACGCATATTCTGAGAACTACGTTCTCATTGACGTTGAACGGAGTGTTGCATGGCGGGTCCCTCCGAGGATCGCACCGCGGTCGACTTCTTCCGGGACGGCCGTGTTCTGGATGATCCCTATCCGTTCTACGAGGCGCTGCGCGACAAGTGTCCGGTCAGCCGAGAAGACCATTACGGGGTGACGATGGTGACCGGCTGGCAGGAGGCCGTCGACGTCTACAACGACTCGGAGACATTCTCGTCGTGCATCTCGGTGACGGGCCCGTTCCCGGGGTTCCCGGTCCCGTTGGCGGGCAGGGAGAACGACGACATCACCGACCTGATCGTCGAGCACCGCGACGACATCCCCTTCAGCGATCAGCTGCCCACGCTCGACCCGCCGACGCACACCAACCACCGGGCGCTGCTGATGCGGCTGATCACCCCAAAGCGCCTCAAGGAGAACGAGGATGCGATGTGGTCGCTGGCCGACGACATCCTCGACGACTTCCTGGCTCCCGGCAGCGGCGAGTTCATCAAAGGCTTCGCCGCACCGTTCACGTTGCGGGTGATCGCCGACCTGCTCGGGGTGCCGGAGGCGGATCGGCCGCAACTGCTCGAGCGGCTCGCCCGGGGCACCCACGGCGGTGCGCTGGGAAGCGCGGAGAAGTCGCTGACCAAGACTCCGCTGGAGTACCTGTACGACGTGTTCGCCGAATACGTCGAGGACCGCAGGCGTGAGCCCCGCGACGACGTGCTCACCGGGCTGGCGACCGCGTCCTTCCCCGACGGCACCATGCCCGAGGTGGGTGACGTGGTGCGGGTCGCCACCAACGTGTTCTCCGCCGGCCAGGAGACCACGGTGCGGCTGCTGAGCACGGCGCTGAAGGTGATCGGTGACCAGCCCGACGTCCAGCGCCGGCTGCGCGAGGACCGCAGTCTGCTGCCGAACTTCATCGAGGAGTGCCTGCGCATCGAGAGCCCCGTCAAGGGCGACTTCCGGCTGTCGCGGGTGCCGACCACCATCGGCGAGGAGTCGCTCGGAGCAGGGTGCACCGTGATGGTGATCAACGGTGCGGCCAACCGTGATCCGCGCCGGTTCGAGAACCCCGACGCATTCGACGTCGAACGCAAGAACGCCCGTCAGCATCTGGCATTCGGTCGCGGCATCCACAGCTGCCCCGGCGCACCGCTGGCCCGCGCGGAGACGCGCGTCGGACTGGAGCGACTGCTCGACCGGACCACCGATGTCCGCATATCGGAGGCCGAGCACGGGCCGTCGGGGCAGCGCCGCTACTCCTACATCCCGACCTACATCCTGCGCGGGCTCACCGAGCTGCATCTGGAGTTCGACGTGGCGAGCGAGACGCCGTGAAGGTGCGCGTCGACGAGGACCGCTGCGCAGGGCACGGAATGTGTCTGACGATGTGTCCCGAGGTGTTCGAGATGACCGACGACGGGTGGGCGGTCGCCGATCCGGAAGAGGTCCCGGCAGAGCTGCAAAGCGCCGCCCGTGACGCGATCGCCAACTGCCCGGAGCAGGCAATCCGCGAAATCGACTGAATCTCACGACTGAACGACAAAGGAGAGCAATGCCCAAGGCGTACATCCTCATCACCGAGGACGTGAAGGATCCGGCCGGCATGGCCGAATACGGCAAGCTGGCGAGCAAGACCATGGGCGACGCCAACGTGCTGGCGTTCGGTCCGGCGGCCGAAACCCTGGAAGGGCAGTGGCACGGCAGCCAGACGGTGCTCCTGGAATTCGAGTCCGTCGACGCCGCCAAGGAGTGGTACTACTCCGACGCCTATCAGGAAGCGCTCAAACTGCGTCAGGCCGCCGCCGACTGCAACGGGGTCATCCTGCAGGGCCTGGGTTAGTGCGTCCGCGAAAGACGTCAGTTCGGCTGCAGCGGCCCAACGGGTTTTGTCGTGGTCGCGTGCACGAGGAGCTCGGCGAGTTCGCGTGGGCGGCTGAGAAACGGCGAGTGTGAGTGTCCTACCAGCACGCTGTGGTCCGCCCCGCCGTCGGCGAGCGCCGCGACCACCGCCTCGCGGCGATTCGCCAGCGTGGACTCCTCGTCGGTGCGCGCGCCGTGTCCCGGCAGGTCGACCGCGATGCCGTCGTGCCCGAGTTCCCGCAGGGCAGCGATCGTGTGCTCCCAGCACCAGGCGGCGTGAAAGCCGCCGTGCACGAACACGAATCTCATTGCGTCAGTTCAGCACCCGCACCGGAACGTGTGACCAACCGGCGACGTTCTGCATCGCCACCCGTCGGCACTCGTCCCACAGCACCTCGTAATGGGGCATGAAGTCCAACAACCGTTCCAGTGCGATCGCGCTCTCCATCCGGGCCAACGCGGCGCCCAGGCAGCTGTGCACGCCGTATCCGAAGCCCAGATTCTGTGCCTCGGTGCGGTCGCGGTCGATATCGAACTTGTCGGCGTCGGTGAACGCCTCCGGATCGCGGTTGGCCGAACCACCCAGCAGGAACACGGGTTTGCCCGCCGGGATGGTGACGCCGTGGATTGTCACCTCTTTCATCGAGCGCCGCACGTTGTACTGCGCCGGGGCCTCGTAGCGCAGGAGTTCCTCGACGGCGGCCGGGATCTTGCTGCGATCGTCGAGCAGCTTCTGCCACTGGTCGGGGTAGCGGGCGAACGTGACCGCGGCGTTGCCGATCAGCTTGGTCACCGTCTCCGCCCCGGCGCCGCCGAGAAGCGTTGCGAAACCGGCGATCTCGAGGTCGTCGAGACGCTCCATGCGCCCGTCTTCCCGTTCGATCTCGGCCTGCACCAACGCGGTGAACATATCGTCCTGCGGGTTCTCCCGCCGCTGCGCGATCAGCTCGAAGTACAGACCCATGGCCTCGGCGATGGCCTGCATACCCTCCGGCGACATCTCCTCCTGGCCGGGTTCGCGGTGCAGCGAGGTGTCCACCCACTGGCGCACCTGCTGGCGGCGATCCTCCGGGACACCGAGCATCCGGGTGATCACCTCCACCGGGAAGAACGCGGCGAACTCCTGCACGACGTCGAAGTGCGCAGGATCGGCGGCGCGGAAGCACGAATCGATCGTCTCTTCGACCATGGGCTGGAGTTTCGCGATCTGGCGCGGGGTGAAGACCTTGTTGACCAGGCTGCGCATCTGCCGGTGCTCCGGCGGATCCATCAGGATGATCATCTTGAAGGGCGCCGGTTCTCCGGTCTTCACCATCGACAGGTCCAGGCCGTACGCCGACGAGAACGTCTGATAGTCCTTGAACGCTGCCGCGACGTCGGCGTGCCGGGACAGTGCGTAGAAGTCCAGTTCCTCGTTGTAGTACACCGGCGCTTCCTCACGCATGCGCCGATAGATCTCCCAGGGTTCGTTGAAGTACTCCTCAGAGAACGGATCGAACACGAGATCCGAGTTGGTCCTGGACGTTGTCATTGATTCCCCGTCATTCCTCGCGGATGGCTATGGCCTGCCGCGGACACTGGCGGACGGCTTCTCTGACCTGCTGTTCGTTCTCCGGTGTGACCTCGTCGGTGAGGACGTGCAGATAATCCTCGTCGTCGAGGTCGAACACCTCGGGGATGATGCCCATGCACACCCCGTTGCTCTCACACAGGCCGAAATCGACCTCGATCTTCTGAGTCATCGCAATACCCTCACCGGCACATGGTGATATCCCGCCACGTTCTGCATGTTCACCCGCTCGAGCTTGTCGAAGTCGACCTCGTAGCGCGGCATGAAATCGAGCAGCTTCTCGAGCGCGATCGCGGTCTCCATCCGGGCCAGTGCCGCCCCGAGGCAGCTGTGGATGCCGTAGCCCAGGCCGAGGTTCTGCGCCTGCGTGCGGTCGCGGTCGATGTCGAACGTCTCGCCGTCGTCGAAGGCGCGCGGATCGCGGTTGGCCGCCGCGCCCATCAGGAACACCGGCTTGTGCGCCGGCACCGTGCCGCTGGGCAATTCGACGTCGCGCAGGCTGTATCGCACGTTGTACTGCACCGGACCCACGTAGCGCAGGAGCTCCTCGACGGCGGCGGGGATCTTGCTGCGATCGTCGAGCAGTTTCTGCCACTGCTCCGGATGGCGTGCGAACTCCACGACGGCACTGCCGACCAGTTTGGTCACCGTCTCGGCTCCCGCCCCGCCGAGCAGTGTGGTGAAGCCGGTGATCTCGATGTCGTCGAGCTGACGCATCTCGCCGTCCGGACCGGGGATCCGGGCGGCGATCAACCGACTGATCATGTCGTCCTGGGGGTTCTTGCGACGTTCCTGGACGAGCCCGTAGTAGTACATGCCCGAGTCGATGTTCGCCTGCATGTTCTCTTCGTCCTGGTCGATCTGACCGGGCTTACGGTGCAAGCTGGTGTCGATCCACAGCCGGACCTGCTGGCGGAAGTCCTCGGGCACGCCGGCCATCCGGGTGATGACCTCGACGGGGAACGGGCCGGAGAAGTCCTGGACGACGTCGAAGTGGTCGGGGTCGGCTTCGCTGAGGTAGTGCTCGATCAGCTCGACGACGGTGTCGCGCTGGTTCTGGATGGCGCGCGGAGTGAACGCCTTGTTGAGCAGGCTGCGCATGTGCCGGTGGTCCGGCGGGTCCATGAAGATGATGGACTTCTGCGGCACGTCGCCGGAGCGGACCATGCCGAGATCGCACCCGCGCGCCGACGAGAACGACTCATAGTCCTTGAACGCCGCCGCGACGTCAGCGTGCCGGGTCAGCGCGTAGAAGTCCTGTTCTTCGTCGTAGTAGATCGGTGCTTCGTCGCGCATCCGTTTGTAGATCTCGTACGGATTGTCGAAGTACTCCTGCGCTACGGGATTGAAGACGAGCTTGGGCTTGGTCACTGACGTCCTCCTCGGCGTGGGCTCACGGCCGGAAACGTTACGGAACGCTGAATTACTGTAACGGGTACAGTATGCGGCAAACCGCCGGGTAATTCAGCTGAATCGCCCGAACGCGGCCCTGTCACGAGTGCACCCCGGCGTCGACCAGACCGTCGAGCAGACCGAGGTCCGCCCCGGCCGCCGTGGCGATCCGGCGGACCACGACGACGTCCTTGCCGACGAACGCACCGGCCATGTCGACGAATTCGGTGACCGATCCGCGGCTGCCGACCAGCGTGAGCACCCGGCTCGCCGCGCTGCCGTGCGGGAGCGCCGCCAGCAGATCGGGTTCGGCGACACCGAGTTCGGCACCGAGGCGCACCGCTTCGCGCAGCGCCCCGATCTGCGCGGCGAACAGTGCGTTGTTGACCAGCTTCACGCTCTGGCCGGCGCCGAGCGGACCGACGTGCAAGAGGGGATCGGCATAGCTCGCCAGCACCGGTCGCGCCCGCGCCACGGCATCCTCGGTGCCGCCGGCGAAGACGGTCAGCGCGCCCGCGGCGATGTCATGGGGCCCGCCACTGACGGGTGCGTCCAGGACGGCTACGTCGCCGCGGGCTGCCACCGCGGCGATCTGACGGGCGGTATCGGGGCTGCCGGTGGTGTGGATGACGAGCACCGCGCCGGGCCGCGTCGCGGCGATCAATCCGTCGTCCAGGCACACCTGGCGCACCTGGTCGTCGGTGAACACGCACACCACGACGATGTCAGCCGACGCCGCCGCCTCCGCGGCGGACCCGACCGGCGTCGCGCCGAGTTCAGCTGCGGCCGAACGTGCCTCGTCGGTCCGCCCCAGCGCTCGGACGTCATGCCCGGCGGCCACCAGGCGCGCCACCATCGGCGCGCCCATCCGGCCCGCGCCGACGAATCCGACCCGGGTCACCGCGGATGGTCCATCGACGTCAGGGCCGTGTCGGCGGCCGTGAACACCGAACCCTCGGGTGCCCCGGCATCGGCGGCCAGGCTCGCGGCATGCCGAACATCCTTCTGCAACAACGCCCCGGCGATCGGGGCCAGCCCCTCGACGGTGCCGCCGAACATGGAGATGCTGCTGACCGCCTTGCTCGTCGCCGAGCCCCGCACCAGCACCTCACACAGGCGGTCGCGAGCCACACCCAGCGCGTCGCCGAGCTCCAGAGCGCTCAACGCGGCACCGAGATTCGCGCTGAACAGCAGATTGTTGAGGATCTTGGCGACCTGCCCGCTGCCGAGCCCGCCGAGATGCACGATGGGGTCGGCGAAGGTGGCGAAGACCGGACGGGCCTTGTCGACCGCGTCCTGTTCGCCACCCACCATGACCAGCAGCGTGCCTTCGGCCGCGGCGGGCCCACCTCCGCTGACCGGGGCGTCGAGCACCGTCACGCCCTGCCCGGCGGCCTGCTCGGCGATCTCGCGGCAGGTGTCCGGGTGCACGGTGCTGTGAATGGCGACGATCCCGCCAGGTGCCAGGCCGGCCAGCACACCGGTGTCCCCATCGAGGACCTGGCGCACATCGTCGTCGCCCACGACACACAGGCACACGAGGTCACTGGCCGCGGCGAGTTCGGCCGGCGTCTGCGCGATCTTCGCGGCGGTGTCGGCGTACGGCTCCACCGACGCCGGGCGCCGGGCCCACAGCGTCAGTTCGAAGCCGCCGTCGACGATGCGGCGCGCCATCGGCGCACCCTGACTGCCCAGCCCGATGAATCCGACCCGCATCAACCTGCCTCCAATCCGACTGCCCGGCCGCGCGCCGTCACACACTGCTCGGCGAACTCCAGCACCATGCGGTGATAGGCCCCGGCGTTCACGCCGAGGCTGAGGTTGTGACCCGCATCGGCGACGATGTCGCTTTCATAGCGGGGTGCCGCGCTGAACGCGGCGGCGATCTCGACCATTGCCTCGGGATCCGACCGCCACACGCGTTCGTGTTCGGCGTGGCTGAAGTGCACGGGCACGCGTACCTGCGCTGCGAGCGCCGGGAAGTCGGTGCCGGGCCAGTCCCTGACCATCGCCGCCTCGTACGGTGCGCCGGTCGACGAGTTCGTGATACCGGTCAGCACGTTGGCCGGATAGAGCTGCGCGGGTTCCCACAGCAACGCCCGCAGGCCCGGCGGACGATGCGTCTGGGTGGCGTCGCGCAGGATCTCGAGCGCCGCGTCCTGGTAGTGCAACCCGGTGCCGGCCAGTTCGACGCCGAGCACGCCGCGGTCGGCGGTGTCGTCGGTGGCCATCCGCAGTCCGAGTTCACAACCGTTGCTGTGGGCGAACAGGAACAACCCCGCACCGCGGGGCCGTCCGCCCAGCATCGCGTCGACGGCGCCGTAGGCCAGGGCCGTGCGCTGCGCGGGTTCGGTGCAACGCTCCGCGTACGGAGCCGAGCTGCCGTAGCCCGGCCGGTCCAGCGCCAGCACGGTGTAACCGAGTTCGGCACCGAGCCGCAGCAGCGACAGCTCGGAATGGCCGGGGCAGTCGAAATACGCTGCGGTGCTAGCGCCTCCGTGCAGGGCGACGATGACCGCACGTGGCTGGTCCACCACCGCGCTCAGTCCCGACATCGGGACGGGGCCGTCCGGGCTGTCGACCATCACCACCCGGGGCCGGGGTGCGCTGCTCACGCGTCCCTCCGCAGCAGCATCACGCCGCTGGGTGTCAGGCCACCGCTGCTGGTCACCGCCACACGAGCGCCGGCGACCTGCCGCTCGCCGGCGTCGCCACGCAGTTGGGTGACCGCTTCGTGGATGAGGCCCATGCCGTGGGTGCGGCCGTGCGAGAGCTGCCCGCCGTGGGTGTTGAGGGGGATCACCCCGTCGCGGGCGATGTTCGTACCGCCCTCGAGAAAGTCCTTGGCCTCACCGATCCCGCAGAACCCCAGCGCCTCCAGCCATGAAAGACAGTTGAAGCTGAACCCGTCGTAGAGTTCGGCGACGTCGACGTCGTTGGGCCGCAACGACGTTCGCGTCCACAGGTGGGCGGACTGGCCGAGTACCTGGGGTTCGTGTGTGAGCGTGGTCTGGTCCCAGTCGGTGCGTTCGATGATCTGGGTGCCGACCGCCTCGAAGTACACCGGTGGCTTGGCCAGGTCCCTCGCCGCGTCCTTGGCCGAGACGATCACGGCCACCGCGCCGTCGCACGGCACGTCGCAGTCGTACAGCCCGAACGGTGTGGTGATGATCCGCGCCGTCAGATAGTCGTCCATGGTCATCGGATCGCGGTAGATCGCCGTCGGGTTCAGCGCGGCGTTGGCCCGTTGGTTCAACGCGATCCAGCCGAGCGTCTCGCGGGTGGTGCCGTACCGGTCGAAGTGTCGGTGCGCATTCTGCGCCAGTGTGTGGGCGGCCGAGGTCGCACCGAACGGCATCTGCCAGCTGGTGGTGCGGGCGCCCCCCGGCGGGGACATCCGGCCCTCCTTCATCAACTGGCCGAACGTCGCCTCCCACAGCGTGCGGAAGCACAGCACGTGGCGCGCCATGCCGGTGGCGACGGCCATCATCGCCGCGATCACCGATCCGCCCGGTCCGAAGGTGTCCATACCGCCGTTGATCCAGGTGGGCCGGAGCCCGAGTGCACCCTCCAGCGCGGTGACGCCGCCCTCGCCCATCCCGGCGACGTCCAGACCCGGATAGGTCGACAGGCCGTCGATGTCGTCGAAAGTCAGACCCGCGTCGGCCACTGCGGCCTCACACGCCTCGATCGTCAGCGACAGCGGCGGCACCATCAACCGCCGGCCCAGCCGGGAGGCCCCGATACCGGTGATGGCCGAGTGGTCCTCGAACTTCTCGCGGGTCAGCATGGGCCGGACGTGGCGGGCGAAATCCTGCGGGGCGATCGCGTCCTCGGGCAGAGCGGTCTGCTGTTGCGGATCGGTCGACGGTGTGAACAGCGGCAGCCAGACGTCCTCGACCTGCTCGAACACCACCTCGACCGGCTGGCCGATGGCCAGCGAATCGTGGTCGCACTCGACGATGTTGGTGGTGAGCCGGACCCGCGGATCCTCCAGGACGGCCACCTCGGCGACCACATACGGGGGCGGCAGCGCCGGGAAACCGAAGCGGTGGTTGACGCTGAAGCCGGCGATCGTGCCCTTGCCGGACACCGCGTGCGGCTTGAGGTCATGGCTACGGCAGTAGCGGCAGATCGGTTGCGGCGGGTGGATCAGCGCCTCGCAGTCCTGGCACTGCTGCAACCGCAGTTCGCCGTCCGCCCCAGCGGTCCAGAAGAACTCGTTCTGCGCGGTGAGCTGGGGGAGCGGACGTCCCGGATCGGTCACGTCACATCCCCGGCATCATCTGCGGCTCACGGCGCGCGTCGGCATGGTCCCCGCCGGCGTCGTCGAGCTGTTGGGCCTCGCCCGGGCGGTCGACCCCCGCCGGGGGCTGCAGCGGCAAATCGCCCGACGACCGCTCGTCGCCGGCCATCTCGATGATCGCGTGCACCGGGCAGTCCAGCAGCGCGCGCCGGACCGCGGGCTGATCGGCCTCGGGGATCACCCCGTTGCCGACGAGTGAGGCATAGCCCCAGTCGTCGAGCGAAAAGTACTCCGGGGCGTGCTTGGCACAGATGCCGAACCCGTCGCACATCGTGCGATCCAGCCGGATCTTCACGGTGTCATCACCGCCTCCACCTCGTATGGCCGGGTCGCGCTGTAGGCGTTCGAAGCGCATGCGCTGCAGGTGTTGTCGAGATGGCGGGCCACCTCCTGCGGAAAACTGCGCAAGAGGGTGGCGGCGACGTTCGTCGCGGCGTCGAGGGTGGCGCAGGCGCCGCGTCCGCGCAGCACCACCGACCAGCGCTCCAGCCGGGTGACGTCCTCGGCGGTGGCGGCGCCGTCGCGCAGCGCGCCGGTCACGGCGGCCATCGCGGCGGTGCCGTTGAAGCACGATCCGCACTGGCCGGCGTTCTCCCGGTCGAAATAAGCCATCACCGCGGCGGCGACCGCGATCGGACATTCGTCGGTGATCAGAGCGACGGCCCCGCAGCCCAATCCGCTGCCGAGGCGGCGCATCGTCTCGTGATCGAGCGTGGTGTCGAGCACCTCGCTGTTCATGAGGCCGGCGAAATAGCCGCCCATCAGCACGCCGCGCAGGCTGTCCGCAGACACACCGTGGAGGTCGAGCAGGTCGGGAAACGGTGTGCCGTGCGGCAGTTCGTAGAGCGCCGCCGGCCTGCCGCCGCCGGTGACGGTGGCCAGGAAGGTTCCCGGTGAGGTGGACGTCCCCACCGACCGGTAGGCCTGCGAACCGTGCCGGTGCAGGAAAGGCAGGTTGGCCAGCGTCTCGACGTTGCTCACCGCAGTGGGCAGGGCGGCCACACCGCGTTCGAAAGCCCGGGGCGGTTTGTCGGTCGGCTTGGCGGGGCCGCCGTTGATGACCCGGACGGCGGCTGACTCCTCACCGGCGACGTAGCCGGCGTCGACGGTGACGACCGTGATCGCGAGCCCGTCGAACCGGCCCTCCGCCTCGGCGAGTGCGTCGCGCGCGACCTGCGCGGCGCGCGAATCCGAGACGTAGAGGTACGCGCGGTCGGCGTCGACGATGCGCGCAGCCAGCCGCAGCCCGTCCAGCACCAGATGCGGCCGGTGTCGGAGCAGCCAGCGGTCCTTCACCGAGGCGGGTTCACCCTCTTCACCGTTGGCCACCAGGACCGCCCCGCCGGCGCGAACACCGTTGTCGCGCACGGTGCGCAGTTTTACCGCCATCGGGAACGCGGCACCGCCGCGCCCCACCAGGCCCGCGAGGTCGATCTGCTCCAACAGTTCGGCCGGATCGGCCAGCGGCTGATAGCCCCCGCCCGTCAGGTAGTCGTCGAGATCCTCGGTGGCCGTGACCAGATCGGTGCGAAGCAACCGGGCCTGCAGGCCGGGCCATGCCGCCACGGTGAGATCCACTGGTGCTGCGGTGGTTTTCATGGCTGCCTCTCCTCGCTGCCCGCCGATAGGCTGGCGGGCATGAGAACCGCGGTGGTGCGCATAGGTGTCGACCCAGCCGGTGAGCTGACCGCCGAACAGTTGACCGGCGGCGCGGCGGCGTTGCGGCAGCTCGCCCGTGACGCCGGCGCCGACGTCGTCGCCAACGATCTGGCGGGGCTGCCCGCGGCACGCCGCGAGGTCGAGGTGCTGCTGGCCGGTGACGACGCCGACGAACTCACCCGCGTCGCCTCCGAGATGTGCGCGAAGGCATTCGGCACGCGGCCGGCGCCGGGAGTGGTGACCTTCATCAGCCGCGGAACCGACGACGACGCACTCGGGGTACTGGCCGGATTCGGCATCACCGGCGACATCGAACGCACTGCGGGACACGAGGGCTGGGACGTCGTCGAGGTGACGCTGAACCGGTCGGATCTCGAGCGGATACCCGAGAGCCGCATCCACACCGCGCTCGAGGCCTCGTTGAACTGCGAGGTCCGCATCGTGCTCAGGTGACGCGGGACCATCAGCGACCGGCCGAATCGCCGAGGAACTCCAAGATCGGCGGCGCCGCCTGCACCCACGTGTCGAACATGTTGAAGCGCTTGACCTTTCCCTGCGCGCGCTTCTCTGAGGCCCGCTCCCAGGCGTCCTCGGGCCACGGCGGATCGATCAGCTTGGAGCCCTTGATCAGGCAGCTCACCTCGAGCGAGGTCCGCTTCGGGTGATCGAGATCGTTCTCCCCACCGCGGATGATCAGCGTCGGCACCATGATGTTGTCGAACATCTCGTCCTCGACACCGGGAATGGTCTGGCCGGGCTTGGGGACGAAGGCGTTCAGCCACCGCAACATCAGCTTGAGGAACTCGCCGTCGTCCTGGGCCAGCAACCGGTCACGGTTGGCCGGGTTCTCCTCGATGCGTTCCCGCCACTCCGCAATGCCGGCAACACCTTTCATTCCGGTGCCGCGGACGGCCAGGATGCTCGGGACGATGTAGTACGAGCCGAGCACGAAGGAGCCGTACACGCCGCCGACGATGTTCCACACGACGAGCTTGGTGACGATCTCGGGGTGCAACATCGTGGTGAGCATCGAGTCGCGGGCGCCGCCGGAACCGCCGGCGAGAATGCACGGCCCGATGTCGAGTTCGGTGATCAGCCGGTAGAGCGTCTCGGCGCGCATGTGGCTTTCGCTCTGGCCGTAGAACTGCACGTCGGACTTCCCGCAGTTCGGCCGGTCCCACAGCAGCACCCGGTAGCCGCCCTTGGCGAGTGCCTGGGCCAGCGGCCGCAGCCCGGGGATGTCCTTGCTGAAGCGGCCTCCCGGCGTGAGTGCGATGAAATCGCCTTCGTTGCCCAGGATCTCGTAAACAACGTTGCCGCCGTTGATCTCGATCGACTTCTCGCCGCGCTTGAGCTTCGGCCCGGTCTGCTCGGTGCTGGTCATGCCATCACCAGCACATCGTTGCCGACGACCCGCACCGGATAGGTGCGAATGCTCCACTCGGGCTTGACCGCCGTCGTTCCGGTGGCCAGCTCGAAACCCCACTGGTGCCACGGGCAGAAGATGTACTCCAGATCGCGGACCATCACCGCGTCACCGGGCACACTGGTGTCGACCACATTGCGCCCGCGCGCCCGTCCAGAACACAGCGGACCCCCTTCGTGGGGACAGTAGTTCGCGATCGCATAGAAGGTGCCGTTGACGTTGTAGACGCCGACACCGTGCCGTCCGATCGGCACCACCTTGTGCGAGCCCGAGGGGATCTCGTCGACGGTGGCGACGATGTGTTCACGCCCCTGTGCCAACCTTTTCGGGGCAGCCGGGGACGGTGTGGTTTCGTCCGTCATGGGGTCAGAACACCCGGACCTGACCCTCGAGAGCCGGCACGGTCTCGGGGAGGTGGTAGGTCTGGATGCCGTTGCGGAACATGATCGCCTCGCGGGCGTGTTCGGGCAGGTGCTTGACCAGCCAGCGGGGATCGTCGAACGTCCAGTGCGGGTAGTCGCTGGAGAACAGCAGGATCTTTTCGCACTCCATCCACTCGAACGCCCGGGTGAGCTCGGTCTTGTCCTCGGGGTAGTCCAGCGGCTGGGTGGTGAACTTGATGTGGTCCTTGACGTATTCGCTGGGTTTGCGCTTGATGTCCATCCACGACTTGCGGGCCTCGTAGAGCGCGTCCATCCGCCACATCAGTGGCAGGATCCAGGTGAACGCGTGCTCGACGAAGACGATGCGCAGGTTCGGGTGACGGTCGAACGTGCCGTCGAAGATCAGGCTCATCACCTGATTCGCGGCCAGCAGCGAGTAGGTGACCATGAAGTCGTGGTTGTAGCTGGGCAAGCCGACGGGCGGCATCGGCAGTTCGTCGTAGTGGCTGCGCGACAGGTGGCAGCTCACGGTGATGTCGTGTTTGGTGGCCGCGGCCCAGATCGGGTCGTACTTCGGGTTGCCCCAGGCGGGCCGGGGTTCGGCCTTGATCAGGATCTGCGCCATGTACGGATGACCGGCCCAGCGTTCGATCTCTGCCACGCTGGCCTCGGGTTCCTCGATGGCCAGGCAGATTGACCCGCGCCACCGCTCGTGCCAGTTGTTGTGACTGTCGAGCCAGTGGTTGGCCTGCCAGTCGTTGAGCGCGACCGACATGGCGTGCTGGGCCTCGGGGATCCGCGCCGGGTAGGCGGCGGGCTCGAGGATCGCGATGTCGGCGCCGGCCTCCATGATCAGCTGCTTGAACGCCAGATCCGGGTCACTGCACGGGAATTCACCGTCGGGCGGGAACGAGTCGATGCGCATCGCGTAGGAGTGCGCATAGTCCGGCGCGTCGTAGTAGATCTGATCGCCGACCTTGTGGGTGCCGAAGTACCGGCTGCGCCACGGCTCGGGGATGTACTGGCCCAGCTCTCCGCTGCGGGGCGCCGGGTGGACGTCGGAGTCGACGCAACGGACGGCGACGCGCTCGGCGGCCGGCTTCCGTTCTGTGGCTGTGACCGTCATCGTGGTCTCCTCTGCTCGGAAATTCTATGGACTGTGCGGCTATCCCGTGGGAATACCGGCCCCGACGTCTATCCCGTAGAGCTCGGCGGCGTTGCGCCAGCACAACTTGTCGCGCTGTTCGGTGCTGTAGGCGCTGGGCACCGACAGCTCGTTGAGCTGCCAGTGCGGATAGCTCGAGCCGAACATGACCATGTCGTCCTTGCCAGTGAAACCGGCCCACTCGCCGGCGAACTCGACGTCGCCGGGCCCATCGAGGAAACCTTCGACGAAGTAGACGTGGCCCGGCAGGTAGTCGCTGGGCATCTTCGGCGCCCACGGGGTCTGTTCGAGGTGCGGCCTGCCGAAGCAGTCCATCCGCCACATGAACGGGGTGAGCAGATCGGCCGCCCCGTCGGCCCAGACGAACTTGAGCTCGGGCAGCCGCTCGAACACGCCTTCGGCGATCATGTTCATCAGGTGGTACAGGAAGTTCATCGCGGTGAACCCGACGAACTGCTCGTAGGTGCGCGTCACGCCATTGGGTGTCGGCGGCAGCATCACCCCCGCACCGACCTCGAAGTGCACGGCCACCGGCAGCTTCGCCTCCACCGCGGCCTCCCACAGGGGCCAGTACTGCGGCTTGCCGTACAGCTCACGGGTCTGCAGCGGGATGCCCAGCTGCACGATGCGCGGGTGATCGCGGTACCGGTCGATCTCGCGCAACGCACCGGCGATGTCGTCGGGGTTGACCCGCAGCGTCCCGCGGAACCGCTCGCCGAACTCCGGGTGGTCGAGCCAGCGCGTGACCATCATGTCGTTGTGCGCCGAGGCGATGGCTGTGCCGAGGTGGCGGTCGGGCATGACGCCGCGCGTCATCGGATGCAGGATCGCGATGTCCACGCCGCGCTTGTCGAACAGGTGACCGGCGACCACGTCGGGGTCCGAACCCGGGTACTGACCGTCCGGCCCCTCGGTGCCCTTGGCGTATTCGCCGCCCGGTGCCCCGTACCAGTCCATCTCGTAGTCCGGGAAGCCGCGGCTGCGGAACGGCTCGCGCATGAAGGTCTTGCGCAGGTCCTTGTTCGACTTGGTGAAGATGTGCACGCTGGCGTCGATGACGGGGGTCTGACTCCCGTCGGGATGCTGCATGACCACGATTGCCTCCGATTGTCCGCCCGGTGCGCGCATCCGGGCAGGGCTGTGCGCAGAACCGGACCGTCCCGTCAGTGTATGTCGTGATTCTTCGATTTCAAGAATTCAGTTCTCTTCGGGGCCGCGGCCATCTGCCCAGGTGACGTGTCTGCTGGTCAGTCGCCCAGCAGGTCGCGTAGTGACTGTGCAAACGTGTCGGGAGAACGGATCTGCGTAAGAAGAGAATGCTATTCTCATCGCGGTCGCGTGGTGGAGAGTGCGCGAGCCGGACATCGCACCAGGAGGCGCCGAATGCTACTCGAGTTCGATGCTGACCAGCGGTTGTGGCAGGAGACGGTCCGCGACGCGGTCGCCAAACAGTGCCCGGCCTCGCTGGTCCGCGACATCGCGGAGAACGGGGTCGACCCGACGCCGCTGTGGCAGAGCTACGTCGACGCCGGCTGGACCGAGCTCACCGATCCGGAGAACGCGGTCGAACTCGCGATCGTGCTGGAGGAGTTGGGACGTGCGACCGATCCGACCCCCTTCCTCGCCACGCTCACCCAATACGCCCCGCTGGCCGGCGACCGTTACGACGCCCAGCGCGCCGGAACCGCGGTGCACTCGGGCGTAACGGCGCACCGCAACGCGGACGGCTGGGTGCTGGACGGGACGTCGCGATTCGTCCTCGACGCCGACCGGGCCGAGCAGCTGGCCGTGGTCACCGACGGCGGGGTGTTCATCGTCGACGCGGGCAGCGCGGTCACCCGGCGCAGTCCGGTGTTCGATCCGGTCCTGCACGTCGGCGAGGTCTCCTTCGACGGCGTCGCGGTGTCTGACGCCGAGCGGGTGCACTCCGACGCCGAGCGCGCCCACCACCTGGCGCTGACCGGAATGGCGATCACGATGGTCGGCGCCTGTCAGCGGATCCTCGATCTGGCGCTCGACCACGTCAAACAACGTCAGCAGTTCGGCGTGCCGATCGGTTCGTTCCAGGCCGTACAACACAAGGCCGTCGACATGCATGTGGCCATCGAACGGGCTCGCGCCCTGAGCTACTTCGCCGCGCTGACCATCGCGGCGGACGATCCGCGTCGTCGGCTGGCGGCCCGGATGGCCAAGGCCGCTGCGGGGGAGTGTCAGTCGGTGGTCTTCCGCCACGGTCTGCAGCTTTTCGGGGCCATGGGTTTCACCTGGGAGAACGATCTCCAGTTCGCACTCAAGCGCGCGAAGGCCGGCGAGCTGTTGCTCGGTGGCGCGGCCGAGCATCGCGCCGTCATCGCGGAGGAATTTCATGCAGCTGACTTTTGATCGCGACGTCGAGGAGTTCCGGGCGGAGTTCTCCGCCTTCCTCGATGAGAACCTTCCGCCGGAGACCGCCACGCTCGAGCGCCCGCGCTCGGTGTCGCACATGCCGCAGTGGGCGCGCGACTGGCAGCGATTGCTGTTCGACAACGGCTGGCTGCTGCCCGCCCAGCCGCCGGAGTTCGGCGGTCGCAACGCGACGGTGCTGCAGCAGTTCGTGCACCTCGACGAGCTGTGCCGCAGGCGGATCTACCACAGCTTCAATCCGCAGGGCGTGAACATCATCGCGGCGTCGCTGATCACCTTCGGTTCCGACGAGCAGAAGCACGAGTGGGCGGTTCCGGTGCTGCGCGGGGAACGCACCGCGTCACTGGGGATGAGCGAGCCCAGCGCCGGCTCGGACCTGGCGTCGCTGCGCACCCGCGCAGTGCGCGACGGGTCCCACTTCGTGGTCAACGGCCAGAAGGTGTGGACGTCCGGTGCGCACGACGCCGACTTCCTGCTCACCTTCGTCCGTACGGACCCGGATGCGCCCAAGCACAAGGGAATCAGCGTGCTGCTGATCCCCACCGACACCCCGGGCGTGGTGTGCCGGCCGTTCGCCGACCTGTGCGGCGAGGAGAACACCGACTTCAACGAGGTCTTCTTCACCGACGCCCGGGTGCCGGTGGAGAACCTCGTCGGCCCGCTCAATCAAGGCTGGAAGGTGGCCAACGGCTCGCTCGGTCACGAGCGCACGATGATGTGGCTCGGCTTCGCCGACCGGATCGACAACATGATCGCCGACTTCCGGCCCGGCACCGAGATCGAGCGCGATCAGTACGCGTCGTCGGTGATGGACTATCAGGCGCTGCGCGCCATGGGTTCGGCCGCGCTGGCGCGGGCCGCCCGCGGTGAGATGGACACCGCGTCGGTGTCGGTGCTGAAACTGTTCGGATCGGAGGCCGAGATGCGGGCCGCCGATGCCGCCCTGACTGCGGCCGGCTCAACGGGATTGGTGCACCCGTCGACGACCGGGCGCTACGAGCACATGAACCTCGACCACTACTTCGCCAGCTGGTTCGAGCGCTACGCGCGCAGCTTCTCGGGCACCATCGCCGGCGGTACGTCGGAGATCCAGCGCAATATCATCGCGACGCAGGTTCTGGGGTTGCCGCGGGGGGGGGGGTCACCCCCCCCCCCCCCCCCCACAATATTTGGTTGGGGGGACCGCGCAGGC
>NZ_JAFEVR010000006.1 GCF_017352375.1 Mycolicibacterium sp. S2-37
TCTCGCCCGCCAATTCCCCCCGCCGGGCGGGGGGGGGGGGGGGGGGGGGGCCCCCCCCCCCCCCGCCCCCGCCGCAGATCAGTAGTTGTTGCAGGAACCGGCGATGCCGAGCAGCGGCCCGATGACCGACTGTGCGCCCGGGTAGCTCGCCAGCTGGGTCGCGGTCACCTGGCGCTGAGCCGGCGGCGAGGCGAGGAAGTTACGCAGCATCCCCTGGCTCGCAGGCTGGGCGGCGAGCTGATTGGCCAGTGCCGGCTGCTGATCGCTGAGCGCTGCGACGACCTGCTCGTAGCTGCAGGTCGTGTTGACGATCGGGCTCAGGTCCTGAGCCGACGCGGTGCCCATCGAGACGAACATGGACATCGGCAGCGCCGCGGCGAAGCCGCCGAGGGTGACGGCCAACGTGGTACGCGACAGCTTGCGCATGAATTTCCCCTAGCTTTGACGACGTTCTCGGACTTGCACTCCAGGGCAGCACTCACCCCGGTGATCAGTACTTCGAGATTAACAACCCGATTGTTACCAAATAGTCCTTCGAGGAAACGCGGTCACGCTCACAGTGAACACGGTCGCGGTCAGATGATGACCGCTGCGTCCTTGCGCTCGGTGATGGGCCGCGCGAGTTCCTGCTCGTCACAGATGCGCTGCAGCTTGTCCAGCGTCTCGTCCAGGCCCGGTCCGAGTGGCTTGCCCGGGGTGAAGTCGGCGGGCAGGTTGCGCATGCCCTGGATGACCCCGATGGTCTCGTAGTGCACGGTGCCCTCGGGATCGCAGACGTAGTCGGGCATCCGGTCGAGCACCGCGGTCAGCATCGACTTGAACACCGTGCGCGCCACGTTGGACCCGACACAGCGGTGCACACCGATGCCGAAGCTGAAGTGCCGGTTGCCCTTACGGTCCATGATGATGTCGTTCGGATTCTCGAACACCACGGGATCGCGATTGGCCATCGCCCAGGACAGCCACAGCCGTTCGAATTGCTTGAACTGATGTCCGGCGACCTCGACGTCCTCGGCGAAGGTTCGGCCGTCGCCCGGCGCCGGCGTGAAGTACCGCAGGAACTCCTCGGTCGCGGGGTGCAGCAGCGTGTCCCGCTCGCGGCTGAGCCGGTCCCGCTCGTCGGGATGCTCGCCGAGCCATTCCAGCGCATGTGCCGTCAGAGCGGTGGTGGTGTCGAACCCACCGCCGATGATCAGCCCGAGATTGCCGAGGATCTCCATGTCGGGCGCGGGTTCGCCGTCGATCCGCAACTGCAGCAGGGCGTTGACCAGTCCGGGCCGCGGATTCTCCCGGATCTCCATCATGTTGTTGATGAGATCGATGCCCATCTCGCGATGCTGCTCGTTGATCTTCTCGCGTTCGGGCGCGTGTTCAGGTGTGTAGACCGAGGCGTGCGTGGGCTCGCTGTAGACGTTCCACTTCTTCAGGTCGATGCCCATCATCGCCAGGGTGAACACCGCGGGGACCACGTTGGCCAGGTGCTCGACGAAATCGATGTGACCGGATTCGATGTGCTCGTCGAGTGCGGCGCGGGTGATCTCGTCGACGAAGGGCACCCAGCGCTTGATCGCCGCGGGGGAGAGGTACGGGTTGAGCGCACCGCGGTAGATGCTGTGCTCGGGTTCGTCCATCTCCAGGATGCCGCCGCGAACGACAGTGGCACGGCTGGCTTTCGGGATCGTGATGCCCTTGAACGGGGTCTCACCGCTGATGTCGTGGTGATTGGACACGACGGGGCAGCGAGCCAGTTCGAAGACGTGCTTGCTGTCTGCCGCCACCCAGTGCCCGTCGTAGACGTCCGTCCACGCCATCGGGCACTTCGCCTGCATCTCCTCGGTGATCTTCTCGAACTGCAGCCGGTACTCCGGGGTGTGCCGGTCGAAGTGGTAGCGGTTCTTCTTCCGGTCGCTGTCGGCTGGGTCGTCGCAGAGATCGTCGACGGTGCTCAAGGTACGTTCCCCTTACGTGTGTGATGCCCGGGCGGTTCAGTCGAAGACCGAGATCGCCTGTTCCGGGCATGATTGCGCAGCTTCGCGCACCGCGTCCTCCTGATCCGCCGGCACCACCTCGCTGGCCGGTGACGCTGTCCCGTCCACGTCGTCGAGGACGAACGACTCCGGTGCGATCATCGAGCACAGCGTGTGTCCCTGGCACCGCTCACCGTCAACCGAGACCCTCACGTCACTTCCTTCCAGCCGGCGAATCCTGTTGTCCCGAAAGCGGTCAGACGTGGTAGTCGTACCACTTCAGGTAACCGCCCGCGTCGACCCGCAGCTGCATACCGGTGACGAAACGCGATTCGTCCGACGCGAGCCACAGCACTGCGTTGCTGATGTCTTCCGGCTCGATGAACGGCACAGGCATGGCCTGTTGGACACCGAAGGCCAGTTCGGCGTCGGCGCGCGTGGGCTTTTCGAGGTCGGGCCGGAAGGAGCGGTACATCGGCTCGCTCTGCAGCATGTCGGTGTTGCAGTTGGTGGGATGGATGACGTTGGCGCGGATGCTGCGGACCGCCAGTTCGGTGGCCAGGTCGTGAACGTACTGGGAGATGAGACGTTTGGAGGTCATGTAGCCCATCCCGCCGGGATCGGCGCCTGGCCGGTCCTTCTTCGACGCGTCCATCAGCGCCGCGGCCGACGCCGTCGCGATGATGGACGCGCCCTCCCTGAGGTGGGGCAGGGCCACCTGGATCGCGTTGATGGTTCCGACGAAGTTGGTGTTGATCCCGTCGGTCCAGGCCTGCATCGGCGGGGCGCCCTTCATGGCCGCGATGCCCGCCTGCGCGACGACGATGTCGAGGTGGCCCAGTTCGGCGACACCGTTGTCGAGCGCCTCCTTGAGCTGGGCGGCGTCGCGGACATCGGCCTGAGCGATGACGGCTCTGCGGCCCGTCTTCTCGACGTACTGTGCGGTTTCCTCGAGGTCCTCCGGGCGAGCCAGTGGATAGCCGACGGTCTCGATGTCGGCGCAGATGTCGACGGCGATGATGTCGGCGCCTTCCTCGGCGAGCCGGATGGCATGGCTGCGGCCCTGGCCGCGCGCTGCGCCGGTGATGAATGCGACCTTGCCCTCTACACGACCCACTGCTCTTCCTTCTCTCTCATTGACCGACTATCAGGTGTTCCGGCCGCCGTTGACGCCCAGGATCTGGCCGGTGATGTAACCGGCGTCCTCGGAGACGAGGAACGAGCATGCCGCGGCGATGTCCTCCGGCCTGCCCATCCGGCGGACCGGCGTGGCCGCGATGCTCTTCTCGATATCGCCGAGATAGCCGCGCTCCGCCGCCGCACGCAGCATGGGGGTGTCGATGAAGCCGGGCGGGACCGCGTTGACCGTGATCCCGTGCTGGCCGTACTCGAGCGCAAGGGACTTCGTCAGGCCGTTCACCGCGGACTTGGCCGCGACATAGGGCGTCATGAAGGGCGCCCCGGAGTGGGTGCTCGACGACGAGATGTTGACGATGCGCCCCCAACCCGCCTCCACCATGTCCGGCAGCACCGCCTGGATGGTGTGGAAGACGCCGTTGAGGTTGACGTCGATGACCTTCTGCCAGCGCTCGAAGGTGACGTCGGAGAACCGCTTGAAGCAGTCCAGCCCGGCCGCGTTGACAAGCACGCTGACCGGCCCGAGCTGACCGCGGATGGCGCTGAAGGCGGCGTCCACCGCAGCGCGGTCGGTGACGTCGGCGGCATGGCCGAAATCGTCGTCCCCTGGGGTGAGGTCGATGGTCGCCACGTGCAGCCCGTCGGCGCGGAGGCGCTCGACGATGGCCAGGCCGATGCCCGAGCCGCCACCGGTGACTACGGCGTTCTTCACTGCGCGACCTCCGCCACGAGCGACGTCGTGGTCATCTCAGGCATCAAGAATCTTCCTTCCGATTATGAGAACGATAATCTCGTTCCTCGCGATTCTGCAAGATTCGGACTGCGGCGCGCCACCCGCGTCCTATGCTCCACAGCGGCATCATGAGGCCTCCGACGAGCCGATCTTCAGCATGGTTGAGTTCTCATCTGTCGACTGTATGATTCGCCGACAATGAGAATGCAATTTCCGTCACATCGAGGAGAATGATGGGTCAGGCGCCCTCAGCTACGGATCACCGGGGACTGGCAGTTGCCGGTTCCACCGGTTCAGCGGCCGCTCGGCACCTGCTGATCGGCGGCGAACTACGCGACGCCGAGCGCACCTATCCCTCCTTGAATCCGGCCACCGGCGAAGTCCTGGGCCATGCTCCCGACGCCTCGGTGGCCGACGCGCGGGATGCCGTCGCCGCCGCCCGGCGCGCATTCGACGAGACCGACTGGTCGACCAACACCGAATTGCGCATCCGCTGCCTCGACCAGCTGCACGCTGCGCTCACCGGGCATCGCGACGAACTCGCCGCGCTGACCATTGCCGAGGTGGGCGCCACCGAGTCGCTGTGCCAGGGTGCCCAGCTCGATCAGCCGATCGAGATCGTGCGCTACTACGCCAACCTGCTGCGCACCTATCCGATGACCGAGGACCTCGGCAACATCGAGAGCAGGGGTATGCAGCACCACCGGTGGGTGGAGAAAGAGGCCGCGGGCGTCGTCGCCGCGATCATCGCCTACAACTATCCGAACCAGCTCGCGCTGGCCAAGCTCGCTCCGGCGCTGGCGGCCGGATGCACCGTGGTGCTCAAGGCCGCGCCCGACACGCCACTGATCACGCTGGCCCTCGGCGAGCTGATCGCCGAGCACACCGATATTCCGGCCGGTGTCGTCAACATCGTCTCCGGCGCCGATCCCGAAGTCGGCGCCGTCCTCACCACCAGCGCCGACGTCGACATGGTGACCTTCACCGGATCCACCCCGACCGGCAGGCGCATCATGGCCGCGGCCAGCGAGACGTTGAAGAAGGTGTTCCTCGAGCTCGGCGGCAAGTCGGCCGCGATCGTGCTCGACGATGCGGACTTCAACACCGCCGCACTGTTCTCTGCATTCTCGATGGTGACCCACGCCGGTCAGGGATGCGCGCTGACCTCCCGGCTGCTCGTGCCGAAGAAGCACAAGGACGAGATCGTCGAGCTGATCAAGAACAACTTCGGACTCGTGCGCTACGGCGATCCAGCCGACCCGTCGACCTACATGGGTCCGCTCATCAGCGAGAAGCAGCGCGACAAGGTCGACGGCATGGTCAAACGCGCCGTCGAGGCCGGCGCCACGCTGGTCACCGGGGGCGAGAAAGTCGACCCCGGCTACTTCTACACCCCGACGTTGCTCGCCGATGTGGATCCCGACAGCGAGATCGCCCAGGAAGAGGTCTTCGGCCCGGTCCTGGCGGTGATCGCCTACGACGACGACGACGACGCCGTGCGCATCGCCAACAACTCCATCTACGGGTTGTCCGGTGCGGTGTTCGGCAGCCAGGAGCGCGCGCTCGCGGTCGCCCGCCGGATCCGCACCGGAACCTTCTCCATCAACGGCGGCAACTACTTCAGCCCCGACACCCCGTTCGGCGGTTACAAGCAGTCGGGCATCGGGCGCGAGATGGGCACCGCCGGGCTCGAGGAGTTCCTGGAGTCCAAGACTTTCGCGACGGTGGTCAGCTCGTGAGCGGCGGGGGACCGCTGGAGGGAATTCGCGTCCTCGAGGTCGCAATGTACGGGTTCGTCCCGTCGGCAGGAGCCGTCCTCGGCGAGTGGGGCGCCGACGTCATCAAGGTCGAGCACGCCGTCACCGGCGACCCGCAACGCGGCCTGCGCCAGACCGGGCTGCTGCGCGTCGACGGTGACCCGAACCCGAACATCGAGCACGCCAACCGCGGCAAGCGCAGCATCGGACTGGACATGTCGGTCCCCGAGGGCCGTGAGGTGCTGCTGGAACTGGCCAAGCGCGCCGACGTCTTCCTGACCAGCTTCCTGCCCGGGCACCGTAAGAAATTCGGCATCGATATCGACGACATCCGGGCGGTCAACCCGTCCATCATCTATGCCAGGGGAAGCGCGTTGGGACCGCGTGGTGAGGAATCGGTGAAGGGGGGCTATGACATGACGGCCTTCTGGTGCCGGGCCGGTACGGCGCGCACCATCACCCCGCCGGACATGCCCGGGATGATCGGCCCACCCGGACCGGCCTACGGCGACACCATCTCCGGCACGAACCTCGCCGGCGGCATCGCCGCCGCCCTGCTCAAGCGGGAACGCACCGGCGAATCGTCGATCGTCGACGTCTCGCTGCTGGGCAGCGGGCTCTGGGCGCTGGGTCACACGGTGGCGCTGACCAATCACCTGCAGGAGCGGATGGAGGCCTTCCCACCGGGAACACAGGGTTCGCCGTTCAATCCGCTCGTCGCGCTGTATCCCACGGCCGACGACCGGTACATCTCGTTCGTGATGATGCAGCCCACCAAGTTCTGGGCCGACGTGTGCCGGCACATGGATCTCGACGAGCTGGTCGACGATCCGCGCTTCGCCACCGCGGAGTCGATCGCCGAGAACACCGCCGCGGCCAACGAAATCCTCAGTGAGGCCATGCAGAAGCGGACGCTGCCCGAGTGGAGTGAACGATTCGCCACGCTGGCCGGGCCGTGGGCGCCGGTACAGGACACGCTGCAAGCCGCCAACGACGCCCAGATCCGGGCGAACGAATACATCGTCGCCGCAGGCGAACTCGAACTCGTGGCCAATCCGGTGCAGTTCGACGTGAGCGCGCCGACCACCGGGCCCGCCCCGGGATTCGCCGAGCAGACCGACGACATCCTCGTCGAGCTCGGCCTGGACTGGGACCGCATCATCGAGCTGAAGACGGCCGGCGCCGTCACCTGACCAGTCGGACGACCGAGAGAAACCGCCATGCCGTTCATCGCTTCGATCGGGACCTACCTCCCGTGTTGGGGCGCACCGCACCACCGGAGCGCCGGTGACGACGAGGACGCCATCACCCTCGCCGTCGAAGCCGGTCGCGCCGCGCTGGCTGTCGGTGGGGCGGTCGAGCGGGTGGTGCTGGTGAGCCGGGACCTGCCGCTGACCGAGAGCAGCAACGCCGCGGTGCTGCTCGCCGGTCTCGGACTGGATCCCGAACTCGAGGTCGACGAGCGGCTGGGCGGTGCGCCGGCGACGCTCGACGCCGTCAGCTCCGCCCGGCCGCGTTCGCTGATCATCGGCGTCGACCTCGATCCGGCGGGGGCCGCGGCGATCCTGACCGCCGATCACGGCAAGCAGGTGCGGACCGCGGCCCGGGTCGCCCGCAGTCTGCCGGTGCGCACCCGCAACTCCGTCGGTGTCGTCCACGACTACGGCGACCCGCGGCTGCTGCACGAGCGGGGCTTGCTGGCATCGCTGTCCGCAGCATGGCTGGACACTCCCGTGCAGGTGGCCGGAGTCGATCATGGCAAGGTCCTCGAGCTGTGCACGGGTGCGCCGGCGCACCTTCCGACCTATGGGGCAAGTTCGGGTCTATTTGCCCTCGCCGGCCTCGCGGAGTCGGATACCATCGGCCCCTTGGTTGCTGTGGAGCAGGCAAGTTTGTCAGGTATCACAGTCGCAAACGGCGAGGCCCAGGTGAATCGACTCGAACCCGCTGCCCGTCCGGCTCCGGACGGCACGGTGACCCCGGGGGCGGATCTGCCGATCTCGCTCGCGGCGTACGAGCGGGCCTTCGAAGCCAAAGTGCGCTGGGAGGCGGGCAGACACGCCGGAAGTGCCACCCTCGACTTCCCGCCGCGTTACCGGGTGCGGGAGGACTGCACGCTGGACACCGAATACGAGTTGGTGCCCCTGCCGCGGACCGGGACCGTGTACACCGCAGTGACCGTGCACATTCCGGTGCCGGGCCTGCGGTCGCCCTACTCCCTGGCGATCGTCGAACTCGACGGCACCGACGTGCGCGCGCTGGTCAAGGTGACCGGCGCCGAGCCGGGTTCGGTCGGCATCGGCGACCGCGGCCGGATGGCATTGCGGCGCATCGCAGTCCGTTCGGGGGTTCCGGATTACGGCTATGCCTTCGAGCCCTTCGCGACCGCCGTCGAATCGGACGCGGCCGCATGAGGAGCGTCGCGATCGTCGGCGCGGGAATGACGCCGTTCGCGGAGCATTTCGCTCTCGGTATCAAAGACCTGCTGCCCGTGGCGTTTTCCGAATGCGCCGCCAGCGTCGACAAAGGAATGGCCAAGTCCGACATCGACGCCGTCTGGTTCGGCGCGATGGGGACCACCGACGGGTTCCCGTCGGGCGTACTCGCAGACACCCTCGGATTACAGGACCTCCCCGTCACCCACATCGAAAACTCGTGCGCCACCGGGAACGACGCCGTGCGCAACGCGGTCTACGGCATCGCGTCGGGCGCGGTCGACGTGGCGCTGGTGATGGGTGCGGACAAACTGCGCGAGGTGGCGACAAAGGACATGCTGTGGGGCTGGGAGACCACCGCACGCGATATGGCCTGGGACTACCCGCTCGGTCTCGTCGCGCCCGCCGGATTCGCCCTGCACGTCAACCGCTACCTCCACGAGTCGCCGGCCACCCGCGAACACCTGGCGATGATCGCGGTCAAGAATCACCGGCACGCGATCAACAACCCGAAGGCCCGGCTGCGGTTCGAGATCACCGTCGAGCAGGCGATGAGCGCGCCCATCGTGGCAGACCCCTTCGGCTTCTACGACTGCGCACCACAGAGCGACGGCGCCGCGGCGCTGGTGCTGGCGGGACAGGAGGTGGTCGACCGGTTCACCGACCGGCCGGTGTGGATCCGCGGCGTGGGCCTGGGCCTCGATTCGGTGATGCACCAGCACAAGCCGGACATGACGACGTTCCCGGCGACGGTGCGTGCGGCCAAGCGGGCGTTCGCCATGGCCGGCATGACACCGTCGGACGTCGACGTCGCCGAGGTGCACGACTACTTCACCGGCATCGAGTTGATCAGTTATGAAGATCTCGGCTTCGCCGAACGGTTCGGCGCCCACAAGCTCGTCGAGGCGGAGGTCACCAGCGTCGGCGGATCACTCCCGGTCAACCCGAGCGGGGGATTGAAGGCCAAGGGGCATCCACCCGGGGCGACGGGCGTCGCGCAGTGCGTCGAGCTGTTCGGGCAGCTGCGCGGGGAGGCGGTCAATCAGGTCGACGGTGCGCGAGTCGGCTTGGCGCACAACATCGGTGGTCCGACTGCAGTCGCGGCGGTCACCATCCTGGAAGGAACCGGAGTCAATGGCTGAGCGGTGGACACCCGGCGTATCGCTGGGCCGCAACCTGTCCGGGCCGATGCAGGCGGTGGGCGGGTTGTTCGCGATGTCCGCCGATGCGGTGCGGTTCATCTTCCAACGGCCGTTCCAGTGGCGTGAATTCCTGGAGCAGTGTTGGTTCGTGGCCCGGGTCTCGCTGGCGCCCACACTGCTGGTGGCGATTCCGTTCACCGTGCTGGTCAGCTTCATCCTGAACATCCTGCTGCGCGAACTGGGCGCCGCCGATCTCAGCGGCGCGGGTGCGGCGTTCGGGGCGGTGACCCAGGTCGGTCCGATGGTGACCGTGCTGATCGTCGCCGGGGCGGGCGCCACCGCGATGTGCGCCGATCTCGGATCGCGCACCATCCGCGAAGAGATCGACGCGATGGAGGTGCTGGGCATCAACCCGGTCCAGCGCCTGGTCACCCCGCGGATGCTGGCCTCGGGTCTGGTCGCGCTGCTGCTCAACAGCCTGGTGGTGATCATCGGCATCCTGGGCGGCTATGTGTTCTCCGTCTTCATCCAGGACGTCAACCCGGGCGCGTTCGCCGCGGGCATCACACTGCTCACCGGTGTGCCCGAGGTGATCATCTCGTGCGTCAAGGCCGCGTTGTTCGGTCTGATCGCCGGACTGGTGGCCTGCTACCGGGGGTTGACCATCAGCGGTGGGGGCGCCAAAGCCGTGGGCAATGCGGTGAACGAAACGGTGGTGTACGCCTTCATGGCGTTGTTCGTGATCAACGTGCTGGTCACCGCCATCGGTATCCGGATGACGACGGGCTAGGCGGCGAACATGAGCACGATGAGCACCTTGCGGGCGACGTACCCGCGGGTCTTCCGGCAACTCGGCAGGCCGGTGTCGACACTGAGCCGCATCGGCGACCACGCGCTGTTCTACATCCGCGCACTGGCGGGCACGCCCCACGCCGCGGTGCACTTCCGCAAGGAGATCATCCGGCTGATCGCCGAGATCTCCATGGGCGCGGGCACTCTGGCGATGATCGGCGGCACCGTCGTCATCGTCGGGTTCCTCACCCTGGCGGCCGGCGGCACGCTGGCGGTGCAGGGCTACAGCTCCCTGGGCAACATCGGCATCGAGGCGCTCACCGGATTCCTCGCCGCGTTCATCAACGTGCGCATCTCCGCACCCGTGGTGGCGGGCATCGGCCTGGCCGCCACCTTCGGCGCGGGCGTCACCGCACAGTTGGGTGCCATGCGCATCAACGAAGAGGTCGACGCGCTGGAATCGATGGGCATCCGGCCGGTCGAGTACCTGGTGAGCACCCGGATCGTGGCCGGGATGATCGCGATCACCCCGCTGTACTCAATCGCGGTGATCCTGTCGTTCGTGGCGTCGCAGTTCACCACGGTGGTGTTGTTCGGGCAGTCCGGTGGTCTCTACGACCACTACTTCGACACCTTCCTCAACCCGATCGACCTGCTGTGGTCGTTCCTGCAGGCGATCCTGATGGCGATCACGATCCTGTTGATCCACACGTACTTCGGCTACTTCGCCACCGGCGGGCCGTCGGGTGTGGGGGTCGCGGTGGGCAACGCGGTGCGGACTTCGCTGATCGTGGTGGTCTCGGTGACGCTGCTGGTCTCGCTGTCCATCTACGGCTCCAACGGCAACTTCAACCTGTCGGGTTAGGGGAGCATGGTGACGAACAATTCCACGCGGCCGCTGGCCGGACTGGGCCTGGTCGTGGGCATCGTGGTGGTGGTCGCGCTGGCCGTCGGGCTGTTCCGGGGCAGCTTCACCGAGTCCGTTCCGGTGACCGTCATCTCCGACCGAGCGGGCCTGGTGATGAACCCCGACGCCAAGGTCAAGATGCGTGGCGTCGAGGTCGGCAAGGTCGACTCGATCGAACACCGCGCCGACGGTACGGCGGCCCTGCACCTGGCGATGCAGCCGTCCCAGATGCACCTGATCCCCGAGAACGTCGGCGTCGACATCGAATCCTCGACGGTGTTCGGGGCGAAGTCGGTGCAATTCGTGATGCCGCCCGATCCGTCGGCCAAACCGCTGAGCGCGGGCCAGATCCTGCGTGGTGACCGGGTGATGGTCGAGATCAACACCGTGTTCCAGAACCTGGTGGCCGTCCTCGACCGGATCGACCCGGCCAAACTGAACCAGACGCTCGGCGCGATCTCGTCGGCCTTCTCCGGCCGCGGCGAGAGCATGGGGCAGACTCTCAGCGATTTCAACGCCCTGCTGGCAGAGTTGGAGCCCAGCCTGCCCAACCTCGCTCGGGACATGGAATTGACGGCGCCGGTGGCCGCCGCCTACGCGGACATCGCACCGGATCTGATGCGCACCATGCGCAGTGCGACGTCGATCAGCAACGGCATCGTCGACGAACAGGACAACCTGGACGCGTTTCTGGTCAGCGCGATCGGGCTCGCCGACGTCGGTAACGAGGTCATCGGTGGGAACAGGGCCGCGGTCAGCGAGTTGCTCAGGCTGCTCGTTCCGACCACCGACCTGTTCAAGGAGTACGCGCCTGCGATCAACTGCACCCTCGAGGGTATGAGCTACGTGCTGCATCAGCCGCCGCAGATGGATCCCGGCGTGCTGGTCAACGTGGCGTTCACGCTCGGCATCGAGCGCTACCGCTATCCGCGCAACCTGCCCAAGGTCGCCGCCAAGGGTGGACCGCAATGTATGGGCCTGCCCTACATCGGATTCGGCAACCGGTCGAAGTTCCTGGTCACCGACAACAACGCCAACCCGTGGCAGTACGGCAACCAGGGGATCCTGCTCAACTCCGACGGTCTCAAGCAGATGCTCTTCGGACCGTTGGACGGCCCGCCGCGTAACACCGCCCAGATCGGACAACCAGGATGACCCGTGTGAGGGGCACGCTGATCAAATTCGCGGTGTTCGCCACCGTGATGACCTTGCTGACCGCATTCCTGTTCATGGCGTTCAGCCAGTACCGCAGCGGTTCCACCTCGAAGTACTCCGCGGTATTCGCCGATGCGTCCCGGCTGGAGACCGGGGATTCGGTGCGCGTCGCCGGCGTCCGGGTGGGCACTGTGGAAAGTGTTGCGCTGCAACCTGACAAGACAGTGCTGGTGGAGTTCGACGCCGACCAGAACGTCGTGCTGACCTCGGGCACCAAGGCGGCGGTGCGCTACCTCAACCTGACCGGTGACCGGTACCTCGAACTCATCGACGGCCCCGGGTCGACGCGCAAGATCGGTGCGGGAGCGCAGATCCCGAAGGAGCGCACCACCCCGGCGCTCGACTTGGACCTGCTGCTCGGCGGCCTGCGTCCGGTGATCCAGGGACTCAACGCACAGGACGTCAACGCGTTGACGACCTCGCTGATCCAGATCTTCCAGGGCCAGGGCGACACGTTGAACTCCCTGCTGAGCAGGACGTCGTCCTTCTCGAACACGCTGGCCGACAACAGCGAGGTCATCCAGCAGCTCATCGACAACCTCAACACGGTCGTCGACACGCTGGCCAAGGACGGCGACAAGTTCTCCGGCGCCATCGACGGTCTCGAGCAGCTGATCAGCGGTCTCGCGGAGGACCGCGACCCCATCGGTACCGCGATCACGGCCCTGGACAACGGAACCGCGTCCATCGCCGATCTGCTGACCGAGGCGCGCCCTCCGCTCAACCGCACCGTCGACGAACTCAATCGGCTGGCGCCGCTGCTCGACGATCATCAGGTCGTCCTCGACATGGCTCTGCAGAAAGGGCCGGAGAACTACCGCAAGGTCGCGCGACTGGGCGCCTACGGCAGCTGGATCATGTACTACATCTGTGGGCTGTCCTTCCGCGTCACCGATCTTCAGGGCCGCACAGCGGTCTTCCCCTGGCTCAAACAAGAAGGCGGGAGGTGTGGAGAGCCCTGATGCGCAAATACCGGGAATCGAATCTGATCAAGGCGGGCTTCATCGGAGCCATGCTGATGCTGCTCGTCATCGCCGTCGGGCTCCAGCCCGAGAAGCTGATCCAGTGGGGCACCTCGGTTCGGCACCAGGCGCTGTTCACCGAAGCCGGCGGGATCATGGCCGGCAACGACGTGACGGTGTCCGGAATCAAGATCGGCACCATCACCGACGTGTCCCTGCAGAACGGGGATGCGCTGGTCACGTTCACCACCGACGGCCGCTACCCCTTGGGCTCCCAGACCACCGCGCACATCCGTATCGGCTCACTGCTGGGGGAGCGGGTACTCACCCTCGAGTCCGAGGGCAGCGGATCGCTCAGCCAGGCCAGCGTCATCCCCGTCTCACGGACGTCGTCGCCCTACTCGCTGACCGACGCCGTCGGAGATCTGACCACCAACTCCGCCGGTACCGACACGACATCGCTGAACCAGTCGCTGGACACCCTGTCGGCCACCATCGACCAGGTGGCACCGCAGCTCGGATCCACCTTCGACGGGCTGAGCCGGCTGTCGCGTTCGCTCAACAGCCGCAACGAGAACCTGGCCGGTCTGCTCAAGAGCGCCAGCGAGGTGACCGAGGTGCTCTCCCAGCGCAGCCAGCAGCTGAACACGTTGATCCTCAACGCCAACGATCTACTCGGCGTGCTCAACGAGCGCCGTGAGGCGATCGTCGACCTGCTGGCCAACACCTCGGCGGTGGCCCAGCAGCTCAGCGGCCTGGTCGCGGACAACGAAGCGGAGCTGGCGCCCACTCTGCAGCGCCTCAACTCGGTCGAGGCGATGCTGGAACGCAACCGCGACAACATCGCCAAGATCCTGCCCAGCCTGAAGAAATTCATCCTGGCTCAGGGCGAGACGCTCGCCAACGGGCCCTACTACAACGCGTTCGTCCCCAACCTGCAACCGGCGCAGTTGCTGCAGCCGTTCATGGATTACGCGTTCGGGTTCCGGCGCGGAACCAATGCCGGTCAGCCGCCGGACAATGCGGGACCGCGTGCGGAATTGCCGCTGCCGTACAACGGGATTCCAGGAGGATCGCGCTGATGAGCCGCAAGCGCTTGATGACGCTGCTGGCGGTCGGCCTGGTGGCCCTGCTGGTCGCGGGCGGCGCAGTGCTGCTGCGCCAGACGTTCTTCGGTCCGAGGACGATCTCCGCACTGTTCACCTCCGCCACCGGTATCTATCCCGGCGACGAGGTGCGGGTGTCCGGTGTCGAGGTGGGCACCATCGACTCCATCAACCCGGAGGGCACCCAGACCCGGTTGGTGCTGCACGTCGATCGTGACGTGCCGATCCCGGCCGACGCCAAGGCTGTGATCGTCGCGCCGAACCTCATCTCCGCGCGGTACGTCCAGCTGACACCGGCGTACCGGACGAGCGGGCCGACGATGCCCGACGACGCGGTGATTCCGTTGGACCGCACCGCGATTCCCGTGGAATGGGATGAGGTCAAAGAACAGCTCACCCGCCTGGCGACCGATCTGGGCCCGACCAGCGGGGTGGACGGCACTTCAGTGTCCCGGTTCATCGACAGCGCCGCCAACGCGATGGAGGGCAACGGCGACAAGCTGCGACAGGTGATCACCGAACTGTCCGGAGCGGCCCGTGTGCTGGCCGAGGGCAGCGGCAACATCGTCGACATCATCAAGAATCTGCAGACTTTCATCACCGCCCTGAAGAACAGCAACCAGCAGGTGATGCTGTTCCAGGACCGGCTGGCGACACTGACCAGCGTGGTGGACGGCAGCCGCTCCGATCTCGATGCGGCACTGAAGGATCTGTCGGTGGCCGTCGTCGAGGTCACGCGGTTCGTGGCGGGCAGCCGCAACCAGACCTCCGAACAGGTGCAGCGGTTGGCCAACGTCACGCGCAACCTGCTGGACAACAAGATCGAGATCGAGAATCTGCTGCACATCGCGCCGAACGCGTTGGGCAACGCCTACAACATCTACAACCCCGACGCGGGCAGCGCCGTCGGCCAGTTCGTGCTCAACAACTTCTCCAATCCGGTGCAGTTCATCTGCGGTGCCGTCGGGGCCATCGAGAACACCACCGCACCGGAGACCGCGAAGCTGTGCTCGCAGTACCTCGGACCGGCACTGCGGCTGCTGAACTTCAACTACTTGCCCATCGGCATCGACCCGTACCTGATGCCATCGGCGAACCCGGAGAACATCATCTACTCCGAGCCGAATCTCGCACCCGGGGCAGGCGGTTCGCCACAGCCTCCGCTGGTTCCGCCCACCGTGTCCGCGTACGAGGGCGTCGCCCCCGGACCGCCGCCCTACACCGGGCGACCGCCCGGCGTACCGGGTCCGGGCGCGCAGCAGCTGCTGCCCGGTGCACCGCCGGTGATCCCGCCGAACCTGCCGATGTCGGTGGACAACGTCCTCAACCCGGCCGGCGCCCTGCCGGGCCCGCCGCCGCCGCCAGGGCCGCCGCTGCCCGCCGAGGCTCCCGCAGAAGGGACACCCCCAGCATGACCGGCGGAAAAGCCAAGCGTTTCGTCATCGTCACGGGTTCGTGTGTCGCCGTGACCCTCAGCGGCTGCGGTTTCCAGGGCGTCAACACCCTGCCGCTGCCGGGTGCGGTGGGCCGCGGCGCGGGTGCGCACACCTACCACGTGGAGATCGCCAACGTGGCTCAGCTGGAACCGAATTCGCCGGTGATGATGAACGACGTCGTGGTCGGCAGCGTGAAGAGCATGACGGTGAAGAACTGGCACGCCGACGTCGAGATCTCGGTGAAGCCGGAGGTCAAGGTTCCGGCGAACGCGGTCGCGAGCGTCGCACAGACGTCGCTGCTGGGGTCGATGCATCTCGCGCTCAACCCGCCGCTGGGCGATCACCCCGAGGGGGCGCTCGAGCCGGGCTCCACGATCCCGCTCAGCGACTCGTCCACCTATCCCACGACCGAGCAGACGCTGTCGTCGTTGGCCGCGGTGGTCAACGGCGGCGGCCTGGGACAGATCGGCGACGTGATCCACAACTTCAGCGCCGCCCTCGATGGCCGTCAGGGCGAGGTGCGCGAACTGCTCACCCGCCTCGACAATTTCGTCGGCACGCTGGACGCGCAACGCGACAACATCGTCTCCTCCATCGATTCGCTCAACCGGCTGTCGTCCACCTTCGCCCAGCAGCGCGACGACATCACCGAGGCGCTCGACCGTATCCCGCCTGCCATCGATGTCCTGGTCAGGGAACGGCCCCGGCTGACGACCGCGCTGCAGCGGCTGGGCACCTTCAGCGACACCGCGACACAGTTCGCCAACGAGTCGCAGGCCGACCTGGTGAAGAACCTGGAGAACCTCGAACCGGCGATCAAGGCGTTCGCCGACGTCGGGCCGGACCTGAACAAGATCCTCGAGTACGCCGCGCACTTCCCGTTCACCCAGAGCTTCATCGATCGCGCGATCCGCGGCGACTACTACAACCTGTTCGCGACCGTCGACCTCACCATTCCGCGGCTGAAGCGGACCCTGTTCCTTGGCACGCGGTGGGAGCAGGAGGGCGCCGAACTGATTCCTGCGCCGGGAGATCCGAACTATCTGCAGTACACCGTCGATCCGCTCAAGCTCGGAATCGATCCGCCCCCGGGCGATGCGTTCCCCGCGGCGCCGCTGGACACGGCCACAGCTGACGGGCCCGCCGCCCCACCGCCACCGCCGCCGCCGCTCACCGCCGAGGTCGGCCCGATCCTGCCGGTCACGCCGCCGCCGTCGTTGAGCACCTTCGGGGCACCCGCTCCGGCTCCGGCTCCGGCAACGGTTCCCGGGTCGCCACCGCCGATCTTCGCGGGACCGTATCCGAACTCGCCACCGCCGCCCGGCGCGGCTCCGCAGGCTCCAGGGGGTCGCTGATGCTGACACGCTTCGTACGGACCCAGCTGATCATCTTCACGATCGCCTCGATCGTCGGCGTCGCCGTGATGGCGTTCGTCTACATGCAGGTGCCCACCCTGCTGGGGATCGGCCGGATGATCGTCACGGTGGAGTTGCCCGCGTCCGGCGGCCTGTACCAGTTCAGCAACGTCACCTACCGCGGATCGCAGGTCGGCAAAGTCACCACGGTGACCCTGACCGAGAAGGGGGCGGAGGCCACACTGTCGCTGGACGGCTCGGTCAAGATCCCGGCCGATCTGCAGGCCGAGGTCCGCAGCGTCTCGGCGGTCGGCGAGCAGTACGTGGAGTTGCTGCCGCGCACCGACCAGCCGCCGTATCTGGAGAACGGATCGGTGATCGCCATGGCGGACACCTCGATCCCCCAGGCGGTGGGCCCGATGCTCGATCAGGTCAACGCGCTGGTCAGCACCATCCCGAAGGACACGCTCAGCCAGTTGCTCGATGAGTCGTACAACGCCTTCAAGGGCACCGATTTCGACTTCGGGTCGCTGCTCGACTCCTCGTCGACCATCACCCGTGACGCGCGCGGGATCGCCGACCAGACGCGGGCCCTGACCGACGACGCCGTGCCGTTTCTCGATGCCCAGGCTCAGACCAGCGATTCGATCCGTACGTGGGGTAGGAGCCTGGCGGGGATCACCGATCAGGTCGCGAACAACGACCCCCAGGTCCGCTCGATCTTGCGAAACGGCCCGGGCTTCGCTCAGGAGACCTCGCGACTGCTCGAGGACATCAAACCCACGCTGCCGGTGATGTTGGCCAACCTCACCACGTTCGGCAAGATCGGCGTCACCTACAACCCGTCGCTCGAACAGCTGCTGGTGCTGGTCCCGCCGTTCGTCGCGCAGATCCAGACCTACGCGCCCACCAACAACCCGAACGGGCTGCCCAACGGTGACTTCTCGCTGGGCTTGGGCGATCCCGCCGCATGTACGGTCGGCTTCCTGCCCCCGTCGGCGTGGCGCAGCCCGGCCGACACCTCGGTCATCGACACCCCGGACGACCTCTACTGCAAGCTGCCGCAGGACTCACCGGTCGCTGTGCGCGGCGCGCGGAACTACCCCTGCATGGAACACCCGGGCAAGCGCGCTCCCACCGTCGAATTGTGCAACGACCCCAACGGATATCAGCCGCTGGCTCAACGGCAGCACGTGCTCGGGCCGTACCCGTTCGACCCGAATCTCGTGGCGCAGGGTGTGCCGCCGGACAGCCGGGCTCTGGTGGACTCCAACACTTTCGGTCCCATCGAGGGAACTCCGCTGCCGCCGGGGGTGACCGAACGGCCGGCCGACATACCGCCGCTGCCGTCGCCTCCACCCAACTTCGCCGGCACCGGACCCGGACCGCTGCTGCCCGGGCAACCGCTGTACACGTCGCCGCCGGTGAGCCCGCCCGGGCCCGCTCAGGTGACGAACCCGGATGCCGTTCCGCTTGCGCCCGCGCATCTTCCGCAGGCCACCCAGGTGCCGGTGCCGCCCGGGCTGGCGCCCGAGGACGTTCCGCTGCCGCCCGGAGCCGTGCCGGTGCCCTCGCCTGCCCCCGTCCCCGCGCCTGCGGCATTCGAAGGCGGGGCGCCGTCGGAGTCCGCGCCGTCGGTGGCCATCGCGAAGTACAACCCGCGCACCGGTGAGTACATGGGCGGCGACGGCAAGATGTACCGGCAGTCCGATCTGGTGACGTCGCCCAAGTCGTGGCAGGAACTGATGCCGACCTGACAGCAGGCGCCGAGACGAAAACCGGCCCGGGACAACGGTCCCGGGCCGGCTTTCTCGGCTTGGTGTGGTGTCAGCGTCGCGCGCTCACACCTTCTTCATGTAGAACGGCATCCGGATCTGCGGCCACTGGTTGCGACCACAGGATCCGCTGGCACCGAGAGTCTGGTTCTCACCGGTGTACTCGGTCGAGGCGGCGTCGTAGTGACCGTCGAAGCCGACGGGATAGATCTTGTAGATCCGAAGCCCTTCCACCGGTTGGCCATCGGCGCAGAATCGCCAATCCGGCACCACCCGCTTGACGTACCACAGACCGTTGTTGGTGTAGATCGGAGCGCTCCAGCCGGCATCGCTGTCGACGGTACCCGCACAGTCGCTGGGGGAGCTGCACACCGTGGTGATCGTCCACGTACTGCGTTCTCCCGGTTGGGGTTGAAACCGCTCGTTGATCTTCGCGAGCTGGCCGTTGGACGAGATCTCGAACGTCCCGTTGATGCCCCAGTGGTTGTCCGCGCCTGCGGGCGCGGCAGTGGTCAGACCGACCAGCGCGCTGACTCCGGCGATGGCGGCGCCGACTCTCATCTTGGCCGACATGGATGTGGCTCCTCTGTCCAGCGGAAGTGCGGTTTCCGATCTGTGAGAATATCAGTCCGAGCAGAAGGCCATTGCGCATCAACCGGATTCGGCGAAGCAACCCGGCCGACAGTGGCACCGCGGCGTCGACGGCTCAATCTTCTCGGAACAGGAGAGTTCCGTTCTCCGATATGGCAAAGTGATGGGGTGCGTATCACCATGTTGGCGGCCGCCTCGGCCATCGTGGCCGGGATGTTGACTGCGCCCCAAGCGAATGCCGAACCGCAAACCTGCAATGACCCGTTCTGCGTGCCCGGAATCACGCCGAATGTGGTGCAGGGCTCCTACTGTTCGAACACGAGCTACTACGTGTTCGGTACCGCGGTCGCCGGAGCATCGACCCGCGCGGGCCGGCTGCTGTTCTGCGGCTCCCCGCGGCGCTACGAACCGCGCTGGTTCCGCTCGCCGCCGATGGCCGGTATCAGGACCGAGGGCAGCGACTGCACCGGCTATCTGGACTACGTCGCCCAGGCGCCGGACGGTCTGTTCCTGGCCTGTGTCCCGAAGGACAACCAGCACCGCTGGCTCCGCGGAGATGCCTGAGCGACGGTCGGGTCTACCAGTCGCGGATCGAGCACAGAGCGCCACGGCTGCCGGCATTGGTCTTGACGACCGTACCGTCTACGGACAGTTCACATTTGAGCTGCGGGGCCTTCAACTCCGGTGACTCACCGCTGGTGACGACCACCATCGCCCACCGTGTTGGGTCGGCGAGTCTGGTCTCGAACACCCAGGGCCGGTCCGGTGCGATGTCCGCCTCGGCTTTCGGGGTGAAGATGTACGGATTGTGGCTGTAATCGGAGAACGTCGGGGGATCGGCCTCGCGGTAGTAGATGTCGACATAGAAGGGCGCATCGGCGGTCACGACGTAGCGGACCGTGTGCAGCATCGGTTGTGCGGTCGCCGGGGCGGCCGCACCGAGTGCGCCGCCCGTCAGCACCATCGCCGCGGTGAGCGCCAGTGTGGAACGCATCGTCACATCCTCGTCAGGAAGAGGGGATAGATGCGCTGACCGCCCGGCGCGCCGTCGCAGCCGACGTTGAAGGTCGAGACCAGCTGACCGGCCAAAGTCGTGGTATCCCAGGTGTATACGTCATGGGTGGGGATGGTCGGCCCGTAGTAGATGTCGCCGCAGCGCAGGCCGAAGGGGTCGTCGATGACCATGGTGTAGCGGCCGTCGACCAGCCACGCCTCGGCCTTCGTGTAGACGGCCTTGGCGATCGGCTGTGGCATCGTCATCGCGTCGATGCAGTCGGTGCGCTTGGAGTTGTCGTCGTTACGGCACGGCGAGACCAGCGACAGGACCCAGGTGTGGAAGTCCCTGCGATCCGGGATGTGCAGGTTGTAATTGCCGAGGGACATCGCCGACGCCTGCGGGGCGCCCACCAGCGCCGCCGTCAGGAGTACGACGCCCACCAGGACAGACTTCACCCGCCACCTCCGAACCCGTCGAGCTCTGGAGCGAGATTGGCATTCTCGCAATTGGAGAATAGCAACCTCAGTGTCTGTTCGAAGCCGGAACCGCAGATGCGCGACGTCGCTACAGCGCGGTGAACTCGATGTGGATCTCGGTCAGGCCGCGCAGGATGAAGGTGGGCTCGTAGTCGTAGCGGCGATCGCCGATCGGACCGTGCTTCTCCTCGTCGATCCGGATGTCGCCGAGCCGATCGAGCAGGCGCTCGATCGACACCCGGCCCTCGACCCGCGCCAGCGGAGCACCGGGGCAGGAGTGGATGCCGCGGCTGAACGCGATGTGCTCGCGCACGTTCTTGCGGTCGAGCTGGAATTCGTGCGGGTTGTCGAAACGGCGCGGATCCCGGTTCGCCGCACCAGGGCTCACCATGACGGTGGTGCCCGCCGGCACCGGCGTGTCGCCGAGCGTGGTGGACTTGCGCGCCATCCGGAACACGCTCTTCACCGGAGCGTCCATCCGGAGGCACTCCTCGATGAAGGCCGGGATACGGCTGCGGTCCTCGCGCAGCTGCTGCTGGATGTCGGGGCGGTCGCCGAGGATCCGCATCGCCGCCGAGAGCAGCTTGGCGGTGGTCTCCTGGCCGGCGCCGAACAGGAAGGTGGCCGTGCGCACGACGTCGATGACGTCCGGAGTGGAACCGTCCGGGTAGAGGGCAGTGGCGAGGCCGGTGAGGACGTCGTCGCGCGGGTTCTTGCGACGATCCTCGATGTAGTGGCTGAACTTTTCGTCCGCCCACTCCAGCGGGTTCGCGGCGATCGGCTCGTGGTCGAGACCTCCGACATTGGTCCCGGGTCGCTGGGCGCCGAAAGCGTTGCGGAACTCCTCGTGATCCTCCTCGGGAACGCCGAGCAGATCGGCGACCACGAGCAGCGAGAACGGCCGTCCGTAGGAGGCCAGGAATTCGCACCGGCCCTGGGCGATGAACTCGTCGATGTGGCGGTCGGCCAACCGCCACATGAAGTCCTCGTTCTCCTTGAGGCGCTTGGGTGTCAGCAGTCGGCTGAGGAGAGACCGGGCGTCGGTGTGGTTCGGCGGATCCATCGTGACCATGTGCTCGTACATCGGGATCTCGGTGCGGTGCTCCTCGAGCTGAGCGCAGATGTCGTCGCCCTCGGGCACGAACGGCAGTGGGGTGAACGGCCCGGCGACCGCAACGCACGACGAGTAGTTCTCGGAGTCCTTATAGACCGTGTTCGACTCCTCCCAGCCGGTGACGGCCAGGACGTTGTTGTTGATCGGACAGCACGTCGGGTTCTTGGTGCGCAGGTAATCGAAGTACGGGTGGGGGTCGGGCACAAGCGACGGATCGGTGAAGTAGTCGATCGAGTCGTATTCCGTGGTCATGGTCCGCATGCCCTCCAATGTCGGCGCGTGATGTGCGGCGGCTGTCGATGATGCCGGTCGCTCACGAGGGAACGGCCGAAGATGCTGAGCACTTGCTTAGCATGGCGCTAAGGTCAGGGTCAAGGACGCGCCGTTACGATCGGCGCGTCGGGTCGGCGCCGGTCCGAAGTGGGCTCGACGCTGTGGGAAAGGTGAATCGAGAGCATGACGACTGCGCGACGGATCGGGGCGCCGGACGCGAAGAACCGGACGGTGTTGCTCGATGCCGCCGAGCGGTTGATGCTGGAGGAGGGCTATGCGGCGGTGACGTCGCGACGGGTGGCCGAGAAGGCCGAACTCAAGCCTCAACTCGTGCACTACTACTTCCGCACCATGGACGAGCTGTACCTCGCGGTGTTCCGGCGGCGCGCCGATGAAGGGCTCGAGACGCTCGAGCGCGCGTTGAAGTCTGCGCAGCCGCTGTGGGCGCTGTGGCGCTACGACGCCGATCCGGGAACCGCCACGTTCAGTGTGGAGTTCGCAGCCCTGGCCAGCCACCGTCCGGAACTGCGGGCCGAGGTGGCCCGCTACGGGGAGCGCTACCGGGAAGCCGAACGTGCCGCGCTGACCGAGGCGTTGGAGCGGTACGGGGTGGACGTGGGGACCGTTCCACCAGTGGTCTGGGCGGTGTTCGCCACGAGCCTGTCCCGGGTGCTGATCATGGAGCAGGCGCTCGGGATGTCGACTGGCCACGCCGAAACGCTGGCCTTCATCGAATCGTGGTTGCGACAACTCGAGGGGGAGCCGCCACCGGTCGGCGCCGGAACCGCATCGCAGTGGCACCTCGGCTGACGCGCCGCCGCAGCCGAGCGGAAACTTCATTTCCGAATTTTAGAACACCGTTACCGGCCGGGTGGCGGAATGCGGGTCACCACAGATAGATCGCCAGCACTGCGCCCCACAGCGCTACCAGCCAGCTGTCCGTCCCCAGCCTCAGCCAGCGCGGCGCCGTCCGTACCTCCATGAAGTACCGGATGACCACCCGGCATTTCACGAAGCCCAACACGACGACGGCGACAGCGATCGGGATGCTCCCAGCGGCGGGCGCGGGGCGGTGCCCGGGCGCCAGCCACCAGGAGATGACGGTGATCAACACCAGGGCGGCCCAGGCGTAGGTGATAGTGCGGGTGGTGGTCATCGCGCAGGTCACCTCATCACGTAGAGCAGCGTGAAAATCACGATCCACAACAGATCCACCATGTGCCAGTACACCGCGCCGGACTCGACCATCGGCATCCGGCACCGATGCGGTGTGCGCAGTTCGCGTCCGACGATGCCCAGGATGAGCAGTCCGAGTGCGACGTGGAACAGGTGCACGCCGGTGAGCATGTAGTAGAAGCCGAAGAACTCGGTCTCGGACAGGGAGTGGCCGTCGCCGGCCGTCGCCGACCATTCGTAGACCTTCGTCGCGATGAACAGCGCTCCGCACATCGCGCCGCATCCGGTGAACCGCACCGCAGCGGTGTGGTTGCCGACCCGTGCGGCCACCACACCGCGCGCGACGAACCACGAACTGGTCAGCAGCACAACGGTGTTCACGGCACCAACGGTCAGATCGAGCTGCTGTTGGCCGGCGAGGAAGTCGTCGGGGTTCAGCGCCCGGTGGACCATGAAGATGATGAAGTACGCGCCGAAGATCAGCAGGTCGCCGATCACCATCACCCACATCGCGCTGTCTGCGGGAAGATGTGGGATCCGCTGTGGCGAAGGACTTTCCGGCCTCCCGCAATCCAACTGCCGCATGTCGGTCATCGTCAGTCCACCGTCTGGCCGACGGGCTGGTGTTCGTTGGCCTTCTTGAGGAAGAAGATCACGCACGACAACCAGAACCCGAAGATAACCACCCCCGTCCAGAACGACATCGAACCGTTCCATGCGAACGGACCCGCCTTGAACACCCAGACCGGGACGGCGAGGATCTCGGTGACGATCTGCCAGATCGTCACGTAAGCAAGCCATTTCGGGAAGATCTGGTTCCGGTCGTAGAGGATGGCGATCGCGAGGCCGAAGTACGCCGCGGTGAAGCAGCCCAGGGATCCGACATAGGACAGGCAGCCCAGGTCGTAGAGCAGCGCGAGCAGCTCGGGATCGCGGTCTGGCCGGTAGACCGCGGTGAGGAAGCACAGGGCGACGAGCAGGCAGCCCGGCAGCGCGCCCACGGCCATCCCGCCCAGGTAGATGTATGCGCAGGCCGAACCGGACGTCATCCGTTTCATGTGGTAGACGACGATGCCGTTGGCGATGCCTGCGCCGCCGATGATGAGGATGAGGACGCCGAACCCGATTTGGATCGTGGTCGTGTGCCGGGTGAAGAAATCGACCTGCTCGCTCACCGTGACGTCGGGGCGCGGTGGCGGCATCACGCGGGCCAGAGCGAAGAAGATCAGCCCGAACGCGCCGTAGAAGGCAGGCACGATCCAGAACACCATCGAGATGTCGCGCTTGTCGGCCGGCGCCGGCCGGACCGATCGTGCCGCCGCGCCGGGAGTGACGACGGTGCTCATCGCACGACGCCCTCGGCGAGCGCCTGCCGGCGCAGAGTCGTGTGCAAGACCACCGACATCACGACCACGAAGCTCACGAATGCCGCCGTGCGCAGCCAGAACGACACGCTGCCGTCCCAGGCCAGCGGTCCGTCGGTGAACACCGCCGCGCCGGCGGCCGGGGCCATCGCGAGCCCGGTGACCAACGAGAAGTGGCCGACCCACCGCGGGAACACCGGGGCACCACCGCGATCCAGATAGACGGCCAGGGCCAACAGAAGGTTCTGTCCGACCAGCATGCCGACCGGTGCGACGAAGGTGATCCAGGCCAGATCGTTGAGCAGCTGGATCAGTTCAGGGTTGCGGTCTGGCCGGAAGGCCGCGACGAGGTAGAAGATGTCGGCCAGCGCGAAGATCGTGGCGCCGCTGACCACGGCGGTCAGGTAGCAGTAGGCCAGTGCGTGGCTCTGTGTCGCCATCCGCTTCATCTGCACGACGATGACGGCGAAGAACGGCAGCAGCATGATCCCGCAGAGGTTCCAGGTGATCATCGTGAAACGCGTCGCCGCGGCGTTGTCGCGGTAGAACTCGGCGACTTCGGACGCGGGCAGGCGCGGCGGCATCGGCGGAAAGAACCCGGGAAACGCGGCGAACCCGATGAGCAGCACGATGCCGGCGATCGGACCGGTCCACAGGGCGATCCGCTGGGTCTTGATGTCGGCCGCCTGCGGGGAATCCTCGACCTCGGCGATGATCTGCACCCCGCCGAGGCTAGCCGATCGGCTAGTCCATGGGCAATGGCCTACCGCCGGGGGCGGACTACAACGACAGGATGGTTGCGGACGCGGTCCCGGGTGCGCCGTACACCTGCGCCAGCCCGACCCGCGGATTGCCGGGCACCTGGCGGTCGCCCGCCTCGCCGCGCAGCTGACGCACCAGCTCGTGCACCTGCCGCAGCCCGGACGCGCCGATCGGCTCGCCGTTGGCGATCAGCCCGCCGTCGGTGTTGACCGGGATGGACCCGTGGATCTCGGTGGCCCCGTCGGCCAGCAACTTCTCCTGTTCGCCGTCGGCGCACAGGCCCGTCTCGGCCATGTGGATGACCTCCGCGCCCGCGTCGGTGTCCTGCAGCTGCGCGATGTCGACGTCCTCGGGGCCGATGCCGGCCGCTTCGTAGGCGGCCCGTGCGGCGAAGACCGTCGGCGAGGGATCCTCGTCGAGCGGTGCGGAGGTCGCGTGCACTTCGTAGGCCCCGAAGGTTCGGGTACGGATTTCGCTGGATCTGACGTAGACCGGCTTGTCGGTGAACTTGTGCGCGATGTCGGCACGGCACATGATCACTGCTGCCGCACCCTCGTCCGGTGCGCAGAACATGTATTGCCGCAGGGGATAGTTCAGCACCGGCGATGCCATGATCTCATCGATGGATATCTCCTTGCGCCGGAACGCATTCGGGTTCAGTACCCCGTTGCGGAAGTTCTTGTTGGCCACCCGCGCCAGCGTCTCCTCGGAGATGTTGTGCTTGTGGATGTAGTGATTGGCCTTCATGCCGAAGAACTTGGTGGTGACGAACTGACCGTTGTTGGCGTACCACTGGGGCAGTGCCAACTTGGCCGGATCGTCGGTGAACGCTCCGCGGGGGTGCTTGTCGAGGCCGATGGCGATGCCGATGTCGTACTTGCCGAGCCGGATGGTGTCGGCGGTCTGCTGGATGGCCGACGCCGCGGTGGCGCAGGCGTTGAAGACGTTGGTGAAGGTGATGCCGGTCAGCCCGACGAGCCGGGTGACGGCGTCGGGGTTGGACACCTCATAACTGCCGCCGAAGCCGAACTGGATGTCCTTCCACTGGACCCCGGCGTCCTGGAGGGCGAGGTGGATCGCGTCGGCGCCCATCTGCATCGCGGTCTTGTCGAATCGACCGAACGGGTGCAGCCCGACTCCGATGATGGCGACGTCGTTGGTCATCGTGAACCTCTGTCTAGACGGGCTGGAAGGCGAACGTGATGATCTCGTTGCCCTCCTCGTCGGTGGTGAACGGGATCATGGTCAGCTCGACGTCCATGCCGAACTGCAGTTTCGCCGGGTCGTTCTCGGTGAGCCGGCCCTCGACCCGGATGACGGGATCGCCGTCGTCCTCGAGTTGGACGAGCCCGACGCCGAACGGGACGAAATCCTTACCGGTCGGGCCCTTGTACGGCGCACCGGGCGGAAAGCCCTGCGTGGTCCAGGCGACCAGGGTGCCGCGCCGGGGCAACGGCAGCTCGGACATCTCCGGGCTGCTGCACCGCGGGCAGTACTGCTGGACCGGAAACACCGTGGCGGAGCAGGCGCCACAACGGCTTCCGATCAACTGAGGGTTGGAATCCGGCCAGGTGGAGATCTCGGGCGCGAGGGCCTTCTGCGTGCTCGACACGCGTTGACGATAACTGAGAATAGGATTCTCGTCTAGAGAGAACGTGTTCTTTACCGCGGTCGTTTCATCACTTTGTCGGCGGCGTCCCAGTGGGCGTCGGACACCCACAGGCGAGCGAACGCGTCCACCGCCTCGGCCGGCGTGGCGCCCGCGATCACCCGCTTGATCTCGGCAGCCGGACGACTGGCCAGTTGCCGCGCGATCGCCCGCCATTCCTGGTCGAAGGTCGGCCGCGGCAGCACCGCATCGACGAGTCCGATCCGTTCGGCGGCGGCGGCATCGAGGATTCTGCCGGTGCCGGCGAGCAGCAGGGCGCGCCCCTTGCCGACCAGCGCCGCCAACCGCTCAGCGCCACCCCAGGCCGGCATGATCTCGAGCGTCACCTGGTTGAAACCGATCCTGATGTCCTCGGCGGCGAGCCGGATGTCCGCGGCGACGGCGAACTCCGCACCACCGCCGAGCGCGTGTCCGTTGAGTGCGGCGATGACGGGTCCCGGAAACTCCGCCAGCCGATCGCAGATCGAGCGCATCCGCCGCGCCATCGCGGCGGCCTCGTCCACGGTCCGCAGCGCGCTGAGCTCTTTCAGATCTCCGCCGGAGACGAAGGCACGGTCGCCGGCCCCGGTGATCACCAGGGCGCGGGCGTCGCCGACGCGGTCGAGAACATCGTCGAGTTCACCCATGGTGTCCAGCGAGATCGCGTTGCGGGCCTGCGGCCGGTTGATGGTGATGATCGCCAATCCGTTGTCCGACTCGAGTTCGACCACTCTGCATTCTCCGCTCGCGGTATTGGCATTCTCGGTTGCGGAGAATAGCATCGCCCAGGGAACTGGAGGAGCTGCGGCGCACATGCGAAACATCCCCGAAGAGCTGACGAAACGCTACGAAGCCGAGGGGTGGTGGACGCGGGAGACCCTGGGCGAGTTGTTGGCCCGCGGTCTGGGCGACGCCCCTGCTGTGCCCTTTCACGTGCACTCAGCGGTGCGGCCGTATCACGGCACCTTCGCCGAGGTCGAGCTGACCGCCCGCCGGCTGGCGGCGGGTCTGCGCGCCCGCGGCGTAGGGCCCGGCGACGTGGTGGCGCTTCAGCTGCCGAACTGGATGGAGGCGGCGGCGGCGTTCTGGGCTTCGGCATTCCTGGGTGCGGTGACCGTACCGATCGTGCACTTCTACGGCCGCCGGGAGCTGGGCCACATCATCGAGGCGGCGCAGCCAAAGGTCCTGATCACCGCGGAGGGGTTCGGCCGCATGCGCTTTCAGCCGGACCTCTGCGCGGATATCCCGATCGTCGCCCTGGTCGGGAGCAGCTTCGACGAGTTGCTCGCCGACGAGCCGATGGCGGGAACCCTCCAGGCCGATCCCGCAGGCCGAGCGCTGATCGCGTTCACCTCAGGAACCACCCGCGCACCGAAAGGTGTGGTGCACAGCCATCAGACGCTGGTTTTCGAGACCCGCCAGCTGCTGATGAACTATCCGCCCGACCGCGGCCGCCAGCTCACCGCGACACCTGTCGGGCACTTCATCGGGATGCTCGGCGCGTTCTTGATCCCGGTCCTGGAGGGTTCGGCGATCGATCTGTGCGACGTGTGGGACCCGGGCAAGGTGCTGGATCTCATCGAGCACGAGGGACTCTCGATCGGCGGCGGGCCGCCCTACTTCGTCACCAGCCTGCTCGACCATCCGGACTGCCGGCCCGAGCACGTGAAGCATTTCTCGACCGTCGGCCTCGGCGGCTCGACCGTCCCCGCGGCGGTCACGCGCAGGCTCGCCGATCTCGGGCTTTTCGTGTTCCGGTCGTACGGCAGCACCGAGCACCCCTCGATCACCGGGTCGCGTCCGACCGCGCCGGAGGACAAGCGGCTCTACACCGACGGCGACCCCCGCCCCGGGGTGGAGATCAAGCTGACCGACGACGGCGAGATCCTCTCCCGCGGACCGGATCTGTGCCTCGGGTACACCGATGACGCGCTGACGGCCAAGGCGTTCGACAGCGAGGGGTGGTACCACACCGGCGACATCGGCACGCTCGACGACGATGGCTACCTCACCATCACCGACCGCAAGGCCGACATCATCATCCGCGGCGGCGAGAACATCAGCGCGCTCGAGGTCGAAGAGGTGCTGCTGGCCATGCCGGCGGTCGCCGAGGCGGTGGTGGTGTCGGCCCCTGATGCGCGTCTGGGTGAGCACGCAGCGGCGGTCGTGCGGGTCAAGGCCGGCCACCGGATGCCGAGTCTCGACGACGTCCGCGTGCACTTCGACCTCGCCGGTGTGGCCCGGCAGAAGTGGCCCGAGGAGTTGCTCGAGATCCCCGAAGGGGAGGACTACCCGCGGACTGCCAGCGGGAAGGTGCAGAAGGTTCGCGTCCGTGAACTGGTTCGCCGAAGCGCCATGCAGGACATTGCAGCGCTCACCAAATGAGAATACGATTCTCTCGATAAGCAAAGGAGCATTCCATGGGTCAACTTTCCCACCGGGTCGACATCCCCTTTCCGCTCTTCGACGCGGACAACCATCTGTACGAACCGCCGGAGGCGATGACCAAGTACCTCCCCAAGGAGTACAAGGACGTCGTCCAGTACGTCGAGATCAACGGCCGCACCAAGATCGCGCTCAAGGGCCAGATCAGTAACTACATTCCGAACCCGACGTTCTCGGTGGTCGCAAAGCCGGGTGCGTGGGAGGAGTACTTCAAGTTCGGCAACCCGGACGGAAAGAGCAAGCGCGAACTGTTCGGTGAGCCGATGAAGGCCATCCCGGCGTTCTTCGAGCCCGAGCCCCGCATCGAGAAGATGAACGAGCTGGGCATCGAGCGCTCGCTGATGTTCCCGACGCTGGCCAGCCTCATCGAGGAGCGGCTGTCCGACGACCCGATCGCCATCCACGTGATCATCCACGCACTGAACGAGTGGCTGCACGAGGTGTGGGGCTTCAACTACCAGAACCGCATCTTCACCACGCCGGTGATCACCCTGCCGATCGTCGAAAAGGCAATCGAGGAACTGGAGTGGGCCGTCAAGCGCGGCGCCCGCGCCATCCTGATCCGTCCGGCGCCGGTCCCCGGCTTCCGCGGGCCGCGTTCCTTCGCGCTGCCCGAGTTCGACCCCTTCTGGGAGCGGGTCGTCCACCACGACATCTTCGTCGGCATGCACTCCTCGGACAGCGGCTACTCGCGCTACACCTCCGAGTGGGACGGTGCCGCACAGGAGATGCTGCCGTTCCAGACCAACGCCATGTCGATCCTCAACGAATGGCGCCCGATCCAGGACGCGGTCGCGTCCTGGGTCATCCACGGTGCGCTCTTCCGTTTCCCGACGCTGAAGGTGGGCATCGTGGAGGCCGGGTCGAAATGGATGTTCCCGCTGCTCGATTCGATGGCCGAGGTATACAAGAAGGCCCCGGAAGCCTTCCTGGGCAACCCCATCGAGGAGATCAAGAACCGCATCTACGTCAGCCCGTTCTACGAGGAGGGCATCGACGATCTGATCAACCTCATCGGTGTCGACCAGGTGCTCTACGGCTCCGACTGGCCACATCCGGAAGGTCTGGCCGAGCCGACGCACTACGTCACCGCCCTCGAGCATCTGTCGGTCGAGGATCAGGCGAAGATCATGGGCGGCAACCTGGGACGTCTCGTCACCACGTGACATACCAGCCACGCTGGAACACCATCCCCGAGATGGTGTTGAGCGCAGCGGACCGGTTCGGCGATGCGGAAGCAGTCGTCGACGGTCCGCTGCGTTTGTCATACGCCCAGGTTGTCGACAAAATCCGCTGTGCGGCAGGGGCTTTCGCCGACCTTGGGGTAGAAGGCGGCGACCGTGTCGCGATCTGGGCGCCCAACTCCGCCGAGTGGATGATCGCGGCGTTCGGCCTGCTGACCGCCGGCGGTGTGCTCGTCCCGGTGAACACCCGCTTCAAGGCCGACGAGGCGACCGACGTCATCCGGCGCAGCGGCGCCAAGGCCGTGCTGGTGCAGAAGGGCTTCCTCGGCCAGGAGTACACACTGCCTTCTTGTGGGTCCCGCCGGCTTCCGCCGGTGATCGACGTGAAATCGGACTTCCTCGACAGTGGTAAGCCGTTCAGCCGGACTGTCGACGGATCGGACATCTCCGACATCATCTTCACCTCCGGGACGACCGGGCGCCCCAAGGGCGTGATGATGAACCATCGGCAGAACCTTCGGCTCTACGAGGAGTGGTGCAACCTCGCCGATCTGCGGCCGGGTGACCGCTATCTGATGGTCAATCCGTATTTCCACACCTTCGGGTACAAGGCCGGACTGATCGCGTCGTTTATCCGCGGGGCGACGATGCTGCCGGTTCCGGTGTTCGACGTGGACCGCGTCGTGGAACTGATCGCGTCCGAACGCATCACGATGCTGCCCGGCCCGCCCACGCTGTATCACTCGCTGCTGGCGGTCCAGGACAAGTCGAGGCTGGCGACACTGCGCGCCGGTGTCACCGGGGCGGCCGACATTCCCGTCGAACTGGTCCGGCGGGTCCTCGAGGAGCTGCCGTTCCAGACCCTGGCGACCGGTTACGGGCTGACCGAGGCGGGGACGGCCACGCTGTCGCGTCCCGGTGATTCGTTCACCGACATCGCCACCACGGTGGGCACCGCATGCGACGGCGTCGAAGTCCGCATCGCCGATGACGGCGAGGTGCTCGTGCGCGGATACACCGTCATGCAGGGTTATCTCGACGATCCGGCCGCCACGGCGGAGGCCATCGACCCCGACGGCTGGTTGCACACCGGTGATCTCGGCACGCTCGACGACGCCGGACGGCTGCGCATCGTGGGCCGCAAGAAGGACATGTTCATCGTCGGCGGGTTCAACGCCTACCCGGCCGAGATCGAAGGTTTCCTCCTCGAACATCCGGCTGTCGCCCAGGTTGCGGTGATCGGTGTGGACGACGAACGCCTGGGGCAGGTGGGTAAGGCGTTCGTGGTGCGGCAGAACCCGGCGGACGGTATCGCCGCCGAGGACCTGATCGGCTGGGCCCGTGAGAAGATGGCCGGGTTCAAAGTCCCGCGTTACGTCGAGTTCCGCGACTCGCTTCCGCTCAACGCCACCGGGAAGGTGATGAAGGATCAGTTGCGCTGAGCGGCCGCACAGCGCGGAAATGACATTTCCGCAGGAAAACGGCTGTATTCGATCGATCTGGACATGAGGTATCGTCGCGGCGATACCCTGAAAAGGTAATGGCATTCTCATTCTCGACCGTATTCACCCGACAAGGAGGTCGCATGCCTTTCCGCAAGCGGGCCTCATCGGTTCTTGACGGCGACGGGGCCGACGCCCCGGCCGCGGAGTCCGATATCGCCGACATCGATGACGTGCTGGCCCGCGCCGAGGAGGCGGAGGCCGAAGCCGCCGAGGCGGAAGCCATCGCGTCCGCCGCCCGCGCTCGAGCCCGGGCGATCCGGTTGCGTCGCGAGGCGCAGGCGGCAGCCGCCGACAAATCAGCCTCGGCGACGGCCGTAGCTGCCGGTGTGACCGACGCCCCGGCGGTAGCCGAACCCCCGGTAGCGACCGAGGTCGTCGATGCGGACGAGGCCGAGGATGCCGAGGAATCGGAGGCGCAGCCCGTCGCGGCTGTCGTACCCCCTCGCCGGTCGCGTCGCCGGGTGCCGTGGAAGGCAATGGGTTTCGGCGCCGCCGCAGTGCTCACCATCGCACTGGTGGTGGTGAGCGTGCTGATGTTCATCCATCACCGCGACGCCCAGGCCCGGCAGCAGCGCGCCAGCGAGTATGCGGCGGCCGCTCGACAGGGTGTCGTCACGCTCATGTCGTTGAACTTCAACACCGCCAAAGACGACGTGCAGCGCATCATCGACAACGCCGCCGGGAAGTTTCGGGAGGACTTCGAGGCCAGCGCCCAGGACTTCACCACGGTCGCGGAGCGGTCGAAGGTGATCACCGAAGCCAACGTCAACGCCACGGCTGTGCAGTCGATGACCGACGACTCCGCGGTGGTGCTGGTCGCGGCCACCTCCCGCATCACGAATGAGACCGGAGCCGAACAGGATCCGCGCACCTGGCGGCTCATCGTGAACGTGGTCCGTGACGGCGACCGAATCAAACTGTCGAATGTGGAGTTCGCGCCGTGACGAGTGACGACAGCACGAAGGCAGACGTCGAGGACACCGAGCTCGAGGACACCGACGTCGAGGACACCGAGCTCGAGGACACCGACGTCGAGGACACCGACGCGGCAGCCGAGCCGTCCGAGCAGTCCGAACCCGCGACCCGTCCGGAGCGCAGGGCGAAGAAGTGGATCGCCCCCGTCGCGGCGGTCGTCGTCGTGCTCGCCGCGGCGTCCACCGCGGGATATCTGTACTTCTTCCAGTACCAGGTCGACCAGGCGACTGACGCCGCGGCGTCGCAGGTGGCGCTCGATGCGGCCAAGGACGGCACGATTGCGCTGCTGTCGTATGCGCCCGAGACCCTCGACGACGACTTCGCCACCGCCAAGTCCCGTCTCACCGGGGACTTCCTCAGCTACTACACCGACTTCACCGAGAAGGTGGTCGCCCCGGCGGCCCGACAGAAGTCCGTGAAGACTGAGGCCACCGTGGCTCAGGCGGCGATGTCGGAGATGCATCCCGATTCCGCGGTCGCGCTGCTGTTCATCAACCAGGCCACCACCAGCCAGGAGAACCCGGACGGCGCGTTCGCCTCCAGCAGCATCAAGGTCGGTCTGACCAAGGTCGACGGGAAGTGGCTGATCTCGTCCTTCGATCCGGTCTAGCCACGCCCTGCGCCCAGCCGAGAAGGTCGGCTGGTTTCATGTGACGGTGTTCCGAGGACCGAGACGATGACCACGGCGCGTCCGCTGCGCCGGATGCAGGGCCGCGACCCGCATGAACCGCACCGCGTGGCGACGCCGCTGGAACTGCTGTTCGACCTGACCTTCGTCATCGCCTTCGGCGTCGCCGCCTCGCAGTTCGCCCACATGCTGGCCGAGGTGCACATCGCCGGCGGGCTGGCCGCCTTCGCCTTCGCGACGTTCGCGATCAGCTGGGCGTGGATCAACTTCAGTTGGTTCGCCTCCGCCTACGACACCGACGACTGGGTTTATCGGCTCACGACGATGGTGCAGATGGTCGGTGTCATCGTCCTCGCACTCGGCATTCCGCAAATGTTCGCCTCGGTCGATCGCGGCGACCACCTCGACAACCGGCTGGTCGTCACGGGATACGTGGTCATGCGCGTCGCGCTGATCGGTCAGTGGTTGCGCGCGGCGACGCAAGATCCGCAGCGACGCGCGGCGTGCCGAACCTACGCCGCCGCCGTCGCGGTCGCGCAGGTCGGCTGGATCGCGTCGATCTTCGTCGACACGTCGGTCGTGGTGAGCCTGGTCATCGCCGCTGTGCTCGTGGTCGTCGAGATGACGGGTCCGTTCCTGGCCGAACGGCGCATGGGTGGGACGCCGTGGCATGCCCACCACATCGCCGAGCGATACGGCCTGTTGGCGATCATCGCGCTCGGTGAGGGGGTGGTCGGCACTGTGGCGTCGCTGACCGCCGCTGTGGGCGCCCAGGGCTGGTCGACCGACGCGGTGATGGTCGTGATCGCCGGTACGGCTCTCACCTTCGGGATGTGGTGGGTCTACTTCGCCGTGCCGTTCGGCGAGTTGCTGCATCCGCGGCGCGATCGGTCCTTCTCATTCGGATATCTGCACATCGCGGTCTTCGGTGCCATCGTGGCGACCGGCGCAGGGCTTCATGCGGCGGCCTACTTCATCGAACATCATTCAAAGCTGGGCGCTGCGGGCACCGTGGCCTCGGTCGCGGTTCCGGTCGGCCTGTTCGTCGTGCTGGTGGCCGCGGTGCAGGCGCTGCTCGGTGCGCCGGGTGCCCGCCTCGCGCTGGTGTCGGCGGCGCTCACGGTCGTGGTGCTCGCGATCTCGCCGACGGTGGCCGCCGTGGGCGTATCGATGACGTGGAGCCTGTTGATCACCGCGGCGGCGCCGGTGGTGATGGTGCTGGCCGGCGAGTGGAACGCCCGACGGTTTGCTCACCGAGGGGTCCGGGTAGCCAACGACGTACAGAGCTGATCGATTTCGAGGACAGGAGTCCACGATGCCGAAGACGGCGAAGAGCGGCAAGGCCAAGAAGGACGAGCTGCCGAGCACGCTGAAGAAGTCCGAGGCCAAGGCGCAGCGCACCTTTGCCAAAGCCCATGATTCCGCGGCCGAGGAGTACGGCGAGGGCGAACGGGCCCACCGCGTCGCGTACAGCGCGCTCAAGCACAGCTACGAGAAGGTGGGCGACCACTGGGAGCGCAAGGGTAAGAAGGGTCCGTCGGACACGCGTGCGAAGAGCGGCGGGCCGAATGCCAAGGGTGACACCGCCGAAGGCGTCAACGCCAACGCATCGAAGAAGCATCTGGTCGAAGTCGCTCGCCGCCTGGACATCTCCGGTCGTTCGAGCATGTCCAAGGACGAACTGGTGTCGGCGATCAAGAAGGCGAACCGGCGAGAATCCGCCCGGAACCGTTAGCGCACCCCGTGCTGGGCAGGCCGATCCGCGAAGGTTTCGAGCACCATGCGGTCGTTCTCGCGGCGCATCTCCCGGCGGGTTTTCCAGCGGGTGATGAGGATGCCGATGGTGGCCAGCGTCCAGACCGCGTACTGCACTGTCCACGCCCATCGGAACGAGTCGAACGAGTAGCCGCCGGTCGACTCCAGGATCTGGCCCATCGCCTGCATGACGAGCAGTGAGGCGAGGAAGCCGCCCATGTTCACCATGCCCTGTGCGGTGCCCAGCGTCGCGCTGGGATTGAAGGTGCGCGCGAAGTCGAAACCGACCATCGAGCCGGGACCGCCGACCGAGATGACGACGACGAGCATCACCAACAACCACAGTGGTGCGGGCCCGGGCAGAGCCAGCACCACGGTCCACACCAGTGCGTTCGAGCCGATGATGCCGAGCACAAGCCACGACCGGCGGTGTGGATGCCTGCCGGTGAGGACGCCGATCACGATTCCCGCGGCGATCGCCGACACCACCGACACCGACAGCAGGGTGCCGGCCACCGACGGCGACAACCCCTGCGCGACGGTCAGATAGGGCACTCCCCACATCAGCGCGAAGACCGTCACCGAGAACTGCGTCCCCATGTGTGTGAAGAACCCCAGCCGGGTTCCCGGACGCAGCCAGACTGTCTTGACGCTGCGCAGCGTGGCGCCGACGGTGCCTGTCGACTCCGGGGCGTGCCGGCCGGACGGGGTGTCCCTGACCAGAATCAGCGTCAATACGAGTGAGACCAGGCCGACGGCGGCCACCGACGTGTAGGCCGTCGTCCACCCGGCCACGCCGAGTATCGCGAGGAACGGCACGGCGGACAGCACCTGGCCGAGCTGGCCACAGATGCCGGTCAGCTGCGTGACGAGGGGGACCCGCTTCGGCGTGAACCAGTGCGGAACCAGCCGCAGCACCGAGATGAACGTCAGCGCGTCGCCGAGCCCGAGGACCGCTCTGGCCGCGATGGCCGCAGGCAGCGATTCGCTCACCGCCAGAGTCAGCTGACCGGTCGCCATCAGGGCGGCGCCGGCGACGATCAGTGCCTTGGATCCGAAGCGATCGAGCAGGATTCCGGCCGGCACCTGCGCAGCGGCGTAGACCACGACTTGGAGTACGACGAAGGTCGCCAAAACGCTCGGGGTGGCCGAGAAGCGCTGGCCGCGTCGAGACCGGACACGCCGAGCGTCGTGCGGTCCAACACCGCCACGATGTAGGCCAGTAATCCGGTGGCCCACACGATCCAGGGGCGCACTCGAAGACCCTCCGCCGGTTGATGGGATGCCCCTCCATGGTGTCCCATGTATAGGCGACCAAACCAATCTCGCGCGGGTGAGTTCACTCACCCTTCGGCGGTCAGCCGGTGATGCGCTGCCAGCGGTCGACCCACTCGTCGTATCCGGTGCAATCGCCTCCGCTGCCGTCGACGCATCGGGGCTGCGGTGTGGTCCAGTACCGGATGCGGGCGGCGAACTCCGCGTCGGTGGCGTGGTAGATGTCGCAGAACTCGGGATCGGCGGTGAAGGCGCAGGCGTCGGCCTGGGCGGGCGCCTCGCCGAAGTACTCGGCGACCTGTGCGTTGATCTGTGGGGAGGAGATCCAGTTCAGCCATCGGTACATGCAGTTGGGGTGCGCGGCGTGCGCGGCGACCATCCAGGTGTCCGACCACCCGGTGGCGCCCTCCTTGGGCAGGACGGTGTTGACCTGCACGCGGTTGTTGGTGCCGATGACGTTGGCGATGACCTGCCAGGATGTCCCGATGACGGAGGCGCCGGATTCGAAGGACCGCACCTCGGCGGTGTAGTCCGACCAGTACTCACCGATCGACAGGCGCTGTTCCTCGAGCAGCGCAGTGGCGGCGTCGAGCTGGCGGGTCGTCAACGAGTAGGGGTCGGAGATGCCGAGTTCGGGTCGCGTCTTGGACAGGTAGAGCGCGGCGTCGGCGATGTAGATCGGTGAGTCGTATGCCGTCACCCGGCCTCGGTAGCGCTCCGCATCGTCGAAGACGGTCGCCCAGGAGTTGGGGGCGTCCCGGACGACGTCGACGTTGTACATCAGCAGGTTGGCGCCCCAGCCGTGCGGTATGCCGTACATCTGACCGTTGACCGAGTTCCAGGGCTGGTCCTTCAGGAACGGCGAGATCGTCTCGTAGTGCGGTACCAGCGCGGTATTGACCGGCGCGACGTCGCCGCCGTAGATCAGTCGCAGGCTGGCGTCGCCGGAGGCCGACACCCCGTCGTAGCGGCCGGACTTCATCAGCTCGACCATCTCGTCGGAGGTGTCGCCGACCGTCACGGTGACCTGGCAGCCGGTCTCCTGCTCGAAGGGCGTCACCCAGTCCACCTGCGGGTCGGTTGTGCCGTCCTCCACATAGCCCGCCCAGGCCACCAGGTCGAGCCGTCCCTCGCCTGCGCCGAGCGTGCCGAGCGGTTCCAGCGGTGGCGGCTCCGGTCGGCGACCGCCGGCGTCCTCGGACCCGGTGCACGCCGCGAGGATCGTGCACGCGCACATCGCCGCCGCAACCCGTGGCGCGGCCGTCGTCCGTTTCCCCCCGGCCACCCAGCCAGGGTAGGTACACCACCGCTTCCTCGGGAACCTGGACGGCGGGAAAGTTGATACAGATGTGACCAGTGGCGTTGATGTGAGAACTGATGCTTCCGTCGTACGCTGGCAGGCGTGTCGATGTCGCGCCGTGACGTGCTGAAATACGCAGCCGCAGCGCCGGCCGTCCTCGGTATCGGTGCGGGCCTGCAGTCGCTCGCGGCGGCGGTGGCCCCCCATGCCACGGCCGCGCCGATGGGCGTGCTCCTCGACTACGCCGCCGGCGTGCTGAAGGCGTCCGACATTCGCGCTGCGGGGGCACTGGGGGCGATCCGGTACGTGTCGGATCGCAGGCCGGGTGGTCAGTGGATGCTCGGCAAGCCGATCCAGTTGGCCGAGGCCCGCGACCTGTACCAGGGCGGAATGAAGATCGTCTCGTGCTACCAGTTCGGCAAGGCGTCGACGGCGGACTGGCTGGGCGGGGAGGCCGCCGGTGTCGCCCACGCCAAGAGGGGCTGGGAGCTGCATGTGGCTGCCGGTGGATCCTACGGTGCGCCCATCTACGCCTCGATCGACGACGATCCCAGCTTCGAGCAGTACAAGCAGCAGGTGGTGCCCTTCCTGAAGGGATGGGAGGCAGTCCTGGGGCGTCAACGGGTCGGTGTCTACGCCAACTCCAAGACGATCGAGTGGGCATTGCAGGACGGCATCGGCTCGTACTACTGGCAGCACAACTGGGGTTCGCCCGGCCGCGTCGCCCATCCGGCGGCACACCTGCACCAGGTCGAGATCGACAAGCGGAAGGTTGCGGGTCTCGGTGTGGACATCAACCACATCCTCAAACCGCAATACGGCGCATGGGATTGAAAACCTTACCGATCAGTAAGTAGTCCCAGCAAACTTCCGCTCGGAATTCCCCGTCCCGGGTAGACAGTCAGCGCGCCGTTGTCGACCCGACAGGCACGCTGACCTCGCGCTTCGCGCCACCGAAATCACAGGTAACGATTTGGTAACGATGCTGCCGTGATCAGCGGCGTTGGGGCTACTCGACCGTAACCACCCGCATGCAGGACGTTTGTCCCGCAGGTCGTATCCGCCGATTGAACGACGTGTTACCCAACGGATGGTTACCCGAGCGTAGAACTCGTCAGTAACCATTTCAGGCCCGATTTCCCCCCTTCTTCTTATGACACTCTTACTAGGGCTGGGCGGTGCGCCACAGCGGACATCGCGGGGCGCATCACGACCGGCCGGATTCGACGCCGAATCGCCGTCGGCCCGCAGCAGGGGAGCTCGGGCCGCCCACGGAGACGACGACCACACACAGACGACAACACACATTCGACGAGCGATGTGAAGCAGCAGCGAGGAGATGGGAAAGACGTGACGATCTACGAGCACGACAGGGTGTCCACCGGCCGCGACGGGGAGTCCGGCACCACGTCCACCCACGCACTTGTGGATCGCCTGTCCGCCGGCGAGCCGTACGCGGTCGCCTTCGGCGGCCAGGGCAGTGCGTGGCTGGAGACGCTCGAGGAGCTGGTGTCCTCCACCGGCATCGAGTCCGAACTGGCCACACTCGCCGGTGAGGCGAAGCTGCTGCTCGAGCCCGTCGCCCGGGAACTGGTCGTGGTCCGCCCCATCGGCTTCGAGCCGTTGCAGTGGGTGCGCGCCCTCGCCGCCGAGGAGAGCACGCCGTCGGCCAAGCAGCTGACGTCGGCCGCCGTGTCGGTGCCCGGTGTGCTGCTCACCCAGATCGCCGCCGTCCGCGCGCTCGCGCGTCAGGGCATGGACCTCTTCGAGAGCCCGCCCGTCGCGGTCGCCGGACACTCCCAGGGCGTGCTGGCCGTCGAGGCGCTGCGCGCCGGTGGCGCCAGGGACGTCGAGCTGCTGGCGCTGGCCCAGCTCATCGGCGCTGCGGGCACCCTGGTCGCCCGCCGCCGCGGCATCACCGTGCTCGGCGACCGGCCGCCGATGGTCTCGGTCACCAACGCCGACCCGGAGCGCATCTACGAGCTGCTCGAGGAGTTCTCCACCGACGTACGCACCGTGCTGCCGCCGGTGCTGTCGATCCGCAACGGCCGCCGCTCCGTCGTCATCACCGGCACCCCCGAGCAGCTGTCGCGCTTCGAGCTGTACTGCAGCCAGATCGCAGAGAAGGAAGAGGCCGAGCGCAAGAACAAGATCCGCGGCGGCGCGGTCTTCGCGCCGGTGTTCGAGCCGGTCGCCGTCGAGGTCGGATTCCACACCCCACGGTTGTCGGACGGCATCGACATCGTCGGCCGGTGGGCCGAGGCAGTCGGCATCGACGTTGCGCTCGCCCGCCAGATGACCGAGGCCATCCTGGTCAGCCAGGTCGACTGGGTCGAGGAAGTCACCGCTCTGCATGACGCCGGCGCCCGCTGGATCCTGGACCTGGGCCCGGGCGACATCCTCACCCGCCTCACCGCACCCGTCATCCGTGGTCTCGGCGTGGGCATCGTGCCCGCCGCCACCCGCGGCGGACAGCGCAACCTGTTCACCGTCGGCGCCGTCCCCGAAGTCGCCCGCCCCTGGTCGAGCTACGCGCCGACCGCCGTGCGCCTGCCCGACGGCTCGGTCAAACTGTCGACGAAGTTCACCCGGCTGACCGGACGGTCGCCGATCCTGCTGGCCGGCATGACGCCGACCACTGTCGACGCCAAGATCGTCGCCGCAGCCGCGAACGCCGGCCACTGGGCCGAGCTGGCCGGCGGCGGTCAGGTCACCGAGCAGATCTTCAACGATCGCATCGACGAGCTGACCGGCCTGCTGGAGCCCGGCCGCGCGATCCAGTTCAACTCGCTGTTCCTCGACCCCTACCTGTGGAAGCTGCAGCTCGGCGGCAAGCGCCTGGTGCAGAAGGCCCGTCAGGCCGGCGCGCCGATCGACGGTGTCGTCGTCACCGCGGGCATCCCGGACCTCGAAGAGGCCGTCGACCTGATCGACGAGCTCAACACCCTGGGCATCAGCCACGTGGTCTTCAAGCCGGGAACCGTCGAGCAGATCCGCTCGGTCATTCGCATCGCCGCCGAAGTGTCGGCCAAACCGGTCATCGTCCACATCGAAGGCGGTCGCGCCGGCGGTCACCACTCGTGGGAGGACCTCGACGACCTGTTGCTCGCGACGTACTCCGAGTTGCGGTCGCGGTCGAACATCACCATCTGCGTCGGCGGCGGCATCGGCACACCGGAACGTGCGGCCGAATACCTATCCGGTCGCTGGTCGCAGGTCTACGGTTTCCCGGCCATGCCCGTCGACGGCATCCTCGTCGGCACCGCGGCCATGGCCACCCTCGAGGCCACCACCTCGCCGCAGGTCAAGCAACTGCTGGTGGACACCAAGGGCACCGAGCACTGGGTCGGCGCAGGTAAGGCGCAGGGCGGTATGGCCTCCGGGCGCAGCCAGCTCGGCGCCGACATCCACGAGATCGACAACGCCGCCTCACGCTGCGGGCGCCTGCTCGACGATGTCGCCGGGGACGCCGACGCGGTGGCCGAGCGACGCGACGAGATCATCGCCGCGATGGCCGCGACGGCCAAGCCGTATTTCGGCGATGTGGCGGATATGACCTATCTGCAGTGGCTGCGCCGCTACGTCGAGCTTTCGATCGGCGACGGCAGCAGCACCGCCGACACCAGCAAAGCCGGTTCGCCGTGGCTCGACATCACCTGGCGCGACCGATTCGAGCAGATGCTGCAGCGCACCGAGGCCCGCCTGCATCCGCAGGACCACGGCCCGATCGACACGCTGTTCGCGTCGGAAGATCTGCTCGAGGATCCCGAGGCGGCGCTCACGGAGTTGCTGAGCCGCTACCCCGACGCCGAGACCGTGCAGCTGCACCCGGCCGATGTGCCGTTCTTCGTCCAGCTGTGCAAGACGCTCGGCAAGCCGGTCAACTTCGTCCCCGTCATCGACAAGGACGTGCGGCGTTGGTGGCGCTCGGACTCGCTGTGGCAGGCCCACGATGCCCGCTACGGCGCCGACCAGGTGTGCGTCATCCCCGGCACCCAGGCCGTTGCCGGCATCACGCGGGTCGATGAGCCGGTCGGTGAGCTGCTCGACCGCTTCGAGCAGGCCGCGATCGACGAGGTGCTCGCCGCGGACGGAACACCGCAGCCGGTGGTCAGCCGCCGGCAGGGCCGCGCCGACGTGACCGGACCGCTGGCCGTGCTGCTCGATGCACCCGACGTGCTGTGGGCCGGCCGCACCGCGGTCAACCCCGTCCACCGCATCGCGGCGGCCAAGGACTGGCAGGTGCGCGACGAGAACCGCACCGCAACCCATGCCTCGACCGGAGCGCGGCTCGCCGTGGTCGACGACTCGCACGTGGTGCTCAGCGTTCCGCTGTCAGGTACCTGGATCGAGATCCGCTTCACCCTGACCGACGTGATCCGCAGCGGCGGTGCGCCGTTGGTGACCACCGACGACGCGGCTGCCGCTATGCGCGCCGTGCTCGCCATCGCCGCCGGTGTCGACGGCCCCGACGCGCTGCCGCCGGTGGACCGCGGCACCGCGACCGCCACCGTGGCGTGGGACCCGGAACTGGTCGCCGATCACACCGGCGTCACCGCCACCTTCGGCGCTCCGCTCGCACCGACGCTCACCGTGGTGCCCGATGCGCTCGTCGGCCGCTGCTGGCCGGCCGTGTTCGCCGCGATCGGCTCCGCGGCCACCGACGCCGGGTTCCCCGTCGTCGAGGGCCTGCTCAGCCTGGTGCACCTCGACCACGCCGCACACCTGCTCGCGGCGCTGCCGGCCGAGCCGGCCGAACTGACCGTCACCGCGACCGCGGCGACGGCCACCGACACCGAGGTCGGCCGCGTCGTGCCGGTGTCGGTCACCGTGACCGGACCCGACGGCAGCGTCCTGGCCACCCTTCAGGAGCGGTTCGCCATCCGGGGCCGCAACGGTGCGGCAGAGCTGACCGATCCCGTGCGGGCCGGCGGCGCCATCTCGGCGAACGCCACCGACACCCCGCGCCGTCGCCGTCGCGACGTCACGATCGGTGCGCCGGTCGACATGCGGCCGTTCGCGGTGGTCTCCGGTGACCACAATCCGATCCACACCGATCGGGCCGCCGCACTGCTGGCAGGCCTGGAATCGCCGATCGTGCACGGGATGTGGCTCTCGGCCGCGGCCCAGCACGTCGCCACCGCGACCGACGGCAAAGCCGTCCCGCCGGCCCGCCTCATCGGCTGGACCGCCCGCTTCCTGGGGATGGTGCTGCCCGGTGACGAGATCGACTTCCGGGTCGACCGCGTCGGCGTCGACCTCGGCGCCGAGGTGCTCGAGGTGACCGCGAAGGTCGGCACGGACCTGGTGATGTCGGCAACCGCGCGACTCGCGGCGCCCAAGACCGTCTACGCCTTCCCCGGCCAGGGCATCCAGCACAAGGGCATGGGCATGGAGGTGCGGTCGCGCAGCAAGGCCGCCCGCAAGGTGTGGGACTCGGCCGACAAGTTCACCCGTGAGACGCTCGGTTTCTCGGTGCTGCACGTGGTGCGCGACAACCCGACCAGCCTCATCGCCTCCGGCGTGCACTACCAGCATCCCGAGGGGGTGCTGTACCTGACGCAGTTCACCCAGGTCGCCATGGCCACCGTCGCGGCGGCGCAGGTCGCGGAGATGCGTGAGCAGGGGGCGTTCGTCGAAGGTGCCATCGCCTGCGGTCACTCCGTCGGCGAGTACACCGCCCTGGCATGTGTGTCGGGTGTCTACGAGCTCGAGGCGCTGCTGGAGGTGGTCTTCCACCGCGGAAGCAAGATGCACGACATCGTGCCGCGCGACGAGCTGGGCCGCTCCAACTACCGGCTGGCCGCGATCCGGCCCAGCCAGATCGACCTCGACGACGCCGACGTCAAGGACTTCGTCGCCGAGATCTCCGAGCGCACCGGTGAATTCCTGGAGATCGTGAACTTCAACCTGCGGGGCTCGCAGTACGCCATCGCCGGGACCGTCCGCGGCCTCGAGGCGCTCGAGGAGGAGATCGAACGGCGCCGCGAACTCAGCGGCGGTAAGCGCTCGTTCATCCTGGTGCCCGGTATCGACGTGCCGTTCCACTCCTCGGTGCTGCGGGTCGGTGTCGCCGACTTCCGCCGTTCGCTGGAGCGGGTCATGCCGCGCGACGCCGATCCGGAGCTGCTGATCGGCAAGTACATCCCGAACCTGGTGCCGCGGCCGTTCACCCTCGACCGCGACTTCATCCAGGAGATCCGCGATCTGGTGCCGGCCGAACCGCTCGACGAGATCCTCGCCGACTACGACACCTGGCGCAGCGAGCGGCCGCGTGAGCTGTGCCGCAAGGTTGTCATCGAGCTGCTGGCCTGGCAGTTCGCCAGCCCGGTGCGCTGGATCGAGACGCAGGACCTGCTGTTCATCGAGGAGGCCGCAGGCGGTCTCGGCGTCGAGCGGTTCGTCGAGATCGGCGTGAAGTCGGCGCCGACGGTGGCCGGCCTGGCGACCAACACGCTCAAGCTGCCGGAGTACTCGCACAGCACGGTCGAGGTGCTCAACAGCGAGCGCGACGCCGCGGTGCTGTTCGCGACCGACGAGGATCCCATCGAGGACGCCGCCGTCGAGCCGGAGGCCGAGGCATCTGCCGCGCCCGCCGCCGAGTCGGCCCCGCCCGTGCCGGCCGCCGCGCCTGCCGCGCCGTCGGGCGGACCCCGCCCCGATGACCTGGTGTTCGACGCCGCGGACGCGACCGTCGCGCTGATCGCGCTGTCGGCGAAGATGCGGCTCGACCAGATCGAGCCGCTCGACTCCATCGAGACGATCACCGACGGTGCCTCGTCGCGGCGCAACCAGCTGCTCGTCGACCTCGGTTCCGAGCTCAATCTCGGCGCCATCGACGGCGCGGCCGAAGCGGACCTGGGCGCGCTCAAGGGACAGGTCACCAAGCTGGCCCGCACCTACAAGCCGTTCGGGCCGGTGCTGACCGACGCGATCAACGATCAGCTGCGCACCGTGTTCGGTCCGTCCGGCAAGCGTCCGGCCTACATCGCCGAGCGTGTCACCAAGACGTGGGAGCTCGGCCCCGGCTGGGCCAAGCACGTCACCGCCGAGGTGGCGCTGGGCACCCGTGAGGGCAGCAGTGTCCGCGGCGGCGGCCTGGGCGGTCTGCACGAGGGTGCGCTGGCCGACGTGGCCGCGGTCGACAAGGTGATCGACGCCGCGGTCGCGGCGGTCGGCGCCCGCAGGGGTGTGCCGGTGTCGCTGCCGTCGACCGGTGGAGCCGCGGGCGGTGTGGTCGACTCGGCCGCGCTGACCGAGTTCGCCGAGAAGGTCACCGGTGCCGACGGTGTGCTGGCCTCGGCCGCGCGCCTGGTGCTGGGTCAGCTCGGCCTCGACAACCCCGTGAGCGCAACGGAATCCGCGACCGACGCCGATTTGATCGATCTGGTCACCACCGAACTGGGTTCGGATTGGCCGCGTCTGGTGGCGCCCGCGTTCGACGCGAAGAAGGCGGTCGTGTTCGACGACCGCTGGGCCAGTGCCCGCGAGGATCTCGTGAAGATCTGGCTCGCCGACGAGGGCGATGTCGACGCCGATTGGCAGCACCTCTCCGAGCGTTTCGAAGGTGCGGGCCATGCGGTCGCCACGCAGGCGAGCTGGTGGCAGGGCAAGGCGCTCGCGGCCGGCCGCAACGTGCATGCGTCGCTGTTCGGCCGGATCGCCGCGGGCGCGGAGAACCCCGGCCGCGGGCGCTACAGCGACGAGGTCGCCGTGGTCACCGGTGCGTCCAAGGGTTCGATCGCCGCGGCTGTGGTCGGTCAACTGCTCGACGGCGGTGCCACCGTCGTCGCGACCACCTCGCGCCTCGACGACGCCCGGCTGGAGTTCTACAAGAAGCTCTATCGCGACCACGCCCGGTTCGGCGCGAAGCTGTGGGTGGTGCCGGCCAACATGGCGTCCTACTCCGACATCGATGCGCTGGTGTCCTGGGTCGGCTCCGAACAGGTCGAGAGCCTCGGCCCCAAGTCGATCCACCTCAAGGACGCCCAGACGCCCACGCTGCTGTTCCCGTTCGCCGCACCGCGGGTCGCGGGCGACATGTCTGAAGCGGGTTCGCGCTCCGAGATGGAGATGAAGGTTCTGTTGTGGGCCGTTCAGCGGCTCATCGGCGGCCTCTCGGCGATCGGTGCGGAGCGCGACATCGCCTCCCGACTGCACGTCGTGCTGCCCGGCTCGCCCAACCGCGGCATGTTCGGCGGTGACGGCGCGTACGGCGAGGCAAAGTCCGCGCTCGACGCCCTGGTGACTCGTTGGAGCGCCGAATCATCCTGGGCGCAGCGGGTTTCGCTCGCGCACGCGCTGATCGGCTGGACCAAGGGCACCGGTTTGATGGGCCACAACGACGCCATCGTCGGCGCCGTCGAAGAGGCCGGTGTGCAGACGTACACCACCGCGGAGATGGCCTCGATGCTGTTGTCGCTGTGCGATATCGAGTCCAAGGTGGCCGCGGCGCGGGCGCCGATCGAGGCTGACCTGACCGGTGGTCTCGGTGACGTCGAACTCGACATGGCCGCGTTGGCCGCGAAGGCGCGTGAGGACATGGCAGGCAGAGGAGCCGACGGCGCGATGGACGGGGGGGTCGACGGTCCCACGCCCGGCACCATCGCCGCGCTTCCGTCTCCGCCGCGCGGTCACAAGCCGGCGCCCGCGCCGGAGTGGGCCGATCTGGACGTTGACCCGGCCGACCTGGTGGTCATCGTCGGCGGCGCGGAGCTCGGACCCTACGGGTCCTCACGCACGCGCTACGAGATGGAGGTCGACAACGAGTTGTCGGCGGCCGGCGTGCTGGAGCTGGCGTGGACCACCGGCCTGATCAAGTGGGAGGACGATCCCAAGCCGGGGTGGTACGACACCGCAAGCGGTGACCTCGTTCCCGAAGAGGAACTGGTCGAGCGCTACCACGACACGGTCGTCGAGCGTTGCGGCATCCGCGAGTTCGTCGACGACGGTGCGATCGATCCCGACCACGCCTCACCGCTGCTGGTGAGTGTGTTCCTGGACAAGGACTTCACGTTCGTGGTGTCTTCCGAGGAGGAGGCGCGCCAGTTCGCCGAATACGACCCCGAGCACACCGTCGTGCGCCCGGTGCCGGATTCCGGCGACTGGCAGGTGATCCGCAAGGCGGGCACCGAGATCCGGGTGCCGCGCAAGACCAAGCTGTCCCGCACGGTCGGCGCGCAGATCCCCACCGGCTTCGACCCGACGGTGTGGGGCATCACGCCCGACATGGCGAACTCGATCGATCGGGTGGCGCTGTGGAACATCGTCGCGACGGTGGATGCATTCCTGTCGGCCGGCTTCACCCCGACCGAGCTGATGCGCTGGGTGCACCCCAGCCTGGTCGCCAGCACACAGGGCACCGGTATGGGCGGCATGACGTCGATGCAGACCATGTACCACGGCAACCTGCTCGGTCGGAACAAGCCGAACGACATCCTGCAGGAGGTGCTGCCGAACGTCGTTGCCGCGCACGTGGTCCAGTCCTACATCGGCAGCTACGGCGCGATGATCCACCCGGTCGGCGCCTGCGCCACCGCGGCGGTGTCGGTCGAGGAGGGCGTGGACAAGATCCGGTTGGGTAAGGCCGAACTCGTGGTGGCCGGCGGATTCGACGACCTGACACTGGAGGCCATCATCGGCTTCGGTGACATGGCGGCGACCGCGGACACGCAGATGATGCGCGCCAAGGGCATCAGCGACTCGAAGTTCTCCCGTGCCAACGACCGTCGCCGCCTCGGCTTCGTCGAGGCGCAGGGCGGCGGCACGATCCTGCTGGCCCGCGGCGACCTCGCCGTCAAGATGGGTCTGCCGGTGCTGGCCGTGGTGGGTTACGCACAGAGCTTCGCCGACGGCGTGCACACCTCGATCCCGGCTCCGGGGCTCGGCGCACTCGGCGCCGGTCGCGGCGGGAAGGATTCGGTGCTGGCGCGCTCCCTGGCGAAGCTGGGTGTGGGGGCCGACGACATCTCGGTGATCTACAAGCACGACACCTCGACGCTGGCCAACGACCCCAACGAAACGGAATTGCATGAGCGGCTGGCCGATTCGATGGGCCGTTCGCCGGGCAACCCGCTGTTCATCGTCAGCCAGAAGACGCTGACCGGGCACGCCAAGGGCGGCGCCGCGGTCTTCCAGATGATGGGTCTGTGCCAGGTCCTGCGGGACGGTGTCATCCCGCCGAACCGCAGTCTGGACTGCGTCGACGACGAGATGGCCACCTCCGGGCACTTCGTCTGGCCGCGGGAGACGCTGCGGCTGGGGGAGAAGTTCCCGGTCAAGGCCGGTCTGGTGACCAGTCTCGGCTTCGGCCACGTATCCGGTCTCATCGCGCTGGTGCATCCGCAGGCGTTCCTCGCGACGCTCGACCCGGAGCAGCGCGAGGACTACGTCCGCCGGGCCGATCAGCGCACCCTGGCCGGTCAGCGCAGGCTGGTGTCGGCGATCGCCGGCGGCAAGCCGATGTACGAGCGGCCGGCCGGGCGCCGCTTCGACGACGAATCGTCGGAGAAGCGCCAGGAGGCGGCGATGCTGCTCGACGCGTCAGCACGCCTCGGCGAAGACGGCGTGTATGTGCGGTAGTTTGCGCCCATGGCGATAGTCGGGGTGGGGATCGACCTGGTCTCCATTCCGGACTTCGCCGAACAGGTCGACCAGCCGGGCACCGTGTTCGCTGAGACGTTCACACCGGGGGAGCGCCGCGACGCCGCCGACAAGAGTTCGTCGGCGGCGCGGCACCTCGCGGCGCGCTGGGCGGCGAAGGAAGCGGTGATCAAAGCCTGGTCGGGCTCACGGTTCGCCAAGCGCCCGGTGCTGCCGGAGGGCATCCACCGCGACATCGAGGTCGTCACCGACATGTGGGGTAGGCCGAAGGTGCGATTGAGCGGCGATATCGCCGAACACCTGCGCGACGCCACCATCCACGTGTCGCTCACCCACGACGGTGACACCGCCGCCGCGGTCGCGATCATCGAGGAGCCGTAAGCGCTCGTCCACTTCTCCGCGAGCACTAACCTGGCCGCATGAGCGATGTCGTCGCACGTGTCCGCGAAGTGCTGCCCTCGGTCCGGTCCGATCTGGAGGATCTGGTCCGCATCGAATCGGTCTGGGCCGATCCCGCGCGCCGTCCCGAGGTGAACCGCAGCGCCCAGGCGGTTGCGGATCTGTTGCGCTCCGCCGGATTCGGCGACGTCCGCATCGTCGCCGAAGGCGGCGCTCCGGCGGTGATCGCCCGCCACCCCGCGCCGCCCGGCGCGCCGACGGTCCTGCTCTACGCGCACCACGACGTCCAGCCCGAAGGCGAGCGGGTGCAGTGGTCGTCTCCGCCGTTCGAGCCGACCGAACGCGACGGGCGCCTCTACGGCCGCGGCACCGCCGACGACAAGGCCGGCATCGCCACCCATCTCGCGGCGTTCCGTGCGCACGGCGGCCAACCCCCGGTCGGGGTGACCGTGTTCGTCGAGGGCGAGGAGGAGTCGGGTTCCCCGTCCCTGGGCGCACTGCTGGCCGCGCACAGGGATCTGCTCGCGGCCGATGTCATCGTTATCGCCGACTCCGACAACTGGAGCACCGAGCGGCCGGCGCTGACCGTGTCCCTGCGGGGACTCGCCGACTGCGTCGTCGAAGTGGCGACACTCGACCACGGTCTGCACTCCGGGCTGTGGGGCGGGGTCGTGCCCGACGCGTTGAGCGTGCTGGTGCGGCTGCTGGCCAGCCTGCACGACGACGACGGCAACGTCGCCGTGACGGGCCTGCACGAGGGCAGCGTTGCAGACGTGGACCGCGGGCCGGACTGGGTGCGGCATGAGTCCGGCATGCTGCCCGGAGTGTCCGAGATCGGCTCCGGCTCTGTGGTGCAACGTTTGTGGGCCAAGCCCGCGATCACGGTGATCGGCATCGACACCACGCCGATCGACCGGTCGTCCAACACGCTCATCCCGCGGGCACGGGCGAAGATCAGCATGCGGGTCGCGCCCGGCGGCGATGCCCGGGCGCATCTCGATGCGCTGACCCGCCACCTCGAAGCGCACGTGCCGTGGGGCGCGCAGCTGACCGTCACGCCCGGCGACATCGGCCAGCCCTACGCGATCGATGCGGGCGGGCCGGTTTTCGACGCCGCGCGCGCGGCATTCCAGCAGGCATGGGGGGCCGAGCCGGTGGACATGGGCATGGGCGGGTCCATCCCGTTCATCGCGGAGTTCGCCGAGGCGTTCCCGGCCGCGGCGATCCTGGTGACCGGCGTCGAGGATCCCGGGACGCAGGCCCACAGCGTCAACGAGAGCCTGCACCTGGGTGTGCTGGAGCGTGCGGCGACCGCGGAGGCGCTGCTGCTGGCGAAGCTGGGCTCAGACCGATAGGTCGCGGCGCAGTTTGGCGACGTGACCGGTGGCACGCACGTTGTACTGCGCCTCGGCGATCCTGCCTTCCTCGTCGACCACGAAGGTGGAGCGGATGACACCCTGCACGGTCTTGCCGTACATCGTCTTCTCACCGAAGGCCCCCCACGCGGTGAGGACTTCCTTGTCCGGGTCGGACAGCAGCGGGAAGGTCAGCCCCTCGGCGTCCCGGAACTTCGCGAGCTTGGCCGGTTTGTCGGGGGAGATGCCGACGACGGCCAGTCCGGCGCCCTCGAGTTGGGCGAGGTTGTCGCGGAAGTCGCAGGCCTGTTTCGTACAGCCGGGCGTGGAGGCGGCCGGATAGAAGTACACGATCACCTTGCGGCCGCGGAAGTCCGACAGGCTGACGGTGTTGCCGTCGGCGTCGGGGAGGCTGAAGCCGGGCGCGGAGTCGCCCACCTCGAGGCGCGGGGTCTGCGGCATGCCTGGGTCATCCCTTCTTCTCGGCCGGGGTACCGGCTGCTCTAGGGTAGTTCGCGAAGGCTTGAACGAGATTGAGGACCCTGTACGGGACTTGGAGGACATGACGTGGCGGACCGGGATCCCGATTCGATCAAGAAGGACATCGACGCGGCGCGCGATCAGCTGGCGCTGACCGTCGACACCCTGGCCGAGCGCGCCAATCCGCGCCGCCTGGCCGACGACGTCAAAGCCCGGGTGATCCAGTTCGTCACCCAGCCCGCGGTTGCGGCCTCGTTGGCCGGCGCAGCGCTGGTGGTCGTCGTGATCGCGGTCCGGCGGTCGCGCGGGTAGGACCCGCTCAGGCGCGGCGACCCGACCGCAGCCAGCCGGCCAGCGAGAATCCGGGCGGGTTGGCGCGCCGGCCGATCCGGCTGCAGCTGCGCACTGTCAACAGATGTTGCGCGGCAACCTCACCGCCGTGCGGAGAGCCCGACGGACCGGTTGCCGCCCAACTGTCCTGCGCGCCCATCAGCTAACTCCTGTATCCACGATTCGCAGTGTCACAGCGAACACAGCTAACGTTGACGGTATCAGGATCGGTGCACGCGCTCCAATCGACCTGGTCGACGCGTCCCGGCCACATCGATGCCCGCAACGTCACCGACGTTGCCGAGTTCACGCTTTGACGGTCACGGGTCCCACCTGCCAGATGTCATCGCAGTACTCGGTGATCGCGCGATCGGAGGAGAACTTGCCGCTGCGGGCGGAGTTGAGAATGGACATCCGGGTCCATGCCGCGGTGTCGCGCCACGCCTCGCTCACCCGCTGCTGGCATTCGACGTACGCCGCGTAGTCGGCGAGCACCAGGAACGGGTCGCTGTAGACCAGTGAGTCCACCAGTGGGCGGAAGACGTCGGTGTCGCCGTAGGAGAACGTGCCGTCGGAGATGAGGCCCAGTACGGCGCGCAGTTCGTCGTTGCCCTCGAGGTAGGCCCCGGGACGGTAACCCTCTCGCATGATCCGCTCGACGTCGGAGACTTCGAGGCCGAACAGGAAGAAGTTCTCCGCGCCGGCCTCCTCGCGGATCTCGACGTTCGCCCCGTCGAGGGTGCCGATGGTCAGCGCACCGTTGATCATGAACTTCATGTTGCCGGTGCCCGACGCTTCCTTACCCGCGGTCGAGATCTGCTCGGACAGGTCGGCCGCCGGGTAGATCAGGTGCGCGTTCTGCACATTGAAGTTCGGGATGAACGCCACCTTGAGGTTCCGGTGGACCGCCGGGTCGTTGTTGACGGTCTCGGCTACCGCGTTGATCAGCTTCACGATCCGCTTCGCCATGAAATAGCCGGGCGCGGCCTTGCCACCGAAGATGAAGGCGCGCGGCGCGATGTCGAGGCCGGGGTTCTGCTTCAGCCGGTGATAGAGCGCGATGATGTGCAGCACGTTGAGATGCTGGCGCTTGTACTCGTGGATCCGCTTGACCTGGATGTCGAAGAGCCAGTCCGGGTTGAGCTGCACCCCCGTCGTCGTCGCGACGTACTCGGCGAGGCGCGCCTTGTTGGCACGCTTGACCGCCCGCCACCGGGACTGGAACGACGGGTCGTCGGCGTGGCCCTCGAGGTTGCGCAGCCGGTTCAGATCGGCCAGCCAGCCGGCACCGACGGTGTCGTCGAGCAGATCCCGCAGCCCCGGATTGGCCAGCGCCAGGAAGCGGCGCGGGGTGACGCCGTTGGTGACGTTGGTGAACCGCTCCGGCCACAACTCGTAGAAGTCTTTGAGGACACTGCCTTTGAGCAGTTCGGAGTGCAGTGCGGCGACGCCGTTGACCGCATGGCTGCCCACGGTGGCCAGATGCGCCATTCGTACGCTCTTGCCGCCCTCCTCACCGATGAGCGACATCCGCCGCAGCCGGTCGCCGTCGCCGGGGAACCGGGCGCTCACCTCGTCGAGGAATCTGCGGTTGATCTCGTAGATGATCTCCAGGTGGCGCGGCAACGATTCGCCGAACATCGCGAGCGGCCACGTCTCGAGCGCCTCCGGAAGCAACGTGTGGTTGGTGTAGCCGAACGTCGCGACGGTGATCGTCCACGCCGCCTCCCAGTCCAGGTGCCGCTCGTCGATCAGGATCCGCATCAGCTCGGCGACACCGATCGAGGGGTGGGTGTCGTTGAGCTGCACGGCGAACCGCTCCGGTAGGTCGTCCACGGTCAGATCGGCCAGATCGTCGACGATGTGGACGATGTGCTGCAGCGAGCAGGACACGAAGAAATACTGCTGCAGGAGACGCAGTCGCTTGCCGGCCTCGGGCTCGTCGTTGGGGTAGAGGATCTTCGTGACGGTCTCGGAGGTGACCTCCTCTTCGACGGCCTTGTAGTAGTCACCGGTGTTGAACGCGTCCAGGGCGAACGTCTCGACGGCGCGTGCGCTCCACAGCGTCAGCACGTTGCAGGTGTCCACGCCGTATCCCTGGATCGGCATGTCGTAGGCGACGCCCTTGATGACCCGGTCCGGCAGCCAGCGCACGCGGTAGGCGCCGGCCTCGTCGGTGTAGTGCTCGGTGTGCCCGCCCCAGTTGACGCGGTAGTTCACGTCGGGCTTCGGGATCTCCCAGGGATTGCCGTTCGCCAGCCAGTTGTCGGTCCTCTCGACCTGCCAGCCGTCGCGGATGTCCTGGTCGAAAATGCCGAACTCGTAACGGATCCCGTAGCCGATCGCCGGCCGCTCGAGGGTGGCCAGTGAGTCCAGATAGCACGCCGCCAGCCGGCCGAGACCGCCGTTGCCCAGGCCCGGTTCCTCTTCGCAGGCCAGGACCTCGTCGAGATCCTGGCCGAGCGTGGCGAGCGCCTCGCGGGCGGCGCTCTCGATCTGCAGGTTCAGCAGGTTGTTACCCAGTTGCGGTCCCATGAGGAACTCGGCCGACAGGTAGCAGGTGAGCTTGCGACCCAGATCCAGCGACGTCTGCGTGGACGCGGCCCGGTTATCCTGCATCCGGTCACGTACGGCCAGTGCCAGGGCCCGGTAGTAGTGCTCGGGCTTGAGCGCTGCGGCCGGGCGGCCGATGGAGTACCGCAGGTGATCGGAGATCGACTGGCGCAGTGGATCGGACTCCCGTCCGCTGCGGGTGACGGTATCCGGTGCGGCGAAGTCGGTCATCTCATCCTTCCGAGTGGCCGCCGGCTGCCGGCGGCGAAGTCGGCGACAGTGTGGCATCAGCGCATGCACACCAGACGGGCCCGGGACGGCGGGAAGGTGAACGGACGGCCTCGCGCAATGATGTCACGACCATCGGACGCGGGCTTCCCGAAAACGACGAAAACCCCGCCTGAGCAGGGTTTTCGGGTGGTGCGCCGTCAGGGTTTCGAACCCCGGACCCGCTGATTAAGAGTCAGCTGCTCTACCAACTGAGCTAACGGCGCGCGTGTGAGACGATAACAGGCCACGCGGCGCTGCGTGAAATCGCCGTCTGCGCCGCGTTCGAGTCGGGTGTTCATGTCGGCGCAGCCCGTAGACTGATTCCAACTTCGGTACGAGCCGTTATGCGGTGGATAAGAGGAGAACGAGCAATGTGGCAGGTCCTTTCAGCGACCCGTCCGCGCAGTCAACGGACCTGGTGGGCGGGCATGCTGGTGATCCCTGCAGTCGTCCTCGGGCTGAGCTCCTGTTCGACTGAGTCGACTCCGGAAGCGCCGCAGGTGATCTCTGACAAGGGCACCCCGTTCAGTGATCTGCTGGTTCCCAAGCTCACCTCGTCGGTCACCGACGGGGCCGTGGGCGTCGCCGTCGACTCGCCCGTCACGGTGGGCGCCGAGGGCGGTGTGCTCGGCGCGGTGTCGATGGTCGACGAGGACGGCGAGCAGGTTCAGGGCAAGCTCAGCGCCGACGGTCTGACGTGGGAGACCACCGACCCGTTGGGCTACAACGAGCGTTACACGCTGAGCGCATCGTCGATGGGTCTGGGTGGCGTGACGTCGCGCGAGATGACGTTCGAGACGCATTCGCCGGAGAACCTGACGATGCCCTACGTGCTGCCCAACGACGGCGAGGTCGTCGGTATCGGCCAACCGGTGGCGATCCGCTTCGACGAGAACATCACCAACCGGGTGGCGGCCCAGCAGGCCATCAAGGTGAAGACCGATCCGCCGGTCGAGGGCGCCTTCTACTGGCTGAGCAACCGTGAGGTCCGTTGGCGCCCGGCCGAGTACTGGAAGCCCGGCACCAAGGTCGACGTCGAGGTCAACACCTACGGGGTCGACCTGGGCGAAGGGCTCTTCGGCCAGGAGAACGTGTCGACGCACTTCACCATCGGGGACTCCGTGGTCGCCACGGCCGACGACACCAACAAGACGCTCACCGTCCGGCGCAACGGTGAGGTGGTCAAGACCATGCCGATCTCGATGGGCAAGAACAGCACCCCGACCAACAACGGCACCTACATCATCGGCGACCGGTATTCGCACCTGGTGATGGACTCCTCGACCTACGGCGTTCCGGTGAACTCGCCGAACGGCTACCGAACCGAGGTGGACTGGGCCACCCAGATGTCCTACAGCGGCATCTACGTCCATTCGGCGCCGTGGTCGGTGGGCAGCCAGGGGTACAGCAATGTCAGCCACGGGTGCCTCAACGTGAGCCCGTCGAACGCGAAGTGGTTCTACGACAACACCAAGCGCGGCGACATCGTCGAGGTCATCAACACCGTGGGTTCGGTCCTGCCGGGCACCGATGGCCTGGGTGACTGGAATATCCCGTGGGAGCAGTGGAAGGCCGGGAACGCCGGCGTCTGACCGGCTAACCCGTCGTTTGGCTGATTACCGGGACTTTCTGCACCTCCCCCTCGCGACTCTTGGGGAAGCACGGTGATGACGCGATAAGCGATGGCGGCTGGCTTGGGTCTGGCCGCGCGCCAATCTGCAAGATGTAGCCGTCGGGCGCATAGCCGAACCGGTTGGGCTTGTCGAATCCGTCGCGTTCCAGTACGTGCCATCCCCAGCTTTTCCAGATGTCGCCGGTCTGGGCGATTACCGTGCCGTAGTCGGTCCCCGGTGGGACCTCCATATCGCGCCAATCGGTGACCTTCACGGGCGGGTCGTCACCGGTTGGGTTGTCCTCGCAGAATGAGGTGCCGTTACCGATCGCGTAGCGCGTCCCATCAAGGCTCGTCCCTCTCGGAAGCGCGTTGACCGTTTGCAGCAAGTAGCGGTTGATCGTGTCTTGCGCCTCGCTCTGGCTGGCCGGAACGACGGGCGATGTGGGCGTCGGTACGTGCTCCATCGGTCCTCCTGGGATCTGCGTGGCACCTGTGGGTATTGCCGGCCCGAGGGAATCCGCACCTCCGCACGCCGCGGTGATCGCGACCGTACTGACGGCAAGGATGATTGCCTGACGCATAACGGCTCCTGTCACGGTGTGAACGTCGGTGGTGTGACGCCCTCTGGCTTTCCGGCGATGATTCGACCCATGTTGAGCAGGGCTGGGTTGTCCGGGCTCCAGTAACTGCTGTGGGCGTCAACCCCGAAGTTGCTCGTTGGCCCGGCTGCTGCTTCGAATGGGACTGCGCCGAAGCTCCGGCCCATGGGGTCTGGTCCGAGCGTGGCGTAGGTAGCGATTCCGATGACGTCGTTCTCCGCGCGCGATGCGTACACCTGGGCGCCGTCGGGGAGGTTGAGCTGACCGGCGTTGTCGGCCAACATGCCCGGTCCGCCCACGGACACAACGTTGTTCGCATCCAGGTGGTTTCCGTCGAGACCCGCGGCGCCCACGAGGGTCGCGCCGTAACTGTGGCCTATGACCGTGTTGGTCGATGCGCCGCCCGCAGCGACGTCGTCATGCGAGGCCCGCATACCGGCATGGAAATCGTCGAGAGCCTGAGCTCCGTTGTGCGCGTAGGCCGTTGACGGCGCATCGGTGATGACGTTCATCGGCCGGTCGTAGCCCATCCACGTCGTCATGGATACATCTCCGGGACGGAGGTTCCGGTCGGCATTCAAGGTAGCTTGCAGCATCGCCTCGGACTTTTCTGTGCTGAACTCGAGACGGGTGAGATCTTGCCCAGTGCCGGGCACGAACGTTCCATTCCGCTTGGCAGTGTCTGGATCGTTGATCGAGACAGCGGCGTGCCCCTGGTCGTCAATGAACCCGAGGTAGCGGGGGAGACCATCGGGTGATTCAAGCGACTTCTGCACTTGTTCGTATCCCTGCCGCTGGCGCTGGGCGTTGTCCCACTGCGTCTGGAAGTCCCTGAAACCGGGCGGACTCGGGTTCGGTACGTCTGACCGACCGTCAATCCATCCGGGATGTTCCTTTGCAAGACGCTCGATCTCAGCCTGGTTGGCTTGTTGTAGTTCCGTGAGATGCAGCTTGTTGTAGTGGCTGCGGTCGACGAACGGCATGCCGGGATGGTTGCCGATGCTGTGGTCTCGTTCGTAGAGCCAGTCCTTCTCTTCCTGGTCCAGCTTCTCCCACAACTCATTGAATTGCTCAGGGTCCGCCGGTAGAGGCTTGCCTAGAGCCTCTTGTATCGCCGGGTCGTTGGTGTGCGGGGTATCAGGTATCGGCGTTTGGCCGGTGGCCATGGCGATGGCCCGCGCCAGATCCTGGTCTGCCTGGGCCGCTTCCGTCAGGATCGCGTCGAGCTTCGGCTGGAGCTCCATCTGTTTGAGCAGTACTTCCATGGGCGGTGCGCCCGCCGACCCCGGCCCTGCCTCGATTGTGTTGCTGATCGGGTCGATTGCCATGCCGGCGCGTTCGGCTTCCGCCCGCAGGGTGGCCAAGTCCGACTTGACCTTGTCGACATCGTCAGCGGCCTTGCTCGCGGCCTGTGCGACGGCTAGCGCCTCCTCGCCATGGGCATTGAGGTCCCGCCGCGTTTGGTTGATCGCGTCCTTCGCGGACTCCGAGGCCTGACCGCCCCACGTTCCGAAAGCCGGTAGTTCTGCGATGCCATTCGCAGCTTCGGAGGCGGCTTCGGCACGGCTGCGCGTGGCGTGGAAGACCTCGCGGACATCGCCGGAGTTCCAGCGGTCAATGTCTTCCACCGAGACTGTCAACGTCTAAAGACCAAGGTCGAGTTCGCTGGCCGCGTCTCGAACGTTCGAGGCGGAATCGCGGTCGACGTTCTGATAGGCCGCCGCGCCCGTCCGCAGCCCGTCCGCATGATCAATCAGCCGTGCGAACAGCTTCGACGTGTCGGCCTGCCACTTCGACACCGCGGCTCCTAGAGCTGCGGCTGAACCCGCAGGTAAACCCGGCTGTGCGGACTCTATTCTGGCGTCCGCCTGCAGGTGCCTGGACTGCACATTGTCAGCATGTGTGTCGACGGTGGCTGCTGAGACGTGCAAGTCTTCAGACGTCACTCTGACCTGTCCGGGCACGAACCCCTCCTCGGTGCCGGTGGTTGCTCGCCTATCGAGGATAACTGCCGATCCGAGGGGTGGGATTCGGCGATTCCGTGGTCGCCTGTGGTCGCACCCAGGATTCGGCGACCCCGGGAGGGACGCGGGCCGCTCGTCCGAGCCGTTTCGAGGCGGCGTGCGTCGCGTTGACGTTGCGTTCTCTCCCGGAACGCAGAAGGTGGGAGAGGAAAACCTCTCCCACCTGCGGGGTGGCTGACGGGACTCGAACCCGCGACAGCCAGGATCACAACCTGGTGCTCTACCAACTGAACTACAGCCACCATCGCCGCGAATCGTGCACGCGGCGTCGTCGATCTTAACCGCTCGCAGGCTCCCGAGCCGAATCGGTGCCGTCGCCGTTGCTGGCGGGCGGGCCCAGCTCGGCAGCAATGGCGGCGATGTCGCTGGTGGAGGGCCCCGGCGGGGCGACGAACGCGGTGCGCCGGTAGTACTTCAGCTCGCGAATGGACTCGTGGATGTCGGCGAGCGCGCGGTGTGCCAGTCCCTTCTCGGGCTGACCGAAATAGATCCTCGGATACCAGCGTCGGCACAGCTCTTTGATGGAGCTGACGTCGATCATCCGGTAGTGCAAGAAGTCGTCGAGCTTGGCCATGTCCCGGGCGATGAAGCCCCGGTCGGTGGCGATCGAGTTCCCGGCCAGCGGCGCGGTCTTGGCCTGCTTGACGTGGCTCCGGATGTAATCGAGCACCATGTCTTCGGCGGTGGCGAGGTCGACGCTCGACGCTCGCACCTCGTTGATCAGGCCCGACCGCGTGTGCATGTCGGTGACCACCGGAACCATGTTGTCGAGGGCCTCGTCCGGCGCGTGGATCACCACGTCGAGGCCGTCGCCGAGGATGTTCAGGTCGGCATCAGTGACCAGGACCGCGATCTCGATGAGCTTGTCGCTACCGAGGTCCAGGCCGGTCATCTCACAGTCGATCCACACCAGTTCTTCGCGCACGGGGTCCTACGTTAGGCCCTCGGCGCGTCTCAGTCGCCGCCGAGTTTCTTGTACACGGCTCCGACGATGGGCGTCACGATCGCGCGCGGCACGTAACCGCTGGCCACCGACATCCCCTTCGACGTCACCCCGGGCACCACCCGCATCTTGTTGCGCTCGAGCCCGTCGAGCGACAGCTTGGCGGTGTACTCGGTGGAGATCCACAGGAAATCCGGGATCAGCCTCTCCACCAACGACTGTTCGGAGGTGTCGGGCAGGGTCTCGCGCACCGGACCGGGCGCCAGCAGCGTGACGTGCACGCCGTCGCGTTTGAGCTCACCGCGCAGCGATTCACTGAAGGTGTTCGCGAACGCCTTGGTCGCCGCATAGGTCGCGTTGTTCGGGATGGGGGAGTTGCCCGCGGCCGAGCCGGAGATCAGGATGCCTCCGGACCGGCGGGCGACCATGCCCGGTACCACGGCGAGCACGAGGTCGTGCACGCCGAGCACGTTGAGCTGTACCTGCGCCTTCTCGTCGGCCGGGTCCAGCCGCGCCACCGGGCCGAATGTCGCGGTGCCCGCGTTCGCGCACAGAATCGATATCTCCCGCGTTGCGAGCTCGTCGCACAGCGCGGTGCGTGCAGCCGGATCGGCGAGGTCGACCGGACGCACCTCCACGGTGACGCCGTAGCGCTCGGTGAGCCGCTGCGCCAGCTTGTCGAGGACCTCGGCCCGCCGGGCGGTGATGATGAGGTGGTGGCCACGCGCGGCCAGTTCGATGGCCAGCGCCTCGCCGATGTTCTGCGACGCACCGGTGACCACCGCGCGCGCGTCGGGACGGGGAGCGGGTACGGGCATGCGCCGGAGCATATCGTGGGCTGTCGTGTGCCCCGCCTCGCCGCAGGTCCCGCCGTCCGCGTCGACAGCCGGGCGGTGGCGGGTACTCGCCTGGGGCCTGTGGGACTGCGGTTCGACGGGCATCAACGCGGTCGTCGTGACCTTCGTGTTCTCGGTCTACCTGACCGGCGCCGTCGGATCGGATCTGCCGGGAGACACCACGCCGACGAGCTGGCTGGGCCGGGCCATGACCGTGGCGGGCCTGCTCGTCGCGGTTCTGGCGCCGGTGACCGGGGTGTGGGTCGAAGCCCCGCGCCGCCGGCGGGCCGTGCTGACCCTGTTGACCGGAGCCACGGTGCTGCTGACGTCGGCGATGAGCCTGATCCGTGACGACCACCGCTACCTGTGGGCCGGCCTGATCCTGATGGCCGCCACGGCGGCGTGCAGCGACCTGGCGAGCGTGCCCTACAACGCGATGCTGCGGCAGTTGTCGACGCCGCAGAATTCGGGCCGGATCTCCGGGTTCGGCTGGGCGATGGGGTATTCGGGCACCGTCGTGCTGTTGCTCGTCGTCTACCTCGGCTTCGTCGCCGGTGACGGCGACACCCGTGGCGTTCTCGGCGTTCCCGCGGCGGACGGACAGAACGTGCGTGCGGCCATGCTGCTGTCCGCGGCGTGGTTCCTGCTGTTCGCGCTGCCGTTGCTGCTGACGGCTCCCACGCCCGCCGACGACGGCCAGGCCGATCGGCCGGTGGGGGTCCGCAGCGCCTACCGCAAACTGTGGTCCGACGTCGTCGGCGAGTGGCGCCGCGACCGCAACATCATCTACTACCTGCTGGCCAGCGCGGTCTTCCGCGACGGGCTGGCCGGGGTGTTCGCCTTCGGAGCGGTACTCGGGGTCAGTGTCTACGGCATCTCGGCGTCCGACGTGCTGCTGTTCGGGATGAGCGCGTGCGTCGTCGCCGCCGTCGGGGCGGTCGCCGGCGGCCTGCTTGACGACCGGATCGGGTCGAAACGGGTGATCGTCGGTTCACTGATCGCGATGATCGCGGTCGGTATCACCCTGCTGACCCTCTCCGGGCCCGCGGCGTTCTGGACGTGTGGTCTGCTGCTCTGCCTGTTCATCGGGCCGACGCAGTCCGCGGCGCGGACGCTGATGCTGCGGATGGCGGCCGACGGCAAGGAAGGGGTGGCGTTCGGCCTCTACACCACGACCGGGCGGGCGGTGTCCTTCCTCGCGCCGTGGCTGTTCTTCACCTTCATCGACATCTTCGGCACTGACCGGGCCGGCATGGCCGGACTGTGCGTGGTGCTGACGGCCGGGCTGCTGGCGATGCTCGCGGTCCACGCGCCGCACCCGGGGGAGACGGCGTCAGCCGGTTCCGACGCAGTACGTCAGTCCTGAACCGGTGCTCTGCTCGACCTTGACGCCGTCGATCGCCACCGCGCACGTGACGTCGCGTCCGACGTTGATGATGCTGATACGCGCGGCGCTCTCGGCGGGCGACGGCAGTTCGACCTGCTTGCTCCACGGCAGCACCACGTTGAACTCGGTCTGGGGGACCCCGCCGGTGTCGGTGTAGGTGATGTTGATGACCCGACCCTCACCGATGACGCTGTACTCCACGGTCTCCATGGCGCCGGTCGGGGCGCCCGCAGTGGGCGCCGTGGGCGAGGCCGGTGAGCTGGTCGGCGGCGGCGCCGCAGGGGTCGACGTGCGGGACGGGGTGGTCGGGCGAACTTGTGTCGTGCTGGGTGTGATGCCGTCCTGACCGGTCTGACCGGACGGCGCGGGAGCAAGGACGGTCTCTTGACGCGAGCTGTTGGCGATGACGAGCGCGATCACCAGTGCGACGACGAGCAGTACCACCGCGGCGGCCAACACCCACAACCACAGCGGCGATCTGGGTCCGCTGGGCGGCGGCGGCTCGCTGGACGGGATGCCCTGGCCGAACCCCTGGTCGTAGCCAGGACCGTACTGTCCCGTTGCGTACTCGTCGTATCCGTACTGCTGATACGGGTTCAGCCGTTCGGTGGGATTCGATCCCATGGGTCGCTGGTATCCAGACCCGTACGGTGTCTGGTCCGCGTACGCGGGATCGGGATGCCGTGGATACCCGTTGCCGTAGGGCTGGTTCGGGTCAGGGCCGTCCCGACGTGGTGAATCAGTCATGTCCACCTCATGGTTCGCAGGGTACCCGCGAACCCTGCCGGATCGTCGCCATGTCGGGGATTGCGCCGGTGCGAATTGATCATGAAGGGGCTGGCCCGCCGCCGGTTGACGGCACGATGGACAATCGGACCCGTGATACGTCGGGTGCGCGCGAATTACGGTGCGTCGCTGTCTCCGGACGCGACCGCCTTCGCCCACCTCGTGGACGACGGCGGCTATCCGTCGGCGGTCCAGCGCTTCCTGCGGGGCTGGCGTGCGAGCTCCTCACGCGACGTCGAGCTGCCGGTCGAAGGGCCCGTCGTGCGCGTGATGCACTCCGCCGACGGGCACTGGCTCGCCTGTCAGGTCGCGCCGGAGGGCAGTGACCGTTTTCAGATCTGGGTGGTGACAACCGATCCCGACGACCGCGACGCCCACCGCGTCGACTTCTGGCCCGAAGGTCAGCCCGAGGGCAGCGCCGAGCTGATCGGCTGGGACGGTACGCAGGTCGCGGCGATCCTCACCGGCGAGGACGGGGTCGGCACGTCCTGCCTCATCGAACCGGCCGACGGCAGTGCCGTCGTCTTGGACCGCCGCACCGCGGGCCGGTTGGTCGACGCGTGGGCGGGCGCGGCCCTGGTGCGGGTGGGTCCGCGCGGATACCGGGACCTCATATTGCTGCGTGGTCAGACCGAGACGGCGCTGCTGCCCTACGACCCCGGGTCGACCACCGACATGGGTTACATCCTCGACGACCACAGCCCCCGGCGGCTGCGCTCGGGCATCACCGGCGACACCTTCGACCTCTACCAACCGGCCAAGACATACGGACTGAACAGCACCGAGGGCTACGTGCGGGCGTTGATCCGCAGCGACAACGGCGGCACCCACGCCCGGTTGATCGAGGTCACCCAGACCGCCGAGGGCGTGTCCTACCACGTCGTCGCGGAGAAGCCCGGCTTCGATCTCGACGAGTTCGTGGTCAGCGACGACCTCTCGACGGTCGCTCTGCTCTGGAACATCAACGGCTGCAGTGAATTACAGATCCTCGAATACGCCGACAACACACTGTCCGAGCCCATCCCGCTGCCCGGTCTGGTGGCCACGGAGCTCACCATCAGCGCAGGCGGGTCCATGGTCGCCATGACGGTCGAGAGCCCGTCGTTGCCGCCGACGGTCGAACTGGTCGATCCCCGGTCGCGGGAATGGCAGCGAGTCGACCGCGAACCCAGCGAGGGACCGCTGACGGCAGATCCCACGCTCGAAACCCTCATCACCAGAGACGGTTTGGAGATCACCGGCTGGCTGTACCGGCCGCCGGCGCCGGTCGAACCGATCGGCGCGATGATCTTCCTGCACGGCGGGCCCGAGGGTCAGTCGCGGCCGGGATACAACGAGTACTACCCACCGCTGCTGGCCGCCGGCATCACGGTGTTCACCCCGAACGTCAGGGGATCGGGCGGATTCGGCCGGGCGTTCATGCACGCCGACGACAAGGAGCTGCGGTTCGCCGCCATCGACGACGTCGCCGACTGCGTGCGCTACCTCATCGAGCGCGAAGCGGTACCCGCCGACCGCATCGCCTGCTGTGGATGGTCCTACGGCGGCTATCTGACCCAGGCGGCGTTGGCCTTTCACCCGGAGCTGTTCGCAGCGGGCATCAGCATCTGCGGTATGAGCGATCTGAACACCTGGTACCGCAACACCGAGACCTGGATCGCCACCGCCGCCTACCCGAAGTACGGGCACCCCGTCGGCGACCGCGAGCTCCTGGAGCGGTTGTCGCCGCTGCTCCGCGCCTCGGCGCTCACGGCGCCGCTGCTGCTGGTGCACGGGGGCAACGACACCAATGTGCCCCCGAGTGAGTCCCAGCAGATGTACGACGCCCTGCGCGCGCTGGACCGCACCGTCGAGCTGTTGGTCTTCAACGACGACGGCCACGAGATCGTCAAGCAGGAAAATCGGGCGGCGCTGATGGGTGCGATGTCCAACTGGTTGGTCAAGGCGTTCACGTCGGCCACGGTGACCTGACTTCCCAAGTGCCCGCGGCATGTTTGGCGAAAATGACCGCAGGGTAAACCGTCCTGCGCGTCACGTTGGCGCAAACGAGGGATGGAGGCGCGGCATGAGAGGCCTAATCGGCATAGTTGTCCTCGTCTGGTTGGTGATCGGCGTCGTGGCTGCCTATCAGCGCGACTACTTTAAGACGGGTGACGCCAACTGCGCCACGGCAGCCAATGTGGCGTTGACGGTAGTGGCCGGCCCGCTCAACTATGCGGGCGTCAACCCGAAGGTGAACTGCGCCGAGGTGCAGATTCCCCAGCCCAGCCAGTGATCGCTGGCGCCTACAAATAACAGGGAGATGGAGTAGACAGTGATTATTCTCGGAATCATCTTGGTGGTGCTGGGATTCGTGCTGGGCATGAACATCCTGACGACCATCGGTGCAGTGCTCATCGTGGTCGGAGCGATCTTCTGGATTCTCGGAGCGACCGGCCGCGCCGTCGGAGGGCGCAAAGTCTGGTATTAGTCCCCCAGCCGACCGGCCGAGGCCAGTGCCGCCACTGTCATAGCCCGCAAGACAGTGCGCGAACTGGCCTCGGCTGTTTTGTTGGCACCGGGTCTGACGCTGTGCGGTGTCGAGTTGAGCAGACCGAAGACGGCGTGTGCCATCAGCCGCGCTTCGGCCTCACCGAGTTCGCCGTCGAGCCGTCGCAGCACGTCGACCCAGATCTCCACATACAGCCGTTGCGCGCGGCGCACCTGGCGCTTCGCGGGGTCGGGCAGATGTCCCAGATCCCGGTCCTGGATGCGGATCAGATCCGACTCCCCGAGCGCGAAGTCGAGGTGGAAGTCGATGAGGCCGTCGAGAGCGGCCGAGGCGTTCTCGGATGCGGCGATCACCTCGCGGGCGCCGGCGAGAAGCCGAGTGCTGATCCCGACGAGCAACTCGACCAGCAGCGCCTCTTTGTTCGGGAAGTGACGGTAGATGGCGGGCCCGCTGATGCCGACGGCCGCGCCGATGTCCTCCAACCGCACCGCAAGGTAGCCCTTCTCGGCCACCAGGCGTTCGGCGGCCCTGATGAGCTGACTGCGGCGATCGGATTTCGCCTGGCCGCGGCGAGTGCTCGGCGCCGGAGAGGTCATCGCAAGGAATCCTCGATCGAGCAGTGGACATTCTCAGTTAAGCGTGATTAACATACCACGAGTTAGTCATCGTTAACTGAAACGAGGACGTCGATGTCAGCGCGCGCTTCGCACCGCGACGAGCACCTACCCTTGATCGCGACACTGCGCGCGAAGCTCGCCACCGCTGCCCTCGGTGGACCGGCCACGTCGCGGGAGCGCCACGTCAGGCGCGGCAAGTTGCTGCCGCGCGACCGGGTCGACGGGCTGCTCGACCCGGGCAGCCCGTTCCTGGAGATCGCGCCGCTGGCTGCCGACGGCATGTACGACGACGAGTGTCCGGGTGCGGGCATGATCACCGGCATCGGGCGGGTGTCCGGTCGCGAGTGCGTGATCGTCGCCAACGACGCAACGGTGAAGGGCGGCACGTACTACCCCGTCACGGTGAAGAAGCATCTGCGCGCTCAGGAGGTTGCCGGCCAGAACCGGTTGCCGTGCGTGTACCTCGTCGACTCGGGCGGCGCCTTCCTGCCGCGTCAGGACGAGGTGTTCCCCGATCGCGACCACTTCGGACGCATCTTCTACAACCAGGCGACGCTGAGCGCCCAGGGCATCCCGCAGATCGCTGCGGTCCTCGGTTCCTGCACCGCCGGTGGCGCCTACGTGCCGGCCATGAGCGACGAGGCGGTGATCGTGCGCAATCAGGGCACCATCTTCCTCGGCGGCCCACCGCTGGTGAAGGCGGCCACGGGGGAGGTGGTCACCGCCGAGGAACTCGGTGGCGGCGACCTGCACTCCAAGATCTCGGGCGTCACCGATCACCTGGCGCACGACGACCGCGACGCCCTGCGCATCGTGCGGCGCATCGTCGCGACCCTGGGGCCGCGGCAGGCGCCGCCGTGGGAGGTCGCGCCCGCAGTCGATCCGGTGGCCGACCAGACCGAGCTGTACGACGTCGTCCCCGTCGACTCGCGGGTGCCCTACGACGTCCACGAGGTCATCACCCGCATCGTCGACGGCGGCGACTTCGCCGAATTCAAAGCCGAGTACGGCACCACGCTGGTGACGGGCTTCGCCCGCATCCACGGTCACCCGGTCGGCATCGTGGCGAACAACGGCGTGCTGTTCGGCGAATCCGCTCTCAAGGGCGCGCATTTCATCGAGTTGTGCGACAAGCGCTCGACCCCGCTGCTGTTCCTGCAGAACATCGCCGGGTTCATGGTGGGCCGCGACTATGAGGCGGGTGGCATCGCCAAACACGGCGCCAAGATGGTCACCGCGGTGGCATGCGCGCGGGTGCCGAAGCTGACCGTGGTGATCGGCGGTTCCTACGGCGCGGGCAACTACTCGATGTGCGGACGCGCATATTCGCCGCGCTTCCTCTGGATGTGGCCGAACGCCAGGATCTCGGTGATGGGCGGTGAACAGGCGGCGTCGGTGCTGGCGACCGTGCGCGGGGACATGTCCGCTGAGGAGGCCGAGGCGTTCAAGGCGCCGATCCGCGAACAGTACGAACGACAGGGCAATCCCTACTACTCGACTGCACGACTGTGGGACGACGGCGTCATCGATCCCGCGGACACCAGAACCGTTGTCGGGCTGGCTCTTTCCATTGTCGGACAGGCGCCGCTAGAGCCTGTCTCCTACGGCGTCTTCCGGATGTGATCGCGTGACTTCCCACACTTTCGGCACCGTCCTGGTCGCCAACCGCGGTGAGATCGCCGTCCGTGTCATCCGCACTCTGCGGGCGATGGGCATCCGGTCGATCGCGGTGTACAGCGACGCCGATGCGGGCGCCCGTCATGTCACCGAGGCCGACGTCGCTGTGCGGATCGGCCCCGCGCCGGCACGGCAGAGCTACCTCGACATCGACGCCGTGGTGGCCGCGGCCCAGCGCACCGGTGCCGAGGCTGTTCACCCCGGTTACGGTTTCCTCTCGGAGAACGCACGATTCGCCGCAGCGCTGCAGGCTGCCGGCATCGTGTTCATCGGCCCCCCGGTGGCCGCGATCGAGACCATGGGCGACAAGATCACCGCCAAGGCGGCGGTGTCGGCCTTCGGTGTCCCGGTGGTCCCGGGGCTGTCGCGTCCGGGCCTGACCGACGCCGATCTGATCGCCGGCGCCCCCGAGGTCGGATTCCCGGTGCTGGTCAAACCGTCGGCCGGTGGTGGCGGCAAGGGTATGCGGGTGGTGCACGACGCCGGTGAACTCCCTGCTGCGCTGACGTCCGCGCGCCGTGAGGCAGCTGCAGCGTTCGGTGACGACACCCTGTTCATCGAGCGGTTCGTGCTCAACCCCCGCCATATCGAGGTGCAGGTCCTCGCCGACGGGCACGGCAACGTCATCCACCTCGGGGAGCGGGAGTGCAGCCTGCAACGCCGCCACCAGAAGGTCATCGAGGAGGCGCCGTCACCACTGCTCGACCCCGACACCCGCGCACGGATCGGGGCAGCAGCATGTGATACGGCACGCAGCGTGGACTATGCGGGCGCCGGAACCGTGGAGTTCATCGTGTCGGCCGACCGGCCCGACGAGTTCTTCTTCATGGAGATGAACACCCGGTTGCAGGTGGAGCATCCGGTGACCGAGATGGTCACCGGCGTCGACCTCGTCGAACAGCAGGTGCGTATCGCGGCCGGGGAACACCTGTCCATAACACAGAGCGACATCCAGATGCGCGGACACGCGATCGAGGCGCGGGTGTACGCCGAGGACGCGGCCGCAGGATTCCTGCCAACCGGCGGACCGGTGCTCGGCGTCGTCGAACCCTCACGCGCCGGCATTCGGATCGACTCGGGCCTGGCTGCGGGCACGACCATCGGCAGCGACTACGACCCGATGCTGGCCAAGGTCATCGCCCACGCAGAGGACCGCACCGCCGCGCTGCGGAGCCTCGACCGCGCGCTGGCCGACACCGCGGTGCTGGGCGTCGTCACCAACATCGACTTCCTCCGCTTCCTGCTCGACGACCCCGATGTTCGGGCCGGTCGGCTCGACACCGGCCTGCTCGACCGTCGCACACCGGAATTCGTGCCGGTGCCGATCGGTGACGACCAGCTCATCGCGGCCGCCGCCTGTCAGTGGCTGCGGAGCTGGCCCGAGCCGGGCGCGGATCTGTGGGCGGTGCCGACGGGGTGGCGGATCGGCGAGCCGGCCCCCACCACACACCGGCTGAGCGCCGGCGTCCGCACCGACCACGTCCACCTGACCGGCACTCCGCAGCGGGCGACGGCCACCGTCGAGGATGGGGAGGCCCGGGTGCTCGTCGCGACGCTCGACGGTGACCGTCTCGCCGTCGAGATCGGTGGTGTGCGCACCGAATACATCGTCGCCGTCTGCGGGAGCGAGGTGTGGCTGTCCGGTGGTGGGCGCACCGCACGTATCGCCGAGGTACGTGAGGAGCCGGTGCGTGCCGACGACGCGCACAGCGGAGACGCGGAATTGACGAGCCCCATGCCGGGTTCCGTGGTCGCCGTCAGCGCCGAGGACGGGACACAGGTCGGCTCTGGCGACGTCGTCGTGACGGTTGAGGCCATGAAGATGGAACACGCACTGACCGCCCCGGTTGACGGGGTGGTCGAACTGCTCGTCGCCGTCGGCGACCAGGTCAAGGTGGGCCAGCCGTTGGCCCGGATCATCGCAGCAATCGAGGAGTCCGCGTAATGAGTGACTTTCTGTCCACCGGCACGCTGCCGGATCACTATGACCAACTGGCCAAGACGGTGCGTGACTTCGCACAGTCGGTGGTCGCGCCGGTCGCCGCCAAGCACGACGAGGAGCATTCGTTCCCGTACGAGGTGGTGCGCGGCATGGCCGATATGGGCCTGTTCGGACTCCCGTTCCCCGAGGAGTACGGCGGGATGGGCGGCGACTACTTCGCGCTGTGCCTGGCGCTCGAGGAGCTGGGCAAGGTCGACCAAAGCGTGGCGATCACCTTGGAGGCCGGCGTCTCGCTGGGCGCCATGCCGGTGTTCCGGTTCGGCAACGAAGAGCAGAAGCGGGAGTGGATGCCGCTGTTGGCTTCCGGTGCCGCCCTGGGTGCGTTCGGACTGACGGAGGCGGGGGGCGGCAGCGATGCCGGAGCGACCAGGACGACGGCCCGCCTCGACGACGGGCACTGGGTGATCAACGGCAGCAAGCAGTTCATCACCAACTCGGGCACCGACATCACCAAATTGGTGACGGTCACAGCGGTCACCGGCGAACGGGACGGCAAGAAGGAGATCTCGGCGATCCTGGTGCCGGTCCCGACGGCAGGGTTCACCGCCGAACCGCCGTACAACAAGGTGGGCTGGAACGCCTCGGACACCCATCCGCTGAGCTTCGACGACGTGCGGGTGCCCGAGGAGAACCTGCTCGGCGAGCGCGGTCGCGGCTACGCGAACTTCCTGCGCATCCTGGACGAGGGCCGGATCGCGATCGCGGCGCTGTCGGTCGGCGCCGCGCAGGGCTGTGTCGACGAGAGTGTGCGCTACGCCAAGGAGCGGGAAGCGTTCGGCCGCAGCATCGGGAGCAACCAGGCGATCGCCTTCAAGATCGCGCGGATGGAGACCAGAGCGCACGTCGCCCGTACCGCCTATTACGACGCGGCGGCGCTGATGCTCGCGGGTAAACCGTTCAAGAAGGAGGCGTCGATCGCCAAGCTGGTCGCCAGCGAGGCCGCGATGGACAACGCGCGTGACGCGACGCAGATCTTCGGTGGCTACGGTTTCATGAACGAGTACAGCGTGGCGCGCCACTACCGCGACAGCAAGATCCTCGAGATTGGTGAGGGGACAACGGAAGTGCAGCTCATGCTGATCGCCAGGCAGGCGGGACTGTGACGGGCCACGATGCGCCGAAGAAGATCGTGGTCCAGCGCGGGCTGTGGTACGAGGAGTTCGAGACCGGGGTGCTGTACCAGCATCGGCCGGGCCGGACCATCACCGAGGCGGACAACGTGCTGTTCACGACGTTGACGATGAACACGCAGGCGTTACACCTCGATGCGGCGTTCTCCGATGCGCTGCCCCCGTTCAATCAGCGGCTGGTGAACTCGATGTTTACGCTGTCCACGCTCGTCGGGTTGTCGGTGACACAGCTGACGCAGGGCACGATCGTCGGAAATCTGGGTTTCAGTGACGTCGCGTTCCCCAAACCGCTGTTCCACGGCGACACGCTCTACGCCGAGACCGAGGTGCTGGAGAAGCGCGAGTCGAAGAGCCGACCGGGGGAGGGGATCGTCACCTTCGCCCACACCGGACGCAACCAGCACGGCGACATCGTCGCCACCGCATCGCGAAAGACCATGGTGCGCAAGCGTCCGGCGGAGGAGTCGTGAGCATCGGCGCCAACGGTCCCGGATGGTTGTTCTGCCCGGCCGACCGCCCGGAGCGGTTCGAGAAAGCCGCAGCTGCAGCCGATGTCGTGATCCTCGACCTCGAGGACGGGGTGGCGGCCAAAGACCGGGAGGCGGCGCGCGCTGCGGTGATCCAGACGCGACTTGACCCGGCGCGCACGGTGATCCGCGTGAACCCCGCGGGCACGCCGGACCACGAGCCGGATCTGGAAGCGCTGCGGCAGACCGACTACACCACGGTGATGCTGGCCAAGACCGACGGACCCGAACAGGTCGCCGCGCTCGCACCGTTGGAGGTGGTGGTGCTGATCGAGACGCCGCTCGGAGCGCTGAACGTCGTCGAGTCGACCCGCGTCGACAATAGCGTCGCGGTGATGTGGGGTGCGGAAGATCTGTTCGCCGCCACGGGCGGAACCAACAACCGCTGGCCGGACGGCTCGTATCGCGACGTCGCGAAACACGTTCGCTCGCAGACGCTTCTGGCCGCCAAAGCCTACGGCCGGCTGGCGCTGGACTCGGTGTACCTCGACATCAAGAACCTCGACGGATTGCGCGCCGAGGTCGACGATGCCGTCGCGGTCGGATTCGACGCCAAGGTCGCGATTCACCCGACGCAGGTGGCGGTGATCCGCGACGGTTATGCCCCCACTGCGGACCAGGCCGACTGGGCGCGCCGAGTGCTGGCGGCCGCACGCGATCAGCGCGGTGTGTTCCAGTTCGAGGGTCAGATGGTCGACATGCCAGTGTTGCGGCGCGCAGAGCGCATCGTGGCGTTGGCCTGAAGCTGAGGCTTGTCGCTCTCGTCGATTTCTCCGAACGGGGGATCCAGGGTGTAGACCAGGTATCCGCTCTCCTGGTCAACGGCGACCGTGCCGTTCGCCAATCCGCGCAGCGCGATCCGATAGCCGTTGTCGCGCACGACGAGCTTGATCCTCTCGGCAAGCGCGTTCCCATCGGGGAAGCGAATCGGTGTCGGCCATCCCGCCCGCGGCACAAACCGGGGGATCTCGATCGGCGCGATCGGGACCCCCGTTTCGTCTACCGGCCATCCAAATATCGGGTCTAGCCCAGTTATCGGGTCCGGCCGCAGCCGCCCCAAGAACCCGCGCGCCGCGGATTCCGGCCGGCCTGCGGGCGCAGCCGGTGCCCGCGTCTCCGTGCTGCCGCGGGCCCCTTTGCCGTCCGCAGGCCCGGCGGTAGCGGCCCCCCGACCCGTGTCGGCGTCACTCGATGCCCTCCGTGCAACGGCCGACGACGGTGCTTTTCCGCCGATGCGGACGCCGGCCCCTTACGGACGCCGGAGGCGGAGGCCGCGGACGCAGAGCCACCATCGCTCGGCGACTTCGACGAGCTCGTCTGCGGGTCGGCGTGGGCCATCCCGGCGCCTGCCGTGGTGGCTATCCCCGCACCGACACCCAACGCCACCGCCAACGCGCCTACCCGGCCCGCGTGTTTGACGTTCCTCATGGCCACTCTGCCACCAGTTGTCGGGTCGCAGTGTGGGGGACACTGCGGGCACGACGAGGGTGCAGTTCAGCGGTGCCACCCGCCGCGGCCGCCGTAACCGCGAAAGGCTGGCGATGACTACCGCCCGAAACGGCTGGCGAGGTTTCCGTCGAACGGAGGATCCAGGGTGTAGACCAGGTCTCCGGTCGCCTGGTCGACCGCCATGGTGCCGTTCAAGATTCCGCGCAGTTCGATCCGCTCTCTGTCGCGCAGCACGAGTCTGATCCGCTCGGCCAGTTCGTCCTCGTCGAGGATCGGGTCGAAGACGAGCGGGCCGGGCAAACGCAGCCGGTCCGGCGACGTCAACACCGGCCGGCCGAGGCGTTCAACCTCGAGCGCCGCTGGAATCAAGTCGATCGGGATGTCGAGCAGCTCCGGTGGCACCCGCGGCCGGCCGGGGGGGCGCTCAGCCGGGGGGCGCGGCTCCGGGATCAAGTCGATCGGGAGGTTCGGCATCTCCGGCCACCGCGGACGGCGTGGCGGGGGTGACGAGTCCTGAAGATCGGCCGACGCAGACGGTGCCACCGCCGCCGAGCCGTCATCCGCCGATTCGGACGCCGGCCCCTTGCTGACGCCGGAGGCCGAGGAGGTGGACGCCCTGCGATCGTCGTTCGACGACGTCGACGAGCCCGACTGCGGGTCGGCGCTCGCCGTCCCGGCGCCCACCGTGGCGGCCATGGCCGCACCGACACCCAGCGCCAGCGCCAGCGCGCCTACCCGGCCCGCGTGATTGACGTTCCTCATGGTCACTCCGTTACCAGTCGTCGCAGTGTGTGGGGACACTGCCGTCACCGCGGACGGCTGGCTGTGTCGTGTCGGTCTCCATCGTGGGTGGCTACCGCCCGAAGCGGCCGGGAACGTTGCCGTCGAACGGGGGGTCCAGGGTGTAGACCAGGTCTCCGGTCGCCTGGTCAACGGCGATAGTGCCGTTCGCCAAACCGCGCAACACGATCCGATAAACATTGTCGCGCACCACGGGTTTGAATCGGTCCGCCAGCGCGTCCTCATCGGGGAGGGGGCCGAAGACGCGCGAGCCACCGGCGCCGTCCTGGTAGGACTCCTCCGAGTAGGCGTCGAGGAAAACGATCGGCCCGGTCGGCCACTTCGGCTCCGGTTCGACATCGGGAAAAATGATCGGTCCGGTCGGCCAGTTCGGGAACCACGCCACCCGGCCGGAGAGGTCAGCCAGCTGGCGCGTTCCCGGTATCAAGTCGATCGGGATACTCGGCGGCGCTGGCGGCACACGCGGCACTGGCGGCGTCCCTCCCGGCCGGCGTGGCGGGCGTGAGTCCTGAAGATCGATCGAGGTCGTACGAACCGGAACGTCCCCCGCCGCTTCCTGCTCGGGCCGACCTGCCGACGCAGACGGTGCCACCGCCGCCGTGCTGCTGCCCCGGACATCCTTGGCATCACTGGGCGCCGGACGTGCACCGGTGGGTCCTCGATCCGCCGATCCGGACGTCGGCCCCTTGCTGACGCCGGAGGCCGAGGCCGTGGACGCCGTGCGGTCGTCGTTCGACGACTTCGAAGCGCTCGACTGCGGTTCGGCGCTCGCTGTCCCGGCGCCCACTGTGGTGGCTATCGCCGCACCGACACCCAGCGCCACCGCTAACGCGCCTACTCGGCCCGCGTGTTTGACGTTCATGATGGCCACTCCGTTACCAGTCGTCGGGTCGCAGTGTGTGGGGACACTGCCGGCACGGCGAAGGTGCACATCAGCGGCGTCACGTACCTTCGCGGCCGCCGTAACCGCGGAAGGCTGGCTGTGTCGTGTCCGGTCTCGAGCGCGAAGGTGGTGCTCTGGTGAGAGATTACAACCGGCCCTGGGACGCGCATGATCGTTTCGGTTAATTTTTCGCGAACGACATTTCGCGATTCCTCCGCTCCGCGGCGGAGCGACGGGCGAATTCGACCTGCCTGGTCAGACTGTCGAGGTGGGATGCTCGGGCCCGCCAACGGGTCCATGTACGTAGAGGCGCTGGGGCTCGGCGAACTGCATATTCATATACGGGGCGAGCGCCACCACGACGCGCTGCCCACTGGTGAGCTGCACCCGGATCTGCGGGCACCTGCTGAGCCTGCCCGCGCATCCCGCCCCTGTTTCACCGATGTCGGTATGCGCGCTGCCGATACCGAAAACGTCGTCGTTCCACCCGATTTCGTTCGTATCGGGGGCGCTGGGATCGAATGTGCCGTTGTACACCCACATCTGGCTGTCGAGGGACGATTCCGTCTGCCCGAACACATATGTCCCGTTCTCCAGCGCTGTGAAGGCGACGGCGACGAAGTTGTGGTCCTGCGCTGTCCGTCCGGTCTGCGTCAGCGCCGGGTCGTCCAACACGAAGTGATTGACGTCCGGCCCTCTGACGGTGATGGTGACGGTGGCAAGTGCGCTGGCGGCCCCGGCAGCGTCGCGCACGGTGTAGGTGAAGCTGTCTTGACCGACGAAACCGGCATGGGGTTGGTAAACGAAGCTGCCGTCGTCCTCGAGTGTCAGTTGTCCATTGGTGGCGCCGGCGACGAGTTGCGCGGTCAGTGGTGCGGGTCCGTCGGGGTCGGTGTCGTTGCCGAGGACGTTGCCGGTGAGATCGGTGTTCTCGGGTCCGGAGAAGGCGTCGGAGACGGCGATGGGCGCGTCGTTGACCGCGGTCACGGTCAACACGACGGTCGCGGTGCCGCTCACGGTTCCGGCGGCGTCGCGCAGCGTGTAGCTGAAATAGTCGGGTCCGGAGTAGTCGGCATTGGGCCGGTACACGAAGGATCCGTCCGGGTTGAGGGTGACGACGCCGAAGGTGGTGTCGACGCCGATCGTCGTGGTGAGTGGCCCACCGTCTGGGTTGAGGTCGTTGGTCAGTACGTTGCCGGTGAGATCGGTGTCCTCGGTGCCGGTGAACGAGTCGGGAAGCGGATACGGCGGATCGGATACCGGGGTGACGGTGAGCGTCACCGTGGTGGGGGCGCTGGTGGTGCCCGCGGCGTCACGGACGGTGTAGGTGAACGAGTCGGGCCCGTTGTAGTTCGCATTGGGCCGGTAGGTGAACACGCCGTTGGGATTGAGGGTGACCGTGCCGTTGAGGGCATTTCGGGCCAGGCGGGCGGTGAGGGGGCCGCCGTCGGGGTCGACGTCGTTGATCAGCACGTTGCCGGTCACGTCGCGGTCCTCGGGGCCCGCGAAGGTGTCGGCGGCGGCGTTGGGCGCCTTGTTGGTGGGCAGGAGGCGCACCGTGATGGTGGCCGTGTCCCGATGGGTGCCGCCGATGCCGAAGAATCCGTGCAGGTGTGGTCGGCCGGCGGTGTCCTGCACGGTCACGGTGAAGGTGTCGGTGCCACCGGTCCTCGCGAATCCGGCGTCGGGGGTGTAGACGAATTTTCCGGTGGTCTGGTCGATGGTGACCGTGCCGTACGCGGGGCCGCCGCCGGTGACGGTGTAGTTCAATCTGTCGCCGTCGGGGTCGTAGCCGCGCAGCGCGATGGGTTCGCTGGAGCCGTCTTCGGTGAGGTCGAGCTGCACGGAGCGGTCGCTGATCTGGGGGCGGCGGTTGAAGAACGTGCGTTGTAGTTCGCGGCCCAATACTTCGAACAGCGACAACGGGTTCGTCGGTCGCGGCGTGTCGGGGCTGGTGGGCGTCGGCGGTGCCGTCGCGGTGGCCACGATGGGGCTGGTGGTGGTTTGACGTTCGACGGCGATGCCGGCCTTCGGAGCGATGGTGGGGCGTCCGGTGGTCAGGGAGACCGGTCGGCGGCCGCTGGGGGCGGTTTCCCCGGCCCCGTTGCGCACCGTGATCTCGGCATTCGTTTCGGGAGGCACCGCGATCCGCGCGACGCGCGTGTTGGTCGTGTCGTCGGCGACCGCGACTTTGGTGGCTCGCCAAGTCGCTTCGTTGTCACGGTCAGTCTTGGTCGGGAGGTTTTCGGCGGTGGATTTGGCACCGGTCCCGGGTCCTGAACGGGTAGCGCGGACACCGCCTTCCGACTTCGAAGAGGATGCGGCGGTCCGTTCAACGCCAGACCGCCCCGAGTTGGAGCTCGGATCAGAGCTGGTCTCCGGTGCGGCAGTGGCGATGCCGGCACCCACGCCGGTGGCAATGGCCATACCCACACCGAGCGCCACGGCCAGGGCGCCGACCCGGCCCACGTGCACCGCGCCGGTGGTGGTACGCGCGGAGCTGGGGGTGGTGAGGAACGCGTTCACGATCGGTTCTCCGTTTGCTGCGGGCATGGTCGGTCGACCGTCGTGCGGTTGCGGCGGGTGTGGTAATCGCGCGACGTGGGCCTACGTCGCTGCCGTGTCCGTTGACATCGCATTCAGGTCAGGTGTCCGCCTTTCGGCGGGCGCCTCGAGGCGAAACTGGGAGAAACCTATCGACAAGTCGGCGCGCGCGTCAATTAGTTCGGCCAACTTCTCGCGAATTGCGCGGTTTGCTCAATGTGCACGACGAGCGGCAGGAGGCCGTTCGGCTACTTCCGCTTCGCGGCGGCCAGGCGACGGGCGAACTCGGGCGACTCGATCGACGTGGCCTGTGGCCCGAGTTCGGTGTCGACCGCTATGCGGTGTTGGTGGATGTCGATCGCGCCCGGGTTCGCCGTCGCCCGCATCGACGCCTTCGTTGCGAGCACCACCTCGCGCGGGGCGGCTGCCGGACCGGTGGCAAGTTCACGCGCCGCGGCCACCGGGTCGTCGGCCACCTCGAGCGCGAGACCATGCCGCACAGCGGATTCCGCGTCGAAGCGCATCCCGAACAGCAGCGACGCGCGCGCCACCTGCGGCCCGACCGCTCGCTGCAGCATCCATGTCGCACCGCCGCCAGGGTGGATGCCCAGCTTCTGGAACCGCGGGTCGAAGAGCGCATGCGGGCCGGCGATCCGGACATCGGCGGCGAGCGCCAGATTGAGGCCCGCGCCGACGGCCGCCCCGTTCACCGCGGCGATGGTCGGCAGCGTGCAGTGGGCCACCGCCAGAAAGCCGTCGTAGATCCGCCGCAGTCCATCCTCAGTGGCTTCGCCCAGCGCGGTCAGATCCGCCCCGGCACAGAACGCCTTACCCGCGCCGGTGACGATCACCGCATGCACATCGGGGTTGGCCTCTGCACCGTCGACCGCCGCCCGCAATGCAGCGGACATCTCGAAGGTGACCGCGTTACGACGGTCGGGGTCATTGACGGTGATCAGGGCGACGTGGTCGTCGACCTGCACCAGAACCGAATCGGACACGCGGTTCAGCCTAGTCAGGCCCCCCGTCGCCCCCCTCGGGCTCCCGGAGGTCGTGGTGGGGGTGGAAGTAGTGGTTGACGAGTGCTTGTCCGGTGTCGAGGTGGGGTGGGGGCAGCCATTCGGTGTGGCCGTTGCGGCGGCGGGTGGTCCAGCCGGTGGCGAGATCTTGGCGGCGGGCGCGTTCGCGGTGCTCGATCAGGGCGAGGCGCTCACTGGCCGTCAGCGAGGCATAGGGGAACGCGGCGAGTTCGGCGCGCGCGGCGTCCCACCGATCGAGTACCGACTGCAGGTCCTCCCTGTCCATGCTTCGAACACCAGTACGACCCACCGACACGTACGTGTCCCGAAAACGGTTATCCAGGGACTCTTTCAGTTGGAAGCGACGAATTTCCATCGCAGCAGGTACCGGTAGTACAGCGCCCGCCGAACCGATGCGCCGGGCAGCACTTCGGCGGCCACAGCACGGATCTCGCGGAGACTTTCGCGAGGGTCGGTCATCACCAGGCCGACGTCGGCCACTTCGTGGTGCCACCGCGATCCGATGCGTACGAGCGGCAGACAACCCGCCGCCCACACCAAGTCACCGATCGTCTTGTTCGCGGACAGCCCGACGACGGCGAGTTCCCCTCCGGGACGGAGGAGTTCGCGGGCGCGCAGCAAGGCCGGCCGCAACGGCATGTGGTGCAGGCTCGCCACGAAGGTGATCAGATCAAAGCGCAACGTGCCCGGGTCGAAGGTCAGGAAACCGGCGTGCGTGACGGTCACAGCGTCGTACCCCGACAACCGGTCGCGAGCGCGCTGCACGGCGCCGGGATCCGGGTCGAGCGCGGTGACCGAACGAGACACCGGTGACAGCCGCGCGGCGAGCAGTCCGTCACCGCACCCGACGTCGAGCACATCGCCGTGGTGCCGGCGGCCGATGTCGACCAGCCACGGGTGGTAGGCGGTGTTGTGGTTCCAGTAGTCAGCCGGCATCAGACGCGGGAGTACTTGAGGAAGAGGTAGTTCGAGTGGGTCAGCACATGGTCGAGGCGCATGGCGGTTGGGGTGGAGAGTGCGCCGGCGCCATGCCCGACGTCCTGTACGCCGGCGAGCCGAGGCGCGATCGTCACGCAGATCTCGTCGACCAGATCGGCGCCGGTGAGCGCGTCCAGCAGCGTCGGGCCGCCTTCGCAGAGGATGCGGTGCTGGCCGCGGGCGTGCAAATGCTCCACGACTCCGACGACGTCCACGGTGTCCTCGCCCGCGATCAGGACGTCCCGCCGGTCGTCGCCGGACAGCCCGTGCTCGCGTGCCGACCGCGCGCTGGTCACGAGAATGGGACGCTGTGCGGGATCGGCGAACAGGGACTCGGGCAGTTTGCCGGACTGACTGACGACGGCGATCGGCGGGAGCAGGCGGTCCATCGGCAGGGCGCTGAGCCGCACCGGGCCGTAGCTTTCTGCGCGGACCGTTCCCGCGCCGACCAGCACCACGTCGGCGAAGCCGCGGAGTTCACGGAGCAACGCCTGATCCACGGGGTCGGACAGCGGACCCGCGCGCCCGGCGAACGCAGCGGCGCCGTCGGCGCTGAAGATCATGTTGGCGCGCAACCCCTTCGGGGCGTCGGCGTAGAACGGCATCAGCTCCTCGAGGCCGCCGACAGTGGCGAGATACGGACCGCTCATGCGTCGTGTCCCGGGGTCAGATCCCGGACATCGGCGAAGGTGACCCAGTCGTCGAACTCACCCGGCGGCTGACCGGCCACCGGGTCGAGCAGATGGCCGACGTGGTCACCGAGGTCGAAGCGGCGACCGATGGCACCGACGAACCATGCCCCCGCTCCATCGAGAATGGGCAGTCCTTCCGGGCCGCTGCTCCACCGGCAGCGCGCGAACTTGTCGGTCTCGTCACCGGTCTCGCTGCCGAACAGCCGGACCAACTCCATCTGTTTCCTGGGCACCGCGTGCACCGCGAGGTGGGACGCCTCTTTCGCCACCCGAAACGTCCGATTGCGCTTCGAGAGGCCGACGAGGAAGCGGGGCGGGTTGATGCTCGTCTGGCTGGCGAAGCCCACCAGGCATCCCGCGACGTCGTCCCCGGCACGGGTGGTCACGACGAACATCGGATAGTCCAACAGCGCAACCAGCGCCTCGAATGAGTCGGTCTCCTGCGAATCCGGCATCGACGCAGTATCGCCGCCCGCCGAACATGTCGTTGCGCGCCCCCACCCGTCTTGATTTCGCGTCGCGAATCGACTGGAGAGAGGACCATCAGGTGAGGAGGCGCTCATGTTCGTCAACCTGCAGTCGTGGGGAATGGCGGTGACCGTCCCGCTCTGTGCGCTGACGCTGTCGATCTCACCTGTCGAGCCCCTACCGCCGGCGGTCGTTTCGGTGCCCGCGCAATTGGCCGCGCAGGGTCTTTATGTGCTGGGCACCAAGATCGGCGGATACAACGACGACGACGAGGTGTTCATCGAATTCGCGAATTCGGTGGTCGCCAGCATTCACGGCGGCACACCCTTTGTCGTCGACGACGGCGATGATCCTGACACCGGAGGTCAGGTCGAGTACAACGGTGGTTTCCGGCCGTTCTCCCACGGTGGTCTCGGCGATCTCACGTTCGGTGCGTCGGTCGCACAGGGTCTCGCGCGCCTGAGCGATCGCATCGAACGGGAGCGCGAAAAAGCCCCGTCTTCCGGGATCGGTCCGGATGACGACACCCTCGTCGTGTTCGGATATTCACAGGGTGCGGTCGTCGTCGGCGAGTACAAGGCCGGCGGCGCACGGCGCGATATCGAGTATCTCCTGCTGTCGAATCCGGGGCGGCCGAATGGCGGGATCCTTTCCCGCTTTCAGGGGTTCACCATTCCGATTCTCGACATCCCACTCAGTGGGCCCACGCCCACGAGCAACGCAGGATGGGACGCGGAAGCACCCGCCGCCTATGACATCGCCCGTCAGTACGACGGCTGGGCGGATTTCCCGAGATACCCGCAGAATGTGTTGTCCACGCTCAATGCTGTGCTGGGCATGGTGTATCTGCACGGGTCCTACGAATACGAGGTCCCCATTGACGCATTCGCGCCGGACGCGCCAAACACCGACGTCAGACGGTACGGCGACACCGTGTACTACACAGTCGGGACAGATCTGCTGCCGCTGCTCCGGCCACTGGAGCAACTCGGCGTGCCGCGGCCCCTGCTGCTCGCGATCGACGCCCCGCTGAGGGTGATCGTCGAGGAGGGCTATGACCGGACAACCAACCCGGGGGAAGAGTCGCCGGCCGCCCTGCGCTTCCCCGACCCTCTCGGCGCGCTGGCCGACGTTCTCAGGGCGATTCCGGTCGGCATCGACGACGGTCTGCAGGCCAGCGGCCTGGGCCGTCCGCTGAATACGAGGCCCGCCGGGATGTACGGCGTCGGCGGTCCGGTGAACGCGTCGGCCGCCAAAGCTCAGGCCCAGGTCGAGGTAGGACAACCGGCATTCCAGAGCGACTCGTCGGCGCGGCGGGCGGCCGATCGCGAGGCGAAGGCGGCGGTGGAGACGGGGGACCGGGACGAAACGGGGCTGACCCGCGCTCAAGGCGGCGTCGAAAGGGCCTCCGTTTCTGGTTCGAGCACGGCAGATTCCTCCGCACCGGAGCGGAGGCAGATCAGCTCCGGGGACGGCGGCGCCGGCGCAGGTCCAGACCGCGCCGGGCAGATGTCAGAAGGTGTGCAGCGCTAGCACCCCGGCAACGGTCAAGCCGGCGCCGGCCAGTGCGAGTCTGTCCGCGTGTTCGTCGAAATGGCGCAGGGCGAGCAGCATGGTGATCACCGGATAGGCGGCCGACGTCGCGACGACCATGGTGCCCGCGGCCTGGTCCAGTCCGAAACCGATATTGATGGCCAGGACGGCCAACATCTGTAAGACGCCTGCAGCGTAGACAACTGGACTTCGCAGCGACTGCGCCACGAGCGTCGAGGTCACACGTTCCTGCGTTCTCCGCGCGATGAGCATGGCGCCGAGAACAGGCACCATCGCGGTCAACTGGATCAGCGTGATGGCCTCCCAGCCTGCGGTCTCAATCGCCCGCCCCAGCAGCGGATAGGCCAGGCCCCAGAACAGCGTGGTGAGCAGCGCCATCCGAGGACCGACACTGATTGTGCGCTCAGCCCTTTCGACGCCGAGCAAGCCCGAAGCCGCCATGATTCCCAGCACGATCACGACGACGGCGACGCACTCGGCCACACTCAGTGCGGCGTGGAAGAACATGACGCCGACCGCCGCGGTGACGAGTGGATAGGCGGCGCTCAGCGGGCTTGCCAGGCTGACGGGGCCGATTTCGAAGGCCAGGTACAGAGTGCACATTCCGGCTCCCATGAGCAAAGCGCCGGCGATCGCGTAGGCCCAGGTGGTGGCCGGTATGTCCGGCATACCCGTGCCGGAGCCCAGGTACCACACACAGAAGGCGACCGTGCCCACGACCTGCACGAAGAATGCCGCGGTGATCGGCCCGATGTCCTTCGAGGCGCGGGCACCGAAGAAGTCAGCGATGCCGAGCGCGACGGCAGCGAACACGCCGATGGCGAAGATCGACAGCGCGTGGTTCATGACACCTGTTCAAATGTCATGATCTCCAGGGCTTTTCGGTCGATCTTTCCGTTGGCGTTGAGCGGGATGCGTTCGAGCACGATGATCTCGTCGGGCACCATGAGTGGGTGCAGGCGGGCGGCGAGGAAGGACAAGACTTCGTCGGCGTCGATCTCATGGTGTTCCTTGACTTCTACGTACGCCATCAGGGCGCCGGCCTCACCTGCGACGGTGGGAGGTTTGAACACGACGACGGCCTCGCTCGCCGACGGGTGTTCGTGGATCATCGCCTCGATCTCGGCAGGCTCGATCCGTAGGCCGTTGATCTTTATCTGAGAGTCCCGCCGGCCCAGCCACACAATGCTGCCGTCGGGACGCCGGCGGACGAGATCACCGGTTCGGTAATGCCGCGACGGCGACGCGAAGAGGTCGTGCACGAAGCGATCGGCGGTCTTGACCGGTAGGTTGCGGTAGCCACGCGCCAGCCCGGCGCCACCGATGTACAACTCACCCGTTTCGCCGGGTGCCGCCACGGCGCCGTCGTCACGAACCACGATCGCGGCAACGTTGTCCAGCGGAGTGCCGATCGGAACCAACGGCTCCTCTCGCAGATCATCCTGTGCCGCAGTGAGATACAGCAGTGATGTCACGGTCGCCTCGGTCACCCCGTATGCGGCGACCCACCACACGCTCTCGGCCCCCCGGAGCGCTTTCCACTCCTCGAGCTTGCTGGTGTAGATCTTGTCGCTGCCCACGATCACCAGGCGCAGCGTTGGCGGCACGGCGCTGTCGGTATCGCGCAGGTACGTCGTCCACTGGTGCCAGAGGGGGGCCGGGATATTGAGAATGGTGTATCCGCTTGTCAATACGTCATCAGTGAACTCCCTCATGGACGGTGACCGACGGGGTGCGTCCAGCAAGGTGCAGCCCGAGACCAACGGGGGGAGTATCTCTTCGGTCGCCATGTCGAAGGCGACCGGCGCCATCAGGGGCAATCGGTCGCCGGGCCGCAGGTCGAACCGGGCGCGAAACGACTCCGCGTGGTTGGTGACCGCGCTGTGTGGGATGAGCACACCCTTGGGTCGCCCGGTGGAGCCTGACGTGTAGGCGACGTACGCGAGGTTGACCGGCCCGACCTCGGTGGCAGGGCAGGCATAATCGGTCGCCGGGTCACCGCCGGCCAAGTCCAGAAGATCACCCATCATGAGCAGCGTTCGCCGTCCGGCCACCGTGTCGGGCGGGCACTCGACGCCCAGAATGCATACCGGGTCGGTGTCGTCCACCATGTACCGCAGCCGGTCGGTCGGTAGCTGCGGATCCAGCAGGAGGTAGGCACCCCCGGACTTGAGCACCGACAACACCTGAACAACTGTCGACACCGTGTCCCGGGACCAGCAGCCCACCACCGATTCGGGTCGGACGCCCGCCGAGCGGAGTCGGCCTGCGATACCACTCGTCAGTCGGTCGAGTTCGCCATAGGTATACGCAGTCTCATGGCCCACCAACGCAATGACATCCGGTGTGCAGCGCGCCTGAATCGTGAACATATCGTGAATCAGCACTATTACCTTCGAATAGGAGTCGCACAGTGCGGAAACCATGCGCAATAGCGAAACAAAGTATTTATGGGACGCTGAATTCATCCCTGTCATTCAGTGAATGTCATCAGCCAGGGGTTGACCGGTCGGGCCGGTCACCGAATTTCACCAGATGGCGAAAGGCGTTGGCACTGTTCAGAACTCGCGGAGACCCGCCGGAAGGCGACCGCAACTCTGACGGCCGGGGGCGACTGCTGACCGCCCGCGCATGACTACCGACTGTGCACGCGAGACTCCTCGGTCCGCCCGAAATGCCCTGACAATTGACCGTATCGCAAATGGTTTGTTCTTGTCGACTGTCAAAATGTACTCAGCGCGTCCGATCCCTGAACTGTTTGTTCGCATCGGGGCGCGTGGCGAAAGAGCAATGCAGAATGGTCTCGGGAAAAGCCTCTCGACGAGGGGAATGCGCGGCCTCACGTCATCGTCAGCAATGAACGGCCGACGGATCGATGACGCGGGGCGGTGTCCGGCACCGCTGAGATGCGTTCGCGGATGCAACGGGGGAGGCCGGCGAAGCGCCCCCGGCAGGGATCGAACCTGCGACCAACCGCTTAGAAGGCGGCTGCTCTATCCGCTGAGCTACGGGGGCAGCGGGGCTACTTTAGCCAGAACGGCCGGCGAGCGGGAGTTCGGCGAGGGCCGCCGCACTCCGCGAGCTCCCCGCTGCGGGATCCGCGGCTGACACCCGCAACCCAAACGCTGTCCCCGTCACAGGCCCGCGGACTAGCGTGTTGGCAGCGGTCATGGGAGACGAGGAGGACACGCGGTGGCGACGAGCGACGTGCCGGAACTCGACGCGGCGGGGCTTCCGGAGGAGCTCAGCCCTTTCGATCAGATCCTGCATCGCGGTGAGGCGAACCCGCGGACCCGCTCCGGAATCCTGACCCTGGAGATCCTCGACACCACGCCCGACTGGGATCGCTTCCGCAACCGCTTCGAGTACGCGTCCCGCAAGGTGCTGCGGCTGCGCCAGAAGGTCGTGATGCCGACGCTGCCGACGGTCGCACCGCGTTGGGTGGTCGATCCGGACTTCAACCTGGACTTCCACGTCCGCCGGGTGCGCGTGCCCGAGCCCGGCTCGATGCGCCAGTTGATCGACCTGGCCGAGATCGCGCTGCAGTCGCCGCTGGACATCAGCCGGCCGCTCTGGACGGCCACGCTGGTCGAGGGCCTCGACGGCGGCCGGGCCGCCACGATGCTGCACTTCAGCCACGCGGTGACCGACGGCGTCGGCGGCGTGGAGATGTTCGCCAGCGTCTACGACCTCGAGCGTGACCCGCCCAGCCAACCGGTGCCTCCGCTGCCGATCCCGCAGGACCTCTCGCCCAACGATCTGATGCGCCAGGGCATCAACCGGCTTCCGTTCACCCTCTTCGGCGCCGCCCGCGGTGCCGTCGGCGGCGCGGTCGGCGCGCTCGGCCGGGTCGTCCGAGATCCGGTGTCCAGTGTCGGCGGGGTGGTCGACTACGCACGATCGAGCGCCCGCGTGATGGGTTCGGTCGGCGAACCGTCCCCGCTGCTGCGCAGGCGCAGCCTCTCGACGCGCACCGAGGCCATCGACATGGCGCTGAGCGATCTGCACAAGGCGGCCAAGGCGGCAGGCGGTTCCATCAACGACGCCTACATCGCCGCTCTGTGTGGGGCGCTGCGCCGCTATCACGACGCACTCGGCGTGCCGGTGGCCCGGCTGCCGATGGCGGTGCCGGTCAGCCTGCGATCGGAGGCCGATCCGGCGGGCGGCAACCGGTTCGTCGGCATCAACCTCGCCGCACCCATCGGCGTGACCGACCCGAAGCAACGCGTCGCCAAGGTGCGGGCGCAGATGACACGTAAACGCGAGGAGCGTGCGCTCGACATGATCGGCGCCGTCGCGCCGATCGCCAGCCTGCTGCCCGACCAGATCCTCGAGGCGATGGCCGGTTCGGTCGTCAACTCCGACGTGCAGGCGAGCAACGTGCCGGTGTACTCGGGAGACACCTACATCGCCGGGGCGAAAGTACTGCGCCAGTACGGGATCGGACCGCTGCCCGGGGTTGCCATGATGGTCGTCCTGGTGTCGCGCTCGGGATACTGCACGGTCACCGCGCGCTACGACCGCGCCTCGATCACCGATCCTGACCTGTTCGCCCGATGCCTGCTCGACGGATTCGACGAAGTGCTGGCACTGGGCGGGCCCGGCCGGGCCGCCCCGGCGGCCGTCGCCGACCTATCTACCTCTTCATCGAAAGGGAATGCGCCGCAATGAGTCCGGACGATGACCGGCAGTCCGACCCGCGCAGCATCCGGCTACCCGGATCTGTCGCCGAGATCATGGCCGCACCCGAGGGGCCGCAGGTCGGCGCGTTCTTCGACCTCGACGGGACCCTGGTGGCCGGCTTCACCGGGGTGATCATGACGCAGGACCGGCTGCGCCGCCGCCAGATGAGCGTCGGCGAGTTCATCGGCATGGTGCAAGCCGGGCTCAACCACCAGCTCGGCCGTTCGGAGTTCGAGGATCTCATCGGCAAGGGCGCGCGGATGCTGCGCGGCAGCTCGCTGAGCGACATCGACGAGCTGGCCGAGCGGTTGTTCATGCAGCACGTGCGCAACCGGATCTATCCCGAGATGCGTGAGCTGGTGCGGGCGCACATGGCACGCGGGCACACCGTGGTGCTCAGCTCGTCAGCGCTGACCGTGCAGGTCGAGCCGGTCGCGAAGTTCCTCGGCATCGAGAACGTGCTGAGCAACAAGTTCGAAACCGACGACGACGGCCTGATCACCGGCGAGGTGCTGCGGCCCATCCTGTGGGGACCGGGCAAAGCCAATGCGGTGCAGGCTTTCGCGGCGCGCAACGGTGTCGACCTGTCGAAGAGTTATTTCTACGCCGACGGCGACGAGGACGTCGCGCTGATGTACCTGGTCGGCAATCCGCGGCCCACCAATCCGGCGGGCAAACTCGCCGCCGTCGCGGCCAAGCGGGGCTGGCCGGTGCTGCGATTCACCAGTCGCAGCGGCAGCAGCCCGCTGTCGCAGCTGCGCACGGTGGCCGGCGTCGCCTCGCTGATGCCGGTCGCGGCCGGCGCGTTCGGCGTCGGTCTGCTGACCCGCAACCGCCGCACCGGGGTGAACTTCTTCACGTCGAACTGGAGCAAGCTGGTGCTGGCCGCCGCGGGCATCAACCTCAACGTGCTCGGACGGGAGAATCTCACCGCGCAGCGGCCGGCGGTGTTCATCTTCAACCACCGCAACCAGGCCGACCCGCTGATCGCGGGCCGCCTGGTGGAGACCGACTTCACCTCGGTGGGCAAGAAAGAGCTCGAGAAGGACCCGCTGATGGGTCCCATCGGAAAGATGATGGACGCGGCGTTCATCGACCGGGACGATCCACAGTCCGCGATCGAGAGCCTGCACAAAGTAGAGGAGCTTGCCCGCAAGGGCATCTCGATCCTCATCGCTCCCGAGGGCACCCGGCTCGACACCTTCGAGGTCGGTCAGTTCAAGAAGGGGCCGTTCCGCATCGCGATGGCAGCAGGAATCCCCATCGTGCCGATCGTCATCCGCAACGCGGAGGTGGTCGCCGCCCGCGACTCCAGCACGTTCAACCCAGGCACCGTCGACATCGCGGTCTACCCACCGATTCCGACGGAGGATTGGACACTCGAGGAACTGCCCGAGCGCATCGAGGAGGTCCGCAAGATCTACCTCGACACCCTCAAAGCCTGGCCGCACGGCACGCTGCCCGAACCCGCGCTGTACAAGACGGCGCGGGCGAAGGAGGCGCCCGCCGGCAACACATCGCCGAAGGCGAAGAAGGCGAAGCCCGGCGCGAAAGGCCGCTCGTGAGAATGTCAGACGACTACTACGCGAGCTTCAGCGCCACCGACGACACCCTCGTTCTCGCCGCCGCCTCGTCCCCGGCCGAGGTGAAACTGCTCGACGAATGGCTCGAGGCGCAGCGTCACGAAAACCCCGACGCGAAAATCGATGTGCTGCAGTTGCCCGTCGACGACAACCCGTCGCCGGCTGTCCTGGCTGCGCTCGTCGAGGAGCTGGAGGCCGACGAGGACCGTACGGTGGTGCCGGTCCGGGTGTTCTGGGTGCCTGCCGGCCTGCCCACCCGGTCCAAGGTGGTGGCGCTGATCTCCGGCCGGGACACCTACCGGCCACCAGAGGTGCTGCAACGGCGCATCCTCAAACGGGACCGATCGCGGGCCCGCGTCGTCGCCGGTGAACCGGCGAAGGTCGCCGAGCTGCGCCAGCAGTGGAGTGAGAACACTGTCGCCGAAAACCCCAGGGAATTCGCTCGTTTCGTCGTCCGGCGGGCCATCCTGGCGATCGAGCGCGTCGAATACCGGCTGCTCGGCCCCGAATACAAGTCGCCCCGGCTGGTCAAGCCCGAGATCCTGGCATCGAGCCGGTTCCGCGCCGGACTCGAGAAGATCCCCGGCGCCACGGTGGACGAAGCGGGCAAGATGCTCGACGAGCTCGCCACCGGCTGGAGCCGGGTCTCGGTCGACCTCATCCCGAACCTCAGCCGGCTCATCACCCGTCGCGGATTCGATCCCAACTTCGACTACGACCAGCCCGAGATCGCCCGGCTGCGCCGTGATCTCGAGACCCACCCCGCGGTGCTGCTGTTCTCCCACCGGTCCTATCTGGACGGCGCGGTGGTGCCGGCGGCCATGCAGGAGAACAGGCTGCCACCGGTGCACATGTTCGCCGGCATCAACCTGTCTTTCGGCTTCATGGGTCCGCTGCTACGCCGTTCGGGTGTCATCTTCATCCGCCGCAACGTCGCCGGTGACCCGCTGTACAAGTACGTGCTCAAGGAGTTCGTGGGCTACGTCGTCGAAAAGCGGTTCAACCTCAGCTGGTCGATCGAGGGCACCCGCTCGCGGACCGGAAAGATGCTGCCGCCCAAGCTCGGTCTGCTGGCCTACGTCGCCGATGCATACCTCGCCGGACGCAGCGACGACATCCTCCTGCAGCCGGTGTCGATCAGCTTCGACCAGCTGCACGAGATCGCCGAGTACGCCGCCTATGCGCGCGGCGGTGAGAAGACGCCTGAGGGCTTGAGCTGGCTGTACAACTACATCAAGGCGCAGGGGGAGCGGAGCTACGGCAAGATCTATGTCCGCTTCCCCGAGGCGGTGTCGATGCGCCAGTACCTCGGAGAGCCGGGCGGCCCGATCGCCTCCGACGAGGCGGCCAAGCGGCTGGCGATGCAGAAGATGGCGTTCGAGGTGGCCTGGCGCATCCTGCAGGTGACGCCGCTCAACGCCACCGCGCTGGTGTCGGCGCTGCTGCTGACCACCCGCGGGGTCGCGCTCACCCTCGAGCAGCTGCACCACACGCTGCAGGACTCCCTGGACTATCTGATGCGGAAGGAGTCGCCGCTGACCAACAGTGCGTTGCGGCTGCGCACCCTCGAGGGGGTGCAGTCAGCAGTCGACGCCCTGTCGAACGGGCATCCGGTCACGCGGGTGGACAGCGGCCGGGAACCGGTGTGGTCCATCGCGGCCGAGGATGAGCACCAGGCGGCGTTCTATCGGAACACGCTGATCCATGCGTTCCTCGAGACGTCGATCGTCGAATTGGCTCTGGCGTATGCGGCACGCGTCGACGACGACCGGCTGGAGGCGTTCTGGACGCAGGCTGCTCGGCTGCGCGATCTGCTGAAGTTCGACTTCTACTTCGCCGACTCCGCCGCGTTCCGCGAGCATCTGGCCGAGGAGATGTCCTGGCACCAGGATTGGGAGTCGCACGTCGTGGCCGGCGGCGAACAGATCGACATGCTGCTGCGGGCCAAGCGCCCGCTGATCGCAGGAGCGATGCTGCGGCCGTTCTTCGAGGCCTACGCGATCGTCGCCGACGCGCTGTGTGATGCACCCGCCGAGATCGACGAGAAGGACCTGATCAATCGGGCGATGGGCATCGGCCGCCAGTACGTGGCGCAGGACCGGGTGCGCAGCACCGAGTCGGTGTCGGCCCTGTTGTTCACCACTGCCCGACAGGTGGCCGCCGATCAGGGGTTGCTCGAGGAATCACCGGGACTCGGCGCGCGCCGGGCGGCGTTTCACGACGAACTGCGCGGCATCCTCGCGGACATGGAGAAGGTGGAGCAATATTCGCGCGATCAGTTCTTCGAGCGGGAGAAGCGACGCCGCGGCCTGACGACCGCGTGAACCGTCCGGCGGTGTGGCGGCGAACACGCCATACGCTGGAGACATGAGCACGGTCGCCGAGAAGGCGCGCAGCAGCCGCCGGACCGCGCCGGTGTGGCCGGTGCTGTTCGGGGTCGCGGTGCTGGCCGGCGCGACCGCTGCCGGCATCGGGGCGCTCGCGCTGGCCGACGCGCTGACCGCCACCGGGCTGCCCGATCCAGGACCGGTCACCACCTACGGCCTGCCGTTTGTGCGGGCGGCGGGTGAGATCGCCGCCGTCGTCGCCGTCGGAGCGTTCCTGTGCGCCGCCTTCCTGGTGCCGCCGCAATCCACCGGCGTCCTCGATGCATCGGGTTACCGGGCGTTGCGGCTGGGCACCGTGGCCTCGGCGGTGTGGACGGTGTGCGCGGTCCTGCTCGTGCCGCTGACCGTCTCCGACGTCTCCGGTCAGCCGCTGGGCGACCACCTCGATCCACTGGAAATCTGGTCGGTGGCCAGCCTGGTCGACATCGCGGGGGCCTGGCGGTGGACAGCGCTGCTCGCCGCGGTGGTGACGCTGGTCAGCCTTCCGGTGCTGCGCTGGGCATGGACGCCGCTGCTGGTGGCCGGCTCACTGGTGACGCTGATGCCGCTCGCGCTGACCGGCCACTCGTCCTCCGGCGGAGACCACGATCTGGCCACCAACAGCCTGGTCGTCCACCTGGTGGCGGGTGCACTGTGGGCCGGTGGGCTGTTGGCGCTGCTCGCGCTCACGTTGCGTCGAGGCGCGCACGCGGATGTGGCGGCGCGCCGCTTCTCGGCGATCGCGCTGTGGTGCTTCGTGGCCATGGCGCTCAGCGGTGCGATCAACGCCCTGGTGCGGATCACCCCCGCCGACCTGGTGCAGACCGACTACGGCCGGCTGGTGCTCATCAAGGCCGTGGCCCTGGTGGTGCTCGGCGTGCTGGGTTGGCAGCAGCGCCGCCGCGGAGTGGTCGCGCTGCAGGCCGATCCGGACGCACGGGGGCCGCTGATGCGGCTCGCACTGATGGAGGCCGTGCTGTTCGGCGTGACGTTCGGTGTCGCAGTCGGTCTGGGTCGGACCCCACCACCGCCGCCGGGCAGTGAGCCGAGTCCGGTCGAGGTGGCCGTCGGCTACGGTCTCGACGGTCCGCCGACCGTCGCCCGGCTGCTCTTCGACTGGCGGTTCGACCTGATCCTCGGCACCGCGGCGATCGTGCTGGCGCTGGTCTATCTGCTGGGTGTACGGCGGCTGCGCCGCCGGGGCGACGCCTGGCCGGCCGGACGGACGCTGGCCTGGCTGCTGGGTTGCGCGGCGCTGCTGATCACGACGTCCTCCGGGCTCGGGCGGTACATGCCGGCCATGTTCAGCGTGCACATGGTCGCCCATATGCTGCTGTCGATGCTGGTGCCGGTCCTGCTGGTGCTCGGCGCCCCCGTGACGCTCGCGCTACGCGCACTGCCGACGGCGGGGCGCGGCCAGCCCCCCGGCCCGCGGGAATGGCTGCTCGCCGCCCTGCACTCCAGGGTCTCGAAGTTCCTGACCCATCCGATCGTGGCGCTGGTGCTGTTCGTCGCCGGGTTCTACGGGCTCTACTTCGGCGGCATCTTCGATGCGGCGGTCAACGACCACGCCGCCCACGTGCTGATGAACGTGCACTTCCTGCTCAGTGGCTATCTCTTCTACTGGGTGGTCATCGGCGTCGACCCCACGCCGCGGCCGGTTCCGCAGCTCGTCAAGCTCGGGATCGTGTTCGCCTCGCTGCCGTTGCATGCGTTCTTCGGCGTGGTGCTGATGGGCACCAAGTCGGTGCTCGGCGAACCGTTCTACCGGTCGTTGCAGCTGCCCTGGCACGACGATCTGCTGGCCGATCAGAAACTCGGCGGCGCGATCGCCTGGGCGGCCGGCGAGGTGCCGCTGGTGCTGGTGCTCATCGCCCTGCTCATCCAGTGGCGACGCAGCGATCAGCGCACGGCCAAGCGGCTGGACCGCGCCGCCGACCGGGACGAGGACGCCGACCTCAACGCCTACAACGCGATGCTCGCCGAACTCGGGCGCCGGGACGGTCGCTGACCGCGGTTATCCCCAGAGCCGCATTCGTCCACAGCCGCCGGTGTGGTCGCCTCGTCCGCCACCCCGATGTCGGCGGCGACCCGGTCAATGGAGCCACCGGCGGGTGACGTCGGATCCCGGCAGAGACGAGGAGACGCCATGTTCGAGACCAACATCAGCATCGTGGGCAACATCGTGAACCACCCCATCCGGCAGCGGGTCGGTGAGCAGGAGGTGATCAGGTTCCGCCTGGCAAGCAACTCGCGGCGACGCACCCCCGACGGCAGCTGGGAGCCGGGGAACACGCTGTTCGTCAGCGTCAGCTGCTGGGGCAAGCTGGTCACCGGTGTCGGTGCATCGCTGGTCAAAGGCGACGCGGTCATCGTGGTCGGCCAGGTGTACACCAGCGAATACGACGACCGCGAAGGCGTGCGCCGGTCCTCGGTGGAGGTCCGCGCCACCGCGGTGGGCCCGGATCTGAGCCGGTGCGTGGCGCGGATCGAGACCCTGCGGCCGTCCGGCGCCCAGGCCGGCGACGACCAGCCGGCCCAGGAGGAAGCCGAAGGCGCCGGCGACGACGAGTCCACTTCTGACGGCGCCGAGGACGCCGAGGCGCTGCCACTGAGCGCCTGACGCGATCCGGCCGCGCCTAGGATGGGGCCCGCGGCACGACAGAGACGCTTTGAGAAAGGCAACACCACGGCTATGGCCGAATTCATCTACACGATGCGCAAGGTCCGCAAGGCGCACGGCGACAAGGTCATCCTCGATGACGTCAATCTGAACTTCCTCCCGGGCGCGAAGATCGGCGTGGTCGGCCCCAACGGGGCGGGTAAGTCGAGCGTCTTGCGGATCATGGCCGGCCTGGACCAGCCGAACAACGGCGACGCGTACCTGGCGCCCGGCGCCTCGGTCGGCATCCTCATGCAGGAGCCCAAGCTCGACGAGACCAAGACCGTCCGCGAGAACGTCGAGGACGGCGTGCCGATCAAGGCCAAGCTCAACCGGTACAACGAGGTCGCCGAGCTGATGGCGACCGACTACACCGACGAGCTGATGGAGGAGATGGGCACGCTTCAGGAGGAGCTCGACGCCGCCGACGCGTGGGACATCGACTCCCAGCTCGAACAGGCGATGGACGCGCTGCGCTGCCCGCCGCCCGACGAGCCCGTCACCCACCTCTCCGGCGGGGAGAAGCGTCGCGTCGCGCTGTGCAAGCTGCTGCTGAGCAAGCCGGACCTGCTCCTGCTCGACGAGCCGACCAACCACCTGGACGCGGAGAGCGTGCTGTGGCTGGAGAACCACCTCGCCGCCTACAAGGGCGCCATCCTGGCGGTCACCCACGACCGGTACTTCCTCGACAACGTCGCGGAGTGGATCCTCGAACTCGACCGCGGTCGCGCCTACCCCTACGAGGGCAACTACTCCACGTATCTGGAGAAGAAGGCCGAGCGCATCGCGGTACAGGGCCGCAAGGACGCCAAGCTCCACAAGCGGCTGCAGGAGGAGCTCGCCTGGGTGCGGTCGGGCGCCAAGGCCCGGCAGGCCAAGAACAAGGCCCGCCTCGGTCGCTACGAGGAGATGGCCGCCGAAGCCGAGAAGTCGCGCAAGCTCGACTTCGAGGAGATCCAGATCCCGACCCCGCCCCGGCTGGGCAACGTCGTCGTGGAGGTCGAACACCTCGACAAGGGTTTCGAGGGGCGCACCCTGATCAAGGACCTCTCGTTCACGCTGCCGCGGAACGGCATCGTCGGGGTGATCGGTCCCAACGGCGTCGGTAAGACGACGCTGTTCAAGACCATCGTCGGCCTCGAGCAGCCGGACAGCGGCATCGTCCGGGTCGGCGAGACGGTCAAGCTGAGCTATGTCGACCAGAACCGGGCGGGCATCGACCCCAAGAAGAACGTGTGGCAGGTCGTCTCGGACGGCCTCGACTACATCGAGGTCGGCCAGAACGAGATCCCCTCGCGGGCCTACGTGTCGGCGTTCGGCTTCAAGGGACCGGATCAGCAGAAGCCGGCGGGCGTGCTCTCCGGTGGTGAGCGCAACCGGCTCAATCTCGCGCTCACCCTGAAAGAGGGCGGCAACCTCATCCTGCTCGACGAGCCGACCAACGACCTGGACGTGGAGACACTGTCGTCGCTGGAGAACGCGCTGGAGCAATTCCCCGGCTGCGCGGTGGTGATCTCGCACGACCGCTGGTTCCTCGACCGCACCTGCACGCACATCCTGGCGTGGGAGGGCGACGACGACAACGAAGCCAAATGGTTCTGGTTCGAAGGCAACTTCGGCGCCTACGAGGAGAACAAAGTGCAACGACTCGGTGTCGATGCCGCCCGCCCGCACAGGGTCACACACCGCCGCCTGACGCGCGACTAAGGTCGCATCTGCGTGCCACGGCGCCGACCGTGATCTCTCGGCGGCGTTGGCGTCCAACGACGGACCGGCACGCAGGTGTGAGTCAGGAGTGGTGCGCATGACGGCAAGCAGCGCCGGCACCGACGAGTTGACCCGGGCTTACCGGGCGACCTATCGCGGACCCCACGGCGACGGGGCAGCCGTCCACGCGGCCGGCGAGTCTGCGGAGTCGTCGGAGCACACGTCGGTATCGGCAGAGTTGATCCGGGCTCACCGCCGCCTGGGGCAGCGCAGGCGGAACGGCGAGACGCTCGTGCAGCGCTACGACGCCGACGACCCGGACGGCTTCGGACCGGCGCTGCAGATCGTGACCGAGCACGGGCCGATGTTGATCGACTCGATCACCGTGCTGCTGCACCGCCTCGGCGTCGCGTACCGCGCGATCATGAACCCGGTGTTCCATGTGCGCCGCGACGAGGGCGGAGACGTACAGGAGATTCGCCCCGACAGCGGCGGCGACGGGATCGACGAGGCGTGGATTCACATCGAGCTGTCCCGGTCCGCCGACCGTCACGCCATCGAGAAGGTCGAGAGGCTGCTGGCGCCGATCCTGGCTGATGCCCGCCAGATCGTCCGTGACGGGGACGCGATGATCGCCACCATGCAGTCGCTGGCCGACGACCTCGACACCGACGAACAGCGCTTCCCCACCCCGGACCGTAAAGACGTCGCGGCGCTGCTGCGCTGGCTGGCCGACGGGCACTTCGTGCTGCTGGGCTGTCAGCGCTGCCCGGTGGACCACGGCACATCCTCGGTGCAGCCGGACAGCCGCCTCGGGGCCCTGCGCCTGCGCGAGGACGTTCTGCCGCCGCTGACCAGTGACGGCGAGCTGCTGACGCTGGCGCAGGCGACGATCCCGAGCTACCTGCGCTACGGCACCTATCCGTACATCATCGTGATCCGGGAACAGTCCGGCGACGGGGACGTCATCGAGCACCGCTTCGTCGGACTGTTCACCGTGGCCGCCATGAACGCCAACGTGCTCGACATCCCGCTGATCTGCGGGCGCGTCCACGACGCCCTGCAGATGGCCCGGCGTGATCCCAGCCACCCCGAACAGCTGCTGCTGGACATCATCCAGACCATTCCCCGCCCAGAGCTGTTCGCGCTGCGCGCCGAGGACGTGCTCGAGATGGCCATGGCGGTCGTCGACCTCGGATCTCGCAGGCGCGCACTGCTGTTCATGCGCGCGGACAGCCTCGCCCACTTCGTCTCGTGCCTGGTGTATCTGCCTCGCGACCGGTACACCACCGCGGTGCGGCTGCAGATGCAGGACATCCTGGTGCGTGAACTCGGCGGGGAGAGCATCGACTACTCGGCCCGTGTCAGCGAATCTCCCTGGGCGGTAGTCCATTTCACCGTCAGGCTGCCCGAAGGGTCGCGTCCGGGCGATGTCGACGTATCCCAGGTCAACGAGGACCGTATCCAGCGGCTGCTCACCGAGGCTGCCCGCACCTGGGGTGATCGGCTGCTCGGCGCCGTCGACGCCGGAACGCTGGGTCAGGGCGTCGCCGAACACTACGCCGTGGCCTTCCCCGAGGACTACAAGCAGGCGGTCTCGCCGCAGGACGCCATCGCCGACATCTCGATCGTCGAAGCGCTGCAGGATGATTCGGTCAAGCTGGTGTTCGCCGAAGGTGGTGACGACCGCGTCGGCCAGCTCACGTGGTATCTGGGCGGCCGATCGGCGTCGCTGAGTCAGCTGTTGCCGATGCTGCAGTCCATGGGCGTCGTGGTGCTCGAGGAGCGGCCGTTCACGGTGACCCGCCCCGACGGCCTGGCGGTCTGGATATACCGGTTCAACATCTCACCGCACCGCACCATGCCGGGCGCCTCGGAAGACGAATCCGAGCGCGCGGCGACCGCCGAGCGGTTCGCCGACGCCGTGACGGCCATCTGGCACGGACGAATGGAGATCGACCGGTTCAACGAGCTCGTGCTGCGCGCCGGCCTGACGTGGCCCCAGGTGACGGTGCTGCGGGCCTATGCCAAGTACCTGCGCCAAGCCGGATTCCCCTACAGCCAGTCGCACATCGAGTCCGTCGTCAACGACAACCCCACAACCGCGGCGTCGCTGATCGAGCTCTTCGAGTCCTTGTTCGATCCGGCGGTCGACCCGTCGGAGGGAAGCCAGCGCCGCAGCGCGCAGGACGCCGCCGCGGCGGTGGCCGCCGACATCGACGCCCTGGTCAGCCTGGACACCGACCGGGTGCTGCGGGCGTTCGCGTCGATGATCCAGGCGACGCTGCGCACCAACTACTTCGTCACCCGCGAGGAGTCGGCCCGCGCCCGCAACGTGCTGTCGATCAAACTCGATCCCGGGTTGATCGACGAGCTACCACTGCCCAGGCCGAGATTCGAGATCTTCGTCTACTCACCCCGCGTGGAGGGCGTACACCTGCGGTTCGGCTACGTCGCCCGCGGTGGCTTGCGATGGTCGGACCGTCGGGAGGACTTTCGCACCGAGATCCTCGGTCTGGTGAAAGCGCAGGCGGTCAAGAACGCCGTCATCGTTCCTGTCGGCGCCAAGGGCGGGTTCGTCGTCAAGGATCCGCCGGTGCCCAGCGGTGACGCCGCCGCCGACCGAGACGCGCAGCGCGCGGAGGGCGTGGCCTGCTACAAGCTGTTCATCAGCGGTCTGCTCGACGTCACCGACAACGTGGACAAGGCCACCGGCGAGGTCACGCCGCCGCCCGGTGTGGTGCGCCGGGACGAAGACGACGCTTACCTGGTGGTCGCCGCCGACAAGGGCACCGCCACCTTCTCCGACATCGCCAACGAGGTCGCCCTGTCCTACGGCTTCTGGCTCGGCGACGCGTTCGCCTCGGGCGGTTCGGTGGGTTACGACCACAAGGCCATGGGGATCACGGCCAAGGGCGCCTGGGAGTCGGTCAAGCGTCACTTCCGGGAGATGGGTGTCGACACCCAGACCGAGGACTTCACCGTCGTCGGCATCGGCGACATGAGCGGCGACGTCTTCGGCAACGGCATGCTGCTCTCCGAACACATCCGTCTGGTGGCGGCGTTCGACCACCGGCACGTGTTCCTCGACCCCGACCCGGACGCGGCCTCGTCGTTCGAGGAGCGCAAACGGTTGTTCGAGCTACCGCGCTCATCCTGGGAGGACTACGACACCTCGCTGATCAGCGAGGGCGGCGGCGTGTACTCCCGGGAGGGCAAGTCGATTCCGGTCAGCCCGCAGGTGCGCGCGGTCCTGGGCCTCGACGACGACAAGGACGAGATGACCCCGCCTGCGCTGATGAAGGCGATCCTGCGGGCCCCGGTCGACCTGTTGTGGAACGGCGGCATCGGCACGTACGTCAAGGCCGAAACCGAGTCCGACGCCGACGTCGGGGACCGCGCCAACGATCCGATCCGGGTCAACGGAAACCAGGTCCGCGCCAAGGTGATCGGCGAGGGCGGCAACCTCGGTGTGACCTCACGCGGTCGTATCGAATTCGACCTGGCCGGCGGCCGGATCAACACCGACGCCCTGGACAACTCCGCGGGCGTGGACTGCTCCGACCACGAGGTCAACATCAAGATCCTCATCGACTCCCTGGTCACCGCGGGGAAGGTGGACCCCGGCGAACGCACCGACCTGCTGCTGTCGATGACCGACGAGGTCGGCCGGCTGGTGCTCGCCGACAACAAGGACCAGAACGACCTGATGGGCACCAGCCGCGCCAACGCGGCCAGCCTGCTGCCGGTACACGCGCGGATGATCCGCGCGTTCGTCAGCGAGCGCGGACTCAACCGTGAACTGGAGGCCCTGCCGGCCGACAAAGAGATCCGCAGGCGCCTCGATGCCGGAATCGGGCTCACCTCACCGGAACTCGCGACGTTGATGGCGCACGTCAAACTCGCGCTCAAGGACGATCTGCTGGCCAGCGACCTGCCCGACCAGGAGGCGTTCGCCGCGCGGCTGCCCAGGTACTTCCCGTCCACCCTGCGGGAGAAGTTCGGCGCCGACACCCGCTCGCATCAGCTGCGCCGCGAGATCGTCACCACGATGCTGGTCAACGACCTCGTCGACACCAGCGGCATCACCTACGCCTACCGGGTCACCGAGGACGTCGGGGTCGGGCCGGTGGACGCCGTCCGCAGCTTCGTCGCGGTCAACGCGATCTTCGGCGTCGGTGACATCTGGCGCCAGATCCGCGATGCCAGCGAACGCAACAGACTGCCCGTGGCCATCAGTGACCGGATGACACTCGACCTGCGCCGTCTCATCGACCGCGCCTCCCGGTGGCTGCTGAACTACCGTCCGCAACCGCTGGCCGTCGGCGCGGAGATCAATCGCTTCGCCGAGAAGGTCGCCGAGCTGACGCCGCGGATGTCGGAGTGGCTGCGCGGTGATGACGAGGCCATCGTCGACAAGGAGGCCGGCGAGTTCGCCAATCACGGTGCGCCCAAGGACCTGGCGTACATGGTGGCCACCGGCCTCTACCGGTTCAGCCTGCTCGACATCATCGACATCGCCGATATCGACGACCGCGATCCGGCCGAGGTGGCCGACACCTACTTCGCGTTGATGGACCACCTCAACACCGACAGCTTGCTGACCGCGGTATCGCAGTTGCCGCGCGGTGACAGGTGGCACTCGCTGGCGCGGTTGGCGATTCGCGACGACATCTACGGGTCACTGCGGTCGCTGTGCTTCGATGTGCTGGCGGCGGGGGAGCCGGGCGAGACCGGCGAGCAGAAGATCGAGGAATGGGAGCACACCAACGGCTCCCGGGCGTCGCGGGCCCGCCGCACGCTGACCGAGATCTACCAGGACGGCGAACGCGATCTGGCGACGCTGTCGGTGGCGGCGCGCCAGATCCGCAGCATGACACGAACGAGTGGAACGGGGTCTTCCGGGTGAGCACAGGATTCGTGGCGCCGGTACACGTGCGGTGGTCCGACATCGACATGTACCAGCACATCAACCACGCCACGATGGTCACCATCCTCGAAGAGGCCCGGATTCCGTTCCTGCTCGAGCCCTTCGGCGACGACATCATCACGATCGGTCTGCTGATCGCCGAGGTGCACATCAGCTACAAGGGCCAGCTACGGCTGATCGATTCGCCGCTGCAGGTGACGATGTGGGCCAAGCGGGTGCGGGCCGTCGACTTCACGATCGGCTACGAGGTGCGGCCGGTCAACGCGAAGCCGGACTCCAAACCGTCGGTGATCGCCGAGACGCAGTTGGCCGCCGTGCACATCGAGGAACAGCGCCTGGTACGGCTCACCTCCGCACAACGCGAATACCTGCAGCGCTACCAGCGATGAGGACGCCGGAACGCGGCATCTGGCTCGCGGACCGCAGCCACCGCGACGACCTCGCGACGTTCGCCGACCGCGCGCTACGGCTCGACGACGCGGCGGTACTGCGTCTGCGAGAACGCGGCTCCGGATCGTTGATTGCCTGGGTGTCAACGGGATTCGACGTCCTTGCGAGCCGGGTAGTGGCCGGCAGGATGCAACCTGCTGACGTGTGCGCCGGCGCCGACGCGCTCGCGGCGGGACTGGCCGCGATGGACACCTCGGGCTACGTCGACCCCGGGTTCCCGATGGACTCCGCCTGGCGCGGGGCGTTGCCGCCCGAGACCGGATTCCTCCACCTCGACGACGTACCTGCCCGCGCCGTCCTGGACCTGGCGCAGCGCGGTGGAGCGCTGGCCCGTGAACACGGCAGCGCGCACGGCCCGCCGTCGTCGCTGATGGATCAGGAAGTGGTCGCGGTGAGTTCGGGTCAGGAGACCGTCGGCATTCCCATGCGGTGCGTGTTCGCGCTCACCGCAATGGGGTTCCTGCCGCAGACCGGCGACGTGCTGAGCAACGAGGAGATCGTGCGCGTCCGGGTGCTGCCGAGCTGGCTGCGCATCGACGCGCGCTACGGCTCGGTCTACCGTCGCCGCGGAGACCCCGCGGTGGTGCTGCGCTAGATGATCGGGGCCGCGGCGTCGGCGGATGGCAAACGGCCGTCGTTGTAACTCCGCGCCGCATTCATGACGGGGTATTGACGTTTGGGAAAACTCTTGTGGCACTGCGACAGAGCCAGTCGCGCAACGTGTTACGAAAGCGTTGCCACGGTCGGCAACCGCGGGCCGTGTTCCCAAGAGTGAGGAATTCTGGCATGAACAAGACAAGGTTCGCCACCCGCGCCGCCGCACTGACGATCGCACTGACGTTCGCCGCCGGTGTGGCCGCCGCCACGGTGGCCACCGCCGGTACGGCTTCCGCAAGCCCCCTGCGGGTAGCCCCTGCGGACGACTCCGCCGCCCGGGATGTGCTCGAGCGGCGCGCCGTCCCCCGGGATGCGCTCGATCAGCGTGCCGCTGCGCAGCGGTCCGAGGACCCTCGTTCCGCCGCGCGGTTGGCCGAGCGGCCGGTCCGTGATGTGAGGGCCGCCGATGTCCAGCAGCGTCTCACCGAGGTCCGCCGTTCCGAGGCGACCAAGCGCTGACGCTCGACCGATCACGTATTCGGCGGCGGCACGCCACGGCGGCCGCCGCCGAATCCTCAGACGATCCAGGCCGCTGCGTCGGCGGGCAGCCGTCCGTCATCGAGATCGGCGCTGGACAGCAGCACCCGCCCGGAAGGCAACTCCGCGGCGCGTGTGCCCGTGTTCAGCACGCACGTCAGCCCGCCCGCGGTCCGCAGCGTGAGCACATCGTCCTCGGCGGTCAGTGCGTCGAGCGCCGTGCCGTCGAATTCGGGTTGCTCCCGGCGCAATCGCAGCGCCCGGCGGAAGAAGTTCAGCGTCGAGCCCGGATCAGGCTCCTGGCGCTGCACGGTCAGCGCCGACCACTCTGGCGGCATCGGTAGCCAGGTGTCGGCCGATGCGGAGAAACCGAACGGCGGTTCGTCACCCGACCACGGCATCGGCACCCGGCAGCCGTCGCGGCCGCGTTCGGTGCGGTTGGAGCGTTCCCACACCGGGTCCTGCAGCACCTCGTCGGGCAGGTCCACGTTGGGCAGCCCGAGTTCCTCGCCGTTGTAGACGAATACCGCGCCGGGCAGCGCCAGCATCACCAGCGCCATGGCCCGGGCCCGCGCCAGTCCGGTGGCCCCGCCGCCGTAACGGCTCACCTCGCGCTCGACGTCGTGGTTGGACAGGCACCACGTCGGCGTCGCATTCTGCAAAGCGACCGCCGCCAGCGAGTTCTCGATGGCTTCGCGGATCTCGGTGGCGCCGAACTCCGCGCGGACCAACCGGAAGTTGAAGCCGAGATGCAGTTCGTCGGGACGCAGATAGGCCGCGAACGCCTCGTTGTCGTAGACCCACACCTCGCCGACCGCGACCGCACCCGGATAGTCGTCGAGTATCGAGCGGATACCGCGGTGGATCTCATGGACACCCTCGTGGTCGAAGCGCGGATCGAAGCTCGCGTCGGACAGCAGCTTGTTCGCGGCGATCTCCATGTCCGGCAGGTCGGCCGGTTTCGACATGCCGTGGGCGACGTCGATACGGAAACCGTCCACCCCGCGGTCCAGCCAGAACCGCAGGGTCTTCTCCAGGTCGGCGAACACCTCGGGGTTGTCCCAGTTCAGATCCGGCTGCTCGGGATCGAACAGATGCAGGTACCACTGACCGGGTGCACCGTCGGGTTCGACGATCCGCGTCCAGGCCGGGCCGCCGAACACCGAGATCCAGTTGTTGGGCGGATGGATGCCGTCCGGGCCCGAGCCGTCGCGGAAGATGTAGCGCGCCCGCTGGTCGGTGTCGGGGCCGGCGGCCAGCGCCGCCTGGAACCAGGGATGCGCAGAGCTGGTGTGGTTGGGGACGAGGTCCATGGTGATCCGGATGCCGCGCGCGTGCGCCTCGGCCACCAGCCGGTCGAGCGCCTCGATGCCGCCGAACATCGGATCGATGTCGCGCGGATCGGCCACGTCGTAGCCGTGGTCGGCCATGGGGGAGACGGTCACCGGGTTCAGCCACAGCGCGTCGACACCGAGGGTCTGCAGATAGTCCAGGCCGGCGGTGACGCCGTCGAGGTCGCCGACGCCGTCACCGTCGCTGTCGCGGAAGGAACGGGGATAGACCTGGTAGACCACGGCACGGGGCCACCAGGGAGTCATTGAAGTCATCGGAGCCGATTGTCCCCGCCGCGGATCAGAACGGCGAATTGACCATCGACTGGGCGGCCATCTCCAGATAGGCGATCAGCTCGCGGCGGTGCTCGTCGTCGAGGGTCTGCGCATCGATCGAGGCGACCGCGGTGTGCATGCAGCGCAGCCAGGCGTCGCGCTCGATGTAGCCGATGCGAAACGGAGCGTGGCGCATCCGCAGACGCGGGTGGCCGCGCTGGTCCGAGTAGGTGCGCGGACCGCCCCAATACTGCTCGAGGAACATGCGCAGGCGGACCTCGGCGGCGTCGAGTTCGTCCTCCGGATACAGCGGGCGCAGGATCTCGTCCTCGCGCACCAACTCGTAGAACCGCGCCACGATCGCGGTGAACGTGTCGTGGCCACCGACCTCGTCGTAGAACGACCGCGCTGGTTGTGTCACCGGATCCATTGTGGTCCATCCCGGGTCGGCGGGGGGCGAGCGGCCCCGGGCGGCGGCGGTGTCACCGGAAGTTCACCGGACTGACCTGCGAACACGGTCAGAATTGTCGTGCGATCGACGCGGATCCGTGGTGGACTGTCTCCTCGGAGGACGTATGGCGCATCGCAAGAGAAGCCCGGCGAAACCAGCTGGTCACAGGCGTGCGGCCGCGGCCGGCCATCCGGGCCCCGCGGCGATGACCAGTGTTCTGCACAGCGTCGAGCCACCGGCGACGGGCCACGACGGATCGCTGTGGGGCCGGCGCCGGGTCCTGCTCCTGAACTCCACCTACGAGCCGCTGACCGCGCTGCCGATGCGTCGCGCGGTGATCATGGTGATGTGCGGCAAGGCCGACGTCGTCCACGACGACCCCGGCGGGCCCGTCATCCACTCCGCCTCGCGCAGCATCACCGTGCCGTCGGTGATCCGGCTGCGCACGTTCGTTCGGGTGCCGTACCGGGCCAGGGTGCCGATGACGCGTGCGGCCCTGATGCACCGCGACCGGTTCCGCTGTGCGTACTGCGGCGCCAAGGCCGACACCGTCGACCATGTGGTGCCGCGCAGCCGGGGCGGCGACCACTCCTGGGAGAACTGCGTGGCGGCATGTGCGACGTGCAACCACCGCAAGGCCGACCACCTGCTCTCCGACCTCGGGTGGTCGTTGCGGTCGACACCGCTGCCGCCCAAAGGGCAGCACTGGCGGTTGCTGTCGACGGTCAAGGAACTCGACCCGGCATGGGTCAGATACCTGGGTGAGGGCGCGGCCTGAGAGCCGGGTGGGATACGGTTTCTGATCGTGAGCACCCCCCTGATCCACTCCTTGTTCGTCCTTGTGCCGTTGGGGCTGGCGGCGGTGTTGGCCCTGTTCATCTGGCGGGGCAAGCCCGTGCACCCCCCGACGTACAAAATGACCGATCCCTGGACGCATGCGCCGATCCTGTGGGCGGCCGAGGAACCGGCCGATCACGGGCACGGCGGACACCATGGCGACCACGTGACAGTAGGAGGCGGCGCAAGTGGCAAGTGGTGAGATCGCGACAGCGGCCAATCACGAACTGGACCTGCCCCGCGGCTGGGCACTGACGTCGAGCGGACGGCTGTCGGGCGTCACCGAACCCGGTGAGCTCTCGGTGCACTACCCGTTCCCGATGAAGGATCTTGTGATCCTCGACAACGCGCTGAAGTACGGCTCGCGTGGCGCGAAGGCCCGCTTCGCCGTCTACATCGGAGATCTCGGTGCCGACACCGCGACCACTGCGCGCAGTCTGCTGGCCAAGGTCCCGACGCCGGAGAACGCAGTGCTGCTGGCGGTCTCGCCGGACCAGCACGCGATCGAGGTGGTCTACGGCTCGAAGGTCAAAGGCCGTGGCATCGAAGAGGCTGCGCCGCTGGGGGTGTCGGCCGCCGCCGCATCGTTCAAGGAGGGCAACCTCATCGACGGGCTGATCAGCGGCATCCGCGTGCTCTCGGCCGGCGTCTCGCCCCGCTAGTCGCAACTTTTCGCGAAATAGCATTCCCGGCTGCGAAGCACGCGGCTTCGCGATCGGGAATGCTAATCCGCGAGTGGGGTAACCACGTCAGGTGAGTCAGGTCCGGCACGCCCACTTCATCCTCCGCCTGACCCGCCACGACGGCCTCCGGTTCGCCGCCCGCATGGGTTACGCGGTCAGCGGCACCCTGCACCTGATCGTCGCCTATCTCATCGTGCGGATCGCTCTCGGTGCGCGCGGCACCCACGCTGACCCGTCCGGCGCGCTGGAGACCGTCGCGGAAACCAGGGGCGGTGCGGCGGCGTTGTGGATCCTGGTGATCGCGCTCATCCCGCTCACGCTCTGGCGGCTCGCCGAGGCGCTGGTCGGACTGCACCCGGCCGAGGGACACCAACCCCACCTCAACGATGACCACCGCCCAGGCAACCGGCTCAAGGCGCTGGGCCTGCTGCTCATCTACTGCGGTATCGGCTACACCGCGGTGCGCTACGCCCTGGGCACCGGTTCGGCCAGCCGCGACGAGAGCGCGGGGATCACCGCCCGGCTGATCCAGCAGGGGTGGGGCCGCATGGCGTTGATCGTCGGCGGCGCGTTGGTCGCCGTCATCGGCGCCTACTACGCCTACAAGGGCGCGTCGCGACGGTTCCGCACCGACCTGACCGACCCGGTCGGCCCGGTCATCACCACCCTCGGCTTCGTCGGCTACTTCGCCGAGGGTCTGGTGCTCGGTATCGCGGGACTGCTGGTGATCGTGGCGGTCGTCGACGTCGATCCGTCCAAGGCCACCGGAATCGACGCCGCCGTGAAGGCCCTCGGCGCCACCCGGCCAGGGCTGATCCTGCTCATCTTCGCCGCGGTGGGCTTCGCGGCCTACGGTCTGTACAGCCTCACGCTGACCCGCTTTGCGCGGATGTGAGCAGCTCCGCCCGGATCCGCACGTAGCGCTCCAGGAACGCCCGCTCGTCCAGCCGCTTGCGGCGCAGCCAGCCGGTCACCTCGTCATTGCACTTGCTCGCGTTGCACGCCGCGCACGCCGGCACCACGTTGTCGATGGTGTAGCGGCCGCCGCGAGAGATCGCCATCACGCAATCCCGTTGCAGCGCAACGCCTGTCGCGCCGCAATAGGCACAGCCCGGCCAGGCCGCCTTGATCGCTGCCCACTGCGCTGTGGTGAGGTCGTTGACCACCGCCGCCACGCGGCGCTTGCGTCTGCGGGCAGCACGCGCCCGGCGGCTGTTGGGCGACGCCATGGCGTGAGCATAGGCACCTTCGACCGCGGCGAGCGTGCGCGAACTGTCGTCGGCCACCGGCGTGTCGCGCGCAGACACGCACGCTCACGGAGACGTCGACGTCAGCGCACGTCGAACTGGCGCGCCCGCAGCGACCGCTCGACTCCGGCGCGACCTTCGAGCACCAGCCGCCGCAGCGCAGGCGGGACGTCACCGTCGAGGAACCGGCTGGCGGCGTCCAAACCCTCGGCGCTGATGTCCCACGACGGATACAGCCCGATCACGACAGTCTGCGCCACCTCGCTGGACCGGCGCTCCCACACCGACGAGATCGACGAGAAGTACTTCTCGGTGAACGGTGCCAACAGCTGCTGCTGCCCGGCCTGCACGAAACCGCCGACGATGGCGCGGGTGGTGATGTTGGCCAGCGTGTCGTCCTCGATCACCCGCTCCCACGCCGCTGCCTTCACCGCCGGCTGCGGACGTGCGGCCGATGCGGCGGCGGCGTGACGCCTCCCCGCGGCGGTCGGATCGTTGCGTGCCTCAGCGTCGATGAACGGCGTCTCGATCCCGTCGGCGTCGATGTCGCCGCTCGCAGCCAGTGCGGTGACGATGCGCCAGCGCAGATCGGTGTCGATCACCAGACCGGGCAGGTTCGCCTCGGCCGGTTCGTTGTCGAGCAGCGTGGACAGCACCGCGACGTGGTTGCGCGACAGCACCGAGTTGCACAGCGCATTGACGAACGCCAGCTGATGGTCCGAACCCGGCGCGGCGTCACCGGCCAGCTCCAGCAGCCGGTCGGCGAACGCCGGCCAGCCGTTCTCGGCCGCCCACTGCGGATCGGCATACGAGTTCAGGGCGGTCTGGGCCTGCAGCAGCAGCCGCTGCGCGACACCGACCTCGGTCTCGGCGTGGATGCCGCTCATCACCAGCGCCACGAAGTCACGAGCCTTGAGCTCGGCCTCGCGGGTCATCTCCCAGGCCGCCGACCACGCCAGCGTGCGGGGCAGCGGTTCGGCGATGTCGGCGATGCGGGTGAGCACCGTGCGCAGCGAGTCCGGATCGAGCCGCAGCGAGCAGTACGTCAGGTCGTCGTCGTTGACCAGCACCAACTTCCCGCGCGTGGCGCCTTCCAGCGCAGGCACATTCGTCACATCACCCTCGACGTCCAGCTCCTCGCGATGCACCCGGACGAGCTTGCCGGTGGTGGGGTCTTCGTCGTAGATGCCGACCGCCAGCCGGTGCACACGCGTCTCACCGGCACCCGGCGCGGCGCCGCTCTGCTGGATCGCGAAGCGGGTGAAGCGCCCGTCGCCGTCGACGTCGAAATCCGCGCGCAGCGTGTTGAGACCGGTGGTCTTCAGCCACTGCCGGCCCCACCCGGAAAGATCGCGGCCCGAGGACTTCTCGAGCGCACCGAGCAGGTCACCGAACGTCGCATTCCCATAGGCGTGGTCACGGAAGTAGTCCCGCAGACCGGCCAGGAACGACTCCAGCCCGACGTAGGCGACGAGCTGCTTGAGAACGCTCGCCCCCTTGGCGTAGGTGATGCCGTCGAAGTTGACCTCCACGGCGTGCAGATCGGGGATGTCGGCAGCCACCGGATGCGTCGAGGGCAGCTGATCCTGCCGGTAGGCCCACGACTTCTCGACGTTGGCGAAGGTCGTCCACGCCTCCTTGTACTCGGTGGCCTCGGCCTGGCACAGCACTGAGGCGAAGGTGGCGAAGGACTCGTTGAGCCACAGGTCATCCCACCACGTCATGGTGACCAGATCGCCGAACCACATGTGCGCCATCTCGTGCAGCACGGTCTCGGCGCGTCGCTCATATGAGGCGCGGGTGACCTTGCTGCGGAAGACGTAGTCCTCAAGGAAGGTCACCGCGCCTGCGTTCTCCATCGCGCCGGCGTTGAACTCCGGCACGAACAGCTGGTCGTACTTGCCGAAGGCATAGGGCACGCCGAAGTTCTCGTGGTAGAACGCGAAACCCTGCTTCGTCTCGGTGAACAACCGGTCGGCGTCCATGTACTCCGCGAGCGAGCGGCGACAGAACAGCCCGAGCGGGATCTCGCCGTGCTCGTCGCGGTACAGGTCGTCCCACCGTGCATACGGTCCGGCGATCAGCGCGACCAGATAGGTGCTCATCCGCGGCGTGGTGACGTAGACGTGGGTCTTGGCGGCCCCCGACGAGGTTGCATCGGTGCGGGTACCTTCCAATGCGCCGTTGGACACCACCTCCCAGTGCGCGGGGGCGGTCACTGTGACGTCGAACGTCGCTTTGAGGTCGGGTTGGTCGAAGCAGGCGAACATCCGCTTCGCGTCGGCCGTCTCGAACTGTGAGTACAGGTACACCTCACCGTCGACCGGGTCCTCGAACCGGTGCAGGCCCTCACCGGTGTTGGAGTAGCGGCAGTCCGCGTCGACCACGAGGACGTTGCGCTCGGCGAGCCCACGCAGCGGGATGCCGGTCGACTCGTCGTAGCCGGAGACGTCGACGGCGTGGCCGTTGAGGGTGGCGGCGCGGACGGTCTCGGCGGCGATGTCGATATAACTGTCCGCACCTGCCAGCGCGTCGAATTCGACGGTGGTCACCGACCGGAACGTCTTCTCACCCGGGCCTCCGTTGCCGTCGGTGAGGTCGAGCTCGATGCGGTAGTTGTCGACGGTGATCAGCGCTGCGCGTTCGACGGCCTGGTCACGGGTCAGATTGGGAAGTGCCACGCCCGTCAACCCTAGACGCAGAACGGGAACACAGCTCGGCTGTGCCCGGTTGTGTTGAACCGATCGCCGTCCCCGATGCTCGTCGCCACCCGAAAGGAACCCGCGAATGGCCGAGAAGTCCAGAGCCGATTTCTGGTTCGACCCGCTGTGCCCCTGGTGCTGGATCACCTCCCGCTGGATCCTCGAGGTCGAGAAGGTCCGCGACATCGACGTCAACTTGCGGGTGATGAGCCTCGCGGTGCTCAACGAGGGCCGCGATCTGCCCGAGGAGTACCGCGAGATGATGAAGACCGCGTGGGGCCCGGTGCGGGTCGCCATCGCCGCCGAACAGGCCAAGGGCCGCGAGGTGCTGGCCCCGCTCTACACCGCGATGGGCACCCGTATCCACAACCAGAACTACCGAGAATCCGATCCGGATTTCAGCAAGGTCATCGCCGAGTCGCTGGCGGAGGTGGGGCTGCCCGCCGAACTCGCCGAGGCCGCCACGTCGACCGACTACGACGAGGCGTTGCGGGCCAGTCACCACGAGGGCATGGACGCGGTGGGTGAGGACGTCGGCACGCCGACCATCCACGTCAACGGGGTCGCGTTCTTCGGCCCGGTGTTGTCGCGGATACCGCGCGGCGAGGAGGCCGGCAAACTGTGGGACGCATCGGTGACCTTTGCGTCGTATCCGCACTTCTGGGAGCTCAAGCGCTCCCGGACGGAGAGCCCGGCCTTCGACTGACCACACAACGTCGTCGATACGGGGGTCGAATCGCCGATCACCGGGTACAAAGGGGGCCACGTTCCCCCATCTGATCCCGGAGACGACGATGTCTGCTGAAACGTCTGCTGATACGACCCCTGCAACGACCGCCGGTGCCGCCGCGGCGAACGTCGCCACCATGTTCTTCGAACGCGTCGAGAAGTCGGCGCACCATGAGGCCTTCCGCTACCTCGACGGCGGAAAGTGGACGTCGCTGACATGGCAGGACGCCGCCGAGCAGGTGGAGGCGCTCGCGGCGGGGCTGCTCGCGTTGGGGATCGAGCCCGAGCAGCGGGTCGGTATCGCCTCGAGCACCCGCTACGAGTGGATCCTCGCCGACCTGGCGATCATGTGCGCCGGTGGGGCAACCACGACGGTCTATCCGACGACCAACGCCGAGGACACCGCCTACATCCTCGGTGACTCCGAATCGCGGTTCGTCTTCGCCGAGGACGATGCTCAGCTGGAGAAGCTGCGCGAACGCCGCGACGAGCTGCCCGGTGTCGAGAAGGTCGTCCTCTTCGACGGCAGCGGTGACGGAGACTGGGTCACCACACTCGGCGAGGTCATCGAAGCGGGTCGCGCACATCTGCGCGACCACCCGTCGGATGTTCGCGACCGGTCCGCGGCCATCGGCGCCGATCAGCTGGCCACCTTGATCTACACGTCGGGCACCACCGGCAAGCCCAAGGGCGTCCGGCTCGCTCACCGGGCATGGGTGTACGAGGGTGAGACGATCGCCGGCTTCGGCATTCTCGACGAGAACGACCTGCAGCTGCTGTGGCTGCCGCTGGCGCACGCCTTCGGCAAGGTGCTCATCTCGGCGCAGCTGGCGTGCGGTTTCGCCAGCGCGATCGACGGACGCGTCGACAAGATCGTCGAGAACATGGGCACGGTCAAGCCGACGTTCATGGGCGCCGCACCCCGCATCTTCGAGAAGGCTCACGCCAAGGTCTCCACCCAGCAGAAGGGTGTGAAGGAGGTGCTGTTCAACGCCGCGTTCGCCGTCGGCCGGGACGTGAGCCGGCGCCGGCGCAACGGCGAGTCGGTACCGCTGCCGCAGAAACTGGCGCACGGCGTGTTCGACCGCCTGGTGTTCAGCAAGATCCGCGATGTCTTCGGCGGCCGGGTGCGGTTCATGATCTCCGGGTCGGCCCCGCTCAACGGTGACATCGCCGAGTGGTTCCACGCGGCGGGCCTGCTCATCCTGGAGGGCTACGGACTCACCGAGACCGCGGCGGGCGCATTCATCAACCGCCTGGAGAACTACAAACTCGGCACCGTCGGCCAGGTCTTCGACGGATCCGAGGTCCGGCTCAGCGACAACGGCGAGGTGCAGATCAAGGGCCCGTGCGTGATGGACGGCTACCACAACCTGCCCGACAAGACCGCCGAGACGCTGACCGACGACGGCTGGCTGCGTACCGGCGACCGCGGAAAGCTCGACGACGAGGGCTTCCTGACGATCACCGGCCGGCTCAAAGAGCTGTTCAAGACTTCCGGCGGAAAGTACGTTGCGCCCCCGGCGATCGAGGGCAAGTTCATGGCGCTGTGCCCCTACGCCGGCCACATGCTGGTGTTCGGCGAGTCCCGCAACTTCTGCGTCGCGCTGATCACCCTCGACCCCGATTCGATCTCCGGCTGGGCGGAGGAGAACGGCCTCGGCGGCACGTCCTATGGCGAGCTGGTGAGGTCCGACGAGGTGCGCACCATGGTCGGCGAGTACGTCGACAAGCTCAACGCGCAGCTCAACCGGTGGGAGACCATCAAGAAGTGGGAGCTGCTCGACCACGACCTGTCGATCGAGAACGGCGAGCTGACACCGTCTTTGAAGGTCAAGCGCTCGGTGGTCGAGGATCAGCAGAAGCAGGTGCTGGACTCGTTCTACACGTGAGCGTGGCCTGACATCCACGTCTGCCAGAATGGCGGCCATGCGCGTCTACCTGGGGTCTGACCACGCGGGCTTCGAGCTGAAGCAGGCGATCATCGAACATCTCCGCACCACCGGCCACGAACCGGTGGACGTCGGCGCCTTCACCTACGACGCACAGGACGACTATCCGGCGTTCTGCATCGCCGCCGCGGAGAAGACCGTCGCCGATCCGGGCAGTCTCGGCATCGTGCTGGGCGGCTCCGGCAACGGCGAGCAGATCGCGGCGAACAAGGTGCCCGGCGCCCGGTGTGCGCTGGCATGGAGCGTCGAGACGGCCACCCTGGCGCGCGAACACAACAACGCGCAGCTGATCGGCATCGGCGGGCGCATGCACTCCGAGGCCGATGCACTCGCCATCGTCGACGCCTTCGTCACCACGCCGTGGTCGGAAGCCGAACGCCATCAACGCCGTATCGACATCCTGGACGAGTACGAGCGCACCCACGAGGCGCCGCCGGTCCCCGGCGCATGACGCGGGCCTGACGATGCCCGAAGGGCATACGCTGCACCGCCTGGCCCGGCTGCACCAGAAGCGGTTCAAGGGCCACCGGGTGCGGGTGAGCAGTCCGCAGCTCCGCTTCGTCGAAGGCGCCGCGATGGTCGACGGCTTCACCTTCACCGGTGCGAGCGCGTGGGGCAAACACCTGTTCCACCACTACCGCGGCGGCCGGATCGTGCACGTGCACCTGGGCCTCTACGGACGGTTCGACGAGTTCGCCGTCGAACCCGACCAACCACCGCCCGACCCGATCGGCCAGGTGCGGATGCGCATCCTCGGCAACGGGTACGGCACCGATCTCCGCGGACCCACCGCGTGCGAGGTGGTCGACGAGGCGCAGGTGTCCGACATCCTGGCCCGCCTCGGCCCGGATCCGCTGCGCCGCGACGCCGACCCCGCCCCGGCCTGGCGACGGCTGAGCAGATCGAAGCGCCCGGTGGGGGCGCTGCTGATGGATCAGTCGGTGCTGGCAGGCGTCGGCAACGTCTACCGCAGCGAACTGCTCTACCGGCATCGCATCGACCCCTACCGGCTCGGTACCAACCTGGAGCCGGGCGAGTTCGACGCGATGTGGACCGATCTGGTGGAGTTGATGAAGGTCGGGGTGCGTCGCGGCAAGATCATCACGCTGCGGCCCGAGGACGACCACGGTGCACCGTCCTACCGCAAGGGCAGACCGCGCACCTACGTGTACCGGCGCAGCGGCGAACCCTGCCGCATCTGCGCAACGCCGATCAGCACCGCAGAACTCGAAGGCCGAAACTTGTTCTGGTGTCCCACCTGTCAGCACTGAACGAGAGCGGGGCCCACGTGCGCTGAGCGAGGCGAAGACCGGTCGGGGACAATCGGCCGGTGGAATTGATCCTCGTCGTCGTCGGCGCCATCATGGTGACCGCCATCTCCCAGCGCCGCGGGCTCGAGCCCGCGCTCGTCCTCGTCGTGGTCGGCTTCGTGGTGTCGTTCGCCCCGGACTTCAACGGGGTGGAGCTCGAATCCGAGGTGCTGCTGTCGGTGGTGCTGCCTCCACTGCTGTACTCGGCGGCGCTGAACTTCTCGTTCCCGACGTTCCTGCGCAACATCCGGCCGATCCTCGGGCTGGGCATCGGGCTCGTCGTGATCACCACGTTCGCGGTGGCCGGGTTGGCGTCCTGGCTGGTTCCGTCGCTGACGTTCGGTACCGCACTGATCCTCGGCGCCGTCGTAGCGCCTCCCGACGCGGTGACCGCCGTGGCGGTGGGCCGGCGGCTCGGACTGCCCAAGAAGGTGATGGCGATCCTGACCGGCGAGAGCCTGGTCAACGATGCCGCCGCGCTCGCGCTGTTCTCGATCGCCGTCGCGCAGGTCGCGGGCAGCCGTGCCTACATCGAGAACCCGGTGCTGCTGTTCACCTACAGCGCACTGCTCGGCCCGGTGGTCGGCGCCGCGCTCGGATTCGTCACGCTGTGGATCCGGCGCAGGCTGGCCAACCCCGGTCTGGAGACCATCCAGGGTCTGGTGGTTCCATTCGCTGCGTTCATCTCCGCCGAACACATTCACGCCTCCGGCGTGCTCGCCGTCGTGGTGGCCGGCTTCGTCGTCGGGCACGGCTCCCTGGATGCCGGCTATCAGACGCGGCTACAGGAACGCTACGTGTGGAACTCCGTCGACGTGATGCTCGAGGCGTTCGTGTTCGCCTACATCGGTCTGCAGCTGCGCTTCGTGCTGGAGGATCTCTACGAGGCGCACGAGTCGCTCACCGAGGTCGCGCTGGCGTCCGGGGTGGTGCTGCTGGTGGTGCTGGTGATCCGCCCGGTGTGCGTGTTCCTGATGTTCGGACGAAACGTGTTGTCGCGCAAGGTCGAGTCGAAGCTGAGCGTGCCGGTCCCCCACGGTGGCCGCGGAGCGCTCGGCACCAGGAGACGTGACCGGCCCGGCCGCTTGTCGGCGCTGGCCGACCGGCGGTCCCTGACGTGGCAGGAGAACGTCGTGGTGTCGTGGACCGGGATGCGAGGAGTGGTCACGCTGGCCGCGGCCTCGGGAATCCCGTTGACGACGGTGGACGGAGAGGCGTTCCCGGAGCGCGCCACGATCCAGGCAATCGCATTCGCCGTGAGTGTCGGCACGCTGCTGCTGCAGGGTTGGACGCTGCCGTTGCTGATCCGCTGGCTGCGGCCGTCCTTCGACGACGACCGGCAGGCCGACGAGAGCGAGACCCACAAGGTCATGACGGTGGTGCACACCGCAGCCGACGAGGTGCTGACCCAGTTCGCCGCGGACCCCCCGCCGGGCCTGGATCCGGTGACGCTGAACAACATTCGGGCGACGATCGCCCGCCAGTCCCAGGACGCCGACGAGATGCCCGATCCGGATTCGCATACCCCCCAGGCGGAGACGTTCTCGAAGCTCTACCGGGAGGTGTTGTGCGCCCAGCGCAGTGCGCTCATCGCCGAGCGCGATGCCGGCCGCATCGAAGACGAGTCGGTACGCGCCATGCTCGAGCGACTCGATCTGCAGGAGGCCGGCATCTCCGCCCGTCTGGACAGCCGGTTGTGAGCCGACCCCGGCCGCGATTGACCATTCGGGCGACGCACGCTGCAAGAATTTGCCAAGATCTCGACAAGCGCGCGCGGTGAGGCTGCTCTGACCGCCCGGGCCCCGGGCCGAGCACAGGAGTTGCCGTGAACACAGCCACCACCATCCGCATCACCGCCGCGGGTTTCCTCGGCGCGGCCGTCATCGGTTTCCCCGGCGTCGCCTACGCCGAGGAGTTCGGTGATCCCGACGGCGCCGCCGCGTACTGGGCCGAACAGTCCTACGACGACTGCGCGATCATGTCGGCGGCCGACGTTGTCGGCCAGATGACGGGCGCCGCGCCGCCGGAGGATGAGATCACCGCCTGGGCGGCGAGCACCCCCAGCGTGTCCGAACCCGGCGACATGATCTACATGCACGGCGAAGACCCCAACGACCCCGCCGCCGGCAGCATCTTCAAGGACCTGCCGATCGTGCTCGACCATTACGGTGTGCCCGCCCAGTACGTCGGCGGCTCGAGTCTGCCTGCGCTGCAAGAGGTTCTGGGTCGCCAGGGCGCCGTCATCGTCAATCTCAACGGTGAGACCATCTGGGATGTGCCGGGTGACCGATCCCAGGCCGATCACGCGCTGGTGGTCACCGGCGTCGACACCGATACCGGGATGGTGCACCTCAACGACAGCGGCGACGAGAACGGCGCCAATTCACAGGTCACCATCGACACCTTCCTGGCGGCCTGGCAGACCAGCGGCAACGAGATGGTGACGACGACCTAGTGCACCCGACCTAAAAGCCGCCGAAGTCTCCGCCGCCGAAGTCACCGCCGGAGTCCCAGCCGCCACCGTCGGATCCGCCGTCCTGGCCCTGGTCGAACCCGGCGTCGTGGCCCTGCGCGAAGCCGGCGTCATAGCCGGTGCCCGCCATCCCGGAGAACAGGGCGTCGAACAGCAGGACGGATCCGATGCCCCACGCACCGGCCACCAGCGCCGGCTTCCACCACGGTTCGGAGTACCAGCCGGCCGGGACAGGCCGACCGGCCACCTGCCCGCCGGGGTAGTAGTTCGGCGTGCGCTGCGACGGGCTGGGCGACGCCTCGATCTCCCGGCCCTCGAACTGCACCCGACGGTCCTCGGTGACGGCGCCGGCCGAACGCTGACCGCTGAGCGACTCGAGTTCGGGACCCGGGTCCATGCCCATCGCGGTGCGAGCGGCGCGCACGTAGTACAGCCCCTCGATCGCGCTCTCCTTCGCCAGCTGCGCCTGGCGAACCGAAGTCGCCTGCTCGATCTGCGATCCCGCGGCGGTGTAGCGCTCCGAGGCGTCGGCGAGCGCCTGTTTGGACGCGTCGTCGGAGCCGCTGAGGTTGAGCACCTGGCCGCCGAGTCGCTCGATCACCCGGCGGGCGTCGGCTTTGGCGTCGGCCAGTGTTTCGGCGGTGCGCTGCCCGGATCTCTTCGATGCGCTGTAGACGGCCAGCGCGAGCGCCGCGATGACCACGATGATCAGGACGAGCAGGACGCCGTTCATGCGTTCAGCCTACCGACGCCGCGGACGCGTTTCGCGGTGCGCGAAACGGTTCAGCGGGGAAGGCCGAACAGCGACGGTGGAGTAGGGGTCGCGGCGCCGACGCCGACGGGCCGCGTCACCGCGGTGATGTTGAGCGGCGTGATGTCGGCCGGGTCGGAGGCTCGCAGAGTCAGGCCCACCCGGCGGATATCGAGCCCGCCAAAGCCCACAAAGGTCTCGTAGACCGTCGATGAGCCGACGATCTGCAGGGTCAGTGTCGCCCCGGGATTCATCGTGTAGGCGATGTTCTCCATCGGTACCGACACCGTGCGCTCCCGGCCGTCGAGCACCACCGGGATGGGGGAGACCAGGTTGCCGAGCACGCGACCCGTCTGGTCGTCGACCAGCTGCGCGAAGACCGACCGGGCGGTCCCGAAGCCGGAATAGGTCAGCGTGAGCTGTGGGGCGCCGACGAGGTACGTCGTCGTCGGTTGGGCGGGCACCTTGACGTTGAGGCCCTGGTTGGACGGCGCCGCGAGACCGAGCGAGACCGGGAACGGGGCCAGGGACTGCGGCCCGGAACCGCCGAGGAGCGGCACGACGGGCAACAGGCCGCCACCGGCGGTCACCTCGATGGTGCGGTCGTCCGATCCGAACGGCAGGGAATTCGACGTGTACCAGTCACCCTGCTGATCGACCCAGGTGAACTTCGGGCCCGGGAACTGCGGTGGGGTGGTGCCCTTGTTCTTGACGTAGGTGTCCATCCACTCCAGCTGCTGGGACACCAGGAAGTTCGTCTGCTGGAAGGTGTTCACCGGATCGAGGCACACCCCGTGTCCGCCGCAGTACCAGATCATCTTGCTGGGCACGTCGGGACCGAGCGCCATCGCGTTGTCCAGTGCCTGCTGCAGCGTGAAGAGGTCGTCGACGGTGCCTTGCAGGAACAGCGTCGGCGCGGTGATGTTGCGGACCACCGTGGCGGGCGCGTTCTCGGCGAGGAACTGCTCCTGACCGTTGCCGAGGGTTCCGAACAGCACGCCGGTCGCGATTCCGATGTAGATCTGGGGGTCCAGCCGGGCGCCGTTGACCACCAGATCGAGCAGCAGCAGTGACGCCCACGTCGTCTTGAAGGTGCTGTTGGGATACAGCGCGGTAGTCAGGGAGTTCCAGGCGATGCCCGGCGCGATCGCGTCGATGCGCTGATCGATGCCGGCCGACGTCAGCTGGATACCGCCGCCGTAGGAGCCGCCGACCATGCCGATGAGGGGGTCGTCTCCGGTAGGGCCGGGCCCCAGCTCGGTGCCGGGCAACATCGACATCCAGTCGATGATGGCCGACACGTCCCGCGCCTCGAAATTCTCTGAATCCAGGTGCAGCAGCCCACCAGAAGCGAACTCGCCTCGCGGATCCCAGGTGATCACGTTGTAGCCGCTGGAGCGCAGCAGCGCGAGCCCGGGCACCAACCCCGACACCGTGGTCAGCTGGTTGGGGTCGGTGTAGCCGGCGGTCCCGAGGCTCGGACCGTTGAGGATCGTCGGCGCCACCTCACCGGTCCTGAGGCCGAGCGCGGGGAAATAGTTGGTGCTGATCGGCGTGCCGTCGAACGAGTGAATGGTGGTGGTGAACGCAATCGGGTCGCCGGTAGTGAACTGGCCGACCGGGATCTCCACGGTGTACACCCGGGAGCGGCCGATCACCGGGGCGAGCAGATCGCTGACGACCGGGATCTGATGCAGTTCCCGGATGAGCGGCGTGACGATGAGCTTGACGATCGCCGAACTGTCCAGGACCGCGTCCAGTGGCGACTGCTCAGCCACCAGGACCTCGAACCGGTCGGGACCGTTTGAGGTCAAGCCGCCGAAGTACGGCAGGAACGTGAAGTCGCCGGTGGTGGCATCCAGATTGACCTTGCCGTTGCCGACCGGGTCGCCGACGACGGAGTAGGTCAGCCGGCCGGCGCCGTTGGACGCGACGTTGTCGCCGGTGATGACGCCCTGGACGACGCCGATGACCGGCTTGTAAGGCGTCGAGCCACTGGTCGTATCTGCTTGCTGCGCAGTGGCTCTCGGTGATTCATCGGCGGGCGCCGCGGTGGCCGCCGCCTCGGCGTCTGCGACGCGGGAGGCGGACAGTCGCGAAGGGGTGTCGGCGTCGCGTTCGGCGCCGTCATCGTCGGAGGCCGACGCCGAGCGGGCCGAGACGCGCGCCGACACCGACGATGACCGCAAACTCGTTGCGGCTCTGGGCGCAGCGTCGTCGGCGTTCCTCGCACCGCGTTCCACACCCGCCGCCGTCGGTGTCGAAGAACCGCTGGAGGCCGACGCCGACTGGGGGCCGGATGCGGATGACGACCGCGAGACGCCGCTGTCGGTGGTCTCTGCCGACGCCTCGCCCGAGGCCAGGAAGATGACGACGCCCACGCCCAGGGCGGCCGCCAGACCGCCGACCCGACCGATATACCGCGCTGCGCTCATCCTGGTCCTTCGGGGCCGTCAATACCAGTGGACGCAGGGGAGATTACGCGTCGGGATCCGGCGAGGATGGCAAATCAGGACCGAAGCGTCAGATGGTTGCCACCATGGCATTGCCACTGGTCTGCCAGGCGGTGGTGAAGGTGTCGATGCTGACCTGTTCGTCGGCGCCGTCCTGGGTCCCGCTGTCGTTGAGGTGCACGACGCCGGTGTCGGTGTCGACCCCGGTGACCACCACAGCGTGGTCGTGGACGGTCCGATCGCCATCGGTGTGCCAGATCGTCTCGGCGTTGAGGCTCACGACGACCGCACCGTCGTTGCCCAGCACCTGCTCGAGGGCGCCGAGGCTCGCCCCGTCGACATAGCGGGAGTGCACGCCGTAGTGCTCGAGCACGATCGGCAGGTCCTCGAAGATGCTGCCGGCGTTCGGGTCGCCGTCATAGGTGGCCATGTCGTAGACCATGTCGCCGGGCCGCGACACACTCGGCGTCTTCGCGGCGAAGGCGACGATGTCATCCTCCTCGGGGGCATCGCCGGTCATCTGACCGATGACGTCGGCGGCCGACATGATCGCGCAGTCGTCATAGCTCTGCGCGACCGTCCACCCGGCCATGCCGTCGGGATCGCCGAACATCTCGGCGTGGGCGAGGCCGGACAGGCCGAGCGCGGTCGCGCCGACCAGGCCGGCAGCGGCGACGGTGCGGATGAAGGTCGTGTTCATCGGTCTTTCCTCTCGGTCGGCCGGTGGCGGCGTCTGAGGAGAGATTCGGCCCCCGCTCTTGCAGGATCCTTGCCGAGTTCTTGGTGTGGCGGCCCGAACGCGACGAGCCCGTTGAACGGTTGTTCAACGGGCTCGCTGCCGGTGTTGATGGAGCGGGCGACGGGAATCGAACCCGCGTAGCTAGTTTGGAAGACTAGGGCTCTACCATTGAGCTACGCCCGCATGTTGCGAACCAAGACTGTACCGGCGTGCACCGGATCAAATCCAATTGAAGGTCGCGCGCGAACACCCCGTAGTATCTCGCGTGGTCAGCGCATCGACTGTGACATGCCGCGGACCGAGACGACATCGGGGTGTAGCGCAGCTTGGTAGCGCATCCGCTTTGGGAGCGGAAGGCCGCAGGTTCAAATCCTGTCACCCCGACACGCACCCCAACCGACCGACCAGCAGAGTCAGAGATCGAGGAGTAACCACAGTGAAGAGCACCGTCGAGAAGTTGGGCCCGACCCGGGTTCGCATCAACGTGGAGGTGCCCTTCACGGAACTCGAGCCAGAGTTCGACCGCGCGTTCAAGCAGCTCGCCCAGCAGGTCCGGCTGCCCGGATTCCGCCCCGGCAAGGCGCCGCGCAAGCTCCTCGAGGCCCGCGTCGGTCGCGAGGCCATGCTCGACCAGGTCGTCGGCGAGGCCGTGCCGATCCGCTACACCGAGGCCGTGACGACATCGGATGTGCAGCCCATCGGGCAGCCCCAGATCGAGATCACCCAGAAGCAGTACGGCGAAGACCTGGTGTTCACCGCCGAGGTCGACGTGCGGCCCGAGATCCAGCTGCCCGACCTGTCCGATCTGGAGATCGTCGTCGACGCCATCGAGGTCTCCGACGAAGACGTCGACGCTGAGCTCCAGTCGCTGCGCGCCCGCTTCGGCACGCTCACCGGTGTGGACCGCCCCGCGCAGGACGGCGACTTCGTCTCCATCGACCTGTCGGCCACCGTCGACGGCCAGGACGTCCCCGAGGCGCAGACCGAGGGGTTGTCCCATGAGGTCGGCTCCGGCCAGCTCATCGAAGGCCTCGACGCCGCGATCATCGGTCTGTCCGAAGGCGAGAGCAAGCAGTTCACCACCACGCTGGCTGCCGGTGAGTACGCCGGTAAGGAGGCGGAGGTCACTGTCACGGTCAAGTCGATCAAGGAACGCGAGCTGCCCGAGCCGGACGACGAGTTCGCTCAGCTGGCCAGCGAGTTCGACACCATGGACGAGCTGCGCGAGAGCCTCGTCGAGCAGGTGCGTCGGGTGAAGCGCGTGCAGCAGGCCGAGCAGATCCGCGACAAGGCGCTGGAGCTGCTGCTCGAGCAGACCGCGGTGGAGTTGCCGGAGAAGGTGGTGCAGTCGCAGGTCGACGACACGCTGCACAACGCCATCCACGCCCTGGACCACGACGAGGACAAGTTCGCCGAGCAGCTCGCCGCGCAGGGCAGCAGCCGCGAGGAGTGGGACGCCGAGAACCGCAGCAACGCCGAGAAGGCCGTCAAGACCCAGCTGCTGATGGACGCGGTCGCCGACAAGCTGGAGATCCAGCCCGGCCAGAACGACATCACCGAACGGCTGGTGTTGATGTCGCGTCAGTACGGCATCGAGCCGCAGCAGCTGCTGCAGGTCCTGCAGCAGAACAACCAGCTGCCGTCGATCTTCGCCGACGTGCGTCGCGGCCTGACCATCGCTGCGGTCGTGCACGGGGCCACGGTCAGGGACAGCGAGGGCAACGTTGTGGACACCGCAGAGTTCTTCGGACCCTCCGGCGGCGCCGAGGCCGGAGCCGAAGCGGCCGACGACGACGCAACCGATGGGGCCGACGAGGATGCGACCGACGAGGGCGGCGCCAAGTCCGAGTGACGCTCTGAGCGAACTCGCGGCTGTCAGGGAGTGCACGCCGCCCGAGGTTGGTTAGTGTCGATGACAGACCAACGCACGACAGCAACATCGCGAAGCCGCGCCGGCGGCGACGAGCCGCCTCGGCGGCGACGACGCACCGGCACCAAGACGTAAAGAAAGCAGGTACTCAGTCGTGACTGACATGCGTGGCGGGGTGAGCGGTTTCTCGCTCCAGGACTCGGTCTACGAGCGGTTGCTCGCAGAACGCATCATCTTCCTGGGCTCCCAGGTGGACGACGACATCGCCAACCGGCTGTGCGCCCAGATCCTGCTGCTGTCCGCGGAGGATCCCACCAAGGACATCCACCTGTACATCAACTCGCCCGGCGGCTCGATCAGCGCCGGCATGGCGATCTACGACACCATGGTGTTGGCCCCCTGCGACGTCGCGACGTACGCGATGGGCATGGCCGCGTCCATGGGCGAGTTCCTGCTCGCCGCGGGCACCAAGGGCAAGCGCTACGCGCTGCCGCACGCCCGCATCCTGATGCACCAGCCGCTCGGCGGCATCACCGGCGGCGCGGCCGACATCGCGATCCAGGCCGAGCAGTTCGCGGTCATCAAGAAGGAGATGTTCCGGCTGAACGCGGAGTTCACCGGGCAGACCCTCGAGCGCATCGAGGCCGACTCCGACCGCGACCGCTGGTTCACCGCGCAGGAGGCCCTCGAGTACGGGTTCGTCGACCACATCATCACCAGCGCCAGCATCAACGGCTCAGGACCAGGAGCAGGACTAGACAAATGACCGACTACTTGCATCCTCAGGCTGACCCCCGGCTGCAGCCGCAATCGCGCTACATCCTGCCGTCGTTCATCGAGCACTCGAGCTTCGGCGTCAAGGAGTCCAACCCGTACGCCAAGCTGTTCGAGGAGCGCATCATCTTCCTCGGCGTGCAGGTCGACGACACCTCCGCCAACGACGTGATGGCTCAGCTGCTGGTCCTCGAGTCGCTCGATCCCGACCGCGACATCACGATGTACATCAACTCGCCCGGCGGCTCGTTCACCTCTCTGATGGCGATCTACGACACGATGCAGTACGTGCGGGCCGACATCCAGACCGTGTGCCTCGGTCAAGCCGCGTCGGCCGCAGCAGTGCTGCTGGCGGCGGGCACGCCGGGTAAGCGGTTGGCGCTGCCCAACGCCCGTATCCTCATCCACCAGCCCGCGCTCGCCGGTGTCATCCAGGGCCAGTTCTCCGATCTGGAGATCCAGGCCAGGGAGATCGAGCGGATGCGCACCCTGATGGAGACGACGCTGGCGCACCACACCGGCAAGGACCCCGAGGTCATCCGCAAGGACACCGACCGCGACAAGATCCTCACCGCGGCGGAGGCCAAGGACTACGGGATCGTCGACACCGTCCTGGAATACCGGAAGCTCTCCGCGCAGACGTCCTGACCTGTGGTGCACCGGGCCTCCTGCGATCTGCGCACCGGAGGCCCGTGTAGCTGCGCGGGTATCGTCGACTCCGTGCCGCGCGTCCGGCCAGTCACGGTGGCGACACGCCAGGGACACGGTGTCGCGTGGCGGGCGGCCACGAGGCGCGTCAGGCGTTATGTTGGCGCGACAACAGCTGAATACCACCGGCGCGATTCGATCAACGGTCGCACCACGCCGGAGTGAACGGGTAGCGTCGAGAGCCAAGGCCTTTCTCGGATCTGCGATGTGACCCACCGCATCCGATTGTCCGACGTCGAACAGGAAGTAGGACCCCACCACCATGGCGCGTATCGGAGACGGCGGTGACCTGCTGAAGTGCTCGTTCTGTGGCAAGAGTCAGAAGCAGGTGAAGAAGCTCATCGCCGGCCCCGGCGTGTACATCTGTGACGAGTGCATCGATCTCTGCAATGAGATCATCGAGGAAGAGCTGGCCGACGCCGACGACGTGAAACTCGACGAGCTGCCCAAGCCCGCCGAGATCCGCGAGTTCCTCGAGAGCTACGTCATCGGACAGGACACCGCCAAGCGCACGCTGGCCGTCGCGGTCTACAACCACTACAAGCGCATCCAGGCCGGAGAGAAGAGCCGCGATTCGCGCTCGGAGCCGGTCGAGCTCACCAAGTCGAACATCCTGATGCTCGGGCCCACCGGCTGCGGTAAGACCTACCTGGCGCAGACACTGGCCAAGATGCTCAACGTCCCGTTCGCCATCGCCGATGCGACGGCGCTCACCGAAGCCGGCTATGTCGGCGAGGACGTCGAGAACATCCTGCTCAAGCTGATCCAGGCCGCCGACTACGACGTCAAGCGCGCCGAGACCGGCATCATCTACATCGACGAGGTCGACAAGATCGCCCGCAAGAGCGAGAACCCGTCGATCACCCGTGACGTCTCCGGCGAAGGGGTGCAGCAGGCGCTCCTGAAGATCCTCGAGGGGACCCAGGCGTCGGTGCCGCCGCAGGGCGGGCGCAAGCACCCGCATCAGGAGTTCATCCAGATCGACACCACCAACGTGCTGTTCATCGTTGCGGGGGCGTTCGCCGGTCTGGAGAAGATCGTCTCCGACCGTGTCGGCAAGCGGGGTCTGGGCTTCGGCGCCGAGGTGCGCTCCAAGGCCGAGATCGACACCCAGGACCAGTTCGCCGACGTGATGCCCGAGGATCTGATCAAGTTCGGTCTGATCCCCGAATTCATCGGCCGGTTGCCCGTCGTCGCGTCGGTCACCAATCTCGACAAGGAATCCCTGGTCAAGATCCTCTCCGAGCCGAAGAACGCGCTGGTGAAGCAGTACACCCGGCTGTTCGAGATGGACGGTGTGGAGCTCGAGTTCAGCGGTGACGCGCTCGAGGCGATCGCCGACCAGGCCATCCACCGCGGCACCGGCGCTCGCGGTCTGCGCGCCATCATGGAAGAGGTCCTGCTGCCGGTGATGTACGACATCCCGAGCCGCGACGACGTCGCCAAGGTGGTCGTCACCAAGGAGACCGTGCAGGACAACGTGCTGCCGACGATCGTTCCCCGCAAGCCGCCGCGCAACGAACGCCGCGACAAGACCGCCTAGCGCGCCCCGAAACTACACCGAGGGCTGTGAATCCGCGTGATTCACAGCCCTCGGTCCAGTTTCGCCCGAGCGGGCGCTCAGCGGGCGACGCGGGCGAAGCGGTCGGGCAACGCGTACCGGTGGATGGCGCGGAACGTCTGCAGATACTGACGGGGCAGCGGACCGGTCGTGTACGGCAGGTCGTACTTGTCGCACAGGGCGCGAACTCGTCGCGCGATCTGGGCCAACCGGTTGCTCGGTAGATCGGGGAACAGGTGGTGTTCGATCTGATAGCAGAGATTGCCGCTCATGAACGCCATCGCCGGACCGGCGTTGAAGTTCGCGCTACCGAGCATCTGCCGCAGGTACCACTCGCCGCGCGTCTCCTGCTCCAGCACCTCCGGGTCGAACTTCTCGGCGCCGTCGGGGAAGTGGCCGCAGAAGATCACGACGTACGCCCACAGGTTGCGTAACACGTTCGCCGCGGCGTTCGCGGCCAGCGTGCGTCGCCAGCGACGTCCACTCAGCGCTGGTAGGGCGACGTAGTCCTTGCCCACCTGCCGCGCGACCTTGGCCGCCAGCTCGTGGCCGCCCTTCGATCCGCCGACCTCCAGCGCACGATCACGAGCGGCATGCAGACCGTGCAGAGCGATGCCCCACTCGAAGATGACGGCCAACAACACGTTCCGGATCGGCGATACGAGATAGTCCGGTTTCCACTCCTGGTCGGGGGAGACCCGCAGCACGCCGAAACCCAGGTCGTCGTCGACGCCGATGACGTTGTTGTAGACGTGATGGGTGTAGTTGTGCGAATACCGCCACTGCGATGACAGGCCGGCCATGTCCCACTCCCAGGTGTTGGAGTGGATCTCGGGATCGTTCATCCAATCCCATTGCCCGTGACCGACGTTGTGCCCGATCTCCATGTTCTCGATGCTCTTGGCGGCGGCCAGGGCCACCGTGCCCAGCAGCCAGCCGCGACGAGACCGGCTGCGGTGGATGACGATCCGGGCGGCCACATCGAGCAGACGCTGCAGGCGGATGGTGCGCCGAATGTATGCGGCGTCGCGCGCGCCGAGTGAGCCTTCGACGTCCGCCCGGATCGCATCGAGTTCACGGGTCAGCGACTCGACGTCTGTCTCGCTGAGGTGCGCATATGCAGCGACCTGCCTGATTGCCACGTGGGTCCTCGTATTGCTGGGGGATGGTGTGCGAGCAACCCTTGCCCGCTGAAGACCATCCAGGCTGGACCGGCTCCTGTGCTCACCTTACCCGGCGACGTCGTTCGCCTCAGCCCGCAAAGACCTCGCCGTCGCGGACCGTGACGGGGCGCGGCTCCAGCGGTCGTGCCGCCGGTCCCTGCGCCACCGAACCGTCCAGGCGGAACCGGCTGCCGTGACAGCGGCAGACGATCTCGGCGTCCACCACCTCGGCGACCTTGCAGCCCGCGTGCGTGCAGGTCGTCGAGAGGCCGGTGAAAGCACCGGCCGACGGCTGGGTCACCACGGTGTCGCCGACAATGACCCCGGAGCCGACCGGTACGTCGGCGGTCGTGGTGAGCGGCTTGTCCGGTGGCGCTGCGCCGCCGGGGGCTGCGCTGGACTGTTCGGCCGGCTTGCCGTAGGTGGTGCAGGCGGCCAGGGCGGCCGTGAGCAGTCCCAGGCCCGCGCCGAGGACGACGTGGCGGCGGGGCGCGCGGACGGAGTTGATGCGCATCGGTGCTCCTTTCCTCCTAGAAGGTGAGCCCGCTGGTGCGGAAGAACCACAGCGCGGACGTCAGCCATACGTAGACCAGGCTGAAGAACACGAGGCCGCCGATGAGTGGGATGATCCACGGCCGTAGCCGGCGATGGGTCAACAACAGCATTTTCGACACGAACGCCCCGTAGAAGAAGCATCCGAACAGTGAATGGAACAGCACCCGGGTGTCAGCGGACGAGAACCCGAGTGCGTACAGGCAGTGCACCGCCACCGGCGCGGTGACCAGCACCGCCAGTCGCCCGGACCACACGTGCGCCACTCCCATCCAACGTGGGGCGGCGCCGCGCGGCAGCAGCCGGTACATCGCGAACGCCGACACCAGCTGGAAGACGGCCAGGCCGACGGCGAGGGTCGCGAGCCACGACTTGACCGCGGTGCCGCTGGAAAACCCGGCCAGGTTGACCGAGAAGAACCGGGGTTCGTGCGCCAGACCGAACGCCCCGAGCGCGACGGCGGCCAATGCCCCGGCGACGACGGCAGCAGCCAGTGCCGTGCCGCCGCGTGCGATCGGTATGCGCTCGGTGTCCTCAGTCATCGGTCCGCTCGACCGGCTCGGCGTCGAAGCTCCAGCGCGCGCCCTCGATCGTGAGGGTGCCGGTGACGCCCGAGGGAGTGACCCGTCCGAGGAGGCGACCGGCGCCCCCGGGGCCGGTGAGATCGAGGGCGTCGCCGGTGGTGCGGCCCAGCAACCACATCTCGATGCCCCGGTTGTCGCAGGCGTAGGCACGCGCGCGGTCACCGACGATGTCGACGTCGAGGACCAAAGGCGCTTGGGCGGTACTGATCTGGGCTCGGTAGCGAGCCTGCCGCGGCATCGCCTGCGGCGCCGTGGCCGGCGCCGTGACCGGAGCCGGCGCGGCGGCCGGGGCGACGGGTGGCACGCCGGTTGACTCGTGAGAACCATTGGCGAGCCAGATCGCCGCTCCGGCGGCAGCGACGGCGCCCAGGGTGATGAGGGGACTGCGGTGCGTCATGGGCGTCACTCCTTGTCGGTGGGTGATCGGTCGTCGGGGGAAGGCAGAAGGGGTCGGCGCATGAGCGGTGGGACATCAGCGCACCCGCTCGCTGCGCTCGGCGATGACCTCGTCGACGAGCGCGGCGATCTCCGCGACCCCGTTCCGGCGCGCCAGCGCGGCCTCGAGTCGTCGCGCGTTCTCCCGGTAACCCGGGTCGTCGAGCACCGTTCGCACGGCCGCTCGCACGGCGCGGGGCGAGGGAGTTCCGGTTTTCAGGTTCACACCCGCACCGCTCCACGCGACGCGGGCGGCGACCTCCGGCTTGTCCTCGGTGTTGCCCGCGACCACCATGGGCACACCGGCGGCAAGCGCACGCTGGACGGCGCCGTAGCCGCCGTTGGTCACCATCACGTCCACCTTGGGTAGCAGCACATCGTGCGGAAGGTATTCGGCGACGAAGGTGTTGGCGGGCAGGCGGTCGCCGAGAGCGGACACCGGCCTGCCGCCGGTGGTGGCGACCACGGTCACCGCTTCGTCGGCGAGCGCATCGATGGTCGGCGCCAGCAGACGGGTGAGATCGGCGTTGTCGATCGTGCCCTGGGTGACGTGGACGACGGGCCGGCTGCCATCGAGGAGATGCCACCACGACGGCGGACGGAAGCCGACCGTCGGCGCGGGGTGGACGGCGCCGACGTAGCGCACATTGGCCGGAAGATCCGTTCGCGGATAGTCGAATTCGGGGACGGTCGGAGCGATGAGGCGGTCGGCGAGCAGCCCGGCGTCGGTGACGAAAACCGGTAGCGTGCGCGTGTTCAGCCGGTCGAGGAGGCGGTTGGCTGCGACATGCGAACCGCGCAGCAGGACCCGCTGTGTCAGCGCGGTCAGCGCCCGGTTGCGCATCCGGCCGTACCGGGTGGAGGACGGCGGGAGCCCGAGTCCGCCCGGTCCGGTGTCGCGACTGCTGATCAGCAGCGGCGTGGTGGAGTACGTCAGGATGGGTGGGCGCGCGGCCGGGTCGCCGAGCACGAACGGCAGGACGCCGAAGAACATCGCGTCGGAGATCACCGCGTCGAAGTGGTTGTCGGCCAACACCTCTGACAGCGCGGCGGCCTGGTGGGGCAGGGGTTTGACGAAGATGTTGGTGATGTCGAAATCCACTCGCTGGATCCCGGTCGTCGATGAGCGGCCGGGGAACTGTTCATCCAGCCGGGTCTCGTCGATGTCGGTCTGCGGTGGCAATGCCCGGGGGCGGGCGCCGGCCGCGCGGATCGTCGCGGCGTGTTTGGCGGCGGTCAGTACGGTGACGTCGTCGCCGCGGTCGACCAGTCCGCGGGCGAGGTTCAGCAGCGGTCCGATGTGACCGACCGGCGACATCGAGGCGATCAGGATCTGCGGCATGGGGAGCTCCCTGGCTAGGCGTTGCATCGGAATTCGATGGTCGGCCAGACGGCACAGGCGAAGCTTGGAGGTTGTGTGGAGATCGCGTGGAGATCAGACGTACGTCAGCGGGTGATCCGGTCGGGTCGGGTGTAGACGTTCATCGATTCTCCGCGCAGGAAGGCCACCAGCGTCAGCCCGGACTGGCCGGCCAAATCGACCGCCAGTGATGACGGGGCGGACACCGCTGCCATGATCGGGATGCCCGCCATGACCGCCTTCTGCGTCAGTTCGAAGGAGGCCCGGCCGCTGACCAGCAGCACGGTGCCGCCCAGCGGGATGCGGTCGGCTTCGAGCGCCCAGCCGATCACCTTGTCCACGGCGTTGTGCCTGCCGATGTCCTCGCGTACGACCAGCATCTCGCCCGCGACGGTGAACAGGGCGGCGGCGTGCAGTCCGCCCGTGCTGGCGAACACCTTCTGTGCCTTACGCAGCCGGCTCGGCATGGCGGAGAGCGCGGACGCGGCAACCCGCGACGGTTCGTCGCCCGGACAGTGCCTGCTGGTCAACCGGACGGCCTCCAGCGAGGCCTTGCCGCAGACACCGCACGAGGACGTGGTGTAGAAGTTGCGGCGGACGTCGGTGCTGGGCAGCGGCACGTGCGCAGCGAGTGCGACGTCGAGCACGTTGTAGGTGTTGACGCCGTCGTCGTCGGCGCCCCTGCAGTAGCGCACGGTCAGCACGTCGTCGCGGTGGCCGATCACCCCTTCGGTGAGCAGGAAACCCTGCGCCAGCTCGACATCGGCACCGGGTGTGCGCATGGTGACCGTCAACGGCTCACCGCGCAGCCGGATCTCGAGGGGCTCCTCGACCACCAGGGTCTCCGGGCGGGCGACACTGTCGGCCGCAGTGACGTGATGCGCGCGTCTGCGCGCGGTGACCCGGCCCATCAGTTCAGCCTAGGCGGTCGGCGCGCCGGGGTGGCATGCCTGCGTCGAGCGCACCAGCGCGGGTGCACACCGGCCGGCCACTCCGTCGGCGAGCATCTCGTGGGTTCTCGACCCGCTCGCTAGGCGGCGGGGATGTCGACGAGATGCACCACCCCTCCGCTCAGCCCGGCGACGAACACGCGGCCGGTGACCGGATCGACGGCGACGGTGTACGGATTCTGCACGGTGGGGAAGCGAGCGATCTCCCGCGGTGTCGGCTGAGCCATGTCGTAGCCGACCACCTCGTTGGTGCCCGACGAGGCGACCCACACCCGATCGCGCGTCGGGTCGTAGGTGATGCCGTACGGTCCGCCCGGCTGCGCCACCATGGCGACTTCGCGGGGTTGCGGGCGCGGCGTGAACACACGCACTGCGTCTCCGCGGGTGTCGGTCACGATCAGCCGGCCGTGCAGGTCGGCGACCTGGTGGGTGGGGCCCTGACCCGCCGGTGTGGATCCGACGATCGTGAGGTTCTCGGTGTCGTAGACGGTGAGGTCGTTCTTGCGGACGTCGAGCAGGCCCATCGCGTCGCCGACCGGGGCGAGGCCCGCCGGCTGCACACTGTCGGTGAACACCTTGGCGATCTCGTCACCGCGCAGCACGGTGACCGTTCCGCCGTGCTCATTGGCGACGAAAACCGAGCCGTTCGCGGCCTCGGACGCATCGTGCGGGAAGGTGCCGGTGGCGACCTGCGATGCGGACTGCCCGCCCGGCAGATCGATGCGGACCAGCGCGTCGGCGCTCTCGACCGGGACCAGTACCGGCCCACCGGGGCGGGCCAGCTGCAGGTGACGCCCGAAGCCGGGCAGCGGTGTGCGGCCGGTGACCTCGCCGGTATCGGCGTCCAGCAGCACCAGCTCATTCGGGTCGCGCTTGAGCACGGCGACGGTCCGGGTCCGGCCGTCGGCGACGATGCCTTCGGGCTGGGCCCCGACCGGGACGGTGCGGCCCGGCAGGACGGCCGTCTGCCGCGGTGCCCGCTGCGGTTCGGCCGGCGGAGGCAGCCCGTCGGCGGGCGGACGGGTGCCCTCGGTCGGCGCCCCGGAGGGCAGCAGTCCGGTGGTGGTCGGGGTCGGGGACGGCGCTTCCTGCGGTGCGGAGGCGCATCCCGCGACGAGAACCGCCCCGAGGACGGCGGCCACGACGCTGCGGATGACCGGCATGTGGTGGCGGTACCCGCATCCCCGGATGCGCACCGCCGCGATCGCATGACGGGGCGGTGACGGACCTCAGCTGCGGGTGACCCGGCCCGCCAGTCCCAGTCGGCACTGCCGATCAGCGTGGTGATCGTGCTGGCGCGCATGACCGGCATGCGGCGGCGCTGGTGCCCCGAGGATCATCTCCTCGACGCCGATGGCTGCAGGTAGGTGACGATCGCGTTGGTGAGTCCTCGGCGCGCCAGGTCCAGGTCGTAGTAGGACCCCAGTTGGCGCTCGGAGACCAGCCCGCGCATCGCACCGGGGATGAACGAGGCCACCTCACGGACCCGGGCCGGGTCCACGTCGACGTCGGCGAACGCGGTCTGGCAGGCCTCGATCCAGCTTCGCCCCCACGACTGCAGTTCCGCAGCGGTCTGTGGATACAGCCGTTCCAGATCGGCGCCGTCGCGGGGGAGGGCCGCTCGCAACGTCTCGATGGCCCGCGAATCGGGTGCGGACAGACCGTCGAAGAGCAGGTCGATGATCGCGGCCACGCGTTCGCGCAGGGGCGCCTCGGGTGTGGCCTGGGACGGCAACTGGCCGCGGCGCTCCGCGGTGCGTTTGAGCACGGCGGCCCAGAGTCCGTCGATGTCGCCGAACTGGTACTTGACCGCACCCCAGGTCGCGCCGGCGTCTTTGGCGATGCGATTGGCCGACGCCGCGGCGGCGTCACCGGTGGCCAGCGCGCGCAGAGCCGCGTCGAGCATGCCGTCGCGAGTGGCCTGACCGCGCCGGTTCGTGCGTCGCGTCGCCTCTGCCACTTGACGAATCGTAGAGGCCTCTGTGATTCTCGTCCAATGGCCAAGCCGCCACTGTCGATGAAGCCCACGGGCTGGTTCCAGGTCGCGTGGTCGGATGAGGTCGGCGTCGGCGAGGTGCACCGGATGAAGTACTTCGGCCGGGAGATGGTCGCGTGGCGGGCGCAGTCCGGCCGACTGACGGTGATGGACGCCTACTGCGAACACCTCGGTGCGCACCTCGGCCACGGCGGCCACGTCGAGGGTGAGGTGATCCAGTGCCCGTTCCACGGCTGGCAGTGGAACCACGAGGGGCGAAACGTCTGCATCCCCTACGAGCCGAGGGCCAACCGCGGACGGCGCATGCGGACCTATCCCGTCACCGAGCGCAACGAGTCGGTGTACATCTGGCACGACGTGGACGGCCGGGAGCCGTATTTCGATGTGCCCGATGTGTTCTCGACGTTCGATGACGCCTCCTGCGAGCAGTATTACCCGCAGCAGCGGTTGTTCCGGCAGGGTCTCGAACTGCACCCGCAGTATGTGCTCGAAAACGGTGTCGACTTCGCCCACTTCAAATTCGTGCACCAGACCCCGATCGTGCCGGTGTTCACCCGTCACGACTTCGACGAGCCGGTGTCCTACGTCGATTTCACCATCACCTTCGAGGGCGACGACCAGCAGAAGATCGAGGACGTGCGCAGCGGGGTCGAGGCGATCAACGGCGGTCTGGGCATCGCGGTGACCAAGAGCTGGGGGATGGTGGACAACCGGACGATCTCCGCGATCACCCCGGTCGACGAGTCCACCTCCGATGTCCGGTTCATGGTCTACATCGGCCGCACCCCGGGCCGCGACGACGAGCGCGCCCGGGACAAGGCGCGGATGTTCGGCGAAGAGGTCATCCGGCAGTTCACCCAGGACATCCACATCTGGTGCCACCAGCGCTATTCGGATCCACCCGCACTGTCCAGCTCGGAGTTCGAGGGCTTCACCGCGATCCGCAATTGGGCCAGGCAGTTCTATCCGGACGGTATCGGCGGCAGCGCCGCAGAGGTCTACGCCGCTCTACAGAAAGGCTGAACGTCACATGACCGCACCCATCCGGGTCTTCCAGGTCGCGACCGGCAACGTCGGCAGCGAGATGATCAAACGCATCGGCGCCCATCCCGATCTCGAGCTGATCGGATTGCACTGCTACACACCGGAAAAGGTCGGACGCGACGCCGGGGAGATCGTCGGCCTGCCACCGATAGGCGTCGCCGCGACCGGTTCCGTCGACGAGATCATCGCCGCCAAGCCGGATGTGTTGACGTTCCACGGCGTGTTCCCGGACGAGGACCTCTACGTGCAGGTCCTCGAGGCCGGCATCGACATCGTGACCACCGCCGACTGGATCACCGGCTGGCACCGTGACCACAACCACCCGCACCACTCCGGCAAGCCGGTGAGTCAGGTGCTGGCCGCGGCGTGCGAGAAGGGCGGGTCGACGTTCTACGGGACCGGGATGAACCCCGGCGTCAACCAGATCCTCGGCGTCGTGTGTTCAGCCGATGTCGCCGAGATCGAGAACGTCACCACCATCGAATCGGTCGATGTGTCCTGCCACCACAGCAGGGACACCTGGATCGAGGTCGGCTACGGCCTGCCGGTCGATGATCCGTCGATTCCGACGAAGCTCGAGAAGTACACGCGGGTGTTCGCCGACAGCGTGTTGCTCATGGCTGATTGCTTCGACGTCGAACTCGACGAGGTGACCTTCTCCTACGAACTCGGCGCCTGCACCAAGGACGTCGACCTGGGGTGGTACCAGCTGCCCAAGGGTTCGCTGGGCGGGAACTACATCAAGTATCAGGGCATGGTCGGCGGGGTGCCGAGGATCGAGACCCATCTGGAGTGGCAGATGACGCCGCACACCGACCCCAGCTGGGACATCAAGGGCTGCTACATCACGCAGATCACCGGCGACCCGCACATCTACAACAAGCACATGATCTTCCCGAAGCCGGGCGTCGATCTGTCGAACCCGGAGTCGTTCGCCTCGATCGGGATGACGGTCACCGGCCTACCGGCGCTCAATGCCATCAAATCGGTGGTCGCGGCGCCGCCAGGCCTGCTGACCAGCGCAGACCTGCCGCTACGGGGGTTCGCCGGTCGGTTCAAGAAGTGACCAGGGGATTTCGTTCACCGGATCGACATCCGCTCGCAGCGCGCGCCGGGATGCCGTCCGGGCGAACGTCGTCACAATGGAGGTATGAACGCGCATATCCCGCCGCGGTCCACGGCCTGGCGTGACCCGCTGTCGGTGGGCTGGCGCGCGCATCGCCAGATTCTGATGCTGCGCTTCCGGTGGCACGAGCGGCGTTCGGCGCCCCGCCGCGACCGCAGGCGTCCGTGACTTTCCGGCCGTCGGCAGACGCGCCGGGAAGCGCTAGCAGCTAGCTACCGGTCGGTAACCGAATTCTTAGGAGAACGACGTTCTCTAAAAGTGACGAAGACCACATCGGCGCAGCATTCGCGTGGTGTTCACGTCCCTGAGCAGCGCATTTCATGAGCCCCCGGCTGCGGTGGCCGGGCCGGTGTGGTAGGGCCACGCCTAAGAGAAGTGCAATAATCGGTACTGAGAGTGACATCAAATTTATTCGAAGAACCTGCGCGGTGAAGACCACCCGACGGCGCGTCGTAGAGACCGCGACTCGGTGGGCCCGCAGACGGACTGCGAAAGGTAGGCGGATGGGTCTCGAGGGCAACGGTGCCGCACCGCGGCAGAAGCTCGAAAAGGTCGTCATCCGCTTCGCCGGTGACTCCGGTGACGGTATGCAGCTCACCGGTGACCGGTTCACCTCTGAGGCGGCTCTGTTCGGCAACGATCTGGCCACTCAGCCGAATTATCCGGCCGAGATCCGGGCCCCTCAGGGCACGCTGCCCGGCGTCTCGTCGTTCCAGATCCAGATCGCGGATTACGACATCCTGACCGCGGGCGACCGTCCGGACGTGCTCGTCGCGATGAATCCGGCCGCGCTCAAGGCCAATGTCAAGGACTTGCCGCGCGGCGGTCTCGTCATCGCCAATTCCGACGAGTTCACCAAGCGCAACCTGGCCAAGGTCGGCTACGAGGCCAACCCGCTGGAGACCGACGAGCTCTCCGACTACGTCGTGCAGGCCGTGCCCATGACCACGCTGACCCTCGGCGCTGTCGAGGCGATCGGTGCAAGCAAGAAGGACGGCCAGCGGGCCAAGAACATGTTCGCCCTGGGCCTGCTGTCGTGGATGTACGGCCGCGAACTGCATCAGAGCGAGGCGTTCATCCGGGAGAAGTTCGGGCGCAAGCCGGACGTTGCCGAGGCCAACGTGCTGGCGCTCAAGGCCGGCTGGAACTTCGGTGAGACCACCGAGGCGTTCGCCACCACTTACGAGGTCTCCCCGGCCAAGCTGAAGTCGGGTGAGTACCGGCAGGTCTCGGGTAACACCGCGCTGGCCTACGGGCTGGTCGCGGCCGGCGTCCTGGCCGACACGCAGCTGGTCCTGGGCACCTACCCGATCACCCCGGCCTCGGACATCCTCCACGAGCTGTCCAAGCACAAGAACTTCAATGTCCTGACCTTCCAGGCCGAGGACGAGATCGCCGGCATCGGCGCAGCCATCGGAGCCTCCTACGGGGGCGCGTTGGGCGTCACCAGCACCTCCGGTCCCGGCGTCGCGCTCAAGTCCGAGGCCATCGGCCTGGCGGTGATCACCGAACTGCCGCTCGTCGTCATCGACGTCCAGCGCGGCGGTCCGTCCACCGGCCTGCCGACCAAGACCGAACAGGCCGACCTGCTGCAGGCGCTGTTCGGCCGTAACGGCGAGTCGCCGGTCGTGGTGCTGGCGCCGCGGTCGCCCTCGGACTGCTTCGACATCGCGGTCGACGCGGCGCGCATCGCGCTGACCTACCGCACCCCGGTGATGATCCTGTCCGACGGCGCGATCGCGAACGGTTCAGAACCGTGGCGCATCCCCAATGTGGCGAGTTACCCGGCCATCGATCACACGTTCACCCAGCCCGGCGAGGATTTCGCGCCGTATGCGCGCGACCCCGAGACGCTGGCACGTCAGTTCGCGGTGCCGGGCACCCCGGGGCTGGAACACCGCATCGGCGGGCTGGAGAAGGCCAACGGTTCGGGCAACATCAGTTACGAGCCCAAGAACCACGACCTGATGGTCCGGCTGCGGCAGGCCAAGGTCGACGGCGTGACCGTGCCCGACCTCGAGGTCGACGATCCGTCCGGCGAGGCCGAACTGCTACTGGTGGGCTGGGGGAGCTCCTACGGTCCGATCGGCGAGGCGTGCCGACGTGCTCGCCGCAAGGGCATCAAGGTCGCTCACGCCCACCTGCGGCACCTCAACCCCTTCCCGGCGAACCTCGGCGAGGTGCTGGCGCGGTACCCGAAGGTGGTGGCACCGGAGATGAACATGGGTCAGCTTGCGCTGCTGCTGAGGGCGCGCTTCCTCGTGGACGTGCAGTCGGTGACCAAGGTCGAGGGCATGGCGTTCCTGGCCGACGAGGTGGAGAGCATCATCGATTCCGCCCTCGACGGCACACTGTCAGACAAGGAAATCGAGAAGGCCACGTTCGCGCGGTTGGCAGCTGCCACCGTCGGGGCCGGCATGGAGGCCAACGCATGACCGATCTGATCGGAACCGACCTGAGCCTGACGCCTCTGTCGAAGACGGCCGGTGTGCCCACCACCGACCAGCCGCAGAAGGGCAAGGACTTCACCAGCGACCAGGAGGTCCGCTGGTGCCCCGGGTGCGGTGACTACGTCATCCTCAACACGATCCGCAACTTCCTGCCGGAGCTGGGCCTGCGCCGCGAGAACATCGCGTTCGTCAGCGGTATCGGCTGCTCCAGCCGGTTCCCGTACTACCTGGAGACTTACGGCTTCCACTCGATCCACGGCCGGGCGCCGACCATCGCGACCGGGTTGGCGTTGGCCCGTCCGGATCTGTCGGTCTGGGTCGTCACCGGTGACGGCGACGCGCTGTCCATCGGCGGCAACCACCTGATCCATGCGCTGCGCCGCAACGTCAACATCACGATCCTGCTGTTCAACAACCGGATCTACGGGTTGACCAAGGGGCAGTACTCGCCGACCTCCGAGGTCGGCAAGGTCACGAAGTCGACGCCGATGGGTTCGCTCGACTATCCGTTCAACCCGGTGTCACTGGCGCTGGGCTCGGAGGCGACCTTCGTGGGCCGGGCACTGGACTCCGACCGCAAGGGCCTGTCCGAGGTGCTGCGGGCAGCGGCCGCCCACCGCGGTGCCGCGCTGGTGGAGATCCTGCAGGACTGCCCGATCTTCAACGACGGGTCGTTCGACGCGCTGCGTAAAGAGGGCGCCGAAGAACGCCTGATCAACCTCACCCATGGTGAGCCCATCACGTTCGGCGCCGACGGCGAGTACTGCGTCGTCAAGTCCGGTTACGGCCTCGAGGTCGCCAAGACCGCCGATGTGTCGGCCGACGAGATCATCGTCCACGACGCTCGCATCGACGACCCGGCCTACGCGTTCGCGCTCTCGCGATTGAGTGAGCAGAACCTCGACCACATGGTCATGGGCATTTTCCGGCAGGTCAGCCGACCCACCTACGACGATGCGGCCCGCGACCAGGTACGCGCGGCGCGCGACGCCAAGGCGCACGACACGGCCGCCCTGCAATCGCTGCTTCGCGGCAAGGACACCTGGACCGTCGACTAACGTCACCCCCGTGACGTCCCCCGTACCGCTGGCCGCTGTCGTGCTTGCGGGTGGGGCGTCGCGGCGGATGGGTCGCGACAAGGCGACTTTGGTCGTTGACGGCTCGACTCTCGTGGATCGGGTCGTGACCACGGTGGGCTCCCGCTGCTCGCCGGTGTTCGTCATCGCCGCGCCCGGTCAGCCGCTGCCCGAGTTGTCAGCGCAGGTGCTCCGCGACGAGGTACGGGGCGTCGGACCCCTGTTGGCCACGGGTCGGGGGTTGCGTGCGGCCGCCGAGGCCGGTCACCAGTGGGCGTTCGTCTGCGCGGTTGACATGCCCTACCTGACGAGCGATCTCATCGACGAACTGGTCGCGCCCGCTGTCCGGCTGGGTGTCGACGTCGTGCTGCCCTGGGACGGCCGCGTCCACTACCTCGCAGGTGTGTACCGCACCGATCTGGCCGAGCGAGTGTCCGCCCTCGTGGCGGCCGGGGAGCGCAGCATGCGCGCTCTGGTCGACACCGTCGACACCCAGCGGATCGTGCTGCCGCCGCAGCGCGCGCTGACCAACGTCAACACCACGGCCGACCTCGTCTGACCGACGCGTACTTCCCAGCAAATTCGAATCGCTGACGTATTTGCACAGTTCCGCGCGAATTGCGGATAACACCGGGGTGAATTGCATCAATTCATGCGCATTATGATGTGGCCACGATGTGGACGGTAATCCATTCCCATGGTCGAACACATCCCCGATCGCCCGGCGAGATCGCCTCGCAGACCCAATATTTCGGACACGCCGGCGCATATTCACCTCGCTGATCGGTGCGCGCCCTTTACTGTTCCCGCCGTGTTAATCCACCGGACGGCCAGCACGATCGGCACTTTCTCGCACCGCTGTACGACGGTCGGGTGGGTGGACGCACGTGCCTGTGCCAACGGTCGTCAAAAGCGCTGGTCACGGGGTTGTTGTGACTGATCGATCCCGCCGCGCCGGGGGCGCCGACGTTCGGAAGGTAAGCAAAAAACACTGAGCGACAACGGATTACAGCCTTAGAGGCAGCGTCGGCGACGCCGCTGCGGGGTAGCGAACCGTCGGCGATGAGTAGAGCCCCGGACACCGTGTTGACGCCCGTCCCGGGCGCGTTGACCTGTATGCGCCCAGCTCAAACGCGAACAGACGTGGTCCACGCCACAAAAAGGCGGTGAGTTGGCTCACGTAGCCCTGCTGCTTGATCGTCGCGGCTGATCACCGCGTATTTCGTCCTGACCTGCTATTACCACGATTTCGACAGCGTCGTGATCTTGTCGTGATCTGTCCGAAGTCAGCCGATAGCCGATATGACTTCTGCGAAGTGGGTTTGTACGGTCCGAAACGGCTCCGATACGAGAGCAAATAAATTCAATACCGAGAACCTGCGCGTGAGTAGTCCGCAGACCGGCCATGGCGCCGAGCGGAGACCGGGCGACGCCCCGGCGGAGCGAGACAGCTCCCTACTGCTGCACCCGACCGAGACGGTGTGGCCCCAGTTCTCCCCGAGCACGAGGGAGCACGCCCGCAACGGCGGGCGGCGGTGGCGCGCGCTTGGCGAAAGGATAGAAGTTGAAGAACATCCGCAAGACGTTTGGACTGGCAGCACTCGCCGGGGCATTCGCAGTGGCCCCCATGGCGCTGGGCGCTGGTACCGCGAATGCGGACAGCGGTGTCAACTGGGACGCCGTCGCCGCCTGTGAGTCCGGTGGCAACTGGTCGATCAACACCGGAAACGGCTACTACGGCGGTCTGCAGTTCACCCAGAGCACCTGGCAGGCCAACGGCGGATCGGGTTCTGCCCACAACGCCTCGCGTGAGGAGCAGATCCGCGTGGCCGAGAACGTCCTGGCCAGCCAGGGTATCGGCGCGTGGCCGGTGTGTGGCGGCCACGGCTGACCGTACGACGGCGCTGAAAGAGGCGGTGCAGGGCTGCGGCCCGCACCGCCTCTTCGCCCTCAGAGGCCTCTTACGTCAGATAAGTAACTACTAAAACTTTCGTCTCTCGGATAACACGTGATGTGGGTCACCCGACACACCGAGTAGCCGCCCGGAATGCGAACTCGGTTTCCAGCGGTCCTGGTGTTCAACGGTCGGGGAAGGACCGCAATGATCAACATCCGTAAGGCGATGCTCCGAGGGATCTGGCTCACCGTGATCGGCGCGGCGCTGTCGGTGGTGCCGATGCTGCTGTCGTCGGCGACAGCCGGCGCCGACAGCCTCAACTGGGACGCCGTCGCGCAATGCGAGTCCGGTGGCAATTGGGCGACGAACACCGGAAACGGGTTCTACGGCGGGCTGCAGTTCAAGCCGGCCACCTGGGCCGCGCACGGCGGTCGGGGCAACCCCGCCACGGCCTCGCGCGGCGAGCAGATCATGGTCGCGGAGCGGGTCCTGGCCAAGCAGGGCATCAAGGCCTGGCCGAAGTGCGGTCCGCGCGGCGTCGCGCCGGCCAGCGCGGCGGTGTGGGCCAACCCGGCTCCGGCCCAGGTGCAGGCCCCGGCCGCAGCGCCGGTCCGCCCGGCGGCAACCGGATGCGCCGCGGTCCGTCCTGGCAGTGTGCTCGGCCTGATCGATCTCAAGCAGTTCTGCTCGGCGGTGCTCAGCCCGCTGGGCGGTGCGGGTCAGCAGCGCTGAACTCGTTGTGCTGCGGGTCGGCGAGCCCGCCGTCGGTCAGCACTGTCGCGCCGGCGGCGATCAGCTCGTCGACCGGCCCCGTGACCGACCACTGCCACCGGTTCGCGCAGATGCGGGGATCGTCGACACGAACGAACTTCCAGATCAACGCCTCCCAGCCGCGGCCGCCGTACAGCCAGCGCGGCGTCCGATCCGGCCCCGGTCCGACCCGGGCGCCGATCCGCTCCGCCCACCACGCGGCCAGTTGCTCGGGCCGGTCGCTGTCGGTGCACACCGCGAACGGCCGGGCCGGTGCCGTGCCACCGGTATCCGTAACCGGGAACGCGCAGAACTCGTTGTCCTCCACATCGGCCAGCGTCACCCAGCCGGGGGAATGGTCGGCCAGCACCCTGGCGCCCAGGGCGACGAGCCGCGCAACGCCGCCGACCGCGTCGACATGCAGATCGAGATGGGTCCTGTTCTTCACCGACTTCGGTGCGCGCTCCGGCCGGAACCGCAGTAACCGCCGCCGCGCGGCGACGCCGATCGCTGCCGACCAGAACGCGTCGAGCCGTGCCGTGTCGACCGCGTCGACCACCAGCGGACCGAGCCCGATCACAACCGGTCCGGGGTGACGAACGCCGATCGAGCGGCGATCGACGCGAGATGACGGCTCACCGCCGCCTCGGGCAGCAGCACGGTGGCCCGGCTCGCCATTGCGCTCAGAAACGCCGGCCTGAGGTTCACCACGCGCCCGATCAGCTCCGATTCGCGAACCAGCGCGCGGACCCGCTTGCGGCGAAATGCGGCGTAACCGGCGAAGGCGGTCGCGATGTCGGGCGCATCGGCGACGAAACGGGTGAGGACGGCCGCGTCCTCGATGCCCTGGCAGCCGCCCTGCCCGAGGTGCGGTCGCATCGGGTGAGCCGCGTCACCGACCAGCGTGACCGGTCCCCGCGACCACACCTCGGCCTGACTGCGGTCGTAGAGATCGTTGCGCAGCACCGCCGAGGGATCCGTTGCGGCCAGCAGCGCCGGGATCGGCTCGGCCCACCCGGCGTACTTGCGCTGCAGGTAGACCAACTCGCCCTGCGGTGTCGACGCGCCCTGCGGGGCGCGCTCGGTGGCGAACCAGTAGGTGTGGTCCGGGCCAAGGGGGACATGACCCACCTCGGTTCCGGCCGCCAGCGTCTGTCCCGCGAACTCAGAAGCGAGCGGGTACTCGGCGATCCCGCGCCATGCGGTGTACCCGGCGTAACGGCGGGGGAGCGGGCCGTTGAGGTGACGAGCGACCAGCGAGCCGACGCCGTCCGCGCCCACGACCGCGGTCACCTCGCGGGCGGTGCCGTCGGAGAGACCGACCCGGACACCGGCCCCGACCGTCTGGATTCCGGTTACGGAGACACCTGTCTGCACGGTGCCGTCCACCAGGGCGTCGGAGAGGATGCGGGTCAGGTCCGCACGGCGAGTGACCACGAGGGGCTCGCCCAGCGCGCGTTCCATCCGGTGCGCTGACGGCCGCCGCAACCACGAGCCGTCGTGCCAGCGCACCGCACCGGCGCTCACCCGGCCGCCTGACCCGCGGACCGCATCGCCGAGGCCGATGTCGTCGAGGGCCGCCAGCGCATTCGGCCAGATGCTGATGCCCGCACCCGCTGACGTGTCCGTCTTCTCCTCGATGACGCGGACTGCGTGTCCGCCGCGCTGGAGGGCGGCCGCAGTTGCCAGACCCGCGATGCCCGCACCGACGATGAGGAAGTCCTGCGTCACCCGACGAACGTAGCGTGTGCAAGCGTGACGACCCCTTCTCCCACACCACCCTTCGCCGATCTCGACGCCTACCTCGCCCTGCCGAGGGTGTCGGGCCTTGCGCTGTCGCCTGACGGAGCTCGCGTGGTGACCACGATCAGCGAACTCGACGACACCCGCGCGGAGTTCGTGACCGCGATCTGGGAGCTCGACCCGCAGGGCGTTGCGCCCGCGCGGCGCCTGACTCGGGGCGCCAAGGGCGAACGCGGCCCGGCCTTCACTGCCGGCGGTGATCTGCTGTTCCTCGCTTCGCGGGCGACCACGGATGACGCCACACCGCCGGCCGCGCTGTGGCGGCTGCCTGCCCAGGGCGGCGAAGCGGCCGAGGCCCTCAGCACGCCAGGTGGCGTCGGCGGGGTGCTCGCGGCGCGCGACGCCGAGCGCGTCGTGGTCAGCTCGGGCATGCTCGCCTCGGCGGCCGACCTCGACGACGACAAGCGACTGCGTGCGCTGCGCAAGGACAACAAGGTAACGGCGGTGCTGCACACCGGCTATCCGGTGCGCGAGTGGGACCACGATCTGGGGCCGGATCAGCCCCACCTCCTCGACGCCGCGGGCGGCCGCGATCTCACCCCGCGGCCCGGCGGCGGACTGCGCAACGCCGGCTTCGATGTCAGCGACGACGGCCGATTCGTGGTCACCTCCTGGCACGACCCGGCACCGGGTGCGGCGCTGCGGGGACGACTGGTGCGCATCGAGACCGACACCGCAGAGCGGACGACCATCGCCGACGACCCGGACGCGGATCTGGAGAACCCGGCGATCTCGCCGGACGGCACCACGGTGGCGTTCACCCGCGAGACCGTGTCCACTCCGCTGTCAGCGCCGCGAATCACGCTGTGCTGCCTCACCTTCGGCGAAGACGTTCGGGAGCTGACCGCCGGCTGGGACCGGTGGCCGACGTCGGTGACCTGGGCTCGGGACGGATCGGCGATCCTGGTCACCGCCGACGAGAACGGGCGCGGACCGATCTTCTCCGTCGACCCTGCGACCGGAGACGTCCAGCGGCTCACCGACGACGACTACACCTACACCGACGTCACCACCGCGCCCGGCGGCGCCGTCTACGCGCTGCGCAGCAACTACGCCACGCCGCCGCAACCGGTGCGCATCGACACCGACGGCTCGGTCACCGTGCTGCCCACGGTCGAGGCTCCGACGCTGCCCGGCGCGCTGACAGAACTGCACGCGACCGCCGACGACGGGGTCCCCGTGCGGTCGTGGCTGGCGCTGCCCGACGGGGCGGACTCCGAGCACCCCGCACCGCTGCTGCTGTGGGTGCACGGCGGGCCGCTGGCGAGCTGGAATGCCTGGCACTGGCGGTGGAACCCGTGGCTGATGGTCGCGCAGGGCTACGCGGTGCTGCTGCCGGACCCGGCGCTGTCGACCGGCTACGGGCAGGACTTCATCCAACGCGGCTGGGGCGCCTGGGGCGCGGCGCCCTACACCGATCTGATGGCCGCGACCGACGCGGCCGTCGCCGATCCGCGGATCGACGGCGGCCGCACCGGGATGATGGGCGGTTCCTTCGGCGGCTACATGGCCAACTGGATCGCCGGGCACACCGACCGGTTCGGCGCCATCATCACCCACGCCGGGCTGTGGGCGCTCGACCAGTTCGGCCCCACCACCGACGGCGCCTACTGGTGGGCACGGGAGATGACGCCCGATATGGCCGAACGCAATTCGCCGCACCTGTCCGTAGCGCACATCGCGACCCCCATGCTGGTCATCCACGGCGACAAGGACTACCGCGTGCCGATCGGTGAAGCGCTGCGGCTTTGGTACGAACTGCTCACCAAGTCGCGTCTGCCCGCCGACGACTCGGGCGCCGGGCCGCACCGCTTCCTCTACTTCCCGTCGGAGAACCACTGGGTGCTCGCACCGCAGCACGCCAAGATCTGGTACCAGGTGGTGCTCGCATTCCTCGGGGAGCACCTGCTCGGCCGTCCGCCCGAGCTGCCCGAACTGCTCGGGTAGCGTCGAAGCCATGACCCAGGCATCGCAGCGTGAGTTCGACATCGTGGTCTATGGAGCGACCGGTTTCGCCGGCAAGCTCACCGCCGAATACCTGGCCAGACGGGGTGATGACGCCCGCATCGCCCTGGCCGGCCGGTCGCAGGACAAGCTGCTCAAAGTGCGTGACTCGCTGGGGGAGAAGGCCGCTGACTGGCCGTTGGTCAGCGCGGACGCCTCCCAGCCGGCAACGCTCAACGCGATGGCGGCCCGGACGCAGGTGGTCATCACCACCGTCGGGCCCTACACCAGGTACGGCATGCCGATGGTGGCCGCCTGTGCCGCGGCCGGCACCGACTACGCGGATCTGACCGGCGAGACGATGTTCATCCGCGACAGCATCGACCTGCACCACAAGCAGGCCATCGACACCGGTGCGCGCATCGTGCACTCCTGCGGATTCGACTCCGTCCCTTCAGATCTCACGGTCTACGCGCTGCATCGCCTGGCCACCGACGACGGTGAGGGGCAGCTCGGCGACACCAGCCTGGTGGTCCGTTCGTTCGCCGGCGGCGTCTCCGGTGGCACGCTGGCCTCCATGCTCGAGGTGCTCAACACCGCCTCGACCGATGCCGATGCGCGCAGACAGATGAACGACCCCTACACGTTGAGCCCGGACCGTGATGCCGAGCCGGACCTCGGCGCACAGCCCGACGTCCGGTGGCGGCGCGGTTCGGAGATCGCCCCGGAGCTGGCGGGCTACTGGACCGGAGCCTTCGTGATGGCCGGGGCCAACACGCGAATCGTGCGGCGCAGCAACGCTTTGCTGGACTACGCCTATGGTCGCCGCTTCGAGTACGCGGAGCTGATGAGCGTCGGAAAGTCACCCGTGGCACCGTTCGCGGCGGCCGTGACGACCGCCGGTAACGCCGCCGTGATGGGGCTGGGATCGCGATACTTCGACCGGCTGCCGCGTCCACTGCTCGAACGCGTCCTGCCCAAACCCGGCACCGGGCCCAGCGAGCAGGCCCGCGAGAAGGGTCACTACACCGTCGAGACCTACACCACCACGACCACCGGAGCGCGGTACCTGGCCCGGATGTCCCAGCGCGGCGACCCCGGCTACAAAGCCACCGCGGTGCTGCTGGGGGAGTGTGGGCTGGCGCTGGCGCTGGATCGCGACAAGCTCAGCGAGCTGCGGGGTGTGCTCACCCCGGCTGCGGCGATGGGCGATGCACTGCTGGGACGCTTCCCCGGTGCCGAGGTGACGCTGGAGACGTCGCGGCTGGCCTGACCGCGGTGGCACAGTGGTGGCGCACGCCGCCGGGGTCGCTGCTCACCGGGCTCGCCGTCCTGGTGGCCGTGCTGCTGGCGTACTCAGCCAGCACTCTGGGCGGCGCATTCGGCACAGGTCTACTGGCCCTGCTGGCCGCCCTCGTGGTGGCGGCCGCCTGGCTGGTGCGCACCATCACGTGCGCGGCGCTCACACGCCGGTTCTTCGTGCGGATGCTCGCGGTGCCGCTGGTGTTCGCCCTCACGGTCGGCCTGCTCGCCTTCGACGTGCCGGTGCGGGTCCGGTTCGCCCTGGCCCGGCCGGCATTCGAGCAGGCGGTGGCGGCGATCCAGGCCGGTGCTCCACCCGAGGACTTCCGCCGCCGCCACGGCACCTACCCGGTGGATCAGGTCGTCCGTCGCGGCCGCAACATCTACTTCAGCGTGGCCGGTGCGGGCTTCCTCGGCGGCGCCGGCTTCGCCTATCTGCCCGCGGGCCCACCCGATCCGCCCGACCGCTTCGGCGAGAGCCACACCGTGACGCCGATGGATGCGCCGTGGTACCGCTTCAGTTACTCCTTGTGAGAAAATCCCCGGTGACGCGCCATACCCCCGCGGTCGACCGCCACGCCGCTCCCTAGAATTGACCGGTGACCGCCAGCATCCGTCCCTCCGCCGACAACGAGGCGACCGCACTGCCCAAGTCGTGGGACCCGGGCGCGGTCGAGGCCGACATCTATCAGGCCTGGGTCGACGCCGGCTATTTCACCGCCGACCCCACCAGTGCCAAACCGGGCTATTCGATCGTGCTGCCGCCGCCGAACGTCACCGGCAGTCTGCACATGGGTCACGCGCTGGATCACACGCTGATGGACGCGCTGACCCGGCGCAAACGGATGCAGGGGTTCGAGGTGCTCTGGCTGCCGGGCATGGACCACGCCGGCATCGCGACCCAGACGGTGGTGGAGAAGCAGCTCGCCGTCGACGGCAAGACCAAAGAGGATTTCGGTCGTGAACTGTTCATCGACAAGGTGTGGGACTGGAAGCGGGAGTCCGGCGGCACCATCGGCGCGCAGATGCGCCGGCTCGGCGACGGTGTCGACTGGACTCGGGACCGCTTCACGATGGACGACGGCCTGTCCCGCGCCGTGCGCACCATCTTCAAGAGGCTCTTCGACGCCGGCCTGATCTACCAGGCCGAGCGCCTGGTGAACTGGTCACCGGTACTGGAGACCGCCATCAGCGATCTCGAGGTCAAATACGCCGACGTCGAAGGGGAACTGGTCTCCTTTCGCTACGGCTCCCTGTCCGACGACGAACCGCACATCGTGGTCGCCACCACCCGGGTGGAGACGATGCTCGGCGACACCGCGATCGCGGTGCACCCCGACGACGAGCGCTATCGCCACCTGGTCGGTACATCGTTGCCGCACCCGTTCCTGGACACCCCGGTCGTCATCGTGGCCGACCCCCATGTCGACCCCGAATTCGGTACGGGGGCAGTCAAAGTCACGCCCGCCCACGATCCCAACGACTTCGAGATCGGGATGCGTCACGGGCTGCCGATGCCCTCGATCATGGACACGAAGGGCCGGATCGCCGACACCGGCACCCGCTTCGACGGGATGGACCGCTTCGAAGCACGGGTGAAAGTGCGCGAGGCGCTCGACGAGCAGGGCCGCATCGTGGCCGAGAAGCGGCCCTACCTGCACAGCGTCGGTCATTCCGAGCGCAGCGGCGAACCGATCGAACCCCGGCTCTCGCTGCAGTGGTGGGTCAGCGTCGAATCGCTGGCCAAGGCCTCCGGCGACGCCGTGCGCAACGGCGACACCGTGATCCACCCCAGCAGCCTGGAACCGCGTTGGTTCGCGTGGGTGGACAACATGCACGACTGGTGCATCTCCCGTCAGCTCTGGTGGGGTCACCGGATCCCCATCTGGCACGGCCCCGACGGCGAGACCGTCTGCGTCGGCCCGGACGAGACGCCCCCGGAGGGCTGGGAGCAGGACCCCGACGTCCTCGACACCTGGTTCTCCTCGGCGCTGTGGCCGTTCTCGACGATGGGCTGGCCGGAGCGCACACCGGAACTCGAGAAGTTCTATCCCACCACCGTTCTGGTCACCGGATACGACATCCTGTTCTTCTGGGTCGCCCGCATGATGATGTTCGGCACGTTCGTGGGCGACGATGCGGCCATCACCTCGGATGGACAGCGCTCCGCGCAGGTGCCGTTCCAGAACGTGTTCCTGCACGGGCTGATTCGTGACGAGCACGGCCGAAAGATGAGCAAGTCGCGCGGTAACGGCATCGATCCGCTGGACTGGGTGGAGAAGTTCGGCGCGGATGCCCTGCGCTTCACGCTGGCCCGCGGCGCGAGCCCCGGCGGTGACCTGGCGATCGGCGAGGATCACGCCAGAGCCTCACGCAATTTCGCGACCAAACTGTTCAACGCGACCCGGTTCGCGCTGATGAACGGTGCCAGCCCGGCGCCGCTGCCGGAGCTCGCCGCGCTGACCGATGCCGACCGGTGGATCCTGGGCCGCCTCGAAGAGGTGCGCGCCGAGGTGGACGCCGCGTTCGACGGCTACGAGTTCAGCCGGGCGTGCGAGGCGCTGTACCACTTCGCGTGGGACGAATTCTGTGACTGGTACGTCGAGTTGGCCAAAGTCCAGATAAGCGAGGGGCTTTCGCACACCACAGCGGTGCTCGCGGCGGTGCTCGACACGCTGCTCAAGCTCCTGCATCCGGTGATGCCGTTCGTCACCGAGGTGTTGTGGAAGACCCTGACCGGCGGAGAGTCGGTGGTGATCGCCGATTGGCCCGAGCCGTCGGGCTTCGCCGCGGACGCCGTTGCCACCCAACGCATCGAGGACAGCCAGAAGCTGATCACCGAGATCCGCCGGTTCCGCAGCGATCAGGGTCTGGCCGACCGCCAGCGCGTTCCGGCCCGGCTGTCGGCCATCTCGGCCGCGGCCCTCGACGAGCACGTGCCGGCGATCCGTGCCCTCGCCTGGCTGACCGAGGCAGGCGACGGCTTCACCCCGTCGGCGTCGGTGGAGGTGCGGCTGTCGAGCGCCACCGTGGCCGTCGAGGTCGACACCTCGGGGACCGTGGACGTCGCGGCCGAACGCCGCCGGCTCGAGAAGGATCTGGCGGCCGCGCAGAAGGAGCTGGCCGGAACCACGGCCAAGCTCGGCAACGAGGCCTTCCTGGCCAAGGCGCCCGCCGACGTCGTCGACAAGATCCGCGGCCGCCAGCAGGTGGCGCGCGAGGAGGTCGAGCGGATCACCGCGCGATTGTCCGCCCTCCCGGCGCAGCGATGAGCGACCCGGCCCCCACCCCGGACGAGATCGCGGCGCTGCTGCAGGTCGAGCACCTGCTGGACCAGCGCTGGCCCGAGACCAAGATCGAGCCCAGCACGGCGCGGATCACCGCGCTGATGGAGATCCTCGGCTCCCCGCAGCGGGGGTATCCGTCGATCCACATCGCGGGCACGAACGGCAAGACCTCGGTGGCCCGGATCATCGACGCGCTGCTGACCGCGCTGCACCGCCGCACCGGTCGCACCACCAGCCCGCATCTGCAGTCGGCGGTCGAGCGCATCTCCATCGACGGCGCGCCGATCAGCCCGGCCCGCTACGTCGCCACCTACTCCGAGATCGAACCGTTCGTACAACTCGTCGACGCCCAGTCCGAGGCCGCCGGTGGACCCGCCATGAGCAAGTTCGAGGTGGTGACCGCGATGGCGTTCGCGGCGTTCGCCGAGGCGCCGATCGACGTGGCCGTCGTCGAGACCGGGATGGGCGGCCGGTGGGACGCCACGAACATCGTCAACGCGCCGGTCGCGGTGATCACCCCGATCGGTCTCGATCACTCGGACTATCTGGGCGAGACCATCGCCGAGATCGCGGGGGAGAAGGCGGGCATCATCACCCGCCAGCCCGACGATCTGGTCCCCACCGACACGGTGGCCGTGATCGCCCGCCAGCCACCCGAGGCGATGGAGGTACTGCTGGCCGAGGCGGTGCGCGCCGACGCCGCGGTGGCCCGCGAGGACTCCGAGTTCGCGGTGCTGTCCCGGCAGGTCGCGATCGGCGGCCAGCTGCTCGAACTGCAGGGCCTGGGCGGCGTCTATCCCGAGATCTTCCTTCCGCTGCACGGTGAACACCAGGCTCACAACGCGGTGCTGGCCCTGGCTGCGGTCGAGGCGTTCTTCGGCGCGGGCGCGAACCGTCAGCTCGACGTGGACGCCGTACGGGCCGGATTCGCCGCCGTCACCAGCCCGGGCCGGCTCGAACGGATGCGCAATGCACCGACGGTGTTCATCGACGCCGCGCACAACCCGGCGGGTGCCGCGGCACTGGCCGACGCGCTGCAGTCCGAATTCGACTTCCGGTATCTGGTCGGCGTCGTGTCGGTGATGGCAGGCAAGGACGTCGACGGCATCCTGGCCGCGCTCGAGCCGGTGTTCGACCAGATCGTGGTCACCCACAACGGGTCGCCGCGAGCGCTGGACACCGAGGTGCTCGCGATGCGCGCCGAGGAGCGGTTCGGTCCGGAGCGGGTGCTCGTCGGCGCGACGCTGCCCGATGCGATCGAGAGTGCCACCGCGCTGGTCGAGGAGTCCGGCGAGGAGACCTACGGCCTGTCGGGTGCGGGGATCGTCATCACCGGGTCCGTTGTCACCGCGGGCGCGGCCCGCACCCTGTTCGGACGGGACCCACAATGAGCGACGATCCGAAGGGCGCCCACCCGACTCCCCGGGCGCCCGACCCGTGGCGCAGCTTCCGCGGCGTGATGGCCGGCGCGCTGATCCTCGAGGCGATCGTCGTCCTGCTGGCGCTGCCGGTGGTGTCCCTGTCGCACGGCGGCCTCACCGCGCTCAGCGGTGGCTTCCTCATCTCCGTGGCCGTGGTGCTCGTCCTGCTCTGCGGGGTGCAGGGCCGCCCCTGGGCGTTGTGGGCCGATCTCGGCATGCAGGTCGTGCTGATCCTGGGCTTCCTCGTCCACGCGGCCATCGGCTTCGTGGGCGTGGTGTTCGCTGCGGTGTGGGGGTTGATCGCCTACCTGCGCGCGGAGGTCCGGCGGCGGGAAGCCCGGGGCCTGCTGCCTGGACAACAGGAAGGTCCGGAGTGACCGGGCCCTGTCCTCCAGTACTCTGTGCGCCGTGACTGAGCGGACCCTGGTGTTGATCAAGCCCGACGGCGTGCAGCGGCGCCTCGTCGGGGAAATCCTGAGCCGGATCGAGGGCAAGGGGCTGACCATCGCGGCCCTCGAACTCAAGACCGTCAGCGACGACCTGGCCCGCCAGCACTACGCCGAACACGACGGCAAGCCCTTCTTCCCGTCACTGCTGGAATTCATCACCTCCGGACCCGTGGTGGCCGCGATCGTCGAGGGTCCGCGTGCGGTGGCCGCCTTCCGGCAGATCGCCGGCGGCACCGATCCGGTCGAAAAGGCCACCCCCGGCACCATCCGCGGTGACCTGGCCCTCGTCACCCAGGACAACCTCGTGCACGGGTCGGATTCGCCCGAGTCCGCAGTGCGCGAGATCGAGCTCTGGTTCCCCGGCCGCTGACCGGTTCGCGGCGCCTGGTCGGCCGGCGCCGCGCGATGTGGGATACTGGGTGCGGGTTGCCGTGCTCCAACAGGAGTGCGTCGCCCGAATGAAGACTTCGACGAGCGCGACCACCGCCTGCGGTGTGGCGCAGACCGTCCAGCCATCATTCAGCCAGGCACCGTGTGGGTCCTGACCTGGGGCCGCTCGGAGCGAGACCACAACAGGTCCGGGGAAAGCCATCCCGGGCACAACAACGAAGCCCTCGCGTGGCCGCGTCGATACGACGCGCCCGGGGGCTTGAGGAGAATACGTGGCCGACAGTGAACACACTCAAGCCCAGGATTCCACCACGCAGCCCCAGGCCAGGGAGAAGCGGCCGGAGCGGCTGAGGGTTCATTCGCTGGCGAGGGTGCTCGGCACCACCAGCAGGCGGGTTCTCGACGCGCTGGCCGAGTTCGACGGCCGCACCCGCAGCGCGCATTCGACCATCGACCAGAGCGAGGCCGACAAGGTCCGCGAGGCGCTGGCCATCGAGGCCACCACCACCTCAGAACAACCCGAGGTGATCGCCCCCATCGAGGCGGCCGAACCCGAGGCGGTCGTCGAGGCGCCGCCGGAGCCGACCGAAGAGCCAGAATCGCGGCTGCTGCTGGAGACCCCGCCCGCCGAACCGGCGGACTACCTTCCGCTGTTCGTCGCGCCCCAGCCGGTCCGGCGGGAACCGCCGGTTGTCGCCGACGACGACGACGAAGACGAGGACGACGCGGCGGACGCCGAGGACGATGACGACCAGGCCGAACGACCCGCCGCCCGGCGTCGGCGTCGCGGCCGCCGCGGTCGCGGCCGGGGCCGCGGCGAACAGAACGAGGACGGCGACGGCGAGAACGGCGACGCGCAGACCGACTCCGGCGCCGACACCGACCAGTCCTCCGACGACGACGACTCCGACGACGACGGCGCCGACGACGACAGCTCCGGTGGCGACGGCGCGACCCGCAGGCGCCGCCGCCGCCGCAGGCGCAAGTCCGGCACGTCCGACGACTCCGACAGCGGCTCACCCGACGATCCGCCGAATACCGTCGTCCACGAGCGCCCACCGCGCGAGAAGGGCGGCAAGTCCGCAGACTCCGGCGACGGCGAGATCCAGGGCATCAGCGGGTCCACCCGGCTGGAGGCCAAGCGCCAGCGTCGCCGCGACGGCCGGGACGCCGGTCGCCGGCGTCCACCGATCCTTTCCGAAGCGGAGTTCCTGGCCCGGCGCGAAGCCGTCGAGCGCGTCATGGTGGTCCGCGACAAGATCCGTTCCGAACCGCCGCACGAGGGCGCCCGCTACACCCAGATCGCCGTGCTGGAAGACGGGGTCGTCGTCGAGCACTTCGTGACGTCGGCGGCGTCCGCGTCGCTGGTCGGCAACATCTATCTCGGCATCGTGCAGAACGTTCTGCCGTCGATGGAAGCGGCGTTCGTCGACATCGGCCGCGGCCGCAACGGTGTGCTCTACGCGGGCGAGGTCAACTGGGAGGCCGCGGGCCTCGGCGGTCAGAACCGCAAGATCGAGCAGGCCCTCAAGCCCGGCGACTACGTCGTGGTGCAGGTCAGCAAAGATCCCGTCGGACACAAGGGCGCCCGCCTGACCACGCAGGTCTCGCTGGCCGGCCGGTATCTGGTCTACGTTCCCGGCGCCTCGTCGACCGGCATCAGCCGCAAACTGCCCGACACCGAACGTCAGCGGCTCAAGGAGATCCTGCGTGAGGTCGTGCCCGCCGATGCCGGCGTCATCATCCGGACCGCGTCCGAAGGTGTGAAGGCGGACGACATCCGCTCCGACGTCAACCGGCTGCAGGAACGCTGGACGCAGATCGAGGCCAAGGCCGCCGACATCACCGCCAAGAAGGCCGGCGCCGCCGTCGCGCTGTACGAAGAACCCGACGTTTTGGTCAAGGTGATCCGTGACCTGTTCAACGAGGACTTCTCCGGACTGATCGTCTCCGGTGACCAAGCCTGGGACACCATCAACTCCTACGTGGAGTCGGTCGCCCCCGATCTGCTGCCGCGGCTGACCAAGTACGAACCCGGCGGCAACGCCGAAGGTGTCGACGGCCCGGACGTCTTCGCGGTGCATCGCATCGACGAGCAGCTCACCAAGGCGATGGACCGCAAGGTCTGGCTGCCGTCCGGCGGCACGCTGGTCATCGACCGGACCGAGGCGATGACGGTCGTCGACGTCAACACCGGCAAGTTCACCGGCTCCGGGGGCAACCTCGAGCAGACCGTCACCCGCAACAATCTGGAAGCCGCCGAGGAGATCGTGCGCCAGCTCCGGTTGCGCGACATCGGCGGCATCGTGGTCATCGACTTCATCGACATGGTGCTCGAATCCAACCGTGATCTGGTGCTGCGCCGGCTGACCGAGGCGCTCGCCCGCGACCGGACCCGCCACCAGGTCTCGGAGGTGACGTCACTGGGCCTGGTCCAGCTGACGCGCAAGAAGCTGGGCACCGGGCTGATCGAGGCGTTCTCGACGCAGTGTCCGCACTGCGCGGGCCGCGGCATCGTGCTGCACGGCGACCCGGTCGACAACGCCGCCCCCAACGGGCGCAAGTCCGAGCCGGGTAACGGTGGTGGCAGCCGCCGCAGCAGACGCGGCAAGAAGGGGGCCAAGCCCGAAGAGGTGCCGGTGGCCAAGGTGCCCCCGCATCCGGTCGGTGAGCACCCGATGTTCAAGGCGATGGCCGCAGCCAACGGCCGGCCCGAGGACGAGGACGCCGACGAGGACGAGGACGACATCTCCGATGACGACGACACGACGTCGACCGACGACGCCGACAAGGTGCGCGAGGTCGTCGGCGACGAGCTCGACGACACCGACGAGGACGACTCCGACGAGGACGCCTCGGAGGACGAATCGGACGAAGATGACGATATCGATGACGAGATCGACCTGGACTCCGATGAGGAGGACGACGAGGACGACGACATCGAGGACATCGACTCCGACGACGATGACGACGATGAGGTCGACTCCGACGACGATGACGACGATGAGGACGACTCCGATGAGGACGACGAGGACGACGACGACGACGTCGAACCACAGGTGATGGTGGCGCCGGCCCGGCGGCCGCGGCGGCGAGCGGCCGCCCGTCCCGCAGGCCCGCCCAGCGCGGAGTGACCGGTTTGACCCTCAACCCGCTGCTCACGTACCCTTGAGCGGTTGTCGCCAGGCCATGCCGGCGGCAGTCGGACCCCCAGACAAGTGCAGCTCCTCCTGGCGCGCGCCTGTAGACGAGACGAAGAAGAAGGACACGATGGCGAGCTACGCAATCGTCAAGACCGGCGGCAAGCAGTACAAGGTCGCCGTCGGTGACGTGGTCAAGGTCGAGAAGCTCGACGCTGAGCCGGGCGGCTCGGTGTCGCTGCCCGTCGCGCTCGTCGTCGACGGTGCCGACGTCACCACGAAAGCCGACGACCTGGCCAAGGTTGCGGTCACCGGCGAGGTGCTCGAGCACACCAAGGGCCCCAAGATCCGTATCCACAAGTTCAAGAACAAGACCGGCTACCACAAGCGTCAGGGTCACCGTCAGCAGCTGACGGTCCTGAAGGTCACCGGCATCAAGTAGCGGAGGCGAGAGACATGGCACACAAGAAGGGCGCGTCCAGCTCGCGCAACGGTCGTGACTCCAACGCCCAGCGGCTCGGGGTCAAGCGGTTCGGCGGCCAGGTCGTGAAGGCCGGCGAGATCATCGTCCGCCAGCGCGGCACCCATTTCCATCCGGGTGTGAACGTCGGCCGTGGCGGCGACGACACCCTGTTCGCGACCGCGCCCGGCGCGGTCGAGTTCGGCACCCGGCGCGGACGTAAGCACGTCAGCATCGTGCCGGTTCCACGCCCGGAGGCCTGACCTTCGAGGACTTCCACCGACTGTGAAGCTGCGGCGAGTTCTCGATAGATGACTCGCACCGGCTTCACATTCGAGGGAAGGAAAGTCCATGCCGCGTTTCGTCGACCGTGTGGTCATCCACGCGCGGGCCGGCAACGGCGGTAACGGCTGCGCCTCGGTGCACCGCGAGAAGTTCAAACCGCTCGGCGGTCCCGACGGCGGCAACGGCGGTCGCGGCGGCAGCATCGTGCTGGTCGTCGACCCGCAGGTCCATACGCTCCTGGACTTCCACTTCCATCCGCACGTCGTGGCCCCGTCCGGCAAACAGGGCGCCGGCAGCAATCGTGACGGCGCGGCCGGTACCGACCTCGAGGTCCGGGTCCCCGACGGCACCGTCGTGCTCGACGAGCAGGGGCGGGTGCTGGCCGACCTCGTCGGTGCGGGCACCCGCTTCGAAGCCGCCGCCGGTGGGCGCGGCGGCCTCGGTAACGCGGCGCTGGCCTCCCGTGCCCGCAAGGCGCCGGGGTTCGCTCTGCTGGGGGAGCCGGGCGAGTCCCGCGATCTCACCCTCGAACTCAAGACCGTCGCCGACGTCGGGCTGATCGGGTTCCCATCGGCCGGGAAGTCCTCTCTGGTGTCCACGATCTCGGCCGCCAAGCCGAAGATCGCCGACTATCCGTTCACCACGCTGGTGCCCAATCTGGGCGTCGTCTCGGCGGGCGACCACACGTTCACCGTCGCCGACGTGCCAGGACTGATCCCTGGCGCCTCCGAGGGGCGCGGCCTCGGCCTGGAGTTCCTGCGGCACATCGAACGCTGCGCGGTGCTGGTGCACGTCATCGACTGCGCAACCCTCGAACCCGGACGCGACCCGGTCTCCGACATCGAGGCCCTCGAAGCCGAACTCGCCGCCTACCGCCCGACCCTGCAGGGCGACCAGGCGCTCGGTGACCTGGCGGAGCGTCCGCGGGCGGTGGTGCTCAACAAGATCGACGTACCCGATGCCCGTGAACTTGCCGAGTTCGTCCGCGACGACGTCGTCCAGCGTTTCGGCTGGCCGGTTTTCGCGGTGTCGACAGCGAGTCGGGAGGGGTTGCGCCCCTTGACCTTCGCGCTCTGGGAGCTGGTCGAGGCCTACCGTGCCGCCCAGCCGGCGGTGGTGCCTCGGCGTCCGGTGATCCGGCCGGTCGCCGTCGACGAGTCCGGCTTCACCGTCGAATCCGACGGACAGGGTGGATTCGTGGTCCGCGGGACCCGACCCGAGCGCTGGGTCAGGCAGACTGATTTCGAGAACGACGAAGCCGTGGGTTATCTCGGCGACCGGCTTGCCCGACTCGGCGTCGAGGACGAACTGTTGCGCCGGGGTGCGCGGCCCGGCTGCGCGGTCACCATCGGTGACATGACGTTCGATTGGGAGCCGCAGACTCCGGCGGGGATCGACATGCAGCTGTCCGGCCGCGGCACCGACGTCCGCCTCGAGCAGACCGACCGCGTACGCGCCCCCGACCGCAAGGCCGCTAGACGAGAACGCCGACAGTCCGGCGCCGATCCGGAGGGCGACGAGGAATGACCAGCGGGCACCGCGAAGCCATCCGCAAGGCCCGCAGTGTCGTCGTCAAGATCGGCACCACCGCGCTGACCACTCCCGCCGGGGTGTTCGACGCCAACCGGCTGGCGACGCTCGTCGAGGCGATCGAGGGGCGCATGCGGGCCGGTTCCGACGTCGTGATCGTGTCCTCGGGGGCGATCGCCGCGGGGATCGAGCCGCTGCGGCTGTCCAAGAGGCCCACCGACCTGGCGACCAAACAGGCCGCGGCCAGCGTCGGTCAGGTAGCGCTGATCAATTCGTGGAACGCCGCATTCGCCGAGTACCAGCGCACCGTCGGGCAGGTGCTGCTCACCGCGCACGACATCTCGATGCGGGTGCAGCACACCAACGCCGCGCGCACCCTGGACCGGCTGCGGGCACTGCACGCCGTGGCGATTGTCAACGAGAACGACACGGTCGCCACCAATGAGATCCGTTTCGGCGACAACGATCGGCTCTCGGCGCTGGTGGCCCACCTCGTCGGCGCAGACGCGCTGATCCTGCTGTCCGACATCGACGGCCTTTACGATGCGGACCCCCGTAAGGCCGACGCCCGGTTCATCCCCGAGGTCGCCGGCCCCGGCGATCTGGACGGAGTGGTGGCCGGACGCGGCAGCCACCTGGGTACCGGGGGGATGGCGTCGAAGCTGTCCTCGGCGCTGCTGGCGGCCGACGCCGGGGTGCCGGTCCTGCTGGCGGCAGCATCCGACGCCGCGACGGCGCTGTCGGACGCCTCGGTGGGCACCGTGTTCGCGCCCCGCGCCGAGCGGATGTCGGCTCGGCGGTTCTGGGTGCGCTACGCCGCCGAATCGGCCGGCGCCCTCATCCTCGATGACGGGGCTGTGAAAGCGGTTGTCGGGCAACGGCGTTCACTGCTGCCGGCGGGGATCACCGGACTGTCGGGCCGGTTCTACGGCGGCGACGTCGTCGAACTACGCAGCGCGGACGCGACGATGGTTGCGCGCGGTGTGGTGGCCTACGACGCGACCGAGCTGGCGACCATGCTGGGTCGCTCCACGTCGGATCTGCCCGCCGAGATGCGCAGGCCCGCCGTGCATGCCGACGATCTGGTGGCGGTCTAGCGGTTCCGTTCCGCCGCAGCGCGGTACAGCGCGGCGGCGACCGAGGCCACCATCGAGCGCACCTGGCGGGCCCGGCGTTCCGCGTCGTCGAGGGCATCGTGATCGGCACGGCGCACCGTGACGCCATGGCGCTGCGCCGCCGACAGCACCTCCTGCTGGACGGTCGGCACGGCCAGGAGCAGCGCGGCCAGCACGCCGGGGGACAGTTCGCGGTCCCGTAGCAGCCCGCGGTAGCGCACGTCGCTGGGAATGCGAACCTCTCGGGTCGCGCCCAGCACCGGTCCCGTGGCAGCGACCAGCGCGGTCAGCGCGACCTGCGCGGCCGTTTCGACCAGTAGGCCGCGGAACGGGAACCAGGGCAGCGGAAGCCGGTCGACCTGCCGGTCGAGGGCGCCGGAGAACAGGTAGCCGAGCAGCGCATGGGTGCGGATCTCCGACACGTCGTCCCAGTCGACCGAATCGCCGTCGTACTCGACGGCACCGTCGCTGATCGCGACACCCCCGAAGCGGTTGAGCAGGCGCAGCAGCTCATCGAGCACTTCGGGGCCGGGCACGAGGCGGGCGAGCGCGTCGCCGACGCCGACGGCCCAGCGGTCGTCGTCGTCGGGATCAGGTCCGATGAGATCGGGGAGGGCGGGCACCCGCCCATCTAAGCCGAAGTCGCCCAGGCGGGCAGCTCGTCGGCCAGCAGCGCGAGGATCGGCGAACAGCCGTTGTCGATCTTGACGGTGGCGAGATCGTCGCCGCGGGTGGGGCCACGGTTCACGATCGCCACCGGCTTGTGCTGCGCGGCGGCGTACCGCACGAAGCGATAACCGGAGAACACCGTCAGCGACGAGCCGGCGACCAGCAGGGCGTCCGCGGCGTCGACGACGGCGTAGGCGCGTTCGACCCGTTCCTTGGGCACACTTTCGCCGAAATACACGATGTCGGGCTTGAGCATGCCGTCACACACCGGACAGTCGACGATGCCGAACTCGGCGGTGTCATCGACGACGGCGTCGGCGTCGGGCGCGACTGCGATGCCGCCGACCGATTCGGCACGTTCGAGGAACCCCGGGTTGGCGGCCTCCAGCTGCTCGGCGAGCGCGGCCCGCGACATGGTGTGCCCGCAGTCGAGGCAGATGACCTGTGCGTAGGTGCCGTGCAGATCGATGACGCGGCGGCTTCCGGCCTTGGTGTGCAACAGGTCCACGTTCTGGGTGATCAGCCCCGTCAGCACCCCCAGCCGTTCGAGCGCGGCGAGCGCGCGGTGGCCGGCGTTGGGCAGCGTCGCCGCCATGTGCCGCCAGCCGATGTGGTTGCGCGCCCAGTACCGCTGGCGGAACAGCGGATCGGAGGTGAACTGGCGGATGGTCATCGGATTGCTGGGCGGCGAATCCGGACCGCGGTAGTCGGGGATGCCCGAATCGGTGGACATGCCCGCGCCGGTCAGCACCGCGACGCGGCGACCGGCGAGCAGACCGACGAGTTCGGGGGATTCCACCCTGTCCAGGGTACGGATCACCGGGGGCTGCTCAGCGGTTCCGGATCAGCGTGCGGTCCTCACGCGTTGTCGAGCCACCAGTCGTAGAGGCGGTCCAGATGGCGGCCCTTGGCGGTGCCGAGCAGCAGGTCGGCATTCCTGGTCCAGACGATGTCGGCGAACCCTTCGTAGGTGCCGCAGGCCAGTGACCCGGCCACCTCGTCGGGTGTGTCCTCGTAATCCCAGTTGGTGGGCGAGTCATCGGAGTTGGGACACGCGGTCAACTCATCGTCGGCGATGACGTCGTCGAAGGCGCGGTCAAGATCGTCGGCGTCGGCGAACAGCGCGAAGTAGGCGGTCTGCTGACCGCTCGACGGCGACGTCGGACCGCAGGTGACCGCCGCCACGGCGTTCGCGATCCGGTCCTTGTCCGGCACGCAGCTGTCGGGACGGACCACCGCCTCGAGCAGCTGACGGTCGGCCTGCGGAAGGTTCGCGTCGGCCTCTGGCAGTTCGGCGGGCGGGCTGAAGACGGTGCGGGTGATCGTCTGCGTCGCCGACATCCCGGTGGCCTCGCCGCTGCGGTTGGTCAGCCACACCGCGGCACCACCGACGACGACGAGCACCACGGCGGCCACCGCGCCGATCACCGCGGCCGTCCGACCGGTGAACTTGCCTGCGGGTGCGGGGCTGCGGAAGGCGGATGCCGGCATCGTGTCGGCCTGCGCTGATGCGGCCGCTCGGTCGCCGAGCGCCGCCTCCGCGGCGCGGGCCAGCTCCCCGGCGCTGGCGTACCGGTCGTCGGCGCTCTTGGCCATGCCGCGCGCCACCACCGCGTCGAACTCGGCCGGGATGTCGGGCCGCAACCGGCTGGGCGCGGGTGGCGGCTCCATCAGATGGGCGGTGATCAGCGTGCTGACGCTGTCGGCCGGATAGGGCTGGGCTCCGGTCAGGCACTGGTGCAGTACGCAGGCCAGCGCATAGATGTCAGCGCGGTGGGTGACCGGACCGCCGCCGAACCGCTCGGGTGCCATATAGGCGAACGTGCCGATCGTGGTGCCCTGATCGGTGAGCGACTGTTCGCTGGCAGCGCTGGCGATCCCGAAGTCCACCAGATACGCGAAATCGTCGGCGGTGACGAGGATGTTCTCCGGCTTGACGTCGCGGTGCAGGACCCCCGCTGCGTGGGCGGCGTCGAGCGCCGCCGCGATCTGGCGCACGACCTCCACCGCCCGCGCCGGCGGCATCGGCCCGCTGCGCACCAGCGCACTGCGCAGATCGATGCCGTCGATGAGCCGCATGTCGACGTAGAGGTGCCCGTCGATCTCGCCGTAGTTGTGGATGGGCACGACGTGCGGCTCCTGCAGGCGGCCGGCGGCTCGGGCCTCGCGCTGCAGCCGTTTTCGGAACACCGGATCGTGGGAGAGCGCTTCGGGAAGCAGCTTGAGTGCGACGGTGCGGCCCTTGACGGTGTCCTCCGCCTCGTAGACCTCACCCATACCCCCGCGCCCGAGCAGCCGGGTCAGACGATAGGGGCCGAACATCGACCCCGCGCGCGAGGAGTGCGGGCCGCTGTTCACAGGAGCAAACGGTACTACCCGTCGGTGCCCTCGACGACGAACGTGAATCGGTGCCCACAGATGGTGAACTCGTCACCGTCGTTCAGCGGCGCGCTGCCCTGCACCCGGCTGCCGCCGAGCTCCACGCCGTTGGAGGAGCGCAGATCGCTGAGCACGTAACCCGACCCGGTCCCGATGACCGCGGCGTGGTGGCGGCTGACCATCGCGTCGTCGATGACGACGTCGTTGTCGGGCAGCCGGCCGATCCGGGTGGCGATCGTCCGCAACGGATGGCGCCGGCCGTCGGGGCCGACCAGCAACCCCGCGGTGGCCGCGGTCCCCCCCACGGCGGTGCGCTGTTCGAGCACGGTGACCGTGCCGACGGCGGCGGTGTGGGCGGCGCGACGGATGTCCAGCGGTTCCTGGCGCAGGATCTTCTCGTACAGCGACCGTAGCGACGGGCCGGGGTCGACGCCCAGCTCGTCGGCCAGGGTGGTGCGCAGGCGCTGGTAGGCGTCCAGCGCGTCGGATTGACGTTCGCAGACGTAGTAGGCGCTGATCAGTTGTGTCCACAGCGGTTCGCGGTAGGGATGCTCGGCGGTCAGCGCCTCCAGTTCGCCGATCAGCGCGCCGGCCCGCCCGCACACCAGTTCCGCCTCGGCCCTGGCTGTGACGGCGGCCAGGCGGTCCTCGGCGAGCGCGGTGGCGAACGCCTCGGCGAACGAGAAGCTGCGCAGATCGTCGAGCACCGGACCGCGCCACAGCGCCAGCGCCTCGGTCAGCTCGCGGGCGGCGGCCTCGAACCGGTCCGCCGCGGCGGCCTGGGCGGCGCTGGCCCGCGCCGCGATGAACCGGTCGAGATCGCAGTCGCCCGCCGGCACCGTCAGGCGGTACCCGGGCGGCGCGCTGGCCAGCGCGGCGCCGGCGCCGGGCACCGCGAGGAGCTTGCGCAGATTGGACACGTAGGAGTGCAGGCTGGCGCGCGCTCCGGCGGGCGGGGAGTCCGCCCACACCGCGTCGGTGAGCGCGTCGACGCTCACTGCGCGGTTGCGGTTGATCAGCAGCATCGCCAATACCGCCCGCTGCTTCGGCGTGCCGAGCGGCGTGTCGACGCCGTCGATGACCAGCTGCAGCGGACCGAGCAGTCCGAAGTCGAGCACCGGATTCTCCATCGTGTGGACGGGTGACGGGATGGACCGAGACTATGTGGTCACGACCACGACGTGCTTACGCCACGCGTCGATGCGGCGCGGGAGGGTTGCGGGGTTGTCGGCGAGGTCTCGGTGCCCTCAGTGCAGACAGTCGGCGGCCGAGACCAGCTCGGCGCTCATGTTGTCGGCCATCATCCGCACCGCTGCCTGGCCCAGCTCGGCGTCGATGTGCGCGACCGCGTCCTGGGGGATCACCACCGGGAAGTGCCGGACGTAGGCATCCAGCGCGGTGTAGAGGATGCACTGTTCGGTGACCTGGCCGGTCAGCACCACGCGGTCGGGCTCCAACTGCGTGAGCAGATAGGCCAGCGGTGTCGCGTAGAACGCGCTGTGGCGGACCTTCGTCATCAGCCGGCAGCCGTCCTGCGGGACGATCGGTTTGACCAGATCCGGCCGCTCGCCTTGAAGAGCCGACTGCACGATGTCGCTGAACTCCGCGCTGAAGTCGCCGTAGTTGTCATTGATGTAGACAAGCTCGACGTCGTCGCGGCGATGGGCGTCGGCGACGAGCCTGGCGATGGGATCGACGATCTCGGCGACGTTCGGCGCAAGCTTCTCGGCGTCCGGATGGTCGTAGGTGTTCATCATGTCGATGATCAGCACGGCGGTCTTACTCATGGGGGAGGCATACCCCGAAGGGAATCCGGGCAACAATGTGGGCATGGATTTTTTCTCCGCCTATCGGCACGGCTTCGTGCGCGTCGCCGCGTGCACCCATACCACCGCTCTGGCGGATCCGGCGGGTAACGCCGAATCGGTGCTCGGGCTGGCGCGCGAGTGCCATGACGACGGTGTCGCGCTGGCGGTGTTCCCCGAGCTGACGCTGACCGGATACTCGATCGAGGACGTCGTGTTGCAGGACGCGCTGCTCGAGGCGGTCGAGGCGGCGCTGCTCGACATCGTCGTCCGCTCGGCGGATCTGCTGCCGGTGCTGGTGATCGGCGCACCCCTGCGCCACCGCAACCGGGTGTACAACACCGCCGTGGTCATCCACCGCGGTCAGGTGCTCGGGGTGGTGCCGAAGTCCTACATCCCCAACTACCGCGAGTTCTACGAGAAGCGTCAACTCGCGCCCGGCGACGATGAGCGCGGCGAGATCACCCTGGCCGGTGTCGAGGTGCCGTTCGGCCCGGATCTGCTCTTCGCGGCCGCGGATCTGCCCGCTTTCGTTCTGCACGTCGAGATCTGCGAGGACATGTGGGTTCCGGTGCCGCCGAGCGCCGAAGCGGCCCTGGCGGGTGCGACGGTGCTGGCCAACCTGTCGGGCAGCCCGATCACGATCGGCCGCGCCGAGGACCGCAACCTGATGGCCCGGTCGGCGTCGTCGAGGTGCCTGGCGGCTTATGTGTACGCCGCGGCGGGTGAGGGTGAGTCGACGACCGACCTGGCGTGGGACGGGCAGACGATGATCTGGGAGAACGGCGTGTGCCTGGCCCAGTCCGAGCGGTTCCCGAAGGGGGAGCGGCGTTCGGTGGCCGACGTCGACGTCGAGTTGCTGCGCAACGAACGCGTGCGGATGGGCACGTTCGACGACAATCGCCGCCATCACCTGATCGACGAGGATTCGTTCCGCCGCATCGAGTTCACCCTCGACCCGCCCACCGGCGACATCGGTCTGCGCCGAGAGGTCGAACGATTCCCATTCGTCCCCGCCGACGAGGCGCGGCTCGAGCAGGACTGCTACGAGGCCTACAACATTCAGGTGGCCGGCCTCGAACAACGTTTGCGTGCACTGGATTTCCCGAAGATCGTGCTGGGATTGTCGGGTGGCCTGGACTCCACCCACGCGCTGATCGTGGCGGCGCGGGCGATGGACCGGGAGGACCGGCCGCGCCGCGACATCCTGGCGTTCACGCTGCCCGGTTTCGCGACCGGTGAGCGCACGAGGGACAACGCGACCCGGCTCGCCGAGGCGTTGGGCGTGACCTTCGAGACCATCGACATCACGTCCACGGCCGAGTTGATGCTGACGAACATGGACCACCCCTTCTCGCGCGGCGAGAAGGTCTACGACGTGACGTTCGAGAATGTGCAGGCCGGTCTCCGCACCGATTATCTGTTCCGGCTGGCCAACCAGCGCCGCGGGATCGTGCTCGGCACCGGGGACCTGTCGGAGCTCGCGCTGGGCTGGTCGACCTACGGTGTCGGTGACCAGATGTCGCACTACAACGTCAACGGCGGGGTGCCGAAGACATTGATCCAGCATCTGATCCGCTGGGTGATCTCGTCACATCAGTTCGACGACCGGGTCAACGAAGTGCTTCAGTCGGTGCTCGACACCGAGATCAGCCCGGAGTTGGTGCCTGCGGGCGAGGACGAGGAGATCCAGAGCAGCGAGGGCAAGGTGGGACCGTATGTCCTCCAGGACTTTTCGTTGTTCCAGGTGCTGCGCTACGGTTTCCGCCCGTCGAAGGTGGCGTTCCTGGCGTGGCACGCCTGGAGCGACGCCGACAGGGGCGACTGGCCCGTCGGCTATCCCGAGGACAAGCGTCCGGTCTATTCGCTCAAGGAGATCCGGCACTGGCTGCAGGTGTTCGCGCAGCGGTTCTACTCGTTCAGCCAGTTCAAGCGATCGGCGCTACCCAACGGGCCCAAGGTGTCCGCGGGTGGATCGCTGTCCCCGCGCGGCGACTGGCGGGCGCCCTCGGACATGTCGGCACGGGTGTGGCTCGACGAGATCGAGCGATCGGTCCCGGAGGGCTGAGGGCTACAGGCGCCCGTCGATCCGCAGCTCCGGATGCACCCAGTTCGGGGAGCGCCGCTCCTTGAAGGCCATGAACCCCTCGATCGACTCGGGGGCGCCCAGACTGGCCTGCATCCCGATCCGGTCGTAGAGGCCGATGTAGTCGTCGAGGCTGGACTTGATCACCGTCCGCGCGTGCGGCGCGGTTCGGCAGCACTGCGCCAGGACCTCTTTCGCGGTGTCCATCAGCTCGTCGTGCGGGACCACCCGCGCGATCAGACCCCAGTCCAGGGCTTCGGCCGCGGTCAGGGTGCGGCCGGTGAACATCAGGTCGCGGGTGCGGACCGGACCGATCAGCCGGGCCAGCATGTGGCTGTAGTAGGTGTCGGCGATCCCGCGGTAGAGCTCTGGGACGCGGAACGTCGCACGTTCACTCACCACCGCGATGTCGGCGCACAGCGCGATCTGCATCCCGCCGCCCTGGCACAACCCGTTGACGGCCGCGACCACTGGTTTCGACGACTGGCGCAGGGTGTCGAAGGGCAGCGCGTCCATGCCGAGCGCCGAGCCGAACGTCAACCAGTTGTCCGCGCCACCGCCGCCCATGTCGCCGCCGGGCGCGAAGACGTCGCCGGCGCCGGTGATCAGCAGTCCCGCCAGATCCGGATCGCTGTCGACGTGGCGCACCGCGTATTTGATCCCGAAGTACATCGCCGGGGTCATGGCGTTGCGCGCCTCGGGACGGTCGAGCGTGCACACCCCGAAGGCGCCGTCGCGGTTGAACCTCAGGAAGTGGGTGCCCAGCCAGTCGCCCTCCGGCGGCCGTGGTGTCTGGTCGATCGTCTGCTCTGACGTCATCGCTGTCCTTTCGTCGTCCGGGTCATCGCGTCGGCGATCGCCGCCGCGGTCGGGGCGCAGTCGCCCGCACCGGGCACGAGTGTCGCGAGCGCACCCGCCACACATGCCCGCCGCAGCGCGTCCTCGTGTCCGGCCGGCCAGTGCGCGGCCAGTACGCCCGCGAACACATCCCCGGCTCCGGTGGTGTCGACGGCGTCCACGGCCGGAGCAGGTACGTCGAAGCGTTCGTCGGCACTCAGATAGCTCGCCCCGCGCGCGCCCCGGGTGATCACCAGATGCGGCACCGGCCAATGCCATTCGGACGCTTCGGTCTCGTTGACCACGACCACGTCGGCGAGCTGCGACAGCGCCAGCAGGTCATGTGGCGCGGCGCCGGCCGGGGAGGCGTTGGCCATCACCACGGCGCCCCCGGCACGGGCGATCCCGGCGGCGTCGAGCACCGTCGCCGACGGGATCTCCAACTGCAGCAGCACCACCTCGGCTGCACCGATCACCGCGCGCAACGGTGCCGGATCGACGTTGAGGTGCTGGTTGGCGCCGGGCGCGACGACGATCGTGTTCTCGGCGGCCGAGTCGACGACCACCACCGCCGATCCGCTCGGCCCCGGCACCGTCACCACCGCGCCGAGGTCGACTCCGTTGCCGCCGAGGTGGGCGCGCAACCGCTCGGCGGCGGCGTCCTCGCCCAGTGCCGCCACCAACGAGACCGCCGCCCCGGCACGGGCGGCGGCCACCGCCTGGTTGCCGCCCTTGCCGCCGGGGGACCACGACGACGACGAGGCGAGCACGGTCTGGCCGGGCCGCGGCAGCGAGGCGACGGTGAACTGCAGATCGGCGTTGACACTGCCCACCACGCAGACCCGCGCTGCCGCCATGCAGGTAACGCTAGCTCAGCTATGGATGCGCCGCGGTCGGATGCGCGCACCTCCGATACCCTGGGCTGATGAGTGTGCACGCCCCCGCGGCGCCCGACCTGCGTGCGCAGGTTCACGACGCGGCCCGCCGGGCCCGCGCCGCCTCGCGGTCGCTGGCGACCCTGTCCACCGAGACCAAGAACCGCGCCCTGCGCGCCGCCGCGGACCGGATCCTGCGGGACGCCCACACCATCATCGCGGCCAATGAGCGCGACCTCGAGACGGCGCGCGCAGCCGGAACGCCTGCCGCCATGCTCGACCGCCTGGCACTCAACCCGCAGCGCATCGACGGTGTGGCCACCGGTCTGCGGCAGGTCGCCGGTCTGCCCGACCCGGTGGGCGAGGTGTTGCGCGGCAGCACGCTGGTCAACGGTCTGCAACTGCGACAGCAGCGGGTGCCGCTCGGGGTGGTGGGCATCGTCTACGAAGGCAGGCCGAACGTCACCGTCGATGCGTTCGGGCTGACGTTGAAGTCCGGGAACGCGGTGCTGCTGCGCGGCAGTTCCTCGGCGGCGCAGTCCAACGCCGCACTGGTCGATTCGCTGCGCGCGGCGCTGGTCGGCGAGGATCTCGACCCTGACGCTGTGCAACTGCTGCCCAGCCACGACCGGGCCAGTGTCACCCACCTGATCCAGGCCCGCGGTCTGGTCGACGTGGTCATTCCGCGCGGCGGCGCCGGCCTCATCGACGCCGTCGTCCGCGACGCACAGGTGCCGACCATCGAGACCGGCGTGGGCAACTGCCACGTCTACGTGCACGCCGCAGCGGATCTCGACATGGCCGAATCCATCGTCCTCAACGCCAAGACCCGCCGCCCCAGCGTGTGCAACGCGGCTGAATCGGTGCTCGTCGACGCGGCGATCGCCGAACACGCCGTACCCCGGCTGACGCGCGCCCTGCAGGAGGCCGGCGTCACCGTGCACGCCGACCCGTCGGACGACGAGCTGCGGGCGGAGTTCCTCTCGATGGACATCGCCCTGGCCGTGGTCGACGGCGTCGACGCGGCCATCGACCACGTCAATGAATTCGGTTCCGGCCACACCGAGGCTATTGTGACGACGGATCTGGCTGCCGCGCAACGCTTCACCGAGCGAGTCGACGCCGCCGCGGTGATGGTCAACGCCTCGACCGCGTTCACCGACGGTGAGCAGTTCGGCTTCGGCGCCGAGATCGGGATCAGCACGCAGAAGCTGCACGCCCGCGGCCCGATGGGTCTGCCAGAATTGACCTCTACCAAGTGGATTGTGTGGGGAGACGGCCACACCCGCCCTGCCTAGATCGGAGCACCATTTCCGTGAGCGTCCCCGCACGTTCGGCCCCACTGTTCGCCGACATCGACGATGTCTCGCGCCGGTTGGCCGAAACCGGCTACCTGCCCGACACCGCAACGGCCACCGCCGTCTTCCTCGCCGACCGGCTGGGCAAACCCCTGCTCGTCGAGGGACCGGCGGGTGTCGGCAAGACCGAACTCGCCCGCGCCGTGGCCCAGACAACCGGTTCCGGTCTGGTGCGCCTGCAGTGCTACGAGGGTGTCGACGAGTCACGGGCCCTCTACGAGTGGAACCACGCCAAGCAAATCCTGCGCATTCAAACGGGGGTCCAGGCAGGACAGTCGGACTGGGATCAGACCAAGACCGACGTTTTCAGCGAGGAGTTCCTGCTGTCGCGTCCACTGCTGACCGCGATCCGGCGCACGGAGCCGACGGTGCTGCTGATCGACGAGACCGACAAGGCCGACATCGAGATCGAAGGCCTGCTGCTCGAGGTGCTCTCCGACTTCGCGGTCACCGTTCCCGAACTGGGCACCATCACCGCCGAGCGGCAGCCGTTCGTGCTGTTGACGTCCAACGCCACCCGGGAACTGTCCGAGGCGCTCAAGCGGCGCTGCCTGTTCCTGCACATCGACTTCCCCGACCCGGATCTGGAACGCCGCATCCTGCTCTCGCGGGTGCCCGAGCTGCCCGAACACTTGGCCGCGGAACTGGTCCGCATCATCGGTGTGCTGCGCGGGATGCAGCTCAAGAAAGTGCCGTCGGTCGCCGAGACGATCGACTGGGGCCGCACGCTGCTGGCGCTGGGAATGGACACGATCGACGACGCGATGATCGCCGCGACGCTCGGGGTGGTGCTCAAGCACCAGTCCGACCAGCAGCGCGCCGCCGGTGAGCTCAGGCTGAACTGATGCCGCCGCGCCGCGTCCGGCCGCCTCAGCCGCTGGCCCCGCACGGGATACCCGGACACCTGGTCGAGTTCGTCGAAGCGATGCGCGGACAGGGCATCTCCGTCGGACCGTCGGAGACCGTGGACGCCGGACGGGTGATGTCGGTGCTCGGTCTCGGCAGCCGCGAGGCGCTGCGTGAGGGCATCGCCTGCGCGGTGCTGCGTCGCCCGGATCACCGCGAGACCTACGACATGCTGTTCGATCTGTTCTTCCCTGCGGCGATCGGCGGGAAGACCGTCGTCGTCGACGAGGGCGAAAGCACCGACGACGATCCGGGACTGCTGTCCGAGGACGTCGAGGCGATGCGGGAAGCGCTGCTGCAGCTGCTCAACGACAACCCCGATCTGGCCCGCCTCGACGAGCGGCTGACCGCGATGATCGCCCAGATCATCGAGTCCTACGGCCGGTACGACTCCAGCCGGGGCCCGTCGTACTCGTCCTATCAGGCGCTCAAGGCGATGAACCTCGACGACCTGGAGGGCAGGCTGCTGGCCGGGCTGCTCGCACCGTATGGCGACGAGCCGACACCCACCCAGGAGCAGATCGCCAAAGCGATTGCCGCGCAGCGCATCACTCAGCTCCGCAAGATGGTCGAAGGGGAGACCAAACGGCGCACCGCCGAGCGGCTCGGACGCGAGCACGTCCAGACCTACGGCGTGCCGCAGCTGGCCGAGAACGTCGAGTTCCTGCGTGCCTCAGGCGAACAGCTGCGGCAGATGCGTCGCGTGGTCGCGCCGCTGGCCCGCACCCTGGCGACGCGGCTGGCGGCCCGGCGCCGTCGCTCCCGCGCCGGTGAGATCGACCTGCGCAAGACCCTGCGCAAGTCGATGTCGACCGGAGGCGTACCCATCGACGTCGTGCTCAAGAAACCACATCCGGCCCGACCCGAGCTCGTGGTGCTCTGCGACGTGTCGGGGTCGGTCGCCGGGTTCAGCCACTTCACTCTGATGCTGGTGCATGCGCTACGTCAGCAGTTCAGCCGGGTGCGCGTCTTCGCCTTCATCGACACCACCGACGAGGTCACCGCGATGTTCGGCCCGGACGCCGACCTGGCGGTCGCCGTCCAGCGCATCACCCGCGAGGCGGGTGTCTACACCCGCGACGGGCACTCGGACTACGGCAACGCCTTCGTGTCGTTCCTGCACAAATACCCGACGGCGCTGTCACCCCGCAGTTCGCTGCTCATCCTCGGCGATGCCCGCAACAACTACCGCAACCCCGAGACCGAGCTGCTGGCTCGCATGGTCAACGCCAGCCGCCATGCGCATTGGCTGAACCCCGAACCGCTGCACCTGTGGGGGAGTGGCGATTCGGCGGTGCCGCGCTACACCGACCTGATCACGATGCACGAATGCCGGTCGGCCAAGCAGCTGGCCGGGGTGATCGACCAGCTGCTGCCGATCTGAGCCGCGGCCGCGCTGCCGTAAGCTCGCTATTCGTGCAAACCCCACCTCGGCGGCTCGGCGTGATGGGCGGGACGTTCGATCCCGTCCACAACGGGCACCTGGTCGCGGCCAGCGAGGTGGCCGATCTGTTCGATCTCGACGAGGTGGTGTTCGTGCCGACGGGCCAGCCGTGGCAGAAGCACAACCGGATGGTCACCGCCGCCGAGGACCGCTACCTGATGACGGTCATCGCGACGGCCGCCAATCCGCGGTTCTCGGTCAGCCGCGTCGACATCGACCGCGGCGGGCCGACCTACACCAAGGACACGCTGCGCGACCTGCGTGCGCTCAACCCGGACGCCGAGCTCTACTTCATCACCGGAGCCGATGCGCTGGCGTCGATCCTGTCCTGGCAGAACTGGGAGGAGATGTTCTCCATCGCCCGGTTCGTCGGGGTCAGCAGGCCGGGTTACGAGCTCGACGGCAAACACATCTCGGCCGCCATGCGGGAATTGCCGCCGGAGGCGCTGTCGCTGGTCGAGGTGCCCGCGCTGGCCATCTCGTCGAGCGACTGCCGCAAACGTGCCGCCGAGGCGAGGCCGATCTGGTACCTGGTGCCCGACGGCGTGGTCCAGTACGTGGCCAAACGCAGGCTCTATCTTCCCCAACCGCTCACCAAGGACGCACCGCTATGACCGCCACCGACGAAGCCATCCAGATGTCGACGATCGCCGCTCGCGCGGCGGTGTCGAAACTCGCCGACGACGTCGTGGTGATCGACGTCTCGGGGCAGCTCGTGATCACCGACTGCTTCGTGATCGCATCGGCGTCCAATGAGCGCCAGGTCAACGCGATCGTCGACGAGGTCGAGGAGAAGATGCGGGTGGCCGGCCACAAGCCGGCCCGGCGTGAGGGCACCCGCGAGGGCCGCTGGACGCTGCTCGACTACGTCGACATCGTGGTACACATCCAGCACCAGGACGAACGCAACTTCTACGCCCTGGACCGGCTGTGGCGCGACTGCCCGCTGGTCCCGGTCGACCTGGACGCCTCGTGAAGGTCCGGCGCCTGGTCATGCTGCGGCACGGCCAGACCGAGTACAACGCGGACCGCCGGATGCAGGGCCAGCTCGACACCGACCTGTCGGACCTCGGACGCGAACAGGCCGTGGTGGCCGCCGAGGCACTGGCCAAGCGGCAGCCGCTGGTGATCGTCTCCTCCGACCTGCGCCGCGCCCTGGACACCGCGACCGCCCTCGGCGAGCGGGCGGGAATGCCGGTGGCCGTGGACACCCGGCTGCGTGAGACGCACCTGGGCGACTGGCAGGGCATGACGCACCTGGAGGTCGACGCCGTCGCCCCCGGCGCGCGGCTGGCCTGGCGCGACGACGCCCGATGGGCGCCGCACGGCGGGGAGAGCCGGGTGGACGTGGCGGCGCGCAGCCGCCCGCTGGTCGCCGAACTGGTCGACGGCCAGCCCGCCTGGGGGGACGATGTCCACGGTGGACAGGACCGGCCGGTGGTGCTGGTTGCCCACGGTGGGCTGATCGCTGCGCTGACCGCCGACCTGCTGGGCCTGCCGGTCGACACCTGGCCCGTGCTGGGCGGCATGGGCAACGCGAGCTGGGTGCAGTTGTCCGGCCACGCCGACGACGACGCGGGCCTGGACGGCATCCGGTGGCGACTGGATGTATGGAACGCCTCGGCGCAGGTCGGCCATGACGTCCTCTGAGAGGAGCACCCTCCTCGTCTTCGCGGACTCCCTGGCCTACTACGGCCCCACCGGCGGGCTACCGTCCGACGATCCGCGGATCTGGCCGAATATCGTTGCCCGGCAACTCGACTGGGATCTCGAACTGATCGGCCGAATCGGCTGGACCTGCCGCGACGTGTGGTGGGCGGCGACGCAGGATCCCCGGGCCTGGGCCGCACTGCCCCGTGCCGGGGCGGTGGTCTTCGCCACCGGAGGAATGGATTCGTTGCCGTCTCCGCTCCCCACGGCCCTGCGTGAGCTGATCCGCTACGTCCGCCCGCCGTGGCTGCGGCGGTGGGTGCGTGACGGCTACGGCTGGGTGCAGCCACGGCTGTCCCCGGTCGCCTCGTCCGCACTGCCGCCGCACCTGAGTGCGGAGTATCTCGAGATGACCCGCGGCGCCATCGACTTCAACCGGCCTGGTATCCCGATCGTCGCGTCACTGCCGTCGGTGCACATCGCCGAGACCTACGGCAAGGCCCATCACGGCCGGCCGGGGACGGTCCGTGCGCTCACCGAATGGGCGCAATCACATGATGTTCCGCTGGTCGACCTCAAGGCCGCCGTCGCCGAACACGTGCTCTCCGGGCGTGGCAACCCCGACGGGATCCACTGGAATTTCGAGGCGCACGAGGCCGTGGCCGAGTTGATGCTGAAGGCGCTGGCCGAAGCCGGCGTGCCGTCGGCGCTTCCGGGGATCTGACCATGGCGGTGGTCGTGGTCACCGATGCGTCGTCGCGGTTGTCCTCCGAGGACCTCGCGCGGTTCGACATCCGGCAGGTTCCGCTGCACGTGCTCGTCGACGGTACCGATCTGCGTGACGGAATCGACGTGCTGCCCAACGATCTTCACGCCCGTCCCCACGTCACCACGGCAGGGGCCACGCCGGCCGAACTCACCGAGGCCTACCGGCGGGCGCTCGCCGACAGTGGTGGGGACGGCGTCGTGGCCGTGCACCTGTCCGCGGCGCTGTCGAGCACCCTGAGTTCGGCGGTCGCCGCGGCGCGGGAGTTCGGATCTGCCGTACGGGTGGTCAACTCGAGGTCGGCGGCCATGGGGGTCGGATTCGTCGCCCAGGCCGCCGCCCGCCGGGCAGCGCAGGGCGCCGACCTCGACACCGTCGAGGCCGCGGCGCGTGCGGCGGTCGGTCGCGGGCGGGCCTTCATCGTGGTGCATCGACTGGACAATCTGCGCCGTGGCGGCCGCATCGGCTCCACCGCGTCGCGCCTGGGCACCGCGCTGTCGCTCAAACCGCTGCTACAACTCGACGTCGACGGCAGACTGGTTCTGGCGCAACGCATCCGTACCGCATCGAAGGCCCATACCGCGTTGGTGGACCAGGTGGCCGAGGTGATCGGCGACCGTCGAGCGGCGGTGGCGGTGCACCATGTCGACAACCACGACGTCGCCGATGCGCTCGGGGCTGCGCTGACCGAGCGCCTGCCGCAGATCGAGACGCTCACCGTCACCGATATGGGTCCGGTGCTGTCCGTGCATCTCGGCGCGGGCGCGGTCGGGGTGTGCCTCAGTTTCACCGACTGACATCGCGCTGATTACCCCGTTGACTCTGCGCACAGATCGCCAAACACTGCCGGTTTCGCGATCTCAGCGCAGAGTCAACGATGTGGCGGGGTAGGAGGCCGCCTCAGGCGGTGGCGACGCGTCCGGTGACGGGCGGCAGATCCTTGAGCGTCACGATGCCCGGCGGTGCGGCGACAACTGCGGGCACCGCATTGGTCACCGGCATCGCCGTGTAGATCATGCCGAGCCCCATGAACCCCGGCTCGGTCCAATCGCGGGGCGGCAGGCAGTGCAGCACCGTGCGCATGTTGGGCAGCCCGAACACCTGGATGACGTGGCCGTGTTCGAGCGGCTTCGGTGGGGTGACGTGGTCGCCCATGGTCCAGTTGAAGCCGACGCTGACGACATTGCGGTCGCCGACCCAGCCGCGGTGGTAGCCGTAGACACCGCCGACCGTGCCCGCCGGAATCTGCATGAAGCCGAGATCGGAATCGCCGGTCGCGGTGGTGAACTCGACGTCGAAGGTCATCCGGTCGAGTTCGGCGCCGATCGCGTCGGCCATCATCGCCGCCGACTCGGCGAACACCTCGCTCTCGCGGCGCACGCTCTCGGCCAGGCCGGGTGTGTCCGGGTCCTGGGAGAAGCCCATCGCGGTCTGGGTGCCGGCCGACTCATAGGTCGAGCAGTCCACCGATTCGGTGATGCGGATCTCGTCGACGCGTTCACACGCGCCGGACAGCACCATGCCGACCATGTTCGTCATGCCGGGATGCGCGCCGCTGCCGAAGATCGTCGAATTTCCTGTCCTGCAGGCTTTCTCGATGCGGTCGATGTCCTCGGGTGACTGCTTGCCGCCGGTGATCCAGGCGGCGCTCGAGCACACGTTGACGCCGGCTTCGAGTAACCGGACCAGCTCGTCGATGTCCGGCCACAACGGGTTGTAGCAGCATGCGTCCGGTCGCGACGCGATCAGCGCATCGATGTCGTCGGTGGCGGTGACGCCGGTGGGCTCCGGCCATCCGGACAGCTCGGCCGCGTCGACGCCGACCTTCTCCGCACCGTGGGCGTAGACGCCGACCAGCTCCATGTCGTCGCGACCGATGATCGCGTGCAGCGAGCGGCGGCCGATGTTGCCGGTCGTCCACTGGATGACGCGAAGGGGGCGGTGCGTCGATCTGGTCACGGGTGGCCTCCTCGCCGAGTCTGCGTGCGCAGTAGACACTATGCGCCCGGACTGTCCACAGGCGGCCGTTCATCCACAGGCGCGTCGCTGATCCGGCATTCGCGCGGCGATTCCGACGGCCACACTGCCTACCGTCAGTCACATGCGGACCGAAGAACCGGCCGAGCGGCTCCACCGGAGACTGGGCGCCGAAGAAGAATCCGGGCACGACACCGACCGAGTGGACACCGCGCTGTCGCGCTGGTTGCCCGAAGGCGCCGACGCGTCAAGATCGTCACGCCGCCCCGATTGGCTGACCGCGGTTCGCGCCGACCCCGGCCGCGCGGGCGCCGTCGCGCTCGCCGCGCTGGGCGCGGTCGCCGTCCTGGTGACGGTGTTCACCGTCTGGCGGGACAGTCCGCCGCCGGTGGCGTCGGCCAATCTGCCTGATGTACAGATGATCTCGTCGGCGTCAGCGTCGGCGTCGGCGGGCCCGCCACCGGCCGATGCGCAGGTCGTCGTCAGCGTCGTCGGGCTGGTGCACAAGCCGGGGCTGGTGACCCTGTCCCCGGGTGCGCGTATCGCCGATGCGATCGAGGCGGCCGGCGGCACGGCCGAGGGCGCCGACCTGATCGGGCTCAACATGGCACGCAAGCTCGCCGACGGCGAACAGATCATCGTCGGCATCGCACCGGCGCCGGGCCAGCCGCCGACGATGGGGAGCTCGACGAGCGGGCCCGCCGGAGCGGCGACTCCCGGACCAGCCCCTGCGCCGACACCGGGTCAGGCCGCCGGAGGGACGGGGGAGCCGGTCAACCTGAACACTGCCACCGTCGAGGAGCTGGACACCCTGCCCGGGGTCGGACCGGTGACGGCTGCGGCCATCGTGGCGTGGCGGGACGCCAACGGCGCCTTCAGCAGTGTCGATCAGCTCGGCGATGTGGACGGTATCGGTCCGGCGCGGCTGGCCAAACTGCGCGATCTGGTCCATGTGTGACCGCCACGGGAGACGCCCGCCGCCACCTGGATCTGCGGCTGGTGCCTGCGGCGCTGACCGGCTGGGCCGTCACCGCTGCGGGCATCATGTGGCACGGCGCAGCGCCGCTTGTGCTGCTGGGTTGCGTGGCGAGCTGCGCTGCGGTGGCGTGCTGGGCCGGCGACGAGGCGTCGGTCGGTGCGGCGCTGCGCCGGGGGGCGGGCGGGGTGCTGGCGGTCGCGGTGCTCGGCGCGGCGTTCACGGTGGCGGTGACGGTCCGCTCCCAGCAGGTGCGCGCGCACCCGATCACCATGCTGTACGGCACCGAGGCAACCGTGACCGTCACCCCCTCCGACAGCCCGCGTTCGGTCGGCGGACGTCTGATGTTCCGGGGCGCGCTACAGGAGCTCGACGGCGGCGAATCATCCGGCCGGGTGGTCGTTTTCGCGTCGGCCTCGCGTTTCGGCGGGCTGAGCGCGGGCCGCCCGGCGACATTCCGTGCCGAGGTCAGCAGGCCCATCCGGCGCGACCTCACCGTCGCGACGCTCTCGGCGACGGGTGAGCCGACACTCGGCGCCGCACCACGGGTGCAACGGATGGCCGAGGCCGTGCGGACCGGCTATGCCGAGGCCGCGCGCGGCGTGCTGCCCGCCGATCAGGCGGCCATGCTGCCCGCGCTGGTGCTGGGTGACACCTCCACGGTGCCCGCAACCACGGTCAGCGACTTCAGGTCGGCGGGACTGACCCACCTGACGGCGGTGTCCGGGGCCAACGTGACCATCGTGTGTGGCGCCGTGCTGCTCAGCGCCGGGCTGATCGGGCCGCGCGCGGCGGCCCTGCTGGCGGCGTGCGCGCTCGCCGCGTTCGTGATCGTGGTGCAGCCGTCGGCGAGCGTGCTGCGGGCGGCAGTGATGGGGGCTGTCACGCTGGTCGCCGTGCTGTCGCACCGGCGACGGCAGGCGATCCCGGCGCTGTCGGCCAGTGTGCTGCTGCTGTTGGTCGCCGCGCCGGAGCTGGCCGTCGATGCGGGTTTCGCCCTGTCGGTGACGGCGACCGCGGGGCTGGTGGTGATCGCCCCGGTCTGGTCGGCCCGGCTGACCGGCCGCGGATGGCCGAAACCCCTGGCCGACGCCGTCGCCGTGGCGGTGGCCGCGCAGCTCGTGACGGCGCCGCTGGTCGCCGCGATCTCGGGCACCGTCAGCCTGGTGGGGATTGCGGCCAATCTCGCGGTGGCCGCCGTCATCCCGCCGATCACCGTGGTCGGCACCGCGGCGGCCGCACTGTGCCCGCTCTGGCCGGCGGGGGCGGGGATGCTCATCCGGTTCACCGGGCCGCAACTGTGGTGGTTGCTGCGCGTCGCGGCGTGGGCGGCCGCGGTGCCCGGGGCCGTGCTGCCGGTGCCCTCGGGTTGGACCGGGTTGGCGGCGGTGACGGTGAGCGGTGGTGTGGTCGTGGCGCTGTGGCGACGACGGTGGGTGCGGGTGACTGCGGCCTGCGCTGCGGTGTGTCTGCTGGCGTGGGCGGTGTCGGGTCACATCGACGAGGCACTGCGGGTGGCGATGTCGGCGCGGCGTGACACCATCGGCGGGTGAGCGGATCGGTCGATGGTCTCCATCTGGTGTTGGGAGACGAGGAACTCCTGGTCGAACGCGCGGTGGCCGATGTGCTGCGCGCGGCGCGCAAGATCGCCGGCACCGCCGACGTGCCGGTCAACCGGCTGCGGGCGGGGGAGGTGAGCACCAGCGAACTGGCCGAACTGCTGAGCCCGTCGCTGTTCTCCGACGAACGGGTGGTGGTGCTCGAAGCCGCCGCCGAGGCCGGCAAGGAGGCCGCGGCCCTGATCGCCGACGCGGCCGCCGATCTGCCGCCGGGGACGATGCTCGTGGTCGTCCACTCCGGCGGCGGCCGAGCCAAGGCGCTGGCCGATCAACTCAAGAAGCTCGGCGCCGAGGTGCATCCGTGCGCGAAGATCACCAAGGCCGCCGAGCGGGCGGATTTCGTGCGGCGGGAGTTCCGTGCGGCCAAGGTCAAGGTCTCCGACGACACCGTGACCGCGGTTCTCGATGCCGTCGGGTCCGACATCCGGGAGCTGGCCGCAGTGTGTTCGCAGCTGGTGGCCGACACCGCCGGCGAGGTGGACGCGGCCGCGGTGCGTCGCTATCACTCGGGCCGGGCCGAGGTGAAGGGGTTCGACATCGCCGACAAGGCCGTGACCGGTGACGTCGCGGGCGCGACGGAGGCGCTGCGCTGGGCGATGATCAGCGGGGAGCCGCTGGTCGTGCTGGCCGACGCCCTCGCCGAAGCGGTGCACACCATCGCCCGCGTCGGACCGCTCTCCGGGGACCCCTACCGGCTGGCCGGTGAGATCGGGATGCCGCCATGGCGGGTGCAGAAGGCTCAGAAGCAGGCGCGACGGTGGTCGCGGGGTTCGGTGGCCGAGGCGATGCGGCTGGTCGCGGCGCTGAACGCGGACGTCAAGGGCGCGGCGGCGGACGCCGACTACGCGCTCGAGTCAGCGGTGCGCCGCGTGGCCGAATTGGTCGGCGACTGACGACCCGTAGGCCGGACCGCTCAGAGCTTGTTGAGCGCGAGCGCCAGCGCCGACTTCTTGTTGGCGGCCTGGTTCTTGTGGATGACGCCCTTGCTGGCGGCCTTGTCCAACTGGCGGCTGGTGGCGGCGAGCAGCTCGGAAGCCTTGTCCTTGTCGCCGGTGTCGACGGCCTCGCGGAAGTGACGCACCGCGGTGCGCAGCGAGGACTTCACCGACTGGTTGCGGAGCCGGCGGCGCTCGTTGGTACGGATGCGCTTTTCCTGCGACTTGATGTTGGCCACGTAGAGCTGTCCTTCGTCGTTCTCGGGGATGTGCGTGCAAAAGTCTTTCGGCCGCGCCGATGGCGGCGGGCAGCGACTGTTCAGGGTACCAGCGCGGTCCCGGATCTCCCAAAGCGAGAGCCCCTGGCCTGCCGGAATGCACCCGGTCAGGCAAAGTGTGTGAGATGACGGCCCGCACAGTGTCCACCGCAACGTCGACCGGAACTGCTCGATCGTCGCGGACGGGTACCGCCAAGACCACACGTCACGAGGGCGTCTTCGACGGCTACAACCGCGTCGGCGGCTACGACAAGGCGTTCGATGAGATGTTCGACGCACAGGGCAACGTCCGTGGACCCTACAAGGGCATCTTCGCCGAGATGGCGCCGTCGGACGCCTCGGAGCTCGCGGCCCGCACCGAGGCCCTCGACCGCGCCTTCATCAACCAGGGCATCACGTTCTCGCTGTCGGGTAAGGAACGGCCGCTTCCGCTGGACCTGGTGCCGCGCGTCATCTCCGCCGCCGAGTGGACCCGTCTCGAGCGCGGCATCACCCAGCGCGTGCGGGCCCTGGAGATGTACCTCGACGACATCTACGGCGAGCAGGAGATCCTGCGCGACGGCGTCATCCCGCGTCGGCTGGTGACCTCGTGTGAGCACTTCCACCGCGAGGCCGTGGGCATCGTCCCGCCCAACGGCGTGCGCATCCACGTCGCCGGCATCGATCTGATCCGCGACGACAAGGGCGACTTCCGCGTGCTGGAGGACAACCTGCGGTCCCCGTCGGGGGTGTCGTATGTGATGGAGAACCGCCGCACGATGGCGCGCGTCTTCCCGAACCTGTTCGCCACCCACCGCGTACGGGCGGTCGGGGACTACCCCTCCCACCTGCTGCGCGCGTTGCGCAACGCGGCCGCCTCCAACGAGGCCGATCCGACGGTGGTCGTGCTGACCCCCGGCGTCTACAACTCGGCGTACTTCGAGCATTCGCTGCTGGCCCGTCAGATGGGTGTCGAGCTCGTCGAGGGGCGCGACCTGTTCTGTCGCGACAACACCGTCTACATGCGCACCACCGAGGGCGAACGTCAGGTCGACGTCATCTACCGCCGCATCGACGACGCGTATCTCGATCCCATGCAGTTCCGCCCGGACTCGGTGCTCGGCGTCGCCGGGCTGCTCAACGCCGCACGGGCAGGCAACGTCGTGATCTCCAGCGCCGTCGGCAACGGGGTGGGTGACGACAAACTGGTCTACACCTACGTGCCGACCATCATCGAGTACTACCTCGGTGAGAAGCCGCTGCTGGCCAACGTCGACACCTACCGCTGCTGGCTGGACGACGAGCGCGAGGAAGTGCTCGACCGGGTGGCTGAACTGGTGATCAAACCCGTCGAGGGCTCTGGCGGCTACGGCATCGTCTTCGGTCCCGACGCGTCGGGCAAGGAGCTGAACACGATCTGCAAGAAGATCCGCAGCGACCCGCGCGGCTGGATCGCCCAGCCGGTGATGCAGCTGTCCACCGTCCCGACCCAGATCGGCGACAAGCTCGCGCCGCGCCATGTCGACCTGAGACCGTTCGCGGTCAACGACGGCGACGATGTGTGGGTGCTGCCCGGCGGGCTGACCCGCGTGGCCCTGCCCGAAGGGTCGCTGGTGGTCAACTCCAGCCAGGGCGGCGGGTCCAAGGACACCTGGGTGCTGGCGTCGCGCACGTCGGCCGCCGACCGCGAGCTCGCCGCCGCGGAAGTGGTGCGCTCGCTACCGCGCGCGACCAAAGGCGGAAAGGCCGAGAAGAACGGCGAAGCCCAGTACACCCTGGATCAACAACAGCAACAGCAACAGCAGTGAGGCGGTGAACTGATGCTGGCACGCAACGCCGAATCGCTCTATTGGATCGGACGCTATGTCGAACGGGCCGACGACACTGCCCGCATCCTCGACGTCACGGTGCACCAACTGCTCGAGGACTCCAGCGTCGACCCGGACTGGGCATCGCGCACGCTGCTGCGGGTGCTCGGCATGGAGGCACCCGACCATGTCCTCGACGTGTGGTCGCTGAGCGATCGGGTGGCGTTCACCCGCGACTCGCCGGGCGGTATGTCGATCGTCGACGCGATCTCCGCGGCCCGCGAAAATGCCCGTGGTGCACGCGAAGTCACGTCGTCTGAGATCTGGGAGTGTCTGAACACCACCTACAACGACCTGGCCGAACGCGAACGCGCCGCCAAACGCCTCGGCCCGCACGAGTTCCTGTCCTACGTGGAGGGCCGCGCCGCGATGTTCGCCGGGCTGGCCGACTCCACGCTGTCGCGCGACGACGGCTACCGCTTCATGGTGCTGGGCCGCGCCATCGAACGGGTGGACATGACGGTGCGGTTGCTGCTCTCCCGCGTCGGCGACAGCGGGTCGTCCCCGGCGTGGGTGACGCTGCTGCGCTCCGCGGGCGCGCACGACACCTACCTGCGCACCTACCGCGGTGTGCTCGACGCAGGACGGGTCGTGGAGTTCATGCTGCTCGACCGGCTTTTTCCGCGGTCGATCTTCTATTCACTTCGGTTGGCCGAGCACAGCATCGACGAGCTGCTCAACCGTCCGCACAACCGGCTGGGCGCGACCGTGGAGGCCCAGCGCCTGCTCGGCAGGGCACGCAGTGAGCTGGAGTTCCTTCAGCCCGGGGTGCTGCTGGAATCGCTGGAGGCTCGGCTGGCGGGTCTACAGCAGACCTGTTACGACGTCAGCGAAGCGCTGGCGCTGCAGTTCTTCTATTCCGCGCCGTGGGTGGCGTGGACCGATGCCGGCCGGAACACGTCGGTGATCGAGGAAGGTGAGATCTGATGTGGCGCATGCGCGTGGTGCACGCGACGGGGTACGCCTACAAGTCGCCGGTGACCGCGTCGTTCAACGAGGCTCGGCTGACGCCGCGTTCCGACGCCCGGCAGAACGTCATCCTCAATCGGATCGAGACGGCGCCCGCCACCCGGCAGTACCGTTACGTCGACTACTGGGGGACCGCGGTCACGGCCTTCGACCTGCACGCTCCGCACACCGAACTCGAGGTGACGGCGTTCTCCGTGGTGGAGACCGACGTCGATGAGCCGCCCCAGGAGCCTGTCAGCTGGGAAGACCTGCACGGCGAAGCCGTCATCGACCGGTTCGACGAGGTGCTGACGGCCACCCACTACACGCCGCAGAGCCGGCGGATCGCCCGGGTGGGGGAGCGGATCGCCAAATACAACCAGCCCCACGAAGCCGTGACCGCGGCGGCCAATTGGGTGCACAGCGAGCTGGAGTACGTGCCGGGCACCACCGGCGTGCACTCCTCGGGACTCGATGCGCACCGCGAGGGCAAGGGCGTCTGCCAGGATTTCGCTCACCTGACGCTGATCCTGTTGCGCAGCATGGGGATTCCCGCTCGGTACGTGTCGGGTTATCTGCACCCTGACCGGAACGCGACCATCGGTGACACCATCGAGGGGCAGAGTCACGCCTGGGTGCAGGCCTGGACGGGCGGGTGGTGGCACTTCGATCCCACCAACGACAAGGGGATCAACGAACAGTACGTCGGCGTGGGTGTCGGGCGGGACTACGCCGACGTGTCCCCGCTGAAGGGCATCTACTCCGGCGAGGGGTCGACCGACCTCGACGTCGTCGTGGAGATCACCCGGCTGGCCTGACCGACACGCCGGGGTGCACCTCCACCCGGTGCAGGTCGTCGCCCAGCTCGATCTGGCGCGGGAATACCGTCGCGGCCAGGGCCCGCCAATCCTCCTCCTGTCCGGGTGCGATCGCGGGCACGTAGTGCGTCAGCACGAGGATGCCCACCCCGGCGCGCTCGGCGGTGGCGGCCGCCTGCTCCACCGAGGAGTGGTAGTCACAGATGTCCCGGATCCGCTGCTGCGGCAGAATTTCGACGACATCCCGGCGAATCACGGTGTGCACCAACGCCCCTGCGCCGTGCGCCAGCGCGTCGAGGCTCTCGCACGGCACGGTGTCCCCGGCCAGCACCACCGAGGCGTCCGCGTGTTCGATACGGAATCCGATGGTGGGCGCGACGGGACGGTGATCGGTCGGCGCCACCACGATCCGAACCCCGTCACGGTCCCACACCGTGCCCTCGGTGACCTCCCGGACGTCGATCGCCGGCGGTGCGGTCAGATCCGCGTGATGGGCGATCCGGTAGCCGATGTCATGCCCGAACGCCCTGAGTGTGGCCTCGACCACCTCGGCGGTCCCCGGTGGGCCGATGATCGGCAACGGCACCTGTTCGGTGAAGGTCGACACCCAGCGGGTGATCAGCGTGTCGCCGAGGTCGGCGATGTGATCGCTGTGCAGGTGCGTGATCAGCAGCGCGGTCAGACCGTTCGCGGGCGCACCCGCCGCGGCCATCCGCTGCTGTACGCCGCGGCCACAGTCGGCGAGAAACATCTGCCCGCCGGCGCGTACCAAGGTCGATGGACCGGCCCGCCGCGGATCGGGGATCGGGCTGCCGGTGCCCAGCAGGGTCACTTCGATCATGTGCCATACCTAGCCCACGGCCCGCCCGATCGGGGCGGATTGAGCGCGATTTGCGCTTCGGTACCGATTACGGCCGCCGCGACCTAACCTGTTGTGACCGGAGTCACACGGGAGGGTCCATGCGGATTGCGGACGTACTGCGCAGCAAGGGTTCGACGGTGGCCACGGTCACCGAGACCACGACGGTGACCGGTCTGCTGGCCGAGCTCGCCACCCACAACATCGGCGCGATGGTGGTCGTCGGCGCCGACGGCGGTGTGGTCGGCATGGTGTCCGAGCGGGATGTCGTGCGCCGGCTGCACGAATGCGGCGCTGACCTGCTGCGCCGGCCGGTGTCGGAGATCATGACGGGTCTGCTGGTGACCTGCACACCCGACGATCCCGTGGACGACCTTTCGGCGGTGATGACCAACAACCGGGTGCGTCACGTCCCGGTCGTGGCGGACGGCAGGCTGGCCGGCATCGTCAGCATCGGCGACGTCGTCAAGGTCCGGATGGAACTCCTGCAGGCCGAACAGGAACATCTGCAGGCGTACATCACCCGCGGCTAGTCAGCCGTCGCCGTGGGCTGACCAGGTGTGCAAAGGTGGGCGGGTGGCTGCCGTCGACGTCCGCCCCGCATCCCGGTCAGACATCCGTGCACTGTCCCGGGTACTCGCCCGCGCCTTCCAGGACGATCCGGTGATGGCGTGGATGGTGCCCGATGCCCGACGTCGGGCCCGCGGACTGCCGCGGATGTTCGCGACCATGACCCGCCGCCACTTCCTGGCCGGCGGCGGCAGCGAGGTCGCCTCGCGCGACGGCGGCATCGGCGCCGCCGCCCTGTGGGATCCGCCCGGCCGCTGGAAGCAGACGCGGCGCGAGGAATTGCTGATGCTGCCGGGCTTCCTGTGGGCCATGGGTGCACGTTCAGCCCGCGGACAGCAGCTCACCGCCCTGATGAAGGAACACCACCCGGAGGAGCCGCACTGGTATCTCGCCGTGATCGGCAGCGATCCGGCGGTGCGGGGTGGTGGCTTCGGCCACGCCCTGATGCAATCGCGCCTCGACCGGGTGGATGCCGAACACGCGCCGGCCTATCTGGAGTCGAGCAATCCCGACAACGTGCCGTACTACCTGCGGTTCGGATTCGAGATCACCGGGGAGATCGAGCTGCCGGACTCCGATGGCGTGGCCGGCCCGTCGATGACGGCGATGTGGCGGGCGCCGCGTTAGTCAGCGCCAGGAGTAGTCGGCGCGCAGTCGCGTCGCGACCACCTCGAAGCGCTCACGCTCGAGGATCGCGCCCTCGCGGCGAATTCCCTCCTCGGGCACATCGAGCACCCGGTCCAGGCGCACCCAGCTGGGCCGCCCGTCACCGTCCCAGGCGCCGCTGCCGATCGCGACCCAGTTCGGATCGTCGTGGTGATGGTCCTGACTGGAGAGCATGAGGCCGAGCAGGGTCCGCCGGTCGCGTCCGACGACGAGCACCGGGCGGTCCTTGCCGCGTGTGGGGTCGTCCTCGTAGACGACCCAGGTCCACACGATCTCGCCGGGGTCGGCGCGTCCGTCCAGATCGGGGGCGTAGACGAGTTTGCGGGCCCGGTGCGCGGTGGGGACGCCGGCGTTGGTGACCGGACGGCCCGCCGCGATCGCGGGCGCGGACGGACCCGCACTGGCCGCCGCGGCGTTCGCCAGAGCTGACAGCCCAGCGCCGAGGCCGAGTTTGAGCCCCTGCTGGATGCCCTGCTGAACCGTGCGGGGCCTGTTCTCCGACTGCTGCAGCTGGCGGATGATCTTCGGCGCCTCGTTGAACACCACGTTGTTCGCGACGTTCCTCGCGACATGACCTGCGACCTGCTGGAACCTCTTCCACTGCGGAGGCATGCTTCGAGCATAGGTGAACCGCGCGGGCGCGATTGTGCCGCGACGGCCCCGGGTCGATACCCTTTGGACGGGTACACCGCGTGCCCGGCCGGCACTTCTACCAGGAGATTCCCATCAGCAGTTTCGCCGACAAGACCTTCACTGCGCCGGCGCAGATACGGAACTTCTGCATCATCGCGCACATCGACCACGGCAAGTCCACCCTGGCCGACCGCATGCTGGGCATCACCGGTGTCGTCGCCGACCGCGACATGCGGGCGCAGTACCTCGACCGGATGGACATCGAGCGTGAGCGCGGCATCACCATCAAGGCGCAGAACGTGCGGCTGCCGTGGACGGTGGGCGACGAGCAGTTCGTGCTGCACCTCATCGACACCCCCGGCCACGTCGACTTCACCTACGAGGTGTCCCGTGCGCTCGAGGCCTGCGAGGGTGCGGTGCTGCTGGTCGACGCCGCGCAGGGCATCGAGGCACAGACGCTGGCCAACCTGTATCTGGCGCTCGACCGCGATCTGACGATCATCCCGGTGCTCAACAAGATCGACCTGCCCGCCGCCGACCCGGACCGCTACGCCGGTGAGATCGCGCACATCATCGGCTGTGAACCGTCCGATGTGCTGCGGGTCTCGGGAAAGACCGGCGAGGGCGTACGCGAACTGCTCGACGAGGTGGTCCGGCTGATACCTGCGCCGGTCGGTGACGCGGACGCCCCTGCGCGGGCGATGATCTTCGACTCGGTCTACGACATCTACCGCGGCGTGGTCACCTATGTCCGCGTCGTCGACGGCAAGCTCAACCCGCGCGAGAAGATCAAGATGATGTCCACCGGTGCGACCCACGAGCTGCTCGAGGTCGGCATCGTGTCGCCCGAGCCGAAGGCCTCCGACGGCCTCGGTGTGGGCGAGGTCGGGTATCTGATCACCGGGGTGAAGGACGTCCGTCAGTCCAAGGTCGGTGACACCGTCACGACGGCCCGTCACGGCGCCGACGAGGCGTTGACCGGTTACCGCGAACCGCGGCCGATGGTCTACTCGGGCCTCTACCCGGTCGACGGGTCCGACTACCCGGTGCTGCGGGAGGCGCTGGACAAGCTGCAGCTCAACGACGCCGCGCTGACCTACGAACCGGAGACCTCCGTTGCGTTGGGCTTCGGCTTCCGCTGCGGATTCCTCGGACTGCTGCACATGGAGATCACCCGGGAACGGCTCGAGCGCGAGTTCAATCTCGACCTCATCTCCACCGCGCCGAATGTGGTCTACCGGGTGGTCAAGGAGGACAACAGCGAACTCGTCGTGACGAATCCGTCGATCTGGCCCGAGGGGAAGGTGCGTGCGGTCTACGAGCCGGTGGTGAAGACGACGGTCATCGCGCCCAGCGAGTTCATCGGCACCATCATGGAGCTCTGCCAGTCGCGCCGCGGTGAGCTGGGTGGGATGGACTACCTGTCACCGGAGCGGGTCGAGCTGCGCTACACGATGCCGCTGGGCGAGATCATCTTCGACTTCTTCGATTCGCTGAAATCGCGCACCCGCGGGTACGCCAGCCTCGACTACGAGGAGGCCGGCGAGCAGGAGGCCGATCTGGTGAAGGTGGACATCCTGCTGCAGGGCGAGGCGGTCGACGCGTTCAGCGCGATCGTCCACAAGGACGGGGCCGCCGCGTACGGCAACAAGATGACCACCAAACTCAAGGAGCTCATTCCGCGTCAGCAGTTCGAGGTGCCGGTGCAGGCGGCCATCGGGGCGCGAATCATCGCCCGCGAGAACATCCGGGCCATCCGCAAGGACGTGCTCTCCAAGTGTTACGGCGGTGACATCACGCGTAAGCGCAAACTGCTGGAGAAGCAGAAGGAGGGCAAGAAGCGGATGAAGACCATCGGGCGGGTCGAGGTGCCGCAGGAGGCCTTCGTCGCGGCCCTGTCGTCGGACGCCGTCGCGGACAAAGCCAAGAAGTAGGTCGATGTCCCGCCGGGCCGGTGTCGCCGTCGCGCTGTGCTGTGCGGCGCTGACACTGGCCGGATGCGCCCGGACCGTCGAGGGCGCCGCCCGCCCCGCGGCGTCGGCGCTGCGCCTACTGCCCACCGAGGCCGACCTGGCCGGCGCGATCGGAAACGGCTTGAGCACCTTCGGATTCGCGCCGTTCGCCGGGGGCGCCGACATCCTGCCCGACGGGTTCCGCACCGACGCGGACGCCGCACCGATCGCGTGCGTCGCCATCACCGACACCGCCCCGCGATTCGCCTACGCCGACGCCCCGGTGCTCGAAGCGGCCCGGCAGAGCTACTTCACCCTCGCCGCGGGCGCGGCGGTGTCGGGTATGGACGCCGTCGTGGTGCGGATGGCCAGTGTGGACGCCGCCGACCAGCTGTTCGGGCAGTTCGCAACGCAGTGGCGCCAGTGCGACGGGACGACCGTCGACAAACGACTGCGCGGCGCCAACGACACCCAGATGACCGCGACCATCGACGATGTCACCGACACCGACCGGGTGCTGTCGGCGACGGTGGTCACCGAGCTGCCACCCGCGGTCGGCCGGTCGCAGTATCAGCGCGCCCTCGGCGTCCGGGGCGACACGATCGCCGAGGTGTCGCTGGCGGTCACGCCCGTGGGCGAGCGGCGCGGCGACAACCGCGCCAAGGCGGTGCGCGCTGTCGAGGCGATCCTGGAAAAGGTCTGAACACGCGCGCGACGCGCGCCGGCGTGCTAGATAAAGGCATGCCGTCCCTGCGCATGGTGTCGACCGCTGTCGTCACGTGCCTGCTGCTGGCCGGTTGCGCGTCGCAGGTGGACGGCCGCGCCGTCGACTCTCCGGCGGCACCGCACGACCCGGCGCCCTACGTCGCCCGGGCGCTCGACCAGGTGCTGCCGACGACGCAGGAACTCTCCGGCGCGCTGGGCATCGCCCCGACCGGGTTCATGGGCCAGCTGGTGCAGGGCGGCGCCGACATGCTGCTGCACGGAGTGGACCGGGCGCAGGCCTTTCCGGCCGAGTGTGTCAGCGCCACCTACCGGTTGCAGCAGATGACCTACGCGGCGAGCCCGGTGCGTTCGGTGGCCACCCGGTCGTGGGCGGGCGGCGGCGTGGACGGACCGTCGCTGACCGGCTTCTTCGGTGTCGTCCAATTCGCCTCGTCCGCCGACGCGCAGGCCTTCTTCGCCTCGGCCGCCGAGAAGTGGCGGCAGTGCGACGGTCGCACGATGGTGTTGCAGCAGCGAGGTCAGGGCGCCGGCGAGCAGAGCCGCATCACCGATGTCGTCGTCGATCCCCGAATGGTGTCCGCGGTGGTCGTGCACGAGGCGGGGGAGGACGGCATCACGCTGCAGCGCGCGCTGGGGGTCGCCGCCGACTGCATCGTCGACATCGAGATCACCGACGTGGCCGACGCCAAGGCCGGCGGCGCCGACGACGCGGTCGACATCGCCGACGTCATGCTCGCCAAGGTGGCCCAGTGATGCGCACCCTTCTTGTCGGCCTGGCCCTGTCCGTGTCCCTGGTGCTCACGCTGTCCGCCTGCGTCAGCACCGTCGACGGCCGGGCGGTGCGGGCCGCGGGCACGGCACCGGCGGATGTGCCGCCGTTGACCGAGGCCCAGCTCGACGGGGTGCTGCTGTCCATCGGCGAGCTGAACGGCATCGTGGGCTCGACGCAGATGACCGTCACCAGTGAGCTCGACGAGATGACCGACCACTCCGCGGATCTGTCCGATCCGAAGTGCGTCGGTGCCATCTACGGCGCGGAGGAGCCGGTGTACGCAGGCAGCGGATGGACCGCCGTCCGCGACCAGGTGGCCCGGGAACCGTCGGAGGACAACGACCACTGGGTCGAACAGACCGCGGTGCTGTACCCGTCGGCCGACCAGGCGCAGGCGTTCGTGGACTCTTCGCGCACCACGTGGGAGGAGTGTCAGGCAAGTGACATCACCGTCGATGACGGTGCCGACAGCTACGTCTGGCAGATGGACCCGGTGCAGTTCGACGGTCAGCTGCTCACCCAGGTCTCCGAACAGCGCGACGCCGACGGCTGGGCATGCCAGCACGCGCTGACCGCGGTGTCGAACGTGACGGTCGAGACATGGGCGTGCGGATACACCATCAGCGACGAGGCGGCCACCATCGCCACCGAGATGGTGGCCAACGCGACCGAGCGCTGATCTCAGCGCAAGATGTTGCGCGACAACACGTCCCGACCCGGACCGCGCAGATCGTCGAGGGCATGCCCGCGGCACCAGTCGACGTCAGTGGCGATCATGCCGCAGAACCCCGCGGGCAGCCCGCGCGGTGGGATTCGGGTGGTCCCACTGCTGCGGCGACAGACCCGCCACCAGCGTCGCGAACTCCGCGCGCTCATCACACGCCAGTTGAATCGTCGACGCCGGCCCGGTCATCGGCGCAGATCAGTGTGAGCTGGACATCGGCACCGGCCGCGCACCGCGGATCAGTTCACCCCACACGGTGAACGCCTCGGCGTGATCGGCCGAAGCCGATCCACCGGCGAGTGCCACCAGGCCACCGGCCACACGGCCGATGCCCAGACCGGTCTCCCTGACGACCGAGACGAGCTCGTCGAAGGCCTGTCGCTCCGAGCAACCCCGCAGGCCCACCAGGATGCCGATCGCGATATCGATGACGCGGCGTGATGTTGCGTCCGTGCGGTAGTCCATGCTCGTCCCCTTCTATGGCAACAACATCGTGCGCGTCGATGCCGACGGCGACAAGACTTGGATACACGCTGATCCTGACAACGCGCTGAACCCCGGCTTACATCGGCGCGTTGGCCGGAACGAAGACCCCGGAACCGTCGGCCTCCTCTTCGGCCCGGATCACGTGCACCACAGCGTTGATCAACGCGAGATGGGTGAACGCCTGCGGGAAGTTGCCGAGGTGCCTACCCGTGCGCGGCTCGATCTCCTCGGCGTAGAGGTGCAACGAGCTGGCGAACGACAGCAGACGTTCGCACAGGTGCTTTGCCCGGCTCACCTCGCCGATCTCGACGAGCGCCGACACCAGCCAGAACGAACAGATGGTGAACGTGCCCTCCTCGCCGGACAGCCCGTCGTCGGTCTCCTCGGTGCGGTATCGCAGCACCAGACCGTCCTCGGTGAGCTCGTCGGCGATCGCGATCACCGTCGCGCGCACCCGCGGGTCGTCCGGTGGGAGGAACCGCACCAGCGGCACGAGCAGCAGCGAGGCGTCGAGCGCATCGTCGCCGTAGCGCTGGGTGAACACCCCGCGCGAGTCCACGCCGTTGGCCAGGATGTCGGCCTTGATCTCTTCGGCGATGGCCCGCCACTGCTGGGCGTAGCTCTTCTCGCCTTCCAGTTCTGCGAGTTTGGAGCCGCGGTCCAACGCCACCCAGCACATGACCTTCGACGAGGTGAAGTGCTGCGGTTCGCCGCGGACTTCCCAGATGCCCCGGTCGGGTTCCCTCCAGTGTTTGATGGCCTCTTCGACCTGGTTCTTCAGCACCGGCCACAGGGCTTCGGGGATCTGCTCTCGCGACTTGGTGTGCAGATACACCGAGTCGAGCATCGTGCCCCAGATGTCGTGCTGCATCTGGTTGAAGGCGCCGTTGCCGATGCGGACGGGCCGCGCCCCGTCGTAACCCGAAAGGTGGTGCAGCTCAGCCTCGTCCAGGCTGCGCTCGCCGCCGACGCCGTACATCACCTGCAGTGGATGGCGCTCACCGTTGTTGGCGCCCGAGACGTCGGCGATGAACGCGAAGAAGTCGTCGGCCTCGCGGTCCAGGCCCAGGGTGTAGAGGCCCCACAGTGCGAAGGTCGAATCCCGTACCCAGGCATAGCGGTAGTCCCAATTGCGTTCGCCCTGAGGGGTTTCCGGCAGCGAGGTGGTACTTGCGGCGAGCAGTGCGCCGGTCGGGGAGTAGGTCAGGCCCTTCAACGTCAGCGCGCTGCGCTGCAGATACGACCGCCACGGGTGGTCGGGGAAGTCCCCGACGTTGATCCACTGCCGCCAGGCCTCGCTGGTCTGCCACATCTTGTCGGCGGCTTCGTCGTAGTTCTGCGGTGCGGGGTGTCCCGACCAGCTCAGCGCCACGAAGACGTTGTCGCCCTCCTTCAGGCGGGTGCGCGCCCTGGCCTCCCGGCCCTCCAGGCCGATCCGCAGATTGGTCGTCAGCCGCAGGGTCGGATGGGAGTCGGGGTTGCGGTTGGCCCGCGCGATCGCCTCCCCGTAGGCCGGCCCGGAGTACTCCCATTCGGCGCTGACGCGGTGGTAGTCGAAGGCCGGCTCGCAGTTCATCACCACTTCGACGGTTCCGCTCACGCACCGCACGGTGCGCAGCAGGATGTGCTCGGCGTCCCAGTCCATCGGGGTCCGGCGGTGGGTACGCGAGCGCCGCTCGAGGTCGTGCCACGGGCCCATCACCAAGGCGTCGCGCACGATCAGCCAGCCGGTGTGCGTCTGCCAGGTGGTTTCCAGGATCAGACTGCCCGGCAGATACCGGCGGGCGGCGGGCACCGTCACGCCGTAGGGGCCGAGCCGGAAGTGGCCTGCGCCGCGGTCGAGGATGGCGCCGAACACGCTGGGGGAGTCGGGCCGCGGCACGCACAGCCATTCCACCGCGCCGGCCGACGAGATCAGGCAGGTGTTCTCGCAGTCGGAGAGGAAGCCGTAATCGGCGATCGGCGGGAAAGGGTTCCGCAGGGTCGGGGCGTACGGCACCGGCGAGGTCAGCGTCAGCGGCGTGTCGGGCTCCTCGTGGACCATGGCGGGCGCGGCGGTGACGTCGGGGTCGGTCGGACCGGTGTCTTGCAGAACCATTCGGACATCATCGACTGCCGACACGCCCGCCGTCCACCGATCGACGTGTGTGGGTGCTTGCGTGTTCAGCGGCGCGCGAAGCCCGGGATGCGCTGGGGAAACGGACCGATGGCGACGGCCGCGCCGAACACGGTCTGCAACAAGGGGATCCGGCTGATCAGTCGGACCCCGGCCGGGGCGCCCGCGGCACCGTCTTCGCGAACCGCGGCGGCGATCACCCGGACGTGCGCGACGCGCTGCGCGGACTGCACCAGGACGGTGGGCAGCCAGCGACGCGCCTGCACCGCCGCCAGGTGCCGCCTGCTCAGCCGGTGCTCGCGCAGCGGGGCGGCCAGAATGGTCGCGGCCGCCACCGCGTCGGCGACGGCCAGGTTGATCCCGACGCCGCCGACCGGCGACATCGCATGAGCGGCGTCGCCGATGAGCAGCAACCCGTCGGTGTACCAGCGGCGCAACCGGTTGAGTTGGACGTCCAGCAGCTTCACATCGTCGAACGAGGTCAGCTGGTCCATCCGGTCGGCCACGAACGGGACCAGCTCGGCCACCCGGCGGCGCAGGCTCTCGATACCCTGCGCACGGAGTGCGGCGTCGCTGCCCTTCCGGATGAGGTAGGCCATCTGGTAGTAGTCGCCGCGGTCGATGGCGATGGCGGCGTGCCCGGTGCCCAGCATCCCGGCCAGCCCGTGCGGATCGTCCTCACCGCGGGGGAGCCGGAACCACCAGACGTCCATCGGGGCACCGAAGCTGGTCGGCTTCATACCCAGCGATTCACGCAGCGTGGAGCCGCGGCCATCGCAGGCGACCGTCAGGTCCGCCCGGAGCCGGCGGGTGTCACCGGCGGCGTCCCGGTAGGTCACACCGGTCACCCGTCCGCCCTCGCGGACAGGGGAGAGCACCTCGGTGCTGCGCAACAGGGTGAACGTCGGTTCCCGTTCAGCCGCGGCGGCGAGGAGCTCGAGGAAGTCCCACTGCGGTACCAGCGCAATGTGCTTGTGGGAGCCCGGGATCCGCCGCAGGTCGATGTCCAGCGCGGTGCCCTGCATGTTCACGCTGAGCGTTTCGATGAGTCGGTGCGGCACCTGCTCGAACGCCGGACCGAGCCCGAGTTCGTCGAGCATCCGCAGCGTGCTGGCGTGCACCGTGTCCCCGCGGAAGTCGCGCAGGAAATCGGCGTGTTTCTCCATGACGGTGACGCGCACGCCGGCGCGGGCGAGCAGCAGACCGAGCATCATCCCGGCCGGTCCACCGCCCGACACGATGCAGTCGGTGTCCTCCACCTCGGTTGGCACGCGCCCATCTTCGCATCGCCTAGGCTGATGCGGTGGGCGCATTCCTGAGTTGGTGGGACGGCGTCGAGCTCTGGCTGACTGGACTGGGCTTCGTCGCCCAGACGGCGGTGGTGATGCCGGTGGTCCTGCTGCTGGCCTTCGCGCTGGCGGTGCTGCTGGACGGGGTTCTCGGCCGCAGCATCAAGGTGCTCCGCCGCGCCCGCCACGACATCCGGGATGTCCGGTGACGGGCATGCCACGATCGCGCGTGACGCTCATCCTCGTCGCGCTGGTCGCGCTCGTCATCGTCATGTGGTTGCTCACTCGCTGATCACTCCGGGTGAGCGGACCGCCCGGCTCTGTTACTCTTCGCGCCATGCATGCAGCGTCCGGCCGTCATGAGTGCCATGTGCTGGCACTCATCGCCGTGGGTGGTTGCGCTGTTGCAGACGTCCACTGTTGTCGCTGAACCCTCCCGTCCGCGGTGTGGGGTCGGTGGCGGCTGTGTGCTGTCGTGACCTGAAGTCGTCTCCTTGCCGCATCGACGGGTGCTCTCCCTCCAGCCCGCCGCAGCAAGCAAGGAAAGGCCCACTTCATGCCCCAGTTCTCGAAGCGTCAGTTCGCCACCCGGTGGCGTACCGCGGCCGCGCTCGGCCTGACCGCGACGGTGCTCGCCGCCTGTGGGGGCGGGGCGAGCGACGTCGCCGGCGAGGGCGGAGGATCGGACGCGGAGACGACGCTGACCCTGGTCGCCTACGCGGTGCCCGAGCCGGGCTGGAGCAAGATCATCCCCGCGTTCGCCGCCACCGAGGAGGGCAAGGGCGTCGCCGTCACCACCTCCTACGGAGCGTCGGGTGACCAGTCGCGTGGCGTGCAGGACGGCAAGCCCGCCGACATCGTCAACTTCTCGGTCGAACCCGACATCACCCGCCTGGTCAAGGCCGGCAAGGTGGCCGAGGACTGGAACGCCGACGCCACCCGCGGCATCCCGTTCGGGTCCGTGGTTTCGCTCGTCGTCCGCCAGGGCAACCCGAAGAACATCAGGGACTGGGACGACCTGCTGCAGCCCGGGCTCGAGGTCGTCACTCCGAGCCCACTGAGTTCTGGTTCCGCCAAGTGGAATCTCCTGGCGCCCTACGCCGCGAAGAGCAACGGCGGCCAGGATCCCCAGGCCGGCCTGGACTTCGTCAACCGCCTGGTCACCGAGCATGTCAAGACCCGGCCCGGTTCCGGTCGTGAGGCTACCGACGTGTTCCTGCAGGGCACCGGCGACGTGCTGATCAGCTACGAGAACGAGGCGATCAACGTCGAGCGTCAGGGCAAGCCCGTCGAGCACGTGAATCCGCCGCAGACCTTCAAGATCGAGAATCCCGTCGCGGTCGTGATCGGCTCGGCCCACGCGGACAAGGCCAATGCACTGAAGAACTTCCTCTACACCGCCGAAGGCCAGAAGCTGTGGGCCGAGGCGGGCTTCCGTCCCGTCGACCCCGCGGTCGCCGAGGACTTCGCCACGGACTTCCCGACCCCGGAGAAACTGTGGACCATCGCTGACCTCGGCGGCTGGAGCCAGGTCGATCCCGCGCTGTTCGACAAGGACAACGGGAGTATCACCAAGATCTACAAGCAGGCCACTGGATGACGGCAACCCTGGAGCCGGACTCGGCCGCACGCGACGTCCGTCCCGGCCGGTACGGGACCACGTCGCTGCGGGTGGGCGCGGCGTCCATCTGGCTGAGCGTCATCGTGCTGCTGCCGCTGGCCGCAATCCTGTGGCAGTCCGCCGGCGGCGGCTGGGAGGCGTTCGCCACCGCGGTGACCTCGCCCTCGGCGATCGCCTCGTTCCGGGTGACGCTGACCATCTCGACCGTCGTCACGGTGATCAACCTGGTGTTCGGTCTGCTGGTGGCCTGGGTGCTCACCCGGGACGACTTCCCCGGCAAACGGCTGGTCGATTCGGTGATCGACCTGCCGTTCGCGCTGCCCACGATCGTCGCGAGCCTGGTGATGCTGGCGCTCTACGGACCCGCCAGCCCGGTCGGCCTGCACCTGCAGCACACCAGATGGGGCGTGGGGATCGCGCTGCTGTTCGTGACCCTTCCGTTCGTCGTGCGGTCGGTGCAGCCGGTGCTGCTCGAACTCGACCGCGAGACGGAGGAGGCGGCGGCATCGCTGGGCGCGAACAACTGGACCATCTTCACCAAGGTGGTGCTCCCCGCGCTGCTGCCGTCGCTGCTGTCCGGCGCGGGCCTGGCGTTCTCCCGGGCCATCGGCGAGTTCGGGTCGGTCGTGCTGATCGGCGGCGCCGTCCCCGGCGAGACCGAGGTCTCCTCCCAGTGGATCCGGACCCTCATCGAGAACGACGACCGCACCGGTGCCGCCGCGATCTCCATCGTGCTGCTGGTGATCTCCTTCGTGGTGCTGTTCATCCTCCGGGCGATCGGGGCCCGCGCCGCGAAGCGCGAGGAGCTCGCGCAATGATCCTGTCGCCGGTCGTCAAGCATCTGCTGCGGTACCTGGCGCTGGCCTACATCCTCGTCCTCGTCGTCGTCCCGGTCGGGCTGATCCTGTGGCGGACGTTCTCCCCGGGGATCGGGGCATTCTTCGAGTCGGTCGGCACACCGGCGGCCATCGCGGCGCTGCAGCTGTCGCTGCTCGTGGTGGCGATCGTGGTGCCGCTCAACGTGCTGTTCGGGGTTCCCACCGCGCTCGTCTTGGCCCGCAACAGGTTCCGTGGCAAGACGATCCTGCAGGCGATCATCGACCTGCCGTTCGCGGTGTCACCGGTCGTCGTCGGCGTCGCGTTGATCCTGCTGTGGGGTTCAGCCGGGTTGTTCGGATTCGTCGAGAACGAGTTCGGCTGGAAGATCATCTTCGGCTTCACCGGCATCGTGCTGGCCAGCGTCTTCGTCACCGTGCCGTTCGTCATCCGTGAGGTCGAACCGGTGCTGCACGAGCTCGGCATCGATCAGGAGGAGGCCGCCGCGACACTCGGATCGACGTGGTGGCAGACGTTCTGGCGGATCACCCTGCCGTCGATCCGGTGGGGACTGACCTACGGCGTCGTGCTGACGGTGGCGCGCACGCTCGGTGAGTTCGGCGCCGTGATCATGGTGTCGTCGAACCTGCCCGGCACCTCGCAGACGCTGACCCTGCTGGTGGCCGACCGCTACAACCGCGGCGCCGAGTACGGGGCCTACGCCATCGCCACGCTGTTGATGGGCGTCGCAGTGTTCGTCTTGATCGTCCAGGTGGTGCTCGATGCGCGCCGAGCACGCCAGAGCAAATGACAGTGGAAGAGGACCCATGACCGCCGAGACCGAAGACGCCATCGTCGTCCGTGGCGCGAACAAGCACTACGGCGATTTCGCTGCGCTGGACAACATCGACTTCGAGGTGCCGTCCGGCTCCCTGACCGCGCTGCTGGGTCCCAGCGGATCGGGGAAGTCCACGCTGCTGCGCGCGATCGCCGGCCTCGACCAGCCCGACACCGGCACCATCACGATCAACGGCCGCGACGTCACCAAGGTGCCGCCGCAGCGCCGCGGAATCGGTTTCGTGTTCCAGCACTACGCGGCGTTCAAACACCTCACGGTGCGCGACAACGTGGCGTTCGGGCTGCGGATCCGCAAGCGCCCCAAGGCCGAGGTGAAGGCGAAGGTGGACAACCTGCTGGAGGTCGTCGGCCTCGCGGGCTTCCAGAACCGCTACCCCAACCAGCTCTCCGGTGGCCAGCGTCAGCGGATGGCCCTGGCACGCGCGCTCGCCGTCGATCCACAGGTGCTGCTGCTCGACGAACCGTTCGGCGCGCTCGATGCCAAGGTGCGCGAGGATCTGCGGGCCTGGCTGCGCCGGCTGCACGACGAGGTGCACGTGACCACCGTGCTGGTGACCCATGACCAGGCCGAGGCGCTGGACGTCGCCGACCGGATCGCCGTGCTCAACAAGGGCCGCATCGAGCAGGTCGGCTCGCCCACCGCGGTGTACGACACCCCGGCCAACGCATTCGTGATGTCCTTCCTCGGCGCGGTGTCATCACTGAACGGGACCTTGGTGCGGCCCCACGACATCAGGGTCGGGCGCAACCCCGAACTGCCGATCCACGAGAACGAATCCGTGCGGTCGACCGGTGTGGTCAAGGCGACGATCGACCGGATCGTGGTGCTGGGCTTCGAGGTGCGCCTGGAGCTGACCAGCGCCGCCACCGGCGCTCCGTTCACCGCGCAGATCACCCGGGGTGATTCCGAAGCGCTGGGATTGCGCGAGGGGGAGATCGTCTACGTGCGCGCCACCAGGGTTCCCGAGATCCCGGGGGGTACCGAGTTGCCGAGGACCGACGAGCTGACGTCGGCCTGATTCAGGCCGCCTCGCTGGGCAGGAGGCGGTGCAGGAGATCGGTCAGGGTCAGCAGGCCGCGCCCGGACGGCCCGTCGACGACGACCAGGTGGTTGCGCGTCTCGCGCATCAGGCGCAGAGCCTCATAGACCGGCGTGTCCTCCGGCAGAGTGAACAGCGGACGCATCAGCTCACGTGCCGGGCCGGGGGACGAGAGGCTGTCCCGCACGTGCACCACGCCGATGGTCGCGGTGCCCTCCCGCACGAACAACCGCAGATGTCCGGTCGCCCGCGCGGTCTGCTGGATCTGCGCCGGTGTGGCATCGGCCGGCACGGCGCTGTGCGCGGCGTCGCGACGGGCCACCTGGCCGATGGTGAGGGCCTCCAGTTCCAGTGCACTCGTGAGGTTGGCGTGGTAGCGCTCGTCGAGCGTGCCGACGGTGGCGGAATGCTCGACCAGCTGGCGCAGCGTGCCGGGGTCCTGGGTGTCGGCGAGCTCGTCGACCGGTGTCACGCCGACGCGGCGCAGGCACCAGTTGGCCGCCTGGTTGAGCCGTCGCAGCAGCGGGCGGGTCAGGAACATGAAGCCGCGCATGGGCAGCGCCAGCAGCGTCGCCGAACGCTCCGGGTGGGCGATGGCCCACGACTTCGGCGCCATCTCGCCGATGACGAGGTGCAGGAACGTGACGATCAGCAGCGCAAGCAGGAAGCCGCCGACGTCGGCTGCCCACGACGGCGCCCCGGTATCGGTCAGCAGCGGCGTGATCGCATGATGCACAGCGGGTTTCGTGATCGCGCCGAGCAACAGTGTGCACGCCGTGATGCCCAGCTGGGCACCGGCCAGCAGCAGCGAGAGTTCGCTGGCGCTGCGTAGCGCAGCCCTGGCCGACACACTTCTGGGGGCGGCGTCCTCGAGCCGACTCCGTCGCGCGGCGATGAGCGCGAACTCCACCGCCACGAAAAACGCACTCGAGCCGATCAGCGCGACGGTCACGGCGGCAACGACCCACGGATCACTCATCGACGACCTTCCTCACCCCGTCGGTGGTGACGGTGACGAACACCGCGGCGGGCACGTGCCGCTCGATCGCCCGGACCTCGGCGGTCAGGAGGCGGGTCGGGGGCGGCCCGTCGGCCAGCAGATCGGCGGCGTCGGCGGGCAGGTCGATCACGACGGTGTCCCCGGCGTCGGGCAGACCGACCGCGTGTGCGATCACCATCCCGGCCACCGTCTCGTAGTCGCCGGGCGGCAGCGTCAGGTCGAGTGTGCGCTCGGCTTCGTCGAGCGGCAGGTCCCCGGCGAGCAGCCAGCCGTCGTTCTCGGCGATCACGTCGGCGTCGTGGTCGGAGTCGTGTTCGTCGTCGATCTCACCCACGAGCTCCTCGGCGAGATCTTCGACCGTCACGACACCGGCGAACCCGCCGTACTCGTCGATCACGATCGCCATCTCGTCACCGGCGTCGTGCAGCGCGGTGACCACGTTGGACAGCGGCAGCGTCTCGGGCACGATCACCGCCGGGCGACAGTGCGCCGCCGCGGTGTCAGCGGCCGGCACCGACCCGAGCAGGTCGTGCAGATGGATGACGCCGACAATTTCGTCGTGGTCGGACCTGGTCACCGGATAGCGGGTGTGGCCGAAGGCCATTCGTGCGAGTACGTCCGACACGGTGTCGCTGTCGGAGACGACGTCGACGCGTGAGCGCGGAATCATGGCGTGCTCGGCGCTGCTCGTGGGGAAGTCCAGGATGCGGTCCAGCAGGGCGGACAGCTCCCGTGGGATCTCACCGGATTCGCGTGACGCGGCGACGATGTGTTCGAGGTCCCGCGGCGTCGCCGAGTGTTCGACGTCGTGCACGGGCTCGATGCGCAGCACCCGCAGCAGCAGGTTCGACGACTGGTCGAACAGCCAGATCAGCCAGCCGAACAGCTTCAGGTACATGGTCGTCGAGAGCGCCAGCCACCGCGCGAGCGGTTCGGGCCGGGCGATCGCGAGGTTTTTCGGGAACAGTTCCCCGAACAGCATCTGCACAATCGTCGACACTGCGATCGCAGCCAGGCCGCCGATCCCGACGGCCACCGCCGTGGGGATACCGGCACCGCCGAGCAGCGTCTCCAGGCCGCGCCCGATCAGCGGTTCGGCGACATAACCGACCAGCAGGCCGGTGACGGTGATGCCGAGTTGGGCGCCCGACAACATGAACGACGTGCGGCGGGTGACGTCCAGCGCCCGCGACGCCGCGCTGTCTCCCGCCTCGGCACGCGCCTTGAGTCGCGACCTGTCTACGGCCATGTAGGCGAATTCCTGCGCGACGAAGTATCCGGTCAGCGCGGTGATCGCCAGAACGACGAGAAAACCACCGACAATTCCGATCACGGCGGTCAACATGTGACCGCCATGGGTCTATGAGGTTGCATCGAGTCCTTGCTCGGTGAGGGTGTTCGAACGCCGCTGCCGACGCGACGGCTACCACTGTACCGGGCGATGTACTGACGACTGGGAGAGTGCTGTGAGGGTGCTGTCAGGGCGTCGAGTGTGTGCACAGGGCGGCGGGATCGCGGAGTCCGCGCCGTGCGTGCACGGTCAGCGCCCTGCGTGCACGCTCAGGCTGCGGCGACCCTGGACTCGCTGACCGCATCGAAGCGGTCGAGCACCGTGGCCGCCACGAGATTGTGTGACCCCAGCGGATCGGCCATCCGAATGCTTTGTGAGGCAGCCCATGTCGTGACGCGATCGGTGATGCGGCCGGGCGCGAGGAACCACGGCGAGAGGACCAAGCGGTCCGCGCCGCGGGCACGCAGCAGCGCGGCCGCCTCGTCCAGATTTGGGTGCGGACCCGTCGCGAACGCCACCTGGGCGCCGGCCCAGCGGGTGTTGCGGGCCAGCGCGGGGGCCACCGTCGCCGTGCCGGCATTGGCCGCGGCGTCCGACGACCCGACGGCGACGACGATCACCCCGACCCCGACGTCGTTGGGCGATACGCCGGCCTCGGCCAGCCGCTGGTGGGCCACCGTCAGGAGCGACCTGTCCTCGCCGAGCACGTCCGCAGTGCGCACCGGCCGGCCCACCGAGCCGATGACCGCGGGGATGTCGACCCGCGCGTGGTAGGCATCGGCGAGCAAGAACGGGACGACAGTGGCGTCACGGGTGTCGGCGAGGACATCACCCAGACTCGGGGTGCTCTTCTCGAGGAACGCGGCGCGTACATCGAGCCAGGGGCGCAACCGCCGAATCCGGCCCGCGACCGCGTGCGTGATCGCCGCGGACCGCGGATCGGCACTGCCGTGTGCGGTCAGGACAAGAGTCGTCAAGACGCGTGCAGTCCGCATTCGATCTTGCCGGTGCCCGCCCAGCGACCGCTGCGCGGATCGGATCCGGGCGCCGGCTTCGCGGTGCACGGCAGGCAGCCGATGGACGGATAGCCCTCGTCGACGAGCGGGTTGACCAGCACACCGTTGCGGTCGATGTAGTCCTGCATGTCGTCGTCCGACCAGGCGGCCAGCGGGTTGATCTTGACCAGGCCGAACGCCTTGTCCCAGCTGATCAACGGGGCATTGGCACGCGTCGGCGCCTCGACCCGACGGATACCGGTCACCCACGCCGAGTAGCCGCTCAACGCCTTGCTCAACGGTTCCACCTTGCGCATGCGGCAGCACTCGTTGGGCTCGCGCGTAAACAGATCCTTCCCGAACAGCGCGTCCTGTTCGGCGACGGTGCGCTCGGGTGCGACGTTGACCACATTGACGTCGTAGACAGCCTGCACCGCGTCGCGGGTGCCGATCGTCTCCACGAAGTGGTAGCCCGTGTCGAGGAACAGCACGTCGACACCCGGCCGCACTTTGGCGGCCATGTCGACGAGCACCGCGTCCTGCATGTTCGATGCCACGATGTAGTTGCCGGCGAAGTTCTCGTCGGTCCAGCGCAGCAAATCGTCCGCACTGGCGTCCGGGCCGAGTTCGGCCGCGCCGCGCTCAGCCAGGTCCTGCAAGCTGGTCTCAGAAATCACTGTCACCTCAGGTCCGCCTCGTCTGCTCGTAGTGCCCACGTAGCGAAACGCTCGCCCTGCTCTCGTTGTTTCACAAAATTGCGGACGACCCGCTCGATGTAGTCACCGAGCTCGGTCGCGAGCACCTTGTGCTGGCGCAGCTTGCGCCCGAAACCGCTGTCCAGGCCCAGGCTGCCGCCGAGGTGGACCTGGAAACCCTCCTCAGGGCCGTTGCCGTCGTCGACCATCTGGCCCTTGAACCCGATGTCCGCGACCTGGATGCGGGCGCACGAGTTGGGGCAGCCGTTGATGTTGATGGTGACGGGGACGTCGAGCTGGGCGTTGATGTCCTCGAGTCGCTTCTCGAGTTCGGGCACCAGCACCTGCGAGCGGCTCCGGGTCTCGGCAAAGCTGAGCTTGCAGAACTCGATGCCGGTGCAGGCCATCAGGTTTCGCCGCCAATGCGACGGTGTCGACGGCAGGCCCAGGGCGTCGAGTCCGGCGCGCAGGTCGTCGAGCTTGTCATCGGGCACATCGAGGATGATCAGCTTCTGGTACGGCGTGAACCGGATCCGGTCGGAGCCCGCGGCCTCGGCCAGATCGGCCACCTTGGTCAGGATCGTGCCGGACACCCGGCCCGCGATGGGGGCGACGCCGACCGCGTTGAGGCCGTTCTTGAGCTTCTGCACGCCGACGTGATCGATGGGGCGGGTCGTCGGCTCGGGCGCCGGGCCGTCGATCAGCGGACGCTTGAGGTACTCCCGTTCGAGAACTTCTCTGAACTTCTCGACACCCCAGTCCTTGATCAGGAACTTCAGTCGCGCCTTCGACCGCAGTCGCCGGTAGCCGTAGTCGCGGAACACGCTGACCACGCCTTCCCAGACGTCGGGCACCTCGTCGAGCGGCACCCAGGCGCCGACGCGCTGACCGAGCATCGGGTTGGTGGACAGCCCGCCGCCGACCCACAGGTCGAAGCCGGGGCCGTGCTCGGGGTGTTCGACGCCGATGAACGCGACGTCGTTGACCTCGTGCACGACGTCCTGCAGACCCGAGATCGCGGTCTTGAACTTGCGCGGCAGATTCGAGTACTCGGGCTTACCGATGTAGCGCTTGACGATCTCGTTGACCGCAGGCGTTCCGTCGATCACCTCGTCGAGTGATTCACCGGCCAGCGGCGAACCGAGCACGACGCGGGGGCAGTCGCCGCACGCCTCGGTGGTCTGCAGCCCGACCTCGTCGAGCCGCCGCCAGATCTCCGGCATGTTCTTGACGTCGATCCAGTGGTACTGGATGTTCTGCCGATCGGAGATGTCGGCGGTGTCGCGGGCGAATTCGGTCGAGATGGCCCCGAGCGTGCGCAGGGCTGCGACGGTCAGCGCGCCGCCGTCGCTGCGGACTCGCAGCATGAAGTACTCGTCTTCGAGCATGTCGGTGTTCTCGTCGCCGGTCCAGGTGCCGTCGAAGCCGGGCTTGCGCTGCGTGTACAGGCCCCACCAGCGGAACCGGCCGCGCAGGTCGCCCTTGTCGATCGACTCGAAGCCGTTCTTGGCGTAGATGTCCTCGATGCGCGCCCGGACGTTGAGCGGGTTGTCGTCCTTCTTGGACTGCTCGTTCGGGTTGAGCGGCTCGCGGTAGCCGAGCGCCCACTGACCTTCGCCGCGGGGGCGCTTCACGGGCTTGGCGGCAGGTTTGGCTGTGGTCATGATGTGGCTCTCGGTCGGAGCCGGCGTTCAGATCGCGCTGCAGTCCGGGGGCTGTCCGGCGGCGCAGATCCGTCGGCCAGCTGAGGGGGTCAGGGCTGGGTCCTACAGAATCCGCAAGCTACGGCAGACAACAGCTGGTACACACGCGCTTGAAGTCCACGTGGCGCCGCGTCACCAGCGATACGCGGGTGGTGGAGTTCGGGCCAGCGGTCACCCCACGATTGTGCCACGCCGAGGCGCACATGCCCTAACCGGGCCATATTTGCGCTCGCGATGAGCAAAAGTCCGTCGAGGCGGCGGGCTACGCTGGGACCATGACCGTCAAGCAGGTCGCCGGCGGTGTCGTGCACGAGTTGCCGCAGGATCTTCGGGATGCACTGGCCGGCAACGACCGCGCACTGGCCGCGTGGGAGGACATCACGCCGCTGGCGCGCAACGAGTTCATCTGCTGGGTCGAGGACGCCAAACAGCAGAAGACCCGCGAGCGCCGTATCCGCCGCACCCAGGAGGAGCTCGAGGAGGGCAAGCGCAGGCCCTGCTGCTGGCCGGGTTGCAAGCACCGCGAACGCAACGGGCGGTGACCGTCCCCACCGTCCCTTCGGCTGCGCCCACCCCGGTGCCCACCCTGTCCGCCACCGCGGGCCGGCCGTTCGGCGTCTACGTACACGTGCCGTTTTGTGCGACGCGGTGCGGTTACTGCGACTTCAACACCTACACCCCCGCCGAACTCGGCGGGGCCAACCCGGACGGCTGGCTGGCCGCGCTGCGCCGGGAGCTGGCGCTGGCCGCCGAGACGCTCGGATCCCCGCCTCGGGTCGAGACGGTGTTCGTCGGCGGGGGCACCCCCTCCCTGCTCGGCGGCTCTGGTCTGCGTGCGGTGCTCGACGGCGTGCGCGAGCACTTCGACCTGGCGCCCGGCGCGGAGGTGACCACCGAGGCCAACCCCGAGTCGAGCGGACCGGAGCTGTTCGACACCCTGCTCGACGCCGGCTACACCCGGGTGTCGCTCGGTATGCAGTCCATCGCAAGGCACGTGCTGGCCGTGCTCGACCGGGTGCACTCTCCGGGGCGGGCGCTGCGCGCGGCCGAGGAGGCCCGCGCCGCCGGGTTCGAGCACGTCAATCTCGACCTGATCTACGGAACGCCCGGGGAGACCGACGACGACCTGCGGCGCTCGGCCGACGCCGCGATCGCTGCCGGGGTGGATCATGTCTCGGCCTACGCGCTGGTGGTCGAGGACGGCACCGCGCTCGCGCGAAGAGTCCGCAGGGGCGAGATCGCCGCCCCGGACGACGACACCCTCGCCGCGCGCTACGAACTGCTCGACGCGCAGCTGTCTGCTGCCGGGCTGCGCTGGTACGAGGTGTCGAACTGGGCGAGACCGGGCGCCGAGTGCCGGCACAACCTGGGCTACTGGGACGGCGGCGAGTGGTGGGGGGCGGGTCCGGGCGCCCACGGATTCCTCGGCGACACCCGCTGGTGGAACGTCAAGCACCCGAACACCTACGCCGACGCGCTGGCCCGGGGCGAGCTGCCCGTCGCCGATCACGAGGTCCTCGACGGCACCGACCTGCACATCGAAGAGGTGATGCTGCGGCTGCGGTTACGCCGCGGACTGCCGGTGCAGCTGCTGAGCGCCGACGAACGCGAACGGGTCACCGGTCTGGCCGAGAACGGGTTGGTGCGCGTCGACGGCGACCGCCTGGTGCTGACCGACGGAGGCCGGCTGCTGGCCGACGGAGTGGTGCGCACCCTGCTGGCGTGACGCTGATCGCAGCGTCACAGGAAACGTTAAGGTGCTCGCCCCGATCGGGCCGCGCTGTGCGAACATGTTCGCCATGGCGCTCGGGAACTTAGGTGAGGCTATCCACTCCCGCACCCCCTCCCGCACCGTTCCCGCGCCCGTCGCGATCGTCGGTATCGGATGCCGGCTGGCCGGCCACATCACCACCCCCGCGGACTTCTGGCGCTTCCTGCTCGACGGCGGCAGCGACGTGCGCGAGATCCCCGCCGAGCGCTGGGAGCCGTATCTGCGGCGCGATCCGCGCAATGCCGCGGTACTGCGCGAGACGACGCCGTGGGGCACGTTCATCGACGATCTCGCGGGCTTCGACGCCGAATTCTTCGGTGTCTCGCCGCGCGAGGCGGAGCTGATGGATCCGCAGCAGCGGCTGGCGCTCGAGGTGTCGTGGGAGGCGCTCGAACACGCGGGCGTGCCGCCGCGGTCGCTGGCGGGCAGCGACACCGCGGTGCTGATGGGCGTCAACTCCGACGATTACGGCAAGCTCATCATGGAGGACCTGCCCGGTATCGAGGCGTGGACCGGTATCGGAACGTCGTTGTGCGGCATCGCCAATCGCGTCTCCCATCTGCTCGACCTGCGCGGTCCGAGCGTGGCACTCGACGCGGCCTGTGCGGCGTCGCTGGTGGCCGTGCACCAGGCCTGCCAGCTGCTGCGCGACGGCGAGACCTCGTTGGCGCTGGCCGGTGGTGTCAGCGCGCTGATCGGACCCGGGCTGACCAGAGTGCTCGACCAGGCCGGGGCGACGGCGCCGGACGGCCGGTGCAAGAGCTTCGACGCCGCGGCCGACGGCTACGGCCGCGGCGAGGGCGCCGCGGTCGTGGTGCTCAAGCGGCTGAGCGATGCGCTGCGCGACGGCGACCGCGTCATCGCCGTGGTGCGTGGCGGGGCCGTCGCCCAGGACGGCCGCACGGTGGGCATCATGTCGCCCAACGGGGCAGCCCAGGAGGATCTGTTCCGGCTCACGTGTGAGATCTCCGAGACGCCGCCACAGAGCGTCGATTTCGTCGAGGCGCACGGGACCGGCACGCCGACCGGGGATCCGGTGGAGCTCAACGCGCTCGCCGCCGTCTACGGTGCCGGGCGGCCGGACGGCGAGCGGTGCCGCGTCGGTTCGGTCAAGCCGAACGTGGGCCACCTCGAGGGCGGTGCCGGTGTCGTCGGCCTCATCAAGGCGGCGATGGCGTTGCAGCACGAGCAGATCCCGCCGACGGCCGGGTTACGCACCCCCACCCCCGCGGTGGACTGGGCGAACAGCGGCCTGCGTGTGCCGACGACCGTCGAGCCGTGGCCCCGCCGTGACGACTCCCCACGCCGGGCAGCCGTGTGCAGCTACGGCTACGGCGGCACCATCGCCCACGTCCTGCTCGAAGAGGCGCCGCGCATCGATGCCGCCCGTCCCGACGTGAGCGCCGGCGGCGGGCCGTCGGTGGTCCCGCTGTCCGGACGGTCCCGGGCCCGTCTGCTCAAACAGGCCTCAGCGCTCGCCGAAAGCGTTCGCACCCAGGCGGTTCCGGTGACCAAAGTGGCGGCGACGATGTGGAGCCGCCGATCCCACGAAGCGGTCCGCGCGGCGGTGGTGGCCCAGGATGGTGAGGAACTCATCTCCGGTCTCGACGCCATCGCCGCCGATCGCCGCGATCCGGCGGTGGTGAGCGGTGAGGTCCTCGCCGCAGCGGCCGCAGGCGCGGTGTGGGTGTTCTCCGGTCACGGCTCGCACTGGTCGGGCATGGGACGCGAACTCCTCGCGACCGAACCGGCGTTCGCTGAGGTGATCGACACGGTCGAACCGGTGTTCGCCGCCGAACTCGGCTTCTCCGCGCGTGCGGCGCTGCACACCGGCGAACTGGGTGGTACCGACAGGGTGCAAGCCCTGACCTTCGCAATGCAGGTCGGGCTGGCGGCCGTGCTGCGGGACCGTGGCGTGCAGCCTGCCGCGGTGATCGGCCACTCGGTGGGCGAGGTCGCGGCCTGCGTGGTGTCCGGGGTGTTCGATCTCGCCCAGGGCGCGGCAGTCGCGTGTTACCGCGCGCGGGGTTTTCGTTCGGTGCGGGGCCAGGGCGCCATGGCACTGGTGCGCCTGGCTTTCGGCGACGCCGAGCAGCGACTGGCCGGCCGCACCGATGTGGTGGCCGCGATCAGCTCCTCACCGGAGTCGACGGTGATCTCCGGTACCACCGCCGCGGTCGACGAGGTGGCAGACCAGTGGGCCGCGCAGGGGGTGATGGTGCGCCGGGTGAACACCGATGTGGCGTTCCACAGCCCGGCGATGGACGCCTTGACCGGTGAGCTCGCCCGTCTGACAGGCACATTGGGGCCCTCCCGATCCGCCGCGGTGCCGCTGTACAGCACGGCGCTGGCCGATCCGCGGTCATCGGCGCCACGGGACCCCGACTACTGGGTGGCCAACCTGCGTGGCCGCGTGCGCTTCGCCGAGGCGGTGACCGCCGCCGCGGAGGACGGTCACCGTCTCTTCCTCGAGGTGTCGGCGCATCCTGTGGTCGCGCATTCGATCTCGGAGACGTTGGGGCACATCGGCATCGCCGAACAGGCCGTGCTGCCGGTGCTGCGTCGCGACCAACCGGAACGACGCTCGCTCGCGGTCGCCGTCGCCGGACTGTACTGCCACGGAGCCCCCGTCGCACACGGGGTTTCGCCCGAGACGCCGTGGGCCGACGGGCTGCCGGGTACACAGTGGCTGCATCGGCGGCACTGGCGCACCCCGACCGCACCGCCCGGCGGCCGCGGTGTCCACGACGCCGAGACCCACACCCTGCTCGGCGGGCAGATGGAGATCACCGGTGCGGTGCCGTCACGGGTGTGGCAGACCCGCCTGGACATGTCGACGCGACCCTACCCCGGAGACCATCCTGTCCAGGGCACCGAGATCGTGCCGGCCGCAGTGCTGCTCAACACCTTCCTGTCCGCCGCGGCAACCGATCTCGCCGACGTCCGGCTGCGTACCCCGGTGCCACCCGGGCGGCCCCGCGACATCCAGGTGGTCTCGCAGGACCGGTCGCTGGCGCTGGCGTCCCGGCTGGTCGACGACACCGACGACGGCGAACTGAACTCCGGGTGGTTGACGCACTGCACGGCGCTGGCCGTGACCGCCGCCGACACAGGTCCGACCGCACTCGACGAGGACCAGATCCGCACCCGCTGCCCCGAATCGCTGCCCGCGGACCACGTCATCGAGACGCTGGCCGGATTGGGTGTGGCGGCAATGGGATTCGGGTGGCAGGTGCTCGAGATGCATCGCGGTGACGGTGAGCTATTCGCCAGGGTGGCCGCCGAACCCGACGGTTCGACGCCCGCGACGTGGGCCGGACTGATCGATGCGGCGACCTCGGCGGCGTCCACGATCTTCGACGGTCCGCCGCGGCTGCGGATGCCCGCACGGATCGAGCGGGTTCACGTCCGCGACAAGCCGCCCGCGGTCGCGTTGCTGCATGTGCGGCGCCGCGACGCCGGAACGGTCACCGACGTCGTGATCGCCGAGGAGTCGGGTGCGGTGTCGGTCGCGTTGACCGGCATGGCCTTCGAGGAGCTGGAGAACCCGAGCGGCCGCGACACCGTACGACTCCTGCACCACGTGGCGTGGCATCCGGTGCACTGGCCCGACGCCGACGCGCCGGCCGAGGTGGCGATCGTCGGCGGCGACGCCTCGACGCTCGAATTCGTGAGGCGGGACCTGGACGCCGCGCACGTGCCGCACCGGAGGCTCGGCGAGGCCGACGCGCTGGACGATCTCGCACCCGATGCGGTGGTGCTGCTGTTGCCCCGCGCCGGCGACACCCCGCAGGCGTCGGCAGCACTGGTGCTGCGCACACTGCAGCGGCTCGACGCGTCCTCGGCCCAGGCCCGGCTGTGGGTGCTGACCGAGCGGGTGCACGAGGGCGACAACGTCGCGCACTCACCGCTGTGGGGACTGGCCCGGGTGGCCGCGGCCGAGCACCCGCAGCTGTGGGGTGGCGTGCTCGACGTGGACTCACACCAGCTCCCGGTGCGCGCGTTGGGCGCCCTGCACGGACACGGTGTCGTGGTGGTCCGCGACGGCGTGGCCTACGCGGCCCGCCTGGCGAACGCCGCTGCGGGCGACGCGGGGCCGATGCGCTGCTCACCCGGCGGCACCTATCTGATCACCGGCGGCACCGGCGTGCTCGGCCTGCGGCTGGCGCAGCGGCTGGCCGATCTGGGGGCGCGGCGGCTGGTGTTGCTGTCGCGGTCGGGCATGCCCGAGCGGAGCGCCTGGCGCGCCGACAGCGACCGGGAGGCGGTCGCGGTGGTGTCGGCTCTGGAGGAGCGCGGGGTGTCGGTCCGGGTCGCAGCCGTCGACGTCGGAGCGCCCGGCGCTGCGGATGCGCTGCGGGGGGTGCTCGCCGACCTGCCGCCGGTGCGCGGTGTCATCCACGCCGCCGGCGTCGAGGCCGGCGCCCTGCTGATGAGCACGACGCCGGACGATCTGCAGGCCACGATGCGCCCGAAGGTCGACGGCATGCTGGCCCTGCACGAGGTGTTCCCGCCGGGGCGGCTCGACTGGATGGTGTTGTTCTCCTCCTGCGGTTACCTCGCCGGCTTCCCAGGCCAGGGTGCGTACGCCTGCGGCAACGCCTATCTCGACGCGATGGCGCGCCACCGGCGCGATCTCGGTGACCGCACCACCAGCGTGGCGTGGACGGCCTGGCGCGGCCTCGGCATGGGGTCGACGTCGGGATTCGTCGCAGCGCAGCTCGACGCGCTCGGCATGGGGACCGTCGGACTCGACGATGCGATGCGGTCGCTTGACGCCGCAATGCGCGACGACCATCCGAACGTGGTGGTGCTGCCCGTGCTGCCGGCGGCCGCAGCGGTGCCGATGCTCGCCGACGTCGCTCCGGCCGACACCGGCGCGGACGACGACGCGGCTCCCACCGCCGCCGACCGTGGCGACATGGACGTCGCCGAGTGGGCGGCAGATCGGGTGCTGTCTGCCGTCGCGGCCGAACTCGGCTGCGCCGCAGACGATGTGGATACCCGCCGGCCGCTGGTGGAGATCGGCGTCGACTCGATCATGACCGTGGCGCTGCGCCGGCAGCTGGAAAAGCAGACCGGTTTGGCGCTGCCGCCGACGCTGCTGTGGGAGTACCCCACCGCGGCGGCGGTGACCGGGCGCATCGTCGAATTGCTGACGGCGGGACAGAGCCCGGCCGCCTAGCATCGGCTCATGGTCAATATCCAGGTCGAGCGGACGATTGCGGCACCACCGGAGCAGGTCTTCGCCTGGTTAGCCGATCCCAAGAGCCTGACCGCTGCTCCGCTGGTGGTGAGCGCCGGGTGGACGAACGGGTCCACCGGTGGCGGCGTCGGCGCGCTCCGCACGGTCACCGCCACTGGCATGTGGTTCCGCGAGGAGATCACCGCCTTCGACCCGCCGAGGAGCTACTCGTATCGAATCGTGCGCTCGGTTCCGGCTTTCGACCATGATGGCGGCACGCTGACGTTCACACCGTCGGGTGGCGGCACGCGCGTCGACTGGACGAGCACCTACACCCACCCGCCTCGCGGCGGCGGCAAGGCGATGGAAGCCCTCTCGTCCCGCCTACTGCCGTGGAGCTTCCGCGCCATCCTGGCCCGCTGCGCGCATGTTCTGGAGAGCTGAGCTCACTGAGCGGTGTAGCCGCCATCGACGGTAACGGTGGTGCCGGTGACATACCGCGAGTCGTCGGCTACCAGATAGGCGACCGCAGCCGCGACATCCTCCGGATCGGCCAGGCGGCCCAAAGGTATTCGCGATACGACGTCGGCCTCTGTCTGCTCCGGATGGGGTGACGTCGCCAGCCATGAGTCGTACAGCGGGGTCCTGGTCATGCCCGGCGCCACGGCGTTGACACGGATACCGCGGGGTGCCAGTTCCACGGCCGCCGACAGCGTCAACGCCTGCACCGCCCCTTTCGACGCGGCGTAGATCGCCATCGTGGGCACACCGACGACGGCGAGCCGGGAGGTGACGTTGACGATGGATCCACCCCGCAACATCGACCTGGCCGCCGCCTGCATCAGCGCGATCGCCGCAAAGGTGTTGACGTCGAAGATGCGTCGCACGTCGTCCATGGGCGTCGAAGCCAATTCGCCGGTGTGGTCCAGTGCGGCGCTGTTGACCAGCGCGTCGAACGTGCCGAAGCTTTGGATGCACGCGCCAGCCAGTGTGTCGGCTGCGCCTGGCTCGGTGAGGTCGGTGGCCACGAACCGGACATCGTCCCCCAGGGATCGGACCAGACTCTGACCCCGGTCGCGGTCCCGTCCGGTGGCCAGTACACGGGCACCTTCGTCGTGCAGCCGCGTCGCGGTGGCATGGCCTATTCCCGACGTCGCTCCGGTCACCACGATGGCTTTGCCGGCCAGTCGATCAGACATCGATCGTCACGGGAGCTTGCGGGCGATCTCGTTGGCCCCCGCGATCACTTGTGCCCCGGCATGTTCCACGCTCTCCGGCGCCAGCCGGTGGGTGAGGAAGCTGATACTCAACGCGTATCGCGAGGGCCCGCCGTTGGCGGTGGGGACGGCGGCCGCGACACAGGTGAGTTCTTCGGCGGCTTCCTCCCGGTCGACTGCGAATCCCTGCCGGCGGATCTCCTTGATCTCACCGGCCATCTTCTTCATCGACGTGATGGTGTGCGGGGTGAGTTCCGGCAGGCCCGCCGATGCCAAGATGTCGCGCCAGACGCTGTCGGGCATGCTGGCCATCAGCGCCTTGCCCAGCGCCGAGGCGTGCCAGGGGTCGGACTGCCCGACGTTGCTGAGCTTGGTCACCGCGCGCCGGCCCTCGACGACCTCGAGGATGACCACGCTGCGCTCTTTGTGCGCCGCGAAGTTCACGGTCTCGTTGAACTCGAGCATGAGCCGCTCCATGGTGGGTAGGACCGCTTCGGAGGGCACCTGACCGGAGAAAGCGCGTTGCCCGAGCCGAAAGATCTCCCAGCCGAGGCGGTACTGCGCCGCATTGAATCGCTCGACGTATCCCAGGGCCGTAAGACTGTTGAGGTAGCGCAACACCGTTGCTTCGTTCAAGTCTGTGCGCCTTGCAATTTCGGTCAGATTGCCGTTCTCGGCGTCGGCTACGGCGCTGAGAATCCTGGCCGTCCGTTCGACTCCGATGAGGTTCGAACTCTTCTCGGCCCGGGTCTCGATTTTCACCCAGTGAAGGTTACCAGTACTCAGTGAGGGAGCCGTTGCACCCGTCACCTCCTGTACATCTTCCGGTTGACACCGCCCGGACTGTCGCCTACGTTTCATTCAGCGAAGCGAATTATCACTGAGTGAAATACCCATCCCCGCAGAGGAGACGCAATGCCCACCGCAGCCGACAGCCGTTCATCGAAGGTCGACGGAGCCAGCATCCTGGCTTCGCAGGGCCTTCTCCCGGCCGACGACTACACTCTTGCGACCTCCGCGAAGTCCTTCGACGACGGTGGCAGCTACCGCCTGGAAATTTCAGGGGTGGAACGGCTTTCGACTCTGGAGGTGCTGCTGGACGAGGCCGCGAAGCAGGATGTCTTCATCCATCGCATCATCGCCTTCGGTGGCGGCACCACGCTGCTGAACACCGGCGAGCTCAGCGATGTCGCGGAACTCGCCGCGGCGAACGACATCGAGCTCATCGCCGTTCCCGGCCCACGGACAGGATGGGATCTGGGCCGCCAGGCCCTGAGTGCCGAGGGCACCGCCGGTGGACGTCGGGTGCGGGGTCTGGACAACGTCCGCTACCTGCTCGACGACTACCTGCGGATCTTCTCGACGGGTATCCGCGGCGTACTGGTATGGGACGAGGGCGTCCTGGACATCCTCAACAAGGCGCGCGATGCCGGCCACATCCCGGCCGACGCAAAGTTCAAGATCTCGGTCTACGCGGGCCACGCGAATCCCGCGTCCATCAGGATCCTGCAGGATCTGGGCGCCGACAGCGTCAATCCGGTGGGTGATCTGAGCCGGCCGATGCTGGCGGCGATCCGGCGTTCGGTCGACATCCCGCTCGACGTGTGGGCCGAGACCTTCGAGTCCTTCGGCGGCATGAATCGGTTGTGGGAGGCCGGCGACATCGCCCGCGTGGCGGGGCCGGTGTACTTCAAAGTCGAGCCCGGCGAATCCGAAGCGGTCATGTACAACGGCTGGGTCCGGCCGGAGTTCCACGCGGACCTCATCCGGCACAAGGTGCGCCATGCGGCCATCCTCAATGAACTGGCCCGTACCAGCGCCCCTGACGTGGCCGTCTCGCCGCGACCGCGTGCTGCCACCCACGCGCTCAGCAACTGACGACGGTGCGGGAGGTGACCCAGCGGGCCCGGGCGGCCATCATCGGCTCCGGCAACATCGGAACCGACCTCATGCACAAACTGCGGCGCTCGGCGGTTCTCGACGCGGCCGCCATGGTCGGGATCGACCCGGACAGTGACGGTTTGGCCCGGGCCCGTGCGCTCGACGTGGCGGTGACGGCTGCAGGAGTCGACGGGCTGGTCGAGATGAGTGTCTTCGACGCCATCGACGTCATCTTCGACGCCACCAGTGCCGGTGCGCACCGCACGAACTACGCGCGGCTCCAATCGTTCGGCCGGCTGGTGATCGACCTGACCCCCGCGGCGATCGGGCCCTACGTCGTTCCCGCGGTCAATCTGGCAAGCGTGTCCGCGCATCGGAACCTGAACATGGTGACCTGTGGGGGTCAGGCCACCATCCCCATCGTGGCCGCACTGGGTTCGATCGCGGCGGTGCACTACGCGGAGATCGTCGCGTCGATCGCTTCCCGTTCCGCGGGTCCCGGAACGCGCGCGAACATCGACGAATTCACCAAGACCACTGCACGGGCGATCGAGATGGTGGGCGGGGCCGCTCGCGGCAAGGCGGTGATCGTGCTCAATCCCGCTGAGCCGCCGATGATCATGCGCGACACCGTAGCCGCTCTGGTCGCCACGACGGACGAATCGGCCCTTGCCGGGGCGGTGGCCGCGATGGTCGCCGACGTCGCGACCTACGTTCCGGGCTACCGGCTCCGGCAGGACGTCCGGATCGCGGCAGTGCCCGAAGGCGATCCGCGCCGTCGGCTCGTCGGCGACGTCGGTGCCCTCGCTCAAGTGACCGTTTTCCTCGAGGTCGAGGGCGCAGGGGACTACCTGCCCGCCTACGCCGGGAACCTCGACATCATGACGGCCGCCGCCGTCCGGGTCGCCGAACAGGCGGTGCCGGCGGGCCACCTCGCCGGAGCGGCGCGATGACCGGGATCTACGTCCAGGACGTGACGCTACGCGACGGGATGCACGCGGTCGGCCACTCGCTGTCGCTGTCCGACACCCGACGCATCGCCCGCGCCCTCGACGCGGCCGGGGTCGCGGCCATCGAGGTGGCCCACGGCGACGGTCTGGCCGGCGGGGGGCTGACGTACGGAGCCGGCGCCCACAGCGATCCCGAGTGGATCGCCGCTGCCGCCGAGGTCGTTGAGAACGCGCGGCTGACCACCCTGCTGATCCCGGGCATCGGCACCGTGGACGATCTGCGCGCCGCGGTCGACGTCGGGATCGCATCGGTGCGGATCGCCACGCACTGCACTGAGGCGGACATCGCTGGCCAGCACATCTCGACCGCGCGGGACCTGGGCCTCGATGTGGCCGGATTCCTGATGATGGCCCACCTCACCGACCCGGACAGGCTCGCCACGCAGGCCAAGATCATGGAAGACGCGGGCGCGCGGTGCGTCTACGTCACCGATTCCGGCGGCCGGCTCACCATGACCGAAATGCGGGACCGGGTGCGGGCATACCGCTCCGTCCTGGATCCAGCGACCTCCATCGGCGTGCACGCGCACCACAATCTCGGTCTCGGAGTGGCCAATTCGATAACAGCGGTGGAGGAGGGCGCCCACCGCGTCGACGCCTCACTCACCGGGCTCGGCGCAGGCGCGGGGAACTGCCCGCTCGAGGTGTTCATCGCGGTGGCCGAGCTCAACGGCTGGACCCATGGATGTGACCTGTTCGCTCTGATGGATGCGGCCGACGACATCGTGCGTCCGCTTCAGCAGCGGCCCGTGCGGGTCGACCGGGAGACGCTCACCCTGGGTTACGCCGGCGTGTACTCGAGTTTCCTGCTGCACGCCGAGCGCGTCGCCGGGGAAGTCGGCGTCGAACCCCGCGATCTCCTCATCGAAGCCGGCCGCAGGTCCATGGTCGGCGGGCAAGAGGACCTGCTCACCGATCTCGCACTCGATATGAGGAGGTGAGCAGCTCTTTTCCGCCTATGTGCTCTGCGACGGCTGCCGGGCATGTGGACAGGCAGTTGGCCCGCGATCAGCACACAACCACGAGAGATGAACGATCATGGAGAACGTCACTCAATCCCTGCCACCCCGACGGCGGGTGGCCACGCCGTCCGCTCCGCCCACCGGCACCGAGCCGCGCGGCGGGCGGCGTAATCACGGCCTCAAAGAGAACACTCTCGGTGTTCCGAGCATCTTCTTCTACATCATCGCCGCCGCATCGCCGCTGACCGTCGTGGTCGCGCTGTATCCGATCATCATCGGAGCCGGCAACGGCGTCGGGATGCCCGGCGCATTCGTCATCGCCGCGGTGGTGCTGATGATCTTCGCCGTCGGATATGTGGCGATGAGCCGGCACGTCACCAACGCCGGCGCCTTCTACGCCTATGTCACGCTCGGTCTCGGCCGCATCCCCGGACTCGGATCGGCCTCGCTGGCGATCTTCGCGTACAACGCCATCCAAGCCGGTCTATACGGCGGGTTCGGTTACTACGCAAGTGAATTGGTCAATCCCCTCATCGGAGTGGACATCCCCTGGTGGGCGTATGCGTTCGGCGGACTGCTGCTGTGCCTGGGTTTGGGCATCCAAGGAGTGCACTCGGGAGCCAAGGTGCTCGGGGTGTTCATGACGCTCGAAGTCGCCATGATCACCGTGTTGAGCGTATTCAGCCTGTTCGGCGACGAAGTTCCGGTGTCGAACTTCTCGTTCGAGCCGTTCGCGCCGAGCGTGGTGCTCGGCGGTGCGCTGGGGGTAGCGCTGATGTTCGCCCATGCTTCCTTCATCGGCTTCGAGGGATCGGCCATCTACGGTGAGGAAGCCCGTGATCCGGCGCGCACCATCCCACGCGCCACCTATCTGTCGATCGCTTTCATGGGGATCCTGTACGCGGTGTCGGGGTGGCTCATCATGAACGCCCTGGGGCTCAACAACGTGGTCTCGATCGCCACCGAGACCGGCGGCAACTTCATCTTCGTCGCGAGTGACACCATCATCGGGCACAACATCTCGCGCTTGTTTCAGATCCTGATCGTCACAGCGACTTTCGCGGCCATCGTCACCTTCCACAACAACGTCTCCCGGTACCTGTTCTCACTCGGTAGGCAGACCCTGGTGTGGAAGCCCCTGGGGTGGACGCTGCCGAGGCGTCAGACGCCGTGGGTGGCCTCGATCGTGCAGAGCCTGATGGTGGGAATCGTCATCGTCGCGTTCGCAATCGCCGGTCAGGATCCGTTCGCGACGCTGTTCACCTGGGCCACCGGGATCGGCACCATCGGGGTGATCCTGTCGCAGTTGGTGGCCGGCATCGCGATCTTCGTCTTCTTCCGCAGGTCGGACGTCGACAAGCGGCGCTGGAACACCGTCATCGCGCCACTGCTGGCCATCGTCGGTCTCGCTGCCTTCTTCGCGCTCACGCTGGACAGTCTCGACATCCTGTTGGGGGTCCACGGCGTCACGGCGGTCGTCATGCTCTCGCTGGTCTTCCTGGCGCTGCTCGCCGGCATGGCCTACGGGGTCTACCTGCGCATTCTTGCCCCGGCCAAGTATGCGCTCGTCGGGAAGGCGCTCAACGAGCGGGAGTTGGCCGAACCGGCGCTGGAAGCCGTGTAGGTCAGCTTCTCCGATACCGAGCAGGTCCGCCAATCGTTAGGTACGTTTGTACGCATCGATACGTACAAACGTTCTTAACGAGAGGCAGGCCATGGCCCCCGCCACCCGGCGCGCACGCCGTCACGATCCCGACAGAAAGGAGCGCATCGTGGAGTCGGCACTAGCGGTACTGGCCCGCGACGGCGTCGCGGGTATCACCCACCGTGCCATCGGCGAAGCCGCCGACGTACCCCTCGGATCGATTACGTATCACTTCGCGACGCTGGACGACATCATCCAGCTGGCGTTCCAGACCCATGTCGAGAAGCTGGCGTCGCGATTCGAGGCACGCCTGGCTGCGTGTGAACCGGGAGCCGATCTCATCGAGTGCATCGTCAGCGCGATCACCGACGACCTGGCAGCCAACCCGAACGAACTCGCCGTGACCTACGAGCTGTACGGCGACGCGGTGCGCAGGGCCGACAACAAGCGAATCACCCAGGCCTGGATGGAACGCGCGGAAGACGCCCTGGCCCAACACTTCGACCGCGCCACCGCACGCCTGCTCGACGTCGTCATCGAAGGCCTGATGGTGCACATGTCCATTGCCCAACAACCGATTTCCCGGGATGCGGTCCGCGCACTCCTGACCACGGCCGCCAACGCCGGCGACGCCGCCAACTGATCACCCGAAGGAGCCACCATGACGTTCCACCGCAAGATGTTCATCGACGGCAGCTGGACCGACGCGGCAGGAGGTGCGGTCGACCAGGTGCCAGCCCCCGCGACCGGGGAGGCGTTCGCCGAGATCGCCCACGGCTCGGTCGCCGACGTCGACCGTGCGGTGGCCGCCGCCCATGCGGCGTTCCCGGACTGGGCCAGGACGCCGGTGGGTGAGCGGTCCCGCGCATTCCTCAAGCTCGCCGACCGCGTCGAGGACGACCAACGCACGCTCGCCGAGATCGAGTCCCGTAACGTCGGCAAGCCGATCGGGCTGGCGCTCGAAGAGATGGAGATGATCGCCGACCACCTGCGGTTCTTCGCCGGCGGTGCCCGCACCATGGAGGGCCGCGCCGCCACCGAGTTCGTGCGCGGAAAGACCAGCATCATCCGCCGCGATCCGCTGGGTGTCGTGGGGTCGGTCGCCCCGTGGAACTACCCGCTGCTGATGGCGATCTGGAAGATCTCGCCGGCGCTGCTCACCGGGAACACCCTGGTGCTCAAACCGTCCGAGCACACGCCGTTCTCGGTGCTGCGGCTTGCCGAACTGGCGCACGATCTGTTCCCCGCCGGGGTGTTCAATGTCGTCACCGGTGACGGTGAGGACGTCGGGGCCAGACTCGTCTCGCACCCGCTGGTCCGGATGTCCTCGCTGACCGGCTCGGTCAACACCGGACGTGCGCTGATGCGCGCGTCGGCGGACTCGAACCTCAAGCGACTGCATCTCGAACTCGGCGGCAAAGCGCCGGTTCTGGTGTACTCCGACGCCGACGTGCCCCTTGCGGTGGCCAAGATCATGGAGGGCGCCTTCTGCAATTCCGGTCAGGACTGTATGGCGGCGTCGCGCCTCTATGTCCACGACGCGGTGCACGACGATCTGGTGTCCGGCCTCGAAAAGGCGGTCAAGGAGCTGGATCTGGGCGACATCGCCGATGAGAACACCTCCATGGGACCGGTGATCACCGCCGCCCACCGGGACCGCGTCGAGGGTTTCGTCTCGCGCGCCAAGGCGACCGGACACACCGAGCTGATCCAGGGCGACAATCCCGGCACCGGCTTCTACACCGCCCCCACCGTGGTCGTCGGTGCCAGGCAGGGCGACGAGATCGTCGGCAACGAGGTCTTCGGCCCTGTCACCTCCGTGACGAGGTTCGGTGACAACGACGACGTCATCGCGTGGGCCAACGACACTGAATACGGTCTCGCTGCCTCGGTGTTCACTCAGGACATCGGCCGCGCGATGACGGCGTCCAGTGAACTGCAGTTCGGCACGGTGTGGGTGAACGACCACCTCCCGGTCACACCGGAGATGCCGCACGGCGGGTTCAAGCAGTCCGGGAACGGCAAGGACATGTCGGTGTACGCCCTGGAGGAGTACACGGAGATCAAACACGTGATGATCAACCGCGAGAGCGCCTGACATGACGGTGATCGCCATCAACACCTTCCGGCTGCGCCCTGGAGTGACCACCGGGGAGTTCGAGCGATTCTCGGCCGAGTCGGACCGGCCGATCTGCCTCGGCTTCGACGTCGTCCTCGGGTTCGAGGTGTATCTGGCCGAGGAACCCAGCGGAGCCTTCCAGGTCCTGGAGGTCATGACCGTGCGGTCCTGGACCGAATGGGAGAAGGTGCGAGACGGGGCACCGGAGTTGAAGCCCGTCGTCGAACGATTCGATCAATTGGTGGAACCGGGCAGCGTCAACACTGTCTTCGCCCGGTATTCACCGCTTCCGCAGGAGAATTGACATGCCGGCAACACCGGAATACGACGCCGTCATCATCGGCGCAGGACACAACGGACTCGTTACCGCGAACTATCTGGCCCGGGCCGGCCGAAAGGTCCTGGTACTGGAGGCGCGCGACGTCGTCGGCGGTGCCTGCGTCACCGAAGAGTTGATCCCCGGCTCGAAGTGGTCCTCCTGCGCGTTCATCGCGGGCCTGCTGCGGCCGGAGATCATCGAGGAACTCGAGCTGCGTCGGTTCGGGCTCGACCTCTACCAGGGTGATGCGCTGTCCTACAGTTTGTTTCGCGACGGCACGTCGTTCACGATGTGGAAGGAGACCGATCGCACCCTGCGCGAGCTCGAGAAGCTCAACAAGAAGGACGCCCAGGCGTTCCTCGATTTCGGTATCCGCCTGCAACGATTCGCGGGTCTGGTGACGCCGTATCTGCTCACCTCGCCGCCGGAACGCTCCGAGGTGTTCGCCGCATTCGAGGCAGCGGGGGAGCAGACGCTGTTCGACGAGTTCACCCTGCTCTCGGTTCGCGATCTGCTCGACCGCTATTTCTCGGACGAGCGGCTCAAGAGCATGCTCACCTTTTTCGGGATGGTCTCCATCTTCGGCGGGCCCTCCACCCCGGGAACCGCCTACACCTACGGCCACCACTCCTGGGGCGAGTTCAACGGCAACTTCGGTCAATTCGGTCTCGCCCGCGGCGGTATGGGTGCGATCAGCGAGGCGCTGGCGGCCGGGGCTCGGCACTACGGCGCCACCATCCGCACGTCGACTCCGGTGGACAAGGTGATCGTCGAACGGGGAGTGGCGACCGGGGTGCGGCTGACCGACGGGACGGTCGTCACAGCCGCGCAGGTGTTCTCGAACGCCGATCCCAAGCGGTCCCTTCTCGGACTGGTCGAGCCGGGTGTGCTGCCGGCGAAGCTGGTCCGGGATGTGGAGAACATCGACACCCGCGGATCGATGGCCAGGATCCATCTGCTTATCGATGAACTGCCGCAGTACCTTCCGTTCGACGACGCGTCGGTGGGGCCGCAGCACCACGGGCACCAGTTGTTGGGCCCCAGCCGTGAGGCCTTCGAAGAGGCGAGCGAGGCGCAACGCCGTGGCACGTTCCCCAGCACCTTCGTCATCGAAGCCGTCATCCAGTCCGTCACCGACGACTCGCTGGCCCCGGCGGGGCTGCACACCATGACGCTGGGTATCCAGCAGCTACCGTCTGAGCTGACCGGCACCACGTGGGCGGCCGAGAAGGAGAAGTGGGCCGACCTGGTCCTCGAGGACCTCTTCATCTACGCGCCGAACCTGCGCGACCACATCCTCGACAGGGTGATCATCACGCCCGACGACCTGCACAACGAGTACCTGATCACCGACGGCAACATCTTCCACGGCAGCATGATGCTCGACCAGCTGTTCGGGGCGCGCCCGATTCCCGAGCTCGCGAAGTATCGGACGCCGGTGCAGAACTACTACCTCTGCGGCTCGGGGACCCACCCCGGCGGCGGCGTAATGGGCGCGAACGGACACAACGCCGCCAAGGTCGCTCTCGCGGACGCCGATGGCGTCCCGACCACGCGCGCCGTGCAGCAGGCCACCCTGCACGCACCGTGGCAGCAGCGGCTCGTCGGTACGTTGATGTCCACGAGACCTGGTCGCTGGATGGGCTATCGGGCCGCCCGGCAGCCCGCACTACGGAAGATCACCGCCTACGCGGCCCGCGTCCGATGACGGCGTCGTCGGGCGGTCTGCGGAGCGCGAAGTGGTTTGCGGGACAGGATGTCCCGGGGTTCGTGCACCGTTCGGCCATGCGGGCGTCCGGGTTCTCCCGGATGGCGTTCGAGGGCAGGCCGATCGTAGGGATCTGCAACTCGTGGTCCGAGGTCGTCAACTGCAACATGCACTTTCGCGGGCTGGCCGATTCGGTGCGCCGCGGGGTGCTGGCGGCGGGCGGGTTCCCGCTGGAGTTCCCGACCATCTCGCTGGGTGAGCAGCTGATGAAGCCGACCACCATGCTGTTCCGCAACCTGATGGCCATGGATGTCGAGGAGTCCATCCGTGCATACCCGTTCGACGCGGTGGTCTTACTGGGTGGATGCGACAAGACGGTGCCCGCCCAGCTGATGGGCGCTGCAAGTGCGGATGTGCCGGCCATCGCGCTCACCGGCGGGCCTGCCTCGCCGGCGGTGTTCAACGGCAAGCAGCTCGGCGTGGGAACCGATCTGTGGGAGTACATCGACGACGTGCGGGCGGGCCGGATGTCGATGGGCGAGTACGAGCGGCTGGAGGCGGCGGCCGGGCCGTCCCGTGGGCACTGTCCGGAGATGGGCACGGCCTCCACCATGGCGACCATCGTCGAGGGGCTGGGAATGACCCTGCCCGGCACCGCGGCGGTGCCTGCCATGGACTCGCGGCGGCTGCAGGTCGCCGAGGAGGTCGGCTCTCGGGCCGTCGGCCTGGCCACCGAGGGTTTGCGGCCATCGCAGGTGCTGACCGCCGAGGCGTTCGACAACGCCATCACCCTCATGCTCGCCGTGGGCGGCTCGACCAACGCGATCGTGCACCTGTTGGCGATCGCCGGGCGCGTCGGTGTGCCGCTCACGCTGGACCGCTTCAACGAATTATCCGCTCGCACACCGCTGGTGGTCAACGTCCGACCTGCGGGGGAACACCTCGTCGAGCAGGTCTTCCATGCCGGCGGAATCCCCGCCGTGATGAAGGCGGTCGCACCGCTGCTGCACACCCATGCGGTGACGGTGACCGGTAAAACCGTCGCGGAAAATCTGCCTGCAGCCGCCCGCACCGACACCACCGTCATTACGACACTCGACGCGCCCTTCCAACCATTCCAAGGACTCGCGGTGGTGCGCGGCAATCTCGCACCGACCGGCGCGGTCATCAAGTGCAGCGCGGCCACCCCGGAGCTGCTCGTGCACCGGGGCCCCGCCGTGGTGTTCGACGACATGCGGGACATGATGGCCCGATTCGACGATCCCCAACTCGACGTGACCGCGGATTCGGTTCTGGTGCTGCGTAATGCCGGCCCGCGTGGCGCACCCGGCATGCCCGAGTGGGGTCAGCTGCCGATCCCGAGCAAGCTGCTGCGGCAGGGCGTCACCGACATGGTGCGGATCTCCGACGCCAGGATGAGCGGAACCGCATACGGCACCTGCGTTCTCCACGTCAGCCCGGAGTCGGCCGCCGGCGGCCCGCTCGGCCTGGTGCGCGACGGCGACATCATCGCGCTGGACGCGCACGCGGGACGACTCGATGTCCTGCTGTCCGACGCCGAACTCGAGGTACGCCGGGTCGACGCTGCGCCGCCGGCCAAGAAGCCGCCCGTGCGGGGCTACGCCGCCATGTACGTCGGGCGGGTGCTTCAGGCCGACCAGGGCTGCGATTTCGACTTCCTGGTCGGACGGTCGCAGAACCCCGCCGACGAACCGGATGCCATCTTCGACGGCTGGGTCGGCGGTTGGTGAAGCGCGCAGGTCGCTCGGCGCGGTGAAACTAGGCGGCGTGCACGCCCTCGAGGTAGAACGCGATCTGGGTTTCGACCCGGTTGACGGTGATGGGTGTGGCGCCGGGGGCCGGCGGTGCGGTGGAGTGGTACGGGGTTGCGGTGGGTGTGGTGAATGTGGCGGTGTGGCAATCGTGTTCGCCGCCGGAGGTGGCGACCTGCCATCCCGGTGTCTCTTTGGTGTAGTTGCAGCGTTCGCACATCCCCAACCCGTTGACGGCGCTGGTCGCCCCGCCGCGGTGGTGGGGGTGGGCGTGGTCGGTGTGCCGGATCGGGGCGTCGCAGTAGGGCGTGCGGCAGGTCTGATCGCGGGCGGCGATGAACGCGGCCACGCCTTTGGGGAAGCGGCGCGCCCGCGAGTCCATCGCCACCAGCGTCCCGGTGACCGGGCGGGCGTAGAGGCGGCGCAGCGCCACCATCGAACGGTCATCGCCGAGGGCGTCGGCGACCATGCGGCGTCCGATCGCGGCGGCCACCGACAAGGGCGCACGGTCCACTGGCCGGTCCTAGGACGTCAACGCGGCCACGATCTTCTTCTTGTCCACCTTCCCGACCGCGGTGGTGGGCAGGGACGGCATCGGCACCAGCACGTCCGGACGCGCGTGCGTGGAGGCGCCGCGCTCGTCGAGGAATCCGTTGACCTCGGCGAGCGTCAGTTGCTTGCCACGGAAAACGACTGCCGCGCAGATCTTTTCACCGAGGTACTCATCGGGCAGCGCGACAGCGGCCGCAGAGTAGATCGCGGGATGGGTGAGCAGGTGGTCTTCCAGGTCGGTCGCGGACACGGTCTCGCCGCCACGGTGGATGACGTCCTTGATCCGGCCGGTCACCTCGACGTTGCCGGCCAGCGGGCCCTCGGCGAAGATCCGCACCCGGTCGCCGGTGCGGTAGAAGCCGTCGGGGCTGAACGAGCGCGCGTTGGCCTCGTCGTCCCGGTAGTACCCGTTGAGCGTGTACGGACCGCGGACCAGCAGTTCGCCTTCTTCGCCCGGCGCCACGTCGACGCCCTCGTCATCGACCACCCGCATCTCGTCGTGTGGTGACATCGGCCTGCCCTGGGTGTGGACCACCACGTCCACCGGATCGCCGGGCCGGGTGAAGTTCAGCATCCCCTCGGCCATCCCGAAGATCTGCGACAGCCCCGGCGTCAGCCGGTCGAGGATGAACTGAGCCTCCTCGGGGCTCATCCGTGATCCGCCGACCTGCACCAGACGCAGCGAGGTGGGCAGCACCGGCTCCCACTCGCATGCCTGGGCCCACAGCTTGCCCAGGGCGTTGACCAGACCCGTCACCGTCACCCGGTGCTTCTCGATCAGCGCGAACGCCGCCTCGGGGCTCGGATCGGCGGTGAGCACCGTGGTGGCGGCGACCGTCATCGCGCCGAGCATTCCGGGGCAGGCGAGCGGGAAGTTGTGGCCGGCGGGCAGCGCGACCAGGTAGACGTCGTCCGGGGTGAACAGGCAGGTCTGGGCGCTCGCTAGGGCGGTATAGACGTAGTCGTCGTGGGTGCGGGCGATCAGCTTGGGCAGCCCCGTCGTGCCGCCCGAGACCAGCAGCACCGCGGGCGCCGAGGTGTCGACCGGCCCCAGGTCCGGCGCGGGCCCGTCGGCGTCGGCCACCTCGGCCCACGACGCGTACGGCCCCGGATCGCCGTCGACGAGGACATGCCGCAGCGCGGGGCGGTCGGCCATCAGCTGCGCGGCCATCTCCCGGTAGTCGAAGCCGCCCGCCCGGTCCGGGATGATCAGGCCCACGGCGCCACTGACGTCGGCGAAGTGACCGAGTTCGGCGGCGCGGTGTCCGGGCAGGCACATCACCGGTACCACCCCGGCGCGCAGCAGCCCGAAGAACGCGACGGCGAACCGGATCGAATTGGGCAGCTGAAGCAGCACCCGATCGCCGGGCGCGATACCGCGGGCGGCCAGCGCCGCGGCCACCCCGTCGGCGCGGGCGCTCAACTCGGCGAAGGACAGCGCGCCGTCCCGGTCGACGACCGCCGGGTGCTCGGGGCGCTGTCGCACCGCCTCGGTGAGGATCGAATCCAGGGGGCGTCCGGTCCAGTAGCCCGCTCGCCGGTACTCCTCGGCCCGGTCGGCCGGAAAGGGCACGAAACCCTTCCGTAGATCGCTGCTGAGATCGTCCTCGATGTGCTGGAAACCACTGCTCATCGCGTGGAAAGGCCCCTCTGGTAGGAGTGTTCGGTCCCTTGAATATAGGGTAGCCTCCACGAAGTTAGGGCAGCCTATACTGAGTTGGAGGACGGGTGAAAAGCCAGGCGGACGGCGTTGCGACGAGTTCGGCGACGGTGCGCGCCGAGGTCGCCGAACTTCTCGGCATTGACGCGTCCGAGCTCGACCCGGACGCCGATCTCATCGCCTCCGGGCTGGATTCCATCCGCATGATGTCGCTGTCGGGGCGGTGGCGAAAACAGGGTATCGACGTGGGCTTCGCAGCCATGGCGGCCAATCCGACCGTCGCGTACTGGACCCAGCTGGTCGGCGAGCACGCACCCGCTCCGGCCGGCGGCTCCGACGCTCCCGCGCCCGATACCGGTGACCCCGACGCGCCGTTCCCGTTGGCGCCGATCCAGCACGCCCTCTGGGTGGGGCGCAACGAGCTGACCGAACTCGGCGGCGTGGCCGCCCACCTGTACGTCGAGTTCGACGGCTTCGGCGTCGATCCCGACCGGCTGGGCGCTGCGGCCGCACAGCTCGCCGCACGCCACCCGATGCTTCGCGTCGAGATCCTCGGCGACGGTTTGCAGCGCATCGGCGACCGGCCGCTGCCGGTCAAGGTGACCGATCTGCGCGATCTGGACTCCGCGGCCGCCGAGGAGCGGCTCGAGGAGATCCGCCAGACCAAGTCCCATCAGCTGCTCGAGGGGGAGGTCCTCGAGCTGGCGCTGACCCTGCTGCCCGACGGGCGCACCCGGTTGCACGTCGATCTCGACATGCAGGCCGCCGACGCCGTCAGCTACCGCAACTTCATGGCCGACCTCGCGGCGTTCTACCGCGGTGCGCAGCTTCCCGGCCTGGACTACAGCTATCGGGAGTACCGCAGCGCGTTCACCGCCACCCCGCCTGCGGCCGCCGACGCCGACCGGGCCTGGTGGACCGAACGCATCCCGTCCCTGCCAGAACCGCCCGCACTGCCGCTGGTGCCCCGCGCGGAGCAGCGCAACCCGCACCGCGGCACCCGCCGCTGGCAGTTCCTCGACGCGCAGACCCGCGACGGGCTCTACGCCGCGGCCCGCAAGCGCGGGATCACGCCGGCGATGGCGTTCGCCGCGTCCTATGCGGGCACCCTGGCCCGCTGGTCGACCAGCAGGCACTTCCTGCTCAACCTGCCGATGTTCGGCCGCGAGCCCTACCACCCCGACGTCGACAAACTGGTCGGTGACTTCACCTCCTCGGTGATGCTCGACGTCGACTTCACCCATGCGCACACCCCCGCCCAGCGGGCCCGCGTCGTGCAGGACGCGCTACACACCTCCGCCAGCCACGCCACCTACTCCGGCCTGTCCGTGCTGCGCGACCTGAGCCGCCATCACGGCACCCCGACGCTGGCGCCGTTCGTCTTCACCAGCGCGCTGGGCCTGGGCGATCTGTTCGCCGGCGATGTCACCGATCAATTCGGCACACCCGTCTGGCACATCTCCCAGGGGCCGCAGGTGCTGCTCGACGCGCAGGTGACACCGTTCGCCGGCGGACTGCTCGTCAACTGGGACGTTCGCGAGGAGGCCTTCCGGCCCGGCGTCATCGACGCGATGTTCGCCTACCAGCTCGCCGAGCTGGACCGCCTGGCCACCGACGACGCCGCCTGGGATGCGCAGGATCCGAGCGCTGTGCCCGAGGCGCAGCTGGCCGTGCGCCGCGCCCTCGACAGCACCGCAGAACGCAGCGGCGAGGCGCTGCACGACGGCTTCTTCCGCAGCGCCGCAACGACTCCGGACGCACCTGCCGTCATCAGTTCGTCGGGCAACCTCAGTTACGCCGAGTTGCGGGAGCAGGTGCTGTCGGTCGCCGGGGCGCTGACCGTCGCCGGCATCAAACCGGGTGACACCGTCGCGGTGCTGGGCCCCAAGTGTGCCGAGCAGGTCATCGCATTGCTGGCCGTCCACGCCGCGGGCGGGGTGTACGTGCCGCTCGGCGCGGATCAGCCCGCCGATCGTGCCGTGAGCATCCTGCGCAGCGCCGAGGCCCGGATGGCCCTGGTCTGCGGCGACGGCGAGATCCCGGAGAGCCTGTGCGCGCTGACGATCAAGGAGGCGCTGCGCGTGGGGGCGCGGGTCCAGGACGTCACGCCGGCGGCGATCTCGCCCGATCAGGTCGCGTACGTGCTGTTCACCTCCGGGTCCACCGGCGAACCCAAGGGTGTCGAGGTCACGCACGAGGCCGCGATGAACACCGTCGAGTTCATCAACGATCACTTCGCGATCGGACCCGCCGACCGCTGCTTGGCGCTGTCCACCCTCGAAGGCGACCTGTCGGTGCTCGACGTGTTCGGGATGCTGCGGGCCGGTGGGTCGCTGGTGGTCGTCGACGAGGCGCAGCGCCGCGACCCCGACAGCTGGGCCCGGATGATCAACGACCACCGGGTCAGCGTGCTGCACTTCATGCCGGGTTGGCTCGAGATGCTGCTCGAGGTCGGCGACGCACTGCCGTCGGTCCGGGTGGTGCCCACCGGCGGCGACTGGGTGCGCACCGAGATGGTGCGCGCATTGCGCTCGGCCGCGCCGAATGTCCGGTTCGCCGGCCTGGGCGGCGCGACCGAGACCGCCACCCACAACACGATCTGCGAGCCGACGGACCTGCCGCCGGAATGGTCGGCCGTCCCGTTCGGCCGCCCGCTGCCCAACAACGCCTGCCGCGTGGTCGCGGCCGACGGATCGGACTGCCCGGACTGGGTGCCCGGGGAGTTGTGGGTGTCGGGCGGTATCGCCCGCGGATACCGCGGTCGGCCCGATCTGACCGCCGAACGCTTCGTCTCGCACGCCGGACGGACGTGGTACCGCACCGGGGATCTGGTCCGCTACCTGCCCGACGGTCAGCTGGACTTCGTCGGCCGCGCCGACCACCGCGTCAAGGTCAGCGGATACCGGATCGAGCTCGGCGAGGTCGAGGCGGCGCTGCGGCGGATCGCCGGGGTGGATGCCGCCGTCGCCGCCGTTCTCGCCGCACCCGGGGACCGGCGTGGCGAGCAGCTGACCGCGATCGTGCGCGCGGCGGATCCGCGGCTGACGGTCGGCGACCTCACCGCAGCGATGGGCGAACTCGTTCCGCCGCACATGGTTCCGAGTCACATCGCACTCGTGGAGAACATCCCGTTCACCGTCGGCGGCAAGATCGACCGCAGGGCGGTGGCCGCACTGCTCGGCAAGAGCCTCGCCGAGCGCGCCGACCGCCCGGCGCCCACCCATCGGGCGCCCTCGACGGCTCTGGAGCGGGCGCTGGTCGACATCGTCGCGACAGTGCTCAACCGCGACGGGATCGGCCTCGACGACGACTTCTTCGAACTCGGCGGCGATTCGGTGCTCGCGACGCAGACGGTGGCCCGGATCCGCGACTGGCTCGACTCGCCGGGGGTGATGGTCACCGACATCTTCGCCGCGCGCACCGTCGCCGCTCTCGCCCGCCGGCTGGTCGGCCACGAGGCGGGCGGTGACCGCCTGAACGCGGTGGCCGAACTCTATCTGGAGGTCGTCGACATGAAGTCCGACGACGTGGCCACCGCTCTTGGTACGGGGCTCGGTTCGACCTCTGCGCAGATGCGATGACGGCACCGCAGCTGGAATTCGCTCCCTGGGTCAAGCGTTTCGGTGGCACCGGTGCGGCGACGACGGTGGTGTTCCCGCATGCCGGGGGCGCTGCCGCAGCGTATCGGACATTGGCGAAAGCGTTGTCGGACAAGGGTGCCGACACGTTCATCGTGCAGTATCCACAGCGTGCCGATCGGTTGCGCCATCCCGCCGCCACCAGCATCGCCGACCTCGCAACCCAGTTGTTCGAGGCGGGCCCGTGGGATCGGGTCGCGCCGTTGAACCTCTTCGGACACTGCATGGGCGCGGTGGTCGCGTTCGAGTTCGCGCGCGTGGCCGAACGCCACGGCGTCCCGGTACGCACCCTGTGGGCCTCGGCCGGGCAGGCGCCCTCGACGGTCGCCGAAGCGCCGCCGCTGCCCACTTCCGACCGCGACGTGCTCGCCGACATGGTCGACCTCGGCGGGACCGACCCGCGCCTGCTGGAGGACGAGGACTTCGTGGAGCTGCTGGTGATGGCTGTGCAGGCCGACTACCGCGCACTGAGCGGATACGCGTGCGCCGCCGACGACCGGATCGCCGCCGACATCCACGCGCTGCGCGGCGATCGCGATCACCGGATCAGCCGGGAGTGGTCGGACCGTTGGGCGTCACACACCTCGGGGAGATTCGCGCTGACGACGTTCGACGGCGGCCACTTCTACCTCAACGAGCACCTGGACGCGGTCGTCGAGCTGCTGAGTGACGGATGACCGGGACCGAAGAATCAGACCCGGTCGCCATCGTCGGCATGGCGGTCGAGGCCCCCGGTGGGATCGAAACCTGTGACGACTACTGGACGCTGCTGTCCGAGCAGCGCGAAGCGCTGGGTCCGTTCCCCACCGACCGCGGCTGGCCGCTGCGCGACCTGTTCGCCGGATCCCGCCGCGACGGCTTCAAGCCGATTCACGACCTCGGCGGATTCCTCGTCGGTGCATCGGCGTTCGATCCCGAGTTCTTCGGGATCTCACCGCGGGAAGCGGTCGCCATGGATCCGCAGCAGCGCGTGGCGCTGCGGCTTGTGTGGCGCGCCCTCGAGGACGCCGGCATCAACCCCGACGATCTCGCGGGTCATGACGTCGGCTGCTACATCGGGGCTTCGGCGCTGGAGTACGGGCCCGCACTCACCGAGTTCTCGCACCACAGTGGGCACCTCATCACCGGGACGTCGCTGGGCGTGATCTCCGGACGGATCGCCTACACGCTCGATCTGGCCGGGCCGGCCGTCACCGTCGACACCTCGTGCTCGTCGGCGCTGTCAGCGGTGCACCTGGCCGTGCAGGCGTTGCGCTCCGGTGACTGCGACGTCGCACTGACCGGCGGGGTGTGCGTGATGGGTTCGCCCGGATACTTCGTCGAATTCTCCAAGCAGCATGCGTTGTCCGACGACGGTCACTGCAGGCCCTACAGTGCACACGCCAGTGGCACCGTGTGGGCCGAGGGTGCCGGAATGTTCGTGCTGCAGCGCCGCTCGGCGGCGGTGCAGCAGCGGCGGTCGATCCTTGGGGAGGTGCGGGCGAGTTGTGTCAACTCCGACGGCCGCACCGTCGGACTGACCGCCCCCAGCGGCAGCGCGCAGACGCGGCTGTTCGCGCGGGCGATGACGCAGGCCGGCGTGTCCGCCGAGGACGTGGGCATGGTCGAAGGACACGGCACCGGAACCCATCTCGGTGACCGCACCGAATTGCACTCGCTGGCCGCCACCTACGGCGATACCGCGCCCGGACGCGGACCACTGCTCGGCTCGGTGAAATCCAACATCGGCCACACCCAGGCCGCCGCCGGGGCACTCGGCCTGGCGAAGGTGCTCATCTCCGCCGACCGCACCACCATCCCGCCCACGCTGCACGCCGACGAGCCGAGCCGCGAAATCGACTGGGACACAACTGGACTCCGTCTCGCGGACAAGATGAGACCGTGGCCGTCCCGCAACGGCGAGCGGGTGGCGGCGGTCTCGGCGTTCGGGATGAGCGGTACCAACACCCATGTCGTGGTCGCGGTGCCGGACCACACGCGGGAAGCGACGTGATCGCCCAGCTGCCCGACGGTCGGACCCCGGTGGTGTTGAGTGCGCACGGTGACGATCTGATGCGCGCCGATGCCGCCGCGGTGCTGCGCTATCTGGACCGCGAGCCCTCGGTGACGGTCGATGCGGTCGCGGCCCGGTTGGTGACCACCCGCCGGATCCGACGGCACCGCGCGGTGATTCGCGCCCGGACCCGCGATGAACTGGCCGACGGACTGCGCGCCGTGGCCGACGGTGTCGAACACCCGCTGGTCGCCTCCGGTGCCGACGGAACCACCGCGCGGATCGCTTTCGTCGTCCCCGGCCAGGGCGCCCAGTGGCCGGGTATGGGCGCTGAAGCCTACGCCGAACTGCCCGAGTACCGGGCCGAGGCCGACGCTTGCGCCGCGGCGTTCACCGCGGCGGATGCGCCGTCGCCGGTGCCCTACCTGACCGGGCCGGACGGGACCTTCACCGAAACCGAGATCGAAGGTGCCCAGTTCACCCACGCGGTCGCGCTGGCCCGGGTGTGGCGCTCCCACGGCGTGCTGCCCGATCTGACGGTCGGGCACAGCCTCGGCGAGATCGGTGCGGCCTACATCGCCGGGGCGATCACGCTGGCCCAGGCGGTCGCGGTGGTGATCGCCCGTGCGAGCGTGGTCGAACGGCTGCCCGGCCACCATGCGGTCGCCGTCCTCGGCGTGAGCGCCGACGAGGCGCGAAACGTGATCGCCGCGACGTCCGGCTGGCTCGAACTCGCCGTCGTCAACTCCGCCACGTCGGTCGCGGTCTCGGGGGACCGGCCCGCCGTCGCGGCCGCCGTCGCATCCGTCCGCGAACAGGGTCGCTTCGCCCGCGAGATCACCGTCGGCTTCCCGGTCCACACCAGCATCCTCGAGCCGCTGCGCGACGAGCTGCTGCGCCGGCTGCCGGAGTCGACGTTCACCGACGCCGCGGTCCAGTTCATCGGCGGTACCACCGGTGACCTGGTGCCGGCGGGGACGGGATTCGGCGACTACTGGTGGGCCAACCTGCGCGACATGGTGCGGTTCGACCGCGCTGTGGAATCCGCGGTCCGCTGCGGGGCGAGGACGTTCGTCGAACTGTCCGCACACCCGGCGCTGCTGTTCGCGATGGGGGACCTGCTCGGCGACACCCCGGCCGTCCTCGTCGGCTCGGGACGGCGGGACACCCCGGTCGTCGAGACGCTGTCGGCGAACCTGGTCGCCGCTGCGGTGTCCGACACCCGACACGACTGGCGATCAGCCGCCGGCGACGCGGGCCGCGCGCTGCGCGGATTCCCCTACGCGCCCATGCGGGCCACACCGATGTGGGCGGTGCCCGAACCGCTGCCCGAGGTGGCGACCCTGACGATCGCGCACGAAACCTGGTCGCCGGTGCCCGCATCAGAGGTGCCGCCGAGAGTCGCCCCCGTGCCCGTGGCTGTACTCGACCTCGGCGCCGGCCCGACGGGGGAGGCCCTGCGTGCGGCGGCCGAGCGTCATCCCGGGGCGACACTCGCCGCGCCGGAGGGCGCCGAGGTGGCCGTCGTCGTCGCACCCGCACTCGACCGCACCGACCCCGATTCGGCGGTCGCCGCGCTGACGGCCCTCGTCGACGCGGGCGCATTGCGTTATCCCACGGTGCCCGGATCCCGGTGCCGCGATGTCTGGCTGGTCACCACCGCCGGCGAACAGGTGCTGCCCGACGACGTGGTCGATCTGCCTGCGGCCGCGTTGGCCGCGATGCACCGCAGCCTGGGACTGGAGAACCCCGACCGGGGTTTCCACCACCTCGACATCCCCACCGGCGGCGTCGCCGCGCAGGCGGTCATCGACGCGCTCCTGTCCGGTAGCGGCGAAATGGCGTTGCGGACAACCGTTTCGGGTGTGACGCGATACCGGCGCGGACTGGTCGATGTGCCACCCCCGCCGGCCTGGCCGCCCCACACCGACCTCCTCGACGATGTGGTGATCACCGGTGCCGCAGGCGCGATCGGGATGCACTACGCGCGCCGGCTGGCCGAGCGGGGCGCCCGGCGCATCGTGTTGCTGAGCCGGCGCGGTGTGGACCGGTCCGTGCTGGCGGCGCTGGCCGAACCGCATGGCGCCGAGATCATCTCGGTGCCCTGCGACATCACCGACGGTGAACGCCTCGCCACGGCGGCCCGCGAGTTCGGCGGGTCCGGTGCTTCGCTGCTGATCCACACCGCCGGGGCGGCGACGTTCGCGACCGGTGACCGCCTCGACGCGACGGCGACCGCGACCACCCTCGCCGCCAAGGTCGTCGGCCTGTCCCGGATGGCCGAGCTGTGGCCGCGGCGATCGGATGCACGAATCATGCTGTGCTCCTCGGTGTCCGGACTGTGGGGCGGTCACGGGCACGCTGCATACTCTGCGGCCAACCGCATGCTCGACGTAATGGCCGTCCGGTTGCGCGCCGAGGGCACGCGGTGTGTGTCGGTGCGCTGGGGTCTGTGGCAGGCCTCCGACGGCGCCGGCATCGTCGACGCGACCGAGACCGCCCGCATCGAACGCTCCGGTCTGCGGCCGATGGCGCCCGAGGCCGCCGTCGAGGCGGGTCTGGCCGACCATCCCGCCGATCCGCTGGTGCTGTCGGCCGACCCGCACCGGCTGCGGATGTTCTTCGGCGCCGACGACCCGTCGCCCGCGCGGCAAGCGCCGTCGACCCGGTCCGAAGCGCCGGCCGACGCCGAGGGCGCCGTACGCGCCGGACTCGCCGCGGTACTCAGCATCTCCGACCGGGACGCCATCGATCTCGACGCCTCGCTGTTCGATCTCGGCGTCGACTCACTGCTCGCCCTCGACCTCCGCAAGCGATTCCGAAGCGTCCTCGGCCGGACGGTGCCGTTGGCCACCCTGCTGGGCGGCATCACCGGCGCCGAACTGGTCGCCGAGCTCAGCCAAGAAAGTGACACCCCCGAGTGACTGACACCACCGACGCACGCCTGGAACTGTTGCGCCGCAAACTGTCCGAACGAGGCCTGGCATCCGGCGGCACGGCGCTCGCCGACCCGCCGCAGCCGGCCGTCGACGGACTGTCCGACGGCCAGCTGCGGATGTGGTTCGTCCAGGCCGCCGATCCCTCCGGCGCGCTGCTCAACGTCTGCCTGTCCTACCGGATCACCGGTGACGTCGACCCGGCCACACTGCACGCGGCCCTGGACGCCGTCGCCCGGCGACACCCGGTGCTCAGAACCACCTACGCCGCCGACGCGAACGGGCTGCCGGTACCCACCGTGCATCCCGATCTGCGGCCGCACTGGGCCGAACACGATCTCACCGAACTCGCCGACCCGTCGGGTCAGGCGCAGCGGCTGCGGCTCGAGGTGCTCGCCCAGCGCGAGTTCGCCGCGCCGTTCGACCTGTCGACCGATGCGCCATTGCGGATCACCCTGGTGCGCACCGGCGCCCGCGAGTTCGTCATGCTGCTGGTCGCCCACCACATCGCATGGGACGACGGCTCCTGGGAGATCTTCTTCGCCGAACTCACCCGCGCCTACACCGGCGCGGACCTCGGCGACGAACTCGACGCCCACCTGCCCGCGAGCCCCCGCACCGCCGACGAGGACCTCGCCTACTGGCGCTCGATCATGGCCGACCCGCCCGAGCCGCTGGAGCTGCCCGGCCCGACCGGGTCGGCGGTGCCCACCAGCTGGCGCTCGGCGCGCACCTCGACGTGCCTGTCGGCCGAGACCGCCCGGCGGGTCGCCGACGTCGCGCGCGACGCCGGCGCCACCCCGTACGCGGTGCTACTGGCGGTGTTCGGCACGCTGATCCACCGCTACACCCACACCGACGACTTCCTGGTCGTGACCCCGGTGCTCAACCGCGGAGTCGGCACCGAGGACCGCATCGGGTACTACGGGAACACCGTGGCGATGCGGCTGCGCCCGCAGGCGTCGATGTCGTTCCGCGACATGCTCACCCAGACTCGCGACACCGCCCTGGGCGCATTCGCCCACCAGGGCATCAACCTCGATGTGGTGGTCCGAGAACTCAATCCGGACCGCAGGCACGGCGCCGAGCGGATGACCCGGGTCAGCTTCGGATTCCGCGGGCCCGACCGTTTCGGGTTCACCCCGCCCGGGGTGCAGTGCGAACGCGCCGACCTGCGCAGCCACCTCACCCAACTGCCACTGGGCATCATGGTCGAGTTCGACACCGAGTCGGGCGGCGGGGCTCTCGTCGAGGTCGAGCACCTCGTCGAGATCATCGAACCCGCGCTGGCCCAGCAGATGCTCGACCATTTCGTCGTGCTGCTCGACGATGCGCTGAGCCACCCCGACACGGCGCTGTCCCGGCTGAACGTGATGGACGCCGCCGACATGACCTGGCTGCACGACGTCGCCTCGGGCGAACGGTTCGAGACGCCGGCGACCACGCTGCCCGATCTGATCGCCGCCCAGGTGCGCAGATCGCCGGACAACGTGGCGATGGTCTACGAGGGCAGGCACTACACCTACCGGGAGCTCAACGAGGCCGCCAACCGGATCGCCCACCGACTGATCGGGCAGGGAATCGGCCCCGAGGACCGCGTCGCGGTGCTGCTGGACAAATCGCCCGAACTGGTGGTCACGGCGCTCGGCGTGGTCAAGGCCGGGGCGGTCTACCTGCCGATCGATCCGACCTATCCGGAGGACCGGCTGTCCTTCATCCTGGGCGATTGCGACGCGAAATTCGTTGTCCGCGAACCCTTCACCGACCTAGACGGCGAGCGCACCGACGACCCCACCGATGCCGACCGGGTGCGTCCGCTGAACCCGGAGAACACCGCGTATCTGATCTACACGTCGGGCACCACCGGTCTGCCCAAGGGCGTCCCGGTCCCGCATCGGCCCATCTGCGAGTACTTCGTCTGGTTCAAGGACGACTACCAGGTCGACGAGACCGACCGCCTGCTGCAGGTGGCCTCGCCGAGCTTCGACGTGTCCATCGCCGAGGTGTTCGGCACGCTCGCCTGTGGAGCCCGGCTCGTCGTGCATCGGCCCGGCGGTCTGAACGATATCGGCTACCTGACCAACCTGCTGCACGAAGAGGGCATCACGGCGATGCACTTCGTGCCCTCGCTGCTGGGGTTGTTCCTGTCGCTGCCGGGCGTCAACCAGTGGCGCACGCTGCAGCGGGTGCCGATCGGCGGTGAACCGCTGCCCGGCGAGGTGGCCGACAAGTTCCACGCCACCTTCGACGCGCTGCTGCACAATTTCTACGGGCCCACCGAGACGATGATCAACGCCAGCCGCTACAAGGTGGAGGGCAAGCAGGGCAGCCGGATCGTGCCGATCGGCCGCCCCAAGATCAACACCCAGCTGCACCTTCTCGACGATGCGCTGCAACCGGTTCCGGTCGGCGTGATCGGCGAGATCTACATCGGCGGAGGGCACGTCGCGCACGGCTACCACCGCAGGCCCGGCCTGACCGCCGAGCGCTTCGTCGCCGATCCCTTCACCCCCGGAGCCCGGCTGTACCGGTCCGGCGATCTGGCCCGGCGCAACGCCGACGGCGACATCGAGTTCGTCGGACGCGCCGACGAACAGGTCAAGATCCGTGGTTTCCGCATCGAACTGGGTGACGTGGCCGCGGCGATCTCCGTCGACCCCAGCGTCGGCCAGGCCGTCGTGGTGGTCAGCGATCTGCCCAACCTGGGCAAGAGCCTGGTGGGATACCTGACCCCGGTGAGCGGCGAGGACCGCGATTCGGTGGCCGTCGACCGCATCCGGTCCCGGGTCGCCGCGGCGCTGCCCGAATACATGGTGCCCGCCGCCTACGTCGTCATCGACGAGATCCCGATCACCACCCACGGCAAGATCAACCGCACCGCGCTGCCCGAGCCGGAGATCGCCTCGGTGATCGATTTCCGCGAACCCGGAACCGACACCGAACGCGAGGTCGCAGGCCTGTTCGGTGAGCTGCTCGGTCGCGACCGCATCGGCGCCGACGATTCGTTCTTCGACCTCGGCGGCCACTCGCTGCTGGCCACCAAACTCGTTGCCGCCGTGCGGGCCACGTGTGGGGTGGACATCGGTGTGCAGGAGGTCTTCGAGCTCGCCACCGTGGCGCGCATCGCCGAGCACATCGAGGCGCTGCGCGGCGGAGCCGGGGGACCCGCGCGGCCCCGGCTGATCCCGCTGCACCTCGAGGGGCCCGCGCCGCTGTCGTCTGCGCAGCTGCGGTCGTGGTTCGCCTATCGGGTCGACGGACCGAGCGTGGTCAACAACATCCCGTTCGCGGCGCGGTTGCGCGGTCCCTGTGACGTCGACGCGCTGGCCGCGGCGATCGGCGACGTGATCGACCGGCACGAGATCCTGCGCACCGTCTACCGCGAGATCGACGGCGTGCCCTACCAGATCGTCCAGGACCCGGAACCGGTGGACGTGCGCCGCGCCGCCGGTGTGGGGGAGGACTGGCTGCGCACCGAACTCGACCGCGAACGCGGTCACGTCTTCGACCTGGAGACCGACCGGCCGATCAGGGCCGCCATCCTGAGCGTCGGGCGGGACGAACACGTGCTCTCGCTGGTGATGCACCACATCGCCGGAGACCACTGGTCGGCGACGGTGTTGTTCACCGATCTGCTGATCGCCTACCGGGGCCGCACCGCGGGCGAACCGCCCGCATGGGCGCCGCTGCCCGTCCAGTACGCCGACTTCGGCGCCTGGCAGACCGCGCTGCTGGCCGAGGACGGCGGCGTGGCCGGCCCGCAGCGCGAGTACTGGACCGAACAGCTGGCCGGCATCCCGGAGGAAACCGGCCTGCGGCCCGATTTCGACCGGCCGCCGGTTCCCAGCGGCCGCGCCGATGCCGTCGAGTTCCACATCGACGGAGCCGTCCGCGACAAACTGTCGGTGCTGTGCCGCGAACTCGGCGTCACCGAGTTCATGCTGCTGCAGGCCGCCGTCGCCGTGGTGCTGCACAAAGCCGGTGCCGGGCAGGACATCCCGCTCGGCACGCCGGTGGCGGGCCGTTCGGAGCCGGAGCTCGACCAGCTGGTCGGGTTCTTCATCAACATCCTGGTGCTGCGCAACGACTTGCACGGCAACCCCACGCTGCGGGAGGTGTGCCGCCGCGCCCGCGAGATGTCGCTCGCCGCGTACGCCAACCAGGATCTGCCCTTCGACCAGGTGGTCGACGCGGTCAGCCCGGTGCGATCGCTGTCGCGCAATCCGCTGTTCAGCGTCGTCGTCCATGTGCGCGAACAACTTCCGGAGAACCGGGCCATCGAGCACGGTCCCGGCGGCGACACCACCGTCACGGTGCTCGAGCCGACGTTCGACGCCGCGCACGCCGATCTGTCGCTGAACTTCTTCGCCGCCGAGGACGGATCGGGCGGCGGCTATCGAGGTCATGTGATCTACCGGCCCGAGCTGTACTCCCGCGACACCGCCGAGCGGTTCGTCGGCTGGCTGGGACGGGTGGTCGAGGCGTTCGCCGAGCAGCCCGACGTGACGCTGCGCGAACTCGAGATCGGTGCACCCGGTGAGCGGCAGCGCATCGTCGGCCAGTGGAGCGAGGGCAGCGTGTACGTGCTCGACGAGACCCTCGCGCCGGCGCCCGTCGGCGTCGTCGGCGACCTCTACACCGGCGGCGGCCCGCTGGCTGCAGCGCACTGGAACGGCGCCGGACTGACGGCCACCCGGTTCGTGGCGCACCCCTTCGCTGCGCGGCCCGGTGCGCGGCTGCACCGGACCGGCGACCGGGCGCGGTGGACGACGCACGGCGTACTGGAGCTGGTGGGGTCGGGCGAGCGCTCGGCCACGCCCACGCTGCGGCAGGCCGGCGCGGACACGGCCGAACCGCCCGCCACCGACACCGAACGGGTCCTGGCCACCCTGCTGGGCGAGGTCCTCGACGTCACGGTGTCCGACCGTCACGACGACTTCTTCACCCTCGGCGGCGACAGCATCCTCGCCGTGCAGCTGGCGGCGCGCGCCCGCGACACGGGCCTCAAGCTGACCGCCCGGATGGTGTTCGAACACCCGACGCTGCACGAGCTGGCCGCCGCAGTCGACCGCGCCACCGACGCGGCGGGCGAATCCGATGGCGGTTCGTCGTCCGACACCAGCCACGCACCCATGAGCACCTCAGGGTTGTCCGCCGACGAACTGGCGGCGCTGACGGCCTCCTGGGGCGCGACGCGAGACGATGCCCCGTGACCCAGACCATCGAGGATGTGATGGCGCTGAGCCCGCTTCAACAGGGGCTCTACTCGATGACGGTGCTCAGCGGCGCCGACCACATCGACGGCGATCCGTATGTGATCGCCATGGCCGCCGATGTGACCGGGGCGCTCGACGTTGCGCTGCTTCGGGAGTGCGCGGCGGCGATGCTGGCCCGCCACCCCAACCTGCGGGCCAGCTTCTTCCGCGGCGACCTGCCACGCCCGGTGCAAGTGGTCCCCACCCGGGTGGAGGTGCCGTGGGAATATCACCGCGCGCGGACCGATGAGGAGGCCGCCCGGATCGAGGACCGGGAGCGGCGGCGCCCCTTCGACCTCGAGCACGGTCCCGTCATCCGCTTCGTCCTGATCGAAAAGACCGGTCCGCAGTGGCGTCTGGTGATCGTGGCGCACCACATCGTGATCGACGGCTGGTCGCTACCGCTGTTCGTCGGCGAACTGGTAGCCCTCTACCGGGCGGGGGGCGACGCCGCCGCGCTGGCCGCGCCCCCACGGCCCTACCGCGACTACATCGGCTGGCTGGGCGGACGCGACCAGGAGGGCAGCCGGGCGCTGTGGGCCCAGCACCTCGCCGGCCTGGACGGTCCGACGCTGCTCACCCCGGCGCTCACCGCCGTCGAACCCACACCCGGGCTGCCGCGCCGCACCGAGGTGAGACTCGACGCGGCCGCCACCGCCCAGCTGACCGAGGCAGCCAGGTCCAGGGGCGTCACCGTCAACACGCTCGTGCAGATCGCCTGGGCGGCGATCCTGTCGGTCTTCACCGACCGCAGAGACGTCACCTTCGGCGTCACGGTGTCCGGACGCCCGAGTGAACTCGCGGGCGTCGAGACGATGATCGGCCTGTTCATCAACACCGTGCCGCTGCGCATCCGGCTGGACCCGGCGCAAACCGTCGCCGCGCAGTGCACCGCCCTGCAGCGTTCGGCGGCCGCGCTGCGCGACCACAGCTACCTCGGGCACGCCGAACTGCGGGCGATCGCCGGAGTGGGCGAGCTGTTCGACTCGCTGCTGGTCTACGAGAACTTCCCGCCCGGCGGTCTGGTCGGCGGCGACCACCGTTTCGAGGCCAACGGTGCGACCTTCGTCCCCGCAGCGCTGGAGAGCCTTTCGCACTTCCCGGTCACGATCGCCGCCCACATGGCAGACGATCAGCTGACCGTGCTGGTGGAGACCCTCGACGGCGCACTGGGCATGATCTCACCGCGCAGCGTGGGCGATCGGCTGTTGCGCACCGTGCAGCACCTGATCACGGTGTGGGACAGGCCTCTTCGTGAGTTGAGCATCCTGTCCGAAGCCGAATCGCAGAGCCTGCGTGACTTATCGTGCTGGCCTGCCGCCGACCCGGCGCCGGTGTCGGCGGGCGTCCACACCGCATTCACGGCCGCGGCCCGCCGCACCCCGGAGGCGGTCGCGCTCAGCTGGGACGGCGGCACGCTGACCTACCGACAGCTCGACGCCGCCGCCGACCGGCTGGCCGCGGTACTCGCCTCCCACGGCGTGGGCGCGGAAACTCCTGTCGCGATCCGGCTTTCGCGTGGTCCGGACTATGTCACCGCGATGTTCGCGGTGCTCAAGGCCGGCGGCACGATCGTGCCGCTGGACCCGGCGATGGCCGGTGAACGCATCGCCGAGATCCTGCGCCAGACCGCGGCGCCCGTCGTCGTCGACGAGGCGTTCCTCGCCGCAGCCGATGCCCCCGGCGGAGAGTGGACACCGGTGACCGTGCCCGCGGGTCACGCCGCCTATCTGGTGTTCACCTCGGGGACCACCGGCCTGCCCAAAGGCGTGATCGGCACCCACGACGCGGTATCGGCCTACGCGGACGACCACGCCCGGCAGGTGCTGCGGCCCGCCGCCGCCCGGCTCGGACGGCCCCTGCGCATCGCGCACGCCTGGTCGTTCACGTTCGACGCGGCATGGCAGCCCCTGGCCGCGCTGCTCGACGGCCACACGGTGCACATCATCGGCGACGACGTGCAACGCGACGCCGAGGCGCTGGTCGAGGCGATCGACCGGCACGGGATCGACATGATCGACACCACTCCGTCGATGTTCGCCCAGCTGCAGGCGTTCGGGCTGCTCGCGCGCGTACCGCTGGCGGTGCTGGCTCTGGGCGGCGAGGCGATCGGCCCCGGAACCTGGCGGTCGATCCAAACCGAGTGCGCGCGTACGCAGATGGCGGCCTACAACTGCTACGGCCCGACCGAGACGACGGTCGAGGCCGTCGTCGCCGCCATCGCCGACCACACCCAGCCGGTGATCGGCCGGCCCACCCGCCACACCCGGCACTACGTCCTGGACTCGTGGCTCCGTCCGGTGCCCGACGGTGTCACCGGCGAGCTGTATCTGGCCGGCGCCCAGCTCACCCGCGGATACCTGGGCCGCGCCGCGGAGACGTCCGGCCGGTTCGTGGCCGACCCGTTCCGGCCGGGCATGCGCATGTACCGCACCGGCGACGTGGTGCGCCGCGATCGTGACGGCGCCCTGCAGTACCTGGGCCGCAGCGACGACCAGGTCAAGATCCGCGGATTCCGCGTCGAACCGGGGGAGGTCGCGGCGGTTCTGCACACTCACCCGGCCGTCCGCGCGGCCCACGTCGCGGTGCGCAGGCACCCCAGCGGTCCGCGTCTGGTGGCCTACGCCGCCACCGGCGGAGCCGAGGTCGCGGTGAACGATCTGCGTCGCATGCTCGGCGAACGTCTGCCGCGCTACCTGGTGCCGCATTCCATCGTCGTGCTCGACACACTGCCGCTGACCGCGCACGGCAAGATCGACGACGCGGCGCTGGCTGCGCGCGACGACGCCGGAGCAGCCGGTCCCGCCGTCGCGCCGGAGACCCCGACCGAGAAGGCGCTCGCCGAGGCCGTCGCCGAACTGCTCGGCACGCCGACCGTCGACATCGGCGCCGATCTACTCGACCTCGGGATGGACAGCATCGTGGCGCTGTCGGTGGTGCAGGCCGCCCGCCGCCGCGGAATCCCGTTGCGGGCCAGGCTGATGCTCGAGTGCGGGTCACTGCGTGAGCTCGCCGCGGCGATCGACACCGAGGCGGACACCCAATCGGACGCCGGATCACCCGGCGCGGCCTCCGGCGAACCGATCCCGGTGCTGCCGAACGTGCATTGGCTCTACAGCCACGGAGATCCGCGCCGGCTGTCGCAGACCGAGTCGATCCCGCTGCCCGGCGGCGTCACCGCCGACACCCTGCGCACCCTGCTCGACACCGTCGCCGCCGGCCACCAGGTGCTGCGCACCAGGTTGGACCGCGCCACCATGACGCTTGTCCCGCAGAAGGACTGGACCGTCACTGACGTCGTCGGCGAAGTCACCGTCACCGGTGACATGGCGGCCGCGGCGGCCGAGCAGACCGCGCTCGCGGTGGACGCGCTCGACCCGGAGTCGGGCCGGTTGTGGTCGGCGGTGTGGCTGCGACCGGGGGACGGCCCGGGGGTACTGCTGCTGACCGCACACGTCCTCGCACTCGACCCCGCGTCATGGCGCATCGTGCTCGGCGAACTCGACGCCGGATGGCATGCGCTGGCCGCGGGCCGGCAGCCCGCGCCCGCGCGCGAACACACCTCCTACCGCCAGTGGTCGGCGCGCCTGCACCGGCGGGCCGCCGAACTCGACACGGCCGACTTCTGGACCCGCCAGCTCGACGGCGCCGATCCCGACCTCGGCGCCCGCCGCGTGCTGCCCGGCACCGACCGGGCCCGTGACCTCGCGATCAGCGTGTGCGCCGCCGACCCGGCCCTGACCGCACGGCTGCTCGCCGCCGGCCCGATGCCGCGACTGCTCGCCGCGGCGGCATCCCGAACGGTCACCGCATGGCGCCGACGCCGCGGCCAGGACACACCGACACCGTTGCTCGCCGTGGAGACCCACGGCCGCGCCGACGCCACCGTCGGCGGCGGTGCGGACACCGGCGAGACCGTCGGACTGCTCAGCGCGATCTATCCGCTGCGCGTCGGACCCGACGGCGACGCCGCCGAGATCCCTGGCCACGGAATCGATTTCGGCCTGCTGCGGTACCTGCGCCCGGAGACCGCAGCACGGTTGTCCGCACACCCGGACCCGCAGCTGCTGCTGAACTATCTGGGCCGGGTCGACGTCGGCACCGCCGGGGTCGATCGCGCCGTGCTGTCCCGGGCGGCGCTGGTGCCCGAACCGGAACTCGCTGTCCGGCACGAACTCACCGTATCGGCGGCGATCCTCGCCGACGGCGGTACACCGGTGCTCGCCACGCAGTGGCGCGCGCTGCCCGACGTGTTGTCCGCCGCGGACATCGAGATCCTGCAGTCCCTGTGGCTGCACGCCCTGCAGGAGGTAGCCCCATGACCGCCACCCTGGCCGTGATCGGCGCCGGCCCCAAGGCCGTCGCCGTCGCGGCGAAGGCCGCCGAGCTGCGCAACATGGGTGTCGATGCCCCGGAGGTCGTCGTCGTCGAACGCACGGCGGTGGCGGCCAACTGGACCGCCGCCGGCGGCTGGACCGACGGGGAACACCGGCTCGGCACCAGCCCCGAGAAGGACATCGGGTTCCCCTACCGCTCGGCGCTGGTACCGCGGCGCAACGCCGAGCTCGACGAACGGATGACCCGGCACAGCTGGCAGGCCTACCTGATCGCCACCTCGCAGTTCGCAGAGTGGATCGACCGCGGCAGGCCCGCGCCGAATCACCGCCGGTGGGCGGCGTATCTGCGGTGGGTCGCCGAGGCGATCGGAATGACCGTGGTGCGCGGCGAGGTCCAGCGCATGTCGGTGGTCGGCCGGCAGTGGGAGCTGCGCACCGAGGACAGGACCCTGACCGCCGACGCGGTCATGATCACCGGTCCGGGCCAGGCGGAACGCACACTGCTGCCGGGCAATCCGCGGGTCATGTCCATCGCCGACTTCTGGCAGCGTGCCGCGGCCCACGAGTTGATCGTCGCCGAACGCGTCGCGATGATCGGCGGCGGCGAGACGGCGGCGTCGATGCTCAACGAGCTGTTCCGGCACCGGGTCTCGACCATCACCGTCATCAGCCCGCAGATCACCCTGTTCACCCGCGGCGAGGGGTTCTTCGAGAACATGCTGTTCTCCGACCCGACGGGATGGACCGGCCTGACGCTCGCCGAGCGACGCGACGCCATGTTCCGCACCGACCGCGGTGTGTTCTCCGCGCGCGTGCAGGAGGCGCTGCTGGCCGACGACCGCATCCGGCATCTGCGCGGCCGGGTCGCGCACGCGGTACCGCGCGACGGCCGGATCCGGTTGACCCTGCACACCGATCGGGCCGGCGAACGGCTCGAGACCGTGCACGGCTTCGACCTGGTGATCGACGGTCAGGGCGCCGATCCGCTGTGGTTCGTCCCGCTGCTCGGTCAGGACGCGCGCGATCTGCTCGAACTCGGACTGCGGGGACCGCTGACCGGCGAGACGTTGCAGGAGTCGATCGGCCACGACCTGGCGGTGGCCGGTGTGACGCCGAAGTTGTTCCTGCCCGGCCTCGCCGGGCTCAATCAGGGCCCGGGATTTCCGAACCTCAGCTGCCTCGGGTTGCTGTCGGACCGCGTGCTGGGCGCGGAGATCACCTCTGACATCAGGGTGGCCGGCGGAGCACCTGATGACCGTGCGAACAGGAGAAGCGATGAGCACCAACCCATTCGATGACGAGAACGGCACCTTCTACGTGCTGGTGAACGACGAGGATCAGCACAGCCTGTGGCCGTCGTTCGCCGATGTGCCCGCCGGCTGGCGCGTCGTGTTCGGTGAAGGCACCCGCGCGGACTGCCTGGCCTACGTCGAAGCGAACTGGACCGATCTGCGCCCGCGCAGTCTGCGCGAAGCGATGGGAAGCTGACCGGCTAGACCTGGTCGGCGTACGGCACGTCCATGTTGTACAGGCGGGCGTGCAGGACGGTGCGGTTGCGCAGCGCGGCGCGCACCGCGCGGTGCAGCCCGTCCTCGAGATAGTTGACGCCCTGCCAGCGCACCGCGTGCGGGAACAGATCGCCGTAGAACGTCGAGTCCTCCGACAGCAACCGGTCCAGCGCGAGCACCGTCGTGGTGGTCACCAGCTCGTCGAGGCGGATCTGTCGCGGCGGGATGCGAGACCACTCCCGATAGCTGAGGCCATGCTCCGGGTATGGCTTGCCGTCACGCACACCCTTGAAGATCACCGCACGAAGATTAGTCGAGCGAAGCGCTGGTTGCGTCGAGGTCTCGCTGGTCAACGTAAAATAGCCGGAGAACCCTGCCCGGGAGCTGTGTGAGACGGAGGTGAACACATGGGTAGTGCCGACGACCGCCGCTTCGAGGTGCTGCGTGCCATCGTCGCCGACTTCGTGGCCACCAAGGAGCCGATCGGCTCCAAGACCCTGGTGGAGCGGCACAATCTCGGCGTCTCCAGCGCGACCGTCCGCAACGACATGGCCGTGCTCGAGGCCGAGGGGTACATCACCCAACCCCACACCAGCTCCGGCCGGATCCCCACCGAGAAGGGTTACCGCGAATTCGTCGACCGCATCGACGACGTCAAACCCCTGTCGACTTCCGAGCGTCGCGCGATCCTGAAGTTCCTCGAGAGCGGCGTCGATCTCGACGACGTGCTGCGGCGCGCCGTGCGGCTGCTCGCGCAGCTGACCCGTCAGGTCGCCATCGTGCAGTACCCGACACTGTCGACCTCGACGGTGCGCCACCTCGAGGTGGTGGCCCTGTCCCCGGCCCGGCTGCTGCTGGTGGTCATCACCGACAGCGGCCGCGTCGACCAGCGCATCGTCGAACTCGGCGATCCCATCGACGAGCACGAGCTGACCACGCTGCGCGACCTACTGGGCAAGGCGCTCGAGGGTAAACGGCTCTCGGCGGCATCGATCGCGGTGTCCGATCTGGCCTCCCACCTCGACAGCAGCGGTGGGCACAACAGCCGGCTGGACAACGCCGTCGGACGCGCGGCCACTGTCCTGGTCGAGACGCTGGTCGAGCACACCGAGGAACGGCTGCTGCTGGGCGGCACCGCCAACCTCACCCGCAACACGGCCGACTTCGGCGGCTCGCTGCGCTCGGTGCTCGAAGCGCTCGAGGAACAGGTGGTGGTGCTGCGGTTGCTGGCCGCCCAGCAGGAAGCGGGCAAGGTCACCGTACGCATCGGTCACGAAACCGAGGCCGAACAGATGCTCGGCGCGTCGGTGGTCAGCACGGCATACGGCCGCGACGGCACGGTGTTCGGCGGCATGGGTGTGGTCGGCCCCACTCGAATGGACTATCCGGGAACTATCGCTAATGTCGCTGCGGTTGCTCTCTACATCGGCGAAGTTCTCGGCAGCCGATGAGCGCAGCGAAGAGGCAATTGGGATACCGCCGGTAACCGGCGGCACGAAAGGTAAGCGTGGCACGCGACTATTACGGCCTGCTCGGGGTGAGCAAGGGTGCGAGCGATCAGGAGATCAAACGCGCCTATCGCAGACTCGCCCGCGAGTTGCATCCCGATGTCAACCCCGACGAACAGGCCCAGGCGCGCTTCCAGGAGATCAGCGCCGCCTACGAGGTGCTCTCGGATCCGGAGAAGCGGCGTATCGTCGACCTCGGCGGCGACCCACTGGAGGGTGCAGGCGCGTCCACCAACGGCTTCCCCGGCGGCTTCGGTGGGCTGGGCGACGTGTTCGAGGCGTTCTTCGGTGGCGGCGGGGCCGGCTCGCGCGGACCGATCGGACGGGTCCGGCCGGGTTCGGATTCCCTGCTGCGCATGCGTCTGGACCTCGCCGAATGCGCCACCGGTGTGACCAAGCAGGTCACCGTCGACACGGCCGTGCTGTGCGACCTGTGCCACGGCAAGGGCACCCACGGCGACTCGACACCGAGCACGTGTGACACCTGCGGCGGCCGCGGTGAGATCCAGACGGTGCAGCGCTCGCTGCTCGGTCAGGTGATGACCTCACGGCCGTGTCCGGTCTGCGGTGGTGTCGGCGAGGTCATCACCGACCCGTGTAACCGCTGCGGCGGCGACGGCCGGGTGCGCGCCCGCCGCGAGATCAGCGTCAAGATCCCCGCGGGCGTCGGTGACGGCATGCGGGTGCGGCTGGCCGCTCAGGGCGAGGTCGGCCCCGGTGGTGGCCCCGCAGGCGACCTCTATGTCGAGGTGCACGAGAAGCCGCACGACATCTTCCTGCGCGACGGCGACGACCTGCACTGCACGGTGTCGGTGCCGATGTTCGACGCGGCGCTGGGCACCTCGGTCACCGTCGAGGGCATCATCGAGGGCCCGGTCGAGATCATCGTGCCGCCCGGTACCCAGCCCGGGGCGGTGACCACCCTGCGCGGGCACGGTATGCCGCATCTGCGCTCAGGGGTCCGCGGCGATCTGCACGCCCACATCGACGTGGTCATCCCGACGCGGCTGGACCACACCGACGCCGAACTGCTGCGCCAGCTCAAAGAGCACCGCGCCCGCGACGTCGCCGAGGTGCGATCGACGTCGGCGTCATCGGGCACGCACTCGGGCGGCGGCCTGTTCAGCCGGTTGCGCGAGACGTTCACCGGCCGCTGACGCCGGCCGAATCGGATGAGCGCGGCGCTCTTCTACGTCGACTCCGTACCCGAACCCGGGCAGTCGGTCCTCGTCGACGGAGACGAGGGCTTTCATGCCGCCACCGTGCGGCGCACCCGCGCCGGGGAGCAACTGGACCTCGGGGACGGCGCCGGCGCGGTGGCCCGATGCGTCGTCACCGACGTCGCGAAGGGCCGGCTGAGCGCACGCGTACTCGAGCGCCGCACCGTCGCCCCCTCCGTACCCGCGGTGACCGTGGTGCAGGCGATCCCGAAATCCGATCGCGGCGAATTGGCGGTCGAGCTCGCCACCGAAGCCGGCGCCGACGCGGTCGTGGCATGGCAGGCCGCCCGCTGCGTGGCGCGGTGGGAGTCCGCTGCCAAGGTGGACAAGGGGCTGCGCCGCTGGGGGGCGGTGGCGCGCTCCGCAGCGCGACAGTCCCGCCGCGCCTACATCCCACCGGTCACCGGCGTGCTGACGACGACCGACCTGACCCGCCGCATCGCAGCCGAGGTGGCCGCGGGGGCGACCGTGCTCGCATTGCACGAGTCGGCCAGCGGACCGCTCAGCGGCATCCCGTTGGCCGGTGCGGCCGCGCTGGTGCTGGTCGTCGGACCGGAGGGCGGCATCAGCGACGACGAGGTGACGGCGCTGACCGCGGCGGGCGCCCATACCGTCCGGCTCGGGCCGACCGTGCTGCGCACCTCCACCGCCGCGGCGGTGGCGCTAGGGGCGCTGGGCGTGCTCACCCCGCGCTGGCAGCAGTAGCACCGCCGCGGCGAGCAGCTGCCACGCGAAGATCGGATAGACCGCGGCGCGCTCCCACACCGCGGCGGGCAGCACCTGCGCGCCGGTCCACGCCTGGGCGACCAGGGCCGCGGTGCTCACCAGCCCGGCCGTCCCGAGCAGGCGGGAGGTGAGCCGGTATGTCCGACCCGGACGCAGTCCGGCGCCCGCGACCGCGGCGGCATTGCCGCCCACGATCGCCAACGCCGCCCCGGCCACGTGCAGCGGACCCGCGCCGGCGTGGACCGTCGCGACCAGGACGTTGCCGGCCGCGTTCGCCGCGGCGAACACGGTCAGCAACGGTGTGCGGCGGCGCTGGGCCAGCACCGCGCCGAGCAGGAACATCGCCCCCTGCACCCCGAAGGCGACGTTCATCAGCGCGGCCAGCGGCCGGCCGGGGACGCCGAGGTCGCTGATCACGTCGTGGGCGTAGTGGTACTCGCCCCCGGAGGCCGCCGCGGAGGCGGCCTCGACACCGAGGTAGACCACCGCGCCGACGATCCACGCGGCGGCGGCGGCGCGGGGCAGGTAGCTCGAGGGCGCCGGCATATGAGTGGCCAGGTATACCAGCGGGGCTTAAGGAGTGGGACAGCGTGGTACCCGGCGGTAGACTGGCCGACGGCAGCAGCACCGGCCGCGCCGCCACCCGACAACACGAAAGCAGGCAGAACACCGCACGTGACGCCCCGCGAAACGAACGCTGACGCGACGGAAGTCCGCACCAGCATCACTGTTCCGCCCGACCTCGTGATGGGCCTGCTCGGCTCGGCCGACGGAAATCTCCGCGCCCTCGAATCGCTGATGTCGGCCGAGATCCACGTCCGCGGCAACACCGTGACGCTGTCCGGTGAGCCGGCGGACGTCGCGCTCGCCGAACGGGTGGTCTCCGAGCTCATCGCCATCGTCGCCGGCGGTCAGGCGCTCAGCGCCGACGCGATCCGGCACAGCGTCGCGATGCTGTCCGGCACGGGCGACGAATCGCCCGCCGAGGTGCTCACGCTGGACATCCTGTCCCGGCGCGGCAAGACCATCCGGCCCAAGACGCTCAACCAGAAGCGCTACGTCGACGCCATCGACGCGCACACCATCGTGTTCGGCATCGGACCGGCAGGCACCGGCAAGACCTATCTCGCGATGGCCAAGGCCGTCAGCGCGCTGCAGACCAAACAGGTCAGTCGGATCATCCTGACCCGTCCCGCGGTCGAGGCCGGGGAACGGCTGGGCTTCCTGCCCGGCACGCTCAGCGAGAAGATCGACCCCTATCTGCGGCCGCTCTACGACGCGCTGCACGACATGATGGACCCCGAGCTGATCCCCAAGCTGATGAGTGCCGGGGTCATCGAGGTGGCGCCGCTGGCCTATATGCGCGGCCGCTCGCTCAACGACGCGTTCATCATCCTGGACGAGGCGCAGAACACCACGGGCGAGCAGATGAAGATGTTCCTCACCCGGCTCGGGTTCGGCTCGAAGATGGTGGTGACCGGCGACGTCACCCAGGTCGACCTGCCGGGCGGGGCGGCGTCCGGGCTGGAGACGGCGGCGCGGGTGCTCGGCAACGTCGACGACATCCACTTCGCCGAATTGACCAGCGCCGATGTCGTCCGTCACCGGCTGGTGTCCGAGATCGTGGACGCCTACGCCCGGTTCGAGGAGCCCTCGCAACTCAACAGGGCGCAGCGGCGGGCCTCGTCGGGCGCCGGCGGCCGATCGAGGCGGTAGGCGACATGAGTATCGAGGTGTCCAACGAATCCGGTATCGACGTCTCCGAAGAGGAACTGATCAGCGTCGCCCGGTTCGTGATCGGAAAGATGAAGGTGCACCCGGCCGCGGAGCTGTCGATGGTGCTGCTCGACACGTCGTCGATGGCCGATCTGCACATGCGGTGGATGGACCTGCCGGGACCCACAGATGTGATGAGCTTCCCGATGGACGAGCTCGAGCCCGGCGGAAGGCCCGATGCGCCGGACCCGGGGCCCGCGATGCTCGGCGACATCGTGCTGTGTCCGGAGTTCGCCGCCAAACAGGCTGAGACGGCAGGACATTCACTCGGCCACGAACTCGCGTTGCTCACCGTGCACGGCGTTCTGCATCTTCTCGGCTACGACCACGCCGAACCCGATGAGGAGAAGGAGATGTTCGCCCTGCAGCGCGAACTGCTCGAGGAGTGGGTGGCCGAACAGGTCGAGGCCTACCATCAGGATCGCCAGATCGAGCGGGACCGCCGCTTGCTGGACAGATCCCGACACTTCGACACACCGTGAACGGGGTTCCGCAGCTCGTCGGCGCCATCGTCCTGGTCGCGTTGGGCGGCCTGTTCGCCGCGATCGACGCCGCGCTGAGCACGGTGTCGATGGCCCGCGTCGAAGAACTCGTGCGTGAGGAACGGCCGGGTGCGGTGCGGCTCTCGCGGGTGATGAACGAGCGGCCGCGGTTCATCAACCTCATCGTGCTGCTGCGGATCAGCTGCGAGGTGACCGCGACCGTACTGCTGGCCGCTTATCTGGACGGGCATCTCGGCGTCAGCTGGGGGCTGGCCGCGGCCGCGGGCATCATGGCGGTCGTCAGCTTCGTCGCTGTCGGCGTCGGTCCGCGCACACTCGGCCGGCAGCACGCATATCCGATCGCGCTCTACACCGCCCTTCCGCTGCAGGCGATCTCCATACTGCTGCTGCCCATCAGCCGGCTGCTGGTGCTGATCGGCAACGCGCTGACCCCGGGCCGCGGCTTCCGGCACGGGCCGTTCGCCTCCGAGATCGAGCTCCGCGAGGTCGTCGACCTGGCCCAGCAGCGCGGCGTGGTCGCCGACGACGAGCGCCGGATGATCCAGTCGGTGTTCGAACTCGGTGACACCCCGGCGCGTGAGGTGATGGTGCCGCGCACCGAGATGGTGTGGATCGAGAAGGACAAGACGGCCGGTCAGGCCACCTCGTTGGCCGTGCGCAGCGGGCACTCCCGGATTCCGGTGATCGGGGAGAACGTCGATGACGTCGTGGGCGTGGTCTACCTCAAGGACCTCGTCCAGCAGACGTATTACTCGGTCAACGGCGGCAGGGACACCAATGTCGCGCAGGTGATGCGGCCTGCGGTGTTCGTGCCGGACTCCAAACCGCTCGACGAACTGCTCCGCGAGATGCAGCGCGATCGCTACCACATGGCGCTGCTCGTCGACGAATACGGCGCCATCGCCGGACTGGTCACCATCGAGGACGTGCTCGAGGAGATCGTCGGGGAGATCGCCGACGAGTACGACACCGATGAGGTCGCGCCTGTCGAGGAACTCGGCGACGGGCAGTACCGGGTGTCGGCCCGGCTGCCGATCGAGGATCTCAGCGAGCTCTACGACATCCAGGTCAACGAGGACCTCGACGTCGACACCGTCGGTGGCCTCGTCGCCCTCGAGCTGGGCCGCGTGCCGCTGCCCGGTGCCGAGGTGACCTGGGACGGGCTGCGGCTGCGGGCCGAAGGCGGTCCCGATCACCGCGGTCGCGTGCGCATCGGCACCGTGTTGATCAGCCCGACCGAATCCGACGAGGACGACGACGAGAGTGAACCGGAGGAGCGCGGTGCCTGAACTCGATGCCGAGGACGCGAAGCTGGTGACGCTGGCGCGCGGTGCGATGGGCCGTGCGGAGGCGCCCAGCGGGGCGGCGGTACGTGATCTCGACGGCCGGACCTACGCCGGTGCACCCGTCGGTCTGGCCGCCCTGCAGCTGACGGCGTTGCAGGCCGCGGTGGCGGCGGCGGTGTCCAGTGGTGCGGCCGGGTTGGAGGCGGCGGTGCTGGTGGGCGGATCGGCGGACGACGCCGGGGTCGCGGCGGTGCGTGAACTCTCGGCCGATGCCGCGATCATCGTCACCGACCGCGCGGGCACCGTGCAGTGAGCGAATTCCGTTCCGGCTTCGTCTGTTTCGTCGGCAGACCCAACACCGGTAAGTCCACTCTGACCAACGCGCTGGTCGGGTCGAAGGTGGCGATCACGTCGAACCGGCCGCAGACCACCCGGCACACGATCCGGGGAATCGTGCACCGCGAGGACTTCCAGATCATCCTCGTCGACACCCCTGGGCTGCACCGGCCGCGCACGCTGCTGGGCCAGCGGCTCAACGAGCTGGTCAAGGACACCTACTCCGAGGTCGACGTCATCTGCCTGTGCATCCCCGCCGACGAGACGATCGGGCCGGGGGACCGGTGGATCCACGAACAGATCCGCGCGGTCGCGCCGCGGACCACGCTCGTCGTGGTCGTCACGAAAATCGACAAGGTCACCAAGGACCGCGTCGCCGCGCAACTGATGGCGGTCAGTGAACTGGTCGGCCCCGACGTCGACATCGTGCCGGTGTCTGCGACCAAGGGTGAACAGCTCGACGTGCTCACCGGTCTGCTCGCCGCGAAACTGCCACCGGGCCCGGCGTTCTACCCCGAGGGCGAACTGACCGATGAGCCCGAGGAGGTGCTCATGGCCGAGCTCATCCGCGAGGCGGCGCTCGAGGGAGTGCGCGACGAGCTGCCGCACTCGCTGGCGGTGGTGATCGACGAGATCAGCCCCCGCGCCGACCGGTCGCCCGAACAGGGTGAACTCATCGATGTACACGCGATCCTCTACGTCGAACGCGACAGCCAGAAGGGCATCGTGATCGGCAAGGGGGGCGCCCGCCTGCGTGAGGTGGGAACCGCAGCGCGTACCCAGATCGAGAAGCTGCTCGGCACCAAGGTCTACCTTGACCTGCGGGTGAAGATCGCGAAGAACTGGCAGCGGGATCCGAAACAGCTGGGACGGCTGGGTTTCTGAGCCCGGTCGCCGAGACTTGCCTACTGTCGACAATCAACTACCATCGAGCCGATGAACGGACGAGTGCCGGTTGTCTAGGCCGAGGACGCCCGACGGTACCGATGCCCGGGTCGGCGTGGTGTGGCGGCCGGACTCGGATCCCGGCGCACTGGCGTCCTTCGCCGGCCACGCCGAGCACGCGGGCGTCGATGACCTGTGGCTGTGGGAGGACTGCTTCCTGCAGGGAGGGATCGCTCAAGCGGCGGTCGCGCTCGCCGTGACGCGATCGCTCGTCGTCGGCGTCGGAGTGTTGCCTGCACCGCTACGCAGTGTGGTCGCCACCGCGCTGGAGATCTCAACGTTGGGCACGATGTTCCCCGGCCGTGTGCAGGTGGCGATCGGCCATGGCGTGCAGGACTGGATGCGCCAAGCCGGCGTCGCAGTGGCCTCCCCGCTGACCCTCCTTCGCGAGTACGTGACTGCCCTCCGCGAGCTCCTGGCTGGGCGGACGGTCAGTGTGGCGGGCGAGTACATCCGCCTCGACGCGGTTCGACTGGAGTACGCAACGGACATTCCCGTCCCGGTGCTCATCGGCGGTGCAGGCCCGAAGACGCTGATGCTGGCCGGTGAGATCGCCGATGGCGTCGTCCTGGATTGCCAGCACACCCCATCGAGTGTTTCGACGGCCCTCGGACATGTCCGTCAGGGGCGGGCCGCTCGCGCCCCGCAGCGGTTCCGGCAGGTGATGTATCTGGCCTGCGCACCGGGACCGGGCGCCGGTCGGCGACTGAGCGAGGAGGCGCACCGCTGGAATCTGGACCCTGCTTCGGAATTCGGCGTCGGCGGCTCAACGGAGGAGATCAACGCAGGCATCGCACCCTACTGTGCGGCGGGGGTCGACACACTGATCCTCCAGCCGGTCGGCGAAGCCGTTGAGCAGGCACAATTTCCAGCCCTGATCACGGGCGTCGCCACGGCGTGGGGTCCCCTCCAAGCCACAGACCCGGTCGCCCACACCACAAGCCGGAGGAGTTCCGTATGACACCGCGCGCAGCTCGAGCCGTCCCCGACGTGCCCTTCGTCGAATCGCGCCCATGGACGAACTGGTCCCTCCTGGCGACGTCGACGCCTGCCTTCACGATGAAACCCCGCACCGAGGAGGAGGTTGTGGACTGTGTCCGATTCGCCGTCGCCAACCGCCTGCCCGTGCGCCCGGTCGGCACCGGTCATTCGTGGACGGCGCTGTGCACCACCGACGGCGTCCAGATCGACGTGAGTGCGCTGACCGGTGTCCGCGTCGTGGACCGCGAACGCAAGCTCGTGGCGGTCAAGGCCGGCACCACGGTCTGGGATCTGGGCGAAGCGCTGTGGGAGGAGGGCTTCTCGCTGAAGAACCAGGGCGATATCGACGTGCAAACCATTGCAGGCGCCCTGTCCACGGGGACTCACGGATCGGGAATCGAGCTGGGCATCCTGGCATCTTCGGTGCATCGCGTCCGGCTGGTGGATGGCAGGGGCGACCTCGTCGAGATCACCGCTGAGGACGCCGACGCGCTGCATGCCGCGCAGGTGTCGCTGGGCATGCTGGGGATCATCGTGGAGGTTGAACTGGAGGTCGTCGACCGCTACTACCTCGAGGAGGAGGTCACCTACCCCTCCTGGCAGGACCTGCTCGACGGGTGGGAGCGTGACGTGGCGGACAATCGGCACTCGTCCTGGTTCTGGTTCCCCGACGACACGTCGCCGCCGCTCTACCAGTTGCCGGTCCCCGAGGGGGAGTCGGTCGTCGACCGAGCACACCTGCGGCGAATCAACGTCGCGGAGGGGCCCGCGCGCCAAATCGGCCCCAACCGGCGAATCGACCGTAACTACCTCATCTACCACGGCGAATTCACCGGCCCGTACTACGAATTCGAGATCTTCGTCCCGGCCGAACATGCGCGCGAGGCTGTCACCCGGATCCGGGAGATCGTGCAGACCACCCGCCCCGGCGAGAAGTTCCCCGTGCAGCCGCGCTGGGTCAAGGGGGACGACGCCCTGCTGTCCCCGGCATACAAGACCGACTCCGTGGGTATCTCGGTGTCGGGCAACGACACCACGGACTACAACGACTACTTCCGGGAGGTCTATGCCGCCCTCGCGGAGTTCGGACCGCGAATGCACTGGGGCAAAGTGCATTTCCTGGGCCGACGCGATGTGGAGTCGATGTATCCCGAATTCGGGACGTTCCAGGAGGTCCGCAACCGATTCGATCCCGACGGCATCTTCCTCAACGACTACACCAGGACGTTGTTCGCCTGACGCATCACACGAAAGAGCGCTTGCCGAAGCGGTCCTGTATCTGGCTGACGGCCCGGAAAGCGCTGCGCAGGTGGCGTCGCTCGGAGTTGTCCAGGGCCAGCGGGTCGACCCCCGACTGGAACGAGCCGCCCTCCCGGATCGCCGTCACCTGCGCGTCGAATTCAACCTGATAGCAGAGTCGGAAGGCGCTCACCAGCGTGTCGGCTTCCTCAACGCTGAGCAGGCCGGCCTGGTGCGCGTGTGCCAGTCGCTGCGGAGTCGTTCCGACGACGTCGCCGGTGCGGTGGGCGAGTGCCCGGGCCAGCGAGGCCACGGGGCGAAGACCGGCTCTTTTCAGATTCAGGCGGCTTCTCTGCTCGCCGAAGTGTCCGACGACGAACCCGCGCACGAATCCGCTCGGGGGCCGATCGTTCAACGCGAAATCCATTAGTGCGCGGGAGAATCCGTCCCGACCGGATCCGGCCGTCAGGCTATTGCGTAGTCCTTGGACGAGGGTCGGCCGCGTCACCGGCCGCGCGTCGAGCATCGTCGAGGCGAGAAGCAGGTGATCGACGTCCTCGGGCTCGGTGCGCCATACCTGTGCCACGTCGCGCCATTGTTGGCTGGGCCGGCTGAACAGCGGCGAGGATGCGTTGAGCCCCTTCGGACACGGCTGGAGGCCGCAGTGGGCCAAGGCGGCGATCAGCGGTTCGGCTCCGGCGGCGCTGCGCTCCCGCGACACCGACTCGCCCACCGGACCGACCCAGGCGACCGCGGTGTCCAGATCGGAGTTGGGCAGCGGCTCGCGGCGACCCAGCGAGCCCAACAGCATCCACGAGCAGTCGAAGTCGGCTAGAGACGTTGCCGGCACGCACAATTCGATCGCCTTGACGTAGACGGCCTCCACCATCGCCGACAGCAGACGGCCCAGGTGCTCGGCAGCGACGCCGGATTCCCAGAGTTCCACCGTTGTGGGCGTCAGCAGCCGACAGGTTTCCGCGAGGTCGTCGACACTCACGGCCGAGGCGATCGCTGTCCGGATCATCAGCGGATTGCGCACCTCGGCGGTGGCCATATCGACCACCCTGGTGACGCCTATCGGATTCCCCGCGGCGTCGTCAACGACCAGATGGTGGATTCCGCGTTCGACCATGAACAAATAAGCGGTGCTCACGGTGTTCTCGGCGCTCATCGAGATCGCAGGAGAGCTGCCGATGAGTGACACCGGCGCATCGACAACGACGTCGCCGGTCGCCACCCGCCGCCGGAAGTCGTCGTCGGTGACGATTCCGGTTCGACCGCCGTCCCGATAGAGCGCACATGAGCGCCCGGCCCGTGTCATGGCGACGGCGACGTCACGGACCGTATCGGAAGCTTCGCACCATGTGATCGGGTGCATGACTTCGTGAATGGGACGTTCGAGGCGTGCGATCGTAGCGCCCGAGCTGATCACCCGGTCGCGCGCGACGAGTGTTCCGTAATGAGCGAACTGCAGCCGCTCGGCGTGCTGCAGCAACCGCAGAGGGTTGGGAAGTCGGTAGCACGTGGTGTCTTCGCTGGCGCGAGCCTGCAGCGGCGGAGGGAGTCCGGACAGCACCGAGATGTGTCCGAAGGTGTCGCCGACGGTCAGTACGTCGATCGTCCGGCCGCGGTCCGTGAGCTCGACGGCGCCGGATCGCACGACGTACAGATGATCAAGCGGGGGGCCGTCGGCCTCGACGACGGTGGCGCCCCTCGCGTACGTCTCCGTGGTGGCCGCGCAAGCCAGGCGTTCGACGTCGTCATCGTCGAGTCGGTCGTAGGGCGGCTGGCTCCCCAGGAACGCGACAACCTCGTCATGGTTGGCCGGTTGCGTCATCGCTTCGAGATTACCTGTCGCAGCGGGTGTTACGTCCGCCTAGAGTGAGTCGACGTGTCCCCGTGTCGCGTACCGGCACCGGTGGCCCGCGGGAGGCGCGATGATCGATGACCCGGGTGAGCGAAGCGTCGACGGCGCCGTCGGTCGGTGGCGGGCGGTGATCCTGATGTCAGGGCTCCTTGCAATCTCGGTCAATCAACGCCCCGCGTTGGTCGCCGTGGGGCCGCTCACCCCGCAGTTGCGCTCGGAGACGGGCCTGGGTGCGGCTGCAACGAGCCTGCTCACGACATTGCCGCTGTTGTGCTTTGGCGTATTCGCGATGGTGGCGCCCGCCGCTGCCCGGCGGTGGGGGCTCGACCGTGTCCTGGCCGGTGCCGTGGTGGTTCTGCTGTGGGGCATCGGCCTGCGGATCGTGCCGAGCACCGCGGCGCTGTTCGCCGGGTCGGCCGTTGTCGGGGTGGGGATCGCGGTGACCAACGTGCTGCTGCCCGGTGTCATCAAGCGGGACTACCCTTCGCGTACCGGGCCGATGATGGGGTTGTATTCCTTGTGTCTCAACGGCGGAGCGGCGCTGGCTGCGGCGGCGAGTGTGCCACTCGGATCGGCGGTCGGCGCAGGTTGGCGCGTTGCCCTCGGCCTGTGGGGGATCCTCGCCGTGGCCGCGCTGATGCTGTGGTTGCCGAGGCTGCGCGGGGGAGAGCGTGGACCGGCGTCCAGGCCGGCCCGCCGACTGCCGGTCTGGCGCTCGAAAGTTGCTTGGGCGGTGGCCTCGTATATGGCGCTGCAGTCGTTGGTGTATTACGTGTTGATCGCCTGGCTGCCAACGGTGCTCACCGACGCGGGGTTGAGCGCGTCGCGGGCGGGGGTGACGGCGTCGGTGATGAGCATCGTGGGAACGGTCAGCTCACTGCTGACGCCGATCGTCGCAACTCGGCGTAGGACCCAGAGGTCACTGGTGGGGGTGTCGGCAGCGGGCTTCGCGCTCGGCCTGGTCGGGCTCCTGTCCAACGCGGGAGGTATCCCTGTGCTGTGGGTGGTCCTGCTGGGGATCGGCCAAGGCTCGGGTATCGGACTGGCCCTCACGCTGTTCGTCCTACGGACCCGTTCCTCCGCCGGCGCTGCCGAGCTCTCCGGTATGGCGCAGACCGTCGGCTACCTGGTCGCCGCCGCAGGGCCATTCCTGACCGGTGCGTTACATGATCTCACCGGCAGTTGGGATGCGGTGATCGTCGCCCTGATCGTCGCCGTCGTCGCCCTGATGGCTGGTGGATGGATCGCGGCGGGGGACCGCTACGTCGACGACGACCTCCCCCTTCCTGATAGAGATCCGATGTAGTACATTGTCGACAACACACAATACTCGACGTGTGGTGTTCGTCATTCCGATACAGAGGAGACCCGATATGAGCACGCAGCCATGGCATGGCGTGGTGGTGGCGAGTGCGCTGCCGTTCAACGCCGACCTGTCAGTCGACTTCGGTGCATTCGCTGATCATGTCCGCTGGCTTGCCGAGAACGGCTGCCGCGGAATCACTCCGAACGGCTCGCTCGGGGAGTATTCGTGCCTGACCGTGGAGGAGCGGGCCAAAGTCGTCGAGGTCGCCGTCGACGCCGCACCTGACGGTTTCAGTGTCGTGCCCGGAACCGGTGCGTACGGCTCGCGAGAGGCGGCGTTCTGGGCCCGGCAGGCCAGGGATGCCGGTGCGGACGCGCTACTGTCGCTGCCGCCGAACGCGTATCGCGCCGACGACGACATTGTCTTCGCCCACTACGAGGAGGTGGCCTCGGCCGGACTGCCGGTCGTGGCGTACAACAACCCCTTGGACACGAAGGTCGATCTGACGCCGGCCATGTTGGCCCGGCTGCACTCAGCCGGCCTGATCGTCGGCGTCAAGGAGTTCTCCGGTGATGTCCGCAGGATCTACGAGATCCAGGAACTCGCACCAGAACTCGACGTCCTCGTGGGCACCGACGATGTGGTTCTGGAACTGGCACTTGCCGGCGCGAAAGGGTGGATCGCGGGGTACCCGAATGCGCTGCCCGAGACGTCGGTGCAGCTGTGGGAGCTCGCCGTGGCCGGGGATCTGGACAGGGCGCTGCCGATGTACCGCGACCTGCACTCGCTGCTGCGTTGGGACTCCAAGCCGGCATTCGTGCAGGCCATCAAACTGTCGATGGACGTGGCCGGCCGCCGCGGGGGAGCGTGCCGTCCGCCTCGGCTGGAGCTGCCTGCCGATACCGCTGCTGCGGTGCGCAAGGATACGGAGCGGGCGCTGGCACACGGGTACCGCTGATCGTCGTGAGCGTGTTCGAGGCCGGCGCACACAGCGTCGGCCTCGAACGGGTTTCGCATCTTCGCACAATTCGAGAGACGGGAGTCATCCCATGCGGTTCACCAATATGGTCGACGTCGTCGGCTGCCATGCCGAGGGCGAGATCGGGAACGTCGTCGTCGGGGGCATCGGCGATGTCCCGGGGGTGACGATGCTGGACAAGCGTAATCACCTGCAGGAACACCGCGACGACCTCCGTCAGCGGTTACTTCACGAACCGCGCGGCAACGTGGTCCGCTCCGTGAATCTGGTATTGCCGTCCAGTAATCCGGCTGCGGCCATGGGCTACGTCGTCATGGAATCGACGGAGTATCCGGTGATGTCCGGCAGCAACACGATCTGCGTGGCCACCGTGCTGTTGGAGACTGGGATGGTGCCGATGACCGAGCCGGTCACCGATCTCACGCTGGAATCGCCGGCCGGCTTGATCGACCTGCAGTGCACCTGTCGCGACGGCAAGGTCACCAGCGTCCGATTCGTCAATCAACCCGCGTTTGTCTACCACCTCGACGCCTCCATCGAGGTGCCGGGCATCGGCACGCTGACCGTGGACGTCGCGTGGGGCGGCATGGCGTACGTTCTGGTCGACGCGGCGAGCGCAGGATTCGCGCTGGAACCGTCGGAGGCTCGCGACCTCTGCGTAACCGGCCAGCGAATCAAGAATGCGGCAGCCGAACAGCTGTCGGCAGTCCATCCGGTGCACCCGGAGTTCCCGGGCATCACACAGACCGAGTTCGTCACGCCCCTGCAGCGCATCGACGGCCGGTTGACCGCCCGCAATGCGGTCATCGTCTCGCCCGGACGTATCGACCGGTCCGCCTGCGGCACGGGAACCTCCGCGCGCCTGGCCGTGATGCATGCGCGCGGCCAGATCGGACCCGGGGAGCACTTCATCCACCGGTCGATTCTCGACACCCAGTTCGACGGCGTCATCGAGAGTCTGACGGACATCGGAGGCATCCCCGCTGTGGTGCCGAGCATCGCCGGGCAGGCCTGGATCACCGACTTCAGCAAGGTGGGGGTCGATCCCAGCGATCCGTTCCCGACCGGCTTCACTCTCTCCGACACCTGGCTGGGGCCCTAGCGGCGAGTCGAAACCACAGGCGTTGCAGCGGCGCGGTGTATTGTCGACTAAATCCCACAGAGGGGAATGACGTGGCTACCTTCGCGCCGCTGGCACATCAGAAAGCGCCGACTGCGGTCCTCGCCCAGATCCGGCAGGCGATCCTGTCCGGCGATCTGCCTGCCGGATCACAGTTGCGCGAGGCGCACATCGCCGAAGAGATGGGCATCAGCCGTTCTCCGGTCCGCGAGGCGCTGAGCCGCCTCGAGGAGGAGGGGCTCGTCGAGAAAGTGCCCTTCAAGGGCGCCTTCGTTGCATCGGTGTCGCCGGAGACCATCGCCGAGATCGCCGCCATTCGGGCGCTTCTGGAACCCTATGCGGTGACCCAGGCGCTGCCCCGCCTGGGCGATGCGGACTGGAAGCAACTGCGCAAGCTCCTCGACCAACTCGATCGCGCCTCGGGACGCGATCTCGGGTCCGCCATCGAGAAGCATCTCGCGTTTCACCGCTACTTCTACGAAAAGTCGGGCAACGCAACCCTTCTCGCCCTGTGGCAGGACTGGGAACTCAAACTGCGCCTCTTCTTCATCTTCGACCACGAGGCGTTTCAGTCCGCGCAGGACGTGGCCGGTGTGCACGAAGAACTCATCAGTGTGATCGAGTCCGGAGACCACGACCGGATCCGCGAGGCCTTCGGCCACCATGTGCACTTCGCTCCGGGGGTGGAGGTCGGCGATCCGCTTCAGGACGGGCGCCGCGGCGCCGGTGCCGGCCGCTCCGGATAGTCTTTGCACCCATTGCGCTCGACGGCCTCCGAGGTGCGCCCCAGCGGCCGGTCCAGCGCGTGTCGTAGCTGCTCATAGACGATTTCGGGCGAAGATTCCGCCCTCGTATCACGTGTGGCCCAGATCGCATCCAGGCCTTGCGCGGCCCAGAACAATGGCATATTGTCGACAACGCACAATGAACCAAACTCGCTATGAGGCCAGTCCGACCGTCCCACACCAGAAGCGAAGAGACCATGACACTTGACAACCCCCCGCCGATCGCGCCGGGCAATGGCGAGTCGTTGAGCGACGTCGCCGCCAACGACGAGAGCCATCTGCAGAAGTACGGCTACAAGCAGGAACTCAATCGCGCCCTCGGCCTGTTCTCGTCATTCGGTGTGCAATTCACCTCGATCTCGGTCGGCTCCGTGGTCTTCACCACGATCATCGTGGGCTTCGGATTCTTCGGCCCGGCCTCTTTCTGGCCGTTCATCATCGGCGGCGCTCTGCAGGTGTTTGCGGTGGGTTTGGCAGTGGCGCAACTGGTTTCGGCGTTCCCCCTCTCCGGCGGGGTGTACCAGATCATCAGTCGGCTTGCGCCCAAGCAACAGTGGCTGGCGTGGCAGGGCGGCTGGTGGCTGGTCATCGCCCACACCGTCGCCGTTGCGGCACTGTCGGTGAGTATGGTGCCGTTCATCGCCGGCTGGTTCGGCCTCGGTGAACTCTCGAGTTTCCAGATCACCCTGTTCGCCATTGGCATCATCGTCCTTGTCACCCTGGTCAACATCGCCGGAGTGAAGGCCGCCGCCCTGCTCAACAACATCGGCGTGGTCGCCGAAGCCGCCATCATCGTCATGGTGATCGTCGCGCTCGTGGTGGCGAAATACGACCGGGCGCCGGCCTCGGTGCTGTTCGACACCGCGGGCACGGTCGGACCCGGCGGCAACGCCGCCTGGGTCGGTTTCCTGTTCGCGATGATCCTTCCCGCGTACACGATCTCCAGTTTCGATGCGACGGGCAACGCCGCCGAGGAGACCAAGAACGCCGCGCGAAATGCCGCTTGGGGAACGGTTCTGGCCAATACCGCCGCAGTCATCGGTGGCAGCATCTTCTTCTATCTGCTCGTGCGCGCGATTCCCGATGTCGATGCGGTGATGGAGAGCGCCACCCCGGTCAAACTGATCCTCGACTCGGCCGTGGGCAGTACGCTGACAACGATATTCGAGGCCGTGGCCATCGTCGCTCTGATGGCGTGCATCGCCATGCTGCAGCTGACCGCGGTCCGCGTGGTGTGGTCGCAGGCGCGTGACCGCCAGATGCCGGCGGCGCACTGGCTGCACCGGCTCAACGGCAACCGCATCCCGATGAACGCCACCTTCGTGGTCACGCTCATCTCGGTTCTCGTGTGCTGCTGGTCGTCGCTGCTGAGTGTGCTCTCGGCCATGACTGCGCTGGCGTGGGCGCTGGCGTACGGCGTCGTGGTGGCGGTGGGATTCGTTGCGGTACTGCGCAAGCAGTTGCCGGACCATCCTTTCAACCTGAAGGCGGCTTCGCCGTTCGTGTTCGCGATCGCGATCCTCTGGTCGATCGTGCTGTGCGCGTTGCTGGTGTGGTCGGACTGGCTGCGCGTCGGTGTCGGCATGCTGGTGGCCATCGCGATCGGATTCGCGATCTACTTCCTCATTCCTGCCGAGCACCGCGGGAAACTGGGACGCGAAGGCATTCACGACTGAACCGGCGTCCTGATCCAGAAGGCGATCTCACCGACAAGGAGTCACAAGCACCATGGCATTTCACGCCCCGAGCCTGCCCACCGTCGCGAATCTGATCAATGGCCAGTGGGTCGACGGTTCGGGCGCCGACACCCTCACCGTCCTGAATCCCGGCACCGCCGAGGTGTTGACGTCGTTCGCCTCCTCGACTGTCGATGATGTCGACCGTGCGGTGGCGGCTGCGCGCGCGGCTCAGCCCGCATGGGCGGCGCTCTCAGCACGCCAGCGGTCTGCCGCGCTGCACGAGATCAGCGTCGAGTTCGCCCGCCGGTTGCCCGAATTCATCGGTCTCGAGGTGCTCGACGCCGGCAAGCCGGTCACCGCCGCCGCAGCGGAGGAGCTGCCCGACATCGCCGATTCGGTGCGTCACTTCGCCGGAGCCGCACGGGTGCTCGGCGGCCAGGCTGCCGGAGAATACGTCTCGGGGACGACGACCTTCGTGCGTCGTGAACCGCTGGGCGTCGTCGCCGGCATCACCCCGTGGAATTACCCTCTGTGGCAGGCGGTCTGGAAGATCATGCCCGCTCTGGCGGCCGGGAACGCGGTGGTCATCAAGCCCGCCGAGATCACGCCGCTGTCGACCGTGGCCTTCGCCGCCCTTGCTGCGCAGCACCTGCCGGCCGGCGTGCTCAACGTCGTCAACGGCCACGGCAGCGTGGTGGGTGCGGCATTGGCCGGCCACCCAGGTGTCAACCTGGTGTCCTTCACCGGCTCGACGGCCACGGGGCGCAACATCGCCGCAGCGTCGGCCCAGAATCCCAACCGGGCCGTCCTCGAACTCGGCGGCAATGCGCCAGTGATCGTCTTCGACGACGTGGACGTCGAATCGGCGGCGGAGAGCATCGTCGGCGCCGCGCTGTACAACGCCGGCCAGGAATGCATGGCCGCCACCAGACTCATCATCGCCGAGTCAGTTTTCGAACGCTTCGTACGAGCCGTGGTGGACAATCTCGAGAAGGTGGTCCTCGGAGATCCGACCGACGAGGCCACCACCTTGGGGCCGTTGATCTCGGCCGAGCAGCTCGACCGCGTCGAGAAGCTGATCGCCAATCGGCCCACGTCCTCGACGGTCCTGCACGGCGGCAACCGCCCCGACCGGCCGGGTTTCTACCTCGAGCCGACGCTCATCAGCGGCCTGAGTCAGGACGACGACCTCATTCAGCAGGAGATCTTCGGTCCGGTGCTGACCGCGCAGACCTTCACCCACGAAGCCGAGTCCGTCGCGCTGGCCAACGGCGTGGACTTCGGTCTGGCGGGGTCGGTGTGGACCCGCGACGTGGGCCGCGGCATGCGGGTGGTCAACGCGCTCGACTTCGGCAATGTCTGGATCAACAACCACCTCGTCGTCGCGCCCGATCTGCCGATCGGCGGCTTCAACTCCTCCGGCTACGGCAAGGAGGGTGGCCAACTCGGCATCGAGGAATTCACCCGCGTCAAGCAGATCGGGATCAGCCTCACGTGATTCGCTGCGATACCCACCGAAAGGCAAGACCGTGACCCCCGTCTGTGGTGTCGATCCCCGTACCGCGACCGCCCTTCCTGTCGTCACCGAAGAGACGACCGCCGCTCAGGTCGACGCCGTCGCCGAGCTGGCCGCCGTGGCGGCCACCGGATTGGAAGCGATGGGCCGGCTCGGGCGTGGAGAGCTGCTCGATGCCATCGCCGATGCGGTGGAACGGCACCGCGACGAGCTCATCACCACCGCTTCGCTCGAAACCGGTTTCACCACAGGAAAGCTCGACGGCGAACTCACCCGCGCCGCCTATCAATTCCGCTTCTTCGCCAATGTCGTGCGCGAAGGCACCTATCTGGAAGCCACGATCGACCACGCCGGCACCACGCCGATGGGTCCGCGGCCGGACCTGCGTCGGCTGCTGGTGCCGATCGGGCCGGTGGCGGTGTTCGGGGCGAGCAATTTCCCGTTCGCGTTCTCTGTGCTGGGCGGCGACACCGCCTCGGCGCTGGCCGCGGGCAGTCCGGTGGTGGCCAAGGCGCACGAATCCCATCCCGCCACCTCCGCGCTGTCGTTCGACGTGTTGGCGGGAGCGGTCGTTCGGACGCGCGCACCCGGGGGGGCGGTGGGCATCGTCTACGGACGCGATGCGGGAGCTCGCCTCGTGGCCCACCCCGCTGTCCGCGCGGTCAGCTTCACCGGCTCGCTTTCGGGCGGGAACGCGGTGCTGGACATCATCAACCGCCGCGCCGAACCGATACCGTTCTACGGGGAGCTGAGCAGCCTGAACCCGGTGATCGTCACGCCCGCGGCCGCTGCGGAGCGTGGCGAGACGATCGGCACGGACCTGGTCGCCTCGTTCACCCTCGGCGCCGGCCAGTTGTGCACCAAGCCGGGGGTGGTCCTCGTGCCGGACAGTTCCGCCGGTGACGCTCTGGTCGGCGCAGTCCGAGCGGCAGTAGCCGAGGCGCCTGCCGCGCCGCTGCTCAACGAGCGCATCTTCGACGGCTATCGCAGCGCAACGCGATCGCTCCGGGGGCAACGACACCTCGCCATCCTGACCGAGGCGGGCGCCGATCCTGCTGCCGGCGGTTTCCGCGTGCGGCCCAGCGCATTCCAGACCGATCTCGCTCATCTGAGCGACGGTGTGGTCACCGAGATCTTCGGTCCGGTCACCGTCATCGTTCGGTACCCGACTTCCGACGTCGAGGAAGCCACCCGAGCGGTCCTCGAGATGGTGCCGCGCTCGTTGACTGTCACCATCCACCACGGTGCTGACGAGGATGGTCTGCTGACCAGGCTCACCGACACGGCGCGGCCGTCGGGCGGGCGCATCGTCTACAACGGATTCCCCACCGGAGTCGCGGTGTCGTGGGGGCAGACGCACGGTGGGCCGTGGCCGTCGACGAACTCCTTGCACACCTCGGTCGGTGCGACCGCGATCCGCCGCTTCCTCCGGCCGGTGACCTACCAGGGTGCGCCGGAATCGGTGCTGCCCGAGGAACTGCGCGAGGGCTTCGACGTCATCGTGCGCAGGGTCGACGGAGTGCTGAGGGTGCCGGGCTGATGCCCGCGCCCGAGCACGCCGTGACGATGACGGTCCTGATGTCGCCCGACATGGCGAACTTCTCGGGGAACGTGCACGGCGGCGCCATCCTGAAAATCCTCGATCAGGTCGCCTACGCGTGCGCCAGCACGTACGCACGCAGCTACGTGGTCACCCTGTCGGTCGACCGGGTGCTCTTCCGCGAGGCCATCCACGTCGGCGAATTGGTCACCTTCTCGGCCGCCGTCAACTACACCGGGCGCACCTCCATGGAGATCGGCATCAGGGTCGACACCGTCGAACCCCGCACCGGCGCCACCCGGCACACCAACAGCTGCTACTTCACCATGATCTCCGTCGACGGTGACGGAAACCCCGTCGAGGTACCGCCGTTGCGCCCGCGCAGTCCCGTCGCCATGCGCCGTTATGAAGACGCCCGCCGGCGTCGGCGCGCTCAGCGACGCCAGTTCGAAGGCGAACACGCCTGCGAACCACTCGAATGAAAGCTGGTGCATGTCATGATCCCGCCCGTCACCATCATCACCGGAGCGTCCTCGGGTATCGGCGCGGCCACCGCGCATGTGCTGGCGCAGCGCGGACATGCGGTCGCACTCCTGGCGCGCGACGAGGGGGCGCTGCGATCGGTCGCGGGGACCCTGCCTGAAGGTGCCAGGTTCGTGGTGCGCGCGTGCGACGTGACGGTGCCAGGGCAGGTCACCAGCGCTGTCGACGCCGTTGTCGACGAGCTCGGAGCACCCTTCGGATTGGTCAACGCAGCAGGAGTCTGCGTTCCCGCATCACTGCCGGATGTCAGCTTGCGCAGCTGGGAGACAACGCTTTCGGTTAATCTCACCGGCACGTTTCTCATGTGCCAGGCGGTGGCCGCACGAATGGGCGGCGCCGCAGGAGCGGGCAGCATCGTCAATGTGGGTTCCGAAGCCGCCTCCATCGGTATGCCGCACTACTCGGCGTACTGCGCGAGCAAGGCCGGAGTACTCGGGCTCACCCGGTCCTTGGCCGCCGAATTGGCTCCTCGGGTGCGGATCAACGCGTTGTCTCCGGGACCCGTCGACACCCCGATGTTGCGCGGCGAGCTTGCGCTGTCCGACGATCCGGAAGAGGCCTACCATGCCGAAGTGAGCCGGGTTCCATTGCGTGCCATCGCCACCGCCGCGCAGGTCGCCGACGCGGCGGTATGGCTGCTACATGCCGCCACCGCCACCGGCACCTCCCTTGCCCTTGACGGCGGCACCACCGTGGCGTGCTACGGCGCCGCGCCGCATCAGCACTAGCGCACGCAGGTTCGAGTGCCGAGCGTCGCAAGAGCGGCGATGGTACTCAACCAGCGCTCAACGTGCCGAACGTCGAAAACCCCCATGCTATCGCCGAATTGGGGGTACGGCCCACAGGCTGAGGGCTGGGACGGATTCTTCGTCTGGACCCGACCGCGATCCTCGGGGTGATCGCCGTGTCGGAACGATGTTGGCCGGCAAGGCCCCTCGACTCCCGCGACCTCGAGAGCGCCGGAATGAGCCGGCGGCTCAGCGAACCGAGCTCCAACCACTGGATCGACGACGGACATCGGTGCGTCAGTCGTCGCCCGCCGGGACGTAGATCGAGCCGCGGTCCAGCACCGGATCGAGGATTCCGCTGCCGAGCTCATCGGCCGCCAGTTCGAGCGGCGGGGGGTCACGGTGCTGGCCCGGGTAGCCGATCAGCGCCTTCACCTGAGGCGTCATGAAGTAGGCGCCTGCCACGACCGCCGACATCGGATCGAACGTCGCTGTGTCGGCGGTCGACATCTTCTCCAGCGCGCCCCACAACTGGTCATCGGCGACGTCGGCGAGCGTGGACGCTCCGCTCACCACCGCGTCGAAGACGTCGTCGCGGGCTGCGAGGGCGAGCCGGAGATAGGTCGTGTACTGCTCGGCGTCACTGGCTTTCGGGTTGGGACCCGACGCCGGAATGAGGCAGTCGGCGACGCGAAGGAGCGCGGCCAGTTCCGTCTCGGTGAGCGCCCGCGCCGGACTGGTCCTGCGCGGGGGCACAGAGAGCCGTTGCCGCGCGGCGGCGTCATCGATGGAGGTCATACCTGTGCCTTTCGGGTCGCGATCTCGTCGACGAGGTTCTTGGCGACGCGCAGTGCCAGCGCGCTGATGGTGCAGGTGGGATTGGCCGATCCGGACGTGACGAAGATGCTCCCGTCGGCGATGTAGAGATTCTGTACATCGTGGCTCTTGCCGTAGGAGTCCACCACCGAGGTTGCGGGGTCGTCACCCATGCGGGCGGTTCCCAGCAGGTGGCCAGGCTGGTCCACCCAGATCTCCTGGGTGATGATGCGCACGGCCCCTGCGGCTTCATGGAGTTCCACCATGCGATCGACGGTGAACTTCAGGATCTTCCGGGTGTTTTCGCTTATGCGATACTCGACTTTCGGCGCAGGCAACCCATCGCCGTCGACCAGGTCGGGGGACAGGGTGACGCGGTTGTGCAACTCCGGGAGGTCCTCGGTGTTGGCGGCCCACAGGATTCCGTTCTGCGCCAGCCGTGCCACCTCGTGTACTGCCGGCCCCCACAGTTCCTTGAATGTCAGTTGGCGGTGAGCTTCTATGGCGTTGAGTGGCCCGGGGGTCGGCAGGATGTGCATCTTGCTACCGCGCACGAATCCACGCGACCGGTCCGTTTCGTAGAACTCCAGCGAGTGGATGAGCTGCCCGGCCGGTCCGCGCCAGCTCTCCAGTGGCTCCTCGTAAAAACCCAGTGCGCTGCAATTCGGATGCAGCATCAGGTTCCTCCCGACCATGTCCGACGAGTTCGCCAGACCGTTGGGATGGCTGTCGGTCGCCGACAGCAGCAGCAGACGAGGTGTACCGACGCCGTTGGCGCACAACACCACGGCGCGGGCGGGTTGGAATCGCACCGCACCATCCCGGTCGATGTACTCGGCTCCGGTGGCCAATCCGGTGTCGTCGTCGGTCACGACCCTGCGGACACGCGCACCGGTGACGATCTGGGCGCCGAGCTGCTGGGCCTGCGGCAGATAGATCAGATCGAAGGACGCTTTTGCGCCCTGCGGACAGCCCCATTCGCAGGTTCCCCATCGACCGCACTGTTCGAGGGTCTTGAACTTCTGGCTGGCGATGGCATTCGTACCCGGCCACCAGTGCCAGCCCAGGGCATTGGCCGCCGTGGCCCCTTTGATCCCGGCCTTGCCGAGCGGGTTGGGGGGCAGCGGATATTCGAGCCCCTCCGGGTAGGCGGTGTCGCCGTCGACGCCTGACACGCCGATGAAGGCGTCGACCTCGTCGTGATACGGCTTGAGGTCGGCATAGGAGATCGGCCAGTCGTCGGCCACTCCGTCGAGGCTTCTCACCCGGAAATCGCTGGGAGTCAGTCGGGGCCATTCCGCGCCGTAGAAGATGGAGCTGCCGCCCACCGCGTTGAACATCACCGGCCACATGTCGGAGTCGGACACGTCCACCGGATAGTCGGACGGAAGATCCCGGACATTCGGGTCGTGCGACCAGTCGTGCTGGATGAGCAGTTCCCACTCGGGGTGGTTCGCCGGGAAGTCGCTGGGATTCACCCAATCGCCCTGTTCCAGCACCATCACGCTCAGCCCCGCTGCTGCCGCCGTGTGCGTGACGACTGCGCCGGAGGGCCCCGCGCCGATCACGAGGACGTCAACCGTGTCGTCCGCAGTGGTTCCAGGATTCATGCGAGCCTCTCTCGGATGCCCCCTCGTCGACGCGCGTGCTGTGTTCGAGGGGTTTCGGGGTTGTCCGTCCGACCTGTCGGGTCGAAGTCTAGGCTATTGTCGACAATAAGCAATAGGAGGTGGGCGTGCGCTGCGAGCGGGCGAGTCCGCGGTCACGCCGCGCCGGTTGATGCGCGAGTACATCGATTTCCTTGGGGGTCAGCCGCCGTACGACACCTTGGACGCGGCGGATCTCGAAGCGGTAGCGCGGCTGGTCGAAGTCGAGTACTTCGCGGCCGGTACCGCCATCGTTCTCGCGGGTGGTGCTCCGCTCTCCCGCTTCTACGTGGTGCGGTCGGGGGAAGTGGAAGTGGTGGACCGTGGCCGCGTGATCGACGTCCTCGGTGTCGGTGAGACGTTCGGTCAGATTTCGGTGCTGTCCGGCCTTGCGCCTCCGCTGACGGTGCGCTCCTCCCGCGACACGCTCTGCTACCTCTTTCCTGACCTCCGCAGTCACCTGCGCGATCCGGATCGACTGCAGTTCAGTCACTACGGCTCGTTGGTCAGTCGGGAACGACTCGCCCGCTCGGGCCTCACCGACCAGTCGATACGGCAGGCGCGCGATCAGATGCGGCCCGTCGTCTGGTGCCGGACGCAGGCCAGCGTCGCCGAAGTCGCGGCGGCGATGACGGATGCCGGACAATCCTGCGCGTTGGTCAGGGGGCGGGACGGGCGCATCGGAATCGTCACCGACAGCGACTTCCGCGCTGGTCTCGCTGGTGGAACGGTCGGCGCGCACACTCCTATCCAGCGACTGGCGTCTTTCCCGGCGGCATCGGTCAGCGCCGAAACCCTCGCGGGGGAGGCGTTCCTCAAGATGGTGGAGTGCGGGCACCACCACCTGGTCGTCATCGGCGAGCGTGACGAGCCGGTCGGCATTCTCCGCGCCGTCGACCTAGCCTCGGCCGAAGTCCGCAATCCGTTGGTCATCCGGCGCGCCGTCGATGACGCCGGCACCGTCGACGACCTGGCGCGTGCGTCGGCGCTGCTACCCGGCACCTGGGTTGACCTGTGCGATACCGGGGTGTCTGTCACGCACACGGCCGCATTGCTGTCTGCGGTCATCGACGCCATCGCGTCACGCGTCGTCGCCCTGACCGATGTCGAGGGCGACGTCGATTCGCGGGAGACGTCGTGGATGCTGCTTGGAGCGGTCGCCCGCCGGGAACCGCTGCCCGGCTCGCGCGTGAGCACCGCCCTCGTCTGGCAGGACCGGCCGGACCGTCCACCCGCTGACGACACCTTCCACCGCTGGGCGTCGCGGGTGGTCGCCACCATGCAGCGCTGTGGGCTCGGCGTGGGGATCGAGCAGGCGGGTGCGACCAATCCAGTGTTCGCGGGGTCCCGCGCCAGGCTCGCGAACGAGGCCACCTCGTGCATCAGAACGCCCACACGGCGCCACGCTGTCGCGCTGTCGTGCATCATCACCGACAGTCGGCCGGTTACCGGAATGGCGTTGGGACGCTCCGTATCCGACACCATGTTCGCCACCGCGCGAAGCCGGGAGTATCTCATCCGCCTGCTGCGGCACACCGTTTCCGCTCGCCCGCCCATGGGTTTCGTCCGCGACCTAGTCGTCCACCACACAGGAGATCACCACGATCGTCTCGATCTCCATGCGGTCGGTCTGCTGCCGATCACGTCGCTGGGTCGCTGGATCGCCATCGTGACCGGCGACGGCCGGGGCAACACCCAGGCGCGGCTGAGACGCGGACAGTCGGCCGGGTTGTTCAGCGACGACGAGGCGGACACCCTCACCGGGGCCTTCGAGTTCATCTACGGTCTTCTTCTCGCCACGGAGGTGTCCAACATCCGCGGAGATCGCGACCACCAGACGACCTACTTGTCCCCGAAGGATCTCGACACCCTCACGCGGAGACAACTCCGCGAGGCGTTCCGGTCGGTCGCCGCGGTCCAGAACCGACTCAGCGACGACTGGGAAGCGCGCCTGCGGTGAGGGCGCGCATCGGCCGCGACCGGTCATCCCCTCTTCGACAACCCTGGCGTGATGTCGAGTACGCCGTCGTCGACCTGGAGACCACCGGGCTGAACCTGCGCCGGGACAGCATCGTGTCCTACGGTGCAACGGTCATCAGGGCGGGACGGATCATCGTGTCTGAGAACAGATACGGACTGGTTCGTCCGGACAGCACGGTCTCCCCGGAGTCCATGACCATCCACGGTCTGCTGCCGTCGGACCTCAGGGGCGCACCGCCGCTCACCGAGGCGGTCACGGCGCTCGACGAGGTGATCACAGGACGCGTCCTCGTCGCGCACGCTGCCTGGGTGGAAGAGGCGTTCCTCGAGCGCGCTTTCAGGATGAGCCGAAAACGGCTGCGCTGCAGGGTCGTCGACACCGCAGCGATGGCCCGCGCGGTAGGCGCCCGCGCGGCGCGGTGCAACGGCGAACCCGACCTCGAAGTCCTGGCGACGGAAGTCGGTGTCCCCGTCGTGAGTCCCCATCACGCACTGGGCGACGCCACCACCACCGCGCAGGTGTTCCTGGCTCTGGCCACCAGGGTGTCGCGTCTCGGGTACACCACTGCGCGGGATCTCATCACCCTCACGGCCGCGGATCGCCTGTGGCCCCGCTGATCAGGCGGTCTCGCGCAGCTCGACCTCATTGGCCGGCGCGTCCTCGGCGGGCAGCTCCTCGTCGACCGGGGGAGCGGCCGGTGGCGGCACCTGCGGGGTGTCCCACCACACCGCGGGCTGACGGGACGCCCAGCCGCTGATCGCCTCGAGCTCGGCGGCCAGCGACACCAGCAGCGGTTCACTGTTGGCCGGGCCCATCAACTGCACACCGATGGGCAGGCCGTCCTTGGTGAAACCGGCGGGCACGTTGATCGACGGCCAGCCCAGCAGATTCCACGGCCACGTCACCGGGCAGGCCTTGATCATCGCCCGGTCGGTGGACAGGCCGCCCCGCCGGTCGAAGTCGTGCACCGGCGGTGGCGGCAGCGCGGTCGTCGGCGCCAGCACGACGTCACAGATGTTGAACAGCCAGCCGATTCGCGTCTGCGCGACGGCCTCCCTGGCCCGTGCCTTGCGCAGTACGTTCTCCGACAGCAGCCAGCCCAGCCGCATGTTGGCCTTCGTCCGCCGGTCGAATTCGACGTCGTAGCCGAGTCGTTGTGCCCAGTCCCGCAGTCCGGATGTGGAGCGGGACAGGAAGTTCCAACTCATCGTGAGGCTGTAGTCCGGGTCGGCGGGACGCACGCTGTGGCCCAGCAGTTCCAACTGTCCTGCGACGTCGTGCAGGGCCGTCGCGATGTCGGGATGCAGCTTGGCCCGGAATCCGGTGAACGGGAACTTCGTCGACAGCGCCACCCGCAGCGATCCCGGCGCATGGGCCGCATAGTCGGAGACCCGTACGGGCGGGGGGCGGTGCAGATCGCCCGCGGCATTGCCCGATGCCGCATCGAGTACCAGCGCGGCGTCGGTCACGGTCCGGGCCAGCACGCCGTTGACCGTGATTCCGTTGAACGCCTCCGGCAGCGGCCACGTCGAGATCCGGCCGCGCTGGGGTTTGATGCCGACCAGATGGGTCCAGGCCGCCGGGATCCGCACGCTGCCCGCGCCGTCGGAGCCGATCGCCGCCGTCACCAGGCCGGCGGCCACCGCCGCGGCGCTGCCGCCCGAGGATCCGCCCGGCGTGTGCTCCCGCGACCAGGGATTGCGGGTGTGGCCGAACGCCGGCCCACTGGTGAACGGCCACTGGCCGAGCTCACAGGTGTTGGTCTTCCCGACGATCACCGCACCCGCGGCCCGTAGGCGACGCACCACCTCGGCGTCGGCGGGGGCGGGCCGCACGGTGCCGCCGGTGCCGAAGCGCGTCGGCACGCCGGCCACGTCGATGTCGTCCTTGACCGCGATCGGGATGCCCAGCAGCGCGCGGTCCTGACCCTGCGCGCGTAGCCGGTCGGCTTGCGCCGCGTCGGCGAGCGCCTGCTCGGTGAGCACCACCCGGAACGCGTTGAGGGTGCCCTGGCTCGCCGCGATGGCGTGCAGCGACCGGCGCGTCAGCTCCTCGGCCGTCACCGCACCACTGGCCAGTTGATAGAGCTGGTCGGTCAGGGTGGGGAAGGAGGTCCGGCGGGGTCGGGGTGGATGAGAATCTGCCATCGATGCCAACCTTATCGGCGCTGCGCGCCGGGGTCGGGGCGATGGGGTGGAACACTGGACGAATGCGGCTTTACCGGGACCGCGCCGTCGTGCTGCGCCAACACAAGCTGGGCGAAGCCGACCGGATCGTCACCCTGCTGACCCGCGACCACGGGCTGGTCCGCGCGGTCGCCAAGGGTGTGCGCCGGACCAGGAGCAAGTTCGGTGCCCGGCTGGAGCCGTTCGCCCACATCGACGTCCAGCTCCACCCCGGCCGCAACCTCGACATCGTGACCCAGGTCCAGGCGATCGACGCGTTCGCCGCCGACATCGTCAGCGACTACGGCCGCTACACCTGTGCCTGTGCGGTCCTCGAGACGGCCGAGCGGCTGGCCGGTGAGGAACGCGCGCCGATGCCGGCGCTGCACCGGCTCACCGTCGGGGCGCTACGCGCCGTCGCCGACGCCGCCCGGCCCCGGGAACTCGTGCTCGACGCATATCTGTTGCGCGCCATGGGGATCGCCGGTTGGGCCCCGGCCCTGACCGAGTGCGCCCGCTGCGCCACCCCCGGCCCGCACCGGGCGTTCCACGTCGCCGCAGGTGGCAGCGTGTGCGTGCACTGCCGGCCCTCGGGGTCGGTCACCCCGCCCCAGGGCGTACTCGATCTGATGTCGGCGCTGCACGACGGTGACTGGGCGGCCGCCGAGGTCTCCACGCAGTCGCACCGCAGCCAGGCCAGCGGCCTGGTGGCCGCGCATCTGCAGTGGCATCTGGAACGGCAGTTACGGACGTTGCCGCTGGTGGAACGCGTCCATCGGGTTGATCATGCGGTCGCTGACCAACGCATCGCGTTGTTGCGGCAGGATGTGCACCGTGGTGATGAACCGGGTGAGCAGCTCGCGGCGGGCGGCTGAGCGCAAGAAGGAGCAGTACCCGCAGCTCGACGCGCCCGCCGAGGACTACCCCGAGTTCCCCGACAAGTCGACGTGGCCGGTCATCTTCCCCGAGCTGCCGCCGAACACCAACGGGAAGTTCTGCCGTCCACCGCAGCACACCTCCAAGGCTGCCGCGCCGAAGATCCCGGCTGACCAGGTGCCCCAGCACGTCGCGGTGGTGATGGACGGCAACGGCCGCTGGGCCACCCAGCGCGGCCTCGGCCGTACCGAGGGCCACAAGATGGGTGAGGCGGTGCTCATCGACATCACCTGCGGCGCGATCGAGATCGGCATCAAGCACCTCACCGTCTACGCCTTCTCCACCGAGAACTGGAAGCGCAGCACCGAGGAGGTCCGCTTCCTGATGGGGTTCAACCGCGAGGTGGTGCGCCGCCGCCGCGAGAACCTCAACGACATGGGTGTGCGGATGCGCTGGGTGGGGTCGCGTCCGCGGATGTGGCGCAGCGTGATCAAGGAGTTCGACATCGCCGAGCAGATGACCGTGGACAACGACGTCATCACGATCAACTACTGCGTGAACTACGGCGGGCGCACCGAGATCCTGGAGGCGGCCCGTCAGCTCGCCCAGGAGGCCGTCGACGGCAAGATCAACCCGAGCCGGATCAGCGAGGCGACGTTCGCCAAACACCTGCACCGCGCCGACATCCCCGACGTCGACCTGTTCATCCGGACCTCGGGCGAGCAGCGCGCGAGCAACTTCCTGCTGTGGCAGTCCGCGTACGCCGAATACGTGTTCCAGGACAAGCTCTGGCCTGATTACGACCGTCGCGATCTCTGGGCGGCGTGCGAGGAGTACGTCCACCGCAATCGCCGGTTCGGCAGAGCCGAATGATGTGCCTGAGCGGCAGGGCCTGACCCGTGGACCCGGCGCGCCTTGCCGCGGCGCTCGAGGATGTCGTCGACCTCACCCGGGAAGACGACGGCGCCCTGACCGTGCGTCACGACGGCACCATCGCCTCACTGCGGGTGGTGGCGATCGCCGAGGACCTCGAGCTGGTGTCGTTGACGCAGATCCTGGCCTGGGACCGGCCGCTGGACAATCGCCTGCGGACCGCGGTGCTGACCCATGCGCACACCACCCTGCTGGGGACGGTGTCGCTGGCGGCGAAGAAGAAGACCGCAGATGTGCTGCTGCGCTACAACTTTCCGGCCGCCGGACTGCCCGACGACGCGCTGCGCACCCTGGTGCTGCTGGTGCTCGCCAACGGCGCCGAGGTCCGTCGCGCGCTAATCGGCTGACGTGAGCTTGGCGCAGTCGCCGCACACCCCGAAGATCTCGATGGTGTGGCTGACGTCGGAGAAACCGTGTTCGCGAGCGATGTCGGCGGCCCACTTCTCGACCTGACCGCCCTGGATCTCCACGGTCGCCCCGCAGGCCCGGCAGACCAGGTGATGGTGGTGTTCGTCGGAGCAGCGACGGTAGACCGATTCGCCGGTGTCGGTGCGCAGGGTGTCGACCAGCCCGGCCTCGGCCATCGACTGCAGTGCGCGGTACACCGTCGTCAGTCCGATGCCCTCACCGCGCTGGCGCAGTACGTCGTGCAGCTCCTGGGCGGAGCGGAAATCGTCGAGCTCGTCGAGGAGTTCGGTGATCGCGGCCCGCTGACGGGTGGCGCGCACCTGCGCGGGGCTCATCGGTGATCCTCCTCGGCGTGGGCCACCGCGTCGTTGACGATATGGGCGAGGTGGGCGTCGACGAGCCGGTAGAGCACCTCGCGGCCGGAGCGTTCGCTGGCCACCACCCCGGCCTGCTTGAGGATGCGCAGGTGCTGGCTCACCAGCGGCTGGGGTACGCCGAGCGCGTCGACGAGCTCGTGCACACAGCGCGCGGACTTCTGCAGCTGCAACACGATGGCGATCCGCAGCGGCGCCGCCAGGGCCCGCAGCAGTTCGCCCGCGGTGTCGAGCACATCGCGGCCGGGCAACTCGGGGGTGGGCGTCGCATGGTGGTGGTACGCGCCGGTTGGGGGGATTGTGGAAACGGTTTTCATTATTCGAGACAGAATACATGCGCTCATGCGCATGTCAACGGGTGCGGCGGAGGGCGCGTGGCCGGTCGCTACGCTGTTGTCCCGTGGCTCCATCTTCTTCGATCATCGACACCGTTGCGAACCTGGCGAAGCGCCGTGGCCTCGTCTTCCAGTCTGGCGAGATCTATGGCGGCACCAAGTCGGCGTGGGACTACGGTCCGCTCGGCGTCGAACTGAAGGAGAACATCAAACGGCAGTGGTGGCGGTCGGTCGTCACCGGCCGCGACGACGTCGTCGGCCTGGACAGCGCAATCATCCTGCCGCGTGAGGTGTGGGTCGCCTCCGGACACGTCGAGGTCTTCAACGATCCGCTCGTCGAGTGCCTGAACTGCCACAAGCGTCACCGGCAGGACCACATGCAGGAGGCGTACAGCGAGAAGCAGGCGAAGAAGGACGGCGTCACCGTCGATCCCGACTCGGTTTCGATGTCCGAGATCGTGTGCCCCGACTGCGGCACCAAGGGTCAGTGGACCGAGCCCCGCGACTTCAACATGATGCTCAAGACCTACCTGGGCCCGATCGAGACCGAGGAGGGCCTGCACTACCTGCGTCCGGAGACCGCCCAGGGCATCTTCGTCAACTTCGCCAACGTGGTCACCACCGCACGTCGCAAGCCGCCGTTCGGCATCGGACAGATCGGCAAGAGCTTCCGCAACGAGATCACCCCCGGCAACTTCATCTTCCGGACCCGTGAATTCGAACAGATGGAGATGGAGTTCTTCGTCGAGCCGTCGACGGCCAGGGAGTGGCACCAGTACTGGATCGACACCCGCCTGCAGTGGTACGTCGACCTCGGCATCGACCGCGACAACCTGCGTCTCTACGAGCACCCGAAGGAGAAGCTGTCGCACTACTCCGACCGCACGGTCGACATCGAGTACCGGTTCAAATTCCAGGGCAGCGAGTGGGGTGAGCTCGAAGGCGTCGCCAACCGCACCGACTTCGACCTCAGCACGCATTCGAAGCACTCGGGCACCGACCTGTCGTTCTACGACCAGGCCACCGATACCCGCTTCGTGCCGTACGTGATCGAGCCGGCAGCCGGACTGACCCGGTCGGTGATGGCGTTCCTCGTCGACGCCTACACCGAGGACGAGGCGCCCAACGCCAAGGGCGGCGTCGACAAGCGCACGGTGCTGCGGCTGGATCCCCGGCTGGCGCCGGTCAAGGCCGCGGTGCTGCCGCTGTCGCGCCACGCCGACCTGTCGCCCAAGGCCCGCGACCTGGCCGCCGAGCTGCGCACGTCGTGGAACGTCGAGTTCGACGACGCCGGCGCGATCGGCAGGCGCTACCGCCGCCAGGACGAGATCGGCACGCCGTACTGCATCACGGTCGACTTCGACTCGCTCGAGGACCAGGCGGTCACCATCCGGGAACGCGACGCCATGACCCAGGACCGGGTCGCGCTCGACGCGGTCAGCGACTATCTGGCCGTCCGGCTCAAGGGCGCCTAGAGCTCGCGCGACCAGTACTCGCCGACGAGGTCGTGCCCGAAGCTGTGGTGCGGTTCGCTGCGGTCCAGTCGGAAACCGGCCCGCTGATAGATCCGGCGGGCGGCGGTCAGTATCTCGTTGGTCCACAGCGTGATTCGGGTGTAACCGCTGCGCTTGGCGAAGCGCAGGCATTCTTCGACCAGCCGGCTGCCCACCCCGGCGCCACGGGCTGACGGCTCCACGAGCAGCAACCTGAGCTTCGCGGTGTCCGGCTCGTCGGCGGCGGTGCAGAACACGCAACCCACGCGTTCGCCGTCGAGTTCGGCGATCCACCCGGCCTGCGGTGGCCCGTCCGTGCGGCGGGAGAAGTCGCCGACGATCTCGGCGACCAGGCCCTCGAACGTGGTGTCCCAGCCGTAGTCGTCGGCGTATCGCCGGCCATGCCGTTCGACGACCCAGCCCAGGTCGCCGGGTTCGGGGGAGCGCAGTACCAGTGCGGCGGGGCGGGGCGCGTCGCCCAGCGTCTGCCGGATGCGCGCCATCGCGGTCGCGATCCGGGTGCGCTGATCGGTGCTGAGCGGCGCCAGCATGTCGTCGATTGCGGCGGTCTGCAATTCGTCGAGTTCGGCGAACGCCGTCCGGCCGGCGTCGGTGAGCCGTACCGACTGACGTCGGCGGTCGGCGGACGAGGGCTCTCGGACGATGAGCCCGGCGGTGGCGAAATTGGCGAGAATGCGACTGAGATAGCCGGCGTCCAGATCGAGTGCCGCCCGCAGATCGGACACGGGCAGGGTGTCGAACTGCGCAATCTCGAAGAGGATTCGCGCTTCGGTGAGGGTGAACCGCGACCCGGCCAGGTCGGGTTTCAGCAGGCCGAGCACCCGGGTGTAGAAGCGGTTGAAGGCACGGACGTCCGGCACCACGCTGGTCATAGCTGACATAGTCAACTACTAATTTGACCCAGTCAACTAGTTAGAAGCGACCGCCGCCTCCGCTGAAGCCGCCGCCCCCGCCCCCTCCTCCGAAGCCGCCGCCTCCGAAGCCGCCGCCGAACCCGCCACCGCCGAAGCCGCCGCGCATCACGCCTCCGAGCATGTTGCCGATGAGGATGCCGCCGATCACGGCCCCCATCTGACCGCCGCCGCCGCCACCGCCGTACGGCCCGCTGAAACTCTGTTGTGCTGCAACGACGTCGGAGTTGGCCATCGACTGCGCCTGGCCGGCCAGCATCGCGGCCCCGTTGGCGTGGGCGATCGCCTCGGCGAGATCGGTGGTGCGCTTGTCCCGCGCGGCCTGCAGCTGCCGGACCGCCTCGGCCAGCCGGGTGCGCGCCTCCGGACCGACGATGCCGCGGCGGGTGTCGATGTAGTCGGACACCGCGCGCACCTGTGCCTGTGCGGTGAACAACGCCTGGTCGTACTGACGGTTGAGCCGCTCAACGGTCTGGCGCTCCTCGGCGACGTCGGCGAGCATTCGGTCGAGTTCTGCGTCGGCCTTGGTGAGCCGGGTGAAGCTGCCCAGCGGATCGGCACTGCCGTCGCTCTGCGCGTGGGCGACCGCCGCGACCGCGGCGTCACGGGCGGCGCTCAGCTCGGTGGCCACCGCCAGGCTGCCCTGCGCCAACTGTGCTCCGGCCTGGTTGATGCCGTTCTGCGCGTCGGCGATCGCGGCGGGCAGACCCGCCACGGCCCGGCTGATGTCGGTGGCGGCGCTGTCGACTGCGTCGAGCAGGGTGCGCGCCTGACCGAGCGCGGCCTCGGCGGCATGGATGGCGTCGACCAAACCGGTCTGCCGGTCGGCCGGCCGCGCCACCAGAGTCCGGGCGCTGCTGATGTTCTGGTCGGCGAACTCGAGCCGCTGCCTGGCCTCTCCGATGTTGTCGGACACCGAAACCAGTGCGGCCTCGGCGAATTGGTTCCGCAGCTGGCTCAACGTCTGCTCGGCCGGTGTCAACCGCGCCGTCAGGTCGACCATCTGCTGGGTCAGCTTGTCGAGCCGGTCGGGCGCGTTGATGACCAGATCGCGCAGCTGGGCGAACGCTTCGCGCTGCGCCTCGAGTTCCCGGTCGGCCTTGGCCGCGGCGACGATGACACGGGTCAGCAGGTCGCGGCGCTGCTGTGGAGTCTCGGGCACGGCGTCGTCGAGGATGTGTCGCACGTTGAGGGCCTGGGCCAGCGTGTTCCTGGCGTTGGTCACCGCCTGGGTGAATGCGGCGGTGTCACGCTCGCCGAATTCCTCGACGGCGAGCGCCAATTCGCTTTCGCTGGTGCGCAGCTGATTGTCGACCTCGACCACGATCCGGCGGGACAGGTCGTCGAGTGCGTCGAGCGGCACGGCGGCCAGCGCCTCGGGGTCGGAGGGATCCACCCGCTGCGCCGCGGCGAACTCCGCCTCGCGGCGTTTGCGCCGCTTGCCGCGCTGCCAGAAGACCAGTGCCGTCAGGCCCAGGCCGATGACCGCCAGCACGGCCAGCATGCCCACCCAGCTCACCCCGCCGCCGGTCTTGGTGGTGGCCAGGCCGTCGGCGGCAGCCACCGCCGCACCGGCCCAGTCGCCGGTGCGCAGCAGCGGTTCGACGTCGTTGCGGCGCACCTGGTCGATGTCCACACCGTCCAGCGCGTCGGGGCGCGCCAGGAATGCATACGCACGGTCGACGGTCGCCACGGCCAGGATCGCGTCCTGTTCGCCGAGACTGCTGCGCTGATAGGTCGACTGGGCCCACGCCTGCGGGTCCTGGCCGGAGAAGTCCTCGACGAACACCACCCACAGCCGGATCCGTCGCTCGTTGTAGAGCTTGTCGATCGCGGCCTGCACCTGGCTCTCGCCCGACGCGCTCAACGCGCCCGCGTTGTCGGTGATGTAGGTCGGCAACCGCAGTGGCGGCTCGGCGGCGGCACCGGGCGCCACCAGGGCCGCCGTGGTCATGATTGCGGCGAGCAGGCCGAAGAGCCGGGCGAATCGCATGTTCGCCAATGTAGTGCGAGCACGGCGCGGGCCCGGAGTTTCCCGCCGGGCGTGCTGGCAGACTGTGCCTCGGTGAGCCCACGAGACGACAGCTACGACGAGTTCGACACCGCGCGGATGGTGGCCGAACCGCCCAAGGCTGCCACGCTGCCCGGCACCGACACCGAGCACCGCACCGCTTTCGCCAGGGACCGGGCCCGGGTGCTGCACTGTGCGGCGCTGCGCCGCCTCGCCGACAAGACGCAGGTGGTCGGCCCCCGCGAAGGGGAGACGCCGCGCACCCGGCTGACGCACTCCCTGGAGGTCGCGCAGATCGGTAGGGGAATGGCCGTCGGGCTGGGATGCGACTCCGATCTGGTGGATCTCGCCGGGCTGGCGCATGACATCGGGCATCCGCCCTACGGCCACAACGGAGAGCGCGCACTCGACGAGATCGCCAAATCGTTCGGGGGTTTCGAGGGTAACGCCCAGAACTTCCGGATCCTCACCCGCCTCGAACCCAAAGTGCTTGATGCCGACGGCAACTCGGCCGGTTTGAACCTCACCAGAGCGGCGCTGGACGCGGTGACGAAGTATCCGTGGCAGCGGATCGGCGACCGCAGGAAGTTCGGTTTCTACGACGACGACCTCGCCGCCGCCGCCTGGGTGCGCGACGGTGCGCCCGCCGAGCGGCCCTGCCTGGAGGCCCAGGTGATGGACTGGGCCGACGACGTCGCCTACTCCGTGCATGACGTCGAGGACGGGGTGGTGTCCGGACGCATCGACCTGCGGGTGCTGGCCGACGCCGACGAGGCAGCGACGCTGGCACATCTGGGAGCCCGGTCGTTCCCGACGCTGACACCCGACGACCTGCTCGCCGCCGCCGAACGGCTGTCGGAGGTGCCGGTGGTCGCGGCGGTGGGTAAGTACGACGGCACCCTCACCGCATCCGTCGCGCTCAAGCGGCTGACCAGTGAGCTCGTCGGCCGCTTCGCCAACGCCGCGATCGCCGAGACGCGCACGGTCTCGGGCACCGACCGGTTGCGGCGCTTCGACGCCGACCTCGCGGTGCCGATCCTGGTGCGCGCCGAGGTGGCCCTACTCAAAACGCTGGCGCTGCACTTCATCATGAGCGACCACGGGCATCTCGGTATCCAGACCGATCAGCGCACCCGTATCCACGAGGTCGCGCTGGCGCTGTGGGCACAGGCTCCGGGGAGTCTGGATCCCCAGTTCGCAGCCGATTTCACCGCGGCCGACGACGACGGCGCCCGGCTGCGCGTGGTGGTCGACCAGATAGCGTCGTACACCGAGGGACGATTGGAACGAGTGCACGAGGCGCGTTCGCCGCGGCCTTTGTAGTCAGGACTGCGGGGGACCGGCTCTAGACTGGCTCGGTGGCCGGAGGCGATTCGATGCGGGGGCGGGGCAGGATCCCCGACCGGGACATCGCCGCCATCCGCGAGAAGGTCCGCATCGAGGACGTCGTCGGCGACTATGTGCAGTTGCGCCGCGCCGGGGCGGATTCACTGAAGGGACTGTGCCCCTTCCACGACGAGAAATCGCCGTCCTTCCACGTGCGGCCCAACCACGGCCACTTCCACTGCTTCGGCTGCGGCGAGGGGGGTGACGTCTACGCGTTCCTGCAGAAGATCGAGCACGTCAGCTTCGTCGAGGCGGTCGAACTGCTCGCCGACCGGGTCGGCTACACCGTCACCTACACCGGCGCGACGAGCACCGCGGTGCAGCGGGACCGGGGCAGCCGCAGCCGGCTGCTGGCGGCCAACGCCGCGGCCGCCGAGTTCTACGCCGAGGCGCTGCAGTCCGACGAGGCCGCGCCGGCGCGGCAGTATCTGATCGAACGCAGATTCGACGCCGCGGCGGCGGCGCGGTTCGGCTGCGGCTTCGCGCCCTCGGGCTGGGACAAGCTGACAAAGCACCTGCTGCGCAAGGGTTTCGAGTTCAAGGAGCTGGAGGCGGCCGGGTTGTCCCGCGAGGGCAAACGCGGGCCGATGGACCGCTTCCACCGCCGCCTGCTGTGGCCGATCCGTGCCAGCGGCGGTGAGGTCATCGGATTCGGTGCGCGCCGCATCTTCGACGATGACCCGATGGAGGCCAAGTACGTCAACACCCCCGAGACGGTGCTGTACAAGAAGTCGTCGGTGCTGTTCGGGCTCGATCTCGCCAAACGCGACATCGCCAAGGCCCACCGCGCCGTCGTCGTCGAGGGTTACACCGACGTCATGGCGATGCACCTGGCGGGAGAGACGACCGCCGTCGCCTCCTGCGGCACCGCGTTCGGGGACGGTCACCTCGCGCTGCTGCGCCGGTTGATGATGGACGACAACTGGTACCGCGGCGAGCTGATCTTCGTCTTCGACGGCGACGCCGCCGGCCAGGCCGCCGCGTTGAAGGCGTTCGACGGCGATCAGCAGGTGGCGGGCAAATCGTTCGTCGCCGTCGCCGCCGACGGGATGGACCCATGCGATCTGCGGCTGAAATCGGGTGACAACGCCCTGCGCGACCTGGTGGCGCGACGAATCCCGATGTTCGAGTTCGCCATCCGCAGTCAGATCCCCGCCGGCGACGTCCTCGACAACGACCCCTCGGCCCAGGTCGATTCGCTGCGCCGATGCGTGCCGCTGGCCGCCAGGATCCGCGACTACGCACTGCGCGACGAATACGCGCGCCGGCTCGCGGGCTGGACGGGCTGGCCCGACGAGGCGCAGGTGCTCAGCCGCGTGCGCGAAGAGGCGCAGAAGCGCGGCATGCCGGAAGGCGGGCGGCGTCGCCGGGCCGAGCCGGTACCCACGAAGGCGGCGCGGCCGGCCGCCGACGCGCCGGCACGTCCGGATCCCGCCGATCCCACGCTGTGGCCACAGCGTGAGGCACTCAAGGCGGCGCTGCAGTACCCCGTGATCGCCGGCCCGGTGTTCGATGCACTGACCGTCGACAGCTTCACCCATCCCGGCTACCGGGCGGTGCGGGCGTCGGTCGAGGCCGCCGGTGGCACCTCGGCCGGGCTGTCCGGGGCGCAGTGGATCGAGGCGGTGCGCGATCAGACCGGCTCACCCGCCGCGGCGAACCTGGTCAACGAACTCTGTGCGGAGGCGTTCCGGGTCGAGGACGAGGAGAAACTGCCCCGCTACATCGGCGGTGTGCTGGCCCGGCTGCAGGAGGTGTGGGTGGGCCGCCAGATCGCCGAGGTGAAATCCAAGCTGCAGAGGATGTCGCCGGTGGAGCAGGGCGACGAGTACCACGCGCTGTTCGGTGACCTGGTCGCGATGGAGGCGTATCGCCGCAGCCTGCTGGAACAGGCGAGCGGTGACGACCTCTCTGCATGAGGTCATGTAACGCGATATGGTGAGCGCGCTATAAACCGTCGGGGGAACGGCTAGCGGAAGGCAGCTTCACTGTGGCACTCGGGATGGCAACTATGACGAAGATCCAGCGCTACTTCACCGTCGGCGCATTCGCGGCCACCGTCGTGGCCGCGCCCATCGCCGCCGCGGTGTACACCGCTCCCGCGCAGGACGCCGTCGCTGCGCCGCCGTGCCTGGCCTGGTACGGCAACAAGGAGGACGGCAAGTGCCTGTCCTACTCCAACGGCAACGGCATCGGCGTCGGCACCCCCGGATTCGGCATCGGCAACGGTGGCTTCTACACCAGCCCCATCTTCCCGGGCCAGACGATCAACCAGGGCCTCGGCTAACCCAGCGCTCCCGCTTCTCTCACCTGTCGGTGCGCGCCTCGGGGCGCAGCACCGCTGTCTGCTCGTCGATCGGCGTCAGCGTCACCAGATTGGGGTCGGGTGACACGCGTTCGGCGATCTTGCGTCGCGACGACTCGATGACGGCTCTGGCCGCGGGGCTGGCCGTCACGGCCCGATAGGTGCCTGCGATCTGCTCGTAGCGGCGTCGGCCCGCCTTGGTGCCCAACACATAGCCGACGGCCATTACGGCGACATACCCGAACAACAGAGCCCTCCAACAAGACGGTGTGTGGTTCCATCCTGCCTCAAGTCGGGCAGTGCGCGCCGGGCCGGGGAGCCCGTTGGCAGCGAGTTGGTCACGCCCCCGGTGTGTGCGCTAGAGTCACTCCTCGGTCCGCATCGAGACGCGGCCAAGACAGTCCCCTGTAGCTCAATTGGCAGAGCATTCGACTGTTAATCGAAGGGTTGCTGGTTCGAGTCCAGCCGGGGGAGCAAGCCGTTCGACAGTTGGAGCCCCTTTCGAGGGGCTCGAACTGTATATCGTGCAGTCCACGTGCCATCTGAGATGACCAACTCACGCGCTCGCCACGGACTGACGTCCGCTCAATGTCAACAGTCGGATACCAAGCCGAACCTGCCCGACACTCCCGGCAGCAGCCGTCGGCCGTGGGGCCGGCTGAGCTGTCCGGACGGCAGGCGAGCGCTGCGGTCTGCTGCTCAGGACGTCCTCGTTGATAGAGCTCCAGCCAACCCGTCGAGGACGTCGGCGTTGACGCGGTAGTAGGCCCACTTGCTGCGCTGCTCTCGGCTCACGAGACCGGTGTCGACGAGCATCTTCATGTGATGGGACACCGTGGGTTGGCTCAGTCCGAGTGGTTCGGTCAGGTCGCATATGCACGCCTCACCGCCCTCTGACGCCGCGATGAGCGACACCAGCTTGACCCGTGCCGGGTCGGCGAGCGCCTTGAACACCGACGCAAGCCGTGCGGCGGCAGCGGTGTCCAGCACGCCGCCCGTCAGAGGCGAGCAGCATGCGACCACGTCGCTGGAGTCCAATGGGGCGGTAGCGGTTGCCATGGTTCCCATCATGCCAGACGCATTGACAAGTATCGATGCATCGAGCACGATCGATCGAAGGATGTCGATGAGAGGAGTGGATCATGTCAGAGCTGCCCGTCGTAGTGATCGGGGCCGGACCGTTGGGTTTGGCGGCTGCCGCGCATCTGCTGGAGCGTGGACTCACACCGTTGGTGTTGGAGGCCGGCGCAGGTCCAGGATCGGCGGTCGAGCAGTGGGAACATGTCCGCACCTTCTCGCCCTGGCCCGAACTGATCGACCCCGCGGGTGCCCGGCTGCTCGAGCCGAGGGGTTGGACGGCCGCGGAGGAAGGGTTTCCCACCGGCCGGGAGTGGATCGACAACTACTTGGCGCCGCTGGCCGACGCCCTGGGCGCGCGGGTCAGTTACGGCACCCGGGTGGAGGCGGTTTCCCGGCTGGGCCGGGATCGGCTGGTCAGCCCGGGCCGTGCCGAGACGCCGTTCGTGGTGCACGTGAGCAACACTGACGGCACGGAGCGTCGGGTGCAGGGTCGCGCGGTCATCGACGCCTCTGGCACGTGGGGTCAGCCCAATCCCGCTGGCGCGGATGGTGTTCCCGCGATCGGGGAACGTGCAGCCTCGACCGCCGGGGTGCTGACCTACGTCCCGCCGACGCCGGCGCAGGCGTCGGCCTTGGCGGGCAAGCATGTGGTCGTGGTCGGCAGTGGGCACTCGGCGATGACCGCGGTGATCCAGCTCGGCGAAGTGGTGCGCAAGGATCCCTCGACGAGGATCACGTGGACGCTTCGCCGGGGGGTCTCCGAGGACACCTTCGGCGGTGGCGCCGCCGACGAACTCCCCGAACGCGGCGCCCTGGGCGTGCGATCGAAGGAAGCAGTTGAGGCGGGCCGGGTGTCAATGTCGACCGGGTTCCGCACCGAGCGCATCGATCTGGTGGACGGCAGGGCGGTGGTGACCGCTGAGGACGGGCGTACATTGCCGCCGGCCGATCACGTGGTGGTCCTGACCGGGTTCCGACCGGACCTGTCCTTCCTGTCGGAGATGCGCATCGAACTGGACCCAATACTGCAGGCCCCAGTCAACTTGGCCCCGTCGATCGATCCGAACATGCATTCCTGCGGCAGTGTGCTGCCCCATGGTGCTGCCGAACTGGCCCACCCCGAGCCGAACCTGTACATCGTGGGCATGAAGTCCTACGGGCGGGCACCGACGTTTCTGGCGATGACCGGTTATGAGCAGGTCCGCAGCGTCGCCGCCGAACTCGCCGGCGACCACGAGGCCGCACGCCGGGTCGAGCTGACCCTGCCCGATACCGGGGTGTGCAACGGGGCAGGCCTGTTCGACAGCCCTGAAGGCGAGAACGCCGGCGTCGGGTGCTGCGGGCCGGCGCCGACATCGCAGCCTTCGGCGGTGCAGCCCTCGTCGTTGTCGCTCAACCCCATTGGCGGATGACACCGACAGATCCTCCTGCGGTACCCAGCGCAACCCACGGGCTTCGCTGGGTGCTGCTGACCCTGTGCATCACCGAGATCACCAGCTGGGGCGTGCTCTATTACGCCTTCACCGTGCTCTCGGGGCAGATCAGCGTCGACACGGGCTGGTCAGCGCCCGCAGTGACCGGGGCATTCTCCACCGGGTTGGTCACCTCGGCGGCGGTGGGCATCCCCGTCGGGCGGTGGTTGGACCGCGTGGGTCCGCGATGGATCATGACCGCCGGCTCCCTGTTGGGCGCCGTCTCGGTGGTCGCAGTCGTTTCGGCGCCCGATTACGGCTGGTTCGTCGCGGCGTGGGTCCTGGCCGGGGTGGCGATGAGCGCGGTGTTCTACGCGCCCGCGTTCGCGGCGCTGACCCGGTTCTTCGGCGCCGACGCAGTACGCGCACTGACGGTGTTGACGTTGGTCGCGGGTTTCGCCAGCACCGTGTTCGCTCCGCTGACCGCCGCTCTATCGGCCCAGATGAGCTGGCGTCATACCTATCTCGTGCTGGCCGCAGTGATGGCGGTAGTCACCATTCCCGCGCACTTCTATGGGCTGCGGCGCCCCTGGCCGCCGGTGATTCTCCAGCATCACCACGTCGAAGCGCCGACCCGCACCGCTCGGAGTTGGCCGTTCCTCGCGCTGGTGGCGGCGTTCGCGCTGGCCGGGCTGGCGTCGTATGCGGTGATCGCCAATCTGGTCCCGTTGATGAGCCAGCGCGGCATCAGTACCGGCGCCGCCGCGGTCGCGCTCGGCCTGGGCGGCGCCGGTCAGGTGCTGGGTCGCCTGGGCTACCACACACTTGTACGCCGCGTCGGTGTCGTGCCCCGCACGGTGATCATCATGGCTGGTGTCGCGGTCACCACCGCGCTGCTCGGGGTGTTCAGCGGATTTGCGGCGTTGGTGGCGGTGGCCATCGGTGCCGGGGTGATGCGCGGCATCATGACGCTGCTGCAGGCCACCGCGGTCACCGAGCGTTGGGGCGCAACGCACTACGGCCAGCTCAGCGGCATCCTGAACGCACCGGTCATGATCGCCACCGCGGTCGGTCCATTCGTCGGCGCGGCCCTGGCCAGCCTGCTGGGCGGGTACGCCGCGATGTTCGTTGCCCTCGGTGCGATCGCCGGCGCCGGGGCGCTGGTGGCGGCGGCCACCCGGCCCCGGGTTCAGACACCCGCGCCGATCGTCCGGGGGTAACCGCGTGCGCAGCCACTGGCTGATCAGGTGTCCCAGGGGCGGCTGAACGCCTTCGCCCCGGTTGGCGTCAGCCGATGGCGTCGGTGAGCGTTGTGTGCAGGCGCTGCACACGGGCGGTGATGTCGTCACGGACCAGGCGCATGCGCTCGAGGCCGTCGATGCCGCGGTCGGAGGGTTCGTCGGTGTCCCAGTTCTCCATCCGGGTTCCCGGCAACGGATCGAGCCGGGCTTCCCGGCCGAGGGTGACCACCAGGTCGACGTTGCGGGCCAGCTCGTAGTCCACCGGCTTGGGTATTTCGCTGGTGATGTCGACACCCACCTCGAGTAGGGCTTGGGCGGACAGGTCGTTGACCGCAGTGCCGGGTTTGGTGCCGGCCGAATGCACGGTCACGGTGTCGCCGGCGATTCGGCGCATGAGACCGGCGGCCATCTGCGATTTGCCGCCGTTCTTGACGCAGACGAACAACACGGATGGTTTCGGGGAGTCGGTAGTCATCGGGGTCAAACCCGGCGGGCAGTGACGTTGAGTTCGGTGAGCAGCCGGCGGACGCGTTCTTCGATGTCATCGCGGATCGGGCGGACCGCGGCGACGTCCTGGCCTGCCGGGTCGGGCAGGTCCCAGTTCTCGTAGCGCTTGCCAGGAAAGATCGGGCAGGCGTCTCCGCAGCCCATGGTGATCACGACATCTGCAGCCTGGACGATTTCGTCGGTCCAGGGTTTGGGGAACTCGCCGGTGATGTCGATGCCGACTTCGGCCATCGCCGCGATCGCGGCGGGATTGATGGCGTGGCCGGGTTCTGAGCCCCCCGACCAGGCCACGGCGTCGTCGCCGGCAAGGTGGCAGAAGAATCCCAGCGCCATCTGGGAACGGCCCGCGTTGTGGGTGCACAGGAACAGCACGGTGGGTTTGCCGTCGCTGATCTTGCCTTCGACCCGGGCCAGGGCGTGCAGGCGCTGTCGGGCGAATCGCTCAGCCAGCAGCGGCAGGAAGTTGGCGACGGTTGCGCGGCCGGCGAACTGGTCATACGAGGTGTGCAGGAACCGTTCGATGGTCTCGATGCCGAAGCTGTCGCCGAAGTCGCGATCCAATCGGGTGGCCGCCGTCGTGAGCGCGTGCTGTTGATCGATGGACAGGTCGCGGTGTGGGCGCAGGGCGGCGGGGCTGTCGAACATGCTGTTACGACTCCTTTGTCGTGGACAAGTGAACTGCGGCGGGTGCGGTGGTCTGGTCTCGGAAGCGTCGGCGCAGCGCCAGCGACACGTACACCAGGGCAACCAGGACCGGGACCTCGATGAGCGGGCCGACGACTCCGGCCAGGGCCTGTCCGGAGGTGGCGCCGTAGGTGGCGATCGCGACGGCGATGGCCAACTCGAAGTTGTTGCCCGCCGCGGTGAACGCCAGGGTGGTGGTGCGCTGATATCCCAGGCCGATCGCGGCGCCGAGCAGATAGCCCCCGCCCCACATGATCGCGAAATACGCCAGCAACGGAAGGGCTATGCGCACCACGTCGAGCGGTTGGCTGGTGATCTGTTCACCTTGCAGCGCAAAGAGAATGACGATGGTGAACAGCAGTCCGTAGAGCGCCCACGGCCCGATCCGGGGCAGGAACGTGCTCTCGTACCACTCGCGGCCCTTGGCCTTTTCGCCGAGCCGCCGTGAAAGGTAGCCGGCCAGCAGCGGAATGCCGAGAAAGATCAGCACCGACTTGGCGATCTCCCACGCGGACGTGCTGATGATGGTCTGCTCCAGGCCCAGCCAGCCGGGCAGCACCGACAGATAGAACCAGCCGAGCACGGCGAACATGACGACCTGGAAGATCGAATTCAGCGCGACCAACACAGCGGCGGCTTCACGGTCGCCGCACGCCAGGTCGTTCCAGATGATCACCATGGCGATGCAGCGGGCGAGCCCGACGATGATCAGCCCGGTGCGATATTCAGGTAGGTCGGGCAGCATCAGCCAGGCCAGCGCGAACATCAGCGCCGGCCCGAACACCCAGTTCAAGAACAGCGAACTGAGCAGCAGTTTCCGGTCGCCGGTCACCGTGTCGAGGCGGTCGTAGCGCACCTTCGCCAGCACCGGATACATCATGATCAACAAGCCGAGGGCGATCGGCAACGAAATGCCGTCGATCTGAACGCCGTTCAGCGCCGTGTTCATGCCCGGCACCCAGCGCCCGAGCAGCAGCCCGGCGGCCATGGCGACACCGATCCACACCGGCAAGAACCGGTCCAGGGTGGACAACCTGCCCACGACCGCCGCCGGGGCCGAAGCCGACATCGTCGTCTCGGTCATGCCGTCGCCCCTGCCAGCGCTACGGTGTTGAGATCCAGCAGCGCCGAGATCTCGCGTAGCGCCTCTGGGATCACGGCGTAGTAAACCCACGACGCCCGACGCTCAGAGGTCAACAAGCCGGCGTCGCGCAGCACCTTGAGGTGGTGCGACACCGTGGGCTGCGAGACATCGATGTCTCCGGAGATGTCGCAGACGCAGGCCTCCCCGCCGGCATGGCTGGCGATGGCGCTGAAGAGGCGCAACCGCACCGGGTCCGCCAGCGCCTTCAGCTTCTTGGCCATCTCGACGGCCGCCGGCGCAGTCAGTGGCTCGCGTAACAGCGGCGGCGTCATGCAGCAGGCGTCTGCCGCAGCGCCCTGTGGATTCGACATACATCGATATTGACAGCCATCGAATCACGGTGCAAACCAACGATCGGTGAACGAGCTGCAGTACAGAGGCGGGCCCGTCGACATCATGACGGGCCCGCCTTCGTGCGTCTCGATCAGGTAAGGGGGCTGTTCGAGGTCGCACACACAGAATCGCCGCCGCCGCTCTACGGATTCTTGGCGGATTCTTGGCGCCGCCCTCCGGCCGTACGCTGAGGCGCATGCGGCTACCCCTGGCAGTACTGGCAACAGCGGGCCTGATCGTGGCCGGATGCGGGTGGAGCCCACCCGGTGCGCCACCGCCGAAGGCCGACACCTGCACCCCCGCCGACGGGCCCACGCCCGACACCGTTCAGCGCGAGATCAACGCCACCGCGACCACGTCCGGGCCCTGGGCCGAGGTCGCGCGCGGCCACACCCTGAACTGCACGCTCCACTGGGTGCAGATCGCCCCGACCGAGCAGCAGCCCGACAGCCCGCAACAGGTGCTGTTCTTCGACCGGAACACGCCGCTGGGCCCCGCCACCCCTGCGCCGCGGCCCTATGTCTCCGTGCTGACCGGCGGCGAGGACACCGTGCAGGTGCAGTACCAGTGGCGCCAGGGCGACGAAGCGCCGTGCTGCCCGACGGGCATCGGCACCGTGCGGTTCCGCATCGGGCAGGACGGCACGCTCGAGGCCTTGGACCCGATCCCGAACTCCTAGGCCGGCCCGGCGGTCAACAGCTCCTTCGGATCCATCATCGCTGCGTAGCGCAGCTGTTCGGGGATCCCGAAACCGTCGACGAGCAGCTCGGCGTACGGCCGCAGATTGCGGCAGCGCTCGTTGATGCCGCTGGTGACCCGCTTGGCCCGCTCCGTGGACAAAAAGCGGTGTTCGACGAAGAACGCCTTGTCGTCCTCGATGACCGACAGCGCGTAGAGGTCGCACACCAGGTCGAGGATGCGCCTGGCCTCCTCGTCCTCACAGGCGTCGATGCCTGCGACGAACGCCTCCAGGATGACCCGGTCGATGTGGGCGCGGGCGGCGTGCAGCACGTGGTCCTGCACCGAATTGAACGCGTCGAATGCGCTCATCTCCTTGGACCGGCGCTGCAGCCGGCGGGCCACCGTCGAGATCAGGTATTCCTCGCGGTCCTCGAACATCTGCACCTGGGTGCCGCGGTTGAAGAGGCTTCCCTCTTCCTCGTTGTCCTGGCGGGTGTCGAGGATCGTCTGCATGATCGTCTCTGCGGCAGTGCGTTTGAGCACGCGCTCGCCGGCGAAGTTGGCGGCGAAACGCACCCACTCCACCGGGCTCATGCCCTTGACGTCGTCGGCGTAAGCGGTGAGCAGCTCCTTGGCGACCAGCTGGGTCAGCACGTGATTGTCGCCCTCGAACGTGGTGAACACGTCGATGTCCCCGCGCAGGCCGATCAGCCGGTTCTCCGCGAGATATCCGGCGCCGCCGCAGGCTTCACGCGCCTCCTGGATCGCCCGGCTGGCATGCCAGGTGTTGGCGGCCTTGAGGCCGGCCGCGCGCGCCTCGAGCTCGCGCTGCTCCTCGGCGTCGGGGTCGTCGGCACTCTGCAGCTCGTGGCACTTGGCCACGAGCTCGTTCTGCGCGAACTGCAGGGCGTAGGACCGGGCAATGAGCGGCAGCAGCCGACGCTGGTGCACCAGGTAGTCCATGATCAGCACCTCGTCACCGTCGGGTGCGGAGAACTGCTTGCGCTGCAACGCATACCGGGTGGCGATGTCGAGGGCGACCCGCGCTGCGGCGGCACCACTGCCGCCGACGGTGACCCGGCCGCGGATGAGTGTGCCGAGCATTGTGAAGAACCGCCGGCTGGGATTCTCGATGGGTGAGGTGTAGGTGCCGTCCTCGGCGACGTCACCGTAGCGGTTGAGCAGGTTCTCCCGCGGCACCCGCACGTTGTCGAAGACGATGCGGCCGTTGTCCACACCGGGCAGGCCGCCCTTGTAGTCACAGTCCGAGGTGGTGATCCCCGGCAGGTCGTTGCCGTTCTCGTCGCGGATCGGCACCAGCACGCAGTGCACGCCGTGGCCGACCTCTTCGCCGTCGACCTCGGTGATCAACTGCGCGAAAACCGCTGCCATGCGGGCGGTCTGGGCGGCGCCGCCGATGTAGTCCTTGCGCGCGGTCGGGGTGGGGGAGTTGACGACGAACTCGCCGGTGGACTTGTCGTAGGTCGCCGTGGTCTCCAGGGACTGGACGTCGCTGCCGTGACCGGTCTCGGTCATCGCGAAACAGCCGAGCAGATCGCAGTCGATGATGCGCTTGACGTACTGCTCGTGGTGGCGTTCGGTGCCGAGGTTCTCCACCGCACCGCCGAACAGGCCCCACTGCACACCGGCCTTGACCATCAGGGACAGGTCGCTCATCGCGAGCATCTCGATCTGGGTGATCGCGGCACCGACGTTGCCGTTGCCGCCGTGTTCCTTGGCGAACCCGTCCTCGGCAGCGCCCTCGGCGGCCATGATCCGCAACTGTTCGTTCACCTTGGTCCGGGCGATGACCGTGTTGGGGGTGTAGTGCGGTTTGAAGACCTCATGGGACAGCTTGTCCCGCATGTCGTTCTTCACGTCGCGCCAGCGCCCGTCGAGCGCGTTTCTCAGATGCTCCGCAGTGGTGGTCATACTCGACGGTAACCCGCCACCCGCTCCCGGAAACTGTGATGTCGCAAACCCAGGGTCACCTCACCGGGATCCGCCCCGCGGGCGGGCGTTCAATACCCTCATGACCGACTCGACGCCGCCGCCCCCGCCGCGTACCGGCGGCGGGCCGCACAGTTTCGATCACCAGCACGCCGACGTCACCGGGGGCTGGCTGCGCGCGGCCACGTTCGGGGCGATGGACGGGCTCGTCAGCAACACCGCGCTGATCGCCGGTGTGGCCGCGAGCGCCAGCACCCACACCATCATCCTGAGCGGCGTGGCCGGTCTGCTGGCCGGGGCGTTCTCGATGGCGCTGGGCGAGTACACGTCGGTGACGACGGCCAACGAGCAGATCGACTCGGAGGTCCGCGTGGAGCGCCGGTCGTTCCGCAAACACCCGCAGGCCGAGAGGGAAGAACTCGCCGCCATGCTCGTCGACATGGGTATGTCGGAGGCCACCGCGGCGACCGCGACCGAGGAGATCCACCGCGATGAGAGCCGTGCGCTGAACTTCCATCTCGTGCAGGAGCTGGGCGTCGACCCGAGCGAGAAGCCGTCTCCGTGGGTCGCGGCGATCTCCTCGTTCCTGATGTTCGCGATCGGTGCGGTGATCCCGCTGCTGCCGTATCTGCTGGGGTTCGAGTCGCTGTGGGCGGGACTGGCATGCGGCGGGGCGGGTCTGCTCATCGTCGGCGGAGCGGCAGCGCGGTTCACCCGAAAACCGGTGGTGTGGGCGGCGTCCCGGCAACTGGCGCTCGGCGGGCTGGCGATCGCGGCCACCTATGCCGTCGGCTCCCTGATCGGTACCGTGGCCGCATGACTCGCGGCCTCGGTGTCTTGCTGCTGACGTGTGTGCTGACCGGCGCGGGCTGCGCAGCGGTGCACGCCGCCCCGCCGGGGCTGCAGTACCTGGGGCAGCAGCAGCTGCCCTCGGGCGCGACATTCGACGGCACCGTCGTCGGCGGCCTGTCCGGCATCAGCTACGACCCCGGCCGCGATCTGTACTACATCGTCAGCGACGACCGCTCGGCGAAGAACCCGGCCCGCTTCTACACCGCCCGAATCCGGCTGTCCGGCAACGGCATCGACGCTGTCGAGCTCGTCTCCACCCATCCGTGGCTCGATGCCTCCGGCGCCCCGTTCGGGCCGCTGGACACCGAGTCGAGTCCGCCGGTGCTCCCGCCGGATGCCGAGGGCATCGCCTTCGACGCCGGGCGACAACGGCTGTACTGGTCCAGTGAAGGGGAGCGGCGCACCGACGACGCGCGGGCGCCGCTGCTGTCGGATCCCTGGGTGCGCATCGCCGACCTCGACGGCCGCTACCTCGGCGAGTTCGCGTTGCCCGACGGACTGCGCATGTCCGCCGACGAGCGCGGTCCCCGGCAGAACTCCGTACTCGAAGGGCTCACCCTGACGCCGGGCGGGCGCTGGCTGTGGGCGGCGATGGAGGGCCCGCGCGTCGAGGACGGTGCGCCGCCGACGGCGGCCGGCGGGGCTGTGACCCGGGTCACCCGCTTCGACCCCGAGACGCGTTCTGCGACAGCGCAGTACCTCTACCCGGTGGATCCGGTGACGGCCGGGCCCGGCGGCGACAACGGGCTGTCGGATCTGGTGGCGCTCGACGACTCGACGTTCCTGGCGCTCGAGCGGGGCTACGGCACCCACGTGACCGTGCGGGTCTACCGCGCCGAGGTGGCCGATGCCGACGACGTGCTGACGCGACCAGCCGTGGCGGGCCAGCCCGTACGCACGATGACCAAGACGCTGATCGCCGATCTGACGACGACCCCGGGGCCGGCGCCGCTGGACAACGTCGAAGGCATCACCCTGGGCCCGCCGCTGCCCGACGGGCGGCGGTCGGTGATCCTGGTCAGCGACGACAACTTCTCTCCGACGCAGATCACCCAGGTGCTGGCATTCGCGATGTGACGGGTCGGCGACGGTCTAATCGGTCTGGGCGAGCACGCGCTCGATGACCTCGACCGCGGCCGCGAGGGTCTCCCGGTCCTCGGCGGTCAGCCGCTCGAGGCGCGGGTCGATCACCGCTGCGCGGTCGATGCGGGCCTCGGTCAGCACCTGCCTGCCCTTCTTGGTGATGCGGATCAGCACCGCCCGACCGTCCAGGGGGTCCACCGTGCGGGACACCAGCCCGGCGTCCTCCAGACGGCGCACCTGGGTGGTCATCGTGGGTTGTGAGCAGTGATCCAGACAGGCCAGATCCGAGATCCGGGCTGCGCCGCGGTCTTCGATCGTCGACAGCAGCCGGGCCTGGGCCCAGGGCAGCGGGAGCTTGGTCCGCTGCGTTGCGAACCGGTTCAATCTGGCGACGACCGACAGCAGTTCGGCGCCCAGATGCTCACCTGTCATGTCCGTCATAATACATAGGTACACTATGCAGTGGCCGACCCCACGCCACGGGAGCGCGGCGTCACCATCTCAGGCTGGCAGAATCGGGTGATGACCGCTACCGGGACGGCGAGCCCCCCTCGACGTGCCGGATCGTTGCACCCGGGCGAGCTGGCCCAGGCGTCGGTGATGGCGGCGCTGTGCGCGGCGACCGCGATCATCGCTGTGGTCGTCCCGTTCGCGGCGGCGTTGTCGCTGCTGGGCACCGTTCCGATGGGTGTGCTGGCCTACCGCTACAAGCTGCGGGTCCTCCTCGCCGCGACCGTCGCCGGGGCGACCATCGCCTTTCTCATCGCCGGTATGGGCGGAATGATGACGGTGATCAACTGCGCCTACATCGGCGGGTTGACCGGGATCGTCAAGCGGCGCGGCCGCGGCACCCCGACCGTCCTCATCGCCGCACTCGTTGCGGGAACGGCGTTCGGCGCGGCATCAGTGGCTGCCCTGGCCGTACTGGCGCGGCTGCGCAACCTGATCTTCGATTCGCTGACCGCCAACGTCAACGGTGTCGCCGCGATCATCGCCCGCATCCCGAACATGGAGGACGCCGCCGAACGGCTCAGGAGCGACTTCGCGACGGCGCTGGACTACTGGCCGCTGGTGATCGGCGGTTCGGGCGTCATGAGCATCATGTTCGTCACGCTGGTGGGCTGGTGGGCGCTGTCCCGGGTGCTCAGCCGGCTGCTCGGCATCCCGGACGTCCACAAGCTCGAACCGCTGCCCGAGAAGGGCTCCGTCGGCCCGGTGCCGACGCGCATGACCGACGTGCGCTTCCGCTATCCCGGCGCCGACCACGACGCACTGGGCCCGGTGTCGCTGTCGATCGAGAGTGGTGAGCACGTCGCCGTCACCGGGGCCAACGGATCGGGCAAGACCACCCTCATGTTGATCCTCGCCGGCCGCGAGCCCACCGCCGGGATCGTGGACCGACCCGGCACCGTCGGCCTGGGCCGGCTGGGCGGGACGGCTGTCGTCATGCAGCACCCCGAGAGCCAGGTGCTGGGCACCCGCGTCGCCGACGACGTCGTGTGGGGCCTGCCGCCGGGTACCACCACCGATGTGCCCAAGCTGCTGGGTGAGGTCGGCCTGGACGGTATGGGGGAACGCGACACCGGCGGGCTGTCGGGCGGTGAGCTGCAGCGTCTGGCGGTGGCCGCCGCGCTGGCGCGCGAACCGTCGCTGCTCATCGCCGACGAGGTGACCAGCATGGTCGACCAGGAGGGCCGCGACGGGCTGATGGCTGTGCTCTCCGGCCTGACCCAGCACCACCAGATGGCGTTGGTGCACATCACCCACTACAACGACGAGGCGCAGAGCGCCGACCGGACGATCAACCTCACCGGCAACGGCGGAGCCACCGACAACACCGACATGGTGGAGACCGCGGACGCTCCCGCGGCCACCGCATTCGTCGGCGAGACCCGTGCCACGCCGGTGCTCGAACTCATCGACGTCGGGCACGAATACGGCAGCGGAACACCCTGGGCGAAGCCCGCACTGCGCGGCGTCGACTTCGTCGTGCCCGAGGGCGACGGCGTCCTGATCCACGGACTGAACGGCTCGGGCAAGTCGACGCTGGCCTGGATCATGGCGGGTCTGACGGTGCCGACGGTCGGGGAATGCCTGCTCGACGGCAAACCGGTGAGCGATCAGGTCGGCGCCGTGGCGATCTCGTTCCAGGCCGCCCGGCTGCAGCTGATGCGCACCAACGTCGGGGAGGAGATCGCCTCCGCCGCCGGGTTCTCGCACCGGGACGAGAACCGGGTGGCCAAAGCGCTGGCGACGGTGGGTCTGGACGCGACGATGGCCGACCGGCGTATCGATCAGCTCAGCGGCGGCCAGATGCGCCGCGTGGTGCTCGCCGGCCTGATGGCCCGCTCACCGCGGGCGCTGATCCTCGACGAGCCACTGGCCGGGCTGGACGCCGCCAGCGCGCGCGGTCTGCTGCGGCTGCTGGCCGATCTGCGCCGCACCGCCGGGCTGACGGTTGTCGTGATCTCCCACGACTTCTCCGGGATGGAGGAGTTGTGCTCGCGCACCCTGCATCTGCGGGACGGCGCGCTGGTCTCTCCACAGACCGCGGCGGGAGGGGTCTCGTGACCGCTCCCGCGCGCCGCCAGCGCCGCCCGGTGGTGCTGCTGCGGCCGGTGCCCGGCACTTCGGTGATCCACGACCTGTGGGCGGGTACCAAGCTCATCATCGTCGCGGCCATCGGTGTGCTGCTGACCTTCTACCCGGGCTGGGTGCCGATCCTGACCGTCGGCGTCCTCGTCGTGGTGGCCGCGCGGCTGGCCCACATACCGCGCGGTGCGCTGCCGTCGATCCCGGGATGGCTGTGGTTCATGCTGTTCCTCGGGGGCCTGACCGCGACATTCTCCGGCAAGGCCCCGGTGATCGATTTCGGCTCGATCGAGGTCGGATTCGGTGGCCTGCTCAACTTCCTGCGGATCACGGCGCTGTCCATCGTGCTGCTCGGTCTCGGTGCGATGGTGTCGTTCACCACTAATGTCGCCGAGATCGCCCCGGCCATCGCGAAGCTGGGTCGCCCGCTGCGGTCGCTGCGTATCCCGGTCGACGACTGGTCGGTGGCGATCGCGCTGGCGCTGCGGGCGTTTCCCATGCTGATCGACGAGTTCACCACGCTCTATGCGGCCCGTCGGTTGCGACCCAAACAGCATCTGGCGAGCCGGCGGGCACGCCGGAAGCGGTGGCTGATCGAGGTCGTCGATCTGCTGGCGGCGACCATGACCGTCGCACTGCGCCGCGCCGACGAGATGGGTGACGCGATCACCGCCCGCGGCGGGGCCGGCCAGATCGCGGCCGCGCCCGCCGGTCCGAAGGCCAGGGACTGGATCACGCTGGCGATCATCGTCCTGGTGTGCGGGGCGGCACTGGCGGTGGAGCTGACCGTCCTGCCGACGAGCTCCGCACCGACCTGACGCGGACGCGGCCACTACGGTGGTGGCGTGACAGCGCCGCGACGTATCGACGCCGATTTCCTTGCGCTACCGCGACACCACCTGGCCGACGCCGCCCTGTCGGCCGCCCTGGCTGCCGGTGCGAGCTACGCCGACCTGCGGGTCCACGCAATCACCACCGAGTGGGTGCAGCTGCGCGACGGTGAGCTCGAGACCGCGGTCATCGACCGCGAGATCGGCCTGGCGGTGCGGGTGATCGTCGACGGCACCTGGGGTTTCGCCTCCCACGCCGAACTCGATCCCGCGGTGGCAGCAGCCACCGCTCAGCGTGCCGTGCAGGTGGCCCAGGCGCTGAGCCCGCTCAACGCCGAACGCATCGAGCTCGCTCCCGAGCCGGTCTACCGCGACGTCAGCTGGGTGTCGGACTACGTCGTGGACCCGTTCACGGTGTCCGCAGCAGACAAGATCGGTGTGCTGGGCGAGTATTCGGGCCGGCTGTTGGCGGCCGACGGCGTCGACCACGTGTCGGCGGGTCTGCACACCGCCAAGGAGCAGACCTTCTACGCCGACACCTTCGGCTCGTCGATCACCCAGCAGCGGGTGCGGGTGCTGCCCACACTCGAGGCGATCACCGTCGACAGCGCGGCGGGCACCTTCGAGAGCATGCGAACCCTGGCGCCCCCGACGGCCCGCGGCTGGGAGGTGCTGGCCGGAGACCAGGTGTGGAACTGGACCGATGAACTGTTGCAGCTGCCGGCCCTGCTTGCCGAGAAGGCGAAGTCGCCCAGTGTCACCGCAGGGCCGATGGACCTGGTGATCGACCCGACGAACCTGTGGCTGACCATTCACGAGTCGATCGGCCACGCCACCGAATACGACCGGGCGATCGGCTACGAAGCCGCCTACGCCGGGACGTCGTTCGCCACCCCGGACAAGCTGGGCTCCATGCGCTACGGATCGCCGGTGATGAATGTGACCGCCGACCGCACGGTCGAGTACGGATTGGCCTCAGTCGGTTTCGACGACGAAGGGGTGCGGGCGCAACGCTGGGATCTGGTGCGCGACGGCATCTTCGTGGGCTATCAGCTCGACCGGGTGTTCGCGCCGCGCCTGGGCGTCGCCCGTTCCAACGGCTGCTCCTATGCCGACTCGCCGCATCACGTGCCGATCCAGCGGATGGCCAACGTGTCCCTGCAACCCGCGACCGAGGACATCAGCACCGACGAGCTGATCGGCCGGGTGGCGGAAGGGCTCTACATCGTCGGCGACAAATCGTGGTCGATCGACATGCAGCGCTACAACTTCCAGTTCACCGGGCAGCGGTTCTTCCGGATCCGCGACGGCCGGCTCGACGGGCAGGTCCGTGACGTTGCCTACCAGGCGACGACGACGGACTTCTGGGGCGCGCTGGAGGCGGTCGGCGGGGTGTCGACCTGGCGGCTCGGCGGCGCATTCAACTGCGGCAAGGCCCAACCCGGGCAGGTGGCGCCGGTCAGCCACGGCTGCCCGTCGGCGCTGTTCCGGGGGATCAACGTGCTCAACACCCGGGAGGAAGCCGGCCGATGATCGAGCCACAGGAGGTCGTGGAGGCGGTGCTGGCCGAGGCGCAGCGTCGCGGCCGGGCCGACGAGACGATCGTACTGGTCACCGACCGGGCCGATGCGTCGCTGCGGTGGGCGGGGAACTCGATGACCACCAACGGTGAATCGGTGACGCGTAGTACGACGGTCATTTCGATTCTGCGCAAAGGCACTTCGGCCTACGTCGGATCGGTGCGCTCCAGTGAGGTGGAGCCCGCGGCGATTCCGGCGCTGGTGGCGGCGTCGCAGGACGCAGCCGTCGCCGCGCCCGAGGCGCGGGATGCCGCGCCCGCGTTGGCGGCGACGGAGACGCCGGGGGACTGGGGCACCCCGGTGCCGATGACCGGGGCCGAGGTGTTCGCAGGGGTTGCGGGCAGCCTGGCGCGCGGATTCCGCGGCCAGGACACGCTGTACGGCTTCGCCCGCCATGTGCTGGAGACGACCTTCGTGGCGACGTCGACGGGGTTGCGCCGCCGCTACACCCAGCCGACGGGCTCGGTCGAGATCAACGCCAAACGCGGCGGGGGCAGCGCGTGGGCGGGCATCAGCACGCCCGACTTCGTCAATGTGCCGACCGATGCGATGCTGGCCGATCTGTCGACGCGATTGGACTGGTCGCGCCGCACGGTGGACCTGCCTGCCGGACGGTACGAGACGTTGATGCCGCCGTCCACCGTGGCGGACATGATGATCTATCTGACCTGGACGATGGACGGCCGCGGCGCGCAGGAGGGCCGCACGGCGCTGTCGGCGGCCGGCGGGACGCGGGTCGGCGAGAAGTTGACCGATCTGCCGCTGACGCTGTTCTCCGATCCGGCGGCGCCCGGGCTCGCCTGTACGCCGTTCGTGGCGGCGGCGACGTCCTCGGAGCGGGTGTCGGTGTTCGACAACGGCATGGACATCGGCCGGGTGGAGTGGCTGCGCGACGGCGCCGTGAATGCGCTGGCGTATCCGCGCGCCGCGGCGGCGGAGTTCGATCAGCCCGTCGCGGTGCTCGCGGAGAACCTGGTGATGACCGGCGGGACCGCCGACCTGGCGGACATGATCGCCGGCACGGAGCGCGGCCTACTGCTGACGACGCTGTGGTACATCCGCGAGGTCGACCCGACGGTGCTGCTGCTGACGGGGCTGACCCGCGATGGCGTCTATCTGGTCGAGGACGGCGAGGTGACGGCGGCGGTCAACAACTTCCGGTTCAACGAGAGCCCGCTGGACCTGCTGCGACGGGCCACCGAGGCCGGGGTGAGTGAGCTGACGCTGCCCCGCGAGTGGGGTGACTGGGCGACCCGGGCCGCCATGCCGACCCTGCGGATTCCCGACTTTCACATGTCTTCGGTCAGCCAGGCGCAATAATCCTCTCGTGCCCGTCGATGCGGTGTTCGAGCAGTTGTCTGGTCTGGTGGCGATGTCGTCGGGGGACCCCCGTCTCGACACCGCGATCCGGTTGACGTGTGGGCGTGCGCTGCAGTTGGTACCGCTGCCGGTCGAGGTCGATCTGTTCGAGGGCACGTCGGAGTGCGAACCGGTGGTGGCCGCGTTCGCCGAGCAGTTCTCCATCGACGTGGCCGGGGTCGGGGACAATCAGCGAAAGCAGTTCGTCTCGGCGTTGGGCGACAGGGCGTTTCGGGTCGTGTCGGCGATTTTCGTCGCCGACTTCGTGCCCCGGGTGTGGGCGGGTTGCGCCGCGCTGGGCCTGGGTAAGCCGGGCAACGGTGCGCCGGCGACGTGGGATCACGACACGGATCCCGCCGCAGTGCTGCTGGGGGACTTCGTGCCGTCGGTGGCGCGGTTGCGCGAGCTGGACGCGGTGACGACGGAGGTGGTGCGGTTACGGGGGGCCGCGGCGCACCACTGCCGGCTGTGCCGGTCCCTGCGGGAGGCCACGGCACTCGACGCGGGCGGCTCGGAGGATCTGTACGGCGACATCGAGGACTTCGAGTCCTCGCAGCGGCTGACCGAGCAGCACAAGGCGGCGTTGCGGTATGTCGATGCGCTCGTGTGGACGCCCGCGGCGATCCCCGACGAGGTGGCCAAAGGGGTGCGCAAGCACTTCTCTCAAGCGCAGTCCATCGAGCTGACCCTCGATGTGATGCGCAACGCGACGAACAAGATCGCAGTGGCGCTGGGGGCCGACGCGCCGCGGGTCGCTTCCGGCACGGAGCGGTATCTGGTGGACGACGACGGGCAGACGGTCTTCGCCGACGCGGTGTGACACCATGGTCGCGCGCGACGCGCCGGGGCGGTAGCTCAGTTGGTTAGAGCCGGGGACTCATAATCCCTTGGTCGCGGGTTCGAGCCCCGCCCGCCCCACTTCAGAGGTGAGCCGGCCTCGGCCGATCGGTCAGCCAGCGCATCAGCCCGTGCTTGTGGAGCAGATAACGCAACGACTCGACCTGCTGCTTCTTCCGCTTCTTGCCCCTGACGTCGATGTAGTGATGAGTGACCTTGATGTTGGGGTCGAACTGCCGCTTGATGCGGCGCTGCTCGAGGCGTATGGCGAGATCTTGCGCCCCGTGATTGCGCATCATCGGGTCGTAGCCGCCGATCGCCCGGAACACGGCGGAATGGATCAGCATGTTGCCCTCGTGTAGCCAGTACGCCGCCGCCGGCCGCGGAGCGCGCAGGACATCGGGCCAGTATCGGGCTCCGGGTAGGGCCAGCCGCCGCAGGGCTGCAGCGACCCGTGGCCGGTGGCGCACGTGGTCGATCAACGGCGGTATCGCGGTCAAGTGTGATCTGAGGGCGAAGACCGGGCCGTAGTTGTAGGGCTCCTGGCTGCCGTCCACCCGGCTGACCAGTCCGCCGATCGCTCCGACTCCACTTTCTGCGTAGCGCTGGGCAACCTCTCGTGCGACCGAGGCGGTATCTCGCGTCTCGAGGTCCATGTCGGCGTCGATGAAGTGGATGAGCTCGTCGCCACTGATGTGGTCGAGGATCTGGTTGCGATTGGCGGTGCATCCCCGGTTCTCGGGGCTGCGTACCAGGGTCACCTCTGCGCCGAATGCCTCGACGACCTCGACGCTGTCGTCTGTCGATCCGTCGTCGAGCACGAAGATGCGCTCGTAACCCTGGCCCAGCACCTGCGGGAGCAGTCGGCGAAGGTGATGTCCCATGTTGTAGTTGGGAATCACCGCGATGACGGGCATCTGATGAGGCATGTTCGCTTTCCCTGTTCTGCCGTCGGCCCCACACGATGGGGCCGAGGAAGACCCCCCGAGACAATAACGTGAACAACAGCGAAAAGGCGCGGTCCTGTGTGTGGCGATGTCCACCCACTCGGCGACGCCGACCCCCGCGCATCGCGGTGACCTGCTTAACTTGTCGGCGACAGGCGGCCGCGGCGATGCCCTCACCGCCAACCGGGTGTGAGAACAGTGAGGTTCGTGAGTGCGCATCGTATCGTTCGGTTTTCAGACATGGGGATGCAAGACGCTGCAAGCCCTGATCGACCTGAACCACGACGTCGTCCTGGCGGTCACCCACCCGGCGAGTGCCCAGTCCTACAAGGCGATCTGGTCGGAGTCGGTCGAGCAGTTGGCGCGACACCACGACATCCCGGTTCATCTGACCGAGGGCATCGACACCGAAACCATCGACCTGGTCAAGCGTGCCGATCCCGACGTCATCGTCGTCAACAGCTGGTACACCTGGATGCCGCCGGACCTCTACGACCTCCCGCCGCACGGCACGCTGAACATGCACGATTCACTGCTGCCGAAGTTCACCGGTTTCTCACCGGTGCTGTGGGCGCTGATCAGCGGGGAGACCGAATTCGGGTTGACGGTCCATCGGATGGACGAGGGCCTCGACACCGGAGACATCCTGGTGCAGCACTCACTGCCCATCGGCCCCGCGGACACCGGTACCCAACTGGTCGAGCGGGGCATGGAGTTGATCCCGGAGGCACTGCGGGAAGCGCTGGCCGCGTTGGAGGGCGGAAACCCCCAGTGGCGACCGCAGGACAAGGCCGAGCGGACCTACTTCCACAAGCGCTCCGAGCGCGACAGTCTCATCGACTGGAGCTGGCCGGCCGAGGATCTCGAGCGGTTCGTCCGGGCGTTGTCCGACCCCTACCCCCGTGCCTATACCTATTACCGGGGTCAACGCATCGAGGTACTCGAGGCCCGGGTCGGGGAGGCGCGATACGGAGGAACGCCGGGACGGGTGATCGTGCAAGAGGGAGGCGGCGCGGTGGTGTGTGGACCCGACGCCTTCCGCGGCGGCAACCGCGGTCTGGTGATCACCCGCATCCGATCCGCGGAGGGGGCGAATCGCAGTGGTGACGAGTTCTTCTTGGGCGGCGGCTACCTGACCAGCCGAGCATGAGCGCGGCGACACGTCGGGGGCTGTGATGCCGCCGTTGGCGAACAGGACCGCCCCGCCGAGCGTCGTCGCGGCGCACCGGCGGCTGATCGGTGCCCTACCCGTGCCGATGCTGCGCCAGCTCTACCACCTCGTGATGATCCACAAACCGGGCAACTTCCGTGATCCGCGCTCGTTCAACGAAAAGGTCAACTGGCGGATTCTCTACGATCGGCGGGACCGCATCATCGCCGTCTGCGACAAGTTGCGGATGAAAGAACTGGCCCGGGCCGCGCACCCGGGGTCGCAGCTGCGGATTCCGGAAACGTATTGGCACGGCACCGATCTCCGCACGGCGCCGGATCTCGCGAAGCTGCCCCCGTGGGTGCTCAAGCCCAACCACAGCAGCGGTCAGGTGATATTCGGGTCCGACCCACGAACAGATGTCGAGTCGCTGCTCGAGCAGACTCAGGACTGGTGGAAGCGCACTCCGGTGGAACTGGGTGAGTGGGGCTACGGTGAGGCACGGCCGCTGCTGCTGCTCGAGCAACGCATTCCGACATCCGACGGCGCCGTCCCGGCCGATTACAAATTCTTCGTCTTCGACGGCCGAGTCGAGCTGGTTCAGGTGAATCGAAGCCGCCACGGTGCGCAGTCGGCGACATTCCTCGACACCGATTGGAATCGGCTCCCCGTGCGCTGGAGGATCCGTCCGGTGGCCGATGAACCGCGGCCGCCGGAGCTCGACGCGATGCTCGACATCGCCAGCACCCTCGGCGCCGGCTGGGATTTCATCCGCGTCGACCTGTATGCCGTGGACGGCGAAGTGTGGTTCGGCGAGTACACCCCGTATCCCGGAGGCGGGTTGCTCCGCTACAAGCCTCCTCAATTCGATGTGGAGATGGGCGCGCACTGGCAGCTGCCTACGCGGGAGCAGGCGCAACGGGGCCAGCCCTAGTCGGTCGGTGGCTCACAACCGACGCAGCGTCACCACCGTCACGTCGTCGTCGGTGTCCGCTGACCCCATCTGGGCGCACAGCCACGACGCCGGAGCATCGCCCGCGCGGCCCAGCGTCTGCGACAGCAGTTCGAGGCCGTCGTCGATGCCGTGGCTCCGGCGTTCCACCAGCCCGTCGGAGAACATCACGAAGCCGTGATCGGGCTCGACGACGAACGCGCTCTGGTGGAACACCGCGTCCCGCAATCCGATCGGCGGGGACAGCTGGATCGGCGCCGCGGCCGCGGCCGTCCCCGAGTTGGTCAGATACGGCATCAGGTGGCCCGCACTGGCCGCCTCGACATACCCCGAACCGAGGTCGATCCGCGCGATCACCACGGTGGCCATTGCGCCGGGCAGCATATGGGAGCTGAACGCGTTGAGTTGCGTGAGCGCATCCGCCGGAGCGGCGCCGGCGAACAGGTGCGCGCGCAATGCATTTCGTAACTGGGCCATTGTCCCCGCGACGGTGATGCCGTGCCCGGCGACGTCACCGAGCAGCACGATCAGCCGACCGTCGCGCAACTGGAACGCGTCGTACCAGTCACCGCCCACGCGCCCCACCCCGGAAGGCTCGTAATGGCTTGTCAGCTGCCAGTTCTCGAGGGTCGGCAACGTTTCCGGCATCAGGCTGCGCTGCAGTATCTCGGCCACGCGCAACTCGTCTCGGGTGCGGTTGTACAGCGCTTCCACCAGGGATCGCCGCAAGAAGTCGGCCGACTCGATCTCACTCGGCAACCACGGTTCACTGCGCTGACGCACGGTCTCGCGCCATCGCTCGAAGCTCTTGCGCGGGCTCAGCCGGACCTCGTCGCCCTCCCGGACCGAGATCGCCTTGTTGTGCGGATCCCCACCCCAGTCGACCGAACGCAGCGCCTCCCGGCGGAACCAGATCGCGGACTGGCCGTCGGGCAGGTTCAGCACGAGCGCACCGGCGGCCGACCGCGCATCGAAGACGGTATCGGGCAGGACACCGGACAGGTCGTCGCTGTAGGCGACGTCCTCTCCCGTATCGAGCGCCCACCTCGCGACGGCCGACACCACGTCCGGCGGGGGCACCGCGCCGCGTTGCTGCCGGTCGCCCTGGATGTCGACGACTACGCCGTCGGCGGGCACCAGGTCGAGCAGATCGGGCGCGCCGAGTAGTGCGACGGTCAGCGGCTCGGCTTCGTTCATCGCGGCAGCGGTCAGCTTCGTCAGCACCGCCTGCGCGGCGAGCCGCGTCTCGAGTTGGTCACCCTCGAAGCGCTCCACCAGGCGCAGCGACAACGCCGAGCCGAGGAACTCCGCCGCCGCCCGCGTCCCGTACGGCGGCAGATGCGCACCGGCATAGTGGTGGCACGCGATGAGGCCCCACAGCCGGCCGTGCCGCAGCAGCGAAATCGACATCGACGCGTGCACACCCATGTTCTTCAGGTATTCGATGTGGATGGGGGAGACACTGCGCAACGTGGCGTGGGTCAGGTCCTGCGGTGTCCCGACGGCGGGGTCGACGGTCGGCACGAGCGGCGCCGGCGTGTAGTCCACGTCGGAAATGAGCCGCAGCCAGCTCTTCTCGTACATCGCTCGGGCCTGCGCCGGAATATCCGAGGCCGGATAGTGAAGGCCGAGAAAGGAGTTCAGGTCCGCACGCTTGGCCTCGGCGACCACCTCACCGTTGTAGTCCGCGTCGTAGCGGTAGACCATCACCCGGTCGAAGCCGGTGAGCTCGCGCACCGCGGCGGCCGTCAGGTCGTACAGCTCGTCAAGTGTCGCGGCGCGGTTGAGCTCCTCGACCGAACTGCGCACGGCCTGATAGGTGTTCGGGAAGGAGAACGGCCGCGCGCCGTAGGCGATCTCCAACTCGACGAGCAGCACCCCTCCAGGTTCGCGGTGCATGATCGCGTCGAACGGCCGCATTTCGCCGTCCACCTCCAGTAGACACTCGACTGGATTGCGCTGCCTCAGATCGGTGAAGCTCGCGGCCGCCTGCTCGATCAGGGCGGCCTGGTCGACGCCGATCAGGGCCGACAGGTGGGCACCGAGCACCGCGTCGACGGGACGGCCGAGCAACTCGGCGACGTTCTCACTGACCTGGCGGATGACGAACTCGGGCTCGCGCACCACCGCCAGGACGCCGCGGGGCTGGACGCTGCCCGGAATGTGGATCGGTTCACGGGCGCAGTTGTCGAGGTCGATGGGAGTGCCCACCGGGACGAGGTCCGCCGCCGGCTCGCCGGGGGCCTCCGAAGGTGGAAGCCGGCTATCGCTTCGCATCACATTCCATCAAACCAGTTGCCCCCCGGCGGTGTCCCATCGGCGGGAGTCACCCGCCGAACGTCGACACGCCCTCGGGCGAGACCTCGAAGCCCTGTACGGCGCCCGCAAGGGTGCCGTAACACGCCACCCCACCGGGAACGGCCATACAGGCCGAGCCGATCCCGTTGACGCGGTGCCCGACGGGCAACCGCCGGATGGGCCCGGGGTAGGCCGGGGTGTCGAACTTCGGGTCGTCGGTCCGGCGGATTCCGGTATCGCCCGGCAGCTGGGTGTACACCTCGTTCTCGCCGTCTGTCACGCCGGGAAGCGGTCCGTCACAGCCGATCTCACCACCGCTGAAGATCACCATCGAACAGGTCAGCCCGCCGTCGACGCTGAAGACGGGGAACATGTTCTTGGCACCCATCCCGACGATGTAGGTCTCGTCGCCGACGACGAAGTCGTTGGGGTCGGGGAAACCGTCGGGCAGACCTTCCGTCGCGGGGCCGATACCGGTGCCGTCGGGGGAGACCACCAGCCACTGCGTCGCGGGCGTTCCCTTGGTGCATGCGGTGACCGGGCCGGGTCCCACTCCGCACTCGAAGTCGCCGAACACCAGTTTCTGGCCTTCACGCAGTACCGGTGCCGCACCACCGAGCGGCTTGACGAACCCCGGATTGGCTGTGGTGCGCAGCCCCCGCGCGCTCAGTTCCGCGGCCAGGGCGATCTCGTTGGCACCGCTGGTCGTGCCCGGAAGCCGTCCGTCGCAGCCGGCGCGGCCCTGGTCGGGCAGCATTGCGCACAGCAGCCCGTCGGGGGTCTGGAAATACGCTTCCCGTCCGATCACGAACCCGTCCGGCGCCACGGCCGTATACCGCTGCAGATCGGGCATGGTCGGCTGTGTCGCCTGCGCGGGAGCGGCGGTCACCGTCAGCACGGCCATCAGCACGGCGACGATCGCCGTCGTGAAACGCGTTGTCACCGAGGGTCACACCGCCAGCGTGGTGTTCTGCGGCTGCCGCGGCGTCGCCCGTTGCGGCGGGAACACCTGCACACCGGTCAGCTGCGCGACGATCTGTGCGATGACGTTCGTCGCCTCGTAGAGCGGGTTGTCTTCGCTCCCGGTGAGGTCTACGACGTAGTAGGGGATCGTGGCGAAGATCGTGCGCAGGCTCAGCACGAAGGTGGTGATCGGGTCCGGCGACCGGTTCGACGCGATCGCCTCCTCGAGCGCCTGGTACAGGTTGGGAGGGATGAGCGTGCCGCCGTTGAGCGACATCAGCGGCACGCCGTCGATATTGCCGTCGGGAATCGAGCCGAACAGACTCACCACCGTCGGCGCCACGTCGACGATCTCGTAGGACAGGTTGATCGCCCCGTCGGCGAAATCGGGTCCGTCGGCGATGATGAACGTCTCCGTCTCGTCCGGCGACTGGAAGCCATGGCCGAAGCCCAGCTGAGGCTGATGACCGTGATCGGTGACCACGATGATCGTCCAGTCCTCACCGGAGGCCGCCTCGCGTGCGGCGACCGCGTCGAGGAGGAGTCCGAGATTGGCGTCGGTACGCCCGATCGACGCCGCGTACTCGTCCGACGCGCCGCCGTGCATGTGGCCGTTCTCGTCGACCTGGACCAGATAGGTGAACAGGAAGTTGGGGACGTCCTCGTACCCGGGGTCGGTGCCGAGAATCGACTTCACCGCCTCGGCGGTGACCGCGGCGTCGGTCTGGGCCCAGTCGGTGTCGCCCGGGATCTGCGGGACGAACACGATGTCGTCGGCGGGGATCGCGCCGGCGCCCGCGATGTCGGTGATGACGTCCCAGTCGGCGATGGCCTTGGTGCGGATCGCGGGGTTGTACCCCTCGAGCTGGGTGTACACCGTCGGCCACCGGTAGTAGGTCTCCGGCGTGAAGACATTGTTGATGACGGCGGTCTTGTTGTCCCACGCCCCGGTCAGGATCGCCGTCCAGGACGGATTGGAGATGGTGGTGTGACCGACGATGCTCGACGAGGCGGTCGTGCTCGTCTCCATCAGGCGCAGGAAGTTCTGGTTCTGCGGGTTGGACAGGATCCGGCTGAGGTTGGTGCCGTCGACGCCGATGACCAGCACGTGCTCTCGGGTGGGGTCGATGACTCGGGCTCCGGTGACCCCGGCGGGCGTGTTGCGGGTGCGGGTGCTCGCAGCTGTCGACGCGCTGTTGGCGAACGCGGCGGGGACGAAGGGCGCGGGCAACGGGATCCGGCTGGGCGACGGGGCCGGCGTCCCCAGCGCGCGGGCCACCACGTCGGGCACCGCGTTCACCGCCGGGCGGTCAGCCGTCGCGTCCCGGGTGGCTTCGCGGAGCGGCTCGGCTGGAGCCGTTGTGCGAAAGGCGGTTTCGCGGCGGATCGACTCCGGCGCATCAGCGGGTTCGGCGTCGGCGTCGGCGGTGGCCCTGGCGTTGATCGCGCGGCGCGTCTCCCGGGGCTGATCACGGTCCGAGGTGGTCGGCGAACCGTCCGATACGCCCCGAACCGGTTTGCCCGACGGGTTTTCGGCGTCCTTCGTCGACGACCCGGATGATGCGGAAGGTCCGGCGTCGACACCGCTCGTGGAGTCCGATCCGGTGGGCTCCGCGTACGCCACTGCGGTTCCGACCGCCGCACCGGCGCCGGCGACCACACCGGCCACGGCGACACCCAGACACATCTGCTTGACCGTCGTCACGAAACGACCTCCAATCCGGATTCTTCGGCAATCGGCGGGGGTGCCTTCGCGGACGACGGCAGCAGTTCACGGCAGAGGCTACAAGCCGCGGTTGCACAGCGGATGATTTTGTTCGCCAAGGATTTCGCGCCGCGTCGATTTCACTCGGACCGGCGGGACAGGCGTTGGACGTGGCAACAGTCGACATGTTCGCCTGGCCCCGTCGCGTCGCGTTGGGGGCCGTCAGAATGTGTGACATGGCGCCGCCGATCACCAACGGTCGGTCGACGTCACGAGGCTGTCTGAATATTGGCTGAATTTTGACGCCGATGCCTAATAAGCGGCTACCGTCAGCAGCGCACGTGTCGCCGATGGGGTGACAGCAAAGTTCATCGCGGAAGGACCGTGGATCATGAATGCGTCTCTCACAGCCGGTACCCGAATGGCCGTAGCCGGCGTGGCGCTCGCGTGCGTACTGGCAGGCTGCGGCGGCGGGGGAGAGCAGTCGTCGGACAGTTCGACGGCGTCGACCTCCGCGGCATCCAGTTCCGCGGCAACGAGTTCGAGCGAGGCGACCACCTCCGAGGCGGCCGAGCCGGCCGACTACACGTCGTTGCTCATCACCGCTGAGGACATCGAGGCGCCCGTACCGTTCATGGCCGAGCCGGCCAAGCTCAATCCGGACGGCACCCAGGGTGCGGAGCAGGTGTTCGCCACCGAGGACAAGGCGGCGACGATCTCCATCAACATCTTCGTCATGGACACGCCAGAGCAGGCCACCGAACTCAAGGCGAGGACATTGGAGACCATCGGCTCGGCGATCACGGGGACGCCGGAGCCGGCGCCGATCGGGTCGGACGGCACCGTTGTCAACGGCACCTCGCCGGATGGCGGACGGTCCGTCGTCGGCTTGTTCTTCACCGAGGCCAACACGTTCACCACGATCTCGTTCGACAGCCAGCCGGGCGACCTGAACCCCCCGCCGCCGGACTTCGTCGATCAGATCGGCAACAAGCAGCTCGCCGCGATCCAGGAGGGCCTGCCGAACGTGCCGCCACCCGCGCCCGCCGCGGGTGCGCCGACGCCCACTCCCTAGGTCAGCAACCGAGTTCGACGATGGCGCTCGCCACGATGTCGGCGGCGGGCACGGTTCCGGCGCTGAGGTCGCGCTTCACCATGTTCACGATGTCCGGCGCCACCATCCCGCTGCGCGTCGCCTGGCACACCTTGTACCCGGTGCTGAGCAGCTGATCGGCGGTGAGGAACACGAACTTGTCCTGCAGTTTGAGGTAGCTCGCCTCGTCCGCGGACGACGGAGCGGCGAGCGCGAGCGACCCGGCGGCACCGATGAGAAGTGCTGCGGACAGTGTTCGGACCATGGCGGCTACCTCCGACATTCGGCATCGGGCTGGGACGGGCTGATCCCACAGTGTCTCTCGTCGCGGGGCGACTCCGCGGGCATACGGGCGACACGGCTCATCGGCGGAGGAGTGCACCCGACCGCGCCGGTCGGCGCCGTACCCGCTGCGGCCACCAGAACCACGGACCCATCAGCGCCGCGATGGACGGCGTCATGAACGCCCGCACCACCAGAGTGTCGAACAGCAGGCCGAGCCCGATCGTCGAGCCGACCTGGGCGACCACGGTGAGTTCGCTGACCGCCATCGACATCATCGTGAACGCGAACACCAGACCGGCAGCCGTCACCACCGAACCGGTGCCGCCCATCGCGCGGATGATCGCGGTGTTGATGCCCGCAGGCAACTCCTCTTTCAGGCGCGCCACCAGCAGCAGGTTGTAGTCGGCACCGACGGCCAGCAGGATGATCACCGCCATCGCCATCACCATGAAGTGCAGGTCGATGCCAAGGATGTGCTGCCACACCAGTACCGAGAGTCCGAACGACGCGCCGAGGGAGATCACCACGGTGCCGACGATCACTGCGGCCGCGATGAAGGCCCGGGTGATCAGCAGCATGATGATGAAGATCAAAGACAGTGCCGCGATCCCGGCGATCAGCAGGTCGTAGTTGTTGCCCTCCTGCATGTCCTTGAACGCCGACGCCGTTCCCGCGATGTAGATGCGCGACCCCTCCAGCGGTGTGCCCTTGATCGCTTCCTTGGCGGCGTTCTTGATCGCGTCGACGCGTTCGATGCCCTCCACGGACAGTGGATCGCCCTCGTGGGAGACGATGAATCGGACCGCGTGGCCGTCGGGGGAGATGAAGCTCTCCATCCCGCGCTTGAAGTCTTCATTCTCGAAGATCTCCGGTGGCAGATAGAACGTGTCGTCGTTCATCGCGTCATTGAACGCCTCGCCCATCGCGCTGGAGTTCTCCTGCTGGGCTGCGGTCCACTCCTGGATCCCGGCCTGAGTGGACTGCATGCTGCGCATCATCGTCTGGGCCGACCGCATCGTCTCGATCTGCTGTGGCATCAGCGCCAGTAGCTCCGGCAGCAGCGCGTCGAGCCGGTCGAGGTGCGGCAGGAGGTTCTGGATCTCGTCGGTCAACATGTTCGTGCCGTCGATGGCATCGAAGATCGACCGCATCGACCAGCAGACCGGGATGTTGTAGCAGTGCGGTTCCCAGTAGAAGTAGTTGCGGATCGGCCGGAAGAAATCGTCGAAATCGGCGATGTGGTCCCGCAGTTGGGCGATGTCGGCGGCCATCTGGTGGGTCTGGTCGACCATGATGCTGGTGTTGGCGCTCATCTCGGCCATCAGCGTCATCATCCGGCCCATGGTGTCGATCGAGTTCTGCATCTCGTCGGCCTGCACCAGCATGTTGTCGGTGAGGCCCTCGACGTAGGACCTGGTCAGCTCCTGCATCGTGCCGCCGACGCTCATCTGTGCCGGAATCGTGCTGTACTCCAACGGCTTACCCTGCGGGCGGGTGATCGCCTGGACGCTGCCGATGCCCTCCACCTTGAAGACGGCCCTGGCGATCTTGTTGATCACCAGGAAGTCGGCCGGGTTGCGCAGGTCGTGGTCGCTTTCCACGAGCAGGATCTCGGGGTTGAGCTTGGCCGCCGAGAAGTGCCGCTCCGCGGCGGCGAAACCCTCGTTGGCGGGTAGGTCCGGCGGCAGATAGTTGCGGTCGTTGTAGTTGGTCCGGTACCCGGGCAGGGTGAGCAGACCGACCAGCGACAGCGCGATCGTCGCCAGCAGGATCGGGCCCGGCCACCGCACGATCGCGGCGCCGAACCGCCGCCATCCGCGGATGCGCATGGCGCGCTTGGGTTCCAGGAGCCCGAACCGGCTCGCGACGGTGACGATGGCCGGACCCAGCGTCAGCGCGACCAGCACCGCCACCGTCATACCCACCGCCAGCGGGATTCCCAGCGAGCTGAAGTACGGCAGTCGGGTGAACGACAGGCAGAACGTCGCACCGGCGATCGTCATACCCGAGCCCAGCACCACGTGCGCGGTGCCACGGAACATGGTGAAGTACGCCGATTCGCGGTCCTCACCGTTGGTGCGGGCCTCCTGATATCGCCCGACGAGGAAGATCGCATAATCGGTGGCCGCCGCTATGGCGAGGGTGACGATCAGGTTGGTGGCGAACGTCGAGAGCCCGATCAGATCGTGGTAGCCGAGGAAGGCCACCACACCGCGGGACGCCGTCAGCCCGAGGACCACCATCACCAACACCAGCAGCACCGTGACGATCGACCGGTACACGATCAGCAGCATGGTGATGATCACGGCGAACGTCACCAACTCGATGACCCGCACACTGCGATCGCCGGCGATCTGCTGATCGGCCGCCAGCGCCGAGGTGCCGGTGACGAACACCTTGACCCCCGGTGGCGGAGACATCCCGTCGACGATGTCCTGAACGGCCTTGACCGACTCGTTGGCCAGTGCCTCGCCCATGTTCCCGGCCAGGTAGACCTGGACATAGGCGGCCTTGCCGTCATTGCTCTGGGCGCCGGCCTCGGTCAGCGGGTCGCCCCAGAAGTCCTGGACGTGTTCGACGTGGCGGGTGTCGGCTTCGAGACGGTCGATGAGGTCGTCGTAGTAGCGATGGGCCTCGGCGCCGAGGGGCTGATCGCCTTCCAACACGATCATCGCCGAGCTGTCGGAGGAGAACTCGTCGAACACCTCGCCGATGCGGGTCATCGCGATCACCGAGGGCGCCTCGTCCGGGCTCATCGACACCGAGCGCATCTGACCGACCACTTCGAGCTGTGGGACGGTGACGTTCATCAGGGCGACGAGCGCCACCCACGCGATGATGATCGGTACGGCGAGCCGCCGAATCCACAGGGCCAGCGAACCCCTCGGCTCGCGGACGGCGGGCACCGGCTCGAGAGTCGGAGCGCTCACCGTCGAACCTTTCTGGGGCAGGCCCCCGCGGCCAACCACATAGCCAGCATGTGGGCATAGTCATATCAGATCGGTAGGCGACGCAGTGGGCTCCTCCGAGGGCCGCCCGGTACGGTCGGGACGAACCGAAAGGAACTCTTTTTCATGGCCACCCCGTACGGCGGCGGACGTCTCGGTACCCGGTTCGGCCCCTATGAGCTCCGTTCCGTGATCGGTGTCGGCGGAATGGGCGAGGTGTACCGGGCCTACGACACGGTGAAGGGCCGCATGGTCGCGCTCAAGCTGCTGCGCACCGAGATGGCGGCCGATCCCAGCTTCCAGGAGCGCTTCCGTCGGGAGTCGCGCGTGGCGGCCCGGCTGCAGGAACCGCACGTCATCCCGGTGCACGACTTCGGCGACATCGGCGGTGTCCTCTATATCGACATGCGGCTCGTCGAGGGGGTCAGCCTGGCCGGTGAACTGCGCGCCAACGGCGCGCTGCCGCCGCAGCGCGCGGCGTCGATCATCGCGCAGGTCGCCGCGGCGCTGGACGCCGCGCACGCCGACGGTCTGGTGCACCGCGACATCAAGCCGGAGAACGTCCTGCTCAACGCCGACGACTTCGCCTACCTCGTGGACTTCGGCATCGCCCACACCGGCGGGGATCCCAGCGTCACCTCGACGGGCATGATCGTGGGCTCGGCGGCCTATATGGCGCCTGAACGGTTCAACGGAATGCCGGTCGGGCCGCCGGCGGACGTGTATTCGCTGTCCTGCCTGCTCTACGAGTGTCTCACCGGGCGGCCGCCGTTCGAGACCGGCGATCTGCGCCAGCTGATGAGTGCCCACATGTTCGCGCAGCCGCCGCGGCCGAGCATCATGCGCCGCGGCGTGAACCGCGTGTTCGACGACGTCATCGCGCGCGGGATGGCCAAGGATCCCGACGACCGGTACCCCTCGGCCGGTGAACTGGCCAGGGCTGCCACCGCTGCGGCATCATCGGCCGCGGTGCCACCGCCGGTGCCCGCGGTCGCACCGCTGACCGGTACCAAACAGTTCTCCGCTGTGTACCCGAACCCGGCCGCGACCGGAATGACGCCGTATCCGCCCGTGCCGGCCGGTCCGCCGCCGAAGACGCCGCCGCCCACCACAGCGCGGGCGGGGAAGGGCCAGACGGCGTTGATCGCCGCGATCATCGTGCTGTTCGGCGTCGCCGCCGTCCTCGCGGTGATCCTGGCGTTCAGTTCCCAGGACGACGCGTCGACGGCGCGCACGCCGTTGGCGCCGCCGACGACGAGCGCCTACGACGAAAGCGGCCCGACCAGTACGACGTCGTCGACCACGACCACGACGTCGCCCACCACCACGACGACCACCACGTCGTCGCCCACCACGTCGTCGCCCACCACCACGACGTCCACCACCGCACCCCGCGGCATGACCGGTGCCGACGGGTCGGGCTTCGTCGGACAGTTCGCCCGCTGTGACTCAGGAAGCACCGCCGCGGCGATGGTTCGCACCGCGCAGTCCCTGGCCGTGGTGTGCGAGCAGGGCGACCGCTATGTCTACCGCGGTCAGCGGCTCAGCGACGGCGCGACGATCCAACTCGGCGATGCGACGCGCTCGGGCGGCGGCTTCGACGTCATCGATCCGTCCGGAGGGGCCCGCTACGAAGTTCGACCCGACCGGCTCACGATCGTGAGCGACGGCCGGGTCGAATCCTCAGAACGAGTTCTGGAGTACTACTCAGGCTGACCCGTTCTTCGAGGCGTTCTGCGCCTGGCGGGTCTCCTTCTCGGTGTCGGCGAGGTCCTCCACCCGATCGGCTTTGGCGCGCCGCGTGGCGGCCTCCACCTTCTTGTCGCCGGCGTCGTCGAGCTTGGCTTGAGCGACCGCCTCGGTGGCCTTCTCGGCCGCGCGGATCTCGGCTTCCTCCTGCTTACGGAGTTCCTCGGCGGACTTGATGCGCTGGGCGGCCACCGCATCCGCCTGCTGCTTGGCCGAGGCCGTGCGCTTCTGCGCCGACTCCGCGGCGTCCTGCTTGCGCTTCTGAGCGGTCTCGCGGGCCTCGGCGACCTCGCGCTGCTTCTCCTCGCGGGCTTGCTGCTGCTCGCGCTTGGCCTGCTCACGGGTCTGCTGCAACTCGGCGTCGGCCTGCTCGCGCGTCTGGGTCGCGGCCGTGTCGAGCGTGGCCGCCCGGCGCAGCGCCTCACTGCGCTCGACCAGCGCGGCGCCGCGCTGCTCGACATCGGGTGCGCTCAGCGCATTGCCGACCGCGAGGTCGAGCATGCCGAGGGAACGCTCGTAGAACAGCCGAGCCGGAGCCTCGGCGTCGAGGCGGCCCACCACGCGGTCCTCGATGACCTGCAGCGGGAAGCGGGCGAGCTGGTACTGCAACCGCAGTACCGCGAATGGGACGTCAGTGATCTTCATGAAAGCTCCTTGTTTTCTATCGCTGGTCTGGGACGTCGGCGTCGGCGGTCAGAGCGTCGGCCTGCTGGCGGATGCGTTCGGCCTCCGCCTTGGCGCTGGCGGCCACCTGTGCGGCGTCGTTGTGCTCCTCGACGGCAGCGGAGACGTCGTCGGCGACGGCGTTGAGCTCGGCGCGCTCCTCGGCCTGAGCCTGCTCGGCCTTGCGCTGCGCCTCGGTCTCGGCCTGCGCCTTGTCCCGCGCTTCGCGCTGGGCGGCGGCCTGCTCGGCCTGGCGTTTGGCGGCGGCCTGATCGGCGCGCACGGCGTTCTCCTCGGCCGCGGTCTCGGCGTTCACGGCGATGCGCTCCTGCGCGCCTTCCCGGTGCGCCTCGGCGACCTCGCGGCGGGCCTCTTCGGCCTCTGCGTCGGCGATGGCGTTGGCCGCGTTGGCGGCCTTGCGCTCCTCGGCCTGGGTCTGCTCCAGCTGACCCTCCTTGGTCAGCGAATCGTTCCCGGTCACGGCGCCGACGACTTCTTTCGCCTTGCCCTTGACCGAGTCGATGAGGCCCTTTCGGGCTTGGTCAGCCTGATTGTGCTCAGTCATGTAGTCCCCTCCATTGGTGGTCGAAGTACACATTCCCGCTCTGCGGGTATCGACACCTTGGTGTGGCCTGCAACACACGGCTCGGCGGAAGCCGGATTGAGAGGGAGACAGACCGGGTACCTGCCTACGGCGGGGGTGGACCGCCACGGCTCGCGCATGAGAGGTGGGGTGACGTGGACACCAACGAAGTCCCCGAAGCGACCGTCCGGATCAACTTCGAGCACTGGCTGCACGAAGCCATACGCACGGGGGTGCGCGGCGCACATCTGCAGCCGCTGACCCTGCTGACCCCCCAGACATGGGAAGCCATCGACGCCGTGGCGGATGCGGTGTCCGCCAGCGGTGGGCGGTTGCAGGCTGTCGTCCTCAGTGCCCGAAGGGCACTGGAACGCCAACTCGACCAGACGCATCCGGTGGCCCACACCAGTCACGTCAGCGCCGCCTGAGTCAGCTCACAGGTGCACGTCCCGCCGGCCCACGGCGAAGCGCAGCCCGGAGCAGTTGTAACAACCCACGCATCCGATGCAGTCGGTGCAGCCGAAGCACGCCAGGCAGGCCACACAGCGTTTGCAGACGGCGCAGGCGACGCAGGCGATGCTGCCGGCGACCGCCATCGACACCGCGGTGGCGATGCTGCCCGCGACGGCGGCACTCCCAGCGGTCGCGATCGAGCCGGCCACCGCAGTGCTGGCCACCGTGGCGGCCGAACCCGCGACACCGGCACTCGCCACCGTCGCCGCGGAACCGGCGACCGCGGTGCTCGCGACGGTGGCCGCCGATCCGGCGACGGCCGAGCTGGACACGGATTCGACCTCGATCACGCGCTCATTGTGCGCCGTCCTCAGCCCGCTGTCTTACCGTTGTCCACGATGTAGACCGCACCGTGTATCGCGGCGGCGTCATCGCTGGCCAGGAACGCGATGGTCTTGGCGACGTCGGCCACGTCCATCATCCCGCGCGGTGCGGCGATGCGCATGATCAGATTCCAGTCTGCGTCTTCGGGCGCGGCGAACTCGGTGGTCTGCGCCGTCACCATGCCGCCGGGGCAGATCACGTTCACGCGCAACCGATCTGCGGTGAACTCGATGGCCAGCGCACGGGTGAGGCCGACCAGGCCGTGCTTGGCCGAGCAGTAACCCGCCGAGTAGACCTCACCCTCGATGCCTGCGATGGAGGCCACGTTGACGATGTTGCCCGCCGTCTCGAGTAGATGCGGCAGCGCGGCGCGCGACAGATAGAACGGACCATTGAGGTTGACGGCGAGATCCCGATCCCAATCCTCGTCGGACATGGTCGGTGTGTGCCGCATCTGGTGAAAGCCGGCCACATTCGCCAACACGTCCAGTCGGCCGAACCGCTCGACACAGTCGGCCACGGCCTGCCGGCAGGCCTGCGGTGAGGTGATGTCGACCGACGCATACGCCCCGCCCGGCACGTCGGCGAACACCTCCGCCATGCGGTCGGCATCGCGGGCGATGCCGAACACGGTTGCTCCCCTCTGCGCGAAGAGTTTCGCCGTCGCTGCGCCGAGGCCCGCAGATGCTCCGGTCACCAGCGCCACTTTGCCGCTCAACTGAGTCATGCGATGACTGTCTCACGCCGAGGCGCGCGGCCTGGCGGGCGGAACGGCTGCCAGCAGCGCACGCGTGTACTCCTGTTCCGGTGCGGCGAAGAGTTCGGCCGACGGCCGATGCTCGACCGCGGCGCCGTCGCGCATCACCAGCACGTCGTGGCTCATCCGCTGGATCACCGCCAGATCGTGTCCGATGAACAGGTAGGTTAGGCGCAGATCGCGTTGCAGTTGCGACAGCAGGTCGAGCACCTTGGCCTGCACCGAAACGTCCAGCGACGCGGTCGATTCATCGAGGATCAGCAACTCCGGTTCCACGGCCAGGGCCCGCGCGATACTCACTCGCTGACGCTGGCCGCCGGACAGTTCGTGCGGGTAGCGCGACGCGTAGGCGGCGGGCAGACCGACCAATTCGAGTAGCTCGGTCACCCGACGCCGGCGGGCCGCCCGCCCGTCGGCGAGTCTGTGCACGACCAGCGGCTCGGCGATCGCGCTGCCGACCCGGTTGCGGGAGTTCAACGAGGAGAACGGATCCTGGAACACCAGGCTGATCCGGCGGCGCAGCGGTTTGACCGCCGAGCCCTTCACCCCGAACACGTCGGTCCCGTCGAGCGTCGCCTTCCCCGCGTCCGGGGTGACCAGACCGGTGAGTGCGGCCGCGACCGTCGACTTACCCGAACCGGACTCACCCACCAGTCCGAGCGTGCTGCCCCGGCGGATCGCGAACGACAGGTCGCGCACCGCGTGCACTGACGAGCGTCCGGTGGGGCCGGACACGTCGAACCGGACGTCGAGGCCCTGCACGTCGAGCAGGACGGGCGCATCCGGGTCCGCCGGTGCGGGTCCGTCACCGCCCACGACCGGCCGCGCCGCCAGCAGTTCGCGGGTGTAGGCGTGCTGGGGCCGGTCGAACAGATCGGCGACCGGCGCCTGCTCCACGGCGACACCGCTCTGCAGTACCGTCACGTCGTCGGCGACCTGCCCGATCACCCCCAGGTCGTGGCTGATCCAGACGACCGCCGCACCGAAGTCACGCTGCAGATCGCGGACCAGTTCGATGATCTGCGCCTGGGTGGTCACGTCGAGCGCCGTGGTCGGCTCGTCGGCGATCAGCAACTCGGGATCGCAGGCCAGCGCGATGGCGATCATCACCCGTTGGCGCTGACCGCCGGAGAGTTGGTGCGGATACGACTCCAACCGACGCGCCGGCTCCGGCAGACCCACCGCGGTGAGCAGGTCGAGCGCCCGTTCGCGCGCCTGCCTGCGTGTCAGGTTGCGGTGTGCCTCCAGCGATTCGGTGATCTGGCGTTCCAGCGTCAGCAGCGGGTTCAGCGACGTGCCGGGATCCTGGAAGACGAAGCCGATGCGCCCGCCGTGCACCGCGCGCAGCGTGCGCGCCGACGCGCCGACCAGCTGCAGCGAATCCGGTTGACCGCCGAGCAGACTGGATCCGCTCACCGACGAAGCCGGGGCGTCCAGCAGGCCGGTCGCGGCGAGCGCGGTCATGGTCTTGCCGGATCCGGATTCGCCGACGATGCCGAGGGTCTGTTCGCGCTCGACCGCGAACGAGACGCCGCGCACGATCTCCCGACGGCCGATCCGCACGCCCAGATCGGAGACCTCGAGCACCGGCGCGCTCACGTCGTGGCTCCGGTCCGGCGCGCCTCTGCCAGCGTGCGCTGTTTCGGGTCGAGCACGTCGCGCAGGCCGTCACCGAGCAGATTGAACGCCAGCACGATGACGAAGATCGCGGCGCCGGGGAACACCGCCATCCACCACGCCAGCGTCACGAACCCCTGGGAGTCGAAGATCATCCGGCCCAGCGACGGCTGCGGCGGCTGGATTCCCAGTCCGAGGAACGACAGCGCCGCCTCGGACAGGATGGCGAAGGCCAGCGAGAGCGACGTCTGTACGATCAGTGGTCCGGCGATGTTGGGCAGCACGTGCCGGGTCAGGATGTAGACGTTGCCGGCGCCCATCGTGCGGCTCACCGCCACATAGGGTTCCACGCGGACCGACAATGTGCTCGCTCGCGACACCCGGGCAAAGATCGGCGTGTAGACGATGCCGATCGCCAGGATCGTCGTCGTCACACCGGGGCCGAGGATCGCCACCACGGCCAGGGCCAGCAGCAGCACCGGGAAAGCGAACATCACGTCGACGATGCGCATGAAGACGGTGTCCAGCCAACCGCCGAGGTAGCCCGCCAGCACCCCGATGGTCACACCGACGACGACCGCGAACGCCACGCTGATGACGGCGACGCGCATCGACGCCTGGATCGCGACCAGCACGCGGGAGAGCACATCCCGGCCGAGTTCGTCGGTACCGAACCAGTGCGCGCCGCCGGGGGGCCTCAGCGCGTTGGGCACGTCGATGTCGTTGACGCCGTAGGGGATCAGCCAGTGGGCGAACAGGGCGATGATCACGACGGCGCCCAGCGCGACGGCACTCGCCAGGGTGACGGGGTTGCCCAGCAGCAGACGCCAGGACGACACCCGGCTCTGTTCGTCGGGTGCGGTCATGACAGCCGGATCCTCGGGTCGACCACCGCGTAGAGCACGTCCACGACGAGGTTGATGAGCAGGAACAGCGCCGCCATCAGCAGCACGGCCCCCTGGATGACGGGGTAGTCGCGGGCGGCGACCGCGTTGTAGACCAGCCGGCCCAGGCCGGGCCAGGCGAAGACGACCTCCACGACGATCACGCCGCCGAGGATGGTCGCGAGCTGGATGCCGGTGATGGTCAGCACCGGAATCAAGGCATTGCGCACGGTGTGGCGCAGCGTGACGACTCGCGGCGACAACCCCTTGGATCGCGCCGTGCGCACATAGCCCATCGACGCCACCTCCAGGACGGCCGAGCGGATGTAGCGCGTCATGATCGCCGCGGCGACCAGGCCGACCGTCAGCCCCGGCAGGATGATGTGGCGCAGCCAACCGGCCGGATCGTCGAACAGCGGGCGATAGCCCGACGTGGGCAACCAGCCCAGCGTGGAAGAGAACAGCGCGATGAACAGGATGGCCATCCAGAAGTCGGGGACCGAGACGCCGAACTGGCTGCACACCCGCACGATGGTGTCGCTGATCCGGCCCTCGCGCAGTGCCGAGAAGATGCCCGCGGGCACCGCGATCAGCAGCGCGATCACGATTCCCACCAGGCCCAGCGAGACGGTCGCGGGCAACCGGTCGAGCAGCGTCGCGGTCACCGGGTCGCCGTTGCGGAAGCTGACCCCGAGGTCGCCGGTCAGCGCATTGCCCAGATAGCTGAAGAACTGCACGATCAGCGGCCGGTCCAACCCGCTGGCCGAGCGCAGCGCCTCGTAGGCCTCGGGTGTGTAGCGGGTGCCGAGCGCGATGCGCACCGGATCCCCGGGCACCAGTTGCACGAGCGCGAAAACCACGATCAGCACGCCGACGAGCACTACCAGCGAGTACACCAGCCGCCGGGCGAGAAAGCGCAGGACCGGGTTGCTCGCAAGCCCCGTCACGACGCCGCATCCTTGTTCAGCACCGCGCCGCGGAACCGGATGGCGCCGTCGCGGCGGGCCTCGTATCCGGACAGTGCGGGTGTCCAGGCCTGCAGGATCGACGGGTTGTACAGGTAGATGTAGCTGACCTTGTCGGCGATCAGCGTGGCCGCGCGCGCGTAGACGTCGCGGCGCTTGTCGCGGTCGGTCTCGGTGCGGCCGGCGTCGAGCAACCGGTCCACCTCCGGGTCGGAGAACTTCTGCGCGTTGTTCGGGCCTTCGGTGTGGTGCTGGGCGTAGTAGAAGTCGGCCGGGTCGATGTTGCCCAGCCAACCCATCATCAGCATGTCGAAGTTGCCGGAGTTCTGCTCGTCGAGCCACGTCGCGAAGTCGACGGTGCGGATGTCCACCGTGATGCCCAGCGGAGCAAGGTTGTCGGCGATGATCTGCGCGGCGGTGACGGTTTCGGGATATTCGCTGGTGACCAGCATGTCGAGTGTCTGAGGCTGCGCTTTCGCCTCGGCCAACAGGCTTTTGGCCCGGTCGACGTCGTAGGAGTACGTGTCATACGGCGTGTACCACGGATTGCCGTCGGGGATGGCGAGCTGGTTCTTCGCGGCGGTGCCGTAGCTGGTGGCCTGCACGATCGCGTCGCGGTCGATGCCGTAGGCGATGGCCTGGCGCACGCGGACGTCGTTCCACGGCGCCTTGGCGATGTTCAGCGCGAGATACCAGTAGTCGTTGCTCGGGGTGACCGCCAGACGCAGCGACTCGTCACCGCGCAGCTGCGAGACCCGCTGCGGCGGAATCGAATCGGTCCAGTCGACCTCGCCTGCCTGCAGCGCGGACAGCGCGGTGGACGGTTCGGAGATGAACCGGAACGTCACACCGGAGATCCGAGGTGGGGATCCCCAGTAGTCCGGATTGGCACGCAGTGTGATCGAGTCGCCGCTGGTCGCACCGGCGAACGAGAAGGGGCCGGTGCCGACCGGCCGGGTGGCGATCTGTCCGCTCTCGACGTTGGCGCGGGAGACGATGGCCATTCCCTTGAAGCCGCCGAGGTTGGTGAGCAGGTTCGGCGTCGGCTGGGAGACCGTGATGCGCACCGTGGCCGGATCGACGGCGGTGACGTCGGTGACCGAGCTGAACTTGTCGACGTTGGTCAGCTGTTCGTCGATGATGCGGCGGTAGGAGAACACGACGTCGTCGGCGGTGAACGGGCTGCCGTCGTGAAAGCTGACGCCGCGGCGCAGATGGAAGGTCCACTGCCGCTGGTCCGGGCTGACCTCCCAGGATTCGGCCAGCGCGGGCCGCATCTCCAGGTCGGCATCGGGTTCGACCAGCGTGTCGAAGATGTTCTCGAGCACCTCGAACGAGAAATAGGCCGAGGTCTTGTGCGGATCGAGCTGATCGGGTTCACCGGCGATGGCGGCGATGAGGTTGCCCGACGCGGCGTCGCCGAGGTCGACGCGTTCGCCGGTGGAGCAGCCGGTCACGGCCACCAGCAGCGCGGTGACCGCGGCGACAGCCCTGCTGCACAGCGTGCTGCGTCGGGTCATGATCACTCCAAGATCAACGGCCGGTTCCGGTGTGTCTTACCCCCTCGACTCGGCACCGCAAACGCCTGCCTGCCGAACCCGGCCCGGGTCGGGGACCGTGCTGCCATACTCACTGGAATGTGGACCTTCGCACGCGTGCTCGCCGCCGCCTTCGCCGTGGTCACAGTGAGCGTGGGCGCGGCGCTCGCAACCTCAGGGCCGGCGCAGGCCGAACAGCAGGTCCTCGAGGGCAAGTACACCTACACGCAGGCCGACGGGGTCACCGGCGACTGGATCATCTATCCGATCTGCGTCCCGGTGGTGGGCGACCTGCGTGAGCCGCTCTACCTCCCGGTCGGATGCCACCTCGCGATCACCGGCTTCGCCGGTGTGGTCGGCGGTGACGCCCGGTTGACCAACGGGGTGTGGACCTACACCACCGCGGTCGCCGAGGGGCTCACATGCCCCGACGGCAGCACCGCGCCGATCTCCGAGACTTTCGAGTTCAACACCGACACGATGACCGGGACCCGTACCACCACGAATTCGCCGGCGTGCCAGGGCGCCATGCCGGCCAACATGATCAAGACGCCGTTCACCATCGCGTACAAGGACAAGTTGGCCATCCCGATCGATCAGTATCCGTTGATCTGCGAGCCCGGCGGTCTGCGCCGCTGCTTCTGAGCGGCTAGGCGTGAAAGCCACCGTCGACGTCGAGATTCGCGCCGGTGATGTACCCGGACTCGGGCCCTGCCAGATAGCTGACCGCGCTCGCCACATCAGTCGTGCGGCCGTAGTGCCCGACCGCGATCGAGGCGGTGGTTGCCTCGGCGAACTCACCGTGCTCGGGATTCATATCGGTGGCGATGGGCCCCGGCTGGATGTTGTTCACCGTGATACCTCGCGGCCCGAGTTCGCGGGCCAGCCCCCGCGTCAGCCCGGCCACCGCCGCCTTGGTCATCGCGTACACCGACAGTCCCGCCACCGGCACCCGGTCGGCGTTGATGCTGCCGATGTTGATGATGCGCGAGCCGTCACCGAGGTGGGGCAGGGCGCACTGGATCGCCACAAAGACCCCACGCACGTTGACCGCCACGAGCCGGTCGAACTGGTCGAGCGGAAACGTCTCCGCCGCAGCCAGATACGCCACACCGGCGTTGTTGACCAGGATGTCGAGTCCGCCGAGCCGGGTGACCGTCTCAGCGACCGCCGACGCGATCTGGCCGGCGTCGCTGCTGTCTGCGCGGATCGGCAGGACGCGTCCACCGGCGCGGGAGACGTCCACCACCACCTTGTCCGCGTCGGTGACGGATGCGCCGTAGGTGAAGGCCACCGATGCGCCGTCGACGGCCAGCCTGCGCACGATCTCTGCGCCGATACCTCGGGATCCACCGGTGACGAGCGCACGCCGTCCGGCCAGCGGGCCGTCGGCGAGAACTGTCATGGATGATCAACCTAGCGGAAGGCGGCATATGTCCAAACGGATCGTGGTGTGGGGCACGGGCTTCGTCGGGAAGATGGTGATCGCCGAGATCGCCCGGCACCCGCTGTTCGAGCTCGTCGGTGTCGGTGTGAGCGATCCGGACAAGGTCGGCCGCGACGCGGGTGAGATCTGCGGGCTCGGCCGATCGCTGGGCGTGACCGCGACCGACGACGTCGACGCGCTGATCGCGCTGCAACCCGATGCGCTGGTGCACTACGGCCCGACCGCCGCGCACGCCGACGCCAACATCGCTCTGATCACCCGGTTCCTGCGCGCGGGGATCGATGTGTGCTCGACGGCGATGACACCGTGGGTGTGGCCCACCATGCACCTCAATCCGCCCGGCTGGATCCAGCCGGTCACCGAGGCGTGCGAGCTGGGGGAGTCCTCCTGCTTCACCACCGGAATCGACCCGGGGTTCGCCAACGACCTGCTGCCGATGACACTGATGGGCGTCTGCTCGGAGGTCAAGCGGGTCCGCGCCTCGGAGCTGCTCGACTACACCAACTACACCGGCGATTACGAGGACGAGATGGGCATCGGCCGCCCGCCCGGCCATCGCGCCCTGCTCGAGACGTCCGACATCCTCGTATTCGCCTGGGGTGCAACAGTTCCGATGATCGCCCACGCGGCGGGCATCATGCTCGACGAGATCACCACGACCTACGAGAAGTGGGCCACGCCCACCGAACGCACCAGCGCCAAGGGCGTGATCGAGGCCGGGAACGTGGCGGCGGTGCGGTTCACGATCAACGGGGTGTACCGGGACGAGGTCCGCATCCAGCTCGAACACGTCAACCGCATCGGACACGACGCCGCACCGGACTGGCCGTCGGGTAACGACAGCGACGTCTACCGGGTCGAGATCGAGGGCACGCCGAGCATCGTCCAGGAGACCGCATTCCGCTTCACCGACGGCTCCGGCCGCGACGCCGCGGCGGCCGGATGCCTGGCCACCGGCATGCGGGCGCTGAACGCCGTCCCCGCGGTGAACGACCTGCGACCAGGCTGGGTCACCGCCCTGGATCTGCCTCTCATCGCGGGGGCGGGCACAATCCGCTGAACTGCTCACGGAACGGAAACACATGGCCGCCGGAATAGGACTGTCCATCGGTGCGACCGCGCTGGCCGCCGTCGTCGTGGGCCGCGCCGCGGTGCGCAGGTCGCCCGTGCTGACCCGGTTCGAACACCGCCCGCCGGAGGTGGGCGTGCCCAGCGAGAACCCCAACCTCGACGAGGGCGGGCTGATCATCACCGACTTCGTCGACCGCGTCGGCGATCCCGTGCCCATCCTGGCCGCCGACGGATCCAGTCACGCCGCCACGGCGCTGACCGCCGACGCGCTGCGGGCGCTGCTCTACGCGCTGACCCGTGGCAGGCCACCGGCCGAACCGGTCGGAGTCACCTATCCGGCACACTGGCCGCCCCATGCCGTCGACGCGCTGCGCGAGGCCCTCGCCCAGGTCACCGAGTTCGGGCACGGGACCCCATTGGTGCCCGACGCCTCGGCGGCGCTCACCGCGCTGCAGGATGAGCCGGGGCTGCCGCGCCACGGGGTGGTGGCGTTCTGTGACTTCGGCGGAACCGGCACCAGCATCACCCTCGCCGACGCGGCCGACGGGTACCGGCTGATCGGCCCGGCCGTGCGGCATCGCGAGCTGTCGGGCGATCTGATCGATCAGGCGTTGCTCACCCACGTCCTGGCCGACCTTGCGCCCGGCGGCTCGGGTGATCTGACGGGGACATCGGCCCTCGGTCCGCTGACCCGGCTACGCGGGCAGTGCCGCGGCGCCAAGGAACGGCTGTCCACCTCGGCGGTCACCACGCTGACCGCCGAGCTGCCCGGCCGCGGCGGCGAGCTGCGGCTCAACCGCACCGAACTCGACGAGGTGCTCCGCGCGCCGCTGGCCGGGTTCATCGCCGCACTGCAGGAGGTCCTCGAGCGCAGTGGTGTCCACGCGGCCGACCTCGCCGCCGTCGCGACGGCAGGCGGTGGCGCCCGGATTCCGCTGATCACCACGACGCTCTCGGAGACCTTCCGCGTCCCGGTCGTCACCACGCCGCAGCCGGACCTGTCGGCGGCGATCGGAGCCGGGCTCACCGCCGCAGGGCGCGGCGGTGCGGACGCCGACCAGACCGCGCTCGCGCCGGTGCCGGTGCCGGCGGATCCGGGCCAATCCAGTACGTTCCGCGCGCTGGCGTGGTCGGAGTCCGACGACATCCCCGACGTCGCCCCGGCGGCGTATGACGAGCCCGATCCCGATCCGCGCCCACCCGTCGCGTTCAGCGCCGACGACCGGGAGGCGCCCGCACCGGTGGTGCCGCCCTGGTACCGCCGTCCCGCCATCGCACTGGGCGTCGCCGCCGTCGCCGTCCTCGCCGCGCTGGCGGCGGCGGTCTACTTCGTGCGCTCCGACGATGCCGGACCGTCGTCGACGCCGAGCACGACGGCCACGACCACCACGGCCGACCCCCCCGCGCCCCCGCCCGCCGCCCCGCCGCCGGAGACCCCGGCACCGCAGGCGCCCGACACCCAGACCGTCACGCAGACCGCGCCGCCGCCCCCGGCCACCGAGGCGCCACCCCCGCCCACCACGGAGCCGCCGCCGCCCCCGCCGCCCACCACGGAGCCGCCGCCGCCGACCACGACGGCGCCGCCACCGACGACGGCGCCACCGACCACGACACAGCCGCCGCTGATCCCGACCCTGCCCTACTCGACGATTCCCGGGTTGCCGTTCGTCCCCGCGCCTCCCGGCCTCGGCGGACAGTAAGCTCCCGCCCATGCACACGGTCGCGGTCCTGGCGCTGCAGGACGCCGTCGCGTTCGATCTGAGCACGCCGGTGGAGGTGTTCGGTCGCGTCGAACTAGCTAGCGGGACACGGGGTTACCGCGTCGTGGTGTGTGCTCCCGACCCGGTGGTCGACGCCGGACCGATGCGCATCGCCGTCGACCACGGACTCGACGCGCTCTCGGCGGCGGACACCATCGTGGTCCCCGGGCGCAGCGACGTCGCGATCGCCCCGCCCGCGGCCGCACTCCACGCACTGCGGGAGGCGTATGCCGCGGGTATCCGGATCGCCTCGATCTGCTCGGGTGCCTTCACGCTGGCGGCGGCCGGTTTGCTCGACGGCCGCCGCGCGACGACGCACTGGGTTGCCGCGGAGGACTTTCGTTCCGCTTTCCCAGCCGTCGACCTCGACCCCGACGTGCTCTACGTCGACGAGGGGCAGGTGCTCACCTCCGCGGGCGCATCCGCGGGCCTGGACCTGTGCCTGCACATGGTGGCCCGGGACTACGGCGCCGCCGTCGCCGCCGATGCCGCGCGGCTGGCGGTCGCCCCGCTGCACCGCAGCGGAGGGCAGGCACAGTTCATCCTCCGAAACGGTGCCGGCGTCCGGCACATCGCCGAGCGGACCGAACTCGACGCGGTGCTGGCGTGGATCGAGCAGGAGGCGCACCGCGAGCTGACCCTGGCCGACATCGCCGAATACGCCGCGCTGAGCGTGCGCACCCTCAACCGCCGCTTCCAGGCTGAGACGGGCCAGACACCGATGCAGTGGGTGGCCGGCGTGCGGGTCCGGCACGCGCAGCAGCTGCTCGAGACGACCTCCTACGGGGTCGAACGCGTCGGCCGCGAGGTCGGCTTCAGCTCTGCGGCCAACTTCCGTGAGCAGTTCCGGCGGCTCACCGGGGTGGCGCCGCAGAGCTACCGGGCCAGCTTCCGCGGCCGGGTGGCCGGCTGATTCACGGCTTCGGCCGCTTGTGCAGCACCACCTGCGCCAGCGGAATGCGGGTGGCCTCGGGGGAGGCGGTCATCCGCGCCGCGATCCCGGCGTCGAGCCGGTCGAAGATCCGCCGCACCCGCGTATCGTCGGCCGGCGTCAGCGCGGCCGCCAGTGACGGGAACACCGCCGCTCTGGCGAACGCGGCCCACTCGGCGCCGAATGCCTTGTCGTCCTTGTCCTTCCGGTACTGCTCGAAGAACCGGTCCTCGGCGTCGAAGATCTCCAGGTGCTCGATCTCCAGACCTTCGAAACGGCCTGACGGGGCGAACGGCGCCCGGAAGTCCGCGGCGCTGCGCGCAACCGTGGGAACGGTCATCCGCTGCATCTCCTCGTCGCGGAGCTCACCCGCGCCGACCAGCTCCTCGAGGGCGTCAACCATCGCGGTCAGCAGCGGCGCGAAGCCGAAGTCGCCGTCCTCGCCGACCGCCATCGTCATCACGACCAGCCGCCCGCCCGGACACAGCTCCCGCCCGCGGAACGCGACGAACTCGTGCCAGTCCAGCGCGGCCTGCCGCGCATAGGCGGTGCGGAGCGAGTCCTCGGCGCTGCGGGCGACGTGCAGGTGGTCGGGTACCGCGGCGGGCGTACGGCTGAGCCACTGGATCGCCCATGAGCTCCAGCCCAGGTTGACGCTGTTCGACGGCAGGATCTGGCCGTAGAACGACCGCCCGACCGCCGACGCGAAGGCGGCGGCGTCCTTGCGCAGATAGGAATCGGGGTCGTCGGCCAGCGTGCGGAACATCGCGGTGAAATCGTTGTCGGGTACGTCGGTGTGAGCCACCAGGACAGAGTGTTCGGGCCGAGTCCGCTTGCGCAGCACCGCGATCGCCGAGCAGATGGGCAGCAGCGAGTTGTGACCCGTTGCGGCGCCGTAGTCGGCGATCACCATGGGCTGCGGTGGGCGGGGGAGCGGCACCGCCTGCGCGGCCTTCTCGAACAGGGCGATCGCCTGGCGCAGACCGGCAGCGCGCAACCGCGAGGCGGCCGAGTATCCGCTGCTGCCCTCGGGCAGCGGACGGACGACGACGCTTGATTCGGGCACGATGAGGCGACCTCCCGCCGTGGGCTGACGACCCCTTCGACGGTAGTCGCAGTGCCCAGGTCGTGACACACTTTGCAGCCGTTCGCCGCCCCAGCGTCAACGCCCACCGCGCTGCGACGCCGCCGGGCGGAGATGTTGGATTGATCGCCGAGAGAATCCAAATTGGTTGTCGCTCTTTATGATCACCGGCGCCCTGGACGTGGGGGGGTCGAGTATCGATCGGAGCGTTCCCTCGGGAAGCCGTTGTGGCAGGTTAGGCTCACCTATACCATCCCGCGTATGGCGGATGCCCCGATCGACGACCATGTCAATTTCCACAAGATGCTCCACGAGCAGATCGGACGGGAGTTCGCCGCGTCGCAGCAGTACATCGCGATCGCGATCTACTTCGATTCGATCCATCTCCCGCAACTGGCGCAACGCTTCTACGCCCAGGCCGGTGAGGAGCGCAGCCACGCGATGATGATGGTGCAGTATCTGCTCGACCGGGACCGTGAGGTGCGCATCGGTGGAATCGACCCGGTCGTCGCCACATTCGAGTCGGCGCGCGACGCGGTGGCGCTGGCGCTCAACCAGGAACGTCAGGTCACCCGCCAGATCACCGAGCTGACCCGCACGGCCCGCGCCGACGACGATTTTCTCGGTGAGCGCTTCATGCAGTGGTTCCTGCAGGAGCAGGTCGAGGAGGTCGCGAGTATGACGACACTGCTCGAGGTGGTCGAGAAGGCCGCAGGCAACATCTTCGATCTCGAGGCCTATGTGGCTCGCGAACTCAGCGGTGCGGCCCAACCCGATCCGACCGCGCCCAAGGCCGCCGGCGGTGGATTCTGAGCGCTCCCGGCGAACCCGAGATCCGACAGTCCGCCGCCGCGCCGAGGCCGCGCACCTCGAAGTGGGCGACCCGACTGACGGTGTTCGGCCCGGGCATCGTCGTGATGCTCGCGGACACCGACGCGGGCAGTGTCATCACCGCGGCCCAGAGCGGCGCCGAGTGGGGCTATCAGCTGCTGATCTGGCAGGTCATCCTGATGCCCATCCTCTACATCGCCCAGGAGCTGACCGTCCGTCTCGGCGTGGTCACCCAGCGCGGTCACGGGGAGCTGATCCGCGAGCAGTTCGGCAGAGGGTGGGCGTGGCTGTCGGTCAGCACTCTTCTGGTGGCCTGCGCCGGGGCGATCATCACTGAATTCAGTGCTGCGGCAGGCGTCGGCGCGATCTACGGCATCCCGCCGGTGCTGTCGGTGGGTATCGTCGCGGTGTTCCTTGCGGTGCTCGTGCTCACCGGTTCCTATCGCCGGGTGGAGCGCGTTGCCATCGCGCTCGGCGCGCTCGAGCTGATCTTCTTCGTGGTGATGATCGACAGCCAGCCCGACCTGGGCAAGCTCGCGGCGGCCCAGCTCGACCAGCCGCTGGCCAACCCGGAGTATCTGTACCTCATCGCGGCCAACATCGGCGCGGTCATCATGCCGTGGATGGTCTTCTATCAGCAGTCGGCGGTCGTCGACAAAGGGCTGACCGAGAAGGACCTCAAGGCCTCCCGCCTGGACACCGCGTTCGGTGCGGTGCTCACCCAGCTCGTGATGGCCGCAGTGCTGGTGTCCGTCGCGGCGACCATCGGCCGGCAGGATCCCAACGCCACGATCAACACCATCGAGGACATCACCAAGGCGCTGACGCCGCTCCTCGGTGAGAACGCGGGCCAGATACTGTTCTCCCTCGGCTTCCTCGGCGCGGCATTCGTCGCAGCGATCGTCGTATCCCTCACCGCCGCATGGGGTCTCGGGGAGGTTCTCGACTATCCGCGCTCCCTGTCCGGCAAGCCGCGGGAGGCGCCCGCCTTCTATGCGGTCTACGTGGCGATGCTGGTGATCGGGTTCGCGTTCGTGCTGTCCGGGCTGAACCTGGTGGACCTCAGCGTCGGCATCATGGTGCTCAACGCACTGTTGCTCCCGGTGGTGCTCGGCTTCCTGTTCGCGCTGGCGTGCAAGGTGCTGCCGGACAACCACCGGCTCAAGGGTGGCTACCGCGTGGTGGTCGGGATCGTGTTGGTGTTCACCGCAGGCCTCGGCGTTTACGGCGGAATCACCGGTCTGCTGGCGGGCAGTGCCGGTTAGCGATTCCCGCCGCCGGCTCCTATGACGTGGTGGCCGACGGTGAGGTGAACGGCTACATCAACCCGCGTCTGGCATTCGGTGAGGACTCCTCACCCGGCTGGCCGAAACACTTGCCGCGCTTCGTGAGTCAGGGGCGCAGACGCAGGATTAATACGAGGCGGAGAAACGCCGGGTGCTCGAGGGCTAGCTGCAGGGTCAGCCACTGGACGTTCCCGTCCAGTACTCCGCGATGAGCCCGCCTTCCATGCGCAGGATGTCGTTGCCGTTGAACCGGATGTCGCCGCCGTCGTGGCGACCCGCACCGGTCCATCTGCCGGCCAGGAGGTCACCGTCGGCCAGGGGCCCGAGGACGATGTCGAACTCCAGGGAGTCGAACATGTTCCGCGTCTGTTCGACGATCGCCGCGAGTTCGTCGCGTCCGTGCACATCGCGGTCGGGCCAGTGCCCGACGAAGTTCTCGGCGACCAGATCGGCGGGAACGCGCGCCTGCGACCAGACCTCGCCGATCCAGCGGCGGAAGACAGTGCCTGCGTCATGGGGTGGATGGGTCATCAGGGTCCTCTCGGGTCGTGGGTCTCAGAGAAGGAAGCAGTACACGCCGGTGGCCACGCACAGTGCGAGCATGCCGGTGGCGTTGAGGAACAGGTTGCGGCCGAGGTCACGGGCGCGCACGTGTGCGGCGATCGCGCACAGGAAGTAGACCACCAGCGCCGCGCAGGTCAGGGCGGCCAGATAGGGGATCCAGAGCCCGAGGACGAGTCCGGCGGACGCGGCGAACTTGATCGGCGGCATCAGCCACCACAGTCGGCGGGGCCAGTGCACGGCGGCGAAACAGTCTGCGATGAACGCGGCCGGTTTGATGCACAACAGGGCGTCGACGAACTGGACGACGGCGAGCACGACGATCGGCCACTGCGGATCGGGAAATGCGGCCATCTCGTCCCCTTCGACGCGCGAAACTCAAAACATACGATACCGTATGGTTTGCTTCTGCGCGATCACCGGGTCAGGACTCCGGCACCAGGGGAAGCAACAACGCATACACCCGATTGAGCTCTGCCGGGCTGACCGGCGGGTTGAGGATCGAGGCGCCCAGTGCGACGAGATACGGCAACAACGCGGCGATCCGGGCCTGCGCGTCGTCGTCGGTGTGTGGCCGCCAGACGCGCTGCAACGCTGCCAGGCGCGCGTCGTCGATGCGGGCCTGGACCGCCCGGACGTCGGGGTCGGAGGTCGCCCAGGCGCGCACTGCGAGCTCGAGTTTCGGCCGATACAGATCCGAGGTGCCCGGGCCGATGGCGTCGGTGAGTCCGGATAGGACGGCGCGGGCGTCGCCGGACGCTGTGACCCCCGCGATGGCCTGCTCGAGCGCACCGATCGACAGCGCCTCGAAATGGCTGAGCAGATCGCGCTTGTAGCCGTCCGCGCCGGCGAAGTGGTGATGGAACGACCCCTTGGAGAGTTGGAGCCGGGCAGCGATCCGGTCGATACGGACTCCCGCAGCGCCCTCCTCCTCGAGCGCGGCCAGGCCCGCGTCCAGCCACCGCTGACGGGTGTTGGTCCGGTTGACCACCGTCTCCTCCTCGCCGGGGCCGAGCGACTCAGTGCCCGCGGGCCACCCATTCGTCGTAGTTGACGATCTCGTCTCCCACGGTGGTGGTGTCACCGTGGCCGGTGTAGACCACGGTCTCGCCGGGCAGGGTGCCGAGCTTGCCCGAGATGGATTCGAGGATCGTCGGAAAGTCCGAGAACGACCGTCCGGTCGCGCCGGGACCGCCCTGGAACAGGGTGTCGCCGGAGAACACCGCAGCCAGCTCGGGGGCGTACCAGCACACCGAGCCGGGTGAATGCCCGGGGGTGTGCAGCGCCCGCAGCTCGATGCCACCGGCGCGCAGCGTGGCACCGTGCTCTACGGAGCGAAACGCTTTGTCCTGGTGAGTCATCCGCCACAACATCTCGTCGGCCGGGTGCAGCAGCACCGGTGCGTCGAGCGCCTCGCCGAGTTCGGGGGCGACGGTGACGTGGTCGTTGTGGCCGTGGGTGCAGATGACCGCGACGACATTGCGGCCCCCGACGGCCATCACGATCGGCGCGGCGTCATGGGCGGCGTCGAACACCACGACCTCGTTCTCGTCGCCGACGACCCAGATGTTGTTGTCGACTTCCCAACTGCCGCCGTCGAGTTCGAAGGTGCCGTGGGTGACGATGCGTTCGATGTTGCCGGTCACAGGACCACCACCGACCGCAGCACCTCACCGGCGTGCATCTTGTGGAAGGCGTCCTCGATGCCGTCCAGACCGATGCGCTCGGAGACGAACTTGTCCAGCGGGAGCCGGCCCTGAAGGTACAGGCTGATCAGGGTGGGGAAATCGCGTTCGGGCAGGCAGTCGCCGTACCAGGACGACTTCAGCGCCCCACCGCGGGAGAAGAAGTCGACCAGCGGCATCTCCAGGCGCATATCGGGCGTAGGAACACCGACCAGCACGACGGTGCCCGCGAGGTCGCGGGCGTAGAACGCCTGCTTCCAGGTCTCCGGCCGCCCGACCGCGTCGATGACCACATCGGTGCCGAATCCGTCGGTGAGGTCCTGAATGGCCTCCACCACGTCGTCCACGCTGCGTGCGTTGATCGTGTCGGTGGCGCCGAACTCCCGGGCCCACTGCAGCTTCCTGTCGTCGGTGTCGACGGCGATGATCTTCTTCGCACCCACCAGCGCGGCGCCGGCGATGGCGGCGTCACCGACACCGCCGCAGCCGATGACGGCGACCGTGTCGTCCCGGTTGACCGCACCGGTGTTGATCGCCGCGCCGATGCCGGCCATCACGCCGCAGCCCAGCAGGCCGGCCACGGCCGGATCGGCGGCGGAATCGACCTTCGTGCACTGTCCTTCGTGGACGAGGGTCTTGTCGGCGAACGCGCCGATGCCCAGTGCGGGGGAGAGCTCCGTGCCGTCGGTCAGCGTCATCCTCTGGGCGGCGTTGTGGGTGTCGAAGCACAGGTGTGGGCGACCCCGCTTACACGCGCGGCACTGTCCGCACACCGCGCGCCAGTTGAGGATCACGAAGTCGCCCGGACTGACGTTGGTGACGCCCTCGCCGACCGACTCCACGGTGCCTGCGGCCTCGTGGCCCAGCAGGAACGGGTACTCGTCGTTGATCCCGCCCTCGCGGTAGGTGAGGTCGGTGTGGCAGACGCCGCAGGCGATGATGTCGACCACCACCTCACCGGGACCGGGGTCGGGGATGACGATGTCGACGACTTCGACCGGCTGCTTCTTGGACCGGGAGATCACCCCGCGCACTGTCTGACTCATGGCTACAACCTAATGCGTCCGAACCGGCGTAGCGGGGCGGGCGCAGTCGTAGATTCGCGTCATGATCACCGCGAGTGAGACCACCGAAGAATTCGCCGAGCGCGTCGTGGGCGCGATCGACAGTGCCAGCGTCGCCCTCCTGCTGTCCATCGGACACCAAACGGGGCTACTTGATGCCATGTCGGGCTTGCCGCCGTCGGAGAGCGCGGCCATCGCCGAGGCCGCCGGCCTCGACGAACGCTATGTGCGCGAATGGCTGGGCGGCGCCACCGCCGCCCGGATCGTCGACTACGACCCCGGCGATGGCACCTATGTGCTGCCGCCCGAACGCGCCGCGGTCCTGACCCGCGCCGCGGGGCCGGACAACCTGGCCCGGGTGGCCCAGTTCATCCCACTGCTCGGCGAGGTCGAACAGCAGATCCTGGATTGCTTCCGCCACGGCGGCGGGTTGCCCTACAGCGCCTATCCGCGGTTCCACGCCGTCATGGCCGAGCAGAGCGGTGAGGTGTTCGACGCCGCCCTTGTCGACGTGGTGCTCCCGCTGGCCGACGGGCTCACCGAGCGGCTCACCGCCGGGGCCGACGTCGCCGACATCGGTTGCGGCAGCGGGCATGCCATCAACGTGATGGCACAGGCCTTCCCCGCCAGCCGGTTCACCGGTATCGACTTCTCCGACGAGGGGCTGGCCACCGGCCGCGGCGAGGCGGCCCGGCTCGGGCTGGCCAACGCGCAGTTCCTCGCAGCCGATGTCGCCAACCTCGACATGACCGACGCCTACGACGTCATCACCGTGTTCGACGCCATCCACGACCAGGCCCAGCCCGCGCAGGTGCTGACGAACATCCGCCGCGCGCTGCGCCCGGGCGGCATCCTGCTGATGGTGGACATCAAGGCGTCGAGCCGGCTGGAGGACAACATCGGGGCGCCACTGTTGCCGTACCTCTACACGGTGTCCACGATGCACTGCATGAGCGTGTCGCTCGGCCTCGACGGGGCGGGCCTGGGAACCTGCTGGGGCCGCCAGCTCGCCACCACGATGCTGGCCGACGCCGGCTTCACCGACATCGACGTGCGCGAGATCGACTCCGATCCGCTGAACTACTACTACATCTGCCGCACGTAACATCTGCCCGATGGGGGCGCTGGACGACATCGCGGACTGGCCGGTCGACACCGCCGCCGCGGCGGTGATCGGGCCGGATGGAGTGTTGGCGTCGACCGGCGACCGGACTCGCTCGTTCCGGCTGGCGTCGGTGACCAAACCGCTGGTCGCCCGTGCCGCGCAGATCGCGGTCGAGGAGGGTGTCGTCGACCTCGACACCGAGGCGGGTCCGCCCGGTTCGACCGTGCGCCACCTGCTGGCGCACACGTCAGGGTTGTCGATGCACTCCGACGAGACGATGTGCGAGCCGGGCGCGCGGCGGGTGTACTCCAACTACGGATTCGCGGTGCTCGCGCAGACGATCGAGCGCGAGGCGGGCATCGAGTTCGGCCGCTACCTCGGCGAGGCGGTGTTCAAACCGCTCGGCATGTCCGACAGCCGACTGGACGGCGGCGCCGACGCCGCCGGGTACGGCGCGTTCTCGTCGGTGGCCGACCTCGCAGTGTTCGCCGGAGACCTGTTGCGGCCGCGGCTGGTGTCCCAGCAGATGCACGACGCGGCGACCGAGGTGCAGTTTCCGGGTGTCGACGGCGTGCTGCCCGGCTTCGGGGTGCAGCGGCCCAACGACTGGGGGCTGGGATTCGAGATCCGCGACGGCAAGTCACCGCACTGGACGGGCACGCAGAACTCGGGCGCCACGTTCGGCCATTTCGGCCAGTCGGGCACGTTTCTGTGGGTCGACCCGCGCGCGCGACTGGCCGTCGTCGCGCTCACCGATCGCGACTTCGGCGACTGGGCGTACCAGGCGTGGCCGGCATTCTCTGATGGAGTTCTGAGAGAATTCGGGCCACACTAGCGCAACACACGCCTCACAAGGCACAATAGACACGCACGACACAGCTGTAATTCGGCATCGACGAGGCCGCTTGGGGAAGACGTCCCTCGTGGAGCCGAAGGAGCCAGCTATGCGTGCGTCGAACCAGTTCGCCGATTCGGCGACAGGCGTGGTGTATGTGCACGCCTCACCCGCGGCGGTGTGCCCACATGTCGAGTGGGCGTTGTCGTCGACCCTGTCGGCGCGCGCCAACCTGAAGTGGACCCCGCAACCGGCCATGCCGGGGCAGTTGCGTGCGGTCACCAACTGGGTGGGCCCGGTCGGCACCGGGGCACAACTCGCGAATGCGCTGCGGTCGTGGTCGGTGTTGCGCTTCGAGGTCACCGAGGATCCGAGCGTGGGCGTGGACGGACACCGCTGGTGCCACACGCCGCAGCTGGGTATGTGGAGCGGTGCGATGGGCGCCAACGGCGACATCATGGTCGGTGAGATGCGGTTGCGTTCGTTGATGAGTGCCGGCGCCGACGTACTCGCCGCCGAACTCGACACCGTGCTCGGCACGGCCTGGGACGAGGCACTGGAGCCCTACCGCGACGGCGGCGCCGGCGCCGAGGTCAGCTGGCTGTCGCGCGGCGTGGGCTAGGCACCAGGATCTGCAGCGCTCGCGGCACCGCGGAGACCGTGACCGGCAGCGCGCAGGCGTAGTCGCCGTCGGCGTAGGCGTTGATGCCGGGGGAGTCCACCTCGATCGACCGCGCCCGCGCCGTGGTCACCTCGTCGAGATCGACGTGCGTGCCCTTGAACACCGTCGGGAACAGCCTGATCAGCCGGGTGCGCGAGGCCGAGTGCACCATCGTGACGTCGAGCAGCCCGTCGCTGTGGTCGGCGTCCGGACAGATCCGCATCCCGCCACCGTAACTTCGGGTGTTTCCGAACGCCGCCAGCGTCAGATCGATCCGCACCTCGTCGCCGTCGTCGAAGCGCAGCCGGAACGGCAGCAGCCGCAGCTTCGACAATTCCGCCGCCATCGCGACGTTGTAGCGCATCCGCCCGTGCGGCCACCGCATCCGGTTGGTCCGGTCGCTCACCAGCGAATCGAAGCCGGCGGCCATCACCGTGCCGAACCACCGGCGCCCGCCGGAGGTGTCGTCGATGCGGCCGAGGTCGACGGTCGCGGTGTGTCCGTCGGCGATCACGTCGGCCGCGGACTCCGGGTCCCCTGTCGGCAGGGCGTATTCGCGTGCGTGGTCGTTGCCGGTGCCGGCCGGGACGATGCCCAGCGGCACGTTCCCGAGTGCAAGAGACTGCAGCGCCAGGGAGATCACCCCGTCGCCCCCGACCACCACCAGCGCGTCGGTGCCCGCGGCCAGCGCCTCCTCGACCAGGCGGCGGGCGTGCTCGGCATCGGTGCCCACGATCGCGGTCACGTCGATACCGCGCTGCTGGAACCGGGCGATCGCCCGCTCGGCGGCGTGCGGGGCGTTGCCATGGCCGGACAGCGGATTGGTCAGCACCACGACCCGCCCGACGGGCGCGCCGTTCATGGAATCAGCTTGCCCGGGTTGAGAATTCCGGTGGGATCGAGCGTCGCCTTGACCGCACGCAAGATCTGCACCCCCAGGTCGCCGACCTCGGCGGGCATCCACGGCCGGTGGTCCGCACCGACCGCGTGGTGATGGGTGATGGTGCCGCCGGTGCGCATGATGGCCTCGGATGCGGCGGTCTTGGCTGCCTGCCACTGCTCGATCGGATTACCACGCTGTCCCGCGACGACGGTGAAGTACAGCGACGCACCCGTCGGATAGATGTGCGAGATGTGGCAGAGCACCAGCGCCGGCGTGCCGGAGTCACCGAGGGAGGTGGTCAGTGCCTCGGTGACCGCACCCTTGAGCGTGGACAGATTCGACCATGTGGTGGCCGTCTCGAGCGTCTCGCACAGCGCACCGGCCGACAGCAGCGCATCGCGCAGATACGGCGCGTTGAACCGGCCGTGCTCCCACGATTTCGCCGGCTCCTCGCCCAGCGAGGTGCCGCCGTGCGCTTCGAGCACCGCCCGGGTCTCGGCGTGGCGGCTCTCGGTGTGGGCGGCGCTGCCCTCGAACGTCGTGACGGCCAGGCAGCCGCCGGTGATCTGCTGCTCTCCGATGTTGTCGGTGGTGGCGAGGTTGACGCCGGTCTCCGCCTCGTCGGACAGCCGGATCACCGTCGGCCCGGTGGCGGTCTGGGTGACCGCGCGCAGCGCGGCGGCGCCCGTCGTGAAGTCCGGGAACGACCACGCCTCGTAGCAGGTGGTCTCCGGAACCGGGTGCACCCGGACCCGTACCCGGGTGATCACCCCGAACACCCCTTCGGATCCGACGAGAAGCTGGCGCAGATCCGGACCCGCTGCCGACGCGGGGGCGCGTCCCACGTCGAGCACACCGGCCGGGGTGACGGCACGCAGGCCGCGCACCATGTCATCGAAGCGGCCGTATCCGGCGGAGTCCTGGCCCGAGGACCGGGTCGCGGCGAATCCGCCGATGGTGGCGAAGCAGAAACTCTGTGGGAAGTGCCCGAGCGAGAAGCCCTTCTCGCCGAGCAGCCGTTCAGCCTCCGGTCCGGTGACGCCCGCGCCGAGCTCGGCCTCGCCGGAGATCTCGTCGAGCCAGTGCAGCGCGTCGAGCCGGCGCAGGTCCAGCGACACGACGGCGGTGAAATCGCCGCGGATCGGGTCGAGACCGCCGACGACGCTCGTCCCGCCGCCGAACGGCACCACCGCGATCCGCCGCACGCTGCAGTGCGTGAGCACCGCGGCGATCTGATCCTCGTCGGCCGGCAGCAGCACCGCATCCGGCGCGTCCTGAAGGCCCGGATCCCGGCGGCGCAACAGGTCCAGGGTGGATTTGCCGCCCGCGTGCAGGAGCCGGCCGAGGTCATCGGTGCGGCAGAACTCGTCACCGACGATGCCGGCCAACTCCTGTCGATCGCCGTCGGAGAGCGCCGAGGGGCGGACGGTGACGTCCCCGATCGCCAGGGTCGGTGTCAACCCCTCACGGACACCGAGTGCCTGGTCGAGCAGGGACCGGATTCCCTCGGAGAGATCCTTCGCAGCGGCGGGGTCACCCCAGGCATCCCACTTCATCGGAGGCAGCATGAGTTACAGTATTACACATGTCGTCAATCCGTAAAGAACGACCGCAGACGGTGGAGGAGCGCGTCCTCGAGGCGGCGGCGTACTGCGTCCGAACCTACGGAGTGCACCGGGTGACACTGACCGAAATCGCGCGCCGGGCGCGCGTCAGCCGGCCGACGATCTACCGGCGCTGGCCGGACACCGACGCCGTGCTGGCCGCGCTGCTGAGCATGCGCATCGCCGGCGTGCTGGACTCCGTGCCGAGCCGCGGCGTCGGCCGGGAACCCCTCGTCGAGCGCATCGTGCGGGTGGGCGACCAGCTGCGTAGCGATGAGGTGGTCATGTCGGTGTTCCACAGCACCCCGGAGTTCGCGATGGTCTACATCACCGAACGGCTCGGCACCAGCCAGCAGATCCTGATCGACGCGCTGGCCGGGGAGATCAAGCTCGGCCAGGACCACGGCAGCGTCCGTGCCGGCGAACCGCGACAGCTTGCGGCGATGTGCCTGCTGATCACCCAGTCGACGATCCAGTCGGTGCAGATGGTGGCCCCGCTGATCGACGCGCCCGCGCTCTCCAACGAGCTGGCATGGGCGCTCAACGCGTACCTGAAACCATGAGCGCCTCGCTGAACGCCGCGCGGCGTACCGCGGAACTGGCCGCACTCGCCGACGGAGAGCGGGTCGACGTGCTCGTCATCGGCGGGGGAATCACCGGCGCGGGCATCGCGCTCGACGCCGCCGGCCGCGGGCTGTCCGTCGCGCTGGTCGAAAAGCACGACCTCGCCTTCGGCACCAGCAGATGGAGTTCGAAGCTGGTGCACGGCGGACTGCGCTACCTGGCCACCGGCAACGTCGGCATCGCGCGGCGCAGCGCCGTCGAACGCGGCATCCTGATGACCCGCACGGCGCCGCATCTGGTCAGCGCCATGCCGCAGCTCGTCCCGCTGCTCCCCGGGATGGCGCGCCCGGCGCGAGCTCTGGTGCGGGGCGGCTTCCTGGCCGGCGACGCGCTGCGCCGGCTGGCGGGCACCCCGCCCTCGGTACTGCCGCGGTCCCGGCGGGTCGACGCAGCGCGCGCGGCGCAGCTGGTGCCTGCGGTGCGCCGTGCCGGCCTCACCGGCGGGCTGCTGGCCTACGACGGGCAGCTCATCGACGACGCCCGCCTGGTCACCGCGGTGGCGCGGACCGCTGCCCGGTACGGCGCCCGAATCCTGACCCGCGTCGCCGCATCCGAGGCCACCGCGACGTCGGCGCGGCTCACCGATCAGCGCAGCGGTGAATCGTTCGACGTGTCGGCGCGTGCGGTGATCAACGCCGCCGGCGTGTGGGCCGGTGATGTCGACACCGCGCTGAAGCTGCGGCCGTCGCGCGGCACCCACCTGGTCTTCGACGCCGAGGTGTTCGGCAATCCCACTGCGGCACTCACGATTCCGATCCCGGGCGAACTCAACCGCTTCGTGTTCGCGATGCCCGAACAGCTCGGCCGCGTGTATCTCGGGCTCACCGACGAGGACGCCCCCGGTCCGGTACCCGACGTACCGCAGCCCACGCCGGCCGAGATCGCGTTTCTCCTCGACACCGTCAACACCGCCCTGGCCACCGGACTGACCCACGACGACGTCATCGGCTGCTACGCCGGGCTGCGCCCGCTGATCGACACCGGCCACGGTCGCACCGCCGACATCTCCCGCGAGCACGCCGTCACCGAATCGCCCTCCGGAACGATCAGCGTGATCGGCGGAAAGCTGACCGAATACCGCTATATGGCGCAGGACGTGCTCGATCGGGCGATCGCGCTGCGCGGCCTGACCGCCGGTGTGTGCCGCACCCGCGACCTTGCGCTCGTGGGCGCGCCCGACGGGTCCACATCGCAGCATGCCGCCGGGCTGCCGCGATCGCTGGTGGCCCGCTTCGGAGCCGAGGCGCCCGACGTCCTCGCCCGTGCCACCTGCGCCCGTCCCGGCGATCCGGTCGCCGACGGCATCGACGTCATCCGGGCCGAATTCGAGTACGCGGTCACCCACGAGGGTGCGATGACCGCAGAGGACATCGTCGACCGCAGGACCCGCATCGGGCTGGTGGGCGCCGACCGATCCCGGGTGTTGGCCGTGGCGCAGGAGTTCGCGGAGTGATGCAGACCACAATGGGGTAACCCGTTGCGATGAGTACGACGACTCCAACCCTGAAAAAGGCCCTCAACCAGCGTCAGCTCAGGATGATCGCCATCGGCGGCGTGATCGGCGCCGGTCTGTTCGTCGGGTCCGGGGTGGTGATGTCCGAGACCGGTCCTGGTGCGTTCATCACCTACGCCCTGGCCGGCCTGCTGATCATCATGGTGATGCGGATGCTGGCCGAGATGGCGGTGGCCAATCCGTCGACCGGGTCCTTCGCCGACTACTCGCGCGAGGCGCTCGGGCACTGGGCGGGCTTCTCGGTCGGCTGGCTGTACTGGTACTTCTGGGTGATCGTCGTCGGATTCGAGGCGATCGCCGGGGCGAAGATCGTCCAGTACTGGCTCGACATCCCCCTGTGGCTGTGCGCGCTGGTGTTCATGATCCTGATGACCGCCACGAACCTGTTCTCGGTGAAGTCCTACGGGGAATTCGAGTTCTGGTTCGCCGGTATCAAGGTCGCCGCGATCGTCGTCTTCATCGCGATCGGCGCGTGCTTCGTGTTCGGGCTGTGGCCCGGCCGGTCGATGGACTTCTCCAATCTCACCGACCACGGCGGCTTCCTGCCGATGGGGGCGAGCGTGATCACCGTGTCGATCGTCACGGTCATCTTCTCGATGGTGGGTCCGGAGATCGCGACGATCGCCGCCGCCGAATCGTCGGACCCCGAGAGAGCCGTGGCCAAAGCCGCCAACTCGGTGATCATGCGAATCCTGCTCTTCTACGTGGGCTCCATCTTCCTGCTGGTGACGATCCTGCCCTGGAACGACGAGGGCCTCGCCGGTTCACCGTTCGTCGCGGCCTTCACCGAGATGGGGATCCCGTACGCCGACCACATCATGAACGCCGTCGTGCTGACCGCGGTGCTGAGCTGCCTCAACTCGGGCATGTACACCGCCTCCCGGATGTTGTTCGTCCTCGCCGACCGCAACGAAGCACCCGCTCAGCTGGTCAAACTGAGCCGAAACAGCGTCCCGGTCAATGCGATCCTCGCGTCATCGGTCGTCGGCTTCCTGTGCGTGATCGCAGCCGCGTTCGCCGAGGACACGATCTTCGCGTTCCTGCTGAACTCCAGTGGCGCCATCATCTTGTTCGTCTACCTGCTGATCGCGATCTCGCAGATCGTGCTGCGTTACCGCGGCCGGGAAAAGGAACTAAAGGTGAAGATGTGGCTGTTCCCGGTGTTGTCGATCCTGACCGTCATCGGGATGCTGGCCATCCTGGTGCAGATGTATCTCGACAGTGCGCTGCGCTCGCAACTCGTGCTCAGCCTGCTGTCGTGGGTGGTGGTGCTGGGCCTCTACGCGGCCAACCGGCGGTTCATGCGGGACCGCCGCCCGTCCGATCGGCCGGGCGGAGCGGAACCGTCTGAGCCGGTCGCTCACTGACGATCAGTGCGCCGATGACGAGCGCGATGCCGATCAGCTCCACCCGTGACGGGACCTGCCGGAGCATCAGGAAGCCGGCTCCGACAGCGGCGACCGGAAGCAGCGCGAGCAACAGCGCGAACCGGCCGCGCCCCACCATCCGCAGCACCTGCTGGTCCAGCAGGTAGGGGATCACACTGGACAGGACGGCAAGCGCGAGCACCATCGAAGCGACCCGCACCAGGGACTCCGACCGAGTGTCCTGGTGCAGAACGGAGATGAGCAGCGGCGAGGTGACCACCGCGGCGACGGTCCAGCCGACCGCCAGCGAGCTCATCGAGTCGGTGGTGCCGGCGACGACCTTGCCCAGCACCACGTAGCCCGCCCAGAACGCGGCAGCGAGCAGCGCGAAGGCGACTCCGAGAGGTTCACCGGCGAACTGCACATCGGCGATGAATGCGACACCGGCGCCCGCCGCGACCAGCGAGGCCACGCCCCGCGCCGACCGCGACGCGTAGGCCACCACCGCGATCGGGCCCAGGAACTCGATCGCGACGGCGGTGCCGAGTGGCAGCCGGGCGATCGACTCGTAGAAGCAGATGTTCATCAGCGCGGTGACGACGCCGAATCCGGCTGCCAGCAGCAGCCGGCGGCCCCGCCACGCCGCCTTTCGGGGACGCACCAGCGCCACGATCACCAGGGCGCTGACCGCGACACGCAGCCACGCCACCGCGGCGGGCGGGAACGCGTCGAACAGCAGCACGCCGACCGACGCCCCGACGTACATCGACGTGCCGCTGAGCACCATCAGCAGTGGTGCGGCCGCGGTCGAGGACGAGCGCAGAACCCTTACAGCGGGATGTTCTTGTGCCGGCCGCGCCGGGCGGGTGCCTCGGCCAGCGCCTGGGTCAGCTTGCTGCGGGTGTGGGCGGGGTCGATCTTCTCGTCCACCACGCCGATCTCGATGGCCGAGTCGACGCCGCCTGCGATCCGCTCGTGCTCGACGGCGAGCTGCTCGTGCAGCGCCTCGCGGTCCTCCGGGGCGGCCGCGGCCAGCTTCTTCTTGTGCAGGATTCCGACGGCGGCCTTGGCGCCCATCACGGCGACCTCGGCATCCGGCCACGCGAAGACCTTGGTGGCACCCAGCGACCGCGAGTTCATCGCGATGTAGGCGCCGCCGTAGATCTTGCGGGTGACCAGCGTGACGCGCGGAACGGTGGCCTCGCCGAACGCGTGCAGCAGCTTGGCGCCGCGACGGACCACGCCGCCCCACTCCTGGTCCACACCTGGCAGATAGCCGGGCACGTCGACGATGACGACGATCGGGATGCCGAACGCGTCGCACAGCCGCACGAACCGGGCCGCCTTCTCGGCGGACTCGGAGTTCAGGCAGCCGCCGAGGCGCAGCGGGTTGTTGGCGAGCACGCCGACGCTCCGACCGGCCAGCCGGCCCAGGCCGACGACCATCGACGGCGCCCACTTGGCCTGGAACTCCTCGAACGGCGCACCCTCATCGAGCAGGGCGTTCACCAGCGGGTGGACGTCGTAGGCGCGGCGGGCCGACTCGGGCAGCAGCGCGGTGAGGTCGCTGTCGCCGGCCTCGGCCTTGGTGCGGTCGAAATGGCCCTGCTGGCAGAACAATCCGACCAGCCGGCGGCCGCGCTCGTAGGCATCGTCCATATCGTCGGCGACGATGTGGCACACACCGGACTTCTTGTGGTGGGTCTCCGGGCCGCCGAGCGAGGCCATGTCGACGTCTTCGCCGGTGACGCTGCGCACGACGTCGGGGCCGGTGACGAACACCCGGCCCTCAGGCGCCATGATGACGACATCGGTGAGCGCCGGGCCGTAGGCCGCGCCGCCGGCGGCGAAGCCGACCACCACCGAGATCTGCGGGATGTATCCCGAAGCGCGGATCATCGCCTCGAACACCAGGCCGACCGCGTGCAGCGCCTTGACGCCCTCGGCCAGCCGGGCGCCGCCGGAGTGCCAGATGCCGACGATCGGGCTCTGCTCTTCGATCGCGGTGTCGTAGGCGTTGACGATGTGGCGGCAGCCCTCGACGCCCATGGCGCCACCCATCACGGTGCCGTCGGTGCAGAAGGCGATGGTGCGCACGCCGTTGACCGTGCCCGCCGCGGCCAGCACACCCGAGCGGTCGCGCTCGTGCAGCAGTTCGACGCTGTCGTCGTCGAAGAACGTGCTCAGACGCAGCAGCGGATCGCGCGGGTCGACCGGTTCGCCGTCGGTTCCGGGGGCGGGCCGACTTTGCATGGTCGTCATCTGTTTCCTCCTAGTACTTCCCGAAAGCGACCGCTACGTTGTGCCCGCCGAATCCGAACGAATTGTTGATGGCGTACTGGTAGTTGCCAGGACGCGGTGAACCCGCGACGACGTCGAGATCGATCTCGGGGTCGAGGTTCTTCAGGTTGAGCGTCGGGGGGATCACCCCGTTCTTCAACGCCAGCACGGTGAGGATGGACTCCACCGCCCCTACGGCGCCGACCGAATGACCGAGGGCGCCCTTGGGCGCGTACACGGCGGGCCGATGCCCACCCATCGCGTTGTTGATCGCCTTGCTCTCGGCCACGTCGCCGACGCTGGTGCCGGTGGCGTGCGCGTTGACGTGGTCGATATCCGACGGCTGCAGACCCGCCAGCTGGATGGCCCGGGTCATCGCCCAGCCGGCCTGTTCGCCGTTGGGGTCGGGGGCCACGATGTGGTAGCCGTCGGAGGTGATGCTCGCACCCATGATGCGGGCGAGGATCTCCGCACCGCGGGCCTTGGCGTGCTCTTCGGTCTCGATCACCATGAGCGCGCCCCCTTCGCCGAACACGAACCCGTTGCGGTCCCTGTCGAACGGGCGGCAGGCGCCCGCGGGGTCGTCGTTCGTGGTGGACAGCACGATCCGCATCTGCGCGAATCCGGCGATCGGCACGGCCTCGATCCGGGTCTCCACGCCACCGCAGATCGCGACGTCCGCTTCACCCAGGACGATGTTGCGCCACGCCTGAGCGATGCCCTCGGAGCCGGAGGCGCAGGCCGACACCGGGGTGACCACCCCGGCGCGGGCCTTGCGCTCCAGTCCGACCGCCGCCGCGGCGGCATTCGGCATGTACATCTGCACGGCCAGCGGCGACACGGCTTTCAGCCCGTTGGCGCGCATCCCGTCATAGGCGTAGAGCAGTTCCTCGGTGGACCCCATGCCGGTGCCGATGGAGACCATCAGCCTGCGAGGATCGACGTCCGGCGAACCGGCCCGCTCCCAGGCCCGACGGCTGAGCACCGTCGACATCTTCTGCAGGTACGACAGCCGCCGCAGTTCGACCTGCGTCAGCTCACCGTCGAAGTCCTCCAGAAGATGGCCGCCGATGCGCACCGGCAGGTCGTACTCCTCGACGAACGGGTCGTCGAGTTTGCGGATACCACTGTGCCCGTCCAGCAGACGCTGCCAAGTGTTCTCTGCGTCGGTTGCCAGGGCAGTCGTCATCGCGATGCCGGTGACGACGACGTTGGGGAAGCCGTTCCCCGTGGCTAACCGTGCCATTACTACTTACTCCAGGTGAGATGTCGTGCGTCCGGCAGCTATCAGTAGCGACCGAACGCCAGCGCCACATTGTGGCCACCGAATCCGAACGAGTTGTTGATGGCGTACTGGTAGTCGCCGTACCGTGGCTCGCCCGCAACGACATCGAGATCGATCTCGGGATCGGGAGTCTCGTAGTTCAGCGTGGGCGGGATGACGCCGTCACGCAGCGCCATCACGGTGAGGATCGACTCCAGGGCACCGACCGCACCGATCGAGTGGCCCAGCGCCGACTTCGGTGCGTACACCGCGGCGTGCTCCACACCGGCGACCCGAAGCGCGTTGGCCTCGGCGGTGTCTCCGATCGGAGTGGCGGTGGCGTGCGCGTTGACGTGGTTGATGTCCTTGGCGGACAGGCCCGCCGTCTCCATCGCCCGCTTCATCGCGTGGCCGGCCCGCAGGCCGTCCGCCGCCGGCGCCACCATGTGGAAGGCGTCCGACGTGATGCCTGCGCCCATGAGCCGGGCCAGCGGCTTGGCGCCACGGGCCTTGGCGTGCTCCTCGGTCTCGATGATCATCATCGCCCCGGCCTCGCCGAAGACGAAGCCGTCACGGTCCTTGTCGAACGGCCGCGAGGCGCCCTCGGGATCGTCGTTGCGGGTCGACATGGCGCGCATCATCGAGAACGCCGCGATGGGCAGCGCCTCGATGCCGCCCTCCACGCCGCCGACGACGGCGAAGTCCGCGTCACCCATGACGATCTGACGCCAGCCGTGGGCGATGGCCTCCGAGCCCGACGAGCACGCCGACACCGGGGTGATGACCCCGGCACGGGCGCCCAGCTGCAGGCCGGCCACGGCAGCCGCACCGTTCGGCATGATCATCTGAACGGCGAGCGGGGACACCTTGCGGGGCCCGCCCTCGTTCATCGCGTCGTAGGTCTCGACGATCTTCTCGCCGCCACCCAAACCGGTGCCGATGATCACGGCGAACCGGTCCGGGTCGACTTCCGGCTTCCCGGCGTTCTCCCAGAGCCGACCGGAGACGAGCTTCGACATGCGCTGCACGTAAGACATACGGCGCATATCGATGCGGGTCATGTGGTCGTCGACGTTGTCCACCAGGTGACCACCGATGCGCACGGGCAGGTCCCACTTGGTGACGAAATCGTCCTCGAGAACGCGGATGCCGCTTTCGCCAGCCAGCAGGCCCTTCCACGTGCTCTCGATGTCCGCGGCGAGCGACGTGGTGGCCTCGACGGCAGTCACGACTACGCTGGGGAACCCTCCGTTAGCCGTGGAAGGCCTGGTCACTGGGTGAACTTCTCGCGCAGTGCGGCAGCGGCCTCGGGGTTCTCTTCCTCGAGCTTCTGGATGTAGGCGACGACGTCACCGACGGTACGCAGACCCGCGAGGTCCTCGTCGGGGATCTTCACGCCGTACTTGTCCTCGGTCTGCACGGCGATCTCCACCATCGACAGCGAGTCGATGTCCAGGTCGTCGACGAACGACTTCTCGGGGGTGACCTCCGAGGGCTCGATACCGGTGACTTCTTCGATGATCTCGGCGAGACCGGCGATGATTTCTTCCTGACTGGCGGCCACGGGGGCTCCTTCTATCTCGGTGTTGATACATGCCCTCCAGGTGGAGGGCGTTTTGATGGACGTGCGCTATGCGATTGTCCGAGCGGGTTACAGCTCGGTGAGTCCGTCCAGATCTGCGGGGGTCTTGACGGCGCGCGTCGGGACCCCTTTCAGTTCGCGCTTGGCGATGCCGACGAGTGTGCCGGCGGGTGGGAATTCGACGATCCCGGCGGGTTCGCGCTCCCGCATCGTCGCGGTGCACAGATCCCAGCGCACGGGCCGGGTCAACTGCGATACGAGCTTGTCGATCGCGTCGGTGGGCGACGTTACCGGCTGACCGTCGGAGTTCGACAGCAGTGTGATGTTCGGCGCAAGCGAGTCGGCAGTGGCCACGCCTTCGGCTGCGGCGGCGTATCCGTCGAGGGCCGAGGCCATGAAGTGGGTGTGGAACGCGCCTGCGGTGGCCAGCATGCGCACGCGCGCCTTGGCGGGCGGATCCTCGGCCAGCTTCTCCAGCGCCGACACCGCTCCGGCGGCCACGATCTGGCCTGCGGCGTTGCGGTTGGCGGGTATGAGGTCGAGTGTCTCGAGGCGGGCCAGCACCTCGGACTCCTCGCCGCCGAGCACCGCGGCCATCCCGGTCGGTTCCAGCGCGCAGGCCTTGGCCATCTCGGCGCCGCGGGTGGCGGCGAGCTTGACGGCGTCGTCGGCGGAGATGATCCCGGCGACGGCGTAGGCGGCGATCTCTCCGACGGAGTGGCCGGCCACGATGATGTCGGTACCGGCCTCGGCGTCAGAGCGCAACAGGCCGCGCCGGACCGCCTCCTCGTGGGCCAGCAGCGTCGCGGCGACCACCAGGGGCTGGGTCACGGCGGTGTCGGTGATCTCCTCCGCGGTCGCGGTGGTGCCGAGTCGGGCGAGATCGAGGCCGCTGATCTGGGACCAGGCGGCGAGGCGCTCACCGGCACCCGGGAGATCCAGCCACGGCTCGAGCATTCCGGGGGTCTGCGAACCCTGTCCGGGAGCGAGCAGCACGATGGGTCCGTTGGGCACGTCTTTAAGAGAACACTGTGAAGACGGTTTCGCGCCGTGTAAGAGATTATGAACCTGGTCTTAGGATTTTGTGGGGTCTCCACAAAACGGCATGTGATGGGACTCCATCGAGACCTCGCCGCGATCTGTCACCCCGGGCGTGTCAGGGTCGGACTGGCCGGCCGCACCGCCGGGACCTGCGTGGAAGCACTGTTTGGCGTGCTCGGCAGGTGAGCCTGACGGCCCAACCGTCCGACCGTGGCCGCAACCCGGAGTACATAGGCGTCACGCGGCAGGGTGGGATCCCGCCCGGTGAAGTCTGCGATGCGTTTGAGCCGGTACCGGACGGTGTTTGGATGAACGAACAATTGACGTGCGCACGCCTCGATCGCTCCGCCCGAGTCCAGGTAGGCGTCCAGGGTTTCGGTGAGTGCCGGACCGGCGTCACCGAGCGGCCGCATCACCTCGGTTTCCAGCGCGGCGATGGCCGTGGCGTCGCCCAGCAGGGCCCGTTCGGGCAGCAGTTCGCGGGCCGGCACCGGCCGGGGGGCGCCGCTCCAGCCGGCGACGGCATTCATCCCGGAGATGGCCTCGGTGGCGCTGCGGTGGGCGGCCGAGAGGGTCGGTGCGGTGGGTCCGACCACGACCGGGCCCGCAGCGAAAACCTGTGTCAGATCCCGCAGGAACCGCTCGGTGGGCGACAGCGGCCCGGACACGATGACGACCAGCCACGTCCCGTGGACGTCGGAGAGCACCGCCCGGTCGTGGCGGCTGACCACTTCGCGGACGTCGTCGCTGGCCTGATCCTTGCGCTCGGGCTGCGGCAGGCCCACGATCACCGTGGCCGGCGCAGTGGCGTCCCAGTTCAGTGTGGCCGCCTGGGACTGCAGTTCGGGGCCGATGTCGCCGCGCACGACGGCGTCGACGACGTTGGCCTCCATCCGGGTGTCCCACGCGCCGCGCGCCTCGGCCGCATCGGCGTACCCGGAGGCCGCGGCGAAGGCGAGGTTGCGGCTGTAGCGCAGGATCCCGACCGTCAGCGCGGTCCGCTGCGCCTGATTGCGCGCCAGTAGCGGCACCACGTCCTCGAAGTGCTCCATGGTCACCCGCACCATGTCGACGGTTTGTCGCAGCGCGATGCGCCGGGTCAACTCCTGCGGAACCAGGGCGAACGCCTCCGCGGTGTAGCCGACGTCGCCGCGCGGGTCGCGCATCCACTCGGCGAAGTTGACCAGGGCGGTCTGCACGACGAGCTGGACGCTGGCCCGTTGCGACGCCTCGAGTTCGGCGAAGAACGGCAGGCGGTCGCCCATCACGTGGACGGCCTCGGTGGCCAGCCGGCCGGAGTACTGCTTCACCCGACGAAGCAGCGACTCCGGCACCGAATCCAGCAACTCGAGCGAGGGTGGATCCACTCCGTTGTCGGTCATCCCTAAAATCTACGCCCGATTTCTGGCTGGTTCCTCCAAAGTGGCGAGGCTGGTCTAAGCGACGCCCGGATCCGAGGTCTGCTCAGGCGCGGCGAGTACGTCGTCGATCTCGTACCGCTTGGCCGCCTCGACCGCCACCGACGGATCGAGGTTCCCGTCGCGGGCCAGGCCCTCGAGCACCGCCACCGCGATCGACTCGCCGTCAGTGTTGTAGTACCGCCGCGCCGCCGGACGGGTGTCGGAGAAGCCGAAGCCGTCGGTGCCCAGGGTGATGTAGGTGCCGGGCACCCATGGGCGGATCTGCTCGGGCACCGCGCGCATCCAATCCGACACCGCCACCACCGGCCCCTCCGCGTCGGCCAGTGCCTCGGTAACATACGGCGTGGCCGCCGGCTGGTCGGGATGGCGCAGCAGTTGCTTCTCGATCTCCACGCCGTCGCGGTTGAGCTCGTTCCAGCTCGTCACCGACCAGACATCGGCCGCGACGTCCCAGTCCTCGGCGAGCAGTTCGGCGGCCTTGAGCGCCGACGGCATCGCCACACCCGAGACCAGGATGTGAGCGCGGTTGGCCTTCTTCTCCGGCGCGGCCTGGTAGCGGTAGATGCCCCGCAGCAAGCCCTCCACGTTCAGATCCTCCGGTTCGGCGGGCTGCACGTAAGGCTCGTTGTAGATGGTGATGTAGAAGTAGATGTTCTCCGGGTTCTCCCCGAACATCCGCTGCAGACCGCTTTCGATGATGTGCGCGATCTCGTAGGCGAAGGCCGGGTCGTAGGAGACGACGGCCGGATTGGTCGAGGCCAGCAGCTGCGAATGCCCGTCGGCATGCTGTAGACCCTCGCCCACCAGGGTGGTGCGGCCCGCGGTGGCGCCCAGGACGAACCCGCGCGCCATCTGGTCGGAGGCCGCCCAGAAGCTGTCGCCGGTGCGCTGGAAACCGAACATCGAATAGAAGATGTAGATCGGGATCATCGGCTCGTTGTGGGTCGCGTACGACGTGCCCGCGGCGATGAACGTGCCGACCGATCCGGCCTCGTTGATGCCCTCGTGCAGTATCTGGCCGATCTCGCTCTCCTTGTACGCCAGCATCAGCTCGGCGTCGACGGAGGTGTAGAGCTGCCCGTTGCGGTTGTAGATCTTGAGGTTCGGGAACCACGAGTCCATGCCGAACGTGCGGGCCTCGTCGGGGATGATCGGAACGAACCGGTCCTTGATGCCCTTGTCCCGCAGGAGTTCCTTGAACGTGCGGACCGTCGCCATGGTGGTGGCGACCTCCTGCTTGCCCGACCCCTTCTTCAGCACCTTGTAGGCGTCGGTGGGGGGCAGCGGCAGCGGTTTGGTCTTGGTGCGCCGTTCGGGCACGAATCCGCCCAGCGCGCGCCGGCGGTCGAGCAGGTAGCGGATCTCCGGAGCCTCCGGGCCCGGGTGGTAGTACGGCGGCAGGTAGGGGTTCTCCTCGATCTGCGCATCGCTGATCGGGATGCGCTGGGCGTCGCGGAAGTCCTTGAGATCCTGCAGCGCGAGCTTTTTCATCTGGTGGGTGGCGTTGCGGCCCTCGAAGTGCTTGCCCAGGGTGTAGCCCTTGATGGTCTTGGCCAGGATGACCGTCGGCTGGCCCTTGTGCTCCATCGCCGCGCGGTAGGCGGCGTAGACCTTGCGATAGTCGTGACCGCCGCGTTTGAGGTTCCAGATCTCGGCGTCGGACAGGTTCTCCACCAGCTGCTTGGTCCGCGGGTCGCGGCCGAAGAAGTGGTCTCGGACATAGCCGCCGTCGTTGGCCTTGTAGGTCTGGTAGTCACCGTCGGGCGTGGTGTTCATCAGGTTGACCAGCGCGCCGTCGCGATCGGCGTGCAGCAGCGCATCCCACTCGCGACCCCACACCACCTTGATGACGTTCCAGCCCGCGCCGCGGAAGAACGACTCCAGCTCCTGGATGATCTTGCCGTTGCCGCGCACCGGACCGTCCAGGCGCTGCAGGTTGCAGTTGATGACGAATGTCAGGTTGTCCAGCGCCTCCAGCGCGGCGACATGCGCCAAGCCGCGGCTCTCCGGCTCGTCCATCTCACCGTCGCCGAGGAACGCCCACACATGCTGGTCGGAGGTGTCCTTGATGCCCCGGTCGTGCAGATAGTGATTGAACCGGGCCTGGTAGATGGCGTTCATCGGGCCCAGACCCATCGACACCGTCGGGAACTCCCAGAAGTCCGGCATCAACCGAGGGTGCGGATACGACGGCAGACCGCCGCCGGGGTGGCTGTGTTCCTGGCGGAAGCCGTCGAGCTGATCGGCGGTGAGCCGGCCCTCCAGGTAGGCGCGCGCGTAGATGCCCGGCGATGCGTGCCCCTGGATGAAGACCTGGTCGCCACCACCGGAGTGCGATTTACCGCGGAAGAAGTGGTTGAAGCCGACCTCATAGAGCGCCGCCGAGGAGGCGTAGGTGGAGATGTGCCCGCCGACTCCGACGCCCGGCCGCTGTGCACGGTGCACCATGATCGCGGCGTTCCACCGGATCCAGGCCCGGTAGCGGCGCTCGACGTCCTCGTCGCCGGGGAACCACGGCTCCAGCTCGGTCGGGATGGTGTTCACATAATCGGTCGAGGTGAGGGCGGGAATGGCGACCCGCTGCTCGCCGGACCGCTCCAGCAGCCGCAGCAACAGGTACCTGGCGCGGGCCGGCCCTGACCGCTCCAGCAGGTCGTCGAAGGACTCCAGCCACTCTGAGGTCTCGTCCGGGTCGATGTCGGGCAGATACGACGCGACACCCTCACGGATCACCCGGACACGGTCGTGTTCGGCTGCGGTGGAGGAGTTTTGGGCCAGGTCCTGGCGCACGAACTCGGTAGTCAACTTCCGCTCCTTATCAGGCGGTTTCCTGCTCCACGATCGGCGGAGCGTCTCCTATCCTTCCCTCTTCGTACCGGACGCGCACCGGTGGGGGAATGAACCCGCGATCAGGGCAACGAACCGGTAACGTCTGCAGCCGTGCTGAAGGGTGGGCGGTGCCGGTGGGGACGGCTGCGGCTCATCGCTGCGGTACTCGGCTGTATCGCCGCATGCGCGATGGTCATCGTCGGTTGCACCTCCGTCACCCGCGGCACCGCGGAGGTGGATCGCGCCGCCGCACCGGAGTACCGGGCATCGGTGTCTGCCTCGATCCAGGAGTCGATCGTGCAGTCGAGTGCGCGCGAGTCGGAACGCCAGGCGTCGCTGACGACCGCGGCGATCCACACCTCGTGTGAGGACCTGAGCAGTTCCAGCGTCGACGCGATCAACGCCGTCAACGCCTACGTCGATGCGTTCAACGAGAACGCCGCCGACGTCAACGTCCGGGCCCAACCCGCCATCGACGCCCTCAACATCAGCGCCGACCTGGTCAGCAGCGGGATCTCCGATGTGCTGTCCCCGGAACTGCGCTCGGCGCTGGACGCCTGGGTGCGCGCCGCCCGGGACGTCGCGGGGACCATCGCGCGCGACGCCGGCCCCGACGAGTTCAACGAGGCCATCAACCGGCTCAACGATTCCAAAGAGGTGGCCCTGGAACTGTGCGACGCGTCATATTGACCGATCCGGGGTAGCCGTCGCCCGTATCCCCGTGATGCGTGCGACGATAGGACTTCATTTCACAGGGCAGAAGGAGGACCACGGTGGTGGCGGCGGCGGACGCCCCGAACTACGCCCAGCGACTGGGCATCGAAAAAGATCAGGTCGTGCAGGAACTGGGCTGGGACTCAGACGTCGACGACGACATCCGTGCCGACATCGAGGACGCGTGCGGCGGTGAGCTCCTCGACGAGGACGCCGACGAGGTCGTCGACGTGGTGCTGCTGTGGTGGCGCGATGACGACGGAGACCTCGTCGACCGGCTGATGGACGCCATCACGCCGCTCGCCGACGACGGCGTCATCTGGGTGGTGACACCCAAGACCGGGAAACCGGGACACGTCCAGCCCGCGGACATCGCCGAATCGGCGCCGACCGCAGGTCTGATGCAGACGTCCTCGGCGAACCTCGGCGGCTGGATTGCCAGCCGCCTGGTGCAGCCGAAGTCGAAGGCCGCGGGGAGGCACTAGTGCTCGAGGTCGGCACCGAGGCGCCGGACTTCACGCTCAAGGACCAGAACGGTCAGCCCGTCACGCTGAGTGACTTCCGCGGTCAGAAGACCGTGCTGCTGGTGTTCTTCCCCCTCGCCTTCACCGGGATCTGTCAGGGTGAGCTCGACGAGATCCGCGACCGCCTGCCCGAGTACGAGAACGACGATGTCGTCACGCTCGCGGTCTCGGTCGGCCCGCCGCCCACACACAAGGTGTGGGCCACCCAGAGCGGGTTCACGTTCCCGATCCTCTCGGACTTCTGGCCGCACGGCGCCGTGGCACAGGCCTACGGCGTGTTCTTCGACGATGCCGGCATCGCCAACCGGGGCACTTTCGTCATCGACCGCTCCGGGGTGATCCGGTTCGCGGAGATGAAGGGTCCGGGGGAGGCGCGCGATCAAGCACTGTGGACCGATGCGCTGAGTGCGCTGCGAGCCGGCTGACGGATTTCCGGTCGCTGGTCGCGGCCGTGTAGCCTGCCCGGCACGGGGCGTGTAGCTCAGTGGTAGAGCTCTGGTTTTACACACCAGCGGTCGGGGGTTCGAAACCCTCCGCGCCCACCATGACAACCTGCTGTTCAAGCAGTTTTGGTGACATCCTCTAACCCGCGTTGGGCCAAAATGTGCCAGTGTTCTTCGCTGCGGTGTCAACGATGTGTGTCGCTACGCGGCAAGAATCCCAGGGTCGGAATACCGTAGCGTTGTAGGCAGCGCGGCATCGTCATCGGTTCCGCTTCGTGACCATCTCACACATCGCACCTCAGCTGCCGGCGAGTTCTCGTGATGCACGACTGATGTGGCTTGTTGATTAGTGGCCGCGGACTCATCGCGAATCGTGAACGCACCACCCAGACTGCGCCGTAGCGCACCTCCCGATGTCAGCGGCTCTGAACCGTCAGAGGTCGATTCCCAGTGGAACTGCGTCGGTCACATCCGTCCGTCGTGGGGTGAGCTGAGTCCGAGCGGTCCCGCGAGTTCGGCGAGAGCGGGAATCAGTGTCTCAGGGCCGGTCAGAACCTGCACGGGTACGTGGTCCGCGCCGGCGGCCAGATGCTCCTTGAGCCTGGACGCGATGGCATCGGTGCTGCCGTACGCGACGAGGGCGTCGATAAGGGCGTCGCTTCCGGGTGCGGTGACATCGGAGTCGGTGAACCCCAGCCGCTTCCAGTTGTTCACGTAGTTGGTCCCGTTCAGGTAGACGCCGAGGTGGGCGCGCCCGACGGCTCGTGCCTGCGCAGCGTCGGTGGTCAGCACCACCTTGTGTTCCGGGGCGATGAAAGCATCCGGTCCGACCAGGGCACGCGCCCGGGCGGTGTGCTCCGGGGTGGTCAGGTAGGGATGAGCTCCCGCGCTCCGGCGTGCGGAGAGTTTGAGCACCTGTGGGCCGAGCGCGGCAACGACGCGCCGATCCTTCGGCACGCCGTACTCGTCGAGCCTGTCCAAGTACTCGGTGAGCGCGTCGTAGGGCTTCTGGTACTCGGTGACCAGCTCCGGGTGCCCGACCCCGATCCCGAGTAGGAACCGCCCGGGATGGGCCGCCTCGATGCGGTGGAACGACTCGGCAACCGGACCCGCGGCGGCCGACCAGATGTTGACGATGCCCGTTGCGACCTTGATCCTCTCGGTTGGCTCCAGCAGTGACTCAACCCAGTCGAGTTCGGCCGGTGGCGAGCCACCCGCCCAGATGGCACCGTAGCCGAGCGCCTCGATATCCCGCAGTTGTGCGGTGGAAAGCTGTTTCCACTGCTGGAAAAGGCCGAAGACGCCGAAGGTGCCCAGATTCGGATTGGTCATGGCTCGATCAACCTGCTTAGTGCTGAAAAGTATTCCGGCGCCGGTCATCTCGGCGGTGGCTGCCGGACTGACCGTCACTTGGCCGGCCCACTGATCGACGCCGAGGCCATCAGGCCGGTCAGCGCGGCGTCGTACTCGTCGCGGAGCCGAGCCACCAACGCGGACGTGGACAGGGTGGCGCTGATCGTCGCGATGCCTTGCCCGGCGCCCCAAATGTCCTTCCACGCCTTGGCGTCCATGTTTCCGCCCGAGCCGAAGTTCATCGCCGAAGGTTCCGATATCGGGAGGTTGTCCGGGTCCAGGCCGGCGGCGGAGATCGACCCTCGGAGGTAGTTGCCGTGCACACCTGTGAACAGGTTGGTGTAGACGATATCTGCCGAAGTGCTGGCGACGAGCATGTCCTTGTACGCACGGGGTGCGTTGGCCTCCTGGGTGGCAAGGAAGGCAGAACCGATGTACGCGAGATCAGCGCCCGCGGCTTGGGCGGCCAGAATCGAGCGGCCGTGCCCGATGGCTCCGGACAGCAACAGCGGACCGTCGAACCACGTCCTGATCTCCTGCACCAAGGCGAAGGGCGAGACCGTCCCCGCGTGGCCCCCGGCACCCGCTGCGACGGCGATCAGTCCGTCGGCACCCTTGTCGATGGCTTTACGGGCGAACTCGTTGTTGATGACATCGTGGAACACCAGCCCGCCGTACGAATGGATGGCGGCGTTGATATCCGGTCGTGCGCCCAGAGAGGTGATGATGATCGGGACCCGGAAATCAATGCAGGCCTGCACATCCTCGTCGAGGCGATCGTTGGAACGGTGCACGATCTGATTGACCGCGTAAGGAGCTGTCGGCAGTTCCGGGTGAGCGGCCTTGTGCTCGGCGAGTGCTGCGGTGATCCGTTGCAGCCATTCGCGAAGGACAGGAGCCGGCCGCGCATTGAGTGCGGGGAACGACCCCACGATGCCGGCCGTGCACTGTGCGATCACCAACTCGGCCCCCGAGCTGATGAACATCGGCGCGGCGACCACTGGAAGTGCGAGGTTCCTGAGGAGTACAGCCGGAAGGGTCATATCAGAACCAGCTGGGCTGTGCGTCGATCGGGGACCGGTCAAGGCTGGACAGCAGGTCGAATTGCGGCCCGACCTTGGGCAGTTCGTAGCTGAAGAAGTAGTTGCATGCGGCACGCTTACCGTCGTAGAAGTCGCCGATGTTGTCGCCGGCCGCAATCAACTGTTCCAACCAGATCCATGCCATCACGATGTGTCCGGTGGCTTCCAGGTACAGGGTCGAATTGGCAAGCGTCACGGCGACATCACCCGCCGACCACAGCGCGGCGGTGACGTCGGTCAGCCGCTGCACCGCCTCCCGCAGCTCCGCGGCGTATCGGGCGGCGTCACCGTGTGTGCCGGCCTTGTCGACGGTGGCGATCATCCGCTCGGTCAGCAGGGTGAGACCGGCGCCGTCGTGCATCACGACCTTGCGACCCAACAGGTCCAGGCCATGAATACCGTGCGTTCCCTCATGAATGGCGTTGAGCCGGTTGTCGCGGTAGCCCTGCTCGACGTCGAAGTCCGTGGAGTAGCCGTAGCCGCCGTGCACCTGGATGGCGAGGTTGTTGGCCTCGAGGCACCATTGTGACGGCCAGCTCTTGGCGATGGGGGTCAACACCTCGAGCAGCAGTTGCGCTCGCGCCCGGTCGGTGTCGCCGGCGGTGCGCTGCTCATCGACCAGGCGGGTGCAGTAGAGACCAAGCGCGAGCGCGCCTTCGACATAGGACTTTTGGGCCAGCAGCATCCGCTTGACATCGGCGTGCTCGATGATCGGCACGGCCGGCCGGACGGGGTCCTTACCGTCGACGGTGCGACCCTGGGTGCGCTCCTTGGCGTATCTGACGGAGGCGCTGTAGCCGGCGTAGCCGATCGCCGTCGCCTGCAGACCGACCGCGACCCGGGCTTCGTTCATCATGTGGAACATGTAGGCCAGACCCTTGTGCTCGTCGCCGACGAGATAACCGACGGCACCCGCCTCAGTGGCAGGCCGGTGGGCCCCGTCGCCGAAGTTCAGCAGCGCGTTGGTGGTGGCGTGATTGCCCATCTTGTGGTTGAGCGCGCCGAGTGTCACGTCATTGCGGGTGCCGTCGGCGAGGTACTTGGGAACGACAAACAAGGAGATCCCCTTGACGCCGGGGCCGCCGCCGGGGACCTTGGCGAGAACGAGATGCACGATGTTCTCCGACAATTCGTGGTCGCCACCCGTGACCCACATCTTGGTCCCCGTGATCCGGTAGGTGCCATCCTCGGCGGGTGTGGCCTTGGTCGTGATATCCGCCAATGACGAGCCGGCGTCGGGCTCCGAAAGGCACATCGTTCCGAAGTGCCGACCTTCGAGCATCGGTCGCACCCAGGTGTCGATGTACTCCGAAGTCCCGTATTCCACAAGCAGGTTCGCGTTGCCGAGGGTCAAGAACAGGTACGCGGTGGTGCTGGGATTGGCGGCGCGGAAGAACAGCATCGAGGCCTCGGCCACGACGGCCGGCAATTGCATCCCGCCCACCGCATCGTCGAATGAGCCTGCGAGCAGCCCTGCCCGATGAAACGCGTCGAGTGCCTCCTTGATCTCGTCGATCAGCACGACGGTCCCGTCGGGGCCCACCGTGGGTTTGATCTGATCGCCCTTTTTCCGGTGCGGGGCGAAGTACCTGGCGGCGATGTCGCCGGACAGATCGAGGACCGCGTCGAAGGTGTCGCGCGAGTGCTCGGAGAAGCGTTGGCGGTTGGTCAACTCGGCCACGTCGAGCCACTCGTACAGCAGGAAGTCGATATCACGACGGGAGATGAACTCGGTCATTCGAGCCGCCCTTTCGCATCCGGAATTTGTTAGCGATCGCTAACAATATTAGCGATCGCTAATGTTGCACGGTGCTTCCGGCCTGTCAAGCCGACGCTGTAGAGTGCGCTCGCTATGACCGCAGACCGATCCGCAGCCTCCTCCGCCGCCGAGCGGATACGGCGTGCTGCGATCGAGGTGTTTGCCGAGGCCGGCTACGGCGGCAGCTCGACGCGCGAGATCGCCAAGCGGTTGAACATGAGCGCGACGGCGATGTACCCGCATTACGCGTCCAAAGAGGAGTTGCTGTACGCCATCGCTCTCGACGGGCACAGCAGTTTGCTGCAGGCCCTGCGGGCCGCCAGCGACGATGCCGATGCCGCGGGAGCCACCTACACCGAGAGGCTGAAGGCGGTAGTGGCCGTTTTCGCGGCCTGGCTCGCCGAGAACCGCAAACAGGCCCGCGTCGTCCACTACGAATTGCACGGGCTGACACCCGCACACCATCGCGCCATCACGGCCTTGCGTCGCCAGACGAACACGCTGCTGGCCGATATCGTCACCGGCGGTGTAGCGGCCGGCGAGTTTCACGTCGACGCCGTCGACGAAGTGGTCATGGCGATCTCATCGCTGTGCGTCGACGTGTGCCGGTGGTTTCCCTCGCGGCGGCATCGGGATCCCGCCAAACTGGGTGCCGTCTACGCCGATATCGTCGAGCGATTGGTGCGCTGAGATCACGTCAGCCGCAGTTGGGCGTGGTGGGCACCCCGTTGAAGCGGTCGGCGATCCAGGCCATGCTCCGCTCGCCGTCGACGAAGGCCGTCAACAGCGCGTTCGTGTTCATCTTGTTGAGAAAGGGCGGCTGTTCGTTCGTCCACAAGGTGACGTCGGCCCCCAACGCGCACCAATCTCTCGCGGTCGCCACAACGGCCTCATAGGGCGCGAAGGAATCCCACCGGTTGTGTGAGAGATACACCGGTCCGGTCGGCTTCACGTTGCCGATGCGTTGCATCGCGAGGATCGAGTGGAGCGGTTCTTCTCGCACCGATTGATAAAGGTCCTCCTTGAACCATGGCTGAAGATGCCGGAACGCGTAGTCGATGCCCGTTTGCACCATGCACTGCCGACTGGTGTTGGCCAGCATCTCCAGGCCGCGCGGCGTAAGCGAATCCGCAATCGGTTGTCTCATATCGGGATACGCTTCTTGAATGCCGCGCAGTACCCAGCCCATGGACCCGGCGAGCTGGTTCCCGTCGAGGGGCGGCAGCATGCTCGGCAGATCGGTCGTCGCGCCATTGGCGTAGGTTCCGACGACGTTCAGTTCGGGTGCGTATGCGCCGGCCAGCTCGGCTGCTGCCAACGCAGAATGTCCGCCTCCGGCCAGCCATCCCCAGAAGGCGACGGGCCCATCCGGCGCCAACGTGGTGTCGGGCAGTTTCATCGCTGCACGGGCGGCGTCGTTGAGTGCCGTCCCGCCTGCGACGCGGTTCATGAACTGTGGCGCCATCTCGCCGTGCACTCCCAGTCCGACCCCGTCGGTGACCACGATGGCGTAACCCCGCGCCAGCAGGGTCGCGATGAAACCCTCCTCGACATTGAACATCAGGTCGAATCCCGTGTCCAAGGACGCATGGATGCCTTGGTTGAACAGGCGAGACGGAGCGCACTGCTCGCCCATCCCGTATGGCGCCGTGGCATAGGCCAGCAACGGGCGGGGCCCGCTGCCGGGCCAGGGGACGTGAGGTTCGATATACGTACCGGTGACCGCCACGGGGTGACCTTGAGCATCGGTGCTGCGATACATGATTCGAGTTCCGGTCCCCATGAATGAGCCGAGTTGTCCGGACGGCTCCAAAACCAGCCTGGACGGCTCCGTCCGGATGAGGTCACCCGGTGCGCCCGCGGGCAGGGGAACCGGCGGAGTGTAGAACGCCAGATACCGCGATTCGTCAGCTCGGGCAACCGGCGCATTCACCGTGATGATCGGTGTTGACGCGACGGCGCACAGCGCGACAATCATGACCCTCACCAAGATTCCCGCCGAACGTGTCCTGCAACGAAATGCCATGCCTGTGAGGGTCGTTGGCGATGTATGGTCACCGGGTTGCCGGCGTGTCGGGAAGGGTGCATATTCGCGCCCCGGAAAGGGAATCATCGTTGGTTTCCTTTGGTTGAACCGCACAGACGGCGGATGGTTGTGCGGCTCGGTGGACGTGGAGAATTGCCTCAGTGGCCGGAGCCACAGAATCAAAGCTGTTCGAACCATGCGGGTTTCGTACTGATTAGATATCGCCGCGGGTCCACGGTCGAAGATCAAAGGACGACAGTCCACGGGTTTGGAACAGCCTCAAACCGGTAATCTGTGGTGCCGGTCGGAGTTCGATCGATCCGGGGCCTCCAGCACGCCGTGCCAGCAACCTATCTGAGCAACGCAGCGAGCTCCCGGGCGAACACCGTGATCGCGTGATCACCGGCGTCGAGCACACCCGCCAGCAATGGGAAGGCATGCGGCATGCCCTCGTACTGGTGGGCTCTTACCTCGACGCCTGCCGCAGCGAGCCTTTCACCGTAGAGGTCGGCATCGTCGGCGACGGGATCAACCTGAGCGCTGACGATCACGGCAGGCGGCGCGCCCGCCAGATTCTGGCATAGCAACGGTGACGCGACGGTCGAACGACGGTCATCGATATCGGGCACGTACATGTCGTAAGCCCATTCGAGCGCGGCCCGGGTGAGGAATGGGCCGTCCTCATAGCGCGCGACAGAGTCACTGCTCATGGTGGCGTCGAGTGCGGGACACAGCAGACCCTGGGCCTTGATCGGAGGGCCTTGTTCTCGCGAGGCGAGCGCAACGCTTGCTGCCAGTGCGCCCCCCGATGAATCACCGGCGACCGCGAGCGCTTCGACGTCGATGCCGAGTCCGTCGGCATGCTCACTCACCCAAGAAGTGGCATCGGCGGCGTCATGGTGTGCACGGGGAAACCGGTCTTCTGGCGCCAGGTGGTAGGCAACGGAAATCACGATGAGTTCGCCCCGCACGCAGAGTTTCCGGCAGAGCCGGTCGTGGGTGTCCAGGCTCCCGCGGACGAAGGCCCCTCCGTGCAGATAGACAACGCCCGGCAGTGCTGGTCCGGCCACGTGTGGGTGATAGCTCCGTGCCGTGACCGAGCTCTGACGGACGGGAATCGTGAGATCTCGCACGGTGCAACGCTGATCAACGTCACCCGCCAACGCTGTCAATCTCTCGCCGGCCTCCCGGTAGGCCGCGATCGACATCTCCCACGGCTGTGCCGCCGGGCGTTCAGATTGGGCATCCAGCAATTGCTGGACCTGTGCATGCAGCACACTCATACGCGCCGTCGACCTCCGCGAGGGCAGGACTTGGTGGGGCTTGCGGTCGGTGTCATGCGGCGACTCGGAAGACCTGGAATTCGACGACTGGTCCGGGTTGGATGCGTCCCTGGCCGACGAAGATGCTCTGGTTGACCCAGGCGTACCTGGGGTCGCCGGATTCCAGGCGTGGGGTGGTGACGAAGTAGT
>NZ_JAFEVR010000007.1 GCF_017352375.1 Mycolicibacterium sp. S2-37
TATCGACCTCCGTCGAACGCGGGATCTCACAGAACACCTGCCCGGTGACCGGCGTCGGATTCTCGAAATACTCCCCCCCGGCCGGCGGAACCCATTCTCCCCCGATGAAATTGCCGTACCGGGACTCAAAGCTCATCAGTGCGTCGGCGGCACCGGGACGCGCAAAAACAGTCATGAATTCCTCTCCTTTCCACGCATACGGTCAGCGACCTCGATCGCGTCATTCTCGGGAGCGTCGGAATTCCCGAACGGGCGCGCCGACACCATGTACACGGCACCGACGGCGACGACCACCGAGATACCGATGAGCACGATCCACCGATCGAAGAAGCCGAGACTCTCATCACCCGGTAGCGCCAGCAGGACCATGGCGGCGACCCCGTAGCACAGCGCCAGGACGTTGACGGGGGTCCCCCATCTGCCCAGTGACCAGACTCCAGCCGGTCGCCACCCTTTCATTCGCTGGCGCAGCGCGGCGATCACCACCATCTGGAAGCACACATAGATCCCGAGAACGGCGAACGCGGTAACCGCTGTGACGCTGTTCGGCTGGAAGTAGAGGTACACGGAAATCAGCATCGGGGCGATGCAGGCGACGACCATGGCGTTGCGGGGCACCGCTCCACTGCCGCCGATCTCCTCGTGCAGAGTCGATAGCCAACGGCTGCCGGGCAACATCTTGTCGCGGGCGAAGCTGAAGATCAGTCGGCTCAGTGCGGCCTGTTGGGACAACGCGGCCGAGAGGAACACCGTGGCCGCGACCACCAACAGCAGCGTCATGCCCACCTCGCCCGCACTGTCCCGGATGATGTCGGGAATCGGGTCGGCCACCTCGCCGTCGACGATCGCCTGCAGGTTGGGCGCCGCCAACACGAAGCCTGCGTAAGCGATCATGGCGGCGGCCAAGCCGACGACGATCGTCAGGATCATCGCGTGGGGGATCTTGCGTTCCGGGTTCTCCACCTCCTCGGCGACATCGCCACACGCTTCGAAGCCGTAGAACTGCCACAGGCCGACCAGAGCTGCCATGAAGAACGCCCAGATGTAGGGGCTGTCGCCGGCGGTCCCGAGCGAGTCGAACAGTACGCCGAACGGTTGCTTTCGTTTGAACAACAACAGGAACAGCCCAAGTGCGACAACGCCGATCAGTTCACAGTAGAAGCCGATTCGTGCTACCCGCGCCAGTGTTTTCGTTCCCGTGCTGTTCAACAGGAAGGACACGACCAGCAGGCCGAGCGCGATGGCCAGCCACGTTTCGCTGTTCGTGGGTATGTGGAAGAGCCTCGCCAGATACGGCACGGAGAACTGCACGAGCGAGGTCGTCGTCACGACCAGCGCCGCCATGTAGATCCAGGCGGCCATCCACGCGTATTTCCGTCCCCACAATCGGCGGGTCCACGGATAGATCCCGCCGGTGATCGGGTACTGGGAGACCACCTCCCCGAACACCAGCGCCACGAGCAGCTGACCCGCCGCGACGATGGGGAACCACCAGATCGACGGCGGCCCGGCTATCGCGAGGCCGACGGCGAAGATCGACAGCACTCCCGCGCCCGGCGACAGGTACGTGAAGCCGAGCGAGAAGTTGGAGACGAGTCCGATCGAACGCTTGAAGCGCTGCGGCGACGCCTCTCCGCTGTCTTCGACGGATCCTGGCTGTGCTGCTGCCTCTGTCATGGGATCCCCTTTCAGGCAGGAGAAGTAATCCGTGATCGACGGTGCTGTCCAGTCGGTGTCGCGCAGTTCAGTGCCGCAGGCGTGCCCTGAAGCGGAGTGCGTGCGGCCTACCCGTTTTCTGTACATTTGTTGAAAGTTGTGACTTGGGTCAAGTTAACCGCACCCTTGCCGGCTGTCAACGGCTGGCGGGAATTTCACCGACGCCGCAAGCGAAGTCGGTGCGCAGGCGCGGCTTCGAGCTCACTTCGCTCGATTCCCGAGCATCTGGCAAGCGCGCTGCGGCCACCTGTTGACACCGCGCCGGTGCACGGTTAGTTTGACCCAAGTCACATCTTTCAACATATGTACGAACTCGGGATCCGGTACCGAGTCCGCCCTCTTTGGGCGCCCGGGCCAGAACTGATGACCTCAATTCTTCGGCGGCGCAACGCCTCTGTTCACACATCTGTCGTCTCGAAAGGACACACCCGTGAAATTCGGCCTCTTCAACATCCCGTATTCGCGCGGTTACTCGGCCGGCCGCCGCACCCCCGCGCAGGTCATCGACTGGGACCTGACCATCACCAAGTGGGCGGACCAGAATGGTTGGGACGAAGTGTATTTCGCTGAGCACTACACACTGGGCGGCGAGCCCAGCCCGGCGCCCGACGTGATGATCGCCGCCGCGTCCCAGGTCACCACACGGATCAAACTGGGGGCCGCCGCCCATCTGCTGGCCTACCACAATCCCATTTCGCTCGCTCATCGGATCATGTGGCTCGACCACATGACCGGGGGTCGGTACATCGCCGGGTTCGCGCCCGGCGCTTTTCCCAGCGACGCACAGTTGTTCAACACGGGAAAGAAGAACCCGGAGATGATGACCGAGGCCATCGGCATCATCGAGGACATCTGGACGAAGAAGGGTCCATTCCGCATCGAAGGCCAGTTCTGGACCGTCGACATGCCTGCCTACGACGACGACATTCACGGACCGCACCTGACACCACTGCAGAAGCGGATCCCGGTGATCATGACCGGGATGCAGGCCAAGTCCCCGACACTCGCCGTCGCGGGAGAGAACGGCTACTTCCCGATGAGCCAGCAGGTTCACTCCAGTGTGCTGCGTGAGCACTGGGCCACGTATGCCGCGGCGGCCGAGTCGACCGGGCACCGTCCGGACCGCGCTGACTGGCGCATCTGCCGGGACGTGCTCGTCGCCGATACCGACGAACAGGCGCGCGACGCCTATCTCAACGGGTCGATGGGCGACTTGTGGGGAACCTACAACATTCCCACCTTCATCAAGCTCGGACTCGGCGAGTTGGTGACCGGTGGCACCATCCCCCAGGAGGAGTTGAGCGCGGAATGGATGGTCGACGACTTCCACCTCGTCGGGTCGCCGCAGACGGTGGCGGCGAAGATCGAGGCCCTCTATGAGGAGGTCGGCGGCTTCGGCTCGTTGATCTCATTCGGCCACGAGTACGTCGACGACCCCGATGTCTACCGCAAGAGCTTCGAACTGGTCGGTGCAGAGGTGGCGCCGCTGGTCTCCCACCTGAAGCCGTGATCCGGTTCGAGCGCACACCCGCTAGAGCCCAGTAGCAGAACAGGAACCGATCCATGATCTCTCCACCGAAACCGCTGGCAGGCAAGATCGCCTTCGTCTCCGGCGGCGCCCGTGGGATGGGCGCCTCACATGTCCGACGCCTGGCCGAAGGCGGCGCCACCGTACATTTCGGAGACATCGAGGACGCCCTGGGCAAGGATCTCGAGGACGCCCTGCGGGCAAGTGGGCTGGACGTCTCGTTCCACCACCTCGACGTCACGGAGTCGGCCTCGTGGAACGAGGTGATGGGCAGGATCGCCACGGGTCACGGACGGCTTGACGTTCTGGTGAACAACGCGGGCATCATCGACATGGACAGGCTGGAGGATCAGACCGACGAGCACTGGCAGCGGGTGATCGAGGTGAATCAGACCGGGGTGTTCAAAGGCTCGAGGGCGGCGTTGCCTTTGCTCCGGAACAGCGCGGCCGCGTCCGTCGTCAACATCTCGTCGATCTTCGGGCTGGTCGGGGCCGACGGGTACTTCGCGTACATCGCGTCCAAGGGTGCGATCACCACGATGACCAAGTCGATGGCGGTGTCGTACGGTCCTGAAGGGATCCGCTGCAACAGCGTGCACCCCGGCTATATCCAGACACCCATGCTCGACGAGGAACTCGAGGGCCTCGGCGAGGGTGCGAGCGAAGCGATCCACCAACAGATTCCCCTGCGGCGCTTCTCCCGCGCGGAGGAGGTCTCCGAGGTCGTAGCCTTCCTGGCATCGGACGCGGCTTCCTACGTCACCGGCGCCGAGCTCCTCGTTGACGGCGGTCTCCTCGCGGGCCGCTGAACCAGCCCAGGTCGGCCTCGCTGTCGCCCAGGTCTGCACCAGGGTCGCCGCCCACGCGGGCGCACGGCCCTGGTGCAGAATTCGTGGCAGACATGATGAGCCTCACCCTGCGTCAGCTGCGCTACTTCGCCGTGCTCGGCGAAGAGCTCAACTACCGCCGCGCCGCCGAGCGGCTGTTCATCACCCAGCCCGCTCTGTCGACGGCGATCAAGCAGCTCGAACACGCCTTCGGGGTCCAGCTGTTCACCCGCAGCACCCGCGAGGTGGTGCTGACCGATCTCGGGGCGGCGTGGCTGCCGCAGGTGCAGCAGGCCATCGCCGGTGTCGACGCCGTCGTCGACAACCTCGTGATGCTGTCGGGCACCCGGCAGGGCGTGCTGCGGGTCGGATACCTCATCGGCACGGGCGCCGACCTGTTGTTCCGGGTGGTGCGCCATTTCGAGGCGGCATATCCCGACGTCACGGTCGAGCCGATCGAATTCGACTTTGCCGATCCGACGGCGGGCCTGGCCGGCGGCGCCACCGAGGTGGCCATCATCCGGCCGCCGGTCGATCTTCCCGAGCACCGCACGCTGATCCTGGACTCGGAGTCATGGGTGGCATGCCTGCCGCGCGACCACCGGCTGGCCGGGCGCACCGAGGTGGCGATCACCGAACTGCTCGACGACCCCATCGTCTGCGCCCCGTTGACCGCGGGCACCTGGCGCGACTACTGGCTCGCGATGGACGTGCGCGGCAACCGTCCGCCGGCCATCGCGGCCGTGGCGGCCACCTACGAAGCCGAGACGACGGCGATCGCACGCGGGCTGGGCATCAGCTTCACGACGTCGTCGGTGGCCCGCTTCTACGACCGGCCGGGCATCGTTTACGTACCGATAACAGATCGGCCGCCGAGTCACACCGCCCTGGCATGGCACCCGGCGCGGCTCTCGCCGCAGGCGGATGCGCTGGTCAGGCACGTGCAGTCGCAGTGGAGCTTCGGTGACACCGGCGGCATTGATAAACCGCGGTGATCAATAGATCAAAACATCGAACTTCCGGTGTACGGCCGGTGGGGCTTGTCTGTCTACAGGTGTTTACCCGATGCCTTGACCTGGAGAGACCATGACCGACGCCATCACCTCACCACCCTCCCCCACTCATTCGTCCACCTCGTCGCCGCTGGGCGCCGAGGACGCGAAACTCGCCGAACTCGGCTACACCCAGAAGCTGGACCGCTCGGTCGGCAAGCTCGCGTCCTTCGCGATCGGCTTCGCCACCATCAGCGCCACCACCGCCGTGTTCACCGGCTTCGGCGCGGGCTACTTCACCGCGGGCGCACCGTTCGTGTGGACCCTGCTGCTGGCCGGCGCGGTGTTCGCGCTGTGGGCGTTCATCGCCGCCGACCTGACCGCCAAGCTGCCGCTGGCGGGATACAGCTATCAGTGGATCAGCCGCATCAACGGGCCCGACCTCGCCTGGTTCACCGGGTTCATCGCCTTGATGGGCTGGGTGTGCGGGATGACCGGCGTCGGGTTCATCCTGTCCGGCTACCTCGGCGGCCTGCTGGGCTGGAGCCTCACCCAGAGCACGCAGATCCTGCTCGCCATCGCGGTGGTCTTCGTGTGTGTGCTCATCAACATCTACGGCGTCCGCTTCGCCACGATGGTCAACAACATCGGTGTGAGCCTGGAGTTGGTGATCACCGTCGGCGCCACCGCGCTCATCGCGATCATCGCCTTCTCCGCGCCGGAGAACCATCAGCCGATCTCGGTGCTGTTCACCGGCGGCGAGTCCGGCGACAAGGACTCCTACCTGCTGGCGTGGCTGGCAGCCGCGCTCGGCCCGTTCTTCGGCCTCATCGGCGTGGAGTCCGGCGCCGACGTCGCAGAGGAGACCAAGGACGCCCGCCGGGTGGTGCCGAAGACGATGTTCTACGCGCTGGTCACCTCGATCGTCATCGAACTGCTGATGTACGTCGTGTACGTGCTGGCGATCAAAGACGTTGCGGCCGTTGAAGCCAACGCCGCCGCACCGATCGAGGAGATCATCACCCAACAGGCCGGTCCGGTCGTCACCAAGATCATCGTCGCCATCGCGCTGACCAACATCCTGGCCTGCCTGCTGGCCAACATCCTCGTCGCCACCCGGCTCGCGTACTCGATGGCGCGGGACAACATGCTGCCGTTCTCGCAGGTGTGGCGACACGTCTCGCCGACCCGCAAGACGCCCACCTTCGCGGTGATCGGGCTGGGCTGCCTGTCGACGGTGCTGCTGCTGTCGGCGCTGGTCAACGAGAAGGCGTTCAACTACATCATCGGCATCGCGTCGCTGCTGTTCTTCTTCGTCTACATCCTGCAGACCATCGGTCTGCTGGTCGGCTACCGCAAGGGCACGATTCCCGCCGCGGAGCCCGGCACGTTCGACCTCGGCCGGTTCCGGTTGCCGCTCTACGTCACCGCGCTGGTCGTCTTCGTCGGCGTCGCCGTCGCCCTGCTGTTCCTGCCCCAGTTCACCAACAACAAGTGGGTGTTCCTCGGCATCGTCGTGATCGCCGCCATCTGGTGGGCCACCGGCCTGAAGTCGCGGCTGGGCCGCGGCGACGCCGGCGCTGATTACGCCAAGACCCACCAACTCTGACCAACCCCGTTGACTGAAGGGACACCACCACTCATGAGCGTTGACATCGGAACATCCAATCTCGTCGCCGTCGAACCCGCGGGCGCCATCCGCGAGGACACCCCGCCCGGCTCGGTCATCCAGTACAGCGACTACGAACTCGACACCTCGAGCCCGTATGCCGGGGGCGTGGCCTGGATCGAGGGTGAGTACATGCCGGCCGAAGAAGCCAAGATCTCCATCTTCGACACCGGCTTCGGGCACAGCGATCTCACCTACACGGTCGCCCATGTGTGGCACGGCAACATCTTCCGACTCGGCGACCACCTCGACCGGCTGCTCGACGGGTCGGCGAAGCTGCGGCTCGACCCGGGGATGTCCAAGGACGAGCTGGCCGAGATCACCAAGAGATGTGTGAGCCTGTCGCAGCTGCGCGAGTCGTTCGTGAACCTGACGGTCACGCGGGGATACGGAAAGCGCAAGGGTGAGAAGGACCTGTCCAAGCTGACCCATCAGGTCTACATCTACGCGATCCCCTATCTGTGGGCGTTCCCGCCCGCCGAGCAGATCTTCGGCACCACCGCCATCGTTCCGCGCCACGTGCGGCGCGCCGGACGTAACACCGTCGATCCGACGATCAAGAACTATCAGTGGGGCGATCTGACCGCGGCCTCGTTCGAGGCCAAGGACCGCGGGGCCCGGACGGCGATTCTTCTGGACTCCGACAACTGCGTGGCCGAGGGTCCCGGTTTCAACGTCTGCATCGTCAAGGACGGCAAGCTCGCGTCGCCCTCCCGAAATGCCCTGCCGGGCATCACCCGCAAGACCGTCTTCGAACTGGCCGATCAGATGGGCATCGAGGCCACCCTGCGCGATGTGACCAGCCATGAGCTCTACGACGCGGACGAGCTGATGGCGGTCACCACCGCAGGCGGCGTCACCCCGATCAACTCGCTCGACGGGGAGCCGATCGGCGAGGGCGAGCCCGGACCCATGACCGTCGCCATCCGGGATCGGTTCTGGGCGTTGATGGACGAGCCCGGTCCGCTGATCGAGGCGATCGACTACTGACCCGCCGGCCGCAGCCTCCGCCACCGTGACCTAGCCCGTCGACGACGCGCGCAGGGCCGCCAGCGCAGCGGCGACCCCGTCGACCAGCTCCGCCGGCGGCAGGTCCACCTGCGACAACCAGGGAATGTCCACAGCGGGTTCCAGCGGACCGAGGATGCCGCCGGCGATGGCGGCGACGGTGTCGGTGTCACCGCCGAACAGGACTGCATGCCGCAGGGCATCGGCCACGCCGAGCCGGGCGTCGTCGGCGTACCGGACGACGGCCACCACCGCAGCGATCGTCTGCGCCGCATCCAGTGGGACGCCGCGCGGGTGCGGCGCCCAGCGGTCCTCGGCCGCAGCGCGCGCCGTCGTCAGCACATCGCCGAATGCGGTGTGGCACCAGTCGAGTTCGCGGCGCGCGGCGGCCAGGGCGGAGCGCTCGTCGACGGTCGCCGACGCCATCGCGGACGCGACGCAGGCGGCTGCGACGGCGGCCGGTGCGCCGTGGGTGGTCTTGGACAGCCCCACGGTGATCGCGCGGCGGCGGTCGTCGTCGGCAATCGCCCAGCCGATCGGCAACGCGCGCATCGCCGCACCATTGGTGTCCCCGGATTCGGCGTTCAGGGCGCCGGTGGCACGGAAGCGGTCGACCGCCGACTGGGTGCTCGGCCCGATGCCGCGGATGTCGGGAACGGCGTCGGCCAGCATCGTCAGGAACCGGTGCTCGTCGACGACGGCGCCGTGATCGGCGAGGTACGTGGCGACCAGGAGGGTGAGCGCCGTGTCGTCGGACGTGGCGCCCGCCGGCCAGTCGCGGCGGCGCGGGAGCTCGTCGATGCGCATACGGTCGATCCTCTTGGCAGGCGAGCCCTCCCACGGCACCCCTGCCGCGTCGCCAGCTGCATACGCCAGCAGACCTGCTCTGATACGCCGCTCGATCTCGCGCATGCGACCATTGGACACCGCCCTGCCCGATTACGCCGCCGCGCGTCCGGGAAACCGGTAGTCGTGACCAACGACGTCGAGAAGCGGTGGCATGACCCGGAGACGTTGCGCGCCGCCGTCACCTACGTCATCGCGGTGGTCGCGCTGGCCGCCGTCGCGTTCGCCTGTTACGCCATCCCGGGTGGGAAACCCCTGCTGGCCGCGATCCTGGTTCCCGTCGTCCTGTTCGGCGGCGGCATCGGGGCCTTCATCCAGACCTACCGGCTGTGGAAGGTCGGCGGGACCTGGGTGATCTGGCAGGGTGCCGGCTGGTTCCTGTTCGGGGTGTTCCTGTTGGGCCTGTCCGTACCCGGGGCGGCAGTTTCTTGGGATCGGTAGTCGCACGGCCCGGGTGAACTTCGGTGAGCAGCGTCGCAGCCTGGCGGCGCACACAGAAGGGATTGTCGATGCACACCACACGGATTCTGGGCGGGGCGCTCGTGACGTTCGGTCTCGCTGCGGCAGGACTGAGCCTGGGAACGGGCACCGCGCTTGCCCTTCCCTCGCAGCCACATCAGTGGTGCCCTGGCATGTCGATGCACAATCCGCCCGGTCCCGGGGCGATGTACCACTGGGATATGAACGTGTGCCACACGTGGCAGTACGTCAAGCCCGGGATGGGCAATGTCCTTACCGAGCACATCGTCGGCCCCTTGGACCCCGTCACCTATCGGCCGACGGGTTACGAGATCAGCGTCGAGGGCAGCTCTGTCTGGGAGGGCCCGAACATGCCTCCGGGTGCCGCCCGCGAGTGCGGCAACGACGGCTTCCTGGGTATCCCCATCTCCTGCTAGCGCCTGGGCCGATTCTTGTCGTACCCCTCTGATTCGATGGGATCATGTCTTCAGCGGCAACACCTTTGGCCGATCGGGTCCGCCCGGTCGACCGCCTCGAGGTGTTGTTCGACGAGTTGGCGGAGCTGACGGGTCAGCGCAACGCCATCCACGCCCGCATCGTGGAGATCGCCGCCGAGATCGACCGCGCCGGGCTCTGCGGGATTACCGGCGCCCGATCGATGTCGGCGTTGATCGCGTGGAAGACCGGCACGTCGCCGCGCAACGCAGGGACGATCGTGTCGATCGCCGGTCGCCTCGATGAGTTCCCGCGCTGCCTGGCCGGGATGCGGGAGGGCCGGCTGTCGCTGGATCAGGTTGGCGTCATCGCCGAGAACGCCGCCGACGGCTCCGACGAGCACTACGCCGAGCTCGCAGAGAGCGCGACAGTCAACCAACTCCGCTTCGCCATCAAACTCGAACCTCAACCCAAACCTCCGACTGAGCCCGAGGTGGGCGCGTCGATCAGCAAGCACGTCGACGGCAATCACACCACCTGGAAGATCCGGCTCGGCCGGCTCGAAGCGGCCAAGTTCGAGGCCGCCCTGCAATCGCACCAGGATGCATTGGTCGCCGATTGGAAACGCGACCACGATTCCGGCGAGTGCGAACAGGCGCCACCGTTCCCGACCACTCTCGACGCCTTCACGGGCCTGGTGGAGGCCGGCTGGGACGCCGAAGCGGCGCGCCGCCCGCACGGGCAGCACACCACTGTGGCCGTACATCTCGACATCGAGAAACACTCGGCTGCACTGCATCTGGGGCCGTTACTCAGCGACGACGAACGTCGCTACCTGCTGTGCGACGCCACCTGCGAGGCCTGGTTCGAACGCAACGGCCAGGTCATCGGCTCAGGACGCACCACCCGAACGGTCAGTCGCCGGCTGCGCCGCGTCCTTGAGCACCGGGATCGCGGCTGCGTGGTTCCCGGCTGCGGGGCCACTCGCGGTCTGCATGCCCATCACCTCGTTCACTGGGAGGACGGCGGCCCCACCGAGGTGTCCAACCTGGTCCTGGTCTGCCCCTACCACCACCGCGCACACCACCGCGGCGTCATCACCCTCACCGGACCCGCCCACCGACTCGCCGTCACCGACACCACCGGACAACCACTCAGCCCGGGACCACTGGCTCGACCGCCCACCACTCCCCCACCGGAGGTCCCACCGTGTCGCGGACCAACCGGCGAACGCGCCGACTGGTGGTGGTACCAACCGTTCGAACCGCCATCCACGTCGGACAACTAGCCGCTCGCGGCGCTGAGCGCCTAGGGCAAGATCGAGTCGACGTAGCCGCCGTCGGCGCGCACGGCGGCACCGGTGGTCGCCGACGCCAGCGGCGACGCCAGATAGGTCACCATGTTGGCGATCTCCTCGGGCTCGATGAGCCGTTGCAGCAGCGACTGCGGCCGATGCGCGCGCATGAACTCGCGCTGGGCCTCCTCCCACGGCAGCGACCGGTCCACCAACTGGTAGACGAAGTCCTCCACGCCCGCGGTGTGCGTCGGTCCGGCGATCACCGAGTTGACCGTGACATCGGTGCCCGCGGCGTCCTTGGCGAAGCCCCGGGACAGGGCCAGGAGCGCGGTCTTGGAGACGCCGTAGTGGATCATCTCCTCGGGGATCACGATCGCCGAGTCGCTGGCGATCTGGATGATGCGGCCCCAGCCACGGTTGGCCATGCCCGGCAGATAGCTGCGGATCAGACGTGCCGCGGACAGCACGTTGACCTCGAAATAGGTGCGCCACTGCTCATCGGTGATCTCGCGGGCGGGCACGGCGCCGAAGATGCCGAGATTGTTGACCAGGATGTCGACGTCGGGCAGTGCGCGCCGCAACGCGTTCACGCCGTCGTCGGTGGCGACGTCGGCGGCGATGCCGAACACGTCACCGTCGAGTTCGGCCACCGCTGCGTCCACCCGATCGCGGCTGCGGCCGTTGACCGCGACGCGGGCGCCCGCCGCCGCGAGCCCGTTGGCGATGGCCAGTCCGATGCCCTGTGTGGAGCCGGTGACGAGTGCGGTCTTTCCGGTGAGATCGATGTTCACGCTCTGCTACGACGACGGGATGCCACCGGCTATTCCAGGACTATTCGGTGGAGCCGTCCAGCTCCATCTCGCGCAGTTCGCGCTTGAGGATCTTGCCGGTGGGGTTACGCGGGAGTTCGTCGAGGAAGACGACCTCGCGAGGAACCTTGTACCGGGCGAGGTGCTCCTTGACGTAGGTCTTGATGTCCTCCTCGCTGATGCTGGCGCCGTCGGCCTTCACCACGAAGGCGCGCAGGCGATGGCCCCACTCCTTGTCCTCGACGCCCAGCGCGGTCGCCTCGACGACCTCCGGGTGGCCGCTGATGAGGTCCTCGACCTCGGCGGGGAACACGTTCTCGCCACCGGAGACGATCATCTCGTCGTCGCGGCCCGACACGTAGAGCAATCCATGCTCGTCGAAGTAACCGACGTCGCCGGAGGACATCAGCCCGTCGATGATCTGCTTGTGCCCACCGCCGGTGTAGCCCTCGAACGGGAAGGTGTTGCCGACGAAGATCCGGCCCACCTCGCCCTGGGGCACCTCCTTGCCATTCTCGTCGAACAGCTTGATGCGCACCCCCTTGACGACGGGGCCGACGGTGGCCGGGTTCTTCTTCAGGTCCTCGGGGCGGGCGATCGTGGCGAACGCGATCTCGGTGGACCCGTAGAGGTTGTAGACCACCGGGCCGATGTCTTTCATCGCCCGCTGCGCAAGCTCCGCGCCGAGCTGCGAACCGGAGACGAACACGATGCGCAGCGATGACAGATCCGGCTTGGAGTCCATCTTCTCGATGTGGTCGAGGATCCGCGACAGCATCACCGGCACCACGATCATGGCTGTCGCCCTGTGCTTCTCGATATCGGCGAGCACGGTGGCCGGCTTGAAGCGGCGGCGAAGCACCAGCGTCGAGCCCAGCATCATGCCGATCGTCGCGTGCAGATAGCCGAGCGCGTGGAACATCGGCGCGGGCAGCAGCGTGACCTCACCGGACTTGAACGGCACGTGGGAGAGCACTCCGCCGATCGGAGCGAGCGACATCGGCGACCTGCGGTTGGCGCCCTTGGGGGTGCCGGTGGTGCCGCTGGTCAGGATGATGATCGACGAATGCTTGGTCACCTTCGGTGCGGGCGTGCTGCTGCTGCGCTCGACGATCGAGGCGAGGGTCTCGGCGTCGCTCTCCGACGGCTCGTCGCCCGAGGCGGACGCCGAGGAATTGTCTTTGTCGGGGTTGGTGGGCAATGCGCGCAGGAACCCCAGATCGGGCTTGGCCTGCGCCACCGCCTTGCTGTACTCGTCGTCGTGGATGATCAGCCGGGCGCCCTCGCGTTCGGACACCTCTTTGATCTGCGGACCGGAGAACTCGCTGTTGAGCAGGATGATCCGGGCACCGGTGCGGGCCGCTCCGTAGACGGCGACCAGGAACCAGCGGTGGTTGCGGGCCAGGATCGCGACACCGTCACCGCCCTTGACGCCCTTCTCCAACAGCGCGTTGGCGACCGCGTGGGCGGCGTCGTCGAGTTGCTTGAAGGTCATCTCACCGTCGTCGTCGATGACGGCCGCGCGACCGGGTGTACGGCGGGCGTTCAGCGCCGGAATCATGCCGAACTCGCCCCAGCGGCGCATGTCGGCGACGAACGCGGCGATGTGCTGGGGCGGTTCGATCTGCAGCGCGCCGGCTTCGAACATCTTGCGCGCGTAGTGCAATTCGGCCGAACCCCGGTCGAGATACTGCTTGGCCTTGGCGGCCGCCTGCAACGAAAGATCGGTGAGCTTCGGCATGGCACCACAATATGTGACTCACGTCGCAGGCCGCGTGGGTATCGCCAGTCCCTACCATTGCTGACATGGCCGGATCCTCAGCAAAGGAGTCGCGGCAGGGACGATCGCTGGACATCGGCGGTCATCAGCTGACCGTCACGCATCCGGACAAGATCGTGATCGACGGCGAAACCCGGGTCACAAAGCTCGATCTCATCGAGTACTACCTGGCGGTGGCCGACGGCGCACTGCGCGGCGTGGCCGACCGTCCGATGATCCTCAAGCGCTTCGTCAAGGGCATCTCCGAGGAAGCGGTGTTCCAGAAGCGCGCCCCGCAGAAGCGGCCCGACTACGTCACTGTGGCGGAGCTGAAGTACGCCTCCGGCACCTCCGCCGCAGAGGCGGTGATCCACGATGCCGCCGGGCTGGCGTGGGCGATCAACATCGGCTGCGTCGACCTCAACCCGCACCCGGTGCGCTCCGGCGACCTGGCCCACCCGGACGAGTTGCGCGTCGACCTGGATCCGATGCCCGGCGTGACCTGGCAACAGATCGTCGACGTCGCGCTGGTCGCCCGCGAGGTGCTCGAGGACCACGGCCTCACGGCCTGGCCGAAGACGTCAGGTTCGCGGGGGTTCCACATCTACGCGCGCATTGCGCCGCGCCGGCCGTTCAAGTTCGTCCGGCTGGCCGCCCAGGCGGTGGCCCGCGAAGTCGAGCGCCGGGCGCCGGAGTTGGCCACCAGCCGCTGGTGGAAGGAGGAGCGCGAGGGGGTGTTCGTCGATTTCAACCAGAACGCCTTCGACCGCACGGTGGCCTCGGCGTATTCGGTGCGCGCGATGCCCGACGCGCGGGTGTCGACACCGTTGTTCTGGGACGAAGTGCCCGGCTGCCGTCCGGAGGCCTTCACCATCGACACCGTTCCCGCTCGCTTCGCCGAGCTCGGTGACCCGTGGGAGCCGATGGACGACCATGTCGGCAGCCTCGACGCGCTACTCGATCTGGCCGACCGTCAGGGGCCACCGGAGAAGGCGCCGCGCGGGGCCCGTAAACCGGACGGAGCGGTCACCGGGCGCCGGCAGTCGGTGATGCCGCTGATCGAGGTGGCGCGCACCAAGACCAAGGACGAGGCCTTGGCCGCGCTCGACGTCTGGCGCAGCCGCCATCCGCAGGCCGCCGAGAAGCTGGAACCCGTCGACATCCTCGTCGACGGCATGCGCGGCCCCAGTTCGATCTGGTACCGCATCCGGATCAACCTGCAGCACGTTCCCGAGGCCGAGCGCCCGCCTCAGGAGCCGCTGATCGCCGATTACAGCCCGTGGGAGAACTACTCCGGCACGCAGTCGCGGCACCCCTGACCGACACCGGCCACAGCTGCAATACCGAGCGGTAACAATTGCATCACGAGTCCCGGGAATGTCTTTTCTTATCAAAGCATTAGCGGTAGCCACCCAGCCGCCTTAACTTCCGGGCCTAATTTCAATGTCAGGTTCACGCGAGAAGTCGCCGGAATCTGAAAGACCAGGAATTCACCGAGGGGAGGCCGCTCATGACACGCACCAGCACGACAGAGGCTTCGGATGCTGCTTTCCACTACGGTAATCCGGCGTTCGACTGCGACGGCGTACGGATGCGCGCACGCTGCCGCCAGCTGGCCACCGTCGTCACGGTCACCGGTGACATCGACGCCGCGAACGTCGCACGTGTCGCGGACTACGCCAGAAGGTTCGTCCTGGCCGAGAAGCCGTTCGTTCTCGATCTGAGCGCTGTGAATTCCTTTGCCGCCGAAGCTCTCTCGATGTTCTACGACCTCGACGCCCAGTGCGCGGTGGCCGGCGTCGAGTGGTCGCTGGTCGGCAGCCAGCCGGTGCTGCAGGCACTGCGCTCGTCGGGTGCCCTCGACGAGATGCCGGTGACGGCATCGGTGCCCGAGGCCCTGCACCACTTCAGCGAAGGCATTCTGGCACGCCGCCGGTTGCTTCCCCTCCTGACCAAGACCGCCTGAGGCGCAGAAAGGACCACCATGCTCATCGACGTCCGCTGGCTCAGTTTTCTGCTCAAGCGTCGGCACCATTCCCTTCCGGCAATGGCTGCCATAGCGAGCTGATTTTCAGAACACAGCGCCCGGTGCTTACGCACCGGGCGCTTCTGGTTTCCCCGGGGCGTCTGACTCCGTAACCGAAAGTCCAGGTCACCCCGCCCCACCCCGAAGCTCTCCCACAGCAGTGATCGTGATTTGCCCCAGGGGACCTCGGGTATCCGGAAGTGATCGGGACCGCAGTTCCGGTCGCTCGGTAAGGACGGGGTCCCATGTCTCAACACAGCCCAGTGCACCTCCGCCTCGCCGAACTGGTCCGAGACCTCAGCAGCGAGAACGCCGGCAACGTCGACACCGTGCTCTCGGATCTGACCCGCGTGGCGGTGGAGTACATCCCGGGCACATCGGCGGCGGGGATGACGGTGATCGAGCGCCGGCGCAATGTGCGTACCCTGGGCGCGACCGATCCGATCGCCAAGATCCTCGACGAGATCCAGCAGCGGCACAGCGAAGGGCCGTGTCTGTCCGCGGCGTGGATGCATCCCATGGTGCGCATCGACGACTTGACGCACGACAGGCGGTGGCCCCTGTTCCGGCGCGATGCGTTGGCCGAGACACCGCTGCGCGCATCACTGTCGTTCATGATGTTCACCAATCGCGCCTCCATGGGCGCACTGAACCTGTACGCGGACACGCCGCACGCCTTCGACGACGACGCCTCCGAACTCGGTTTGGTCTTCGCGACGCACAGCGCGGCACTCTGGAGCGTGATTCTGCGCGACGACCAGTTCCGCAGCGCACTGGCCTCCCGCGACATCATCGGCCAAGCCAAGGGAATTCTGATGGAGCGCTTCGGCATCGACGCCACCCGGGCGTTCGACCTCATGACAACGCTCTCCCAGGAGTCCAACACCAAGGTCGTCGACGTGGCCCAGAGGGTCGTGGAGACCGAGCCCGGCGCCTGACGGCTCAGGCTGCGGGCTTGACCCACCGCCACTGCCCCGGCGTCCACTCGCCGGCGTCGGGCAGGCTGTCGCCGACAGCAGCCACCACTCCCGGCCACCACTGCGGGTGGTAGTCATCGCCCGAGAGCCAACCGCCCGGCATCACCTTGGGCGCCCATGCGGCGATGTCGGCCTTGACGCTGTCGTAGTCGTGGCGGGCGTCGATGTGCACCCACGCCAGCGAGTGGTCACCGAAAAGCTCTGCGGCGGAGAGGGAGTCGGTGATCAGCAGCTGCACCACATCGGCGTAGCCGCACCCCAGGATGTTGCGGTGCAACAGGCCGGCGAAGGTGCCGCCACCGTATTCGACGGCCGGGCCGTGGGCGTTGATCTGCTGATTGCCCTCGGGCCCGCTGCCCTGGCACGTGTCGACGCCGACGATCGCGATGGACCGACCGGAGGTCTGCACGACCTCGGCGAGCGAACACAGGCTGCGCCCCAGATAACTGCCGACCTCGACGAACCGGCTACCCGCGGCGAAGTGCGCGACAGCCTCCTCCTGCGCGGCACGCCAGCCGAACCAGCCGGGGATGTCCTCCCAGCGGCGGACGGGGTTGTCGAACGGATGGGCCTGAGATGGAGCGGACACGCCCACAATCCTCGTCGGCGCCGGACCGCCCCCGAGCGCGGGGGCCGGATTCGGCTCAGATCGGCCAGGTCTCCCGGCGGTACGCCGCATCCCAGAACATCCACTCGTACCGCGAGGTCGTGACGAAGTGCGCGCGTGCCGCGGCCTCGTCGGCCGGTGTCAGGCTTTCGCCCACCCGGTCGGTCAGCGCGAGCACCTCGGCGACCGTGGCGGCGAACTCCTCTCCGCCATAGCTGTCGATCCAGCGCTGATAGCGCGGATCCGCCGAACCGCGCGCGGCCAGATCCTCGCCCACCCGCGCATAGATCCAGTAGCACGGCAGGATCGCGGCGAGTCCGTCGACGAAGCTGCCGCCGTAGACGGTGGCAAGCAGATAGCTGGTGTAGGCGCGGGTGGTCGGCGCCACGGGCACGGCGGCGATCTCGGCGGGGTTCAGGCCCACTTCCGGCAACAGGGTCCGGTGCAGCGCGAGTTCGACGTCCTGCACCTCGGCGGCGTGCCGGGAGAACATCGCGGTGTCGGCCAGCGTGGGCGCCTTGGCTCCGACGACGGCAAGCGCGCGGGCGTAGTCGCGCAGGTAGTGCACATCCTGGGCGACGTAATGGCCGAAGACCGTCGCGTCGAGGGTGCCGTCGACCAGCCCTCCGATGAACGGGTGGCCCAGAATCTGGGCGTAGATCGACTCGATGTCCCGCCAGAGCCGTTCCGAGAGGCGCTGCGGTGCTTCGTCCGGCGAATTCACCGTCGCAACGTATCAGCGGCGCGCGTCGTCACACGTTCGCAGGGTTGGCGCAGCGTGCACCCGGGTAACGGACACAAGTGTCACTCCCCTCCGTCCGTAGCGACGGCTTCTACGACGTCCTGATCGTCGGCGGGGGGAACGCCGGCATCAGCGCAGCTGCGCGCTTGAACCGCCGCGGCATCACCCAGACCGCGGTGATCGAGCCCAACCACGTGCACACCTACCGCCCGCTACTGTCCTATGTGGGCGGCGGTCAGGCGTCGATGGGCGAGGCGGAGCGCACGCAACGCTCGGTCACACCCCCCGAAACGACGTGGCTGCACGACTCCGCCCTGTCCGTCGACGCCGCCACCCGCACGGTGCGCTGCGCGTCGGGCCGGAGCTACCGGTACAACGATCTGATCCTCGGGCCCGGGCTGGTGCCCGACACCGACGCGCTGGGGGGTATTCACAGTGCCCTCGACAGTCCGGCTGTGGCGAGCAACTATGCCAACCAGGCGGAGACGACGTGGGAACTGACGCGCACCCTGCCCCGCGGCTCGCGCGCCGTGTTCACCGTCCCCCGCCCGCCGGTGAGCTGTACCGGCACGACGATCAAGCCGCTGCTGCTGGCCGCCGCACACTGGAAACGGACCCGGCGCCTGGCGGGCATCGACATCACCCTCGTCGTCGACCGCCCGGATCTGCTGCCGTCACCGGACGTCGGCGCGCGGGTGGACGACTGCCTGCGGGCATACGGAGTTCGGGTGCTGCTCGACACCGCGGTGACCCGGCTGGAACCCGACGACCAGTGCATCATCGTGACCGGACGCGACGGCCGCAGCGAACAGTTGCCGTACGACATGCTGCACCTGGTGCCGCCGTTCCGGGGGCCACGTTGGCTGGAGACTTCCGCGCTGACCGGCGACCAGCCACACGGCCTCATCGACATCGATCCACGCATCGCTGCCGTCGTTCATCGACCCGCTCAAGCCCCGCCGCGTGGCGTGGGCATTCGACCGCTACGGGCTGCCGCAGAGCTATTGGCACGCCATCCTCAAGGGGCGGCTGTAGCGCGCCGCCCCAGCACGCCCGCAGCGGATCGCACCGCTGTGCTGACCCGCTCGACCAGTGGACTGTCGAGTTTCCAGCACTGCCAGTACAGCGGAACGTCGAGGTGCACGTCGGCGATGCGCACCAGCGATCCGTCGGCGAGCATGCCGTCGGCAAGCCCGTCGGGGTACATCCCCCACCCCAGGCCGGCCAGCACCGCCGCGCCGAAACCCTCGGCGGTCGGTACGTAGTGCACGGGGCGGTCGGTTGCACGCCGAAAGACCTTGCGCAGCAGCATGTCCTGCAGCGCATCGTCCCGATTCCAGGCCATCGACGGCGCCCGCGCCGCCGCGGCGGCGGTGAAGCCGTCGGGCAGATGGCGCTCGACGAAATCCGGGGCCGCCACCGGTAGGTATCGCATCACGCCAAGGCCCCGCACCCGGCAGCCCGGCACCGCGGTGCGCTCGGTGGTGACCGCACCCATCACCGTGCCTTCACGCAGCAACCGCGCGGAGTGGTCCTGATCCTCGATGCGGACGTCCCACACCACGTCGGTCAGCTCGCCCAGCACGGTGGTGAACCACGTCGCCATGGAGTCGGCGTTGACCGCGACCGCGATCCGCGGGCGCTGCGCCCACCTGCCGCCGCCCACCTCAGCGAGCGCCTCGGCCTCCAGCAGCGCGGACTGTGCGGCGAGACGGATCAGCGGTACCGCCGAAGCCGTTGGACGGCAGGGCTTCTCGCGGACGACGAGAACCTGGCCGACCCGCTGCTCGAGCGCCTTGATGCGCTGACTCACCGCGGACGGCGTGACGTGCAGCCGTTCGGCCGCCGCGTCGAAGCTGCCGTACTCGATCACCGCCGCCAGCGCGGTGAGCTGATCGGCGCCCAGTCGCGTCCCCAGGCCGTCTGATCGCGCTGTGGTCACATGTCCAATCTGCCGAACACGCGCCGGCCGCGCGTGATGACTCGCCGTCCGCCGTCCGGCAACTTAGGGTCGACCCATGAATCGCCTCGACCGCTTCTTCGAGATCTCCGAGCGCGGCTCCACCGTCGGTGCCGAATTGCGCGGCGGTGTGGTGACGTTCATCGCGATGGCCTACATCGTGGTGCTGAATCCGATCATCCTGTCGGGTACGCCGGACGTCGACGGCAACCGCCTGGACTTCGCCCAGGTGTCGGCGACGACGTCGCTGGCCGCGGGTGTCATGACGATCCTGTTCGGTCTCATCGCCCGGCTGCCGTTCGCGTTCGCCGCGGGCCTCGGCATCAACTCGTTCCTGGCCACCACCGTGGTCGGCGACCTGACCTGGCCCGAGGCGATGGGCCTGGTGGTGATCAACGGACTCATCATCGTGGTGCTGGCGGCCACGGGTCTGCGCCGCCTGGTGTTCGACGCCGTCCCGATGCAGCTCAAGCTGGCGATCACCGCCGGTATCGGGCTGTTCATCCTGTTCATCGGTCTGGTCGACGCGGGCTTCATCAGCTCCACCGGCAAGCCGTCCCCACCGGTCGGGCTGGGCGCGGAGGGTCAGGGCTCGATCACCACCGTTCCGACACTGGTCTTCGTGCTCACGCTGCTGCTCACCGGTGTGCTCGTCGTGCGGCGGGTGCGGGGCGGCATCCTCATCGGCCTGATCGCCGGCACGGTGCTCGCGGTCATCATCGAGGCGATCTGGCAGCTGGGCTCGGCGCAGGACCGACCAGGCGGCTGGAGTCTGTCGGTGCCCACGCTGTCGGGTTCGCCGTTCGCACTGCCCGACCTGTCGCTGGTCGGCGACTTCAGCCTGGGCGGCAGCTTCGGCCGCATCGGTGCGCTGGCCGCGGTGATGCTGGTCTTCACCCTGGTGTTCGCGAACTTCTTCGACGCGATGGGCACCTTCACCGGTCTGTCGCGTGAGGCGGGCCTGGCCGACGATCAGGGCACATTCCCGCGGCTGCGGTCGGCGCTGATCGTCGAGGGCGCCGGCGCGGCGGTCGGCGGCGCCACGTCCTCCTCGTCGAACACCGTCTTCATCGAATCCGGTGCGGGCGTCGAGGAGGGTGCGCGCACGGGCCTGGCCAACCTGGTGACCGGCGTCCTGTTCCTGGCCGCGATGTTCGTCTCTCCGCTGGCGTCGATCGTGCCGACCGAGGTCGCCGCGGCCGCGCTGGTGATCGTGGGTGCCATGATGGTCGCGCAACTGCGCCACATCGACGTGTCGGAGTTCTCGGTGGCGCTACCGGTCGTTCTGACGGTCGCCACGATGCCGTTCAGCTACTCCATCGCCAACGGTATCGGGGTCGGCTTCATCGCCTGGGTGATCGTGCGTACCGGCGCCGGCAAGGCCAGAGAGATCAGCCCCCTGCTGTGGGTGGTGGCCGCCGGGTTCGTGATCTACTTCGCGCGCAGCTGGATCGAGTCGCTCATCGGCACGTGATTCCTCCTTGAACGTCACGGCGACGTGCTGAAACCCCTTCACCTGCTCGGCCTTTGCCTTGCGCGAATACGTCTTGCGGTCCGCGGCGGTGAGCTCGACCGCGTCGGTGAACGGCGTCAGCAGTGCGCGCGGATACAGCCGGTCCACCCGGACGACGTTGATCTCGGCGCACAGCACGAGGCTCACCGAGATCAGGAACAGGAACGCGAGCAGACCCAGGACCAGCGCGAAGACGGTGTTGGTGGCGCTGGCCGAAGCGGCGATGCGGGCCACGTACCCGGCGCCGAACCACTGCAGCAGTTGCCAGAGGACCGCGGCGGCCAGCGCACCGGGCAGCACCTGGCGGTAGGTGACGTGACGCGCCGTGGTCACCTTGAAGGCGACCAGCACGATGGCGGTGTTGATCAGGATCGTCAGGATGACGATGCCTGCGGTGCCGAAGAGCCCGAGCGAGTTCGCCGCACGGCCGATCGCCGACAGCACCGTCGCGGTGATGGCGGCCGAACCCAGCACCAGCAGCAGCAGCAGGCTGCGAATCCGGGACCGGATGGGGTCGGGACGCTTGTTGCGCGGCACCGCCCACACCGAGTCCATGGCGTTCTGCACGGCCACGCCGACACCGGATCCGCCGTAGAGCGCACCCACGATGCCCACCACCACCGCGACGGCGCCTCCGCTGAGCTGCTGGGGCTCTTTGAGTTGCTCACCGATCAGCGGGAACTGGCTCACCGTCGACTGCAGCACCTGCTCCTGCAGATCAGGTCGTCCGACGAGCACCACGCCCAGAGCGGTGGTGAGCAGCAGGAGAAGTGGGAACAGCGAGACGAACGCGTAGTAGGTGATCAGCGCGGCGAGGTAGCCACCCTGATCGTCGACGTACTTGTAGATGACCGCGATGACGTATCCGGCGGCGCGGCTGCGCTGCTGCAGCCTGTCGAGCCAACCGATCACGACACCGACCACCTCTCCGACGCCGCGGGCCGACACCGTCTCCGGTGATACCCATGTTGACCGGCGCAGACACGTCACATTTGGAGCCGTAGGGTGGTCAGGGGACCCGGGTGCCGCGTCGGCGCGGAGAAGAAGCCGTTTCAACCGGGCGAGGGACCGGTAATACAGGCACAGACGCTCGATCACACATCTCGATCACCACACGGCGAAGGGGTTTCATGTCTCAGGCGGCAGAGTCGGAGCCCGACGACAGCGCGGGATACGGCGTCGAGGCCGACGTCACGGCCGACGATCAGGCCAACGAGCCGGCTGAACTGACCTTCGACGAACATCTCCATCCGGCCCGGCCGCGCGCACTGCGCTTCCGGCCGAGGGTTCGCACGCCGTTCACCCGACGCTCCCTGGCCCAGGACGGGCCACCGACCGGTGACAATCCGGCCTACGTGTCGTGGCTGCTGTCCCAGTCGATGCTGGCCGACGCCAACGAGATCAGCCAGCAGTTCTCCGGTCAGGGCTCGATGTGGCAGAACCCTTATGCCACCCCGAGCCCACGCGGGGCCGTCGAGACCGCATCGGTGTGGTTCACCGCCTACCCGGTCTCGCTGATCACCCGGCCCGAGGAGTCGTTCCTCAAAGCCATGGCAGACGAGGACATGTGGAAGGCGTTCGCCGAGATCGGCATCGAGGGCATCCACACCGGTCCGGTCAAGCGTGCCGGCGGTATCTCGGGCTGGCAGCAGACGCCCAGCGTCGACGGCCACTTCGACCGGATCAGCACCCAGATCGACCCGGCCTTCGGCAACGAGGACGACTTCCGGCACATGTGCGGTACCGCAAACTGGTACGGCGGTACCATCATCGACGACATCGTGCCGGGACACACCGGCAAAGGCGCCGATTTCCGGCTGGCCGAGATGAAATACGCCGACTATCCCGGCATCTATCACATGGTCGAGATCGACCCGCGCGACTGGGAACACCTGCCCGACGTCCCGGCCGGCACCGACTCGGTCAACATCGACCCGGCCACCGAGGACTGGCTCGACAAGGCCGGATACATCATCGGCCGATTGCAGCGCGTCATCTTCTACGCCGAGGGAGTCAAGGAGACGAACTGGAGCGTCACCCGGCCGGTCGTCGGCATCGACGGCGTCGAGCGGCGCTGGGTCTATCTGCACTACTTCAAGGACGGGCAGCCTTCGATCAACTGGCTGGACCCGTCGTTCGCCGGGATGCGGCTGGTCATCGGCGATGCGCTGCACTCACTCACCGACCTGGGTACCGGCGGGCTCCGGTTGGACGCCAACGGTTTCCTCGGCGCGGAGAAGACCGCCGCCGAGGACAGCACGGCGTGGTCGGAGGGACATCCGCTGTCGGAGGCGGCCAACCACCTGATCGCCAGCATGGTGCGCAAGGTGGGCGGGTTCACCTTCCAGGAGCTCAACCTCACCATCGACGACATCCGCGAGATCGGCGAGGCCGGTGCGGATCTGTCCTACGATTTCATCAATCGCCCCGCCTACCAGCATGCGCTGGCCACCGCCGACACCGAGTTCCTGCGCCTCACCCTGCGCACCACGCTGGAACACGGCGTGGACCCCGCGTCGCTGGTACACGCGCTGCAGAACCACGATGAGCTGACCTACGAGCTGGTGCACTGGTCGACCGGGCACCGTGACGACGTCTACACCTACCGGGACAAGGAGATCACCGGCGAAGAGCTCGGCGATCGGATCCGTCGCGATCTGACCGAGAAGCTCACCGGCGAGAACGCCCCGTACAACCTGGTGTTCACGCAGAACGGAATCGCCTGCACCACGGCCACCGTCATCGCCGCGACACTCGGCATCTCCGATCTGGAGACGATCGAGCCGGGCTCACCGGTGATCGACCGGATCCGCCGGGCGCATCTGCTGCTCGCGATGTTCAACGCGCTGCAGCCGGGCGTGTTCGCGCTGTCGGGCTGGGATCTGTGCGGGATGCTGACGCTGCCGCCGGCTCAGATCGCGGACCTGCTTCGTGGCGGTGACACCAGGTGGATCCACCGCGCCGCACACGACCTGATGGGGGTCAATCCCGACGCGACCCAGTCGTCGGCTGGGATGCCGAGGGGCACAAGTCTTTACGGTTCGATTCCCGAACAGCTCGACGATGAGACCAGCTTCCTGCGCCAGCTGCAGGCCATTCTGCGGGTCCGCTCGCACTACGGCATCGCCACCAGCCGACAGATCGACATCCCGGAGGTGTCGCACCGCGGAATGCTGGTGCTGGTTCACCAATTGGCTGAGGAGGGTCAGTACCAGCTCACCGTGCTGAACTTCGCCAACGAGGACGTCGCGGGCACGGTGCGGTCCAAGAAGCTGCCACCGGGGTCCGCGGTGTCGGACATGTTCACCGGCAAGCCGCTGGCCACCGTCGACGATCTGCACAGCTTCACCGTGGAAATGCCTGCCCACCACGGGATGTCACTTCTGGTCGAGGCCCCGGCCGCCGAGGAGAGTGACGAGGACTAGCGCTCCACGCCCGGTTGCGCCTGCGCCGCTTCGACCTCCGCGAGCTCGGTCAGCCCGCTGATCGTCAGCACCGGCATGAGGAAGGGGTGCGCGATCAGACGCATGCGCCCCACGTCGTCGGCGTGGACCGCCAGCGCGTTGATCGCGGCGCTGTCCAGGTACTCGACGGCACTGAGGTCGATCACCACGGCGTCGGCGCCGTCCGCGTCAGTGATCGTTCTGGTGATCGCCTGGGTGAAGGTGTCGACGTTGCTCAGGTCGATCTCGCCCGTAGCCACCAGAAGCGGAATTCCGTCGCTGCCGCGCCCGCTGTTCAGCGTGAGCGGTGTGGCCATCAGGAGATCCTCGCGTACAGGTCGACGGTCGTCCCGTCTGGATTGGAACGTATCGCGAAATCGTCCATCAGGCCGCGCATCAATGCCAACCCCCGTCCCCGCCGGATGTTCTCCCCGGGCCTGTTCTCCTTCCACGTCCCCGTATCGGTGACGGTGACGCGAAGTTGATCGACGAAAGCGCAGGCCTTGAGCGTGACGATACCGTCAGGCGTGTCGCGGTGGCCGTGTTCGATGGCGTTGGACACCGCTTCGCCCACGGCGATGAGCACGTTCTGGATCTGGTCGGGGTCGACGCCGACGCGTCCCAGCCATCCGCGCAACTTCGAACGCGACGGTGCGAGCTGGTCGGTGTGCGCCGGGAAAGTCAGCTCGAGCGGGCCGGGTTGCCGATAGAGCAGCAGCGCCACATCGTCCTGATATCCGCCGCTCGGTTCGAGGCCGGTCATCAGGTCGTCGGCCATCCGGTCGAGGTCCGCCGACCGGCCCTCGCGCACCACTTCGGCGGCCCGCCTGATGCCCTGGTCCAGCGACGCGCGCCGGCGTTCCACCAGACCGTCGGTGTAGAGCAGCAGCGTCGAGCGGGGCGGCATCGTCACGTGCGCTTCGGGGCGTTCCTCGCCCGGCCGCAGCGCAAGCGCGAAACCCCTTCCGCCGTCCAGCATCCGGGTCATCCCCGCGGAGTGGACGAGGATCGGGGGCGGATGACCGGCGCTGGAGTACACCAGATCTCCCGTCTCGGGCGTGAGCACCGCGCAGAACACGGTGGTGCAGCGGGCGCCGGGCAGGCGGGCGGCGAACCGGTCGAGGCCGGATAGCACGGCACCCGGTCTGGGCTGGTCGAGCAGCAGCGCACGGCAGGCACTGCGCAGTTGACCCATCACGGTCGCGGCGGCCAGATCGTGTCCGACACAGTCGCCGACGATCAGCGCCATGCGTCCGTCGTCGAGATCGACGACGTCATACCAGTCGCCGCCGACCTGAAGCGGATGACCCGCCGGCTGGTAGCGGACCGCGAATCCGCCGGGCAGGTCGGCGGGCCCGAGAATCGAATGTTGCAGCGCCAAAGCAGTTTCGCGTTGCTGGTCGACCTGGTACACCCGGTGCAGGCCCTGACTCAGCCGCCCCGCCAATACGGTCAGCAACGTGTTGTCCTCTTCGGTGAACGGCCGCCGCTCGGGCAGTTCGACGTAGAGTACGAGCACGCCCTGGGGATGCTGGATCGCGATGCCCGCCCCGCCCGGCTCGCTCGTGTCGACGACCACCAGGTCGGCGTCCCGCAGTGCCAGGATCTTCGCCCGCACCTGCGGTGAGAGCTGCGACCATTGCGCCGGCTCGCCGACGACCAGCAACTCGGGCTGCTCCTGGTCTGCGGGTGAAGGGCGCCCGGCCAAGAAGGTGGCGGCGGCGACCCGGCGGGCCTGCCACACCTCGCGCAGCTCCCGGACGGCGCCGGATAGCGCGTCGTCGAGGGTATCCGCTTGTGCGAGTTGTTGATTGAGCGCGGCCAGCGCACTCTGCCGTTGCACGGTGTAGTGGTCGGCGGTGACGTCGCGGAACGTCCCCACCATCACCTGGCGGCCGGTGTCCGGATCGTGGGTGGGATTGAAGTTCGCGGTGAGCCACAGCCGGTGGCCGTCCCTGTGGGTGACCGGAAAGCTGAACTCGCCGGGGGTCTTGTCCATCAACGCGGCGAATGCGTCAGCGATCTGGCGGTGCGCCTCTGGCTCGGTGGCGGCGTCCGGCCACCAGGGATGGATGGGCCGGTACGGCAGTTGCTCAGGTCCATAGCCGAGGATTTCGGTGAACGCGGAGTTGATCTCGACGACGGCGCCCGTCTCGTCGCAGACGAAGAAGGCCTCCTGCAGGGAGTCCACGAGTGCGGTCCGCCAGCGTGCGTGGTGGTTGCGCAGTCGGGCGAGTTCGACGTTCGCCCGGACGCGGGCCAGCAGTTCGGCTGCGGCGAACGGCTTCACGAGGTAGTCGTCCGCGCCCGCGGCGAGACCTTCGATGGACGCCTCCTGCCCCGCCCGCGCCGACAGCAGCAGCACCGGCAGTGCCGCGGTGCGGGAGTCGGTACGCAACGCCGCGAGCAGCTCGAGCCCGTCGACCCGGGGCATCATCACGTCGCTGATCACCAGGTCGGGCTCTTCGGCCCGGATCGTCTCGAGGGCCTGCTGACCGTCGCTGACGGCACTGACGCGGTAACCCGAGGCGCTCAGCAGGCTGGTCAGGTAGTCGCGCATGTCGGCGTTGTCGTCGGCGATCAGGATGTGTGCCGGCGCGACGGTGCCGGACTCGGTGGCCGCCGGGGTGAACACCGTTCCGGAGCCGTCCGGCGGGTCGGCCTCGGTGGGCAGCCAGCGCAGCGCCTCCTGCACGTACGGATCGGTGACGCCCGAGACGGTGCGGGGGCGGCCGGACGTGGCGAGGTCATCGGCGTCCAGGTGCGCCGCTCCGAACGGCACACAGATCCGGAACGTCGATCCGGCACCGTCGGCGCTGTCGGCGGTGATCGTGCCGCCGTGCAGCGTGACCAGTTCGCGGACCAGCGCCAGACCGATTCCGCTGCCCTCGGTGGAGCGGGCACGGGCGTTCTCGATGCGGTGGAACCGTTCGAACAACCGCGGCATCTCAGCGGCGGGGATTCCGATTCCGGTGTCGGAGATCGTCACCTCGGCATGCGCGGCCTCACGGGCCACCCGCACGGTGATCGACCCGTCGAAGGTGAACTTGAGCGCGTTGGACAGCAGATTGAGCACCACCTTCTCCCACATGTCCCGGTCGATGTAGACCGGTTCGTCCAGTGGCGGACAGTCCACGTCGAAACGCAGTCCGGCGCGTTCGATGGCCGAACGGAACACGCTGGCCAGCTCGGCGGTGACCACGGCCAGGTCGACCGGTTCGAAGCGACCCTGCATCCGCCCGGCCTGGATCCGGGAGAAGTCGAGCAGTGTGTTGACCAACTTGGCCAGCCGTAACCCGTTGCGGTGCACGAGGTCGAGCTCGGTCATGGCCCCCGCGTCGAGTCCTGCGCCGCGAGCACGCAGGTCCGAGATGGGCCCGAGGATCAGCGTGAGCGGGGTGCGGAACTCATGGCTGATGTTGGAGAAGAACGCGGTCTTGGCGCGGTCGAGTTCGGCGAGCTCCTCGGCGCGCCGTTGCTGAGCCGCGTAGCCGCGGGCGCTGGCGATCCCCGCCGCGAGATGCCCGGCGACGAGTTCGACGAAGCCCCGGTAGGACTCGTCGAGCCTGCGGTGCCGGTTCAGAGCGGCCACCAGGAATCCGACCGGCGCGGCACCCTGCTGGAGCAGCGGCACGACCAGCGCCTCGGTGGGCGACGCGTCCCAGGCCCCGGTCGGCAGACCGAGCGATTCGCCGTCCAGTTCCATCAGCACGGAGTCTCCGGCGGCGGCTTCCTTCGTCGGCCAGACCGAGTAGCCCTCGGCCGGCAACGTCAGCGGTGCAGCGGGGTGGCCGGCCTCGATCCCGCTGACCCCCGACAGCCGGGCGCCCCCGCTCTCGTCGAACAGGTAGGTCAGCGTGAAGGGCAGATCATGCAGGTTCCGGCTGAGCTGGCCGGCGGCGAAGTCCAGCATCTGACGTTCGGTACGCACCACCGTCGGGTCGGAGCCCAGGTCACGCAACGTCGTCATCCGGCGTTCGCCGATCACCCGGTCGGTGTCCTCGCTGACCACGCAGAGCATCCCGACGACGTCGCCGTCGTCGTCGTCGCGCAGCGGACTGTAGGAGAAGGTGTGGTAGGTCTCCTCCTTGTAACCCGACCGCTCCAAGAACAACAGGAGTCCGACGTCCCAGGTCGCCTCGCCGGTGGTCAGCACCCGCTCGATGCGCGGGCCGATGCCCGGCCAGATCTCGGCCCACACCTCGTTGGCCGGCCGCCCGAGTGCCCACGGGTATTTGCGGCCGAGGGTGTCGCGGCGGTAGGCCGCGTTGCACAGGAAGGTCAGCTCCGGCCCCCAGGCCATCCACATCGAGAACTTCGACGACAGCATGACGCTGACGGTGGTGCGCAGGCTCTGTGACCACTGGGCGGGGTCGCCGAGCGGAGTGGCCGACCAGTCGACCCGTGCGAGGTGTTGTCCGACCTCTGCGTCGGCGGCGAACACCTGCATCCCCGCGTCGCCGCCGGCGTCCTCAGCGCTCACTCACCACATCCCTTCGTGAGCCCTCGAGAATTCCGCGTCCGGGAATTCGACTGTAGTCGACAGGTGTCTACCCCTCCTCGTCCCAGTCCATACGTCGGCGGGCGCAGAATCGACCAGTGACCGCACCGCTTCCGCCCGTCGACGGACCGCCGACCCCGATGCGCCGGGTAGCGACCGCCAGCTTCGTCGGCACCGCCATCGAGTACTACGACTTCTACATCTACGGCACCGCAGCGGCGCTGGTGTTCCCGCATGTGTTCTTCCCCAACCAGAGTCCGACCACGGCGACCATCGCGTCCTTCGCCACCTTCGCCGTCGCATTCGTGTCCCGACCACTGGGCGCCGCGTTCTTCGGGCACTTCGGCGACCGGATCGGCCGCAAGCGCACCCTGGTCGCCACGCTGCTCATCATGGGTCTGTCGACGGTTGCCGTCGGGCTGGTCCCGTCCGCGGAGTCCATCGGGGTTGCGGCGCCGCTGATCCTGCTGACCCTGCGCCTGCTGCAGGGGTTCGCCGTCGGCGGCGAGTGGGCCGGTTCGGCATTGTTGGCAGCGGAGTATGCCCCCCGCCACCAGCGCGGTATGTACGGGATGTTCACCCAACTCGGAGTCGGCGCCGGTCTGGTGCTGACCAACGTGATATTCCTCGCGGTGAACACCACGATCGGCGAGCGCAGCCCCACCTTCATGACGTGGGGCTGGCGGGTGCCGTTCCTGTTCAGTGCCGTCCTCGTGGCGGTCGCGCTCTACGTGCGGCTGAACATCGCGGAGACCCCGGTGTTCGCCGCGGAGAAGTTGCGCAACAACGTCTCCCGCGCGCCCCTGCGCCAGCTGTTCGGTCATCAGTCCCGCCAGGTGGCGCTCGCCACGGGCGTCATGTTGGCGATCTTCGGTTTCAGCTTCATGGGTGGCACCTATCTGATGGGGTACGCCAACACCGAACTCGGCCACCCGCGGGAGTTGATCCTCACGGTCGGCGTCATCGGGGGGACGGCGATGATGGCGCTCACCGCCGTGACGGCCATCCTCTGCGACAGATTCGGCAGGCGCCGCCTGGTGCTGATAGGTTTCGCCCTCGCCCTGCCGTGGTCATTCGCCGTCCTTCCGTTGCTGGACACCGGATCTGCGTTGTGGTTCGCCGTCGGGATCACCGGCACGTACGCCCTGCTCGGCGTCTCCTACGGTCCGTTGGCCTCGTTCATCCCCGAGATCTTCGCGACCCGGTACCGCTACTCGGGCGCCGGGCTGGCGTTCAACCTCGGCGGCATCATCGGCGGAGCCGTACCGCCGCTCATCTCTGGTGCGCTGCTGGCCGCATTCGGCAGCTGGGCCATCGGACTGATGATGGGCGTGCTGGTACTCGCCAGCCTGGTGTCGACGTACCTGCTGCCCGAGACCATGGCCGCCCGCCTCGACGAAGTGGGCGGGCACGGATCGGTCACAGCCCGGGATTGAGGAGGTCCGCGATCGCCGCACGGGGTACCGCCACCTCGGTGGGTCTGCAGGCGGGGTGCAGCTGGTCGCGGTCGAAGAAGAACAGCACGGCCTCGGCGGTGATCGCGAAGTTCCGGTAGTGGGCGGGGTTTTCGGCGACGCTGGGATCGATCGTGATCGGTTGGTCCGCCCCGCTGTTCAGCTGCTCGGCCACGCTCGGCGCGATCACGTCCAGCGGCCTGGCGCCCGGCCGGAACAGCGTGCCGAACGTGATCGGCGCCGTGGCGGCGCGGTCGTAGCTGAAGGAGCGGTACCACGTTGCCGGGTGCGCCGTGCCGAGATTCTGGTCCACCTTCACGACCACGGTGTGGGTGTTGCCGCAGACGTAGGTGCGGCTGGTGGCCACCAGCTCCGGCCTCGGCTGGGGGACGTCGAGCGAACCGAGACGCCCGGCTTGGGCGTCGAAGTCCAGCAGCACCGCGGTGAGGTAGTCGATGATCTGCCGTTCCTGCGGACCGCTCGCCGGGAAAGCCAGGACGGCGCTGCCCGCCGGTCCGGCGGCGGCGAACGTGCGGTCACCGTTCGCGCCGCGGACCGCCCACAGACCGCCGGGATCGTGGAGCGACGCGGTGCGTGCGATCCCCGCCAGACCGAGGGCGGCGGCTCCGATCATGCTGCCGACGACGGCGGACCGGACGGTCTTCATGGGGGCGTTTCCTTCGCTGGCCGCACCTCGTGATGCGGGTGCTTCCAGCCTCAGGCCGTGCCCTCCATGAATTCTTGGAGGATTCTTGACGCCGCTCGGCAGCGGCCGCGCCGCGCTCAGGCGGCCGGGGAGAACGCCGCGAGGACCACCGGCGCCGTCCCCTCCGCAGCAGCGATCATGGGCAGGCAGGCGGCACAGGCATCACTGCCCAGCGTGGGATAACCGCACGCCCGGCACGTCGTCATCCGGTTCTCCCCTGAGGAGTAAGTGGCTGGCATGCGGAATCCTTTCGCGTTGAGGCCTATGTACCCACGGCCGCGCTAATTCACGCCTGTGTCGCTTCGATCGGTTCGGCCGCCTGCACCGGCGGTGCGGCGTGCAGCGGTGCCGCCACCGTGGGCAGACGGAGGGTGAACGAGGTGGCCCCGGGAGCGGAGCGGGCGACGATCGCGCCCCCGTGGGCTTCGACGATCGACGCCACGATGGAAAGGCCCAGGCCGAAGCTGCCGGCTTGGCGGGAGCGCGACTTGTCGGCGCGGACGAACCGCTCGAACAGATGGGGCAGCAGCTCACTGTCGATGCCGGGGCCGTCATCGGCGACCGTCACCTCGACGACGCCGGCACCGTCCGCCGTCGTCGCGCCGGCCAGGGTGGTCGTGACGATGGTTCCGTCGGGGGTGTGCACCCGGGCGTTCGACAGCAGATTGGCCACCGCCTGGTGCAGCCGGGTCCGGTCACCGCGCAACCACACCGAAGCGCCGGGAACGTCGGTGCGCCACTCGTGCGCCGGAGCCGACACCGCCGCATCGTTGACTGCGTCCACGATGAGCTCGGTGAGGTCGACGTCGGTCACGGTCAGGTCGTGGCCTTCGTCGAGCCGGGCGAGGAGCAGCAGATCGGCGACCAGTGAGCTCATCCGCTGTGCCTCAGCTTCGATGCGGGCCAGCGAGTACTCGGTCGTCTCGGGCAGCACCGAGCTGTCCTGGCGGGTCAGTTCGGCGTAGCCGTGGATGGCTGCGAGGGGGGTGCGCAGCTCGTGACTGGCATCGGTGATGAACTGCCGCATCCGCCGGTCGGAGGCCGCGACGTCGGCCAGGGCGCGTTCGACGTGATCGAGCAGCCGGTTGAGCGTGTCACCGACCAGACCGACCTCGGTGCGCGGATCGGTGTCCCCTTCGGGCACCCGCGGGGTGATCGCGTGGTTGTCCCGGTCGAGGGGAAGTGCGGCCACCTCGGCCGCGGTCGCGGCGACCCGGCGCAGCGGGCGCAGCGCGAAGCGAACGATCGCGACGGTGGTGGCGGCCGCGATGACCAGTGCGAGTGCGGTCAGCGCCGAAACGATCACGGTCTCCCGCACCATCGCGTCCCACGCCGGGGTTCGCGAGACCGCCGTCACCAGGATCTCGCCGGCGTCGCCGGGGCGGCTGACCATCCGGTACCACCCGAGTTCGGCGAGCTTGACCGTCCGGGGTGCATCTCCGCCGGCTGCCTCCGCGGCGATGGCCGCGACGGCGGCCGGCGGGGGCTGTCGGGCCTCGCCCTCACCGAAGAAGGCCGAGTCGACGACTTCTCCGTCGCGGACGAGGGCGATGACATTGCCCGGCGCCTGCCCCATGAAACCGGTCAGCGGTTTCAGCGCGCCCGGCGGCGGCAGTGTGCCGTCAGGCGATGGGGTGGTCCGGTACTTCGTCACTCCGGCATCGAAACTGTCTGCTGCGCCGACGAGTTGGCCGTCGATGATGCCGAGCACCGACGACCGCAGTGTCAGAACCGACATCGACCCGATCGTCGCCACGGCGATCATCACCACGACGGACACGCCGACGACCAACTGCCGCAGCAGCGTCCAGCTCCGCCATCGCCTCATTCCGGCGGCCGCAACACGTACCCGACTCCGCGCACGGTGTGAATCATCGGGGCACGGCCGGTGTCGACCTTCTTCCGCAGGTAGGACACGTAGAGGTCGACGATGCTTGACCGGCCGCCGAAGTCGTACTCCCACACCCGTTGCAGGATCTCGCTGCGGCTCAACGCCTTACGGGGATTGCGCATCAGGAAGCGGAGTAATTCGAACTCCGTCGAGGTCAGCATGATCGGCTCCCCGCCGCGTGTCACCTCGTGACTCGCGGCGTCGAGCCGGAGATCGCCGACGCAGAGCGATTCCTCCTCCGCGGGAGTGAGATAGGCGGTTCGGCGCAGCAGTCCGCGCAGCCGCGCCACCAGCTCCTCGAGGCTGAACGGCTTGGTCAGGTAATCGTCGCCGCCGGCGGTCAGCCCGGTGACGCGGTCGGCCACCGAGTCGCGTGCGGTGAGGAAGAGGATCGGGGTGTAGGGACCGGTGGCTCGGACCTGCGTCAGGACGCCGAAGCCGTCGGTTCCGGGCATCATGATGTCGAGGACGACGACGTCGGGGATGTCGGCGCGGTACTTCTCGATGGCCTCGGTCGCGTCATGGGCGACGTCGATGTGCCACCCCTCGTACTGCAACGCCATGCGTACCAGGTTGGTCAGCGCCCGCTCGTCGTCGACGAGGAGTACGCGGATCGCCGACCCGTCGGGGCGATACATCCTGGGCAGCCGGCCCAGGATCGCACGGCGGGGACTGTTCCGATCGACGTCAGTGGGCGTCACACCGCCATTGTCACGCCCGGACCGCCGATCCGGCACCCGTCTCATAGAGATCTCATATCTGCGCCGTACCGCGGTCGACCCGCCTCGGCGTCGTCAGCGGCTCCGGTGCGGAGCAGAACTTTTGTGTTCGATGTGAGAGGCGTGCCGCACCTGCGTGATGCTCATAACGTCAGGTCTATGAAATCCATTCTGGCAGAGCAGGAAACACTTGTCCGCGGCGGCGAGTTCCGCGAACAAGAGTACACGGCAACCTCTTTCGAGCAGATGGTGTTGCCATGGCGGGCGGAGTTGATGCGTGCGGCGATACGGCTGACGAGGAATGCACCGGATGCGGAGGATCTGTTGCAGGAGACGTTGTTTCGTGCCTATCGCGGTCTTTCGACGTTCGAGGCGGGCACCAATGTGCGGGCGTGGTTGCACCGGATCCTGCGCAACGTGTGGATCAACACCTACCGGGCGCGGGAACGGCGACCGTCGGAGGTGCCCATGGAAGCGGCGGTGACCGACCGCCTCACCGATGGCACGGCTCCGGAGGAGACGGTCATCGCCGCCGAACCGGATGCGGAGGTGTATCGGGCCATGGCCGCGCTCAGTGAGGAGTTCCGGATGGTCGTCTACCTGGCCGACGTGGAGGGCCACTCATGCGCCGCGATCGCGGACCTGATGGGCACGCCCGTCGGCACCGTGATGTCGCGATTGCACCGGGCGCGTGGACAATTGCGGGTCTCGCTCGGCGATACCGCGCGCCGCAGGCGATTGGTCGCGGCGGCCTGACCCCATCCGGCCACATTAGATCATTTCATGATACCAAAGAAACATTAGCTGTACTCAGTCATATGTCGGCCCTACCGTCGACACCGTGACCTCCCCGCTCGTCTACGGTTTCCTGTCCTCGCTCACCCTGATCGTCGCCATCGGCGCACAGAATGCGTTCGTCCTGCGGCAGGGAATCCGTCGTGAGCACGTCGCCGCCGTCGTGGCGTTGTGCACCGTGTCCGACATCGCGCTCATCGCCGCAGGCATCGCCGGGGTAGGTGTCCTGATCACTGCCCAGCCGGCCGCCGTCGACGTCGTCCGGTACGGCGGTGCGGCGTTCCTGATCGGCTACGGCCTCCTCGCCGCCCGCCGCGCCTGGCGGCCCACCTCGCTGACGCCGTCGGAGAAGGGCCCGACCCGCCTGGCCGAGGTGCTCCTCACCTGCGCGGCCTTCACCTGGCTGAACCCGCACGTATATCTGGACACCGTCATCCTGCTTGGGGCGCTGGCCAACGAACACCGCGACGAACGTTGGCTCTTCGGCGTCGGCGCGGTCAGCGCCAGTGCGGTCTGGTTCGTCTGTCTCGGCTTCGGAGCGAAACGACTGGCCGGACTTTTCGCCTCGCCGACCGCCTGGCGAATACTCGACGCCGGAATCGCGGTGATCATGATGGCACTGGGCCTGACCCTCGTCGTGCGATGACGGTGCCGGGAACGTCACAATTCGATGCCGTGAAAACCTTTCCGCAGCGAATCCGAAGCGTACGCTGAGAGCAGGCCTGGAGCCCTTCTGAACGGTCGTTCTCCCTAGCGCCGCGACGCGGGCTCCAGGCCATTTTCCTGCGCTTTTGACGACTCGCTTCCGGCACCGATCGTCACTTCAGTCACATCAAGCTCAGCAGACTCAATGCGTAACAGCAAACCCATACCCGGGCGCGTTCTCGGCGCACAGGTTTGCCGATCCCGCGCAGCGGTGATCTTTACGTATGCCCACCTCGAGAAGCGTCTTCATCACCGGCGCCGCGGCCGGGATCGGCCGCAAGACGGCCATCGCCTTCGCCAAGAAGGGGTACACCGTCGGCGCCTACGACATCGACGACGTCGGTCTCAAGACGCTCGTCGAGGAGCTGGAACGCATCCGCACGGCGGTGATCACCGGCCATCTCGACGTCACCGACGGCGATGAGATGGCGCAGCGGATCGAGGAGTTCACCACCGCCACCGGCGGGCGCCTGGACGTGATGATCAACAACGCGGGCATCCTGCGGCCCGGCCGCTTCGAGGAGATGGATCTGGCCGGTCACCACAGGGAGATCGACATCAACGCCAAGGGTGTCGTGAACGGGCTGCACGCTGCCTTTCCGTATCTGCGCGACACGCCGAACTCCGTCGTCGTCAACCTGGCGTCCGCATCGGCGATCTACGGCCAGGCCGAACTCGCCAACTACAGCGCGACCAAGTTCTTCGTCCGGGGAATCACCGAGGCGCTGGACCTGGAGTGGGGCCGCCACGGCATCCGCGTCATCGCGATGTGGCCCCTGTACGTCCAGACCGCCATGACCGACAACGTCAAGATCGGCACCACCGAGTCTCTCGGCATCCGGCTGACCGCCCAGGACATCGCCGACGCCATCGTCGCCGCCGTCGAACCGTCGGCGCTGCGAAGGGCGATCCACCAGGTGCACTTCCCGGTCGGTGTGCAGAGCAAGGTGCTCGCCACCGGCGCCCGCTTCTCCCCCGCCTGGCTGACCCGGATCGTCAACAAGAAGCTCGCACACTCCTGACATCGCGCCACACAGACCTGTTCGGCGACTTCCAGGTGGGATAGCGGATACGCTCGCCGCGTGCCCTCTGCCTGGTCGCGGCGCAGCTTTCTCGCCATGACGGCCGCGGCCGCAACCTCGGTGGCCGCCGGATGCGCCGCCGACGAACCGGGAACCGTCGCCGACGACGGTTCGGTCACCGTCACCCACGTGTTCGGCGACACCCGCATCCCCGACCCGCCGACCCGGGTCGTCAGCGCCGGGTTCACCGAACAGGACGACCTGCTCGCCGTCGGGATCGTGCCGATCGCGGTCACCGACTGGTTCGGCGGCGAACCGTTCGGCGTATGGCCCTGGGCCCGACCGAGACTCGGCCCGGCGCAACCCGCGGTGCTCAGCCTGACCGACGGGATCCAGGTCGACGCCATCGCCGCACTGCGACCCGACCTCATCGTGGCCACCAACGCCGGCCTGGATGCCGACACCTACACCCGGCTGTCGGACATCGCCCCGACCGTCGCCCAGAGCGGACCCGACGCGTTCTTCGAGCCGTGGAAGGACCAGGCGACCATCATCGGCCAGGCGGCGTTCAAGGCCGACGAGATGTCCGGGCTGATCGCCGGTGTCGAAAAGCGCTTCACCACCGTAGCCACCGGCCACCCGCAGTTCGCGGGCAAGAAGGCAATGCTGTTGCGCGGCAACCTGGTGGACGGAGGCGCATACGCGACACCGACGGGTTGGCGCACCGAATTCCTCACCCAGATGGGGTTCACTGTGCCCGAGGTGGCCGAGTTCGTGCCGCGTGACGGGCTGGCATCGGCGTTGCGGGGCGCCGACGTCCTGATCTGGACGACCGAGAGCGATGCCGAACAGGCCGCGCTGCTCGCCGATCCGGTCATCGCCGCGCTGCCTGCCGACCGCCACGTGTTCACCGGCAAAGAGCTCGCCGGCGCGATCGCCTTCGCCTCGCCGCTGTCCTACCCGTTCGTCGCCGACACGCTGCCACCCCTGCTGTCCCGCGCACTGCGCTGAGGCTCGCTGAAAACCATTGGCCGAGTTGAAGAATCGCGCCGTGCCCGGGTGCGTCCGATCGGGCTGTGACCGCGCGTCAGCCGTCGCCGACCAGATCGGGATGAGCCTCCCAGTACGCTCCCGCCGGGAGGGTGATCTCGTCGGCCGCGGCACTGATGATGGCAAGGAACTGCCGGGCCGCCGGTGACGGCTTTCGGCGGACTCCCCGCAGGACACCGATACGCCGGTGCACGGGTACGTCGCCGATCGGGCGAGTCACCACCCCGGGAACCGACATGAGCGGCAGCACGAAACCGGGTGCGGCGGACACGCCGAGGCCGGCGGCGCACAGACCGGCCACCGAGGCCACGTTGCGCACGGTGAGAACCCGCGCCGGGACCACACCCCGGCTGCGCAGGATGTCGTCGACGATGCGCCGTACGGAGCTCGCATCATCGAAGGCGATGAACGCCTCGCCCGCGAGATCGGCCCAGTGAATCGCCGGACGGTCGAGCAGGCGATGCCGTTCCGGCAGAATGCACCGGAATTCGTCGACGGCGATGACGTCGAACCGCACCCCCGACATTCCGGCACGCACTGACGGCGGCGGCTCCGCGGTGACCGCCAGATCTACGGCGTTGTCGCGGATGTAATCGACGACCTGTCCTTCAAGGACGTCCTCGACCTCCACCGCGATGTCCGGGAAGCGATGGCGGAAGCGAGTGATCATCGGGGGGAGCAACGACACCGCCAACGAAGGCAGTGCGGCCAGGCGCAACACCCCTTTGGTACCGGCGAGATAGGCGTCGAATTCGCTCATCTCCTGCCGGTAGGTCGACAGAATCGCCCGCGCCGTCTGGACGAAGCGCTCGCCGTCGACGGTCACTTCCAGTTGGCGGGTGGTGCGGTCGAACAGTTTCGCGCCGCACATCCGCTCCACCTGTGCCACCGTCCGGCTCAGCGACGACTGAGCGACCAGCTGCCGGCGCGCGGCCCTGCTGAAGCTCCGCTCCTCGGCCACGCACAACACCGCGTCGAGCTGCACCAACGTGAGTTGCATGCGCACAGCGCATAAGTCTATGCCCATCCTATGTTGGACGTCGCTAGGTGGCCGGTTCGATACTCGAGTCGCAACTGTGATGGGCGTTACAGAGCGGAGAGGGTCGTGACCGCAACACTCGGATTTCTGACGGTGGGCACTTTCCTGGCGCTGACGCTCTGGACGCGCACCTCCGTCCTGGTCGGCCTCGTCCTGGTGCCCATCCTGTTCGCACTGATCGGCGGTCACGGCGCCCGGTTGGGCGAGTACATCGGCGAGGGGGTGCTCAAGGTCGCGCCGGTTGCGGTGATGATCGCCTTCGCCGTCCTCTACTTCAGCCTGATGATCGATCTCGGCCTGTTCGACCCGGTGATCCGCCGGGTCCTCGCGTGGGCCGGCGGTGATCCGATGAAGATCACCGTGGGCACGGCCGTCGTCACGCTGCTGGTGGCTCTGGACGGGGACGGTGCGTCGACGTTCCTGATCACCGTCTCGGCATTCCTGCCCATCTACCAGCGGATCGGTATGCGACCGCTGGTGCTCACCGGCGTGGTGGCCCTGGCCGCCGGCGTGATGAACATGATTCCCTGGGGTGGACCCACGGTGCGCGCCATGGCGGCTCTCGATCTCTCCAGCGCCGAGCTGTTCCTTCCCGTACTACCCGCGATGGGTGCCGGTATCGCCTGGGTGTTGCTGGCCGCGTATCTGATCGGCCGTCGGGAACGGACGAAGATCGGCGTCTGCGCGATCGATGAGCTTCCGGCGTCGGACTCGCGGCCGGCAGCGGGCGGCCCTGGCGCGGTTCATTAGAACGATCTGTCCACCCGCGCACGAGTCATCGGTCGGGCGCGGATGGTTTTCAACGTCGTGCTCACCCTGGCGCTCATCGTGGTCCTGCTGTTTCAACTGGTTCCACTGGAGGTCGCGTTCGTCATCGCCTTCGCGCTGGCCGCGGCGGTCAACATTCCGTCCTGGGATCGTCAGCGGGAGCTGTTCGAACGGCACGGTGGCAACGTCGTGCTCGTGGTGTCGATGATCTTCGCGGCCGGAGTCCTGACCGGAATCCTCTCGGGCACAGGGATGATCACCGCGATGGCCGAGGCGTTGGTCGGCGTGGTACCGGACTCCGCCTCCGGCCTGCTGCCGGTACTCACCGCGGTGGTGGCGATGCCGCTCAGCCTGGTATTCACCCCCGACGCGTTCTACTTCGGTGTGCTGCCGGTGCTCGCCGAGACCACGGCCTCCCTGGGCGGGGACCCCGCCGAGATCGGGCGGGCCGCGATCCTCGGACAGATGACCACCGGATTCCCGCTGAGCCCGCTCACGGCGTCGACCTTCATCCTGGTCGGCATGGCGAACGTGGAGCTGGGTAGACATCAGCGCCACATCTTCCTGTGGGCGTTCGCCACCACCCTCGTCATGACCGCGGTGGCGCTGGCGACGGGTGCGTTGAGCCTGTGAGCCGCGGCGGATGTGCGGCCGTCCGCATCGGCTCGGGAGCCGGATTCGCCGGTGACCGAATCGATTCGGCCGTCGAACTACTTCGCGACGGCGACCTCGACGACCTCGTCCTGGAGTGCCTGGCCGAACGGACCATCGCACTGGCGCAGGCACGACGACGCGCCGACCCATCGACCGGATACGACCTCTTCGCCGAAACCCGGCTACGGGCGCTGTTGCCCGAAGCGGTGGCCCGCGACGTGCGAATCCTGAGCAATCTCGGCGCCGCGAATCCACTGGCGGCGGGCAGGCTGGCGCAGCGCATTGCCGAGGAGGCGAATCTGACCTGCCGGATCGCCGTGGTCATGGGTGACGACGTACTCGATCGCATCGATCAGGAGGCCCCTGCTCTGGAGGACGGCAAGCCGCTGACGAGTCATGGTGAGATCGTCTCCGCCAACGCTTATCTGGGAGCGGACAGCATGCTGCCCGGCCTGCGGGCCGGAGCCGACCTGGTGCTGACGGGGCGGGTGGCCGACCCGTCGTTGTTCGTGGCGGCATTGGCCGACCGCTTCGGATGGGATCTCGGCGACCACGCCATGATGGCGGCGGCCACCCTGGCCGGGCACCTGCTGGAATGCGGCACTCAGGTCAGCGGCGGATACTTCGCCGATCCGGGTTACAAACCGGTGCCCGGGCTCGCGTCGCTGGGTCTGCCGTTCGCCGATGTCCGCGCCGACGGGACTTTCACGATCGGCAAGGTCGACGGCACCGGGGGGCTGATCGACCGCCGTACCGTACGGGAGCAACTCCTCTACGAACTCGGCGACCCCGGACGGTATCTCACCCCTGATGTCACCCTCGACGTGTACGGCGTGCGACTCGACGAAGTGGGGCGCGACCGCGTGCAGGTCAGCGGCGCAGCCGGCCGAAGCCGGCCCGATCAGCTCAAGGTCAGCGTCGGCTATCGCGCGGGGTTCCGCGGTGAAGCTGAGATCTCCTACGCGGGAATCGGCTGCGTCGACCGCGCCCGGCTCGCCGGTGACATCGCCGCGACCCGAATTCGTCGTACCGGCATCGATCCGCGCATCGATCTGATCGGCTCCCTCGACGCTCCCAATATGACGGCGGACGGCGAATGCCGGCTGCGGGTCGCAGCGATGACAGCGACCGCGGACCACGCACACGTGGTCACCCGCGAGGTCGAATCCCTCTACCTCAACGGGCCTGCCGGTGGCGGCGGCGTCCGCACCTCCGTCACCGACGTCGTCGGGATCCTGTCCACGTTCATCGACCGCGCCGATGTGACGCCGCACATCGAGATTCTTGAGGCGTCGTGACCGAGGTGTATCTGCGCGAGTACGCGCACGCCCGCGCCGGCGACAAGGGGGACACCGCGATCCTGTCGGTGTTCCCGCTCGACGACGGGGACTTTCAGTGGTTGACCGCCCACCTCACCGCCGAGCGGGTCAAGGCCCACCTGTCGGCCTATATCGGTGGTGAGGTGACGCGCTTCGAGGTGCCATCGATCTGCGGGCTCCAGTTCGTCTGCACCCATGCGCTCGACGGCGGTGTCACCACGTCGTTGGCCCTGGACAGCCACGGCAAGTCACTCAGTTCGCGCCTACTCGGGATGCGCGTCCCGGCGCCCCGCCACGGGATTGGGTGACTGCCGGGCACGCCTGCGAGAATGTCCCGGTGACCAGCGTCGAAACCCAGCACCGTGGCTCCGCGACCATCGGCTCGGCCTACTATCCGGTGCTCGTCGCGGTGTTCACCGGACTGGTGCTGATCTCCAACGTCGCGGCCACCAAGGGCGTCGCGTTCGGTCCGCTGCTCACCGACGGCGGCTTCATCGTCTTTCCGCTGACCTATGTCATCGGCGACGTGCTCAGCGAGGTGTACGGCTTCCGCGCGGCCCGGCGCGCGGTCTTCGTCGGCTTCGCCATGCAGGCACTGGCCGTGCTCGTGCTGTGGGCGACCGTCCACCTGCCCGCCGCACCCGATTACGCCAATCAGGACGCGCTGGCCACCACCGTCGCCTCGATCACCGGCCTGGCCATCGCCGGCCTGTCCGGGTTCCTCGTCGGTCAGCTCGTCAACGCGTGGGTGGTCGTCCGGATCAAGGAACGCACCAAGGAGGACCACCTGTGGGCCCGCCTGCTCGGGTCGACCGTCGTCGGGCAGTTCGCCGACACGCTGGTGTTCTGCGCGATCGCCGCGCCCATCATCGGCTTCGGCAACATGGAATCCTTCGCGATCTACGCGGTGATCGGCTGGATCTACAAGACCCTCGTCGAGGCCGCCATGCTGCCCATCACCTACCGCGTCATCGCCGTCATCAAGCGCCGCGAACCCACCTACGAACCCGCCGTCTGAGGGTGCTTTAAGGCTCCTCTGGCAAATTCCTCAAGGAGCGGACGCGGACCCTACTCGGCGGTAGCTTTGGGTATGACCGCAGTATCGGATGTCATGGAGCCACTGGCCCTGAGCGACGTGCTCGACTACGGCGATCACGCGCTACTCCTCCAGTTCGACAGCACCGCCGAGGTTTTGGCGTGGGCCGAAGCAGTACGCGATGCCGCGCTACCCGGGATCCTCGACATCGTTCCGGCCTCGCGCACCGTGCTCGTCAAACTCGACGGCGGCCGATACCGAGCCCCCACGCGGCAACGGCTGGCGGCGCTGCGGCTCGACCGGTCCGCGGTGGTCGACGCGGCCGAACCCGCCGGCCATGACGCCGATGTGGTGATCGACGTCGTCTATGACGGCGCCGACCTCGACGAGGTCGCCCGGCTCACCGGACTCGACGCCGACCAGATCGTCGCCGCCCACACCGGGACGCTCTACCGCGCCGGATTCGGTGGCTTCGCCCCGGGCTTCGCCTACCTCGTCGGGGGCGACGAACGCCTCCACGTCCCCCGCCGGGCCGAACCGCGCACCAAGGTGCCCGCCGGATCCGTCGGACTCGCAGGCGAATTCAGCGGCGTTTATCCGCGGGAGTCGCCCGGCGGCTGGCAGCTGATCGGCCGCACCGAGGCAGTGCTGTGGGACGTCGATCGCGAGAATCCGGCGCTGATCATGCCGGGTATGTGGGTGCAGTTCCGAGCCATCGGCTGAGGAGACGACGATGACCACCACGTTGGAGATCCTGAACACCGGTCCGCTGGCCCTGGTCGAAGACCTCGGCCGGCCCGGCCTCGCGCACATGGGCGTCACCCGCTCGGGCGCCGCCGACCGCCGGGCCCACACCCTGGCCAACCGGCTGGTCGCCAACCCCGGCGATCACGCAACCGTCGAGGTCATGCTCGGCGGCTTCACCGCCCGGGTGCACGGTGGCGACGTCGCCGTCGCCGTGACGGGTGCCGACACCTCGCCGGCTGTCAACGGAAAACCATTCGGCACCAACAGTGTTCACTACGCGCATGAAGGCGACGTGATCTCACTGGGCACGCCGAACTCCGGGCTGCGCAGCTATCTCGCGGTGCGGGGCGGCTTCGACGTCCATCCCGTCCTGGGCTCGCGCAGCTACGACGTCATGTCGGCGATCGGACCGCAACCGCTACGGCGCGGCGACACCCTGCCCGTCGGCGACCACAGCGCCGACTTCCCGGAACTCGACCAGGCACCCGTGGCAGCCATCGACGACGACGTACTCGAACTGAACGTCGTGCCGGGGCCGCGCGACGACTGGTTCGTCGATCCCGACGTACTGGTGCACACCAACTGGCAGGTCACCAACCACAGCGACCGGGTGGGGATGCGATTGGTCGGCATGCCGCTGGAATACCGGTGGCCCGATCGCCAGCTGCCCAGCGAAGGTGCCACCCGCGGCGCGATCCAGGTGCCACCCAACGGCTTTCCGGTGATCCTCGGACCCGACCATCCGGTGACGGGCGGCTATCCGGTGATCGGGGTGGTGACCAACGACGACGTCGACAAGGTGGCCCAGACCCGGCCCGGTCAGACCGTCCGGCTGCACTGGTCGCGCCCGCGCCGGGTCTGAGGGCGTTGACTCTGCGCGCAGGGCGCGAAAAAAGCGGGGTGCGGCGAGCCCTGGACGCAGAGTCGCCGCAGAGGGTAAGAACGAAGTGTGCAGCTGCAGGAGCCCCGTGCGGTCCGCATCCGCGAGGTGCACACGGCACGGTTGGTGCACACCGCCGATCTGGACCTCGAGACCATCGACGGCGCCCGCCGCATGCTCGTCGACGCGTTCGCCGGCGAATTCTCCGACGACGACTGGGAGCACGCCCTCGGCGGAATGCATGCGCTCATCTGGAGCCACGGCACACTGATCGCCCACGGCGCCGTGGTGCAGCGCCGGCTCCTGCACCGCGGCAACGCCCTGCGGTGCGGCTACGTCGAAGCCGTCGCCGTGCGGGAGGAGTGCCGGGGGCTGGGTCTGGGCACCGCCATCATGGACGCCCTCGAACAGGTGATCCGCGGCGCCTATCCGGTCGGTGCGCTCGGCAGCACCGACGAGGGCAGACCGATGTACCTCGCACGCGGCTGGGTGCCGTGGTGCGGGCCGACGTCGGTGCTGGCGCCCGATGGCCTGACCCGCACCCCCGATGACGACGGCGCCGTCCTCGTCCTGCCGACCGGCGCCGACCTCGACATCAGCGCCGAACTGACCTGCGATTGGCGCGCCGGCGACGTCTGGTGACGTCGGATTGCCACCTCCTCACAGCTCCAAGATCGGTGCGGTGAGCGGAATTTCACGCACGAGTCATCGCGGAGCGCTTTGGGGTAACGATCACTTCCTACCGTTTCGGCCATGTCGCATCGCATCACCGACTGGGATCCCGAGGACACCGTCGCCTGGGAGGCCGGCAACAAGAACATCGCGCGTCGCAACCTGATCTGGTCGGTGGCCGCCGAACACATCGGCTTCTCGGTGTGGTCCATCTGGTCGGTCATGGTCCTGTTCATGCCCGAGAGCGTCTACGGCTTCTCGGCGGGGGACAAGTTCCTGCTCGGCGCCACCGCCACGCTCGTCGGCGCATGCCTGCGGATCCCCTACACGCTGGCCACCGCGCGCTTCGGCGGCCGGAACTGGACCGTCTTCTCGGCCTTCGTCCTGCTGATTCCCACCGTCGGCACCATGGTCCTGCTCGCGAATCCCGGTCTGCCGCTGTGGCCGTACCTGCTGTGCGCGGCGCTGGCCGGATTCGGCGGCGGCAACTTCGCCTCGTCGATGACCAACATCAACGCCTTCTATCCGCAGCGGCTCAAGGGCTGGGCCCTTGGCCTCAACGCCGGCGGCGGCAACATCGGCGTGCCGATGGTCCAGCTCGTCGGTCTGCTGGTCATCGCGGTGGCGGGTAACCGTCAGCCGTACTGGGTGTGTGCGGTCTATCTGGTCGCGCTGGCCGTCGCCGGTATCGGCGCCGCGCTCTACATGGACAACCTCGAACAGCACCGGATCGACTCTCGCGCAATGAAAGACATTCTGCGCGAACGTGATACCTGGGTGATCTCGCTGCTCTACATCGGCACGTTCGGCTCGTTCATCGGCTTCGCATTCGCCTTCGGTCAGGTCCTGCAGATCAACTTCGTCGCGGGTGGGCAGACCGCCGCCGAAGCGTCCCTGCACGCCGCACAGATCGCGTTCATCGGGCCGCTGCTCGGATCGCTGTCCCGGGTCTACGGCGGAAAGCTGGCCGACCGCATCGGCGGGGGCCGGGTCACCCTGGCCGTGTTCGCCGGCATGATCCTGGCCGCGGGCGTCCTGGTCACCGTCAGCACGCTCGACGACGCCAGCGCCGGTGCGGCCACCACCGCGACGATGATCGGATACGTCGTCGGGTTCATCGCCCTGTTCCTGCTGTCGGGCATCGGCAACGGCTCGGTGTACAAGATGATCCCGTCGATCTTCGAGGCGCGCAGCCGGTCGCTCGACGTCAGCGAGGAGAACCGGGTGGCGTGGTCGCGCGCCATGTCCGGTGCGCTGATCGGCTTCGCCGGAGCCGTCGGCGCGCTCGGCGGAGTCGGCATCAACCTGGCACTGCGCCAGTCGTATCTGAGCAGCGGGTCGGCCACCGCCGCGTTCTGGATCTTCGCGGCCTTCTACGTGCTGGCATCGGTCGTCACCTGGTACCGCTACGTGCGACGGCCGAACATGGCCGAACTCACCTCCCCCGGCGGCCAACGACATGCCTCGGCAATGGCTGGGTAACCAGACTGAAACACGACATGCATAGACAGGGACCATGAGTGAGCCTGACTGGGCACCGCTCACCGGATTCCGGGTGGCGGTGACCTCCGCCCGTCGCGCCGAGGAGCTGGCAGCACTGCTGCGCCGCCGCGGCGCGGCGGTGACCTGCGCCGCCGCCATCGCGATGGTGCCGCTACCCGACGACGAAGAGCTGCGCGCCCACACCCAGGCCCTCATCGACGTCCCGCCCGACATCGTCGTCGCCACCACCGGCATCGGCTTGCGAGGCTGGATCGCCGCCGCCGACGGGTGGGGCGTCGCCGCCGAGCTCACCCGCGCGCTCGAGAAGGCCCGCATCGTCTCGCGGGGCCCCAAGGCGACCGGTGCGCTGCGCGCGGCGGGCCTGCCCGAGGAGTGGTCCCCGGATTCGGAGTCCTCGCGCGAGGTGCTGGCCTATCTACTGGACGGCGGCATCCGCGGTCAGCGCATCGCCGTGCAGTTGCACGGCGCGACCGACGAATGGGACCCGTTCCCGGAATTCCTCGACGAGCTTCGTGCCGCGGGCGCCGACGTGGTGCCGATCCGGGTGTACCGCTGGCGCCCGGCGCCGCGGGACGGCGATTTCGATCAGCTGGTGTCCGGCATCGCCGAGGAGAAGTTCGACGCCGTGAGCTTCACCTCCGCACCCGCGGTCGCCTCGGTGCTGATGCGGGCCGGCGAGCTGGGCATCGCCGACCGCGTGCTGTCCGCGCTGCGCACCAACGTGCACGCGATGTGCGTCGGACCGGTGACCGCTCGGCCGCTGGTTCGGTTGGGCGTTCCGACGTCGGCCCCCGAACGGATGCGGCTGGGCGCCCTGGCCCGGCACATCACCGACGAGTTGCCCCTGCTGCAGGCCAGGACCGTGCGTGTCGCCGGGCACCTACTGGAGATCCGTGGCACGTGCGTCCTGGTCGACGGCGCGGTCAAGACCCTGTCGCCGGCCGCCATGGCCACGATCCGGGCGCTCGCGCACCATCCGGGCGCAGTGGTGTCCCGCGCCGACCTCCTCGGCGCGCTGCCGGGCGGCGGCACCGACACCCATGCGGTGGAGACGGCGGTGTTGCGGTTGCGCACCGCGCTGGGCGACAAGCGGATCGTTGCCACCGTGGTCAAGCGCGGGTACCGGCTGGCCGTCGACGACGACCCGGACGACGAGCCGGTGGCGGCACCGTGAGGCGGATCCTGGTCGCCCACGGCACCCGCAAGGCCACCGGCGTCGCGCTCATCGAACGCATCGCCGACCAGGTCGCGGTCACCCTGGACCAACCCGTCGACGTCGCGTTCGTCGACGTGATCGGTCCCACCCCGGCGGAGGTGCTACGGACGGCTCCGGACCGGCCAGCGGTGCTGGTCCCGGCGTTCCTGTCGCGCGGCTACCACGTTCACGTCGACATCCCCGAGCACGTCCACGCCAGCGGGCATCCCGACGTGACGGTGGCCGCTGCACTCGGTCCCGACCCGCAGCTGGTGCGGGTACTCGGCGATCGGCTCGTCGAATCCGGATGGCGGCCCGGCGATTCGGTGATCCTGGCGGCGGCGGGCACGTCCGACCGGGGTGCACTGCGCGATCTGCACACCACGGCGACGTGGCTGTCGGCCGTCACCGGCGGGCGTGCCGAGCTGGCGTACGCCGCGACCGGCGAGCCCCGCATCGCGGACGCCGTCGCCGCGGCGCGCCTGCGTGGCGGCCGACGGGTCGTGGTGGCGTCCTATCTGCTGTCGGAGGGCTTGTTCCAGGACCGGCTGCGGGCCAGCGGGGCCGACATCGTCACCGATCCGCTGGGCACCCACCCCGGCCTGGTCCGGTTGATCGCCAGCCGCTTTCGCCGCGCCCGGCTGCCCGTCGCGGCGTAGTACCCCGTCGCTAGCCGACCGCGGCCATGTCCTCGACGCTGCGCGCCCGCCCGGCGGCAAGTATCTGAGCCACCTGCGACAGGTACGCGGAGCTGTCCCGGATCGTCTGCTCGCCGAACGCGTCCGGCCGGTCGCCGTAGAGGGTGAACACCGCGCACGTGTCCCCGCCGTGGAAGACCGTCTGCGCCAGGAGTGCACGCACGGGCGTGGCCGTGATCGCGCCGGCCGCGAACTCGGGCCAGCGCGACTCCCGGGCCAGATCGGCGACCCGCAGTGACCGGTGGCCGGCCATGAGGTCGAAGGCCGGGCCCTGCCCGGACCGCCGGGCGATGTTGGTCAGCACCAGCGCATGGACGTCGGTGGCCGCGAGGCAGCGGATCGAACGGTCGGCACGCACGACGGTGATACCGGCGTGGTCGGCCCCGGCGATCGCGTCGACGGCGAGCACGCCGGTCCGGTCGAGCGCCGCCCGGACAGTCCAGGAGCCGTCCGACGCCGCGGCTGCGGGATTCTTCTCGCCGATCACGGCGGCGACGTACCCATTTCCGGAACCAACTAAACACTGAATCGCGATCGACCTCATCAGCTGAGGAATGCGACTCCGGCCGCCACCAGCGCGAACACCTTGACCACCTCGAGCGCCACATAGGCGTGGTGCGCGCGCGAGCGGGGGGCGTCCTGACCGGCGAGCACCGCCCGGGAACGGCGCGCCAACCGCGGTCGGACCCCGACCAGCTGGACGATCAGCACGACGACGGCGACCGTCACGGCGACGAGAACACCGACCGGCGGGCGACCGGTCGCCACGGCGATGACGATGACACCGGCCAACAGCGCTTCGGCGATGTTGAGCGCACGGAACACCAGCTGGCCGATTCCGAGACCGATCGGGACCGTCACCCCCGCAGCGCGGAATTTCAGGGGGGCTTCGATGAACGAGATCGCCACAACCATGCCGAGCCAGACGAAGGTGGCAGCGGCGCCGATCGCCGCGCTGACGGTCAGCACGCCCTCACCTGCACCATGGCCGGAGCTTATCCGGCCGGTCTTGGTGAAACTAGGTCGCGATCTCCACATAGCCGTCGGTGATCCGCGTGCGGTACACCGGCAGCGACACCGTGGCATCGTCGAGGCAGCTGCCGTCGTCGAAGGCGAAGGCCTGCTTCTTGATCGGGGACTGTACGGTGGCCCGCCCGCCCCGGTCGCCGGTGATACCCCGTGACATCACCGCGGCACCCGAGAACGGATCGATGTTGCCGATCGCGCACAGCGAACCGTCGTCGAGCCGGAACAGCGCGGCCTGCGCGCCGTCGGGAAGCAGCACCCCCACGCCCCGGCCTGGGATCAGGTAGTCATACCGGCACGCGCGGGTCCACATCGAATCGTCTACGGACGCATGCTCTTCGCAGTTGTCGAGGAGGGTCACGGTGTCTCCTGGAGGGGTCGGATGGCGGGCATACCGATCGGCGTCGGGACCTTGCGCCCGGCGTTCTCGGTGAAGGTGACGGTCGGATCGGGTACGTCGGGTGCGTTGACGAAGGACACGAAGCGCGACAGCTTGTCGGGATCCTGCAGCACACCCTTCCACTCGCATGCGTAGCCGTCGACGTGCCGCTGCATCGCGTCCTCGAATTCCGTTGCCAGGCCCAGGGAATCGTCGCAGACGACCTCCCGCAGGTGATCGATGCCGCCCTGCAGCCCCTCGACCCACGGCGCCGTGCGCTGCAACCGGTCGGCGGTGCGGATGTAGAACATGAGAAACCGGTCGATGTAGCGGATCAGCGTCTCGTCGTCGAGATCCCCGGCCAGCAGCTGGGCATGTTTCGGGGTCATCCCGCCGTTGCCGCCGACGTAGAGGTTCCAGCCCGTCTCGGTGGCGATCACCCCGACGTCCTTGCTGCGCGCCTCGGCGCATTCCCGGGCGCACCCGGACACCCCCATCTTGATCTTGTGCGGTGCGCGCAGGCCGCGGTAGCGGAGTTCGAGGTTGATGGCCATCTGCACCGAGTCCTGCTGGCCGTAGCGGCACCAGTCGCTGCCGACGCAGCTCTTCACGGTGCGCAACGACTTGCCGTACGCCTGACCGGATTCCATACCGCCCTCGACGAGCCTGCGCCAGATCTCCGGCAGCTGGTCGACGGTGGCGCCGAACATGTCGATGCGCTGCCCGCCGGTGATCTTGGTGTACAGACCGAAGTCCTTGGCGATCTCGCCGATCAGGATGAGGTGTTCGGGTTTGATGTCACCGCCGGGTACCCGGGGCACGACCGAGTAGCTGCCGTTGCGCTGGATGTTGGCCAGGAAGTGGTCGTTGCTGTCCTGCAGTGCGGCCTGCTCACCGTCGAGGATGTGCTGCGAGCCGGTCGAGGCGAGAATCGACGCGACCACGGGTTTGCAGATGTCACAACCCCTCCCGCTGCCGAATCGTTCCAGCAGACCGGAAAAGGTGCGGATGTCGGTGGCCGAGACGATCTCGAACAGTTCGGCGCGAGACTGAGTGAAGTGCTCGCACAACGACTTCGACTGTTCGACGCCCTCGGCCTCCAGCAGTTGTTTGATCAGCGGCACACACGAACCACACGAGGTGCCCGCCTTCGTGCACGCCTTCAACGCCGGAACGTCGCAGCAACCGCTCGCGATCGCCCCGGTCAGATCGCCCTTGGTGACGTTGTTGCACGAGCAGATCTGCGCGGCGGGCGGCAGCGCGCCCACGCCGAGTGCGGACCCACCGTCGCTGGATCCGGCAGGTGCGATGAGCGCCATCGGGTCACCGGGCAGCTGTTCGCCGACCATCGGACGCAGCACACCGTAGGCCGAGGCGTCGCCCACCAGGACCCCACCGAGCAACGTCTTCGCGTCGTCGGAGAGGACCAGCTTGGCGTAGGTCTGGTTGACCGCGTCGTTGACCACCACCTCGAGGCAGTCCGGTGTGTGCCCCATCGCGTCACCGAAACTCGCGACGTCGACGCCGAGCAGTTTGAGCTTGGTCGACATGTCGGCTTCGGGAAACTCCGCCTGCCCACCCAGCAGCCGGTCGGCCACCACCTCGGCGCTGGTGTAGCCGGGGCCGACCAGGCCGTAGCACCGGCCTTCGATCGCGGCCACCTCACCCACGGCGTAGATGTGGGGATCGCTTGTCACACAACTCAGATCGGTGAGGATGCCACCGCGTTCGGCGATCTGCAGCCCGGCGTCCCGGCCCAGCTCGTCGCGGGGCCGGACACCGGCCGCGAAGACCACCAGGCCCGCGTCGATGAACGATCCGTCGCCCAGCAGTACCCGCAGCGAATCGTCGTCGTCGGAACGCCGCAGCGGCCGGTTCCGCTGCGCCGGCCGGATCGCCTCGGTGCTGACGTCGAGGTGCACCTCGATACCCAGGTCGGTGATCATCCGGCTCAGCAACGCACCGCCGGCGTCGTCGAGCTGTTGGGCCATCAGCCGCGGCGACCGCTCCACGACGTGGGCGGACAGCCCGAACGCACGCAGCGCGTTGGCGGCCTCCAGACCGAGCAGACCGCCGCCGATGACCACGCCCGCGGGTGCGCGGCCCGAAGCCAACGCGCGCTGCGCGTCGGCGCGGATCGCGTCGAGATCGTCGAGGGTGCGATACACGTGGCAGGCGGGCAGATCGCGTCCGGGCACCGGCGGGACGAAGGCGTACGAACCGGTGGCCAGCACCAGTGCGTCGTAGGCGAACGCCGTCCCGTCGACGGTCTTCACCGTGCGGGCCGCGCGGTCGATCGAGGCGACCCGCTGCCCCAGCCGCAGATCCACCAGGTCGTCGCCGCGGTAGTCGTTGCCCGCCAGCGCGAGCAGGGTGCGATCCCAGTGCTCGGTGTATCCGGTCAGACCCACCCGGTCATAGGCGGCGTCGGCCTCCTCGGCGAGCACGGTGATCCGCCAGGCGCCGGCCTCGTCGCGCGCACGCAGCGCTTCGACGAACCGGTGCCCGACCATGCCGTGGCCGACGACCACGACGTTCTTCGTTGACGGCATGGGCTGAGGTTAAGGAGCCGATATTGCGGCGATGTCGCCTCGTGTGAAGCCCCCATCACGGTGTGCTCACCTCGGCCTCGAGGCAGGTGTGAGCCGGTCGAGGCCGGCGGAGGGTTTCACCATGCGGACTTCCGTGAACGCCGATCATGCGACGTAGCGTGAAAACGCACGGCGTGACCAACCGGAAAGCGAGGCAAGCCGCACATGAGCGAGATGACGTACGTGGAGCTCCACGGTGAACGGGTCGCCTACCAGGACGTCGGCAGTGGTCCGGAAACCCTGCTGCTGATCCACGGGATGGCGGGCAGTTCCGACACGTGGCGCGAGGTGCTGCCCGCGCTGTCGGAGAGGTACCGGGTGATCGCCCCCGACCTGCTGGGACATGGTCGATCGGCCAAGCCGAGGAGTGATTACTCGCTCGGTGCGTTCGCGGTGTTGCTCCGCGATCTCCTCGACGAGTTGGGCGTCGCCCGCGCCACGGTCATCGGACAGTCGCTGGGTGGCGGTGTCGCGATGCAGTTCATGTACCAGCATCCCGAGTACTGCCAGCGCCTGGTGCTGCTGAACAGCGGCGGGTTGGGTCCGGACGTCGGGTGGACCCTGCGCGTGCTGTCGGCGCCGGGCGCCGAGTTCCTGCTGCCGCTCATCGCGCCGCCGGGGGTGGTCGCCGCCGGGAACACGCTGCGCTCATGGTTCGCGGCGTGGGGCGTGCGTTCCCCCCGCGCGGCGGAGATGTGGAGTGCGTACACCTCACTCGCGGACTCCAAGACCCGCCAGGCGTTCCTGCGGACCCTGCGATCGGTGGTCGACTATCGCGGCCAGTCGGTCAGTGCGCTCAACAGGCTGCATCTGAGCGCCCAGCTGCCCACCATGGTCATCTGGGGTGACCAGGACCACGTCATCCCGGTCGAGCACGGCTACGCCGTGCAGCAGGCGCTGCCGTCCTGCCGGCTGGAAGTACTCGGCGGCGTGGGGCACTTCCCCCACGTGGAACGGCCCGACGCCGTCGTGAAGCTCATCGTCGACTTCATCGACACCACCGAAGGGCGGGCCTCTGTGCCGAGATCGACAAAACGCCCGGACCCTCTCGCACTTTCTCGCCCGTTTGTTCGTTTGGGCGAATAAAGAGAAAGTTGTCAGCTCCAGCGGCCGAGAATCTCTTTGGCCCGGGTTGCGAGCGCGGCCTGCAGGAACGGGCCGAAACTGATGCGGGCCACCCCGAGCGGTCCGAACGACGCGGGGTCGTCCTGGTCCGGGATGCCGATCGCATTGACCGGCAGCGGCAGTTCGGCGGTCAGCCGCCGCAGCGTGTCGTCGTCGTGGCGGCCCACCGGATAGAGCACGTCGGCCCCCGCGGCGGCGGCCTCCTGCAGCCGTGCGATCGCCCGGTCCACCCGGTCGGCCTCATCGCCGTGCTTGCGCAGGAACAGGTCGGTGCGGGCGTTCACCACGACGTGCACACCGGAGGCGTCGGCCGCGGCCCGCAGACCGCCAACCAGCTCGGCGTGTTCGGCCGACTCACGGATGCGGCCGCCCTCGCTGTGCACGGTGTCCTCGATGTTCAGGCCGACGGCACCCACACCGAGCAGACCGTCGATCAGCCGTTGCGCCGACTCGCCGTAGCCGGATTCGATGTCGACCGAGACCGGCACGTCGACGGCCTCGGTGATCTGGGCGACGCGGGTCAGCAGCTCGTCGAAGGTCATGCCCTCGTTGTCGGCGCGCCCGACCGAGTCGGCCACCGGATGGCTGCCGACGGTCAGCGCCGCAAAGCCGGCGTCGACCGCCAGCCGGGCCGACCAGGCGTCCCACACGGTGGGCAGGACCACGGGATTTCCGGGCTGGTGCAGGTCGAGCAGCGTGGTCGCACGCTGTTTGAGTTCTTGGTCTGGCACAGCTTCGTCCTCTCGGTCGAGACGTGATCTGTCTCACTGTGAACTGTGTGATGTGGCTAGCATCGAATGCGTACTGTGATCCGAGACACCCTTCAGCCCAAGGAGGTCGGTTTTGTCAAGCACCACCGAATTCGCGGAACTGCACGAGCTCATCGGCGGCCTGCGGCGTTGCGTCACATCGTTGGCTTCCCGTTACGGGGATTCGCCCGCGATGCGCCGCATCGTCAATGATGCCGAACGCATCCTCAACGACATCGATCGCCTCGACATCGACGCCGAGGAGCTCGAGCTCGGCCGCGGTCTGAGCCGCCATCACCATGTCGGCGAGAAGATCGCGATCCCCGACACCGAGTACGACTCCGAGTTCTGGCGCGGCGTCGACGACGAAGGGCTCGGCGGCACCCGCTGAGTGTCCGCGGGCACACCCGTGACGCTTCGACCAACCTCCCGCGGGTAACTGCCTGTCTGCCCGCCCTCGACAGATCTGCGAAAGGCAACCGTGAGCGCACCCACCGCCGACCGGGAAGGCAACGGCGTCTTCTCACCGACACGTGCTCAGATCACGCAGCGCACGCTGCGCACCGACCGATGGTGGCAGTCGCCGCTGGTGGTGGACCTGGGGTTCGCGGCGTTCGTCATCTACGCGACCGTGCGGGCGTTCATGCAGAAGTGGTACTACGTCGCCGACTACCACTATTTGACGCCGTTCTACTCGCCGTGCCTGGCCAAGTGGAACGAAGCCGAACAGTCCGGCTGCGTTCCGGAGGCCAGCCATTTCGGCCAGTTCCTGCCGGATGTGTGGTGGCTGCCGTACGCAGCGCTGTCGCTGCCGTTCCTGCTGCTGTTCCGGTTGACGTGCTACTACTACCGCGGCGCCTACTACCGGTCGGTGTGGCAGGCGCCCACCGCGTGCGCGGTCGCCGAACCGCACGCCAAGTACACCGGTGAGACCCGATTCCCGCTGGTGATGCAGAACCTGCACCGGTACTTCTTCTACATCGCCGCGCTGATCTCGGTGATCAACACCTACGACGCGATCATCGCCTTCCACTCCCCCAGCGGCTTCGGATTCGGGCTGGGCAACATCATCCTGGTGGTCAACGTGGTGATGCTGTGGGTCTACACGCTGTCGTGCCACTCCTGCCGCCACGTGGTGGGTGGACGCCTGAAGAACTTCTCGAAACATCCCGTGCGGTACTGGCTCTGGACCCAGGTCAGCGTGATCAACACCCGGCACAAGCTCTACGCGTGGATCACGCTCGGCACGCTGATGCTCACCGACTTCTACATCATGCTGGTGGCCAGCGGCGCCATCTCCGACCTGAGATTCATTGGCTGACAATCCGAATCGGCCCCGCAGAAAACACGATAAGAACAGGCAAGTGAGGTCCCACGTACATGGCTGAGCCCGAGGCTCCTCCCGCGAACGAGTCGTCAGCGCCCGATGCTCTTCGCGCAAGCGGCTCATCGGAGCTGGAACGACACCAATACGACGTCATCGTCATCGGTGCCGGCGGTGCCGGGTTGCGCGCGGTGATCGAAGCGCGCCAGCGGGGCCTGCGGGTTGCCGTCGTGTGCAAGTCGTTGTTCGGCAAGGCGCACACCGTGATGGCCGAGGGCGGCTGTGCGGCGGCGATGAAGAACGCCAACCCGAAGGACACCTGGCAGATCCACTTCGCCGACACCATGCGCGGCGGCAAGTTCCTCAACAACTGGCGCATGGCCGAACTGCACGCGCAGGAGGCCCCGGACCGTGTGTGGGAGCTCGAGACCTACGGCGCCCTGTTCGACCGCACCAAGGACGGGCGCATCAGCCAGCGCAACTTCGGCGGCCACACCTACGCGCGGCTGGCCCACGTCGGCGACCGCACCGGCCTGGAGATCATCCGCACGCTGCAGCAGAAGATCGTCTCGCTGCAGCAGGAGGACAAGGCCGAACTCGGGGACTACGACGCGCGTATCCGCGTCTTCCACGAGTGCACCGTCACCGACCTGATCTTGGACGAGACCAGCGGGGAGAAAAGGGTGGCGGGGGCTCTGGCGTATTGGCGGGAGAGCGGCAAGTTCATCCTGTTCGAGGCGCCGGCGGTGGTGCTGGCCACCGGCGGTATCGGCAAATCGTTCAAGGTGTCGTCGAACTCGTGGGAGTACACCGGCGACGGGCACGCGCTCGCGCTGCGCGCCGGTTCGACGCTGATCAACATGGAGTTCATCCAGTTCCACCCGACGGGGATGGTCTGGCCGCCCAGCGTGAAGGGCATCCTCGTCACCGAGGGTGTGCGCGGCGACGGCGGGGTGCTGAAGAACTCCGAGGGCAAGCGGTTCATGTTCGATTACATCCCGGACGTGTTCAAGGGCCAGTACGCCGAGACCGAGGAAGAAGCCGATCAGTGGCTCAAGGACAACGACTCCGCGCGCCGCACGCCTGATCTGCTGCCCCGCGACGAAGTGGCCCGCGCCATCAACACCGAGGTGAAAGAGGGCCGTGGCACACCGCACGGCGGGGTCTACCTCGACATCGCCTCGCGCATCTCCACCGAGGAGATCAAGCGCCGGTTGCCGTCGATGTACCACCAGTTCATGGAGCTGGCCGAGGTCGACATCACCACCGACGAGATGGAGGTCGGCCCGACCTGCCACTACGTCATGGGTGGCATCGAGGTTGATCCGGACACCGCGGCGGCCGCGACGCCGGGGCTGTTCGCCGCCGGCGAGTGCGCCGGCGGGATGCACGGCAGCAATCGCCTCGGCGGCAACTCGCTGTCGGACCTGCTGGTCTTCGGCCGGCGGGCCGGGCTCGGGGCGTCGGACTACGTCCGCTCGCTCTCGGACCGCCCGACGGTGTCCCAGGAAGCGCTGGACGTCGCCGTGCAGATGGCACTGCACCCCTTCGAGGGGCCGACCAACGGAGACCAGCCGGAGAACCCGTACACGGTGCAGCTGGACCTGCAGGACACCATGAACGAGCTCGTCGGCATCATCCGCAAGGAAGAAGAGATCAACGAGGCACTGGCCAAGCTCGACGAACTGCGTGGGCGCTTCAAGAAGATGAAGGTCGAGGGTGACCGGCATTTCAACCCGGGGTGGCATCTGGCGATCGACCTGCGCAACATGCTGCTGGTCAGCGAGTGCGTCGCCAAGGCCGCGCTGACCCGCACCGAGAGCCGTGGCGGGCATACCCGCGACGACTATCCGGCGATGGACGCGAACTGGCGCAACACCCTGCTGGTGTGCCGCACCGAGGGCGACGACCCCGTCGTCCCGGACGTCAGCGTGACCAAGGAGCCCCAGCCGACGATGCGCCCGGATCTGCTCGGGTGTTTCGAGCTCTCCGAGCTGGAGAAGTACTACACCGATCCCGAGATCGCCGAGCATCCCGAACGGAGCAGCTGATGGGCACCTACAACGCGAGCATGCGGGTCTGGCGCGGCGACGTCGACGGTGGCGCCCTGCAGGAGTACACCGTCGAGGTCAACGAGGGTGAGGTCGTCCTCGACATCATCCACCGGCTGCAGCAGACCCAGACCGGCGATCTCGCGGTGCGCTGGAACTGCAAGGCCGGCAAGTGCGGATCCTGCTCGGTGGAGATCAACGGCCGCCCGCGGCTGGCCTGCATGACGCGGATGTCGACCTTCGGCGAGGACGAGACCGTCACCGTCACTCCGCTGCGGACCTTCCCGGTCATACGGGATCTGGTGACCGACGTGAGTTTCAACTACGAGAAGGCCAGGGAGATCCCGGCGTTCACCCCGCCCAAGGACCTGCAGCCCGGGGAGTACCGGATGGCCCAGGAGGACGTGAACCGCAGCCAGGAGTTCCGCAAGTGCATCGAGTGCTTCCTGTGCCAGAACGTCTGCCACGTCGTGCGTGACCACGAGGAGAACAAGAAGGCCTTCTCCGGCCCGCGCTTCCTGATGCGTCAGGCCGAGCTCGACATGCACCCGCTCGACGTGCACGGCCGCCGCGCCGAACAGGCCCAGGAGGAGAACGGCCTGGGCTACTGCAACATCACCAAGTGCTGCACCGAGGTCTGCCCCGAGCACATCAAGATCACCGACAACGCGCTGATCCCGATGAAGGAGCGCGCAGCAGATCGCAAGTACGACCCGGTGGTATGGCTGGGCAACAAGCTCTTCCGGCGGAGCTGACAAGAGTAGCCTCGGGGCAGGGCTGATCAACGACGAAAGGCTCGCCCATGGCCGCGACGAAAAATCTGAACACGCACAGCATCAACGACATTCGGACCGCGATCCGTGAACTCACGGTCCGCGCTGACCTCGCCCGCAAGGAGGGCAGGCCCGCCGACGCCCAGGAGATCGACCGGCGCGTACAGCACTACCGAGAGGAACTGGCCGCCCGGCGCTGAGCGTCAGCCGCCGAGGCGGCGGAACGTGCTGCGGTGGAACACGATCGGTGCGACATCCGGGTGGACCGCGATGTCCTCGACCCGCAGGATGACGATCGTGTGATCGCCCGCCTCGACGAGCTGGTGGATCGAGCTGTCCAGCCACACGCTGGTCCCGTGGATGAAGACGGCGCCGTTGTCGGTCGACTCGGTCTCCAGACCCGCGAAGCGGTCACCCGCCTTGGCTGCCAGGGTGCGCGCCGCGGCATCGTGTGACTCGCCGAGCACGCTGATGCCCAGGCGCGGCAGATCCTTGAGCTTCGGCCAGGTCGTGGAGCTGTTCTGGACGCAGAACGACACCAGCGGCGGGTCCAGGGACACCGGGACGAACGTGCTGGCGGCCAGTCCGACGCGGACGCCGTCCACCTCGGCGGCGATGGCGATCACGCCCGTCGGGAAGTGACCGAACGCTTCGCGCAGCGTCGCCGGGCTCAGGTCAGTGGTACTCATAGCCGTTCGATCTTCACACATGACCGCCCGCCCCGGACAGGGTCGTGCTCGTGGTGAGCCGAACCCTGCGCCGCGAACAGTGTGCGTCGGCAAGGAAATTCGGACGGGCGGTAACCTGACGCCCATGGCCCAGCAGTCTGTCCTGTCACTGCTGCGAGAGCGTGCGGGTCTGCAGCCCGGCGATGTCGCCTACACCTACACCGACTACGACCTGGATCCCGGCGGGCGGGTCGAGTCGCTGACGTGGTCGCAGGTGTACCGGCGAGCGGTCAACGTCGCTCTGGCACTGGCTCAGCACGGAACCGCCGGTGACCGCGCGGTCATCGCCGCACCGCAGGGCCTGGATTTCATCGCGGCCTTCCTGGGCGCATTGCAGGCCGGTTTCATCGCGGTTCCGCTGTCGGCGCCCTTCGCCGGAGTTCCCGACGAGCGGGTCAGCGCCGTCCTCGGCGATGCCGCGCCGACGGTGGTCCTCACCACGGCCGCGGTCGCGCCTGCCTTCGCCGACTACGCCCCCGCGCACGGACGCGGTCCGGCGATCGTGGCCGTGGACGACCTCGCCCTCGACGTCCGCACCGGCCCGGCCCCGCGGGTGGCCCACCCGCCCGCCACCGCCTATCTGCAGTACACCTCCGGGTCGACGCGGCTGCCCGCAGGCGTGATGATCTCCGACCGCAATCTGCAGGCGAACTTCCGGCAGTTGATGGCCGCCTACTTCCCCGACCTCGACGGCGTGGCGCCCCCGGACACCACGATCGTGTCGTGGTTGCCCTTCTACCACGACATGGGCCTGGTGCTCGGCGTCATCGGCCCGATCCTCGGCGGCTATCGGGCGCAGCTGACCAGCCCGGTGGCGTTCCTGCAACGGCCCGCCCGCTGGCTCCAGACGCTCGCCGCCCACCCGCACGCGTTCTCGGCCGCACCGAACTTCGCCTTCGAGCTGGCCGTGCGACGCACGTCCGACGAGGACATGGCGGGACGGGACCTCGGTGGCGTGCAGCGCATCGTGAGCGGCAGCGAACGGGTCCACCCGGCCACGCTGGACCGGTTCGTCGAGCGGTTCGCCCCGTTCGGCGCGCGACCGGACATGATGTGCCCGTCCTACGGTCTGGCCGAGGCGACGGTGTACGTCGCGACCCGGCGCGGCGGCCACCCACCGCAGATCGCCCACTTCGACTCCGAGGCCCTCGCCGCGGGCGCCGCCGTGCGCTGTCCACCGGACACCGGCAGCCCGCTGCTGAGCTACGGCACACCGTCGTCGCCGGCGGTGCGCATCGTCGACCCGCACACCGCCGCCGAATGCCCGCCAGGGACCGTCGGCGAGATCTGGGTGCGCGGCGACAACGTCGCCGACGGGTACTGGAACAGGCCCGAGGAGACCCGTCTGACCTTCGGCGCCGAACTGGCCGGCGTCGACGGACCATGGCTGCGCACCGGGGACCTCGGGTTCGACTCCGACGGCGAGCTGTTCATCGTGGGCCGGGTCAAAGACCTGCTCATCGTCTACGGCCGCAACCACTACCCCGAGGACATCGAAGCCACCGTCGCGGCGATCACCGGCGGCCGGGTCGCGGCGATCTCGGTTCCCACCGAGAACCCCGAGACGACCGAGAAGCTGGTCACCATCATCGAATTCAAGAGGCGGGGCGGATCCGACGCCGGATCCGACGCCGATGTGCTGGCGAAGCTGCGCACCGTGCGCCATCAGGTGACGTCGGCCATCTCGCGCTCACACGGCCTCAACGTCGCCGACCTGGTGCTGGTGCCACCCGGGTCCATCCCCACCACCACCAGCGGCAAGATCAGGCGCGCGGCCTGCGTTGAGCACTACCGCCACGCGCGGTTCAGCCGGCTGGACGCCTGATCGCCGCCACGGCCCGCTGATGTGGTTGACCCTGCTGATGATGGCCGCCGTCGTCAGCCTGGAGCCGTTCCGGATCGGGCTGACCGTGCTCATGCTCAACCGGCCCAGACCGCTGCTGCAGCTGTCGGCGTTCCTCGCCGGTGCCTTCGTGATGGGCGTCGCCGGTGGCCTGGTCGTGCTCTTCGTGTTCCGGCCCGCGCTGCCCGACTCCACACACTTCACCCTGCCCCGGGTCCAGATCGGCATCGGCGTGCTGGCGTTGCTGGTCGCCGCGGTGCTCGCGGTGTGGTGTCCGGCGCGGCGGACCGACCGCCCGCCACGTGACATCGCGCTGCTGATTCGGGCCCGCCGGCTGCTCAGCGGCCACTCGCCGTGGCTGGCGGCCGTGGTGGGCCTCGGAATGGCCCTGCCGTCGATCGACTACCTGGCGGTGCTGGCCATGATCCTGGCCTCCGGCACCTCCGTCGCCACCCAGATCGCTGCGGTGCTGGTGTTCAACGTCGCAGCCCTGGCGCTCGTAGAGGCCGCGCTGGTGGTGCATCTGGTGGCCCCCGAACGCACCAGGGCCGCGATGACCGCGATCAACGACTGGATCCGGTCGCGAACCCGTCGCGACGTCGCGATGCTGCTGGCCGTCGTCGGGTTCGTCCTGATCGCCGTCGGGTTCGCCGGATCGTGACAGCCGCTTCCCCGCGACGCGCCGCGTGCTGCAGTAACGTGAGACCTCGAAAATCCGCAATCCCTGGCGGTTTTCACCGTGCCGACCGAGACCGTGCCGACCGAGACCGTGCCGACGGAGGATCGTGGTGATGAGACGACTGTTCGCCGGAACGCTGGCGGCCGTGGTCGTCGGCACAGCCGGGGGCCTCGGACCCGGCACCGCGTTCGCCGACGAGCCCCGCCCGTCGGGTGACACCACCTCACCCGTCGAACCGCCGGCGCCCGCGGCGCCTGAGGTGGTGTACGCCCTCGGCGGCGCCAGGGCTCCCGGAATCCCCTGGTACGACTACACGGCGCGGGCCGGCGCCGGCTACTTCCCCGGCACTTCGCGCGAGATCGTCGACTATCCCGCCGGCGCACCGTTCAGCTGGGTGCCCGAGATGTTCCTGCCGCCCGGTGGCCGGGACCGCGAGAGCATCGGGCAGGCCGCGGCGATCGCGACGGACAACCTCGACGACGCCATCCGCACAGGGACGGCACCGGCCGCGGCCGTCGGCCTGTCGCAGGGCACCCTGGCCCTGGATCAGGAGCAGGCCCGTCTGGCCGGCGATCCGCACGCTCCCCCACCAGACCGGTTGACGTTCACGACGATCGGCAACCCCACCGGCAGGCACGCGTTCGGTGCGAGCTTCCTGTCCGGGATCTTCGAGCCCGGCAGTTACATCCCGCTCATCGACTACACGATGCCGCCTGAGGTGGAGAGCCAGTACGACACGAACAAGCTCGTCGCCACCTATGACGGGCTCGCCGACTTCCCGGACCGGCCGGACAATCTCGTGTCGGTGGCCAACGCCACCGTCGCGTCGGCCATCGTCCACACACCGGCCGCGTTCACCGGTCCGGGCGACGTACCCCCGCAGAACGTCAGGTCCACGGTCAACGCCAAGGGCGCGCGGACGACGACCTACCTCATCCCGGTCAATCACCTGCCGCTCACGCTGCCGCTGCGGTATCTCGGCCTGTCCGCGTCGTTCGTCGACCAGATCGACAGCGTGCTGCAACCGATCGTCGACGCCGGCTACTCGCGGTACGACGATCCGCTGAACAGACCGGTGTCGGTCGACCCGGTGCGCGGGATGGATCCGATCGCCGTCCTCGACCCGGCGACGCGCGGCGCCATCGAAGACACCCTGGGCACCGTGCGCGACATCATCGGCCCCCTCGGCTGATGCGCGCCGCGGTCACACCTCGTCGAAAACCGATCGCGGTGTCGGCGGGCGCTCTTCACAGCGCGCCTGTTCCCACGGCCGTGTCGGCCACCAGCCGGCCCGGCCCAGCAGTGCGGCCACGGCGGGCACCGTGATGGTGCGGACGACGAAGGTGTCGATCAGGAGTCCCACGCCGATGACCACCCCCGACTGAACGACCGCACCGATGCTGGAGAACAGCAGCCCGAACATCGACGCCGCGAAGATCACCCCGGCCGCGGTGATCACCCCGCCGGTGGAGGCGACGGTGCGGATGACACCGGAGCGCAACCCATGCGGGGCCTCCTCACGCAGCCGGGAGGCGAGCAGCATGTTGTAGTCGGCGCCCACCGCGACCAGCACGACGAACGCCAGGCCGGGCACACTCCAGTGCAGTTCCTGCCCCAGCCCGAACTGGAATACCGCCACTCCGACGCCGACCGCGGACAGGCAGGACAGGATCACCGATCCGACCAGGTACAGCGGGGCGACGACCGCGCGCAGCAACACCATCAGTATCAACAGGACCACCACGACGGTCACCGCCCCGATGAACCGGATGTCGTGGTCGTAGTAGGCCCGGGTGTCCCGCAGGGTGACGGGGTAGCCGGACATCGAGACCGAGGCGTCGGCCAGCGAGGTGTTGGGTTGGGCGCCTCGGGCGGTAGCGAGGATGGCGTCGACCTGGTCCATCGCCTCGGTGCTGAACGGATCGAGATCGGTCTGGATGAAGTACCGCACGGCATGACCGTCCGGGGACATGAACATCTGCGCGATCTTCTTGAAGTCGTCCGTGCCGAGCACCTCGGGTGGGATGTTGAACCCCGCCATGGCCGGTCCGGAAGCGTTGCGCCCCATCGCGGTCAGGAACGCCGAGGCCTGGCCCAGCCCGCTGCCCATGGTCCTGGTCTGGTCGACGAGCAGCTGAACCCCGTCGGCCAGCTGGCGGCTCGCGCCGGCGAGGTCGTGGGCCCCGCCCTGCACGGTGATCAACCGCTCCCGCACACTGCCGGCATCGTCGAGTCCCAGTGCGCGCATGGCGCCGACCGCGGTGTTCAACGACTGGTTGAGATCGTCGACCGTCGCGGACAGCTTCTGCACCGGACCCGTCGACTGCAGTTGCCGCGCCAGGCCGGCGAGGCGATCGAGGGTGCCGTCGGCACGCATCGTGTGCAGGCGATGGAACTGACTTCGCGCCGTGACGCACAGGGGGTCGGCGTTGCACACCGGACTGCTGTCGAGCGCTGCGACAACCGGACCGACCCACTCGAAATCCCCGGTGAGATCGCCGAAATTCACCGAAAGCGAATCCCCGAGCGCGCGGATGCCGGTGATCAGCCGGGTGGCGTCGCCGAGTTGGCTGAACGTGCGGTCCCCGCCGAACTGGTCGGCCATGGCGGTGAGCGCGTCGACGAGAGTCCGCACGCTGCCGACAGCCTGGGAGATCTGCGCCTGCGCGTCGCCGAGACCGTCGGCCAGCTGCCCGGCGCCGGATGCCAGCCGATCGAGGTCACCGCTGCCGCGGTCGATCGTCGCCGACGCCTGGCCGAGCTGACGGCCGACCTCGCCGGCCTGATACGTCGCCCTGGCCTGCTGGAGGGACTCCCCGGTGGGCCGGGTGACCCCGCGAACCACCGCGACGCCGGCAACCTGACTGATGCGCTGCGCCAGCTGTTCGAGGTCGGCCAGCGCGCGGGGGTCGCGCAGATCGTGCGGCGACCGGATGAGCAGGTACTCCGGAATGGTCTGGTTCACCTCGAAGTGCCGGTCCAACGCGGCGTAACCGATCGAGCTCCCGACGTCGTCCGGCAACTGCTTTCGATCGTCGTAGTTGAAGCGGGCGGCGCCGGCGACGCCGGCCAGCGCGAGCAGTACGACGAGGCTGCCGGCCAGATGGGCCACCGGGCGGCGCACGATCCGGATTCCACTGCGCCGCCAGAACGCGGTCGTGCGGTCGCGACGCGGCGCGACCCAGCCCCGCGGACCGGCCAGCACCAGCAGTGCCGGCAGGAGGGTGACGGCGGCGGTGAACGCGGTGGCGATGCCGATACCGAGTGCCATCCCGACGGTGGAGAACACGCCCAGTTCAGCGAAACCCATCGCCAGGAACGTGACACCCACGGTGGCCGCCGAGGCGGCGACGACCTTGCCGATGGAGCCCAATGCGCGGCGCACCGCCTGCTCGGGCTCGAACCCGGAGCGAACGTAGTCGTGGTAGCGGCTGATCAGGAACACCGCGTAGTCGGTGCCCGCGCCGGCGACCATCGCGCTCAGCAGCACGATGGTCTGGTTGGAGATCGCCATGCCGGTCAGCAGCGACGTGGCGGCCACCGCGCCCTGCGCCGTCAGCAGGGATGCGCCGATGGTGATCAGTGGAAGGCACATCGTGACCGGATTGCGGTAGACGACGGCGAGGATGATCAGCAGCAGGACCGCGATCGCGAGTTCGATCGGCAGCCGGTCGCCCGCGCCGGCGTCGGTGAGGTCGGCGACGGTGGCGGCGGGCCCGGTCAGGTTCGCCGTCAGCGCCGACCCGTCGAGCGCATGCCGGATGACCGCGCTGACGCGGGTGTAGGCCGCGTAGGACTCGGGCGTGCCCAGCTCGCCGGTCAGTCCCACGGGCAGGATCCACGCCTTCGAGTCCCGGCTGCTGAGCGTCTCGCGCAACTGCGGGGTGGTCACGAAATCCTGCACCATCACCACGTCGCGGAGGTCGCGGCGCAGATCGTCGACCAGCGCCCGATAGACGCTCTCATCGGCCCCGGTCAGCCCGTCGTCGTTGGTGAGCACGACCACCAGGAGGTTCTCCGACCCGGCCTCGCGGAACGCCTCGGCCATCTCCCGCGTCGCGACGGCCGATGGTGCGTCGGCGGGCAATACCGCGATCGGATGGCGCTCCGACATCTCGGTCAGCGACGGGACCGCGTGTGGCAGGGCGAGCGCGAGTATCGCCCAGCACCCGATGACCAGCCACGGCCGGCGGCCCACGAGGTCGCCTAACCACCCGAAGATCTGCTCACCTCCGGCTCATGCGACACCTCGGCGAAGACGGACCCCAGCACGTCGAGGTACGTCGCCACCGATTCCTGTGCGACCGGGTTGTCGGGATACATCACCGCCACCGCCGTCTCCTCGTGCACCCGAATGACATAGATGCACAACTGGTAGGAGTATCGCCCGTCGCCGTAGATCCCGATGTTCAATTCCCCGAGGTCCGCGGTCAGCAGCACCGACAGCGGTGGCGAACCGGCATCGAGATAGTTCACCACCGGGAAGTTCGGCCGGGGCCGGGTCAGCTCCGGATGCAGTTCGCGAATCCGGTCGTAGGGCACCCGCGCCAGCTCCGCGCCCTCGTCGAACGACACCTGCGCCGCATGCGCTGCGGCCCCGAACGCGGCGCCGGCGAGGGGCACCGTCACCGGGACCAGGCCGGTGTACCAACCCTGGGTGGCCCATTCGGCCGGGGTGGACCGGGTGTCGCGCGGCGTGAGCCCGTAGTAGGTGTCGGCCCCGGTGAGCTCGCGCTCCGCGAGCCCGAAGCAGGCCAGCACGCCGCCGATGAAGCGGGCGCCGGCCATGGTGCACGCGGACTCGAAGCGGGCGGTCTGCTCACCGTCGAGTACCCGCGCGGTGACGATGCCGGCGCCGTGACGCACCGCGGGATCCCCCAGGGGCAGCGGAAATCTGGTCAGCGTGCCGCCGTTGCCTTCGGCGAACCGGGTCCACCGCCGCACCCGGGGCTCGTCAACGGTCAGCGCGGACGTCATCTCGTGCTGCCGGACGCAGAATTCTTCGTAGCTGGCCACCGCAGGTAACGCGACCGGCTGGTTGCCGGCCACCAGCGAGGCGTACATCAGGTAGAACTCCGTCAGCGTCACCCCGACGATCATGGCGTCCACGTGGACGTGGTCGATGCTCGCGAAGAAGGTGAAACCGCCTGCGCGCTGGATGATCCCGAACCGGAAGCAGTCCCAGTGCGACGGGTCGGGCGTGCTGACGACCAGTTCGCGAACCTGCGCGGCGGTGAGCTCACCGTGCCGGGTCGGCGCGACCTCGATGTCGGCCGGGTCGAGGATCGTGTGCCGCACGATCGGCCCGTCACCACGGTGCTCGAACCAGCTGCGGTAGGTGTCATGCCTGCGCAGATGGGTGTTGATCACGTAGGTCATCGCCCGGACGTCGCAGCGGCCGGGCGCGTCGCAGGCGACGATCATCAGCCGCGAGTAGTCGAGCCCCCTGGCCTCCTGATCGCGGATGCCCCGGAGGTGTTGGTCCTGCATGTAACTGACCGGAACCTCGCTGACCGGGGCCTGCGCCGCCGCCGCGAGCGACGCATCGGTCGGGCACCACGACACGACCGATCCGCTGCCCGGGTCCCAGTCGGCCGGTGTGCCCAGCGCGAGCGGGCCTATGCGCACGTCGTGCCCTCGGCGGCGAACAGCTCGTCGCAGAGGTGCTCGGCGACACCGCGAACCGTGGTGATCTGCGCGGGACTGACCCGCACACCCGTCTCGGCTTCGAGCCGGGTGCGCAGCTCCAGGTTGCCGAGCGAGTCGAGCCCGTAGTCCGACAGCGGCCGGTCCGGGTCGATGGTGCGGCGCAGCAGCAGGCCGGTCTGGTCGGACACCAGCCGCCGGATCGCGGCGGGCCAATCGTCGCGGGGAAGGGCGGCGAGTTCGGCGCGGAAGCCGCCGCCTGCGGCAGCAGGCGTCGCCGACCGGAAGGCCTCGGCGAATCGGCTGCGCGCGGCGAACGCCGTCAGCCACGGCGCACCCGTCAGCGCGGCGTATCCGGTGTGGGTGCGGTCGTGACGCAACAGCTGCTCGAACGCGCGCGCCCCCTCGGCGGGCGCGATCGCCGCGCCGGCGCTGCCGGCCAGCGCCGCGGCGCGGCCGACCTCGGCCCACGCACCCCAGGCGATCGACGTCGCGGGCAGTCCCTGCGCACGACGCCAGTGCGCGAAACCGTCCAGCCAGCTGTTCGCGGCGGCGTACGCGGCCTGCCCCGGAGAGCCCACCAGCGCAGCCGCCGAGGAAAACACACAGAACCAATCGAGCGGCAGGCCGAGCGTGGCCTGGTGAAGGTTCCAGGCGCCGTTGGCCTTCGGCGTCCAGCAGTGCTCGATCAGCTCGTCGGAGACGTTGGCCAGCGTGGCATCTTCGACCACCGCGGCCCCGTGCAGCACCCCGCGCACCGCGAGCCCGGTCGCCGTCGCGCTCGCCACCAGCCGTGCGGCTGTCTGCGGATCGGCGATGTCGCCGGTCTCGATCACGACGTCGGCGCCGGCGGCGCGCATCCGGTCGACGGCCGAGCGCGCCGCCGCCTCGGGTGCCGAGCGGGAGTTGAGCACGATCCGCCCGCAGCCCGCGTCGGCCATCCCGGTGGCCAGGAACGCCCCGAGGCCGCCGAGCCCGCCGGTGACGATGTAGGCGCCGTCGGACCGGAACACCGGGGCGTGCGCGGGCGGGAGCACGGCGACGGTGCGGTCCGCCGCGGCCCCCGGTCGCCTGACGTCGAGCACCACCTTGCCGCTGTGCTGAGCGCCGGCGACCCGCCGGATCGCCGCGGCCGCATCGGAGAGGGGATGGCTGCTGGTGTGCGGCATCGGCAGTTCGCCCGCCGCGATGCGCCGGTAGACGGTCTGCAGCAATCGGCGTGCCGTCTCCGGATGGGTCTGCGTGATCAGCGCGAGATCGACGGCGTGCAGCGAGAGGTTGCGCCGGAACGGGAAGAGATCCAGCCGGTTGCCGGAGTAGATGTCGCGTTTGCCGAGCTCGATGAACCGCCCCCCGAAGGTGAGCAGATCCAAGCCCGCGCGCTGCGCTGCACCGGGCAGCGAGTTCAGTACGACGTCGACGCCGTATCCGTCGGTGTCCCGCCGGATCGCGTCGGCGAACTCGGCGCTACGCGAGTCGTAGATCCGGTCGATGCCCATGTCCCGCAGCATCTTCCGGCGCTGGGCGCTGCCTGCCGTCGCGAAGATGTCCGCGCCCGCCGCGCGGGCCACGGCGATCGCGGCCTGTCCGACACCCCCGGTGCCGGAATGGATCAGCACCTTGTCCCCGGCGGTGACGTGCGCCAGATCGTGCAGGGCGTACCAGGCCGTCGCGTGCGCGGTCGGAATGGCGGCGGCCTTGTCCATCGGCATTTCGGGCGGCACCGTCACCGCCAGCCGGGCGTCGCAGCGGACGTGCGTGCTCCAGCAGCCGTGGGGACTCATGCCAGCGACCCGGTCACCGACCCGATGCCCGGTGACGTCCGCGCCCACGGCGGCGACCACGCCCGCGAAGTCGATGCCGAGCTGTTGTTCATGGCCCTCGAAGCTCGGATAGCGGCCGAACGCCACCAGCACGTCGGCGAAGTTGATGCTCGACGCGCCGACGGCGACCTCGATCTCACCGGGGCCCGGGGGCACCCGGTCGGCCGCGACCCACTCCAGGGTGTCGAGGTCACCTGGTGTGCGGATCTGTAGGCGGACAACGGATTCGGTGTCCTCGACGATGGTGGTGCGCCGATCCTCCGGGCGCAACGGCGCGGGCAGCAACCGAGCGGTGTACCACTGGCCGGCGCGCCATGCGGTTTCGTCCTCGTCGGATCCGCTGCGGATCTGCTGGGCCAGCGCCGCCGCGTCCGTAGCGTCGTCGACGTCGATCTGCGTGGTGCCCAGGTGGGGGTGTTCGGCGTCGACCACCCGCAGCAATCCGCGCAGGCCGGCATGCTCGACATGCACCGGCTCCCCGGCGGTCACGGCGGCCGCGTTCCGGGTGACCACGTAGAGCCGCGGCGGTTCGCCCGGAAGGTCGGCCAGTTCGCGCGCGATGGCGGCCAGCCGGCGGACCCACGCCATGCCCGCAGTGGCCACGTCCTCGCCGGCCGGCGGGGCGGTGACCACGATCAGTCCCGCGACACCCTCGACCCCGCTGCCGTGCAGGAGGTCTCGCAGCGCGCCGTCGCCGGCACAGTGTTCAGCACACCCGTCGCCTGCCCGGTTCAGCGCATCGCGCAGTGCACCTGCCAAACCGTCCGCCGAATCAGAAGCGTTGTACAGCAACCAGGTTCGGTTACCGGCGGACGGCGGGGCGGGCAGCTCTCTGCGGTTCCACTCGATCGCCAGCAGCCGTTCGTCGAGCAACCGGTCGGCCCGTTCGCCCGCCGAGGCGCCTGCGGCGAGGCGCAGCCCCTCGACACTCAGCAGGACGGTCCCGGTCCGGTCGAGGATCTCGAGATCGGCCTCGCACTCACCGGGCCGGGTGGCCGTCACCCGGGTCAGGCAGTGGTGCGCATCGCGGACCGGCTGGTGGACACGCAGCCGGCGCACCCCTACCGGCAGCAGCAGACCCGGGCCCGCCGCGGCGCTCTGCACGTCCGGATGCACGATGACCGACTGGAAGCAGGCGTCGAGCAGCGCCGGGTGCACACCGTACGAGCCCTGCTGGGCCCGGATGTGGCCCGGCAGGGCTACCTCGGCCAGCACCGTCGCGGCGTCACCGCCGGCGGTGTAGGCCGCCACCAGCCCGCCGAAGGCCGGTCCGTACTCGATTCCCGCCGCGCGGAACAGTTGTCGCATCTCCACACCGTCATGCCGCGTCGGGTGCGCCGCCCGCAGCGCGTCGAGGTCATGAGCCTGCGGCCGGACGGCCGCAGCGGCCGGCTGCAGCACCGCACCGGCCCGGCGCACCTGCTCGCCGTCGCGGTGGGTGTGCGCGGTGAACTCGAACCCCTCCGATACGCCGGCCCGCGCCTGTGCCGACACCGCGCTCTCGGCGTCGAGCAGCAGCGTCTGTTCGAAGACGACGTCACGAACCTCGGCGTGCTCGCCCAGCGCGGCGTGCGCTGCGGCCACCGCCATCTCGCAGTAGGCGGCTCCGGGCAACACCGCCACGCCGTGGATCTCGTGATCGGCCAGCCACGGGTGCGCCGCGGTGCCGACGTCGCCCTGCCAGACATGGCGTTCCGGTTCTTCGAACAGCTGCACGTGCGCACCGAGCAGCGGATGCGCCGCCACCACGGATGCGCCGCGCTCCCCCGCATCGCGGATCAGCAGCAGCTCCTTGTGCGTCCAGGTCGGCAGCGGCGCATCGACCAGACGCCCGCGGGGGTAGAGCCGCGAGAAGTCCACGGACGCACCGGCACAGTGCACGTCGGCGACGAATCCGCGCAGTCCGTCCGGATACTCCTGCCGGCGGCGCATCGCGGCCAGCGCCGCCACCGGAATGCCCATGCTGGTGGCGTTCTGTTCGACGGCGTGGGTGAGCAGCGGATGAGGTGACAGCTCGCCGAAGACCCGGAACCCGTCCTCCAGCGCGGCCTGTACGGCGGCCGCGAACCGCACCGTGTAGCGCAGGTTGTCGGCCCAGTAGTCGGCGGTGAACGTGGGCCGGTCGCGGGCGTCCCAGGTGGTGGCGGAGTAGTACGGGACGTCGGGCGTCATCGGCTCGAGATCTGCCAGCGCCTCGATCAGATCGTCGAGGATCGGGTCGACCTGCGGCGAATGCGAGGCGACGTCCACCGCGACCTCGCGGGCCAGCACGTCGTTGCGTTCCCAGGCCGCGACCAGCCCCCGGATGGTATCGGCGTCACCACCGACGACGGTCGACGTGGGGGACGCGACCACCGACAGCACCACGTCGGACACCGCGCGGATCGACAGCTGCGAAAGGACCTGTCCGCTGGGCAGTTCCACCGCCGCCATGGCACCGCTTCCGGACATCCGGGCCAACAGCGCCGAGCGGCGGCAGATCACCCGCACACCGTCGTCGAGGGTCAGCGCACCGGCCACCACCGCCGCTGCCACCTCGCCGAGGGAATGCCCGATGACCGCGCCCGGATGCACGCCGTAGGACTTCATCGTCTCGGCCAGCGCGACCTGGATGGCGAACAGCGTCGGCTGCACCCTGTCCAGACCTCTCATCGGCTGCGGTGCGGTCATCGCCTCGGTCACCGAGAAGCCCGATTCGCGCGCGATCACCGGTTCCACCGCCGCCACGGTGGCCGCGAAGACCGGCTCGGTGGCGAGCAGGGCCGCCCCCATCTGCGGCCACTGCGATCCTTGGCCGGAGAACACCCACACCGGTCCCCGATCGTCGCGGCCCACGGCCGCCGGATGCGGAGCGTCCCCGGCCGCGACGGCCCGCAGCGCGGCGCTCAACTCGGTGGCGGTGCGCGCCGACACCGCCGCGCGGACCGGCCGGTGCGCTCGGCGCCGAGCCAGCGTGTACCCCAGATCCCGCAGATCGAGCTTCCCGTGGCCGTCCACCCAGTCGGCGAGCCGGCGCGCGGTCACCCGCAGCTGGTCGGCCGACGTCGATGACACCGGAAAGAGCTGCGGGGCAATCTCTTCGCCGCCGGTGGGCGGCCGAGACACCGCCGAAGCCTGCTCGAGCACCGCGTGCACGTTGGTTCCCGACAGACCGTAGGACGACACCGCGGCGCGCCGCGGCTCCCCGGTGCCGACCGGCCACGGTGTCGCCGTGCGGGGCACGAACAGGCCGGTGTCGATCTCGGCGAGCGCGTCGGGCAGCCGGGTGAAATGCAGATTCTGCGGGACGACCCCGTGCTGCAGCGCGAGGATCGCCTTCATCATGCCCAGCGGACCCGACGTCGACTGCAGATGTCCGAAGTTCGTCTTCACCGACGCCAGCGCGCATGCACCCGCCGTCCCGTAGACCGCGGCCAGGCCGGCGTATTCGATCGGATCGCCGATCGGGGTCCCGGTGCCGTGCGCCTCCACCATGCCGACGGTCTGCGCGTCGATACCCGCGGCGGCCAGCGCCGCCCGATAGACGGCGACCTGGGCCTGCTCCGACGGCGTCGCGATGTTGACGGTGCGGCCGTCCTGATTGGCCGCGGTACCGCGGACGACGGCCAGGATGCGGTCACCGTCGCGTTCGGCGTCGGCCAGTCGCTTGAGCAGCAGCACCACGCATCCCTCGCCGGACACGAAGCCGTCGGCCGCGACGTCGAACGCGCGGCAGCGACCGCTGGGCGAGAGCATGCCCTGCAGCGACCCCGACACCGACTTGCGGGGTTCGAGCGTGACGGCCACACCACCGGCCAGCGCGAGGTCGCTCTCACCGTCGTGCAGGCTGCGGCACCCCTGATGGATGGCCATCAGGCCCGACGAACACGCGGTGTCGACCGTGACGGCCGGACCGTGCAGTCCGAGCGCATAGGACACCCGCCCGGAGGCGAAGCTGTTGCTCGTGCCGGTGAATCCGTAGGGGCCTTCGGCGGCGCCGACGTCGGCGGCCAGCAATTCGTAGTCGCCGTGCGTCAGCCCCACGAACACCCCGGTGCGCGACTGCGCGAGTGCCGCCGGGTCCAGGCCGGCGTGCTCGATGGCATCCCACGACGCCTCGAGCATCAACCGGTGCTGGGGATCGATCGCGGTGGCCTCGCGCTCGGTCATGCCGAAGAAATCGGCGTCGAACCCCCCGACGTCGTCGAGGAAGGCACCCCACCGCGTCACCGACCGGCCGGGCACACCTGGTTCGGGGTCGTAGAACGCGTCGGCGTCCCAGCGTCCGGCCGGGATCTCACCGACGAGGTCGTCCCCGCGCAGCAGCGCCTCCCACAGCGCTTGCGGAGAATCGATCGCGCCGGGAAGTCGGCAGGCCATACCGATGACGGCCACAGGGGTGACGGTTGCCCTACGCACGCTTTGCAATCTCCTCGTACTTCACCCACCCCTGGGGTTCGGCGAACCCCGCCAGTCACGCCGCACGACTCCCCTCAGACCGCGGGGTCGCCGGTCGGCGTCAGTTAGCCTAGCTAGAAACGCCGCCGTTCGTGCGCTCTGCGGCAATCGCGTGTCGCAGCCCGAATTGCGTTCCCGGCGTACGCATCTGCCGTTCGTGGCCGATCAGGGACCGGTCGCCCAGCGATGGGCCTCCAGCTCCGGCGCGGTGCTGTTGAGCGGTACGTCGAGGCCGTCGTAGATGCCCGGCTTCTGCTCGGCCAGCCAACCGATCGCTCCGAGCAGCCGGTTGGCCGCCGTGGTGTTGCCGCCGTCGGCGCGGGTGCCGCCGGGCACGTCGGCACGCGAGACGATGGTGAGCTGCGGATCGCCGTCGACGACGACGCGGTGATCGCCGACGCCCTCGTCGGGTTGCGGCCACTGCGGCGCGCACGAGGGGTGGATGCGGGTGATGTGATCGATGACGATGCGTTCGCGGCCGTCGGCCTTGCCGATCACCTTGAGCCAGAAGGCGCCCTGGGTGCCCTTCTGGAAGCGGCCCATCACCGTGTCGACGTCGTCGGAGAGCGGCAGGCGCTGGACGTCCTCGGTGATCTCGTCGATCTCCAGACCGAGCCGGCGGCCGATCAGGCGGACGTTGCCGCCCCACACCATGGTCGGTATCGACGGCAGCAGCATCATCGGCGTCTCGTCCATCGGACCGCCGAACCCGCAGAGCACCTTGACCGCATGCGGCTGGTTGTAGGTGGAGTAGTCGAAGATCTCCTGGCAGTGGATGGTCCGGATCTGCGTACACAGCCCGGCAGCCAGGACGGCCAGCGCGTCGTTTCCCCATCCGGGGTCGACCCCGCTGACGAGCAGTGTCGACCCGCCCTCCTGCGCCGCGGCGGACAGCCGGGAAACCCATTCGGCCGGGGCCGAGGCCGGGTCGTAGAGGGAGTACAGCGACGGCGTCACCACGTGGGCACCGGCGCGCAGGCACCTTTCGATGTCGGCGAGCGCCTCGTCGGGGCGGATGTCGCCCGATGCCATGTAGGCGACCGCATCGCAGGCCGACAGGACCGCGTCGACGTCGTCGGTGGCCGCGATGCCGGTGCGCACGTCGAGCCCCGCCAGATCGGCCGCGTCGCGGCCGACCTTCTCCGCGGTCGAGGTGAGCACCGCGCACAGCTGCAGACCGGGAAATCCGGTGAGCGATCTGATTGCCGTGGCCCCCATGTTGCCTGTTCCCCAGACCGCGATGCGCAGCATGTGATCACCCTAGATCACCGATGAGTGACGCTTGTCACAGCCACCCGTATCACCTGGTCAACAGGGCGATCTTGACTGTTTCACACGGTCGGCCAACCGCCTGGTTGGTTAGTGCATGGAAATTGCTGCTCAGGTGTTTGCGTTGTAGTTACCGACGGGTATAGTCGGCCCCAGTTACTGGTGGGTAACTTCGACCGAAGTACCCAACCGCAGGTGGCGTCTTCATCGAGGAGGAAATCGTGGGCCACTACAAGAGCAATGTTCGGGATCAGGTATTCAACCTGTTCGAGGTGCTCGGCCTCGACAAGGCGCTGGGCGAGGGCGAGTTCGCCGACCTCGACGCCGACACGGCCACCGAGATGCTGGGCGAGATGGCCCGGCTCGCCGAGGGGCCGATCGCCGAGTCCTTCGCCGACGGCGACCGCAACCCGCCCGTCTTCGATCCCAAGACGCACACCGTGACGCTGCCCGAGTCGTTCAAGAAATCGGCGCGGGCCGTCATCGACAACGACTGGGACAAGGTCGGCGTCGAAGAGGAGCTCGGCGGTATGCCGATGCCCCGCGCGCTGGTGTGGGCGCTGCACGAGCACCTGCTCGGCGCGAACCCGGCCACGTGGATGTACGCCGGCGGCGCCGGCTTCGCCAGCATCTTCTACAAGCAGGCCACCGAAGAGCAGAAGAAGTGGGCCAAACTCGCCGCCGAGCGCGGCTGGGGCGCCACCATGGTCCTCACCGAGCCCGACGCAGGCTCGGACGTGGGCGCCGGCCGCACCAAGGCCGTCAAGCAGGACGACGGCTCCTGGCACATCGACGGCGTGAAGCGGTTCATCACCTCCGCCGACTCCGATGACCTCTTCGAGAACATCTTCCACCTGGTGCTGGCCCGCCCCGAGGGCGCCGGCCCGGGCACCAAGGGTCTGTCGCTGTTCTTCGTGCCGAAGTTCCTCTTCGACTTCGAGACCGGCGAGCTGGGCGAGCGCAACGGCGTCTTCGTCACCAACGTCGAGCACAAGATGGGCCTCAAGGTCTCGGCCACCTGCGAGCTGACCTTCGGTCAGCACGGCGTCCCCGCCAAGGGCTGGCTGGTCGGCGAGGTGCACAACGGCATCGCGCAGATGTTCGACGTGATCGAGCAGGCTCGGATGATGGTCGGCACCAAGGCCATCGCCACGCTGTCGACGGGCTACCTCAATGCGCTCGAGTACGCCAAGGAGCGCATCCAGGGCGCCGATATGACGCAGATGACCGACAAGACCGCGCCGCGCGTCTCGATCACCCATCACCCGGACGTGCGCCGTTCGCTGATGACCCAGAAGGCCTACGCCGAGGGTCTGCGCGCGCTCTACCTGTTCACCGCCACCTACCAGGACGCCACGGTGGCCCAGGCCGTCCACGGTGTCGACGGCGATCTCGCGCTGAAGGTCAACGACCTGATGCTGCCGATCGTCAAGGGTGTCGGCTCCGAACAGGCCTACGCCAAGCTGACCGAATCGCTGCAGACCTTCGGTGGCTCCGGCTTCCTGCAGGACTACCCGATCGAGCAGTACATCCGCGACGCCAAGATCGACTCGCTCTACGAGGGCACCACCGCCATCCAGGCGCAGGACTTCTTCTTCCGCAAGATCGTCCGCGACAAGGGTGTGGCGCTGGCCCACGTGGCCGGCCAGATCGAGGAGTTCGTCAAGGCCGAGACCGGCAATGGCCGGCTCAAGGCCGAGCGCGCCCTGCTGGCGACGGCGCTGACCGACGTGCAGGGGATGGCGGCTTCGCTGACCGGCTACCTGATGTCGGCTCAGGAGGATCCGAAGAACGTCTACAAGGTGGGCCTCGGCTCGGTCCGCTTCCTGATGAGCGTCGGCGATCTGATGATCGGCTGGCTGCTGCAGCGTCAGGCCGCTGTGGCCATCGACGCCCTCGACCAGGGCGCCACCGGTGACGAGCGGGCGTTCTACGAGGGCAAGATCGCGGTGGCGTCGTTCTTCGCGAAGAACTTCCTGCCGCTGCTCACCAGCACGCGCCTGATCGTCGAGAACATCGACAACGAGATCATGGAGCTCGACGAAGCCGCCTTCTGATCTCTTCTCCCCCTTACGCGAGAGGCCCCCGCAAACTGCGGGGGCCTTTTGCACGGGCCGGGTGCCGGCGGCTACAGCGGGTCGACCCCGACCCGGCCGGCGTCGCTGACGTGCTCGGTCCAGCGGCTGCCGTCCCACCACCGGGACTGGTGACGACCCGAAGGATCCGGATGCCACGCGCCGGCGGGGGCCGCCAGTACGCGGGCGACGAGGTGGAACAGCGTATTGATGAGCTGTCCGTTGCGTCCCCAGTCGACCAGCCCGAACTTGAGGGCCGAGTGGACGGTCACCTCCACCCCCTCGGGAGCGGGGCGTAGGTGCACCGCGAGTTTCTCGCCCCACGTCGTCAGCGAGACGTCCGTCGACAACTGGATGACGCCCGCCGCGGGGTCGGCCAGCGTCACGGTCATGGCCTCCATCCGGGCAGCGTCGCACACCGCGCGGAACACGTTGTCGTAGGCGCCGGGAACGACGCGGGTCTCGGATTTCGACGCAGGCACGCCGATCATTATCGGGTCGCGCACGACCGGTCAGGAATTCAGGTAGGTCACCACGGCGAGCACGCGGCGATGATGCGCATGCGAGGTCGGCAGGTCGAGCTTCGCGAAGATCGACGACACATGCTTCTCGATCGCCCGCTCGGTGATCGAAAGGTGTTGCGCCAGTGCGCTGTTGGAGTGGCCCTCCGCCATCATGGCCAGCACCTCCCGCTCGCGCGCGGTCAACCGGTCCATGGCGTCCGACGTCCGTCGTCTGCCGAACAGCTGCCGCACCACCTCGGGGTCGAGCGCGGTACCGCCGGAGGCCACCCGGCGAACCGCCTCGTCGAACTCACCGATGTCGGCCACCCGGTCCTTGAGTAGATAGCCCACGCCCTCGGGACGGCCGGCCAGCAGTTCGGTGGCGTACCGTGTCTCGACCCACTGGGAGAAGACGAGCACTCCGACATCGGGATGCGAGCGGCGCAGCGAGATTGCGGCGACCAGACCCTCGTCGGTGTGGGAGGGCGGCATCCGAATGTCGATGACAGCGACGTCGGGGCCGAATTCGTGCACCGCGGCGATCAGCTCGTCGGCCGTGCCGACGCGGGCGGCCACCTCGTGGCCCCGCTCGATCAGCAACTGCGCCAGACCGTCGCGCAGGATCGCGCTGTCCTCGGCGATGACCAGCCGGCTCACTGCTCGGCTCCGGGTGGCACCACCACGGTGACGGTCGTCGGCCCACCTGCGGGACTGTCGATCTCGAGCCGGCCGTCCAGCATCGCCAGTCTGTCGCGCAGCCCGGTCAGGCCGGAGCCGTTGGCGACCTCGATCCCGCCTGTCCCGTCGTCCTCCACGACGATCCGCAAATCGGCCGGGTCGCTGTGGATCCGGACGGACGCGCGGCCGGCCTCCGAGTGCTTCGACACGTTCGCCAGCAGTTCCGCGACACAGAAGTACGCCATGGTCTCCACTCCGATCGACGGGCGGACCGCCAGATCGACCGAGACATCGACCGGGATGGGGTGGCGGGCGGCCAGCGTCTGCACCGCCGGGCCGAGACCGAGATCCAGTGCGGGAGGCCGTATCCCGCGGACCAGATCCCGCAACTCGGTGAGTGTGTCCTTGGTGCCCGCCAGCGCGTCGGAGACCAGCGTGCGCGCGCCGGGCACATCCGACGAGGCGAGATGTTCATCGGCTCGGGCCAACGCCATCGCCACGGTGATCAGCCGGGCCTGGGTGCCGTCGTGCAGGTCGCGCTCGACGCGGCGCAGGGTGGCCGCCGACTCGTCCACGACATCCGCCCGCGCCTGTTCCAGCTGTCCGACCCGGCGCTCGCGACCGGTAGGCCCCAACATGGTGACCGCCAGCCAGAGATGGGCGCGGCAGAGCCCGAGCATCAACCAGCCGAGCAGGTACAGCCCGGCGGCCCCGGCGACGGCCAGCAGCGTGTACTGCCAGAGCGACTCGACCGGCTCACCGAAGGACACCAACGGCTCCCGCATCGCCAGCCACACGACGGGCGACACCACCAGAACACCGCACGTGACGACTCCGACGATGACGAGGTACCCGACGGGCGTCATCACCACCGCGTGCACCATCAGGAATGCCAGACTCCGCCAACCCACCGCGTCGCTCAGGGCCGCCGCGATCGTGTGCAACCTGCCGCCGGCTGGCCGCACGAAGGGGGGCGGCGCGTCGATCGCGACACCGGTGAACCCCGCCAGCGACCGGTACAGCCCGTTCCAGGCGCGGCCGCTCAATACGACGAGCGCGAGCAGCGGGATCCCGATCACCGTGACGATCAGCAAGCCGGAGGCCAGGCCGGTGACGAACAGGTACACCACTGCGACCACCGCGAGGACGCTGACGAGGATGACGTAGGCGTAGGCCCGCCACGCGGGTCTCCGGAGCGGGGTCAGCGCCGTGCGGGTCCAGCTCGCAGCGGTCGCCGTCGGAGTCGGAGTCATGGTCACGGCCACCATCGTGCGCGCTGCGAGGGACCGCATCCATGGTGGTGCCCGGCGATCATCGGGTGTGGCCAGCCACACCGCGGCGTCAGCCGTCGACGTCCCGAAGCAGCGCACGGGTGCGGGCCCGGCCCTCGGCGGAGGCGTCGAACACCGCGCCGACGAACTCGTCCACCCCGGCCGCCCGCACGTCGTCCAGCCGCTGCCGCACGGTGTCCTCGTCGCCGATGATCGCGGCGTCCTCGGGCCCGGCATGGCCCTCCCGGTCCAGCATCGCCCGATACGAGGGAAGCTGGCCGTAGATCGCGAATTGCCTGGCCGCGTGGGCGCGCACGCCGTCGACGTCATCGGTGACCGCGACCGGCAGCGCCGCCACCACCCGCACGTCGCCCTCGGCGCGGCCGGCCTCGGCGGCCGCCTGCCGAAGGGTCGGCCCGACGTGCTCGGCCAGCGTCTTCACCCCGGTCATCCACGTCAGCGTCCCGGCCGTGCGACGACCGGCCAGCCGCAGCAACTGGGGGCCGAGCGCGGCCAGGTACACCGGAGGCGCGGGCGCCTGGAACTGCAGCGCGCCCCGCGTCGTCACGATCTCACCCGCCGCGTCGGCGGCCTGGCCGTCGAGCAGCGGCTGCAGCCCGTCGAGGTACTCGCGCATGCGGCGCACCGGACGGTCCCAGGAGACGCCCCACATGCCTTCGGTCACCATGCGGTGGCTCAGGCCGAGGCCCAGGATGAAGCGGTCTGCGCCGATGAGGTTGAGGGTCAGCGCGCGCTGCGCCAGCAGCATCGGATGCTGGTTGTGGATCGGTAGCACCCCGGTGCCCACCTCGATCGTGTCGACCTCGCGCAGCGCGACGGCGAGGACGGTGAGCAGGTCGGGCTCGTAGGGCAGCTGGCTCAGCCAGACCCGGCGGAAGCCCTCGTCGCGATAGTCGGCGAGCTGGCGGACGGTCGCGTCGACGACGTCCGACTCGCCGGTGCTGAGGGAGCCGAGGATGCTGGTCTGCATTCCGACCACGCTACGGCGAGGAGCTTGAGGCGGGTTCGGGAGGTTCGGGAGGCCGGTGTCGATGACCGGACACTCCCGAACCCGTAGAGGGTCGGCGCGCACCTCGTGAACCCCTCGAACCAGAGGTGCGCCGACCAAGAAGATGCCCCGTGTTGCCGTCGGGTCGGGGGGTCAGACGGCAACACGGAGCTATCTGGAATATCGACGGCCCGGCACGCGGCGTTACACCGCTTACGGACGATTCCCCGATGTCATATTCACGTCATGCTTCGAGGATGGCGGCCACGCCCTGACCGCCCGCGGCACAGATCGAGATGAGCCCGCGCACCGGCTGGCCGGTCTGCTTCTTGCGCTCGGCGAGCTGCTTGGCCAGCTGCGCGACGATGCGCCCGCCGGTCGCCGCGAACGGATGTCCGGCGGCCAGCGACGATCCGTTGACGTTGAGCTTCGACCGGTCGATCGAACCGAGAGCCGCGTCCAAGCCGAGCCGCTCCTTGCAGTACTCCTCGGACTCCCAGGCCTGCAGGTGCGCGAGCACGACCGAGGCGAAGGCCTCGTGGATCTCGTAGAAGTCGAAGTCCTGCAGCGTCAGACCGTTGCGGGCGAGCAGCCGCGGCACCGCGTAGGTCGGCGCCATCAGCAGGCCGTCCTTGCCGTTGACGTAGTCCACCGCCGCGGTCTCGCCGTCGACGTAGTAGGCCAGCGGCTCGAGCGAATGCTGCTGCGCCCAATCCTCCGAGGCCAGCAGTGACACCGAGGCGCCGTCGGTGAGCGGCGTCGAGTTTCCTGCGGTCATCGTCGCGTCGCCGTGCTTGACCCCGAAGACCGGCTTGAGCTTGGCGAGCTTCTCGGCCGACGAATCCGGGCGCAGGTTGTTGTCCCGGTACACGCCGAGGAACGGGGTCACCAGATCGTCGAAGAAGCCGCGATCGTAGGCCGCGGCCATATTGCGGTGGCTGGCCTCGGTCAGCGCGTCCTGGTCGACCCGCTTGATGCCCATCTCCTTGGCGGTGATGGCCGCGTGCTCACCCATCGACATCCCGGTCCGCGGTTCGCTGTTGACCGGGATCTCGATGCCCAGCGCCGCGGGCAGCTTGCCGACCAGTTTGAGCCGGTCCACGTTGGACTTGGCGCGGCGCAGGCCCAGCAGCGCCTTGCGCAGGTCGTCGCCGAACGCGATCGGAGCATCGGAGGTGGTGTCCACCCCGCCGGCCGCCGCTGCCTCGTACCGCCCGGCGGCGATGCCGTCGGCCGCGGCGATGGTGGCCTGCAGCCCGGTGCCGCAGGCCTGCTGGATGTCGAAAGCCGGCGTCGAGGACGACAGTGCGCTGCCGAGCACGCACTCCCGCATCAGGTTGAAGTCCCGGCTGTGCTTGAGCACGGCGCCGCCGATCACCGCGCCGAGCTGCTCGCCCTGGAGGTTGTAGCGGTCGATCAGTCCACCGAGCGCCGCGGTGAACATGTCCTGGTTCGACGCACTGGCGTAGGCGCCGTCCGAGCGGGCGAAGGGGATGCGATTTCCGCCGATCACGGCCACCCGTCGCATGGTTCTGCTGTCAGCCACGTTTGCCTCCACAGTCATTCCGGCTATCTAAGACCCGATATTACCCACCGTTCTTACTCAGGAGTAAGTTCGGGGGTAACCACCACTCCGCGGACGAAAGGCATGCTGAAGTGGCCTCCGATCTCTATACCCAAATTGTTCACTCCGGCCCGGGCTCCTTCCTCGCCAAACAGCTCGGCATCCCCCAGCCGGAGACGCTGCGGCGTTATCAGCCCGACCAGCCCCCGCTGCCCGGCGCGCTGCTGATCGGCGGCGAGGGCCGCGTCGTCGAACCGCTGCGCACCGCGTTGGCCGACGACTACGAGGTCGTGTCCAACAACATCGGGGGCCGCTGGGCCGACGCGTTCGGCGGGCTGGTCTACGACGCGACCGCCATCACCGAACCCGAGGGCCTCAAAGGGCTCTACGAGTTCTTCACCCCGCTGCTGCGCAACCTCACCCCGAATGCCCGCCTGGTCGTCATCGGCACCACACCCGACGAGACCAGCACGCCGCACGAACAGATAGTGCAGCGCGCGCTCGAGGGCTTCACCCGTTCCCTGGGCAAGGAGATGCGCCGAGGGGCCACGGTGTCGCTGGTCTACGTCTCGCCCAACGCCAAGACCGCCGCGACCGGACTCGAGTCGACGATGCGCTTCATCCTGTCTGGCAAGTCGGCCTACGTCGACGGTCAGGTGTACCGGGTGGGCGCCGAGGACTCCACCCCGCCCGCCGACTGGGACACACCGCTCGACGGCAAGGTCGCCGTGGTGACGGGCGCCGCCCGCGGCATCGGCGCGACCATCGCGGAGGTGTTCGCGCGGGACGGGGCCAAGGTCGTCGCCGTCGACATCGACGCTGCCGCGGAGGATCTCGCGACGGTCGCCGAGAAGGTCGGCGGTACCGCGCTGACCTTGGACGTCACCGCCGCCGACGCGGTCGACAAGATCACCGAGCACGTGCGCGAGCATCACGGCGGCCGCCTCGACATCCTGGTCAACAACGCCGGCATCACCCGCGACAAGCTGCTGGCCAACATGGACGAGGGCCGCTGGGACGCGGTCGTCGCGGTGAACCTGCTCGCTCCGCTGCAGCTGACCGAGGGACTGGTGGACAACGGCACCCTCGGCGAGGGCGGCCGCGTCATCGGGCTGTCGTCGATGGCCGGTATCGCCGGCAACCGTGGCCAGACCAACTACGCGACGACAAAGGCCGGAATGATCGGCCTGACCGACGCGCTGGCCGACAAGCTGGCCGAGAAGGGCATCACGATCAACGCGGTCGCACCCGGGTTCATCGAGACCAAGATGACCGAGGCCATCCCGCTGGCCACCCGGGAGGTGGGCCGTCGGCTCAACTCGCTCTACCAGGGCGGTCAGCCGGTCGACGTCGCCGAGACCATCGCCTACTTCGCCAGCCCGGCGTCGAATGCCGTCACCGGCAACACGATCCGGGTCTGCGGCCAGGCCATGCTGGGGGCGTGAGGTCGTGACCCAGCCATCCGGACTGCGCAACCTCGCGCGCGCCGCCGCGGGGGCGCTGCCGTTCATTCCGCGCGGCGAGACCCTGCCCGATCGCACGCTGACGGTCGACGAGCTGTCGATCGACCCCGCCCACGTCGCGGACTACGCGGCCGTCACCGGGCTGCGGTTCGGGGACACCGTGCCGCTGACCTATCCGTTCGCGCTGACGTTCCCCACGGTGATGTCGCTGATCACCGGGTTCGACTTCCCGTTCTCGGCGATGGGCGCCGTGCACGTGGAGAACCACATCACCCAGCACCGGCCGATCGCGGTCAGTGACACCGTCTCGGCGCAGGTGCACGCGGAGAACCTGCGCGAGCATCGCCGCGGTCTGCTGGTGGACGTGGTGACCGACGTGAAGGTCGGTAACGAGCTCAGGTGGCACCAGGTCACGACGTTCCTGCACCAGCAGCGCACCAGCCTGTCCGACGAACCCAAGCCGCCGCAGAAGAAGCCGCCGAAGCTGGGCCCGCCGAACGCCGTGCTGTCCATCTCGCCGGGCCAGATCCGGCACTACGCGTCGGTGGGCGGAGACCACAACCCGATTCACACCAACTCGGTGGCGGCCAAGCTGTTCGGCTTCCCGACGGTGATCGCCCACGGGATGTTCTCCGCCGCGGCCGTACTGGCCAACGTCGAGGGACAGCTGCCGGGGTCGGCCCGCTACGACGTGCGGTTCGGCAAACCGGTGGTGCTGCCGGCCAGGGCCGGCCTCTACGTCGACCGCACCAACGAGGGCGGCTGGGATCTCACCCTGCGCCACCTCACGAAGGGCTATCCGCACCTCACCGGCACCGTGCGGCCGATCTGAGCGAAGTCAGCGCTATTTCGACGCGTCGCGCTCGGCGGGGGCGGCTCGCAGGCCGCGCCAGAACAGGTTGATCATGAGCTCGGCGGCCTCGTCGACGTCGGCGTCGCCGGTGCTCACCCGGGTCGCGATCGCCTCACCGGCGCCGACGAGAGCGACCGCCATCATGTCGAAGTCGGTGTCCGGCTCGGGGTTGCGGGTGCCCGAGGTCAGCAGCCGGCTGACCAGGTCGATGATGCGTTCGCGCCCCTCGCGGACGGTGTGGGCGAACGCCTGCGAACTGGTGGCCTGGGTGTAGAGCACGATCCAGGACGCGCGGTTGGTGTCGATGTAGCTCAGGAATGAACGAACCGCGTTACGCAGCAACTCTTTCGGGGGCTGCGTGAAATCGATCTTGCTGCGGACCTCGTCGACGAAGCGGGCGAGCTCGCGATCCAGGCAGGCGCCGAACAACTCCTCCTTGGAGCCGTAGTAGAGGTAGAGCATCGGCTTGGAGATCTGCGCCTCGGCGGCGATCGCGTCCATCGACGTCTCGTGATAGCCGTTGACGGAGAACATCTGCACCGCGGCGTCGAGCATCTGTTGCTCGCGGACCGCCCGCGGCAACCGCTTCGTTCCACCTGCCATCAGATCAGGGTAAGCAATGCGCTCCCGGCAGCACCCGTCCGCGCCCTCACAGCAGCAGTTCGCCGCGCCGCTGTTCCTCCCACAGCGCCATCCTGGTGCGCGCCGGTTCGCCGATCGCATCCATCACCAGCGGGATGAGCAGTTCGGTGAGCAGGAACCCGGCGGCCATGCTCTGGTACACCGTGCCCACCGTGCTCGACGCGGCCAGCACCACCTCCGCGTCCGGCGCCACCGGACACGCCAGATCATCGGTGATGAGCACGACCGTCGCACCCGCGCGGTGCACCCGCGCCGCGAGATCGGCTGCGCTGCGCTGGTAGCGGTGGTAGTCGAACAGCACCACCACGTCACGGCGGGTGAGCTCCATCATCACGCCGAGGTCGCGGCCTGACGGCTCGGCCAGCAGCCGCACGCCCGGGCGCAGCTGCTCGAGGTGGGCGGCCAGATGCTGGGCCAGCAGCAGCGAGAACCGGCCACCGTGCAGATAGAGGGGACGATCGGCGTCGGCCATCAGCCCCACGGCGGCCTCCAGCGCCGGACCGGGCAGGCCGGCCAGCGTGTCGATGGCCCGTTCGTGCTGTGCGCGGGCCTGCTGGAGCAGCCGGTCGAGCAGGCTGCCCGCCGGTGGCGCATCCGGCAACCGGGTCAGCGGACCGCTCGACAGCGCGGACAGCTCCGCCCGCAGGGCGACCTGCAGATCGGTGAACCCGTCGAAGCCCAGCGACTGCGCGAAGCGCAGGACCGTCGGCGGACTCACCTCCGCCCGCTCGGCCAGCTGCGCAGCGCTGGTCAGCCCGGCGCTGGGATAGTCCGCGAGCAGTGCACGCCCCACCCGCCGTTCGGCGCGGGACAGCGCCGGCAGCGCGGCGCCGGCCAGCGCAGCCACCGTTTCCCCGGTGCGGGACTCGCGGGACACAGTGTCCAACTTCTCACGTCGATCCGTCACTGAGCGGGTGCAGGCTCATGGACAGATCGTCCAGCGACACGGCGGTGACGCATTCCGGCGGCAGCGGCTGCCAGTCCAGATCACCGAATCCGGTGGAGCCGATGACCAGCGTGCGATCGTCGGGACGGGCACACCGCAGGGCGAAATAGTCCTCGAGGTGTTCGGTCGGCAGGTCGGCCGCGGTGATCTCCTCGATGTCCTCGTCGGGCAGCCGGCTGCGGGCATGGGCGTGAACGGCGATGAGCTGGTCCTCGCCGAGCAGCAGGGCGTTGAGGCTGGCCTCGGGATAGCGCTCGCGCAGTTGGGCGACCGCGCGGCGCACCGCCTCGGCCAGTGTCGGCGCGGTCCGGCGGTGCGCTCGGATGAGCGCGAAGTACCGCTCGCTGTCGGTGGTTCCGCGCAGAGTCGCGGCGATGTCCGGGTCGATCATCTCGTCCAGCGGCGCCATCGGCTTGATCGACCCGTTGTGCGCCATCGCGACGCCATCCGCCAGAAACGGGTGCGAGTTCTGCGGCTGGACGGCCAGGCCGTTGGTGGCCCAGCGCAGGTGCACCATGCTCGCGATCGCCCGCCGTTCGGTGGTGGCCGCGGCGAAGGCCGGGTCGTCGAGCGCGCTGCCCGCCGATACGTCGACGTCCGGGGTCCGGCCCCTGCTGCCGACGTCGGCGATACCCCAGCCGTCACCGTGGATCTTGGTCAGGGCCACGAAGTCTTTCAGCGTCGGCGCGCCGACGGCATCGCACACCGAGACCGGTAGGGCCGAGACGACACCCAGCAGACGACACATACGGGCATCCTCCGGTCCTCGATTTTATGAATCAATCGTACTGCGCGATTTTTAAAGATTCTGAAACATTCATGACATATGGTTCCCGAAGACTCGACAGCCGAGGAGGTTCGTTGATGCCGGCGCAATCCGCGGAGAACGCACGCATCGGGGAGCTGCGTGCGCAGGGCGTCGCTCTGATCGCCGGGTCGATCACCGACCTGGCCGGCGTCACCCGCGCGAAATACGTTCCGGTGCACCGCCTCGACGCGTTCGAGCGGGCCGGGATGGGGGTCTCGCCGTCCTGGAGCGTGTTCTGCGTCGACAGCGGTATCGCGTTCACCCCCGACATCGGGGTGGCCGGCGATCTGCGGATCCGCATCGCCGGCGACCGGCTCCGGATCATCGAGGACGGCGTGGCGTGGGCGCCCGGCGACCTGCACGATCAGTACGGCTCGCCGGCGGCGCTGTGCACCCGATCGCTGCTCGCGCGCACCGAGCGCCTGGCCGCCGAGCGCGGGCTGCAGGTGCGCGTCGGCGGCGAACTCGAATGCACCATGCTCGCAACCGACGCCGGACCCGCCACGACCGAACCCTGGTCGCCGTACGGCATCCGCACCTCGCTCGACCGATCGGCGTTCCTGGTCGACCTGATGACCGCCGCCCAGCGCGCCGGGCTGGCCGTCGAACAGCTGCACACCGAATATGGCCACGACCAGCTGGAGATGTCGCTGGCCCCGGCGGGTGCGGTCGAGACCGCCGACGCGATCATCCTGGCCCGCATCGTCATCGGACGCGCGGCGGCGCGGCACGGCCTGAAGATCTCGTTCTCCCCGGTGCCGTTCCCCGGCGGGGCGGGAAACGGCGCCCACCTGCACCTCTCGCTGGCCGACGCCGACGGTCCGCTGTTCTCCGGCGGCGACGGACCCTACGGCATCCGAGGCGACGGCGCCGCCGCGATCGCCGGGGTGCTCGACGCCCTGCCGGAGCTGATCGGCGTGTACGCGGGGTCGGTGCTGTCAGCCCAGCGGCTCAAACCCGGCAACTGGGCGGGCGCGGCAGCGTGCTGGGGCCTGGAGAACCGGGAGGCTGCCGTGCGCTTCATCGCCGCCACACCCGGAAACCCCCACGGCGCCAACGCCGAACTCAAGCTCGTCGACCCCAGCGCCAACCCGTATCTGGCGGCCGCCGCCTTCCTGGGCAGCGCACTGCGCGGGATCGACCGCCGGTTGCCGCTGCCGGCGGAGGTTCCCGAGGATCCCAGCCGGTCCGGTGCTACGCCGCCGCCGCTGCCCACCGGACAGCAGGCCGCGATCGAGGCGCTCGAGGATTCCGCCGTGGCCGCCGAACTGCTCAGCACACCGGTCATCGAGGCGCTCGCCGCGGTACGCCGGCACGAACTCACCACCTACGGCGACCGCCCGGTCGCCGAGACCACCCAGGCCCTGCGGCTGGCCTGGAGCTGCTGATCCGCGCTCGAGAGGAGACAGGCGATGAGCACCGACATGTCGGCCACCCCGGCACAGGGAACCGATCGACTACCGCACCGTCGGCTGCCGTTCTGGGTCGCGCTGGCCATGTCCGTGGCCCTCGTCGGACCCACCCTGGCCATGTCGGGCAACGGTCAGGGCCTCATCGGCACGGTCGGCAAGGCCATCCCGCTGGTCTTCCTGATCGGGCTGATCGGCGTCTCCCTGGTGGGCTACAGCTTCGTGCGGCTCACCCGCCACCTCAACCACGCCGGGTCGGCCTACGGGCTGGTCGGCGGCACCATCGGACCGCGGGCCGGCTTCTTCTCCGGCTTCGCGATGCTCGGCGCCTACGTCGGCTTCTCGATCGGCACATTGGCGCTGACCGCCGCGTTCACCAACGCGTTCATCGCGCAGCTGCAACCCGACACCGACACCCCGTATCAAGCGCCGTGGCTGCTGGTCGTCGTGGTGGGCGCGGTGATCTCGTTCCTGTTGGCGGGCCGCGACATCCGGCTGCTCGCCAAGATCCTGCTGGGCATCGAGGGCATCGGCATCCTGGCCATGGTCGCGCTGGTCGTGGTGATCTTCGCCAAGGGCGGCGCCCCCACCACCGGCGTGGACTTCAGCGTCTTCACCTTCGAGGGGGTGTCCACCTCGGCGGTCATCAGCGGTGTGGTGGCGGCGTTCCTGTCCTGGGCCGGCTTCGAGGCGTGCGCGTCGATGGGTGAGGAGACCGACAACCCGGGCCGCAACATCCCGCGCGCCCTGGGCGGCACGCTGCTGCTGACCGGTGTGCTGTTCGTCGTCGTGATGTTCGCCCAGGTGATCGGATTCGGCACCGACGAGGCTGGACTGGCCGCGTTCCAGGGTTCGGGCAACACCCTGGGCGATCTGGGCAGCACGTACGTCGGGCAGTGGTTCAGCCTGCTGATCATCTTCACCGCGACGGTGGCCGCGTTCGGCTGCCACCTCGCCACGTCGGCGACCTCCGGCCGGATGCTGTACGCCTTCGGGCGTGACGGCTTCGGTCCGCGGGCGCTGGCCCACATCCACCCGGGCACCGGCGGTCCGCGCCGCGCGACCTGGCTGGTGGTCTGCGTCGCGCTGGTGGTGGACCTGATCTGCGGCGCCATCGGCTGGCCCGACATGGGTACCGGCAACGACGCGATCGACACCTACTTCCTGTTCGCCGTCGCGGGTTCGGTGTGCCTGATGGTCTGCTATCTGCTGGTCGAGATCGCCGCCGCGTGGTTCGTCAGCGCGCCGAGATTCCACGGCGTGCACGGCGGCAAGGGCAAGGTCCTCGGCCTGGCGCTCCCGCTGCTGGGCGCGGTGGTCATCGCGGTCGTGCTGTGGTTCAACGTCAAGGACGCCGAGACGTGGTCGGCCGCCCCGCTGCTCGGGCTGTACTGGTGCGCAGTCGGTTTGATCATCGCGCTCGCCGCATCGGGTATCGCCAAGCGGGTCGGCGAATCGCTCACCCGCGAACTCGAGCTGACCCCGCCGGTGCAGTGACCACGCTCTACCAGCGCGACGACGCCGTCATCGCCGGTATCGAGAAACTGCGGTTCTTCCCGCTGGAGGTGGTCTCGGGCAGCGGGTCGACACTGCGGACGCCCGACGGCCGGGACCTGCTCGACCTGTCCGCCACCTGGACGGCGTCCGGCCTTGGGCACGGTCACCCGGCCATCGTGGAAGCGGTCAGCCGGGCGGTGCGCAGCGCGCCGGGTTCGGGCGGACTGTCCGCGGTGCACCCGGATTCGGTGGGGCTGGCAGAGGACCTGCTGGCGCTGGTGCCCGGATCCGGTGAGCGACGGGTCTATCTCGGGCATGCGGGATCCGACGCCAACGACGTCGCCCTGCGCGCGTGCCGGCATGCCAGTGGCCGGCGCACGGTGCTGGCCTTCGAGCACAGCTATCACGGCGGTGTCGGGGTGGCCATGGGCGTGTCCGGGGTGCACGTCGACGCGGGCGGCCCGGCCGACCCGGACACCGTGTTCCTGCCGTATCCGAATCCGTTCCGGCCCAACGGATCCGATGTCGACGAGGACGTCGCCGACTGTCTGCGGATGGCCGGCGAACACCTCGCCGGCGGCTCCGTCGCGTGCTTCATCGTCGAGCCGATCCTGTCCGACGGCGGACTGGTGGTGCCGCCCGACGGGTTCCTGGCCCGGCTGCACGAGCTGTGCCGCGCCCGCGGCGTACCGATGATCTGCGACGAGGTGAAGATGGGGCTGGGACGGCCCGGCACCCTGCACGCGTTCACCCACGACGGTGTGGTCCCCGAGATCGTCACCTTCGGCAAGGTGCTCGGCGGTGGCCTTCCGCTGTCGGCGGCCGTGGGCCCGGCCGAGATCCTCGACGCCCCGCCGGCGTCGGCACTGCTCACCACCGCGGGCAACCCGGTCTGCACCGCCGCGGGCCGGGCTGTCCTGAAGACCATCGTCGACGACGAGCTGCCCGAGCGTGCCGCGAAAATCGGTGCGCTGCTGCAAGAGTCGCTGCGTGCACTGGCCGGCGCGCCCGGCGGCGACCGCATCGGCGACGTCCGGGGCCGCGGCCTGGCCATCGGGGTCGAGCTCGTCGACCCGGCCACCGGAGGCCGCGATCCCCGGCTGGCGGCCCAGGTCGTGTACCGCGCGTGGGAACTCGGCGCCGTCGTCTACTACGTTGGCGGCAACGTCCTGGAGGTCACCCCGCCGCTGGTGCTCACCGAGACGGAGGCCGCGCGGGCGGCCGAGATCCTCGGTGCCGCGATCGCCGACGCGGCCGCGGGCAGGGTCGACGACGAGGAGGTCGCGAAATATGCCGGTTGGTGAACCCACCGATGTGTTCGCCGGAGTTCGGGACACCGTGCCGGCCGGACTGGCCGCTCACCTGAGCAGCGTCGACCTCGTCGACCACCACGTGCACGGCGCCTTCAACCAGGTCGTCGACCGCGCCGGTTTCGAGGCCGCCATCAACGAGGGTTCGACCGATCCGGTACCCGCCTTCATGACGCAGTTCGACTCGCCGCTCGGTCTGGCCATCCGTCGCTGGTGCGCGCCGGTGCTGGATCTCGAACCGCTCGCGTCGGGCGACGAATACTGGTCGCGCCGAGCCGAACTCGACCCCGACGAACTGTCCAGGCGGTTCCTCACGGCAGCCGGGGTGGCGCGCTGGGTCATCGACACCGGATTCAAGGGCGACCTGATCACCACGCCCGGGCAGCTCACCGCCCTCAGCGACGTCCCGTCCTCGGAGATCCTGCGGCTGGAACGGCTGGCCGAAGATCTCCTCGAAGGCGGCACCGCACCGCAGGATTTTCCGGCCGCGTTCCGCGCCGCTCTCGACGCCGCGGCGGCCGATCCCGCCACCGTGGGGGTGAAGACGATCGCGGCCTACCGCACCGGTTTCGACGTCGACTGGTCGCGCCCACCGGACGACGCCGTGATCGAGCAGGCCGGCGCGCTCCTCGCCCGCGGCGGCGCCCTGCGCGTCGAGAGTGCGGTGCTGATCGCCTTCGGGGTGCACGAAGCCGCCGAACGCGGACTGCCGATCCAGGTGCACGTGGGCTTCGGCGACCGGGATCTGGACCTGCACCGCACCGACCCGCTGTTGCTGCTGCCGCTGCTGCGCACGATGGCCCCCGTCGGCGTGCTGCTGCTGCACTGCTATCCGTTCCACCGCCAGGCGGGCTATCTGGCCCAAGCCTTCGACCACGTGAATTTCGATGTGGGACTGGGCATCAACTATCTGGGCGTGCGGTCCACCCAGCTGGTCGCCGAAGCGCTCGACACCGCGCCGTTCGCCAAACAGCTCTACTCGTCCGACGCGTTCGGTCCACCGGAGCTGCACCTTCTCGGTTCGGTGCTGTGGCGGCGCGCCATGGGTCTGGTGCTGGGCGACTGGATCCGCACCGGCGACTGCGCCGAGGCCGACGCGATCCGCATCGTGGACATGATCGGCGTACACAACGCCGAACGGGTCTATGGACTTTGAGGCCGCCGGGCAGTCCGGTGCCCCACTGGCCGACGCCCTGCGACGCTTCGTCGAGCGCGACCAGGCGCCGTTCTACAGCCCCGGACACAAGGGCGGACGGACGCTGGACCCGTGGCTGCGCGACCACATCGCCGCCGTCGACCTGAACAATCTGCCCGACCTCGACACCCTGCACTGCCCCACCGGCCCGATCCTGCAGGCCGAGTCGCTGATCGCCGACGCGTGGGGAGTCGGTGCGAGCTTCATGCTGGTGCAGGGCTCGACCGGTGGCAACATCGCCGTGGCCCTGTCGGCGCTGCGGCCCGGCGACCGGGTGCTGGTGCAGCGCAACGCCCATAAGTCGGTGCTCGCCGGGCTCGTGCAGTCCGGCGCCCACCCGGTCTGGCTGGCCCCGCAGTGGGATCCCGGCTTCGGTGTCGCGCACGGCCTCAGCGTCGACACCGTCGATGCGGCGCTGGCCACCGACCAGAACCAGCCGGCCGCCGCCCTGTGGATCCTGCACCCCACCTACTTCGGCACCACCGCCGACGTCACCGCGCTGGCGGCGCTGTGCCACCGACACGGGGTCCGACTGCTCGTCGACGGCGCCCACTCACCGCACTTCGCCTTCCACCCCGACCTGCCGACCGCCGCCGAATCCGCGGGTGCCGCGGCGACCGTGCAGTCGGTGCACAAGATCCTGTCCGGCCTGAGCCAGGCCGCCGTGCTGCACGTCGACCCCGAGGCCCTGGACGTGGGAACCGTGCGCCGCGCCCTGCAGTTGGTCCAGACCACCAGCCCGCACTTCGCGATCATGGCGTCGGTCGACCTGGCCCGCCGCCAGATGGCGGCGCAGGGACGGCAACTCCTCGACGGGACACTGCGGCGGGCGCGGCGCACCGCCGAACGGCTGGCGGCGATCCCGGGCCTGCGGGTGCTGGGGGACGAGCAGCTCACCGGCCCCGGCTCCGGGCTGTGCGAACGTGACGAGACCAAGCTGCTGATCGGCACCAGCGGTCTGGCGGCCGACGCGTCGCAGATCCTGGCCCGGCTGAACCGGGTGCACGGGGTGCAGCCCGAACTCAGCGGAGCCGGACACATCCTGTGCATCCTGACCATCGGCAACACCGACGCCGACTGCGACCGTCTGGTCGACGGCTGCGCCGAGGTCGCCCGCCACTTCGGCCTGCGCGACACCGACGCCGCCGAGGGAGTCGCCGCCGTGCTGCAGGTGCGCCCGGAGACGGTGCTGACGCCGCGGGAGGCGTTCTTCGCCGGCGAGGACACCGTCGCACTGACCGCGGCCGCCGGCCGCGTCGCGGCCGAACCGATCACGCCCTATCCGCCGGGCATCCCGCTGGTGATGCCCGGGGAACGGCTCAGCGCGGACATGATCGACGCGCTGCAGCAGGTGCGCCGGGCCGGCACCCCGATCAGCGCAGCCGATCCCACCCTGGAGCGGGTGACGGTGGTGCGCTGAGGTCAGCCGCCGCAGCGGGGGCTGGGCCCCTTGACCGCAGCCATCCGCAGCACGGACTGATCCACCCGCGACTGGGTGAGCTCACCGGCGGCCAGCGCCTTCTCCAGCCGGTCGAGGACCGCGGGCACCTCGGCCGTCGACACCCACAGCGCGGCGTCGGCACCGGCCTGCAGCGCGCGCAGCGCCGCGTCGGGCACGCCGTAGCGATCGGTGATGGCCCGCATACTCGAGATGTCGTCGGTGAAGACCGGGCCGTTGAACGCCGGGCCGCCGTAGTCGCCGGACCGCAGCAGCCCGTACGCCGCCGGACTCAGGCTGGCCGGGTCGCTTCCGGTCAGACCGGGCACCTGCATGTGCCCGACCATCACCCCGACGGGCGCCTGGGTGGTCAGCGTGCGGTACGGGACCAGGTCGCGCTCCTGCAGTTCGGCCAGCGGCGGCGTCACGACGCCCTGGGCGTGCGAGTCGCCGGAGGTGCTGCCGTGGCCGGGGAAGTGCTTGAGCACCGGCAGCACACCCGCATCGCGCAGCCCGCGGGCGTAGGCACCGGCGTAGTCGGTGACCGTCATCGGGTCGGATCCGAAGGCCCGGTCGCCGATGACATCGTCGGCGTCGGCGGCGGTGACGTCGACGACGGGAGCGAAGTCGATCGTGATGCCGAGCCGCCGCATGGCCTGGCCGCGTTCACGGGCGATGCCGTAGACCTGCTCGGGGGTCGAACCGGTCGCCAGCGTCCGCGCCGGCGGCTGGGCGCCGATCAGGCCGGACAGCCGCGAGACCCGGCCACCCTCCTCGTCCACGCTGACCGCGAGCGGCAGCGGGGTGGCCGAGGAGGCGATCTCGGCGAGCGACCCGTCCGAGAGCATCGATTTGTCGGTCCAGCTGGCGATCATGATGCCGCCGACGTGATGGGCGTCGGCCACCGCGCGCGCGTCGGCGGCGTCGGTGACACCGACCATCAGCAGCTGCGCGAGTTTGTCGCGTGTCGACATCCCGGCCAGGATCGCCGCACCGTCACCACAGGCGGGCGCCCCGGGCGCCAGCGGTGCCGGCGCGTTGGGCAGGCCACCGGGCTGGGCCATCGCGGTGTTCACCGGCGTCACCACCGGCTGGGGTTCCTCGGCGGCGGGAGCGCAGGCGACCAGCAATCCGGACGTCGCCGCCAGTGCACAGAGTCCACGGGTCCATCGCATGAACCCCGACACTAACCGCTCCGGCCGTCGTCATCGACGCCCCGGGCCGACAACGGACATCCCATAGGGTGGAGGAACCGGACGAAAGGAGCGGCGATGGCGCCCGATCGGGCCGGTCGGGCATCACCCACCGAGACGATGGTCATCGCCTACGACGGCACCGGCAATGCCCGCCGCGCCGTGCACTATGCCGGCCGCCTGCTCGCCTTTCACCGCGCCGTCGTGCTCACCGTGTGGTCGCCGGTGCCCCGCGGCCCGGCGCCGGCGGCACTCGACCTCGACGGCCCGCCGGACCGCGATGACGACGACGACGTCGACATGGCCTACGCCGACGCCCAGCGCACCAACGCCGAGGGCGTCGCACTCGCGCACCAGGCCGGCCTCACCGCCGACCCGCTCTGCGCCGCCGTCAACGGCACCGTGTGGGCCACGATCATCGAGGCCGCCGACGACCTGGACGCCGCGCTGATCGTGACCGGAACCCGCGGAACCACCGGTCTGCGCTCGCTGATGCAGTCCAGCGTCGCCGACAACGTCTTGCGCCGCGGGCACCGGCCGGTGCTGATCGTGCCACCGGGCCGCTGACGTGCCCCGTGCTAGTTTTGGCGCCATGGAACGGTTCATCGTCCCCTCCGCGGCCAGCATCGTCGTCGGCCTGCTGCTGGGCGCGGCGGCCGTGTTCGGGGTGACGCTGATGGTGCAGCAGGACACGAAGCCTCCGCTGCAGGCGGGCGATCCGGCGTCCTCGGTGCTGAACCGGGTCGAGTACGGCGACAGGGGTTAGTTCGCCCGCCCCGCCGCTGTCGCGGCGCTGGCTGTGGGTGGCCGCCGCGGCGGCACTGCTCCTGACGTTCGCCCAGTCACCCGGACAGATCTCACCCGACACCAAGCTCGACCTCACGGCGAACCCGCTGCGCTTCCTCGCGCGTGCCGCCAATCTGTGGAACAGCGACCTGCCGTTCGGCCAGGCCCAGAACCAGGCATACGGATACCTCTTCCCGCACGGCACGTTCTTCCTGGCCGGTGACCTGCTCGGGGTACCGGGATGGGTGACGCAGCGGCTGTGGTGGGCGCTGTTGCTCGTCGTCGGGTTCTGGGGAGTGCTGCGGGTCGCCGAGGCGCTCGGCATCGGCACGACGTCCTCCCGGGTCGTCGGCGCCGTCGCGTTCGCGCTGTCCCCTCGCGTCCTGACCACGCTGGGCGCCCTGTCGTCGGAGACCCTGCCGATGATGCTGGCGCCGTGGGTGCTGCTGCCGGTCATCCTCGCGCTGCGCGGGGCGGGGTCGGTGCGACTGCTCGCGGCGCGCTCGGCGGGGGCGATCGCGTTGATGGGTGCGGTCAATGCGGTGGCGACGCTGACCGGGTGTTTGGCCGCGGTGCTTTGGTGGGCGTGTCACCGGCCAGGGCGGCTGTGGCTGAAGTTCACCGCGTGGTGGATCGGCTGCGCGACGCTGGCGGTGCTGTGGTGGGTGGTGCCGCTGGTGCTGCTCGGCCGCATCAGCCCGCCGTTCCTCGACTTCATCGAATCGTCGGGGGTCACGACGCAATGGATGTCGCTGACCGAGATGCTGCGCGGCACCGGCAGCTGGACGCCGTTCGTGGCGCCCACCGCCACAGCGGGCTCGTCGCTGGTGACCGGATCGGTCGCGGTACTCGCCACGGTGCTGGTCGCGGCGGCGGGGCTGGCGGGGCTCGCGCTGCGGACCATGCCCGCCCGGGGCCGACTGACGGTGATCCTGCTCGTCGGTGTGGCGCTGCTGGCGGTCGGCTACTCCGGCGGCCTGGGTTCGCCGGTGGCCGCACAGGTTCAGGCCTTCCTCGACGCCGACGGCACCCCGTTACGCAATCTGCAGAAGCTCGATCCGGTGCTGCGCCTGCCGCTGGCCCTGGGTCTGATCCACCTACTCAGCCGTGTCCCGCTGCCCGGCAGCGTGCCCAGGCCGGTGTGGCTCGGCGCGCTCGCCCATCCGGAGCGCGACCGGCGTGTGGCCGTGGGCATCGTGGTGCTGACCGCGCTGGCCGCGGGCACCTCCCTGGCCTGGACGGGCAGGCTCACGCCGCCCGGCGCGTTCAGCGCGATCCCGTCCTACTGGCACGAGGCCGCCCAGTGGCTGGACGACAACAACACCGGCGACCCGACCGCAGGCCGCGTGCTGGTGGTACCGGGCGCCCCGTTCGCCACGCAGATCTGGGGCAGCAGCCACGACGAGCCGCTGCAGGTCCTCGGCGACAGCCCGTGGGGCGTGCGCGACTCCATCCCGCTCACGCCGCCGGAGACCATCCGCGCGCTCGACTCGGTGCAGCGGCTGCTGGCTGCCGGGCGGCCTTCTGCGGGACTGGCCGACACGCTGGCCCGCCAGGGCATCGCCTACGTGGTGGTCCGCAATGATCTCGACCCGGAGTCGTCGCGGTCGGCCCGGCCGATCCTGGTGCACCGCGCGGTGGACGGCTCCCCCGGGTTGACCAAGGTCGCGCAGTTCGGCGAACCCGTCGGACCCGGCACGCTCGAGGGCTTCGTCACCGACAGCGGACTGCGGCCCGACTATCCGCCGGTGGAGATCTATCGTGTTGCGGCGCAGCACAACCCGTCGGCGCCGTATCTGGTCGACGCAGACGCCATGGCCCGCGTCGACGGCGCCCCGGAAGCGCTGTTGCGTATCGACGAGCGGCGCCGGCTGCTGGGGCAACCGCCGCTGGGGCCGATGCTGCTGACCGCCGACGCGCAGCGCGCCGGCCTGCCGGTGCCGGTGGTCACCGTGACCGATACGCCGACCGCCCGGGAGACCGATTACGGCCGCGTCGACGACCACTCGTCGGCCATCCGCACCCCCGATGATCCGCGACACACGTTCAACCGGGTGCTCGACTACCCGGCCGCGGGTACCGAACCGGTGTACGGGCGATGGAACGGTGGCCGGCTGTCGGTGTCGAGTTCGGCGGCGGACTCGACCGCACTGCCCAATGTGGCGCCGGCGACGGGCCCGGCGGCCGTCATCGACTCGGACTCCTCGACGAGCTGGGTGTCCAATTCGCTGCAGGCCGCGCTGGGCCAGTGGCTGCAGATCGACTTCGACAAACCGGTCACCAACGCCGCGCTCACCGTCACGCCGAGCGCCACGGCCATCGGCGCGCAGGTCCGCCGGATCGAGGTGGCCACCGTCAACGGCACCAGCACCTTGCGCTTCGACGAGCCGGGCAAACCGTTGACCGTCGCCCTGCCCTACGGGGAGACGCCGTGGGTGCGGCTCACCGCCACGGGCACCGACGACGGTTCGGGCGGCGTGCAGTTCGGCATCACCGACCTGTCGGTCACGCAGTACGACGCACAGGGTTTCGCCACCCCGATCCAGCTGCGCCACACCGTGGCGGTCCCGGGCCCGCCTGCGGATTCTGCGGTGGCGCAATGGGATCTGGGCTCCGAGCTACTCGGCAGGCCGGGCTGCGTGGACAGCCCCGAAGGCGTCAAATGCGCTGCGACGATGGCGCTCTCGCCCGAGGAGCCGGTCAACCTGAGCCGCACCCTGTCGGTGCCCGCCGCGATGCCGGTCACCCCGACGGTGTGGCTGCGGGCCAGGCAGGGGCCGAATCTTGCCGAGCTCATCGCCGAACCCGGCGCGACCCGGGCGACCGGTGACTCCGAAGTGATCGACGTCCTCGGATCGGCGTACGCCGCCGCCGACGGCGACCCCGACACCGCGTGGACGGCGCCCCAGCGCGTGGTGCAGCATCGCAGTCCGCCGACGCTGACGCTGGCGCTGCCCAACGAAACCGAGGTCTCCGCCGTGCGGGTGACCCCGAGCCGCACCCAGCCCCCCGCGCATCCCACGCTGGTCGCCGTCGACCTGGGCAACGGTCCGCAGGTGCACGAGCTCCCGCCCGCCGCGAAGTCGCAGACCATCGCGCTGGCCCCGCACCGCACGTCGGAGATCAAGGTGTCGCTGCTCGACTGGAAGGACATCATCGACCGCACCGCGCTCGGGTTCGACCAGCTCAAACCGCCTGGCCTGGCCGAGGTCGTCGCCCTCGACAGCGGCGGCAGGCCGATCGGCGCCGCCGACGCCGCAGCCAACCGTGCGCGGACGGTGTCGCTGCCGTGCGGACAGGGCCCCATCATCGGCGTCGCCGGACAGTTCGTGCCCACCACGGTCACCACCACCGTCGGCGATCTGCTCGACGGGGCGCCGGTGTCCGCGCGACCATGCCGGACCGAGCCGATCGAGCTACCCGCAGGAGAGCAGGAGTTGCTCGTCAGCCCGGGCACCGCGTTCGTCGTGGACGGCGTCCAGCTGTCCGGACCACTGGCCCGGCAGATCCGCCCTGCCGCAACGACGCCGGCCGACACGGGGGCGTGGGGTCCCGATCGCCGCGAGGTGACGGTCTCCGGTGCGCAGCGCGACCGGGTGCTGGTGGTGCCCGAAAGCATCAACCCGGGCTGGCATGCCCGCAGCGCCGACGGTGACGAGCTCACCCCGATCGTGGTCAACGGCTGGCAGCAGGGCTGGGTGTTGCCCGCCGCGACGTCCGGCACCGTCACCCTGTCGTTCGCCTCCAACACGCTCTACCGCGCCGGGCTCATCGTCGGGCTTTCCCTGCTGCCGCTGCTCGCGCTGCTGGCGTGGCTGCCCGCCCGCCGGCGGCCCACCGACCCGCCGGCACGCACCTGGTCACCCGGGCCACTGGTCGCCGGCGCGGCTGCGGTGGCGCTCGGCGCGGTGATCTCCGGGCCGGCAGGCGCGGCGGTGGTGGGCATCGCCCTCGGCGTCCAGTACCTGCTGCGCCACCGCCGGCCGCTGCGGGACCGCGTGACGGTCGGCCTCACCGCGGGCGGACTGATCCTCGCCGGCGCCGCGCTGGCTCAGCATCCGTGGCGGTCGGTGGACGGATACGTCGGCCACTCGGCCGGAGTGCAACTGCTGGCGCTGATCTCGGTCGCGACCCTCGCCGCGTCCGTCGCGCTCGGCTCGCCGGTCAGCGGTCCGGATGAACCGCGATCAGATGACGCAGCGTCGGCTCACCCTGCACGAACTTCTCCACCTCCTGCTCGGCGATCAGATCCTGACCCGTCTGCCGGGTGACGTGCTGGCGCAGGTGTTCGTCCCAGGACCGCACGACGAACGCCTCGACGAAGGTGCCGGCCTCCTCACCGCTGCGGAACAGCTGCCACTGCGACGCACCGGTGCGCTGCCGGGACCGGCCGACCCGCTGCATCGCCGCGAGGAACCCCGCTTCGTCCTCCGGCGCAACGCAATACGACTTGAGCACCACGACGGGGCCGTCCGGTGGCGCCGGTTCGAAGACCAGGGCGGGCTCCGGCCAGTGCGCCGACGGCGTGACGTCGAGGTCGCCGGTACGGGGGTGCAGCGGCCACCACAGCACCGACACCGCGCACAGCAGCAGCATCGCGGCGCTGACGAGCAGCGCCGTCACTGCGGTCGTGGCACCGGCCACCACCCCCCACACCAGTGACCCGATGGCCTGACCACCCATGAAGACCAGCTGGTAGACCGACAGCCCACGCGCCCGCACCCACGCCGGAAGACTGAGCTGCATCGAGGAATTCAGCGTCGACAGCGCGGTCAGCCACGACACCCCGCCGATCACCAGAGCCACCAGCACCACGGCGAACACGGGCACGGTCGCCAGCACCGCCGTCGCGCCGGCGAATCCCACGGCCGCAGCGGTCAGCAACGCGTTCTGCCCGAACACCGCCTGCAGCCGCGAAAGCACCACCGCACCCGACACGGCCCCGACCCCGAGCGCCGCGAGCATCAACCCGTATCCGGACGACGACAGGTTCAGTTGCCTGTTGGCGATGACGGGGAGCAGACCCCACAGCGCGCTGCCGGGCGCGATGAACAGCACCGCCCGCAGCAGGATCCGGCGGATGACCGGTGAGCTGCGGATGTAACGGCCGCCGGCGTTGAGCGCCGCGAGCGGTCGCTCGGAGGGCATCTGCTGTTCGGACGACGGTCTACGCCACGTCATCAGCACCGCGACGATGCCGACGAACGACACCGCGTTGAGCGCGAACACCAGTGTGGGACCCGACAGGGACACCAATACGCCTGCGATCGCGGGGCCGATCGACCTGGCCCCGTTGATGCTCATGCTGGTCAGTCCCGCGGCCGCCGGAATCTGCTCGCGCGGAACGAGTTCGGGTTGGATGGCCTGCCACGCCGGCGCGGTGAGCGCCTGACCGCAGCCGATCAGGAACAGCAGCAGGAGCAGCACCGACGGAGTGGCCAGGCCGGTGCCGGTGAGCGCGGCGAGCAGTGCGACACCCGAGGCCGTCGCGCCCTGGGCGGCGATCAGCAGCCGCCGCCGGTCGACCAGGTCGGCGAGTACGCCAGACGGCAGCGCCAGCAGCATCACCGGCAGCGTCGTCGCGGTCTGCACCAGCGGCACCAAGACGTCGGCGCGCGGGTCCCCGACGAGCATCCACTGTGCGCCGACGGTTTGCATCCAGGTGCCGAGGTTCGACACGAACTGCGCCAGCCACAGGGCGCGGAAGACCGGTGAGGCGAACGGCGCCCAGGCCGACACCGGCGCACGTCCCGCCCGCGCTGTCACCATCCCTCAGGACCTCCCGCCCGAATCCTGCATCACATACCCGGCAGGGTGGGCGATGACGCGGATCAGTGCGAAATCGGCTCTGCCGCGTCGGTGACCGCACTGTCCAGCGGCGGGGCGTGCCGGGCCGGGGTCGCACCCGATCCGCCCGCCTGCAACTCCCACCGGCGCAACGCCTCTCGGCACGGGCTCTCCACCAGGGCATAACTGACCGCGGCGATCGCGAAGCCGAAGACCAGCGTCAGCGGCAGCACCGCCAGCATGTGACCACTGAACGCGAACGCACCGATCAGCGGGAACACCATCGCCAACGCGGCGAGATGCCAGATGAACAGCCCGTAGGACCAGCGGCCCAGCGTCACCATGACCCGGCTGCCCAGGATGCGGTGCGGGGTGTCCGGCCGGTCGAGCACCAGCGGCGCCAGCAGCGCGGCCGCCAGGATCGCCCCCATCGCCGTCTTGAGCGTGACCTGGCCGATGGTGCCGGGCTGCAGACCCTCGCGCCCGGCCAGCGGTGAGGCCGCGATCGCGAACGCCGCCACCGCGAACGCCGCCATCAGCCAGCGCCGCCGCGCCATCCGGTGCACCCAGCCGACGGGTTCGACCGTCAGTTCGGCCAGCAGCATGCCCGCGGCGAACCAGGAGAAGAAGGCGGGCGGCCAGTTCCACAGATTGTGGCCGGACGCGCCGTCGAACGGGATGTACACCCAGAACAGGCTGGCGACCGCGGCGATCGCGATCACCGGCATCCGCGCCGCGACGGGGACCCGGCGCACCAGCAGCGCCAGCACGGGCAGCGCCAGGTAGAAGCTGACCTCGACCGACAGGCTCCACATCTGGGTCAGCCCCGCGGTGAGCGTCAGCGGCACGTAGATCTGGGTCAGCGTGAGGTTGGCCAGCCACACCGTCGGATCGGGCACCCGATCGGGCAGCAGCGACATGATCACCACGACCGCCACCAGATAGCCCGGCAGGATGCGCACCAGGCGCGAGCGCAGATAGTGTCCGGTGGGCGGAACCCGGCGCAGCCCGCGGGCGGCGGCCGCGTGGCCGCGCCACAGCAGGAAACCCGACAGCGCGAAGAACACCGCGACCGCGAGATCGAAGCGGCCGAAGAACCGCCCGTCGACACCTTCGGTGTGGCCGGTCTGGAACGCGACGTGGGTGACGACGACGCCGATGGCCGCGCAGGCGCGCATCCCCTCCACCGCGGGCAGGAAACTCCTGGTGCCCCCGATCTGCTCGGCCGTCGTCACCTGAGCCAGTGTGCCAGCGCCGCCGACCGCGTTCGGCTCGCCACCAGACTCGCAGTAAGTCGCGCCTTAATGTGTGCTGTTAGGGTCGAACCGGTTTTTGCCTCCACTCCCGGGTCGGGGCAGGTGGCGGTGCAGTTCTGGGGTGTACCCGGGCCGAAGGGAGCACGGTTTGAACCGCGCAGTTGCGCTGCGTATCGCGGCGTGCGGACTCATGGGGCTGGGAGCTGCCCTGCTGATCGCCGCGCTGTTGCTGTCCACCTATACCAAGGGCAAGATCGCGAAGGTTCCGCTGGACCTGGACGCCACTCTGGTCAGTGAGGGAACCGGGACCGCGTTCGACCCCTCTTCGCTGCTGGCCGAGCGGTTCGTGGTCGACCGCGACGTGCCGATGACCATGCAGCAGCAGGTCAGCGTCGAATCGCCGGCCAACGCCGACGTCGTCACCCTGCAGGTCGGCAGCACGCTGCGACGCACCGACAAGCAACAGGACAACGGTCTGCTGCTGGCGATGGTCGACACCGTGACCATGGACCGCTCGACGGCCATGGCCGTGTCGAGTGAGAGCAATCCGGGCGGTTCGGTCCAGAAGCCGCGGGCGATAGACAACCAGGACCCGCCGACGAACATCGCGCTTCCGCACGAGGGGCTCACCTACCGCTTCCCGTTCGACACGGAGAAGAAGAGCTATCCGATGTTCGACCCGATCGCGCAGAAGGCCTACGACGCCAACTACGACGGCGAGGAAGACGTCAACGGGTTGACCACGCTGCGGTTCACCCAGAACGTCGGCTACGACAACGAGGGCAAGCTCGTCGAACCGGTGAAGTACTCGTCGCTCTACGAGGACGATGCGGACAGCCAGGTGACGGCCCGGGCCGAGCTGTGGGGGCTGGAGGGCGATCCCGAGGAGCCGATCACGATGAGCCGCTACTACGCCGCTCAGCGCACCTTCTGGGTCGACGCGGTGTCCGGCACGATCGTCAAGACCGACGAGCACGCGTATCACTACTACGCCCGCGACGCGCTCCGGCCCGAGGTGACCTTCGTCGACTACCAGATCTCCTACGACGAGGAGACGATCGAATCGCAGGTGGCCGCGGCCCGCGGCGAGCGCGACCGGATCGCACTGTGGGGCCGCATCCTGCCCATCACGTTCACCGCGGTCGGGCTGGTCTTCCTGGTCGGCGGCGCGCTGCTCGGATCGTTCAGCCTGCGTGCCGAATCGGCGCTGGTCGACCCCGGACTCGATGACGCCGACCACGGGTTCTTCCAACGCGACGATGCCGGCCAACCGGTGCCCGGCGCGGAGGCCAGAACCGAGAAACTCCCGGCGCAACGTCCGACCGATCTACCGCCCGACCGACCGGTCTGATCGCCCGCCACCTCCCGCCGGTCTACGCGCTGGCGTTGTCGCTGGTCGTGACGGCGCCCGTGCTGGCACCCGGTTACCTGCTGCTGCGCGATGCGGTGTCCACGCCGCGGTCCTATCTGCCCGACGCGGCGCTCGGCCTGTCCGAGGCGGCACCGCGCGCGCTGCCGCAGGATTTCGCGATCGCGATGGCCTCCCATGTGCTCGACGGCGGGGTGGTGGTCAAGGCGCTGCTCGTCGCGGGGTTGTGGCTGGCGGGTTGGGGTGCGGCACGGCTGGCCGCGACGGCGCTACCCGACGCGGGCGTGGCCGGTCAGTGCGTGGCGGTGACGGTGGCGGTCTGGAATCCGTACGTCGCCGAGCGGCTGCTGCAGGGGCACTGGAGCCTGCTGGTCGGCTACGGCTGCCTGCCGTGGGTGGCGGCGTCGGTGCTGCGACTGCGTGACGGATCGGGCGGCTGGTGGCCGTTGCCCTTCTGGGTGGCGCTGGCCGGGCTGACGCCGACGGGTGCGCTGCTCGCCGTCGCCGTGGCGCTGGTGAGTGTCTGCGCGCCGGGGCCCGGGCGCCCGCGGTGGCAGGTGGCGACCGCGACGCTGGTGGCGTTCGCGGTGACGGCGGCGCCGTGGCTGGTGGCCGCCGCGGTGTCGGGATCGTTGGCCGCGTCCCAGGCCTCCGGGGTGACGGCGTTCGCGGCGCGGGCCGAGCCGGGCCTGGGGACGCTGGGCAGCCTGGCCGGCCTGGGCGGCATCTGGAACGCGGCGGCGGTGCCCGGTTCGCGGACGGGGCTGTTCGCGGTCGCCGCGACGGCGGCGCTGTTGGCGGTGGTGGTGATCGGGGCGACGGTGGCGGTGCGCCGCCCGGCGGCGGTGCCGCTGCTCGTGCTGGCCGTCGTCGCGGTGCTGTTTCCGGCGCTGATGGCCACCGGGCCGGGGCTGGCGGCGGTCGAGGCGACGGTGCGCGCGCTGCCCGGGCTCGGGGTGCTGCGCGACGGCCAGAAGTGGGTGGCGCTGGCGGTCCCGGGGTACGCGGTCGCGGCTGCGGGTGTGGTCGTGGCGCTGCGCGGGCGGGTTCCGGCGGGCGCGGTCGCCGCGGTGGCGTGCGCGCTGGTGGTCGCGGTGCTACCGGATCTGGCCTACGGCGTGGGCGGCAAAGTGGTGGCGGTGCGCTACCCGGCCGGCTGGTCGGCGGCCGCGGCCATCATCAACGCCGACCCGCGGCCGGTCGCGGTGCTGCCGCCGGACAGTATGCGGCAGTTCGACTGGGCGGGCCGGGCGCCGGTGCTGGACCCGCTGCCGCGTTGGCTGCGCGCCGACGTGCTCAGCACCGGAGACCTCAACGTCGCCGGCACCACGGTGCCCGGGGAGGGCGGCCGCGCGCGGGCGGTTCAGGACCTCGTGCTGGGTGGGGCGTCCGCGCAGGAACTGGCCGCTGCCGGCGTGGGGTGGGTGGTCGTCGAGGCCGGGGGCAGCGCCCTGGATCTGCCCGTGGCCTATCGGGACGATGACCTCGCGGTGTACCGGGTGGGTGGTGACGCGCCGGGCTCGCCGCACCGCGGACTGTTGATCGGTGTGCACGTGGCGTGGACGGCGCTACTTCTGGGTTCTGGCGCGGCGGCGAGTCTGACGTTGCTGCCAAGAATCCGCCGCGGGGTCCGCGGCGGGTTCAGATTCGCGGCTCGGCCGCGGGCCACACCAGGCCGCTGACATAGCGGCCGTCGAGCATCGCATCGAACACCTGGCGCATCGCCAGTCCGCTTTGCCGCCAGGAGAACTCGCCGCTGCGCGCCTGGGCCTTGGCGCCCAGCTGTTCGCGCAGAACCCGGTCGCCGAGCAGCCGGTCCAGCGCATCGACGAGCCCGTCGACATCGTCGACCAGCAGGCCGGTCACCCCGTCGACGATCGAATCGGTCAGGCCGCCCGAGGACCGGTAGCCGATCGTGGGCACGCAATGCTGACCGGCCTCGGTGACCGCCAGCCCCCAGCCCTCCTTGCGGGACGGCAGCACATGCACCCACGAACGTTGCAGCACAGCGTGCTTGACGTCATCGTCGACATGACCGTGGAACGTCACCGCATCGCCGATGCCCAGACTCGCCGCATGCTCCACCAGGTTCGGCTGCCACCAGCCGCCGCCGAGCACGTCGAGGTGCAACCCGGGCACCCGGCCCCGCAGCGCGGCGACCGCGGCGAGCGCGTCCTCGATCTGCTTGTGCGGCACCAACCGTGACAGCACCGCGATGCGCGGCGTCTCCGACCGCGGCAGCGTCAGCGTCCGGGCCGGGGCCTCGTCGAGTCCGTTGCGCACCACCGCGATACGCGAGGCGTCCACACCCAGGTCGTTCAGGTCACGCACCGACGGCAGCGACACCGTCACGTATTGCGCGCTCCGGTGCACCCGGGGTGACACCGTCGACTCGACGAACCAGCCGATCCGTCCCAGTACGGGCCCGGCTACCGGCCACTGCTCCCGATGACAGTGGTGCACCAGCACCGCGACCCGGCGGCCGTAGATCAGGCGGGCCAGGAACGGCAGGCCGTTCTGCGTGTCGACGACCACGTCCGGACGGACGCGGCGCAGCGGACCCAGTCCGACCCGGGCCAGCGCCATCGCCAGCAGCGCCCACAGATAGACCGTGTACCGGCCACCGGCACGCGACACCTGCACCCCGTCGACGGTCTCGCGCCGAGCCGATCCGCGATAGCGCGCGGTCCGCATCGTCACCTGCACGCCTGCGGCCGCCAGTTGCTCACCGATGCGCTGCAGATACATCTCGCTGCCGCCGCCCTGCGGATGTCCGGTGTCGCGCCAGCACAGCAGCAGCACCGAACCCAGTGGGCGCTCAGGCGGGCGGGAGAACATCGTCAGCCAGCCTAACGGCTGGTTAGGGTCGACCGGTGGCTGCCACCGAGACGTTCGCCCGCCGCGCGACCCTGACACGCTCGGTGCGACTGCTCAGCGAGTTCCGCTACGAGCAGCGTGATCCGGCACGCTTCTACGGCGCCCTGGCCGACGACACCGCCGCCATGATCGCCGACCTGTGGCGGGGCGCCACCGGCGACACCCCGGACGGCCGCACCGTGCTCGACGTCGGTGGCGGGCCGGGGTACTTCGCCGCCGCGTTCGCCCAGCACGACATGACCTATCTCGGCGTCGAACCCGACCCGCGGGAGATGCACGCCGGACCCGCCGCGACCGGTGGCTCCGGCAGCTACGTCCGCGCCTCGGGTACCGCGCTGCCGTTCGCCGACGACAGCGTCGACGTCTGCCTGTCGTCCAACGTCGCCGAACACGTCCCCGACCCGTGGCGGCTGGGCGCGGAGATGCTGCGCGTCACCCGGCCTGGCGGACTGGCGGTGCTCTCCTACACCGTCTGGCTTGGCCCGTTCGGCGGCCACGAGATGGGGCTGTCGCACTACCTCGGCGGCACCAGGGCCGCCGAACGCTACACCCGCAGACACGGCCACCGGCCCAAGAACGACTACGGATCGTCACTGTTCGCGGTGTCGGCCGCCGACGGCCTGCGCTGGGCCGCGGGTACGGGCGCACTGATCGCCGCATTCCCGCGTTACCACCCACAATGGGCGTGGTGGCTGACGCGCGTGCCCGGGTTGCGCGAGTTCCTCGTGAGCAATCTGGTGCTGGTGCTGCAGCCCGGAACTGCAACAGGTTCTCGTTTCGCCGGATAGTCGGTAGTGTGACGTCCATGACACAGACTGTGGAGACGTCAGCACAAGACATGTCGCACAAGACGGAGTGGGACAAGCTGTTCATCGGCGGCCGGTGGGTGGAGCCGTCCACCTCCGAGGTCATCGAGGTGTTCTCCCCCGCCACCGGCGAGAAGGTGGGCCAGGTTCCGCTCGCTGCGGCGGCGGATGTCGACGCCGCATGCGCTGCAGCGCGCACGGCGTTCGACGAGGGCACGTGGCCGACGATGTCACCCGACGAGCGCGCCGCGATCCTCGGCAAGGCCGTCAAGATCATGGAAGAGCGTGGCGAGGAGCTGAAGTTCCTGCTCACCGCGGAGACCGGCCAGCCCTCGATGATCGTCGACATGATGCAGTACGGCGCCGCGATGTCGGCGTTCACCTACTACGCCGGCGCCGCCGACAAGTTCCAGTGGTCCGAGATCCGGGACGGCATCTACGGCCAGACGCTGGTCACCCGCGAGCCGATCGGTGTGGTCGGCGCCATCACCGCCTGGAACGTGCCGTTCTTCCTGGCCGCCAACAAGCTCGGCCCCGCCCTGCTGGCCGGCTGCACCGTCGTGCTCAAGCCCGCCGCCGAGACGCCGCTGTCGGTGTTCGCGATGGCGCAGATGTTCGCCGAGGCCGGTCTGCCCGAGGGCGTGCTGTCCGTGGTCCCCGGCGGTCCGGAGACCGGGCGCGCCCTGACCGCCAGCGACGCCATCGACAAGTACACGTTCACCGGCAGCTCGGCGGTCGGCAAGGAGATCGGCAAGCTCGCGGCCGAGAAGCTCAAGCCCTGCACCCTGGAGCTGGGCGGCAAGTCGGCGGCGATCGTCCTCGAGGACGCAGACCTGGACTCGACGCTGCCGATGCTGGCGTTCTCCGGCGTGATGAACTCCGGGCAGGCCTGCGTCGCGCAGACCCGCATCCTCGCGCCGCGATCGCGCTACGACGAGGTCGTCGAGAAGCTGGGCAACTTCGTCGCCGCCATGCCCGTCGGGCTGCCCGACGATCCGAATGCCGCCATCGGCCCGCTGATCTCGGAGAAGCAGCGGGAGCGCGTCGAGAGCTACATCAAGAAGGGCACCGAGGAGGGCGCCCGGGTGGTCACCGGCGGCGGACGGCCGGAAGGCCTCGACGGTGGCTGGTTCGTCCAGCCGACGGTGTTCGCCGACGTCGACAATTCGATGACGATCGCCCAGGAGGAGATCTTCGGACCGGTCCTGGCGGTGATCCCCTACGACACCCAGGACGACGCCATCCGTATCGCCAACGACTCGGTCTACGGACTGGCCGGCAGCGTGTGGACGACGGACAACAAGCGGGCCCTGGAGGTCGCGAGCAAGATCCGCACCGGTACCTACGCCGTGAACATGTACGCGTTCGATCCGGGTGCGCCGTTCGGCGGTTACAAGAACTCGGGCATCGGCCGGGAGAACGGACCGGAAGGCATCGAGCAGTACTGCCAGGCCAAGAGCACGCTGCTGCCGTTCGGCTACACCCCGGAGTAGTCGACCCGAAAAAGGGCCCGCAGGCTGGAAGTTCTCCGAGCCTGCGGGCCCTTTTCGACGTTGGTGTGGCGCCCGCTCCGGGGCCGCCGGTGCGGGCGCCGCACCTATTATGACCATATTCATAGTTACGGCGCATCCCCGGCCCGGTATACCGAGCTTTGTGGACCCGACTGCCGTGTTCTATGCTTTCTGTCATAGAACGGGAGGACCGCCATGTGGATGGTCGAACTCAACATCGCCGGCCGCAGATTCGTCCACTACGTCCCTGGCCGCCGCCGCATCACCGTCTCGTCGCGCGCCCTGTCGTGGCGCCCGACACCGCACCGCCCGCCGACCGCCGCCTGACTTCCGGACCCGATGACCAAGACTCGCGCCCTCCGCGGCGCCACCCGCACCAACATGCTGATCAGCGCCGCCGACGTCCTGCGGGAACGCGGCGCTGCCGGTGTCACCATCGACGAAGTCCTCCAGCGCAGCGGCGCACCCCGCGGCAGCGTCTACCACCACTTTCCCGATGGCCGCAACCAGATCGTCTTCGAGGCGCTGAAGTATGCGGGCGAGTCCATCACGGCGGTCATCGACCAGGCCGCCGCCAAGGGCGGACTGCACCTGGTGCACCGGTTCGTCGAGTTCTGGACCACTCTGCTCTCCGACAGCGATTTCACCGCGGGCTGCCCGGTGGCGGGCGCCGCGATCGGTGCCGCCGAGGACGAACCGCAGCTGACCTCCGTCGCGGGGGCCATCTTCGAGCACTGGCGCGACGCGCTGACCCGGGCCTTCGAGATCGACGGCAGCGAGCCTGCCGAGGCGGCGTCGCTCTCGATCACCTGCATCGCGGCCCTGGAGGGAGCCGTGGTGCTGTGCCGCGCGACCCGCAGCGTCGACCCGTTGCGTGAGGTCGACGCGCAGCTCGAGTTCCTGATCAAATCGCGGGAGTTCATCCGCCGCTTCGGCGTGCCGACCGTCAGCGACTGACCGCCCGGTCGGCCGCAATCCATCGGGCACAGACGAACTCGCGGTTGACCGCGGATTCGGCGAGCGTCCACTCCGAACGAACCGGCAGCACCCGCGACCCCGCACCGAGCGAGCACGGCGCGTAGGTCACGACCATCTCGTCGATCAGTCCCGCGGTGACGAACTGTGCGGCGGTCTCGCCGCCGCCGACCACCCACAGGTCCTTACCCGCCGCCGCGGAGACCAGCTCGGGATACAGGTCGCGCACGTCACCGGAGAACGTCCGCACCGGGTGGCCGTCGGCGATGATCTGCGGCCGGCTGGTCATCACCCAGCTCGGCTGGGTGTACGGCCACGCAGCCCGCTCGTGCTCCACGATCCACTCATAGGTGGCCGAACCCATCACCAGCGCACCGATATTCGCGATGAACGCGTCGTAGTTGAACGGCCCGGTCTCGTCGATGTCGCGGGACATCAGCCAGTCCAGGCTGCCCGCGTCGTCGACGATGTAGCCGTCCAGGCTCGACGCCGTGTAGTACACGCATGCCATGTCAGTTCTCCCTCATCCATTCGAGCGGATCTCCGCGACGGGTGTTCACGCCGAGCCGGGCCAGCATCGACCGGGCGAGCTGGCGCCGGTGGGCGGCATAGGTCAGGACGTGCGCCACGATTCCGTTGAGCTGAAAGGATTCCGGTGGATCACAGAGTGCGTCGATCACGGTGTCGCCCATCCGGCCCGCCGCGGAGTACTCGGCGAGCATCGCCGTCCAGCGCTGTCCGACCCCGCGGTGCCGTTCGGCGAGTTCGGCGGGTGTCGTCGATGCGGCGCACACCCGGTCCGGGTAGTCGCGACCCTCGATCGTGGCCAACCAGACGTCCTTGGTCCACACCGTTGCGCACAGCACCGCACCGATACCCGGCTCCGGACCATCCCAGTCCAGTACGAGGTGTCCCGGCCAGAGTTCCTGTCGCCATTGGTGTTCGGTGAGTCCGGCGGCCCGGTCGATCAGGTACGCGGTGTCGGCGACGTCATGGGCCACCATCAACCGGACGGTGTCGGACGCCGTCGGATCGGTACCGGCGACGCCGTCGCCGTCCAGCCACAGCGCCTGGGGCGGATGGAAGTGCAACCCGTTGGGCGCAGGCACCCGGAAGTCCACGTCGGCGGCCTGCGACGGCGGCACACCGAAGGTGCGGCGGAATGCCCGCGAGAACACCTCCGGTGACGACCACCCCTCCTCCGCTGCGACCACGGAGACGGCGTCGCCGCGGCGCAGTCGCCACGCCGCCCGTTCGAGGATGATGCGGCGGCGCAGGGCGGCCGGGGCTTCGCCGGTCAGCCTGCGCACCTCTCGGGAGAAGTGGAACTCCGAGGCGAAGCTGCTGCGCGCCATATCGCCGACGGCCGCGTTGTCGGCGTCCACGACGGCGTCGAGCAGCTCGCGCAGCCGGTCTCTGCGTGCGGGTGTCGCCTGCTCGTTCACAGCCACCGAGTATGGTCCGGATCCAACCGGAGGGACATGACGATTCCTGCTGAATTCGAGGCGCTGTGCGCCAACGACGCCGACCTGGCGACGCTGCGCACCGCCATCCGCGACTTCCTGGCCGCCGACCGCGCCGAGTTCGGCTGGCAACCCGCGGTCGACTGCTGGCTGGCGGCGTGGGATCCGGACTTCAGCGCACGGCTGGCGGCAGCGGGCTTCGTCGGGCTGACCGTTCCGGTCGAGTACGGCGGCCGGGGTCTGGGCCACCTGCACCGCTACGTGGTCACCGAGGAACTGCTCGCCCACGGCGCACCGGTGGCCGCACACTGGATCGCCGACCGTCAGGTGGCGCCCGCGTTGTTGAGGTACGGCAACGAGGAGCAGCGGCGCCGGCTGCTGCCGCGTATCGCCGCGGGCACGCTGTATTCGGCCATCGGGATGAGTGAGCACGGCGCCGGCTCCGATCTGGCCGCCGCGGCCACCCGGGCGTCGCGCGCCGAGGGCGGTTGGCGGCTCGACGGTACGAAGGTGTGGACCAGCGGGGCGCATGTCGCACACCAGGTCGTAGTGCTGGCGCGGACGAGCCCGGTCGATCCGGACCATCGGCACGCCGGGTTCAGCCAGTTCATCGTCCGCACCGACGCGCCAGGGGTGACGATCAGCCCGATCGCGCTGATGAACGGTGAGCACCATTTCAACGAGGTCCTCTTCGACGGTGTGATCGTGCCCGAGGCGGATGTGCTCGGCGAGGTGGGCGACGGATGGCACCAGGTGACGGCGGAACTCGGCTTCGAACGCAGTGGGCCCGAACGTTTCCTGTCGACGGCGCGGCTGATCCTGGAGGCGGTGGCGGCGCTCGGTCGCCAGGGTGTCGACGAGCGCACCGCCGCCGACGTCGGCGACCTCGTCGCGCGGGTGGTCTCGCTGCGCCAACTGTCCATCTCGGTCGCCCGGGAATTGTCGGCGGGCCGGGACGCGAACACCCGGGCGGCTCTGGTGAAGGATCTGGGCACGCGCTTCGAACAGGAGTCGGTCGAGGTCGTCGCGGATCTGCTGGAGGTGCTCGACGAGGAGGCGCCCGAAGCGGTCCGGCTGCGGGAGCTGCTGGCGGTGGCGCGGCTGCACGCGCCGCTGTTCACCTTGCGCGGCGGAACGAACGAGGTGCTGCGCGGTGTGGTGGCTCGCGGCCTGGGGGTCCGATGAGCGCTTGCGCGAAGAGCAAAAGGGTCCCGATGAGCGCTTGCGCGAAGAGCAAAGGGTCCCGATGAACGACGAATTGCGCCGGCTGGTCGACGATCTCGGCCGCAGATCGTTCGACGCACAGCAGGGTCGGCGCACCCGTCCGGAGACACTGGACGGCGACCTGTGGCGTCATCTCGAGGAGACCGGGCTGAGTCGGCTGACCAGTGCGCAGGACGCCGGACCGGCGGAATCGGCGATCGTGCTGGCCGGCCTTGCCCGCCACAGCGTGGCTGCGCCGGTGGCCGAAACCGACCTGCTCGCCGGGTGGTTGGCGGCCGGGGCCGGCCTCGACGTACCCGCCTCCGGTCCGCTGACGGTGGCCGCGTGTGCCGCCCAGATCGACCACGGCCGGTTGACCGGCATCGCCCACGAGGTGCCGTGGCCGCAGGATGCGACCGTGCTTCTGGCCGCCCGCACCGGCGACGCCCTCTACACCGCGGTGCTCGACGATCCGCGAATCACCGGATCGCACAACCTCGCCGGGGAACCCCGCGGCGCCGTGACAGTGGACGTCGCGGTCGACGACTGCCGCCGCCTGGATCCGGTGACCGGCGACGAGTTGACACTGCGCGGGGCGTGGGCGCGATGCGTCCAGACCGTCGGCGCCTTCGACGCCGCCCTGGAACTCACCGTCGCGCACACCCGGACCCGCGAGCAGTTCGGCCGACCGCTGAGCAGATTCCAGGCGGTGCAGCACGCGCTGGCCGCCATGGCGGGCGAGATCGAGCGTGCCCGCGCCACGGCCGACCTCGCGGTCGCCGCTGCCGTCGATCACGGATTCGGTTCGGCGCAGGCCGATTACGCGATCACGGCCGCCAAGGTGACGGTCGGCAGGGCAGTCGAGCCCGTCACCACCATCGCCCACCAGTTGCACGGAGCCATCGGCGTGACGGCCGAGCATCCGTTGTGGCTGTCCACGATGCGGGCTCGCAGCTGGATCGATGAGTTCGGCAGCACCGCGCGCTATGCCCGCATACTCGGCCGGCGGGCGCTGGCCGCCGCGGATCCGTGGGACGTGCTGGTCGGCCCCTAGCCCGAACCCGGGAAGTCCTGCATCGCAATCTTTTTGAGTTCCTCGCGAAGACGTGGCACCACGCTCTCGTCGATACCGAACTCCGCATCGCACGCCGCCGCCGCCTCGGCGGCGAAGGACAGCAGATCGTGACCCCGGTCGGTGAGCCGGGGATAGGCGGCCCGACCGCGGGTCTCGGTGACGACCGCGCCCAGATCCACCAGCTGGCCGATTGTGGCGTGCATGCTCTGCGGTGTCACGCGGGCACGTCGCGCCAAGTCGCTGTACGACAGCTCTGGGTTGCGCGCGAGATGCCCGATGGCACCGATGTGGCGCAACGTGACCTGCTGTTCGGCCAGTGCGGCTTCGAACCGGCGCTGCGCGGACCGCCCCGCCGCGATCAGCATCATCGTCGTGCTCATGGCGACACCGGTGCCATCCGGCGCGCCGACGTCGCCGGCGCCGGGCTGGTCTGACTTCGGCATTCGTCGCTCCCCGTCGGTTGGCCGTCCGCATCGGCCCTCGACACCGTACCGTCGGCGGGCTGGCGGCCGACCCGTTGACCGTATTTAAGTCAAGCTGTTAGTCTGACTGAAGATATTCCACCGCGACAGGAGCCAGCACATGACCGACAGCCCAACCACGTTCGCTTTCGACTCCGAGCTGCCGCCGATCGAGGTGGGCATCCTGGTGTGCCCCGGCTACATGCCCGTCGACATCATCGGCGTCCACACGGTGTTCGGCACGACAGCCGGCGCCACGGTGCACCTGGTGTGGAAGAACCTGGACGAGGTCGTCGGATTCCCCACCTTCCCCACCCGCCCGACCACCACGTTCGCCGACTGCCCCGACACCCTCGACGTGCTGTGGACCGGCGCGGTGGCCCCGGAGATCTACGAGGACACCGAAACGCTCGACTTCCTCGCCGATCGCGGCAGCCGGGCGCGCTGGGTCGGCGGCAACTGTGGGGGAACGCTGCTGCTGGCGGCGGCCGGTCTGCTCACCGGCTATCGCGCCACCAGCAATTTCCAGCAGAAGCACCTGCTGTCGCGCTTCGGGGCGACACCCGCGGACGGCAACGTCGTCGTCGACGGCAACCGCATCACCGCGGGTCCGCTCACCGGCAGCGTCGAGGCCGCGCTGTGGCTGGCTCGGGAGTTCTACGGCGATGACGTGGCACGGGAGATGGAGCTGCAGGCCGAGTACGCACCGCAGCCGCTGTTCGGCGTCGGCCGCCCGGACCTGGCCGGTCCGCAGCTCACCCAGCGCGCGCTCGACCACACGGCGGCGCAGATGGCGCCCTTCAACGAGGCGATCGAACGCGCCGCGCAGAAACTCGCGGCCGCTGCCGTGTGACGGCCCGCCGTCAGCTGTCGAGGACCTCGTGCACCCGCTTCTCGATGTCGGTGCGCTCGCCCACGTCGGCCAGATCGATGCCGAACCGTTCGACGAGGGCATCGAGAACCTCTGCGGCGGTGTCGAACCGGATGCGTTCGGTGCCGCCGCCGGAGTGCACGGCCAGGTTGCGGCCCCGCATGTTCCAGCGGGCGTCGTCGGTGACCAGCGATGCGGTCAACCCGACGACGAACACCGACTTCGGATGGGTCGAGACGTACCAGCTGCCCACCTCGAGGTCGATACGGGGCTGAGGGCGGTCGGTGAACAGATAGAGCGGCCGCCACCGGTCGTTGATCAACGACTCCAGCACGTAGTCCTCTGGGCCGTCGGCGACCGTGCGAATCCGGTAGGGCTCGTGGCGCGTGGGCTGTTCGACGTCGGTCTCGAAACGGATCGGCGCTGACAGGGTCTGACCGCCGAATCCGACGTCGACCAGGAATCGGCCCTCGACATCGGGCACCCGCACCGCGAGCAGCTGGTGCGTCTGAGCGGGCAGCGCGTCGTCGTCCTTCATCCAGACCACCCGCCCGGCCAACCGCTCCACGCCGAACCCCGATGCCTCGAGGACGTAGCCCAGCAGACCGTTGTGTTCGTAGCAGTAGCCGCCGCGGCGGCGGTGCACCAGCTTGCCGGTCAACGCCGCGGCGCTCAGATCCGCAACCGGCACACCCAGCAGCGGGTCGAGGTTCTCGAACGGGATCGACCGGTTGTGTCCGGCGACGATCGCGTGCAGCATGTCCAGGCCGGCGCGACCGTCACCGGCGTAGCCGATTCGGGCGAAATACGCGGGCACATCGACGGCTGGGGCGGTCATCGCCCCATAGTGCAACCTGAACCGCTGTTGAGGTCAAGCACGCGGCGGTTGGGGGTGGGGCAGCTGACCGTTCGCGTCGGCGTTCTCGGCGCCGGCGCGGTGGGCGCCCGGCGTCTCCGGCAGTTCGTGCTTGCCGCCGTCCGCGCGCCGACGCACCACCAGCGCCACCACCGCGAGCACCCCCGCGCCGGTGAGGAGCACCGTCGGCCACATCAGCAGCTGCGCCAGCCACAGCCGCCGCTGCACTTTCACGATCCGTCGTTCAGCGCGTCCGACCTTGGCCAGCGTGTCCATGGCTTCACTGTTTCCCACCGGGTCCCGGCCGAAACCCCGGCGCCTCGACGATGGTCGTGGTCACCGCGACGATCTGTGGGGTCGCCGGGGCGGAGGCGAACCCGAATTCGACCGGCGGATCGAGTCGTGTCAGCGCGCCCAGTGCGTCACCGCGGTAGCGGCCGGACACCGAGACGACGCGCCGCGACCGCCGCACGCCGTAGAACTCGCGCCTGCCGTTGCCGGCGGTTCCTGCGGTGTGGATGCCGCGCACCATCCGCGACGCCACCGGGTCGATGACACGCAGCCACCACGGTGTGACGGCCAACCGGGCCGGCACCAGCCGCAGCAGCAGATCCAGCGGTGCCGGGCCGCCGATGCCGACGTCGAGGTCGAGCGGCGCACTGCGCACCAGGAGCCGGTCGGCCGAGAGGATGCCCTCGACCGGGGTCACCTCGACGCGGTCGAAGCGGTAGGTGGCGGCGACGAAATCGGCCACCTGCCCGCTCGGCGCGATCAGCACCCGGTCCCCGTCGCGCTGGTGCACCATCACGTCGGTGAACGCGCCGAACGGCGAGCTCCGCCAGGCGCCGATCACCAGCCGTACGCCCGCCTCGGTGCCGACCCCGGCAATGTGACCGATGAAGATGTGTCTCAGCTGCCGGACCACCGGGGCGGACGTTTCTCGGCGAACGCGGTGGCGCCCTCGATGGCGTCCTTGCTCGCGAACACCGGCATCAGGATCTTCATCTGCTCGGCGAACTGATTGTCCGGGGTCCAGCCGCGCGATTCGACGATGATCCGCTTGGTGGCGGCCACGGCCAGCGGGCCGTTGGCGGTGATACGCCCGGCCAGTTCGAGTGCGGCCTCCAGCGCACCGCCGGGTTCGGCGAGGACGTTGACCAGACCCAGTTCATGCGCCCGCTCGGCGGACAGGTTGTCACCGGTCAGGGCGAGCTCCATCGCGATGGCCGACGGGATGCGCTGGGGCAGCCGCAGCAGCCCGCCGCCGCCCGCGACCAGACCGCGCTTGACCTCGGGGATACCGAACGCCGATTCGCGCGAAGCCACGATCAGATCGGTCGCGAGCGCCAGTTCGGTACCGCCCGCGAGGGCGTAACCCTCGACGGCGGCGATCAGCGGTTTGGCCGGAGGCCGCTCGGTGAAGCCCAGGCCGCGGCCCTCGACGTCACAGCGCTCCCCGCGGGCGAACGCCTTGAGGTCCATCCCGGCGCAGAACGATCCACCGGCGCCGGTGACGACGCCCACCGACAGCCCGGGGTCGCCGTCGAGGCGGTCCATCGCATCGGCCAGGCCCTGACTCACCGCCAGGTTGACGGCGTTCTTGGCCTTGGGCCGGTTGATGGTGATGACGAGGATTCGGTCGCGCTGTTCGACCAGGACGGCGTCGTCGGTGTCGGCTGCTTCGCTCACCCGGGTGATGCTAGCGCCCGGATTACAGTTCGGGCTGATGTTGTCATGTTCGGCCGCGCGCGGGAGTCTGGTTGGCGACGCCGTGGCGCAGCGGGGTGTTGGGTTCGGCGGCCGTCTTCTCCTGCACCGTCGAGCCGGTCGGCGTCGACGTGGCGCCCGGCGCGTTGCTCTGGTCGCCGCCGGACGGTTCGGCGCCCTGGTGCAGTTCCCGCAGGCGCGCGTGCAGGAACTCGAGCACCGGGATGCGGTTACCGTGCGCGGTCTCGTGCTCGAAGAGCCTCTGCAGCTGGGGTTCCTCGAGCGAGCGGATGCGGTGCCGCAGGTCGGGCAGCGAGAGTTGGTCGTAGTCGGCGAGCGGAAGATCGTCGGGTTGAGCCATGGGGCACGGGTGCCCGCCAGCGCGCCGCCGAAAACGGCGGTTGGGAAACTGAGTACAGGTCTGGGTACTCTAAAACTAGAACACGTTTCAATTTCGACTCGAGGAGGGCACGTGGCGTCATCGGAGCTCGAGAAGTACGACCCCGGATTCACCGAGCGGGTCATGGGCGTGTTGCGGCCCTTCCTCAAGACCTATCACCGTGCGGAGATGCACGGCCTGGAAACGTTCCCCGAGACCGGCGGCGCCCTCGTGGTGTCCAACCACTCCGGCGGGCTGTTCGCGATGGACGTCCCGGTCTTCGCTTCCGGCTTCTACGAGAAAGCCGGCTACGACCGCCCCGTGTACACGCTGTCGCACGATCTGCTGCTGACCGGCCCGACCGCGCAGTTCTTCCGCAAGATCGGGTTCATCGCGGCCAACCACGACAACGCCGACGAGGCACTGCGGTCTGGTGGCGTGGTGGTGGTGTTCCCCGGCGGGGACTATGACGTCTACCGCCCGACACTCTCGGAGAACCGGATCGACTTCGGCGGACGCACCGGATACGTCAAGGCCGCGATCAACGCCGGGGTGCCGATCGTGCCGACGGTGTCGATCGGCGGACAGGAGAGCCAGTTCTATCTGACCCGTGGTGAATGGCTGGCCCGCACGACCCGGATCGACAAACTGCTGCGGGCGAAGATCCTGCCGATCTCGTTCGGCTTCCCCTTCGGCCTGTCGGCGGTGCTGCCCGTCAATCTGCCACTGCCCACGAAGATCGTCACCCGCGTGCTGCCTCCGATCGACATCACCGCGGAGTTCGGTGACGACCCGGACATCGACGAGGTCGACGCACACGTGCGCCGCGTCATGCAGCAGGCACTCGACGAACTCGCCGGCAAGCGCCGCTTTCCGGTGCTGGGCTGACCGGGATGCGACGGGGTTCCGGCCGGCACCGAGTTTCGGCGACCAGAGCCCCGGTTATCCCCGACAGAACTGAACCGCACATTCGAGAGAATCTGGCTAACGACAAAGTGCGCTCGCTGCTCAAGCCCCGCCCGCTGCTCACGGCCACCGTGGAACTGGTCAACGCGGCCAACGGGGTTCAGCCGCTCGGCCGTCAGGGTTACCTCACGATCCCGACCTTCGCGTTGGGTTGGCCGACCTCCGAACTGGCCCCCCTCTACCTGACCGGATCAGTGATCGACACCGTCCGGCGGGCGCTCCTCGGTCACTTCTCGACCCGGTCGGGCCGAATCGCGTTGGCCGTCAAGGTCGTGACATGGGGACTGCTGGCGTTCATCCAGCGGCGAAATGTGAAGTCCGAACCGCATTTCGACGCCGGCCTGCGTGAAGCACTCGGCGAGGACTACGCCGAAGTGGCTGCCGCATCGGACCCGGCGCGCAAGGCCCGCCGCCGAGCCGGCGTCTTCGGCACCGGGTGGTCGCGCCGCCGGTACGTCGAGAAGACCAGCACGGTGCGCTACGGTCCGCACCGCGCCAACGTCGCCGACATCTGGCGGCGGTCGGATCTGCCGCGCGACGGCAAGGCGCCGGTGCTGCTCCAGGTGCCCGGCGGCGCCTGGGCGATCGGGATGCGCAGGCCGCAGGCCTATCCGTTGCTGAGCCATCTGACCGAACGCGGCTGGATCTGCGTGTCCATCGGCTACCGGGTGAGCCCCCGACACACCTGGCCGGCCCACATCGTCGACGCGAAGCGAGCGCTCGCCTGGGTCAAGGAGAACATCGCCGACTACGGTGGCGACCCCGATTTCGTCGCCGTCAGCGGCGGATCGGCCGGCGGTCACCTCACCGCACTGTTGGCCCTGACGCCCAATGATCCGCAATGGCAACCTGATTTCCCCGACGCGGACACCTCCGTCGTCGCGGCCGTTCCGGTGTACGGACGCTACGACTGGTTCACCACCGAGGGCAGCGGCCGGCCGCAGTTCATCGCATTCCTGCAGAAGTTCGTCGTCAAGAAACCGTTCCTCGGCAATCGCAGTACGTACCTCGACGCATCGCCGATCACGCGGTTACGTCCCGACGCGCCACCGTTTTTCGTGTTGCACGGCACCGACGACTCCATCATCCCGGTGCCCGAGGGCCGCGAGTTCGTCGAAGAGCTGCGCAAGGTCTCGACGTCGCCGGTGGCGTTCTCGGAGATCCCGCACGCGCAGCACGCCTTCGACTTCTTCGGCTCCCCCCGCGGGCACTACACCGCCGAGGCGATCGAACGGTTCCTGACCTGGGTGCACGCCAAGCGCAGCTAGGGTGCCATCGCCTTCTCGATGACGGTCAGTTCCTCGGACAGCCCTGCGGCGCGGCGGATCTCGATGAAGGCCTCGACCATCGCGTCGGTCAGTTCGTGCGGATCGTCGAGGGTCGCGCCGTCGGACAGCACCGAGACGTTGAGCTGGTCGACGTAACTCCAGACCGTGATGTTCAGGCCACTGCCGGTGGTGAGCGGGCCCACGGAGTAGATCTCGGTGACCAGCGCCCCACCGACCCGTCCGGGCTCCCGTGGGCCAGGGACGTTGGAGATGGGCAGGTTCAGGACCTTGTTCTGGCCGTCCTTGTTGGCCAGCCAGCGGAACAGCGCCTCGGCGGGAGCGGGTGGCATGTACGCCGACCAGCGGCTCACGAGCTCCGGACCCATGAGGTGGTGGGTCTCCTTGGCCTCGACCGCGGCCTCGTGCACGGCCTGGATGCGCTCGAGCGGATCCTCCAGCTGGATGGGCACCGTCATCATCACGCCGGTGAAGTAGTTGCCGGAGATCCGCTCGCGGGAGAAGTCGAAACTCACCGGAACCGACGCCAGCAGCGGATGGTCGGCGTGCCCGTCGTACTTCAGCGACAGCGTGCGCAACGCACCCGCCGAAATACCCAGCACCATGTCGTTGATCGTCACGCCGAGATGTTTGGCTGTCTGCTTGACGTCAGCCAGGGCCAGGGTGGTCGTCGCGAACTTCCTTGTCGCGTCGACCATGTGATTCATGAAGCTCGGCGGTGGGGTGAACGGACGGGTCAGTTCGGGTGAGAGCTTCTTGCTGCTCCTGCGCACGCGCTGCAACCCCTGCGCGGTGTAGCGCACGTTCGCCGGCAGCTTCCCGATCTGCCGGAGGTGATCGCGGAAAGCAGTGCGCACCAGTTCACTTCGGCTCGGTGGCGGGTCGGTGGCGTAGGAGTCGCGGTCGCGTTGCGGCCCGGTCTGCAGGTCCATCCCGCGCGCCATCAGATTGGCCGAGGCGACGCCGTCAGCGAGCGCATGGTGGATCTTGCCCAGGACGGCGATCCGGCCGCCAGCCAGGCCCTCGATGAAGTACATCTCCCACAGCGGCTTCGACCGGTCGAGCGGGGTACTGGCGATCCGGCCGACCGCTTCGTCGAGTTGCCTACGGCCGCCGGGGCTTTCGATGCGGTAGGGGCGGACGTGGTACTCGAGATCGACCTCGCAGTTCTCCCGCCACATCGGGTGGTGGAACTTGAACGGGATGTCGACCAGCTCGTAGCGGAACGGGTCGAGTTTGTAGAGCCGCCCGTGCAGCACCTGCCGGAACTCCTCGACGCCGAAGTGCCGGTCACCGAGATCGTCGAGTTCGATGACCGCCAGTTTGAGCGTGTGCATGTGCACGTTGGGTGCCTCGCTGTACAGAAGTACCGCGTCCCACCCGCTGAGGCGTTTCACGTCGGTGCGCCCTCCTCCCGAGAGGGAGCTAAATTACCTCTTGCGCGCCGACGAGTGCACGGTTGCGGTGAACCTCGCGGAGGAACAGCCCCACTGCCGTCGCCATCGACTTGGTGCGCGCACCGTCGAGCATGTCGAACGCGTGTCCCGCGCCGGGCAATTCGATGTATCCCACGGTCGAACGTGACACCGCGCGCAGCCGCTCGACGAAGTCGCGCGCCTGCTTTACCGGGATGATCGTGTCGCCGCTGCCGTGGACCACCAGGAAAGGTGGTGCGGCCGGATGCACGCGGGCCATCGGCGACGCCTTGCGGAAGATGTCCGGATGGCGCTCCGCCTTGCGGTTGACGACGACCTTCTCCAGGAACTCCATGAAACGGGCACGTTCCGCCGTCGAGCGGTCCTCCCAGCAGTAGCGACCGTAGAGTCCGACCACGGCATCGACCGTGGTGTCGGAGCCCTCGGGCAGTTCGGCCTGCAGTTCGGGGTCGTTACCGGTCAGCCCGGCCAACGCGGCGAGATGCCCGCCCGCGGAGCAGCCGGAGATCGCGACGAAATTGCGGTCGCCGCCGAACTTGTCCACGTTGGCCCTGGCCCAGGCGATCGCGGTCTTGACGTCGATGAGGTGTGCCGGCCAGCGATGGTGGGGCGCGACGCGGTAGTCGATGGACAGGCACACCCAACCCATGGAGGCCAGATGCGCCATCATCTCGTAGCCCTGCAGCATGCGGCTGCCGTGCACCCACGCCCCGCCTGGCACGAAGATCAGGACCGGTGCCGGCTCGGTGGGCAGCTCCTTCGGGCGCCAGACATCGAGCAACTGCGAGGGCAGCGGGCCGTACTGCACTGACGACCGGTACACGTTGCGGCGATGCTCACGCATGTTCCACAGCGGCGGCTTGCTCTCCGGTGCGGGCCAGGTGATCGCGAGATCCTCGTCGGGCACCACGCCGCGCAGCGCAGCCTCCGACACTGCGTGGGTCTGGTCCCGTTCCCGGCGCTTCACCTCACCGATCCCGGGGGTGAACATCGAGCGGGCCGTCGAGGCGACGAAATCCGGCGCGATACGCAGTCCGAAGATGCTCATCGCGGCGGCGACGCCGAGCGGCTCGAGGCGTTTGCCAACAACGGGCAGTGACGCGGAGGCGACGCTCATGGCCAGCAGATAATCCGCAGGACCGGCCTCCAACAGCCACTTGGCACGCGTCCAAGGCGTAGGTCCTGGATACCGGATGTCCGGTCGCACGGTCATGGCGCGAACCATACCCCCGTGAAGGGCATCCGAACCTCAAGATACGAGGTTTGTTCACCAGCGCATTTCGGGCCCAATCGTGATCTGGCTCATAACTCGGGCTGACCGGCGGTTATTCTCCGGCGACAGCTCTCGACAACCGTCAACTCGCGACAAGGACGTCGACCGTGGGCATTTCAGTTCTGGCGATCACCGAAGAACACCGCAGCCTCGCCGACTCGGCGCTCGGGGCGCTGCGCCGGGTGGGCGCGCGGGCCGCGGCCAGGGCCACCCTGGATGGCGGGCCGCCTCGTCCCGCGCAGATCTGGTCCGCCGGCGCCGCCCTGGGCCGGCACGGACCCACTGTTTCCGAGGCGCACGGCGGCTCCGGATTCGGTCTCCCCGACCTGGCGGTCGTGCTCGAGGCGCAGGGCCGCGAACTTTGCCCCGGCCCGTTCCTGCCGACCGTCGCCGCGGCGTTGGTGATCGACCGGTGCGGTGGCCGTCGGGGACGGCCGCGCCATGACGATCGCGGGCGGCACGTCGGAGATCACCCGCAACACCATCGCCGAGCGGATCCTCGGACTTCCGCGCGACCCGCTGCTCAAGTAGGGGTAGAACTTGTCGGGTGCCTGCGACTCCCGACTTCCACCCCGACCTGCGCAAGGTCGCCCGCTACATCCCCAAGCAGGCCGTCACCCCGGTGACGCTGCCGGTCATGCGCCTGGTCACCCGTTTCATGGGCAAGAAAACCCCGCCGGACATCGAGCAGCTGACGCTGTCCACGGGCGTGACCGTCCGGCTGTTCCGGCCCACCGGGGTGCCCGTCCCCGCGCCCGCGCTGCTGTGGATTCACGGCGGCGGGTTCGTCATCGGCACCGCCGCCCAGGACGACGAGCTGTGCCGCCGGTTCTCCCGCGAACTCGGTATCACGGTCGTCTCGGTGGACTACCGGCTCGCCCCCGAGCATCCGTACCCGGCGCCGCTGGAGGACTGCTACTCCGCGCTGACCTGGCTGGCGAAACTCCCGTCCGTCGACCCGAAGCGGGTGGCGATCGGCGGGGCGAGCGCCGGTGGCGGGCTGGCCGCGGGGCTGGCACTGCTGGCCCGTGACCGCGGTGAGGTGCCGCTCGCGTCCCAGCTGCTCGTCTATCCGATGATCGACGACCGCACGGTGGACCGTGACGATCTGGACAACCCCGGTCACCGGCTGTGGAACCAGGCCAGCAACCGGTTCGGCTGGTCGGCCTACCTCGGCGACGCCGACCGTGACGTGGCGGTGCCCGCGCGGCGCGAGGACCTCGCCGGGCTGCCGCCGGCCTGGGTGGGCGTCGGCAGCCTTGACCTGTTCCACGACGAGGACCTGGCCTACGCCGAACGCCTCAGGGCCGCCGGCGTGCCGTGCGACGTCGAGGTCGTCGAGGGCGCATTCCACGGGTTCGACGGGATCGTGCCGAAGGCCGACGTGTCGCGGAAGTTCTTCCGCAGCCAGTGCGACGCGCTTCGGAAGGCTTTTCAGGTCTCCGCCGTCGACTGAGGATTCTTGTCGGACCCCGCTGCGATAATGGGGTCATGCCTTCAGCCGCAGCATCTTTGGTCGATCGGGTGCGCCCGAAAGACCGGCTGGAGGTGTTGTTCGAGGAGTTGGCGGAGCTGACCGGTCAGCGCAATGCGATCGACGGCCGGATTGTGGACATCGTCGCTGAGCTCGAGCGCGACGAACTGGCCGGGATGACCGGCGCCCGATCGATGAAAGCGTTGGTGGCCTGGAAGACCGGCGCCACCCCACGCAACGCCGAAACCATGGTCGCCGTCGCGCGTCGGGCTGCGAAGTTCCCACGCTGCACCCAGGCGTTGCGGGAGGGGCGGCTGTCGCTGGACCGGCTCGGAGTCCTCGCCGAATGCGCCGGCGACGGCTCCGATGACCACTACATCCAGATCGCCGAAGCAGCCAGCGTCAACCAGCTGCGCACCGCGGTGAAACAAGAACCTCGCCCCGACCAGGAGCCGTCGCCGCCGGAAAAGCAGCGCTCGATCACCAAGACCGACCACGGGGATTACACCACGTGGAAGATCAGTCTGCCGAAGCTGGAAGCCGCGAAGTTCGAGGCGGCCATGCAGTCGCACCGCGACGCGCAGATCGCCCAGTTCAAACGCGACCACGACGAGGACGACGACACCGACACGAGTCCACCGGAGCACCCGGCGCCGCTCCCCGACGCCGTCGATGCGTTCATGGGACTGGTGGAGGCCGGCTGGGACGCCGACGCCGCGTGCCGACCGCACGGCCATCACACCACCGTCGTCGTGCACGTCGACCTCGACAAACCAAGCGCTGCGCTACATTTGGGACAGCTTCTCACCGACGAGGAACGCCGCTACCTACTCTGCGACGCGGCGTGTGAGGTGTGGCTCAAGCGCCACGGTCAGACCATCGGTGCTGCCCGCTCCACCCGCACCATCAACCGCCGGCTGCGCCGAGCCCTCGAACACCGCGACCACTGCTGCGTCGTCCCCGGCTGCGGAGCCACCCGCGGCCTACACGCCCATCATCTGCAGCATTGGGAAGACGGCGGACCCACCGAACTGTGGAACCTGGCGCTGGTCTGCCCTTTCCACCATCGAGCGCATCACCGCGGCGAGATCACCATCAGCGGACCCGCCGACCGCCTCATCATCACCGACGCCACCGGCCAACGCATGACCAACCACGCCCTCGCGAGACCACCCACCAAACCCCCACCCGACGTCAAACCCTGCCCCGGACCGACCGGGGAACGCGCCGACTGGTGGTGGTACACCCCCTTCGGACCGAAACCACCACCGGCCGCGGCTTAGGTGGCCGGAGAAACTCGAAGACCTCGTGGGCGACTCGGCTAGGCGAATCGCTAGTCCCGGATCTCACTCTCGTCGTAGACGATCCGGCCGATCAGGTCGTACCGGCGCGCGTCACGGAACTTGAAGTAGGTGGCCAGCAATGCGCCGATCACGAACAGCCCCACCACGATCCACGGGGTCAGCTTGAACAGCAGGGTGCCCGACGCCGTCCCCGCCGCGGACTCCTTGTGTTCCCACAGCAGGTACACCACGTACAGCATCCCGATACCGCCCAGCAGCGGTGCGAGGAACGTCTTGAACCAGTGCGCACTGGACGGATGTTCCTTGTGGAAGTGGAAGTAGGCGATCACGGCGAAGGCGCACAGCGACTGCACGATCAGGATCGCCATGGTGCCCAGGATCGCCAGCAGGGTGTACATGTGCACGTACGGATCCATTCCGGCGGCGAAGAACGCCAGCACCAACACCAGGGCGATACCACTCTGGACGAACGACGCGATGTGGGGCGAACCGTGCTTCGTGTGAGTGGCGCCCAGCGTCTTCTGCAGACCGGTGGACAGACCCTCCCGCCCCAGTGCGTACAGATAGCGCGAGGCGCAGTTGTGGAACGCCATACCGCACGCGAACGAACCCGTCACCAACAGGATGTTGAACAGCGTGATCGCCCACTCGCCGTAGGTGCTGCGGACGGGGCCGAAGAAGATCTCCGACGACGTGTCGGCACTCTGCGCGAGCTCCAGCGCCTTCGCCGGCCCGGTGCCGGCGATCGCCATCCACGACACGAACACGTAGAACAGGCCGACGCCCAGGACGGCGATCATGGTGGCGCGGGGGATGATTCGCTTCGGATCCTTGGACTCCTCGCCGTACATCGCGGTCGATTCGAAACCGACCCACGACCAGAACGCGAAGAACAGGCCCAGACCCGCGCTGGCGCCGGCGATGGCCGCCGGAGTGAACGCACCGATCGGGTTGAGCGTCTCGGCCACGACGAAGCCGTCCGGGCCGCCGCCCTTGACCAGCACCGCGACCGCGCCGAGTCCGAGCATCACGATCTCGGTCACCAGGAAGACACCGAGCACCTTGGCGGTCAGATTGACGTCGAAGTAGGTCAGGATTGCGTTGAGCGCCGACATCAACAGCGCGGGCAGGATCCAGTGGATGTCGACGCCGAACTGCGACGACAGGAAGTTCTTGAAGAAGAACGCGAAGATGCCGATCAGCGACGCCTCGAAGACGATGTAGGCCATGGTGATCAGCAGGCCGCTGGCCATCCCGACGATGCGGCCGAGCCCGTGGGAGATGTAGCCGTAGAACGCGCCGGTGGCGGTGATGTGCTTGGCCATGGTCGCGTAGCCGATCGCGAACAGCCCGAGCACGACGGTGGCGACCAGATAGCCCGCCGGGGCATGCGAACCGTTTCCGAAACCGACGGCGATCGGGACGTTACCCACCATTGCGGTGATCGGCGCCGCGGTGGCGACGGCCATGAAGATCACGCCGAGCGTGCCCACGGCGTTGCGCTTCAGTCGCTGCACGCCTTGAGGTGGTGTTTTCTGCGGTGTCACCGCTTGTTCCGTCATGTACGGGCACGCCTTCCTGCGAGCGCTACGAGGAGTCCGTCGGGGGGCATGTGGCCTGGACCACACATGGACCGCTAGAGATATTGGCACTACCAATGCACCGACGCAAGCAGGTCGCCGAACCATTGACTTGAATGGTTCATCCATTTACGGTGACGGGGTGTACGACTACGGCACGTTCTCGTTCGAGTCCAAGACGCAGGTGTTGGAGCGGGCGAAGACGTTCTGGAATCCGGACAAGACACAGTTCTGGACCGACTCGGGCGTCGACCTGGTCATCGATCGGCGCGAGGACTACTTCCTGTGGGACATGGGCGGCCGACGGCTGATCGACATGCACCTCAATGGCGGTACCTACAATCTCGGCCACCGCAATCCCGAAGTCATGCAAGCGGTTTCGCAGGGCATGGAGATCTTCGACATCGGCAACCACCACTTCCCGTCGGTGGCCCGCACCGCCCTGGCGCAGCGGCTGGTGGAGACCGCCCCCGACTCGATCACCAAAGTCGCCTTCGGATCCGGCGGCGGTGAGGCGATCGACATCGCGCTCAAGAGCGCCCGACACGCCACCGGCAGGCGCAAGATCGTGTCGATCATCAAGGCCTACCACGGCCACACCGGACTGGCCGTGGCCACCGGCGACGACCGCTTCGCCCAGCTCTTCCTCGCCGACCGGCCCGACGAGTTCGTCAAGGTGCCGTTCGGCGACATCGGCGCGATGGAACAGGCACTGGCCGGCAACGACGTGGCGGCAGTGATCATGGAGACGATCCCGGCGACCTACGGTTTCCCGCTTCCCCCGCCGGGATACCTGGAGGCGGTCAAGGATCTCACCGTCCGCCACGGCGCGCTCTACATCGCCGACGAGGTGCAGACCGGGCTGATGCGCACCGGCGAGCTGTGGGCCATCACCAAACACGGCATCGAGCCCGACATCATCGTCACCGGCAAGGGTCTGTCCGGCGGGGTGTACCCGATCACCGCCGCGCTGCTGGGTGAGCGTGCGTCCCGCTGGCTCGACCAGGACGGCTTCGGGCACATCTCGACGTTCGGCGGGGCCGAACTGGGTTGTGTGGCCGCCATCAAGACACTCGAGATCACCACCCGTCCCGAGGTCCGCTCGATGGTGCACTACATCGCCGACATCTTCGACGTGGGGTTGCGCCGAATCCAGCGCGATCATCCGGACTGGTTCGTCGGAATCCGGCAGAACGGCGTGGTGATCGGGCTGGAATTCGACCATCCCGAAGGGGCGAAGTTCGTGATGCGTGAGCTCTACGAGAACGGGGTGTGGGCGATCTTCTCCACCCTCGATCCCCGTGTCCTCCAGTTCAAACCGGGTCTGCTGCTCAGCCGGGACCTGTGCGAGGACGTGCTCGACCGCGTCGAGGTGGCGGTCGGCAGGGCGCAGACAGCGGCCGGAAGGGGACGACGGTGAGCGCCACCGCAGCCGCCGGCCACATGCTCGAGCGCGCCCGCTGGGCGGCCCGCGCCTACGGCGAATACGACCAGCCCGCCGTCGAGGCGATCGTCGCCGCGGTCGCCGACGCCGCCCACGCCGCCGCCGAGCGATTCGCCGCCGAAGCCGTCGCGGAGACCGGCATGGGTGTGGTCGCCGACAAGGCCATCAAGAACCGGGCCTGCTCACGCGGCATCGTGGACTTCTACCGCGGCCGGGACTACGTGTCGCCGCGAGTCGATCCGGCGAGCAAGATCGTCGAGATCCCCCGCCCCGCAGGCGTCGTACTCGCCCTCACGCCGACCACGAACCCCGTGTCGACGGTGTACTTCAAGGTGCTGCTGGCCCTGATGACGCGCAACGCCGTGGTGGTGGCGCCGCATCCACGCGCCAAGCGGTGCTCGGCCGACGCCGCCCGGATGCTCGCCGACGCGGCGATCGCCGCGGGCGCGCCCGACGGCATCGTGCAGGTCGTCGACGAACCGTCCATCCCACTGGTCGAGGCACTGATGTCCGACGATCGCACCGACGTCATCGTCGCCACCGGCGGTACCGGCGTGGTGCGGGCCGCCTATTCCTCGGGCACCCCCGCGCTCGGCGTCGGCCCCGGCAATGTGCCGGTGTTCGTCGACGGCAGTGCCGACGTCGCGGCCGCCGCCAAGCGCATCGTCGACAGCAAGGCATTCGACAACTCGGTGCTGTGCACCAACGAATCCGTCCTGATCGCCGAGGAGTCGATCGCCGGCGCGCTGCGGTCGGCGATGTCCCGCGCCGGCGCGCACATCCTCGACGAGGCTGGCGCCGACCGGTTGCGTGAGTTCATGTTCCGCGACGGCCACCTCAACACCGACGTCGTCGGCCGGGACGCGGCGTGGATCGCTGGACAGGCCGGGCTGCGGGTCACGCCCAAGACCCGCGTACTGGTGGCCCCGTTCGCACACGTGATCGGCGAGGAGATGCTCACCCACGAGAAACTCTCGCCGGTACTGGGCATGACGACCGTGCCCGATGCGGGCCGGGGTATCCGCGCCGCCCGCGCCGTCGTACGCATCGGCGGGGCCGGTCACTCGGCCGCCATCCACAGCGAGAATCCCGCCGTCATCACCGAATTCGCCACCCAGGTGCCGGTGTTGCGGGTGTCGGTCAACGTCGGCAACAGCACCGGCAGCTCCGGTCTGGACACCAACCTGGCGCCGTCGATGACGATCGGCACCGGCTTCGTCGGCCGCAGCTCCATCGGTGAGAACCTGCGGCCGGACAATCTGCTGAACTGGACCCGCATCGCCTACAACAGCGATCCGGCGGTCGCGATGCCCCAGTTCGCCGGGATCGACCCGTGGCACAGCCCGGCCGGACCGGTGCCCGAGTACCCACGCGCCTCCAACGACCGCGACTCTCCCGCACCGGCGCGCACCGCCCCCTCCGGCGGCCGCCCGGCCGACCCGGGGTACGAGGCCCTGCGGGCCGAGTTGCGGGCACTGGTGGTCGAAGAGCTCGCACAACTGATCAAGAGGTGAGTCGTGGCTGAACTTCGTTCCTTCATCTTCATCGACCGGCTGCAGCCGCAGACCATGTCGTATCTGGGCACCTGGATAAAGGGGGCGTTGCCGCGGGCGAACATGGCCGCGCAGATCATCGAGGTGGCCCCGGGGCTAGACATCGAGGGTGTCACCGACGTCGCGCTCAAACACGCCGATGTCAAGGCCGGAATCCTGGTCGTCGAGCGGCAGTTCGGCTATCTGGAGTTCCACGGGGAGACCGGATCGGTGAAGGCCGCCGCCGACGCAGCACTGGAATCCCTTGGCGGCGACCGGGATTCGGCTGTGCGCCCTACCATCCTGGCATCCCGGATCATCTCCAGCATCGACCACCAGCACGCATTCCTGATCAACCGCAACAAAATCGGGTCCATGGTGCTGGCCGGGGAGTCGCTGTTCGTGCTCGAGGTCGCCCCCGCGTCGTACGCCATCCTGGCCACCAACGAGGCTGAGAAGGCCGCCGACGTCAAGGTCGTCGACTTCCGGATGATCGGCGCCACCGGACGGGTGTATCTGTCCGGCGCGGAGGCCGACATCCGGCAGGCCGCCGAGGCCGCCCGCGACGCCCTGGCCCGGAGTACACCATGACCGGGATGGACCGGGAGGCGTTGCGCGCCCTCGTCCGGGAGGTGGTGCGAGACGCCGTCCGGGACCTGCCCCGCCCGACTCCCGCACCGGCACCCCCGCCGCCTCCGCCGGCCCCTTCCGTGGCGGAGCAGATCGGTGTCGTACCCTCCGGGCCGCTCGCCGCCGACGACAAGCACCGGACCGAGACCGTCCGGCTGGCCACCGACCGCGATCTGGACGCCTTCGTCCGGAATCTCCTGCGGCTGTTCGAGAATCCGAAGAACCGCGCGGACCTCAAGGCCGGCCGGTTGACGTTCCGGCTGGCCGGCACGACCGGCACCGCGACCGGCCAGACCCGGCGCATCGAGTCAGGCGCCGTCACCGAACGGCACATCGCCGACATCGCCGCTTCGGGCGCCACCCTGGTGCTCGGCCGGCGTGCGGTGCTCACCCCGCTGGCCCGCGAGAAGGCCAGGACTCTCGGCGTCTCGATCGAGAAGGAGCGCAGATGATCTCCGCCACCGTCACCGGAAGTGTGTGGTCGACCCGCCGCATCGAGGGCATCCCCGCCGGTGCGTTCCTCGAGGTCGAACTCGACGGCTCCGGCGCCCGGATGATCGCCTTCGACGTGCTCGGCACCGGCGTCGGCGAACGCGTCCTGATCGCTCAGGGTTCCGTCGCTGCCAACTGGTTCACCGGAACCCCACCGCCGGTCGACGCGCTGATCATCGGGGCGATCGACCACACCCCACCCGACCCGAACCTCCAACCACCCGCGTAGTACCCGACTGAAGGAGAAACCATGCCCAGCAATGCGATCGGTCTGATCGAGACCAAGGGCTACGTGGCTGCGCTGGCCGCCGCCGACGCGATGGTCAAGGCCGCCAACGTCAGCATCACCGACCGCCAGCAGGTGGGCGACGGTCTGGTCGCCGTCGTGGTCACCGGTGAGGTCGGCGCTGTCAAGGCGGCCACCGAAGCCGGCGCCGAGGCCGCGTCGCAGGTCGGCGAACTCATCAGCGTCCATGTGATCCCGCGGCCGCACAGCGAGCTCGGCGCGCACTTCGCCGTCGCCGCGTCGTAATCCGTCGCCTCTATGGTCGCGACCGACCCCGGACCGCTGTCGCGGACGCACACCGACATCCGCGTCTATCTGCTGGTCGAAGATCTGCAACAGCAGTTCGCCGCCTACCTCGGCACGCCGACCCGCGCGCGGGGCTATCCGCCGTACGCGGGTGAGCACGCGCTGATCGTCGAGGTGTCCCCTGCCCTGGCGATCGAGCGGGTGATCGATCTGGCGCTGCGCGAGGTGCCCGGAATCCAGCCCGGGATCCTCTACGTGGAGCGGCAGTTCGGCGTGCTCGAGATCCACTCCGCCGATCTCGCCGACGTCCAGCGGGCCGGCCAGGCGATCCTGACCGGCACGGGCAACCGGGCCGAGGACCAGCTGCGGCCGCGGGTGCTCTACCACGACATCATCACCGACATCACCGATCAGCACGCGGTGATCCTCAACCGCAACCGCCAGGCGTCGATGATCATGCCGGGTCAGTCGCTGCTGGTCTACGAGATGACACCGGCGCTGTTCGCGGCGGTGGCGGCGAACGAAGCCGAACGGGCGGCGCCGGGTCTTACGGTGGTGGACGTGCAGATGATCGGTGCCGCGGGGCGGCTTTACATCGGCGGCTCGGTCGCGGACGTCACCGCGGCGCGTGACCGCATCACCGCAGTCCTCGGCGCCATCGAGGGGCGTGAGCACTGATGGCGGAGGTGATCGCCGACGACGTCCATGTGGCCCAGCAGGCGCTCGCCGACTACGACCTGGCGCCCAGTTCCACCTTGCGCCTGCTGAACCTGTCCGAGAACGCCACCTATCTGGTCGAGGATCCCGACAGCGACGCCCGCTCCATCCTGCGGGTGCACCGCAAGAACTATCACCGCTGTCATGAGATCGAATCCGAACTCGACTGGCTGGACGCGCTGCGCAGGGACAGTGACGTCACCGTGCCCACGGTGCTGCCGACCCGCGACGGCCGCCGGGTGGTCACCGTCGACGACGGTGGAACCCCGCGCTACGTCGTGCACTTCGACATGGTGGCCGGCGCCGAACCCGACGAGGGCACCGTCACCGTCCACGACTTCCACACGCTGGGCTGTATCACCGCAGCACTGCACGACCACTCCCTGTCCTGGACCAGGCCGGACTCCTTCGGCCGGTTCGCCTGGGACTGGGAGCACTGTCTGGGTGACCAGCCCCGGTGGGGCCGCTGGCAGGACGCTGCGGGCGTGGGCTCGGAGGAGACCCACCTGCTCGGCCGCGCCCAGGATCTGTTGCGGCAGCGGCTCGCCGACTACGGCAGCGGACCGGATCGCTTCGGGTTGGTGCACGCCGACCTGCGGTTGGCCAACCTGCTCGTCGACGGGTCCACGATCACCGTCATCGATTTCGACGACTGCGGGTTCGGCTGGTTCTTCTACGACTTCGGCACCGCGGTGTCGTTCATCGAGGACGATCCGGCGCTGCCGGAGTGGCAGGCCTCCTGGGTCGAGGGCTACCGCAGCCATCGTTCGAACCAACGCCCGATGACCACCGCCGACGAGGAGATGCTCGCCTCGTTCGTCCTGTTGCGCCGCCTGCTGCTGCTGGCTTGGATGGGAACCCACAGCCACTCCAAGGAGTCGCAGTCCAAGGCGGTCAGCTACGCCGAGGGCAGCTGTGCGCTCGCCGAGCGCTATCTGAGCACCAACGGCCATCGTCTGGCCTGACCACCCCACGATCGAAGGACCACGAGACCGAAGGACGGGACATTGTTCAACTCACTGCAGGGCCGCACCGCGATCGTCACCGGGGGCAGCAAGGGCATCGGACGCGGTATCGCGGAGGTTTTCGTCCGCGCCGGCGTCAACGTGGTGATCACCGGCCGCACCCAGGCCGACATCGACACCTGCGTCGACGCCCTCAGCGGTCAGCCCGGCGCGGTGAGCGGTGTGGCGGCGGACGTCGCCGACCCCCAGGCGTGCCGCGACGCGGTCGACGCGGCGGTCGAACGTCACGGCGGGCTGGACATCCTCTGCGCCAACGCCGGCATCTTTCCGTCCGGGCGGCTCGAAGAGCTCACCCCCGAGGACCTCGAGCAGGTGCTGGCCGTGAACTTCAAGGGCACGGTGTACTTCGTCCAGGCCGCGCTCCCCGCGCTGGCCGCCAGCGGTCACGGCCGGGTCATCGTCACCTCGTCGATCACCGGGCCAATCACCGGATACCCGGGCTGGTCGCACTACGGCGCCAGCAAGGCCGCTCAGCTGGGCTTCATCCGCACGGCGGCAATGGAATTGGCGCCGAAGCAGATCACCGTCAACGCCGTCCTGCCGGGCAACATCATCACCGAGGGCCTGGTCGACATGGGCGAGGACTACATGAACCAGATGGCGTCGGCGATCCCGGCGGGCCGGCTGGGCGGTGTCGCCGACATCGGTAACGCCGCACTGTTCTTCGCCACCGACGAGGCGGCCTACATCACCGGGCAGACGCTGGTGGTGGACGGCGGACAGATCCTGCCCGAATCGCACATGGCGATCGCCGAGCTGTGACCTGACGGCCGATAGGATTGGTTCTACCAAATCGCAGGCGATCGCAGAACTGACAGGGAGGTCCGCCGGTGCCGACGCAGAGTGAGGAGTTGCGCCGCCGGATCGTGGCCGACATCAATGCCGGTACGCCCGGCGCCAAACTCGGCAGCGAACGCGACCTCGCGGAGCGCTACGGCACCAGCCGGTCGAGTCTGCGCCAGGTGCTGGCCGCGCTCGAGGAGGCCGGTCTGGTGCACCGGGCCATCGGCCGGGCCGGTGGCATCTTCATCAGCCACGCCCAGGTCGAGCGCAGCCTCGCCGACGTGGTGGGTGTACCGGCGTTCCTGGCCAACCAGGGATATGTCGCCGGCACGCGGGTGCTGTCGACCAAGATCGCCGCACCCGACCCCACCACCCAGGCCGCGCTGCGGCTGGGCCCGGCGGACTTCGTCGTCGAGATCCAGCGCTTGCGGCTGGCCGACGGATCGCCGATGTCGCTGGAGCTGGCGCAGTTCCCGGCCGACGTCTTTCCCGGCCTGCTCGAACAGCAGCTGGGTGGCTCGATCTACGAGGTTCTCGAAACCCAGTACGGTCTGGTCCCGGGCAGAGCCGACGAGCGCATCGAAGCGGTGAACGCCACCAACACCGAGGCCTCGCTGCTCGGGGTGAAGCCCAAGTCGGCGCTGCTGCTGATCACCCGGATCACCTACGACGAGGCCGGTACCCCGTGTGAGTTCTCGCGCGATCTGTTCCGCGGTGACCGGATCTACCTCGCGGTGACCGCGCAGGGCCGCGGCATCGCCAAGGCCACCGGCGACCGCCCGGACGACAAGACCGCGTCGGTCACCCTGCAGAGCCAACTCGCCGTCTGACCCGTCGCTGGACCCGGCGACCGTTGAACCCGATCCCCTGTTCCGCGGACGCCCGACGCCGTACACTGGTTCTGTGGTGCGAAACACCGGTTCGCCAGACGGAACACCGCTGTTGGCGGCGCTGCCGCGAATGACCACCGAGCTCGCCCGGGTCCCGGTGCTCCCCGTGCTGCGGGTCGACACCGCCGAGGAGGCGGTGCGCAGCGTCGCCCTGCTCACCCGAGCCGGATTCGGGCTGGTGGAGCTCACCGCGACGACACCGGACTGGCCGGCGGCGCTGACTCGGGTGCGTGGCGAGCATCCCGACCTGCTGATCGGACTGGGCACCGTGCGCGACGCGCGGACCGCCGGCCGTGCGGTCGAGCACGGCGCGGACTTCCTGGTCACGCCCCATCCGGCAGCCGCGGTGCGGGATGCGGTGGACGCCGCCGTCCCGGTGATCGAGGGCGGCTGGACGCCCGGGGAGATCGCGGCGGCAGCCGACGCCGGACTGGCCAAACTCTTCCCCGCCCACGTCGGCGGGCCGGCCTATCTGCGTACCCTGCTCGCAGTCCTGCCCGGCGCCGCCGTGGTGCCCACCGGCGGTATCGGACTCGACGACGTCGGGTCGTGGCTGGCCGCGGGAGCCACTGCTGTCGGGGTGGGCAGCGCACTGGTCGAGCGCCTACAGCAGGATCCGGGCGCCGTCGCCGACTGGCTGGCCGGCATCGGCGAACGGTCATGAGCGCACCCGACGTGATCGTGCTCGGGGAGCCGATGTTGGAGCTGTCGGCGGGCGAACCGCTGGAGACGGCCACCGATTTCCGGGTGTCGTTCTCCGGTGACGCGCTCAACGCCGCCGCAGCGAGCGCCAGCGCGGGGGCTAGGACCGCGCTGCTCACCCGGGTGAGCGACGACGAGATCGGCTCGCGGCTGCTGCGCTACGCCGCGCACCTCGGAGTCGACACGTCGCTGGTGCGCCGCGGTCCCACCCACACGGGCGCCTACCTGGTCGGCGCCGACCCCGCCGGAGAGCGCGAATTCGTCTATCTGCGTTCGGGTTCGGCGGCGACCATGATCACCCCGGCCGATCTCGCCGATGCGCCGCTGGACCGTACGCGGGTCCTGCTCGCCAGCGGCATCTCGATGGCCTTGTCCGAAGGGGTGGCCGCCACCGTGCTGGAGGCGGCCCGGCGCGTCTCGGCCGCAGGGGGCGCGGTCGTGTACGACCCCAACTACCGGCGTCGGCTGGTCGACACCGAGTCCGCCCGCGAGCATCTGCGCCGGCTGGCGCCGCTGGTCACGGTTGCTGTCCCGTCGTGTCCGGCGGACACCGAGGCGCTGCTGGACACCGCCGACCCGCAGACCGCTGCACGGCGGCTGATCGCGCTCGGCGCGCAGTCGGTGGTGGTGACGCGGGGCAGCGAGGGCGTCCTGATGGTCGACGGGGACACGGTGGTGGAGCTGGCCGCGATACCGGCGCCCCGGGTGCACGACGCCACCGGCGCCGGTGACGTCTTCGCCGGGACCGTGGCAGCAGGTCTCGCGCGCGGACCCCTGAGCGTCGAGCTGGTCCGCACGGCGGCGGCCGCGGCCGCGCTGTCACTGGCCGGTCAGGGCGGCACGGGCCGGCTCGCGACGGCCGAGGAGGTCCGCGCCTACCTGCTGTCGGCGTCCGGCTGAGGCGGACCGCTCAGGCCGGACGGACGCCCAGGCCTGCCGACACCTCCGCCGCCGCGGCGGCGACCTGTGGTCCCAGCTCGTCCAGGGCGACCGCGGTCGGGTCACTGCGCAACTGGGAGACGCTGATGGCCGCATTCATCCGCCCCGAGTGGTCGCGCACCGCGGCGCCGACACACACGATGCCCTGCTCGTTCTCCTCGAGATCGCCGGCCCAGCCGCGCTCCCGGACGACCGAGAGATCGGCCACCAGCGCGTCGAGCGTGGTGAGCGTCTGGGGGGTGCGGCGGGGCAATCCGGTGCGAGCAGCCAGCGCCGCGACGTCCTCGTCGGTCATCCCGGCCAGCAGGGCCTTGCCGATTCCGGTGCAGTGCAACGGAATCGCCATCCCCACCCGCGACACCATCCGGTAGGGCTTGTTGCCCTCGAGTTTGCGGACGTAGACGGCCTCGTCGCCGGTCAGCACGGCCATGTGCACCGTCGCCGAGAACCGCTCCTGCAGCCGGCGCAGCACGGGTTCCGCACCGAGGGTGGCGTCGAGGTCACCGATCGTACGGCCGGCCAGCCCGAGCATCCGCGGGCCGGGAAGGTATCCGGTGGCATCGTCGAAGGCGGCGAAATTCCGCTCCACCAGGGTCTGCAGAATGCGGTGCACGGTGGACTTCGGCAGGCTCGTCGACCGCGCGATGTCGGTGAGGCGACGGTGATCGGCGAGCGCCTCGAGGACGGCGAGGACCTTCTCGACCGCGTTTCCGGCATTCGGCGCCGCCACGTGTTGCTCTCCTGCGTCAGTACATCAGGTGCTTACCTGCGTCGACGACCACGTCGACTCCCGTGACCATATCTGCTGTCAGCAGGCCCAGGACAACCGCTGCGACGTCGGTGGGTTGCGTGGTCCGTCCGAGCGGCGCCACCTCGCGCTCGCGGGCGGTCATCTCGTCGAATGCCTCGTCGCCGTGGTGGTCGAGTTGCCACCGGGTGGCGACGGTTCCCGGTGAGACGGAGTTGACCCGCACCTCGGGGCCGAGCGCCACCGCGAGCGAGCGGGTCAGCTGCAGCAGCGCGGCCTTGCTCACGCCGTAGGGCAACGACGACCCGATGCCGCGATAAGCCGAGATGGAGGCGATGTTGACGATGGCGCCACCGGACTGCCGGAGTGCGGGCGCGAACGCACGGGCACACCGGAACGCCCCGACGACGTTGACGTCGAGGATGTCGTGCCAGGTCTCGTCGTCCAGCGCGTCGAGATCCCCGAACGGCACCCACGCCGTGCTCGCCGCATTGTTGACCAGCACATCGCAGCCGCCGAAGAGGTCCTGGCACCGCGTTGCCAGCTCCCGGACCTGATCCTCCGCGCGCACGTCCACCGCCACCGCATCGGCCTCCGCGCCGGCCGCACGCAGCGACGCCACCGTCTCCGCCGCGGCCTGCTCCGAGCGGCTCCAGGTCACCAGCACGCCCCTGGCGCCGGCCGCGACCAGCCGATGTGCGATGGCCGCCCCGATTCCGGTGCCCCCGCCGGTGACCACGGCCACCCTGTCCGTCAGATCCATCGTCACATCTCCTTCAGTGCGATCCGTACAGCCTCGCGAATATCTTTGTCTTCCAGTGACTTCAGCCACCAGTCGAGGGCTTCGGTCAGCAGACCGGGTGGGTTGTCGCCCACGGCCGGCTGACAGATCGCCAGCAGTGCCCCGGCACGTTCGCGCGGTGCTCGGGCGAGCGCCGCGTGCACATCGCCGGCCCGGTCGTCGTCGACGGCACCGCCCTGCACCGCACGTGCCCAGCCGGCGATGATGCCTGCCGACCAGATCGGCGTCCGCTGCGCCGACACGCAGTGGTCCACGACGGCGGACAACCGCTGCGGCAGCTTCGCCGAACCACCGGACCCCACCTGCGTCAAACGGTGCGGCACTGCGGCGTTCGCGAAGCGGCGCAGCGATGCGCGGGCGTCGTCGGCCGCGGACAGACCGTCCGCCGCGGGCACGGCCGGGATGAGCTCGCCGTCCAGCGCAGCCTCCACGGCGGTCCGCAGCAGCCCGTCGGCCACCGCCTCGTGCACGGTCGAATATCCGCACGGCAGACCGAGATACGCCAGCATCGAATGCGGCGCGTTGACCAGGTGCAGTTTGGCCGCCTGCCACGGCGTCACATCGTCGACCATGCGGGCCCCTGCGGTCTCCCACGGCGGCCGCGGCGCGGCGAATGCGTCCTGCACAACCCAGCGGAACCACGGTTCGGCCACCACCGACGGCTCGCGGTCGTCGGCGACGGCGGGTACCACCCGGTCGACGACGGTGTTGGGGAATGCGGCATGTGTGCTCAGCCACCCGGCCGCATCGTCCTGACCGGACCGCACCGCCAGGTCGATGGCCATGCCGCGCAGAAGATCTCCGCCGAGCACCACGTTGTCGCACACCACGAAGCTGACCGGTCCTGCGCCGCGGCGGGCGCGGGCGGTCGCCGCGGCCACCACCTGGTGCACCACGATGCCCGGGTAGCCGGCCTCGGTTGCGGTGACGGTGACGACCGAGACCTCGGGCGCGGCCAGGACTGCGGCAAGGCGGTCGGGTTCATCGGCCGCCACCATCCCGTCCCGGATCACCTCCACCGTGGTGGTACTGCGGTGCCCGTCGGCGCGCAACTCGACGTCGTAGGCCCAGTGCCGGGCGCGCAGCGCATCGATGACCCCGCGGGAGCGCTGGCCCACCGCGTACACCGGCCAGCGGCCCGGTGCTTGGTCGTCGGCCAGCGCGGTGCACCACAGCACATGACCGCGGGCGAACGCGCCCAGGCCGAGATGCACCATCGCATTGTTCATCGACTGCCGGGACGCGCCGCGTCGTCGCCGGACCCCGCCCTGGCCCGGGGTGTCGGACCCATCTCGTCAATATCGACGTCCCGGCCCTCCGTCGCGGCGGCGAAGGCCACGAACGAGATGACGCACACGACGATCATCAGCACCGCGATCAGCCACGGCTCACCCCCGAGCCGGTTCTGCAGGGAGGCGGCCAGTAGCGGGGAGAATCCCGCCAGTGCGGCGCCCACCTCACGCGAGGTCGCGAATCCCGAGTACCGGACCCGGGCGCCGAACAGCTCGGCGTAGAACGCCGGCTGCACGGCGATCATCGGCGCCACCCCCAGCACGGTGGCGACCACCAGGGCGGTCCAGATCAGCGCCGGCTGACCGGTGTCCATCAGCAACCAGAACGGAAACGCGAACGCCGCGGTGAAGACAACGCTGAAGAGGTTCAACGGTTTCCGGCCGATGCGGTCGGACAGCGCCCCGTAGATCGGCTGCGAGACGATGACGAACACCGAGAAGATCACGACGCCGGTCAGCGCCACGGTGCGCGACAGGCCAAGCGTCTGGGTCACGTAGTTCACGCTGAAGGTGGCGAACAGGTAGATGCACGCGGTGTCGGCGATGTGGGCTCCTACGCCGATCAGCAGATTGCGGGGATAGAGCACGAAGGCATCGCGCACGGGCAGCTTCACCACCGTCTGCGTCGCCTGCATCTGTTTGAAGACCGGTGACTCCTCGACCCGCAGCCGCACGTACAGCGCGACCCCGATGAGCAGGAAGCTGACCAGGAACGGCACCCGCCATCCCCAGGTGTGCAGATCGTCGTCGGGCAGGCTCGCCAGGAACAGGAACACCAAGGTCCCCGCAAGCAACCCGATCTGCACACCGGTCTGCGCGAAAGAGGTATAGAAACCACGTCTTTTCGCGGGGGCGTGCTCGGCGAGCAGTGTCGACGCGCCGCCGAATTCGGCGCCGGCGCCGAGCCCCTGCAGGATGCGCAGGAACACCAGCAACACCGGTGCCCAGATGCCGATGGACTCATAGGTGGGCAGCAGACCGATCAACCCGGTCGCCGCCCCCATGACGATGGTGGTGATGACCAGGGTGGCGCGCCGCCCGATCCGGTCGCCGATGTGACCGAAGACGATTCCCCCGAGCGGACGGAACAGAAATCCCACACCGAAGGTGGCGAAGGCCAGCAGGGTGCCGACACCCGGAGCGCCCTGCTGGAAGAACAACGTGCCGAAGACCAGCGCGGCGGCCGTGCCGTAGATGAAGAAGTCGTACCACTCGAGCGCGGTGCCGACGACCGCACCGAGGACAACCCTGCGGAGTTCCTCAGGGGAGGTTCGTGCGGTGGTGGTGGTGACGCCGTCGTCACCTGGTTGGTCACTCATTGCCGTCTCCTGGTTGCGGTGCTGAGGTGCGGTCGGCGTCGAGGCCGGGTACGCCGAGTTCGGCCGCGAGGTGCTGCAGCGCCTCCACGGTGCCGGGCGCCACTGCGACGCCGTGTTCGATCCGGTGCGCACGGGTGATCCACTCCGGCTCACCGGGAAGCAGGACGCGCTCGGTGCCCGGCGCGGGGGCCCCGGCATGCAGGCGGGTGCGCAGATCCTCGACGTCGCGGGTGAACGCGTCGACATCGACGAAGGTGGCCGTCTTCACGGCGATCAGGACGGTGCCGAAGGTGCCGTCGTATCCCGGCGCGCTCGCCGAACCCGTGCCGCTCAGCAGGCCGGCCACGACATCGGCGATGAGGCCGAGTCCGTAGCCCTTGTGCCCCCCGAACGGCAGCAGTGCGCCGCCGGCGTAGAAGTCGGCCGGATCGGTCGTCGGCTCACCGTTCGCGTCGAGAATCAGCCCCCCGGGCACCTGCTGGCCGGACGCCCGGGCCACGGCCAGCTTGCCCTCGGCGGTGGCCGAGGTCGCGAAGTCCACCACCAGCGGTGGCGCACCGTCGGCGACCGGCGCAGCCCACGCGAACGGATTGGTGCCCAGCATGCGCTCGCGCCCGCCCCACGGCGCCACCGTGGGGTCGGCGTTGGCCATGGCCAATGCGACGTGACCGGCTGCGGCCGCCTGCTCGACGTACTCCCCCAGCCGTCCGACGTGCTGGCAGTGCCGCAGGACGGCGATGGCGATGCTGGTCTGCTCGACGCGGCGGATCAGTTCCTCGGTGGCCATTCGGGCGGTCAACTGGCCGAACGTGTTCCGCCCGTCCACGACGACCACGGCGGGCGGTGTCCCTTCGACCAGGGTCGGCTCGGCGGTCACCTGCAGGGTGTCCGCGCGCGCCAGCGCCGCGTAGGGGACCAGCCGCCGGACGCCGTGGGAGTCGTGGCCGCGCAGATCCGATTCGACAAGGGACTCGGCGATCACCGCGGCATGCGTCGAGGGCGTGCCCAGGGCGATCAGCACCTGAGTCGCGAAGGTGGTGAGGTCGGCGGCGGACCAGCGGCGTGACACGGGCTCCCGTTCTGTTGGACGGAACAGCGTTCCATTCCACGGTATCGGAAGTCGGCAGCGATGTGAAGGGGACCACAGCTCGCGCAGGCCCCACCGGATCGGCCGAGAGCTCAGCGCACTCTCGGAACACGGACCTCCGGCGTCGGGCCGACCGGTCGCACAGCGCTCCATCGACCGGCGATCAGCAGGACGCCGACGACCGGCACCATCGCCGCGATGTAGAGCAGGGTGCTCGTCGTGACCGACAGCGCCGACTCGGTGAGGATCTCCAGACCGGCTGCCACCACGAGGTTTCCGCCGCCGTGCACGATGGTCGACGGCCACACCGAGCCGCTGCGGCCCCAGACGAATCCGATGACGAACTCCAGCAGAATCGACAGCGGCACCCACAGCAGCATGGCGATCACGGCCTCACCGGCGTCGACGTGGGCACCGAAGTACCCCACCCACGGCAGCGGCCAGTGCCAGACACCCCACACGAGCCCGGTGAGGAACGTGGTGGCGACGGGCCGGCCGGGTAACAGCCGGTCCCGCAGATACGCCGTCCAGCCGAATTCCTCCCCGAAGAAGATCGGTGCCGCGAGCACCGGAATGGCGGGGATGGCCACGAGGAACAGCACATGGTCCGACCAGTCCGTCGTGGTGGGGCTCCAGTAGCCGGCCGCCCAGGCCAGGCTCAGCGCGATGACCAGAAACACCGGGGACACCGCCACCGCGAACACGTAGGTGCGCCAGTGCCGGCGCAGCCGCGGGCGCAGACCCGCGTCGGCGAAGCCCTCACGGGTGACCCGGTAGCGGACGATCGTCGCCGCCAGCGCCGGGATGAACGCCGCGGTGATCAGTTGGATCACCGGATCGTCCATGCTCGCTCCGGCCGCAGCGACGGCCGCCCACGCCAGCCACGCCGGGAGGAACGCCAGCACCAGATAGCTCACCACCCCGCGCGATGTCATGAGTGGATTGCACACCGCCGTCCGGGTGCGGAACGAGCCGGCCGGCCCCGGCACCGACGTGGGGGCCGTCCCCCAGGACGTCAGCCGGTCTCGGTCAGACGGGCGGCCGCGTAGTCCGCTGCCTGATCGGTCATCGGGCCGTTGTAGGTGGCGGGGTTGTGCACAGCGAAGTTCAACCCGTCCGAACAGACCGGGTCCTCGGGCGCACAGAGCTCGATCGTCTTGGCCTCGTACTGAGGTCCGATGACGACCGGGGGCTCACCGAGGAAGTTCATCGCGCGGACGTTCGGGAGCCCGAACAGCGCGACCGCGGCGACGTGCTCGGCGATGTCGGGCTGCAACGGTTTCGGCACGGTGGCGGGGTCGACCCCGTCGGGCACCGTCTCCGACGTCACGAAGCCCATGACCGCGGCACCCTGCGAATAGCCGCCGAGAACCATCTTCGTGTCCGGGCAGGTGTCCGCCACGTGCAGAACCCGCGCCCCAGCGTCCCTGACGCCGTCCACGCCGGTGGCCCACTGGTCGATGGCGGGGTAGTTGACCGGGTACACCGCCAGGCTCTGGTCGCCGATCCGGCCGCGGAGCGCATCGACGAAGGCCTGGCCGGTGGGCCCGACACCGGGCGGCTCGTTGGTCCCGCGGGCGAACAGCACCTCGACGTCGGGACACGGCTGGGCCGAGGCGACCGCGACCGTTCCCACCGGACCCATCAGTGAGGTGACCGTGGCGGTGATCGCGAGGACGGCAATATCGAGGCGCACGAAAGACTCCGTTCTGCTCCGGGACCGTGGGACACGCGCCGGCCCGACAGCAGCATTATCGTTAGTTCAACTACGTAAGCGCAACCGGTATCTCTATGGTGCGGCCCACCGAAGCCAACGCCGCGCAGGACCGCCGTCATTCCACGATGACGCGAGTGAGGGCGTCCAGCGGGCGAATTCAGCGGCGAGCCGACCGCACCGCCGCGGTGTCCCCGCCGAGCGTCAGCGCCGCGTCCGAGGCCACCTTGTCGTAGGGCTCGCCGAGAGAGATACGGCTGACCCGTTCCAGCCGGTCGAACTCCTCGCCGTCCAGGCGTACCGTCGTCGCCGCCAGATAGGAGCGCAGCTGCTCCGGCGATCGGGGACCGACCACCGGAACCAATGCGGTCGTCGACCGCCGTCCACGTTCCAGCAGCCACGCGACCGCCACTTCGGCTGCAGCGCAGCCCTTCTCGCCCGCAATCGCCAGCACCTCGTCGACGACCGCGGTCTTGCGGCCACCGTCCTCGGTGTGCACGAGCCGGTTCCAGTCGGTGAGCCTGCCGGTCGATCCGGACCGGTACTTGCCGGTGAGCAGCCCGCCGCCGAGCGGGGACCACAGCGCCGCGCCCAGGCCCAGCGCCTCGGCCATCGGCAGGTTCTCGCGGTCGCCGCTGCGCTCGACCAGGCTGTACTCGAACTGGATACCGGCGATGGGCGCCGACCCGCGCAGTTCGGCGAGGGTGGCGGCGCGGCTGGTCAGCCACGCCGGGCAGTTCGACAGCCCGACGTAGAGCACCTTGCCGGCGCGGACCAGATCGTCGAAGGCACGCACGGTCTCGTCGACCGGGGTGATGCCGTCCGGGAAATGCAGCCACAGCAGGTCGATCCAGTCGGTCCGCAACCGGCGCAGGCTGCCCTCCACCGAGCGGACCATCGCGCGCCTGCTCGCGCCGGTGTGGACGACGCCGCTGCCGTCGGGTCCGCCGATGCCGAACTTGGTGGCGACGACGACGTCGTCGCGCCGGCCGGTCAGCAGGGACCCCAGGATCTCCTCCGACTCGCCGACCTGGTAGCTGGCCGCGGTGTCGACGAATGTGCCTCCGGCAGCGGTGAACTGGTCGAACACCGTGCGCGCGACGCCCGCGTCGGCGCCGTAGCCCCATCGACTGCCGAAGTTGGCCGCGCCGAGCGCGATCTCCGAGACCCGCAGCCCGTTGTTCCGTCCGAAGGTGAGGTACTGCATGCCACCGACCGTACCCCTGCTGGGTATAGCTGGCAATACTCAGATGTGGTGGACCACCGCACCGGCCACGACCGTCGCCGTCACCAGCTCCGCATCCAACTCGGCGAGCACCTCGCCCGGCGGCGCGGTCAAGAGCAGCAGATCCCCCGGCTCACCCGGGCCCACCGTGCGCGGGGCCGCCGGCCGGTCACCGGATCCGGTGAACATCGTCAGAGCCGCAGCGGCGGTGATTCTCTCGGCAGGACCGAGGACGGCGCCTCCGGGCGTGCGGCGGTGCACCGCCGCGCGCATCGCGGCCCACGGATCCCCGTGGCCGAACGGCGTGTCGGTGGACAGCGCGACGGGGACGCCGGCCTCGAGGAGTGTGGCGACCCGCCACAGCTCGTCGTGCTCGCCGGCGGGCACCTCGACGAGATACCGGTCGCCGCGCTCGGCGACGAAGTTGGGCTGGGTGACGACGGTGACGCCGGCCTGGGCCAGATCGGCCACGCAGTCGTCGGGGACGATAGCCGCGTGTTCGATCCGGTCGCGCGCGTGCCCGCCGGCGATCCGCAGCGCGGCCAGGGTGACCACGAGTTGTGCGGCGGTGACGCAGTGCACCGCGACCGGTGTGTCGAGTGCGTGCCTGGCCCGGATCCAGTCGGCCAGCTCGTCGAGATCGAGGGCGTCATCGTGCAGGATCCGCTTGCCCGGTGCGAGTGTGTGGACCCGTTGCACGAGTTCGCCGGACCCACGCGGGGTATCGAGGTCGCCGGGATCCAGATCCGGTGTGGCGTCGGTGATCCCGGTCACGCCGTATTCCAGCAGACGTCGGCTCCAGTCTCCCAGCCGGAGCTCCCGTCGGTCGGTGCTCCAGGTGGGGTCGGCGCTGCGCAGCCGGCCGTCGGGATGATCGGCGAGACCGAGCTCGCGCAGCCCCGCCGAGTTGACCATCCACAGCACCCCGGTCCGATGCTGGATCCGGACCGGAACGCGGGGTGCGATCTGGTCGAGAGTGCGGCGGTCCAGCTCGCCGGCCGCGGCTTCGTGGTAGTCGATGCCGCGGATCCATCCGTCGTCCCCGGGCGCCGCCGCCTGCAGCGCCCGGCCCAGCTCTGTGCGGTCGGCGACCACCCCCGGCCCGACCCGCACCGACCCGGATGTCGCGGCCGCCGAATGGATGTGGACGTGGTGATCGTGCAGGCCCGGCAGCACCGTCATACCTGCCGCGTCGAACACCTCCTCGCCGGGCCGCTGCGTGAGGGTCTCGGCGACCTCGCCGATCCGGTCGGCCACCCGGATGTCGACGCGGCGGCCGTCGAGCAGCGTGGCGCGCTTGATCAGCATGTCCCAGAGCGCTTTTCGATGATGTCGCGGACCGCCGGGTTATCCCGTCCGAGCTGGGCGGCGGGTCTCGGCAGGTGCGGTGGGCACGGGGTGAGGTCGGCCTCGCCCGCGGGTGTCAACGCGGCGTATCCCGCCGCGACACCGGCCATCGCGAGCTCGATCAGTTCGCCGCCGCCGGTGCGCACCGATTCGATCACGCAGACGGCCGCCTGCAGCCCGGTGAGTGGATCGGCGATCGCGTCACCGACGAACGCGGGCCCGTCTCCGATCAGTCCGCCCGCGACCGCGGCATCGTCGCCGAACGCCACCCATTCCCCGCGCTCCCCCACCGCGCCGTGCCCGGTGATGCGCACCCAGACCCGGCCGTCCCGCGCGGGTACCTGCTCGGCGCCCAGGCCCCGGCGGGCCAGGGCGGCCGGGCGCGATCCCTCGACGACCACATCGGCCACCGCGAGCAGTCCGCGGACATCCGGGTGGGTCAGATCGGCCGCGAAACTCAGCTTCCCGGTGTTCATCCAGTCGAAGAAGGCGGCCGAACCCGAACGGGTGCCGTCGGGCCGCGCCGGACTCTCCACCTTGACCACCGTGGCACCGGCCTGCGCGAGCAACCGGCCGCACAGCGGGCCCGCCCACATCGAGGCCAGCTCGACCACCAACAGCTCGCGCAGCGGCCGCTGCGCCGCCGGGCGGCCCAGCGGTCGGGTCACGGGCGCGGTGGGCGCCGCCTCGCCGGGAACGGCGGCGGGCAGGCCGAGCAATCTGGCCCTGGCCACGGCCTCGGAAGCGGCCCGGCGGCCCGACCAGTCGGCAATGGCCGGCCACGGATCGTCGCCGACCCGGTCGGCCTGGAGCAGCGCGGGAATCGCCGCGATGTCGTCGGGCCGGGACAGCGTCAGCGCGATCCAGCCGTCACGCGCGGGCAGCAGCCGGGACGCGGCCCCGGCGGAGATCCGGCCGGGCGCAGGCAGCCCCAGCAGACCGGCGCGACCGGTCAGCAGCTCCGTCGCGTCGACGCGGACCGGTAGCCGGTCGGCCACCCGCTGCGCGTGCGCGGGCACCGCCGCTGCCACCCGCCAGGCACTCATCGGTTCATTGTGCTCAGAACAGGCGTGCTCAGAACTGCAGGGCGGAGAACCGCCAGTCCAGTACCTGCCGGTCGTCGCCGCCGTCGTCGGCGACCGCGAACACCAGCGACCGGAGGTCGAGCACGCCCCCGCGGCCGCCGGACAGCGGCGTCGCGGCCTCCACGTGCAGTTCGCTGTAGAGCGTGTCCCCTTCGTACACCGGGCCGGTGTGATCGCAGGACCGCCACCCCAGCACCGTCACCAGATCCGGCAGGAGCCGCGTCGCCTGGGCCAGCGCCAGTCCGATGGTGTGCCCGCCGTACACCAGCCGCTGCCGGCCGAACCGCGCGTCGTGGTGGATCGCGGCGATGTTGAGGGTCAGTCGCGCCAGTTCCGGTGCGCTGCTGACAACGTCGGCGGTTCCGTGCAGCACCGCACCGGTCAGACCGGCGTCGAAGTGGGCGCCGGGCACCCGGGCACGGTAGGCCGCGGCGTCCCATTCCGCGGTCGGGTCGGGCGGCGCGACGGCGTCCGCGCCGATCGCCGACAGGTCGTCGACGTGGCCGGTGTCGACGGCGCCGTCGCTCAACGGCAGCATCGCGCAACGGTAGAAGTCCAGGACGAGGCGGCCGAGCTGGTCGACCGTCGTCATCCGCAGGGCCGCCAGTCCGGTCGGCGCGCGGCCCGGCCTGGCCGAGTTCTGCCGTAGGCCCACCACCTCGGTACGGGTGAACAGGCTGTCGCCGATCACCGGATACCGGTGGAACACCAGACCGCGGTAGAACAGGTTCGCCTTGACCCGGTGTGTGGCCAACGTCGACTGCCCGATTGCGACATCGCAGACCAGCGCCGGATGGGCCAGCGGGACCGTCGATCCGGTGACCGCGGTCGCGAGGTCGGCGTCGAGGGTGAGCCGCAGCCGGTCACCGATGATCGAGTGGTGCACGGCGGCCGATCCGGTGGTCAGCGTCATCGTCGGCGCGGTGTCGAAGACCTGCCCGACCGCGAGGTCGTCGAAGAAGGGCCCGCCCGACATATGGCCGTACAAAGTCACAGCTGACGACTCTGGCAGCGGCGCGAGCTGTGTGTCAACATGGCCGTACATATGACCGAAGAAGAGCAGCTCCTGGTCGACACCGTGCGCCGGTTCGTCGACCGCGACGTCAAACCGACGGTGCGCGAGGTGGAACACGCCAACACCTACCCCGAACCGTGGATCGAACAGATGAAGCGCATCGGGATCTACGGCCTGGCCGTGCCCGAGGAGTACGGCGGCTCCCCGGTCTCGACGCCCTGCTACGTCGAGATCACCCAGGAGCTCGCCCGCGGATGGATGAGTCTGGCCGGCGCGATGGGCGGGCACACCGTCGTCGCCAAGCTGGTAACCCTGTTCGGCACCGAGGAGCAGAAGCAGACGTACCTGCCCGGTATGGCCACCGGCGAGATCCGCGCGACCATGGCCCTGACCGAACCCGGCGGCGGGTCGGATCTACAGGCCATGACCACCACGGCGCTGCCGTCGGACGGGGGCGGGCTGACCGTCAACGGCGCCAAGACCTGGATCAGCAATGCCCGCCGCTCCGGGCTCATCGCGCTGCTCTGCAAGACCGACCCGACGGCCGAACCGCGGCACCGCGGCATCTCGGTGCTGCTGATCGAGCAGGGCACGACCGGGCTGTCGGTGTCGCGCGATCTGCCCAAGCTGGGCTACAAGGGCGTGGAGAGTTGTGAGTTGGTCTTCGACGACTGCCGGGTCCCGGCGTCGGCGATCCTCGGCGGTGAGCCGGGCCGGGGCTTCGCCCAGATGATGAAGGGCCTCGAGACCGGCCGCATCCAGGTGGCCGCCCGCGCGCTGGGTGTGGCGACGGCGGCACTCGAGGACGCCCTGCGCTACGCCCAGGAGCGGGAGAGTTTCGGCGTGCCGATCTGGAAGCACCAGTCGATCGGCAACTACCTGGCCGACATGGCGACCAAGCTGACCGCCGCCCGTCAACTCACCCGCTACGCCGCGCAGCGGTACGACAGCGCCTCCGATGACGACGGCGATCGCGCCGACATGGAGGCCGGGATGGCCAAACTGTTCGCCTCCGAGGTCGCCATGGAGATCGCGCTGAACGCCGTACGCATCCACGGCGGCTACGGCTACTCCACGGAGTACGACGTGGAACGCTATTTCCGCGACGCACCGCTGATGATCGTCGGCGAGGGCACCAACGAGATCCAGCGCAACGTCATCGCCGCACAACTGGTCGCGCGCGGCGGACTCTGAGCCCGGTGCGCACCGAGCCGGCCTATCAGCTGCTGCGAGAGCAGCTCCGGGGCGAGATCACCGCCGGCCACTACCCCGACGGGGTCCGGCTCCCGACCGAGTCCGAACTCGTCGAGCGCCACGGCCTGTCGCGTCAGACGGTGCGGCGGGCATTTCAGGACCTGGTCGCCGAGGGCGTCGTGTACCGCGTACCCGGCCGCGGCAGCTACGCCCGTGGGACCGGCCGCTACCTGCGCCAGCTCGGCTCCATCGAGGACCTGATGAACCTGTCGCAGGACACCACCATCGAGGTGATCGCCGGGTTGACGAGGCGGGTCGACGTCGACGCCGCGAGCCGGTTGCGCCTCGACGACGACCTGGTGCACACCGTTGTGTTGCGCCGCCTGCACGGCCCGCCCGGCGACGGCGTGCCCTTCGTGGCGACCACGGTGCATCTGCCCGGTCCGGTCGCCGCGGCGCTGCGGGACCACGACGCGCTGCGCACCGGAGCCGTCGGCACCCACACCGTCATCGGCCTGCTCGAACCGCACCTGAGCTCGCCCATAGCCGAAGCCGCACAGTCGATCACGGTGGCAGCAGCCGATGCCGGCGTCGCCGCCGCCGTCGGCTGCGCACCGGGGCATGCGATGCTGCGCGTCGACCGGCTCTACAGCGATGCGTCGGGCTGCCCCGTCGAGCTGTCGGTGAGCCACTTCCTGCCCGAGCAGTACACCTACCGGGTGACGTTGCGCCGCTCCGGCTGATCCCCGGCGGTGGCGGCGATGGTGCCCAGCAGGGTCAACGCGTCGGCGCTGGGACTGCCCGGCTCGGCGTCGTAGACCACGAGCTCCTGACCGGGGGCGGACCGGACGTCGAACGTCTGCATCCGCAGCGTGAACGTGCCGACCTGCGGATGCCGGAACGACTTCTCCGCCAACGACTTCCGTCGGGCATCGCGGCGGTCCCAGTGTTCGCGGAACTCATCGCTGCGATCGAGCAGTTCGGCGAGCACGGCCCTGATCCGCGGATCATCGGGGGCGCTGCTGTAGGCCATCCGGAAACCGGCGGTCGAATCGGCCGCGATCTCGGACCAGTCCCGGTAGAACCCGCGGGCCCGCGGATCGGTGAACACCAGCAGCATCAGGTTGCCCACCGCTCCGAACTGGCCGAACAGCGCCGAGGCCAACGGGTTCGCCGCCAGCACGTCATAGGCCCGGTTGTAGACCAGCGCAGGATTGTCCGGCCAGGCGTCCATCAACCGCAGCAGCGCGGGATCGACCCGATCGGACACCTGGGCGCGCTGGGCCAGCGGTGCGTGACCGGCCAGCCGGAAGAGGTGGCCGCGGCCGTCGTCGTCGAGGCGCAGCGCCGCGGACAGTGCGCCGAGCACCTGCGCCGACGGAGACCGCTCGCGGCCCTGCTCGAGGCGGCTGTAGTAGTCGACGCTGACCCCGGCCAGCAGCGCCACCTCCTCGCGGCGCAGACCCGGCACCCGGCGGACACCCACACTGGACAGGCCGGCGTCGGCGGGACTGAGCGCGGCGCGTCGACTCCTCAGATATTCGCCGAGTTCTGCCACCCCATCAGCCTAACCGGGCCGCGCCGTCCAGACAGGGTGCAGCGCACCCTGGTTGGTGGCGGCATCGCGGCGCAAAGTTGACGACATGACCGAATCGAAGATCGTCCTCGTCACCGGCGCCAGCAGTGGGATCGGCGAAGCAGTCGCTCTCGGGCTGGCCGCCGACGGCCATCAGGTGGTTGCCGGCGCCCGCCGGGAAGACCGGTTGGCCGAATTGGCCCGTCGTTCCGACGGCCGGATCCACACCCGCCGCCTGGACGTCACCGACCGGGCGGATGTCACCGCCTTCGTCGACGCCGCGGTGGCCACCCACGGGCGGGTGGACGTCATCGTCAACAACGCCGGGGTGATGCCGCTGTCACGGCTGGACGCACTGCTGGTCGACCAGTGGGACAACATGATCGACGTCAACGTCCGCGGACTGCTCAACGGCATCGCGGCCACGCTGCCACACTTCCAGCGCCAGGGCAGTGGGCACTTCATCACGGTCGCGTCCGTCGGCGCGCACGAGGTGGTCCCGACCGCCGCGGTCTACTGTGCGACCAAACATGCGGCGTGGGCGATCACCGAAGGTCTGCGGCTGGAGGTCGATCCGTCGATCCGGGTGACCACCGTGTCACCGGGTGTGGTGGAATCCGAACTCGCGCAGACCATCACCGATCCGACCGCCGCCGAGGCGATGCGCGACTACCGGGCTGACGCGATACCGCCCGAGGCCATCGCCCGGGCCATCTCCTACGCGATCGGCGAGCCGGCGGGGGTGGACGTCAACGAGCTGATCATCCGACCGGCCCGGCAGCGGTGACGTCGACCAGGCCCCACCGCAACGCGGTCGGGGCGTCGATCGTCCGGCCCGACAGCACCAGGTAGGCGGTACGCCAGCGGCCGATCCGGCGGGTGATGCTGACCGTTCCGCCCGCCCCCGGGATCAGTCCCAGGTCCAGCTCCGGCAGGCCGAACACCGCGTCAGGCGTGGTCACCACCTGACCGCAGTACGCCGCCATCTCCAGACCGCTGCCCAGGACCTGACCGTGCACCCGTGCCACACAGCGACGGCCCAGCCGGGCGGTGAGCTCGTCGAGTACGAGCGCCGGGCTGTGCCGCGTCCGCGCGAGGTGCGCAGCAGCCGGATCGGCGAAGCTGCCGAACTCGGCGAGATCGCCTCCGCTGCAGAAGGATCGGCCCGCCCCTGACAGCACCACCTCGTCGATCGCCGGATCCAGTCTGGCCACCTCCAGCGCTTCGAGCAGGGCGGCGCGGGCGTCGGTGGAGAACGCGTTGTGTCGCTGCGGCCGGTTGAACTCGACGAACAGCGTGTTGCCGTCGCGCCGGGCCCGCACCGGGTCCGGCGTCACCGGCACCTCGGCGGGTCCGCGGTCGGCGAGCCAGCGGGCGAACTCCGGACCGGCCTGCAGCGTCGAGTACGCCAGCGATTCGGTGACCACACCCGCCCGGGTGGGTCCGGCCGGATCGATGGTGCGCAGCACGTCGTCGCAGATCGCGGCGGCGAGCGGCCGGTGCCCACACCTCTCGGCGAGTTGGTCGAGGGCCTCGGGGATCGAGGACACCGCGACGGCGCGGCGATCGTCGGTGTCCCCGTCGACGAGCGTGAAAGCGGCGCCGTCGCTGGGTTCTTCGACAGCGACGACGACCCCGCCCGGCAGCTCGACGGTGCTCATCTCACGAGTACTTCTTGACCAGCTCCTGCTTGTACAGCTTGCCGGTGTCGGTGCGCGGGAGTTGCGCTTCGAACGACAGCGAGCGCGGGCATTTGTAGTGCGCCAACCGGTCCCGCAGCCAATCGAGGAGCTCACGCTCGAATTCTGCGGTGGCATCGCTTGGGTCGACTGTCTGCACAACACCTTTGACGCGCTGACCCATCTCGTCATCGGGCACGCCGAACACCGCCGCGTCCATCACCTTCGGATGGGTGACCAACATGTTCTCGGCTTCCTGCGGGTAGATGTTCACCCCGCCCGAGATGATCATGTGGTGCCGCCGGTCGGTGAGGTACAGGTAGCCGTCCTCGTCGAGGTAGCCGATGTCGCCGACGGTGGTCCACCCCTTGGGGTGCCGGGACGCGGCGGTCTTGTCCGGATCGTTGAGGTATTCGAAGGAGTTCCCGCCCTCGAAGTAGATCTCGCCGGCCTGCCCCGGTGGCAGTTCGTTGCCGTCCTCGTCGAGGATGTGGATGGCGCCCATCATCGGCTTGCCGACCGAACCCGGATGCGTCAGCCAGTCCTCCGCGCCGATCAGCGTCGAACCGTGCGCCTCGGAAGAGGCGTAGTACTCGTCGACGATCGGGCCCCACCAGTCGATCATCTGCTTCTTGATCTCGGCCGGACACGGCGCCGCCGCATGCATCACCCGCTTGAGGCTGGACACGTCGTAGCGGTTGCGCACCTCCTCCGGCAGCTTGAGCATCCGGGTGAACATCGCGGGCACGAACTGGCCGTGGGTGACGCGGTAACGCTCGATCGCCTCCAGGCAGCCCTCGGGGTCGAACTTCTCCAGCACCACGGTGGTGATGCCGCCGGCCTGGATCTGCATCGACCACACCGACGGCGCGGTGTGGTAAAGCGGTGCGGGACTGAGGTATACGGCGTCGGGGTCCAGCCAGAACCCGACCAGTGCGGCCATCAGACCGGGCACCTGTGACGGCGGCAGATGGGGCAGCTCACGCTTGATGCCCTTGGGTCGGCCGGTGGTGCCCGACGAGTACTGCAGCAGATCGCCTTCGATCTCGTCGTCGATGGGGGTGTCCGGTTGATCGGCGACGCCTTCGGGGTAGCGCACCCATCCGTCGAGGTCGGCCGAGGCATCCGGGCCGGCGATCAGCCGTACCGGCGGCAAGCCGCCGGGAAGCTGCTCGGCCAGCCCGGCCAACGTCTGCTGCAACGCAACCGAGCCGACGACGGCTTTGGCGCCGCTGTTGTCGATGATGTAGGCCGCCTCGGCGGCGGTGAGGTGGGTGTTGATCGGTACGTAGTACAGCCCGCTGCGGCGCGCCGCCCACATGACCGGATGCATGTGCTCGTTGTTCTCCATGAGGATGGCGACGACGTCGCCCTCCTGAAGTCCCTGCTGCCGGAAATAGTGCGCGAGCCGGTTGGCCCGTGCCTCGAGTTCGTCGAACGTGATGACGGTGCCCGACGGATGAAGGATGATCGCCGGCTTGGACGGCGCCCCATCCTTGCTCAGGTGCTCACGGATCTGCATGCGAAGACTCTACGATGCCCGCTCTTGACGCGTGTCAAGTGTGGCGGTTTTCGTGGCTACGCGATCCCGACGTAGAGCGATGACCAGATCGCCTTGCGCACGTGGAAGACGAAGTCGAATGCCAGCAGTCCGGCGATGCCGGCAATCGTCAGGCCCACACCCAGGTAGGGATGTCCATGCGGTCAACAGCCCATCGTCGTCGTCGGTCGCCTCGTCCGCCACAATAGCGACGCCACCGGGTCGGACCCGTCTCCGCGGATCTGCTGATGCCAGACCGTCGACGTGCGCGAAACGCACACCGCGAGCGGCGTGTCGACGATCAGACACGCACGCTCGCGGTGAATGGGGGGACTACTCGGCCTCGGCCAACCGGGTCTTCAGGGCGTCGAACTCGTCCTTGATCCCGGTGGGCAGCTTCTCGCCCACGAACTCGAACCACTCCTCGATCAGCGGCAGTTCTTCACGCCACTCGGACGGGTTCACCGCCAGCGCGGCATCCACGTCCTCAGCCTTGACGTCGAGGCCCTCGAGGTCGAGGTCGGCCGCGGTGGGCACGATGCCGATCGGGGTGCTCTTGCCGTCCGCCTTGTGCTCGATGCGCTCGACGGCCCACTTGAGCACGCGGCTGTTCTCGCCGAACCCGGGCCACAGGAACCGGCCGTCGTCCCCGCGGCGGAACCAATTGACGAAGAACACCTTCGGCAACTTCGATTCGTCGGCCTGCTTGCCGATGTTGATCCAGTGCTGGAAGTAGTCGCCGACGTTGTAGCCGAGGAACGGCAGCATCGCCATCGGGTCGCGGCGCACGGTGCCGACCTTGCCCTCGGCCGCCGCGGTCTGCTCGGAGCCGAGCGTGGCGCCGATGAACACACCGTGCTGCCAGTCGCGGGCTTCGGTGATCAGCGGAACCGTCGTCTTGCGGCGGCCGCCGAACAGGATCGCCGAGATCGGCACGCCCTGCGGGTCGTCCCACTCCGGCGCCAGTGTCGGACACTGCGAGATCGGGGTGCAGTAACGCGAATTCGGGTGTGCGGCTTTGGTTTCGGTCTCCCGCAGCACCCAGTCGTTGCCCTTCCAGTCGATCAGGTGGTCGGGCTCGCCCTCCAGGCCCTCCCACCACACATCGCCGTCGTCGGTCTTGGCCACGTTGGTGAACACGGTGTTGCCGCCCGCGATGGTCTTCATCGCATTCGGGTTGGAGTCCCAGTTGGTGCCCGGCGCGACGCCGAAGAAGCCGAACTCGGGATTGGTCGCGTACAGCCGGCCGTCCTTGCCGAACCGCATCCAGGCGATGTCGTCACCGACGGTCTCGGCGCGCCAGCCCGGAATGGTGGGCTGCAGCATCGCGAGGTTGGTCTTACCGCACGCCGACGGGAACGCCGCGGCGATGTAGTAGGCCTTGTTCTCCGGGGAGATCAGCTTGAGGATCAGCATGTGCTCGGCGAGCCAGCCCTCGTCGTGGGCCATCGCCGAGGCGATGCGCAGCGAGTAGCACTTCTTGCCCAGCAGCGCGTTGCCGCCGTAGCCCGAGCCGAAGCTCCAGATCTCACGGGTCTCCGGGAAGTGGGTGATGTACTTCGTGTCGTTGCACGGCCACGGCACGTCCTTCTGCCCCGGCTCCAGCGGTGCGCCGAGCGAGTGCAGCGCCTTGACGAAGAACCCGTCCTCGCCGAGCTTCTCGAGCGCCTTGGCGCCCATCCGGGTCATGGTGCGCATCGAGACGACGACGTACTCCGAGTCGGTGATCTCCACGCCCAGCTTCGGATCCTCGGCGTCGAGCGGACCCATGCAGAACGGCACCACCCACAGCGTGCGTCCGCGCATCGAGCCGCGGTACAGGTCGGTCATGATGCCGCGCATCTCGGCCGGATCCATCCAGTTGTTGGTGGGACCGGCGTCGATCTCGCGCTGCGAGCAGATGTAGGTGCGGGACTCGACCCGCGCGACGTCCGAGGGGTCCGACAGCGCCAGATACGAGTTCGGCTGCTTCTTCGGATTGAGTTTCTGGAACGTGCCCGCCTCGACGAGCTGTTCGCAGATGCGGTCGTATTCCTCCTGCGAACCGTCAGCCCAGGCGACGCGATCCGGCTGAGTGAGTTCCGCGACCTCGCGAACCCACGCCAACAATCCCTCGTGCTTGGTCGGCGCGGTATCGAGGCCCGGAATGGTCGCTGCGGTCATGAGTTCTCCTGCGTAGGTTCTCTGCCAGGACGCAGGTCCACGATGACGCCACCGAAACGTGTTTTGAAAGCGGTGCGGACAATTTCAGCGGCGATCACGGTCGTCCCTTGGCTTCGAGGTTAACGTGATTGACATACCCCGCGGAATTCGGATCCATGTCCGATCACTCACAGGAACGATTCAGAAAAGCGCATTTCCGGCGCTACTGATCGGTAACCCGGCGTTCAAGCGCGGCACATTCGCCGGCGCCGCCGAAAAAGTGCCTCCGGCGCCTGTCGACCACCTCCTGCGTCCATGCCGATTCGGCGTCGAGCACCCGCATCGCGACCATCTCCTCCGCCGCCGAACGCAGCAGCGCACACGCCTCGGCGGCCCACCGGTCGAGCGCCGCGCGGTCCTGCAGCAGGCCGCGGATGCCCACCATCCAGACCGTCACCGCGAGCCCCGCCGCACCACCGGCGACCAGCCCCGCGACCGTGAGTTCCGGATCGAGACCGGAGAACAGCCGGCTCACCGCCAGCGCCACCCCGAGGCCGAACCCGGCGCCGAGCAGCATCACCAGCCGGTCCTCCAGGCGGCGCGACCGGAGCCCAGGACCGGTCACGACGGGCGGCGCGGCGGGCGCCGTCGGCGGGGGCGGCAGACCGAGTTCGGCGGCGGCACCGGTCAGCGCCGCGCTCACTGCCCCGTCCACCTCGCCGAAGACCTCGGCCGCCCGGCGCCGGACGTGTGAGGTGAAGCGGTCGACCCGGTGGCGACCCAGTTCGGCGAGGTCGTCGTGCAACTCCGCGCGCAGCGCCGCGCACCGGTTGCGGGCGTCGTAGGTCAGCCCGACGCGGGCCCGCTGAATGCGGGTGCGCATGGCGATGGCGCGTCCGGCGTCACGAGCGTCCGGCACCGGGCGCCGGCGCGGCGCCGGGCGCCGGCGCGGCGCCGGGGCCCTCAGGTACCGATCGAGTCGCTCGACGAGTTCGTCGACGCGGGGGCCGCCGGCGCCGGATGCGGCGGCTGCTGCGACCCACGGCAGGTCCGGATACTCGCGCGCCGCCGCAGCGCGGTCCGTCTCCAAGACCGGATGCCAGTCGAGGTGGGCGTCGGTCTTCGTCACGACCGCGACCACCGGGGCCGCCAGACCGGCCGCCCTGCGCAGCAGGGCGTAGTCCGATTCGGTCATCGGGGCCACCGCCGATACGGCGAAGACCACCACGTCGGGTGCGGGCTCGTCCTCGGTCACCGTGACGCCGGGCATCCGGTCCTGCAGGGCCGCGGCCAGGCTTGTCACCCCGGCCGAGTGCGGACCGGTCACGAGCACCGAGCCCGTCATCGGCCGGCGACGTCGGGCCGGGCGAGCAGCCGCAGCGAGCCGCGGTAGACATCGGCCCCGCAGGCGCGGTGCAGTGCGCCGACCGGCCCGCGGCTGTAGGCGCGCCACCGCACGGCCCGGCGCAGATGCGCCGCCCCCGAATCGCCCGGGTCGACGGTCAGTCCGGCGGCCTGCAACACGTCCACGGCGGCGGCCATCATGGCGAGCACCAGATCGTCTCCGGCCAGGAAACCGGCGATCACCTCCCCGGGGTCACCGCGTACGGCGATCACCCGGAGTGCGGCCACGGCCGCCTGCGCCCGCCGGTAGCGCACGCTGACCGCGACGCGGTCCAGTTCGCGATGCACGGTGTCGATCCCGCCGGCGTCGCGCAGCACGGTTCCCAGCCGGTCCGGCTCGACGCCGCGCTGCAGCGCCGCCACGCACACGCCGATGCCAAACCGGTCCAGGGTCCGCAGCAGCCGGCGGCGCACGTCCGGCTCGACCGGGTGCTCGGCGTCGAGGAATGCGGGCACCGATCGCAGATCGGCCGGCGCGTCGGCGAGCAGCTGCAACGCGGCGATCGATTCGGCGTCCAGGTCTGCGTGTGCGAGCAGCGCCGCGCACGGCACACCGTTCGGGTCATCGCCGAGATCGGCCTTGGTGCGCACCAGCAGGGTCGGCACCTGCCGCGCCCGCCAGCGGGCGAGTTCTGCGGTGTCCTCCGGTTTGACCACCTCGGCGAACGCCACCACCGCGAGTTCCGCGCCGGTCGCCGAATCCGCATCGACGATCCGCCACCGGCCGGCCAGTGCCCGGGCCAGGGTGGCCCGCCCCACGCCCCGGCGGCCGCAGACCGTCACCCGAACAGGCGCCGACAGGGCGGCGACGATCGGTGCGAGCCGCGCATCGCCGGTGTCCTGCGCGAACCGGTGAAATACCTCGGCGACGATGAGACGGCCCTCCGGCTCGGACCCGCGGGGGTGTGTTTCTGGCAAGAAGATCGTCACACCCGCGCCGGGGGTGCCCCGACACTTTCTCCCCGCCGTCGCTGTCCCCGTGGCTGCCGTAGGCAACTGTTGGATATCAATATGGTCGGCGATGGGGGTACCCATGGGTGGATGAGCGACCATGGACGGATGTATGCGCGTGAGTCGGACGTCGCCGGGCGCCCGGCGCCGGACGCGGCTCCGAGCACGCCTCATCCACCGCGGCGGGTCACCAGCTTCCGGTCGCGCCGCTCCGCCCTGTCCGACAACCAGCAGTCCACCTGGGACCGGTTGTGGCCCACGCTGGGCGCCCAGGCCCGGGACGAGGCCGGTCACCCCGCCCCGCCGTTGGACACCGCCGGCTGGTTCGGCCGGTCCGCGCCCGTCGTCCTCGAGATCGGATGCGGTACCGGTACCTCCACCCTGGCGATGGCCCAGGACGAACCGGACATCGACGTCATCGCCGTCGAGGTGTACCGCCGCGGCCTGGCTCAACTGCTCGGCGGCATCGACCGCGAGGGCGTGCCGAACATCCGGTTGATCCGCGGCGACGGCCTCGACGTGCTGGAGCACATGCTCGGCAGCGGATCGCTGACCGGCGTCCGGGTCTTCTTCCCCGATCCGTGGCCCAAGGCGCGCCATCACAAGCGGCGCTTCCTGCAACCGCAGACGGTCGCGCTGATCGCCGACCGGCTCCGTCCGGGCGGCATCCTGCACGCCGCCACCGACCATTCCGGCTACGCCGAGCACATCGCCGAGGTGGGCGACGCCGAACCGCTGTTGCGCCGGGTGCGCCTCGAGGACGATCTGCCGATCTCGACGCGGCGGCCCGTCACCAAGTACGAGCGCAAGGCACTGGCCGGGCCGGATGTCACCGAACTGCTCTGGGAGAAGACCCGATGAGCGTGACCGAGGACCTGCCGCAGGTCGCCCCGCCCCCACCACCGGCCGGACCGCAGCCCGGCACCCGCCCCGTGCTGCTGGTGTGGGACGCGCCGAATCTCGACATGGGCCTCGGCTCGATCATCGGCGGCCGCCCGACCGCCGCCCACCGGCCCCGCTTCGACGCGCTGGGCCGCTGGTTGCTCGCCCGCACCGCCGATCTGTCCCGCACCCTTGCCGACGCCGGCGCCGACGACGGGCCGGCCGTGCTCGAACCCGAGGCCACCGTCTTCACCAACATCGCCCCCGGTAGCGCCGATGTGGTGCGGCCGTGGGTCGAGGCGCTGCGCAACGTGGGTTTCGCCGTCTTCGCCAAACCCAAGATCGACGAGGACAGCGACGTCGATTCGGACATGCTCGCCCACATCGCGCTGCGCCGCCGGGAGGGACTGGCCGCCGTGCTGGTGGCCTCGGCGGACGGTCAGGCGTTCCGCCAGCCGCTCGAGGACATCGCCCGCGACGGCATCCCCGTGCAGGTGCTGGGGTTCCGCGAACACGCGAGCTGGGCGCTGGCGTCGGAAACGCTGGAGTTCGTCGACCTCGAGGACATTCCCGGCGTGTTCCGTGAACCGCTGCCGCGCATCGGTCTGGACTCGCTGCCCGACGAGGGTGCCTGGCTGCAGCCGTTCCGGCCGCTCTCGGCACTGCTGGCCTCCCGTGTCTGACCGCGGCGGAGACCCAGCCGCACAGACCGAACACCCACCCAGAGAAGGGAGCTGACAACCAGGTACGGGCCGCGGCGCCCAGTGTGACGATTTCGCGAAGATGCGGGCCGGACGCTAGCGTCGGATACCTTGGAGAGCACTGACCTGGTGCGCATTTGAGAATGTGTTCCGGGAAACCCTTGCCGCGGATCTGATGGATCCGTTGCCGAGCAGAAGTGCGGATACGGCGGCGGTGGCCGCTGACGGTGCTGCTGACCTCGCATGTGTGAAAACTGAAGACCACAGCGCGGTCGTCGAAGAATGTTAGTGAGGAGCTTGAGTGTTCGCCTGGTGGGGTCGAATCGTGTACCGGTTCAGGTACATCGTCATCGCTGTCATGGTGGCACTCTGCCTCGGTGGCGGTGTGTACGGGATCAGCCTGGGCCAGCACGTCACCCAGAGCGGCTTCTACGACGAGGGCAGCCAGTCGGTACACGCCTCGGTCGTGGCCGACGAAGCCTACGGGCGGGACCGGACCAGCCACGTGGTGGCGATCCTGACACCGCCCGACGGCAAGAAGGTCGACGACCCCGAGTGGATGAAGACGACGACCGAACAGCTCGACAAGCTGGTGGCCGACAACCCGGACCAGGTCGAATCCTGGGTCGGCTGGTTGAAGGCCCCGACCACCACGCTCGCCACCGTGCAGCAGATGAAGACCCCCGACCTGTCGAAGACCTTCGTCAGCATTCCGCTCAAAGGCGATGACGACGACTCGATCCTGAAGAACTACCAGGCCGTCGAACCCCAGCTGCAAGCGATCAACGACGGCAACATCCAGCTCGCCGGCCTGAACCCGCTCGCCAGCGAGCTCACCGGAACCATCGGCGAGGACCAGAAGCGCGCCGAGGTGGCCGCCATCCCGTTGGTGTGCGTCGTGCTGTTCTTCGTCTTCGGCGGCGTCATCGCCGCCGCGCTCCCCGGCCTGATCGGCGGTCTCACCATCGCGGGTGCGCTGGGCATCATGCGGCTGTTCGCCGAGTTCATGCCCGTGCACTTCTTCGCCCAGCCGGTGGTGACGCTGATGGGCCTCGGCATCGCCGTCGACTACGGACTGTTCATGGTGAGCCGGTTCCGCGAGGAACTCGCCGAGGGCTACGACACCGAGGCCGCGATCCGGCGGACGGTGATGACGTCGGGCCGGACCATCATGTTCTCCGCGGTGATCCTGGTCGCCTCGTCGGTGCCGCTGCTGCTGTTCCCGCAGGGCTTCCTCAAATCGATCACCTACGCCATCATCGCCTCGGTCATGCTGGCGGCGATCCTGTCGGTCACCGTGCTGGCCGCCGCCCTGGCGATCCTCGGACCCCGGGTCGACGCCCTCGGGGTGAAGACGCTCGTCAAGTTCGCCCTGCCCGATCCGATCCCGTCCGATCCGTCGGTGCAGAAGACGAACACCTTCGCGATCGCGTCCATACCGCTCGGGCTGCTGGTGCCGCCGGTCGGCATCGCGCTCGGCCACATCGCCCGCAAGCGGATCAAACAGAGCGGCGAGCAGGGCGCCTCTCTCGCGCTGATCGGCCTGGTCATCGGCTACACCGCCCTCTACGGCGCCATGACCTACGGCGTGATCGCGCTGAAGGACGCCGACATCATCGGCAGCGCCGTGTACTGGATGCTCCTCGGCATCGTCGCCTTCCTCGCGATCGTGACGTTCGGGCTGGCACTGGCCCGCTACGTGCCGCTGGCGCGCCGGCCCATCGTGTGGTGGCTGAACTGGCTCAGCGACAAGACCCAGAAGACCAAGACCCGCGCCGAGGTCGAGCGCGGTTTCTGGGGCAAGCTGGTCACCCATGTGATGAAGCGCCCCGGCGCCTTCGCCGTCCCGATCATCATCGTGATGATCCTGCTGGTCATCCCGCTCGGCCAGCTGGCGCTCGGCGGCATCAGCGAGAAGTACCTGCCGCCGGACAACGCCGTACGCGTGGCGCAGGAGGACTTCGACAAGACCTTCCCCGGTTTCCGCACCGAACCCCTGACGCTGGTCATCCAGAACACCGACGGTCAGCCCGTCACCGATCAGCAGGTCGCGGAGATCCGCAACGAAGCGCTCACCATCTCCGGCTTCATCGAACCGGACGGCGATCCGTCGAAGATGTGGCAGCCGCGTGGCGGCGAGTCGACCGACCCGTCGGTGCGCGTGATCCAGAACGGCCTCGTCGACCGCAACGACGCGGCGCAGAAGATCGAGGAGCTGCGGGAGCTGGCGCCGCCGCGTGGGCTGACGATCTCGGTCGGCGGCACGCCGGCGCTGGAGCAGGACTCCATCCACAGCCTGTTCGACAAGCTGCCGCTGATGGTGACGATCCTGATCGTCACCACGACGATCCTCATGTTCCTGGCGTTCGGCTCGATCGTGCTGCCGATCAAGGCGGCGCTGATGAGCGCCCTGACGCTGGGCTCGACGATGGGCATCCTGACGTGGATGTTCGTCGACGGCCACGGATCCGGGCTGATGAACTACACCCCGCAGCCGCTGATGGCACCGATGATCGGCCTGATCATCGCCGTGATCTGGGGTCTGTCGACCGACTACGAGGTCTTCCTGGTCTCCCGCATGGTCGAGGCGCGGGAGCGCGGTATGTCGACCGCCGAGGCGATCCGGATCGGTACGGCCACCACGGGCCGGTTGATCACCGGCGCCGCGCTGGTGCTGGCGGTCGTGGCGGGCGCGTTCGTGTTCTCCGACCTGGTGATGATGAAGTACCTGGCGTTCGGCCTGCTGATCGCGCTGCTGCTGGACGCGACGATCATCCGGATGTTCCTGGTGCCCGCGATCATGAAGATGCTCGGTGACGATTGCTGGTGGGCGCCGCGCTGGATGAAGCGCATCCAGGAACGGCTGGGTCTGGGCGAGACCGAACTGCCCGACGAGCGCAGGCGTCCGGTGGTGCACGACCCGGCCGACGACGTGGCGCTGGTCGGCGCCGGTGCGCCGGTTCCGCCGCGGCCGCGCCCGCCGCACGATCCCACCCATCCGGGTGTCGAGGGGCGGGTCGGGCCGACCCGGATCCCGCCGGGACCGCCGCGCGTCAACGGTCCCTCGGTCGCCGGGACCACCCGCATCCCGACCAATCGACCGCCGGCCGGTGAGCCGCCGACCACGCGGTTGTCGATGGCGAAGAACGCGGTGCGCGGTGCGGTCAACGCCACCACCCAGCGCACCGCCCATCCGTCGGCGCCGCCGCAGCGCGAGGAACGCGAGATCGAGTCGTGGCTCGGCGAACTGCGGGGTGGACCGGGCGGACCCGGCGGACCCGGTGGTCAGCCGCCGCGGCCGCAGCCGTCGGCCGAGCCGACCCAGGCGATGCGTCCCGGTCCCCCGGCCGCAACTCCGGCCGAGGGCAACGAGCCCACGACCGCCATCCCGGTGCAGCGTCCGTCCCAGGGTCCGGCCCAGCCGGATTCCGCTGAGGCGACCACCAAGATCCCGACGCCGCCGTCCGATCCCGAGTCGACGGAGAAGATCGATCTCAGTGACGACGCGCAGAAGCGGCGCGGCGGCGGGGTCAGCGCTCAGGATTTGCTGCGCCGCGAGGGCCGGATCTAGCCGGGCGCTCCTTCGGCCTTCTCCTCGACCTCGTCGGGTTCGGCGCTGATCGCGGGCCCGTCCTCGGCCTTCAGCTCGGCGGCTTCGGCTTGGGTGTCGGATGCGGTGAGCACCCGGATCGCGCTGTTGAGGAACGCCACCAGCGGCACCGCGAGCAGCGCGCCGACGATGCCGGCCACCACGGCTCCGCCGGCGATCGCGAGCACCACGGCCAGTGGATGGATCGACACCGCGCGGCCCATCACCAGCGGCTGCAGCACATGTCCTTCCAGCTGCTGCACGGCGAGGATCAGGCCGAGCGTGATCAGCGCATAGATGAGGCCTTTGGTGAGCAACGCGACGATCACCGCGAGGAAGCCGGTGACCACGGCGCCGATCAACGGAACGAACGCGCCCATGAACACCAGCGACGCCAGGGGCAGCGCGAGCGGCACACCCATGATCGCCAGGCCGGTGCCGATGCCGATGGCGTCGACCAGGGCCACCAGGAACGTCGCACGCACGTAGCCGATCAGCGAGTGGAATCCGGCGCGGCCGGCGTCACGCACCCGCCCGCGCGCGGACGGCGGGAAGATCTTGGTCACGAACGCGAAGATGTTGCGGCCGCCGTGTAGCAGGAAGATCAGGGTGAACAGCACCAGCAGCGCACCGGTGACGATCTCGGTGATGGTGCCCGCCGTCGAGAGCGCACCACTGGTGACGCGCTCCTGGTTGTCGCGCACCGCCTCGATCGCGGAGTTGCCGGCGTTGTCGATCTGGTCGCGGCTCAGGCCGAGCGGGCCGTCGATGAGCCAGCGACGGACGCCGTCGATGCTGCGGGTCACCTGTTCGACCAGCGCCGGGGTGCCTTCGATGAACTGGCTGACGACGAACGCCAGCAGGCCGCCCACGATCGCCAGGCCGCTGAGCAGTATCAACGCGACCGCACCACCACGCGGGGCGCCCCTGCGGTCGAGGAAGTCGACGGCAGGCATCAGCAGGGCGGCCAGCAGCGTGGCCAGCGCCACCGGCACGATGATCACCTCGAGCTGGAGGGCCAGCCACAGCAGCGCGAACACCGCGCCGAAGATCACCAGCAGCCGCCACGCCCAGGCGGCGCCCTTCCGGACGAGTGGGGAGACCGACTGATCGTCCGCTGAAAGGCCTGCTGGCATGCGGGGTACTGTAGCCGCACCCCGTTACCCTGTAGCACGTGTCGCACGACGCGCCGGCCGGCGACGCCCAGCCGGGAGGGACCGAATCCGCAGTACCTGCCCGCGGGAAGTACTGGTGGGTCCGGTGGGCGATCGTCCTGCTGGCGGTCGCCGTGCTCACCGTCGAGGTGGTCCTGGTGTGGGACCAGCTGGCCAAGGCGTGGCGGAGCTTGCTCTCTGCCAACTGGTGGTGGGTGCTCGCGGCCGTGGTCGCCTCGCTGCTGTCGATGCACAGCTTCGCCCAGATCCAGCGCACGCTGTTGCGGTCGGCCGGTGTCGAGGTCAGGCAATTGCCCTCGGAGGCAGCCTATTACGCCGGGAACGCGCTGAGCACCACGATGCCCGGCGGCCCGGTTCTCTCGGCGACGTTCCTCTACCGCCAGCAGCGGAAGTGGGGTGCGACGCCGGTGGTGGCGTCCTGGCAGCTGGTCATGTCCGGGGTGCTGCAGGGTGTCGGGCTGGCGTTGCTCGGCCTTGGCGGCGCCTTCCTGCTCGGCGCGAGCAAGAACCCACTGTCGCTGATCTTCACCCTCGGCGGCTTCGCGGCCCTCTTGGTGCTCGCGCAGGCGGTGGCGACCCGGCCGGAGTTGATCGACGGCATCGGGGTCAAGCTGCTGAGGTCGTTCAACTCCCTGCGCGGAAAGCCCTCCGACACGGGCCTGGTGAAGTGGCGCGAACTGCTCGCCCAGTTGGAGTCCGTGCAGCTCGGCAGGCGCGATCTCGGGGTGGCGTTCAGCTGGTCGCTGTTCAACTGGGTCGCCGACGTGGCCTGTCTGGCGTTCGCCTGTTACGCCGCGGGTGGGCATCCCTCGCTGGCGGGGCTGACCGTGGCCTACGCCGCGGCGCGCGCGGTGGGCACCATCCCGCTGATGCCCGGCGGTCTGCTGGTGGTCGAGGCGGTGCTGGTGCCGGGCCTGGTGTCCAGCGGTATGACCCTCGCCGGCGCCATCTCCGCGATGCTGATCTACCGCCTCGTCAGCTGGATCTTCTTGGCCGCGATCGGCTGGGTGGTGTTCTTCTTCGTGTTCCGCACCGAACGTGACATCGATCCCGACACCGAATGTGATGTCGAGGGCGATGCCGCCACCCGCCTCGAATCCGACGCCGAGGAGCGCCCGTGATCCGCCCGCCTGACCCCCTGCCCCGTCGCACCGTCGGTCTCGCGCTGCTCGCCGACGCCGTCTGCGTGGTGGTGTTCTGCACCATCGGCAGGCGCAGCCACGCCGAAGGTCTCACCCTCGTCGGCATCGCGGAGACGGCGTGGCCCTTCCTGGCCGGCACGGGTGTCGGCTGGCTGGCGGCCAGGGCCTGGCAGCGGCCGCTGTCGCCGGCGCCGACGGGTGTGCTGATCTGGTTGGGCACCGTGGCGGTCGGGATGGTGCTGCGCAAGTTGACGGGGCAGGGCGTCGCGGTCAGCTTCGTGATCGTCGCGTCGCTCGTCACCGCGGTGCTGCTGCTCGGATGGCGCGCCGCGATCACCCTGCTGCTGCCCGCGGCGCGCCGCCGCAGGATTCAGCGCGGCTGAGCGTCGCTGGGCCGCGGGGAGGTCGACACGGTCAGCGTCGCCCGCAGGCCGCCGAGCGGCCCGTCCGAGAGTTCGATGCCGCCGCCGTGCAGCGCGGCCTGCTGCGCGACCAGCGCCAGGCCGAGGCCGGAGCCGCCCGGTGCGGCGGTGCTGCCGCGCCGGAACCGGCCGAGCACCGTCGTGTGTTCCTCGGCCGGCAGACCGCGGCCGTTGTCGTCCACCACGATGGTCAGCACGCCGCCGCCGCGATGGGCGTGCAGCACGATGCGGGTGGCCTCGCCGTGGGTCAGCGCGTTGCGTAACAGGTTGTCCACGGCCAGCCGCAGACCGCCCGGCCAGCCCCAGACCGCGCCGATGTCGTCGTCGGTCTGCACCACGATCTCCGCGCCGGACCGGGCGTTCTCCCGGGCCACCCGGTCGAGCAGATCGGCGACGTCGATCAGCTCACGATCCTCGACCTGCGCCAGCTGACCCGACGCCAGCTGACCGAGCGCGGTGATGATGGCCTCGACGCGGCGCTGGGCCCGCGCCAGGTCGGCCACCACCTCGGCGCGTTCGTCTTCGGGCAGATCGTGGATGCGCAGGGTGTCCAGGTCGGCGCGCATGGCGGTCAGCGGGGTGCGCAATTCGTGGGTGGCGTTGGCGGCGAAGTCCTGCGCAGCCTGCAGGGAGTTGGTCGTCGCCTGCTGGGCGGCCGCGAGTCGGTGCAGCATCGCCGACATCGCGTCGGAGAGCTCCTCTGCTTCGCGCACCCCGCGCACGCCCGGCATGGAATCGCTGCCCTCACCCAGCGTCGCGGTCTGTTCGGTGAGCTTGCGCAACGGGCGGATCGCGGGACCGGCCAGCAGCCAGCCCAACCCGCCGGCGATCAGCACCGTCACCAGCCCGACCAGGGTGTACTCCGGGATACGACCGGCGCTCAACAGGATGCTGTCGGCCCGGATGCCGATGGACATCAGCACCCCGCCCTCCTGGTCCACCGGAAGCGTGCGGACGCGGTACTCCACACCGTTGACCTCGACGGTCTGTGTCCCGGGCGGCAGTACGGGCAGCTGGAAGCCACGCTGGAACACCACCTCACCGGTGGAGCGGGACCGCCCGGTCGTCAACACGCCGCGGCGCGGATCCTGCAGTTGTTCGGGGAACATGCTGGCGTCGACGATCGAATCCAGCCTGCGGTCGAGCTGGGCGGCGTCATTGTTGGCCAGCACCAGCGACGTGAGGATGGTGAACGCCGCCACCACCGCTGACGCGGCCGCCGCCGACGCCACCGCGACGCGGGTACGCAGCGAGGCAGAGCGGATGATGCGCGGAACCCACACGATTGTCAGGGCTCGTCGCGCAGTACGTAGCCGATCCCGCGAACGGTGTGGATGACCCGCGGCAGGCCGTCGCGTTCCAGCTTTCGCCGCAGATAGGAGATGAACACGTCGGCCACGTTGGTGTCGACGTCGAAGTCGTACCCCCACACCAGCTCGAGGAGGCGCTGCCGGGACAACACCACGCCGTGATTCTCGGCGAGCACGGTGAGCAGGTCGAACTCGCGCTTGGTGAGGTCGACCCGTTCCCCGTCCACGAACACCAGCCGGCGCGCGGTATCGATGGTCAACGCGCCGACGGTGATCGTGTCCGACGGCCGATCCGACGGGTTCGCCCGGCGCAGCAGTGCGTGCAGCCGGGCCACCAACTCGCCGAGATCGAACGGTTTGGTCAGGTAGTCGTCGGCCCCGGCCTCCAGACCGGCGATGCGGTCGTTGACGGTGTCGCGCGCCGACAACACACAGATCGGGATGTCGTTGCCGAGCGCGCGCAGGGCCGTCACGACCGCCACGCCGTCGAGTTCGGGCATCTGCACATCGAGGACCAACGCGTCGTGCGCGTCGGCGGACAGCAGGCGCAGCGCCTCCTTGCCGTTCGCCGCCACCCGCACATCGAAACCCGAGTGGCGCAGACCCCTGGCCACGGACGTCCTGACGTCCGGGTCGTCGTCGACCATCAGCACCGTGCGCCCCGCGGTGTCGTGCTCCCCTAGCTCGGCTGGTGCCCCCGGTCCACTGCGCACTAGTCGATGTCGTCGGGCGACATCGCCGTTCCGCAGCGGTTCTTCAGATCCGTCAGGGGCTGCCGGATGCCGGTCAGCTCGGCCTTCACCTGCGGATTGGCGTTGAGGTAGTCCTCGACCTGCGGGCGGATCTGGTCACGCGGCTGGCCTTCGAGGCTGGTGAAGAAATCGTTCACCCACGGGTGGGTGAACAGATAGGCAGAGGTGGACGCCGACACACCGGACGCGACACCGGCCAGATCGGCGGCGGTGCAGTTCGGCGGCAGGGGCACGGGCTGCGCCGACGCCGCGGGCATTGCGCCGAACAGCATCGCGCCGGCGACCGCGCCGGCGCCCAGCGCGCCGGCGACCACACGGGCGGTACGGGCAGGAAGCAACATGGACGAGCTCCTTCACATTCACCGTTGGAGGCGAAACCCGGCAGGTCTCGCCGACTCACAGCTAATCAGAAGTCCGCAGCAGATTCTTCCCTTGTCGCCAAACACGTCGACAAACCGGCCCCGCCGAGCAGCGCGGACCCGTCAGCGGTACGGCCCGGGCAGCGGCCCGCCGCCCTGCGTGACCGCCGACACCGGAGCCGGGACGGGAGCCGACACGATGGGCGCCTGCGCAGCGGACGCCGCCCCCTGCTGCTGCGCGGCCTGCATCAGGCTCAGCAGCTGCGGGATGGTCACCGGCAACCGGCAGCGGCCGGACAGGCTGGTCAGCGGCTGCTGCAGCCGCTGCAGATCCTTGGCGACCTGAGGGTTCGCGTCGAGGTAGGACTTGAGGGTGGCCAGCGACCGCGGACCCTGCTGCTGTTGGGAGATGGTCGTCAACGCGGCGTTGGCCTCGGGGTTCGCCTCGAGGTAGATCCCGGTGTTGGTGGCCACCGAGCCCACGGTGGTGGCCACCTCACTGGCCGCGCAGGGATCCGGGGCGGCGGTGGCCTGCGGCAGGCCGAGCACGGCGCCCGCGGCGATACCGGCGAAGGCGGCGTAGAGGCTGCGACGCAGCAGGGTGGTCTTCACGGCACTCCTTACGGTTCGCGAACGCCGACCGGCGCGCGAACCCATGCGATCGATCGTGCAACTGGTCCCCCGACCAGGATGCGCGCAACGACGCGTCCGCAGGTCATCCTGCCACCGCAACGGCACCTCGCCAATCCGCCGATGCATTGCCGGACTGATCACAGCAGGTTGGAGCCCCGGTAACAGCTTGGCGGCGGCCCGACGACGGCCGCGTAGCTTACAGGACCCTGCGGTACGCTTCCGCTGAGAAACGCCGGAGGTGCCGGGGAGACCTGACAGGAGTCGTCATCCAGCAGTTCATGATGCGCTTGAGCAGCAACCTGCGCAGATTCCGCTGGGCGGTCTTCGGCGTCTGGGCGCTGCTTCTGCTGCCGTCGGTCTATCTCGCGCTCAACCACTCGGGGAATCTGACCGGTGGCGGGTTCGAGGTCGAGGGCTCGCAGTCGCTGCACGTGCAGTACGAACTCGAGGACCACTTCCCCGACCAGGGCGCGTCGCCGCTGGCACTGGTCGCCGCACCCCGGGCCGACGCGTCCTACGACGATATGAACGCCGCGGTCGCCGATCTCGAACGGATCGCCTCCGAGGTGCCCAGCGTCACGATCACCCCCAACCCGCAGCAGCCGCCGCCCCAACCGGACCGCCCGTACGTGGTCACCCTGTCGCTGGACTTCAACAACACCGGCGCCACGGACATCGCGAAGGAGCTGCGCACCCGCATCGGCGTCGACGGCGAGGATCCCGGGGAGTTCCGCGACGGCAAGGTCAAGCTCTACGTCATCGGTCAGGGCGCGCTGGGCGCGGCGGCATCGTCGGCCATCAAGACCGACATCGCGCAGGCCGAGCAGTGGAACCTCCCGATCGTGCTCGTCGTGCTGCTGGCGGTGTTCGGCTCGCTGGCCGCCGCCGCGATGCCGCTGCTGCTCGGCGTGTGCACGGTCGCGGTCACGATGGGTGTGGTCTACCTGCTGTCGATGGTGACCACCATGTCGGTGTTCGTCGCCTCGACGGTGTCGATGTTCGGTATCGCGCTGGCCGTCGACTATTCGCTGTTCATTCTGATGCGGTTCCGGGAGGAGCTGCGCGCCGGTCGCGATCCCCAGCAGGCCGCCGACGCCGCGATGGCGACGTCGGGTCTGGCGGTGCTGCTGTCCGGTATGACGGTGATCGCCTCGGTCACCGGCATCTACCTGATCAACACCCCGGTGCTGACGTCGATGGCCACTGGCGCGATCCTCGCCGTCGCCGTCGCCGTGCTGACCTCGACCACGCTGACCCCCGCGGTGCTCGCCACGTTCGGCCGGGCCGCGGCCAAGCGCTCGTCGTATCTGCACTGGTCGCGCCGTCCCGACACCACCCAGTCGCGGTTCTGGACCCGCTGGACCGGCTGGGTGATGCGGCGGCCGTGGGTGTCTGCGCTCGCGGCGACGGCGGTGCTGCTGGTGATGGCGGCGCCGGCCTTCACGATGGTGCTCGGCAACAGCATGCAGCGGCAGTTCGAACCGACGCACGAGATCCGCGGTGGCGTCAACGCCGCGTCCGAGGCGCTCGGTCCCGGTGCGCTCGGCCCGGTCCGGGTGCTGGTGACGTTCCCCGACGGCAACGCCGCGTCCGCGGCCGCGAAGGAACCGACGCTGCAGGCGGTGCGCGCCGAGATGGAGAAGGCGCCCAACATCGTGACGGTGTCGCCGGCCACGTTCGGCGACGACTACCGCACCGCGCTGCTGTCGGCGGTGCTGTCGGTCGATCCCGAGGACATGGGCGCCCGCGAGACCGTGGACTGGATGCGCGCCAATCTGCCGCCCACGGCGGGCCCGAACGTCTCGATCGACGTCGGCGGGCCGACCGCGCTGATCAAGGACTTCGACGACCGGGTGTCGGTGACCCAGCCGCTGGTGTTCGGATTCGTCTCCCTGATCGCGTTCCTGATGCTGCTGGTGTCGATCCGCTCGGTGCTGCTCGCACTCAAGGGCGTGCTGATGACGGTGCTGTCGGTGGCCGCGGCGTACGGCAGCCTGGTCGTGGTCTTCCAGTGGGGCTGGCTCGAGCCGCTGGGCTTCGAGCGGCTCCCGTCGCTGGACAGCACCATCCCGCCGTTGGTGCTGGCGATGACGTTCGGCCTGTCCATGGACTACGAGATCTTCCTGCTGACCCGTATCCGGGAGCGGTTCCTACAGACCAACAACACCCGCGACGCGGTCGCGTACGGCGTGAGCACCAGCGCGCGGACCATCACCAGCGCGGCGCTGATCATGATCGCGGTCTTCATCGGGTTCGCCTTCGCCGGTATGCCGCTGGTCGCGCAGCTCGGCGTCGCGTGCGCGGTGGCGATCGCCGTCGACGCGACCATCGTGCGGCTGGTGCTGGTGCCGGCGTTGATGGCGATGTTCGACCAGTGGAACTGGTGGCTGCCGCGCTGGCTGGACCGGATCCTGCCGTCGGTGGACTTCGAGAAGCCGCTGCCCAAGGTGCAGATCGACGACCTGGTCATCATCCCCGACGACATCTCCGCGCTCGGTCCGTCGGGCGCCGATCTGCGCGGCATGGTCAAGTCGGCCGCCCGGATGAAGAACCTGGCGCCCAAGACGATCACGGTGGCCGATCCACTCGCGTTCAGCGGCTGCCAGCCGATCAAACAGCGCGTCGTGGCGCGCAACGGGGGCGACCAGACGGTGCGGTTGCGCACCGCCAGCGGGTACCGGCGGCTGGGCCGCAACGGCATCAGCGGCCGAGAGGGCGGACCGACGGTACGCACCACGCTGCCGGTGCATCCGGTGACGATGTGGCGTGGCCGGCTCTCGGTCGCACTCGACGCGCTCGAGACGCAGGCCGAGCGGGAACACTCGCCGGTCGAACGACGCGGACCGGTGGAGACGACGAACGTCCAGCTGCCGACCGGCGACCGGCTGCAGGTCCCGACGGGCGCCGAGACACTGCGGATGAAGGGCTACCTCATCATGTGCCGCAACAGCAGCCGCGACTACGCGGAGTTCGCCGATCTGGTCGACGCGATGGAGACTCATACCGCCGCGGTCGTGCTGTCCGGTATGGACCGGTACTACTGTGGTCAGCACCTGATGAGGAAACAGTGGGTGGCAACCCAGCTGGTGCGCCGCCTGGCCGACCCACAGCCGTCCGACGAGTTCGACCTGCTGACCTCAGACCCCGAAGCGGAGGCCGAGTGGGCGACGGTCCGGCAGCGCTGTCTGGCGGTGGCCGTAGCGATGCTGGAGGAGGCGAGGTGACTGTGACCAGCGATGTGCGTGACGTGTCTTCCGCACCCACCCGTCCGGTGCCTGCCGCGGTGCGCCCGGTGACGATCGACGACCGGCCGGTGGAATTCTGGTCGACCGCCGCGATCCGCACCGCGCTCGAGGCCGACGACCTGACCGTGTGGCAGCGGATCGTCACGGCGATCAAACGCGACCCCTACGGTCGCACTGCCCGCCAGGTCGAAGAGGTGCTCGACAAGGTCGGCCCGTACGGGGTGTCCAAGGCGCTGTCAGAGGTGCTGGTGCGGGCCCGCGATCACCTCGAGGCCTCCGAACGCGCCGAAGTGGGCCGCCACGTGCAGGTGCTGCTGGACCGCTCCGGGCTGGGCGCGCCGGAGTTCGCGTCGCGCATCGGTGTGCCGGAGGACGAATTCGCCGCTTTCCTCGACGGGCACACCAGCCCGCCGGCATCGCTGATGCTACGGATGCGGCGCCTCTCGGACCGGTTCGCCAAGATGCGCGCGCAGCGGTCCGACCGCCCGCACTGAGGCGTCGACAACCCGGTTAGCGGGAATGCTGTCGGTATGACCCGATCAGTCGAGTGGAGCGAACCCGACGCCGACGAACTGCGGCGCATCCTGCGGGAGACCCGCACCGTCGCCGTGGTGGGCGCATCCGCCAATCCGATGCGGCCCAGCTACGGGGTATGGGAGTACCTGCGCGAGGCGAGCCATTACGAGCTTTACCTGGTCAACCCCACGGTCGAGGAGATCGACGGCCACAAGGTCTACCCGCGGCTGGCCGACCTGCCGGTCCGGCCGGACATGGTCGACGTGTTCCGGCGCAGCAGCGAGCTGCCCGGCGTGCTGAAGGAGGCCGTCGACGTCGGGGCGAAGACGCTGTGGCTGCAGCAGGGGCTGTGGGACGAGCAGGTCGCGGCCGACGGGGTGGCGGCGGGTCTGCAGGTGGTGATGGACCGCTGCCTCAAGGTCGATTACGCCCGCCTCCTCTAGCGTTCAGTCAGCGGGAGTGCAGCGGTGTGACGTCCTCGACCAGCCAGCGCCCGTCGATCTTCGACAGCGTCACCCGCAGCGCCAGCACCGCGTTGTCGGGCGGCTGCCCCGGCACGCTCTGGGTACCGCGCAGCACCACAGCCACACTGGCCGCCGCAGGCCCGAGTGCCTCCACCCCGGCCGACGCCGTGCGCGCCTGCGCCGAGACGTTCTTGCTCGTCAGCCCCTCGGCCACCGCGGCGAATTCATTCTTGAAGGACTCGGCGCGCTCGGGCACCATCTGGGCGGCGGCGCGATCGATCGAGGCGGTCGGACTCTGCGGGGTGAACGTGGCCGTCGCCTCGGACACGCTACTGGCGATGCGGACCACCTCGGCGCCGTCGGAGGTGAAGTCACGGTCGGGCACCGTCCACCGCAGATAGCCGACCACCACGGCGGCGATCAACGCAGCGGTCGCGACGCCGACAACGGCCAGGCGCAGACCGGGCCCGTCGTCGTCGGTTCCGACGGTGACGCCGTCGCGCCGCGCCAGCACCACATCGACGATCACGCCCTGCACGATCAGCAAGCAGAGCACCGAGCACACCGACACCCACCACAGCGGCCAGCCCAGCGCCAGTCCGATGAACACGAGTGCGGCGACCGCCGCGACCGGGGCCAGGACGTCGACCGCCAGGACCCGCAGGCGGTTCCTCATCGGATGGACTCCAGGCTCGAGATCATCAGCGTGCCGTCGACGTCCGAGACGCCGAGGCGAAGATTCCACCGCACCGTCTGCGGTTCGTCGGCGCCGGCGTTCTCACTGATCGACGTGGCGACGACCAGCACGGTGTCGGTGCGCGACGCGAACGCCGACAACTGCGGATCCGGCGGGGGTGGGAGCGCCGGGCCGCCGTCCGGACTGTCCGCCGGATGGTGCAGTGCCTCGACCGACACCGAGTCGATCTGACCGGTGGTGCGGGTCTGCAGCTTCTCGACGAGCTGGCGGTAGGGCTGCACCGCCGAGTCGAAGTCGGCGTTGAGCTCGCCGACGGTCTGCTCGTGCAGCCGCTGCAGGCTCTCGGCGGCGCTGTCCTTGTTCATGTTGATCAGCACCGAGGTCCATTCGGCGGCCGCCTGCAGGACCCGGGTCTGATACGCCCGTTCGTCGTTCTCCGCCCGGTGGCCGGTCCAGATGAATCCGGCCAGGACGACGGCAGCGACGGCGAGGACACCGAGTGCGGCTGACGCGATGCCGAAGCCGGTGAACACGCGATCGTCTGCGCTGTCGTGGCCGCCGTCCCTGGCCTGCTCCTCCGGGAGCTCGTCGGACATGGCCGTGAGGCTACCGGCCGCATTCTGGAAGAATGTCGGGGTGACGGTAGAACCAATCAACGGCGCAGCGGCAGCGACCATCAAATCGGGTATCGACCTCAGCTACGTCGACCCGGAATCGCGCCCCCAGGACGACCTGTTCGGACACGTCAACGGACGCTGGCTCACCGACTACGAGATGCCCGCCGACCGCGCCACCGACGGCGCGTTCCGGTCGCTCTACGACCGCGCCGAGGAGCAGATCCGCGACCTGATCGCCGAGGCCGCCTCCTCGGGTGCCGCCAAGGGCACCGACGAGCAGCGCATCGGCGACCTCTACGCCAGCTTCCTCGACGAGGAGACGGTGACGCGGATCGGCGTCGGGCCCCTGCTCGACGAGCTGGAGATGGTCGACGGCGCCGACACCCCCGACGCGCTCGCCGCCGTGCTCGGAGCCCTGCAGCGCACCGGCGTCGGCGGCGGCACGGGCATCTACGTCGACACCGACTCCAAGGATTCGACGCGCTACCTGGTGCACCTGAGCCAGTCCGGGATCGGACTGCCCGACGAGTCGTATTTCCGCGACGACCAGCACGCCGAGATCCTGGCCGCCTATCCGCGCCACATCGCGGCGATGTTCGCGCACGTGTACGGCGGGCAGGCCGCCGATCACGCCGGCACGGCCGAGCGCATCGTCGGGCTGGAACGCAAGCTGGCCGCCGCGCACTGGGACGTGGTCAAGCGCCGCGACGCCGACCTGACCTACAACCTGCGCCGCTTCGCCGACCTGCCGACCCAGGCGCCCGGCTTCGACTGGGCCGGCTGGGTCGGCGCACTGGGTGCGACCGAGGACAAAGTGGCCGAGCTGGTGGTACGCCAGCCCGACTATCTGACGGCATTCGCCGCGGCCTGGGCGGGCGAACCGCTGGAGGACTGGAAGGCCTGGGTGCGCTGGCGACTGATCAAGGCGCGCGCCTTCCTGCTGACCGACGAACTGGTCGCCGAGGACTTCGCGTTCTACGGCAGGCTGCTGTCGGGCACCGAGCAGATCCGCGACCGCTGGAAGCGCGGCGTCGGTGTGGTGGAGAGCCTGATGGGCGATGCGCTGGGCAAGCTCTACGTCGAGCGCTACTTTCCGCCGAACGCCAAGGCCCGGATGGACGAGCTGGTCGCCAACCTGCGCGAGGCCTACCGCGTCAGCATCAACTCGTTGGAATGGATGACGCCGCAGACCCGGGAGAAGGCGCTGGCCAAGCTCGACAAGTTCACCCCGAAGATCGGCTATCCGGCACGGTGGAAGGACTATTCGGAGCTGGTCATCGAACGTGACGACCTCTACGGCAACTACCGGCGCGGTTATCGGCTGGCCAGCGACCGCGAGCTGGCCAAGCTCGGCGGCCCGGTCGACCGTGACGAGTGGTTCATGACGCCGCAGACCGTCAACGCCTACTACAACCCCGGCATGAACGAGATCGTCTTCCCCGCCGCGATCCTGCAGCCGCCGTTCTTCGACGCCGACGCCGACGACGCCGCGAACTACGGCGGTATCGGCGCGGTGATCGGCCACGAGATCGGCCACGGCTTCGACGATCAGGGCGCCAAGTACGACGGCGACGGCAACCTCGTCGACTGGTGGACCGACGCCGACCGCACCGAATTCGGCGCCCGCACAAAGGCGCTGATCGAACAGTACGAGCAGTACGTCCCGCGGGAGTTACGAAACGGCCACTCCCCTGATCCGCATGTCAACGGGGCCTTCACCGTCGGGGAGAACATCGGCGACCTCGGAGGGCTGTCGATCGCGCTGCTGGCCTACGAGCTCTCCCTGAAAGGTGAGCCGGCTCCGGTGATCGACGGGCTCACCGGTGTACAGCGCGTGTACTTCGGCTGGGCGCAGGTGTGGCGGACGAAATCCCGTTCCGCGGAAGCGATTCGGCGACTGGCCACTGACCCGCATTCGCCGCCGGAGTTCCGCTGCAACGGCGTGATCCGCAACCTCGACTCGTTCTACGAGGCGTTCGATGTCGACGAGTCCGACGCGTTGTTCCTGGAACCCGAACGCCGCGTGCGGATCTGGAACTAGGCTGCGGAGGTATAGGACCTTCCCGATGGGATTGTGAGGCGGGAGGGATCCGAGACCACGGTCGGAGGCCGCATGGAAGCGATCGAACCGGTATATGGCGCTACCACCCTGCTGCTGATCGCCGCAGCCGCCGTCGGCGTCCTGCTGTTCCTGATCATCAAGGTCAAGCTGCACGCCTTCGTGGCGCTCATCCTGGTGAGCGTGCTCACGGCGCTGGCCGCCGGGTTCCCGGTGGCCGACGTCCCCGATGCGCTGATGTTCGGCTTCGCCGACACCCTCGGGTCGGTGGCGCTGCTGGTCGGCTTCGGCGTGATGATCGGTCGACTCCTCGAGGTCACCGGCGGCGCGCAGGTGCTCGCCGACACGCTGATCAACCGGTTCGGCGAGAAGCGGGCGCCGATGGCGCTCGGTGTGGCGGCACTGCTGTTCGGCTTCCCGATCTTCTTCGACGCCGGCCTGGTGGTGTTCCTGCCGATCATCTTCACGGTCGCGCGACGGTTCGGCGGGTCGCTGCTGCTCTACGCGTTCCCGGCCGCGGGTGCGTTCGCCGCGATGCATGCGCTGGTGCCGCCGCACCCCGGTCCGGTGGCCGCCGCGGGCGTGCTGGACGCCAGCATCGGACTCACCCTGCTCGTCGGTGTGCCGGTCGCGGTGCTGTCCTGGTACGTGGGCGCATATCTGGTGTCCAAGGTGATGGGCCGGCGTTTCCACGTCGACATCCCCGAGGCCCTGTTCGGCGAGGTCAACGCCGGCCGCGACGCGGACACCGACGGTGACGCTGACGGCGCCGGGGACACCGGTCGCGGGGGCGCCCGGGCGGCCACCCGCACCGCCCCGGCCTTCGGCACCGTCCTGGGCATTCTGCTGCTGCCGTTCGTCCTGATCTCGTTCGACACCGTGATCAGCACGCTGATCGAGGCGCGGGTGGTCGCCGAGGACGCCACCTGGGCGCGGTACCTGGTGCTGCTGGGCAACACCACCGTCGCGCTGTTGATCACGGTGCTGGTGGCGATCCTGGTGCTCGGTACGCGCGGCCGGTCGATGGGCGACGTCCGCGACATCCTCGACCATTCACTCGGGCCGATCTGCTCGATCATCCTGATCACCGGCGCCGGCGGCATGTTCGGCGGCGTGCTGGAACTCAGCGGCATCGGCGCCGCGCTCAGCGGTTCGCTGTCGAATCTGGGCATCTCGCTGATCCTGCAGGCGTTCATCATCGCCACGCTGCTGCGCGTCGCGCAGGGTTCGGCCACCGTGGCCATCACCACGACCGCCGGTCTGCTGGGCGCCACGGCCTCCCAGGCCGATCTCAGCGACCTGCATCTGACCCTGTTGGTCATCGCGATCGCTGCCGGCGCCACGGTGCTCTCACACGTCAACGACTCGGGGTTCTGGCTGGTCAGCCGGTTCTTCAACATGGACGTGAAGACGACGCTCAAGACGTGGACGGTCATGGAGACCACGCTCGGGCTGTCCGCGTTCGTCATCGCGCTGGCACTGTGGGTGGTGACGTGACTTCCCGCGGCAGGCGTGATCGCGCCGGACACTAGGCCGCGCGCAGATACGGACGCAGCGCGATCAGATACCCGCCGAACAGCGCGAGCGGTGCAGCCAGCGGTAGCCACGGCAGCTGCACCGGGATCGCCGCCACCACGGTGGCCAGCGCCCCGAACCCGGCGGCCGCCAGCATGCCGGGCGGCGTCACGGTGTGTTCACCGTGGCGCAGCAGCAGGTACGTGGCGGCGGCGAGCCCGGCCAGGGCGGTGAACATCGGCGCCGGGCCGGACACCGCGATCGTGGCCACCGCGCACAGCACGGCCAGGGTGGCGGCGGGCCGCCACCGGATGCCGGCGAGCACGGCGACCGCGGACGCGGCGACGGGGACGAGTTCGACGCCGTCCGCGCGGCCCGCAGCCGCGGCGACCATCAGCAGTCCGCAGACCGTCGGCAGCACCGGGCGGATCATCGCCGCGCCTCCGCCCGGCCCCTGCGGCCCGGTAGCACCGCCATCGCCTGGTCGAGCGTGGCGTCCGACGGCCACGCCACCACGTCGACACCGACGGTGCCCATGTCCCGGTACATGAACGACCGCTGCAGCGCCCACATTCGGTCGACGAGGGGATCGCGTTCGCCGGCCAGCGGGCTGCCCTCGAGCACGTCGACGGCGATCACCGTGTGGCCGCGTTTGCGCAGATCGATCAGCGCCAGCGCGAACTCCGTCTCCAGCATCGTGGAGAACGCGACGACGATCGCACCCGGCGGCACCGCAGCACGGGGTGCCAGGGTGCCGGTACCGGAGTCGACGTCGTCGGATGCGTCGAGCAGCGCGTCGAGGATCCGGTAGAACTGCCGCTGGCCGATGTCGGCGGCCAGCCAGCGGGTCTGGCGGCTGCCCAGTGTGACGATCCCGGAGCGGTCGCCGTACCGCAGCGCGCTCTGCACCACCTGGACGGCGCCGCGGGCGATGCGCTCGGTTGCCTCGGTGGCCGGACCGGGCGGTTGGGCGTAGGTGTCGGCGAGCACCACCACGTCGGCGGACCGGTCGGTGAGCCGACGGGTCACATGCAGGCTGCGCCGCCGCGCACTGACCGGCCAGTTGACGGTACGCAGCTGATCGCCGGGCACGTAGGGCCGGATGTCGGCGTACTCGACGCCCGGTCCGTGGTGACGGGTGAGGTGGGTGCCCAGCCGGTCGAGGAGTTCGGTGCGGGCGAGGGCGACCGGCTGCGGCGGCGCAAGCGGGAACACGGCCACGTGGGCGGCGTCGACGGTTCCGGTGCCGGTGAGCAGACCGCCGCGGCCGGGCACCCGCACGTGCGCGCGTATCGGATAGCGACCCCACCGAGCCGCCTGCGCCCTCAGCGTCTGCGTCGATCCGGTCGCCGCGGCGTCCAGACTCATTCCGGCGACCGCCTCGCACTCCAGCGCCACCGCGGCGCCGTCGTCGGCGGTGGCCCACACGGTCAGCTCCACGGTCTCCGATTCGAAGCACCGCTGCAGCCGCGTCCCGGCGTGCACGCGCACCGACGGCACCGGGCGCTGCCAGCCCAGCGAGCACAGCACCCCGAGCAGCGGAGCGGCGAAGGCCACCAGATCCCAGCGGTCGACGACGAGCGCCGCCGCCAGCGCCACCCCCGCACAGGTCGCCAGCGTCTTCGTCAACAGTGATGGGCGCCAGTCCAATTCGACATCGGTGTCGAACACCTCCGTGGTCACCCGGTGGCGCCGGTGCGGGGTACGGGTAGTCGTCGCAACAGCTCTTCGACCACATCGGCACCCTGCACCCGGCGCACCCACATCTCCGGCCGCAGGCTGATCCGATGCGCCATCACGGGTACCGCGAGCGCCTTGACGTCCTCGGGGATGACGTAGTCGCGACCGGCCAGCAGCGCCCGGGCCCGGGCGAGCTGGACGAGGTCGAGTTCGGCCCGGGGGCTGGCCCCCACGGCAACCTGCGGATGCTGGCGGGACGCGGCCGCCAGGGACACCACATAGGTCAGCACGTCGTCGTGCACGGTCACCTGTTCCACGGATTCCTGCATGGCCACCAGCCCCTGTGCGTCGACCACCTGACGCACCACCGGTTCGACCGACCCGCGCTCCAGCCGGCGGCGCAGCATCGTCAGCTCTTCAGGCTGCGACAGGTAGCGCAGTTCGAGCCGGATCGCGAACCGGTCGAGCTGCGCCTCGGGCAGCGGATAGGTGCCCTCGTACTCGATCGGGTTGTCGGTGGCCAGCACGAGGAACGGGACGGGCAGCCGGTGGGTGACGCCGTCGATGCTGACCTGACCCTCGGCCATCGCCTCGAGCAGCGCGGCCTGCGTCTTGGGCGGGGTGCGGTTGATCTCGTCGGCGAGCAGCAGATGGGTGAAGATCGGACCCTGGCGGAACTGAAAGCGGCCCGACTGCATGTCGTAGATCGTCGAACCGAGCAGGTCGGCCGGCAGCAGATCGGGGGTGAACTGCACCCGGGTGAACTGCAGGCCGAGCGCCGCGGCGAACGACCGTGCGATCAGCGTCTTCCCCAGCCCGGGCAGGTCCTCGATGAGCACGTGGCCGTGCGCCAGCACCGTGGTCAGGATCAGCGACAGCGCCCGCCGCTTGCCCACCACGACGGAACCGATCTCGTCGAGCACCGCCTCACACTGCGCGGTGGTCGTCGTCAGGGGCAGGCTCATACGCGCTCCAATCGCTGCAGGATCTCGTCGAGCGCGGCGCGGCCGGGGCCGGGTTCGCGATCACCGGTGCGCGACACGTTCTCCGGGTCGACCCACTGCCACAGCTGCGGGCCGAACAGCATGCGGCCGGTGGCCTCGAACGCGCCGACGTTGCGGATCCTCCGCTGACCGGTCGCCAGTTCGAACTGGCGGGCCAGCATGGGGCGCAGCCTGCGGTCCCAGTCCGCTCGGGTCGATTCCGACCAGGAGATCATGGTCTCGGTCCTGGCCGCCCAGCGCCGCAGCGCCGCAGCCCGTTCGTCGGCCTCTGAGGCCGGGGGTGCCGGAGTCCGGCCCGCCCGCAGGGACCAGCGGACTGCCACCAGGCCCCCGACGAGGGCGACACCGGAGACCACCAGCACATCGTCGCGGTCCAGCCGGGCGACGGCGTACAGCTCGGCCAGTACCAGCAGCGCGACGGCGGCCGCGATCGGGCGTGTCACGGGGCGCCCTCGGTGGCCTGCAGTTCGCCGAGCACGTGGCGCAGCACCCGCTCGGCGGCGTCGCGGTGTTCCTCGGCCATGACGTGCGGACTGAACCGGGCCTCCTCGAACAGGTCGACCAGTTCGGTCGCACTGTCGGCACGCAGCAGGCGGCGCTGCACAGCGCGGGCCAGCACCTCCGAGGGGGTGTCCGAGTCCAGCGGCATCGCGCCCGGCGACTTCTCCAGTTCGCGCTCCATGGCCGCGTAGCAGGCGATGATCGCCTCCCTGGGTTCCCGGCTGAGGTCGCCGATCTCGGCCAGTCCCCGTTCGGCGGCGCGCGCCAGCGACTGCGACCCGGTCACCGGCGCCGACGCTTCGGCCGGTTCGGGCTCCGGCTCCGGGGCCGGCTGCCTGCGCCGGCCCAGCGTGGTCGCGACGGCCGACAAGACGATCAGCGCGGCGGTGGCGGCGGCCAGATACCCGAAGATGCTCACCCCGCCGGTGGCGCCGGGCGGCGGTTCGGCGGGATCTGCGGGGTCCCTGCCGGTCAACGGCAGCTGAGGTTCGTCCGATCCTTGAGGTGGCGGCGGTTCCGGCAGGTCGATCCAGCCGCGCAGCCGCATGAGGAACATCACCGTCACCAGCCAGACGACGGCCACGGCGGCGAGGATCGCCAGCGTCCGTGGGGTCCACCGCGCATCGCGTGCACCCGCCGCGGACAGCAGTTCGCCTGCCGAGCCGGACCGGCGAGCGGGATGCCGGGCCTGCCGCAGGATCGCCATGGCGATGATCGCCAGCGAGAGCACGATCATCACCGCGACGGGGATGAGCGAGGCGGCATCGCCGGATTCGGGGCCGGAGTCAGCTCCCCGATCGGCCGGGGTGGCACCGGGCAGGTATCCCCGCAACGCGACGGCGGCCAGCACCACCAGCACGATCACCGCGACCGTGCGTGCTGCCGCCTTGTCGTCGCCACCGGACACTGAGCCCATCCTGGCACGCAGCCCGAACAGGCTGGTGCCGAACGGGAATCAGGTCAGAACATCTGCCAGTCGGAGGCACCGTCGGGCTGGGTGTACATACCGCCGTCGGTGTTCTTGATCACCACGGCGTCACCACTGCCGAAGTTGTCGTAGAACCACTGGGCGTTGGCGGCGCTGAGGTTGATGCAGCCGTGGCTGACGTTGCTGTTGCCCTGCGCGCCGACCGACCACGGTGCGCTGTGCACGAAGATGCCGCTGTTGTCGATGCGCACGGCGTCCTGCACCTTGAGCTTGTAGCCCTCACCAGAGGGATCGTCGACCGGCACACCGTAGGTCGAGGAGTCCATCGTGATGTCGGCGAACTTCTCCAGCACGTAGTAGGTGCCGTTCTTGGTGTCGTATCCGGGCTTGCCCATCGACACCGGGAAGGTCTTGATCACTTCGCCGTTGCGAACGACCTCCATCTCCTTGGTGTTGTTGTCAATGGTGGCGACGAGCTGCTCGGGGACCGTGAAGCTGGACTTGGTGCCGGAGGCGTCGATGTTGACGACGGTGCCGGCCGGCCAGAAGTCCTGCGGGCGCCAGCGCACCTGGGTGTCGCTGGTCCAGTAGAACCGGCCGGGCACCGGCGGGTTCGAGGAAATGTGGATGGCGTCCTCGGCGAGCTGCCGGTTGGCGATCGGACGCTGGAAGTTGATGTAGATCGGCTTGGCCGCGCCGGCGATCGAGCCGTTGACCGGGTTGAAGGTCGGCGGCGCGAACACCGGCTGCCCGACGTACGGGTTCGGGTTCTGGCCCGCCGGGGTGCCTTCCGGGATCGGCAACGGGGTCGCGCTCAGCGGCGTGGCAGCCGGGGCGAACGGGCTGCCCGGCGCCGGCGCCGGAGGCGGGAAGCCGAACGGATTGGCCGGCGGTGGCGGCGGCGGCGCGAAGGGGTTGACCGGCACCGGCGGGGGCGGTGGCGGCGCCGGCTGTGCCGGCGCCGACGGGGCGCCGATCACCGTTCCGGCCATCAACCCGGCCGCGAAGATGGCCGCGGCCACGGTGCGCGGTGTCCGCTTCGGCATGCGTTACCTCCAGTTCAAGACTCGGTCCAGTGTCGCACAGCGCGACGACCAGCTACCGGTTCGCGCGGGATCGCGCATGGTTGCACCGGCCGGGCTGCGCCCCTGACCTGCTGTGTTCATCGGGCGGGCGGCGACGGCGTTACTTCTGTGAGGTCAGCCGGGGAACTGAGTAGCGGCCACTGCGCACCGCCAGCGCCACACCGGTCCGTCGTCGGGGTCCTCGATCTCAGCGATCCGTCGGAAGCCGAGCCTGCGCAGCACCCCGGTGGACGGGTTCTCGTGGGCGCGGGTGTGCGCGATGACGGTGGTCACTGCGGCGCCCGCGCCGACAGCCTTGTCGATCATGGCTCTGGCGGCCGCCGTCGCGTACCCGCGGCCGCGGAACCCCGGAGCGATCTCGTAGCCGATCTCGACCACGCCGTCGCGCGGCGGACCGACGAAACCGCCCGAGCCGACGAGCAGCGTGCCGCCCTCGGCGAGGAAGAAGTGCATCCACCACTGCGCCTGGTCCGGGTGCGCGGTGAGCGTGTCGATGGTGAATCCGATCGCCTCGCCGAACTCCGGCCAGCCGTCCGGAGCCGGGCAGCCCAGCAGTTTCGCGAACGCCGCGCGGTCGTCGCGCAGCGCGACGAGCTGCTCGACGGTCGCGGGTCGGACGGTGACCTCGGGGACCTCGCGTACCTGGGCCATCTCCGCAGTGTGTCAGGCTGGGCCCGTGATCGTGGCGTTCAGCATCAGCCCTCCGGCGGCGACGAGACCGGCGGTGTGCGCACCGCCGTGGCCGAGGCGATCCGGGTGGTCCGGGCGTCCGGCCTGCCCAACGAGACGAACGCGATGTTCACCAACATCGAAGGCGAGTGGGACGAGGTGATGGCGGTGGTGAAACAGGCCGTCGACGCGGTGGCGACGGTCTCACCCCGCGTCAGCCTGGTGCTCAAGGCCGACATCCGGCCCGGTTACACCGGTCAGCTCACAGCAAAGGTCGAGCGGCTGGAACGGGAGCTGAACGACTAGGAGCGGACCAGCCGCGCGATCGCCGCGCTGGCCTCGGCGAGCTTCGCCTCGGCGTCGTCCCCGCCCTCGGCGACAGCCTGGGTGACGCAGTGGCCGAGGTGCTCGTCGAGCAGGCCGAGGGCGACCGACTGCAGGGCGCTGTTGACCGCGCTGATCTGGGTGAGGATGTCGATGCAGTACTTGTCCTCGTCGATCATCTTGGCGATGCCGCGGACCTGCCCCTCGATCCGGCGCAACCGCTTGGCGTAGTTCTCCTTCTGTGGCGAGTACCCGTGCGCGGCGTGGCCGTCCGGCGCGTCAGCGGTCATGTCAACCCTCCAGCATCTGCTTCATCTGGGTGATCTCGGCCTCCTGAGTGGACACGATGTGCTCGGCGAGCGTCTTGGCCTCGGCGTTCTGTCCGTCGGCGAGCTCGGTCCGCGCCATCTCGATCGCGCCCTCGTGGTGACTGATCATCGACTGCAGCCACAGTGTGTCGAACTCCGCGCCGCGCAGCGAGCCGAGACGCTGCATCGTCGCGGTATCGACCATGCCGGTCATCGACATGTCGTGACCGCTGTGGTCCATCGCGGCGTCGGGATCCTGCCCCCAGCTGCGCAGCATCTCCGACATCTGACCGATCTCGGGACCCTGGGCGTCGGCGATGGCGGCGGCGAGCTCGAGCAGCGCCGGATCGGTGGAGTTGGCGCGGGCCAGGTCGACCAGTTCGAGCGCCTGCTTGTGGTGGGGCAGCATGTTCTGGGCGAACGAGATGTCGGCGGCGTTGTGCGGTCCGTGTTCGGCTGAGTTCTCCCCGGCGCTGTGCGTGTGGTCGGTATGGCCGTCGGACGCCTGCTCGGTCGGCGTACAGGCGGACAGCAGCAGGGCCGCGGCGAACGCGACGAACAGCGCGGAGATGCGCGTGGCGGTGGAGGTCATGGCATCAGCCTACCGGATACCCCTCCGGGGTATCCATAACGGTTTGGCCGGTCGAAACGGCAGGAGCATAATTCAGTGATGCCCTCAGAAGACACCTCCGTCGACATGAAGTCCGTCGACATCAAGCCCCGGAGCCGCGACGTCACCGACGGCCTCGAGAAGACCGCTGCGCGCGGGATGCTGCGCGCGGTCGGCATGGGCGACGACGACTGGGTCAAGCCGCAGATCGGCGTCGGGTCGTCGTGGAACGAGATCACCCCGTGCAACATGTCGCTGCAGCGGCTGGCGCAGTCGGTCAAGACCGGCGTGCATTCCGCCGGCGGTTTTCCGCTGGAGTTCGGCACCATCTCGGTCTCCGACGGCATCTCCATGGGGCACGAGGGCATGCACTTCTCGCTGGTCTCGCGCGAGGTGATCGCCGACAGCGTCGAGACCGTGGTGCAGGCCGAGCGCCTCGACGGGACCGTGCTGCTGGCCGGCTGCGACAAGTCGATCCCCGGCATGCTGATGGCCGCGGCCCGGCTCGATCTGGCGAGCGTCTTCTTCTACAACGGCTCGATCATGCCGGGCGTGGCCAAGCTGACCGACGGCACCGAGAAGGAAGTCACGATCATCGACGCCTTCGAGGCGGTCGGAGCGTGTGCCCGCGGGTTGATGTCGCGCGAGGACGTCGACATCATCGAGCGCGCCATCTGTCCGGGCGAGGGCGCCTGCGGCGGTATGTACACCGCCAACACCATGGCCTCGGCCGCCGAGGCGCTCGGGATGTCATTGCCCGGCAGCGCATCCCCGGTGGCCATCGACAAGCGCCGCGACGAGTACGCGCGCCGCTCCGGTGAGGCCGTGGTCGAGATGCTGCGCCGCGGCATCACCGCCCGCGACATCCTCACCAAGGAGGCCTTCGAGAACGCCATCGCCGTCGTCATGGCGTTCGGCGGGTCCACCAACGCGGTGCTGCACCTGCTGGCCATCGCCTGGGAGGCCAACGTCAAGCTGTCGCTCGAGGACTTCACGCGCGTGGGGCAGCGGGTGCCGCACCTGGCCGACGTCAAACCGTTCGGTCGGCACGTCATGAAGCACGTCGACGAGATCGGCGGTGTGCCCGTGGTCATGAAAGCCCTGTTGGACGCTGGCCTCTTGCACGGCGACTGCCTCACCGTGACCGGGCAGACGATGGCCGAGAATCTCGCGCACATCGAACCGCCGGATCCGGACGGCAAGGTGCTGCGCGCGATGAACAATCCGATCCACCCGACGGGCGGCATCACGATCCTGCACGGATCGCTGGCCCCCGAGGGTGCCGTGGTCAAGTCCGCGGGCTTCGACTCCGATGTCTTCGAAGGCACCGCAAGGGTTTTCGAGCGCGAGCGGGCGGCGCTGGACGCGCTGGAGGACGGCACCATCACGCACGGCGACGTCGTCGTCATCCGCTACGAGGGCCCCAAGGGCGGGCCCGGCATGCGCGAGATGCTGGCCATCACCGGGGCGATCAAGGGCGCCGGCCTGGGCAAGGACGTGCTGCTCATGACCGACGGCCGGTTCTCCGGCGGCACGACCGGTCTGTGCGTCGGCCACATCGCCCCCGAGGCCGTCGACGGCGGACCGATCGCGTTCATCAAGGACGGTGACCGGATCCGTCTGGACGTCGCGAACGGCACCCTCGACGTGCTCGTCGACAAGGACGAGTTCGACTCGCGCAAGGCCGGTTTCGAGCCACTGCCGCCGCGCTACACCACCGGCGTGCTGGCGAAGTACACCAAGCTCGTCGGATCGGCAGCGGTCGGGGCGGTCTGCACCTAGTTGTCCGTGGGTGGTGGTTGCGGTTGGAACGGGTCGTACCACCACCAATCGGCACGTTCGCCGGTGGGTCCGGGACACGGTTTGACCGCGGGTGGTGGTGTGGTCGGCGGTCGGGCCAGGGCGCTGTCGGTCAGCCGGTGTCCGGCCGCGTCGGTGACGACGAGGTGGTCTGCGGGTCCGGTGATCGTGATCTCGCCGCGGTGATGGGCCCGATGGTGGTAAGGACAGACCAAGACCAGATTCCGCAGTTCGGTGGGGCCGCCGTCTTCCCAGTGCTGGATGTGGTGGGCGTGCAGGCCGCGGGTGGCAGCGCAGCCGGGGACCACGCAGGTGTGGTCGCGGTGTTCCAGGGCGCGGCGCAGGCGGCGGCTGACCGTGCGGGTCGCCCGACCAGAGCCTATGGTCCGGCCGTCGCGTTCGAACCAGGTTTCGCAGGTGGCGTCGCAGAGCAGATGGCGGCGTTCGGCGTCGGACAGCAGCGGCCCCAGATGCAGCGCCGCGACGGGTCTCTCGACATCCAGGTGCACGACCACGGTGGTGTGCTGGCCGTGCGGCCGACGCGCCACCTCGGCGTCCCAACCCGCCTCTACCAGACTCATGAACGCATCGACGGTGGTCGGGAACGGGGTCGTGTCATCGGCTGCCCGGTCGGCGATCTGCGCGTCGCGGTGCGACTGCAGCGCCGCCTCGAACTTCGCGGCATCCAATCGCGGGAGCCGGATCTGCCAGGTCGAGTAATCGCCATCGCTGGTCTTGGTGATCTCGCGTCGCGGCTCAGGCTTGGGTGCGGGGTCGGGGCGAGGTTCGAGTTTGACCGCGAAGCGCAGCTGCTCGACGGTGGCCGCTTCGGCGAGTTCGGCGTAGTGGTCGTCGGAGCCGTCGGCGGCGTGTTCGGCGAGCACTCCGAGCCGGTCCAGAGATATCCGGCCCTCCCGGAGGCCTTGGGCGCAGCGAGGGAATTGGTCGAGGCGGCGGGCGACGGCGACCATGGTTTCAGCGTTGCGGGGGGTGGCGCCGGTTTTCCAGGCCACCAGCGCTTTCATGGATCGGGCGCCGGTCATTCCGCACAGTTCGTCGCGCTCGATCTCGGCGGCGATCTCCACGATGCGCCCGTCGATCGCGTTGCGCTGACCGGTCAGCTCCGCCAACTCCTCGAACAACACCTCCAGACGGTCAACCGGGCGCGCCCGATCCGCCAAAGACGTTGCCGCTGATGACATGACGTCATCATCGCAGAGAGGTCTGACAAGAACCGGGTGCAGGAGCCGCAGAGTACGTACAGTTTCGGCATGACGCTCGCTTTCCTGCTGACGTCGCTGGTCGTGGTGGCGACACCGGGCACCGGTGCGCTCTACACAGTGGCCACCGGGCTCGCCCACGGCACGAGGGCATCGGTGGCGGCAGCTCTCGGCTGCACACTCGGCATCGTTCCCTCGATGCTGGCCGCGGTCACCGGCTTGGCGGCGATCCTGCACAGCAGTGCGCTCGCGTTCCAGACCATCAAATGGGCCGGCGTGGCCTATCTGCTGTACCTGGCGTGGGTGACGTGGCGGGACAAGTCCGAGCTCGTCGCCGACACCACCGAGGTCGACCGGCCCGGAGCGTGGCGCATCGCCTGGATGGGCGCCGCGGTCAACGTGCTGAATCCGAAGCTGACGATCTTCTTCTTCGCGTTCCTCCCGCAGTTCGTTGACCCGGCACGCGCGCCGGTCGGGCAGATGCTTACGCTCAGTGCGGTGTTCATGGCGATGACGTTTGTGGTGTTCGCGCTCTACGGCGCGTTCGCCGCTGGGATTCGGGCCCACGTCATCCGGCGACCGCGGGTGGTGACGTGGATGCGACGGACGTTCGCGGCCACCTACGTCGCCTTGGCCGCCCGGATGGCTGTCACCGCACGCTGAAACACAGGGGAATTCTCATGCGGAACGGACTGAAGGCTGCGCTCAGCGCGGCAACGGCACTTGTGGCGCTGTCGTTCACCCAGGCGCCGGCGGCCCACGCCTTCGGCGAGTATCCCGTGGCGAGCCCGGGGGCCTACCTGGTGAGCACCGCCATCGCCCCCGGCGGGCAGCCTTTCCAGTGCACGTCCGGCTTCACCGTCCGCACCCCCGGCGGGGCGCCGGGAATGCTCACGGCGGGCCACTGCCGCCGCGACCCGGTCAACGACACCGTTCTGCAGCGAACGCCGATGGGCGACAGGGTGATCGGACGCTACGTCCGGTCGGAGGTGCTGCCCGGCGTGCGCGACATGGGCCTGGTCGACCTCGCGGGCAGTTCGGTACCGCTGGTGAGCGACGTGGACGCGATGCGGGTGACCCGGGTCATGACGGCCGACGACGTCCGCCGCGAACAACCGCAGCTGTGCAAGTCCGGTGCGCGGACGGGGTTGTCGTGTGGTCCGGTCACGAATGTCACCGACAATCAGGTGTCCTTCCGAGCGTGGGACGACCTCGGTGACTCCGGCGCACCGGTGTATGCCCGCCAACCCGACGGAACCGTTGCGGCCGTTGGCATCCTGTACGCACACACCGACGATCCGTTCGGCCGCATCGTGCACGCCTCGATGGTGGCGCCGGTGATGTCGGAGTGGGGCCTGTCGCTCTGGAACTGACGGGTTCCCGACCCGCTCAGCCGAATCTCGCGTACACCGCCGGCAGGAACCCGGCCAGGTGGTTCATCTCCTGCGCGCAGTGCACGAGCAGATCCCGCGGGTCAGGCAGCCCACGGGCGGCGATCGGCCGAATGATACTGTCCAACAGCCGGTTTCCTTTCCGGGCGCCGACGTACGGACCACCCATCCAGAACCGCGACCGCATCTCGGCGCCGGCGGCGGTAGCCCGTACGTGGTGGACGAACCAGCCGATGTCGACGGGCACGTCACTGGAACCGAGCCGCGCGCACACCGCGACGTCCTTGTCGAGGCGCGCGGTATCCAGCCCCAGGACCGACGGGTCGACGAACTGGATCGCGGCTTTGGCGTACGCCGAGCCGAGGTACTCCTCGATCAGGGAGGTACGCCCGACCCAGTGGCCGTCACCGCCCCCGTCGGCCCACCGTGCCGAGGCATGCGCCCGCGGATGCCACAGCTTGTAGCGGCTGGTCTGGCTGCCGTGCCAGCCGAACCACCAGTCCCACATCGCGGGGGTGACGCCGGGCATGTCGGTGCGCACCGCCACGCAGAACCCGCCGCCGCGGAGCCGTCCGTATCCGTTCTCGGTGTGTTGGTAACCGGCATCGAGAAGCGTTGCCGCATCGTCGAATGCGAGCAGAGTCTGATCGGCCTGCGGGCCGTGCTCCAGCGCGGTGACCACATGTCGGGGTAACGGCGCCATCTCCGGGTCGAAGAACATCGCCCACGCGGTGTCTGCGTCGCCGTCGCGATAGCCGAGGTAGGCCGACATCAGAGCCGGCCCATCCAGGTGTGGAACCGGCCGTCGGGATCGTATTCGGCGCGGATCCGGTCCAGCCGGGCCATGGCCTCGTCGGTGGCGAATCTCGCCGGCCGCTGTGCGAGGTTCTCGTCGGCCAGCTGGATCCCGGTGGCCAGATGCGCCATGTCGGCCATATTGGACCGCGACCAGTCCGCGTAGCGGTCGTCGTCTTTCGCGTCCTGCCATACCGCGTACAGCGCCAGGTAGATCTCGTCCTCCAGGCTGTAGGCCATGTCCTGTCGCTGCGGCGACGGGCCCCAGTTCAGCCACAGGAAGTGCGACGGATGGGGCGGCAGCGTCTCGAGGATGCGGTGGATGCCGGGCATGAGATCCTCCGCCGACGCGGAGGTCCACATGTTGTCGGCGGCGTATCGGTAGCCGTCCGGATAGTTGCTCATGATGCCCTCGTACCAGGTGGGCAGGTCGGTCGGCGCGAACGGTACTGCGAGCAATGCTTTTTCGCGCACCGGGCACGAGTCGAGCACGGCGAGCGCATCGAGCGCATCGGCTTCGGAGTTCGCGAAGACCGGTGAGGCGAAAACAATGCCGGGGGCGTCCAGACCCGCACCCGGTACCGACCGGGACGTGGCGATCTGCAGTTCGACCCGGCGGTCGACGTCGGCGCTGACGCCCCGCGCCCACGTGAAGATCTCCTCGGCACAGTCGAGCGGATACACGTAGAGGCTGCTGCCGCAGACCGGCGGGTTCGGGTAGATCCGCAGGTGAAATGCGGTCACCACAGCGAAGAACCCGGGGCCCGCCCCGCGGGCCGCCCAGTAGAGGTCGGGGTGGTGCTCGGCGTCGATGTAGAGCCGGTCGCCGTCGGCGGTGATGACGTCGAGGCCGAGCACACTCTCACACGCCGGGCCGAGGACCCGGCTGTTCCAGCCGTAACCCCCCTGCAGCAGATAGCCGCCGAGCCGCACACCTTTGCAGTGGCCGGCGGGGAAGAACAGCCCGTCGGCGGCCAATTCGGTGGCGAACACGCTGCCGCCCATGCCGGGGCCGACGACGGCGACCATCTGGTCCCGGTCGACGGTGCAGTGGTCCAGGCGGCTGAGGTCGAGCAGCACGCCGCCGTCGCGGACGTGGTTCCCCGCCCAGCTGTGACCGCCCGACCGGACCCCCACCTGGTGGCCGTGGGCCTTCGCGTAACCCATGGTGGCCACGACGTCGTCGACGTCGCACGCCTGCACCACCACGTCCGGGTAGCGCTGCGGGGTGCGGGCGTTCCACACCGTGGCGCGTCGGGCCTGTTCGTAACCGGGACTGTCCCGGTGGAAATGTCGGTCACTCGGCAGAGCGACTGCAGTGGTCATGAGTCCTCCTGATTCGCAGAGTGAATCTTCACGATTCGTAGTGCGAATCAATATAGTGATCATGTGACCCAGCCGGACAGAAATCAACGAACCGGTCAAAACCCTCGTGACGAGGGCATTCAGGTGTTGCGACGGGCGGCTGCGGCGTTGGACGAGATCGCCACCGAACCCGCGCGGCTGCGGTTGGTGGATCTCGAGGCTCGGCTGGGCCTGGCCAAATCGACCGTGCGCAGGCTGATGGTCGGGTTGACCGACGTCGGACTCGCCGCGGTCGACGAGCAGGGCCGGTTCAGCCTCGGCGCACGCCTGCTCGCGCTCACCGATGCCGACAGCGCCGGACTGGTGGCGCGGTTCCGCCCGACGCTCGAGCAGCTGGCGGCGCAGATCGGCGAGACCGTGGATCTGTCGGTGCTCCGGGGCAGGCAGATGTGGTTCATCGACCAGATTGAGTCGGTACATCGACTGCGTGCGGTGTCGGCGGTGGGTGTGCGGTTCCCACTGGGCGACACCGCCAACGGAAAGGCGGCGCTGGCCCGCCTCGACGAGACGGCGGCCAACGAGCTGGTGGCCACTCTCGACGAGGCCACAGCGACGAAGCTGCGTGCGGAGCTGCCCGAAATCCGCAGCAGCGGAATCGCTTTCGACCGCGACGAGCACACCGTCGGAATCTCCGCGGCCGGTATCGCGGGCCCGGTCGCCGGCGGTCAGATCGTCGCGATCTCCGTACCGGCGCCCACGGAACGCTTTCTAACCCACGAGGAGGCGATCGTCGCGGCCCTGCGCACGGTATCGGCAGGCTGGACCGGCTGACCGGTCAGCTGGTCATCCGGTCGATGCGCCGCAGCGCGATCACAAGCACCGGGACGTATGGCGCGGCGGGCAGCGGTGCGGACATGTACACCCTTGTGCCCGCGTCGACCGGATCGACGCCGTGCGCGGTGGCGGGCACACCCGCGACCCGCCACGCCCAGCGCCTGCCGGGGTCGAACTCGCTGATGGTGAACGGCAGTGGCAGGCCGATCGGCGTGAAGACCTTCCCACGGGCACCGAGGGCGAGCTCACCGCCGTCGTCGAGTTCGGCCCCGGCCACCGTCGGACCCCACTTCGGCCAGGCCTTCAGGTCGGTCAACACCGACCACACCGCCGCCGGCGCGGCCGGCACGATCCGGCTGACGATCACCGAGCCGCCGCTCACCTCGACACCCATACCCCTGCGATGCCCTGGCGGAGTGGGCGCTAAACGGGGGCGGCTATGTCACCACGGCGATCGCGAAGCCGTCCCACCCTTTCGTCCCCACGGTTTGGATCGCGGCGGTGCTCAGCCGTGGATGCCGTCCCATCATCTCCAGCATGTCGCGTACCGCCCGGGCCTGCAGGTCGTCGGCTGTCGGAGCGAAGATCCGGCCCATGCGGGTCACGTTGTCGACGACGACGACCGTGCCCGGCCGGCCCAGCCGAATGGCCCACTCGACGTAGGCGATGTTGTTCTCCTTGTCGGCGTCGATGAACACGAAGTCGAACGGGCCGCGGTCCTGCAGGGTGGGCAGCGTCTCCAGTGCGGCCCCGACGAGTACGTCCACCCGCTCCCCCACCCCGGCGCGATCCAGGTTCGCCCGCGCCACCTCGGCGTGGTGGGCTTCGAATTCGAGGCTGACGACGCGGCCGTCCGCACCCGCGCCGCGGGCCAGGTTGATGCTGCTGTAGCCGGCGAGCGTGCCGATCTCGAGGATGCGGCGGGCGCCGGACATCGCGACCAGCAGTGCCAGTAGCCGGCCGTGCTGCGCCGACACCTCGATCGGGGGCATGCCCTCCGCGGCCGTCGACGCCCGAGCGGCGATCAGCGCCTCGTCCTCGGTGTGCAGCAGTTCGGCGAACAGCTCGTCGACCGACTGCGGATCCGGCGCGCTCACGACACCAACGCTAGCCCAGCCGCACCCCCTCCTGGGCGTACACCACCCGCAGCACATGCGCTGCCTCCGGCGCCATCACCGCCTCCGCCAGCTCGCACATGGTGGCGGCGAATGCCGGCCCGTGCGCGGGTTCGGCACGACACAGGTGGTGGGCCACCTCGTGCAGCACCACCAGCTCGCGCAACGCCCAGGTGGCCGAACCGTCGGGCACGGCGATGACGGCCCGATCGCCGTCGCGCTCATAGTGCGCCGCGGTGGTTCCGCGCCGCGCCCGGACCGCCAGCGGCCCGGCGACGGGCCAGCGCTGCCGCACCGCGGGGTGGGTGAGCACCTGGTCGACGTAGCGCTGCACCGACGCCACCGATGCGAACCGCCCCTCCGGCGGCAACGTCAGCTGCGTGCCGAAGAACTCGACGACCTGGTTGCCGTGCTCCGCGGCCCGGTCGAACAGCGTGCGGACGAACTGCTCCGCGCCGTAGACCCGCGCGCGCTGGACGTCGCGGGGCGTCACGTCTCCAGCGCGTGCCGGGCGCCGGCGAGTTCGGGACTCGGCCCCAGCCTGGCCCGCTTGCCCGCCCGGTCACCGGCGCGCCGCGCCGCCGACGAATAGCCGGCCGTCGCACTGGTCGCGCGCCAGGTGCCGCGGGCCTGGGAGGCCTGGCGGTAGAAGTCCTTGAGTTCGAGGTCCTTGTCGCGCAACGCGATCGCCGTTCCCGGCCGCCGATCGCGGTCCTTGGTGGCGGCCGCGCGCTCCTCGTCTCGGGCAGCAGTGAGCCGCTGCCCGATGCGCGCGCCGAACGCCAGCTGGAAGTTCAGCCGGGCGGTGATGGTCGGGGTCGGCCGGTGCGCACCCGAGGCGATGTAGGCCTCCGACGCCTTGACCATCTGGGTCACCAGGCCGGCGTAGAGCGCATGGCTGGCGTCGATGTCCTCGGCGAAGCCATAGGCGTAGACGAAGGTCGAGTTCGAGGCGACGTCGCACTTCACGTCGTTGGCCGCGGCAATCACCACCAGCAGCTGGACGTAGGTGCGCAGCCCGCGGGTACCCGCCTCACCGATGGTGATGGTCCGCTGGACGGGCGTCTGCGCCTTTCCGCGCTGCGCGGAGTGCGAACGGGCCACGGCCAGGTCGATCGACGTCGCGGTGGCCAGCCGCTGGGCGGCCGCCATGAACGCCTCGGCCTCGTGCGGGTTGTCGGTGCCCTCCGCCTGGCGCAGCAGGGCCGCGATGCGCGCCAGCATCTTGTCGTCACTCATGGGCGCCAGATTATGGCTACTTCCCGACAAATCCATCGATGGCGGACACGACCTGTGGAGAAAGCGGATCGCCGTTGGCGTACTCCGCGACATTGTCGGTGGGATCGTCGCGCAGCACGTGATTGACCCCGGCGAGTTCGACGACGGTGAGGGCGGTGTGCTCGAGCGCCTGGATCAGTGGCCGCAGGGCATCACAGCGGGCCTGGCCGTCGGAGTCCGAACAGGTCAGCAGCACCGGCATTCCCGCAGGCAGCGTGGCCGCCAATGCCAGCGGGTCGATGCGATCAGCCTCGACGACGGCCTTGACGTTGCCGGGGTTGACGATCGCGCCGAGTCCCTCGGGCAGGTTCGTGGGCACGGTGCCCCTGGTGCGGATCTCGTCGACGGCGGCCAGCCACTGCGCCAGCGCCTCCGGCGAGGCCTGCCCCCGGACGCGTTCGGTGACGATGTCGAGGTAGCGGCCGGGCAGCGGCTGCAGCAGTGCCAGCGAGTGCACCTTCGGCGCGTCCGGCGCCGCGTCGGCCGCGAGCGTCATCGCGTGGATGGTCCCCTCGCCCAGGGCGTAGATCGAGACCCGGTCCCTGTCGGTGTCCGGCTGCTCGGCGAGGAAGCCGAGCGCGGCGGCCGCACCCGTGGTGTACACGGCGCTGCCCACGTCTGCCGGCCGCTTGGCGTACGGGCCGAGCCCGGTGCGGCCGGTACCCACCTTGTCGTACCGCAGCGACGCCACGTCGTGGCCGGACAGCAGGTCGGCGAGCTGACGCATGTTGCCGACCGGACCCGCGACCGCGTTGTCCCCGTTGCGGTCGGTCTGTCCGCTCTCGGAGATCAGCAGGGCGGCCGGGCCCGTGGTGTCCGGCCGGTGCCGGTAGGTGCCGTGAAGGGTCAGACCGTCGGCGGTGAACGTCACCTCGTCCTCGGTCCAGCCGGCCTGGGCGGCGCCCGGTTCGTCGGACGAGCATCCGGCGATCAGCAGCGCGAGGCAGGAAAGCACCGCTGCGACAGCACTTTTCACAGCCGGACCTCGATCCAGGAGATCACGTCGTCGAGCACCAGGGCTTTCTCGGGTTCGTTGAACACCTCGTGGAACAGCCCTGGATAGACTTTGAGGTGGACATCGTCACTGCCGGCGCATTCCACCAGCCGGTGACTGCCCTCGACGGGAATCAGCGTGTCCTTCTCGCCGTGCACCACCAGCAGAGGTGCGGTCAGCGCGGCCGCCCGCCGTGGCATCGACTCCCCCACGGTGAACAGTCCACGTGCGACGCCCGCGGGCAGCTTGCCGTGGTGGACGAGCGGATCGGCCTTGTAGGCGGCCACCACGTCCGGATCGCGCGAGACCGCGTCGGCGTCGAGCTCCTCGACGGGCACGCCGGGTGCGATGCGGCCCAGGATCTTGGCCACTGTCACCAGCCACGGCTTGACCCCCGACTGCGCGTACACCGCGGGCCCGGACAGGACCATGGCGGTGTAGTCGTCGGGGTGTTCGACGCCGTAGGCGAACACCACCCCGCCGCCCATGGAATGGCCGACGACGATCCTCGGCAGCCCCGCGTGTTCTCCGCCGGCGATCGTGACCAGACGGTGGAAGTCGCCGGTGTACTCGGAGATGTCGCGCAGATAGACCCGCTTGCCCTCCGACCGGCCGTGGCCGCGGTGGTCGAGCGCGTAGACCACCAGTCCGGCCTCGCCGAACCGCTGCGCGACGTGGTCGTAGCGGCGGGCATGCTCGGCGTAGCCGTGGGCAAGCACGACGACTCCGCGTGGTGTGGTCTCCGGCGTCCACGTGTCGTAGACGATCCGGACGCCACCGACGCCGTCGAAACTTCGCTCGCTGCGGGTGCTGGCCATGCCGGGAGACTATCGGGTTGCCCGGAAGTGTCAGGTGCACCGTGTCGGGCTGTTTGCGTAAGCTCGGGAGACGTGACCGTCTTGGCCGAGAACACCGATGGCGGTAGCGCCGAAGACGCCTTCCTCGCCGACGCGCAGCGGTACCGGCGGGAGTTGCTGGCGCACTGCTACCGCATGACCGGTTCCCTGCACGACGCCGAAGACCTCGTGCAGGAGACGTATCTGCGGGCGTGGAAGTCCTACAAGGGCTTTCAGGGCAATTCGTCGGTGCGCACCTGGCTCTACCGGATCGCCACGAACACCTCGCTCACCGCACTGGAGGGCCGTGCGCGCAGGCCGCTGCCGACGGGTCTGGGCGCGCCGAGTTCCGATCCGGTCGACGACATCCACCAGCGCGCCGAGGTCCCGTGGCTGGAGCCGCTGCCCGATGACGCGACCGATCCGTCGAGCATCGTGGGTTCGCGCGAATCGGTGCGGCTGGCCTTCGTCGCCGCGCTGCAGCACCTGCCGCCCCGGCAGCGGGCGGTGCTGGTGCTGCGTGAGGTGCTGCAGTGGAAGGCCGCCGAGGTGGCCGAGGCGGTCGGAACGTCGACCGCGGCGGTGAACAGCCTGCTGCAACGGGCCCGCGCCCAGCTGGACGCGATCGGGCCGAGTGAGAACGACGCGCTGCCCGCACCCGAGTCGCCCGAGGCGCAGGATCTCCTGACCAAGTACATCGCCGCGTGGGAGACCTACGACATGGACAAGCTCGTCGAGCTGTTCACCGCCGACGCGATCTGGGAGATGCCGCCCTTCGACGGCTGGTACGTCGGTCCGGAGAACATCGTCCTGCTCTCGAAGACGCACTGCCCGGCCGAACGTCCCGGCGATATGCGCCTGATCCGCACCACTGCCAACGGCCAGCCGGCGGCGGCGATGTACCTGCGCAACCCCGGGACCGACGTCTACGAACCGTTCCAGTTGCACGTGCTCGACGCGACGGCGGTCGGCATCAGCCACGTGGTGGCCTTTCACGCGGAGCATTTCCGGGCCTTCGGCCTGCCCGACACGGTCTGAGTCGGCGCGCCCGGGTGTGTCAGAACCTCCTGCTTTGATGGGAATGTGTCCTCAGCGGCAGCATCTTCGGTCGATCGGGTTCGCCCGAAAGACCGCCTCGAGGTGCTGTTCGACGAGCTGGCGGAGGCGTTTTCGGCAATGACGGCGTCGATCAGCAAAACCCTGTCGCGGACCGACTGGCGAACGCGCCGACTGGTGGTGGTACACACCCGTCGAACCACCAGCGCCCGCCTAGGTGTGGCCTGACCTCAGGGCTTGCGGCCCAGCGCGTATTCATGGATGCTCTGGCCGGCCTTGGCGGCTTCGGACCGCTCGAACGCGATGTCGTGGCGATATCCCAGCACCACACTGGTGATCAGCGCGATCGCGATGACGGCCTCGGCGATGAAGAACGATGCGAAGTCGATGAGCGAACCGATCGGCGGACCCCCGGGAACGGCATTGCGCAACGGGATCAGGGCGAAGAGGATCGCCGCCATCATCGAGCAGGCCGGCAGCACGAGACCGCGCCGCCACCGCAGCGCGTAGTAGGCGGCGACGAGCGCTGCCGCCGCGAGCCCGAGCATCAGGACCATGATGAACATGGCGAACAGGACCGTCGGAGTACTGCGCTTGAGCAGGAGGTCAGCGTCGAGGCCGTCGACGTTGGTGTCCGAATCCTGTGTCAGGTCCGCGCGGAAGAACGGGTCGGTGTTGAACACCGTGAGCGTCGTGGGAACCACCGTGCCATCGTCGAGGACGATGTTGATCGCCATGAGGCCGCTGTAACTGTCAAAGGGATAGTCGGTCGGTATACCGAGCAGCCCGAACCGCTGTTCGATGGCAGGGAGCGCTTCACCCATCGGCAGGGCGGTCGAGGCGTTCGAGAAAGAGTTGGTGTCCAGCTTCGCAGCCTGAGCCAGATAGCCTTCGTCGTCCGCGTACTTCCCGTTGACCTGCACCTCGGTGACCGTCACCGTCGCCGTTGTCGTCGCAGGGTCGACCCGACTGACCCAGAGGATCAAATCGATCCGGTCGGGATTGTCGAAGTCGCCGAGCAGGATGCCGTCCTCGAACCAGTGCCTGCTCGAGTTGTACAGCGCGAGACTACCCGCCATCAGCAGCGCCAGGACGAACACGGACACGGCGACCGCCCAGAGGGCGCGCCATCTCGTCGAAGGTGTGCTCATCGCGCGCAGCGTATTACGGCTGCCGCCTTGATCGCCGTATTCCAGCGCTGCGCGCCGAGAGATCCAAGGCGTCATCGGCGCACCTTGAACCTAGACGGACCGCGCCCGCGCCAGCACGCTGTTCACGACCGCGCCGAAGATCTCCCGCTCCGTGGCGGTCATCGCCTCGAAGACCAGGCCGTGGATCAGCGCCGCGTGTCCCGGCGCCGCCTTGTGCAGCGCCGCCCGACCGGCCGCGGTCAGCGAGACGGTCGCTCCCCTGCGGTCTTCGGCGGTGTCGGCCCGCGACACCAGCCCACGTTCGCGCATCCGGCGCAGTTGATGGGACAGCCGGCTCTGCTCCCAGCCCAGCGCATCACCGAGAGCGAACATGCGCAACGGGCCGCGCTCGGACACGGTCACCAAGACGTCATAGTCACTGCGCGACAGCCCGCAGTCGGCCTGCAACTGCCGGTTCATCGCTGTGTCCAGCGCCGACACCATCGCCAGATACGCACGCCAGATCTCCTGCTCTTCAGTGGACAGCCACATGGAATACATGACACATCATCCATGTTGTCCCGTCCAGTGCCCGCCACCTAGGCTGGCGCACAACCTCGAGGGGTGATGACCATGACCGCACCGGAGACCGTCGACGTCCGGCGTGCCGCAGACCGCGCGAAGACCAAGATCTCGTGGCTGGACTCCAAGCACTCGTTCTCGTTCGGCGGACACTACGACCCGGCGAACACCCACCACGGCCTGCTGCTGGTCAACAACGACGACATCGTGACGCCGGGAAGCGGATTCGAGACCCACCCGCACCGCGACATGGAGATCGTCACCTGGGTGCTGCGCGGCTCACTGGTGCACCAGGACTCCACCGGCCACTCCGGTGTCATCTATCCCGGTCTGGCCCAACGGATGTCGGCGGGCCGCGGCATCCTGCACTCGGAGAAGAACGACTCGTGGACCCTGACCGGCGAACAGTCCCACAGCGAACCGGTGCACTTCGTCCAGATGTGGGTGGTGCCCGACGAATCCGGGGGCACACCCGGCTATCAGCAGCTCGAGATCGATGACGAACTGTTGCGCGGCAAGCTCGTCACGATCGCCTCGGGGATGCCCGAGCACGACGGCGACACCGCCATCACGATCCGCAACCGGTACGCGGCACTGCACGGCGCACGACTGCAACCGGGCGACAGCGTGGAATTGCCGCAGGCTCCGTATCTGCACCTGTTCGTCCCACGCGGCGAGGTGACGCTCGAAGGTGCGGGCGCATTGAGCGCCGGCGACGCCGTACGGTTCACCGCCTCGGGCGGCCAGCGGGTCACCGCCGGCACGCCGTCGGAAATCCTCGTCTGGGAGATGCATGCGAATCTCGGTGCGGCATAAACACATAGGTGTCGTCCTGGCGGGCGCCGCGCTGCTGACAGCCTGTACGGCGAGCCAGCCGGCCGAACCCGGCATCACCGGCACGGTCGCAGCCCCGCCGCCGGCCTCCCCGCGACCGACCGTGGGGCTGGCGACCGTGCCCGTGTCCGTGCCGGAGGCGCTGGCCGACGCCCCGTTCGACGAGCCCCGCGAGGTGCAGATCCCCGCCGGGTGGTCCCTGGCGGTGTGGGCGCGAGTGCCCGAAGCGCGGCTGGCCCGGTGGACGCCCGACGGCGCACTGCTGGTCTCGGTGCCGGATGCCGGACAGATCGTGAAACTTCAACCGGGCGGTGAGCAGCCCCGGCAGAGTTCGTTCCTCGAGAACCTCGACCAGCCCCACGGTCTGGCGTTCGTCGGGTCCACGCTGTACGTCGCCGAGAGCGATCAGATCGACGCCTACGACTACGTCGACGGCGCCGCGGTCAACCGCCGCACAGTCGCCGCGGGTCTGCCAGACGCGAAGAGCCCGGACCTGCGGGGCGCCTACGCCCACGCGTTGAAGAGTGTGGTGGTCGGCCCGGACGGCGCGGTGTACTTCTCGATCGGTTCCACGGGAAACATCTCCGCCCAGGACCGGGACGCCACACCGCCACGCGCGGTCATCATGCGGGTGCCACCCGGGGGCGGGCCGCCGGAACCGTTCGCCACCGGGGTGCGCAACGGCACCGGGCTGGCAGTCGCGCCGGACGGTTCGGTGTGGACGGCGGTGAACGGCCGTGACAACGTCACCGACCCCGCCACCGGACGGGTCGATCCCGATTACGTCGACGACCATCCGCCCGAGCAGCTCGCCAGGCTCACCCCCGGCCGTGAACTGGGCTGGCCCTACTGCAACATCGACTCAGGGTCCTCGGGGAGTCCGGCCGACGTCCCGTTCATCCGGGACGTTCAGACCAACGCCGACGGTTCGAAATTGGACTGCTCGGCGCTGCCACCGGTGGAGCAGAGCTTCGGCGCGCACTCCGCGCCGCTGGGGTTGAGCTTCGTCGACGGCGCACTGCCCGCGCCGTACGCTCAGGGCGCCCTGGTCGGGATTCACGGATCGTGGAACCGGGAGCCGCCGCGGGCCCCCGAGGTTTCGTTCTATCCCTGGAACGGTGGTGACCTCGGCGACCAGCAGACGCTGGTCGGGGGTTTCCAGTCCGGGGACGGCTCCCGCTGGGGCCGGCCGGTCGATGCGGTGGCCGGCCCCGACGGCGCCGTGTACATCACCGACGACGACGCGGGAGCGGTCTACCGCCTCGCGCCGCCGCCGTAGATCATCAGCGGACGGTGGTTCCCGGGCGGGTACCGCGCTTACCCGTGACGCCAACGTAGACCGCGATCAGGATGATCGCGACGATGATGCCGACCAGGAACGGGATGACCTGCCACCCGCCGTTGGAATTGCTGTAGCCGAGCTGATAGGTCAGCCAGCTGCCGATGAACGAGCCCAGCGCGCCCAGCGCGATCGTCATGATGACGCCGATGTTCTGCTTGCCCGGCATGATCAACCGCGCCAGGGCCCCGACGATCAGGCCGACGACCAGTGCGCTCAGGATTGTCCCGATCATTTCGTGCTCCTTCGTGTGTGGATGACGGGACGTCCCACGTCCGATTCCCGCCGCGCCCCGGTTACCCCGTTGAGCGTCTGCTCACGCACATTCGCTGAATGCGAATACGCAAGCGCAACCGTGCTGACGCAACACCGTGACCTGCGTGTTACGCAAGTTGACAGAGTGACGGGTGCGAATATCGTTAAGTGTCGGTGGCCCTTCTGAAAGGCAGGTCGTGCGGTCCTCGGCAAAGCTGTTTCAGCGGTTCACGGCGGGTCTGGCCGTAGCGTCGCTGTGCGCTGCGATGGGGGCAGTCGCCGCTCCGGTAGCCCGGGCGAGTGACGCGAAGGCGCTGCTCATGGGCGCCATCGCCAACACCAAGGGCTCCTACCTCGTGTACAACTTCGGCGGCGAGTTCGCGGCACCGTTCCGCGCGGCCGACGGCCGCGAGTACACGTTGAACAACGGCGGGCACCTGATGACCATCAAGAACGCATCGGGCCGGCTGAATCCCCGCCTGCTCGTCGACACCCACCAGGGCTATCAGGCCCGCTGCGAACGCGATCCCCGGGCCCGCACCGGCGAAGGGCTGTGGCAGGCGTCGGAGACCTACACGCCGTTGCAGGCCTGGCAGGCCCTCGGTCAGCCCGCGATCGCGATCAACGCGAACTTCTTCGACGTCCGCGGTCAGCAGGGCGGATCCTGGCGCGATACCGGATGTAGCTCACCGCTGGGCGCCTACGTCGACAACACCCGCGGTCAGGGCAGGGCCAACGTCCCGATCACCGGGACCATCCCGTACGCAGGCAAGCAGGGACTGTCCGGGGGCGACGACCGCTGGGCAGCGCTCGCGACGATGATCCTGCCCGTCGGCGCGGCGCCCTATGTGGTCATGCCCAAAGACACGCGGGACTACGACGCCGGTGGTCCCGAGATCGTGAAGCTGGTCGACAGCGGCGCACGGTTCGTCGCGGTGGCCGGCCTGGGGCTGCTGGCGCCCGGCGACACCGGGCAGCTGAACGACCCCGGACCGAGTGCGGCGCGCACCGCCATCGGATACAACAGCAGCAACGACCAGCTCTACGTCTTCGAGGGCGGCAACTACACCCCGGACAACATGCAGGACCTGTTCCGCGGCCTCGGGGCGGACAACGCCGTGCTGCTCGACGGCGGCGGATCGTCGGCGATCGTGCTGCGCCGTGACACCGGCGGCATGTGGAGCGGCGCGGGCTCACCGCGCGGGAACTGCGATACCCGCCAGGTGCTCTGCGACTCGAAGGAGCGGGCACTGCCCAGCTGGCTCGCCTTCAGCTGACGCGGTCAATACCGGGTTCGGCGGCCCCCTCGTGGGACCATCGGTTCCCAAGTGACCAGTGTGACGAATCCTTCTCGGCTCGGCCTCCGACGCGGCGCCTCCGTGAGCGGTCGACCGCCGCTGCGTGGACGCTTCCGCACCGACATCGAGGGGTTGCGGGCGGTCGCGGTGGTGGCCGTCGTGCTCTATCACGCCGGAGTTCCCGGCCTGGCGGGCGGATTCGTCGGTGTCGACGTGTTCTTCGTGGTCTCCGGATTCCTCATCACCGGCCTGCTGTGGCGCGAGGTCGCCGCCGGGGGTGTACGCCTGGGCGCCTTCTACGCCGCCCGCGCCCGACGACTGCTGCCCGCCGCGGCCCTGGTGCTGGTGGCCACCGCGATCGGTGCGGTGCTGCTGCTACCCCCGCTGCAGGCGCGCACTACGCTCTTCGACGCCGTCGCCGGGGCGCTCTACGCAGGCAACTACCGCTTCGCCGTGACCGGCACCGACTATCTGGCCGCGACCGATCCCTCGCCGTTGCAACACTATTGGTCTCTCGGTGTCGAGGAGCAGTTCTATCTGCTGTGGCCCGGCCTGATCGTCGGCACCGCATGGCTGGTCGGCCGCCGGTACGGGCCGTCGGCCGCCCGATCGGTCCTGCCCTATGCGATGGTGCTGCTGCTGGTGGCAGGCGGATCCTTCGCGGTCTCGCTCGCGTGGACGCAGAGCTGGCCGTCGTGGGCGTTCTTCTCGCTGCCGAGCCGGGCCTGGGAACTGGCACTGGGTGGGCTGATCGCGCTGACGGCAGGCTGGTGGCGGCGGCTGCCGCCGGTGGGTGCCGCCCTGATCGGATGGGCCGGGCTGGCGATGATCGTCGTCGCCTGCGCCCGGTTCTCGTCGGCGACACCGTTCCCCGGCGTCGCGGCGCTGCTCCCTGTCGTGGGCACGGCGATGGTGATCGCCGCGGGCTGCGCGACACCGAACCTCGGTGTGGGCCGGCTGTTGTCCAAGCCGTTGTGCACGGCGATCGGGCGGGTGTCGTACTCGTGGTATCTGTGGCACTGGCCGGTGCTGATCCTGGCCCCGGTGCTGCTGGGCGCCCATCTCGGGTTGGCCAGCCGGCTGGCGCTGGTCGTGATCTCGCTGGGTCTGGCGATCCTGACGCTTCACCTGGTGGAGAATCCGGCGCGGTTCGCCGCCGCGCTGCGGGGTTCGGCGCTGCGCAGTCTGGCCGTCGGCGGGATCGCCACCGCGACCGCGGTGTGCGCGGCGATCGTGCTACTGACCCTTCGCCCGGTCCCGACGGGTAGCGGAACCCCGGCGGTGCCCGTGGCGCTCACCGCACCGTCGGTGGCCGCTGCCCCGCGGGGGATCATCCCGCCGCCGGCGCCGACAGCGAGGGAGCAGGTGCATGCCGCAGTGGCGGCGGCGGCCGGACTGCGCGACGTACCGGCCAACCTGGATCCGCCGCTGGATGCGGTGCCCAAACCGGAGGTCTTCCTCAACGGGTGTGTGTTGTCGTGGCGCGACGTCGATCAGCCGGAATGCGTCGCCGGTGAGCAGAACGCCACCGTGCGGGTGGCTCTGGTCGGCGACTCGCACGCCGCCATGTGGCAGCCCGCCCTGGAAACTGCTGCGAAACAGAACCATTGGCGGCTCGAGACGATGAGCAAGGTGACCTGTCCGCTGATGGAGTTGCCGATCCACAGCCCCTACCTCGGCCGGACCTACACCGAGTGCGAGCAGTGGCGCACCGACGCGCTGGCGCGGCTCGACCGGGAGCGCCCCCAGCTCGTCGTGGTCGACATGTCCCGCCGCTACGGGGCCGACTTCGGCTTCGCCTCGTACGACCCGGCGTGGCTCGACGGCCTGGCGCGATTGGTGACCCGGTTGCGCGCGACCGGGGCGAAGGTGGTGGTGCTCGGCCCCGCACCCGACCCGCAGTCGACGGTGCCCACCTGCCTGTCCGGTCACCTCGACGATGTTCCCGCGTGCACGCCGGCCCGCGGGATCGCCGTCAACGCAGGCGGTGTCGCTGCCGAGTCGGCGACCGTCACGGCGGCCGGGGGCCAGTACGCCGAGCTCACCGATCTGTTCTGCACCGACACCGTGTGCCCGGTGATCATCGGCAACACCCTGGTGTACCGCGACGACAACCACATCACCGGCGAATACGCGCGGCTGATGTCACCGGTGGTCGAGGACGTCGTCCAGCGGGCGCTCTCGGCGTCGTAACGATGAGCCGTCAGCGCCGGTACGGGTGCGATGTGGCGGCCAGTGCGCGTTCGGTCCGGTCGGCATAGCCGCCGCCGAACAGCACGACGTGCGCCAGCAGCGGGTAGAGCTGATGGAGCGCGGTGCGCTCGCGCCATCCCTTCCGAAGTGGGCGCACCCCTTGGTATCCCGCGATGATCTCGTCGAGGAAGGGACAGCCGAACAGTGCCAGCATCGCCAGATCCGTCTCATGATGGCCACCGTGCGCGGCGGGGTCGATCAGCACCACACCGCGGTCGGTCCACATGACATTGCCGCTCCACAGATCGCCGTGCAAACGGGCCGCCGGCGCACCGTCGTCGACATCGCCTGCCTCGCAACGAGCGATGACTGTGTCGAGATCGGCGCGGGCTCGCGGGCTCAGCCGCGGACGGGCCCGCTCCCCCATCGGCCCGATCCGCTCCTGAGCGTAGAACGCGCCCCACACATCGTGTTCGGCGAACGACATCGGCAGCGGGTCGCTCAGCGACCCGAAGAAGCCCGGCCCCGCCCAGCCCTCCGGAGCGGCGCCGAACGCCGCGGCGCCGGCCGAGTGGGTCACCGCGAGCCGCTCACCGAACCGGCGCGCCTCGGCGCGTGTCGGCGGCACAGGATCCAGGCGCTCGAGTGTCAACGACGATGCGTCCACGTCGAGCACGCGGACGCAAGGCACCCCGTCCGGCACCGCCAGCCAGCGCAGACCGGCCGCCTCACAGGCGAAGAACTCCGCTGGCGCGGCCGGATGGCGTTTGACGAACGCGGCCACCTCAGAGCGTGCGCGGTATCCGGGCGACGGTGGCGATCATCCGGTCCCGCACTGCGGTGGGCAGATTCGTCATCAGCGCCAGCTGGATCCTGGGGCCGACGCCCACGGCGTACCGTGCCCGTGGCCGCGTGGCGGTCAGCGCCTCTTCGACCACCGCCACCACCTTGTCGGTCGGCACCGCGAGTTTGCGCGCGGCGGGCACGAACTTCTTCATTCCGGCGAGGTGGCGGGCGTAGAGGTCTCGCTGCTGCGCGGGCATCGCCGCCTCGGCGTCGCGGACCATGTCGTCGGCGCCGCGCCACATGTCGGTGTCGGTCTGCGCCGGCTCGATGAGGATCACCGCCACCCCCCACGGCTTCAACTCGACCCGCAGTGCATCCGCGCACGCCTCCAGGGCGAACTTCGACGCGCTGTACGCGCCGAGCAGCGGCATCGAGATCTGTCCGTTGAGACTCGAGATGAAGACCACCCGGCCCCGGGACTCCCGCAGCTTCGGCAGCACCGCCTGCGTGACGGCGATCTGCCCGAACACGTTGACGTCGAACTGTTTCCGCCAGTCGGCCGGACTGACCGTCTCCACCGCGCCCGCGACGACGATGCCGGCGTTGTTGACCACGGCGTCCAGCGTGGCCGGCAACAATGTGGGGAGCGCGGACACCTGGTCGGGATCGGTGACGTCGAGAAGCACCGGCGTGATGCGCTCGCCGAGCGCCGAAGCCTCCGCGGCGTCGCGGTCGTTACGCACCCCCGCGACGACGTCCCAGCCCTGCGCGGCGATGCGGGCGATGATGGCGCGACCGATTCCGCGGGACGCGCCGGTGACCAGAGCTGTCGGCATAACTCACTCTAGATGCGTTGGTCGGCGGCCGGACCGAGGGTGAAGATCGCGGCGGCAACGGCGACGACGACGGCGGCCAGTGCGATCACCGGCGCCACCGTGACCCGGGTCAACGTCGCGCCGACCACTGCGCCGGCGCACATCGTCGCCACGACTCCGTAGCGCAGTTTCTCCCGCTGGCCGGTGCCGCCGGCCAGTCTGCTGTCGAAGCCGATCCCCACGATCGTCTGAGTCAGCACCGTCGTGCTGAGCTCCTGGATGCCGAAGGTGCGCGCGGTCGCATTCTGCACGCCGAACACGATCGCGAGCCCGGCGATCAGGATGAGTTTGCGGTCGTCGTGATAGTCCAGGACTCCGGCGCCGGCCAGGATCGAAAGCGTCAGCAGCAGAACGATTTCGGTGCCGAAGGCGACGGCCAGCCAGCGCCGGACACGGCTGTCGAGGTGGCGGGCCAGCCGCCCGCCGAGCACGGTGCCGGCCAGGAAGCTGAGGAACGCCACGACCGCCGCGGTGCGATCGACCACGGTGCTGTCGACGAACCAGAAACCCAGGAAGATCACGTTCCCCGTCATGTTGGCGACGAAGACGTGCCCCAGCACCAGGATGCTGATCGCGTCGACCAGCCCGGTGGCGAAGGTGAGCAGCAGCAGCGCCGTGACGGTCAGGCGGTCCGAGACCGGTGAGGTGACAGGCATGGCACCGAGTTATCGAATTCCGTTGTCAGAGTTGCGGGGTGAGGTCCAGGTTGGTGATCGGGATCATCCCGGTGATGCGCCAGTCGGCGTTGTGACGCTCCATCGTCAGGCGATAGGACCGGTAGCGCAGCGACGGGATGTTCTTGTTCACCGGGCTGGTGGACACCGAGTTGGTGTAGACGATTGCCGACGCCTCGGTCGGCGACAGCGCCTCCACGGCGGTGCCCAGCACCTCGGTGGTGTTGGACACCTGGGCCTGCTTGTTGGTGGCCACGATCGCGTCGATGTAGCGGCGGTACTCCACGGCGAAGTCCCCCGTCAGGAAGCGCGACGAGCGGTCCGGCAGCGCCGCCATGTCGTCGGGCGTGTAGGTCCACAGTGTGGTGATCGCCTCGGTCGCGGTACGGGCGATGTTGAGCTTGGTGTCTACGGCCGCACGGTCGGCGAGGTACGGCTGCAACGTCGCACCGGCGAACGCGCCCGCCGCGATGAACAGTACCGATGCCGCCGTGGCCGCGATCAGGAGCCGCTTGCCTGCGGGCCGGTGCGGTACGAGGACGGGTGCGGACTCCGGCTCGGCAGCGTCGGCCTCGGCGGCGTCCGCCTCAGGAGCGTCGACCTCGGCAGCGTCGGCCTCGGCGGCGTCGGCATCAGAAGCGTCGGCCTCGGCCGGTTCGGCCTCCACGTCCGGCTGGGGCTCAGGGTCCTGGGCGACCGGCTTCGGCGTGCGCCGCGACTTACCCGTCGGCACGCGCGGCGCCGTGGTCTCGGCCTGCTCGGCCGGATCCGCTTCGGTCGTATCCTGGTCGGCCGGATTCGCTTCGGCCGCAACGGCCTTCGCGCGACGCCAGGGCAGCCGCCGCCTGCGCGCCGGCTTGTCGGCGGACCCGGTGGTCAGATCACCTGAATCAGCTGGCTGATCTTCCACTGCTGTCCTTCCTTCATCGCGGTGGCCACCCAACGGTTGCCGCTCTCGATCGTCGACTTACCGTCCGGCGTCTTGGACGTGGTCTTCGTGGCCACCAGGACGTCGGCGCTGCCGTTGTCGTTCCAGCGCTGCACCCCGGCCTCGACGACGCTGCCCTCGGTGGGCTCCGCGCGGGCGACCTGGATGAGGATCTCGTTCTGCTTCTGCTTGAACATCGTCGCGAACTCGCCGGTGCCCTGCGCCAGCACCCGGTCGGCGTAGGCGTTGGCGTTGAACGGGTCCAGCGTCGTGTACATGGTCATGAAGCCGCGGACGTAGTACAGCGCCTCGGCGTTGCGCTGGTCGGCCCGCCGATCGCTCTCGTAGGACACCAGCATCAGCGACGCGGCCGTCACCGCCGCGACCAGCAGCAGCCCGGCCACCGTCGACCAGATCATCAGCGGCCGGCTGCGCGGCTCACGCGGCTCGACCGCGAAGTCGAAGTAGTCACGCTCCTGCGCGTCGACTCTGCGCCGTGGACTCACTGACCACCACCCTGCATCAGCGGCTTCTTCAACACGGTCAGGTTGTCCACCCGCCAGTCGTCGCCGACCTTCACGAAGTCCACCCGCACGGTGGCCGTGATGAACTTCAGATCCTCGACCTTTGTCCCGCGCTGACCCTGCATGGCCAGCAGCATCGCGGCCCGGTCCGTCGTCACCGGCGGATTCGGCAGCACCGCACTGGTCACCGCCCAGTACTCGTTGGTCGACGGGCCTGCCTTGCGCACCGCCTCCTGCTGACTGACCAGCTGCTCCCGGTAGGAGTCGGTGGTCAGCGTCTGGGCCCGGGCGAAATCCTCGTCGATCGTGTCGGTGCTGTAGCTGAGCAGCTGTTCGACGATCCGCGGCCCCTGCTCGACGATCTGCGCACGCGCCTGATCCACAGCCTGCTGGTGGCGGTACACGACCAGATAGTTCAGCCCGACGGCCAGCACGCTGGCCGCCACCGCGACGGCCAGCACTTCGGCCGTCAATCGCCGGATGTCGCGCTCCGGCCGCGCCGCCGGGCGCACCTCGGTGCGCAGCAGCATGTCGGCGAACGTGCGCCGCCGCCCGTCCCACAGCGGCCACAGCCAGCCGACGAACAGCGCCGCGGTGTCCAGTAGATGCGCCAGATCCCGCACCAGCAGACGTCCGAAACCCATCGCCGCGCCGTCGCGGCGCACCACCCGGATGCGGAAGAGCGCGCGTCCCAGCGACCATCCCGTCGTACTCGGCAGCAGCCACCGGTTGGCGGCCATCGCGACGACCGTGAGCGCAGCGATGACCGCGAAGATCCACCACAGCCAGCCGAGCTGCGGCCCCACCAGCAGCCAGGGCGCGGTCGTGCCGAGCACCGCCAGGCCCGGGAGCACGTCGACGGCCAGGGCGCCCGCCCGGGTGTGCCATTCGGCGACGCGTTCGGTGGGACGGTGCACCACGGGTTCGTCGGACACGGGATCGAGTACCGCCGTCACGAGGTGACCTGGTCGAGCCTGGCGACCTTGTAGGTTCCGTCGGCCGGCGCCATCTGCACACGGAGCCGGTAACCCTGCTCCTGATCGGCGGCTTCGGAGTTGGTGACCTTCACCCGGACCGCCACCAGCACGTCGATCGACCCGTCCCCGTTGTGTTTCTCGACCGCGGCGCGCATGTCCGACACCTGCACCTGCACGTCCGCCGCGCGGTACGCATCGACGAGCATCCCGCTGTAGAGCGCGGCCTGGGCGCCGAAATCACCCGTCGAGCACTCGATGATCTTGGCCTGGCCGGTCGTCATCGCGGTGGTGTCGGGCGCCTGCGTCGCGGCGACGCAATCCTTGGCGGCCTGCAGCGCGCGGACCTCGTTGGAGGCCAGCGTGGCGCTCTCGCCGTGGGACCGCAACGCGACGTAGCCGCCGACGGCCGCCCCCGCGGTCAAGAGGAGCAGCGTCACGCAGATCGCGGTCAGCCAGCCGCGGCCGAGCCGGGACGGACGGCGGCCGTCCTGCGCCGGCTCGGCCGGGGTGGCCGTGTCGTCGGGGGTGTCTTCGGTTGCAGATTCGGTTGTGTCGTCCGGGGATACTGCTACCGAGGTGTCCGGCGTGTTGTCAGCATCGGGGGTGGGAGTGGGGTTCAGCTGGCGGGCGCCAGCATCTCCTTCCATCCGTCGTCTCCTGGTTTGATCGTATTGCTGACGTTGTACTTGACGCCGTCAGGCCCGACCACCTCGCCGCTGGCTGGGCTGTACACCGCAGTGCCTGGTGGTCCTGGTGCCGGAGTGTAGATGCACGGGTTGGGCTGTTGTCCACTGCACTCGACACGACCCTGTCCCGGCGGGCTCAGCGGATCGCTGATCGGTGAGAGGGACTGCGGCGGCGGTAATTGATCGGCCGGTAGCGGGTTCATCCCGTTGTTGACCGACGGCGCCGGGATGACCCGGCCCGGGTTGACCGGCTGGTTGCAGCGTGCACCCGGTGCCGGGCAGTCACGGATCTGGTTCGGATCGCCGTACCACGGGTTGGTCCCCAGCGGCACGTACGGCTCGTCGCTGCGGCATTCCTTCGGGGTGGCCGCGCGCTTACCCGGCACGTCGGCGCACGGATAGTTGCGTGCACCGCGAACCACGTTGCCCTGGAAGTCCTTCGGGATCTTGCAGTAGGTGCCCGACGGCAGCGGCGCCATGCTGGTGTCGGCGGGTGAGCGCCATTCCGAGGCGGGAAGGAAGCCGGTCAGACACGGCGCGGGCTGGTTGATCGACAGGCCGAAGTGCAGCAGACCCTCACCCTCGAAGATCGTTCCGGCCTGTGACGCCGCAGCGCCCTGCGGCAGGACAACCAGGGTCTGCTCGAGGCCCTTGTTGTAGCGCTTGAGCATGTCGAACACCACCGACAAGTTCGCCAGCGTCTGGGGCAGCGAATCGCGCACCCCGCTGAACACCGCATTGAGCTGATCGGCCGTCGGCGCGGCCTGCTGGAGACCGCTGCGCAGCGCGGCGTCCTGCTCGGCGGACTGGGCGGCCAGGATGTTCAGATTGCGTGCCCACTGCTCGATGTTGTCGCCCGATTGGACCTGGCTGTCCAGGATCGGCGCCGAGTTGTCGATGATGTCGTTGACCGGTCCGAGGTTGTCGCGGAAGTCCGACGCGATGTGGGTCGTCGAGTCGACCAGACGCTGCAGCGCCGGCCCGAGCCCGCCCACCGCGTCGGCCGTCTCGGTGAGCAACGAATCGATCTTGTCGGCAGGCAGTACCGAGAGACCTTCGTTGGCCGCGTCGAGCGCGGGACCGACCTCGCTGGGCACCGTGCTCTCGGTGATGGTCTGCCCGTCGCTGAAGTACTGCCCGGGATTCCCGTCCGAGACCAGGTCGAGGTACTGCTCACCGATGGCCGACACCGAGTGCACGTTGGCGACCGCGTCGACCGGGATCTTGTACCGGTTGTCGATGCTCATCGTGGCCCTGGCGCCGGTCTCCGTGGGCTCCACCGCGGTGACCTTGCCGATCGTGGTGCCGCGGTAGGTGACGTTGGCCGTCTCGTACAGCCCGCCGGAGCGGGGCAGCTCGGCCGACAGCGTGTACTGCCCGATCCCGAGCAGGCTCGGCACCCGCAGGTAGTACCAGCCCAGCACGGTCAGCGCGAGAACGGTCAGGATGGTGAAGATCACCAGCTGGATCTTGATGAAGCGGGTCAGCACAGCTCACTCACCCCTCTCGACCAGCGGTCCGTTCGGCGCGTTGTGCGGGTTCGGTGTGAACCGCACGTCCGGGATCATCGTGGCCGGATCACGTCCCCATGACTGCTCCAGGGCCCGCAGCATGCCTGAGATCCCGGTACCGCTGAGGAAGCCGTTGTCGATGGCCGACAGCGTGAGGTCGACCAGCAGCGACACGTTGATGTAGTCGCCACGGACCGCCTTCGGGATGTTCTCGATGCTGAACGGCACGGTCAGCATCAGCTTGAGCGCGCCGATCAGATACGGCGAGGCCTTGCCGATCTGCTTGAGCGGCCGCTGCAGGTTCCGCAGGTTGGTGTTCAGGTTGTCGCTCGACTGCCCCAGATACGTGTCGGTGGCGGCGCTGATCCGACCCACCGCCTGGACGGCGTCGGCGAACAGATCGCGCGTCTCGGCGAAGTGCTCGATCAGCGGCGGGAACTCCGTCAGCACCCGGTCGAGGGTGGCGTTGCGATCGGCGACCACGGTCAGCAGCTCGTTGGTCGAGTCGATGGCCCGGGTCAGATCCTCGCGCTGCTGGTTGAGCTCGTCGGTGAACACGTCGAGCTGGCCCAGGAAGTCGCGGATCTGCTCGGCGCGCCCGGTCAGCAGGTTGTTGACCTCGGTCTGGATCACCTCGAGGTTCGGGATGCCGCCGCCGCGCAGGATGGTGGCGAGGCTGGCCAGCGTCCGCTCGGTGGTGGGGAACGCCGACGCGTTCTTCAGCGGGATGGTGTCGCCGCTGCGCAGCAGTTGCGAATCCGGGTCCGGCGGTGCTTCCAGCTCGACGTGCTGGGAGCCCAACAGACTGGTCTGGCCGATCTTGGCCAGCGCGTTGGCGGGCAGTTTGACGTCGGGCTGAATGTCGAGCCGCAGCGTGGCGACCCAGTTCTTCAGCTCGATCGCCTGCACACTGCCGACGAACACGTCGGCCACCCGGACCCGGCTGTTGACGTTGAGCGCCAACGTATCCGGCATCTGGACATAGATCGTCATCTTGTCGCCGCCGGAGCCCGGACCACCGGGCAGCGGGACGTTGGCGATGCCCTTCCACGATCCGCACGAGCTCAGCACGACGGCGGCCACGGCCAGTGCCGTGGTCCGCATGCCGATCTTCGACAACCTGCGGCCCGGGATCTTCGGCAGCCTCCGGCTGAATGTCACCTTGGCCCCTTGCTCACGCATCCGTCTCATCACCGTCCTGCCTCGGCGGGAAGGGGTGGGCCCGGCGCCGGAGCGGGTGCGGGACCCGCCGCCGGAGCGGACATCGTCGAACCACCCGGATCACCCGGGATCACTCCGGGCGCGGGCACCGGCGGCGGCCCCGGCTGCGGATACCACGGCGGCGGCAGCGGCTGGTTCTCGGCGTAGGCGTTGGGCGGCCCGGGCAGCTTGCCGTTGGGCTGCACACCGAATGCCGGCGGTGCCGCCGGGTTCACCGGGTCGGGGCCGCCGAGCAGCGCGTTCAGTGAGTCGGGGGTCAGCATGTTCGCGGTGAACGGCTGCACGTCGACGCCCTGCATACCGGGCGCGACGACCCAGCCGGGTTCGTGGTTGCCGTGGGAGAACAGAGTGTCGCGGGAGAAGATGCCCGGCACGGTGGTGTCCTTGTATCCGGGTGGTGGCCGTAACCGGTCCTCGGAGTAGGCGATCTGCTTGGGCAGCGTCATCGCCGTGCTCACCTGGTTCAGCCCGAACGGCGGGAAGTTGAACTTGATCGCGTCCAGGATCGGCGCGAGGTACTGCGCACACAACTCCGCCGATTCCTGGTAGCCCAGTCGGCTGCCCGCCTGGATCGAGCTGCAGATGAACTGCATCGGATTGGCGAAGTTGGTGATCACCGGCAGGCCCACGATGCCGCCGTTGTTCGGCGAGCTGATGTTGACGACGTTGGCCGCGAGGTTCGGGAACACGTGCAGACCGGTCTCGAGTCCGTCGAGCGGCTCCGGCTGCAGGATCGCGTTCGTCGTCTCGGCGAGGTTGTTGATGTCGGTCGTCAGCACCTCGCTGTTCTCGTCGAGGAACGCACGCGTGGTGGTGAGCAGCCGGTTGAGATCCTGCAGCGCCGTGGCCAGCTCACGGTCGGTGTTGGTGAACGAGTTGGTGAACTGCGCCAAATCGTTGTTCAGCGCGACGAACTGCTGATCGCTGCGGTGCAGCGCGTTGACGAACAGGGCAAGGCTCTTGACCACACCGAAGAAGTCACCACGACCCTGGTTGAGGGTGGTGAGCGCCTCCGAGAGGCTGTTGAGCGTGGTGTTGATCTGGGTGCCCTTGCCGGACAGGCCGTCGGCGAAGGATTCGATCACGTCGCCGAACGGACCCTTGGGCTGCTCGGGGGTGGGGCCGAGATCGGTCAGGATGCGGTTGATCGAGTCGCGCAGCTCGTCGTACTCCACCGGGACCTGGGTGCGGTCCAGACCGATGACCGCGTCGTCCTCCATGACCGGCCCACCGGTGTAGGCCGGTGCCAGCTGGATGGTGCGCGACGCGACCAGGCTCGGGTTGAGGATCGAGGCGGTCGCGTTGGCGGGCACCTTGTACTTGTTCTCGTAGCTGAAGACGACCTTCATCTTGTCGCCGTCGGGTTCGATGCTGTCGATCGAGCCGACCCGCACGCCCATGATCTGGACCTTGTCACCGGGATACAGCGCGAGCGTGTCGGTGAAGTACGCGGTGACGGTGTTGGTCGTCAGCTTCTTGTAGAGCTGCCAGCCCACGAATGCGGCCACCAGCGCGAGCACCACGACGAGGCTGCCGATGATGAGCGTCGCGCGGGACATGTTCGGCGACTTCATGTTTCGGATGTTGAAGATGGTCGACATCGGCTAGTCCCCCGTTGCTTCCTGCGAACCGGGCGGGAGGAACGGCGGGTTGCCCGGCAGCGGCGGCGTGCCGACCGGCGGCAACTGCTGCCCCGGTCCCGGTGGTGGCGGCGGACCCACCAGGGCCGGCGGCGGCGGCGCCTGCGTCACGTTTCCGCCGGTGGCGGTCGGACCCGGGAACGGTCCCGGGGGTTCGTGCCGGGCGCCCGGAGGTGCCGGCGGCAGCGGCACCGGAACACCCGGTGCCGACGGTGCGACCTGACCGGGCACACCTGCGCTCGCGATGCCCGGCTGCTCCGCCGGCGCGTTCGGGTTCGGCGGCGAGGACACCACGTTCGGCGGGCCGTAGTTCGGGCCGTACGGGTTGTCGCCGAAGGGGCCGACAGTCAGATCCGCACACGGCAGCGGGTTGGCCGGGCTCGGGATCCCGTCCGCGGGCGGGGTGTAGGAGCAGGGGCTGCCCTTGGGCACCGCGGGGCCCGGGAACTCCGGCGTGCCCTCGAGCGGTGTGGGAGCCTGCGGCGGCGCACCGTTGGGGAAGCGCTGACCGTTCGGATCGGGGAACTGGAACGCGGGCAGGCCGGCGCTGCGCCAGAACTGCTCCGGGTCCAACCCGCGCTTCTGGAACGCGGCGTCGACGAACGGCTGGATGATCTGGTACGGCAGCAGGTTGACGAGCATGACCTTGAAGTAGGGCCCGGACGCGACGCCCTCGCCCAGCGCGGCGGTGAACTTGCTCAGCGTGGTCAGCACGTCGGCCAGATCGAACTTGCGCTCGTTGAGGGTTCCGCTGATCACCCGCAGCTGCTCGAGCACGCGGTTGAGATTCGGGTTGTCGTCGATGAAGCCTTCGACCTGGGTGGAGAAGGCCGACACCCGCTCCAGCAGCATGTCGACTGCGTAGCTGCGCTCGTTGATCGCGGCCAGCAGGGTCTGGGCATTGACCAGCAGCTGGTTCACCTGCTGGCTGCGGTCGCCGAGGACACCGGCGATCTTGTTGGCGTTGGCGAGCAGTTGCTTGATCTGCTCGTCGCGCTTGCCGATGGTGTCGGAGAACCGCGCCACGCCGTCGAGGGCGGCGCTCAGGTGCGGATAGGTCTGGTCGATCGTCTCGGACAGCACGTTCAGCGACTGCTTGACCGACTCGGTGTCCCAGCCCGACGCCGCCTTGGTGACGTCGAAGAACGCGTCGTAGATCTGGTACGGCGTGGTGGTCTGGCCGACCGGCAGGACCCCGTTGACCGGAAGCTTCTGCGAACCCCGCGGTTCGATCTCGAGGTTCTTGCGCCCCAGGATGGTGTCGGTGCGCACGGCGGCCCGGCTGTCGCGGCCGATCTGGGTGCCGCCCAGGGTGTACCCCACGACGACCTTGTCGCCTTCGATCTCGGTGGTCAGCACCTCGCCGACCTCCACGCCGGCGATCCGCACCTTGTCACCGGGGTTGATACCGCCGGTGTCGGTGAACTGCGCGTAGTACTTCGGCTTCGCGAACAGCATGGGCACGCTGGCGAAGCTCTGACCCACGCCCACCACGAGCAGCAGGACGACGATGCCCATCAGGCCACCACGGACCCGGTTGGAACCTTCCAGAGTTCTCATTGTGGCGTGCACCTGCCCGACGGCTGCGAGGTGATCTTCACCGTGCGCACCGGTCCACCGGGCTGCAGCCCGTTCAGTTTGAGCGAGATGTCGCAGGCGTAGAAGTTGAAGAAGTCACCATAGATTCCGCCGGCCCGGCCGATGATCTTCAGCGCGGTCGGGAAGCGGACCAGCAGGTCGTTGAGCTGGGCCTGCTGGTCGACCAGCGGCTGCTGGACCGCGTCGAGGTAGCCGATGGTGTCCTGCAGCAGCGGCCGGTTGTCGGCCAGCAGATCCGAGACGGTGCCGGCGGCATCGCTGATGTCGGCCACCGACGTGGCGATCGGATCGGCCCGGTTCTTCAGGCCGGTGATCAGCTTCTCGAAGTTCACCAGGGTCTCGTCGAACTGCTTCTGATGCTTGACGGTCGTGTCGAGCACGGTGTTCAGGTTGCGGATGACCTCTCCGATCGCCTGGTCGCGGTCGGCCAGCGCCGAGGTCAGCGACGCCGTCTGGTCGAGGATGTCGTTGATGGTGCCGCCCTGACCCTGGAAGACCGTGACGATCGACTGGGCGATGTTGTTGACCTTCTCCGGGTCGAGCGCCCGGAACAGGGGGCGGAATCCGCCGATGAGCGCGTCGAGGTCGAGCGCGGGCTCGGTCCGCTCCACGGGGATCGTGCCGCCGCCGGGCAGACGCCGGTCGCTGTCCCCGCGGGTCAGTTCCAGGTAGCGGTCGCCGATCAGGTTGAGGTAGCGGATCGAGGCCGTCGTCTCGTCGAACAGCGGCAGCGAGCGGTCGACGCTGAAGTCGACCCGCGCCCGTGTGCCGTTGTCGATCAGTTCGATCTTGGAGACCTTGCCGACCTCCACACCGGAGGCCCGGACGAACTGGCCGGGACGCAGGCCGCTGGCGTTGGTGAAGATCGCCGAGTAACCGGTGGTGCGGTCGAAACGCATCTGACCGAACACCACGACGATGATCGCGGTGAACAGCAGCAGCACCAGGGAGAAGGCGCCGAGCTTGATGGCGGTACCGGTGATTTTCATGGGTTGATCGTGTTCTCCCCGATCTGGCGACCCCACACGTACTCGATGGCGATCGGCTGGCCGAGTTCGAAATGGTTGTACGGAGCGATCGACGCCCCGGTGTCCGCCACCAGGTACGGCGCCGGCCACAGGTCACGGGTGATCGGTTGCCAACAGCCCGGCTTGCCCTCGGGGCCGCCCCTGGCGTTCACCCGCGGCAGGTTGTCCGGGTACACGTACGGGTTACCGGCGCCGAGGATCTGGGAGTGTGTGCGCAGCGAGTAGCCGTTGCCGCCCAGCGACGCCGAGATCTTCGGCTCGACGTCGTGGTAGTTGCGGATCATGCAGAACAGGGCCGGGCTGTACTCGTCGAGCAGGGCCGACGTGGGAACCAGATCGGCGGTGCCGCGGACCAGATACGGTCCGCCGCGCTCGAACACCTCACCGCCGGTGTTGCCGAAACCGACGGCGGCCATCAGCGCCTGGTCGAGGTTGCCGCGCTGTTCGTTGAGGGTCTGCGCGGTGGTGACGGCGTTCTCCAGGCCGTCGAACAGGTCCGGAGCGGCGTTGCTGTACACCTCGCCCAGGTCGGCGAGCAGCTGGGTGTCGCGGCGGATCTGCGGCATCTGCGGGTTGAGGTCGGCCAGGATCGCATTGGCGTCGATCAGCGACTCACCGAAGCGGTCGCCGAGCCCGTCGAGCGCCTGAGCGGCCGCGGTCAGCGTCTGGTTCAGTTTGACCGGGTCGACCTTCTCCGAAATCGAGACGACCGTCTCGAACAGCGTGTTGAACTCGGTCGTCACCTTCGTCACGTCGATCACGTCGTCGCTGCTGATGCGCTGCGGCGACGGGTTCGGCGGCGACGAGAAGGACACGTACTTGTTGCCGAACACGGTGGTCGCCGAGATGTCGGCGATCACGTTCGCCGGGATGAGCCTGACGTACTCGGGGTCGACCTCGAGTTTGATCAGCGCGTTCGGCTCGTTGCCGACGCTGCTCGCGCTCACCTCTTCGACCCGGCCGATCTCCACGCCGTTGAAAGTGACCTTGGTGCCGGGGTCGAGGTTGAGGCCGGCGCGGGCCGACTTCAGGGTCAGTGTCTCGGTGGGTGTGAAGTCCCCCCGGAACTGGAACCACACCAGCGTCGCCACCACTGCGGCGATCAGCAGCAGAACGATCGCTGAGATCTTCAGCGGCGGTGTACGCGGATTGTTGATCGGGGCTTGAGGCGCGGTCATGGCTACACCGTCAGGTTGAAGTTCGGGTCGGTGCCGTACAGCGCCAACGAGGCCAACAGGACCACCAGCACGATTGCGATCAGCGAGGCACGCATCGACCGGCCGACGGCTTCGCCGACGCCGACGGGACCGCCGCTGGCGTAGTAGCCGTAGTAACAGTGGTTCAGCATGACGATGATCGAGATGATGATCGCCTGGACGAACGACCAGGCGACGTCGTCAGGTCGCAGGAACGTTCGGAAGTAGTGCTCGTAGGTGCCGGTCGACTGTCCGTAGAACAGCGTGGTGGTGACCTGGGCGGACAGGAAGCTCATGATGATCGCCATCGCGTAGAGCGGGATGATCACGATGAAGCCGGCCATGATGCGCGTCGAGACCAGGTAGGAGATCGACTTGATGCCCATCACCTCGAGGGCGTCGATCTCCTCGCTGATCCGCATGGCGCCGAGTTCGGCGGTGGCGCCGGCTCCGACGGTGGCGGCCAGGGCCTGACCCGAGACCACCGGCGCGGCGATGCGAACGTTGACCAGTGCGGCGAAGAAGCCCGTGAAGGCCTCGACGCCGATGTTGCCCAGGGAGGCGAAACCCTGGATGGCGATCAGCGAGCCACCCGAGAGGGTGACGAATCCGACGATCGCGACGGTGCCGCCGATGACGGCCATCGCGCCGGTGCCCATGCCGATCTCGGCGATCAGGCGAAGGACTTCCTTGCGGTAGAAGCGCAGGGCGTGGCCGATCGAGCCGACCGCGGTGACGACGAACCAGGCGACGTGCCCGACGCTGTCCAGCCCGCGCGACGGTGCGGCGGCGAACTTCTCCGCGCGCGCATAACCGCGGGGGAAGCGCTGGCGCAGAACGGTACCGGTGTTCGTTCCAGATTTGACCGCCACGTCAGCTCCCCGTTCCGAACCTGACACCGATCGTCGTCAGCACGACGTTGACCGCGAACAGCGCGACGACGCACAGCACCAGGGTCTCGTTCACGCCCGTGCCCACACCCTTTGCGCCGCCGCCGACCGTGAGCCCGCGGTAGCAGCCGACCAGACCGGCGATGAGGCCGAAGGAGGTGGCCTTGATGACCGAGATCAACACCTCGGGCAGGCCGGTCACCAGCGTCAGCGTCGACACATAGGCACCGGCGGAGACGTTCTGGATGTACACGCCGAAGATGAAGCCACCGACCAGACCGATCGTGATGACCGCTCCGTTGAGCAGCAAGGCCACGAAGGTGGAGGCGAGGACGCGGGGCACCACGAGCCGCTGGATCGGATCGATGCCGAGCACCTCGAGCGCGTCGATCTCCTCGCGGATGGTGCGGGCGCCGAGGTCCGCGCAGATGGCCGTGGAGCCGGCGCCGGCGACGACGAGCACGGTGACCAGCGGTCCCAGCTGCGTCACCGCGCCGAGGGCCGCGCCCGCGCCGGAGACGTCGGCCGCACCGAACTCGGCCAGCAGGATGTTCAGCGTGAAGATGATGAGGACGGTCAGCGGCACCGAGACCGCGACCGTCGGGAGGAACGAGACCCGGAACAGGAACCAGGACTGGAGGATGAACTCGCGCCACTGGAACGGCGGGTGGAACAGCGCCTTCCCGGTCAGCACGCACATCCGGACGAAACCGCCGACCGCCTCCAGGGCAGGCCTGGTCTGATCGCGCACGTAGCCGGTGAGACCCCCGTTCGAGGCCGTCACCGACGTGCTCCCATGACCGAACCGTCATGGCGCAACGGCAATAGCTGTCGCACGCCCACTCCTTGCCCCGGCCCACTGTTGGTGACGTCTGTCTCCCTACTCGCTAGTAGTAAGTGAGACCACAGGACTGTACCCGATGGCAGAACGGCCGTGCGCCGCATCGGGCGGATTGGCCGACGAACCGTTACCAGGGGTTTCGCCATCCGCTAGTCCCGGCGCTCTGCGGCCGAAGCCGTTGCGGCAGGCGAACTTTCGTCGGCGTCAACAGATCGGGGTGCGGCGAAGCGTTGACGGAGTTCGGTCTTGAGGACTTTGCCAGCGGGGTTGCGCGGAAGTGCGTCGACGACTTCGAGGGCCTTGGGATGCTTGTACCGGGCCAGTCGTTCGGTGAGGAAGCCGTCGAGGTCATGAAGCGTCAGAGCCGGACCACCGGTGTCGGTCCGCAACGCCGCGACGGCCACCGGCACCTCACCCCACTTCTCGTCGGCGCGACCGATCACGGCGACCTCGGCGATCGACGGATGCGCAGCGAGGACGTTCTCCACCTCCGCGCAGTAGATGTTCTCGCCGCCGGAGATGATCATGTCCTTCTTGCGGTCGACGACCCAGATGTAGCCCTCGTCGTCCTGCCGGACCAGATCCCCGGAGTGGAACCAGCCGCCGGCGAACGCCTCGGCGGTGGCCTTGGGATTGTTCCAGTAGCCGGCCATCAGGGTCGGCGCCCGGTAGACGATTTCGCCGACCTGACCGATGGGCACGTCGTTCATGTCCTCGTCCACCACCCGCGCGGCGACGGTGGGGATGACCTTGCCGACCGAGCCGAGCTTCCGCAGCGCATCCTCCCCGAGCAACATGCAGGTCACCGGCGACATCTCGGTCTGGCCGAAGGCGGCCAGGATCTGGGTGCCGGGGAACGTCTCGGCCATGTCGCGCAACAGGGTGTCCGATGCGGGGGCCGCGCCCCAGGACAGGACGCGCAGCTTGAGGTCACGAGGGCTGGCCCGCTGCGCGGCGCACACCGCCTGCCACTGCGCCGGGACCAGGAAGATGCCGGTGACCTTCTCTTCGGCGAGCACGTCGAGCAGGGCGCCGGGATCGAACGCACCGAGCGGATAGAGCACCGTGGGGCGACCGAGCAGCAGCCCGACGATGGTGTTGCCGATGCCGGCGATGTGGAAGAGCGGCACCCCGATGAAGCCGACGTCGTGGTTGAGGTCGGCGCCGTTGGTGAAGAGGAAGGTCATCGCCTGCCCGGCGAGGTTGACGTGGGTGAGTACGGCGCCCTTGGGTCGGCCGGTGGTGCCCGAGGTGTACATGATCAGCGCGGGCGCGTCATTGGGGATGTCGACGGGTTCGGCGTCGAGGCCGGGTTCGGCGATGAGATCGTCGTAGCCGAGCACCCCGTCGTCACTGACCCCGCCGGCAACGATGACGGTTTCCAGGGTGCTGTCGAGGTCGCGGACGGCGGTGGCGACCGGAGCGAGCACCGATTCGGTGATGACGACGCGGGCGGCACAGTCGCTGACCAGGAACGCGATCTCCGGCGGTGTCATGCGGAAGTTGACCGGTACGGCGATGGCGCCGAGCTTGTTGACGGCGAGGAACGACTCGATGAACTCGGTGCGGTTGAGCATGAGGATCAGCACCCGCTCGCCGAACCCCACGCCCCGGCGGCTCAGGGCGCCGGCCAGTTTGGTGACCCGCTCCTGGAGCTCACCCCAGGTGGTGGTCCGCCCGAGGAATCGCAGCGCAGGTTCGGCAGGCTGCATGAGCGCGTGCCGCGCCAGCTGATTGGTCCAGTTCTGCCGGCGCGCCAGGTACGGCTGTTCGACGGCGGAGGGCTGATCGGTCAACGGCGGAACTCCATCGTCTCGGGTTGCATGTCGTTGATATTTGATCAAACATTGGATGGCCCCGGTCACACTATGGCCCCGGTGTCTTCCAGACAACCCCACGCCGGATCCGCACCGGAGGTCAGCAGAAACCGTGAACGCCCCTGTCAGACCGCGGCCTGCGCGGCCCCTGCCGAACCGCGAGCAACTCTCCGATACGGTCGCCGCACACCTGCGGGCCGAGATCATGACGGGCGTCCTGCGCCCGGGGACGTTCGTCCGGCTGGACGAGACCGCGGCCCAGCTCGGGGTGAGCATCACCCCGGTGCGCGAGGCGCTGCGGACACTGCGCGGGGAAGGGCTGGTGCGGCTGGAACCGCATCGCGGACACGTGGTGGTGGAGATGACCCGTGGGGACATCGAGGACATCTTCTGGCTACAGGCCACGATCGCCGAGGAGTTGGCCGGCTCGACCGCCCGGCGGATCACCGCACCACAGATCGACGAGATGGAGCGGCTGAACGACGCGCTGGCGGCGGCGGTGGAGAAACGGGAACCGGCTGAGGTCGCGTCGGCGGAGTTCGCGTTCCACCGGGCGTTCAACCACGCCAGCGGACGGATCAAGCTGGCGTGGTTCCTGTTGCACGTCGCGCGGTATCTGCCGCCGCTGCTGTACACGACGGATCCGGGCTGGGGCGCCGAAGCGGTGGCGAGCCACCGCGAGCTGATCGAGGCGCTGCGCCGGGGCGATCGCGAGACCGTGGTCCGGCTGACGAGGGCGCAGTTCACCGACGGCGCCGAGCGCCTGATCAAGCGGCTGGAACAGATCGGGCTGTGGGACTAGGCACCGGCCGCCGGGCCCGGCACTACATATAGGTGAAGTGCCCGCCTGGTAGCGACAGTCGCGTTCTGGGACGCGATGGCCGCCTACGATCCGGGCTAGGCACCGGCGGCCATCTGCTCGGCCCGCGATTTGAGGTTGCCGGCGAGATAGTCCAGCGTGTCTCCGATCGCCTTCTTGACCATGGGCGCGGGAATCGCCAGCTTGGTCTCGACATCCAGGTCGACGGTCAGCAGCGACGTCGCGCCGAGGGGCACCACCGAGAACTTCTGCTCCTGCTTGTCGAAGTGGTCGCCCTGCTGCAGCAGCGTGAAGATCTGGTTCTCACCCGGGTAGTAGACGGCGGTGATGAACGTGCCCGACTGGCCCTGCACCTCGACGTCGAGCCGCAGCTGACTGGGCCGGCCGTCGGCGTAGCGGGCCAGGATCCAGCACCCCTTGATCTCGGGGTTCCACTCCGGATACTTCTCGAAGTCGGCGACGATCGTCATGATCGCCTCGGCGGGCGCCTCGACCTCGACGGTCTTACTCACGAGCGGCATGCGGCGAGCATATCGACGCCGGCGGCGGCGCCTACTCCACCACCGCTGTCTGCAGCAGCGACCGGATGTTGTCCGGGATCGGCACCGGCCGCCGGGTGGCGCGGTCCACGTATACGTGCACCCAGTGCCCCACCGCAGCCAGCGCCGTCTGTCCCTCGCCGAACAGCGCCAAGCGGTAGGTCACGCTGCTGTTGCCGAGCCGGGCCACCGCCACTCCCACGGTCAGCGGATCGGGGAACCGCAGCTCGGAGAAATACCGACAACCCGACTCGGCCACCACGCCCAGCCACGGTGCCGCCACCGGGTCCACGCCGGCCGTGGTGGTGATCCAGCCGTTGATCGCGGTGTCGAACAGCGCGTAATAGACCGCGTTGTTGAGGTGACCGAACATGTCGTTGTCCGTCCACCGGGTGGTGACCGGCCAGTGCACGGGGAAATCGCCGCTCGAGTAGTCGGTGGGCATGGTTGCAGTCTCGCAGTCGGGGCAGTCTGGAGGGCATGACGATCACCATTCGCGGCGCCGTACTCGAAGAGATCGGTCGCCCGGGCCCCTTCGCCGAGTCGACCCCCCTGACCGTCACGGACCTCGAACTGGCCCCGCCCGGTCCCGACGAACTGCTCGTCCGCATCGAGGCTGCCGGTCTCTGTCACTCCGACCTGTCGGTGGTCGACGGCAACCGGATGCGGCCCGTGCCGATGCTGCTCGGCCACGAGGCGGCCGGCGTCGTGGAGGAGGTCGGCCCCGGCGGCTCGGATCTGGCCGTCGGCCAGCGGGTGGTGATGACGTTCCTGCCGCGCTGCGGGCAGTGCACGGCATGCGCGACCGACGGGCTCACCCCGTGCGAACCGGGCAGCGCCGCCAACGCCGCGGGCACCCTGATGCACGGCGACATCCGGCTGCGCCGCGGCGGCGAACCGGTGTTCCACCACCTCGGGGTCTCCGGATTCGCGACCCACGCCGTCGTCGATCGGCATTCGGTCGTTCCCGTCGACGACGAGGTGCCGCCCGTGGTCGCCTCCCTGCTGGGCTGCGCGGTGCTCACCGGCGGTGGCGCGGTGCTGAACGTCGGCAGGCCGAAACCGGGTCAGACCGTGGCGATCGTCGGCCTCGGCGGCGTCGGGATGGCGGCGATGATCACCGCCCAGTCTTACGACGACGTCAAGGTCATCGGCATCGACCGCCTCGAGGACAAACTGGAGCGCGCGCGAGCGATGGGCATCAATGCCGCCTACACCCCGGAGGAGGCCGCCGAGCGGGACGTCAAGGCCGAGGTGGTGATCGAGGCCGTCGGGCATGCTTCGGCGCTCGAGACGGCGATTGTGCACACCGCCCCCGGCGGACGCACGATCACCGTCGGCCTGCCGCGACCGGATGCGCGGATCTCGGTGTCCCCGTTGAGCCTGGTGGCCGAGGGCCGCTCATTGATCGGCAGTTACCTGGGTTCGGCCGTCCCCGCTCGCGACATCCCAAGATTCGTCAGCCTGTGGCGCGACGGTCGGCTGCCGGTGGAAACGCTTGTCTCGTCGACGATTCCGCTCGAGGAGATCAACAGCGCCATGGACCGCCTCGCCGAGGGCAAGGCGGTCCGGCAGGTGATCGAGTTCGGTTAGCTGCCGACCACCGCAGGCGCCTGCCCGGTCGGTGTGGCGATCCCGTTGCGGCGGAACGCATTGACCACCAGGGTACGTATCTCACGGCCCACCTCGAACTGCTTGCCGGGCAGCGTGCGCGCGACCATGCGCAGATCCACGCTGTCCACCTCGATACTCTCGACGCCCATCACCGATGGTTCGTCGAGGAGCAGGTCCTTCATGGTCTCGTGGCGCATCGCCGCCGCAGACACCTCCCGCAGCACCTCGTTGACATGGTTGATGTCCTCGCTGGTCGGCACCGGGATGTCGATGACCGCGCGGGCCCAATCCTTCGACAGGTTCAGCGATTTGACGATCTGGCCGTTCGGGACGGTGTACATCTCCCCATCGGCGGTGCGCAGCTTGGTCACTCGTAGCGTCACATCCTCGACCGTGCCGCGGGCGTCACCGCCGCCGTTGACGGTCAGATCCACCAGATCACCGAAGCCGTACTGCTTTTCGGTGATGATGAAGAAGCCGCTGAGCAGATCCTGGACGATCCGCTGAGCTCCGAAACCGAGCGCGGCGCCGAGCACGGCCGCCGGAGCGACCAGGGAGCCGACCGGCAGACCGAGCTGGTTGGCGATGTCGACGCACACCACCACATAGAGCACTGCGATCGCCACGGACGAGATGACCGAAGCCACCGCCTGACCGTGTTTGACGCTCTCGGACCGGACCACCGCGTCGTGGCTGTCGTATCCCCGATTGAGCCGGCGGCTGACCCTGCGCGCCACGAAGCGGATCACCTTGGTCGTGACGAGCGCGAAGAGCACCACCAACAGGATGTGCAGACCTTTGGTCGAGAGCCACTGTCCGACGGCACCCTGCCAGAAGTCGCCCCACGAGCCGGACGCCTGTGCAAGCAATGAGATATCCATACGCGTGGTGGTCTTCCCGGCCTGCGGGCGTGCTCAAACGACCGATGGGGTGTTACCCGGACCACACAGCTTGTATGATGAGTTGACTACTCGTCATACAACTAGCCCCTGGGGTCACCATGTCTGATCGCATCCGCCACCTGAAACTGTCACACGTCGTACTCCCGCTGCCGACGCCGGTCAGCGATGCCAAGGTGCTGACCGGACGACAGCGGCCGCTGACCGAGACGGTCCTGCTCTTCGTCGAGTTGCGCACCGAACAGGGCTGCACCGGAACCGGTTTCAGCTACTCCAAACGCAGCGGTGGACCGGCGCAGTACACCCACCTCAAGGAGATCGCCGAGGTCGCGATCGGCCAGGATCCCTCCGACATCGACCGCATCTACCAGTCGCTGCTGTGGGCTGGCGCGTCGGTCGGCCGGTCGGGTGTGGCCACCCAGGCCATCGCCGCACTCGACGTCGCGCTCTACGACCTCAAGGCCCGGCGGGCGGGCCTGCCGCTGGCCAAACTGTTGGGCAGCCACCGCGACTCGTGCCGGGTCTACAACACCTCGGGCGGTTTCCTGCAGGCGTCGGTCGACGAGATCAAGGACAAGGCCGACGCCTCGCTGGCCGCGGGCATCGGCGGCATCAAGATCAAGGTGGGGCAGCCGGAGTGGCAGACCGACCTTGCGCGGGTCGCAGCGTTGCGCGAACACCTCGGCGACACCCCGCTGATGGTGGACGCCAACCAGCAGTGGGACCGCGCCCGGGCCCGGCGGATGTGCCGTGCGCTGGAGCAGTACGACCTGATCTGGATCGAGGAGCCACTCGACGCCTGGGACGCCGTCGGCCACGCCGATCTCAGCCGCACCTTCGACACCCCGATCGCCACCGGCGAGATGCTGACATCGGTCGGCGAGCACATGGCGCTGATCGACGCGGGTTATCGCGGCATCGTGCAGCCCGACGCACCGCGCATCGGCGGCATCACCCCGTTCCTGCGCTTCGCCACCCTCGCTTCGCACGCCGGTCTGGCGCTGGCGCCGCACTATGCGATGGAGATCCACCTGCACCTGGCGGCCACCTACCCCACCGAGCCGTGGGTCGAACACTTCGAATGGCTCGATCCGCTGTTCGACGAGCGCATCGAGATCCGCGACGGTCGGATGTGGCTGCCCGACCGGCCGGGCCTCGGCTTCACCCTCAGCGACCGGATGCGCGCACTCACCGTGGAGTCGGCCGAGTTCGGCGCGCGATGATGTCGCGGTGACCACCACACGGGCGGCGCGGGTCGTCGCCGGGCTGAAGGACAAGATCTTCGCCGGTGACCTGCCCGCGGGCGAGAAGTTGCCGTCGGAAGCCGAGCTCATCGACGAGTTCGGCGTGTCCCGCACGGTGGTCCGAGAGGCCGTCACCCGACTCCGGGCCGAAGGACTGGTGGAGACGTTCCAGGGCCGCGGGTCGTATGTCCTGGCGCTGCCGGAGTCGACGGCGTTCACCATCGGACCCGTCGCGATCCGAACCCAGCGCGATGTGCTCGACGTCGTCGACCTGCGGTTGGGCATCGAGACCGAGGCGGCGGCGCTGGCGGCCGCTCGTGCTGACACCGCGGGCCGGGAGGCGGTGCGGGCCGCGCTGGCCGCATTCGAGAGCGCCGTTCCGGAGGACGCGGTGGGGGCGGACTTCCGGTTCCATCGTGCGGTCGCCGCGGCCTCCGGCAACCGGTTCTTCCTCGATCTGCTGGATTCGCTCGGCCCGATGACGATCATGCTGGCGCGCACCCGCCTGGGCGAGGAGCACTCGATCACCCACGCCGCTCACGCCGAGCGGGTGCGCCGGGAGCACGCCGACATCGCGGCCGCCGTCGTCGCCGGGGACGTGGACACCGCCCGGGCGGCGATGCGGGTGCATCTGGGCAACACCCGCCGCCGCCTCGACGGGGGCGGCTGACTCAGACCTCCAGTCGGTCCGTCGCCGTGGGGGTCTCGTTCTTCTCCGTCCGCTCGCGGCGCTGCTTGATCAGATGCCGCGCCAGGGGCAGGACCGCCAGCACGACGAACACGGCCAACAGCACCCCGGAGATCGGGCGGGTGACGAAGCCGGTCGGGTCGCCGCCGAAGATCAGCAGGGATCGCCTGCTGCTCGACTCGATGATCGAGCCCAGTACGAACGCCAGCACCATCGGTCCGGGGTCGAAACCGGATTTCTTCATCAGGTAGCCGACGATGCCGAAGGCGACCATCAGGAAGATGTCGAACGTCGAGTTGTTGATCGTGTACACGCCCAGCAACGTGATCAGGGCGGTGATCGGCGCGAGGATCGCCGCGCGCACCCGCAGGATGCGGACGAACAGACCGACCAGGGGCACCGACAGGATCAACAGCAGGATGTTGCCGATGTACATGGAGTTGATGACGCCCCAGAACACGTCGGGGTGTTCGTCGACGAGCTGGGGACCCGGTGAGACACCGAGGATCAGCAGCGCACCGAACAGCATCGCCATGGAGGCGTTGGCCGGTAGGCCGATGGTCAGCAGCGGGATGAACGAGGAGGTGGCCGCCGCGTTGTTGGCGGTCTCCGGCGCGGCGACGCCCTCGACGGCGCCCCTGCCGAACCGCTCCGGGGTCTTGCTGCGCCGCTTCTCGGTGGCATAGGCCACGATCGAGGACAGCACGGCGCCGCCGCCCGGCAGGACGCCGAGTACGAAACCGATGATCGAGCCGCGGCCGATCGCGCCCGAGGACTGCCTGAGGTCCTTGCGCGACGGCCATACGTTGCCCACCTTGGCCGGTGGCTCGACCTTGCGATGGCGCTGCTCGAGGTTGTAGAGGATCTCTCCGACGCCGAACAATCCCATGGCCACCACGACGAAGTCGATGCCGTCGGCCAGTTGCAGGCTGTCGAACGTGAATCGGGAAGCACCGGTGAAGCTGTCGCGTCCGACGGTGGCCAGCAGCAGACCGATCGCGCCGGCGATCAGCGCCTTGAGCTTGTTGCCGCTACCGATGGTCGCGACGAGCAGCACACCCAACAGCGCTAGGGCGGCGTACTCCGGTGGGCCGAAGTCCAGGGCGACCCGCGCCACCACGGGCGCCAGCAGTGTCAGCCCGATGATCGAGATCGTCGCTCCCACAAAGGAACCGATCGCCGCGATCCCCAGCGCGGTGCCCGCCCTGCCCTGCTTGGCGAGGGCGAATCCGTCGAAGACGGTGACCACCGAGGACGCCTCACCGGGTAGTCGCAACAGCACCGAGGTGATCGTGCCCCCGTACTGAGCCCCGTAGTAGATGCCGGCCAGCATGATGATCGCCGACACCGGGTCGATGGTGTAGGTGATGGGAAGCAGGATGGCGATGGTGGCCGCGGGCCCGAGGCCGGGCAGCACGCCGATGATCATGCCGATCAGGACGCCGACGAGGCAGTACAGCAGGTTCTTCGGTTCCACGACAAGGGCGAAACCGTCGAGGAAGGCGGTGAAGTCCATGGATTCGGTGCGTCCCTACAGATTGATGAGATGCGGCAACGGGATTCGAAGGGCGTACAGGAAGAGCAGATAGAACACCGCGACGGTCACCACGCTGATCACGATGGTGTTGCGCCAGCTCTCCCCGCCCAGGAACTTCAGCCAGATCACGCACAGCGCCAGCGCCGGGATCTCGAACCCGGTGACGGGCAACAGGAATCCGAACGCGACGAACGTGACGATGCCCGCGACCGCGAGCAGGCTGCTGCGGGTGAACGCCTCGCTGTCGGACAGGTGACGTCCGGCGACGAGCAGCACCGCCGACATCGCGGCGATCACGACGCTGACGATGAACGGCCACAGGCCCGGGCCCGGTTCGCTCAGCGATCCGAGGCCGTAGCTCAGCGCCAGCGCGCCGCCGCCGATCCCGATCGCCACACCGACCAGTGCGCCGATCGTCTGGTAGATCGGGCCGCCCTGCGGCGGGCGTTCCTCCTCGAGCTCGTGGGCGACCTCGGCCTCGATCTCGGCGAGGATGTCGCGGGTGTGCAGGTGCGGATGCCGGTCACCCCCCACCGCCGTCGTGTCGTCGCGGTCGGCCACCGGTCAGCCCTCGTCGCGCAGATTGATGCCGTAGCGCTGGACCAGGTCGGCGTAGCGCTGCTTGTCCTCCTGCAGCTGGGTCACGACCTCTTCGCCGGACAGCTCCATCGGCGTCAGGCTGTTCTGCTTGTTGAAGTCCTTGTACGCCTGGGTCGCGAAGGTGGCCTTCATCCCCTCGATGAGCCGGTCACGCACGTCCTGCGGGGTGCCCTTCGGCACGGTCATGAAGCGGTACTGCGTCACCTCGACGTCGAGGCCCTGCTCTTTGGCCGTCGGCACCTCGGGCAGGTACTCGATGCGTTCGGGCCCGAACACCGCTAGCGGGGTCAGCTTGCCGGACTGGATGTTCTCGATCGCCTCGCCGACCTGGATGCTGGCCACGTCCACCTGGTTGCCGAGCACGGCGGCCAGGGCGGGCGCGCCGCCGTCGAACGGCACCGCCTGGGAGTTGACGTTGCTGGTCTTGAACAGCAGCGCGGCCGACAGCTGGGCGCCGGTGCCGACGCCGGTGGTGCCGTAACGGACGACCTGGGTGGCCTTCTTGACGTCGTCGAGGTTGCGATAACCGCTGGCCGGGTTGGTCACCAGGACGTAGTCGTCACGGGACACCCCTTGCACGACGTCGAAGCTGTCGAGGTTGGTGACCTCGTTCTCGGCGACGGCCAGCGGGGTGATGGTGAACAGCGACGCATTCTGGATCGCGATCTTGGAACCGTTGGGTTCGGCGTTGGCGATCTCGGCCGCAGCGAGCGCTCCGTTCGCGCCCTCGCGGTTGATCACCGGGAAGGAGGCGCCGAGGTTCTCGGACAGTCCTTTGGAGACCGCACGGCTGATGAGGTCACTGGATCCGCCCGCCGACGCACCGACGTACATCTCCACGGTGCCGGAGGGATAGTCGCCGCCGGATCCGCCGCCGGTCGAGTTCTGTACGCCGCCGCAGGCGGTCAGTGTCATGGCGGTGGCCGCCAGCAGGGCGATACCGCCCCGAAGTGAGGTGGGGAGAGCGAGCGCCATTGGTTCACTCCTGTCCTGTGTGATCCACGCTGCGCAGCAGACATGGATGTGGTGGGCGTCACTGCCCACGCTAAGCAGAACGGGTGATACCTGTCCAAGCCGTTTTCGGCATGGCTTGATACCTTTAGCGCATCACATGCGTCGGCGGTCCCGCGCGTCAGCGAATCGTGCTCACTCCGCCGTCCACCGGGATGACTGCACCGGTGATGTAGCTGCTGGCGCGACTGGCCAGGAACACCGCGATACCGGCCATGTCCTCGGGCGCACCGATGCGGCCCAGCGGCAACGCCTGACCGACCGCATCGGCGCCGGAAGCCAAGAGCACTTTGGTCATCCGCGACTCGAACAGGCCGGGGGCGATCGCGTTGACCAGGATGCGCGGCGCGAGCTCGGTGGCCAGGTGTTTGGTCAGCATGTGCACGGCGGCCTTGCTGGCCGCGTAGGAGAAGTTGTCGCGGCCCTTCTCCGGGGTGAAGAACCCGTCGACGCTTCCGGTGTTGATCACCCGGGACGGATCGTCGTCTCCTGCGCCGGCGGTCAGCAGCGGCACCAACGCGCGGGTGAGCAGGAAGACACCCTTGACGTTGACGTCGAAGACGCGGTCGAACGCCGACTCCGGGAATTCGTCGAAGGGCGCCCCCCAGTTGGCGCCGGCGTTGTTGAACAGCGCGTGCACGGCGTCCTCGCGGGCGGTGAGCGCGTCGGTCAGCGTCTGCACCCCCGCGGCCGTACCCAGGTCGGCCGGTACGGCCGTCACCCGGCCCAACGGCGACAGCTCGGCCACGGCCGCGTCGAGTTCGGCCTCCTTACGGCTGGACAGATACACCGCGGCGCCGGCCTGCAGCAGGCCGCGGGCCATCATCACGCCGATCCCCCGGCCGCCGCCGGTGACCACCGCGACCTTGCCCTCGATGGAGAACATGCCGGCGCTCATCGCGTCGGGGCCGGATCGTCCACGCCGAGCGGCGATTCGGCGCGCACCGTCTCGTCTTTGATGAGTCCGCGCAGCAGTGCGGTGCTGAACTCGGTGGCGATCTCGGGGGCGGTGCGCCTGCCCTGTGGGCGCAGCCAGCGGTAGGACCCCAGCGTCATGCCGATGTAGCCGAGGGCCAGTACGTGGGAGTCGCAGTCGTAGAACTCGCCGCTGGCGATCCCGCGGTCGATGACGTCGCGGACGTGTTCGTAGACCTGGGTCTCCTTCCCCCGGATGTAGGCCACCTGCTCCTCGGTGAACCACTCGCTGATGTAGGGGCCCTCCTGGAAGTACACCGCCGCCCGCTCGAGGTCGCTCGCGATGCCGACCAGCAGCCGGCGGGTGAAGTGATAGATCACCTCGCGCGCCGACGCCGTCGGATCGTCGTGCAGCGCCTCCACGGTGAAGTCGGCCGCACCCTTGTAGATGTCCCACAGGATCAGCGACTTGCTCGCGTAGTAGTGGTAGACGGTCGCCTTGTTCAGGCCGACCGCGTCGGCGACGTCGTCCATCCGGGTGCCGTGGTAGCCGCGGGCGGCGAACAGCTTGGTGGCCACGCGCAACAGTTCGTCGCGACGGGACGACCCGTTCGAGGCCGTCTCGTTGCCGAGGTGTCGGGACATGGCACTCACTCTCGACGGTGTATCAATCAACTGGCTGGTCGATCAGTGTAGGCAATAGCCTGAACACACTGTTTCGGCCGGGCGCATCCGGTCTAAACTGCACCAAACGCCCGCGTTCGACGGAGGTATGCGATGGATCCGAATCCCGATTACGACGCGAGCGACGAGATCGAGTTCTTCTTCAGCTATCTGGGCTGGGGACTGCGCGGCATCTCCGGACCCGGTGGCGGCTACCCGCCGCCTGCCTACCCGCCGGTCTAGACCGCGCGCAGGCGGTTGACCTGCGTCGATTTGATCTTGTGTTAGCTTCTCTAAGTAATGGAGAAGCACAGCCCCGCCCAGCGCAGCGACGACGACCGGTGGGATCTGGCCACCAGCGTGGGTGCGACGGCCACCATGGTGGCCACCTCGCGCGCACTGGCCACCCGTGACGCCGACGCCCTGATCGACGATCCGTTCGCCGAACCCCTGGTGCGCGCCGTCGGCATGGAGTTCTTCACCCAGCTGCTCGACGGCCACGTCCCGGCCGAGGATCCCAGCTACGACCCCCGGCGCTCCAGCGAGCACATGGCCGTGCGCACTCGCTTCTACGACGATTTCTTCGTCAACGCCGTCCGTGGCGGGATCCGGCAGATGGTCATCCTCGCGTCCGGGCTGGACACCCGGGCCTACCGGTTGCCGTGGCCGGCGGACGCGACGCTCTACGAGGTCGACCTGTCCGATGTACTCGAGTTCAAATCCCGCACGCTCACCGGCCTGTCGGTGGAGCCGGGCGTCGACCGCCGTGCCGTCGCCGCCGACCTGCGCGACGACTGGCCCGCTGCCGTCCGCGCCGCCGGATTCGATCCGTCGCAGCCCACGGCGTGGAGCGCCGAAGGTCTGCTGGTGTATCTGCCGGCCACCGCACAGGACGCGCTGTTCGACCGCATCACCGGACTGAGCGCTCCCGGGAGCCAGCTGGCGTGCGAGTACGTACCGGACATGTCGGTGTTCGGCCACGAGGAGTTGCGGACCCGTTTCGAACGGTCGTCGATCAACATCGCCGATCTGGTCTATCAGGGCGAGCGCAACCACGTCCCCGATTACCTCGACGGTCTGCGGTGGCACAGCCGCACCCGCAGCGCCGAACAGCTCTACGTCGCCAACGGCCTGGACTATCCCGAGGGGGTGGAGTTCGCGTTGTTCGCCGACGTGACCTACCTCAGCGCGACGCTGGACGGCTGAGCCGCAGCCGCTTTGACGGCGCGCCCGACCTCGGCCCGCAGGTCGGTGTATTCGCGGGAGCGGCGCAGTTCGTCGGGGTCCACCCCGGTGCGCGGCAGGTCGACGTCCAGGTCCAGGGCGATCTGGCCCGGCCGCCGGGTCAGCACCACGATGCGCGACCCGAGGAAGGCGGCCTCGTCGGCGCTGTGTGTGACGAACACCGTCGTGCGGCCCGAGGTGGCGCTGACCTGCCGCACATCCTCCTGCAGCCGCTCACGGGTGAGCGCGTCGAGCGCGGCGAACGGTTCGTCGAGCAGGAACAGCGGGGTCTCGGCGGCCAGGGCGCGGGCGATCGCGACGCGTTGCTGCTGGCCGCCGCTGATCTCCCAGATCCGCCTGCCCGCCGTGCCTTCGAGCCCGACGCGTGCCAGCAGTTGGTCACGGCGCTCGGCCCGCTGCTCCCGCGGCACCCGGGCGTATCTCAAGGCCAGGTCGACGTTGCCGCCGACCGTGCGCCACGGGAACAGCCGCGGCTGCTGGAACACCACACCGGCGGTCACGCCGGGTGTGGGGGCCGCACCGGAGACCGTGACCGAACCCTCGCTCGGCGACTCGAACCCGGCCAGCAGCCGCAGCAGCGTGCTCTTGCCGCACCCCGACGCGCCGACCAACACCAGGAACGATCCGGCCTCGACGTTCAGATCGACCGGTCCGACCGAGGTGACCTCGCTGCCGGCCCTGCCGTATCGATGGGTCACCCCGCGCAGTTCGACCGCCCCGTCACTGGGTGATGGCACCGGGCAGTCCCCTGGTGTAGATCGCGTCCTGGAACGTCTGCAGCGGTGCGGCGGCCGGGATCTGCTTCTGCTCGGCGAGGAATTGCGACGCGCTCTCGAGATTCGCCGCGATGTTGCCCGGATTGCCCTCGGAGCCCAGCCATTCGGGCGAGGCGACCGCGGCGGGTGTGAGATACACACCCTGGGCGATCTGTCCCTTGACCTCGTTCGGGGTCAGGCCGATCTCGGCGGCGATCGCCTCGGCGGCGGCGTCCGGATCGTCCTTGATGACGTCCAGCGCCCTGGCCTCCTGCTTGCGCCAGATGTCGACCACCTCCGGGTGTGCCTCGGCGAACTCGTCGGCGACCACACCCAGATCCAGCGTCGGCTTCCCGTCGCGGGCCAGCTGACGGCTGGTGATCAGGTCTCTACCGTTGGCGCGCAGCTGATCCAGGGTCGGCAGCCACGAGTAGGCGGCATCGATGTCGCCCCGATCGAACGCCGCCAGGATGGCTTGGGGCTGCAGGTCGACCAGCTGGACGTCGGCCGGTGACAGCCCGTTCTGGTTCAGCGCGGCCAGCAGGCTGTAGTGCGCGGTGGATGCGAACGGCGTCGCGATCCGCTTACCCCGCAACTCGGGGATCGTGGTGATGTTGCTGCCGTTGCGCGCCACCAGGGCCTCGTTGTCGCCCGCGACGTCGAGCACGAAGGCCACCTTGTACGGGATGTTCAGCGGTGCGGACAGACCGCGTGCCACCGGACTCGAACCCAGCGCGCCGAAGTCGACCTCATTGGCGATGAACGCCGTGTTCACGTCGGCGCCGGAGTCGAACTTCGTCCACTTGATGTTGTAGTCCGGCAGCGCATCCTCGAGCCAGCGGTTGTGCTTCACGATCAGATCGCCGCTGGGGAAGCTCTGGTAGGCGATGCGGATCGTCGGCTTCTCGGCGTCCTGGCCCGATTCCACCGAGCACGACGTCAGGCCGAGCGCAGCGCAGAGCACCGCAACCCCCACGGCAGCAATGGATCTGAATCTCATACTTTTCCTCTCCATGGAGCGGCGCGGCGTTCCAGCGCACGCAACAGACCGTCGATGACCAGACCCGAGATCCCGATCGCGAAGATGCCGACGAGGACGACGGGGGTGTTGTTGTAATTGCTGGCGTCCTTGACCAGGCCGCCGACTCCGGGCAGCCCGTTGAACAGTTCGGCGGCGACCACCGACGAGTAGGCCATGCCGACCGCGAGCCGGATGCCGGTGAAGGTCTCGGGCAGCGCCGACGGGACCACGACGTCGCGGATCACCTCGGCACGGGAGGCGCCCAGAGCACGGGCGGCCTCGATGAGCCCGACCGGCGCGGCGAGGACGGCGGCCGTGGTCGCGACCGCCGCCGGCGGGAGCGCGGCCAGCGCGAGCAGCGTGATCTTCGGCGCCTCGTCGATGCCGAGCCAGATCACCAGCAGGAAGAAGTAGGCCAACGGCGGTAGTGCCCGCAGGAACGTCAGCCACGGCTCGAGCACGCTGCGCACCCAGCCGATCGACCCCATCACCAGTCCGAGTGCCACCCCGAGCGCGACGCCGATCACGACGCCTGCCAGCACCCTGCGCAGGGTCATGTACAGGTGTTCGGCCAGCAGGTATCCGCCGTAGCCGCGGACCCCGTCATGGGTGGTCGAGACATCGACGAAGGCCTGCCACACCGTCGCCGGATAGGGCACGAACGTCTGGTTCCAGACCCCGCTCGCGGCGGCGAGCTGCCAGAGCGCGAAGAACACGACCAGTGAGACCACCGGAAGCGCGGCGCGGGTCAGCCGACCTCGCCATCGGCCCGCGGGCGGGGCGGAACCCGGCGAGCGCAATCGCGACTCGTCCGGAGCGATATCGACGAACACCGACATTGTGACGACCTTTGCGCAGAGGGCTGAAGCGGGAATGGACGGGCTTCAGCGACAGCAGTCATCGGACGGCGCGGCGTTCACCCGGCTATTGGTACCGGCCCGCCTGACCTGGGTGGAAGCGATTCGATCGCAGTGAGTTTTATCGGGGCGACCTATTCGGGCTGGCGGCCGCGGGCGTCGAGGCGGCGCAGCACCAGGTCCACGATCGTCGGATCGGTGCCGGACTCCGAGCGCGCCTCGACGACCGCTTCCCTTGCGGCGGTGAGCATTTCGTCCTTGAGCGCGTTGACGGTCACAGCGTGGTCGCTGTCGTCGCCCTGGGAGTCCACATCGGACGGGGTGTAACCCATCGCATGCCACATCCGGTCGGCGTTCTCCCGGGCGTGCTCGATCACCTCGGCGTCGGCGTCGTCGCGTTCGGCGATCTCGTCGAGCTTCGTGAAGCCGGCCTCGCGTCCGCGCCGCAGCATGTCCTGCACGGCGTCGTCCTGTTCGCTCTCGTCGGCGCGCACATCGAGCCGGCGCACCAGCGTGGGCAGCGTCAGGCCCTGCAGCAACAGCGTGACCACGATGACGACGAAGGCGAAGAAAATCAGCCGGTCGCGTTCGGGGAACTGCGGCGGCAGCGCGAGCACCGCGGCCAGCGTCACCACCCCGCGCATACCCGCCCACGAGGACACCGTCATCTCCCGCCAGCCGATGGGTTCGGCGACGTGGCTCTTGCGTTTGTGCAGCCGTTCGTCGATGGCGGCGACCGGGAAGATCCACAGGAATCGCACGACGATGACGACGAATGTGATGATCAGCGCCTGGACGACCAGCTCGCCCAGCGGCGCGTCGATGCTCGTCGCGACGGCCCGGAGTTCGAGCCCGACGAACGCGAACGCCGCACCGGTCACCAGCAGTTCGACGATCTCCCACGTCGTGCCGGTGACGAGCCGGGTCTGTGAGGACTCGGCGTCGCCGTAGCGGCTGAGCGCGAGCGCCACGGTCACGACCGCGAGCACTCCGCTGCCGTGCACCGCGTCCGCGGCGGCGTAGGCGACGAAGGGCGCCACGAGCACGAGCGCACTGCCGGCCGGGTGCGCGGGCAGCCGGGTGATCAGGAAGCGGGTGGCCACCGCGATCAGCAGGCCGGCCACCACGCCGAGCACCACCGCCAGCCCGAACGCCTTGCCTGAGCTCCACGGGGAGAACGCCCCGGTCAGAGTTGCCGCGACGGCGACCTCGTAGATGACCAGCGACGTCGCGTCGTTGACCAGCCCCTCGCCCTCGAGGATGGTGCGCAGCCGTCGCGGAATGCCGAGTTTTCGCGCGACCGCCGTCGCCGCGATGGGGTCGGGCGGGGCCACGGCCGCGCCGAGCGCGATCGCCGCGATCAGCGGCACGGTCGGCACCAGTGCGTGCAGGGTGGAGCCCACCGCGAAGGCGGTGACGCCCACCAGCGCCACCGCCAGCAGGGTGATCGGGCGGCGGTTGTCCAGGAACTCCCGCCATGACGTCCGGCGCGCGGCGGCGAACAGCAGCGGCGGCAGCACCAGCGGGAGGATGAGTTCGGGGGGCGGCGACAGCACCGGCACGTTCGGGATGAACGCGAGCAGCAGCCCGAAGGCGAGCAGCACCGCCGGATAGGGCAGCGACCATCGCTCGGCGACGGGCGCCAGAACGACGGTGGCCGCCATGAGGACCAGCAGCATCGTGAAGGCGGCCACTCGGCGTCCTTTCAGAGGGGTTTACGACGGGGCAGTACGACGATGTCTTCCCCGTCCCGGGAGATCGAACCGGTCCGCTCGAAAGCGTCGAGCCAGCCCGTCATCGGCCACCGATTCCACCGGCGGTGGAAGATCCGGGAGTTGGCCACGATCTGCTCCAGATGCTCGACGGGCGGGTCGGACACCGGGTGGTGCTGGTGATAGGCGTGTGCACCGCCCACCCAGACCAGCGGCACACCGCGTTCGTGTGCCACGGCGCCGAAATCGGTGTCTTCGCCGCCGTAGCCGACGTACTGCTCGCAGAATCCGCCGAGGAGCCGCCAGGTCCCGGCGGACACCGCGAAGGACAGCGACCAGAACAGATCGTGATCATCGGCGGTGATCAGTTCGGTGGGCCCGGGGGCCGGGCGGGCGGGATGCGGTCGGGTCAGCGCTGCGAGGTCGTCGATCGGGTAGCCGTCGCGCGGCGGCGGCGGCAGGTAGGTGACCGGCCCGCTGAACAGCGCCGGTCCGGCCGCCGCGGCGCAGACCTCGGCGTAGCGGCCGACGAGCGCGCCGCCGGGAATGCAGTCGACATCCAGGAAGATCAGCACGTCGGCACCCCGCCGCAGCGCGTGCTCAGCGCCCATGTTCCGCGCCCGCGCCAGCGGCAGACCTGGTGATGTGGACGCACAGGCGATCACCTCGGCGGTGTCGTCGACCACCTCCGCGATGCCGGGATCCTCGATCGCCACCACGATGCGCACGTCGGGCCGCACCGGCGACCGGTGCAGGCCTGCGTCCTGCATCCGCAGGTGCCGGTGGCGACCGTGCGCGACGGTCACCACGGCGACGGTCACGCGGCGATCACCGCGGCGGCCCGTGCCGCGGCGCCCCGGCCGCGCAGACGTTCCCACCGGTCGGGATCCAGGGCCCGGGTGGCCGACAGCAGCTCCGCCCACTCGCCGGGCCGCGGCCAGGTCGGTGCGGTGACGACGACACCCGCGCCGGCCAGCGCGGTCGCCGTCGCGTGCTGCTCGCCGAAAGGCCGCCGCTGCGGGATGACCACCGCCACCGGCACACGGGCCGTCGACACGTCGGCGATGGCGCTCTGCCCGGCGTGGGTGACCACGACGTCGGCGCCGCTGAGCAGCGGCCACAGCTCGTCCACCCAGCCGCCGTCGCCGCCGGCCGCCGCCCAGTGGTGATCGGGCGCGACCTCCCGCAGCTGGGTCAGGGCGTCCCGGGGCACCTCCGAGCCGCCCGCTCCGGCGAGCAGCAGTCCGGCTCTCGGGCGTCCGGTCGGCGGCGCGGGCGCCATTCCCTCGAATCGACTGATCACGCCGACGTAGTGGGTGCGGGCGTCGTGGCGGCGCAGCCAGTGCGGGTGGTACACGTCACCGGACCACGGGGCGACGATCGTGTCCGCGATGTCGTAGGCCAGGCCGTGCGCGGCGTCGTCGCGGTCGCCCGGCATCGCCATCACCGTCACCGGCACACCGGCGAGCCGGCACAGCAGCGCCACTTCCACCGAGACGTCGACGACCATCCGGCGCGGCCGGACCGTCGCGATGGCGTTCAGCACCAGCGCCGACCGGTCGGCGAGGCCGTCGATCCCCACCGGAGCCCAGTGCAGCCGGCCGTTGGCCGTCGGATCGACGACGGGACCGCCGTCGGCCGGTACGTCGAGTGGCAGCCGCACCCAGTCGTCGCCGTCGCGTAGACCCGCAGGCCGGGGCAGGGAGGAGAAGAACACCGCGTCCTCGGTCAGCTGTGCGCTGATCGCCAGCGCCCGCGTCAGATGGCCGCGTCCCTGATGGTGCACGTAGTAGCCGATCACGCGGACACCCGCTCCGGCTCGACGTCGCCGATCAGCTCTGCGTAGCGCGTCAGATAGCGCTCCACCATCACCGCCTGTGAGCAGTGCGATTCCGCGCGGGCGCGAACCGGCCCGCGGGGCAGCTGCGCGGCCGCGCGCACCGCGAGCACCAGTGCGTCGATGTCGCCCGGCGGCGCGAGCCTGCCGCTGTCGCGGTCGATCGTCTCGGGGATGCCGCCGCGGGCGACGGCGGCGACGGGTGTGCCGCAGGCGAGCGCCTCGGCGGTGACGAGCCCGTAGGGCTCCTCCCAGCGCGGGGTCACCAATGCGACCGCGGCCCCGCCGACCAGCTCGTTGAGTTCGTCGCGGCGCAGGTGGCCCTCATAGCTCACCGACTCGCCCAGCAGCGGCCGGACCGCCTGCTCGAAGTACGCCGGATCGCCGACCGGACCCGCGATCCGCAGCCGGAAACCGGCCTTGCGCGCCGCGGCGACCGCATCGGGCAGCCCCTTCTCCGGCACCAGGCGTCCGCTCCACACCGCGTAGTCGCCGCCCGGTCCGGGCTGCCAGTCGTCGAGGTCGATGCCGTTGGGGATGACCGGCACCGGACCGTTGACCGGTTCCCACTGGCGCGCGGTGAAGGCGCTCACCGCGGTGAACTCGCCGGCCACCCCGCCGGGCAGTGCGACGGCCTGTTCCAGCCACTTGAGCGGTGGGGTGTGCAGGGTGGTCAGCATCGGCATCGGAAGCATCCGCGCCATCGCCAGCGGGAGGTAGTGCAGGCTGTGGTTGTGCACGATGTCGAACGAATGCTGCAGACGGTCAGCCAGATTCAGCATCACCGACAGGTAGGCGTGGGTCTCGTGGACCACCCACTCCGGCACCGAGGGGTCCTCGCGGGACGCTTCGGACATCTCCAGGGTGTGCACGGGCAGCACGTCCCAGGGCATGTCGACGGCGGAGCCCGGCGCGGCGAACATCGTCACCGAATGGCCTGCGGCAGTGAGGGCGTGGGCGAACTGATAGACGAACGCCTCGAGACCGCCGGCGAACGGTTGACGCACGGGGTACCGCGCCGAGGCGATCAGCGCGACCCGGATGGGCCGGGTCACGCTGCGGACGCGCGCGCGAGAAGAGCGCGGTAGAGGCTGGTCGTCTCCTGCCGGACATGCCGAAGTTGTCGCTCCCGCTGTGTGCGCCGGTCTCCGGCGGTGGCTCGGCGCCGGTTAGCGAGTGCAAGCCCCGCGGACACCGCCTGTCGCAGGCTCTCCACCAGTGCGTCGTCGGCGCTGTAGCGGTAGACCGGGTCGCCGTGCTGCTCGTGGAAGTACCCGCATGCGGGGACGATCGCGGCGACGCCGGCGTCGTAACACGCCTCCACCCAGCCGGAGTGCGTCCCGAATCGGTAGGGCAGGACGAGTGCGTCGATCTCGCCGAGGTATTCCTGCAGTTCCCGGTCGGTGAAGCGGGGGTGCATGCGGACGTCGACGCCGCGCTCGGCCAGCTCGGCGAGCCGGTCCGGGGTGAGCACACCGGCCCGCGGTGAGCGGTCCAGGTCCTCGTCGACGTCGAGGCGCAGCTGCCACGCGGGCTCGTCGGCGGCGAGCAGGGCGTCGAGCACCGGTAGCGGATCGATGTTGGCGCGCAACGACTTCGCATGCACAGCCACCACCGCGGTCGTCGGCGCCCGGCGGTCAGCGCCGACGGCGTCCAGCGGCAGCACGTGGGGGTGCGGGATCACCCTCGCCCGCCGCCCCCACCGCTCGGCGATGGCGTCGGCCGCCCCCGGGGTGAGGGTCACGATCCCGTCGGCCGCCGGGATCAGCGCGTCCAGCCGGGCCAGGTGATCGCGGGGGTCGGCAAAGTGCGGATTGTGCAGGTCGTGGACGGTCACCACCAGCGGTGTGTGGCGTTCGGCCAGCACTGCGGCGACGTCGCGCAGCGCGGCCGGCGGGGTGGAGTCGTATCCGAAGTGCACATGCATGATGTCGAAGTACCCGGATTCCTCCGCGACGAAAACAGGATCGAGGAGTCGCGGCGGCCACCACTGATCAGGCAGCGTGGCACCGATCGGACGTGGATCGTCAAGCAGCAGAACGCTTTCGGGGTCGCAGATGGCGCGCACGTAGGGGTGCGCAGCAGGAACCGAGGCAACAGCGATCAATGAACATCCGTCGGGCACGAAGGAACGGCACACCCTCGCCGGTTGCTGGACGAATGCGCCAACGACGTTCTATCACGATCGGCGCCTACTCTCGACGCGGTGAGCAACGACGACGCCGCCCGGGTGTGGCACTACCGGGACTTCTACCGCCCGCCCGGTACGCCGCCGCCCGGCCCCGAGCCGCTGTGGCTGGTCGTCGGGAACTGTCAGGCCGAGGCGCTTCGGCTCATCCTCGACGCGGTGCCGCAGCGGCCGTACCGGACGGCACGCATCCCCCCGGTGCACGAGTTGCAGCGGTCCGATCTGCGTCATCTCGACGACCTGCTCAGCCAGACCGCGGTGCTCATCTCCCAGCCCATCCGCGACGACTACCGCGACCTCCCGATCGGGACCGCCCAGCTGGCAACGCGGCTGCCGGCAGGCTCGAAAGTGCTGCGGTGGCCGGTCATTCGGTACGCGGGTCTCTACCCGTTCCAGGTCATCGTGCGCAACCCGGCTGATCGTTCGGTGACTCCTCCCCCGCTGCCCTACCACGATCTGCGCACCATCGTGGCCGCACACGACCGCCGGTCCGCCGACGACGTCTGGGACGTCGAGGTGTCCGGCGAGCAGCTCCGGGCGGTCGCCGAGACGAGCCGTGCCGAGCTCGCCCGCCGGGAGCGTATGCACACCGATGTGGGGGTGTCCGACGTGCTGACCGCGCACGGGGCCGATGCTGCGCACACCATCAACCATCCGGGCAACGGAGTGCTGGCCGAGCTCGCCGGACGCGTGATGCGTCACCAAAACGTCACACTGCCGGCGGTCCCGCCGACGCGGACACTGCTCGGCTCGGTCAGCGCTCCGCTCGAGGCCCGGGTGCTCGCGGCCCACGGCATCGATGCGACGCCACGCCCGAATTGGCAGGACATGCAGCGCACCTGGCGCCCCGAGGAGGTACACGCTATTCAGATGCGCTGGTACGGCACGAATCCCGAGTTCATCCCGCTGGCACTGCAACGACACGCGCGCACGCTGGACCAGCTCGGGATGAGCAGGCGGAGCCCGGCCCGGTGACCGTCGCCGTCACCCATCTCATCGTCGGACCCGGTGAACACGGCGTCGTCCGGTTCGGCGTCGCCCTCGCACAGTCCTTGTGCCACAACGGATCCGAATCACCGCAGCTGCGGCTCGCCGGCGCCCACGACACGCTGCGGTCGCTGCCCGACGGCGGGCTGCACCTGCAGTTCACCGACCGCCTCTTCGGAAGTACACCGGAAGAGGCCGCCGAGGCGGTGCGGGCCGTGGTCGATCACACCCGCGGGCGTGGCGGGCGGGTGACCGCGACCCTGCACGATCTGCCACAGCCGTCGGACGGGACACACCACCATCGGCGGCGAGCGGCATACGCCAAGGTGACCGCCCTGCTCGACGGGGTCGTCGTCAACAGCGAACACGAACGCGCGCTGCTGACAGAAGAGAACCTGCAGCCGCGCCGGGTCGCCGTGGTGCCGCTTCCGGTGGAGTCCGTCACCGCGCGGCCACCGCGCCCCGCGGGCCCGCCGACGGTCGGCATCTTCGGATTCCTCTACCCGGGCAAGGGCCACGCCGAGGTCATCGCGGCGCTGGCCGACGCCGCACCCGACGTCGAGGTCCTGGCTCTGGGCGCACCCTCGGCCGGCCACACCGACCTCGTCGGCCACCTGACCGCCGAATGTGCCCGCAGCGCACGCCGTTTCCACGTCACCGGACATCTCGCCGATGCGGACGTCGGCTGCGCCCTGCGGGCGGTCACGGTGCCGGTGGCCCCACACCGGCACGTGTCGGCCTCCGGCTCACTCAACTCCTGGATCAGCGCAGGCCGACGCCCGCTCGCCCCGGCCAACCGGTACACCCGGGAGATCCACGCCCGCAATCCGGCCGCCGTCCTGCTCTACCCCGACACCCCCGCCGGGTTGCGGGACGCGCTCATGGCGGCACTCGCCCAGCCCGCGGTGACGTGGCTGCCACCCGGCACGACATGCGCTCCATCGCGGACCGACGCCGCCGCCCAGTACGCCGACCTGCTGCAGCAGTGGCATCGATGACCCTCGCCGACCAACCCATACCCCTGCGTGACGGCCGCTGCACGGTGCCCGGCAACAGATGGGATCTGGTCACCGGCCACGCCGATGCCGATCCCGCGGTCGCGGTGGTCATCCCGTACTACAACCAGCAGCGCCAACTCGATCTGGTGCTCGCGGCGCTGGCGGGTCAGACCTACCCCGCGCGCCTCATGCAGGTGGTGGTGGCCGACGACGGTTCGGCCCAGGCCCCCGCGCTGCCCCGCTCGCCACTGGACATCCGCGTGGTCCGCCAGGACGATCTCGGGTTCCGGGCCGCCGCGGCCCGCAACCTCGGCGCCGCCGCGACCGATGCCGCCGTGCTGTGCTTCCTCGACGCCGACACCGTTCCCGAACCCGACTATCTGCGTGCCCTCACCCGGTTGCCTGCACAACTGCCCGACGCTCTGGTGGTGGGCCGGCGGCGCTACGCCCACCTCGGGGACCACGTCGGAGCGATACCCGCCGAGGCGCCGCCGCACCCACTACCCGAACCGCGCTGGCTCAGCGACGCCTACACGGCCACCGGTGATCTCCTGCACCTCGACCACCGCTCCTACCGCTACATCATCAGCTCGGTGATGTGCTGCAGCGCAGACCTCTTCTCCGACATCGGCGGATTCGACGAGTCGTTCGTCGGCTACGGCGGCGAGGACTGGGAGTTCGCGCACCGGGCGGTGACGGGCGGAGCGGTGCTGCACCACGCCGCGGACGCAGTGGCCTGGCATGACGGGCCGGACTGGGCCGGCAGGGACGTCGCCGACCGGGCGGCGGTCAAGAACGCCGAGGCGCTCGCCCTGTCGCGGCGCATCACCGACCCCGACGCACGCCGCACAGGCCTGCGGTACGCGCTGCCCGACGTCGCGGTATCGGTCGAGGCCGACGGTCACACGGCGAGCTCGCTGGTGGCCACCGTCAGTGGCTTCCTGGGCGAAGACGTCGGCGTCTGGGTGCACGGCGCCGCTGCGGACCGGCTGCTCGGGCAGATCGGCGCGGCCGACGAACGCCTTCACGTCGGGCCGGTCCCCGCCGAGGTGCTGCGGCGCTGCCGCTTCGTCGTGACCACCGCCGGGCGCGTGGTGCTGACCCGTCCCGGGGCGGCGGCGCTGCTGCGGGCCTGCTCCGGTGCGGCGGTGGGCACCGCGCAGGCGAGTACCGCGGGCGCGGCGGTGACGTGCCGGGCCACCTGGGCGCTCAACCGCGCCCGCAGATGGGTCACGGGTGCGGTCCGGTTCGCCGACCCCGCCGATGCCGGCCGGATCAGTCGCACCGTCAGCCTCGATCCGGAATCCGTCGAGCTGCGCTGCGGCCCCGCCGAACCCGATCTGTCCTGGTGAGCCGTTCCCGATGCGGGTCCGCGGTACTGACGGTCCGCCCCGGATGCCAGACTGTCTCGATGCTCATCGCGATACCACGCGAGTCGCAGCCCGGAGAGACCCGTGTCGCTGCCACACCGCACACCGTCGGGCAGATCCTCAAGCTCGGGTACTCGGTGATCGTCGAGTCCGGCGCCGGGGCCGCCTCGAGTTTCTCCGATGCCGCCTACGCGGAGGCAGGCGCCGAGATAGGCGACCCGTGGGTCGGTGACGTCGTCCTCAAGGTCAACGCACCGACCGAGGGCGAGATCGCGGCGCTGCGCGACGGCGCAACCCTGATCAGCCTGATCTCTCCCGGGCTCAACCCCGAACTCGTCGAGAAGCTGTCCGCCCGCCCGATCACCGTGCTGGCCATGGATGCCGTGCCGCGGATCTCCCGGGCGCAGTCGCTGGACGTGCTGTCGTCGATGGCGAACATCGCCGGTTACCGCGCCGTCGTCGAAGCAGCCCACCGGTTCGGCCGGTTCTTCACCGGCCAGGTCACCGCGGCGGGCAAGGTACCGCCGGCCAAGGTGCTCGTGGTCGGAGCCGGTGTGGCGGGCCTGGCGGCCATCGGCGCTGCGGGCAGTCTCGGCGCGATCGTGCGGGCCACCGACCCGCGTCCGGAGGTCGCCGACCAGGTGGCCTCGCTGGGCGGGGAGTACCTGGCCGTCGACCCCGCGGCCGCCGAGGTCTCGGCCACCGGCTACGCCAAGGAGATGGGCGACGACTACAAGGCCCGCGAGGCCGCGCTGTACGCCGAGCAGTGCAAGGACGTCGACATCATCATCACCACCGCACTCATCCCGGGCCGGCCCGCGCCGCGGATCATCACCGGGGACATGGTGGCCTCGATGAAGCCGGGCAGCGTGATCGTCGACATGGCCGCCGCCAACGGGGGCAACGTCGAGGGCACCGTCAAGGACCAGGCGATCGTCACCGACAACGGGGTGACGATCATCGGCTACACCGATCTGGCCGGGCGGCTGCCCGCCCAGGCGTCCCAGCTGTACGGCACCAACCTGGTCAACCTCCTCAAACTGCTCACCCCGGACAAGGACGGCCGGCTCACCCTCGACTTCGACGACGTGGTGCAGCGCTCGGTGACCGTCGTCCGCGACGGCGAGGTCACCTGGCCGCCGCCACCGGTCCAGGTCTCCGCTGCGCCGGCGGCCACGACCCCCGCCGCGCCGGTCGAGGCGCCGAAGGCCAAACAGCCCATGACGACGGGACGGCGCCTCGGCGTCACGTTCGCCGCCGCCGCGGTGCTGTTCGCGCTGATCGCGTTCTCCCCCGCCGCACTACAGGTGCACCTGACGGTCTTCGCGCTGGCGATCGTGATCGGCTACTACGTCATCGGCAACGTCCACCACGCGCTGCACACACCGCTGATGTCGGTGACCAACGCCATCTCGGGCATCATCGTCGTCGGCGCGCTGCTGCAGGTCGGCCACGGTGACCAAGGAAACGGCACAGTCGTCACCGCGCTGGCGACCGCCGCGATCCTGCTCGCCAGCATCAACGTCTTCGGTGGCTTCGCGGTGACTCGCCGCATGCTGGCGATGTTCTCGAGGAGCTAGCCCCATGTTCACGATAGAGACGGCCGCCACCGCGGCCTACGTCGTCGCTGCGCTGCTGTTCATCCTGGCGCTGGCCGGCCTGTCGAAGCACGAGACGTCCAGGGCCGGAAACAGTTTCGGTATCGCAGGCATGGCGCTCGCGTTGATCGCGACGGTCGCACTGGCACTGGCGCGGCACATCGAACCGATCGGCCTGGCGCTGCTCGCGGGCGCGGTGATCATCGGTGCGGCGATCGGTCTGTGGCGCGCCAAGGTCGTCGAGATGACCGGCATGCCCGAGCTGATCGCGCTGCTGCACTCGTTCGTCGGCCTGGCCGCCGTGCTGGTCGGCTGGAACGGCTATCTGCACGTCGAGGGTGACCCCGACAGATTCGAACCCGGCGCCGAGGCCGTCAGGCTCAGCGCCGAGGGCATGCTCGGGATCCACTCCGCCGAGGTCGTCATCGGCGTCTTCATCGGCGCGGTGACGTTCACCGGTTCGATCGTGGCCAACCTCAAGCTGTCGGCCCGGATCAAATCGGCCCCGATGATGTTGCCGGGCAAGAACTTCCTCAACGTCGGTGCGCTGGTGGTGTTCGCGGCGCTGACGGTGTGGTTCGTGATCGATCCGCAGCTGTGGCTGCTGATCGTGGTCACCGTGCTGGCGCTGCTGCTGGGGTGGCATCTGGTCGCCTCGATCGGCGGCGGCGACATGCCGGTGGTGGTGTCGATGCTCAACAGCTACTCGGGCTGGGCCGCGGCGGCATCCGGGTTCCTGCTCGGCAACGATCTGCTGATCATCACCGGCGCGCTGGTCGGGTCGTCCGGTGCGTACCTGTCCTACATCATGTGCAAGGCGATGAACCGGTCGTTCATCTCCGTCATCGCCGGCGGGTTCGGGATGGAGAGTTCCAGCGGCGGGTCCGATGTCGACTACGGCGAGCACCGCGAGATCACTGCCGAGGGTGCAGCCGAACTGCTCACCGGCGCCACATCGGTGATCATCACCCCGGGTTACGGCATGGCTGTGGCCCAGGCGCAGTACGGCGTCGCCGATCTGACCCGCAAACTGCGCGAGCGTGGCGTCGACGTGCGCTTCGGCATCCACCCCGTCGCGGGCCGGTTGCCCGGGCACATGAATGTGCTGCTGGCCGAGGCGAAGGTGCCCTACGACATCGTGCTCGAGATGGACGAGATCAACGACGACTTCGACGACACCGACGTCGTTCTGGTGATCGGCGCCAACGACACCGTCAACCCCGCTGCGTCGGAGGATCCGAGCAGCCCGATCGCCGGTATGCCCGTGCTGACGGTGTGGAACGCCGCCAACGTCATCGTGTTCAAACGCTCGATGGCCTCCGGCTACGCCGGAGTGCAGAACCCGCTGTTCTTCCGGGAGAACACCCAGATGCTGTTCGGTGACGCACGCGACCGGGTCAACGACATCCTCGCCGCGCTCTAGCGTTCCGGTGCCGTCCTCGGCAAGGCGTCCGGGTTCTGCCGCGGTCCGCCACTAGCATCCCGAGCGTGCCCCAGAACCAACCGTCGACGTCGCGCGGTGTACGTGGACGGCTGGCCAGTGTCGGCACCGTGCTGATCATCGTCGTCATCTACGCCGCGGCGCTGGCCGGCTACCACTACGTCGCCGGTCCGGCGAAGTCGTTGCCCCCACCGGATCTCGGCCAGACCACCGACACGATCGTGCAGGTCACCCTGCAGGCGATCCACCCCGTCGAGAACAAGGTGGACGTGACCGTCGTGGTGTTTCCCGCCGACGAGTACATGAACACCGATCTCAACGTGGTCAACACCGACATCTCGGTGCGGCTGTTCGTGAACGAGATCAGCATCGGCGGCGATCTGCAGACGCCGAAGGGCCAGTTGCCGCAGGAGATCAACACCACGATCGCCGCCGAAGGCGACCCCGACAACTGGCCGTTCGACACGTTCACGGTCGGCGCGCTCGGCGCCGATCTGCTCGTCGGATCCGGTGACGACCGTGAGTTCGAACCGGCGCGACTCGAGGTGACCGGCGGCCTCAACAGCTGGGACATCACCAGCGTGCGCAGCGGCCCGTCCACCCAGTCCGCCGGCGACGGTGACTACCAGACCGTCACGCTGAGCCGGGCGCGGGGACCGCTGGCCTTCGATCTCGGTCTGTGCCTGGTACTGCTGACCCTGCCCGCGGTCGCACTCTTCCTGTCGATCGAGATGATCCGCGGGCGGAAGAACTTTCTTCCGCCGTTCGGCACCTGGTACGCCGCGTCGTTGTTCGCGATCGTTCCGATCCGCAACTTCATGCCCGGCGCACCGCCGCCCGGCGCGTGGATCGACCAGATCCTCGTGCTGTGGGTCCTGCTGGCGTTGACCGGGGCGATGGTGCTGTATTTCGTCGCCTGGTACCGACGCAGCGACTGAGGACCGCCCGCCTATGGTTACTTCGACCGATTCGACCATGGGAGGCATCGGATGGCTGTCGATCGGCTGCTACCCACCCGGGACGCCGAGGATCTCCTCGCGCTGACCCGCGACGTCGCCGACAAGGTCCTCGACCCGATCGTCGACGCCCACGAAAAGGCGGAGAGCTATCCGGACGGCGTGTTCGCCCGGCTCGGCGCGGCCGGACTGCTCAGCCTCCCGCAGCCCGAGGAGTGGGGCGGCGGTGGACAGCCCTACGAGGTGTACCTGCAGGTGCTCGAGGAGATCGCGGCGCGCTGGGCGGCGGTCGCCGTCGCGGTCAGCGTGCACAGCCTGTCGTCGCATCCGCTGCTGACCTTCGGCACCGACGAGCAGAAGCAGCGCTGGCTGCCCGGCATGCTCTCGGGTGAGCAGATCGGCGCCTACAGCCTGTCCGAACCGCAGGCCGGCTCCGATGCCGCCGCATTGCGTTGCGCCGCAGCGTCTTCTGGCGGCCTTCCGCCCACTGGTTACGTCATCACCGGGGAGAAGTCGTGGATCACCCACGGCGGGCGCGCCGACTTCTACACGCTGTTCGCGAGGACGGGCGAGGGCAGCCGCGGCATCTCCTGCTTCCTGATTCCGGGCGATCTGCCCGGGCTGTCGTTCGGCAAGCCCGAGGAGAAGATGGGCCTGCACGCGATACCCACCACCTCGGCGTATTACGACCACGCCGAGGTCGATGCCGACCGGCGGATCGGTGCGGAGGGCCAGGGTCTGCAGATCGCGTTCTCGGCGCTGGACGCCGGGCGCCTCGGCATCGCCGCGGTGGCCGTCGGGTTGGCGCAGGCCGCGCTCGACGAGGCCTGCGCGTACGCCAACGAGCGGACGACGTTCGGCCGCAGGATCGTCGAGCACCAGGGGCTGGGATTCCTGCTGGCCGATATGGCCGCCGCGGTCGTCAGCGCCAGGGCGACGTACCTGGACGCCGCGCGGCGACGTGACCTCGGGTTGCCGTACTCGACACAGGCCAGCGTGGCCAAACTGGTCGCGACCGACGCCGCGATGAAGGTCACCACCGACGCGGTGCAGGTGTTCGGCGGCGCCGGCTACACCCGCGACTTCCGCGTCGAGCGCTATATGCGCGAAGCCAAGATCACCCAGATCTTCGAGGGTACGAATCAGATTCAGCGCCTGGTCATCTCGCGGTCGCTGACCCGTCCACCCGCTTGACGTAGAACACCCGGTCGTAGCCGTCCTCGTGGCCGCGGCCGGACTCGGTGTACCCGTGGCGCGGATAGAAGGTCTGGTTCTCGGTCATCGCGAGGTTGGTGTAGAGCCGCACCTCGGGCACGCCGAGCTCGCGGGCGTCGTCCTCCGCGCGGGCGAGCAGCAGCGCCCCGAATCCGCTGCCCTGGGCGTCGGGCGCGACGGCCACGGTGTCGAGGAGCACGTGGTCGGGGTGCTCGACGGTGACCAGCACGGCGCCGATCCCCGCCGGCGTCTCGACCACCCAGACGCGCGCGGTGTCGACGAGCGCCCGATAGTCGTGCGTCATCGGGGCGGGCGGACGGCCGATGCGCTCGACGTAGTGGCCGAACGACGCGGCGACCACCCTCTCCACGGCGGCGACATCGGCGGCGTCGGCCCGCCGCACGGTGTGTTGATCCATCCCGACCAGCCTAGGAGTTCGGGTTTCGACGGGTGCCATATCGTGGCGGTCATGGACTTCGCGATGTCTGACAAGGCCCGGGATCATCACGCTCGGCTCACCGACTTCATGACCGAGCACGTGTTCCCCGCCGAGGCGGAGTATCACCGCTATCGCGAGGAGGCCGGGCCCAAGGACCACACGGTCCCGCCGGTCGTCGAGGATCTCAAGAAGATCGCCAAGGAACGGGGGCTGTGGAACCTGTTCCTGCCGTCGATCTCGGGGTTGACCAATCTCGACTACGCCGAGCTGGCCGAGCTGTCCGGCTGGAGCATGGAGATCGCGCCCGAGGTGATCAACTGCGCGGCGCCCGATACCGGCAACATGGAGACCCTGCACCTGTTCGCGACCGAGGAGCAGAGCAAGCGGTGGCTGGAGCCGCTGCTGGCCGGCGAGATCCGCAGCGCGTTCGCGATGACCGAACCCGCGGTGGCCTCCAGCGATGCCCGCAACATCGAGACGACCATGCTGCGCGACGGCTCGGACTACGTGATCAACGGCCGCAAGTGGTGGATCACCGGCGCCGCCGATCCGCGCTGCAAGCTCCTCATCGTCATGGGCCGCACCAATCCGGACGCTGCGAGCCACCAGCAGCAGTCGATGATCCTGGTGCCGTTGGAAACACCAGGGGTCACCGTCCTTCGTTCACTGCCGGTGTTCGGCTGGCAGGACCAGCACGGTCACTGCGAGATCGTGTTCGACAACGTCCGGGTACCCGCCGAGAACCTGCTGCACGAAGAGGGTTCGGGCTTCGCGATCGCCCAGGCGCGGCTCGGACCGGGCCGCATCCACCACTGCATGCGGGCCCTCGGCGCGGCCGAACGGGCGCTGGCCCTGATGGTGGACCGGGTGCAGAAGCGGGTGGCGTTCGGTAAGCCGCTGGCCGAGCAGGGTGTGGTGCGCGAGGCGATCGCCAAGTCGCGCAACGAGATCGACATGGCCCGCCTGCTGTGCCACAAGGCGGCGTGGACCATCGACCAGCAGGGCAACAAGGCCGCGCACGTCCTGGTCAGCCAGATCAAGGCGGTGGCGCCGCAGGTGGCGTGCGACGTCATCGACCGCGCCATCCAGGTGCACGGCGGTGCCGGGGTCAGCGACGACTTCCCGCTCGCTCGGCTGTACGCCTGGCACCGCGCGATGCGGTTGTTCGACGGACCCGACGAGGTGCACATGCGCACGATCGCCCGTTCCGAGCTCGGCCGCGAGAAGTCGCCGTTCGCGGCATCGGTGACCGGAGCGTGACCGCGACGGACCTTTCCGGCGCATGGAACTTCCGGGACGTCGCGCAGGAGACCGGTGTGCGGCCCGGATTGTTCTTCAGGTCGAGTGAGATCAGCGCACTCGACGACTCCGGTCGCGCGGCCCTGGCCGAACTCGGCATCACCGACGTGGCGGATCTGCGCTCACCGCGCGAGGTTGAGCGCCGCGGACCGGGCCGGGTGCCGGACGGGGTGGCGGTGCACCTGCTGCCGTTCCCCGACGTGTCGGCGGTCGACGGGGAGGCGCCGCACGAGGCGTCGTTCCAGCGGATGACGACCGAGAAGCCCGACGACGAGGACGTCTCGATCGCGGCGGCGCGGTTCATGACCGAGGAGTACGAGCGGTTCCCGACCCTCGGCGGTGCGCAGCGCGCGGTCCGTCAGGTGGTCACCCTGCTCGCCGACCGGCGGCCGGTGCTGACGCACTGCTTCGCGGGCAAGGACCGCACGGGGTTCACCGTCGCGACGGTCCTCGAGGCGGTGGGGGTGCAGCGCGACGCGATCGTGGCCGACTTCCTGCGCAGCAACGACGCGGTGCCGCAGTTGCGCGACCGCATCCTGGACTCCCTGCGGGACCGATCCACGGAGACGCCCGAGGTGGTGACGTTCGCCGAGGCGCGGCTGACCGACGAGGTGCTCGGGGTGCGCGAGGACTACCTGGATACCGCGCGGCGCACGATCGACTCGCACTACGGCTCGCTGGCAGGGTTCCTGGAGGCAGCCGGCGTGACGGCCGACGACGTCGCCCGGCTGCGCACCGTCCTGCTGGGCTGAGGGACCCCGACCCCGGCCAGCGCGACAGTAACGCCACGGTGGCGATTCAGCGCGTTCGGCGCCACCGCGTTACTGTCGGCCGCCGGCGAATCACTGGATCACGTACACGCCGACGACCCAGGCCACCGTGGCGAGCAGCGCCCCGGCCAGCTCGACCCCCATCGACAGCGCCACGCCCTTGATGGCGTGCACCGTCGACGCCCACGCGACCCGCTGATCCCGGCGCACGCCCAGCTCAGCCAGGTAGATGCCGCCGACGAAGCCGATCACCAACCCGAGCACCGGGATCACGAAGAAGCCGACGACACCCAGCACACCGCCGGCGAGCAGGCTCATCGTGCGCACATCGGCCGCACGCATCCGCCGCATCGGCCACAGGTACTTGATCAGCAGCGAGGCGCCGAGGATCACCGTCACCACGCCGAGCGTCACCCAGCCGGCGGTGGTCTGTTCGACGAACGCCCACACCGCTATCGCGGCGAACACCAGCAGCGTGCCGGGCAGCAACGGCACCACGATGCCGATGATCCCGACCGCGATCGCCAATGCGACCAGGACGATTCCGCCGAAGCTCATGGGTTGAATCTACGCATGCAACTGGTCTGCCAGGTCACCGAAATCCTGGGCGACCAGATCGAACTCGCCCTCGTCGTAGCGCAGCGGCGGGCGCCCCGGCCCCCGCTCCAGCGGCCGCACCACATACCCGGTGCGCAGCCCGGCATCCCGCGCGGCCCGCAGATCGCTCGGATGCGCGGCCACCAGCATCAGCTCCCCCGGGGCGACGTCCAGCAGCGCCGCGCACCCCAGATACACCTCCGGGTCCGGTTTGTAATGGCCGAACAGCTCGGCCGACATCACGCAATCCCACGGCAGCCCAGCGTGTTTGGCCATATTCGTCAGCAGTGACACGTTGCCGTTGGACAGCGGCGTGATCACGAAGCGCTGCTTGAGCCGGGTCAGCCCGGCCACCGAATCCGGCCACGGGTTCAGCCGGTGCCAGACGCGGTTGAGCTCGGAGATCTCCTCCTCGCCGACACCGGGGATGTCGCCGAGCAGCTCCACGAGCATGCCGCGGTGCAGGTCGTCGAGCTTGGTCCAGGGCAGCTCGCCGCGGCGCACGCGGTCCATCGCCGGTACGTATCCGCCGCGCCAGTCGTCGGCAAACGCCGCCCAATCCCGCTGCACGCCGTGGCGCCTGCCGAATTCCTCCGCCTCGGCGATGACGCTCGACCGCCAGTCGACCACGGTGCCGAACACGTCGAACGCCAGCGCGCGGACGCTCGTCACGGCTCCAGCACCAGCTTTCCGCGGATCTCGCCGTTGGCCAGCGCCTCCAGCGCCGCGCGGCCGTCGGCCAGCCGATAGCGCACCGGCGGCGGCGGGCGCAGCCCGCCCTCGACCAGCTTGCCCAGCCCGAAACCGAACAGCGACTGCGCGCCCGGGGTGCGGTTGACGAACTCACCCCACCCGACGCCGACCACCGAGACGTTGCGCAACAGCAGCCGATTCACCTTCACCGTCGGGATCCCGCCCGCGGCGAAACCGACCACCAACAGCCGCCCCTCGGTGGCCAGCGCCCGCACCGCATCGTCGAACGCAGGGCCGCCGATCGGGTCGACGACCATGTCGACACCGCGGCCGCCGGTGGCGTCCTTCACCGCCTGCAGCCAGCCGTCGGTCAGCGGCAGCACCACGTCGGCGCCGAGTGACTCGACGAATTCTGCGGCCTGCGGTCGGTGTACCAGCGCGATCACCCGCGCGCCCAGCGCCTTGGCGATCTGTACCGACGCGGTACCGACACCACCGGCCGAGCCCAACACCAACACCGTCTCACCGGGCCGCAGCGCCCCGCGGCGGACCAGCGCGAAATACATCGTGTAGTAGTTGCCCAGCAGCGCCGCGGCCGACGCATCGTCGACGTCCGGCGGCGTCGGGACGACGCTGTCCACCCCGACGGCGACCCGCTCGGCGTAGCCGCCGAGCATGGTGAACGCCGAAACCCGTTGCCCGACCGTGAATCCCGACCCGGCCGGGGCGGAACGCACGGTGCCCGCAACCTCCATCCCCGGCACGAACGGCGGGTCCAGCCGCATCTGGTACTCGCCACGCAGCAGCAACAGGTCGGGGAAGCAGACGCCGGCAGCGCCGACGTCCACCACCACCGCACCGTCGCCGCCGGCGTCGTCGACGTCGGTGTAGTCCAGCCCGCTCGGGCCGGAGAGTTCCCGTGCGAGAAGGGCTTTCATGTCAGCCGAGCTTGAAGCTGGCCTGCTGCGCGGCGGACAGATCGGTGATCTCGCCCCACTTGCCTGCGACGTCGTCGACCGAGGGCACGCCCTCGCTGAACGTCACGCCCTCGTTCTGGAACAGCGCGGCCCGCTGCACCTTGCCGCCGCCGACGATGAACACCGATGCGGTGTCGGGCACCTCCTCGGTCATCAGGTAGGCGACGACCGGCGCCACGTACTCCGGCGTCAGCTTCTCGAACACCTCGGGCGGCAGGATGTCCTGGGTCATCCGGGTCGCGGCGATGGGGGCGACGGCGTTGGCCTTGATGTCGTACTTCGCGCCCTCCTGGGCCAGCGTGTTGATCAGGCCGACGAGACCGAGCTTGGCGGCGCCGTAGTTGGCCTGACCGAAGTTGCCGAACAGACCGCTGGTCGAGGTGGCCACGACGACGCGGCCGAAGCCGTTCTCCCGGAAGTGCGGCCACGCCGCGCGGATGACGTTGTAGCCGCCGTAGAGATGGACCTTCAGCACCGAATCCCAGTTCTCGAACGACATCTTGTGGAAGGTGCCGTCACGCAGGATGCCGGCGTTGCTGACCACGCCGTCGATCTTGCCGAACTCGTCGAGCGCGGTCTTGATGATGTTCTCGGCGCCCTCGGGCTCGGCCACACTGTCGTAGTTGGCCACGGCGCGTCCGCCGGCGGCCTTGATCTCCTCGACCACCTGATCGGCCATCGCCGATCCGGCCCCGGTGCCGTCGCGTGCGCCGCCGAGGTCGTTGACCACCACGCTGGCGCCCTCGCGGGCCAGCGTCAGCGCATACTCCCGCCCCAGACCTCCACCGGCTCCGGTGACGGCGATGACACGATCCTGCACTCCTGACATGGGGTTCCTCTCCAGATGTCGGCCAGTTCATCTCTAGGTATACGGCGACGGGATTGTCGCCGGAACGCCGGGTCGGGTATCGCGTTCTGCGCCATCGCATTAAATCGTGTGGTTTATTCGAGTGGTGCAGATCGGTGCGGCCGACGAGGTCTTTCATCCCGCCAGCGAGGATTCCGACTGGAACGAGAGCGGGTGGTTCGGCTTCGCGATCCCCGAGCGCGACATCAACGGATTCATCTACTACTTCCATGACGTGCGCACCGGAGCATCCGGCGGCGGTCCGGCACTGTGGGATCCGACCGGCGAAGAGGTCTACGACTGCCTGTTCTACGACTGGCGATGGCAGCAGCCCCCCACCGGCGCATTGGATTTCGCGGACTTCACGCTGCCGAACTCACTACGGCACCAGGTGGTGGAACCGCTGCGCCACTACCGGCTGTCCTATGCCGAACTCGGGCTGGAGTTCGAGCTGGAGTGGACGGCCCTGATGGCGCCGCACATCCTCGGACCCGCCTCGGCCCAGCGTTGCCACCTCGACCAGCCGGGCCGCATCCGCGGCCGGATGCGCCTGCACGACGAGGTGTTCGACGTCGACTGCTTCTCGATGCGCGACCGCACCTGGGGTCCACACCGCCCCGGCGCGCGCCGGTCCGGCGACTACCTTTGGGCCATCGCGGGGCCCGACGAGCACTGGCACGCGATCACCATGGCGGGTGGGGCCCCCGGCGCCGACGTGCTGGTGGGCGGATACCTGGTGCGCGACGGCCGTATCGGTGAACTCGAGCGCGGATCGCGGCGGGTTCCCGAGCGCCGGTCCGGTGCGCCGAGCCGGGTGGTGTTCGACGCCGAGGACGAATTCGGCCGGACGCTGCACGCCGCGGGGAATGTCCGCACGGCGCTGCGCTGGCTGGGCTGGCCGGGCCGGATGACGTTCTGGACGCTGACCGACTGGCGGTGGGACGGGCTGCAGGGGTGGGGTGAGGATCAGGAGTTCTTCGCCCGCGAGCAGGTCCGTGGGCTGTACTAAGCGATCTTCTCGGCGGTCGCCATGATCGCGTGCGCGCTCATCTCGGCGCGGTGCGCGGCGAGTTCGGGTAGTTCGCGGGCCTCGGTGACGTCGGTCCACCAGCCGCGCGATGTCAGCCAGTCGGCCGCGTCCGAGCGGCCCGCGCAGCGCCCGAGCGCATCGTCGTAGGCCATTCGGCTACCCGCCGCACTGAGCCCGTCGATCTCCGACAGCAGCGCGTCCTGCGCATCGTCGGGCAACGGCAGCAGCGCCTCGGCCAGCCACACCGTCGGCTCGTTGTGATTGAAGCCCGCACTCCACAGCGCACGCGGCCAGCGGTCGTCGGAGGCGACGGCGACCGGATGCCAGCCCGCCGGCCGCGGGACGCCGTGCGCGTCGAGGACGCTCGTCTTGAAATCCAGCACCTTCGGCCACTCGATCTCGAAAATCGTCATATCCGACGGCCACCGCAGCCGGAACGCACGGGTGTCCAGCCCGGCGGCCAGGATGACGCACTGGCGCACCCCGGTCCGGACGGCGTCGGCGAGGAACGCGTCGAAGCGCCGGCTCCGCGCCGCCTGGTAGTCGGCGAGCACATGGTGGGCGGCGGCCAGCGCGGGAACCTCGTCGATGAGGGCGGTCGATCGCTGCAGAACCGCGGTGATCTCGGGCGTTCCGATCAGCACGGCGGCCAGCGGGTCGTCACAGCCGAAAGCGCTGGCCACGGCCGCGGTACTGAGCACCGCGGCCGGACTCACCCCGCCGATGACACTCGATGTCTCCACGCGGCGCTCCTCCCCTAGGAATTCCGCTGCGCGGTCACGAAATACGAGAAGCCGCCCTGGTCGGCGTCGTCGTCCTGACCGGGGTCGAAGTCCGCGGGCAGCACCCAGCGGCCGAGGCGGCGCATCTCGTCCTGTGAGCGCACAGCCGTGGCCGACCAGCCGTGGGCGTCGAGCCATTCGTCGACCTCGGCGCGGTCCGGGTCCTCGTAGATGAGCTCCTGGATGTCCAGCGAGTCGGTCAGGCCGAACCTCTCGGCGATGCGCTCGAACCGCTCACGCATCTGCCGGCGCCGCTCGTCGTCGGTTTCGAAGCCGGCGGTCTCTGCGGCGACGCGGCTGCCCGGCGCGGACAACTCGGTGATCTGCTCGAACAGCCGGTCCTGGGCGTCGGCGGGCAGATACATCAACAGTCCCTCGGCCAGCCACGCGGTCGGCAGTGCGGGATCGAAGCCGGCGTCGCGCAGCGCGGTGGGCCAGTCGAAGCGCAGGTCCATCGGCACCTCGCGGCGGTCGGCAACCGGGGTGACGGCGTGTTCGGCGAGCGTGGACGCCTTGTACTCGAGCACCTTGGGCTGGTCGATCTCGTAGACCGTGGTCCCATCGGGCCACGGCAGCCGGTAGGCCCGCGAATCCAGGCCGGAAGCCAGGATCACGACCTGGCGGATGCCCGATTCCGCGGCGTCGGCGAAGAACGCGTCGAAGAAATGGGTGCGCACGGCCTGGTAATTGTTCATGTGCGCGAAGATCGCGGCGGCCTCGGCGTCGGCCTCGGCCACCTTGCCCACGAAGTCGGCGTCGAGAACCGATTCCCAGATGCCGGTGCCCGCCTTCGCAACGAGGATCCGCGCGTACGGGTCGCTGATCAGCGGCGCATCGCTCTCGGTTTCGGCGGCTCGGGAGGCGGCCACCATGACCGCGGTCGATCCGACGCTGGTCGCGATGTCCCAGGTGTCGTCGTGACTCCGCAACGAGCTCATCGCATCTCCTTCAGGCAGCCGGGGCCACCATGTTAACGAAGGAAATTAGTCAAGCTATACGACTGTGCGCGACGTCACCGCACGTCAGTCAGCTGCCAGAGTTTGTTGGCCATCAGCAATTCGAATTTGTCGACGATGTCGTCCATCTCCTGCTGATTGCCGACGTAGCCGGCGTAGAAGCCCATCCCCCACATCACCGCGACCAGCATCTCGACCAGCGAGGGGATGTCGGTCTCGGTGCTGAGCTCACCGCGCTCGATCGCGTCGTTGACCGCCCAGGAGACGAAGGACCGGGACATCCGCAGCGCATCGTGCTCATCGCTGCGCAGATCGGGATGGCGCTGCGACTCCAGCACCGAGGTGACCAGGAAGGCGGCCGACGAGCGATCCTCGGAGTCGGCGTGCATCGCCGCGGAGAAGAACGCCGACAGCCGGCCCAGCAGAGTGGTCACCCCGCGGGCGCGTTCCATCCCCGAGCTGATCACCAGGGCGTTGGTCTGTTCGACCACCTCCCGGTAGAGCACGCGTTTGCTGGAGAAGTAGTGGTTGATCGCGGGGCGGGTCAGGTCGGCTCGGATCGCGATGGCTTGAAAAGTCGCTGCGTCGTAGCCGAGTTCGCTGAACACTTCTCTTGCCGCGCGCAGAATCCGCTCGCGCGTCTCCGCCGCCTTCGCTGCTGGAGGCCGTCCTGGTCCTCTGCTGGCAGTGTGGGGCACACCGAAATTGTGCCATAAGTCACCTCAGGTTCTGACACACGGTGCGTGACATTGGCGAACACACGGCGTTTCTCAGCAAACCGTCAGGTGCCGAGATGTGTCCTCCTGCGCAGCGCAAGGCAACTATGGTGTCCACCCATGGGGGGTTCGATCACGCGGGAGGCCTACTTCGATACCGGGCTCGCCGTGCTGTCCGACCAGGGCTACGGCGGACTGAAGTTGGCCGAGGTATGCCAGCGACTCGGCGTGACGACGGGGTCGTTCTACCACTACTTCTCGAACTGGTCGGCCTACAGCCGTGAACTGGTCGCCTACTGGCATCAGAACCGGACATCGCGGCTGATCGACGCGGCCCGGGTCGAACCCGATCCGCGCCGGCGCGTCGAATGGTTGATCAAGGAGGCGCTGGCGCTGCCGCACGGCGCGGAGGCCGCGATCCGGGTGTGGAGTTCGATCGACCCCGAAGTGCACGCGATCCAGTCCGCGGTCGATCGGCAACGGTTCGAGATCATGCGCGAGTCGTCGCTCGAGGTGCTGGGCAACCAGCGGCACGCCGACCTCTTCGCGGCATGGAGCCTCTACATCCTCATCGGCTACGAACAGGCCACGCTGCCACCGAACGACGACGCGCTTCGGTGGATCGCGAATCAGATGCTCGCCGCGCTCGACTCCGGTCTGTTCGCTTCCGCGCCAGACACCCGCTGACCCGTCCGCACCCGGTCTACCATCGGCGGTCATGCTGACCCCGGCCGTTGTGTGGCGCCGGGCGGCCGACCGGATCGAACGGCGGGACCCGGAACGCGATGCGTTGCGGCGCGCCGCGCGGGCGGCGATCGTCCTGCCGATCGCCGCCGCCGTCAGCTTCACCCTCGCCGGCCAGTCGCAGACGCCGATGTTCACGATTTTCGGCTCGGTGGCGCTGCTGATCCTCGCCGATTTCCCGGGCAACCGGCCATCGCGTGCGCTCGCCTACGTCGGGCTGGGGTTCAACGGCGCCATCCTCATCACGATCGGCACGCTCGTCGCCCCCTATCCATGGCTGTCGGTCGGTCTGATGTTCGTGCTCGGCGTCGCGGTGATGTTCTCCGGCGTGCTCAGCGAGACCATCGCCGCCGGCCAGCGCGCGACCCTGCTGACGTTCGTCCTGCCCGCCTGCACGCTGCCCGGCCCCATCGACGAACGCCTGACCGGATGGTTGATCGCCCTGGCGGTGTGCGTGCCCGCCGCGCTGTTCCTGTTCCCGCCCCGGCACCACGACGATCTGCGCCGCCATGCCGCCAGGGTGTGCCGGAAGCTGGCCGACTGCCTGGACGGGGCGGCGACCACCCGCGACGTGAACCGGGCGATGAACGCGCTCTACGACAACTTCGTCAACGCCGACTTCCGGCCGGTCGCGCTGACCGCGGGCAGCCGCGCCCTGGTCCGGGTGGTGGACGACCTGGGCTGGTTGGCCGACCGGATCACCGACGACCACGGCGCCCTGCTCGGCGACATGAAGCCGCCGATCATGCGGGTGCTGCGCGGGTCGGCCGCGGTGCTGCGGATCTCCGACCGTCGCGAACGCGCGGCGCGCACAGCCGATCTCGACGAAGCGCTGACCGAACTGCGCGCCGTCGCGCAGGGCCGCTACCGCGAGGACATCGAGCAGATCCTCGCCGTGCCCGACGACGCCACCGCGGTCGAGGTGGGCGGCACCCTGCTCGGCCGCCGTACCTTCTCGGCGACCGTCGGTGTCACCGGCCGGATCGTGCGCAACGCCGCACTCGCCGACGCGCGTCCGGTATGGGCGCGGGTGCTCGGACGGCGGCTGCCCCGGACGGGTGCAGCGGACTGGGTGATGCCGGAGACCACGGCCGTCGCCGCGATCACCAAGGGCTTCGTCTTCACCCGGGCGGTGGTGATGCAGAACAGCCTGCGCACCGGCCTCGGGTTGGCGCTCGCGGTGGCCGTGACCCACGTTTTCCCCGTCGAGCACGGGTTCTGGGTGGTCCTCGGCGCGATGTCGGTGCTGCGCAGCAGCGCGCTGACCACCGGGACGCGGGTGGTGCGCGCCGTCGCGGGAACGGGGATCGGCTTCCTGATCGGCGTGGTGGTGATCGAGCTGGTCGGCGTCCAGCCGGTGGTCATGTGGGCGCTGCTGCCGGTGGTGGCCTTCGGTTCGGCCTATGTCCCGGAGGTCGCGTCGTTCATCGCCGGGCAGGCCGCGTTCACGATGATGGTGCTCATCATCTTCAACGTCATCCAGCCGTCGGGGTGGTCGGTCGGGCTCATCCGCGTGGAAGACGTGGTGGTCGGCGCGCTGGTGGGGGTGACGGTGTCGCTGCTGCTGTGGCCGCGCGGCGCGACGGCCTCGGTGTCGCTGGCCGTGCACAAGGCCGGCGTGGCGGGCGCCGATCTGCTCAAGGCCGCCGTGCTGCGCGTGACCCGCGGCGCCTCCGAGACGGCCGACGACCGGGTGATCGCGCTGAGCCACGACGCGCTGGAGGCCACCCGCACCCTCGACGACGCGCTGCGGCACTACCTGTCCGAGAGCGGCGGTGAGATCGACGCCAAGGCTCCGGTGGTGCGTGCGGCCGGCCGTGTGGTGCGGCTGCGCTCAGCGGCCGAGCTGGTCGCCGACGCGGTGCCGCCGCCGCTGGGCGTGTATCCACGGACGCGCGCGGTGCTGGAGAGCCACGCCGATCTGGTGGCGCTGCGGATGCTCGCCCGGCCGGTCGCGCGGTCGCTGCCGCCGATCACCGACGATTTCGTCCGGGCGCTGCGGGCGGAGGCCGACGACAGCGACCTCGCGGTCAATGCGGCGCTGCCGCTGCTGACCGTGGCCGCCCAGCTCGGCGAACTGGAACTGCTGTACCCGACGCGCGAACAGGTCGCGACCGCGCGGTCCTGACCTACCGGCCCGACGTGTGCGGCATCAGCGCATTCGGCGGGATCGTCCCGAACTTGCCCGCCTGGTAGTCCTCGACGGCAGCGATGAGCTCGGACTTCGAGTTCATCACGAACGGGCCGTAGTGGAAGACCGGCTCGCGGATGGGTCTGCCGCCCAGGATCAGCGCCTCCAGAGCGGGACGGTGGGAGTCCTGGGTGGGCTCGGCCGCCACGCTCAGACGGTCGCCGGGTCCGAACACCGCGAGTTGGCCCTGCTGGATCGGATGACCGACCGGACCGACCGTGCCGCGTCCGGAGAGCACGTACACCAGCGCGTTGAAATCCCGGTTCCACGGCATGTTCAACCGGGCACCGGGCTCGATCGTGGCGTGCGCCATGGTGATCGGGGTGTGCGTACTGCCCGGCCCCCGGAGCCGCTCCGGCGGCGCCGTCGGGTCCACGTGCCCGGCCACCTCGCCGGCGATGATGCGCACCAGCGCGCCGCCGTCCTCGGAGGACAGCAGTCTGACCTCCCCGCCCTCGATCGCCTGGTAGCGCGGGGTGGCGAACTTGTCCTTGCGCGGCAGGTTGACCCACAGCTGAATGCCGTGGAACACCCCGCCGCTCTCGACGAGTTCGGCAGGCGGGGTCTCGATGTGCAGGATCCCCGACCCGGCCGTCATCCACTGCGTCGCGCCATCGGTGATGAGGCCGCCGCCGCCGTGTGAATCCTGGTGGGCGAAGCGGCCGTCGATCATGTAGGTCACCGTCTCGAAGCCGCGGTGCGGATGCCAGTCGGTGCCGCGCGGCTCGCCGGGTTCGTACTCGACCTCGCCCATCTGGTCCATGTGGATGAAGGGGTCGAGGTCGGCGGCGCTGACGCCGGCGAAGGCGCGGACCACGGGGAATCCCTCGCCTTCGTAGCCGCGCGGGCCGGTGGTGATCGAACGGACGGGACGGTCGGTGTCGGACGGCGCGGGCGCCGTCACGCGGGGCAGGGTCAGGGTGTCGGCAGTGATCGCAGGCATGTCATGCAGAACCGGACCGCGGTCCGATTGATTCCCGGGCGGAGGGCGGGTACTCCCCTGCGATGACCGAAACGAATGAACCGGCGGAATGGGAGGTCGTCGTCGCCACCCTCCACGACAGAGGTGACGCCGGCCAGGGAGCACAGGAGACCTCCCTGGCCAGGGGACCGGAGGACGAGGCGCGACGCGTCTACGCCGACACGACCGGGCACGCCGCCGACCGGGGTTATGGGTACGTGGTGCTGCGGCGCGACGGCGTCGACGTCGAGTCGTGGCCGCAGGCGACCGGCTGGACCGTCTAGCTGCCCAGCACTGCCAGCGCCGCCGCCCGGGCGTCCGCCGCGGTGGCGGTGCCGAGGACGCCGTCCGCGGCGGCGCGGCACTGCGCCAACGTCGTCTGGGACAGTTTCGCCCCGACGCCCTGCACCGCGGCCGCGGCCGCCGAGAGCGATGTCACCCCGAGACCGACGAGCACACACGCCAGCAGCGGATCGGCGGCGGCCTCACCGCAGACACCGACCGGCTTACCGGCCGCCACGCCGGCCCGCGCCGCCATTGCGACGAGTGCGAGCACCGCGGGCTGCCACGGATCGGTGAGTGCCGCGAGATCCGCTGACATCCGGTCGGCGGCCATCGTGTACTGCGCGAGGTCGTTGGTCCCGATCGACAGGAAGTCGACGTGGTCGAGGATCCGGTCGGCCAGCAGGGCCGCGGCGGGCACCTCGATCATGACGCCGGGGGTCAGCCCGTACCGGCGCACTGCGGCGGCGAAGTGCTCGGCCTCGTCGGCGGTGGCGATCATCGGCGCCATCACCCACGGCCGGCTGCCGGTGCGCTCCGCTGCGGCGGATATCCCCGCGAGTTGACGCTCGAGGATGCCCGGATTGCCTTGGGCGATGCGGATACCGCGGACACCGAGGGCCGGATTGGCCTCGTCGGGATGGCCGGCGAACTTGAGCGGTTTGTCGGATCCGGCGTCCAGTGTGCGGATCACGACCTTGCGCCCGGCGAAGGCGTCCAGCACCTCGCCGTAGATCTCGGCCTGTTCGTCGACGCCGGGTTCGGTGTCGCGGTTGAGAAAGCACAGTTCGGTGCGGAACAGCCCGATTCCCTCCGCGGGAGTCTCGCGTGCCGAACGCGCGGCCGCGCCGTCCTGCACATTCGCCAGGATCGCCACCGGATGTCCGTCGGCGGTGGCGCCGGGGCCGGCCCAGTGCGCGGCACGTTCGGCGGCCCGGCGGGCTACGGCGACGGCGTCGCCGGCGGCGGCCTCGTCCGGTGCGACGGTGACCGTGCCGGCCGTGCCGTCCACCAGGACATGCGCACCCGAGGGCACCTCGTCGAGCCCCTCGACGGCGACCACGCAGGGGATACCGAGCTGGCGGGCGATGATCGCGGTGTGGCTGGTCGGTCCGCCGAGGGTGGTGGCCAGCGCGACGATCAGCGCGGGATCCAGACCGGCGGTGTCCGCGGGGGCGAGGTCCCGGGCGCAGAGGACCGACGGCACCAGCGGCACCGGCACCCCGGGTTCGGGCTGGCCGCTGAGCTCGGCGACCACCCGGTCGCCAATGTCCTGCAGATCGGTGACGCGTTCGGCCATCAGCCCGCCCATCGCGGTGAACATGTCGACGAACTGGGCCACGGCCTCGCGCACCGCGCGGACGGCGGGGACCCCGGTGCCGATGCGCTTCTCGGCGGCGGCCAGCCACGCGCGGTCCTGCGCCAGGGTCGCCGTGGCCGCCAGAACCTCCGACGCCGCGCCGGTGGCGTGCGCGGCGCGGTCGCGCAGCCGGGTGGCGACCGCGGTCGCCGCCGCGGTGAACCGGGCGGCCTCGGCGGGCCGGTCGTCGGCGGAGATGTCGGCCGCGCTGTCGTCGACCACGGGCGGCCGGCCGGGCCGGATCACCGGCGCGTACTGCACGCCGGGTACCACGGGAACGCCGCGCAGGACGGTACCGGGCGCGATGAGTGAGCTGGCTGACGATGACGCGGTCATGTGAACCAGATTACAAAAAATGATTGACAAGTCAACACGAACGGTAGTAAAACCAAGCATAACCAAATCAGCGACGCCCGAAATCCCCCGAAACCCACGCAACGGAGCTCCATGTACGCCGAAGAACGGCAGCAGGCCATCGCCTCCCTGGTCATGCAGAAGGGCCGGGCGTCGGTGGCAGAGCTGGCGGCGGCCTACGACGTGACCACCGAGACCGTACGGCGCGATCTTGCGGCCCTCGACCGGGCCGGCCTGCTGCGCCGCGTGCACGGCGGCGCCGTGCCGACCCGTTCACTGCACCTCGTCGAGTCCGGCGTCGGCGAACGCGACGCGACCCGCGCCGAACACAAGGACCGCATCGCCGCCGCGGCCGTCGACTTCATTCCGGCGAGCGGCGCCAGCGTGCTTCTCGACGCCGGAACCACCACCGCCCGTATCGCCGCCCAGCTGCCGACCGACCGCGAACTCGTGGTGGTGACCAACTCGGTGCCGATCGCCGCCCGGCTGGCCGGGGTGCCCACGGTGCACCTGCAACTCCTCGGGGGCCGGGTGCGCGGACTCACCCAGGCCACGGTGGGTGAGCAGGCACTGCGGGTACTCGACAACCTGCGGGTCGACGTGGCGTTCATCGGCACCAACGGCATCAGCGTGGGCCACGGCCTGTCGACGCCCGACAGCGAGGAGGCCGCCGTCAAACGGGCCATGGTCCGCGCGGGCACCCAGGTCGTGGTGGCCGCCGACTCCTCGAAGGCCGGCCGCGAGGACTTCGTCAGCTTCGCGCCGCTGTCCAGCGTCGACACCCTGATCACCGACAGCGAGATCGGCGACAACTACCGCACCCAGTTCACCGACCGCGGCGTCGAGGTCGTGGTCGCATGATCGTCGCCGTCACCCCGAACCCGAGCATCGACCGCACCGTCACGCTGTCGGCCCCGCTGCTGCGCGGCGCGGTCCAGCGGGTCGCCGCCGTGGTCGACGAGCCGGGCGGCAAGGGCGTCAACGTCGCCCGCGCGCTCACGCTCGCCGGTGTCGAGGCCGTCGCCGTCCTTCCCGCGGCCGACAACGATCCGCTGGTGACGGCGCTGCAGGGCAGCGGTGTGCCGTTCCGCCGGGTGCCGGCCGACCAGCCGGTGCGCACCAACCTCGCGATCATCGAACCCGACGGCACCACCACGAAGCTCAACGAGCGCGGTGGGGCCCTGGACGCGGCGTCCCGCGACGCCCTCACCGCCGCGATCCTCGACGCCGCCGGGGGCGCCGACTGGGTGGTGCTCTCCGGCTCACTGCCACCCGGCCTTCCCGAGGACTGGTACGCCGACGCGGTCGCCCTGCTGGCCACCCGCGGCTGCCGCATCGCCGTCGACACCTCCGAGGAACCACTCGACGCGCTCGCGGCGGCCTTCGATCGCGCCGCACCCGATCTGCTCAAACCCAACGCCGAGGAACTCGCCGGCCTCGTCGACGCCGACGCCGCCGAACTGGAAGCCGCTGCCGCCGAGGGTGATACCGATCCGGTGGTGGCCGCGGCCCGCCAACTGGTCGACCGCGGTGTCGGCGCCGTGCTGGCGACACTCGGTGCGGCGGGCGCGGTCCTGGTCGACGCCGGCGGTGCCTGGCTGGCCACGCCGCCGCCGATCGTGCCGCGCAGCACCGTCGGCGCCGGTGACGCCTCGCTGGCCGGGTACCTGCGCGCAACGGTCGGCGGAGCCGAACCCCCGAGCCGGCTCCGGATGGCCGTGGCCTACGGCAGCGCCGCCGCAGCCCTGCCCGGCACGGCACTGCCCGGGCCGGCGCAACTCGACCTCGACGGCGTCGCCGTCACCCCGATATCCCCGATGTTCACCCCCGCCCCGGCCAGGTCCTAGGTCCGAAGAGAGAAAGAACCGCCATGTCCAGTCCCACCGCATCGATCATCGCCAACGATCTGGTGCTGCTCGACGTCGACGCAGGCGGCGACAAGGAGGCCGTGATCGGCCGCCTCGCCCGCCGGCTCGCCGACGCCGGGCGCACCGACGACAGCGACGGCCTGCAGGCCGCGGCGATGGCTCGGGAGGCGCAGTCAGCGACCGGCCTGCCCGGCGGCATCGCGATCCCGCACTGCCGCTCCCCCTTCGTGTCCACCGCGACGATCGGATTCGCCCGGCTGAAGCCGGCGGTCGACTTCGGCGCGCCGGACGGCCCGGCGGATCTGGCCTTCCTGATCGCCGCACCCGAGTCCGGCGGGTCCGAGCACATGAAACTGCTCTCCAGCCTGGCCCGGGCGCTGGTCCGCAAGGAGTTCGTCGCCGCCCTGCGCGCAGCGGCCACACCCGAAGAGGTGGTGGCGCTGGTGGAGGACGTGGTCAACCCACAGCAGCCCGCCAAGGCCGCACCTGCGCCCGCCGCGGACGCCACGCCCCCGCAGCCTGCGGCGCCGCGGACCCTCGTCGCGATCACCGCATGCCCGACCGGCATCGCCCACACCTACATGGCCGCGGACTCGCTCGCCGCCGCGGCGAAGAACGCCGGCGTCACCCTGCACGTCGAGACGCAGGGCTCGTCGGGCAGCACGCCGCTGTCCGCGGAGACGATCGCCGCGGCCGACGCCGTCATCTTCGCCACCGACGTCGGCGTCAAGGACCGGCAGCGTTTCGCGGGTAAGCCCGTGGTCGCCTCCGGCGTCAAGCGGGCGATCAACGAGCCGGACAGGATGGTCGCCGAGGCGCTCAGCGCAGCCGACAACCCGAACGCCGCACGTGTCGAGGGTTCCGCCGGTGCGGCGGGCACTCCGGCGCCGTCAGGCGACGTGGGCTGGGGTACCCGCACCCGCCAGATCCTGCTCACCGGCGTGAGCTACATGATCCCGTTCGTCGCCGCGGGCGGTCTGCTCATCGCGCTGGGCTTCCTGTTCGCCGGCTACGACATCGCCAACACCCCTGACGGCGAGACCAGTTCGCTCGGCAACATCATCGCCACCACCAACTCGCTGACCAACCTGCCGTCGGGCGGTTTCCTGCAGTATCTGGGCGCGATCCTGTTCACGCTCGGCGGGTTGGCGTTCTCCTTCCTGGTGCCCGCGCTCGCCGGTTACATCGCGTTCGCGATCGCCGACCGGCCAGGTATCGCGCCGGGGTTCACCGCGGGTGCGGTCGCGGTCTTCGTGGGCGGCGGTTTCATCGGCGGCATCGTCGGTGGTCTGATCGCCGGGTTCGCCGCGCTGTGGATCAGCCGCATCAAGGTGCCGCAGTGGGCCAGGGGCCTGATGCCGGTGGTGATCATCCCGCTGTTCGCGTCGCTGGCGGTCGGCCTGCTGATGTTCCTGCTGCTGGGACGTCCGCTGGCCGCCATCACCTCGGGGCTGACGAGCTGGCTGGGTGGCCTGTCCGGCAGTTCGGTGATCATCCTCGGCGTCATCCTCGGCCTGATGATGTGCTTCGACCTCGGTGGGCCCGTCAACAAGGCGGCGTACGCGTTCGCCACGGCCGGGCTCAACGTCGCCGATCCGGCGTCGCTGCGGATCATGGCCGCGGTGATGGCAGCGGGGATGGTGCCGCCGCTGGCGATGGCGCTGGCCTCGACCGTGCGTCCGGCGCTGTTCACCGAGCCGGAGCGCGAGAACGGCCGCGCGGCCTGGCTGCTCGGCGCCTCGTTCATCTCCGAGGGCGCCATCCCGTTCGCCGCCGCCGACCCGCTGCGGGTGATCCCCTCGATGATGTTCGGCGGTGCGGTCACCGGTGCGCTGATCATGGCGTTCGACGTCACGCTGAAGGCACCGCACGGCGGCATCTTCGTCTTCTTCGCGATCGGCAACCTGCTGTGGTTCCTCGTCGCACTCGCTGCCGGCACCGCCGCGGCGGCCGCGGCCGTCGTCGCCGCCAAACAGTTCGCCCGGCCCGCGGAATCCGCCGACCGCGCCCCCCAACTCGCCACCGCCTGATCTCCAGGCGAAACGACCAACAGAAAGAGAACCCCATGCCCGCCAAGACCGTCACCGTCGGCTCGTCCATCGGCCTGCACGCCCGCCCCGCCGCGATCATCGCCGAGGCCGTCGTGAACTCCGGGGTCCCGGTGACCCTGTCGATGGACGGCGGCGAACCCGTCGACGCCGGATCGGCTCTGATGATCATGACGCTCGGCGCCGCCAACGGCGCCGAGGTCACTGTGGCCTCCGATGACGAGGGAGCGCTCGAGACCGTCGCGGCGCTGGTCGCCCGGGATCTCGACGCCTGAGTTTGCCAGCGACTGCACCGGCCCTAGGCTGCGGCGGGCTCATCGCGCGGCCCGGCTGATCCGTGCGACCGCAAGAAAAACCGCGGCCGCCCCCCTCGTCCCACGCTTACGATTGCTACCGTGCATTCGATCGGTCGGGGTGATGCGACGGGATCGGCCGCTGCGCGGCCGGTTTCCGGTTTGCTATGTACCCGTACGTGCCAGGACCGCGTTCTGCGCGTCGAGGGGGGTGTCTGACGCGATGCGTCGCATCGGTGTGCTGTTGGTGGTGATGGTGCTGGCTTTTCTGACGGCGCCGCCCGCGTCGGCGATCGAACCGCCCACCATCGACCCCGCCGCGGTGCCACCCGATCAGACCGGTCCGGATTCGCCGACCGAGCAGCGCCGGGTGTGTTCCGCGCCGGCTGTCCTGCCCAACAGCAATTTTGCCGACAGACCGTGGGCGAACAACTACCTGCAACTCCCCGAGGCGCAGAAGTTCGCGACCGGCGCCGGGGTGACGGTCGCCGTCATCGACACCGGCGTGAACGGCTCGCCACGGGTGCCGGCCGAACCCGGCGGCGATTTCGTCGATCAGGCGGGCAACGGCATGTCGGACTGCGACTCGCACGGCACCCTGACCGCCTCGATCATCGCCGGGCGCGGCGCGCCCACCGACGGCTTCATCGGCGTGGCCCCGAACGCCCGCATCTTGTCGCTGCGGCAGACCTCCGAGGCGTTCCAGCCGGTCGGCGCGCGTCAGGACCCCAACGATCCCAACACCACGCCGACCGCCGGGTCCCTGCGCAGCCTGGCGCGCGCGGTCGTGCACGCCGCGAACCTCGGCGCGCAGGTCATCAACATCAGCGAGGCGGCCTGCTACAAGATCACCCGGCCGATCGACGAGACCGGCCTCGGCGCGGCGATCAACTACGCGGTCAACGTCAAGAACGCCGTGGTGGTCGTCGCCGCAGGCAACACCGGTCAGGACTGCAACCAGAACCCGCCGCCGGATCCGGCGATACCCGCCGATCCGCGGGGCTGGAAGCAGGTGCAGACCATCGTCAGCCCGGCCTGGTATTCGCCGCTGGTGCTCACCGTCGCCAGCATCGACGAGAACGGGCAGCCCAGCAATTTCTCGATGTCGGGTCCGTGGGTGGGCGCGGCGGCGCCCGGCGCCAACATCACCGCTCTGGGCTACGACGGCGCACCCGTCAACGCCCTGCAGGGCCAGGACGGCCCCATCCCGATCGGCGGCACCTCGTTCGCCGCGGCCTATGTCTCCGGGCTGGCGGCGCTGCTCAAGGAACGTTTCCCGGCCCTGTCCCCCGCCCAGATCATGAACCGCATCACCGCGACGGCCCGGCATCCCGGCGGCGGCGTCGACAACTACGTGGGCGCGGGCGTCATCGATCCGGTCGCGGCGCTGACGTGGGACGTGCCCGAGGGCCCCGCGACCGTGCCCTACCGCGTCAAGGAGATCCCCCCGCCGGTGTACATCCCGCCGCCGGACCGGGGTCCCATCACGATGGTCGTGGTGATCGCCGTCGGGCTGACGCTGATCCTGGGGATCGGTGCGCTGACCCGCCGGGCGCTGAGGCGCCGATGACGACGCTGTTGCGCCAGTTCGGGCTGCGCTTCACCACCGGCCACCTCATCTGGGCGGCCGTGCTGATCCCGGCCTGTCTTGCGGTGTGCATCCCCAACGATCAGCTGTGGGTGGGCGTCGGCATCTCGGTCGTCATCGCGCTCATCGCCGTGGTGACGCTGCGCGGCCGGCGGCTCACCGGCTGGATCACCGTCCTGTTCTCCTGGCGACGGCGCCACCGCAACCTTCCCGCCGCGCCGTCGGAACCCGCGGTGGGTGCGACCGTGCTGCCCGGCGACCACGTGGCCGTGCGCTGGCAGGGCGACCACCTCGTCTCGGCGATCGAACTGGTGCCGCGGCCGTTCACTCCGACGGTGGTGGTCAACGGCCAGGCGCTCACCGACGACGTGCTCGACACCGCCCTGGTCGAGGAGCTCATCGCGGCGCACTGCCCCGACCTCGAAGCCGACGTCGTCGCCGCCGGCTACCGCGTCGGAAAGACCGCCCCCGCCAGCCTCGTCGCGCTGTACGAACAGGTCGTCGGCCCGTATCCGGCGCCGGCCAACAGGCGGACATGGATCGTGCTGCGCGCCGATCCCGAGCGCACGCGCAAGACGGCGCAGCGGCGCGAATCCGGCGTCGCCGGCCTGGCCCGCTATCTGGTCGCCTCCACCACGCGCATTGCAGACCAGTTGGCCAGCAACGGCATCGACGCCCGCTGCTGCCGCAGCTTCGACGACTTCGACCGCGCGACGGAGGTCAGCTTCGAACGCGAGACATGGTCGACGATCAAGGGCCGCAGCACATTCACCGCCGCCTACAGCGCGCCCGGCGGGCCCGACGTGTGGTGGTCGGCGCGCGCCGACCACACCATCACGCGAATGCGCATCCGCCCGGGCAGCGCCCCCACCACCACCGTGTTGCTGACCACGCTGGCGAATCCGACGACCCCACGCGGCTTCTCGTGTCTGTTCGGGGGTCAGCGAGCAGCCCTGCAGGGCATCAGCCCGGTGACGGACAGGCATTACGAACTGCCGATCGGGTCGGCGGGTGTCCTCGTCGGCGAGACGGCCGACCGCTATCCGGTGTACATGCCGTTCGACGACATCGACGTCAGCATCAACCTCGGCGACGCACGGTTGTTCACGCAGTTCGTGGTGCGGTCGGCGGCCGCGGGTGCCGTCGTCACCCTCGGCCCACGGTTCACGGAGTTCGCGGGCTTCGTCAACGGCCGCATCGGTGATGTCGCGAAGGTGTCCTGGCCCGGCCATGGAGGCGAGGCCACCACCTACCTCGGGCCGCATCCCGGGGTCAGCCGGGTCATCCTGCGCCACAACTTCATCGACACGCCGCGCCACCGCCAGCTGCCCATCAACCTCATCAATCCGCGTGAGGAGAGCCGCTACCAGATGGCGCTGGAACAATGAGTCACGACAGGCCGTGTCACGACAAGCCGGGGGCGGCTCGCGGGGAGGGACGCTAGCGCATGCACGAGCAACGGGTGGATCCGCAGACGCTGCGGACCCAGGCTGATTCGATGACGTTCCCCTTCGTGAAGCTGCAGTCCGAGGCGCAGCGGCCCGACCGCCTCACCGCCACCATCGCCGCCGTCGAGAACCTGAACAAGAACGCCGCGGCGCTGAGCCAGTACTGGTCCTACGCCGAGACCGAGAACGCGAACATCATGGGCTCCCTGCGTTCTGCGGCCGACGCGTACCAGAAGGTCGACGAGCAGTACGGCGTCGCGATCGACAATCCCGACCGCGCGGCCGCGGTCGGCCAGATCGCGATCGCAGACAATTCGGTTCCGCTGCCCGCCGTCCCCGACGATCCGGCTTTCGGACCGGTGGCGCCCGGTTCCTACAGCGACGTGGAGACCACCCAGCAGTTGTTGTCCGAGGGCGACGGCGGCGCCAGCCTGCAGGTCCTGGCCGTCAACTTCGGCATCATGGCCGACCACCTCGACGCCCGCTCCGGGCTGCCGATCACCACGAACTGGGAGGGTGCGGCGGCCGACGCCGCCATCAGCCGCCACAACACGTTCAACGCGTGGCTGGAGGATCTGAGCAAGGCCTACCGCGAGCTCGCCGACTCGGCACAGAAGATCCGAGAGGCTCACCTCGCCGCCAGGGCCGCCCACCAGACGATCTACGACCAGTACATGATCAAGAAGCAGCAACTGGCGACCGCCTACCGGCAGCGCTCGGCCAACGATCCGGTGATCCAGCAGTTGCAGAACGACATGCAGCAGCTCCAACAGCAATCCGACGACCTGCGCGAGGGCTACGCCGGAAACGCGAACATCACCCCGTCCATGCCGGGCAAACCCGATTCGGCTGCGCCGGCCGGGCCCTCGTCCGTCGGCGGCGGAGGAGGCGGGGGCGGCGCACCGGCGGGGGGCATGCCGTCACCCACCGACTTCGGTCAGCAGGGCGGGGCACCCGCGATGTCGCCGACCTCGGCGGGTTCCCCGGGCGGCGCACCGGCCGGCGGTGGATCGCCCGGCGGAGGGGGATCACCGGCCGGCGGTGGGTCGCCGGCCGGGGGCGGAGCGCCCGCCGGTGGCGGAGCACCCGGTGGGATGCCCGGTGCCGGCGAGGAGGGTCTACCTCCGCTGCCCGACGACCCGGGCCTCACGCCCGCCGCGGCCGATACCGGTGGCGGTGGTGGGGGCGCCGGTGGCGGCGCGGGTGGCGGTGGAGCCGGCGCCGGAGGCATCCCCGCCGGTCCGCTGCAGCCCGCGGTCGGAGCCGATTCGGTGGCACCCGGTGCAGCCGCAGCAGCGCGCGGCGGCACCGCTGGCGGCCCGCCGGGTGCGGGCGCCGGCGGTATGGGGATGAGCGGCATGCCGATGGGCGGTGCGGCGGGCGGTCGGGGCGGCGGCCAGGACCGCAAACGGACACCCGGCCTGTCCCCCGACGAAGACCTCTACGTCGAGGATCGGCCCTACACGGAGGCGATCATCGGTCGGCAGCCCCGTAAGGGGACGCAGGAAGGCAAGGATTCCAAGTGACCGACGACATGCATCCCGCGGTCGCTGCCGTTCTGCGGCAGGCCCACGAGTTGCAGTCGATCATGGATGCGCAGCTGCAGAAGATGAACACCGACACGTTCACCGGATCGGACGCCTCCCGGACCGTGGAGGTGACGCTCGACGGCCACCACCAGCTGACCGACGTCTACATCGCCGAGGGCACGATGCGGTTGGGCGTCCATACCGTCCAGGCCCGGCTGAACGAGGCACTACAGAACGCGACGGCGGCGGCCACCGCGGCGATCGAGGCCGACCGGGAACGCATCGACGCGATGGTCGCCGAGCTCACCGGCCGCGAGTCCTGATCACAGACCGGGTTGATCCTCGATGATCCCCAGCCAGATCTGCGCGGCGTCGATCGCCACCTTCTCGCTGATGAACGCGTGCTGGGTGCCGGTGTAGACATCGCGGAACGCACGTTCGAGGCGGCTGCCCTCCCGAATCGCGCTCGTGCCCGCGACCAGATGCGCCCATTCCGCGCAGGACCGGGCGACGTCGGTGGCGTAGACGGCGGCGACGCGCATATCGGCACGCAGCGCCGGGGTGAGGTCACCGCCCGCGGCGACGTGGGATTCGGCGGTGGTGAACGCGTCGAGCACCAGCAGCCGCGCCGCGCGCCAGGCCGCGACGTGGTGGGCCAGGCCCTTCTGGAACGTGGGCCTGCTCGCCAGCGAGGCCATATCGCTCATCCGGAACTTGGTCGCGGCCAACTCCTGCACGTCGTCGAGCATGCTCTTGGCCACCCCGAGCGCCCACGACGCATGCCCCGCGGCGGTGACGGGCATCATCCCCATCCGGGTTGCCGGCGACGAACCCCGCCGCGGGACCCGCTCGAACAGCGGGAAGGTGCGGCTCGAGGGCACGTACACGTCGTTGACGCTGTAGTCGTAGGAGCCGGTTCCCTTGAGGCCCTGGACATGCCAGCCGTCGGTGAATGTGACGTCGCTTCGCGGCAGGATCGCCACCTGCATATCCGGCACGCCCTCACTGACCCAGCGCATCTCGCCGTCGTCGAGCGGAAGGAATCCGGCCGCCACGTACTGCGCGTGCCCGGTGCCGGAACCGAAGCTCCATGAGCCGGTGAGCCGGTAGCCGCCGTCGACCGTCACGCCCTGCCCGTTCGGGAAGAACTGCCCGCCCATGGTGACCCGGTTGTCATTGGCGGTGAACACCTCGGCGAACCCGTCGTCGGGCAGATAGCTCGCCGCGGCGAACGACGACGGCAGGTTGGCGATGCCGATCCAGCCGAATGAGCCGTCCTGCCACGCCATCTCGATCCAGGTCTCGATCATCTCGGCGAAGCTCGGTTCCATACCGCCGGCCGGGGCGGGGTTGAACGACGACATCAGGCCACCGGCCCACATCTGCTCGACGATCGCCGGGGCAAGTGTGCGCAGTCGTTCGGATTCGCCCGCGTTGTTCCGGACGAGCTCGCACATGTCGCGCGCCCGCATCACGACACCGGTGTCGGTCTGGGTCATCGGATGACCGTACGCCGACTGGTGCGACGGAGCGTCTCCTATTCGGCGCCTGCGTCCTTGCCGTCCTTGCCGTCCGAGCCGTCCCGGTCGACGCCAGAGGTGCTCCGCAGGCCGGTGCGGGTCTCGTTGACCGCCGTGGCCGCCTCGTCGCCGACCGCCTCGGTGCGCAACGTGGAACCGCTTCTTGATTTGCCTTCGCTGGCGCCTCAGGTTCCGGAATCGGCCACGCGGGCCCACAGCAACTTCCCCCCGGGCACTGGGGTCCGATGAGCCACCGAGCAAACGTTTGTCATCAAGATCAGCGTCGCATGTGAACGCCCTGATCCCGTTCGCCGGTTCCCTCGTGACTTCGCGGACCGGAGCCCAGGAATCCCGGTCCCGCAGCCCGGCAATAGGCTGGGGCACCGACGGGAGGCCTGCATGATCGACGACGCCGTGCGCTTACTCGGTCGCACCGCGGTGCGGCTGGCACAGGGCGTTCCTGTGGTCGGCGCCCGCTTCGGTGCGCCACCCCGCCTCGACCTCACGGGTCGCGTCGTGTTCGTCACCGGCGCCGCCCGCGGTCTGGGCTGCGAGATCGCCCGGCAGGCCCACGCCCGTGGCGCCAGGGTGGCGCTGGTCGGTCGCCGGTTGCCGCCGCTGACCGAACTCGCGGCCGACCTGGGTGACGGCGCGGCCGCGTTCCAGGCCGACGTCACCGACGCCGAGGCACTGCGGCACGCCGCCGCAGGCGCGGTCGCCCGGTTCGGCGGCATCGACGTCGTGATCGCCAACGCCGGCATCGCGCCGCCGTCGCACACCGTCGGCACCATCGACCCCGACGCCTTCGAGCACACCGTCGAGGTGGATCTGCTGGGCCAGTGGCGCACCGTGCGCGCCACGATGTCTGCGGTCATCGAACGGCGAGGACACATCGCGCTGGTCGGATCGATCTACGCCTTCTTCAACGGTGTGCTCGCCGCGCCGTACGCGGTCAGCAAGGCCGGCGTCGAACAGCTGTCACGCACCCTGCGGGTGGAACTCGCCCAGCACGGCGTCACCGCGGGAATCGCCTACCTCGGTTTCATCGACACCGATCTGGCCGCCGACGCCTTCGCCGACGAGCAGGCCGCGGCGATCCGCGACGTCGCGCCGGACTTCATCACCCGTCCGATGACCGTCGAGGCGGCCGCGGCAGCCGTCCTCGACGGCGTCGAACGCCGGGCGGCACGTGTCACCGCGCCCGCGTGGGTCGGCCCGCTGCTGGCGACCCGCAGCCTGTTCACCGCGGTGATGGACGACGTGCTGATCCACAACCGGCGGGTCAACGACGCGATCCGCGACGCGGAGAACTCGGTGGTCCCGCGCGAGGGCTAGTCGGGCCGCACCGTGCTCAGGCAGAACGGGTGGCCGGCGGGGTCGAGCAGCACCCGCCAGGCCTGCGCCGCGGGTTGATGCCCGGCTTCGGTGGCGCCGAGGGCGAGAGCCCCCGCCACCGCGGCGTCGAGATCGTCGACCGCGACGTCGAGGTGCATCTGCTGACGTTGCGGACCCTCCGGCCAAGACGGGGCGACATAGGTGTCGACGCGCATCAGCGTCAGCATCGGACCCGCGCCTGCCAGCGAGACGATCCCGCGGTCGTGGGTGGCGAACACCTCTTCGAGCCCCAGCAGATCGCGGTAGAACGGCGCCAGGAGATCGGGATCGGGGCAGTCGATGGAGATCGACGCGAGGCTTCCCACGGCGGAGATCATGCTCAGATCGTAGAGACCACGACCGTCAGCGCACCACGATCACATGCTCACCGCGCGGGACGAATTCACCGATGACGGGTGCGCCGGGGATCTCACCGGCGAGCAGCAGACCGCCGGAGGTCTGGGCATCGGCCAGCAGCAGCGCCTCGTCCTCACTCACGGCGGTGAGGTCGGCGTGCGGGGCCACCCACGCGAGGTTGCGCCGGGTCCCGCCGCTGACATGGCCGGCGGCCAGCGCCTCGCGGGCACCGGCGAGATAGGGCACCGCCGCCGAGTCGATCACCGCCGTGACCCCGCTGGCCCGAGCGGTCTTGTAGAGATGACCGAGTAGCCCGAAACCCGTGACGTCGGTGGCACATTCGATCCCCGCGGCCAGTGCGGCCGCAGCGGCGTCGGCGTTGAGCGTGGTCATCGTCGCGATCGCCTGCTCGAACCGCTCGCCGGTGGCCTTGTGCCTGCTGTTGAGCACGCCCACGCCGAGCGGTTTGGTCAGCGACAGCGCGGTGCCGGGTTTGCCGGCGTCGTTGCGCAGCAGCCGGTCCGGGTCGGCGACTCCAGTGACGGCCAGGCCGTACTTCGGCTCGGGGTCGTCGACGCTGTGCCCGCCGGCCAGGTAGCACCCGGCCGCATTGCAGACGTCGAGGCCCCCGCGCAGGGTCTCGGCCGCCAGCTCGAACGGCAGCACGTCGCGCGGCCAGCCGAGCAGGTTGACCGCCACCACCGGGCGACCGCCCATCGCGTACACGTCGGACAGTGCATTGGTCGCCGCGATCCGCCCCCAGTCGTACGCGTCGTCAACCACCGGGGTGAAGAAGTCGGTGGTCATGATCAGCGCCGTCCCGCCCGCGATCCGCACCGCCGCGGCGTCGTCGCCGTCGTCGAGGCCGACCAGCAGTTCACCGATCGGGTCGACCGGCGCGGCCGCCGTCAAGCCGCGGACCACGTCCTCCAACTCACCCGGAGGGATCTTGCAGGCGCATCCGCCGCCGTGGGCGTACTGGGTCAGTCGGTAGGTCTGTCCTGTCGTCACACCCTCCATGCTGCCTGCCATGATGGATTGGTGGGCCGGGGAGGCGTATTCGGTCTGGTGACCGGCGCGATCTTCAAAATCGCTGAGCGGCAGGAGCTGTCGCTGGCGGGTTCGATTCCCGTCCGCCTCCGCCCACGGGTCAGGCCTGCTGAGCCGGCCACACCACGCAACCGTCCGGTCGCAGCACGGCCCCGACGGGCTCCGGGTGCGCCGCCAGCCGGCCGTCGTGCATGAGGTGACGGACCTCGGCCGCGGAGGTCACCACGGCCACGTCGGCCACGATGCGCCGATGGCAGCGCCACCACACCGCCTCGCTGCACATCATCGCGGTCCGCTGTCGCCGCGACTGCTCGACCAGCTCACCGAACCCGTCGGCGAATTCGCCGGTGCGGGTGTAGGCCGCGTAGGCCGCGAACTGCGGGACGCGCCACCAGGAGTCCTCGGGCGGTACCCCGGACGGCAGGCTGCGACGGCCGCCCAGCCGGGGATCCCACCGGTAGGTCATTCCCTCCTCCGCAAGCCAGGCCGCCATCGCCGTCGACTCCACGTCGGGGTTGTGCCTGCTGTTCGGGAAGCGCCGGATGTCCACGAGCGCCTCGATGCCCGCCCCCTGCAGCAGCCCAGCCAACTGCGCACGCTCCAACCTGCCGTGGCCCACTGACGTCAGCACACCCTCGGTGTACCCCTCGACGCTGTCATGATGGCGTCGTGGCCCGCCATGAGTGATCCCCGCCGCCGGATACCCCGCACCGACGCCCTGCTCGCCGACCCGCGCCTGGTCGCGGCGGAGCGCACGCTGGGCCGGACACTGGTCAAGACCGTGATCGCCGGCGTCCAGCAGCAGGCCCGCGACGGCGAGATCGCCCCCGAGGACGTCGCCGACCACGCCGTCGCCGCGCTGCCCGCCGGCGCCGCCAGCCTCAAACCGGTCATCAACGCCACCGGGGTCGTGGTCCACACCAACCTCGGCAGGGCCCCGCTGTCCCAGGCCGCCATCGCGGCGATGACGACCGCAAGCGGCGCCACCGACGTCGAGTTCGACCTGCCAACGGGCCGGCGGGCCCGGCGCGGCCGCGGCGCCATGGCCGCACTGGCCGCGGCGGTCCCCACCGCAGGCGGGGTGCACGTGGTCAACAACAACGCCGCGGCGCTGCTGCTCACCGCGCTGACCCTGGCCCCCGGCCGCGAGATCGTCGTCAGCCGCGGTGAGCTCATCGAGATCGGCGACGGGTTCCGTCTCCCGGAACTTCTCGAATCCGCCGGGTCGCGCATCCGGGAGGTCGGCACCACCAACCGCACCCATCTGCGCGACTACGCCGCCGCGATCGGCCCCGACACCGGCTTCGTCCTCAAGGTCCACCCGTCGAACTATCACGTCAGCGGATTCACCTCCAGCGTCGCCGTCGCCGACCTCGCCGGCCTCGACACCCCGTTGGTCGTCGACATCGGTTCGGGGCTGCTGTCCCCGCACCCGGTGCTGCCCGACGAGCCCGACGCCACCACCGCGCTGCGCCGCGGCGCCGACCTGGTCACCGCGAGCGGAGACAAGCTGCTCGGCGGCCCGCAGGCGGGCCTGCTGCTCGGCGGCGCCCAACTGGTCGAACGGCTGCGCAGGCATCCGGCCGCGCGGGCACTGCGCGTGGACAAGCTGACCCTGGCCGCCCTGGAAGCCACCCTGGTCGGACCGCCGGCGCCCGTCGAGCGGGCACTGACCGCCGATCTCGCCGACCTCAGGGCCCGCGCACGGCGCCTGGCCGACCGGCTGCCCGAGGCGCAGGCCGTGGACTGTGTGGCGGCGGTCGGTGGCGGTGGCGCCCCGGAGGTGGAACTGCCCAGCGCCGGGCTGAGCCTGCCCGAGCCGTATGCCGTCGCGCTGCGCACCGGAACACCGGCGGTGGTCGGCCGCGTCGAGGACGGCCGCTGCCTGCTGGATCTGCGCACGGTGGCACCCGAGGAGGACGAGCCGCTCGCAGCGGCGGTCCGCGCATGTACGTCGTAGCGACGGCCGGGCATGTCGACCACGGCAAGTCGACGCTCGTGCACCGGCTCACCGGGATGTGGCCCGACCGCCTCGCCGAGGAGCAGCGCCGCGGGCTGACCATCGAACTCGGGTTCGCCTGGACCGAGCTCGACGGGCGCGAGGTCGCGTTCGTGGACGTGCCGGGCCATGAACGGTTCGTCGCCACCATGCTCGCCGGATGCGGGCCGATGCCCCGAAGAAGCCCGGTCGTGTTCGTCGTCGCTGCGACCGAGGGCTGGATGCCGCAGTCCGACGAACACCTCACCGCACTGCGCGCACTGGGGGTCGGCGACGTCCTGGTGGTGGTCAGCAAGTCCGATCTGGCCGACCCCGCTCGGGCGGTGGCGCAGATCCGCGAGCGGCTTCCGGAGGCGCCGATCGTCCTCGGCGCCGACCTCGACGCCGTCCGCGCCGGACTGATCGCCCTGGTAGACGGGCTGCCGCCCCCCGACCACGCCGCCGACGTGCGGCTGTGGGTCGACCGCTCGTTCACCGTGCGCGGGGCCGGGACCGTGGTCACCGGTACGTTGGCCGCCGGAACCCTGCGGGTGGGCGACGAGCTCACCCACCGCGGGCGCCGCGTCGGCATCCGCGGGCTGCAGGCCCTCGGCCGCGACCGCACCCAGGTGAGCGCCGTCGCGCGGGTCGCCGTGAACCTGCGCGGTGTCGACCATCGGCAGATCGAGCGCGGCGACGCGCTGTGCACCCCGGATGCGTGGCTGGCGACGGGCGAGGTGGACGTGGCGCTGGCCGAGCCGGAGGACATGCACCGCGAACTCGTCCTGCACATCGGCTCGGCCGCCATCCCGGTGACGGTGCGCCCGCTGGGCGACGCGGCCGCCCGGCTGCGGCTGACCCGGCCGCTGCCGCTGCGGGTCGGCGACATCGGTGTGCTGCGCGATCCGGGCGCACACCGGATCGCCGCCGGAGTCGAGGTACTGGACGTCCGGCCACCTGCGCTGCGCAGGCGCGGCGCAGCCAGGGCCCGTGCCGAGGAGCTGGCCGCCGGGCGGGCCCGCCCCCCGGTCTGCGCTCGACGCACCGAGCTGCACGCCATGGGTCTGCCGGAGGTCGGGCACCGGATCGGCGACTGGGTGGTCGATCCCCAGTGGTGGGCCGCCCAGCGCACCGCCGCAGCCGACGTGGTGCGGCGCTGGGCCGCCGAACACGACATCGCAGCGGGAATGCCGGCCGAGGCACTGCGCCGCCGGCTCGATCTGCCCACCCCCGAGCTGATCGCGCCGCTGCTCGACGCCACCGGACTCGAGCTGGCCGAGGGACTCGTCCGCACCCCGGGATCAGGCTTGCCGCCGCGGATCGACGAGGCGGTGCGCGAAGTCGAGAAGCTCTTGGCCGCCGCACCGTTTCGGGCGCCGGAAGCCGACGAACTCGCCCGCCTGGGGCTGGGCCAGAAGGAACTCGCGGCCGCGGTGCGCGCAGGCCGGCTCACCCGCATCGCCGCCGGCGTCGTCCTCGGGCCCGATGTCCTCGACGCGGCCGCCGCCATCCTCGCCGCCATCGGGCAACCCTTCACGGTCGCCGAGGCCAAACGCGCCCTGGACACCACCCGGCGCGTCGCCGTCCCGCTGCTGGAACTGCTCGACGCGCGGCGCGTCACCCGGCGCGCCGACAACGGCACCCGCGTAGTGGTTTGATGGATTCCGAGCCGGGTAGGAGGACGCGCATGGGGATCAGGGACATGTTCGAGTCCTGGCCGGTGTACCGCCAGCTCACCGGCGACGACCCGCTGGGCCGGGGCAAGGCCGCACAGTCTCGCCGCTCCCTGGAGCTGACGCCGCGCACCGCGGCCGCCGACAGCGTCGCCCACTCCGTCTGCCCGTTCTGCGCGGTCGGTTGCGCGCAGAAGGTCTACGTCAAAGACGGCAAGGTCACCCAGATCGAGGGCAACCCGGACAGCCCGATCTCACGCGGCCGCCTGTGCCCGAAGGGTTCGGCCAGCAAGCAGCTCGTGACCGGTCCGCAGCGCGAGACCACGGTCCGCTACCGCGCGCCCTACGCGACGGAGTGGCAGGAACTCGACCTCGACACCGCCATGGACATGATCGTCGACCGCGTCGTCGATGCCAGGGCGAAGGGCTGGCAGGATTTCGACTCCGACCGCAACACCCTGCGCCGCACCATGGGCATCGCGAGCCTGGGCGGCGCGACGCTCGACAACGAAGAGAACTACCTGATCAAGAAGCTCTTCACCGCGTTGGGCGCGCTGCAGATCGAGAACCAGGCGCGTATTTGACACAGCGCCACGGTTCCCGGTCTGGGAGCCTCCTTCGGTCGCGGCGGGGCGACGGACTACCAGCAGGATCTCGTCAACTCCGACTTCATCGTCATCATGGGGTCGAACATGGCCGAGGCTCATCCGGTCGGTTTCCAGTGGGTGATGGAGGCCAAGTCCCGCGGCACGCAGGTGTTCCACATCGACCCACGGTTCACCCGCACCAGCGCTCTGGCCGACCGGCACGTGCCGCTGCGGGCCGGCAGTGACATCGCATTCCTCGGCGGGCTGATCAACTACATCCTGTCCAACGAACTCGACTTCCGCGAGTACGTCGTCAACTACACCAACGCGCCGTTCCTGGTCGACGAACGCTTCTGCGATGCAGAGGATCTCGACGGGCTGTTCTCCGGCTACGACGACGACTCCGCCTCGTATGACCCGTCGACGTGGCAGTACGAGAACACCGATCAGGAGGACGGCGGCGCGGGTGCCAAGGAGCGCAGCGCGGCCGACCAGTCCGGGTCGGGCGGCCCGCCGATCGAGGGCGGTGCGGGCGACATCCCCAACGACCCGACGCTGCAGCACCCCCGATGCGTCTACCAGATCCTCAAGCGGCACTACGCCCGATACACCCCGGAGATGGTGGAGCGGGTGTGCGGTGTGCCCGCCGAGCAGTTCCTCGAGGTGGCGCGCAAGTGGACCGAGGCGTCGGGGCGCGACAAGACGGCCGCGCTGGTGTACAGCGTCGGCTGGACCCAGCACACCATGGGCGCGCAGTACATTCGCGCCGGCGCGATCATCCAGTTGCTGCTGGGCAACATCGGCCGCCCGGGTGGTGGAGTGTTCGCGCTGCGCGGGCACGCCAGCATCCAGGGCTCGACCGACGTCCCGACGCTGTTCAACCTGCTGCCGGGCTACCTGGCCATGCCCAAGGCCGGTCACGAGACGCTCGCGGACTACCTCGACGACATCATCAGCCGCAACCAGAAGGGCTTCTGGCACAACGCCGATACCTACATGGTGTCGCTGCTCAAGGAGTACTGGGGCGAGCACGCGACGGCCGACAACGACTTCTGCTTCGACTACCTGCCGCGCATCAACGGCGACCACGGCACCTACCGGACTGTCATGGACATGGTCGACGGCAAGGTGTCCGGATACTTCCTGCTCGGCCAGAATCCTGCCGTCGGTTCGGCGCACGGGCGGCTGCAGCGCCTCGGCATGGCGAATCTGGATTGGCTCGTCGTCCGCGACCTGGTGATGATCGAGAGCGCCACGTTCTGGAAGGACGGGCCGGAGATCGAGACGGGTGAGATCAGCCCGGAGTCCTGTCGCACCGAGGTGTTCTTCTTCCCGGCCGCCTCCCATGTGGAGAAGTCGGGCACGTTCACCCAGACGCAACGGATGCTGCAGTGGCGGGAGCAGGCGGTCGAACCGCCTGGCGACGCGCGTTCGGAGCTGTGGTTCTTCTACCACCTCGGACGCAAGCTGCGCGAAAAGCTCTCCGGTTCAACCGATCCGCGGGATCGTCCGCTGCTGGACCTGTGGTGGGATTACGAACTGCACGGCGACGAACCCTCCGGCGAGGACGTCCTGCGCCGCATCAACGGCGTCGATCTGACCACCGGCCGGGCCGTCGACAGCTACATGGAGCTCAAGGCCGACGGGTCGACCGCCTGCGGCTGCTGGATCTACAGCGGGGTGTACGCCGACGAAATCAACCAGGCCGCGCGGCGCAAACCGCACACCGAGCAGGGGCCCTATGACAACGAATGGGGCTGGACCTGGCCGCTGAACCGCCGCGTGCTCTACAACCGCGCCTCGGCCGATCCCCAGGGCCGGCCGTGGAGTGAGCGCAAGAAGCTGGTCTGGTGGGACCCGGAAAAGGGAGCCAACGGTGAGTGGACGGGCTACGACATTCCGGACTTCGAGAAGACCAAGCCGCCGGACTACCGCCCGGAGCCGGGTGCGGTGGGGGTCGAGGCGCTGCGCGGTGACGATCCGTTCGTGATGCAGGCCGACGGCAAGGCCTGGCTGTTCGCGCCGAACGGGGTGGCCGACGGTCCGCTGCCCACCCACTATGAACCGCACGAGTCGCCGGTGCGCAACCCGATGTACACCCAACAGGGCAATCCGGCGCGCAAAGTTTATGGGCGAGCGGACAATCCGTCGAACCCGTCGTGGCCGGACGCGCACGGGGAGGTGTTCCCGTTCGTGTTCACCGCAGCGCGGCTGACCGAGCACCACACCGCAGGCGGGATGAGCCGGCAGTTGCCGTACCTGGCCGAATTGCAGCCCGGATTGTTCGTCGAGGTGTCGCCGGAGTTGGCTGCCGAGCGCGGCCTGACCCACATGGACTGGGCGCACGTGGTGACCAGCCGGGCGGCCGTCGACGCACGGGTGTTCGTCACCGACCGGATGCGGCCGCTGCGCATCGAGAACCGGGTGGTCCACCAGGTGTGGATGCCGTATCACTGGGGCAACGCCGGGCTGATCGACGGCGACGTGGTCAACGATCTGCTGGGCGTGGTGGTCGATCCGAACGTCTTCATCCAGGAGAGCAAGGTCGCGACGTGCGACATCGTGCCCGGCCGGCGGCCGCGCGGCCCGCAGCTGCTGGAGTACCTTCGGGGCTACCGGGAACGCGCGGGCATCACCCCGCACACCGGCACCGACCTCGACACGACGCAGCCGTCTCACGACCACACCGAGGAGAAATGATGAGCGGCAACAGCTTTCACGGGCCGCTGCCCGACCCGGCGGCCGACGCCGGGTATCGGGACCACCCCCAGCGGGTGGGGTTCTTCACCGACACGTCGGTGTGCATCGGCTGCAAGGCATGCGAGGTCGCCTGCAAGGAGTGGAACGAGGTGCCCGATGCACGAGCCGGGGCCGGGTTCAATCTGCTCGGTTTGTCGTTCGACAACACCGGTGAGCTCGGCGCGAATTCGTGGCGGCACGTCGCGTTCATCGAGCAGCCGCGCGCGGAACCCGAGGACCTGGGCATGCCCGGTTTCGAACGCCCCGGCGATGCGATGGCACCGGAGACCCGGCAGGACTTCCGGTGGCTGATGGCCTCGGATGTCTGCAAGCACTGCACGCACGCCGGATGCCTCGACGTCTGTCCGACCGGTGCGCTGTTCCGTACCGAGTTCTCGACAGTCGTTGTGCAGCAGGACATCTGCAACGGCTGCGGATACTGCGTCTCCGGCTGCCCGTACGGAGTGATCGAGCGACGCGAAGGCGACGGCCGGGCCTGGAAGTGCACCCTGTGCTACGACCGGCTGCACGACGGGCTCGAACCCGCCTGCGCCAAGGCCTGCCCGACCGACTCCATCCAGTTCGGCGTCCTCGACGAACTGCGCGAGCGGGCCGCTGCGCGGGTGGAGGCGCTGCACGAACGCGGTATCACCGAGGCGCGGCTCTACGGGCACGACCCCGATGACGGCGTCGGCGGTGACGGCGCGTTCTTCCTGCTCCTCGACGAGCCCGAGGTGTACGGCCTGCCGCCCGATCCCGTGGTGCCGACGCGGGATGCGGGCGCCATGTGGCGCTACGCGGGCATGGCGGCCTCGGCGCTCGTCGGCGTCGCGGTGTCGGCGTTCCTCGGGAGGAGCTGATGCCGCGCGAGCAGGTCGCGGTTCCGCGGGCCGAGTTCCGGTCCTACTACGGGCGCCAGATCCTCAAGACACCCGTATGGAACTGGATGATCGCGGCGTATCTGTTCAGCGGCGGGTTGTCGGCGGGTTCGGCGCTGCTCGCCGCCGGCGCGGATCTGACCGGACGGCCGCAGCTGCGCCGGGTGTCGCGGGTGGGCGCGCTGGTCAGCCTGCTCGCGAGCATGTACTTCCTGATCGGCGATCTCGGCAGGCCGGAGCGCTTTCACCACATGCTGCGCGTCGCCAAGCCCAGTTCACCCATGAGTATGGGGACGTGGCTGCTCGGCGGATACGGACCCGGTGCGGGTCTGGCCGCGGCGGCCGAGTTGATGCCCGCGCGGCTACGGGGAACGCGGCTCGGCCGACTGATCGGGTGGCTGGCGCGACCCGCCGGCATCGAGGCGGCCGCGGTGGCGCCGGGGGTCGCGTCCTACACCGCAGTCCTGTTGTCGCACACCGCGGTTCCCGCATGGCGCGAGGCGCATCCGTATCTACCGTTCATCTTCACCGGATCCGCCGCGGCGAGCGGCGCCGGTCTGGGCATGCTGCTGGCGCCGGTGAGCGAGTCGGGTCCGGCGCGCCGGATGGCGGTGACGGGCGCCGCGCTGGAGGTGGTGGCGTCGCGGACCATGGAGCACCGGCTCGGTCTGGTCGGCGAGGCGTACACCACGGGCCGACCGCACCGGCTGCGGCAGGCGTCGGAGATCCTGACCGTCACGGGCGCGGTCGGCGCCGCGATGGCGGGCCGGCGGCGCTGGGCGGTCGCCGCATCGGGCGCCGCGCTGCTCGCCGGAAGCGCGTTGCAGCGCTTCGGGGTGTTCGAGGCGGGCGTCGCATCGACCAAGGACCCGAAGTACGTGGTGATACCGCAGCGGGAGCGATTGAACGCCCGCGCCGAGGCGAACCGGGTCGATCAGGCGCGCTAGGCCGCGTGCCGCTCGATGACGTCCTCGATGGTCGTGTACAGATCGACGATGCCGTCCAGGCCGGTGATCTCGATCGGCCGCACGGTGGCCGGGCCGTCGGCCACCACGGCGAACATGACGGTGTCGCCGGCTTCGGTGCGGGCGACGTCGAGGACGTGCAGCCCGGCCGCGGCCAGGAAGGTGACGCCGGACAGATCGACCACCAGGATCTGCGGGCGCTCCGCCAGCGCCGACCGGACGGCCGCGTGGAACTTGGGCCCGGTCACCATGTCGACGGTGCCGGTGACCTCCAGGATCAACGCCGCATCGCGGCGAATCTCACGGATCGCGACGTCGGGAATGGGGATGGACGCCGGATAGGTGGGGAAACTTCTCACGTTGGCCTCGATGCCTCGACCGTCACAGGTTCTGACGGGTCATGTGCTAGCGAGGCTCTGGTTTCAACCCCTACTCGGATGCACTCAGCCTAATCCTGTTGGGTGCGCTTGGCTATAGCGTCACCGACTCGGTCTCATCCCCGGATCTGCAGGGATTCCAGGAGTTGCTCGGCCACCGTGTGCAGTTTGATGTTCGTGGCCTGCGACTTCTTGACCAGGCGATCGAACGCCTCGTCGGCGGTGCAGCCGTGGATCGCCTGTAGCGCGCCCTTGGCCTGGTCGATCACGGCCCGTGAGGTGAGCGCGCGCTGCAGATTCTGCGTCGTATCACGCGTCTGCTGCCAGCGCCGGGCATTGGCGATCGCTGCACCTGCGGTGACGGTGTAGAGCCGCATGAGTTCTTCGTCGAACGGGTCGAATGCGCCTGCGGCGAAGCTGTAGGCGTTCAGCGAGCCGACCAGCTCGGTGTCCGACCCCGGTGCGCCGACCAGCAGCGGCACCGACAGGGTCGCCGACACGCCGTCGCGACGGGCTGCGGACAGGAAGCTGGGCCACCGTTGCTCCAGTTCCGCCGAGCTGGCCGCCAGGTCCACCCGCACCGGTTTCCGGCTGTTGGCGGACTCCAGACACGGACCCGCCCCGTCGGCGTACTGCGCGGCGTCCAGGTCGAGTGAGCGCTCATCGGTCCACGCGACGGTACGCGCGCCGTGGTCGTGGTCGTGGTCGTCGAGGACGGTCAGCGAGACGCCGTCCGCATCCGGGATGGCCCGGGCCGCGGCCTGGGCCACCCGGTTGAGCACCGCGTCGAGCGGCTCCTCGGCGGCGAACACGTCATACAGCGACCTGATCGCCGCCGACGTCGAAGCCAGGCGGTCGAGCTCTCCGGGACGCTCGATGGTCATGTTGTCGCCTCGCCTTTCCTCACCGACACGATTCGTCGACAGGTGATTCGTCGCAACGAACGTCTCGGATGGGCCGGATTCTGGCACGCGCCACGCACCGCCGTCGGCGAATGCACCGCCGCAGGACCGCCAGGTCAGAACACAACCGCCTGGTGCGGCAGGATCGGGTCACCATGTCTGACTCAGTGCGGTCCGATGACGCCCCGGCGCCTCCCGACCGGCGGCGCCACCTGCTGCAGCTCGCTGTGTTCCTGGCGTTCCTGGCCGCCCTGTTCTACCTGTTCACCATCGCGCGCGCGGTCGATGTGGACGACGTCCGCGCCACCGTCGCGGCCACCGGCCCGGCCGCGCCCCTGACGTATGTGGTGGCGTCCGCGCTGCTCGGCGCGCTGTTCGTACCCGGACCGATCCTCGCGGCGGGCAGCGGGGTGCTGTTCGGGCCGGTTCTGGGCACCGTGGTGACCCTTGCCGCCACGGTCGGGACCGCGGCCGTTGCCGGTGTGGTCGGCCGGCGCGCAGGCCGGGACAGTGCCCGAGAGCTGCTCGGACCGGCCCGGGCCGACCGCATCGACGCGCTGATCGACCGGGGCGGGCTGTGGGCGGTCGTCGGACAGCGGTTCATCCCCGGAATCTCCGACGCACTCGCCTCCTATGCGTTCGGCGCCTTCGGAGTTCCGTTGTGGCAGATGGTGATCGGTGCGCTGATCGGATCGCTGCCGCGCGCGTTCGTCTACACCGCGCTCGGGGCGTCGGTCGGCGATCCGTCGTCACCGCTGATGTTCACCGCGATCGCGGTGTGGTGTGTGACCGCGGTGATCGGGGCCTTCGCCGCGCGCCGCGGCTATCGGCGCTGGCGTGCGCACCGCACGCCGCCGGAACCCTTGGTGTGAACTGACTCTCAATTCCGGTCAGCCGGTTTTCGGCGGTTTGGCCGCGATGCCGCGGCGGGAAGGCTGTGCTGGGTCGCCTGACTGTCACCGCCGACACCGCGATCCGTCCGCCCCCGATCAAGGAGCAGACAGCTTCATGCCGGAAACGCTCGAGCTCGAATCCGCCACCCACGTCGCCGTCACCGCCGCCTGGGTGGCCGGTGCCGTCGGCGTCGCGTACGCCGTGGGCCTGGTGATCACCTGGGCGGTGCAACGGGTCGGCCGCAAGTCCGCGGTGGTGTCCGACGTCGCCCAGGTCAGCCGCAGCCCGGTGCGCGCGACCCTGATGGTGATCGCCGCGACGGCCGCGTTGCGCCGCGCCTCCGACGCCCAGTCGAGCTGGCGGGGCTGGCTGGACCACACTCTCGTCATCGTGCTCATCGCCACCATCACCTGGCTGATCGCCAGTTTCGTGCTGGTGGCCGAGCGTCAGGTGATCAAGCGCTTCGCCGGCGGCGACACCGGCCTGACCGACGCCGACCGGCACCGCCGCAAGATCCGCACCCAGGTGACCACGCTGCGCCGTCTCGTGATCGCGGTCGTGGTGGTGCTCGGTGGCGCGGCGGCCCTGATGACGTTCCCGGCGTTCAGTGACATCGGCAAGACACTGTTCGCGTCGGCCGGTGTGCTGTCGGTGGTCGCGGGGCTGGCTGCCCAGACCTCACTGGGTTCGGTGTTCGCCGGCATCCAGATCGCGTTCTCCGACGCGATCCGCGTCGGCGATGTCGTGGTGCTCGAGGAGGAGTGGGGCCGCATCGAGGAGATCACGCTGACCTACGTCGTCGTTCATCTGTGGGACGAGCGGCGGCTCGTGCTGCCGTGCACCTACTTCACCACCACGCCGTTCCAGAACTGGACCCGTAACGCCACCGAACTGCTCGGCACCGCCGAACTCGACGTCGACTTCACCGTGCCGTTCGACGACATGCGCGCCGAACTGGATCGGCTACTGCAGGACAATCCGCTGTGGGACCACCGCGTCGGAGTGCTCCAGGTGACCGACGCCGTCGACGGGTACGTCCGGGTGCGGATGCTGGTCAGCGCCTCCAACGCCGGCGCGCTGTTCGACCTGCGGTGCGACGTCCGCGAGGGCATGGTCGAGTGGCTGCAGCGCACCAACCCCGGGGCCCTGCCGCGGCGCCGCATCGACCACCAGACCGATCCGGCAACCCACCTGCACACCGCAGGCGCGTCGAGCCGCGGATCGCGGGCGGATTCGGGCCTGTTCACCGGCAATCCCGACGCCGAGCGGCGGGGGTCCGCTCTGACGGCCTCCGACCGGGCACCATGACACCGGATGAGAAGAAGACGAAGGACCGTGCCGGTCGGCCGGCCCGGCCGGCCCGGCGGGGGCGAGGCCGTCCCCGTCGGACGCGATCAGCTGACGCTCGCGACGTTCAACATCTGGTTCAGCGACTACCACGCCGAACAGCGGTTCCGGGCGATCGCGGATCTGCTGTCGCTGCGGATGCCCGACGTGGTGGCCCTGCAGGAGGTCACCCCCGCCGCACTGGACATCTTCACCTCCCAGGAATGGATCGCCCAGCACTACCACCGTGCCGCTGTCGTCGGCGACGACGTCGGGACCTACGGGATGGCACTGCTGTCGCGGCTGCCGCTGACCGACGTCACCTACACCCGGCTTCCCACCCGCCTGTCCCGAGGGTTCCTGCAGGCCCGCTGCGCCGCCGGTGGCGGCGAGCTGGTGGTGTGCAACATCCATCTGGACAGCGGTAAGCGCTCGGCGCGCCTGCGGGTCCGCCAGCTGCGCCGCATCTTCGGCTCCCTGCGCCGGGCCGGTGACGCCGTCGTACTCGGCGACTTCAACATGCGCGACAGGGAGAATGACCGGATCACCGCGCCGTATCGCGACGTGTGGCCGACGCTGCGTCCCGGAGACGCCGGCTACACCGAGGACACCGACATCAACCTGATGCGCTGGGACAGCAAACCCAAGCGCAGGCAGGTGCGATTCGATCGAGTCTTGATCAAGGCCGAGCGGTGGGCTGCATCGGACGTCGAGCTGCTGGGCACCGAACCGATCTCGCCGGATCTGCCGCGGGTCTTCCCGTCCGACCACTTCGGGGTGTGGTGCCGGCTGGTCCGCCAGGGCCCCGCACCCGCTGACACCGGTCGGCCTACACTGCTGGACCGGTGGAAAGGACTGCGGTGGAATCCATTCCGGTCATCGCGCTGACCGGCTATCTGGGTGCCGGAAAGACGAGCCTGCTCAACCACGTGCTCCGTACGCCGGACGCCCGCATCGGCGTGGTCATCAACGACTTCGGCGAACTCAACGTCGACGCCGCCCTGGTCACCGGGCAGATCGACGAGCCCGCCTCGATCGCGGGCGGTTGTATCTGCTGTCTGCCCGACGAGGGTGGCCTCGACGCCGCTTTGGAGAAACTGGCCGATCCGCGGCTGGGCCTGGACGCCATCATCGTCGAGGCCAGCGGGCTGGCCGAGCCGGTCGCGATATCCCGGATCATCCGGTTCAGCGGTGCCGAACGGGTGCGTCCGGGCGGTGTCGTCGACGTCATCGACGCCGCACGCCATTTCGAGACGGTGGATTGCGGCGGGCCGCCGCCGGCGCGCTACGCCGCGGCGTCGCTGGTCGTGGTCAACAAACTCGACCAGCTGCCCGAGCACAGCAGGGCGGCGGAACTCGAGCGGATCGAGGCGCGGATCCGTGAATCCAATCCCGACGCCCACATCGTGGCGACCGTCGGCGGCCGGGTCGATCCCCAGTTGCTCTACGACGTCGCCGAGGCCGACGACGGTTCGGGGCAGCTGTCGCTGCGCGAGCTGTTGATCGACGACGGGGCACACCACCATCACGTGGACGCGGTGTCGATCACCTCGACCAGCGACGGCTGCGTCGACCCGGAGGTGCTGCTCGATCTCGCGGAGGCCCCGCCGGCCGGGGTCTACCGCATCAAAGGGACGGTGGCGGTGCGATACCGCGACCGGGTGCGCCGCTATGTCCTGCATGTGGTCGGTCCGTCCGTGCACATCGCCGCCGCGCCCGCGGCGGCGCGGACCAACGGCCTGGTCGCCATCGGCACCGGCTTCGACAGCGACGAGGTCCGTGCCCGCGTGGACGCCGCGATCCGCCCGCGCGAGGGGTCGGCATCGACCGCCGGGATCCGCCGGCTGCAGCGGTACCGCCGCCTCAGTGTCTAGTCGAATCAGACCTTCCCGCCCGTGAGGGTCAGCAGCTGGCGTGCGCGCGCCTTGGCCAGTTCGCAATACCGCCGCGCAGCGTTGCGGGCCGCATCGGCGTCAGCCCTCTCCAGCGCCTCCATGAGATCTCGCTGAACGGTCAGGAAGATCGCCGACGACTGTGCGGTCACTCCGAAGCTGCGGGTCATCACATTCTTGATCGACAGCGACGAGAAGGCCTCGGTGAGAAGCGGATTGCGCGAGAGGGCCACGATCGCCTCGTGGAAGGAGTAGTTCGCGTCGAGATAGGCGTGAAAGTCCACGAAGTGGTCGCCGATGAGGCATTGCGACATCTTCTCGAGGTGGCCCCTGGCGACGCCGAGGAGGGCGGGGTCGACGTTGCCGACCACCAGGTCGATGACGCCGAGCTCGATGGCGAGCCGTGCCTCGAACGTCGCATCCGAGGTTCGGACGTCGAACGGTGCGATGACGTAGCCCCGCTCGCGGTCGCGCAGCACCAGACCGTCGCCGGCCAACCGGGTCAGGGCGTAGAAGGCGCGTGCCCGGTCGCCGTCGAGCGCATCGGCGAGGTGGTCGACCGTGACCACCTCGCCCGCCCCGAACACGCGGCTGAGCACCATATCGCGCGCCTGCTGGTAAGCGCCGTCGTTGCGCTCGAACTCGAACCGGCCGAAGCCACCACGGAAGTAGGTCAGTGGCGAACCCTCACGCGCCGTCGCCGCGACCACGTGGCCGAGAAATATCGAGTGGCTGCCGCCACGCACCTGCTCGGTCACCTCACATTCCAGGGAGGCGATCGCCTCCGCGATCATCGGCACATCGGCCCCACCGCGGTCGACCCTGACGCCGGCGAACTTGTCGGGTCGCGGAGAAGCGAACTGATAGGCCAGGTCTCCGTGCGCCTGACCAAGGACGTTGACGGTGAAGCGTCCGCTCTCGGCGATCGCCGCCGCGGTCGGGACGGCGTTGTTCACACACGCCAGCATCATCGGCGGCTCCGTCGACAGGGAGGTCACCGAGCTGGCCGTCATGCCGTGGTCGCGCCCGTCGTGGCGGGTCGTCAGCACGGTGACACCACTCGCCAAGTGGCCGACGACATGCCGGAACAGGTCCGCGTCGACCGCCGGGCCCGTGGCCACGTACTCCTGCGTCATGACTGTCTCCCGTCATCGTCTGCCGAATCCGGCACCCCCAATCCAAGCCTCGTGGCAGTCGGGAATCACTCACGGAGTTCGTGAATCTGCCTCGTCACCAGTGGCGTCGAGGGCCACGCGGGTTCAGGCGGTGACGGTTTCCGACAGAACTGCGCGCGAAGTTCACGGGCACGGACAATGTCCCGCCGTCGGTGTTCACCTTGACTTGAGACGTGATCAAGGTAGCGGTGGTGGGTCTCGGATGGTGGGGCGGAAAGATCGTCCGGGACCTCGCAGACAGTGAGGTCATCGGTGTGCACGCCGGCGTGGACGTCGACGAGGGCGCGCGGGAAGCGGTGCGGCCCTGGACCGAACGGCTCTACGCCTCCTTCGATGACGCACTCGCCGACCCGGAGGTCGATGCGGTGGTTCTGTGCACTCCGCACAAGCTGCACACCGCACAGATCGTCGCGGCCGCGGCCCACGGGAAGCACGTCTTCTGTGAGAAGCCGCTGAGCGTCTCCGGCGCGGACGCGCAAAAGGCCGTCGACGCGATGACCGACGCCCGTCTCCACCTGGGCATCGGTCACGAGCGCCGCTTCGAGCCCGCCGTCGTCGAGCTGCGGCGGGCGATCGCCGACGGTGATCTGGGCACACCCCTGGTTTTCGAGGGGAACTTCAGTCAGGACAAATTCCTCGATCTGGCGCCCGACAACTGGCGGCTGTCCGCCGTCGAGGCTCCGGTGGGACCGTTGTCTGCGACGGGGATTCACCTCGTCGACCTCGCGATCAGCGTGTTCGGCCGGCCCACGAGCGTGTGGGCCCGGCTGTCGACCCAGGCCACCACCTTCGCCAACGGAGACACCCTGGCGATCACCATCGCGTTCGAGAAGGGCCAGACGGCGCTGATCACCGCCATCCTGACGACGCCGTTCGTCGGCCGCGTGGGCGTATACGGCTCTCGGGGTTGGATCGAGATCCGGGACCGCAACCATCCCGAGGATCCGCGCGGCTGGGACGTCACGCGCCAGGCGCGCGGCGAGCCCGCCGTCTCCACCTTCTACCCGCCGCATGCATCGGTGCGCGAGAACATCGAGACCTTTGCGCGCGCCGTCGCCGGACAGGGCACCTATCCGGTGCCCGTCGAGGAGATGGTGGTCAACGCCCGCACCTTCGAGGCGATAGCCCGCTCGGCACTCAGCGGATCGATCGAAGAGGTCTGATGGCGCGGTCACCGCGGCGCGGAGAACACCTAGGATTCAGTCGGGGGGGCCGGACAGAAGGTGCCCGTTGCCGTCCATGACCGTCGACCGACCTGATGATCTGCCGCCTGGCGGTGAGCTCGCGATGCCGACCCCGCTGCGGTTGTGGCGCGACGACCGGCCGCTGCCCGGGTGGGTGCAGACCCTGGCCAAGGAGTTCGACGCCGACAGCCTGGTCGACAGGATCATCGGCCGCTGTATCGCCATCGCCTTCCCCACCCATGCCCACGATGACGACTTCCGCGAAGCGCTGACCGCGAGCACGACCGCCAACGCCCGGACGCTGCGGTCGGTGATCGCCGGTGAGATCGCGCTGGAGGACGTTTATCTGAGCCAGGTGCTTTCGTTCGCGAAGGTGCAGGCGCAGCTGCGTATTCCGCAGAAGTCGATGCAACGCTCCTACCGGATCAGCTTCTTCACGATGTGGGACGCGTGGAGCGCTCACCTCCGGGACGTGATCGTCGAGCGTGACGTCGACCGTGACGAAGCCATCGTCGCCCACCAGCTGTTGACCCAGACCATCCTGGCCTACCAGGACTTCGTTGCTTCGCAGGTCGCCGAGACCTACACCCGCGACTACGAGGCACTCAACCGGTCCCGCGCCCACATGCGCCGCAGCCTGATCAAGGAGATCCTGCGAGGCGAAGGTGAGGGGCTGTCCGGGTCGGACGCCGCCATCCTGGCTTACGAACTCAGCGGCAGGCACATCGCCGTACTCCTGCCGACTGTCGCCGAGGGTGCGGCCGCCCAATTGGCTGTCGGCCTGCGCACCGCCGTGAGCTGCCAATCGTCACTCGTCTATCCGCTCACACTGAGTTCGACCGTGGTGTGGCTCGGCCGGATCGGCGAGTGGAAGCCGGCCGCGCTGCAGGCATTGACCAGGGTGCTCGTCGACGCCGGGGTTCCCGCGGCGGTCAGCTCGGCCGAGGCCGGAATCGACGGCTTCCGCGCCACGCTCGACCAGGCCATCGATGCGGAGAAGATCCGAGCGGCCTGGGATCGGCCCGGCGCACCGTCGGTGGTCCACCACGACGACGTCGGTCTGGAGATCCTGCTCATGCGCGATCCGCGGCGGGCCCGGCAGTTCGTCGTACGCGAGCTGGGCCCGCTCGCCCTGGACACCGTCGAGGCGGCCCGTCTTCGCGAAACCCTGGAGGCGTCGTTTCGTTTCGGCTCTCACGTCGCGGCCGCCGAACATCTGCAACTGCACGAGCACACCGTGCGCAACCGGCTGCACAGGGCCGAGGAGCTGCTCGGTCACCCCATGGGCGAGCGACGGACCGAGATGCAGGTCGCTGCCCGGCTCATGCGGCTGCTGCCACCCGCCGAACCCGACTGACTCCGATTCAGTCGGGCAGCAGATCGCCGAGCAATGCCGCGAACCTGTCCGGGAATTCCACCGCGCAGGCGTGCTTACCGGGCATCCAGAACACGGTGCCATCACCCGTTGTCTTCGCGAGCCACGTCGCCGCGGCGCGGAAGGGCTCCGCGTCGTCCTCGCCGCAGACCACAAAGGTGGGTGGCGCGGTGTCATGGCGCAGATCGCGCAGATCGACGGCTGCCAGCAGATCGCACGCGCGGGCATACCCCTCGGCGTCGGTCGCGCTGAAAGTGTTGCGGGCCTGCGTGACCCGCATGTCATCGGCACCGACGAGGTCCTCGGTGAACCACATGGTCACCATGGGCTCGATGAGCGAGCCGAGCCTTCCGCCGCGCGCGGCGGCGGCCCGGTCGCGCCACATCTGCTGCATCGCCTCCGGGTACACCGGCACGGTGTCGACCAGCACCGCCGACGCGAGGAGGTCAGGGCGGACAGCCGCGATCCACTGCACGATCAGACCACCGAGCGAGAGGCCGACCAGGTGCACCGGCTCGAGCGACTCGGCAAGGAGCTGCTCCACGGTGGCGGAGTACTCCTCGATGCCCGCACCGGCGTGCAGGACCGGTGCGCCGCCGTGACCCGGCAGGTCGAACGCCTCGACAGGCCGATGCGCCAACTCCTTGCGCACCGGATCCCAGAAGCGGCGGTCGGCGCCCAGTGGGTGCAGCAGGACGATCGGCGCGGTCATCGCGGTCTCCTCGGTTCGGGTAGGCGTTCGTAGTCGGCCGGCACGGGCGTACGGGCGGTCACCATCGTCATCGCCAGCGTCGAGTAATACCCGGTCAGCGCGACGAGTTCGACGACGCCGCCCTCGCCGAGCAGCTCCCTGGCCGCGTCGTAGGTGTCGTCGGTGACGCGTCGTGTCTGCAGCAGTTCGGCCACCAGGCGCCAGATCGCCTGCACGTCTGCAGAACCCACCGGATCGCCGGCGTTCGCGACCGCCTCGATCACCGATTCCGGGAGTCCCGCGGACCGGGCGAGCGGCGCGTGGTGGCCCCATTCGAAGTCCTGGTCCCACCACCGCGCGACCAGCAGGATCGCCAGCTCGCGCAGGTGTGCGGCGAGGTCGGACTCGAAACGCAGGAACTCGCCGACGCGTTGGAGGCGGGTCATCAGCTCCGGGCTACGCAGGAGCGGGACGAACGGCCCGAACAAGCCGCCGCGGGGGCCGGCGGAGATGGCGGCGACGGCGGCCTGCTGACGATCGTCGAGGATCGACGGCAGCGGCAGCCGGTCCGGTTCCTGCACCGGGGTCAGCCCGCGTCGATCAGCGGCATGACCTTCTCGGCCATCAATTCCATGGATCGGCGGGACAGTTCGGGACTTACCCAGTCCAGCCCCGCGTACACCAGCTCACCGAAGTCACCGGTTCTCTCGCGGAATTCGAGGATCTGCTCGGCCACCTGTCCGGGCGTTCCGGCGATGACGAGTTCGTCGAGCACGCCGTCGAGCGTCACCTCGTCGTCGGGCTGTTCGCGATGCGTCTTGAACAGCTCGAGCCTGCCGATCTTGCGCATCTTGTACAACATCTTCGCGTAGTAGTACCGGTACGGGCTGTCGGCGTCGTCGCGGCCGTAGGACCGGGCGGTGGCGGCATCGTCGGCGACGAAGACCGTCCGCGCGACCCGCCAGTCCGAGACGTCGGCGGCGTCGCCGACCGACTCCTTGCCCTGCACGTAGTTCGGCCAGTGCGTGGCAACCCACTGCGGCAGCAGGAAATTGGCCGACAGCGGGTGGAAGTTCCGAGCGCCCATCGCGATCACGCCCTTGGAGAACGGAGCCACCACCGTCCCGACGATCTCGGGTCGCGGCTGCTGCAGGGGTTTGGGCAGCATGCCGACGCCCATCTCGTCGTCGAACGTCTTCTCGGTGGTGACCGTCCAGCGGCCGCCGGGCTTGGCCAGCGCGTAGGGCGGCTCGCTCTCCCAGATGGCGGTGATGATGTCGATGGCCTCGGCGAACATCTCGTTGCGGTCCTGGTCGAGGATGCCGAGCACTTCGGCATCCGAGGGCAGGGCGCCAGGGCTGATTCCGAGGATGAACCGGCCGCCGGCGAGGTGGTCGAACATCGCCGAGTTCGCGGCGACGAGCACGGGATGCTGCTGGGACAGGTTGGTGGTGCCGGTGCCCAGCCGGATCTGCTGCGTATCGGCGATCAGAGTCGCCAGGAACACCAGGCTGTTGGTGATGTTCTCGTGACGGTCGGTCAGGTGCTCACCGATGAATGCGTCGTGAAACCCCAACCGGTCGGCCAGGATCACCGCCTCGCGGTCCTCGCGGAGTGTTTCAGACCAGTTGCGGCCGGCGGGATGGAGCGGCATGGCGAAGTAGCCGAGGCGCATGGGATTCCTCCAGTCAGCGATGGGAATGCCCGTTCAGTCAAGGCGGCCGCTCACCCGGGGTCATTGGCGTCCGGGACGAATTCGGAGCAGATCGCATCACGCCATACGTCACCGGCCGAACGGCTGACGCAGCGCGTCACAGACGGCGCCACCCGTCGTCCGCGAAATTCACGTGCGACGACATAGGCCATGGCGGGGCCTGGCACTGTACTGAGTGGCACACGTCACAGACCCCCGTCCATGGCGGACGGGTGTACAGAGGAGGGCCACCGTGAAGGTCAGAAACACCCTGCGTGCCGCTGCGGCGGCGGCACTGACGATCTCGGTCGTCGCCGCGTGCGGCGGATCGGGCGGCACCGAGGCCGGCGACGGTCAGGTCATCCGGTTCGCCTTCGCGCCCGACCCCGTATGGGATCTTCTGTCGGACTCCGGCGAGCTGGCCAAGTGGCAGGACGAGAACGACATCCGCATCGAAACCAGCACCACGTGGGACGAGTTCACCTACTTCGCGGGCGGTCACGGCGACATCGTCTCGATGTCGACCCAGGAGACGCCGGTCCTCGAGATGCAGACCGGCATCAAGACGGTGACGTTCGGCAAGTACAACTATCAGCGCGTGCCGCTGCTCAAGCGCGCCGGCGATCCGTACGAGACACTCGAGGACATCCCGAAGGGATCCAAGATCTGTGTGTCGGGACCCACGTCGAACACCGCGTTCTGGACGGTGCTGGCCAAGCAGATGCACGACCTGGACTACCGGGTCGGTGGCGGGGATTTCCAGCTGATCGTCAACGACCACTTCGTCAACCCCACCAACCTGCTGCGCGGTGACTGCGAGGCCGCCGCGGTGATCCCGGAAGCGGCCGTTCCACAGCTGCGTAAGGGCGAACTGGAGATCATGTACGGCGGCCGGCTGCCCTTCCAGCTCTACAAGGAGTTCGCGCCGGACAGCGACAACAAGCTGCACGTGGTCGGCAACACGTTCACCGCCACCGAGGAGTGGTACAACGCTCATCCCGACCTCGCGGAGAAGTTCCTCGAACTGTGGCAGCACGGGGTCGAGATGTTCCAGGCGCAGAAGGCCGACGTGATCCGCAAGTACCCGCAGCACTTCTCGGTCGAGTCGGAAGAGGACATCAACTACATGATCGAGTTCATGTCCGGCGACAACGACTGGTTCGTCGACAAGGTGGCGCTCGAGCCCGACTGGATTCCGGTCGAGACCGAGATCTGGAACCTCATGAAGAACCTGAACCCCGAGAACGCCAACTACCTGCCGGCCGACGCGCCGTCGCCTCGCTTCGAGGCCGTCAAGACCTCATGATCCCGCAGCCGGGGCCAGCCCGCACCGGTGGCCCCGGTACCCATCCCCTGTGAAACGAGAGGCGACAGTGTCCACGACGTTGGAGTCACCACCCAAGACGCCTACGCGGACGAGCGAAGAAGACATCGTCCGCGCGGCCAAACGCAAAGACAGAATGACCACATGGGGCTGGCGCATCGCCGGTTACGTGTTCTTCCTGGGGATCTGGGAGCTGGCCTCCGGGAATCTGATGGATGAGCGTCTGCTCCCTGGTCCATCCACGGTGTTCGAGACCTTCGGCAGGTTGTGGTCCTCGGGTGAAGTGCCCGGCGCTTTCGCCACGACACTGACCCGCATCGCCATCGGTTTCACGATCGCATTCTTCGTCGGGATCGGTATCGGCATCCTGATGCAGAACCGCTTCCTCAACGGATTCTTCCGCGACGCCGTGACCATCGGCGTCACGACACCCGGCCTGATCTGGGCGTTGTTGACCGCCATCATCTTCGGCAACCGAACGGCAGGCCCGATCATCGCGATCGTGCTGACCACGTTCGCCATCATCACCGTCAACGTCTCCGAGGGCATCAAGTCGATACCCAAAGATCTCAACGATATGGCGAAGTCGTTCGACGTCAGCGTTGTCAACCGCAACCGGCACATCGTCATCCCGCACCTCGCGCCGTTCACCTTCACCGCCGTGAGGTTCGGTTTCTCGATCGCGTGGAAGGTGACCGTGCTGACCGAGGTGTTCTCGGCCTCTCAGGGCATCGGCTTCGAGATGCGCACTGCAACACAGCTTTTCCGGCTCGACGAGTTCCTGACCTGGATTCTGGCGTTCTACTTCGTCGCGCTGTTCCTCGATAAAGTGGTCCTGGAAACCATCGAACGCCGGTTCTTCTCCTGGAGAGGCGAGCTCAAGTCATGAGTGTCCTTGATTCCACCCGCGTTTCGAAACACCTCGGTCCGCCGCCACCGTCGGCGGTGGCGAAGGCCTGGCGCAGGCTGACCCGCAGCTCGATGACAGGACGCATCCTGTTTCCGCTGACCTGCCTGGTGTTCTGGCTGCTGGCCATCAAGCTGGTCACCGCCATCTGGCCGTTCTCGGTCGATGTGCTGCCCACCCCGGGTCAGGTGTTCGGCTTCATGGCCGACGAGTTGCGCGGGGACACCCTGGCCCCGCACAACATGTACGTCACGTTCGGCATCTCGTTGCAGCGCCTGGCCCTCGGCATGGTGATCGCACTGATCATCGGCACCATCATCGGTATCGGCATGGGTCTGTCCAGAGCGGTCGACGCCTTCTTCAACGACTGGGTGGTGGCCATCCTGGCGATGCCGAACCTGGCCTGGGCGTTGTTCTGCAGCCTGGCCTTCGGTTTCGGTGATCTGGGGCCCGTCATCACCGTGGTGCTCACGGGTGTTCCCTTCGTGATCATCAACGTCCGCGAGGGCGTGCGGAACACCCCCACCGATCTCTTCGACATGGCGCGGGCATTCGACGTGCCGCGCAAGCGCGTCATTCGGCAGGTACTGATCCCGTCGTTGATGCCGTTCCTCTTCGCCGCTGCGCGCTACTGCTTCGCGCTGGGCTGGAAGGGCCTCGTGGTCGCCGAAGTGTTCGGCGGCCAGGACGGGGCCGGCTGGACCATCAAGTTCTGGTATGACGCGCACCGTGCCTACGGCGTGATCGGCTACGCACTCCTGTTCGTGGTGTTCGCGTTGATCTTCGAGAAGTTCATGTTCGACCAACTGTCCAAGCACCTCTTCAAGTGGCGGCCCTCCGCCGATGTCGAGGTCGTCGAAGAACGTTTCGACGGGCCTTCGAAGGCCGCAGTCAAGGCCGCCGGGGCCGCGGGCTCAGCCACCGGTGCGGCGCTGGGCAGCATCACCCTGGCCACCGAAGGTCCGAAAGCGCTGCCGGACCAGATAACCGACCCCGACCCACTCGAACCCCGAAGGAATGATCATGGCTGACATCGTCGTCTCTGAACTACACAAAGAATTCGGCCTCGGCGCCGACAAGGTCATCGCACTCGAGAACGTCAACCTGCAGATCAGCGGGCACGCCTTCGTTTCCATCGTGGGCGCCTCCGGGTGTGGCAAGTCGACGCTACTGAACATCCTCAGTGGCATCGACGCCCCGACCAGCGGCCGGGTGAGCATCACGCAGAACGGCAAGCCCGCCCGCGCCGGCTACGTCTTCCAGGCGGCGCGGCTGCTGCCGTGGCGGTCGGTGATGGACAACATGCTCTTCGTGCAGAAGGACAAATCCGAGAGAACCCGCCAGCGCTGCCAGCACTACCTGGAGATGGTGCAGCTCGGTGACAAGGGTGACAAGTACCCGGGGGAACTGTCCGGTGGTATGCAGCAGCGTGTCGGCATCGCCCGCGCCTTCGCGACGGAACCTGACGTGCTCTTCATGGACGAGCCGTTCAGTCACCTCGACGCCATCACCTCCCGCACGCTGCGTGCCGAGCTGCACACCATCTGGGCCTCGACCGGTAAGACCGTGGTTTTCGTGACGCATGACGTCGGCGAGGCCGTGGAGTTGTCCGATCGAATCCTGGTGTTCGCCAAGGGCGGCCGACTGGCCGACGACATCAAACTCACGCTGCCCTTCCCGCGTGACGTCGCCGACGCCGATGTGGCCCTCAAGAAAGCCGAGGTGTTCAAGACGTTCGAGAACATCGGGGCGCTGGCCGTCTCCTAGCGCCCGAAGGTCGAGAAATGCGCGGCATCTCGCGGAGATGTCGCGCATTTCTTCATCTTGGCCGCGCCCGGCGGCTAGGCGCAGGGATTGGTCAGCGTCCCCAGCCCGTCGATGGTGACCGCCATGACGTCGCCCGGGGCCAGAAATCGCGGCGGGGTGAATCCGAGACCGACTCCCACCGGGGTGCCGGTGGCGATGACGTCACCGGGCTCGAGCATGACGGCGGTCGAGATGGCCGCAATCAGTCGGGGGATGCCGAAGATGAGGTCTTTGACGTAAACGTCCTGCCGCAGTTCGCCGTTGACCCGTGTCTGCAGGCGCAGCGCGCCGACGTCGGCGACCTCGTCGGCCGTGACGAGGAACGGGCCCATCGGGCAGTAGGTGTGCGCGCTCTTGCCGATGAAGAACTGCACATGCTTGCGCTGCAGGTGGCGGATCGTAACGTCGTTGACGATGGTGTAGCCGTAGACGTGGTCGAAGGCGTCCGCCTCGCGGACGTGTCGCCCGGCGCGGCCGATCACCACGGCCAGCTCCCCCTCGTAGTCGCTGGTGCCGGTCGGGTCACTGCTGACGGCCACCGGATCGCCCGGGTCGGACAGTGACGACAGTGCCTTGGTGAAGATCACCGGTTCGTCGGGGACCACCTGCTTCTGCGATGCGTCGAAGCCGCTGCCCGCGAACTCCGCGGCATGCTCGAAGTAGTTCTTGCCAACGCACATCACGTTGTTGCGGGGCCGGACCGGCACCGCCAGGCGCACGTCGGCCAGCGCGGTCCGCGGGGCGGTGGCCACGAGATCGGCGGCGCGCCGGATGCCGTCCTCCCCGAGGGCGATGAAGTCGACCATGGTCGTCGGGAGTCCGGGATCGAACGACAGCGGAATGATCTCCTCACCGGCGACGACGCCGAGGGCGGTGGCCCCGGAGCGGTGAAAGGTGGCCAGCTTCATACATCCTCCTCTGCCGATAGCGGTCCCACGCCAAGTTCGCGGCCGATACGGCCGAGGTCGTCGACCAACACCGGCGGTAGTTCGACTCCGAAACGGTCGTTGTCCCGGCGGGTGCGCGCCGACGCGTCGCCCGGCAGCCGCACCGGCCCGCCGTCCACGGTGCCCGAGTCGCGCAGCGCCTCGAGGTGACCGCTCAGATCGGCGAGCACCTCGTCGCGCGGGCGGAAGAGGTCGGGTCGCAGGACCAGGATCGATTGGCCGGTGTTGGTGGGGGTGACGGCATCGCGGCGGTGGTCGACGACCTCGGAGCCGAACGCCGCGCCGTTGAGGACACCCGCGAGCAGACCGATCGCGATCGCCAGGCCGGCACCCTTGTATCCGCCCATCGGAAGGAGGAAGCCCTCGTGCGCCCGGGTGGGGTCGGTGATCGGATTGCCCGCCGCGTCGGCCACCCAGCCGGCGGGCATCTGCCGGCCGCTCTGCGCGGCGACCTTGATGGTGCCGTGCGAGGCCGCGGTGGTGGCGATGTCGAGCACGAACGGATGGGGTTGCGCGGGAACGGCGATCGCCAAGGGGTTCGTGCCGAGGAGCGGATTCGTCCCGCCCCACGGGGGCATCGCGTTGGCGTTGGCCACGGCGAGGTAGATCCCCACGTATCCGGCGTCTGCGGCCATCTGCGCGTAGATCCCGGCGGCGCCGGCGTGGTTCGAGTGCACGGTGCCCACCCAGGCCACCCCCGCATCGCGGGCCTTACCGATCGCGAGTTCGGTGGCGCGCGTCATCACCACCTGGCCGAGTCCGTTGTCTCCGTCGACCAGTGCCGATACCGGCGTCTCATGACGTATCGCGACCTCGGCCCGGACGTTCACTCCGCCTGCGGTGATCCGCTCCACGTAGGACGGCAGCCGGATCAGGCCGTGCCCTGTGCGACCGCGGACGTCCGCCTCGACCAGCCTGTCCGCGGTCACCCTCGCGTGATCGGCCGCCACCTCGCAGGCGCGCAGGACGTCGGCCGCGAACGAGGCGAGCACCGGCGCGCGGTAACGGGTCACGTTCTTACCGCGTCGATTCCGAAGAGGGCGGCCGCGTTCCCGCCGAGGATCAGGTCGCGCTCCGCCTCCGACACCGCGACGTCGGCCAGGAATCCGACCGGGTCGACCGTGCCCATGTCGAACGGGTAGTCGGTTCCCATCAGCACGTGGTCGGCGCCGAGGGTGGCCACCAGGTGCTCCACCATGCCTGGGTCGAATACGTTGGTGTCGACATAGATTCGGCGCAGCACCTCGCTGGGAGGGACGTCGAGGTGGTGCCGGAGCTCGGGCCGCACCCGCCACGCGTGGTCGGTGCGTGCCACGTAGAACGGCAGGTACCCACCGCCGTGCACGACGAGCAGACGCAGTTCGGGGTGCCGGTTCCAGACACCGCCGAGAATCATCCTGGTGACGGCGAGCGTGGACGCCAGCGGCATGCACATGACGTTGACGAGGTAGTAGTCGGAGAAGCGCTGGCCGTGCGTGAAACCCTGGGGGTGCAGGATCACCGTCATGCCCAGTTCGGCAACGGTCTCCCACACCGCATCGAACCGGCGGTCGTCGAGGTCCTTGCCCAGCACGTCGGCGCTGATCTGCACACCGCGGAAACCGAAGTCCCGGTGGGCCTCCCGCAGCACCTCGACAGCCAGCGGTGGGGACTCCATCGGCACGTTGGCGACGGCGGCGAAACGGTGGGGCCACCTGGCGACCACCTCGGCGAACCGTTCGTGTTGTATCCGGTTGGCGCGCACCGCCTCCTCGGCCGGTAACCAGTAGAAGTACTCGGTCGGCGGCACGGACAGCACCTGGACGTCCACGCCCTGGGCGTCCATGTCCGCCAGTCGCTGCTCGGCGTCCTCGAACTGCGCGGTGTTGCGCTCACTGGCCCGGTATTCGGCGTTGTAGCGCATCGTCTCCGGTGACGAGTACAGCTGACGGGGCTCGAACTCCGCCTTGAAGAAGGGTTTGGCCAGCGCGGCGGCCGGCTTCACCGACAGGTGGGTGTGCGCGTCGACGCACAACCCGCGCGGTTTGGCCGCGCGCGACGGTTCGATCCGCGGGGCGAGTTCCGGCCACCAGGGGGCCGGGGCGGTCACGAGCCGCTCAGCGCAGGTTGGCCCAGGGCCTCGTCGACGTCCGCCCGCGACAGGGGGAGTTCGACCACCTGATTGCGTTCGGCCGACAGGTCGGCCGCGATGTAGACCTCCATCGTGACGCGGGCCAGACGTGCATCGACCATGACGGGGCGGTCGTATGCAACGGCCTCGATGAAGTGGGTGGTCTCCCGCTCCATCGGACCGGCGTAGACGTGGTCGACGAATTCGCCGGGCATGGTGGACAACGGGAATCGCACGCCGTCGGAAACGGTGTTGAGCACGATGTCGCGGTGGCTGGCGTCCGCGAGAATCGCACCCTCGGTGCCGATCACCTCCATCCAGGTCGTCGAGGCATTGGGGTAGCCGGGCGGAAGCGACATCCCGGCCCCCACCGTGACCACGACGCCGTCATCCATGGTGACGACGAGGTATTGCGTGTCCGGCGCGCCGAGTGTTTCCCTGCGCACGCCCCAGGCGTTCTGCGAGTAGACGCGCACGGGCCTGCGCGGTTCGAGGCACCAGAACGCGAAGTCGAGGTCGTGGGTGGCCTCCATCGCCGCGGGCGACAGCTTCGTGCGCGAGGAGATCTTCGCGCCCAGTGAGCGGGTGATGTGCCGTGACAGCAGAATGCTGCTGACGTCGCCGAGCGTGCCGGAGTCGATGGAGCGCTTGATCATCGCCTGCTTGGCGTTGAACCTCTGCGAGTAGCCGACGGTCAGTTTCAGCCCGCGGCTTTCGGCGATGTCGATGAGTTCGTCAGCCTCGTCGAGGGTCAGCGCGATCGGCTTCTCGAGCAGGACGTGCTTACCGGCCTCGAGAGCGGCCTTGGTCATCGGGTGGTGGACGTGCTCAGGCGTCGCCGACACCACGATGGCGTCGATGTCGCGATTCTCGACCAGGTCCTCCCACCGCGCGGTCGCGCAGGCGGGATCGGTCAGCGCGGATATCTCGGCCAGCCGTTCGGTGTTGGTCTCGGCGACGTGCAGTTCGTTGACGAGCGCGTGCCGCGACGCCGCCACGGCGCGGATGCCGCCGCACCATCCGGTGCCGATGATGCCGAGATTGATCTGGCGCATGCGTTGCGTCCCTTCGTGGTTGGGGGGTCAGTAGCCGAGGCCGGCGAGCAGTTCGTCCGGGTCGACCGGCAGCGCCACGGGCTTGCCGGACTTCGCGCTCAGATCCATCGCCATGGTGTTCAACAGGTTGGCGTGGCCGTCGGCCGCGGTGGCGTGCGGGGTGGCGATCCCCCGGCACACCCGCGAGTACCAGGTGGTGGTCTCCTCGCGCATCGGCCCCCACAGCATGCCGTCGGAGACGTCGCCGGGCGGATAACTGCCGACGAAGTCGACGTGCCGGGGCGCGGGTGGCTCGAAGCCGCGGCTGTTGTAGCCGGCGGGCTGACCGATCTCGGAGGCCAGAATGACGTCGCGGTGGGTGTCCTCGATGTCGATGACGCCGCGCGTGCCGACGATCCCGACCTCGAGTCCGTACACCGCCCCGGGCCACTGGGTCGGCAGCGCCCAGTTGATGTTCATGCTGAAGACGACGCCGTCATCCATGGTGAAGATGCCCGACGTGCCGTCCTTGGTGCCGATGCGGCCCAGCGTCCGGTCGGTCGAGCGGGCGTACACCTCCACCGGCTTACGGCCCTCCATGAGCCACATGCTCATGTCGAGGCTGTGCGTACCGGACACCACCATCGGCGTCAGACCGGCCGGATCGGCGACCTTGCGCAAGGTGGCCTCGGGCACCATCCGATTCATGAAGGCCCGCGTCACCACGGTGGTGACGTCGCCGATCTGGCCGTCGCGCAGACGCTGCTTGACGGTCTGGAAGCGGCGCCGGAACCGTTGTGTGTAGCCGACGACGGCATCGACTCCAGCGGCCTCGATCGCGGCGAGCACACGGGCGGAGTCGACGGGGTTGGTGGCCAACGGTTTCTCGATGAACAGGGGGACGCCGCGTTCGACCGACTTGAGGATCGGTTCGACGTGTTCCTGCTCGTCGGTCGCGATGATGACGGCGCCGACCTCGGGACGGGCGAGCAGCTCATCGAGGTCCGTCGTCGCGAAGTCGGCGTCCGTGTCGGCCTCGAGGTTCTTCAGCGTCTGCTCGTGGACGTCGCACAGGCCGAGCCAGCCGATACCGGGATACTCGCGGGCCAGCCGCGCGCGGATCCTTCCCACGGTGCCGCAGCCGATGATGGCCAGTCCCACGGTGCCATGGGCGGTGAGGGTCATGCGAGTCCTAACAATCGGGCCGCGTTACCGCCGGCGATGAGGTCGATGTCTTCCTGCTTGAGTCCGGTGCACGCGCCCAGCAGCGCCAGGGGGTCGTCGTCGCCCATGTCGTACGGGTAGTCGGTACCCAGCATCACGTGGTCCGCGCCGTACAGATTGGTGAGGTACTCGACCTGTCCGGGCTCGAACACCATGGTGTCGAAGAAGAACTTTCGCAGGTACGTCGTCGGCAGCTGCGGCACGCCCTCGCGGATGTCCTCGCGGGCTCGCCAGCCGTGATCCATGCGGCCCGCGTAGGCCGGCAGGTAGCCGCCTCCGTGCACCACCACGATCTTCAGGGCGGGATACCGTTCCACCACGCCGTCGAAGATCAGGTGCGCGGTGGCCAGGGTCGCCTCGAAGGCGTGGCCCATGATGTTGACGAAGTTGTGGTCGGCGAGGCGCTGCGGGTGTGTGGAGCCCTGGGTGTGGATGACGACGACGAGGCCCAGCTTCTCGACCTCGGCCCAAAACGGGTCGAGGCGTGGCGACGAGATCTCCTCGCCCTCGACGTGCGTGCCGATCTCGATTCCGCGCATCCCCAGCTCGCCTGCGAGGTAGCGCAGTTCCTGGATCGCGGCGTCGGCGTCCTGCAGTGGCACCGTGCCCAGCGGCAGAAACCGGCCCGGGTACTTCGCGGTGGCTTCGACGAACTCCTCGTTGGTGATTCGCGCGACCTTGGCGCCGAGTTCGGGGTCGGCCCAGTAGTAGTACTGGTAGACCGCGACCGCGACGGCCTGGATGTCGACGCCCATGCGGTCCATGTCCTCCAGGCGCACGTCCAGCAGATCCATCTTCGGCCGGATGAACTCCAGCTGGCGCTTGTTCACCGCCTGGGTGGTCGAATTGCCGTGTCCCAGCGCCACCTTTCCCGCGGCGCGCGCCGCCTCGGCCATCAGGTCGCCCGCCGGCCCGCATTCACGGTGACAGTGGATGTCGATCACAGGTCCGTCGTTGCGGTGGGCCCTACTCATGCCGCCGAGCCTATGGCGGTCCCGTGGGCACCTGCACTGTCGTCAGACGTGAATGTCGGCGCAACGACTTCCCGCGCGGCGTCACCATGGATCGCAGCGCTTTACGCTGCGGCGGTTCCGCCGACTCGGTGACGGTCAGCTCAACTCTCGCTGCCGCCGACCTCCGCCGGCAGCGGCGGCCCCAGCGGGGTGGTCGGCGTCGGATCTGCGGGAGTGGGTGCACTCGACGCCGGGGCGTCCGCGGATCCCGTAGCAGCGGGGCCGTGGAACTCGAGCATCGGTTCCTCGCGGATCACGGTGTCCCCCGCGCTGACGGTGAGGTCGTCGGCCGAGACGGTGTAGGTCACGCCGTCGTTGACGGCGGTGTACACGCCACCGCCGGCGGACTCGGCGGCCAGGATCAACTTCGCGCCGTCGCGCACCCGCACGCCGCGGTAGGTGTAGTCGCCGTCGGCCGATTCGCAGATCGCGATGCGCGACGTTGCGGTGCGGCCGAACGCGACCGCGGTGGCCGGAGCGGCGCACCGCGCGGTCGAGTCGACGAAGCCCTGCGAATCACTCGCAGGTGCTGCGGCCGAGGGCGCCGCGCCGACGGCGATCAGCGCCGTACACGCAGCGGCACCTGCGGACAGGCGGAGGAGGGCGATCCTGGAGCTCGGCATCACATTCCACGACACCACAGGAGGATTCACGCGCGCGAGGGCTGTGGCCGAGTCAGCGCTGAATCGTTAGCTTCCCGACACCCGCGGCAGCGTCCGGTTGGCGGTCCGCACGGCCAGATAGATCAGGGTCGTGGTCACCAGGAAGAGCGGCCACCCCATGGCGATGCGGGCCACGGCCAGCGGCCCCTCCTGACCGGTGTCGTACAGATGGTCCTGCACCAGGAACCGCGCCCAGGACACCGCCGCCATCACGAGCGTGACGCCGTCGAAGACCCTGCGCACCCGCGGGTTACGGCGCCACGAGCCGTCGCGCCCGGTCACCCTCGCCCACACCATCCCGACCAACGGTCTGCGCACCACCACCGACGCGGTGAACACCACGGCCAGCACGAGGTACATCAGGATGCCGGGCAGGTAGAAGTCCCTGGCCTGGCCGGTGGCGAAGGCCAGACCCGCGCACACGGCCACCCCGGCGAACCCGAGAAGCGCAGGGCGGACGGGTTCGCGCCGGCTCAGTTGCCAGATCAGCAGGACCACCGCGACGCCGACGGCCGCTGCGGTCGCCGGTCGAAGGCCGGCCGCGGCCGACGTCGCCGCGAACACCGCCACCGGCAGCGCGGTCTGCACCAGCCCGCGGATTCCGCCGGCACGGGCCAGCAGACCCTCGATCGGGATGCCCGCGTCCGCCATGACTGCCGAGGATAGCGAGCGATGGACATAGGGTGGTGCCCATGAGCGGCGGGGAGCAGCGCGCCGGGGTGGAGCTGACCAACCTCGACCAGGAGCTGAGTCCGGAGTCCGCTGCCACCAAACGCGATCTGGTCGACTACCTCGACGCCGTGGCCGTCCGGATGCTGCCCGGTCTGGCGGGCCGGCCACTCACCGTGCTGCGGGTGCTGCGTGGCAGGGCGCCGTTCATGCAGAAGAACGCGTCGAAGTACACCCCGGACTGGGTCAAGACGGTGTCCATCTGGGCCGACGCCTCCAAGCGGGAGGTGCATTACCCGCTGTGCGACGACCGGCGCACCCTGCTGTGGCTGGCCAATCAGCGTGCCGTCGAATACCACCCGACGTTGAGTGTGGCCTCCGATATGCAGGGGGCCGTCTACCGCCCCACCCATCTGATCCTCGATCTGGATCCGCCCGAGGGCCGCGACTTCGGCGCCGTCGTCGCGGTCGCCCATCTGGTGCGGCAGGCACTGAGTGACTGTGGGCTCACCGGTGCGGTCAAGACCAGTGGCGCCAAGGGTCTGCACGTGTTCGTCCCGATCGACGACAGCGCTCCGGTCGACGACGTGGCCGCCGCGACCCGGGCGCTCGCCGCACGCGCCGAGGCGCTCGATCCCGCCATCGCCACCACCGCGTTCGTCGTGGCCGACCGCGGCGGCAAGGTGTTCGTCGACTCGACCCGAGCCGGCGGCGCCACCGTGGTGGCCGCCTACAGCCCGCGGTTCCGTCCGGGCACGCCGGTGTCGTTCCCGGTGGCCTGGGCGGATCTCGACGGTGTCCGCCCGTCGGACTTCACCGTGCACACGGCCGTCGATGCGCTGGCCGGTCGCGACCCGTGGGCCGAGGAGATGCCCGCACCGCAGCGCCTGCCCGCCGATCTCATCGAGCACGGCCGCACCATTCCCGTCGCCCGGGTCGCGGCGATGCACGAGGGAAAACGGCGTGCGCGAGCCCGCCGAGCGGACGCGAACCCCGACGAATAGTCCGCCAATCACCGGATTCGCCTCTGCTCGCGCACCATCGGTGCGAAGCTGAGCGAGTGCCCAGCACCGTGACCCCTACTGCAACCGTGCACCCCGGCATCTGCCGCATCTGTTCGGCGCACTGCGGTGTCCTGGCCACCGTCGTCGACGGCAGGCTCATCAAGGTGACGGGGGATCCCGACAATCCGCTGTTCAAGGGCTACACCTGCGCCAAGGGCCGGGCCCTGCCGGAGATCCACAACAATCCCGGCCGGCTGCTGCACAGCCAACGGCGTCAGCCCGACGGCACGTACGCCGCCATCGGCGCCGAGCAGGCGATGGACGAGATCGCCGGCCGACTCCAGCACCTGATCGCCGAACACGGCCCGCGTTCGGTGGCGCTGTATCTGGGCACCAACGGCCTGCCCTACCCGGCGTCGGCACTCATGGCCAACGCCTTCATGCGCGGTATCGGCTCGCCGATGTTCTTCACCGCCAACACCATCGACCAACCGGGCAAGCAGATCGCGCTCGCCGCACACGGTCACTGGCTGGGCGGCGACATCGACTTCCACGAGGCCGACAGCTGGCTGTTGATCGGCACCAATCCCCTGGTGTCCAAGGCGATCGGTATTCCCGGCCAGAACCCGGCACAGAATCTGCGGGCCGCGATCGGCCGCGGGATGAAGCTGATCGTCATCGACCCGCGCAGGTCGCAGACCGCTGCGCGCGCCGCCATCCACATCCAGCCGCGGCCGGGTGAGGACGTCACCATCGTGGCCGGGTTGATCAATCTGATCATCACCGAGAAACTCTGCGACTACGCCTTTCTCGCCGAGCACGTCGCGGGTTTCGATGCGCTGGCCGCTGCGGTCACCGGCTTCACCCCCGAGTACGTCGCCGCCCGCGCCGACATCCCCGCCCAACAGCTGATCGACGCGGCGCGGCTGTTCGCCACCTACGGCGATCGCCCCGGCATGGTGAATGCGGGCACCGGCGCCAATTTCGCCATGCACGGCAACCTGCTCGAATACCTCTGCCTGTGCCTGACCACCATCTGCGGGCGCTGGCAGCGCGCCGGCCAGCGGGTGACCCGGCCCAACACGCTGATGCCCGCCTTCACCGCCAAGGCCCAGGCCCATCCCCCGTACGAGGGGTGGGGTTACGGCGAGCGGCTGCGGGTTCGCGGCTTGACCGACACCGTGGCCGGGATGCCGACCGCCGCCCTGGCCGACGAGATCCTGCTGGCGGGCGAGGGTCAGGTCAAGGCGCTGATCTGCGTCGGCGGCAACCCGATGGCGGCCTGGCCCGATCAGCGGAAGACGTTGCGCGCGTTGGAGACTCTGGATCTGCTCGTCACCCTCGACACCGAGATGTCGCTGACGTCGCGGCTGGCCGACTACGTCATCGCACCGATGATGCAGATGGAGACACCCGCGATGACGATGGGCAGCGAACTGATCAAGTACTACACCAGCGGCACCGGCATCCCTGCGCCCTACGCGCAGTACGTGCCCCGCATCGTCGACCCACCGGCCGGCTCCGACCTGACCGAGGAGTGGCGATTCTTCCTGGGTCTGACCAGGCGCATGCAGTTGGACCTGTGGTTCGTCAACTTCTTCGGCGGCGGCGGCGGGAAGTTCATGGAATCTCCGCCGATAGTCCTGAACATCAACGGGGACACCGATTTCACCACCGAGGAACTGTTCGCCCAGATGTGCGCGACGTCGCGCATCCCCTTCGACGAGGTCCGCAGCCACCCGCACGGCAAGGTCTTCGACGTCGACGCGGTCGTCCACGAACGTGACCCGGACTGCACAGCGCGGCTCGACGTCGGCAACGACTACCTGCTGGGTGAACTCCGCGACGTCCATGCCGAGGATTTCGTCGCGGCGCGAAGCGATTCGACGTATCCGTTCCGGCTCATCCCGCGCCGGCACAACAACTTCATGAACTCCTCGGGTACGAACCTGGCCGCGTTGAACCGCGGCAAGGCCTACAACCCCGCCTACATGCACCCCGACGCGATCGCCGCACTCGGGTTGCTGCCGGGCGCTCTGGTGACGCTGACCTCACCCCACGACAGCATCCCGAGCGTGGTCGAGGCCGACGCCACCCTGCGTCCGGACGTCATCGCGATGCACCATGCGTTCGGCGGTCTGCCCGCCGAGGACGCCGAGGTGCGCGACCGCGGGAGCAATGTCGGCCGGCTGGTGCCCACCGACGTCGAGTACGACCCCGTCACCGGCCTGCCCCGGCAGGGCAACATCCCGGTCCGCGTGTCGGCAGGGTTCGCGGGCTGATTCAGTCGGCGTCGCCGTACTCGTCGAACCAGTAAGCCAGCTTGCCCCGGCGGCTTACCGCGCGCAGCCGGGCCTCGGTCGCGGCCCGCGTCCTGCTGGTGGTCACGATGAGCAACTCGTCACCCACGGCGATCCGGGTGTCCGGCATCGGCACGAAGGTGTGTCCCCGCCGGATGATCAGCGTGATCACCGCCGGGTCGGGCAGCCGCAACTCGAGGATCATCACGTTGTGCAGCCGCGACTCGGGTTGCACGGTGAGCGTCAGCAGTTCGGCGTCGAGCACGTCGAGCGGCGCCGCCTCGACCTGGATCTCGCGTGCGGATTCGCGGGAGATCAACCCCAGGGCGCGCGCCAGCGGGCGCAGGCTGGGGCCCTGCACGAGCGTGAAGACCAGCACCAGGATGAACACGATGCTGAGCAGCCGGGAGCTGTCGGGCACCCCGGCGACGATGGGGAACGTCGCCAGCACGATCGGGACGGCGCCGCGCAACCCGGCCCACGACAGGAACATCTGCTCACGCCACGCGATCTTGAATCCCAACAGGGACACCACCACCGACAGCGGCCGGGCGATCAGCAGCAGCACCAGTCCGACGACGATGGCAGGCACCACGTCGGCGGCCAGCTCACTCGGGTTGACCAGGAGTCCGAGCACCACGAACAACCCGATCTGCGCCAGCCAGCCGACCCCTTCGGCGAACGACCGGGTCGCGGCCCGGTGCGGCAGCCCCGAGTTGGCCAGCACCACCGCGGACAGATAGGCGGCGATGAAGCCGCTGGCGTGGATCGCGCCCGCGGCGGAGAACGCGACCAGCCCGAGTCCGAACGTGGCGATCGGGTAGAGCCCCGAGGCCGGCAGCGCGATGCGGCGCAGCGTCAGCGCGCCGAAGTATCCGGTGCCCAGCCCGATGGCCGACCCGGCGAACAGTTCGAACACCACGGTGGCGACCGCACCCTCCGCGTCGAATGCGAAGGGCACTGCGCTGAACATCAGCACGAGAATCACCGCGGGCGCGTCGTTGAACCCCGATTCCGCTTCCAGCAGTCCGGCCAGCCGCCGGGGCAGCGGGAGCACGCGCAGCACCGAGAACACCGCGGCCGCATCGGTCGAGGACACGATCGCGCCGAGAAGCAGGGCCAGCTGCCAGTCCATCCGCAGCAGCAGGTGTGCGCCTGCGGCGGTGATCAGCGTGCTGACCATGATGCCGATGGTGGCCAGCGCGCCCGCCGGCGCGAGCACCTTCCTGATGTCGGCGAACTTCGTGGTCAGTCCGCCCTCGACCAGGATCACCGCCAGCCCGGCGGTGCACACGTTGCGGGCCAGCTCGACGTCGTCGAACGGCAGCCCCAGTCCGTCCTCTCCGACCGCGATGCCGACCAGCAGGAACAGGATCAGGCTGGGGAAACCGACGCTGTTGGCGACCCTCGTCCCGATGATGCTGGCGAGCAGCACGACGCCGCCGATCAGCAGCGTCAGATAGAGCTCGTGCAAACTCACTGCGAGAAGTAAATCAGCCGATGGCGCAGTATGGGTCCATGGCAGAGCGCAGAATGCGGATCGGCATCGCCGGCGCCGGCAATGTCGGGCGTTCTGTCGCGCGGGAGTTACTCGACTACGGCCACAAGGTCCTGCTCATCGAACGCCAGTGGCGCCGTTTCGAACCCCACACCGTGGCCGCCGCCGACTGGCTCAACGCCGACGCCTGCGAGTTGTCGTCGCTGGAGGAGGCGGGGATCCAGACCTGCGATGTCGTCATCGCAGCCACCGGCGACGACAAGTCCAACCTGGTGGTGGGTCTGCTCGCCAAGACCGAATTCGGGGTGCCCCGGGTGGTCGCACGGATCAACGAGGTGCGCAACGAGTGGCTGTTCGGGCAGGACTGGGGCATCGACGTCGCGGTATCGACGCCCGGCGCGCTGGTGGCGGGCGTCGAGGGGGCGATCGACGTCGGTCACCTGGTGCGGCTGATGGGGCTCCGGGAGGGCCGGGCCGATCTGACCAAGGTGACGCTGCCCGCCGACAATCCCATCGTCGGTCGACCGATGTCCGAACTCGAGCTTCCGGGCAACACCGCGCTGGTCACCCTGGTGCGTCGGGGCGCCGTGCTGCGGCCCCGGCCCGACGAGGTCCTGGAAGCCGGTGACGAGTTGCTGTTCGTCTCCGGCATCGCGTCCCAGCAGTCGATCCGCATGGCGATCCACTCGGCCGAGAGTCCCTGACGCGTCAGGCGGGCCGCAGCGTCAGCACGGTGATCTCGCTGGGCGCGAAGACCCGGAACGGCGGTCCCCAGAACCCGGTGCCACGGCTGGTGTAGAGCTGGGTGCGCTCACCGTGGCGGCTCAGGCCGTGGACGACGGGCTGCTCCAGCCGTACCAGGAAGTTGAAGGGCCAGATCTGCCCGCCGTGCGTGTGCCCCGAGATCTGCAGGTCGACCCCGGCGGCGACGGCGTGGCTGACCTGTTTGGGCTGATGCGCCAGCAGGAGCACCGGTGCGGCCCGGTCCGCGCCGGTCAGGGCGGCCTCCAGGTTTGCGCCGTGTCCGCGCAAGCCCGACGATCTGGCGGTGGCGTCGTCGACGCCGGCCACGACGAGCCGGCCGCCGTCGCGCTCCACGACGATGTGCCGGTTGTGCAGCGCCTCCCAGCCGATGCTCTGCATGTAGTCGAGCCAGCCCTGTGCCTCGCTGAAGTACTCATGGTTGCCGGTGACGTACACCCGGGCCTCCGCGGCTCGGACGGCGGCGAGCGCGCCGGCCTGCCGCTCACGCACCTCGACCGTGCCGTCGGCGATGTCGCCGACGTGACACACCACGTCCGCATCGAGTTCGTTGACCCGCGCCACCACCCCGGCCGACCACGCGCTGCGATCGATCGGGCCGTAGTGGGTGTCGGTGATCATCACCACGCGCAGACCGTCGAGGCCGCGGCCGAGCCCGGCGATGCCGACCTCGAGGCGCTTGACCCGCGGGACGCGCATCGCCTCGATGTACCCCCACACCAGAAGCGCGGTCACCACCGCGACCACGGTGAGCGCCACGGCGCGCGACCGCACCGGATCGGCCACCCCGGCGAGCGCGAGGACCAGTCGCAGCAGCTGACCGAGTAGGGACCACACGAACAGCACCCACGCCGCTCCAAGCAGGGCGTCGCCGATCGCAGCCGCCCGGTCGCGGCGGGTTCGTCCGTGCCCGAACGTCATCAGGGCCGGCAGCGCCGCGGCTGCGATGGCGAACAGCCCGGTCCCGGCTGCGGCCACCGTGGTCGGCCACGGTGCGCCCAGCCACAGCAAGGTCCAGCACGGCACCCCGAACAGCAGCAGCATGATCGCGACGACGACGGCCGTACGGCGCCCTCTGCGCCGTGCGCGGGTCGGTGCCGGGGTTTCGACGTCAGCTGCCGGGGTGTCGGTCATCGCTCGACGTTACCCGCGGGCGCAGCGGCCGAACCGCGGCCGCCGGTACCGTCGGTGGCATGAAGTTCCTCGACGTGGACGGAGTCGGCCGGGTCAGCCGGATCGGGCTGGGGACGTGGCAGTTCGGTTCCCGCGAATGGGGTTACGGCGACGACTACGCGTCCGGACCCGCACGCGAGATCGTCCAGCGTGCGCTCGCGCTCGGCGTGACGTTCTTCGACACCGCCGAGGTGTACGGGCTGGGGAAGAGCGAACGGATCCTCGGCGAGGCGCTCGGCGATCAGCGCGCCGAGGTGGCGGTGGCGAGCAAGATCATGCCGGTGGCGCCGTTTCCGGCTGTGGTCCGCCAGCGGGCCCGCGCCAGCGCGCAGCGACTGGGACTCGACCGGATTCCGCTCTATCAGATCCATCAGTCCAATCCCCTGGTGCCCGATTCGGTGATCATGCCGGGTATGCGCGATCTCCTCGACCGCGGAACGATCGGCGCGGCGGGCGTCTCGAACTACTCGTTCGACCGGTGGCGCAAGGCCGACGCCGCGCTCGGCAGGCCGGTGGTGAGCAACCAGGTGCACTTCTCGCTGGCCCACCCCGGCGCGCTGGACGACCTCGTTCCCTTCGCCGAGCGAGAGAACAGGGTGGTGATCGCGTACAGCCCGTTGGCTCAGGGCCTGCTGGGCGGCAGATACGGCCCCGACAACCGTCCTGGTGGGGTGCGCGCGTTCAATCCCCTGTTCGGCACCGAGAATCTGCGCCGCATCCAACCGCTGCTGAACGTCCTGCGCGACATCGCCGCAGCCGTCGACGCCCAGCCCGCCCAGGTCGCGCTGGCATGGCTGATCAGTCTGCCCGGAGTGGTGGCCATTCCGGGTGCGTCCAGCGTCGAGCAGCTCGAATTCAACGTCGCCGCAGCCGATATCGAGCTGAGCGCAGCCGACCGCGACACCCTGACCGACGCGGCGCGGGCGTTTCGGCCGGTACCGGCGAAGCGATTCCTCACCGACCTGGCCCGCGAGCGGCTCGGCCGCTGATCAGGAGATCGAGTTCGCCCCGTCGATGGCCAGGGTCGTGCCGGTGACGTAGGACGCTCCCGGCGACGCCAGGAACGCCACTCCCGCCGCGACCTCCGCCGCCGTCGCGGACCGCCCCACCGGCGTCGCGTTGCCGGCCGCCACCTCCGATGGCAGTTGTGCAGCGGTCGCGATCCAGCCGGGCAGCACCAGGTTCGCGGTCACGCCGTGGGGGGCGAAGTCCACGGCCACCGACCGCGTCATCCCGAGCATCGCCGCTTTCGCGGTGTGGTAGCCGACGTCACCGGTGTAGGCGGTGAGCACGCCCGCCGTGGATCCGACATTGACGATGCGGCCGTATCCGCGTTCCACCATTCCCGGCAGCGCCGCGCGGGTGACGTAGAACGCGCTGTCGAGGTTGCGCCGCAGGGCAAGTGACCACTCGTCGTCGGTCATCGCCGTCACCACGTTGGGCTGCTCGGGGCTGTTGACCGACGCCAGGCCGGCATTGTTCACCAGCACGTCGAGCTTTCCGAACGTCTCGACAGTGGCCTCCACCAACTCGCGCGCCGCCGCCGGGGAGAACAGGTCGGCGACGAACGAGCTCGCCGTGATGCCGTCGGCCTGCAGTTCGGCGGCCCGCTGGGCGACCCGTTCGGTGGTTCCGGTGACCATCACCGCCGCGCCGAGTTCGCCGAGCAGGCGTGCACTCGCGAAGCCGATACCGATGTCGCTGCTCGATCCGGTGACGAGCGCCACCTGACCGGTGAGATCGAAAGCGGTTGGCAGCGTTGGGGACATGGATGGAATCCTCTCGATGGGGGCGGCGCGCAGCCGGAAGTCTCCGGACCCGCGTGCCGAGAGACTATGGCCGCCGGGACGGAGTTTCTAGGTCAGTCGTCCAAATCTTGGACGTTCGTACAAGGTGGTAACCGCCGTGTCACGCGACCGAAACGCAGCCACCCCAAACTCGACCAAACACATTCGAACGCAGGAGTTTCGAGGATGACACTCAAGTCGGTCGCCAGCGCACTGGCCATCGCCACCCTGCTCGTGGCGGGCACCGCCTGTTCAGGCGGCAGCAACGCTCCGACGGACGATGCCGCGCTGGCGTCGACGATTCGCGCCCCGTTGATGAGCGATCCACCTCCGCTCGATCCGGACGTCTTCTACCAGCCCGAGGGCCTGCTGATCATGACGTCGGCCTACCAGGGCCTGCTTCGGTACGCCCCCGGGTCGACGAAGATCGAGGGTCTGCTGGCCGACGGGTGGACGGTGTCCGACGACGGGCTCCGTTACACCTTCACCCTCCGCGGCGGTGTGAAGTTCTCCGACGGCACACCGTTCGACGCCGAAGCGGCCAGGGCGAGCTTTCAGCGACGAATCGACATGGCGGCAGGCCCGTCGTACATGCTGGCCGAGGTCACGGCGATGGCGACGCCGGACCCGCGGACCTTCGAGGTCACCCTCGGCAAGCCGGTCGCGCCGTTCCTCGATTACCTGGCCTCACCGTACGGCCCGCTGATGACCAGCCCGACAGCCCTGGCGCAGAACGCCTCCGGCGACGACCGCGCCGCCGGCTGGTTGGCCGCCCACACCGCCGGCACCGGTCCGTACCAGCTGACCGAGGCGGTGCCCGCCGATCACTACACCCTCACCGTCAACCCGCACTACTGGGGCGAGGCCCCGCAGATCGCCACCATCAGGCTGCCGGTCATCGCGGCTACGGCGGTGCAGCGTCTGCAGCTGGAGTCGGGTCAGCTCGACCTGGTCCTGCACGGCTTCTCCAAGGGCGACTACCAGGCCGTCGCCGCGGGTGCGGACACCGAGGTCCTGCAGCAGGATGCACTGGTCAAGGCAATGGTGATGGTGAATCCGGACTCCGCGGTGTTCGGGCCCCGCCCTGCGCGGGAGGCGCTGGCCGCAGGACTCGACCACAGCGCGCTGACCACAACGGTGTTCGGCGAACAGGGCGCCCCGTCGACGCAGTTCTACCCCATCGGAATGCTGCCCGACGGTGCCGTGCCCGACCAGCACGCCCATGACCCCGCGAAGCTCGCGGCGCTCGGCAGCAGCGGTGGCGCCGTCGAGATCGGCTATCCGACGGGCGACAGCTCGCTGCAGGATCTGGCCAACCAGATCCAGGTGATCCTCCAACAGGCCGGACTGAACTCGACGGTCCGCGACTTCCCGCTGGCGCAGTTCTTCGCACTCGGTGAGAACCCCGACCAACGACCGGATCTCATGCTGGCCTCGTTCAATCCTGATGCCGCTCACCCGGATACGTGGTCGCGGATCTACAACTACACCAACGCTCCGGTCAATCTGCTCGGCTGCTCGGTGCCCGCGGCGGACAAGCTGCTCGACGACGGCAGCGCCGAGCCGGATCCGGCGAGGTCGCAGACGCTCTACGTCGAGGCGGCGAAGGCGTACCGCGATTCGCTGTGCTGGCTGAACCTGGCCGATCTGCACAACACCATCGCCGCCCGCAAGGGCTACTCGGGCTGGGCCAGCCAGCCGGCGTGGATGTGGGACACCGACTTCTCCACGCTGAAGTTCCAGGCGTGAGAACCGAGACCACCCGCCCCACCGGTAACACCGCGCGTGGCGCCCAGCGGCGCACCGAGATCATCGACGCCGCCGTGGAGGTGATGGCCCGGGTCGGGCTGGCCGGGCTGTCCATGCGGGTGGTCGCCCACCAGGCGGGTATCCCGCTCGGCGCGCTGAGTTACTACTTCACCGACAAGGCGGATCTGGTGGCCCAGGCATTCCAGCAGCTGTCCGACCGCGAGATCGAACGCGTGGTGCGGACCGCGGACCGCCTCGATTCGGCGATGCCGGGCGAACAGATCGCCGATCTCTTCGCCGACCTGATCATCGGCGGGTTCGACGCGCCGCAGGGCGCGATCGTGGCGCGCTACGAGCTGGTCACCGAGGCGAGCCGCGACGAGCGGCTGCGGCCGATGTTCGAATCCTGGTACGCCTCCATGATTCCGGCGCTGAGCCGGCTGTTCCGCGACCTCGGGTCCCGGCACCCCGAACTCGACTCACGAACCGTGATGGCGGTGATGGCCGGTCTGGAGATCGACAACCTCTACCGTCCGCTCACCCCCGTCGACAAGCGGCGCATTCGCGCCACCATCCGGCACGCGTTCCGGGCGGTCATCTCGCTACACGACACCGAAGGCGGAACATAAATGGCAGGAACCGGATTCGGCCCGGACATCACCTTCCTCGGCGTGCCACGCTGCAATCTCGACGACAGGGCCAGCTACGCCGACGCCGACATCGTGATCCTCGGCGCACCGCTGGACGGCGGTACGACGTACCGGTCGGGCACGCGCTTCGGCCCGTCGGCGCTGCGGCAGGCCTGTTATCTGCCGCAGAACGGCTCGCGGCCCAGCCTGGCGTTGCGGGTGGACGGGCTGACCGATCTGCGCGTGTACGACGCCGGGGACGTCACGCTCTACAGCGGCGACGTCGAGAAGGCCGTCCGGCTGATCGAGGAGGACGTCTACAAGATCTCGTCGGTAGGCGCGGTTCCCATCATCCTGGGCGGCGACCACACCATCGCCTGGCCCGACCACACCGGGGTGGCCCGCCACCACGGTTTCGGCAAGGTGTCGATGATCCACTTCGACGCCCACGCCGACACCGGCGACATCCACCTCGGATCGCTGGTCGGCCACGGCCTGCCGATGCGCCGGCTGATCGAGTCGGGAGCGCTGCGCGGGGACCGGTTCCTGCAGCTGGGTCTTCGAGGATACTGGCCTGACGAGCCCGTGCTGCAGTGGATGGCCGCCCAGGGGCTCAGGTCCTACGAGATGACCGAGATCGTGGCCCGCGGTTTGGAACCCTGCCTCACCGAGGCGTTCCAGATCGCGACCGACGACTGCGAGGGTGTCTTCCTGTCCGTGGACATCGACGTCTGCGATCCCGGACACGCACCGGGCACCGGCACTCCCGAGCCGGGCGGGTTCTCGGCCCGGCAGTTGCTCGATGCGGTTCGCCGGATCTGCTACGAGCTGCCGGTCGTCGGGGTCGACGTCGTCGAGGTCGCCCCGCCGTACGACCACGCCGACATCACCGCGCTGCTCGGCAATCGCGTGGTGCTGGAGGTCATCTCGGCGATTGCACGTCGCCGCCGGGATGCCGCGGAGGGCACCACCTGGGATCCCGCTCAGCCGCTGCTCGCAGGACGTGGTACTGAGGAGCAGCTACGCCTGATCGCCGAGGGCGAAGCGGCCCGGCGGCGGGGCGAGGGCGGCACGCGACCGCATCATCACCACCATTGATCTCGGGGGCGCCGTTCTGTCGGACCCCTCTGCGAGAATGGCGTCATGTCAACCGCCGCAGCATCTTTGGTCGATCGGGTGCGCCCGGTCGACCGGCTAGAGGTGTTGTTCGACGAACTGGCGGAGCTCACCGGTCAGCGCAACGCGATCGACGGACGCATCGTGGAGATCGTGGCCGAAATCGAGCGCGACGAACTCGCCGGGATGACCGGAGCCCGCTCGATGAAGGCCTTGGTCGCCTGGAAAACCGGCGCCACACCGCGCAACGCCGAAAACCATGGTCGCCGTCGCCCGCCGCCTCGACCAATTCCCCCGCTGCGCCGAAGGAATGCGCCAAGGCCTGCTGTCACTGGACCGCGTCGGGGTCATCGCCGAACACGCCGCCGACGGATCCGACGCCCACTACGCGCAGTTGGCTGCCGTGGCCACCGTCAACCAGCTGCGTACCGCGGTCAAACTCGAACCCCGTCCCGACCCCCAGCCGCGCCCGGCACCGGCGGCCTCCATCACCAAGACCATCGACGGCGAATACACCACCTGGCGCATCCGGCTCCCCCAACTCGAGGCCGCCACGTTCGAGGCCGCCCTGCAATCCCACCGCGACGCACTGGTCGCCGACTGGAAGAACGGACGGACCCCGGTATTTCCGACCAATCTCGACGCGTTCATGAGCCTGGTCGAGGCCGGCTGGGACGCCGACGTAGCCCGCCGGCCACACGGCCAGCACACCACCGTGGTCGTGCACCTCGACCTCGACAAACCCGTCGCCGCACTGCATCTAGGCCCGGTACTGACCGACGAGGACCGCCGCTACCTGACCTGCGATGCCACCTGCGAGGCTCGGTTCCAACGCGACGGGCGGGTCATCGGCGCCGGGCGCAGCACCCGCACCGTCAGCCGCCGGCTGCGCCGCGCCCTGGAGCACCGAGACCACTGCTGCGTGGTGCCCGGGTGCGGCGCCACCCGCGGACTGCACGCCCACCACCTCCAGCACTGGGAAGACGGCGGACCCACCGAACTGTCCAACCTCGCCCTGCTCTGCCCGTACCACCACCGCGCCCATCACCGCGGCGACATCACCATCACCGGACCCGCCGACCACCTGGCGGTCACCGACAGCGCCGGCCGCGAACTCCACGCTGGATCACTGGCCCGACCCCCCGACACAGCCCCCGCCCGCGGTCCCACCCTGCCGCGGACCGACCGGCGAACGCGCCGACTGGTGGTGGTACACACCCTTCCAACCACCACCGCCGAGCATCAACGGGCGGGGCGGGTTTTCACGGGTGCCTGCAGGTGACCCCACCGTCGACGACAAGGTGCGAACCGGTGATGAACGACGCCTTGGGCGACATCAGGAAGGCGACGGCCGCACCGATGTCTTCGGGCTGTCCGAGCCGGCCGAGAGGAGCCGCACTGATGAACCCCTCGCGGACCTCGTCCACGTCGAGGGCGATCTGCAGCATCGGCGTCTCGATGAAGCCGGGGCAGACCGCGTTGACCCGGACGCCGTCGGGCCCGAGCTGCGCGGCCATCGAGCGGGTGAGGCCGAGTAGACCGGCCTTCGACGCACAGTAGGCGGGGATGAACGGGTTGGCTTGCAACCCTTCGATGCTCGAGATTCCCACGATGGCGGGGTGACCACCCGAGCGGGCCGCCTCCTGGAGGTGCGGCAGGATCAGCTGGGCGACCATCGCCTGCGCGCGCAGGTTGACGTCCAGCACGGCGTCCCAGGACTCTTCGGTGAAGGTGCCCACCGGCTCGGGGATCACCCGTCCCGCCGCATGCACCAAGCCGTCGATCCCCGACAGTGCCTCCGCCGCCGACGTGGTGGCCGCCGCGATCTGCGCGCCGTCGCAGACGTCGACCACCGCGGCAGGCACACCCAGCGTGTCGCCGACGGCGGTGACTTCGGAGGCGATGTCCCACAACATGACTCGGCGTCCGTCGGCGATCAGCGCCTCCGCGCTGGCCCGCCCGATACCCGACGCCCCTCCGGTCACGATGACTCCCGGCATCGATACTCCTCTCTAGGTTCTCAGCAGGACTTTGACCACGTCGCCGGAGCGGGCAGCCACCGCGGCGTAGCCCTCGGCCGCACGGTCCAGCGGCAACTCCGTGGTGAAGATGCCGCCGACCGAGAGCCGCCCGGTCTGCAGCAGTGGGATCAGCTGCGGCCAGGTCTGCTGCACCGGCGCGGTCGTCATCCGCAGAGTGACGCTGCGCAGCAGCGCGAGCGTCGCCGGAAAGGGGAACGGCGCCAGATCGTGCACGCCGACCACCGATACGGTGCCGCCCGCGCGCACGGCGGTCAGGGCGTCGGCCATCGAGGTGTCCGAGCCGACGGCGTCGATCACCGCGTCCACACCCACGCCGCCGGTGTGCGTCATCGCGGCCTCGGTGGCCGAGGGCGCGGCCGGGGTGGCGCCGAACCCCGCGGCCCGATCCCGTCGCTGGGCGACCGGGTCCACGGCGAGAACCGTTGCAGCGCCGAGTGTCAGGGCGCTGCGGACGGCGCACAGGCCGACGGCACCCAGCCCTATCACCGCCACCGTGCCTCCGATCGGGAACTCCGCCCGCTGCGCTGCAGCCCATCCGGTGGCCAGGTTGTCGGTCAGCAGCAGCGCCTGCTCCTCGTCGATCCCGTCCGGTATCGCGCGGAGCTGGAAGTCGGCGGCCGGGACCGCGAGCAGATCGGACTGCGCACCTCCGAGCACGCCGGCGCCGAAGATCTGCGGGCCGGAATGACACCGGATCGGGTCGAGGGTGGCGCATCCGGCGCAGTGCCCGCACCCGGCGACCGAGGACACCATGACCCGGTCACCGTTGCGCACCGACCGCACGTCCTGGCCCACCTCGACGACGGTGCCGACCGCCTCGTGACCCAGGGCCACCGGTTCCAGGATCGGGTAGTCGCCGTCGTAGAAGTGCAGATCGGAGCCGCAGATACCGGCAGCGGTCACTGCCACCACGGCACCATCGGGCCCCGGCAGAACCGGATCGGGCCTGGTGTCGACCCGCACCGAAGCCGGACCGTCGATGACGACGCTACGCATTGCGGCTCAATTCCCTTGTCGTGTAATCAGACCAGACCGGTTCCCTGACCGCAGCGTGGTATTCCGGTAGTCGCCAGGGGCTGACGGTGTGGATCTCGCCGAAGGAGTTCTTGAAATAGGAGTGCCGGATCGACGGGTGCGCCCACACGGTCTGCTGGATCGCCTGCTGGGACCGGCGCCGCCAATCCTCCGTCGCTTCGGGCGTGGGCTCCATCGAGTGCAGGCCGTCGGCCAGCCGGGCCAGGCACTGGCCGATGTAGCGGATCTGCAACTCGGAGTTGAAGATCAGGCTGCCGCCGTGAGCCAGGTGGGTGCCCGGTCCGTAGGTCAGGAACAGGTTCGGAAATCCCGGGACGGTGATACCGCGGTACGCGAACGGCCGCTCGCCCCACACCTCCCGCAGGTCCGCACCGTCGCGGCCGGTGATGGTCATCGGCCACAGCACCTGCGTGGCACGGAAACCGGTGGCGTACACGATGATGTCGGCGGCGTGCTCGACACCGTCGGCGGTCACCACACCGGTCGGGCTGATGCGGTCGATGGGCGTGCGAACGAGGTCGACGTTGTCGCGGCGCAGGGTCCGGATCCAGCTGCCGTTGTCCTGCAGCGTCCGCTTACCCGTGGCGGGATAGTCGGGAAGCACGTTGTCCAGAAGTTCGGTGTCGTCACCGGTCTGGCTCGTGATCCACTCGGTGAACATCATGCGCGCCATGGCGTTCATCTCGCTGACAGCGTGCTCTTGCGGCTGGTACTCCGGATCGACCAGGGCGGCGTCGAGACCCTTGTCGGCTCCGGGCCACAGCACGAGAAACCGGTACCAGCGGCTGTAGAAAGGCAGATGTTCCATGGCCCAGCGCACGCCGTCGCCGACGCGGTCGTGGTACATCGGGTTCGGGAACATCCATTGCGCGGTGCGCTGGAATACCGTCAGATGTGCGACGTCCTCGGCGATTGCCGGGGCGATCTGGAATCCGCTGGCGCCCGCTCCGATGAGCGCCACCCGCCTTCCCGTCACGTCGACGTCCGGGTCCCACGCCGACGAGTGGAACGCCGGGCCGCCGAAGGTGTCCGCACCGGGGATGTCGGGGACGGCCGGGCGGTTGAGTTGCCCGACCGCGGTGATGACCGCCCGTGCGGAAAGGTGCGAAGTGGCGCCGTCGGGGCCGCGCAGTGTCACGTCCCACCGGCCGGCCGCGTCATTCCACGCGGCCGAAACGACCTCGGTCTTCCATCGGACGTGTTCGCCGACACCGTGTTTGGTCATCACGTCGACGAAGTACTCGCGGAGTTCCGGTTGTTCGGCGAAGTAGTGGCTCCACTTGTTGCTCGGTTCGAAGCTGTAGCAGTAGAAGTGGTTGGCGACGTCGACCCGCGCGCCGGGGTAGGTGTTCTCCCACCAGGTGCCGCCTGGACCCGCGTTCTTCTCCACGACGGTGAACGGCAGTCCGGCCTGCTTGAGCCGGATCGCGGCCAGCAAACCCGATTCGCCACAGCCGATGACCAGCACCGGACAGTCGGCGGCGAGGGCGGGGTCCAGCGGTTCCGGACGCCGGGGGTCGGCGCCCTCGAGGTCGAGTTCCTCGCCCATCAGCGGGAGGTACTCGTCACCGACCGGTTCGCAGGCTGCCCAGTCCATCATCTGTTTGACGACCGCCGGGCTCAGCGGTGCGGGTTCCGGGCAGCCGCGATCGCGGTAGTCGACGATGACGTCGAGTGCCACGGCTCGGGCCCTGGCCTTGTCCTCCTCGGACATGAAGCCCTGGATCTCGTTGAGGAACAGCCCGGCCTGGGCGAAGTCCTCGATGTAGCGGGTGTCCCCGGTGATGTGGACCAGGCTGAGCAGCAACGTCGGCACGCTGACCTCTTCGAGCGCCGCGGCGATCTCGTCTGTCGGGGTGGTGAACGGTCTCCCGGCATAACGATTCCGCATGAAGCGTCCTTTCCTCCAACGTCGGCGCAATAACGCTACGCGCCGTATCGTAACGGTAGGCCGGGCGTCAGGGAGCCGAAGCCGAGACCTTCCTCCTCGTGTTCTCCGACGACGCGCTGAGCGGGGGTTTTCGCCCACCGTTGCAGACTGGTGTGGTGCCGGAGTCCCGCGTCGCCGAATGGTCCCTCGCCGAACGAACCGCTCTCGGCAGCGGTGCGGACTTCTGGAGCACACGCGCCGTTCGTCAGGTCCCGGCGATCGTGCTGACCGACGGACCTCACGGCGTACGGCTCCAGACCGAGAACACCACCCACCTCGACATCGGCTCGAACCGGCCCGCGACGTGCTTCCCACCCGCGGTCGGCCAGAGTCACAGCTGGGACCCCGAACTGATCCGGCGCATCGGCGTCGCGCTCGGGCGGGAGAGCCAGGCACTGGGGGTGCACGTCCTGCTCGGCCCCGGCGTCAACATCAAGCGGGATCCGCGGTGTGGCCGCAACTTCGAGTACTACTCCGAGGACCCGTTGCTGTCCGGCGTCCTGGGCGCTGCCTGGGTGGCCGGTCTGCAGAGCGAGGGTGTCGGCGCCTGCGTCAAGCACTTCGCGGTGAACAATCAGGAGACCGACCGTTTCCTCGTCAGCGCCGACGTCGACGCACGCGCGCTGCGGGAGGTCTACCTGCGGACCTTTCAGCGCATCGTCACCGAGGCGCAGCCGTGGAGCGTCATGGCGTCCTACAACCGCATCAACGGGGTGTACGCGACGGAGAACCACTGGCTGCTCACCGAGGTGCTGCGGGACGAGTGGGGTTTCCAGGGTGCAGTGGTCAGCGACTGGGGCGCGGTGGCGCACCGGCCCGCCGCCGTCGCCGCGGGACTGGATCTCGAGATGCCCGGGTGGGGGCCGGAAAGCGACAGGGAGGTGACGGCTGCGGTCGAGGCCGGCGACCTCGACGCGGCCTGCGTCGCCCGCGCCGCCGACCGGATCACCGCGCTCGCCACAAGGGCAACGGCCGCGCACCGGCCCGACGCCACGTTCGACGTCGACGAGCACCACGCCCTGGCTCGGGAAGCGGCGGTCGCGGGAATCGTCCTGCTCTGCAACGACGGCGACCTGCTTCCGTTCGATCCGGCCGCATCGCTGGCGGTGGTCGGCCATCTCGCCGAGCAGCCCCGGTTCCAGGGCGGTGGCAGCTCCCATATGACCCCTACCCGCCTCGACATACCGCTCGATGAACTGCGTTCGCGGGCTTCGGGTGCCGTCACCTATGCGCCCGGGTACCCGTCCGACGGGTCCGGTGATGCCGCAGCCCTCCGGCAGGACGCCGCCCGCCATGCCGCGTCGGCGGATGCGGCCGTGCTCTTCCTCGGCCTACCGGAGAGTGCTGACTCCGAGGGCTCGGATCGGGTGCACATCGACCTGCCCGCCGAGCAGATCGAGTTGCTCGCCGAGGTGGCCGCGGCTCAGCCTCGGACGGCCGTGGTGGTGATGCGCGGCGGGGTGGTCGCGCTCAGCCCCCTGCTGTCCACGGCGAGGGCGATCGTCGACACCGCCCTGCTCGGCCAGGGCGGCGGGGCGGCGATCGCCGACGTACTCCTGGGCGCGGTCAATCCATCCGGCAAGCTCACCGAGACGGTTCCGGTGCTACTCGAAGACGTTCCGGCCTATCTGGACTTTCCCGGAAGTGGCGGTCGGGTCCGCTACTCCGAATCACTGCACGTCGGATACCGGTGGTACGACGCCCGGGCGCTCGCGGTGGCCTTCCCCTTCGGACACGGATTGTCCTACACCACATTTGAGTACGGCGACCTCACGCTCGAACAGCAGCATCGCGGCGTCACCGCGCGGGTCGCGGTCGCCAACACCGGAGCACGGGCGGGTCGTGAGGTCGTCCAGTTCTACGCCGCAGGGCCCGGTGCACCGCATCGCCGGCTTGTCGGATTCGGCTCCGCCACAATAGAACCCGGTGCTCACGCCGACGTCGAGGTGTTCATCCCTCGCGGCGAGTTCGCCCACTGGGATGAGCGCGTCGACCGCTTCGTCGTCGGTGGCGGCCGGCACACGATCTGGGCCGGCGCCTCCAGCCGGGACCTGCGCGCCGTGGGCACGGTCACCGTCGAGGGGGACGCCGTCGCCGTCCCGCTGTCGTTGGACACCGCGATCGGCGATCTCCTGGCACATCCCGCCGCCGACGCGTTGCTCGCGAAGTTCAGCGCGCTCATGGGGCTCGACCAGCCGATGGACGTCCCCGACATGGCGCTGGGCATACCGCTGGGACGACTGGCGGCCTTCTCCGGCGGCCTGCTGTCGAAAGCGCGACTGCGTCAGGCGTTGGAGGAGGTCCAGCAGCCCGATCAGGGCTAACGCCAGGCGAAAACCGGCTGCTCGAGTTCGTCGACCCGGTCGGACCGGCCCTCCAACCCCAACCACCGCATCTGCAGCAGCACCGCACCGGTCGGCGCGTGGATCAGATCGTTGCCCAGCGGGATCTGCACGACCGGGCGCGGGCTCTCGGGAATCGTGATGAACCGCGGGGAATCCTCCCGCTGCAGCTGATGCAGACCCACCCGGTAGACCGCGACCACCTCGTCGGGTGCCGGCTTCAGATCCAGTCGGCCGCCGCCCCAGATCACCACCGGCGTGATGACGTATCCCGAGCGGGTCGGATAGTCGTCGAGCAGGCCGAGCACCGCCGCCTCCGGCAGCGCCACGCCGACCTCCTCGTCGAGTTCGCGCAGCGCGGCGTCGACCGCGTTCTCACCCGGGTCCAGCCGGCCGCCCGGCAGCGCCCACTGCGCGGAATGCGTGCTCAGCCGAGAAGCTCTGCGGCACAGCAGGAACGCCGCTCCGCCGGACACGTCGACCATTCGCCCGTCGAGTCCGGCCTCCATCGGCCGGCCGGCGATCCAGTCGTCCACCGGCGCCGGGTCGACCCGGTCCTCTCCGGTCTGCGAATCGACCAGCACCACGGCGACGGCAGCGTGTCGTTTCGTCGGGTCGGTGACCGCGCGGCGATCGTGTCCGGCCAGGTGGCGCCGGATGCGCTCGCGCAGTGCGTCGTCGTAGGCGACGGTCATTTGACCATCCGGCCGGCGATCGTCATCAGCACCTTACGGACGCGGTCCGAGAGGTACACCGCGACAAGGCCGTTGAAGAAGTCCTCCCGCAGCCGGGTGAGTTTGGACGTCGTGATCCGCCAGCCGCCGCCGGTCTTCTCGTAGGTCTCGGTGTAATGGCCGTAGCCACGCAGGTTCAGACCAGGGCCGAACCGGACGACGTCCTCGAGTGCCCAGACTCCGCGCGCGGTACCGGGCGAGGTCAGCTCGATCTCCGGTGCGTGCACCTGGTGCACGGTGGCCTGCGACCGGAGGCTCTTGCGGGTGAAGGCGACGAACTCGTCGGCGCCCCGGATCACCTTGCCTCCGGACTCGGAGGTGTCGCTGACGAAGTCGTCGGTGAACAGCGCACGCCAGGCCGTCCAGTCCTTGGTGTCCAGCAGACGGCAGTACCGAGCCTTGAGCTGTTTGATCGCCTCGATGTCTTTCCACTCTCGGAGATCCGCGCTGTCGTTGATGTCACCCATATCCGGCTCCTTCGCCATACGCTGGTGCGCAGTCGAATATACGAACCCGTTTCGATCGGCTGCTGCGCGGCAACACCGACCGCACGTGTCTCTGCCCAGCCCGCAGCGATGCGTGCGACGAAAGGAAGGTTGACATGGCACTGGACGACGACGACATCACCACCTCCAGCGGAGGCGGCGAGGGCACGGCTGACGGCGGCTCGAACCCCGAGGGACACGACGGCGGGGCCGACGGCACCGCCTCGGGTGAAGGCACCGCCGACGGCGGCTCGAACCCTGAGGGACACGACGGCGGGGCCGACGGCACCGCCTCGGGTGAAGGGACCGCTGACGGCGGCTCGAACCCCGACGGACACGACGGCGGAGCCGACGGCACCGCCTGACGCCTCCCCATGCTGAGCCGCTGCATCTCCGTCGACCCGCAGACGTTCGCCCACGAATACTGGGGTCGTCGACCGCTGCTCAGCCGTTCCGATGCGCTGCCCCGCGACTTCGGTGACCTGCTCTCGCCCACTGCGGTCGACGAGCTGATCGCCGAGCGCGGGGTACGCGCGCCATTCCTCCGCCTGGCCAAGGAGGGCGACGTCCTGGCCAAGGATTGCTACCTGGGCCCCGCGGGTTTCGGCGCCGAGATGCCCGACCAGGTGGATTCGGCCAAGGTTCTGGCGCAGTTCGCCGCAGGCGCGACGATCGTGCTGCAGGGCCTGCACCGACTGTGGCCGCCGCTGATCGATTTCGTGCGCGAGGCCGTGGACGATCTCGGCCATCCCGTCCAGGCGAACGCCTACATCACGCCGCCGGCCAGTCGCGGCTTCGATGCGCACTACGACGTCCACGACGTCTTCGTCCTGCAGATCGCCGGGCAGAAGCGCTGGATCGTGCACGAGCCGGTGCACGACCACCCACTGCCGTCGCAGCCGTGGACGCACCACCGCCCCGCGATCACCGACCGCGTCAGCGGCCCACCGGTCGTCGACACGGTGCTGTCCGCCGGCGACGCGCTGTACCTGCCGCGCGGATGGGTGCATGCGGCGCAGGCGCTGGACACGACGTCGATCCACCTGACCGTCGGGGTCTCCGCCGTGACCCGGCTCGACGTCGCCCGCGCGGTGGTCGACCAGCTGGCCGACGATCCCGCGTTCCGCGAGTCGCTGCCGATCACCGCCACCCCGACCGACCACGATGAGCTCGTCGCGACGGTGACCAAGGTGATGGCCGAGGTGGTCGACCGCCTCCGCGACGACGGCGCCACGCTCAGCGCGGGCGCCGCCGCGCAGTTGGTCCGTCGCCACGCCGACCGCACCAGGCCCGCACCCGTCCGCCCGTTGGCCACCCTGGGCGCGGTGGCCGCCGCGGGTGACACCGCCGTGCAGTGGCGACACGGGCTCGTGGCGAGCCTCCAAGACGCCGGCGACCGGGTGACGCTGCGGCTACCCGACCGGATCATCTCGTTCCCCTCCCTGTGCGCGGACGCCATCGGTGCGCTGTACCGCGGGCGGATCGTCGACGCCACGACGATGCCGGGGATGGATGCGGCCGACGCGACGGTTTTGATCCGCCGGCTGTTGCGAGAGGCCGTCGTCGTACCGGCTGTGCGCGGATGACCGCTGAGACGATGCTGCCCTGCAGCGACGCCTCGCTGGCCCGCGCCGATCCCATGCACGGCACCGCCTCGGCCGGATCCCGATGGCTGCTGCTCGAATTGTCGGGCGGCTGGGGGCCTTCGGCGTTTCTCCAGTCACCGTCGGTGATCGAACCCGCACTCGGACGCTCCATCGTGCGACGGGCCGAGGCCGCGGGCATGCGGATCGCGGCCATCCGTCGCCACGGCCGTCGAGACGCCGTCCCACGGTGGCGTTGGTTCATCGCGCAGTCGGACCTCGGTACCGAGGCGTTGCACACCGGCGAGGTGAGCGGGCCGGCCGACTATCTGGAGCTGGCCCTCGACGGATCCGACGGCGCCCCAACGGCCGAACCGCTCGTGGCCATCTGCGCCCACGGCAGACACGACAGATGTTGCGCGGTGCGCGGCCGTGGCGCGACCGCAGCGATCGCCGCCGAGTATCCCGAGATCACCTGGGAGTGTTCACATCTGGGTGGCGACCGGTTCGCCGCAACGATGCTCATCCTGCCGCACGGATTGTGCTACGGGCGCGTCGACTCCGCCGATGCGGCCGGACTCGTCCGGCTGTATCTCCAGGGCCGCCTCGATGACACCTACCTGCGTGGCCGCACCTGCCTGCCGCACGCCGTGCAGGCGGCCCAGCATTTCGCCCGGCAGGCCTACGGCGACGACCGCATCGCCGGGCTGGCACCGCTGGAGGTCGAACAGGGTGACGGCGTTGTGCGTGTACTGCTCGACGCCGAACCCGGGCACATCGACGTACTTCTCGAAGAAGGCCAGTCCGAACCGCTGCTGTCGCAGTGTGACGCCAGGGTGCCTGGTCGCGTCCGGATCTTCGACCTCAAAGCATTGCACTTTCGTGAGACTCCTGAGCACGGCGCCCACTAACGGATCCGGAAACCGCACAGACTTGTTATGGTCCGATCATCCGCGACCGCCGACAGAGGTGAGACGTGCTGGAACCGATGGGTATCGCCGCCTCTGGGCGCGGCGTGGTCTCGGCGTTCCAGCCCGTGGTCCGATTGCCCGAGGAGCGCGTGGTCGGCTACGAGGCCCTCGCGCGATGGCCGGAATTGGGTGACCTGGCGCCGCAGGCGGTGATCGCCTACGCCGAGGCACAAGGAAGCCTCGACGCCTTGGATCGGGCCTGCATCGCCGCGGCGGTCAATGGCGCTGTGGATCAGCGGCTTCCGGACGGAATTCTGCTGCTCGTCAACTGTGAACCCGGCGGCGACCACGACGGCATGGCCGACGATCCGGGAGTGGCCCACGCCCGTGAGCACTACGACCTCGTCTTCGAACTGACCGAGCGGAATCTGTTGGCTCATCCGGGCCTGCTGCTGCGGACGGTCACCGATCTGCGGGACAACGGCATGTCGGTGGCGCTCGACGATGTCGGCAGCCATCCGGCTTCGGTCGCGTTACTCGACATCCTGCGACCGGATCTGGTCAAACTCGACATGGGTCTGCTGGAACGCCGGCCCGACCGGGAGCAGGCCCGCACCATCGCGGCTGTCCTCGCCTATCACGAGCGCACCGGCGCGACGATCGTGGCCGAGGGCATCGAGACCGATGAGCAGGTGGAGCAGGCCCTCAGCCTCGGTGCCGGTTTCGGGCAGGGCTACCGGTTCGGACGCCCGGTGCTGCATGTCGACGCCGACCCCGTCGCCTGGATCCGCCCGCCGGTCGGTGTCCTGCCCGCACCGGTCACCCGCTCTCTGTTCGACGCGGTGTCAGGGGGCACCACCATCCGGTCGGCGCCCCTGGACACGATGGTCGCCCTGTCCCAACTCATCGGCGAACAGGCCGGCCACGGCACCGATCCGGCGATCGTGCTGACCGCGATCCAGCGCGACGAGTTCTACAACGACGGGCTGCGTGATCGCTATCAGGCCATCGCCGAGACCTCTCCCCTGGTTGCGGTCTTCGCCGAGCAGGCGGATACCGACTTCGGCGCCGGTGTGCGCGGCGTCGCGCTGCTTCCCGGCGATCCGCTGCTCGACGAGTGGGTGTTGCTGGCGCTGGGACCGCATTTCGCGGCGGCGCTGGTGACCCGGCTCGACGGCGCGCGCGACGCTCCGTGGTCGCGATGGGATGAGCTGCGGGCCGATGTGGCCATCACCTACGACCGCGATCTCGTCGTGAAGCTGGCGCGCGATCTGCTGGTCCGGATGCCCTGACCACTACGGCTGATCGGTCAGCCCGGCGATCCAGCGCTGAACGCTGCGGGTCAACGACTGCGGGACCCGGTCGGGGTCCATGAGGTCGTTCTCGGCGAGCAGGCTGCCCTCACCGGCCACCGTCTCTTCGGTGAAGGGCTGCAGCGTCTTTCCTGCTGCCTCCCCGTCGCCGCGCAGCGCCTCGATCGCCTCCAGGACGCCGCGGTCGCGCAGTTCCCGCTCGAAGTCGCCGGGCGAAACCCCGAGGTGTTCGGCGATCAGCCGGTTGCGGATCGACACGATGGTGGCTCGGACGTCGTCACGGTCGGGCTCAGCGGGATCGACGTCGACGATCACATCGCATTCGCTGTCGAACCCCATCGACCGGTTGTTCAGATTCGACGATCCCACGCGCAGCAGCCGGTCGTCGATCACCATCACCTTGGAGTGCACGTAGATCGGGCGGCCACCGTCGCTCACCGGCCAGTACACCCCCATTCGCCCGTATTCGTCTGCAGCCCAGAGCTTCTGGAGTAACCGGTGTCGTGCGCTGTCCATCGCCTGCTGTTCGAGCCGGCTCTCGGAACTGCGCGGCAGGACGACCACGACCTGCGGCCCGTCGGCTTCGTGCAGCCGCGCGCACAGCGCGTCGGCGATGTCTCGCGACGCCAGATACTGGTTCTCCAGGTACACGACCTCGCGGGCGGCTGCGATCGCCGCGAGGTTGATCGCCTCGACTTCCCGTACCTCGTCGCGGGATCCGAGTGCGGGAAGCGTCCGGGCGAGCCCGACGTCGAGGTCGCGCAGGGTCGGTTCGAGTCCATGCGGCCACGCCTCGCGATCGGTCTCGATCGGTTCGAGCGCCTGACCCGTCGCGCTCCGCCAGCGTTGGCGGGCCTGCTCGCCGAGGGCCCGCGCAGCGGCCCCGTCCACCGCCACGACCACATCGTGGCGCGGGCCGTATTCGCGACCGAGGTTGCGCCGGAAGCGGTTGTGCTCCTCGTGGTCCGGGGTGTCCCACCGGTCCAGCGACAGGTCGATGCCTCCGCAGAACGCCACTGCGTCGTCGACGACGACGATCTTCTGGTGATGGACCGAGCCGGTCGGGTGCGCACCGTCGATCGCGAAGTGCAGCCGCTCACTGCTCAGCCAGTTCAGCAATGCCACCGGGGTCATCTGGCCCCAGATGCCCTGGAAGGCGGGCACCAGCCGCAGATTCGACCTCAGCAGATAGACGTCGAGATTGCGCCGGACGCGGACCAGCCAACGGAGGAACATGCCGAGCTGGTTGGGGCCGCGCGTGGTCTTGTCGTCGGGTTCGAACAGCATCCGCGTGTCGAAATCCCAGCCGATGAGGATGATCCGGCGCTCGGCGCGCAACATGGCCGCCTTGACGTGATGGAAGTAGGCGGCGCCGTCGATGATGCAGGCATAACGGTCGGCGTGCTCGACCCGCCAGCAGGTCTGCCCGGGAACCAACAGGTATCCGTCGCCAGCAGACACAGCGGTGTGTCTACCACACGCGCACAGGCGACGGGTCCCGGTTCGGCTACCGTGCCAGACGTGAGAGCTTCGTCTCCTCCGCGCGAGATGGCACTGGACCTGTACCGGTCTGCGGCGGTGCTGCTCGTGGTCATCGGGCACTGGCTGCTGTCGGTGATGACGTACCGCGACGGCGAGTTCGGCCGGGACAACCCCCTGGTTTTGATGCCGTGGACTCAGTGGCTCACCTGGATCTTCCAGGTGGTTCCGGTGTTCTTCGCGGTGGCCGGCTACGCCAGTGCCGTCTCCTGGTCGCGGCGGCCGGCAGACGGCAGCCAGTCGCGGCAGGAGTGGGTCCGCAGGCGGGTCGCCCGCACCCTCGGCCCCACGGCGGTGTACGCCGTGGCGATCCTCGGCGTCATCGCGGTCTTGATGGTCGCGGGGATCGACGGCGAAGTGCTGGAACTCGGCGGCTGGGCCGTGGCGATGCACCTGTGGTTCCTGGCGGTGTACCTGATGGTGGTCACGTTGACACCCGTCGCGGTGGCTGCACACCGGCGCTGGGGCCTCGCCGTCCCCGCCGTGCTGGCCGGGTGCGTCGTTCTCGTCGACGTGGTGGGCATCAGCAGCGGCCATCCCGAGATCCGGATGGTCAACTACTTCTTCTGCTGGGCGGCGATCTACCAACTCGGCATCGCCTGGCACGGCGGACTGCTGTGCCGGCGCCTGTTGACCGCGATGGCGGTTCTCGCCGCGCTGGCGCTGCCCGCCCTGGTGACATGGGGCCCGTATCCGATCGCGATGATCGGGGTGCCCGGTGACCGCGTGGAGAACAGCGCTCCCCCGTCGGTGGCGCTGCTGGCGCTGGCGATCGCCCAGATCGGTCTGCTGTTCGCGCTCGTCCCCGTCCTGAACAGGGTGCTGGCGCGCGGGCGGTGGCCGCGGGTGATCGGCGCGGCCAACGACAACGTGATGGCCCTCTACCTCTGGCACATGCTGCCGGTCATCCTCGTGACGCTCGTGGGCTATCCCACCGGCCTGCTCCCCCAGCCGCCGCTGGGCTCGGGCGCCTGGTGGCTGGCCCGGCTCGAGTGGGAGCTGGTGCTGGCCGTCGTCGCCGCCGCGCTGCTGGCGCTGATCGCCTGGCAGCGTCGCCTGTTCACCCCGCCGATCCCGACCTTCACCGCACCGGTCCCCGATCGACTCGCCGAAGCCGCGCTGTATCTGGGCACCGCGGCGTGCGCCTTGGCGCTGTCGCTGCTGTCCGCCGCCGGATTCGCCCCGGGCGGCCGGTTCCCCGCGGCGGTGACGGTGCTGTTCTGCGCGGGTGCGCTCCTCGTCGCCGTCCGGCCCCGGGACAGGTCCGTCGTCACGGCCTGACCGCACATCAGGCACGCTGGTGGGCACCATGGCCTTTCTCCTGTCCGCACCGCCCGCGAACGGCACCGACCCCGACGAGCTCTTCGCGTCGTTCGCCGCATGGGCCGAGTCGAACGGCACCGTGCTCTACCCGGCGCAGGAGGAGGCGCTGATCGAACTGGTCAGCGGATCCAATGTGGTGTTGGCCACCCCGACCGGTTCGGGCAAGTCGCTGGTGGCGACCGGTGCGCAGTATGCGGCGCTCGCGGCGGACCGGGTCAGCTTCTACACCGCACCGATCAAGGCGTTGGTCAGTGAGAAGTTCTTCGCGCTGTGCGCGGTGTTCGGCGCCGCCAACGTCGGCATGCTCACCGGCGACGCGGCGGTCAACTCGGACGCGCCGATCATCGCGTGCACCGCCGAGGTGCTCGCCAACATCGCGTTGCGCGAAGGTGCGGACGCCGACATCGGTCTGGTCGTGATGGACGAGTTCCACTTCTACGGCGACCCCGAACGCGGCTGGGCCTGGCAGGTGCCGCTGCTGGAGCTTCCGCGGGCGCAATTCCTGCTGATGTCGGCGACACTCGGGGACGTCACCGCGCTGCGAGAGGACCTCACCCGGCGCACCGGTCGGCCGACGGCACTGGTCGCCAATGCCGAACGTCCGGTGCCGCTGTTCCACAGCTACGCCACCACGCCGATGCACGAGACGATCCAGGACCTCCTCGACACCAGACAGGCGCCGATCTACGTCGTGCACTTCACGCAGGCCTCGGCGCTGGAGCGGGCGCAGGCGTTGATGAGCGTCAACGTCTGCACCAAGGAGGAGAAGGCCGCGATCGCCGAGAACATCGGCGCGTTCCGTTTCTCGTCGGCCTTCGGCGCGACGCTGTCCCGACTCGTCCGCCACGGTATCGGGGTGCACCACGCCGGCATGCTGCCCAAGTACCGGCGGCTGGTCGAACAGCTCGCCCAGGCCGGCCTGCTGAAGGTCATCTGCGGCACCGACACCCTCGGCGTCGGCATCAACGTGCCGATCCGCACGGTGGTCTTCTCGGCGCTGTCCAAGTACGACGGCACCCGCACCCGGCTGCTCAACGCCCGTGAGTTCCACCAGATCGCCGGACGGGCGGGGCGCGCCGGATACGACACCGCCGGCACCGTCGTCGTGCAGGCCCCCGAGCACGAGGTGGAGAACCTCAAGCAGTTCGCCAAGGTCGCAGACGATCCGAAGAAGCGGCGAAAGCTGGTGCGCCGCAAGGTGCCCGAGGGCATGGTGCCGTGGAGCCAGGCCACCATGGACCGGCTGGTCGCGGCGACGCCCGAACCGCTGACCAGCAACATGCGGATCTCGACGGCGATGATCCTCGATGTCGTCGACCGGCCGGGAGACCCGTTCGTCGCGATGCGCCGGCTGCTCACCGACAACCACGAGCCGCGCAAGAAGCAGCTCCGGCTGATCCGCGAAGCGGTCGGCATCGCGCGTTCCCTGCTGCAGGCCGGCGTGCTCGAACGGCTCGACGAGCCGGAGCCCGACGGCCGCCGCTACCGGCTGACCGTCGACCTGCCGCACGACTTCGCGCTGAACCAGCCGCTGTCGACGTTCGCGCTCGCCGCCATCGACCTGCTCGACCAGTCGTCGGAAACCTATGCGCTCGACGTGGTCTCGGTGATCGAGGCGACGCTGGAGGATCCGCGCCAGATCCTCGCCGCACAGCTCAACAAGGCCAGAGGCGAGGCGGTCGCGCAGATGAAGGCCGACGGCATCGAATACGACGAGCGCATCGAGCTGCTCGACGAGGTCACCTATCCCAAGCCGCTCGAAGAGCTCCTCGCGCACGCCTTCGAGGTCTATCTGCAGACCAACCCGTGGGCGGCGGACGCCGGACTCTCGCCGAAATCGGTGGCACGGGAGATGTGGGAGAGGGCGTTCACCTTCCGCGAGTACGTCAGCGTCTACGGTCTCACCCGGTCGGAGGGCGCTGTGCTGCGCTATCTTTCGGACACCTTCAAGGCGCTGCGTTCCGGCGTGCCTGCTGCCGCGCGCACCGAGGAACTCACCGACATCGTCGAGTGGCTCGGCGAGCTCGTCCGTCAGGTCGACTCCAGCCTCCTCGACGAATGGGAGAAGCTCACCAGTCCGGACACCCCGCTGGATGCACCGGTTCAGGTGCCGGCGCGGCCGCGCCCGCTGACCGGCAACGAGCGGGCGTTCACCGCCATGGTCCGCAATGCGCTGTTCCGGCGGGTGGAGCTGTTCGCCCGGGGCCGCTGGCATGAACTCGGCGAACTCGACGCCGGGTCCGGGTGGACCGCCCAGCGCTGGCAGGAGGTGGGCGATGCGTATTTCGACGAGCACGACGATGTCGGCACCGGGGCCGACGCCCGGGGACCCGCGCTGCTCATCGTCGACCGCAGGCCGGGCACCTGGGGGGTTCGCCAGATCCTCGACGATCCCGCGGGCGATCACGACTGGGGTTTCGACGTCGAGGTGGACCTCGAGGCCTCCGACGAGGAGGGCGTTGCGGTGCTCCGGGTCGTCGACGCCGGACGGCTGGACTGAAACCGCTGCGCCGCAGCTCTGACACGTGTCAGTATCCATTGACGTACGTCAAATAAAGGAGGTCCGATGGCCCAGACGCCGGCACAGACCCTGCCGCGGACCGCCGTCATCGGCGCCGGGATCAGCGGTCTGACCGCGGGCAAGATGCTCAAGGACTACCGCGTCCCGTACACCACCTTCGAGGCCTCCGACCGCATCGGCGGCAACTGGGCGTTCGGCAACCCGAACGGGCACAGCAGTGCCTACCGTTCACTGCACATCGACACCTCCAAACACCGGTTGTCGTTCAAGGACTTTCCGGTACCGGAGCACTTCCCGTCGTTCCCACACCACAGCGACATCAAGGCCTACCTCGATTCCTATGCCGACACGTTCGGCCTGCTCGACCACATCGAGTTCGATAACGCCGTCGTGCACGCTCGCCGGAATCCGGCCGGCCGCTGGGTCATCGAGGACCAGGCCGGCGACCACCGCGAGTTCGATCTGCTCGTCGTCGCCAACGGCCACCATTGGGATCCGCGCATGGCGGAGTTCCCCGGCACGTTCACCGGCGAGTCGATCCACTCGCATCACTACGTCGATCCGCAGACACCGCTGTCGCTCACCGGCAGGCGGATCCTGGTGGTGGGTCTGGGTAACAGCGCCGCCGACATCACCGTCGAGTTGTCGTCGAAGGCGCTGCAGAACCGGGTGACGCTGTCCACCCGGTCCAGCGCGTGGATCGTGCCGAAGTACATTGCGGGGCGCCCCGGCGACAAGTTCTTCCGCACCTCGCCGCATCTGCCGCTGTCCTGGCAGCGCAAGGCGATTCAGGCGATCGCGCCGCTGTTGGGAACCGATCCGCGACTCTACGGACTGCCCGCGCCCAACCACAAGCTCTTCGAGGCCCACCCCACCCAGTCGGCCGAGCTCCCGCTGCGGCTGGGATCGGGCGACGTGATCCCGAAGCCGAATGTGACGCGTCTGGACGGGACGTGCGTGCACTTCGAGGACGGCAGCAGTGACGACTTCGACGTCATCGTCTACGCCACCGGATACAACATCACCTTCCCGTTCTTCGACCCCGGCTTCCTCAGCGCACCGGACAACCAGATCCGGCTCTACAAGCGGATGTTCGTCCCTGGGATCGACAATCTCGTCTTCATCGGCTTCGCCCAGGCGGTCCCTACGCTGTTCCCCTTCGTCGAGTGCCAGTCGCGGGTGCTGGCGGCATACGCGGTCGGCCGGTATGCGCTACCCTCGCCCGCTGAGATGGACCGCGTCATCGACGCCGACCAGCAACTGCACGCGGGCCACTGCGTCGACCGCCCGCGCCACACCCAGCAGATCGACTACTTCTACTACGAGCACGACATCCATCACCGCGAGCTGCCGGCCGGGCTCAAACGTGCGGTGTCGCTATGAGATCGCGGACCGACCGGCGCGCTCCGCAGCGCAGCGACGATCGGCGCGACGCCATCCTCGACGCCCTGCACCAGTGCCTGCGGGAGTCGAGTTTCGACGCGGTGAACATCGCCGATATCTCGCGGCGGGCCGGGGTGACCCGGTCGGCGTTCTACTTCTATTTCGAGAACAAGGCGGTGGCGCTGGCGGCGCTGATGGAGCGCGTGCTCGATGACGCGTTCTTCGTCAACGACATCTTCACACTGACCGAGGGCCCGCCGGAACTGCGCATCCGCGCGATGATCGAGGGCATCGTCGCCACCTGGGAGACACACCGGTATCTGTTCTCCGCACTGCTGGGCGCTCGCGCCGTCAGCACCACCGTCCAGGAGGTGTGGGACGGCGCCCGCGACGCGTTCGTCGAGTCGGTGGCGGCGATGATCACCGCGGAACGTGCCGCCGGCACGGCCCCGGTCGGCGTCGACGCGAGCGTGCTGGCCTCGGTGCTGATGGAGTTCAACGATCGGCTCCTCGAGCGGTTGACGCTGGGCGGGCCGTTGACGCGCGAGCAGCTGATGGCGGGTGCCTCAGCGGTATGGCTGGGCAGCATCTACGGCAGGACGTCGCCATGACCCATCGCGAGGTGACCTTCGATTCGAACGGAACACGCTGCAGCGCTTGGCATTTTCCCGGTGCGGACGGCGGCTTCACCGGGGCCGCGGGTCGTCCGGTCGTGGTGATGGGCCATGGTTTCGGTGGGACGAAGGACTCGGGGCTCGCGCCGTTCGCCGAGCGGCTCAGCGCAGCGGGGCTCGATGTGTTCGCATTCGACTACCGGGGTTTCGGCGCCTCGGAAGGCGTTCCGCGACAGTCTGTCTCGATCTCCCGTCAGATGGCCGACTATCGCGCGGCGATCCTCGAGGCACAGCTGCTACCTGGCGTCGACCGCAACCGCGTGGTGCTGTGGGGTTCGTCCTTCTCCGGGGCGCACGTGATCCGGGTGGGCGCCGAACGCGACGATGTCGCCGCGGTGATCGCGATGACCCCGATGACGAGCGGGGTCGCGGTCAGCCGGGCGGCGGTCGAGCACCGCGACATCGGCTCGGCGCTGAAGTGGACCGCGCTCGGTGTCAAGAGCCGTATCCGGGTGGCCCGCGGCGGAGAACCCGTCTTCTTTCCGCTGGCGGCGCGGCCCGGTGAACCCGGCGCACTGGCACTGGACGGCGCCTATGACAGCTACACCGCGATGGCGGGCCCGACGTGGCGCAACGAGGTCGACTCGTCGGTGGGCATGCAGGTGCTCTCGGTGCGGACGACGTCCGCGGCGAAGCGGTTGCGCGCCAAGCTCCTGGTGCAGATCGCCGACTTCGACCGTTATGTACCCGCGGCGTCGGTGCAGAAGACCGCAGTACACGGCCGTGCCGTGGTTCACCACTACCCGTGTGACCACTTCGACGTGTGGCCCGGCCACGAATGGTTCGAGCCGGCCGCAGCGGACCAGGTGGGGTTCCTCGAGCGAGCACTGGCCGCCTGAGCGGTAATGTCCCCCCTCAGGTAAGGCTCACCTCAGCGAGAGGCTCAACGTGGACGGTCGACATCCAGACCTCGAGGGATTGCGCATGCTCGTCGTCGGTGCGTCGTCGGGTATCGGACGGGCGGTGGCCGTCAGTGCAGCCGGACGCGGCGCGACCGTGGCGGTGGCCGCGCGACGGACCGAGCTGCTGACCGAGCTGGCGGAGTCCATCGGGGGCACGGCGTTCGAGCTCAACGTCGAGGCGGCGTCCTCCATCAACCCGGTGGTCGAGGCGGCCGCCCAGACACTCGGCGGCCTGGACGCAGTCGTGTTCACCAGTACGGTGGTCCCGTTCGCCCACATCGAAGACACCGACGACGCGACATGGCAGCACGCCATGCTGGTCAACGCCTTCGGCGCCAACAACGTGCTGCGTGCGGCACTTCCACACCTGTCGGCCCGCGGGGTGGTGCTCATCGCGTCGAGTCATGACGTCGGCAGGCCGCGCGCCGGCGTCGCGGCCTACGGCGCGAGCAAGGCCGCGCTCGACGAGATCCTGCATTCGTGGCGCAGCGAGCACCCGGAGCTCTCCCTCATCCGGGTCGGTATCGGCCCCACCGCCGACACCGAGATCCTGCGCGGTGCGGACCGGGATCTGCTCGCGGTGCTGTTTCGATCGTGGGTGGAGCACGGACAACTGCCCGCACAGATGTCGGCGCTGCGCGACGTCGCCAACACACTGGTGTCCCTGGTCGTCACCGCCTACGAGAACCCCAGCGTGGTGCCCGAATCCGTCCAGCTGTCCCCGCGGATCATCCGATCGAGCTCATCTTGACGTTCCTGCCCGCCACCATCGTGGCGGCCGCCTGGGGAATGAGAGCCAGCGACAGCGCCGCCATGGCGATGGTCCACGAGCCGGTCAGGTCATGCAGCGCCCCGATACCCACCGGGCCGACCGCGGCGAGGATGTAGCCCACGCTCTGCGACATACCCGACACCTGCCCGGTCTGGGCTGTCGAGGTGCTGCGCAGCACCATGAACAGCAGGGCCAGGCTGATCGAGGCGCCGGGTCCGGCCATCACGCACAGCACCCACAGCGTGGGAACCGAATCGGTGGCGAGCAGACCGACGAAGCCGATGGCGGTCAGCAGCAGCGCCACGGCGGTGACCAGGCGCTGGTCATCGAACCTGCCGGCGACGATCGGCGCGACCAGCGACATCAGCAGTCCGGCCACCTGTCCCAAAGCCAGTACCGCCCCGGCTCCGGCCGCCGACATGCCGCGCTCGATCAGATAGTCAGGCAGCCATGCGGTGAACGTGTAGAAGATCAGCGACTGCGCCGCCATGAAGATGGTGATGGCCCAGGCGATCCCATTGCGCCACAGCGGTTCCGGCTTCGGCCCGAGGTCCATCCGGTGCAGCCGCCGCAACATCGGCAGCCACGCGATCATGGCGACCAGCGCAAGCACCGCCCAACTCGCCAGTGTCATACGCCAGTTCCCGTCCAGCGCGTTGTTGACGGGGATCGTCACGGCCGCCGCCGTGGCCGCGCCGCCCGACAGCGTCATCGAGTACAGGCCCGTCATCAATCCCGATCGACGCGCGAAGTCCCGCTTGATCAGGGAGGGCAGGACGACGTTGCAGACGCCGATACCCGCGCCGGCGAGCGCCGATCCACCGAACAGCGCGACAGGGTCGGGCAGCACGCGCACGGCGGCGCCCACGACGAGAAAAGCCAGCGATGCGAGGACCGTCCGCTCGATGCCGAACCGGGCCGCCGCCCATGGCGCGAGGGGCGCGACGAGGCCGAAGACGAGTACCGGCAGTGTGGTCAGCAGACCCGTCACGGCGCTGCTCCAGCCGGTGGCCGCTTTGATCTCACCGACGAGCGGGGCGACGGCCACCACGGCCGGCCGCAGGTTGGCCGACACCAGCATGATCGCCAAGGCGGCGGCCAGCATCGCGATCCCGGCGGGTGCGGCGTCCTCGCGGGAGGCGGTGTGGGCGGTGGTCACCCCACCAGGTTTCTCGGACCGCACCGGATGAAACAAATCCTTTCCGCACCACCGCAGCAAGTCAACGCGTGTTGACATACTGGCGGCACCGGCATACGGTGAAGTCAACAAATGTTGACCGATCCTCGCGAAAGGGCGCCTCATGACCGTCACTGCGATCCAGATCGGGTTGGATCCCGACGTCATCGACTACGCGTCGCCGGATTTCGCGCAGTTTCCCGGGCTGTCCAGGGAGCGCCTGCGGACCGCGAACGACGAGAACGTGATCGGGTTGCGCGCCGCGGGTTACCGGGTGGACAACTGCTTGATCGGTTTCGGCGAGGCCGGTGCCGCGAAGGCCCGTCAGTGGCTCGAGGCAGCGCAATACGACGCGGTGCTCATCGGCGCGGGCCTTCGCCTGATCGCTGCCAACACGCTGCTGTTCGAGTCGATCGTCAACGCCGCCCACCTCACCCAGCCCGGCTGCCGGTTCGTGTTCAACCGTGCGGCCGTGTCGACGCCCGACGACATCCGGCGCTGGTTCCCCGAGCCGGAGGCGGTGACCGGATGAGCTCCGCCGAGGTCGACGTGCTGGTCGTCGGAGCCGGACCCACGGGCCTGACCGCCGCCGGGGATCTGGCTCGTGCGGGCCGGTCGGTCACCGTGCTCGAGCGCAGGCCCACGATGAATCCGGGCAGCCGCGCCTTCGCCACCATGGCCCGCACCCTGGAGGTGCTGGACGCGCGCGGGCTGGCTGACGGTCTGCTCACCCGAGCCCACCGCGCCCCGAGCGTCACGATCTTCGGCGGTGCCCGTATCGATCTGACACACCTCGATTCGCGGTATCCGTTCGCGATGGTCACGCCGCAGGCCAACGTCGACCGGGCGTTGGAGCATTACGCGGTGGCGCACGGCGCCCGAATCCGCCGTGGGGTGGATGTCGTCGGTCTCGCGCAGGACGCCGACGGCGTGATCGTGACGGGGTGTGATCCGCAGGGACGCCGAACGCGTTGGCGGGCGGCCTATGTGATCGGCGCGGACGGCGCGCACAGCGGCGTGCGCCGGATGACGGGCATCGATTTCCCGGGCCGGACGCTGCTGTCCTCGATCGTGCTGGCCGACGTGAAGTTGGCCGACGGGCCGACCGGGGAGGGTCTGGCGCTCCACAGCACGCCCGACGTGTTCGCGTTCCTCGCCCCCTACGACCGCCGCGACGCCGACGGTGCATGGTTCCGCGCGATGGTCTGGGATCGGGCCCGCCAACTGCCCGACCATGCCCCCGCCGATCGCATGGAGATCATCGGCGTCCTGCGGCGGGCGATGGGCGCCGACCCGGGCGTCGTCGACGTCGGGTGGGCGTCGCGCTTCCATTGCGACGAACGGCAGGTCCCGCAGTACCGGCGCGGCCGGGTGTTCCTCGCCGGCGACGCCGCCCATGTCCACTCCCCCATGGGCGGACAGGGCATGAACACCGGGATCCAGGATGCCGCCAATCTCGCCTGGAAGGTCGACGCGGCGCTCGGCGGTGCGCCGGACGCCGTGCTCGACACCTATCACGACGAGCGCCACCCCATCGGGCAGCGGGTACTGATGCAGTCCGGCATGATGGCACGGGGCATCACACTGCGTCCGCGGGGCATGCGCGCGGTCCGGAACCTGTTCGCGCCCAGACTGCTTCGGATTCCCACGGTGCGTGATGCCGTTGCCGGGGGCTTCGCGGGCACCACCCTGCGTTACCCGCACGCCGCCGGCGAGAGCGCGCTGGTCGGCACCCGGGCCACGCAGGTGCCGCTGGTGGGGTGTCGGCTCACCGAACTGCAGCGCACACCGGGTTTCGTGCTCGCCGGGGAGCGCGGCACGCAGCCGGTCGTCGCGGAGAACGTGCTGCACGCCGAGCGTTCCGACGGCGGACCCGCGGTGCTGATCCGGCCCGACGGCTACATCGCGTGGGCAGGGCGGTCAGCCGATCGGTCGGCATGGCAGGGGATGCTCGGAAAGTGGACCGGCGCCGGCGCTCAGCCCGCGGCGTTGGGTCTCATCGGCGGACAGGTGCCGCCGGGGTCGGCGGTCAACTCGTAGTGCCACAGCTCGTTGGCGTACACCTGGCAGAGCCCGAACCGGGGACCGTTGCGCGACATCCATGCGGCAGCGTCCGGACCGCCGACGTCGACCGCCCTGCCCTGGACGTGCATCGACGTTTCGGGGGACGCGACGAACTCACGCGCTGCCTCCGGGCTGCCGTAGGTCCGCACGCCGTCGTCGAACAACCGCTGCTGGAATCCCGCTGACCGCCACCCGGAATTGACCACGACCGTGATCCCCTCAGCCGCAGCGGCTTCGGTGGCCTTCTGCACCGCCGTCAGCAGCGCCGGATCGATCCTGCCGATCACCGGATTCGTCACGTCGAAGGCGGTGAGGGCGTCGCCGTCGGGCAGATATCCACCGAAGGTGTCGGTGGCCGCCGGCCCGAGGGAGAAGGGCGGGGTGCCCCGTGGTGGTGGGCCGGCCGCCGACGGCCCGATCAACGTGTCGTCGGCACCCGGTGCTGCGGGTTCTGCAGAGGCCGTGGCGGCGCCGAGGACGACTGCCGCCGCGATCACGGCGATCGTGGCGGCGGCCCGGCCGACCGGGTAGTGGTGACGATGCATGGTGACCTGTCATTGTGCCTTCCGGACGCGGCGGTGGCACGCGGGTTCGCCTCACTAGGATCGACGCCATGCCTGCGCCGGATCATGTGCACACCGCCCGATCCGGTCGTACCGGTGTGCTTGCGGGCCTGGCCCTGGTGCTCGCCGTTGCGGCGCTGGCGCTGTCCGGGTGGACGTGGTGGCAGTCGAGGGCCGAGCCGACCTACTCGGAGAGTCAGCAGTCGGCGGCCAAGGACAGCGTCTGCGGCGCGTTCTCGTCGGTCCGCACCGGCGTGGCGACCAATACCCATCTCACTCCGCCCGGCGGCGACGGCGATGTCACCGGCGCACTCGCCACCGCCGCCAATGCGCGTGGGGCGCTGATGGACGGCGGTCAGTATCTGCTGACCCGCCTCGAACCGGCGACGCCACCTGAATTGGCCGACGCAGTCCGGAGATTCGCGAACGGCCTGCTCGACTTCGGCGCCGCGGCAACGGCGGGCGCCCAGAACACCGACCCGGCCCAGGAGGCACTGTCGCGCGAACTGGACACACTCAGCAGCCGGTTGGGTGAGCTGTGCGGGGCCTGACGCCGGAGTAGGCGCGCCGCCTCAGAAGGGCCCGGCTCAGAAGGGTGGGGGTCGGGTGTGTTCGGTGGCGAGGTGGGTGTTGTGTTTGCGTTCGGTGTGGATGCGTTGGGTGCGGTTCTGGGCGCGGGTTGTTCGGCGGCGGGGCATGTTGTGGCCGCGGTGGGTCGTCGTGTTCTCGGCGGGCGTGGCTGCTACGGGCGTGGTGGGTTGGCAGAGGGTGGGGAAGAGCAGGGCGCTGCCGGGGTGGGTGGTGTAGGTGTGTCCGGTGGGTGCGGTCCAGTGGATGGTGCCGTCGGGCAGTTGTTCGTCGCGCCAGCCGCCCTCGCCGGTCCAGAAGGTTTTGAGTAGGTGGTGTAGGCGGCAGAGGGTTTTGAGGTTGGACGCGCAGGTGGGTCCGGCGGGGTAGGGGATGGTGTGGTCGAGGTCGGCGCGGTCGGCGGGGCGGTCACAGCCCGGGAAGCGGCAGGTCAGGTCGCGGGCGCGGACGTAGGCGGCCAGCGCGGTGGAGGGCTGGTAGCGCGGTTCGGGGGCGGTGTGGCCGGGGTGGCGGATTTCGCGGATGGTGGCGCGGTGGAGGAACGCGGCGAGCACTGTGGTGTCGATGACTCCGCCGCCGAGCACCACCGCCGGCGCCGGGCATACCGCAGGGGTGGTGGTGGTGGCGCTGGGCGTGATCTCTCCACGGGCTTGGGTGCGGGCCTGGTTCATGGCGGCGGCGTCGGCGACGACGTGGATGACGACGTCTTTGCGCGGGGATGTGCCGGGACGGGCGGTGCAGTCGTGGCGTCCGCAGGCGCATGCCAGCTGGTGTTCGGCGGCGCCGAGGGCTGCCAGGGCGGCGGCGCGGCGGTCGTCGATGTCGCGGGGATCTGCAGGGCATACCGAGCGGGCCATGTCCTCGAGGCGGTGTTCCAACCCGGCGGCGTCGGGGGCGTAGAGCCGCGCCCAGATGCTGGTGTAGCCGGCTTCATCGAGTGGGTTGCCGAACCGCACCCCCAACTGCTGATCGCCCGCGCGGGCCAGCCGCACCGCGGCGGGGTCGTGGATGAGTACCAGGGCGTCGATGGCGGTGCTGAGTTTCTTCTCCGAGAGCGCACCCCAGCGCAGAACCTGTTCGGCGATCGCGGCGTCCACCGCGCCCAGCGCGTCGGGGTCCAGGATCAGCGCGGTGCGGTAGACGATGGTGCGTACCAGCAGATCGCGCACCAGACCGGCCTCGAACAGTGCCGCCACCTTCGGGAGCCGATCGGCCAGCAGGACCGCGCGGTGGGCCTGGGCCAACGCCATCCCCTGCGACACCCCTTGGGCGGCGGCCAGTTCCGCAGCCACCGCGGCGGTCGGGTCGACCCACCAGCTGTCGCGTTCTTCGGCGTCGGCGCAGCCGCTGCGGCGGCGGAACAACTCGGCCATCACCGCCAGCTTGCGGGCCGCGGCCGCTGATTCCACCCGCGCCCATCCCGAGGCCGCCGCCACCAGAGCGGCGTCGTCCAACGACGAAAGCTCCGCCACCTCCGGCAACGACCCATCGAACATACATTCGATACTAGCCGCCGCGCCCGACCCGCACACCCCACCAACCAAAAGCCTGGGGATAACCGCCGACAGGTCCAATAGGCGTGCACTACAGGGCGGCGACCCTGGCCCGCTCCTTCATCGAGGCGATCACGCCACCGTCGCTGAGGATGTCGGTTCCGGTGAGATAACCGGCCCTCGGGCTGGCGCAGAAGGCGAGCAGTTCGCCCATCTCCTCGGCCTTCCCCCACCGCGGTACGGCGGCGTCGGCGACCATCGCTCCGGCGCCGGCCTGCTCCTCGAGGCGACCCATCTCGGTGTCGATGGATCCCGGAGAGACCGACAGGATGCGCAGCCGCCGGCCGTTGAACCGCTCGGCCTGCGCCGCGCTGTACCAGCGGACGAAGCTCTTGCTCACCGCATACGCCAGACCGGGACGCGCCTCCTCCGGCGCGATACTGCACGCCGTCAGCATGTCGGCGACGAAGGCGTCTTCATCGACCAGAGCCGACGGAAAGCACGCTGTGGGAACGACTTCCTCGGGCAGCATGTGCGCCGCCATCGATGCCACGTTGACGATGGCCGCACCCTCGTCGGCGGTGCCATAGAAGGCCTCGTTCACGTTGACGGTACCCACGGCATTGGTGCGGATGATGTGGTCCGCGTCACCCATGCTCGGGCTGACACCCGCCGTGTGGATCACCGCCGTGACCGGCGCGGGCACCGAAGCGAGTAGCCGGTCGACCGCAGCGCGATCGGTCACATCGGCGTGGACGCCGGTGGCGGTCCCGCCCGATTCGGTGAGGGTCTGGACCGCGGCGTCGAGTCGCTCCCTGCGCACATCACACAGCACCACGTCGTTGTCGCGGCCGACGATCCGCGCCGTCGCCAGACCCATACCGCCGGCACCGCCGGTGATCACCACGACTCCACCCATGCCGTGGACCGTACGGAATGCGACGGTCCGTGTCAGGAGGACCCGTCGAGAAGTACCCCGAGCTTGTCGAGATGGGCCTTGTATCCCCACTTCATGCCGAACGCCGCCATCTTCGCCTTCGGGCCGACCTTCGAGATGGTGACCTCCAGCAGCACCGTCGTCTCACCGTCGCGCTCGGTGAAGGAGATGTCGTTGGCGTGCAGGATCGTCGTGTCTTCTTCGGTGCCTTCGGTCCACGATCGCGCGTCGTAGGTCAGCCGGGAGCGGTCGTCGATCCGGGTGAACGTTCCCGCCATCGGCCAGCGGGTGCCCTGGTACTTGCCCATCTCCTCCCCCGCCTCCATCACCACGTAGATGCCGCCGCCGACCCGGAGGTCGATCTCGCATTCGGGTACGAACGTCTTCTCCGGACCCCACCACTGCCGGAGCATCTCGGGCTCGGTCCACGCGCGCCACACGGTGTCGAGTGGAGCACGGTATGCGCGCTCGAAGCGGAACTCTTTGCCCTTCAACATCTTGAGCAACATCAGCGCACCGCCTTGGTGACGATGTCGCGGATGCGGTCCTCGGTGGGTCCATCCATACCGGTGAGGAACCAGGCCGCCCCCATCAGCTGATGCGATGCACCCTCCTCGGGCGCCAGATTCGCTTTCTCCGTCAGGCCGAATGACACGTAGTCGTCGGCGTCGACCCGGAAGAAGCAGATCACCGGGCTGCTCTTGGCCTTGGCGTATCCCGGCATCCCGTACCACAGCCGCGGCGTGAGTTCCGGCGCGGTGTCCATGATGACCTCGTGTAGCCGCGCGGCCACATCGCGAAAAGCAGGCAATTCGGCGATCTTTGCGGCCACGGCAGCCGCACCGTCATCATCAGTCTTCTTCGGAGCCAACGGTTTTCCCTTCGGTTGTCAGCGAATCGAGATAGCGGCCGAGCGAGTCGAGCCGGGCCTCCCACAGGTGTTCGAACGAATCGACCCAGCGGCCGATCTCTTCGATGGGGCCGGGCTCGAGATGGTAGATCCGTTGCCGCGCAAGCGCTTCGGCGGCGACGATCCCGGAGTCACTGAGCACCCGCAGGTGCTTGCTGGCCTGCGGCTGGCGAATGCCGAGGGTCTCGGCGATCTCGCCGACCGAGCGCGGCCCGGTCCGCAGCAGTTCGACGATCCGCAGACGACTCGGCTCGCCGAGCGCCTCGAAGACCGTGACCTGCACACCGCCCAAGTTAGGGCCTCAACATATTCCTGTCAAGGAATATGTCAGAGCGGATCTGCGAAGTTGGGACCGGTAGCGACCGCCGTCATCTTCACTGGGGGATATGAAACACATCATGATCGGTGCCGCGGCGGCGGCCTGGGCAGTGGCCGGCATCGCGTTGGCGCCGCCCGCGAACGCGGACCTCGCCCCTGGCACGTACACCTACCGCAGTGTCATGGCCGACGGCACGGTCACCGAGTACCTGATACGGGTGACCGACTGCGGCCCCGGCTGCATCGGCCTGTTCAACCTCACGACGAACAACGATCAGGGCATGGCACGCGTCCAGGGCAACCGGTACGTCCTCGACCAGTTCATGCCCGGAGGGGCAACGTGTCCCGATGGCCGCCCGGTCGATGTGCAGACACGGTCGACCTTCGACCTGGACGGATCGAACGGGATCTACACGCTCAACGGTCCGAATCCCTGCGGAGCCCCAGGGCCGGTGGGCGAGACGCGGTTTGCGTTCACTCCCGCCTGAGTGATTCGAGGAACGCGCGGGCAACGCTGTGCAGCTTGACGTTGTTGTTCTGGGACTCGGTGACCAGCCGCTGGAACGCCTCGTCCTCGCTGCACCCGTGGATCGCCCGCAGCGCACCCTTGGCCTGATCGATGTTGGAGCGAGACGTGAGCGCCTCACGCAACTGGTCGACGGTCTCGCGATATCGCTGCATGCGCCGGGCGGTGGTGATCGCATGCCCGGCCGAGAGCATGTACAGCCGCATGAGCGTCTCGTCGAAGGGATCGAACGCGGTCGCGGTCGTGCTGTAGATGTTCAGCGACCCGACCAACTCGGATTCGTCGTCCACCCGGTCGACGAGCAACGGCACCGACAGGGTGGCGCTGATACCGCATGACCGGGCCGCGTCGACGAACTCCGGCCACCGCTCGTCCGCAGTGTCCATCCCGACACGGACAGGCCGCCGTCGTTCCGCGGCGTCGAGGCACGGTCCGCGTCCCGACGAGTACTGCACGTGATCCAGCTGAAGAACCTGCTCGTCGGTGTAGGCGGCGGTGCGGGGAGTCGGATCGGTCAGAACGGTGATGCTGACCGCGTCGGCGTCGGCGATTGCGTCGGCGCCCGAGGCGGCGACGCGCTTCAACGCCGCATCGAGGGGCTCCTCGGAGGCGAAGAGCGACAACAGGGACTCAAGGGCATCGGCCGCACTCTCGAGACGATCGATCTCATCGGGTCGAGCTAGGGTCATCGCCTGATACGGTCCTCTCAGCCTGCAGCCAACCCGTCAATTTTAGTCAGGCGAACTCCTGCAAGCCCGCTCCGAAAGGTCCGCCGGGCGGATTCGTACGCAAATTGGCCCGCTCTCTACGCGATCTGGCCAGTCAATCCGAGATCGCGATAGACGTTGGGCCGTTCGGCCTGCGCGTCCGGCAGGAACCCGAAGATCACCCAGTCGTGGATCTGGCCCGCACGCAGCCGGAAGACGAACTCTGCGCCCGGTGTCGCCCCGCCTTTGCTGGAGGACCAGGACATCGGGGGTCCGCAGGTCCAACGATCCGGCGTACACGGCGATGGGCGGCAGATCGGACAGCGAACCGTAGAGCGGACTCGCGAGGGGGTGATGCATGCCGTCGGGGTCCTCGGCAGGTGATGGCAACGGTTCACACCCACCCTGGACAGACTGTGACGCATCAGCACGAGCGTCGCCTTATTGTGACCTTATCTTTCGCTTATTTTCCTTAGTTTCTGAGGTACGGTGGGTTTCTCGAACCGGCGACGGAAAGGAACTCGAATGGGAAACCAACCCGCGCGGATCGTCCTGGTGACCGGTGCGTCCAGGGGCGTCGGCGCCCAGGTCGCACGCCGGCTCGCCAGCGCTGACACCCACGTCCTCGTGCATTACCGCAGGAACGCGGCTGCCGCAGAGGCCGTCGCGACCGCCATCCGCGACGCCGGTGGCCACGCCTCGACGCTGGCTGCGGACATCTCCGATGCCGCCGCCACCGCGGCGATGATGAATTCGATCAAGGCCCGGTTCGGCCGGCTGGACGCCATGATCCTCGACGCCTCCGGCGGCCTCGGGTCAGGGACCGACGTCCACTACGCCGTCGGTGGCGACCGGGAGGCGCAGCGGCGCCTGGCCCGGCTGGCCATGCCGCTCATGCCCGCGGGCGGGCGGATCGTGTTCGCCACCAGCCACCAGGCGCACTTCTTCCCGAACAAGGCCGTTCCGAAGGGTTATGCGGCGGTCGCCGCCGGTATCCGCGCAGGTGAGACCGCGCTGTCGGCGATGCGGCTGGAGTTCGCCCGCGCGGGTATCAAGTTCACCGTCGTCTCGGGTAATCTCGCCGGTCCGCTGCCGGCGGTCGACGAGTTCGCCAGCGCGATCGTCCGGTCGGTCAGCACCGCGACACCGTCCGGCGTGGTCTACGTCGGCAGCGCGAATTACCTGATGACCGCCTGATCGGTCCGAACACCACCGCAGCCGCGGGTCCTGCGCGGCTATAGTCAACAAGATGGTTGAAGATCAGGTGCTGGACCGGGCGTACGCGGCATTGGCCGACCCGACTCGGCGCCGGCTGCTCGAGACGCTGCGCCATGGCGACGCCCGCATCACCGATCTCGCTGCACCGCTGCCGATGAGCTTCGCCGGCGTATCCCGCCATATCGGGGTCCTGGAATCGGCCGGCCTGGTGCAGCGCGAGGTACGGGGACGTGAGCACTGGCTGTCGCTGCGAGCCGACGGACTGTCCGCGGCGCAACGGTGGATGGACGAGCAGACCGAATTCTGGTCGGCCCGTGCGGACGGATTGGAAGCGCGGCTGCGTCGCAAGCGGAACGTCCGATGAGCGAGGCCGTGACCGTTCGGGTGCAGCGCGTGATGCCGGCGCCGCCCGAGGTGGTGTTCGACGAATGGCTCGACCGTGAGTCGTTGACCGAGTGGATGTGCCCGAGGCCCAGCCGAATCGTCGGACTCGTCGTCGAACCTCATGTCGGCGGCACCGTGCGCTTCGATGTGGACGACGACGGTGCCAGCGTGCTCATCACCGGACGGTTCCTGGCGATCGATCGACCCCGCCTGCTGCGGTTCACCTGGAGCAACTCGAACTGGCCGGATCCCACGGTGGTCAGCGTCGTCGAGGTGACGTTCACACCGGCGGACGACGACCAGACGCTGATGTCGATCGAGCACTCACTCGTACCGCCAACGGAATTCGACGACTTCCATCGCGGTTGGAGCGATACGTTCGACCAGCTCGCCGCTCAGCTCGCCAGGAGATCGTAAGGGGGAGAACCGATCCCGCTGATCATCAGTTGACCTGACGGGATTCGTTCGACCAGACGCGCGTCTGCACTGCGATCGCCGATCCACAGCTGAGCCGGCTTACCGGCCGCGAGATCCTCCGGCGCACCGTAGACGAGGCCCTGCCAGTGATAGCGTCCGTCGATCGGGCTGAGGTGACCGGCGAGGCGGACTCGCACACCGCAGCGCTGTCCGGCGATCTCCAACTCGGCCTCGCCGTCGAAGACGCCGTCGTCGGCCGCGTTCACAGGAAGTTGCTCCGTCGCCACATCCAGCGACCGAGTCGGCTCATCAGACCGACCTCCTGCAGGAATTCGGCCAGCGGGGCGAATCCGAGCCGTTGGGCCTCCCGGAAGTGCGGATTGGCACGCGCCTGCCGTCGAGCCTCACGGCCGTCGAGGCCGGCGCGCCGGTAGGTCGCCGGGTTGGTGAACAGGTAGCGGTAGAACGGCCCGCCCGCACCGTGGACCGTCCCGAGCAGGAGGCGGTTGACCGCGCGCATCTCGGGCACGGCACGACGGGCTCCGTCGCGGGCGAACTGGATGTGCCGGGCTTCCTCGGTGACGTGGATCCGCATGACCCGTCGCACGATCGGCTGCAGTTCCGGGTCGTCGAGGATCTGCCGCTGCAGCGCGTCGAAGATCTCCTCACCGACCAGCGCGGCTACCCACAGCACCGAACCGCGGAACGTCAGCGGCAGCGTGTTGATGATCATCCGCTGATAGCGCTTCGGGCGGAACGGCTTCCCGTCGACGTAGCCGATCGCCCGGCCGAACATGACCATGTGCCGCGTCTCGTCGCCGAGTTCGGTCAGCGAGTAGTGGGTGGCAGCCGAGGTGGGATCGGCGTGCATCAGACCGCGTAGCAATGCCTGGTTGAGGATGTTCTCGAACCAGATTCCGGCGGACAGGAGGTTGATGAACTCCTGCCGCGACAGCTCGATCTGCTGCGCGCGGGTCATCTCCGCCCACATCGGCGTGCCGTACAACGAAACGACCTCAGGCGGCAGAAAGAACCTGTCGGGGTCGACGGGCGCTTCCCAGTCGATGTCGACGACCGGGGCGTACGACTTCTTCGCCGACCCCCGAAGCAGTCGGTCGGAGAAGTCCTCGCGGCTCGGCGATGCGGCCGCCTTCGCCGAAGAAACCATGGCCATGGGAGACCTCCTACGCCTCGGGTGTGCCGTTGAGATCGAAGATACATTTCCAGTTCGTCTGTATCAACAGCCGTCCTGGCAATAGACTGCGGTCGATGAAGTACAGCGGTCTCCTCGCCAAGGCCGTGCAGCGGTCCGGCGCGCCGTCGCCCGAGGGGAACGCTGAACGGATACTCGACGCTGCCCTCAAACAGTTCGAGCTCACCGGCATCCGTCGCTCCACGGTCGAGGACATCACCCGCAGGTCGGGCCTCGCCCGCGTCACGCTGTACCGCAACTTCGCGAACAAGGACGCGATCGTGGAAGCGGTGCTGCTCCGGGAACTCGAGCGCTTCCTCTCCGATCTGGCCGACGAAGCCGGTCGCTATGGCGGAGCGGAGGACAAACTGGTCGAGGGGTTCGTCTTCACGCTGACCACCTTGCGCTCGCACCCGCTGCTGCAGCGCCTTCTGACGACGGAACCGGAGACCATGCTCCCGTTCCTCACGGTCGAGGGCGACGGCGTGATCAGAACCGCGTCGTCCTTCCTCGCCCATCAGCTGGCGGTGGCCCTGCCCGACGACACCCGCACACAACCCGAGCTTCTCGAGGTCGCCGAGGTGACCGTGCGGATCATTGTGTCCTTCGTCCTGACTCCGTCGCAGAACGTGGCACTGGGCGATGACGACGCGGCGCGAGCCTTCGCGCGCCGCTATCTCGTTCCACCGCTGCTGGGCGCCGGTATTCACTCGGGTTGACGCCGCGGACCCGTTTGAACGCCGCGCTGAAGCTGAACGGATCCGAATAGCCGACAGTGCGCGCGATCTCGGCGATCGTCGCCGACTGTCGCTCGACCAGCAGGTCCGCGGCGAGAGTCATGCGCCATCGCGTGAGGTAGGTCAGCGGGGGTTCGCCCACCAGATCGGTGAACCGTTTGGCCAGTGTCGACCTCGACACTCCGATGCGATCGGCCAGCGAGGCCACCGTCCACGGCGCCGACGGTTCGGCGTGCAGCGCCCGGAGCGCGTCACCGGCCACGGGATCGCGCTGGGCGCTCCACCAGGCGGGCGGTTCGCCGCCCGGCCGGTCGAACCACTCACGCAGTGTGCAGACCAGCAGCCAATCCAGCAGCCGATCCAGCACGACCTGCTGACCCGGAACGTCGAGGGCCACCTCGGCCGCGAGATGATCCAGCACCGCATCACCCGTTCCACCGGATTCGACCCGGAGCACCACAGGCAGCGCCTCGAGGAGGCGGTGACTGATCTCGCCGCGCACCGGATAGGCGCCGACGATCAACGTCGTTGTGCCGCCGCCCTCGTCGTGCCAGCCGAGCCGGTGCCGTGTCCCGCCTCGATCGGGTGTCGCGCAGAACTCGCCGCACGCGATCGGCTCCGCCGACGTGCCGACCTCGTCGACGAAGGTGAACGTTCCCGGGCCCCGCACGACGACGGTCTCGTAGGCGTTGAGCGGTTCGGGTGAGCCGTGCTCCGGCACGATCCAGCCCGATCCTCCCAGCACGGTGCACAACGTCAGTGGCGCGCCGTCGACGAAGTGCAGAGCCCAGGGCGGGTAGTGCGTCGAGCTGCCGAACAGTGAGCCACGAGCCCGCACGTCGCGAAACAGGTCACCGAAGACATCCACCCGTCGAGATTAGACGATCGGACAGGCATTACGGCCGATCACCCATGGCGTCGTCCAGACATCACCCGTTGAATGGTGCCATGACCAATGACACCACACTCGTCCTCGGCGCCACCGGAAAGACCGGCCGACGGGTCGCCGCCCGGCTGCGGATGCGGGGGTTGCCCGTGCGGGCCGCCTCCAGGTCGAGCCAGACCGTTTTCGACTGGTCGGAACCGAGCACCTGGGACGCTGCCCTGCAGGGCGTCACCGCGGCGTATGTGGTCGCCCCCGGTGTACCGGGGCCGGTACACGAGTTCGTGAGCCGCGCGGAGGCGGCCGGGGTGCGTCACCTGGTACTGCTCTCCGGGCGTGGCGCCGACACGTGGGGCGACTCCGATTTCGGTCGGGACATGCGGGACGCCGAGGAGGCGGTGCGCGGATCACGGCTGTCCTGGACTGTGTTGCGGGCCAACAATTTCGCACAGAACTTCGACGAGGAGCTGTGGTACACACCGCTTCTCGAAGGCGAACTCGCACTGCCGGCCGGCGACGTCCCCGAACCCTTCGTCGACATCGAGGACGTCGCCGCCGTCGCGGCCGCGGTGCTGGCCGACCCCGCCCGCCACAGCGGTCGGATCCACGAACTCACCGGCCCGCGGTCAGTCACCTTCGAGGAGGCCGTCGAGCTGATCTCCCGTGCCTCCGGAAGGCCGATCACCTACAAGCGGATCTCGCCGGCCGAGTACCGGGCCGTGCTCGTCGAGAGTGGCATGGGTGAGGACGACGCCCACCACATCGCCGAGATGTTCGCGGTGATGGAACGCGGACTCCTCGCCGATACGACCGACGGTGTCGAAACCGTGCTGGGGCGGGCGCCTCAGACGTTCGAGGAGTACGTTGCGCGCGTCGCTGCGACCGGGGTGTGGTCCAGGTGAGCGCTGATGCCCTGACGGCCGAGGATCTCGTGTTCCTTCGACGTCCGCTCTACGGGTTCTTCACCGTCGCAGCGGGGCCGGCGCCGCCGCAACCCCGGCCGGTGTGGTTCGAGGCCACACGCCGGGGCACCATCGAGATGTTCACCGGCCCCGACACCGTCAAGGTCCGGCGTCTGCGCAAGGACCCGCGGGCATCTGTCGTCGTCACCGCCCCGGTGGGCGAACGCGAGCGGTGGGTCTCGGTCGCCGGTCCGGCCACCGTCGAGACCGACGGCGCCCACGAACTTGCCGCCCGGCTCGCAGCGCGTTACTGGGACCTCGACGACCCCGACCGCGCCAACGACCTCGACGAGATTCTGGCCGAGCAACAGGTGCGGCTGATCATCCACCCGCAGAAGGTGAGCCGCTATCTCATGCCCTGACGTCAACTCGGACGCGGGACGCCCGAGAGCTGACGGATCACGTCGACCTCGCTGGTGCGGTAAGGCCGTCCGTCGGCGTGCAGCAGATCGTGAAACCACACCCGGGGGGTGGCGTCGTACGGCCGGTCCCACGAATCCCAGGGCAGGTAGGTCTGCGTCTTACCCGCGACCAGTCCCCAGCTGTACGCTCCGACACCACGCCTGCGCGCGACGGGCAGCACCTCCTCGACGGTGCTCCCCATCGTCCTGGCCAGGTACTCGGTACACAGCATCGGCCGTTCGAGCGACGCCAGTTCGTCGATACGCCCTTCGAATTCGCGCGCATCGCCGTAGTTGTGGAAGCTGATCACGTCGGAGTGGGTGAGCTGGATGTCGCTGATCCTGCTCCGACGGGCCGGGTCCTTCCACGGCCCCTGCCATACGCCACTGGTCAACGGCTGCACCGGATCCACCGACCGGGCCCATTCGAAGACGTGCGGCAGCATCGCCGTCACGAGTTGCTGCTTGTTGCGTCGTTGCAGCCGCCGGTATTCGCGGGCGGGATTGTCGGGCTCGTTCCACACGTCCCATCCCAGGACGCGTTCGTCGTCCCGGAACCGGCCGACGACACCGGTGACGTAGTCGTAGAGGATGCGGTGGAACTTCGAGTCCTGGAGGTTCTCGGTACCCGGACTCTGCACCCAGCGGGAGTTGTGCACACCCGGCGACGGCGCCCGTTGCCGCCCCGGCCGGGGAACCGGATCCCAGCACGAATCCAACAGGACGAACAACGGCTTGATCTCATGCTGCGCCGCCGTCGCGACGAAATCCTCGAGCCGACGGCTGAACCCCAGCTTGTCCTGGGTCCACAGCTGGTCGTGCAGGAAGACCCGCACCGTGTTCAGCCCGATCTCGCGGGCCAGCCCGAGTTCACGGTCGATCCGCTCGGGATCATGGGTGTCGCGCTGGAACATCTCCAACTGGTTGACGGCGTTGGAGGTGATGAAATTGGCCCCCACGAGCCAGCCCTGCTCCCGGTGCCAGTCACGTGCCCGCGCCGCCGACCAGCGCCCCGGATGGGCGGCCGCGCGCGGTGTCTGCGAGACGGCGCCCGCGGCGGTAAGGAGCAGCGGGACCTTGAGCGCAGCTCGGCGGCGCAGCGGGTAATATCGTTTCTCAGGCGGCATTCGTTACAACGATTTCCCTTTATTTTCAGCAACTTTCGGATGAGCAACGCCCGACGGTACAAGCGGCCGAACGGGTGCACCACCCGCGGTGGCCAGCGGCCTGCGCTTTACCGCCGGCAACGTGGTGAATGCCACACCTGCGCGGCCGTCGTAGATTGAGCCATGCGCGAAAGGGCCCCGCTGTTGGCAGCGGGATTCACCACGGCGTTCGGTGCACACGCCGTCGCGGGGACGCTGGGCACGACCACGACCGGTACCGCGTCGTCACTGTTGATGCTCGGCGCCCTGCTGGCCGTCTATGACGGCGCGGAGGTGGTGCTCAAGCCCTTGTTCGGGTCGCTGGCCGACCGCATCGGCGCGCGGCCCGTCCTGATCGCCGGCCTGCTGATCTTCGCCGCCGCTTCGGCGGGGTATGCGCTGGCCGACGACATCGCGTGGCTGTGGGCCGGCCGCTTCGGTCAGGGCGTGGGCGCGGCCGCCTTCTCCCCGGCGGCGTCGGCCCTGGTGGCGCAGCTGACCCCGGTACGCGCCCACGGCCGAGCGTTCGGCTCCTACGGCTCCTTCAAGTCGGTCGGCTACACACTGGGACCCCTGCTGGGCGGTGTGATCGTCGCCTACGCCGGGGGCATGCAGAGCCTGTTCGCGGTCATGGCCGTCCTCGGCGTCCTCGTCGCCGCATGGGCGGCCATCAGCGTCCCCGCCGTCGCGCCGGTCCCACGCCGCCGGCAGACGCTGCTCGACACCGCCCGCCGATTCACGAATCAGGCCTTCGTCGTTCCCACCGTCGCGCTGGCCGCGGCGACCGCCGCCCTCTCGGTGGGTGTCGGGTTTCTCCCGCTGATCGGCACCCAGGCGGGTCTGTCACCCGTCGTCACCGGGGCCGTCGTCTCGGCGCTGGCGTTGACCACCGCGGTGGCACAACCACTGACCGGGCGCGCGCTGGACACCGGCCGCGTTGCCGCCGTACCCGGCATCATCGCCGGAATCGCGGTCACCGCAGCCGGTTTGACCGCAGTTCTGTTGCCGGGGCTGCTCGGCCTGGTCTGCTCGGCGGTGGTGATCGGCGCGGGCTGCGGCATCATCACCCCGCTGGCGTTCACCACCCTCGCCGGTTCCACCCCGCCCGCACACCTGGGACAGACGATGGGCGCCGCCGAAGTCGGGCGCGAATGCGGCGACGCGGCCGGTCCGCTGCTGGTGGCCGGTGTGGCTGCAGTGAGTACCGTCCCGATCGGGTTCCTGATCCTGGCCGCGTTGGTCGGCGCCGCCGGCGGCGCCACGCTGACCAGCCGCGCCCGAGCTCGCGGTGTAAGCACCCGCGACACGGGTACAGATGCGCGGTGACTTCCGCACCTGAGCCCATGCCCGACGACCTGCGCCGGCTTGCCGCCGCACACGGGGTGGCCACCTCGTACCGCAACGAGCGGCGGGAACCTGTCGAGGTCGACGCCGATGTGGTGATCCGCGTGCTCGGACTGCTCGACGTGGAGGCGGGCACGGAAGCCGACCGCCGCCGCGAAGTGAACCGGCTCGACGAACTGAAGAGTGCGGGCACGCTCCCGCCGACGGTGGCGGTCCGACTCGATGGCAGCCTGCACACGATCGCGGGTGCGGTCGCACTCACCGCAGAGGACGGCACCCGAACCGAGATGCGCGATGAGCTGCCCGCTGACCTGTCGCCGGGCTGGTACCGACTGCACACCCGCGACGGCGGGGAATCGACCCTGGTGGCAGCACCACCGACGGTGCCGCCGGCTCCGGACACCTGGGGCTGGATGCTCCAGCTCTACGCGCTGAGGTCGGAACGGTCGTGGGGCATCGGCGACCTCGGCGATCTGCGGGAGTTCGTCGACTGGACGGCCGCAGAGCACGGCGCCGGCGCAGTGCTGCTGAATCCGTTGCATGCACCCGGCCCGACCCATCCGGTACAGCCGTCGCCTTACACACCGTCGAGCCGGCGGTTCGCCAACCCGCTCGCGCTGCGCATCGAGGACCTCGACGCCTATCACCGGGCCGACGCCGCCACCCGGGCGGAGGTCGACGCACTGCGGGTGTCGGCGACCACCGTGCGCATCGACCATGATCTCGTATGGGCCGCGAAACGCGATGCGCTGGAGTTGCTCTGGCGCACGGAGGGTCGTCCCGACCCGCTCGGAGACGCCGCCACGTCCACCGGACTGCGGGACTGGGCGACCTACTGCGCGCTGGCCGAACGGCACGGCGGGAGGTGGAGCCGGTGGCCGGAGCCGTTGCGTGACGTCACGGGGTCCGCCGTTGCCGCGGCGCGCCGGGAGTTGGCGCCGCGGTTGGCATTTCACGCCTGGGTTCAGCAGCGGTGTGCCGAGCAGCTGATCGCCGTACGGAAGTCGGCGCACGACGCCGGCATGACCCTGGGCGTACTCCACGACCTCGCCGTGGGAGTCGACGCAGACGGCGCCGACGCCTGGGCGCTGGCCGATGTGCTCGCCGCTGGAGTCAGCATCGGCGCACCGCCGGACAATTTCACCCCGCGCGGCCAGGACTGGGGTCTGCCGCCATGGCGGCCGGATCGTCTGGCGGCCACCGGATATGCCGCATTGCGGGATATGTTGCGCGCGGTGCTGAGCCACGCCGACGGTCTGCGGATAGACCACGTCGCCGGACTGTGGCGGCTGTGGTGGATCCCGCCGGGCGACAGTCCCGACCGCGGGACCTACGTGCACTACGACGCCGACACGATGCTTGCGGTGCTGGCACTGGAGGCGCACCGTGCGCAGGCCACGGTGGTCGGTGAGGATCTGGGCACCGTCGAACCCGAGGTCACGAAGGCATTGGCGGACAACGAGATGCTCGGGTGCGCGGTGGCCTGGTTCACCCGCGACGAATCCGCGCCGGGCGAACCGCTTCTGCCACCCGCGAAGTGGCCGACGCGGGCCGCCGCCAGCATCTCCACGCATGACCTGCCCACCGCGGCGGGGTTCCTGCGCGGCGACCATGTGCGGGCGCGCGCAGAACTCGACCTGCTCGACGACGTCGACGGCGAGCAGGCGAACGCCGACCGCGAGCGCGCGGAGTGGCTGGAGCTCCTGCGATCCGAGGGGCTGCTGGACGAGAACGCCGACGAGAGCGCGATCATCACGGCGATGCACCGATTGCTGGCGGCGACACCGAGTCGTCTCAAGCTCATTTCGCCCTACGACGTCACCGCCGAACCCCGCCAGCCGAATCTTCCCGGCACCGTGGACCAGTATCCGAATTGGCGACTGCCGCTCCCGCAGACACTCGAACAGCTGCGCGCCGACCCTCGCGTCGCCGAGATCACCGCTGCGTTCAGGCGCGGGTGAGCACCAGCATCTCCCCGGTCACCGCCTCCTGACCCAGCAGATCGGAGATCGCCGAGCTCTGGCGTTCGGCGAGCTGCCACTCCCGCGTGTGGGCGTAGCGGATGTTCAGCTCCTCGGTGACCACGCCGGTGCGGTCGTTCCACTCCTGTGGGATCGCGGGCAGATCGGTGGTGCTGCGCCAGGCCGTGACCCGCAGACCCGCGTCCTCGACCAGCCTGGTCAGCTCCGGCCTGGTGGGAAAATGGTTCGTCTCGAGGCGGTCGGAGGTTTCCTCGTCGCGAGCCATGAACACCAGGAGGCCGATAGGACCAGCAGGCCGGACGGCACGCCGCATCTCGTCGAGCACGGTCAGCTGGTCGCGCGTCGTGCACAGCACGCCCAGCGCCCAGGCCGCGTCGAAGGTCTCGTCGGCCACCGGAAGCGCCGATCCGACCGCCTGCATCACCGGTAGGTCGAAGAGCGCTCGCGCCGCCCGGCAGGCACCCGCCTCCGGCTCGACGAGGACCGGCTGCGCCGAAACCGACTGCGCCGCAAAGGCGGCGGGCCCGCCCACGCCGGCACCGCAGTCGAGCAGCGAGTTGCCCCTGCTCAACCCCATCTCCGCGATCAGCCATTCCAGGCCCGGCGGACTGCCGCTGCCCCGGCACGCCGCCGGTAGGTAGTACTGCTCGCCCAGGTCCACCGCAACCTTGGCCGTCCACTCTGCGACCGTGTCGAACTCGGCCTCCGTGGCTTCGCTCATCGCGACACCTCCTCACGTATCCGGCGGCCGACCTCGGCCTTGATCTCGGCGCCCACCCGGGTACCGGATGCAGAGGCGGAGCCCGAGAGGTTCACCCCTTCGACCCCGTCGATGGCGAGCAGCGCCCGCGCCTCGGCCACCGCCGCGTCGATGCCGGCCGCGACCGGATCGGGCGCACGCAGTACCCCTTCGACGACACCCTGGTCGAGTTCGAGCCCCGGAAGACCCTGCAGTACGGCTGCGGACACGACGTCGGTGAACACCGCCGCGGCGGCGATGACGGGGATCGACAGCCCGGCGGCCCGCGCGCCGGCGATGAAATCCGCGACCATGCCGGGATAGGGCACGTGGTTGAGGACGGCCATCGCGGCGCCCGCGCGCTGCTTCTCCACGAGGCGTGCCGGCCGGCCGGCCACCGGGGGCGCGGTGGGCGTCTCGGGGACGGCGGGCACCATTCCCACCGACGCCGCCAGCGACACCAGCCGTGGACCGTCCAGGTCGAAGGTCTGCGTGACGTCGGGGCGTACGTCGTAGCCGCGGCCGTCGCCGGTCACGCAGAACACCGTGTGCACACCGATGCTGCCCAGACCCCGCAGTTCCTGTTCGAGCACCACGCGATTGCGATCCCGGCACGACAGGGTGATCCACGGCGTCACACCGGCCTCGAGGAGCAGTCGGCCCATCAGCGTGGGCGGGAAGTCGGGCCGGTTCTGATGCTCGCCCACCAGAACGGCATCGCATGACGTCGCGACGATCGCCGCCGTGGCCGCCGCATCGGACTCGTCGAAGGGAGTGCAGCTGAAATCGGTGAGGACGAGCGGTACGTCCGGAGGCGACGCCCTCGGCGGCGCGGCACCCGACCACGGTACGACCGCGTCGAAAGCACATGGGCCGGGCCGCATCTCACACTGTCCGTCGGGACGCACCCCACCGCACGGGCCGTACTCCATCCGCTTCGGGCACGACGCGTCCACAGCCACGCGGTCCCCCCTTCGTGCGGTAGTTCCGCGGTAGGTACCCGCTTCGGGCGGTCGGCAAGCGGCCGACCACTTGACCGGAATGTCACTTAGTGACACAGTGGTTCTGTCACTAAGTGTCAGGAGGTATCGAATCGGCACCCCAGCCGCGTCTGACGACAGGCAGGCACAGGCCCGTCTGCGGGTCAGCCGGCTCGCCTGCGAGCTGTTCTGGGAGCACGGCGTCGCCGCCACCAGCGGGGACGACATCGCCGCCGCCGCGGGCTTGTCGACGCGGACGATATGGCGCTACTTCCGCAGTAAGGAGAGCTGCGTGGAACCGGTGCTCGCCTTGTCGGCGCAACGCTTCATCGCGTCGGCGTACCGGTGGCCGGCCGAGATGTCCCTGGCCGATCACCTGGCGGCCGACACCGCACAGCATCCGTTGACCGAGGAAGAGATCACCGACGTGCGGGCGGCGCTGCGGATCGCCACGATGTCGGCGACCGACCCCGCACTGCGGACCTCGTACCTGATGGTGAACGACCAGATGGAGCGCGACTTCATCCCCGTCGTCGCGCGTCGGCTGCGTCTGCCGGAGGAACACCTGACCGTGCGACTGTGCGCGGCAGCCGTGTCAGGCGCATTCCGCGTCATCGACGAGGACGTCGGCCGCAGGGTCATCGTCGACAAGGAGATCGTCACCCAGGAGGAGGCCCTGGATCTGATCGACCGTGCGGTCCGCGATGCCACCAACGGGCGCTTCGGCGGACCCGTGACCTCCTGACCCCACCGAGACCGTCCCGCCGCGCACGCACGACGCCGGCGGCGGGGCTCCCCTGTCCCCAAAAACGCCCGAAAGGACTCACCATGGCACTGCCCGAGCTGATCTCCGTCGAAGACTTCTTCAACCCGCCCACCCGCGCAGCCGCGACGATCTCTCCCGACGGAAAGAGGCTCGCGTTTCTCGCGCCCTGGAGAAACCGGCTCAACGTCTGGGTCGAGGACCTCGACGGCTCACCGGACGGCCCGCGGTGCGTGACGGCCGACGAGAACCGCAGCGTCATGCATTACGAGTGGTCCGACGACCCACGGTGGATGATCTACCTGCAGGACACGGACGGCGACGAGAACTGGCACGTTCATCGAGTCGACCTCGACGACCCCGAAGCCCCGGCCGTCGACCTCACCCCCTTCCCCGGGGCGATGGCCGCACCCGTGCGCGAGGTGAAGAACGGCAAGACCACCGTCATGCTCAACAACAGGGACGCCACCCTGTTCGACCTCCACGAACTCGACATCGTCAGCGGCGAACTGACCCTGATCGCGAAGAACCCCGGGCGCGTGAACGGGTGGCTGTCCAGCGACGCGGGCGTACTGATCGCCACCTCGCTGACCCCCGACGGCGATCTCGAGCTGTCGCGGTGGGATGAGAGCACCGAAAGCCTGCGCCCCGTCGCGACTTTCGACGGCAGCGGCTATCCGGTGGGTATCCACCCGATGGTCATCACTCCTGACGGCACCGGCGTGTGGATGGGATCGAATCGCGACACCGACCGCACCCGCCTCGTGCGGGTCGACCTGACCACCGGTGCGGAGACCGAGGTGGACAGCCACCCTGAATTCGACATCGACCCGCGCGCGATCGTCAGTCCCGTCGTCCCCGCACCGCTCATCCAGGACCGGCGTACCGGCGAACTGCTCGGAGTGCGCTATTTCGGTGAGCGTCAGGTCATCCGCGCGCTCGACCCCCACTTCGCCGACGTGCTGGCGAATTTGGAGAAGCTCTCGGACGGGGACGTCGGACGTCTTTCCTCGGACGACGCCGGCCGACGCTGGGTCGTCGGCTTCAACCACGACCGCAACCCCGGCGTCACATATCTGTATGACCACGACACCGGCGAGAGCCGGCTGCTGTTCCGACCGCTTCCGCACCTGGATCCCGAACAGCTGGCGCCCATGCGGCCGGTCACCATCACCTCCCGCGACGGACTGGCGCTGCACTCGTATCTGACGCTGCCGGTCGGGGTGGAGCCCAAGGGCTTGCCGCTGGTTCTGGTCGTGCACGGCGGACCGTGGTACCGCGACAGCTGGGGCTTCGATGCCGGGGTCCAGCTCCTGGCGAACCGGGGTTATGCGGTGCTACAGATCAACTTCCGCGGATCGCTGGGGTATGGCAAGGCGTTCCTGACCGCGGCGATCGGCGAGTTCGCGCGCAGGATGCACGACGACCTGATCGACGGCGTGAACTGGGCCGTCGACCAGGGGTACGCCGACCCCGACCGCGTCGGCATCTTCGGCGGCTCGTACGGCGGGTACGCGGCCCTGGTCGGCGTCACATTCACGCCCGACGTGTTCGCCGCCGCAATCGACTACGTCGGTATCTCGGATCTCGCGAACTTCATGCGGACCCTGCCCGCGGTCGCCCGTCCGCACCTGGCCAACAACTGGCATGCCTACGTCGGTGACCCCGCCGATCCCGACCAGCTCGCCGACATGCTGGCCCGCTCACCGATCACCAGAGTGGACCAGATCCGCACACCGCTCATGGTGATTCAGGGCGCCAACGACGTTCGTGTCGTCCAGGCCGAGTCCGACAACCTCGTCGGGGCATTGCGCGCCCGGGGCGTCGAGGTCGACTACCTGGTCCAGTCCGACGAGGGGCACGGCGCCGTCAACCCGGAGAACGTCGTCGAGATGTACCGCGCCGTCGCACATTTCCTGGCTCTTCACCTCGGTGGCCGCGAGTGAAAGCCGTTGATGCACAACGGAAGCCGTCACTGCTGCGTCAGGTAGGCGGGGTGTCGGGGCTGATCTACGCCAGCGTGCCGAGCACCGTGTTCGTCGTCGCGGACGCCGTAGTCGGACTCGACACCGCCGTGGCGGTGGCGGTGGGCGCCGGTGCAGGGATCACTGGTCTGCGCCTGCTGCGCCGGGAGCCGCTGCAGCCCGCGCTCTCCGGACTACTCGGGGTCGCGATCGCCGCGTTCATCGCCTTCCAGACCGGTGATGCGAAAGATTTCTTCCTGGTAGGCATCTGGATGAGCTTCGCATTCGCGGCGGTGTTTCTCGTGTCGATCCTGGTGCGGCGCCCACTGGTCGGCGTGCTGTGGGCTGCCCTCAGCGCCGCGGGCCCGTCGTGGCGTGCCGACCGGCGGTCCCGAACGGGATTCGACGCCGCAACCCTCGTCGTGGCGGTGGTGTTCGCGGCACGGTTCGTCGTGCAGAACTGGCTCTACGGCGAGGACGCCACCGGTTGGCTCGCGTTCGCCCGCATCGCCATGGGCTACCCTCTCACCGGGCTCGCGCTCGTGGTCGTCGTCTGGGCGGTCCGCCGGGCCAACAGGCGACGTCAGGTGGCTCCCGCCCGGCCATGCGCCTCCCGCAGATGTGAGGCCGACGCGGGTGGGTAACGACGGACGGTGACTTCGGGCGCAGGATCTCCCGGCGCAGGCGGCGCTGGACGCGTGAACACACCGGTGACGAAGTCCTGCACCAGATTCTGCGCACCGAAACCGATGGCAAGGCCGATCACGCCGGCAGAGGCGATGAACGGCGTGATGTTCACCCCGAGCACGCGGGTCAGGACGGCGTTTCCGGCCCCCCGAACGGCCCCGGCCGGCGCGGTGCAGCGTGACCGTGGACGCCCTCGGCGTAGGCGGTCTCCGCGTGCTGGGAGAAGTCCACACCGGAGGTCTCGTCCTCTGCGCTGATCCGGAATCCGATGATCCGGTCGATCAGCTTGGCCAGCAGGAAGGACACCACGAACGCGTAGCCGGCCACCACCACGACGGCGAGGGCCTGCTTGCCGAGCTGGCCCAGCCCGCCTCCGTACAACAGTCCGCGCGGACCGCCGGTCATCACATCGGTGGCCAGGAAGCCGATCAGCAGCACACCGACCACTCCGCCGACGAAGTGGACGCCCACCACGTCGAGCGAATCGTCGTAGCCGAGGCGGAACTTCAGACCGATCGCGAAGGCGCACACGATACCGGCGACGAGGCCGACCACCACGGCGCCGAACGTGTTGACCGTGCCGCAGGACGGGGTGATCGCCACCAGGCCGGCGACCACACCCGACGCCGCACCGAACGTCGTGGGCCTACCGTCGCGGACCTGTTCGACGGTGAGCCAGCCGAGCATGCCCAGACATCCGGCGACCAGCGTGTTCAGGAAAACGGCGGCCGCTGTCCCGTTGGCGGCCAGCGCCGAACCGGCGTTGAAGCCGAACCATCCGAACCACAACAGCCCCACCCCGAGCAGCACGAACGGCAGATTGTGCGGGCGCATGGCGTCCTTCTTGAAGCCGATCCGCGGTCCGAGCACCACGGCGAGCGCCAGAGCCGAGGCGCCGGAGACGATCTCGACAACCAGACCGCCGGCATAGTCCAGCACACCGAGGTTGAACAACCAACCCCCCGGCGCCCAAACCCAGTGCGCCACAACCGCATAAACCACGACGGCCCAGATCGGGACGAACACCACCCAGGCGGCGAACTTCGCGCGGTCGGCGATGGCGCCGCTGATCAGCGCCGCGGTGATGATGGCGAAGCTGAGCTGGAAGGTGGCGAACAACAGCTCGGGCACTCCACCCCCGTGCATGGTCGCCGGAGTGATGCCGCTCATGCCGATGTGCGACAAGCCACCGATGAGTCCGCCTGCGCTCTCACCGGTGAACGCCAGGCTGTATCCGACGAGCAGCCAGGACACCGTCACCAGCGGGATGGCGATGAAGCTCATCATGATCATGTTCAGCACGCCGGTGGTGCGGACCATGCCGCCGTAGAAGATGGCCAGCCCCGGCGTCATGAGCAGGACGAGCGCGGTGCTGATGAGCAGCCATGCCGTGGCGGCGGTATCGATGTCGGGCACTTGTCCGGTTCTCCTTCGACGGTCCCGATCGAGAATGTCGGTCTCGCGTTTCAACGAAACGGCGATCGTGTTTCCGGAATGTTTCGCGGAGCGCGCCACCGCGGTAGGGACAGCCCTACCCTGAGTACGCGGGCGGACCGGATGGGAGTGACGCCGACAGATGCCTAGCGTCAGCAGCATGATCAGCGCCACCACGCCGACGGCGACGGTACGGCAGGAGCGGGTGGGTGTCGTACGCCAACTCGGCATCGACACCGGCTACGTGCTGCTCGGTCTGCCCCTGGCCGCGGTGAGCTTCAGCGTCACCGTGACCGGTGTGTCGGCCGGCCTGGGCAGCTTGGTCGTCCTGATCGGCGTGCCGATCCTCACCGCCACGCTGTTCGTCGCCCGGTGTTTCGCCGACATCGAACGCCTGCGCTTTCCCGCCGTCCTGCGGCTGCCCCGGACCCGGCCCACGTATCGCGCACCGGCCCGGGGAGCCGGCGTGTGGACGCGGATCGTGACACCGCTGACCCAGTCGCAGTTCTGGCTCGACCTCACCCACGGGCTCCTGCATTTCCCGATCGCGGTGACCACGTTCTGTGTCGTCGTCAGCTGGTGGGCCGTGGCGATCGGCGGCACGCTGACCATCGCGTGGGACTGGAGCATCCCCCGCGGACCCGACAACACGTCACTGGCGCAGCTCGTGGGGCTGGGCGACAGCGCCGTCGCCAGGATCGGCTTCCAGACCGCCATCGGACTGGTCTGCCTGGCCACCCTGCCGCTGGTGACGCGGGGTTGCGCCCTCGTCTCGGCGGCCTTCAGCCGGTTCCTGTTGACCGGCGTCGCCGAGATGCGCCAGACGATCACCGTGTTGACCGAGCAGAAGGCCGCGGCCGCATCAGCCGAGGCGGCCGCGCTGCGTCGACTGGAACGCGACATCCACGACGGCCCGCAACAGCGGCTGGTGCGACTGGCGATGGATCTGAGCCGCGCCCGCCAGCAGCTGGGCACCGACCCGGCCGCACTGCGCGCCGCGCTGGACGAGGCGGTCAGCCAGACCCAGGAGACGCTCGACGAACTGCGGGCGCTGTCCCGGGGCATCGCCCCGCCGGTGCTCACCGATCGCGGTCTCCCGAGTGCGCTTGCCGCGCTCGCCGTGCGATGTACGGTGCCCGTCGAGCTGGCCGTGGATCCTGAACTGGGCACCCCGGCGGGCCGGCTCGACGCCGCGGTCGAGAGCACCGTGTACTTCGCGGTCGCCGAGGCGCTGACCAACGTGGCCAAACACAGCGGTGCCCGCAACTGCTGGATCACCGTCGCCCATGCACCGGGCCGGATCACCGTCGAGATCACCGACGACGGGGACGGCGGCGCACACCTGTCGAAAGGTCACGGGCTGTCGGGGCTCGACGATCGGGTGCGGGCCGGCGGCGGCACGTTGACCGTCGTGAGTCCGGTCGGCGGCCCGACGACCGTCGGGGTGGCGCTGCCGTGCTGAGAATCGTGGTCGCCGATGATTCGGTGTTGTTGCGGGAAGGCCTGATCCGGCTGCTCTCCGAGAATGGACACCAGGTGGTGGCCGCCGTCGGCGACGGGCCCTCGCTGGTGGCGGCGGTCGAGAACCACCGCCCCGATGTCTCCGTGGTGGACGTGCGGATGCCGCCGTCACACACCGATGAAGGTTTGCGCGCCGCCGTCGAGGCACGCCTGCGTGTCCCCCGATCTCCGGTACTGGTGCTGTCCCAGTACGTCGAGGTGTCCTACGCCGACGACCTGCTGGCCGACGGCGCGGGCGGTATCGGCTATCTGCTTAAGGACCGGGTCACCGCGATCGGCGAATTCCTCGACGCCGTTGCCCTGGTGGCGTCGGGCGGCACGGTGCTGGACCGGGAGGTGGTCGCACAGCTGCTGGTTCGTCGGCGTCGCGACGATCCGATGCGGGCGATGACCGCACGCGAGCTCGAGGTCCTCGCCCTGATGGCCGAGGGCCGCTCCAACCCGAACATCGCGCGCGCCTTGACGATCAGCGACGGCACCGTCGAGAAGCACATCGGCAACATCTTCGCGAAGCTGACGCTGCCACCCGACGACGAACAACATCGCCGGGTGCTCGCGGTGCTGGCATACCTGCGGAGCTGACATCCTCAGGCGGGCGGCCAGTGATGCAACGCCGCTTCGGCCACCGGAAGGAGGTCGTCGGCCGACGCCCCTCCGGCCGCCTGGACGGCGATGCCGTTGCCGACCGCCATCACATAGCGGGCGAGCACCCCGGCATCGGTCTGGGCGGGCAGGTCCCCCTGGTCGATCGCCTCGGCGAAGCGCCGTCGCAACAACCTCCAGGTCTCCTCGCGGCACTCGACCAGCGCGTCCCGCGCCGGCCGCCCAGACTCGCCTGCGGCCAGTGACCCCTGCACCACCAGGCAGCCGGCCGGGCCATCGGGCCGGGTGGTGGTGCGGACGGAACCCATGAGGAACGCGTGCGCGACCCCGCGCGCAGTCGGCTCCGACAGCGCCCGGGTCAGATAGCCCCCGGGTCCCTCGAGATAGCGGTTCAGCGCTGCCCGGAAGAGCGCCTCCTTATTGCCGAACGCCGCATACATGCTGGTCCTGGTGATTCCCATGGCGTCGGTGAGGTCGGTGAGGCTGGCGCCGTCGTAACCGTGTTCCCAGAACACCACCATGGCGCGCTCCAGCGCTGCGTCGGTGTCGAAGCCCCTGGGCCGTCCGACGGTGGTGCCGTTCGATGTCGCCATGACGTTGCGATCCTACCGTTCTGCACTGATCGGTGCAGAAGTGCTACGGTGACTTCCGTACCGACCGATACAGAATGACGGAGGGTCCATGGCATCACTCGAGGGCAAGGTCGCCGTCGTCACCGGCGGCAGCACGGGCATCGGACTGGCCGCCGCGAAACGGCTCGCGGCCGACGGCGCGCACGTGTTCATCACCGGTCGCAGGGAGGCCGAACTCGTCGCGGCCGCGGCGGCGATCGGGCCTGCCGCCACGGCGGTGGTGGGCGACATCGCCGACCCCGGCGACCTCGACCGCCTCTACGACCGGGTCCGTGCGCACGGGAAGGGGCTCGACGTGCTGTTCGCGAATGCCGGGATCGCCGCCCTCTCACCCCTGGCGCAGGCGACCGTGGAGCATTACGAGCAGAACTTCGGCGTCAATGTCCGGGGTACGTGGCTGACCGTGCAGAAGGCCGTGCCGCTGTTCAACAAGGGTGCGTCGGTGATCGTCAACTCATCCATCCGCGCCGATGACGGATGGGAGAACTTCGGGTTGTATTCGGCCTCGAAAGCCGCCGTGCGGTCGTTGGCGCGGACGTGGGCCAACGAGCTGAAGAACTCCGGCGTCCGGGTCAACACGGTGTCACCGGGCTCGATCGACACTCCGGCCGTCGACAACGTGCTCGGCGCGGATGCCGCCGCCACATTCAAAGCCGAACTCGCCAAGGGAGTTCCGATCGGGCGACTGGGCCGGCCCGAAGAGGTGGCGGCCGCGGTGGCCTTCCTGGCCTCGGCGGACAGCAGTTTCATGTACGGCGCGAACCTCGACATCGACGGTGGCGAGCACCAGTTCTGAGCACTACAGCTCGCTGACGACTCCGTCGTCGACCAGCCATCGGCGGTCCAACCGGACGTTTTCCAGCATCCGACGGTCGTGGGTCACCAGCAGCAGCGCGCCCTCGTAGGTGTCCAGCGCCGCCTCGAGTTGCTCGATGGCGGCAAGGTCGAGGTGGTTGGTCGGCTCGTCGAGCACCAGCACGTTGGTGCCGGTCGCCTGCAACAACGCCATCCCGGCGCGGGTCCGCTCACCGGGTGACAGGTCTTCGACGGGGCGTTCCACGTGCTCGGCGCGCAGGCCGAACTTCGCCAGCAGGGTCCGCACGTCGGCTGTGGTCCAGGTGGGTACGCGCCGTTCGAAGCGATCGACGAGCCGCTCCGGGCCGGTGAATTCCGCACGAGCCTGGTCGATTTCGCCGACCGCGACGCTGGCACCCAGGCTCGCGCGTCCGTCGTCGGGCGGCCGGTGGCCGAGCAGCAACCGGAGCAGTGTCGACTTCCCCGCCCCGTTCGGACCGGTGATGCCGATCCGCTCCCCGGCCTCGAGCTGCAGCGAGACCGGTCCGAGCACGAACTCACCCTGCCGTACGACCGCGCGGTCGAGGGTGGCCACGACCGCACTCGATCGCGGCGCCGCGCCGATGGTGAATTGAAGGGTCCACTCCTTGCGGGGTTCGTCCACCTCCTCGAGGCGGGCGATCCGGCTCTCCATCTGGCGCACCTTCTGCGCCTGTTTCTCGCTGGACTCGGTCTGGGCCCGGCGGCGGTTCTTGTCGTTGTCGGGCGCCTTTCGCATCGCGTTGCGCACACCCTGGCTCGACCATTCCCGTTGGGTACGGGCGCGGGCGACCAGATCGGCCTTCCTGTCGGCGAATTCGTCGTACTGCTCGCGCCGGTGGCGGCGAGCGACCTCACGCTCTTCCAGATAGCTCTGATATCCGCCACCGAAGACAGTCGTGGTGTTCTGCGCCAGATCGAGCTCCAGAACCCGGTTGACGCTGCGGGCGAGGAACTCGCGGTCGTGGCTGACGAGCACCACCCCACCCCGCAGGTCATGGACGAACTGCTCGAGTCGGTCGAGTCCGTCCAGATCCAGATCATTGGTCGGTTCGTCGAGCAGGACGATGTCGAATCGCGACACGAGGAGTGCGGCCAGGCCGACGCGGGCGGCCTGTCCTCCGGACAGCGCGGTCATCGGAGTCGACTCCGGTCGCACGACGGAGGTGTCGAGGCCCAGGTCGGCGAGCACGGCAGGCAGTCGCTCGTCGAGGTCGGCCGCGCCGGTGGCCAGCCAGTGGTCCAGGGCGGCGGAGTATGCGGCAGCCGGATCTCCCGGTGCCGGGGATTCCGGATCTGCCAACGCCGCGGCCGCCGCCTCCATGGACTGCGTGGCGGCGGTGCATCCCGCGCGACGGGCGATGTAAGCCGATACGGTCTCGCCCGGCACACGTTCGTGCTCCTGTGGCAACCAGCCGACGAAGGCGTCGGCGGGCGCCAGGCTGACCGTGCCCTCCAGTGGAGCGAGATCGCCGGCCAGGATGCGCAGCAGGGTGCTCTTCCCGGCGCCGTTCGCGCCCACGACCCCGACCACGTCCCCCGGCGCCACAGTCAGATCGACACCTTCGAACAGGGTGCGGTGGGCGAACCCGCCGGCCACGTTCTTCGCGACGAGCGTTGCGGTCACGCGTCCATCGTCGCACCCGCCGTGTGACGAGAGCATGACCGCGTCGCCCGACCGGCAGCACGATCGCTGCCATCGGGTACCCGCTGCGCCATGGCGGCTACTCCACACGCGGTGGTCTCCGGCGCCGGTATCGCCGGTCCTGCGCTGGCTCACCAACTCAGCGCTCGAGGGTGGCGTACGACGGTCGTCGAGCGCTTCCCGCAACGGCGTGACGAGGGACAGAACGTCGACATCCGCGGCGCCGCCCGCGAGGTGGTGCGGCGGATGGGTATCGAGGCGGACGTCCGAGCCGCGAACACCGGTGAGATCGGTACTCGATTCGTCACCGCCGACGGATCGGCAGCGGCGTCGTTCCCCGTCGGATCAGCGTGCGGGAATGACGGCCCCACCGCCGAATTGGAGATCCTGCGCGGTGAACTCTCGCGCATCCTCATCGACCGGACCGCTGCCGGCACCGACTATCGGTTCGACAGCCGGATCATGGCCGTCTCCAACCACGACGGCCACGTCACCGTGGAACTGGAGGACGGCTCCGCGCTCGACGCGGACCTCCTTGTGATCGCAGAAGGACTGCATTCGCGGTCCCGGCGATTCGTCACGTCCGCGGAGGTCCGCGATCTGGGCATGTACTTGGCCTACGTCACGCTGCCCGGCAGCGGCGGCGACGACCAGTGGTGGAACTGGCAGCATGCGACACGGTCGCGCTCCGTACATCTGCGTCCGGACAATCTGGGCACCACCCGCGCGGTACTCACCTTCATGTCCGATGTGCGCGGTCTGGCAGCGATCACACCGGCCGACCAGATCGCCATTCTGCGAAGCACTTTCGCCGATGTGGGCGGCGCGGCGCCCCGGGTGCTGGACGAACTCGAGGCCGGCGCACCGATGTACTTCTCCGCCGTGGGCCAGGTACACCCGTCGTCCTGGAGCAGGGGCCGCATCACCCTGCTCGGCGACGCGGCGTTCTGCAATGCGACGTTCGGCGGCGCAGGCACCAGCTTGGCCCTCATCGGTGCGTATGTGCTCGCCGGCGAGCTGTCCGCCGGGGACGTCCCTGCCGCCCTGCGCCGGTATCAGCTCGCGATGCGTCCCTTCGTCGGTACCGCACCGCGTGTCCGCGAACAGGCACTGCGGCTCGCGAACCCGCGGTCGGCCGCCGGGATCCGCCTCTTCCATGCGGGCGCCCGGCTCGCGGCGGGTCCATTGGGCAAGGCGGTCACGGCCTTGGCAGGCAACGGCGTCGCCAACATCGCCGGGGCGAAGCTGTCCCTTCCGCACTACCCCGCCCGCTGAGTTTCGCGAAGCCTGGCGTTCTCGGCCCGAAGGGCGGACAGTTCTTCGCGCAGCGGGGCGAGGTGCGGTTCGAGTTCGGCCGCGGTGAACCGGGGCGTGATGTGCTGGGGGCAATTCCAGTCGAACGCCTCGACCGTGACGATTACGGCCCGCTCCACCTCGGCGTCGTAACCGGGGTGTGCGAAGGAGTGCACCGTCTCCGCATCCTCCTCGACGGTGACCACCCGGGCGTGACCGAAGATCTTGAGCCGGCGCCGGTGCGCGTAATCCATCGCGATCAGCGCCACCCGGCCGCTGCCTGCGAGGTTGCCCGTGCTGATGTACTGAAGATTGCCGCGGAAGTCCGCCCATCCAATCGTGTGGTCGTCGACGACCCGCACGAAGCCCGGCGGGCCGCCACGGAACTGCACGTACGGCCAGCCCGTCTCGCTGACCGTCGCGAGGTAGAAGCCGTCCCGCTCGGCGAGATAGTCCTTTTCGTCGGCGGTGAGCGCGTCGACTCCTGGCGTCGCGGCCCCCTGCACCCGCTTGCGGCTGTAGAACACGTCACTGCCGTGCTCACGCTGGACATCGCGCACCGAATCGGTGAAGGCGACGGCGGCATAGTGCTTGCTCACAGGTTCTCCTTCGCGGCACGGACGCGCACCGGCCCACGCCATGCAAGCACCACGCGGACCCGGAATATTTCCCACGCTCCTCCGGTTGAGCGCTGTATAACATTGTTCTATAACTGGACAGGAGTCACCATGGCCAACGTCGTCTTCATCCACGGCCTCTGGGTTTCGCACACCGCGTGGCAGCCGTGGGTCGACCACTTCGCCGCGCACGGCCACGAGGCCATCGCACCGGCATGGCCGGGCGAGCACCCCACCGTGGCCGCGACGCGCGACAACGCCGCCGATCAGGCTGGCTTCGGCATCGAGGAGCTGACCGAGCACTTCGCCACGGTGCTCCAGCGGTTCGACACCCCGCCGGTGGTCATCGGACACTCGTTCGGCGGCCTGATCGCCCAGAAGCTGCTCGGACAGGGCCGGGCGGCGGCGGCGGTCGCCATTGATCCCGCCCCCATCAAGGGCGTCAGGCCCCTCCCCGCGGCCCAATTGCGGTCGGCGTTCCCGGTGCTGGGCAACCCGCTCAACCGTGGTCGCGCGAAAGGACTGACCGAAGCACAGTGGCGCTACGGCTTCGGCAACGCCCTGGCGCCCGCAGAATCCGATGAGCTTTGGTCGCGGTGGTCGATCCCGTCACCGGGCAAGCCGCTCTTCGAGGCCGCGGTCGCGAACTTCGCACCGCACTCCCCCGCCGCGGTCGACACGGCCAACAGCACTCGAGGACCCCTGCTGATCACCGCGGGAACGGCCGATCACACCGTGCCGCACGTATCGGCGAAGGCCGCCTACGAGCTCTACCGCGACTCGGCCGCCGTCACCGACTTCCTGGAATTCGACGGCCGGGGACACTCGCTGACCATCGATGCGGGATGGCGAGACGTCGCCGATGCATCCCTGGCGTGGCTCTCACACCGGGACGTCACCGCCAGATCATGACGCGCCGTCGTACGGCTAGCGAGCAGGTCTCGGCCGCGTTACTCCACGCGGCCGAGGCCGTTCTGGATCGGGACGGAACCGCCGGGGTCACCATCCGCGCGGTAGCCGCAGAGGCGGGCGTCGCCCCGATGAGCGTGTACAACCGCTTCGACAACAAGGACGGCCTGCTCGCCGCGCTGGCGATGCGGGCACTGGACGATCTGGCGGCGGCGATCGACACATCTCCAGATGCCGGCGCGGTCGACCGCTTCCGCCGGGCCTGCAGAAGTTACCGCGGGTACGCCGTGCAGCACCCCGCCCGGTATCTCCTCATCTTCACCGTCGGCAGTCCGCTCGAAGATCAGTCGACGGCCGCCGCGGATCACGGACGCGCCGTGTTCGCCGTTCTGGTCGAGTTGATTCGGGCCATCGCGCCCGGCGAGACCGGGGCCGATCCGACCGAGGCCGCGCAGGCAGTCTGGAGTGCGGTACATGGAGCGGTCACCATCGAGATCGCCCGTATCGGCCAGACGCCTGACCCCGCAGCCAGCTACGAACGCACGGTGGATCTGCTGATCGACGGCCTGACCGCGCACTCCGGTTTGTGACTGGAGTGACTTCTGGGATAGTTGGGTATACGGAATGCGAAATCGTCCTGCATTCGGTCAAGGAGAGGCCGTGTCCACCGACAGAGTCTTTCGACGCTCACGCGCAGCGGTGATGATCGCTGTGTCCACCGCCCTGGCGGCCTGCGGCGTCCTCGTCGCCCCCGCCGCGAGCGCCGCGGCCAAGTGTTCGGACATCGAGATCATCTTCGCCCGCGGCACCGACGAACCGCCGGGGATCGGCGTGGTCGGCAAGGCCCTGGTCGACGCGCTCAAGCCGATGGTCAAGGGCATGTCCATCGGCACCTACGCCGTGAAGTATCCGGCGTCCTGGGACTTCCTCAAGGCCGCCGCCGGCGCCAACGACGCCAGTCTGCGCGTCCAGTCGACCGCCGCCAAGTGCCCCGACACCAAGATCGTGTTGGGCGGATACTCGCAGGGCGCGGCCGTCATCGACATCGTGGCGACCTCACCGGTCGCCGGTATGGGCTACAGCGCCCCGCTGCCCGCCGCCGCGATCCCCCACATCGCAGCCATCACCGTCTTCGGCAACCCCGCCGCACGGCTCGGCCAGCCGCTGACGCGCCTGAGTCCCGACTTCGGTTCCCGCACCGCCGACCTGTGCAACACCAACGATCCGGTCTGCTCGCTGGGTGAGGATTTCGACGCACACGTGCGCTATCCGCAGTCCGGTCTGGTCAAGCTCGCCGCGCAATGGGTGACCGCGCACGTCCAGCCCAGGGATTAGTTTCTTCCGGCTAGCAGGTAGGGACACCCCCGGCGGGCAGTGATGTTCCTGGGAAGCAGCTGCGAGAAGCTGATGCCATGAGCACATCCGCGAAGCCGACCACTCGCCGCCGATCCACCGCCCTCGCCGGCGCCGCCGCAGCAGCCGTGTCCGTCCTCGCCGCGCTGGGACCACAGGCCGCGGGCATCGCATCCGCCGACCCGGCGTGCCCGGCGGTCGAAGTGGTGTTCGCTCGCGGAACCTTCGAGGCGCCCGGTGTCGGCGCGACGGGCCAGGCGTTCATCGACGCCCTCAACGCCAGGGTCGGCGCACCCGTTGCTGTCGATGCCGTGAATTACCCTGCCACGCTTGACTTCCCCGCGGCCGCCGACGGAGTCGTCGACGCCGCCCAGAAGATCGACTCGATCGTCGCGACCTGCCCGGACACCAAGATCGTGCTGGGCGGCTACTCCCAGGGCGCCGCGGTGGCGGCCTACACCACCTTCGACGCGGTGCCGCCCGGTCTGGCACTGCCCGCGGGTATCACCGGCCCGATGCCACCCGCCACGGCCGATCACGTCGCCGCCGTGGCCCTGTTCGGCACACCGGACAACTGGTTCCTCAACCTCGTCGATTCGGCCGCCCCGCCCATCGCCGTCGGAAAGCTCTACTCCGCGAAGACGATTCAGCTGTGCGCCGCCGGCGATCCGGTCTGCTTCCCCGGCGGATTCGACCGGGCCGCCCACAGCTCGTACAAGAGCAACGGCATGGCCGACCAGGCGGCCGCGTTCGTCGCCGATCAGCTGTCAGCACCGCCCTCGTCAGCGTAGGTGCGTCTCGAAGAACGTCAGGATCCGCCGCCAGGCATCCTCAGCCTCCGGGGCCGAATAATGCAGTCCGGCAATGTGTTCGACGAAGTGCAGCGGCGACGGTGTGCCCCACCGGTTCATGAAGCTGTGGCCGACGCCCGGATACTCCTTGATGTCGCGCGAGACTCCGCTCGGCGCCAGGGCCTCCTCGAGCTTCGCCGCGGCACCGGGCAACAGCAGGTCCCTGCCGCCGAAGCTGGCGACGATGGGGCACGACCGCGACGGCACGCCGGTCGCCGGCGGGAACGGTCCGTAGTTCGGGGCGGTCGCGTCGAAGACGTCGCGATCGGCCAGCAGCAGGCAGAAGCCGCCGCCCATGCAGAATCCCGCCGATCCGACCTTTCCGGTCGTCCGTTCGTCGGCACGCAGCGCCTCGGCCGCGGAGATGATGTCGTCGACTGCTGAACCCGACCCGGTGGCCAGCGCCCGGAATGCGCTGACGATGCACACCGGCTTGGGTCCCCGCTGGAACAGCGCCGGCGCGAATGCGAGATAACCGCTGTCGGCGAACCGGTCCGTCAGACGACGGATGTCGTCGTTCAGGCCGAACACCTCGTGCAGCACGACGACCGCGGGCCACGGACCGGGTCGGGAGGGAACGGAGAGGTAGCCGGGCAGATGGCCGGCAGGGGCGGGTAGTCCGGCGTCAGGCACCGAGGTCTCGTACCCGTTTCCGGGTGCGGGGGAACGCGGGGTTTAGAAGCCGGACCCTGGGTGCACGTAGGCATATGACCGACGACGGCGACGCCCGGCTCCCCGGCCCTCCGACGGAGGCCACCCTCGACCGGGTGCTGCGGCTCCTCGAACCGGCCCGCCGGCTCATCAACCCCAAGGTCTGCGGCACCGAGAACCTGCCCGACCGCGGGGCGTTGCTGGTCGGCAACCACACGCTCATCGGCTTGCTCGACGCTCCGCTGCTGTGCGCCGAGCTGTGGGAGCGGGGCATCCGGGTCCGGGTGCTGGGCAATCACGCGCACTTCAAACTGCCGGGTTGGCGCGATCTGCTGCTGTCCGTCGGCGTCATCCCGGGCACCCCGGGGACGGCGGAGGCGCTGATGCGCCGCGGTGAGACGCTGCTGGTCTTCCCCGGCGGCGGCCGGGAGGTGGCCAAGCGCCGTGGCGAGAAGTACCAGCTGCTGTGGGAGAACCGGATGGGTTTCGCCCGGCTCGCCGTCCGGCACGGCTACCCCATCGTCCCGTTCGCGACGGTCGGCGCCGAGGATGCGCTCGACGTCGTCGTCGACACCGACAACCGCTTCCTCAAGCCGGCGCAGCGGCTGTTCGAGAAGATCTCGGGCAGCCCGGATCTGCTCCCGATCGTCCGCGGTGTCGGGCCCACGCCGATTCCCCGGCCGGAGCGCCAGTACTACTGGTTCGGCGAGCCCATCGACACCGGCGACGTGGACCCGACCGACGACCGTACGATCGGCGACATCCGGGATCAGACCAGGACGGCGATCGAGCGGGGCATCGATTTCCTGCTCGAAGAGCAGCGCACCGACCCCCACCGGTCGGTTCGCGAGCGAATGTTCGGTCCCGAGCGGCGCCGGTGAAGCGCACCGTATCCCCGGACACGCTGGGGGCCTGGGTGATCAAATGCCACCCGCGCCGGACACCCGTCGAGCCGATGGTCGCGGCCGGCGAGGCGAGGTCGACCTGGTGCGTCGCCGACAACTACCGGTCGCGGCTCATGCGTCCGGGTCAGCGGGTGCTGTTCTGGGTCGCGGCGCATCCGCTGCGGGGGTTCTGGGGCGCGGGCCGCATCACCGGCGAGGTCGCAGCCGAGGGCGGAACATTCCATGTCGCCGTGCATATCCCGCTGTTCGACGCACCGCTGACGGCCGCCGACCTCGTCGGCGTACCCGGGCTGGAGTCCATGGAGGTGTTCCGCTCACCTCAGCAGGCCAACCCGTCCTGGCTGAACCGCACGGAACTGGCCCTGCTCGAGCCACTGCTGCCGCCGTCCTGACGGCATCGCCTCAGGTGCAGTTCAGCGACACGGAGATTGACCTGCTGGTGACGATGGGCACCACATCCACGTCGACGCCGCCGTCCTTCGTCGTGCCGTCGTAGGTCCGGACGTACTCGGTGACGGTCTGCGGGTTCCGGACGCCGGTCACCACGCATTCGGCCAGCGGAGCGCTGCCGACGCGGTCGATGTTGACGGTGTAGCCGGATGCCTGGAGCCCCGAGATCGTCTGCAGCGCCGACTCCTCGGCATGCCCGGCGGCCATCGGAGTTAGCACGGCCGCCGCGCCGACGAGTGCCAAAGTGCAGACGATGTGCGCTGGACGCATTCGGCGCCCCCTTTACCTGATCGAACGTGCCGTGATCCCCATCCGGAATATCGCCGCCGACGGCCGTTTCGTTGCAGTGCGAGCCCGTCGTTACCAGCCCGCGTTGGTGGCCAGGTCGATCGCGTACTGGTTGACGAAGGTGCCCGCGCTGGGTGCCCCGCGGCAGGAGCCGTCGGACTCACCAGGGCGCTTGACCCACAGGAAGGCGTCGACCTGCGGATTGCCGGTGGCCGTGGTGGGCCGCGCGCCCAGGGCGCGACCGCTCGGGTTGCACCAGTACAGATCGTCGCCTTCGACCGGACCCGCGCCGTTACGCGAGGTGTCGATCACGAAGGGCTTACCACCGGTCATCCCAGAGATGGCTGCGCCGTACCCCACCGATTCCTCGGTGGTGAAGAAGTTCGCGGTGTTGAGGCTGAACCCTCGCGCCTTGGCGACGCCGACCTGGTTGAGCCGGTTGGCCATGACGTCGGCGGGCACCCAGCGCGGGTGGCCGGCGTCGACATAGACCGCCGTACCCGGATTGCGGGTCAACGTATCGACCGCGTAGCCGATCAGGGCGAAGCGTTCCTGCTGCTGATCGGGCGAGAGGCAGTCGGCCATGGCGAGCGCGTCGGGTTCGAGGATGACCGCGGCGGGGCCACCGCCGATGGCGCCGGCGACTCCGTCGATCCAGGCCCGGTAGGAATCGCCCGAGCCGAAGCCGCCCGCGGCGAAGCTGCCGCAGTCACGGTTGGGGATGCCGTAGAGCGCCAGGATGGGCATGGTGCCTGCGGCCTGTGCAGCCGCGATGTACTTGGCGTCGACGGCCGGAGTGGACAGATGGTCCATCCAATAGGCCGTCGGCGTGTTCACCACGGCATCGAGCTGGGGATTCCCCACCCCCCGCGCCGAGCGGATGCCCTTCGAGTCCGGGTTGACGTAGAAGGGCCGGCCGACGAGCGGGTTGGCGTCGCTGGCGAGCCGAACCTCGGGTGCCTGCGCCGGCTCAGCGACCAGGACCAGGCCTGCCACGGCAGCGACGGCGAAGAACGGGGAGACCCATCGCGCGACGGCGCCGGCTAGTGAAGACATCACCCCTGGCAACTTAGTGGGCCTCCGGAACCCGCACCAAACCGAGTCGGGTGGTCAGTGGCTCCCGCGGTAGGCGCCGGCAGCGATGTCCTCGAGCAGGGTGGGACCGGTCGGGGTCCAGTCGAGGAGCCGTCGCGTCTGAGCGCTGCTGGTCGGAGCGTCCGCGGCGAAGAATTCGCCGATCCAGCCGAAGTGCTCGGAAACCCGCTCCGCAGGGATACCTGCCACGGGCAGGCCGAATGCGCGTCCGATCGCCTCGGCGATGACACGGGTGGGTACCCCTTCCTCGGCGACGGCGTGTAGGCGGGTGCCGGCCGGCGCTTTCTCGAGGCCGAGGGTGACCATGCGGGCAGCGTCTCTCACGTGGACCGCAGGCCAGCGATTGGCCCCGTCTCCCGGATAGCCGGAGACACCCCTCGCGCACGCGATCTCGACCAGGTGGGCGATGAACCCGTGATCGCCGGTGCCGTGGACGGTCGGCGCGAACCGCAGACTCACCGCGCGCACGCCGCGGTCGAAGAAGTCCAGTGTGAGGTTTTCGCTGCCACCGCGAAGCGAATCGGGGCCGTGGAAGGGTGCTGCGTCGGCTTCGGTGAGCGTTCGGTCGGCGACGAACCCCACCACACCCGAGGCCACCAGGAACGGCCGGTCGGTGCCGGCGAGCGCGTCCCCGATCGTCTGGACCGCCGCACGTTCGGCCCGGTTCATCGCCGCCTGGTTCGCCCAGTCGTGTTTGTTGGCGAGATGAATGGTGGCGTCGGCTTCCAGCGCGCCGGCGCGGAGGCCGGCCGGATCGTCCAGGTCGCCGCGTCGGACCCGAACGCCTCTGGCCCGCAGTGCCGCCGCGGACCCATCCGAGCGCGCCAGGCCGATCACCTGATGGCCGGTGGACAGCAGGTCGTCGACAACGGCGGAGCCGATCCAGCCGGACGCTCCGGTCACAAACACGATCATGACGTTCTCCCATCGGTGATGTCAGTATCTGACATCACCGACTCTACGCCCGATGTCAGTTGCTGTCATCACTAGACTCGCCGGCATGGCGCGCTGGGTCCCGGACACACCCGAGCGGCTGCAGCGGGCAGCGCTCGAACTCTTTGCCGAGCGCGGCTACGAACAGACCACCGCGACCGAGATCGCCCAGGCGGTCGGCCTGACCGAACGCACCTTCTTCCGTCATTTCAGCGATAAACGCGAAGTGCTGTTCCACGGCCAGCAGTCATTGACCGACGCCTTCGTCTCCGGTGTGCGCCACGCCGCGCCGGATCTGCAGGCAGTCGAACTGGCCGCCAGCGCAATACGATCCGCGGCCTTCCTCTTCCCCGACGAGAAGCGGAGCCAATCGCGCGCGCGGCAGCGCGTCATCGACGGCAACCCTGCCCTCCAGGAACGCGAAGCGCTCAAGCTCATCCGCCTCGGCGCTGCGCTCGCCGACGCGCTGCGCGCACGCGGCGTCGACGACCTCGCCGCGGAGGTCGCCGCACAGACCGGCGTGATGGTGTTCGGTATCGCCTTCGCCCGGTGGATCCGGGACGGCGAACAACGCTCCTTCGGTCAGATCGTCGATGAGGTGTCACGCCAGATCGGCGACGTGGTGCGTCCGCTTCACACGGGCACCTGAGCGCGACCGGTCAGAAGGCTCCGGGCCGCTCGCACGAAGTCGGCGGTCAACGGGTTTCGATCGCCCGCCCGGGTCGCGACCACCACCTCGCTGGCCGGGAAGTCCTCGACGGGCACGGTCACCAGATCGGCCCGCAGCGAACTGCGCCGGTCTCCGACCGGCAACACCGCGACCGCTTGACCGCCGGCGATCAGTTCCAACCGGTCCTCGAAGCTCTCCTCTATCGGGCCTGCTGAGATCGGGCCTGGGTCGATGGATTGCTGGGGGTCGGTCAGGTAGACCGAGCGCGCCCCGCCGTGAGGACAGATGAAGTTCTCGCCCGCGAAGTCGTCGACCGACACCGATTGCCGTCCGGCCAGCGGGTGGCCGACGGGCATCACCAGCATCCGGGGCTCGTCGTAGAGCATCGTGGTCACCACCCCGTCCGCGGGGGCGAACCGCGGGTCCCGAGCCACGAGGACATCCACCCGGCCCTCGGCGAAGGCCTGCTGTTCGCTGCATTTCAGATGGTGGGTGCTGATGTCGGCGTCCGGGTGCAGGCGGCGCAGTTCACGGACGGCGGGCGTGATGACGAGGTCCTCCACGTAACCGATGGCCACCTTGCCCGCCGGGGCGTGAGCGCGTGCGGTGAGCGCCGCCCGCCGGGCGGCTAGTAGCAGGGCCTGCGCTTCGGGCAGGAACGCCTTGCCTGCGTCGGTCAGCTGGGCGCCCTGCGGGGTGCGGTCGAACAGCCGCACACCCAGACGATGCTCGAGGCGCTGGATCTGCCGACTCAGCGACGGCTGCGCGAGGTGGAGTTCGGCCGCGGCCCTGCTGAAGTTCGCGTGCTCGGCGACAGTCGTGAAGTACCGCACCAGCCGCAGTTCGAGGTCGATCCCGAGATCGTTCACCACCCGGTCAACCCGAACCGCTGTCATCCCCATTCCCTTTCGGCATACCGGTGTGCCGACCAGGTCTTGGACAGCCGACCCCACCCGTCGAAGACTCGGATACATGGGCAGATACGACGGGAAAAACGTGGTGATCACCGGCGGCAGCAGTGGGTTGGGGTTGGCGACCGCCCAGTTCCTGGTGGACAACGGCGCCCGCGTCATGGTGACGGGGCGCCATCGGGAAACGCTCGAGGACGCGGCACGCCAACTGGGTGGGGATGCGATCCCCGTGGTGAGCGACGCGAAGTCGTTGCCGGACATCGAATCACTGGCCGACCGGGTCAGCACGGAATTCGCCACGGTGCACGCGCTGGTGGTCAATGCCGGCATCGGCAGTTTCGACCCGTTCGAGGCGGTGACCGAGCAGACCTTCGACGAGGTCTTCGCCATCAACACCAAAGGCCCGTTCTTCACGGTGCAGAAGCTGGTGCCGCTGCTGGCTGAGGGCAGCGGTGTCGTGCTGACCACGTCGATCGCGAATCAGACGGGCTGGGATGCGCTCAGCGTCTACTCGGCCAGCAAGGCGGCCCTGCGGTCGATGGCCCGCACCCTGAGCCGGGAACTGCTGCCGAAGGGGATTCGAGTCAACGCGATCAGTCCCGGCTCGATCGACACCGGCAAGTTGGAGAAGGAGGCGCCCGAGAAAGCCGCGCAACTCAAGGCGGAGTTCACCGCGAGCAGTCCGATGCAGCGGTGGGGACATCCGACCGAATTCGACCCTGCCGTCGCGTTTCTCGCGTTCGACGCGACGTTCGCCGCAGGCATCGAACTGGTCGTCGACGGCGGCCAGTCACAACTGTGAAGAAATCGGACATGCCCGAATACGACGGTAAGCGCGTCGTCATCACCGGCGGCACGAGCGGGATCGGGCTGGCCACCGCGCAGGCTCTGGTCTCCGGCGGGGCCCGCGTGCTGGTCACCGGCCGCACTCCGGCCTCTTTGGAGAATGCCCGGGCCGCACTGGGTTCGGCAGCAACCGTTGTACGCAGCGACGCCGTGGCCGACATCGACGCGCTCGTCGAGCGGGTGGCCACCGAACTCGGCGGTGTCGACCTCCTGGTCCTCAACGCGGGCGGCACGCTCGCCACGACGGTGGAGCAAACCAGCGAAACCCAGTTCCGGCAGCTGTTCGAACTCAACGTCCAAGCGCCCTACTTCACGCTGCAACGCTTCCTCCCGCTGATGCCCGCGGGCAGCGCGGTGGTGCTCACGACGTCGGTCAGCAACACCAAAGGCATCGCGACCACGAGCGTCTACTCCGCGACCAAGGCCGCGTTGCGCTCGATGGCGCGCACCTTCGCCCGCGAATTGATCGACCGGGGTATCCGCGTCAACGCGGTGTCCCCCGGGCCGATCGACACCGGAATCCTCGAACGCTCCATGCCGCGCGACGAAGCGCGGCGGTTCCTCGAGGAGATCAAGGCCGGCAACCCGATGCGGCGGTTCGGCACGCCCCAGGAGGTCGCGAAGGCGATCCTGTTCCTCGGATTCGACGCGACGTACACCACCGGTACCGAGCTTCTCGTCGACGGTGGCGCGTCGGATCTGTGAGTCAGCTCGCGCCGGTCAGCTTCCGGATGACGCGGATCTCCTCGTCGTCGTAGGCCCGGCCGTCAGGGTGCAGCAGATCGCTGAACCACGGATCCGGCGGCGAGGTGTAGGGCTCCTTCCACGAGTCCCACGGCAGATAGGTCTGCGTGCGCCCGGCTACAAAACCCCAGTTGTACGCACCGACGTTGCGCCGCTTGGCTACGGGCAGGATGCCTTCCACGGTGCTGCCCAGTTCGCGTGCCAGGTATTCGGTGCAGATGATCGGCCGTCCCAGCGGCTCGAGTTCGTCGATTCTGGACTCGAACTCGGCCGGGTCGCCGTAGCTGTGGAAGGTGATGATGTCGGAGTGCTCGAGCTGTGTGTTGCACACCTTGCTGCGGCTCCCCGGGTTCTTCCAGTGTCCCTGCCAGACGCCACTGGTCAGCGGCTGCACCGGATTGGCCGCCCGCGTCCACTGAAAGACGTGCGGGAGGAACGCCGCGACCAGTTTCTGCTTGTCCTCGTGTTCGGACTTCCGGTAGTCCTTCGACGGGTTGTCCGGCTCGTTCCACACATCCCAGCCCAGCACACGGGGGTCGCTGCGGAACATGCCGACCACGCCGGTGACGTAGCTCTGCAGGACACGCAGGTACGCCGGATCTCCGAGGCGCGCCGCGCCCGGACCCTGAACCCAACCCGAGTTGTGCACACCGGGTATCGGCGCGCGCTGGCGGCCGGCGCGGGGCGCCGGATCCCAGCACGAGTCGAACAGCACGAACAGTGGTTTGATGCGGTGGCTCGCCGCGATACCGACGAACTGAGAGAGCCTGCTGGCGAACCCGGCCTGATCGGTGGCCCACAGCTGATCGTGCAGGAACACCCGCACGGTGTTGAATCCGATCTTGCGGGCCAGCTGGAGCTCGCCGTCGATGCGGCGCGGATCGTAGGTGCCGGCCTGGAACATCTCGATCTGGTTCACGGCCGTCGACGGGACGTAGTTGGCGCCCACCAGCCAGCCTTGCGCCTGGTACCAGGCGTTGGCGCGGTCGGCCGACCATCGACCCGTCTCTGCCGCAGCGGCGACCGGGACCTTCGTCAGTGCAGCGGCCGCCGCCAGGCACAGCGGAAGCTTGAGCGCGGTTCGCCGGTGCACGACGTGACCATAGTGCGGCGTCCGGGCTCACTACACCCGCGGTTTCATACTGCAACGCAACGGGTTTCGAATCGTTACCAGGAGACTCGCGGTGGTCAGCGCCGCGGGCCCGGCGGCCCTGGGCGGCGCCGGATGGTCGGCGGCGCCTGGAACGGTCGGGTGGGCGCCGACGCCCACGCCGCGGCGGCCGGGGCACGCATGCGTGTGGTGGGAGCACTCTCGATCGTCGCGGTGGCCCCGAGTTTCATCATTCGGGAGGTGTCGGTGGTGTCGTCCCGATCGAGCAGGACGCCGCGGGCGACGCGTTCGAGCGCACCCTGGACCTGCATGCGGTCGGGCCGCTGGCTGAACTCCGGCGACTCGGCGAGCGTGTCGGTGATCCAGTTCGAGATGACGTCGCGTGCGTGGCTGACCTCTGTGGCGCCCGCCGGGGTGAGCGTGAACAGGTCGCCCTCCCGGGTGGCGTAGCCGCCGGCGACCAACCGGTCGAACGTCGGCTCGAGGATCTGCCGGGGCAGCTGGCGCTGGTCGGCGATCGCGCTCAGACTCGCCGTGCCCGTTGCCGCGGTGCGGCGGTAGATCTGGATGAGCGCCCACAGCCGGGCCGCGTCGAGGCGTCCGTTCCGCGAGCGGGCCAGCGCCTCGAAGTCGATGCCGTGAGTGCGTCGCAGCAGCCGGCCAACGGCCATCTCGAGGAGTTTCTCCGGCGATTCGGTGGTCGGCATCCCGAAGCCCTCGCCGAGATCGGTGCTGCCGCTGGCCGCGGCGTCGCGCAACGGAACCTGCTTGAGAAAGCACGCGAGGACCAGGCCGACGACGGCGAACGGTGCGGCGAGCAGGAACACCGAGCTCAGCGAGTCCGCGTACGCATTGACTATCGGCGCCGCGACCGCGTCGGGCAGGGCGTGTAGGGCCTGCGGTGACGTCGCCGCCTCGGGCGGGGCGCCGGAGGCCGCCATCGCCGATGGGAGCCTGTCTTCGAGGAAGTTGCTGAACATCGACCCGAAGATGGCCGCGCCGAAGGAGCTGCCGATGGTGCGGAAGAAGGTCACCCCGGACGTCGCCACGCCCAGATCGGTGAAGTCGACGGTGTTCTGCACGATGAGGATGAGCACCTGCATGCTGAGCCCGATTCCTGCGCCAAGGACCAGCAGATAGAGCGACTGCACCAGCGTCGAGGTCTCGGCATTCATGCGGGACAGCAGGACGAAGCCGACGGCCATGGTCGCGGTGCCGGCGATCGGGAAGATCTTGTAGCGACCGGTCCGCCCGACGATGACGCCGCTGCCGAGCGAGGTGACCAAGAGGCCGAGAACCATCGGCAGCGTGCGCAACCCGGACTCGGTGGCCGAGACGCCGTCGACGAACTGCATGTACGTCGGCAGGAACGTCAATGCGCCCAGCATCGCGAAGCCGACGACGAACGACAGCACGCAGCACACCGTGAAGACGGGGCTGGCGAACATCCGGATGGGCAGGATCGGCTCGGCGGCCCGGCGCTCGGCGAATACGAACGCCACCAGCGCGGCGATCGAGGCCGCGAACAGCCCGATGATCATGGCCGAGGCCCACGGATAGGTGGTACCGCCCCAGCTGGTGGCGAGCGTCAGACCGGCGGCGCCCGCTCCGACCAGGACGATGCCCGCGTAGTCCAGGACCGGCCGCGCCGATCGCCCGAGTTCCGGGATGGCGATGGCGGCGATCCCGATGACGATGACGGCCACCGGCACGTTGATCCAGAACGCCCAGCGCCAGCTGAGGTGGTCGGTGAAAAAGCCACCGAGCAACGGGCCGATGACAGTGGTGACACCAAACACCGCGCCGAGCGCGCCCTGGTAGCGCCCGCGGTCGCGCAGTGGGATCACCTCGCCGATCAGGGCGACGGCGGTCACGGTGATGGCGCCGCCGCCCATGCCCTGCAGCGCTCGCGACGCCACCAGCATGGACATCGACTGCGCGAGACCGCACAGCACCGAACCGGCCAGGAACAGCAGGATCCCGACCTGGAAGACGGTCTTGCGGCCGAAGATGTCGCCCAGCTTGCCGACGATCACTGTGACGATCGTCGAGGCCAGCAGGTAGCTGGTGACGACCCAGGCCTGGTGGCCCGCGCCGCCGAGATCGGCCACCACGGTCGGCAGTGCGGTCGCCACGATCGTCTGGTCCAGGGCGGCCAGCAGCATCCCCAGCACCACGGCGAGAAAGATCGCGTTGCGTTGCCGCACGCTGACCTGCTCCGGCGCGGTCGGCTGGGCCGGCGGCGGGGCGGTGGTTGGTCGGGTCACGAACTCTCCTCTGTCCCTACTTCGGACTGCGGCGAAAAGGCCCCGTTGCGCTTACCCGTACGGGCTCGATTCGAACCGACCCCGGCGTCGGCGTGCCCTCGGCCTGCGGCGCGGCCGTGACGGCGCGTTAGTGTGCTGTGGTGACAGCAGCAGACGTGTCGCCGCTCGAAGCGCGAGTGGGCCACTGGTACCAGATGGATGGTACGTACCTGGTCGGCCGAGAGAAGATTCGCGAGTACGCCCGGGCGGTACAGGACTATCACCCCGCGCACTGGGACGTCGGCGCCGCCGCCAAGTTGGGCTATCCGGATGTGGTCGCACCGCTGACGTTCACCTCGGCGCCGGGCATGCAGTGCAATCGCCGCATGTTCGAATCGATCGTCGTCGGCTACGACACCTATCTGCAGACCGAAGAGGTCTTCGAACAGCACCGCCCGATCGTCGCCGGTGACGAGCTGGTCATCGACGTCGAGTTGACCTCGGTGCGCCGAACGGCCGGCCGCGACTTCATCACCGTGACCAACACCTTCACCGATACCGCCGGTGAGCGGGTGCACACCCTGCACACCACCGTCGTCGGCGTCACTGCCGAGGACATCGACGCGGGGGTCAAGACGGCCGTGCAGAACGCGATGATGCACGACGTCGACTTCTCCGGGGTCGGCTCGCTGGACGCTCACTACGAGAGGACGGTGCGCCCCGAGGGTGAGATCCGGATCTCCGACGGCGGCCTGACCCGTACGCCCGGGACGCCATCCTTCGACGACGTCAAGGTCGGCGACGAACTGACCGTCCATCACACCCGGCTGTCCCGCGGCGACCTGGTGAACTACGCCGGCGTGGCCGGTGACGCCAACCCGATCCACTGGGACGAGGACATCGCGAAGCTGGCCGGGCTGCCCGACGTGATCGCCCACGGCATGCTCACGATGGGTCTGGGCGCCGGCTTCGCCTCCGCATGGTCGGGTGACCCCGGCGCGGTCACCCGCTACACGATCCGGCTGTCCCAGCCGGCGATCGTGTCCGCCAAAGAGGGGGCCGACATCGAGTTCACCGGCCGGATCAAGTCGCTGGATCCCGAGACCCGCTCCGGCGTCCTCATCGTCGGCGCGAAGTCCGGCGGCAGGAAGATCTTCGGACTGGCCACGCTGAACGTCCGCTTCAGCTGAGGCTAGCCTTGCGTTTCGGCTGCTGACGGGCGGGGAAGATCCCGCGCATGGCCGACATCATCGAACTCGTCTACGCCGATCACGACTGGTTGCGACGGCAGTTCTTCCGGCTCGACGACGCCAAGAGCGAGGAAGAGCTCGCCGCGATCTGGGATCAGCTCAGTGCCCGCCTCGACGCGCACGCCGAAGCCGAGGAGACGGTGTTCTATCCGGCGCTGCTGAAGCACGGCGGCAAAGACGACCCCGGCAATCCGGAGGGCGATCCCGAAGACGAGACCGAGGACGCGATCACCGACCACAACGCCATCCGTGATGCGGTGCGCGCGTCGCGCCGGCACAAACCCGGTAGCCAGGAGTGGTTCGAGGCGGTACTCAAGGCGCGTACCGAGAATGGCGAGCACCTCGACGAGGAAGAGCGGGAGGCGATGCCCGACTTCATCAAGAGCGCGTCTCTGGAGCTGCGTCATCAACTGGGGATGCAGTGGCTGCAGTTCTACGCCGAGCACGACACGACGCGCGGAATCGACAACCGGGACAAGGACGCCGACGAGTACATCGCGAAACACTCCTGACGTACCCGCTGACGCACCCGATCACGGCAGCTAGGACCACTCGGCCAGAACGCGCATCTTGTCAGCCCGCACGCCCGCGTCCCGACGCAGTCGCTTCAGCTGCGGCGCGAAGGCGTTGTGTTGGTTTCCCTGGATGTTGAGCGGCAGGTCGAGCGCGGCGATCAGTTTGGCTTCCAGGTGCCACGGCTCAGGGTGCAGCACCCAGGACACCGCGGCGTTCTCGGCCATCCACCGGGTCAGCACAGCCTCACCACCGGCGAAGGTCTGCCGCTTGCCGGTACCCACCCGGCGCAGCGCGAAGCCGAGCTGATCGCCGAGCAGGACGCCGAGCGACTTGCGCAGCGTCGAACCCTGCGCGTCGGCGCTGCCTGCCCCGAAGTGATAGCGAATACGCTTGCGAAGATCCTGCGGGGCGGCCGGTTTGCCGCTCGCCGGTGGTGGACCCGGGCTGACGCCGACGTAGAGCAGCGTCCACCCGTCGCGCTGTTCGCAACCTCCGGTGTCGATGTCGCCCGGAATCTCCCGGAACCACCAGCCCATGGCGCCTGCCTCGGCGGGTATCGGACAGGGTTCGGCGAACACCTCATCACGGGAAAAGCGTTGAGCAGCAACGAACTTCGCGATCACAGCCGCTTTTCGCTTCGCGGATATCGACTCCCCCATGCGTCTCAGGGTAGTCCTGGTGGCGAGCGGCGGGGCGCCGTCTTACCCTGAGCGCGTGAATCGCACGGATGTCCGCTGGCGCGAACGGAGCAGAATCGTGCGCGCGGCGCGGCTCTGGCGTACCCGAAATCCGCGCACATTTCGCGACAAGGTGCGCTACAAGATGCTGCGCGATCACCGTCAGATCGTGGTGACCTTCGCCGACAAGGCCGCGGTGCGTGACTACGTGGCGAATGCCGTTGGACCGAAGTATCTTCCGCGCGCGTACGCGATCGTCGACGATCCGGCGGCGCTGCACGGCGTGGACCTGCCGGACGCCTACGTCGTCAAGCCGACCCATGGCAGCGGCGCAGCGACGGTGGTCTCCGGTCGCGCTCCGGCCGAGGCACGCCTCCCGACGGATCCGGGCGACTGGACCTACCAGCATGTTCGGCCCGAGTTCGCGTCCCGGGAGGACATCGTCCGGATCGCCCGGGGGTGGGTGACCCAGCTGTACGGCCAGGGTCCGAACAGGGAGTGGGTGTACGGCCAGATTTCTCCGCGGATCATCGTCGAGGAGATGCTCACCGACCCGCACGGCGCCATCCCCGCGGACTACAAGTTCTTCGTATTCCACGGACGATGCGCCTACGTGCAGGTCGACGCCGGACGGTTCGACCGGCGGACGCAGGACTTCTTCCGGCCCGACTGGGAGCACGTGCCACTACGCGGTGGACCCCCGTGGGCGGTGCCCCGGCCCCCGAGGCCCGCCCGCCTGGACGAGATGATCGCGGTGGCGGAGCGACTCGGTGCCGACACCGATTTCGTCCGCGTCGACCTGTACGACGTCGGTGGACGCGTCGTCTTCGGGGAGCTGACCAGCTTCCCGGCCGGAGGCGACAGCCGGTTCGACCCCGAACGCTTCAACGACGAGTTCGGTGGCCACTGGACGGTTCCCCGCCGGTACCGGTGAGCCTCATACCGTGATCCGCATCTCGGCGCCGGGATGCGAACTGAGCGTGATGATCACCGTCCCACTGCCGGTCGCGAACGTCGTGTTGGCGTAGCCGATGAATCCGTAGTGACCGTCGATGGTCGACACCGCGGTGATGTCATCGCTTCCAGAGGCCCCGTCGTCGAGGTTCGACCAGGCGGTGGTCACGGTGAGCGCGCACGAACCGTCGTAGATTCCGGCGTCGTAGTGGATCGCGACGCGGACGCCATCCCCGGGCCGACCGTCGATCTGCACGGGTGTCACCTGGGCCTCGGCGCGAACCGTGCCACCACAGGTCGGTGACGCCACCACCGGAACGGCGTCCAGTTCCGCGAAGGGCTGGGCGTGCGCCGTCGGCACCCACGCCCAGGTCGGGAGGAGCACGGCCGCGACCGTGGCGGCGGTGCGGATCGAGGTCATGCCTGGTTATCGGCGCGCGTCAGCGCGGCGTTAGCCAGTACGGCCGGCTTTCATGGCTCAGCGTTGGTAGCGCGGCAGTCGGGCTGCCAGTTCGTCGAACAAAGCCTGGTTGAGACCGAATGCGACCTTCACCTCGGCAACCACGCGTGCGGTGTCGTCGGCACCCAGACCGAGACCGTCGACACGTCCCCGGTAACCGTCTTTGTAGGGCTTGACCCGCAGCGGGAACTCGTAGAAGGCCAGCCCTTTCCCGCCGAGATCGAACTCGCGATCGAGGATCCTGCCCACGGCCTGCCCACCGGAGAGGTCACCGAGGTACCGGGTGTAGTGATGAGCCAGCACCGCACCGCCCCACGACAGCCCACAGAGACGCTCCCGATAGTTCTGTGCAGCAGGCGAATCGACGTCGTAACCGGTTCCGGGGGCCCAGTGCTCGAGATCGGCGTCGATGGCCGGGACGCGCTCGAGCGCCGGGTCGTACACCGCGGCGACCAGAGGGTCGGCGCGATGCGCCCGGACAGCGTCCTCCAGCGCGGCATAGATCAACCGCAGCCGCAGCAGATACTCGGCATAACCCTGCCTGCTGATCCGACCGGCCAGGAGTTCGGTGACGAAGAGCGAATTCTCGGCGGCGTCGTGCTGAGCCGCCGCCCCCTCCCTGATCGCGGCGGACAGTGACCCGTCGGTCGGGGCAGTGTTCAGCCGCATGAGTTCTCCGAGCAGTCCGGGGGCGGGTGCGCTGCTGTCAGCCTAGCCAGACGGGCTACCCGTTGGCTGCGCGCGCTGCACTATGACCGATCTCCGGCCACCTGGATGATCGTCCGACCGACCGTGCGTCGGTGTCGGGCGAACGCGTCGGGTGCCTCGGCGAGCGGACGCACGGCGCCGACCATCGGTGTGAGCCGCCCGTCGCGTACCCGCTGCACCAGACCGGCGAGTTGAGCACGGTCGGGTTCGACCACGAAGAACACCGACCGCCCCTGGCTGGGCTGCATCGCCGGCGGTCCGGCGATTGACACCAGGGTGCCCCCCGGGCGCACCAGCGCCGCCGACCGTTCTCCGACGTCTCCGCCGATGACGTCGAGGACGACGTCAACGTCTCCGACGCGCTCGAGTTCCTCGGTGCTCAAGTCCACGAATGTGGCTGCACCCAAGCCGGTTACCACGTCGCGGTCGCCCGCACGCCCGCTGCCGATCACCCGAGCACCCACCTCGTGTGCGAGCTGCACGGCGATCGAACCCACCGCGCCGGCAGCGCCGTGGACCAGCACGGTCTGGCCGGTGGTGAGCCCGCCATGGACGAACAGACCCTGCCAGGCGGTCAGACCCGAGATGGGCAGCGCCGCGGCTACTGTGTAGGCGATATCGGCGGGCAGTGGGGCGAGATTGCGCGCCTCGACAGCGGTGTACTCGGCCAGCGAGCCGTCGCGGGCCCAGTCTGCAAGTCCGAACACCCGCTGCCCGACGGTGAGGCCTGTGGTGCCGTAGCCCATTTCCATGACGACACCGGACAATTCGTGGCCGGGAACGCTGGGCGTGCGGTCGCGGCCCGCACGGTCGGTCCAGGTCGACGGCCACTCGAGTTCACCGGGGGTGAAGCCGGCGGCATGGACAGCCACGATGACGTCGTTCTCGGCAGCGTGCGGATAAGGCAGTCCGGTCATGACCAGGCCATCGTCCCCGGTGTCGCGGTGTCGGACAGTAATGGCTTGCATGTCAACTCTTTTCGCTGCTATGTCGGCCAGGCTGATCCGAGCATGCGCTCAACCGTGGTCGTGCGGCGGAATTCGGGCATGAAGTGCGCGACGACGTCGGCGTTCACGGTGCCGTTGGTCGTCTCCGGACGGCTCTTGAACCCGTCGAAATAGGCACTGAGGAATTCGCGTTTGAAATCGCCCCGCGGATGGACGGCGAGGATCTCGCGGACCTGATCGTCCGGCAGCACGTCGAGGCCGTAACCGACCACGTCGGTCAGCACGCCGAGATACATCGCGGCGATCTCCGGGCCCATCCGGTCCGGGATGCCCGGTGTCGTGTGCAGCGCGATGGCCGTCCACACGGTGTCTGCGGCCGCGGCGGAGAATCCGTGGTCGAGCAGAAACGCTCGCCCGTGGTCTGCGCCGTCGACCTCGAAGCGCTGCTGCGCATCCGAGGAGGGCGTCGTGAGACCGGTGTCGTGAAAGACGGCGGCGAGGTAGAGGAGTTCAGGATCCGGTGTGACGCCCAGACGGCGCGCGTGGATCTGACCGAAGAGATAAACCCGTCGGGAGTGGTGGTAGATCAGTGGGCTGGTGGTGTTCTCGACGTGACGGGTAGCTTCGGCGATCGCTGCGGTGTCGGGGACCTCCACCCCCGCAATGACTTCGGACATGGTGGCTGCGCCTCCCTGTGCTGGTTGTCGGACTGTGTCTGACATCCATGCTGGCGCTCAACAGGTGTTCGGTGCCGCCTAGGGCCGGCCAGGAAACCCACGAATCCGGACAGCGTGGCGGGACGCCGTCAGCCGAGGTCTTTCTCTGCGGCCGCGAGCGCCGCGAATTCCTCGTCCGGCGAGTTCGCCACCAGGTGATGGCGACTGTAGATCCCGAAGTAGGCCATGAAGGCCGCGAACACGACCAGACACCAGGTGGCTGCGGTGCTGTCCACCAGGAACGTGGCGACCACCGACAGTGCCGCGATCACCAGCGCGAACGAGGTGGTGGCGATCCCTCCCGGCGTGCGGTACGGGCGGTCCATCTCCGGCTCCCGCACCCTGAGCACGATGTGGCTGATCATCATGAAGACATAGGACAGCGCGGCTCCGAACACCGCCATGTTCAACAGCATCGCCCCCTGCCCGGTGAGCGAAAGAATGAAGCCGATGATGCCGGGCACGATCAGGGCCAGCATCGGCGCCTTCCGGGAGTTCACCACCGACAGACTCTTGGGCAGGTAACCGGCCCGCGACAGGGCGAAGAGCTGTCGCGAATACGCGTAGATGATCGAGAAGAAGCTCGCGATCAGACCGGCCAGGCCGATGTAGTTGACCACCTTGGCCATCGTCGAGTCTCCGAGCGCCTCGACGAGCGGGTTGCCCGATGCGCTCATCGCCTCGGCCCCACCGGCGCCGGCGGCGAGCACGAGCACCGTGGTGCCGGTGATCAGCAGCACGCCCATCGCGGCGATGATGCCCCGGGGCACGTTGCGGGCTGGATCCTTGGCCTCCTCTGCGGCCAGCGGTACGCCTTCGATCGCGAGGAAGAACCAGATCGCGAACGGCACTGCGGCCCAGATGCCGACGTATCCGAAGGGCAGGAAGGACGAGGCACCTGCGGCGTCGGTGGGAGCGATGTCGGTCAGGTTCGCCGCGTCGAAGCTGCCGATCGCCGAGATGGCGAAGATGAGCAGGCCGACCAGCGCGATGGCGGTGATCACGAACATGACTTTCAGCGCTTCGCCGACGCCGGCGAGGTGGATGCCGATGAAGATCAGATAGACCGCCAGGTACACCCACCAGCCGTCGGTGATGCCGAAGAGTCCCAGGGACTCCACATAGGCGCCGATGAAGGTGGCGATGGCGGCAGGGGCGATCGCGTATTCGATCAAGATCGCCGTCCCGGTGGCGAATCCGCCCCACGGCCCGAGGGCGCGGCGCGCGAACGTGTAGCCGCCACCGGCCGCTGGGAGCGCCGAGGACATCTCGGCCATGCCGAGCACCATGGCGAGGTACATGCCGGCGATGACGATGCCGGCGATCATCAGGCCGCCGAAGCCGCCTTCGGCGAGCCCGAAGTTCCACCCCGAATAGTCACCCGAGATCACATAGCCGACGCCGAGCCCGGCGAGCAGGAGCCAGCCCGCACTGCCCTGCTTGAGGGTCCGCTTGGCGAGGTACTCGCCGGATTCACTATGGGTCTCCATTTCGCGATGCTAGAACGCTGGAGCGTCCCGCACGCGGCTTTGCCGATGCCGAGTGCGCCGATGGCGAACCGTGGGCTAGGTGTTGAAGTCGGGCAACGGCTTGGTCGCCGCGGATTGCTCGGGCGCCGGTTGTGTGGCGTCCTGCTCGTCGCGGGCGTTCTCTTGGACTTCAGCTGCGTGACGCAGATTGTCACCGGTGTTCTCTGCATGGTCGGGGGTGCTCACGAGACTCCTCGATGTCGGGTCCGGCCCGTATACCCGCGGCGGGGCCGTCGCTATCACGACGGCGCGCACCTGTGAGGCAGGCCCTCGCAGGTGGGAGTGAATCGGTCGTGGCGCCGCCGACGCGCCGAAGCCGACCATGACGGCATGGATTGGAACCACCCGCACATTCACATCGCCCGTGGCGCAGCCGCATTGGCGGCAGCCATGGGCGTCGGCCGGTTCGTGTATGCGCCCATCCTGCCGCTGATGACGTCGCAGGCCGGACTGACCCCGACGGCTGGAAGCGCTCTTGCGACCGCCAATTACGTCGGCTATCTCGCCGGTGCACTCGCAGGTGTCGCCGCTCCCCGGGTCATCCGGACGACGGCCGCCTGGCGGGCGGCGATCATCGTCGTCGTCGTCAGCCTGGCACTGATGCCGCTGACCCACACCGTGATCTCGTGGCTGGTCATCCGCGCGGTCGCAGGGTTCGCGAGTGCCATCCTGTTCCTGATCGCCGTCGACTGGATGCTGGACCACGCCCAGGGCCGGTCGGCGCAATCGCCCGGATGGGGCTTCGGTGGGATCGGACTCGGAATCGCGCTGTCGGGTCTCGTAGTCCTCGCCCTGCCAGTGGCTGGGTGGCGTGCCTCCTGGTGGGCGTCGTCTGCGCTGGCCGCGGCGATGGGCGCGATCGCGTGGCATATGCGGGGCGCAGGTCATCGACCGGCCGCCGCGACGCTCGAGGGAACGGGTCGTCGGCGCTGGTTGCTGGTGCTGCTGGCCTGCTACTCACTCGAAGGGGTCGGCTACATCGTCGCGGGCACGTTCCTCGTGGCGGCGATCGGTCAGATGTCGCCGGGACGGCTGGGCAACGGCGCCTGGACGCTGGTCGGCCTGGCCGCCGTACCGTCGGCCGCCGTCTGGGCGACGGCGAGCGCACGATGGTCGCGCCCGGCGCTGCTCACCGTGGCCCTGCTGGTGCAGGCCGGCGGCATCGCCGCGCCCGCCCTCATCGACGGGACCGCACCCGCGCTCATCGGTGCAGTGTCATTCGGTGGCACGTTCGTCGGAGTGAGCACCATGGCGCTGGCCGCGGGACGGGAGTTGGGGTTCCGGGGCGCGGTCGCAGTGCTCACCGCCGGCTACTCGGTCGGTCAGATCCTCGGTCCACTCGTCGTGACACCTCTGCTGCACGACGGCTTTCGGCATGCTCTGCTGGCCGCCGCCGCGGTGGTGGCGGGATCGGCGGGTATGGCCGCGTGGTTGCGCCTGGGCTGCCGGCAGCTCAGTCCGCCACCGCGAGGTGCGGATCGCCTGCGGGCAGCCACACTCCCGGCGCGCTGAGCTCCGCGGGGTCCACACCGGCTGACAATACGTCGATCACACTGTGTACCAACGGGTTGGGCTCGTCTCGTCGCCAGACCAACGACCACGTCCACACCGGTGCCGGGTGGTGCACGGGCCGCCGCGACAGGTCCGGCGGCGTGGCATCATCCTGGCCTTTCGGGTTGTTCAGCACCGGACGCCGGAGTCGCCGGACATGGTCGAAGAACGTCGACCCGGTCACTCCCCCGTCGTCGACGCGCACCACCCGTGCGCCCGATGCGCGGGCGAACTGTTCGGCGAACCGGTTCCACGACGACCAGCTCGTCTCGTCGTCATCCAGCAGCACGATCAGATCATGTGCGGCCACGGGTGCCCTGTGCCGTCCGACATCCAATGCATAAAGCCGGTCGAAGCCGACGAGTCGGGCCTCCAGCGACAACGCCTGGAGATCGGCCCGTTCGACCCAGCAGATCGCGAGGTCGAGGTTGCCGTCGGCCACGCGTGCCGCCTGCGCATGCGACGGCATCACCCATGTGTCCACGCGCAGCTGGGCCACGCCGGCCGCCCGCTCCGCCCAATCGGTCGGACACCACTGGACGTAGCCGATGCGGATGGGCTCGGATGACGACAGGCCGAGGGCCTGGCGCCGGAGTTCGTCGGCCTTTCCGATGAGCTCCCGCGCGCGCGGGAGTAGCGCCGATCCGGCGGAGGTCAGCGCCACCGAGCGGCGGTCGCGGTCGAACAGCTGCACCTTGAGGTCGCGTTCGAGCGCCTTGATCTGTTGAGAGAGCGAGGGACCGGCGATGCGCAGCCGCTCGGCGGCCCGGCCGAAGTTCAACTCCTCGGCCACGGTGACGAAGTAGCGCAGCTGCCGAAGCTCCACGCCGCCAGCGTAGTGCAGTAAGAGTCTGCGCCTACCAGCCGAGAGCAATCCGGTCTCTCCCCGGCGGATTGCGCTGTGGTTCATGCCGCGTTCCGTTGAGCATCACCACGAGAAGGGAACGAACATGACAGCTACTCCACCCGTCGCACTCATCACCGGCGCATCGCAAGGGATCGGTGCGGCTCTGGTCGACGGATACCGCAAGCAGGGCTATGCCGTCGTGGCCAACTCCCGCACCATCGTCGACAGTGACGATCCGATGGTCTGGGCTGTGCCGGGCGACATCGCGCAGCCGGGCGTCGGCAAGCGCATCGTCGCTGCTGCCGTCGACCAGTTCGGCCGTATCGACACCGTGGTGAACAACGCAGGCATCTTCATCGCCAGGCCGTTCACCGAGTACACCGATGACGAGTACGACGCCATCACCGGTGTGAACCTGCGGGGGTTCTTCGACGTCTCGCGGGCCGCGGTCGCGCAGATGCTCCAGCAGGGCACCGGCGGCCATCTCGTCACGATCTCGACGACTCTGGTCGAGCACGCCAACTCCGCGGCTCCGTCGGCGCTGGCGTCGTTGACCAAGGGTGGCCTCAACGCCGCGTCGCGCGCGCTGGCGATCGAATACGCCACCCGTGGAATCCGTTCCAACGCAGTTTCACTCGGCATCATCCGAACACCGATGCATCAGCCGTCGGAACTTGCCGCCCTGGCGGCACTGCACCCGGTGGGTCACGTCGGCGAGGTCGCCGATGTCGTCGACGGGGTGCTCTACCTCGAGAACGCGCCTTTCGTGACCGGGGAGATCCTGCACATCGACGGCGGCCAGAGCGCGGGGCACTGAGATGGGTGCCGAGCAGGTCATCGCCGGTGTCATGGACGAGTGGAAGGCTGCTGTCGACAGTCACGATCCCGTTCGGGTGGCGGCGGTGTTCACCGAGGACGCGGTGTTCCAGGGTCTGCGACCCTACGGCGTGGGCCGACAGACGGTTGCCGACTACTACGACTCGCAGCCCGCGGGTATGACCGTCACCTATCGAATCCTCGAAAACCGCAGGCCGGCAGACGGTGTCGTGCTCGGTTATCTGGCAGCGGTGTTCAGCTATCCGCACCGGCCTGCTGTCCGGGTGGCCATCGGAGTGCTGCTCACCCGGGCCGGAGACCACTGGCGCGTAGCGCAGTATCAAGCGTCACCAATGGGATAGGGATTCGGCCCGCGCCTTCTAGAATGTCGCCAGGTTCGCGGTCACGACAGCAGGAGGTGAGGGGGTATGCCCACTGGGCTCCCTGATGCCCCGACCCTGAACAGCGTCCTGGACCTCGCCGCGCGCGCACCGTCGATCCGCAACGCCCAGCCGTGGCGGTGGCACGTCGACCACCGTGGCGTGCAGCTGTTCGCCGACTGGACCCGCCGCCTCGGCGACAGCGAGTCCGACCGCCGTGATGTGGTCCTCAGCTGCGGCGCTGTTCTGCACCACTGTGTCGTCGCCTTCGCCGCCGCCGGTTGGTCAAGCCGAATCGCCCGCCTTCCCGACGTCGGTGTACTGGCCACGATCGAGCTCGAGGAGCGGCCGCCCGGCGACGGCAGCCTCGAGATGGCCGGCGCGATTCCCCACCGTCGGGCCGACCGGCGGCCGTACACCGGCGCCCTTCCCGCGGGCACCATCGAACTCCTGCTGATCCGTGCCGAACGCTTCGGTGCCCGGCTGGCGGCGGTGCCCGCAACGCGCTGGACGCGAACCGGTGACACCGAGTTCGCGCTGTGCTACGGGCACGGCCCGGCCGGGGAAACCCCGGGCGATGAAGCCGTCATTCTCGTGCTGGCCACCGAATCCGACAGCGATGCGGATCGGCTTCGGGCCGGCGAGGCGCTCAGCGACCTGACGCTGTCGGCAGCCGCCCTCGGGCTCGTCACCTGCCCTCTGACCGAACCGCTCAGGGACACCCGCAACCGGCTGGCGCTCGCCTGCGAGGTCTTCGACGGCGAGGCGCAGCCGCAGGCACTGATCCGGCTCGGAATGCAGTCCGCCGGTGACCCACTGCCCCCGGCGGAGCGCCGGTCCGTCGCGGAGACGACGACCTTCGACCTCAACTAGGTCGGCCAACCGGCACCATCGCGTTCGGTTTTGCCGGCAGGCACCGAGGGTATGCGCCGCGGATGGCGGGGGTGTCCGGGTACGGCAGCATCGGCGGGCCAGACGCGCAAGAATCTCCTGCGCAAACCCTCCTCGATGCGTGGCGCACCCGCGTCGAGCGGTATCCCGACAATCCCGCGATCGCGTACTTCGACACCGTTCTCTCTGCTCGCGAAGTCGACGATGCTTCCGACGCACTCGCCACGGCGTTGTCGGACAAGGGGGTTGCTCATGGCGACCGAGTAGGGATCTACCTGCAGAACATCCCCCAGTACGCGATCACGTTCCTCGCACTCTGGAAGATCGGTGCGGCTGCGCTGCTCCTCAACCCGATGTACCGCGGACGCGAACTGCGCGCCATCATCGACGACGCGCAACCGATGGCGATCGTCTGCGACGAACACGACGTCGACGCCACCGCGGAGACACTGCGCGGAAGCACCGTCCGGTTCACGATCAGCACCAGTGGCCTCGATTTCCAAACGCGTGATGACCCGCGGGTGTTCGCATCGACGACACGGCGGGCATCGTCCGCCGACGATCTGGTGGACCTGATCCGACGCAACCGGAGTCGAAGGCCTGCCGAGCGTCGGCTCGTCGGAGAGGATCTGGCGCTTCTCGCGTACACCTCGGGTACCACCGGTCCGCCGAAGGGCGCGATGATCTCGCAGGCAAACGCTCTCGCCACGGCGGTGGACTTCGGCGATCACGTCGGCCTCGCGGACGGCGACGTGGTGTTCGCCGTCGCTCCGCTTTTTCACATCACCGGCGCCATGCTCAACGCCGCAGTGGCCCTCATCCGCGACTGCCTGCTCGTCTTCGCGAACAGGTTCGACGCTGCCGTCTCCCTCGACGCCTTCGTCGAGCATCGGGTGACGTACACGATCGGATCCATCACGGTCTTCAACGCCATCTCGGCGCACCCGAGCGCGAGCGCCGCACACTTCGAATCGGTGAAGACGTTGTACTCCGGCGGCGCGCCCATCCCGCCCGCCACCATCAGGACGTTCGCGACTCGGTTCGGCCACTACATTCACAACGCCTACGGCATGACCGAGAGCACCGCCGGTGTGATCGCCGTACCCCCGGGCACGGAAGCCCCGGTCGATGAGACAAGTGGGTCACTGTCCGTCGGCATCGCCCTACCCCGAGTGCGGCTTCGCACCATCGATCCGGCGGGGACCCCGACCGCGCCGGGGGCCTCCGGCGAGCTCGAAATCTCGGGCCCACAGGTTGTTTCGGGCTACTGGCGCAACCCAGAGGCGTCCGCCTCGACGATGCCTGGTGGTCGGCTCCGAACCGGTGACGTCGCGATGATCGACGAGCAGGGATGGGTGTACATCATCGATCGGCTCAAAGACCAGATCAACGTGTCCGGCTACAAGGTGTGGCCGCGCGAGGTCGAGGACGCCCTCTACGAGCATCCCGCCGTGTTCGAGGTCGCCGTCGTCAGTCACCCCGATGACTACCAGGGCGAAGCCGTCGTCGCCTACGTCGCGCTTCGCCCGGGCGCGACTGTCACCGAAGAAGAGTTGATCGCCTTCACCCGCGATCGACTGGCCGCCTACAAGCGACCGAAGGCCGTGCACATCATCGGTGAACTGCCCAAAACCCCCACCGGAAAAATCAAACGAGCCGAACTCCGGCGATGACGACCACACTGCCGCGACATCCCCACCGAAAGTGACCCCTCATGGCTGCCGACACCACCGGTGAGACACGCACCGCCGCGCCGACCATCTCCTCCCGCAAGAAGTCCCTCATCGCGAGTTCTGTGGGCAACGTCCTGGAATGGTACGAGTGGAGCGCCTACGCGGTATTCGCGCCGTTCATCGCCGCGGCGATGTTCAGCCAGTCCGACCCGGTGTCAGCCCTGCTGTCAACGCTCGCGGTTTTCGCCGTCGGCTTTCTGATGCGGCCGCTGGGCGGCATCGTGTTCGGACGCATAGCAGACAAGCGTGGCCGGAAGTTCGTCCTGGTCACGACCATGCTCATGATGGCCACCGGCAGCCTGCTGATCGGAATCATGCCCACCTATGGCGCTATCGGTGCGTGGGCCTCGGCTCTGCTGTTGGTGGCCCGGATGATGCAGGGTTTCGCTCACGGCGGCGAGTCGGCGACCGCGTACTCCTACGTCGGCGAGATCGCCCCGCCCAATCGTCGCGGCATGTGGGGAAGTGTGGCCTTCATCGCCATCTTCGGCGGTTCGGTTCTGGCGTACACCGTCGGTGGAGTCATCACCACGACTCTGACCGAATCAGCTGTCGGCCAGTGGGGTTGGCGTATCCCGTTCCTTCTGGGCTCGCTTCTCGCACTGTTCGCGTTGTACCTACGGCGCAGTATGGACGAAAGTGACGTCTTCGACGCCGATCAGCACCAGCAGGTCGATCGACCGTCTGTTCCGCGCAAGACGGTGGTTCGAGCAATCCTGCTGATGATCGGCATGACCTCGGGCGTCACCGCAGCGCATTACACGTGGACGTCGTATGTTTCGACCTACGCGATCACGCAGCAGGACATGGATCCAGACGTTGCCTACTGGATGTTGGTGATTGCGCAGGTGGTCGCATTGGTGTCGCTACCGTTCCTGGGCCGTCTGTCCGATTCCATCGGCCGCCGACCCATGCTGGCCGGATTCGCCGTGTTGATGTTCGTCCTCCAGATCCCGTTGACGATGCTCATCTCGTCGGAAGGGTGGACGTTGCTGCTGGCGACAACGGTGGCACTCCTCGTGGTCGCGGGCCCGGGAGCCATCCTGTCGTCGACGCTTTCGGAGAGCTTTCCCACCCACCTTCGCACGCAGTCCATCGGGTTCGCGTACTCCTTCTCGGTCGCGGTGTTCGGTGGCACCGCGCCGTACCTGAACCAGCTGTTCCTCGGGTGGGACCTCGGCTGGGTTTTCGGCGTCTACATCATGTTTCTGGCGGCGCTCACCGGCGTCGCGTGTTTCTTCATGAAGGAAACCAAGGGCGTCAGGCTCGAGGACGTGTGAGCTGAGCACAGCGGGTCTTCGTTCATGATCGACCTCGGATGAGGTGGGTCGATGCCCATTCCTCGGCCCCGGTGGTGGGAATTCCGTTGACGGCGTTGAACGACATTTCCTTCGGCCAGGCAACGCCTTTGCCCTGCGCGAATACGGCGCGGTACTTGGCCATCGTGTCGAGGGGCCGTTTTCCCAGGTCGTCGAGAAGGTGTTCGACGGTCCATTCCGCGCGCCGTACGGGCGCACCGACGACGCGCTCCACGATGTCGGCGAGTTCGCCGTAGCTGACGGTGTCACCTGCGACATACACGACTTGGTTCGCCAAAGGCGGGATGGTGTAGAGGATTTCAGCTGTCAGGACGCCGATGTCTTCAGCTGTGGTGACCGTTACTTCGGTGTCCCAGCCGCCGAGGGCGTGCACGGCAGGCTCGGCGAGGTCCACGACACCGAAACTCGGCTCGAACAGGAAGCTGGTGAACATCCCCGTCGACACGATGATCCACTCGGTGTTGTACTGCGAGCGCAGGAGATCACGGACGTCGAGTTGTTCGTCGACGACACAACTCACGACGGTGTGGAACCGGCTCATGATCGTCACCAACTCCGCTGGCGAAGCGGAACTGACGTCGGCCTCCTCGATCACAATGCCCTCACTCGCGAGTTCCCGTCGCAGTTGGGCTCGACCCGGCGCCGTGGAGGGACGAAGCAGGACCGTGATCTCGGTCTTCTCCTGCGCGGACGAGCTTCGCCGCGACAACGCGTTCAGGACGCTGGTGCCGAGCTCACCGGCACCGACCACGAGAATCCCGTGGCGATTCGCCGTGTTGCCAGACGGGGGCATGTTCGGACCGAACAGGGCAGTCGGGTTCGTTATTCCAGCCGCTCACCTCACGGCGCTCACAGGCGCTTCTCGAAGAAGTGCTGGGCGTAGGGGTTGTCGTTGTAGCGGTCGATGCGGACGTAACCGGCACGCTCGTAGAGGGCTATCGCCTCGACCAGCGTGCCGTTGGTGTCGAGCAGGACCCGGGTGAAACCCTCCTCCCGCGCGAGCGTCTCCAGGTGACGCAGGATCCGGGCGCCCAACCCCGCGCCGCGCCACCGTTTGTCGACCCACATGCGCTTGATCTCGGCGACGGGTCTGGGCTCGCCCACCTCGATGGAGCGGAAGCCGCCGAACGCCACCGGTTGCCCGTCGCTGAGGGCAGCGGCGTAGCGGGCGCCGGTCTCGACGCCGGATGGTGCACCTGGCTCGAAGCCCTGCGGGAATCGGTCGTTCAGCTCGTCGAAGTAGTGCGACAGCGCCGTCCGCGCGTGAATCGAATCCGGCTCGACCGCTTCGAGAGTCACCGTGGCAGCACGTACGAGGAGGTCGGCGATGGCGAGCGCATCGGCCAGGCGCTGTTGTTGGCGCGCCGTCAACGGTGCGACGAGCGTGGCGGCCAGGTTCTCCGAGCGCTGCTCCAGTTCGGCCACGGCGGCACGACCGGCGGGGGTGAGTTCGACGATGCGGCGCCGCCCATCGGTTGGATCCGGCACGACGCGGACAAGTCCGTCGTTCTCGAGCCGGGTGAGGATGCGGGTGACGTAGCCGGAGTCGAGGTTCAGACGATCGCGCAACTGGCGGATCGTGACGGTCTCTGCCGCACCGATCTCGAAGAGCAGCCGCGACGCGTTGAGCGGTCGGCCGGTTCCGAGGTAGGACTCGTCGAGCACACCGATGCGCTGTGTATAGGTGCGGTTGAACCGACGCAGGACCGAGGTGACACCCATACCTCTGACTCTAGTCAGAGATTGCGGTCGGCTCAGGGCAGCGCGACCTGATCACCGATGTGGACGGTGCCCTCGACGGCCACCTCCATGTAGGCCCCCGCACACGGCAGCCGGCCCAGGCCGAAGGATTCCACGCGGTTCTCGGCAGTCGGGGTGCGCAGTGCCTGAGGCGCCCGGCCGAGGCCTGCCTGTTCGAGGGTGGGTATCACGCACCGCGGCGTCGGGCCCATGCCCTTCAGCTGCACGCTGCCGAGGGTGAGGATGCGGCCGGTCCACTCGTTCTCGGCGTAGGGCGCATAGCCCGGCGGTGTCGCGACCACGATGTTGGGTCGGTAGCGCTCCACTTCGATGCCGATGTGATCGAGCGTGGCGGTGGTGATCACATGCAGTGGGGCCAGGTCGACGAAGGAGTCGCCCGGCGTGCCCTCGGCCAGTTCCAGAAGCGGGGCGTCGACCTCGGCGTCCAGCCCCTGCCGCAGCACCTGTTCCGGATCGGCGCGCTCCACGCTGGCGCCCTCGGGGCGCTGGTCGGTCAGCCGCACGGGTCGTGACAGCAGCGTCGAGAGCTGCTCCTCGACGCGGTCGTCGTCGGCGGCCACCTCGGTGGAGTCGGGCAGGCGGATCCACACGCGTCCGTCCTCGATGCGGGCGCTGCACTGCAGGAGGTGGCGCCACAGGCGCGCCTGCTTGGCGCTCGCCACCCGGCCGGTCTCCCGGTCGATCAAGGCCAGCCGCCGGTCTCCCTCGACGCCGCCGAAGCCTACGGAGAACTCGGTGACGGTTTCACCGAGCATCGATTTGACGGGATAGCGACGCAGGCTTCCGACGTGCGTCTGCTGCTCGGCGCCTACCGCGGTCATGTACGAACGATAGTTCTTCGACCGCCCCCTGATCTGAGAGCTCTCGAGCGGCGCGCTGTGGTTAGCTCGGGGGGTGTCTGAGGCCAGTCGTACCACCGCCGAGCTGATCGTCGAATGTCTCGAGAACGAGGGTGTCACGCACGTGTTCGGCATCCCCGGGGAGGAGAACATCCGGTTGGTCGACGCGCTGTCCACATCGCCGATCAATTACGTGCTCACCCGCCATGAGCAGGGCGCGGCCTTCATGGCCGAGGTCTACGGGCGGTTGACCGGAAAGGCCGGGGTGTGCTCGGCGACCTTGGGACCCGGGGCGATCAATCTGTTGCTCGGCGTCGCCGACGCCACCACGAATTCGACTCCGCTGCTGGCCCTCTCGGCACAGGTGGGGATGCGACGCAGCTACAAGGAATCGCATCAGAGTGTCGACCTGGTGTCGATGTTCGCACCCGTCACCAAGTGGTCGGCGCTGGTCGCCACGCCGGGTTCGGTACCGGAGATGGTCCGCAAGGCGTTCAAACTCGCCCAGACCGAACGGCCAGGGGCGGTCTATCTCGCGGTTCCGGAGGATGTCGAGGCCGCCGACGCTCCAGCGGACGCCACCGCGCTGCGCATCAACGTGCCACGACCGGACGACCCGTCGGCGGCACAGATCGAGCGGGCCGCCGAGATCCTCCGCTCGGCGCGCAATCCCGTTCTGCTCGCCGGCCACGGCGCGGCGCGCAGCGGGTCCTCCGAAGCGGTGCGCCGGTTCGCCGAGGCCCTCGGTATGCCGGTCGCCACGACGTTCCACGGCAAGGGCGTCATGCCCGACGACCATCCGCTGGCGCTGGGAGCCGTCGGCTTCATGCGCCACGACTACGTCAACTTCGGCTTCGATCAGGCCGACGTCATCGTCGCCGCCGGTTACGAGCTGCAGGAGTTCGATCCCGTCCGCATCAACCCGCGGGGTGACACCAAGATCATCCACATCCACCGGTTCCCCGCCGAGGTCGACGTGCACTACGACGTCGCGGTGGGATTGCACGCCGACATCGGGCGTTGCCTCGACGCCCTGGCTGCCGCGGTGGGCCGGGACGAGCCGTACTCCTCAGGCCAAGAGCGGATTCGCGGGTTGCTCGCCGGGGAACTAGACCGTGGCCGTGCCGACGACAGCTTCCCCTTGGCGCCCGCGCGCATCGTCGCGGACACCCGGGCGGCTCTGGCCCGCGACGACATCGTGCTGGTCGACACCGGCGCCTTGAAGATGTGGATGGCCAGGCTCTATCCGACCTACGAACCGAACACCTGCCTGATCTCCAATGGCCTTTCGACGATGGCGTGGACCGTGCCCGGCGCCATCGCCGCGAAGATCGCCAGACCGTCGGCGAAGGTCCTCGTCGCGACCGGCGACGGGTCGTTCCTGATGAACTCGCAGGAGATCGAGACCGCACTGCGCGTCGGAACGCCGATCGTCATTCTCATCTGGGTGGACGACGCCTACGGACTGATCAGCTGGAAGATGGACCTGGAGATCGGTCACAACGTCGACACCCGGTTCAACAACCCCGACTTCGTCTCGTACGCAGAGAGTTTCGGCGCCAAGGGGTATCGCATCACGTCGGCGGACGAGTTGCTGCCCACCCTGATGGAGGCGCTGGCCGCCGACACCGTCAGTGTGATCGCCTGTCCCGTCGACTACAGCGCCAACAGCGCCCTCATCGCCTCACTGGGTGACCTCGACGAATCGTGGTCGTGAGGCGGAATCTGCGCCTCACCGGATCCGATCAGTTGCGCACGGTGGTGTCGACGTGCGGCACCTTGACCGTCGGGAAGAGTTGACCAAGCCACGGATTGTTGCGGTGGTCCCGGCCGTACCCGTAGTGGAAGCCGTAATCGTTGCCGTGGCCCCTCAGGTCGAACCCATTGCCGTTGTCGGCCTGTGCCGGACCGGCAAACCCGATCACAGCTGCGGACAGCGCGCCCGCCACGATACCTACCAACCCGAACTTGCTCATGGGTCTCGCCTCTTTCGTCATACGACAGCGTCGACGGGATTTCCCGCGACCTTTTCTCAAACAGGCGGCAGTGCAGATTGATTCCGGTCACCGGCCTGTCCGGCCGATCACTCGCCGGCTGCGCGTGCCCCATGGGGTGCTGCTGCTCTCGGCCAGCCCGTCAATGCCAGGTCTGCGACGGCGTGCAGATCGGCTCGGGTCGCTCCGCTGCGGGCCTGGACCGCAATCCCCTGGCACACCGCGGCAATCCAGCGGGCCAGGAGCAGGGTGTCGACGTCGGGCAATTCGCCGTCGGCCACCGCACTGTCGAACCGCTCGGCCAGACGGTGCACGGTCGAATCACGGAACTCGGCCAGGCCGGGAGCCTGCCCCACGGTCAGGCAGCCCTGGATCTCGCCGCTGACGGTCTCGGCCGCGCCGTGCACCATCGCCTCGGCGACCTTACGGGCCGTCGGCCGGGTCAGTGCCTCGGCGGTGTAGGCGCTGGGGCCCGCGAGGTAGCGCCGGGTTGCTCGTTCGAACAGTCGCTCCTTCGACCCGAACTCGGCGTAGATGCTGCGGCGGTTCACCCCGGTCGCGTCGGTCACGTCCGAGATCGAGACGCCGTCGAAGCCACGCTCCCAGAACAGTTTCATCGCCGCGTCCTCCACCTGATCGGGGTCGAACTCCCGCGGACGCCCGACCGTCATCGCACACCACCTCTCGTGTGACACCGGTCACATCAGGAATGCGCTCGCCGAGATACGAGCTTGACCTCAGCGTACTAAGTAACACAGCGGTTCGTAATTCCGAGGAGGGCACGAAGATGAGCGCAGCACACCTGGCTGGACGGCGGGCATTGGTCACTGGAGGTTCGCGAGGAATCGGCGCGGAGATCGTCCGGCGGCTGGCCGCAGACGGCGCCGCGGTGGCCTTCACCTACTCCGCCTCGTCGACCCAGGCCGACGCGCTCGTCGCCGCGGTCACCGCGACCGGCGCCACAGCGGTCGGCATCCAGGCCGACGCCGCGGACCCCGACCAGAACGTTCGCGCAGTCGACCGCGCCGCCGCCGAACTCGGCGGGCTGGACATCGTGGTGAACAACGCCGCTGTCGCGCATATGGCGCTCATCGACGATTTCCCGGCCGAGCAGTTCGACCGTCTGGTCGCCATCAACATCGGCGGCATGTACTGGACCACCCGCACGGCCATGAAGCACCTCGGTGCGGGGGGCCGGATCATCAACATCGGCAGCATCAACGCCGACCGGGTGCCCGGTCCCGGTCTGTCGGTCTATGCGATGACCAAAGGAGCGGTGGCGTCGTTCACCCGAGGCCTCGCCCGCGACCTCGGCCCGCGGGGCATCACCGTCAACAACGTGCAACCCGGCCCGATCGACACCGACGCCAATCCCGACCACGGCGACTTCGCCGAAAGCCTCAAGCTGGTCACCACACAGGGCCGCTACGGGCACACCACCGACGTCGCCGGCCTGGTCAGTTTCCTGGCCGGGCCGGAGTCGGGATACATCACCGGCGCGCACCTCAATATCGACGGCGGTTTCACCGTCTGACCGCCGACCTCGCACCGACTCCCAAAGACGATACTGCCGGTACCGTGATGGTCCCTTGAGTCGATCAGCCTCCGGCGGGGTTCGCCCCGCCGGCCGGCACTGCCTGCTCCACCGCCGGCCACGGCCGGGGCTTCGGTCGCGGACGCACATGTGTCGGCCACCAGAACCACCGGCCCATCAGTGCGGCGATCGACGGTGTCATGAGCGAGCGGACGATCAAAGTATCGAAGAGCAGGCCGAGGCCGATCGTGGTGCCCACCTGCCCGATGGTGGTCATGTCGCTGACGATCATGCCGATCATGGTGAAGGCGAACACGAATCCCGCTGCGGTGACGACGGATCCGGTACCGGCCATCGATCGGATGACTCCGGTGTTCAGTCCGGCGTGGATCTCCTCTTTCATGCGTGACACCAGTAGCAGGTTGTAGTCCGCGCCGACGGCGAGCAGGACGATGACCGACATCGGTAGCACCATCCAGCTCAGCGGAATGCCGACGAGGTGCTGCCAGACCAGGACCGACAGCCCGAAGGACGTTCCCAGGCTCAGCACCACGGTGCCGACGATGACGGCGGCTGCCGCGACGGCTCGGGTGAGGATCACCATGATCAGGAAGATCAGGATCAGCGATGCCACGGCCGCGATCATCAGGTCGTAGTCGGCGCCCTGCTGCATGTCCTTGTACATCGCCGCACTGCCGCCGACGTAGACGGTGGATCCCTCCAGCGGGGTGCCCTTGATGGCGTCGGCGGCTGCGACCCGCAGTGGTTCGATGCGGGCGGTGCCCTCCTCTGTCAGCGGATCACCTTGGTGGAACACGGTGAAGCGCACCGCCTTACCGTCCGGCGACATGAACAGTTTGATGCCCCGCTGGAAGTCGGCGGTCTCGAACGCCTCAGGCGGCAGATAGAACGTGTCGTCATTGCGCGCGGCGTCGAACGCCTCGCCCATCGCCGTGCTGTCCTCCTGCATGGCGATGTTCTGGTCCTGCTGCATCTTCTGCGCCTGGTACTGGTTCAGCATGATCTGCTTCTGGTTCTTCATCGTCTGGATCATCGCGGGCATGATGGCCGCCATCTGCGGCGTCAGCTCCGCCATCCGTTCGATGTCGGGGACCAGTTCGGTGAAGTCGTCGGCCATCGTGCTGATGCCGTCGAGGCTGTCGAAGACTGAGCGCAACGCCCAGCACATCGGGATGTTGAAGCAGTGTGGCTCCCAGTAGAAGTAGTTGCGGATCGGCCGGAACTGATCGTCGAAATCAGCCAGGTGGTCCCGCACTTCGCTGAGGTTCGCCGACGTGTCGTTCATCTTGTCGGCCATCCGGCGGGTGACGTCCGCAAGTTCCAGCGTGATGCGCTGCATCGTCTCCATCGAGTCGATGGTCACCTGCATCTCGTTGGCCTGCCGCAGCGTGTTCTCCAGCACCGTCTGCTGAAAGTCGTTGTTCATGATCTGGCCGGTGCCGCTCTGGCCCAGCGTGTAGGCCAGCGACGCATGCTTGATGGGTTTGCCGTCGGGCCGGGTGATCGTTGTGACCGAGGCGATCCCGTGCACCCGGATCAGCGCCTTGGCGATCTTGTCGATCACCAGGAAGTCCGCCGGGTTGCGCATATCGTGATCGGATTCGACCATCACCAGGTCGGGATTCATCTTGGCGTCGGAGAAGTGCCGATCGGCCGCCGCATAGCCGACGTTCGCCGAGACGTCGTCGGGCAGATAGATCCGGTCGTTGTAGGTCGTGTGATAACCGGGTAGGGCGAGCAGGCCGATCAGGCACAGCACCATCCCCGTCACCAGGATCGCACCCGGCCAGCGGACCGTCGCGGCGCCGAGCCGTCGCCAGCCGCGGGCACGTCCGTTGCCCCTGGGTTCCAGCACTTTTCCGAATCGGGTGACGATCGAGATCAGCGCGGGGCCCAGTGTGAGGGCCGCGGCCACGACGATCGTCATGCCGATCGCCAGCGGGAATCCCATGCTCTGGAAGTACGGGAGCCGGGTGAAGTGCAGGCACGCCGTCGCGCCGGCGATCGTCATTCCCGAGGCGAGCACCACGTGTGCGGTGCCGTGAAACATGTCGTAGTACGCCGACTCCCGGTCCATACCCGATCGCCGGGCCTCTTGATAGCGCCCGATCAGGAAGATCGCGTAATCGGTGGCGGCGGCGATCGCCAGCGTCACCACCATGCTGGTGGCGAAGGTGGTGAGCCCGAAAACCTCGTAGTACCCGAGGAAGGAGACGATGCCTCGGGCCGAGAAGAGTCCGACGAAGACCATCGTCATGGTGATGACCATCGTGATGACCGACCGGTAGATGATCAGCAGCATCACGATGATGATGCCGATCGTCACGCCCTCAATGGTTTTCATGCTGGCATCACCGACGATGTTCTGATCGGTGGTCAGGGCCGCCGGCCCGGTGACGTAGGCCTTGACTCCGGGCGGGGCCTGGTTGGCATCGACGATGTCACGAACGGTCTGCACCGACTCGTTGGCCAGCGCCTCACCCTGGTCACCGGCGATGTACACCTGCACATAGGCGGCTTTGCCGTCGTTGCTCTGGGCACCGGCGGCGGTGAGCGTGTCGCCCCAGAAGTCCTGGACGTGCTGCACATGGGTGGTGTCGGCGTTGAGGCCGCGCACGATGGCGTCGTAGTAGGTGTGCGCGTCCGGCCCGAGCGGATCGTCGCCTTCCAGCACGATCATCACCGAGCTGGAGGTGTTGTACTCCTCGAACTTGTCACCGACGTGCTTGGTCGCTATGAGCGAAGGCGCGTCGTTGGGGCTCATCGACACCGCACGCAACTTGCCGACTTCTTCGAGCTGCGGCACGGCGGTGTTGAGGAACGCGACGACGCCGATCCAGATCAGGACGATCGGGATGGCGAAGGCCCGAATGAACCGCGGCAGCCGAGGACGGGACACGGCAGCATGCCGCGTCGGGGGCATGGCGTCGGTCGGGGTGTCGTCGGTATGGACGGTCATGCTGCCTTCACCAGGCAGTAGGTGGCGGCGTTCAAACCTTCAGCCGTCCGTTCGTCTTTCACCTCGTCGTCGACGGTGACGCGGCAGCTGATGGTCTGACCGTCGCCCTGAGCCATGATGTTGGGCATCACCGACGGGAGTGTGGTTTCCAGGGTCAGCGACCAGGGCAGCGTCACCTCACCCGTACGTTGCGGCTTACCGTCGAGGTCGACGTAGTTGATGGTCGCATAGGAGCCCGAGCCGAACACTTCGTACCTGACGACCTTGGGGTTGAACGAATCGGCGGTGTCGGCGTCCACCGGGGTCACGATCGCGCCGTCCGATCCGAAGACCGACCGTAGGTGGGACACGCTCAGTGCGCCGATCGCCACTGCCGCCACCACCAGGACGGGCAACCATACCCGCTTGACGACGGTGATCACCGCGGGCGCCGCGCGTGATCATGGCTGCCCTGCAACGACATTCCGGGTCGTTGTGCGCGCACGAAAGCTGCAGGCAAGGTCGTGCCTTTCGGTGAGGGATGCCGCGGGCCACCAGTCGGCAGGCAATCCGCTAGCGAATCTAGGCCGGGAAGTGGATAGAGTCAATCCGTATATAGCCGACAAGTAAGCCTGATCACTAAAGTGGAGCTTGTGATTGACAAACCCTGCCGTGGCCTGCGCAAGGACGCCGAGCGCAACCGCCAGCGCGTGCTCGCCGCTGCGCGCGAGCTGTTCGCCATCAAGGGGATGGAGGCCACCCTCAACGATGTGGCTCATCACGCCGGGGTGGGCGTGGGCACGGTCTACCGCCGATTCGCCACCAAGGACGAACTCGTCGAGGCGATCTTCGAAAACGGTATCGACGAGGTGGTCGGATTGGCGGAACACGCTCTGCGACAGCCGAATTCCTGGGACGGACTGGTGTGGTTCGTCGAGCGTCAGTGCCGGCTCACCGCGACTGACCGTGGGCTCCGCGAAATGGTCTACAGCAAAGCCTACGGTGGATATCGGGTGGAGTGCGCCCGGGAGCGGCTGTCCCCGCTGATCAAGCAGCTGGTGGAGCGGGCGCGTCAGGACGGGTACCTACGACCCGATGTCGAAGCCACCGATATGCCCGTAATCGGCCTACTGGCCGGCACAGTCGGCGAATGGGCCGGTCATGTCGATCCCGAAGTGTGGCGACGATACGTCGCGCTCCTGCTCGAGGGAATGAGGTGCCGGCCGGATCAGATACCGCTGGGCGTCGACGCGCTCGATGAGGATCAGATGCATGCGGCAATGCACGGCTGGAACCCGGCCGGATAGGCCGCTGCCTGCCCGATGGCGAAGTCGGTAGCCCCACCGGAATCGACCTGGGCGGCGACCGGCGCCACGGGGCACGCAGGTTTCGTCGACGTCTAGAATTCAGCCCGCGACAACAGCTCGACGAGCGCCTCGTTCACCTCGAGCGGACGTTCCTGCTGTAGCCAATGGCCGGCGCCGGCCACGGTGATGTGTCGGTAGGGACCGCTCACGACGTCGGCCCAGCGGTCGGTGCGGGTGAACGTCAGCACGGGATCATCGGCGCCCGCCATGTACAGCGACGGCGCAGAAATGCTGCTGGCGGGCGTATGGGCGGTGAGCTCCCAGTTTCGGTCGAAGTTGCGATACCAGTTCAGTGCACCGGTGAACCCGGTTCTGGTGAATTCGCCGACGTAGTAATCGAGGTCGCGCTCATCCAGCCACTCAGGGCGGCGCCCTGGCTGCGGCAGTCGATCGACGTAGCCGGCCGGGCCGGGTCGCATCATCGCCTCGATGTTTCCGCGGCCAACCGATGCGCAGAGGATCCGCCGCATCGTGGTGGCTGGATCTCGGCCGAGGTCGGCGTCGGCGACGCCCGGCCGCTGAAAGTACAAGATGTAGAAGAACCTGTCCGCGAACGCCTCTCGCCACACCTGGGTAGGTGGCCTGCGCGAACGAGGAACCGGCGGTCCACTCAGGCCTGCCACCGCCGCGACCCGGTCCGGATGCAGCAGCGGCAGAGTCCAGGCGACGATCGACCCCCAATCGTGCCCGATGACGGCTGCACGTTCGGCATGGGCGTAGTCGAGCAGGCCGACGAGGTCGGCGCACAGCTCGATTATGTTGTAGGCATCAATCGCCTCCGGTCGCGAGGAACCGCCGTAGCCGCGCTGGTCCGGGGCCAGGACGTGATACCCGGCCTCGACGAGAGCGGGGATCTGATGGCGCCACGAGTAGCCCAATTCCGGGAAGCCATGAGCGAGGATCACCAGCGGCTTACCGTGAACACCTGCCTCGAGCGTGCGCAATCGCACGCCATTGGTATCGATGAGCCGCTCGGCGACATCGGCAGCCATGGCTCGACTCAACCATGGCCGCTGTCACCTTGCAATGAAGCTCGGAGGTAGGAATGGCTCGCCCGACCCGCACGCCACGGTGGCGTCGGACACCTACGGGACCGTCCACCTCAGTCAGTCGCTCCGGCCGACGTGCAGGCTGTAGTCACACCGCCACCGACGAAGAAACCATCTCGATGTGTGTGCAGGAATTCGCGAAGAGAGACGGGGTCGCGGCCGATCAGTGCGCGCAGCGCGTCGGGGTTGGCCGGCAGTGACGCCGCTCCTTGCACCGACACAGCTCGCCCGATCGACGAGATATGTTGCGCCATGGCCTCGTTGATCACCGTCTCGCCGTCGTGACGGGTCAGGTGGATCAGTTCCTGATGCCACTGGTCTTTGGTGACCGGCTCGAACGCAATGGGGACGCCGAGTTCCTCGCTGAGCATGTCGGCGATCTCCAGGTGGCTGAACAGTTCGGAGCCCTGCGGCCAGACCACCGTGTCTGGGAACCGCTCCGGGTGCAACAGCGCGACCACACCGAGTTCGGCGGCGTCCTGTCCGTTGATCCAGGCCATCTTCGCCGATCCGAACGAGTTACGGAACAGCCGCTCACGACGAATCGACGATGCGTGCAGGACGTACAGATTCTGGTGGAACAAGGCGCTGACACGCAAAATGAGCAAGTCCAGTCCGGCCCACTCCATCACCTGCTCGCCGAGCCACTGCGCCTTGCCCAGGTCGCTGGGATGATCCTTCTGGGCCGGACCCATCGACATGACCACGGTGCGCGGGAAACGTCCCACCTCACGCACGGCGGCAGCGTAGTTCGCCGCCGCGTCGACCACTCCCGCGGCGATCGGATAGGTGAAGTACGCCAGGTCGACGTCGGCCAGCGCGGGTAGCAGGCTACGGCGATTCTGCAGATCGCCCAGCACCACCTCGGCACCCAGCTCTTCGAGTCGCTCGGTGCGCTCGCTGCGGGTGCGAGCCAACACCCGCACCGCGCGCCCCTCCTCCCGCAGCCGTGCCACCACGTACTCACCGGTGTTGCCATGACGCCCGGTTGCGCCGGTCACCAAGATGGGGTCGGCGGTTGGTGCATTCAAAGTCGTTCTCCTCGGATTGCTTGCGTCGCACTGTGCTTGCGCTTCGCGGCGGCTCGTCGTACGCCGGCGGCGTCATCGCGGGTCGGCGGTGACGCTACCGTCCCAACCCGCCTATGTATACCGATCTGTGTGGTTTACTTTCCGCGTGAACGCTAGCCGACTCAGCACGCTTCTGCACGACGTGCTCGATGCTCACGGCGGTCTGGCACGCTGGAGAACTTTCGATCACGTCGATGCGATGCTGGTCAGTGGTGGCCTGCTGTATGACCTGAAGGGCCAACAGACCGACAGCAGCGCCCGGCACGTGCGGGTGATGCTGGGAAAGGTCGCGACATGTGTGCAGCCGTTCGGCACCGCCGATCAGCGTCTGAACTTCACCGTCGGTCGCACCGCGATCGAGAAACTCGACGGCACCGTCGTGGCCGCCGGCGATGATGTGCGGGCCAGTTTCGTCGGGCACAGCCTCACCACCCCGTGGACGGCGCTGCAGCGGGCGTATTTCAGTGGCTACGCACTATGGGGCTACCTGAACAGCCCCTTCATGTTGTCGCTACCTCAGGTGAATCTGCGCCCGCTGTCACCGGTCGAGGATGAAGGGCAAGTCCTGGTCGGCATCGGCGCCGAGCTTCCCGCCGCCATGCCCGCCCACAGCCGACGGCAGCACTTCTACTTCGACTCCCAGCGTCTACTACGCCGCCACGACTACCGCGTCGACATCGCCGGCGGCTTCGCCGCGCGCCAACACCTCACCGACTACACCGTCGCCGACGGATTCCCCGTCGCGCTGACCCGCCGCGCCTACCGCACCGGCGACCGCGGCGATGTCGTGCGGGATGAGCCCATGGTGGCGATGAACTTCGCGGACGTGACGTTCCACCGGCGATAGGGGTACGTGAAAGCTCAGTGTCGCAGCGCATCTGCGCTGCCGTGGCGTTACACCGCTGACCGGGTGGTCGTCGTATTGCCGTAATGAGACAGATCGGTATGCTTAGTATCGTGAGCACTCCGGCAGCGAGTACACCGGGAACGCGGAGGAAGGGCCGCGGTGCGCGCGAGCGGATCACCGCTGCGGCCTCGGAGTTGTTCTACCGCCGTGGCATCCACGCGACGGGGGTCGACGCCCTGATCGCACAGGCCCAGGTCTCCAAGCGCACGTTCTATCAGCATTTCGCCAGCAAGAACGAGCTGATCGAAACCTATCTACACTCCATTGCCGAACAGGGCGGCTCCCCGATGGAGCGGCGTCTGCGACTCGACCTCGCCCCACGCGAGCGGCTGCTGGCGATCTTCGATGCCGTCACCGTGCGGCGTTTCCGCGGCTGCCCGTTCCACAACGCCGTGGTCGAGACCGCCGGTGAACACGACGCCGTCGACGACATCGTCCGTGCCCACAAACAACGCTTCACCGAAGTGTTGACGGCCGTTGCCGCGGACGCCGGCGCCGGCGATCCGTGGCAGCTCGCCCAGCAGCTCCTGGTGCTCTTCGAAGGCGCCACCGCGCTGGCCACCACCCTCAACGACACCTCCCCGCTGGTGCACGCGCGCACCGCTGCCGCCCACCTCATCGACCTCGCCTGCCGCCCTGACGGCAACGCTCCCGCGCGCTGAGTACGTCGACAATCTCGGCTGTCACCGCGGACGTCCCACGCGCCCTCTCTATGCTTGAGAAGAGTTCGCTGAGCCGGAGGGCCGGGAGGCAGGTGTAGAGGGCAAGTGCGCGACGACGAGACCGACGACGAACGCGACGGCAAGGAGGCAGCCGAGCGTCGATCCGCCGGGTCGATCCGCCGGCAGGACGCCGCCACCACCCGCCCGCGGCAGCCCACAGTCGCCGAGGCGCGCCAACGCGACAAGGCACGGAAGGCCCGGGAGGCGGCCGCGCTGTTCGCCGAGCAGCAGGCGCGCAGACAGGAAGCCCGGACGGCGTCACGACGCAAAGTCATGATGGGATCCGTCGCGGTGGTGGGGCTGGTGGGCGTCGTCGCACTGGGCTACCACGTTCTCAACGACGACGACGAGGTGTCGGCAACGTGCGTTCGGGACGGCACCAACGAGGTGGTGCCCGAACAGTACTGTTCGACCGGCAGCGTCGGCCCCGGCGGCATATTCATCTTCGCCGGTTCGCCCTACCGGTACTACTACGGCGGCAACAACGGCGGCATCGGCAGCACAGCCCGGGGCGGCACCCTCGAACTGCCGAGAGGCGCCACGGGCCGGACCTCCGCCGGACAGTCCATCACGCGCGGGGGCGGCGCGGGTTCCGGTTCCGTCACGCGCGGTGGGTTCGGTTCGAGCAGTCACAGCGGCCCGGTCAGTTCGGGTAGTTGAGGTGAGGCGAGAACGCCACGCCCCCCGTGCCGACTGGCAACGCATCGTCGGCGAGCAGGGTATGTGCTACGGAACCCCGGCACGCGACGCCGCGGGCGCGGAGCGACCCTACTGGGACGAATCGGTTCACTACGTCTTCGACATGGACGAGGTGCTCTCCATCGAAGCATCGGTCGAGGTGCTGCACTCGATGTGCCTCGACGCCGTCGAGCAGGTCGTGCTCACCGAGCGCTACCGCGACTTCGGACTACCCGAATGGTCGTGGGAACACATCGAAAAATCCTGGCGGCGCCGCGATCCCCACCTCTACGGGCGCTTCGACCTCCGCTATGACGGAAGTCGGCCGCCAGTTCTGCTGGAGTACAACGCCGATACCCCGACCTCGCTGCTCGAGGCAGCCATTCTGCAGTGGTACTGGAAGACGGCGGTGTTCCCCGCCGACGACCAGTGGAATTCGCTCCACGAGCGGCTGGTCGCACGGTGGGCGGAGATTCGCGACCTGCTCCCCGGCTCGGAGACACACTTCACCTGGTCGTCGGCCGATCCGACCGGCGAGGACAACGTCACTCTGGCCTACATCCAGGAGTGCGCCGCCGAGGCGGGGCTCAGCACCGTGGGTCTGGCGATCGAGGACATCGGGTACGACGAGGACCTGAACCGGTTCGTCGACCTCGAGGAGGCCCCCATCGCCTCCATCTTCAAGCTGTACCCGTGGGAATGGCTCATCGACGACGACTTCGGCCGTCATGCAGTCGATCTGCTTCCGCAAACGATGTGGGTCGAACCACTGTGGAAGACGCTGCTGAGCAACAAGGCCATTCTGGCCGTGTTGTGGGAGATGCACCCCGGCCACCCGAATCTGTTGCCCGCGTACGTCGACGATCCGCACGAGCTGGTCGACTTCGTGCGCAAGCCCAAGCTCGGTCGCGAGGGTGCGAATGTCACCATCGTTGCCGACGGTCACGAGACGCAGACCGGCGGCGTCTACGGCGAGGAGGGGTTCGTCTATCAACTGTTCGATCCCCTCCCGCAATTCGACGACATGCGTCCGGCGCTCGGCGCCTGGATCGTCGGCGACGAATCGGCCGGGCTGGGCATCCGGGAGACGTCCGGGCTGGTGACCGACGACGGCGCCGCCTTCGTGCCCCACCGAATTTCGCTGTCGTGAACGAGAGGAACCCACCCGCACCATGACCACCGTTGCGCTCGAAGGAGATTACTGGTCCGTCCTGGGTCACGGCGTGGCCGCGATCGCGCTGTACGCCATCGTCGGCCTCGCCCTGATCGTGCTCGGCTTCTTCGTGCTCGACTGGACGACACCGGGGCCGCTGCGGACGCTCGTGCAGGCGCGGCGCCCCAACGCAGCCGCGATCGCCGCATCCGGCCTGGTGTCACTGTCGTTCGTCATCGTGTTGGCAATCTTCGCCTCATCGGGTGACCTGCTCGACGGGCTCATCAGAACCCTGGTCTTCGGGCTGTTGGGCATTGTCGCGCAGGCGGTCTCGGTGCGCATCGTCGAGCTCGTCACAGGCATCGACATCGGTGGCGTGCTTGCCGCCGAGCGATACACCCCCGAAGTGCTGGTGGTGGTAGCCGCGCACTTCGGGGTCGGCCTCATCGTCGCGGCGTCCATTCTCTGACGACCGACGGTGTCACCTAGACGACGTCGGTGATCTGTCCGGCGGCGTCGGCGCGCACCTGCTTGCTACTGCGCTCCCCTTCGACATTGATGTACATGATCAGGTTGTCGTCGAACGGCAGGTTGCGCTTGACAATCACGCTCTGCACCTCGCCACCCTCTACCCCGCTCGCCGCCACGGCACCGTTGACGGCCGAGACGATCGCGGAGGCGGGGACCTCGTCAACGGCGAACAGGTTCTGCCGCAACGCCTCTGTGTCGTCGTCGTAGTCGACGGGACGCGACGGCCCCACCGTGCCCGCGGTGAAGCTCCACTGGTTGAGCTCGGTCGGAGCGCTCGGGTCGACGGCCTGGACGGTCAGCACGCCGGGAATGATCGTCACCTCGACCGCCTGCATGGGCGTGGCTCCGACCTTCTTCGAGATGGCCGCATAGGCCGCGTCGATACCCTCGACAGTGAACAGGTCGGCCGACACGGCATCGACGATCTGCTGCGTCTGCGACGCCACGACCTGCTCGGCCGCGGTCGACGCGACATCCCGGATCTGGGTCACCTTCGAGCAACCGCTCAGTGCGGAAGCCGCGATGGCTGCAGCAGCGAGGGCGACGCCGAAGCGGGTGGGGTTCATGTGTGCTCTCCTGACTCGGTCCGGCGACGGTTCGCCGGTGTGGCAGCAAGGCTGCTCGGGTGCGGGGGCTACCGATCCCAAGTTCGGCGGCGGCCGGTCGGTCGGTCGGAATAGCGGTCACGCACCCGACGTTGCCCGCAAGCACGGGGACCACGACACGGAGGCAGGCATGAAGATCGGAATCATCGGAGCAGGTCATATCGGCGGCACGCTGGTGCGTCGGCTAACCGAACTCGGACACGACGTGACCGTGGCCAACTCGCGTGCCCCCGAGACACTCGCCGACCTCGCCGCCGAGACCGGTGCCACACCCGCCTGGGCCAAAGACGCCGCCGCGGATGCGGATCTCGTCGTCATCAGCATTCCGCAGAAGAACGTTCCCGACCTCGTCGACGGCATCGTCGACGCGCGTAAGCCGGGCGCCCCCGTGATCGAGACCAACAACTATTACCCGCAGCAGCGCGACGGTGAGATCGCGGCGATCGAGGACGGCCAGCTCGAGAGCGAATGGGTCGCCGAGCAGATCGGTGCGCCGGTGTACAAGGTGTTCAACGGCATCTTCTGGAAGCACCTGCTCGAGCGCGGGACGCCCAGCGGCACCCCCAACCGCATCGCACTGCCGGTCGCCGGCGAGCCCGGCCCAGGCCGTGAACTCGTCCACGGCATCGTCGACCAACTCGGCTTCGATCCGGTCGATGCCGGCCCGATCTCCGAGTCGTGGCGCCAGCAACCTGGAACACCCGTGTACGGCAAGGACTTCGACGCGGACGCCACCCGCAGGGCACTCGCCGAGGCGAAGCGGGAGCGGACCTCCGAGTGGACCGCGCGCGCCGCGGCTTCCTAGTTCCCCCGACCGGCGAGAGCCAGTGCGGTGTCGAGCACCAGCCCCGGGTGTGACCACAACAGAGACCCGCCCACGCCGTCCACCACGTCGCGTGAGGCGCCTCGGATACGCGACGTCAGCTGCGCCCCCAGGTCGGGACTGTGCACGGAATCATCCCGCCCGAAGAGGATCCTCACCGGTACGCCGGGATCGAACAGGTCGGAGGGCCACGGCCGCATGGCGATGACGGTGTCGCGCGCGTAGCCCGCAGCACCGGAGGCGAACGCGTCCTGCAGCGCAGCCTTGAACTGCGCACGAAACTCCGCGCACTCGTATACCGCGGCATCGGAGCGCGGGTATCCGGTGGTGACCATGTCATACAGCGTCTCGGCGGTGAAGTCGGTGAGCCGCCGTTGCGCTCCCTCCGGGTCGGCGATGGCCGCCGCCACGACAGCGCGGTAGCTCTCGGGCAGCATCGCGGTGACCGGAGGATGGCCCACGTCGTCGATCGGCGACACCAGGACGAGGCCGCGCGCGCGTGTGCGAGCAGCGACCCCGAGACCGAAGGGCGCACCCTGCGAGTTGGCGACCACCACCGCCGGCTCACCGACCAGCGTGTCGACCAGCTCGGCGACATCGGCAGCCACGGTCTCGAACGTCTTGCCGGGATCAAGGGTGGACGCACCGAGACCGGGCCGATCCAGCGAGAGCAGGCGCACTCCCCGCTCGGCCAGTAGTTCGCCGTCCCCGAACCACATCAGCCGGCCGCAACCTGCGCCCGGTAGGAACACCGTCGGAACGCCATCGGAGGGACCGTACGCGCGGTATGCCAGACGGCGCCCGTCGCGCAGCGTGATCGCTTGGATCATGGGTTACGGGGTGACGGTCATGTCAGCACACCGGCGGCACGAAAGGCAGTCATGTCCGACCTATCGGCGGTTGTCGCAGCGCCGTTAGCGCAGGGTCAGGCGCCGCGGTGCGTGGCCCCGCCGGACACCGCCTTCAGTCCCCGATGTGCTGATCGGGCGGATCAGGGCGCTATGGCTGGTTCGGGCCCGTCCTGGCCGGCGGCGATCTACGCTTTTCCCAGCTACCGCGGGCCGGACCACTCCGCCGAGCGAGACACCCGCGGAAGACAGGAGTCGAGATGACCGACACCATGCGAGCGATCGTCTGGCCCGGCACGGGTGAGGACTTGAGGATCGAACAGATTCGGGTGCCCCAGCCACAGCGAGGCGAGGTGCTCGTGCGGGTGACGTCATGCGGGGTCTGCCACACCGACCTGCACGTGATGAAGGGTGAGGTGGCATTCCCGTCCCCCGCCGTGCTCGGGCACGAGATCTCCGGAACTGTCGTCGCCCTTGGACCGGACACGCCGCCGGTGCGCGGCGTCGACGTCGGGGCCACGGTGGTCGGGGCGTTCATCATGCCGTGCGGTGAGTGCCGCCAGTGTCTGCGTGGACGCGACGACATGTGCCTTCCGTTCTTCGCGCAGAACAGACTCAAGGGCACGCTGTACGACGGCACCACCCGGCTGTACCGACAGGACGGCTCCCCGTTGTCGATGTACTCGATGGGTGGGCTGGCGGAGTACTCGGTGGTGCCGATCAACGCCCTGGCCCCGCTGCGCGGCGAGGTGCCCGTGGTTGCCGCCGCGATCCTCGGCTGCGCAGCGTTCACCGCCTACGGCGCGGTCCACCAGACCGCGGCGCTCCAGCCCGACGAGACAGTCGCCGTGGTGGCGATCGGAGGGGTGGGGTCCAGCATCGTACAGCTGGCCCGCGCCGCGGGTGCCGGGAAGGTCATCGCGGTCGACATCAGTGACGAGAAGCTCGCGGCAGCACTCGAACTCGGCGCGAATCACGCGGTCAATTCGTCGTCGACCGACACGGTAGCCGCCGTGCGCGAGCTGACCGGGGGCGCCGGCGTCGACGTTGCGTTCGAGGTCCTCGGGCGGCAGGAGACATTCGAGGCCGCGGTGAAGATGCTCGCCGACGGCGGCCGGATGGTGGCGGTGGGGATCGCAGCCGGTGCGTCGACAGCCAACGTGGAGATCACCCCGCTTGTCCGGCGGGGCCTCAAAGTGATGGGCTCGTTCGGCGGCCGAACCCGTGCCGATCTGCCTGCGGTGATCGACCTCGCGGCCGACGGAGTCTTCTCCGTCGACGACATGGTCACCCGGACCTATGCCCTCGATTCCGCCCGCGATGCCTTCGACGCCTTGGCGCGTGGCGAAATCCATGGCCGCGCCGTGATCACGATGGAGAACTGACGACCTGCCGTCGCCATCGGCCGTCAATGCGAGAGTCACCCTGAGATTGACTGTGAGTCGCATGATCTGAAGACTGCTGAGCGTGCCTGCCGACCACCAGCAGTCTGATCATGACGAAGGCGACGCGCCGCTCCCGCTTCGCGAACGTCAGCGCATCGCGCTGCGCACCGAAATCCAGCAAGCGGCCCTGCGGTTGTTCGCTGCGCACGGTTACGACAACGTCACCACGGAAGCGATCGCAGAACAGGTCGGCATTTCGCCGAGTACGTTCTTCCGGCACGTACCGAGCAAGGAGTACCTCCTGCTCGGCGCCGCGCACCGCGGTCGAGCAAAGATCGTGGCCAACTTCCACGCGCGCCCGGCGACCGAGGCCATCACAGAATCGATCGCAGCGGCCATCCTCGCTCGCACCGCGCAGTTCGTGGACGACGACGAGACACTCGAGCTGTGGCGCCGGGCAATGGCATCCGCGCCGGCAGAGTTGCGGCGGGCCTCGGTGCTGAATCGGGAGGACTGCGACGAACTCATCAGCGCAGTCGCACGCCGTCTCGACAATGCCGACGCGGGTGCGGACATCCGCGCCGGTGTCCTCGTGCGTGCGGCTGTCGCCGCGGTCGAGTACGCCTACGAATGGTGGCTCACCTATGACCAGAGCGAATCTCTGCACGCCCTCACCGACCGGGCCCTTGAGCTGGTCATCCATGGGCTGGCCGCACCGGTGTCGCCCGCGCGACGTCGGACGTCAACCATGTGATGCCTGACGCCGTCTGCCGTTTCAGGCTTCGCGAACTCCGCGGTAGATCCCACGCCTGACGACCCACGGCAGCAGTACCCGATGGATGACCCACGCCGGGATCCGGATCGTGCGCCCATCCGGAGCGAAGAACAGCAGGCCGTCGTCCTGGACGCCGAGCACAGACCCCCACCGGGAGCGGGAGGCTCGGTAGTGCCCGAGCGGCCGGCCGGCCAGATGGGCGCGAATGTTTTTGGCGAGCAGACCATCTGCCCGGTTACGGGCAGAAGACCGGAGCGGGTCGGTGGCGGCGACGTCCCCGATGGCGAAAACCTCTGGGCGAGCGTAGGTCTGCAGGGTGCTCCGCACCTCCACGAAGCCGTTGTCATCCAGCAGTGAGTCCGGCAGCCAGCCGGTGTTGGGCCGGACCCGACCGATGGCCCACACGACTGCGTCGGCCTGCACCGCCTGCTGCCCGGTGCTCCACTGGACCGGCTCATGGGTGATCTCGTCGCAGGCGAACCCCTCTGGCACGACTGCGCGATGCTCCGGGTGGAGGCCGACGCCGAGGACGACGAGCCGGCTGCGCACCTGTTCCCAGGCGCGCGGATGGTGCTGGGGGACGGCTCGATGGCCCGGAAAGTACAGGTCGATCTTCTTGTGGGGCCATCGAATTCTGAGATTCGCTGCGGCGCTGACCGCCGCCGCGCCCCCGCCGATCACTGCCACCGAGCCCGCCGCGGCAACGACCTCGTGTCGCGAGCGGACCTCGGCGTCGATCTCCTCGACCGATTGAAGGTCCGGCGTGCGCCAGAATCCGTTCGTCACGCCGGTTGAGATCACCAGGACGTCGTAGGGCTCGACACCAAGGCTGCCGTCAGCGAGTCGGACAGTGACCGCGCGCGCATCGAGATCGACGCCGGTGAGCACCCCATGCACCCGCCGTACGGCGTCGAGCCGTCGGTAGCGAGCGAAGGCGACACGGTTGTCGCGAGCCCAGTCATCCGGCCGCGCCAACCGCACCCCCAACTCCTGCCCGCTCACCAGCTCGGGTTTGGCCGAGATTCCGACGACACCGACGTGCCGGGCGAGACGGATCGCGGTGAGGATTCCGCTGTCACCCAGTCCGGCGACGAGAACCGTCGGTCGGCGGCCGATCCGCGTCACCGGCTCGGGCGCAACCGCGGTACCGGTACATCCATGGCCGGTCGTTCGCATCCGCCGTCGACGTGAAGCAACTTTCCCGTGACCCACGACGACGCAGCGGAGGCCAGATAGAGTGCGGCGCAGGCGATGTCCTTCGGTGTTCCCGGCCGGCCCATCGGGGTGTTGGCCTCGAACTGAGCGCGCAACTCGTCGTTGGTGAGAACGACCTCGAGACCCTGGGTCGCGACGCCGCCGACGACGATCGCGTTCACGCGGACCAATGGTGCGAACTCGCCCGCCAGGTTGCGGGTCATCTGATTGAGCGCGGCCTTGCCCGCGCCGTACGCGGCGAACGAACTCAGCACCATGTCAGAGGATCGCGACGAGATGTTGACGATCGATCCGCTGCCCGCGGTGTCCACCATCGCCTGAGCGGCGAGCTGACTCATCAGGAACGGCGCGGTGACGTTGAACTTCATCGCCATGTCGAAAAACCGCTCCGAGGTCGTCATCGCCGGTCGAGGCCCGGTGCCACCGGCATTGTTGACGAGCACGTCGAGACGACCGAAATACTCGACCGCAGAGTCGATGAGCCGCCGTCGTGCATCGTCGACGAGTACGTCGGTGACGACGGCGAGGGCTCTGCCACCGGCCTCCTCGACGCGGCAGACGACGTCGTCGAGATCGGCCTTGGTGCGCGCCCCCACCACGACGGTCGCTCCAGCCTCAGCCAGGCCCAGGGCGATGCCGCGGCCGATTCCCTGGCCGGCGCCGGTGACGACTGCGACACGGTCCTCGAGCCGGAACTCGTCGAGGATCACTTCGCCCGACCCGATCCGAACTGGGGAGCTGCGCGACCGGCCAACAACGGCAGGTCGAGGTAGGTCTTGATGCCGGGTTCGGCGGCGACGACGTACGGGATGGCGCTGACGCAGTGGTTGGCTGTGACCACGATGCCGGGGTTGCGGACCAGCCCCTCCTCGATGGAATCGGGCTGCAGACCCTTGAACGTGAGCAGCACGTCCGGGTCGCCACTGATCTCGACCTCGAACCGCTCGCCCTGCGGACCGAAGCTCCACGCCGGGTCGAAGTGTTCTTCACCCATGAACCAGTTGACGCTCGCGGTGACGACCGGTGTCCCGTCCACGAGCGCGCGCCAGTGGAACTTCCGCGCGGCGACCTGCCCCGGTTGGATCACGCCCACCGGTGCCTCGATGGGCGCGGTGGCGACCGCGACCTCCTGCAGCGATTCGAGTTCGGGATCTATGTCGAAACCCACTTCCGCGACGATCATGCGCACCGATGCCTTGAAGCCCGCGGCCAACAGGTCCACGATCGGTCCGGCCATCGCCTCCTCGGGCGATACGCCGAACCCCATGATGTGACGCACGACATCGGGCGCGTTGTAGGTGCGGATATCGCTGAACTCCTCTGACCGCACGTGCGTGACCCCGGCCGTCAACGCCGAGACCATCAGCGGGAACCGCTCGGTGATGCCGCCCGGGTGAATGCCCGTGCCGTGCAGTGTGCTTCGGCCCTCGGCGCAGGCATCGAGGATGGCCGCGCAGTTCTCGAGATCGGGGTAGACCCACCCCACTGGCGTGACGACGTTCTTGCCCGACCGCAGGAGTGCGACCACCTCGTCCTCGTTGGGCAGCAGCGGGCTGTAGACCACGCAGTCGGCATCGAGGGCGAGGATGTCGTCCATACTGGTGGTCGCGGTGACGCCGATCGGGTCGCCGCCCACGAGCTCGCCGACATCCCTGCCGTGCTTGCTCTCTGAGTGCACCCACGTGCCCACCAACTCGAGTTCGGGATGCGCGAGCACACCCTCGATCGCCGCTCGGCCCACGCCGCCTGTCGCCCACTGCACCACTCGAATCGCCATGGACTCATTCAAGTCGCGGGTGAGAGTGACTGTCAATGTAAAAGTCGATCGCACCACCGGCCGGGTGGGGCGCAGCGCACGGTCAGGGGGACGACAGACGCGGTGGGGTGATGTTGCGGTCGGGGTGGGGACCCGGGACGGGCATGTTCGCCTCAGGCATCCACCCGGATTCGACCAGTAGGTCACCGACCTCGGCGATGTTCATCAGGTCGAGTTCGTAATCGAACAGGCCGTCGCCCGCGTAGTGGAGCAACGAGAACGCCGGCGCCTGATACGGCGCACCGTCCGCACGGGTGCCCGGCACCCGATTCCACCAGAAGGTGACGAGTCGGTCGCCGTCGACCATGGTCCATTCCTCCGGGAAGCTCCATCCGGCGAATCCGACCATCGAGTGGTCGAAGAACCGAGCGATCTCTTCGCGACCCTGCACCCTGCCCCAGGCCGGGTCGATGAAGACCGCGTCTTCGGTGAACCACTGGCCGATCGTCGACCACGCTGCTTCGCCTGCGACGCATCGCTCGCGCTGGGCGACGTACCGTCGGTAGGACTCCAGCGCCTCCTGCTCGCGCTCGTTGAACTCCGCCATTCGTTCTCCCTGGGTTTTTCGGATCGACGCGAGGGTGTGCCCTACGCGAAGAACGACCCGCCGCCGTCGACGGTCACGGTGCAGCCGGTGATGAACGAGGCGTCCGGCCCGGCGAGGAAGACTGCGGCGCGTCCCACATCGGCCTCGGGATCGGCCGACCGCGGAATCGACAACTGCCGATAGACCGCTTCGAGCCTCCCGGGCTTTCCCGCCAAGTCCGCCTCGGCACTCGGGCTGAGCGCAAAGGGGACGAGCGCGTTGACCGTGATGCCCTTGCGCCCCCATTCACGAGCTGCCGCGCGAGTCAGACCACCGACCGCAGCCTTGGCGGCGACGTAGGCGCCGTACCCCACCATCGATTGAATCTCGGTGCCCGACCGCAGATTGATGACGCGCCCGCCATCCTTCAGATAGGGAAAGCACGCCCGCATGAAGTAGAAGGATGCGAACGGCCCACTGCCGAACGAGATGAGGAACTGCTCGTCGTCGAGGTCTTGCAGCGGGATGCCGACCCTCGCGTCGACCGCGTTGTTCACCAGGATGTCGACCGTGCCCAGACCTTCGACGACCGCGGCCACGCAGGTGTTGACCTCGTCGGACTTGCTCACGTCACAGATCCGGGAGACCGCACGGCCCCCGAACTCCTCGATGAGAGCCACCGTGGCCGCTGCCGTTTCGCCGTTGCGGTCGACGACGGCGACCGCCGCACCCTCCCTCGCCATCGCCAGAGCGATGCCGCGGCCGACGCCCTGGCCGGCACCCGTGATGAGTGCGACCTTGCCGTCGAGGCTTCCCATCAGGCGAACGTACCGACAATGATAGTGACTATCAAGATACAAGTCGATGTCAGTGGACGCCGCCACCACTCGCGGCTGACGTCCCGGCGCGAGCTTCAGGGCACGATGGGACGCATGGACGTGCTGGTGGTCGGCGGCGGCCCCGCGGGGTTGGCGCTGGCGGGGGCGTGTGGGCGGCTCGGTCTGACGACCGGGTTGTTGGATCCGGCCCCGCATAGGCCATGGACGGCGACCTACGGAATGTGGAGTCGAGAGCTGCCGGCCGACCTGCCAGATTCCGTCGTCGCGGCCCGTGCCGCCGGCCGGGTGATCGCGCTGACCGAACACCAATTGGGTTGGGAATACGCCGTACTCGACGTGCCTGCGCTCCGTGCCCACCTCGTCGACCGGCTGGCGGGGGTCCAGCTCTACACCGGGCGTGCGGTCGGGTCGCCGGAGATCGGCCTCGTCGCCCTGGCCGACGGCTCGCATCTGCGGGCATCGGTCGTCGTCGACGCGGGCGGCGGGGCGCGCCCGCTGGACCCCACGCCGTCACGCCGTGCCCCCGCGGCGCAGACTGCGTACGGATTGGTCATCGACGAAGAAGCGGCCGCGCCGCTGATCTCCTCCGGTGACGCACTGTTCATGGATTGGCGCACCGATCACGGCGAGACCGGCTGGCCGACGTTCCTCTACGTGGTTCCGCTCGGCGGTGGCCAGGTGCTCGTGGAAGAGACGTCGCTGACGCGCCGCCCCGCACTGCCACTGTCGACGCTGCGCCGGCGTCTAAGCAACCGGCTCGCCCGGCATGGCGTCGAACCGCCCGATGACGCGCGAAGCGAGAAGGTCTCGTTCCGCGTGGATCATCCGCGGCACCGTGGACCCGGCGTGCTCGGTTTCGGTGCGGCCGCACCGCTGATCCACCCAGCGACCGGCTTCAGTCTGGCCGCTTCCCTGCGACTGGCCCCTCAGGTGGCCGCCGCGCTCGCCGCGTACCTGCCGGGAGACCCGGGCCGGGCGCTGACAGCAGCTCAGACGACGGTGTGGCCACGCGAGGCGCGGATGGTCCACCGCATTCGGCGGATCGGTCTGGAGGCGCTGCTCCGGATGCCTCCGGCCGACGTTCCGGGGTTCTTCGAGCAGTTCTTCGCGCTACCGGAAGCGCACCGCTGGACATACCTCACCGCCCGCGACGACGTCCGTGGCACCGTTGCGGCGATGAACTGCCTCTTTCGGCAGTCGAACGGCCGGTTACGCCGCCACCTCGTCACGTCCGCCATGCGCCCGCCGCTGCAGAGCAACGACGTGGCGTCTTAGCGTCGTCGGAACCCGAATCTCCCCTCGCCGATGCGACGCCCGGCGAGGCTACTCCGATCACATCCGCCCCGTTGTTAACATCCGGCCGTGCCAGGCCCGCCGCAGACGTTCAACCTCCGGCGGTCGGCACCGGTTTCCCGCCGCGATGCGCTGCGCTACGCCGCTGCAGCGTCGGCGCTGGCTGGGCTTGGTGCCGCATCAACGGCCATCGGCAGTCCCCCGGCGGCGGCCGCCACGCCCATGCTGATCGACTTCGCTGCGCACCAGATCCCTGCGGAGCACATCCGGGCGGCGGGCTACTCGGGAGTGGTCAATTACGTCTCGATGTCGCGTCCGGGCACAAACTTCGGGGCCAAGCCGATCACCCGGCCGTACGCCGAGTCGCTGACCCGAGCGGGGCTGGTGATCGTCAGCAATTACCAGTACGGAAAGCCGGGGGGCAGCGCACCGTCGGACTTCACGCGCGGGTACGCCGGTGGCGTCGCGGACGCCCGGGCCGCCTGGCAGCTCCACACGGCGGCCGGCGGCGGTCGTAGCGCACCGATCTTCTTCTCGATCGACGAAGACATCAGTCGGGAAACCTGGCAAACGGTTGCTCTGCAGTGGTTCCGCGGGATCAACTCCGTACTCGGCGTGCAGCGCACCGGCGTCTACGGCGGCATCGACGTGTGCCATTGGGCTGCCGTCGATGGCGTGATCGGGAACTCCCGCACGCCCGGACGCGTGTGGGCGTGGCAGACGCGGGCGTGGTCCGGCAAACGGGTCCATCCCAATGCCGTTCTCTACCAACGCATCGTGGCCACGAAGTCGAACCCCGGCCCGCTGGTCGGCGGATACGAAGTCGATGTCAACGACGTTCTGGCCCAGGATTGCGGCCAGTGGAATCTCCATCCCTAGCCGGTGAAGCCCTCACCCGCTGTCGAACGGTCGTGGTGGCTGAAGGTCAGCTGGATGTGCCGTTCACGGGCGATCTTGCTCAGCATGGCGATCCGCTCGCGCGCGGCCGCCCCGCTGGCATTCCTGCGCTCACGGATCGGATTGGACCACGGCAACCTGTCCGCCACCATCGCGATGGCGACGTTGAGTCTGGTGAGGTTCTCGAAGATCCGTACCCGGCGCTCGAAGTTGTAGCCGAGCGGTTCGAACAGCGTGCCGGCGATCATCGCCTCGATCTGCTGGTACCCGAAGACGACGCCTGCCGGGGTGAGTGCAATGCTCGCCGTGATCTGGTTGGCGTAGCGGGCCACCAACTTCCTGGCCCAGCCGGGAAGAGTCTCGGTCAGGGTGACGATGTGGGCGGGACCCGCGATGGCGTCGACGAGTTGGGCACGCCACGGCGACGGGTTGCCACCCCGGGCCAGGACGTAGTTCAACGACTTGATCAACTCCACGCCGTCGGCGGAGTGGAGGCGCTCGGGCGCACCCCACAGCCGCCCGGAGTACGACGAGTATTCAGCGAGATCCTCGAGCTGTTCATCCGTCAGCTTTCGCCCGAACGCATGGTCGACGAGACGGCCGAGCAGCATCCCACTGCCGAAGCCCAGTAGCGATGTCATGGGAATGGGCTCCCCGAACTTCAGATAGACGTCGTCGCCCCACGCGCGCCGTAACCCTCGACTGACCAACGCGTGCATCAACCTCACCCGCACCACGTCCTGGAACGCATCCGAGCGCCGATCGAAGATGTCCGGCAACGTGAATTCGGCGAATACCCGCGCGGTCTCGATGAAGCGGCGCGGGCCGTCGTCGGCGAAACGACCGGTGGCACCGGTGGCCGCCGAGATGTCGCCGGTCATCGCGGTCTCGTAGAACGCCCATCCCTGGATGATGGTGGTGGCCGCCCAGGTGCTCGAGATCGCCAGCATCCGGCCTCGTTCGGCGGCTGCGAGGTCGAACTGGCCAGGCAGCTGGTCCAGATGCTCGAAGAGCTCGACGAACTCGTGCGGGGGATCGTCCAGCGTCTCGATGCCCTGGGTCAGTGCCTGCTCGAACATGGCCCGGCCCTGCTCGTATCCGAGGCGCTCGAATGCGTCGACTGCACCGATCATGTACTCGTCGGCCTGCCAGAAGTAGTCGTCACGCAGGCGCGTGATGTCGTTGGGTGCAACCTCTGCGTCGATGTCGATCCAGCCGCCGAAGATGAACTCGCGCATGTGACGCCATTGGGCGGCGAACTGGTCACGGCCCGGCGGGATGGGCCGCAACGGTCGATCGGGATGATGCCGTCGATTGAAATCGACGTCCTCGAGCAGAATTTCTGGACGTTCTCCGGTCACCGTCATGAAGCGGTCCAATCGCCAGGGATGCAGGGCACTGACCGCGACGCTATCTCACCACCGCGACGATGTGAATAGCGATTCTCGCTGCCTCCGGGGTTTACCGCAGGTCTACGAGACGATTGTTGCTCTGCATTATCCGCTGCTTCAGGCGAGATGCGGAGCAAGGTAGGGCGCCGTGCGGCTGACGGTGTCGGCCGCGACCACGGCCGGTGCACCGGCCGCCACCACGGTGCCGCCGTCGTCACCTCCGCCGGGTCCGAGGTCGATGACGTGGTCCGCCCCCGCCACCACCGACATGTCGTGTTCGGCCACCACCACGGTGTTACCAGCGTCGACCAGGCGGTGCAGTTGGCGTTCCAGCAGTTCGACGTCAGCCGGATGCAACCCAGTGGTGGGCTCGTCGAGCACATAGAGGGTGTGACCGCGTTTGGCGCGCTGCAACTCGGTGGCCAGCTTGATACGTTGCGCCTCACCACCGGACAGCTCGGTCGCCGGCTGCCCCAGCCGCAGGTATCCGAGCCCGACGTCACGCAGAGTGACCAAACTCCTCGCCGCGCCGGGGAGATCGCGCAGGAAGTCGGCGGCCTCGTCGACGGTTTGCGCCAGCACGTCGGCGACGGTTCGGCCCCGGTAGGTGATCTCGAGGGTCTCCTCGGAGTACCGGGCCCCGCCACACGCCGGACAGGTTGCGTAGGTGCCGGGCAGAAACAACAACTCGACCGCGACGAACCCCTCACCCTGGCACGTGGCGCAGCGTCCCTCGGCGACGTTGAACGAGAAGCGCCCCGCGCTCCAGCCACGCCGGCGCGCTGCCGCGGTGTCGGCGAACGCTTTGCGGACGGCGTCGAAAAGGCCGGTATAGGTCGCCAGATTCGACCGCGGAGTACGTCCGATCGGTCGCTGGTCCACGGTGACCAGGCGATCGATCAGCTCGGCGCCGTCGACGGTCACGCCCACACTGGAGTCGACGTCGATGTCCAGCAGTTCGGCATCACCGTCGGGGGCGTCGTCGGCAGGCACCACGGATCTACCGAGCTGCCTGGCCATCACATCGCCGAGCACTGTGCAAACCAGGGTCGACTTCCCCGACCCTGATACGCCGGTGACTGCCACGAACGAGCCGAGGGGGATGTCGACGTCGACCCCGTTCAGATTGTGGAAGGTGATGCCGCGCAACCGCATAACGCCGGTGGGTGTGCGGATGGATCGTCGGGTCGACCGTCCGTCGGCGAACAGGAATCGCCGGGTGACCGACGGTTCGATCTTTGCGAGGCCGGCCACCGGCCCGCTGTAGAGGACCTCTCCGCCGAGCTCGCCGGCGCCCGGGCCCACGTCGACGATCCAGTCGGCGCGGCGCACCACGTCCATGTCGTGCTCGACCACGAACAGTGAATTCCCGGCACGCCGGAGCCTGTCCAACACCTCGAGCAGCGGTTCGGCGTCAGCGGGATGTAGCCCGGCTGACGGCTCGTCGAGCACGTACAGAACACCGAACAGCCCAGCCCGCAGCTGGGTGGCCAGGCGTAGGCGCTGCAGTTCCCCCGGCGACACCGTCGGCGTGCGGCGGTGCAGGCTCAGATAGCCGAGCCCCAGATCGACGAGCACGGCGATCCGGGTCACCAGGTCGGCGGCGATCATGGTCGCCACTTCGGTGTATTCACCGGACTCGGTGGATTCGTAGGCTGCCGCGAACTCCGTCCTGGCTGCCGCCGGTGCCAGCACGTCGGCGAGCACCGTCAGTGGCAGCGAGACCAGCTCGGCGATGGTGCGGCCGGCGAAAGTCACGGCCAGCGCTTCGGGCCGCAGCCCGGAGCCGCCGCAGACCGGACAGTCGGTGCTGTGCACGAACTGCAGGACCCGGCGTCGCATGGCGGCACTCTGGGAGTTGGCGAGCGTGTGGCGGACGTGACGCTCGGCGCTGGAGAAGGTCCCGTTGTAGTAGTAGTAGTCCGCGGTGACCGGATGCTGACTCGGATCGATCTCGACGGTGGGCTGGTCCTCGGTGAACAAGATCCAATTACGTTCCCGCTTGGGCAATTTGCGCCAGGGCCTGTCGATGTCATAGCCGAGCGTAATGAGGATGTCACGTAGGTTCTGCCCCTGCCAGGCCCCCGGCCAGGCCGCCACCGCACCGTCGCGGATGGACAGCGTGGGGTCGGGAACCAGCGTCTGTTCGGTCACCTCGTGGATGCGGCCGAGACCGTGGCACTCCGGACACGCGCCGATCGTGGTGTTCGGCGAGAACGCATCGGAGTCGAGCCGCTCCATGGCCCCGGGCGGAAAGGTTCCGGCGCGCGAGAACAACATGCGCAGCAGATTCGACAGCGTGGTGACGGTACCGACCGTCGATCGCGACGTGGCGGTGCCCCGGCGCTGCTGCAGCGCCACTGCCGGCGGCAGCCCGGTGATGTCGTCGACCTTCGGGGCGTCCTGCGGTAACAGCAACCGGCGGGCATAGGGCGCCACCGACTCGAAGTAGCGGCGTTGGGCCTCGGCATAGATGGTGCCGAACGCCAACGACGATTTGCCGGAGCCGGAGACACCGGTGAACGCGACGAAGGAGTCGCGCGGGGCGGTGACGTCCACGGTTTTCAGGTTGTGCACGCGAGATGCGTAGACGCGGATGTACGGGTCGGGCTTGTCTGAGCCTGTTCCCGTCCCGCCGTCCACCCGACCCATTGTGTACGACCTGCGGGTTCCCCGAAGATGTCGGTCCCGGCGTCTACGATTCCTGCGGCACCCCGGCAACGATGAAAAGGATTGGCAGTTGAGTTACACCGCCGCAGACATCACCGAACTCGATGATGTCCAGCACACGCGCCTGCGGCCGGCAGTGAACCTGGGACTCGACGTGCTCAACACCGCGCTGCGTGAACTGGTCGACAACGCCATCGAGGAAGTCGCCGATCCCCGTCACGGCGGCGCCTACGTGACGATCACCCTGCACGCCGACGGATCTGTCAGCGTCGCCGACGACGGCCGGGGCCTGCCCGTCGACTCCGACCCGGTGAACGGGAAGAACGGAATCGTCAAGACGCTGGGGACCGCACGGGCCGGCGGCAAGTTCTCCGCCCATACCGATGCTGTCAGCACGGGTGCCGGACTGAACGGAATCGGCGCTGCGGCAGCGGTGTTCATCTCTGCACGTACCGACGTCACGGTGCGCCGGGCCGGCAAGACCTACCGGCAGAGCTTCGGCCGCGGCTATCCCGGCGTTTTCGAGGGCACCGAATTCGATCCGGATGCCCCGTTCACCCGCGCCGACACGCAGAAACTCCGCGGCACCGGCAATCGGAAGCCGGACCTGCACGGCACCACTGTCCGCATCCTGTTCGACCCGGCCGTCGTTCCGGATACCAGCGTGGACATCGGCGAGGTGCTCCTACGGGCGCACGCCGCAGCCCGGATGTCCCCCGGCGTGCACCTGGTCGTCGTCGACGAGGGTTGGCCCGGCGAGGTGCCACCGCCGCTGCTCGAACCGTTCACCGGCCCGTGGGGCACCGAGACACTGCTGGACCTCATGTGCACCGCCGCGGGCACTCCCCCGCCGGGCATCCGCGCTGTCGTGGAGGGTCACGGCGAGTACACCACCGGACGCGGACCCACCCCGTTCCGCTGGTCGCTGACCGCCGGCCCGGCCGAACCGCCGACCGTGGCCGCGTTCTGCAACACCGTGCGCACCCCAGGAGGCGGATCCCATCTGACGGCGGCGATCAAAGGGCTGTCCGAGGCGCTCGCCGATCGCGCGTCCCGGATGCGGGATCTGGGCCTGGCGAAGGGCGAAGAAGGCCCGGAAGCGCAGGATTTCGCCGCGGTCACCGCTCTCGCCGTGGACACCCGCGCACCGGACGTCGCCTGGGATTCGCAGGCCAAGACCGCGGTGTCGTCGCGCTCGCTGAACGTGGCGATGGCACCGGATGTGGCGCGCAGCGTCACCATCTGGGCGGCGAACCCCGCCAACGGCGACACGGTGTCGCTGTGGACCAAGCTGGCGCTGGAGTCAGCCCGGGCGCGGCGCAGCGCGGAAGGGGCCAAGGCGCGGTCGCGCGCCGCCTCGAAGGCCAAGGGACTGGGCACGAACCTGTCGCTGCCACCCAAGCTGCTGCCCAGCCGGGAGACCGGGCGCGGCTCGGGCGCCGAATTGTTCCTGTGTGAGGGCGATTCCGCGCTGGGCACCATCAAGGCGGCGCGCGATGCCACCTTCCAGGCGGCGTTCCCACTGAAGGGCAAGCCGCCCAACGTCTATGGGTTCGCCCTGAGCAAAGCACGGGTCAAAGACGAGTTCGATTCGATCGAACGCATCCTCGGCTGCGGCGTCCGGGACAGCTGCGACCCGGAGCTGTGCCGCTACGACCGGATACTGTTCGCCTCCGACGCCGACCCCGACGGCGGCAACATCAACTCCAGCCTGATCTCGATGTTCCTCGACTTCTACCGCCCGCTCGTGGAAGCCGGAATGGTGTACGTGACACTACCGCCGCTGTTCGTGGTCAAGACCGCCAGCGAGCGGATCTACTGCCAGGACGAGTCCGAGCGCGACGCCGCCGTCGCCAAGATGAAAGCCACCTCGAAAGGCCGGGTCGAGGTGCAGCGCAACAAGGGCCTCGGCGAGATGGATGCCGACGACTTCTGGAACACCGTACTGGATCCACAGCGGCGCACGGTGATTCGCGTACATCCCGATGACGCCGAGAACAAGCTGCACCACACGCTGTTCGGCGGACCGCCCGAGGGCCGGCGTACGTGGATGGCCGACGTGGCCTCCCGCGTCGACACCTTGGCGCTGGACTTGGACTAGGAGACCCTCGTGACGGCCACCCTCGACGTTCCTGAGCAGAACCCGGACCTCGTCCTCGACCAGAGCGCTGACGACTACTGGAACCGCTACCAGCTGACGTTCGCGCTGTACAGCGTCAGCGACCGCGCCATCCCGTCGGCGTACGACGGGCTCAAACCGGGGCAGCGCCGTCTGCTCTACCAGATGCACGAATCGAAGCTGCTGCCCGGCAACAAGCCGCAGAAATCCTCGAAGGTCTGCTCAGCGGTCACCGGTAACCTGCATCCGCACGGCGGTGCGTCGATGTACGGTGCGGCCGCGCTGATGGCCGCCGACTTCCAGCGCGTGAAAGTCATTGATGGCCAAGGGGCGTTCCCGCGCATCCAGGGCGATATCCCCGCCGCCGACCGGTACACCGAGATGCGGCTGTCCGCACCCGGCGCGGCGTTGACCGCCGAGCTCGACAGTCACGCGGTGCCCATGGTGACGACCTTCGACGGGGAGTGGACCGAGCCGACGGTGCTGCCGGCCCAGTGGCCGGTGCTGTTGTGCAACGGCGCGGTGGGAATCGCCGAGGGGTGGGCCACCAAGGTGCCGGCCCACAATCCGCGGGAGGTCATGGCCGCCTGCCGGGCCCTGCTGAAGACCCCCAACATGACCGACGACCGTCTCGTCAAGCTCATTCCGGGCCCGGACTGGGGCTGCGGCGCGACGGTGGTCGGCGAGTCCGGCCTGCGCGAGTACCTCACCACCGGCCGGGGGGCCTTCACGGTGCGCGGCACGGTGTCGGTCGACGGAAAGAACTGCGTCATCACCGAGCTGCCGCCGGGCGTGGCCAGCAACACTGTGCAGGAACGGATTCGTGTCCTGGTGGAGTCGGGTGAACTGTCCGGCGTAGCCGATATGTCGGATCTGACCGATCGCCGCAACGGACTGCGGATCGTCGTGACTGCCAAGCGCGGCCACAGCGCCGAGCAGATCCGCGAGCAGCTGCTGGCGCTGACCCCGCTGGAGTCGACCTTCGCCGCCAGCCTTGTCGCCCTCGACGAGAACCGGGTGCCGCGCTGGTGGTCGGTGCGTGAGCTGATCGCCGCGTTCCTGTCGCTGCGCGATTCGGTGGTGCTGCACCGCAGTGAGTACCGGCTGGAGAAGGTCGCCGCGCGGCGCCACCTGGTGGCCGGCTTGATGCTGATCCACCTTGACATTGATGCCGCCGTCGCGGTCATCCGCAACTCCGATACCGTCGATGACGCCCGCCAGGGCCTGCAGCACCGGTTCGCCATCGACGCCGTCCAGGCCGATTATGTACTGGCACTGCAGCTGCGCCGCCTGACCAAGCTGGACGTCATCGAGCTGCGGACCGAAGCCGAGAAGCTGGACGCGGAGTTCGCCGAACTCAGTGAGCTGGTGTCGAATCCGGACGCCCGCCGGGTGGTGATCGACAAGGAGTTGGTGGAGACCGCCAAGCTGTTCAAGGGCCCCGAGTTCGATCGCCGCACGGTGCTGGACTTCGACGCCACGCCGGTCGTATCCGGCGCTGGAGACGACGGATCTCGCGAGCGCAAGGTCAACACGTCCTGGCGACTCGACGACCGTGGCGTGTTCTCCGACAGCCACGGTGAGTTGCTCACCTCGGGGCTGGGGTGGGCGGTATGGACCGACGGACGGGTGAAGTTCACCACCGGTGGCGGTCTGCCGTACAAGATCCGCGACATCCCGGTCGCACCCGACATCACTGGCTTGCTGCGCTCGGGCGTGCTGCCGGAGGGGTCTCATCTGGCGTTGGTGACCCGCCGCGGCAAGGTCCTGCGGTTGGACCCCGCGGCGGTGAACCCGCAGGGCGCAGCGGGTAACGGTGTCGCGGGGGTGAAGTTGGCGGCGGGCGACCCAGAGGACGCCGTCATCGCGGCGCTGCCGCTTGCCTGTGGCAACGACGAGGCGATTCTCTCGGTGTCGGAAAAGGGTTGGAAGGTAACGGAAGTGCCTGATATTCCGGTTAAGGGCCGCGGGGGCGCCGGGGTCGGGTTCCACCCGTTCGTCAGCGGTGAGCAGGCGCTGCTGTCGGCTTCAGTGTCGACGACCGGATTCACGCGCGGCACAAGGAGAGTGCGGGCCGAGAAGCGCGCGAAGGCGTCGATCAAGGGGTCGGGCTCGGATGTGATACCGGCCGGATAGTCGCCGGTCGACTCACTGCTGCTGAGCCGTCACCGGTTCCGCCTTCCCCAGCGTGACATGGGCGACCTGGGTGGATCCCGCGCCATCGAGGTAGGTCAACGTCACGGTGTCACCGGGCGCCCGCGAGCGGATGGCGGCCACCAGCGCCTCGGATCCGTCGATCACCTGATCGTCTACCTTGGTGATGACCGCTCCTCCGGGCAGTCCCGCCTCGGCCGCGGGTCCGCCTGCCGTGACGGCGGATACGGTGGCACCGGCGTCGGGATCGCTGCTCAGCTGTACGCCGAGCGAGCCGTGGCTGGCGGTGCCGGTGGACACCAGTTCGTCGGCGATGCGCTTGGCCTGATCCGAGGGGATGGCGAAACCCAGCCCGATCGAACCGGGTTGTCCGCCAGATGAATCCGATCCGCCTCCCATGCTGGCGATGGCTGAATTGACGCCGATCAGCTCTCCCCTCATGTTCACCAGGGCGCCACCGGAGTTCCCGGGGTTGATGGCGGCGTCGGTCTGCAGCGCCTCGATCACCGAGACATCACCGCCGGGTCCTCCTCCCGCAGAGACCGGCCGATTGAGCGCGCTGATGATGCCGGAGGTCACGGTGCCCTGCAGACCCAGCGGAGAGCCGATCGCCACGACCGGTTCTCCGACCTTGACGTCGTCCGACGTCCCGATCGTGATCGGTGTCAAACCCGAAACGCCTTCGGCACGGACCACTGCGAGGTCGCCCGTCGGATCCGTTCCCACCACCTCGAACGGGGCTGAACTACCGTCGGAGAAGCGGACACTCGCGGTGACGCCCCGGGGTGCCTCAGCCGCTTCGGCGACCACGTGGTTGTTGGTCAGGATCAGACCGTCCTGGCTGAGAACGATCCCCGATCCTTCGCCGCCGTGATCGCCTTGTTTGACCGACAATTGGACGACGCTGGGAGTCACCTTGGCGGCCACCTCCTCCACCGATCCCACGGGCCGGGTGGCGGCGGGTTGAGACGCCGGCGCTTGACTCGTCGAGTGGACGGCCGGCGCGGGCCGATGCGCGTCGTTGACGACCGCCGCTGTGGTGGCACCGATTCCGCCGCTCACCACAGCGAGCGCAGCGGCAGCGACCACCAGCGGGCCACGTCGCGTGCGCTTGACGGGTGGGGCGGGTGGCAGCGGCAGCCCGGCTGCATAGTGCGGATGCGGCCAGTCAGCGGCCGAGGGAGGCACGGGGCGGTACCCCGGAGGTGTCGTCATGAATACCATCGTGCGGTTCGGGCTGAGACCGCACTGAGAGCAAGATCAGCAAATGCGGAGAAGGTTTGCGCTCAGGGCGAAACCGCTCAGTTGCCGTACACGCGGTGGACACGGACGAGGACCACGGCACGTTTCTCGGCGTCCATCACCCGGTCGTACTCGTCCCAGTCATCGTGGCTACCGCCGGCAGCGACGAAGACCTCGCGGCGCAGCAGTCGGAGCCGCTCACCGTCCAGCCACTCCTGCGGGTCGTCCGGTCCGGCGATCTCCGCCTGCCCCTCCGCGGTCGCCCACCGCCACCCCTGTCGAAAGGTGATGGTCACCTGCGGGCGCGCGCGCAGAAACGTGAGCTTGCGGGCCCGTCCGTACGTCACGAATCCGAGCACCGGCTCGCCCGCCGTGGGGTGTGCGAGCAGACCGACGTTGACGACCGACGCCTGAATCGTGCCGTCGCCGCGTGCCGTCGCCACCGACGCAAGTCCCTTGTCGGACCGGGCCATGTCGAAGGCATCGGTCAACGTGATTTGTTCGGCCACAATGGAGGACGCTACTCGGGTACCGAGGTGACTGCCAGGATTTGTCGTACCCCTCTGCGAGAATGGCGTCATGTCGACCGCCGCAGCATCTTTGGTCGATCGGGTGCGCCCGAAAGATCGGCTGGAGGTGTTGTTCGACGAGTTGGCCGAACTGACCGGTCAGCGCAATGCGATCGACGGCCGGATTGTGGACATCGTCGCTGAGCTCGAGCGCGACGAACTGGCCGGGATGACCGGCGCCCGATCGATGAAAGCGTTGGTGGCCTGGAAGACCGGCGCCACCCCACGCAACGCCGAAACCATGGTCGCCGTCGCGCGTCGGGCTGCGGAGTTCCCACGCTGCACCCAAGCACTGCGCGACGGGCGGCTGTCCTTGGATCGGCTCGGAGTCCTCGCCGAATGCGCCGCCGACGGCTCCGACGACCACTACGCGCAGCTCGCCGAATCGGCGACCGTCACGCAGTTGCGCTTCGCGGTCAAACTCGAACCCCGTCCCGACCCCACACCCGAGCCGGAGCCGCAGGCCTCGATCACCAAGCACACCAACGGCGAGTACACCACCTGGAAGATCCGGCTCCCCAGACTCGAGGCCGTCAAATTCCAAGCCGCCCTGCAGTCACACCACGACGCGCAGATCACCGACTGGAAACACGACCACGAGTCGACTGACCGGACCGGCGATCAGGCGCGCCCGTTCCCGACCACCCTGGATGCGTTCAACGGGCTGGTCGAGGCGAGTTGGGACGCCGAGGCGGCGCGCCGACCACACGGCCAGCACACCACCGTGGTCGTGCACCTCGACCTCGACAAACCCGTCGCCGCACTGCATCTAGGCCCGCTACTGACCGACGAGGACCGCCGCTACCTGACCTGCGATGCCACCTGCGAGGCCTGGTTCCAACGCGACGGGCGGGTCATCGGCACCGGACGCAGCACCCGCACCGTCAGCCGCCGGCTGCGCCGCGCCCTGGAGCACCGAGACCACTGCTGCGTGGTGCCCGGGTGCGGAGCCACCCGCGGACTGCACGCCCACCACCTCCAGCACTGGGAAGACGGCGGACCCACCGAACTGTCCAACCTCGCCCTGCTCTGCCCCTACCACCACCGCGCCCATCACCGCGGCGACATCACCATCACCGGACCCGCCGATCGCCTGGTGGTCACCGACAGCGCCGGCCGCGAACTCCACGCTGGATCACTGGCCCGACCCCCGACACAGCCCCCGCCCGCGGTCCCACCCTGCCGCGGAGCGACCGGCGAGCGCGCCGACTGGTGGTGGTACACACCCTTCCAACCACCACCGCCGCAGCCTCCGCCGCCGAACTAGCGGTCAGCCGCGCGGCGTTGTGGTGATGTGCACGTGGTCGTAGTGGCCGTAGCCCGACGCCTGCGGACCCGCGGGCGTGTAATAGGTCCCGCGCCAGATCACGTCCTGTAGCCCGAATCGACTCGCGTTGGCCATCGCGAACGCGAGGATCTGGTCTCCGAGCGCGATGCCCTCGGGGCTGTCCGGGTTGGGGATCATGATGTCGATCGCCAAGCCGCTGGGATGCCACGGCTTCGAGTCGGGCCGGACCCCGTCGATCTCGGCGATCTGGGGAAACTGGGCGCTGACGGCCCTGGCGGCCAAGATGGTGTTGGGCTGTAGTCCGACCTCGGACGCCACACCCATCGGCAACGCCTCCGGGACAACTGGGGCAGTGACCGCGGGGGGCGGAGCCACGTCGCCAGGCGGAAGGGCGGGCATCGCGGCAGCCGGCGGGCCGGCATTGTCGACCATCGCTTGCTGTTGCGGAGTCAACGCCGCGTACTGCGCCTCCGCGGCGGCGATCTTGCGCAGCAACTCGCTGAGTTTGGCCTGCAATTCCGCGCGGACCGCGGCCGATCGTTCGGCCGCCGTACGGGCGTCGGCGGCTGATCTCTCGGAGGCCTGTGCGGCGGTGGCCGCCCGCTCACGCGTCGCTCGATAGGCCTTCATCTGATCGGCCGTCGTTGCGCCCACCACCCGCTGCAGCGACAACCTGTCGATGAGTTGTTGCGGTGAGGTCGCGGTCAGCACCGCGGCCATCTGTCCGTCGCGGCCACTCATGTAGGACATCGCCGCGAGCCGGTCGACCGCCGCCTGATAGGGCGCAAGCTCGGCGTTGGCACGCGCAAGGGCCGCTTGGTCGGCGCGGTGACGAACATCGGCCGCCGACTGCTCGGCCAGTTTGGCGTCGGCCTGGCGCTGCGCGTTCGTGACGGCCTCGCGACTCTGCACCGCCTGACTGGACAACTCGTTGAGCCGCGCCAGCGCGTCAGCCGCCGGATCCGCCTGCGCGCCGCCCATCGACAGGGCCAACACCAGGGCGGCGGCCGCCGAACCGTACGCCGTTCGACGAAGTGAACGGCGCACCCGGGTCATACGTTCTGCCACGATCCTTCGCTGCAGGGACCGATCCTGGCCCGATTTCTACGTCCCGGACAGGCTACGAACTGGTCCGAACGATGTCCACCCGTCCGGGACCCGTGGGTACCGCGAAGTCGACGCCGGTGACGTCGTGGCCCAGGATTGCGATGTGGAAAATGCGCACGCTCCGGGTGTCGTTGCACAATCCGTTCTCGACGATCTGCGCACGCGGCTGTCGACGTATCGCCGAGTGGCACTGCCCACCGGCTTCGGCTGGGAGCGCGGTGTTGACGGCGACTACCTCGCCGACCTGATCGGCTACTGGGCCGACTCTTACCACTGGCGCGATCACGAAGAGCAGATCCAGGCCTGGCCGTGGACACTCACCCGAGCCGCTGGCGACACACCGATCCGGGCTGTCCATCAACGCGCCGAACATGCGGGTGCCACCGCCGTACTACTCCTCCACGGCTGGCCCGATTCGGTGCTGCGCTTCCAGAAGGTGTTGCCCATGCTCTCGGACCTGCACGTGATCGTCCCCGCGCTACCCGGCTTCCCCTTCGCCGCGCCCGTCGCCCGGCAGGGCCTTTCCGCCGCTGCTGCCGCCGACGCCGTGGCCGGTGCGATGGCTGAACTTGGCTATGACCGGTATGTGGTCTCCGCTGGGGACGTCGGCTGCGACGTCGCCGAAGTCCTGGCTGATCGTCACGGCGACCACGTGTCGGCGCTGCATCTCACCGACGTGTCGCAGTACCGATTCCTGGTGAACCCACCCACCGACCTGTCCGAGTCGGAGCGCGCCTATATGGAGCACGGGCACCGCTGGCAGGACGCTGAGGGCGGTTACATGCACCTGCAGAGGACGAAACCTCACACGGTGACCGTCGCACTCGGGGATTCGCCGGCGGGATTGGCGGCATGGATCCTGGAGAAGTTGCGGTCCTGGACCGACTGCGGCGGCGACGTGGAGGCCGTGTTCACTCGTGACGAGCTCCTCACCTGGATCACCGCGTACTGGATCAGCGGCGCCATCGGCACGTCGTTCACGCCCTACGTCGAGGGCGGCGCCCACCCCGCCGACCGGATCGACATCCCCACCGCCTTCACGATCTTCCCGAAAGACCTGGTGAACGCACCGCGAGAGTTCGCGGCGCGCTTCTTCGACGTGCGTTCGTGGAACGAATTGGCCGGCGGCGGACACTTCGCGGCGTGGGAGCGCCCGGACGACTACGTCGACGGCATCCGCGCCGCCGTGGCGCTGTCCATCGGGTAGGGGCGCGGACACCAGCTCCGGCGAGCGCACACCCAGATACCCTCACCGCGCAACGGATTGGCGATCATCAGATGAGCGGTACTCGCCAACTGTCCGTCAGCGGGCAGTGGCATGTGCTGGGTGCCCGCATGGATCTTTCTCAGCGCACTGGCCAGCGCCTGAGGGTCACCGGTGAGCGCAGCACCATCGGCGTCGGCGGCGTATTCGCGGGCACGGCTGATCGCCAACTGAATCAGACCCGCGGCGATGGGTGCCACTGAACTGAACGGCGGATCGCCCACGCCGGGAGCCGGCGACACTGGCGACATCTATCCGTGGTGAACCCGCGCGGCGTGCGTCAGTCGGACGCGGGATCGGTCCGCCCTGGTCCCCCAGCAAGGGTGAGAGCGTGTCTCGATCGTGCTGCTCATGGGTTCGCAGTCGACGAACGCAGCGCGCGAGGCAGTCGGTAAGTGTACAGTTACCGTTAGTGACTACTTACGAAGCGGGGGACCCGTGGTCTGCCTTGGCAGATCGCACGCGCCGCACGATCTTCAAGCGACTGGCGACGGGGCCAATGGCGGTGAGCGAACTGGCCGACGGACTTCCCGTCAGCCGACCAGCCGTGTCGCAGCACCTGAAGGTCCTCAAATGTGCCGGGTTGGTCCGCGACCGCCCGCAGGGAACCCGGCGGGTGTACCAGGTGGAGCCGCGAGGCGTCGAGGCACTTCGTGCGGAATTGGACGCGTTCTGGGACAAGGCTCTCGCCGCTTACCAATCGATCGCAGATGAAGGGGAACGGACATCGTGACATCGTCGAAGGTGGAGCCCATACGGAAGAGCGTCGTCGTCAACACCGGTGTCGAACGGGCATTCGCAGTGTTCACCGACAGGTTCGACGCGATCAAACCACGCGAACACAACTTGCTCCCCGTCCCCATCGCTCGGACCGTCTTCGAGGCACGCGTCGGTGGTCACATATACGACGAGGGTGTCGACGGCACCCGTTGCGAATGGGCCCGCGTCCTGGTTTACGAACCGCCTGTGCGTCTGGTCTTCTCGTGGGACATCAGTGCGAGCTGGCAATTGGAAACCGACCTGGCTCGCACGAGCGAGGTCGAGATTCGGTTCGTCGCGATGTCCGCCGACCGCACTCGCGTCGACTTGGAGCACCGATATCTCGAGCGCCATGGCACCGCGTGGCGAGCCGTCGCCGACGGGGTCGATGGCGACAACGGTTGGCCCTTCTACCTCCGCCGCTACCTCGAGGTGGCGGCAGCGTGAACGCCAACGGGGTGTCTCTGATGGACTTGGCGGTCGAGGAGCGAGGCGATCTCGCCGCGTATCTGTCGACGTTGACGACATCTCAGTGGTACAGCCGAAGTCTCTGTGCCGGTTGGACGGTGAAGGACGTTGCCGCTCACGTCGTCAGCTATGAAGATCTGGACTTCGGCGGCCTGGTGAGGCGCTTCATCAAGGGCAGAATCGTCCACGCCAACGACGTGGGGGTGGAGGAGTTAGCACCGTTGTCCCCGCAAGAACTGGTCGGCTTCCTCGATAAACATTTGCACCCGCGCGGCCTCACCGCGGGGTTCGGCGGGATGATCGCGCTCGTCGATGGAACGATCCACCACCAAGACATCCGCCGCGCACTCGGTCACCCGCGCACCGTGCCCCCTCACCGCCTGGAACGCATACTCCCGTTGGTGCCTGGTAATCCCCGACTGGGCGCGCGCAGGCGCATCAAGGGCCTTCGGCTCCAAGCAACCGACGTCGACTGGCGATACGGCGACGGACCCGAGGTAGCGGGCACCGGCGAGGCTTTGTTGATGGCGATGACAGGTCGCAAAGTGGCCGTCGCCGAACTGTCGGGCCCTGGTCAACCGGTGCTGGCCGCGCGAGTGCTCTGAGGCGTCGTCGCGAGCTCGATCAGGTGATCCTTATTGATCCAGACGCTGACGGAAGCGTTCGATGGGGCTGGAGGGACGACATCGTCAGCGCCAGGTGGGTCTGGCGTCCTCCGTTGTCGGTGCCGCCGCAGGTCTAGATCACACGGAGCAGGAGTTTTCCTGCCAGCCGGCCCGTTTCGAGAATGCGGTGGGCTTCCTGCACGTCGTCGAACGCCAGCACGCGGTCGATGCCAATGCTCAAGACCCCGCGGTCGCGGGCGTCGCCGATGTAGGCCTTGGCGTCCGCGAGGCGATCGGGGAACTCGATGAGTTCGAAGAGGTCCACGAACGACACCGACTTCCGGTCCAGCGCCACCAGGGGCACGTCGACCCGAGCGGCGCGGATGTCCGGTGAAGTCTGCGCGCCGTAGCACAGGACGTGGCCGAACGGCGCGGTCGCGGCGACCAGCGCCGTCAGCAGGGGTCCGCCCACCGTGTCGTAGACGACCTTGGCTCCGCACCCATCGGTGACGGTGGCGACCACCGCGGCAAGGTCCTCGTCGTCGGTGGCGACCGCGTGGTCAGCGCCCAGCGCGAGGAGTTCAGGCTTGCGCGCCGTGGTGCGGGTCGTCGCGACCACGGCGGCACCGAGGTCACCCAGAATCTGAATCAACGCGGTGCCGACCGAGGACGTCCCAGCGGTCACGATCACAGTGTCGCCGGGGGCGATCGCCACCTTTGTGGCCAAGGTGTAGGCCTGCAGGCTGGCCATCCACGTCGCGGCTTCCTCCTCGTCGGATCGGCCATCGGCGATGTGGACGAGGGCGTCGACCGGAACGTCGGCGTGCGTCGCGTAGGTGCCAGTGCCTACTACCGGTGACTGGATCGGCAGGATCGCTACCCGGTCTCCGACCTGGAAATGGTCGACGTCTGGTGCGGTCTCAATGATTCTTCCCGCTCCTTCGACGCCCAGCGTCTCCGGCAGCGTGGGTGCGATGACGTAGTGATCTCGGCGGAACAGCGCCTCGAAGCGGTTCAACCCGATCGTGTGGATCTCCACCCGCACATGTCCGGGCTGCAGCGCAGACAGCTGTAATGGCACCAGCTCCAAGACCTCGGGTCCGCCCAGTCGGGTGAACTGCACCCGGCGCATCCCCGACGCCGCGTCGTCGGCACGTGAGACTTCAATCATCAACCGATTCACAATCTTTGGTTCCAATCGAGTCGTCGTTCGCGTAGCTGGACCGGGTCGATCCCCGACCCAGCAAATGTAACCGTTTCTGTTACAGACACTAGCACATGTAACAACATTGGTTACAGTCGAGGACGTGCCATGACACGACGTCGACTCCGTGCACACAACGGGACGCCGGTGGATCTGTCACCGCCAGGACGGGCGTCCACTCCCCCTTGCGATACGTTGCGGCAGAACATGACTCCGATGTCGGCGCCCCACATCCTGGCGCGGACCGCCTACGAACCACCGGCAACGCAGAACACGTTGCCGGCCGGATCGGCCAGGACCACCCACCCGAAGTCGGCGCCGGCAGCGTGCCTGCCTACTTCGGTGGCGCCGGCGGCGACGAGCCGGGCCGCGTCGCGCTCCCTGTCCTGGGAGTGCAGATCCAGGTGCACCCGGTTCTTGCCCGGCGTGGGGTCAGGTACCTTCTGAAACCCCAACCGTAGACCCTGCGACGAGGTCACCACCACGAACTCGTCGGGTGCTGCGACATTCAGCTCACCGGCGATGGCGCCGGCCCACCACGCCGCCAGCTGCTCGGGGTCGGTGCAGTCGATGGTCACCATCGCGATCTCGAGGGGTGATTGGTCGGTCATGGTCGTTCTCCGTTCGTGTTTGGTGGTCGAGCCGGTCGCGATTTCGGTCGGCTTCAGACGGCTGCGCCGCCGTCGATGATCAGATCCGAGCCGGTGAGGAACGACGATCGATCGGAGGCGAGGAACACTGCGCCGGCGGCGATCTCGCCGGCCTCGCCCCGTCGTCCCATTGGTGTGGTGATGGTGTTGGCGCCGTCGTCGCCGAGTTCTTCAAGGACGGTGCTCATGCCGGGGGTGTTCACCGGTCCGGGGCACAGCGCCGAGACGCGGATGTTGCGCGGCGCAAGTTCGATTGCCCAGGAGCGGGCGAAGTTGCGGATCGCTGCCTTGGTGGCGGCGTACACGCTCATGCCGGGCTGGCCGTCGATGCCCGAGATGGACGACATCAGCACTACTGAGGCCCCGTCGGTCAGCAGCGGCAACGCCTTCTGCACGGTGAACACCAGGCCCTTGACGTTGTCGTCGAAGGTGGTGTCGTAGTGCTCCTCGGTGATGTCGGCCAGACCGATGGGGCGGCCGCTGCCGGCGTCGGCGACCAGCACGTCGAGGCGGCCGCTGCGATCGTTGATGGTCGCATACAACGCGTCCAGCGAGGACAGGTCGGACACGTCGCCGACGACGCCGGTGACGTCAATGCCGGTGTCGGCCTTGATGTCGGCGACGGCGGCGTCGACGACCTGTTTGCGGCGTCCGGTCAGATAGACCTGCGCGCCTTCGGAGGCGAAGCTGCGTGCGGTCGCCAAACCGATGCCGGCGCTGCCGCCGGTGACCAGTGCTACCTTGCCGTCGAGCTGTCCCATGATTGTTCTCCTTGGTGTGTAGGGATGGTGGTTGAGTCGTTGCAGGGTCCAGCGCGCACCCGTCGGACGCGGGAGGTGGCGCCCAGCACGTGTCCTTCGGCCAACTACGAGACTCGACGGTGTCGAATGCGATTGCGCCGGATCACATCTCTGACCGACGGCATGGTGTTTGTAACCGATCCTGTTACAGGTAACATACGTAACAGAGTTAGTTACAGTCAAGTCGGAGGTCGCCGGCATCGCCGGCAGCGGTCAGGACACGGGTGCGAGATGAGCGCGAACAGCAGGATGAGCCTGGCGGTGCACGTATTGACGTGGATCGCCTTCGACCGCCGCGGCACCGACAAGGAGGTCGGCACCTCACAACGCATCGCCACCAGCGTGAACACCAACCCGGTCGTCATCCGCCGATGCTTGAGCGAGTTACGGGTGGCCGGCCTGGTCGAGTCGAGTCGCAGCGGCGGCTGGGCGCTGACCCGCGATGCGTCGAAGATCACTCTTCTCGACGTCTATGACGCCGTCGGCGACGGAGAGATCTTCGGTATGCACGCCTCACCCCCGGACGCGGAATGCTATGTCGGGTACGGCATTCAACCCGTCTTGAGTCGGGTCTATGCACGCGCCACCGCAGCGTTGCGCAAGTCGCTGGCCACGACGTCCATCGCCGACGTTCTGCGTGACACGATGGCGGAATTCGAGGCCGGTAACGGAATGGAGGTCCTTCGTGGCCCGTGACGGCGCACCGGAATCCGGCAACCAGCTGGGTGTCTTCCTGCGCGCGCAGCGCGCACGGATCAACCCTCACGATGTGGGCCTTCCGTTGGTTGTGGGCAGACGGGTCGCCGGCCTGCGGCGCGAAGAGGTCGCCGTCCTGTCCGGGGTGAGCGCGGACTACTACGCCCGCCTGGAACAGGGCCGGGAACGCACCCCGTCCGCCCAGGTCGTCGACGCGATCTGCCACGCCCTCCGACTGGCACCGGACGCTCGTGCGCACGCCTTCCGCCTGGCGAGGCTCTCCCCGACCGCCGCGCACACCGGTGACACGGTCAGCCCGGAGCTGCTGCAGACGATGGACGCCTTCCCGTACGCCGCCGCCTACGTCACCAACCCAGCGTTTCGCGTCCTGATCGCCAACCCCGCCGCCGACGCCCTGATCACACCACTGCAGCAGCGGGACCCCAACGTACTCGCCGCGTTGTTCCTCGATCCCTCCGCGCGCGACTTCTACGTCAACTGGAACGAGGTGTCCCAGGCCTCGGTCAGCGCATTGCGCTTGGCCGAAGGCTTCACCCCGGCGCATCCGGAGGTCATCGACCTGATCACACGCCTGTGCCGCGACAGCACCACCTTCCGCGGACTATGGCACGACCACGCCGTAGCCGGCCTGACCGCGACGCGCAAGACCATCCGTCATCCGGAGGTCGGCATGCTGACGCTGAGCTATCAAACCTTCGACGTCCGTAGCGCTCCTGGCCAGCAGCTCACGGTGGCCACCGCCGCCCCCGGCTCGGCCAGCGCCGACGCCCTGGCGCTGCTGGGGACACTCGACGCGACCCGCCGCCACGAACGTCTCTAGCCCTGCCTAGGTGCAGCACACCCAGGAAGTCTCGCCCTTCCCCAGGTGTGGCGACACCGGTTCACTCGGTGTCACCACCACTTAGGGAAGTCGCCGGCGGCTTCAACATCTAACCGGAAAGAGACGACCACCATGCTCGATCACGTCTTCCTGTCAGCGAGCGACCTGGACCGCTCCATCGTCTTCTACACCGCAGCACTCGCACCCCTGGGCATCACCGCTCGCCTGGACTACGCCGGCACGGACGGCCCACCCGGCCACCCCGACCTCAAGGGCTTCGGCGCCAACGGCCGGATGATCTTCTGGCTACGCAGCGGAACGGTCGAGGGCCGCGCCGCGCATGTCGGCTTCATCGCCGGCAGCGCAGCGCAGGTCGACGCCGCCTACACGGCTGCCATCGCCGCCGGAGCCACCGACAACGGCGCACCCGGCGCGCGCCTACACTACGACCCGCGTTACTACGCCGCCAATGTGCTCGACCCCGACGGCTACAGCCTCGAATTCGTCTACAAGAGTTGGCAGCACTGAATCATGCCTACGCTGATGATCTACGGAGCCACCGGATACACCGGCCGCCTCACCGCCGAGCATGCCGCAGCAGCCGGACTCGATCTGGTGCTGGGCGGACGAGACAACACCCGGCTGGCAGCACTGGCCCACGAACTCGGGGCCGGCCATCGCACGTTCGACCTCGGCGACGACGAGGCAATCGACGTTGCGCTGTCGGACATCGCCGTCGTCCTGAACTGCGCCGGTCCGTTCATGCAGACGGCGAAACCCCTCATCGGCGCCGCCATCCGTTCGCAGACCCACTATCTCGATGTCGCAGCCGAACTCGACAGTTACTACCTGGCCGAGGAACTGGACCCGAGCGCCCGCGACGCCGGCGTGATGTTGCTTCCTGGAAGTGGCGGCAGCGTGGCCATGCTCGGCTGCCTGGCCGCGCACGCCGCGCAACGCGTCACCGATCCCCGAAGCGTGCGCATCGCCCTGCACGTCGCCGGATCCATGTCGCGAGGATCGGCCATCAGCGCGGGCGAGAACCTCACCACCGACTGCCTGGAACGCCTCGACGGTCAGCTCGTCAGCCGCAACCCCGACGACCGACGCGATTTCGACTTCGGATGGGGACTGATATCCTGTTCTGCGACAACGCTTCCCGACCTGGTGACCATATGGCAGGCCACGGGCATCCGCCACATCGAGACCTTCGTACATGTCTCGGGATACGCCTTCCCCGACGGGGACCTCGCTGCCCTTCCCGACGGCCCCTCAGCCGACGAGCGGCGCGCCAACCGCTACCACGCCGCCGTCGAAGTATCCGGGGCGGACGGCGCGGTGGCGCGCTCGGTCCTCGACACGGTCAACGGATACACCTTCACCCCCTTGGCCGCCACCGAAGCCGCGCGACGAGTTCTCAGCGGAGAACACCGTCCCGGATTCCACACCCCCGCAGCATTGTTCGGCACCTCCTTTGCCGAGACCATCGCCGACACCCGCATCACAGACCTGTAAGCGGCCCATGAACCTCCTCGCAGGGTGGGCCGCTGGTCCTGCCCACCGTGAGCTCAGGTCAAGTCGGCTCGCTCGAACGCATTGGGGTCCGTGGCCGCAACTCAGTACCCGTCGTCATTGTGATGCCTACGAGCACGATGGCCGCACCTACGGGTTGATTCCAACTCAGGCGCTCACCGAGCAGCGTCACGCCCAGCGTCACGCCGACAACTGGTGTCAGGTAGGTGACGGTGGCGCCTGCCGTGGCGCCCCAGGCCGCAACCACGTTGGTGTTCCACACGTAGGCCATGCCGGTGCCCAGCACCCCCAGTGCCACCATGCTGACGACTACGGAGGCACTCAAATCCACGCCGTGGTCAGCACCGCGCCGGGCAGTCGCCAGGCCGAGAATGATCATGATCGCCGCGCCGATGCCGACCTGCAGGGTCGCCACGGTGACCGCGGGCAGTCGTCGCGGGGCTACAAACCGGCGCAGATACACGAACGCCACGCCGTAGCTGGCGGTCGCTGACAGGCAGGCGAGCTGGGCGACGAGCGGGCCGCCCGGCAGTCCTTCCCATGGCGCCAACACCACGAGCACACCCGCGAGACCGACGGATACGCCGGATATCCGGCGCGCGGTCAGCCGCTCTTCGCGCAGCGCAGCCATCGCCACGAGCATCGTCATCAGCGGGGTCGTCGCGTTGTAGATCGACGTCAGGCTCGACGCGATGTACTGCTGAGCCCAGGCAAAGAGCAGGAAGGGCACCACACACAACAGCACTGCCACGACGCCGATGTGTAGCCACACCACATCTCGCCCTGGAATCGGAACTCGAGCGACCAGCGCGACGCAGGTCAACGCGACCGCCCCGCCCGCCATCCGGGCCCATACGACTTGCACGGGGGTCAAGCCCTCAAGGCCGACCTCTACGAAGAGAAAACTCGAGCCCCAGGTCGCGGCCAGCAGCGCGAATTGCAGCCAAACAGGCAGTGATCGAAGCTTCGGCACACCTGAGATCGTGTGGCACCTCATCGAATGAAGCTGGCGGATATGCGACAACTGAGTCCCACCCGCCAAATGGGCGGTTCTACCGGTTCCGCTGTGCCGAGGCGGCACGCGTTGGGCTAGGTCGAAGTCGTACCACGGCCACCGCCGCGGTCCAGGCTTCTGCGTGCAGTGTTCGCGGCAAGATCGCGGCAGTCAGGTGGAACGGCAGGTTTCCCACGATGGTGTGCGGCGTTGTTGGCAGCCGGAACAACAGGAGATCACCGTGCACGATCGTCATGGCCGAGCCGACGTGCAATCGGAGCGCATGAGGGAACGAACTCCGGGCGATTGTGGGTGGTCCGGGCAGCAGCACCAATGCGCCGCCCAGCAATTGACTGCTGAACGCGCGGGGCGTCGAGAAGGGTCGCCATCCGCCGCTGGATGCGGCGGATCCTGGTCACTGCGATGCTCGTGATTCCCGCGAGGGCGCGTTACCAGCGCCGGTCAGTTGCTCACAACACCGTTTCCCGGATCAGTGGCGAGTGACGGCAGCGCTCGACGACACGGCGTCCACGCCGGCAGCCACAATGGCTACCGGCGTGGACGCTTGCTCAGGACACTCGAGCGGTCAGCCCGGCCGGCCTGTTCCCAGCGGCCCGGGTAGAGCGGCGGTGAAAAGACCGTGGCAGGCCTGCACCGCCGGCTGGAGTTCGGGGATGCTGCTGGCGCGGACGTCGCCGCGCATCTTCGACGTGTCGATGAGGGGGTCCTGTGCGGTAGCGGGATCGGGGAAGTCCGGCACGCCGTTGTTGCGGACGCATTGCGCGAATTCGAGTGCAGCGTTCTGCTGCTCCGGGGTGCGCTGTCCGTCGGTCGACCAGCCCGGCGGCTGCAGGTTCTTGCATACCGCAACAGCGTTCACCCACACCGGCTTCGAGACCGAGATACCTCCGTATCGGAAGAGTCCTTCCGGGTCGGGATTCGGAAAGTCCAAAACGCCGTTGGCTCGCATGCACTCGGAGTACTTCACCTCCCGCTCGTGCCCGGCATTGTTGGTGCCGCCTCCGTCACCGGGGTCGGCGCCGGCCTGGGCGGCCTGGATCAGGCAGCCGAAGCCCATCAGGACGGCCGCGGCCAGAATCGTCAGCGGCCGTCGTGTTGTGTGGACTGTGGTGTGTGTTGGATCGTCGTTTGTCATGGCCCCAGTGCAGGCCTCGTGGCGTTGTCAGCGCGTATGCAGTTTTCGATATGCCGGCGATATGCGTTGGCTCGTAGTTTGAGAGCATGCGTGTGTTGGTCGTCGAGGACGAGCCCTACATGGCCGCGGCGATTCATGCGGGGCTTCGCCTGGAAGCGATCGCGGCGGACATCGCCCGTGACGGTGTGACTGCGCTGGAAATGCTGAGTATCAACTGCTACGACATCGCCGTCCTCGACCGCGACATCCCCGGCCCCTCCGGCGACGAGATCGCCGCAAGCATCGTCGCGTCTGGCAGCGGCATGCCGATCCTGATGCTCACAGCCGCCGACCGGCTCGACGACAAGGCGACCGGATTCGAGCTCGGCGCTGACGACTACCTCACCAAACCCTTCGCGCTGCAGGAACTCGTGCTCAGACTCAGAGCCCTCGACCGTAGACGCGCCAGCAACAGACCACCCGTAAGAGAGATCGCAGGTCTCCGGTTCGACCCGTTCCGCCGCGAGGTCTACCGCGATGGCCGATATGTCGCGCTCACACGGAAACAGTTCGCTGTGCTCGAAGTCCTGGTCGCCGCCGAAGGCGGTGTCGTCAGCGCCGAAGAGCTACTGGAACGGGCGTGGGATGAGAACGCGGACCCATTCACCAACGCCGTCCGCATCACTGTCTCCGCGCTGCGCAAACGGCTCGGCCAACCCTGGATCATCGCCACCGTGGCCGGCGTCGGCTACCGCATCGACACAGCATTCGGCCCGGGGCACAAGGGAGACGACCATGAATAGACCGCCCGGGGTGAGTGTTCGCCTCAAACTCACTCTGAGCTACGCCGGATTCCTCATGTTCGCCGGCGCCCTGCTACTCGCAGCCGTGTGGCTGTTTCTGCTGCGTTACGTCCCCGACCGGATGATGATCATCCCCGGAAGCACGGACAATACGCTGACCGATGGCGTGTTTCCCATCCGGTCCAACCTCCTGCGGGCGTTCGCTCCGGCCGCTGCCGTGGTCCTGGCGTTCCTGCTGGCATTCGGTCTCATTGGAGGGTGGCTTCTCGCCGGTCGGATGCTCGCCCCACTGACGCGCATCACCGAAGCCACCCGCGTGGCCGCCAACGGTTCTCTCTCGCACCGAATCCGCCTACCGGGCCGCAGGGACGAGTTCCGCGAGCTCGCCGACGCCTTCGACGCCATGTTCGCCCGGATAGAAGCACACGTCGGCGAACAGAAAAGGTTCGCGGCCAACGCCTCTCACGAACTACGCACCCCACTGGCGATCACGCAGACCCTTCTGGACGTGGCACGCAACGAACCCGACTGCGACACCGCCGGACTCGTCGACCGTCTGCGCGTCGTCAACACCCGCGCGATCGACCTCACCGAGGCACTGCTCCTTCTCAGCCGAGCCGACCAACGGTCCTTCACCCAGGGACCCGTGGACCTGTCCCTCGTCGTGGAGGATGCCACCGAAACGCTTCTGCCCCTGGCGGAAGAGCACGGCGTCACCATCGAGACATCCGGAGACGTGACACCCACGATCGGCTCATACGCGCTTCTGCTGCAAATGGTGACGAACCTCGTGCACAACGCGATCGTGCACAACCTGCCAAGACAGGGCACCGTGTGGGTCAGAACCCACGTCAGCACCCGGAACGCAATGATCACCGTCGAGAACACCGGAGATCACGTTCCACCGCAATTGATTCCGACATTGACGGAGCCGTTCCAGCGCGGCACCGAACGCATCCGCACGCATCACGCTGGAGTCGGCCTCGGCCTAGCCATCGTCGACAGCATTGCCCACGCCCACGCCGGCACCCTCGCCCTCGCTGCCCGCCCCGCAGGCGGGCTCAGAGTCACCGTCCACCTACCCGCGACGTCTGGCGCTCAACACCGGTGCACCGGGGTAGTGCCGTGACACGCCGGTAGGCGCAGCGGGGATAGGGGCGGCGCGGGCGCCGCCGATCTCTGGCGTCACAACAGCCACTGAGCCAACGGGTGTACGAAGTATCTCAGCGAGAACGCCTCGTCCACCGCGCCAACGATGAGCAGCATCCCGGCGGGTGGAGACAACCAACCGAGTTGTCGGAGACCGTGGATATAGCCGCCCCGCTGGTTCTGGGCACCAACGGCTGCGGGTCGTATTAAGGAATTGCCACCGAAGCCAACATCGCTGTGACCGAACAGGTTGCGCGTACGATCCAGCTTGTCGATCCACTCGCCGCCTGGCTCACGCCATCGGTGCTCACCCGCATTGCCCGGCATCGCCCAGCCGCCAGGTCTGGTGCCTGACCCGCTGGCGATGCAGCAGTGGGGCCCTGGCTTGGCGGGGATCAGAATGCGTAGCGGTGGAACTGCGCTATCGTACGCACTCCGGGCACCCGGTTCATCACCGCCGCCATGAGTCGGTAGGGACGGTTCAGTTTGGAAGTCGCGACGGACTCGAGCACCGGCACATACGACAGCAGACGTGTGCCCGGCACGGCGTCGAGGAAGTCGCTGGGATTGTCAATGGCCCAGTACAGTTTTGAGCCAGAGCGGCGCACTACGGTGTTGGTCCATTGCGAGCGGATACCGAGCCGGTTGAAAGCGTCGAATTGGATTTCTCCCGAGGCGAAGTGCTGCACCAAGCGGCGGAACAGGGCCACGCCATCCTGCTTCGTTAGGTACATGGTCAGCCCTTCACCGAGGATCAACGTCGGTTTGTCCGCCGGAATCGACGCCGTCCACTCCGGATCGGTGACCGAGGCTGCCACGAGCTGGTAGCGCTCCGCCCTCGGGTAGAAACGTTCTCGTAGCGCGATCACGGCGGGATAGTCAACGTCGTACCACGCTACGCCCGCGGGCGGCGCGAGCCGGAAGTAGCGACTGTCCAACCCGCATCCCAGGTGCAGCACCACGGCATAGGTATGCACGGCGAGGAACTGCCGAGCCCAGGTGTCGAAGTGCATGGAGCGCATGGCGACGCCGGCCGCGTTGCTCGCTTTTATCCCAGTCTTCGCCCAGTCGTATTCGATGCGCGCGACGATGTCCGCGGCGTAGTGGTCGTGCAGGACCGAGTCAGAGGCGCTCGCATCAACGGCTTTTGCGTAGAGCGTTGCCAGCATGGTTTCCGGCGAGCCGCTCAAGTCGACGTGTGTCTTGTCAGTCATGTTCTGAACGTAGCGACGAGCGCTGGGCACGCGAACGCGCTAAACACCTGCAGGCGTGTCGTTCAATGTTCGAGAGCTGCCTAGGACCCGCCCTGCAGGGTATCCGAGACCTCCGCTCGGCGGCCACGGGCAGTGATCGCGGGTCAGTTATCTGCCGCGCCGCAGAAGATCCGACACCGTGAGGAAGTCGTAGCCGCGATCGCGTAGCCCATTGATGATGCTGGAGACCGCCGCGCGAGATGCGTCCCTGCCGTCGAACATCACGTGCAGCAGGATGATGGATCCGGGCCGGGTCGCGTCCACTGCCTGACGTGTGATCGTTGTGGCGTCCTGCTCGTCGGCACTGTCGGGCTCGACATCCCACATGACCGTGGTCCGACCGTGTTCAGCGAGGTATCTGGGCAGGGTCCACAGTTTCTTGCCATACGGCGGGCGGAACGTGATCGGTCCTGTGTACCCGGTCGCTCGGATCTGCGCGTCGGTCCCTTCGATCTCGGCGGCCACGGTCGCCGGTGACACGAGCACCATGCGTCGATGCGAGAAGGAATGGTTGCCGATCTCGTGACCGGCGGCAGCGATGGCTGCGCCGAAGTGCGGGAAGCGTTGCAGGTCTCGGCCGTTGAGGTAGAACGTGGCGCGGACGTCCACCTCAGCCAGGAGGTCCAACAACTCGGCCACATGTGGCGACGGTCCGTCGTCGAAGGTCAGCGCCACCACCTTGTCCTCGGTGGCGACACGTGACACCAGCTGACCGGCGAGTTGGAAAGTTCGCGCGTTCATCACGACGTACAGGGCCACGCACACGACCGCCACGCACGCCAAGCCCGACGCGCCGCGTCGCACCCACCATCGGCTCATCGGACCCGCTCACGTGAGGGCGGCCACGATGTATCGCACGGCATCGGAGAGTAGCGCCGAATCAGTGGGTTGCGGTGCAACACTCCCGCCGCCGCCAGCGCCTTGGAGGTCGAACAGAAGGCGGGCCGCTCGTCGGCGCGGTAGGCGACGGTGGCGCCGGTGCCTGTGCTGCGCGCGGACATGCCCGCGGCCGCGAGTGTTGCCGTCGCTGCGATGAGGACAGCTCGGCGACTGAGGTGGACGTTCATACGTACCTTCCACTCATACAGGTCTTCCGTGGGGTGGGTACGCTGCGGTGCCGGCCTGCCGCAACCAATCATCGAAACCTGGTCATCCTCCGCGTTCCGGCATCGGATTCAGCAGTGCGGGTGCTCGCCGCAGCACGCCGGCGCCGTGTTGACTGGTGAGGTGGATCTGATCGGTCATCTTCGGTACTTCGTCGCAGTTGCCGAGCATCGGCACTTCGGCCGCGCCGCAGCGAGCTTGGGGGTAACACAACCGCCGGTGTCGCAGGGGCTGCGCCGTCTCGAGAAACACCTCGGCCTACAACTCATCGAGCGCACCCCTGAGGGCGCCATGCTCACCACCGATGGAGCTGCGCTCCTCCCCCGCGCCCGGCTCATCGTCGATGACACGGCCCGCCTGCTCGACGATGCGCGACACCTCTTCGGGTCAACGCAGGGTGTGCGATGGGGCGTCATCCCCCAGCTCGACGACGAACTCGTCGCCCGATGCGTCGACGGCATCCGCAGCGCACGAAACTCGGAAGTCACGACCGTTACCGCCGGTACTGCGCAGCTGTTGAGCGACGTGCGCCGTGGGGTCCTTCACATGGCGGTGGTCCAGCACCCGGCACTGGTCGACGGATTGGACGCGGGACCGGTCGTTTCCCTCGCTCGCCGCGTCGTGGTCCCCGCTGAGCATCGCGCCGCCCGGGCCGCCGCACCTCGAGCACAGATGCTCCACGACCTGGAACTGGCCACCGTTCCGCGAGAAGACAACCCGCCTGGACACGATCTGCTGATCGACCGGCTACGTCGTCGCGGTCTGGATCCGAAGACTCGGGCGGCGTCCACACACCGCGACGTGGCAGCCGCCGTCGCATCAGGCCGGTGCTTCGGCCTGGCCACCGTCGGCTCCCCGGTGCACACCGGCACCGCACACCGCCAGATGCTCGTCGACGAGGTCGCCCTCCGTGTACGCATCGTCACCTCTCCCGGCGTCGACCTCGCCGACGCGGTGTACGCCGTCGACCGACAACTGCTGCGAGCCGACCGGTGACATCCATCGAGGACCAGATTGCTGCCGTCTTCGTCGACGCCGGCTGCCGCGGCTGGCTGCGCGCCCAACCCGTCGGCGAGAACCGGACCGTCATCGACGTCAACGGTGACGCGCCGGTCGTCGCCGCCTCGGTCTACAAAGTCCTGGTCCTGATCGCCGCGACACGCGCCTTCGACGCTGGAGCGCTCGACCCCCATGACACCGTGCGGATCGTCCCCGGCGACTGCACTCCTGGACCGACCGGCATCAGCCTGTTCTCCGACCCCGTCTCGTTGTCCTGGGTAGATCTCGCGCGAATGATGATCACGCTGTCCGACAATGCGGCCGCCGACGTCCTACTCGCCGCCGTGGGGCTCGACGCCATCGATCGAGTGATCGGCGACCTCGGACTCGGCACCACCCGGGTGGTCGGCGGCACCGCCACTCTGCAGCATCAGGTCATCCACGACAGCGGTGCGCTGACCCTGGACGAAGCGGTCGGACTACTCGCCAGCAACAACACCGTCCACGACAGCGCAGCCTTCGACCCGGCATACACCACGGCAACCAGCGCCGCCGACGCCAACGCCATGCTGACCTCCATCTGGACCGGCCGAGCGGCCTCAGCTGAGTCCACACGCACCATGAAAACGCTCCTGGCGCAGCAGATCTGGCCGCATCGCATCAGATCAGCCTTTCCGTTCTCCGATGTGGTCGTCGCAGGCAAAACCGGCACCATCGGCCCGATCCGCAACGAGATCGCCGTCATCGCCTTCCCCGACGAGATTCCGATCGCCGTCTCGGTGTTCACCCGTGCCGCCCGGTCCGACGTCTACCTGCCCATCGTCGACCGGGCGATCGGACAGGCCGCCGCCATCGCGGTGACCGCACTGCGGTCCGCCGATCCTGCAGCCCGGCAGTAATCTCGCCGGTTGGCACACGTCTCGAATCGTCGAGCACAGCCTGGACTGATTCGACACCGCTATGGACCCACCCGGCGTTGTGACTTGGCTGCGAGGCGGACATATGTGGTTCCTTCCGATCCGTGAACCCATACCTGACCCGACGCCAAACGCTTGGCGGACTGCTCGCCGTCGGCCTGTTGGCGAGCGTCCCCCGCACAGCGCTCGCCACGCCCGCCCCCGACACCGGCACCCTGGATCTGAAGGTCATCGAGAACCGTCACCGCGCCCGCATCGGCGCGTACGCCGTCGACCTCGGGACTGCCGCGACTCTTCACCACCGCGCCGACGAGCGTTTCGCGATGTGCTCGACCTTCAAGGCCTACGCCGCCGGACGCGTGCTTGAGCTGACCGACCAGGGCCGACTCGACTTACGCACCCCCATCCCGGTCAACGCCGCGGACATCGTCGCCAACTCGCCAGTCACTGAGCAGCGGGTGGGCGCCACGATGCAGCTGGCCGAGGTGTGCGAGGCAGCGCTCACCCGCAGCGACAATGCCGCCGGCAACCTGCTGTTGCGCACGATCGGCGGGCCGGGCGACGTCACGGCCTTCGCCCGCACCCTCGGTGACGACCAGACCCGCCTGGATCGTTGGGAGACCGAATTGAACAGCGCCACACCAGGAGATCTCCGCGACACCACGACACCGCAGGGCCTCTGCCGGGGCTATCGGCAGTTGCTCACCGGAACAGCGCTGAGCTCATCGGCGCGAGTCACCTTGGACGGGTGGATGCGGGCCAACGTCACCTCCGGACAGCGATTTCGTGCCGCTGTGCCTGCTGGCTGGACGACCGCGGACAAGACCGGGGCCGGCGATTACGGATCGACCAACGACGCCGGTCTCATACTCGGTCCGACTGGACAGCGTGTCATTGCGGTGGTCCTCACTCGCTCGATCGACGACCAGAAGGACACCCCACCGCTCAACGCCGCGATCGTCGACACCGTGCGCCTCATCCTCGACAGCTTCGGCTACCGCTGACCGTATGGCCCGCCGCTCGGCCGTCATCGCCGGGCCTCACCGGCGACTGTCGTTGGTACTTGGCGCGGATGCCAACTCCTCGAAATAGCTCTTCATCGCCGGGTAGTAGGACCCGAAGTCCGGCAAGTCGGCGCCGTCTCGGGCGGCGACGAGCATGTCGAGGTAGTACTCCCAGCCGGGGCCCACCTGGCTGACCCCATCGGTTGTCTCGAGATGCTGGATCAGCCGTAGCTCGGTGACGCCGACCGATTCAGTGAGCAGCAGTTCCAGCCGCCACACGCCGGCATCGTCGCTCATCGAGACGGCGAGCCTCTTCGGCGGTTCGCACGCGTCGATGCGCATATCGCACCAGATCGGCGAATCTTCGAACGCCATCTGAACTTCGATGGTGGAACCCGGCGCGCCTTCCCCTCGCCAGGGACCGAACCAACGTGCGGTGCGCTCCGGTTCGGTGACGCTGGCCCACACGTCTTCGGCGGGTGCCCGAAACGTCCGAGTGAAGACGAGATCACTCCCCGTCGCGGTCGTGAACAATTGTGCGGTCGGTCGCGGGTTCATGCAGTGCTGTCCTTCCTGGATTGTGTCGCTTGGACACGGCGTTCCCGGCGGGTTCGATAGACCTCGGTCTCGAGTGCGTCGAGCCGGCTCTGCCATCCGGGAATCTCGGTGAACTGGGCCAGCCATTCGGCGAGCGGGAAGAACTGTTCAGGCACGATCGCGTAAAGCCGTTGCCGGCCAACGAGTTCGTCGCGCACCAATCCGCTGTCCCGCAGCACTCGCAGATGCCGGCTGACTGCGGGCCGGCTGATCGGGAACCCCCGTGCGATGTCGCCGGCCGAGAGCCGACCATGGCGCAGTCGGGCCAAGATGTCACGCCGCACCGGGTCGGCGATTGCCCCGGCGATGCTGTCCACCCTTGAAGGGTAACCGATTCGTTACGCGTTGCGAGGGCGTCCTCGCGCAACGACGACCTATGCTGGCCTATGCGAACCGTGGAATCTGTTTGCGCGGCGACCATTGAGTTGAGTACTGTGCGGGCCATGTCGAGCCCTGAGGCATCCAAGGTGGGGTTTTCGGTCACGCCGTCAGCCCCCTGAACCACTGAGTTCGTAGTCCGTTCCTGGCAGTCCTTGCTGGACGGGCTCTTCGTGCACCTTCGGGCGCTGGCCGCGGTGACGAGACGTTTCCCTTCTCGTTCTCTCTCACCTCGGAGTTTCTGATGCCTCTCTCGCTCTACCTGCTTGCCCTCGCGGTCTTCGCCATGGGTACATCGGAGTTCATGCTCGCTGGCCTGGTGCCGGATATCGCCACCGATTTTGGCGTGTCAGTCGGAGCTGCCGGGATTCTCACCTCGGCGTTCGCGGTCGGGATGGTCGTCGGGGCGCCGCTGATGGCAGCGCTCGCGCGCCGGTGGCCCGCCCGAGCAACTCTGCTGGGCTGCGTGCTGGCGTTCGCCCTCACGCATATCGTGGGCGCCCTCACAACAAGTTTCGCGATGCTGCTGCTCACACGGGTGATCGCCGCACTGGTCAACGCAGGCTTTCTCGCGGTGGCATTGAGTGCCGCGGCCACGCTCGTCCCAGCCGACCAAAAGGGACGCGCGCTGGCAGTGCTGCTCTCGGGCACCACGGTAGCCACCATCGCTGGGGTGCCAGGCGGCGCGCTGCTCGGCACCCTGCTCGACTGGCGGGCAACTTTCTGGGCGATAGCACTGCTCTGCATTCCCGCTGCAATCGGCATCATGACGGCCATCCCGGCCTACGCCGGAGTGACTACTCAGGACACGTCGGCCGGCCGCTCTCTGCGGACCGAGATCGCCCAGCTGGCGACGGTCGGACTTGCCTCGGTCATGCTGCTCGGCGCCCTGGTCAACGCCGGCACCTTCGCCACGTTCACATTCCTGGCGCCGATCGTGACCGACACTGCCGGCTTGGGAGAACTGTGGGTCTCGGTTGCGCTGGCGCTCTTCGGCTTTGGGTCGTTCATCGGTGTCAATGTCGCGGGACGGCTCTCCGATCAGCGTCCCGGCATCGTGGTCGGTGTCGGCGGCCCGTTGCTGTTGCTCGGCTGGTTAGCGTTAGCGACCCTGGCTGCCCAGCCTGTCGCGCTTCTCGTCCTGGTGTTCGTACTAGGCGCATTGTCCTTCGCCGTGGGCAGCACCCTGATCGCCAGGGTGCTCTATCAGGCGGCGGACGCCCCCACCATGGGCGGGTCGTATGCCACCGCGGCGCTGAACATCGGCGCAGCTGGCGGTCCGGTCGTTGCAGCAGCGACCCTCGGCACCCATGCGGGCACCGTCGGCCCGGTATGGGTCAGCAGCCTCCTGGTCGCGCTCGCATTGCTCATCGCCTTGCCGCTCCTGCGAAGGATCGCACCCCGCGGCGGCCAGAGTGCGCCTGTTTGGTGTACATCTGACCTGTGAGGATTCGTCCTCGCCGGGAGGATCAATCTGCGTTCGCCCGTTGCCACGACATCGGGAGGACGGATCCTGGCGCTGATAAGAACGCAACCCGCTGTCCGGCTGCAGCGGAGGCCTTCTTCGCGATGCGGCGGAAACCACTAGGAGACAAGGCGATGCAACACTATGTCGAGGTTGATGAGGGCGTCCGTCTATGGGCTGAGGACAGCGGCTGTCGCAACGGGTCATCTCTGCTGTTGATCATGGGAGCCAACGCGTCCGGTCTGGTCTGGCCCGATGAGCTGGTCGAGATGCTGGGACGCAGGCATCGAGTCATCCGGTACGACCACCGCGACACCGGGCGTTCGACATGGGCGTTCAATGAGAAGCCCTATAGCATCCCTGATCTCGCTGCCGACGCGGTCGCCATCCTTGATGCGCTCGATGTGGCACACGCACATGTCGTCGGTATGTCGATGGGTGGAACGCTAGTTCAACTGCTGCTGCTTGACTTTCCCGAGCGGCTGCTGTCGGCCACCGTGTTGTGCACGTCGGCGTTGGGCGCCGGACTCGCCGCCGGGAATGCCGGCCTGCTTGTGGATCTGCCAAGTCCCGATCCCGCCCTACTCGAACTGTGGGAGCACATGGACGAACCACGGGGCCGCGAAGCCGAACTCGATTGGCGAGTTCAACACTGGCGACTACTCAACGGCGGTGTGCTCGATTTCCACGCCGAGGATTTTCGTCAGCTCGAACAACGCGTCATCGAGCATGCCGGCCGACACGACAACCCAGCCGCGCACGCCCGCGCCAACCAGGACGGCCTCAGCCGCGGCGCTGAGCTGGCGACGGTGGCTGTGCCCACGCTGGTCGTCGAGGCACCCGAGGACCCCATTAACCCGCCCCCGCACGCCGGGCACATTGCGCAGGTCATCGCCACCGCTCACCTGGTGTCAATTCGTGGGATGGGGCATGCGCTGGGCCGGCCGGTGATCGAACCCCTTGCCGCAGCGATACTCACACATACGACGGGCGTCGATTCGGCCGCCTTCAGCTAACGCGGCTACCGATGCCGGGCGCCGTCGGAGCCGTAGCCGTCCTCGCCTCAGTCGTTGACGCTCGCCGCACCGCGGGCAGAACCGACTAAACGAGTGTGAATGGGGTCGGCGGGTGGCCCAGCCAGATCCGCCGCGACTTTTCCTCGGGATAGGTGGTGGTGGCGGAGGGGGTCGCTAGAACTCGGGTCGCTCGCTGGTCTGTGTTGTAGCGGGTCCACCCAGGTTGGCCTGTGGTGATGAATCCGACCCATGCCTGGTGGAGTTCGTGCGACACGGCGAGGGCTTCGGCCGTGGGATGGTCTCCGAAGAACAGTTTGCCGGTGGGACTGTCGAGGGTGGCATGGGCCAGTGGGACGTCGATGCTGTGGCACGCGCCGAAGAGTTCTGTGGCGTAGGAGATTTCGAAGAGAAAGGTGTTGCCGCCGACCTCGGTATTTGCTTCTGCCAGCAGAAGCGACGGCATGCGGAAGGTGGCATCCGAGTACACGATTTCCACGAGTTCGTCCGGGCCGGCGTCGGGATAGGCAGAGCGGTATGCCTCTGGACCGTCCGGACGCGGCGCGAAGACTTCCATCGCTGTACACGCGTCGTCGTCGGTGAAGGTGCCCCGGACGCCCATCATGACGCTGAAGAGTCGGAATTCGTCACGAGTATGGCCGACGAGGAGATCGATCCCTTCGGCACGACCGTCAGTGAGGGCGGCCCACGGTGTGTCGTCGAGGAGTTCTCCATCGATCACCGGGCAGACGGCGATGCCCAGGTGAGCCAGGCGGCCCCAGCGTTCGCGATAGGAGGGCATGTCGCGGCACAGTGCGGTGACTTCGTCAGCCAGTCGCTGCGGAGTGACGGCGCAAAGCCCTTGCGCTGTGGGTGAGACGCCCAGGCGGTCGGCGAGCGTAGCGGTCACTTCTTCGGCCAGTGCAGGCGTGCAGTGCAGTCCGGGAACCGAGTGGGTGATGGCCCGGTGGAACAGCGGGCGGGCACGGGGGACCGCGAGAAGAGCGGCGACTGACCCGGCTCCGCCGGATACCCCGGCGACGGTGACACGGGTCGGGTCTCCGCCGAAGTTGGCGATGTTGTGCTGGACCCATTCCAATGCCGCGATTTGATCGAGCAGGCCGCGATTGGACGGAGCACCGTCGAGTAGGGCGAAACCTTCTGCGCCCATCCGGCATTGGACGCTGACCACGACGATGCCGGCGTCGGTCAGGGCTGTGGGATCGGTCATCGGATCGGCCGCGGTGCCGGCCATGTAGCCGCCGCAGCACAGCCACACCAACACCGGCAACCCCGTCGTGGCGGGGTCTGGTGTGGACACGTTAAGTGTCAGCCAGTCCGGGTCTGGGGACGGGTCTGCCTGCGGGCCTGGTCCCGACTGCGGTGGCGGCGGACCGAATTCGACCGCCCGCCGAACGCCGTCCCAGGGGGCGACAGGTGCGGGAGCAGCGAAACGCAGCGCGCCGACCGGCGGCTGGGCGTACGAGATACCGCGGAAGACGGCGTTGCCCTGCCGGAGGCGACCCTCGACGATCCCCTGCACTGTTCGGACTCGCGGATGTCCGTGCATGCTTGCTCCCAATCTGTTCGATGCGCTTCACCATAACCAGCCAAGTGTATTATTACATCTGTATTGAAACAGCGGAAGGGGAACGCGTGCCGAAACAGGTCGATCACCGCGAGCGCCGCGAAACGATCGCTCGCGCTCTGTGGCGTGTGGTGGATCAACGCGGGGTTCTGCGCCTGAGTCTGCGCGAGGTGGCGGCGGAAGCCGGAATGTCACACGGCCAAATCCAGCACTACTTCGCGAGTCGTCAGGAGTTGCTTTCGTTCGCGATGGACTTCGCCGCCGAACAGACTGGTCAGCGAGTGGCACGTGGTCTGCAGGGGCTCGGCGCGGTGCCACACGCGCGAGATGTCCTGCGGTTGATACTCATCGAAATGCTGCCGCTGCACGACGATGCGCGGGCGACGAGCCGAATGAATGCCGCCTACGTTCTCGAAGCACTGCACGACAACGCGATTCGCGATCGTGCGCGCGAGGGCTTACGTGAGGGGCGGAAACAGGTCAAAGCACTCATCGCGCAAGCGATCACTGATGGGAAGATCGCTCGCGATCGCGACGAGAACACCGAGACCGACCGCATCCTCGCATTGACCGGCCTGACGCCCCTTCTCGACCTGGAGGTCATCACTCCCGGGGAAGCTCTCGCCGCAATCGATCAGCATCTCGACGAACTCTTCACATCCACAACGCAGTGATTTCCTGCTTCGCCGTCGCCAGCGTGGCTGATCTATGTGGCAGAACAACAATGGTTCGGTGGGTGGCTACTCCCACTTCAAGCGCGTCTAGCACGGCGTGTGCTGCCGTCACCCGGGCCGGTATGGGCAGGTTTTTGTTCGCTAGCATCACAATTCCGATTCGGCAGTCAGGTACGAACGCGACATAGGAACCGAAGCCGTCGGTCGATCCCGTCTTGTTGTACAACCTGGGTTCTGCGGGCTGCGGATTGACCGGTGCCGCCTTCTGGGGGCTCATCGCCATCTCGGTTGAATTGCCGGCCAGCAATCGATCCAAGGACACCGGATAGGGATACTGTTCCCAAACCGAGACCCTGAACCATCGGGCCGACCTCGACGTAACCAACTTGAGTGGCCGACACCGCCTGGCGCATCTGTGGATCAAGCTCTGTTGGGGTGATGTTGCGCTCAACAAAACGAAGCATGTCCGCCGTGGTCGATTTGACTCCGTAAGCCTCCGCATCGAAGACCCCCGGCTTGACCCGCACCGGTTCATCATGCCTGTCATAGCCCCACGCGTAGTCGTCCATCATCTCTTCTGGCTCTTCGACGAAGCTGCTGGACAGTCCCAGGCGGGGCATGAGTTCGCCCTGCAGGAGCTCGGTGAACTCACTGCGTAACGCGATCGCCGCGACATGGCCCAACAGTCCGATACTGGGGTTCGAGTACTGACGAATTGCACCCGGTACCGCCGCACGTTGGAACCGCTTGTAGAACTTGATCATCTGGCCGTCGTCGGTGACCCACTCGGGAAACTGCAGTGGCAGCCCGCCTGCGGTGTACGTCCCCGGGTCCTGTAGCCGCGCATCATCGATCGACATGCCGGCAACGCGGGGACATATCGACTGGGATGATCACTCAGCTTCACTACGCCACGCGCCGCGGCGTAGCCAACCAAGGTGGCGGTGAAAGACTTACTCACCGAGCCGATCTCAAACAAGGTATCCCTGGTAACGGGTGTCTGCGTGTTCTTGTCGGCGACGCCGAATTCGAAGAAGTGCTCCCGCCCGTCCATTGTGACGGCGACCGCCATACCCGGCACATCGTATTGCTCCAGCAGTGGGGTGTAGGCGCGCGTGACGGCGTCGGCCACGACATCGGCCGGAGAAGCCGATGCGGTTGCGACGCAGCCAGTGAGGAGGAGTATCGCGGCAAGCGCACCGCCAATGATCTGCAGTCCTCTTGTCAGCGGAGTTGCCACCCGCCAGCAATCATCGTGCGATTCGGCCATGCTGCGCTCCCATTCTGCCCGCCACATTCTTGTTCATCGAACACCCGGTCCGGTGGTTCGCCATCACCAGCACGGTGACCAACGGTGCCATGGCCGGACGTCTGCACACCTTGCAGACCAACAACAATGGTCCGAGGCCGCTTCCGTACCGCGGTGACGCCGCTGTGGCGCGCTTCGGGCGTCAGGACTCGCCGGGGCAATCCCCCACGGCGAAATGGGGCGGACGGGCGCAGATGGCGCAACTGCCAGATCTGAGCCGGCCGTCGGCCCGGCCTACCCCGTCACCTCAACGAGCTGAGCAACCCCAGCCTTGCTTTCGAGGCTTGGGCCGTTAGCGGCCTGAAAGCTGGCCGCTGGCGCGGCTGGTCGGTAACTCTGCCGCAGCGACGATCGCCCGTAACGCAGCGATGTGGCCCTCGAAGGCCTCGCGGCCCTCGACCGTGAGTCGGGCGAACACCTTGTGGCGGTTGCCGGTAAGCCGACGTTCCATCGAAACGTACCTAGCGGCCTCTAGCATCGCGAGTTGTTTCGACAACGCCGAATCCGACAGTGCGAGGTGCTCTTTGAGGAAGCTGAACTCGGCCCAGTCCGCGGCCGCGAGTGTGGCTACCAGCGACAGTCGCGTGCTGGGATGAATCAGCTCGTCGAAGCCTTCGGGTGTCACGCCTTCGCCCACCGCCGCATCACCTGCAACATCTCCGGTCCGCCGAACCCGACGGCCGTCGCGACCAGCACCCCCGCCCAGACGCCTGCATGATCGGCACCGTCGGCATGCAGAGCCATCCCCGCCACGATCGTGGTACACACCAAGCCGATCAGCATCACGGCCAGGACCGCCGCGGTGCGGCGACCAGCCGTTGCCGCACTGATCTGAACTCCACTCGTGCGTCTCCGCCCGTCGAGCAGACGTGACGCGAGCGTGGAATGACCGATACCGAACGCAATCGTTGCAGCCGCGGCCAACCACGCCGGACCCACCTCGCCCACCAGCCCCAGCCCGACCCAACCGCCCGCCAGCGCCCACCAATAGCCCCGAGGCAGCCCTATCTCCGCAGACACTCGACGACGAGCGCCCTCCGCGACGTCGAGCTCCTCGCGTGCCTGCTCCGGTGTAATTCCGCCATCCATGGTTGACACCCTTTCCCGTCTGGAAAGCAAGGCTCCACTTTCCCGACGGGAAAGTCACGGCCCGTTGCGGCTCAACGAGAAGATGTTCAGCCGCCGAGGTCGTCGTCACGCCCGGTGCCGGGCGCTGTCCTCCTACGGCCCCTCGCAGAAGTCGCGTAGCTCACGTCGCGCGAGTGCAAATAGGCAAGCGGACCGCCCATGAAGAATCACTTGTAGAAAATCGAGGTCGGTCACTTCCTTTGTCACATCCGCGGGGTGTCGGCCGCGCATTTCGGTCACCACAGCTGGTCCTTGCCGATCCCGGCGAGCGTGGTTGCGATTTCTGCTGAGGGAAACTGCATCTCTAGCCGCCCGTCGTGGAGGTCCCAATAAAAGTCGTTCATCGCTGAAGCCGCGGGCGCCAGACGGCGCACAATCTCGACTAAGTGTTTCGGAAGGCCATCGGCGGCACCGGTTTGGGCACACCGACGCAGCCAATCGTTGCGTGCTCGTGCGTCAGGGAACTTCAGAACGGAGTTGGTGAGACTAGCGATGCAGTAGGCGACGTCGTGATCGGTGTGCGCGGTGAGGAATTCGCGCTCGGTGCTGTCGAGGTGGAAACTCGCAGCCGCTGCCAGGCCGAAGTCGGTGACGACGAGCTGTCGGCCTGTGGTCACCACATTGTCGAGGTGAGCGTCGAAGTGCACGACACCGTGGGCTTGCATCTGTGCAACCGCGCCGAGCAAATGATTCAAAACACGTTCAAACGATGCGGCCTGCTCTTGCGCACTGACAGAACGCGATTGGCGATCGAGATAGTGGCGCAGCGTCCATGGGAGGTGTTCGATGAACAGGACCGCGGCGGTGCGCGCCGTCGCCAGCGCGCGTAGACGCTCCTCAATCTGTGGCGAGCCCGCCCAAAACGCCAGCATGGGGCCAATCGATGCCTCGCGAAGTGCACTTGGGACGTCGGGCAGCAGCCGCCAGTGATACAGCAGGGGAAAACCCGGGCTTGCGCCGTTGAGCACCCAATCACTGGCCATCTCGTGCAACGCGACTTCCCGCCAGGCGTTGAACCCAGTGGAGCCTTTCCCGACGCCGTAGTGATACCACGGCGGTAGGTCGAACAGATTTCGTGTGTCACCGGGGCCGGCGTCGACTTCCCGATCCGACAGTGTGATCGCCTTGACGAACACCGGCATCCCCGAGACCTCAATCGTCCGTGTCGATCCCCCGATACTGGTCCGGGGCTGTGTGCCCGCATCGAGCAGATCGCGGACCGCCTCATCAGACAGCGAGGACAAAGTGGTGGCCACCGCGTCGTACCTGACACACCGGTCTTCGCTCACTGGTCGGCCACGACCTGCACGCTACTGGCGTCACCGTCGGTGTGCGCTCTGGGTTGCATCGTGGTGCCCCTTTTTGTCAGCTCGGCTATGAAAAGCGTCTTGGCCGCGGTGTATGCATCACACGTGCTGGATCGGACCGGGCAACCATAGCTGCATACTGAGTTTCACCCGGTCGCGCTCTTCGGCGAACTTGCGCGGCCACGCGGGGCCCTGCCCCACCAGCTGCACCGGCATGTCAACCACCAGTTCAGACTAATGAAAGTGCTGCCTCAGTCGCAGATTCAGAGAAACGGGACAGCCGGCAAGGCACCACTCCCCGAACGCGTCCTCCGGATTCGGGGTGTCTCGATTCGTGTCTTACACGCCGACAAGCGGCCAACTGATCGATTAATCTGTTATCTGAGTATGCGATCAGTAGAGGGCAAGTCTCTCACGTTCACGCAGTCTGCGCGGCGGGCGCAGATCATTGAGTCGGCGATCGAGGTGATCGCTGAGGTGGGCTGGGCTCAGACATCGATCCGCAGAATCGCTGACCGGGTGGGTGTGGCGATGAGCGCGGTGCTGTATCACTTCGGTACCAAGGACAACCTGGTCGACGCGATCGTCGAGCAGATGTACCGCTCGGCTTTGGCCGTGGTGGTGCCCGCGGTGGACGCCGAGTCGACGTCAGCAGGAAAGCTCACCGCCTACATCCGAGCCACCATCAAGTACTACGGCAGGCACCGTCTGCATCTTGCGGCGCTGAGCCAACTCGCTTCAAGTTACCGACCGAGCGATGGCCGTTCGTTCAATGATCTGGGGTTGACCCCCGCGCTGGCTGAGGAGCTCACTTCCCTCGATTCCGCCGCGATTCTGAATAGCGGTCAACTCTCCGGCGAGTTCGGAGACTTCCCCATCGAATCGGTAGCCATGGCGATAAGTGGGGCCGGCCACGCACTCGTCTACAAGTTCATCCGTGATCCTGACTTCGACGCCCACCGCTACGGCGAAGATCTCGTCGAGATCTTCACTCGGGTCGTGGTCGGTCCGCGATGAGCACCGTTGCGATCGCCGCGGTCGGCAGCCACGGCGATGTCGCTCCATTGACGGGCCTGGTTACCCGGCTTATGGATGCCGGTCACGACGTGGTGGTGGCCGCCTACACTCCGTTCTCCGAGCTGATCAGCGGATGCGGGTTGTGTTTTCGTGAGATACCGGTCGATTTCATCCCCGGAGCCGACCTTCCCGACAGCCCGGCCAACGCGTTTGTCTCGCTGTTCGGCCCTAGCGGGATGCGGGAAATGGGGCGCGCCATCCATGCCGCCCTGCAAGATGAAGGCGCCGATGTTCTCCTCCTCCCGCCGTTGTCGGAGTTGGCCGGTCACCCCCTCGCCGAGGCGCTGGGCATCCCCACGATGGGGGTTCGTTTGCAGCCGATTTCGGCGACCGCCGACTATCCGCCAACGGTGATGGGCGCTTGGTCGGCAGGCGCAACCGGAAACCGGATCGCTTCCCACGTGGGTGGGTGGGTGCTGGACCGTGTCTATGGGGGGTCCTCGCCGACTTCCGACGTGACCTCACTCTACCGGCGGCGTCGCCGCGGAAACTCCGGCGGACGCGGCCAGACGCGAACTGGCCTGTACTGCACGGCTATTCGCCGAGCGTTTTGCCGCGTCCCGTTGATTGGCGGCCAGGTCTGGAGGTTCCGGGTTACTGGTGGCCGCCTCCGGCCACCGATTGGGTGCCGCCTACCGTCCTCACCGATTTCCTGGCCGCGGGTCCGGCGCCGGTCTACGTCGGCTTCGGTAGCACTACGCCCACCGAGCAGCGGGCCACCGAGCTGTCGAGCATCGTGAGCCAGGCTTTTCGTCTTACCAGGGTGCGCGGAATCGTTCAGTCTGGCTGGGCTGGTTTACAAGTCACCGAGGATGACGTGTTGACCATCGGCGAAGTACCCCACGAGTGGCTCTTTCCGAGGGTGGCTGCGGTCGCCCATCACTGCGGTGCCGGCACCTTGGCGGCCGCCCTTCGCGCCGGCGTCCCCAGCATCGCAATGCCAGGCCCCGTCGGTGATCAACCATTTTGGGCACGCCGACTCCGGCAACTCGGAGTCAGTGCCGCCACCATCAAGCAGGGCCACCTCACCTCTGAGCGCCTCGCCGACGCCATGCGCACCGCCGTCGTCGACCGCCGATTCCACAACACAGCAGCACAACTCAACGCCCGAATTGCCAACGAAGACGGATGCGCAGCAGCACTGTCGACTATCGATGCTCTACTTGCTGCCCGACCCCGCTAGCAGTCGAGGCGGACGCTGGCCGCGACGAATTCCATCCGTCCACCCGGCTGCGTTCGTCCGTCCGGCTCGTCGACTGCATGGCTACGACGTGCTGGCGGGTTTATCCGTCGTGGGCTGCCCAATGACCGCAAAGTAGGTCGCAGAAGTGGTGTGCTCGTTCGTCAGGGAAGTGCATCCGCGCACCCTCGATCCACTCGATGGCGACGGTGGCTGGGATGAGTGCGGCGAGTCGGTGCGCCCATTTCGCCCTGAAGAAGTCACTAGTCCCCCAGACGATGAGGGTGGGTGCCTGCAACGCGGTCAGTTCCGGCCGAATGGCGGCGAGGTCATCCGACGACAGTGCCATGATGATGCGCGCAAGCGCGCGTGATGATTCTGCGGTGCCCAGAACGGGACGGCCGTAGGCGTCGATGATGTCGTCGGAGAGTTCTCTCGGGTGCCGGTAGCCGATCGCGAGGACCGCCCGCAGGAGCCAACGTCGGGCGGCTAGGTACAGACCGATGGCGGGAAGGAGTCCCACCCGCGCCACCGCTGTCACCGGTGCAAACGGCCACGGTGGAGTGTTGCCTTCGGTATCGCAGTCGGTGAGCGTCAGCGTCGCCAGCCGGTCGCCCAACCGGGCGGCCACGATTTGAGCCACGGCGCCCCCGGTGTCGTTAGCGACCAGGTCGACACGTTGTACACCGAGGTGGTCGATCAACTCGATCACCCGCTGCGCCAGCCCCGTCAACGTGACATCAGCGTCGGCGGCAGCGGGTGGGGTATGGCCGTGCCCAGGGAGATCGACGGCCACGCAGCGCCGGCGATCTGAGGCTGTCGCGGCGATAACGTGACGCCACAGCAGAGTGTTGGTCATCAGACCGTGGATGAAGACCGCGGTGCGGCCTCGTCCCACATCGAGGTAGCTGATCGCACCCGATGCGGTCGTAGCGTGCCGACGATGCTTCTGAAGCGGTGCGGTTACCATCGCTCACCTCCCTCAGGGTCGGCGGCCGCGATCACTCTTCCGATGATTCTCGACCGTCGCCCAGCGGCTAGTCATCACTGCATCCGACGCTCGGCGTAGGCCAGCAACGCTTCGCGCAGGTACTCGGCCAGGCGAGGATCCGGTGCGTTGTAATACGAACGCAGTTCTGAGGGCTCCTGCAGCCCCTCTGCCTGCTCGATATAGCTGGCCTTATCCGGCTTCCACAGCTTGCACTGTAAGGCCAGATCGTCGTCGAGAGCCGCGAAGGTCTCGTCGGCATCGGCGGCGACACCGTCGCGCAGCAGCGCGACCATGCGACGTGCAGCAGCGCGACCATGCGACGTGCGAGTTCGTGGCCCTCAGCATTGAAGTCCCTCCAGTCCCGTTCGGACCATTCGGCGATGTTGCGCTTGATCTCAGCGATCTCGGGTTGATGTGTGCTGCCGGTGCTTTCGATACGGCGAGCCTCCACATCGGCAAGGTGTTCGGGGCTCATCTCGAAGCCCTCGAACATGTGCTCGGCAGGCATATCCGTTCCTTTTTCCAGGTGTTCGATAGTTGCGGCCACCGTGGTCGCCAGACGGTCCAAGCGACCCCGCTCATCAAGCAGCCGGCGGTGACGCTGGCGCAGCGCCTCGATGGGATCGTGCTGAGCATCGACCACTTTTCCGATCGTGGTCAGATCCAGCTCAAGCTCGCGCAGCAACAGGATCTGCTGCAGCCGCAGCAACTGCTCCCGCTCGTAGTAGCGGTAGCCGTTGGAGCCGACCCGAGCCGGCCGCAACAGTCCAATCTCGTCGTAGTACCGCAATGCCCGAGCCGTCACTCCAGACATTCGAGCTGCCTGCTGGATCGACCAACTCACCTCGGTGCCGCCTCTCTCGATGGCCAACACCGACGCTAGAAGCTGCCGCAACGGGAAGGTCAATACACAAATTCAATTGGACCCCGCCGATCGGCGTTGCGGTTTGTCTCACCGAACGCTTCATTTCCTACAGCGGTACCCGGCAGCCGCTCAAACCCGGGGCAACCACGTAGCACTCTCATGGACTACGGGATTTGCGTGGTCCTTGGCACCTCGTTGCATGCAATTGTCAAGACATCACTCGAGACAGAAGGGCACGGCAGTCATGAAGGACGCTCTGATACTTGGCGGCGGCTTCGCGGGAGTGTGGAGCGCGGCAAGTGCGGTGCGGCTGGCCCGATCGGCGGGCAGCGATAGGTTGCGGGTGCGGCTGATCAGCGCCGGTGATGACATGGTGATCCGGCCGCGACTCTACGAACGCAAGCCGGACAAGATGCGGATCGACCTGGATCGGCTGCTCAACCCTATCGGTGTCGAGCGCCTCAACGCACGGGTGGAGTCCATCGACGCCGCCTCCCAGACTTGTGATGGCCCACGGCGCGGATGGCGTGTTGGTGACACCATCTTATGACCGGCTGGTGCTCGCCACAGGCAGCCAGCTCAAGCGGCCTGCTTTCCCCGGCGCCGCGCACGCACTCACCATTGACACTCTCAACGCCGGTCGCACTCGACACTCATTTGCACCATTTGCCGCAGCTGCCACCACGAGCTCGGTATACGGCGGTCGTGGTCGGTGCCGGTTTCACAGGACTGGAGATCGCCACGGAACTGGTCGGACGTTTACGCGATATGGCGGCAGGCCAGGAAGTTCGGGTGATCTTCTTGGAGCGCGCCGAGGCGTTGGGTCCTGAGTTGAGAGATGAGCCGCGCCCCGTCATCGTTGACGCTCTCGACACGCTGGGTGTCGAGCGACGCCTGGGCCGCACCGTCGCCTCGGCCACCGAGACACAGGTGACTCTGGACGATGGTGAGGTCATCCCAGCCGCGACGCTGATTGGACCGTCGGCATGTCCGCCAGCCCGCTGACGGCACAGATCCCAGCCGAACGTGACCCGTTCGGCCGCCTGCTGGTAGACGAGTACCACCGCGTCACACCCACCGTCTACGCTGCCGGCGACACCGCTGCCGCTGTTGCCGATGGCGGCCACCCGACCATCCAGAGCTGGCAACACGCGCAGCCGACGGGTAAGCACGCGGGCCACAACGTCGCCGCGGATCTGCTCGGTTTGCCGATGCTTCCGTTCACTGCGGACCCGTACAGCAACTGCATCGATCTCGGCGCCGCCGGGGCGTTGACGACGGTGGGCTGGGAACGCACAGTCGAGAAGGAAGGCTCCGAAGCCAAAGCGATCAAGCACGCCATCAATACCCAATGGATCTACCCACCCACCGACTCGGCTGACGCGCTGCTCGCGAAGGCCGGCCATTTCAGTAACAGCGCCTATGCACAGGAGATCTCGTGACCACCACCGTTGTAGTCGTCGGCGGCGGATACGCCGGCGTCCTGGCCGCCAACCGGCTGAGCCAGCGTTCCGACACCGACATCGTCATGGTCAACCCTCGGCCGCATTTCGTCGAGCGAATTCGTCTGCACCAGTTGGTGGCCGGCAATGACGACGCCGTGGAGGACTACGCGACGGTGCTGACCGACCGCGCCAAGCTGGTGGTCGACTCCGCCACGCGCATCGACGCCGCCAGCCGTCAACTGCACCTGGCTTCGGGAGCCACGATGGGCTACGACTACCTGGTATATGCCGTCGGCAGCACCGCACCGCTGCCCGATGCGGTGCCCGGCGCCCGCGACCACGCCGTCCCGCTTGGTGAATATGAAGCGGCGCAACGGCTTACACAACGCCTGTCGGATGTCCCGTTGCAGGCGCCCATCGTAGTCGTCGGCGGAGGTCTGACCGGGATTGAAGCGGCGTCTGAGTTCGCCGAGGCCGGCCGACGCGTCACCCTGGTCACCGGTGCCCTGGGCCCGTCGCTGGCAAGGGGGGGCCGCCGCTCGGTGGCGAAACGCCTGAAGATGCTGGGCGTCACCGTAGTAGAGAACGTCACCGTCACCCAGGTGCACGCGGATCGAATCACGTTGCGCGACGGCACAGACTTGCCCAGTGCAGCGACGGTGTGGACAGCTGGTTTCGGTGTACCGAACCTTGCCGCCGCCAGCGGCCTGGCCACTGACCGGCTCGGCCGGCTGCTCACTGACGAGACCCTCACTAGCATCGATGATTACTCGATCATCGCCGCCGGCGACGCCGCCTCCCCGTCGGGTGTGCCGTTGCGGATGAGCTGCCAGCTCGCCATGCCGCTGGCCTCACACGCCGCCGACACCCTCCTGGCCCGCCTGGAGGGCAAGAAACCCACGAACCTGAACCCTGCCTCAGTGGGTCAGTGCATCAGCCTGGGCCGCCACGCCGGCACCATTCAAATGTCGCATTTCAATGATGTCGCCATGCCGATGCATCTCGGCGGGCGCCTCGCGGCCACCATCAAAGAGCAAGTGTGCAAGGGCACTGTGTCGTTCTTGACCAAGGAGGCCCGTAAGCCGGGTAGCTACTCCTGGCCCAAAGGCGGTAAGAGACAACAGAATCTACAGAAGGGTGCGGCACATGTCTGAGGTCATGGAAAAGCTCACGAAGGCCATGACGGTCATCCAGTCCGTCACACCGCCGATCATCCCCCAGGACGCCGATGCGATGACCGCGATCATCGAATGGGGCCCCGGCGACGCGGGCGCGCCGCCGCACCGTCACCCCGGCGGTCCGTGCTTCGGCTACGTCCTGGAAGGCGAGATGCTCTTCGAGCTGGAAGGTGAAGCGCCGCGGGTCATCAAGGCCGGCGAAGCCTTCTGGGAACCGGGTGGCGACGTCATCCACTACTCCGACGGCAACAACCGCGAAGACGTCCCGCTGCGGTTCCTGGTGACCATGCTGTGCCGACCGGGCGTCGACATGTTCGTCCTCGTCGACGACGCCGAACTCGAACAACGCAAAGACCGCCGCATCCCGAAAGGACACTGATGAAGATCACCGTTGTGGGCGCCACCGGACAGATTGGCTCCCAGGTTGTCGAATTGCTCTCCGAAGCAGGCCATCAGGTCGCCGCGGCGTCGCGCTCGTCAGGGGTGGATGCCTTATCGGGCGATGGTGTGGCGGCCGCGTTCGACGGTGCCGACGTCATCGTCGACGTCCTCAATTCGCCCAGCTTGGAACCCGGCCCGGCATTGGAATTCTTCACCGGCTCGGCGACCACGCTACTGTCGGAGGCCAAAACGGCACAGGTGAAGAACTATGTGCTGCTGTCGATTGTCGGCGTGGACGGCATCGAGGCCGGCGGCTACTTACGCGGCAAACACCTCCAGGAGGAGCTAGTGGCGACCTCCGGTGTGCCCTACACCATCGTGCGGGCCACCCAGTTCCACGAATTCACCGAAGGCATCGCCGGGTCACTGATGGTCGACGGTGAAGTCCGCGCGCCGGATGCGCTGATCCAGCCCGTCGCCGCGGCCGAGGTCGCCGGCTTCGTCGCGCGGGTTGCCGCCGAGGCGCCTCGCCACGGCGTGCTGAATTTCGGCGGGCCGGACAAGATGCCGTTCGCCGAGATGGCCCGCACCGTCTTCACCCATCAGGGCAAGAATCTGCCCATCACCGTCGACCCACAGGCGACCTATTTCGGCGTTCCCGTCCAGCAGAACAGCCTCGTCACCGATGACGGCGCTGAACGGGGCAGCACCCGCCTGGTCGATTGGCTGAGTCAACAGTGATCGAAGGCGAGCTGGCAGGCCGCACCGCGCTGGTCACCGGCGGCACCGCCGGCATCGGGCTTGCCACCGCTCGTCGACTGGTGGACGCCGGCGCCTTCGTCGTCGTCACCGGACGTAACCGGGAACGCGGCGAACACGCGCAGGGCGACCTCGGACCGCACGCCCGGTTCGTTGCCGTCGACATGGCCGATCCGGACGGCGTGGACCGGCTCTCCCGTGACCTCGAACTCGACATCCTGGTCAACAATGCGGCACGATTTCCCGCCGCCCTGACCGTCGACCAGGACGAGAGCGACTTCGGGCGCACGTTCGCCACCAACGTGCGCGGTCTCTACTTCCTGGTTGCTGCAACGGTTCCCGCGATGATCCGCCGCGGTGGCGGGGCCATCGTCAACATCACCTCCATGGTGGCGTCCAAAGGTGTTGCCGGCGCCTCGGTGTACAGCGCGTCCAAAGCCGCGGTCGAGCAGTTGACCCGGACCTGGGCCGTCGAATTCGGCGCCCACAACATCCGGGTCAACAACGTCGCCCCGGGCCCGACCGCCACCGACGGCGTCGTCACCGAATGGGGCGCAACCAACGACGAACTCGGCCGCGCCCTCCCCCTGGGACGCACCGCAGATCCCGCGGAGATCGCCGAGGCGATCTACTTCCTGGCCTCACCGAGCGCCAGTTTCATCACCGGCACCACATTGCACGTCGACGGCGGCGGCACCGTCGTCTGAAAGGATCCTGATGGACTTCGATGACGTGGTGATTCGCCGCCACTCCTCGCGTATGTTCCTGTCCGACAAGCCCGTCCCGCGGGAATTGCTGGACGAAGCTCTGACGCTGGCCATGCGGGCACCGTCGAACTCGAATGTTCAGCCCTGGCGGCTGTTTTTGGCATCGGGTGCCCGCCGTGACCGCCTCGCCGCGTCGTTGGCCGCGAAGGTGCGCACCGACCCGCCGCCCACACTGGGTCTGCCCGACTCCCACAGCCACCTGCGCCGTCAGCTCGGCGCCCTGCTCTACGGTGCGATGGGCGTAGCACGCGACGACAGCCAGGGACGCTGGAACGCCCAGCTGCGCAACTGGGATTTCTTCAACGCCCCGGTCGCCGGAATCGTCTGCATGCACCGCGACCTCGGACTGCCCGACGCCGTCGGAGTGGGTATGTTCTTGCAGACCCTGCTGCTCGCCCTGACCGAACGCGGTCTTGACAGCTGCGTGCAGGTCTCGACCGCGCTCTACCCGGACCTAGTGCGCCAGCAACTCGACATTCCCGACGACCTGACCGTTCTGTGCGGCATCTGCATCGGCTACGCCGACCCTGCCTTTGCGGCCAACAGCATCGACACTCCGCGAAATCCAGTCTCCGAAAACGTCGTTGTTCTCGACGATTAACGTGACTGCAGACCTTCGAGACGAGCTTCGGACAGTCTTCATCTTTCGGTTCCTCACCGACGAGCAACTCGATGCGTTGTGCAGCAATGGAAGCGTCCACACTGTCGGGCCGGGTCCGGTAGCTCGTGAAGGTGAGCCGGCCAGTTTCTTCTACGTGTTCCTCGACGGCGGTGAAGTGGTTGCGACCAAGCGATCCGGCGGTCGTGACGTCGAGTTGCATCGCACTTCCGAGCTCGGAACGTACTTCGGCGCAATCTCCAGTTCCACCCACGTCCACGACGTCACTGTCCGAATGACGCTGCGTTCGCGGCTATTCGTGGTTGAGGCCGAGTCGTTCGCCCGCTTTACTCAGAGCTGGTGGCCCATCGCGATGCACCTGCTCGACACCAGTGTTGCCCGCAGTCTGAGTCAGCGTCAACTGCTCGGTTTGCAGGAACGCCAACACGCCTTGGCGACCATTACCGCCGGCCTCACCCACCAGCTGAACAACCCGGCTGCAGCCACCGTCCGGGCGGTGGCCGACCTGCGCGACAGTATGGCTGAGTCCGACCGAAATCTCAGGGCGCTCGCCATGACCGCCCCCGAAGCATTGGGCGACCTGCTCGACATCCGTGCCGGCATCACCAGCTTGGTAGCGACCCCATCAGCTTTGTCTCCGCTGGAGACCGCGGACCGCGAAGAAGCACTCGACGACTGGCTCGCGAGGCGCGGAATCGCCGACAGTTGGCGCTACACTTCGGCGTTCGTCGACGCCGGCGTCGACGAAGAGTGGCTTGAGCGAATCGAGACGGCGGTGACAGCGGCAACTTTGGAGTGCGCCGTGAGCTGGATCAAGCAGTTCGTCGACACCGAGATGAGGGTCCGTGAGATCTCCGAGGCCGGCGCCCGCATCGCAGCCCTGGTCAACGGCGTCAAACCCTACTCGCAGATGGACCGCGGCCCATATCAGTGCATCGACATCCACGAAATGCTACGCAGCACCGTGCTGATGTTCGGCGACAAGATCGCTATGGCCGACAAGGGAAAGCCCGTCACCCTAGTCAAGGACCTCGATTTCTCTCTACCCGAGATACATTGCTATCCCGCTGATCTCAACCAAGTGTGGACCAATTTAATAAGCAACGCGCTCTACGCAATGGACGGACACGGCACTCTCACCATCCGCACCCGGCGCGACGGCGACGCCATGGTCCGGGTGGAGATCTGCGACGATGGCCCTGGGATCCCCGAGCACATTCTCGGTCGCATCTTCGATCCGTTCTTCACCACGAAGCCTGTCGGATCCGGCTCCGGCCTGGGGCTGGACTTGGCGTGGCGGGTCGTGGTGAACCGGCACCGTGGCCACATCACCGTGCAGTCCGAGCCGGGTGACACGCGGTTCATCGTGTGCCTGCCGCTGGAGGCTCCGGCCCCTGACCCCGGTTAAGCGAACTTCTGCCGAAGTTCACGTCGGGTGCGAACGCCCATTTTGGTATACACCTTGCGCAGATGCCAATCTACGGTGTGCGCACTGAGGAACAGCTGGCTGGCGATCTCCTGGTTGGTCAGACCCTTGCCTGCCAGTTCGGCGATCTGGCGCTCTTGAGGGCTCAGGTCATCGCCGACGGCGGTGGGCGACTTCCTGGTCTTCTGCCCCGCAGCTTGCAGCTCGCGGCGGGCCCGCTCAGCGAACGCCATCGACCCCATCGTGATTAGATCCCTATGGGCAACTCGCAGCGGCTCTCGCGCCACAGTCGCAGGACCGTTGCGGCGCAACCACTCTCCGTACAACAGCCGCACCCGAGCCAGTTGCACCACCTGGGAGGTGGCCTCGAAATACCCGATGCTCTGCAGATAGAGCGCTTCGGCGCGCTTTCCGCTGTTGAGAAGCGCTTCCGAGCGGGCCAGCGAACCCAGCGCCCGCGGCGTGCCGGCCGCCAGTGTCCGCTCGCGCAGTTGCTCAAGTGCTTGCTCGGCGAACTGCAAGTCGTCGGTGCGCACAGCCGCTTCGATCGCTTCGACCAACACGTAGCCGTGAAAGCCGAGGTCGTCATACTCGAGTCCTCGGCGTGCGGCGGCAAGGGCGTCGGGGTAGCGGCCACGCCCGTTGTTGACCAACGCCGTGGCGTAATGCGCCAACCCGATGGCGCGGCCCTCGCCGCGGAGTCGACTCGACTCGATCGCGGCGGTTGCGAGCGCGGCAACCTCGGTATCGTCACCCTTCCATGCCGCCACGCTGAGGCCGTGATACCGCAACGGGACGTAGTTGATGGCGTTCGACAAATCGCCGGCCTCGGCGACTAGCCTAGCGGCTGTGGTCAATTCACCGTTGTCTACGTGTGCACCGGCGCGCGACAGCAGCGCCGACGGCAGCAGTGCCATTGCCCCGGCATCAGAGGCCAACCGCACGGCGTGCGCCGACACCGCGCTCCAGCCGTCCTCCCACGTCTCGTGGATCAAGCATTCGTGTACCAGCGGAAACGCTCGCCAGAACCATCCTGTATCCGAGCGCACGCACTCCATGAGGGCGTCCCGTGCGCGGCGCATCGCCGGCATCGCCGCCGCGGCGCCCAGGGCCAGGCGATCGGCCAGCGCGTGGGTGATCACGTCGAGTGGCGTCTGCGGTGGCAGGTTCGCCAGCGCTGCACGGGCGGTCTCGGCGATCTGCACAGTCAGACCGGGCGCGCTGCGACCCACGTACATCGCCGCACTCAGCGCCTCCAGGTACGTCTCGGTAGCCAGAGCAGCGTCCAGGACCTTCAATTGCGCGGCGACGGCGGTGAATTCGGTGACCGCTTCGGACAGGGCAGCGGCATGCCCGCTGGCCCGTGCCGACGTGAACGCCAATCGCGTCCGCAGCTGAGCCAATCGTGCCCGCTGCAAATCGGTCAGCGGGCCCAGTTCGGCCGTCGCCAGCAGGTGGCGTGACTGGTCGAAGGACGCGATCTCGTGGTGAGCTTCCGCGGCGGCCAGGGCGCGGGTGCTGCGCATGGATGGGTCGGGTGTCAACTCGACTGCCCGCGTCAAAAAAGCTGCCGCGGCGGCTGTTCCGCCCCGTTGCCGTGCTCGGCCCGCCGAGGCCTCCAGGTCGAGCGCTACCGGTTCGTCAAGTGCCTCACAGGCCAGCGCACGATGCCAGGCCCGACGGTCCGGATCCACCGCGGGGTCGGTCACTGAGGCCAGCGCTCCATGCGCGCGCCGCCGTTGTTCCGGGGTAGCCGATCGGTAGGCGACCGAACGTGCCAGCGGGTGATGAAACTGCACGCGGGTGTCGATCCTGAGGAGTCCAATGTCCTGCGCCGGCAGCATCGCGACGGGTTTGAGGTCCAGGTGCGCCAGCGCGCCGAACAGCAGCGCCGGATCACCCACTGGTTCAGCGGCCGCCGTCACCAGACACATCTGCGTTTCGGCGGGTAGTTCCGACACCAGTTGGAGGTATCGCCCTTCGACGCCAGCGCTCACCGGCCCGTGTTGCGCTCCGGTGGAATCGAGAAGACTGAGGGCTCGTGAGCTTTCGAGCAGTGCCAAGGGGTTACCGCGCGACTCGGCGACGATGCGGTCCGCGACGGCGGAGTCGAGGCGCCCAGGAAGGGCCGACTCCAGCAGCTTGCGGGCGTCCCCGTCGGTGAGCCCGCCGACCGCCAGGGTCAGCAGACCTGCCGTGCCGTCGATCGCACTACGCTGCGCGAACACCAGACCGACCGCCTCGGCGTCCAGGCGACGCGCGACGAAGAACAGCGTCTGCGCGGACACCGAGTCCAGCCACTGCGCGTCGTCGACCAAGCAGAGCACCGGCCGTTCCTCGGCGGCGGCAGCCAGCAGCCCAAGCACCGCTAGCCCGACCAAGAAGCGATGGGGCGCACCGCCGGCATCGCTGATGCCGAAGGCGTGCTCCAGAGCCTCGCGTTGCGGTAGCGGAAGTCCCACGCGGAAGCCGAGCACTGGTGCGCACAGCTGCTGCAGACTGGCGAACGCCAGATCCATGTCGGACTCCACGCCAGCCACAGACAGCACGGTGCAATCAGCCGCCGAGTCCCGGAGGTTCTGCACAAGAGCGGTTTTGCCGATACCAGCTTCGCCGACGAGCACCAGAACCTCGCTGCGGCCAGACCGCAGGGCGGTGAGCAGCTGCTGCAGCCTTTGCCACTCGAAATCGCGGCCCGACAACGCCGCGGCCCGGTAGGAGGTTGTCGTCAACTCACGACCCGTGGGCCAAACACGGGCAAATTCTGCCACGCTTGCGCACGGACAGCAGAGCTACGCGTGATCCCCGGATGCTGACAAACACGGAGCCGGGTCGAGCCCTGCGCAATGAAATGCAGTAAGCCAGCCGCCCCGTTGATTCGGCGGCGCGAACTCTCCCGAACCGGTGTCGACTGGTCTCGCGGGCGTTGCAGCGCATTCGCAGCGAGGCCATTCACCGCGGTTCAGCGCAACGGCGAAGCAGCGCGTATGCAGGGCGGTCCACCATGCCACGCCGTTCGACGGCGGCCACGATCGTGTCGCGGTCTACGGCGCGCAAATAGTCGATGACCGGCGCCCGGTCATAAATCAGTGCGCTGCTGACCACGCCGCGGTACTCGATCGAGCGCACCCGCCCGTTCGGCGTCATGGTCTCGACGTCCCTTCTCCGCGCCGAGACGTCCCGCGAACCCGTGTCGAACAGCGCAAGCAGCGACACCAGGTCGGCGGCGAACAATCCTGTGCCGTCCGTGTCCGGGTACAACAGCGGATCGACGGTCTCGGAGTTGACGAATCGCACCCCCCACCAACCACTCTCGATGAACATCTTGCCGCCCGGCGTCTCGGCGTAACTGGGGTCGACCTTCCAGGTACCGATCAACGCCTCCATCCCCACGGGGTCCAGCTTGTCGTAGGAGACCTCCAACTCGCGCTGGGTCACAGCTGTGGTTCCACAGCACCGAATCGGAGTCATCGTGGGGTCCTTTCGCTCTTGGGCGCCCCGGCGGGGCCGATCGGTACAACCGGCCAGGGAGCTGCAATAGTCCGCGCTCAGCTACCCCCAGGCTCGGGAATGAAACTGAATCGTTGACGATTATGTTCAGTATGACTACCGAACAAGCAGCATCGAAGCGACAGAGGCCCGACAACAACCGCGCCCTGGTGGTCGGAATGGGTGTCAGCGGGATCGCCGCAGCAACGCGTCTGCGCGCCGCGGGGTGGACGCCCGTGATCATCGAGCGCGCCGCAGAACGCCGACGGGGCGGCTACTTCATCGGACTCTTCGAGGCAGGAATGATCGCCGCGGATCGACTCGGCATCCTCGGCCACCTTCACGACCGCAATCCCGGCGCCCTCAGCTACCTCATTGACCGCAGCGGGCACCAGCTGCGCACCTTCTCGATGAAGGATCTGCCGGGGCGTCCGTGGTTGATGTTGCGTGGTGACGTCGAACAAGCCGCTTTCGCGACGCTGCCCGCTGATGTGGAGGTCCGTTACTCGACGATGCCGACGGCCATCACACAGGACGATCAGGGGGTTGACGTCACCTTGCTGAACTCGCAGTCCGGCGACACCGTGACTGAACGCTTCGACCTCGTCATCGGCGCCGACGGACTGCGGTCAACGGTACGGTCCCTGGCATTCGGCCCACACGAGAACTACCTGCATCGCTTGGGCTACATGGTTGCCGCATTCGAATTTCCCGGCACTCCGGCCGGTCTCGAGCCGGGCGTCAGCGTGCAGTTGGTCGAGCCCGACCGGGCGATGTGGGTGTTCGCGTTCGAAGACCACAACCCGACCATCATGATCTCCTACCGGACCGACGATGTAGACGCCGAGTTCACCCGCCCCGCCCCTGAACGCATCCGTGAGGTCTTTTCCGATCAACCCCTCGGAGCCACGCTCGCCGACGTGCTCGACGTCCTCGACCACGCCGACAATGTGCTCTTCGATTCCGCCGAGCAGGTCCATATCGACCGTTGGCACGAGGGGCGGGTGGTGCTGCTCGGCGATTCAGCATGGTGCGTCACGCTCTATGCGGGGATGGGCGTCTCGGCCGGTCTGATCGGCGCCGACCTGCTGGGTGAGCTTCTTGAACGCCACCCCCACGACATCGCGACCGCTTTGAGCGAATGGGAGCAGGGGCTGCGCCCCTATGTCCAGGAGTATCAGGCGGTGGGCCTGAAACAGCGGGCGTTCTTCGTTCCGGACACGTCGGGCCAGGTCCGGCGGCGGCGGGCGATGTCCGTGGTGACACGCTTCTCGATTGGGCGTCGGGTTCTCAGCGCCATCCTGGAGGGCGCCGTGGAGGCGCGGACTACCGACATCACGGCCACGGCGCTGCAACGTCTCGGATTCAAGCCGCCGGCGACGGTATGAATACAGGCGTGACATCCGAACTCCCGGAGCATCATTCTCCGACGGCGGCACGCATCGTCGACGCTGCTCAGGACTTGTTGCAGCGGCGCGGCAGCAAGGCGGTCACCATCGCCGCCGTCGCGCAGAAGGCGCACGTCGGCTCGGGCACCGTATACCTGTACTGGTCCAGCAAATCCGAGCTCCTTCTCGGTCTGATCGGTCGCGATTTCCTCGATCTGGCCGAACAGTTCATCGGCGACCTGCGGGCCGACCCAGATTTGGCCCGGCCCTCTCGGCTGTTCCCGAGCTTGATGAACCGGGCAGCACATCGACCGTTCGTCAAAGCGATGCTGCGCGACGACGACGAACTGCTGGGGTCGCTTGCCGACGACCCGACATCCGCGGCACTCGTGGACGCCTTGGGGCCCGACGCGCTGATGAACACGCTGCTGCCGACCTGGCGGGACAACGGCCTTGCGCGCACGGACTGGAATCTTGACGCGCAAACCTATGCACTCATGGCGCTCTACCGCGGCTTCCTGCTTCTCGGCGACGAGAAGCAGACCGAACCAGCGACGTCGGATCCTGCGACTGTCTTGGCCCAGGCCGTCACCGCGCTGTTGGGACCTGAACGTCCGACGAAGACGCAGATGCGCAGGGTCGTCGCGGACGGCATCGACTTCCTGGAACGCGGTGCCGCATTAGTACGGGAAATCATCGCTGGAAAGAACACGCACTGACCCGCGGATCGCACTGGCGGGGCGACGACAGAAGCGCGCTGGACGGACACCCGGCGGACTTCTCGATGCGCCGACACCCGGTGGTGACGGCGCCCCGGGCGAACCGAAGGTCGGCGGCTAGCGTGCCTGCTCGCAGACTACGGGGTTTCCGTGGGCCTCAACGCCGGAGTGCCTGACAGTGTTGACGTAACGCGGTATTGGAGGCTACGTGAGCGTTGCGGAACTAAGGGGTTGCACCGCCCTGGTGACAGGCGGGACTTCGGGCATTGGACTGGCCACCGCGCAGCTGCTTACACACGCCGGCGCCCACGTCATCGTCAGTGACGAGGACCCCGACCGGGGCAAGCTAGCCGCAACTCAGCTCGGCAGCGGCACGCGGTTCCTTCCCGCTAGCCTTGCCGACCTAGGTGACGTCGATTTTCTTGCACGACAGACCCCGATCGACATCCTGATTGCCGCCGCCGTCATCGCCGACCTGCACCTTCTGCAAGGGGTGTACTTCCTGGTGGCCGCGGTGGCCCCACCGATGATCCGCCGTGGCGGCGGCGCGATGGTCAACGTTCTCCCCAGCGCGCCCGAGTTCAGCGCTGCCCTCCGATCTCTAACCCGCACCTGGGCGGCCGAATTCGGCCCGCACGGGATCCGGGTCAACAGCGTCGCTCCCGGCCCCCCGGTAACCGACAACGCACTCGGGCGCACAGCGGAGCCCAGTGAAATCGCCGCAGCCATCGCATTTCTCGCTTCACCCCGCGCAAGCTGCATCACCGGCACCACCCTGAGCGTTGACGGTGGAGCCGCCATCGGGCGTACGCGTCAGCGGGTCGCGCGTATGGATCGCTCACGATGGACTGACCCCCGGTCGGGTGACTCCTAACCCGTGAGGGCCCGTCCGGACTGGCTACGCACCAACCCAAAGCCGAACACTATGCAGCGGAACACTTTTCACTCGCGTCATCTCGACAGAAAGGCAGCACGGCAATGGCCGAACCCACGAAGAGCATTACCGTCATCGGCGCTACCGGCCTGATCGGCCGTCAACTCGTCCCCCTACTCCGCGACGCTGGTCACAACGTCACCGCAGCCTCCCGTGACTCCGGTGTCGACCTGCTCACCGGACAGGGCCTTGACGATGCCCTCGCCGACGCTGAGGTCATCGTCGACGTGATCAACTCCGCCACCCCCGAGGACTCCGCTGAAGCCTTCTTCCATCAGACCGCGGCCAACCTGTCCGCTGCCGCCACCAGGGCCGGCGTCAGACATTACGTCGTGCTGTCCATCGTCGGCGCAGACGAGATGGCCCCCAAAGCCGGATACATCCGCGGCAAGGTCGCCCAGGAGGACGCGGCCGCGACCTCGGGGGTTCCTTGGACTGTCGTGCGGGCCACACAGTTTCACGAACTGGCTGAACCCATCACCGAATCCCTGATCACCGGCGACGAGGTGCACGCCCCGGCCGCACTGATCCAGCCCATCGACTCCTCCGAGGTCACCGCCATCCTCGCCCGCGTTGCCGTCAACGAGCCGCTCAACACCATTCACAACGTCGGAGGCCCGCAGAAGATGACGTTCTCCGACATGGCCCGCGCCGTTCTGCGCCACCAGAGTCGAACGCTCAACGTCCTCGACGACCCGTCGGCGACGTACAGCGGGCTGAACATCGATTACACAACGCTCGTCACCGACGACGAGGCCGAACTGGGCACCACGGGGCTGGTCGACTGGCTGGCGCGCCGCTGATCTGCTCGACCCCTTCCACCGTCCGACGCCACGACCCACGACCCACGAAAGGACCTGCGGACATGTGTGCAATCGTCGGCTATGTGGGGCGCCGGCCCGCCTGCAACATTCTGGTGGGCGCTCTACGCCGGATGGAATATCGCGGCTACGACTCGTCGGGCATCGCGCTGCTCGGTGGAGACGGCGGGCTGACCGTCCGAAGACGTGCCGGCAGGTTGGTCAATCTTGAAGCGGCGCTCGACGATTCGGACAGCGACGTTCTCACCGGCAGCACCGGCGTTGGCCATACTCGCTGGGCTTCGCACGGCCGTCCCACCGACCGCAACGCCCACCCACACCGCGACGCCGCGGGCAAGATTGCCGTCGTCCACAACGGGATCATCGAGAACTTCACGGCGCTGCGCTCCGAGCTGGAGGCCCTGGGCGTCGAGTTCGCCAGTGACACCGACACCGAGGTCGCCGTCCACCTGGTGTCCTGGCAGTACCACCACGGCCCCACCGCCGGTGACTTCGTGGCCTCCGTGATGGCCGTCCTTCCGCGCCTGGAGGGTCACTTCACGCTGGTCTTCGCCAACGCCGACGAACCCGGCACCATCGTGGCCGCCCGCCGGTCGACGCCGCTGGTGGTCGGGGTGGGCGACGGGGAGATGTTCGTCAGCTCCGACGTCGCGGCCTTCATCGAGCACACCCGCCATGCCGTCGAGCTGGGGCAGGACCAGGCCGTGGTGATTACCGCCGACGGATATCG
>NZ_JAFEVR010000008.1 GCF_017352375.1 Mycolicibacterium sp. S2-37
TGATATCCGTCGGCGGTGATCACCACGGCCTGGTCCTGCCCCAGCTCGACGGCATGGCGGGTGTGCTCGATGAAGGCCGCGACGTCGGAGCTGACGAACATCTCCCCGTCGCCCACCCCGACCACCAGCGGCGTCGACCGGCGGGCGGCCACGATGGTGCCGGGTTCGTCGGCATTGGCGAAGACCAGCGTGAAGTGACCCTCGAGGCGGCGCACCACGGCCAGCACGGACGCGGCGAAATCGCCCGCGGTGTCGCCGTAGCGGAACTGCCTGCCCACGAGGTGCACGGCGACCTCGGTGTCGGTGTCGCTGCTGAACTCCTCACCGGCGGCCTCGAGCTCACCGCGCAGGGCGGCGTAGTTCTCGATGATGCCGTTGTGGACGACCGCGATCTTGCCGTCGGCATCGCGGTGGGGGTGGGCGTTGCGGTCGGTGGGGCGGCCGTGGGTGGCCCAGCGGGTGTGTCCGAGCCCGGTCTGACCGGACAGCACGCCTGCCTCAGCGCACTCGAGCACTCCACCGAGATTGGCCAGGCGGCCCGCCTTGCGGTGCACGCTCATCCCGCCCTGACCGTTCAGCAGCGCGATGCCGGCCGAGTCGTAGCCGCGGTATTCCATCCGGTGCAGCGCATCGACCACGATGCCGCAGGCAGGACGCTGCCCGACATACCCGACGATTCCGCACATGAGGATTCAGGATAGTGCAAGTGGCGCGCCCGACCGGGTGAGCTACGGTCGACAGGTGGCCAGCACCAAGAAGCTGTTCAAGGCTCTGACCCGACGCGGCCCGCACCGCGTTCTCCGCGGTGACCTGGCCTTTGCCGGGCTGCCCGGGGTGGTGTACACCCCTGAATCGGGCATGAATCTCCCCGGTATCGCGTTCGGCCACGACTGGCTCGCCAGTGGCCAGCGTTACAACGGAACGCTCGAACACCTGGCTTCCTGGGGCATCGTGGCCGCCGCGCCGGACACCGAGACCAGTCTGGCGCCATCGGTGCTCAATCTGGCCTTCGACCTGGGCACCACCCTCGACATCATCGCCGGCGTGCGCCTGGGTCCCGGCAAGATCAGCGTGCATCCCACCAAACTGGGCGTCGCCGGACACGGCTTCGGCGGATCGGCCGCGGTCTTCACCGCCGCCGGCATGCCAGGCCGGCTCAAGGCGGTGGCGGCACTGTTTCCGACGGTCTCACGCCCCGGAGCCGTCGAGCCCGCCGCGGCGCTGCAGACACCCGGTCTCATCCTCGCCGACCCCGGAGATCCCATGTCGCTGCGGTCCAATGCCGTGGAGCTGGCGCGGGCCTGGAAGCCGGCGACGCTGCGGGCGGTGAACAAGGTGACCGCAGGCGGGCTGGTGGAGGGCCGCCGGCTGGCGCGCGTGTTGAAGATGCCCGGCGAGGACAAGGGCACGCAGAAGATCGTGCGGGCCCTGCTCACCGGATACCTGCTGCACGAGCTCACCGGGGACAAGACGTACCGCGAATTCAGCGATCGCGAGGCCATCCTGCCGAAGACCGAGGTGATGGATCCGTTCTCCGATGATCCGGTCGACCTGGAAAACAAGGTCGTCGCCATGCTCAAACCCTGACCCGACAGGTACCAACCAACCGGTTGGCTGCTATAACTTCGTGATGCGTACAGGCATCTTCCTGAGCTATGCCGGCGGCTTCCGCGAGGCCGTCGAGGACGTCGTCGAACTGGAACAGGTCGGTGTCGACATCGCCCTGGTGGCCGAGGCGTACTCCTTCGACGCCGTCAGCCAGCTCGGCTATCTGGCGGCCAAGACCACGCACATCGAGCTCGGGTCCGGCGTCGTGCCCATCTATGTGCGCACGCCGTCGCTGTTGGCGATGACCGCCGCCGGGCTGGACTACGTCTCCGACGGCCGCTTCCGGCTGGGGATCGGGACGTCCGGCCCGCAGGTGATGGAGGGCTTCCACGGTGTGCCGTTCGATGCACCGCTGGGCCGCACCCGCGAGGTCGTCGAGATCTGTCGCATGGTGTGGCGACGCGAGAACGTCGAGTTCGACGGCCGCCACTATCAGATCCCGCTGCCCAGCGAAGGGCCCGATGCACGGGGCACCGGCCTGGGCAAGCCGCTGCATCTCATCAATCACCCTGTGCGCGAACGCATCCCGATCACCATCGCGTCGCTTGGCCCGAAGAACGTCCAGCTGACCGCCGAGATCGCCGAGGGCTGGCAACCGGTGTTCTTCTATCCCGAGCGCGCCGACGCGGTCTGGGGTGAGGCACTGCGGGCCGGCTTCGCCAAACGCGATCCCGAACTCGGCCCGCTCGACGTGATGGTGAGCGCGGCGCTCGCCCTCGGCGACGACGTCGACGACCGGCTGGCGTGGGTGAAGCCGCAGCTGGCGCTCTACATCGGCGGTATGGGCGCGCGCGGCAAGAACTTCTACCATCAACTGGCCACCCGCTACGGCCTCGGTGAGGTGGCCGACCGCATCCAAGATCTGTACCTGGCCGGCAGGAAGACGGAGGCGATCGAGGCGGTACCCGACGACCTCGTGCGCAACGTGTCGCTGATCGGCCCGAAGGGCTTCGTCCAGGAGCGCCTGGCCGCCTATGCCGAGGCCGGTGCCACCACGCTGCTCCTGCAGCCGCTCGGCGTGGATCGGCGCGAGACGATCCGCTTCGTCGAAGAGCTCACCGCACTGCTGCCGTAGGTCCGCCGGCCTGCGGGAGCTCGTCTGCGGCGATTTCGCACGGCGTCGCAGGCGGCGCCGGGGCCGGCGGGACGACGTCGGCCACCGGCGCCGACGGAGCCGGGGTGGGCGCCGGACCGTCCGCGGGCGGCGCGGCGGCCTCGGCCGGCAGTGGTTCGGCAGGCGGTTCGCCGGACGCGGCATCGGGTTGCTGCGCTGGGTCCGCCTGACCCGCTTCCTCCTCGTCTTCGGTGTCCTCGTCTTTGTCCTCCTCTTCTTTGTCTGCGTCTTCTTCTGCGTCTTCGTCCTCCTCGGCTTCTTCGATGTCCGGCAACGGATTCTCGAGGTCGGGATCCTCCAGCTCAGGGTCCTCATCGAGGCCTTCGCCGGCCGGGAGCAGTCCGCCGAGCAGCTCACCGAACTGCTGACCGAGCCCGGACAGTCCCGACATTCCTGAACCGATGTCGGGCAGCCCGGATGAGCCCGGCATCGACATGGGCGTCGCAGGGGGCGGCATCGCAGCGGTGGCAGCCGCAGGATCGGTCAGCGCACCGGACGGCGCCGGTGGCGCGGGTGGCGGGGCAACCGGGGGCGCCGGGGACGCACCGGCCGCTGTCCACGGTGCGGCGCCGCCGACGCCGGGCCCGCCGGCGCCGGGCGACCATGCGCCGCCGCCGGACGGGAACGTCCCGACCGGCTCGTCGTGGACGGTGGCGATCGCGCAGTCGAAACTCCGGCGGATCGCGTCGCTGGCATCCTCCAGCGCGGCAACGAGATCGGCCGCGACATCACGGGCCACGAACGGCGTGACGTGTTGGTCGACGAGTTCACTGGCGGCCGACCGATCTCCGGTACCGGTCGTGAGGGCCTGCGCGGCGGACAGCCAATCGCCGCGCACACCGTCGGTGCGGGCGTCGAGTGACTGCGTGGCGTCCACCTTGGCGTCGACGATGCCCCACAGCGTTTCGCGCAACCGGGCCATCGACTCGGCGGCGGCGCCGAGCGCGGCGATCGCTTGCGCCGACGCATCGCTGTGGCGGTGCAGGATCTCCAGCGTGGCGTCGGCGGCGGCGCCGTCCCACGCCTCCCGCAGCGCGAGCAGTTGACCGTCCTGCACGGTCAGCGCCTCCTGCGCCGTCTCGACTGCTGCGGCCAGTGCGGCATGGTCGGCGTCGAGGGCGCCCAGATCGAGACCCGCCTCGCGGGCGTACGCCTCGTGCAGCCGGCCGGCCAGCCCCGGATCGGTCGAACCGAGCGCCGCGCATGCCGCGGAATAGCTGGCGAGGTGTCCGACGGCCTGCTCACCCTGAGCGAGCCGCCCCGCGACATCGCTCACAGCAGCCGCCACGCGGCTCGTGCATCGGCCTCGGCGTACTGCTCGGCGGTGCGGCGTAGCGTCGCGGCGATCGCGGTCGCCGATTGCGACCAGTCGGATAGCGAACCCACGACGCGTTCGACCGCATCGCGCAACGCGTCCCCGGAGGCGCTGTACGCGCGGCCCGCCACCGATCCGTCGAAGCGCAGTGACGCCAGTTGCGTGCGTACGGCGCCGTCGACCAGTTCCGCAGCGGCCTCGTACCGGCCGGCTATGCCGATGAGCGCCGCGTGATCGACCCGGGCGGCGTGGACTGCTCCCATGTCAGATAGGACGCGGCGCTGAGCGTCGTGGTTCCCTACCGGGTCAGCTCTGCTCGCTCACCGATTCCGCGACACGTACCGCGAGCTGGCGGGCGGTGTCCTCGTCGGCCGCCTCGACCATCACCCGCACCACCTGCTCGGTGCCCGACGGCCGGAGCAGGATGCGTCCGGTGTCGCCCAGTTCGGCTTCGGCCTTGGCCACCGCCGTGCGCACCGACGGCGCCTCGGCGACGGTGGCCTTGTCGGCGACGGCGACGTTGATCAGTACCTGGGGCAGCGTCTGCATCGGCGCGGCCAGCTCGGCCAGCGTCGCGTGGGTCTGCGCCATTCGCGACATCAGCCGCAGACCGGTGAGGATGCCGTCGCCAGTGGTGCCGAACGCCGGCATGACGATGTGCCCGGACTGTTCCCCGCCGAGCGCATACGATCCGGCCCGCAGCTCCTCGAGCACGTAGCGGTCGCCGACGCCCGTCGTACGAACCTCGATCCCGGCATCGCGCATGGCCAGGTGCAGTCCGAGATTGCTCATCACGGTCGCGACCAGGGTGTCGGAAGCGAGCTCGCCGGCTTCGCGCATGGCCAGCGCCAGCACCACCATGATGGCGTCACCGTCGATCACCCGGCCGTGGGCGTCGACGGCCAGACAGCGGTCGGCGTCGCCGTCGTGGGCGAGACCCAGATCGGCGCCGTAGGACACGACGGCGGCCTGCAGGGTCTCCATGTGCGTCGACCCGCACCGCTCGTTGATGTTGAGGCCGTCGGGGTCGGCGTTGATCGTCAGCACGTTGGCGCCGGCGGCGCGGTAGGCGCGCGGCGCGGCGACCGACGCGGCGCCGTGGGCGCAGTCGACGACGACGGTCAGTGCGTCGAGCCGGGTGGTGACCGCCTTGCCCACGTGCCGCAGATAGCGGTCGAGCGCGTCGTCGGCGCCCACGACCCGTCCGATGCCCGCGCCCACGGGCCGCTGCCCGGGCCCCTGGCTGACCAGTTCGGCGATGCGGTCCTCGGTGTCGTCGTCGAGCTTGTGGCCGCCGGGGCCGAAGATCTTGATGCCGTTGTCGGGCATCGGATTGTGCGACGCCGAGATCATCACGCCGAAGTCGGCGTCGTAGGCGCTGGTCAGATAGGCCACCGCGGGGGTGGGCAGCACCCCGGCACGCAGCACGTCGACACCCTCGCTGGCGACGCCGGCGATGACGGCGGCCTCCAGCATCTCACCGCTGGCCCGGGGGTCGCGCCCGACGACGGCGATGCGGCGGCGGGCGTGGCTACCGGAGGCGAGCCTGCGGGCCGCGGCCGAGCCGAGCGCCAGCGCGAGCTCGGCGGTCAGATCACGGTTGGCGACTCCGCGCACGCCGTCGGTGCCGAACAGTCGAGCCATCGGACAAACCTCTCATAATCGGGTTCGTCGAACACAACCCTCCTGGTCAGGATCCATGAGTGCCGACAGATCCATCTGAAACGACACACCGCCCGCGTCCGGTTGGACGCGGGCGGTGTCGAGATCGCGGCGGTTATCCGGTCTGACCCGGAACCGTCTGCACCGGCGCGGCGTCGGCCGGCTCGACGGTCTCACCGTCCTGCGGGGTGCCGGGAACGGCTTCCGCGGCGCCCGGCGTCACGACCGGGCCGGTGCCCTCGGGCGCCTCGGTGCTCAGCGAGGCGTTCTGGATCGCCAGCTCGCCGCCGGGCAGGCCACTGCACACGGTCTGCGGGCTGCCGGCAACGTCGACGCTCTCCGCCATGGCGTTCACCTCGGGCGCCTGCGTGCCGCAGATGGCGCCGGCAGCGGTCGCCGCGGTGTCGGTCGACACGCTCTCGAGGATCGGCACGCCGCCGACCGCGACGGTCACCGTGTTGTCCGGCGCCTCCGTGGGCTCCGTGGGCTGTGCGTTCGCCACACCGAGACCGGCGGTGAGCAGCACCGAACCGCCCAGGACGGTTCCGGCGGCGATGTTCTTGAAGCTCTTCATGATGTCCGTCATCGAACACTCCTTCCATTGCGAAGCCGCAGCCCGGCGTCGGGATGGACACACCGAGTACGCCGGGAGCAGGAATCTCCTGCCGACGCCGCGAGGGCGTCCGTGCTTCGTGCACCGAGGTTTGCCGAAGTGCGGCGCCGATCTCAACCCCATACCGGCGAACCGGGCCTACCACCGAAACGGGCTAAGTAACTCGCGGGCGGCGGGCGGCCGGGTCAATCACCAGCGCACACCCCGCAAGCGCGCGAACCCCGGCGCACCACAGGGGTTTACTGAATTCGCAGTGTGTGACCGGTCACAATGCAGAACGCCGGGCACGTCCCGAAAGACGTACCCGGCGTTCTGGGGATCGATCAGCGCTTGCTGTACTGCGGCGCCTTACGGGCCTTCTTGAGGCCGTACTTCTTGCGCTCGATGGCACGCGGGTCACGGGTGAGGAATCCGGCCTTCTTCAGGGCGGGACGGTCCTCAGGCTGCACGATGATCAGCGCACGGGCGATCGCCAGGCGCAGCGCGCCGGCCTGACCGGACGGGCCACCGCCGTCGAGGTGGGCGTACACGTCGAAGCTGTCCACCCGGTCCACGGTGACCAGCGGGGCCTTGATCAGCTGCTGATGCACCTTGTTGGGGAAGTACGCCTCGAGGCTGCGGCCGTCCAGGTGGAACTGGCCGGTGCCGGGCACCAGGCGAACCCGGACCACGGCTTCCTTGCGGCGGCCCACTGTCTGGATGGGGCGGTCGATGTAGACGGGCTCGCGCGGCTCGGCGGCCTCGGTCACCTCGGTCGACTCCTCGGTCGTGACATCTGTCGTGACGTCGGCAGTCACGTCCTCGGTCGGCTCAACGGTCTCGGTCACTGGGCCACCTGCTTGATCTCGAACGGAACCGGCTGCTGCGCGGCGTGCGGATGGTTGGGGCCCGCGTACACCTTCAGCTTCTTCTGCACCTGACGGCTGAGCTTGTTGTGCGGCAGCATTCCGACGATCGCGTTCTCCACGACGCGGGTGGGATGCTTGACCAGCAGCTCGCCGATGGTGCGCCTGCGCAGACCACCGGGGTAACCCGAGTGGCGGTAGGCGAACTTGTTGTTGAGCTTGTCGCCGCTGACGGCGATCTTCTCGGCGTTGATGACGATGACGAAGTCGCCACCGTCGACATTCGGCGTGAACGTCGGCTTGTGCTTGCCACGAAGCAGCTTGGCTGCCTCGACGGCGAGCCGGCCGAGCACGACGTCCGTGGCGTCGATGACGTGCCACGTGCGTGTGGTGTCACCCGCCTTCGGCGTGTACGTAGACACAGCTTTACCTTCTCTACTCGGGGTTCTCACCCGCATGGGATCCCGGAGACCCGGGTGACGGTCCGGTGTGACGGTGGGTGAACCTCGGCGACCGACCGTGACCCGAGGACCCATGGGTACCTGACGGCACCGCACACCAACGTGGCAGCTTACCTGCGGGCGTCCTCGCAGGTCAAAACGCCGAAAATGCAGGCTGCGCGGTCCCGCGGGCCTCCCCTCCCGACGGGACCGCGCAGAGTCTGCGAAGCGCGCCCTCACCACCCCCAGGCGGCGGCCGCCCTGCGGTCGGTGGCGGCGACGTCATCGGCGCCGTCACGCACGGCGTTCCCCAGGTTGAACAGGATCTCGTTCAGCGCTGCAGCGGCCTGATCCCACCGGGCCTGTTCGACGCGGTAGGCCTCGGCCGCCTCCCTGGTCCACACCTGCTGCAGCGGCGCGACGTGCCCGCGCAACTCGTCGAGGGCGGCGTTGAGTCGCGCGTGTGTGCCGTGGATCTCCTGGCGGACCGAGTACTCGATCTCGTCGAAGTTGTAGGACAGCACCTGATCCATCTCGTACTCCTTGCTGTGTGTCGGTGGTCTAGAGCCCGGTCGCGGCGGCGCCGATCTGATGGGAATGCGCACCGGCTGCCGCGTCGAGCGTGCGCTGGTTGGCGCGCATGGTCTCGGCGATCCGGTTCAGTGCGGTGTAGAGCTTCAGCGACTCGGCGTTCCAGCGATCGACCACTTCGCGGAACCGGACGGCCGCCGCCCCGCCCCACACCGTCGGCGGCACATCGCCCATCCGGCCGATGAAGGACTGCAGCATCGCCCGGATGTCCTCGTTGCGGGCGTCGATCGTGGCGGCGACGGCCGTCATCATCTCGAGATCGGTGGTGAGGGCTCCACCCATCGGTGTCGTCATCGCTGTTCCCTTCTGCCGTTGTGCGATATCAGATTTGACGTTGCCGACCGCTGAACGGTTCCCTGCGGTGTCAATAGACCGCATGCGCCGAGCGCACCGCAGCGTCGCAGGCGGTGCGTACGACGTCCATCCGGTCCGGGGGACTTTGGCAGCCCACAGCGATGCGCAGCCGATCGTCGGTGAACACGATCCACTCGATGACGGCATCCGCCCGCTGCTCGCGGTAGGTGACCGCCCAGCGGCCGGCGCGCTCGTCGTCGGCGCGGAAGTCGGTGAACACCTCGGGCGGCTCGGCGTCGAGTGCCGCGCGCAAGGTCGCGGCGATCTGTTCGGCCGACTGAGGCTGCGGCAGCGGTGACTGCGTGACGTGCAGGGCCACTGCATCGTCGGTCGACGAAAGCACCTGTAACCGAGCCGATCCCGGGCCACCGGTGATGCGTCGGACTGTCCAGCTGGCCGGGATGGCGATGCCCACCCGGCCCTCGACCAGCAGGGCGGTCGGCTCGGGGACCGCCTGGTCCGGCCTGCCCGTCACTGCGGCGGCACCGGCCGTCGCCACGGCGCAGACAGCCCCTGTCAGGACTGCCAGGCGGCGCGGCGTGCGCCGCACACCGGCGACGGGGCGCAGCGCCGACACACCGAGACGCACCGAGTGCGGCCCCGCGATCGACGCCTCCGCGCCCGTCGCGCGAAGCGCCGTCACGATCGCCGTGGCCAGCGGCGCCGCGTCGGTCACCCCGGCGGGGGCGTCGACGACTACCGGCCCCCGACCGCCGACATGTCGCGCGACGGTGTCGACCACTCCGCATCCGGACCGCGGTACCGCCGTCACACCGTCGGAGACCACGACGATCACATCGGAATCGATCTCCACAACCGACGCCACCGACGCGCCCAGCACCTCCGAGCGGGTCAGCACCGCGGCGTCCGCGCAGACGGTCCGAATGGTGGCCGAGACGAAATCGACGCGTCGGGCACTCCATCCGCTCGGGACCACGACTGCCGCGGAGCCGTCGCCGGCCGCCGCACGCAGCAGACCCTCCCACACCTCACTCATCGCCATCGGCCGGTCGTCGACGAGCATGAGTTCCTCGTCCACTAGCTCGACCGCTTCCCTGGCCACATCGGGGTCGACGGGCTTTCCACCGCGGATCGTGGCCGGACCGACCTCGATGACGGTCACGGCGGATCGCACCACGCCACCTGGATCAATTGCGCGGGATGCTTGCGGGTGATCAGCGTTGCGCGGCCGGGCGGTAGCGGGCAGGGACGCACCGTCCCCAGGAGCACACCCTCGTCGGGTGTGGCGCTCATCATCAGACCCATGGCCCCGAGATCGCGCATCTTCGCCAGCACCGGGTCGAACATCGCACGCGCCGCACCGCCGGAGCGGCGGGCCACGACCAGGTGCAGCCCGACGTCCCTGGCGTGGGGCAACCAGCTGGCCAGCGGGCCGAGGCCGGAGCCATCGGCCACCAGGTCGTAATCGTCGACCACCACGTAGATCTCCGGGCCGGACCACCACGACCGGGCACGGAGTTGCTGCTGCGTCACCTCGGGACCCGGCATCCGCTCGGTGAGGCGGTCGATGAGGGTGGGCAGCGCCGCGTCCAAGCCGGACTGGGACATCACGTATCCGGCGAGGTGCTCACCCTCGACGACACCGAGCAGGGTGCGCCGGAAGTCGACGACCAGAACCTGGGCGGCACGAGCGGGCATGGTGTTCGCCAGTTCGGCGCACAGCGAACGCAGCGCCGCGGTCTTGCCGCATTCGACGTCGCCGAGAACGATGAGGTGCGGGTGAGCGGCGAAATCCAGTTCGACACCATCGGTTTCGCGCTCACCCACCCCGATGACGACCGATGTCGGGGAAGGAGTGGCCCGCCGCCCGGCGGCGACGTCACGGCGATCCACGTGGGCGGGGAGCACGGCGATCGGCGGGGCACAGCGTCCGGCGTAGCGGCGGTGCAGCGTCGCGGCGGCGCCGGCCGGTCCCGGGCCGCCGTCGCCGGATTCGGCCGCACCGTCCAGCCGCGGCAGGGCGATGACGAAATCCCGCCCCTCCCGGGTGATCCCGTGACCCGGTGGGCGGTCCAGGAGGTGGCGGGCCCGTTTGCGGTCCATCTCCGATTCGGCCGGATCGCCGAGCCGCAACTCGACCCTCGTCCCCAGTTGATCCTTGAGCGCGGGCCGCAGATCCGCCCACCGCGATGCGGCGATGACGACGTGCACGCCGTAGGCCAGGCCCTGCGCGGCCAGCGCGCTGATCGGCGCCTCGAGGTGCTCGAAGGCGGCGCGTAACGCGGCCCAGCCGTCGACGAACAGGAACACCTCGCCGAATGGATCGTCGGCTCCGCGCTGCAGCCGGTAGTCGGCGATCGAATCGAATCCGTCTCGGCGGAAGCGCAATTCGCGGGAACGCACCAGCGATTCGAGCTCGGTGACCGTGCGCCGCACCAGGTCCGTGTCATATCGACCGGCGACCGCGCCGACATGGGGCAGCGCGCCTGCAGCGGTCAGCGAGCCGCCACCGAAGTCCAGACCGTAGAGCTGGACGTCACGCGGATCGTGGGTGGCCGCCAGGGACAGCAGCAGCGTGCACAGCGTGGTGGACTTACCCGACCGTGGGCCGCCGACGACCGCGACGTTTCCGGCCGGCCCGCCGAGTTCGGCCATCAGCAGATCGCGGCGCTGGTCGAACGGGGCGTCGACGACGCCGATGGGCACGGTCAGCGGCGGTGTGCGATCGGTCGGGGCGCGGGAGAGCAGGGTGTCCAGCGTGGGTGGGCCGCTCAGCGGCGCCAGCCACACCTGATGGGCCGGTGTGCCGTGATCGGCGACGCGATCGAGCACGGTGTCGAGCACGGTCCGCTCCGGCGCCGCGGGCACCGGCGGTGTCTCGTCGGGCGATGACTGCGGCCCGGGTGGCCGCGCGGTGAAGAGTGCCACCGTGGGCCTCGGCCTTCGCTGCCCGGTGACGGCGGGTGGGCCGCTGACATAGGCGGTGCGGAAGCGAGTCACTTCACCATCGGCGGTCTTCAGATACGCCATGCCCGGCGTGCCGGGAAGGCCATAGGCGTCCGGGATGCCGAGCACCGCACGCGATTCGGCGGCTGAGAAGGTCTTGAGGCACACCCGGTAGGACAGGTGGGTGTCGAGACCACGCAGCCTGCCCTCGTCGAGTCGCTGGCTGGCCAGCAACAGATGCATTCCCAGCGACCGGCCCACCCGACCGATCGCCAGGAACAGCTCCGCGAATTCGGGGTGCTGCGTGAGCAGCTCGGAGAACTCGTCGACGACGATCACCAGTGCGGGCAGCGGCCCCAGCTCCGGGCGCCGGGTCCGCAGTCGGGCGTAGTCGCGTACACCGGCCGCGTTGCCGGCCGACCGGAGCAGTTGTTGCCTGCGGTGCATCTCGCCGGCCAGCGCATCGCGCATACGGGCCACCAGGTGCGCCTCCTCGGCGAGGTTGGTGATCACCGCCGACGTGTGGGCCGCCCGCTCCATCCCGAGGAAGGTCGCGCCGCCCTTGAAGTCGACCAGCACGAGGTTGAGTTCCTCCGGTGGATGCGAGGCGATGAGCCCCAAGGTCAACGTGCGCAGGAATTCGGACTTGCCCGATCCGGTCGCGCCGACACACAGCCCGTGCGGCCCCATCCCGCCCTCGGCGGCTTCCTTCAGGTCCAGTCGCACCGGCGTGTCGTCGTCGGACAGCCCGATCGGTACCCGGAGATGGTCGGCGGCTCGGCGGGGTCGCCACGCGACGACGGGATCCAGCCGGGCGGGATCTCCGATGTCGATCAGCTCCGGCCAGGTCTGCGGCCGCCGGCCCGCGGCTGTCGGGGTCGCGGCGTTTCGGCGGTGTCGGGCCAGCCGCCGCGCGCACGCCGTCGCCTCGTCGAGGCTCACACCGTCTGCCCGTCCGACGATGACCCCGCCGTCGCCGTCGGGTAGCGACATCTCATCCGCATCGACCCGGACCGTCGCGCCGGGTCCGCCGACCGACAGGACCGAACCGGTGCGATCGGCGGGTGGGGCGCCGTCGCGGACGGTCACCACATGCGTGCCGTCGGCATCCGGCCGGAAGTGGGGCAGCCATTTGAGCCAATCCCATTCCGCTGCCGCCGAATCGGCGATGTCGGCGGCGATAGTGAGATCCGACGGATCGTGCAGTACGGCGAGTTGGCAGACCGCCGCCCGGACCAGCGCCCGGCATCGCGACCGATCTCCGGCGACGCCGAGCAGCGGGGTGCCGATCACCGATACGGTCAGCGGGAGCGCATCCACGCTCGACCGCCGCCGCAGCAGGCGGCGCAGCGCCTGTGTCGTGACCGGGTCGGCGTCCTCGGCCGGATCGCGGTCAGGGCCGACGAGGTGGACCGCGAGCGGGCGGGCTCCGACCCCGATCCGTACCCGGCCGAAGTCGGCGTCGCCCGGCCGCCGCGCCCACATGCGGTCGGTTCCGACCACCGCCCACAGCGTCGCCGGATGGGGGTCGGCGCGATGGGAATCCGTGTGTTGCCGGCACGCGGTCCCCGCGGCGGCCCGGTCGATACCGTCGAGATAGCGAAGGTAGTCGCGGCGGAGGCGATCGATCTCACCTCCGCGCTGGGTTCCGCGGGCGCCGTACACCAGGGTGCCGATGAGCGACATCACCATCATGACGGGAAAGAAGCCGGACGCCGGTCCGCGCTGACCGGCCTGACCCGACGTGACGTAGAGCGCCATCATGCCCACGGCGGCAACGACCATCGCCACGGGCAGCAGCCGCGCCAACGGGTGGCCGGACGAGGGGCGCGGAATGTCCGGCGGCGGGTCCACGACCAGTCGACCGGGCGCCTGGTCCGCCGCACGAGAGACGTCCATGTTCGATCAGACGCGCGCGGTCGGTGTCCGGTTCCCTGTCCACAGGGCCGAATTCTGCTGCAGCGCTCAATCTGCCGGTGTGGTTACCGTGGCTGCACATCGAGCTGACGGGGGGTCGCAATGTCTGATGCGGTGTGTCTGGTGTCGGTGCACACGGGTGCCGGCGCGGCGATGGGCGTCGATCTCGCGCTGCCCGAGGGGGTTCCGCTCGCGGTGTTGCTCCCCGAGATCGTCGATCTGACGGCCGGCCGTGACGGCGGGCCCGTCGACTGGCGGCTGTCCCGGGTCGGGGGGTCGGTTCTCGATCCTCGCCGGACGTTGCGAGAACTCGACGTTCGGGACGGCGATCTGCTGATGCTGGAAGCCGCCGAGGCCACGGCGCCGGACTTCGACCGCGACGATTGGCCGGCGCGGATCGTCGCGGCGGCGCCCGAAGCGTCGATGACGACACCGGCGGCCACCGTCGCCGGTTCGGTGCTCGCGGTCCTCGGTGTCCTGTTGTGCGGTGCGGTCGCAGGGACGGGTCCGGTGGCGATGGCGACCGCCGCAATGTTGCTCTGCGGTGTCGCGCTGGGCGCTGCGACGGCGTCGCGGTCGGGTTCCGCTGCGACCGCCCCACTGGGCGTCCTGACGGTGCTGCTGGCGGCGGCGACCGGCGCACGCGCGGTTCCGGGGGATCTGTCCGCGGCCCACGCACTGCTCGCCGCGACGGCCGCGATGGTGGCTTCGTTTGCCCTGCTGCGATTCCGGATCGGCGACACCGTGGTGCTGACGGCACTGGCGTGTACGGCTGCGTTGATCGCCTCGTGCGGACTGGCCGCGGTGTCCGTGCCCCTGCCTGCCGCGTCCGCCGCGGCACTGTTGAGTCTGACGTCGCTGGGAGTGTTGAGCGGGTCACCTCGCTTGTCGCTGCTGTTGGCCGGCCTCGGCCCGGCCGCCATCGACCCCGACCCGACGACCGACGCCGATGAACGCGCCGCCTCCGGGCACCGGATACTGGCGGGCCTCGTCCTCGGCGCGTCGGCAGCGGTGACCCTGGCGGCTCTGGCGGTGGCGGCATCGACACTGCATCGCCACGGACCGTGGATGCCCGGCGCGCTGCTCTGCGGTGCAGCCGGTCTGGTCCTGCTGCTGCGGGCACGGACCTTCTCCTCGGGGCGCTGCCGGTGGAATCTCCTGACGAACGGGATATGTTGTCTCGCAATCGCTGTGGTGATCACCGTGTCGGCACTACCGGAGCACGCGCACTGGGTGGGGGCGGCGCTGGTGTGCGCCGGGGTGATCGCGACGATGCGAGCCGGACGGGATGACGTGTCACCGGTCGCCGCGCGTGCGCTCGACATCGCGGAGTACGTGGCGATCGCGTCGGTGCCGCCACTGGTGTGCGCCGTGGTCGACCTCTACGGGCTCGTTCGCAATCTGGTGCTGTGGTGAGCTTCGCCGCCGTCGCGGCGGCCGTGGCGGTCGTCGCGGGCGTACCGATCCTCACCGCTCCCCCGGCCGCAGCGGTGTCGCCGCCACCACCGGACGAGTCGTTCCTGCCCGCCGCCGGGCCGCCGGCGCCGCCGCAGGCCACCCAACAGCGCGAGACCTGTGCGCCGGGTCAGGGGCGCCAGCCGGCGGCCGCTGCACCGGGTGCCCAGTTGGACATGCTCGACCTGCCCGCGGTGTGGCCGCTCACCCGGGGCGCTGGACAGACGGTGGCCGTCATCGACACCGGTGTGGCGCGGCACCGGCTGCTGAGCCGGCTGCTGCCGGGCGGCGACTACGTGTCGAGCGGCGACGGCACCGACGACTGCGACGGCCACGGTACGCTCATCGCCGGAATTATCGGCGCCCGAGGAGGATTCAACGGGGTCGCACCGGATGCGGCAATTCTGGCCATTCGTCAGTCCAGCAACAAGTTCGGCGCGGTGGATGATCCGGCCGTATCGGGTTACGGCGACGTCGGCACCCTCGCGCAGGCCATTCGGGTGGCCGCCGATCTGGGCGCGACGGTCATCAACGTGTCATCGGTGGCCTGCGTCGCGGCCGCCGACGCCCTCGACGACCGTGCGCTGGGCGCCGCCCTGGCGTACGCGGTCGACGTCAAGAACGTGGTGGTGGTGACCGCAGCGGGCAACGTCGGCGGTTCCGGCCAATGCCCCGCCCAGAATCCGGTCGGGTCCGGCGAACCGGACTGGCAGAGCGTGACCGCGGTGGCCAGCCCGGCCTGGTACGACGATCTCGTGCTGACCGTCGGCTCGGTGGGCCGGGACGGCGCACCGTCGACGTTCAGCCTGGCCGGGCCGTGGGTCGACGTGGCCGCACCGGGCGAGGGCGTGGTCTCCCTCGACCCCGATGGTGAGGGACTGGCCGACCGGCAGCCCGATGACAACGAAAAGCCCATCGCCGGAACGAGTTACGCTGCCCCTGTCGTCTCCGGCATCGCCGCACTGGTGCGGTCGAGATGGCCCCACCTGACCGCGCGGCAGGTCATGGCCCGCATCGAGCGAACCGCGCGCCGGCCGGCTGCCGGCTGGGATCCGGTGGTCGGTCACGGCGTGGTCGACCTGTCGGCGGCCGTGAGTGGCGGCGCCCCGGCCGATCCGGCGCCGCACCCCGCGCGCCGGATCGGCGCGCCGCCGACCGAGGTGGCCGATCCCCACCCACGACGCGTGGCCGTGGCCGGGGCCGGCGTGTGCATCGCCGCGGCGATCCTGGTCGCGGCGAGTGCGTCAGCGCGGCGGCGGCGCGGCGACGGCGTCACGGACCACTGACGCGTTCTCGCGACTGAGTTCGGCCCCGCGCGGCAGCCGAGCCAGCACCGGCCACGGCGCAGGCAGCGGCTCATCGGAGATGCCCAGGCTACGGGCGGCGCCGTCATCGGGCACGCCGTAGAGGACCCCGGAATCGGTCAGCAGCAGGCGTGGCTCCGCGGCTCCGCCGGCGCCCGTCGCGCTGACCGGACGTAGATAGGCGCTGCGCCCGACAGGTACGTACACCGCGTCGACGTTCGGTCCGTCACCGTCGGCCTGCGCCAACTCGACGGCGCCGTCTGCCGTCATGATCTCCCGGCCGTCACCGAGCACAGCCGTTGCGCGTCCGTCCCGGACGCTCCAGTGCACGCACGGCACCTCGGGATCGGCGATCTCGATTCGTTCCGGGAATGTGGCCACCGGAAGCGGATCGACGATGCCGGACACAGACAGCACGTCCGCCGCCACCTCGGGCACGCCGCCGCGTGGTTGGCGGACGGTGAACCGGATCAGGTCGGCGGTGACCTCGCCGATCCGCTGGAGCCCGTCGGCCAGTACGACGAAGAACTCCGTGCCGTCGCCGCGCGTCACCCCGATCACGGTGCCGACGGGATGGCCGGGCAGTGCGCCCGGCGCGCCCGCGTCCGCGATCGGCGGCGCGGTGATCGGGGGACTCTCCGGTATTGCGTCGAGCAGTGCTCGCGACACCGGCCGCGGCGCCACCCCGTCGAGTCGCAGTGCCCGGACGACGGCGGAGTCGCGCAGGTCGACTGCCGCACGACGGCCGCCGTAGATCAGATACGTCATCGCCGGACCCTCCGAGCGGGCGGCGGCCAGCAGGGCGGCAGCGGGCGCCGTTACGGCAGGCGCCGGACCGATCACCACGGTCGTCGCTGCCGCGGTGTCGCACACTGTCCAGCCCGCGTCAGCGGCCGGCAGCGGGACACCCACCATGGCCGGCGCGCCGATGATGCCGACCATCGGCCCGCGCGGGAGCCCGGCGAGTGCCGAGGCGCCGACCGACTTCGGCTCCTCCGGCGATCCGACGATCAGGCGGGCGGAGGTCAGATCGGGCACCGGATGCATGGTGTCGCCGATGCGGACGTAGAGCGCACCGGATGAGCGTTCGCGCAGAATCGGGGCGTCGCCCGGTGCACCCTGCGGCCGAAGCACGGCCATGACACCGCATGCGCCGAGCGCGATGGCCGCGATCACGCACCCCGCCAACAGCGAAATCGATTGTGCGCGAAGCGGATCGTCGAGCATCCGAACATCTGAACGCACCAGCGCGTGTTCGAGCCTGCGCATCGTGAATCGGTACCCACTGACCTGCAGCCGGGTGGTCTGTCGCCCCATTCGCTCCCCCGACAGCAAGCCTAAGCGCCGCCCCGGCACCGCCCGCGCACCGATTCTGGACCAGTTGTCGAGACTGATCCGCTTGTCACGGCGCGGCCTTACAGTGTGTGCATCGGAGGTGAGGCCATGTTCAAGGCGGTGCGGCACTACTGGCGCCAGCCCGAACACTTCTACTGGCTCACATCGTTCCTCGCCGCCCGCGAAGCCCAACTGGCCACCTGCCGCCTGATCGCCGTCTTCGTGTCGGTACTCGGGATCGTGCCGCTGATCATGCAGTGGAGCGCTGCGGGGCCGCAGTCGCCCGCCGCACGTCTGATCGGTGCCGGGGTCACCGTCTCGTGTCTGGTGTTGGCGCTGGGCTGGTTGCGCAACCGCTGGCCGACACCGAAGCAGTCGGTCATCTTCGTCGCGGTCACCGCCGCCGACATCGCGGCGGGCTGCTTGATCATGTCCGATCCCCGCGCCGGTCTGGTGCTTGCGGCGGGCTTCGCCGTCCTCGGTGGTTACATCGCGCTCTTCCACACCGCCGGATACCTGCTGTTCGCACTCCTGGTGGCCGAGGCGACCACGTTGGTGCTCACCGCCCGGCTGTGGGAGGCCGGGGACGAGGTGTTCGCGGTGACGGCGCTGTTGATCGTGACGGCCGTCAACGTCGCGGTGCCGTTCGCCTGCCACCTGCTGCTCTACGCCTTCGACATCGACGTGGACAACGCCGACATCGATCCGTTGACCGGTCTGCTCAACCGGGCGGCGATCTACCGCGCCGCCGGCGCGATGGTCGCCCGCTGCCGCGACGACGATCAGCGCCTCGTGCTGGTTCTGCTGCGTCTGGACAACATGCGCCTGCTCGGGGAGACGGACGGCATCGTCGCCATCGAGCGCGCCCGCGTCGCGATAGCCCAGACCCTCCGGGAGACCACCCGGCACAACGCCTTCGTCGCCCGTATCGGCGACGACGACTTCCTCATCGCCGACACCTTCTCCACGCCGGACTCCTTCCCGCTCGTCGAGCGGGTCCGCAAGGCGATCGCCGCGACACCGCCGCGCGTGACCGCGAGCTTCGGGGTGGTGAGCACGCCGATGCGCGGGCTCGGATCGTGTCCGCCCGACGAGTTGCTCGACGAACTCATCGCCAGCGCATCCACCGCCATGGACGCCGCCCGCGAGGCGGGCGGGAACCAGGCCCGCTATGTCACGTGCGACCGGCCGTCGGTGCTCGGCAACGTCGACCCGCGGGGCATCGAGGATCTCTAGGGCTCGTCCTTGGCTCGCCGCTCCCGGTAGGCCGCGACGTGCTGGCGGTTGCCGCAGTTGCCGGTGTCGCAGAACATCCGGGACCGGTTGCGCGACAGATCGATCAGTGCCGCCGCGCAGTCGGGTGCCGCGCAGATCTTGAGGCGCCGCAGCTCACCGGCGCGGATGAGATCGGCCAGGGCCATCGCCATCTCCGCACCCATCCGCTGCCACAGCGGATCGTGGGTGGACGCCAGATGCAGGTGCCACTCCGGCATCTCGGGGTGGCGGGTCAGCCACGGGGACGCGCGCGTGTCAGAGAGCAGCGCGTTGACCTGACCGACGGTGCGCTCCTCGTCGTCGGCGGCCTCCCACAGCATGCCGAGCCGCTCGCGGAGCCGGTGCACGGCCGCCAGCTCGGCGGCGTCCCGGTCCCGTCGGCCGGTCCACCCGAAGCCGTCGAGGTACCCGTCGAGCGCGGCCATCTCCCCGAGCTGCTCGCCGTCCACCCGGTCGGTGTTGATCAGCGCACACGCCGCCCTCAGGGTGAGCTCTGTGTCATAAGTGAAATTCATTTGACTCATGACTCCATTCGCCTCTATGGTCACGACCAAAGCCCATTTTACTCATTACAGGCTCGTTCATCGGAGGAAACCATGGTTGCGTCGCGTCCCGCCGCCCCCCGGGCCGACAATTTCCGGCTCGGCCTGGCCTTCGCCATCAGCTCGGCGTTCGCGTTCGGCATGTCGGGTCCGCTCGGCAAGTCGCTGATGACCGCCGGCTGGAGCCCGACGGCGGCCGTGACGGCCCGCCTCGCGGGCGGTGCGTTGCTGATGGCGATCTTCGCGACCTGTGTCCGGCCCGGTTGGGTGCGCGACGCCCTGGCCCACTGGCGCATCGTGCTCGCCTATGGTCTGGTGCCGATCGCCGGCGCGCAGCTCTTCTACTACAACGCCGTGTCCCACCTGTCGGTCGGCGTGGCGCTGCTACTCGAGTACACCGCACCGATCCTGGTGGTGGGGTGGGTGTGGCTCAGCACCCGCAGGCGTCCGTCGAACCTCACGCTGGCCGGCGTCGCGCTCGCGGTGGCCGGGATCATGCTCGTGCTCGATGTGTTCGCCGGTGCGCACATCAACACCGTCGGCGTCGCATGGGGAATGGCCGCAGCGGTCTGCGCCGCCTGCTATTTCCTGATGTCCGGCCGGGTGGCCACCGACACCGACGACGCCGACGGAGTCGACCCCATCACCCTGGCCACCGCCGGACTTGCCGTCGGCGGTGCGACGACGGCGCTGCTCGGCCTCATCGGCGTCATGCCGATGACCTTCACCACCAATGACACCGTCGTCGCCGGGCTGACGACGTCGTGGATCGTCCCCGTGCTCGCCCTCGGACTCATCCCGACCGCGATCGCCTACACCCTCGGCATCATCGGGATCGCCCGGCTGCGGCCGCGATTCGCTTCCCTGGTCGGTCTGTCGGAGGTGTTGTTCGCGGTGTTGGCAGCCTGGGTGCTGCTCGGGGAGTCGATCAACGCGGTGCAGGCCGTCGGTGGGGCCGTGGTTCTGCTCGGTCTCGCGCTGGCCCGTCAGGGCGACCGCAGGGACACCGAACCGGCGCCGGTCGAGGACGCGATGTGGCCGGACACCCCGTCCGGCGAACACACGTCGTCCGACCCGGTCGGCCGAAGAAGTTGGTCCTAGCTAGCCGGTCTATGTGATCATGTGCCGGTGAACGTACTCCGTGCCGGCGGTCGCCTTGCCGCCTCCGCGCTCACCGTCGCCGCGGCCTCTGCGCTGCTGGTCGGCGGCCCCACCCCCACCGCGAGCGCGCAGGCCTGCTCGGATGTCGAGCTGATCTTCGCGCGCGGCACCAGTGAACCGGCGGGCATCGGCCGCGTGGGCCAGGCACTCGCCGATGCGCTGCGCCCACAGCTGGGGGGTATGACGCTGAGCACCTACGGGGTCAACTATCCGGCGACCTACGACTTCCTCACCACCGCGGCGGGCGCCAGCGATGCCACCGCGCGCATCGCGTCGGTGTCCGCACAGTGCCCCGGCACCCGCTTCGTCCTCGGCGGCTACTCCCAGGGCGCCGCAGTGGTCGACATGCTGGCCGGTGTGCCCCCGCTGGGCAACCGCATCGGCGACATCGGCTCCGCCCCGCCGCTGCCCGGCAGCTACGCCGCCGACGTCGCGGCGGTGGCGGTGTTCGGCAACCCCGCGGCGAAGTTCGGTAACCCGCTCAGCGCCCGCGGCCAGTTCGCAGGGCGCAGCATCGACGCGTGCGGCGACGGTGACCCGATCTGTTCGGACGGGCGCAACCCGTTCGCACACACGCATTACGAATCGTCGCCGTTCATCGGACAGGCCGCCGGCTTCGTCGCCGGCCGGGTATGAGCGGCCCCGGTGGTCGAGGCTCGGTGTCCTACGCGTTCGTTAGTATCGGCGAGGTGAGAAATCATCCCGCGTCGGTAATCAGGTCCCGTCCGTGGCTCGCCCTCGTCGCCTGCGTCGTCGCGGCAGCCAGTCTCCTTGCCGCACCGGCACTGTCATCGCACACCGCCGCCACCGCGTCCGCCCAATCCTGCCCACAGGCCGAGCTCATCTTCGCGCGCGGCCGCATCGAGGCGCCCGGCGCGGGAGTGATCGGCAACAACCTCATCAGCGCGATACGCAACAAGAGCGACAAGGACATCGACCTCTACGCGGTGCAGTATCCCGCCGACACCGAGATCGACGTGGGCGCCAACGACATGAGCTCACGCATCCAGGACATGGCGGCCCGCTGCCCCGACACCCGGCTGGTGCTGGGTGGGTACTCGCTCGGTGCCGCGGTGACCGACATCGTGCTGGCCGCGCCGATCGCCGCATTCGGATTCGACAAACCACTGCCCCCGGGCATGGACCGCCACATCGCCGCCGTCGCACTGTTCGGCAACGGCGCGGCCTGGGTGGGCCCGATCACCAATTTCAGCCCGCTCTACCGCGAACGCACCATCGAGCTCTGCCACGGCGCAGACCCGATCTGCAACCCCGCTGACCCGAACACCTGGGAGAACAACTGGCCCGACCACGCGGCCAGAGCCTACGTCGACGCGGGCATGGTCAACCAGGCCGCCGACTTCATCGTCGGCCGGATCTGAGGCTCCGAGAGCAGCGCAGGAGACGGGTTGCGACGCAACGGCAGTGGGTACAGCGTGGGGGTCGTCCTTGGCGCCCGCCCACCCACCGGTTGCGAAAGGTCGGCGAAGGCATGAATCCCGCCGGCCAGGAAAGCGATGAGGCTGACCGTCTGACCGCCCTGGCCGCGCACGCCATCGTCGACACCCCGCCCGACGGAGCGTTCGACGACGTGACGGCACTGGCTGCCGACGTATGCGACTGCCCGATGGCGTTGATCACGTTCGTCGACGGCGAACGCCAGTGGCACAAGTCCCGGTACGGGATCGACATCGACGAGTTGCCGCGCGCGGCGTCGTTCCGCGTCCACGCGGTCACCACCGACGCCGTCACCGAGGTCCCCGACACCCGGCTCGATCCCCGCTTCGACCGCCACCCGCTGGTGATCGGTGAACCCCACGTGCGCTTCTATGCCGGTGCGCCACTGATCGTTCCGGGAGGTCACCGGCTCGGCACGCTGTGCGTGATGGATGTCGAACCCCGTACCCTGTCCGGTCGGCAGCGGCGCCATCTGCGGGTGCTGGCCGACCAGGTGGTCAACCTGCTCGAGGTCCGGCGCCAGGCGCAGCAGATCTCCATCGCGATGGAGAACCGGCTGGCGGCGGACGCCGCACTACGCCGCCAGCAGCGGATGCTCGAGGGCGTGCTGGCCCACACCGACGTCCTCATCTTCGCCAAGGACGTGGACGGACGGTTCGTGATGGCCAACCATGCCCTGGAATTCGTGACGCAGAGCGCCGGACTCACCGGCCGCACGGATCATGACGTCTTCGACGCCGAGATCGCCGACGAGTACCGCAATAACGACCGGCACATCATGGCGACCCGGGAGTGGCAGGTCTTCAACGAAGACGTCACCCACCCCGACGGCTCCGTGCACACGTACCGGTCGACGAAGTTCCCGCTGATCGACGACAACGGTGACGTGATGGGCATCGGTGGCGTGTCCACGGACGTGACGGAGTTGGCGGCCACGCGCGCTGCGTACGCCGAGGCCGAACTGCGCTGGCGCACCGTCCTCGAACAGCTGCCCACCGCCGTCATCGTCGTCGACCCGAGCCGGACCATCACCTACATGAATCCCGAGGCCATGGTGCTGCTCGGCGCCCGGTCACTCGCCGACGTGGCGCCGACCACGGCGTTGCGGCTCATTCCCGAGAACGTCCGCACCGACGCGGAGTCGATGATGACCGACGTGCTCGCCGGCGGGGGCGAGATCCGTGCCCGGCGCGGGATGCTGCGCAGGCTCGACGGTGGTGTGCTCACCGTCGAATTCAATGCCAAAGCCGTGACGCATGCCGGTGTGCAGAGCGTTCAGCTGGAGTTCCGCGACATCTCGGCGGTGGCGGCTGCGTACGCCGAGCTCAAACACTCCGCCACCACTGACCCGCTGACCGGACTGCTCAACCGGCGCGCCTGGGACGACCGCATCGAATCACTGATGGACGATGCGCGTCACCGGAGCAGTGCGCTGACCATCGCGGTGCTCGACTTCGACAACTTCAAGCGCTACAACGACACTCACGGCCACAGCGCAGGAGACGTTCTGCTGCAACGCTTTGCGGCGGCTGCGGCGGCCACCCTGCGCCACGACGACATCATCGCCCGGTGGGGCGGCGAGGAATTCATCGTGGCCCTGGCCGACACCCCGCCGGAGCAGGCGTCGCATGTACTCACCCGCCTTGCACAGTGCATGCCGCACGGTCAGACCTGCTCGATCGGCTACACCACCCGCAGGCCCGCCGAGACGCTCACCGAGACCGTCGTCCGCGCCGACACCGCGCTGTACCAGGCCAAGCGCGAAGGCAAGAACCGGATTCGGTTCTCCTGAGCACCGGTCCGGTGTCGATCACTTGCCTGCGACCCGCAGATCCCGGGTGATCAGGGTGCGCGCGGCCAGTTGATCGTCGGGCGGATAGTCGACGCCCACGAGGGTGAGCCCGCGAGCCGGCGCGGCGGCGAACTCGCTGGAGCGGCGGGGGGCGTCCAACAGTTCGGCGCACCATGCGGGCTCGCGGCGATGTTCGCCCACCGCGAGCAGCGCACCGATCAGCGAGCGCACCATCGCCCAGCAGAACGCATCGGCCGTGACGTGCGCGGTGAGGATGTCCCCCTCGCGGGTCCAGTCCAGCCGCTGCAGATCGCGGATCGTCGTCGCCCCCTCGCGGTGCCGGCAAAACGCGGCGAAATCGTGGAGCCCGAGCAGCATGCGGCCGGCTTCGGCCATCGCCTCGACGTCCAGCCGGCGCGGCCACGCCGTCACGAACCGAGCCTGCTGCGGGCGGACCCCGAAATCCGCGGTGCCCAAGCGGTATTCGTAGTGCCGGCGCAGCGCGGAGAAGCGGGCGTCGAAACCGGCAGGCGCGCGGACGATCTGGGTGATCCGCACATCCTCGGGCAGGAAACGCCCCAGCCGGCGCACCAGCGGTGAGAACTCCGGGTCGGCCGGACGCGGGGTGCGGGGGTAGGCATGCCGCAACGCGTCGGCGGGCACATCGACGTGAGCGACCTGACCGGTGGCATGGACCCCGGCGTCGGTGCGGCCTGCCGCCCGCACCGTCACGGGCGTCCGGAAGACCGTCGACAGCGCCTCGTCGATCAACCCGGCCACGGTGCGCTGCCCGGCCTGCGCCGCCCACCCGGCGAAATCGGTGCCGTCGTAGCTGACGTCGATCCGGAGACGAACAAGCCCGCCACCGGAATCGATGGCGGGCGTGTTCATGTCGTCGCTAGGACTTGTCAGCGTCCGAATCCTCGGTGCCGGTCGGATCGTCGGTCTCGGTGGACCGAGACGCTTCGACCGCCGTGGTGTCCTCGGCTTCGGTCACCGCGTCCGCGGTGTCCGGAGCCTCGGGCGCCGTGGTGCCCTCGGCCTCGACGGCCGACGAGTCGTCGGCGTCGGGGCCCTCGGCGGCCTCGGGCTCGACCGACGCCTGCGGCGCGGCTGCGGCCGCGACCTTCTGGGACGCATCGGCGCGCCGGGCACGGTTCGCTTCGCTGGTCACCGTCTTCTCCCGCACCAGCTCGATGACCGCCATGGGGGCGTTGTCGCCCTTACGCGGCTCGACCTTGATGATGCGGGTGTAGCCGCCCTCACGGTCGGCGTAGAACGGGCCGATCTCGGCGAACAGGGTGTGCACGACATCCTTGTCCCGGATCTTCTTGAGCACCTCGCGCCGGTTGTGCAGGGCACCCTTCTTGGCGTGGGTGATCAGCTTCTCCGCGTAGGGCCGCAGCGCCCGCGCCTTCGGCTCGGTCGTCTTGATCCGGCCGTGCTCGAACAGCGACGTGGCCAGGTTGGCCAGCAGCGCCTTCTGGTGCGAGGACGACCCGCCGAGGCGAGGACCCTTTGTGGGCTTGGGCATTGCGACTATCTCCTAATTGGGGCCGGTCCCCGTATCAGGTAGGACCGGGACGGATTCTCTTAGAGCTGTTCGGTTTCGGCGAAGTCCTGGTCGGCGTCAAGGTCGTAACCCGCGTCGCTGTTCCAGGTGCCGGTGGCCGCGTCGTATCCGGCGACCTCGGACGGATCGAACGTGGCCGGGCTGTCCTTGAGCGAGAGACCGAGCTGGTGCAGCTTGATCTTCACCTCGTCGATGGACTTCTGACCGAAGTTGCGGATGTCCAGCAGATCGGACTCCGTGCGGGCCACGAGCTCGCCCACCGTGTGCACGCCCTCACGCTTGAGGCAGTTGTACGACCGGACGGTCAGGTCGAGATCATCGATCGGCAGCGCGAACGACGCGATGTGATCGGCCTCGGCCGGCGAGGGTCCGATCTCGATGCCCTCGGCCTCGACGTTGAGTTCCCGTGCCAGACCGAACAGCTCGACCAGCGTCTTACCCGCCGAGGCGAGTGCGTCACGCGGGCTGATCGAGTTCTTGGTCTCGACGTCGAGGATCAGCTTGTCGAAGTCGGTGCGCTGCTCGACGCGGGTGGCCTCGACCTTGTAGGTCACCTTGAGCACCGGGCTGTAGATCGAGTCGACCGGGATGCGGCCGATCTCGGCGCCGGACGCCTTGTTCTGCACGGCGGGCACGTAGCCACGACCGCGCTCGACGACGAGCTCGACCTCGAGCTTGCCCTTGTCGTTCAGCGTCGCGATGTGCATCTCGGGGTTGTGCACCGTCACGCCGGCCGGCGGGACGATGTCGCCCGCGGTGACCTCACCCGGGCCCTGCTTGCGCAGGTACATGGTGACCGGCTCGTCCTCCTCGGAGGACACCACCAGGCTCTTGAGGTTCAGGATGATGTCGGTGACGTCTTCCTTGACACCCGGAACGGTGGTGAACTCGTGCAGCACACCGTCGATGCGGATGCTGGTGACGGCCGCGCCGGGGATCGACGACAGCAGCGTACGCCGCAGCGAGTTGCCCAGCGTGTATCCGAAGCCGGGCTCCAGCGGCTCGATGACGAACCGTGAGCGGTTTTCGGCGACCGACTCTTCGGCCAGTGTGGGGCGCTGAGAGATCAGCATGTGTTTTCTCCTTCATTCACGACACCCGCTATTTGATGTCGCACGAACCCTGCCGTCATCGGGACGGCCGGGGTGTTACTTCGAGTAGAGCTCGACGATCAGCTGCTCGGTCAGCGGCACGTCGATCTGTGCGCGCTCGGGCAGCTGGTGGACGAGGATGCGCTGGCGCTCGCCGACGACCTGCAGCCACGACGGGATCGGCCGATCACCCGCGGTCTCCCGCGCGATGATGAACGGATCGGTGTTCAGCGACTTGTCCTTGACGTCGATGATGTCGTACTGCGCCACCCGGTAGCTCGGGATGTCGACCTTGACGCCGTTGACGGTGAAGTGGCCGTGGCTGACGAGCTGACGGGCCATCCGGCGGGTCCGGGCCAGGCCGGCGCGGTAGACCACGTTGTCCAGCCGGGACTCCAGGATGCGCAGCAGGTTGTCACCGGTCTTGCCGGGCAGCCGGTTGGCCTCGTCGTAGTAGCGACGGAACTGCTTCTCCAGGACGCCGTAGGTGAAGCGAGCCTTCTGCTTCTCCTGCAGCTGGGTGCGGTATTCGCTCTCCTTGATCCGCGCGCGACCGTGCTGGCCGGGCGGGTAGGGGCGCTTCTCGAACGACTGATCTCCACCGACCAGGTCGACGCCGAGACGGCGCGACTTGCGGGTGGCGGGTCCGGTATAACGAGCCATTGTTCAAGTCCTCCCTAGACCCGGCGCCGCTTGGGCGGACGGCATCCGTTGTGCGGCTGCGGCGTGACGTCGGCGATCGCGCCGACCTCGAGGCCCGCGGCCTGCAGCGAGCGGATGGCGGTTTCACGGCCCGACCCCGGACCCTTGACGAACACGTCGACCTTCTTGACGCCGTGCTCCTGAGCCTTGCGGGCGGCGTTCTCAGCGGCCAGCTGCGCGGCGAACGGCGTCGACTTACGCGACCCCTTGAAGCCCACGTGACCCGAGGACGCCCACGCGATCACGTTGCCCTGGGGATCGGTGATGGACACGATCGTGTTGTTGAACGTGCTCTTGATGTGCGCGGCGCCGTGCGGGACGTTCTTCTTTTCCCTGCGGCGGGTCTTCTGACCCTTCTTGGCGGCGGTGCCGCCCTTCTTTGCCTGTGCCATCCGGGGTTACCTGGCCTTCTTCTTGCCGGCGATGGTGCGCTTGGGGCCCTTGCGGGTACGCGCGTTGGTCTTGGTCCGCTGGCCGCGCACCGGCAGGCCGCGACGGTGCCGCAGGCCCTGGTAGCAGCCGATCTCGATCTTGCGGCGGATGTCCGCCTGCACCTCGCGGCGCAGGTCACCCTCCACCTTGAGCGATCCCTCGATGTAGTCGCGCAGCTGGGTGACCTGGTCGTCGGTCAGATCCTTGCTGCGCAGGTTGCGGTCGATGCCGGTGGCGTCCAGGATTTCCTGGGAACGCGTCCGGCCGACGCCGTAGATGTAGGTAAGTGCGATCTCCATGCGCTTGTCGCGCGGCAGATCAACGCCCACTAGTCGGGCCATGGGTGTGCCATTCCTTTACTTGGCGGAGGTCTGTTCCCAGTCCGTTCCCACTCAGGTGTGGGGCCCGGCCTCCGTCCGGGCGTGTCCGAGCGGCGAATCCACTCGGTGGTACTGGGAGGTCAGCATTCAGTTGTGTGTGGCCTGGGCCAGCCCTGTGGTGCTCGTCAGCCCTGCCGCTGCTTGTGGCGCGGATCGGAGCAGATCACCATGACCCGCCCATGCCGACGGATCACCCTGCACTTGTCGCAGATGGGCTTGACGCTCGGGTTCACCTTCACGGCGTGGAGATCCTTCTTGCTTGTGAGTTGTCGTATTACTTGTACCGATAAACGATGCGGCCCCGGGACAGGTCGTAGGGAGACAGCTCCACCACGACGCGGTCCTCGGGCAGGATGCGGATGTAGTGCTGCCGCATCTTGCCGCTGATGTGGGCAAGGACCTTGTGACCGTTCTCCAGCTCAATGCGGAACATCGCATTGGGCAGGGGTTCGACCACGCGACCCTCGACCTCTATGGCACCGTCTTTCTTGGCCATACTTTTCGGAGATCCTCCGGTTGTCTTCTGGTTAGGTTCGGCGCCGGCCGCCGCAAGCGGCGACTGCTGTGCACTGGCGGGTGCACTGGCACAGTCCGGCCCCGACAACAGAACGTGGGCCGAGACCGGGAAATTCCGCAAGGATTCCGTGGCGGGCACGCAAAGAGTCGGCGCGGTTCCGCACCGTTGGTCGATACTACCCGCTCGGCGCAGTCGGCCAAAATCGCCGAACTTGCTGCTCCCGCGCACGCCCGGCAGCCACCAGAATGATCACGTGGGTCCGGGAGCCCACGTTCTGTTCGGGGAGAGGATCGACGAGTGACGGCGGTGTACCTCGCGGCGTTCACAGTCGGCGGCATCGCCGTACTGTCGGCCCTGCTGCTCGCAGACGTGGGGCACGGCGATGGCATGCCGTTTTTGAGCCTGACCTCGGTAGCCGCCGGGGTGCTCGGCGCGGGCACCGGCGGACTCGTCGCAACGTGGGCCGGGGCGGGCACGGTGGCTGCGGCCGGCGTCGCCGTGGGCGCTGCGGTAGCGCTCATCGCGGCGCTCAACGGCCTGCTGCTGCCCTATCTGCGCCGCCAGCAGAGCAACTCCCAACGCGGCCGCATCTCCTACGTCGGCCTGCTGGGCACAGTCACCCTCGACGTGCCGGTCGACGGTTGGGGTGAGGTCGCGTTCGTCGACGCCGACGGAAACCGTGTGCGGGCCCGCGCCAAGACCGCCGAACCGGCCGCCCTGCCGAAATCCACACCCGTCTACATCGCCGACGCCGACCCCGACTTCGTCCACGTCGTCGCCGTCCCCGACCTCCACCGACCCGCCACCGAAAGGCCCTGACCCATGTCTTCGCTGATGATCGTGATCGTCGCGGTGATCGCCGCGCTGCTGCTGTTCGTCGCGCTGCCGGTCATCTACGTCAAGAACTACATCAAGGTGCCGCCCAACGAGGTCGCTGTGTTCACCGGCCGCGGCACTCCGAAGGTGGTGCGCGGCGGCGCCCGGTTCCGCGTGCCGGGCATCGAACGCGTCGACATCATGAGCCTCGAGCCGTTCAACGTCAGCATCAACCTGCAGAACGCGCTGTCGAACAACGGTGTGCCGGTCAACGTGGAGGCCGTCGGCCTGGTCCGAATCGGCTCATCGGAGGAGGCGGTGCAGACCGCGGTGCAGCGCTTCCTGACCTCCGACCTCAACGAACTGCAGCGCCAGATCAACGAGATCCTCGCCGGCAGCCTGCGTGGTATCACCGCGACGATGACCGTGGAGGACCTCAACTCCAACCGCGACACGCTGGCGCGCAGCGTGGTCGAGGAGGCCGGCGGCGACCTCGCCCGCATCGGTATGGAGGTCGATGTGCTCAAGATTGCCGGCATCTCCGACCGCAACGCCTATCTGGAGTCGCTCGGTCAGCGCCGCATCGCCGAGGTCAAACGCGACGCCGCGATCGGTACCGCCGAGGCCGAACGCGATGCGCAGATCCAGTCGGCCAAGGCCCGCCAGGCCGGTTCGGTCGCCCAGGCCGAGGCCGACACCGCGATCGCGACGGCCAACCAGCGCCGCGACGTCGAACTCGCGCGACTGCGGGCGCAGACCGAGGCCGAGAACGCGCAGGCCGACCAGGCCGGCCCGCTGGCCAACGCCCGCGCGCAGAAGGACGTCGGCATCGCCACCGAGCAGGCGGAGGCCGCCCGCGTGCAGGCGCGCATCGAGGTCGAGCAGCGCCGCGCCGAACAGGCCACCGCCGCGCTGCAGGCCGACGTGATCGCCCCAGCCGACGCGCAGCGACAGGCCGACATCGCCCGCGCGGAGGGCCAGCGCCAGTCGGCGATCCTGGCCGCGCAGGCCCAGGCAGAGGCGGCGCGACAGGCCGGCCAGGCCGAGGCGGATGCCAGGAAGGCAGCGGCCGACGCTTTGCGCGTCGAGCGACAGGCCGAGGCCGACGGCATCAAGGCCAAGCTGGTCGCCGAGGCCGCGGGCAAGAAGGAGATCGCCGCCGCGCTGAACAGCTACAGCCCGGAGGCGGCCCGGCTGCAAACGCTTCCCGACGTGTTGGCGTCGGTGGTCAAAGCGACCGAGGCCGCCGCGATGCCGCTGTCGGAGATCGAGCGGCTGACCATCATCGGCGGCTCGAGCGACACCCAGGACGCGGTCGGCGGGCTGCTCGGCGTCAGTCCGCTGGCCGTCGCGAAGATCGTCGAGGCGCTCAGGAGTTCGGGCATCGATCTGCCCGCCATGCTCAACCGCACCGGCTCCGACGGGCAGTCGAACGGCCAGGCGGTGGCGGGCGAATGAGTCATCCGGGTGAGCCGTTGGAGGCCGATCCGAGCGAGCTGCATTCGGCGGCAGCGCGGTTGGACGGTCACACCGGTGAGTTTCGGTCGGCGCAGGATGCGGTGCGGTCCCGGGCTGCTGGGGTGGTGTTGGGTTCGGGTGTGGCGGGGGCGGCGTTGGCGGGTTTGTTGGCGGCCTGGGATTCGGAGACTGCGCGCCTGGGTGCGGCTGGTGTGCGGCTTGCGGAGGGTCACCGGCAGGCGGCGCAGGCCTATGTCCGCACCGATGCCGATGGTGCGGGGTGGATCGGGGAAGCTGGCCTGAACGCCGAGGGCTGAGCGCGTGGCGTTGAGCATCGGGGAGCTCAAGGGTTGGGCCCCTGAGGTCGAGGAACTGGCCACCGCGACCCGCGGGGCGGCAGCCAATCACAGTGGCGCCGCGCAGTTCTACCGCTCGCTGATCGGTGTGTCGACCTGGCAGGGAGAGAGCGCTGCCGCCGCGCACGCGGCGATGGCAGCGACTGCCGGTGACCATGAGGCGGCGGCTGACCGGCTGGCCACGGCCGCGGGCGGCATGGAGTCCGTTCAGCACGACGCCGAGGCTGTGGCAGCGACGATCAAGCGGATCCTCGATGATGCGGCGGCCCCGCCGGCGGTGATGGTCGACGAGTCGACCAATGCGGTGATCCCCCCGGAGACCGGTTATCTGACCGAGGAGTACGCCGCGCACGTCGCCGCCAAGGTCACCGATTTGCAAGGGCGAATCGCTGCCGCGGTGGCTGATGGTGAGCGTCTGGACGCCGACCTGGCCCAGGCGATCGCCACTGCCGCGGGTGTGTCGCCACCGGCGGCGCCGTCGCCGTCGTTTGTCGAGGACCTGTTGTTGCCCAGGACCGCCGGGGACGGCAGACCTCCGCAGCCGGGTGAGCGTGCGCCGGGCCCGACCAGCCTGGACGGGGCGTTGGGTGAGCTCACCGGTACCGGTCAGCCAATCGGTCCCGCTGACCCGCGCGCGCTGGGTGCTCAGGCGCCGGTACCGCTGGATCCGGCGAAAGTCGACCAGTTCAAGAACCTGGCCCGCAGTGTGCTTGAACGCGATGGGGTGGCGCCCGATCAGATCGAAGCACGCCTGGACGCGATGGTCGCCGCGGCGCAGCGACCGCTGCCTGCATACAAGCCCCCGCCGCCGGACAAGATGCCCGCGCCTGGTTTCGGTGAGGGGTTCGGGGACCGCTGGCGGGCCACCGAACAGGGCATCAAAGAGTTGATCGGCCAAGGCGGGCCGGGGGCACCCGGCGTTCTGGAGGCCTGGCGCGATCTGGCCAAAGCCACCAACGACCAAGTGTCCAACCCCGTCGGGACCGTCATCGGGGAAGTCGAGCACGCGCTGGACTCGCCCAGCGCCGCCTACTACCTGGGCGAGAAGTCCGCCGACGCAGCCGCTGCCGCACCGGCAGTGGTGTTCGGTGGCGAAGGCGCTCTCGTCGCCCGGGCCGGAGCCCTCGACGACCTCGCCGGCGCAGGCGCCATCCCCCACGACGTCATCAACGGCCCGACGCCTAGCGGCGCCATCGACGCAGTGCCACTGGCCGGTGACCATTCGGCAGCGCTCGCGGGTGAGGACCAACCGGTGGGCTACTCACCGCAAGCCCCTGCTGTAGCTTCCAGCCTCAATGAGGCCTTCACGAGCGCCCAGCCGACCACCGACCTCGCCCGCGAAGTCGCGAACCTTTCCACCCACTATGTGGGCGACGCCGACAGGGTGGTCTTGGGAAAGTGGGACGGACAAGATGGCGGATACATCGGTGCAGCGAGGAGCAATGGCGGCATCTACTTCGACACCGGCGACGCAACGTGGACGGCCATGGAAGGCGGGCTCAGCGGCACAGACGCCAAAGCCTTAGGCTGGCAAGTCAACGAACAATTCCTCCGCACACAACTCGAAAGTCGCGTGCCCCGCATCGAATACGTCCTGCCTGACGGATTCGACACGGTTGATCAAGTGGCACGGGTGCGTAGGGAATCTTTCTCAGCACTGGAAATAAACTTCTTGAACGAGAATGCAGCGGCATATGGATACAGACGAGACGGGAATTCGTGGGTGTACGGAGATCAATGACATGACAGAAGTTGGCCAAGTACAGCAGTTCATGGGCGCAACGCTAGCTAACAGCGGATTCGCGCTGGAGGCCGTTGACAGCACCATCACCTACTTGGGTCGTCCTGCTTGGGCTGTCTATTACCGAGGTGCGGATTGCAAACTGCAGATATGTTGGTCGTCGCGGGAAGGCGGCATTGACTTCATGCTCGCGCCGCTCGATGCGCCAAACGAATTCGGACTTATCAATCGGTCCAAGAAGTGGCAGTTCATGCTCGCGTTGAGCGATTTGAACGACGATCTGGTGACGCCGCCGGTCGATGCACCACCTGACATCTGGTGGGCGTGGCGAATTGCCCTGTTCAATGTTCACATTGAGACCGCTCGCTCCGTCTTACATGGCAAGTGAGAAGGCCATAATACGAATCAGCTCAGGTTCGAAAACCGTAACCAGCCTCAATTAAGTTCTCGACCCTGACAAGTACGACTCACTCGAAGACGTCGCAGTAGAGAGAGCGGGTTCTTATTCTGCGATGGAAATACGGTTCCTGATCGACAACGTAGGCGCATCGGTTACAAACGGGATGGAAATTACTGGATTCACTTCGGAGGTGGAAGACCACGAGTTCCGACTTCGCCGAGAAGGTCCAAGAAGTAGTTAATCCACTGCTGTCGAGTCTCGGCTTCGTCATTGATGGGATTGACGACAGATTAGACGAAGGCGGACGCAAACTCGAGATCGTCTACTTCCGATCGGACGACTGCAAGATTCAGGTGTACCGATCATCGCGTGAAGGCGAGGTTAACTGCATGATCGCCCCAGTTGGAGCCGCCAACAACTTCGGCTTGACATCTAAGAATTGGCAAATTCTTGCGATGTTCACCAAACGTCCAGACATCCCGCTGGACGAGCTGGTAGAGGCGGCTCGCGCCGAGTGCGAGTCATATGCAGAGCCGTTGGAGTGGGTCCGCGCCCAACTGGTGAAATATTACGAGTCAGCTCATGCGGGGATACTGCGCATGCACAGGGATTAGTAACTCCGCCTACGCATGTCTACCACTTGTCCGGTATAGGCGAGACGGAAATTCGTGATAGACGGCGGTGAATGACGACACTCCTCTATAGCGAGTGGCTCATGGGCAGCGATTTGCATCATCCACGCCTGCAAACTGGAGGTCTGCTATTCGGCGCGAGAGGGCGGCATCAATTAAGTCTTGCGCCGCTCGATTAGCCAAAAGAGTTCGGACTCATCAATCATTCCGAGGGGAGGCAATTCAATGCTCACGCAGAGCGATGTTCACGACGGATTGGTGACGCCCTTGGTCGATGCGCCGGTCGAACGGGCGCAACGGCCCACCGCCTCAGCTCAGAAGGTAACCGCTGGACACCCGGCGCATACTTGATCACGATGACCGGCCCTGCCCCCGCCCCCCGTAAACCCGTGATTCTCACGGTCGACGACGACCCCGCGGTGTCCCGCGCCGTCGCACGTGACCTGCGTCGCCACTACGGCGAGCACTTTCGCATCGTGCGCGCCGAATCGGGCCCCGACGCCCTGGAGACGCTCAACGAACTCAAGCTCCGCGGTGAGACCGTCGCGGTGTTCGTCGCCGACTACCGGATGCCGCAGATGAGCGGTATCGAGTTCCTCGAAGAGGCGATGGACATCTTCCCGATGGCCCGGCGCGTGCTGCTCACCGCCTACGCCGACACCCACGCCGCCATCGATGCGATCAATGTCGTCGACCTCGACCACTATCTGCTCAAGCCGTGGGACCCGCCGGAGGAGAAGCTGTACCCGGTGGTCGACGCGCTGATCGAGGCCTGGCGAGAGACCGGCGACCGGGCCATCCCCCACACCAAGATCATCGGCCATCCGTGGAACGCACGGTCTTCGGAGGTCCGCGAGTTCCTGGCACGGAACCGGCTGTATTACACCTGGTTCCGGGCCGACGAACCCAAGGGCGCCAAACTCTTGGAGGCCGCGAAGCAGGACGGGCTGACGCTGCCCGTGATCATCACCGAACAGGGTGAGACCCTGATCGACCCGACCGACGCCGAACTGGCCGCCACCCTCGGACTGACCACCACTCCGGCGGAGGATTTCTACGACCTGGTGGTCATCGGCGGCGGTCCCGCCGGGCTGGCCGCGGCCGTCTACGGCGCGTCCGAGGGCCTGGAGACCGTGCTGATCGAGCGCACCGCCACCGGTGGGCAGGCCGGCCAGAGTTCCCGCATCGAGAATTACCTCGGCTTCCCCGACGGACTGTCGGGTTCGCAGCTCGCCGAGCGCGCCCGTATGCAGGCCGAGAAGTTCAACGCGGAACTGATCACCGCCGCCGAGGTGACCGCGCTGGAGATCGACGGCTCGGCACGCACCGTCCGGCTGTCCGACGGCCGCTCGATCGGTGCGCGGTCGGTGATTTTGGCGATGGGCGTGGAGTACCGCCAGCTGCCCGCCGAAGGCTGCGACGGGCTGACCGGTGCCGGCGTGTATTACGGCGCGACGGCGTCGGTGGCATCGGATTGCGACAACGACGAGGTGTACGTGATCGGCGGCGCCAACTCGGCCGGCCAGGCCGCGATGTACCTGTCGCGCACCGCGAAGTCGGTGACCATCGTCAGCCGCCGCACCCTCGAGGACTCGATGTCGCACTACCTGATCCAGCAGATCAGGGACAACGACAAGATCCACGAGCTGCCGAACACCGTCGTGCACGCCGTCAAGGGCAACGGCCACCTCGAAGGCATCTGCCTGCAGAACACGGTCACCGGCGAGCGCCAGGAACGCACCTGCGGCCGCATGTTCATCTTCATCGGCGCTGAACCGCGCACCGATTGGCTCGACGGCATCGTGGTCCGTGACGACCACGGTTTCATCCTGGCCGGGCCGGACCTGCGCGATGTCGCGGGCTGGACGCTGGACCGCCCGCCGCACCACCTCGAGACCAGTGTGCCCGGCGTGTTCGTCGCCGGCGACGTGCGTGCGGAGTCTGCCAAACGGGTGGCCGCCGCCGTCGGCGAAGGGTCGATGGCGGTCATGTTGGTGCACCGGTATCTGGCCGAGGCATAGAGGAGCCGGGATGGCGTGCGACGTCGAACCGCTCCGGGGCCTGTTCATCTTCGAGGGCCTGTCCGACGCGCAATTGCAACGTCTGTGCGCCGACGGGGAGATCGTCGATCACCCGGCCGGTGAACTGTGCCGCGAAGGTGAACCGGCCGAGTTCTTCTATGTACTCCTCGAGGGGGAGATCGCCCTGTCGAAGCGCTCCGGCGCCAGAGACATCGACATCTGGCGGGCCTCGGCGCCCGGATCGTACTGCGGCGCCTGGTCGGCCTTCCTCCTCGAGGAGGACATGACCTACGAGAACACCGCCACCCTGACCCGGCCGTCACGGATCTTCGTACTCGACGCCACCACCCTGGGCACGTTCCTGCGTACCGAGTTCCCGATGGCCACCCATCTGCTCATCGGGCACTCGCACGGCAGGTTTCATGCCCACCGGATCCTGGGCCCACACGACCGGCTCGTGCAGCTCGGCCAGCTGACAGCCGGCCTGACCCACGAGCTGAACAATCCGGCCGCCGCCGCAGTGCGTGCCGCCTCCGAGCTGCGCGCACAGATCGCCACCATGCGACACCGCCGGGTCGAACTGCCCGACCCCGGCGCGATGCAGGAATTGATCGAACTGCAGGACCGCGTCGCCGAGGTCGCGGCCAAACCCAACGACCTGACGTCGGTCCAGAAGTCCGATCTCGAGGAGGCGCTCGGCGACTGGCTCGACGGACGCGGAGTGCCCGGCGCCTGGGATCACGCGGCAACCTTCGCCGAGGCCGGTCTGGACATCGACTGGATGGAACGCATCTCGGCCTCGCCCTGCGGTGCGACATCCGACTCCCTGGCCACGGCCATCCGGTGGTTGAGCAGCACCGTGGAGACCGAACTGCTGCTCACCGAGATCGGCGATGCGACCAAGCGGATCTCCACGCTGGTCGGTCAGGCCAAGCAGTATTCGCAACTGGATCGTGCGCCGTTCGACGTCGTCGACCTGCACGGTCTGCTCGACAGCACGCTGGCGATGATGTCGCACCGGCTGCGTCCGGAGGTCACCGTGATTCGCGACTTCGACCTCGGCCTGCCCGCGGTGCCGTGCTACCCCGCCGAGCTCAACCAGGTGTGGACGAACCTCATCGCCAACGCGCTCGACGCAATGCAGGACGCGCCGTCCGGCGCGCTGACGATTCGCACCCGCAGGCATCAGGACATGGTGCGGGTGGAGGTATGCGACACCGGACCCGGTGTTCCCGACGATCTACTGGCCCGGATCTTCGACCCGTTCTTCACCACGAAGCCCTTCGGCGAAGGCACCGGACTGGGCCTGGACATCGCCGCACGCATCGTCGACCGGCACCGCGGCAGCCTGTGGGCGGAATCAATCCCCGGCGATATGCGTTTCATTGCAGCACTGCCGCTGACCGTCGCGCCCGAAGACCCAGCCGTCTAGGAAGGATCACCATGGGCGAGAAATGCCTGGCCGAAGAACTGCGCTCACTGTTCCTGTTCGAGGCGCTCACCGACGAACAGCTCGCGACGCTCTGCGAGGACGGCCACATCGAGCACTTCCCCCCCGGCCCGCTGTGCCAGGAGGGTGACGAGGCCACCTGCTTCTACGTGCTGATCGACGGCGAGCTGGTGATGTCCAAGCGCTCCGGCGGCGTGGACATCGAGACCAACCGCACCTCACAGCGCGGCGTGTACTGCGGCGCCTGGTCGGCGTACGTGCCGGGCGAGGAGCACGTCTATCAGGCCTCGGTCCGGTTGACCAGACCGTCGAAGTTCTTCGTCCTCGACGCGGCCGCGTTCGCCAGGTTCATGCAGAGCCAGTTCCCGATGGCCGTGCACCTGCTCGAGGGCCACATGGTGGGCGGCCGCAGGCAGAGCCAGATCATCGGCCAGCGGGAGAAATTGCTCGCGCTCGGTCAGCTCTCCGCCGGCCTGACCCACCAGCTCAACAACCCCGCGGCGGCCACCGCCCGCGCGGTCAGCGACCTGCAGGACCGGGTCGGCAAGATGCGCCACAAGCTGGCCATGCTCGCCGACGGCAAGTTCACCGCGGCGGCCCTGCGGACGCTGGTCAGCATCCAGGACGAGGTCGCCGAGCAGGTCGCCAAGTCCAAGAGTCAGGAACTCACCGCGCTGGAGACCTCGGACCGCGAAGATCAGATCAGCGACTGGCTCGAAGACCACGGCATCTCGGGCGGCTGGGACTATGCGCCGACGTTCGTGGAGGCGGGACTCGACGTCGACTGGCTGGAGCGGGTGTCGGCGTCGGTGGACGACGTCGATGCGACGGCGTCGCTGCAGGGCGCGATCGGCTGGCTGAAGTACACCATCGAGACCGAGCTGCTGATGAACCAGATCGCCGAGGCCAGCAAGCGGATCTCCGCGCTGCTGGCCGGCGCGAAGCAGTACTCGCAGATGGACCGCGCGCCCTACCAGAGCGCGAACGTCCACGAACTGATCCACAGCACACTGATGATGTTCGGCGGGAAGGTCGGCAAGGACACCCCGGTCAAGCTGATCTGGGAGAAGGACAAGACCCTGCCGGACCTGCTCTGCTACCCGGGCGATCTGAACCAGGTGTGGACCAACATCATCGACAACGCGATCCAGGCGATGAACGGCCACGGCACGTTGACGATCCGCACCACGTGGGAGAACGAGGCGATGGTGCGCGTCGAGATCTGCGACGACGGGCCCGGCATCCCCAAGGACATCATCGAACGAATATTCACCCCGTTCTTCACCACCAAACCGTTCGGCGAGGGCACGGGCCTGGGCCTGGACCTGGCGTGGCGCATCGTCGTCGAGAAGCACGGCGGCAACCTGTCGGTGCAGTCGAAACCCGGTGACACCCGTTTCATCGTCTGCCTGCCGCTGCAGGCGCCCCCGCCGGACAGCGAACCGCTCGAGAGTGGAAGCGCACCCGCATGACGAAACCCGACCTCGGCCGGTTCGGCGTGATGGGTCTGTACACCCAGTTCGCCGGGCTGTCCCCCCAGCAGCTGCGCGACATCGAGGCCCTCGGATACGGGGCGCTCTGGGCCGGCGGCTCACCACCGGCGGAACTCGACTGGGTGGAACCCATCCTCGAAGCCACCGAGAGCCTGCGACTGGCCACCGCGATCGTCAACATCTGGACCGCCGACGCCGGCCCGATCGCGGAGTCCTTCCACCGCATCGACCACGCCTATCCCGGCCGCTTCCTGCTCGGCATCGGCGTCGGTCACCCCGAGGCACATCAGGAGTACCGCAAGCCGTACGACGCGCTGACCGACTACCTCGACAAACTCGACGAATACGGCGTGCCGGCCGACCGCCGGGTGCTCGCCGCGCTGGGTCCGCAGGTGCTCAAACTGTCGGCCCGGCGCAGTGCGGGCGCACATCCCTATCTGTCCACCCCGGAGCACACCGCGGGGGCGCGGGAGCTGATCGGCCCGGAGGCGTTCCTGGCGCCCGAGCACAAGGTGGTGCTGACCACCGACACCGAGCGGGCCCGCGAGGTGGGGCGCCGGGCGCTGGCGATCTATCTCGACCTGGCCAATTACGTCAACAACTGGAAACGTCTCGGATTCGGCGATCAAGACGTCGCGAAACCGGGTAGTGACCGTCTGGTGGACGCGGTCGTCGCGTACGGCACACCGGAGGCCATCACGTCGCGGCTGAAGCAGCACATCGGCGCGGGCGCCGACCACGTACCGGTGCAGGTGCTGACCGGACCTGACAAGCTGGTGCCCGCACTGGCCGAACTGGCGGGCCCGTTGGGTCTGCACCAGCTGACCTGAGTGAAGGGACGGACATGACCGAAGGGGTTTCGCTCAAGCCAGGCCTCGGCCGCTACGGCGTGTGGACCGGCGGAGCGCCGAAGCCCGAGCAGGCGGCGGAGATCGAGAAGCTGGGCTACGGCGCCGTGTGGGTGGGCGGCTCCCCGGCCGCCGATCTGGCTTTCGTCGAGCCGATCCTGGAGCAGACCGAGCACCTGCAGGTCGCGACCGGAATCGTCAACGTATGGGCGTCCCCGGCCGAGGAGGTCGCCGAGTCGTTCCACCGGATCGAGGACAAGTTCCCCAACCGGTTCCTGCTCGGCGTCGGCATCGGCCATCCCGAACACACCGAGGAGTACCGCAAGCCCTACGACGTGCTCGTCGAATACCTCGACAAGCTCGACACCGCCAAGGTCCCCACCAGCAGGCTCGTCGTCGCCGCACTGGGCCCGAAGGTGCTGCAGTTGGCGGCGCGCCGTAGCGCGGGCGCGCACCCCTATCTGACGACGCCCGAACACACCGGTCAGGCCCGCAACATCATCGGACCGTCGGTGTTCCTGGCACCCGAGCACAAAGTCGTTCTCCGCGCCGATGGGGAAGACGCGATCGAAGAGGCGCGCGAGATCGGCCGCCAGTCCGTCGGCTTTTACCTCGACCTGAGCAACTACGTGAACAACTGGAAGCGGCTCGGGTTCACCGACGAGGACGTCAGCAAGCCGGGCAGCGACAAACTCATCGACGCGGTGGTCGCGCACGGCACTCCCGAGGCCGTCGCGGCCCGGCTCAACGAGCACCACGAGCGCGGCGCCGACCACGTGACGATTCAGGTACTGGGCGGTTGGGACAAACTGATTCCCACGCTCACCGAGCTGGCGGGTCCGCTGGGGCTGAAGGGCTGACCCTGTCGGCCCGATAGGGTCTGGGACATGCGGTTGCTGGTCACCGGCGGAGCCGGATTCATCGGCGCGAACTTCGTGCACCGGTGTGTGCGCAACGGCGGCTACGAGTCCGTCACCGTACTCGACGCCCTGACCTATGCGGGCAGCCGCGAATCACTGGCCCCGGTGGCCGCAGACATCCGGCTGGTCGAGGGTGACATCACCGACACCGCGCTCGTCGACGAGCTGGTCGCGCAGTGCGACGCGGTCGTGCACTTCGCGGCCGAGACCCATGTCGACAACGGCCTGGCCGATCCGGAGCCGTTTCTGCGCAGCAACGTCGTGGGCACCTACTCGATCCTGGAAGCGGTTCGCCGGCACGGGGTGCGGGTGCACTACATCTCCACCGACGAGGTCTACGGCGACCTGGCGCTCGAGACCACCGAGCGGTTCACCGAGTCGACGCCCTACAACCCGTCGAGCCCGTATTCGTCGACCAAGGCGGCCGGGGATCTGCTGGTGCGGGCGTGGGTGCGGTCATACGGTGTCCGCGCGACGCTGTCGAACTGCTCGAACAACTACGGGCCTTACCAGCATGTCGAGAAGTTCATCCCCCGGCAGATCACCAACGTGCTGACCGGACGGCGGCCCAAGCTCTACGGCACCGGCGCCAACGTGCGCGACTGGATCCATGTCGACGACCACAACAGCGCCGTGGACCGGATCCTCGCCGACGGCACGATCGGCCGCACCTATCTGATCGGTGCGGAGGGGGAACGCGACAACCTGTCGGTGCTGCGAACACTGCTGCAGATCATGGACCGCGATCCGGACGACTTCGACCACGTCGCCGATCGGGCAGGCCACGATCTGCGGTACGCGATCGACCCGTCCACGCTGTACCGCGAGCTGGGCTGGAAGCCCGAACACCAGGACTTCGAGGACGGACTGCGCGCCACCGTCGCGTGGTACCGCGACAACGAATGGTGGTGGGGCCCGATCAAGGACGCCGTCGAGGCGCGCTACGCCGAGCGCGGACAGTGAGCGTGCTGTCCGCATCAGGCGCGGGCTGTTTCGTGAAATAGGCGACGTTCGGTCCGGCGGCGATGCAGCATGTATGCACCATTGTCCGAACGCTCACCGAGGAGACCCGATGGATCCGCAGATCGACCGCGACGAAGACCGCGACGAGGACCAGCAGGAACAGGACCTGTTGCCCTCCTGATGGCCGGCGACTCATCGACCGCCCGCCACGTCGGCGAGATCGAGGAGTTCGGCTACACCGTCGTCGAGAACGTTCTCGACGCCGCTGCGGTCGACGCGTATCTCGCTGATACGCGTCGGCTGGAGCGGGAACTACCGACGGTGATCGCGAATTCGACCACCGTCGTCAAGGGATTTCCCCGTCCCGGGCACGCACCGCTCGCCGGTGCCGACCACGACTGGGTACGGATCGACAACCTGCTCCTGCACGGCGCCCGGTACGAAGCACTTCCGGTGAACCCGCGACTGCTGCCGGTCGTCGAGGGCGTTCTCGGGCGTGACTGCCTGCTCTCGTGGTTCATGACCAGCAACCAGTTGCCGGGCGCGGTCGAGCAGCGTCTGCACAGCGACGACGAGATGTATCCGATTCCGCGACCGCACCAGCCGCTGCTGTGCAACGCACTGATCGCGCTGTGCGACTTCACCGACGACAACGGGGCCACCCGCGTCGTACCGGGCACCCACCGGGTGGCGGAGAAGCCGTCCGAACCGTATCCGGCGAGCATCCCGGTGGAGATGAAGGCGGGTGACGCGCTGCTGTGGAACGGCAGCCTATGGCATACCGCCGGGGCGAATCGAACGTCACAGCCGCGACCCGCGCTGACCGTGAACTACTGTGCCGGCTTCCTGCGCCAGCAGATCAACCAGCAACTGAGCATCCCGCGAGCGCTGGTGCGGCGCCTGGACCCTCGGCTGCGCGAGCTGATCGGTTACGGCCTGTTCGCGGGCAAAATGGGCCGGATCGACTGGCGGCCGCCGGCCGACTATCTCGGATCGGAGGAGCATCCGTTCCTCGACTCGGTGCGCGACCGCTTGGACCGCCCCGTCACGATCTGAGGAGTTCCTGTCTGGGCAGCCGCAGGGCTAGGAGCAGCGCGACGGCGGTGATGGCGGCCGCGACCGCGATGGTGGCCGCGGCGCCGTCGGTGGTCGCCGCGGCGAGCACGTCGGCGTCGTGCACCGCCAGCCGCTGGTGGGACAGAATCCCCAGGTTGCGCGCCGACGGGCCGGCGACATCGCTGAACACGGCGGTCAGCACGCCCGCACCGAGTGCGCCGGCCAGAAGCCGGAACGCACTCTGCACGCCTCCGGCGACGGCGGAATCCGCGTCTGCGACCTCGCGATAGGACACGTTGACCAACCGCGCGTACGCGATCCCCCAGGCCACCCCGTAGGCGACGAGGACCGCCGCAATCGCCGCCAGCGGCGTGTTCCGGGACAGCAGCGGAAGCAGTGCGAGCAACAGCAGCGGCAGTACCGCCAGCGCGTATCTCGCGACGGTGAGATCGTCGAGATGGCGGGACAGCAGCGTCGCCGCCGGTCCACTGAGCACCGCGCCGACGCCATAGCAGGCCAGTACGAGGCCCACCCCGAGTTCCCCGACGCCGAGCGCAGCACCCAGGACGAGCGGCAGGACCAGCTGGAACCCGGTGTCGCCGACGGACATGAACGCCGAACTCATCGTCGCCAGGCGGAACGATCGGTGCCGGAACAGGTGCGGTGGCGCGATCGCCTCGAGTCGCCGTCGGCTGCGACTGCGCTGCACGACGGCGAACGCCACGGCCGCCGCGACGCCGATGCCGAAGAGCATTACCGCGGGAAGGAGCCGGTCACCGAGTCCGCCGCCGAGATCCACCGCCAGCGCCAGGCAGCCCGCGGACACGGCCAGCAGCAGCGCACCCCCGGCGTCGAGGCCGGCGAGCGGCCGCCGTTCGTTCTCGGGGACCGTCAGGGCGATCCCGGCCGCGGCCAGCAGCCCGAGTGGCACAGCACCCAGGAAGGCCCAGCGCCAGCTGATGGAGCTGGCCGCCGCCGCACCACCGATCAGCGGCCCCAGCACCGCCGCCGCACCGATCGCCGCCGCCCACATCCCGAAGGCGCGTTCACGCCGCGGCCCGCGCAGCGGATAGAGCGCATTGAGCACCCCGAGTCCGCTCGGCAGCGTCGCCGCCAAGGCGAGTCCGGCCAGCACCCGACCGACGAAGAACGACGGCAGATTCCAGGCGACACCGCTGAGCACGCTCGCGGCCACGAACAGGGCTGCCGCCCCGAGCAGGATGCGGCGCCGCCCGAGCAGGTCGCCGAGCTTGCCGAAGAGCACCATGAAGGCCGCGGCGGCGGCGAAGTAACTGGTGAAGGCCAGACCGAGGTCGGAGACGGTGAGCCCGAGGTCGTGGGTGAGGGCGGGGATGACAGCGTCGGCGATGGTGAAGTCGCTGATGGCCAGGGTCACGGTCAGCAGCACGAACCCGTACCCCACGGACGGTCGCGCCACCGCGCTGCGGCGCCGCCCCGCCTGCCTCATCTGCACCATTGCATCATCCAGGTGCGGCGTGCCCGGGTGACCGGCAACCCGCGCGTCGGCCGGGGAGCGGTGCTGGCGGCACGGACCGCGCTGGGCCCCTTGTCAACGCCCACCCGCAGTTACTAGGATCTCCTAGTATCTCTAGGCGAGGGGCGTGACATGACCAGGACAATCCAGCACTTCATCAATGGCAAGCGCAGCGACGGCCAGTCCGGCCGGTCCGCCGACGTGTTGAACCCCAGCACCGGGCAGGTGCAGGCCCAGGTGCGGCTGGGGTCGCGCGCCGACGTGCACACCGCGGTCGCCGGGGCCGTAGAGGCCCAGCGGGAGTGGGCGGCGTGGAATCCGCAGCGCCGCGCGCGGGTGATGATGCGGTTCATCGAGCTGGTCAACCAGAACATCGAAGAGCTGGCCGAACTACTGTCCCTCGAGCACGGCAAGACCGTCCCCGACTCCAAGGGCGACATCCAGCGCGGCATCGAGGTCATCGAGTTCGCCATCGGCATCCCGCACCTCATCAAGGGTGAATACACCGAGGGTGCGGGTACCGGCATCGACGTCTACTCGATGCGCCAGCCGCTCGGTGTGGTCGCCGGCATCACCCCGTTCAACTTTCCCGCGATGATTCCGCTGTGGAAGGCCGGCCCCGCGTTGGCGTGCGGTAACGCGTTCGTCCTCAAGCCCTCCGAACGCGATCCGTCGGTCCCGGTCCGGCTGGCCGAGCTGTTCCTCGAGGCCGGTCTGCCGCCGGGTGTGTTCCAGGTGGTGCACGGTGACAAGGAGGCCGTCGACGCCATCCTCGAGCATCCGGACATCCAGGCCGTCGGATTCGTCGGCAGCTCCGACATCGCGCAGTACATCTACGCCGGGGCCGCCGCCAACGGTAAGCGGGCCCAGTGCTTCGGCGGCGCCAAGAACCACATGATCGTGATGCCCGACGCCGACCTCGACCAGGCCGTCGACGCACTGATCGGCGCCGGCTACGGCAGCGCCGGGGAGCGGTGCATGGCGATCAGCGTGGCCGTGCCCGTCGGCGAGGAGACGGCAAACCGCCTGCGCAACAAGCTCGTCGAACGGGTCAACAACCTGCGCGTCGGCCACAGCCTCGATCCGAAGGCCGACTACGGCCCGCTGGTCACCGAGGCCGCGCTCAACCGGGTCCGCGACTACATCGGCCAGGGCGTCGAAGCCGGCGCCGAAGCGGTGGTCGACGGCCGCGAGCGCGCCAGCAACGAACTGCAGTTCGGCGACGAGAGCCTCGAGGGCGGCTACTTCATCGGCCCCACCCTGTTCGACCACGTCACTCCGGACATGTCGATCTACCGCGACGAGATCTTCGGACCGGTGCTGTGCATCGTCCGCGCCAACACCTACCAGGAGGCGCTGGCACTGCCCACCGAGCACGAGTACGGCAACGGCGTGGCGATCTTCACCCGCGACGGCGACACCGCCCGTGATTTCGTCGCCAAGGTCCAGGTCGGCATGGTGGGCGTCAACGTGCCCATCCCGGTTCCGGTGTCCTACCACACCTTCGGTGGCTGGAAGCGGTCCGGATTCGGTGATCTCAACCAGCACGGGCCGCACTCGATCCTGTTCTACACCAAGACCAAGACCGTCACCCAGCGCTGGCCGTCGGGCATCAAAGACGGCGCGGAGTTCGTCATCCCCACGATGAACTAGGCCGGCAGTGGACTATTTCGGTCTCGACGAGGACGAACGGGTCATCGCAGAGACGGCGGAGGCGTTCGCCGCAAAACGACTGGCGCCCAACGCGTTGGAGTGGGACCGCACGCACCACTTCCCGACCGACGTGTTGCGCGAGGCCGCCGAACTCGGTATGGCGGCCATCTACTGTCGCGAGGACGCCGGCGGTAGCGGTCTGCGACGCATCGACGCCGTCCGCATCTTCGAGATGCTGGCAGCCGCGGATCCGACGGTCGCGGCGTTCCTGTCGATCCACAACATGTGTGCGTGGATGGTCGACGTCTACGGCTCCGAGGAGCAGCGCACGACGTGGGCGCCGCGGCTGGCGTCGATGGAATCGATTGCGAGCTACTGCCTGACCGAACCCGGGGCGGGCTCCGACGCGAGCGCGCTGCGCACCCGTGCGGTCAAGGACGGCGACCACTACCGGCTCGACGGGGTGAAGCAGTTCATCTCCGGTGCGGGCAGCTCCGACGTGTACATCGTGATGGCTCGCACCGGCAGCGAAGGCCCGAAGGGAATCTCGGCGTTCGTGGTCGAGAAGGACACGCCGGGACTGAGTTTCGGCGCCGATGAGGAAAAGATGGGCTGGAACGCCCAGCCCACCGCCCAGGTGATCCTCGAGGGTGCGCGGGTACCGGCGGAGAACATGCTCGGCGGTGAAGCCGGTGCGGGCAAGGGTTTCGGTATCGCGATGAACGGCCTCAATGGCGGCCGCATCAACATCGCGGCGTGTTCGCTCGGCGGCGCCCAGACCGCCTACGACAAGGCGGCGAGTTACGTGGCCGACCGGCAGGCGTTCGGCGGGTCGCTGCTCGACGAGCCGACCATCCGGTTCGCCCTGGCCGATATGGCCACCGCCCTGCAGACGTCGCGGACACTGCTGTGGCGCGCGGCCACCGCGCTGGACAACGGCCATCCCGACAAGGTCGAGCTCTGCGCGATGGCCAAGCGCTACGTCACCGACGCCTGCTTCGAAGTGGCCGATCAGGCGCTGCAACTGCACGGCGGATACGGCTACCTCCGCGAGTACGGCATCGAGAAGATCGTGCGGGATCTGCGAGTGCACCGGATCCTCGAGGGATCCAACGAGATCATGCGCGTGGTGATCGGACGGGCGGCCGCGGGCCGTGCCCGCAATCCAGCGTGAGCGGGCCGTGCCCGCGCATCGGCCTGGTAGTACCGGCAGAAGGGAAGACACATGACCACGATCGCGTTCCTGGGGCTGGGCAACATGGGCGGCCCGATGGCGGCGAACCTGGTCGCGGCCGGTCACACCGTCCGCGGATTCGATCCGGTCCCTGCCCTGGAGGAGGCCGCGAAGGCCAAGGGCGTCAACATCTTCGGTAGTGGCGCCGACGCGGTCTCCGGCGCCGAGGTGGTGATCACGTCGCTGCCCAACGGCGCCGTCGTGAAGTCCGTCTACGCCGAGGTACTGCCCGTGGCGGAGGCGGGTGCGCTGTTCATCGACACCTCCACGATCTCGGTGGCCGACGCACGGGAGATCAACGCCGATGCGACGTCTCGCGGCTTCGCGCAGATCGACGCCCCGGTCTCCGGTGGGGTCAAGGGTGCGACGGCGGGAACGCTCGCCTTCATGGTGGGTGGCGACGACGCGGCGGTGGAACGCGCCCGCCCGGTGCTCGATCCGATGGCCGGGAAAGTGGTGCACTGCGGCGCATCCGGGAACGGTCAGGCCGCCAAGCTGTGCAACAACATGGTGCTCGCCGTCCAGCAGATCGCCATCGGCGAAGCGTTCGTGCTGGCCGAGAAGCTCGGGCTGCCTGCCCAGTCGCTGTTCGACGTCATCACCGGGGCCACCGGCAACTGCTGGTCGGTGCACACGAATTGCCCTGTGCCCGGGCCGGTTCCGACATCGCCGGCCAACAACGACTTCAAGCCGGGATTCGCGACGGCGCTGATGAACAAGGATCTGGGTTTGGCGATGGACGCGGTGCGCTCCACCGGGTCGTCGGCGCCCCTGGGTAGCCACGCCGCCGAGATCTACGCCGAGTTCGGAGCCGACCACAACGACAAGGACTTCAGCGCCGTCATCGAGATGTTGCGCGGCTGACCGCTGCGTCTGCCTCGGAGGCCTCGATGCAACGCGCCAGTGCCGCCGTCATGTAGCGCCGCCACAGAGGTTTGAACGGTCCGGCGATGATCCACCGGCGGCCCGGCCGCGGCTTGAATTCATACGACCACCGAACGAGGGCGCCCTGGCCGTCCGGAGTGAAGGTCCATTCTCCGCGGATACCGGCCACGAACTTCGAGAGCGCGTTCGTGAAGCCCGTCAGCTGGTAGGCGAAGCTCGAACCGGAGACGTATTCGATCAGTTGCTCGTCGGCCGACGACCCGTCGGAGAATCGCGGCCTACGCGACGGCCCCTCGTGATCCCACGCCTCGATCTGGTCGTCGACGCGCACGACGGCGGGAAACGGTGCCACCCGATGGAAAACCCTCGTCAGGTCGATCGGACAGGTGAGGTCCATCGATTCACCGGGCGCCAGGCGTGTGCGCTGTTGGACGGTGATGGGCACGGTGCGGTCCAGCGGGGTGATGAGGAGCGCCGGGACGTTCGAATTCGTCATGCACCCAGCCTCGTCCGTACGCCGGAAGCCCGCCAGAGACCAGCAGTACCACCCAGCGGGCCGGGGATCGGGGCAGAATTGGCCGGTGGCCGAACTCGGGGTGGCAATACGGGCGTGGCGCGACCGCCTCAGCCCCTCCGATGTCGGTCTGCCCGCCGGCTCAGATCGCCGGACCCCGGGACTGCGGCGCGAGGAGGTGGCGCTGCTGTCCGGGTTGTCGGTGGACTATCTCGTGCGGCTGGAACAGGGCCGCGCCAAACATCCCTCGGCGCAGGTGCTCTCCGCACTGGCCCGGGCGCTACGGCTCACGCGGCAGGAACGTGACGCGCTGTACCGCGCCGCGGGGATCGCGCCACCGTCGGACCACGTCGTTCCGACCCACCTGAGTCCCGGGCTGCAGCGCATCCTCGATCACCTCCACGACACGCCCGTCGGGGTCTTCACCGCGGCGTGGGATCTCGTCATCGGTAATCGGATGTGGACCACACTGTTCGGGGAGCCGCCGTCGGGACGCGCGTCCAATCTCGCCTGGCGCGCCTTCGTGCTCGAGGACATTCCTCTCGTTCACACCGACGAGGAGGCCGACGACTTCGCGCGTGAGCTGGTGTCCGACCTCCACGCTGCGTCGAGCAGATACCCGCACGACTCCGGTCTGACGGGCCTGGTGGAGGACCTGCGACGAACCAGCTCTCGCTTTGAAAACCTCTGGGGCGCCTGGCAGATCGCACACCGACGGAGCGATCGCAAGACGATCGACTCCCCGGTGGCCGGGCCCATCACGGTCGACTGTGATGTCCTCGCGGTTGCGGACTCGAGCCTGCGCCTCGTGGTCTATACCGCCCGGGCGGGCAGCGAGGATGCCCAGAAGCTCGATCTGCTCCGCATCGTCGGCACCCAGGTGCAGTGATCGGGACCGACGCGGCAACGCCGTTGGGGGGCGGTCGGCGACCCCTCGACCACCGACTCGCCCCCGGCGCCGTGCATAGAAGGTGCCACAAGCCGGCGGCCTTCAGGCGCGGAACGCACGAACCGTTACCTCAGGCAGCGGAATTCGTGTGAGCGGCCGGCCAATGCTCCCGCAACCGACCGAGCGCGGCGATGGTCAGCGGCGTTGCGCCGGCGTAGTCCGGCACCACGGCGATGGCCGCCGACGCGTCACGGGCCGTGCTGGGCACGGTGCCGACCAGTACCGCCGCCAGTTGCGCCGAGGCCGCCATCCGCAGTCCCCGAACCGATCCGGTGACGGCGACCGCGTGCTGCGGCCACACCCCCAGCTCACTCAACGCCTGGCGGAACGGATCCGCGCCGGGGGCGAGGACATCGTCGGCGGTGACGATGGTCTCCACGAGTCCCTCGCCGACGAGTTGGCGAATCAGCGGTTCTGCCCAGCTGCGCCTGCCGGAGGTCACCACGGCGACCGGTATGTCGGCCGCGAAGGCCTCGTTCAGCAGATCGGTCAGTCCCGCACGCGGCGACAGCCCCGCGTCGACCACCATCTCGTCGAACATGATCGCCTTGGTGGCACACACCTCGTCGGCGAGCAGCTCGGTCAGCACGTCGCATTCCGGTCCGACGCAGTGCTGGCGGAGTTCGGCCAGTACGCGCTGTCGTTCGTCGCGTAGTACCAGCAGCCGGCGGTACCGCGCGACCGACCACTCGATCGGCAACCCGTGGGCCGCGAAGGCGGCGTTGAACACCACGCGGTGGGCATCGGACTCCAGGTCGGCCAGCGCGTCCAGATCGAAGATCAGCGCGCGAACCGGGCTGGCGCTCTGCTCGGCCGGTCCCCACCAGAACCGGCCGGCACACCATGATCTCTGCTCTGTTGTGGGCACCCGCCAACAGTGGCCCACGTCACATCCGGGCGTCCTCCCCCCTACGGGGGATTGGACCGGCGAAGTTGAGCTACCCGCGTCCGCACCGCCTCTAAGGTGATGCGCATGACCGGGCCCGTGCGAATCGTCCTGGTGGACGACCACGAGATGGTCATCGAAGGCCTCAAGGCCATGCTCGCGTCGTTCGACAATCGGGTCGCCGTGGTGGGTCAGGCGGTGGGCGCCGAGCGGGCGCTCGGCGTCGTCGACGAACTACAGCCCGACATCGTGCTCTGTGACGTGCGCATGCAGGGTGCCAGCGGTCTGGATCTCTGCCTGCAGCTGCGTCAGCGCGATCCGGCGCAGAAGGTGGTCATGCTGTCGGTGTACGACGACGAGCAGTATCTCTTCCAGGCTCTACGGGTGGGGGCATCGGGCTACCTGCTCAAGAGCATCTCCAGCGACGAACTGGTTCGCCAGCTGGAGTTCGCACACAGCGGCGAGATGGCCATCGACCCGAAGATGGCGGCCCGGGCCGTCGACACCGCGGCCCGGCTGCAGCGCGCCGAGTTCTGGCCGGGCGCCCGCCAGGGCCTCACCCAGCGCGAGAGCGAGATCCTGTCGTTCGTGGTGAACGGACTGTCCAACCGCGGAATCGCCAACAAGCTGGTGATCGGCGAAGAGACGGTGAAGACCCACCTGCGGGCCATCTACCGCAAACTCGGGGTCAGCGACCGGGCCGGCGCCGTGGCGACCGCCCTGCGTGAGGGGATCTACCAGTGAGCTCCCCCGTGCTCACCGCAGACCGCGAACTGGCCCTGCTGCGCGAGCTGATCCAAGCGACCTCCAGCGGCCCCGGCGTTGAACCGCTCGCGGCCGCGGCGGCCAGGATGATCACCGCGGCCACCGCCACCGACGTCTGCTTCGTCCACGTGCTCGACGATTCGGACCGGTCCTTGACGCTGACCGGCGCCACCCCACCGTTCGACAGTGAGGTCGGCAAGATCCGCCTGCCGCTGGGCCACGGCATCTCCGGATGGGTGGCCAGCCACCGCGAGCCGGTGGTGATCGGCCACGACAAGGAAAGCGACCCCCGCTACCTGCCGTTCGAATCGCTACGCGGCCGGGATTTCACCTCGATGGTGTCGGTGCCGATGGAGACCGATCCGGGCGGCCTCGTCGGCGTGCTCAACGTGCACACCGTCGACCGTCGCGAGTTCACCGCACGAGACGTCGAGCTGCTGCTGGTGATCGGCCGGCTGATCGCCGGCGCGTTGCATCAGGCGCGACTGCACCGGCAGCTGGTGGCCCGCGAACGGGCCCACGAGAACTTCGTGGAGCAGGTGATCCAGGCGCAGGAGATCGAGCGCCGACGACTGGCCGGCGACATCCACGACGGCATCTCCCAGCGACTGGTCACCCTGTCTTACCGTCTCGACGCCGCCGCCCGCGCGATCACCGATCCGGAGGCCGCGGCCGAACAGCTCGCCAAGGCCCGCGAACTGGCCGACCTGACGCTGGCCGAGGCGCGGGCCGCGATCAGCGGGCTGCGTCCGCCGGTCCTCGACGACCTCGGGTTGGCGGGCGGATTGGCCAGCCTGGCCCGCACGATCCCGGCGATCGATCTCACCGTCGACCTCGCGGAGGTGCGGCTGCCCGACCACATCGAGCTCGCGCTGTACCGCATCGCCCAGGAATGCCTGCAGAACGTGGTCAAACACGCCCGAGCGGCGACCGCCGGGCTGACGTTCAGCGTGGAGGACGGCGAGTCGGGCCAGACAGCGCGGCTGGAGATCGTCGACGACGGCGTCGGATTCGACACCTTCGAACATCCGCTGGGCGGCGACGAGATGGGCGGTTACGGCCTGCTGTCCATGGCCGAACGCGCCGAGATCGTCGGCGGCCGGCTCAACATCAGGTCCCGGCCGGGCGCGGGGACCGCGGTGACCGCGACGATCCCGCTGCCGACGCCTGCCGCAACGGACTGACGATCACGCAAGAGTGCACTCGGTGCGCCGATGCGTCTCGACGGCCGCGACGACGTCGTCGGCGATCCCGCGCAGCACTTCGAGCCGGTCCGGGCCGATCGCGTCGATGAAGAGCTCACGCACCCTGGCGGCGTTGGCCGGTGCGCACGCCTGGAGCGCAGCGCGGCCGGCATCGGTGAGCATGATGACCGGATAGCGTCCCTCCCCCGGCTTCCGGTGCACCAACCCGCGGGCGGCCATCCTGCTCAGGTGATGCGACAACCGGCTCTTCTCCCACTGCGTGGCCTCCCCGAGTTCGACGGGGCGAAGGCCCTCGCCGTCGGCTTCGGACAGGGTCACCAGGATCTCGAAGTCGGAGTCGGACAACCCGAAGTCTCGCTGCATGTGCTGGTGGAGGTGCCGGTCCAGGGCATGCTGCATGGCGATGTAGGCGCGCCATGCCCGTTGTTCGTCGTCGGTGAGCCACCGCTGCGGCGCCATCCGCCCATGCTATCCGAGAGTTGACACGTCAACCGACGAATGGCACCGTGGTTCACAGGTTGACGTATCAACTCAAGAGAGGTTGGGAACATGGCAGAGAAGAAGACCATCGCGGTCGTCGGCGCCACCGGATCGCAGGGCGGCGGCCTGGTCCGCGCGCTGCTCGAGGACGGCGGCTTCGGCGTCCGGGCGCTGACCCGCGATCCGTCCTCCGGCAAGGGCGCCGCGCTCGCCGACGCGGGTGCAGAGGTCGTTGCCGCGGATCTGGACGACGAGGACGGCCTCGCCGAGGCATTCGACGGCGTGCACGGCGCATTCGTCGTCACGAACTACTGGGCGCCGCTGACACCTGAACAGGAGGCCGGGCGTTCCCGCGCTCAGCGCGAACTCGACCAGGCCAGGGCCGCCGCACGGGCACTCGAACGGGTCGGCGCCCGCCACGTCGTCTGGTCGACGCTCGAGGACACCCGCAGCCGGTTCGTCGACGACACCGTCATCCCGGATGTGGAGGGCTACAAGGTGCCGCACTTCGACGCGAAGGCGGAGGCGGACCGGTTCTTCGCCGGCATCCCCACCACCTATCTGCGCAGCACCCTGTTCTACGAGAACTTCGCGAGTTCGTTTCCGCCGGTGCCGGCCGAGGACGGCACGTTGACCCTGAGCATCCCGATGGCCGATCGGCCGTTGGCAGCCGTCGCCGTCGAAGACATCGGACGTACGGCGCTGGGCGTCTTCCGGCGTGGCGAACAGCTGATCGGGCGGACCGTCAGCATTGCGGGCGACATCCTCACCGGCGACGGATACGCCGCCGCGCTCACCGAGGCGCTGGGCCGGCCGGTGTCCTACCGGCCGATGACCTTCGACGCATTCCGCGCGCAGGGATTCCCGTCCGCCGTCGAGATGGGCAACATGTTCCAGTACTACGCGGAGGATTCCGCGGCCTTCACCGGCGACCGCGACCTGGAGCGGGTGCGCGAACTCAATCCCGGGCTCCAGTCTTTCCAGGACTGGCTGGCCCGCCACCGCGACGAGATCCCGGTGCCGTGACCGGCTCAGGCCCTTCAGAAGTCGCCGGAGTGGCGGCGCAACGTCTCGATCGATGCCGCGAGCGCGCGTGATTCGTCCGCCGACATGCCGATGTCGGCGAACACCTCGTTGTTGAGCGTCGCCGTGGCGTCCTCGACGGTGGAGCGGCCGAGTTCGGTGATCCGCACCAGCGTGGTGCGACCGTCGGTCGGATGCGGCAGACGCTCCACCAGCCCGGCCGCCTCCAGCCGGCGGATGGCGTGGGTGACGCTGGTGACGTGCACCTGCAACCGGTCGGAGGCCTTGGTGATGGGCAGTTCGCCGGAGCGGCTGAAGGCCAGCAGCCGCAGCAGCTCGTAGCGCGAGAAGCTCAGATCGTAGGGCCGCAGCGCGTTCTCGACACGGGCCAGCAGGATCTGGTGTGCCCGCATCACCGACGTCACGGCGACCATGCCGTCGGCGACCTCACCCCAGCCCGCGGCCTCCCAATTGGCGCGGGCCAGCGCGATCGGGTCTCGTAGTCCGGCCCCGTCGCTCACCGGACTTTCATACCATTGCGCGTCCGGAGCAGGCGATTCACAGCGCGCCGGTTCACAGCGTGAGGATGCGCGGTCCGTCCTCGGTGACGGCGACGGTGTGCTCCCAGTGCGCGGCGCGGGAGCCGTCGGCGGTGACGACCGTCCACTCGTCGGCGAGCACGATCGTCTTGGTGGTGCCCAGGGTCAGCATGGGCTCGATGGCCAGCACCGACCCCGGCGCCAGGTGCGGTCCGCGTCCGGGCGCACCCTCGTTCGGCAGGAACGGGTCCATGTGCATCTGTCTGCCGATGCCGTGTCCGCCGTAGCCGTCGACGATGCCGAAGGCGCGGTCATAACGCTGCTCGGCCGCCCGGGTTCCGGTCTCGATGGCGTGCGAGACGTCGGTCAGCCGGTTGCCCGGGACCATCGCGGCGATACCGGCCTCCATGGATTCCCGGGTGGCCGCGGAGAGCGCTTCGTCGACGGGGATCAGCGGGCCCACCCCGAAGGTGATCGCCGAGTCGCCGTGCCAGTCGTCGAGGATGGCGCCGCAGTCAATGGACACCAGGTCGCCCGAGGCCAACACCTCGTCGGCCGACGGAATGCCGTGGACCACGCGATCGTTGACCGACGAGCAGATGCTGGCCGGGAAGCCGTGGTAGCCGAGAAAAGACGGGGTGCCGCCGGCGTCGCGGATGACGGCTTCGGCGATGTCGTCGAGATCCTTGGTGCTGACGCCGGGAGCGGCCGCCTCGCGCACCGCCCGCAGCGCCGCGGCCACGAGCGCACCGGCGGCGGCCATCGCGTCCAATTCACCAGGGGTGCGCTGGGGAACCACCTTGCGGCTGCGCAGCCTCAGGCTCGCCACGTCACTTACCGAGTGCGCGGAGTGCCCGGGCGAAGACCTCGTCCATGGATCCGACGGCGTCGACGGTCTTGAGCTCGTCGCGGTAGTGGTCGAGCAGCGGCGCGGTCTCGTCCCGATAGACCTTCATCCGGTTCAGGATGACGTCCTCGGTGTCGTCGGCGCGCCCGCGGCTCTTGAGGCGCTCGAGCAGCTCCTCCTCCGAGACCCGGAACTCCAGCACGGCGTCGAGGCCGGTGTTGCGGGCGGCCAGCATGTCGGTCAGCGCCTCGGCCTGCTCGACCGAGCGCGGGTAGCCGTCGAGGATGAAGCCCTGGGCGGCGTCATCGTCGTTGAGGCGGTCATCGACCAGTGCGTTGGTCAGCGTGGAGGGGACCAGGTCGCCGGCGTCGAGATACTTCTTCGCCTCGACACCCAACTCGGTCTCGTTGGTGATGTTGTCGCGGAAGAGGTCCCCGGTCGAGATGTGCGGGATTCCGAACTTCTCGGCCAGCTTCTGGGCCTGCGTGCCTTTGCCCGCCCCAGGCGGACCGAGCAAAACGATCCTCAACTTAGGAACCCTCTCTCACTTCAGGAAGCCTTCGTAGTTGCGTTGCATCAGCTGGCTCTCGATCTGCTTCACGGTGTCCAGACCCACGCCGACCATGATCAGCACACCGACGCCGCCGAACGGCAGGTTCTGCACCGGACCCGTGCTCCCCGCCTGCAGGAACAGGTTCGGCAGAACCGCAACCACACCCAGGTAGATCGACCCGGGAAGGGTGATCCGGCTCAGGACGTACCGCAGATAGTCCGCGGTCGGCCTGCCGGGCCGGATGCCGGGGATGAAGCCGCCGAACTTCTTCATCTCGTCGGCCCGCTCGTCGGGATTGAACGTGATCGAGACGTAGAAGTAGGTGAAGAAGATGATCAGGCCGAAGTAGAACGCGATGTAGACCGGGCTGCTCGGGTTGCTCAGGTACTCGGCGACGAAGCGGTCCCACCAGCCGGAGCCCGGATTCGCACTGTTGGACTGAATCAACTGCGTGATCAGCTGCGGAATGTAGATCAGCGACGACGCGAAGATCACCGGGATCACACCGGCCTGGTTGACCTTCAGTGGCAGATAGGTCGACGTACCGCCGTACATCTTGCGGCCGACCATCCGCTTGGCGTACTGCACCGGGATGCGGCGCTGACCCTGTTCGACGAACACCACGGCGATGATGATGGCCAGGGCCGCCACACACACCAGGCCGAAGACCAGGCCACCGCGGCTGTCCAGGATCATCTTGCCCTCGGCGGGCATCGCCGCGGTGATGCTGGCGAAGATGATCAGCGACATGCCGTTGCCGATGCCGCGTTCGGTGACCAGCTCGCCCAGCCACATGACCAGGGCCGCGCCCGCGGTCATGACGATGACGATGACCACCAGGGCGAAGATCGACTGGTCTTCGATGATGTCGAGGGTGCAGCCCTGCAGCAGGCCACCGTTGGCCGCGAGGGCCACGATGCTGGTGGCCTGGAGGAGGGCCAGCGCGATCGCGAGATAACGCGTGTACTGCGTCATCTTGGCCTGGCCGGCCTGACCTTCCTTGCGCAACTGTTCGAAGCGCGGGATCACCACGGTCAGCAGCTGCACGATGATGCTCGCCGTGATGTAGGGCATGATGCCCACCGCGAACACCGAGAGCTGCAGCAGCGCCCCACCCGAGAACAGGTTGATCAGCGAGTAGATCTGGCCGGATTCACCACCACTGACCTGGGCGATGCACTCCTGCACGTTCGGGTAGTTGACACCGGGCGAGGGAACTTGGGCGCCGATGCGGTACAGGATGACGGCGCCCAGGGTGAACAGAATCTTGCGCCTGAGGTCGGCCGTTCGCAGCGACGAGATGAAAGCCGAAAGCACTCTTCCTCCTGCGCAGCCGACCTCTTGGAGCGCGGCGTGCGGATGGGGCTGGACGACCCAGCGTCGTGGTCAAGTCATGCGCGCCGCTACGGCAGACGTCTCGCCTGCTCGAGTCGCGCATCGAACAGTCTACGAGATTAACAGTTACCCCCCATCACCCCCGCATCGACGGCGGTCACAGCAGCCGTTCAGAAACGCCGCGTACAGTCGCCGATGGCTGATGAGATCAGCTAACTAAATAGCAGCCGATTCGTTCACAAGGGGTCATCGATGGCACGCACCGATAACGACACGTGGGATCTGGCGTCCAGCGTCGGAGCCACCGCCACCATGGTCGCCGCCGCCCGGGCGGTCGCCACCAGGGCGTCCGACGCGGTGATCGACGACCCCTTCGCCGAGCCGCTGGTGCGGGCGGTGGGCGTGGAGTTCTTCACCCGCCTGGCCGCGGGCGATCTCGCGCTCGAGGAACTGGACCCCGACGGCACCGGCGGCGCGGGCAACATGAACCGGTTCGCCGACGGGATGGCCGCGCGGACGCGGTTCTTCGACGAGTTCTTCACCGCGGCCACCGAGGCAGGCATCCGGCAGGCGGTGATCCTCGCCTCCGGCCTGGACGCCAGGGCCTATCGGCTGGCGTGGCCGGCCGGGACGGTGGTGTTCGAGATCGACCAGCCCGACGTCATCGCCTTCAAGACCGAGACGCTGGCGGAACTCGGTGCCGAGCCGACCGCCGATCGCCGCACCGTCGCCGTCGACCTGCGCGACGACTGGATCGCCGCGTTGCGCGCCGCCGGCTTCGACGAGACCAAGCCGACGGCGTGGATCGCCGAGGGTCTGTTCGGCTACCTGCCCCCGGAGGCTCAGGACCGCCTGCTCGACCAGATCACCGAGCACAGCGCGCCGGGCAGCCGGGTGGCGGCCGAGGGCGTCGTCGCCCCAGCGGACGTCGACGACGACGAGATCCGGGCTCGCATGCAGGCGGTGTCGGAGCAGTGGCGCCGGCACGGTTTCGATCTCGACTTCTCCGAGCTCGTCTACACCGGTGAGCGCGCCGAGGTGGCCGAGTACCTGACCGGCAAGGGGTGGGCGACCGACAGCATCGGCGGCGCCGATCTGCTGGTGAAGTACGGGCTGGACGCCCCCGACGACAACGTCGGATTCGCCGACATCCGCTACGTCACCGCGGTCAAGTAGGTCCGGCGGTGGCGCGCAGCGACGCAGACAGCTGGGATCTGGCTTCCAGCGTCGGGGCCACGGCCACCATGGTCGCCACGGCCCGGGCCGTGGCGAGCCGGGAGCCCGACGCCCTGATCGACGATCCGTACGCCGAGCCACTGGTGCGCGCGGTCGGGGTGGACTATTTCGTCAAGCTCCTCGACGGTGAGATCACCCTGGAACCGGATAACAGCACGATGTTGCAGATCATGACCGACGTGATGGCGGTGCGCACCCGGTTCTTCGACGACTTCTTCCTCGACTCGGGTGTACAGCAGGCGGTCATCCTCGCCTCCGGTCTGGACGCCCGCGCGTACCGGTTGTCGTGGCCGCCGGACACCGTGGTCTACGAGATCGACCAGCCCGAGGTCATCGAGTTCAAGACCCGCACGCTGGCCGAGCTGGGCGCCACCCCCACCGCCGACCTGCGCACCGTCGCCGTCGACCTGCGCGACGACTGGCCCGCCGTCCTGCGCGCACACGGCTTCGACGACACCGCCCCGACCGCGTGGATCGCCGAAGGGCTGCTGATCTACCTGCCTCCCGAGGCGCAGGACCGGTTGTTCGACAACATCACCGCCCTGTCGTCCGCAGGCAGCAGGCTGGCCACCGAGTTCCACCCCGACGCAGGCGCCCGCATCGGCGCGACGTCACAGCGCATGAGCGAGGAATGGCGCCGCCACGGCCTGGACCTCGACATGGCCGACCTCTTCTATGAGGGTGAGCGCAATCCCGTCGTCGAGTATCTGCGGGACCGCGGCTGGGAGGTGAGCGCCCGCAGCAGGCCGGACATGTTCGCCCATTACGGCCGCCCGTTCCCCACCGCCGACGAGGTCGAGGCGCTGCGCCAGTCACTCGCGGTCACCGCGACCAAGCGCTAGCACGACCCAGAAGATAGGAGTATCGATGCCCCGCACCGAAGGCGACAGCTGGGACCTGGCGTCCAGCGTCGGCGCCACCGCCACCGCGGTTGCCGCATCCCGCGCACTGGCATCGCAGGGCGCCGACGCCCTGCTCGACGATCGGCTCGCCGACCCCCTGGTTCGCGCCGTCGGTGTCGAGACCTTCATCAAGCTGATCGACGGCGAACTGCCCACCGTCGACGACCCGGCGATGACCCCGCGCGCGATGAAAGAGCAGATCACTGTCCGCACCCGCTACTTCGACGGCTTCTTCCTCGCCGCGGCGTCGGCAGGCATCCGGCAGGCGGTCATCCTGGCGTCGGGTCTCGACACCCGCGCCTACCGGCTGCCGTGGCCCGCCACGACCGTCGTCTACGAGATCGACCAGCCGCAGGTGATCGACTTCAAGACCCGGGTGATCGACGAGCTGGGCACCGCACCGGCGGCCGAGCGTCGCACGGTCAGGATCGACCTGCGCGACGACTGGTCCGCCGCGCTGCGGGCGAGCGGATTCGACGCGGGCGCCCCGACCGCCTGGATCGCCGAGGGGCTGCTCATCTATCTGCCGCCCGAGGCGCAAGACCGCCTGCTCGACGACATCACCGCGCTCTCGGCCTCCGGAAGCCGGTTGGCGACCGAACACATGGACACCCGGTCGCTGCCCGAGGACTGGGCGCAGCGGCTCACCGAGCGTTCCAAGCGGCTGGGATCCGAGATCGACCTCGCCGACCTCTTCTACACCGGGGACCGGCATCCGGCCGGCGACTACCTGCGCGAGCACGGCTGGCAGACGACGATCACCTCGACCGAAAACGCCTACGCCGCACACGGTTTCGCGGTCCCCGACGACGACATGCGCGCGTTCTTCGGCACGTCGGGATATCTGACCGCGACGCTGCCCTGACGTCCCGGTTCGCGGCGCGCCGGGCGGCGAGCCAGTGCTGCGCTCGCGCCCGGCGGCCGCCTCCGTCAGTGCAGGCGCTTCATCGAGTCGCCGGGTCCCGCAGCCGTGCCCAGGACGGTTCCTGCCCTGGACCGTCGAACGCGGCGCGGTTGGCGGCGGTGAATTGCTCGACGGTCATCGCCGGGGTACCGGTGATGACCTCGACCAGGTTGTTGGTGCCCGCAAAGATCCCATCCTGGTAATCCTGCGCCACGTTGCTCAGGTGCTGAATCAAGAACTGTGTGGCACCCTGTGCCGCGAGGGCCTCGGCAAAGCGCGGTATGTCAACCGGCTCGTAGCGGACCGGAATGCCGAGAGTGTGCGCGATCTTCTCGGCGATCTGGTGATGGTTGAGCTCGACCGGCCCGTACAGCGGATAGACCTGCCGGTCGTGCGGGGCCGGATTGGTCAGGACCGCCGCGATGACGCGGGCCTGATCGGCGCCGGCGATCGGGCCGTGACGACCGTCGGCGAACGGCAGTCGCAACACCCCTTCGTCGTCATGGCGGGACCACTGCCAGAGCAGCCACTCCGCGAAGAACGTCGGTCGCAGATGCGTGGTGATCAGCGCGGCGCGGTCGAACATCCGCTCGCTCAGCCAGTGCTGTTGCGCTGCATGGCTTGTAGCGTCACGGCGGGCCGATATCTGAGACATGTTGACCACCGCTCGAACCCCGGCCTCGCTGGCTGCCTGGGCGAAGATCGCCGTCGCGTCCAACAATCCGCCCGGATCGATCGGATAGCAGAAGTAGGCACCGGTGACGCCGGCCATCGCCGAAGTCACCGCACCGAAGTCGAGCAGGTCACCCTGCACGATCTCAGCGCCCAGTTCGGCCAGTCGTAGCGAACGCTCGTCACGGCTGTGCACGAGAGCCCGCACCGTCGCGCCCTGCTCGAGTAGTAATTCCACGGTGCGCGCTCCGGTCTTTCCGGTGGCGCCGGTGATGAGGTAGCGGTCCTTAGCGGAGTTCACTGCTGCGCTCCCTCAACGAAAGTCAGATTGGGCCGGTGGTGTGCGTTGACCCAACCGACGGTGAAGTCGGCGACCTCACGCCAGCGCGAATCGATGATCAGCGAATGTCCGCGGTCTGCGAAGACGTGATAGTCGGTGACCGCATGAGATCGGGCATGGAGGTCGGCGGCCTGGCGGGCGACGACCTCGGCGACGATGTGGTCTCTGCCGCCGCCGATGATCAGCAGCGGACCACGTCTGGAATTGGCGATGTCGACCCTCGTGGGAGACACCGGATCCTTCGTTGCTCCGACCACCTCGAACAGTGGCTTGCCCGGAGCGGGGATCGACCACTTCCGGTACAACTCACCGGCTTCCTCGCGGGGGATGGCGTTGGCGATCGCGTAACGGAACTGCCGTTCGCTCAATGTGACCGCCTTCTCGCGATTGGCCTTGCTGCGCAACACCGGAAGCGTCGATCGGATCTGAGATAGCGGTAGCTTCGTGACGCCCCTGATGGGTGCGGGATCGATGGCGACCGCGGCAGCGGCATCGCCGGAGTCGAGCAGTCGCTGGGCGATCAATCCGCCGAAGGAGTGTTCGATCACCACCGGCCGCACCGGCAGCGAGGCGATGAGGTTCCGGTAGTGCTCGACGACGTCAGCGACGCCATAACCGCCTACCCGGTCGCCGTTCCGGCGAGTCGCATCGACCGTGTCTGAATCGCCGGGCCATCCGGCGACGACCGGGTCATAGCCCTCGCCGCGGTACAGCGCAGCCCACGGCTCCCAGGCGGATGCGTGAATCCATAGGCCGTGAATGAACACGACCGGAGGTGTTGACATATTCGAACTCCGTTCTGTGACACAGACTTTCGGCGTCAGCCGGGTCTGCTTGGCGGCACGGGCGCCACCGTCTCGCTCAGCGGTGGTGACGGGCTGTTCATTCCGCTTCCCGAGTGGATGTGGCGGCCGTCACACGCTTTGTGCCACGGCGTCGTGGCGCTCGGCGCGCCGGCACAGCCGAATCGATGAGCGTCTCAGCTGCTGCGCGCGCGTCAGCGATCGGAGCACGATCGTCAAGCGAAGTGGCCAGTGCCATGGCGCCTTCGAAGAGTACGGCGAGCTGACGCCCCAGCAGTTCCGGCGCTGTGGCGCCGGTCTTTTCGGCCAGCTCGGTCAGCGCATCGATGAACGCGCTCTTCTGCGCGCGGACCACGCCCTGCACGCCGGGCATCGCGTCGGCGGCCTCCACCGCCGCGTTGTGGAACGGACAACCCCGCACGCGCCCACCGGAGTCACCGTCAAAGATCGCGAGTATGCGCTCGCGGGCGGTGAGTTCCTCATCGCCCGCCGCGTCCCGCATGCTTTCCTGAACGGTCTTCAAGTAGGCCTCGACGATGTCGACCTTGCTCGGGAAATGTTGGTAGAGAGTACGTTTCGACACCGACGCCGCCGACGCGAGTCGTTCGACACCCGTGGCGTTGATGCCATCGCGATAGAACAACTCAGTGGCCGCGGCGAGGATCCTCTCTCGCGCGCCGCGACCACTCCCTCGACTGCGCGGCTCAGCTGCTTTTCCCACCGTCATACCTGAAGTATACCGATCGGTTTACATCTTGGCGACACTGCGCTACTGTCGCGTTCATCGGCTGAGCACACCGATCGGTTTACCTGAATGGGGGCTTCGATGTCACACTCCGGCCTGTCGTCCGCAGCCGGCGAAGCGTCGTCTGGGCAGCGGGCGTGCGGTAGAAACATCTTGATAGAACCAAGGATTCGCCTGACCGGTATCGACGAAACGTCGGCGGTGCTTGCTCGACGTGGGCTTCTCCGGTCTGGTCCGGCACTTTTCTTCCACCGTCACCTCACAGACCGGTGGCGGATCGGTAGCGTGCAGGCTGACAACCGGAACATGATCACCGAGCATCCGAGGAGGGAGCCATGGCGCGCACCGAAGGCGACAGCTGGGATGTGGCATCGAGCGTCGGCGCCACCGCCACGCTGGTAGCGGCGGGTCGCGCGGTCGCGAGTCGAGATCCGCGTGGGTTGATCGACGACCCGTTCGCCGCGACGCTGGTACGGGCCGTCGGCATCGAGTTCTTCACCAAGCTCGTCGACGGCGAATTCGACATGTCAGCGCTGACCTCGCCGTCCGGCGCGGCCATGCAGGCCCGCATCGACGAGATGGCGTTGCGAACCAGATTCTTCGACGAGTACTTCGTCACCGCCACCGAAGGTGGGATCCGGCAGGCGGTCATCCTCGCCTCCGGGCTCGATGCGCGCGCCTACCGGCTGCCGTGGCCGGCAGGCACCGTCGTCTACGAGATCGACCAACCGGCGGTGATCGATTTCAAGACCACCACCCTCGCCGGTATCGGTGCGCAGCCGACGGCGGAACGGCGGACGGTGTCGGTCGACCTGCGCGAGGACTGGCCTGCCGCGTTGCGCGCCGCCGGGTTCGACAGCGCTGCTCCGACAGCGTGGTGCGCCGAAGGACTGCTGATCTACCTGCCACCGGAGGCGCAGGATCTGCTGTTCGACAAGATCACCGCGCTGAGCGTCCCTGGCAGCGCCGTCGCCACCGAGTACGTTCCCGGACTCATGACCTTCGACCCCGAGAAGGCGCGCGCATCCACCGCGCAGATGCGCGAACTGGGGCTGGATCTGGACATGCCATCGCTGGTTTACCGTGGCGAGCGCAACAACGTCATGGAGTACCTGACAACGCTCGGCTGGCAGGTGACCGGCCTACCCCGACCGGATTTGTTCGCCCGCCACGGCGTACCGCTGCCCGAGGTGCCCGATGAGGAGGATCCGCTCGGCGAGATCGTCTACGTCAGTGCAACGTTGGGGTGACCCGGGCCGCTAGAAGCGGTACTCCCCCAACCACAGCGCGGTGGCGCCGTCGACCGATCGTCCCGCCTGGTCGAGCAGCCCGGCCACCGACCGGCCGACCAGCGCACCGACCGCGTCGGGCAGCGATGCGGCGACCGGCTGCGACGACGCCTTGGGGCGCAACGCGTCCAGCAGTGACGAACCCGGGTAGGAGACGATGCGTACGTCGGCGTCGGCGTCGAGTCCCGCCGCGATCTTCGCGCGGGTGACGGCGGTGCGCAGTCCGCCGAGTTCGTCGACCAGTCCCCGCTCCTTGGCGTCGGCGCCGGTCCACACCCGTCCGCGCGCCACCGCCTCGACCTCCTCGACCGTCAGACCGCGGCCTGCCGCGACCCGTTGGACGAAGTCGGCGTAGAACAGGTCGGCCTCGGCCTCGACGTGCGCCTGCTGCTCCGGTGTGAACGGCGCGTTCGGCGACCAGGCGTCGGCGTTGGCGTTGGTGCGCACCGAATCCGAGCCCACGCCGAGGCGGCCCTTGAGCTCGCGGGCCACCAGCTTGCCCGTCACCACACCGATCGATCCGGTGATCGTGCCGGGGTTGGCGACGATGGCGTCGGCGCCCATGGACACGTAGTAGCCGCCGGAGGCCGCCACCGAACCCATCGACGCAACCACCGGGGTGCCGCCGTCGCGGGTCCGCACCACCTCGCGCCAGATGGTCTCGGATCCGGTGACCGACCCGCCGGGGCTGTCGACCCGTAGCACGATCGCCGACACCGAATCGTCGGCCGCCGCCTCCCGCAACGCCGCCGCGATGGTGTCACCACCGGCGTTCGAATTGCCCAGCGGCGGGAAGCCGGGCCCGCCGCGACCGCTGACGATGGGGCCGTGCAGGGTGACGACCGCGATGGTCGGCTTGGACTTGCGCAGCGGGTTCGGATTCGGCGGGCGCGTCCCCGTCGCCCGTGCGTAGCGGGACAGGAACAGCCGCGGCGGGGCGTCGGGGCCGTCGGCACTCCCGGTCTCGGGTGAGACGCCTTTCGCGCCAACGAGTTCGCCGATCCGCGCGTAGGCCTCGTCGCGGAAGCCGACGCGGTCGACCAGACCGCCTTCGACGGCGGCGTCGCGGAGCAGCGGCGCCTCATCGGCCAATGCGTCGATCGCGGCGGAATCCAGCGTGCGGGATTCGGCGACTGCGCTCAGCACCTGCTGATGCAGGCTCTCGATCAGTCGGCTGTCGGCTTCGCGGTGCGGTTCGGTGTACTGGTCCTGCGTGAACAGGTTCGCCGCCGACTTGTACTCGCCGCGGGCGACGAACTGGGCTTCGATTCCCGCCTTGTCCAGGGCGTCGCGCAGAAACAGCGCGCTGGTGGCGAAGCCGACCAGACCGACGGTGCCCGACGGCTGCATCCACACCTCACGGAACGCCGAGGCCAGATAGTAGGACAGCGTGCCCGGATAGGTCTCAGCCCAGGCCAGTGAGGGTTTGGCTGCGCTGAACGCGGCCACGGCTTCGCGCAGCTCCTGCACCGGGCCCGCGGGTGCGGCGGTGATCTGGACGCGGGCGATGAGGCCCGCGACGCGGTCGTCCTCGGCGGCGCGGTGGATCGCCGCGACCGCCTGGCGCAGGGTCAACGGCCGCCCGCCGCTGGAGATCATCGCCAGCGGGTCGAAACCGGCGGTCTCGGGCGGCGCGCTCATCAGATCGAGTTCGAGCACGCAGCCGTCGGGAACCCCCTTGTGGCGGGCGGTGTCGACGCGCCGGGCCAGGGCGCGCAGGTCGTCGGCGCCGGGGATGTCTGGCAAAAGAGCGAACATCATTCGAGCGTACCGACGCACGGCGCAGGTCTCCGGCGCCGTCGTACGGTGGTCGGCGTGAGGTTCTCCATCTCCATCCCCCAGCTCGACTTCGACGGATTCGACGCCGACGGCGTGCGGGGTTATCTGAGCAGGGCCGAGGAGCTCGGGTTCGAGGGCGGCTGGGCGGTGGAGCAGCCGATCGGACCGACGCCGTTGATCGCGCCGCTCGAACTGCTGGCGTACGCGGCGGCGTGCACGACGTCGTTGCGGCTGGGCGTCGGCGTGATGGTGTCGTCGTTGCACGATCCGCTGCAACTCGCGGCGGCCGCCACCGCGGTGGACCGGCTCAGCCACGGTCGGCTGGACTTGGGTGTGGCCTCGGGCGGCGGGACTCGCAAGTTCGCGGCGTACGGGGTGGCGCGCGAGACGTACGTCGGCTACTTCATCGAGGGGCTGGAACTGATGAAGGCGGCGTGGGCCGACGAACCGCGCGTGACGTACCGTGGCCGCTTCCGGCAGTTGCACGATCTGCCGATCCAGCCCAAGCCCGTTCAGCGTCCGCACCCACCGATCTGGTTCGGCGCCAACGCTCCCGCCGCGTTGAAGCGTGCGGTTCGCCATGGTGACGCGTTCCTCGGCGCGGGGTCGTCGACCACGGAGCGTTTCGCCGAAGCGGTCGACCTACTGCGTCGCGAATTCGAGCAATCCGAAAGGGACAGCACGGACTTCAGAATCGGTAAGCGGGTCTACCTGATGGTCGACGACGATACCGCGCGCGCCAGGCAGCGGGTGCTGTCCGGTCTGCATCGCATCTACGGCGGGATGGCCGGCATCGAGGCGGTTCCGGTGTTCGGCACCCCCGCCCAGGTGGCCGACGGCCTTCGCGCAGTCATCGACGCCGGAGCGGAGATGGTGCTGTGCAACCCCGTCGGCATGTCGGTCGCCGAGGACCGCGAGCAGATGGAAATCCTTTCGGCAGAGGTCATTCCGCAGTTGCGATGACGTGAGGTTGTCGGACGCCTCCGGTATGCTCGAAAGTATGTTCGATCCGGGACAGGCGAGTTTCGACCAACTGCTCGCCCCCGCGCGCCCCGAGCCTGCGCAGGCCGGGGAATTGATCGCCGCGATCACCGCCGCCGCTCGCCGTGAAAATCAGGACGCCGCTGCGCGGTTGACCACCATTGGCGATCTCTACGCTCTGCGCATCTCCCAGCGCGACGAGGTCAGCGATCAATGGGCGGTCGACACCCAATGTGCCGTGGCCGCCGAGGTGGCCGCCGCCCTGTCCATCGGCCACGGGTCTGCCTCCATTCAGGTCAGTCTCGCGAGAGGACTGCGCGAGAGACGTCCCGCGGTGGCTGCGGTGTTCCGCATGGGTGATCTGACCCTGTCCGCCGTCGACACGCTGTTGCACCGCACCGAACTCATCACCGACCCCGACGTCCTGGCGCGCGTCGATGCAAAGCTGGCCGCAGCAGCGGCTCGACTGATGGCGATGAGCCCCGGCCGGCTCGGCAGCCATGTCGACTCGATCATCGTCCGGCAGGATCGGGACGCGGTGCGGCGACGCAAGAAGGCTGCTGACCAACGCGAGGTCTGGTTCAGGGATGGGCTCGACGGCATGAGCTTTTTCGGCGGCACGATGACCACCGCCGACGCCGTGATCGTCGAGCGACGCCTCGAGGCGATGGCCGACACCGTGTGTAGGGTCGACCCCCGCACGAAGAAACAACGCCGTGTCGACGCCATGGCTGCGGTGTCCAACGGCGCCGTCCGCCTGCAATGCCGTTGCGATCGACCCGACTGCCCCAAACGCGACGCGATCGCCGCCCCCGCCGTCATCCACGTGATCACCGGGCCTGCGCCCGCCGATTCCGCACCGCCAAAGGCGGCGTCGTTGGTGCGCAACGACGGTGCCCTCACCTCTGAACAGGTGGCGCAACTGGCTCGAGCCAGAACCCGCCCCCTTGTCCATCCCGGTGACACCGCGCCCGAACCCCGCTACACCCCGTCGCGCGGACTGGCCGACTTCGTGCGCTGCCGGGACATGTCCTGCCGTTTTCCCGGCTGCGACGTGCCGGCCTGGAACACCGACATCGACCACACCATCGCCTACAGCCGGGGCGGCCCCACCCAGGCATCCAACCTCAAGTGCCTGTGCCGAGTTCATCACTTGCTCAAGACCTTCTGGGGCTGGACCGACCGTCAATGCTGCGACGGCACCGTCGTCTGGACCAGTCCGGCGGGCAGGACCCACGTCACCACCCCCGGCAGCGCCGCGCTGTTTCCCACGCTCTGCGCCCCGACCGCTCCGGTCTTCACCCGTCCCGTCGCCGACGCACAGTGCGGCGCACACACGGCGATGATGCCTCGCCGCCGACGCACCCGCGCCCAGGACAAGTCCGCCCGCGTCGCCGCCGAACGCGCGGCCAACCGCGAACACCGCCGGGCCCGGCTACGAACCACCCATCCGTACTTCCAACCCGCCCCACCACCGGCGCCCGGCGACGATTCGCCGCCCTACTGACGCCCGGAGCCGGTCCTCCCGACGAAAGCCGTTCAACCGGAGGGGGCTTCGTCATGCGCAGGCGCATGGGATCTGGCGAACGCACTCGGCGAACGCCCGGTGAGCCTGCTGAACGCGGTGATGAACGCGCCCGCGGACTGGTACCCCACCCGCCGGGCGACTTCGGTCATCGACGGCTCCTCGGTCCGCAGGATGTCCTGCGCGAGTGCCATCCGCCACTGCATCAGATACTGTCCGGGCGGCATACCGATTGTCCGCGTGAACCTTTCGGCGAACACCGCTCGGGATACGCCGGCGCTGCGGGCCAGCCGCTGGACAGTCCAGCCCGCGGCGACATCGGCGTGCAGTTGCCGCAATGCGGGCGCGAGGATCGGATCGGAAAGTCCGGCGAGCAGTCCGCGTTCCGCTGCCGATACCGGCGCGGCGCGCAATCGGATCGCCTCGATCATCAGCACCTCCACCAGGCGCTCGAGCACCAGGTCGCGGCATGGCTCGCTGCCGTCGGCCTCCCCCGCGATCAGCTCGACGATCGCCTGCAGGCGGGTCACGCCAGGTTCGCCACGACGAATGAGCACAAACCGCGGCAGCAGACTGACGAGCAGTGGCGCGGTGTCACGATCGAATCTGAAGAAGCCGCCGAGCATCCGCATCGTGACCGCGCCCGACGCGCAGCCATGATGGGTGTCCCGCGAATAGTCCAGCGGCACAGGCTCCGGCTCGACACCGCGGCCGCTCGCCAAGGTGAAACCGGGTGTGGTCGGTAGCAGCAGGAAGTCTCCCTGGCCCAGCTCGATGGCGTCCAGCCCCTCGGCGTCGAGCACGCACGATCCCTCGAGCATCAGGCAGAACGACGGTTCGGTGTACGGGGGCTTGCCTACGCTCCATTCCCCCGCGCCACTGATCATTTTCGGCTGCACCGCTTTCGGGCGGAGCAGTGCCATGAGCATGTCGACCGGTTCGAGGCCGTCCGCGGGCACTCCCCCAAGTTATCGAAACCGCGCCGTCCGCGTCAGGCCATCACGCCGTGCGACTGCGCCAACGCCACCGCATCGGCACCCGCGGGAAACCTGAGCTGCTCTGAGCTGTCGTTCGCCGCAAGGAAGACCACGTCGGCCACGTCCTCCGCCGTCGTCACCGCACCGGGTTCACCGAATGCCGCAAGGATCGGATCCGCGAACGGCCGGTACACGTCGGGGATCACGCCCTCCATCCGGCCCCCGCCGTTGCTCGCGAAGTTCGTCGACGGCCCGTAGCCTGGCTCGACGAGCTTGGCCCGCACGCCGAAGAAGCCCAACTCCAGGGCGAGCGACGCCGTGAATCCCTCGACGGCCATCTTGCTCGCGGTGTATGCCGCCGCGAGCGGCATCGCAGTCAGCGTCACACTGGAGGTCACATTGATAACGACGCCTGATCGACGGCTGCGCATCCCCGGCAGCACCGCCTGGGTCATGGCCATCACCCCGAAGGTGTTGGTTTCGAACAACTCTCGTGTCAGCGTCATCGGTGTCGCCTCGAACGCTCCGATCGCACCGATGCCGGCGTTGTTGACCAGCACATCGATCGGCCCGGCAGCCGCGACCGCGGACGCGATGCTCGCCGGATCCGTCACGTCGAGCGCCAGCACGCGCATCCGCTCTCCGGGCGCGAGGACGTCAGCGCGTGGCCGCCGCATCGTCGCCACGACGTTCCACCCCTCGCCGTGGAATCGGCGTGCGGTCGCCAGACCATAACCCGACGAGCAACCCGTGATCAGTACAGTTCTCATGCACTGAAACTAAGCGCGCGGCAGCGGGCGGCGAAAGACTGCACCGTCTGGAATTCATCCGCATTCGTCCGGGAGAGCCGCCGAACGCTGCGCCGGACTTTCTAGCGGCCGGTGAGGCGGTAATGCTGCGGGCAGTAGGTGGCCACCGACGCCTTCATGAAACCCACCGCCTGCTCACGCGTGAGGTTGCTGTCCTCCAAAGACGCCACGATCCCCCGCACCAATGGTGCCGGGTTGGGATTGACCGCCATCTGTTGAGTCAGCGTGTCGCACACAGCCCGTCCCATCGCGGGAAGGTCCGTATCCGGCCCCGCCGTGATACCCATGGAGTTCACCACTTCCTGGAATCGCTCGTCGCTGGTCTGTGCGTGGGCGATCGCCGCGTTACCGCACACGGCGGCGACGGCCACCGCTGCGGCGACGGTACGACAGGTCCAGAACATGGGGTGCTCCTCGGTTCGGTGTTCAGAAGTGTAATCGCGCATCGATGACGGCGGCGTTACGACCGTCAATGCAAGAAGACCCCGTCACGCCGAAGCGTGCGGGGTCTCCTGCGAGCCGGACGTCAGGACAGCTCGGTCGCCGAACCGCCTGCAGCCGAGATCTTCTCGCGAGCGCTGCCGCTGAACTTGTGTGCGGTCACGTTGACGTTCACCGTCAGCTTGCCGTCGCCGAGCACCTTCACCAGCGTGTTCTTGCGCACGGCCCCGGCCTCGACGAGCTCGGAGATACCGACCTCGCCGCCGTTCGGGAACAGCCTGTTGATGTCACCGACGTTGACGACCTCGTACTCGGTGCGGAACCGGTTACGGAAGCCCTTGAGCTTCGGGAGCCGCATGTGGATCGGCATCTGGCCGCCCTCGAACATCGGGTTGACGTTCTTGCGGGCCTTCGTGCCCTTGGTGCCGCGACCCGAGGTCTTACCCTTCGAGCCCTCACCACGACCGACGCGCGTCCTGGCCTTCTTCTCGCCGGGTGCCGGCCTCAGGTCATGCAGTTTGATGGTCACTTGGTCGCCTCCACCGCTTCAACTTCGACGAGGTGATTCACCGTCTTGATGAGTCCACGGGTCTGCTCGTTGTCCTCACGAACCACCGACTGGCGGATCTTCCGCAAGCCGAGCGTGCGCAGGCTCTCCCGCTGCTTCCAGCGGGTACCGATGGTGCCGCGGACCTGGGTGATCTTCACTTCTGCCATGGTCACGAATTCCCTTCACGCGCTGCGGATGCGGCCAGCGCATCGGCCTCACGCCGAGCCTTCAGCATCCGGGCCGGCGCGACCTCTTCGACGGTCAGACCGCGACGGGCCGCCACCTCTTCGGGCCGCTGGATCAGCTTGAGCGCGGCAACGGTGGCATGCACCACGTTGATCGCGTTGTCGCTGCCCAGCGACTTGGCCAGGATGTCGTGCACGCCGGCGCATTCCAGCACCGCACGGCACGCGCCACCGGCGATCACGCCGGTACCGGGGCTGGCGGGGCGCAGCATGACGACGCCGGCCGCTGCCTCACCCTGAACCGGGTGGACGATGGTGCCGCCGATCAGCGGCACGCGGAAGAAGTTCTTGCGCGCTTCTTCGACGCCCTTGGCGATGGCTGCCGGGACTTCCTTGGCCTTGCCGTAGCCGACGCCGACCATGCCGTTGCCGTCGCCGACGATCACCAGTGCGGTGAAGCTGAACCGGCGACCGCCCTTGACCACCTTGGAGACACGGTTGATCGAGACGACCCGCTCCAGGTAGTTGCTCTTGTCGCCACCGTCGCGGCCACCGCGGCCACCGCGGTCGTCGCGGCGGCCACGGCCATCGCGGTCACCCCGCGAGCCACGGCCGTCGGAGTTCGCCGGCCCGGCACCAGCTGCCTGCTCGGCCATCATGCAGTCCTTCCGTTGTCAGTCATCAGAATTTCAGCCCGCCCTCGCGCGCGGCATCAGCCAGCGCAGCGATCCGGCCGCCGTAGGTGTACCCGCCGCGGTCGAACACGACCTCCTCGACGCCGGCCGACTTGGCGCGCTCGGCGATCAGCTGACCGACCCGCACGCTGTGCGCTTTCTTGTCGCCCTCGACGGCCCGCACGTCGGCCTCGATCGAGGACGCGGCGGCGACCGTCGTACCGGTCAGGTCGTCCACCAGCTGCACGTGAATGTGGCGCGACGAGCGATGCACCACCAGACGCGGCCGCTCGGCGGTGCCGGCGACCTTCTTGCGCAGCCGGGCATGCCGGCGGAGGCGGTCGCGGCGGCGCGTCTGGGAGATGTTGGTCCCGACCGGCTTGTACGCCGTTGCCTGTCCATTGCTTGTGGCCATGGGTTACTTACCTGTCTTTCCGACCTTGCGGCGGATCTGCTCACCCTCGTAACGCACGCCCTTGCCCTTGTACGGGTCGGGGCGGCGCAGGCGGCGGATGATCGCCGAGATCTGACCGACCTTCTGCTTGTCGATGCCCGTGATCGAGAACTTGGTGGGGGTCTCGACCGCGAACGTGATGCCTTCCGGCGGCTCGATCACCACGGGGTGGCTGAAGCCCAGCGCGAACTCCAGGTTCGAACCCTTGAGCTGCACGCGGTAGCCGACCCCGTAGATCTCCATCTTCGTGGTGTAGCCCTGCGTCACACCGGTGACCAGATTGGCCACCAGCGTGCGGGACAGACCGTGCAGCGAGCGGTTGCGGCGCTCGTCGTTCGGCCGCGTCACCACGATCGAACCCGTGTCGTCACGGTCCACCACGATGGGCTCCGCGACGGCCAGCGACAGGGTGCCCTTGGGACCCTTGACCGACACGTTCTGGCCTTCGATCGTCACGTCGACTCCGGCGGGAACCGGAACCGGCTGCTTACCAATACGAGACATGGCTTGCTCCTTTCCTGGTTCCGGCTACCAGACGTAGGCGAGGACTTCGCCGCCGACGCCTGATCGAGCTGCCTGACGGTCGGTCAGCAGACCCGAGGACGTGGAGATGATCGCCACGCCCAGGCCGCCGAGCACCCGAGGCAGATTGGTGGATTTCGCGTACACCCGCAGACCGGGCTTGGACACCCGCCGCAGACCGGCGATGCTGCGCTCGCGGCTGGGGCCGTACTTGAGTTGGACCACCAGGGACTTGCCCACGCGGGCGTCCTCGGTGCGGTAGTCGGAGATGTATCCCTCGGACTTGAGGATCTCGGCGATGTTGGCCTTGATCTTCGAGTGCGGCAACGCCACCTCGTCGTGGTACGCCGAATTGGCGTTGCGCAGACGCGTCAAGAAGTCTGCGATCGGATCCGTCATGGTCATGACAGCCGGTTCACCTTTCTCGCGGCGGTTCCCATTCCCCGATGACTCGGGATCAGGGCCTGCCGCAACTGATCTGTTAGTGGTTGGTTTGGCTGTTACCAGCTGGACTTCTGCACGCCCGGCAGTTCGCCGGCGTGGGCCATCTCGCGCAGGCAGATCCGGCACAGGCCGAACTTGCGGAAGACGGCGTGCGGACGGCCGCAGCGCTGGCAACGGGTGTAGGCCCGGACCGCGAACTTCGGCTTCTTGTTGGCCTTGTTGACCAGTGCTTTCTTCGCCATGCTCAGTTCTCCTTGAAGGGGAAGCCCAGGGCCCGCAGCAGCGCTCGCCCCTCGTCGTCGTTGGTCGCCGAGGTGACGACGGTGATGTCCATGCCGCGCGGGCGGTCGATGCTGTCCACGTCGATCTCGTGGAACATCGACTGCTCGTTCAATCCGAAGGTGTAGTTGCCGGTGCCGTCGAACTGCTTGGGGTTCAGGCCGCGGAAGTCGCGGATACGCGGCAGCGCGATCGCGACCAGACGGTCCAGGAACTCCCACATCCGGTCGCCGCGCAGCGTCACGCGGGCGCCGATCGGCATACCCTCGCGCAGCTTGAACTGGGCGATCGACTTGCGGGCCCGGCGGATCTCGGGCTTCTGGCCGGTGATCAGCGCCAGGTCGTTGACCGCGCCGTTGATCAGCTTCGCATCGCGGGCAGCGTCACCGACACCCATGTTGACGACGACCTTCACCACGCCCGGGATCTGCATCACGTTGGCGTAGTTGAACTGCTGCTGCAGCGTCTCGCGGATCTCCTCGCGGTAGCGCTGCTTGAGGCGCGGTTGCGTCTTTTCCGATGAGTTCACGGAGTTCTCTACGGTGGTCATGTCAGATGTCCTTGCCGTTGCGCTTGGAGACACGCACCTTCTTGCCGGTCTCTTCGTCGAAGCGGTAACCGACCCGGGTCGGGTTGCCCTCGGAGTCGACGACCATCACGTTCGACACGTCGACGAGAGCCTCCTGCGTGACGATGCCGCCGGAGGAGGCGCCACGCTCGTTGGCCGACTGCGCGGTGTGCTTCTTGATCCTGTTGACGCCCTCGACGAGGACCTTGTTGCGGGTCGGGAAGGCCTGGATGACCTTGCCCTTGGCGCCCTTGTCCTTACCGGAGATCACCAGCACGGTGTCGCCCTTGTGGACCTTCATCTACAACACCTCCGGGGCGAGCGAGACGATCTTCATGAAGCGCTTCTCGCGCAGTTCGCGGCCGACGGGACCGAAGATGCGGGTGCCGCGCGGATCGTTGTCGTTCTTGATGATCACTGCAGCGTTCTCGTCGAACCTGATGTAGCTGCCGTCGGCACGACGGCGTTCCTTGACGGTGCGCACGATCACAGCCTTGACCACGTCGCCGCGCTTGACGTTTCCGCCGGGGATGGCGTCCTTCACGGTCGCCACGATGACGTCACCGATACCGGCGTATCGCCGGCCTGAGCCACCGAGCACGCGGATGCACAAGATCTCCTTGGCGCCCGTGTTGTCGGCGACCTTCAACCGCGATTCCTGCTGAATCACTCGATCTCCTTGACCTGGGTTATGTCTGCACGCCAGATACCGACCTGACGTACGCGGTCCTTGCTGTCACCGAAGAGCACGCAGGGCCGGTCTGAGCGCTCACGCGAGAGGCGTAGAACATTGGATCGGCCGAGGTCTGCCCAAGGCAACCGTTTGATTCTAGGGGACGACCTGGTCAGAACCAAATCGTCGCTGGTCAGGTTCGGGTCGAGCGTACGCAGCGGAATCCGATGTGCGTGGTCGCGCTGTCCTGGGACTGCGGCGAGCGCGCCGCGGGCCGGTAGCGGTGGCAGTACTCGGGCGCGCACAGGTGCGAACCGCCCTTGAGCGTCTGGCTCACCGTCGGGTCGGGTCCGGCGGGCCCGCAGCACGATTCGACCGCGCCGTCGGGGCGGTGATGCGCGGAGAACCGCGTGGTCGTCCACTCCCAGACGTTGCCGATCATGTCGAACAGCCCGTAGGCGTTGGCCGGGAAGGTGCCGACCGGCGACGTCCCCGCCCAGCCGCGGGCGCCGTCGTTGCGGTACGGGAACCGGCCCTGCCAGGTGTTGGCCATCGGTGTGCCGTCGACGACCGCGTCGTCGCCCCACGGATAGGTCGTGGCCGCACCGCCGCGCGCGGCGTACTCCCACTGCGCCTCGGTGGGCAGCTGCCGGTGCGCCCACCGCGCGTAGGCGGCCGCATCCGGGTAGGACACCTGCACGACGGGGTGGTCGGGTCGGTCCTGCCAGTGCGAGTCCGGTCCGAACGGTTGCCGCCAGGACGCCCCGGGGCACCAGTCCCACCACTGTCGCCAGTCCCGCAGGTCGACCGGTCCCGCCGTCGGCCGGAACACCAGCGCGCCCGGTTGCAGATCGGCGGGCGGCACAGTCGGATACAGAGCGGGATCGAGGGGTTGCTCGGCGATCGTCACGTATCCGGTCGCGGCGACGAACTCGGCGAACTGGGCATTGGTGACGGGGTACCGCTCGATCCCGAAGTCCGCGACCGTCACGGTGTGGACGGGCACCTCTTCGGGATAGAACTGCGTGGACCCCATGCGGAACGATCCGCCCGGGATGTCGACGAGCTCGGTGAGCATGCCCACCAGGGTATTCGGAATCCGACGGTCAGTCCTTGGCGAAGGCGCGCGCGAAATCGCGTTCGAGGTCCACGTACGGCTTGCCGGACACGTCGAACGTGACGAGCGCGATGGTGCCGCCGGTGAAGGCGAACGGCGCCCGATAGGCGCGCGACACCGGCGAACCGTCGTTGCGCCCGACGCTCAGGGTGGCCCCGGCGAGGCCGAACGTGCCGGGGTGGATCATCAGCCCCGGGTACGACGCGACCTCGTAGCCGTCGATGTAGAGCGCGGCGTCACCCACCGGGGTGTGGCTGCCCTCGACGGTGCCGGTACGGGCGTAGGAGACCCCGAAGGTGTGGCGCCCCACGGGGATCGGTTGCGATGACGTCAGCTTCTGCTCGACCTCGCCGAGGAAGTTGTAGACGTAGTGCAGGTGGCCGTCCTGCACGAACATCACGTGGCCCCCATGCCCCCCACCGTGTTTGACCAACACCCCCTGGGCGCCGTCGCCGTCGACGGTGACCTCGGCCAGCACCGCGAAGGACCTGCCGCCGATCTCGACGGCCGCGCCCATCCCGACGTCGGCGGTTCCCGGGTAGTACGTATACGAGTCGCGTGCGCCCGACAGATGCGGGCGGAACCGCGAGAACGTCTCGATGATGTTCAGGTCGCCGAGCGGCAGGCCGTTGTACTTCTCGGCTTCGGCGAACCACAGTGCCTTGAGTTCTTCGAGCTTCTCGGGATACTCGTCGGCCAGGTCATGGCACTGGCTGCGGTCCCGCTCGATGTGGAACAGCTCCCAGCGGTCGGTATCGAAGTGCGACCATCCGGCGGGCGACGCGGCATGCACCGTGTCGGCGAACCAGCCGCGATGCCAGATCCCCCGGGTGCCGAGCATGGTGTAGAACTGGGTCTCCTTGCCCGTCGGCGTCTCCTGATCGGCGAGGGAGACCTTGAAACTCACGCCGTCGAGCGGCTTCTGTGCGACACCCCGCACCGTGGCGGGCGGGGTGATGCCGAGCAGGTCGTACACCGTCGGCGTGATGTCACAGACGTTGACGTAGTTGTCGCGAACCTCGCCATGGGCGGGAATTCCCTTGGGCCAGGAGATGATCGCCGGATCGGCGATGCCACCTTCGTGGGAGGCGTAGCGCTTGAACAGCTTGTACGGCGTGTTGAACGCCATCGCCCAACCGGTCGGATAATGGTTGTAGGTCTCGGGGCCACCGAGGTCGTCGATGCGCTTGAGTCCCTCTTCGGCGGTGTCGACATAGCCGTTGAAGAACTTGACCTCGTTGACCGAGCCGTTGGGTCCGCCTTCACCACTGGCGCCGTTGTCGGAGATGACCACGATGATGGTGTTGTCGAGCTGCCCCGATTCCTCGAGATAGTCCAGGATCCGCCCGATCTGCTGATCGGTGTAGCTGAGGAATCCGGCGAACACTTCGGCCATCCGCGCGAACAGCCGCTTCTCGTCGTCGGACAGATCGTCCCACGGCCGCACCGTGTCCTGGTCCGGCCACGCTTCGCCGTTGGGGCCGGTGACGCCGACATACGGGTTCATCGGCGACATCTCGGTGTCCGGCGGAACGATGCCGAGCCGCTTCTGGTTCTCCAGCACGATGTCGCGGTACCGCTCGTAGCCCATGTCGAAGCGCCCGGCGTAATAGTCGGCCCAGTCCTTGAAGACGTGGTGGGGGGCGTGGCCGGCGCCCGGGCACAGATAGGTGAACCACGGCTTGTCGGGCGCGATCACCTTCGAGTCGCGGATGAACTCGATTGTCTTGTCCGCCAGATCTTTGGAGAGGTGGTAGCCCTCTTCGGGCGTCGCGGGCGCCGGCACCGGATGGTTGTCGTAGACCAGTTCCGGATACCACTGGTCGGTCTCGCCGCCCATGAACCCGTAGAACCGCTCGAAGCCCCGCGACAGCGGCCAGTGCCGTCTGGCAGATGCGAGATTCGACTCCTCGAGCGGGGTCAGATGCCATTTGCCGACGCAGTAGGTGTTGTAACCGTTCTCGACGAGGACCTCGGGCAGCAGCGCGGTGTCGAACGGTATGCGTCCGTTGCAGTTCGGGAACCCGTCGGTGAACTCCTCGATGGTGGCCATACCGACGGTGGTGGGGTTGCGGCCGGTGAGCAGCGAGGCACGGGTGGGCGAACACAGTGCGGTGGTGTGGAATTGGGAGAACCTGATGCCACGTTCGGCGATCCGCGCCATCGCCGGCATCTCGACCAGCCCGCCGAAGCAGTCCCACGTCGCGATGCCGGTGTCGTCCCAGACGAGGTAGAGCACGTTGGGTGCGTCCGCGGACGCGGTCGGGGCGGCATAGGGACCCCAGTCCGGCTCGGAGTCGCGGATGTCGAGTTCGATCTTGCCTTTGAAGGCGTCTCCGGGTGCCATGCCAGCCTCATCTGCGAAGTACGTGCGTCGGTCGCCCGGAGATTACACCCGCCACGTTTCGGATTTTGGATAACCAGGTCACGGCGCGCCCCCGTACCGCCGACGAAAAGACCCCGCACGCCGGAGCGTGCGGGGTCTCGTCGTCAGTGCCTACTTGGCCTTCTCGAGGACTTCCACCAGGCGCCACCGCTTGGTGGCCGACAGCGGACGCGTCTCCATCAGCGAGACGCGGTCACCGACACCGGCGTCGCCGTTCTCGTCGTGCGCCTTCACCTTCGTGGTGGTCCGGATGATCTTGCCGTAGAGCGGATGGCTCTTACGCGACTCCAGCTCGACGACGATGGTCTTCTGCATCTTGTCGCTGACCACGTAGCCGATCGCCGTCTTGCGGCGGTTGCGCGGCTTCTCGACCCGCGGCGTGCGGGCCGGGCCCTTTTCGGTTGTGTTCTCTGCCATTACGATTCCTCACCCGCGGGTCCGGAGGCCAGACCCAGCTCACGTTCGCGCAGCACGGTGTACACGCGCGCAATCTCCTGTCGCACCGTGCGCAGCCTGCGGTTGTTGGCGAGCTGACCGGTGGCCATCTGGAAGCGAAGGTTGAACAGCTCTTCCTTCGACTCGCGCAGACGCTCGGTCAACTCGTCGTCGCTCAGCTCGCGCAGTTCACCAGGCGAAATGCCGACTGCCATCAGAACTGCTCCTCTCGCGTGACGATGCGTGCCTTGATCGGCAGCTTGTGGATCGCACGAGTCAGGGCCTCGCGCGCGATCTTCTCATCCGGGTAGCTGAGCTCGAAGAGCACACGACCCGGCTTGACGTTGGACACCCACCATTCCGGCGAACCCTTGCCGGAACCCATGCGGGTCTCGGCCGGCTTCTTGGTCAGCGGACGGTCCGGGAAGATGTTGATCCACACCTTGCCGCCACGCTTGATGTGCCGGTTGATGGCGATACGGGCGGACTCGATCTGCCGGTTCGTGACGTAGGCGTGCTCGAGTGCCTGAATGCCATAGTCACCGAAGCTCACCGAGGTGCCACCGCTGGCGATGCCGCGCTGCCTCGGGTGATGCTGCTTGCGGTGCTTGACCTTACGGGGGATCAGCATGTCAGCTCCCTGAATCCTGCGTTGTGTTCTCGGTGGCCGTGTCGACCGCCGCACCCGCACCCGCCTCGGTGCCGGTCACCGCTTCTGCGGCGGCCGGGGCCTCCGCGGTGGCGGGACCGGAGTCGCCGCCGGAGGCGGCGCGACCGGCATCGGTGCTCGTCGCGGTGGTACCCGAGGCACCACTGCGGCGCGGACGGGTGCCCGACGGACGCTCGCGACGCGGCCGGTCGGCGCCGGCCGGAGCGGCGGCGGTGAGCTCGCGCTTACCACCGACGATGTCGCCCTTGTAGATCCACACCTTCACGCCGATGCGGCCGAAGGTGGTCTTGGCCTCGTAGAGGCCGTAGTCGATGTCGGCACGCAATGTGTGCAGCGGCACCCGGCCCTCACGGTAGAACTCCGAGCGGCTCATCTCGGCGCCGCCGAGACGGCCGGAGCACTGCACCCGGATGCCCTTGACGTTGGGCTGGCGCATCGCGGACTGGATGGCCTTGCGCATCGCGCGGCGGAAAGCCACCCGGTTGCTCAGCTGCTCGGCCACACCCTGCGCGACGAGCTGCGCCACCGACTCGGGGTTCTTCACCTCGAGGATGTTCAGCTGCACCTGCTTCTTGGTGAGCTTCTCCAGGTCGGCGCGGATGCGGTCGGCCTCGGTGCCGCGGCGGCCGATGACGATGCCGGGACGCGCGGTGTGGATGTCGACGCGCACCCGGTCGCGGGTCCGCTCGATCTCCACGTCGGCGATGCCGGCGCGCTCGAGACCGGTGGCCAGCAAACGGCGGATCGCGACGTCTTCCTTGACGTAGTCCTTGTACTGCTTGTCGGCGTACCACCGGGACTTCCAGTCGGTGGTGATACCGAGCCGGAAGCCGTGGGGGTTGATCTTCTGGCCCACTACTCGGAGCCTCCCTTCGCTTCCTCGGAAGCCTCTGAAGTCTTCTGCTCGGCCACCTTCTTGGTCGCCGCCTTCTTGGCGGGCGCCTTCTTGGCGGGCGCCGTGCCGGCGGGGGCCGTCTTCGCGGCGGCGGCCCGGCTGCCCTGGGCGCGGCGCGCACGCGACGATCCGCCGGCTTGCGCGGCGCCGCTCGCGCGGCCTCCGTCACGGCTCGGCCGGCTCTCCACGATCACCGTGATGTGGCTGGTGCGCTTGCGGATGCGGAACGCACGCCCCTGGGCGCGCGGACGGATGCGCTTGGCGGTCGGACCCTCGTCGGCGTAGACGGCGGCGACGACCAGCGTGGAGGGATCGAGACCCTCGTTGTTCTGCGCGTTGGCCGCAGCGCTGGCGATCACCTTGGCCACCGGCTCGCTGGCGGCCTGCGGAGCCCAGCGGAGGATGTCGAGCGCCTCGGTCACGGACTTGCCGCGGACCAGGTCGATCACCCGGCGCGCCTTGCTCGCCGAGACGCGCACGAAGCGCGCCTTGGCGGTCGCGGACGGATATTCAATCGTCGTAGTCATTACCGGCGCTTCGCCTTCCGGTCATCCTTGATGTGACCCTTGAACGTGCGGGTGGGGGCGAACTCGCCCAGCTTGTGTCCGACCATCGCCTCGGTGACGAACACCGGGACGTGCTTGCGGCCGTCGTGCACCGCGAAGGTGTGTCCGATGAAGTCCGGGATGATGGTGGACCGGCGCGACCAGGTCTTGATGACCTGCTTGCTGTTCTTGTCGTTCTGGACGTCGACCTTCTTGAGCAGATGGTCGTCGACGAACGGGCCCTTCTTCAGGCTGCGTGGCATCGTTGGATCCTTCCCGGCCTAGCGCTTGTTCTTGCCGGTGCGCCGGCGTCGGACGATGAGCTTGTCGCTCGGCTTGTTGGGCTTACGGGTGCGGCCCTCGGGCTTACCCCACGGGCTCACCGGGTGACGGCCGCCCGAGGTCTTGCCCTCGCCACCGCCGTGCGGGTGGTCGACCGGGTTCATCACGACACCACGGACGGTGGGGCGCTTGCCCTTCCACCGCATACGGCCGGCCTTGCCCCAGTTGATGTTGGCCTGCTCGGCGTTGCCGACCTCGCCGACGGTGGCGCGGCAGCGCACGTCGACGCGTCGGATCTCACCGCTGGGCATACGCAGGGAGGCGTAGGTGCCCTCCTTACCCAGCAGCTGGATGCTGACGCCGGCCGACCGGGCCAGCTTGGCGCCGCCACCGGGACGCAGTTCCACGGCGTGGATCACGGTGCCGGCGGGGATGTTGCGCAGCGGCAGGTTGTTGCCGGGCTTGATGTCGGCGTTGGCGCCCTGCTCGATCACGTCACCCTGCTTCAGACCCTGGGGCGCGATGATGTAGCGCTTCTCGCCGTCCAGGTAGTGCAGCAGCGCGATGTTGGCCGTGCGGTTCGGGTCGTACTCGATGTGCGCGACCTTGGCGTTGACGCCGTCCTTGTCGTGGCGACGGAAGTCGATGACGCGGTAGGCACGCTTGTGGCCACCACCCTTGTGACGAGTGGTGATGCGGCCGTGGGCGTTACGACCGCCGTGGCCGTGCAGGGGGCGCACCAGCGACTTCTCCGGAGTCGAGCGAGTGATCTCGGCGAAGTCGGAGACGCTGGCACCGCGACGACCCGGGGTCGTCGGCTTGTACTTGCGAATTGCCATGATTCTCTAGGTCTCTCTGCTATCCCCGGCGGTCAGGCCGGAGCTCCGAAGAGGTCGATCGGCTTGCTTCCGGCGGCCAGCGTGACGATGGCGCGCTTGGTGCTCTTGCGCTGTCCGTATCCGGTGCGGGTGCGCTTGCGCTTGCCCTGCCGGTTGGCGGTGTTGACCGAGTCGACCTTCACCTTGAAGATCTTCTCGATCGCAATCTTGATCTGGGTCTTGTTCGAGTCCGGGTGCACGACGAACGTGTACACGTTGTCCTCGATCAGCCCGTAGGACTTCTCCGAGATCACCGGCGCGAGGATGATGTCGCGGGGATCGGTCACGGTTGCCATCTACGCAGATACCTCCTGCTTGCTGTTGGCCTCGATGTAGGAGTTCAGCGCCTCGACGCTGAACACCACGTCGTCGGCCTTGAGCACGTCGTAGGTGTTGAGCTGATCGGGCGAGAGCACGTGCACACCGGGCAGGTTGCGCACGCTCTTGTGGCCCGTCTCGTCGGTGCGGCCGATCACGATCAGCACCTGCTTGCGCTCGGTCAGCGTCGACAGGAACGTCTTCGCGCTCTTCGTCGACGGCGTCTGGCCGGCCACCACCTCGGTCACCGCGTGGATGCGGCCGTTGCGCGCCCGGTCCGAAAGCGCCCCGCGCAGGGCGGCGGCGATCATCTTCTTCGGGGTGCGCTGGCTGTAGTCGCGCGGCTGCGGGCCGTGGACGACGCCACCACCGGTGAACTGCGGTGCGCGGGTAGAGCCCTGACGGGCGCGGCCGGTGCCCTTCTGGCGGTACGGCTTCTTGCCGCCGCCGGAGACCTGTCCACGGGTCTTGGTCGCGTGCGTGCCCTGGCGCTTGGCGGCCAGCTGGGCGGTGACGACCTGATGCATCAGCGCGATGTTCGGTTCGACGTCGAACAGCTCGCCGGGCAGATCGACCGAGCCGTCGGTCTTGCCGTCCGGGGTGCGGACGTCAATCGTGACTGGGCTGCTTGCCATTACTTCTCACCTCGTTTGATCGCACTGCGAACCATGACGAGACCGCCGTTGCGGCCGGGGATGGCGCCCTTGATCAACAGCACGCCCTTCTCGGCGTCGACCTTGTGCACCAGCAGGTTCTGCGTGGTGATGCGGTCGCTGCCCATGCGGCCGGACATGCGGGTGCCCTTGAAGACGCGGCCCGGGGTGGAGCAGCCACCGATCGAGCCGGGACGCCGGTGCACCGCCTGAGCGCCGTGCGCGGCGCCCTGGCCCTTGAAGCCGTGCCGCTTCATGGTGCCCGCGAAACCCTTGCCCTTCGAGGTCCCGGTCACGTCGACGTACGCGCCATCGGCGAAGATCTCGGCGGTCAGTTCCTGACCGAGCTCGTAGTCCGCGGCCGCGGCCTCGTCGTCGAGCCGCAGCTCGGCGAGGTGGCGACGCGGGTTGACACCCGCGGCGGCGAACTGACCCGTGACGGGCTTGGTCACCTTGCGGGGGCTGATCTCGCCGTAGGCGAGCTGCACCGCGCTGTAGCCGTCGCGCTCCGTGGTCCGGATCCGCGTCACGACGTTCGGGCCGGCCTTGACGACCGTCACGGGCACGACCCGGTTGTTCTCGTCGAACACCTGCGTCATGCCCAGCTTGGTGCCCAGAATGCCTTTTCTAGCCATTTTCTGAGATCTCCTACTGGATGTTGACGTCGACGCTGGCCGGCAGATCGATGCGCATGAGTGCGTCAACGGTCTTCGGGGTCGGGTCGAGGATGTCGATCAGCCGCTTGTGGGTGCGCATCTCGAAGTGCTCCCGCGAGTCCTTGTACTTGTGCGGGGACCGGATGACGCAGTACACGTTCTTCTCGGTCGGCAGCGGCACCGGGCCCACCACGCTGGCACCGGTACGGGTGACCGTCTCCACGATCTTGCGCGCCGAGGCGTCGATGGCCTCGTGGTCGTAGGCCTTGAGCCTGATGCGGATCTTTTGTCCCGCCACGCTTTTCCTACCTCACTCCTGCTTGTGGTCCGCGCTGGGAGATCCCAACGCGGACTGGTGTCCGTGCGCTTGCCGTTCGGCCGCACCCGTTCGGGCCGCCTCGCAGCGCGCGCTGGCTGTTGCCGCCGCTGTTTACCTGTCTGTGGTCCACCGGTCCCCGCGGTCGGGTGTGTCGCCCTACGCGCACTCGATCGCGGCGGAAATTCCGTCACGCTCGTAGTCTGGGACCGATGCGCCCGCTGGGGGCGCAGGTCGTACGCCCCGGCCAGCCGGTCAAAGAACAGCCACCGACCCGGCTCAAGGCAACCCGAACAGTATGCCCCAGATCGGCGCCTCATCCAAATCCCGACGGGAGTCGCTCGAGGGACCCCGTTCAGTCCTTCAGACCGGCCCAGAAGGGGCACTGGTGCTCGTCGGCGAAGCCGGTCGTCACCCGGTTGCCGTCCGGCTGCAGGGACAGGTACGGCCCGCCCGCGGGATCCGAGCCGAACCGTGGCCAGGCCGGCCCCGCTGGCGATGCGGGGACGCCGTCGGTGACGAAGCCACTCCAGTAGTCGATCATCTGGTCGGACAGTGTCTGCTGATCCGGGGAGAGCGGCGGTGCGCCGCCGACGTCGAAGAGGTAGCGCAGCTCCAGGGAGTGGCTTGCCCCGACGGGGAAGGGCAGCGTGCGCAGCGGCTCGGGCGTCGGCGCCTGCCGGTCGTTGAACTCATACGCGTACACGGGCTGGTGTGCCGACAGATCCCGGGCCATCCGGTCGCCCACACAGGCGAACTCGCCGTCGGTGACCGCCGCGGCGTAGGCCAGTGCGGGGCTGTCGTACCGCGCGAGCGGATAGCGGTCGGCCACCGCGCCCGCATTCGGCCCGAACGTGTCCGCCAGCAGGCCCGGGTACTCCTCGGCGGTGTAGCGGTCCCCCTGCTGCAGATAACGCAGCGCGACGAACAGCGTGAACTCGTCGCGCGTGCTGCCGATGAGGACCGGCACCCTGGCCGCGGTCCCGTCGGCGAACGCGGCGAGCGGGGCCGTCGGCAGCGCCGCCGAGCCGGTCACCGGCCCGGTGAGATCGTCGGCGCCGATGTTGTAGAACCACACCGGCCGGCGCAGCTTGTCGGTGGGCAGGGCACGCAGGCAGTCGGCCGCGGTGGCGGGATCACCACATCCGACGCCTGCGGCGTAGTCCAGGCTGCGCTGCTGCGCGAGCTGCAGGTCGGCCTGGGCCTGGCACGGACCGCTCTGGATGATGGCGGCGCGGAACAGGCCGCTCGAGGCGGGGGCGACGAGGTGGTCGCACACCGACATCCCGCCCGCGGACTCACCGGCCAGTGTCACCTTCTGTGGGTCGCCGCCGAATGCGGAGATGTTGTCGCGCACCCAGCGCAGCGCCGCCTGCTGGTCGCCCAGCCCGTAGTTGCCGACGTCGCCGTCAGCGCCCAGCGACGGGTGGGCGAGGAAGCCCAGCGTGCCCAGGCGGTAGTTGACGGTGACCACCACGATGTCACCCCGCGAGGCCAGCCATCGGGCGTCGTAGACGTTGCCGCTGCCGTTGACGAAGGCGCCGCCGTGGATCCACACCATCACCGGCCGCTTCTCCCCCACCTCCGCCGGCGTCCAGATGTTGAGGGTCAGACAGTCCTCGTCGGTGTGCCTGCCCAACTCCAGATCCGGGCCGGGATTCTGCACGCATCGCGGCCCGGGCCGGGTGGCGTCGCGTTCACCGGTCCAGCCGGTCGCGGGTTCGGGTGACCGGAAGCGCAACGGCCCGACGGGCGGTGCGGCGTAGGGGATGCCGGCGAACAGGCGGTGATCGTCGGCGATCACACCGCGCAGGGCGCCCGCATCGATGCGCACCACTGCGGGATCGGTCTCCGGGCCGGACGGGTTGGCCGGTGCGCCGGACGTGCAGCCCACCACGATGCCGAGGGCCAGGATCAACGCCAATAGCCGGGGCTGGCGAACCGGTCCGGGCGGCACCCCTCTGACACTACTGACGACGGGCGCGACCCTCACTCCTCATCGTGTCGACCGTCACATATCCTTGCTCTTGACAGCCGTCAACTCCATTGACCGAGGACCCGTGAGCAGCCCTCGCCATCGTGGCGTGACTCACATAAGCTGGCTTATGCGACCGGCCAGTGACTGCGTGAAGGAGCCCGGATGAGTACGCCGATGATCGAACGGACCCAGGACCCCGCCGCGAGGGTGCTGGCCGACCCGACGGCGTACGCCGACGACGACCGGCTGCACGCGGCACTGGCCCATCTGCGGGCCAACAACCCGGTCGCCTGGGTGGACAACCCGCCCTACCGGCCCTTCTGGGCCATCACCAAACACACCGACATCATGGCCATCGAGCGTGCCAACGATCTGTTCCTGTCCGAACCACGGCCATTGCTCGCGGCGGCCGAGGCCGACGACGCGCTCAAAGCCCAGATGGAGGCGGGCATCGGGTTGCGCACGCTGATCCACATGGACGATCCGCACCACCGAAAGGTCCGGGCGATCGGCGCGGATTGGTTCCGCCCCAAGGCGATGCGCGCGCTCAAGATGCGCGTCGACGAGCTGGCCAAGCGCTACGTCGACCAGATGCGCGAGATCGGCCCTGAGTGCGATTTCGTCACCGACATCGCGGTGCAGTTCCCGCTCTACGTGATCATGTCGCTGCTCGGCCTGCCCGAAGAGGATTACGGGCGTATGCACATGCTCACCCAGGAGATGTTCGGCGGGGACGACGAGGAGTTCCAGCGCGGCAAGTCGCCCGAGGACATGCTCGCGGTGCTGGCCGACTTCTTCACCTACTTCGCGACGCTGACCGCCTCACGCCGGGCCCAGCCCACCGACGACCTGGCCTCGGCGATCGCCAACGGCACCGTCGACGGTGAACCGCTGAGCGACATGGACACCGCGTCGTATTACGTCATCGTGGCCAGCGCCGGCCACGACACCACCAAGGACGCCATCTCCGGCGGCCTGCACGCGCTGATCGAGAACCCGGACCAGCTCGACCGGCTGCGCCGCGATCCTGGCTTGATGGGCACGGCGGTCGAGGAGATGATCCGCTGGTCGACGCCGGTCAAGGAATTCATGCGCACCGCCGCCGAGGACACCGAGGTGCGCGGGGTGCCGATCGCCAAAGGCGAATCCGTCTATCTCGCATACGTTTCCGGCAACCGGGACGAGGAGATCTTCGACGAGCCGTTCCGCTTCGACGTCGGCCGCGACCCCAACAAGCACCTGGCCTTCGGCTACGGCGTGCACTTCTGTCTGGGAGCGGCACTGGCCCGGATGGAGATCAACAGCCTGTTCACCGAACTCATCCCGCGGCTCGACTCGATCGAGCTGGCCGGACCGGCGGAACTGACGGCCACCACCTTTGTCGGAGGCCTCAAGCACCTCCCGATCAGGTACTCGGTGCGCTGACTCCGCCGGGCCGCCGGTGGGTGGCCAGGAAGCCGTCTACGGCGGCTTCGGCGCACGACCCGTAGTCGAAGTCGGACAGCGTGCTCAGGCGGCCGAGGATCAGCGGGCCGATGAGCAGAGCGATCGCCTCGATGCGATCCAACCGCCCGAGTTCGAGTTCGTCGGCGTGGGGTCCGTCGAAGATCGCGTCGAAGGGCGCCGAGTACGACTGGAGGATGCGTTCGCGCAGCGAGCCCACCGCACCGGTGGCCTCGGCGTCCTTGACCTCGGCCCACGGCCCCAGGTCGGGCCCGGACGCCAACCAGGTCATCGCCGCCAGGGTGGTGGGGACCTCGGCGATCGCATCGGCCCAACCGGCGACCACGGCGATCAGCTTGTCGCGCAAGTCACCCTCGGCGGGCGGCATCGGCGCCGGCTGCAGCAGGCTCTGAAAGGCCGCCGCCAGGAGATCGTTGGCGCTCGAGAAGTGCCGGTACAGGGTCGCCCGGGCGACGTTCGACGTCCGCGTGACCGCATCGATGGTGACCGCACTCGGGCCACCCGTGCGCAGCAGTGAGGTCGCGGCTTCGAGTAGACGTGCGCGTGAGCGCGCGGGCCGGGGATCACCCAGCGGCGGATCACCAACGTCCGTCATCGTTTACATCATCTCCTACCGGGTAATAAGACTGTTCGTCTCGCTTCGAGACTGTAGGTCTCAAAAGCATCTGAGCCCAGGAGGGGCGCATGGTCGACACCTTGACCCGGCCCGACCAGCCTACCGACCCCAATCTCGCCGACATGTCGTCACGAGCCCGCGCGTGGCTGCTCGCCGTGGCGTGCCTCGATGTGCTGATGGTGATCGCCTCGATGGTGGCGCTCAATGCCGCCCTGCCCGACATCGCGCTCGATACGTCGGCGTCCCAGACCCAGCTGACCTGGGTGGTCGACGGCTACACGCTGGTGCTGGCCTGCCTGCTGCTGCCCGCAGGCGCGGTGGGTGACCGGTACGGTCGCCGCGGGGCGTTGCTGGCTGGGCTGGTGATCTTCGGCCTGGCCTCTGTCGCACCGATCGTCTTCGACAGCCCCCTGCAGATCATTCTCGCCCGAGCGGTCGCCGGAGCCGGCGCGGCCTTCATCATGCCGGCCACCCTGTCGCTGCTGACGGCGGCGTTTCCGAAGTCCGAACGGAACAAGGCCGTCGGCATCTGGGCGGGGGTGGCCGGCTCGGGCGCGGTGGTCGGCTTCCTGGGCACCGGTACGTTGCTGCATTTCTTCAACTGGCAATCGATCTTCTGGGCGTTCGCCATCGGCGCTCTGGCGCTGTTCGCGCTCACGTGCACCATCCGATCGTCGCGCGACGAGACCGGGAAGCCGGTGGACTGGATCGGCGGCGTGCTGATCGCCGCGGCGGTCGCGGTCTTCGTTTTCGGCGTCATCGAGGCGCCCGCCCGCGGGTGGAGCCACCCGTCGGTGTGGGGCTGCATGGCGGTCGGCCTGACACTGACCGCCGCCTTCACCGCCGTCCAGCTGCGGCGTCGCTACCCGCTGCTGGACGTCCGGCTGTTTCGCAGGCCGGATTTCGCCACCGGGGCCATCGGCATCACCTGCCTGTTCGCCGCCAACTTCGGCTTCTTCTTCGTGGTCATGCAGTACATGCAACTGGTGCTCGAATACACGCCGCTGCAAACGGCTTTCGCGCTCGTGCCGCTGGCGATCCCGGTGCTCGTCCTGGGCGCCACCACCCACCTGTGGCTGCCCAGGACAGGGCTGCGCAACGCCGTGATGTTCGGCTTGATCCTGATCGCCGCCGGGCTGCTGTGCATGCGCACCCTCGCCGTCGATTCGTCATTCCTCGACCTCGCCTGGCCGCTGCTGATCATCAGCGCCGGCATCGGTCTGTGCACCGCTCCGACCACCTCGGCCATCATGGGCGCGGTGCCCGACGACAAGCAGGGAGTCGCATCGGCGGTCAACGACACCACCCGAGAAGTAGGCGCGGCACTGGGGATCGCCGCTGCCGGGTCGGTGCTGGCGGCGCAGTATCAGCATCTGCTCGCGCCGTCGGTCGCCGCCCTGCCGGAGGCGATCCGGGGGCCGGCTCTCGACTCCCTGGCCCAGGCGATGGCCGTGGCCGAGCGGTCCGGACCCGCGGGGTCCGACCTCGCCGGAGCGGCGCAGACGGCGTTCCTGTCCGCCATGGACGTCTCGATGACCGTGCTGGCCGTAGCCCTGCTCGCCGCGGGCCTGTTCATCGGCCTGTGGTCGCCGGGCCGCGACGGCCGCCAGTTCCGGCTGGTGCGCCGGTGGCGGTCCGGTCCCCGCGCCCGGCGGGTCAGGATTGCGGCGCGAGACCTCTGATCCGCAAGCGCACTATCCTGGCGATGTGCGGCTGCTCCTGGTGAATCCCAACACGACGGCGTCGATGACGTCCGCAATCGCCGCGGGTGCGTCCGCGGTGGCCGGACCGGGCACCGTCGTGGAAGCCCTCAACCCCTCGGCCGGTCCGCCCAGCATCGAGAACGACGCCGACGAGCACCGCTGCGTCCCACACCTTCTCGAGGTCATCCGCGATGCCCAGGCCCGCCCGCGGGAACAACGACCCGAGGCGTATGTCATCGCCTGCTTCGGCGACCCCGGCCTCGAAGAGGCCCGCGCGCTGCTCGATGTCCCGGTCCTCGGTATCGCCCAGGCCGCGATGCACGCCGCCGCGCTGGCGGCGGGCAGCTTCTCGGTGGTCACCTCGATGTCGGCGACCGTCCCGCGGGCGTGGGAACTGGCCAAGAGCTATACCCCGCACCAGTGCCTCGGCGTGTACGCCTGCGACATACCGGTGCTGCGCATCGACTCCGACCCCCGCACCGTCGAACCCATCGGGGATCTGTGCGAGCAGGCGCTGCGCCAGGACGGCAGCCGGTCGATCGTTCTGGGGTGCGCAGCGATGGCGCGCTTCGCCGCACCCCTGCGGGAACGCCTCGGAGTTCCGGTGTTCGACGGCGTGGCGGCGGCCACCCGGCTCGCCGAGGCGCTGGCCCCCCTCAGCTGCTGACGAACTCAGCCGCGCGGTGCCCGATCATCGCGATGGTCGCGTGCGGCCCGCGGCTGGTGATGTCCGGCATGATCGATCCGTCGACCACCCAGAGTCCCTCGACATCCCTTACCCGGCAACGGCTGTCGAGCACCGCGGCCGGGTCATCGTCGGCGCCCATCGGGGCGGTACCGGCCAGGTGTTGCGAGGTGGACCAGGTGGGCTCACCGAAAATAACTGTGCCGCTGACGATGTCGCGTGCAACGCCGGCACCCTCGGTCAGATCTTCGACATCGGCGGGTTCACTGTCGTAGCGGTGAGCTATCAGCGGTGCCACGGCGGGATTTGTGGACACGATGGCCAGCCGGCCGCGCGATCGCGGCCGCATCAGCGCCACGCCGATGTGCGGGCGGTCGAGCGGGTCATCGCGGCGACCGTGCACCAATGCCTCGAAACCCGCTGTGTAGGGGCGGATCTCGATTCCGGCGTCGGTGGTCAACAGCGCCTCCAGCGGAGGCAGATCATGGGTTGGCTTCCAGCCCACCGGGATCACCCATTCCGGGTGATCGACCGGTGCCGCGCCGACCGGGAGGTCTGCCCATACTCGAATTCCCAGTGCCCGCAGCATGTCTGACGGTCCGACCCCCGAGAGCATGAGCAGCTGCGCGGTGCCGATGGCCCCCGCGGACAGCACGATGCGATCCGCCGTCAGCAGCTGCTTGCCGCTTGGCCCCCTGCACTCCACTCCGACCGCACGACCGGCGGCCACCCGCACCCGCAGCCCCCGCGTGTTGGACAGCAGCGTGAGGTTGGCCCGGCTCAGCGCCGGCTGCAGGAACGCCCCGCCCGGCCCCACCCGGGTTCCGCTGTCGATGTTGAGCGGTACGGCCCCTACGCCTGCGGGCAGCGGCGTTGCGGAGTCGCCGCCGGACAGGTCGTCGATCCACCGGTGGTCCGCCGCACGTGCCGCCTCGACGAACGAGGCCGTGCAGCCGTCGAACTCGCGGACGCGGCGGACCGTGATCGGTCCGCTGTCCCCGTGCAGCGGACCGGTGAAGTCGAGGTCGGTCTCGATGGCTCGGAAATGGGGCAGCACGTCGGTCCAACCCCAGCCCGGCAACCCCCACCCGTCGTAGTCGGCAGGGAGCCCGCGACAGAAGTAGCCGCCGTTGATCGCGCCGGACCCACCGACGACCGCGCCGCGCATGATCTGCGCGTGCCTTGGCGGCGTCTCGGTCAGCGTGGTCGAATAGCGGCGCACCACGGCGCTGGCGCTTCCGATCGGCAGCCGCAGGCCATCGCTGATCTGGGCTGCGACGCGAGGATCGGTGGGGGCGGGGCCGGCATCGACGATGGTCACCCGGCGCTGCGGATCGGCGGAAAGCCGTTCGGCCAGCACTGATCCCGCGCTTCCCGCTCCGACGATCAGCACATCGCTGTGCAAGGCGGCTATGTCCGGATCTGCGGTTTGAGCGCGCCGAGATGCCGTTCGCGGACCACGCCGGTCCACAGCCCGAGACCGTAGGCGATGTCGTCCAGGCGCCGCAGCAGGAGATACGCCGGGAGGCTGACCTGTTTGGTGTCGTCATCGGCGTTACCGTGCCGGGCCGCCCAGTCCACCACTCCGTCGACGACGGCGGCGACGAGCAGGGTCTGGCGGCACCGCCGCGACAGCACCGCCGCGAGCAGTGCGATCGGCCAGTAGTGCCGGCACAGCGCCGACGCCAGCTGCAGGGCGGCGGCCCACAGCCCGCGCGCGGCGACCGCGGCGACCTGTTTGGGCTCGGTCTGCACCGGACGCAGTGAGTTGGCCACCCGCCGCGCGGTGAACGCGGCGACGACGACCGAGGCCGTGTACCCCAGGCAGGAGCCCATCGCCATCAGCACCCAGACCACCAGGGTCCAGCCCGAGATCACCAGTGGCGCGGTCTTGCCGGGGTGGCGCACCGACAGCGGTGCAGCGGACTCCCCGTAGAACGCCTTGCGCACGAACCACTCCCGCAGGTCGGTTCGGTGTTCGTGGGCGACCAGCGCGATCGGCTCGTAACGCAGCCGTTGCCCCGCCTCGACGAATCGCCAGCACAGATCCACGTCCTCACCGGAGCGCAGCGATTCGTCGAATCCGCCGACCTCCTCGAGCACCCGGCGCCTACAGATGATCGCGGCGCTCGGCACATAGGACACCGGTCCGTAGGGCACCACCGGCGCCTCGCGCTGACCCAGATCCAGCGAGGACCGCACGGCCTCGTACCGCGCCACCAGGTTGCCCGCCGGCTGAAGTCCGACGATGCGCGGCGCGACCAGCGCGACGGCCGGATCGCAGAAGTGGCCGAGCAGCGCTTCCAACCAGCCCCGCCGCGGAACGACGTCGGAATCCAGGAACGCGATGAAGTCACTGGTGCAGACGCCCGCGCCGGTGTTGCGCGCAGCGGCCGGACCCTGACTCTCCTCGTTCCTGAGAACCGTGACGTCACAATGCACTTCGCCGAGCTCGTCCGGCGCCACCGGCATCGCGGATCCGTCGTCGACGATGATCACCCGCAGGCCCCGCAGCGAAGCCAGCAGCCGCTGCAGACCGGCCGGGTTGTCGCGGACCGGGATAACGACGGTGACGTCCCGGTGCGACGGCCCACTCGCCGGTCGCGGGTGGGCGACGGTGGCGTCGAGCAGCGTGCGCGCCAACTGGGCGCTCTGCGCATCGTGCACCTCGAGGCGCCCGCTGGTGAGCATGGTCTGCGCCGCGGGGGCGAGCTTGAGCAGCCGGGTGGGCGAGCCGCCGAGCAACGCCGCGCCCTCGCCGAGGACCTTGACCCGCCGATCCACCTGAACCGCGAAACCGTCGGGAAGTCGCGGGCCGGTCACCTCAGCATCCCATCGGGGCCGGGCATCCACCGGGTGATCCGGTCGGCGCAGCCGTGCACCATCTCGCTGAAGATCCGGGCACCCTCGGCCGCCGTCGCGGTGGTCGGGTCGCCGAGCACACCGAGTTCGCTGACGGCTGCCACCCCGCCGCGGCGCATCTGCGGCATCAGCTCGTTCAGCGGAGCGGTGTTGCCGCGCCGTCGTTCGTCCAGGTTGACGTCTGAGGGTGAGATGTACAGCAGAACAGACGTTTCGGTGTGCCCGGCATGCGGATCGGAATCCTTGACGATGCACGGACACCAGCTGGCGTCGCGGCCTTCGCGCCGCAGCAGGGCGGTGGCCGCGCGCAGCGCCTCGGTGTTTCCGCCGTGGCCGTTGACGAATACCAGGCGCGATGCCCAGTTCATCGCCGAGCGGCCGAACTCGATCAGGACCGCCTGCAGTGCTGCGGTGCCGATCGAGATGGTGCCGGAAAAGCCCTCGTGTTCGCCGCTGGCGCCGTAGGCGATCGCCGGTGCGAGCAGCCAGTCGGTTCCGCCCGTGTCGGTCAGCAGGCCGGCCGTCGCGCCCGCGACCGCCGTCGCGATCCGGGTATCGGTATCCAACGGCAGGTGGGGACCGTGTTGTTCGGTCGAACCCACTGGAACGATCAACGCCGATGACGTGCTGTGCAGCTGCCTCGACGTCGAGTTCCCAAGCTCGTTGGGGAGAACCACCCGCCGATGGTAAGCCGAATTCACCAGGCGTGCGCCGATTGTTGGCGCAACCGCAGGGATTGATTTCGGCGCCGGTTGCCTAGGAGCGCCGTCATCGGTCACGTCAGCCCCGTGTGCCACCTCCGTCACAGCGGACGTTACCGGCGGTTACGCCTCGTCGGCCGGAACACCGAGCGCGCGGGTGAAGCCGGCGGGCACCAGGACGTCGCCGGGCCCCAGATCGTGGACCGAGGCGCGGCCGAGTCCCATCAGCGCCGAGTCGATACCGCCGCGCAGGATGTCGAGGACGTTCTCGACACCTGTCTGCCCCTCGGCGGCCAGACCCCACAGGTAGGCCCGTCCGATCATCACCGCACGGGCTCCGAGCGCGAGGGCCTTGACGACATCGCTGCCGCGGCGGATGCCCCCGTCGAGCAGCACCTCGACGTGGTCGCCGACGGCGTCGGCGATGACCGGGAGCGCCCGGATCGACGCGGGCGTGCCGTCGAGGTTGTTGCCGCCGTGGTTGGAGACCGAAATCGCCGAAACGCCCGCATCGACAGCACGTTTCGCGTCGTCGACCCGCATGACGCCCTTGAGCATGAACGGCCCGCCCCAGAGTTCGCGCAGCCAGGCCACGTCCTCCCAGGTGGGCGGCGGCGTACCCATCCACTCGCCGTAGGCCTGGAAGAACGGCGGGCCCGCCTCCCCCGCCGGGGACTGGTTGGGCACCGACAGCGCCGGCGGTCGCATGGTCTTCGCCCACAGCAGGAACCAGCGCGGCCTGATCAGGACCTCGGGGCTCATCTTGACGATGGTCTTGACGTCCATCTTCTCGGGGATCTTGGGGCTGCCCCAGTCCCGCCCGTGCGAGAAGCTCCAGTCGGTGGTGAGGATCAATCCGGCGGCACCGGCGGCGCGGGCCCGCTCGACGCGCGCGGCGATCGCGTCGCGGTCACCCAGCCAGTAGATCTGGAAGAAGAGCTTGGGGTTGGCCGCGATGACCTCTTCGATCGGCTTGCTGGCGAACGAGGACAAACCCATGGCGGTCCCACGGGCAGCGGCCGCCCGAGCCACCGCGACCTCACCGTCGGGGTGCACGGCCTGCACCCCGGTGGGCGAGATCAGGACGGGAAGCGAAATGTCTTGGCCCATAACAGTGGTCGCCAGATCGCGCTTGGCGAGCGCGCCGATGACGTGCGGGGCGAAACCGATCTCGTTGAACGCCTCGTTGTTGCCGTTGACCGTGAGCCCCTTCTCACTGCCACCGATCAGGGCACCGTAGGCGGACTTGGGCAGCCGCTTGCGCGCCCGTTCCTGCGCGATGGCGACGGTCTCGAACCACTTGTCGCGAGCCATGGTCACACCGGACTTTCGTTGCACAGCCGCGCGGGCGGCTTGGATGGCGGCGCCAGGAGCGTCAGTGGGACCGGTCCCCGCCCCGGCGACTGCTTGGTGCCGCGGGAATGGTCACCGCTGGGCTTGGGTTTGACGCGCTCGGCGGCCAGCGCCGGAGCACCGTAGCCCTCGACGCACTCCGGATCGGGGCCGTCGAGCGGCAGACCGGTGAAGAACTTCGCGGCCATGCATCCGCCGCGGCACGCGTCGTAGTGCCCGCAACCGCTGCAGGCGCCGGCCGATTGCGGCTCGCGCAGCTCGCGGAACAGTGGCGCGTTCTGCCACACGTTCTGAAATCCGGAATCCGACAGGATGTTTCCGGCGAGGAACTTGTCGTGGATCGCGAACGGGCAGGCGTAGACGTCGCCCACCGGATCGATCAGGCAGACCACCCGGCCCGCGCCGCAGAGGTTCAGCCCGGCCAGCGCACCGGGCGCTCCGAGCCCGGAGAGGTGGAAGAACGAGTCACCGGTGAGCACGCGCTCCCCCTTGGCCACCAGCCAGTCATACAGCTGGACCTGCTGTGCGGCGGTCGGGTGCAGTTCGTCCCAGACGTCGGCGCCACGGCCGGAGGGACGCAGGCGCGTGATGCGCAGCGTCGCGCCGTAGCGGTCCGCCAGCGCCTTGAAGTCATCGAGCTGATCGACGTTGTGGCGGGTGACCACCACGGAGATCTTGGCGTCGGAGAATCCGGCGGCGGCGAGGTTCTCCAGGGCGCGCACGGCCATCGCGAACGACCCCTTGCCGCGCACGGCGTCGTTGACCTCCGCGGTCGCACCGTCCAGCGAGATCTGGACGTCGACGTAGTCGCTGGCGGCCAGCTTCGCGGCGACCTCGGGAGTGATGCGGACCCCGTTCGTGGAGAACTTCACGCCGACGTGATGCTCGGTGGCGTAGTCGACCAGCTCCCAGAAGTCCGGGCGCACAGTGGGTTCCCCGCCGCCGATGTTGACGTAGAACACCTGCATGCGCTCGAGCTCGTCGATGATGTCCTTGCACTGGCGGGTCGTCAGCTCGCGCGGATCACGTTTACCCGACGCCGACAGGCAGTGCACGCACGCCAGGTTGCAGGCGTAGGTCAACTCCCAGGTCAGGCAGATCGGCGCGTCGAGGCCGCGCTCGAACTGGTCGATCAGACGCGGGACGGGCGCTACTGCAGTCATGGCTTCTCCTCGCGGACCAGCATCTGGGATGTCACCAGCACGCCGAGTGCGTGCAGATAGGGCGCCAGCGCTGCGTCGTCGATCCCGGCTGCGCGGCAGGCCGATCGAGCGTCGGGGTGGTCGGCGAGCGAGCTGACCACCTCGACGATCGTCCGGTTCTTCAGGAACGACAGCTTGCGCGTCCCGAAGTGGTAGAGCAGGGCCCCGAACGGCTCCGGCCGCACCGCCACCTGAGGGTGCAGCCGCCAGGGCAGGTCGGGGTCGAAGGTGGCCCCGCCGACAGCCGAGTCCGATTCGGGGACGGTCACGATCAGTAGACCCCGCACATCCCGTCGATCGACACCTCTTCGACGAGGGTCTCGGTGACGAGTTCGGTATCGGCCTCTACGTGCTGATTGGGCTCCATGATCGCTGCCTTTCGTCGCGTAGGGTCGCACTGGAGTGTGACCTAGGTCGCTAACAATATGGCATCGAGTGCCTAAACGGAAGGGCGGATCCCATGCGTGAACAATCCGCGCCCCGACTCGGCCGGCGCCCGTCCACCACCCAGGACCACATCGCCGACGCCGCCCTCGACCTGTTCGCCGCCCGCGGCTTCGACGAGGTCAGTGTCGACGACGTCGCCGCCGCCGCCGGAATCGCGCGGCGCACGCTGTTCCGCTACTACCCATCGAAGAATGCGATCCCGTGGGGCGACTTCGACTCGCATCTCGACCACATGCGCGAACTGCTCGACCGCGTCGACCCTGCGGTGCGGATCGGTGACGCCCTGCGCGCTGCGCTGCTGGCCTTCAACGACTTCGGTGAAGCCGAGACCGCCAGGCACCGCCAGCGGATGCGGGTCATCCTGCAGACCGATGCACTGCAGGCGCACTCGATGACGATGTACGCCGGCTGGCGCGCGGTGATCGCCGCGTTCGTCGCGCACCGGTTGGGCATCAAGGACGACGACCTGGTCCCGCAGACCGTCGCGTGGACGATGCTCGGCGTGGCGCTGTCGGCCTACGAACAGTGGCTCGCCGACGAATCGGTGTCGCTGGCGCAGTCGCTGGCCGATGCGTTCGACACCGTCAGCCACGGCCTGCGGGCCCTCGACGACGCCCGCTGAAAAAAGTTCGCGCAGGGGCGTCGGAGTTACGGCCCGGACGGCGACGATATGGGTGTGAGCGCCGAACCTGACGGTACCGACGCTCCGCGGGCCCTGTTGGCGCTCTACGACGAAGCACTGCCGATCGTCTACGGCTACTTCGTCAGACGGTGCCCCGACCGCGGAACCGCCGAGGACCTGACCTCGGAGACCTTCCTGGCGGCGATGGACGCCGCCAGGCGCGACGCCGCGTCACCGCCGAACGTGCCGTGGCTGATCGGGGTCGCGCGGCACAAGCTGGCGGATCACTACCGCCGCAGGCACGACCGGTTCAGTGTGCCGGTCGCGGAGGTGCCCGAACCGGGGCCGCCCGACGACGACTGGGACGCCGAACTGGACCGGATCGTCGCCGAGAGTGTGCTGGCGCGGTTGCCCGAACAGCACCGCACCGTGCTGGCGCTGCGCTACCTCGACGACTGTTCGGTGCCCGAATGCGCGGAGTTGATCGGCCGCACGGTGCACGCGACCGAGGCGCTGCTGGTCCGCGCCCGCCGCGCGTTTCGTGCGCACTACCCGGAGGGAGGACGCCGATGACCGACCCGTTGACGGTGCTGCGCGGCGGCGACCTCCCGGTGCGGCCCGACCCCGCGTTCGCGGCCGCGCTGCGGACACGACTTGAGTCGGCACTACGAATGCCGACCGGAACAGGAGAGATCGAGATGAGTGGAACCGATACCGCGATCGCCGAGATGACAACCGCCACTGAGGAAGCCGCCGCGCCACCGCGACCTGCCGCGCTGCCGTATCTCACGGTCGCCGACGCACGCGCAGCGATCGACTGGTACGTCGACGCCCTCGGCGCGACGCCGGTCGGCGCACCGGTTGTGATGGACGACGGCCGCATCGGCCATGCCGAACTGGCGGTGGCCGGCGGGGTGTTCTACCTCGCCGACGAGTATCCGGAGATCGGGCTGGCAGCACCTGCGCCGCAACGGGTCTCGGTCAGCCTGATGCTGCCGGTACCCGACACCGACGCCGCTCTGCGGCGGGCCCGCGACCGGGGTGCGCAGGTGCAGCACGAACCGTACGAGAACTACGGTTCCCGGTCCGCGGCCATCGTCGACCCGTTCGGCCACCGCTGGATGCTGACCGGTCCGGTGACCGGCGCGGCCACGCCCATCCAGCACGGCGACGTCGGATACGTCTCGCTGTGGACACCCGACGCCGACCGCGCGGCGGCGTTCTACGGCCACGTGCTGGGCTGGGTCTACGACCCGGACAGCCATCGGGTGACCAACGTCGGTCAGCGCATCGGCATCTACTCGGTGGGCGGGCGGAGCACGTTGTTCTGCTGCTATGCCGTGACCGATCTGGCCGGGGCCCGTCAGTCGATCGAAGCGGCCGGCGGCCGGGTGGGGACCGAGACCGAGTTCGATTTCGGCACCGTGCTCGACGCCGTCGACCCGCTGGGCACCGACTTCGCCGTCTACACGCCTGCGCCGGGCACCCCACGCCCGGAGCTCAACGGCGGTGGGCCGGGCGAACTCTCGTACATCACCCACGAGGTCACCGATTCGGCGCGGTTCCGTGAGTTCTACAGCAGGCTGCTGTTCTGGATGTTCGAGGGCGGCCGCGTCGAGGACGGGTGGCAGGTCGACGGGGCCCATCCGATGACCGGTATGGCCGGGGGGTCGGATGCGCCGGCCACCGTGCCGATGTGGACGGTCACCGATATCGACGAGGCGGTGCGACGGGTGACCGAGGCCGGCGGCTCGGTGCTCCAGGCGCCCGCACGACAGCCCTACGGTCTGATGGCCGAGTGCACCGACGACCAGGGCGGCCGGTTCTACCTCGGCCAGTTCTGAGCGATTTGGCTACCCCAGGACCTCGGCGATCGGTGCGCCGTTGGCGATCTTCATCCGCGCCTTCATCACCTTGCCGGGCAGTCCGCCACCGACCACGCCCGCGACGATGCCGTCGCGCTCGTAGAAGGCGAGGAACTTGCGGCCGTCGTCCTGGACGATGTGCACGATGTCGTCGGCCTCGGGCTCGCCGAGGCACTGGATCTTGACGTCGTACTGATCGCTCCAGAAGTACGGCACCGAGACCGTCGGCGCGCTCTCCTGGCCGAGGAGTGCGGGCACCAGCACCCGGGCCTGGTCGGCGACGTTGCTCCAGTGCTCAACGCGCACTTGGTTTCCGACGGTGTCGCGCCATGACGCGACGTCGCCGATCGCCCACACGTTCGGCGCGCTGGCCCGGCCCACCGAATCGCACACCACACCGTTGTCGAGTTCGATGCCGCTGCCCTCGAGCCAATCGGTGGCCGGACGCGAGCCGATACCGACGATCACCAGATCGGCCTCGACCTCGCTACCGTCGGACAGCACGACCGAGCTGACCCGGCCCTCGCCCTTGACCTCGCTGACGCCGACACCGCAGCGCACATCGACGCCTTCGGCACGGTGCAGACGTGCGACCAGCTCGCCGATCTGCTGACCGAGCACCGAGGCCAGCGGCGCGGGTTGCGGCTCTACCAGCACCACGTCGACATCCAGCTTGCGCAGGCTGGCCGCCACCTCACAGCCGATGAAGCCGGCACCGATGACCACCGCGCGGCGCGCCGACCCGGCCTCTTCGCGCAACTTGATGCTCTCATCGAGCGAGCGGAGCACGTGGATGCCGGTCAGGTCGGGAAACGACGGGATCCGCTTGGGCACCAGGCCCGTCGCGATCACCAGCTCGTCGTAGGCGAGGTCGCTTCCGTCGGTGAGCCGCACCGTCTTCGCAGCGGTGTCCACCGCGGTCGCGCCTGCGCCCAGACGCATGGTGATGTCGTTCTCGGAGTAGAACTCCGCGGGCTTGAGCGTGACGTCATCGGTCTCGCTGCGCAACACTTCCTTGGACAACGGCGGCCGGTCGTACGGGAGATGGTCCTCGTCGCTGACGATCGTGACCGGTCCGGCGTACTCCGAACGTCGCAGCTGTTCGGCCGTGCGCGCCGCGGCCAGCCCGCCGCCGACGATGACGACGCCTGCAGATGTGCTCACGTGCTGGTTCTACACGATGGGCCGCGTGCTGGGTACGCCCCCCTGCTGTTCAGCGGCCTCGGGGAGGGCGCGCTCGATCAGGTTGGACAGCACCACGATGCTCTCGCTGCGTTCGATGTCCGCACTGGACCGGATGCGTTCGAGCGCATCCTCGAGGTGGCCCATATCGCGTGCCAGCACGTGCAGCATCGCATCGGCGGTACCCGTCACGGTCGCCGCGCTGACGACTTCGGGAATGGCGATCCATGCCGCGCGCAGTTCAGCCGGAGCGATGGTGCCGTGACAGAAGACCTGCACGAAGGCTTCGGTGCGCCACCCGAGCGCATTGCGGTCCACCACCGTGGTGAAGCCGCGGATGACGCCGTCGTCGAGCAGGCGGTCCACCCGTCGCTTGACCGCGGGCGCCGACAGATTCACCTGCTGTCCGATCTCGGCGTAGGTCGCGCGAGCGTGCTCGGCGAGCACCGCGAGGATGCGTTCGTCGGTGTCATCCAACCGGTCCATGTTCGCTCCACTGCAATAAAGGGCCGAAAACGCCCTGTCGGCGCAATAGATCGAGCATAGACACGCAACGAACATAGATTGATTGCATTAGGCAGCGTTCTTAGGGTCGATCTATGACGAACACCGTCACCCGAGCCGCCCGCACCCGTCACTACGCCATGACCGCGCCGACCTTCTTCGCAGTCGAGTACGCGATCAACCCCTGGATGGACCCGACCACCGCGGTCGACCCGCACCTCGCCCTCGACCAGTGGGAGACCCTGCGCCGCACATACAAGGAACTCGGCCACACCGTCGAGCTGGTGGAACCGGTCGAGGGTCTGCCGGACATGGTCTACGCCGCCAACGGCGCCCTGGTGGTCAACGGCACGGCCGTCGTCGCCAGGTTCGCATATCCGCAGCGCGCCGGCGAGACGAGCGCCTACGCCGAGTGGCTGGCCAGACACGGCTACCGGCCGGTGACCACACGCCACGTCAACGAGGGCCAGGGCGATCTGCTCGTGGCGGGCAACATTCTGTTGGCGGGGCACGGTTTTCGGACCGACCGCCGGGCGCACGACGAGATCGCCGCCGTCATCGGATTGCCGGTGATCAGTCTGGAGCTGACCGATCCGCGCTTCTACCATCTCGACACCGCGCTCGCCGTCCTCGACGACTCGACCGTCGCGTTCTACCCACCGGCGTTCACCGAGACGTCCCGGAACCGGCTGCGCGTGCTGTTTCCCGATGCCATCGAGGTGGCGCACGCCGACGCGGTCGCCTTCGGGCTCAACGCCGTTTCCGACGGCCGCAACGTGGTGCTGCCCGCCGCGGCCGTCGGCTTCGCCGATCAGCTGCGCGCCGCCGGATTCACTCCCGTCGGCGTCGAACTGTCCGAACTGCTCAAGGGCGGTGGATCCGTCAAATGCTGCACGCTGGAGGTACACCCGTGAACGTGCTCGACCATGCGACCGCGACCGACGCGGTGATCGCCGCCGACGAGCGCCATGTCGCCCACAACTACTCTCCGCTGCCCGTGGTGGCCGCGACCGCCGAGGGTGCGTGGATCACCGACGTCGAAGGCCGGCGCTACCTCGACTGTCTGGCCGCGTACTCGGCGGTGAACTTCGGTCACCGCCACCCCCGCATCGTGGCCGCGGCGCACGCCCAACTCGACGCGGTGACCCTGGTGAGCCGGGCCTTCCACTCCGATCGGCTGGCTCCGTTCTGCACCGCGCTGGCCGAGCTGTGCGGCAAGGACATGGTGCTGCCGATGAACAGTGGCGCCGAGGCCGTCGAGAGCGGTATCAAGGTGGCGCGCAAGTGGGGCACGGACGTGAAGGGCGTGCCGGCGGGATCGGCCAATATCATCGTGGCGCGCAACAACTTCCACGGTCGCACCACCACGATCATCAGTTTCTCCGACGACGACACCGCTCGCCGCGGCTTCGGCCCGTACACGCCCGGCTTCCGCCCGGTGCCCTTCGGAGACCCCGAGGCACTGGACGCCGCGATCGACGAACACACCGTGGCGGTGCTGCTCGAACCGATCCAGGGTGAGGCCGGCATCATCGTCCCGCCCGACGACTACCTGCCGCGCGTGCGCCGAATCTGCACCGAACGCAACGTGCTGATGATCGCCGACGAGATCCAGTCCGGGCTCGCCCGCACCGGACGCACCTTCGCCTGCGATCACTGGGGCGTGGTGCCCGACGTCTATCTGCTGGGCAAGGCGCTCGGCGGCGGGATCGTCCCGCTCTCGGCGGTGGTGGCCGATCGCGATGTGCTCGGCGTGTTGCACCCTGGCGAACACGGCTCGACCTTCGGCGGCAACCCACTCGCCGCCGCCATCGGAAGCACGGTGATCGAACTACTCCAGACCGGCGAGTTCCAAAGAGCGGCAACCGAACTCGGCGCACACCTGCACAGCCGGCTGACGGCGCTGACCGGACGCGGTGTGGTGGCGGTGCGCGACAGGGGGCTGTGGGCGGGGGTGGATGTCGACCCCCGCATCGGCACCGGCAAGCAGATCAGCGTGGCGCTGGCCGAACGCGGCCTGCTGGTGAAGGACACCCATGGTTCGACGCTGCGCCTGGCCCCGCCCATTGTCATCACCCCAGCCGAGATCGATTGGGCCGTCGCGCAATTGGCCGACGTGCTGGGCCGCTAGTACTTCATCGTGCCGCGGTCGACGGCGATCTGCGAACCCGAGATCGTCGCCGACCCGTCGCCGGCCAGCCAGGCCACCACGTCGGAGACCTCTTCGGGCGTCATGAACTCGTTGAGGCCCTGCTTGCCCTCGTGCGCGACGGGTTTGTACGGCATCGGCGCGAAGCTGTGCAGGAACGTCGGGTACTTGGAGAAGATCTCCATCATGGCGTCCTTCTCGACCATCGGGGTGTCGATCGAATACGGATGGATCGAGTTCACCCGGATGCCGTACTCCCCCGCCTCCAGCGCGAGTCCGTTCGTCATCGCCGTCAGCCCGTGTTTGGACGCCGAGTAGTGCACATTGCCCGGAGTGGCCTTCAGCCCGGCTGAGGAGCTGACGATGATGATCGACCCGCCGTTACCCGCCTCGATCATCGCCGGAACCGCCGCGCGGAGGGTCTTCCAGGTGCCGTTGAGGTTGACGTCGATGACGGTGTTCCACTGGTCTTCGGGCATCTCCCACAGCCGGCCCCAGCTCAGCACACCGGCATTGGCCACGACGATGTCGAGACGGCCGAACTGTTCCACTCCGTCGGCGACCACCTGCTGCAGAGCGGCCAGATCTCGGATGTCGACCTCACGGGCGAGCACCTTGCGTCCGGTCGCCTCGACGGCGCGCACGGTCTCGGCGAGATCGTCGGACGTCGGCGCCGGATAGGTGATCGTGTCCGACACCGGCCGGCAGATGTCGATCGCGATGATGTCGGCGCCGTCGGCGGCCAACCGCACCGCATGCGCGCGGCCCTGGCCGCGGGCGGCCCCGGTGATGAATGCCACTCGGCCTTCCAACGGACCACCAACCGACGTCACCGCTGCTCCTTTCGACGAACTGCCGACAGGCTAACAGCCGAACTGGAACGTGTTCTAACAACCGCGACACGGACCTTGCTGGCCGCCCCTGCACAGGACGCCTACGATCGTCAGCAATCGATCGAAGGGGACAGCATGCCGCTCGGCGTCATCATCGGATACGACGGGTCACCCGCCGCGACGGCCGCGATCGACGTGGGTGGACGGCTGCTGCCGCAGGCGCATGCCTGGGTGGCCCAGCTGTGGACGCCGCCCTTCGCCAGCGAGGCGTTGCGCCGCCGGCTGCGGGCCACCGTGCGCAGCGCAAGCGAGCTGGTCGAGCGCACCGAGGCAGAGGGCGAGCGCGAGGCTCAACGGATCGCCGCCAACGGCACCACGTTGGCCCGCGCCGCCGGCCTCGACGCGGAGCCGTTGGTCAAGCGGTCCTGGGGCGGCGAGGGCCTCGTGCTCGCGCAGCTCGCCGAGCAGGTCGGCGCCGACGTGGTGATCGTGGGATCGCGCGGACTGGGCGCCGCCCAGGCGATGTTCGGCAGCGTCTCCGACACCGCGGTGCACTACGCATCGCGCCCGACCCTGGTGGTGCCGCCGGCGCTGTTCGCCGACGAGTACGAGGCGCTGGCTGCCGGCCCGGTGATCGTCGGATCGGACGGTTCGGCAGGGGCGCACGCGGCGCTGGCCGCGGCACAACACATCTTCGCCGGACGCGAGATCGTGGTGGTGACCGTCGGCGACGGAGAGGCCGAGACCACCGCGGGCGAGGGTGTCGTGGTCGAGCAGATCGCTCCCTCGCAGGGCGGTTCACCGAAGGCGACGGCCGAGGCGCTCGTGGGGGCGGCCGCGCACCGGCACGCCGCGGCGGTGGTGGTCGGGTCGCGTGGACGTTCGGCCGTCCGTCAGGCGCTGCTCGGCAGTGTCGCCAAGGCGACGCTGCAGTCGGCGCACCGCCCCGTGCTGGTGGTGCCCAGCGCCTGACGGCGGGTCAGAGCGCTTCGATGATCTGCTGCCGCTTGGCGGTGTACTCCTCGTCGGTGATGGTGCCGGTGGCCCGCAGCGTCTCCAGTTCCTGCAGCCGCTGCGCCACCGTCGGCTGGGCGGGCGCGGGCATCGGGGGCATCGGCGCGGCCGGCGCGGTCTGCGCCGGCATGTGATTCTGGGCGGCGTGTCGCACCACTGCCTGAACCTGTTCGCGGGCAGCGGGATTGGCGCGCAGATCGATCATGTTGTTCATCCCGATACCGTGCGCCTTGAGGATCTGGAGGATCTCCAGCAGCGGGCCTGCCTGCCCGGTCAGGTCGTAGGTCCGGTTGTCCTCCGCGACGGTGAATGTGGCCGGCATCAGGCCGCCGACCAGTCCGCTTCTCTCCCAGTCGATCTGGAACTCGTTGGTGGCCGGGTCGACCAGCGCGACGAGTCTGCGGTTGGTGATCATCGGCAGCCGCGAGATGGAGGCAACCACGCGGTCCTGCGCGGCGAACGGCGTCAGACCGGGCCCGCTGATCTGGAGGTCGAGCTTCACCAGCGGCTGGTCGTTGATCCGGGTGTTCGTCTCGTGGATGCCGGTGACCTGGGCCAGGGCGAGTACGCCGCGGGCCTCGAGTTCAGCGGTCTTGGCCGCCGAGTGCGCGCCGAAACTGGTCATCGCCAGCGCGATGAGCACGTCGGCGGCGGTGATCACCAGACCCCACCAGAACATCCACTTCATCATCGGGTCCGCGCCGGCGAGGAAATAGATGGTGAGGAAGATCGGACCGACGATGCCGCACAGCAGCACGAAGGCCTGGATGCGTAGGTAGCGCCAGAAGGTGGACACGGCGATGCTCCTGTCGTTCGCGACGGCGCACACAGCGTAGCGCCATCACCGACCTCGAGCGGAGTACTTCAGCCCCCGGCGACCGACAGCTGGTTGGCCGCGGGCGCGGCGCCGATGAGCTGGTAGAGCGGCGATGTCCACGAGTAGCCGCCGGCAGACGACCTGGCGTAGCTGGTGTGGACGGCGACGGCCGCCGGGTTCATCGTGTCCTCGGCGTCCGGGTTGTAGTCACACACGGCGTCGCCGAGGTCGCACACGCTGACGGTGCGTGCCGCGACGTCCAGCGGCAGCGGCGCGGGCGCGTGCGCGAGGATCGGCCAGTCCTGCGCGACGCCCTTGCCTGCGCCGGGCACGGAGGTGACCGAACCCAGGTTGTAGGTGGCGTCGGTCGGCAACCGGTCGCCGTCGGCGACCAGCAGCGCCGCGGCCAGATTGGGGCTGGGGGCGAATGCCTGCAGATTGCGGTGCACCACCATCGCACCCTGCGAGTAGCCGGCGAGCACGACCTTGCTCGTGGGGCAGCGCTGCACGAACGCGTTGTATTGGGCGTTCAGCGCGGCGGTGCCGGCGTCGACGCTGTTGATGAAGCCCGCCCAGCCGAGAATGCTGTCGTCGACGGGAACCGGCGTCGCGGGGTAGTTGACGGCCTCGGCGGTCATGGTGCGGCCGTCGCGCTGGACCAGACGCTGCAGATCCTGCATCGAGTTGAACACGACGCGGCCCATCCCGTCGTTCATCGTCACCTCGGCGCCACGCTCACCCGATCCGGCGGCACCGATCCAGTGCAGATCGGGGCAGTCCAGCTGAGCTCCGGCAGTTCCCGCGGTGACAAGTGTGGACCCGGCCATGGCGATGGCGCCGGCCAGCACAGCGATACGACGAAACACGAACCCCGACCTCTCTCGGCCGTGACACGGCCACTGCCAGGTTCATCGCCGCACCGGCCGACCGCGTTACCCGTGCGCGCCCACATCGACGAAAACGGCGCCCACCCCAGGGGGTGAGCGCCGCTTCGGCGTACTGGTGTTACTTGTTGATCTTGGTCACCCGACCGGCGCCGACGGTACGACCGCCCTCGCGGATCGCGAACCGCAGACCCTCGTCCATGGCGACGGGCTGGATCAGCTTGACGGAGATGTCGGTGTTGTCACCGGGCATCACCATCTCGGTGCCCTCGGGCAGCGTCACCACACCGGTCACGTCCGTGGTGCGGAAGTAGAACTGCGGGCGGTAGTTGTTGAAGAACGGCGTGTGACGGCCGCCCTCGTCCTTGGACAGGATGTAGACCTGGCCCTCGAACTCGGTGTGCGGGGTCGTGGTGCCGGGCTTGACGACGACCTGACCGCGCTCGACGTCCTCACGCTTGATACCGCGCAGCAGCAGACCGACGTTGTCACCGGCCTGGCCCTGATCGAGCAGCTTGCGGAACATCTCGACACCGGTGACCGTGGTCTTGGTGGTGCCGGGGCGGATGCCGACGATCTCGACTTCCTCGTTCACGTTGACCACGCCGCGCTCCACACGACCGGTGACCACGGTGCCGCGGCCGGTGATCGTGAAGACGTCCTCGACGGGCATCAGGAACGGACGGTCGGTGTCGCGGACCGGGTCCGGGATCGACTCGTCGACGGCGTCCATGAGCTCCTCGACGGACTTGACCCACTTCTCGTCACCCTCGAGCGCCTTGAGCGCCGAGACGCGCACGACCGGGGCCTCCTCGTCGAAGTCCTGGGCGGCCAGCAGTTCGCGGACCTCCATCTCGACGAGCTCGATGAGCTCCTCGTCGTCGACCGCGTCCGACTTGTTCAGCGCGACCAGGATGTAGGGCACGCCGACCTGGCGGGCGAGCAGCACGTGCTCGCGGGTCTGCGGCATGGGACCGTCAGTGGCGGCGACCACCAGGATCGCGCCGTCCATCTGGGCGGCACCGGTGATCATGTTCTTGATGTAGTCAGCGTGACCGGGGGCGTCGACGTGCGCGTAGTGACGCTTCTCGGTCTGGTACTCCACGTGGGAGATGTTGATCGTGATACCACGCTGACGCTCTTCGGGCGCATTGTCGATCTGGTCGAATGCGCGCGACTCGTTCAACTCGGGGTACTTGTCGTGCAGAACCTTGGTGATTGCTGCGGTCAGCGTGGTCTTGCCGTGGTCAACGTGACCAATGGTCCCGATGTTGACGTGCGGCTTCGTCCGCTCGAACTTCGCCTTCGCCACTTCTGTGTCCTCCTGGACTTGTTGGTGCTCTGTTACAGCAGATATCTAGAGCAGTGATTGGTTTGTTCAGTTGTGGTCGTACGAGAACACCGACCTACTGGCCGGTGGCCTTCGCAATGATCTCCTTCGCCACGTTCGCCGGAACTTCGGCGTACGAGTCGAACACCATGGAGTAGTTGGCCCGGCCCTGGGTCTTCGACCGAAGGTCGCCGACATAGCCGAACATCTCCGACAGCGGCACCTGCGCCTTGACGACGCGAGCACCGGCCCGCTCCTCCATGGCCTGGATCTGACCACGGCGGGAGTTCAGATCGCCGATCACTTCACCCATGTAGTCCTCGGGTGTGGTCACCTCGACGGCCATGATGGGCTCGAGGATCACCGGCTGAGCCGCCTGGGCGGCCTTCTTCAGCGCCTGCGAACCCGCCACCTTGAACGCCATTTCCGACGAGTCGACCTCGTGGTAGGCACCGTCGAGCAGCGTGAGTTTGAGGTTCACCAGCGGATAGCCGGCCAGCACGCCGTACTGCATGGCGTCCTGCGCACCGGCGTCCACCGACGGGATGTACTCGCGCGGGATGCGGCCACCGGTGACCTTGTTCTCGAACTCGTAGGTCGCACCGTCCTCGCCGCTGAACGGCTCGAGGCTGATGATGACCTTCGCGAACTGGCCAGAGCCACCCGTCTGCTTCTTGTGGGTGAACTCGACCTTCTCCACCGGACGGCGGATGGTCTCGCGGTAGGCCACCTGCGGCTTGCCGACATTGGCCTCGACCTTGAACTCGCGACGCATGCGGTCGACCAGGATGTCGAGGTGCAGCTCGCCCATACCGCCGATGACGGTCTGACCGGTCTCATCGTCCTGGTGGACCTTGAACGTCGGGTCCTCTTCGGCCAGCTTCTGGATCGCTGTGCCGAGCTTCTCCTGGTCGCTCTTGGTCTTCGGCTCGATGGCCACCTCGATCACCGGATCGGGGAAGGTCATCGACTCGAGCACGATCTGCTGGTTCGGATCGCTCAGGGTGTCGCCGGTGGTGGTGTCCTTGAGGCCGATGACGGCGTAGATGTGCCCGGCCGACGCCCGCTCCACCGGGTTCTCCTTGTTGGAGTGCATCTGGAACAGCTTGCCCAGCCGCTCCTTCTTGCCCTTGGTGGCGTTGATGACCTGGCTGCCGGACTCGACGGTGCCCGAGTAGACGCGCACGTAGGTCAGCTTGCCGAAGAACGGGTGCGTGGCCACCTTGAACGCCAGCCCCGAGAACGGCTCGTCGACCGACGGATTACGTGTGACGACCTCGTCCTCCTTGCCGGGCACGTGGCCTTCGGCAGGCGGGACGTCGAGCGGCGAGGGCAGGTAGTCGATGACCGCGTCCAGCATGGGCTGCACGCCCTTGTTCTTGAACGCGCTGCCGCACAGCACGAGGTAGGCCTCGGAGTTGATGGTCAGCTTGCGCAGCGCACCCTTGATCTCTGCGACGGTGAGCTCCTCGCCGCCGAGGTACTTCTCCAGCAGCGCTTCGTCGGTCTCGGCGGCCGCCTCGATCAGCTTGAAGCGGTACTCCTCGGCACGCTCCTGCAGATCGGCCGGGATGTCGACGACGTCGTACTTCTCGCCGAGCTTCGCTTCCGCGCTCCAGACCTTGGCCTTCATCTCGACCAGGTCGACGACGCCGGTGAAGTCACCCTCCGCGCCGATCGGCAGCTGGATCGGGATGACGTTGGCGCCGAGGCGCTCCTCCATGGTGCGCACGGAGAAGTAGAAGTCCGCGCCGAGCTTGTCCATCTTGTTGACGAAGCAGATACGCGGAACGTTGTACTTGTCCGCCTGCCGCCAGACCTGCTCGGACTGCGGCTCCACACCCTCCTTGCCGTCGAACACGGCGACGGCACCGTCGAGCACGCGCAGGCTGCGCTCCACCTCGACGGTGAAGTCGACGTGGCCGGGGGTGTCGATCAGGTTGATCTGGTTGTCGTTCCAGAAGCACGTGGTGGCCGCGGAGGTGATGGTGATCCCCCGCTCCTGCTCCTGCTCCATCCAGTCCATGGTCGCGGCGCCATCGTGGACCTCACCGATCTTGTAGCTGATACCGGTGTAGTAGAGGATGCGCTCGGTCGTGGTCGTCTTGCCGGCGTCGATGTGCGCCATGATGCCGATGTTGCGAACCTTGTTCAGGTCGGTCAACACGTCCTTCTGTGCCACAGAAGTCTTCTCTTTCGCTTGGTAGTTGCTGTTGTCTGTACGCCCCGGCAACACCGCCGGGGCGTCACGTCACCAGCGGTAGTGCGCGAAGGCGCGGTTGGCCTCGGCCATCTTGTGGGTGTCCTCACGCCGTTTGACGGCGGCACCCAGACCATTGCTGGCATCGAGGATCTCGTTGGCCAGACGCTCGATCATGGTCTTCTCGCGGCGGGCCTTGGAGAAGCTGACCAGCCAGCGCAGCGCCAGCGTGACCGAACGCTCCGGCCGCACCTCGACGGGCACCTGGTAGGTGGCGCCGCCGACGCGACGGCTGCGGACCTCGAGCGCGGGCTTGACGTTGTCCATGGCGCGCTTGAGCGTCACCACCGGATCGGTGCCCGTCTTGTCCCGGGCCTGCTCGAGTGCACCATAAACAATGCGCTCTGCCAGCGATTTCTTCCCGTCCAGCAGCACCTTGTTCACCAGCTGGGTGACCAGCTGCGAACCGTAGACCGGGTCGTTGACCAGCGGACGCTTGGGTGCGGGCCCCTTACGCGGCATCAGCTCTTCTCCTTCTTCGCGCCGTAACGGCTGCGCGCCTGCTTGCGGTTCTTGACGCCCTGGGTGTCCAGCGAACCGCGGATGATCTTGTAGCGAACGCCCGGCAGATCCTTCACACGACCGCCGCGCACCAGCACCATCGAGTGCTCCTGCAGGTTGTGGCCCTCACCCGGGATGTAGGCGGTGACCTCGACCTGGCTGGTCAGCTTCACGCGCGCGACCTTGCGAAGCGCCGAGTTGGGCTTCTTCGGGGTCGTGGTGTACACGCGGGTGCACACGCCGCGACGCTGCGGGCTGCCTTTGAGGGCCGCGGTCTTCACCTTGGCGATCTTGTCGCGGCGCCCCTTGCGGACCAGCTGCTGGATGGTTGGCATGTACCGGCTTTCTGTGTTGCTCTGCTGTGTGGTGGCTCTGTACTGCTCGGTCGTTCTCTGAAGTCTCTGTACTGCTGTTTCGGCCCGCTAGCGTCCCCCGCGTCCGGGCGTGTCGCACCCGCCTGCACCCGATCGTTTCCGATGCGTGGTAGACATGCGAAGTCGCCCGGCGTGTGGCCATGCTGTCCGGTGTGAACCGGCGCATGCGCCTCGACGGCCAGGCACGATCCCCCACGATACCAGGATGGTCCGCGCCACTCCAAAATCCGTCCCGAGGACGGATCAGCCGAGCTCGGCCCCGACCCCGGAGCGGCGTTCCATCCCCGCGGCCAGCCGCAGCACCATGTCGGTGAACACCCCGTCGGTGTCGATGCCGTTCATCACCCCGGTCATCTCGAGCAGGACGAATCCGTGCATGGCCGACCAGAACTCCAGCGCCGCGTAGAACGCGTCCTCGCCCTGCAGCCCGTAGGAGGCGAGCACCTCGATGACCGGCGCGGCCGCAGCTCGGGTGGCGTCGGTGAACTCAGGATCGTCGCCGCCGAGCGGCATCCGCGTGAACGCGGAGTAGCGGCCCGGATGGTGGTGGGCGTAACTGCGGTAGGCACTGGCCACGACCATCACCGCATCGTCGCGGGTACGGCCCTGACCGACGGTGTTGAGCATCGCGATGATGTCGGCTACCACCCGCATCCGCACGGTGCGGCGCAGGTCGTCGAGGCTGTGCACGTGGTTGTACAGCGACGGCCCCTTGGTTCCCAGCTGGGTGGCCAGGGCGTTGATCGTCAGCGCGTCCCAGCCCTCGCGGTCCAGGAACGTCAGTGCCGCATTCACGATGGATTCACGGCTGAGCCGGCCGGTGCGCGCAGGACTGCGGACCCGACCCCCCTGTGGCTCGGGCCGAGCTGGCATGTCCGGTCCACCCTTCGTCATCGCCGACCCGCGAAGGGGTCAGCGATGAACTCTAGCCCTCACACGCGGGCCGCCGTTCAGTTCACCCGCTCCTGGCTGAGCTGGGCGAGCTGCTCGGTGATCGTGCACAGGTCGGGCAGCATCGCCGGGTTCATGGTTTGGATCGACCAGGTGATGACGTCCCCGCCCTTGGCGACATAGATGCTGCACGCGTTGGGGTCGGACGCCTTGAAGCCGGTGTTGCCGTCGACCGACAGCTCGGTCAGGGTGCGGCCGGCCTGTTCCTCGAGTTCGCGTTCGGTGGTCATGTCGCTGCCCCGGTACCACCACGTGGAGATGCCCATACCCGCACCGAACGTGCCGATCATGGTGTCCTCCTGCCAGAAGCAGCCGACGTCGGCGTCCACGACCTTGGTGAACATCTTCATCCCGACCGCCTCGGTGATGTCCTCGTCGCTCACCCCGTTGCAGTCGCCACTCTCGAATCCGCTCGCGACCGTGGGCGTGTCGGGCCCGGCCTGCCGCGGCGCATCGTCCCCGCAGCCCGCCAACGCGAGGGCGGCCAGGATCAGGAATCCGGCGACGGTTCTCGGTGACCTATTCACAGGGCCACTCACATGTCCGAGGACAACGTGGCCGACAACAGCTTCTCGGCATCCGCGCAGGCATCTTCGTTCTCCTTACCGCGCAACTGCACCCACCAGCTGAGTACCCCCGGACCGGCCGCCGCAGTCACCGAGCAGACAGATGGTCCGGCGGCGTTGCGGGCGATGAAGGCGGGGTGACGCTGGATGACGGTGTCGGTCACCTCGGCGTCCCGTTCGACGGCCAGGGCGCGCTCGCGCGCGAGCGTGCCGCTTTTGAACCAGGAGAACGTCACGTCGACCATGTCCTGCCCGCGGGCCAGGACGTACTGGCAGACCGCGCCGCTGTAGGGGCGGAGCACCTCGTCGGCGCCGAGCACCTCCGCGACGGTCGAGTCCTCGAGCAGTCCGCAGCGGTTGTCGACGTAGCCGTAGTTGCGGTCCGGGTCGGGGACGTCGGGCGCCCCCTTCTGGGCCGTTCCGGTCACGGTGTTCGCACACCCCGACGCGGCCACCGTCGCGGTGACCGCCACAGCCAAGAGCACACCGCCACGGGTGACACGTCGACGCATCGTCGCTAACGGTACCGAGCACCGGCGCAGTTAGCGACCGCTGCGCGCAGCGTGAGCAGAACGACCGAAGGCCGTCACCGCCGAACACCGGCCACGTACGCTGCTTCACATCGGCACGGCAGTGAGGGGATACGACAGTGCGATCGATCGCGGTGGGTTTCGTCGTCCTGTGCGCACTCGCCCTCGTGGGGGCACCCGGCGCCTCGGCGAAGAACGGTGACACCCACATCACCGGACAGGGTCTCGTGCAGACGATCGACTGCCACGACTCCACCCTGCACGTCAACGGCGCTGGAAATCAGGTCTTCGCGCTGGGCTCCTGCTGGGCCATCACGACGCAGGGCTCGGGGAACATCGTGATCGCCGACAACGTCGTCAATGACATCACCGTCTACGGGTGGGACCAGACCGTGTTCTACAAGACCGGCGACCCCATCCTGTGGGACCGCGGGCGGGAACTGGGCATGACGAACCGGATCGGTCGGGTGCCGGCGTGACGCGAACGGCGACGAGGAGTCGAGACGTCATGTCGATCGGGTCCGCGCGGCTCGTCGGTGTGTGCGCCGTGGCGCTGGCGACGGTCGGTCTGACCGGCTGCGGCTCGCAGAGTACGGACACCAACACCCCGACGGCGACGGCAGGGACGTCGGGCGCGCAGGTCGAGGTCGGCAACACCATCAACTACGGATCGGTCGGCACCACCGCCGAGGTGGACTGCGCCGACGGCAAGTCGCTCAACGTCGGCGGCTCGAACAACAAGCTGACCGTGACCGGCACGTGCGCGAACGTCAACATCGGCGGGACCGACAACACGATCACGTTCACCCGGGTCGACAGCGAGATCACCGTCGTCGGGCTGAACAACACGGTCACCTACGCCGACGGGGAGCCGAAGATCCAGGACCTCGGCGCGAACAACACCATCTCCAAAGGCGGCGTCGCCCCTTAAGCCTTAGCGCCGTGCCTGCCCGCGCCAGCCGAGAACCGGCCAGCACCCTCCAGCGCTTCGTGCTTGACCCGCGAGATGCTCGCGAACTCCCGGTCGATCGCCTCGGCCTCGGGGAGCCCCCACTGGCCGAGCGCCGACAGTCGATCCGAGCGCATGCACTGCTGCGGCAGCCGGGCGAGCTCGGCGGCCAATCGTTCGGCGCACGAACGTGATTCGCCCTTGGGCACCACGCGGTTGGCCAGACCGATCGCGTGCGCCTCGGCGGCGTCGACGGCCCGGCCGGTCAGGATCATGTCCATCGCACGGCTCTGGCCGATCAGCCGTGGCAGCCGCACCGTGCCGCCGTCGATGAGCGGGACGCCCCAGCGGCGGCAGTACACCCCGAACACCGCGTCCTCCTCGACCACCCGCAGGTCGCACCACAGCGCCAGCTCGAGCCCGCCCGCGACGGCGTGACCGCTGACGGCGGCGATCACCGGCTTGGACAACACCATCCGCGTCGGGCCCATCGGACCGGGGCCCGTACGGTGCACCGCGTTGGCGTCCGGGGTGCCGAAGGCCTTCAGATCGGCTCCGGCGCAGAACGTCCCGTGATCACCCCACAGCACGGCCACCGCCGCCGAGTCGTCCCGGTCGAAATCCTCGAACGCCCGGTACAGCGCCTCGGCGGTGGGCCGGTCGACGGCGTTGCGGGCCTGCGGTCGGTCGATGACGACCGTGGTCACCGCGCCGTTGCGTTCGACCCGTACCGGATCGGTCATATCGCGCTCCTGTCTGTCATCTCGTCGCGCCGTGCGACCAGTTCGGCCGCGAACGCCGTGTATGCCCGTCGCAGGTCCTCCCCCGGCCAGCCGTCGGGCAGCAGTTCGGCGGGCAGCACCGGATCGGTGAGCAGGTGGCGCACGATGGCTGCCGCGGCCACGAACCGGGCCGGCACGTCGGTCGCGGCGGACATGTCGGCCAGCAGCGCGCGGCCGGTCTGCGCCCAGCCGTCGAGATCCCACAGCCGGGCGGCGAGTTGCGCGGGATCGTCGTCGCGGGCGTGCAGCACCCGCACCCGCCGCCCGATGTCCTCGGGGAGCGTCGCGTCGAGGTTGTCCGGGCGCAGCCACACACCTTCGCGTAGTTCGGCGAAACGATTGTCCGACAGGGCGTTCCGCAGCGCCGCCCGGGTGCGTGCGCCGGTGCCGACACTGGTGATCACCAGCGTGGTCCAAGTGCCGTCCCAGCGTCGCAGCCGCGGGTCGATGGCGTCGTCCTGACGGCGCTGTCTGCTGAGCAGCCGGTCCGAGAGGCGGTACCCGTCGGCCGATCGCACCAGGTCACCGGCGCTGACCATGCGCGTCAACGCCACCCGCACCGTCGACTCGCGGATGTCGAAGTCGGCGGTCAGGCGGATGAGGTCGGCCGCGGTGGCCCACGCCGGATGCGCGCCGAGCAGCACCGAGAGCACCACCGAGCGCGCCGTCAACCGGGACAGGACCTCGACCACGGCTAGACCCCGGAAGTCCTGCGGCCGTGATCGCCGAAGGGTTCGTCGCGGTGGCGCACCGCTTCGCGGAAGCCGTGCTCCCGCGATTCGGCGACGAACGCATGGCCCTCGGGCGTGTGCCGGGCGATGCCGTCGAACACGGTGCTGACCATCCGACTGGTGGCCACTCCCTGCTGCAGCAGCGCCGCGTTCATCGCGAGCTTCACCATGATCAGCTGGTTGATCGGTACCGCGGCGATCCGCTCGACGAGCCGTTCGGTGCGCTCGTCGAGGTCCTCGGGCTCGGGCGCCTCGACGGCCAGCCCCCATTCGGCGGCCTGCCTGCCGGACAGGCAGTCACCGGTCAGCAGAAGACGTTTCGCGCGCTGATCACCGAGCCGGTGCGCCCACATCCCGGCGGCGGGAACGCCCCACACCCGGGTGGGCGGATAGCCGATCTTGGCGTCGGCGGCGGCGATCACCTGATCGGCGTGCAGCGCGATGTCGGTGCCGCCGGCGACGCAGTAGCCGTGGATCTTGACCACCGTCGGCTTGTCGCAGTGCAGCAGGCTGGAGAAGCCGCGGACGAACCGGCTCATCATCTGGTAGTCGATCATCGGATCCCACGGCTGGTCCGGCAGGTGGTTGACAGCCTGAGTGCGACCGGACAGCACCGTGTCTCGGTACGGGCTGCCAGTTGAGAAGCCCGAGCCCGCCGACGACGACCCCTCGGCGTAGGCGGACAGATCGAATCCGGCGCAGAACCCTTCACCGCGGCCGGACACCAGGATCACGTGGACGTTCGGGTCGAGGTCGGCGCGTTCGACGAGCGCCGACAGTTCCAGCGGAGTGTCGGCGACGATCGCATTGCCCTTGTCGGGGCGATTGAACGTGATCCGGGCGATTCGTCCGGTGACCTCGTAGGTCATCGTCTTCAGGTTGTCGAAGTCGACGGGCCTGATCGCGTGGGTCATGCGGTCAGCCCTTGACCAGCGCGCGCTCGAGGATCGGCGCAAGGTCAAGCCCCGCGGGCAGCGTGCCGAACGCCCCGCCCCACTGACCGGCCATCCGCGTCGCCAGGAACGCCTCGGCGACGGCCGGGTGGCCGTGCCGGACCAGCAGCCCGCCCTGCAGCGCCAGGCAGATGTCCTCTGCGACCCGGCGCGCCCGGTACTGGATCGTCTCGACGTCTGCCAGCGACGCCCGCAGCCCCTCGACGTGCTCGTCGAGGCGGGTGTCGTGGCCTGCGGTCTGCGCCAGCTCGTCGAACAGCACCTCGACGCTCTCGGGCCGGGTCACCATGGCGCGCAGGGTGTCCAGCGCACTGACGTTGCCCGACCCCTCCCAGATGCCCATGAGCGGCGCCTCGCGGTAGAGCCGCGGCATGCCCGAGTCCTCGACGTAGCCGTTGCCGCCCAGGCACTCCATCGCCTCCGCGGCGTGTGGGGTGGCGCGTTTGCACACCCAGTACTTGGCGGCGGCCAGGCCGATGCGCCGCAACAGCGCCTCGCGGTCGTCGCCGCGCACGGCCCGGTCGGTGGCGCCGGCCATCCGCATCGCCACCATGGTGGCCGCTTCGGCCTCGACGGCCAGGTCGGCGAGCACATTGCGCATGAGCGGCTGGTCGATGAGGTACTCGCCGAACGCCTTGCGGTGCTGGGCGTGGTGGATGGCGCGGGTCAGGCCGGTGCGCATGCTCGTCGCCGAGCCGAGCGTGCAGTCCAGCCGCGTGAGGTTGACCATCTCGATGATGGTCGAAACGCCGCGGCCCTCCTCGCCGACCAGCCAGGCGGTGGCGCCGTCGTACTCGACCTCGCTCGAGGCGTTGGCGTGGTTGCCGAGCTTGTCCTTGAGGCGCTGCAGGAACATCCGGTTGCGCGACCCGTCGGGCAGGACGCGCGGCAGGAAGAAGCACGACAGCCCCTTCGACGCCTGGGCGAGCACGAGGAACACGTCGCACATCGGTGCCGAGGTGAACCATTTGTGGCCGCGCAGCGAGTAAGTGCCGTCGCCGTTGGGGACGGCTTCGGTGGTGCCGGCCCGGACGTCGGAGCCTCCCTGCTTCTCGGTCATCGACATGCCTGCGGTGATGCCGGGCTTGGTCGCGGGCACGGCCAGCTCGGGGTCGTAGGTGCGGCTGGTCAGCAGCGGTTCGTACACCGCGGCAAGGTCCGGGTTGAATCGCAGCGCGGGCACAACGGCGTAGGTCATCGAGATCGGGCAGATGTGTCCGGGCTCCGGCGTCCACACCGACGTCTTGGCCGCGCGCACCACATGGGCGCCGGCCCGGTCGTCGGCCCACGGTGCGGCGTGCAGGCCGTGAGACACCGCGGTGCGCATCAGCTCGTGGTAGGCCGGGTCGTATTCGACCTCGTCGACGCGGTGGCCGTAGCGGTCGTGGGTGTGCAGTACGGGCCGGTGGCGGTCGGCGAGCTCGCCCCAGCGCTGGGCCTGCGGGCCGCCCGAGAGCGCGCCGAGTTCGGTGACCTCGTCGAGGCCCCACTCCCCGCCCTCGCGGATCAGCGCCTCGGTGAGCACCGGTGACGTCGCGGGGTTGTGGTTCTCCAGCGTCGGGACCTGGTTGGTGACGACGTGCGTGTCTGCCATACCCGCAGTGTTACACCTTCAGCGACAGTCGCACAAGACCTGTAACACAGGTCCCGTGCGGCCATACTGTCGCGATGCAGCCCAATTCGGTCGTCCACGCCGCCACCCTCGCCCTCGCGCACGAACCGGTCCCCGCCGATCAGGTGGCCGACGGTGCGCCGACGACGGCCACCACCGCGTTCGGCGACTTCGACGGTCTCGAGGTGGGCGTCTGGGAAATGAGCGACGGCGGAATGCACGACGTCGAGGTCAACGAGGTGTTCGTGGTCCTGTCCGGGTCAGCGACCGTCGAATTCGCCGACGGAAGCCCGTCGCTCGAGCTCGGACCGGGCGACGTCGTCCGCCTCGCTCCGGGCGCCGAGACGCTCTGGACCGTCACCGAGACGCTGCGCAAGGTCTACCTCACCTGAGCGGCCCCGCCGCCACCCGTCGTAGCGGCGCAGACCCACGATCACCGCCGCCGCGAGCGCCCAGCCGAGCAGGATGTCGACGACGAAATGCTCAGCGGTGTACACCAGCGTGAACGCCATGATCAGCACGTAGGCGGCCAGCAGCGGTCGCCAGCCGCGGTGCACGCGGTGCCACAGGAACGCTGCCACCGCCGCGGTCATCCCCGCATGCAGCGACGGAATCGCCGCGACCAGGTTGACGCTGGCCTGCCCCTGGTCGAGCAGCGCGCTGGCCGTGTGCAGGTTCAGCTTCCCCCATCCGCGGCCGACGATCCGCTCCACCCACTGGTTCGCGCCGTCCTGACTGGTCTGCATCGCGCCCAGCACACCGCCGTCGGGCACCCCGCGCGCGGACCGGAACATGCAGTCCGCCTCAGACGGGCCGTCCGCGACCTCGGCCGGGGTGCAGCGTGCGGCCGCCCACGGCGGGGCCGCGGGGATCAACGTGTAGATCAGCAGCCCCGCCACATTGAGTCCGACGAACAGCCGGACGAACGCTTTCCACTCGTCCCGGTTGCGCAGCCACAACACGGCCGCGACCACGTAGGGCAGCACGAAGAACGACATGTAGACCGAGCTCATGACGACTTCCCACCACGGCGGCTGCGGCGCCTTGAGCCGCTCCTGCAGCCACACCGTGGGCATGGTGCCGAAGAACAGCCAGCGGTCGGCGTCGACCTGCCAGTGCCACAGCGTCGGGCGGCCGACCAGCGTCGCGGCACCGCGGCTGAGGTCGTAGGCGATCAGCAGCAGCGCGAACGGCAACCAGTCCCGAATCACGTACAGCATGCGCCGGCCCTGCCCGATGCTCGCCGCGAGCAGACCGGTCGCGATGTAGAGCAGCAGCAGTTCCCGGTTGAACGCGAAGCCGTCGGTGACGGTGCGGTAGACCACCACGACGACCCACAGCGCGACGGCCGACCACCGCAGGATCCTCAGCCGGCGTTCACGGTCCGGCGGAGCAGGATCGTCAGCGGGCGCGAGCGCAACCGACGACTCGTCGATCAGCGACACGTGGGCCTTTCGGAGGTCGGGCGGTCGGTGTTCCCGAGATCCGCCCAGTTAACCCGTTGGCCGTCGGTCGTTCAGCGGTTGTTAGTCAATCGTCACCTTGAACGTGCTCGCGCAGGAACGCGATGTCGTCCTTGCGACCCTCGTCGGCCGTCTCACAGATCACCGGCGCGCCGGCGGCCTCCACCACACCGACCAGCAGCTGCGGGTCGATCTGGCCGAGCCCGAAGTTGGCGTGCCGGTCGGCGCCGGAGCCGGCGGCGTCCCGGGAGTCGTTGCAGTGCACCAGGTCGATGCGGCCGGTGATCCGCTTGATCCGCGAGACGGCGTCGATGAGCGACTCGCCGGCCGCCCAGGCGTGGCAGGTGTCCAGGCAGAAGCCGATACCGAAGTCGCCGATGTGGTCCCACAACCGCGCGATGGTGTCGAAGTGGCGAGCCATGGCGTGGTCACCGCCCGCGGTGTTCTCCAGATAGACCGGGACCGTGGTCTCCAGTCGGTCGAGCGCCTTGACCCACCGCTCGAAGCCGGCCTCCATGTCCTTGTCGTCGGCGTGGCCGCCGTGCACGATTACCGCGGTGGCGCCGACCAGCGCGGCGGCGTCGCAGGTGTCCTGCAGGATCTTGCGCGACGGGATGCGGACTCGGTTGTTCGCCGAGGCGACGTTGATCAGATACGGCGCGTGGACGTAGAGCGGGATACTCGACGCCTTGAGCGCCTCGGCGTCGTCGCGAGGTTTGGGCTTCTTCCAGCTCTGCGGATCGCCGAGGAAGAACTGCACCACGTCGGCGCCGTCGGCCTGCGCGGCAGCCAGGGGATCGTCGTTGCGGACATGTGAACCGATGAGCACGCCGCCAGTCTAGGCGCGGCCGGTGACAGCCCTGGGCCTTCTCCGCGCCCGCCGGTGAAGCCCGCCCGACACGGAAGGGGCCCCCGCGCAGTGTGCGCGAGGGCCCCTCCGTGAGCAGTGAACTCCCGGTAGTCCTACCGGTAGTCGCTGTAGCCGTAGTCGTCCAGCGGAACCGCGGCACCGGTGGCCTGACCGAAGTCCGGGCTGTAGTACTGATCCTCGTAGGACGGGATCGTGTACGCGGCAGCCCGCGCCTCCTCGGTCGGCTGAACCTGGATGTTGCGGTACCGGTTGATGCCGGTACCGGCCGGGATCAGCTTGCCGATGATGACGTTCTCCTTCAGACCCTGCAGCTTGTCGCTGCGGCAGTTGATCGCCGCATCGGTGAGCACGCGGGTGGTCTCCTGGAACGACGCCGCCGACAGCCACGAATCGGTGGCCAGCGAGGCCTTCGTGATGCCCATCAGCACCGGGCGACCCGCGGCGGGCTCGGCGCCCTCCGCGACGACGCGACGGTTCTCCGACTCGAACTCGGCACGCTCGGTCAGCGAACCGGGCAGGAACTCCGTGCTGCCCGAGTCGATGATCGTGACGCGACGCAGCATCTGCCGGACGATGACCTCGATGTGCTTGTCGTGGATCGACACGCCCTGCGCCCGGTAGACCTCCTGGACCTCATGGACCAGGTGGATCTGCACCTCACGCGGACCTTGCACACGCAGCACCTCGTGCGGATCGGCCGAACCCTCCATGAGCTGGTCGCCGACCTCCACGTGGTCGCCGTCCGACAGCACGCCCTCGGAGCCGTCCTCGTGCTTGATGACACGCAGCCGCTGACGCTTGGAGAGCTTGTCGTACACCACTTCCTCGCCACCGTCGTCGGGGACGATGGTGATCTTGTAGAAGCGGTCACCCTCCTCGAGCTGCACGCGTCCGCTGACGTCGGCGATCGGCGCCTTGTTGCGCGGCACGCGGGCCTCGAACAGCTCCTGCACCCGGGGCAGACCGCCGGTGATGTCCTCACCCACGCCGCCCTGGTGGAAGGTACGCATGGTCAGCTGCGTGCCGGGCTCGCCGATCGACTGCGCGGCGACGATACCGACCGCCTCGCCGATGTCGACGAGCTTGCCGGTCGCCATCGAGCGGCCGTAGCACTTCGCACACACGCCGGTGGCCGACGTGCAGGTCAGCACCGAACGCACCTTGACCGAGGTGATACCCGCGGCCAACAGGGTGTCGATCGCCGGATCGCCGAGGTCGTGACCGCGGGCGATGACGACGTTGCCGTCCGCGTCCACCGCATCGGTGGCCAGGGTCCGGGCGAACGCCGAGGTCTCGACGTGCGGATCCCGGATCAGCGTGCCGTCGGCGGCGCGCTCGGCCAGCGTGACGTTGATGCCACGCTCGGTCTCGCAGTCGTTCTCGCGAACGATGACGTCCTGGCTCACGTCGACCAGACGACGGGTCAGGTAACCCGAGTCAGCGGTACGAAGAGCCGTGTCCGCCAGACCCTTACGGGCGCCGTGGGTGTTGATGAAGTACTCCAGCACCGTCAGGCCCTCGCGGAACGAGGACTTGATCGGCCGCGGGATGAACTCACCCTTCGGGTTGGTCACCAGACCCTTCATGCCCGCGAGCGTGCGGGTCTGGGTCAGGTTGCCCGTGGCGCCCGACTTCACGATCGTGATGATCGGGTTGTCCGCGGGGTAGTAGGACTCGAGAGCCTTACCGACCTCTTCGGTGGCGTCCTGCCAGATCTTGACCAGCGAGTCGTTGCGCTCCTTGTGGTTCAGGGCGCCACGCTGGTACTTGCGCTCGATGCCGTCGGCTTCGGCCTCGTACCGGTCGAGGATCTCCTGCTTCTGCGGTGGCACCAGCACGTCGGCCATCGAGACCGTGACGCCGCTTCGGGTTGCCCAGTAGAAGCCGGCGTCCTTGAGCTTGTCGACGGTCTGCGCCACCACGATCATCGGGTAGCGCTCGGCCAGATCGTTGATGATCCGGGCCTGCACCTTCTTGTGCATCTGCTCGTTGACGAACGGATACGAGATCGGGAGCAGCTCGTTGAACAGCACCCGACCCAGCGTCGTCTCGGCGGTCCAGGCGCCGCCCGGCTTCCAGCCGTTCTCGAACAGCTCGGCCTCCAACGCGACCGGCGGACGCTGCTGCGTCAGCCGAACCTTGATGGGTGCCCGCACGCTGAGCGCACCGCGGTCCATCGCCATGATGGCCTCGGCCGGTGAGCTGTAGACGCCGCTCTCCGGCTGATCCTTGGCGGCGGCCTGATACGTACCCGGATCGCCGTCGATCTTCGTGGTCAGGAAGTACAGCCCGGTGACCATGTCCAGACGCGGCATGGCCAGCGGCTTACCCGACGCCGGCGACAGGATGTTGTTCGAGGACAGCATCAGGATGCGGGCCTCGGCCTGCGCCTCCGCGGACAGCGGAAGGTGCACGGCCATCTGGTCGCCGTCGAAGTCGGCGTTGAACGCCTCACAGACCAGCGGGTGCAGCTGGATCGCCTTACCCTCCACCAGCTGCGGCTCGAAGGCCTGGATGCCGAGGCGGTGCAGCGTGGGTGCGCGGTTCAGCAGCACCGGGTGCTCGGAGATGACCTCTTCGAGGACATCCCACACCTGGGGACGCTGACGCTCCACCATGCGCTTGGCGCTCTTGATGTTCTGCGCGTGGTTCAGATCGACCAGACGCTTCATCACGAACGGCTTGAACAGCTCCAGTGCCATCAGCTTGGGCAGACCGCACTGGTGCAGCTTCAATTGCGGGCCGACGACAATGACGGAGCGACCGGAGTAATCCACGCGCTTGCCGAGCAGGTTCTGCCGGAACCGGCCCTGCTTGCCCTTGAGCAGATCCGAGAGCGACTTGAGCGGACGGTTGCCGGGCCCGGTGACGGGCCGGCCGCGACGGCCGTTGTCGAACAGCGCATCCACCGACTCCTGGAGCATGCGCTTCTCGTTGTTGACGATGATCTCGGGCGCACCGAGGTCGATCAGTCGCTTCAACCGGTTGTTGCGGTTGATGACACGGCGGTACAGGTCGTTGAGGTCGGAGGTCGCGAAGCGGCCACCGTCGAGCTGAACCATCGGCCGCAGCTCCGGCGGGATCACCGGAACGGCGTCGAGCACCATGCCCATCGGCGAGTTCCGGTTCGTCTGGAACGCCGCCACGACCTTGAGCCGCTTGAGGGCACGGAGCTTCTTCTGCCCCTTGCCGTTCTTGATGGTGTCGCGCAGCGAATCCGCCTCGGCGTCGATGTCGAAGTTCTCGATGAGCTTCTTGATCGACTCCGCGCCCATGGCGCCGGTGAAGTACTCGCCGTAACGGTCGACGAGCTCGCGGTAGAGCACCTCGTCGACGATGAGCTGCTTGGGCGCGAGCTTGGTGAACGTCGTCCAGATCTCGTCGAGCCGGTCGAGCTCACGCTGGGCCCGGTCACGCAGCTGGCGCATCTCGCGCTCGCCACCGTCGCGCACCTTGCGGCGGACGTCGGACTTGGCGCCCTCCTTCTCGAGCTCGGCCAGGTCGTTCTCGAGCTTCTGCGCCCGCTCGGCCAGATCGAGGTCACGCTGGTCCTCGACGCCCTTCTTCTCGACGACCATCTCGGCCTCGAGGGTGGAGAGCTCGTTGTGACGCATCTCGGTGTCGACCGCGGTGATCACGTAGGCCGCGAAGTAGATGATCTTCTCGAGATCCTTCGGGGCCAGGTCCAGCAGGTAGCCCAGACGCGACGGGACACCCTTGAAGTACCAGATGTGCGTGACGGGTGCGGCCAGCTCGATGTGGCCCATCCGCTCACGGCGCACCTTGGCGCGGGTCACCTCGACGCCGCAGCGCTCACAGATGATGCCCTTGAACCGGACGCGCTTGTACTTGCCGCAGTAGCACTCCCAGTCGCGAGTAGGTCCGAAGATCTTCTCGCAGAACAGGCCGTCCTTCTCGGGCTTGAGCGTGCGGTAGTTGATGGTCTCCGGCTTCTTGACCTCGCCGTAGGACCAGTTGCGGATGTCGTCCGCGGTCGCGAGACCGATGCGGAGTTCATCGAAGAAGTTGACGTCTAGCACGTAACTCCCTTTCCCCTTTCGGGATTAGTAACTCTAAGTGATCAGCCGCGGGCGAACCGCGATCAGGCAAGGTCCTCGACGGAGGCGGATTCGTTGCGCGACAGGTTGATTCCGAGGTTGGCAGCAGCGCGCTCCAGATCCTCGTCGTCACCGTCCCGCATCTCGATCGCCGCACCGTCGCTGGACAGCACCTCGACGTTCAGGCACAGCGACTGCAGTTCCTTGAGCAGCACCTTGAACGACTCCGGGATGCCCGGCTCGGGGATGTTCTCGCCCTTGACGATGGCCTCGTACACCTTGACGCGGCCGACGGTGTCGTCCGACTTGATCGTCAGCAACTCCTGCAGCGTGTAGGCGGCACCGTAGGCCTGCATGGCCCAGCACTCCATCTCGCCGAACCGCTGACCACCGAACTGCGCCTTACCACCGAGCGGCTGCTGGGTGATCATCGAGTACGGACCGGTCGAGCGGGCGTGGATCTTGTCGTCCACCAGGTGGTGCAGCTTCAGGATGTACATGTAGCCGACCGTCACCGGGTACGGGAACGGTTCGCCACTGCGTCCGTCGAACAGCTGCGACTTGCCCTGTGCGTCGACCATGACGTCGCCGTCGCGGTTGGGCAGCGTGGAGGCCAGCAGACCTTCCAGCTCGCCCTCACGGGCACCGTCGAACACCGGGGTGGCGACGATGCTGTCCGACGGAGCCGAGTACAGCTCCTCGGGCAGCTTGCCCGCCCACTCCGGGGTGCCTTCGGCCACGTTGATGTTCCAGCCCGCCTTGGCCACCCACCCGAGGTGGGTCTCCAGGATCTGGCCGATGTTCATACGACGCGGCACACCGTGGGTGTTGAGGATGATGTCCACCGGCGTGCCGTCGGGCATGAACGGCATGTCCTCGACGGGCAGGATCTTGCCGATGACGCCCTTGTTGCCGTGGCGTCCGGCGAGCTTGTCGCCGTCGGAGATCTTGCGCTTCTGCGCGACGTAGACGCGGACCAGCTCGTTGACGCCGGCCGGCAGCTCGTCGTCGTCCTCGCGGGAGAACACGCGGATGCCGATGACCTTGCCGGACTCACCGTGGGGCACCTTGAGCGACGTGTCGCGGACCTCGCGCGCCTTCTCACCGAAGATCGCGCGGAGCAGCCGCTCCTCCGGGGTCAGCTCGGTCTCACCCTTCGGGGTGACCTTGCCGACCAGGATGTCGCCGTCGCGGACCTCGGCGCCGATGCGGACGATGCCGCGCTCGTCGAGATCGGCCAGCACCTCGTCGGAGACGTTCGGGATGTCCCGGGTGATCTCCTCGGCGCCCAGCTTGGTGTCGCGGGCATCGATCTCGTGCTCTTCGATGTGAATCGAGGTGAGCACGTCCTCTTCAACCAGACGGTTGGAGAGGATGATCGCGTCCTCGTAGTTGTGGCCCTCCCACGGCATGATCGCCACGAGCAGGTTCTTGCCCAGGGCCATCTCACCGTTCTGGGTGCAGGGACCGTCGGCGACGACCTGACCCGCCTCGACACGCTGCCCGGCATCCACGATCGGGCGCTGGTTGGCGCACGTGCCGTGGTTGGAGCGGGCGAACTTGCGCATCCGGTAGGTGTGCCGGGTGCCGTCGTCGGCCATCACGGTGATGTAGTCGGCCGAAACCTCTTCCACCACACCGGCCTTGTCGGACACGACCACGTCACCGGCGTCGATCGCGGCACGCAGCTCCATACCGGTACCGACCAGGGGGGCCTCGCTGCGGACCAGCGGAACCGCCTGGCGCTGCATGTTGGCACCCATCAGGGCACGGTTGGCGTCGTCGTGCTCGAGGAACGGGATCATCGCCGTCGCGACCGACACCATCTGGCGCGGCGAGACGTCCATATAGTCAACTTCAGCCGACGAGACGTACTCGACCTCGCCACCCTTGCGTCGGACCAGCACGCGGTCCTCGGTGAAGTGGCCGTTGTCGTCCAGCGGCGAGTTGGCCTGCGCCACAACGTGGCGGTCCTCCTCGTCGGCGGTGAGGTAGTCGATCTGGTCAGTGACGACCCCGTCCACAACCTTGCGGTACGGCGTTTCGATGAAGCCGAACGGGTTGACCCGGGCGTACACCGACAGCGAGCCGATCAGGCCGATGTTCGGACCCTCAGGGGTCTCGATCGGGCACATCCGGCCGTAGTGGCTGGAGTGGACGTCGCGAACCTCGAGGCCGGCGCGCTCACGGGACAGACCGCCGGGGCCCAGCGCCGACAGGCGGCGCTTGTGGGTCAGACCCGAGAGCGGGTTGTTCTGGTCCATGAACTGCGACAGCTGGCTGGTGCCGAAGAACTCCTTGATCGCCGCCACGACGGGACGGATGTTGATCAGGGTCTGCGGCGTGATCGCCTCGACGTCCTGCGTGGTCATGCGCTCACGCACGACACGCTCCATCCGGGACAGGCCTACCCGGATCTGGTTCTGGATCAGCTCGCCCACGGTGCGCAGACGACGGTTGCCGAAGTGGTCGATGTCGTCGACCTCGACGGGGACCTCGACGCCGCCGGGAGCGGTCATCGTGGGCTGGCCGTCATGCAGCCGTACCAGGTACTCGATCGTGGCGACGACGTCCTCTTCGGTCAGCGTCGAGTTGGTGATCGGCTTGTCGGCGTTGAGACCGAGCTTCTTGTTGACCTTGTAGCGGCCGACGCGGGCCAGGTCGTAGCGCTTCTCCTTGAAGAACAGGTTCTCCAGCAGGGTCTGCGCGGACTCCTTGGTCGGCGGCTCGCCCGGACGCAGCTTCCGGTAGATGTCGAGCAGCGCCTCGTCGGTGCCTGCGGTGTTGTCCTTCTCGAGCGTCGACATCATGATCTCCGAGAAGCCGAAGCGCTCGGTGATCTGCTCGTTGGTCCAGCCCAACGCCTTGAGCAGCACGGTGACCGGCTGACGGCGCTTGCGGTCGATGCGCACACCGACGGTGTCGCGCTTGTCGACGTCGAACTCCAGCCATGCACCGCGGCCGGGGATCACCTTGACGCTGTGCAGCGTCTTCTCGGTGGACTTGTCGATGGTCTCGTCGAAGTAGACACCCGGCGAACGCACCAGCTGGCTGACGACGACGCGCTCGGTGCCGTTGATGATGAAGGTGCCCTTCTCCGTCATCATCGGGAAGTCACCCATGAACACCGTCTGGCTCTTGATCTCGCCGGTGTTGTTGTTGATGAACTCGGCCGTGACGAACAGCGGGGCCGCGTACGTCATGTCCTTGTCTTTGCACTCGTCGACCGGGGCCTTGACCTCGTCGAAGCGCGGATCGGAGAAGGACAGCGACATCGAGCCCGAGAAGTCCTCGATCGGCGACAGCTCGGTCAGCACTTCTTCCAAACCGCCGGTGGGGCTCACGTCGCCGCGGGCGACGGCCTTCTCCCGCCAGCTGCTGGCGCCGATGAGCCAATCGAACGACTCGGTCTGCACGTCGAGCAGCCCCGGAACCTCGAGAGGCTCACGGAGCTTGGCGAAGGAAATGCGATTTGGTGCTCCGGGAACGGAGTTATTGGTGATAGTTTTTGCTGACTTGCTCTGGCTAGAGACTGCCAAGATGCATCCTTCCAGCACCTCAAGCGACTACCGGAAGGCCTGATGCCGGTCCGTTCGCCGCGTATCTGCGTCGGTTCGGCTGGAAACGCCCTGTCCGGGGCTCCCCGAAACACGGCACGCGTCTAGATCACTGAGTTTTTGGGCTCAGGCTGGGACTAGCGTGTCGGGTGCAGGTGAGGTGGGCAGGATGCAGCCAGCGCAACGTCCAACAATAGCGCAGGACGGCGCATTCCTCAACCACCGCACAACGGCCACATGACACGGCCGGTCAGGCGCTGGCTGGCGTCCTCTACCCGTGCATTCATGCTGACCAACACATTGGCCCGTTTGAGCGCGTCCGTCAAGGGTTGACGCGCTGTTGAGTGTGGAAACCCGCGCTTTGATCACCTGTCAGACACGAACCGGCCACCGGGTCGCCTCGACCGCAGGGCCCGCGCTCAACGGCGCCAGCAGCGTGGTGGCCTCGAACAGCGTCTTGATGATCTGGTCGAGGAAGCTCAGCTCGGGCGTGGGCCCGGGGATGACGTAGCCCTCGGCCGGCCCTGTCGGGGTGTCGATGGTGATGATCTGTCCGCGTTCGCCGTAGTAGCCGGTGCGGGTGCCCTCGAACCAGTCGCTGATCCAGCCGGTCATCAGGATCTGGGCGGCGTCGATGTTCTGAGGTTGTGGGAACCCGAGGGCCACGCCGACCACCAGGGCGCCCAGCGCATTGGTCGTCCGCCACGCGTCGTTGTGGGTGCCGCCGATGAGCCGCACGCCGACAAAACCGGGCCGCACCTGGGCCAGCACCTGTTCCACACCGCTGTAGGAGTTCAGCGGCGCCGGCTCCCCGTTGAGTGCGTAGACGGGGATGTCCCACGGGATCTTGCGCACCGCGCGCTCGACCGCTCCCCCGAGTTGGGACGTCTCGAGCAGGAGCACCCCGGCGAGGTCGTGGTCGTCCTCGTCCGAGGCGAACTGCGTGTAGAAGCCCGCCGCCCCTGCGGCGAGCTGCCCGCCGGCTGAATGCCCGGCGATCACGAACCGTTCGGGCAGCTCACCGTCCCAGCCGGCGAGCCGGGCGCTGGCGGTCAGCGCCGCCCGGTCGCCGAGGAAGAGCCGCGCGACGGCGGCGTGCATCGGATCGCCGCTCATCGTGCGACCGTCGTGGGCGAAGAAGTTCGTGGTGATCGACGGTGCGACGACGATCGCATTGTTGTTCTCCGACAGCTCGGCAGCGGTGGCGTTGTAGAGGCCGGCTCTGGCGAACCCTCCGTGCTGGAAGTAGATGAGCTTGTCGGGTTCGGTCAGGGTCGGGAAGTACCAGTCGGCGTCGACGGTCGTGCCGTCGATGTCCAGGGGCCGGCGCGCCACCCGAACGGTGCTGCCCGCGGGCACCGACGGCGGCCCTTCGAAGAAGCGCACCGTCAGATCGAAGACGTTGAAGAACAGGGTGCCCACCGCGTTGATCAGTGTGGGCCCCGATGCCGGACGCGAGGCCGCCGCCGTCGCCGGCGCCGAGTCGGTGGGCACCGCGGCGATCAACCGCGCCTCCGGTTCGGGCTGCGCCTGCGACTGCATCGCGACGCGCTGCGATGACGCCTCGGCGGGTTCCTCCGCGTTCCCGTCGTCGTCGACCGATCGGGTGACGCGGACGGGTTCGGCACGCGCCGTCACCTCCGGTTCGGCGACGCGGGATTCCGGGGCGCCGGCCCCCGAGGACGCCATGCGCCGCTGGCGTTCCACGCCGGTGTCCGTCCGCGATCCGGGCTCGGCGGTGGCCGAGTGGGAGACGCTCTCCGCGCTGCTGCGGTCTGGGTCGGCGGCGGTGCGCACCCCTGCCGGGGCGCGTGCCGGTTCGGCGGGCGAACCGCCCCCGGTCTCGACACCCGACGGCTCCTCGGCGAACGCCACCCCGGCCCCCACGGCCAGAGCCAGCCCGAACCAGGCCGTCAGCAACACCGCGATCAGCCACCTCACGGCCAAGACACCCATGTCTGCCTCCCCGCAGCAAACGTTAGGGCACGACCGCGCTACGCCTGAAGCCTTTGGGAAACATGGGCGAGGTCATGCCGGTCCGGCTGTCGGGCCGCACCGCACCGAGGCCGGACCGGGGCGACGCCCGTCGGGTGGGGATCAGACCTGACGCGACACCGGGATCGACGCGGTCGGGGCGTCATCCTCCTGATGGGTCTGGCGGGTGGTCGAGTCTTCCGGGTAGTCCTGCGCCTGGGCGCTGCCGCCGCCCGTGGCTTCGAGGTCCTCGCGGATCGCCTGCTGTGCCTTCGGGGGCAGCGTGTGCAGGATCTCGCGCACGCGGGCCTGCCGACGTCCGACCGCTCGACGCTCCGGCATACCGGGCGTCGCCTGGATCTGCGGCGGCACGCCCTCGATCTCCTCCACGCCACCATCGTGGTGACCGGCGTCGACCATGGCCTGCTCTTCGGCCATCGTCGACTCGTCCTTCTCCTCGGACATACCGATCGGCCCGAGACGACGACCGTTGAGGAACTGACGCACCACCGGCTCGTCGGAGGTCAGCAGCACCTCACGCGGCCCGAACATCACCAGGTGCTTGCGGAACAGCATGCCCATGTTGTCGGGCACCGTGCGGGCGATGTTGATGTTGTGCGTGACGATCAGGATCGTGCAGTCGATCTGGGCGTTGATGTCGATCAGCAGCTGCGACAGGTACGCGGTACGCACCGGGTCCAGACCGGAGTCGGGCTCGTCGCAGAGGATGATCTGCGGGTCCAGCACCAGGGAACGGGCCAGGCCGGCACGCTTGCGCATACCGCCGGAGATCTCGCCGGGGAACTTGTTCTCGTCGCCACCGAGGCCGACGAGTTCCAGCTTCTCCATGACGATCTGGCGGATCTCGCTCTCCTTCTTCTTCGTGTGCTCACGAAGTGGGAAAGCGGTGTTGTCGTAGAGGCTCATGGAGCCGAACAGCGCACCGTCCTGGAACATGACGCCGAACAGGGTGCGGATCTCGTAGAGCTCCTTGGCGGAGCACTCGATGATGTTGGTGCCGTCGACGATGATCTTGCCGCGCTCGGGCCGCAGCAGGCCGATCAGCGACTTGAGGAACACCGACTTACCGGTACCGGACGGGCCCAGGAGCACGCTCACCTCACCGGCCGGGACCTCCATCGTGACGTCTTCCCAGATTCGCTGGGAGCCGAAGGATTTGGTCAGTCCTTCGACCTGGATGCCAATGCCCACGCGTGATCCCTTCCCGCAACGTACTTCTCCCGCCACACATCAGCAGCCTGTGGCTTGAGTCACTGTAACCTACGTCGAATTCTGACAACACTCGTATGACCGCACCGGCTGTCGGCGGCATGACGCGTCAAAACCGGTCAGCGGTTTGCTGGCCGGCGCAGACGACTGTGGGGCCGGTCCGAACCCGGACCGGCCCCACAGTTGCGGAGAACTTACTTGACGGAGACCGTCGCGCCTGCGGCCTCGAGCTTGGCCTTGGCGTCGTCGGCAGCCTCCTTCGGAGCCTTCTCGAGGATCGCCTTCGGAGCGCTGTCGACGAGGTCCTTGGCTTCCTTGAGGCCCAGGCCCGAGACGATCTCGCGGACGACCTTGATGACGCCGATCTTCTTCTCGCCGGCGCTCTCGAGGATGACGTCGAACTCGGACTGCTCTTCGGCAGCCTCGGCCGGCGCTCCGCCGGCGGCACCGGCAGCCGCGACGGCGACCGGGGCGGCAGCGGTGACCTCGAAGGTCTCCTCGAACTGCTTCACGAACTCGGAGAGCTCCAGCAGGGTCATTTCCTTGAACGCGTCGAGCAGTTCGTCGGTGGACAGCTTGGCCATGGTGTGGTCCTTCCTTGATTACTTCTTATGGGGTGTCGTGGTGATGTCGGGCGAGTTAAGCGGCTTCTTCGCCGGCCTTCTTCTCCTGCAGGGCGGCGGCGAGGCGCGCGACCTGCGATGCGGGAGCGTTGAACAGGCCCGCAGCCTTGGCGAGGTTGCCCTTCATCGCGCCGGCCAGCTTGGCCAGCAGCACCTCACGCGATTCGAGGTCGGCGATCCGGTTGACCTCGTCGATGGAGAGCGCACGGCCCTCCATGTAGCCGCCCTTGATGATGAGCGCCTTGTGGTCCTTGGCGAACGTCTTGATCGCCTTGGCGGCGTCGACCGGCTCGCCCTTGACGAACGCGATCGCGGTCGGGCCGGTGAACATCTCGTCGAGGCCGTCGATACCAGCCTCGTTTGCGGCCCGCTTGACCAGCGTGTTCTTCGCGACGGTGTAGGTGGCGGATGCCCCCAGCGAGCGACGGAGCTCGGCGAGGTTGGCCACTGTCAGCCCGCGATACTCGGTGACGACGGTGGCCGTCGCGTCCTTGAACTGCTCGGCAATGTCGGCAACCGCCGTGGCCTTGTCAGCCTTGGCCATGCATGCCTCCTCGTGGTGGGTGTCGGGTGTGCCACCTCGACCTCGTCACGGAAGGCTTCGAAACGACGAACGCCCCGGCGCAGACGGCCGGGGCGCACACGAAAATCGTACGAACCTCGTCCTCCTGCGTGGGCCGCCGGGCTGAGCCCGGACCTTCAACCGATTTCTCGGTGACCGACGGTCTTCGGTGGAACTGGAGAAGAATAGCGCGCCGCCCCCCGATCAGCCAAAACGCGGGGATGGGCGAGCGGCGGAGATTACTCCGGGGTGAGTCGTTCCGGCGACTCGGCAGGCGTCAGCCGCTCTGGCGTCTCGGCCGGCGTGAGCCGTTCGGGAGTCTCGGCGGGGGTGGCGGGTTCCGGTACCGGTTCGGGGGCCTGCGGGGGTGCGGTCATCCCTTCGGGGTACCCGAGCCACGCGGCGGGCAACCCGACTCAGCTCATCGTCAGCGCTGCGGCGCCGACCAGTCCGGCGTCGCCACCCAGTTCAGCGGACACCACCCGCAATCCGCGCAGGAAATCCAGACCCGCGTAGCCGTCGAGCGCCGCCCGCAAGGGATCGAACAGCAGCGCCCCGGATCGAGCCACCCCGCCGCCGATCGCCACGAGGTCGAGATCGCACACCGCGGCGACGGAGGCGATCATCGCGGCGATCGCCCGGCCGCCGCGCGCGAAGGCCTGCAGGGCCACGGCGTCGCCGGCGTTCGCGGCCGCGGCCAGTTCCCTGGCGCCGGCGCCGGGCGGTGCCCGCCACCCGTGATCGCGCGCCCATTGCGCCATCCGGGGGCCGGCCGCGACGGTTTCCACGCACCCGTGTCCCCCGCAGGTACACGGATCGCCGTTCGGGTCGACGACGACGTGGCCTACGTGCCCCGCGTTGCCGGTGCGGCCGTCATACGGTGCGCCGTCGAGCACCAGCCCCCCGCCGACACCGGTCGAGACCACCATGCCGAGCAGGAACTGCGCGCCGCGGCCGGCTCCGCGCCACCGCTCCCCCAACGCCATGCACAGCCCGTCCCCACCCAGGCGGACCGGAGCGCCGGTGCGTGCGGCGATTCGCTCGACGATCGGGAAGCGCTGCCAGGCGCTGATGTTGATGGGGCTGACGGTGCCCGCCGGCAGGTCGATCGGACCGGCCGACGCGATGCCGACGGCGCGTACGGACCCGTCCGCCGCCGCGAGGGCGCCGGTGAGCAAACCATCCATGACGGCCCAGATCGCCTCGGCGTCCCCGCGCGGGGTGGGCGCCTCGGCGCGATGCACGAGCGTCCCGGTGTCATCGACGAGTGCCACCGCGAGCTTCGTGCCGCCGACGTCGAGCGCGAGGGTGACCACCGGCTCAGTCGCGGGTGACGTCGATGACGAGTGCCCGGTGGTCGGAGATCGGCAGCGAAACCGATTCGCAGCGCTCGACCCGCAGCCTGCCGTCGTCGGTGAGGATGTGGTCGAGCTGGCGGTCGGGCGCTTCGGCGGGGAAGGTGAGCGCCGAACCGAGACTCCGCATGCGGCTCCACCTCGCCGGGCGCGGCGGCGTCATGTTGAGGTCTCCCATCAGCACCCGCGGACCGTCGAACCCGCGCAGGTCGCGGACCAGCCGTCGCATCTGCACGCGGTTCCAGCCCGGCACGAAGGAGAGATGGGTGTTGGCGACGGTCAGCGGGCCGATCGGGGTCTCGAACCGGCCGACCATCGCCGCGCGGGGTTCCTCGTTGACGATCTGCACCCGGTTGGGCCCCGGCAGGTACATCGGGAAGCTCACCGGAATGCGCGGCAGGTGAACCACCTGCCACATCTGCGCGGGGAAGCGGGACAGCAGCGCGATGCCGTACGCCGCGGTGCCCGGTTGTTCGCGGCCGGTGGCCGCCATCCAGGTGGCGCCCGGCGTCCCGGCGATCGCGGCGACGAAGCGGTGGCTGACCGCGTGCATCGCCTCGGCGGCAACCGCGGTCAGGTCAGCCTTGCCGGATCGCGGTTGGTCCAGGTCCACCTCCTGCAGCGCGACGATGTCCGCGTCGAGATCGCGGATCGCGTCGGCCAGCCGGCCGAGATCCACGTCGCCGTGGTGCACGCTGCGCCCGTGCAGAATGTTGAATGTCGCCATCCGCATGGGGTACTTGGTACCCGCCGCAGGCTCCGACCGACACCCCGACCGGCATTCACGCCGACCGACCTCCCGAAAGTAGGCCGATGTCCGCCCGTAACGACGCGCTGCGCGACGCGCTCCGGCGCGCCGCCTCCGCGCTGAGGGCCGAGGGCCCCGATTTCGCGCTCGCCGGAAGCTATGCCCTGTGGGCGTTCGGCGGTCCGGAACCCGTGCACGACGTGGACTTCGTCGTCGCTGAAGAGGACACCGAAGCGGCGGCGACGACGCTCGAGGGCGCCGGATTCCGCATCGAGCGCACCCCTGAGGACTGGTTGTTCAAGGCCTGCGTCGGCGAGGACTTCGTCATCGACGTGTTGCACGCGCTCAACGGCGTCCCGGTCACTCCGGATGACGTGAAGCACGCGGAGGAATACGACGTGCTGGCGATCCGGATGCGGGTGCTCGAACCCACCCGCGTCGTCACCGAGAAGCTCAGGTCGCTCAACGAACACAACTGCGACTACTCCGCTCTGCTGTCCCCGATCCGCGCGGTCCGCGAGAGCGTGGATTGGGACGAGGTCCGTCAGGCCAGCGCGGACAACCCGTTCGCCGAGGCATTCCTCGTGCTGACCGACCGGCTCGGCATCACGGGCTGACTGCGCGGCGCAACCGGTCGGCCACCGCGGCAGCGGCGGCGATCACCTCCGGCGGCTCGAGCACCTGGAACTCGGCGCCGCCGACGGCGAAGTACAGCGCCATGCGTTCCGGGTCGTCGGCGCCCGCGGTGACGATGCACGCGTCGGGTCCGTCGGCTTCGATCTGCGCCGAACCGGGCGGGAAATGCGGCGCGACGACATCGAGCGGCGCCTGGTAGCGCACCCGCGCAACGTATCGGTAGGGCGAGGCGCTGATGGCCCGGCCGACGTAGTCGGCGGCGTCGGGTGCAGGGCGCGGGGTGAATGTGGTGCCGGCGGCGACGACGTCGGTCATCCGGTCCAGCCGCAGGCTGCGCCAGTCCTGTCGATCGCGGTCATAGGCCAGGACATACCAGCGCCGCCCGGTGGTGACCAGCTGATAGGGCTCGAGGCGGCGGTGGGAGGAGTTACCCGCGCGGTCGACATATCCGGCGGTGACGTGTTCGTGGTCCCGGCAGGCTCGCGCCAGCGTCATGAGCACGTCGGGTTCGACGACGGATGCGGGCGCCCCCGAGGTCAACGTGACCGTCGCGTCGTGCACGGCCGACACCTGGGACCGCAGCCGCGCGGGCATCACCTGGTCGAGTTTGGTGAGCGCGCGCAGCGCCGACTCCCCCACGCCGGCGACGGTGCCACCGGCGGCCAGCCGCAGACAGACAGCCATCGCGACGGCCTCATCGGGGTCGAGCAGCAGTGGCGGCAGGGCTGCGCCTGCGCCGAGTTGGTAGCCGCCTCCGTGTCCCTTGCTCGCGGCGACGGGGTAGCCGAGGTCGCGCAGCCGTTCGATGTCGCGCCGGACGCTGCGGGTGGTGACGCCGAGCCGCTCGGCGAGCTCTTCGCCGGCCCACACCCGCCGTGACTGCAGCAGGCCGAGCAACTGCAGCACGCGGGCGGTCGTCTCGGACACGCCCTCAGCCTGCCAGAGTCAGCGGACAGTACCGGTCCGCTGAGCCGCCTGGGTCTGCAACATCCGCGCGCCACGCCGGTGGAGCGCCCAGCCGCCGCCGATCAGCGCGAGGCCGAACACCAGGAAGCCGAGGTCCCACGCCAACGGGCCGCCGAGGTCGTCACGGACGTGGTGCACCTGCAGCAGAAGGTGGTCGATCACGCCTTCGACGACGTTGAACACACCCCACCCGAGCAGCAGCAGGCCGAGGTGGAACGGCCAGTTCGGGGCCAGGCGCCCCTGGCGCCAGGACGTCACGGTCAACGTCGAGCCGGCCACCACCAGTATCCAGGTGCCGACGTGGAAGAACCCGTCGGCGACGACGTTCATCTCGAGTCCGGCGACGGTGTCGGTCGGCTCGACGCTGCTGATCATGTGGTGCCACTGCAGGATCTCATGCAGCACGATGCCGTCGACGAAGCCGCCGAGCCCGAGACCCATCAGCAGGCCGGGCAGCACGCTGGGGGCAGTTCGGTCAGCCATGCCGGTGCGGTACCCGCGAATCGGTGAATTAAAAGGGCGGCTCCTGGTCAGCATTGTCGCCGGTGACGCGGCCCCGCTAGCGTAGTCAGATGCCTACAGCGAGCGGCGGCCCGACCGATGCGGGCGCGCGGATCCGACCTGTCGTGCTGTCGCACGCGGCCGATCTGTTCGCTGAACGGGGACCGGCGGCGACCACGCTGCGTGACATCGCCGCCCACTCGAATGTCAACGCGGGACTCATCTTCCGTCACATCGGCAATAAGGACGCGGTGGTGGCGGCCGTCCTGGACCAGCTGGCCCAAGACCTGGTGTCGGTGCGGGACTCCGACTCGTCGCGCGACGAGATCGAGGCCCGTGCCGAACGGAGCTGGAAGGTCATCGCCCGCGCGCTGCTCGACGGGTATGACGTCGGGCGGCTCCAACGCCGGTTCCCCAATGTGGAGCAACTCGTCGCAGCCGCCCGGGAAGACCACGACGACGATTACGCAGCGCGGGTGGCCACCGCAGATGCGCTCGCGCTTCAGTTGGGCTGGCGGTTGTTCGGCCCCTTCCTGAAGGCCGCGACCGGGTTGACCGGCCGGGCGCCCGGTCCGACGCCCGGCCCGGCCACCGGCGCGCTGGCCGAGCACCTCGCCGATCCCCGTGGGCTGCGCAACGATTGAGGCCTCAGCCGCCGGCCGCCGTCGGCGTGGCGGTCGCCCGTCGGCGTCGCGCCGACACGGTCAGCCACAGGGCCGACACGAGGAAGTAGAAGGCGCCGAATGCGGCGTACGGCGCGATGTCGGCGACAGTCGGAGCCTCGGGCGCCGCAGCCTCCCGTAGGAACATCGCGCCGGCGAGGGCGGATTGTGCACCGCTGAGGACCATCAGCCATTGCGCGCCAACGGTTTTCCACCTGCGTGCGGCAGTCACCAATTGCAGTAGCCCGGACAGGGCGGCCCATACGCCGAAGACACCCAGCACCGCATTCATGCTCGAGGCGAGCGCGACGGCGATCGCGATGGTGGTCACGCTGCTGACGGCCGCATTGAATGTCTGGGTGGGATTGCGCCGCAGACCACCGTTCTGTCGCGCGTCGACCACGTTGGCGCCTGCATCCCATGCCGGATAGATCAGCAGCAGCAGCGCCGCCACGTACATCGAATGCACTCCGGCGGTCAGTGCCGCCGCTACCCAGACGAGCGAAACCGCCCCTCGCACACCGTAATAGGACCTCAGCCATCGGTCGGTGGTATCTGACACGGTCTTCTCCCTCGTTCGACGCGCAGCCATCCACGCGGTTGTAGTCATCCGACTACAATGGCCAGTGTAGTCATCTGACTACACGACGTCGAGGACACAGGAGATCGGAGGAACGGATGCGGACCATCCTCATCACTGGAGTCAGTTCTGGACTGGGGCGCGCATTCGCCGCGGGCGCCCTGCATGCCGGTGACCGGGTTGTCGGCACCGTGCGGAGAGTCGACGACGCCGCAGCATTCGAGGCGCTCGCACCCGGACGCGCGCACGCCCGGTTACTCGACGTCACCGACGACGAAGCGGTCTTCGGTACGGTCGCCGACGTCGAGACCAACGTCGGCCCGATCGACGTCGTCATCGCCAACGCCGGCTACGGAGTGGAGGGCGTCTTCGAGGAGACTCCCCTGGCTGAGGTGCGCGCACAGTTCGCCACCAACGTTTTCGGCGTCGCCGCGACGCTGCAGGCCGCGTTGCCCTCCATGCGCCGGCGCCGCGCTGGGCATCTCATGGCGGTCACCTCGATGGGCGGCCTCATGGCAGTCCCCGGGATGTCCGCCTACTGCGCGAGCAAGTTCGCCGTCGAAGGCCTGCTCGAGAGCGTGCGAAAAGAAGTCGCTGCGTTCGGTATTCACGTCACCGCCATCGAACCGGGCTCGTTCCGCACGGATTGGGCGGGCCGCTCGATGACACGCGCGCAACGTTGCATCCCCGACTACGACGAGTTGTTCGTGCCGATCCGCAACGCACGTCTGGCTGCCAGCGGACGCCAGCTCGGCAATCCGGCCAAGGCGGCCGAGGCCGTGCTGTCGATCCTGGATATCGACACACCGCCCGCGCACCTCGTGCTGGGCTCCGATGCGCTGGAGCTCATCGCTGCCGCGCGCACCGCGGTCGACGAAGACATCCGCACCTGGGACGGCTTATCGCGAAGCACGGATTTCGCCGAGGGTGCGCAACTCGATATCAGCTCTTAGGACCAGAACTGTCCTAAAGAGGTGCGACGCTGTCTGCATGGACCTCACCACGCAGTTGGTCGATCAACTCGACTGGCACTGGACGCAGCAGTTGCGGCCCCGCCTCGACGGGTTGAGCGACGACGAGTACTTCTGGCAGCCCGTGCCGGACTGCTGGACGGTGCATCCCGACGGCGGAATCGACTTCACCTATCCGCCACCGCAGCCCGAGCCGTTCACCACGATCGCGTGGCGTCTGGCCCATGTGATCGTGGGGGTGTTCGCGGTGCGCAGCCATTCGCATTTCGGGGGTCCTCCCGCCGACTACTCCTCGTGGTCCTACGCCACCGACGCCGAGACGGCGCTGCGCCAGCTCGACGAGGAGTACGCGCGCTGGATCACCGGGGTGCGTGCGCTCGACGAGGCCGGCCTCGCGCGGGCGTGCGGCCCGGCCGAGGGTCCGTACGCGGAGTACCCGATGGCCGCCCTGGTTCTGCACATCAACCGTGAGGTGATCCATCATGGTGCCGAAATCGCCTGTATCCGAGATCTTTACGTCCACACCGTCACAAAGGAGAGCTGATATGCCCGGAATGCCCCCGCCTGCCGCCGGCGAACGTCGAACACTGATCGAATTCCTGTCGTTCAATCAGAACGCGTTCTTCTCGGTCGCCTATGGCCTGACCGACGAGCAGGCCCGCTCGACGCCCTCGGTCAGCGCGTTGTCGATCGGCGGTCTGGTCAAGCACGCTGCCGGGGTGCAGCGCGGCTGGGCCCAGCGGGTGACGGCGGCGCCGGAGTTCCCGGCGCCGGATCCGCGGCCGATGGAGGCGCAGATGCGCGACTATCAGGACCAATACGTCATGGGAGACGACGAGACGCTCGAAGGACTGCTCGATGCGCTGCGGGTGGTGAACGCCGAGACGTTGGCGGTGTTCGCCGACAAGGATCTCGACACCCCGGTCCCCGTGCCCCACGAGGTGCCCTGGTTTCCGCACGACGTCGACCACTGGACGGTGCGCTGGGTGGCGCTTCATCTGATCGAGGAGTTGACGCGCCATGCCGGGCACGCCGACATCATCCGTGAGTCGATCGACCGCGCCACCATGTACGAGTTGATGGCCGCCAATGAGGAGTGGCCGGAAACCGACTTCATCCGGCGCTGGCGCCCGACTCAGCCCGCGTAGCTATGCCCGCCTGTGCGCGACAGGCGGACTCAGCGGTCGAGCACCAACCCCAGCGCATGGTCGACGACCGCGTCGAGGTCCGAACCCAGCGTGCCGGCCAGCCACTGCTGGGCCAGTTCAGCCATCGCACCGGTGTACATCGCCGCACCCACCTGTGCGGCAACGGGATTCGTGTCTGGCTGCACCCGCCACCCCTCGACCAGGACCGCCTCGCGCAGCAGGTCCCGGGTGGCGGCACGCCGCGCCGCCAGCACCGGATTGGCCCGTGCGTCGGTGAACAGCACCCGACCCCGACGCGGATCGGCCGAGCTGAAACTCAACACCGCCGCGATCCCCGCGCGGGTGCGCGCCCGCAGCGACTCCCCCGCCGCGGCCATCGCCGCGTCCACTTCGACGGCCAGCTGTGCGTTCATCTCGTCGTACACCGCCCCGAGGAGATCGTCGGTGTCGGTGAAGTTCTCGTAGAAGTAGCGGGTGTTGAGCCCGCATTCACGGCACACCGAGCGCACCGCCAACGCGCCCTCCCCGCCGGCGCCGAACAACCGCAGCGCCGCATCGATCAGCAGCGCCCGGCGTTCGGCGCGCCGGTCGGTCAGCGGTACACCCGCCCAGCGAGTCGGGGTCGGCATCGACCCAGCCTAAGCGCGGGATCTCACCGAGCGCATCGATGCGATAACGGTGCGGCATCGGTTCAGCCAAACAGCAGCGGACTCTCAGGTCCCCCATAAGTGGTGGCCATACCGTCCATCACATGAGCGTTCCGAGCAGCTGCCACCTCCTCGCCTCGTGGCTCGACAACCGGGCGATCTGCGGATGTGGCCACACCGGCAAGCGACGCCTGCTGCGCGCGACCGCGGCCATCGATGTGGCCACCCATTGTCAACAGTCCGGACACTCGCCGATGACGTGGAGCGATGCTGTTCCCGAGGTCATCTTCAGCTGACGGCCGCGATCAGCATCCGTTGAGCCGGGCGACCTCGAGTTCCGGCGGCTCCTGCGCTGAGATTTCCTCGCCCTCGGCAGGCGACTGCGAGCACACCACCCAGTTGGTCAGGTTGATTTGCTCGTAGGGCGTGCCGTCGGCGGTGGTCGTCTCCGGCAACAGAGCGCCCTCGGTGGTGGAGACCACGTCACCCCAGGCCTCGTGTAGGACGGCGCCCTCGACGTCCGGCATCTCCCAGGTGGTGTCGGCGGCGGCTGGGCTCGCCAGCCCGATCGATCCCATGACCAGCAACGACGCTGCTCCGATGAGTCTTACGACACGATTGTCCATGGTTTCTCCTGAAGTCGTTTTCACGGGCGGACACACCCTTACCCCCGCTCTCTCGCGGAACGGCGGACTGACGGTGAACGCCGACGGCGTCTCGGGTGAACGGCGCGTGTGACCCGGCGCACACGCGTTTTCCGCCGTCCGGGCTTTTTTGACACACTGCGGATATGAGTACTACGCGGAACACACAGCACCGCGAGGTAGCCAAGCTCGACCGGGTGCCCCTGCCCGTCGAGGCCGCCCGCATCGGCGCGACGGGCTGGCAGGTCACTCGCACCGGCGCCAGAGTCGTCTCGAGCCTGCGCGGCCGCGGCTCCCTCACGCAGAAGATCACCAAGCAGATCCCCCAGGCCTTCGCCGATCTCGGCCCGACGTACGTCAAGTTCGGTCAGATCATCGCCTCGAGCCCGGGCGCGTTCGGCGAGCCGCTGAGCCGCGAATTCCGCAGCCTGCTCGACCGGGTGCCGCCGGCCGACCCCGATGAGGTGCAGAAGCTCTTCCGGGAGGATCTGGGAGACGAACCGAAGAACCTCTTCAAGTCCTTCGACGACACGCCGTTCGCCTCGGCATCGATCGCGCAGGTGCACTACGCGACGCTGCATTCGGGCGAAGAGGTCGTAGTCAAGATCCAGCGCCCCGGTATCCGCCGCCGCGTCGCCGCCGACCTGCAGATCCTCAAGCGCGGCGCGCGACTGGTCGAACTCGCCAAGATGGGTCAGCGGCTGTCGGCGCAGGACGTGGTCGCCGACTTCGCCGACAATCTCGCCGAGGAGCTGGACTTCCGGCTCGAGGCGCAGTCCATGGACGCATGGGTGGCGCATATGCATGCCTCGCCGCTGGGCAAGAACATCCGCGTGCCGCAGGTCTACTGGGATCTGACCAGCGAGCGGGTGCTGACCATGGAGCGGGTCCAGGGCATCCGCATCGACGACGCCGCGGCCATCCGCAAGGCGGGCTTCGACGGCACCGAGTTGGTCAAGGCCCTGCTGTTCAGCCTGTTCGAGGGCGGACTCCGCCACGGGCTGTTCCACGGTGACCTGCACGCCGGCAACCTCTACGTCGACGGCGAGGGCAAGATCGTCTTCTTCGATTTCGGCATCATGGGCCGCATCGACCCGCGGACCCGCTGGCTGCTGCGCGAGCTGGTGTACGCCCTGCTGGTCAAGAAGGACCACGCCGCGGCGGGCAAGATCGTGGTGATGATGGGCGCCGTCGGCACGATCAAACCGGAGGCGCAGGCCGCCAAGGACCTGGAGAAGTTCGCCACCCCGCTGACCATGACGTCGCTGGGCGATATGAGTTACGCCGAGATCGGCAAGCAGCTCTCGACCCTGGCCGACGCCTACGACGTGAAGCTGCCACGCGAGCTGGTCCTGATCGGGAAGCAGTTTCTCTACGTCGAGCGCTACATGAAGTTGTTGGCGCCGAAGTGGCAGATGATGAGCGATCCGCAGCTGACCGGGTATTTCGCCAATTTCATGGTCGATATCAGTCGCGAACACAAAGAAGAAGAGCTGGAGGTCTGACTTGCAGGTCCGCGAGGGCAAGGCGCGCTCCGGAGGGCGGGAGCGCAGCGACCGGGGAAGTGGCTCCGGAGATGTGGAGATCCACTACGAGGACATGGGAGATCCGAACGACCCGGCCGTGCTGCTGATCATGGGCCTCGGCGCGCAACTGCTGTTCTGGCGCGAGGACTTCTGCCGCAAGCTCGTCGACCAGGGGCTGCGCGTCATCCGGTACGACAACCGTGACGTCGGGTTGTCCGGCAAGTTCGACGGTCAGCGCACTAAGGGGTCGCAGGTCGGCAATATGGTCCGGTCGTTGGTCGGCCTCAAGAGCCCGTCGGTGTACACGCTCGAAGACATGGCCGACGACGCCGCCGCGCTGCTGGACCACCTGGAGATCGACCGCGCGCACATCGTCGGCGGTTCGATGGGCGGGATGATCGCCCAGATCGTGGCGGCGCGGCATGCCGAGCGGACGAAGACGCTCGCGGTCTTCTTCTCGTCGAACAATCAGCCGTTCCTGCCGCCGCCTGGACCGCGGCAACTGCTGGCCGTGATCACCGGCCCGTCCCCGAACTCGCCCAGGGACGTCATCATCGAGAACTCCATCAGGGTCAGCCGGATCATCGGCAGCCCGGGTTATCCGTCGACCGATGACAAACTGCGCGCCGACGCCATCTCCTTCTACGACCGGGCCTTCTATCCCCAGGGCATTGCGCGGCAGTTCAATGCGATCACCGGCAGCGGCAGCCTGCTGCACTACAACAAGCAGACCACCGCGCCCACGGTCGTCATCCACGGCAAGGCCGACAAGCTGATGCGCCCGTCCGGCGGCAAGGCCATCGCGAGAGCGATCCCCAACGCGCGGCTGGTGTTGTTCGACGGCATGGGTCACGAACTGCCCGAACCGCTGTGGGACGACATCGTCGGCGAGCTGAAGACCACGTTTTCCGAACGCCCCTGACCAGGGGCGACAGCGCAAATTCGGGCCCGAACAGGTGCATCGGATACCATCGCCACTCGAGGCAGGCGAGCGCGTGTGGCTGCCGGTAGTGGCGCAGCCGAGTCAGAAGCTATCGCCGGAAAGGCACGACAATGGCCCGATCGGGCAACCTCAAGCCACATTTCGAAGACGTCCAGGCCCATTACGACCTGTCGGACGATTTCTTCCGCCTGTTCCTGGACCCGAGCCAGATGTACAGCTGCGCGTATTTCGAGCGCGACGACATGACGCTCGAGGAGGCCCAGCGCGCCAAGGTCGACCTCGCGCTGGGCAAGCTCGGCCTGGAGCCCGGCATGACGCTTCTCGACATCGGCTGCGGCTGGGGCTACACCATGATGCGCGCCCTCGAGAAGTACGACGTCAACGTCATCGGCTTGACACTGAGTGAGAACCAGAAGGCACACGTCGAGAAGATCTTCGAGGCGTCGGACTCTCCGCGCGACAAGGAGATCCTGCTTCAGGGCTGGGAGCAGTTCGACAGGCCTGTCGACCGCATCGTGTCGATCGGCGCGTTCGAGCATTTCGGCAGAGACCGCTGGGACGACTTCTTCGCGATGGCTTACCGCGCGCTGCCGGACGACGGCGTGATGCTGCTGCACACGATCACGGCCTTGACGCTGCCGGAGATGACCGCCCGCGGCCTGCCGCTGACCATCTCCATCGCCAAGTTCGTCAAGTTCATCCTCACCGAGATCTTCCCCGGCGGATATTTGCCGACGATCGAGCTCGTCGGCGAACATGCGGCGAAGGCGGGCTTCGAACTCACCCGCACCCAGTCGCTGCAACCGCACTACGCCAAGACGCTCGACCACTGGTCCGCGGCGCTCGAGGCACATAGGGACGAGGCGATCGCGATCCAGTCCGAAGAGGTTTACGACCGCTACATGCACTACCTCACCGGCTGCGCGGACGGCTTCAAGCGGGGTTACATCGACGTCAATCAGTACACGCTGAAGAAGTAGCTCGAGGCACTCGAGAAACCTTATTGACCAACACGTCGCGGCACTGCGAGTAGGTGGCCTGTAGGCGGGTAGGGTGCGGTCAAAGCCCTAACACTCCATGAACTGATTTGACCTGTCATGAGGAAGGCCAAGCGCTAACGATGTCTGACAATTCCACCGGCACCAAGGACCTGACTCCTCATTTTGAGGACATTCAGGCCCACTACGACCTGTCGGACGACTTCTTCGGCGTGTTCCAGGATCCGACACGCAAGTACAGCTGCGCCTTCTTCACCGGGCCCAATGCCACCCTGTCGGAAGCCCAGGTCGCCAACGTCGACCAGCACCTGGATCGGCTCGACCTCAAGCCGGGTATGACGCTGCTCGAAGTGGGTTGCGGCTGGGGCCTGACGCTGCAGCGGGCGATGGAGAAGTACGACGTCAACGTCATCGGGTTGACGCTGTCGAAGAACCAGAAGGCCTATTGCGATCAGTTGCTGAGCACGATCGACACCGAGCGCACGTATGACGTCCGCCTCGAGGGCTGGGAGCAGTTCCACTCCCCCGTGGACCGCATCGTGTCCATCGAGGCGTTCGAGCACTTCGGGTTCGAACGCTACGACGACTTCTTCAAGACCTGCTTCGACATCCTCCCCGAGGACGGCCGGATGACGATCCAGAGCAGCGTCGGCTATCACCCGGATGATTTGCAGGCGCGCGGCAAGAAGTTGACCTTCGAGCTGGCCCGGTTCGTCAAGTTCATGATCACCGAGATCTTCCCGGGTGGCCGCATCCCGAGCACGCAGATGATGGTCAAGCACGGCGAGAAGGCCGGCTTCGTGGTGCCGGAGACGCTGTCGCTGCGCAATCACTACATCAAGACGCTCGGCATCTGGGCTGCCCGCCTCGAGCAGCACAAGGACGAGGCGATCGCCGCGGCCGGTGTCGAGAACTACGAGCGCTATATGAAGTACCTGACGGGCTGCCAGTACTACTTCATCGACGAGGCGATCGACGTCAGCCTGGTCACCTACCTCAAGCCCGCCCTGGCGGCCTGACACAGACCGAACGAAGCGCCCCGGCACTCGATGAGTGTCGGGGCGCTTCGCTGTGGGGGTCAGGCGGCAGGTTGGTTGCTGACACCCGACGCGCCGGTGTCTGCGTCGGTGTCGCTCTGCGCCGCGCCGTTGTCGACGCCCGTGCTGGCAACCCGGTCACGGGCGCCGGTGTCGTCGCGGTCCTGCGCTTCCGATTCCTCCTGGTCGCCGGCCAGCGCACGGCTGCTCGCGACATCGGCGTCGTCAGGGCGCGCGATCCGGAGCACGCCGCCGACCGGGCCGTCGTCGGTCGCGGCCGACGCATCGTCGGCGGTCCGCTCCACGGCGTCGGGCGTCGGCCGGGCGGCCTGCGACGGCTGGACGACGAGCCGCGAGCGCGCCGCGGCCGCAGCCGCCTGTTGCTCGGTGGTCGGGGGCGCCGGGGTGGGCACCTGGGGACCGAAGGCGTCACGCACACCCTGCTCGACGGCGTCGGCGACCTTCACCGGGAAGTCCGGGCCGAGCGCGAACGGGTTGAACGGCAGCGGCGAGAGCGTCTGCGGGATGCCGGGGTTGATCTCGCGGTCGTAGCCGAGGTCGACCAGCAGCTTGGTCAGCGGCTGGACCAGCTTGATGAGCGGGTCGACGAGGAACGACGTGCCGGTCGACTGTCCGAGGTCCTGGAATGGCAGGAACAGCGGCAGGGTGCCCCGCTGCGGAATCAGCACGAACGTTGCGTCTTGGTACTCGCGCTTGGGTGCGGCGTCGATGGCGGCGGCCAGGGTCTCGTCGGTGTAGCCATACGGCATGGTGTCGTAGGGCCCGTTGCTGTTGGGCTCGAGGTAATAGCCGTGCACGTACTCGAAGGCCGCGAGCGCGTTCAGGACGGCCAGCGGGTTGCCCCAGTACAGGGGCGCGTCGCCCACGGGGTCGTATTCGAACGAGTAGTTGGTGCTCTTGATGCCGATGTCGGTGGGCAGCTGCGGCCCGAACGACAGGTCGATGAACGGGATGGTCGGAAGGAAACTCAGCCGCGACCACAGGCCCTGTGGGTTGTTGATGTTGCCGATGGTGACGACCGAGATCCGGTCTTTGGTCTCCTGGTTGAGGCCGGCCAGGTTGTACATCTCTCGGGAGACCACGGCGCCGCCCTGCGAGTAGCCGAAGAGGATGATGTCCTCGTCCGGCGGCGCGGTGGCGAGGGCCTGATGAACCGCCGCGTCGAGGTGGGCGACACCCTCGCCAACCGATTCGTTCCACGTGGCGCAATCCAGGCCGGGGCACCAGCCGGGAAAGATCACCAGCGGGAAAAAGGATGCCGGGTACGGAATCCCCTCGAGATCGCAACCGTCGGTCGAGGTGCACGGCACACCGGACGGGTTGATGTACCGGTTGGCCGCATTCTCCTTCAAGCCGGTGACGGCGTTCGGGCCGGTGATGTTGTGGGTACCCGTCCCGGGGACGATGAGGGCGACCGCGCCGAAGGCCAGTGCTGCGGCGAAAGCCGACGCGACACATAAGCCGAGAGACGCGAGAAGCGAGGTAGCGGCGACGAACACCGCACGAGTCGACTTACGCATCCTGAGAGTTTCTCATGTTTCCGTGCTGCGCAAGGACGCTTTCGCGACTGTTTCGTTGATTTGCCAAAAATGCATTGCTCGGCACAGATTTGCCCGGCAAAGGAAAATGAGGACCGGCTCCGAGGGGCGTAGGACGGTCCTGCGCGGAGGTCAACATCGGCGAAACCGCGATCCAAGATCAGAAACCGCGCTGTTCAACGAGGTGACGGGCCGGTGACATAACGAGCCGGTCTCGCGACTCGTATTGACAGTCAGCCCACAGTCTGACAGGCTCTCAGCAACTCTACTTAGAGTTCTATCCGCTCCCAGGGGGGAACAATGACCATTAGCAACAAGATCAAGATGGCGGCCGCAGCTGGCGCGATCGCCGGTGCGGCAGCCCTGTTCGCCCCGATCGGTATGGCGCAGGCGCAGCCGCAGGGCGTCATCGGCGCGGAGGCGGTGTCACTCGTCAACCCGACCGCCGAGGAGCTCGCGCTCTTCGGGGAATTCGGCAACGTCCGCGACAACGGCGGCGGCCAGTTCACCGTGACCCTGCCCGGCGCCGACGAGGCCGGCAATGGCAGTGGCGCCACGACCTGGTACGACATCATCTCGGCCTTCGCGGAGCGGTTCGCCGCGATCGGCGTCGAGACCGGCAACGAGACGCCCCCTTACGGCGGCGTCAGCGCCTGATCTGGCGACATTTCGCATACGACCTGACGATGTGCGGCAGCGCATGCTGCCGCACATCGTTGTCTCCGGGCGTTGATCATCGGACAGCTCGTGCTCTACCGGTGTACGTACGCCTAGACCTGGATGTAGGGGATCCCTCTGAGTGAGTAAATTCTTGCGACGGCCGTCCGACGACGGATCCGGGGACATGGACGGTCGGGAGCGGTCAGGTGACGGATTCCGCTCCCGTCGCGCCCTCCTGGCGACTGGGGTGCTGCTCCTCGCCGTCATAGCGTTCGTCGCCTGGCTCGGCATCCGGGCACTCCAAGTGAAGTCGAGTCTCGAACAGGCTCGCGCGTCCGCGCAACAGGCCAAAGATGCCCTGCTGGAAGGCGATACCGAAGGAGCGTCGCGGGCAGCCGATGAAGTGCAGAACCATTCGCAGGCGGCTCGCGATGCCGCCCACTCCGTTCCGTGGGCCGTCGCATCCGTCGTGCCGTGGTTGGGCAGCCCTTTCGCGAGCGCTCAGCAGATCACTGACGTGGTGTCAGGTCTCGCCACGGACGTTCTCCAGCCGACGTCCGATGTCGGCACGTCGATCTCCCCAGATCGCTTGTATGCGAACGGCCGCGTAGATATTCAGCTGCTCCGTACCGAAGAACCTCAACTCCGGGCGATCTCGGAGAACGCGCAGCGGCTCGATACCGAAGCGGATGCGATCTCGGAACCCCAGTTCATCTCCGCCGTACGAGACGCTCGATCACAGCTTCAAGAGCAGACGGCCGAACTCGCGGGGCTACTCGAGAACACCGCCCTCGCCGCACGTTTGATGCCGTCGATGATGGGCGCGGACGGGCCGAGAAACTACTTCATGGGCTTCCAGACGAATGCCGAGGCCAGGGGCACCGGTGGTTTGGTCGGCGGCTTCGGCATCCTGCGATTCGACGACGGCCGGCCCTCCGTCGACACCCTCGCCAAGAACACCGAACTCAGTAAGGACTTCGCGCCGCTCGACCTAGGCCCGGACTTCGAGAGGTTGTACGGGTACGCGAAGGCGACGACAGACATCCGGAATAGCAACCTGAGTCCCCATTTCCCGTATGCGGCGCAGATCTGGAGGTCGATGTGGGCGCAACAGACGGGCATGGAGGTAGACGGCGCCATAGCCATCGACCCCATCGCATTGAGCTACATCCTCAGTGCCGTCGGCGCGATCACCATGCCGGACGGAGAGGTCATCACAGGCCAGAATGTGGTCGAGCTGACCGAGTCCACCCTCTACGCCCGCTTCCCCACCCTGGGCGACCAAGTTGCACGGAAGGACTACCTCCAGGGTATCGCCGCCGAGGTCGTGAAAAAGATGACCGGGCCGATCAATTCGCCGAAGCAGCTTCTGGATGCCTTGGGCAAGGCGGTTGGCGAACGCCGGATCGCGGTGTGGAGCGCAGTGCCCGACGAGCAGGCCCAACTCGAGGAGACTCCGCTCGCGCACACGGTTCCCGACGATTCGGCGCCGTACGCCCAGGTGGTCATCAACAATGTAGCCGGCAACAAGCTCGATTACTACCTGAAGAGGGAGATCGAGTACGTGGCGGACGGGTGCGAAGGCGACAACCGTAACTCGACAGTCACCGTACGCCTCGAGAACACGGCTCCGGACTCACTACCCCCATTCATTGCCGCCGACCTCGGACTACCACGAGATTGGAAATTCGACATCCCCAGCGGGACCATGGTCTCCTCCGTCCGCCTCTACGCGACGAGGGGCGCAGTTCTGGAGAGCGTTCTCTTGAACGGCCAGAAGACAAAGGTCTTCGAGCGCGTGGAGCAGGGGCATCCGAGCTTTGGCGTAGAGATCGTGTTACTCCGTGGCCGCTCGGCAGAGCTCACCTTCCGACTCTCGGAGCCGACGTCCCCCGGAGCACCGCGTGTCCCGGTTCAGCCGTTGGTGGACAACGTAGTTCCGTCAGTGTCCGTCCCTGAGTGCACGAGATGAACGTCTACAGCGCAAACCGGCGCCGACCGGCGGGGGACGTGAGTGCTGGTTCGCGGCCGAACCGGATAGACGCCGGCTGCGTAGGCTTCACGATGCACTTCTGTGACCGCTGCGAGGGCCCGCACAGCAAGACGGCCGGTCGATTGGTACTGGAGGGGTGGCAGTGAGTCTGCAAGAGTTCGTGAAGCTGCTGCGCTCCCGGTGGATCACGGTGTGCGTAGTCATCGCCGTCTCAGTCTTGGGAGCCTTGGCAGTCTCACTACTCACGACTCCCCTCTACCAGGCGTCGACGCGCCTCTTTGTCTCTACGACTGCCGGTTCATCGTTGTCAGACGCATATCAGGGGAACCGATTCTCCCAGGAACGAGTGATTTCTTACTCCGAGCTTCTCATGGGCGAAACGCTGGCGCAGCGCACGATCAACAAGCTGGACTTGGATATGAGTGCAGCCGAGTTGAAGGAGCACGTTCAGGCGAGCGCCAAAGCCGATACAGTACTCATCACTGTCGACGTGTTGGACGAATCACCGGTGCAGGCACGCGACATCGCGAATACATTGTCCGACGAGTTCGTGGCTCTCGTTCGGGAGTTGGAAACGCCCGAGGACGGCGCGCGTGCCGACGCCCGTGTCGTCGTCGAACAGCGAGCGTCCATCCCCAGTCAGCCAGTCGTGCCGAAAACGGCACGGAACATCGGCATTGGCCTCGCCCTCGGAATCGTGTTGGGCATCGGGCTTGCCGTGGTACGCGACCTCCTCGACAACACGGTGAAGGGCCGGGAAGACCTCGAGGGAATCACCCGCTCGGGAATTGTAGGCACAATACCGCTCGATAAAGAGCGGCGACGAAGCCCTGCCATATCTTTCGAACACGACAACTCTGCCATCGCCGAGGCATTTCGCAAGCTCCGCACGAATCTGCAATTCCTTTCTGTTGACAACCCTCCGCGCGTGATAGTCGTGACCAGTTCGGTGCCCGCGGAAGGCAAATCCACCACAGCGATCAACATCGCGCTTGCCTTGGCAGAGGCCGAACACAATGTGGTACTTGTTGACGGGGACATGCGGCGCGCAACCTTGGCCAAGTACCTCGGTCTCGTGGAGCCTGTCGGTTTCAGCACGGTGCTCAGCGGCCGAGCGACCCTTTCAGAGGCCTTGCAGAAGACTTCTTTCCCAGGATTGACAGTCCTGGCCGCCGGCGCCATCCCCCCGAACCCCAGCGAGTTACTGGGGTCTCAGGCCGCAAAGAACCTACTGGGCGACCTCCGCACGCAATTTGACTACGTCATCGTCGATTCGACGCCATTACTTGCAGTAACCGATGCGGCACTGCTGGCCGCGGGTGCCGACGGCGTCCTTATCATGGCGCGGTTCGGCCACACCAGGCGCGAGCAGTTGATCCACGCAGTTGAGAATCTCAAGAGTGTCGGCGCACCCTTACTCGGCGCGGTGTTCACATTGACGCCCTCGCGGGGAAATGGATCTTACAGCTACGGCTACGGCTATTACGGTGAAGGAAGTACGCCACAATCGACACGCAGCGAAATGCGTAAGCCCGCCGCGTTGAATCCGCCGGCGATGCCCAAGAACGGCGCTGTCCGGCCTGTTGCGGACAGCGGCCCGCCGACGCGAAGCCCGGTAAGACGAGAGGCATCAGACTAATATGGCGGCGTCGACCGATCGAAACGCCGTAGACGGGCGATGGAAGTCAGAATGACGAAGCGTGCGCTCATCACCGGGATCACCGGCCAAGACGGTTCGTACCTCGCGGAACTGTTGTTGCACAAGGGATACGAGGTCCATGGGCTCATCCGCCGCGCCTCGACGTTCAACACCGCACGCATCGACCACCTCTACGTGGACCCGCACTCAGCTGGCGCTCGACTGTTCTTGCATTACGGCGACCTCAGCGATGGGGCGCGCCTGGTCACCCTGCTGGCCGACATCCACCCTGACGAGGTGTACAACCTCGCCGCCCAATCACACGTGAGAGTTTCGTTCGAGGAACCCGAACACACCGCGGATACGACCGGGACTGGAACGGTACGCATGCTGGAGGCGGTACGACTATCTGGCATCAAGACCCGCTTCTATCAAGCCTCGTCGTCCGAACTCTACGGCGCGTCCCCCCCTCCGCAGAACGAAGACACACCGTTTCATCCTCGTTCCCCATACGCTGCGGCGAAGCTGTACAGCTATTGGATAACAAAAAACTACAGGGATGCGTATGGAATCTTCGCCGCAAACGGAATTCTGTTCAACCACGAATCACCCCGTCGCGGAGAGACTTTCGTCACCCGTAAGATCACCCGCGCCATAGCCGCGATAAAGGCAGGCCGGCAGGATTGCCTCTATATGGGCAATCTCGACGCTATACGAGACTGGGGATATGCTCCCGAGTACGTCGAAGGCATGTGGCGCATGCTGCAGGTTGACGAGCCGGACGACTACGTCCTCGCGACCGGAGTAGGTATCACCGTCCGCGAATTCCTTGAAATCGCATTCGCGCACGCTGGACTCGAGTGGCAGGACCACGTCCGTTTTGACGACCGTTATCTCCGGCCCACAGAGGTGGACGCGCTGATCGGAGACCCGTCCAAGGCGAATCTGAAACTTGGATGGACGCCGACCCTGGACGGCCGGCAGTTGGCTCGACTCATGGTCGACGCTGACATCGAGGCAATCAAGCATTCTGGGCGTCCGTGGATCGACCAAGTCAGTCTGAGTTCATGGGCGACCACCACCGACGGGGCGCGGTAGTCGTGGAAGACGTCGCTCATTTCACACCCGGCGAGTTGGATCGCGACGCGGTGTTTTATGTTGCGGGCCATCGTGGTCTCGTGGGGTCAGCCATCACAAGAATCCTTCAAGCGTCAGGCTTCACGAATGTTGTGGGCATGACATCTTCCCAACTCGACCTGAGGAATCGCGAAGCAGTGCGCGAATTTTTTCAGCGAATGAAGCCCCGATACGTCGTAATGGCTGCGGCGAAGGTTGGGGGCATTCTGGCCAATAGTTCGTATCCGGTCGAATTCCTCAGCGACAACGTGCAGATCCAGGTTAACGTACTGGACGCAGCGAGGGAGGTGGAAGTCGAACGGCTACTATTCCTGGGATCGTCATGTATTTATCCAAAGTATGCCGAACAGCCCATCCGCGAAGACGCACTGCTCACCGGCCGCTTAGAATCGACAAACGACGCCTACGCAATTGCGAAGATTGCGGGGATAATACATGTACAGGCAGTTCGTCGGGAATATGGACTTCCTTGGATCTCCGCGATGCCGACCAATCTGTATGGACCCAACGACAATTTTTCGCCACTCGGTTCACACGTTCTTCCTGCACTCATACGTCGGTACGACGAAGCGGTGCAATCCGGGGCACAAACAGTGACCAATTGGGGTACCGGCCTCGCCCGACGTGAATTCCTCCATTCCGACGACATGGCGGATGCGTGCCTCCACCTGCTCGAGCACTATGACGGAGCCACCCATGTCAATGTAGGCACAGGAACAGACTCCACAATTAGGGATGTAGCCGACACCATCGCTTCGGTGGTGGGATATCGGGGGCTTACTGAGTGGGATACTTCGAAGCCGGACGGCACACCTCAGAAACTTCTCGATGTCTCCAGACTTGAAGGGTCCGGCTGGGCGTCCAAGATCAGCTTGACGGAAGGTGTCGAGCGCACAGTCGCGTGGTACCGGGAGCATTCCGGAAGCGTGAGAAGCGCCTGATGCCATTCGATTCCTCGACGCTGACGTACGTCACCATTCTGAGCATAGGGAGATGGGCTCATCGCAGATAACCATCAGGATGGGTTGTCACTTCGCCGGCGATTCTACCCCGAGAGCAATGTAGGCGCTTTCAGTTTTGCGGATGTCGGAGTTGCGCTTTTCTCTCAGATACACGCCGTCCTCCGCCCAACGGATCGGGTGCTCGACTTCGGAGCCGGCAGAGGTGAACAGATACTCGACGATGTCGTCGAGTATCGTCGCCATCTGTTCAACCTGCGAGGACGCTGCGCCCATGTCGAGGGGTGCGATGTCGATGAGGCGGTCCTCAGCAACCCATTCGTAGACCATGCCGAGGTGATAGCCCCCGACGGCCCGTTACCCTATGCAGACAACAGCTTTGACATCATCTTCGCGCGATTCGTCTTCGAACACGTTCAAAATGCTGAGATCGTGGCCAATGAGCTGACGCGAGTACTGAAACCCGGCGGACTGATTGCGTCGCTCACACCGAACAAATACGGATATATCGCCGCAGCCGGTACCTTGGTCCCCAATCGTCTCCATGTCAAGGCGCTGAAAGCCATTCAGCCCAAACGCAAAGCTGTCGACGTCTTCCCGACAAAGTATCGCCTCAACAGCCGAAGCGCTTTGATGAATGCGTTCGGCGATCGAGTGAACATCCATCTTGTATACGCTTCGGGCGAGCCGGCATACCATTTCGGCAAACCATGGCTTTACCGGGTATTCAAGTTCCTACACAAGCACATGCCAGATCGCATCCAACCGTTACTGATAATTTTCATCGTCAAACCGGACGCAGTTCACGCACGGAGCGTGGGGTCTCCATAACAGCGTCTCGGCCCGTACCCGAGCGTCCTCGCACCACATCCAGACACAATAGAGGCTCAAATTTCCCGTTCGATCTCTCTGCTCTTGATCTTGGCGTTGCTCCTGTCCGCCTGCGCAGGACCGTCGAGCCCCCCGCCGCCGTGTTTCGGCGATCAGCAGCGGACGGCCGCTGTCTCCGATACCCCGTCGCACCGACTCGACGCTGCATCCGACATTCCCGGAGCGCTGCCCACGGCGTCGTCGTCCCCGATAGTTCTGCCGTCGACCCTGTACCTCGTTGCCGGCAGGACATACCGTCTCCAGTACTCGGCGATCATCGACGGGTTGGACGACGAAGACACCGTTCGGGTCAACCCATTACTAGGCGCATCCGGTTACCGAGATCATTGGGAATACACCCCTCCAGGCAGCGGCACTTTCCGGCTGTCGATCTCCGTCGAGACCGGAAGTGGAGCGATACGTGCGTACTCGTCGCGGCCGATGATTGTCAGGGAAGCGTCGGCGGTGAGATCGCTGCGGCATCTGACCATCGGAGACTCCATTACGCGGGCGGGTGGCTATGCAGAGCAAGCAGTGCAAACGCTGCTACACGGCCAGACAGTGGGGACGCGCAGCTATACCGGGGTGTCGTGCAGCGAAGGCCGCGGGGGCTGGACACTGGAGAAATACTTCACCCGGATCGGTCAGCCCAGTGGAGGGGACTCTCCGTTCCTGTTTCCAGTGAACGTCGACGGCGCGAAATACCTCGGTAATACGTCCTTCTGGAAAGCCGTCACGCAAGGAAACCCGGACGCGTACGACTACGCGGGGTTTCAGATCCTTGCGCGCGGATGGCAAATGACTGGACCGTATGACTTCGACACTGAGGGATACCCATCCGCTCCGTCGGCGGGCGATGTCGTCGTCGATCCGTCAATGGCAACTGGAAACCGATGGAGAACATACACTGGCTACGCTTGGGAGCCAATGAATCCCCAACCAGGGATCGAATTTTCCTTCTCAAAGTACATAAAGAAATACGCCGCTGCTCTTGCAGGCGGGCAACCTACGTCCATCAGTATCATGCTGGGTACGGTTGAATTCTTGTCATCGCTCAGCGAAGAATCTTGGGCGCGGTACCGAGCGCGTCTGGACGAACTCATTCAATCAATTCGAGAATGGAACAAGACTGTTCCCGTCATCCTGATTGGCGCGCCCAATGGAGGCCCTCCAGAAGCATGGGCCGCCAAGGCAGTCACTAGCGTTGAGTTCAACCGACGGATGCTCGATCACACCCGCCGGCTGTACGAGTCCTATGACCGCGAAGAGGCCCGGGCGAACGAGGTCTATGTCATCTCGTTCTTGGGGGTTGTGTCGGAAGAGAATATGGCCGACTACGTGCACCCGAAGATGCCGGAGGGTCACGAGCAGATGGGACCTTGGCTTGCCGGGATGCTGGAGCACCTCAGACGGGACGGGCGGATCTAAGAGCGCCATGCTTCGTCGATGTACGTCGCCGGATATTCGGACCGACGGCTAGCCGTCGGCCAATTTTCGCACCAATGATGCGAATTTCTCCACCGCATGCGACTGATCCAAGACGGTCTCGCGGTAGCGTCGGCCATTGGCGCCCAATTCAGCGGCGACCTCGAGGTTCGAGCCGACATCGATCACTGCGGCCAGTAGTGCGCGAGGCTCGCCCGCCCGTACCACAACTCCTGCGCAGGATTCCGCGACCTCTGACGCCGTAATCCCACCTGGATCTGTCGCCGCGACGACGGGGCGGCCCGCATCGAAGTACGAGGTCAGTTTGCTTGGTACCGCCATTGCAGATACGCCAGGTTTCTCGTTCACCAGCAGTACGTCAGCGGCGCTGAGTGCCCTCCGGTAGTCCTCGTCGTCGAGTGTTCCCACGAACGTGAGCCGAGTTGTACCCTTCGCAAGTTCAACGAGCTTCTGACGTTCGCCCCCGTCGCCTACCAGTATGAAGTGCACCGGCGCCATTGTTTCGTCGGCGATCTTGGCCGCTTCGATCAGGTTGTCAAGACCCTGCTTCACTCCCATATTGCCTGCATGGACGGCAACCGTCACACCCGCGGGCCAACCCAACGCTTTCTTCGCCGCGGCTCGGTCCATTTGCTCGGTACTGGGCGGCAAGTGAGTCCAGTTCCGGACGACGGTCAACCTCACCGCGCTCACGCCCAACTGTTCCACTGCGTATTCGGCGAAACGTTGGTGAATCACGACGACATGATCAGCGGCACGCAACGTGTGCGCCTCCACCCATCGCACCACGTGCGCCGCGAATCCGCTTCCTTCACTTGTCTCTGACAAGCCCAGTGTGTAGACGTCCTGAATCCACACGATCAGGCGTGGCCGTCTGTACTTCAGGCGCGCCTTCACCACAGCCATAGCTGTGGAGAAGAGTGACGGCGACACCGCGATGACAATTTCGGGACTGTTCCATTTCGCGAATACCAGGCGTACACCAAAGCTAATTTCCGAGAGCAGTCGACGGACGCCTCGCGGAGACCGCGGCACATAATGTAGGTGGCGCGATACCTGCACACCGTCAATGTGCTCGTTTCGCGTCCACTGGCCATAGCCTTCACGAATTCTCCACTCGGGGTAGTGCGGGTGCGCCACGTGCGCCGTGACGCTGAATCCGCGCTGACTCAGCCCGGCCACCAAGGCTCCTGTATATGGGGCTATCCCTGTGGGTTCTGGCGGGAAATTGAGGCCCAATATGGACACCTCGTGGCGGCTTGACACGTCACTGAGCGTAACCAAACTCCAGCGCTCCGTCCTGCGGCATGCACTTCATCGGATGCCGGCTCGCATTGACCCCAGGTGCTTGCTCGCAGACGAACTGCAGGCGGCGTCGAACACTGCCCTCGACCAGATTTGCGAAGTCTTTCCTGTCCGGGTACCGCATCGGCACAGGTTTGCGCCAACCGCCGGCTTCCCGAGGCAGCGGCGGAGCCGCGCTACCACTAGCATGCGTGGGGAAGGGTGGGCTGGGAGGGGTGGGCGTTGAAGTCGTTGCCGGACGTACGTAAAGCCCTGACGCTCGTCGCACGTCCGTCCTTTCTCAATGCACTGGTTCGACACCGGGTGGCCGCGGCATCCGAACACATGGACGCGATCCGGCTGTGTTCGGCGAACACTCTGATCGACATCGGGGCCAATAAGGGCCAGTTCAGCCTTGCCTTCCGGTCCCTTCGTCCCGATGCACGCATTATCGCTTTCGAGCCCCTCAAAGACGCTGCTGACGTTTATGAACGGTTGTTTGCGGCAGACGGGTCGGCGGAACTCTTGCGTGTCGCGCTCGGAAAAAGCGAAGACACGGCACGGTTCCATGTCGCCGACCGAGCAGACAGCTCCTCGCTGTTGAAGCCGGGTCTGAACCAGGCCCGTGCGTTCGGAGTCCGTCCGGCACAAGAGATCGATGTACCAGTCAAGCGGCTCGACCAGTGCATTGATCCCGAAGCCCTGAAGCAGCCGATCTTCATGAAGGTTGATGTCCAAGGTGGAGAGTTGGATGTCTTCCTTGGCAGCGAATCGCTCGCGAACGCCCAATATGTCTATGTCGAGCTCAGTTTCATCGAACTTTACGAAGGGCAACCCCTATTTCGCGAGGTCAGCGAACATCTCATCGGCCGAGGTTACAAGGTGGCGGGCTTCTACAATCAGGTGTCAACGCCAGAATTCGGACCGACACAGGTTGACGTGCTCTTCGAACGCGCGGAATCGCTAGATTGATGACAACCGGCACGATCGGATGGTGAATGTTGGCAACAATTCGTGAGCACACCGGCGATTTTGCGCCTGTAGTCGTTTTCGCCTACAACCGTCCCGATAAATTGGGTGCGATGCTGGCGAGCTTGCGAGCGTGCGATGGGTTTGCGGAAAGTCCGGTCACAGTTTTCGTCGACGGCCCGAAGAATGACTTGGACGAGCCAGGCGTGCAACAGGTACGGGAACTCGCGAAGCGCTTCCTAGCGCCCAACGTGAAGTGGCAGTTCCGCGAACAGAATGAAGGACTGCGGAACTCGATTTTCTCTGGCGTCACTGATGTGGTCACGAATCACGGAAAGGTCATCGTATTAGAAGACGACCTCGTGCTGTCATCGAGTGCACTCACTTACTTCAATACCTTCCTGCGCCATTATGAACACGCGGAACAGATTTGGAGTGTGGCAGGTTATATGTACGATGTCCCATCCCTCCGATCTTCCACCTCTGCCATCGCTTTGCCTTTTGCGCATCCCTGGGGGTGGGCGACGTGGTCACGCGCGTGGACTCGATTCGACCTCGACAACCAACCATCGATGCAGGAACTGCGCGCGCGGTCATTTCGATCGGCATTCGACATGGACGGGTTGTATCCGTTTACAGATCAGCTGAAGAACTCGATACAGGGGCGAGTCAACAGTTGGTTCATTCACTGGTACTTCACCATATTCCAACATCGAGGCATGAGCATCTTCCCTCCACGTCGCATAGTCGACAACTTCGGGTTCAGTGACGGATCCCATGGTGGAGCGCTGAACCCTCATGAGCGGCTCGTCACCCGACCGCGTCCATTGGAGACGATTCCACAGCCTTGTGATCCCGCGGAGGTCAGTTACGCCAGTCTCGATGCCATGAGAAGTTGCCGTGAGCTGCGTGTGCAACGCTTCATCGCTCGGGCCGGTTCGGCGAAGCGAAAAGTCAAGGCCGCGATATGACGCAGTCGCCGGATCATCAACCGGGACCCTTTCGTTCGCACCCGTGGCCGCTAGATCGGTTACGGGACGTCGTTCGTCTTGGGCGTCTTCGCCGGGTGAAGTTCAAAGCTCCAGAACGGTTCCTGTACGGCGAACCGATCAGTTTCGCGAGAGACGCCGACATCCGATCGCCACACTTCGTGGAGTTCGGCCACCACGTGTCGGTGGGTAAGAACTTCACGTGTGAAGTCGATCTGCGCGTGGGCAATTTCGTCTTGATCTCGAGCAATGTTTCCATTATCGGCCGCGATCACCCATTCGACGATCCAACGCGAACTGTCTACGAAGCAGCGAGGACGGACGATTCGATCGTAGAGATCGGCAGCGATGTGCTGATTGGTTTTGGATCCATACTCGTCGGTTCAGCCAAGATCGGGGATGGATGCATCGTTGGAGCGGGTTCGGTCGTCGTCGGCGATCTACCGCCCTACACGGTCTGTGCGGGAGTTCCGGCCAGGCCGATCAAACCCCGATATCCCACTGCATAGCATCAGCACTCACGAGGCCTCGCTACCTGCGCGACCTCGATGGGCCACGTCTGAGCGAGCGACGGCCGAGTGTTCGCGCCTTCGCCTCACTTCGGCAGCCGAGATGGAGGCCCAGGCAACGATGAATGGCAACCAATGCTCACGCTGCTCGAAGAAGGCCCCCGTCAGAGCGAGCACCATGACGGCTACCAGAACGCAAGCCTCACCGCCGTACTGTTGGCGGATCATTGAGCGGACCGCCACGATGACCACGACGGCTACGACAAGCGCAAAGGCCGCGGCCAGGAAGATGCCGCCTTGGTACCAGGCTCTCAGCACAAGATTGTGGGTGACGGTAATGCCATTGAAAGTCCCGCTCCACTCAGCGCCGAGGCCATTTCCCGAAAGCGGCTCTTGGATGATCCTCTCCCACGCAAACTCGTAAGTCCGTATGCGGATCTCCCATGAGCTGTCCGACTGTGTCTGGCCGGTGACCTGTTCGTACCGCTCGATCAGGGACGGCAGATAGCCGAAGACTCCGGTGACAGCGCCGGCCAGCCAGATTGCCAATAGAAGGCCCAGCCCTCTCAGCGCGATGCGGCCCATCTGCTCCCTCTTGCTGATGATCAGCACGACAGCGCCCAGCACTACCGCCATCACCGCACTCAAACTGCCCGAAGCGATGAGCCCGAGCAGGTTCAACGCCAGCGCGGCGAACACGAGGAAGCGGTGTCGGCCCGCGACAGTCAAGAAGTGAAGGGCGAGCAGTATCGCTACACATGACATGAGGCCCAGAGTGTTGGGGTGATCGGCCAAACCGAGGGCACGGCCCTGGACGGCTCCAGTCCCAAAGAATGATTGACCCAACAACTGCAGCACCGCTGTAGCCGCCGACAGAGACTGTCCGACGAGGAACGCGACGCTCACCCTAGGAACAAATTGCGCGTCTGCCAATCCATTAGCCGTCATCGTAAAATTGCCGAAGCCGACAAGAACGAGCAATTGCCCACCAACGAAGAGATTATCTTCAACAGTGCCGCCTCCGTTGGTTGCGGTCACCACCGCGACAAGAGACGCATAGCCAACGAAGACCCAGATGGCGGGATAGAGCGGACGGGCCGCTCGATTGCAGATGACGGGCATGACCAAAGAAATGACGATCGCTGCGAACCATATTGCCCGCGGTTCCGGCGGTAGCACCCTGTTGATCGGAAGAACCAGAGCGATACTGCACCACAGCACAGTGACAAACGACCATGTCGTGCGGCTCGACTCCGATGACAGAGGCAGTACCGCCGCCGCTGCATGGCGACCCGACCCAGATGCGCTGCTCAACGCTGCTCTGCGATCGGCCTCTCCAATGCCACGTCTGGTCATTCTGCCCAGCGCGGTGCACCAGGGGGTTCGTCGCGGGCTGCGCGACGGCCCGGCCACGTCGACGACGCGCTACAGGTGTCGGACCCGATGATCGGGATCCCATTCATCGCCGAGTCGCTTCTGCCCACGCCTTGACCGGCCACCATCCAGAGACCCCCTACTGTGCACAGAGCGGCTCCACCGGTCGACGGCACAAGCTCGTTGCTACTCGTTTGATGATAAGGCCGCGGCGGCGGACCGGCACCATCGACCGCGAGCACAAGAGTCGCGCGTTCACTCCACAGCCTTTCAACCGCCGACACGATGCGAGGTTCACCCCCATTTCGCTAGGCCGACGATCCGCACTGCCAACGCCTGGGTTGGCGATAGCCGCTCAACCGCCGCATGGCGCGGGTGACGGCCAGCCGGCGAATACTGGCTGGCGTCAATCCGCGTATTATTCGGCGCGCGCGCTCAATGGGTCGCTCTCGCAAGCGAGCGTCGGGGAACATCTCCCGCCGTGCCGCAACGCAGCGCAGGCTGTGAAGTGGGTATCCGCGCTGGTATGAGGTTCGATTGATACCTACGCCTGATCGAGATCGGCGCGCTCAGGTTCGGGTTCGCCGAGGAGCATCCCGTCTATGTTGAGTCGGTTGCGCATACGGGTCGTTGCTCGCCGCTCGCAATTGAGATCCGTGGCAGCCCGGGTTTTCGGGTTCAGTTTGTCGGTGCTCGTTCTAGCAGCGGCATCGTTGGCTGCGATTCCGGCGATGATTGCGGCGAGTGGGGAAGCCGCATGGGGTGCGATCGCGCTCGGGCAGGTAATCGGGACCGTGGCCGGGGTCGGCGTCAGCTACGGATGGGGTTGGCTGGGGCCCGCGAGAATCGCGCGAAGCTCGCCGACGACAAGACGGTCCGAATACCTCGAGTCGATTTTCACGCGAGCCGTGCTAGTCGTCCCCATCTCCGTGACGGCGGCGCTTGCGGCGATTGTGCTCGCGTCGAGTTTTCCGCTGTATGCCGCCGCTGGGGCGGTTTACAGCGCGAGCATGGGCCTGAGCGCGAGTTGGTACTTCGTGGGCGTTTCCCGACCCTTCGCGATGTTCTCGTTGGACACGCTGCCACGGGCGTTGGGGACGGCAGGCGGAGTGGCTCTGATGTACTCAGGTTCCAGCGCGATCGCCGGTCCCATCGGGATGTTCTGCGGAATGATCCTAGGGCTCGCGCTTTCAACGATATGGATCCTTCGGGAAGCCACGGCGGCGGGCGCCGCGCGCCACGAACGCCGTCCACTGCGGACAATCTTGAGCCTCAATAGGCACGGCATAGCGTCAGCTATGGGGTCGGCCGCCTACTACGCTGCACCACTCGCCATCGTCTCGCTGGTTGCCCCCGTTGTGCAGCCGACATTCGCTCTGGCGGACCGCGTCAAACAGCAACTCTTCGTCGCGACAACCCCGTTCGTGACTGTCCTCCAGGGCTGGGTCCCGCGCGGGTCCGACAGCTCTCGACTGCGGCGCTCAAAACTTGCGCTCAGCTTCGCCGCCGCATTCGCGGTACTGCTCGGTCTTGCGGCAACAGCATTCACCCCAATGCTCATCAACTGGCTGGGTAATGACCAAATCCGCGTTTCGTTTCCCATAGCGTTGCTTGTATCGGCATGTGTATCGGTCAGCTTCTTCCAATCCGTCCTGGAACGGGCCGCATTGGCCACCTTCGACAAATTGCGGATCGCCGCCCGGGCGGTTACCGCCGGCTCCCTCGTGGGGCTCCCGCTCGTTGCCGTGGGAGCTCTTCAATTCGGCACCGTAGGCGCGCTGGGCGGAGTCATAACCGGCCTCCTGACTTGCGTCACGATTGAATTCATCTGTTATTGCCTAGTGATTCGAGATGCGCGACTCGGAAGGCCAGACAATACCGGTCCGGACGGATCCCAGCCGACGGCCTGATCGCCGGAGTCGGTGTCTGACCGATGCCGTCGGACGACCTTTTCACGAGCGAAGAATCAGTTGGATACGGCTCGTCGTCGTCGACTTGACGCCGGTTGAGGAGATCGAGTCTGTTGGCCGACTGCTGCGCTGACGATCAGCAACCTGGCGTGCGGTGGCGAGACAGCATGTACATGAGGCGTCCTAGGAGTGACTGTCCTGAATTCGCAACCACGGGTAGGGCTCGCCGCCCCTTGGCACCGTCGGTGATCAATAGCCTTCCCGCTTTGACAACGACGCATGGATTCTCCGCCTGTAGAGTCGTGTCGTGGCATGGGAACAGCGGATTTTGGCTGAAGGTGGCGCCGGTGACCGGCTCAACCACTGGTTGGCCAAGCGTCCAGCGCTACGTTCTTCCATTCGGTCCGGTATGCAAGTCGCCAACGCACCATTCGCCAAGGCGCGGATGAAGAGAGAGATAGAACGCGCCGCGAAGCCGTACCGCCTTGAAATCGGCGGCCACAAGCCCCGCGATGGATGGCTCGTGACCAATGTCAATGCGACCACACGTCTGCATCTCGACGCGACGAAGCGCTGGCCATTCGATGACCACTCGGTGGAGTACATCTTCTCGGACAACGTTATAGAGCACCTCACTTTGCAGGCCGGACGAAAGATGCTCGAAGAAGCCCATCGGTGCATGCAGACCGGCGGAACGATCAGGATAGTCACTCCCGACCTGAGAGCACATATCGACATGTATCTCGGCGGAGGCAGCGCGCTGGATACCGCGGTGTCGAATCACTACAAAGCGATCGGGCTGGATGTCGAGCATCCAATTGACCTCGTCCGCATACCAATCGCGTCTTTCGGTCACCATGAGGGGTACTTGTACGACTTCGAAACACTGCGAGCGGAGTTGCACAGGGCTGGGTTTGGTCATGTGAACAGGTGTGAACTCGGCAAGAGCGCTCACTCCGCACTCGCTGGAATCGACGTTCGGGAGACTGCAGCCGAAGCTCAGCTTGCGGTAGAAGCCACTGCGTGATCGACCACAGGTTGATCGCGCTCGGCAACAGCTGCAGGCTGAGTAGGCGGACTTCCTGATCGAACACCATCAGATGTAGTGCACCGAGCATCGGTTCCCGGGTAGCAGCCTTATCCCGCAGCGCCTGTCGTCACGGCCGCCCGATACCGCGGTATATCCAGCCGGCGTCCCGCCAGCGACGCGGGTCAAGGCAATTGCGCCCATCGATCATGATGCGCTGGCGCACGACTGCGGCAAGATCGTTTGGATCCAAGTCGACGAAATGCCGCCACTCCGTAAGAACCATCACGACATCGGCTCCGACACAGGCCGCCTGAACATCGGAGGCGTAGTGCAGAGTGGGGAAGACTTCGCGGGCATTCTGCATGGCCTCAGGATCGAAGACGCTTACTGCGGCCCCCTGCAGCTGAATTTGTCCGCTTATGTTGAGAGCAGGCGAGTCTCGCACGTCGTCGGACTCAGGCTTGAAAGCCGCACCCAGAACGGCGACCCGAGCGCCGATGAAGGAGCCGCCGGCGACCTCGCGGGCCAACTCGACCATCTTGTTACGGCGCCGCATGTTGATCGTATCGACCTCACGCAAGAGGCCAAATGCTTGACCGGCACCGAGTTCACCAGCCATTGCGATGAATGCCCGGATGTCTTTTGGTAAACAGCCACCGCCGAATCCGATCCCGGCATTGAGGAAGCGCCGTCCGATCCTTGCGTCGTGTCCGATCGCGTCTGCCAACTGGGTGACGTCGGCACCCGTCGCCTCACACACCTCAGCGATGGCGTTGATGAACGAGATCTTCGTAGCCAGGAACGCATTGGCCGCGGTCTTCACCAACTCAGACGTCGCAAGGTCGGTGACCAAGAACGGTATGCCCTCGCCCAGTTGGGCAGCGTAGACCTCACGCGCAGCCGTCTCCGCCTCGCCCCCAGAGGTGGTCGGGTCTACACCCAGAACAATCCGATCGGGATGCAGCGTGTCCTGAACGGCGAATCCTTCGCGGAGGAACTCGGGGTTCCACGCCAACTCAACCCGGTCCCCGACTGGAGATAGTGCGCGCAGGCGTTTCCGAAGTCGGGCGGCGGTACCAGCAGGCACGGTCGACTTACCGAAGATGATCGCCGGTCGTACCAGCATCGGAGCCAGCGTCTCGATGACGGCGTCTACATATCGCAGGTCAGCGGCTAGCTCGCCGCGCTTCTGCGGCGTACCTACGGCAATGAAATGAACGTCTGCGAATTCGGCTGCATCCTGGTACGAGGTCGTGAAGCGAAGTCGGCCGGCGTCGATATTCCGCCGAAGGACCTCGGGCAGCCCAGGCTCGTAGAACGGCAACTCACCCGCCGCCAGCTTCGCCAGTTTGCCTTCGTCGACGTCGACACCCAGTACGTCGTGACCCAGGTCTGCCATACAAGCCGCGTGGGTGGCACCGAGATACCCGGTACCGAACACTGCTATCCGGCGATTCAACGCGCCCTCCCCGACTTGCCCCCACGGCAATCGTAACGGCTAGGCAGAAGAGGGTCGCTCTCAGCGGAGCCGGGCAACGCGGGTTCCCAACGACCGCAGTTCAGCTTGCTTCCGACAGGAGTAGGGCCCAAAGGTGGTGTCGCCACACTCGACAGTCGAGTAGTCCTACAGGCGCCTTGTGCGCTGAGCGGCACGTTGCGCCCACGTGCCTGTTCGAGGCATTAGTCTGACGTGTGCAGTGTGGTTTCATTCGCCCGGATGCCGGTGCGAGCCGATGGCATTGGAGTATTCGCCCTGCACGTATTGTTCGTTTGCACCGGAAACATCTGTAGATCTCCAACGGCAGAGCGGCTCGCCGCTGCGTGCGGCGCGCAGCTTGGTATCGAAGACTTCACGACCTCCAGCGCTGGAACACGAGCGGTCATCGGGCACCCGATCCACCACGAGGCGGCACTCGTTCTCGAGCAGCTCGGCGGTGATGCCTCAGGTTTCGCCGCTCGCCATCTGTCGCCCCGAATCGCCGCAGGGGCGGACTTGATCCTGACCATGACCAAGGCGCACCGAGACGCAGTCCTCGAACTCGCACCACAGATGCTTCACCGTTCATTCACCTTGAGGGAAGCGGCTCACCTCATAACGACATGCGGCGCAATGTCACTCGCTGATCTTTCGGCACTTCGCTCACAGCTGGATCCGGACGATGTGATGGACATCCCGGATCCGATTGGTCAGAGCCCGGACGTCTTCGCATTGGTTGGTTCGGAGATCGCCGGGCTTCTGCCACCGGTTCTGGAGTTGTGCCGCTCGGCCTAGACGCTCGCGCTGTTTTGTCTTCGGCGGTGCTGATCATCGGCTAGATGATCGGCGGTCAATCGCCGGACACACGGAGAGGACGCCTTCTCTTGTCCCGCAACTCGCGGGTGGCTTCGACCACCGGGGCAGTCGCCGCGATCACCATTGCCGCAGTCGCTCTTGCGGCGCGCACTTTCCCCCTGCCAAGCCAGGTTGCACTCCTCGCTGCCGTGAGCGCTCCCTTCGCCGTTCTATCGGCCTTGACCGGGTTGCTGTTGTCCGCCGCGACACGCCGCATCATCCTGTCCCTTGTCGCCGCATTGGTCCTTCTGGGATTGTTGGCCGTTCAGATCCCTTGGTACTACTCCGGCCACCCGACCGGAGTCGGCGAACACATCGAAGTCCGCGTTCTCGCCTCCAACTTGCGCAAAGGGCAGGCGGACCCCGCGTCGTTCGTTGCACTTGCGACGGACCATGCCGACGTCATCACCGTCTCTGAGCTCACACCCGAGATAGTTCAACGCTTCTCGCGCGCCGGCCTGCAGCAGACGTTCCCCCACTCGGTACTCGATCCTCGGCCCGGTGCCGGCGGCATCGGGCTGTTCAGCCGGTACCCGTTCGTCACGGGAGCCTCACCCGGCATCCCGAACATCTCCGCGGCCGCCGCCGAACTCGACGTTCCCGGCGTGCGCTTCAACCCGATCCTGGCCAGCGTCCACGTCATCTCCCCCCTGGCCGGCGACACCGACGCCTTCACCCAGTGGCGCGACGGCATCACCGCCACCAAGGCCCACCTCGCCCAACTCACCCAGGCCGCCGAACCCGGAGCGGTCATCGTCGGCGGCGACTTCAACAGCACCCCGGACATGCGCCAGTTCCGCGATCTACTCACCGACGGCTACCGGGACGCGGTGCAGCAGCTTGGATCCGGCCTCTCCCCCACCTTCCCGGCCAACCGCTGGATGCCGCCGCTCATCACCATCGATCACATCCTTACCCGCAACGCCGCGGCAAGCTCCGTCAAGACCATCACCATCCCGGGCTCCGATCACCGCGCACTGCTGGCCACCGTCAGGGTCCCCCTCGATCCCACCGCCTCCTAGAAACCGACGAAGCCGCCGCCGGAGCCTGGGCTTTGAAGGAGAGGATTACGCCCCGGCGAAGCTATGCGCCACCGCAGAATCGACCCGGATGCCCGGTCCGGTGATCGCCGACACGACGATCTTGCAGATAACGACCCCTCGATGCCGGCGGCTTCGCCCGCAAGCGCGACACCGTGGTTCTCCGCCAGCTTCGTCTCGTCGAACGGCGCCTTGCCGAGCACGACATGCCTGCTTCTCGACGCGGAGGTTGATCTTGCCGCCCTTGACGTCTAGCACGGCCTTGCGACGTCGGCGGCCACCGTCCCGTGTCTCGGGCTCGGTAGCGCTCGATCAGACCATCGCTGCCGGATGCCAGTCTCGACGACGCCGTCTTCAGTGCCCTCATCGTCGACAGAGATGAGTACGTAGGCGTCGACAGCGCTCGGTGTAACCACTCCTGGTCTCGCAATTCCCGCTGTCGGAACGATGCGCTGACGATGTTCACCCCAACAGCGACACCCGCGACCTCGGGACGCCAATCGCAACAAATTCGGGGATTGTTGCATCATATTTGCTGTGGTTACATGGGCGCATGGAAGCACCACACGCCTACGTCGTCTCTTCCTGGCTCAACAACCGAGCACACTGCCAATGTGGCTACGAGGGCAAACGGCGTTGGTTTCGCGGTAATGCCGTCATCGATGTCATTGAGCACTCCCAGCTCACCAAGCACATGCCCGTCGGGCTGGCCACCGCCTTAACGCAGCTACCCGTCGCCTGACCGCTACTCCCGAACGCAAGATGTCCCCGCACGCTGAGCGTGCGGGGACATCTGCTCGAAAAGACTTACGCCTCGGTGAAGTTACGCGTCACCGCGGGATCGACCGGGATGCCCGGGCCGGTGGTCGTCGACACGACGACCTTCTTCAGGTAGCGGCCCTTCGACGACGACGGCTTCGCCCGCAGGATCTCGTCCAGCGCGGCGCCGTAGTTCTCGGCAAGCTTCGCCTCGTCGAACGATGCCTTGCCGATCACGAAGTGCAGGTTGGCCTGCTTGTCGACGCGGAAGTTGATCTTGCCGCCCTTGATGTCCTGCACGGCCTTCGCGACATCGGCGGTCACCGTGCCGGTCTTCGGGTTCGGCATCAGGCCACGCGGGCCGAGCACACGGGCGATGCGGCCCACCTTGGCCATCTGGTCGGGCGTCGCGATCGCGGCGTCGAAGTCGAGGAAGCCGCCCTGGATCTTCTCGATCAGGTCGTCGCTACCCACGATGTCGGCGCCGGCGGCCTCGGCCGCCTCTGCCTTGTCACCCACGGCGAACACCGCAACGCGGGCGGTCTTACCGGTGCCGTGCGGCAGGTTGACGGTGCCGCGCACCATCTGGTCGGCCTTACGCGGATCCACACCGAGGCGGATCGCCACCTCGACGGTCGCGTCCTGCTTCTTCGACGACGTCTCCTTGGCCAGCTTCGCGGCCTCGAGCGGCGTGTAGAGCTTGTCGCGGTCCACCTTCTCGGCGGCTTCGCGGTATGCCTTGCTGTTCTTGCTCATTGATCTCTCCTAGTTGCTGAGTCGTGGTGCGGGCCGATGCCAGCCCTCCCACACATCGCGGTCGAATTACTCGACAGTGATGCCCATCGACCGGGCGGTGCCGGCGATGATCTTGGCGGCCTGATCGATGTCGTTGGCGTTCAGGTCCGACTTCTTGGTCTCGGCGATCTCGCGCACCTGATCCCAGGTCACCTTGGCGACCTTGGTCTTGTGCGGCTCGCCCGAACCCTTCTGCACGCCCGCAGCCTTGAGCAGCAGCTTGGCGGCAGGCGGCGTCTTGAGCTGGAAGGTGAAGCTGCGGTCCTCGTAGACGGTGATCTCCACCGGGATGACGTTGCCGCGCTGGCTCTCCGTCGCAGCGTTGTACGCCTTGCAGAACTCCATGATGTTGACGCCGTGCTGGCCGAGCGCCGGACCGACGGGCGGCGCAGGGTTGGCCTGGCCGGCCTGGATCTGGAGCTTGATCAGCCCGGTGACTTTCTTGCGGGGTGGCATGGAAGTGCCCTTTCTTTCTGCGCTCGCTGAGAGCTAGATCTTCGCGACCTGATTGAAGGTCAGTTCGACAGGTGTTTCGCGACCGAAGATGGACACCAGCACCTTGAGTTTCTGTTGTTCGGCGTTGACCTCGCTGATCGACGCCGGCAGCGTGGCGAACGGGCCGTCCATGACGGTGACCGACTCGCCCACCTCGAAGTCGACCAGGATCTCCGGACGTTCGAGCGTGGCCTCCGAAGACGCAGCCGACGCCGCCGTCGGACCGGCCTTGCCCGGCTTCTTCGCCGTGGCCGGCGGCAGCAGGAACTTGACCACATCATCGAGGCTCAGCGGCGACGGACGCGAGGTCGCGCCGACGAATCCGGTGACGCCCGGGGTGTTGCGCACCGCGCCCCACGACTCGTCGTTGAGCTCCATGCGCACCAGGATGTAGCCCGGCAGCACCTTGCGGTTGACCTGCTTGCGCTGGCCGTTCTTGATCTCGGTGACCTCTTCGGTGGGCACTTCCACCTGGAAGATGTAGTCGCCGACGTCGAGGTTCTGCACGCGGGTCTCGAGGTTGGCCTTCACCTTGTTCTCGTAACCGGCGTAGGAGTGGATGACGTACCAGTCACCCGGCTTCAGTCGAAGCTCCTTCTTGAGTGCGACCGCAGGGTCCTCGTCGATTTCTGGGTCCTCTTCCGGAACCGCTTCGGCCTCGACGGCAGGCGCGTCGGCCTCTCCGGCGGCGTCGGCCTCCCCAGCGTCGGCGAGGGTGGCGGCGTCCTCGCTCACCTCGCCACCCGCGACGTCGGCGTCCTCGGTCGCGGGTTCGGTGGTCGACTCGTCGACGAGATCGACGTTCTCGGCCGAAGGCGTATCGCCCTCGAAGCTCGTCACTGTTGCCAGTCCTTCCTAGATTTCATCACCGTCTCCAAGACCTGAGTCACTCGCCGAAGAAGAGGCCGATCAACCGGCCCGCTCCGTAATCGACACCGGAGATCAGCGCGACCATGAAGGCCAGGAAGACCAGCACCACGATGGTGTAGTTGACCATCTGCTTCCGGTTGGGCCAGATCACCTTGCGCAGCTCGGCGATGACCTGCTTGACGAATGTGACGATGTAGGCGAACGGGTTGACGCGACCGCCGGACTCACCCTTGGCGGTCTTCTTCGCCTTGCCGCTTCCGTTCGTGCTGCCGCCGGAGTCGGTGTCCGCCCCGGCGGCCTCGGTATCGGCACCGTCGGTGTCGGAGACCGCCGCGCGGCGGGTCCGCTTACCCGTCGGGCGCGCCGGCCGCGTCACCACGGCCGTCTGGCCGCGATTCTCGTCCGTGCCGCCGGTGTCGCCGTCGGTGGGCGTGCCTGCGGAGCCGGCACCATCGCGCTCGTCGCTCACCGCATGCCTTTCGTCTGTTTGCTTCGTGGTCACCTTCCAGTGTCCACGCTCTGTCGAGTATTCAGTTGAGCAGGGGCGACAGGACTTGAACCTGCAACCTGCGGTTTTGGAGACCGCTGCTCTGCCAGTTGAGCTACGCCCCTTCAGCGACGACACCGCCGGCCTGGACAAGCACCTTCATCGCCGCGTCCCGGGGCTCACATAGTTCGCGCGCTCCCCGACGTACTCGCGGAAGCGCGCTGTAATGGGAAAACCCCGAGGTCCGAGTGTAGCGCGCCTCGCCTGCGAGTTACTAATCGGCTGCTTCGTCGATCGGTGCGTCCTCGTGCTTGACCGGCTTGCGGACCACCTGGCCGGTCTCCGGATCCCAGCCCGCCGAGATCGAGTTGTCACCCTCGTGACCCATCAGGGTGGTGAAGGACTCCATCACGATCTCGCCGTCCGGATCGGTGAGCACGTTGCGGGTCGTCACGATGTCGGCGCCGAAACGCTCATCGACCGTCTGGATGTACATCGTCCCGTTGAGCGCGTCACCGGCCCTGATCGGACGGTGGAACAGGAACTTCTGATCGACCTGCACGATCTGCAGCGTCTCCAGGCCCACGTCCACGTGCTGGAAGAAATGGTTCTGGATCATCACCGCGAAGATCGACATGAAGGTCGGCGGGGCGATCAGCGATTCGTGCCCCTGTTCGGCGGCGGCCTTCTCGTCCAGGGTGGCTGGATCGGTGGCCTTCACCGACTTGGCGTACTGCCGAATTTGTTCGCGACCCACCAGGAATGTGTCCGGGTACTCCCAGACCATGCCGCGGATGTCGGTCTTCAGTGCCATGTGCCCGCCCGCCTACGCCAGCTTCGCGACCGCAACGGCGCGGCCGAAGATCTTCTTGCCGCCGGCCGTGGCGCTGAGTGCGATGGTGACCGACTTCGACTCCGGGTCGACGGACTTCACCCGCCCGCTGAACAGGATCTCGGCGCCGACTCCATCGTTGGGCACCGGCACGACCGCGGTGAAGCGGACGTTGTACTCGGTGACGGCCGCGGGGTCGCCGACCCACTCGGTGACATAGCCGCCACCCAGACCCATGGTGAGCATTCCGTGCGCGATCGCGGTGTCGAGGCCCACCTGCTTGGCGATGTCGTCGTCCCAGTGGATGGGGTTCAGATCGCCCGAGACACCGGCGTAGTTCACCAGGTCCTGACGGGTCAGGTTGATCACTTTCTCGGGGAGGGTATCCCCGACTTTGACCGATTCGAACTCACGCAGTGCCATTGCTGAAGCCACTCTCCCCGTCTTCTTCGCTACGCCCCGCCAGGGTGGTGTAGCACTCCTGTACGACGTCACCCTTGTCGTTGGTGATGATGTTCTTGGTGGTGATGATGTCGGTGCCGTGCGCTTTGCGGATCGACTCGATGTAGACGTCACAGTGCAAGGTGTCGCCCGCCACGATGGGCCGGACGAACTTCAACGTCTGGTCCACCTGGACGATCTGCGCGTCCGTGATGTTGATGTTGGCGGCGGCGAACATAGCCGACTGCGCCTGATAACCGAACACCGAGATGAACGTCAGCGGCGCCAACAGTCCGTCGTACCCGAGATCGGACGCGGCCTTCTCATCGAAGAACGACGGGTCGTCGTTCTTCACGGCGACCGCGTATTCGCGGATCTTCTCGCGGCCGACGACGTAGCAGTCAGGATGGCGGTAATGCAATCCGACGTAATCGTCCAAGAAACCCACGAGTTGTGAACCTATCTAATCAGCCGCGGCCGTAGCCGGCGGCTGGGATCAGCGCGACTCCTTGTGTGCCCGGTGCACACCGCAGTTCGGGCAGAACTTCTTCAGCTCCAGCCGGTCGGGGTCGTTGCGGCGGTTCTTCTTGGTGATGTAGTTACGGTGCTTGCACACCTCGCAGGCCAAAGTGATCTTCGGCCGTACATCGGTACTCGATGCCACGTCTATCGTCCTTCGTCAATACGTCGTTGTTGCTTGTAGCGGTGGGGGGGCTCGATCCCCCGACCTCACGATTATGAGTCGTGCGCTCTAACCAGCTGAGCTACACCGCCATTCCAGACGCTCACCACTCGGCGGTCGCCGAGCCCCCTAACGGAATCGAACCGTTGACCTTTTCCTTACCATGGAAACGCTCTGCCGACTGAGCTAAGGGGGCCTGACCCGCGGCGCTCGACGTAGCCGAGGCGAGGGCCTTAAAGAGAGTACAGTCTGGCCCTCGCGGTCGCCAAACCGCTGGTCAGTACCGGCGTCTACGTGCCCGCCACTTAATGTTGAGGCCATGTCCGACGCCGACCGCCTGTACTTCCGCCAACTGCTGTCCGGCCGCGACTTCGCCGCAGGCGACATGATCGCGACGCAGATGCGCAACTTCTCCTATCTGATCGGCGATCGGGAGACCGGGGACTGTGTGGTCGTGGACCCCGCCTACGCCGCGGGCGACCTCGTCGACGCGCTCGAGGCCGACGGGATGCACCTGTCCGGCGTGCTCGCCACCCACCACCACCCCGACCATGTCGGCGGTTCGATGATGGGCTTCACCCTCGCCGGCCTGGCCGAACTTCTCGAACGGGTCAGCGTTCCGGTCCACGTCAACACCCACGAGGCCGACTGGATCTCGCGCGTCACCGGCATCGCCCTCAGCGACCTCACCGCCCATGACCACGGCGACGTCGTCAGCGTCGGCAGCATCGACATCGAGCTGCTGCACACCCCGGGCCACACGCCCGGCAGCCAGTGCTTCCTGCTCGACGGCCGCCTGGTGGCCGGTGACACCCTGTTCCTCGAGGGCTGCGGGCGAACCGACTTCCCCGGCGGCGACGTCGACGAGATGTTCCGCAGTCTGCAGGCGCTGGCCAAGCTGCCCGGTGACCCGACGGTGTTCCCCGGCCACTGGTACTCCGCTGAGCCGAGCGCGCCGCTCGAGGACGTCAAACGCTCCAACTACGTCTACCGCGCCAGTGACCTCGAGCAGTGGCGCATGCTGATGGGCGGCTGACACTCCTTCCGTCGGCCCGCGTCACTTCCCGCAACGTCCCGCATTCCGCGCGCTGTTGCGTCATGCACATCTCCACTCGACGCTTTGCCCGCGTTCCGGGCAGGTTGACGACGGATTCCGTGCCCTGAATGCCCGATCCGGACAGAATTCGTCGTGATATCGCGAATTCGTCACGAAAAGGTAGTGACACAGGCCACGCGAGCGGGCAAACTTGAGCCACCGTCAACCAATTCTTCATCGGGGGCTGTCGTGAAGAACATCGTGGTGTGTTTCGACCGGGCAGAGCAGTCGGCGAAGCGTCCCGCTACCAACGCCGGAGCCGTCTTCGGCCTTGCGGAACAATCGCCGCAGCAGCTCACCTGGTACGACCCGGGGACGGCGCCGCAACGACGATCCGCGGCTGCCGAGATCGCACGCGCCACGGTGGCCGAGGCCTACCACTTTCTTCGTGACGCCTGGTCGCCCGGCGATGCGATCTTCGTCTTCGGTGTTGGCCGGAGCGCTGTGTACGCCCGGGAACTCTCCCGGCTGCTCGGCGCCATTGGAATCTGGCCCGGCCGCGGTGACGCGGTGCTCGATCACCTGCTGGACACCTGCGTGCTGCCGCGCACCGCGCGCACTGATGAGGACTGGCGGCGCATCGGCCGGATTGCGGCCGCGATCACCGACCGCGACGACGCCGCCGTACCCGTCCACTACCTCGGGCTCTGGGACGCCGTCGGCGTGCCCGGCGTCGACCAACCGACACCGGGCGGTCTGACCAACGTCGTGGCGGGCCGGCACGCGATGGCGATCGACGGCACCTCGCTGGGGAACCTCCTGGGTGTCCCGACGGTGGAGGAAGCGTGGTTCCGCGGAGCGCACGGCGATGTCGCCGGAACGGCCGGGGGGTGTCTGCCCCTAGCCGACATCGCGCTGGACTGGGTGCTCGACGGCGCGGTTCGCGCGGGCCTGCACCTGCGCGACGACTGCCGGCTCCCGTCGCCGACAGAGTTCGACGCGGTCGCCGCCAGCAGTCACCACACGCTGTCGCTGCGTCGCGTGCCCGAAGGCGCCCCCGTGCACGCCAGCGTCGAAATCTATCTGCGCGCCAGGCCGCAGTACTGGCGTCGGCTGCCGGCTCGGATCGAATGGGTTGACCTCGACTGGCTGGCCCGCGGGGAACGCCTCGTGGCGACGCCCCAGGTGGAACAGGCCCTGCCTGTGGCGGTCCGCGAACTGGCCACGGCCACTTCCTGATCCGACAGTCTCCCTGTCCGCCGAAATCGACGTTTCGCCGAACTCGTCTCGTACTTTCTCGCCCGTTTGTTCGTTTGGGCGAAGAAGCCCGACCCCTTTTGTTTCGTAACGTTGTTACGTAACATCGTCACGATGAGTGCAGTGAGCTATGACCTGACCGATTCGGTCGCGACGATCACGATGGACGACGGCAAGGCCAACGTGCTGTCGCCGGCCATGCAGCAGAACCTCAACGACGCCTTCGACCAGGCGGAGAACGACGACTCGAAAGCCGTTGTGTTGGCCGGCAATCAACGGCTCTTCAGCGGCGGCTTCGACCTGGCGGTGTTCGCGTCCGGCGACGCGCAGGCCGCGCTGGGGATGCTGGCGGGCGGCTTCGAGCTGGCGGTGCGCTGCCTGACCTTCCCCAAGCCGGTGATCATGGCGGCGACCGGCCCGGCCATCGCCATGGGCTCGTTCCTGCTGCTGTCCGGCGACGTCCGCATCGGCTCGCCCCGCACCCGCTGTCAGGCCAACGAGGTCGCCATCGGCATGGTGCTGCCGGTCGCTGCCATCGAACTCATGCGGATGCGGTTGACCCGCGCGGCTTTCCAGCGCGGTATCTCCATGGCGGCGACATTCTCCGGCGATGCCGCGATCGCCGGCGGCTGGCTCGACGAGGTCGTCGAGCAGGACGCGGTGCTCGAGCGCGCGCAGCAGGTGGCCACTGAGGCTGCCGCGACCCTGCACCTGCACGCGCACCTGGCGAGCAAGCTCAAGGCCCGTGACGACGCCCTCACGGCGATCCGGGCCGGAATCGACGGTCTGGCGACGGAGTTCGGCGGCTAGGCGACGATGCCGAGAGCGAAGCAGCGCACTCCGGAGCTGCGTTCGCGGCTGCTCGAGGCCGCCGTCGCGACGCTCAACGAAGAGGGCGTCGCGCGGTTGACCACCCGCCGGGTCGCTGAACAGGCGGGCACGTCGGTGCCGGCGGTCTACGAGTTGTTCCACGACAAGGCCGGGCTGGTCCGCGCGATCTTCTTCGAGGGCTTCCGGCTGCTCGACGCGGAGCTGTCCGACGTGCCGGTCACCGCCGATCCGGTTGCCGACGTCGAGGCTCTGGTACCGGTGTTCCGCTGCTTCTGCCTCGAGCAGTCCCGTCTCGCGCAGGTGATGTTCTCTCGGCCGTTCGCCGACTTCGACCCGGGCCCGGAGGAATTGGCTGCCGGTCAGGCGGTGCGCGACATCTTCCTCAGCCGCATCCAGCGCTGTCTGGACAGCGGACGGCTCACCGGCAACGCGGTCGACATCGCACATGTGCTGCTGGCACTGGCGAAAGGCCTTGCCGTGCAGGAGGCGGGCTGCTGGCTGGGCACCACGCCGGAGTCGGTCGAGCGGCGATGGCAGCTCGGGGTGCGGTCGCTGCTGGCGGGTTTCGCCGTGTCAGCCCTCGAGGTCGACCCGTAGCAGCACCCGGCGCTCGCGGCCGCGCCGAAGCAGCCGCTCGATCGTCGTCACCACCAGGAAGCCGAGGCCGTACTTCTTTCTGAACAGGCCCTGGACCCGCGATACCTCCGCGGCGTCCTCGACCACCTGCGCGCGGCCCGCCATCGTCCGCTCCCCCGGCGCCACCTTGCCCGACCGCGAACACGCCACCACCGTCACCCGCGGATCCCTGCGCGCCCGCTTGACCTTCCACGACTCGGCCGGCGTCCAGAACACCAGCTGGCCCGCCTCGTCGATCACCCACAGCGGTGTGGCCACCGCGTCACCGTTGCGCTTGAAGGTGGTCAGCGAGACGAACTTCTCGCCGCCGAGCCTGTCGAGGTCAGCCATGCGGCCCACTGTACGGTCAGTCGCCGACGATGTTCTGCCGCAATGTCTTTCCGGGGTACCGCGTGCGGTAACGCCCACGGCGCTGCAGTTCGGGCACCACCAGGTCGACGAACTCCTCGAAGCAGCCCGGCGTGTACGTGGCCAGCAGCATGAAGCCGTCCGCTCCGCCCTCGTCCATGAACACCTCGAGCTGATCGGCCACGCCGGCCGGGGTGCCGATCACCTGCGGCATCGAGAACCGGAACGCGTACGTATCGGCGGCCTCGGCCACCGTGACAGCCTCGCCCGCTCCCGACGCCACCAACGCATCCTTGACTCCCTGGATGCCCGGTACCGGGATCTCGTCGAGCGGCGTCTCGGGGTCGAACGTCGAGAAATCCACTCCCAGCTGACCGGACAGCATCGCCAGCGACGCTTCCGGGCGCAGCAGGGACCGCAGATACTCCGCCTTCTCTTTCGCCTCGGCCTCGGTGGCGCCGACGATGACCTGCGCCCCGTAGTACAGCTTCACCGCCTCCGGATCGCGCCCCGCGGCGGCCACCCGCGAACGCATGTCCTCGGAGTACGCGCGCATCGTCGCGACGGTCGGCTGGATCGCGAAGATCGCCTCGGCTGTCGACGCCGCGAACCGGCGGCCCTCCTCGCTGGCCCCTGCCTGCCACAGCACCGGCCGGCCCTGCGGTGACGGCGCGACGAAATGGCGCGCCCGGCAACGGAAATGCTTACCCTCGAAGACCACTTCGGTGATCTTCTCCGGATGCGCGTACACGCCCGTCTCGCGGTCGGCGACGATCGCGTCCGGCTGCCATGAGTCCCACAGCCGGCAGCACAGGTCGACGTATTCCGCGATGCGCTCGTAGCGAATGGACCGGTCCGGCATCTCCTGGCCGTAGGCCGCGAACTCCGACGGCGAGTAGGACCCGACGATGTTCCATGCGATGCGCCCGCCGGACAGGTGGTCGAACGTCGAGAGCCGTCGCGCCATGGAATACGGATGCTCGAAGGCTGTCGACAGGGTGATCCCCACGCCGAGATGTTCGGTGGCGCCGGTGATCACCGGCGCCAGCGCGGCCGGCTCGTGCGTCGGCGACTGCACCGCGTAACGCATCGTCGCATCCGAGCTGTCCTCGAACGAGTTGTACGGTGCCAGTTCGTCGGCCAGGAACACCGCGTCGAACAGACCGCGCTCCAGCGTGCGGGCCAGATGCTGCCAGTACGGCGGGGCCGCGTAATCCCACCCGACCTTGTCGAGCGGATGGCGCCACATCCCGACCGAGTGGCTGCTCACACCGTGCTGCATGAAGGCAAGCAGGTGGGCCTTGCGAGTGCGTCCGCTAATCAGTACTCCTGCAGGCTGTCCCGCAGCGTGGTCCCGGGGTAGCGGGTGCGGAACCGGCCGCGCCGCTGCAGCTCGGGCACCAGCAGCTCGGTCATGTCGTTGAAGCAACCCGGGGTGTCGGTGGCCAGCATCATGAAGCCGTTGCAGCCCCCCTCGTCGATGTACTGCTCCATCTGGTCGGCCACATCCGACGGCGTGCCCACCGCGACGGGTGCGCCCATCGAGACGCCGTAGATCTGGGCGGCCTCCCGCACCGTCACCGGCGCGCCGTCCTTGGCTTCCAGGATCGCGTCGAACAGGCCGCGGATACCCTGCACGTCCGCGTCCACCACGTTGTCGTCCAGCCCGAGTGTCGAGAAGTCGAAACCGGTGTGGCCGGAGAGTATTCCGAGCGCACTCTCGATCTGCACCTTTTCGACGAACTCCGCGTAGCGGTCGTTGGCCCGGCCCTTGTCGCGGTCGATGATCGTCTGCAGGCCGTAGATCAGCTTGACCGACTCCGGATCGCGGCCGTTGTCGTCGGCGCGGGTGCGGATGTCGTCGGCGTAGGCACGCATGCTCTTGGGCGTCGGGAAGATGCCGAACACCGATTCGGCGTGCTTGGCCGCGAATTCGCGGCCCTGATCCGACGAGCCGGCCTGCCACAGCACCGGACGCTTCTGCGGCGACGGGGCGACGAAATGCCTTCCCTTCGACCGGAAGAACTCACCCTGGAAGTCGACCTCCCGCACCTTGGCGGGATCGGCGAAGACGCCGTTGTCCCGGTCGTAGACGATCGCGTCGTCGTCCCAGGAGTCCCACAGCTGGTACAGCAGCTGCATGTACTCCTCGACCACCTCGTAGCGCTTGTCGCGCGGTGTCAGGTTCTCCTTGCCCATCGCCTGGAACTCACTCTTGGAGTACGAGGTGACGATGTTCCAGCCGACGCGACCACCGGTCAGGTGATCCAGCGTCGACAGCTGTCGGGCCATCATGTACGGCGGCACGAAGGACGTCGACAGCGTGATGCCGATGCCGAGGTTCTTGGTGAACGCGCCGACGATCGGCACCACACTCGCGGGCTCGTGCACCGGACACTGACCGGCGAACTTCACCACCGGATCCGAGTTGCCCTTGTAGGTGGTGTACGGGGCGAGCTCGTCGGCGATGAACATCGCGTCGAACAGCCCACGTTCCATGATCCGGCCGAGATCGCGCCAGTACTCCGGACGCGACCAGTGATACCCGACCTTGTCCCGAGGATGGGCCCACATCGTGGACGCATGGTTCATCACACCGTGCTGGACGAAGCCCAACAGATGCATCTTCTTCTTGCTCACGCGACACTCCTCCGGTCGATCACGAACGCGGCGATCACGGCGACAGCCGAGCCGATCGCGAGAACGGCTGGCACGTACCAGAACACGGGGCTGACGCCCAGCAGCGCGATCACCGACGTCGACACGACGACGGCACCCAGCGCCTTCCAGCTGAACGAGCCGGCGTCGTTGGCTTCGAGCGCTGCGGTGTCGAGATCGGCGGTCTCACCGCTGGCCGCCAAAGCCAGAACGTCCTTTCGGACCCGGAAGAACGCCTGCACCCCGAGGGCGATGTAGACCGCGGAGACGACGACGCCGACGACGACGGCGATCCAGAAGGCGATCCAGGCCGCGGTCATGCGACCGGGTCCAGATCCTCGGCGGCCTGGCGCTTGTCCGCGGACAGTGCGCCGCGACGGGATTTCAGTGAGTCGTAGTCGAAGGATTGTTTGGACAGCAGGCTGATGCCGACGGCAGCCACGAGCGAGATCGCCTCCAGGGTGATGATTCCGGGTAGTTCGCCAACGTATTCGCGGACGGGGTAGCCGACTGCGATGGCCAGCAGCAGGCTGGTCACGAACGCCGTCGAGGTCATGCGCTTCCAGAAGATGGCCAGCCCGAGCGGAATGATCAACGCCGCCTTGAGGAAGTAGACGAGGTTGACCAGTTCGACGTAGTCGATCCCCGAACTGACCACGACCCCGCCGATCACCCCGGCGATGATGATCGAGGCTTTCGTCCAGCGGAACAACGACTTCGGTGCGATGTCGGGCTTGGCGCGCTTGAGGATGTCGACGGCCACCACCGAGGACAACGCCGAGAACGCGCCGTCGATTGTCGAGTAGCAGGCGTTGAGGATGATGAGCACATAGAGCGCGATGAGGATGAGCGGCAGCCCGAGATTGCTCACCACGTACGGTCCGACGCCGCCGGGTCCTGCGGCGCCCAGGTCTTCGACGTCGAGGTTGAACGCCAGCGCCACCAGCCCGAGCAGACCCATCGCGATCGGGATCGGGTAGAACCACAGACCTGCCCACACGAACGTGCGGCCCATGGTGGCGGGTTTGAGCGCCCAGGCTTTCTGCCAGAACGTCTGGTCGGCCATCGTCGAGGCGAGCAGGCCGAGCGCCAGCGAGATGCCGAAGGCCGCGGCGGCCTGGCTGTCGAAGGCGTTGAGGGTGTTGGGTCCGGCCGCGTCGACGCGCCCGAAGACCACGTCCGGGCCGCCGACCTTGGCCAGCACGTAGAGCACGACCACCGCGGCGGGCACGGTGATCAGCAGCGTGTTGAACGTCGCGGTGATCGCCGAGGTCCACAGACCGCCGAAGTACGAGTAGACGGTGACGGTCGCCAGCGTCACGATCAGCACGACGGTGGGGTTGAGCCCGAACACCACGCCGGTCACCAGCACCACGCCGAACAGGTTGATGAAGATCTCGGCGAGCAACCCGAGCAGCATCGCCACCAGCATCACCGTCGTCGCCGGCCTGTTCTGGAACCGCTCGCGGATGAACTCGACGATGGTGTAGCCGGCGGGCATCTGACGGCGCAGCTTCAGCGCGAACGGCACCATCACCATCACGGCGAGGCCGTTGGGGACGACGAACCAGATCAGCCCGGAGATGCCGAAAGTGAAGGCCTGCGCCGAGGACATCATCACCGCCATGGACCACGTCCAGACGGCGATGACGGAACCGACGCCGAAGCCGAAACCGATGCGGCGGTCGGCGATGACGAAGTCGTGGGTGTTCTTCACCATCGACCGCACGGTGAAGGCGACCACGAACATGAAGGCGCCCAGACCCAGCATCAGCGCGATGCCGATACCGGGCGACAGATTAGACGGATGGAACACGCAGCCTCCTGGGGCATGACGAGAGCCATGCGCGCATGGGGATAAACGCGCTTATGGGCGGACGGCAGTGTCTCAGGACTGTTCGACGCCGCAGGAGAGTTCAAATCGTCGTGAATTCAGCTCTCGTCGCGGCGTACGAGAGACTGTAGTACCGGCGTCGCGAATCGGCAGCCCAAGAGAACTGGGCGAGCGGATCAGCTCACGCGTGCCGGTGTCCGGTGTCCGGATGTTCGGACTGCCAGAGCCTTTCGACGCGGAGCACCCGCCGGTGTTCCAGCGCGATCAAGCCGCCGCCCGCGGTGACCACCGCGCCGGTGATGAGCGCCAGCGGCAACACCCACTGGGGGTGGCCGTAGGCGGCGGCGGCCACGATGGCCGCCAACCCCACCACACCGACGGCGATCAACAGCAGACCGGGAAACCAGAGAGTGTCGATCATCGATTCGCCGGCGTGCGGCTGACAGGTTCGGGAATGATCCGCAGGATCGTGATGCGCGTTTTTCATCGCATCCCCTCCTCAACTAGAGAGATGGGGCCGACGCTACGCCGCACCGCACGCCGCCTCGCCGTTTTGGCAGGAAACGCTGAGTCAGGCCGTCCGGCGAGTGGTCGCGCGCAGCAGATCGCCGGCCCTGCGGTAGTCCTCGTCGGCGTTGAGGCTCAGCACGCCGACCAGCTCGCCGCCCGCCTCGTAGCGCACGGTGAAGCCGTCCCGGTGGTCGACGAGGTGGCTGCGGTCGTGGGGCACACCCCAGCCGCGGTACTTCAGGCGGACTTGTCCGATGCTGCAGATGAAGCCGGGTACCGCGCCCCAAGCGCTCGGATAGCCGGCCGCCGACGCCCCTGCTATCTCCCCCTGGTCGGCGGCGTCGCGCCAGTGTTCGGTCGGGATCGCGCGGCGCGCGGTGACGTTGTAGGCCAGGGCCACGTCGCCGGCGGCGAAGACGTTGGGTGCCGAGGTGTGCATGTGCCGGTCGACGAGGATGCGGCCGCCGTCGGTGGCGATGCCCGCGGCGTCGGCCAGGCGGGCGTCCGGGCGCACGCCGGTGGCGGCGACGACGAGCTCACCGTCGATGCGGGCGCCGCCTTCGAGGGTGACGCCGTCGTCGCCGACCTCGGCCACCTCGGTCGGCCCGACGAAACGCACACCGCAGTCCGACAGCAGCTTCGCGATGCGCTCCCCCGCGTCGAGACCGAAGCGCCGTTGCAGCGGAACGGGTTCGCCGGCGACCATCGTGGTGGCGATACCGCTGTCGGCCAGGCATGCCGCGGCTTCGCACCCGATCAGGCCGCCGCCGATCACGACGGCGGATTCGGCCTGCAGTGCGGCCATGCGTATCGCGACGGCGTCGCCGAGGGACCGTAGCTGCAGGGCGTTCTCGGCGCCGGGAACGGCGAGCGGGACGGGCCGGGCGCCCGGCGCGAGGACGAGATGCCAGTACGGATAGCGGCGCCCGCCGCGCGTCACCACCTCGCGGCCGGCCACATCGACGCGATCGACGGTGATCCCGCGGACCAGCTCGATCCCCCGGTTGTCGAACCACTCCGGCGAATGCAGGTCGACCGCAGCGCCGCGGCCGCAGAGGAAGTCCTTGCTCAGCGGCGGCTTGGCGTACGGCATGGCCGGGTCGGCGGTCAGGATCTGGACGGGCAGCTTCGGGTGGTGCGCCCGAAAGGCCGCAGCCGCGCTGAGCCCGGCAGGCCCGCTGCCGACGGCGATCAACCCTGACGTCCGCACGGGCGGTGAATACCCGCAGCAGGAGGGACTATTCCTGCTGCAGGTAGCCGTCAGAATCGAGGGTCAGCCCGGCTCGACGACCGCAGCCGGCACCGGCTCCGTCTCATTCGCCGGCCGAACCGCCACCACCGGTCCGTAGACCTCCGGCCTGTCCGGCCAGAACCGGTGGATGATCAGACAGCCGATGAGGGCGATGAGACCCGAGGCGATCAAGCCACCGTCGATACCACCCATGTAGGGCACCAGCGCTCCGGTGTAGGCGTCATTCACCGAGAACAACATGCCGACTCCCGCCGCGACCACCCACAGGCCGAACGTGCGGAGATTGAGCCCGTGCCAGTACCAGTAGATGCCGCCGCGCTCGCGTCGGTTGAAAACCTGGAGGTCGTCGACGTTGTAGTAGCCCCGCCGCTTGATGTGGCCGTAGACGGTGATCACCACCCACGGAATGGAGAAGCAGACCAGCAGCTGCAGGTAGACCGCCATTCCGCTTTCGATCTTGTCGTAGAAGTGCCCGATGTAGACGAGCGCCGCCGCCAGGCCGCAGGCCAGCAGGGTCGCCTGGATGCGATTGAACCGCGGGATGATCGCACTGGTGTCCAGGCCCGTGCCGTACGTGTTGATGACGGCCTGCGTGGTGCCCGAAGCCAGGCCGAGATACAGCAGGAACGGGATGAACCACATCGGGACCACTTCGACGATCCCGAACACGAACGGGGTGTCCGCATCTGCGGCCATCGCATTGAACGCCGCAGCCGACGTGTAAGCGCCCCACAGAAAGCAGACGCCCATTCCGAAGATGCCGCCCATGAAGAGGGTGAACACGATTCGGCGATCCGAGAAGCTCTTGGGCGAGATGTGCCGGGTCCAGTCTCCGGAGTAGGCCGCGTACGACGACACGGTTGCCGCGCACAGCAGGGCGGCGATGAGCCAGGTGGTCAGATGTGAGCCGAATGCGTAGCTGCCGGTGCCCTGGTAGGAAGCGTCGAAGTCACCGCCGTACACGAACAATCCGATCACCATGCACAGGCCCGCGGTCGGCAGGATGAATCGCAGTGAACGCATCATGATGTGGTGGCCGTAGACGGAGATGACCGTGACGATGACGCTCAGGATTCCGTAGGCCGTCAGCCGCACTGCCTCGTTGTCTCCCATGTCGAAGTATCGGATGAGGGCGGCGGCGAGCGCGTCTCCGCCCGTCCAGATGGAGATCGCCGCGAACGCGAGGCTCGCCGTGCCTTCCAGTAGGGAGCCGATCAGTCGGCCGGCGACGCCGAGGTAGGCACCGCTGGAGACCGGGTTGTTGGTTCCCGAGTGCGGGCCCATGAGCCCGGACAACCCGAGGAACACCGCACCGACCGCGGAGCCGAAGATGATGGCGGTCGCCGAGGACCACCAGCCCAGGCCGAAGGCGATCGGATACCAGCCGATGATGAAGAGTCCGAACGTCATACTCCCGCCGAGCAACAGCACGTACAGATTGCTCGGCCGTGATCGGCGCTCGTCTTCGGGAATGTATTCGATGCCGTGCCGCTCTACCTGAAAGAAGCGGTCCTTGATCGCAGTCTCGACGCCTTTGTCTTCCATGCGGTTCGTCACTTTCGGATCAGCCATTCGAATGGCCTGAGGTGGTCGGGGTTGTCGTTGTACATCAGCTCGGGGTGCCACTGGACGCCGAAGCAGTTCTCGCCCTCGACGGCTTCGACAACTCCGTCTGGGCTCCACGCGGTCGCCAACAGCGACCCACTGTCTGATATCGCCTGGTGGTGTTGCGAATTGACCTTTGCCAGTTTGGGGAAAAGGGAGCTCGCGACCGTTCCCTCCTTGATTTCGATGGGATGGCGGATCGAGGCGTAACCTCCGTCGACGGTGTCCTCCATGTGCTTTCGCACGCCGTAGGCCACCAGGTCCTGGTGCAGTCGACCGCCGTGCGCGACGGCGAGCAGCTGCGCGCCTCGGCACACGCCGAATGTCTTGATCCCCCGACGCTTCGCCAGGTCGAGTACCGCCAGTTCGACTTCGTCCCGACGTTCGTCGACGCCGTAGAGGGTGGCGCGTCGCCGGTCGCCGTAGCGGCGGGGATGAATGTCCCCGCCGCTCAGCAACAACAACGAGTCGATCCGGGCGGCGAGCTTCAGCGCATGGTCCGGATCCAGCGTCGCGGGGATCAGGACAGGTAGGCCTCCCGCCCTGACCACCGCGTCGATGTAGTTCCGGTGGCTGATCAGGAAGCCGTCGGTACCGAGTGCACAAACAACGCCGACGACCGTCATAGCTCCAGCAGATACTTCCGGCGCTCATCGTCGGAGACGAGCAGGTGGTCGGATTCCCACTCCTTGAGTTTCATTTCGGTGTATTCACGCACGAATGCCGGGGCGAACGTCTTGTGCACCAACGGGTCCGCCTGGAAGGCTTCGATCGCCTCGAGCAGCGTCCGCGGGAGCACCGGAGCGTCCGAGTAGTGCGACGCCTCCTCGAGTGGCTGACCCGGATCGAGGCCTTCGCGAACACCTTCCAGACCCGCAGCGATCATCAACGCCGAAGCGAAGTAGTAGTTCGCAGCGCTGTCAGCGGCCCGGTACTCGATGCAGGGCCGGTTCTGCGGAAGCCGCACAGTGCACGACCTGTTGTTCGACCCGTAACTCACACGCGTTGGCGCCCAGGAGATCTGGCCGTCGGCCAGGCGTGGGGTCAGCCGGCGGTAGGAGTTCGTCGTCGGATTCCCCAGGGCGGTGAATGCCGGCGCGTGTTTGAGCACACCTGCGATGAACTGGTAGGTGGTCTGCGTCCACTCCCCAGCAGTGTCGCCGCGGAAAGCATTGCGGCCCGTCGCGATGTCCACCAGGCTCATGTTCAGATGTGCGCCCGAGCCCCACATGCTCGCATACGGCTTGGGCATGAAGGTGGCCAGCAATCCGCATTCCTTCGCGATCTGCTTGACCGCGAAGCGGAACAGTGTCATCCGATCGGCCATCTCGAGCACCGGCGCATGACCGATACTGAGCTCGTACTGCCCGTCGCCGCCTTCGTGCCCGAAAGCGTAGACACCGAAGTCCAGTTCGCTCAAGTACCCGACCAACTTGTCGAAGAACTCCGAGGCGTCGAGCGTGGCCTCGACGTCGTAGGCAGGAGACGGCTTGAGTGATCCGCTGGCCGCGATCGGCACGAGGCGGTCGCGCCCACCTTCGAGGGACTCGGGCTTGAAGACGTAGAACTCCGGCTCGACGCCCAGGTGTACCGAGTACCCCAGTTCGGCCGCCGCCTCAACCTGGGAGCGCAGCGCGTTGCGTGGGCAGAGGGCGAACGGTTCGCGGCCGCCGAAGCTCATATCGGCGACCATCCAGGCGTAGCGCCGGTCCCATGGCAGGACTTTCAAGGTGGACAGGTCAGGCACGCCGACCACCTCGTCCTCCGTGGGATTCATGCTTCCGATACCCCCGAAACCGCGAGGTGTGTAGCGTTCCGCCCCCGCGACCAGGTCAGCGAAGTGGGTCATCGGAACGATCTTGGACTTGGGCCGGCCCAGCACGTCGATCCAGTTCGCCATCGCGTACTTCACGCCCTGCGCTGACAGTTCCTTGGCCACCCGAGAATGCTCCGGGTCGAGGCTGTACAGCGTGTCGTTTCGCTCGAATATGGTGTCCGTCATGCACTTTCTCCTTGTCGATTTCGGACGACCGCGCGGCCGTGCGCCGGCGAATCCGCCCCTGGGGTGACTACGGCTGGTCGGCCAGCGCCTCGGCGGCCAGTCGGAACGGCTCGAGCGGCGCCCGTGCGACGCCTCCACCGATCTGTCCGCCTCCGACTCCGGCGATTCCGATATCGAGAACCGGCGTGATCCCCGTCTCGACGACCGCCCGCACGTCGAAGCCCACCGGAGTGCCCCGGTAGTCCAGGGCGGGGATCCGGAGGTCCGGGTGGCTTCCGGCACAGATGGAGTACATCTGTTCGGTTCGGGCGATCATCGCTGCGGCGTTGCCGCCGCTGGAGCGCTGCAGCGGGAGTGCCGCGGCCTGCGCAACTCCACCGAGTCCCACGACTTCGGTGATGACGCTCTCGCCGCCCATGAACTGCATGTCATCCTCGGTGAAGCCGGGGAAGAGCTTCGTCGCCTCGAACGTCGGAAGGGGTCCGGTGAACCAGCGGTCGCCGGTGCCGGCGACCTGAATGCCGAACTCTCGGCAGGAGAACGCCATTGCCGTGACGACACTCGACCCGGGAGTGCCCCGCATGGTGTTCGCCATCACCTTGGCCGCGGCCATGGCGAGGCGGAGGAAGAAGTAGTCGCCCTCGGACAGGTAAGCGGCCAGGACCCGGGCATCGTCGGCGGGCGCCTCGGCGATGGCACCGAGGAGCGAGCGCGCGAACAGCGTTGTCGCCGCGGTGTTTCGGCTGTGCAGCTCGTCGCCCATTGTCAGCGCCCGCTGGATGATGGGTTTGAGTTCGACGCCACCGCGCCGCCGGACCGCACGGTCGAGCGCCGGGCCGACATGGTCACGCAGATGGTCGAGGTTCACGCGGGTCGCCTCGCTGTACACGCCGTAGTTGAGGCGGTCGACCGCGTCACCCTCGTAGAGGGTGCAGTAGGCGCGGTCTCCGCTGTCCGGATCCTCCACCACCACCACCGGCATGGAGGCCGTCGTGACGCCGGCCAGCGATCCGACGGCGCCCAGTTCCTGACAGCCGGCAACGGTGAGATCCCGTGCCGCGTAGGCGGCTTCTGCCGAGGCGCGGTCCGTGGCGAACCCTTCATAGATGGCCGCGCCGAGGAGTGCGTCGCGCTGACCCCCGGTGTATTGCTCGAAAGGCATCGTCGGACCCGACGTGAGGATCACGTCCTGACGCATACCAGGGATCGCGTCCGCAGCCCGCGACACCGCGACCAGCCGTGGTTCGCAGGCGAACAGCTTCTGGAGGGCTTCAGTGTTGGCGTCGGCGGTCAGCACCGCCTCGGAGGTCGGGCTCGTCACTGTGCCACTCCGCCGCAACCGACGGCCCACGCGGCCGCTAAAAGGTTTTGGCAATACGTGGAATGCAGTGGTTGCATGGATCGACTTCCTGTTGGGTGACTCGTCTTCGGGCAAGCGTCCCGTTGACAAAACGTTTTGGCTATGCTGGTATGGAACCGTAACGCAGTGACCCAGATCGGGTCAAGACCCATTCGTGATTCACGCCACAACGCGCAATCGCGATCGTCAGAGCCGAGGATGAGACGTGGCAAATATCAAGGACGTCGCGCGCTATGCGAACGTCTCGGTGACCACGGTGTCTCACGTGCTCAATGACCGCGGCCGGGTGTCCCCCAAGACGCGCCAGCGCGTCCTCGACGCCGCTGAGCAACTGGGCTACACCGCCAATGCTCATGCACAACAGCTGGTTACCCGCCGCAGCCGCATTCTCGTCATTCAGATGCCGGACCTGGACGGCGCCTCGGGGCACGGTGTCGCTCTTGTGCCGACGTCGGAGTCGGAGTACTTCCTCGAACTGGTGAACGGTGCCGCGGCGGCCGCCGCCGAGGCCAAGTACGCGCTCATCGTGGTCTCGTCCGGTGTGGACGTGGCGTCGATGCGCGGTTTCGGCATCGACGGGATGATCATCGTCGACCCGAAGGGGTCCGAACCGGTACTGCAAACGTCCTTCGCAGGCGCCTATCCCGTCGTCACCACCGGTGAGCCGGTCATCGCCACCGGAGCTCCCGGTTTCGTCGTCGACAACGACCATCGAGCAGCAGCCCGCGAGGTGCTCGACCATTTCGTCGACCAGGGTTGTGCGCGCCCCGCACTGATCGTCGACACCACGTCGCGGTCATACATCCGCGACATCGTCGAAGCCTATGGCCAGTGGTGCGCGGCTCGTTCCGTGCGACCTGCCGTCGTGGCAGTGCCGGACGCATCTGCCTCCGAGATGGCAGCGGCCCTGGAATCGTTGCGCAGCGGTCCCGAGCCGGCAGACGCCGTCTACACCAGCTCCGACGGATGCGCGGTCGCTCTACTCAACGCCGCCCGCACCGCAGGGGTGTCCGTGCCCGGCGACCTCGCACTGGCGAGCGCTGTCGACAGCTCGATCCTTCGCGTGACGAATCCGCCGGTCACCGCCGTGTACCTGCACCCACGCGATATCGGTGCCCAGGCGATCGAATGTGTCACCGAGCTCATCGCCCGCACGGAACCGGGGAACGATCTGCCACCGCTGGACACGTCGCGGCTACTCATCCCGACCCGCGTCGCCCTACGCGAATCAACGACCACCGATCCACCGACGACGACAGGAAGCACAGCGTGAAAGTTCTGGTGATCAGCGCAAGCCCGCGCGAGGACGGAAACTCCCACGTACTGGCCGAAGCAGCCATGGCGGGAGCGCAAGCCGCGGGCCACGAGGTCGAGCACATCTTCCTCAGCGACTTCGTCACGCAGATGTTGGACAACTGCCGTCGATGCCGGTTGAGCGATGGACGCTGTTCGCTCGATGACCGGTACGAGACGATGCTGCTCGAGAAGATGCTGCCCGCCGACGGCATCATCTACGCCATGCCGCTGTACTTCTACGGGATGCCGGCGCGGTTGAAGTCGGTGTTCGACCGGCTGTTCTGCTACACCGCCAACAGCGCTCCCCAGCAAGCCGAGGTGGTCGCCGGCATCACGGGTAAGACGGTCGGCGTGCTGATCTCCTGCGAAGAGAGCTACGTCGGCGCCACGTCGGGTGTGATCGCGCAGTTCCAGGAGCTCACCCGGTACCTCGATCAGTCCCTGGCCGGTGTGGTGATCGGCAACGCGAACAGTCGCGGTGAGATAGTCCGCGATCCGGGCAACCCGGTCGCGGCCGCCCGCGATCTCGGCGCCCGGCTGTTCGACATCCGAGTCACCGACTACCGGCTCACCACCGCACGCTCCAACCGCGTCTGGGAGACGCTCGAGGTCTGAGCCGCACAATTAGATCGGCAATATATGCATGTGCTATGCATTATTGGTGCCTCTCTGTCAGCGTCCTCAGGAGTTGCTGACCCCGTGTGAGGCGAGCCTCGGGTCGGGTGTGGGCGCATGACGGCACAGACCACGGCTCCTCCGCAGGCGCGCGGGGCGATGGGGTTGATGTTCGACCCAGTGTTCGGCGCCCTGTTCTGGGGCAAGATGTTCTCCGTCGTGGCTGTGTGGACCCACGGCATCGTGGCGGCGATCGTCATGTACGACGCGACGCGCTCTGCCCTGATGGTCGGCATGGTCGGCGTCGTCCAGTTCGCACCGCAGCTGATCCTGGCCCCCACCAGCGGCAAATGGGCCGACACCGGGAATCCGGCCCGCCAGATCCTGATGGGCCGCGTGCTGTGCGTGGCCGGTTCCGGCTCGATCGCGGTGTGGCTGGCGATCTCCGAAGAACAGGCCGCGGCGGCGGTACTGGCCGGAACGCTGCTCGTGGGCATCGGGTTCGTGGTGGGCGGCCCGGCGATGCAGTCGATCGTGCCGAACCTCATTCGCGAGGGCGAACTGTCGACGGCCATGGCGCTCAACAGCATCCCGATGACGATCGGCCGCATCCTGGGCCCGCCGATCGGCGCGTACCTCGCCGCGCATCTCGGCTTCGCCGAGGGTTTCGCGGTCAGTGCGGCGCTGCACGTCGTGTTCGCGGTGTTCCTGCTCGTCGTGCACTTCCCCGCTCCCCCCGCGCGCCGCGAGGGTGCGGACTACCGGGTGCGGGCGGCGGTGCGCTACGTCTGGCGGGACAAGCCGTTGTTCCTCGCGCTGCTCGCGGTGACCACGGTCGGCTTCGCCGCGGATCCCTCGATCACGCTGACGCCGTCGATGGCCGATGCGCTCGGCGGCGGCACCAGCCTGGTCGGTCTGCTGTCCGCGCTGTTCGGCATCGGGGCGGCGGTGGGTATGGCCGCGCTGGCACTGATGCGCGGTCGGGTCGCCTCGCAGTGGGTGTCGTTCATCGGGCTGTGGCTGCTCGCCGCCGGCTGCGGTGTGCTGGCACTCGGCACGGTGACGGCGGTGGCGATGGCCGGCTTCACGCTCGCCGGCCTGGGCTTCGGCTGGGCGATGACGGGATTGAGCACGGTCGTGCAGGAGCGGGCGCCGGAGGAACTGCGCGGCCGCATCATGGCGCTGTGGCTGGTCGGTTTCCTGGGTTCGCGGCCGATCGCGGCGGCCGTGCTGGGCGGCGCGGCCGACGTCTTCAGTGTCTACGCCGCTTTCGTCGTCGCGGCGATGTCGGTGGTGGTCGTATCCCTGCTGTGCCGGCCGTCGACAATGGCCGGACCGCTGCCTGCCCAGGTGTAGTACGGGCTGTCAGGCCTCGATGCCGTCTTGGCCGGCCAGCACGGACAGCGTCTGCCAATTACGTTGCGCCGCATCCGCGGCAGCGTCGGCGTCACCCCGGCGGCACAGTTCGATGATCTCGTCATGCTGTGCGATCGACTCCCGGCCGGACAGGGACGAGAAGCGGAGGTGCTCGAGCCTCCTGAGCAGCGGCGTGACCTGTTCCAGCACCTGCGCGATGACGTCGTTGCCACTGGCATCGACGGCGACGCGATGGAAGTCGTCGTCGCTGCGGATGGCTGCGGCGACATCGCCGGACGACAATGCGGCGGCGAACTCCTGGTTGGCCCGCGTCATGGCCTCCAGGTCCTCACGAGCCAGAAGCGGCACAGCGGTGCGAACAGCCAGGGCGTGCATGGCCGCGGCGACGTTCTGGGCGTTGACGGCAGCCTTCGCGTCGATGGTCGAGACCACCGTGAGCCGGCCGGGTTCGGTGTGCACCAGACCGGCGGCCTCCAGGCGGTTGAGGGCCTCGCGGATCGGCGTGCGGCTGACTCCCAGCCATGCCTCCAGATCGGGATCGCGCAGCCGCTCTCCCGGCGCGAGCGTGCCGTCGATGATGGCGTCGCGAAGAGAGACGTAGGCCTGCTCCCTCAGCAGGGAGCGCTTGTGTTTTCCGCGCTCAGCTGGAACCGGCATGCAAAATATCATAGGCAGGACCAGCGAATTCGCGTCGGTGATCGCACCGCGTGAAGTCAGCATTGCCATGAGACATTGCTCAGCCGACGGACTGACGAATGAGGTCGGCGGCCTTCTCACCGATCATGATCGCCGCGGCATTGGTGTTGACGGGCGGGATCTTCGGCATGACCGATGCGTCGGCCACCCGCAGACCTGACATACCCCGCACCCGCAGATCCGGGTCGACGACCGCGTCGGGTCCGGTTCCCATGGCGCAGCTTCCGACCGGGTGGTAGTACGTGCTGGTGGCCCGGGCGAGATAGGACCGCAGTGCGGCCTCGTCGGCGGCTTCCGGGCCGGGCAGCACCTCGCGACCGCGCCACGGATCGAACGGCGCCCTGGCCGCGATCTCCCGTGCCACCGCCAACCCGTCCAGCATGCGGCGTACGTCGGATTCGGTTCCGAGATAGTTCGGGTCGATCAGGGGCGGCGTGTCCGCATCCGGTCCGGCGAGGCGGATCGAGCCACGTGACTCGGGCACCGTGGCGACCGCGAGGGTGAAGCTGTTCCTGGGAGCGCTCAGGTGCCCAGGATGAAACGGCACGTGGATGAACATCAGTTGCATGTCCGGCCCGGCAAGCGACGCGTCGCTGCGCCACAGCGCCGACGCCTCGGCGTGGTTGGTCTGGCCCGCCGGAATCGGCTGCGTCGCTTCGTAGATCACCGGACACAGCGGGTGGTCGTGCAGATTGCGGCCCACCCCGGGCAGATCGTTCAGGACGTCGACCCCTGCGGCCTCCAGTTCGGCTGCCGGCCCGATGCCCGACAACAGCAGCAACCGAGGCGTGTCCACCGCTCCCGCGCTGACCACCACGTCGCAGTCGGCGGATGCGGTGACGAGCTCACCATCACGCACGAACTCGACTCCGCTGCAACGGTTGCCGCTGATATGCAGCTTGCGGACCCGCGCCCCGGTCACGACGGTGAGGTTGGGCCGCTGCTCGCGGATCGGGTGCAGGTACGCCGCTGCGGTGCTCTGCCGCGCGCCGTCCGAGATCGACAGGTCGTGCCAGCCCGCACCTTCGGCGCTGTGGCCGTTGAAGTCATCGGTCACGTCGAAACCGGCCGCGACCGCACCGTCGAGGAAGACCTGCGACAGCGGATTCGCCGCGTCCGCCGATGCGGGCGCCGGGAACATCGGCCCGTCGGTGCCGCGGTAGTCCGGATCCCCGCCGGGGACCGTCTCCATACGCCGGAAGTACGGCAGCACAGAGTCGTAATCCCAACCCACACAACCGGCTTTGGCCCACCCGTCGAAGTCGCTGGGATGTCCGCGCAGGAACACCATTGCGTTGATGCTGCTGCTGCCGCCGAGGGTGTGACCCCGGGGCCAATCGTGGGACAGCCCCTCGGTGCCCGACTGCGAGACCGTCGCGTACGAGTAGTCAACCTCCGTACCCCACAGGGTCGGCCACGCGGGCGGCACCGCGATCTCGGGCCTGTTGTCCTCTCGACCGGATTCGAGAAGCAGCACGCGGGTGTCCCGGTCCTCGGACAGCCTGGACGCGAGCGCACACCCGGCCGAGCCGGCCCCGATCACGATGTGGTCGTACCGGTCGTTCTTGAATCGCATGAGATACCTATCGCTATCGTGTTCGTGGGCAATATTTCGCATATTACGAATGAGGAGAGTGCACGCGTTGGCAGAGAAAGGGCCGGTCCCGATGCAGACTGACGTCATGCGCTCCGGACTGACCATCGGTGAATTCGCCACGCTGACGCACCTGAGCGTGCGCACGCTGCGCCGCTACCACGAGGCCGGTCTGCTCGAGCCGGCGCGGGTGGACCCGTTCACCGGCTACCGGTACTACCTGCCCGGCCAGATCCCGACCGCGCAGGTCATCCATCGGCTTCGGCAGCTCGACGTGCCGCTGGCCGAGGTCGGTTCCATCCTGGCCACCGACGATCCCCACCAGCGAGCCGAAGTGATCGCCGGCCACCTGCAGCGGTTGGAGTCCGAGCTGGCGCGCACCCGCGCCGCGGTCGTATCGCTGCGCCGGCTGCTGCGACCCGACGACGCAGAGATCGACGTGGAACTGCGCTCGGTCCCGGCCCGCACCGTCGCCGCCATCAGCGGACAAGTGCGACAAGACGATTCCCTTTCCTGGTACGACTCCGCGATGACGGAACTGGATGCGGCCTTCCCGCCGGGCGAACGCACAGGTCCGCCCGGCGGGCACTACGCCAACGAGCTGTTCACCCACGGCGCCGGGGCGATGACCGTCTTCCGGCCGGTGCGCGCGCCGCGCCGGTCCGGCCGCATCGAGGTCATCGAACTGCCGCAGGCCGACATCGCCGTCGCCGTTCACGCCGGACCACACGACGACATCGACGTCACCTACGGCCGTCTCGGTAGCTGGGTGGTCTCACATGCACTCGCCGTCGACGGACCGATCCACGAGACCTACCGGGTAGGCCCGCGCGACACCGTGGATCCGGCCCGCTGGCGCACCGAGATCGGCTGGCCGGTCTTTCCCGTCGCCCCGGCTGTCGGCCCATGATCAGGAGGTGACCGACCCCGCCGCCTCGCCGATGAGATTCGCGACGGCGTCGGGCTGGGACACGGTGACCGCGTGGGAGGCCTTGATCTCGACGTTGTGCGAGTTCGCCCGCTCCCCCATGAACCGCATCGATTCGGCGGGGATAGCGAGATCCTCGGTGGTGATCATGTTCCAGGACGGGATCGTCTTCCATGCGGTTTTCGAGGCCGGCTCCTCGAGCGCGGCCGAGGTGATCGGCCGCTGCGTGGCCGCCATCAGACTCGCGACGTCTTCGGGAACATCAGCGGCGAACACACTGCGGAACTCGTCCTGCTTGATGTAGAGATCGTCGCCCGTGCCGCCGCCGGGAAGTGCGAACGGAACGGTGTCGAGGGCGGGGCCGAGCTGCGCACCGGGGAACTTGGCCGCCAGCTCACCAGTGCTCTCCCCGTTCTCCAGGATGAAGCTGGCGATGTACACCAGCGCCTTGACGTTGGCCTGGCCGTCGGCCGCCTCGCTCATCACCGACCCGCCGTACGAGTGACCTGCCACCACCACCGGGCCGGTCACGCTGTCGAGGACACTCCTGACGTACTCGGCGTCGCTCCGCAGGCCACGCAGTGGGTTGGCGGCGGCAATCACCGGATACCCTTCCGCCTCAAGGATTTTGATGACCCCATTCCAACTGGACGAGTCGGCGAACGCGCCGTGGATCAGCACCACGGTGGGCTTCGCCGCCGGTGCCGGCTGCTCGGCGGAGGCGCCACCGCAACCGGCGGTGAGTGCGGCGAGCGTCATACCCGCCGTCATCGTGACGAGGACAGTCTTCAACATCATCGGGCCTTTCGGGGAGGGTGTGTCGAAGTGCAATATATTGCATACTGAGCGAAAAGACAGACCATTTCTGAATGTTCACCTGTTGTTGGGCGGAAAGTCGGCGTCACGGGACAGCGCCTCGTGCCGACGGATCTCGGCCAGGGACTCCTCGAACGCCCCGACGACCACGTCGAATCCGGCGCCACCGAGCACCAGCCGACGCGGCGGCGGGTCCTGCGCCATCGCCGCGATCACCGCGCGCGCGCCGCGATGCGGGTCACCGGGTTGGGCGCCGTCCTGAGCGACCATCGCGTCGCGCACCTGCTCCAGCATCGGCCGGTAGACGTCGACGGGTTCGTCAACCGTCTCGTCGGCGAATCCGGCATACGCGCGGGTGCGGAATGCTCCCGGCTCGACTGCCATGACGTTGATTCCCAGCCCGGTCACCTCATCGCGGAGCACCTCGGTGACGGCCTCGATCGCGAACTTGGTCGCGCTGTAATACCCAAAGCCGGTCGTGCCGTGCAGCCCCGCCACCGATGACATGTTGACGATCCACCCGCTACCCCTGGCGCGCATGCCCGGCAGTGCCGCCCGCAGGACCGAGAGGACAGCGAAGAAGTTCAGCTCGAACATGTTTCGGATCTGAGACTCGTCCATTCCCTCGATCGAGCCGTACCATCCGCGGCCCGCGTTGTTGACGAGAACATCGATGCCGCCGAACCGCTCCTCGGCCGCGCGTACCGCCTCCTGTACCTGAGCCGCGTCGGTGACGTCGAGCGGAAGCACGAGCACACGCTCGCCGTAGGGCTGCGACCATTCGTCGAGTTCGGCCGGGCGCCGCGCGGTGAGCACCACGCGGTCCCCGACATCCAGCGCGGCCTCGGCGAACGCCATACCGAATCCACCGGGTGTGCCACCGGTGATGAACCAGGTGCGCGTTGTCATCGTCACGGCTCGATCACCAGCCGGGCGATCAGCGCACCGTCCAGGCTGAACCGGAAGTGCAGGTCGGCTTCGCCGCCGGGGAAGTCCCCTTCGAGATGCTGCAGCACGTCGACCGACGCTGCGTCGGTCGTGGTCGCGCCGACGAAGTCGGTCGTATAGGTGTACTCGCCGGCCGCCTTGCCCATCCAGTCCGCGATCTCCTGAGTTCCGCGGTACGTGTGGCCCTCGTCGATCACCACGGCATCGGCGGTGAACGTTTCGAGCGCCGCCGCGTCGTCCCCGGACTGATGCGTGGTGAGGTAGGCCTGCACCACCTGGGGCAGCCGTTCGAACGGTGTGTTTTGTTCGTTGTCATCTGTCATGTCTCCACCGTCGGGTCTCCCCTCGGGAGAGGGTCAAGCCACGGCTGCGGCCGGCGTCACTGGCGAGCCCGAACCCAGACTCGCACCAGATTGTCGGAGCTGCGCTCTATCGTTTGAGTCGATGCCGCTGCACCTCCACCGGGCCGAGCGCACCGATCTGCTGGCTGACGGCCTTGGCGCCCTGCTCAGCCGTCCCCTCGACGACCCGTTCGCCGAAGAACTCGTCATCGTCCCGGCCAAGGGTGTCGAGCGGTGGCTGAGCCAGCGGCTCTCTCACGTACTCGGAGCGGACGCCGGCCAGGACGGCGTCTGCGCCGGCGTCGTCTTCCGCAATCCGCGTTCGCTGATCAGTGAGCTCAGCGGCACCGCCGACGACGACCCATGGGCGCCCGACGCCCTGGTCTGGCCGCTGCTCGCGGTGATCGACGACAGCCTCGACCAGCCCTGGGCCGCGACCCTGGCCACCCATCTGGGCCACTTCGAGCACGGCGATGAACGCGAGCTCCGCCAGGGCCGCCGGTACGCCGTCGCGCGTCGCCTGGCCGGCCTGTTCGCCTCCTATGCCCGGCAGCGTCCGCAGCTGCTCGTGGACTGGCTCGCCGGCGACGCCGACGGCCTGGACGCCGACCTGCACTGGCAGCCGCACCTGTGGCGCGCCCTCGTCGGCCACATCTCCGCCGATCCCCCGCACGTCCGGCATGCCGACGTCCTGGCCCGGCTGCGCTCGGCCCCCGCCGACCTGCCGGCACGGCTGTCGCTGTTCGGCCACACCCGGCTTCCGGTCACCGAGATCGAACTACTCGAGGCGCTGGCCACCCATCACGATCTGCACCTGTGGCTGCCGCATCCGAGCGATCCGCTGTGGTCGTCGCTGCGGCACACCCTCACCCCGATCCCCCGCCGAGCCGACACCAGCCATCGTGACGTCACCCACCCGTTGCTCGCGACGCTGGGCCGCGATCTGCGGGAGCTCCAGCGCAGCCTGCCCACCGACCCGCAGACCGACGAATACCTCGGTGACCCAACTCATCCCGACACCCTGCTCGGCTGGTTGCAGTCCGACATCGCGGCCGACGCGGTGCGCCCGGAAGGCCGGACCCTCGACGCCGCGGACCGCTCCGTGCAGGTGCACAGCTGCCATGGCGCCGCCCGTCAGATCGATGTGCTGCGCGAGGTACTGCTCGGACTGCTCGCCGACGACCCGACACTCGAACCCCGCGACATCCTGGTCATGTGCCCCGACATCGAGACCTATGCGCCGTTGATCGTCGCGGGCTTCGGGCTCGGCGACATCGTCGACGGCGCCCATCCGGCCCACCGGCTACGGGTCAAACTCGCCGATCGTGCGCTCACCCAGACCAATCCGCTGCTCGCGGTGGCCGGCCAGCTGCTCACCCTGGCCGGCGGCCGCGCCACCGCCAGTGAGGTGCTCAACCTCGCCGAGGCGCCACCGGTACGGGCCCGGTTCGGGTTCAGCGACGACGACCTCGACGCCATCAGCGACTGGGTGCGCGAGGCCAACGTCCGGTGGGGGTTCGACCCCGCCCACCGCGAGCCCTACGGCGTGGGCTTCGTCCAGAACACGTGGCGCTTCGGAATCGACCGGGTGCTCGCCGGGGTGGCGATGTCCGATGACGCGCACGCCTGGCTCGACACCACCCTTCCCCTCGACGATGTCGGCAGTGATCGCGTGGAGCTCGCGGGCCGCCTCGCCGAATACGTCGACCGCCTGCACACGTGCGTCGAAAGGCTCACGGGCACAAGACCGCTCGCGCAATGGCTGACCGCCCTGACCGAGGGTGTCATGCTGCTGGCCGCGGTGGCCGACGACGACGCCTGGCAGACCAGCCAGGTCGAGCGCGAATTCGCCGACGTGCTGGTCAAGGCCGGCGCGCTACGGGGCACCCCGCTGCGGCTGTCGGACGTGCGGGCACTGCTCGACCGCCACCTCGCCGGCCGCCCCACCCGGGCCAACTTCCGCACCGGCACCCTGACGGTGTGCACGATGGTGCCGATGCGCTCGGTGCCGCACCGGGTCGTGTGCCTGATCGGTCTGGACGACGGCGTGTTCCCCCGCCTGGGTGTGGTCGACGGCGACGACGCCCTGGCCCGGGACCCGATGACCGGCGAACGCGACATCCGCTCGGAGGACCGCCAACTGCTGCTCGACGCGATCGGCGCGGCCACCGAGAAGCTCGTCATCACCTACACCGGCGCCAACGAGTATTCCGGCCAGCGCAGGCCGCCGGCCGTGCCGCTCGTCGAACTGCTCGACGCGCTCGAGGCCACCACCGGCGAGCGACTACCCGTCGTGGAACATCCGTTGCAGCCCTTCGACGTCCGCAACGTGACGCCCGGAGATCTCGGTGTCCCCGGTCAGTCCTTCACCTTCGACACCACCACCCTCGTCGCGGCCAAGACCGCGACCGGACGGCGCAGCGCCCGGCCGCAACTGCTCGCCACACCCCTGCCCCCGCCGCCGCCCGACGACGTCGTACTCGACGATCTGATCGGCTTCTTCCGGGATCCGGTCAAAGGCTTCTTCCGGGCGCTGGACTACACGCTGCCCTGGGACGTCGACGGCGTCGACGATGCGATGCCCGTCGAGATCGACGCCCTGGCGCAGTGGAAGGTCGGCGACCGCATGCTCGACGACATGCTGCGCGGTATGGCGCCCGAGGATGCCCAGCAGGCCGAGTGGCGGCGCGGCACCCTGCCGCCCGGCCGCCTCGGGTGGCGCCAGGCCCAGCAATTGCGCGTCAGCGCAGAAGGGCTCGCCACCGCGGCACGTGCTCACCGCACGACGGCCCCGCACGCCTACGACGTCGACATCGACGTCGGCGGTGGCCGCCGCGTTACCGGCACCGTGCCGCGGGTCTACGGCGACCGGATGGTGTCGGTCACCTACTCCAAACTCGACGGCAAGCACCTGCTGGAGTCGTGGATCCGGTTGCTGGCGTTGACCGCTCAGCGCCCGCGTCAAGACTGGACCGCCGTGTGCATCGGCCGGCCACGCCGCGGCGACGCGCCGCTGCAGCGTCAGCTCGGCCGCCCGGCCGAGTCCGCCGACGACCTGCTGGGCGATCTGGTAGCGATCTACGACGCGGGCCGACGTCAACCCGTTCCGCTGCCGTTGAAGACGTCCTACGCCTGGGCTGCTGCGCGAGAGGAGAACGAAGACCCACGCAGTGCGGCCAGATACCGGTGGGACTCCGGTCGGTACCCCGGCGAGAACGAGGATCCGGCGCACGCGCGGGTCTGGGGTCTCGGCGCGGCGCTGGACACCCTCGTCGAGGCGGGCCTCGACGACTACGCCACCCGGCTGTGGTCTCCGCTGCTGCGCGCCGAGGCCGGTGCGGGCCCATGAGGCCGTTCGACCTGCTCGGCCCGCTGCCGGCGCCGCGCACCACCACGGTGCTCGAGGCCAGTGCCGGCACCGGGAAGACCTTCGCACTCGCCGGGCTGGTGACGCGCTACGTGGCCGAGGGCGTCGCGACACTCGACCAGATGTTGCTCATCACTTTCGGCCGCGCCGCGAGTCAGGAACTGCGCGAACGGGTCCGGTGTCAACTTCTCGACGCGATGGTGGCGTTCGACCGTCCGGCGGCCGCCGGGGACAACGAGCTGATCACTCATCTGCTCGACGGAAATGCCGGCGAACGCGCGGCGCGCAGACAGCGCCTGCGTGACGCGCTGGCGGACTTCGACGCCGCCACCATCGCCACCACCCACCAGTTCTGCCAGCTGGTCCTCAAATCGCTCGGGGTGGCGGGTGACACCGACGCCGGGGTCACCCTGGTGGAGAGCCTCGACGACGTGATCGCCGACATCGTCGACGACTGCTATCTGCGCATGTTCGGCAACGAGCGGGAGAACCCGGTGATCACCCGCGCACAGGCGCTGAAGGTGGCGCGCGAGGTGGTCAACAATCCGAGCGCGGAACTGCGGCCGCATAATCCGGCCCCGGACTCCGAGGCCGCCATCCGCGTCGCATTCGCGCGCACGGTGTGCGGCGAGCTGGAGAGCCGCAAACGCAGCCTCGGCATCCTGGGCTACGACGATCTGCTGAGCCGGCTCGCCACGGCGCTCGAAGCCGCCGACTCCCCGGCGCGGTCGCGGATGCAGCAGCGGTGGTCGATCGTGATGGTCGACGAGTTCCAGGACACCGATCCGGTGCAGTGGCAGGTGATCGACCGCGCATTCAGCGGCCGGTCGACGGTGATCCTGATCGGCGACCCGAAGCAGGCCATCTACGCGTTCCGCGGCGGCGACATCGTCACCTATCTGAACGCCGCCGAAACCGCCGGCGAGCGGTGCACTCTGGGCACGAACTGGCGCAGTGACGGCGTGCTGGTCGAACGGCTACAACACGTGCTGCTCGACGCCCAGCTCGGTGACCCGCGCATCGTCGTCCACCGGGTCGACGCCCACCACCGCGGACACCGGCTGCAGGGCGCCCACCGCAACGAGCCGTTCCGGCTGCGGGTGGTCAGCCGCGGCACATTCGGGCTGCGCGGCACGCAGACCGTCAAGATGGACCGCCTGCGTCCGTACATCGCCCAGGATCTGGCCGCCGACATCGCGACACTGCTCGCAAGCGACGCCAGCTACGACGGAAAGCCGCTGCAGGCCCGCGACATCGCGGTGATCGTCGAGAAACACAAGGACGCCCGAGCGTGTTTCGAGGCGCTGAGCGCCGCCGGTGTGCACGCCGTCTACACCGGCGACACCGACATCTTCAGCTCCGACGCCGCCGCCGACTGGCTGTGCCTGCTCGAAGCGTTCGACCAGCCCCACCGCTCCGGACTGGTGCGCGCCGCGGCCACCACGATGTTCTTCGGCCACACCGCCGACGAACTCGCCGCCCAGGGTGATTCGCTGACCAACCGGGTGACCGACACGATCCGCCAGTGGGCCGATCACGCCCGCGAACGCGGCGTCGCCGCGGTGCTGGAGGCCGCCCAACTCGCCGGGATGGCCCGGCGGGTGCTCAGTTGGCACGACGGTGAGCGGCACATGACCGATATGGCCCACCTCACCCAACTGCTGCACGACACCGCCCACAGCGAGCACTACAGCCTGCCCGCGCTTCGCGACTGGCTGCGCACCCAGCGCCAAGGACCAGGCGGCACCCGAAACGGTCCAGTCGAACGCAACCGCCGCCTCGACAGCGATGCGGCAGCCGTGCAGATCATGACGGTGTGGGTGAGCAAGGGTCTGCAGTATCCGGTGGTGTACCTGCCGTTCGCATTCAATCGCAATGTGCAGCAACGCGACACCGTGCTGTTCCACGACGACGGTCAACGCTGTCTGCACATCGGCGGCGAGAACAGCCCTGACTACCGCGCCGTCGAGGCCCTCGGTCGCCGGGAGGAGGCCAGCGACGACGTCCGGCTGACCTACGTCGGGCTGACCCGCGCGCAATCCCAGGTCGTCGCCTGGTGGGCGCCGTCGTGGGATGAACCCAACGGCGGGCTGTCTCGGCTGCTGCGCGGCCGCGGACCCGGCGACCCGGCGGTGCCCGACAAGTGCCAGCCGCCCAAGATCTCCGACGCCGACGCCCGCACCCGGTTGCAGGCATGGGCGGACGCCGGCGGTCCCGCGCTCGAGGAAGCGGTCATCGCCCCACCCGCCGAGGTGCCCGCGCCGCCGCCACCGTCCGGGCTGACCGTGCGCCGGTTCCACCGGCACATCGACACCACCTGGCGGCGGACGTCGTACTCGGGCCTGATCCGGGCGGCGGAGTCCGACGGGGTGACCAGTGAGCCCGAGGTCGTCGACCTCGACGACGAGACCGGCGACATCCCGGTGCCTGACGAGGTTGCGGCCGGTCCGGAGGTCGCCGATATGCCGTCACCGATGGCCGAGCTACCGACCGGCGCCAAGTTCGGGTCCCTGGTGCACGCGGTCCTCGAGCACGCCGACCCGTCCGCACCCGACTTCACCGCAGAACTCCAGCGCCACATCGAGGAGAACTCGTTGTGGTGGCCGGTCGACGTGGCGCCCGACGCGCTCGCGGACGCCCTGTTGCCGATGCACGACACGCCGCTCGGCCCGCTCGCCCCCGGGGTGACGCTGCGACAGATCGGGCTGCGAGACCGGTTGCGGGAGATGGACTTCGAGTTCCCCCTCGCCGGCGGCGATCTGCGCAGCACTGCCCCGCAGATCACGCTGGCCGACGTCGGCCGACTGCTCACCCGCCACCTCCCGGCCGACGACCCGCTGGCCGGGTATGCAGGCCGATTGTCCGACGGGGCGCTGGGCAGCCAATCGCTGCGCGGCTATCTCACCGGCTCGATCGACGCGGTCCTGCGGATCGGAAAGCGATATCTGGTGGTGGATTACAAGACGAACTGGCTCGGGGAGCCGGACCGCCCGCTCACCGCAGCCGACTACGCCAGGCCGCGGATGGCCGAGGCGATGCTGCACTCGGACTACCCCTTGCAGGCCATGCTGTATTGCGTAGTCCTGCACAGGTTTCTGCGATGGCGCCAGCCTGGATATGATCCGCATCACCATCTCGGTGGGGTGCTCTATCTGTTCGTCCGCGGCATGTGCGGACCGGACACCCCGGTCGTCGGCGGCCACCCGGCCGGGGTGTTCAGCTGGCAACCGCCGGCGGAGCTCGTCACCGCACTCTCGGATCTACTCGACGCCGAGTGGAACCACGGGGGTGCGACCGCGTAGGCTCTCCATAGGTTGACTAACCAGCCGCGGATCAGTCGCAGAATCACGTCGGGACAGGAACCCCCGAATCCGCTGACGACCGCCCCCAAGAATCTTCTCGAACGTGCACCACTGCTGCGAGTTCGGAGTCGCTGATCATGACCGCTATCGCCCCCATCCGTCCCGCCCGCGAGCGTCTGACGTTCTCCACCGAGTGGGAGAGCGCCACCGACGTCCGTATCGCCGTCACCGGCGACATCGACGCCTCGAACGCTGCTGAGCTGGCCGAATACACCTTCCGCCGAGGCGCCAACTCCCGGCGCCTGACCCTGGACCTGAACGGCGTCGACTTCCTCAGCACAGCGGGCTTCTCGGTGTTGTGCACCATCCACCAGCGGTGCGTCAACGCCGGCGTCGACTGGACGCTCGTCGGCAATGCGATGGTGCTGCGCGTCATCGACATCTGCGATCCGCACCGGACTCTTCCTGTCACCGCCGCCTGAGTAGGGCCCCTCATGGGCCACACTGGGTACGTGACGGAACCGAGCGCCCCCAGGGTCGCGGTATACCTGGACTTCGACAACATCGTGATCTCCAGGTACGACCAGGTCAACGGCCGTAGTTCGTATCAGCGCGACAAGTCGAAGGACAGCACCGAGTTCGCCGAGCGGCTCGCTCGCGCGACCGTTGACATCGGCGCGATCATCGATTTCGCATCCTCATTCGGGACACTGGTGCTCACCCGCGCTTATGCCGACTGGTCGGCCGAGGTCAACGCGGCCTACCGGGGTCAGCTGGTGGCCCGCGCGGTGGACCTGGTGCAGTTGTTCCCGGCAGCCGCCTACGGCAAGAACGGTGCCGACATCCGACTGGCCGTGGATGCAGTCGAGGACATGTTCCGGCTGCCCGACCTCACCCACGTGGTGATCGTCGGCGGTGATTCCGATTACATCGCGCTCGCCCAGCGCTGCAGGCGGCTGGGCCGTTTCGTCGTCGGCATCGGTATCGCCGGGTCGACCAGCCGCTCCCTGGTGGCCGCGTGCGACGACTTCGTCACCTACGACCGGCTGCCTGGGGTTCCGGTGCCTGCACCGGCGGAGATGGCCGACACCGATAAAGCCGAGCCCGTCCGGCGCGGCCGCCGCACGAAACCGGACAAGGCGGCAGAACCCGAACCGGAGACCGAGGCCGATCCGGATACCGAGCCCGAACCCGATCCCGCGGACGCCGCGACCGCACTGCTGCTGCGGGCCTTGCGGATCGGGCTGGAGAAGGACGACGCCGACTGGCTGCACAATTCGGCGGTCAAAGCGCAGATGAAGCGGATGGACCCGTCGTTCAACGAGAGGGCGCTGGGCTACCGATCGTTCAGCGACTTCCTGCGCTCACACGCCGATCTGGTCGACCTCGACGAAACCAGCACCACCCGGATGGTGCGGTTGCGGTGAGCCTGCCCGCCGTCGCGGCCACCGGGCTGCTGCGCGCCTTCGCCGACGCCGAGGTGATCGACATCGCCGATGTCCATGTGGCGCAGCGGCTCACCACGCTGGGCAAGGAGCCGGACGAGACGGTCGCGCTGGCGATCGCCTTCGCGGTGCGTGCGCTGCGCGGCGGATCGGTGTGCGTGGATCTGCGGTCGGTCGCCGATCAGGTCGGGCTGCCGGAACTGCCGTGGCCCGAACCGGAGGCCTGGCTCACGGCCGTGCGGGCGAGCCCGCTCACCGGCACGCCCCCGGTGTTGCATTTCTACTCCAGCCGCGACGCCGACCTGCTGTACCTCGACCGGTACTGGCGCGAGGAACAGCAGGTCTGCGACGACGTGCTGGCGCTGCTGGGCTCCGCACTGCCAGCGGCCTCCCTCAGCCTCGACCGGCTCTTCCCGCCGGGCTGGGAGGAACAGCGGCGGGCCGCGGAAGTCGCTCTGGCGCAATCGCTCACGGTACTGACCGGCGGACCGGGCACCGGCAAGACGACGACGGTGGCGCGGCTGCTGGCACTGCTCGCCGAACAGGCCGCCCAGGCGAACCGGCCGCCGCTGCGCATCGCGTTGGCCGCGCCGACCGGCAAGGCCGCCGCACGCCTGCTCGATGCGGTCCAGGAGCAGATCGCCGAACTCGACACCGCGGACCGTGACCGGCTGCCCGCGCTGACCGCGTCCACCCTGCATCGCCTGCTGCAGCGCAGACCCGATAACGCTTCGCGGTTCCGCCACCACCGCGAGAACCGGCTCCCGCACGACGTCATCGTCGTCGACGAGACGTCGATGGTGTCACTGACGCTGATGGCGCGGCTGCTCGAGGCGGTCCGGCCCGACAGCCGGCTGTTGCTCGTCGGCGATGCCGACCAGCTGGCGTCGGTGGAAGCCGGTGCGGTACTGGCCGATCTGGTCGACGGTCTCGGTGCCCGCGACGACGTGCGGATCGCCCGGCTCACTACAGCGCACCGCTTCGGGGCACCCATCGGCGAGCTGGCCGGGGCCATCCGCGACGGTGACGCCGACAGGGTGGTCGCGTCGCTGCGTTCCGGCGGACCGCACCTGGAGTGGATCGACACCGATCGCCCCGCCGACGCACTGCGCAATGTGCTTGTGCCGCAGGCCCTGCGGCTCCGCGAGGCGGCGGTGCTGGGCAACGGGCCCGTGGCGCTGCAGACCCTCGACGAGCACCGACTGCTGTGCGCGCACCGTCGCGGCCCCTTCGGCGTGCAGCACTGGAACCGTCAGGTCGAGCGGTGGCTGACCGAGTTGACCGGTGAACCGCTGTGGGCGGACTGGTACGCCGGGCGGCCGTTTTTGGTCACCGCCAACGACTACGGACTGCAGCTGTACAACGGCGACACCGGTGTGACCGTCGCCCGCCCGGACGGTCTCGCCGCGATCGTCGGTGCGGGTGCGGGACCGGTCGAGCTGTCGACGAGCCGGCTCGCCGACGTCGAGACCATGCACGCCATGACCATTCACAAAAGCCAGGGCAGCCAGGCCGACGTGGTGACGGTGCTGCTGCCGGCCGAGGACTCCCGGCTGCTCAGCCGCGAACTGTTCTACACCGCCGTCACCCGAGCTAAGAGCAAAGTCCGCATCGTCGGGACCGAGGCCGCACTGCGCGCCGCCATCGACCGGCGGGTGACGCGGGCCTCGGGCCTGAGGCAGCGGCTGGGCGGCTGACGTTTCGCGCGTCTGTCCGTCCACGGCAGGCACGCACCGTAGGGTGGCGCTGTGGTCGCCGAAATCAGTCGCCATCGGACCGTCCGCGCCGACAACCAGGCGGTGTGGGACGTCCTCACCGACTACGGCGCCATCGCCGAGTGGGTGCCCGACGTGGACCACTCCTGCATCCTCAACGCCGCCGACGACGGCCTGATCGGAACCACCCGTCGCGTCCAGGTGGGGCGGATGGTGCTGGTCGAACGCGTGACCGAGGCACAACCGCTGCGCACCCTGGCCTACGACATCGCCGGGCTGCCCGGCCCGGTGCGCCACGCCGCCAACCGCTGGACGCTCGACGAGGTCCTCGAGGGCGCTACCGCGATCACCCTCACCAGCACCGTCGACCTCGGGCCGGGACGGCTGCGCGGCCTGGCCGCCCGGGTGATCTCCCGGGCGATGGGTAAGTCGTCGGACTCGATGCTCAGCGGCCTGGCCGCGAAACTGGAGGCTCCCGCATGACCCGACGGCCCGACATCGTCGTCATCATGACCGACGAGGAACGCGCCATCCCGCCGTACGAGACCCCCGAGGTACTGCGCTGGCGCGAACGCGCGCTGCCGGGGCGCGCCTGGTTCGACGAACACGGTGTCCGGTTCACGCGGCACTACACCGGATCGCTGGCGTGCGTCCCGAGCCGGCCCACGATCTTCACCGGGCAGTATCCCGATCTGCACGGCGTCACCCAGACCGACGGCCTCGGCAAGCGCTACGACGACTCCCGGCTGCGGTGGCTGCGCGCAGGTGAGGTGCCGACCCTGGGCAACTGGTTCCGCGCCGCCGGATACGACACCCACTACGACGGCAAGTGGCACATCTCCCACGCCGACCTCGAGGACCCGGCCACCGGCGCCCCGCTGGCCACCAATGACGACGACGGCATCGTCGACCACGACGCCGTACAGCGCTATCTCGATGCCGATCCGCTGTCGCCGTACGGCTTCTCGGGTTGGGTCGGACCCGAGCCGCACGGCGCGAGTATGGCCAACAGCGGGATCCGCCGCGATCGGCTGTTCGCCGACCGCATCGTCGCGTGGCTGGAGGACCGCTACGCGCGCCGCCGCGCCGGCGAGGAGGCGGCGCTACGGCCGTTCCTGCTCGTCGCCAGCTTCGTCAACCCGCACGACATCGTGCTTTTCCCGGGGTGGTCGCGCCGCAGCCCGATCGAACCCTCGCCGCTCGACCCGCCGCACATTCCACCCGCCCCCACCGCCGACGAGGACCTGCGCTCGAAACCGGCCGCGCAGATCGCCTACCGCGAGGCGTACTACTCGGGCTACGGCCCGGCCCCCGCGGTCGGGCGCACCTACACCCGCAAAGCCCAGCAGTACCGCGACCTCTACTACCGGCTGCACGCCGAGGTCGACGTCCCGCTGGACCGGGTACGCCGCGCGGTCACCGAGGGCGGCTCCGACAACGCCGTGCTGGTCCGCACCTCCGATCACGGCGACCTGCTCGGCGCCCACGGCGGGCTGCACCAGAAGTGGTACAACCTCTACGACGAGGCCACCCGGGTGCCGTTCGTCATCGCCCGCATCGGTGCGGCGGCAACGCCACCGCGCACGGTGTCTGCGCCGACGTCGCACATCGACTTGGTGCCGACGCTGCTCGGCGCGGCGGGTGTCGACGTCAACGCGGCCGCAGCCCAGCTGGCCGGATCGTTCTCCGAGGTGCACCCGCTGCCCGGGCGCGACCTGATGCCCCTCGTGGACGGTGCGCCCGCCGACGAGGGCCGTCCGATCTACCTCATGACCCGCGACAGCGTGCTCGACGGCGACACCGGCGCCTCGGCGATCGCGCGGCAGATCAAGCGCACGGACAACCCGCCTGCACCACTGCGGATCCGGGTGCCGGCCCACGTGGCGTCCAATTTCGAGGGCCTCGTGATGCGCGTCGACGAGACGGAGGTGGCCGGCGGCGCGGGCCACCTGTGGAAGCTGGTGCGCACCTTCGACGATCCGGCCACGTGGACCGAACCGGGCGTGCGCCACCTGGCGTCCACTGGTCTCGGCGGAGACACCTACCGGCAAAGCCCGCTCGACGACCAGTGGGAGCTCTACGACCTGACCGCCGACCCGGTCGAGGCTGTCAACCGCTGGACCGACCCGGACCTGCACGAGCTGCGCAGGCATCTGCGCACGCAGCTCAAACATGTGCGCGCCGCATCCATTCCGGAGCGCAACCAGCCGTGGCCGTACGCCCGACGGCGTCCACCGGCCCGCCCGCAACGGGTCGGGCTGATCCACCGGGCGCTCAAACGCCTAGGGGTCGACGGCCCGGGCTGAACATGCGAGTCGATGGGCGCGAGGTCGCCGTTTCCGGCAGTCTCATCCAGCCGCTGGGCCGCCGCACCAACGACATCCTGCGGCTGATCCTGTCGGCGGTGTTCCTCGCCGTCGTGATCACCAGTTCGCTGATCACCCGCTACGAGTGGGATTCTCTCGAGCGGTCGGTGTCCGAGATCGTGGCGGTGCTGACCCCGACGCAGTCGAACCTGGTCTACCTCGCCTACGGCGTCGCGATCCTCGTGCTGCCCTTCGTGATCCTGGTCGGGCTGATCTTCGAACGGCGCTGGCAACCGCTGGCCGCCTTCGCCGCCGCGGGCCTGATCGCGGTGCTCGCCCTGTCCATCACCGGCAACGGGATCTCGACGCCGCGGTGGCGGCTCGACCTGTCCGACCCACGGCTGGACACCCAGCTGTCGCAGTTCCTCGACGACCCGCGCTGGATCGCGATGCTCGCCGCGGTGCTCACCGTGTCGGGGCCGTGGGTGTCGGCCCGACGGCGCCGGTGGTGGTGGGCGCTGCTGCTGGCGTTCGTGCCGATCCACCTCGTCGTCAGCGCCGTGCTGCCCGCTCGGTCGGTTCTCGGCCTGGCCGTGGGCTGGTTCGTCGGGGCGCTGGTGGTGCTGATCGTCGGCACACCGGCGCTGGAGGTTCCGCTCGAGGAAGCGGTGCGGGCGCTGTACCGCCGCGGATTCGCGGTGACGGCGCTGGCGGTGTTGCGCCCGGCGGGACGGGGTCCGCTGGTACTGACGGCGACCACCGCCGATCCCGACGCCGTCGCGACGGTCCACATGTACGGCCCGAATCAGCGCAGCGGCGGCGCGATGCGCCAGATTTGGCACAAGGTGCGGCTGCGCCCCGGCGAGACCGCACCCTTGCAGGCCTCGATGCGCCGCGCCGTCGAGCATCGCGCCCTGATGATGATCGCCGTCGGCGACCTGGGTCTGGCGAACACCTCGACGGTCGCGGTCGCGACGCTCGAACGCGGCTGGGCGCTCCACGCGCACACCCCGGTCCGCGGTGTGCCGGTCGACCAGTGCGCCGACCACACGCCACTGGACCGCGTGTGGGAGGCACTGCGGGTGTTGCACGACAACACCATCTCGCACGGCGACCTGCGGCCGTCGGAGGTCACCGTCGACGACGGATCGGTGCTCTTCGGCGGGTTCGGCAGCTCCGAATACGGCGCCACCGACGTGCAGCTGCAGTCCGACATCGCCCAGCTGCTGGTCACCACGACGGCCGCCTACGGCGCCGACGACGCCGTCACCGCCGCGATCGGCGCCTTCGGTGGTGAGACGGTGCTCGTCGCGTCCCGGCGGCTCACCAAACACGCTGTGCCTGCGCGGGTTCGGGAGGCGGTGCCCGATGCGGACCACGTCATCACCGCCGCCCGCGAGGCCGTCATGCGCAAGACCGGCGCCGAACAGATCCGCGCCGAGAACATCACCCGGTTCACCCGCAACCAGATCATCCAGATCGTGCTGCTGGGCGCCCTGGTCTATGTCGCCTATCCGTTCCTCAGCTCCGTGCCGACGTTCTCGGCCGAACTGCGCAACGTGATCTGGTGGTGGGCGGTGGTCGGACTGGCGGTCTCGGTGCTCAAGTACCTCGGCGCGGCCACCGCGCTGTGGGCCTGCGCCGACGGGATGGTGAAGTTCGGCCACCTGGCGCTGATGCAGGTCGCCAACACCTTCGCCGCCACCACCACCCCGGCCGGCGTCGGCGGGTTGGCGCTGAGCACCCGATTCCTACAGAAGGGCGGGCTGGGCGCCGTGCGGGCCACCACGGCGGTCGCGCTGCAACAATCCGTGCAGGTGGTCACCCACATCGTGCTGCTCATCGGCTTCAGCACGATCGCCGGTGCCCGGGCGGATCTGTCGCGCTTCGTCCCGTCGGCCACCGTGGTGTACCTGATCGTGGGTGCTCTGTTCGGCGTGCTCGGCATCGCCCTGTTGATCCCGCGGCTGCGGCGCTGGCTGACCACGACAGTGCGGCCGCGGCTGATGGAGGTGTTCACCGACCTCGCGACGCTGGCCCGTCAACCGCAGCGGCTGGCGCTGGTCGTACTCGGTTGCGCCATCACCACTCTCGGATCTGCGTTGGCGCTGTGGGCCAGCGTCGAGGCGTTCGGCGGCGATCCGTCGTTCGTGTCCATCACCGTGGTCACGATGGTGGGCGGGTCGCTCGCCTCCGCGGCGCCCACACCGGGTGGCGTGGGCGCGGTGGAGGCGGCGTTGATCGGCGGCCTCGCCGCGTTCGGCGTCCCGGCCGCGATCGCGGTTCCCGGCGTGCTGCTCTACCGGGTGCTGACGTGCTGGCTGCCCGTGCTGATCGGCTGGCGGCTGCTGGGGTGGATGACCGGCAAGGAGATGATCTAGCCGACGGCGCCCCGGCGCAGCATCGCCATCGAGCGGGCCATCGTCGCGCGCGTCCGCGTCTCGTCCCCGACGTGGACGTGCTCGAGGACGGCCATCGCGAAGACGCCGTAGTAAGCCTGCTCCAAGGCCGCCACATCGTCCGGCGGAAGGCCCTCGGAACCGCGCAGGATGCGGCGCAGCCGCGACCGCAGCTCCACCACCTCCGGGAACGTCGCCGTCGGATACCGAAGCAGCAGAGCGTAATACGCGCCAATGTTGTCGACGTCGGCGAAGAACATCGTCAGGCAGTCGTCGTAGAAGGCCTCCACCCGGCGCAGTGGCGCTTCGGCTGCGGAAGACTTCAGGAAGCTGTCCCACCTGGCGGCCAGCCGTTCCCCGAACACCTGCAGCAGCAGTTCATCCTTGTTGGAGGCGTAGAGGAAGATGGTGCCCAGCGCGACGCCGGCGCGTTCGGCGACCTGCCGCATCGTGACCGCGGAGAATCCCTGGGTTTCGACGAGTTCCCAGGTCGCGGCGAACACCGCGTCCCGCCGCCGTCGGCTCTCGTCCTTGCGGGCCCCCACCGCCGGTGACCTAGACCCGGTTCACCGGGTGGTGCGGCGCCTCACCCCGCAGCACGCGGGCCACCTCGGCGAAGCTCTTGACCATCGTCTCCCCCAACGATTCCCGGCTCCAGTGCGCAGCGTGCGGGGAGAGCAGGATCCCGTCGACGCCCAGCAGGGGGCTGTCGGCGGGCAGCGGTTCGATCTCGAACGTGTCGATGCCGGCACCGCCGAGTTTCTTGGACGCGACGGCCTCGGCCAGGGCGGCCTCGTCGATGAGCCCGCCGCGCGACACGTTGATCACGAACGCGCCGCGCTTCATCCGCGACAGCGCCGCGGCGTCGAGCAGATGACGGGTGGCGTCGGTGAGCGGTACGTGCAGGGAGAGCACGTCGGCGGAGGCGATGACGTCGTCGGTGTCGGCCAGCGTCACGTCGAGTGCGGCCGCGTCGTCGGCCGAGATGGCCGGATCGTAGGCGATGACGGAGAAGCCGACGGCCCGCGCGGCGGCCGCGACGCGCCGACCGATCCGGCCCAGGCCAATGAGGCCGACAGTCTGAACGTCGGGGCGGTGCAACGACATTCCGAGCCGCCCGTCACCGAACTTCCCCGCCCGCACGTTGGCGTCCCAGGCAACCAGTCGCCGGGTCAGGGCAAGGATGAGTGCCATCGCATGTGCGGCAACCTCGTGGAAGTTGGCATCCGGGACATTGGTGACCTGGATTCCCTTCCGCGTCGCGGCCTCGATGTCGACGACATCGGTTCCGATGCCGCAGCGGTGGATGAGCCGGCAGCGGCGCAGCTCGGCAATCAGCGGCGCCCGGATGGGTTCGACGGCGACGATCAGGGCGTCGGCGTAGCGGGCGGCCTCAAGCAGCGCCTCGGCCGAACCGTCGGGCACGGTGACGATGTCGGCGATCTCGCGCAGCGGCGCGGTGACCGCGTCCGGCGGGGTCATCGCGGGGTTGGTGATGAGCGCCTTCACGAGCCGAACTCCGCAGTGAGTTCGTCGGTGAGGGCGCGTGCGGCCTTGGCGCCAGCGGTCATCCACTGCCGGTCGGAGCCGTAGACCTGCAACCGCACGCCCGCCCGCGTCATCGCGCGGGCATGGTCGGGGTGAAAGACGGCGCCGGCCAACACTTTGTCGTGCGCGCGTGCTGCCGCGGCGATCGTCTCGACCGCAGACATGGTCGCTACCGCGCCGATTCCTTTGAGCGCTCCCCGGTGTGAGCCGTCGGTCACTGCGCCGATCCCCAGCGCCAGATCGATCGGACCGACGAACAGTCCGTCGACGCCGGGAGTGGCGGCGATCGCGTCGACCTCGGCCAGCCCCTGGGCGGTCTCGATCATCACGAGCAGGAGGGGACCATCGTGCGGGGTGAAACCGTCACCGGCAGTGGTTTGGACCGGTCCGTACGAGCGCTCGCCGTGCGGCGGGTAGCGCATCGCCGACGCGGCGGCGGCCGCCTCGGCGGCGGTGCTGACCATCGGCACGATCACTCCGGCGGCGCCGAGGTCGAGCGCCCGCATGAGCTGCCACGGCTCGTTGGCCGGGACGCGGATCAGGACGGGTTTGTCGTGCAGCGCGGCGGCGCGCAGCATCGGCAGCACCGAGCCGAGATCGGCCGAGCCGTGCTGACAGTCGATGACGAGGTAGTCGAGATCGAGTTTGGCGAGCGCCTCGACGGCATGCGGATCGGTGAGGGTCACCCACGGACCGGTGGTGACCGTGCGCTCGGCGAGCGCCCGCCAGACGGGCGACTTCGATGGTGCCTCAGGTTCGCTCACGGTGCTCCTTTGTAACGGCTGCCAGCAGGCGGGCCGGGGTGGTGACGAGGATCTGGTTCAGGTCGGCCTCGGAGACGCCGGCCTCGCGCAGTGTCGGCACCACCTCGGTGGGAATGAAGGTCGGTGTCCAGTTCGGGTGCTGTGCGACGTAGTCGGCGTCGAGCCAGTCGGTGTGCAGCATCGCGTCGTGGGAGACCACGATGCGGTCGGCGTAGCCCTGGCCGCACAGATCGGCGATCACCGCGACGCGTTCCTCCGTCGACGCTGCCCCGGGGAGGTCGTAGCCGAACCGGTCGGACGCGATCGTCGCCCCGGTGTCCATGACGGCCTTGAGGTAGTCGGTGTCGGTGGTGTCGCCGCTGTGCCCGATGATCACCCGGGTGAGGTCGACTCCCTCGGCGGCGAACAGCTCGAGTTGTTCGAGCCCGCCACGGGTGTGCGGGTCGGAGTGCGTGGTGATCGGCACGCCGGTCTCGCGGGCGGCGATCGCGGAGGCCCGTAGCAGCCCCTTCGAGCCGCGGGTCACACCGTCAGGTCCGGTCACACACTTGATGATTCCGGCGTGCACCCCGGTGCTGCCGATGCCGTCGACGATGTCGGCGACGAAGACGTCGACGTAGAAGTTGCCGCCCCGCGCGCGGGCCAGTCCCTGGCGGATCTCGAAGGTCTTCGACGGCAGGTCCTCGGTGTAGAACCCGGTCGCGACGACGATGTTGAGGTCGACGCGCTCGTTGATCTCGACCAGGCTGGGGATGTCGCGGTCGTGGCCGAAGACGGTGACGTCGACGATGGTGTCGATGCCCGCGTCCTTGACCTGACGCAAGCGCGCGACGGCGGCATCGATGGCCGCCGCCCTGCCGTCGGGGAAGGCCAGCTCCGGACGGTCGTTGGCCAGCGCCGCGGATACGGCGAACACATGCTCGTGCATCAGCGTGCGTCCGAGGTCGGCTGTGGACCGCTGCCCCCGGACGGTGGCGACCGCGCCGGTGGTCACGATGGATCCGCGAGTCGGTGGATGCGCACGGGCAGAGTGTCCCAGCCCGTCTGGAAGCTGGAGGCACTGCGCACGGCCGCGTCGTCGTCGAAGTCGAACTCCTCGACCGCGGAGAGGAACTCCTGCAGGATCACCCGGCCTTCCATCTTGGCCAGATGCATCCCCATGCAGAAGTGTCCGCCGTGACCGAAGGCCAGCGTCCGCTTCATCGGTCGGTCCCACCGGAAGGTGTCGGGGTCGGGGAACTCGCGGGGGTCGCGCTGGGCCGACTGGATGAGGAAGATGATGCGCTGCCCCGGAGTCAGACGATGACCTTGGATCTCGACCGGTGCGGTCACCGTGCGCGAGAACCATTGCGCGGGGCCGCAATAGCGGGACATCTCGTCGAAGGCAACGGACGTGGTGGCCGCCAGGTCGGCGCGTACGGCGGCGAGCTGGTCGGGGTTCTTGGTCAGCTCCCACAGCCCGTGGGAGGTCACCTTGGGCACGGTCTCGACGCCGCCGATCAGCGGCACCACCAGTTGGGCGGCCACCTCATGGTCGGACAGTGACCGGCCCTCGAACACCGCATTGATGGCGCCGTCGACGAACGGGTGCTCGCCGTCCGCCCCGGCCTCGCGTCGCCGTGCGACCGCAAGGTGCGCGGCGCGACTGATCCGCTTCAGACCGTCCAGGGGATCCAGGCCGAGATCCGCGTTGCCGATGGCCGCCGACGACTCGTTGATGGCGTCGCGCAGATCACCGGCCATCTCGGTCGGCAGGCCCGCGAGGTGGCACATGGTGCGGGCGGTCCACAATCCGAACACCACGGGCAGATTGAACTCGCCCTGGGCCAGCACGCCGGGCAGGTCGGCGCGCACCATGTCGCGGAACCAGTCCTCCAGCCGCGCCACCGGCCGCGGCCGGAACGGCTGGTTGATGAATCCGCGCAACCGGCCCTGATGGGGCTGATCGATCCGGGTGAAGCCGCCGACGGGCTGCAGCGGCAGCGGCGGCACCGGCCCGTCGTTGCGCACGAGCATCTCGGCGCGCGTCGGCACGGTGCCCTCGCGGGCCTCGAACGGCAGCTCGGGGTTGCCGAGCATGTCGTAGACGTCCTGGAAACGCGACACCACCCACATGTCGTAGGCCTCGACGTAGTACAGGGGGTGCTCATCGCGCAGCCACGCGTAGTAGGGGTAGGGATCGGAGAGGCACTCGGCCGAGAACGGGTCGTACTGCGTGATCGCCGCATCAGGTGCGCACATCGACGTCGCCCTCCGTTTCACTGAACGTGTTCAGTGAAGTCTGTCGGACCACGACCGGCGGGGTCAACCCCCGTCCGTTGACTCCGCGTCCACGAGAGTGCGTGGCGAGGCCTTCGACTCGCGCTGAATCAAACGGGTGACCTCGCCGGTCACAGCGGCAACGATTTCGCAGTGACTCGTGTGATCCGTTTCAACGCGTTCGACACGAAGCCCCGCATCGTGGGTTCGGGCGCGACCGTGGCCGACACCCTGCAGGAGTGGGTCGAGGAGACCGATGCCGACGGCTTCAACCTGGCCCATGCGATCACGCCGGGATCGTTCGCCGACTTCGTGGAGCACGTGGTGCCGGTGCTGACCGCGCGCGGCGCGTACCAGTCGTACGCGCCGGGGACGTTGCGCAACAAGCTGCTCGGCCGCGGTGACCGGCTGCCCGAGGAACACCGCGGCGCCCGCTACCGCGTATCCCAACCCACTACCGGCCGATAGGAGCATCCATGACCGTTCAGCTGCACTGGTTCCTGCCGACCTACGGCGACAGCCGGCTGATCGTCGGCGGTGGACACGGTATGCCCGCCGGTGCCGCGCACGGCGACCGTGACGCGTCGATCGACTATCTCGGATCGATCGTGCGCGCCGCCGAATCGTTCGGGTTCACCGGAGCGCTGATCCCGACGGGCGCCTGGTGTGAGGACGCCTTCATCACCGCCGCGCTCCTCGCCAGGGAGACGACGTCGCTGGCGTTCCTGGTCGCGTTCCGCCCTGGGCTGGTCAGCCCGACGCTGTCGGCGCAGATGGCGGCGACCTTCGCCCGCCACGCCCCGGGGCGCATCCTGCTCAACGTCGTCGTCGGCGGCGAAGCCCACGAGCAGCGCGCATTCGGCGACCACCTGGACAAGGACGGCCGTTACCAGCGCTGCGACGAATTCCTCGACGTCGTGCGCAGGCTGTGGGCCGGCCAGACCGTGACAGTGAACGGTGAGCACATCCGGGTCGAGGAGGCGACGATACCGACATTGCCGAATCCGGTGCCGCCCCTGTACTTCGGTGGCAGCTCCGCGGCGGCGGGTCCGGTGGCGGCCAAACACGCCGACGTCTACCTCACCTGGGGTGAGCCGCCGGCGGCGGTGAGCGAGAAGATCGAGTGGATCCGCAAGCTGGCCGCCGACGAGGGCCGCCCGGTGCGCTTCGGTATCCGGCTGCACACCATCTCCCGAGACACCGCCGACGAGGCGTGGGCGCAGGCCGACAGGCTGATCGCCGCGCTGGACGAGGACACCGTCCGCAACGCCCAGAAGGGGTTGCACCGCAGCGACTCCGAGGGGCAGAAGCGGATGCTGGCGTTGCACGAGGAGAACCGCCGCAGCGGCAGCTGGCGCGATGCCCGCACGCTGGAGGTCGCCCCGAACCTGTGGGCCGGTGTCGGCCTGGTGCGGGGCGGCGCGGGCACGGCGTTGGTGGGCAGCCACCAGGATGTCGCCGACCGCATCGCCGAGTACGCGGAGATCGGAATCGACGAGTTCATCTTCTCGGGCTATCCGCATCTGGAGGAGCTGTTCTGGTTCGGCGAAGGTGTGGTGCCGATCCTGCGCGAGCGCGGGTTGTTCGAGGGTGGGCGTTCGTCGGCGGCGCCGGCGGCCATTCCGTTCATCGGCGCGACGAGGTGACCCGCATCGCCTCAGCCGTCGAGGCCCTGTCCGTGGCGGCGAAGCTGTCCGACGAGTTCTCGGCCGAGGCGTCGGTGCGCGACGCACAGCGTCAGCTGCCGCATGATCAGGTCAAGGCGCTGAAAGAGTCCGGGCTGCTGGCCGTCACGGTGCCGATCCGGCTCGGCGGTATCGAGTCCCCGGCATCGGCGTTGGCCGAGGTGTTCCGGTTGATCTCACACGCCGATCCGTCACTGGGCCAGATCCCGCACTCGCACTTCGTGTTCCTGGAGGCGCTGCGGCTGCAGGGCACCGCCAGTCAGCAGGCGTACTTCTTCCGCCAGGTGCTCGACGGGGCGATGTTCGCCAACGCGCAGTCCGAGCGGGGACCACATCCGATCAACGTCGACACCACGACCCTGACCGCGCAGCGTTCCGGTGACTTCGTGCTGTCCGGCCGCAAGTTTTACTCCACGGGTGCGCTGTTCGCCGACTGGCTGGTGGTGCGGGCGTCCCTGGCGGATGGTCCGGGCCTGGTACCGACCGCGACGACACCGAAGGTGCTGGCATTCGTCCCGCGCGACGCGCACGGTGTCGGGGTCGTCGACGACTGGGACGGCATGGGCCAGCGCACCACCGCATCGGGGACGGTGAGTCTGGACGACGTCGCGGTGCCGTCGGAACACGTGGTGCCGTTCTCCCCGATCTTCGCGCGTCCGACGACCTACGGTGCGCGAGCTCAGCTGTTGCACAGCGCCATCGACGTCGGCATCGCGACCGGGGCGCTGGCGGTGGGGGTGCGGCAGGTCGAGCGGGCCAGGCCGCACTTCGAGGCGTCGGTGGCCAAGGCATCCGACGATCCGACGCTGATCCAGGCCGCCGGCGAGCTGACCGTCACCGTGCGGGCCGCGCAGGCGCTGCTGGCCGACGCGGGCCGCGTGGTCGACGCCGCCACCGCCGATCCGACCGACGAGTCCACCACCGCGGCGTCGATCGCGGTCGCCGTCGCGAAGGTGGCGGCGGTGCGGGCATCACTCGAGGCGTCGAACACGCTGTTCGAATTGGGCGGCACCCGAAGCGCTTCCGCGTCGGGGAACCTGTCCCGCTACTGGCGTGACGCCCGCACCCATACGCTGCACGACCCGGTCCGCTGGAAGTTGCAGCACATCGGCCGCCACACCCTGTCAGGTGCGCGACCGCCGCGGCACGGCCAGATCTAGGGCGTCGGCGGGGCGGGCGCCGGCATCGGTCGTTGGTAGGCGGATTCGACGATCGGCCGCAGCTCCGCGTCTTCGGCGATCTTCGACGCGTCATTCGTCCACTTCGCGGTCACCAGCGGCAGGTAGTACGTCGCAGGGGCGCCGAGGATGTAGGTCGCGTTGCCCTCCTGGAACGTCTTGTTGCCCGGGTCGTTGAGACCGATATTGCTGTAATTTGTATGGACGCTCTTCAACTCGCCTTTGCCACCGACCGATTGAGACGCGCTGCGGTTCTTGACGGCCGTTTGATTCGACAGATCGTTCGGGCAGTCGGCGAAATAGTCGTACTGGCGGGCGATCACCTTGACCGTGTATGGCGTGTCGTCGGGAAATCCGTTCCCGCCGTAGGCGGCGACACATCCGCTGTCAGGGACGTTCGCACACCCGTTGTACTTGCTCTCCAGATCGCCGGTCATCACGAACGTCACCGTCGTCGGGTCGATGTCACTGGTGGGGCCGTATTCGCGGAGCCACGCGTCCGCCACCTGGGCGCCCATGCTGTGACCGGCCACGATCTTCTTACCGGGATACTGGTGGAGCATGTCGTCGAGCTTCTCGATACCTGTGCGAACGTTGCCGGCGGCGGGAAAGTTGTTGTACGGCACCTTGACCACTTCGTTGGGTGCCGCGAACAACTCCCCCCGTAGCCACGTCGGCGACATGGGGTTGAACGCGGGCGCCAAGGTCAGCACCGTAGCCCCACCCGGTCCCGGCGCCGCCTGCGACGGAGCCGGTACGGACAGCCCTGCCGCGAAAATTGTCGTCGCAATGACCGATGCAATTCCCATTCGACGTCTCGATGCCATTCTCTTCCCCTTTTCAACTAATGGTGTTGGGTCCGGGAACAGCTAAACAGTCAACGCGATTTCAATTTGCTGGGCAGCAGATTCGACGCAGAATCGACACAGTTCTGAGGCTTGCTCGACTCCCTAAATTCCCCGCAGCCTGCGCACCCGGTCAGCGATCGCCTGCCGCGACACCGCCGCGCCGGGGGCAACCGCCTCGAATCCGTGCGGGCAGCCGGGGTGCACGTGCAGTTCGGTCGGCACACCGGCGGCGGCGAGGCGGCGGGCGTACCCGACGTCCTCGTCGCGGAAGATGTCCAGATCCCCGGTGTCGATGTAGGTGGGCGGCAGACCGGCCAGGTCCGCCATCCGCGCCGGGGCGGCGTATGGCGACACCTCCGAGCCGCCCGCCCCCTCGCCGAGCAGCGCAGACCATCCGGTGATGTTGTCGTCGTAGTTCCAGAACAGCAGTTCCGGCGGTAGGTGCGGGTCCGGACGGGTGGTGCGGTCGTCGAGCATCGGATAGATCAACAACTGCAACGCAATCGACGGGCCGCCGCGGTCGCGGGCCAGCAGCGCGACACCGGCCGCGAGACCACCACCGGCGCTGTCGCCGGCCACGGCGATCCTGCCGGCATCGACACCCAGGGTGGCGGCCCGGTCGGCGAGCCACTGCAGGGTGGCGTAGCAGTCCTCCACCGGCGTCGGATCCTGGTGCTCCGGTGCCACCCGGTAGTCGACGGTCAGCGCGGGCATGCCGGAGGCGGCGACGTACTCGCGCACGATCAGGTCGTAGAGAGCGCCGACGTGCTCCATGGCGAGGATCATGCCGCCGCCGTGCAGGTACACCCACGCGCTGCCGGGCAGGGCCGTCTCGGTCGGCCGGTACCATCGCAGCGGCAGTTCAGCGCCGTCGGAGGTGGTCAGTGTGTGCTCGTCGACGGCGACGCCGGGCACCGCCGGGCGGGTCGCCGCGATCGTCTCGAACAACGCCGTCGAGTTGAGGCGTCGGGTGAGGACATCCCCGCGCGCGGGCTCTTCGGCGGGGTCCGGGCCGGCCAATGCGCCCATGGCCACGGCGATTTCGGGATCGATGGTCAGTGCCATACCCCACCCTAGGACGATTGGGGCTGCTACGGCCGCACGGTGTGCCGGCTGAGGATCGACACGCGGTTGAACGCGTTGATGGTGGCGGCCACCCAGATGACGGCGGACAGCTCGTCCTCGTCGAGAACGTCACGGGCGCGGGCGTATTCGTCGTCGGCGGTGTCGTGGCCGGGTAGCGTGGTGGTGATCTCGGCCAGCCGCAGGGCGGCCTGTTCACGTTCGTCGAAGAGCTCGGTGTCTCGCCAGACCGACACGGTGGCAAGTTGTTTCGCGGTCACGCCGGCCTCGCCGGCGCGGCGGTGGTGGACGTCGAGGCACGACGCGCAGCCGTTGAGCTGGGAGACCCGGATGTTGACGAGTTCGACCAGGCTGCGGGGAAGGCCGGTCTCCTCGGCGAGTGCGGTGACCGTGGTCGAGACGCCGACCAACGCCTTGTAGGCCTTGGGTGACTGCTTGTCGATGTGCACGTGCCGGGTGTCCATCGAGCGATGGTATGCGGCAGTGCGGTTCAGCGTGTCAGCAGACGGTGCCGACGATGATCGCCGACGCCACCAGCCCGATGATGAAGGCGATGGTCGACTGGCCCAGCACCATCGCCCCGACCACGCCGACGACACCGAGGAAGAAGATCGTGGTGAGCAGGACCGTCTGGATCGTGTGGTGATCAGCCGGCTTGGCACGCCGCGCAGCAGCCGGCGCGGCGGAAACCGGAGTGAGCGAACCGTCGTTGACCGCGTCCATGTTCCAGCCCTTCTGTGGTCGTCGACACAATCTAAACCGATCGTGAGCCGGATCACAAGATCAACGTGGAAACACGCGTTGTCATATTCACCGGCTGTACTGCGGAATCCGTTGAGCAGGCGTGATGCGTATGGGACCATCTGCGCATGAACCCGCAGGACGACCCGGAAGCGCGTATTCGCGATCTGGAGCGCCCGCTCGCCGACCGCGCCCGGACCTCCGAGCTCGGAACGCAGCCCTATCCGGTGGCCGGGCCCTATCCGCCGCCGCCCCCGCCGCCCCTGGGGCCGCCGGCGTACGACATGCCCTACCCCATGGCGCAAACGCAGCCGAAGAGCTCGCACGCCAGCGTCATCGTCCTGGTGGTCGTGGTGCTGGTTCTGTTGGTCGTCGGCGCGAGCGTGGCGATCTACTTCGCCAACCTGGGTCCGCGCGACTCCGCGACGACCGCCGGACGGCCGGTGGCCGGCGGCGGCGGATCCATCGACTTCCCGCCCGACGTGCTGCCGACCGGGGATGCGCCCGTCGTGGTGCTGCCCGGCGGCCCGGAGGCCAGCGACGATGTCGTGGTGCAGGCACCGGCGAACGGCACGTTCAGCGTGTCCGGCGTCAAAGGTGACAAACGCGTCGTCTGCAATGACAGCACCATCAGCATCAGCGGGGTGTCGAACACGGTGACCATCACCGGACACTGCGTCAGAGTCACGGTGTCCGGTGTGGAGAACCAGGTGACGGTCGAGAACGCCGACACCATCAGCGCATCCGGTTTCGAGAACCGGGTCGTCTTCCAGACCGGCGAACCCCAGATCAACAGCACCGGCGACAACATCGTCGAGCGAGGCTGAGCCACGCATCGTCCCCGCCCGCCACGCGGTAGGGTCTAGTCGGTTGACGAACCAGCCAATCGGAGACGTCACGGTGGCGAGTGCATGAGCCTCCCCGCCGACCCGGCCCCAGCCTCGACGCGAGCCGACATGATCAACAACGCTCGAGGAACTGGCGATACGTGAGCAGATTTACCGAAACCATGTACAGCAATGCCCGGTGGAGCCTCAAGGGCATGACCACCGGCGAACCGCACGCCCCCGTCCGGCACACGTGGGCCGAAGTGCACCAGCGCGGCAGCAGGATCGCCGGCGGGCTGGAGGCCGCCGGGGTCGGGCGCGGCGACGCCGTCGCGGTCCTCGCCGGCGCGCCGGTGGAGATCGCTCCCACCGCACAGGGCATCTGGATGCGCGGCGCGAGCCTGACGATGCTGCACCAGCCCACCCCACGCACCGACCTCGTGCGCTGGGCCGAGGAGACCACCACCGTCATCTCGATGATCGCGGCGAAGGCGGTCGTCGTCTCCGAGCCATTCCTGGCAGCGGTGCCGGTGCTCGAGGGACTGGGCCTGCCGGTATTGACCGTGGAGGCGCTGCTGGCATCCGAGCCGACCGACCCGGTCGACACCGACGACGACGACGTCGCGCTCATGCAGCTGACATCGGGATCCACCGGTTCGCCGAAAGCCGTGCAGATCACCCACGCCAACGTCGTCGCCAACGCCGAGGCGATGACCGTCGGCTGCGACTTCAACCTCGACACCGACGTGATCGTCAGCTGGCTGCCGTGCTTCCACGACATGGGTATGACGGGCTACCTCACGGTCCCGATGTACTACGGCGCCGAGCTCGTGAAGATCACACCGATGGATTTCCTCACCGATATCCTGTTGTGGCCCAAGCTGATCGACAAGTACCAGGGCACGATGACGGCCGCGCCGAACTTCGCCTACAACCTGCTGGCCAAGAGGCTGCGCAGGCAGGCCACGCCCGGTCAGTTCGATCTCTCCTCGCTGCGGTGGGCACTGTCGGGGGCCGAGCAGGTCGACCCGGTGGACGTCGAGGATCTCTGCGAAGCCGGCGCGCCGTTCGGTTTGCGCCCCGAGGCGGTCATTCCCGCCTACGGCATGGCCGAGACCACCGTCGCGGTGTCGTTCTCGAAGTGCGGCGGAGGCATGGTCGTCGACGAGGTCGATGCCGACCTGCTCTCGGCGCTGCACCGCGCCGTGCCGACGACGCGCGGACGGACCCGCCGTCTCGTCACCCTCGGCAAGCCGCTCGACGGACTGGAGCTGCGCGTCGTCGACGAGGACGGCGCCCTGCTGCCGGCCCGGGGCGTGGGCGTCCTCGAGGTCCGCGGCGCCCCGGTGACCCCGGGCTACACGACAGTGGCCGGATTCCTGCCCGCCCAGGACGAGCAGGGTTGGTACGACACCGGCGACCTGGGCTACCTCACCGAAGACGGTGACGTGGTGGTGTGCGGGCGGCTCAAAGACGTCATCATCATGGCCGGTCGCAACATCTACCCGACCGACATCGAGCGGGCCGCCGCACGGGTCGACGGGGTCCGGCCGGGATGTGCTGTCGCGGTGCGGCTGGAGGCGGGCCGCTCGCGCGAGACGTTCGCGGTCGCCGTCGAGTCCACGGGCTACCAGGACCACGACGAGGTGCGACGAATCGAGCGTCAGGTCGCCCACGAGGTGTTCGCCGAAGTCGACGTGCGTCCGCGCAGTGTAGTGGTGCTCAAACCGGGCATGATCCCCAAGACACCGTCCGGAAAGCTGCGCCGCGGACACGCACTGGCGCTCGTCACCTGACGCACTCCGGCGCCTACTAGATTCGACGACTACATGCCTGAATTCGACGCTCAGCCCGGCCGCGCCACCCCGGTTGAACCGGAGTCGCAGCAAGTGCACGCCGACGAGGCCGATCTCTACGCCGGTATGACCGGGGTCGCGGGCATTGTGGCCGGGGCGCGCGGCCTCATCGATACCTTGAGTTCCGTAGCCGAATTCGCTGTGACGGCGATGCCGGGTGTCGAGGGTGCGGGCGTAGCCCTGATCGAGCCCGGCGAAGGCCTCTCCAGCGTCCAGACCTGGGCTGCCACCGCGGTTATCGTCCATGAGATCGATACGGTGCAGTACGAGGAGCTCAACGAGGGTCCGTGCCTGACGTGTATGCAGACGGGGCGGCCGGTCGTCAGCGGGTCGCTGGGCAGCGACGGGCGGTGGCCGCGTTTCGGGGGACGGGTGGCACGGATGGGCGTGCACTCGGCGCTGTCGTTGCCGCTGATTGTCGGGGAGAACGTCATCGGCGCCATCAACGCCTACGCGAACAATCGCGACGCTTTCGGTGACTGGGCGGTGCGGATGGGCACGCAGTTCGCGGGTCCGGCCGCGGCGTCGGTCTACAACGCCCAGCTGCTGGCGCAGGCGCAGACCCGCACCGAGACGCTTCGGCGCGCTCTGGACAGCCGCGCCGTGATCGACCAGGCGGTCGGCATCCTGCGCAGCCGCACCGGCGCAACGGCGCAGGAAGCGTTCGACCGGCTCGTCCGGATCAGTCAGACCGAACAGGTGAAGCTGCGCGAGATCGCCGAGCGACTTGTCGATGAGGCGGTGCGGCGGGCCAAAGCCCGGCACAGGTGACCTGCCGGTCTAGCGCGGTCGCGCGATCTCGGCCATCGCCACGACCATCTCCAGGCGGGCATCGCGATCGGTCATCAACCGGCGCGCGACGTCGCTGAGGTGGTCATCGTGGCTCTGGGCGTAGGTGCGCAACACGACGAACGCCTCCTCGACGGAGATGCCGAGGGCGCCGCGCAGGAAGCCCTTCGCCTGCTCGACGGCGGTGCGCCGGGTCAGCGCGCTGCGCAGTTGGGGTAGCACGGTCGCCGGGGTCGGGGGGCGCTCCTGCAGAATCGCCACGCTCGCGACGTGGGCCAGCGTCTGACCGACGAGTCGGTTGTTGTCGTCGAGTTCGCCGGTCTGTGCCCCGAAGAGTCCCAGAGCGCCGAGCGCGATGCCGGCGGCGCGCATCGGCAGGGCGTGCACCGAGGCGAAGCCGGCTTCCACGGCCGCGGGCGCGAAGCGCGGCCAGCGGTCGGCGGCGGCGCCGATGTCGGCGACGGAGACCGGTTGGCCGCTGGCGAAGCAGTCGACGCACGGACCCTCATCGGCCTGGAGCTGGAAGAGTTCGAGTTCGTGCGCGGCCTCCGAGGTGGCGGCGAGCAGCCGCAGCTGGTTGAGCGGATCGGCGAGCAGGACGCCCGCGGCGGCGATGCCGAGCAGGTCCGTGCAGCGGCCGGTGAGGTCGGTCAGCAGGTCCACCACGTCGAAATCGACCAGCAGGCTGTCGACGAGCGAGGCGACTGCGCTGAGGACCTGGGTCTCGCGAGTGGTCACGGTGACTCCTATCCGAGGTGAAACTCGTTGGCGATGCTCATCAGTCGGCCTCGAGCGTCAGCCGGCCGTCCAGGATGTCGCGGGCCACGTCGGTAGCCGTCCGGCCGGTGGCGTAGGCATGCGCCCGCAGCCGCACCAGCGCCTCGGCCGGATCGATGCTGAGCAGGGCGACGAGCATGCCGGTCGCCTGGCTGACCTCCACGCGACTGAGCGCGTTGAGCTCGGCCCATGCGTTGTGGCCGGGTTCGTCCACGGCGGCGCGCAGTTCGTCGGTCAACAGGTCGAGCAGAGGCACCGCGGCCAGTTCGGCGGCGGCGATCGCGCCGGACAGCTGAGTGCTGTTGAGAGTGCCGGGCTGATAGGTGAACAGATCCAGCGCGCCGATGTACTCGCCCGCCACCGCGACGGGCATCGCGTGGATGCCACGGATGTCATAGGCCAGCATCGCTCGTCCGTAGGCGGGCCAGCGGGTCTCGGCGGGGTCGGCGAGATCAGTGATGGACACCGGGACGCGGGTGGTCACCGTTTCCAGGCAAGGTCCCTCGCCCACGACGAACTGCACCTCGTCGAATCGGCGAGCGGGTTCGTCGCTCGACCCCAGCGTCCCTTTGTTGATGCCGTCGAAAACGATGGAGATCGCGGCGGCGTCGACGTCGAACAGCATCACGCACGCCTCGCACAAGCGGTCCGCAGCCTCGGTTCCCCGTCGGCCATCGACGGCGGCGAGAAGTCGTTCGTCAGTCGCCACAATCAGCCGAACGGGAGTGGGGTGGCGTCGTCACTCCCCCACCCTCCTCCTGCTGGGGCGGAATAGCGAGCCGCCGCTCGGAGTAACAACGGCACCGCTGGACACGATCACACCGTTGGTAACACCACCATCGATTGCCCCAGGAGAAGTACATGCGCCGTTGGAAAGCCGCTGCCGGCGCCCTCGTTTTGGCCTTCGCAGCGCTCCTCGGCGACGTCTCGCCGGTGGTCGCCCACGCTCAACCCGCCCCGGTCGCAGCGAAGGACTTCTCCAAGCCCGCGATCGTCATCCTGGGCTACGGGCTCGAACCCGACGGCAGCATGCGCACGATCCTGCGCCGCCGGGTGCTGACGGGTCTCACTGTGGCGCAGTTCTTTCCGCAGTCTCCGATCATCGTGACCGGCGGCAACCCGCGCAACGGGAAGACCGAGGCAGGACAGATGCGCAACATGCTGACGATGCTGGGTTTCCCGCCCAACCGGATCATCGTGGAGGACCGGGCGAACAGCACGGTCCAGAACGCCCGGTTCTCGGTACCGCTGGCCAAGGAGGCGGGAACCTCGGGCATCATCCTGGTGACGTCGTCGACCCACCAGGATCGCGCGGACGGCAACTTCGCCGACGCGGGCGGCAATGTGCTTGCGACGGTGAGCTACCCGGACGGCAGCCCGAACGTCAACGTCTTCCAGTTCGCGCGCGATGCGATCAGCCCGTTCGTCGCAGTCAGCTGATCAATCCTCAGGCCGTATCCGGCTGTCCCTGGCAGCGCACTGATGCTCGATCTTTGAGGGCACGGCGGTGCGGGTACTGTCCGATTCGATGAGAGTCTTGATCACCGGGGCCACCGGATTCGTCGGCGCGTGGACGGCCAAAGCGGTACAGGACGCCGGACACCAAGCCCGCTTCCTGGTGCGTAAGCCCGAACGCCTGAACACCAGCGCCGCCAAGATCGGCGTCGACATCAGCGATCACATCGTCGGCGACATTGCCGACCCGGAATCGACCGCCGCGGCGCTCGACGGCTGTGATGCAGTGATCCATTGCGCAGCAATGGTTTCCACAGACCCCGCGATGGCCGACGAGATGTTGCGCACCAACCTCGAAGGTGCACGCTACGTGCTGGGTGGGGCGGCGAAGGCGGGTCTCGACCCGATCATCCACGTCTCGAGCTTCACCGCCTTGTTCAAGCCGGGCCTCGAGGTGCTGCACGCCGACCTGCCGGTCGTCGGTGGGTCGGACGGCTACGGCAGGTCCAAGGCCGCCGTCGAGGCGTACGCGCGCGGGCTGCAGGACGGCGGCGCTCCGGTCACCATCACCTATCCAGGGATGGTGTTGGGCCCGCCGGCCGGTGACCAGTTCGGTGAGGCAGCCGAGGGCGTCGAGGCGTCGGTCAAGATGCGAGGGGTGCCCGGCCGCGGTGCAGCGTGGATCGTGATCGACGTGCGCGACCTGGCCGATCTGCACGTGGCGCTGCTGGAGCAGGGCAAGGGCCCGCGCCGCTACATGGCCGGCGGCCGGCGCGTGCCGGTCGGTGACCTGGCGTCGATGATCGGTAAGGCCGCCGACCGCACGCTGGCGGTGCTGCCGGTGCCCGACGTCGCGCTGCGCACACTCGGCCGGGTCTTCGATGTGATCGGCGATCAGCTTCCGTTCGAGACGCCGATCAACTCGGCGGCGATGCAGTACTACACACAGATGCCGTCGTCGGACGACGGCCCGGCGGAGCGCGATCTGGGCATCGTGCAACGCGATCCGGCGGTGACGATCGCCGACACCGTTGACGGACTGCGTCAGGTCGGTCGGCTGTGACGGGCACGGAACTCTCGCTCGGTGTATTGGCCCGATCGCGCAAACCGGACGAGCAGCGTCTGCCCATCCATCCGGCGCATCTGAGCAAGATCGCGCCCGAGATCCGATCGCGGCTGTTCTTGGAGACCGGCTATGGCTCGGATTTCGGTGCCACCGACGATGGGTTGGCCGAGCTCGTTGGCGGGATCCGCACCCGTGCGGAGCTGATCTCCGACTGCGACGTCATCGTGCTCCCCAAGGTGCAGGCCGAAGACCTCGAGGAGATGCGCACCGGGCAGATCGTGTGGGGGTGGCCGCACTGTGTCCAGGACACCGACCTGACCCAGGTCGCAATCGACCGGCAGTTGACGCTGATCGCGTTCGAGGCGATGAATCACTGGAAAGAGGACGGCAGTTTCGGCCTGCACGTCTTCCATAAGAACAACGAGCTCGCCGGATACTGCTCGGTTCTGCACGCCATGCAGCTCGCGGGGATCTCGGGCACCTACGGTCCTCGGCTGAGCGCGGCCGTCATCGGTTTCGGTGCCACCGCGCGCGGTGCGGTCACCGCACTGCAGGCCCACGGCGTCGACGACGTCAACGTGCTGACCAATCGTGAGGTGGCGGCCGTCGGGGCGCCCATTCCCGGCACCCGGATCGTGCAGATGGGCCAGGGTCCGGAGGGGGACCAGGACGATCCAGACCGCACGTGGGCGGACACCCCCGAGGGCGGGATGGTGCCGGTGGCCGCGTTCCTCGCCGAGCACGACATCGTCGTCAACTGTGTACTGCAGGACCCGACCGCGCCGCTGATCTTCGTCACGGTCGAGGACCTGCCCGCCTTCACTCCGGGAAGCCTGTTGATCGACGTGTCCTGCGATGCGGGGATGGGGTTCAGCTGGGCGGAACCCACGTCGTTCGCCGACCCGGCGCGCACGATTGGTGACGGCCTGCTCTATTACGCGGTGGACCACAGTCCGTCGTATCTGTGGAATTCGGCGACGTGGGAGATCAGCGAGGCGCTGCTGCCCCACCTGGAGACGGTGCTGTCCGGACCGGGCGTTTGGGACGAGAGTCAGACGATCAAGCGCGCCATCGAAATTCGCGACGGCAGGGTGCTCAACCCGGCCATCCTGTCCTTTCAGGGCCGCGACGAGGAGTTTCCGCACCGGTTTGCGTGAACGGGAATGCGGCACGCGTCACACGGGGTTGTCGACGGGTATGGACCTTGGTTTTCACGTGCCCATCTTCGATATCGACGGCGGAACGACCGCCATCGCGGGTGAACTCGCCCGGGTAGGCGAGGCCGCGGAGGCGTCCGGGGCGACCTGGCTGTCGTTCATGGACCACTTCTTCCAGATCGAACCCACCGGCCTGCCGGCCGAGGCGAACATGCTCGAGGGCTACACGTCACTGGGCTTCCTCGCCGCGCACACCAAGACGATCCGGCTGGGACTGCTGGTGACGGGCGTGACCTACCGGCATCCGGGCCTGCTCGCGAAAACCGTGACGACGCTGGACGTGCTCTCCGGTGGGCGGGCGGTGCTGGGCATCGGAGCGGCATGGTTCGAGCGCGAACACGTCGGACTCGGGGTGCCGTATCCGCCGCTGGCCGAACGCTTCGAGCGGCTCGAGGAGGCACTGCAGATCAGCGCGCAGATGTGGGATCCGCAGAACAACGGGCCGTACCACGGCAAGCACTACGAACTGGCGGAGACGCTGTGCAATCCGCAGCCGATCAACAAGCCCAAGGTGCTGATCGGCGGTAGTGGTGAGCGCAAGACCCTGCGGCTGGTGGCCCAGTACGGCGATGCGTGCAATCTGTTCGCCTCATCGCCCGACGACGTCCGCCACAAGCTGGAGGTGCTGCGGCGGCACTGCGATGACGTCGGCCGGAACGTCGACGAGATCGAGGTGACGATCCTGGCCAACAACCCGCGGCCGGAGCCGGAGACCCGCGACGAATTCGTCCGCAGCATGGACGATTACGCGAAGCTCGGGGTGCACACGGCGATCATCACGCCGACGTCCGGTTCGCCGGCAGCGTGGATCGACGGGATGGCGCCCGCGGTCAAGCAACTGGCCGAGCTGGGGTAGGCGCCGAAAGCGGCAACGGGCGGGTGCCGCGTGCTGCACAGTTGGGCCATGGCTGAATCGAAAAACCCCGGCCCGGCAGATGTGCGCGCCGCCGCGCAAGCCGCCCTGCAGGCGGCCCAGGATGTCGCCGCCGGTGCGATGCGCATGCCCGGGGCGTCCGCTCAGATGGTCGCGCAGCTGCCCGACCTGATCGAGAACCTCGCGACGGCCACCGAACGGCTCAACAAGACGCTGGACCGGTTCGAGCGCTACATGACCCTCGCGGATCCGACGCTGCAGGCGATGGACCGGTTGTTACCGCAGCTGCAGGCTCTCGTCGCGCAGGGCGACGCGGTGTACCGCGCCGTGGGCAACCTGCCCGGGGTCGGGACCGTCGGGCGCATCACGGGGCTGGGACCCAAGCCCGAACCGCCGAAGCCGACGGACAAGCCGTCCAAGCCGAGGTTCAAGAGGGAGCGCTGAGCGACGTCAGACCGTCGACGCCGCGTCAGCCTCGTCGGGGGCCCGCACGTTGGCGCACAGCAGTGCGCTGAGCGGAACGCCGAAGAACAGCAGCGCCAGCGTCGGATCATCGGCCGAGACATCGGGATAGACGTTGACGATGGCGGCCGCCGCGGCGACCAGCAACAGTTGCGCCGACACCGTGAGGACCAGGCCACTGTGCGTGCGCGGGTCGTCCCCGCTGGCGGGCATCGTCCACAACAGCGCATACAGCGCCGCGGTCACGGCGATGATCGGTGTCAGCGGCGTGGCGAGCACCGACGGCAACCACGAGGTGCCGCTGATGACGAGCAGCGGGATGAGCGCCAGCCGGGTGGCCATCTCCGCGGGAATCGCCTTCTGTTTGCCGACGATCCCGAGAACCGTTGCGATGCAGGCGATGACCGTCAGGCAGATCGCGACCTGAGAGGCCTTCGCCCAGAACTTGAAGTAAACGTCGAAACCCAGCTGCAGCGCCGTGATGCCGATGTACACCGGCACCAGATACAGCAGCGCGACGACGGCGACCGACCGTCCGACCGAACCTCGGAACCGCGGCAGCACCGCGACGGGTATCACGGCCAGCAACGCCACCCACATGATCAGCAATTCGAGTCCGGCGGGCGGAGTGATCGTCGACTGGGCCAGTCCGGTGATCGCCTGGGAGACGAGGTTGGCGATCACCACGATGGCGACCAAAATCTGAATGGCCAAGGCGCTGACGCCGACCGCCAGGGTGGTGGCGACGTCACCGCGCTGCAGGAGCGGTGAGCGGAAGGAACGCTGCGTCACGACGGCGATGACGGCCGCGGTGATGATCGCGTGCGGCCAGGATCCGATCTCGCCGAGCGACCAGTACCCCTCGAGATAGCCGGACGAGACGCCCCAGACCCCGGACACCTCGAGCGCGATGACGGCGACGGCCAGCGCGCAGATGATCGCCGCGACGGTCCAGCCCCTGCGATGCCGGGCCACGTTGTGCGCCATGGCCGCCCGCGAATGCGCGGCGAGCGCCACACCGCCGGTGGCCATGGCGGCGATGAACGCGAGAGCGATGCCGGGGACGTAGGTCGTCGTGCCCAGGTTGGCCATGAGATGGGCCACCAGGTCGTAGGGGTCGGCCGGCTCGCTGGTGTGCAGGGCACGGCCGAACTGGATGTTCGCCACGATGGCGGGAACCCACGGCGCCGCGATGAGACAGACGAGGACCACCCCGGGCCAGGGATTGGGCGGTCGGCGGCGGATGTGCAGGAAGGCGACGACCAGCGCTGCGGCGACGAGCCATGACGCGGCGGCCGGGATCGTCTCCCAGCTGCGTTCGATCGCGAGGACGAGGACCGGGACGAGTGGTGTCGCGATGCCGGCGCACCAGGCCAACAGAGCATGATGCTGCGGGGCGTCCCTGCTGGTGGTGGTGTACAGGTAGCCGACTGCGGCGATTCCGGAGCCGACGGCAATACCGCACAGCAGCGGCCAGATCGCCGTGTACCGGAATTCCAGTTCGCCGCCGAACAGCGAGTGTTCTTCGGCGTCGAAGACGCCAGGGACGAAGCCGAACGCCAGCATGACCGCGGCGCCGACCCATGTCATGACCGCGAGCACACGCAGCGGCAACGGCATCGCATTGGGGCGGAGGTTGGTCGGCCGACGCCGCGCGTCGTCCCAGAGGCGCCGCACCAGTGACGGCTGTTCGGTAGTGAATGCCACCGCGGCATTATTGCCGAGGCGGTGAATTACTCCTCGGAGTAGTCCACGCTCAGCCAGCGTGTCGGCCGCATCCGGATCAGGACCGACGTCGGGGTGTGGTTCTGATCGGCGAACTGGCCGCCGGCCTCCTCACCCAAATAGCGGATCGCGATCGTGCGGACGTCGGCGTCGACGGCCGGGGCGATGCCGGTGACGTCACCCTCGGCGGTGACGTACTTGTAGGGCGGCTGCTCGTCCTGGGCGGTGATCGAGAAACGCCCGGCGTCACGGATCAGGCGGTGCTTGACCGAGCTCTCGTCGGTGACGACGACGACGTCGCCGCCGGGCTCGTAGCCGTACCAGATCGGGACGGCCAGCGGCGCCCGGTCCGGCCGTTCGACGGCGATGACCCCGACATGGAGGTCAGCCAGAAACTTCTCGCGTTCTTCGGTGCTCATCTTCGCCATGGCATGGGCAACCATTGAGAGCTGGGTCACATTCCCGTGGGGCGGGAGCTGTTGACTCTGCGTTCAGGGCGCACAAGCGCGAGTGGCGAACGCCCTGCGCGCAGAGTGAATGGGCGCCGAGCCGCTATGTCTGCAATGATGCCGCGGGTCGCGCTTAGCGCGGGACCCCGCGGTCGGTGCCCGGCTGCATAAACAAGCGCGAGTCTTGCTCCCGGCGACGGCATGACTCGGCGAACTCCGATGCTGCGGCCGGATCCTCAAGGAAATCTTGGAATTCATGTTCGCTCAGCTTGTAGTACTCCATGTAATCAATCATTCGGTTGCTCATGGGTATAGCGATGTAATGCGAATGGGAATCGGCCTCGATGCCGAGCGAGTATCGACTTTCCCTCGACACAAATGACTTCTCAAACTTCATCTAGCTACCCTCCGTCCAGGTCTGTAATAGTGAGGTCACCGTGGGGGACCTTGCCGCCGTCTATGACCGCTTCCGGCATCCCGGTGGGCAGAAATCCGCCGGGTATCCATTGATCATTGGTTCCAGCCTCATTGCCTGAGGGTATCCGCAGGCCAAAATTGCCTGGATCAGGCACATCGACTCTCACTACGCCACCAGAGTCGAAGTAACCTTCCGGCAGGCCAAGCGCCTGTTCCAAGGCGCGGCGGTCGCCGCCCGTTGCCCCCATTAGGTCTTCCAACTCCCGGGAAGGAAAGACATACGTGGTGCCGTCCATGTGTCCGATCCCGTAGTCCTCGAGAGCCTCAACCGTCATGAATCGACTAGCACCTCCACCGAACTTCTCCAAGTGATGCTCGATGAACTCCTTCGGCAAGTAATCCGACGGATCGGGGCGGCTACCCTTATCCATCCCCATGATCGCGTCACGCGTCTCGTCGGGGAGGATGCTTTCGTCCCATCCATTGGAATTCGAAGCGAGGTCATCAGGACCGGCGGGGTCCAGGTTGCCGGGATCGCCGCTAGTGTTCCCCGGTCGGCCCGCTTCTACGGTTTCGGTGTCCGGCAGGTGCGGCACCGATGGGGACGACAACGTTCCCGTCGACTGCGGCGCCTCTGCCGCAGAGACGTCTTCCGGTCCACGCGTCGATTGATCACTCATGTCGAGGACAGGTGAGGTGCCGGCGGTCGGGTTGGTCTGTTGGCTAACGCCTGCGTCCGGGGCGCCGCCCTCATACTCACGCGGACCCAACTCGGCAGGGCGCGGGTCGGACACATTCTCAGTCCCATGTCCGGAGGCGTCTGAGCCACGGGGCGGCTCCGCCACCCGAGGTACGTCAGGCTCAGCAAGCGACGGCGGCAACGCGGGCCCACGGGCATCCGATGCGGCACCGGACGGAACGTCGTCGGCAAGAGTCGTCAGGTCGTCGAGCTGACTAGTGATCTCAGAAACACGGCCCGCGATGGGTGCCGTTGTCTCGGCAGTGCCGGCCGCTGCGCGCACCGCCGGACCAGCTTCACCCGCGTCCGCCGCTGCGCTTGCACCCCGGAGTCCGGTCTTCGCCGCACCGACACCCGTTGCGGCCGAACCTGCTTCGAAGAGCACGCCGCCTAGGCCCAAGCCCGGCCGGTCGGCCCGCCAATCCTCGGCGTGCGTGATGCCACCGACCATGTCCTTGCCGTGATCGAGGGCCCCGGCGGGGTCCATGGCCACGCCGGTCGGGGTCGCGTACTTTAGCGTGTCCAGAACCCCGCTCCACGCGGCCCCAGCGCCGTCAGGGGAAGATGCGAAGCGAGTCGGATCCAACTGTTGAATACCGACAACCGTTTCAAGGCCCGCCTTGATGATTCCTTCACTGATGTTCGAGCGGATCTCGAGTTGTGTTGCCAGCGCGCCACCGACGTCTTCCCCGAGATAGTGGGTAAATTCTCGCCGCGCGCTCTGCTGCATCGACACCACCGCGTCATCGAGCGCCGTGATCAGCTTCTGCATAAGGGAGATCCGGCCGTCGGCCTGACGGCCAAAGTTGTTCAGCACCTCCTTCACGTCATCAGCGATCTCCTTGATCTCGTCAAGGGCCTCACCACTGAAGACTGCCTTGATTCCGTCGAAGATGCCCGATGGTGAGATTCGGTCACACAGGTCGCGGATCGCGTCCTGGGTCGACTTGACGTCGTCGGCGAACTCGCGCGTCTGCGTCGCGAGATTTCCGGCCTCAGTCGCGATACCCGACACGGACTGCGCCAGTTCTGTGATAGCAGACGTCATTGCGCCGCCCTCGGGGATCTGTTGACCTCCAACGACTCCCGAAGGACCGGTCAGCTCACCCGCGATACCGTCGATCGCAGACGCAAACGTCTGCCAGGCCTCAGCCGAGGCTCGCAGTCGAATGGGATCGCCGTCCGGCCAAGTATTGGGGATGAAGCTCTGTAGTACCGACCACAGCACTGGCGGCGGTACGCCGCCACCCGACGACCCAGGCGCCGCGGGCGAGTCGAACTCGCCAGGCTTCCCGGGCGCCGTCACCGGTGCGGGACCGCCACCGATCGTGGACGCCGCGTCCGCCTCCGAGTAGTTCGTCGCCGACATCCCGATGCCGAACCCGACGCTTCGCGACGCGTCAACCAGAGAGGGGCCGACGATCCGCTGGCGCACCAGGATCTGGTGTCGATCGAGGAGTTGCGCGGTCGCGAAGTGGCCATCGACTTCGCGCGGCCGAACCCGGTCGTGCTGGCCGGCTCACCCGTCAGCTCAACGCACGGGGCGTCACGCAGATCGTGCGGACCACCAACCAACGCGGGGGCGAACTGGAGATGGTCACGCAGGTGTTCAACCGACATCTGGTCGCGGTGGTGACCTATGCGCCCGAGTCATTCATCGGGCGGATGTTCTCCCCGCCGGAGTTCAAGCTCATCCCCATCGACGAGAGCACCTGGCCATTGATCGAGATCGCCCTCGCCTGGGTGCCGGACCGGGCACGGCATCTGGCCGAGGTGGAGCGACTGGTCGAGCAGATCGCCGACGAGCTGGGGCCTCCGCTCAGCAGCGGTTGAGCAACTCTTCCAGCTCCGCTTCGAACCGGTCGGCAAGGTCGGCGAGATCGTCCACGAGTTGCGGGCACGAGATGATGCCGACGTTGAGCCGGTCGCCCTGGGACATGACGGTGATGTTCAACCCCGATCCGTGGAAGATCGGGCCGAGCGGATAGAGCCCCTTCACCTCGGCACCGCCGGTGTACAGCCGGGTCGTCGGGCCGGCGACGTTGGAGATGACTACGTTGTGGATCGCGGTCTGAGGCATCGGGGTACGCGACATCAGGTTCAGCAGCCCGGAGAACATGCCCCGCGAGATGCTCTGCGCCAGATCGACCAGCAGGGTCGGGCCCAGCGAGCCGCTGTGTTCTTTGGCATTGCTGTTCGACGCGGCGAGCGCCTTGAGCCGCTCCAGCGGGTCGCCGATGTCGGTGTGCAGGTTGCAGAACATGCCGGAGAGCTGGTTGCGGCCGGGTCGATCGGTCTGGCCGTGTACCGAGGACGGGACGACGGCGATCAGCGGTTTGTCGGGCAGCTCATCGCGATCGGAGAGGAAATCGCGCAGCGCGCCGGCGCACAGCGCCATGACCACGTCGTTGACCTTGACATCGAACCGGTTCTTGACCTTCTTGACGTCGTTGAGGTCCAGCTGGGCCAGGGCGATGGTGCGTTCAGAGGTGAGCTCTCCGTTGAACCGGGTGGTCGGCGCGGAGAACGGAGCGGCCATGGCGGTGCCGCTGGCCGCACGCTTGACCGTCTCGACCACCATCGCGGTCGTCACCGGAATCAACCGGGTCAGCTGCCATGGGCGGGTGGCGAACCGGAGGAGCCCGTCGGCGGCGATCGCCAGGGGTGAGCCCTCGCCGGGACCCTCGACCGGATCCGGGAGCGGCGCGTCGGGCTTGGTGTCGCAGAGCTGATTGAGGACGTTGGCTGCGGAGACGCCGTCGACGGCGGCATGGTGCACCTTCAGCATGAGGGCGAGCCGGCCGCCGTCCTCAGCGGCGTCGCCATCGAGGCCCTCGATCACCCACATGTCCCATAGCGGTTTGCTGCGGTCCAGCGGGATGGAGGCGATGTGGGCGCAGACGTCCGTCAGCTCCTGGCGTCCGCCCGGCGCGGGGAGACCGATCCGGTGTATGTGCCGGGTGACGTCGAGGTCCTTGTCCTCCACCCACACCGGATGGTCGAGGTTGAGCTGGCTGTCGGCAAGCTTGGCGCGCAACTCGGGCAGCGCGACCATCCGCGCGGCCACGCCGTCACGGAAGCGCTCGAAGGTATAGCCGCCTGGGACCGTCGAGGTGTCCAGCTCGGTGATCGAACACACGTGTAGCGGCACCGCGGCTGACTCGCTGTACAGAAGTCCTGCGTCCAGCCCGCTCAACCGCTCCATCTGTCCCCCATACCCCTGGTGACGGGTCCGTAAAACCAGCCGGTGCCGATCATCGCCTGTGGGGCGGGCCGTATCGCACCGAGCCCTGCCAGCAGATTCACAGGAATACATAGGTTTTCGAACCTACTTGTCGTAAGTAGGGCACAACGTCGTGCCCGCCAGCTCGAACCTTTCTCGACTGTCAGGGGAATGCCCATGTCCACATCCATCGACGCTCGCGAGACGCGCCGCCAACGCCGCTTCGAGCAGGTGACCTCTGGCGACGCTCAACTGATTGCCGCCAAGCCGGACCCCAGGATCACCGCCGCGCTCAACACCCCCGGGGCCCAGCTCGCCGACGTCATCCGCACCGCCCTGACCGGGTACGCCCACCGCCCCGCCCTCGCCCAGCGCGCCGTCGAGTACGTCACCGACGCCGCGGGCCGCACCGTCGCCGAGTACCAGCCCCGCTTCCACACGATCACCTATGCCGAGACATGGACGCGCGTAACGGCGCTCGCCGACGCCCTGACCGGAAATCCGGTCGCTCCCGGCGACCGGGTCGCCACTCTCGGCTTCACCAGCGCCGACTACGCCGTCGTCGACATGGCCGTCTCGATCGCCGGTGCCGTCGCGGTCCCCTTGCAGACCAGCGCGCCCCTCACCCAGTTGCACCCGATCTTCGTCGAGACCGAACCGGTCGCCGTGCTGACCGGCGTCGAGCACCTCGGTGACGCAGTCGAGCTCGCCCTGACCGCGCACCTACCGAAGCGTGTCGTCGTCTTCGACTACCACCCGCAGGTCGACGCCCACCGTGAGGCGTTCGACGATGCGCGAAACCGTCTCGGCGACAGGGGTGTTCCGGTCGAGTCGCTCGACGACGTGATTGCCCAGGGCACGCCCTATGCGCCCGAACCCCAGGGCCGCGAGGACGACCTGCGGCTGCTCATCTACACCTCGGGCAGCACCGGCACGCCCAAGGGCGCCATGTACACCGACCGCCTGATGGCCAACTGCTGGCGCGGGTGGCTCGCCCCGGAGTGGGACACCGAGGGCAAGCTGCCGGCGATCACCCTCAACTTCATGCCGATCAGCCACATCATGGGCCGCGTCATCCTGTACTCGACGCTCGGCGCCGGCGGCACCGCGTACTTCGCCGCCACCAGCGACCTGTCGACGCTGCTCGTCGATCTCGCGCTGACCCGCCCCACCAAACTCGACTTCGTGCCGCGCATCTGGGAGATGCTCTTTCAGGAGGTGCAGAGCCGCGTGGACCGGCGACTCTCCGATGGCGCCGACCGCGCCGCCGTCGAGGCCGAGGTGATGGCCGAGGCACGCGAGAATCTCATTGGCGGACGGCAGTTCTCGGCAATGACGGGCTCCGCGCCGATCTCGCCCGAGCTACGCGCCTGGGTCGAGGACCTGATCGACCTCCACCTCATCAACGGATACGGGTCCACTGAGGACGGCATCGTCCTGGTAGACAACCAGCTGCGCCGCCCGCCGGTGCTGGACTACAAGCTGGTCGACGTCCCCGACCTCGGCTACTTCGGCACCGACCGCCCGTATCCGCGCGGCGAGCTGTACATCAAGTCCACCGACGTCATCCCTGGCTATTACAAGCGACCCGAGGTCACCGCCGAGCTGTTCGACGCCGACGGCTGGTACCACACCGGAGACGTGATGGCCGAGCTCGGACCCGACCAACTCGAATATGTCGACCGCCGCAACAATGTGCTCAAGCTGTCGCAGGGTGAGTTCGTCACCGTCTCCAAACTGGAGGCGGCCTACGGCGCGCACCCGTCGATCCGGCAGATCTTCGTGTACGGCAACAGTGCTCGCTCGTTCGTGCTCGCGGTGATCGTCCCGACCGACGACGTGCTGGCGTCCGTCGGTGGTGACGTCGACGCAGTCAAGCCGGTGTTGAGCGCGGCGCTGCAAAGTGTCGCGCGCGAGGTGGGGCTGCAGGGGTTCGAAGTTCCTCGGGACTTTCTCGTCGAGACCGCGCCGTTCACCCTGGAGAACGGCCTGCTGACCGGTATCCGCAAGCTGGCCCGCCCGCAGCTCAAAGAGCGCTACGGTCCCGAGCTCGAACAGCTCTACGTCGATCTGGCCGACGGCCAGGCCGATGTGCTGCGGGAGTTGCGCGCCCGGGGCGCCCACCGCCCAGTGCTGGAGACCGTGGGCCGCGCGGCCGGCGCACTGCTGGGCGCCGCGGCCGCCGACGTCGCAGCCGACGCGCAGTTCACCGATCTCGGCGGAGACTCGTTGTCGGCGTTGACGTTCGCCAATCTGCTACACGACATCTTCGGAGTCGACGTGCCGGTCGGTGTGATCGTCAGCCCGGCCAGCGATCTCGCGGCAATCGCCGCGTACGTCGAGGACCAGCGAGCCGGTGGGAGCACGCGGCCGACCTATGACACCGTGCACGGCCGCGACGCCGGCGAGGTGCACGCCAAGGACCTGACGTTGGACAAATTCCTCGACGCGGCCACGCTGGCGGCGGCGCCGTCGCTTCCGGGTCCGGCCGGTGAGGTGCGGACAGTGCTGCTGACCGGAGCCACCGGCTTCCTGGGGCGCTATCTGGCGCTGCAGTGGCTGGAGCGGATGCACGAGGTCGGCGGGAAGGTCATCGCCCTGGTCCGAGCCCGGGACGACGACGCAGCCCGGGCACGCCTGGACGCCACCTTCGATTCCGGAGACCCGAAGCTGCTGGAGCACTACACCACTTTGGCCGCCGAACACTTGGAGGTGTTGGCCGGCGACAAAGGCGAGGCGACTCTGGGCCTCTCGCAGGAGGTCTGGCAGCGGCTCGCCGATACCGTCGACCTGATCGTCGACCCCGCCGCACTGGTGAACCACGTGCTGCCCTACAACCAGCTGTTCGGGCCGAACGTGGTCGGGACGGCCGAGCTGATCCGGATCGCTCTGACGACCCGCATCAAGCCGTACGTGTACGTGTCGACGATCGGCGTCGGAGACGGTATCGCTCCGGGAACCTTCGTCGAGCAGGCCGACGTGCGCCAGATGAGCGCGACCCGGCAGGTCGGCGACAACTACGCCAACGGCTATGGCAACAGCAAGTGGGCCGGCGAGGTGCTGTTGCGCGAGGCCAACGACCTGGCAGGGCTGCCGGTTTCGGTATTCCGTTGCGACATGATCATGGCCGACACCACCTATGCCGGACAACTGAACGTACCGGACATGTTCACCCGCATGATGCTGTCGCTGGTGGCGACCGGCATTGCGCCGGAGTCGTTCTACGACCTGGACGCCGACGGCAACCGGCAGCGGGCGCACTTCGACGGTCTGCCGGTGGAGTTCATCGCCGAGGCGATCTCGACGCTCGGCGCGTCGCTGGTCGCCGGCTTCGACACCTACCACGTGATGAACCCCTACGACGACGGCATCAGCATGGACACCTTTGTCGACTGGCTCGTCGATGCGGGGTACGCGATCACCCGGGTGCCGGGATACGGCGCCTGGCTGAGCCGATTCGAGACGGCGCTGCGCAGCCTGCCGGACAAGCAGCGTCAGGCCTCCTTGCTGCCGCTGCTGCACAACTACCAGAAGCCCGACCACCCGGTGAACGGGTCACTGGCGCCGGCCGACCATTTCCGGGACGCGGTGCAGCAGGCGGGAATCGGGCCCGACAAGGACATCCCGCACCTGTCGGCGCCGGTCATCGTCAAGTACCCGACCGATCTGGAGCTGCTGGGGTTGTTGTAGCGCAGGGGCGGCGCGGCAGCGACCGCGCGGGCTCTTGGGTACCGTGAGGCACAGTGAGAGAGGGCAGCTGTGGTCACGCATGTATTCTTCGACTTCTTCGGCACGCTGGTCGACTATGACGCGTCGGTGCATCCAGCAATCCGCAATGCGCCCTTGGACTTTGCGCGGCGCGTGGGTGTGGAGATCTCCGAAGAGGAGTCTAATGCGCACTGGCAGAGGGTCTGGGACGATCTCGATGCCGACGCTGATCGAACAGGTCGCGAGTTCTCGATGCATGACGTGGCACACCGTTACTGGCGTTCGCTCGGATCTCCTCGGCTGGAATCGGATTCCATCGAGGAATTGATCGCCGAGTATTTCGACGCGTGGACGCAGGACGTGCGCATTGCGGCGGGGGCCCTCGAGTGCGTCGCCGATCTCGCCACCGATCACACGCTGGCGATCGTCAGCAATACCCACGACTCCAGGTTGGTTCCGCGGTTGGCGCGACAGTTCGGCCTGCACCAGAGGATGAGCGGTGTCGTCACCTCCGTCGATGTCGGCTGGCGCAAACCGCACCCGTCGATCTTCCACGCCGCCCTTCGCGACGGCGAGGTGTCCCCCGCCGACGCAGTCTTCGTTGGAGACAATTGGGTCGCCGACGTGGACGGACCTCGACGGGTGGGCATGTCGGCGATCTATGTGGGTCCACCCACACACGATCGCGAAGCTGTCCCGCTCGAAGACGTTCCGAAGGTCGTCCGGTCACTCGGCTGAGTTTCGGAATTGCATTGCGGGACAATGCCGTCGCTAACCGCTGGCACTCGACCCTTCGGTGTTGAGGAGCAGGATCCGCGCTTCGGGACCGAGTTCGAGTCGCGAGCGCGCCGGTTCGGCCGCCAGGATCCCCAGCGCAGCCAGGCCGGCGGCGCCACAGGGGCCGGCATCGATTCCCACCGCGGCCAGTTCGGCCACGGCCTCCGCGGCCGCCTGATCGTCGACGACCACGGCGCCGACGAGTCCGCGCTGCAGGTCGGGCCAGGCGAGGTAGGCGGGGGTGCCGCAGTTCAGTCCGGCCATGCTGGTGTGACCGGTGGGCACGGTGGTCAGCTCGCCGGCGGCCAAGCTCGTCCGTAGACAGTCGGCGACGTCGGGCTCGACGCTGACGACGCGACAGTCGTCCCGGGAGCGAGCGAAGGTGACCGCGGCGTGGGCGAGCGAGCCGACTCCGGCCGGGACGATGATGAGATCGATGTCGGCACCGAGTTCAGCTGCCTGTTCGGCAGCCTCGTCGAATAGGGTGGCGTACCCGTCGACGATCCACTGCGGAACCTCCTCGTATCCCGGCCATGACGTGTCCTGCACCAGCAGTGCGTCCGGAAGGCCGTCGGCGAGCGCGGCGGCGTGCTGGACGGCGTCGTCGTAGGACATGTCGAGGACGCGCACCTCGGCCCCTTCCGCACGGACCAGATCGATGGCCCGCTCCGAGACACCACGCGGAATGACGACTGTGGCCGGAAGCTTCATCAGTGCCGCCATCCGCGCCACGGCGCGTCCATGGTTGCCGTCGGTGGCGGTCACGAGTCGGGGCCTGTCGACGGTGCTGCGCTGTAGCGCACGATGAACAGCCCAGGACGCGCCGAGCATCTTGAATGCCGGCAATCCGAGTCGCAGTGACTCGTCCTTGACGAGCACCGCACCCATTCTGAGCCTTTCGGCCACTGACGGGAGCGCCACCATCGGGGTCACGGCGTACCCGGGCAGGGTCCGGTGGAATCGCCGGATGTCGTCGGTCGACCGCGGTTCGGCGGCGCGGCCGGGAACCCAGCTGGGGTTGAGCAGAAACGGTTCGGTTGTCAGCACGACACACCTCCTGCAGGGAAGACTAGGCACAGTGCAGGCGACACAAAATCATCGATTCCTGCCGTCAATCCGGCAGCATCGCTGAAGTGTTCCTAGGATCGGGTGATGCTGGACGTCCGCCGATTGCGATTCCTTGTCGAGCTGAGCCAGCGCGGCACCATCGCGGCGGTGGCCTCCGCTCTGCATATGAGCCCGTCGGGCATCTCCCAACAACTCGCACTCCTCGAACGGGAAGCCGGAGCCGCATTACTCGAACGCATCGGGCGGGGGGTGCGGCTCACCGAAGCGGGTCAGCGACTTGCCGAGCGGGGCGCCGACATCCTGGCCGCGCTCGAATCGGCCCAGTCTGAACTGCGGTCTCCAGAGGAGCCGCCAACCGGCACCTGTCGGGTGGCGGCGTTCGCGAGCGCCGCTCGGGCGCTGGTTCCCGCCCTGCTCGACTGCCAGCATCGTCACCCGGGGCTGCGGGTCGAACTCGTCGAATCCGAGCCCGAAGTCGCGGTGCCGGCACTGCTCACCGGGGACTTCGACCTCGTCGTGAGCGAGGAGTATCCCAGCAGCACACCGACGCTGCCACGCCACGTTCACCGCGAGATCCTCGCCGAGGATCCCCTGGAGATCGTCCTCGCGTCATCGCTGCTGGGCGCGCGCGACTTCGCGAGAACGGCGAGGAGTCTGCCCTGGGCGCTGGAACCCGTCGGTGCGGCATCGCGTTCCTGGGCGGTGCAGCACTGCCTAAGCCTGGGGTTCACGCCCACCGTGCAGTACGAGTCCTATGACCTCAACCTCCTGCTGCTGGTGGTCCACCAGAGCGCCGCCGCCAGCATCCTGCCCCGGTTGGTGCTGCCACCGCAGCGGGAGACCGCGTCGCTGGTCAGACTGGAGACCGGCTGGTCGCGACGACTGGTCGCGCTGACCCGCCGCGCGCGAGCGGGAGACCCGTCCGTCGCGGCTGTCCGACGGTCGCTGCAGGGTCAATTCCGTGAATCGGTAGTTCCAGTGACGAATCGTCTGCAGTGACTGACGCTGTTCCTGGGTGAGCCGGCCGGGGATACTCGGAGCACAACGACCCTACGAGGGCAGGAGACCCATGGCGCCGCAAGTAGCGTTGACGACGGATATCGGTGAGGGACTTGGCCGCTGGAGCCTCGGTGACGACGATGCCCTGCTCGAGATCGTCACCAGCGCGAACATCGCCTGCGGCTTTCACGGCGGCGACCCGGGCATCATGCGACGAACGTGTGCGATCTCGGTGAAGAACGGTGTGGCGATCGGCGCTCAGGTGAGCTACCGCGACCTGCACGGCTTCGGCCGCCGCTACATCGCCATGCCCGGTAACGAACTGCGCGATGACCTGCTGTACCAGATCGGTGCGCTCGAGGTGTTCGCGCGCCTGGCAGGCGGCAAGGTCGATTTCGTGCGCGCCCACGGCGCACTGTGGACCGTCGTCACCAAGAACACTGAACACGCACAGGCACTCGTGGACGCCACCGTCGAATACGGCGGAGACCTACCGCTTCTCGCTTCGCCGGGCACCGAGGTGTGGCGGCTCGGCGAAGAGGCCGGCCTGAGAATGGTCGCCGAGGCTTTCGTCGACCGGGCCTATACCCCGGAGGGCCTGCTGCAGTCCCGCCTCGAGCCGAACGCGTTGCTGACCGATGCCGATGCCGCCTCGGCACGCGCCGTGCAGATGGTCAAGGAGGGTCACCTCACGGCCAACGACGGCAGCGAGGTCGACGTCACCGCGGAGGCGCTGCTCGTGCACTGCGACACCCCCGGCGCCGTCGACATCGCGCGCAAGACCCGGGCCGCGCTCGAAGCTGCCGGGGTCGAGCTCGTACCCATTCGGTGACGTCTCGAGTGGACGTCGCGCCCGCCCTGCGGCCCTGTGGCGAGCATGCGTGGCTGCTCGATCTCGACGACAACCGCACGGTTCACCGCTGGGCCGCAACGATCCGGCTCGCCGAACTGCCAGGCGTGCGCGAGGTGGTACCCGGACTGACCACCCTGCTCGTCACCTTCGATCCCGACGTGACGAACGCGTCCGCGTTGCGCGCCGCGCTGGGCACGTTGCAACCGTGTTCCGAACAGTCGAGCCATCGCGATCATCACGTCATCGACGTGCGGTACGACGGTGAGGACCTGGATGAGGTGTCGGAGCTGACCGGCCTGACCGTCGCCGAAGTGATTGCCGCTCATACCGAGAGCGTCTGGAGCGTCGCATTCTGCGGCTTCGCTCCCGGTTTCTCCTACCTGGTCGGCGGTGATCCGCGGTTGTATGTGCCCCGGCGCGACGAGGCGCGCGTCCGCGTACCCGCCGGCGCTGTCGCCATCGCCGGCGAGTTCTCGGCGGTCTACCCCCGGGTCTCGCCCGGCGGTTGGCAACTGCTCGGCCACACCGACGCCGTCCTGTGGGACTCCGATGCCGACCCGCCCGCCGTCCTGCGCCCCGGAGCGGTGGTGCGATTCCGTCGTGTCGGCCGATGAGTCGGCTCACTGTCGAGTCGGTCGGCGTACTGGCACTTCTAGAAGACCGCGGTCGACACGGACTGGCGCACCTCGGTGTGGGGCAGTCCGGTGCCGCTGACCGCACCTCCTACGAACTGGCGAACAGACTTGTGGGTAATCTGCCGGGCGCACCGTGCCTCGAAGTAACCCTTGGCCGCATGTCATTCACCGTCGATGTAACGACGTTGATCGCGTTGACTGGCGCGCCGGTCGCTGTCACGTGCGGCGGTCGCGCACACGGCATGAACACGGCGTTCGCGGCGCCGGCCGGACATCGAATCACTCTCGGCGCCCCCGACGCCGGGCTACGCACCTATGTCGCGGTCCGCGGCGGCCTGCGCGGCCAGAACGTGCTCGGATCCATGTCGTGGGACACCATGGCCCGGCTCGGGACGCCTCCGCTACGAGCCGGTGACGTCCTACCCCTGGGTGGCGCCGCATCCGATTGGCCCGCAATCGATTTCGCGCCCGTTGCTGCGTGCGGGACGGAGCCGCTGGTACTGCCGCTGCGACTCGGGCCCCGTGATGACTGGTTCTGCGACGAGGCCCTGGACCGATTGGGCAGCGCGGAATTCACCGTCACCGCTGATGCGGATCGGGTGGGGATCAGGCTCGACGGTCCCGACCTTCCGCGTCGGCGCAGCGGTGAACTCGGCAGCGAAGGCGTGGTACACGGCGCACTGCAGGTCCCCACCAGGGGCCGACCGACACTTTTCCTGGCCGACCGGCCGGTGACGGGCGGCTACCCGGTCATCGGTGTCGTGCCGGAAGTGGCTGCCCACCGAGCCGCCCAAGCGGTGCCCGGTTCCCGCATCCGCTTCGCCGTCGCGGGTCGCACTGGCAACGACTGACAAAGAGCGGTGGTCCACTTGGCTAGTAGTGACATGGATGGGCATCGGCTTCGTAACCTAACGTGGCGTACCTCACAGCGAATAAACAGAGAGGACGGTCACGTATGCCCGCGACCTTCGGGCTGGCCGTGGAGAACTTCACCTCGGCCCAGAAGACCCCCCAGATCGACGAGTTGCTCGCGACGGCCCGCCGCGCCGAACAACTCGGATTCACCTCGCTGTGGGGATGGGACCACCTGTTCCTGGGCAGCCGCCAACCCTTCCCGCAGTTGGAGGTCCTCACCACGCTGGCTGTCCTGGCCAGCCACACATCCGACATCACCCTGGGAACGGGCGTGCTCGTCCTGCCGATCCGGGATCCGGCACTGCTGGCCAAGACCGCCGCGACGATCCAGGCGATCTCCAACGGCCGGTTGCGCCTCGGCGTCGCAGCGGGCTGGTACGAACGCGAATTCGAAGCCACCGGAACGTCGTTCAAAGGCCGCGGGAAGATCTTCGAACGCAATCTCGAGATCTGCATGAACCTGTGGACCCAGGAAGAGGTCACCGGTACGTGGGACGACCTGTCGTTCCGCCGCGTCAAGATGCTGCCGCTCCCCCAGCCGCGTCCCCAGGTCCTCATCGGCGGCTACGTCGACCGCGTGCTCAAACGGGTCGCCACCCTCGGTGATGGCTGGTTGACGTACTTCTACACCGCTGAGGCCTTCACCGAGTCCTGGACCAAGATCTGCCGGTTCGCCGAGGAGGCGGGCCGCGACCCGGCCGAGCTGCACTCCCTCAACCAGCTGCCGATCTGCATCGGCAACTCCAGAGAAGAAGCACAAGCCCTCACCGGGCCGTGGCTGGCGTCGTACTTCGACACCCCCGACTGGAGCAGTGCCACCCCGCAGAGCGCGATCTGCGGCACGCCGGATGACTGCGCAGAGCAGATCGCGGCGCACCTCGACGCCGGCGTCCAGGAGATCTGCCTGGTGCCCCACGCCTACGACCCAGAGCAGGTGGAGCGGTTCGCTGCCGAGGTCCGCCCGCTGCTCGGCACTATGGTGGGGGCGGCATGAGTGGACGGGTGACGACGCTCGGGGTGACCGACGCCCGCGCGGAACTGGAAGCGCTCAGCCGAGTGAGCGTCGACAAGCTGAGCACCGCGGCCGAGGCGGTGCGCCGGCTCGTCCCCAACGGCGCCCTGGTCGGCGTCGGCGGCACCAATCACGCCCGCACCCCGATGGCACTGCTGATCGAGATCCTGCGTCAGGGCCGGTCCGGGTTGACGATGACCCGACCGCTGTCGTGCATCGAGGCCGAGCTCATGTTGGCCACCGATACGGCTGAGCGGATCATGACCAGCTGGGTCGGTGTCGGTCACGGCTGGGGTCTGGCCCCCGTCGTACGGCGCCTGGTCGAAGCAGGTCGCCCAGTGTTCGAGGAGTGGAGCCATCTCGGAATCGGGTTGCGCTACAAGGCCGGAGCCATGGGAGTGCCCTATCTGCCCACGGTCAGCATGCTGGGCTCCGACATCGATCACCAGCTCGACCTGGCGAAGGTCACCTGCCCCTACACCGGCCAGATCCTCAACGCCGTCCCCAGCCTCAACCCCGACGTCGCACTCATCCACGTGCAGCGCGCCGATCGACAGGGCAACGCTCAGATCGACGGTTACCAGTTGATGGACGCCGATCTGGCGCTGGCCGCGCGGCGGGTGATCCTCACCGCCGAGGAGATCGTCGACACCGACGAGTTCCGTCGCGACCCCGCACGGACGGTCATCCCGGGCTTCGCGGTCGACGCGGTCGTGCACCAGCCGATGGGCGCCTACCCGCACGAGTGCTATGGGCATTACGAAGCCGATCTCGACGAATTCACCGCCTACATGCAGGCGGTGAAATCCGGTGGCGTCGAGGGTGCCCGGGCGTATGTGGCGGCCCTGACCGCATATCCCGACCACGACGCCTTCTGCGCCTCGCTGGATCCGACCCGGCTGGCGGCGTTACGACGAACCGCAGAGGAGATGCTCCCGCGATGACCGACTCCCTCACCCACCAGACCGCCGTCGACATGAGATCCACAGGCGGACAACAGCATCCCGATGCCCGCCCGGACGAGATCATGACGATCGCGGCAAGCCGTCTGCTCGAAGACGGCAAGGTCCTCTTCGCCGGCATCGGGCAACCCCTGGTGGCCGCAGCGATCGCGAAGCGCCGCCAGGCGCCGAAGCTCACCGTGCTCCTCGAAGGCGGCATGATCGGCATTGAATTGCTGCCCGGCCACCTGCCGGCATCAACGAACGAGGTTCGCGCGGCCGTCGGCGCCCAGATGGTGACCAGTGCCACCGACATCTTCCTGATGGCCCAACGTGGATTCTTCGACTACGGCTTCATCGGTGTCGCCCAGATCGATCAGTACGGCAACGTCAACACCAGTATCGTCGGCGATCCGCAACAGCCATCGGTCCGCTTACCCGGCCCCGGCGGCGCCAATGACATCGCCTCGATGTGCAACCAGGTTGTCGTGGTGACCCAGCATGAGCCGCGACGCTTCGTCGAGAAGGTCGACTTCGTCACCAGCCCAGGTTTCTTGAGCGGTGGCACCAGTCGCCGCGACAGCGGACTCATCTACGGCGGTCCTGCCTGGGTCGTCACCGATCTGGCACTGCTCGATTTCGCCCCCGACTCGCACCGGATGAGAATTCGGGCGTTGCAGGCCGGTGTCACCGTCGACCAGGTGCGGGCAGCGACCGGTTTCGAGTTGCTCGTCCACGACGACGTCTACCGACTCCCGCCGGTCGACGGCGACGAACTCGCGCTGTTGCGATACCTCGTCAACGGCGGGACACCAGAGCTGGAGGTGACGAGATGACCGCGCAGGAAATGCTGCCGACACCCGCGGAGCGAACCCCGGCCACCTGTTTCGAGTACCAGCGCGCCGAATCATGGTCCGACGCTGTGGAACTCCTCGAGCTCTGGGACGGCGAGGCCAAGATACTCGCCGGCGGCCAAAGCCTGATTCCCATGCTCAACCTGCGGTTGGCCTTCCCCGCCGCACTCATCGACGTCAACCCCATCGCGGCCGCCGATCCGCGCGTGGAGGACGGTCACCTCGTCCTCGACGCCAACACCCGCCACAAGACATTGATGACATCGGAGGTGGTGCGCACCCACGCACCGCTGCTCGCACACGTCGTGCAGTTCATCGGCAACGTGCGGGTGCGCAATCGCGGTACCTTCGGCGGCACGCTGTCGCACGCGGACCCGACCGCAGAGATCGCCGCCGTCGTCCTGGCCATGGGAGGAGAGATCATCCTCCAGGGACCGGCAGGCCTCCGGACGGTCAGCGCCGAGTCCTTCTTCATCACCTACCTGACCACCGTGACCGAACCGAACGAGGTGGTCGTCGGCGGGCGCATACCCGTCGGTGGTGGGGCACGCTGGGGGTTCCACGAAGCGGTGCGCCGCTATTCGGACTTCGCGACGGTCAGCGTCGCCGTCATGGCGACACCGACGTCGGACGGAGGTCCGCGGCTGCGGGTCGTACTCGGCGGCGTCGCCGACCGACCCCTGCTCGTCGACCACGAAATGCTCGCACCGGCGCTCGCCGACCCCGGCAACCCCGATCGCGCCCGGGAGAGTGCCGAGGCGATCGCCGCCTCACGGGACCCCGATACCGATCTGCACGGCAGCGCCGATTACCGGCGCCGTCTCGTCGCCATCCACACCCGACGCCTGCTGCAGCAGGTCCTCAGCGAACAGGAAGGCGCCGCATGATCCGGACCCAGCTACTTCTTCGAGTCAACGGTCGTGACCACGAGGTGTGGGTGCGCAACGACCGCACGCTACTCGACGTCCTGCACGACGACCTCGGCATGCCCGATGTGCGGTACGGCTGCGCGGAAGGCGTGTGCGGCACCTGCACCGTGCTCATGGACGACGATCCGGTCAGCGCCTGCACCGTCTACGCCGTCCAGGCGGAGGGCCATGCCATCGTCACGCTACGGGGGTGGTCGGACCCCCAGGAGGAGGCCCACCCGCTGCAGAAGTGCTTCCTCGAGCGGGGCGCTTCCCAGTGCGGATTCTGCACCCCGGGAATGCTTTTGACAGCGGCCACGCTCGCCGAGCGAAATCCGGAGGCCTCACGCGAAGAGATCCGGCATGAACTCGTCGGCAACCTGTGCCGCTGCACCGGCTACCAAGCCATCGTCGACGCGGTGGAGGACTATCTGCACGGGTCGGCACAACCATCGGCGGACAAGGAAGGTGCTCAGTGACGACCGTCGAACCGGGGACCACTCCCGACACCACCGAACCGGCCGGCGCGCCGGCCGAATTCGATCCCGACGCCGACTCCGGCCCTGAAGAGCGGGAACGCAACTTCCGGGTCGTCGGGGAGTCACCCGCGCACCACGACTTCATCAACAAGGTTCGTGGCACGCTGCTCTACGCCGCGGACTGGAGTCTGCCGGGCATGCTGCACGGAAAGATCGTCCGGTCCGACATGGCCTCGGCCAGGATCGTCCGGATCGACACGTCGGCCGCGGAGCGCCTCGAAGGTGTCGAGGCGGTGCTGACCGCCGCCGACGTACCCCACAACGCTGTCGTCGAGCACGCCAGTGGCGGCCTGGGAGAGCTGACCGTCGAACAGCCCGTGCTGGCGGCTGACCGGGTTCGTTACGTCGGTGAACCGATCGCGGTGGTGGCGGCGGTCGATCCCGAAACCGCCGCGGAGGCAGCCGATCTCGTCGAGGTCGAATACGAACCGCTGCCTGGCGTCTTCAGTCCCCAAGACGCACTGGCTGACGGTGCACCGCTGGTTCACGACGAGGGCAACGTCCTGGTCAACTGGCATATCGAACGCGGTGACATCGACGCCGCGTTCGACGAGGCCGACATCATCGTCGACCACACCTACCGCAGCCAGCCCGTGGAGCATGCCTACCTGGAAACCGAGGCCGGTGTCGGGTGGATCGAGAACGACGTGATCACACTGCGCATTTCGACACAGGTGATCGAGCACGCGGTCGAGATCGCCTCCATTCTCGGAGTGCCGCAGAGCCAGATCCGCCACATCGCCTCGTACATGGGCGGGGGTTTCGGCGGCAAGGAAGACATGACGGTCGAGCCGTATCTGGCGCTGTTGGTCTGGCGCACCCGCCGCCCGGTCCGGATGATCTGGTCACGGCAGGAGTCCATCATGGCCAGCTCCAAACGCCATCCGTTCACCATGCACTACCGCACCGCCGCCACGAAGCAGGGGAGAATCCTCGCCGTTGATGTCGACGTTGTCGGCGACGCCGGCGCCTACCCCTGCCTGAGTGCCCGAGTGCTGTTCGCCGCAGCCGCCCTGTCCCCCGGCCCCTACAAGGTGCCCACCGTCCGGATCCGATCCCGTGCCGTCTTCACCAACAACGTACCCACCAGCGCATTCCGCGGATTCGGCGCCATGCAGGTGACGCTCGGCTACGAATCCCAGATGGACGCACTGGCAGCCGAATTGGGACTCAGCCGCGAAGAGGTCCGCGACCGCAACTACATCGAGACCGGTGACCTACTCGCCGGAGGGGAGCCGATCACGACGGCCGTCGCCGTCCGGGAGACCCGCGACAGAGCGCTGGAACTGCTCGGCGAGCCGAGCGAACCCAGCGATCCGAACAAGGTCGTCGGACAGGGCTTCGCGTGCGGTATGCAGCCCTACGGTCGTTCCATCTGGTTCCGCGACCACGCCGCGGCATGGATCACCCTCCAGGCCGACGGGACGTTGCTGATCCGCAGCGGGGTCACCGATCTCGGCGCCGGCCAGGCGGCCAGCCTGTGCCAGATCGCCTCCGAGATCCTCGGCGTGGCACTGTCCGACATCAGTGTGTACATCGGGGACACTGCGCTCACCCCACCGGCCGGTGGCACCTACGCCACCCGGCAGCTCTACATGTCCGGCAATGCCATCCTGCGAGCGGCGCGCACACTCCGCGACCAACTCACGCCCGTTGCCGCCGGTGAACTCGGCGTCCCCGAGGATGCCTTGATCTGGGTCGACGGGATGGTGCGAACCGAAGACGGCGCGCGCGGCCTGAGCCTGCCCGAGCTCGTGCGCGCCGCGAACGAGGCGCGGGTGGACACCGCGGTGCTGCACACCTGGCGCGCCCGATCCGGCGGGTTCGATCCACAAAAGGGTCAGGGTCACACCTACCCGGACTACACCTTCGGCACTCACGCCGCCGAGGTCGAAGTCGATCTCGAGTCCGGCGACCTGCGGCTGCTGAAGTACGTCGCCTGTCACGATGTCGGTCGTGCGATCAACCCGACGCGGGTGCGGGGTCAGATCATCGGCGGCGCTGCCCAGGGCATCGGCTACGCGTTGACCGAAGACTGTGTCGCCGAAGACGGCCATCCGGTGTCATCGCTGTTCGCCGACTATCTGATTCCCACCGCGATGGATCTACCCGACATCGACGTCGCCATCGTCGAAAGTGGATCCGGCAGAGGGCCGCTGAACGCCCGCGGCATCGGTGAACCTCCGATCGGCCCGCCGGCGGCCACCATCGCCAGCGCTGTCGAGGCTGCCATCGGCTGCCGTCCTCAACAGCTACCCATCACCGCCGAGCGGGTGTTGGCGCTTCTCGACCAGCGAAGCCGGCAGGAACACACGAAGGGACAACGCGCATGAAACTCCAGCATCAGACCGAGGTCGGCGCCTCCCCCGACCACGTGTGGGAATTCCTGCAGAACACGGCTGCCGTCGTGGAGTGCATGCCGGGCGCCGAACTCGTCGACGACCTCGGCGACGACCGCTACGAGGGCATGCTGCGCGTGGCGATCGGTCCGCTGAAGATGAATTATGCCGGGCGGGCGTCGATCGTCGAACGCGACGAGTCGTCCCGGCGGATGGTGCTGAATGCCACCGGCCGCGACAAGCGCGGATCCGGTTCGGTCGCAGCGCATGTCGCACTGCAGATCGAGCCCGTCGGTACGGGCAGTCGCATCGACGTCACCTCCGACATCGACCTCACCGGCCGCATCGCGTCACTGGGCCGCGGGATCCGCGACGTGTCCAACCAGATGTTCACGGCGTTCGCCGACGAACTCACCGACCGGATCGAGCAGCCCGTGCAGGCGGCTGCTCCCGCGGCCGATGTCGCCGGCAACGGCCAGCGCCATATCTCCGCGGTGCAGACCTCCACCGAACCGGCACCGCCCCCCGCCCCCCGCCACCGTCCCGCGGGCTCCGCCGGCGGCAGCGAGATCAAGGTGCTGCCGCTCATCTGGATGGTCACCCGCGAACGGCTGGCCGGCATCCTCGATCGGCTGGCCGCCCGCGTGCGACCCAACTGACCCAGCCCGGCCGGACACCCCGGCGCCGAGCGTCACCGCGCTCGGCGCTCGACCCTGCCTGCCCTTCCACCGACCGACAGACCGGATGAACAGCGATGCGCGAGGTCCTCGACGAGCTCCTGCCCTGGTGGCGGGCCGGTGAGAGTGTCGGCCTGGCAACGGTTGTCGCCACCTTCCGATCCGCACCGCGGCCGCCCGGCGCCTCGATGCTGGTAGGCCCCGGCGGACGTGCGGTCGGGTCGGTGTCGGGGGGATGTGTCGAAGGAGCGGTCTACGAACTCGCGCAGTCTGTCGTCGCCTCCGGGCGCCCGGTGTTGCAGCGCTACGGGGTCTCCGACGACGATGCCTTCGACGTCGGTCTCACGTGCGGCGGTGTCCTCGATGTCTACGTCGAGAAGGTCGACCAGTCGACGTTCCCGGAGTTGGAGGAGGTCGCTGCTGACATCGAGGCCGGCCGTCCGGTCGCCATCGCGACGGTGATCGAACACCCCGACCCCGCATGGGTGGGCCGGCGCCTCCTGGTCCGCCCCAGAGATGGTTCACCCGTCGTGACAGGAAGTCTCGGTTCCCCGCGTGCCGATGACGCTGTCCGCGACGACACACTCGGCCTGCTCGCCGTGGGCACCAGTGCAACGTTGACCTACGGAGCCGACGGCCAACGCCGGGGAGAGGGAATGCGGGTCTTCGTATGGGCTTTCGCACCGAGACCGCGCCTGCTGGTCTTCGGCGCCATCGACTTCGCCGCCGCCGTCGCACGGGCCGGCGCATTCCTCGGCTACCGCGTGACGGTCTGCGACGCGCGACCGGTATTCGCGACGCGCGAACGGTTTCCCGACGCCGACGAGGTGGTGGTCGACTGGCCGCACCGCTACCTGGCCGGCGAACATACGGCCGGAAGACTCGATGCGCGCACCGTGGTGACGGTGCTGACGCACGACCCCAAGTTCGACGTGCCGCTTCTGCAGGTGGCACTGCGCCTCCCAGAGATCACCTATGTGGGCGCCATGGGGTCGCGGCGGACACACCAACAGCGTCTGGATCGCCTGCGAGACAACGGATTGACTGACGATGAGCTGGACCGCCTCCACAGTCCCATCGGGCTGGATCTGGGGGCGCGCACGCCCGAGGAGACCGCGGTGTCCATCGTCGCCGAGATCATCGCCAGGCGTTGGGGTGGCAGCGGACGGCATCTGAAGGACATCGCGGGAGCGATCCACGAATCGTCTGATCGGGCGGCTGCCCTGCCGGGATAGCGGACCACCAGCCCGGAAGAACGAGAGTTTCTGCCCACGATGGCAGCCAGCAGGCGCCAAGAGGTGATCGGAGAGTGCACGATGCTGTCTAAGGTGCTTGTCGCCAACCGCGGTGAAATCGCGATCAGGGCGTTTCGCGCAGCGTATGAGTACGGGATCGAAACGGTCGCGGTGTATGCGTTCGAGGATCGCAATTCGCTGCACCGACTCAAGGCCGACGAGTCCTATCAGATCGGCGAGGTCGGCCATCCCGTCCGGGCGTATCTGTCGGTGGACGAAATCATCCGCGTCGCGCGCGACGCCGGTGCCGACGCGGTGTATCCCGGATACGGATTCCTCTCGGAGAGCGCCACATTGGCATTGGCCTGTGCCGATGCCGGGATCACCTTCATCGGGCCGAGCCCTTCGGTGCTCGATCTCACGGGGAACAAGACGCGGGCGATCGCGGCTGCCCGCGAGGCCGGACTGCCCGTGTTGGCCTCCTCGGCACCGTCGGCGTCAGCGGACGAGGTCACCGCGGCAGGGCAGTCGATGCGGCTCCCCCTGTTCGTCAAGGCAGTCTCCGGCGGTGGCGGCCGGGGCATGCGACGGGTCACCGACCGCGCCGCACTCCGGGAAGCGGTCGAAGCCGCCTCCCGCGAGGCGGAGTCCGCCTTCGGCGACCCGCGGGTCTACCTGGAACAGGCGGTGGTCAACCCGCGCCACATCGAGGTGCAGATCCTGGCCGACTCCCGCGGCGACGTGGTGCACCTGTTCGAACGCGATTGCAGCGTGCAGCGCCGTCACCAGAAGGTGATCGAGATGGCGCCGGCACCGAACCTCGGCGACGGACTCAGGAGCCGGATGTGTTCGGATGCAGTGGCTTTCGCCCGTCACATCGGCTATACCGGCGCGGGGACGGTGGAGTTCCTCCTCGACGAGTCCGGCGACTACGTGTTCATCGAATGCAATCCGAGAATTCAGGTCGAACACACGGTGACCGAGGAGATCACCGACGTCGATCTGGTCGCCGCCCAGATCCGTATCGCGTCCGGACACACCCTGTCCGAGATGGGGATTGATCAAGCGACGTTGGCGATCCGCGGGGCCGCCGTGCAATGCCGCATCACCACCGAGAACCCCGCCGACGGATTCCGGCCCGACACCGGCCGTATCACCGGATACCGATCGCCGGGAGGTGCGGGCATACGCCTGGACGGAGGCACCCATATCGGTGCGGAGATTCTCGGGCACTTCGACTCGATGCTGGTCAAACTCACCTGTCGCGGCAGCGATTTCGCCGCCGCGATATCGCGCTCCCGCCGCGCGCTCGCCGAGTTCCGCATCCGGGGTGTCTCGACGAACGTCTCCTTTCTGCAGGCGGTGGTCGACGATCCCGATTTCACCGCCGGAGTGGTGACAACCTCGTTCATCGACGATCGGCCGCACCTCCTCACGGCCCGTACCCACGCCGACCGTGGGACCAAGATCCTGAACTACCTCGCCGATGTGACCGTCAATCAACCGCACGGCACCCGCCCGTCGGCGGTGTATGCCCAGGACAAGCTGCCCCTGGCCGACCTCGATGCGCCGGCGCCGCAGGGCAGCAAGCAGCGCCTGACCGACCTGGGTCCTGTCGGGTTCGCGCAGTGGTTACGCGAGTCGCCCGCTCTCGCAGTGACCGACACGACCTTCCGCGACGCCCACCAGTCACTGCTGGCCACTCGCGTGCGGACCTCGGGCCTGCTGGCCGTCGCTCCCTATGTGGCGCGCATGACACCACAGCTGCTGTCAGTGGAATGCTGGGGCGGAGCGACCTACGACGTCGCACTGCGCTTCCTCAAAGAAGACCCGTGGGAGCGCCTCACCGCCCTGAGGGCCGCGTTGCCCAACATCTGCCTGCAAATGCTGCTGCGCGGACGCAACACCGTGGGTTACACCGCTTTTCCACCGCGCGTCACCCAGGCGTTCGTCGCAGAGGCCGTCGCAACGGGCATCGACATCTTCCGCATCTTCGATGCGTTGAACAACGTCGAGAACATGCGTCCGGCGATCGACGCCGTGCTCGAGTCGGGCACAGCGGTGGCCGAGGTCGCCATGTCTTACACCGGCGACCTGTCCGATCCCGACGAGAACCTCTACACCCTCGACTACTACCTCAAGCTGGCGGAGCAGATCGTCGATGCGGGCGCTCATGTGCTGGCCGTCAAGGACATGGCCGGCCTCTTGCGCCCGCCGGCAGCAGCGACCCTCGTCGATGCCTTGAAGTCACGTTTCGATCTGCCCCTGCACATCCACACCCACGACACACCGGGCGGGCAGCTGGCGACCTACCTGGCGGCGTGGCACGCCGGCGCCGACGCGGTCGACGGCGCCGCCGCACCGCTGGCGGGGACCACGAGTCAGCCCGCACTGTCCTCCATCGTGGCCGCGACGGCCCACACGCGGTTCGACACCGGACTGAGCCTGAATGCGGTGTGCGAACTGGAGCCGTACTGGGAGTCCTTGCGCAAGATGTACGCACCGTTCGATGTCGCGGCATCCGGTCCGCCCTTCCCTACCGGCAGGGTGTACACCCACGAGATCCCCGGCGGCCAACTGTCGAATCTGCGGCAGCAGGCGGGGGCCCTGGGACTGGGCGACAGGTTCGAGCAGATCGAAGTCACCTACGCTGCAGCAGATGGCATCCTCGGCAGACTGGTGAAGGTGACACCGTCAAGCAAGGTCGTCGGTGACCTGGCTCTCGCGCTGGTGGGCGCGGGGGTGACTGCCGAGGAGTTCGCCGCCGATCCGGCATGTCATGACATCCCCGACAGCGTCATTGGCTTCCTGCGTGGCGAGCTCGGTGACCCGCCCGGCGGCTGGCCTGAGCCACTGCGCACCAAAGCGCTGGCCGGACGAGGTGAGGCCAGGCTCGAGGAGCCCCTGTCACCGGAGCAGGACGAGGCGTTGCAACAGCCCGGCAAGTCGCGTCGCGACACCCTGAACCGGCTCCTGTTCCCCGGCCCTACAGCGGAATTCGAGGCGCACCGCGAGGAGTTCGGCGACACGTCGCAGCTGAGTGCCAATCAGTTCTTCTATGGTCTTCGGCACGGCGAGGAACACCGGGTCGAGCTCGAACGCGGGGTGCAATTGCTGATCGGTCTCGAAGCGATCTCCGATCCCGACGAACACGGCATGCGCACGGTGATGTGCATCCTCAACGGCCAACTGCGGCCAGTTCTCGTCCGCGACCGGAGCATCGACAGCGTGGTGCCCACCATGGAGAAGGCCGACCGCACCAACCCCGGCCACGTCGCCGCTCCGTTCGCCGGAGTCGTCACGGTCGGCGTGGGTCCCGGCGATGAGGTGCGCGCCGGCCAGACGGTCGCCACGATCGAGGCCATGAAGATGGAGGCCGCCATCACCGCGCCCCACGCGGGCACCGTCGAGCGGATAGCAGTTGCCGCGACGTCGGAGGTGGAGGGCGGAGACCTGCTGATGACCATCACCTGAGCGCGTCACCGGGGGCGTTGAGCGAGAATCCTCTGCATCTCGGTGATCTGCAACGCTATTCCGATCTGGATCGCCAGCGGTGTGCTGGTGCTGAACGGGCCGAGGAGCCGTTCGAGCTTGGCCAGGCGGTAGCGCAGGGTGTTGTAGTGGAAGTGCAGGTTGCGCGCCGCCTCCGCCATGTTCATGTTGTGCTTGATCAACGCCTCCAGCGTCTGGAACATCTCTGACCGTTCGGGCTCGCTCATGCGCAGTACGGGTCCGAGCGTCTCCTCGGCAAAGGTCAATAGATCGTCGTTACCGACCTGGGCGAGCAGCCGGAAGAGTCCGAGCTCGCCGTACGCGGTGACCGCACCGAGACCGGAGACCCGAGGTCCCAGCCGCAGGGCGGTGCGCGCCTCCTGGTAGGCGGTCGATACGCCGGCCGGTCCCGGATAGGGCCGGCTGACTCCGATGGCGTACTGGCTGTGCGTGAATCGCGCCACCTCGTCCTGGACAGCGTGGACGACGGTGTGCACGTCCTGGTCGGCGCCGATGACGGCGACCAGCTCGGAGCCGAGGCCGGCTGCGGCGGCCATGCGGTCTCTGCTGCGGACCGCCGACGCCCAGAACTCGATGGCTCGGTCGTCGGCCAGGCGGGACCGACGTGTGCTCGGTCGGGCGTCGTCGGTGGCACCCTCGCGACGTCCCACCAGGACGACGATGTCGCGTTCCAGGTCCCATCCGAAGCCCGAACCCAGCGAGGCGTAATCGTCCGATTGAGTGTCGGCACCCGAGATCAACTCGAACAGGGCATTGGACGAGAAGCGGCGCTCCACCGCCTTCACCGCAAGGTCACGCGTCACCTCCAACGCCGCCACGATGGCGGCCTGCCCGACGGCCACCATGCTGAACTCACCGAGCGGCCGGTGGGATTCGACGGCCACCACAAAGCCGTGATGCAACCGTCCCGCTCGTATCTCGCTTGACGCCCAACGCTTTCCGGTCGCGCTGTGGGTCTGCGGCCCGGTGGGTCCTATGCGCAACACGTCGGCGGACTCCGCTTCCAGCAGTTCCACGTCGGCTAGCAGAGTCTGATCGCCGGCGTGTGCCAGCACAGCGCCGTGGCGGTCGGTGATCGCGACGCCGGCGTCACCGAGCAGACTGGACAGACTGCTCGCGAGTTCGTTGAGGCCACCGCCCGACAGCGTGATCGCCAGGAACGAGTGGTGAATCTCCTGCGCTTTCGCCAGCGCCGAGGCCTGGCGGTTGACGATGATGCCGAAAGCCCTGCTCAAGATGTCGTCGAACCGGATGGATTCCGGGATGACGACCAGCGGAAGCTTGATGTCCTCGGCCGCGTCGATCATCGCCTGACTGAGCTCGGGCATGTAGCGGTCGAGTTTGATTCCGATACCCGCCAGACCGAGCCGGTGCAGATCGGTCAGCAGCCTGCCCTGCCCCTCGCCGTCGCGAGGCAGGGGATATCCGGTGGCGAGAAGGAATTCGTCCTTGCGGACCCATCGGCCGATGTCGGGGACCGTCATCACGTTCACCGCGCTGATCGCCCGATCCAGTCCCGATCCGCCCGCCACCAACTCGGCGCCGGCCAGCACCTCGTCGTTGAGCAACTCGCCGAGGGTGAGGATTTCACTCTCATTCGGCGTCATCACGTTCGGCGTATCCATGGATTCTCAATCTAGCGTTGTTTGCCAACTATCGAGGGATTACTTGGCAGAAATAGCTATGGGGCGTGGTGCCCGGCGGCGCCTACGGTTGCTGTACCCGGCCACTTGACGAGTAAGGGCCGATCCCGCTCGAAACCCCCACAGAGGAGCGCGTCGTGACGCACAGTTTGAAGTCTTCCGCAGCAGTCGACGGCGTTGTGCGCGAGACGGTTTCCATCCTGGGCGGCACCGGAAGTCTGGGCTTCGGGCTCGCGCTGCGACTGGGTCGTGCCGGATACACGGTCTGCATCGGTTCCCGTGATGCCGAACGCGCTCAGAGTGCGGCTGCACAGGCGTGTGAGCTCGTCGGCCGGAGGACGGTGGTGGGCTGTCTGAATGAGGACGCCGTCGCGTCGGCGGACCGCCTGGTCATCGCCGCGGTGCCGTTCGTCAGCCATGTCGGCGTCCTGCGCAGCGTCGCCGACCACTGGCGGTCCGGCCAGGTGTTGCTGGACACCACGGTTCCGCTCGCGACCGCGGTGGGCGGTCGCCCTACCCATCTGGTCGAGCCGTGGCACGGGTCGGCCGCCCAGCAGGCGCGGGCGGCGATCCCGGAGCACGTCGCGCTGGCCGCCGGGCTGCACACCATCAGCGCAGCGGTGCTGCGTGATACGGATCGCCCGCTCGATCAGGACACGTTGATCTGCGGTGATCGGCACGCGAAAACCGTTGTCACGGAGGCCTTGGACGGCATCGAGGGGCTGCGCGTCGTCGATGCCGGCCCGCTGGAGATGAGCCGCCTGCTGGAGGGCCTCACCCCTGTCTTGATCGGCATCAACATCCGCAACAAGACCCACGCCGGCATCCAGGTGACGCATCTGCACGCGCACCCGATGCCCGAGGCCGTAACGGCCTGACGCCGTCACGCCACTTCCACGATCAACTCCACCTCGACCGGGGCGTTGAGCGGCAGTTCCGCGACGCCCACCGCGGAGCGGGCGTGCTGGCCTGCATCCCCGAATACCGCCACCAGCAGATCGCTGGCGCCGTTGATCACCGCGGGCTGCCCGGTGAAACCGGTTGCCGAGGAGACGAACCCGACGACCTTCACGATGCGAATGATCGAATCGAGATCGGCGAGAGCGCCGACCGCGGCAAGGGCGTTCAAGGTGCAGATGCGCGCGGCGTCCACCGCGTCCTCCGGGGACACATCGGTGCCGACCTTGCCCTGATGAGCCAGAGTGCCGGAGACGAGGGGAAGCTGCCCCGAGGTGTAGATCAGGTTGGCCGTCCGAATCGCCGGAATGTAGCTGGCGACCGGCACTGCGAGCGCCGGCAACGTCAGCCCGAGTTCGTTGAGCTGCTGCAGTATTCGCGTGTGGCGTTGCGCTTCAGTCATCGTCATCCTTCTGGTGGTCTGCGGCGGCGTGCACTCTCATGCTTCCCGCGGACCTGCCGGGCAGTCCAGTAGTCAGTTCTGCGGGGTGCTGAGCAGTTCCAGTGACCAATCCCGGTGCTGCGCATTGTGCAGAGCTATGAGTGCAGGGCATCCACGAACACCGCCAAGACGTCTTCGGGATCGCAGTTCATGGCGATGTCGATGCGCGGCCACGGCTCGCGGCGGCTGTCGTGCACAGCGTCCTCCCCGAGTGTTCGCCGCCGGTCGACCAACGTCTGGCCTCGGCTCAGTCCGCCCGCGAGTTCAACCTGCACCGGCCATGTCTCGAATTGGAAAAGCTCGGGTTCGACCAGCGCGCAGATCGCGCCGGCGTCGCCGATCACCGGGTTGGCGTAGGTTTCGCCGGTCGGCGCTACGACTTCGAAGCCCAGCAAGCCGCCGACGGCCCGCTGTAGCGGATCCGCGGACGCTTTGAGGCCGCTGACCAGCGCATGATCGGCGACCACTTCGCGGTAGACATCGAGGCCGTACATCGTCAGTGGCACACCACTGTTGAGCACAATTGCCGCCGCCTCGGGATCATGCCAGATGTTGTATTCGGCCACCGGGCTGGCATTGCCGATGGATGCAGAGCCGCCCATGAACACAATGCGCTCGATTCGGTTCATGACCTCTGGATGCATACGGATCAGTAGAGCCAGGTTGGTCAGCGGGCCGAGCGCCACGATGGTCAACGGATCGGGGCCGACCAGGATCTCCCGACGCAGGAGTTCGACAGCATGCAGGGCAGCGGGGCGCCGAGCGCTCGGCGTGAGTTCGAGGTCTGCCAATCCCCCTGCCCCGTGCACCCAGGAGGCATCGCGCGGGGGCTCGACAAGCGGACGGGTGACGCCCGCGGCCACCGGAATATCCGGCGCGGCAAGCAGATCCAGCACCGCGCAGGTGTTCGCCACGACTCGATGCACGCTGGTGTTGCCGGCAACGCAGGTGATCGCCCGCACGTCGATGTCCTGCCTCTTCATCGCGAAGATCAGGGCAAGGGCATCGTCGATGCCGGTGTCGACATCGAGGATGACAGATCGCGCCATGTCGGAGTTCCTCGTCAGAAACGCCTCAGCCGTCGGACTGGATGGACCAGTCCGACGGCCTCGGCGCTCTCCCTATGAAGACCGGTGATTCACCGGCGTCTTCGCCACCGGGACCTGGTCAGCCGGATCGACCGGTGTGACCTTGTCCGGCTCCTCTACGTGCGCGGTGAGGTAGATGGTGGCAGCGACCGACAGCACCGCCGCCACGCCGATGTAGACACCGAACGTGACGACCGTTCCCGTCGACGCGATGAGCGCAGCCGCCGCCAGCGGGGTCAGACCGCTGCCGAAGATGGAGCCGAGCTGGTAGCCCATCGAGATTCCCGAGTACCCGACTCGGCTGTCGTAGATGCTGGCGAAGAAGGCGGCCATGGTTCCGTAGGTTGCGGCGTACGGGATGAAGATCAGCAGGTAGCCCAGCAGGGCCAGGCCGAAGCTGCCGGTGTCCAGCAGCATGACCCACGGGATGCCCATGAGACCCATGCCGACATTGCCGATCAGGAAGACCTTCTTGATGCCCACCTTGTCGCCGATGTTGGCGAACGTCGGAATCAGGATCAGCACGACGATCTGGCACAGCAGGATCAACAGCAGCATCTGGCTGTAGCTGAAGTCGAGTGTGTTCGTGCCGTAGCTGAGGCTGTACACCGCGGCGCCGTAGATGACGACTCCATGCACGAGGTACGCACCGGCCATCAAAACCACCTGCTTGCGGTACTTGCGCAGGACGCTAGCCAGCGGGCTGGTCACCTTCTCGTTGGTCTTCTCGATCCGCTTGAACTCCGGGCTCTCCTCGACGCGCAGGCGAATGATGAGTCCGACGACCACGAGCAGGAAGCTGCCGATGAACGGAATTCGCCAGCCCCACGCCAGGAGATCTTCCTGGGACATCACGGCAGTGGTGATGAGGAAGACGCCGTTGGCGATGATCTGGCCGGCCGGCGAGCCCGCCTGAACCCAGCTTCCATACAGACCTCGCCGGTGCTTAGGCGCGTGTTCGACGGTCATGAGCACCGCACCGCCGTATTCACCGCCGACCGAGAGGCCCTGGATGAAGCGCAGGCCTACGAGAATCAGTGGTGCCGCTACCCCGATGGTCTCGTAAGTGGGCAGGAGGCCGATCGCCCCGGTCGCGCAGCCCATGACGACGAGCGTCATGACGAGCATGGGCTTGCGGCCGACCTTGTCACCGAAGTGGCCGACGATGAGCCCACCGAGTGGCCGGGCGAGGAAGGCGACGCCGAAGGTCGCGAAGGAGAGCAGGGTGCCGACCAAGGGGTCTTGGGCGGGGAAGAACACATGGCGGAAGATCAGCGCGCTGGCCGTGCCATAGATGAAGAAGTCGTACCACTCGATGGTCGTGCCGACGAAACTGCCGAGCGTGGCCTTCTTTGCGGGCGTGAGCATCGGAACCTTTCTTGTCCCTCGACGCTGGGGGATACGTGATCGTGGGCGAGGATGTGAGTTCAATCACGGTAGGTTCGGCGAGTGAGGAAGCACACATAACGAGGAGACAAGGTCGACGTGCTTTCTTTGGCAGAGAGTGCCAACCGCGCTGGATCGGCCGCTGCGCCGGTCGCTTGTCGATTCGTCAGCCACGCAGGTGTGCCACCGCCGAAGACGTCACGCACGCCAGTAACGACAAGCACGCCCTGCACTCCCCTGCCGCCAGCGGCCCTGGCAGAGCCGATGCGGTTTGAATCTCGCCGAAATAGCAAGCCCAGCAAGTCGTTGACGAAACAAATCAGCTCATGCCGAATCAGTATCTCCGCCTCTCGATCGCGTTGCTGCTCGAGCAGGCCGGGTCGATGCAGTCGAAGGGCGCCGATCACGACGCCGTCGAGGTCGGCAGAGACTTGGATTACGGGCCAAGTAGGCCGTTACCTACGGGCCGGGGGGAAGCCCCGGGAGGCTATGGCCGCGATGTCGGGAGAACGTGTCGGGGTACCGGAACGCGAAATGGGTGAATGTGGAAGCGGCGGTGCCGGCGTTCAGCGATCAGCAGCGGTCGGAATTGGCCGACGAGTGAGTCCAGCAGAGCACGCGCATTGACGATGGCGGATCGAACTGGCAATGGCGGCACGAGGCCACGTCGAAGCCATCTTGGGTATCTGTTTCCCATTGCAGCTCGCGCACCCAGTACAGCATCCCTCCGCCGACGTGCGATTATTACGCCTGCCCATCCCTGTTTGCAGCGGGGCCCGGCGCGCGATGTTGATGTAATGCGGCGAATGACTCCTTGGGAGTCCTGCGGCCGGTGTCCCACGCGTCGAGTGCCTCTTCGAGGCCTATGTAGGAGGCAAAAAACAGGACTGATAGATCCGGTCCGACAAGAACTGTTCCTACGCCGCGCATGTCGCTTGAGACACGAAGGATTCCGTCGCGGACGTCGTACGCGCGGCGGGCTGCCAGCTCCGGATCCAGGTTCAAACACTCTGCCGCTACGGCAATCTGGTCATCATTCACTGCGATGCCCCATATCCCAGACCCTGACCGGCCGTCTGTCCGTCGACGGCATAGACACGCGACCCATCGTAATAGGCGGCACAGTCACTCCCTCGTACCCCGATCATTCGGACGCACGATCCTGCCGAGCGACTTAAGACGCTGCCTATGTGCGTTGTTCATACCCTGGTTCAGCGGCGGTCCATTGCTTTTCTAGACGTCAGCACCAAATCGCAAGTGCGTTGATTCACCGATTGCCGATTGCAGTCTTCACAGCGCCACACTGTCGCCGACGTCGGGGGTTTCGACTTCACCCACCCTGGGGTCGTCACCGGAAACACCTTTCCGGTAGAGGCGCTCGAGGACCTTTCTCCAGTCATGACGAGTGTTGTTGGGCTCGAGTAGCCAACCAGTCTTGTGTGCTCGAGTTGTCAGACTGTTGCTTCGGCACAGCCCTGTACCGAGCCGGACATGTCGCTTGCGTGACCTATGTTGGTGCAGCCAGTCGACACACATTGAAGGATCGGCATGAAAGAAGACGCGGAGCTCCCAGGGTTGCTCGCCCTCAACCGCGACCTCCAGCACTCCCGCGCCATCCGCCTCCTCGCCACCACCAACCTCAGCCTCTACGCGACGTTGATGGAGCGCCACCTCAGCGACGGCCAGCTCCCCGAGACCGAGCTCGTCGTCCACCTCGAACACGACCTGCACGAACTGGGAGATCCGCAGCAAGGCCTCGCCCTCATCAAGTCCTGGGCCGCCCAGGGTTGGCTGCACCGCATCGTCGACGAACGCCACGGCACCAACGTCTGCTACCTCACTCAAGACGCCCGCCGCGCGCTCGACTTCCTGCGCGGCATGCGCCGCCAGGACACCATCGCCACCGGCGGGTCCATCACCGGCATCGCCGCCCGCCTCAAGCAGGTCGCCGTCCGGGTCGACAACGACCCTGACCGCATCCGCCGGCACGTCGAAGCCGAGATCGCCGCCTTGCACGCCGAACTCGACGCCCTCGATGCCGGCGAGCGCCCGCAGCCCGACGTCACCGACTGCTACGACGAGGCCAACGCCATCGCCCTGCAGATGGAACGCCTCATCACCGACATCGGCCAGTACGGAACCATGATCGAGCAGGCCACCGCCGCCCTCGACGAGCCGATCGACTCCAACACCGAATACCGCGACCGGCAGCGCCAGATGTACAGCGACTACCAGGCCGCCTGGGATTCGCAGGGCCGCGACTCCCACCGCGCGTTCCTGCGCATGATCAACGACCCCGACCAGCGCGCCGAGTTCGAAGCCGACGTGGCTGCGGTCGCCGACGCCCTGCCCGCCCTGGACCCCGCCCTGCGCAAGGTCATGGCCGGCTTCTTCGAACTCGTCGGCCACCAGATCGACGAGGTCGAACGCATCCAGCAGCGCTGCGCCCAGCGGGTCAAACGCTTCACCGCCTTCGGCACCATGGAGCAGAGCCGCGGCGTGGCCCGCCAGCTCAACGAGGCCATCGGCGCCGCCCGCGCCCTGCTCAAGACCAGCCTCATCGACTCCCGCCTCGACCTCGACGTCCCGCTCGCCCGCCACGCCATCAGCTCCGTCGGCGCCCTGAGCTTCAAGATCGGCGACCTGTCAACCCCGAAGCCCGCCGTCCCGGCCGAGAGCACCGTCGACCTGACCAGCTTCGCCGCCCTGACCACCCAGGTCGACGCCCCCGCCATGTCCGACATGCTTAACGACGCGCTCACCACCGGGCCCGTCTCGCTGCCCGACGCCGTCGCTATGCTCGACACCGCCTACCTCGGCCACGTCATCGTCCTGTGGTCGTGGGCGCTCAAGCAGCCCCTGGCCGACGCCGCCGAGGAGACCACCGTCCGCTTCAAATCCCTCGACGGCCGCGACCGGGAGATGGCCGTCCCCCGCCTCATGTTCACCGAACCGATCACTACCCTCGCCGGAGCCAGTGCATGACCACAGACAGCGACATCGACTTCTCGTCGCTCCCCCAGGTCGACCAGTCCGCCCGCCCACCCGTGGCACGCCGCCCGCGCTTCGACGGCGACGTCTCCGAACTCCCCGACCGCGCCTGCTGGGCCTTACAGCACCTGCTCACCCGCCGCTACATCAGCGCCGAAGCCGACGCCGACGTCTACAGCTGGGTCCTCGAATACCGCAACGAACTGACCGTCCGGCTCTCCGAACTCGACCTGCTGCTGCGCGTCGTCGACGGTAGTGACGTCGCATTCGTCGAGCAGGCGCGCTACGAATCGGCAAGGGGCATCAAGCTTTTGCGCCGAGAACCGCTAGGCACCTACGACTCCATCCTCGCGCTGCACTTGGCCCAGATGATGCGCGCCTCCGGCGGCACGAGCGTCCTGATCAGCCGGGAGGAGATGCACGGCCTGTTCTCCGGCGTGCTCAACGACACCGACCGCGACGTCGTCGCCTTCGCCGCCCGCATCGACGGCGCCATCGCCCGCCTTGCCGGCCTGGAGATCCTCCGCAAGAGCCGCGACGACGAGGACAGCTACACCATCTCCCCTGTCATCACCGCCATCATGACCGCCTCGGTCATCACCGAACTGCAGCAGCAGTTCGAACAGCTGCTCAACGGCGGCGCGCCAGTGGAGCCGGAGTCCGCCCGTATTGATGACGCTGATGACTGAACAGTTCCACCTGTCGCGGCTGCAGGTCATCAACTGGGGTGTCTTCGACGGCTACCACTCCATCCCGTTCAGCCCCGGCGGCGCGCTGATCGCCGGCGCCTCCGGCAGCGGCAAATCCTCACTGCTGGACGCGATCTCGCTCGGCTTCCTCCCGTTCAACCGCCGCAACTTCAACGCCTCCGGCGACAACACCGCCGCCGGGTCCAGCGCCGGGCGTCGCACCGTCGACAAGTACGTCCGCGGCGCCTGGGGCCAGCGCAGCGACGGCGGCACCAGCCGCGTCATGTACCTGCGCGGCGACGGCACCGCCTGGTCCGCCGTCGCGGTCACCTACGCCAGCACCACCGGACGCACCGTCACCGGCCTGGTCCTCAAGTGGCTGACCGGCGAATCCCGCAACGACTCCTCGAGCCGCTTCGTCCTCGGCGACGGCGACCTCGACATCGAGGACGTATGCAACCGCTGGGCCGCAGGACGATTCGACACCGGTGTATTCAAAGAGCAGTGGCGGTTCACCACCAAGGTCGAATCGCAGTACCTCGCCCAGCTGTACGCCACCATCGGCATCCGCGCCTCCGACGCCGCCCAGCAGCTGCTCGGCAAGGCCAAGTCGCTGAAAAGCGTGGGCGGGCTGGAACAGTTCGTCCGCGAGTTCATGCTCGACGAACCCGCCAGCCTAGCCCGGCTGCCCGAGGCACTCAAACAAATCGACCCGCTGGTCGAGGCCCGCGAGCTGCTGGCCGTCGCGCAGAAGAAACGCAAGATCCTCGGCGACATCGAGACGATCCAGCAGCGCTACGCCTCGGAATCCTCCGATCTCGGCATCATTGACCTAGTCGACGCGCCGATGGTGCGAGCGTTCACCGACCACGTCCGCCTCGCGCAGTGCCCGCAGCAGATCGCGATGCTCGACGGCACCATCGACCAGCTCGAGAACGAATACGAGGACGTCACCCGCTCGCTCAACTTGGCTAAGGCCGAGGCGGATTCGCTCAACACGCAGATCAGCGGGTCCAGCGCAAACCTCGCGCCGCTGCAGTCGCAGGTGACCGCCGCCGAGACCGAGGCCGAACAGGTCGAACGCCGCCGCGCCGCCTACGAGAACCTGCTCGCCGCGCAGGACATCGACATCCCGGACAGCGCCGACGAGTTCTGGAACGTGCGCGAGGAGCTGCTCGCCCAAGCCACCGAACTGCTCGCCAAGGTCGAACGGCACCGCGAGGCGTCCACCGACGCGGAGTACGCGCAGAAGTCCGCGCGCATCGCCCGCGACGAGGCCGCCAATGAACTCAAGCGGGTCGAGCACGTCGGGTCCGCGTTGCCCGAGTTCGCGTTGGCCATGCGGGATCACATCTGTGCCGAGCTCGGCATCAGTCCGATGGAGCTGCCCTATATCGCCGAGCTGATGGACCTCAAGCCTGATCAGTCGCGCTGGCGACTCGCCGTGGAAAAGGTGCTTCGCGGCGCCGGACTGCGGCTGCTGGTTCCCGACGCATACTGGGACAAGGTGCTGCGGCTGGTCAATACCACCGACATGCGGGGACGGCTGCAGCTGCACCACGTGCGGTCGAAGATGCTCGGCGCCGAACCCGTCGCACCTGAGCCGAATACGTTGGCGGGCAAGCTGTTCGCCGTCGACCCGAAGCACCCCTGTGCGGCGGAGGCCGTCGATGTCATCACCTCCGCCGGTGATCACGTGTGCGTCGACACCCCCGACGTGTTCGCGCGGTTCCGGCGCGCGGTGACCGACACCGGCCTGTACAAGGACTCCGACCGGCTGGCTGTCAAGGACGACCGCCGCGCGGTCCGGCAGTCGGAATACCTGTACCAGGGCGACGTGTCGGCGAAGATCAACGCACTGACCCTCGAGCTGGCCACCGCGGAGGACGCCTTCCAACAGGCCCGCCGCACCGCCGACGACATCGCCGCCCAGCGCCAGCAATGGCGCGACCGGGCAGCCGCCTGCAAAACGATCTGCGAGCAGTATCCGCAGTGGAGCCAGATCGACACCGAGACCGCCGACGGGCACGCCGAGCGGCTACGTGAACAGTACGAACTGCTGCTCGCCGACAATCCCGACATCGAGGCGCTCAACGCCCGCGCCGACGAATGCTGGTCGGAGATCCAGAAGTTCATGACTCGGCGCGGAGCGATCCAGACCCGACGCGACCACCTCGACGAGCGGCGCACCCGGCTGCTCGAACTGCAGGACCGGCTGTCCCCGGTGTTCGTCTCCGAGCCGCTGACCGAACTGCTGCACCGCTACGCCGCTGCGCTGCCGGTGAGCCTGGAGCTGCTCGACCCAGAGCCGCACCGCGATGCATTGTTCGCCGCGATCAAGAAGGAGCGCGAGCAGCTGCGGGAGAGTCGGCGCCGGTCCTACGACGAGCTGGCGAGGATTCTCCACACGTTCGACACGGCGTTCCCGGATGCAATCCCCAACGACAGCGACGTGTTCGACGAGCGGGTGCACGACTACGTCGCGCTGTGCCGGCACATCGACGAGCGTGAGCTGCCCGAGGCCTACGAGCGGATGATGCGGCTGGTGACCGAGCAGGCGCCGGACGCGATCCTGACGCTGCACCGGGTCGCAGAGCAGGAGACGCGGCGGATCGCCGACCAGATCGCCCGCGTCAACACGGGTTTGGGATCGGTGGAGTTCAATCGGGGCACCCGGTTGACGCTACGGGCGACGCCGCGGCATCTGCCGGCGGTGGCGGAGTTGACCGAGATCGTGCGGGCGATTTCGCGGCGCATCGCCGAGGTCGGGCTGGGCGACAAGCAGGCGATCCTCGACCAGTACGCGGACATCCTGCGGCTGCGCAACCGGCTCGCCTCGACCGCGCCGGAGGACAAGGCGTGGACGCGGGACGCGTTGGACGTCCGTAACCGGTTCACGTTCGACTGCGCCGAATGGGACGTCGCCACCGAAGAGCTGATCCGCACGCACTCCAATGCGGGTGACAACTCCGGTGGTGAGCAGGAGAAGCTGATGGCGTTCTGCCTCGCCGGCGCCCTGAGCTTCAACCTCGCCAGCCCGGACAGCACCGACAACACACCGGTGTTCGCACAGCTGATGCTCGACGAGGCGTTCAGCAAGTCGGACCCGCAATTCGCGCAGCAGGCGCTGTCGGCGTTCCGCAAGTTCGGCTTCCAGCTGGTGATCGTCGCGACCGTGCAGAACGCGACCACGATCCAGCCCTACATCGACAGCGTGGTGATGGTGTCCAAGACGGAGGCGACCGGCCGCAATGCCCGCCCGGTCGCGACAGTGGCGACGCGGACGATCTCGGAGTTCACGTCACTGCGGCAGGAGATGCGCGCGAGTGCGCGGGTGCCGGCGGGGGTGTAGCGCGGGCAATAAATTGGTGTCCATGGAGGGGCGAATCGTCAGGTAGCTTCACCACCAGGTGTTGGTTACTTGGGGGATCGGTACGGCAAACCGTTCGACGGCGGCGAGGTGCTTTTCGCGGTTCTACCGAGACAGTGCCCGGTACCTCAGTCTTAGTAGTGTTGGAGGGGCTCGGAGATGGGCGGTGGATCGTGCTGACGGGATACCCGAAGCCATGAGTGAACGTACGGTGCCGTACGAACTAGAACAGTTCTTTGGCGCATATTTTCACCAAGATTGGGTGCTCGAGGCCGACGACTGGCAGGGAGTCGTCGACCAGTTTTCAACTTCATCGACCAAAACGTCACAGCAACTTCGTTCACTCGCATCACTTATCGACGAATTGCGCGGTAGCCGTCCGGATTCCGAACTCGCCGTCGCAATGATGGATATGGGCGGCTTCTACGACCCACGACCGGAAATGACTTACGTCGACTGGTTGGGGCTCGTCGCTGAGCGACTTCGTGATAACGCTAACAAGATCAGCACCAGAGGTGCGTCCGGAAAGTCGTGAAGGAGAACTGCTCGAGGTTCGGAGATCTAAGAGTGGGGCACCTCGACCTGGGGCTCCGAGAGTCGATGGAATGGCCCGTTCTTAGTACCCGCAGTCGGCGTTGACTACGGCCCCCAGACGCTGAAGTACAACTACTGGCTCGGCCAAATCGCGGAGCGGCTGCGCCAGCATGCCGCGGCAATCGAACTCCGATGCTCATCCAGCATCGACCACTGACAACCCAGTGCGCGGCCAGCCTGCTTCGATGAACGCTTGGAATTTCTCTACTACTTCGTCCTCGGGGGCAGTGAAATGAAAGCTTGGATCTGTCGGTGGACGACGGTCTCGGCGCTCATTTATGGCCCGGCTAATGCTTGATTCGGTAGAGCAACTTCGCCAAGAAGGCAGCTGAATTCGATGTTGCGGAGCTGCCAACTAGCAATGTGATGACGTCGGGCTCGGCCTAGAGGACAAGTTCAATTCTGCAGCGGAAACGTCGCCGTTACGGCGACAACGGGAACGTCGTCACCGGCACCTCGTAGCCGCCTTCACCGCCGCTCGACGGCACCTCCGGCACCACCGGTTCCGGCGCGACTGGCGCGGCAGGCTCCGGCGCAGGAGCGGGCGGCGTGTACGCAGGCTCCGCAGGCGGTGTGTACGCAGGCTCTGCCGGAGGCGTGTAGGCGGGCTCCTGGGTCACCGGCACCTCCGGCTCCGGAGTCACCGTCGGAACGGTCGTCGGTGCCGGGGGGACCGTGCTCGTCTGCGTCGGCGTGGTCGGCTCGACGGTCGCGGTGGTCGTCGGCGGCGGCGTGGTCGCGGTCGTCGTCGGGATGGTGGTCGTGGGAGTCGTGGCCGTTGTCGTTGGAGTCGTTGGGGTGGTGACGGTCGTCGTAGGAGTCGAAGGCGTTGTCGTCGGTGTCACCGAGGTCGTCACCGTCGTCGTGAACGTGGGAAGCGTCGGGAACGGGTTGAACGGCGGGAACGGCACGGTCGGCACCACCGGTACCGGCACTCCCGGCACCGGCGGCGGCACCGCCGGCACGGGCACCACCGGCGCACCCGGCGCCGGTGCGGGGACCGGAACCTGCACCGGCGGCGGCACGACGGGGTTCGGCCCGCGGTTCACCGGCAACCTGACCCCAGGCGCCGCCGGCGCGGGCGACACCACCGAGATCGGCAGCGCCACCGGGTCCGGCGCGTGCGGCACCTCCGGCAGGAACCGCCCCGGCACCGTCTGCGGCTGCACGGCCGGTGCCGGCTGCGCGGCCACGTCAGCCGCCGGCCGGATCGTCACTGCCACCGACACCGCCAGCGTCGCCAAAGCGGCCACCACGAACGCAAACGCGCTGCCCATCAACAATGCCTTCGGCGGAGGCGGTGCGATCATCGCCGTGTAGGCCTGCTCGTCCTCCAACTCCGGGACGAACTCCTCGAGCGAATCGAACGGTAGCTCGTACTCGGCCGGCTCCTCCTGCGAATACGCCAGCTGCGGCCCCACCGCCGCCGCCTGATCTGTCAGAGGCGCCATCTGCGTGGCGTCCGCTACCGGCGCCATCTGCGTCACGTCCACGGCGGGCGCCATCTGCGTCGCGTCCACGACCACCGGCGCCATCATCGTCGACGCACCCGCTGGGAATCCGGTTCCGAAAGCCGTCTGCGCGGCCCCACGCGCGACTGCGTATCCCGCATCCGGCGGCAGCACCACCGGCGTCGTCGTCGAACCGAGTTCAGCGGCAATCGAATCGAGGTCCAGCCGCTGCCCCACCAGCGCGATCCGCACCGTCTCGCCGCTAGGCAGCGACTGCAGCACCGATGCACTCGCAACAGCGGCACCGGCCGCCCCGATCGGCAGCGACGCCAGAACCGATGTCGACTCCTGGTCCTCGCCCACCGTTGTCAGCGACACCGTGTCGTCGCCGGCCAGCAACAAAGCGGCATCGGCGCCGACGCTGCGGGCCACGGCCGCTGCCGCCTCCGTCTCGGCCACCAGCGCGACGTTCTGCACACCCGCACTCAGCACCGTCTGCCGCAGCGTCTCCGCCTCTGACGCGTCGGGCAGGCACAGCCGGATCGCGGCCACTCGGTTGCCCGACTCGGCCACCTCGCGGTAGGTGCCCACGATGGTCTCGGCCAGGTCGGTCATCCCGCCGTCGGGTAGGTCGAGCGCGTACTGGTCGAACACCTGACCGCCCGACGCCGGCGAGCCGATCATCGCCAGGCGCGCCACCCGCCTGGTGACCGCTACACCGAGGACCACGTCCACCGAAACCACTCCTCCACCCTTGCCGAACGCCCTCAAGCTACTCCGCTCGCTGCTTGTCACCAGAGGTGAAAATGAGCACGCTGAGGTGTCGACACCTCCCGGTGTCGTCTAAGGAAGGATCGTCTCGTGAGCGACCAGCGTTACGACGCGGCACCCACCGTCGGGCCCGGCCGGTCGCCCCGTGCAGGCCACGTACCCCGCCGGGCGAACCTCGTCCGCGACGCAGTGGCCGTCGTGCTGCTCGTTCTCGCGCTGCTGTTGCCGTGGAATCTCGACTTCGGCCTCGGCGCGTTCGGCGCCACGGGGACTCTCTGGGCGCTTGTCATCGTCGTGACGCTCCTGGCCATCAGCGCCGTGGTCGACGCCTACGTCGGAAAGCTGCGGCTCTCCAACCCCGACCTCGACGTCCGCCTCCTCAGCCGGGTCCGGTTGGCCGTCTGCCTGCCCTACCTCCTCACCGCAATCGGATTCGTCGGCTACCACCTGATGGAGACGGTGCGTGACGGCGGCACCGGATTGGTGCCCCCCGGCATCGGGCCCGGCCTCATCTGCGGGCTCGCCGGCGCGGTCCTGGCCGCCCAGCCGCCGATCACGAGCGTCACCGTGGAGGAGAACCGGTTTCGGCGCTGGTACGCGGTGGCCCGCTTGCTGGGCGCGGTGTCGATCGGGCTCGCGACGCTGGCCGTCGCGTGGAATGTGTACTGGCGGCTGCGGTATCTGTTCGTCACCGACGCCGAGTTCGGCGGCCAGGACATCGCGGTCATCGTCAGCACCCTGCTCTACGGCGCGGTCGCGTTGACCACGGTGATCATCGCGTCGCGCTGGCTGCTCGAGAGGTCCGCCGCGGCGCGACTGGCCGTCACAGCGCTCGGCGGAGCCTCCGCGGTAGCAAGCACATTGGTGTGGATCCTTCCGGTCGGCCGCGACGTCGACGCCTTCCACGGGATCGCTCAGAACACCTCGACGGCGGCCGTCGGATACGAGGGATATCTGTTCTGGGCGGCGGCCGCGGCCATCGTCGCCCCGACCACGCTGTATGCCGTCTTCCAGATCCAGCCGCCGACGCTGGGCGCCTACCGCTCCGCCGCGCAGAAGTGCCTGACGCTGATCGCCTTCTGGGCGTTCGCGGCGGCAACCTGCCGCGTGGTCGACTTCGTCATCGCGCTGTCGTTGGACCTGCCGCGCGCGCTGTACGACACCGCTGCGATGGCGGTGTTCAACCTGATCACCGGGTTGATCGCGCGGTGGCTGCACCGCCAGCTCGGTCGCGGCGACACCACCGCGACCGTCATCGCCGCGTTCAGCGCGGCGCTGACCGCCTTCACGGTCGCCAATCTGGTCATCGGCGTCGCACTCGCCCCGCGCTACGCCGAGCCCTCCCCTGATGCGGTGTACGGCAACAACCTGGCCCAGCAGATCACCAGCACGTTCGACGCCGCCGTCTGCCTGCTGAGCCTCACCGTGCTGATCGCCATGCTGTTCACCGGCCCGCTGGCGGGGCTCCTGGCGCGCCGGCGCGGCGCGCGCGCTGCCGTACCGCCACCACCGGAAACCGAGCCGGCGACCGTGATGGTGCCGCCGCGTGTGCAGCCGGCGCCCAGAATTGTTCGGCGCCCGCAGGATTCGACAACGGTGCTCCCGGCGCCACCGACCGAACAGATCGCCGCGCCGACCACCGCGCTGCGCATCCAGCGCCGGGAGTCGCCGACGCAGGCGATCACGCCGCCGGACGACTCCCCGCCGACGACGGTATACAAGCGACCGTCCAGCCCGTACGAACCGTAGCGTGCCGTAGCACACCTCGCTACACTGGGCCTATGGTCAGAATGATCCCGCAGCGCGAGCTCCGAAATGAGAACGCCAAGCTGATGGACGCAGTGACCGCGGGCGAAACCTTTATCATCACACGCAACGGCGAACCGGTGGCAGAGCTGCGTCCCGTTCGACGCATGCGAAAGACGTTCATCGGTCGCGATGAGTTGGGGCGCCTGGCTGGCGCCTCAATCCGCATCGACCCAGCGGAATTTCGCCGCGACCTGGACTCCGCAATCGACCAGAGCTTGTGATGGCAGCCGGACTTCTCGACACGTCGGTGGTGGTCGATTGGCACGACCCGTCGATCTTGGACAGCCTTCCGGACGAGATGGCGATATCCGCGGTCACGGTGGCCGAACTGGCAGCGGGTCCACTCCTCGCGGGTACGCCGGTAGAGGCCGCGAAACGCCAATCGCGCTTGCAAGAAGTCGAATCACTGATGGAGCCAATCCCCTTCGACGCGAACGCCGCTCGCAGCTATGGCCTCGTCGTTGCGGCCGTCGTCCGTGGAGGGCTTAAACCTCGCAGCCGATTCGCGGATCTCCTCATCGCCGCGAGCGCGCACGCCAACGGACTCGACCTCTATACCCGGAACGTCCACGATTTCCTGGGGCTCGAGGGACTGGTCCGCGTCGTGGCCGTGTAAGACTCACCGCCCGACCCGACCCCGGGTCGTCATGAACACGCTCCACCCGATCAGCGTCCCCAGCGCGATCGAGAAGATCGCCGCGACCGTGGTGCCCAGCGCCAAGAGGTCATTGCCCTGGCCGACCACCGCCCCGCCCAGCGACTCGAAGCTCAGCGCGCCCGGCACCAGCGACCAGAACGCGGCCAGCATCATCACGATCGCCGGCGGCGACGTCTTCACCCGCGCACCCAGCATCGCGAACGGCACGACCACGAACGCGCCGACCGCACCCGCATGCGTGGGCGACAGGAACAGCCCACCCACCTGCTGGCCGATGAGCGCCACCCCGACCGCCAGCATCAACCACAGCAGCGATCCCTTGGGCGCCGAGAGATAGAAGTAGATCCCGATGGCGATCACGACGATCGCCAGATACAACGACCACGGGCCCATCTTCGCCGACGGCGGCTCCGGCGGGAGCCGGCCCGCGATGTGCATCCCCAGCGCCAACCCGAACACCAGCAACGCCAGCTGCGTGACGCCGTAGATCAGCCGGGTGGCGCCGCTGATCACCTGCGCGCTCGCCAGTTCCATTGCCGCGATCGTCAACGCGAGGCCAGGCAGCAGCGCCACCAGCGGCGGGCTGATCACCCGCAGCAACCCGTCGTTGGCCGCGTCGGCGACAAACCAGGTCGCCAGGATCGTCACCACCGCGGCAGCCAGCGTGGGCAGCACGGCGCTGAGCGTCGGGAACGGGCGTCCCAACAGCAGGATCACGCCGACCACGAACCCGAGGAACACATAGCCCCACAGCGACGCCCACGTCGGATTGATCACCATGCCGAAGCCCAGCGTGGTGATCATGTAACCCACCACGGTGGTTACCGGCCCGAACCGTGACGGCATCGACCGCGCGATCGCGGCCTCCCGCGCGGCGTCGGCAGGGGTGATCGCCCCGACCTCGGCAAGTTCGGCGAGCGCGTCGACACGGCCCGCCAGGTCGAGCTGCGTCGTCGGCCTGGCCACCGTCTCGACCTCGTAGGCGACGCTGCCGACCTGCACGACCAGCACCGTCGGCAGCACCACGATCCGAACCGTCTCGTCGGTGTACTGCGCGGCGATCGTCGACAGCCGCGCCTGGACCATCTGCGCCGGCTGCGAGCACTCGATCAGCGCGATGCCCAGCTCCCGCAGCATCGCCGCGACCTGCGTGTCGTCGTGCACCTGCCCCTCGGCCGGCGCCACCGGGGCTTGCTTGCGAATGGCCGCAAGGAGTCGTCTCACCCGGTGCGGATGCGAGTCAGTCATCCCGCGATTGTGCGCGCGCCGCCTGGGCGTCCTCGCGCGGCCCGCGTGCGCAAGCCCGGTTCAAGCTGTCGACGCGGGTACATGTAGAGAATGAGCACCACCGACATCGATCTCGAAGCACTGTCCACCACCGAGCACGGCTACACCGTCCGCGACGATGACGACGACGAACCCATATTGCTCGACCGGGACGGCAACAGCATCGACACCTGGCGGGAGCGCTACCCCTACGACGAGAAGATGTCCCGCACCGAGTACGAATGGCTCAAGCGTCAGCTACAGATCGAGCTGCTGAAGCTGCAGAAGTGGAGCAAACGCACCGGGGCGCGCCACGTGATCGTCTTCGAGGGCCGCGACGCCGCCGGTAAGGGCAGCACCATCCAGCGCTTCACCGAACACCTCAACCCCCGCGGCGCCCGCACCGTGGCGCTGGAGAAGCCCACCGAGACCGAGAAAGCGCAGTGGTACTTCCAGCGCTACGTACGGCACTTCCCCACCGCCGGGGAGATGGTCCTGTTCGACCGCTCCTGGTACAACCGCGCCGGCGTCGAGCGGGTGATGGGCTTCTGCACCCCCGAACAGCTCGCCGAATTCTTCAAGCAGGCACCGCTGTTCGAGGAGATGATCGTCAACGAGGGCATCCACCTGACCAAGTTCTGGTTCTCGGTGTCACCGGCCGAACAGCGCACCCGCTTCGCGATCCGGCTCATCGATCCGCTGCGGCACTGGAAGTTCTCCGAAATGGACATGCAGTCCGTCGACCGGTGGGAGGACTACACCCGCGCCAAGGAGGAGATGTTCCTGCGCACCGACACCGACCACGCGCCGTGGATCGTCGTCAAGACCAACGACAAGAAGCGCGGCCGTCTCAACGCCATGCGCTTCCTGCTGTCCAAGTTCGACTACGACGACAAAGATCCCGAGATCGTCAGCGAGCCGGATCCGCTGATCGTGGGCCGGGCTTTGGAGGACTGAGCGCCGCATCGGCAGTTGCGCCGATCCGCCGGATTCACCCGGCTCGGTTGTTACGATCGCGACGTGCATGAATCGCGGTCCCGGCGTGATGTTCTCAAATACGCTCTGGCGGCGCCGATTTCACTCGCCGTCGGAGCAGCGGCATCAAACCTCGCCGCTCCGAACGCCTCCGCACAGGGGCTGCGGCTCGTCGACTTCACCCATCGGCAGCCCACACCGGAGCAGATCAAGGCGGCCGGCTTCGACGGGGCGCTGGTTTACGTGTCCGAGCTTCGGCCCGGCGCCGATTTCGACTTCAAACCCGTCTCCCGTGCCTACACCGACGGCCTCCGCGCGGCCGGGCTGCACGTCGTCAGCTGTTATCAGTACGGCAAGCCCGGCTGGCCGAGGAGCCCTTCGGACTACACCCGGGGATTCGACGGCGGCGTGGCCGATGCCCGAACGGCGTTGCGGCTGCACTCCGCGGCCGGTGGGCCGGCGTCCGCGCCGATCTTCTTCAGCATCGACGAGGACATCGACGAAGAAATCTGGAACAGCGTTGCGGTGCAATGGCTCCGAGGCATCAACTCGATCCTCGGTGTGGCCCGCACCGGCGTCTACGGACATGCACGCGTGTGCGACTGGGCCATCGCCGACGGCGTCATCGGGACCTCGACGTCACCGGGGCACTGGTGGGCCTGGCAGACCAGGGCCTGGTCCTATGGTGAGCGCGACCCGAGGGCGGTGCTCTACCAGTCGGTCGTGGTCAGCGGGTCCGAGCCGGGGGTGCCCATCGGCGGGACACATGTGGACGTCGACGAAGTCCTGGCGGCTGACTTCGGGCAGTGGGATCGCTAGAGGCCCAGCGCCCGGGCCGCCACCGTCGCGACGTCACCCCGCAATTCGTTGATCGGATAGTTGCCCCGCGGGTGAATGGCGTTGGCGAGCAGGATCACGTAGGAATCCGAGGCCGGGTCGATCCACACCGACGTCCCGGTGAAGCCGGTGTGCCCGAAGCTGCCGATGGGAAAGACCATGCCGCGCGCCTGCGAATACGACGTGTCGATGTCCCAGCCGAAACCGCGCAGATTCTGCCCGGGAATCGCCGGATAGCGCGCAGCCAGGAGCGGATCCTTGGGGTTCGGCGGCGCTGCTCGGGTCGCCGCGTTGGCGGCGGGAACCTGTTCGGCGGTATGCCCCGGCTGCTGCGGAGTAACCATCAACTCCAGGGTCTCGCGGCGCAGCGGAAAACTGCTGGGGCGGTTGGCAAGCCGGTCGAGCAGTGCCTGGGCGAAGACGCTGACATCCTGCGCCGTGGCGAACACGCCGGCGTGCCCGGCCACCCCACCCATGCGGCGCGTCGTCGTATCGTGCACCGCGCCGCGAATCAGCTTGTCGAAGTTCGGGTTCGTCCGGGGATCGGCGCGGCCTTCGACGTCGTGTTCGGTGGGCGCGATGCGCGACAACAGGTCGGTGTCAGGCAGATAGCCGGTGTCGGTCATGCCGAGCGGCCCGAAGATGTTGCGCTGCACGTATTCGTCTTCGCGCTCACCGGTGACCGCCTCGAGGAGCGCGCCCAGCACGGTGAAGTTGATGTCGGAGTATCGGAACTCCTCGCCCGGTCGGGAAAACAGCGGATTGGTGAGGGCGCGTCGGAAACCCTCGGCTCTGTCGGGTTTGGCCAGCCCCCACGGATCTCGCAGCTCGACGTCGGGGTGTTCGCCGGAGGTGTGCGTCAGCAGCATGCGGACCGTCACCTCGGCCCGCTCGGGTTCGTTCGCGGGATTGAAGGCGGGCAGGTACTTCTGCACCGGCTCGTCGACGTCGACCCTGCCCTGTTCGTAGAGCTGCATGACGGCAGTCGCCGTGGCGAGCGGCTTGGTCAACGACGCCAGGTCGAAGATGGTGTCCTCGGTCATCGGCTCGGCGGGTGCGGGCTTTCCGTCGAGGCCCGGAGCCCCGGCGACTTTTCGATCGCCGTAGGCCTGCCGGAAGACGATGTCGCCGCCATGCCCGATCAGCACCACCGCACCCGGGAGGCGGTGCGCCGCGATCGCCGCGTTCATCAGGTCGGAGATCGGGGCGAACTCAGGCCCGGCATCGACACGCGGCAGCGGGGGCGGCAGCGGTCGCACCGCCGGCGGAGGGACGGACAGCTGCGTCGCCGGCGCGTCGGTGTGCAAGGCCGGCGCCGCCTCATGACTGCAGCCCACCGCCACGAGCGCGAGTGCGACAGCGAGAGCCGTGATCCTCATCGAAGCTCGTCGAAGTCGACGACCTCACCGCGGTTGATCGACACCCAGTCGCGGGCCTCGAGGTAGGGCCGCAACGTCTCGGTGATCGCCCGTCCGTCGGCCGGGGTCTTGGGCCGCTGCAGCTCGTAGAGGTGCGGGAACTCCGTCCACGCGACGACGGCATCCCACAACCGCAGCGCCGCCTCGCCGGCCGGCGGGTCGATGAGCACCGGCCCGAACAGACACTGGCCGTCGGGGAAGAACAACGTCGGGACCCCGTAGCCGCCGGCGTCGACGACGCGCTGGTGGTCGGCCATCACCTCCTCACTCGTCGTCGGGTCGGCGATCGCTTGGTCGACCAGGGCCGGATCGACGCCGAGCTCGCCGAGCAGGTGCCGGGCGACGGCCTTCTCGTGCGGCTTGTGTCCCTCGACGTGCAGTGCCCGCGCCGCCCGTTCGTACCAGGCGTCGACATCGGCCTCCGACCGCCGGCGCAACAGCGCGCCGATACGCATCATCGACCAGCCGTAGGACCACTCCCGCTCCCACGGATGCTTCTTGCCGTCCTGGCGATTGACCTCCTCCAGGCTGAAGAACCGCCAGTTCACCTGCAGGCCGGTCAGATTGCGGACCTCGCGGATCCACCGCGACGTCTGATACGCGAACGGGCACATGACGTCGAAGTGAAAGTCAACGGAGACAGGACGATCGGTCACATCGTGAACCTCAGATTGCGGGCGGCGCGGTCGCCGAGTTCGTCATCACCGATCCAGCTGATCACACCGGAATCGATCTGTAACTGGGGGTCGATGCGGCCGCAGGCGAGCATGACGAACGTCGTCGAATCGGTCGTGACGGTGACGTCGGGATCATCGAGGTGATCGACCCGGGCGGCGCGCCCGTCGACGGCGACGTGGAGCTGCCGCGCGAGCGGCCCGGTGAGATCGAATGTCACGCTCTTGCCGTCGGGCAGGCCGATCTTCTTGCCGACGATGTAGCCGATCGAGTTCTCCACCTCCGCCAGCGCGAGCTCGGCGGCGATGCCGCCGTCGTCGGTCTTCCTGCCGAGCGGGATGGTGATGTCGCGCTCATGGACCCAGAAATCGAACACCCGGATCGCCAGGAAGCGGCCGTAGGTACCAGGGCCGACGGGCATCCACGACGGCCGGACGAGATCGTTCTCGGTCAGTTCGGCCAGATCGTGGCGACGACGGTTGTAGACGTCGCGGACCTTGTCGACGTACGGCGTGGTGCCTTCCAGGAACGCGCCGGCCTTCTCGAACGGCGGTGGCGTCGTGTCGTCGTCGGGCAACCACCCGGCCATCACTGCCTCGATGCTCGTGACGTGGTCGACGACGCCGCGAACGGTCCAGTCCGGGCACAGCGACTGCGCCTTCCAGTCGTCGTCGCTGAGGTCGGCGCACAACGTGTCGAACGCGGCGTAGCAGTGCTCCAGGGCGCTGCGGATCTCGTCGAGGCTTCGAGTCTTCACGACCGCATCATCTCCCGACGGGCTGGCGGGTGCCCGAGTTTCGGCAGCGTGGAATGCTGCGGTCCCGCAAACGACGCGACGGCGAATAAACCGCATTCAGAAGACGCCGCCTTGATAGCTCTGCTAGTAGTGAGTTGATCATCAAAACCGCACCGCGGGGGTCAGCATGCTGCAGTCGGAGGAAGTCCCGCACTCCGGGGAAGCAACGCCGACGCGACGTTTCGACCGGGCCGCGGTAGAGGCGGCGATATGGGACTTGCTCGTCGCGGTCGGTGAGGACCCGCACCGAGAGGGTCTGCGAGACACCCCAGCCCGCATCGCCCGCGCCTGCCAGAAGCACTTCAGCGGACTGCACGCCGATCCCCACGACATCCTGACCACATCGTCCGCCGAGCAGCACGACGAACTCGTGTTGTTCAAGCAAATTCCCGTGCAGTCGTTGTGCGATCACCACCTCGCCCTGATCCATGGAGACGCCCATATCGGTTATCTTCCCGGCCACGACGGCCGGCTACCCACCCCGTCGAGCATCGCGCGACTAGTCGACCTCCTCGCCAGTCGGCCACAGACGCAAGACAGGCTCACTCGGCACATCGCGGACACGCTCATGCGAAAGATGAACCCGCGCGGCGTCGTTGTCCTCGTCGAGGCCGAGCACCTCTGCACTGTTCGCCGAGGCGTGCGACGACCGACCGCCGTCTCCACCTCCGCAGTACGCGGTCACTTCAGCACCGACGCCGCATCGCGCGCCGAAGCCCGGCGTCTGCTGCTGCGGGCCTGATGCCATGACGGCGGCGCGGACGGGGCGGCATCCACTTCGGGCGACGTGGGTGCTGATGATCGGCTTCTTCCTCGTCGTCGTCGACTCGACCATCGTGCCGGTGGCCAACCCGGTGATCAGACAGGACTTCGACACCGACCACAACTCCGTCGTCTGGGTGACCAGCGCCTACCTCCTGGCGTTCGCGACATGCCTGCTGATCGGCGGACGACTCGGCGACCGCTTCGGGCCGAGGAACGTCTACCTCGTCGGCTTGGCCGTCTTCACCGCGTCGTCGGTGTGGTGTGGACTTTCCATGTCGATCGACACGCTGATCGCCGCGCGGATCGTGCAGGGCATCGGTGCCGCGCTGCTCGCCCCGCAGACCTTTTCGATCATCACCCGCATGTTCCCTGCCGAACGGCGGGGCGTCGCGATGAGCCTGTGGGGAGCGACGGCCGGAGCCGGCATGCTCATCGGTCCGCTGGCCGGAGGTGCACTCGTCGACGGGTTGGGTCGGCAGTGGATCTTTCTGATCAACATTCCCATCGGCGTGGCCGGGCTCGCACTCGCCGTACGGCTGATTCCGGACATACCCGGCCGACGTCATCGCCTCGATCTGTTCGGCGCGCTGCTCTCCGGCGCAGGCATCGGCCTCATCGTGTTCGGCCTGCAGGAGGGTCAGCACCACGATTGGGCGCCCTGGAGCTGGGGGGCGATGGCAGGCGGACTCGCCCTGATTGCGGCGTTCGTGTTCTGGCAAGCCGTCACGCCACATGAACCGCTGATACCGCTACCGCTCTTCGGCCACCGCAACTTCGTGCTGGCCAACGCTGGAATCGCGTTGGTGAGCTTCGCATTCGTCGCCTTCATCACCCCGCTGATGTTCTATCTGCAGGAGGCCCGGGGGTTGTCGCCCACCAGCGCGGCGCTGCTGACCGCCCCGCTCGCCCTGGCGACCGCCGCGCTGGCTCCTCTGGTCGGAAGGATCATCGACCGCGTCCACCCGCGTCCCGTCGTCGCCGTCGGATTCACCATGCTCGCGACTGGACTGCTCTGGCTGGCACTGGAAACGACGCCGACCGCATCGGTCTGGCGGCTGACATTGCCGCTCGCGCTGATCGGCGTCGCTGGTGCGTTCACGTGGGAACCCCTTGCCGTCATCGCTTCTCGGACACTTCCGCCGGACCTGGCCGGCGCCGGTTCCGCGGTGTACAACACAGCCCGCCAAGTCGGTGCGGTACTCAGCAGCGCCGGTATCGCTGCATTGATGACCCGGCTGCTGAGCAGCGAGACGGCAACGCTGCCAGCTGATTCCGTGGCCCAGGCTATGTCGCAATCACTCTTCCTGCCGGCAGTCGCGGCGATCTTGGGCGCGATGACAGCGCTCTTCTTCACCGCCCCCCCACACTCCGGGTACCGCACCACTTCGGAACATCGACCCCCAAGAAATGTGAGCGTCGCGCCATGACGACATTCGCCGACACGCCATCTCCGACGGTGCACGACGTCGAGGGTCTCACCGACGACGCCCTACGCGACCTGTTCGCCTACACCGACGACGTCGCCGGACCCCGACTCCGGGCGAACTTCATCGCGAGCATCGACGGCGCGGTGACACTGGCCGGATCCGGTCGCAAGTTGGGCACACCGACCGACCGCCGGGTGTTCAGGCGGCTGCGCGACGTCGCCGACGTGGTGCTCGTCGGCGCGACGACCGCGACCGCCAAACCCTACGTGGACATGCAGCTGACACCGGATGCGCAAACCTGGCGTATCGCTCATGGGCTGGCGGCGACGCTGCCGGTGGCCGTCGTGTCCAGCCGCGGCGTCGTGCCGCCTGCGTTGCTGGACAATCCATTCGCGCCGCCGGTCGTGCTCGTGTCCGCCGAGGCGGACGCGTCGTGCCGTCAGGCTCTGGAAGACTCCGGCGCCCGCGTCATGGTGCTGCCGGGACATCGGATCAGTTCCGCTGCAGTACGCGCGGCCCTTGCCGAGGTGGGTCTGAACCGGGTGCTCGTCGAGGGCGGTCCGACGCTGTTCTCCCAGCTGGTCTCCGACGATGCGATCGACGAGCTGTGCATCACGACGAGCCCGATGATGGTGGCCGGGCCGGCTCGCCGCATCGCGTCTTCCGCCGCCCACGTCGAGATCGGTATGGGCCGCCGGTGTGTACTGCTCGGCGGTGACGGAACGGTCATCGTGCAGTGGGTCCGGTCCTGACATCGGCCTCATCCGCGCCGGGCGCAGCCGTCGCCGTCCTCGTCGTGTTCCGCGGCGGGTGTGTCGTCGTCGTAGGCGAGCCCTTCCGACGGGTCTTCGAACCCGGCAGCGCACCGGCCGCGGAAGAGGTCGTCCCGGCGCCGTCGGCTGCGTCGGTAGCCGCCCGCGCGGTAGCCGTCAGCTCGGCAGTACCGTGCAGACCCCTCGACTGCACCGGCATCGCCGCTTTCCGAACCCACATCCATAGTGGTTCGATTCTGCAGCAGGTTCAGCACCGTCGATTCCGCTTTTTCGCCGCGGAGTCGAGCGCCGGAACGCTAGACGTCCAGCGCGGTCAGCAGGTCGTCCATCGGGACGGTCGCGACACCGATCGCCGCATCGCCGATCCCGTACGGAATCACCAGCGTCCCCGCGTGCACCAGCGCACCGCACGAGTAGACGACGTTGGGCACGTACCCGTTCTGTTCATCGGGAGCCGGTTCCAGGAGCGGCTTACGCAGCTGACCGAGCACCCTGGTCGGGTCCTCGAGATCGAGCAGGATGGCGCCGATCCGGTAGGTCCGCATCGGCCCGACGCCGTGGGTGAGCACCAACCATCCTGCTTCGGTCTCGATGGGCGGCCCGCAGTTCCCCAGCTGCAGCGTCTCCCAACTGCGGCTCGGCCGCTGACACGGCTCCGAGGTGTTCCACACCGACAGGTGATCGGAGAACGCCACCGAGTTCGACTCGCGGTCAGACCGGGACATCGCCGCGTAGCGTCCGCCGATCCGGCGGGGAAACAGTCCGAGGCCCTTGTTGGCCGCCGCACGTCCGACCATCGGCGTCGACGTGAACGACCGGAAGTCGGTCGTCGTCAGCAGTTGCTGGCTGATCACCGACCCGCTGTAGGCCGTGTAGGTCGCGAAATAGGTCACCGAGCCGTCGTGTTCGACGAAGCGGACGAACCGGGCGTCCTCCATGCCCACCGCCTCCGCACTCGTCGCAGGCCACAGCACCCGCTCGGAAAGTGCAGTCTCCGCGGCGAATTCGACGCCATACGTCCGGTCGGCGATCTCTCGGATCCGCGCGATCGTGCTCTGTGCGTGCTCACGCGTGGTCAGATTCGTCTGGAGCCGGTCGAGTTGCTCGCGGAGATCGGCTTTGGTGAACTGCGCGCCGACGGCGTCCAGTACGTAGTCCGCGGCCTCGCCGTTGTCGTTGAGCCTTGTCAGCTCGCTGCGGAACACCTCGGCGTCCAGCAATGTCGATGACGCTGTCCCGACGGTGGCGAAGGGCGCCTTCTCGTCGAGCCGTACATTCCCGTCAGCGCCCACGACTCCGGTGCGAAAGCCGATCGACGAGCAGTGTCCCTCGCCGATCCCGCGCACACTCATCACGAACCGCGCCGCTCCGGCCGGCAGACCGCTCTGGTTTGGATGCGCCACCATGCTCGGATTGCACAGCGCCGCTCCCTCGATCGCATACTCGCTGGTGAACATGGCGCCCAGCAACAACATTCGCGACTCGGAATGGGTTCTTTCCGGGTCAAGGCGATCAGCCAGCTCACGCGCGTGCCGCGTGAAGGTCCCCGCCAGGTCGCGATGCCGTCCATCGAATCGGGTGAAGACGTCGGTCAACGAGGAGTGCACCTCCTCCTCGTCGAGCACCAGCGTCCTCGTCAGCACCGCTCCCGCCCGGGAGTTGTGCCGCTCGAAGCCGTCCTGGCCGGGCACGAACAACTTGGTGATGACCCGTGACGGATCGGCCGACAGGCGCACAGGGCTGCGGGTGGCCAGGGCGGGGCGCACCGATGTCATTGCGCCACCGCGGCGAAACGCCGCGCATGCTGCATCGTGGAGATCACCGCGAGTGTGGACTCCGCGCCCTGGTTCTGGTTGACGCAATCAGTCAGCAGTCCGTCGAACCCCCCGCCGGTCTCCGGATCCCACATCCGTAGACCCGTGTCGTTGTCACCCTCGAACCATGCCGCCGCGGCACGGACACCCTCGGTCCACACCGGCCTCGGGTCGACATCGGCGGCGCGGGCGCAGGCGTCCGCCAGGCTCGACACCTCGATCGGCTGCTGGTCGAAGCCGGGACGCGGATCCGACGGCCCTCGCCCCCCGACCGGGGTGGGCGACAGGTGCCCGTCGCGGGTCTCGTGGTCGAGCAGCCACTCGAGCAGATCGAGGCCGCGCCGGCACAGAGGCCCCGCCTCCATCGCCGTCCCGGCCGCGATCATCGCTTCGGCGAGCACGGCGTTGGCATAGGCCAGCCGAGCCTCGGGCCAGGGCCAGTCGCGGTCACCGCTGGGGGCGCCGAGCCCATCGGCATATTCGGCGATGAGCTTGTGTGCCATGGAATGGCCCGGGTTGGTCGTGAGCAGTTCCGCCGCGCCCAACACCGCGAAGGCCATGGCGCGCGGCGATTCCGCACGGGCCTGCGCGGCGCGCTCGAACTGGATCACGGCCATCTGCCTGACCGGGGCGACGGGGCTGTGCGCCGCCGCAGTGCCCAGCCCCCACAGGCAACGCCCCCAGCTGTCCTCGAGCGTCGGCTCATCGAGCCAGTTGCCCTTGGCGTCCATACGGTTCCGGCAGGCCCCGGTCAGTGTCTGCGCCTGATTGAGGAACCGCAACGCAATGCCCGCCAGTCCCTTCAGCGCCTGGTCCGAACCGGGTTCGCGGGTGGCGACGACGAGAACACGTGCCATATCGTCGGTGCAGTAGCCGTGCTCCGGCCGAGGTTGGGTGAAGCACGCGTGTTCGAAGGTTCCGCGGTGGTCGGTCATGGCCAGCAGATGTCCGAACAGCGGCGGGCCGGCACTCATACGAGAGCCGGTCGCGCGGAGATGGCGCGTTTGGCCAGCCGTAGGTAGCTGTCGGCGACCACGGGCCACGCCATCGTCGGGGCGAGTTGGCGGGCTTCGCCCGCCATGTCTCCGGCCAGCCGGGGCTGGGTGAGCACGCGGTGCAATGCCGACGCCATGGCCGCCGGGTCGTCGTGGTCCACCACGATCCCCGCACCGGTGCTGAGCAGTTCGACCGCGTGCGGGAACGCGGTGGCGACGATCGGGCGACCGCCGGCGATCGCGTCGACCAACACACCCGAGGTCGCCTGATCGGTCGAGTCGTAGGGCAGGGCGATCACCGCGGCAGAGCGGATCAGCGCCGTACGGGACGCCATGCTCCGGTAGCCGTCGTCGAGGTGCACCGCATCCGCGACGCCGTTTCGCCGTGCGCGGTCGAGCAACGCTTCACGGTAGGACTCTCCCTCGTTGGCCAAGACCTTCGGATGGGTGCGCCCGGCGACCACGTACTTCGGTCGCCCGGGGATGTCGACCAGCGCGGGCATCGCGTCGATGACCCGCTCGATACCCTTCCCCGGCCCGATGAGGCCCCAGGTCAGCACGATCGGCCGGCCGGACCGCTTCGGTGGCCCACCGTGGGGCATGGTCGCCCCGTGCGGGATCACGCTGATCTTGGCGTCGTCGACATGGAAGCTCGACCGCAGCACCCGGTGAGCGGCTTCGGACATCACGACAACGTGATCGGCTTTGGCGGCAACCTCTTCCATCACCGACCGTTGCCCCGTGGTCGGGTTCTTCAGGACCGTGTGGGCGACGACGACCGAAGGCACCCGCAGACCGTCCAGGATGGCGAGGACTTCGTCTCCGTCACGTCCACCGTAGATGCCGTATTCGTGCTGAATGATCGCCACATCGTGCTGATTGAGCAGCTCAGAGCATGCGGCCAGGGACGGCGCCGACCCGCTGACGACCTCTCCGACGACCCCGTCGCCGGTCGAGGCCACGTCGTCGGCTACCCGCACGATCCCCACGTCCGCCCCCAGGGCGCGCAACCCGTCGGACAGCGAGGCGCTGAAGGACGCCAGGCCACAGAAGGTCGGCGCGTACGTGCTCAGCAAGCCCACGGTTGGATGATGAGAATGTCGTTGTCTGACAACGGATTCAACAGAGTGATAAACAGAAAGGGTGTTCAAAGGGTGATCCCGACTCAGCGGTTGTCACCGGCGTATCCGGTGTGAGCGGTTGCTCGGCGGGGTCAGCGGATAACGGCTGACCCACTCCGGATTGGCTGGGTTCCAACCTCTTCGAGGTTACACCCGTGGGCGAGCTCTATGGCTCGCCCACGGATGAGCGGTCACACCGTCGACCGCTTACCGGACCTTTTCAGGAATTGAGTTCAGCGCCCGCAACACGTCCACGGCCAGCCGGTTGGCGGCGTCGGTATCGAGCTCGGAATTGGCGGTGATCGCGTCGCGCACCAGGTCGATGCGAATCTCGTAGGGCGAGCGGAACGTCGTTGGCGATGCCATGTGTTTCCCATTTCAGTCGGGCCTGTCCGCCCGAAACCGAGCCACCCGACTGCCCCAACTCTACTCTGTTTCGAGTCGCCGCCAGTTTTATTGACTCACAACGAAAAAGGGCGTGTACTGGGGGATCACCACCATCAGAGGCGCCAGAATGCTTTCCAGAGTTGCAGCGGTCATGGCCGGGATCGCCGCGGGGACCCGCGGCACAGACAATCGACGCCTCGACCTCCGGCGCGTCCTGGAGCGCCGCCGGCACCGCGAAGAATTCGACGACCTCGCTCGCGACGTTCGGCTCGAGCATCAGAACCGCGTGGACGACACCGCCGACACCACCGTCGGCGGGGATCGGTGACCACCAACACCGTGGTGCTGATCGCCGTCGTCGCCGCGGTCGCCCTCATCGCCATCGGATTGTCCTTGGCGGTGACATACCGGTTCCGCGCCGACAGACGTCAGCTGGCCGGCGGCAGCATCATCGACCAGGCCGTGCAGGACACCCAGGAGGATGCGATGCAGGCAGCGCGTGTCGAGGTGGGCATCGAGGCGTTTCGCATTCGCCGGAGAAGTGAAAACGCCTCCGCCAGAGAAAATTCGAAGGCATCCACCGAAAATCGCTGAGCCGGCGTCGTCAGGTCCGCACGGACCCGCTGCTAGCGCTCCTCGACGACCTTGCCGGGTGCGGTCGCCAGCAGCGACTCCACACTCGACGCATCGTCGGTGGCCGCCGCGGCCAGTGCTGTCAGATGGGCCTGATCGGGATCGGTCTGCGGCGGGATCACCAGCAGGAGGATGGACTGACCCCTCCCGTCGGAGACGCCGACCGTGTTGGCCGGTTGGCGCCGATAGCCGTCGAGTTTGACCGCTTGCCCGCCGACGACGAGCTTGCGCGGCGTATCGGACCAATCCCCGAGCCGATAGCTGACCCGCTCCACGGAACCGAGCCGTACCGACAGCACCGCGAGCAGATCGGGAAGCTCGTCGGCCAGGTCAGGGCTGTGCGGCCACCATGCGCCGTCGACATATCCGGTGACGGGCGCTTTGCGCTTGAGCCAGAGCCGGGGTGTGTGTTCAGGCCCGTCGTTACGGGCGCGAGAAGTGTCCGGTCGTTCGAGGACTGCCATGGGAAAATCCCGTCCGAGCTGCGAAAGCCCAGTCATGCGAATCGGCGACGACACAGTCCCAAACGGATGCGCACGAGGTACCGCCGATGAGTTCAGTCTACGCCCCAGCGGTACGCATTCACGCCATTTCGCCGCGTCACGGTGTAACGTCGGGTGAGGGTGCCCTCATTCCGGCCCCATCTCGACGCCCGCAGCCCGTCGCGCGCCGCACCCATACCGAAGCGAGGGTTATACACATGGATGTGTTCTCGAAACCAGTTGCGCGACAACAATTTTTTGCCGCCATGATCAAGGCAGACCGGACATGAACGCTTCCGATCGACAGGCTTCCGACCACCCGATCCGGCTCACCATCGCCTCCCCGCTGACCGGCGGCCTCGACGGCGCGTGGTGGCCGTACAGCCCTGCCATGGCCCGTGAGCTCCCCTATCTCGTCGACGCACTCGCAGACCGACTGGGCGAGGTCGTCGACATCAATATCAACTGGTCCTCGCTCGAGGGGGCGCCCAACCTGAACTCGCTGCCGGCCCGCGGAATCCTCCCCGGCCAGAAAGTCCGGCAAAAGCGTGTCATCGCCGTGACCGGCAAAGACGCCAGCGCCAATCTGCTGGTCATCCCGTCGAGCACCAGCCGCGCGCTCGCCGTCATGATCCTGCGCCAGGCCGCCGATATGCCCATCCAGTATCGGCATCAGGACAGCACCGCCTGTCGTGCCGCTGCGGAGATCGTCCACACCGCCCGCACCGAATGCGCGCAACGCGCGGCCGCCAAGAGCGGCGCCGCGCCTCACGTACCCGCAGTCCTCCTCGACTGATCAGCGTCGGAAGAACCGGCGCCGGCCACCCTTCGACTGGTCGCCCTCCACGTCCGCCCACTCCCCCGCCGCGTAGGTGAACGCTTCTGCGCCGGTACGCTTTACGTCCAGTGAGCCGTCATCGTGCTTGACATAGGCGTCGCCGAAGCGCATGTACTTGTCGGTGTCGCCTCCGGCGAGTGTCACGGTGACCGTCATGATCAGACCTCCTGGTGTGCTGCGAAACTGCCTCAGGCACAGAAGATTCGAGTCGGCCGACCATGAGCAGACGTCCCGTTGGCCGGGACACTCTCGACGTTACGCTCATAGGGTGCGATGCGGTTGCCGGCGATGGAAACCGTAAGAACTCCACGCTGCAGCGAGTAGTGTCGAACCATCGGGACCACCCAGGCCCCTCAATCGAAGGGCCCGGCGATGTCTGACAAGTCCCCCCGACAATCCATGACCAAGAAGTCCGGAAAGTCGCTCAAGGAGAAACGCGCGGCCAAGCACGCCAAGGCGGACACCGTCTCGCAGGCCGAAAGCGTCCTCAACCCCAAGAAGCGCTGACACCCCGGAATTCCGCCCACGGTGCGGAGCCGGTGCGCTAAGACAGACCCATGCCGGCACCTACCGCGTTCCGCTATCCGCCGCCCCCGGGTCGCCGGACCCGCATCAGGAACGTCGCGCGCAGGCTCGGGTTCGACCCGTTTCCGGCCGACGACATCGCCCGGTTGTTCATCGACGGCCTCAACGCCGGCGATCCCACCGCCGAACGCTTCGTCGCCGAGACCTACCACGGTGACCTCGGCGCTCGGAAAGCCCGCCAATTGGTGGAGGCGGCACAGCGACACGGGATCGACGCCGTCGACGAAGCCCCGGATTCCATGCGCGCTCTGTTCGAGGAGTTCGAACAACTCCCGGACTGGGTCGACCCCCGCCTCGTGGAACAGGGTGCCGCGGTGTGGCGCCGCTGGGGCTACGCACTGGGTGCCCTCGGCAACGCCGGCACCAACGACACCTACACCGAGGGCTGGCTCGCGGTCCCGCTGTCACTGAGTGGCGGGTACGCCGGCGACCGCGCCCTGCACCGCTACCTCGAGACCTCCAGATGGTGGGTCGAGGTCTGCCGGCCGGGTGCGGTCCTCACGCCGAATTCACTGGCCCGCAACATCTCTCTGCACGTGCGGATCATGCATGTCTCGGTGCGCGACCGCGTCAAGAACCATCCCGAGTGGGATGTCGCACGCTGGGGTCTGCCGATCAGCCAGTCCGCCATGCTGCTCACCCTGCTCGGCGGCAGCGTCGCCCCCGCCTTCGGCCTCTTTGCCCTGGGCCACCTCACGTCCCCCCACGAGATGCGCGCCGTCCTGCACTTCAACCGCTACTGCGGCCACCTCGTCGGCGTCCGCTGCGACGGCTACTTTCCCGAGACGATCGCCGACGCCTGGCGCATTCTGTTCATGGCCGACGCCGCCCGAAGCTATGACAGCGCGGACAGCGGCGCCGAACTCGTCGAGTCCTTCGTCCCTGCCTTCGAACCCGCGCCCGCCCATCGCGGCCTCCAGCGGCTCAGGGCCGGCTACCACTACCGGGTTCAGGCCGGTTACCTCGGCCTCTACATGCTGCCCTGGAACCGCCGCCGCTACCGGCTGCCGTCCGCCCTGCCCGGCATCGTGATGCTGTTTGCGCGGGCTCCGTTCATCGCTGCCCTCGAATTCGCCCGCCGCCTCAGCCCGAGGATCGACCGCGCCTGGCAGCACACCAACCACACCAGGTGGGAGCGCTGGCTCGAATGGCAATCCGCGGGTAAGGCTGCGAAGTTCGAGGCCGCCGCGCCACTGCGCCGCTAGCGTGATTCCATGCCCACCATCGACGTCGGCCACCCGCCGGAACTCCTGCTCAAGATCGTCAACCCCGCCCTGCGCACAGCCCTGAAGACGCCGCTGGGCCGAGCGCTCAAACAGTTCATGGTCCTCGAGTTCACCGGCCGTAAGTCCGGCCGCACGTTCTCCATCCCGGTCAGCGCCCACCACCTCGACGGGGACCTCTACGCCATCCTCGAAGCCCAGTGGAAGTACAACTTCCGCGACGGCGCGGCCGCCCGCGTCACCAACGGCGGAAAGACCACCCGCATGCGCGGACAGCTCATCACCGACACCGCGACCGTTGCGGACATCGCCCACCGGATCGCGCAGAACTACGGCGCCAAGAAGGCCCAGCAGACGATGGGGCTGAAGTTCGACGGCGCCGCCGTGCCGTCACTCGAGGAGTTCACCGAGGCCGTCACCCGACTGAAGATCGCTGCCATCCGGTTCGCCCCGGCCTGAACCCGTGTGTCGGCGGAGGTCATCCCCCAGCGGGGCCTGACGAAGGCGTAGTCTCGGCCCCGAGCCGGCTTTGCCGGTACATGACCCGACCCCGAGACGTACCAGGACGGACAGTGGCAGATACATCCAGCGCAGCCCCGAAAGCCGAGTCGAAGTGGCTCTCGAAGTCTGCCGCCGAGACGCGCGGTTCGGACAAGAAAGAAGTCCAGTTCCACTACGACATCTCCAATGAGTTCTTCAAGCTGTGGCAGGACCCGAACCAGGTCTACAGCTGCGCATATTTCGAGAAGGACGACTACACCCTCGAGCAGGCCCAGCTGGCCAAGATCGACCTGTCGCTGGGCAAGCTCGGCCTCAAGCCCGGTATGACGCTGCTGGACATCGGCTGCGGCTGGGGCAAGACGATCATGCGTGCCGTGGAGAAGTACGACGTCAACGTCATCGGCCTGACGCTCTCGGAGAACCAGAAGCAGCACATCGAGGACTTCCACTTCGCCAACGCCAAGACCGATCGCAAGCTCGAGGTCCGCCTGCAGCCGTGGGAGGACTTCGAGGGCGAGGTCGACCGCATCGTGTCCATCGGCGCGTTCGAACACTTCGGCTTCAACAAGTACGACGACTACTTCAAGAAGACCTTCGACTGGATGCCCGACGACGGTGTGCAGATGCTGCACACGATCATCATCCCGGAGGATGAGGAGATCAAGGCCAAGGGACTGCCGCTGACCATGTCGCGGGTCCGCTTCATCAAGTTCATCATGGACGAGATCTACCCCGGCGGCCGTCTGCCGCTGGCGTCCATGGTCAAGGAGCACGCCGTCAAGGCCGGCTACACCGTCACCCGCGAGCAGCACCTGCAGCCGCACTACGTGAAGACGCTGGACACCTGGGCCCGCAATCTCGAGGCCAAGAAGGACGAGGCCATCGCGATCACCTCCGAGGAGATCTACGAGCGGTTCCTCAAGTACCTCGACGGCTGTGCGGACCTGTTCCGCCAGGGCTACACCGACGTCGCACAGTTCACCCTGGAGAAGGCGCCCAGTTAGCCAAACTAGGCAATCTGCGTTATACAGACCAAGATCAGAGACACCAGGAGGAACGCAGATGAGTGAGATCGGGTCGGGGGGCTCGGCCGGCACAAAAACCGCAACGATGAAGGTGGCGTACGAGGACGTTCAGGCGCACTACGACATCTCCAACGAATTCTTCGGGCTGTGGCAGGACCCCACTCGTACCTACAGCGCCGCCTACTACGAGCGTGACGACATGTCGCTCGAGGAGGCGCAGCTGGCCAAGATCGATCTGGCGCTGAACAAGTTGGGCCTCGCCCCGGGGATGACGCTGCTCGATGTGGGTTGCGGGTGGGGCGCGCTACTCAAGCGCGCGATCGAGCGCTTCGACGTCAACGTCATCGGCCTCACCCTGAGCAAGAACCAGCAGGCCCTCGGCCAGCAGGTCCTCGACGCCCTCGACACCTCCCGTTCGCGCCGCATCCTGCTGCGCGGCTGGGAGGAGTTCGAGGAGCCGGTCGACCGCATCGTCAGTATCGAGGCGTTCGAGGCGTTCCCCAAGGAGCGCTACAAGGCCTTCTTCGACCTCTGCTACCGCATCATGCCCGCCGACGGCCGCATGGTGCTGCAGACGATCATGGGGCACCCACTCAAGCGCTGGCCCGAGCTCGGCGTTCCGATCACCATGTCCGATCTACGGTTCATGCGCTTCATCGCCAAGGAGATCTTCCCCGGCGGGTCGGTGCCGTGCGACGAGGACGTCGTCGAGTTCTCCACCAATGCCGGCTTCTCGGTCGAGAAGCAGGACGATCTGACACCCGACTACGTCCGCACCCTGGCCACCTGGGCCGAGGCGCTGGAGGCCCGCCATGACGAGGCCGTCGCGGTGACCTCCGAAGAGGTCTACGAGCGCTACATGAAGTACCTGTTGGGGTGCTCGGACTTCTTCAACCGCAACGTCAGCTACGTCGGGCAGTTTACGCTCGTCAAGTAGCCGCGAAAACCCGGCAATTGTGCCAGTGCCACCGGTGACCGTCCCGGCCTAACTTCGTCTTCTATCCGACGAAGCACAGCAAGGAGTGGACATGGTCATCCTGGTCACCGGCGGCACCGGCCTACTCGGCGGCGAGGTCGTCGCGCGTTTGACCGTTCGGGGCCACAGCGTGCGGATCCTCAGTCGCACCAGCCGTCCGCACGGGCACGCCGACGTGGTCGCCGGCGACCTGGGGACCGGTGCGGGCCTCGAGGAGGCGCTGGCCGGCGTCGACACCGTCGTGCACCTCGCCTCGGACCCGAAGCGCCCGCAGGAGGTCGACGTGGAGGGCACCCGGCACCTGGTCGCCGCCGCGACCGCGGCCGGGGTGGGCCACGTCGTCTACATCTCCATCGTCGGCGCCGATCGCATACCGCTGGGCTACTACCGCGCGAAGATCGCCGTTGAGCAGCTCATCGAACAGTCCGGCATCCCGTACACGATCCTGCGCGCCAGCCAGTTCCACGAATTCACCGCCGACATCCTCGGCACGCTGGCCAAACTGCCGGTGACCATTGCACCCCGCGGGTGGCGCATTCAGCCCATCGACGTCGGCGCCGTCGCCACCCACCTCGCCGACGCCGTCGAAAGCGGTCCGACCGGCAGGCTTCCCGACCTCGCCGGGCCGCAGGACATGACCTGGGCCGACGCCATCGGCATGTTGAGAACCGCCGCCGGCCGACGAACGCGCGTGCTCGCCGTCCCCGTGCCCGGCGCGTTTTCGGCCGCGTGGCGCAGCGGTGCGGCCACCGCCGAACCGACCGCCGGCCACACGTTCGCGGAGTTCCTCGCCGACCGCAGGCGGACGCCGGTCCGGTGAGGTCGGCGTCACCGCCCACCGGCTGACCCACACCCCTACGATCGGGGCGTGCTGGCAGGCCGCGAAGCGGAGATCGGACACCTGGTCTCGATAATCGACGACGCGCGGCGCGGCATCGGTCGTGTCGTGGTGATCCGCGGCGAGGCGGGCGTCGGCAAGTCCGCCCTGCTGGCGGCGGCCGCATCCGGAGCCCGGATGACCATGCTGCGCACCCGTGGTGTCGAGCCCGAAGCCGACTTGCCGTTCGCCGCCCTGCACCGCCTGCTGAAACCGGCCCTGGACCACGTCGACCGGTTGCCTGCACCGCAGGCGCACGCGCTGCGGTGTGCCTTCGGCATGGAATCCGGCCAGGCCGACGACCGGTTCCTCGTCTCGCTGGCAGTGCTCAACCTGCTCGGCGAAATCGCGCCCGTCCTCGTCGTCATCGACGACGCGCACTGGCTGGACTCGGCGTCGGCTCAGGCATTGGCGTTCGCCGCACGCCGTCTCGACGCCGAGTCGGTGGCGATGGCGTTGGCGGTCCGCGACGGGATGACCGGCCTGCCGTTCGACGACCTACCGTCCCTGCAACTGTCACCACTGGGAGCGACCGCGGCCGCGGAGCTGCTCGCCGCCGCCGTCGGCACCGAAGTACACCCCGACGTCTGCGTCCTGCTCACGACGGCCACCGGCGGCAACGCACTGGCGCTGCTGGAGCTCGCACACACCCTGGACGCCGACCACCTGTCGGGCCGCCGACCGCTGCCGGTGCCGCTGCCGGTGACCACGCACATGGAAGAGACGTTCCTGCACCAGGTTCGACAGTTGCCGGCACCCACCCGGCGCCTGCTGCTCGCCGCCGCGGCCGACGACACCGGCCGATTGCCGACCATCCTCGCCGCGGCGTCGGCGCTAGGGGCCGACGCCGCCGCGCTGGGTGCCGCGGAACGGGCCGGCATCGTGCGCGTCGCCGACGGCGTCGTCGAGTTCCGGCATCCGCTGGTGCGCTCGGCGATCTACCGGGGTGCGCTGTTCAGCGATCGCCAGGCCGTCCACCTCGCGCTCGCCGACGCCCTTGACGCGGACGCCGACCCCGACCGGCGCGCCTGGCACCGGGCCGCGGCCGCGGTCGAACCCGATACGTCCCTTGCCGACGACCTCGCCCGGGCCGCCGCACGCGCCGACCAGCGCGGCGCCTTCGCCGCGTCGTCGACAGCCTTCGAGCGCTCCGCCGACCTGACGCCCGACTCCGACCTGCGCGCCCGCCGCCTGGCCCACAGCGCCGAACGTGCCTGGCGCGCCGGCCAGCACGAGCGCGCCGCCGCGGTCCTGGAGCGAGCCCGACCACTGACCATGTCGCCCGGCACCCGCGCCCATGTCGAATCCCTCACCGGCATGGCACAACTCGCCGCCGGGATGTCGACCGCGGCCTATCGCACCGTCCGCGACGCCGCCGCACACGTCGCCGCGATCTCCCCGGGGCAGGCGCTGACTCTGCTGCTGTTCGCCGCCGAAGCCGCATCCAACGCCACCGACGCCGACGCGGTCGTCTCACTCGGTGCCCTTGCCGCCGAACTCGACACGGGCGACAGCGTGTCCGAGCAGTTCGCGGTCGACGTCCTGTCCGGCACCGCCGACCACTTCGCCGGCCGGCCCGCCGCCGCTGTCCCCGCCCTGACCCGCGCGGTACAGGTTGCCGAGGCACTGACCGATCCGGCGCTGCTGATGGTCGCGGGGCGGGCCGGGTTCTACCTCGGCGACGACGATGCAGCCCACGCGTTCAGCGCCAGGGCCGTCTCGCTGGCCCGCGACAGCGGCGACATCGGCGTGATACCGATCGCCGGCGCGCGCACCGGTCTGACCGATCTGCTGGCCGGGCGCTGGGCCGCCGGTGAGGCGGCCGCGAGCGAAGCCGTCGCGCTGGCCGAGGCGATCGGCCAGCCCGGCATCTCCGGCCACGGGCTGGCCTGCCTTGCGCTGCATGCCGCGTTGCGCGGGGAGGCCGACGCCTGTCGGTCGTTCGCCGTGCGGGCGCAGACGATCGCCGCAGGCCGTCCGATGAGCTTCGTCGAGGACTGGGTCCGCTGGGCGCTGGGGCTTCTCGACCTCGGTCGCGACGAACCGGCCGCGGCGTTCGGGCGGCTGCGCGACATCCGTCATCCCGTCGTCCTGATGTGGGCATCTTTCGACCGCATCGAGAGCGCCTGCCGCTCGGGTGATCACACCATCGCGCGAGAGTGGCTGGCGCACCTGGACACCACCGCCGCAGAGACGCAGCAGCCCTGGATGCAGGCCCGCGCCGCGCATGCGCACGCCCTCGTCGACGGGGATCTCGATGCATACGCCGCCGCGCTCGATCGCCACCGGTATGCGGCGCGGCCGTTCGAACGAGCCCGCACCGCACTGGATCACGGCGCCGCCCTCCGTCGGGACCGCAAGCGGACGGCGGCGCGCGAGCACCTGCAGCAGGCCTTCGCCGCCTTCGACGCGCTGGGCGCGCACCCCTGGGCCGAACGGGCCCAGGTCGAACTGCGGGCCTGCGGCCGCAGTGTCCGCAGGCGCGACGACACCGAGTTCGCGCGGCTCACACCGCAGGAGACACAGGTGGCCGGTTTCGTCGTTCAGGGCCTGACCAACGCCGACGTCGCCACGAAACTGTTCCTGTCACGGCGGACCATCGACTTCCATCTGCGCAACGTCTACACCAAACTGGGCGTCACCTCGCGGACAGAGCTCGCCCGCGTGCTCGCCGGGAGCACCACTGCGTCGTGACCACGATCCTGCCGCCCGTGCGAGCGGACAGGTCGACGCGATAGGTGTTCACCGGTTCGCCCTCTCGGCGGGCATCCGTTTGCGGCGATGCTGCGCCACGGCGAGCAGTGCGATGTCCCCCAGCAGCAGCCCGCTCAGTGCAGGCACGGTCATCGCCCACCCTGTGCCCGACCCGGCCGTCACGCCCCAGACGAGTTTGCCGACGGCGATGACGTTCAGCAGCACGGCACCCCAGAGCAGGGAGCGCTTCCAGAACGCCACACAGAACGCGGTGAGGCTGGCGGGGACGAGCAACGTCAGGCCGATCTTCGCGGCCGTCCACCCGCCCGTCAGCCACTCCTGCTCGAAGGCCAGGAAATGCTCGACCTTCGAGTCGACCGTCGCCGGCGCCGGGAACCAGAACATGCTGGTGGCCAACGTCACCGCGATGCCCGCGCCGCTGCGTCGGTAGGAGAACCACGCGAGCGGCAACAGGAACAGCGGCCGGATGTACCAGCTGAGCACGTTGTGGTGCCGCTGCCACATCCACTCGAGGACGTCGGCGGCGCTCATGACCGGCTCGCGTAGGCCGGCGCAACCTCGTGCTGCGGGACCGGAATCCGGAACGCCAGCACGGTGAGGGCGACCGCGGTGACCGACACCACCGACAGCGCCGCGGTCTGCAGCAGCTGCTCGGTCAGATCGGGCAGCACATCCATGTGCGCGCAGTGGTAGATCTGATGCGGCAGGGCGGCCACCAGGGCGGCCATCCCGGTCACGCGGGCCAGCCACACCCCGCCGATCAGCAGCGCCGTCAGCGCCAGTACGCCCAGGGCGACGTTGAACTGGCCGACGTCGCGCAGGAGGTGTTCGTTATAGGGCCCGTCGATGTCGACCCAGTGCATCCCGAATCCGGGGAAGTCGTCGTAGAACGATCGCGGGAAGCCCTGTTGCCAGATCCCGGTGCCGGTGAAGTAGACGGCGAACCAGCCGAGCAGCAGACGAATGGCGCGGTGCATGGGTCCTCCTGACGACGATGTGCTGTGGACATCGTCCGCCGGGAGCGCGCGGCATCGGACCGGCGAAATTACCTGGCTTTCAGTCCGCTGGCGAGCTCATCGAGGGCTTGGTCGAGCGTGACCCGCGGCGTCCATCCCCAGCGGCCGGCCCGGTCGGCGACGATCTGCCCGGTCCAGGCGGGTTCGTCCTCGTAGACGGGTTCGACACCCACGGCGCGCGTGACGGTGCCGTAGTAGTCGCGCTGGGTGGCCGGGCCGCCCGCGGCGTTGACCGGCGTGCAGCCGCCGTCCACCGGGCCGCGTTCCGGGTCGTCCGCGGAGAGGATCCGGCCGGTGGCGAGGTCGGCGAGCAGCACGGCGAGGTCGTCGACGTGAATCCATGCGAAGGTCTTGTCGGCGACGGTGTGACGAGCTGACTCGTTCTTCTCGATATCGTTGGGACGCAGTGTGTTCCAGATTGAGGTCGCGCCCGGACCCAGGATGGCCGGCGGCCGCACCAGGATGCGGGTGAGGCCGTCGACCTCGGCCAGTGCGGCGTCGGTGTCCCGCTTGGTGACGGGGTAGTCGCCGGCGTCATCGCCGACCAGCGCGGCCGATTCGTCGACGTCCCCGACACCCGCCGTCCGGTCGTACACGCCCGCGGTGGACATGTGCACGAAGCGTGCGACGCCCGCCTGCAGCGCCGCCCTGGCGATCACCGGCGTTCCCTCCACGCCGACCCGATGCTGGGTTGCGCGGTCGCTGCCCATCGGGTGCACGGTGGTCACGACGCCGACCGCGCCGGCGACCACCTCGGCCGCGAACCGCGGATCGGCGAAGTCCCCCACCCGTTCCTCGACCCCGTCGATTCCACCGGCGGCTCCGGCCCGCCGCACGACCGCCCGCACGGTCGCTCCGCGCGTGATCAACTCCGCACAGGTCCGCGCCCCGACGAATCCATTCGCTCCGGTGACGACGACGGGATGAGGTTGTTCATCGGCCATGGCACCACTGTGCCATCGGCGCGGGATGGTCAGGCGGCGCCGAACACCAGCGCCACGTTGTGCCCGCCGAGGCCGAACGAATTGCTCACCGCATAGCGATAGCTCGCCGACCGGGGGACGCCGGTGACGACGTCGAGGTCGATCTGCGGGTCGACCTCGGTCACGTTGAGCGTCGGCGGCACCACCCCGTCGCGCAGCGCCTGCACCGTCACCACGGCCTCGACCGCCCCCGCCGCCCCCAGCGAATGTCCCAGCGCCGCCTTCGGCGCGTACACCGCAGGCGTGTGCGTGCCGAGGGCGCGGTGCAGTGCCCGCGCCTCGGCCAGATCGCCGCGTCTGGTTCCCGTGGCGTGCGCGTTGACCAGATCGATGTCCCCCGGCGTCAGACCGGCCAGCTCGATCGCATGCGCGACAGCCTCGCCCGCCGCCTCGCCGTCGGGGTCAGGGTAGAGCGGGTCGTAGGCGTCGGCGGTCATTGCCACACCCAGCAGACGGCCCAGGATCGTGGCGCCACGGGCCCTGGCGTGCTCCTCGGTCTCCAGGAGCATCAGCGCGCCGCCCTCGCCGAACACCATGCCGTCGCGGTGTGTGTCGAACGGACGGCAGGCGCGGGCCGGATCGTCATTGTGGGTTGACAGCATCTCCGCTTGCGTGAAAGCCCCGACCGGCACCGCCTCGATGACGGTCTCCACACCGCCGCAGATCGCCACGTCGGCCTCGCCGAGCACCAGGTGCTGCCAGGCATGCGCGATCGCCGCAGCGCCGGAGGCGTCGGCCATCACCGGTGAGATGACGCCCGCCTTGGCCATCCGGTCCAGGCCGACGGCGGCTGCAGGCGCGTTGGGCATGTACATCTGCACCGCCAGCGGTGACACGGCACGCAGACCCTTGTTCTGCCAGTCGTCGTACTGCAGTGCGATGTCCTCGGTGGATCCCAGCGCCAGCCCGATCGACACCAGCAGCCGTCGCGGGTCGACCTCCGGTGACCCGGCGGCGACCCACAGCCGCCGGTTCAGCACGAGCGCCATCTTCTGCATGTACGAAAGTCGCCGCAGCTCAACACGACTGAGGTGGGCGTCGAAATTCTCGGTCAGCGCGCCACCGATGCGGACCGGCGAATCGAGTTCGTCGACGAACCACTTGTCCAGTGCGCGGATACCACTGCGGCAGGCGAGCAGCTCCCGCCAGGTGTCCTCCGCGTCCGAGGCCAGCGCGGTCGTCGACGCGACGGCGGTGACAACGACGTCGTCTCTCACTTCAGCTCCTGCTCAGCCCACCGCTCCGTTGATGAGGGGCTTGTCGATCATGCCCTTTTCGACCCCCCACATGGTGGCGATCGTCCGGTACTCCCCCGTCGCGATCAAGTGCTCCAGTGCCTGGCGCAGTGACTCGGCCAGACCCGAACCCTTTGCGACCGGCCACCCGTACGGCGCCGAGTCGAACACCTCGCCGGCCGGTTCCAGCACGCCGCCCGAGGTCTTGATCGCGAACCCGGTGACCGGCGAATCGGCCGACACCGCGTCCAGGTCACCCGCAATCAATGCCGCAGTCGCCTGGTCCTGTTCGGTGAACACCACCTTCTGCAGCGGCGGTTGTCCCGCCGCGACACACGCCTCGCTCTTGGCCGGCAGCTCGACGGTGTCTTGGATGACGCTGTACGCCACGCCGACGCGGAGTCCGCAGGCGTTCGCCGGGTCGATCGATGAGCCGACGCGCTGCGCCCACAGCGTGCCCGCCTCGAAGTAGGTCACGAAGTCCACGAGCTCCTCACGCTCGCGGGTGTCGGTGATCGACGACATGCCCACCGTGAAGTCGCCCGACCGCACCGACGGAATCACGCTCTCGAACGCGGTCTCGCGGAACTCAGTGGTCAACCCGAGGGTGCGCGACACCGCCTTCATCAGGTCGACGTCGAATCCGACGATCTCGCCGTAGGCGTCCCGGAATTCGTTGGGTGCGTAGGGCACGTTGACGCCGATCACCAGCCGGCCGGACTCGCGGATCTCCTCGGGCACCGATGCGGCGATGGCCGGCACTGCGCCCGGCGGCGTGACCGGCGTGGACGTCGCGGTGTCCTCGGCGACCACGACCTGACGTGGCGCGCGGGTGCGCTCCGGTCCGCTGCTGAACTGCCACGCCACTGACGCTGCGACCACCACGAGCACCACCCCGGCGCCCGCCACCGCAAACACCCGCCGGGAGAGCCGCCGTCGCGCAGGGACTTTCGCGCGGGGGGCGGAGTGCCGGCCGGAACGCACCGACAGCCGGACCGGGGCGGCCAGCGCCTGCCGGGCGGCGGCCGCCAACTCGGCTGCCGTTTGATAGCGCTTCTCCGGCTTCTTGGCCATGCCCTTGGCGATGACCTCGTCGAAGGCGGCGAGCTTCGGATCTTTGGCCGACGGGCGCGGGATCGGCTTGACCATATGGCCGGCCAGCTGCTGTTCGAGTGAATCCGCGGGATAGGGCCGCACGCCGGTCAGACATTCGTAGAGCACGCACGTCAGCGCGTAGATGTCCGAACGCGGGTCGATGGTGCCGCCGTTGAACCGCTCGGGCGCCATGTAGGCCAGCGTTCCCAGCGTGCTGCCCGCCGTGGTCATCGCGGGGTCGCCGGCGGTGCGGGCCAGCCCGAAGTCGATGAGGTACACGAAGTCACGGTCGGTGATGAGGATGTTCGACGGCTTGACGTCGCGGTGAATGAGCCCGGCGGCGTGCGCGGCGTCCAGCGCCGTCGCGACCTGTTCGATCACCTTGACCGCAAACGCCGGTAACAGCGCCCGGTCGGTGTCCTGCAGGATGGCGCCGAGATTTCGGCCCTCGATCAGCCGCATGTCGAGGTAGAGCCGACCGTCGATCTCTCCGTACCCGTGGATCGGCACCACGTGCGGATCCTGGACGCCTGCGGCCGCCTGCGATTCGCGCCGGAACCTTCGCTGAAAGGTCTCGTCCTGGGCCATGTGCGGAGGCAGGACCTTGACCGCGACCACCCGGTCGGTGTGGGTGTCGTAGGCCTGGTAGACCTCGCCCATTCCCCCGCGTCCTATCAGCTTCTGCAGCTGGTAGTGCCCGAATGGTGTCGCGTCCACCGTTGTACTCCTCGGCAGCGGCCAGTCGGTGTGTCGAGGTGAAACTACAACATGTTTGCCGAATGCACGCACCACTCGACCGATGCGGCCCACTCGGGTGGCGAGCTCCTCATTACAGACGCAAAGATTCAAACCGTAGGGGAACCCCCGATTCCTCGTTCCGATCGCAAGATTGACACTTGCGACAAATAATGTTCAGGGGGAACGGCCGGCCATGTGCCGGCCGAGACTGACACAGGGGGGAACGAAAGGTGTCACAGCAGCTCGCAGACATCGAGATCGGCTTCGACAGCAGTACTGACAGAGGTAGCGACTACAGATCCATGACCAGGTACGACCGTGCCAGATCCGGCGGACGAGTGCAGGTCACCACCAGCGGCCGCACGCCCAGCAGCATGCCGGGCCTCGACATCGCCGAGATGAAGTCCTGGCAGAACTACATCGACGCCGCGCTCCGGCTTCAGGCCAAGCTCAACCAGGAGCTGAACGAGGGATACCGCCTCACCCTCGAAGACGTCCGCCTGCTGCACGAGCTCGACCGCTCGGAGACCGGTGCGGTGCGGATGGGCGAGCTCGCACAGACGCTGGTCTCCACGCCGAGCCGCATCAGTCGCCGTGTCGACCGCCTCGAAGCCAGGGACCTGGCCCACCGGGCGACCAGTGACCGCGACGGCCGCTTCGTTCTGGCCGAGATCACCGACGAGGGCCGCAAGGTGCTCGAGAAGGCGATGGCCACCTACAGCCAGGCGGTGCGGGACTGCTATCTGGCGCCGCTGTCCCGTCCGCAGGTCGCCGCGATGGCCGAGAACTGCCGGCGGATCAACGCCGCACTGGCCCCCGACGGCGGCTGAATCGGTTTGACGGACTCGCTTATTTGCACGTTCGATCGCTCCGCACCGAGGGTGCCCGCTTGACATAGGGTGTGACCACGTCAAGCGATTCGCAGGTGTACCGGTGTCGCCGCGACAATCCCTTTGCCCATTTGCGATCATTCGACGGTGGAGCCGCAGTCCAGCACGTCGACCGAGGAGTCGGCCGTCGCCGCGTTCCTCACCGAGACCGCGCTGGGCCCCACTGGGCTGGTCATCGAGGGCGAAGCCGGCATCGGGAAGACCCGGTTGTGGCTCACCGCACTGGACGAGGCTCGCGCGCGGGGTTACCGGGTGCTCTCGGCACGCGCCGGCCAGGCCGAGACGTCGCTGGCCTATGCCGTGGTCGCCGATCTCCTCGACGACGTCGACGCCGCCTCCACCGATCGCCTGCCGGCCGTCCAGCGCCTCGCGCTGGATCGTGTGCTGCTGCGCGCGGACGTCGACGGACCCGATACCGACCAGCGGGTGGCCGCGGCGGCGGTGCTCAACACCATCGAAACGCTCTGCACGGACACCCCCGTCGTGCTGGCCGTCGACGACGTGCAGTGGCTCGACGCCGAAAGCCGGGAGGTCGTCGGTTTCGTCGCGCGGCGGCTGACCGGACGCGTCGGCGTCCTGATGACCGAGCGGACCGAAACCGGTTCCTACAGCACGGGCTGGTTGCAGCTCTCGCGCGGCGACCACCTGCGCCGCCACCGGGTCCCGCCCCTGACTCTGGGCGGTCTGCACGCGATGCTCTCCGAACGGCTGGGCCGCTCGTTTCCCCGGCCCACGCTGATCCGCATCGCGGAGACCTCCGGTGGCAATCCGCTCTACGCGCTCGAACTCGCCCGCGCCATCAGCGAACACACCGAGGCCGGCGAGCCCACTCTGCCGGCCACCCTGGCCGACGTCGTGCGCCGGCACATCGAAGGACTCGATGACACCGTGCGCGACGTACTGCTCGCGGCGTCGTGCGTGGCGGCGCCGACCGTCGACCTGATCGCGAACGTCACCGACCGGCCCCCGGACGGTGTCATCGAACTCATGGAGGTCGCCGAGGGCGAGGGCATCGTCGAGATCGACGGCTACCGCATCCGGTTCGCACACCCGCTGTTGGCCCGCGGCGTGTACTCCGAGGCGGGCCCGGCACGGCGTCGCCACATGCACCGGCGATTCGCCAACGTGATCGTGCAACCGGAGCTCAAGGCGCGCCATCTGGCGCTGGCGGCCACCAGTCAGGATGACGACACACTCGCCGCACTGGATGCCGCCGCCGAGGCCGCCCGCACGCGCGGCGCCCCTGCGGCCGCGGCCGAGCTGCTCGAGTTCGCCATGCGGCTTGGCGGGGACACCGACCTGCGGCGCCTGCAGGCGGCCGCACACCACTTCACGGCAGGAGACAGCGAACGCGCCGACGCATTGCTGACCGTCACCGTGCCACGCATGCCCAGCGGTCCGCTGCGCGCCTTCGCGCTCATCCAGCTCGCCGGAATCGCCCTGGACAGCAACGGATTCGAAGAAGCGAAGCAACGGCTCGCCGAAGCGCTGGCCGACAGCGAGAGTGATGTCAATCTCCAGGTCTTCTGCCTCCTGTCACTTTCCCTGGCCCAGGGAAACTCCGGCGACCACGAGGAATCGCTGGCCAACGCGGAACGGGCGGTGGTCCTCGCCGAACAGACCGCGCAGCCCCAGCTGATCAGCCAGGCGCTCACCGTGCGGGTGATGACTCGGTTCCTGCACGGATACGGAGTCGACGATGCGGATCTGAACCGGGCCCTGGAGCTCGAGGATGCCGACGCCGAAGTGCCACTGTCGCTTCGGGCACGAGCTGCCGCGTCGATGCTGATGGCGTGGACCGGCCGCCTCGACGAAGCGCGCGACGCCATGGAGGGGCTGGCGCGCTACTGCCTGGACCGCGGGGCCGACCGCGATCTGCTGGCCATCGCGAACCACAGTGCCGTGGCCGAACTGTGGGGCGGTCGTCTCGATGCGGCGGCCCGGCTCGCCGAAGACGCCGTCCAGCGCGCCGAACAACTCGGCGGCGACCACATGCGTGTGGTGGCGGTAGGGCTGCGGGCCACCGTCAGCGCCTACGCCGGCCATGAGGAGGCGGCCCGCTCCGATATCGCGCTGGCACTCGAGTTGGCCGAACGCTGCGATACGACCACCCGGATGAAGTGGTGGGCGCAGGCGGCGCTCACGTTCCTCGAGGTGTCACTGGGCAACCATGCCGAGGCCGCGGCCGCGGTGGAACCCGCGCTGCAGGAGTACGCGAAGACACCCGGCAGCGAGATCGTCAGCGCCTGGTTCCTGCCCGATGCGGTCGAGGCCTTCGTGGCGGTCGGCCGCGTCGCCGACGCCGAGCCACTCGTTGCCGAACTCGAGACCAATGGCCGCCGGCTGGATCGGACGTGGATGCTCGCCGTCGGCGCACGCTGCCGCGCCATCGTGCTGGCCGTCGAAGGCGACGTCGATGCCGCCGCCGCCGCGGCGTCGGAGGCGATCACCTTCCACGAGCAACTGGCGATGCCCTTCGAAAAGGCCCGCACTGCACTGCTCCTCGGACAACTGCAGCGCCGGCAGCGACGCAAGGAGGCCGCCGCCGCCACGCTGGGCGAGGCGCTGTCGGACTTCGAAGACATCGGCGCTCGCCTGTGGGCCCAAAGAGTGCGCGCCGAACTGGCCCGGGTGAACGTGCGCCCCACCCGCGATCAGGGCCTCACGCCGTCCGAACAGCAGGTCGCCGAACTGGCTTCGGAAGGGATGAGCAACCGCGACATCGCCGCCACGTTGTTCATCAGCGTGAAAACCGTCGAGGCGAATCTGGGACGTGTGTACCGGAAACTCGGGGTCCGCGGCCGGGCCTCCCTGGGCCGCCACTTCGGCTGACCGCCACGGCGGCCACCAAAAGTAGGGCAAACCCCAATTCGTCTCCGTCCACATCGCCCTAGCGTGGGGATATGCTCGCCGCCGACGCACCCTCGTCCTGCTGTCTGGCGGAGTGGTACCTACCCGATCTGACCGATGAGCTGATCGACACCTATGTCTCCCGTTTGGAGACGGCATCAGCGGCCATGCGCGCCGAGGGCGTGGAGATCCAGCTGGTGCTGACCGTGGCCGTCCCCGGCGACGAGGTGCTCTACGGGGTGTTCGACGGCTGCGACCCGGACGATGTCGTGCGTACCTGCACACGCGCCGGGCTGGCCCCGGAACGCCTCAGCGGCAAGGTCGGCACCCGCATCCTGCACGCGGGACAGGCGACGTAGGGGAAACCCCGATTCCTGCGTTCGCGTGGTGACGAACACTGGACGAGTTCTCAGCTCGGTGGAGCCTGCCCGATTCCGGGGGGATGCAGCGCGCGTGCGCTGAGACCTGTGGGCCGCCCGGGGGATGTGGCCCACAACGCTTGTCTACCTGCCGACGGGGCGGCAGGTAGACAAGCCGAACGCTCCGGGGCTGACCCTTTTCGCAGTGGTTTATGCATTGTCACTCTGACGACACTTTCCGCGGCTGAGCACCGCGGCTGCGTGAAGCCGCCGATCGTGGCGGCCTCGCCCGCATGTGGTCACGCGCCCGCGTCATGATCGCGCCGAGGGTTCGGACGTCGCGGTCGGAGAGCGAGTCGAACAGGAGCTCGCGTACCACCTCGACGTGACCGGGTAGGACCGTGGCCAGACGCGCGCGGCCGGCCTCGGTGATGTCGACGACTGTGGCGCGTTGGTCGGCCGTGCTGGCCTCCCGGGCGATGAGGCCCGCCTGCTCGAGCAGACCTGCCTGATGGGTCAAACCGCTCCGGCTGTACACCACGACGTCCGCGAGGTCGGTCATGGTGAGGGCCCGGTCCGCATCGGCAAGGTGGGCCAGGATCTCGAACTGCACGTAGCTCAGGTCGCCGTCAGCTTTGAGCTGTCGCTGCACCGCGTACTGCAGCAGGCTGACCGCCTCCATGAGCGAGAAGTACGTGGCCAGCTGTTCCGGGTCCAGAGAATCGGCCATGTCGCGATCCTAATGCTTCGAGATCGAAGCAATGTGACGGTCTTCACAGTTCGCCACGGAATCGCTTCGATGTCGAAGCATGTTCTTGGACTCAGATGCTTCGAAACCGAAGCAACTGACCGAGGAGAAGATCATGAAGGCAGTGCGTTACGACCGTTACGGCGAAGCCGACGTCCTGGAGTACGGCGAGGCGCCACGCCCCGTGCCCGCGGCGGGTCAGGTTCTCATCCGGGTGGCCGGGACGTCGTTCAACCCGGTCGATGCCGGCATTCGGGGCGGCTATCTGTCCGAGGTGTTCGCGATCAGCTTTCCGCACACGCCGGGAATCGATGTCGCGGGCACCATCGTCGAGGTCGGCGACGGGGTCGCGGGATGGAATATCGGCGATGCGGTCGTGGGATTCCTGCCGATGACCGCCGACGGGGCCGCCGCCGAGTACGTGCGTGCGCCTGCCGAGGTGCTCGCGGCGGCGCCGCAGTCGGTGCCCCTCGCCGACGCCGCTGCGCTCCCGACGGTCGGCTTGACCGCATGGCAGGCGTTGTTCGAGATCGCCGAGCTGCGGGTCGGGCAGACGGTGCTGATCAACGGGGCAGGCGGTGCGGTCGGCGGCTACGCGGTCCAACTGGCCAAGGAAGCCGGCGCCGTCGTCACCGCTACCGCGAAGCCCCGCGACGCGGACCGCCTGCGCCGACACGGCGCCGACCAGATCGTCGACTACATCGACTATGCGGCCACGCCGCTGATCGGCGGACAGCGGTTCGATGTGGTGCTCAACCTGGTGAGCACGACGCCGGAGCAGACCGCCGCTCTCGCCGAAATCGTCGCCGACGGCGGCTGGTCCGTGGGCACCATGACATCGGCGCAGGAGGATCCGACCAGGGGCGTGCGTGCGACGCGGGTCTTCGTCCACAGCGACGCCGGCCAGCTGGCCGGTCTGGTCGGGCGCGTCGACGCCCGCGAGCTGACGATCGACGTCGCCGATCGTCGCCCGCTGTCCGAGACCGCCGCGGTGCACGCGGATGCCGACGCCGGCCGTCTGGCGGGCAAGACGATCCTGGTGCCCTGACGGGGCCGATTCCTTCAGACACTCCGCTGTCCCGCCGGATGGTCCGGCGGGACAGCGGTGTCCGGTGTTCAGTCGGTGCTGGAGCCGCGCGCCTGAGCGCCCGAGGCTGGGGTCAGCCGGCTCTCTTCGGTCAGCACCGCGTCGATCTCGTCGAGTTCGAGGTGCCTGCGATCCTTCGCGAAGGAGATGGCGACCATCGCCACCACGGTGGTCAGAATCGCGAAGCCGGTGACCATCCACAGCGACCCGTCGGCCCACAACACCATCGCGCTGGCGAGCGCCGGGGTGAAGCTGGCCAGCAGGATCGATGCCATCTGGTAGCCGATCGATATGCCGGAATACCGCACCGCGGTGGGGAACAGCTCGCAGTACAGGGCGGGCAGCGGCGCGTAGACCATGGCATGACCCAACGCCAGGAAGATCGTGACGCCGACGATGATGCCCCAGAGCTGGCCGGTGTGTACCAGCGCGAAGATCGGCCACGTCGTGACCACGATGATCGCACCGCCGATGAGGAACGTCCTGACCCGGCCGATGCGGTCGGAGAGTCTGCCGAAGACCGGAATCATGATGATGTTCGCCGTCGCGCCGACCATCGAGGCGATCAGCCCGTAGGACCGCGGCGCATCGAGGGTGGTCGTGACATAGGAGAGCACGAAAGTCGTGAACAGGTAATAGTTTCCGGCCTCGGCGAAGCGCCCGAAGATCGCGATCAGCAGCGAGCGCTTGTGGTCGCGGAACAGCACCACCGCGGGCGCCTTGCGCTTCTCGATCTCCGCCTCCATCTTGGCCTTCTCCTCCAGGAACGCCGGGCTCTCGGCGGCCCGCAGCCGGATGTAGAGGCCGACGAACGCCAGCACGATCGCCAGTAGGAACGGAACACGCCAGCCCCACTCGTCGAAGCCGTCCCCGGAGATCCACGACGACAGCGAGACCGTGGCGGTGCCGAGCAGCAGGCCGGCCGACACACCGATCTGCGGCCACGATCCGAATAGGCCGCGTTTCTCGCGAGGGGCGTTCTCCACAGCGATGATCGCCGCGCCGCCCCACTCACCGCCGACGGCGAAGCCCTGCGCCAGGCGCAGCACACACAGCAAAAGCGGTGCGGCGACGCCGATCTGAGCGTAGGTAGGCAGGAAACCGATCGCCGCCGTCGCCACGGTCATGATCGAGAACGTCATGATCAGCGTGGCCTTCCGGCCGATCCGATCACCGAGGTGGCCGGACACGAAGGCGCCGACGGGGCGGGCCAGGAAGCCGACACCGAAGGTCGCCAGCGAGACGATCTGGCCGACGGCTCCTGGCAGGTTGGGAAAGAACAGGTTGCCGAAGACGAGCGCTGCGGCGGTGCCGTAGATCGTGTACTCGTACCACTCGACGATGGCGCCGATGGTTCCGGACTGCACGGATCGCCGGCGGAGTTGCTCCGGCGTCAAGGTGGCGGTGGCCATGATTCTCCGATCGGATGGTGCTGAGGTTTCTGGTGGTTGGCGGTCCGTGTCAGCGGATGGTGTATCCGCCGTCGATGGCGATGGTGTGGCCGGTGATGAGGCCGGCGGCGTCGCTGAGCAGGAAGAGCACCGCACCGACGATGTCCTCGGGTTCTCCGAAGCGGCCGGCGGGGATACGGGACAGCAATTCACCGGCCCAGTCCGGACGGCTCAGCGTCGATTCGGTCAGTTCGGTGCGAACGAACGTGGGCGCGACGGCGTTGACCCTGATGCCGCTCGCCGCCCATTCGAGCGCGAGTTGTTTGGTCAGGTGGATGAGGGCCGCCTTGCTGGACCCGTACGCGGCGCGTTCCTCGATGGCGACGAGCCCGGCCTGGGAGGCGATGTTCACCACCGCTGCGGGGCTGGAGGTGTTCAGCCACGTCGTCGCCAGGGCGGAGGTGAGGAAGAAGGTGCCCTTGAGGTTGGTGTCGAAGACGGTGTCCCAGTCCTGCTCGGTGACGTCGACCGCGGGCTTGGGGATGTTCACGCCTGCGTTGTTGACGAGCAGATCGATTCCTCCGCTGTGGTCGAGCACCTCGGCGAGGGCACCGCGCATCGCGGTGACGTCGGTCATCTCGACCGTCAGCGGCTGCGTTCCGTACCGACGGGCGATGGACTCGGCGGCGTCGCGGTCGCGGCTGGTGCCGTAGACCACGGCGCCCGACTCGGCGAGGCCATCGGCGATGGCCTTGCCGAGGCCGCGACCGGCACCGGTCACCAGAGCCCGCTTGCCCGTCAAGTCGGAACCGAACATGCTGCGTTACCCGGCGAAGTCGTGATCGGACCAGGGCAGCTTCTCGCCCCGGTATTTCGCGGCCCGCACGTCGCCCGAACGGGCGTGGCCCTCGAAAAGCTCGACCCGGGCAGCACGCCCGCACAGCTCGCCGAAGAAGGCGCTCGATTCGGTGTTGGTGACCTCCTGGTAGGTCACGGTGCGCAGGTACTTGCCGACCCACAGTCCGCCGGTGTAGCGGGCGGCGCCACGGGTGGGAAGGACGTGGTTGGTGCCGATCACCTTGTCGCCGTACGAGACACAGGTGCCCTCGCCGAGGAACAGGGCGCCGTAGTCGTGCATCTTGTCCAGGGCCTCGCGGGGGTTCTGGGTCAGGATCTGCACATGCTCGGACGCGTACCGATCGGCGAGCGCGTAAGCGTCGTCGAGGGTCTCGACGACGCGGACCTCGCCCCAGTCGCGCCACGCAGGTTCCGCGAAGTCGCGGGTGGGCATGTCGACCAGGATGGTGTCGATGTGCTCCATCACGGCGCGGCCCAGTTCTTCGCTGGTGGTGATGAGGACCGCGGGTGAGTCGGGCCCGTGCTCGGCCTGTGACAACAGGTCGACCGCGACGATGAACGGGTCGGCGTGCTCGTCGGCGACGATCAGCACCTCGGTCGGCCCGGCGAACAGGTCGATGCCGACCTCGCCGAACAGCTGGCGCTTGGCTTCGGCGACGAACGCGTTGCCGGGGCCGGCGAGCATGTTGACCGGCTGGATGGTCTCGGTGCCGATGGCCAACGCCGCGACGGCCTGGATGCCGCCCAGCAGATAGATCTCGTCAGCGCCCGCTAGATGCATGGCGGCGATCGTGGCGTCGGGCACCTCGCCGCGGATGAGCGGCGTGCAGGCCGCGACGCGCTGCACGCCGGCCACCTTCGCCGTCACGATCGTCATGTGCGCGCTGGCCAGCAGCGGGTACTTGCCGCCCGGAATGTAGGCGCCGGCAGCCTGGATCGGGACATTCTTCTGGCCGAGGAAGACGCCCGGCAGCGTTTCGATCTCGAAGTCGGTCAGCGATTCGAGTTGCTTCTGGGCCATCACCCGGACCTGCTCCTGGACGAACTTGATGTCCTCGATGACCTGCTGCGGAACCCGCGCCATGATCTCGTCGAGCTGCTCGGGGGTAACGAGGTAGCTGTCCGCTGAGTACTTGTCGAACTTCTCCGAGTACTCGCGCACCGCGGCGTCACCGCGGGTACGGATGTCCTCGATCACGCCCTCCACCGTGGAGCGCACCGAGGCGGTGCTGCCCCGCTCGACGCTTTCACGCAGCGGCGTCTTGAGGTCCTTGGTCGGGATGGTGCTTGGGGTCGCGGTGGCGATCGTCATGAACTTCCTCCATCGGTGGGCGTCGACCGGCGGTGCCGCCTCGGTCACTCGAACGTGGCGCTTGTGCTGCGCGTCACTGACGAGGCTAGTGTATTCGTATACATGTCAAGATGCAAGACTCCCGTCACACGATGGCACAAGAGGGTCGCTATCAGCGTGTTTCTGAGCCATAGGTGTGTGTTCGTATGCACCAAAGTCCGATCAGACAGAACGGTGCTCGCATCCGTATGCACAGCCTTGCGACGCGGTCGATCGTCGCGAGGAGAGCCGGAGCAAGTGAACAGAGCGGCGGGACGGCACATCTCGTGAGACGATCCGAGCCGAGGATCCCGATCGAGCAGCACTCCTCTTCGCACCAGCCCGGAGGATTGAATACGAATGCCGACGAGTCACGACGTCGCCCGCCTCGCGGGGGTCTCTCAGGCCACGGTTTCCCGGGCTTTGAGCGGCGGAAGCGTCAGCGCGGAGACACGTAAGAGGATTCTCGAGGCAGCACAGGCGGTGGGCTACGTCCCGAACCTGGGTGCCCGTGCGATGAAGACCGGCCGGGTCAACACCGTCGGCGTCGTCGTCGCCGACCTGAAGAACCCGTTCTACCCCGAGATCCTCGATGCGCTGACGTGGTACCTGGACGGCGCCGGGCAGAAGGTGACGTTGTGGAACTCAGACGGACCCGGGAACGACGCGGCGCTGGAGGCCATCAACGCCGGCTCCGTCGACGGCGTCATCTTCACGACCGTCACCGAAGCGTCCGCTCCCCTGCGTGCCGCGTTGGACGGGCACAAACCCGTAGTACTCATCAATCGCACGGTCGAGAGTCTCGCGTGCGACCAAGTCTCCAGCGACAACGTCACGGGCGGCAGGAACGTCGCCGACTACTTCTTGGATAACGGCCGACGCGAGATCGCGTTCATCGGAGGACCGTTTGCGGCCAGCACCGCCCGTGACCGGTTCCGCGGCTTCTCCGAGCGTCTCACCGAGGTCGACAGGCCACTGGCGCCCGAACGGACACTGGTGGGTCCCTTCAGCCACGACTTCGGCTACAGCGCCACCAACCGGCTACTCAACGCCGACGCCCGGCCCAACGCGATCTTCTGCAGCAATGACCTGATCGCCTTCGGTGCCTTGGACGCCGCCCGCGCCGTGGGAGTGGCGGTACCCGCCGATCTGTGGGTCGTCGGGTACGACGACATCGCCATGTCGGCCTGGCCGGCGTTCGATCTCACCACGGTTCATCAGCCCAGCCGCGCCATGGCCGAAGCGGGCGCCCAGGCGCTGCTCGATCGGATTCGGCAGCCCACCGCTCCCTATCGAACGCTGACCTTCCGCTCGCAGCTGGTGGTCAGAGGATCGACGGCCGGCCGGCCTGCGAGTCCGGCGTCGTAGCACAACCGGACAGCTAGTCGTTGTCCGAAACCGTCGCGGTGCATGCGGAATCAGATGCCGTGCAACTGCCGGGCAAGACGATCCTGATCCCCGAGTGACCGTCCTCAGCGGCTGACCTGTGCGCTGCCGTCGGCGTCCGCCGCGGCGTCGGCGGCGGCGGCGTCGGCGGCGTCGTCGGCGGCGTCGTCGGTCGAGCGCGTCACGGCAGGAGAACTCGGCTGCGAGACAACGCTTTCAGCGGAATTCGACGCCCCAGCGGTCGTATCCTCGGCCTCCTCCGGTTCGGCGCCGTGTTCGCGCTGTACGCCACTGTCCGCCTTCGTCACCGATTGGTAGCCGTCGGGTGCCGGAGTGGCAGGCGCGCGCATTGTCGGCATCGCCGGCGGCCGATACGCCCCGATCAGCGCACGGGTGTTGTCCACCGTCTCCTCGACGGCCGCGGCGAAATCGTCGATGACATCGGCGGGATCATGGACCGGGATCAGCTGCGCAGGCGTCGGGACCCACGGTGGGATGTCGCGGCGATAGCCCAGCTCGACGAAGAACGTCGTCATCGGCTCGACGATGTCGATCAGCGGCTCGGGCACACCGAGGCCCCGCAGCGGCCCGAACAGGGGTAGGTCCTTCGTCGGGAAGAAGTAGTAGTCGGTATCGCCCTGGCTGCCCACGAAGAACTCGGCAGGATCCCCCGCGAGCGTCACCGCCTCGTAGTCCTCGTGGGTGTAGAAGAAGCCCGCCACCGCGTTGGCCACTGCGAGCAGGTTGACCGGATACATCGGGAAGTCGGCGAACCCGTCGTACCGCTGGGTGATGATGTCGGTGTCGAACTGGGTGTCGTTCGGCGCCGGGCCGTTGAAGTAGAAGTCGACGAACGGTAGATAGGCGCCCCAGAACCGGGTCATGACACCGCCGTTGGGCAGATTCAGCGTCCCGATGGTGACGAAGTCGATGTCGGGTGCGGGTGTCCCGATCGGGTATTGCTCGGCCAGCTTGCGCTTCTCGATGTAGGAGATCACCGAACTCTGCGAGTGGCCGAAGATGATCAGATCGTCGGAACCGTAGGTGGCCATCGCCGCTTCCAGATCGCTCACCCCGATGCGGACCGACGTGCCGAAGGGGTAGTCACCGAATCCGGTGACCGGCCAGGCCTGCTCAGGGGTGGTGACGGCGATGTAGCGGTCGATGTCGCGGCCCGGATGCGTCGGGACGATGAACTGGTTCTTCGCCATGTCGACGAACCACGGCGGCGGAGTGGGCGTGAAGGTGCCACTCATGACCAACGCGGTGGTGGCCAGAAGCGACACGGCTGATGACACGGTCGACGCCAGTGCGAGGACGGCTGCGGCGAGAAGGCTCAGGCATACGACGCCCATCGACTGCACTGCTTGGGCAGCCGTGCTCGCCCGTCGTCCGTTCGGTCCCATGCTCCGTCACCCGTCAGAGTGTCAATGGGGCGCCGGGGCTTCGCGGGCCTGGCTGCTGACCGGTCGGGACGGCGAAGAGCAGGCTCATTGCACTCCGCGCGGTCAGCCGCTCCCGTCGCCTCGTTCGCGTCCGTCGCGGCACCATGCCCAACCCCTTACTGCAGATGGTTACAGCAACCTAGCACCGAGTGGCATCGCACGAAGCCGGACGAAGGCCGCCCCATGACCGAGTCGGCCATGGGGCGGCGGGAGGGGGAGGATGCGCGCCGAGATCAGGCCTTCGTGCGGGTCCCGGTACCGGTGCCGTTGCCGGTGCCGGTGCCCGTTCCGTTCCCGGTGCCGGTGCCGGTGCCGTTGCCGCCACGGCCGCCCTGCGCCGCGCGGAGCTCGGCGGGCGAGAGGGTCCGGATGCTCTGGCGACGCAGGGCGAGGGGGCTGTGGTTCTTACTCATGAGGTTCTCCTTCGTGTTCGCGGCCCCGGGTGGGCCGCTTTCGAAAACAACTCTCGCCCGCCGCGCTCAACAGATTCTCAACGGCGAAATGTCTGCTTGCACAAACGAATACCGCCCCACAACCGATCGGTTGTGGGGCGGTATGCGGGGTGCCAGAGAGGTGAGGTCAGCGCCGGGTGCCGGTGCCGGTCCCGTTCCCCGTGCCGGTGCCGGTGCCGTTCCCGGTGCCCGTGCCGGTGCCGTTGCCGCGGCCGCCCTGGGCCGCGCGGAGCTCACTGGGCGAGAGGGTCCGGATGCTCTGGCGGCGCAGGGCGAGGGCGTTGTGGTTCTTGCTCATGGTGTTCTCCTTGGGTTGTTGCGGTCCTGGGTGGATCGCTGTGCCCATAGAGTCGACCGGCGGTCTCAACGCATTCTCAACGCGACCTCGCGAGCAGTCCGGCGTAATGCCGGTCAAGGAAGCTCAGCAGGACCAATTCGTGGGTACGCGCGGCCGATCGCAGCAATCGCACCGCGTTGAGATGGCTGATGCTGTGCAGCAGCGACGGCATGGGCTGGGTCAGCCGGTCACGCCGGGCCCGATCGGTCAGCTCCGCGAGCAGCGGCGCCAGCCGCTCGGACCGGCGTTGAAACACCTGTCGGCCAACGTCGTACGGGTGCTCGACGGTGTCGTCGAGCAGCGCTGTGACATCGGCCCGTTCAGTGCGCCATCGCGCGCCGATGCCGCTCTCCAGGTTCGGCGCATCGGGATATTCGGCCCGGTAGCCCGCGGCCCCGCTCCGCGCCCATTCCCGACGGTCGGGCAGGGAGAGTCCGGCGTCGAACAGCAGGCTGTCCATGGCGTACAGACACAACTTCCACCGCGCATCCGGTCCGTCATCCCCGTCGAGCATGGTCAGCAAGTCCACCACCGCGTCGCTGTCCGCGGCGTGGATCCGCTCCGCGATGTCGATTCCCGCATCACCGCCGTAGCGTTCGATCTCGCGGTGATACGTGTCGAAGGCGACGTTCGAGACAGTGCCGTCGTCGAGGTACGACGACAGCGCATCGGTCAACGTGAGCAGAGCCGCGTCGCGGAGATCGAACGGGTTGCCATGCAACCGTATTCGTAGATGATGGCCTGGATCGTGATACCGGAGGAAGAACCACGAGTCGATGACGCCGCCGCTCTTCAGAACACGCACGACCGGAGCGACGGCCGCGGTGAGGATGCGGTCTGCCGACGCAGTGCCGGTGTAGATCTTCGCGTACAGCCATTCACTACCCGGTACGAAACTGCGACGCACACTGGACTTCTGCCACGCACCCGCACCTGGGGCAGGTTCGCCGCGCCGGATGAACGGAACGATGATCTCCTGCGCAAAGGTGCCCTGCGGACCCTTGGCGACCCCGGTGGGCAGCATCTCCTCGACGACGGCGTCGGTGCGTCCGCGCAGCGTCTTGGCGGCAGTCGCGGTCAGGGCGGCACTGGTGGTGTCGACGTAGAGCCGGTTGTCACCGTCGGCGATCAGCAGCTGCTGCGGAAGACCGCGCTCCCGCACCAGCATTGCCCAACCGGCGGCTGCGTCGGGTCCGGTCACGGTACCGATCTCGGCGCCCGCGAGCCGCCACCGCGCCCGGGACAGGACGAGTGGACCTGCCGTGACGCGGGGCAGCGACGGTGCCCGCGAGAGTGCGCCCCAATCCCAGGCGAGCGACCCGGCGACCCCGTCGTACTGGACGGCGACGAGGAACCGATAGACCCCGAACCCGCGCCAGGCGGCGTTGTGCGCCGTACTCATCCGCGGTCGCACCTCCGCGCCGAGGCGACTGCTGAACAGGACGATTCGATCGCCGTCCAGGCGGACCGTCAGCTCGTCGACGCTGAGCCGGCGCCCGGTGGGAGCCCCCGAACGGCCCAGCAGCACGAGTTCGTGCTCCCGCAACACCGGTCGGGCCAGCACGTTGCCGACGCGACCTTCGGGCAGGTGGATGATCTCGGCGAACACCACGTCGGGCGCGAACGACTCTTCGGCACGCAGATGCGCCTGTACGGCCTCGCGCAACCGGGGATCGCCGTGGCAGAACCGGCCGAGAAGCTGAGCGCCGGAGGGACCCAGGACGCTGATGATCTCGATGCCGGCGTCGAGCAGACCGGCCATGACGGTCAGCGCATCCGGAAGTGGCGGTGGCGCCGGGTTCGCGAGCCGCTCGACGGTGTCTGCATCGAGGTCGAGGGCCTGCGAACCGCTTTCGCGGAGCCGCAGCATCAGATCGAGTAACGTCGCGTCCCGCGAGGTGAAGTCGCCGTCACCCGCCGATCCGCCGAGGTCCAGACCGGCGAGCAGTGGTGACTCGTCGGCCGCCGGATGCGTCGACGGATCGAACCCGATACCCATCTCCTCGTCGAGCGCCTCCATCAGGGGCACTTCGCGGTCCTCGTAGCGCTGCGCGAACGCGGTCTTGAACCGGCGCAGCGCCGGATCCTCGGCGGGCGGAGACACCCTGCGCAGCAGCTCGACGGCGTCGGCGAGCTTGCGGACATCGTCGCGACCCAGCGTCAAACCGATTCCCGCGCGGTGCATGTCGACCTGGACCAGGCGGGCGTCGTCGCCGTCGCCCGCCAATTCCAGCAGCGTCGCCGCCACCTCGTCGTAGGCCGACGGCGGATTCCCGAGGCCGGCGGCATCCAAGCGGCTCAATTTCTCGGCCACCCCGGTCAACACCTGCGAGGTAGGGGTGAGCGCGGGACTCGTCAGACATGAGAGTACGTGGTGCAGCGGTTCGGAACCCGTCACGGCCGGCTCGGCGACCGGGGTCAGCACCTGTGCGTCGACCAGGGCGTCGACGTAGCCGCGGGCCTCGTCGGGGCCGACACCGGCATCGGCGGCGACCGCGTCGGCGACCTCGGCCACCACCGCACCCCCGGCGGCCGCCTCCAGCGCGCAGCGCAGCGGCCCGTCGTCCTCCACCATCACCAGGTGGTGGGTGCGTCGTCGGCCGTCGCGCACCCGGCTCTCGATGAGTCGCACCGCCCCGGCTGCCCGGTAGCGGCTCGAATTGGGTTCCACCGCCATCTCGGCGCGCGTCGAGGGATCGGCCAGCAGCCGTTCGACCAGCGACGCCAGTACCTCGGTGTCGGGTCTACTGTGCCGCGCGATGCCGTCCGGTCCGTCGACGACCAGGGATGTGTGGTTGCCGACGACGCCGAGCGAGCATCCCGCAAACAGTCCGAAGGGTGTTGCGCGCGTACACATCCGGACCAAATAGGCAGTGACCGACGCGGCCACCCGCTGATCGGCGCCGCCTGCCGCCAGGCGGCGCACCAGCCCGGGTGAGGCCAGGTGCAGCGCCTCGAGCACCTCTGGCCGAGCCGCCAGCGTCTGCCAGTAGTCGGGCTCGTTGCGGAGTCGGGCCAACTCCTCCAGCGGCAGCAGCGGGGCGCGCAAGACGAAGAAGCCACTGGCTTTCAGCGACGCGGCCATGTCTGCTCTCCTATCGCGGCGTCTCGTCGACGAGCTGCCCGGCGACCAGCTGGGCGTAGTACCCCTCGGCGGCCATCAGCTCGCGGTGTGACCCCACTTCGACGACCCTGCCGGTGTCCATCACAACGATGTGATCGGCGTCGATGACCGTGGCCAGCCGGTGCGCGATCACGATGACGGTGCAGCCCAGGCCGGCGATATTGGCATGCACCTGCGCCTCGGTGACGGTGTCGAGGTTGCTCGTTGCCTCGTCGAGCAGCAGGATGCGCGGGCGAGCTGCCAAGGCGCGCGCCAGGGCCAGCCGCTGCCGTTGCCCGCCGGACAGCGATGCGCCGGCGTCGACCAGCGGGGTGTCCCAGCCCATCGGCATCGCGGCGATGTCCTCGGCGATGCCGGCCAGCTTCGCCGCCTCCTGAAGCCGCTCCAGCGACAGGCCGGGATCGACCAGGGCGACGTTCTCCCTGATCGACAGACCAAAGATGTAGGGGTCCTGGGTGACGACCCCGATCTGCGAGCGCACGCTGCGCGGATGCAGGGTGGCCAGATCGACATCGTCGACCAGCACCCGGCCCGCGGACGGGGTGTACAAGCCGAGTAGCAGCCGGCCCAAGGTCGACTTCCCCGAACCGGACCGCCCGACGATGGCCAGCACCTTGCCTGGCTCGACCTCGAGATCGACGGCGTCGACCACCGGCGGCGCGCTGGGCTGGTAGCGGAACGTCAGACCCTCGGCACGCAGCGCACCGGTGAGTGCAGGCGCATGTCGCACCTCACGCCCGCTGGTCTCGGTAGGCGTGTTGAAGACATCGTCGAGGCGGCTCAGATAGCTGCCGAGGAGCTGCAGCTGCAGGGCGGTCGCGACCAGCGTGGCCAGCGGCTCGAGGAAGGCCGTGGCCAGCGCGGCGAGCGCCAGCATGGTGCCCAGAGACAGCTCACCGGTGCGCACGAGGTTCGCGCCCACGAGCAGCACCGCGATGGGAGACAGCAGTGCCAGCCCGTGGGTGGCCGTCTCCACGGCCGCGGACAACCGTCCACGCCGCAGCGACACGTTGAGCTCGGCGATGAACAGGTTGGTCCAGTGCGAGACCGCGCGGCGTTCGGCGCCGGCGGCCTTGAGTGTCTCGACCGCGGAGAACATCTCGTAGGCGTAGGACTGCGATTTGGCCTCGGTCGCCAGCGACTCGCCCATCAGGTGCTGATTGCGCCGCCGGGCGGCGAGCAGGACACCCACCTGCGCTGCCGCCAGCAGAGCGACCAGTCCGCCGAGAACCGGCGACAGGATCACGATTCCGACGAGGTACAGCGACGCCAGCACGCCGTCGAGCAGCGCCGCGATCGTGCCGGAGGTGAGGATCTCGCGCACGGTGGCGTTGCTCCGCAGCCGCATCATCAGGTCGCCGGAAGACCGTTTGAGGAAGAACGCGTACGGCAGGTCGACGAGATGCTCGAGAAAGCCCAGCGTCATGTCTACGTCGAGGCGGCTGCGCAGCCGCAGCAACAGATGCGCCCGCAGGAAGGTCGCGATCACCGAGTACGCGATCAGCGCGGCCATCACTGCGACCAGCACCGTCAGCAGGTGCCCGTCGCCTGCGGGTACCACCTGATCGACCACCACGCCGGTGAGGATCGGCACGGCCAGCGCCATCAATCGCACCAGCACCGACGTCAGGAGCACCCGCCCGATACCGCTCGACCGGCGCAGCAGCCGGCCGGCGTGGTGCAGCGCGCCCGGCGCCCGGCGCCCTCCCTCGGCAAACGACGGGGTCGGCTCGAGCAGGATCGCGACACCGCTGTACAGATCGTTGGCGGCGGCCCAGGTCACCCGGTAGCGTCCGGCCATCGGGTCGACGATCGTCACACCCTGGCGTGAGGTCGAATCGAGCACCACGAAATGCGATTCACCCCAGTGCAATACGGACCCCTTGGGCAGCACCCCGAGATCGTCGAGTTCGGTGGCCACGCCACGCGCCCGCAATCCGTAAGAGCCGGCGGCCTCGGCGAGCCGCAGGGCGTCGATGCCGTCCCGGCCGGTCCCGGTCACCTCGTGCATCTCGGCGAGCGGAACGTGGCGTCCGTAGTAGCCCAGCGCCATGGTCAGCGCGGCGGCGCCGCAATCGGCCATCTCGGTCTGGGCGATGTAGGGGATCGCTCCCCGCCGCCACCTCACCCCAGCCTCGGCAGCATCATCCCGATCAATCGTTGCCGGCCGGCGGGGAGGAGCAGTTCGCCGGACGAGACGGTTCCCGACGGCGCCACCTCGGCGACGACCTCCGATCCGGTGACCGCGACGATGACGGCGTCCCGGGTGTCGCCGGCGGAGTCGCGGAACTGCACGGTGTCGCCGGGCGGTGGCACGGGATGGTCATCGCGCACCGCAGTGACCACGGCGCCGTTGGCCACCGCGGGCAGCGCGGCCGTCTGTTCGATGGTCACCGTCGCGCCTACGACCGCACCGACGGCGAAAAGCACACAGAGCGCGAGCAATCCGACATCGATCCAGCGGGGCTGCTTGATCAGCTCACCGGGGCGCGCACCGGCCGACTGTCGGTCGCGCCACCGCTGCCGGAACACCGACTCGTACCGCACCTCGGGCTCGGTCATCGGAAATCCAGCGCTTCGACGGTCGCGACCGCACCCTCGTGGGTCGGCCGATTGGCGCCGGTGAGGCAGTAGACGGTGTTGCCGACGGCGGCCACCACGGCGGCGTGCCTCGGAGTGGGGATCGACGCCAGTGTGGTCCACGTACCGTCGGCGATGTCGAACATGTCGACGTCACCGATCACCTGCGTCGGTTCCTCGCCGCCGACCGCCACGATGCGGCCGTCGATGTAGGCGGCGCCGAAACTGCCGTGGGCGGTGGGGCTGTCGGGAAGTGTGACCCAGTCACCGGACTGCGGATCGAACCGGTCGAACGCGGCCGAGTTCTTGTCGGCGCCGAGGAACCGGCCGCCGAGAACGTAGAAGTATCTGCCGTCCGACACCGCGGCCGAATGTTCGCGCGGAGTCGGCATATCGGTGGCTTCGGTCCACGTGGTGCCGTCGAACACTTCCGTCTGGGCGACGATCTGCTTGTCGTTCTGACCGCCGGTGACAATCAACTTGTCGCCGACGGCGCCGACGGCAGGCGCGGCCCGCGCGTGGGTCAGGCTGGGCAGTTCCGTCCAACCGCCGCTGCGCAGGGCGAAGACCTTGTCCGAGCCCTGTCCGATGTTGTCGCTGGCTCCTCCGATGACGATGACCTCACCTTTGTAGGTGGTGGCCGCCGCGTGGTGCAGCGCGATCGGAAGCGGTGGTTCCGTCTGCCACGCACCCGTTTTCGGGTCGTAGCTCTCCACGGTGTCCAGTACGGCGCCGGTCCGCAGACCGCCGAGGACATAGATGCGGCCGTCGAGCACCGTCCAGGCCGACATCAGTCGCTCGGTGGGTGCGTCCGGGAGCGATCGCCATTGCGGCGAGGGCTGCAGGCGGCGCGGCGCGAGCTTCACCGCCTCACCGGACGAGGTCACCTCGGCGGCCCCTGCGCCCGTCGAACCGCCGACGGCATAGACGGAGTCGGCAACCGCGGCGACCGCGAGACCGTATCGCGCGGTCGCCATGTCCGGTAGGTCCGCCCATGTCTTCGACGCCAGATCCAGCATCGCCACACTCTTGAGCGGCTGCCCGCCCAACAGTCCCCCGGCGACGACGAGACGCTGATCGGCGATCGTCGCGCCGAGGTCGCTTCGCGCCTGCCGCAGCGGTGGCAGCGACGTCCAGGCATTCGCTTCCGGGTCGTAGGCCTCCACCGTCGCGAGCTCCGCGGCGCCGTTCGTGCCGCCGACGGCATAGACCAGCGCGCCGTCCGTCGCGCCTGCCAGCTGCCGGCGCGCGGTGGGCATGTCGGCGCCCGGTTTCCACGCTGTGCCGTCGAAGATCTCAGTGCTGGCGAGCGTTCGGCCGTCGGCACCCACTCCCCCTGCGACGACGATGCGACCGCCGATGGTCGCGGCCACAGCCGAGGCGCGCGGCTCCCGCATCGGCGGCATCTCCACCCACCGGGTGTTCACCACCCGCCAAACCCGTGGTGTCGCAGCATTGTTCGGCCCCGTCAGCCCGCCCAGCACCACCGGATTGCCCTGCCAGGTCGCCGCCATGGCGTGTTGCACCGGCACCGGCAGATCGTCGCCCTGCTTCCAGCTGTCGATGGCCGGGTCATACCCCTCGTGCCGGGCACTGGGAGCACCGTTGGCGCCGGCGCCGCCGAACATCCAGATCGTTCCGTCGACCTGAGTGGTGGCGGCCGCAGTGAGGGCGAACGGAGAGTTCGTGATCGGTCGCCAACCCGGCTGTGCGTCGGCGGCGCTGCTCGGTGCGCTGGTCTGAGCGCCACCTGCGGTGCCGGCGGTGGTGTCGCGGGGGACGACGGCGATGATGCCGAGGACCAGCAGCACCACGGCCAACGCGGCACAGCTGATGAGGACGACCGATCTGCGTCGGTGCGCACCGTAGCCGGGCGGTGGTGGCGGCTGTTCCTCTTGCGGAGGTATGACCGCCTCCGGGGGCGGCGGCGGGACGTTCGGCTCGTGACCGGTCGTGGTCCAGACCGGAGGCGCCATGGCGCCGGTGTGTTCGGAAGCGGAGTCCGCGGGGGCGGGGTCACCGACGGGATCGGCGGGCGCATGGGCCTCGTGTTCGTTCGTCACGATCGGCAGCGCCATCGAATCCGGCGGTAATCCGTTGTGGCGCTGCGCTGCCTGGAGATCACGACCGAACTCCGCCGCGGACACCGGACGGTCTGCAGGGTTGATCGACATCGCCTTCTCGATCGCCGCGCACACATCGTGCGGAATGCCTCGGGGCCGGAGGTCCGGAACCTCCTCGGAGGTGATCCGCAGATACTGCGCGATCAGTTCCTCCCCGCCAGCGTTCTCGTGTGCGGCGTTGCCCGCGATCAGCGCGTACAGGGTGGCTCCCAGGGAGTAGAGGTCGGCCGCCACCGTCGGCGCACGGCCGGACAGCACCTCCGGTGCGGTGTAGGCGATCGTCCCGCTGAACACCCCGGTCACCGTCTGGTACTTGCCGGCGATCCGGGCGATACCGAAGTCACTGAGTTGCGGTTCGCCGTATTCGGTGAGCAACACGTTGCCGGGCTTGATGTCGCGGTGCAGCGTGGCCGACTTGTGCGCGGTCTCCAGCGCACCGCACAACTTGACGCCGATCTTGAGCGCTTCCGGCCAGGGGATCGGTCCGCCCCGGCGCAGCCGCAGCGCCAGGGAGTCGGCGCTGTGGTATGGCATCACGATGTAGGGGCGGTTACTCGGGGTCACACCGACCTGGAGGATGTTGACGATGTTGGGGTGGCCCGAGAGCTTTCCCATCGCGAAACCCTCACGCAGGAAACGTTCGCGGTTGTCCGGGTCGATGTCCGAGGCCAGCACTTTGATCGCGACCGTGCGCCCCAACGACGTCTGGAAGCAGCGGTACACCACGCCCGAGGCGCCCCGCCCCACCTCGCGGGCGTCCTCGAAGCCCGCGGCAGCCAGCTCCGTGGCGATGCCAGCCCACGCCGGGGTCGAGCCGCCGTCCGTTTGGTCTCCGGACATGTTGTGCCCCCTCATGCCTGCGGGACGACGGCTGGCGAACTCAGCAAACGGCGTGCCGAAGCCTCAAGGCATGACTCAGAAGCGTACACAGCACGGGTTGTGCGCATGCTGGAATTCGTCGCTCCGGCCGATCGGGGCCAATGGCCTGGACGACGCGTCAGAATGGGGCCATGGCCGGATCGGCTCTCGATTTCGGAGTCCTTGGACCGCTGCAGATGACGGTCGGCGGTGCTTCGATGCCGCTCGGGACGCCAAAGCAACGTGCGGTGCTGGCCACGTTGGTCATCAACCGCAACCGGCCGGTGGGAATCGAATCGTTGATCAGTGCGGCATGGGAGGACTGGCCGCCGCCGGGTGCACGAGCCACTCTGCATACCTATGTCTCCAATATCCGCCGGCTGCTCGGCGGTGCCGGCGTCGATTCGCGGACCGCCCTAGTCAGCAAACCGCCCGGCTATCAGCTCAGCATTCCCGACACCGGCTGCGATCTCGGCCGGTTCGTCGTCGAGAGGACAGCCGGGGTGCAGGACGCGGCCGCCGGGCGTTTCGAGCAGGCGAGCGGTCATCTGTCCGCGGCACTGGCCCAGTGGCGCGGCCAGGTCCTGGAGGACATCCGCGACTTCGCGTTCGTCGACGCCTTTGCGACCGCGCTCGTCGACGACAAGATCCACGTGCACACTGCGCTCGCAGAGGTCGAAATCGCCTGTGGCCGTGCGCACGTGGTGATCGGTGGACTCGAGACGCTGGTCGGCGAGCACCCTTACCGCGAGCCGCTGTGGGCGCAGTTGATGACGGCCTACTACCTGGCCGACCGGCAGTCCGATGCGCTGAACGCCTACCGGCGGTTGAAGCACATCCTCGCCGAGGACCTGGGTATCGATCCGGGGCAGACGGTGGAGTCGCTGTACGGACGCATCCTGCGTCAGGAGCCGCTCGACGTGCGCAGCGCCGCGAAGACCACGGCGGCCGACACCGTCATCGCCATCGACCAACGCGACCCCGCCAGCATTCGGACGACCCCCGCCAGACTGCGGGACGGCTCCGGCACCGGCCATCTTCTCCGGGGCGCGATCACCTCGATCGGCAGGCTCGCCGACAACGACATCGTCCTGGAGGACGGCAGCGTCAGCCGCCACCACGCCGTCGTCATCGACACCGGCACGAACTTCGTCATCTCCGACCTCCGGTCAGCCAACGGGGTGGAGGTGGCGGGTCAGCGGATCCGCTACAGCGTTCCGCTCGCCGACGGCGACAAGATCCGCATCTGCGGCCACGAGTTCGTCTTCGAGATCCAGGGTCGCGCGTAACTCGACACACCCAGCGGCAACGGCCCGGCAGACGCTGCTCGATGCCACCAGAGCGTCACTCGATCTGACGTCCTCGAACAGCGACAGCGATCCGCTGGAAAGCAACAGAGTGTCACCTACAAGACCAGACAGTCGATAATGACGATCTCCGCAAAGAATCGACAATCGTGGCCGCGGTCGATGTGACCCATTACATTTGGCGAGAAATCATCAGCTCTCCTCAGTAGCGAGGCACCATGTCGACCCCCAAACCCTCCCTCATTGCGTCGGCCGCCGCCGTCAGCGGGGCAGCCATCGTCATCGCCGCACCCGCGGCGGCGCTGATGATGGCGCCGAGCGCCGAAGCCGCACCCATCACCCCGACCCCGGCGCAGCTGCGGGACTTCGACTCCTTCTTCGGCGGCGGTGGGCTGGGGGCTGGGCTGCTGGATCCGATCTTCGACATCGCCGGGTGGATCCCCGGTCTGAACCTCTTCATCGGCAACGGCATCGACGGCACGCTCGCCAGGCCCGACGGCGGCAACGCCGGATTGCTGTTCGGCAACGGCGGCGACGGTTACAGCCCCACAGAGGCCGGGCTCAACGGGGGCAACGGCGGCAACGCCGGCTTGTTCATCGGTGACGGCGGCAACGGCGGCCACGGCGCCGCGGGTGCCCGAGGCGCTGACGGCGCCGGGCCTGGACTCGACGGCGGCGCAGGCGCCAAAGGCGGCGACGGCGGGGCCGGCGGCGGGAGCGGCCTGATCGGCAACGGCGGAAACGGCGGAAACGGCGGCACAGGAGGGGTCGGCGGCACCGGCGGGGCTGGTGTCAAAGGTGATGACGCCACGACCGCGGGTGGTGATGGCGGCACCGGTCATGACGGCGGTGACGGTGGTGCCGGCGGGGTAGGCGGTAACGCAGGCCGCGGCGGCGCGGCCGGCTTCTTCGGCGCCGCAGGCGCTGTGGGCGTCAACGGCGACGGCGGCGCTGGTGGGACGGGGGGCAGGGGCGGCGTCGGCGGCGCCGGCTTCAGAGGGCTCGACGGCGGGGATGCAACCGACGCCGGAGTGAACGGCGGTGACGGTCAGACCGGGGGCGATGGCGGCACCGGAGGCGCCGGCGGACGCGGCGGCAGCGGAGGTGCGCCCGGCACCGGGGGTACCGGCGGAAACGCCGGTGCTGACGGCGCAGACGGAGACGGCGGCCCCGGCGGCTCGGGGGGAGTCGGCGGACAGGGCGGCAGAGGCGCCGACGGGGACCCCGGACTCAATGGCATCGAGACCGCCAACGGTGATGGCGCTGACGGCCAGGCCGGGAGTGACGGAGGCCGCGGAGGCGTTGGCGGCGCGGGTGGCGCCGGCGGCGCAGCAGGTGGTCCGACCGGTCGGGCCGGCGTCGGCGGGAGCAACGGCGACGGTGGCGCGGGAGGCGCCGGCGGGAACGGCGGCGACGGCGGCACCGGCCGGGGCGGAGCGGATGCGACGGTCCTGGCGTCCGCCGGCCAGAGCGGTCCTGCCATCGCCGGCGACGGCGGAAACGGCGGTGATGGTGCGCCCGGCGGAACCGGCGGCGTCGGCGGCGCGGCGGGTGTCGGCGGCGCAGCGGGGACAGGACGCACCGGAGTCAACGGCGCCAGGGGTCTCGGCGGTGACGGCGGCGACGGGGGCCCGGGCGGCTACGGCACCAACACCAATACAAGCGGAGTCGACAACTTCGGCGTCGGCGGCAACGGGGGAACCGGCGGCGCCGGCAGCGGCACCGGTAACGGCGGGCGAGGCGGCGACGGAGGCGGCGGGCAGAGTTTCGGCTCCTGGGCTACGAGCGGCGATGGCGGTGCCGGCGGCAACAGCCAGGCCGGCGTCGGCGGAGCAGGGGGCACCGGGGGTACTTCAGGCGCACTCTATGACGCTGTCGGGGGCGCCGGCGGCGCCGGCGGCGCCAGCCAGTCCGGTCCAGGCGGCGAGGGCGGCGCCGGTGGCTACGCGTACGGCGGCGGGTTCGGTCTTGCCGGCGGCGTCGTGACTGGCCGCGGCACTGGCGGCAGGGGTGGCAACGGGGGCGACAGTCTGACCGGCGCCGCCGGCCATGGTGGAACGGGCGGCAACGGCTTCGGCGGATCCGGTCCAGACGACAATGGTGACGGCGTCGGCGGCAGGGGTGGCGACGGAGGCATCAGTCCGTTAGGCACGGGCGGGAACGGCGGAACGGGCGGCGACGGTTTCGGCGGGTATCGAGATGGACAAGGCACCGGCGTCGGTGACGGCCTCGGCGGCAACGGCGGCGATGGACGCCCGAGCGACGGCGTCGGAGGTAACCCCGGCCAAGGCACAGCGGGCGGCGCCGGTGGAGTCGGCACCCCCGGCCAACGAGGTAGCAACGCCTAGTACCGACCACACCGCTGACTGTTCCGGGCGATTCTTTTGCACTTCGCCACCGGAAATGCACCTCACTGTGCTTTCATCCAATTTGTTCAGAATCCTCTGGCAAAGAATAGGAACTCCGGATATGCCCGCTGACATCAACCGCGGATCACGACCGTTGATGGCCGCTGTAGGCCTTGGAAGTGCAAGTATCCTACTCGCCTACCCCGCCGCCGCCCTCGTGGCCGCTCCAGCTGCGGGCGCGACACCTGTGGCGCTGGCACAGCAGACACAGTTTGCGGATCTACCGTTCTTCGGTGATTCCGGGCTGAGCGCGGCCTTTCTCGACCCGGTGTTCGACATCGCCGGCCTTATCCCGATCCTCAACATCTTCATCGGCAACGGCATCGACGGCACCGCGGCCAACCCCGACGGCGGCAATGCCGGCCTGTTCGCCGGTAACGGCGGCGACGGCTTCAGCCGCACCATCCCGGGCACCGGCAACGGCGGCAAGGGCGGCGCGGCCGGACTGTTCATCGGTAACGGCGGTCGCGGCGGCGCCGGCGCTCCCGGCCTGAACGGCTTCTCCGGTAACCCGACGACCGGCGATACCGCCGGGACCGATCCGGTCACCGGCAACGGAGTCGATGGGGTGGGGTTGCAGAACGGTGGCCCGGGCGCCCCCGGCGTCATCACCAACAACGGATTCGACGGTGGCAACGGTGGCAACGGTGGACTCGGCGGTAACTCCGGCGGCAACGGGGGCATCGGCGGAAACGGTGGAAGCGGCAACCACAACGGCGGCGCCGGCGGCAACGGTGGCGACGCGCTCTTCGGCGGCGGCAACGGCGGCGACGGCGGCGCCGGGGGTCTCGGGAACACCGACAACGGCGCCGTCGGCAACGGCGGCCGCGGCGGCGACGGGGGAAACGGGGCTGCCGGCCTGAACGGCGATGACGGCAGCGACGGCGGCAACGGCGGCAACGGCGGCAAGGGCGGCCTCTTCCTCGGCGTCGGCGGCCCCGGCGGAAAGGGCGGCGCAGGCGGGAACGGTGGCAACGGCGGCGCCGGCGGCAACGGCGGTGTCGGCGGCAACGGCGGGGCGTTGCTGCACGCCAGCGGCTTGAACAACGGCGGCAACGGCGGCAACGGAGGTAACGGCGCTGCTGGTGGCAGGGGCGGCAACGGCGGCAACGGAGGTAACGGCGGCGTCGGTGGTGCCGGTGGATTCATCCCGTTTCTCACCGGTTCCGGCGTCACCGGGGCGGGTGGCAACGGCGGCAGGGGTGGCAACGGCGGCGACGGTGGCGGCGCCGGCGCGGGCGGACAGGGCGGGGTGACCCAGGGATCCGTTTCCAACGGCGCACCTGGCGCTCCCGGCACGGCCGGCACCGGCGGATCCGGGGGCGCCGGCGGCAAGGGCGGGACGGGCAGCACACCGGGCGCCGACGGCGCGAACGGCGACAACGGCGACAACGGCTCCTCGGTCGCGCCGTAGCTCGGTTCGCCTCACACATCGCGTCGACTTGTCCGCAGGTGATGCAGTGTAGGTGCGGTGTCGTCCGCGGCCGCGGTGACGGCTGGTGCCCGGCTCGCGGACGCGGCCGCCCCGCTGGAGTGCATGCCCGGCGGGGCGGCGAGCATACGGCGCAGTCGGCGACACAGACCGTGTCCTGACAACGTCATGGTTTCGGCTGCACGAACACGGTTTGGCAACTCCCCACCGGTGTACTCCTCAACAAGGCGGTGCGCATGGCGGGTTACCCGTCACGTTCATTCCGGTGCCTCCAGGCGGCACCGAGACACTCGCGCCGGCCCAACGACTCTCGAAGGAATCATGAATTCACGCAATACTGTCGTCCGTTCCCTCCATGACCTCGGCGCCGCCGCATGGTTCGGCGGTTCTCTGATGGGTGCGGTCGGCGTCAACGGCGCGGCCGCCGCCGTCTCCGATCCCCGTGACCGCGCCAAGGTCGCGGCCGTCGGCTGGGGCAAGTGGGCACCCGTCAATGCCGTGGCGATCGGCGCGCACCTCATCGGCGGCGCCGGCATCCTCTACGCCAACCGCGGTCGGGCCCGACATCAATCAGGAGTGACGGCCAACACCGCCACGAAGATCGTCGTCACCGGAGCAGCTTTGGGTGCCACTGCGCTCAGCGGGATGCTCGGCGCGAAAGCCGCTCAGGGTGAAGGGCATCCGGTCGACGGGGCCACCGATCCGTCGTCGTCGACCCCCGATGACGTCGCGGCCGCACAGCAGCAGCTGCGCTATCTGCAGTGGGCCCTACCGGTGCTCACCGGGGCCATCGTCGTCCTGACCTCCCAGCAGGGTGAACAGCAGCGTCCCGCCCAGATTCTCGCGGGCTTGGGCAAGACACTCGCGCGCCGATCCGGGGAATGACGGATCTTCGAAACCGGAACGGATAACCATGAAAATTCTCGATGACCTCAAGGACCAAGTGGGACGTCGCGTCGGCAAGGCGAAGGGTGCCCACGCCGCTCGTGAGGAGCGGGCCGAATCCGACGTCGAACCCGACGCCGCCGTCGCGGGTTCGCGGGCCGGCGCGGACGGCGACGGCTCCTACGTCGGCCGGGAAAGTCCACAGTTCGACGCCGAGGTCCAGCAGAGCGGCGCCGAGGCGCGCAGCGAAGCGGCGCGGAAGTCGGGCGACCAGCAGTAGGTTCTCGCTGCTCGAACGCATCAGGCCCCCTCAAACGAGGGGGCCTGACCAGCGTGGCAGGTACAGGATTCGAACCTGTGTAGGCGTAAGCCGACGGATTTACAGTCCGAGATGGGGCGCGCCGCGGTGCGTCACGGTGCGACCGATAAGGCCCGTGAGCTGGGCACACTCCGTCGCGGTGCGACCTGGAGCGACAGCTTGCGCCGCGTGCGTTGTGACAACCGCGTGACAACTGGAACCGGAGTGGCCGCGCGAACGTCCAACCAATCGTGAGGGATAATTGCTTTTCAGCGACTCACACGGGTGTAGTTACAGGTCAGCGCCCGATCTTGTCAGACCTTTCCCTTAGCGTCCGGCGGCATGGTGAACGAGCGGTGGCACCCGTGGCGGCACGCGGGCGAGCACTATCCGCATGTGACGATCTCGACGCGGCATGAGCTGCCCGAACGCATCTGGGGGCTGCAGCTCGGCGCCCGGGTCTGGCTGTGCAAACGACTCAACCAGGTCCGCCGCCGCTGCACACTTACCCATGAACTGATCCACCTCGAGCGCGGCCCGGTGTCCACCGACCCCGTCCACCGGGCCCGGGAGGAACGGATCGTCGATGAGCTCGCCGCGCGGCGACTCATCACCATCACGTCCTTGACGGAGGCGCTGCGCTGGACCCGCGAGCCAGCGGAGCTCGCTGACCACCTGTGGGTGGATCAGCCCACGCTCCGAACTCGCATGGCGACTCTTGACCCGCTCGAGGTCGCCGAGCTCGAACACCACCTGGAGGACGAATGGCTCTGGATTCCCTGACCGATCGCGAGACTTCGATGCTGGACCTCGAGGAGCAGTGGTTCACCACCCCCGGCGCGAAGGAAGATGCGATCCGCGCTGCGGGCCTGTCGCCGGTGCGCTACTACCAGCTACTGAACCGGCTGATCGAACGTGAGGCGGCGCTGGCGTATGCGCCCATTACGGCGAACCGACTGCGACGAGTCAGCCTCCACTGAGGCGGCCATCAGGCCCGAGCGATTATTCGATATACCCGCGGGCAGCGGAACAATCGCCCGTACTCCCGACCGGTAATCTCCACGAGGATTCCGAGGGAAACCATCTTGGCCACCACGTTGTTGGCAGTCGGATAGGCCACCTCGTACAGCTCCTGCACATCGCGCACCGACATGATTGGGAACCCGATCACATCGTTCGCTAGCTGCATGATCGTGCCCGTCGCGCGGGCCGTGTTCAAGGTGCCGATGAAATCATTACGCACCTCGAGCAGTCCTGCGATGGTCTCGGACGCCCGATCCGCGCTTGCCTCCACTGCTTGGCAGAAGAAGTTCACCCACGGGTCGAACTTGCCCGTCGCACTCACCTCCAGCAGGTGATCCACGTATACGTCCCGCCGCGGCTCGAGCCACGGCGAAAGATTGAGAATGGGGTATTCGAGCACGCCTGCCTGCATCAATTGGAGCGTGACACTCAGCCTGCCCAGCCGGCCGTTGCCGTCGCTGAAGGGGTGCAAAGTTTCAAACTGGTAGTGCGCCAGGGCCGCTTTGACCAGGAGCGGCAGGTCGTCCTCGGCGTTGACCCACTTTTCCCAGTCGCTGACGCCCTCGATCAACAGATCACCCGGGGGAGGCGGCACGAATCTTGACTCCTCGACACCGCACCCCTGCTGCCCGATGTAGACCTGTTGCTGACGCAGCTCGCCTGTGTCGTACTTCTCCCCTCTAGTGCCACGAACAAGGGTGGTTTGAAGTGAGGCGAGCATCTTCACGCAGATCGGCAAGGATTTGATGAGCTTCAAGCCCTGGTTTGCCGCCCTGACGTAGTTCATGACCTCTCGAACCTCGGCGCTCTGCCGCTTCTCCTCTATATAGTCAGCGCCGAGCGCATCTTCCAGTGGCGCGTGCGTACCTTCGAGTGCACTGGTGGCGACGGCCTCGCGGCGGATCGCAGGCCGTACAAGCAGGTTCGGATTCGGTATCTGCCTGATGTTGGTGACCAAGCTGCCGAGCGCGCGAGACGCCTTCTCCATTGCCTTGTACGTCCCTTGGGAGAGGGCGACGGTGGTCGGCAGCGGGTTCGGTACGTACGCGAAGTGTTGATACGACCGATCTAGCCCGGCATCCTTGCCGGAGATGGGGACCAGCCGGCCGACTGGAGAGTCCTTGAAGCGTTCAACCTGCACTTTTAACGCTTCTCCGTCTTGACGTTCATAGCGTCAGGCGATTCATTCGCTCGCATTACATCCTCCTCCAAGATCTAACGCGAACCGCGTTCCACGTTAAATTACAGCAGAATTAGTAACGTCCCACCGCAGAGACATCAAAACCGCAGGTGACGACGAAAACACCGAATGAATCGTCAGTGTCCGCCCACACGTGCATCCTCAACATATGGCCGAGTCACGCCGGCAGTTGCCGCCGCAGATCAAGCGCGTCAAGCTCGCCGCTCGTGCTGGCGGCCGCCCGGTCGTCCGCTACCAGCTGACCGTCGACGTCGGTGTGGTCGATGGGAAGAGGAAGCAGTTTCGGAAGCGGTACCCGAGTGAGCGGGAGGCACGCGACGCGCTCGATGAGATCCGCGGGGAGGTCGCCCGCGGCACCTATGTCCACTCGACGAAGACCACGGTGGCGCAGGCCTGCGATGACTGGCTGGCGTCGAAGCACGGGCTGAAGCCGTCGACCCTGCACGGGCATCGGGTGTCACTCGGGCCCGTTACCGCGGCGCTCGGCGGGGTCGAGGTGCAGAAGCTGACGAAGCGTCACGTCGACGACCTCGTCACCGCGCTTCGGGCCGGCGGGATGAAGTCGCCCACCGGGAAGGACCGGCGGCCGTGGACGCCGCGGTCGGTGAACTACATGCTCGGCCTGTTGACCGCGGTCCTCGAGGACCAGATGAAGCAGGGGAAGGTGGTGCGCAACGTTGCCGCCCTGGTCGACCGGATCCCGGCCGACCCGAAGCCCGCGAACACGCTCGAGCCGCGCGAGGTCGAGCGGGTGCTCGAGCACATCGCCGGTGACCGGTACGCGATCGCGTGGCACCTCGCGCTGTCCGGCCTTCGCCGCGGCGAGATAGCTGGACTGCGGTGGGAAGACGTCGATCTCGACGCCAGCATGATGCATCTGCAGAACGTGCCGATCGCGCTGATCGCCGCGTGGCTCGGGCACGCGTCGAGCGCATTCACGATGGCGACGTACGTCCACTCGCAGCCGTCGGCGCTGGCCGCCGCCGCGGAGGGCCTTTCCCGAATAGCTGTGTCCGAATTGATCGAAGGCAGTAACTAGTTACCTATGTCCCGTACGAAACGCTCACGCGATGACCTGTTGGTGTTGCTGTACGAGCAACTTGGCTTTCTCGATGCATCCAGCCAACTATTCGACACTGGCAAGCCTGCCGAGGCCAAGCGGATCGCTACAACACTTCGTGTTCTCTTCCACCACAAGAGCCGCGCCCAAGCATTGATGTATCAACTCGGGTTGCATGACGGGCTGGGCTGGCTGGACACGGCTGGCAGAGTCGAGCCAACGAATCTGCTCTCGCAATCGAACTTGACTGTCGTGAAGATGACCACAGGTCCGAACGCTGACGCCCAGTTCGTTGCCCCGTTGTCGAATTACTACTCAGGGCCTTCGCCGTTCGCCTCAGAACGGCAACGCGGAATGTTGATCCCGTTCGAACAGTGGTGGACGAATGCGGTCATACGCGATGAGGACCGAACCGAATTCTCCCGGCGCGACCTCGTGCTCGCAGTCGCCGATCAAGACGGCGGGGCGCACATCGATCCCGAGGCAAGCGAGGCACACACTCGGTTGGCCGACAGCAATTCGATGGGCTGGCTGTTTGACGACGGCCGGGGGGCGGGAGACCGACCGCTCAGTAGCAACCCGGTCTTCGCGTCCTTGCGGCAGGTGTCGTACGAGGTGATGGAGTCGATCGCACGGCAACGGACTGTGATCAACCGCGGTTCCGCCTAGTCACGCAGAGTTCCCCGCGGGTTGTGACAATCCGTGACAAGTTCGGGCCGTTCGAACAAGAAAGCCCCACTCGAAAGTGGGGCTGACCTGCGTGGCAGGTACAGGATTCGAACCTGTGTAGGCGTAAGCCGACGGATTTACAGTCCGCTCCCATTGGCCGCTCGGGCAACCTGCCTCAGGATCGCACCGTCCTGACGGATTTGGTGCGACTAGCAGGGTACAACGAGGATGGGCCGAAGACGAAAACGCCTCAGGGCGGCAAGCCGAACCAGCAGGAGGGAGCGAGTCCATGGCGGATTCCAGCTTCGACGTCGTCAGCAAGGTCGACCGCCAGGAGGTCGACAACGCGCTCAATCAGGCCGCCAAGGAACTGAGCACGCGCTTTGACTTCCGCGGCACCGACACCACCATCGCCTGGAAGGGCGAGGAGGCCATCGAGATCGTCAGCTCCACCGAGGAGCGGGTGAAAGCCGCCGTCGACGTCTTCAAGGAGAAGCTCGTCCGCCGCGACATCTCCATGAAGGCCTTCGACGCCGGCGACCCCCAGCCCAGCGGCAAGACCTTCAAGGTCTCGGGCACCCTCAAGCAGGGCATCACCAGCGAGGAAGCCAAGAAGATCACCAAGATCATCCGCGACGAGGGGCCCAAGGGCGTCAAGGCGCAGATTCAGGGCGAGGAGATCCGCGTCAGCTCGAAGAAGCGCGACGATCTACAGGCAGTCATCTCCCTGCTGAAGGGGTCCGATCTCGAGGTAGCGCTGCAGTTCGTCAACTACCGCTGAGCGGCTAGCGTCGAGCTCGACATGAGGGCTGCCCGCCGGCCCGGTCAACAACCATGACGTCGATTTCGACGTGCGACGCCCAGCGCGCGCTCCCCAAATCGACCTCCCGAGCGCATCAGCAGACCTACGCTGATCGCCATGGCACCTGCGCAACGTGAACCCAATGTCGTTGTTCTCGGTGGTGGATCCTGGGGCACCACGGTGGCGTCGATCTGCTCCCGCCGCGCCCCCACCATCCAGTGGGTGCGCTCCGAGGACACCGCAAAGGACATCAACGCCAACCACCGCAACTCGCGCTACCTCGGCGACGACTGCGTGCTGAGCGAGACACTGCGCGCCACCACCGACTTCGCCGAGGCCGCCAATTGCGCCGACGTCGTGGTCATGGGTGTGCCGTCGCACGGGTTCCGCGGCGTCCTCGAGGAGCTCGCCGGCGAGCTGCGCCCGTGGGTGCCCGTCGTGTCGCTGGTCAAGGGTCTCGAGCAGGGCACCAACAAGCGGATGAGCCAGATCGTCAGCGAGGTGCTGCCCGGCCATCCGGCCGGGATCCTCGCCGGCCCCAACATCGCCCGTGAGGTCGCCGACGGCTACGCCGCCGCCGCGGTGCTCGCCATGCCCGACCCCTATCTCGCCGCCCAGCTCGCAGAGTTGTTCCGCACCAAACGTTTCCGCACCTACACCACCGATGACGTGGTGGGCGTCGAGATGGCAGGGGCGCTGAAGAACGTCTACGCGATCGCCGTCGGCATGGGCTACTCCCTGGGTATCGGCGAGAACACCCGCGCCATGGTGATCGCCCGCGCGGTGCGCGAGATGTCCAAACTCGGCGAGGCCATGGGCGGCCAGCGCGACACCTTCGCCGGCCTCGCCGGTATGGGCGACCTCATCGTCACCTGCACCAGCCAGCGCAGCCGCAACCGCCATGTCGGCGAACAGCTGGGCACCGGCAAGCCGATCGACGAGATCATCGCGGCAATGAACCAGGTCGCCGAGGGCGTGAAGGCCTCCAAGGTGATCATGGAGTTCGCCGACGAGTACGGTCTCAACATGCCGATCGCCCGCGAGGTCGACGGCGTCATCAACCACGGGTCCACCGTCGAGCAGGCCTACCGCGGACTCGTCGCCGAGAAGCCCGGCCACGAGGTGCACGGACAGGGCTTCTAGAGCATCCGGTCGAGCATGTTGCGCGCTGCCTCGGTCACCAGCGTGCGGTCATAGGTGATCGCGAACTCGAACCTGCGGTCCTCGTCTGCGGGTTCGGGCCCACCCGGTTCGAGTCCGAGTTCACGCGCCAGCAGCGCCACGCAGTGGTGCGGCCCCAGCACCACCACCGTCCACTCCTTGCACAGTGAGTCCGCCGAATTCAGTGCGATCGCACGGACTCGCGGGTCCGATTCCTCGGGCAGCGCCTCGGCGAAGATTGCCACCAGCGGACAGGTCTGCGCCAGTTTCCGGTACTGGCCGCGAGTGCGGTCGGTGTAGTGCTCGGCGTGCTGTAGCGCCGCAAGCACCATCGGCGGGTCGGCCGCCAGCATGGCTTGGCTCTCGATGTGCCGCGTGAACGCGTGCAGCGTCTCCTTGCGCGCCGCGCGGATGGGCACCCTGCCGGCGATCAACTCGAACGGCGAATCGGCGGCCGGCGCTTCGCCGTCGCCCCGCTGCGGCGGCGACCACGGAATCGGCCGCTGATCCGTGAGCGACGCCGCGCGGCCGTAGCGGTAGCCCTGTCCGAGCGAGGCACCCAGCCCGAGGGCCTGCTCGAGGTGTTCGTCGGTCTCGATGCCCTCCGCGAGGATCACGGCGCCCGTGCGTTCGTGATGGGCCAGCACCGCCGACAGCGTGCGGGCCTGATCGGCGCGCGGCCGGAACTGCACCAGATCGATATCGAGTTTCATGATGTCCGGGCACACCACGTCGAGCAGTGCCAGCGAATCGGGGTGCACGCCGATGTCGTCGAGCGCGATGGCGAACCCGTCGGCCCGCAGCGCGGCCGCCTTCCGCAACACGGTGCGCGGGTGTACGAGCAGGTCGCGTTCGGTGAACTCGAACATCAGGTTGAGTGCGCCGTGGCCGCGGTCCATCACCTCGTCGTCGGACCGGCCCATGTACGGGGTGCCCGGCTCGCAGTTGACCAGCAGCAGACTGCCGTCGGGGAGTTCGCTGTCCAGTGCGCCGCGGATCGCCGCGTCGATGCAGGCCCGATCCAGGCGGTCGAGCTGACCGGTCTCGACGGCGTGCGTGATGACCCGTTGGGGGCTGGGATCGTCGAGTTGCGGCCAGCGGGCCAGCGCCTCGAAGCCGACGACCTGGCCATCGACCAGCGAGACGATCGGCTGATAGGCGGGCACGATCCCGATACCGGCGACCGCGGCGTCCAGAATGTCCTCGGAGTTACTTCTGATCGCCACTGTCACCCCGAACCATTGCGGCAGACGGACCGCGCTATGTGATGCGAGACAGCCTAACCGCGATTGACGAGCGGGTTGGTGACTCCGACGGTGTAGCTGCCGGCAGGGCTGATGACGAAGCCTGCGCCGGTCTGGGCGTCGGAGCAGGTGGTGGCCACCCCGTCGGTGCCGCAGCTCAACGTGCGGTAGCTCAGCCGGGTGTTGGGCGGCAGCGGTTTGGTGCCGCCCGCCATGGCGAAGACGGGACCGCCCGCGGAGCTGAAGCCGGGCAGACCGCCGATCGAACCGCTGACCAGATTCGCGCCGTCCGGCGCGGCGGGGATGGCGCCGTTGCAGCCGTACATGCCACTGCGCTGGATCACACAGGTGAGGCCGCCGGGTGCGGTGAACCCGTACCAGGTGCCGTCCATGACGGCGAAATCCTTGGGGTTGACCGGGGCGAAGGCATTGACGTTGGGAAGCGGTGGCGGCGGTGGCGGTGCAGGTTGTGCAGCCGCGACCCCCGGCATCACACCTACGACAGCCGCCCCCACGGCTCCGACCACGCCGATCAGATGTCTGCTCAGCACGCAGTCACCCTAACGTGGGGCGCAAAGGTTGACCACAGCAAGCGTCCGGCGCAGGTCAGTAGTGGCCTGGCCCGCGGCCGGCCATGGCCTCGAGACGGCGGATGCGGTCCTCGATCGGCGGATGCGTGGAGAACATTTTGCCGATCTTCTCGCCGGAGCGGAACGGGCTGGCGATCATCAGGTGGGCTTGATCGGCCAGCTGCGGCTGCGGGGGCAGCGGCGCCGCCTCCACCCCGCCGGCGATCTTGCGCAGCGCGGACGCCAGCGCGAGCGGGTCTCCGGTCAGTTCGGCGCCGGACTGGTCGGCCTGGTACTCCCGCGACCGCGACACCGCCAGCCGCACCACCGTCGCCGCGATCGGACCCAGCAGCGAAACCAGCAGGAGCATGAAGGGATTGGTGCCCTCGCGGTTGCCACCGAACATGCCGGCGAACAGCGCGATATTGGCCAGCGCAGTGATCACCGACGCCATCGCACCCGCCACACACGAGATCAGGATGTCGCGGTTGTACACGTGGGAGAGCTCGTGGCCGAGCACCGCACGCAGCTCACGCTCGTTGAGGATCTGCAGGATGCCCGTCGTGCAGCACACCGCCGAATTGCGGGGATTGCGGCCGGTGGCGAAGGCATTGGGATTGGCGGTGTCGGAGATGTAGAGCCGCGGCATCGGCTGGTGTGCGGCGTTGGCGAGCTCCCGCACGATCCGGTACATCACCGGCGCCTGCAGTTCGCTGACCGGCTGGGCGTGCATCGCCCGCAGCGCCATCTTGTCGCTGTTGAAGTACACGTAGGCGTTCAAGCCGATGGCGAACAGCACCGCCAGCGCCATGATGGACCGACCGAACAGCGAGCCGACGAAGACGATCAGCGCCGACATGCCCACCAGCAACAGGAACGTCTTGAACCTGTTGGCGTGCGGATTCCATGTCATCGAATCTGTCTCCTAAGCGTCGTGAGAACTGATCCTCGCTGACTGAACGCTGCACACCGCGCTTCGGGTTCCGCGCGGCTCAGCCGTGTCGGGTGATGGTGTAGTCGACCAGCGACGCCAGCGCCTGTCGTCCCGGACCATCGGGCAGCTGCGCGAGCTCGTCGCGGGCCTGCTGCGCATAGCGCGTCACGGTCGCTTTGGCTTGCTCCATACCTGGTGAGCGGCGCAGCAGACGCAGCGCCTCGGCCAGGTCGTCGTCGTTGTCGACGGGCCGGGCGAGCAGTTCGCGCAGCCGATCGGCGTCCGGGCCGGTCTCGCGCAGGGCGTAGAGCACCGGCAGGGTGTGAACACCCTCACGTAGATCCGTACCGGGCAGCTTGCCCGACTCATCCGGATCGCTGTCGATGTCGATGATGTCGTCGGAGATCTGGAAGGCGGTGCCGACGATGCCGCCCAGCCGCGCCAGCCGTTCGATCTGGTCCTCGCCTGCGCCGGAGAACGTCGCGCCGAAGCGGCCCGAGGCGGCGATCAGGCAGGCCGTCTTCTCGTAGACGACCTTGAGGTAGTGGTCGACCTCGTCAGCGCCCTCGGCCGACCCGCGGGTCTCCCGCATCTGGCCGGTGACCAGCTGGGCGAAGGTGTCGGCGATGATCCGCACCGCGTCGGGTCCGAGTCGCGACACCAGCCGCGAGGCCGTCGCGAAGAGGTAGTCCCCGGCCAGGATGGCGATGTTGTTGCTCCAGCGGGCGTTGGCACTGGGGGCACCGCGGCGCAACTGGGCCTCGTCCATGACGTCGTCGTGATACAGCGTGGCCAGATGAACCAGCTCGATCACCGCACCCGCAACCGTCACCTGCCAGGCGTCCGGCTCCGGACCCAGCCGCGCCGAGAGCACAGTGAACAGGGGACGGAACCGTTTGCCGCCGGCCTGGAAGAGATGCTGAACCGCCTCAGCCATCAACTCGTCGGCCCGACCGAGTTCCTCCGACATCAGCTCTTCGATCCGGGCAACCCCGTCGCGGACTTCTGCCGCGAAGGCCGGATCGCCGAAGTCGACCCCTGCCACCACGGTCGCTGGTGTCCTCACCCTGCCAACATACTGGGATCCATGAACGTAGCGGCGGGCAGGAGCGGCGGGGGCACCTCCCGCCTGCGGGGGCCGACCCGGGGATGGACGAGGGCCGACGTGGTCGTCGTCGGCGCCGGACCCGCGGGGTCGGCAGCCGCTGCGTGGGCGGCCCGGGCCGGACGCGACGTCCTGGTGATCGATTCCGCGCAGTTTCCGCGCGACAAGGCCTGCGGCGACGGGTTGACTCCGCGAGCGGTCGCGGAACTGGAACGCCTCGGACTCGGGTCCTGGCTGGACACGCGCATCCGCCATCGCGGGCTGCGGATGTCGGGGTTCGGCGCCGACGTCGAAATCGAGTGGCCGGGTCCGTCGTTCCCGTCGACCGGCAGCGCGGTCCCCCGCACCGAACTGGACGACCGGATCCGCGCGGTGGCCGCCGACGACGGCGCCAAGATGCTGCTGGGCGCGAAAGCGGTTTCGGTGCAGCATGACTCGTCCGGCCGAGTCACCGAGGTGCAGCTGGACTCAGGTGACTCGATCCGGGTCGGCACACTGATCGTCGCCGACGGCGCCCGCTCGACCCTGGGAAGGGTGCTGGGCCGCGAATGGCACCAGCAGACCGTCTACGGCGTCGCGGTCCGCGCGTACATCGCCACGCCGCGCAGCGACGAACCGTGGATCACCTCGCATCTCGAGCTGCGTTCCCCCGAACAACAGGTGCTGCCGGGTTACGGGTGGATCTTCCCGCTCGGCAACGGCGAGGTGAACATCGGCGTCGGGGCGCTGGCCACCGACAAGCGACCCGCCGACGCCGCGCTGCGCCCGCTGCTGTCCTATTACACGAGCCTGCGCCGTGAGGAGTGGGGCTTCGAGGGGGAGCCGCGGGCGCCACTGTCGGCGTTGTTGCCGATGGGCGGCGCCGTCTCCGGCGTCGCCGGGCCGAACTGGATGCTGATCGGTGACGCAGCGGCCTGCGTCAACCCGCTCAACGGCGAAGGCATCGACTACGGGCTGGAAAGCGGGCGACTCGCCGCGGAGCTGATCGGCAACGGCGACCTGACCCACGCCTGGCCCGCCGTGCTGCAGGAACACTATGCGCGCGGGTTCTCCGCGGCCCGCCGGCTGGCGCTGCTGCTGACCCTGCCCCGCTTCCTGCCGCTGACCGGACCGGTGGCGATGCGCTCCACGGCACTCATGCGGATCGCGGTCCGCGTGATGGGCAACCTGGTGACCGACGAGGACGCCGACTGGATCGCCCGGGTCTGGCGGGTCGGGGGGCTGGCGTCGCGCGGGCTGGACAGCCGACCGCCGTTCACTTGATCTGCTTCTTGCTCTCGTCCTTCGCAGCGGCCTCAGTGAGCCATAAGGCGATCAGCACGTCGCCGGCGGTGATGAACAGGCCGAACCAGTACGCCCACTTCATCGACGGATCGGGCTGCGTGGTGAAGAAGATGATGAGGAAGATCGGCCCCACACAGCCGAAGACGAAGATCATCGCCTGGATGCGGACATACCGCCAGAACGTCTCCACCCGCAGGATTATCGCCAAAGATGGCCGACGATGAAAGAAATGGTGGCCGTCTACCGCGCTCCGATGCGCTCACGTGACGACGACGTCGACGTCGCGGCGACGATCGCGCATGCCCGCGCCCACGGCCTGTGCGGGTTCGGCGAGCGGGGGGTGCCGGACACCAGGCTCGACGGCCGCATCGCGCGCTTCGCCGAAGCGCGCGACGGCTCGTTCGTCTGGACCCGTGGCCCCGACGGATTGTTCTGGCTGGGCCGCATCGACGGGGCCTACTTCCGCGACGCCGGGGCGGCCGCCGCCGACGTCGACCTCGTCCACGTGCGGCCCTGCCGCTGGTTGCCTGAACCGCTGCTCGAACCGGAGGTACCGGCGGCGGTGCTGGCGACATATCGCCGGGGCGGCCGGAACTTTCAGCAGACCCACGATCCCGCGGTAGGCGCGCAGTGCCTGCGTCTGTGGGAGGACAGGTGAATCCGTGACCGCGCGTTGCGCTCGTCGCGGCCCTGGCAACGGCGCTCGGCGCCGGGCCTATGTCGGCCAGCGGGCGTCCATGATGTCCAGGATGTTGGGCAGCTTCGCGCGATAGCGCGCCAGATCCGCCTGTTTGAACGGAATCCACCACGGCGCCTGGAAGAGTTCGACGATCCTGACCATCGGCCCGCGGTAACCCGACGCCTGCAGGACACCGTTCGCGGCGTACCGCCCGCCCTCATTGGCGCCCTCCATGGTCGTGACGTTCTGATCGGTCTTGATCCATTCGCCGGCCAGGAACAAGTTGTCGATCGCGGTGACGGCCTCGGGTCGGCGCGCCCACGATCCAGGGTCCTGGATGAACAGGGGTTCATCGTTGCGCACGCGGCTGGTACCGGAATCGATGATCGCCGGGTCCAGGAACCAGGAGTGCAGCATCTCGTCGGTGACGACGGTGTCGGTGTCGTTGAGATGGGCCTTGATCTGAGTCCACGCCTCCCTCGCGATCTCTTCGGGCGTGCAGTCCTTGGCCCGCTTGCGATTGAAGTTGCCCGGCGTGGTCCAGTCCGAGATGATCGCCGACAGGCATTCTTTCGCCTTTCCGTCGCCATAGGTGCTGACGGACCGCTTCCAGAACTGCTCCTCGCTGATGGACGTGATGGCCCAGTTGGAGTCGACGAAGTTGACGTGCCCCTTGGTGACGTCGACGCGTTCCTTGAGGTAGAACATCAGACCGTTCATCCACTCGGTGCGCAACAGCGCCACGTTGCCGAGCTTCGGGTCGAGCGCCATGACGTCGGGGGTCAACACCGCGGCCAGTTTCTCGCACGGGATGGCGGAGACGTACCAGTCCGCGACGACCGGATGTGCCACGCCGTTGTTGTCGACCACGGTCGCCGACGCGATGTGGCGGCCGTCGGGGGTGAGCTTCGCCAGTGCCTGACCGACGCGGAAGGTGACCCCCTCGGACCGCAGATGCGACACCCATGGATCGAGCCACTGCGAACTCGTCGGCCCGTTGAGCACGCGGTCGAAGCCTTTGTTGTCATAGTCGTTGCCCAGCAACAGGATCGACCACACCGAGGCCTCGCCCACCAATCCGATCGAATGGGCGCTGGCGTCTCGGGACTTCGATGCCGCGAGATTGCGGATGATGCCGTCGGCGAGATAGCGGTTGTACTCCTCGGACCGCCGGTTGGCGCCGATGTAGTCCTCCCAGCTGAGGTTGTCCCACTGGCCGAGTTTGCGTTCATCGCAACTGGTCACGTACACCGCCAGCTTTTGGGCGGCATAGGCCGCGTCGGTGAGCGGCAGCCGCAGCAGGGTCTGGAACACCGTGGTGAGGCTTTCGATGAACGCCTTGGGCGTGATTGGATTCGGCAGCGGCGGCAACGGAAAAGGCAGTGGGATAGTCAGATCCGACCGGCTCATGCCGGAATGCAGGTACGAAGTGGCGCGCGTGAGGTTGTCCCAGGTGCCGTTCGCGTTACCCGGGAACGGAATACGGCGCATGGTGTCGGTGACGTTGCGGTAGAAGCCGGGAAAGAACCGGAAGCCATGTTCGGCCGGCAGCGGGATCGTGCCCGAATCCGGGACCGGAATCGTTCTGGCCTTGCCGCCGAGCGCTTTTCGCTCATACACCGTCACGGTGTATCCGCGGTCGACGAGCTCGTGTGCGGCGGTCAGGCCCGCAATACCCGCCCCGAAGACGGCCACCGCCCGGCCGGGAGGTGCGGCGCGCGCGGTCGGTGGTGCGATCAGTGTCGCCGCCGCGAGGCCGGTGGCGCTGCCCGCCAGAAAGGATCGCCGCGAAACCTGCTGCTGATGAATGCGCCCCATAGCCACACCGCCCCCGTTGTGGAACCCCTTTGCGGCCGAAGTTAACGGCTATTCTCGTGGAAGCGGCGCATTTGCCCCGGCGTTTTGCCGGTATAAGTAACTGCCCGCTAGGGCTTGACCGCAGAATGCAGCGCGACGATGCCACCGGTCAAATTGCGCCATCGCACCTGCGACCACCCTGCGGCGGCGATCCGCCGGGCCAGATCGGGCTGATCGGGCCAGGCCCGGATGGACTCGGCGAGGTAGACGTACGCGTCGGGATTCGACGCCACTGCCCGGGCCATCCGCGGCAGCGCCTGCATCAGATATTCCTTGTACAGGGTCGCGAACGCGTGGTTGGTGGGGGTGGCGAACTCACACACCACCAATCGGCCGCCCGGCCGCGTCACGCGCGCCATCTCGCGCAGACCGGCGGAGTGGTCGACCACGTTGCGCAGCCCGAAGCTGATCGTCACCGCATCGAACGACTCGTCCGCGAAAGGCAGCTTGGTCGCATCGCCGGCCACCTTCGGCAGCTCCCGCCGACGACCGGCGGACAGCATGCCCACCGAGAAGTCCGCCGCCACACACCACGCCCCGGACGCGGCGAGCTCCGCCGTCGACACCGCGGTGCCGGCCGCGAGGTCGAGGACCCTGTCCCCCGGCCCGATACCGAGCGCCGCGCGCGTCTGGCGCCGCCAGAACCGGTCCTGGCCCAGCGAGAGCACGGTGTTGGTCAGGTCGTAGCGGCGCGCCACCGCATCGAACATCGAAGCGACCTCGTGCGGGTCCTTTTCCAGCGTCGCGCGGCTCACCGGACCGACGCTACCTGTGAATCCATCGGCGCCGGGAATCAGTCCGGCGCCGTCGCCCTTGTATTCGGTCATGAGCGAAAAAGTTTGGTTCATCACCGGAACATCGCGCGGTTTCGGACGCGAGTGGACGATCGCGGCCCTCGAACGGGGAGACCGTGTCGCGGCGACCGCTCGCGACACCGCCACGCTGGACGACCTCACGGCGACGTACGGCGACGCGCTGCTGCCGATCGCCCTGGACGTCACCGACCGCGACGCGGACTTCGCCGCCGTCGCGCAGGCACACGACCACTTCGGCCGGCTCGACATCGTCGTCAACAATGCGGGCTACGGGCAGTTCGGCTTCATCGAGGAACTGTCCGAGCAGGAGTTCCGCGATCAGCTCGAGACGAATCTGTTCGGTGCGCTGTGGATCACGCAGGCGGCGCTGCCCTATCTGCGCGAGCAGCGCAGCGGCCACATCATCCAGGTGTCCTCGATCGGCGGCATCTCGGCGTTCGCCAACATCGGCGCCTACCACGCCTCGAAGTGGGGTCTGGAAGGGTTCTCGCAGTCGCTGGCGCAGGAGGTCGAACCGTTCGGCATCCACGTCACGCTCATCGAGCCCGGCGGCTTCTCCACCGACTGGAGCGGTCCGTCGGCCAGGCACGCGACGCCGCTGCCCGCCTACGAGGAGGCCCACGCAGAAGCCGAACGCATCCGCAGCCAGCGGGCGGCGAACCAGGGCGACCCCAAGGCGTCGGCGGCGGCCGTCCTCAAGATCGTCGACGCCGACAAGCCGCCGCTGCGGGTGTTCTTCGGCGAATTGCCCCTGCAGCTGGCCAAGGCCGACTACGAGAGCCGCCTGGCGACGTGGGAGGAATGGCAGCCGGTCGCCGTCGAGGCGCAGGGCTAGACAGTCAGCGGCGAGCCGACGCGGTGCAGTGTGCCGTCCGGGTCGACATAGGCGAATTCGCGCAGACCATAGGGCGTGTCCTCGAGGTCGGTGAAGCGCCCGGCGAGCCCCTGTGCCGTCCACTCGGCGTGCAGCGCGTCGGCGTCGCTGACGTAGAGATAGACGCTCGAGGCGGTGGTCAGCGGGTCGTGGTCCGCCCATTCGGTCAGGTGTAGTGAGACGTCGTCGCGGTCGACGTACCCGTAGCTGTCGGGCCCTTGATAGGCGCGGGCCGCGAAGCCGAGTCTGCGGTAGCGCTCGAGTGCGGCGTCGAGGTCACGCACCGGGATGATCGGGGCGATGCGCGCGAAGCTGACGGAACTCACCGGCCCAGTCTGCTCGCAGCGCACTGCCGACTTCTGCGCCAGGGTCGTGATTCGGCCGGAACCGCCGCCGTGGTGCAGAACTCGCCGACGGTCAAGCGGCCTTGAGCCTGCGCTGCCCCGCCACCGCTTCGTAGTGGTCGATCAACTCGGCGCAGATCGCGGGCCAGGTGCGGCCCAGCACACTGCGGCGCGCGGCCACCGAGTAGCGGTGCCGTTCGTCGATGAGGTGGTCGACGGCCTCGGACAACTTGGCCTCGAATTCGTCGACCGCGAGTAGCAGGCCGGTGCGATACGGCGCCACCAGATCCCGCGGCCCGCCGGCGTTGGGCGCGATCACCGGCAGTCCCGAGGCCATCGCCTCCTGCACCGCCTGGCAGAAGGTCTCGTGTTCGCCGGGGTGGACGAACACGTCCATGCTCGCGTACGCGGCCGCCAACTCCTCGCCGTACAGCGCACCGGTGAAAACCGCTGTTGGCATGGCCGATTCGAGCTTCGCCCGATCGACACCGTCGCCGACGACGACCACCTGCAGATCGTCGCGCTCGCTCAGCGCGACCAGCCGTTCGACGTGCTTCTCGGGGGCGAGCCTGCCGACGAAGCCGACGATCGGCCGGGCGCCGGGCGACCACTTCCGGCGCAATGCCTCGTCGCGCGCCGACGGGGCGAAGCCGGTGATGTCCACGCCGCGTGCCCACTTGTACACCCGCGGAACGCCGTGCGCCTCGAGGTTCTCGATCGCCGACGTCGAGGGCGCCAGCGTGCGGTCGGCTTTGCTGTGCAGCCGTCGCGTCCACGCCCACGAGGCGCGCGAGAGCACGCCGACGCCGTAGCTCTGCGCGAACCCCGCGACGTCGGTCTGGAACACGGCCACCGTCGGTACCCCGAGATGGCGGGCCGCATGGACGCCGCCCCATCCGAGCAGCGCCGGGGAAGCCAGATGCACGACGTCGGGGTCGAAGCCGCGCAGCACCTTGACCAGCCGCGGCCGCGGCACCCCGAGTGGCAGCGAGGTGATCTTCGGGAACATCCGCGACGGCACCCGATGCACCCGAACCCCGTCGTGGACGCGGTCGGCGGGCGGTTCACCGCGCGGGGTGTCGGGAGCGATCACCAACACCTCGTGACCCGTGGAGCGGAGATGCTCGATCACCCGAAGCACCGAGTTGGTGACGCCGTTGACATTCGGGAGGAAGGATTCTGCGACGATCGCAACGCGCACGACAGTCAGAGTCGCAGCGCCGCCTTTCTCGGAGGTTTCGCCACGGCATACACGACACGAAAAGCCGGATTCGTCGGCTGTGCGGGCGCGGTACGGTCGTGGCGTGCACAAGTGGCTGGTGCTCGTCGCCGCGATCGTCGTCCTGCTGACCGGCGGCTGTACCCGGCAGGTCACCGGCACCGCGCGACTGGATCCCCGACAGCCCGGCACCGCGATCACCGAGGACGGCTACGGGATCCTGGTCGGCGATCCCGACGCCCCGGCGCAGATCGAGATCTTCACCGAACCCCAGTGCCCGCACTGCGCCGACCTGCAGGCCGACTTCGGCCGGGAGATCGCCGGCTACATCAGCCTCGGCCAGCTGGGCGTGACCTACCGGCCGGTGACGTTCCTCGACCAGGTCGGCGACCACTCCGCCCGGGTGAGCAACGCCATGTTCGCCGCCGCGGCGGCACAGCCCCGCGGGGTGTCGTTCCAGGCGTACGTCGAAGACCTGTGGGCCCATCAGCAGCCCGGTGGCGACGGACCCAGCGACACCGAACTGGCCGAGATGGCGCGGGAGAGCGGCATCCCGGCCACCGCTGTCGACGCCATCGCCGTGGGTGAGCGCGCCGTCGACACCCGGGAGATGAACGACCTCAACATCGAGTACCTCAGCGGACTCGACTACCTCGAGATCGGCACGCCCAAGGTCTACGACCTCAACAACGACGAGGTGCTCGACATCTACGACGACGACTGGCTGTCGAAACTGATCTCGACGATCTAGGGCCGCAACGCAACCCGGATGCAGTTGTCCTGCTTGTTCTTGAACATGTCATAGGCGCGCACCCCGTCTTCGAGAGGCAGATCGTGGGTGATCAGCTTGGCCGGGTCGAGGTCGCCCTGCTCGACGTAGTCGAACAGCCGCGGCATGTACCGCTGCCCGTGCTGCTGAGCCGACTTGACGGTCAGCCCCTTGTTCGTGACGACGCCCATCGGGAACTTGTCGGTCAACCCGTAGACCCCGAGCACCGAGACCACACCGCCCTTGCGGCAGGCCAGGATCGCCTCGCGCAGCGCGCTGGCCCGGTCGGTCTCCAGGCGCAGCAGCTGCTTGGCCCGGTCGTAGAGCTCCTGCACGCCGGTGCTGTGCCCCTCCATGCCGACGGCGTCGATACAGGCATCGGGCCCACGGCCGCCGGTCATCTCCCGCAGGGTCTCCTGCACGCTGTCCGCCGCACCGTAGTCGATGGTCTCCAGGCCGAAGTCGCGCGCGAGCGCAAGCCGCTCCGGGATGCGGTCGATGATGATGGCGCGGTCGGCGCCCAGCAGCAGCGCGCTCTTGGCCGCCATCAGACCCACTCCCCCCGCACCCCAGACCGCGACGGTGTCGCCGCCGCTGACATCGCAGAAGTCGGCACCCATGAAGCCGGTGGGCACCGCGTCGGACAGGAACAGCGCCTGTTCGTCGGTGACGTCGCCAGGGATCCGGAAGCAGTTGGCGTCGCCGAACGGCACCCGCACGTATTGCGCGTGCGAGCCGGCGTAGCCACCGAACGGATGGGTGTAGCCGTAGATGCCGCCCGACGGATAGCCGAGCAGCGGCTGCTGCAGTTCGGCGTTCGGGTTGGTGGTGTCGCAGCACGAGTACAGCTCGTGCTCGCAGTACCAGCACTTGTTGCAGGCGATGAACGACGGGACCACGACGCGGTCGCCGACCTTGACCTCGCGCACCTCCCGCCCGATCTCGATGATTTCGCCCATGAATTCGTGGCCGAAGACGTCGCCCTCCCGCATGCCGGGTAGGTAACCGTCGATGAAGTGCAGGTCGGATCCGCAGGTGGTGGTGAGCTTCACCTGCAGGATGACGTCGTGCGGGTTGAGGATCTCGGGGTCGTCGACGGTCTCCACGGACAGGTCGTTGACGCCGTTCCAGCACAGTGCGCGCATCAGTGGCCTCTCGATTACCGCGCGGACGGCCGCGCGCTGGGGTTGGATCGGATCGTGGGCACTTCGCCCGTCTGCAGCAGCGCCCGGCACCGGTAGAGCACCTTGAACGCCAGCGCACCCGAAAGAAGGTCGGGCGCAGGAGTTTTCGTTCGCAGCCCCAGCTCGGTTCCCAGTCCGTTCGGCGCGGGCCGGTATGTCACCAGGATTTCGTTGGCATCTTCGCCGGCGCCGACGAATCGCAGTCCGCCGTTCTCGCTGTGCACCCGGGACTGCCATGTGGTCGATACCGGTCCGGCGTGCAGCTTCCACCGGTAGCTGTCGGGTGCGCTGAACTCGACCTCGCCGAGTTCACCGAGTACCACCGACATCCGGTTCGGGTCGCGCCAGAGCTCTTCGGCCTCGACGACGGTGCAGTTGACCGTCACCCACTGGCCGTTGGCGGCGTCCGCCGGATCCTTGTCGGTGATCTTGCTGACCAGCGTGCCGGCCACCGCGGCCGCCCGGTCTTTGGCCGTGTCGAGATATCCCATCTGCGGTTCCCTCCGTCGGGCGATGGCGATACCCCGCGACGGCGGCTCCAAACGCTAAGCGGGCCGGCCCGCGCGCGCGAGGCGCTTCTGCAGGTACGCCAGAGCTCCCAGTACGGCTCCGGCGATCAGCCAGCCGACCACCGCGATCGAACCGGCAGGAATGATCGCCAGCGACGCGTTGCGATCTTGCACCCGCACCAGGTCGGGGTTGTTTCGGTCGTATTCGACGTAGATGCGCATCCCCGTCTCGAGCTCCGACGGATACAGCACACCCAGCTCGGGCCGGTAGGTGATGCGGTCGGGGGTGACGAACTCGATGGTCGAGCGACGCGGCCCTGCGCTGAGCACGTTGGCTTCGGCGACGCCCATGTTGCGTTCGATCTGCCGGTCGTCACGCCAGGCGCCGACGACCATCAGCACCGATTGCAATGTCACCAGCAGCGCGACGATCACCACCCCGATCCGGATGCGGCGGATGATGCGCTGAACGCGGGTCTCGTCCGCCTCCCACGACAGGTGCGGGATCAGGCCGCGGATGACAGCCCGGACGGCTGGGCCCCGGCGCCGCAGGCCGGCACGTTTCACAGGGCCGCCCTGATCGACGCGTGCAGCGCGCGCAGCGACGAACGGTCGGCCTTCACCTCCAGCACGCGCAATCCCTCGTTCGGCTCGTCGAGGGCTTCGGCCAGCTGGGCGGCCTCGATCTGCCGGTTCTCGACGTGATAGGCGCGGCACAGCGCACCGACATCGACGTCGTGCGGGGTGCCGAACACCCGTGACGCCACATCGCCGAAGCGCGGGTCACCCTGTTCCAGGAGTTCGAAGATGCCGCCGCCGTTGTCGTTGGACACCACGATCGTCAGGTTGCGGGGCAGCGGTTCGGTCGGTCCGATCAGCAGGCCGGAGCTGTCGTGGACGAAGGTCAGATCGCCGAGCAGCGCGAGGGTTCGGCCCCCGGTGCGGTCATGGGCGAGCGCTGCCCCGATGGCCGTGGACACCGTGCCGTCGATGCCCGCCACCCCGCGGTTGGACCGCACCTGCACCCCGCGCGGGCTGAAGCCGACCAGCGCGACGTCGCGCACGGGGTTGCTCGCGCCGAGCACCAGTTGGTCACCTGGGCGCAACGCGTCGGCGACCGCGGCGGCGACGTGCAGCCCCGTCGTCAGCGGATGGGCTGCGAGCTGACCCCGCACCGCGTCGAACGCGTGCTGGTTGGCCGCGGCGCACCGCGACAGCCAGGCGGGGTCGGGGGTGCCGCTGGTGACGGCGCGGGTGCCGGTGGCCTGGGAGTTGCCGCTCACGTCAGGCCAGCGGGGCCCGGTGGTCAGCGCGTAGACCGGCACCGACGAATCGGCCAGCAGCGCCGACACCGGCCGGTGCAGCGTCGGTCGGCCCAGCATGATCACCTGCCGCGGCCGCAGCATCGGCAGCGCCAGCGGATGCAGCGGGTTCGCGGCCGGCGGCGCGGTCGGTTCGGCGACGGTGGGCAGATCCGCGAGTTCGGGATGAACGCCTGCACCGTGACCGGCGATCACGACGCTGTCGGGCGTCACGTCGATGTCGAGCGGCTGATCGAAGGTGACCGGCGGGGTGTAGGTCCACGGCTTGCCGTCGGGCCGGCCGGCCGGGATCGACCCGTCGTCGTCGACCGGCGGCACCAGCGGTTCGCGCAGGGGGATGTCGAACTGCACCGGCCCGGCGTTGGCACTGCGGAGTCCCGTGGCCGCCACCAGGACTCGACATGTCGCCGAACGCCACTGGGCGTTGAGGGCAATGATGTCGTCCGCGGCGCCATGCATTCCCGGGGCGAGCCCGAGGCTGATGTTCGCGCGGACCTGGGTACCGAAATAGCCGAGCTGTTCGAAGGTCTGGTTGGCGCCCGTGCCGAGCATCTCGTAGGGCCGGTTGGCGCTCAGCACGATCAACGGCACGCGCGCGTAGTTGGCCTCCACCACCGCGGGCCCCAGATTGGCCACGGCGGTGCCCGACGTCATCGCCACGCAGACCGGCGCCCGCTCGGCCACCGCCAACCCGATCGCAAGGAAGCCGGCGGTGCGTTCGTCGATGCGCACGTGCAGCCGCAATCGGCCGGTGCGGTCGGCGTCGGCCAGGGCGAACGCCAGCGGCGCGTTGCGCGAACCGGGGCACAGGACCACATCGCGCACGCCGCCGCGAACGAGTTCGTCGACGACGACACGGGCCTGTGCCGTGGAGGGGTTCATCCCTACAGGATATCGGCGAAGAATTTCAGCGCCGCGGCGTTGACCTCCTGCGGCCGCTCGATGAAGCCGAGGTGACCGGCGTCGGGGATCTCCACATAGCGGCCGTTGGGCAGCGCATCGGCGACCTCTCTGCCCAGGTGCGCGGGCAGCAGGACGTCGTCGGCGAAGCCGATCACCAGCGTCGGGGTCCGGATGGCGCGGTACGCGGGCAGCCGGTTCTCCTGCGGGCCGACCGAGCCCTGGGCGAGCAGGCCGGGCGTGTACTTCGTCGGCCACATGCTGAACATCTCCAGCCAGTCGCCGATGGCCCGGTCGTCGTTGATCGTCTTGGGCGAGAAGTTCTCGAGCACACGTATTTTGGCGTCGTATCGGGCGGGCAGCTCGATGCCCGATGCGACCATCTCGCGCTCGGCCTCGCCGAAGAACGTCCGCGCGCGGTCGTGCCGTCCGCGGGTGGCCATGAGGACCGCCGACCGGACCAGTTCCGGCCGGGCCAGCATGAGTTCCTGGGCGATGAAGGAGCCCATCGACACCCCGACGATGCGCATCGGGCCCGCGTCGATCCGCTCGATCAACTCGGCGGTGTCGGCGAGCATCTGCTCGAGGCCGAAACCCGAGGCGTTCTCGGTGGCGCCGACGCCCCGATTGTCGAAGGTGATGCATCGGTAGCCGTTGCGCAGGAACTCCGGGACCTGGTGCAGATGCCAGGTGCGGCCGGCGCCACCGCGACCGGCGATGAACAGCACCGGAATGCCGCTGCCGCGATCGTCAATAGCCAGATTCACGCTTGACGACGCTACTGGAGCGCCGTTTCGGTGAACGCGAGGATCGGGATGGTGCGACCCTGTGTCAGCTGTTCGTAGTCGCCGTAGCTGGGGATCCAGTCCTTGGCGATGCGCCACAGTCGGTCGCGTTCGGCGCCGGTGATCTCCTCGCCGACGAACGTGCCCTGGTAGCCACCCGCGGAGATGGTGACCTGCGGGTTCCGTTTCACGTTGTGGTACCAGGCGGGGTGACGGCGGCCGCCGTAGTTCGAGGCGACGACGATCACCCGGCCGTTGTCGGTGAAATACGTCAGCGGCGTCACCCGCTGCCGGCCCGACCGGGCGCCGATCGAGGTGAGCAGCAGCTCCGGGGTGACCATCGCCGAGGACACCCGGCCGTTGCTCAACCGCAGCAGCGGCGGATCGATCCGCGGCACGATGTGACGAACGAGATAGCGCACCGGCCTGGGCCGCAGCAGCCGCGCACCGACCTTCAGCATCTTCGACCCGGCCGTCGGATCCACCTCGGGTATGCCCATGCGGCGATATTAGGCGGGCGTCCTGGTGCGCTTTGATCGCCTGCGGGCCGCCTTGACCGCCGCATCCCAGAGCAGCATGGTCGACGCACCGAGCTGACGGTGGGTGAACACGGTGTCCTTGGCCAGGTCGGCCATCGCGGCGGCCTTGGTGGCGGCAGAGGCCTTGGAGAGGTGGCCGGAGTCGAACGGCGGCTGCGGGTCGTATTCGATGATCAGCTGGGTCGCCTTGGCGTGCGCCTCGCCGGCGATCTGCCCGGCCAGCCATAGCGCGAGGTCGATGCCCGCGGACACTCCGGCCGCGGTCACGATCTTGCCTTCACGCACCATCCGCTCGTCGCCGACCGGGGTGACCCCGAAGGTCTTGAGCATCGGCACGACCGACCAGTGCGACGTTGCGCGCAGGCCGTCGAGGACCCCGGCCACCGCGAGGATCAGCGATCCGCTGCATACCGACGTCGTCCACGTGGTGGTGGTGTGCGCGGTCCGAATCCAGTCCAGGAGTGTCTCGTCGCGGGCGTGTTCGGTCGAGGTCATCCCGCCGGGCACCAGCAGGATGTCCGGCGCCGGCGTCTCATCGAATGAGTGGGTGGCGCCGACGACGAGCACACCGGAGTCCGCGGTGACCGGACCGGATCGATGCCAGACGAACCGCACGTCGGCGTCGGGCAGGTTGCGCAGCACCTCGTACGGGCCGATGAAGTCCAGCGCGGTGAAGCCGGGATAGAGCACGATCGCGATCTGGGGCATGGCATGTCCTCTCGGTGGGAGCTCAGGCGAACGTTCTGCGGTACTGGTCGGGCGATACGCCCAAGCGGCGAACAAAACTGCGCCGCAACGTCTCCGGCGTGCCGAAGCCACACCTCGCGGCGATGACACTGACGGTGTCGTCGGACTGCTCGAGCTGACGGCGGGCGGCTTCGATGCGTACCCGTTCGACGTACCCGCCGGGTGCCTCACCGACCTCGCAGGTGAAGACCCGGGTGAAGTGACGCGGACTCATCGCGGCCCGCTCGGCCATCTCCGCGATGCTGTGGTTGCCGCCGGGTTCGGATTCGACGGCCTCCTGGACGTCGCGGATCGGCGCGCGTCTGGCGCGCGGCGTCCAGACCGGTGCGGCGAACTGGGTCTGCCCGCCGGGTCTGCGCAGATACATCACCAGCCAGCGCGCGACGGTCTGCGCGACGTCGGTGCCGTAGTCCTCTTCGACCAGGGCCAGGGCGAGGTCGATGCCGGCGGTGACCCCCGCGGCGGTCCACACCCGCGGGGAGCTGCGGATGAAGATCGGGTCGGGGTTGACGGTGACGGCCGGATAGCGCTCGGCGAGCCGCCCGGCGTACGCCCAGTGGGTGGTGGCCCGGCACCCGTCGAGCAGGCCCGCCTCGGCGGCCAGAAAGGCACCGGTGCACACGGACACGACACGGCGGGCCTGCGGCGCTGCGTCGCGCAGCCACCCGATGAGCCGGTCGTCGGCGGCGGCTGCGGGCGTGCCGAAACCGCCCGGCAGTACCAGCGTGTCGACGTCGAAGCCCGGATCCGGCAACGCTGCGGCGACCAGGGTCAGTCCCGTTCCGGTGTCGACGGGTTCACCGCCGGCCGAGGCGATCGTCACGCGGTAGCCGTCGCCGGTGTGGCCCTGCGCCGACAGCGCGCGCGTCGCGCCGGTGAACACCTCGAACGGTCCGACGAGATCGAGCGCCTGGATGCCGGGGAACCCGACGATCAGCACCGATCGCATCATGGCTCCAGTCTCGGCGACCGGAGCGATGGCGTCTACGCCATGCACCCCACCGATCAGGACATAGGCGGTCAGGTCGCCTGGATGAGGTCCAGGGCCGCGCATTGCCGTTTGCGCGCGGCTTTCTTGTCCGCGCGTCCGCCCTGCCGTCGCGCCACACGCCGGAACCGACGCCGGTTTCGCCAGCCGCACAACGAGTCCAGTACCGCGCCGTCGATGCTCGCCAGGGGTTCAGTGCCGCGGCCGGCAGCGATGCGATCGCGCACCCAGCGACGTTCATCACCGATGAGCAACACGCAGGCGGCGAGGAAGATGGCGAGGTCGACGACGATCTTGCCCACGACCCCAAGAGGGAGGAGGTTCGGCGCATCGAAAAGGAAGTGCATCAGCCAGGCCAGGAAGAACAGGGCGAGGGAGAGCCCGATGCGCTTCGGAGTGCTCCACGTGTGCCGTCCCGAGAACGAAGGCAGGAGCAGCAGCACTCCGACTGTGGCCAGCGCCGTGTACGACCAGTGCGCAGGTACTGCGGTGAGCCCGCGCACGAACAGAGTGTTGCCGATGCCGCTGCCATCGGAGTCGAGACTGTCGATCGCTGCGGTCGCCGCGTACGAGAGATCCTCGGCAAGGTCGAAGCCGAGCCCGACGAACATGCCGAGCAACAACGCGTGGGAGATCCTGGTGAGCACCGACGCGCCGAGGACCAGGATGACGGCCGCGCAGGCCGCTTTGGACGCCTCCTCGCTCACCGGAGCATGCAGAGCCGGACCCCAGACCGCCATCGTGTCGGGGGACACGAAACGATCGAAGACCTTGTCGAGTCCCGAGCTCGTGTGGATCGCGATGAACGGTGCGGCGGTCGCACCGAGCGCGGCGCCGGCCAGGAGCAGCTGCGGATAGCGGCGCACACTGCGGTACGGATCGAACCGGAAGATCACCCACAGCAGGAACGCCACCAGCGCCAGCCACAGTGGCGCCAACTCGAGCTGACCGTCGATGGTCTCCGCGATGGCGCCGCCCCAGACGCTCATGATTCCGCAGATCCCCACCGCCAAGGCTGCGAGAAAGACCCAGAACACGGCGGATTCGGGTCGGTAGACCACCGGCCGCCGGGCGGGTACGGACGGATCGTCGAGAATCACTGCGGTCATTGCTCACTCCTGGTCAGTTCGGCGACGATCTGATCCCTGGCATCGGGTGAGCCGAGCGAGAGCACGGCAATCAACACATCGCCGTCGGTGAGGAACGCGCAGGTCCCGACCTCATCGGCGGTGACCGCGACACAGGTGTCGCCGGTGAAAACCCCGTCGCCCGAGGTGATGTGGCCGCCGTCGAGCGCCTCGTGAAATCCGATGTCCACCCGATCTTTCCGCATCACCCGCTGCTGCATGTCCTGCGGATCACGTCCGTCGAGATCGAACACCCTGACAAAAGCTCTCGCATCGCCGTTGGACAACGCCACCGCGACCCCGTGGTCTTCGGCCTGCCACCCGTCGGGCGCCTCGACGGACACGCCCGACCCGTCCGCGGTGTAGATGTCGACATGGTCCTGGGGTGCACCGCCTTCGACGGTCTCCCACTGCATCGGCGGCAGAAAGGCGCTGACGAGATTGGGCAGCAGGGGTATGCCGATCAAGACGGCCGCGAGCCCGAGGGCGGCGCGCTTCTCTGCCAGCCCGGTGCGGCGTCTCACCTGAGAGTCGATGCTCACGACAGCAGACGCTATCATCGAATCTGTTGCCCGAGAACGACTCCCGGCAGAATGACCGTGAGCTTCTTTACTCTGCAATGTTTCACCACCCTCATCGTGCGATCCGTCGATACCATCTGACCACCTCGTCACGGCCGACCGGCACCATGTCCGCATGCGTCTCGGTGACGTCGATCGGTACCAAAAGCACTGGAAGGGAATGTACTTCCGGCGTCTCCTCCTCGATCCACAGAACACAGGGCCATCGCTCGGACTGAGTCGAGGAGCTCGGCGCCGGCGACATGTTCCATGGCACGAATTGCCATCGACCGATGGACACCGTTCCCTGGCTGTTCGTATACGTCATCGAACCGACCACATCGAGGGTGTAATAGGCGCTCCCGACCGGGCTTTCGGACCAGGTGCCGGAGAGTTCAGCCCGGGTGACCCCCCCGCCGGTACACGACGTCAATCCGTCGAACGCTTTGTCGCGCGTCGGCGACATCGCCGGCACCCCGACCGCAGGCGCCGCCCCGGTTGTCACGTTGGACATCTCGTCTTCCCCTGCGCAGGCGGCGCCTGTCGCGATCACCGTGGCGAGCACGATCGCCCGTCCCGTCATACCCACCATCAACACACCCCCGAAGCTCCGACAGTCGTTGAACAACCGATGTGTTCAGCCGGGCGAGCCTGTGGCGCACATGGGTGGTGGACCAGCGCACCACAGGCTCGCGTTCCGCCGACCTGCGACGCACTGACCTGCGTGCGTCGACCGGGCCGTAGCCGGCAGCTGGTTCGTCGTGGAAACCAGCTGGACACAGAAAACCGGTCGGACCTCTACGGAATCTGGATGAATCCTTGGCGGGCGTACACCCGCATCAGACGCGCCGTCACGTGGGCGCGATTATCTACAGACACGCAGCCGAACCTACGGTGACACAGCCAATCCCCCTTGATGTCGATATCAGGGAGACGACACCCGACCCGGGTCCAGAACCCGGCGTCCGGCCACCACTGCCGCACTCAGCCGCCGATGTTAGCGCATGCGATGCTGTCGCACACCACCACGCACCATCCCCGGGCAGGTGCGAACCTCGCGCATCGGCAGCGCATGGCTGTTAACTTGTGCCGATGGAAGGGGCCCGATGATGCGACGGTTGCGCCGGATTCTCGACCGCGAAGTCGCGATCGGATCGCTTCTCGAAGCGGCGATCTGGGCGTCGATCCCCTACTTCCTGATCGGCGCCGTCGTGGTCGGCATGCACGCCGAACTCCTCCAGCACATGCAGACCCTCTACGGCAGTCGCGATCAGCTGCTGTCGTTCGGCGTTCTGGTGGCCGGCTGGCCTGCGCTGCTGTTCGCCGACGTCTGCATGTACTGATCAGTGCACCAGCGGTGCGAGGTGGGTGCGCGCGTAGGCGGTGACCGCATCGTCGTCGGTGACGTCGAGGACGTCGGTGGTGACCTGGACCAACGAGGCCGCCAGCCGGATGTGCAGTTCGCACACCGCGAGCAGATCGGCGTCGGACATGGTGGCCCCCGCAGCCCGCAGGGCCTTGGCCATCGCGGTCCCCGCGCTGGTCAGAAATGTCCGCGCCTCGTCGAACATCCCCGTCATGGCGGTGAAGTCACCGTCGAGTTGCAGGAACCGCCGCATCACCGGCTCACCGGTCAGTAGCCGGACGCCTTCGCGGAACGCCGCCACCGCAGCTTCTCGCGGGCCGGAATCGACGGCGACCATCTGCAGCCGCGTCATCGCCAATTCGAAGGTGTGACGGCCCAATTCGGTGACGAGCGCGTCTCGGCTCGGGAATCGGCGGTACAGGGTGCTGCGGCTGACCCCGGCCTGGCGCGCCACCACGTCCATACTCAGCCGGCCCACACCGACGAGGGCGACCTCCTCGGCGGCAGCCTTGAGGATGGCCGCCTCCTGTTCGGTGCGGCTGGCATTGGTGCGGAGCCGGCGCATGCGGCCAGCCTAAATCAGCGAGCCGGACAGCCGACCGGCGGCGCGAACGAGTCGAGGGCCACCGAACGATGCAACCGCACCAGCTTCTCGTATTCGATGCGGTTGCGGGCCAGCGGAATCAGCAGCACGCGGTCGGGCAGCACACGCCAGGCCAGCTGGAGCAGCCGAGAGTAGAACTCGAATTCGCGATCGTGGCGGTCGCTCCACCGGAATCCGGTCAGCTCCCGCACACCGGGGTGCATGATGCCGAACGAGCACACCTTCACCACGCGACCGGCCACCGGCCGCATCAGCACCCACGGTGGGGTCAGTATTCGGCGCACCAGCTCCGGCAGCACCAGTGTCGGCAGCGGAAGCCGTGTGAGGTCCGCGGTCACCCGCTGCAGGAACGGGTTGGCCTGCAGATCCGATTCGACCATCGCGTCGTAGTAGGCGGCGGCCTCGGCGTACGTCTCTGGCAGCCCGGCGCTGCGGCCCGGCAGTTCCAGCGCGCGGAACGACTCGAGCAGTTGGGCGTACGCGGCGTCGCGTTCGGCGTCGGACAGTTCGGTGCCGGTGCACGGGGTGAACGACCGCAGCACGACGAAGATGCCGCTGACCGCGATCCAGTTCCACAGTCGCGGATCCAGCGCGCTGTAGCGTACGTCGGCGAAGTCACCCGAGCCGCGGCCGCGGACCTCGCGGTGCATCAGCTTGAGCCGGTCCGCCTCGGCGACGCGATCCTGGGCATCACCCCAGATCGCCAGGAGCGCCGAGAAGCCGCTGCGCACACCGCGATCGGCGAAATTCTCGGCGAATCGGCCGGTCTTGTCGACCGCGGCCGCCACCGGCACCAGGGCGACCTCGTCGAAAGCGGCGGCGCCGAAGAATCCGCCGAGCACGCTGCCGCTGTGCTTACGGAACTCCGCCATTACCTTCGGGCGCACCGCTCCGGCCATACCGCCTCCTGGCGTCGTCGTTGACACAAAGACTATTCCTTTGTGTCAACATGTCAACGGCAGGCAGGCGGCGATGCGGTCCATCCACCATGTGCGCCGCTCGGGCGGTGCGGCCAGCGCCGCGAGCCGCGCGGGGTCGGGGACCACCGCCACCGCAGGAAGGTGTCCGTCGACCGGAACCACGGGCTCGGCCACGTCCTCGACGAACAGGCCGCCGGTGCCGAGCCCGCATGCGTGATCCAGCCGCGGTAGCGCCGCTGCGGCCAACAGGCCGCGGGAGATCCCGACGGCCGAGTCCAGTGCGCTGGAGACGACGACGGGGATGTCGATCTGCGCGGTGATCGCCAGCAGCCGGCCGATGCCGCCGAGCGGGGCGACCTTGACCACTGCCACGTCGGCGGCCTTCGCGCGCACCACGTGCAACGGATCCTCCGCCTTGCGGATGCTCTCGTCCGCGGCGATCGGCACGTCGATGCGGCGGCGCAGCTCAGCGAGTTCGGCGACGGTGGCGCAGGGCTGTTCGAGGTATTCGAGCGGACCGTCCGCGGTGAGGGCGGCGGCGGCCGCCACTGCCTCGTCGACGCTCCAGCCGCCGTTCGCATCGACGCGCACGGTGGGCACCGAGGCGCGCACCGCGTTGACCCGGGCGACGTCGTCGGCGAGGGTCTGCCCCGGTTCGGCCACCTTCACCTTCGCCGTGCGGGCGCCGGGAAACCGGCTGAGCACCTCGGCAACCCGGGCGGCCTCAACCGCCGGCACGGTCGCGTTGATCGGAATGCGGTGCCGCCGCAGCGCGGGTGTCGCGCCGTAGGCGGCCTCCAACGCCGACGCCAGCCACGCCGACGCCTCGGGTGGCTCGTACTCACCGAATGCGCCGAACTCGCCCCAGCCAGCGGGGCCCTCGATCAGCGCGACCTCACGGACGGTGATGCCGCGGAAACGGACCCGCATGGGTAACGCCACGACGTGCAGGCGCTCGAGCACGTCGTCCAGATCGGGTGGTTCAGACCGTGGCGCGATCGCGACCCTCCCAGAACGGTTTACGTAGATCCTTCTTGAGGATCTTGCCCGTGGGGTTGCGCGGCAGCTCGTCGACGATGTCTATCGAGCGTGGGCACTTGTACCTGGCCAGGCGCTCGCGGCACCAGGCGATCAGATCCTCCTCGGTTGCCGAACCCTCGATCGCCACCACGGCTTTCACCGCCTCGCCCCACTTCTCGTCAGGTACGCCGATGACGGCCACCTCGGTCACCGCCTCGTGCTCGGCGAGCACCCGTTCGACCTCGATGGAGTACACGTTCTCCCCACCGGAGATGATCATGTCCTTGAGCCGGTCTTCGACGAACAGGAACCCGTCAGCGTCGAGTCGGCCGACGTCGCCGGTGCGGAACCAGCCGTCCTCGGTGATCGACTCGGCGGTCGCCTCGGCTTTGTTGTGGTAGCCCTTCATCAACTGCGGAGTGCGGAACCACAATTCGCCCTGCTCGCCGTCGGCGACATCCTCGAGGGTGTCGGGGTCGACGACGCGCAGCTCCGCGTTCGGGATGAGCCGGCCCGCGCTGACGAGGCGCTCGGGGTGCTCGGCGTCCCGGTGGGCCTCTGGCATCAGGTGGCTGATCACGCCGCACACCTCGGTCAATCCGTACACCTGGATGAAATCGGTATCCGGCCACGCCTCGAGGGCCTGACGAAGCAACGGCAGCGGCATTGGGGATGCGCCGTAGCAGAACGTCTTCAGTGCGCCGAACAGCTTCACCGCATCCGGGCCGGCCTCGAGCACCTTCGCCAGCACCGCGGGTACCAGGAAGGTGCGATTGGCGCCCTTGAGGATCGCGTCGGCCAGCGCGGCGCCGTCGACCTCGCGCGTCATCACGCTGGGTACGCCGTCGTGAATCCCGAACTGTACGTACGACGATCCGCCCACGTGGAACAGCGGCATGGACACCATGTTCTTGTCGCCATCGTCGAACGCCCAGCCGTCGTGCGCGTTGAGGGTGTGTGCGATGAGGTTGGCCTGCGTCAGCTCGACACCCTTGGGCCGCCCGGTGGTCCCCGATGAGTACATCAGGATGCAGACGTCGTCGCCGCGGACGTCGCCGTGGCGGCCGACAGGTGTCGCCCCGGCCAGCAGCGCCTCGTAGTCGTCGCCGTCGCCGCCGTCGGGTGTCACCTCGACGACATGTTCCACGTGGTCGAGGCGATCGCGGATGCGGTCGATGGAGCTCCGCAGCTCGCGTCCCACGATGAGCACCTTGGCGCCGCTGTCGTTGAGGACGTAATCGAGTTCGTCGCCGGCGAGCCGAAAGTTGACGACCGCGTTCGCCACGCCGAGCGACGCCGCGGCCAACGTCAGTTCGACACAGGCCGGGTGGTTCTTGTCCAGAAACGCCACCACGTCGCCGCGCTGCACCCCGTAGTCGGTCAGCGCGCCGGCGAGCCTGCGGACGCGATCCTCCCACTGACTCCACGTCCACGACCGGTCCAGGTAGACGATCGCCTCGCCATCCGGCGTGGTGTGCGCCCAGTGCGCGAGGCGATCGTCGAGGAAGGTGGAGTCGGGCAGCTCAGCCATACGCTGAGCCTGCCACGACAACACGTGTTGTCAACTGGCGTTGGTGTGAACGCGGCGTCCCGCGAGGTATGTCGCACGGATCTCGAGCCCGGCGATGTCCTGCGGGGGCACGGTGCGGGGGTCGGCGGACAGCACCACCATGTCCGCGTACTTGCCCACCTCGAGTGAACCGATGACGTCGTCGGAGTGCAATTGCCATGCGGCGTCGATGGTCTGGGCGCGAATGGCCTGATCAACCGTCAGCCGCTCCTCGGGTCCCAGCACTCGCCCGCTCGGCGCCGTACGCGTCACCGCGACGCTGATGTTGCGCAGCGGCTCCTCGGGGGTGACCGGCGGATCGTTGTGCAGCGAGATGCGCATTCCGGTCGCGACGGCCGAACCGCACGGCATCCAGCGGCTCCCGCGCTCCTCTCCGAACAGCCCGTCCACGATCACGTCTCCCCAGTAGTGGATCTGGTCGACGAAGATGCTGCACGTGACGCCGAGTTCGTGGGCGCGCTGCAGTTGCGCATCGGTGATGGCGCCGACGTGTTCGAGCCGGAGCCGATGGTCGTCGCGGGGATGCTTCGCCAGGGCCTGCTCGTACACGTCGAGGATGGTGTCGACACCCTTGTCCCCGTGCACATGACACGCCATCTGCCAGCCCAGCGGGTAGTAGGCGGCGACGATCTCCTCCAGCTGCTCGCGGGTGTAGTTGGCGTGGCCGCACGATCCGGGCGTCACGCCGATCGTCCTGGTGGCGGGCGTGTCGAGATACGGGAAGCTCAGGTCGATGTTGCCCACCCACGGTGATCCGTCCACCCAGATCTTGATGCCCACCTGCCGCACCATGTCGTCGCCGTTGTCGAGCACCTCGGTGGTCGACATCTGTGCCGTGGACATCTCGTAGGTGCGCAGCCGCACGGTCACTTCCGATCGCAGCGCGTCCAGCACCGGACGGAACATCGGATCGAAGGCCATCTCCGAACACGTGGTGAGGCCGGCACGGTTGAGCCGTGCACACTCGGCGAGCAGCATCGCCGGATAGCCGGCCGGGTCGACGGCCCCGCCGATCAGCGAGAACACCGCCCCGGTCTCCTCTGCGGTCCCGTCGAGGTCACCGTTCTCGTCGCGGCCGTACCTGGCGCCCTTGGGGTCCGGAGTGTCCCGGGTGAGGCCGAGGGCTTTGGCCGCTGCGGAGTTGAAGTAGGCCTTGTGGCCCGAATTGTGGATGATCACCAGCAGGGTGTCGGGCGCCTCGGCGTCGAGCCACGCGAGCGTCGGCTCGGGCAGCCCCTCCTGGAGCAGCGGATCCCAGCCGTTGAGATAGGCCCCGTCCTTGCCTCTGACCGAGATTTCGTTGCGGATCGCGGCCAGCACCTCGTCAGCGTCGCGCATGATGACGGGCCGAATGTCGACGATGCGATCGGCGAGCACCACGGCCTCCATCAGCGGATGTCCGTGCGCCTCGACGAACCCGGGCATGACGCAGCCGTCTGCGAGGTCGATCACCTCGGTGCCGTCACCGATCCACTGCTCGACCTCTGCGCGGTCGCCGACGGCGACGATGCGCCCGTCGCGCACGGCCACCGCCTGCGCGTCCGGCGCCGCGGCGTCGACGGTGAGTACGGTGCCGATGAGAACCAGGTCAGCCGAGTTCGGTTGCATGGCCTGAGTATGCCGACGCACACAGTCGGCTGCGGTGTGTCGGTGTCCACGACACGCCGGTCGGCTCGGTCATGCGCCGTTGCAGACCCCGGATCCGCGGATCGCGCCGCCGTACACGTGCGCGGTCGCGACGTTCGCGTTGATCTGCCCGGCCGGAACCTCGCGCTTGATCTTGTCGCTGATCTGGGTCAGCTGGTACCACAGCCGGTAGATCGAATCACCGTGGAACAGCGGCGAATACTCGCTCTGGTCCGGGTAGTTCACGATGTAGAGGGTGTCGGCCCGCGGCTGCAGGAACGCCGCGGACTGGTCGAGGTTGGCGGCGACGACGCCCGCCGCTTCCCGCACCCCGGGCGCCGACCAGTCGTCGCGGCGGTCACCGAGGAAACGCTGGAACCCAAGAGCCTGGCTCATCAGCACGTCGTACTGGGCGTTGATCCACTGGCAGGACTCACGCTGCGCGGTGAGCTGTTCGGGCGTCACCCGGTTCTGCCACAGGTTGTACGGGAACACCGTGTAGTTCGGCTGCCAGTTCGAGGGATACGGGACGAACACCGGCAGCGACGGTGTGCCGGGTTGCTGATCGGGCTCGGCCGCAGCGACCGGCAGTCCGATCGGCGGTGCGAGCGCCAGCCCGGCCAGTATCACCGCGACGCGCACCGCGGACCCGAACATGGTCAGGCTCCGCCGAACTCGGGGCGCAGGACCGGAGCGAGCGCGGCCAGCGGGATGCGGGCTTGCACCGTCCCGCCGTCCATCGACCACTGCATGACTCCGGGGGTGTAGTTGGTCGGAGAGTCGCGTCCCACCGGGTAGTCCGGCATGTAGAGCACCAGCTCGCCGGGGGTCAGCGCCCACGCCTTGTATCCGCCCGAGTACACCTTGTCCGGCGTCCAGCGGTCCGGGACGAACGGGTAGGTTCCCGGATGGTGTTGTGGCCTAGCCACATCCAGCGCCTGTCTGACGTACGGCTCGGCCAGCGGCGGAATCGCGACGAGCGGATCGACGCCCGGCTTCATGAGATCGGCCAGCTGCAGCTGACGTCCGTCGGCGAAGGTGAAGGTGCGGTAGGCGTTGTTGAAGTCGGGGCCGTCGGCGTGGTAGGTCTCGCGGTAGACCAGTGTCGACGCGGGACCGTGCCGGAAGGTCTGATAGTTGCCCTCACCGAAGCTGTCGGCCACCATTTTCTCGCCCACGTTCCGCCAGTTGCTCACGAGCGTCCGCAGGTAGTCCCGGACGACCGGTCCGGCCACCGCGTCGTCGATGAACGCGGCCGGCAGGGCCACCTTGATGTCGCGCACCGCATTGCGTTCCGAGTGCACCGAGGTCCGGCAAAACTGCCCGTCCCAGGCCCCGCCGAGCTCGGCGCAGAAGGTGTCCGCCGATGCGGCGGCGACCGGCAGCCCGTTCACAGCGCCGGCGATGAGCGCGCACGCGGCGATGACACCGATGCACCTCATGGCGTCACGAACCTCACGGCAGCTCGACTTTGCTTGCCCGCCAACGCCCGTCGACGTACTCCATGGTCATCTTGATGCGGCTGCGGTCGATGCGTGGATCGGGAACCGCGGTGTTGGAGACCGACTGGTCGACGAACAACAGCACGACCACCTTGTCCTTGGTCGCCGACTGCACGGCCGAGTCCACGACCACACCGCGCGCAGAGGCCTTGTTGTCGATGAGCAGCTGCCGCAACTCGACGCTGGACTGGGAGTACATGTCCTTGAACTCGCCGGTGGCGCCGTCGAGCACCTGATCGAAGTTCTCGTCCACCTTCGCCGAGTCGATGCTGGTGAGGATCTGCGCGTAGCCGACCGCCGCCTCCTGTGCCGCGTCAGCGGCGTGGGTGACCTGGCGTTGCTGCCACAGCTGCCAGCCGAGGAAGGCCGCTGCCGCGAGGCTGCCGACGATCAGCACCGCCACCGCCGCGACCAGCGCGCGCCGTCGCCACGATGGCCGCGCCGCCGCTGGGGTTTCGGTGTCGTCGCCGGACTCGTCGGTGTCGGCGCTCCCGTCGGATTCGCTGGCGCTGTCGGATTCGGTGACGCTGTCGACGTCCGTGTCAGGGCCGGCGTCGGGCTTCTCGTCGGCGAGATCCTTGTCGGTCATGGCGGTCAATTCCATCTCATGGTGACTCTCGTGTCGAGGTGGTTCATCTCGGTGGCTCGATCGGCAGTGTGGGACCGCCGTATTCGGTGGGAATGGTGTAGCGGCCCCGTGGGGTCGGATCGGTGGTGCGACCGAGGTCGGCGCCGAGCGGTGGGCCTGCGGTGTCGTCGCCGGCCGGCCGGGGCGCGTTCTTCGCGCCGCGAACCAGGACACCGGGGTGATCGTCGCGGCAATAGGTGTACATGTAGGGCTCCGGATAGTCGGCCGACGACGGTGGCCGACGCGGGGTGCCGTAGTCGCAGGTGTACCGCGGGTAGATGTCGCCGGTCGCCCAGAGCCCGTTGTCGTGCATGACGCTGCCGATGGCGTCCAGCACCGAGGTCCGGTAGTCGGGGAACAGCGCGTGCAGTGCCGGCACCCGCAGATAGAGCAGCTGCGACGTGGTGGTCAGACTGCCGAGCAGCTGCACCATCGTCTCGGAGTTGTCGGCGAACAGGTTGTCCACCGATGTCAATGTGCCTGGGGTCCGTTCGGTGAGCCTGCGGAATCCCTCGCGCATCCTGTTCACGCCTGTGAACGTCTCGCCGAGATTGTCCGAGGCCACCCCGATCCCCTCGTTCTTGTCGGCCGCCAGCGTCAGCACCACCCGGCTGGTGCGCAACACGCTGGTGGTCTCCGGGAGCACCGAGTCCAGGGTCGAGAGCAGGAAGGTGCCCCCGTCGATGACGTCGGCGAGCTTCTGCGGGCCGGCCTCGCTCATGCTGAGCTCCTTCTTGATGAGCTCGAGTTTGGCGGTGTTCACCTGTGCCAGTGCGCCGTCCGCGTTGGCGAGGAGATCGGCCAGGCTCACCGGAACGGTGGTGTCGCGCTGCGCGACCACGCTTCCGTCCTCGAGATAGGGCCCTTCCCCGCTGTCGGGGACGAAGTCGATGTACTGCTCACCGGCCGGCGACAGCCCCGACACCCGGACCTGGCTGGCCGCCGGAACCCTGACCGTCGAATCGACGGACACCACGGCGTTCACGCCGTCCGGCGTGAGGTCGAGCCTTTCGACCCGCCCGATCGGCACACCGCGCTGGGTGACGTTCTGGTTCGGCAGCAGTCCGGCGGATTCCGGCAGCGCGACCGTCACCCGGTAGCTCGATGCCACCGGATTGACCTGCAGCGCACCGAGGAACAGGTACGCCGACGCGACGACGAAGGTCAGCACCAGAGCGCCTGCGGACAACCACGCCCGGCGGCGGTGCCCGGCCCGGACTCCTGAGACGATGCGGTCGGCGATCGTACGGATCATCGCGGTGCCTCCGCCGGCAGCAGCGGCGCGGGTGCCGGCGGCGCGGGCGGTGGTCCCGGCGGCGCAGGCAGTCCCGGGCCAGGGGGTGACTGCACCGCGGGCGTCGGCGGCGGGGTCCACACCGAAGCCGGTGGGGCAGGCCCGATCGCACCCGGCGGGGGCGGCGGGGGTGGGCCCACCGTCCCGGGAACCGTCACGGTCTGCCCCGGTTCGGTGGGGCTGGGGATGACCGGCAGCTGCGGCACCCCGGTGCCCCGACCCACGATCCGTTCCTGCAGCCGGAACAGCGTGTACTGCAGGGATCCGACGAGCTGGTGCCAGTTGTAGCGCTTGGGTCCGTGCAGACCCCGGTCACCGGTGAACCCGATGTCCGGTATCGACCCGAGGATCAACCTGTCGATGCTGGCGCGCACCGCGATCGCGTTGCCGGTGGTCGATTTGACGAACGGCGGCATCAACCGGTTCAGCGCGTACAGGGTGGCGTCGGGAGTCAGGGCCACGTCGTTCCAGGCGCCGGCGATGGTGTTCGCGTCGGCGATGACGCTGCGCCCGCTGGTGTCGGTGCCCGCGATGGACGGGAACTTCCGTAGCTGCCCGGACGTGTCGCCGAGCTCGACCACCAGATCGGCGATCTGTTCGGTGTGGGCAGCCAGGGTGTCGGTGGCGGGTCCCGCGGCGTCCATCACCTCGCCGAGGGCTTGATTCTTGGCTTCGAGTTGACCCACCAGCCGGGACGTCTCGGTCATCGCCGTCGAGATCTCCTCGGAACGACGGTTGAGCGTGCCGAGTGTGCGGTTGGTCTTGCCGATCAGGTCGCCGAAAGCCTGACCCTGGTCGCCCGTCGCGCGGCCCAGCCCGTTGATGATGTTGGTGAAATTGCGTACCGCCCCGCCGTTGACCAGGATCGCCGCCGAGCTCAGCACCGACTCGACGGTCGCTGCGGCAGTGGTGGATTCGATGCCGATGGTGTCACCGTCGCCGAGCATCCGAGTTCCAGGCCCAGGCTGGGCCGGCGGTTTGATCGCCACGAAGACGTCGCCCAGCGGGGTCGCCGACCGCAGCTCGGCGGTACTGCCTTCGGGTAGCTGTACGCCGTCTCTGATGCGCAGCGTGGTGACTGCGGTGTAATCGCGTGCCTGCATGGACTCCATCTGGCCGATATCGGCGCCCGCGAGCCTCACCTTCGCCATCGCGGGCAGATTCAAGGCATTGGAGAAGACCGCGGTCAGGGTGTACCCGTCCCCGCCGCCGCCCGGCGCCGGAAGCGGCAGGCTGGCAAGGCCTTCGGTGGCGCAGGCCGACACCGACACGACGCTGACGACTGCGGCTGCCAGCACCGACCTCAGCTGGCGGGCTTTCACTTCTGCCCCATCGCTGCGAGGCCGTCCAGGACGTAGCTCAAGCCGAAGTCGGGGCCGAAATCCTCCAAGGTGCCGGTGCTGCAACCCAGTTGCCGCAGACCCATCATGTTGCACATCTCTTTGACCGTCTGGGTGTCGAACAACACCTTGTCGGTGAGCACGTGTACGCGCACCGATCCGTTGGTGCGGTCGATCGCGTTGTAGATGTTGTCCAGCGTCATCGGCGTCAGGTCGAGGAACTCGGCAAGGTCGCGCTGATGGTCCACGGTCGTGGTCAGCGTCGTATCGCCGTTGGCGACGATCTGCTTGACCGCGTCGCGGTGGGTGTCGAGCACCTGGCCCAGTTGATCCACCACGTCGTTGATCTTGCGGCCCGTCGTCCCCGACCCGAAGTTCTCGTCGGCCAGCACCTGGCTGAGCTGCCGGACACTGGAACCGAATTCACGCAGCGTGGCGTCGTTGTCAGCGGCCGCGGTGAACAGCGTGCTGATGTTGCGGATGATGCCGGTCAGCTGATCGCGGGTCACCTGGCCGCGGTCGGAGCTCAACCGCAGCGCGTTCGACAACTCGCCGAGCGCGTCCTTCATCGCCTGGCCATTGCCGTCGGCGATCTCGGCGCTGGCGTCGACCACGTCGGCGATCGGACCGTCGCCCCGGCCGTCGCCGCGCAGCGAGGTGGACAGCTTGTCGAGTACGTCGAGCACCCGGGCGAACTCCACCGGGGTCCTGGTGCGGTTCAATCCGATGGTGTCGCGGTTCTGCAGCGTCGGTCCATCCCGGTAGGCCGGGGTGAGTTCGATCTGCCTGTCGGTCAGGATCGAGTTCGAGATGGTCACCGCCTGCACGTCGGCCGGCACCCGAACGTCACTGTCGACGGTGAACTCGACCTCCACGTAGCCGCCCTTGGCCACGATCTTGGTGACCTCGCCCACCGGCATACCCAGCACCGCAACGGTATTGCCCTCGTAGAGTCCCGCCGCGCTGTCGAACTGCGCGGTGACCGAGATCTTGTCCAGCTTGTCGGCGACCATGTACCAGCCGGCGCTGGCGACCACCGCCGCCAGCACCACGACCACGGCGATCGCCGAGATGACCTTCGCCCGCCCGCTCATTTGCAGTCCTTGAAGTACTCGATCATCCCGAACTGCTTGGCGCGGCCACTGATCGCACACATCCACGAATCGACCAGCAGTCCGTTGGCCGCGTTGAAGTCGACCGCGTTCCCCGATCCGGTGGCGTTGGCCAGGCCGCGCAGCGCGACCGGCCCGGCCTGCAGGTTGCTGCGAAGCAGGTCGTCGTGCTGAGCCAGCATGTCCGAGAGCTTTCGGATGTTGACCAGCAGTGCCTCCAGCTCGGGGCGGTCGTCGATGACGACATCGCTCAGTCGCTGCACGAGGTTGGTGATCGCGGCCAGCATCGAGTGGAACGACGCCCGGCGCATCACGAACTCGCCGAGAAGATCGTTGCCCTGCCGCACCATGCTGGCGATGTTGGACTGCTGGCGCCGCAGCGTGTTGCTGACCATCTCGGTGGTCTCCAACAGCGAGCCGAGCTGGTCGCGGCGGGTGGAGATGATGGCTGACAGCGTGCGGGTGTTCTCGAGCGCCTGCGGAACGACCGGCGGCAGGGTCTCCAGCTGCCGGCCGAGGATACTGAGCGTCTCGGCGAACCGGTCCGAATCGACCTGCTCGTAGGTGGTCGTCACGTCGGTCAGCGCTTCCTGCAGATCGTAGGGGACCTCGGTGCGGGACAGGTCGAAGGTGTCGTCGGGCAGTGAACCGCCGCCTGCCGGCTGCAGGGCCAGATAGCGCGAGCCGAGGATCGTGGTGACCTTGATGACGGCCCGGGAGTCCTCGCCGAGAGCGACGTCGTTCTGGACCTTGAGTTGAGCCTCCACGTGATCGCCGGCCAGTTTCATGCTCAGCACCTCGCCGACCGGGATTCCGGCGACGGTGACCGGGTTTCCCGGCCGCAGCGCGGCCGCCTGGGCGAATTGGGCGGTGACCGTGCGATAACCCACGTCGGCGACCTTCACCGACAGCAGTGCCCCGATCAGCACCACCACGACGCCGACGGCGATGACCCCGAGCCACACCTTGTTGCGGTCCTCCAGCGGCCGCCGTGAGCGGTTCTTCTTCGACGTCATCTTCGACTCAGCCATTGGCCATGTTCCTGCACTTGGGGGTGTACTTGGCGTCGTTCCCGGGCGTGGCCGCGTCGACGATGATCGGCGTGACGTCGTTGAGCCCCGGGAAGAACCCGGTGGCGTTGAGGTCGCACGCGTAGGCGTTGGCGTAGGCGCCCTCGTTGGTGAGGCGGGCAAATCCCTTGAGCAGCAATGGCAGATTGGCGCCCGCAAACGCGATCTGCGGTTCGATGCCCACCATGTGCTGGGCGAATCCCGGCTCGCGGGTTATCAGTTCGTCGAGCGCCGGGTCCACCTCGTCGGCGATCGCCGACAGCTGGCGCACCACCCGGGCCATCGATCCGGTCGACTCCACCAGCTCCGGGCGTCTGGCGTCGAGCGTCGTCACCGCCGACTGCACCTGGGTGAGCACCTGGTCGAGGCTGTTGTTGTGCCGGGCGAGGTTGGACATCACCGTGTTCAGATCGGTGATCACGGTGCCCAGCTCCTCGTCGCGGCCGGCGAAGGATTCGGTCAACTCGGAGGTCTGATCGACCAGTGCGGTGATCGACGCGTCGTCGCCCTGTAGTGACTGGATGACACCCTTGGTGAGGTTGTCGGCGGCGCGGGGATCGAGCAGGCTGAACAGCGGCTCGTATCCGTTGAGCAGCGTCGTCACGTCGAAGGACGGGTCGGAGCGCTCCAGCGGGATGACGCTGCCCGGGCGCAGCACCCCGGGTTCACCCGTCCGGCCGAGGGACAGGCCGAGATACCGCTGGCCGACGATGTTCTGGTAGGTGACCGATGCGACGGTGGTGCCGAGCAACTGCTGATCGTTCTGCACCACGAACGACACTTTCGCCAGATCGCCCTGGAGCTCGATGGTTTCGACCCGGCCGACCCGGACACCGGCCATCCGCACGTCGTCACCCTCGCGCAGGCCGAACACATCGCTGAACATCGCCGCGTACGACTGGGTCGACCCCGCGACGTCGCGCCGCAGCGTCACGTACACCAGCCATGTCAGGGTGATGGCGACGACCATGAAGATCGACAACCCGGCCAGGGCGCCGCGGTAGCTCATCGAGACTCCTCACTGACGGCTGCGGCCGTCGACACCGTCGTGCCCCGTGCCACCGGACCGAGTAGCAGCTGGGTGGCCACTGTCGCCGGTTGACCGGTGATGACGCCGAGCTGGTCGCGTTCGTGACGGCTGCCGACGGGTCCCACGTTCCCGCCAAAGGCCGCCGGCGCCGCCGTCGGCGGCGGCGGCGGATCCCACGGTTTCGGCGCCACCGGCGCCGCGGGTGACAACGGCACCGCAGGCGGAATGGTCGGGATCAGATCGGGATTGGCGGTGCCGGGCACCGGGGGCGACGGAGGCATCCACGGCGGCAACGGCGGATTCGGATCCGCCAGACTGGGATACGGGTTCACCAGCGGCGGACCCACCGCGATCAGGTTGCCGTTCGGTCCGACCTCGGTGCCGGCCGGGGGCGCGAGATCCTTGGGCGGCTGATAGTTCTGCGGCAACAGCACATCGGGCAGCTCCGGGCGGGTGGGCACCAGCGGCGCCGTGTAACAGCTCGGCCCCTTGAGGCCGGCGTACTGGGGGCAGTCGGCCCGGGTGTAGCTGTAGGTCGGCGTGAACGACAGATTCACCCGCATGTTGCCGATGTCGCTGTCGTGGATCCACACCTCGTCGAAGAACTTGTCCGACAGCTGATTCAGCTTCTCGAACGCCGGCACCCAGTGCCGCGACGTGTCGGCGAGGCTGCCCAGCACGGGCGTCAGCTCGGAGGTGATCTTCACCAGCCGGTCGGTGTGGTTCGTCAGAGCGGTGTGGGTGGTGTCCACGGTGTTGATGCCGCCGTTGACGAGTGCGGTGAGTTGCGCGTCCTGCTCGACGAGCGTCTGCATCGGTTGCACCGCCTGGTGCAGTGCGTCGACGAGCTCCGGGGCGGTCTGCTGCAGACCCCGCGTCGCGTCGACGAGCGCCGACACCGTGGTCGGTCCGGGGTCAGTGGCCACGATGCGGTCGAGTTCGTCGACCATGCGGTTCAATTGCGCACCGGCGGTGAGCAGTTCGGTGCGCCGATCCTCGGTGGCGGCGTTGACCGCGGCGAGGATGCCGACCGTTTTGTCCTCACGGCCCCGCCCGGTCGCGGCGAGGATGTCGCGCAGCTTGCTGATCGTGGTCTGGAACAGCACCGTCGGCAGTTCGGTGTCCTCCGGGATCAGCGCGCCCTCCTGGATCGCCGGGCCGGCGCCGCGATCGACCAGTTGCACCGACGACACCGCGAACACGTTGCTGGGCACCACCCGTGCGGTCACTCCGGCCGGAATCGACTTGGCATAGTGCGGGTCCAGGTCGATGTGCACGAAGTTCGGGTCGCCGTGCTCGGCGGGCGTAACGCTGTCGACGACGCCGACCAGCACACCGTGGTACTTGACGTCGGAGCGTTGCGGCAGGCCGTCGCCGACGTTGACCATGGCGGCGACCACCCGCACGTAGGGGTCGAGGCGCCCGGTCGACTTGACCAGCAGTGTCGCGGTGACCAGCGTCGCGATGGCCAGCAACGCCGCACCGCACCCGAGCAGTTGCCGGTCGGTGGGCCCACGCCCGTCCAGTTCAAAGGAATTCGCCACTCAGCCCCCGAACCTCGCGCCCGAGTCGACCGACCACAGCGCCATCGTGAGCAGCATGTTCACCATGATCACGACGGTGATGCTGGCCCGCATCGCATGACCCGCGGCGACCCCGACCCCGACCGGACCGCCGGTGGCGTAGAAGCCGTAGTAGCACTGCACCGTCGAGGCGATCCACACGAAGATCACCGTCTTGAACACCGAGTACAGGATGTCCTGCCCGGCCAGCATCAAGGTGAAGTAGTGCAGGTAGGAGCCCGTCGAACCACCACTGATGATCTGGACGACGAGCTGGGTGGTCAGGTAGCTGACCGCCAGGCAGACCACGTAGAGCGGGATGACGGCGATCACCGACGCCATCAGCCGCGTCGTCACCAGATAGGGAATCGGGCGGATACCAAGGGATTCCAGTGCATCGATCTCCTCGGCGATGCGCATCGACCCGAGTTGTGCGGTGAACCGGCACCCGGCCTGGGTGGCGAACGCCAGCGACGCGGCGATCGGCGCGAGCTCTCTGGTGTTGACCAACGACGAGATGATCCCGGTGGCCGGCCCGAGCCCGAGCAGGTCGAGGAAGTTGTAACCCTCGATCCCGACCAACGCACCGACGGTGATGCCGAGCACCACCGCCACCCCGGCGGTTCCGCCGCCGACGACCAGAGAGCCGTTCCCCCAGGCGATGTCGGAGAGCAGCCGGACGAACTCGCTGCGATAGTGCCGGAACGCGACCGGGATTCCGGCCAGCGCGCGGACGAAGAACACCAGCATGTGGCCGAGCCGCACCATCGGCGCGGTGGCGCCGCGGTACACCCGCCGCATTCCGCGGATGACCGCCGGTGAGTACGTCGAGGTGGCCATGGTCAGAGACCGACCCGGGGGAACAGCATGATGTAGAGCTGGCTGATCGCGACGTTCACGACCATCAGCACCAGGATCGACTCGACGACCGCCGCGTTGACGGAGTTCGCTACCCCGGTGGGACCGCCCTTGGTCGACAGTCCCTTCTGGCACGCCACCACGGCGACGATCGCGCCGAAGATGACGGCCTTGACCAGAGCGACGATGAGGTCACCGGTGGTGGCGAACGAGGCGAAGGTGGCGACGAAGCTGCCGGGGGCGCCGTTCTGGAAGTAGACGTTGAACAGGTAGCTGGCGAGGAAGCCCACGAAACAGACCACGCCGGTGAGCGCGACACCGATCATGATCGCCGCGGCGAAGCGCGGGACGACCAGGCGGCGGATCACCGAGACGCCCATCACCTCCATGGCGTCGGTCTCCTCGCGCATCTTGCGCGATCCGAGATCGGCGGTGATCGCCGATCCCACGGCGGCCGCCATCAGGATCGCGGCGGTCAGCGACGCCGCCTGGCGGATGACCGCCAGTCCGCTCGCCGCACCCGCGAGCGAGGTGGCTCCGACCTGTCCGGCCAGCAGTGCGAACTGGATCGACAGGGTGACCCCGATGGGCAGCGCCACCAGGACGGTGGGCAGGACGGCCGTGCCGGCCATGAACGCGCCCTGCCGGATGAACTCCTGCCATTGGAATCGACCGGTGAACAGATCGATGAAGAGGTATTGCATCGTCCGGACCGCCAGCACGAACTGGTCGCCGACCGTCGACAGGGACGCCAGCGGATGTCGTCTGACGTAGCCGGTACTCCAGTCGGCGATGGCGTCGACGCCGTCTCCGCGGCGCGGGTCGGGCTCAACCGATGCGGTCACGTCCCTCCCCCATGAGTTCGGCGTCCCAGGACCGGCGGTGCGGTCCCATCTGGGCCGTCACGCTATGGTCGGGCCTTCGACCCGTCAAGCGTTTGCAGAATATTCATTAACTTATCTGCTGGGGTGCCGGTGTCCGGAATCGGCCCGCGCCCGTGCCTGCCTGGTTCTGCGCATTCGGCCGCAGATTGCGCCGCGGTGATCTACCATGCTCGGCCGCCTGTGCGCCGTTAACTTCTCCCACCGGCGAAAGATTTTCTGGAGGCGATGTCGATTTCCGCGGCGGCCGATCGACGTGGTGATGAGGGCACTTCAGGACAGACTCCACGGTAAGAAGAAGTGCCCCTTCACCCCACACGAGAAGGAGACACGACAATGGCGCGTTACATGCTGATCATGCGAACGGCCCCGGAGGCCGAGGCGCTGATGGCCGAGCAGGAGATCGACTTCGAGCAGATCATCGAGCAGATGGGCCGCTTCAACGAGGAGCTGATGAAGGCCGGTGTGCTGCTGGCCGGCGAAGGACTGACCGGTCCCGAGGAGGGCTTCGTCGTCGACTTCGACTCCGATCCACCGGTGGTGACCGACGGTCCGTACACCGAGGCCAAGGAGCTGTTCAACGGCTTCTGGATTCTCGACGTGTCGTCGAAGGAGGAGGCCAAGCAGTGGGCCAAGAAGGTTCCGCTGGGGCCGGGCGTCAAGCTCGAGGTGCGCCGCGTCTCCGAGACCGACGAGTTCCCGCAGGACAATCCATGGGTCCAGAAGGAGATCCAGTGGAAGGCCGAGCTCGCCGAGAAGATCGCGGCGCAGGCTCGCGCCGACGCCGACCGGGTCTCGCGGAGCTGACGGTCACCGCCTGGTGATCCGGGTGCGGATCGGCCCCCGCCAATCCGCATCCGGATCGACGGCCTCGCCGCGCTGGGTGATCTCCACCTCGCCTGCGCGAGCGAGGTCGCGCGCGACCGCACGGGCGTCGTCCATCAGGTCACGCCAATGGTCACCACCCACGGCGCGGGCTGCGTCCGAGGGACAGATCGTCTTGCTCGGACCGCGCCGGCCGGCGAGGTCGAGGATCGTCGCCCGCAGCTGTTGCCGCATCCGTCCAGTGAAGCCGGATCGAGCGGCCCTTGCCACCGTTTCTGTAACACGTTCTAATCTGAACCCATGAGTGACCTTCTGCGGCATCCGATCCACTCCGGGCACCTGACCGTCGGCGCGCTCAAGCGCAACAAGGACAAGCCGGTGCTGTTCCTCGGCGACACCACGCTGACCGGCGGCGAGCTGGCACAACGCATCAGCCAGTACATCCAGGCCTTCGAGGCGCTGGGCGCGGGGACCGGATCGGCCACCGGCCTGCTGTCCCTCAACCGGCCCGAGGTGCTGATGATCATCGGCGCCGGGCAGACGCAGGGCTACCGTCGCACGGCACTACACCCTCTCGGCTCGCTGGACGATCACGCCTACGTCCTCGACGATGCGGGCGTCACGTCGCTGATCATCGACCCCAACCCGATGTTCACCGAGCGCGCGCTGGGCCTGCTGGAAAAGGTGCCGGGCCTCAAGCAGATCCTGACCATCGGACCGGTTCCTGAGGCATTGGGCGCCAGAGATGATGTGGTCGCCGTCGATCTCACAGCCGAGGCCGCCAAGTACGAGCCGAAGCCGCTCAAGGCCGCAGACCTGCCACCGGACCATATCGGGGGCATGGCCTACACGGGCGGGACGACCGGAAAGCCGAAGGGTGTGATCGGCACGGTCCAGTCGATCACCACGATGACGACAATCCAGCTCGCCGAGTGGGAGTGGCCGGAGCACCCGAAGTTCCTGATGTGCACCCCGTTGTCGCACGCCGGTGCGGCATTCTTCGTGCCGACGATCATCAAGGGCGGTGAACTGGTCGTGCTGACCAAGTTCGACCCCGCCGAGGTGCTGCGCACCATCGAGGAACAGAAGATCACCGCCACCATGCTGGTGCCGTCGATGATCTACGCGCTGATGGACCACCCCGACTCCCACACCCGTGACCTGTCGTCGCTGGAGACCGTCTACTACGGCGCCTCGGCGATGAACCCGGTGCGGCTCAAAGAGGCGATCCGCCGGTTCGGCCCGATCTTCGCGCAGTACTACGGGCAGTCCGAAGCGCCCATGGTGATCACGTATCTGGCCAAGGGCGACCACGACGAGAAGCGGCTCACCTCGTGCGGACGCCCGACGGTCTTCGCGCGTACGGCGCTGCTCGACGAGGACGGCAACGAGGTACCCCAGGGCGAGGTCGGCGAGATCTGTGTCTCGGGTCCGCTGGTGTCCGGCGGCTACTGGAACAAGCCCGAGGCGACCGCGGAGACGTTCCGCGACGGCTGGATGCACACCGGCGACGTGGCCCGCGAAGACGAGGACGGCTTCTGGTACATCGTCGACCGCACCAAGGACATGATCGTCACCGGTGGATTCAACGTGTTCCCGCGCGAGGTGGAAGACGTTGTGGCCGAACATCCCTCGATCGCGCAGGTATGTGTGATCGGCACTCCGGACGAGAAGTGGGGCGAGGCGGTGACGGCCGTTGTGGTGCTGCGTCCCGATGCCCCGACCGACGAAGCGGCCGTGGCGAAGATGACCGAGGAGATCCAGGCGGCGGTCAAGGAGCGCAAGGGGTCGGTGCACTCACCCAAACAGGTCGTCGTGGTCGACTCGGTGCCGGTGACCGCGTTGGGCAAGCCCGACAAGAAGGCCGTACGTGCGCGGTTCTGGGAGGGCTCCGACCGCCGCGTCGGCTGAGTCACGCCTCTCAGCGGAGAACAAGAGATTCTGCCCGGCTGTGCGCGACAACGTCGCTGGTCAGTCGGACGATCTAAGCACTCAGCGACACCTCAGCGACTTTGTCGCGCATAGCCGGGCACTTCTGCAGTGCACTTGCTTCCGAGTCGGAGTGACTAGCGTGGCAACCGTGTCCGATGCCGACCTGCGCGAGACCGTGGATGCGGTGTGGCGGATGGAGGCCGCCAAGATCGTCGCGACGCTCACCCGCGCCGTCGGCGATATCGGCCTGGCCGAGGACCTGGCGCAGGAGGCGGTCGTCGACGCGCTCACGCAGTGGCCGTCGACCGGTGTGCCCCGCAACCCCGGCGCCTGGCTGACCACCGTCGCCAAGCGCAAGGCGATTGACAACTGGCGGCGGCAGGACAACCTCGACGCCCGCTATGCGCAGCTCGCGCGCAGTCTCGAGAACCACCTCGACGAACCGGCGTGGGATCCCGACCACATCGACGACGACGTGCTGCGGCTGATCTTCATCTCCACCCACCCGGTGCTGTCGCGGGAGAACCGGATCGCGCTCACCCTGCGGGTGGTCGGCGGCCTGACCACCGAGGAGATCGCCCGGGCGTTCCTGACGTCGAAAGCCACTGTCGCGCAGCGTATCGTGCGGGCGAAGAAGACGCTGGCCGCCGCCGACGTCCCCTTCGAAGTACCGCCGCGCGACGAATACCCGAAGCGGCTCTCGGCCGTGCTCGGCGTGATCTACCTGATCTACAACGAGGGCTACGCAGCGTCGTTCGGGCAGCGCTGGATACGAGACGAGTTGTGCAGCGAGGCATTGCGACTGGGCCGCATCCTGGCCGCGCTCGTGCCCGACGAGCCGGAGGTCCACGGTCTGGTCGCGCTGATGGAGTTCCAGTCGTCGCGATTCGCCGCGCGCACCGACGCCGACGGCCGGCCGATCCCGCTGGAGAACCAGAACCGCGCCAACTGGGACCGTGCGCAGATCGGCCGCGGGGTGGCGGCGCTGCGGCGGACGGCCGAGGCCATCGAGCGGCGCGGCAGCGGGTGGGGCACCTATGCGCTGCAGGCCGCGCTGGCCGAATGTCACGCCACCGCAGCCTCGACGGCTGACACCGACTGGAACCGCATCGTCACCGTCTACGACGCGCTGCTGCAGCTGTCGCGGTCCCCCGTCATCGAACTCAACCGGGCGGTGGCCGTCGCGATGGCCGATCCGGTGGCCGGACCCCCCGCGGCGCTGGCGATCGTCGACGGGCTGACCGGCCTCAACGATTCCCATCTGCTGCCCAGCGTGCGCGCCGAACTGCTGGCCCGGATGGGCCGCAACGCCGAGGCCGCCGTCGAGTTCGAGCGCGCAGCCGCGCTGACCGACAACGAGCGGGAGCGAGAGGTGCTGTGGGACAAGGCTGCCCGGGCCCGCGGTTAGGAGCCCGGTAGCACCGTGCGGACCCGGACGAGATCGGCGCTCACGCTGCGTCGCCGTTGGAGCGACGCCGCCGGCCCGATTCGGACAGTCTGCGCAGATGCGCCCCGAAGCCACCCGGTGCGCGCGCGTCCCGGCGGGCCGACGTGGCGACCGACAGCTCGGGATCGCGCCGGATGCGCATCCCCGCCGCCTCGAACCGTTCGACCAGTTCGACGTCCTCCCCCGTCGCCAGCGCGCGGAATCCGCCGAGGCGCCAGTAGACGTCAGCGCGGAACCCCATGTTGGCGCCGTGGACGTGATCGTGTCCCGACCGCGTGAATCGGGAGTAGTACGCGCGCACATACCGCCGGACGACGTCCGCCGGAACGTGTTTCCAGTCGGCGACGCGCACGGTTCCGAGCACCATGTCGGCGTTCCATTCGATCATGCGCAACAGCCAGTTCGGGCTCACCGTGGTGTCGGCGTCGGTGGTCGCGTACCAGGTGCGCTCAGGGGCCACGTCGGTGTACACCGCACGGGCGTGGTCGAAGCCCGCCGCCCTGGCCGCCCCGACGTTGCCGGCTTCGACGGACACGAAATGCACGTCGGGCCCGAACCGTCCGACCAGCCGCTCGCTGCCGTCGGTACAGGAATCGAGGACCACGACGACCAGCGTGGGTGCCGGCAGGCACAGGGCCGCCGTGGCCAGGGCACGCAGCGTGCGCGGGAGCGCTCCGACCTCGTTGTGGGCGGGCACCACGACCGCGGCCTGGGCCACCTGGGACATGGTGAACGGGTTATCCCATCGGCGGACGATTCACACTTCGCGACGGGAGCGCGACAGGTGGCACCATGGCGGGGTGGCAGTGCGTGCGGTGCTCTTCGACTTCTCCGGAACCCTCTTCCGCCTCGAGGAGGATGAGAGCTGGTTCGACGGGATGGTCGTCGATGACCGCGAGGTCGACGGGCACGTCCAGACGGAGCTGCTGCGCCGGCTGACCGCGCCCACCGGGCGGTCCGTCGACATGACCGAAGAAGCCGCGCATGCGTGGGAGAACCGCGACCTGGCGCCGTATCTGCATCGCGAGGCCTATCTGCACGTGCTGCGCGAGTCAGGGCTCACCGACGAGCACGCCGAATCGCTCTATGGACGGGTCGTCGATCCCGATTCGTGGACGCCGTATCCCGACACCGCCGATGTGCTGGCCGGCCTGCGCCGGCGCGGACTGAGGACCGCGGTGGTGTCGAACATCGCGTTCGACGTCCGGCCCGCTTTCGCGCGGATCGGCGCGGACCGCGACGTCGACGAGTTCGTGCTGTCGTTCGAAGTCGGTGCCACCAAACCCGACCCGCGGATCTTCCGGACAGCGCTGCAGCGGCTCGACGTGACGGCCGAGGACGCGGTGATGGTGGGTGACAGCGACGAAGCCGACGGCGGAGCGCGTGCGGTGGGCTGCCGGTTCGTCCTGGTCGACCCGCTGCCCACCGCCGAGCGGCCTACCGGTCTGCGCGACGCGCTGGCCGGCATCGGAATCGAGAGCTGAGGAGGATCACCCGTGCCCACCGAACGCGTGCGGCCGCCGTGGTGGCTGAAGTACGTCAACAAGGTCATGATCGGGATCAACCGGCTGGGCTTCGACTTCGGCGGTAACGGGCCGATGGTGCTCACCGTCGCAGGCCGCAAGACCGGGAAGCCCCGGTCGACCCCGATCACTCCGATGACCGTCGACGGCAGGCGGTACGTGGTGGCCGGCCTGCCCGGGTCGGATTGGCCGGCCAACGCCCGAGCGGCCGGCATCGCGGAGCTGCGCACCGGCCGGCGCACCGAGCGGGTGCGGATGGTGGAGATGTCCCCCGAGGAGGCGCGGCCGCTGCTGCGGCAGTTCCCGACGCTCGTCCCCACCGGGGTGAGCTTCGTCAAGAACGCGGGCCTGGTGACCGGCCCCGACCCCGACGAGTTCGAGGCGCTGGCCGGGCGACTCGCGGTGTTCCGGTTCGATCCCGTTACCGTGTGAGCCCATGAGCGACAGCCCGTTCGACCCGTCGGTCTGGCAGCCGGTCCCCGGGTTCGACCTGACCGACATCACCTACCACCGGCATGTGGTCGACGGCACGCCACAGCCGACCGTGCGGGTGGCGTTCGACCGTCCGGAGGTGCGGAACGCCTTCCGCCCGCACACCGTCGACGAGCTCTACCGCGTCCTCGACCACGCACGCATGTCCTCCGACGTCGGTGTCGTGCTGCTGACCGGCAACGGACCCAGCCCGAAGGACGGCGGATGGGCGTTCTGCTCGGGCGGAGATCAGCGCATCCGCGGTCGCACCGGCTATCAGTACGCCTCCGGGGAGACGGCCGAGACGGTCGACGCCGCCCGCGCCGGCCGGCTGCACATCCTCGAGGTGCAGCGGTTGATCCGGTTCATGCCCAAGGTGGTGATCTGCCTGGTCAACGGCTGGGCCGCCGGCGGCGGGCACAGCCTGCACGTGACCTGCGACCTGACGCTGGCCAGCCGCGAGCACGCCCGCTTCAAGCAGACCGACGCCGACGTCGGAAGCTTCGACGGTGGGTTCGGCAGCGCGTACCTGGCCCGCCAGACCGGTCAGAAGTTCGCCCGGGAGATCTTCTTCCTCGGCCGCGCCTACGACGCCGAGCAGATGCACGCGATGGGCGCGGTGAACGCCGTCGTCGACCACGCCGAGCTGGAATCCGAGGGGCTGCAGTGGGCCGCGGAGATCAACGGCAAGTCACCGCAGGCGGTGCGCATGCTCAAGTTCTCGTTCAACCTGATCGACGACGGGCTGGTCGGTCAGCAGGTGTTCGCCGGTGAGGCGACCCGGCTGGCGTACATGACCGACGAGGCGGTCGAAGGCCGTGATGCGTTCCTGGAGAAGCGCGACCCCGACTGGTCGTCGTTCCCGCGCTACTTCTGAGGAGTTTTCGGCCGATTAGACTCCTGCGGTGAGCAAGAACCCGCTACGCCGGCTGTCCGACAGCCTGCTGTTGACCAGCATGCGTCCGCCCCTGACCGAACACCTCCTGCAGCAGCGGTCGGCAATCGACCTCGCGGACAAGCGCATCCTGCTCACCGGTGCGTCGTCGGGTATCGGTGAGGCCGCCGCCGGGAAGTTCGCCCGCCGCGGAGCCACCGTCATCGCCGTCGCCCGGCGCCAGGAGCTGCTCGACGCGCTCGTCGAGCGCATCACCTCCGCCGGCGGCGGCACCGCCCGCGCGCGGGCGTGCGACCTGTCGGACCTCGATGCCGTCGACGAGCTGGTCGCCGAGATCGACCGCGAGTACGGCGGCGTCGACATCCTGATCAACAACGCGGGCAAGTCGATCCGCCGTCCGCTGGCCGAATCGCTGGACCGCTGGCACGACGTCGAGCGCACGATGACGCTGAACTACATGTCACCGCTGCGGCTGATCCGCGGCCTGGCACCCGGGATGATGGAGCGCGGCGACGGCCACATCATCAACGTCGCCACGTGGGGCGTCTTCAGCGAGGCCTCGCCGCTGTTCGCGGTCTACAACGCTTCGAAGGCCGCACTGTCCGCGGTCAGCCGTGTCATCGAGACGGAGTGGGCCGGCCGCGGCGTGCACTCGACGACGCTGTACTACCCGCTGGTGAAGACGCCGATGATCGCGCCGACGCGGGCGTTCGACGGGCTACCCGGCCTGTCCGCCGACGAGGCCGCCGACTGGATGATCGACGCCGCGCGCAATCGCCCGGTGCGCATCGCCCCTCGGATGGCGGTCACCGCGCGGGCCGTCGACTCGCTGGCGCCCACCTGGGTCAACGCGGTGGTGAAGCGGCAGCGGGTGCAGCCCGGGGCCTGACGGCGTGATAGACACAGTCCGTGGAGATCCTGTCGAGCCGAATGCTGTTCCGGCCCGCGGATTATCAGCGCTCAGTGCAGTTCTACCGGGACGGGATCGGGCTGGCGATCGCCCGCGAGTACGGCGGCGGGACCGTCTTCTACGCCGGCCAGTCCCTGATCGAGCTCGCCGGCCACGGCGAACCCTCGGCGGGCGGCACGCTCTGGCTGCAGGTCCGCGACGTCGACGCCGCCCAGCAGGAGTTGACCGACCGCGGCGTGCCGATCGCGCGGGAGGCGCGCCGGGAGCCGTGGGGCCTGCACGAGATGCACGTGACAGACCCCGACGGCGTCACCCTGATCTTCGTGCAGGTGCCCGACGATCACCCGTTGCGCCGCGACACCCGGCGCTGAGGGCTAGCCTGCCGACGCTCCCGCAAGCGGCCAACCGACGGAGGCCAGCCGCGCAGCGACCTGGTGGATCTCCTCGGGGTTGGGTTCCTTCGCGATGACGTCCTGCACGGCACTGCGGATCTCGTCCTCGGTGACCGTGGTTGATTCTGCGCCCTTGAGCACCGACTTGGCGGCCTGGACGACCTCGTCCTCGGTGAGCGACCGCTTCAGCAGCGCCAGCAGGGCGAAGTAGTCCGTCGGCGGGACACCCTCGGGGTATCCGTCGTGCAGCCAGCTCAGGACGTTCTCGAACGTGTTCTCCGGCATGATCGCAACCTCACTCAGGGGATGAACGGGACGGGGTTGACGCCGAAGTGGTGCTCGATGGTCCCCCGGGTGATGTACAGGATGGCGATGAAGATGACCGCCCCGACGAAGACGAACAGCGCCAGCCCCAGGAACTTGAGCGCCGGATTCGGCGCATCCACCGTGCCGTCGGCCTCCGCGCCGCCGGCTCCCCGCGAGAAGGCGACCAGGCCGACTGCAAAGACGGCGGGCAGCCCGGCGCCGAGGATCAGCCCGATCGCCAGCACCTTCAGAATCGATTCCAGATAAGTCATTCGAGTTCCTCGTTTCCAGAAGGCCGGCGGATCAGACCGAGGCCGTGGGCTTCGCCGCGTCCCGCACCTCTACCGGGACCACCGAGTTGGTCGATTCGTCCCATTCGGCGTTGACGTTGTTGTGGTCGACCTTCTGCTGCTGAGCGCGCCAGTACATGTAGCCCGACAGCGCGACGAGGATGACGAAGATCAGCCCGTCACCGGCCAGCTGGCTGCCGGACAGCTTCTCGACGTGGTGCGACAGCCAGAACGACAGCGCACCGACCAGACCCGCAGCGGGCAGCGTGATCAGCCATGCCACGGCCATACGGCCGGCGACCGCCCAGCGCACCTGTGCGCCCGGCTTGCCGACACCCGAACCGAGGATCGAGCCGGTGGCGACGTGAGTGGTCGACAGCGCCATGCCGGCGGCACTGGAGGACAGGATGATCGCGGCCGACGAGGCTTCTGCTGCCAGACCCTGCGGAGACTCGATCTCGACGAGGCCCTTGCCCAGCGTGCGGATGACGCGCCAGCCGCCGATGTAGGTGCCCAGGCCGATGGCCAGGGCGCAGGAGGCGATGATCCAGAACGGCAGACCGTCTTCCTTGACGTCGCCGGTCAGGTGCCCAGTGGTGATGAGCGCCAGGGCGATCACGCCCATGGTCTTCTGCGCGTCGTTGGTGCCGTGCGCCAGGGCGACGAGTGAGGCGGTGGCGATCTGGCCCCAGCGGAAGCCCTCCTCGCGGCGCTTCTTCAACACCTTGCGGGTGAGGCGGTAGACGATCCACGTGCCGCACGCCGCAACCAGACCGGCGATGAACGGCGCGGCGAGCGCGGGAATGATGACCTTGCCCAGCACGCCGGACCAGTTCACGCCCGACGTGCCGAGGGCGGCGAGACCGGCACCGATGAGACCGCCGAACAGGGCGTGCGACGAGCTGGACGGGATGCCGAACAGCCAGGTCAGCAGATTCCAGAGGATGCCGCCGATGAGACCGGCGAAGATGATGGTCAGACCGGTCGAGGCGGTGATGCCCTCGACCAGCGACCCGGTGCTGCTGTTCTGGATCTTCAGCACCGAGGTGGTGACCGTGATGGCCACCTCCACGGACAGGAAGGCACCGACGAGGTTCAGGATGCCGGCCAGGATGACGGCCGTCTTGGGCTTCAGGGCGCCGGTGGCGATCGACGTCGCCATCGCATTTCCCGTGTCGTGGAAGCCGTTGGTGAAATCGAATGCCAGTGCTGTTGCTATCAGCAGCACGAGGATGATCAGCTCTGCGCTCACGAGTGTCCATTCTCAGGGTCCAGGAACGATTTCGACGAACCGGCAGTTCCCGCATTCGAGGTCTCTACCTGCACTTATCGCCATTCCCGAGAGGTATTCATCCAGTGTTCACCCCCCGTGCCCGGCGCGTTCCCCGTCCGCCGCGGCCCACGACGGTCACGTTGCCGATCCGGCGTCGTTAGAGTCGGGTGTTCCTGGCTATACCGGTCGCCGAAGCCACCTCGACAAGGAAGCCCCACAGTGACCAAGTTCCTGGCCCGAATCGTCGCCTGGATCACCACCGGCTATCCCGATGGTGTTCCCGGCCCCGACCGCGTGCCGCTGCTGGCGCTGCTCAGCCGCCGACTCAGCGATGACGAGGTCCGCACCGTGGCGCAGAGTCTCATCGACCACGGCGAGTTCGACCACGTCGACATCGGGGTGCTGATCACCCAGTTCACCGATGGGCTGCCCACACCCGACGACATCGAACGGGTCCGGGCGCGGCTGGCGGCTCAGGGCTGGCCGCTGGACGATCCGCGCGATCCCGAGGGGGACGCATAGCCGTCCTGCGCGCCGTCCCCGTCCCGACCGGCGCCGGGGCCCTGTCGGTGTGGCCGGCCGTCGAGGACGCGCTCAGCGGACGCGGCCCGGCGATGTTGCCGACACCGGCCGAGGACCCCTCCGCCGCCGCCGGCCTGGCCACCGCACTGCGGGCCGGCGAGCCGATCGACGACGACGTCGCGGTGGTGGTGTCGACGTCGGGAACGACAGGAACACCCAAGGGGGCCATGCTCACCGCCTCCGCCCTGACCGCCAGCGCCCACGCCACGCACCGTCGACTCGGCGGAGCGGGCCGCTGGCTGCTCGCCCTTCCGGCCCACCACATCGCCGGGCTGCAGGTGCTGGTCCGCAGCGTCCTCGCCGGGACGGCGCCGGTCGCGCTCTCGGCGCGCTTCAGCCCGGCCGAGTTGGTCTCGGCGATCGCCGGCATGGGTGCGGGCCGGCGTTACGCCGCACTGGTGGCGGTGCAACTGGACCGGGCGTTGAGCGACCCCGCGGCGCGGCGCGCCCTCGCCGACATCGACGCCGTTCTCATCGGCGGCGGTCCGATGCCGCCCGGGCTGGCCGAAAAGGCCGCCGCCGGCGGAATCTCGGTGGTCCGCACGTACGGGATGAGTGAGACCGCAGGCGGCTGCGTCTACGACGGAGTGCCGCTGGACGGGGTGCAGGTGCGCATCGAGGACTCGCGCATCGTGCTCGGCGGCCCGACGATCGCCAAGGGCTACCGCAATCCGGTGCGGCCCGATCCCTTCGCCGAACCCGGATGGTTCCGCACCGACGACCTCGGCGTCGTGGACGGCGGTGTGCTGCGGGTGCTGGGCCGCGCCGACGACGCCATCAGCACCGGCGGGCTGACGGTGTTGCCGCAACTCGTCGAGGCCGTGCTCGGCCGCCATCATGCGATCGCCGAGTGCGCGGTGTTCGGCGTGGCTGACGAGCGGCTCGGCCAGCGGGTGGTCGCGGCGGTCGTCGTGCGCCCGGGCGCGGCGGCGCCGACGGTCGCCGAACTGCGCAGCCACGTGGCCGCCGACCTCGAGGCGACAGCCGCACCGCGTGAGGTGCACATCGTCGACACGTTGCCGCGCCGCGGCATCGGCAAGCTCGACCGCCGCGCGCTGGCCGCCCGATTCGGGTGAGCAACCGCCATGATGGTGTCATGCGCCGTGAAGTGACGACCGTCGAGGAGTTGCGGGACATCGTCGGTCACCCCAACCAGTACGTCGCCAACAAGGTCGGCGCGCGGCTGTCGGCCGTGCACCAGGACTGGCTGAGCGCGGCGGCGCTCGCATTCGTCGCGACCACCGACGCGCAGGGCCGGCTCGACGTGTCCCCCAAGGGAGATCCGCCGGGGTTCGTCCACATCATCGACGACACCACCATCGCGATTCCCGAGCGGCCGGGCAACAAACGCGTCGATGGCTACCTCAACGTGCTGGAACGCCCGCGCGTCGGCACCGTCTTCGTGATCCCCGGCCGCGGCGACACCCTGCGGGTCAACGGCAGCGCCCGGGTGCTGGCCGACGCCGACTACTTCGATTCGATGGTGGTCAAGGGCAAGCGGCCGATCCTCGCTCTGGAGATCGCCGTCGAAGAGGTGTTCTTCCATTGTTCGAAGGCGTTCCTGCGGTCGGACGCCTGGAAGCCGGAACGCTGGAACCCGACGGCGGTGCCCAGCGTCGCGCAGCTGGCCAAATCGTTCAAACCCGATCTGACACAGGCCGAACTCGATGCCTACTACAGCGAAGACAGCCTGCGATCCATGCTGTACTGACCGCTCAGAGGTCGAAGATGAGCAGTGTGCTCGTCGCCGTGGCGACCAGAGCGCCCGTGTCGTCGTGCACCGTCGCCTCGGTGAAGCCGACGCGGGCACCGGCTTTCACCACCGAGCCGGTCGCCGTCAGCTCACGGGTCGCCGAGCGAATCGCCTTGAGGTAGTTGACCTTGATCTCGACCGAGGTATAGCCCTTGCCCGGTGGCAGGGTGCTGTGCAGGGCGCAGCCCGCGGCCGAGTCCAGCAGGGTGCAGGCCAAGCCGCCGTGGATGGCGCCGATCGGGTTGTACATGGATTCGTCCGGCCGGCACACGAACGTGACCGTGCCCGGTTCGGCGTGGGTCAGCTCGAACTGCATCAGCTGCGAGATCGGTGCGCCGGCAAGGGCACCGGACATCATGGCCCGCAGATAGTCGACACCGGCCATCGCCAGGCCCTGCGCCGTGTGCGGCCCGGGATCGGCCCATCGCACCGTCCTCGAGCGCTCCGCTGACGTCGTCGACCCACCGGCCTGATCTCGGGCCATGACGCACTCCTCGATTATGTATGTCGTCATACTTATGATCTGAGAATTGCATTGCTACGCCACCGGTGTCAACCGCGCCGTCGTCACCGAAAGGTCAGCGGCACACCCAGGAACGGGCCATAGGCTGGCGGTCGTGCGGGCCTATCGCAGGGAGACGTTCGCCGTCGCCATCGGGCTGACGGTGCTGATCGCCGCTTTCGTGGTGCCGCATCTGCACCTGGCCGCCGTCACACCCTTGCTCAACGCGACGCCCGAACGTTTCGACTCCTTCGCCGCCACCTCGCCGGTGTTCGGCTGGTGGAACGCCCATGTCGGCTGGGGAACGGTGCCCGCGATCGCGATCGGCGCCGCGGCGGTGGTGTGGGGCCGGTCGCTCGCACAGCGCGTGCCGTGGCGGGCAGTCGTGCTGGGCGCCTGGGCCACGTCGTGTGCGTGGGCCTTCTCGCTGGCCATGATCGACGGCTGGGATCGCGGTTTCGCCGGACGGCTGACCGCCCGGCACGAATACCTGCAGCAGGTCCCGACCGTCACCGACATCCCGCTGGCGGTGCGCACGTTCGCCGACCGGATCCTCGACTTCCAGCCCGATTCCTGGATCACCCATGTGTCCGGTCACCCGCCGGGTGCCCTGCTGACGTTCGTCTGGCTGGACCGCATCGGGCTCGGCGGCGGCGCGTGGGCCGGATTGTTCTGTCTGCTCGTCGGATCGAGCGTGGCCGCGGCCATCCTCATCGCGGTCCGCGCCCTGACCGATGAGCAGACCGCACGCAGCGCAGCGCCCTTCGTCGCGGTCGCACCCACGGCCATCTGGGTGGCGGTGTCGGCAGACGCCTACTTCGCCGGAGTCGCGGCGTGGGGTATCGCACTGCTGACGCTGGCCGTCCGGCGCACCGTGCGCTTTCCGGAGCTGGCCGCCGCCGGCTCCGGACTGCTCCTGGGCTGGGGCATCTTCCTCAACTACGGGCTGGGACTGATGGCACTTCCGGCGGTGGCGGTGCTGATCTGTGCCGCCGACCGGCGCTGCGCGTTACGTGCGTTCGGGCCCGCGGTGGCCGGTGCGCTGGCGGTCGCGTTGGTGTTCGTGGCCGCCGGGTTCTGGTGGTTCGACGGTTATCACCTTGTGCAGGAACGGTACTGGCAGGGCATCGCCACCGAGCGGCCCTTCCAGTACTGGGGCTGGGCGAACTTCGCCTCGACCATCTGCGCGATCGGGCTGGGTACCGTCGCAGCGCTGGGCCGCGTCTTCGACATGGCGGCGATCACGGCGCGGTCGGGACTGCACATCATCGTATTGGGGGCACTCGCCGCGATTGTCTTCGCCGACCTGAGCATGCTGAGCAAGGCCGAGACCGAACGCATCTGGCTGCCGTTCACCATGTGGATGGTGGCGGCGGGGGCGCTGCTGCCCGTCCGCACGCAGCGCTGGTGGCTCGCGGTGAACATCGCTGGCGCAGTGCTGCTGAACCATGTGATCCTGACGAACTGGTGAGTCCGGTGAGTGATGAGTTCCGGCGAAAGCCACGGTGGCGCAGTCCGATCAGGGGACTGTGGCTGACGTCCGTCCTCGGGTCGGTCCTGCTGATCACACTGCCGATCGTCGCCGTGACGGGTCTGCTGTCCTATATCGCCTACGGGCCGCAGTTCGGCCAGGCCATTCCGGCCGACGTCGGCTGGCTCACGTTGCCGACCTTCGACTGGCCCACCGACCCGTCGTGGCTCTACCGGCTCAACCAGGGGCTGCACGTCGGACTGGGCCTGGTGCTGATCCCGGTGGTGCTGGCCAAGCTGTGGTCGGTCATCCCGAAGCTGTTCGTGTGGCCGCCGGCCCGGTCACCGGCCCAACTACTCGAGCGGATGTCGCTGCTGATGCTGGTCGGCGGGATCCTGTTCGAAATCGTCACCGGCGTGCTCAACATCCAGTACGACTACATCTTCGGCTTCAGCTTCTACACCGCCCACTACTTCGGCGCGTGGGTGTTCATCGCCGGCTTCGTCGTCCACGTCGCGATCAAGCTGCCCCGCATGTGGTCCGGGCTGCGGTCGATGTCGCTGCGGACGGTTCTGCGCACCGGCCGTACCGACACCCGTCCCGAACCGTTCGACCCCGACGGACTGGTGGCCGCCGACCCAGCCCCACCGACGATGAGCCGCCGGGGCGCGCTGGCGGTGGTCGGCGGCGGTGCGTTGCTGATGGCCGTGCTGACCGCCGGTCAGACCCTCGGCGGGTTCACCCGCCACGCCGCGCTGCTGCTGCCCCGCGGTCGCAGTTACGGCAACGGGCCCAACGACTTTCAGATCAATCGCACCGCATTCGCCGCGGGTATCACCCCCGAGGCGACGGGTGCGGCGTGGCGGCTCACCCTGCGCGGCGGGGCCGCACCGATGGTGCTCGACCGCGCTGCGCTGGCCGCCATGCCACAGCACACTGCGCGCCTGCCGATCGCCTGCGTCGAGGGCTGGTCGACCACCCAGACGTGGACCGGTGTGCGCCTGCGGGATCTGGCCCGGCTGGCCGGGGTGAGCGAACCCGCCCTGGCCCGGGTGTCGTCGGTGGAGCGGCGGGGCGGGTTCAATCGGGCGACACTGCAGGGCAATCAGGTCCGGCATCCCGACTCCCTGCTGGCCCTGCGGGTCAATGGCGCCGAACTCTCACTGGACCACGGTTATCCGGCGCGCGTGATCGTGCCGGCCCTGCCCGGCGTGCACAACACCAAGTGGGTAGCGGCCATCGATTTCGAGGCGCAGCCATGAGCTTTCGAAAGGTCTACGGGTCGAGCGCGTTTCATCTCCTCACGCTGATCGCCGGCTTCGCCCTGTTCGGCTACGCGGTAGCCACCCTCGGACCGACGCAGCTGTGGAACCCGAAGACCTGGTGGCAGTCGATCGTGGTGTGGTTCGCCGCCGCGGTGATCCTGCACGATCTCGTGCTGTTCCCGCTCTACGCGCTCGTCGACCGTGTGCTCCGCGCCGGCAGCCGCATCGTGTCACCGCGGTCTGCGGTGCTGAATTTCATCCGCATCCCGCTGCTCGCCTCGGCGCTGCTGCTGCTCGTGTTCCTGCCGGGGATCATCGAACAGGGCGGACCCGCGTACACCGCGGCCACGGGCCTCACCCAGGAGCCCTTCTTCGGCCGCTGGCTGTTGCTGACCGCGGCGATGTTCGGCGTCAGCGCCGCGGCCTACGCCGTCCGGCTGCTGATCTGCCGTCGCGGCCTCACACCGCCGCCAACGTAGCCAGGATCCGCCCGCCCACCGGGTGGAACTTCACCAGCGCCAGTCCGGCCTCCTCGGCAAGAGTTGCGGCACAGTCGATTCCGACCGACGCCCAGCGGAACCACGGCCCGACGGTCTTCGACGACTCCAGCCGCACGAGGTGGGCACGGACGCCCTCGACCCGTGGGTCGAATTCGGCCACGCACCGCCCGCCCGGGCGCAGGAGCTCCCCGGCGCGGCGCAGCACCCGGAGTGGGTCTCCGCCGAGGCCGATGTTGCCATCGGCGAGCAGCGCGGTCTGCCAGCGTCCGATGCCGGGCAGCGCGCCGAACACATCGCGGCGCAGCGCCGGAGCGCCGTTGCGGCGAGCCAGTTCAACCGCGGTCGCGGACTGGTCGACCCCGAGGGCGGGGATCCCGCACTTGATCAGATCGACCACCAACCTGCCCGGCCCGCAACCGAGATCGATGGTCGGGCCGCTGCACAACCCCACGACAGTGCGGTCGAAGGCGCGGTCGGCGTGCCGCCCGCCGAGCCAGCTGCGGACGGGCAGTGTCCTGACCTCACCGTCGTCCTGACGAATCCAGCAGCGTTCGCCGTCGAGAGCACGATCGTAGAGATTGCCCAGCATGCGTCGCTACAGCCCCGCCGCGGCGGTCGCGAACGCGAATCTGGTTCCCGGAGGGCAAGATCGACGGACACGGTCCACATCGGCGGCGGTGTCCACATCGGCCAGCTCGTCCAGCACGGACACCTCCAGGTTGTTATTTCGCAGGGCCTTCACGGTCAGTTCGCCGGTGTTGGCGCGGGACATCGGCACGCCGCGCAGGCAGCCGGCCATCTTCGCGTGGCGTACACCGAGCAGCCACCACCCGCCGTCGGTCGCCGGTCCGAGCACCGCATCGGTGCCCAACAACGCCGTGGCGCACCGGGCCAGCAGTTCGTCGGTGACCTGAGGGGTGTCCATACCGATCTGGATGATCGGACGCTCACCCGCCGCGGCGGCCGCATCGGCGTGGGCGTGGACCAGCCGTTCGGCGAAGGTGTCACCGCGCTGCGGCACCACGGTGAACTCGCCGAGACGGTCCTGGATCGCCGCGCCGTTGCGCGCCTCGTCCAGGTCACCGGTCAGCGCCACCACCCGCCGTGCGACCGGCGTCGCCAGCACCGCGTCGAGGGTATCGAGCAGCGCCGCGGATGCGATCACCGCGGCGATCTGATCGCCCACCGTCGCGGCCAGCCGCGTCTTGGCCAGGCCCGGCACCGGAGCCTTCGCCACCACCAGCGCCGTCACGGGCAGTCTGGTCACTCGATCACCCGCCAGAAGTCGAAGGCCGCCACGACGCTGCCGCGCAGCGAGCCGCTGACCTTCGACCTACCCCCGGTCCGCGGGCCGTAGGTGACGTCACGCTCCACCACCCGCCAGCCCGCAGCAGCGGCACGGACAAGCAGTTCCAGCGGATACCCGGACCGGCGGTCGGCCACACCAAGCGCCAGGAGGTCGTCGCGGCGGACCACTCGCATCGGCGCGATGTCGTGCACCGGCAGGCCGTGCCGCTGCCGCAACCGCCAGCACACCGCCGCCGTCCCGAGGCGCGCATGCCAGGGCCACCGCAGCCCCGGCGTGGGCCTGCGCCGCCCCACCGCCATCTGCGCACCGCGCTCCAGCTCCGCGGCCAGAGCGGGCAGCTCACGCGGGTCCAGGGAGCCGTCGGCGTCCAGTACCGCCACCACCGGCGTCGTCGCGGCGACCACACCGGCGTGCACCGCCGACCCGTAACCCGGCCGGGACTCGTGGACCACGTCGGCCCCGTGACGTCTGGCCACCTCCGCGGTGCCGTCGGTGCTGTTGTTGTCGACGACCAGCGCCCGGTAGCCCGACGGCATGGCGGCCAGGACTGCGGGCAGCGATGCCGCCTCGTCGAGGCACGGCAGCACCACCGTCACCGGACTGGAGGGCATGGGTCGAGGCTAACCATCCGTGTCGGACACCGACCTGGGGCAACGGTGACAAATCCATGACGCAAGCCCAGGTGAGGGGTATCCGCAGCTAACCTCGACATGTGACGCGCGTATTGATTGCCGACGACGACACGGTCGTCCGCGACGTGGTGCGTCGCTATCTGGAACACGACGGGCTCGACGTGTCGATCGCGCAGAACGGCAACGAGGCCCTGCGCCTGCTGGGCACCCAGCACATCGACGTGGCCGTTCTCGACGTGATGATGCCCGGACCCGACGGCCTGACCCTGTGCCGGACGCTGCGCCAGCGTGGCGACTACACCGTCCCGGTGATCCTGCTGACCGCGCTCGGCGAGGAGGACGACCGGATCGCCGGGCTCGAGGCCGGCGCCGACGACTACCTCACCAAACCGTTCAGCCCACGGGAGCTGGCCCTGCGGGTGCGCTCGGTGCTGCGCCGGTCGCCGTCACCGGCCGGGGTGATGCCGGTGGATCTGCACGTCGGCGACATCACTGTGTCGACGGCCGCCCGGTCCGCCACCGTGAACGGCGAGCCGATCAGCCTCACCAACCGCGAGTTCGACCTGCTGTTGTTCTTCATCACCCACGCCGATACGGTGTTCAGCCGCGAGGAGCTGCTCAAACAGGTCTGGCGCTGGGATTTCGGCGATCTGTCGACGGTGACCGTGCACGTCAAGCGGCTGCGGTCCAAGTTGGGGGACCAGCACCGCGTGCAGACCGTGTGGGGGCGCGGCTATCTGTGGAGCGCGGGCCACGCCCCGACGCGCGAAGGCCACCCCGCCAGTGCTGTCGACTGACCTCTGGGAGATCGGCGGCTGGGCGTTGGCCTGCTCGATCCCCGTGGTGGTGGTGGGTGCTTTGATCATCCGGCTCGCTCGGCAGTGGTCGCTCGCGGTGAGCATGGTGGTGCTGGTACTCATCCCGACGCTGGCCACGTTCACCGGGGTGCTCGGCGCCAGCGGTTTCATGATCACCGAGACCTTCGACCCGATCGCCGTGGTGCTGCTGGTGGTCGCGGTGGTGACCATCCCGGGTGCGGTGATGCTCGGGCGCTATCAGGCTCGGCGCACGGTGTGGGAGCAGGAGATCCGCGATTCGGAACGCGCCGCGGAGATGTCGCGCCGACGGCTGGTGGCGTTCGTCAGCCACGACCTGCGCACCCCGCTGGCCGGAATCCGTGCGGTCTCGGAGGCGATCGCCGACGGACTCGTGGGCGACGACGAGGTCCGCGCGCACGCCAAGCACATCGAGCAGGAGACCATCCGGCTGTCGGAGATGGTCGACGACCTCTTCGAGATGTCGAAGATCAACGCCGGCGCCGTGCAGCCTGTCTTCGACAAGGTGGCCCTCGACGAAGTCGTCGACGACGTGCTGGCCGCCCACCGCATCGCCGCCGAGCGCGCCGGGGTGCAGCTGGCCGCCGAATTGCCAGACCAGCCGGTGCGGGTGCTCGGCAGTGACCGCGCGCTGGTGCGGGTGCTGTCGAATCTGGTGGCCAACGCCATCGCCCACACCCCAGAGGGCGGCCGGGTGCAGCTGGCGCTGGGCTCGGACGAACACGGCGCGTGGGCGCGGGTCGACGACACCGGGGTCGGCATCGACGAGGCGGATCTGCCGCGGGTGTTCGACGTCGCCTACCGCGGGTCCAATGACCGTGTGCCGAGAGCGGATTCGTCGCTGCCCAGCGGATCGGGCCTGGGGCTGGCGATCGCCGCTGGCCTGGTGCAGGCCCACCGCGGGACGCTGTCGGCGCACAACCTGGACAACGGCGCGCGTTTCGAGGTGCGGCTGCCGCTCGCGGTCGACTGACCCGAACCCCGCCCGCCCCGTCCAGATGACGTCTTGGCAAACACTTGGCGTTTTGCCACTCGCAATGGATCCGAATCCCTCTGTGCCTGTTAATTTCTCAGTATCGAGCCGGCAGGCCGCGTCGCGGCTGAGCGATCGAGCGACCGGCATCGCCAGTGAGAGGCGTCATGCACACCATCTGGGTTCCCAAGTTGAGCGCTGCGGCAATAATGCTCGGCCTGGGTGCAGCCGCATTCTCCGGCACAGCCGTGGCGGTTGCCGCGCCGTCGGATTCCGGGGTCTCGTCGCCGAGCAGTCAGCCCGCACCGTCATCGGAATCCTCGGGCGGAGAGAATTCGGCATCGCCAGTGCGGTCATCGGCGACGACCGAGCCGGGCCGTGGCCAGGTCGAAGCGGACGCCCAGACGGAGGCCGAGCCGTCGGACGAGCCGGAGACCGGGGTCGCGCTCCGGCGTGCCTCCCGGCGTACCCCGTCGGAATCTGTGGAGACGGCCCGGGCCGAACGCGCCACCGAAGTCGAGGAGACCGGCGAACCGCGGCTCGTCACCCGTCACTCGGGACCGGCCGGAGCCCAGGCGCCGGAGCAGGATGCCGTCATCACGATCACCGACGCCGCGCCGGCGAAGCGCAGCATCGCGACGACCGCGGCGTACGCCACGGCTGACGAATCGAACGACGTCGTGGCACAGCTTGCCTCCGTGCGGATCTCGAACCCGACGGCGCGAGCCACCGCGACCGCTCCCCCGACGCCGTCCTGGGCCACGATGCTGCAGTCCCTACGCCAGTTCATCGAGCAGACGCTGATCACCCAGGTGCCTACCGCCTCACCGCGCCAGGCCCCGGGCCTTCAGCACGGAGCGATCACCGGAACCCTCGGCGCACAGGACCGCACCGGTAATCCATTGACCTTCACGGTGAACCGTCAGCCGAACAACGGCACGGTGACGATCGACGGGGACGGAAACTACCGCTACACGCCGAACGAGGCGCTGGCCACCACGGGCGGTACCGACACCTTCACCGTCGACATCTCCAACGGGGCGCGGTCGCTGTTCGTCCGCGACGCAACGGGTCTGCACCTCAACTGGTTCCAGGAGCGAACTGTCTCGGTGCCGGTCAGCGTGACGGTGACCGCCGCACCGACCTCACCCGGGTCCGCGTTGCCAGGCTCACAGGGTGGTGTGGACGCCTTCTACGTCATCAACCTCACCAGCCGAGCGCTGCGATTCAACGGATACACCGAGGACGACGGCGCCTACGGGCCCAAGGTCGGCGACATCATCCAACCGGGCCAGGAGATGCAGATCAACCTGGCGGGTGGCATCGGCGTCCGCAGATCGCTCGTGGCCACCTTCAACTGGGTGGGCGATCAGGGCTCCTACGCGTACGGCATCTACGCCACCCAGAGCGGGTTGGATGTACAGGACGCCAACTGCTGGGGTGGGCCGTGCTACGTCCGTGAAGGCTGGGCGATCTACCTGCAGGATCAGCCGAACACGACGCACACCATCGACGCCGCCGCGGAACCCGCGAAGGCACGCGAGGCACTGCTGCAGCTGTGCAACGGCGGCCGAGCCTCGTGCGACTTCACGCCCACGAGCGAAGAGAAGACGTGGGGGCGGCTGTTCGAGCTGACCCGGGTGTCGAATGGCGGCACCGTGCCGATCACCCAGGAGATCAGCGAAAGCCGCACCGCGACCCAGTCCGACAGCATCGAGATCAGCGCCGAGGCGTCCAGCAAGCTCAGCGATCTCATCAACACCAGGATCGCCGCCAAGTACGGGCACAGCTGGACGACGTCGCAGACGATGTCGTACAAGCTGACGGTGCCCGTCCCCGCGGGAGGCAGAATTGCGGTGTGGGCCGGCAACCCGGTCAACCGTGTCCACGGCACGTTCACCATCCGGATGGGTAACACGACCTGGACGATCAGCAACGTCTACTTCGACACCCCCGACGCGACCCGTCTCCCGTCGTTCGAGATCAGGCCGATCACCACGGCAACACGGCAGCTCTGACGCGCTTGCCGGTTCAGTCCGGCAGCGAATTGCCCAGCCGCTCGGTGGCCGCGACGTAGTCCTCGATGAACTCGCGCACCACCTCGCGGGCGGGCTTCACCTTGTTCATCAGGCCGACGCCCTGGCCGACGAAATAGGTCGCCAGTTCCTGTGCGCCCGGATGTCCTTGTGCGGCAAGCACATCGATGCGGCGCAGTAGCGGCTCGGCGAGCATGTTCTGCAGCGGCAACGGCAGCGGTGCGCGGTCGCCGCGCGGCGCCCACGCCTGCGTCCAGTCCGAAACCAGTTGCCGCGCAGGCTTACCGGTGCGTCCGGCCGAGCGGATGGTGTCCCGCGAGCTGGCGGCGAGCATCTTCTGCACGGTGTGGGGCGCGGTCTCGGCCTCCTCGGTGGTGAGCCACACCGAACCGGTCCACGCGCCGTCGGCGCCCATCGCGACCGCCGCGGCCATCTGCCGGCCGGTGACGATGCCGCCGGCGGCCAGTACCGGTACCTGTGCGCCGGACTCCTCGATCGCTTCGATCACCTCGGGCACCAGCACCAGGGTGGTCACCTCGCCGCAGTGTCCGCCCGCCTCGGTGCCCTGCGCGACGATCAGGTCCACGCCCGCCGCGACCTGCTTGAGTGCGTGCTCGCGGGCACCGACCAGCGCGGCGACCGGCACACCGTGTTCGCGACCTGCCTCGATCATGTAGTCCGGCGGCACGCCGAGCGCGTTGGCGATGAGCTTGATGGGGTGGCTCATCGCCACGTCGAGCAGTTCGCGGCTGGTGTCGCCGGACAACACCGAGCCGCCGAATCGTTGTTCGGACTCGAGGTCGATCCCGTGGTCGGTCAGCAGCCGCGCGACGTACTCGCGGTATCCGGCCGGGATGCGGTCGACGAGCTGTCCACGGGAGAGGTTCTCCCCCTTGCCCTCGAACTTGGCCGGCACGATGATGTCGGCGCCGTAGGGCTTACCGCCGACATGCTCGTCGATCCAGGTCAGTTCCCGATCCAACTGCTCCGGCGTGTAGGCCGTCGCGCCGAGGACACCGAAACCGCCGGCATTGGTCACCGCGGCGACGACGTCGCGGCAGTGACTGAACGCGAAGAGCGGGAAATCGATGCCGAACTGTTCACCAAGCGAGGACTTCATGCCGCCCATTATCGGGCGTCACCCGGCGGGCCCGGACGCGCGCCCGGATCGGACCGTCCGCGACCATGGTGAATGGCAGGGCGAGCGGAAATTCCGCATCGACGGCGTCCAGGTGCACTCTGCGGATGATGGTGGCCAGCGCCAGCGTCGCCTCCAGCATCGCGAAGTGATCCCCGATGCACGAGCGCGGTCCGCCGCCGAAGGGCAGGTACTGCCAGCGGTCCCGGCCCTTGGAGTTCTCCGGGCTGAACCGGTCGGGGTCGAACTCCAGCGGGCGCTCCCACAGCGCAGGATCGCGTTGTACCGCCATGATCGCGAACAGCACCAGAGTCCCCGCCGGAACGCGGTAGCCGTCCACCTCGATGTCGCGCCGTGTCATTCGTGTTCCGGTCGGGCCGGGGGGGCACAGCCGCAGCGCCTCGTGCAGCACCTGCCGGGTGTAGCCCAAGTCGGTGAGGTCCGCGGGGGCGAGCTCGCGGTCACCGAGCCGGGCGACCTCGGCGGCGACCCGGTCCTGGAGCTGCGGATGACGGCCCAGCTGCCACAGGGTGTAGGTCAGCGTGGTGGCGGTGGTGTCGTGACCGGCCACCATGAACACCGTGAGTTCGTCACAGATGTCCTCGTCGGGCATCGGTCGTCCGGTCGCCGGGTCGGTGGCGGCCATGAGCGCCCGTACCAGCGGCGCGTTGCGCGCCGGATCGTCCCGGCAGCCCTGCAGTACCTCGCGCGCGAGGTCGCGCATGGTGTCGCGGGCGGCCAGGGCGCGTCGGCGTGCCGGAGTCGACAGCCAACGGGGCGCTCGGACGGGCCGGGTGGCGCGCGACGCGATGTATCCCAGTGCGGTCTTCAGCGGTTCGGCGACGCAGTCGGCCCGCGCGTCCAGATCCAGCCCCAGCACCGACCGTCCGAGCGCCCGCAGCGTCAGTCGCCGGCATTCCGCGTCCAGGTCGACGTCGGCGCCCTCCGCCCACCCGGCAGCGACCATCTCGGCGGCCTCGGCCATGTCGCCGGCGAACTCGCGGACATGCTGCTTGGTGAACACCGGTTGCAGCGCCCGTCGGCGCGGCAGCCACTCGTCGTGCGGGAGGTCGAACAGGTTGTCGCCCAGGAGTCGTCGCATCTCCTGGTGGATCGGCGCCTTGTCGACGGCGTCGTCCCTACAGCCCAGGACGTCGCGCAGCGCGCGCGGCGAGGCGGCGACGACGATCGGGGGCATGAGCCAGCTCGGGGCCATGGTGAAACGGCTCACCGGTCCCCCGGCATCGCGCAGCGTGTCCATTCCGGTGTGGTACTGACGCAGCGCCCGCGCCCGCTCGCGGTAGGGCAGCGGATTCTTCGGGGCCAGTGGAAGCGAGGCGACATGTCCATCGGTCATGCGGGAAATCAACCACCGCACAGCCGTACGCGCCTCATCCGAACGGATGAGATCGTCGCGTCAATCCCGTAACGGCGCGAAGGCGAACTCCGCCAACCCGTCCCGCGGGTCGATCGCCGCCCGGAAGCCGAGACGCTCCGCAGCCCGGGCCGGGGAGGCGACGATGTGGCGGACATCGCCGCTGCGGTACTGACCCGTCACGACCGGGCGTTCGGCGCCGCGGCTGTCGCACAGTTCCGCCGCGACCTCCATGATCGAGATGGGACGTCCCGAGCAGACGTTGAACGCCGCGAATCCCCCGAGCCCCGACTGCACCGCGGCCAGGTTCGCCGCCGCCACATCATCGACGTGGACGAAATCGCGCATCTGCCCGCCGTCCTCGAAAACCCTTGGCACGTCGCCGCTCTCGAGCTGAGAACGGAAGATCGCAGCCACCCCGCTGTAGGGGGTGTCGCGGGGCATGTGCGGGCCGTAGACGTTGTGGTAACGCAGCGCGACCACCGAACCACCGGTGGCCTCACTCCATGCCAGCGCGTAGTGCTCCTGGGCGACCTTGCTTGCCGCATAGAGGCTACGGGGCCGCAGCGGCTCGTCCTCGTCGACCAGGCGCCACTGCAGTTCCTCACCGCCCAGCGGGCAACGGTGTTCGAAGTCACCGGCCTCGAGGTCATCGCGCCGGCGCGGCGACGGTTGCACCGGTCCGTGTTCGGGACAGTCGAACCGGCCCTGCCCGTAGACCACCATCGACGACGCCAGCACCAGCCTCTCGACTCCGGCGGCGAACATCTCGGCGAGCACCACCGTTGTGCCGTAATCGTTGTGGCTGCCGTAGGACGGGGCATCGGCGGCGTTGACCCCGGCACCGACGACGGCGGCCTGATGACAGACCACGTCGACGCCGTCGAGCAGGGGGGCCAGGGCGGCGGCGTCGCGGACGTCGACGTTGCGGACGTCGTCGGGGATCCGGGCGTTCTCGCCGTGCGCGGCCGGCAGCATCATGTCCACGGCGACCACGTCATGGCCGGCTCCCGTCAACGCCGCGCGCACCCGGGATCCGATGAACCCGGCGGCGCCGGTCAGCAGCACCCTCACGGCAGCTCGATCGGCAGCGTGACGCCGTCATGGGGCCGGCAGTGGGTGCAGGTGCGCTCGGCGTCGACCTGGTCGATGGCCTCGTGCACGAGCTGCTTGAACGGCACCAGGTTGCGCTCGAACTCGGCGAAGACGTCGACCGCCCGGACCGCCGACCCGGAATCGATGCCCGCGTCGAGGTCGGTGACCAGTGCGATTGCTGCGTAACACATCTCGAGTTCGCGGGCCAGCACTGCCTCTGGATAGCCGGTCATGTTGACCAGGGTGAAGCCTGCGGCGGCGAACCATCTGCTCTCGGCTCTGGTGGAGAATCTCGGGCCCTGGATCACCACCATGGTGCCGCCGTCGACCACACCGGGCAGCTCGGCGGCGGCGGCGCGCAGGGTCGGACAGTAGGGGTCGGCGAACCCGACGTGGATACCGCCCGAATCGAAGTACGTGTCGGCCCGTCCGGTCGTGCGATCGACCAGCTGATCGGGCACCACCATCGAACCGGGCCCGAGCTGCGGGGTGAGGCTGCCCACCGCACACGGTCCGAAGATCCGTCGCACACCGAGCGCCCGCAGCGCCCACATGTTGGCGCGGTACGGCACGGTGTGTGGGGAGAATTCGTGGCTGACGCCGTGGCGGGGCAGGAACGCCACCTCGTGCTGTCCGACGGTGCCCACCGTGATCGGCGCGCTCGGCGCGCCGTAGGGGGTGTCCAGGCTGATGGCGCGGCAATCCTCACCGAAGAAGGTGTAGAAGCCGCTGCCGCCGATGACTCCGAGCATCGGTCCATTGTCGACCATGCCCACGGCAGCAGGCATGACGGTGCGATGACGCACCGTGACACACTTGCGCCGTGGCCAGTTTCGCCCAGTGGGTCGAGGGCGCCCGCCCCCGGACGCTGCCCAACGCCGTCTCCCCCGTCATCGCCGGTACCGGTGCGGCGGCGTGGCTGGACGGCGCGGTGTGGTGGAAGGCGCTGTTGGCGCTGATCGTCGCCGTCGCGTTGATCATCGGCGTCAACTTCGCCAACGACTACTCCGACGGCATTCGCGGCACCGACGACGTGCGCGCCGGGCCGCTGCGGCTGGTGGGTTCGAAGCTGGCGTCACCGCGGGCCGTGCTGACCGCCGCGATCATCAGCCTCGCGGTCGGCGCGGCAGCGGGGCTGGCGCTCGCCGTGCTCAGCGCACCGTGGCTGATCGCCGTCGGCGCCGTGTGCATCGCCGGTGCGTGGCTCTACACCGGCGGCTCGAAGCCCTACGGCTACCTGGGGTTCGGCGAGATCGCGGTGTTCGTGTTCTTCGGTCTCGTCGCGGTGCTGGGCACCCAGTTCACCCAGGCCTCGCGGGTCGACTGGGTCGGACTCGCGGCCGCGGTCGCGATGGGTGCGCTGTCGTCGGCGGTGCTGGTGGCCAACAACCTGCGCGACATCCCGACCGATCGCGAGGCAGGCAAGATCACCCTGGCGGTCCGACTCGGCGACGCCCGCACCCGGCTGCTGTACCAGGCGCTGGTGGCGACGGCGTTCGCGCTCACACTGGTGCTCATGCTCGCGACGCCCTGGTGCGCGGCCGGTCTGGTGGCGTTGCCGTTGGCCGTACGGGCCGCCCAGCCCGTGCGCCGCGGCAGCGGTGGACGCGAGCTGATCCCGGTGCTGCGGGACACCGGACTGACGATGCTGGTGTGGGCGGTCGCCGTCGCGCTCGCGCTGACATTCGCGAGCTGAGCGCTACGCCGCCCGCTGCAGCAGGGCAACGACGTCAGCACGGAGCACGGCCGGCGACACATGGCGGGTGATGAGGCCGCGTGTCGTCTCGTCGCCACCGCGCACGATGCCCAGCAGAATGTGCTCGCTGCCGATACGGCGGATTTCTGCGCCAACGCCTCCCGCAGTGCCAGTTCCAGGACCTTCTTGGTCGGCTTCACGAACGGAATGTGCATCCGGCGTTTCCGTCGGCGCGGGCCGGAACCTCGCAGCGCTTCGTCGAACGCCCCGGCGCCGAACACCCGGTCGGCGGCGTCGCGCACGGCATGCAGGTCGATTCCCAGGGCCCGCAGGGCTGCAGCCTCGTCGTCGAAGGTGCCCGGCCCCGACGCGGTCAACTCGCGACGGATCACCTCGGCCGTCATGCCGTGGCCGGCCAGTACTCCGAGCAGCTCGTCCTCCGCGCTGCGCAGCACTCCGAGCAGCAGGTGCTCGGGCCGGATCTCATCAGCGTGTTGCGTGCGCGCCTCCTCCTGGGCGAACACCACCGCGATCCGGGCCGATCGACTGAACCGCTCGAACATCTCATCCCCTCCGGCTGTGTTTCTGATGCACCGCTTGGCGCGTGACTCCGAGCGCGTCGGCGATGGCCTGCCAGCTCCAGCCCTTGTCCCGCGCGTTGGCGACGTGCATCGATTCGAGGGCGTCCATCGTGCGTCGCATCGCGTGGATCGCCCGCAGGCCGACGGCCGGGTCGGAACTCCCGACAGCCTGTGTCACTTCGTTGAGTGCGCTCGCGTCCATCACTTTGTCAACTTATCTTGACACGGTCCGCTGTGTCAACCAACCTTGACACCGGCGATGACGGGACGCCGGCCGATAGGCTGCCGACCATGAGCTCGCTGCGCGCGGTGGTGGCCGATGACGATGTGCTGCTGCGCGAAGGGGTTGCCAGCCTGCTCGACCGGTCCGGGTTCGAGGTCGTCGGCCAGGCCGGCGACGCCACCGAACTGCTGGCGCTGGTGCGGGAATCGAAGCCGGACCTGGTCGTGGTCGACATCCGGATGCCGCCCGAGCACAACACCGAGGGCCTCGACGCGGCGCGGGTGATCCGCACCGAGTTGCCCGACATCGGGATCCTCGTACTGTCGGCGCACGTCGAGGTCGAACACGCCACCGAGCTGTTGGCCAGCGGTCACGCCATCGGCTACCTGCTCAAGACCCGGGTCACCGACGTCGCCGATTTCGTCGACACCCTGCAGCGCATCGCCAGGGGTGCCTCGATCGTCGACCCGGCGCTGGTGCAGGAACTGGTGTCCGCGCGGCGTCGCAACGATCCACTCGCAGCGCTGAGCGCCCGTGAGCGAGAGGTGCTGATGCTGATGGCCGAGGGCCGATCCAACGCCGGTATCGCGCGACGGCTCTGGGTCACCGAGGGCACCGTCGAGAAGCACGTGCGCAGCATCCTGACCAAGCTCGACCTGCCGGAGACCGGCGACGACCACCGGCGCGTGCGCGCGGTGATCACCTACCTCGAGGCGCGGTAGACGCCAGCAGGTCACGGATGGCGTCCCCGGAAAGCTGGAGCTTCGACAGGAAGCCGACCGCGGGGCTGACGGCGATCATCTCCGCGAGATCCTGCTCGGCGTAGGTCGACACCAGGATGACCGCGGGCGCATCGAAGTCCGCGTGGTGGAGCTCCTCGGCCAGGTCGAATCCGCTCTCGCCGCCGAGGTCGACGTCGACGAGCGCCACATCGGGGCGCAGCTCGCGAGCCAACCGCAGGGCGTCGGCGCCGTCGGCGGCCACCGCGACCACCTCGAAGCCCGCCCGCCCGAGCATGGCACCGGCGGCGTCGCGGAAATCGGCACTGTCATCGACGATCAGACAGCGCACCGCACGTCCCCCCACGAAACTCACAGCACCCACGTTCCCACCGGCACAGCAAGCCATGCATTACCGCTAACCGGAAACTTCGCCTCAGCTGCCCAGCGCGTCGAGCAGGCGGTCGAGGTCGTCCTCGGTGTTGTAGAGGTGAAAGCCCACCCGCACCGCGCCGGCGCGGACCGAAGCGCGGATACCGGCCCGAGCCAGCGCGTCGGCCGCGTCGGTGGACGGCAGCGAAACGATCGCCGACGGATGCGGCGGCAGCCCCAGCTCGGCGCGCAGCCGCCCGGCCAGGCCGACGGTGTGCGCCTCCACCGCAGCCGCGTCCAGGGACGCCAGCCACGGCAGCGACAGCCCCGCCCCCAGAACGCCGAACCAGGCCGGGGAGGTGTCGAACCGGCGGGCGTCGCCGGCCAGCCGCAGCGGTAGCCCGTAGATCGACTCCCACGGCTGCTCCCCGGCATACCAGTTGGCGGTGTGCGGAACCATCGCCGCGGCCATCCGCTCGCTGACCGACATGAACGCCGTACCCCGCGGCGCCAGCAGCCACTTGTAGACGGCGGCCACGGTGACGTCGGCCCAGCCGAGGTCGAGGGATTTCCAGCCGGCCGCCTGGGTGACGTCGATGATCGTCGTGGTCGCGGTTCCTTCGAGGCGTGCCCGCAGCGCGTCGGCGTCCAGCGCCGCGCCTGAGGCGGACTGCACCAGGCTGAACGTCACGAAGTCGTAATCGTCGGCTGTGGCGAGCAACTCCTCGGCGCTCAGCTCGACCAGGGTGACGCCGCGGGCCGACTGTGCGGCGAACGGAAACGTGGTGCTGGTGAACTCGCCGGCCAGCGTCGCCCCCCTGCTGCCGTCCGGAACCGCGGCGGCCACCAGACCCAGGGCCGCCGACGCACTACCGGCCATGGCCACCGATCCCGCGGGCACGCCGACGAGCGTCGCGTAACCCGACCGGGCGGCGCGCACCGGCTCGTCGAAGGACTTGGCGTCCATCGTGCCCGCCTGCCACGCCGCCATACAGTCCTGCAGCCCCCGCATCACGAACTGCGGCGGCAGGCCGTACGTCGGTGAATTGAGAAAGCCTGCAGCGCCGGTGAATTGGGCTCCGAACGCCTCCCGGACCGTCACAGCCCGTCGTCGTTCGGCGACTCTTCGCCGCGCAGTCGGGCCTGCAGTTGCTCCCGGTCGCGCCGGCGCCGTTCGTCCACCGCGGCGATACTCGCCGTCGCGCGGTCACGCAGCGGTGCGAGCATCCAGATCCCCAGCGGCAGGGCGATGACGATCGCGAACAGCACCGCGACGACGAGTGGGAACTCCTGCAGCCCGAGCAGGCGCGCCACCCCCAGAATCGCGGCGGCGATCACCGCGACCAACGCCAACCTGGCCGCCACGTAGACCAGCACGTCGGCGACCAGACGTGAACCCGACCGACTCTCTGACACGCTCATGAGGGTACCGACGGCGCGTATATTCGGTGACAGGAGGTTTGTGTGGCGTATTTGCTCCTGATACTCGTCGTGGCCGGTGTGGTGTACCTCGGCTGGCGGCTCATGCGGGTCAATGCGAGCCGTCCGATGCGGCGGGTGATCGGTCCGGACGACGACCCTGATTTTCTGCGGCGACTCGGACAGGACGACAACAACCCGCGGCAGTAGCGGGCTGGCTCAGTCGCGCGCGTCGTCGGTACGCGCTGTCCGCGCGAAGCCGTCAGCGATCAGCGCCGCCATCTCGGTGAGCGCATTGCGGGTCGCCGGCTTGAGCCGCTGCAGATCCACCTCGCCGCCCTCTTCGAGGTGCGGATCGAACGGCACCACCTGCACCACCCGGCAGCGGCGCGAGAAGTGATCCTCCACCTTCTGCAGGTCGACCTTCCCCGGTCGCGGCCGCACCGCGTTGACGACCGCCACCGCCCCCGCCACCAGCTGCTGGTGGCCGTGCGCATCGAGCCAGTCGAGGGTGGCCGCCGCGCTGCGTGATCCGTCCACCGATGTGGTGCTGACGATGACCAGCAGATCGGCGTTGTCGAGCACCGCCGACATCGCCGAATGCAACAGCCCCGTGCCGCAGTCGGTGAGCACCAGGGTGTAGAACCGCTCGAGCACCGCGAGGGTCTGCAGGTAGTCGTCGGCGCTGAACGCCTCCGAGACGGCCGGATCGCTCTCCGAGGCGAGCACCTCCAGCCGGCTGGGGCCCTGTGACGTGTAGGCCCGCACGTCGGAGTAACTCGCGATGCCCTCGGCGTCGCGGAGCAGGTGCCGCACTGTCGCCGGGGTCTCCAGCGGCACCTTCTGGCTGAGCGTGCCGCGGTTGGGGTTGGCGTCGACGGCGACGACCCGGTCCTCGCGCACCGACGCGAACGTCGCGCCGAGTGTCGCGGTGATGGTGGTCTTGCCGACGCCGCCCTTGAGTGAGAGGACCGCGATCCGGTAGCAGCCGGTCACCGGCCGGGCGATGCGGGCGGTGAGCTGTTCGCGGTACACCGCCTTGGGGCTGTCGCCGAGATGCAGCAACGTGCGCCAGCCCCGCGGTCGTCGGGCCGCCGCCACCGGTGGGGGTGGCGGGGCGACCGGCACGGCCGGGGCCGGCGGTCCGACCGGTGACACCACGGCGGAGTAGCCGGTGGGCGGTGTGGGCGCCGTCCATTCCGGCGCTGCCAGCGGATCGGCGGCCGCAGGATCGCTGAACCGCTGCTGAGACCGGAAATCCGCCGGCTGGTCAGCCATCAACCGACGCCGGCGTAGGAGTGCAGGCCGACGGTGACGAGGTTGATGAAGAACAGGTTGAACACCATCGCGACGAAGCCGGCGACGTTGATCCAGGCCGCTTTGCGGTCCCGCCAGCCTGCGGTCGAGCGGGCGTGCAGATAGGCCGCGTAGATCACCCAGGCGATGAAGGAGACCGTCTCCTTGGGATCCCAGCCCCAGTAGCGGCCCCACGCCTCCTCGGCCCAGATGGCACCGAAGATGACGCCGAAACCGAACACCGGGAAGGCGAAGATGGTGGTGCGGTAGGCGATCCGGTCGAGGGTCTGGGCGTCGGGCAGCCGGTTGATCACCCGGCCGAAGGCACTGTCGGAGGTCGGGTTGCCGAAGCGCGACATCTTGAGCAGGAAGAGGATGCTGGCCACGCCGGCGACCAGGAACACCCCGGAGCCGAGGCTGACCACCGACACGTGGATCGGCAGCCAGTAGGACTGCAGGGCGGGCATCACCGGGGCGGCGTGGCTGTAGAGCCAGCGTCCGGACACCGTCAGCAGGATCAGCACCGGGACCAGGACGAACACCCACAGCGCGCGGTACTGCGGGCGGCGCAGCACCACGGCGGCGGCGACCAGCCCGCAGAAGCTGGTGAGGTTGATGAACTCGTACATGTTGCCCCACGGCACCCGCGAGGTCGACAGTCCGCGCAGCACGATGCACGCCAGCAGCAGCGCGATGCCGACGTAGATCAACGCCAGCCCGGCCGAGCCGATGCGTTCGTCGAACGGGCGCCTCGGCTCGTCGGCGACGACGCCCGGTGTCGCGCTGTCCGCGCCCACCGCGGCGCCGACCAGTTCCCGGTGCTCGACCTTGCGGCTGCGGGTGTAGGCCAGTTCGACGGCGAGCAGCAGCAGGGCCACGACCAGGACGAGAACCGACGAGGTGAACGCCCAGTCGGAGTACCGGGCCAGACCGAGGTCTATCTCGGTGCCATTCATATGACCTTCTCTTCTGACGGCGCGGTCGCCGTCGCCGCCGCGTCGGGATGGTCGGCCAGCAACCGCGTCACCAGCCGCTCGAACTCGTCGCCCCAGCCGGAGTTGTCGGTGCGGGCCAGCCCACCCAGCTCGACGCCAACGGTACCTGGGTCGCGCGGCGTGATCCGTACCCAGACCCGGCGTCGCCGGACCACGAGCGAGACCAGCAGACCGCCCATCATCGTCATCGCGAAGATCAGCACCCAGATCTGCGCGGGATCGTGCGACACCTGCACGTTCACAAACGGCACAGCGCCGTCGAAGCGCACCACAGTGCCGTCCTCGAGCCGGGTCTCGGCCCCTGCGCTGAGGTTGACCCGTGCCTCGCGGGTCAACCGGCCCTGTCCGATCAGCCGCTCGTCGAGGGAGAACAGGTTCTGCGGGCGGCCGGTGTCCAGCCCGGTGTCGCCCCGGTAGATGTCGACGGCGACCGCGGGATCCCGCAACGCCGGGAAACTCGACGACAGCAGGGTGCCGTCGAGCTGCTGGGTGGGCGCGAACAGACCCTGGATCGCCAGCTGGTTCTTGCGGCGCTCGTCGGCGTCGGGGTAGGTGCCCGCGGGCGGATCGAACCGCATCACACCCGAGGACAGGAACGTGAACTGGTCGTCGGGACGCCACTGCAGGGTCTGGGTGCGGGTCTGCCCGTCGGGGAACGTCACCGTGAACGTCGGCGCGTAGCCGTGGCCCTGCAGGTACACCCGGTCACCGCCGACGCGCAGCGGTTCGTTGACCTTGAGCCGGTAGGACCGCCAGGTGTTCGACGCCAGGTCGTCGCCGGCCTGGTATTCGATGTCTGCGGCATAGGAGGTGGCCTGACCGGTGTCGAGGTAGTCGGCCTGGAAATCGTTGACCTTCAGACAGATCGGATACAGCGAGGTGCCGTCGACGGTGTTGCCCGCCCGGAAGGAGTCGAATGCGGCAGGTGAGGCCGAGCAGAAGCCCGGGCCGCCGTCGGCGACGACGATGACGTTCCCCTCGTAGCCGAACAGCTTGCCCGCAGCCACGGCGACCAGCAGACCCAGCAGCGAGAAGTGGAAGACGATGTTGCCGAATTCGCGCAGATAGCCCTTCTCCGCCGAGATCTCGGTGCTTTCACCCTCGGTGCGGATGACCTTGCGCCAGCCCTTGAGTCCTGACGTGACCTTGGCGGTCACGGCGGCCACCGAGCCGTCCACCTCGGTGCGGTGGTGCTTGGGCAACCGCGCGAGGTTTCGGGGCGCGGGCACCGGCACCGCGCGCAGGCTGCGCACGTGTTCGGCCAGACGCGGCGTCAGGCAGCCGACCAGCGAGATGAACAGCAGCGCGTAGATCGCGGTGAACCAGAAGCTGGAGAACACGTCGAAGGCCTGCAGCCGGTCGAGCACCGGGCCGAGCGTCGGGTGCTCGGCGAGGTATTCGGCGACCTTCGACTCGTTGAGGCTGCGCTGCGGCAGCAGGGCGCCGGGCACCGCCGCCAGTGCCAGCAGGAACAGCAGCACCAGCGCCGTGCCCATCGAGGTCAGCGTGCGCCACGTGTTGCGCGCGTAGGCCAGCAGGGTCGCAACGGGGCGGGGCATCAGATCGGCAGCCTGACGTCGCTGACGAACGCGTCGCGCACCCATGACACGAAGTCGTTCCACAATCCGGTGACCAGGGCGGTGCCGACCACCAGCAGCAGCACGCCGCCGAAGATCTGGATCGTGCGGGTGTGGCGTCTCAGCCAGCCCATCCCCTGGACCGCGCGCGCCGAACCGAACGCGAGCAGCACGAACGGGATGCCGAGTCCGAGGCAGTAGGCGACGACGAGCGCGACACCGCGCGCGACGCTCGCACCGTCGGTGGCCGACGCGACCGTGATCACCCCGGTCAGGGTGGGGCCCAGGCACGGGGTCCAGCCGAGCCCGAAGACCGCCCCGAGCAGCGGCGCACCGGCGACCGTCGACACCTGCCGCGGGGTGAACCGGGCCTGGCGTTGCAGGGCGGGAACGAGGCCGACGAAGACCAGTCCCATGACGATCGTCACGACCCCGCCGATACGTTGCAGCAACAGCTGATTGGTGATCAGTGTGGTGGTCATGCCGAGCACCGCGACGGTGCCCAGCAGGAACACCGCGGTGAACCCGGCGACGAAGAGCGCGGCCGCGCCGGCGACCCGCAGCCGGGCGCTCCGCGGCGTCGAAACCGACGAAACGGCGGTTCCTTCTCGCACTTTGGTGCCCATGTGTTCGTTTGGGCGAGAAGTGTCGTCGACGCCGACGACCGCGGCGAGGTACGAGAGGTATCCGGGTACCAGTGGCACCACGCACGGCGACGCGAACGACACCAGCCCGGCCAGCACGCAGACGGCCAGGGCCAGGAACACCGGCCCGGCCGAGGCGAGTTCGGCGAACCCGGTCACTGCTGGGACTCCGGTCCGGGTTCGGCCGCGAGCCGCTGGACGACCGGCTGCAGATCCTCGGCGAGCAATTCCCGCAGGAACACCGCGGCGACGCGGTGCTCTCGGTCGAGCACCACCGTCGACGGGATGACCGTGGTGGGATACCGGCCGCCGAACGCGATCATCGTCCGCATCGGCGGGTCGTAGATCGACGGGAACGTGATGTTGCGATCCCGGATGAAGTCGACCGCGGCGTCGCGGTTGTTGTCCCGCACGTCGATGCCGAGGAATGCGACGCCGTCGGCGCGCGTCGCCTCGTAGACCTGCTGCAGTTGGCCGATCTCGGTGCGGCACGGCCCGCACCACTGACCCCACACGTTGATCACCACGACCTGACCGGCGAAGTCGTCCAGCGACAGCGTCTTGGCCGGGTCGAGCAGATCCGGACCGGACAGCGGGCCGGGCCGGCCGCGGTCGGCTGGCGGATCGTAGAAGATGTCGGTCTTACCGCCGGGTGCGACGAACTCGAAGGTCCCGCCCTGGGCTACGGCGTCGTCACCGGTGGAGCAGCCGGCCAGCGCGAGGATCCCCGCGCTCGCCAGCAGTACCGCCAGCCATCTCACTGTCCGGCCAGCTCCGCATAACCCCAGCCGACGCAGGTGTCGCCGTGGAAGTAGAACGACGTCAGCGACGCCAGGTTGCACAGCCGTTTGGTCGGGAAATGGTGCAGGGGTTGGTCGGTCATGGCGCGGCGCAAGGTCTCGACGGGCAGCTGATGGCTGACGCAGACCGCCTCGTGCCCGGCGCCCCGGATGCGGGCGCGGTGCAGCGCGGCCGTCATGCGGGACGCGATCTCGACGTAGGGCTCGCCCCACGAAGGGGTACGGGGATTGCGCAGATGCCGCCAGTTGCGCGGGTCGCGCAGCGCGCCGTCACCGGGTGAGACCCGTTGACCCTGAAACACATTGAGCGATTCGATGAGCTCGTCGTCGGTCGCGATGTCCAGACCGTGGCGGGCCGCGATCGGGGTGGCGGTCTCCTGCGCACGCTCCAGCGGGGAGGCGACGACGTAGACGATGTCGCGGCCGGCGAGCCAGTCGGCGACCCGCTCCGCCTGCGCCCGGCCGCGCTCGGACAGGTGGTAGTCGGGCAGCCGGCCGTAGAGGATGCCGTCGGGATTGTGGACCTCGCCGTGCCGCATCACGTGCACGATCGTCTGTTCGGTCATTCGGGCTTGGTCGCTTCCGCTGCGGCTCGGGCGGCGCCGGGCAGCGCGGCCGCGATGCGGTCGAACGCCTCGTCGTCCAGTGCGGCCGAGACGAACCAGGCCTCGAACGCGCTGGGCGGCGGATAGACACCCGCCTCGAGCAGCGCGTGGAAGAACGCGGGGAAGCGCCACGTCTCGCTGGCGCGCGCCGTCGTGAAGTCGGTGACCGGTTCGGCGGAGAAGAACACCGACAGCATGTTGCCGCCGCGCTGCACGCGGTGGGTGACGCCGGCCTCGGTCAGGGCGTCGGTGAGCAACCGGTCGAGCCGGTCGGCGTTGGCGTCGAGTGCGGCGTACACCGCATCGTCGGCCGCGCGCAGGGTGGCCAGCCCGGCGGCCATCGCGACGGGGTTCCCCGACAGCGTGCCGGCCTGGTACACCGGCCCGAGCGGCGCCAGGCGCTCCATCACCTCGACGCGACCCCCGAACGCGGCCGCGGGCAGACCGCCGCTCATCACCTTCCCGAAGGTGAACAGGTCACCGTCGACGGGATCGATGCCGTACCAGCCCGATCGGCTGACCCGGAAACCGGTCATCACCTCGTCGAGGATCAGCAGCGCGCCGTGGTCGGCGGTGATGCGGCGCAGCGCGGCGTTGAAGCCGGGCGCCGGCGGGACGGCGCCCATGTTGCCCGGGCTGGCCTCGGTGATGACGGCCGCGATCTCCTCGCCGAACTGCCCGAAGGTCTCCTCGACGGCGGCGAGGTTGTTGTAGGGCAGCACGATGGTGTCGGCCGCCGCGGCGCCGGTGACCCCTGGCGATGAGGGGAGGCCGAGGGTGGCGACGCCGGAGCCGGCGTCGGCGAGCAGCGCGTCGCTGTGGCCGTGGTAGCAGCCGGAGAATTTGACGATCTTCGGGCGGCCGGTGAAGCCGCGGGCCAGCCGGATCGCGCTCATGGTGGCTTCGGTGCCGGAGTTCACCATGCGCAGCCGCTCCACCGGGGCCACCCGGGTGATGATCTCGCGGGCGAGTTCGGATTCCGTCGGTGTCGGCGCACCGAAGGACAGCCCGTCGACCGCGACGCGCTGCACGGCTGCCACGACCGCCGGGTGCGCGTGGCCCAGGATCATCGGCCCCCACGACGACACCAGGTCCACGTAGCGGTTGCCGTCGGCGTCGGTCAGCCAGTAACCCTTGGCCGACGTGATGAAACGGGGTGTACCGCCGACGGAATTGAAGGCCCGGACGGGCGAGTTGACGCCGCCGGGGATCAGCGTGCACGCATCGGCGAACAGCCGCGCCGACTGTTCGGTCGCGGCGGCGTCAGAACCCATGCCAACCAGTGTCCCAGCCGCGTCCGACGCGTCAACTACAGGGTGTAGTCGTCAGCTGCCCTCGGCCGTCCAGCTGAGAACCTCACCGGCTGCCTGGGTCATCACGGTGCCGGGCATCGCCCGCAGCCGGTACGGCGCCAGCCGCAGGGCGGCGAACTGTGGCGAGGTCGGGCCGTCGCTCCACTGCGGGATGATCCTCGGGTCGTAGCCGACCGGTTCCGGACCGGTGGCGAACCTCTCCCACACTGCGGAGCGGGTCTCGTCGTCGGTGTACCACTCGACCAGACACTCCGCGCTGCAGGTGTCGTGGCTGGGGGCCCAGTAGTTGACCGACATGTACGGGTGAACCGCGAGGTGCGCCCGTTTGACCGGGCTGGGCACGGTGGCGATCCACCCGAAGAGGTCGCTGCCGTCCCACTCCCAGATCGGGTGCAGGACGCGCGAGCGGGGGCGGCCGTCGGAGTCGACGGTCGCGCAGGACGCCCACACGATCGAATGCGCCATGTCGACGAAGGCGGGCGCGACGCGTTGCAGGGTGCTCACAGTGGAACACCTTAGGCCCGCCGGAATGGCTCAGCTCTGGGCTTGTGCCGCGCCGGAGTCGCTGTTCGACGACTCCTCGGCCCCTTCTCCCTCGCCCGCGCCCTCCCCGTCCTTACCGAACTTCGGGTCGCCGTTCTCGTCGACCCATTCGTTGACGGCGGTGCCCGCCACCGTGCCCCCGGTGCCGGGCATGACGATCGTCGGGCGTTCCTCCTCGTACTCCTTGCGCATCTCCTTGGCGACCTCGCGATGCTTGTCGGTCACCTCGGGCTTCTCGGTGATCTTGGCATCGGGGTCGTCGGCGACGTTGGTCGACGCGTTGCGCTCAGCCCCGGACTGTTCTTGGTCGTCACTGCTCATGGCCTAACGACTGCCCGAAAGTGTGACCGACGAAACAGAAGATCGGTTACGCCGGGACAGGTCTCAGTCCACTGGGCAGGCTCGGCAGGAAGTGTCTGCGCGCGAACTCGCGGATCTCGTCGGCGGTGTCGAGTGGGGACACGCTCGGCAGCAGCAGCACCATCGACGCGTAGCGCAGGATCGTGTCGGCCAGCTCGTTGACCACGCGAACCCCGATCCGTTCGGCGAAGCCGGCCGGGAAGATGATGCGCAACGCCTCGGCCATCCGTTCGACGGCGGCCGACCAGTGCTGATGCGCCAGGGCCAGCACGAAGCCCGGATCCTCGGCCAGCATCGCGTTGAGCACCCGGTGCTGCCGGAATGTCACGATCGAGAGCGTGAAGGCCTCGACGTAGTAGTTCTGCTGCGGTCCGGATGCGCTCAGCTCGCGCGCAATGTCGGCGAACAGTGCGGCGTTCTGCCGCTCCACCACCGCAGCGACCAGTTCGTCGCGGTTGGCGAAGCGGCGGTAGATCGTGGTGCGGCTGACCCCTGCGCGGCGCGCCACGTCGTCGAGCGCCACGCGGCGGAAGCCGTGCCGTTCGAACTCGACGACCGCGGCGTCGAGGATCCGCTCCGTCCCGGAGGTCCCCCGGTCAGCCGCGGGCATAGCCCTGCTGGGCGAACGTGTTGTACCGCACCGTCATCGGCAGCCGGTCCCACAGCCAGTTCACCGGCCGGGACCGCCACAGCGCCGCGAACCGCTGGTAGCGCCGCTCCTGGCGGTCGGTCCACGGCAGGTTCAGCAGCCGCCGGGCCTGCGGCGGCAGCCCGCCGGTGGTGAGGAACGCCGCGAGCGGATTGAACGCCAGCGACACCACCCGCCACACCGCGGGATGAACACCCTTCGGGCACGGAAAGCCCTTCGTGACATAGCCGACGCCGTACTTCGCGGTCGGATGCGCGACGACGATGTGGTCGAGCATGCGCTGCCAGTAGGCCTCGAACTCCGCATAGGTCGCCGGCATGACGCGATCGCTCACCCCGTAGCGGCGGTACCAGGTCTTGGACTCGAGGTAGATCTGCTCCTTCTCCGCATCGGACAGTCGTTTGACGAATGTGTCGGCGAAGTAGAGCACCTGCTCGACGAAGGTTGCATGCGCCCAGAAGTAGGTCTCCGGATTCAGTGCGCTGTAACGAGCGCCGTCGGGCATGGTGCCCTTGATGTCGGTGTGGAAGTCGCGGACGTTGACGCCCTCGTTCTGGTCGTCCGAACCGTAGACCGTCATGAAGATCGGCGGTAGCGAGCGCTTCACCCGCGCGGCGGTGTCGTCGAAGAACACCGAGTGGTCGAGCACGCCCTGGCCGAGTTCGGCGAGCATGTTCTGCAGCACCGCCGGTCGCGGGCCGATCAGATACATCCGGTTGTCGCCGAAGTACCGCCACACCAGGGACTGCGGTCCCAGCGGGAGCGCGTCGAGCTCGGTGTTGTTCTCCGCGAGTTCGGTCATGGGAACAGTGTTACAGAATCCGTACTTTGTACCGAAGGCTTGTGACCAGCCTCACCAGGTGAGCGGATCGAGCCGCAGGTAGAACTGCAGCCGCTGCTCGTCGACCGGCCACGGATACCGGCGGGCGAGCTCGGTACGGGCCGGAAATCGGGGAAACGTCTGGCGGGTGTTGTCCAGCAACAGCGCCAGATCGGCGTGCCTGTCGGCCACACCCAGTCTGCCGAGGTCGACGAAACCGCTCACCGAGGCGTCGCTGACCAGGATGTTGGGCAGGCACAGGTCGCCGTGACACACCACGAGGTCGTCGAGTTCCTGCGTCCTGCGGACCGCGGCGTCGCGCGTGACCCGCTGCAGCAACGCCGCTGCGGGCACGGCACGGTCCTCGTCGGCCAGGAAGTCGCGGTGGACCGCGTCCCGGCCCACCACCGCGCGTGCCAGCGCCAGCATCGTTTCGAGATCCCGCCGATACGGGCAATCGTCGACCGGGATCTCGTGCAGTGACCGGACAGCGTCGACGATGGACGGCCATGCGGCGGCCACGGCCGCCTCACTCAGCCGGTCCGCCGGGACGCCGGGAACGGCACCGAGGATCAGTTCCGCCTCGACATCGTTACGGTTCCAGTCCAGCACGACGGGTCCGGGGACCCCGTGCGCCGCCGCCCAGACGATCCGGTCGCGTTCGTCGGCGAGCGACTCCCAGTCCGTGATGTCGACGGCCTTGCGGAACGTGGTCCCGTCCGCGCTGCGGAACACCCGCGCACCGGATTCACCGGAGGTGACGGGCTGCCAGTCATCCACGTCGCATGCGGGCGACGCCGACGACGCCCAGCACGCCGGCGCACGCGGCCAGCAGCAGGGCCAGCACGACCAGCGGGGCGGAGTACATCACGACCGGGGTCTCGGGTTGACCGGGCAGGATCGGCGGCGCGACGGACGGGCGGCTGGCCGCCAGCCACGCCACGACACAACCCGCGCCCGCCGCCACGGCGAGGATCAACTCGACCATCGCGCGTGACCTCATGAGACACGCTCCTCGACCATTCGCTCCAGGTGTTCGCGCAGCGTGCCGTGCCGGCGTGCCCACGCCTGGGCGGTGCGCTTACCCGTCAGCGCGAGGCCGATCCCCTTGCGGCCCCGCGGCACTCCGGTCAGTTCGCCGAGTGCGCGCGCCGACTCCCACTTCTGCACCTCCGAGCCGCCCGCCGGCGGGAAGACCTTGACGATCTCGGCGACTTTGATGATCTCGGCGCCCTGCCGCAGCGTCAGCGTCGTCAACTCCACCGAGGTGTGGATGCGGGCAGCCTTGACCTGGACGGCGAGGAAACCGGAGACCAGCACCAGGAACAGCCCCGGCACCAGCGGTTGCATGCCGTAACCGGCCGAGATCTGAATCGCCAGCATCGCGCCCGCCGCAGCCGGACCGGCCAGCAGCCAGGCCCAACTCGCACCCGGCTCGTAGAACAGCCGCTCGTCGGGCGCCGTCACGCCGGCTCCTTCCGATCGAACCAGTCGGCCGCCCCGCGTCGGGTGAGCAGGATGGTGCCTGCGGCGATCGGAACCAGCGACAGCAGGGTGATCGGCTGCGCGACCCCACCGCCGGTGGCCAGCAGCACCAGCACCAGGGCGATCGCCAGTGCCAGCCCGACCGTCGCCCGGCGGAAGTTCGGATCGCCGCGCCGGGCCCTGCCGGCCACGAAGGCCAGCGCGCCCCCGGCGAGCACCGACCCGATGCCCATCCCGCGGTACACCGTGAGGTAGTCGCGGACCTGTTCGTTGCTGACCTCCGAACCGATCGCCGACCGGGCCGTCTCGTAGGCCACCGTCGCGGCCAGCAGACCGCCGAGAAGCAGCAGGACCGCACCGGAGACCAGGAGCCAGAACGCGATGTCGACGACGCGCGGTCGCGACGGGGTGGGCGAAGCGCTCATGGTCGGGCCAGCCTAGCGTCTCACCGCGTGAAGAAGGCGTCGGCATCCTTGCGGTGCAGCAGGAACAGACCGCCGGCGATCAGCACCGAACCCAGGATCGCGGCGACGGCGTAGCCGAACGCCGTCACGGCCGAATCCCGTTCCACGGTGAACAGATTGGTCACCGTGTAGACGATCGAACCGAAGCCGCCGGCGCTGAGCACCGTGCGCGACCAGCGGTAGCCCTGCCGCATCAGCAGCAGGAACGTGACGACGATGGCGCAGACGACGACCAGCATCATGATCGACATCCCGCGCAGGAACACCGACGAGCCACCGACGGGCGAGGTCAGGTTGTCGATCAGATAGCCGGCCGCCAGCAGCGGCAGCGCCACGACCCAGAGCCAGAACCCGGTGTCGACATCGGGGGGCCGTGCGGGAGACGGCTCGACCGGGCGAGTGGACGGTGAGGTCATGCCAGCCAGCCGGCCACCTCGGCGGCCCAGTAGGACAGGACGATGTCGGCGCCCGCACGGCGGATGCCGGTCAGCGTCTCCAGGGCGACGGTCGGCAGGTCGATCCAGCCGTTGGCGGCGGCCGCGCTGATCATCGAGTACTCGCCGGACACCTGATAGGCGGCCACCGGCACATCGGAGATCTCCGCCGCTGCCCGTACGACGTCGAGGTAGCTCATCGCCGGTTTGACCATCACGATGTCCGCACCTTCGGCCAGGTCGAGCCGCACCTCGTGCATCGCCTCACGGGCATTGCCGGGCTCCTGCTGGTAGGTGCGCCGGTCGCCCTGCAGGCTGGAGTCGACCGCGTCGCGGAACGGGCCGTAGAACCCGGATGCGAACTTCGCCGCGTAGGCCAGGATCGCCGTGTCGGTGTGCCCCGCCGCGTCCAGCCCGTCACGGATGGCGGCCACCTGACCGTCCATCATGCCGCTGGGACTCACCACGTGCGCGCCCGAATTCGCTTGTGCGACAGCGAGTTCGACGTAGCGACGATTGGTCTGGTCGTTGTCGACCCGCCCGGCGGCGTCGACGATCCCGCAGTGCCCGTGGTCGGTGAACTCATCCAGGCAGGTATCGGCCATCAGCACGGTGGCATCTCCGAGGTCGGCGGCCAGATCGCGCAGCGCGACGTTGAGGATGCCGTCGTCGGCGATGCCGATGGCCCCGGTCGGATCCTTGTCCTCGCTGCGGGGCACGCCGAACAGCATCAGCCCGCCCACGCCCGCTGTGACGGCGTCGGCGGCCGCGCGGCGCAGTGAATCGCGCGTGTGCTGCTGCACGCCGGGCATCGAGGAGATCGCCCGCGGAGCGTCGATACCGTCGGCGACGAACATCGGCAACACCAGATGCCGCGGCTCGAGCGATGTCTGGGCGACCAGCCGCCGCATGGCGCGTGTGGAACGCAGCCGCCGCGGCCGGTGCCTCATGGACGACAAGGCACAGACCTCAGCGCCGGCGGCTCTTCTTGCGCGGCGGGGGCAGTGCACCCTCGGCCCGCAGCCGCGCGGCGTGCTCTGCCAGCGCCTCGACGAGCGGGCCGACGGCCGCCACCTCGGGCTGGACGTCGACACGCAGCCCGAACTCCGCTGCGGTCTCTGCGGTCTTGGGACCGATGCAGGCGACGATCGTGCGGGCGTGCGGCTTACCTGCGATGCCGACGAGGTTGCGCACCGTCGAGCTGGAGGTGAAGCAGACCGCGTCGAAGCCGCCGGTCTTGATCATCTCCCGGGTCGACGCGGCAGGCGGCGCGGCCCGCACGGTCCGGTAGGCGGTGACGTCCTCGATCTCCCAGCCGCGTTCGCGCAGACCTTCGGCCAGCGTCTCGGTGGCGATGTCGGCACGGGGCAGCAGCACCCGGTTGACCGGATCGAAGATGTCGTCATAGGGCGGGAACTCGTCGAGCAGGCCCAGGGAGGACTGCTCACCGGTCGGCACCAGCTCCGGGTTGATCCCGAATGCGCGGACGCGCTCGGCGGTGGCCTGGCCCACGCACGCGATCTTCACTCCGGCGAACGCACGCGCGTCGAGACCGAACTCGTTGAACTTCTCCCACACCGCACGCACCGCGTTGGTCGAGGTGAAGACGACCCACTGGAAGCGGCCGTCGACCAGCCCCTTGACTGCACGCTCCATCTGCGCGGGGCTGCGCGGCGGTTCGACGGCGATGGTCGGTACCTCGATGGGCAGCGCCCCGTGACCGACCAGCTTGTCGCTCATCTCCCCGGCCTGGTCCTTGGTGCGCGGCACCAGCACGGTCCAGCCGTACAGCGCCCGGCTCTCCCACCAGTTCAGCTTGGCGCGGTTGGCGACGGTCCTGCCGACGGTCACGACCAGCGGACCGGTCAGCGGGCTCGCGGGAGCGCCGGTCGGCTCGGGGCTGATCAGCACGGCCTTGTCGACCAGGCCGCCCAGCGTCGACTCCACCGAACGCTGCTGGCACGTGGTGCCCTGTGCGGTCACCACCGCGGGGGTGGAGTCGGCCAGGCCGTACTCGATCAGGGTGCGGGCCGCATCGGGCAGGTGCGAGGCCGTCGCGTGCAGGATCAGCGGACCTGGCGCCGCAGCGATCGCCGCCCAGTCGACGTCGCCGCGCACATCGGCGACGGTGTGGGTGGAGCCGAGCGGCAGCCCGGCGTAGGTCGGCACCGCGGTGGTGTCCGGCAGGCCCGGCACGATCTCGAAATTCGCGTGGCTCCTGGCCAGCGCGTTGATCTCGGCGATCACCGAGTCGACCGACAGGGGGTCACCGGCGATCAGGCGGACCACGTCGACGCCGTGCTTGGCCTCGCCGGCCAGCGTCTTGGCCACCTCGGCCGGATCACCCAGGGCGGGCCGGACGTCCGGTCCACCGGGGATCGTCGCGGACGGGTCACCGTCGGCCGCCTCGGCCGGCTCCGGCCCCGACGGCGGCGGGAGGTGCGCACCGACCAGGGCGAGCACGGCTTCGGGGACGTCGGGGTCGGTGAAGACCAGCGCGGCGTTGGCGAGCACGCTGTGCGCCCGTGTGGTGAGCAGACCCGGATCACCCGGGCCTGACCCCACGAACGTGATGCGGCCCGGCTTCATCTTGCGTCCGCGCCCGCTCTCCTGCCGAGTCATCTGTCGCTCACTCCCGCTCTACAGCTAGTGGTGATCCGCCATGAGTTCGCGCGCCCCGAGTTCGAACAACTCCGCGGCCACCGAGACCCCCAGCTCTGCGGCCCGGTCCGGAGTTCCGACGCCGGACGCGCGGATCACGTCGGATCCGTCCAGCGTCGCCACGCAACTGCGCAGCGACACCTCTTCGAAGATGCGACCGTCCTCATCGATAGACTCGACCACCTCGGCGATCGCGCCCACCGGTGCGGAGCAACCCGCCTCCAGTTCGGCGAGCAGGACACGCTCGGCGGTGACCGCCGCCCGTGTGTCGGCGTCGTCCAGCTCCGACAGCAGTGCGGCGAGCCCGGTGTCGTCCGCGCGGCACTCGACCGCAAGGGCGCCCTGGGCCGGTGCTGGCAACATCTGCACCGGCTCGAGGGTCTCGGTGACATACGCCAGTCGCCCGATGCGGGCCAGACCCGCACGTGCGACCACGATGCCGTCGAGATCACCGTTGCCAACCCTGTTCAACCTGGTATCTAGGTTGCCTCTTAGGGGGCGGATTTCCAAACCGAGACCCAGTGCTCTAAGCTGTGCGGCCCGCCGCGGGCTGGACGTGCCGATCACCGACCCCGCGGGCAACTCCCCCAGCACCAGGCCGTCCCGGGCCACCAGCGCATCGCGCGCGTCCTCCCGCGGCGGGATGGCAGCGATGACGAACCGCTTGTCGACGGCAGTCGGGAGATCTTTGTACGAGTGCACCGCAGCGTCGACCCGGCCGTCGGCGATGGCCTCCCGCAGCGCGGCGGTGAACACCCCCACACCGATCTCGGCGATCGGGCCCTGATTGCGGTCGCCCTCGGTGGAGATGAGCACGAGTTCGGCGGGGTGTCCCTTGGCGATCAGCGCGTCGCGGATGGTGCCGGCCTGGGTGGTCGCCAGCAGGCTGGCCCGGGTACCGATTCGGATCGGTGGCTTGGTCAAGTGCTACCCGTTTGTCTGCTACTCGGACTTGTCGATGTCGGTCGCCGCCGCACTGAACGGATCGATTCCCGCGACAAGAGGCAGCTCGCCGCCCGCGACCGCGTCGACGGCCTGCTGGTCGAGCTCGAAGAGTTCCCGTAGCGCCTCGGCGTAGCTGTCGCCGCCCGGAGCGCTGGCCAGCTGTTTGACCCGGACCGTCGGCGCGTGCAGCAGCTTGTCCACCACGCGGCGCACCGTCTTGGCGACCTCGTCGCGATGGGCGGCCTCCAGACCGGGCAGCCGGTGGTCCAGGCGCAGCAGTTCCGCCTCGACCACGTCGGCGGCCCGCTGTCGCAACGCGGTGACCGTCGGGGTGACCTCGGCCATTCGCTGGCCTGCCAGATATCCGGCCACCTCGGTTGCGACGATCGTGCGCGCGGCCTCCGCGTCGGATGCCGCGGCGCGGGCCGACGGCTCCCGCTGGATGCGGTCCATGTCGATGACGTAGACGCCCGGCAGCCCGGCGATCGCCGGGTCGACGTCGCGTGGCATTCCGAGATCGCAGATCACCAGCTGCCGCTGTTCGGGCCTCCCGGTCAGTCCGCGGTGGGCGTCCGCGAGCGACACCACCGGGCGCACGGCGCCGGTGGAGGAGACCACGACGTCGGCGTCGGCGAGGGCGGGCGCGATGTCGTCGAAGCTGTACCAATCGGCGGCCACGCCCTGCTCGCGGAGGTTCTCGGCCAGCCGGCGGGCGCGTGGCAGCGACCGGTTGACCACGTGCACGCGGTCGATGCCGGCGCGGACGAGGTGCTTGGCCGACAGTGCACCCATGGAACCGGCGCCGATGACGACCGCGGTGCGACCGGCCAGCGAGCCGAGCTTCGCCTCGGCCATACCGAGCGCTACCGAGACCACCGACGCGCCTGCCGCGTCGATCCCGGTCTCCGCGTGTACTCGCTTGCCGACCGACAGCGCGCGCTGGGACAACTCGTGCAGGGTGCGGCCGACGGTCTGATTGGCCTCGGCGGACGCGTAGGCGCGCCGGACCTGGCCCAGAACCTGCTGTTCGCCGATCACGGCGGAGTCCAGACCACTGGCGACGGCGAAGAGGTGTTCGACGGCCGCCTCGGCGTAGCGCACGTAGGCGTGCTTCGTCAGATCGTTGAGCGACATACCGCTGTGCTCGGCCAGTACCTGCCCGATCACCGAGAGACCGCCGTGGAATGCGTCGACCACCGCATAGACCTCGACGCGGTTGCAGGTGGACAGCACCATCGCCTCGGTGACCAAGGACGACTGCAGAAGCTGGTCGACGATCTTGGCCTGGTCGGATTCGTCCGTGCTCAATTGCTCCAGCACAGACACCGGGGCACTGCGGTGCGAAACCCCGAACAGCAGAACGCTCATGGCCTCATCACCACGTCAACCACGTTAATCGTTTATGAGCGTGGCTACCAAATTTCACCTAGTTCGATTGGTCACCGTCGTTCGATCGGTCACCGTTCACCGGTTGAGGTCGGCGACCAGCCGCTCTTCGTCGATCTCCCAGTAGCTGTGCTCACGGCCGTCGAGCAGGACCACCGGCAGCCGGTCGCCGTATTCGGCGCGCAGTGCGGGATCGCCGTCGGCGGCGGCGTTGTCGACGTCGGTCAGGGTGAGCGTGAAGTCCCACTCGCCGGCCAATTCGGCCAGCCGCGCCGCGACCCGCGCGCAGATGGTGCAGGTTCCCCGGGTCAGCAGAACCACCGAGTGGCGCTCCCCTGATCCAGCGCCTGCCGAGTGTGTGTTCGCCGCCTGATCCACCACGTCAGTATCCGCCCTGGGTGTCCTAGTGTTGGTCTGTGTCCGAAACCGGGGGTACACACGCCGAGCGTCAGCAGATCGCCGGTGACGCCAGCGCCGAGGCCGCCGTCACCGAACTGGCCGCCGAGCCCACACCGGCCACACCGGCGCCGCCGCCGGACCTCACGGCCGCGGCGTTCTTCGACGTCGACAACACGCTGGTGCACGGATCGTCGCTGGTGCACTTCGCCCGCGGCCTGGCCGCCCGCAAGTTCTTCACCTACAGCGATGTCCTCGGCTTCGTCTACGCGCAGGCGAAGTTCCAGCTCACCGGCCGGGAGAACAGCAACGACGTCGCCGCCGGGCGCACCAGGGCGCTGGCATTCATCCAGGGCCGGTCCACCGCCGAGCTGGCGGCCGTCGGCGAGGAGATCTACGACGAGATCATCGCCGACAAGATCTGGCCGGGCACGCGTGCGCTGGCCCAGATGCACCTCGACGCCGGTCAGCAGGTGTGGCTGGTGACGGCGACGCCCTACGAGCTGGCCGCCACCATCGCCCGGCGACTCGGGCTGACCGGTGCGCTGGGCACCGTCGCAGAATCAGTCGACGGCGTGTTCACCGGACGGCTGGTCGGCGACATCCTGCACGGCACCGGCAAGGCGCACGCCGTCCGCTCGCTGGCCATCCGCGAGGGCCTCAACCTGCGTCGCTGTACGGCGTACTCGGACAGCTTCAACGACGTGCCGATGCTCTCGCTGGTGGGCACCGCCGTCGCGATCAACCCGGACGCCGCGTTGCGCAGCGTGGCGCGGGAACGCGGCTGGGAGATCCGCGACTTCCGCACCGCCCGCAAGGCCGCCCGCATCGGGGTGCCGTCCGCGGTGGCGCTCGGCGCGCTCGGCGGAGCGCTGGCCGCCGTGGTGTCCCGGCGCCAATAGGGGTTGCTGGAACCGCGCTGATAGGCTCGCGCAGTCATGGCCATCGCTGAAGACATCATCGGAACCCACTACCGGTACCCCGACTATTTCGAGGTCGGCCGGGAGAAGATCCGCGAGTTCGCCAAGGCTGTCAAGGACGACCACCCCGCGCACTACGACGAATCCGCGGCCAAGGAGTCCGGCTACGACGGGCTCATCGCATCGCTGACGTTCCTCGCCGTCGCCGGCCGCCGGGTGCAGGCCGAGATCTTCAACCAGTTCGACATCCCGATCAACATGGAGCGGGTGCTGCACCGCGACCAGAAGATCACCTTCCACCGGCCCGTTCTCGCGGGCGACAAGCTGTTCTTCGACTCCTACCTCGATTCGGTGATCGAAGCGCACGGCACCGTCGTCACCGAGGTCCGCGGCGAGGTGAGCGACGAGACCGGCGAGCCGGTGCTGACCAGCGTCGTCACGGTGATCGGCGAGGCCGCCCACGACGACGAGGCCGACGAGGTGACGGCGAACATCAAGGCGCGCCGGGACGCGGCGATCGCGAAGATGGTCGCCGGCCAGAACGCCAAGTAGGACCGATCAGCCGAAGAACATGTTCCGACGGCCGGCGAGCAGCTGATAGAGGGTCTGCTGAATGGTCTCGCGGACCTGGTCGGTCAGCTCGAAGGTGATCATCGGATCGTCGGCGGCGCCGTCCTCGTAGTCCTCGGTCGGGATCGGCTCACCGAATTGGATGTGCCACTTCGACGGCAGCGGTACGACACCGAGCGGCCCGGCGAGCGGAAACAGCGGGGTGATCGGGAAGTACGGCAGGCCGAGCAGCCGCGCGACCAGTTTGACGTCGGCGATCATCGGATAGATCTCCTCGGATCCGACGATCGAGCAGGGCACGATCGGTGCCCCCGTCCGCAGCGCAGCCGATACGAAGCCGCCGCGGCCGAATCGCTGCAACTTGTAGCGGTCCTTGAACTGTTTGCCCAGGCCCTTGTAGCCCTCCGGGAACACCGCGGTCAGGTGGCCCGCGGCGAGCAGCCGGTGCGCGTCGGACGCGCATGCCATGGTGTGGCCCGCCTTGCGGGCGGCCTGGCCGACCATGGGCAGGTCGAAGACCAGGTCAGCGGCGAGCAGCCGCAGATCCCGGTGCGCGGGGTGCTTGTCCTTCACGGCCACCGACGTCATCAGTCCGTCGAAGGGCAGCACGCCGGCGTGGTTGGCCACCACGAGCGCGGCGCCCTCGGCGGGGAGGTTCTCGACACCGCTGACCTCGACGCGGAACCACGAATTGAACAAACCGCGTAGCAAAGGCAGGAAGACCGCGTTGTTGAGGTGGGAGTCGAAACCGAACTCGTCGACCACGTAGTCGCCGGACATCCGCTTGCGCAGGAACTCCGCGGCCGCCGAAATGCGCAGGGCGAGTTCGGTGGGGGCCTCTTCGTGCTGGGCGGTACCGGCGCCGCCGCGGTGGGCGTCGAGCTCCCGCACCACCGCCGCGATTTGTTCGGCGGAGGCCGGCCTGCCGGGGTCGGCGAGCAGCGACGGGTGCCTTCGTGCGGTGTCGGACCGGACCGCCGATCGTCGAACGGCCGCCCCCCGGCCTGAGTTACCATGCAGCGGAATGACTTTGGCCTTGGACTCGCCCGCCACGTCAGTACCTTCTCCCCGGTTCAGCTCTACCTAATGTCCCCAGCGCTGCGCTACCGCGACCGCGCGCCCCTCCATCGACCGTATCCATCCTGGATCAACGATCGGCGTCAGTCCACGACCGCGCACGTAATCGTCAAAAGCCTCCGCAGTAGTCCATTTTGGGCTAAAGCGGAGCACCTCGCGCATACGCGTCGTGTCCATCACCCTGCCGAAGCTCAGATAGTTCATCTGCTCACGGTCAAGTTCAGTGTACTTAGTGGCGCGCAGCAGCGAATCCACTGCCCAGAGCGCTGATCGCGGCACCGGCAGCGCAATACGCCCGGACCTGCGGATCGCCTGGCTCATCATGATGATCCCCGCGGCCCCGACGTTGAAGGTGCCTGCCTTGCCGGCGATGGTCGCCCGTTCGAGCGCACCGAGCGCGTCCTGTTCGTGCAGCAGCTGCAGCCGGGCATCCTGCCCGAGCACCGTCGGCACCACGGGGCCGGCCAGGTAGCGCGACAGCGCGGTATCCATCGCCGGCCCGATCATGTTCGCCAGCCGCAGGATCGTGACCGCGATGTCGGTGCGCCGCCGCCCCAGGCCGCGTACGTAGCCCTCGATGTCCATGCTGTCCCGGGCGAACCCCTCGGCCGGCGGCCTGCGGGCGCTGCTGTCCTCGGTGAAGAGGACCGGATCGCGCGAACTCGAGCCGTAGACCTCGGAGGTGGACTTCAGGACCACCCGGCGGACCGACGGCGCCTTCTGGCAGGCGGCGAACAGCTGGATCGCGCCCATCACGTTGAATTCCTTCAGCGCGGCACGCCCACCCGCTCTGGGTGCGTAGGACGCCGCGGCCGCATGCACCACCGTGTCCACATCGCCGTTGCGAATGACCTTGGCGATGAACGGATTACGGATATCTGCGCGGACGAACTCGGCGCGCCCCATCCGGCGGAGCATGTCCTTGCTCGGCGTCACCGCGTCGACGGCTATGACGTGGTTGATGAGCGGATTCTGTGCCAGCCGGGCGGTCAGGTAGCCGCCGAGGAACCGGCACGCTCCGGTGACCAGTACCACCTTCGGGTACTGACCGTCCCCCGTCACGGTCGATTCCACGACGCCAGCCTAACCGTTGCCGCTGTGAGCCACCCGGCGAGCGGCTGAGGGCTACTTGCCGAGTTTTCTGCGCTGCACCCGCGTGCGTCGAAGCAGCTTGCGGTGCTTCTTCTTCGACATGCGCTTACGACGCTTCTTGATGACTGAACCCATGAACTCCGCTATCTACGTTTCCTGTGTCCGACGCCGCGTCGGCACGCGATCTGACCCGTGCCGGACTCGACGTCGGAGTTTGACGTCCAACCCGGATACCTTACCCAAGCGGGGAGCGCGACGCGAAAACGCCCGAACGGCGTCGTGCGCCTATCCGGCGTCGAAGTACGAACTCTCCAACATGTCGTGGACCGCCTTGGCGTGCACCCGGAACGACCGGCCCACCCGCACCGCGGGAAGTTCGCCGTTGTGCACGAGGCGGTAGACCGTCATCTTGCTGACCCTCATCAGGTTCGCCACCTCGGCGACCGTGAGGAATTGAGCTCGTGGCTGTTGACCGTCGGAAGCGCCGTCCCGCTTCCCGCCAGCCGAGTCACGTGCCGATGGCCCGTTCGTAGACGTCATCGCAACCCAATCCATCAGGCCCGGGCAGTTCCAGCGGCTTCCCCACCGCTGGACCCACCCGTGCATACACGAGGAGAATAGCGTGGCGGATGGGGTTACTGCGACGGGTGTGGGTTATTCAATCGCAAATCCATGAACTACTCGGATGTAATTCCTAGCTGCTCAGAGCGGGTTTTCGCGGCTTCGACGGCGCTGGCCACTGCCGACCGCAAACCCCCGCGCTCCAGTTCCCGCAGCCCAGCGGCGGTGGTGCCGGCCGGCGAGGTAACCGTCGCACGCAGCTGAGCGGCGGTGGTGTCCATCGCAGTGCCCATCGCCGCGTCCCCCGCCGGCTGCGCCTCGTCGAGGCGTTCGAGCAGCATCGCCGCCGACCCCGCCATGGTCTGCACGACCAGATCGGTGGCCACCGTACGGGAGAGGCCGGCCGCGACGGCGGCGTCCACCAGCGCCTCGACCATCAGGAAGAAGTAGGCGGGTCCCGAGCCCGAGACCGCGGTCACCGCGTCCAGCTGTGATTCCGGGACGGTGATGACGCCGCCCACCGCATCGAAGAGTGCCGAGACCTCTTTGAGGTGCTCGGGGGTGGCGAATCGGCCGGGCGCCAGCGCGCTGACGCCGCCGCCGACGACGACCGGCGCGTTGGGCATGGCGCGGATGACCGGTGCCCCCGCGGGCAGCTTGTTCTCGTAGTAGGCGGTGGTCACCCCGGCGGCAACGGTGACGAAGACCTGCTCTGCGGTATCGGTCTCGGCATTGGCCGCCGCCGCGGCGATGTCGTCGATGACGTGCTCCACGTCGGCCGGTTTCACCGCGACGATCACATAGGTCGCGTTGTCGGTGGCCTCGACGATCGAGGTGACCAACACCGAGTGCTTCTCGGCGAGGAATTTCGCCCGCTCGGGATGCTTCTCGGCGACCACCAGATCCTTGACCTGCCGACCGGCGCGCAGCAGCCCGGCGAGCAGCGCCTCCCCCATACTTCCGCCACCGATGATCGCGATTCTGGCCATGGCTCAAAGCATGGCATCACGACGATGACCCGACCGACCCAGGCCCGCCTGTCGGCTTACTCGGCCGGGGGCACCATCGCCAGTTGCCGGGTCTGCACGACGATGCGGCCGGCGGAGTCGACCACGACGTGGTCCTCGTCGAACCACTCCTGGCCGATCTGGGTCGTCGTGCAGATCACCCGCAGCCAGCCGTCGGCGGGCCGGGCACGCAGGTATGCGGTCAGCTGCACGGTGGGCGCCCAGCCGAATCGGTTGACCCCGAACGTGACCGGCGCCGACACGTCCCCGCACAGCAGCGCGAACAGCACGTCGGGCGCGGCGTCGCGGGGCCGCACCCAGTACTCGATGACCGGCGGTCCCCCGTCGGAGCGTGGCTGCATGGTCGTCAGCGAGGGACGGATGTCGCAACCGTGCGCGAGGTGCACGATGTCGGCCATCGGATGACCCGGTCCGATCGGTTCGAGTCCCGGCGGTGGATCCGGCGTCATCAGCGGCACCACCGGATTCACCGACAGCAGCGGTCTACCGTCGTGTTCGGGCTCGGCGAGGGTGATCGCCACCCGGACGGCGGTCCGATCCCCCTGATTGAGCTCCACGTCGATCAGCGACACTCGGCGGCCCCGCTTGCGGACCGTGGCCACCACCTCCATCGCGCCGGGGTCGGGCGCCCACAGAAAGTTCCCCGACACCGCGATCGGTTCCACACCTGTGTGCCCGTCGCCGCCGGCCTCGGTGCGGGCGGCTTTCGCGCACAGGGCCAACATCGCACCGCCATGCACCTTCGGACCGATCGTCCAGTGCTCGTTGAGCTCGCCGGCATAGCGCCCGTCGCCGAGCGCGCTCAGCGCCATGGCATCGGAGAACAGGGTGGATCCCAAGGGTGTCCTCCGTCGATCAGCGCAGCAGATGGGTGCGGGCGAACTCCAGTGATTCCCGAAGCAGCGTTTCTCGTTCAGTTGCGGTCCGCGCCCCTGATGTCGTCACCTCGAGGATGACGTGACCACCGAAGTCACTGGCGGCGAGCATCTCGCAGACTTCGACGGTGGGCTGGGTGCCCCGCCCCGGCACCAGGTGTTCGTCGGTGGACGCGCCGCTGCCGTCGCACAGGTGCAGATGCACCAGCCCGTCCCCCATCCGGCGGGCCATGTCGATGGCATCGGTGCCCGCCGTCGCGGTGTGCGACAGATCCAACGTGTAGTGCGCGTGGTTGCCGTCCAGCGGATCGAAGGACGGCGCAAAGGCCGAGATCCCCGGACCGGGCCGGCCGCCGCGCTTGCGCATCCGTTCGATCGAGGTCTGACCCGCACCGAAGAAGCGGTCGGCGCGGAACGGGAACATGTTCTCCACGGCGACCAGCACGTCGCTGCCCGCCTCCAGTTCGGCGACCTGTTCGGCGAAGCCCTCGGCGTAGCGGCGCTGCCACCGGAAAGGCGGATGCACCACCACGGTCTGCGCGCCCAGTTGTTCGGCCGCGCGCACGCTGCGGTCCAGTTTCGGTATCGGATTCGCGCCCCACACCCGCTGTGAGATCAGCAGGCAGGGCGCGTGTACGGACAGCACCGGTACGCCGTACTGCTCGGACAACCGCTCGACGGCGTCGATGTCCTGGCTGACCGCTTCGGCCCACACCATCAGCTCGACACCGTCGTAACCCAGGCGTGCCGCGTACTCGAAAGCAGCCTCGGTCCTCAGCGGATAGACCGAGGCCGTGGAAAGACCGACCTTGATCGCGGGGCGCACCTGGCCGCTAGCCCGACTGCAGCAACGCCAGCGGCCCCAGGGTGACCAGCGCGCCGACAGCGACGGCGATCAGCGTGCTGCCGATGTCCTCGGTCTTGCGCACCACTCGCACACCCACCACGAGGCCGAGAATGACCAGCACCGACAGCACCAGCGCCACGATGTTGTTCCACTTCCATAGTTGGTCGAAGGCGATGAACAGGCCCGCGCCGAAGGCGACCGCGAGGATGCACTGTCCCACGACCCACGCTCCACGCAGGAACCCGGACATGCGGCCGGGGCGTTCTGTGGCGACCGGCTCCCGGTCGTCGTCCACATCGAGATCGACGACGTCCGCCGGCGCGTCGGGACCCCGGCGGGCCATGTCATCGGCGACTGATTGCCCGCCGAACAGCGGCCCCGCGGTCGAGCGGTAGTAGGACGGCGCCTTGTCGTCGTCCTTACGCTCGTTGTCGAGGTCGTCGTCGAGGTCGTCGTCATCCAGGTCGTCGTCTTCGTCGACCTCGAGCAGCGCCGGGTCGTCCAGCTCGATCGGCGGGTCGAGCAGATCGCCGTTGTCCAGGAAGTCGTCGTCCTCGTCGATCTCGACGACCGGATCCGGGCTCATCTCCTCGGCGCCACGGGGAGCCGACCCGCGCGAGGGGAACGACCACGGCCGGCGGCGCTGGGGCGTGAAGTCGACCGGATCGTCGATGGCCTCCCGTGCCTGCAGGTGGGCCGCATAATCCGCTTCAGCGGTGTCGACGTCCCCGACGACGGCATTCTGGATGACCGTGTCCTCGGTGACCGTGTCCTCGACGGGAACCTCGGCCGTGGCGACCTCGTCGGTGACCGCGTCGGCAGGCTCATCGGCACGCTCATCGGCGACGGCCTCTTCGGCGACGGCCTCTTCGGGGACCTCCGCCTCGTCCGGCTCCTGCGGCGGCACCTCGGGGGTTTCCGGTTCGGTCGGTGCGACCTCCTCGACCGGCGGCTCCGGACTCTCCGGTTCCGGCGTCACGACCGGAATGGCACCGGTGCGGTCGGAGATGATCGGGATCTCGCCGGTCAGCTCGGCCACGGTGACCGCATCGGCATTTCCCCGGCGCCGCCGTCGCCGTCCACCCGCGGGAGGTGCGCCGATCGTGCCGTTCTTCGCCAGCAATTCGGCGACCGAGATCGGCCGGGTGCTGCTGTTGTCTGGTCCTGTCATCGTGTGTTGCCGCCTCTGAGCCTGAGCGTCTCTCGTCCAGCATCTCGCACCGGGAGCTCCATCGCGGCCAGATTGTCGGCACCGCCGACGAACGCGGTGCCGTCGGCCTCGCTGTCGAGTTTCCGCAAGATCAATCCTTCCCTCAACGCCCAGGGACAGATGTCGACGGACTCGATGGAGAGCGCTTTCATACTCGCCTCAGCCACCAGGGCTCCCGCCACGATCTGTGGCGCCCGGTCGGCACTCACCCCTTCCAATTCCGCTCGATCAGCCGCGGTCATCCTAGAGATGAAGGCTATGACCTGCCGCAGGCCGGCCGCCGTCAGCGTCCGTTTCACCCGCGGCCCGGCCGCGGACGGGGCGGCGCCGGTGAGCCGCGCGAGGCTGCGGAAGGTCTTCGAGCTGGCGACCGTCAGATCGGGGCTGCCCGCCCTGAGCACCTCGGCGCCGGCGTCGGCGAGTTCGGTGGCCAGCCAGTCGCGCAGCATCGCGACCCGGCGGCGTCCCGGCGGATCGTCGGACAGCCATTCGCGGGTGAGCCTGCCCGCGCCCAGGGGCAGCGAGAGCGCGACCTCGGGTACCTCGTCGACACCGTTGGACAGCTCCAGCGAGCCGCCGCCGATGTCGATGTTGATGATCCGGCCGGCGCTCCAGCCGTACCAGCGGCGCACGGCCAGGAAGGTCAGCCGGGACTCGTCGACGCCGCTGAGCACCTGCAGCTGGACCCCGGTCTCGGCGAGCACCCTGGCCAGGACGTCCTCGGAGTTGGTCGCGTCGCGGACGGCCGACGTCGCGAAAGCCATCAGCTCCGCACAACCCGAACTGGCCGCGATCTTGGCGAACTCGTCGACGGTGCCGATCAGCCGGTCGGCGCCCTTGCGGGTGAGCTTGCCCGAGTTGTCGATCGCCTCGGCCAGCCGTAGCGGCGCCTTGGTCGAACTCATCGGGGTGGGGTGGCCACCACGGCGCGCATCCACCACCAGCAGGTGGACAGTGTTGCTACCCACGTCGAGGACGCCCAATCGCACGACTCCAACCTAGACCGTCACCACCTGCGGCCCGCGCGCCGACACCCTGTCGATGCAGGGCAGCCGCCCGATGGTGGTAGTAGCGTTGACAATTGTGACCGACTGCCACCCCGGCGAGGTCGAACTGGACTTCGCCCGCGAATGGGTGGAGTTCTACGACCCTGATGACCCCGCACACCTGATCGCAGCGGACCTGACGTGGCTGCTGTCGCGGTGGACCTGCGTGTTCGGCACACCGGCCTGCCAGGGCACCGTGGAGAACCGACCCGACGACGGCTGCTGTTCGCACGGAGCCTTCCTCTCCGACGACGACGACCGGGCGCGCCTTGACGATGCGGTCAAACAGCTCACCGCCGACGACTGGCAGTTCCGCGACAAGGGGTTGGGCAAGAAGGGCTATCTCGAGATGGACGAGTACGACGACAAGCCCAACCTGCGCACGCGAAAGTACAAGGGCGCGTGCATTTTTCTCAATCGGCCCGGGTTCCACGGCGGAATCGGCTGCGCACTGCACACCAAGGCGCTTGCCCTCGGCGTGGAACCCCTCACGATGAAGCCCGACGTGTGCTGGCAGCTGCCGATCCGGCGCAGTCAGGAGTGGGTGGAGCGGCCCGACGGGTCGCAGATCCTCAAGACCTGGATCACCGAATACGACCGGCGCGGCTGGGGTGAGGGCGGCGCCGATCTGCACTGGTACTGCACCGGCGATCCGGCGGCGCACGTCGGCGCGCGACAGGTCTACCAGTCCTACGGCCCCGAACTCACCGAGATCCTCGGTGAGAAGGCGTACGCGGAGCTGGCCGCGATGTGCAAGCGGCGCAGCGGTCTTGGGCTGATCGCCGTGCATCCCGCAACCCGGGCCGCGCAGTGACCGCGCCGGGCGGGAGCCTGTTCCTGTTCCAGCTCAAGCCGCCGCGGGCCGACTTCGCGCAGACCATGACGACCGATGAACAGCAGGCGATGGCCGGGCACCAGGACTACTGGCGCGAACTGCTGGCCGCGGGCCGGGTGGTGGTCTACGGTCCGGTCGCCGATCCGGAGGGCGTGTGGGGCCTGGGCGTGCTGCGGGCCGCCGACCGTGCCGAGGTGCTCGAGATCGGTAACCGGGATCCGTCGGTGCTGGCCGGTGTCAACACCTTTGAGGTCTTCGAGATCATGGGCGGCATCACCGGCTGACACCCGATTTGTCAAACGGTCGTCCACAGCGGCGGATTCATCAACAACGCGCTCGATCGGGCTCCCGGTCGATCCGGCGCGTCGGTGCCGCGGACTACATTCGCCAGTATGTTCGATCTGCTGGAACTACCGGATCGCGAGCTTTCGGGCGGCGCGGCGGTCGCGCAGTGGACGCGGGTCGAGAACGCTTCGGCCGCGCGGCGCTTGTGCGCCATCGCCGGGGTTCTCGAGCGCAGGCTGTCGAGCGTGGACGCCGCCGAACGCGAGCAGTGGTGCCTGGACACTTGGGCGGCGGTGAGTGCGGAGATCGCGGCCGCCATGGGAGTGACGTTGGGCGCGGCGTCACACCAGGTGGTGGTGGCCAAGGCGCTGGTGGACCGGTTGCCCCGGGTGGCGGAGGTGTTCGCCGTGGGCGCGGTGTCCTACCGCTTGGTCAACGCGATCGTCTTCCGCACCGCACTGGTCAAGAACGAGGACGCGATGGCGAAGCTCGACACCGAGCTGGCGGCTCACATCGCGGGCTGGGGATCGCTGTCCGCGGCCAGGCTCGACGGCGCGATCGACTACTGGATCGATCGCTATGACACGTATGCGTTGCGCCGGACGGAGATCGCAGCCCGACACCGTCACGTGAACTTCCACGTGGCCGACGGAAGCGGCGTCGGCACGGTGTGGGGCAGCCTGCTCGCCCACGATGCTGTCACGCTGGACCGTCGCCTCGATGCGATGGCCCGCGCGGTGTGCGATTCGGACGGCCGCGACCTCGAGCAGCGTCGCGCCGACGCATTGGGCGTCCTCGGCGCGGGCGGCGACCAGCTGGCGTGCGGTTGCGGACAGCCCGACTGCGCCGCGGCCGGTACCGATCCGAGCGCGGTCATCATCCACGTGATCGCCGAGGAGGACAGCCTCACCGACGGCAGCGACGCACAACTCGACGGGGCCGAGCCTGCGCGGCCGACAGCGGCAAAGCCCCTGCGCGAGCAGACGATCGGTGAAGCGTTCTGGCAGCCCGCCCCCAATGGACCCACCGATGCCGCACCGGCGGTGATCGTCGGCCACGGACTGCTACCCGCCCCGATGCTGGCGGTGGTGGCGCCGCGGGCGCTGGTGCGCAGGATCGTCCATCCGGGATCGAGCCCGGCCGAGCCGGGATACCGACCCTCGACGAAGCTCGACGAGTTCGTCCGGTGCCGCGATGTCACATGCCGCTTCCCGAACTGTGACGTGCCCGCATGGGCGTGCGACATCGACCACACGATCAGCTACCCATCCGGCCCGACACAGGCCGCGAATCTCAAATGCCTGTGTCGCACACATCATCTACTCAAGACGTTCTGGGGTGCACCCGACGCCTGGCGCGACGAGCAACGGCCGGACGCAACGGTGATCTGGACGAGTCCCGACGGCCTGATCCACACCACCGAACCGGGCAGCCGGTTGCAGTTTCCGAGTCTGTGTCGCCCCACGGCGCCGGTCGTCGCGCGGGGGTCACCGACGGCGGCCGTGGGATGGACGATGCCCAAACGGGCCCGCACGCGTGAACAGCATCGGGCTGCCCGCATCGACGCCGAACGGCTGGCCAACGTCGCGGATCTGCACAGATCGACGACACCGACACCACCGACGACACCGGCACCGATCGTCCCGCACGCCGGGCGGCGAGCCCCGCCGGCTGGACTCGGCGACCCGCCACCGTTCTGATGACGAAGGCGCGTCAGCCCTCCAGCTTGTATCCCAGGCCCCGGACCGTGACCAGGTGCACCGGATTGGCCGGGTCGGACTCGATCTTCGAGCGCAGGCGCTTGACGTGGACATCGAGGGTCTTGGTGTCGCCGACGTAGTCGGCACCCCACACCCGGTCGATGAGCTGCCCACGGGTCAGCACGCGACCACTGTTGCGCATCAGGTACTCGAGGAGGTCGAACTCCTTGAGCGGCAACGTGATCTGCTCACCGTTGACGCTGACGACGTGCCGTTCGACATCCATCCGGACCGGACCGGCCTCGAGCACGCCGTCGGGGATGCCGGAATCCTCGCTCTCGGCACCGCGCCGCAGCACCGCGCGGATCCGGGCGATGAGCTCACGCGCCGAGTACGGCTTGGTGACGTAATCGTCGGCGCCGAGTTCCAGGCCGACGACCTTGTCGATCTCGCTGTCCCGCGCGGTGACCATGATCACGGGGACACTCGAGCGCGCCCGCAACTGCTTGCAGACGTCGGTGCCGCTCATCCCCGGCAACATCAGGTCGAGCAGGACTATGTCGGCGCCGGAGCGTTCGAATTCGGCCAGCGCGGAAGGGCCGTCGGCGACAACGGTCGCCTCGAACCCTTCTTTTCGCAACAGGAAGGCCAGGGGATCGGCCAAGGACTCCTCGTCCTCCACGATCAACACACTGGTCATTGGTCTCGTCGGTCCTCTCGGTCGGGTGAATCGGTCGCAACGTGGTGGGCATCGTCTGACGTATCGGGGTCGAAGGGGGGCTCGTGGTCCGGGTATGCCGGGATGGACAGGGTGAACGTCGAACCGGTACCGGGCTGACTCCACAGCCGGATGGACCCGTTGTGATTCGCGGCGACGTGTTTGACGATCGCCAGGCCGAGGCCGGTGCCGCCGGTCGCCCTCGAACGGGCCTTGTCGACGCGGAAGAACCGTTCGAAGACCCGCTCCTGGTCCGCCTTCTCGATACCGATGCCGCGGTCGGTCACCGATATCTCGATGCTGTCGCCTCGACGGCGGCGGCTCACCGATACCGGCGTGCCCTTCGGCGAGTACGCGATGGCGTTGGAGATCAGGTTGGCCAGCGCAGTCACCAGCAGCGACTCGTCGCCGTAGACCCGGAACCCGGTCGGGGCGTCGGTAGTGATCGCGATGTCGGCGTTGTCGGCGGCCACCTTGTGCCGGGTGAGGGCCTCGTTGACCACCGAGTCGACCTCCACGGCGTCGAGATCGGGCAACCGTTCGGCACCCTGGAGCCGGGACAGCTCGATCAGCTCACCGACCATGTCCGCGAGCCGGCGCGATTCGGCGACCATCCGGTCGGCGAAGTGTCGCACCGTTTCGGGATCGTCTGCGGACGCCTGCAGCGCTTCGGCCAGCAGGCCCATGGCCCCGACCGGCGTCTTGAGTTCATGGCTGACGTTGGCCACGAAGTCCCGGCGGGTGGCCTCCATCCGGGCATGTTCGGACTGGTCGTCGACGTAGACGACGGCGAAACGGCGGTCCTCTTCGGTCAGCAGACGCACCGTCCCGCGTACCGATATCCCGGACCGGCCGGGTCTGGACACCTTCCGCGGTGACAGGTCGACGGAGACGCCCTGACCGGTGGCCAGGGTGCGTTCGGCGGCCTCCCAGGCACGCTCGTCGAGCAGCCGGTCCCTCACCAGGCCGAGCTCCGCGGCCCGTGCATTGCTGTACACGACGTCACGGAAGCCGTCGACCACCGCGATGCCGATCGGAGACGTGGACACGATGTGCGCCAGCATCTGCGAGACGGTGATACCGGCCTGGTCCACGGCGCGGCGCCGTCGGCGCTCCAGCACCCGTGGGGTGAGCGCCACGCCCACACCCACGCCGATCGCCAGCGTGAGTAGCGCCACGACTGCCGTCAACAGCAGCGCGGATACCACACTCACGCGAAAATCGTACGCAGGTGGTGAACGTCATCCCAGCAGCGTGCGGCCAAAACGCGACAAGTCACAAATCGAAATGCAGGTGTTCCACCGCAGTTCACCGGGCGTTTGCTCAGCGCCGTCCGGCGAGGATCACTTGGCGCCCTGTGAGGCGACCGCCGCCGCACCGGCCTGCGCGGCCTCGGGGTCGAGATAGGTGCCACCGATGACCCTCGGTTTGAGGTCTGAGTCCAGGTCGTAGCGCAGCGGAATTCCGGTCGGGATGTTCAGCCCGACGACGTCCTCGTCGGACATACCGTCCAGGTACTTCACCAGAGCCCGCAGCGAGTTGCCGTGCGCAGCGATCAGCACCGTCTTGCCATCGCGCAGGTCGGGCACGATCGTCTGCTCGAAATACGGCACGAAGCGCGCGACGACGTCGGCCAGGCATTCGGTCAGCGGACCGCCCTCGATCGCGGCGTACCGCGGGTCGGTGTCCTGACTGAACGTGCTCCCCGCTTCGATCGGCGGCGGCGGCGTGTCATAGCTGCGCCGCCACGCCATGAACTGGTCCTCGCCGTACTTCTCTTTGGTCTCGGCCTTGTTCAGCCCCTGCAGAGCGCCGTAATGCCGCTCGTTGAGCCGCCAGTCGCGGTGCACCGGGATCCAGTGCCGGTCGGCCTTGTCCAGCGCGATGTTCGCGGTGGTGATCGCCCGGCGCAGCAGCGAGGTGTAGAGGACGTCGGGCAGCCGGTCGAGGTCACCCATCAGCTCCCCGGCCCGCGCCGCTTCCGCCCTGCCCTTGTCGGTGAGGTCGACGTCGACCCACCCGGTGAACAGGTTGAGCGCGTTCCATTCACTTTCGCCGTGGCGCAGCAGGATGAGCGTGGACCCGGAATTCTCAGCCATGCGGAAATCCTCTCATGCACGCCGTCAGCGGGCTGAGCCGTTGCGGCCGGGCTGCGCGCCGTCCTCGCCCTCGTCGATCAGGTGGCGGAACGCCCGCAGGTTCTTCAGCGACTCGCCCCTCGACACCCGCCACTCCCATTCCTTCTGGATGGAGGTGCGGAAGCCGAGCTCGAGCAGCGTGTTGAAGTCGGTGTCGACGGCCTCGAGCACCTGGCCCAGCACCCGGTCGACCTCGTCGGAGGTCACCGAGTGCAACGCCATCCGGCCCACCAGATAGATGTCGCCGACGTTGTCGAGGGTGTAGGCCACGCCGTAGAGCCGGCGGTTGCGCTTCAGCAGGAACCGGTAGACACCCTCGTGGTTCTCGTCGGGCTGACGGCACACGAACGCCTCGATGCGCACCGAGTGCTCGCCGACCGAGAGGATCGTGTTGGTCTTGAGCCGTCGCTCCCCCGGCAGGGCGACGACGATGCCCGGGAGTCCGCCGTGCGTGCCCTCGTGGAAGGCGTACTCGAGGTCGTGCTCTTCGAGGGTGTCGACGATCGTCTGCTGCACCGTCTTGTCGGATCGCCCTGCGACCCAATCCGCCGCGCCGTCCTCGCTCATGCCCGCACCCCTCGTCGCCGTGTGAACCGCCGTCCCGTCCGGCGGGCCGGCGCCTGATCTTCACGCGGATGCCGATCCCGGTAGTCACTGATCGCGCGCCCGTAGCCGGCGAGCAGCCCGTCGACGGTGTGCGCCCAGGAGAAGGAGGCGGCGTGGTCGACGGCGGCACGGCTCATGGTGGCCGGCCCCCGCTGCAGCAGGGTGTCGATCGTGTGCGCCCAGTCGCCGACGTCGTGGCCGCTCACCAGCGCACCGGTGATGCCGTCGCGCACCGCCACCGGCAGCCCGCCGACCGCGGCCGCCACGACCGGGGTGCCGCAGGCCTGCGCCTCGACCGCCACCAATCCGAACGACTCCGAATAGCTCGGGACGGCGACCAGGTCGGCCGCCCGGTAGACCATCACCAGCCGCTCCCGCGACTGCGGCGGCAGGAATGTGACGCGGTCGCCGATGCCCAGTTCGTCGGCCAGGGCGATCAGATTTTGCGGTGCTGCCAGCCCGCTGCCCGACGGCCCGCCCGCGACCACCACGCGGACGCCCGGCAGTTTGGCCGCCGCGCGGAGCAGGATGTCCGGGGCTTTCAGCGGTTGGATCCGGCCCACGAACGCCACGACGGGTTCGTCGAGCGGCAACCCGAGCGCGGCGCGCGCCGCGCGCCGGTCGCCGGGGGTGAACATCTCGAGATCGACGCCGGGGTGGACCACGTCGATGCGGGAGCGGTCGGCGTGATGCAACTCGACGAGCTGCTGGGCTTCGAGTTCGGTGTTGACGATGAGCCGGTCCGCCTCGTCGACGACCTGCTGCTCTCCCACCGCCCGCAGAGGCGGTTCGGGCGCATCCCCCTCGGCGAGGGCGGCATTCTTGACCGCGGCCAGTGTGTGGGCGGTGTGCACCAGCGGCACCGCCCAGCGGTCGCGGGCCAGCCAGCCGACCTGGCCGGACAACCAGTAGTGCGAGTGGACGATGTCGTAGTAGCCGGGTTCGTGGGTGGCCTCGGCCCGCAATACGCCGGCGGTGAACGCGCACAGCTGGGTGGGCAGATCGTATTTGTCGAGGCCCTCGAACGGCCCGGCGACGACGTTGCGCACCAGGACCCCGGGCGCCACCCGGACCACGGGCGGATCGGCTGAGGAGGTGGCGCGCGTGAAGATCTCGACCTCGACGCCGCGGCGGGCCAGATGCAACGCACTCTGCATCACGTAGACGTTCATTCCGCCGGCGTCACCGGTGCCCGGCTGGGCCAGCGGTGACGTGTGCACCGACAACACGGCTACGCGCTGGGGCGGCCGACCGGGCGGATCCGTTGCAGGACGCACACAGTCATGTCTACACCCCGGTCAGGCGGACACCTCCGGACGGCGGGGCAGCGCGCGGCGCATCGCCGCGATCGGATCGGCGAACAGGCCGCTGAGCGACACCACACCGGCCCCGGCCTCCTGCACCCGGTTGCCGAATGTGGTGAGCCGGAGGTCGCGCGCCGGCAGCACCGACCGGGCGGCGAACGCGGCCTCCACCGCGGGCATCGCCTCGGGGTATTCGGTGAACGCCTGCCCGCCGACCACGAGATCGTCCGGGTTGAGCATGTCGCGCAGCAGTGCGACGGCCTCGCCGAGCACCCGCGCCCGTTCGGCCAGCAGCGCACGGGCGGATTCGTTGCCCTGCCGGGCCGCCCGCAGCACCGCGGCCATCGTCGAGGTCGGTCCTTCAGCAGCGACGATGCGCTGTCTGCGCGCGGCGGTGAGCACCGCCTCATCGCTCACGGTGGATTCGAGTTGTCCTGTGCCGCCGAGCAATTCCGACTGTGCGGGCAGGGCGGCGATGGTGCCGGGGCCGCTGGCCGGCGAGTGCACGCGCCCGCCGATCGACAACGCGAAGCCGACGGTCTCCCGGGCATAGACGTACAGGCTCGTCGCCGACGGATTCGTCCCTGGACCACCGGATGGGCGCTGCGCACCGAGCAGGAGCTCGGCGCCGGCCATCGCGTCGACATGCGAGGCCACCGAGACCGGTAGACCGAGCGCGTCGGCGAGCACCGGCCCGACCGGCGCCTGCGACCAGCCCAGCCGCGGGTGGTCGAGGTAACCGCTGCTGCCGTCGACGACACCGCCGGCAGCCACACCCGCCCACAGCGGACGGCGCCGATGCCATCGGCTCAGATACCGGGCGGCGCTGACCGACAGCGTGGCCAGCGCGGCGCTCTGCGGACCCCGCGGCGTCGGCGTCTCGACCACGTCGAGGGTGCGGCCGAACAGATCGGTGGCCACGATGCTGGTGGTCCTGGCGCCGATGTGAATGCCGAGCGTGAGGAACGGCTCGTGGTTGACCTCGACCGGGACGCGGGGCCGGCCGATGGCGCCGGACACCGCGAGATCGGCGCGTTCACGCAGCAGACCGGCATCCAGCAGCGCGCTGACCTGCCGGTTCACCGTGGCGATGCTCAGGCCGGTGATGCGGGCGACGGCGTCGCGGGCGATCGGTCCGCGCAGCCGCGCGGCGGCGAACACCGATGCGGCAGCGGCGTCGGCGACCTTCAGCGACGGCGCCACGACCCGCGTCGTCGACGGGACGCGGCGCAGAACGGTGGGAGCAGGAGGAGCGGCGAGGGTGGTGTTCACGAGAGGAGTCCTGTCGAGAGAGGCGGATGACGTGGCCTATTGCGCTTGACCACACCTGCGACTCAACGGGACTTGGAAGAAGCTTCCCTCGGCTTGGTCAGGCGCGACGACAACAGCGACAACAGTGCTGCGCGTCGAAGGCCTGACCGTTCCGGAACACGGCTCGAATTTAGCACGCTGACTAAGGTTGGGCAGATGACGACTCCACAGGCCGGTCAGCGCGTCGCGGTTGTCACCGGGGCCAGCTCCGGGATCGGCGAAGCCACCGCCAGAACGCTTGCCGCACAAGGCTTTCACGTGGTGTGCGCGGCGCGTCGAAGGGATCGCGTCGAGGCGGTCGCCGCCGAGCTGGGAGGTACCGCCGTTGTGGCCGACGTCACGTCGGCCGACGACGTCGCCGCGCTCGCCGAGGCCGTGGGGCGGGTGGACGTGCTGGTGAACAACGCCGGCGGCGCACGCGGTCTGGAGCCGGTGGCCGACGCCGACATCGAGCACTGGCGGTGGATGTGGGAGGCCAACGTGCTCGGCACGCTGCAGGTGACCCGCGCGCTGCTGCCCAAGCTCATCGCCTCCGGCGACGGACTGATCGTCACCGTGACGTCGATCGCCGCGGTCGAGATCTACGACAACGGTGGCGGCTACACCTCGGCCAAACACGCCCAGGGTGTGCTGCACCGCACGCTGCGCAGCGAGCTGCTCGGAAAACCGGTGCGGCTCACCGAGGTTGCGCCCGGAATGGTGAAGACCGATTTCTCACTGAACCGGTTCGAGGGCGACGAGGAACGTGCCGACGCGGTCTACCGCGGCGTGACGCCGCTGGTGGCCGAGGACATCGCGGAGGTCATCGGGTTCGTGGCCAGCCGTCCGTCGCACGTCGACCTCGACCTCATCGTGGTCCGCCCCCGTGACCAGGTCAGCGGCGCGAGCGGCTCCCGGTTCAACCGCAACGTCTGAGATCTTCATTTTACGTTCGCGTGAATCAATGGGCCGCGGGACGTTATCGTCCACTCGACAATTCGATTCGGCTGAACAGGGTGGGATGACATGAAGAAGGTGATTGCGGCCGCTGCACTGGCGTTTGCGGGCTTGATGGGCGCAGCGGGAACGGCCAATGCCACTGATTACCTGGAGACCGACGCCAACGGGAACCCGTGGTTCTGGCCCACCGAGGCCGAATGCCAGTCGGACGCCCCCATCGTCTGGAACGATCCGAACTTCGACCGGGCCTTCCCGTACTGGTACTGCGCCCCGGGCGACGGCGGCTTCTACCTGTTCAGCACCGACGGTCAGTAGGCAGGTCAGCCGCCGGGACGGCCGTCGGCCGGTTGGGGCGCGCCGGAGGGCGTCGCCGGCGCCGTGCTGGGCAGACCCGCCGGTGCGGCCTCCGAGCTGACCGCCGACATCGACTTCCACTCGTCCCACGGCACCGCCCAGTCCCAGATGTCGCCGTCGGCGTAGGACAGGTCGATCCGGGTACCGGTGACCTCGACCGGATCCCCGTACATCGCGGTGTTGAAGTACTGCTCGGCGTCGGTGATCGACAGGTTGATACAGCCGTTGGTGACATTGCTGTTGCCCTGCGCACCCGAACTGGCCGGGTTGGCGTGGATGAACTCACCGTTGTTGGAGATCCGCACCGCAAAACGCTCGCGCACGTTGGCGTAGCCGGCGGCCGGGTTGGTCATGTAGAAGTCCTCGTACTTCTCGGTGACCACGTGGATGCCGCTGCGGGTGACGTTGCGGTCCAGGTCGCCTTCGCCGTAGCTGCACGGGAAGTCCATGATCACCGCGCCCGCCTCGTCGATGACCTGGATGCGGTGGCTGGACGCTTCGGCCTTGACGATCTGCCTGCGGCCGATGGTGAAGTCCAGCGACGAGTCGGCAGCGCCGTAGGCGTCGGCCCCGAACTTCACGCCGTAGAGCTTGGCGTCGACACGCACGGTGGTACCCGGCGCGTAGTACTCCCTGGTGCGCCAGTGCACGCGTGAGCCGCCCGCCTCGTCGGGCAGCCAGCCCCAGCTGCCCTCGGTGGGCGGGTTCGTCGTCACCGACAACGCCCGCTCGACGGTGGCCCGGTCGGCGTCGTCGATCGCCGCGTCGAACTGCAGGATGACCGGCGCGGCGATCCCGACGGTCTGCCCGTCGGAAAGCTGGAACTGTCCGCTGACCTTGGTGGAGGGGTCGACCGTACTGAATTCACCGCGCACCGGCACGGCCTTGCCGTCCTGGCCGACGGCCGATCCGGACCACGTGTACGTGGCGCCGTATCCCAGCGGTTCGGAGGTGGTGAAAATGGTCCGGTCCCGGTTGAGCGACCCGGCGACGACCTTGCCGCTGGCGTTGGCCAAAGCGATGCGCTGGAACCAGCCGTCGGTGACCTTGACGCTGACCGGAGCCGTCGGCGCCACATCGGTCGCCGACGTCGCAGGCTCGAAGGACAGCGTGGCCGGTGCGGGTGCGGTCGAGGTCTCAAGCGCGCCGCCGCCGGTGGACACCTTGCTACAGGCGGCCAGCGCGGCGGGCGCGACCAGTCCGACCGCCAAAGCGGTCAGGGCGCGACGCCGGTTGATCGGCGGCAGCTTGTCGGCGGCACTCACGTTTGTCCAACATACCCAGACCGCGCGCCGATCAACGTCAAGGCAGGTGTGAGTCTCGCCCTAGAGCGAGCAGCCGATCAGCACCGGTTCGGGGACGAGTTCGATTCCGAACGCGTTCTGCACGCCGTCGCGGACCCTCCTGGCCAGGGCGATCACGTCGGCCGATGTCGCGTCACCGCGGTTGGTCAGCGCCAGGGCGTGTTTGGTGGACAACCGCACCGGGGCGTCCTCACCGGGGAATCCCTTCCCGAAGCCGGCGTGCTCGACCAGCCATCCCGCGGCCAGCTTGACCCCGTCAGGGGCGGCGAAGCTGGGCACCTGCTCCGCTGAATCGCGCTGGATGCGCTGGAACTCCGCGCCGGTGACAACGGGATTGGTGAAGAAGGATCCGACGCTCCAGGTGTCGCGGTCGGCGTCGTCGAGCACCATGCCCTTACCCGACCGCAGTGCCAGCACCGCCTCCCGCACGCGGACGGGGTCGGTGCGGGTCCCTGGTTCGGCATCGAGCGCACGGGCCAGTTCGCCGTAGCGCAACGGCGCACTGCGTCCCTCGGTGTCGAGGGCGAACTCCACCTCGAGCACGACCGCGTGGGGGGAGCGCTTGAGCACGCTGGTGCGGTAGCCGAATCCCAGGTGCCGCGGCGCCACCCATTCGTCGGCGCCGGTGCGCCGGTCGAACAACCGCACCCGGCGGATGGTGTCGGCAACCTCCGCCCCGTAGGCGCCGACGTTCTGCACGGGCGTCGCACCTGTCGAACCCGGGATGCCGGAGAGGCATTCGAGCCCGCCCAGCCCGTGTGCCTGTGCGGTCACCACGACGTCGTCCCAGGACGCGCCCGCCTCCGCGCGTATGACTCCGTCGCGGACGCTGATCTCGGTGTTCTGGACACGGATCACGGTCAGGTCGGCGAGGTCGTCGGAGAGCACCACGTTGGATCCCCCGGCCAGGATGAGGGCGTCGCGGGTGGCCGGGGCGCGCAGCGCGGCCACGAGTTGTTCGGTGCTGGTGGCGGTGACGAGCGTCGCGGCGACCGGGCCCACGCGCAACGTGGTCAGCGGAGCGAGCGGAACGTCCGCCTCGACCGCCGCGCCCGCCAGTTCCTGACCGCTCACGGGCCGTAACGGTAGCCTGGCCAGCTATGCCTCGCTCATTCGACTTGGCCGCCGAATACGACGGCACCGTCGAACAGGTCCACCGGGCGTTCGGCGACGAAGCCTATTGGCTGGCACGGCTGGCCGATTCGGGCGCCGACGACGCGACACTCGACGGGTTGAAGCTCGGCGCCGACGGCGGCATCGACGTGACCACCACCCAGGTGCTGCGTGCCGACCGGTTACCCGCGGTGGTCACCCAGTTCCATCGCGGCGACCTGGCCATCCAGCGCGAGGAGGTCTGGAGCGGGGTCGACGCCGGCCAGGCGACGGCGACCGTCAACGGTTCGATCCCGGGCGCCCCGGTGGCGCTCACCGGGACTGCGGTGCTCGCACCGGGACCGTCCGGCGGCGCCCGGCTGCAGCTCAAGGTGACCGTCGAGGTGCGGGTTCCCCTGGTGGGCGGCAAGATCGAGAGCTTCATCGGCAGTGGCCTGGTCGAGCTGATGATCGCCGAACAGCGCTTCACCACCACGTGGATCAACGCGTGAGCCGACAGATGGAGCACACGCTCGCTTTCGACGCGCCCGCCGCGGAGATCCACGCTCATTTCATCTCCGAGGAGTATTGGCGGACGCTGACGGAGTTCTACCGCGGCCTCAACCCGCGTACCGAACTCACCCTGTTCCGCGCCGAGGACGGCGGCGCCGACGTCGCGCTGAGTCAGGTGCTGCCCCGCGACGACCTGCCGCCGATCGCGCGCACGGTGATGCCCGTCGACATGGTGATCACCCGCCGGCAGCACTTCGGCCCGTACGATCCCCAGAAGCGTTGCGCCATCGGGACTTTCGTCGCAACCATGCCCCGAGCGCCCGGCCGGCTGGACGGCGGGTACGAACTGTCCGACACGGACATCGGTTGCCGTTTCCGCGTGCGCAGTTCCTGCAAGGTCTCGATCCCGCTGGTCGGCGGAACGCTGGAAGAGCTCATCCTGACCAACATGCGCATCATGTTCGACGAGGAGCGCAACTTCACCGCAGGCTGGCTGGCCGCCCGACGCTGAGAGCGGCCGCGTCGGTCCCGCCCGGCGCGCACCGGCGGTCCTACACTCCGACCATGGGTGCTCCTGTCGGACAGCCCACCCGCGGCACGACCGGCCACAACCGGCTGCGCCGCAGCGATCGCTGGCTGGTGCATTCGCGTCGCGTGCGCTCGGCCGTGCAGGCCGCCGCCGACCCGCTCGTCGTCGATCTCGGCTACGGCGCACGTCCGGTGACCACGCTGGAACTCGCCGCGCGGCTGCGCATGGTGCGCGGCGACGTCAGGGTCATCGGGCTGGAGATCCATCCCGACCGGGTCGCAACCGCGCGGGCGGCGGCACCCGAGGTGGAGTTCGCCCTCGGCGGTTTCGAATTGGCGGGGCTGCGGCCGGTGCTGGTCCGGGCGTTCAACGTGCTGCGCCAGTATCCGCTCGAGGCCGTGACCGGCGCCTGGACCACGATGCAGACCCGGCTGGCGCCGGGCGGGCTGATCGTCGACGGCACCTGCGACGAACTGGGCCGGCGCTGCGCCTGGGTGCTGCTCGACCGGACCGGACCGGTGAGCCTGACGCTGGCCTGCGACCCGTTCGCCATCGACCGTCCGTCGGATCTGGCCGAGCGGCTACCGAAGGTGCTGATCCACCACAACGTCGCGGGGCAACCCATCCACGCGCTGCTCGGCGCTGCCGACCGGGCCTGGGCCACCGCCGCCGGTCACGGCGTCTTCGGTCCGCGGATCCGCTGGCGCGCCATGCTCGACCTGCTGAGCGCCGAGGGTTACCCCGTCGAGCCGCCGCGGCGCCGTCTGCGCGACGGCGTGCTCACGGTGCCGTGGGCGGCGGTTGCGCCCGCGCAGCGCCCGTAGGCTCGGAAACATGCGGATAGCCCTTGCGCAGATCGTCAGCGGCACGGACCCGGCGCAGAACCTCGAGGTGGTCGCGGACGCCACTCGCCGCGCTGCCGAAGCGGGCGCCCGGCTGGTGCTGTTCCCCGAGGCGACGATGTGCCGCTTCGGGGTGCCGCTGGGTCCGATCGCCGAACCGCTCGACGGGCCGTGGGCGGACGGGGTGCGCTCGATCGCCGAACGCTGCGGCCTCACCGTGGTCGCCGGGATGTACACCCCCAGCGGCGACGGCCGTGTCACCAACACGCTGCTGGCCGTCGGCGGCGGCGTGGACACCCACTATCACAAGATCCACCTCTACGACGCCTTTGGCTTCCTCGAATCCCGCACTGTCGCAGCCGGTTCGGCGCCCACCCTGATCGACGTGGACGGCGTCGGGGTGGGGTTGACCACCTGTTACGACATCCGCTTCCCCGAGCTCTACGTCGAGCTCGCCCGCCGCGGCGCCCAGCTGATCACGGTGCACGCATCCTGGGGCGCCGGGCCGGGCAAGCTCGACCAGTGGGCGCTGCTCGCCCGGGCCAGGGCGCTGGACACCACCGGCTTCATCGCCGCCGTCGACCAGGCCTATCCGGGAGACGAGGTCGCCGCGTCCGGGCCGACCGGGGTTGGCGGCAGCCTCGTCGCCTCAGCCGTCGGCGAGGTCCTGGTCAGCGCGGGTGCCGAACCCGATCTGCTCGTCACCGACCTGGACTTCGATGCTGCCCGGAAGGTGCGCGACACCATCGCGGTGCTGGACAACCGATCGGTCGACGCGGTCTCGGGTAAGGCAGAATCCCGGGGATGACTGATCCCTGGGCCCGTCCGGCCAACCAGCCGCCAGTCCCGCCTGCGCCGCCCTTCTCCCCCGGTGGCTCCCCAGCCGGCCCGCCTCAGGGAGCGGCGCCGGTGGGGACCGATCCGGGCGGACCCCCGCCGCAGGGTCCGGGCTTCGCGGCCAAGATCAAGGACATCTTCAGCGATCCGCTGTCGATCGTGCTCGCCGTGGTCATCGTGGTGGCCCTGATCGCGGCCGGATTGCTCGGTGGCGAGCTGTACGCCCGCAGCCGCGCCGATGACGTCGTCTCCCGCGTGGTGTCGTGCGTGGTCCAGGACGAGGCGTCCGCGTCGTTCGGTGCGTTGCCGCCCTTCCTGCTGCAACACATGACCGGGCACTACACGAACATCAACATCGAGACGGCGGGCAATCAGATCCGAGACGCCAAGGGTATGAAGGTCGCGATCGACATCAAGGACGTCCGGATCGAAGACACCGCCGACTCCAGCGGCACGGTCGGCTCGCTCGCGGCGAACATCACCTGGTCGGCCGACGGCATCAAGCAGACCGTCCAGGACGCGATCCCGCTGTTCGGCAGCTTCCTCAGCGGTGTGACCACCAACCCGTCCGCCGGCACCATCGAACTCGAGGGCGCGCTGGGAACCATCACCGCCAAACCACAGGTCAGCAATGGGGGCATCGCGCTGCAGGTCACCAACCTGACCGGATTGGGCTTCACGTTGCCTCGTGAGGCCGTGCAGCCGGCGCTGGACGCCTTCACCGCCGAACTGACGCAGAACTACCCGATGGACATCAAGGCCGAGCGCGTCGCGGTCACCGATACCGGTGTCACCGCGCTGTTCTCGACGCAGAACGCCAAGATGCCCAAGGGCGGCGAGGACCCCTGCTTCAACGGCATCTGAACCGGCCCTGAGGTTCAGCCCGGCAATGGGTCGAGGCCGTCGAGCACGGCGCGGGTGCCGGACAGTCCCAGTCGGGTGGCACCCGCGTCGAGCATGGCCACCGCGTCGGCGGCCGTACGGATGCCTCCACTGGCCTTGACCTCGAGGCGCGGCGAGACCGTGGCGGCCATGATCTCGACCGCGGCCACCGAGGCGCCGCCGCAGGGATGGAAACCCGTTGAGGTCTTGACGAATTCGGCGTCGGCGTCAGCGGCGGCCCGGCAGGCGCCGACGAGCGCCTGTTCGCCCGCGATCTGCAGCAGCGCGGCGGATTCGACGATGACCTTGAGCACGGTGTGTTCACCGATGGCGGTGCGCACCGCGGCGATGTCGGCGCGCACGGCGTCGAAGTCGCCGCTGAGGGCAGCACCCACGTCGATCACCATGTCGATCTCGCCGGCGCCCGCGGCGACGGCATAGGCGGCCTCCTGGGCCTTGACCGCAGGAAGGTGCTTACCGGAGGGGAATCCCACGACGGCGGCGATAGCGACGTCGGGCGGTTGCGCGCGTCTGGCGGCGGGCACCATCGACGGCGACACGCAGGCCGCGTAGACGCCGAGGCCGCCGGCCTCGGCCATCAGTGCGGCGACGTCGGCTTCGGTGGCCTCGGGTTTGAGCAGGGTGTGGTCGACCAGATCAGCGACGGCGCGGCGGTTCCAACGCCCCATCAGAACGGCTCTTCGGTGCCGCCGGGGTTGCATCCGGCCGCCAGCATGGTGGTCGGGTCGACCTCGGGCCGCCACGGCTCGAGGTTCCAGCTCGTCTTACCCGGCTGCGCCAGTTCCGCATATTGCCAGTGGCAGACGAACTGCTCACGCATACCCGGGATGTCGGCGTCGGGCGCCGCGGCGAGGACCTGGCTCCAGGCCTGGTCGGCCTGTGCGACGGTGCCCGCCTGCCGGGCGGCCTGGCGGGCGGCGGCGGTCGGATACACCCGCAGGCTCGACAGATCGCCCCATTTCGCCCAGACGACGTGGTCGACATAGCCGGGGACGGCGGGCTGGGCGACCGCGACCGGCGCGGCGGCGAAGGTCAGCAGCGAGACGAAAGCGGTTGCGACAGAGAGCATTGGCAACTTGATTCGGTGCACCGGCCTAACGGGACTTCCCCTGGATCTCCAGGATCTTGGGGCGCACGTCGACCAGGTAGACACCGCACGCGCAGGCGCAGATCGCGGCACCGAACGCATCGCGGAACAACAGCAGCAGGACCACGCCGCCGCCGAGGATGGCCAACCACACCGGCTTGGTGAGCTTTCCGGCCGCGGTGTAGGCGTCGGGACGCTGCATCGCGGCGTGCACGAACGAGTAGACGCCAACGACGAGCACGAGCAGGACGAGCCCCAGAATGATGACGCCCGCAAGGTCGGCAAGTATCACCTCACCAGCCTATGCGGGCGCCATCGCCTGCGTCGAATTACTTCTGGGTGACCTTCTTGGCAGCGGGCGCCTTCTTGGCGGCCGGGGCCTTCTTGGCGGCCGGGGCCTTCTTGGCCGGGGCGGGCGCCGGAGCCTTGACGGCGGCTGCCTTGACCGGTTCGGCGGCCTCTTCGGTGCGCTTGGGCAGCTCGACGCCGACCAGCTTGGCGGCACGCTCGCCGACGGCGCGGGTCTGCGAGGCAACGGTGCCGAGGGCCTGCTCGGTCAGCTCGACGGCCTGGTCGGTGTAGGTCTCGACCCGGTTGGCGGCGTCGCCCAGGGCCGGCTGGCTGCGGAGGCGCTCGAGGGCGGCCTCGCCGCGCTCGACGAGCTTGGCGTAGGTGCTCTGCGCGGCGTCGGCGTAGCCCTCGGCGGCCTTGCGCAGCTCATCGGTGGTCAGCCGGTCGCGCAGGTCGTTGACCTGGGCGGGCAGCTCTTCCTGCAGCTTGTTGATCCGGGCCCGGCTCTCCTCGACGCGGCTGTTGGCGTCGGTGCGGGCCTCTTCTGCACGGTCGCGCAGGGTGGTGACGATTTCGTTGACGGTGGCAAGAGCCAGGTCGGCAGCGCCTACTGCAGCGAGCAGCGGGGCCTTGAGGTCTTCGATGTCGACCTGGTTGCGGTCGGTGTTCTCAGCCATGTCGGATGTCCTTTCCAAGATCTTCTGGGTTGGTGTGCTCCAGTCCGCCGCTGAGCTGGTCTGCGTCAGTCGCCGGTACCTCGTCTACGTCGCCGCTCACGCCGGCCTCGGCGAGTGCTTCGTTCTGCTGACAGAACGACGTGTAGATGTCGAGCAGCACGTGCTTCTGCCGCTCGGTGATCGCCGCATCGTTGACGATGGCGTCGCGGACCTCGCTGGGCTCGCTGGGCTCGAGGATCCCGGCTCGCACGTAGAGCACTTCGGCAGAGACCCGCAACGCCTTGGCGATCTGGCTGAGAACATCGGCGGACGGCTTCCGCAACCCCCGCTCGATCTGGCTGAGGTACGGATTGCTCACGCCGGCCTTCTCGGCCAGTTGCCGCACGGACACCTGCGCCGCTTCGCGCTGACTCCGGATGAAGCTCCCGATGTCCTGCGCCGCGTTGGTCACGACGGCGGCAAGATTCTCGTCCTGCGGCATCCGCGGCCCCCTCGAAGCGTGTGGTGTCCGATAGCGACAGAATCCACCGTACGCGGGGGTGCTAACTATTGCAAGCAGTAGTTAGCGCAGGTCAGAAGACTAGCTGGGCTATGGAATAGATGATCAGGCCGGCCAGCGACCCCACCACCGTGCCGTTGATCCGGATGAACTGCAGGTCGCGGCCGACGTGGAGTTCGATCCGGTCGCTGGCCTCCTCGGCGTCCCAGCGCTGCACGGTGTCGGTGACGATCGTGGTGATCTCGGCACCGTATTCGGCGACGACGTGCTGGGCACCGCGGATGATCCAGTTGTCGACCTTGGTGCGCAGATCGGCGTCGTCGCGCAAACTCTCACCGACGCGCATGACGGTGTCGGCGATGCGGGCGCGCAACGTCGAGGACGGGTCGTCGACCGATTCGAGGATGATCCGCTTCGCGGCGGTCCACGCGGTCTCGGCGGCCCGGGCCACCTCGTCGCGGGCCATGATCTGTTCCTTGACGTTCTCCGCCCGCGCGATGGTGGCCTCGTCGTTCTGCAGATCGTCGGCGAAATCGAACAGGAAGCGGGTGGCCGACCGGCGCAGCTCGTGGTCGGGGTTGCGGCGCACCTTGTCGGTGAAGTCCATCAGCTCGCGGTGGATCCGGTCGCCCACGAGGTGGTCCACCCACCGCGGCGACCACTGAGGCGAATCGCGCTGGATCACCCGCTCGATCACCTCGCCGGCGTTAAGCGACCATTCGAACGCGCGGTCGGCGAGCAGCTGGATCAGCGCCTCCTGACGACCCTCGGCCAGCATCTGGGAGAGCACCCGGCCCACCGGCGGACCCCACTGCGGTTCGGCGATGCGCTTGATGATCATCCGGTCGAGGACCTGCTGGACGTCGTCGTCGCGCAGCATCTCCACCAGGACGCGCAACACGTTGGAGGCCTCCGTGGCGACCCGTTCGGCATGGCCGCGGTCACAGAGCCATCTGCCCACCCGGCCTGCGACGTCGGCGTCACGCAGTTTGGTCTCGACGTTCGCCGGAGAAAGGAAGTTCTCGCGGATGAACTCGCCCAGCCCCTCGCCGAGTTGATCCTTCTTGCGCTTGATGATCGCGGTGTGCGGGATCGGGATCCCGAGCGGATGGCGGAACAACGCGGTGACGGCGAACCAGTCGGCCAGTGCGCCGACCATGCCCGCCTCGGCGGCCGCGCGGACATATCCCACCCAGCCGGGGGCGCCGTGCGACTGCGCCCAGGTGCAGATCAGGAAGATGGCCGTGGCCCCGAGCAGAAAGCTCAACGCCACCGCCTTCATTCGCCGCAGACCGCGGCGGCGTTCGGCGTCGGCGGCCGAGTCGGCGCCGGCGAGCGCATCCGCGAAACTGGTCCGGGCGGGAGCGGCGCCGGTGTCGGTTCTGTGAGCCACGCCGTCCATCATCCCGTACCTCCCGGTGGCGCCCGGTCCGACGAGCCCGGTGTACAAGATCGGCCTTACTATGTGGGAACACGAGGAACGGACTGACAGGGAACGTGGCACAGCAGACCGAGTCGGTGCCGGTGAAGACCGACGGACGTAAGCGGCGCTGGCATCAGCACAAGGTCGACCGCCGCAACGAGCTGGTCGACGGCACCCTCGAGGCCATCCGGCGACGCGGCAGCAACGTCAGCATGGATGAGATCGCGGCCGAGATCGGGGTTTCCAAGACCGTGCTCTACCGCTACTTCGTCGACAAGAACGACCTCACCACCGCGGTGATGATGCGGTTCGCGCAGACCACTCTGATCCCGAACATGGCCGCCGCGCTGATGTCGAACCTCGACGGCTTCGACCTGACCCGCGAGATCATCAAGGTCTACGTCGAGACGGTGGCCAACGAACCGGAGCCCTACCGGTTCGTGATGGCCAACAACTCCGCGAGCAAGAGCAAGGCCGTCGCCGACTCCGAGCGGATCATCGCCCGAATGCTCGCGGTGATGCTGCGCCGCCGCATGAACGAGGCCGGGATGGACACCAAGGGCGTGGAGCCCTGGGCGTACCACATCGTCGGCGGCGTGCAGCTGGCCACGCACTCGTGGATGTCGAATCCCAGGATGAGCGCCGACGAGCTGATCGACTATCTGACGATGCTGTCCTGGAACGCGCTGTGCGGAATCGTCGAGGTGGGCGGATCGCTGGACAAGTTCCGGTCGATGGCCCATCCGTCCCCGATCCTGCCGCCGCGCCTGCTTGACTGAAGGCGTGACCGACGACCTGCCCGACCTGTGGACTCACGAGCCCCACAGCCATCTGGCGTTCAAACCCGGCGACTCCGTCGCCGCCATCGACACCGGCGCGACGCCCGGATTTCAAGGATCCAAGACCGATGCGGCCAACCTGCTGTTTGAGCGCGCCGAACGATTCGCCGAACTCCAGGAGATGCTCTACGCCAACAGTCTGTCCGGCGACAACCGCAAGGTACTGCTGGTGCTGCAGGGGATGGACACCGCAGGCAAGGGCGGCATCGTCAAACACGTTGTCGGAGCCGGTAATCCACAGGGAATCCAGTACGCCAACTTCGGCAAGCCGACCGAGGAGGAGCTGGCACACGACTTCCTGTGGCGCATCGAGCGCAAGCTGCCCACCCCGGGGCACATCGGCGTCTTCGACCGTTCCCACTACGAGGACGTGCTGATCGTGCGCGTGCACGACCTGGTCGCACCTGAGATCTGGAGCACCCGGTACGACACCATCAACGACTTCGAGAAGCGGATCGCCCTCGATGGCACCACGATCGTCAAGGTGGCGATGTTCGTCTCGCTCGACGAGCAGAAGAAGCGACTCGCCGAGCGCCTCGACCGGCCGGACAAGTACTGGAAGTACAACCCCGCCGACGTCGATGAGCGGATGCTGTGGCCCCGATACCAGGAGGCCTACCAGGCGATGCTGGAACGGACCTCGACCGATTACGCGCCGTGGCATGTCATCCCCTGCGACCGCAAGTGGTACGCACGGCTGGCCGTCACCGAGTTGCTCATCGAAGCGCTCGAAAGCCTCGACCTGTCCTGGCCGCCAGCGGATTTCGACGTCGAGGCAGAGAAGAAGCGACTCGCGTCGGCCTGACCTGTTCGCCGATTGCACGGTTGTTGACACCCTTTCTCGGGCGATGCGTACAACAACCGTGCAGTGGCGGGGGTTCTGCACAGCCTCGCCAGTTGGCGTCGTGACCCCGCGTCCAGGTATCGCACGATGAGTAGGTGCGGTCGACGTTCATCCTCGCCACCGAGGCACTCGCGTCCGGGGAGCTGACCCGACGAGACCTCCGACGGAGATACGCGAAAGTGCATCGCAACGTATATATCCGCAAGGGCACCGAGCTGACCGCACGAGACCGCGCCCGCGCGGCGTGGCTGTGGTCCGGTGAGCGTGCAACGCTCACGGGACACTCCGCTGCGGCGGTCCTCGGCGCCAGGTGGATACCGCACGGCGCACCCGTCGAACTCGCTCACTCGAGGAGACCCGCGGCCAGAGGCATCATCGCCCGGTCGTACGCACTCGCCGACGACGAAAGGTGCGTCGTCGGTGGAATGCGCTGTACGACGCCTGCCCGAACGGCTTATGACCTCGGACGCCAATTCGATGGGCAGATGGGAGTGATCCGGATCGACGACCTGCTCAAGGCCACCGGCTGCACGGTCGACGACGTGCAGGAGATCGCCGCGAGGTATCCCGGAGCACGCGGAATTCGCAGGCTACGTAGAACACTCGATCTCGTCGATCCCGGCGCGGAGTCGCCACAGGAGACGCGGCTGCGGCTGCTTCTCGTGCGGGCGGGACTGCCACGCCCAGTCACGCAGATCCCTGTCACCGGCGAAGGAGGCCGCGTCGTGCGGCGCATCGACATGGGCTGGCCCGATGCAATGGTCGGGGTCGAGTACGACGGCGAGCAACACTTCACCGGTCCCGCCGACTACGCGAAGGACATCGAGCGGCTCGAATTCCTCGCCGACAGAGGCTGGCTGATCGTCCGCGTCAGCGCTGTCCAACTTCGTTATCGCCAAGCGGAGGTGGTGCGACGCGCGCGTACCGCATTGGCGCGCCGAGCGCACGGTTGTTGACGCCCCTTCTCGGGCGATGGGTACAACAACCGTGCAGTCGGCGAAGAGTGCCTCAGTACTTGTAGAAGCCCTGCCCCGTCTTCTTGCCCAGCCGGCCTGCCTCGACCATGCGCAGCAGCAGCGGCGGCGCGGCGTACAGCGGCTCCTTGAACTCCTCGAACATCTTGTCTGCGATGAGTTTCAGCGTGTCCAGGCCCACAAGATCCGAAAGCCGCAATGGCCCCATCGGATGCGACAGCCCGGCGACGACGGCCTTGTCGACGTCCTCGATGGTGGCGAAACCCGCCTCGACCATCCGGACCGCGGCGAGCAGATACGGCACCAGCAGAGCGTTGACCACGAAGCCGGACCGGTCGCTGCAGCGGACCACCTGCTTACCGAGGACGTCACTGGCGAACCGCTCGGTGCGGGCGATCGCCGAATCCGAGGTCACCAGCGTGCTGACGAGCTCGACGAGCGGAAGCACCGGCACCGGATTGAAGAAGTGCAGACCGAGCACCCGGCCCGGATTCTCCGTTGCCGCACCGAGTTTCATGATCGGGATACTGGAGGTGTTCGACGCCAGCACCGCGTCGGGATCGGCGACGACCCGGTCCAGCTCGGCGAAGATCTGGGACTTGACGGCCTCGTCCTCGATCACCGCCTCGATGACGAGCTGACGATCCGACAGATCGGCCAGCGACGTCGTGAACTTGAGTTTGGCCAGCGCGGCGGCCTTCTCGCGTTCGGTCACCTTGCCTGCGCTGACGCCCCGCTCGAGCGATTTGGTGATCCGGTTGCGACCCGCGGCGACCAGGGCGTCGGTGGTCTCGAACACCAGCACGTCCACACCCGCCCGCGCGGACACCTCGGCGATGCCCGCGCCCATCTGACCGGCGCCGATGACGCCCACTCGTTCAATGGAATTGCTCACTCGTTCTTCCTAACAGACGACGAGCGCACGGTTGTTGCCACGTCTATTCGACATTTGCGTGCAACAACCGTGCGCTCGGCGGTGAATAACTCCTAGTGGAACTGGCTGCTCTCGGTGGAACCGGTCAGCGCGGTGGTCGAGCTGTTCGGGTCCACGGTGGTGGCGATCCGGTCGAAGTAACCGGCGCCGACCTCGCGCTGGTGCTTCGTGGCGGTGTAACCGCGCTCCTCGGCGGCGAACTCGCGCTCCTGCAGCTCGACGTAGGCGGTCATCTGGTTGCGGGCGTAGCCGTAGGCCAGATCGAACATCGAGTAGTTCAGGGCGTGGAAGCCGGCCAGCGTGATGAACTGGAACTTGAAGCCCATCGCGCCGAGCTCTTTCTGGAACTTCGCGATGGTCGCGTCGTCGAGGTGCTTGCGCCAGTTGAACGACGGCGAGCAGTTGTAGGACAGCATCTGGTCGGGGAACTCGCTCTTGACGCCCTCGGCGAACTTGCGGGCCAGCTCCAGGTCCGGGGTGCCGGTCTCCATCCAGATGAGATCCGAGTACGGCGCGTAGGCCTTGGCACGGGCGATGCACGGCTCCAGGCCGTTCTTCACCCGGTAGAAGCCCTCGCGGGTCCGCTCACCGGTGATGAAGGGCTGATCGCGCTCGTCGACGTCGGAGGTGATCAGGGTGGCGGCCTCGGCGTCGGTACGGGCGATGACGAGGGTGGGAACGTCAGCCACGTCAGCAGCGAGCCGGGCGGACGTCAGGGTGCGGATGTGCTGCTGGGTGGGGATCAGCACCTTGCCACCGAGGTGACCGCACTTCTTCTCCGAGGCCAGCTGGTCCTCCCAGTGGGAGCCGGCGACACCGGCGGCGATCATGGCCTTCTGCAGCTCGTACACGTTCAGCGCACCGCCGAAGCCGGCCTCGCCGTCGGCGACGATCGGGGCCAGCCAGTTCTCCACCGAGGTGTCACCCTCGACCTTGGCGATCTGGTCGGCGCGCATGAGGGCGTTGTTGATCCGGCGGACGACCTGCGGCACCGAGTTGGCCGGGTAGAGGCTCTGGTCGGGGTAGGTGTGGCCGGACAGGTTGGCGTCACCGGCGACCTGCCACCCGGACAGGTAGATGGCCTTGAGACCCGCGCGGACCTGCTGGACGGCCATGTTGCCGGTCAGCGCGCCGAGGGCGTTGACGTACTCGAGGTCGTGCAGCTGGTTCCAGAGCACTTCGGCACCGCGGCGGGCGAGGGTGTTCTCCTCGACGACGGAGCCCTGCAGCGCGACGACGTCCTCGGCGGAGTACTCGCGGGTGATGCCCTTCCACCGGGGGTTGGTGTCCCAGTCCTTCTTGATCTCTTCTGGTGACTTCGGCTGGCCAACGGTCGACATTGACTGCTCCTTCGGTTACTCGACATCGCCGCGGTGCGACCGGACCGACTGCCCGGTTTGTTAACACCCGAACGACTTCACTGATTTCGCTATGTCGAGGATGCCTCACCGCATAACCGCAGGTCCACCCGTTTCTGTTGCCAATTTTCGCCAAGCCTTCGCAGCAACTTGCGAAGGTTGCGAAGATCAGCTGCAGCTTTACCGGTTCAGTAGTTACTCATCGGTAACGAGTTTTCGCAGGTCAGTACGCCCGTACTGTTAAACCTGGGAGCCTCACAGGGAGAAGAGGCAGGCGACCGCTTTGGTCTCCTCGCCCACCACATATGTGAGCGTTGTAACAGTCTTGTCGACCAGATCCGGGCCGAACTTGTCGGTCGATCCGGCCGGGTGAACGTGGCTGACGATCTCCAGCTTGTCGCCGAGAGCCACCGGAAGGTCGTGTTCGATGGTCACCCGCAGCGGCCCGGCGAGCAGTTCGGGATGGTGGTACAGGTAGTCCTCCACGACCGACCAGTACACCGAGTTGTTCATGTGGTCGAAGATGTCGATGTCGCTGACCCGGACGGGATACTCCCGGATCTCCTGGGCGTCCTCACGGCTGCCTGCGGTCAGATAGGCCTTCCAGCGCAGCCGGTTGACGTCGGTGGTGCGTTGCAACCCGGCGATGAAGTCGTCGGAGATCCGCGCCGGCCCCTGCGTCTCCCGGTTGATGTTGATCCAGAAGGCCTCCGACTCCATCAGACCGCCCTTGCGGCCATCTATGCGCACCCGCATCTCGCACCACCGGTTCGACGTGCCCGAACACCAACGGCGCAGCCGCAACATGTCCTGGAACTCGATCGGGCGGATCAGGTCGATCATCGTGCGTCGCACGATCCACAGCGGGTGCGTCTCCTCGAACCCCAGCTCGCGGAGGTGGTCCGAGCCGATGTCCTGGATGTGCCGGGTGGCTGCGTCGAACTTCAGGCGCCCGGCACGGTCGACATCGGCGACCCGCAACGGCCAGCCGGTGTCGAACACGTCGGGATGCGGATCCGGGACGGGCATCATGACCTTGGCCAGACCCGTGCTACCTGTCGACGTCGCGCCGCTCACCTGAAAACCTCCTCGAACCGCCCCGCGTGACTTTCCCGGGCGGCCCCGATCCTGCCACAGCACCTGACCTGCCAAGATTGCGAAGCAGACCCTTCACAGCGTTGTTAGCCTGGTTGACGTGGCCAAAACGTTCGTCGGGGCACGCGTCCGGCAGCTGCGCGGAGAGCGCGGTTACAGTCAGGCCGCGCTGGCGCAGATGCTCGACATCTCCCCCAGTTACCTCAACCAGATCGAGCACGACGTCCGGCCGCTGACGGTTGCGGTGCTGCTACGGATCACCGAGGTCTTCGGGGTGGACGCCACCTTCTTCGCCTCCCAGGACGACACCCGCCTGATTGCCGAACTGCGCGAGGTCGTCATGGACCGTGACCTCGGGGTGGACGTCGAGTTGCCCGAGGTGGCCGATCTGGTCGCGACACATCCGGCGCTGGCCCGGGCGATGGTCAACCTGCACCGGCGCTACCGGCTGGCCACCACACAGCTCGCCGCCGCCACCGAGGACCGCTACAGCGGCGTCAGCATGGGGGGCAGCGGGAGCGGTTCGATCACGATGCCGCACGAGGAGGTGCGCGACTACTTCTACCAGCGGCAGAACTATCTGCACGAACTCGACACCGCCGCTGAGGATCTCACCGTGCGCATGCGGATGCACCGCGGCGACCTGGCCGGCGAGCTGGTCAACCGGCTGACCACCGTGCACGGTGTGCACATCGTGCGGCGCATCGACCTCGGTGACACCGTGCTGCACCGCTACCTGCCCGAGACCAAGACCCTCGAGATCAGCAGTCACCTCTCGACGGGTCAGCAGATCTTCAAGATGGCGACCGAACTGGCCTATCTCGAGTTCGGCGACCTCATCGACAAGATGGTCGACGAGGGTATGTTCACCAGCGACGAGTCACGCACGCTGGCCCGCCTCGGCCTGGCCAACTACTTCGCCGCCGCCACGGTGCTGCCCTACCGCCAGTTCCACGACGTCGCGGAGAACTTCCGCTACGACGTCGAGCGACTGTCGGCGTTCTACTCGGTCAGCTACGAGACGATCGGCCACCGGCTGTCCACCCTGCAGCGCCCGTCGATGCGTGGGGTGCCGTTCTCGTTCGTGCGGGTGGACCGGGCGGGCAACATGTCGAAACGCCAGTCCGCTACGGGTTTTCACTTCTCGTCGAGCGGCGGGACCTGCCCGCTGTGGAACGTCTACGAGACCTTCGCCAACCCGGCGAAGATCGTGGTGCAGGTGGCGCAGATGCCGGACGGCCGGAACTACATGTGGGTGGCGCGGACGGTGGAACGGCGGGCCTCGCGCTACGGACAACCCGGCAAGACGTTCGCGATCGGCCTCGGTTGCGAACTGCGCCACGCGCACCGGCTGGTCTACTCCGAGGGGCTGGATCTGTCCGGTGACAACGCGACCCCCATCGGGGCGGGCTGCCGGGTGTGCGAGCGCGACAACTGCCCGCAGCGCGCGTTCCCGGCGCTCGGCCGCGCGCTCGACCTCGACGAGCACCGGTCGACGGTGTCGCCGTACCTGGTCAAGCAGACCTGACTCCCACCCGGCGCGACGGCTCCGCGGGAAGAGTCTGTGCCAGACTCGAATACGTGAGCCCGTCCCAGGCACGTATCCCCGCCACCCGCAGCCTGCGCGAACTCGGTCCGATCGGCTGGATCGCCGCCAGGGCGGGAGCCCGGGCGATCCGGGCGCCCCGGTTCCACCTGTTCGACGTGCTGGCTCAGCACCGGCTGCTGTTCCTCGCCTGGCTGCCCTACAGCGGGATGCTGCTCGGCCCCCTGGGCAAGCTCTCCCGCCAGGACGCCGAGACGGTGATCCTGCGGGTCGGCCACCTGCGGGGCTGCGAATACGAACTGCAGCAGCACCGCAGATTGGCGCGCAGCCGCGGTCTGGACGCCGCGACGCAGGAGAAGATCTTCGCCGGTCCCGACGCCGAAGGGCTCACCGAGCGGCAGCAGACCCTCATCACCGCCACCGACGAGTTCGTCGTGACCCGCGGTGTGTCGCCGCAGACGTGGACCGCACTCGCGCGCCACCTGAGCAAGCAGCAGCTCATCGAGTTCTGCATGCTCGCCAGCCAGTACGACGGACTGGCCGCGACGATCGCCACACTGCAGGTGCCCCTCGACTTCCCGGACTAGGGCCTGCGGCCGCACACCGTCCACAGCTCGTGTGCGCTCGACAGATGTTGCGCCGCAACGTCGTCCGAGCCGGCGGCGAAGAACCCGTCCTGCAACCGGTCGCCGACCGCCTGCGCGCTCACCCAGGCCAGAGCCGTCGCCTTGGACGCGCTCTCGAACGGCGCGGTGACGGTGAGTACGGCGTCGACCACGTCGGCGAGATGTCGTGCGGGTCCGACGCCGTCGGCGGCACACAGCTCGTCCAGGCTGCGGGCAAGCGGAAGGCCGCACCAGTCCAGGAGATCCAGCGCGGAGACGACGTCGGAGAAGTACCCCAGATCGGCGGGATAGTCGGCGAGCAGTGCAGCCCAGACGGCGCCGGCCCAGCTCAAGACGGCAGCGGACTCCTCGGGTCGCCAGGCCGGCAACCGGTCTTTCAGGTCGGCCAGCCGGAAGTCGAACACCGGCTCAGGCGTGTGCTGCATGACCTCGAGCAGCCGCGGCACGAAGTGGCGCAGACCGTCGTCGTCCATCGACATCACGTGCACGGCCACGAGCTGGGACAGGGATACCTCGCGCGGTGCGGTGGCGCGGATGTCGGCGACCGACCATTCCGCGCCGCACTGCACACACCCACAGATCGTCCGGCAGTGGATACCGGCGGAACGTGTCGTAGAGCCGCTCGACGGCGGCCGCCAGCGCACTCATCGCCGGCCTACAGGTACGTCACGCCCAGGACGACGAGCGAGAACAGCAGCGGCGACACCGGCAACCCCCACAGAAACGCGGCCGGCACGTGGGCCTTGCGCTGGTACATCCGCCAGCCGAGCAGGCCGGCCGCGACCGCGAGCAGCACCGAGGCCGCCGCAACCACCAGCACCCAGGTGCTGACGTCCGAAGCGTTGGTGGCCAGCGTGATGGCGATCAGCCACAGGATGTGACCGACCACCAGTCCGCCGACACCGGCGACGATCTCGTTTCTCAAAAGTTGATCATGTGGCCGACCAGACCGTGGAAGCACTCCTGCAGCGCCTCCGACATGGTCGGGTGGGTGTGCACGTTACGGGCGAGCTCACCCGCGGTCAGATCCCACTTCTGCGCCAGGGTCAGCTCGGGCAGCAGCTCGGAGACGTCGTGCCCGATCAGGTGCCCGCCGATCAGCTCGCCGTACTTCTTGTCGGCGATGAGCTTGACGAAACCGCTCGGGTCACCCATACCGTGTGCCTTGGCGTTGGCGGTGAACGGGAACTTCGCGACCACCACGTCGTAGCCCTCGTCGCGGGCCTGCTCCTCGGTGAGCCCGAAGCTGGCGACCTGGGGCTGACAGAAGGTGGCGCGCGGCATCATGCGGTAGTCGCCCAGCGGCAGCGTCTCGGCGCCGGCGATGGTCTCGGCGGCGACCACGCCCATCGCCTCGGCGACGTGCGCCAGCTGCAGCTTTCCGGTGACGTCGCCGATTGCGTAGATGCCTTTGACGTTGGTGCGCATGTAATCGTCGATCGCGATGCCGCCCCGGTCGGTCAGTTCCACACCGGTCTTCTTCAGGTCGTAACCGTCCACGTTGGGCACGAACCCGATGGCCTGCAACACCTTGTCGGCCTTGAGCTCCTGGGACTTCCCGTCTTTGCTCACGGTGACGGTGACCGTCGAACCGTCGTCGTCGATGGACTCGACCTTGGTGCCGGTGAGGATCTTGACGCCCAGCTTCTTGTACTGCTTCTCGATCTCCTTGGAGACCTCGGCGTCCTCGTTGGGCAGGGCGCGCGGCAGGAACTCCACGATGGTGACGTCGACGCCGTAGTTCTTCATCACGTAGGCGAATTCCATACCGATCGCGCCCGCGCCGGCGATGACGATCGAGGAGGGCAGCTCGCGCTGCATGATCTGCTCTTCGTAGGTGATGACGTTCTTGCTCATCTTGGTGCCGGGCACCAGCTTGGTGTGCGCGCCGGTGGCGATGATGACGTTGTCGAAGGTGACCTGTTCGGTCCCGCCGTCGTTCAGATCGACCGACAACGTGTGGTCGTCGGTGAACCTGCCGTAGCCGTGGATCTCGGTGATCTTGTTCTTCTTCATCAGGAAGTGCACACCGGTGACACGGCCGTCGGCGACCTTGCGGCTGCGATCGAACGCGACGCCGTAGTCGAACGTCGCCTCGCCGCTGATCCCGAAGGTCTTGGCTTCCTTGGTGAAGATGTGGGCCAGTTCGGCGTTGCGCAGCAGCGCCTTCGACGGAATGCACCCGACATTGAGGCACACGCCGCCCCAGTACTTGGGTTCGACGACTGCGGTGTTCAGACCGAGCTGGGCGGCACGGATGGCTGCGACGTACCCGCCGGGGCCTGCTCCGAGAACGACGACGTCATAGTGGGTCACGGTGTCCACCCTAGTGGTCGTCGCGGCTGGGTCAGCGTGCGATCCAGCCGAAGACGTATGCCCCGTACAACGCGGCGGCACCGGCCGTGGACGCCATCGGCGCCGACATCAGCGCGACGGCCAGCGCGGCCAGTATGGGCCGGTTCTGCACCATGGCGACGAGCAGGCCGGCGACCGTGCAGACCACCAGGTAGACCAGCACACCGAACACCGACCAGGTCTTGTCCAGGTCGGTGTCGGCGACCCACAGGTGGTACAGCCCGGCGCCGATCGGAACGGCCACCACCCAGACGGCGGCGACGATCAGCGCGAATACCCAGCGCTTGAGGAACTGGTAGGTGCTGGGCACCGCGAGCGGCTGCACCGGCGGCACCAGCATCGGCTGCGATCCGGTTTCCGGGTCGAGCGCCTGATAGGCGACCGGATCGGGATCCGGGTCGAGGGTGAGCGTCGACACCGGCGTGTGCTGGGCGCGGGCGGCAGGCGCCATCGCGGGCATGGGTGCGCTGAAGGCGCCGGTGTCGAACGTCGGCAGGTAAGGGGAGGTCGGCTCCCCTGACGTCGACGTGCCGTTCGTGCCGTTGCGCGTGTCAGCCACCGTTGACCACCTCGATCAGGACCAGCGCACCCAGCCACCCCGGTCCGACGGCCAGGAGGAAGGCGCCCAACGTCGTCATCCAGCGACGTCCCGAGACCAGGATCATCAGCAGACCGAGAGCGCCGGGCACGCCCACCACCAGCGCCATCACTGCGTCCGGTCGGACGGTGGCCGTGATGAGCAGGGTGGACGTGACCGCGGCGAGCAACCCGATCGCGGCGCCGACCAGCATCGCGCCGGTCAGCAGCCAGGTGCGCGGCAGCGGTATCACGCTCCCGACGATAACGCCGCGATGCGCCGCTAAGCCTGCACGCGCGCGGCGCGCCCAGGTATCGGACACGCATCGATTGCCTCGGCCACCACGGCGGCGCGTCCGGGCGGACGCCGGCCCTCGGCGTACTGGGCACCGGTCACCGGCGGGTCGGCGGTCAGCGCGTCGTTCTCCGCGTCGGTGAACGCGCGGCCGCGGGACAGGAACCGCATGCCCTCCGGCGCTTCGAGACTGAACCCGCCGCCGCGGCCGGGCACCACGTCGATGACCAGCTGGGTGTGCTTCCAGGTGTCGAACTGCGGTCCGGAGATCCACACCGGAACGCCGTCGGCACCCACGTCGAGCACCGCGAGCAGGACATCGCGGTCCCCGACGATGAAGTCACCGTCGGGGTAACACATCGGCGACGACCCGTCACAGCACCCGCCGGACTGGTGGAACATCAACGCGCCGTGGCGGCCCTGCAACTTCGTGAGCAGGTCCGCCGCCGCCCGCGTCACCAGTGCCCGGTGGGGTGCCATCTAGAAGAATCCTTGGGCTTTGTTGCTGTAGCTGACGAGGAGGTTTTTGGTCTGCTGGTAGTGGTCGAGCATCATCTTGTGGGTTTCGCGACCGATGCCGGACTGCTTGTAGCCGCCGAACGCCGCATGTGCGGGATACATGTGATAGCAGTTCGTCCACACCCGGCCGGCCTTGATGTCACGACCCGCCCGGTAGGCGACGTTGCCGTCGCGTGACCACACTCCCGCGCCCAGGCCGTAGAGGGTGTCGTTGGCCTGCGAGATGGCGTCGTCGTAATCGGTGAACTTGCCCACCGCGACGACGGGTC
>NZ_JAFEVR010000009.1 GCF_017352375.1 Mycolicibacterium sp. S2-37
TCCTGCCCAACGAGGGCATCGTGACCCCGCCGCTGTTCCCGGGTGTCTCGATCAGCGCTGATCTCGGTAACGGCCCCGGCATCCAGGAAGTCGCGACCTTCTCGGTCGACGTCACCGGCGCCGAGGGCACGGTCGCGGTCTCCAACGCACACGGCACGGTGACCGGTGCGGCCGGTGGCGTGCTGCTGCGGCCCTACGCCCGGCTGATCGCCTCCACCGGTGACAGCGTCACCACCTACGGCGCCCCCTGGAACATGAACTAGTTCCTTCCGACGCGAACACAAAGCAGCCCCCGGAGTCATCCGGGGGCTGCTTTGCGTTGTCCGTCAGGTTCGATCCGCGCTCGTGGTCGCCGCGGTGTCGGGACTGGGTCCGGTGCCCGGCCCGGTCGTCTGCGGACCGGCCGGACCGTGGGCGGCCGCGAGGATGTTCCGGATCTCGGTGAGGATCGCCAACTCCGTGTCCTGTGCCTGCTCCACTTCGCCCCGCTCGCGGAGCTTCTTGTAGGGCAGCACGATGAGGAAGTAGACGACCGCGGCCACCAGGACGAAGTTGATGATCGCCGACACCAGGATGTTCAGGTCGATCGCCTGCCCGCCGCCGATGCTGATGCGCAGGATGCCGTAGTTCGATTCGCCACCGGCGCCGATGCGGTTGATCAGTGGCTCGATGATGCTCTGCGTGAACTTGGTGACGAGACCGGTGAACGCGGTGCCGATGACCACGGCGACCGACAGGTCGATGATGTTGCCGCGGGCGAGGAAGTCCTTGAAACCCTTCAACATGCTGCTGGTTCCTTCCGTACACGGTGTCGCTGACGGGGCGCAACGTTAGTCGCCTGGCCGAGGACCCCGCGCGGCTTCGACGGACCGATCGGGCGGCTGTTCAGCGGAACGTCAGCGTGAGCGCTCGGGTCAGTGCGGCACCGGCCACCTCGTTCGCTGCGCGGGCGGGAAGCGCGACGAGGACCACGCGCTCGCCGGCGGGGCCCGGCCCCGACGACTCGGGTGAGACCAGGACGACGACGGCCTCGGTCGCGATCACCTGCGGGCGGGCGTCGGTGCCGGAGTCGGTGGATGCGGCAGCGAGGACGTCGACCACGTCGCCGGACCGGATCAGATCGAGCAATGCGGTGTCGGACAGGTGCAGCGGAACCAGGCGGGCATCCGGACCGGCCGTGGCCTCCACCGAGCGTGGCCCGAGCAGCCGCACGTCGGTCAGCACCTCCCCGCGGCGGGTGGGCCCCGCGAGCGTCGCGCCCAGAACGTCGGCGGAACCGGTCCGCGCGCCGTCGGGCACATTCCCGGCCGGCAGTTCGGCTATGTAGACGTCATCCTCGGTCAGCGCCGTTCCGGGGGAGAGGTCGCGGGCCGCCACGATCACCTCGACGGGGTCGCCCCGGGGGTCGGATCGCAGCGCCGCCACCGCGGCCAGGACGACGAGTGCACCGGCGACGATGCGGCGCGCGAGCACGGTCCTGGTCCAGTCGGGGCGCACCGCCGCCAACCGAGCCACCGCCGACGGCGCCAGAGAATCCCCCACACCGTCACGGTAGGCAGCCGGACGCCTCGCCGCGCGCTTCGCGGGCGAGCCTGTGGATAACCGCTCGGGTCTAGCTGGAGGCCGCGGCCGGAGTGGAGCTCTTCGCCGTCGCGCCGGAACTCGAGGAATCGCTCGAGGAACCCGACGAGCCGGAGCCCGACTTCTCCGAAGAGGTCGACTTCTCCGAGCCGCCGGACGTGTCGGAGCTCTTGGCCGCCCCGTTGCCCGAACTCTTGGCGGATTCGCGGCTGTCGGTGCGGTAGAAGCCACTGCCCTTGAACACCACGCCGACCTTGCCGAAGAGCTTGCGCAACCGGCCGTTGCACTGCGGGCATTCGGTCAGCGCATCGTCGCTGAACGCCTGCTGGGCATCGAAGCGGTTGTCGCATTCGGTGCACGCATAGGAATAGGTAGGCACGAAAACCTCCGAGGTCGTCAAACTGGTTAGCACTCTACCGACTCAAGTGCTAGAACCGCCAAGTCGTGCCCGTCATTCCCCCAAGGGAACCAAGCCACGCCGCGGGGTCAATGCGTGTGTCATCGCGACGTCGTGCGGTTCGGTGGGCAGGTTCTCGACGAGTTCCTCATCGCGAACCACCCCGACCAGTCGCGCATCCGCCGCCGCGAGCGGAAGTGAGCGGTCGTAGAAGCCGGCGCCCCGTCCGAGCCGTCTGCCCGCGCGATCGACGGCCAGCGCGGGGACCAATACGGTCACCGCGTCCGCGATCGCGTCAGCGGGCAGCCACGGCGCGGGCGGTTCGAGCAGGCCGTACCGGGCCTCGATCAGCGTTCCGGGCACGTACTCGCCCCATTGCAGCGGCACGGGCGCGCCGGCGGCGTCGTGACCGGTGACCGGAAGAAGGACCCGCGCTCCGAGCGCACGGAGCGCGTCGATCAGGTCCACCGACCCGGGTTCCGACCCGACCGGGACGTATGCGCACACCGTGTCGCCGGTCCCGACGAAGGTTGACAGGTGTCGACACAGCGCCACGGCGTCGAGCTCATGCTGCACCGGAGACACCTGGCGGCGGGCGCGAAGCACCGCGGCGCGCACGTCGGATTTGGTCGAGTTACCCACAGCGTCCACGATGACATCCGCGCGTGTGCCGGTCTTGCGTCTAAGGGCGGTTTAACGAGCGGTGACCGGTTAACCTCTAATGCGATGACACGGCCCGAAGTCCCCATCCCGCGCACCGCGATCGTCCCCGCCGCAGGCCTGGGCACGCGATTCCTGCCAGCAAGCAAGACGGTGCCCAAAGAGCTGCTGCCGGTCGTCGACACCCCAGGCATCGAGCTGGTCGCCGCAGAGGCGGCCGAGGCCGGTGCCGAGCGGTTGATCATCATCACCTCCGAGGGCAAAGACGGCGTGGTCGCGCACTTCGTCGAAGATTTGGTGCTCGAGGGCACGCTGGAGGCCCGGGGCAAGAAGACGATGCTGGAGAAGGTCCGCCGCGCACCGGCTCTGATCAAGGTGGAGTCGGTCGTGCAGAGCGAACCGCTGGGCCTCGGTCACGCGGTCGGTTGCGTGGAGCCGGCGCTCTCGCCGGACGAGGACGCCGTCGCGGTTCTGTTGCCGGACGACCTGGTGCTGCCGACCGGCGTGCTCGAGACCATGTCGAAGGTGCGGGCCAAGCGCGGTGGTTCGGTGCTGTGCGCGATCGAGGTGCCACCCGACAAGATCAGCGCCTACGGGGTTTTCGACGTGGAGACCGTGCCCGACGCGGCGAATCCGAACGTCCTGCGGGTGCGCGGGATGGTGGAGAAGCCGAAGGCCGAGGACGCGCCGTCACCCTTCGCCGCTGCCGGCCGGTATGTGCTCGACCGGGCCATCTTCGACGCGCTGCGACGCGTGCAGCGGGGCGCGGGCAACGAGATCCAGCTGACCGACGCCATCGCCCTGTTGATCGAAGAGGGCCATCCGGTCCACGTCGTCGTGCACCGGGGCACCCGACACGACCTGGGAAATCCGGGCGGCTACCTCAAGGCTGCGGTTGACTTTGCGTTGGAACGCGACGACTACGGACCCGAACTACGGGAGTGGTTGGTCGAGCGATTGGGCCTGACAGAGAAATAGCGCTGCGCGACAGGCCCAGAAGACAGAGAGGCGTGTTGTGCGGTCGGTTGAGGAGCAGCAGGCCCGGATAGCCGCTGCCGCGGTGGCACCGCGGCCGGTGCGCGTCGCCATCGCCGAGGCGCAGGGATTGATGTGCGCGGAGGAAGTGGTCACCGAACGGCCCATGCCGGGCTTCGACCAGGCGGCCATCGACGGTTATGCGGTCCGCAGCGTCGACGTGCTCGGCGTCGGTAGTCGCGACGGCGAGGACCACGACGGCCGCGACATCAGCCTGCCGGTGATGGCGACCATCGAGGCAGGGACGCGCACCCCGAGCCGGCTGCAGCCCCGCCAGGCGGCGCGGGTGCAGACCGGCGCGCCGATGCCCACGCTGGCCGACGCGGTGCTCCCGCTGCGATGGACCGACGGCGGAGCGGGCCGGGTGCGGGTGCTGCGCGGAGTCCGGTCGGGCGCCTACGTCCGGCGCACCGGCGACGACGTCCAGCCCGGTGACGTCGCGGTGCGGGCCGGGACCATCATCGGCGCCGCGCAGGTGGGTCTGCTGGCGGCAGTCGGCCGCGAGCGGGTCCTCGTGCACCCCCGCCCCCGGCTGTCGGTGCTCTCCGTCGGCGGAGAGCTCGTCGACATCTCGCGTACCCCGGGCAACGGCCAGGTCTACGACGTGAACTCCTACGCGCTCGCCGCCGCCGCGCGCGACGCCGGCGCCGAGGTGAACCGGGTCGGCATCGTCGACACCGATCCCGCGCAGCTGCGCGAGGTGGTCGAAGGACAGTTGAACCGCGCCGAGATCGTCGTGATCGCCGGTGCCGTCGGCGGAGCCGCCGCCGAATCGGTGCGCAAGGTACTGGCTGGGCTCGGGGAGATGGAGGTGGCGCGAATCGCCATGCACCCCGGGTCGGTCCAGGGTTTCGGCCAGCTGGGCCGCGATGGCGTCCCGGTGTTCCTACTGCCCGCCAACCCGGTGAGCGCGCTCGTGGTCTTCGAGGTGATGGTCCGACCGCTCATCCGGCTGTCGCTCGGCAAGCGCGCTCCGATGCGCCGGGTGGTGTCCGCCCGGGCGCTGTCGCCCATCACGTCGGTCGTGGGCCGCAAGGGCTTCCTACGCGGCCAACTCATGCGCGACCAGGACACCGGTGAATACCTGGTGCAGGCACTGGGCGGCGCGCCGGGTGCGTCGTCGCATCTGCTGGCCACTCTCGCCGAGGCCAACTGTCTGGTGATCGTGCCGAGCGAGGTCGAAGAGGTTCGCACCGGCGAAGCCGTCGAGGTCGCCTTCCTCGCGCAGCGCGGCTGATCTCGAGTCGAGGTGATGGCGCTGCGATCCAATCCTGCCCACCCCGGATGGCCGACATCGGCGGGTCCGGTGCGGGTCGCCGGTGGCGTGGTTCGGTTGCGGCCGGTGCGGTTGCGCGACGCGGCGACGTGGAGCCGGATCCGGCTGGCCGACCGCGCCCACCTCGAGCCGTGGGAACCGGTGACCGGAGTGGATTGGCAGCTGCGCCATGCCATTTCGTCGTGGCCGTCGGTGTGTTCCGGTCTCCGGTCGGAGGCCCGCAAAGGCCGGATGCTGCCCTACGTGATCGAGCTGGACGGCCAGTTCGCCGGGCAGCTCACGATCGGCAATGTGACCCATGGCGCGTTGCGGTCGGCGTGGATCGGTTACTGGGTGGCCAGCGAGGTGGTCGGCAGGGGTGTGGCGACTGCCGCGCTGGCCCTCGGCGTCGACCACTGCTTCGGACCGGTGATGCTGCATCGCGTCGAGGCGACCGTGCGGCCGGAGAACACGGCCAGCCGACGGGTCCTGGCGAAGGTCGGCTTCCGCGAAGAGGGTCTGCTCAAGCGCTATCTGGACGTGGACGGCGGCTGGCGCGATCACCTGCTGGTCGCCGTGACGGCGGAAGAGTTGCCGACGTCGGCGGTCGCGGCGCTGGTGCACACGGGTCGCGCGGCCTGGGCGTAACGCCGGACCTGCACGGTCGACCGAAATGTGACACGTGTGACGGATGTTACTGGCGGTGCTTGTATGCAGCTAATTACAGGTGTGTAATTGTCCCGGCGCGTCGTCCCCAGATGCGCTGGTCACCGGACCTAGCCTGAAGGGGAAAGGAGCAGGCTCCATGCCAAGCATCCCCCAATCTCTCCTCTGGATCTCGCTCGTCGTGCTGTGGCTCTTCGTGCTGGTCCCGATGCTGATCAGCAAGCGGGACGCCGTTCGCCGGACGAGCGACGTCGCGCTGTCGACCCGAGTGCTCAACTCCGGGTCGAGCACGCGCCTGCTCCGCCGCACGCGACCGGCCGCCGGCCACCATTTCGACCCCGACTGGCAGCCGTCCGCTGACGATCACGAGGACGATCTCGACGAGGCCGAGGCCGAGGCCGAGGGTGCGCCGCGGCGCACCGTCGTCCTCGCCGCGGCCGGTACAGCTCAGGCCGAGCCCGACTATCTCGACGTAGACATCGTCGAAGAGGACTCCGGCGCGCTGCCGATCGGCGCCTCTTCGCTTGCCGACACCGTCGAAGAGGCGCCCGAGGAGCCGATCGCAGACCCCCAGATCGCCTCGGTCGCAACAGAACCCGACGATGAAGAGGACGAGACGGACGAAGCGGACGAACCCGTGGACGAGTCCGACGGCACCGAGGACGAATACGAGTACGTGCCGGATTCGTCGGGTCTGGAAGCCTCCACCGAGGACAGCGACTCCAGTATCGCCGACTCGGTGAGCGCCGCCCGCCGACGTCGTCACGAGTCCAAGACGGCGGCCGCGGTGAGCGCGCGCAAGTACCAGTTCCGCAAGCGCATGGTGATGTCCATGGCGGTGGCCCTGCTGGCCACCGGCGTGGCCGCCTACCTCGTCGCCCCGTGGGCTTGGTGGCTGTGCGGCGCGGTGGGTGTGGTCACCGCCCTGTACCTCGGCTATCTGCGCCGTCAGACGCGCATAGAGGAACAGGTGCGGCGCCGGCGCGCGCAGCGGGTGCGGCGGTCACGCCTGGGTGTGGAGAACACCGCCGACCCAGACCTCGACGTCGTACCGGCCCGGTTACGCCGCCCGGGCGCGGCGGTGCTCGAGATCGATGACGAGGATCCGGCGTTCGAGCACCTCGATGAGGTCGCCTTCGCACGCCACTTCGACCTGCCCAGGGCCGCCGGACAGTAGTCGGTTTCGACCGGTGCGCCGGGGCTGGTAGCCTTTCGTACCGGTATCAGGGGCTATAGCGCAGTTGGTAGCGCGTCTCGTTCGCATCGAGAAGGTCAGGGGTTCGATTCCCCTTAGCTCCACTTCATCTCGACCACATTCCGTCGCTCGCGCAGCGCGGCGGATCAGTCCGGAACCAGCGGTGATCCGCTGGCATTCGCACGTCATTCGGCGCGTTTGAGCACCGCCAGCACCGTCATCAGCAGGATCTTGATGTCCAGGACGAGCGACCAGTTCTCGATGTAGTAGTTGTCCCACTCCGCCCGGTCGGCGATCGAGGTCTGGCCGCGCAGCCCGTGGACCTGGGCCCAGCCGGTGACGCCGGCCTTCACGCGATGTCGCTCGCCGTAGCGGCGGATCTGGATCTCGAAGAGCTCGACGAACTCCGGCCGTTCCGGCCGCGGCCCGACCAAGCTCATATCGCCCTTCACGACATTGATGAACTGGGGCAGTTCATCCATGGACGTCGCCCGCATGATCTTGCCGATCTTCGTGCGGCGGTCGACGCCTTCCACACCACCCGGCGCGGAACCGGAGCCGAGTTCGAACCCGGCATCCGAGGCGCGCGCTTCACGCATGGTGCGGAACTTCAGGCAGCCGAAGACCTGGCCGTCCCGGCCGACCCGCTCCTGTTGGAAGAAGATCGGTCCCGGCGAGCTCAGCCGGACCAGCAGCATCAGCGTCAGGAACAGCGGAGAGATGACCACCAGGCCGATGCTGGCCAGCACCCGGTCCAGGATGTGCTTGACGGTGAACTGCCAACCGCGCGGATTGGCCGTGGCCAGCGCCAGCAGCGGTAGGCCGCCGATGTGTTCGACCCGCACCTTGTCGCCCACGGCGTCGAACATCCGGGGTACCACCCAGACCCGCAGTCCGTGCTGATGTGCGATCCGGATGACTCGCGTGAGCAACTGATCCTGGGTGCGGGAGAAGGCGATGATCAGGGCCTCCGCGCCGGAATTCTCGATCGCCGCCTCGATGTCCTCCGGGGAACCGACCCAGGGGAGGGCCATGACGTTGTCGCTGCCTCCGGTCCAGGGCTCTTCCAGTGACACCAACCCCACCGGCGCCAGCCCGTATTGCGGCGACGTCCTGAGCCGCTCCGCGACCTGATGCGCAACGCGGCCGTTGCCGACGATCAGGGTGGGCGCAACGAGTTCACTGTCGGCGGTCGTGCGCAGCCGGCGCTGGATGAAGGAGTGGATCAGCCGGCCCACCGGCATGAGCAGACCTGCGCAGATCCAGATCTTCGACATCAACGCGCCGGGCCGGCCGGTCACGTCGCTGAAGATCATCACCGCGAGGACCGTCATCGACGCGAGGGCCACCGTCGTCTCCACGGGGCCGATCTCGTTCATGACACTGCGGTCGAGGGTGCGGCGGTAGGACGAGCGCAGCCCGAGCATGACGATGACGAGAGGTACGAACAGCGCCACCATCCAGAAGGGTGCGAGAACCTCTTGGGTGTTGACCGCCCACCACAGTCCGGCTGCGAGGGCCAGCGACGCGGTCAGCACGTCGACGGCCACAACGATGATCGTGTTCAGCGGGTTGGTACGCACCAGCGCGGCGAAGGACTTCGGTTTCCGCGCAGGTTGCGGATCCGTGCGACCTTGAGGCGTCACCTCGACGGCGATTGCCTCTGGCGATGCCATCGACCGATCAACCTTTCCGTTGCGCTTCGCTCGGACAATACGTGTCCGCGGCGGTCCTCATCGTCGGAACAGCTGACCCAATTAGCCAGCGGAGCAACGGATTCAAGATCATTTCGTATGGTCACTTGGGCCTCGACGAGGTCGCCTCGAAGACCTTTTTGCGCGCTATCGCGGCGAAGTCCTCGAGCAGCTGAATCTGCGGCCCGGTCCAGCGGCGCGGGTGATCGTCCCAAATGCACAGCGTGCCAATGGTATTGCCATCGTCGTCGGTCAGCAGTACGCCGGCATAAGCCAACACCTCGCCGGAGGTGACGACGGGGTGCTTGGCCAGCAGCGGGTGGGCGGTCATGTCCTCGACGATGAGCGGACGGTTGGCGACCACGGCGAATTTGCACACCGAGAACTCGATGGGGCGCGACCGGGTGAAATCCTCGCCGACGATGCTGCATCCGGCGAGCAGCTGGGTGTCCTTGTCCACCAGTGAGATGGCGGCGTAGGGCGCGCCCAGCGCCTCGGCGGTCAGGGTGGCGATGCGGTCGAGCGCGTCCTTCTGTTCCCCGGCCATCAGGCCGGTTCGGTGTAGAGCCCCCAGCCGCGTGGCATCGCCCAGCCACAGGTCCATCAGCGAATCGAGGAGTTCCTTGTTCTCCGAGAGCTGTGCGGCCAGCCGACGCACCGTCGGATCGTCGATCCCCGGGCCGGTGGCGGTCTCGATCAGTGCGCGGTTGATCTGTGCGACGGTGGAATCGGCGACCTCGTCATCCGCACCCCCGCCCGGGCCTCCGCCGGACTGCGACGTGGAGTCACTCACCACGTCAGGCTAGTGGTTCGGTCCGGCTGCGGATGCCTAACCGGGATCGGTAACCGAAGCTCATCGTCGGTTCGTTCGCCAGCCGTTCATCAGTTATTGCCCCGACGGCCCTTGCCGGCAGTGATGTGGGCCCCTGACCGACCCCGCCGCCGGCGCGCTGGACGGTCTGCGTCGTCGCCGGTTTTGGATCGGTGAAAGAATGCGCCTTCGTGCAGGTGCGGGGCGGGATTCGTCCTGTTACTCTTCGACCGGGTTTGAACGTCAACCGTCCGGGATATAGCAGTCCCGCACGCAACACAGATAGGGGAGGCAGATGGCCGATCACGCCGAAGCCCTCGTCCGCAGGACAAAGAAGCTGGGCGTTGCGGGACTGGGTGCGCTCGCCGTCACCGGAGCCGTCCTGGCCTTCGGGGCCGGGATCGCCGGTGCCGACGTCGAGGACGTGGAGGGGGACCCGTTCGCCCCGTTCGCCGGTCCGGTTGCCGAAGAGGGCATCCGTGTCGCGGATCCCGGTATCGCCAACGCCGGACCGTCTGAGGTCCGCGCGGCGGACATCAACGCGCCGCTGGCTCCGGCCGGGGGCGAGACGAAAGACTCGATCCGCGCCGTGCCGTCCATCACCGGTGGCATCGGAACCTACCTGGACTTCGGTCCCTTCGGTGGCCCCGGCGCTCCGATCTGGGACTGGTGACCCACCCGAACCGCTGATACGGATCGCGTCCGGTTCCGCCGCTCTCCGGAGCGGCTGGGACCGGGCGCTTTTCGTATGTCCGCCTTTCCCATGTCCTTGCCCGCGTCCGTGATCACGCCGTAGCCTCGGGACGTGGCCGGTTCGACCGCCGTCCGCGCAGCCGAGCTCGCGGGCCTGGAGTTCTTCGCCGGCTGCCCCATCGAATCCTTGGGGCCGCTGGCGTCCCAACTGCGGCCGCTGACCGCCACACCGGACGCAGTCCTCATGCGACAGGGCGAGGCGGCGGTGTCCTTCCTGCTGATCGGGTCCGGGCGCGCACGGGTCACCCATCTCGCCCCCGACGGAACGCCGACCGTCGTGCAGGTGCACGAGGGCATGATCGTCGGAGAGATCGCGTTGATGCGGAACACCGCCCGCACCGCGACAGTCGTCGCGACCGAGCCGCTGGCGGGGTGGATCGGGGCGCACGAGGCGTTCGCGGCCATGCTCGAGGTCCCGGGCATGATGGCCCGTCTCGTGCGGCTGGCCCGCCAGCGGCTGGCCGCGTTCCTCACTCCCATCCCCGTGCGGGTCGCCGACGGCAGCCAACTGTTCCTGCGGCCGGTGCTGCCCGGGGACAACGAACGCACCGTCAACGGGCCGGTCGAGTTCTCCAGCGAGACGCTGTATCGCCGCTTTCAATCCGCGCGACGGCCGACCCCGCGACTGATGGCCTACCTGTTCGAGGTCGACTACGCAGACCACTTCGTGTGGGTGATGACCGACGGCATCGACGGACCCGTGGTCGCCGACGCGCGCTTCGTGCGCGACGAGCACGATCCGACGACCGCGGAGGTGGCGTTCATGGTCGGCGACGACTACCAGGGTCGCGGCCTGGGCACCTTTCTGATGAACGCTCTGATCGTCACGGCGAGAGACGATGGAGTGCAACGGTTTACCGCGCGCGTACTCACCGACAACATGCCCATGCGCAGGATCTTCGACAAACTCGGGGCCCATTGGGTGTACGACGATCTCGGGGTCGTCACCACGGTGGTGGACGTCCCCGCTTCAGCGCAGCTGCCGCACGGGTTGAGCACTCAGATCCGCGATATGGCCCGCCAGGTCATCCGGGCCGTCGGCTGATGGCTCGGCCCCCGTTCAACAAAGACACCCGGCTGTGTATCTCGCTGGCGGGGCGGCCGAGCAACATCGGTACCCGCTTCCACAACCATCTCTACGAGGTGCTCGGAATCGACTTCATCTACAAGGCGTTCACCACCACCGACATCGATGCCGCGATCGGTGGGGTGCGGGCGCTGGGCATCCGCGGGTGCTCGGTGTCGATGCCGTTCAAGCAGGACGTCATCCCGCTCGTCGACGAGGTCGAGTCGTCGGCCCGGGCCATCAACGCGGTCAACACGATCGTCAACGACGACGGGCGTCTGGTCGCGTCCAACACCGATTATCTGGCGGTGCAACGGCTGATCGACGAACACCGGCTCGACCCCTCGCATCCGGTGGTCCTGCGGGGCAGCGGAGGGATGGCCGCCGCCGTGGGCGCCGCGTTCCGCGACCACGGGTTCGCCGACGGGACGATCGTGGCCCGCAACCGTGACACCGGTGGTCAGTTGGCCGCGCGACTGGATTATGCCTACGCCGCGGACGTCGGGGTCCGCGACGGCGCGGTGCTCGTCAACGTCACGCCCATCGGCATGTCCGGCGGGCCGGAGAAGGACGCCTTCGCCTTCGACGAGGCCGCGATCGCACGTGCGCACACCGTGTTCGACGTCGTCGCGATGCCCGCCGAGACACCGGTCATCGCTGCGGCCCGCGCTGCCGGCGTCCCGGTCATCACCGGCGCCGAGGTGATCGCCCTGCAGGCAGCCGAACAGTTCGAGCGCTACACCGGCGTGCGGCCCACGCCGGAGCAGGTGGCCGAGGCCTCAGCTGTGTCGCGGTCGTGAGGCGCGCCGTCAGGGCGTGATCACCGTCTGCTCGTCGATGGCCGACGTCGCGTCGAGCAGCGGACCGATCTGATCCTCGGTGCCCTCGGCCTTGAGCTGCAGGAGGTACGCCCCGTCCGGTGCGGGGATGACGACCGTCTTCTGCGCGATCATGCGGTTGACGCCGTCGCGGGTATAGCCGCCGCCGACCTGGTAGGCCTCGAACCCGCCGAGTTCGGAGGCCTTTCCGTCACCCATGTTCTCGTAACCGGGCAGGTTCTTGATCTCGCCGGGTGCGTATTCGAAGATCTTGGCCGGGTCGACGGTGCCGGTGAGCTTGCTCATCACGGTGGTGATCATCGGCGGATCCTGAGCCATCGCCGGATCCGCGAAAACGATTGCGCTGTAAGCCCCTTCTGGCGTCCTCGGGCCGGCGTCCTCCCACCCGGGAAGCTGCGGCAGGTCGACCCTCGGCGCGCCGGGCGCACCGGGTGTGACCGGGGTCTGCTGGATGCCGTTCTCGCGGATGTAGTCGGCGATCGTCGGTTGCGGCCCTGCCGCCTGCGCCGGCGAGGTTTCGGTGGGGCTCACGGTCGCGGATGTGCTCGACGCCGCCTCGCTCGAGGTCGTCTGCGTTTCGCTCGCCGCGTCGCCGGATGTGTCGGAGCCGCAGCCCGCGAGTGCGAGCCCGACGGCGGCGGCGAGGACGGCGACGGGGCCCGCCCGTAGTGAGGTGGTCATAGCTCTCCGTTCGATCACGATCGGACGATACCGGCGTCGGCGGTCGCGCGACACGGTCTCGCGCGACCCGTCCGCGTTTGCCGGTTGTGTCATCATCGGCGGGTGCGCCACATCGCGGCCGTGGGGGCCGCCGCGGCAGTTCTCGCGGCGTGCGGCACGACGTCGGATGGGCCCGCTCCCGACGCGCCGCCGGAAACCAGCGCGGTGCGAGGCGTCATCGACCCCGCCCGCATCGATCGCGCCCGTTACCAACTGCCACCCGACTACGAGGTGACCGATGTGAGCGGCCGCGTCACCCCGACGGCGCAGTGGGGTTTCGGGCCGGGCTGGCGGGCCGATCCGCAGCCCTGCGGTGCGCTGTCGGATCCCGTCGTCGATCCCGCGACGCTGCGCGGCTGGTCCGCCTCGGGCGCGGGCGGGATCGTCTACGCCGTTGCGGCCGCCGGTGCGACCGGCATCGACCCGGTCGCCGTCGGCGAATGCGCATCGTGGCGGATCTCGGCGGGGCCGAGCAGCGGCAGCGTTCGCCTGGTGGAGGCTCCGGCCGTCGACGGTGCGCAGACCGTCGCGATGGCGGCCGAATCGTTGACGGTCGTCGAGGGCGGCACCGAAACACGTTCGCAGGCAACGACGGTGATGGCATCCGAAGGTGGCCATCTGGTGTACGTCACCGTGGTGACCGACCCGGGATCGCCCACCCCTGCGCTCGAGGGAGGATTCGCCGCCGATCTGCTGACCGAAACGGTCGCCGCCCTACGGAAGTGAGCGCCGGGCGGCGGGTAGATTGGCGGCGATGTCCACCCCGAAGTCGCTGACGGCCGTGGCCTGCGTAGCTCTCCTGGCGCCTGCCTGCGGCTCGGACGCTCAAGCGCCAGGCGAGGATTCGACCGCCGACATCGCCAACATCTCGGAGGTCAGATCGACGTTCGGGCCGCAGTTCCAATACCGTGACATCGCGCCGACAGGCATCGACCCGAAACTGCTGCAACCTCAGCCGGTGCCCGAGGGCGTGACGTTCCAGCCGCCGGAGTGCGCGAAGTACGCCCGCGGGCTGCTGCCCGAGGCGGGGCTGAAAGGCAATATGGCGGCCGCGACCGCGGAGGGCGAGGGTAACCGGTTCATCGCGATCGCCGTGGAGACCTCCGAACCGATCGTCCTTGACGAGGCCGACCAGCGATGCAGGAAAGTGGAGTTCAGCGGCCCGCAGGTACGGGGCCTGGTTGAAGCCGTCGAGGCGCCCGTCATCGAGGGGGCGCGGACGTCGGCGACCCATCGCGTGGTGCAGACGGTGGTCGGTGGCGTGCCCCGGACCGGTGAGCTCTACAACTACGTCGCGAGCTTCGACTCCTACCTGGTGATCGTGACGGCGAATCCGCTGGTGATCCCAGGGCAGCGGGTGGTACCGGTGAACACCCAGCGCGCGCGGGATCTGCTCAGCGCCGCGGTCGCCGACGTCAGGGGCTGACCCGCATCAGCGGACGTCGTGCGGCCGGAACTGGATGCTGATCCGCGCCCCGGTCGGTCTGCTGGTCTTGGGAATCGAGTGCTCCCAGGTGCGTTGGCACGATCCGCCCATCACCAGGAGATCGCCGTGGTGGTGGTGAATGCGCAACGACGGCCCACCGCCGCGGGGGCGCAGCGCGAACACCCGGGTCGCCCCGAGGCCGACGATGGCGACCATGGTGTCCGCGGTGCTGCTGCGGCCGATGTTATCCCCGTGCCAGGCCACGCTGTCGTTGCCGTCGCGGTAGAGGCACAGGCCGGCGGTGGTGAACGGCTCGCCGAGTTCACCGCCGTATGCGTCGTTCAGTCGCCTGCGCATCTGCTTGAGCCGCGGATGCGGCGCGGCGTCGTCGACGAGGTTGTGAAAGCTCAGCAGACGCGGCACGTCGAGTACCCGCTCGTACATCTGCCGCCGCTCGGCGCGCCACGGGATGCAGCTCCGCAGTTCGTCGAAGAGGGTGTCGGCGTCGGTCAGCCAGCTCGACCGGACGTCCAGCCATGCGCCGTTGCCGAGATGGCGGCGCTCTGCATGCTCGAAAAGCGAGCCCTGAAGAGCCTGCTCCATGCCGCCGAGTGTATCGCACACCCGTTCGACGAAGTCAGAGACGGACCGCGCCGGGCCCCTGTTCTGCGAGCATGTCGCCGGGGTTGGTCAGGACGCAGGTCTTGAGGCTGAGGCAACCGCAACCTATACATCCGGCCAGGTTGTCGCGCAGGCGCTGCAGGTGCAGGATGCGCTCGTCGAGGTCGGCGCGCCAGCCGGCCGACAGCTTCGCCCAGTCCTTGCTCGTCGGCACCCGATCCGACGGCAAGGTCGCCAGCGCGTCCCTGATCCGGGCCAGCGGGATACCGAGGCGCTGCGACATTCGGATGAACGCCACCCGGCGCAACGTCTCGCGGGCGTAGCGGCGCTGGTTGCCCGAGGTGCGACGGCTGGTGATCAAGCCTTCGCGCTCGTAGAAGTGCAGTGCTGACACCGCGACGCCGCTGCGAACCGCCATTTCACTCGGGGTCAGCTCGTGGCCGTCCATGACCTCAACGATACTTCAGGTCTCGACGGCGGGGCGATGGCGTTACGGTGATGTGATGGCCGACATCGTCCTGGGGTCGAACTCCGAGGTGGGCACGCTGCGCGTGGTCATCCTGCACCGTCCCGGCGCCGAGCTGCAGCGGCTGACCCCGCGCAACAACGACGCGTTGCTGTTCGACGGACTGCCCTGGGTGGCGAAGGCGCAGGAGGAGCACGACCAGTTCGCCGAGGTGCTGAGGTCGCGCGGCGTCGAGGTGCTGCTGCTGGCCGACCTGCTCGGGGAGGCCTTGGCGAGCGGGGCGGCCAGGATGCACGGTATCGCCGCCGCCGTCGATCCGCGTCGTCTGGGACTGCCGCTGGCGCAGGAACTCTCGGCGTACCTGCGGACTCTCGAACCGCAGCCGCTGGCACACGTGCTGATGGCGGGGATGACGTTCAACGAGCTCCCGTTCGGTGAACGGGAGCTCTCGCTGGTGCGCCGTATGCATCACGGTGGCGACTTCGTCATCGACCCGTTGCCGAATCTGCTGTTCACTCGGGACTCGTCGTTCTGGATCGGGCCACGGGTGGCCATCACGTCGCTCGCGCTGCCGGCCAGGGTGCGCGAAACCTCCCTGACAGACCTGATCTACGCGCATCATGCACGATTCCTGGGTGTGCGCAGAGCGTACGAGTCGCGGTCCGCACCGGTCGAGGGCGGCGACGTGCTGCTGCTCGCGCCGGGTGTGGTGGCCGTCGGGGTGGGGGAGCGTACGACACCTGCGGGGGCGGAAGCATTGGCGCGCAGCCTTTTCGACGACGACCTCGCGCACACGGTGCTCGCGGTGCCGATCGCGCAGGAACGCGCGCAGATGCACCTCGACACGGTGTGCACGATGGTCGACACCGATGCGGTCGTGATGTATCCGAACATCGTCGACTCGTTGTCGGCCTTTATGATCCATCGCACCGCCGACGGGGTGAAGATCGATCGGGCCGCACCGTTCGTCGATGCGGCGGCCGAAGCGATGGGTATCGGCAAGCTGCGGGTGATCGACACCGGCCTCGACCCGGTGACCGCGGAGCGCGAACAGTGGGACGACGGCAACAACACACTCGCTGTCGCGCCCGGTGTCGTCGTCGCCTACGAGCGCAACGTCGAAACCAATGCGCGATTGGGTGATTCGGGCATCGAGGTGTTGCCCATCCCGGCCTCGGAACTCGGCACCGGCCGTGGCGGCCCGCGCTGCATGTCCTGCCCGGCCGCGCGCGACCCGCTGTGACGGCGCCGCTGGCCTGCAAGTCAGATCGCCGATTTCTGCACCAGGGTTGTGCGTGGGCCGAATTCACGGCCCTCATGCAGAAGTCGGCGGAGGCCAGCCGCGGCGGGCGAAGGCCTCGCGGACCCGGTGCACGATGAAGGCCCTGCTGTGCTCTGCGACCACTCGAAGGTCGATCCAACCCTGCCGCTCCAAGAACTCCGCTCGGCCGATGTCGTGTACGTACTGACCGCGATCGGAACTGTGATGGCCACCCTCGTAGTCGAGGCCGACTTTCGGGCCGTCGTAGCCCATGTCGATGAATGCCTCCCCGATCCCGTCGCTGACCCTGATCTGGGTACGTGGCCGGGGCAGGCCGGCGTCGATGAGCAGCAGGCGCAGCCACGTCTCCTTTGGCGATTGCGCACCGCCGTCCATCAGGTCGACGGCGACGCGGGCTCGCCTGATGCCGCGGGTCCCACGATTCCGTTCGATCAGGGGCGTCACCTCCCCCGACCGGAGACCGGTCGCGGCCGCCAAGGCGTCGAGATGGGGTAACGCTACGTCGCGTGGCAGATGCCGGCCCAGGTCGAGTGCCGTACGAGCGGGCGTCGTCACCGGCAGCTGACCGATGCACATGACTTCGTCGCCGGCCGCCCGCTCCTCCCAGACGACAATGCCCGCCCGGCGTCTGGTGTGGTCCGCGATCAGTTCTATCGGTGTCGCCGCATCGACCCACCGGGCGCCGTGCAGAGCCGCCGCTGCCCGGCCGGCAATCGCGGCGCTGCGGCCGGTCCACAACCACGCCGCCATGGCCTTCTGCTCCAGCGTGCACTCGATGCTCTTGTGGACGTACACCCCGGGGTGAATTGCCTGATAGTTCCACCGCAGCTGACCTCGCGTCAGTTGACCAGTTTGAAGTGCCTCGGCGCCGAGAAACACGTGTGACATTCCTGGAGCGTCGACATCCCCGCCGACAACTCGGACCTACTCCGCGCCGTTTCTGCAACAGGGCTGTGGATAAGTCGAATCGACGACCCTCACGCAGAAATCGGTGGGCGACAACGCGAGGACCCTCCACGGGAGCGTCTAGCGCCAGCTCGGTAGCCAGATCTGCAGGTTCCAGGTCGACTGGGAGATCGGGATGCCGGTCAGAATTGGGAACAGCCAGGCGAAGTTGGTGATGACCAGCGCCACATAGCCGGCGACCACCATCAGCCCCAGGGTCCGGCGTTCGGGGTTCTGCCGCGGCGCATACAAGATGTCGCCGAGGATCAGCGCGATCGCGAGCACCAGGAACGGCGCCATCACGACCGCGTAGAAGAAGTACATCTGCCGGTCGATGTCTGCGAACCACGGCAGAAAACCCGCGCAGTAACCGGTCAGGACGACGGCGTATCGCCAGTCCCGCTTCACGAAGGTCCGCCACACCGCCCAGCCCAGCACCGGCACCGCGAGGAACCACATCGCCGGCGTGCCGACCAGCATCACCGCCTTGACGCACGACTGTGCGCCGCAGCCGGGCACGTCCTGGTTGTCGATCGCGTACAGCACCGGCCGCAGCGACATCGGCCACGTCCAGGGTTTGGACTCCCACGGGTGGTGGTTGCCCGCCGCGTTGGTCAGGCCGGAATGGAAGCGGTACGCCGCATAGGTGTAGTGCCACAGCGAGCGGAGCGCGTCGGGCACCGGCCAGGCGCTGTCGTCGCCGATCGACCGGCCTACTTCGTGACGGTTCACGCCGGTCTCGGAGGCGAACCACGGCGTGTAGGACGCCAGGTACACCGCGAACGGGATGAGCCCGAGTGCATACACCGCAGGCCCGGCGTCGCGGCGCAACACACCCCGCCACGGGTGGGGCACCCGGTACTGGCGGCGGGCGGCGACGTCGAGCACCAGCGTCATCACGCCGAAGAACGCCACGAAGTACAGACCCGACCACTTGGTCGCGAACGCAAGCCCAAGCAACACGCCTGCGCCGAAGCGCCACCACCGCACACCGAGGCGTGGCCCCCACGGTGTCTCGTCGATCCGACCCTCCAGCAACGCGACGTGCATGCGGGCCCGGACCTGATCGCGGTCGACCATCAGACATCCGAATGCGGCCACCACGAAAACGGTCAGGAAGCCGTCGAGCAGCGCGGTCCGCGCGGCGACGAACGTGACCCCGTCGGCGATCAGGAGCAACCCGGCGATGCCGCCCACCGCGGTGGACCGGGTGATCCGGCGGGCGATGCGCGCCACCAGCAGGACGAGCACCACCCCGCACACCGCGCCGGAGAACCGCCAGCCCAGGCCGTTGTACCCGAACAACGCCTCGCCGATCGCGATCATCTGCTTGCCGACGGGCGGATGCACCACCAGGCCGTAACCCGGGTTGTCCTCGACGCCGTGATTGTGGAGCAGCTGCCAGGCCTGCGGGGCGTAGTGCTTCTCGTCGAAGACCGGTGTACCGGCGTCCGTCGGCGAGCCGAGATTGAGGAATCGGGTGATCGCGGCGAGCGCGGCGACGACGGCGGTCATCGCCCAGCCCTGCAACCGGTCGACCGGACCGAAGTCGGCGATGGGCACCAGGGGGGCCGGGCTGATGACGGGGACCGCGCGCGGAGCTTCGGTGGCGGGGGCGGTCACGTCAACAGATCGTAGGCTGTGCACATGTCCGCCGGTCGACTGCTGCTCGGCGCCACCCCGCTAGGGCAGCCCGGCGACGCGTCGACGCGTCTGGTGGCCGCTTTGAGCGGCGCCGACATCATCGCCGCAGAGGACACCCGGCGGGTACGCCAGCTGGCGCAGTCGCTGGAGGTGCGGCCCACCGGCAGGGTGACCAGCCTGTTCGACCAGAACGAGGCGTCACGTGTGCCCGCCCTGGTCGAGGCCGTCCAGTCGGGGGCCACTGTGCTGGTGGTCAGCGACGCCGGGATGCCGCTGATCAACGACCCCGGCTACCGCCTGGTGACTGCGTGCATCGAGGCCGGTCTGACCGTCAGTTGCCTGCCGGGTCCGTCGGCGGTGACCACGGCGCTGGCGGTGTCGGGCCTGCCGTCGGACCGGTTCTGCTTCGAAGGATTCGCGCCACGCAAACAGGCCGCACGTACAGCGTGGCTGCAGACGCTGGCCACCGAGCAGCGCACCTGCGTGTTCTTCGAGTCCCCGCGCCGCCTGCCCGACACCCTGCGCGATGCGGTCGCCACGCTCGGCCCCGACCGGCGCGCCGTGGTGTGCCGCGAGTTGACCAAGACCCACGAGGAGATCAGGCGCGGGTCACTGGCCGACCTCGCCGAGTGGGCCGCCGACGGCGTGCTCGGCGAGATCACCGTCGTACTGGCCGGGGCGGTGCCGCAGGCCGATGTGGACACCCTGGTTGATCAGGTCAACGAGCGCGTCGCCGCGGGCGTCCGGGTCAAGGACGCGTGCGCCGAGGTGATCGCCGCCAATCCGGGTGCGCCGTCGCGGCGCGAGCTCTACGACGCGGTGCTGCGCTCGCGCGATTAGACCGGCTCGGCAGCGGACGCCCCGACGATCGGCGCCGCCTTGTGCAGGCACTCGTCCCATTCGCGGTCGGGGTCCGAGTCAGCGGTGATCCCGCCGCCCACCCCCAGGACCGCCGACCCGTCGGGGCCGAACTCCACGGTGCGGATCGCCACGTTCAGCTCACATCCGGCCATCGGTGACGCCAAACCGATAGTGCCGCAATAGATTCCGCGTCGCGCCCGTTCCCAGCCGCGCAGCAGTTCCCTGGCTCGCGTCTTGGGTGTGCCGGTGACCGACGCCGGCGGGAACGTCGCCTCGAGCATGTCGGACATCGGCAGCTCGGCGTCGGCGGAGGCGGCCACCGTGGACACCAGATGCCACACGCCCGGTGCCGGCCGTACGGCGAGGAGTTCGGGCACCGTCACCGATCCGGTGACCGCGACGCGGCCCAGGTCATTGCGGACGAGGTCGACGATCATGATGTTCTCCGCGACGTCCTTGACCGAGGACAGCAGGGCCGACGGATCCGCCCAGCGCGGCAGCGTGCCCTTGATCGGGCTCGATGTGACAGCCGTTCCGCGCCGCTGCAGGAACAGTTCCGGGGACAGTGACGCCACCGCGCCCCAGTCGCCGGCCAGGTAGGCGGCCCGCGCGGGCCGTCCCCGCGCCGCGGTGTCGGTGAAGAACGCCAGACTGTCACCGGCGAGCCGGCCGGTGAACTGTGTGCACACGCACGCCTGGTACACCTCGCCGGCGGCGATCGCCTCCAGGCAGTCGAGCACGCCGCGGCGGTGGGCGTCGCGATCGGGCGCAGTCCACTCGATGTGGTGGTTCGCCTCGGTGCCGGGGCTGCGCAGCGCAGCGGTGACCCAGCCGGGAAGCGCTGCGCCGGTGAGGCTTTCGTACCACCAGCAGCCGTCCCGATCGCGGCGCAGGACGCTGTCCGACCAGCCGCCTGCGGCGACCGGAATGCGCGGTCCCGCGCCGTCGGCGCCGCTGTCCGGGTAGGACAGATAGCCGAACCACCCACCGCCGACGACGTTTCCGGCGCCGTCGGCGCCGGGTGCGACGGCGAACACCTGCTCCGGATCAACGGGCACGATCGGCACCGAAGGGGCGATGACGGCTCGGGAGTCGAACCAGTCGCCGAGCAGCGCGGCCGGCGGCGCGAGCGAAAGCCGGGCCGCCGCGTGCCCGACGGCGGTCAGGACCGCTGGGCCGTCGCCCAGGTCGCCGAGCCGCTCGATGCGCACCGGCCCATTATCGACTGATGCGCCGCGGCACCATCACACCTGTGAGCTTCTCCGGGTTGCGCATCGCGTAGAAGTTGGTGATCTTGCCGTCGGTGAGCTCGACGGTGATGATGCCCTCGAAGCTGTCGCCGAGGTAGAGCTTCATCGCGGGCGCGTTGTTGAACGTCGCCGGTTCGACCCGCCCGTTCTCCCCGGCCGCCCGGACCAGCCCCACCAGCAGGCGGGCGACGCGTTCGGCGCCGGACACGGGCCGGCGGGCGGCGCTGACCTTGCCGTCGCTGTCGGCGGTCCACACCACGTCCGGCGCCAACATCGCCATCAGGCCGTCGATGTCGCCGGTGGCCGCGGCCGTGAAGAACCGCGCGGTGATCTCCTCGGCGCTGCGCGGGTCGACGGGCTCGAAGCGCTTGCGTCTGGCCTGCACGTGCGCGCGGGCGCGGTGCGCCATCTGACGCACCGCGGCCGTGGATTTGCCGATGGCCGAAGCGATCTCGTCGTGGTCGAAGCCGAACACCTCGCGCAGGACGAACACCGCGCGTTCGTCGGGCGTCAACGTCTCCAGCACCACCATCATCGCCATCGACACCGACTCGGCCAGCACCAGATCGGCCGACGCGTCGGTGCCGTCACCGGCGTCGAGCAGCAGCGGTTCGGGCAGCCAAGGGCCGACGTACTCCTCGCGCCTACGGGACTGGGCCCGTAACGCATTGAGTGACTGCCGGGTGACCAGCTGGGCGAGGTAGCTCTTGGTGTCGCGCACCGAGGACAGGTCCACCTCAGCCCAGCGCAGGTAGCTCTCCTGTAGGACGTCGTCGGACTCTGATGCGCTGCCGAGGATCTCGTAGGCGATGGTGAACAGCAGCGGTCGCAGCGCAGTGAACCGCTCGGCATGCTCGGCGGCGCCGGCGATCATTCGGCGGGCACCTCCACCTTCGTCTTCGCCGCCCCGGCCAGCTGGCGGGACCGCTTGCCGCTCTTGAGCCAGAAGTAGGAGCCCGGCTTGCGGGCTTCCTTGGCGAGGAATGCGATCGTGCCGTTGCAGACGGCCTCCTTCACCGTCGCCGCCGCCCGGCCACCGATGTAGAGCGGCAGCACGGTGTCGTCGGTGCGGGCGAGCTGGATGACGCCGGCCCGGCGGCCAAGGCTCACGCACTGACCGGTGAACGCCTGGCTGAGCACCGCCGGCTCCTCGCCCGCGATGCGGCTCAGCACGGTGTTGGCGGCTTGGGCGCCCAGCGGGATGGCGGCTTGGCAGCTCATCCGCAGCGGCAGCTCCGATGGCGCCGCGGCGTCTCCGGCGGCGACGATCCGCGTGTCGTCCACGCTGGTCAGCGTCTCGTCGGTGAGCAGCCGGCCGAGCGCGTCGGTGCGCAGCCCACTGCGCGCAGCCAGGTCGGGCACCGAGAAACCGGCGCTCCAGATGGTGACGACACTGGGCAGTTCCCGCCCGTCGGACAGCACCACCGACTGCGGCGTCACCTCGGTGACGGTCGCGCCGGGCCCCTCGAGGACGGTGACGCCGAGCTTGCGGAGTCGTCGTGCCACGGAACGCCGGGTGGTAGTGCTGAAGTACGGGCCGAGCACGTTGCCGCAGACGATGGTGACGGTGCGGCCTTCCTCGGCGAGTTCGGCGGCGGTCTCGATGCCGGTGGGCCCGGCGCCGACAACGGTCACCGGCGAACCGGGATGAGTCGCGTCGAGCGCCGCCCGCAGCCGTTCGGCGTGCTCGTATTCGGAGATGGGGTGCGCGTGCTCGGCAGCGCCGGGAACCGTCATGACGCCGCCGGTGCTGCCCAGCGCGTAGACGAGGTAGTCGTAGGTCAGCGTGGTGCCGGAGGCAAGAGCGACCGTCCGGGCGGCGGGGTCGATGACCTCGGCGGTGTCGACGACCAGCCTGACGCCCTCGCCGAGGATGTCGCGGTAGTCGACCACGGCGTCGTCGGATCCGGTCAGCAACTGATGCAGGCGGATCCGTTCGACGAATTGCGGTCGCGCGTTCACCAGCGTGATGTCGACGTCGCCGCGGGTGCGCAGGTGGTTCGCGGCCATCACCCCGGCGTATCCGCCGCCGATCACGACGACGTGGGTGCGGTGTTCGGTCATCTCGTCCTCCTCGGGTTCTCCGGCTCTCCGTCGAGCCGGCTTTACCTCAAGACACCGCACACACCGAAAGTGTGACATCTCGGCCGTCAGGGTGGTGGAGGTCACACCCGGCGGATGCGTCGCGCAACGCTGATGCCGGCCAGCTTGTCGGGGTTCGCCACGGCATAGACGTTGGTGATCCTCGCGTCGGTGACTTCCATCAGGAACAACCCCTGGACGCCGTCGCCGCTGTAGAGCACCACCGCCGGGGTGCCGCTTAAGGTCGCCAGCTCGAACCGGATGTCGGGCAGGTGCCGTGGCGCGGCCCGTACCAGGCCGGCGATGACGTTCGCCACCTTCCGCGCGCCGTGAACCGGGCGCCGGATCGCCCTCGCCTTGCCGCCGCTGTCGGTGGTCCACGTGACGTCCGGGGCGAGCAGCGCCAGCAGGCCTTCGATGTCACCGGTCGTCGCGGCGGACATGAACCGTTCGGCCACCCTGGTGGCCTCGGTGGGATCCACGGAAGGAAATCTCCTACGGCGGGCGTGTACGTGTTCGCGCGCCCGGTAGGCCATCTGCTTCACCGCGCCGACGGATCTGCCCACGGCCGAGGAGATCTCGCTGTAATCGAAGCCGAACACCTCGCGCAGCACGAACACCGCGCGCTCGTCGGGGGCGAGGGTCTCCAGAACCACCAGCATCGCCATCGACACCGATTCGGCCAGCACCACGTCGCACGACGGATCGTGCTCGTCGAGTAGCAGCGGCTCCGGCAACCAGGGGCCGACGTAGTCTTCGCGGCGGCGGTGGCCCGCCCGCCGCGCGTTGAGCGCCTGTCGGGTCACCAGTTGGGCCAGGTAGGACCGGGTGTCGCGGACCGTCGTGAGGTCCACCTCGGCCCACCGGAGATAGCTGTCCTGCAGGACGTCGTCCGATTCCGTTGCGCTGCCCGAGATCTCGTAGGCGATCGTGAACAGCAGCGGTCGCAGAGCGGTGAACTGCTCGGCGTGTTGACCGGTGTCGGTCACGACTCCGGCACCACCGATGCGATGGCGGGGGTCGCAGGACGTCGGCCGCCGCGGAGCCAGAAGCCCGACCCGGGCTTGCGAGCTGCCCGCCGCAGACCCCAGAGCGTCCCCTTGCAGATGGACTCCTTGAGCACGGCGGCGACTCGTCCGCCGATGTAGAGGTCGACCGGGGTGTCGTCGGGGCGGGAGAACTGCAGTATTCCTGCGCGGCGCCCGAGGCTGGTGCACGACCCCGGTATCGCGTACTGGAGCTGTGCCGGCTGGGAGCCTGCGATCCGGCTGAGCACCGTCTCGGCAGCCTGAGGCCCGAGCTGGGTGGCCGATGCGCAACACATCCGCAGCGGACGGCCGGACGGGGCGGCGCAGTCGCCGGCGGCGACGATGCGCGGGTCGTCGATGCTGGTGAGGGTCTCGTCGGTGAGCAGCCGGCCCAGCGCATCGGTGCGCAGGCCGCTATGGGCGGCCAGGTGGGGGACCCCGAAGCCCGCGGTCCAGATGGTGACAGCGCTCGGGCGGACGGCTCCGTCGTCGAGGACGACGGCGGCGGCGCGCACCTCGGCCACCGAATCGGTCTCCAGCACGTGCACGCCGAGCTTGGCCATCACCTTGGCGACCGAGCGCCGGCCCGACTCCGACAATTGCGCCGGACCCAATCGGCCACCGCAGACGAGCGTCACCGCACGGCCTTTTCCGGCGAGCTCGGTCGCGACCTCGATGCCGGTCAGTCCTGCACCGACGACGGTCACCGGTGCGTCGAGCGGTCGCTCGTCGATGGCTGTGTGCACCCGTTGTGCCTGTTCGAGTTCGGCGATGGGGTAGGCGAATTCCGCCGCGCCCGGCACCGATGCGGGCACGGCGCCGGTGCTGCCGACCGCGTATACGACGTAGTCGTAGTCGAGCGCGCCGCCCGAGGCGAGCTCCACCGAACGGCTGGCGGTGTCGATGCGGGCTGCGGTGTCGACGACGAGCCGGACGCCCTCACCGAGTAGCGGGGCGTAGTCCGTGGTGGCCCTGCCGGTGCCCGCGACCAGCTGGTGCAGTCGGATCCGTTCGACGAAGTCCGGCCGCGGGTTGACCACGGTGACGTCGACGTCCCGGCGTGACCGCAACTGGTTGGCCGCCAGAATGCCGGCGTAGCCGCCGCCGATGACGACGACACGGGTGTGGTGGTGGGTCATGGTGTCTCCGATCGTTCGGGGTTGATGCCCCTGAGACACCGCTCGCGGTCGGCGCGTCACGCGGCTGACCGTAGTTGTGATCTACGCCACTAGATGAGACCGAGGGCCAGCATGGCGTCCGCCACCCGGATGAAGCCGGCGATGTTGGCTCCGGCGGCGTAGTTGCCGGGTTGGCCGTACTCGTCGGCTGTCCGCAGACAGCTGTCGTGGATACGCCCCATGATCTCGGCCAGCCGGCTCTCGGTGACCTCGAAGGTCCACGAATCGCGGGACGCGTTCTGTTGCATCTCCAGCGCGCTGGTCGCGACTCCTCCGGCGTTCGCGGCCTTGCCGGGAGCGAAGACGGTGCCGGCCTCGCCGAAGATCTTCACCGCCTCCGGGGTGCAGGGCATGTTGGCCCCCTCAGCCACGATGCGGCAGCCGGCCTTGACCAACCGCGCTGCATCGGCGCCGTTGATCTCATTCTGGGTGGCGCTCGGCACCGCGATGTCACATGCGACGTCCCAGACGCTTCCTTTCGCGGATCGGGCGGAGCCGCCACGCAGGTCGACGTAGTCGACGATGCGTGCGCGGCGTACCTCCTTGACCTCTTTGAGCAACTCGACCTCGATGCCGTCGGGGTCGACGACATAGCCGCTGGAGTCCGAACAGGCGATGACCGTACCGCCGAGCTGGTGGATCTTCTCGATGGCGTAGATGGCGACGTTGCCCGATCCGGACACCACCACGCGCTTACCGTCGAAGGACTCCCCGCGGGCCTTGAGGATCTCGGCGAGGAAGTACACCGCGCCGTAGCCGGTGGCCTCGGTGCGCACCAGCGAGCCGCCCCACGTCATTCCCTTACCGGTGAGCACACCGGACTCGTACCGGTTGGTGATCCGCTTGTACTGACCGAACAGGTAGCCGATCTCGCGCATACCGACGCCGATGTCACCGGCGGGGATGTCGGTGTGCTCGCCGATGTGGCGGTACAGCTCGGTCATGAACGACTGGCAGAACCGCATCACCTCGCCGTCACTGCGGCCCTTCGGGTCGAAGTCGGAGCCGCCCTTCCCGCCGCCGATGGGCATACCGGTCAGCGAGTTCTTGAAGATCTGCTCGAAGCCGAGGAACTTGATGATGCCGAGATACACCGACGGGTGGAATCGCAGACCGCCCTTGAAGGGGCCGAGCGCCGAGTTGAATTCGACACGGAATCCGCGGTTCATCTGGACGGCGCCGCTGTCGTCGACCCACGGCACCCGGAACAGGATCTGCCGCTCCGGCTCGCAGAGCCGGCGGATGACCGCCGAGTCGGCGTACTCGGGGTGCTTGGCGACTACCGGCCCGAGGCTCTGGAGCACCTCGTAGACGGCTTGGTGGAACTCCGTCTCGCCGGGATTGCGCCGGGCCACCTCCTCGTAGGTGTCCTGCAGACTTTCGTGCAGTCCATTCATCACTCATCCACCTGGTATCTCGGGAACACGCCGACCGGCTTCGGCAGAGCGATGCCCGGGGTGAGACGTGCCGAAACGGCGGCGAACGTGCGCGCCTCGGCCGGCTGACCCAGCAGATCGAGCAGTTGGGCGGTCGAGGCGGGCATCGCGGGTTGGCTCAGGAGCGCAGCGATGCGGACCACCTCCAGGGTGGTGTAGAGCACCGTCGCGAACCGGTCCGGGTCGGTCTTGCGCAGCACCCAGGGCTCCTGGGCGGAGAAATACCGGTTCGTAGCGCCGAGCACCGACCAGATCGCCTCCAGCGCCAGGTGCATCGCCTGCTGGTCGAAATGGTTGCGCACACGGTCCATCAGCGCGTCGGCGGCAGCGAGCAGCTCGGTGTCCTCTGCGGTGAACTCACCGGGCTGCGGGACGGCGCCGTCGAGGTTCTTTGCCACCATCGACAGTGACCGCTGCGCCAGGTTGCCCAGCTCGTTGGCGAGGTCGGCGTTGATGCGGCCGATGATCGCTTCCTCGCTGTAGCTGCCGTCCTGACCGAAGGGCACCTCACGCAGCAGGAAGTACCGCACGGCGTCGATGCCGAACTCGTCGACCAGGGCAATGGGATCGACGACGTTGCCCACCGACTTGCTCATCTTCTCGCCCTTGACGTTGATGAAGCCGTGCGCGAAAACCCTTCGCGGCAACTCGATTCCGGCCGACATGAGGAACGCAGGCCAATACACGGTGTGAAATCGGATGATGTCCTTGCCGATGACGTGCAGATCCGCGGGCCAGTACTTCTGGAAGTCCGGCGAGGACACGTCGGGGAAGCCCGCACCGGTGAGATAGTTCGTCAGCGCGTCGACCCAGACGTACATGACGTGGTCGGGGTGACCCGGAACGGGCACGCCCCAGTCGAACGTGGTGCGCGAGATCGACAGGTCGCGCAGTCCGCCGGAGACGAAGCTGATGACCTCGTTGCGGCGCACGTCGGGGCCGATGAACTCCGGATGTGCCTCGTAGTGCGCCAGCAGCCGGTCGGTGTAGGCCGACAGGCGGAAGAAGTAGGTCTGCTCCTCGGTCCACGTCAGCGGCGTCCCGGTCTCGATGGAGTACTTCTCGCCGCCGTCGCGCGTCTCGATCTCGTCGTCGCTGTAGAACCGTTCGTCGCGCACCGAGTACCAGCCCGAGTACGAGTCGAGATAGATGTCGCCCGCGGCGTCCATCCGCTTCCAGATCTCGGCCGACGCGTCGAAGTGGTCGGCGTCGGAGGTGCGGATGAAACGGTCGAACGAGCTACCGATCCGGCGCTGCATCGCCTCGAAGGTGTCCGAATTCCGCAGGGCCAGATCGGCGGTCGGGATGCCTTCCCTCTCCGCGGTCTGCGCCATCTTCAGACCGTGCACATCGGTGCCGGTGAGGAACCGGACGTCGAATCCGTCGAGGCGCTTGAACCGGGCTATCGCGTCGGTGGCGACCTTCTCGTAGGCGTGCCCGATGTGCGGTGCGCCATTGGGATAGTCGATGGCGGTGGTGATGTAGTACGTCGGATTGCTGCCTGGCTTGCTCATTTCGCGCTCAACTCTATGGTGTGGAGGTGAGTCGCTCGAACCGCCCGGCCCCGCCCCCGCCCGAGCCGCTGAGCCCGCTGATCGACGCCCACACCCACCTCGACGCGTGCGGCGCCCGCAGCGGTGAGGATGTCCGTGCCATCGTCGACCGGGCCGCTGCCGTCGGGGTGGGCGCCGTCGTCACCATCGCTGACGACCTCGCCTCCGCCCGATGGGTCACCGCGGCGGCGGACTGGGATCCCCGCGTCTACGCGGCGGTGGCATTGCACCCGACGCGGGCGAACGCCTTGACCGACGAGGCGAAGACCGAGATCGAACGCCTCGCCGCGCATCCGCGCGTGGTGGCGATCGGGGAGACCGGGATGGATCTGTACTGGCCCGGCCGGCTCGACGGGTGCGCTGAACCCGCCGAACAGCGCGACGCCTTCGCCTGGCACATCGACCTCGCCAAACGCACCGGTAAACCGCTGATGATCCACAACCGCGACGCCGACGCGGCGGTCCTCGACGTCCTCAGGGCCGAGGGCCCGCCGGAGACCGTGATCTTCCACTGCTTCTCGTCTGACGCACAGATGGCGCGCAGCTGCGTGGACGCCGGATGGGTGTTGAGCCTGTCGGGAACGGTGAGCTTCAAGAACGCGCACGCGTTGCGCGAGGCGGCCGCCCTGATCCCGCACGGGCAGCTTCTGGTCGAGACTGATGCCCCCTTCCTCACGCCCCATCCATTTCGTGGTGCGCCGAACGAGCCGTACTGTCTGCCCTATACGGTGCGCGCGCTCGCCGAGGTCGTCGGGCGGCCCGCACCGGAACTCGCCGCTCAGACGGCGGACACCGCCCACCGCGTCTACGGACTCGGCTGATTGGCGCCGTAAGCCGACTTTCGTTACCGTCTTGTGATCGAATACGGCTTCCGACGCATGTTGGCCGAGAATTGACGTTGCACCGATAGCCGAGAGACACATCGCATCTTGACTGCTCTGAACCGACTGCACGAAGAACGATCGCCCATCCTCCGACTGCTGGTCGGCGCCCTGCTGCTCGCGCTCGTCGTCGCCGGTGGCTTCGCCGTGGCGACCCACAAGACCGTGACCCTCGACGTCGACGGCGCCCCGATGACGGTGAGCACGATGAAGTCGCGGGTGATCGACGTCGTCCAGGAGAACGGCTTCGAGGTCGGCGAGCGTGACGACCTGTTCCCGGCGGGCGACACCGAGGTCCGCCAGTCCGACACCATCACGCTGCGGCGCAGTCGGCCGCTGGAGATCTCGACCGACGGCTCGCACACCGAGCAGGTGTGGACCACGGCGTCCACCGTCGACGAGGCGCTGGCCCAGCTGCAGATGACCGACAAGGCGCCGACGGCCGCATCGCGCGGCAGCCGGGTGCCGCTGGGTGGCATGGCGTTGCCGGTGGTCAGCCCCAAGACCGTCCAGATCGACGACGGCGGCGTGATCCGCACGGTGCGTCTTGCGGCCCCCAACGTCGCCGGTCTGCTCGAGGCCGCCGGCGCGCCCCTGCAGCAGCGCGACCGGGTGGTGCCCCACGCCTCGTCCCCGGTGATCGACGGCATGCAGATCAAGGTGACGCGGGTGCGGATCGACAAGCGCACCGAGCGGATGCCCCTGCTCCCGACGAACCGCCGCATCGAAGACGTCACGATGAACATGAGCCGCCAGGTGGTCGAGGACACCGGCGCCCCCGGCACCCAGGATGTGACCTTTGCCGTCGCGATCGTGAACGGGGTGGAGACCGGCAGGCTGCCAATAGCCAATGTAATAGTTGCGCCCGCAAGGGACGGGGTGGTCCGGGTGGGTGCCAAACCCGGTACGGAGGTCCCCCCGATCACCAACGGCGCCACCTGGGATGCGTTGGCGCAGTGCGAAGCGGGCGGGAACTGGACCATCAACACCGGCAACGGATATTTCGGTGGTGTCCAATTTGACCAAAACACCTGGGAGCGCCAGGGCGGTCTGAGGTATGCTGCGAGGGCGGATCTGGCTACACGAGAAGAACAGATCGCGATTGCTGAAGTCACGCGGGCACGGCAAGGTTGGGGAGCCTGGCCCACGTGCAGTGGAAGAGTGGGGGCGTCCTGACGATTCGGCTACTCGGGCGGACCGAGATACGGCGTTTGGCGAAAGACATCGACTTTCGCCCGCGCAAGGCCTTCGGGCAGAACTTCGTGCACGATGCGAACACCGTGCGCCGGATTGTTTCGGCGTCGGGGGTCAATCGGCACGACCATGTGCTCGAGGTGGGTCCGGGCCTGGGTTCGCTGACGCTGGCCCTTCTCGACCGTGGCGCGCACGTGACCGCGGTGGAGATCGACCCGGTGCTCGCGCAGCAACTTCCCACCACCGTCGCTGATCACTCGCACAGCGAGATCAACCGTCTGACGGTGCTCAACCAGGACATCCTGACGCTGCTGCCGTCGGATCTGGACGAGCAGCCGACCGCGCTGGTCGCCAACCTGCCGTACAACGTCGCGGTGCCCGCGCTGCTGCACCTGCTCGCGGAGTTCCCGACGATCCGTTCGGTCATGGTCATGGTGCAGGCCGAGGTTGCCGAGCGACTGGCCGCCGAACCGGGCGGTAAGGACTACGGCGTGCCGAGCGCGAAGGTGCGTTTCTACGGCAACGTGCGCCGCTACGGCATGGTTTCGCCGACGGTGTTCTGGCCGATCCCGCGGGTGTACTCCGGGCTGGTCAGGCTCGATCGCTACGAGACCACTCCGTGGCCGACGGATGCGGACTTCCGTGCCAGGGTCTTCGACCTCATCGACATCGCGTTCGCGCAGCGCCGCAAGACCTCGCGTAATGCGTTCGCCGAGTGGGCGGGTTCGGGCAACGAATCTGCGCGCCGTCTGCTGGCCGCGAGCATTGATCCGGCCCGCCGGGGCGAGACCTTGAGCATCGCCGACTTCGTGCGGCTGCTGCAGCGTTCCGACGACTCCGAAGAGCACGTCCGGGTTCGCTGACCTTCTGGAGCGGCCGTCGGGTTTGCGGTAGGCCGGTCCGGAGATAGCCTCGTGCTGTGCGCGACGGCAACACCGCCTCCGAGTGGGTTCCGACCGGCTCGGTCACGGTACGCGTGCCGGGCAAGGTCAACCTGTTCCTCGCCGTCGGCGATCTGCGCGACGACGGCTATCACGATCTGACCACCGTCTTCCATGCGGTGTCCCTGCTCGATGAGATCACCGTCTCCACCGCCGACGTGATGTCGCTCGAGATGGTCGGGGAGGGTGTCGAGGTTCTTCCCACCGATCACCGCAACCTCGCCTGGCAGGCCGCGGAGCTGATGGCCGACCATGTCGGGCGCACTCCGGATGTCGCGATATCGATCGAGAAGTCGATCCCGGTGGCGGGCGGTATGGCCGGTGGCAGCGCGGACGCCGCGGGTGTCCTGGTCGCGATGAACCACCTGTGGGAGCTCGGTGTGCCCCGGCGCGACCTGCACGCTTTGGCCGCCGAACTGGGTAGTGACGTGCCGTTCGCCCTGCACGGAGGAACCGCGCTCGGTACCGGGCGGGGTGAGGAGCTGGCGACCGTGCTGGCCCGCAGCACCTTTCACTGGGTGCTGGCCTTCGCCCCGAAGGGGCTGTCGACGCCGAGGGTGTTCGACGAACTCGACCGGCTGCGTGCCACCGCCGATGCGATCAGGAGTGAACCGCCCCGCACCGGCGCTCCGGAGCCGATGCTGGCCGCGTTGGCCTCTGGCGATCCGCGCGAGCTGGCGCCGCTGCTGGGCAACGATCTGCAGGCGGCCGCGCTGAGCCTCTATCCGGAGCTGCGCCGCACGCTGCGCGCGGGCCTGGACGCGGGCGCGCTGGCGGCCGTCGTCTCCGGTTCCGGGCCCACGTGTGCGTTCCTGTGCCCGTCGTCGCCGGCCGCGATCGACATCGGTGCCCAGTTGGCGGGGGCCGGCGTGTGCCGCACGGTGCGGGTGGCCAGCGGGCCGGTGCACGGCGCCCGGGTGGTGCCGGCACCGTCCACGTCGGCCTGAGTCCGAGGTGTGACACAGGACTCAATTACTGCCAAAGTTTGTCAGCTACTTAAGAGTTTTCTTAAGATGAACGGCGGTGAATGTCAGCGGTCAGTCATGCGGGGCTCGGCGGCATCTTCGTCGACCCTCCGTGGGGGTCTCCGTCGTACGGGGACGCTCGCTGCCCGCCGCCTCGGGATACCCATCACCGATTCGAAACCGAACTGCTCCCCAATCGTGTATGCGCGCCTACTCGGCAGCGTCGACTTTGCGGCGGAGCATGAGAAACCGGGCACTGGTGCCGGTATTCAGGAGGTCCTCGTGAGCAGGTTCACCGAGAAGATGTACCGCAATGCACGCACGGTGAGCACCGGCATGGTGACCGGTGAGCCGCACGAGCCCATCCGTCACACCTGGGGTGAGGTGCACGAGCGCGCCCGCCGGATCGCCGGTGGGCTGGCGGCCGCGGGCATCGGTAAGGGTGACGCGGTGGGTGTGCTCGAGGGTCTGCCCGTCGAGATCGCCCCCACCGCGCAGGGCGTCTGGATGCGCGGCGCGAGCCTGACCATGCTGCACCAGCCCACTCCGCGCACCGACCTCGCGGTATGGGCCGAGGACACCCTCACCGTCATCGGCATGATCGAGGCGAAGGCCGTGATCGTCGGGGAACCGTTCATGGTCGCGATCCCGGTGCTGCAGGAGAAGGGCATCACGGTGCTGACCGTGACCGATCTGCTGGGCGCCGAGCCGATCGACCCGATCGACGTCGGCGAGGACGATCTGGCACTGATGCAGTTGACGTCCGGCTCCACCGGATCCCCGAAGGCCGTGCAGATCACCCATCGCAACATCTACTCCAACGCCGAGGCGATGTTCATCGGCGCCGAGTACGACGTCACCAAGGACGTCATGGTCAGCTGGCTGCCCTGCTTCCACGACATGGGCATGGTCGGCTTCCTCACCATCCCGATGTACTTCGGCGCGGAGCTGGTCAAGGTGACGCCGATGGACTTCCTGCGCGACACGCTGCTGTGGGCCCGCCTGATCGACAAGTACAAGGGCACCATGACCGCCGCCCCGAACTTCGCCTACGCGCTGCTGGCCAAGCGTCTGCGCCGGCAGGCCAACCCGGGTGACTTCGACCTGTCGACGCTGCGTTTCGCGCTGTCGGGAGCCGAACCGGTCGAGCCCGCCGACGTCGAGGACCTGATCGACGCCGGTAAGCCGTTCGGTCTGGCGCCCGAGGCGATTCTGCCGGCCTACGGGATGGCGGAGACCACGCTGGCGGTGTCGTTCTCCAAGTGCGGCGCCGGCCTGGTCGTCGACGAGGTCGACGCCGATCTCCTGGCCGCGCTGCGCCGCGCCGTGCCCGCGACCAAGGGCAACACCAAGCGGCTGGCCACGCTCGGTCCGCTGCTCGAGGGGCTGGAGGCGCGCATCATCGACGAGCAGGGCAACGTGATGCCCGAGCGCGGCGTCGGCGTCATCGAACTGCGCGGTGAGCCCCTCACCCCCGGATACATCACGATGGGCGGGTTCGTACCCGCCCAGGACGAGCACGGCTGGTACGACACCGGTGACCTCGGCTACCTGACCGAGGAGGGCCACGTCGTGGTCTGTGGCCGCGTCAAGGACGTCATCATCATGGCCGGGCGCAACATCTACCCGACCGACATCGAGCGGGCCGCCGGTCGCGTCGAGGGTGTGCGCCCGGGGTGCGCCGTCGCGGTGCGCCTGGATGCGGGCCACTCCCGGGAGACGTTCGCGGTCGCCGTGGAGTCCAACGCCTGGCAGGATCCGGCCGAGGTGCGCCGCATCGAGCACCAGGTCGCCCACGAAGTGGTCTCCGAAGTCGACGTGCGCCCCCGCAACGTCGTCGTGCTCGGGCCCGGCACCATCCCGAAGACGCCGTCGGGCAAGCTGCGCCGCGCCAATTCGGTCTCGCTGGTCACCTAGCGCGCCGGCCGCGATCGCGGAAACTCGTTGGCCGGGTGTCGGTGCCCGCCGATACGTTGGTCTGATGACACCGGCCATCGAAGCGATCGATCTGGTCAAGCAGTTCGGCGACCCTGCCGAGAACCCGCCGGCGGTCGACCGCGTCAGCTTCGCCGTCCCACCGGGCACCGTGCTGGGCCTGCTCGGTCCCAACGGCGCGGGTAAGACGACGACGGTCCGGATGATGACGACGCTCACCGGCCCCACTAGCGGCACCGCCCGCGTCGCCGGATACGACGTGCGTACCCAGCCCGACGAGGTGCGGCGCAACATGGGGCTCACCGGTCAGGTGGCCACCGTCGACGAGCTGCTCACGGGCCGGGAGAACATCCGCATGATCGGCGGCCTGTACGGCATCCGCCGCAAGGAGCTCACGAGAGTCGGTGACGAACTCCTGCACCGCTTCTCCATCGCCGACGCCGCCGACCGGGTGGTCAAGTCGTACTCCGGCGGTATGCGCCGCCGGCTCGATCTCGCCGTCAGCCTGTTGGCGTCGCCGCCGGTGCTGTTCCTCGACGAGCCCACCACCGGCCTGGACCCGCGCAGCCGCAGCGACCTGTGGGATGTGCTGCGCGGGCTCGTCGAACAGGGCACCACCCTGCTGTTGACCACGCAGTACCTCGAGGAGGCCGACCAGCTGGCGGACAACATCGTCGTCATCGACCGGGGCCGCATCATCGCCGAGGGTTCACCGCTGGAGCTCAAGCGGCAGGCGGGCAACGCCAGCCTGGTGGTCACCGTCGCCCACGGCGATGACCTGCCCGCGGCGCAGCAGCTGCTCGCCCGCGACGGCGCGGAGGTGTTCGTCGACGTCGGTGCCCGTCAGATCACCGCTGCGGCCGACGGGCTCGACGACATGATCCGCGTCGCCGGCCGGCTGCGCGACAGCGGCATCGACGTCGACGACATCGGTCTGTCGCGGCCGAGCCTCGACGACGTGTTCCTGTCGCTGACCGGCCACCGCACCGAGGACGAGGAGGTGACCGCATGACCGCGATCGCAGCGAAGGCGGACGGCCGCGTGCAGCGCAGTGCGACGCATCGCACCAACCTGGCGCAACAGTCATGGATCATGGTCAAGCGCAACATGATCCACACCAAGCGCATGCCCGAGATGCTCAGCGACGTCACTGCGCAGCCCATCATGTTCGTGCTGCTGTTCGCGTTCGTGTTCGGTGCGTCGATCACCGATACCGGCGGCGCGTCCTACCGGGAGTTCCTGCTGCCGGGCATCCAGGCCCAGACGATCGTGTTCTCGGCCTTCGTGGTGGCGGCGGGGATCACCGCCGACGTGGAGAAGGGCATCATCGACCGGTTCCGGTCGCTGCCGATCTCGCGCTCGTCGGTGCTGATCGGGCGCAGCATCGCCAGCCTCATCCACTCGTCGCTCGGTGTGGTGGTGATGGCGTTGACGGGTCTGGCCATCGGCTGGCGCATCCGCGGCAGCATCGCCGAGGCGGTGCTGGCCTTCGCGCTCATCCTGGTGTTCGGGTTCGGGATGATCTGGTTCGGCATCCTGGTGGGCTCGCTGATGCGCACCGTCGAGGCGGTCAACGGGACCATGTTCACCGTCCTGTTCCCGGTGACGTTCCTGGCCAACACCTTCGTACCGACCGAACCGATGCCGCACTGGCTGCGGGTCATCGCCGAGTGGAATCCGGTGTCCTCCCTCGCCCAGGCGATGCGCGAACTGTGGGGTAACGGCGGGCCCGCCCCGGCCGACGCCCAATTGCCGCTGCATCATCCGGTGCTCGCGACCATCCTGTGGTCGCTGGCGCTGACGGCGGTGTTCGGGCCGTTCGCCCTGCGCGCCTACGCGCGGCGCACCGGCGGCTGAGCTCAGCCTCCGTCCCCAAAGCGTCCTCTTGACCTCGGCGGCCTCGAGGGCCTACTGTGAGTGCCATCACATTGAAACGTTTCAACGACGAAATGGCACCGATGAGCTCCGAGTTGCACCGCCGAGAACGGGAACGGGTCTGCTTCCTGCTCCAGCTCAAACGCGACCGTGTCACCGACTACCTCGAGGCGCACCGGACCGTGTGGCCGGAGATGCTCGCGTCACTGCGTACGGCGGGCTGGCACAACTATTCGCTGTTCGTCCGGCCGGAGGACGGCCTCGTCGTGGGCTACCTGGAGACCGACGATTTCGACGCGGCGACATCCGCCATGGCGCAGACGGCCGTCAACACCGCATGGCAGTCGTCGATGGCCGAGTACTTCGAGGCGTCCGACCATCCGGACCGCGCCATGCACCGACTGACCGAGTATTTCCACCTCCCCTGACCGAAGGGACGTCCGTCATGAAAGTAGGAGCGCGGTCCACGACCGGCTGGAAGGCCACGATCTCGGTCGCGATGTCGAACTACATCGAAGCCGGATCCATCATCGCCATCGCCACCAGCCTGGCCTTCTGGCAGGAGGCGTTCGGGATCAGCGATCTCGGTGTCGGCCTGCTCGCGGCGTTGTCGGCCAATGCCTTCGGCGCCGCCATCGGTGCCGCGCTGGGCGGCCCGCTGTGCGACCGGTTCGGACGCAAGGCGATCTACACCTACGACCTGCTGGTGTACATGGCCGGTGTCCTGCTGGCTGCGTGCGCGATGAACTTCACGATGCTGCTCGCCGGCTTCGTCATCACCGGTATCGCCGTCGGCGCCGGTGTGCCCGCGTCGTGGACCTACATCGCAGAACAGGCCCCGTCCATCCAGCGCGCAAAACACGTGGGCACCGCGCAGCTCGCCTGGTCGACCGGGCCGCTCATCGGCTTCGCGCTCGCCGCCGCCCTCGCCCCGCTCGGACTGCTCGGGTCCCGGCTGATCTTCGCCCACCTTTTCGTCGTGGCCGCCGTGGTGTGGTGGATCCGGCAGGGACTGGAGGAATCGGCGATCTGGAAGGACGAAGGCCGGCAGGCACGCAGCGACGCCGCCTCCACGATTGGCGTACGCGGTCTGCGTGGTCTGTTCTCGCGCCGGGTGAACATCGCCGCCCTGCTGTTCCTCGGTGGCATCTATCTGTTCTGGAACACCGTTGCCGGCCAGGCGGGGATCTTCATGCCGCGCGTCTACGACACGGCCGGTCTGCACAGTCCGGTGCAGCAGAACCTCCTGCAGGTGCTGGTGTGGGGGTGCACCGTCGCCGCGACCTACTTCGGGTTCATGCTGTTCGCCGACCGGATGTCGCAGCGGCTGCTGTACGGCATCGGTGCGGCGCTGGGCATCGTCGCCTGGAGCGTGCTGGTCGCCTTCACCGACAACGGCATGACGACCATGTTGATCTTCGCCGTGCTGTGGGGGGTCTCGAGTGGCATCGGTGCCCAGGCGTTCTACAGCCTGTGGGCGAGCGAACTGTTCGCCACGCCCTACCGGGCCAGCGCCCAGGGCGTGATGTTCTTCGTGGTGCGCGCCGTCACCGGCCTGCTGTCCTACTTCTTCCCGACCATGCTGGCTGTCACCGGACTGACCGGCGTGGGGCTGCTGCTGGTCGGATTGCTCACCGTCGCACTGATCATCGGCGTGATCTGGGCGCCGCACACCCGGGGCAAGACACTCAAGCAGATCGAGACCGAGCGTTACGGCGCGCCCGTCGAACCGACCTCCGAGGAGAAAGCGGTACTGTCATGATCGACCCGTTGCTCGACAACCTGGCCATCGAGCTGCCGTCATGGGCCTTCGGCAACTCCGGCACCCGGTTCAAGGTCTTCGGCACCCCGGGGGTGCCGCGCAACATCCACGAGAAGATCGCCGACGCGGCCACCGTGCACCGGATGACGGGCCTGGCACCGGCGGTGGCGCTGCACATCCCGTGGGACACCGTCGACGATTACGCCGAATTGTCCCGTTACGCAGAGGAATCGGGGGTGAGACTGGGAACCGTCAACTCCAACACCTTCCAGGACGACGTGTACAAGTTCGGCAGCCTCACCCACACCGACAAGACGGTGCGGCAGAAGGCGATCGACCACCATCTCAGGTGTATCGAGATCATGGACCACACCGGGTCACGCGATCTGAAGATCTGGCTGGCCGACGGAACGAACTATCCGGGCCAGGGTGACATCCGGGGCCGTCAGGAACGGCTGGCCGAATCACTGGCGACGATCTACCAGCACATCGGTGCGCACCAGCGAATGGTGTTGGAGTACAAGTTCTTCGAACCGGCGATGTACATGACCGACGTCCCGGACTGGGGCACGGCGTATGCACACGTCAGCGCGCTCGGTGACCGCGCGAAGGTGTGCCTCGACACGGGACACCACGCTCCGGGCACCAATATCGAGTTCATCGTCGCGCAATTGCTGCGGCTGGGCAAGCTCGGCTCGTTCGACTTCAACTCCCGCTTCTATGCCGACGACGACCTGATCGTTGGGGCCGCAGATCCCTTCCAGCTCTTTCGGATCATGTTCGAGGTGATCCGCGGCGGTGCGTTGGACGGCGGCTCCGACGTGGCGCTGATGCTCGACCAGTGCCACAACGTCGAGGAGAAGATCCCCGGTCAGATACGTTCGGTGCTCAACGTCGCCGAGATGACCGCCCGCGCGCTGCTGGTCGACCGCGACGCGCTCACCTCGGCACAGGAGGCGGGTGACGTGCTGGGCGCCAACGAGATCATCATGGACGCCTTCTACACCGACGTGCGTCCCGCGCTGGCCGAATGGCGGTCCGATCGTGGACTTCCGGCCGACCCGATGGCCGCCTACGCGGCGTCGGGCTACCAAGACACCATCAACGCCGAGCGCATCGGCGGCACACAATCCTCCTGGGGAGCATGACTGATGACCAACGACACCGTTGCCGAACTCGTCGCACGATCCAACCGGCTCGGATCCGACCCGAAGAACACCAACTACGCCGGCGGCAACACGTCGGCCAAGGGCACCGAGACCGACCCCGTCACCGGCAAGCCCGTGGACCTGCTGTGGGTCAAGGGTTCCGGCGGCGATCTCGGCACGCTGACCGAGGCTGGGCTGGCCGTCCTGCGGCTGGACCGGATGCGCGCGCTGGTCGACGTCTATCCCGGGGTGGACCGGGAGGACGAGATGGTGGCCGCCTTCGACTACTGCCTGCACGGCAAGGGTGGCGCCGCGCCGTCGATCGACACGGCGATGCACGGCCTGGTGGATGCTGCCCATGTCGACCACCTGCACCCCGACGCCGGTATCGCGATCGCCACCGCCGCCGACGGGGCGGCTCTGACCAAGCAGATCTTCGGGGACCGGGTGGTGTGGATCCCGTGGCGCCGCCCCGGTTTCCAGCTCGGCCTGGACATCGCCGAGGTGAAGAAGCGGCATCCGCAGGCGATCGGCACCATCCTCGGCGGCCACGGCATCACCGCGTGGGGTGACACCTCGGCCGACGCGGAGAGGCATTCACTCGAGATCATCGAGACAGCGCAGCGCTACCTCGACGAGCACGGGAAGAGCCGCCCGTTCGGTGAGCCGCTCGACGGCTACGGCGCCCTGCCCGACAGCGAGCGTCGCGCCAGAGCCGCCCGGTTGGCGCCGTTCATCCGGGGCCTGGTCTCGACCGACAAGCCTCAGGTCGGCCACTTCACCGACGATCCGCGGGTGCTCGAATTCCTCAGCTGCGCAGAACATCCCCGGCTGGCCGAGCTCGGCACGAGTTGCCCCGACCACTTCCTGCGCACCAAGGTCAAGCCGATGCTGCTCGACCTCCCGGCGGACGCGAGCATCGAGGAATGCACCGAACGGCTGAGCGCGCTGCACGAGTCCTACCGCGCCGACTACCGGGCGTACTACGACCGCCATGCCTGCGCCGGCAGCCCGCCGATGCGTGGCGCCGATCCGGCCATCGTCCTGGTCCCCGGCGTCGGCATGTTCAGCTACGGCAAGGACAAGCAGACCGCCCGGGTCGCCGGAGAGTTCTATCTGAACGCCATCAACGTGATGCGCGGCGCCGAGGCGGTCTCCACCTACGCCCCGATCGACGAAGCGGAGAAGTTCCGCATCGAGTACTGGGCACTGGAAGAGGCCAAGCTGCAGCGGATGCCCCGACCCAAGCCCCTGGCCACCCGCATCGCGCTGGTCACCGGCGCGGCGTCGGGGATCGGCAAGGCCATCGCCACCCGGTTGGCCGCCGAAGGCGCCTGCGTGGTGATCGCCGACCTGGATGCCGACAAGGCCCAGGCCGCGGCGAAGGAGATCGGCAACACCGACGTCGCCGTCGGCGTCGCGGCCGATGTCACCGACGAGGACGCAGTTCAGGCCGCGATCGACGCCACCGTGCTGGCATTCGGCGGCATCGACATCGTGGTCAACAATGCCGGTCTGTCGCTGTCGAAGTCGCTGCTGGAAACCACCGCCGCCGACTGGGATCTGCAGCACGACGTGATGGCCCGTGGTTCGTTCCTGGTGTCCAGGGCCGCTGCGAAGGCGTTGATCGACCAGCGGCTGGGCGGCGACATCATCTACATCTCATCGAAGAACTCGGTGTTCGCCGGCCCGAACAACATCGCCTACGCCGCCACCAAAGCCGATCAGGCGCACCAGGTTCGGCTGCTGGCCGCCGAACTGGGGGAGCACGGGGTCAAGGTCAACGGCATCAACCCCGACGGGGTGGTCCGGGGGTCGGGCATCTTCGCCGGCGGCTGGGGCGCCAAACGCGCCGCGGTGTACGGCGTGCCGGAGGAGGATCTCGGCAAGTACTACGCGCAGCGCACGCTGCTCAAACGCGAGGTCCTCCCAGAGAACGTCGCCAACGCCGCGTTCGCCCTGTGCACGGCCGACTTCTCCCACACCACCGGTCTGCACGTGCCGGTCGACGCCGGCGTCGCCGCGGCGTTTTTGCGATGACCAGGCCGTGCACCGGGCAACTGGCCGCGGTGGATCTCGGGGCGACCAGCGGGCGCGTCATGCTCGCCGACATCACCCTCGGCTCCCTCGACATCCGGCAGGTCACCCGCTTCGCCAACGATCCGGTGTGGCTGTGGAACCGCACACGCACGGCCATGCACTGGGACGTCCCCGGATTGTTCGGCCACATCTGTGCCGGTCTCGCCGAAGCCGGACGCCGAGCCGATGAGCTGGTCGGCGTCGGGATCGACTCGTGGGCGGTCGACTACGGCCTGCTGCGCGACGGATCACTACTCGGACTGCCCTTCCACTACCGTGACGCCCGCTGCGACGACGGCGTGGACGCCGTCCACGCCGTGGTGTCACGTCCGGAGCTCCACGCGCGCAACGGTTTACAGTTTCTTCCGTTCAACACCGTCTATCAGCTGGCTGCCGATACGAACCTCGACGTCGCCGACAGTGCGCTGCTGATCCCCGATCTGATCGGCTACTGGCTCACCGGCAGCAGGGTCACCGAACGGACGAACGCCTCCACCACCGGACTGCTGGGCGTCGACGGCCGCTGGGACGCCGAGCTGACCCGGCTCCTCGGATTCCCCGAGGGACTGTTCCCCCCGCTCGCCGAGCCGGGCACCGACCTCGGGCCCGTGCTGCCGGAACTGGCGGGCAGGATCGGTCTGGACTCCGGCCCGCGCGTCGGCACCGTTGCCTCCCACGACACGGCGTCGGCGGTCGTCGCGGTCCCGATGGCCGCGGAGTCGGCGGTGTACATCTCATGCGGGACGTGGGCACTGGTCGGCGTCGAGCTGACGGCGCCGGTACTCGACGAGGCGGCACGAAGCGCGAACTTCACCAACGAGATCGGCGCCGACGGGCGCGTCAGGTTCCTGCGCAACGTCATGGGGATGTGGCTGCTGACCGAGTCGATCCGGCACTGGGAGCGCGACGGCGACCACGTCGACCTGACAGCCCTGCTGGACGCGGCGGCGCAGTGTCCGCCGCCGGTCGACGTCTTCGACACCGACGACGCCGCCTTCACCGCGCCCGGTGACATGCCCGCCCGAATCGCCGCCTGGTACACCGACCGCGGTCTGCCGGCCCCGACCACCCCCGCCGAGACCACGCGGGCGGTCATCGAGAGCCTGGCCGCCGCATTCGCCGACGGTGTCGAAGCGGCGTCGCGGCTGTCGGGGACGCCGGCTGACACCGTCCACATCGTCGGCGGCGGCGCGAAGAACAGGCTGCTGTGTCAGCGCGTCGCCGACCTGGTCGGGGCGCCGGTGGTCGCCGGACCCGTCGAGGCCACCGCCACCGGCAATCTGCTGATCCAGGCACGCAGCCATGCGATGCTCAGCGGGGATCTGGAAGCGTTGCGCGCCACCGTCGCCGCAGCCGACGTCACCGAGCGCTACCTGCCGCAGCGCTCACCTGCCGGAAAGGTGTGACCGTGAAACGACAAGTGCCGAAGGTCCGCGACCTCGCGCCGCTGATGCAGTTCAAGAAACCGCAACTCAACGCCAAGGCGCGAAGGCTCGAGAAAGCACTGACGATCGAGGATCTGCGTCGCATCGCCAAGCGTCGCACCCCGAAGGCTGCGTTCGACTACACCGACGGATCGGCCGAGGCCGAATTGTCGATCGCGCGGGCGCGCCAGGCCTTCGAGGACGTCGAATTCCACCCCTCCATCCTTCGCGACGTGTCGGCGGTCCGCACCGGATGGGACGTGCTCGGCGCCCCGGTGGCGCAGCCCTTCGGGATCGCGCCGACCGGCTTCACCCGGATGATGCACACCGAAGGGGAGATCGCCGGCGCCCACGTCGCGGCCCGGTCCGGCATCCCGTTCTCCCTGTCCACCATGGGCACCACCTCCATCGAGGATGTCGCGGCGGCGAACCCGAACGGGCGCAACTGGTTCCAGCTCTACATGTGGAAGGACCGGGACCGTTCGATGGCGCTGGTGGAGCGGGCCGCCGCAGCGGGTTTCGACACACTCATGGTGACCGTCGACGTGCCGGTGGCCGGCGCCCGCCTGCGAGACAAACGCAACGGCATGTCGATCCCGCCGGCACTGACCCTGGGCACGGTGCTCGACGCCATCCCGCGGCCACAGTGGTGGATCGACTTCCTCACCACCGAACCGCTGTCGTTCGCCTCGCTGGACCGCTGGTCGGGAACGGTGGCCGAGCTGCTGGACTCGATGTTCGATCCCACCGTCACGTTCGAGGACCTGGCGTGGATCACGTCGCAATGGCCGGGCAAGGTCGTGGTCAAGGGCATTCAGACGGTGGCCGACGCCCGCAGCGTGGTCGACCTCGGCGTGGACGGCATCGTGTTGTCGAATCACGGAGGGCGCCAGCTCGACCGCGCGCCCATCCCGTTCCACCTGCTGCCCACCGTGGCCGCCGAGGTCGGTACGGACACCGAGATCCTGCTCGACACCGGCATCATGTCCGGTGCCGATATCGTCGCCGCGATCGCGCTGGGCGCCCGGTTCACCCTGGTCGGGCGTGCCTACCTCTACGGGCTGATGGCCGGTGGTGAGGCCGGCGTCGACCGCGCCGTACAGATCCTCGCCGAACAGGTCGCCCGCACCATGCGGCTGCTGGGGGTGAGCTGCCTGGAGGAACTCGGCCCAAGCCACGTCACCCAGCTGGTGCGGCTGGCTCCGCGCGCCCACCTGGTAGACGATGTGAGGGGTTAGCCGGGCGGAGACCATCGGGAGCGGGCACATGGCAGCGGGTATGCGTGACGTCGCCGCGGCCGCATCGGTGTCGGTGGGCACCGTGTCCAACGTCCTCAACGCGCCACACAAGGTCGCTCCGGCGACGGTCGCGCGGGTGCACGCGGCGATCGAGGAGCTGGGATTCGTCCGCAACGACGCCGCCCGCCAACTTCGGGCACGGCGGTCGCGGTGCGTCGCGCTGCTCGTGCTCGACGTCGGCAACCCGTTCTTCACCGACATCGCCCGCGCAGCCGAAGACCGTGCCGCACAAGACAATCTGATTGTCCTGCTCGGGACCTCCGACGATGTTCCGAGCCGCGAGCGCGCCTACATCGACGCCTTCGACGAGCAGCGGGTCTACGGGTTGCTGGTCACGCCCATCGGTGACGACCTGGCGCGGTTGACCACGATGCGCGCCCGCGGGACACCGGTGGTGCTCGTCGACCGTGACGGCACCGGGACGCCGTTCGACTCCGTCGCCGTCGACGACGTGGCGGGTGCCGAATTGGCGGTCCGGCACCTGTGCGACAGCGGTCGCAGGCGCATCGCCTTCGTCGCCGGACCGACCGAACTGCGGCAGGTGCGCGACCGACTGCGCGGAGCGCGACAGGCCATCGCGGCGGTGCCCGGGGCGACCCTCGAGGTGATCGAGTCGCCGGCCCTCACCGTCCTGGAAGGTCGTGCGGTGGGGGAGCAGCTGCGGGACCGGCCGCCGGGCCGCCGACCCGACGGGGTGTTCTGCGCCAACGATCTGCTGGCCATCGGCATCCTGCAGGCGCTGGCCTTGACGCGGCGGTTGCGGGTCCCCGAAGACATCGCCCTGGTCGGGTACGACGACATCGACTTCGCCCGGTCCGCGGTGGTCCCCCTGACCTCGGTCCGCCAGCCGGCGTCGGCGATCGGTTCGACGGCCATCGAGCTGCTGCTGGCCGCCGCCACCGAGGGGCTCGACCACCGGACCGAACACGTCGTCTTCCAGCCGCAGCTGATCGAGCGCGACTCCTCGGCGGGTGGCTGACGAGCGGCTCACCCCCAGGCGTGCACGGTGTTCTGCGCCGGCTCGAGGCCCTGGGCGATCAGCAGTTCGGTCGCGTCGGCGGCCTGCTCGCAGATCGTCGGCACCTCGGTGCGTTCGTTGGTGGTGAACGGTTCGAGCACGAACGTCGCCGCGTCCTTGCGGCCGGGAGGCCTGCCCACGCCGATGCGCACGCGCTGAAAATCCTTGGTGCCCAGCGCCGCTGCGACGGACCGCAAGCCGTTGTGGCCGGCCACGCCGCCGCCGAACTTCAGCCGGATACGGCCGAAGTCGATGTCGAGCTCGTCGTGCAGCACGACCACGTCGGCAGGCGCCACGGAGTAGAACTTCGCCAGCGGACCCACGTGGCGCCCGGACTCGTTCATGTAGGTCCGGGGCTTGGCCAGTACGACGGCACGCCCGGCCAGCCGGCCGGTCGCGATGTCGGCACCTGACTTCTTGTGTTGCTTGAAGTCCGATCCGATGCGACCGGCCAACAGGTCGGCGACGACGAAGCCGATGTTGTGCCGGGTCTTGGCGTAGTTGGGCCCGGGGTTGCCCAGGCCCACCACCAGCAGCGGCTCCGCCATGTGGCTTACTCGGAGGCTTCCTCGGCGGCGGCCTCTTCTGCCTCGGCCTCGGCGTACTCGGCGGCCTGCTCTTCGACCGACGCACCGCCGCCGACGGCCTCGAGATCTTCGGAGGTCGGGGCCACGACCACGTTGACCACGAGCAGCTCCGGGTCGGAGATCAGCGTCACGCCGGACGGCAGCGAGACGTCGGCGGCGGAGATCTGGGTACCCGCCTCGACGCCCTCGACCGACACCACGATCTGCTCGGGGATCGACTGGACGTCGGCCTCGATCTCGATGGTGTTGGCTTCCTGGGTGACCAGGCTGCCAGGCACGGCCTCACCCTCGACGACGACGTTGACCTCGACGGTGACCTTCTCGCCGCGGCGGACGACCAGCAGGTCGGCATGCTGGATGCTGCGGCGGATCGGATGGATCTCCAGCGACTTGGTCAGCGCGAGCTGCTCCTGGCCGGCGATGTCGAGCGTCAGCACCGCGTTGGTGCCGGCATGGCGCAGCACGGCCGACAGGTCGCGGGCATTGAGCTCGAGATGCTGCGGGTCGGTGCCGTGGCCGTAGAGCACGGCGGGCACCTTGCCCTCGCGGCGGGCGCGACGCGACGCGCCCTTACCGGTTTCGGTGCGGACGGCGGCGGCGAGTTTGTTGGGGGCGTTCTTTGCCATGGTGTTGCTCCTGTCGGCTGGTCTGTTCACAGCACGGCAGGGTCGCAACGACGTCGATGCGTGTTCCCGTCGATAACGGTGGCCGGTGCCACCCTCGCCGTGACGCGTGGTCGAGGGTACCGCAGCCGCCCCGGCGAGCGGAAATCGCTGGTCGGACCTACAACGCGAAGGTGGTGCCGGTGAGGCGTTCGGACAGATCCCACAGCGCTGCGGCCATGCTGGTGTCGCGGGCCCTGCGGGTGCGCCAGGCCGGACCGGTGGGTCCGCGCATCGCGTACCGCGGGCCGACGAACGTGTCGCCCGGCAGATCCGCAGCCACCGCGTACAGCGTCTGGCGGGCGCCGAAGTCGGCGTCGGTGGCGAAGTACTGCCCGCCGAGGGCCATCACCGCGTCACCGAGCTTGCGGCCCGACTGGCCCTGCAGGTTGGTGTGCGAGTAGCCGGGGTGGGCGGCCAGCGCGCGCACCGGCGAACCGGCCTGCGACAGCCGCTTCTGCAGCTCGCTGGTGAACAGCAGGTTGGCCAGCTTGGACTGGCCGTAGGCCGGCCACGCCGAATACGGCCGGGCCTTCCAGTTGAGGTCGTCGATGTTGATGCGCCCGAAGATGTGCATGAACGACGACACGGTCACCACGCGGTCGGTGATCTTCGGCAGCAGCAGGTTGGTCAGCGCGAAGTGGCCGAGGTGGTTGGTGCCGATCTGGCTCTCGAATCCGTCGACGGTGCGCGCGTAGGGCACCGCCATGATCCCCGCGTTGTTCACCAGCACGTCGACTCTTTCGGTGGCCGCGGCGAAGTCCCGCACCGAGGCGAGGTCCTGCAGGTCGAGCCTGCGTACCGCGACATTGCCGGTCATGGACGCGGCCGCCTCGTCGCCCTTGCCGGTGTTGCGCACCGCGAGGACGACATCGGCGCCGACGCGGGCGAGTTCACGGGCGGTGACCAGCCCGAGCCCGCTGTTGGCGCCGGTGATGATCACGGTGCGGCCGGAGAAGGACGGGAGCGCGGCGGCGGTCCATTCGGTCATGGCTGTCACTGTAGTGCGGCCGGGTCAGCCCCTTGATCAGCCTTTGGCCGCGACGGTGAACCCCGAGATGATCGCCTGGATGTCCGCGCTGTTCTTCTCCGCCTCGTCCGCGAAGTCGGTGACGCTGAACTGGACGAGATAGCGCTGCTTGGCCGGCGGCGCCCCGGTGGCGATCACCATCCGGCTGTAGGTCTGCATCCGCGCGCCGTTGAGGTCGTAGCTGCCCTCGATCATCGACGACGGGAATCCGCGCCAGTTCTCCTCGGAGGCGTTGAGCTCCTTGAAGTTCTCCGACAGCTTGGCGTCGTCGTCGCCGTGACGGACAGCGGCGGCCACGTCGAAGTCCCCGTTGAGTTCGAACACGATGAGCATCGCGGTCGGATAGGTGTCGCCCTTGGCGATCACCCGGGTGCCGGGTTCGAAGTTGGTGTTGAAGTAGGGCTTCCAGCCCGGCGGTGTCGGCATCGTCACCGTCAGGTCGGTCAGCTTCTCCGGCGCCACCGGGCGGCCGACGACGCCGGCCTCCTCCAAGAACTGCGCCACCGGCACCGGCTGCTCGGTGCTGGTGGTCGGCGGCGGGGTCGTTGTCGTCGAGCTCCACACCGATGTGTAGTCAGGGGTTTTCGGGCCGCAACCGGTCAGGCCGAGGACGAGGAGGGCGACCAGCGCCGCGGCGCGGCGCGCTCTCACAGGATCTCGCGCACCGCGTCGATCGGTCGGGCCAGCCGGGTGCCCTTCGGCGTGACCACGAACGGTCGCTCGATCAGGATCGGGTGTTCGGCCAGCGCGTCGAGCAGTTCGTCGTCATCGGCATCGGCCAGACCGAGTTCGGCGTACAACGCTTCGCGTTTGCGCACCGCGGCGCGCACGTCGATCCCGGCGTCGCGGATCATCGTCTCGAGTTCCGCGCGCGACGGCGGCGTCTTCAGGTACTGCACCACCGTCGGGTCGATACCGTTGTCCCGCAACAACTCCAGTGTCTTGCGGGACGTGGAGCAGCGTGGGTTGTGGAAGATGGTGGCCTCGGACGCCACTACGCCGACCCGTCGAAAAGGCTGGTGACAGAACCGTTGTCGAACACCGCGCGGATGGTGTTGGCCACCAGCGGAGCGATCGAGAGCACCGTCAGCTGCGGGAACTGCTTGTCCTCGCCGATCGGCAGGGTGTTGGTGACGATGACCTCGCGTGCTCCGCTCTCGGCCAGCCGTTCGGGGGCGGGATCCGACAGCACGCCGTGGGTGGCGGCGATGATGACTTCGCCCGCACCGTCCTGCTTGAGCAACTTGACTGCGCCGGCGATGGTGCCACCGGTGTCGATCATGTCGTCGGTCAGGATGCAGGTCTTGCCTCGGACGTCGCCGACCACCCGGTTGGACTTGACCTGGTTGGGCACCAGCGGGTCGCGGGTCTTGTGAATGAAGGCCAGCGGCACACCGCCGAGGGAGTCGGCCCACTTCTCCGCGACGCGCACCCGGCCGGAGTCGGGGGAGACGACGACCATGTCGTGGTCGGAGTAGTTGTCGGCGATGTAGCCGGTGAGCAGCTTCTGGGCCCGCATGTGGTCCACCGGCCCGTCGAAGAAGCCCTGGATCTGGTCGGTGTGCAGGTCGACGGACACGATGCGGTCGGCGCCGGCGGTCTTGAGCAGGTCGGCCACCAGCCGTGCCGAGATCGGTTCGCGGCCGCGGTGCTTCTTGTCCTGCCGTGCGTAGGGGTAGAACGGCAGAATCGCCGTGATGCGCTTGGCGCTGCCACGCTTGAGCGCGTCGATCATGATGAGCTGTTCCATCAGCCACTGGTTCAGCGGCGCCGGATGGCTCTGCAGTACGAATGCGTCGCAGCCGCGGACCGACTCGTCGAATCGCACGAAGATCTCACCGTTGGCGAAGTCACGTGCCGTCTGAGCGGTGACCGGAACGTCGAGCTCTTTGGCGACCTGCTCGGCGAGTTCGGGGTGCGCCCGGCCCGAGAAGAGCATCAGATTTTTTTGGTTGTCGGTCCACTCGGTGCCCACTGTGCGCCCTCGCCGGTCGGGGATCGATGTCGGCCTAATCGTACGTAGCGTTTCTGGTGTTGTACTGGCGGGTAGCCGGATCGCCAACAGTTCTGTCGGGTTGCCGTCGCTTCTAGGACGGTCCGGTGTCCCCGTCGGGGCCGTCGGAGGCGCCCAGCGCCTCCTCCGCCGCGGCCGCCGACGCGGAATTCGGTCGTTTGCGCAGCACCCAGCCCTCGATATTGCGCTGCGGACCCGCCGACACGGCCAGCGCACCCGGCGGGACGTCGTCGCGCACCACGGTGCCGGCCCCGGTGTACGCGCCGTCGCCGATCGTGACCGGCGCGACGAACATCGTGTCCGAACCGGTCCTGACGTGCGATCCGATGGTGGTTCGGCTCTTGTTCTCCCCGTCGTAGTTGACGAAGACGCTCGACGCGCCGATGTTGCTGTGTTCACCGATGTCGGCGTCACCGACGTAGGTCAGGTGGGGCACCTTGGTGCCGGCGCCCAGCGTCGCGTTCTTGGTCTCGACGAACGCCCCCAGCTTGCCGGCGGCCCCGAGGGTGGTACCCGGACGCAGGTAGGTGAAGGGTCCGACGGTGGCGCCGTCGCCGATCACCGACGATGAGCCGTGGGTCCGCACGACCGTCGCACCGTCGCCGACGGTCACATCGGTCAGGGTGGTGTCGGGTCCGACCTCGCTGCGGCCGCCCACCCGGGTGTGGCCCAACAGCTGGGTGCCGGGGCGGATGAGGGTGTCCCGGCCGATGGTCACGTCGATGTCGATCCAGGTGGACGTCGGGTCGATCACCGTCACGCCTGCCCGCTGGTGGCGCTCGACGATTCGCCGGTTCAGCTCGGCGCCCAGCGTGGCCAGTTGCACGCGGTCGTTGACGCCGGCGACCAGCGCGCTGTCCTCGACGTGTTCGGCTCGTACGGTGCGGCCGTCCTGGCGCAGGATCGCCACCACGTCGGTGAGGTACAGCTCGTGCTGGGCGTTGTCCGAGCTCAACCGGCTCAACGCGGACCTCAGGGCGTCGGCGTCGAACGCGTAGACGCCGGCGTTGACCTCGCGGATCGCGCGCTGCGACGGGTCGGCGTCGGCTTCCTCGACGATGCCGGTGATCTCGTCGCCGGTGCGCAGGATGCGTCCGTAGCCGGTCGGATCGGCGACGGTGGTGGTGAGGATGGTGGCCGCCGCGGCTCCGATGCCGTGGGTGGCGAGCAGACCGGCGATGGTGGCGCCGTCGAGGAGCGGCACGTCACTGCCGGTGATCACCACGACGCCGGCGAAGTCGTCGGGCAATGCGGCCAGCCCGCACTGCGCGGCGTGACCGGTGCCCTGCTGTTCCTCCTGCACGGCCACGTCGATGCGTCGGCCGAGTTCTGCGGCGAGGTCGTCGACGGCCGGGACGATGCGATCACGCGCGTGGCCCAGGATCGCCACGAGGTGCTCGGGCGCCACCGCCGCCGCGCTGTGCAGGGCATGGGCCAGCATGCTGCGGCCGGCCAGGGTGTGTAGGACCTTCGGGGTGTCCGACCGCATCCGGGTGCCCGCCCCCGCCGCGAGAATGAGCACCGCGGTCTCGTTCGGTCCGGTCATCGCTGTCGTCCTCATCTAGCGCGAGCGTGCGTGTCTGCACAGGGACACGCCGCTCAGACTGTCATTTCATGCACGCTCGCGGCGGGAAGGGCTCCGTCGCCAGGACTCGAACCTGAACTATCTGAACCAAAATCAGAGGTGCTGCCGATTACACCACGACGGATCAATCAACCCGAGACTCTAGTCGAAGCGGATACAGTCGAGGCCGTGGCAGCGCCCGAGAAGGAAGCGCGCGCACCCCGCGCCAGGATGACCGGCAGCGAGCGGCGTCAGCAACTCATCGAGATCGCCAAGTCGCTGTTTGCCCAACGCGGCTACGAGGGCACATCGATCGAGGAGATCGCCCAGCGGGCGAACGTCTCCAAACCCGTCGTCTACGAGCATTTCGGCGGCAAGGAGGGGCTGTACGCCGTGGTCGTGGACCGCGAGATGTCGGCGCTGCTCGACGGCATCACCTCCTCGCTGACCAACAACCGCTCCCGGGTGCGGGTCGAGCGGGTCGCGCTGGCCCTGCTGACCTACGTCGAGGAGCGCACCGACGGTTTCCGGATCCTGATCCGCGACTCACCCGCGGCGATCACCTCGGGCACGTATTCGACGCTGCTCAATGACGCCGTCAACCAGGTGTCGTCGATCCTGGCGGGCGATTTCGCGCGACGCGGTCTGGATCCGGAGCTCGCGCCGCTCTATGCGCAGGCCCTCGTCGGGTCGGTGTCGATGACCGCCCAGTGGTGGCTCGACACCCGCGAGCCGAAGAAGGAGGTGGTGGCGGCCCATCTGGTGAACCTGATGTGGAACGGGTTGACCCACCTGGAGGCCGACCCTCGACTGCGCGACGAGGACTGACCCGCTACCCGCCTAGACTGGACCCATCATGACCGCATCGGGGCCCAACCATGTCCAAAACCCGATCGCGGGGCTCGTCGAACTGGCGCTGCGCGATCCCTGCCTGACCGACCTCGCCCAGCGCGCCGCGCAACGCCCCGAACGACTCACCCTGGTCGGACCGGCCAGTGCCCGGCTCCTGGTGGCCGCCGCGCTGGCCTCGACCGGCCCGCTGCTGGTGGTGGCCGCCACCGGCCGCGAAGCCGATGACCTCACCGCCGAATTGCGCGGCGTCCTCGGTGACGCGGTCGCCCTGTTCCCGTCCTGGGAGACGCTGCCCCACGAGCGGCTCTCCCCCGGGGTGGACACGGTCGGCGCCCGGATGATGCTGCTGCGGCGGCTGGCGCACCCCGACGACTCCCGCCTCGGTCCGCCGCTGCGGGTGGTCGTGACGACCACCCGCTCGGTGGTCCAGCCGATGGCACCCGGCCTGGCCGCCGTGGAGCCGGTCACGCTGACCGTCGGTACGGATGCCGATTTCGAGGCGACGATCGCCCGGCTCGTCGAACTGGCGTACACCCGCGTCGACATGGTGGCCAAACGGGGCGAGTTCGCCGTCCGCGGCGGCATTCTCGACGTCTTCTGCCCGACCGCCGAACACCCCGTCCGCGTGGAGTTCTGGGGCGACGAGGTCTCCGAGATCCGGATGTTCGCCGTCGCCGACCAGCGGTCGATCCCGGAGATCGAGGTCAGCACGATGATCGCGGTCCCGTGCCGGGAGCTGCTGATGACCGACGACGTCCGCGAACGCGCCGCCGCCCTGGCCGCCGAGCATCCCACCAACGAGAACACCGTGCCCGGCGCCACCTCGGACATGCTGGCGAAGCTGGCCGAGGGCATCCCCGTCGAGGGTATGGAGGCGCTGCTCCCGCTGCTGCGGCCCGGACAACTCTCCATGCTCACCGACCATCTGCCCGCCATGACACCGGTGCTGGTGTGCGATCCGGAGAAGGTGCGCACGCGGGCGGCCGACCTGATCAAGACCGGCCGTGAATTCCTCGAGGCGTCGTGGTCGGCTGCCGCGGTCGGCGGGGACGCGCCGATCGACCTGGAGGTGCTCGGCGCGTCGGGCTTCCTCGAGCTGTCCGACGTCCGGGCCGGTGCGCAGGCCGGCGGACATCCGTGGTGGACGCTGAGCCAGCTCGGCAGCGACTCAGGCGAGGCCATCGAACTCGACATCCGCTCGGCGCCCTCGGCGCGCGGCCACAGCTCGGTCGAAGAGATCTTCGCGATGCTGCGCGCGCACGTCGCCACCGGCGGATACGCGGCCGTCGTCACACCCGGTCAGGGCACCGCACAGCGCGTCGTCGAGCAGCTCGCCGAAGCAGACACTCCGGCAACGCTTCTCGAGCCCGGGGCGGAACCCAGGGCCGGTGTCGTCGGGGTCTTGAAAGGTCCGCTGCACGACGGTGTGGTGCTGCCGGGCTCGTCGCTGGTGATCGTGACCGAAGCTGATCTGACCGGCAGCCGGGTCGCCGCCACCGAGGGCAAACGGCTGGCGGCCAAGCGTCGCAACGTCGTCGACCCGCTGGCGCTGACCGCGGGCGACCTGGTGGTGCACGACCAGCACGGAATCGGCCGGTTCGTCGAGATGACCGAACGCGTCGTCGGCGGCGCCCGCCGCGAGTACCTGGTGCTGGAGTACGCCTCATCCAAGCGCGGCGGCGGATCGGACCGGCTGTACGTGCCGATGGATTCGCTCGACCAGCTGTCGCGCTACGTCGGCGGTGAGGCTCCGTCGCTGTCCAAGCTGGGCGGCAGTGACTGGGCGAACACGAAAACCAAAGCGCGCCGGGCGGTTCGGGAGATCGCCAGCGAGCTGGTTTCGCTCTACGCCAAGCGGCAGGCCGCGCCGGGGCATGCGTTCGGCCCGGACACCCCGTGGCAGGCCGAGATGGAGGACGCGTTCGGTTTCACCGAGACCGTCGACCAGATGACCGCCATCACCGAGGTCAAATCCGACATGGAGAAGCCGGTTCCGATGGACCGGGTGATCTGTGGTGACGTCGGCTACGGCAAGACCGAGATCGCGGTGCGGGCGGCGTTCAAGGCGGTGCAGGACGGTAAGCAGGTCGCGGTGCTGGTGCCCACCACGCTGCTGGCCGACCAGCATCTGCAGACCTTCACCGCCCGCATGGCGGGATTCCCGGTGACCGTGAAGGGATTGTCGCGCTTCACCGATCCCGCCGAGTCGCGTGCGACGCTCGCGGGGATGAAGGACGGTTCGGTCGACATCGTGATCGGCACCCACCGGCTGCTGCAGACCGGGGTGACGTGGAAAGACCTCGGACTGATCGTGGTCGACGAGGAGCAGCGGTTCGGCGTCGAGCACAAAGAGCACATCAAGTCGCTGCGCACGCACGTCGACGTGCTGACGATGTCCGCCACCCCGATTCCCCGCACCCTGGAGATGAGCCTGGCCGGCATCCGCGAGATGTCGACGATCCTGACCCCGCCCGAAGAGCGCTATCCGGTGCTGACCTACGTCGGGCCGCACGACGACAAGCAGGTCGCCGCCGCCCTGCGCCGCGAGTTGTTACGCGACGGGCAGGTGTTCTACATCCACAACCGGGTGCGCACCATCGACCAGGCCGCCTCCCGGATCGCCGGCCTGGTCCCCGAGGCGCGGGTGGTGGTGGCCCACGGGCAGATGCCCGAGGAGTTGCTCGAGCGGACCGTAGAGGGATTCTGGAACCGCGAGTACGACATCCTGGTGTGCACGACCATCGTCGAGACGGGCCTGGACATCTCGAACGCCAACACCTTGATCGTCGAGCGGGCCGACACGTTCGGCCTGTCCCAGTTGCATCAGTTGCGCGGACGCGTCGGCCGCAGCCGGGAGCGGGGTTACGCCTACTTCCTGTATCCGCCCGAGATGCCACTGACCGAGACCGCGTATGACCGGCTCGCCACGATCGCCCAGAACAACGAGCTGGGCGCCGGTATGGCGGTCGCGATGAAGGATCTCGAGATCCGCGGTGCGGGCAACGTACTGGGCGCCGAGCAGTCGGGTCACGTCGCCGGCGTCGGATTCGACCTCTACGTTCGCCTGGTGGGTGAGGCCGTCGAGGCGTACCGCGCGGCCGCCGACGGGAAAACCGTTGAGACAGCCGAGGAACCGAAGGATGTGCGGATCGACCTGCCGGTCGACGCACACCTGCCGCCGGACTACATCGGCAGCGACCGCCTCCGCCTGGAGGCCTATCGCAGGCTCGCTGCGGCGTCGGACGATGCCGGTGTCGACGCGGTCGTCGACGAACTCGTCGACCGCTACGGACCGCTACCGGAGCCGGCCACCCGGCTGGTGGCGGTCGCACGGCTACGGCTGCTCTGCCGGGAGTACGGCGTCACCGAGTTGAGTTCGGTGTCGGCGGCGACGCTGAAGGTCTCGCCGATGGAGCTGCCGGATTCGGCGCAGATGCGGCTGAAGCGGATGTACCCGGCGGGGAGTTACCGCGCGACCACGTCGACCGTGACGGTGCCGATTCCGCGGGAGACCGACAGTATCGGTTCGCCACGCATTCGCGATGCGGAGCTGGTCGGCTTCGTCGCCGGTCTGGTCATGGCGTTGAGTGGGAAGCCGCAGGCGGAAATTGATATAACGAAGTTCACCGGTTAGGGGGTGCCATGACGGTCGTCCTGGTGGATCCGCGCCGCCCCTCTCTCGTCCCGGTCGAAGCCGTCGAGTTGTTGGCAGGCGATGTGCAGTACACCGAGGAGATGCCGATCAAGGTGCCGTGGTCGCTGCCCGCCGCGCGACCGTGCTTCGCTGGTGACGCCGATGACGAGCGGGCGCCGGTGCTGCTGTCCTCGGACCCCGAGCATCCCGCGGTGCGGGCGCGACTGGCGGCGGGGGACAGGCTGATCGCGGCGCCCGAGGCGGCCTCGGGTGAGCGGCTGGTCGATGCCGTGGCGATGATGGACAAGCTGCGGACCGCCGGACCGTGGGAGAGCGAGCAGACCCACGATTCGCTGCGGCGGTATCTGCTGGAGGAGACCTACGAGCTGTTCGATGCGGTGCGCAGCGGCGACGCTGACCTGATGCGCGAAGAGCTCGGAGATGTGTTGCTGCAGGTGCTGTTTCATGCGCGTATCGCCGAGGATGCGCCGCAGCACGCCTTCACCATCGACGACGTCGCCGATGCGCTGGTGCGAAAGTTGGGCAACCGGGTTCCCGCAGTGCTTGCGGGGGAGGAGATCTCGCTGGAGGCTCAGCTGGCGCAATGGGAGGAGCGCAAGGCGCTGGAGAAGGCGCGGCGGGGGGTGGTGTCGTCGATGGATGACGTGCCGACCGGTCAGCCCGCGCTGGCGCTGGCACAGAAGGTGCTCGCGCGTGCTGCGCAGGCCGGGCTGCCGGCCGACCTGGTGCCCGCCGGCCTGGTGACGGTCACCATCTCGGCCGAGGAGGACGCCGAGAACGCCCTGCGGACTGAGGTTCTCGAGTTCATGGACACGGTGCGTGCAGTCGAGCGGGAGATCGCCGCGAGTCGGCGGGGCGCCGATGTACCCGAGGAGCTCGACGGCTCGGCACTGAGCGACATCACCGAAGAGGAGTGGCGGGCACACTGGCCGACAGCCGAGGCTGTCGAGCCCGAGCGACACTAACGCAGGGGCGGGATTCCGCCCGATTTCCCGCCCTGACGTTACTGTTGTCGCCGCATGACTCAGGCGAACAGCGTCGAACCCCAGTACGCCGTCGAGTCTCCCTCGGGCAGCCCCGGCGGACAGGCGAACACCGCCGTCCCGGTATGGGTGATGTACTCGTTCATCGCGTCTTTGCGCGACATCTCGGCCTGCATCGGGATGAACTGCTTGACCGGATCACGGACGAACGCGATGAAGAACAGACCGGCGTCCAGATGCCCCAGGCCGTCGGTGCCGTCGGTGAAGTTGTAACCGCGCCGCAGGATCTCGATGCCGCCCAGATTCTGCGGTGACACCAGCCGGACGTGGGCGTCCTTGTCGATCAACGGTTCACCCCGGCCGTTGGTGAGGTCGAGATTGAGTTCCTCGAACTCCTCGACCAGGCCGTTGGGTGCGCCGCTGCCCTTCTGCCGACCGATCACCCGCTCCTGTTCGAGTAGGGTCGTGCGGTCCCAGTTCTCGATGCGCATCCGGATTCGACGCGTCACCAGATAGCTTCCGCCGGTGAGCCATTCGGGCCCGTCGCCGTCGGCGACCCAGACGAACTTGTCGATCAGGTCGGTTTCCTCGGCTTTGATGTTGGCCGTGCCGTCCTTGAAACCGAACAGGTTTCGCGGCGTCGCCTGCTCCGCTGTCGTCGAGCTGGTGCGCCCGAACCCGAGTTGGGTGTAGCGCACGGCCACGGTGCCGAATCCGACCCGCGCCAGGTTGCGGACCGCGTGGAACGCCACCTGCGGATCGTTCGCGCACGCCTGCACGACGATGTCCCCGCCGCACCGGTTCGGGTCCATCGTCTCGTTGGGGAACTTCGGCAGATCGACCAGCTGCTCGGGTTTGCGATCGGCGATACCGAAGCGGTCCTTACCGTCCTTGACGAAGAACGAGGGCCCGAAGCCGATGGTCAGCGTCAGCTGCGACGCCGGCAGCCCGAGCGCCTCGCCGGTGTCGCCCGGCGGCGCGTAGGGATTGCCGTCGATCGCGCCCTGGCTGACCGCCTCGTCGCCCTTGGCCATCCGTTCGGCCATCTCTGTCCACTGCTGAAGCAGGCCGATGACGTCCTCACGGCTGTCGGTGGTGACGTCGAAGACGCAGAACGTCATCCGGTCCTGCTGTGCGGTGACGATCCCGGCCTGATGCTCACCGCGGAAGTCCACCGGCGACTGCAGGCCCGCGGTCGACGTCGTGGCCGCCGACGCCCGGCCGGCGAGTGCACCCGCACCGGCCGCGCCGACCACCGCGGCCGTCACCCCCGCCGCGCCGAACAGCTTCCGACGGGAGAGACCGGCGGCGGGCGGGGCGTCCTCGGACTGGGCAGGACCCTGCTGCGGATTACTGGGGAGCGACGACACCCTGCACCTGGCTGACTTCCTTGCTGAGCGCGTCGATCGCGCGTGACAACTCCTGGCGCTGCGGCTCGGTCACCTTGTCGTAGGACACGAACCCGTCGCCTTCGCGGTAGCGCTCGAGCAGCGCCTCCACATCTTCGAACCGCTGATCCACCCGCTTGCCCAGCTCGGCGTCGCGCTCGTCGAGGATCGGCCGGACCGAGGCGACGGCGGTCTGCGAACCCTGCAGGTTGGCGTTGAAGTCCCACAGGTCGGTGTGGCTGAAGATGTCCTCTTCACCGGTGATCTTGCTGATCGCGATCTCGTCGAGCAGACCCTGGGCGCCGCCGGCGATCTGCGTCGAGTCGATCGTGTAATCCGGCGCCTTGACGCCGTCGTTGAGTTCCTTGACATCGGCGACCAGCTGGTCGCCGAGTGCGTTGGCGTCGGGCTGCAGGCCCGTCACCCAGAGCTGCTTCTCCAGTGCGTGGAAGCCGGTCCACTTCTGACCGGGCTCGAGGTCGGCCTCGCGCAGGTCGATGCGCGGGTCCAGATCGTTGGGGAACGATTCGGCGACCGGCTCGATGCGCTCGAAGTAGACCCGTGAGGTCGGGAACTGCGCCTTGGCCGATTCGACGTCCCCGGCCTTGATCGCGGCCACGAATGCCTCGACGGCCGGCACCAGCGCATCGGTCTGGCTGATCACATACCGCTTGTAGCTGTCGGCGGCCTCTTTGAACTTGCCCTCGGTGTCGACCTGCTTGGCCTCACCGGTCACGACGAAGTCGCTGCGGATGCCGTCGCCGACCATGCCCGGGCGGCACGAGGTCTGGTAGGTGCCCGGCTGGGACAGCTGCACGACGAGCTTGCGCTGCAGTCCGGGCGAGATGTTCTCCACCTCACCCATGACCCGGTCGCCCTCGCCGTAGACGTAGAACTCGGTGACCTTGTTGCCGTTGTTGGTCACCACGAAGGTGCTCGGGCCGGTCGTGGCCTCGGTGCCCGACAGAGTGCAGGCGTCGTCGGCGGCCTCGACGGTGATCTCACCGGAGCCGCTCGCGCCGCTCTCGCTGGACTGCTCCTTGGCCTGGCAGCCGGCCAGTGACAGGCCGGCGAGCAACGCTGCGGCCGCGGCGAGGCCGGCTTTGGCTCCTGGGGTGACGTTCACGTGGTGGACCTTTCGGACGATGGGGTGGGGGTGGGGTCGGGTTTCGCGGCCGCACGGGTGGGACGCAGGTAGACGAACAGCACGACGGTCAGATACGCCAGCCAGCCGATGAGCTGGAGGACGGTCGGCGTCGGCGTGACGTTGAAGATCCCCTGGATCACCTCGCCGTACCACGCCGACCAGTTGAACCACGAGGAGATGTCGAACGCGCGCGTCGACAGACCGGGCAGCCAGCCGACGGTCTGGAGCGCGCCGATGCCGTAGGACAGGATCCCCGCGGCGACCACGATGAGGAACACGCCCGTGTACTTGAAGAACTTCGCCAGGTTGATGCGGATCGCGCCGGCGTACATGCCGTAGGCGATCACCGCGGCGATCAGCACGCCGAGGACCAGGCCGACCAGCGGCCACGCGGTCTCGGCCTCGGCGTAGCCGACCATGAACAGGGCGGTCTCCACGCCCTCACGGCCGACGGCCAGGAACGCCAGCGCCGTCACGGCGTATGCGCCGGTCTCCAGTGCCCTACCCATGCTGCTGCGCAACTCGCCCGACAGTCCGGCGGCCGCCGATCTCATCCACAGCACCATCGTCGTGACGATCGCGACAGCGATGAGCGACGCGACGCCCGCGATGGCCTCCGCGCCCAGCCCGGTGATCGTGTACGCGCTGAACTGGATCGCCAGGAACACGATGACCGTCATGGCCACCGCAGCTCCGACACCCAGCCACACCCATTTCAGGGCGTCGCGCCGGTCGGATTTGACGAGGAACGCCACCAGGATCGTGACCACGATGGCTGCTTCGAGGCCTTCACGCAGCCCGATCAGGCCGCTACCGAACAGTTGCGACGTGACATTGGGTGCAGCTAGGAAAGTGGTCGCACCACTCATGACGACCGACATTGACCGACCTCGCTACCAGGGACTTCCGAACATTGCTTCGGCTAACCAAAGCAAGGTGTGCCTACCTTAACAGTGCTGACTGGAGCAACGTATCTGTTCGCCACGGCGCCACTGACGGCGCATAGGCCCGAACGCATGGAACTATGGGGACACGGAAGGGGTTGAGGGAGTCCGGTGTCGCCAGTTCGTTGGATGCAGGGCGCCGTGGTGACAGGAGCCGCGGCCCTGCTGATGGCCTCGAGTTGCTCGTGGCAGATGGGTATTCCCATCCCCGAGGGCGTCCCGCCCCCGGCGGGTGACCCGGTGCCCGCCGTGGACACCTACGCCGACGGCCGGCCGGCCGACCAGCTGCACGAATGGGCGGCCGAGCGTGCGCCGCGGCTCGGTATCCCCGTCACCGCGCTGGAGGCCTACGCCTACGCCGCGCGCGTCGCGCAGGTGGAGAACCCGGAGTGCAACCTGACCTGGACCACGCTGGCCGGCATCGGCATGGTCGAGAGTCACCACGGCAACTACCGCGGCGCCATGGTCGCATCGAACGGCGAGGTCACCCCGCCCATCCGCGGGATGCGGCTGGACGGGACCAGCGGCAACCTGCGGATCGGGGACACCGACGCCGGACTGCTCGACGGCGACCCCGACCTCGACCGTGCGATGGGACCCATGCAGTTCATCCCGGAGACGTGGCGGCTCTACGGGGTGGACGCCAACGGCGACGGCAAAGTCGACCCCGACAACGTCGACGACGCCGCGCTCTCGGCGGCCGGTTACCTCTGCTACACGGGCAAGAACCTGTCCACCCCGCGCGGCTGGATGAACGCGCTGCGGGCCTACAACTACTCCGAGCAGTACGCCCGCTCGGTGCGGGACTTGGCGACGGCGTACGCCGAGGGCCGCGCGCTGTGACCCTGTCCGCCAGCATCTAGGCTGGTGAGCCGAAGTGACCGCCGTCCATCCAGCCGGTCAGCCGGAGCGTAAGACCCCCTGAAGGAGACGCCAGTGCCCATCATCGAGCAGGTCGGAGCCCGCGAGATCCTCGACTCCCGCGGAAACCCGACGGTCGAGGTCGAGGTGGCCCTCACCGACGGCACCTTCGCGCGGGCCGCGGTGCCCTCGGGTGCGTCGACCGGTGAGCACGAGGCCGTCGAGCTGCGCGACGGCGGATCCCGCTACGGCGGCAAGGGTGTCGACAAGGCGGTGCAGGCCGTTCTCGACGAGATCGCACCCGCGGTCATCGGCATCAGTGCCGACGACCAGCGGCTCATCGACCAGGCGCTGCTCGACCTCGACGGCACGCCCGACAAGTCGCGCCTCGGCGCCAACGCCATCCTCGGGGTGTCGCTGGCGGTGGCCAAAGGTGCCGCCGAATCCGCGGGCCTGCCGCTGTTCCGGTACCTGGGCGGTCCCAATGCCCACATCCTGCCGGTGCCGATGTTGAACATCCTCAACGGCGGCGCGCACGCCGACACCGGGGTCGACGTCCAGGAGTTCATGGTGGCGCCGATCGGTGCGCCGTCGTTCAAGGAGGCGCTGCGCTGGGGCGCCGAGGTGTACCACTCGCTGAAGTCGGTGCTCAAGAAGCAGGGCCTGGCCACCGGGCTCGGCGACGAGGGCGGCTTCGCCCCCGACGTGGCGGGCACCAAGGCCGCGCTGGACCTGATCTCGACGGCCATCGAGGGGGCCGGGTTCTCACTGGGTACCGACGTGACGCTGGCGCTCGACGTGGCCGCGACGGAGTTCTACACCGACGGCACCGGCTACCGCTTCGAGCAGGAGACCCGCACGGCCGAGCAGATGGCCGACTTCTACGCGGGCCTGCTCGACGCCTACCCGCTGGTGTCGATCGAGGATCCGCTGTCCGAGGACGACTGGGACGGCTGGGTCGCACTGACCAACCAGATCGGCGACCGTGTCCAACTCGTCGGCGACGACCTGTTCGTCACCAATCCGGAGCGGCTGGAGGAGGGCATCGAGCGGGGTGCGGCGAACGCGCTGCTGGTCAAGGTCAACCAGATCGGCACGCTGACCGAGACGCTGGACGCGGTGGCGCTGGCGCACAACAGCGGCTACCGCACGATGATGAGCCATCGCAGCGGCGAGACCGAGGACACCACGATCGCTGATCTGGCTGTCGCGGTGGGCAGCGGTCAGATCAAGACGGGCGCCCCCGCCCGCAGTGAGCGCGTCGCCAAGTACAACCAGCTGCTGCGCATCGAGGAGACCCTCGGCGACGCCGCCCGCTACGCCGGGGACCTGGCGTTCCCGCGATTCGCAGTGGAGCCCAAATAGGCATGGTGCTCTGACAGACGATGCCCGAATCGAAGCGGCCCGATCCGAAGCGTCGGTCCCCGGCCTCGTCCAGACCGGGGAAGCCGGGTGCTCCCGGTGGCGCGGCCCGGGGTCGCCCGAAGACGACGCCGCAACGCCGCGAACCGCGTGCGATCGAGCCGCGTCCGCCCGCAGACGCCGAGGAGGGCGGGGACGGCGGGGACGGCGCGCAGACCGTATCGGTCGGGCGTTCGATCATGCAGCGGGCCGAGGAGCTCGCTGCGCGCCAGTCCGAGCAGCGGTTCGGTTCGGCGGCGCGGCGCGCGGCGATCCTGGCCGCGGTGGTGTGTGTGCTGACGTTGACCATCGCCGGACCGGTCCGCACGTACTTCGCCCAGCGCACGGAGATGAGGCAGCTCCAGGCCACCGAGGAGCAGCTGCGCGCGCAGATCGCCGACCTCGAGGAGCAGAAGATCAAGCTCGCCGATCCGGTGTTCATCGCCGCGCAGGCCAGGGAGCGCCTGGGCTTCGTCATGCCGGGGGACATTCCGTTCGAGGTGCAGCTTCCCCCGGGAGCGATCGCCCCCGGCGGGCCGGAAGCCGCACCGGAAACCGCACCATCCGGCCAGCCCTGGTACACGGCGCTGTGGAAGACCATCGCCGACGAGCCGCACGGACTCTCGCCGGTGACTCCGCTGCCGGGCGCGCCTCCGGGCCCGCCCCCGCCACCACCAGCGTTCCCCCCGCCCGGTGGTTGAGCCCGCCGATCTCGACGCCGTCGCCCGGCAGCTGGGGCGGGAGCCCCGCGGTGTCCTGGAGATCGCCTACCGATGCCCCAACGGCGAGCCCGGCGTGGTGAAGACCGCGCCGCGCCTGCCGGACGGCACGCCGTTCCCGACGCTGTACTACCTCACCCATCCCGCGCTGACCGCGGCGGCGAGCCGGCTGGAATCGTCGGGTCTGATGCGGGAGATGACTGAGCGCCTCGCCGACGACGAGGAGCTGGCGGCGGCGTACCGGCGCGCGCATGAGTCCTATCTCGCCGAACGCGATGCGATCGAATCGTTGGGCACCACGTTCTCCGGCGGCGGTATGCCCGACCGGGTGAAGTGTCTGCACGTGGTGATCGCTCACGCGCTGGCGAAGGGGCCGGGGGTCAATCCGTTCGGTGACGAGGCGCTCGCCATCCTGGCGGGCGAAGCGGGCATGCGGGGCATTCTAGATCGGGAGAAGTGGATTGGGAGATGGTGGCGCAGCGTATGACCAAGAGGGTGGCCGCGGTCGACTGCGGAACCAATTCCATCCGGTTGTTGATCGCCGACCTCGCCGACGGGGGACTCGCCGATGTGCACCGGGAGATGCGCATCGTGCGGCTCGGGCAGGGCGTGGACGCCACCGGTGAATTCGCCACGGATGCGTTGGCCCGCGTGCGCGCGGCGCTCACCGACTACGCCCAGCTGATGCGTGACCACGGGGTGAGCGAGGTGCGGATGGTGGCGACGTCGGCGGCGCGTGATGTGGCCAACCGCGAGGCGTTCTTCGCGATGACCGCCGAGGTACTCGGCGCCGTGGTCGACGGGGCGGTCGCCGAGGTGATCACCGGAAACGAGGAGGCGGAGCTGTCGTTCCGCGGCGCGGTCGCCGACTTCGATTCTGACGCAGGGCCTTTCGTGGTGGTCGATCTCGGCGGCGGATCGACAGAGGTGGTGGTCGGCAGCGGTCACGTGGACGCCGGTTACTCGGCCGACATCGGCTGTGTGCGGCTCACGGAGCGGTGTCTGCACTCGGATCCGCCGACGGCCGGCGAGGTGGCCGCGGCGCGCGCGGTGATCCGCGAGGCGCTCGACGAGGCGCTGTGCGCGGTGCCCGTGCAGGGCGCCAAGACGTGGGTCGGCGTCGCGGGAACCATGACGACCCTGTCCGCGCTGGCGCACAAGATGACGACCTACGACCCCGATGCGATCCACTTGTCGCGCGTCGGATTCGATGCGCTGCTGCAGGTCTGCGACGAGCTGATCGCGATGACCCGTGCGCAGCGCGCGGCGCTCGGTCCCATGCACGAGGGCCGCGTCGACGTCATCGGCGGCGGCGCGTTGATCGTCACCGAGCTGGCGCGCGAACTGCGCGAGCGGACCGGGATCAGAGAGCTTGTCGTCAGCGAACACGACATCCTGGACGGCATCGCGCTGTCGATCGCGTGACCGTCGTTGCGGCCGGGGGAGGAACACGACATGACGAACGATCGGAGATATCCGGCAGGGGTGCCCTGCTGGATCGACACCGAACAGGACGATGTGGCGGCGGCGCGGGAGTTCTACGGGTCGCTGTTCGGCTGGGAATTCGCCGACGCCGTGCCGGCAGGGCAACCCGGGACCTATCTGATCGCCACGCTCGATGGGCGTGATGTCGCGGCGATCGGCCCCGCGTTCGGCCCGGCCGGCGCCCAGTGGCACACCTATGTCGCGGTGGACGACGCGGACATCGCCGCGTCCGAGGTGCGGTCTGCGGGCGGCCACGTGCCGGTGGAACCGGCCGACGCGGGTCCCGGCGGCCGGCTCGCCGGGTGCATGGATCCCTCAGGTGCGCGGTTCCGCCTGTGGCAGCCGCGGCGCAGGCTGGGCGCGCAACTGGTCAACGTCCCGGGAAGCTGGAACTTCAGCAACCTGCTGAGCGCTGATCCGGAGGGGGCCGCCGCGTTCTACACGGCACTGTTCGGTTGGCGGTTCGACGATCTCGGATTCGCGACGATGATCGCCCGGCCAGGTTACGGCGACCATCTGGCCGCCACCGTCGATCCCGGCATCCGTACCCGCCAGTCGGCCATCGCCGCCCCGCCCGGATTCGAGGACGCGATCGGCTGGTTGGAGCCGATCGCCGACGGGCCGGACCGGTGGCATGTCACCTTCGCCGTCGCCGACCGTGACGAATCGGTGTCGGTTGCCGAGGGACTCGGCGCCACGGTGCTGTCCTCGGACGACTCCCAGTGGGCGAGGGCGACCACGGTGCGCGACCCGCAGGGCGCGGAACTGACCCTGAGCCAGTTCACACCACCGTGAGGGGCAGGGCGGTCCCCGCCGACACCGACAGCCGCTGCCGACTGAGCGCGGGCCACGCCTGCACGGCACAGAACGGCGCACACTGGTCCTGGTCGGAGCGAGTGCCGACGTGCACGCAGCACTGGGTGAGACGTTCCTCGATCATCGTCGACATGTCCATGAACGGCTTCACGGTGATCCGCACGACGCGCTCGCCGAGCAGACGCCGGAGTTTGCGACGCCGGCCGGGCAGCGCCGAGGACGCCAGGGTGAGCAGCGTTGACATCCCCAGATCGCAACTCTCGCAGATGATCTTCCAGATGTCGCCGATCTGAGGATGCGACAGCGACGACTGTTCGGACAGCAGGCCCAGAAGGGACTCCTGTACCGCGACCCGCAACTGCTTGGGCAGTTCGGAATCGGCGATCCGGTTGGCGACCAGACCGAGCCGGGATTTGAGGGTGTCGGGGCCGATCAGCGAGACCAGTGACCGCCACTGGCCGTCGTCGTCACGGATCAGGTAGCCGACCGAGCAGCAGTGCGGGTGCGAACACGGCAGCGCGGTGAGGTCGCGCCACGTCACGGCGCCGTCGGTCTGCGGGCCGAGGCGGGCGAGCACGCCGGTATGGGTCAGCCGCTCCATCGGATCGATCAGCGCGCTGCGCCCCGACCCGAACTGCGGCTGGATCGTGATGCCACCGACGAACGGGGTGTCCAGCGCCAGCTGCACCATCTGCCCGATCTCGTCGTCGTTGACTCCCAGCGCGGTCGCCATGACCAGCGTCGTGAAGATCTCTCGTGACGACAATCTCTGTAGCGCAACAGCTTTCATGCGGCGTAGATCACCGCCGCGGTGATGGCGGTGGGCGGCCTCCGAGACGCCGTCGTACTGCAGGTAGACCTCCACGCGTTCCCGGTGCACGGTCAGCAGATCCAGCAGTGCGTCGTCGGTCGCCAGGCGTAGACCGTTGGTGTTCACCAGGATCCGGGTGATCGGACGGACGGTCAGCTCGGCGAGCAACTCCGGTAGCGCCGGATGCAGTGTGGGCTCACCGCCGCTGAGCATCACCACGTCGAGGCGGCCGTTCTCCCGCGCCAGCCGCTGGTCGACGCTGGCGAGGACATCGGCCACCGCGACCACGTTGCGCAGATCGGGCGACGAGTCGGTGAAGCAGGTGGGGCAGCGCAGATTGCACGTCTCGGCGATGTCCTGCAGCAGGATGCAGGTGTGCTGGGTCTGCATCTCCGGCAGCCCACGTAGATACGCCAGGGGTACGGGGTCGAAGTTGCCTGCGACGTCGGGGGTGTGCGTCTTGGTCGGCGCGGTCCACTCCTCGAGATAGCGGAGGATCTCCGGGTTTTCGTCGTAGAGCGTGCGCATCAGGCCGTGCCGTCGGCAGCCGCGTTCCAGCCACACCCGGCCGTCGCGCTCGATCAGCATGCCGCTCAACCGTTCGACTTCCGCCAGCGGGCGTTCCGGCGCGTCGTCGTGGCAGCGGGGACAGAAGGCGGTGACGTACCGGTGCACCCGGTCGCCGCGCAGCGCCATGCCGGAGCCGGTCACTGGTAGACCATCGGATTAATGCCCGTGCAGATGCCGACGGTCACCAGTGAGGTCAGCGCCCAGCCGACCATCAGCCCCAATCCGATCCCCCTTCCGTGCGGGCTGCCCTTGACCAGCAGGATGGAACCCCCACCGAAGGCGATGAGGAACAGCAGCCCGGCCGTCACCGCGAAGGTCGTGCCGACCGCCTCGGCCGACCGGCCGGCGATGACGAAGGCGCCGAAGCCGATCAAGGAGTTCATCACGATGTAGAGCGGTGCGCCGACGAACACCATGCCGACGGAGATCTTTCGTGGCGGCTGCTGTGGCTGATGAGGATAGGGCGGATACGGCGGATAGGGCGGACCGGGTCCGGTGGTCATGCGGGTGCTTCCTGGTAGCCGGTTGGTGAGCGATAGTAACCGCGCCGCAGGCCGTACCACAGCCGAATGCCCAGAAGTGCCAGCGACGGCAGCAGAACCCATTGCGGCCGAGTCAGATTCAGCCACACCGTGTCGTTGGCGCGGACGAATTCGACGAGGAAGCGGAAGGTGGCGTACGCGGCGATGTAGAGGACGAACAGCTCACCGGGCCGGCTGAAGCGGTCGCGCAACCACAACAGCACGACGAAGGCGATGAGCTGGAAGGCGATCTCGTAGAGAAACGACGGATGCATGGCGGCCCCGGTGAGGCAACCCGGGCACTCCGGCGTGCTGGCCGGGGCATGCACACCCCAGGGCAGGGAGGTGGGACGGCCGGGCGCCTCGGTGAGGTGGCAGCCGATGCGTCCGACCGCGATGCCCAGCGCCACCGCCGGCGCGAACAGGTCGCCGGTCTTGCCGCGGTAGCCGCCGATGCGCTTGGCGATCAGCACACCGAGATACGCCCCGAGCAGACCGCCGATGATGCTGCGCGAACCGAACTGCCACGCCTCGGCGAGGCTGGGGTTGGCGGCCGGGTCGAGGTGGCGCGCCCACCCGGACAGCCGCATGCCGATGGCGCCGCCGACGAGTGCTCCGGCCACCGCCACCAGGGACTGCTCGTTGACCGCGCCGCGTCTGCGCGCTTCGAGCACGAACACCACCACCGCGGCGAGCACCCCGAGGCCCACGAACACCCCGTGCACTGGCACCGCGACGGGGCCGGCGTGCCACGTGGGGATCATCCGCGAAATCCTATCCGGCCAGGGACAGTCCCGCGGCGAGTGCGAAGCCGAGTACCGCCGCCAGACCGGCTGGCTCACGCGCCTTTTCGGTGGCCTCCGGGATCATCGATCCCACCAGCATGACCAGCAGCGCCCCGGCGGCGAACCCGTCGATGCCGCCCTGCAGCGAGCTGCCGGCCACCTCCTGCAGTGCGAAGCCGCCGACGGTGGCGGCCGCGCACAGGGCGGCGATCACCACCCATCCGCCCACGATCTTCCTGGCCGGATGTCCTGACGACCGCATGTCGCTGGCCGAGCCGATGGCCTCGGGCAGGTTGGACACGAAGATCGCCAGCAGCAGCGCGCGGCTGACGGCGCCGCCGGTGGCGATGCCGATGCCCAGCACCGCCTGCTCGGGGATGCCGTCGAGCAGGGCGCCGATCAGCAGCGGTGTGCCCGAGGACTCAGGATGGGCGCCGCCGAGCCGGTCGACCAGCCGGTCGGCGAGGTAGAAGGTCACCGCTCCGACGGCCAATCCAAGGGCGACCGGAAGGGCACCGCCGACGCGGAAGCCCTCCTCGGCGAGTTCGAACGCGATGGAGGACACCAGCGCGCCCGCGCCGAACCCGAGGACGAGGCCGATGAGGCGCTGATTCCAGCTGCGCACAACGCCGGCCAGCGCGCCGAGGATCAGCGATGACGCGGCGATGGACCCCCACAGCAGTGCGGCCGCCACGGGTCAGGCGGGTGACTTGGTGCGGCGCCGCCGCCGGGGTTTGGTCGGATCGTGCTGGGCGGCCAGGGTGAGCGCGAGGACCACCATGATGGCGCCGAGCGCGAAGTGCAGCCAGCTGTCGGCGCGGTTGAGCGGGAAGAGTTCGGCGAGACTGTTCTGGTCGGCTGCCATGCGGAAGGCCCACAGGCCGACCAGCACCGCACCGCCGATCAGCAGGTACGCCCGCGACGCGGAATATGTTCGCGCCGCCAGCATCCCGACCGCGCCGTACACGAGGTGCACGACATTGTGCAGCCCGGAGACCGCGAAGATGCCGAACAGTTCGGCATCGGATGCGTGCCCTGCCCACTGCAGCGAGTCATGGCGGACGGTCAGACCGGGCACGAATCCGAACGCGCCGAGGACGAGGAACCCCGCGCCCACGATGAGGGCGGCCCCCTGGACGGCCATGAGCGTGGGTTTCCTCGCCATCGCTACGCCTCCATCCGGTCCGGGTAGTCATCGCCTGAAGCAGAGACGAAGTACCCGTGCGGCGCTGCGGCTAACCCGTGCGCGGTGCCCCTGCCGCGCCGTGGGTGTCGGTCCGGCGGCTCAGGGCGACACCCAGGCCGATCATGCCGACGGCAAGGACGAGGTGCAGCCAGTTGTCGGCGTTGTTGACCGGGACGAAGTTCGCGCTGCTGTGGTGGTCGATCAGCAAGCCGTACACAAACAGCACCAGATAGATGACGCCGCCGCCGATCAGATAGGTCCGCGCACCGTTCCATGTGCGCGCCATCAGCACGCCGGCGACCCCGAACAGCAGGTGGACGATGTTGTGCAGGATCGACACGTTGAAGATGCCGAGCAGCATCGCCTGGCTGTGGTGGCTGGCGAAGGTCATGGTGTCGTAGTTCGTCGTGATGCCAGGGATGAATCCGAGGATGCCGACGAGCAGGAACACCGCGCCGACAGCCAGCGCCGCCTTCTGCAGCGCGGTGGGGTACTTCGACGTCCGGCCCGCAACAGGGTGGTTGGTTGCCATGGTCTTCCTCTCTCTGGGGAATCGGAAGATCCGGGCGTACCCGGTGAATCGCGGAGCAAACGCCCCGGCTCAGCCCCGCAGCACCGGTTCGAGGGCGTCGAGCACCGCGGGATCCTCGATGGTCGACGGTAGCGGCTCGTCGCGTCCCTCGGCGATCCCGCGCATGGTCTTGCGCAGGATCTTGCCCGACCGGGTCTTCGGGAGCGCCGCGACGATGTCGACGGTGCGGAAGCACGCCACGGCGCCGATGTCGTCGCGGACCGCGGCCACCAGCTGCTCTTCGAGGCCTTCGGCGGAGGCACCGGTCTTGAGCACCACGAAACCGCGCGGGACCTGCCCCTTGATCTCGTCGGCGACACCGATGACCGCGCATTCGGCGACCGCGGGGTGCGTGGCCAGCACCGCTTCGATCGATCCGGCGGACATCCGGTGCCCGGCGACGTTGATGACGTCGTCGGTGCGGCCCATCACGAACAGATAACCGTCGGCGTCGAGGTAGCCGCCGTCGCCGGTCAGGTAGTAACCGGGGAAGGCAGTCAGATACGCCGCGACGTAGCGGTCGTCGTCACCCCACAGGGTGGGCAGGGTGCCGGGCGGCAGCGGCAGCTTCACGCAGATCGCGCCCTCCTCGTCCGGTCCGCACTCCGATCCGTCCGGGCGCAGGATGCGTACGTCGTACCCGGGCATCGGTACCGTCGCCGAACCGGGTTTGACCGTGAGCGCCTCCACACCCATCGGGTCTCCGGCGATGGCCCAGCCCGTCTCGGTCTGCCACCAGTGGTCGATCACCGGGATCCCGAGCTTCTCGGCGGCCCACTGGTAGGTGGCCGGGTCGAGCCGCTCGCCGGCCTGGAACAGGTACCGCAGCGCGGACAGGTCGTGGTCGGCGATCCGGCGGCCCTCCGGATCCTCCTTCTTGATCGCACGGATCGCTGTCGGCGCGGTGAACAACACCTTCACCTTGTGGTCGGCGGCCACCCGCCAGAACGCGCCGGCGTCGGGCGTCCCGACCGGTTTGCCCTCGTAGATCACCGTCGTCGCACCGAGCAACAGCGGCGCGTAGACGATGTAGGAGTGACCGACCACCCAGCCGACATCCGATGCGGCCCAATACACGTCGCCCGGGGCGGTGTCGTAGAGGTGATGCATGCTCCACAGCAGCGCGACGGCATGGCCGCCGTTGTCGCGGACGATGCCCTTGGGTTTGCCGGTGGTGCCTGAGGTGTAGAGCACGTAGAGCGGATCGGTTGCGGCCACCGGTACCGGCTCGACGGGTTCGGCCTGAGCGAGCAGCTCGGCCCAGTCGTGATCGCGACCGGCGGTCAGCGCGCACGGATGGTGTTCGCGCTGCAGGATCACGCACGCGGCAGGCGCGTGGTCGGCCATGTCGAGCGCGGCGTCGAGCATCGGCTTGTATTCGACGGTGCGCGTGGGCTCGATCCCGCAGGATGCCGACACCACCACCGTCGGCCGGGCGTCGTCGATGCGGGCGGCCAGTTCGTGGCCGGCGAACCCGCCGAACACCACCGAGTGCACAGCGCCGAGGCGGGCGCACGCCAGCATGGCGATCAGCGCTTCGGGGACCATCGGCAGATAGATCACGACCCGATCGCCCTTCGCCACCCCGAGGTCGCGCAGGACACCGGCGAAGCGCGCCGTCTGGTCGAGCAGCTCGCGGTAGGTGTAGGTGCGCTTGGCGCCCGTGACGGGGGAGTCGTAGATCAGGGCTGCCTGCTCGCCGCGGCCGGCGTCGACGTGGCGGTCCAGGGCGTTGGCGCAGGTGTTCAGTTCGCCGTCGGGGAACCAGCGATAGAACGGCGGATTCGAGTCGTCGAGTATCCGGCTCGGCTCCCGCGTCCAGGTGACGGCCTTGGCGGCCTCGGCCCAGAAGGCTGAAGGGTCAGTGACACTCGCATCGAAGAGGTCTCGGTAGGCACCCATACCAGGCACGCTATACCTGTGCCGTCGGCCTCACTGCTGGAACCGGTATCCCATGCCCGCCTCGGTCAGCAGATGCACCGGATGCGACGGATCGTCTTCGAGTTTGCGCCGCAACTGCGCGAGATACACACGCAGATAATGGGTTTCCTTCGCGTAGGCGGGGCCCCACACCTCGCGCAGCAGCTCCTCGCGGCCCACGAGTTTGCCCCGGTTTCGCACCAGCATCTCGAGCATGCCCCACTCGGTGGGCGTCAGGTGGACCTCTGCGCCGTTCCTGGTGACCCGCTTGGCGGCCAGGTCGACGGTGAACGACGAGGTCTCGACGACGGGTTCGTCGTCACCGGTCGCCGTCGCGCGGCGCACCGCGGCGCGCAGCCGAGCCAGGAACTCGTCCATGCCGAACGGTTTGGTGACGTAGTCGTCGGCACCGGCGTCGAGCGCTTCCACCTTGTCGGCGGAGTCGGTGCGCGCGGACAGCACGATCACCGGTGCGTTCAGCCAGCCGCGCAGGCCGGCGAGCACGTCGATGCCGGACATGTCGGGCAGGCCCAGATCGAGGATCACGACGTCGGGCCGGTGGTCGGCGGCCGAACGCAGGGCGTCGGCGCCGGTGGCGGCCGTGGTCACCTCGTATCCGCGCACCGAGAGGTTGATCCGCAACGCCCGCAGGATCTGCGGTTCGTCGTCGATCACCAGCACGCGGGTCATGCGCGATCCGCTGCGGCCAGGTCGATCTCGACGGTCAGCCCGCCGCCGGGCGTGTCGGTGGCGGTGACCGTGCCGCCCATCGCCTCGACGAACCCGCGGGCCACCGACAGCCCGAGTCCGACGCCGCTGCTGGTGTCGTGGTCGCCGAGGCGCTGGAACGCACCGAACACCCGCTCCTCGGCGCCCCGCGCGATTCCCGGGCCCTCGTCGGCGACGGCGATGAGCACGCGGTCACCGACCCGCCCCGCGGTGACCCGGATCGGGCCGTCCGGCGCGTACCGCAACGCATTGTCGACGAGGTTCGCGAGCACGCGCTCGAGCAGGCCCCCGTCGGCGGCCACCACGCAGTCGTCGACATCGACCTTGACCCGGTCGATGCCCAGCTGCCCCGATCCGGTGGTGCCCCTGCTGATCCCGAGCAACGCCCGCTGCACCGTCTCTTCGAGGTAGACCCGCCGGAGCTCGGGTCGCACCACACCGGCCGCCAGCCGCGACGAGTCGAGCAGGTTGCCCACCAGTGCGGTCAGCTGGTCGATGGACTCCTCGACGGTCGCGAGCAGTTCGGCGGTGTCTTCGGCGGAGAAGTCGACGTCCTCGCTGCGCAGGCTGGAGACCGCTGCCTTGGCTCCGGCCAGTGGTGTCCGCAGATCGTGGCTCACCGCCGAGAGCAGCGCGCGCCGCAATTCGTCGGCGCGGGCGATGGCCTCGGCCTGTCCCGCCTCTTCGGTGAGTTCGCGCTGCCGCACCAATCCGGCGGCCTGTCCGGCGACCGCGGACAGCACCCGCCGGTCGTGGGCGGCCAGTCTGCGGCCCGACATCAACAGCCAGAACTCGTCGTCGCCGACCTCGATGGCGGTGTCGGCTGTCTCGACGTCGGCACACGGATCCTCGCCCACACACGCCACGATGCCGGTACCGGCCCGCAGCAGGCTGACGGCGCGCTGTGAGTACGTCTCGCGGACCCGCTCCAACAGCATGGTGAGATCGGCGCCGCGCAGGACCGAGCCCGCGAACAGGGTGAGCAGTTCGGCTTCGCGGGAGGCGCGGCGCGCTTCGCGGGTCCTGCTCGCGGCGCTGTCGACGAGTGCGGCGACGGCGACGGCGACGGCCAGCAGCACCACGATCGTCAGCGCGCTGTCGGGCTCGGCGATGGTGAAGGTATGCCGGGGGGTGATGAGAAAGTAGTTGAGCAACAGGCCCGAGAACACCGCCGACAGGGCGGCGGGCGCGACACCGCCGAGCAGCGCCACCAGCAGCACGCCGACGAAGAACAGCGCGCTCTCCCCGGCGACTCCCAGTACGGGATCGAGCCACAGCACGGTGATCGCGCAGATCGCGGCTGGGACGACGAGCGCGGCGAGCCACGACAGGGCGTGACGATCCCGCGTGGATGCCAGCGGCCGTCGCCCGCCCTGGCGCGCCTCGTCGTGGGTCACCATATGGACGTCGATGGAGCCGGACTGCTGGACGACGGTGGCGCCGATGCCTTCGTCGACGATGCGGGCCCATCGCGAGCGCCGGGACGTCCCGATGACCAACTGAGTGGCGTTGCGTTCGCGGGCGAAATCCAGCAGCGCCGCGGGCACGTCATCGCCCACCACGGTGTGCAGCGTCGCCCCGAGGTTGGCGGCGAGTTCACGGATGCGGCCCATCTGCGGCGCGGACAGCCCGGCCAGGCCGTCCCCGCGCACGACATGCACGACCAGGAGTTCGGCGCTGGACCGCGACGCGATGCGCGACGCACGACGCACGAGTGTCTCGGACTCCGGTCCGCCGGTGACGGCGACGACGACGCGTTCGCGCGCCTCCCAGGTGTCGGTGATCCGGTTGTCGGAGCGATAGCGTGCCAGCGCGGCGTCGACCTGGTCGGCCAGCCAGAGCAACGCCAGTTCGCGCAGCGCGGTGAGGTTGCCGCGCCGGAAGTAGTTGCTCAGCGCGGCGTCGATCCGCTCGGCGGCGTAGACGTTGCCGTGGGAGAGTCTGCGCCGCAACGCTTCCGGTGTGATGTCGACCAGCTCGATCTGGTCAGCGGCGCGCACGACCCCGTCGGGCACCTTCTCCTGCTGTTCGATGCCGGTGATGCGGGTGACCACGTCGTTGAGGCTCTCGAGGTGTTGGACGTTGACCGTGGAGATCACGGTGATGCCGGCGGCGAGCAGTTCCTCGATGTCCTGCCAGCGTTTCGGGTTACGGCTGCCCGGGGTGTTGGTGTGGGCCAGTTCGTCGACGAGCACCACCTCGGGCCTGCGGGCCAGCACTGCGTCGACGTCGAGTTCGGGGAAGCGGGTGCCGCGGTAGCTGACGTAGCGCGGCGGGATGACCTCGATGCCGTCGAGCAGTTCGGCGGTTTTGTGGCGGCCGTGCGTCTCGACCACCGCGGCCACCACATCGGTGCCGCGCTCCAGCCGCCGATGCGCTTCACCGAGCATGGCGTAGGTCTTCCCGACGCCGGGCGCTGCGCCGAGGTAGATGCGCAGCTCCCCGCGTTTCGGCGTGCTCACCTTGTCATCATCCACCCGCGTGCTTGCCGCCTTCCCGCCGTTCCGGCGTCCCGGCCGTCCCGCCGAGTTCTGCACCAAGGTCGTGAATCGGCCCGGTTCACAGCCATGGTGCAGAACTCGGCACGGGCTATCGCCCGTCGAGAGCCAGGTTGAGTTCGAGCACGTTGACGGTCGGCTCACCGAGGAAGCCCAGGGTGCGGCCCTCGGTGTGGGCGGCGACGAGTGCGCGCACCTGGTCGGGGCTCATTGCGCGGGCTTCTGCCACCCGGTTGACCTGGATCTCGGCGTAGGCGGGGGAGATGTGCGAGTCCAGGCCGCTGCCGCTGGCGGTCACGGCGTCGGCCGGCACCTGCGGTTCGGTGATTGCGCCGTGGATGGGGACGAGGCGGCCGCTGCGGTAGTCCGCACCGGGTTCGGCGCACTCGACACGCACCCCCTGGTAGGTGTCGAGGAACGGGCGTGGCGTGGTGTCGCACGGCTCGTTGACGCTGATCACCCGCGTCGGCGCGGGGGATGCGATCACCGACAGCACAGCGCCGACACCGCCACCGGTGCAGAACGGCCGGCCGCCGTTGACACCGTCGAGCTCGCCGATCGCCCGGCTGCGCTGGCACACGGTGGTCAGCAGGCTGGGGCGATCCGGGGTGTCGACGATGTCCTCGGGTCCGAGGTTGGAGGCGCTGGTGGCCATCGGGTCGTAGCCGTCGCCCGCCGCGGACGGTCGGCCCTGGAAATACTGCGGCAGCGGGGCGCCGTCGGCGTCGGTGTAGAGCTGGCCGATCAAGCTGCTGCCCACCGGTTTCCCGCCCGATTCGAGGATCGAGCCGTCGGCCTTGTGCTGTAGGCCCGGCAGCTGGGCGATCAACCAGATGAGGGCGGGGTAGGCCAGACCGAGAACGACGGTCAAGGCCAGCAGCGCACGCAGCGCGGCGGCGTGTTGGCGGACAACGCTGGACATTGGCGACATTGAAGTGCTCACATTCCCGGGAGGAGGGCGACGACGAGGTCGATCAGTTTGATGCCGATGAACGGCGCGACGATGCCGCCGAGACCGTAGACGGACAGGTTGCGGCTCAACAGTTTCGAGGCGCTGCCCGGGGTGTAGCGCACACCGCGCAGCGCCAGCGGGATCAACGCCACGATGACGAGTGCGTTGAAGATCACCGCGGACAGGATCGCCGACTGCGGGCTGTGCAGTCGCATGACATTGAGCAGGTCCAAGCCGGGGAACAGGCCGACGAACAGCGCGGGGATGATCGCGAAGTACTTCGCGATGTCGTTGGCGATGGAGAACGTCGTGAGCGCACCGCGGGTGATCAGCAACTGCTTACCGATCTCGACGATCTCGATGAGCTTCGTCGGGTCGGAGTCGAGGTCGACCATGTTGCCGGCCTCCTTGGCCGCCGACGTGCCGCTGTTCATGGCGACTCCGACGTCGGCCTGCGCCAGGGCCGGAGCGTCGTTGGTGCCGTCCCCGGTCATCGCGACCAGCTTGCCGCCGGCCTGCTCCCGTTTGATGAGCGCCATCTTGTCCTCGGGCGTCGCTTCGGCGAGGAAGTCGTCGACACCGGCCTCGTCGGCGATGGCCTTTGCGGTCAACGGGTTGTCGCCGGTGATCATCACGGTGCGGATGCCCATGCGCCGCATCTCGTCGAACCTGTCACGCATACCCGGCTTGACGACGTCCTTGAGGTGGATGACGCCGAGCAGGCGGGCTGATCCGTCGCGAATCTCCCCGACGGCCAGCGGGGTCCCACCGGCGCCGGAGATGGCGTCCACGATGTCGCCGAGGTCGGTGGGCACGTCGCCGCCGTGGCTTCGGACCCAGTCGGCCACCGCCGCCGTCGCACCCTTGCGAAGCTGGTGGCCGGGAAGGTCGACACCGGACATGCGGGTGGCCGCGCTGAACTCGACCCAATGCGCGTCGGTGAGCTCACCGGGAGTGCGGGCGCGCAGCCCGTATTGCTGTTTGGCGTACACGACGATCGAGCGGCCCTCGGGGGTTTCGTCGGCCAGGCTGGACAACTGGGCGGCGTCGGCGAGCTGCCCCTCCGAGACACCCTGCAGGGCAATGAACTCCGACGCTTGCCGGTTCCCGAGCGTGATGGTGCCGGTCTTGTCGAGCAGCAGGGTGTTCACGTCGCCCGCTGCCTCGACCGCGCGTCCCGACATGGCGAGCACATTGCGCTGGACCAGGCGGTCCATGCCCGCGATTCCGATGGCGGAGAGCAGCGCGCCGATGGTCGTCGGGATGAGGCATACCAGTAGCGCCACCATCACGATGCCGGTGATGCCGTTGCCGTCGAGGGCGAGGGTGTCGGGCACACCGGGGTTGTTCGCCTTGGAGTAGATGGCCAGCGGCTGCAGGGTGGCGACGGCGAACACGAAGATCAGCGTGAGCGCGGCGAGCAGGATGTTGAGCGCGATCTCGTTGGGGGTCTTCTGCCGGTCGGCGCCCTCGACCAGGGCGATCATCCGGTCGATGAAGCTCTCACCGGGCTTCTGGGTGATGCGGACGACGATCCGGTCGCTCAGCACGGTGGTGCCGCCGGTGACGGCCGAGCGGTCGCCGCCGGATTCCCTTATGACGGGCGCAGATTCGCCGGTGATGGCCGATTCGTCCACCGAGGCGATGCCTTCGACGACGTCACCGTCGCCGGGTATCACCTGGCCCGCCTCGACGACGACGACGTCGCCCTGGCGCAGCAGCGGTGCGGCGACCTCCTCTTCGGCCCCCTCGGCGGTCAGGCGCCGCGCCGTGGTGGACGTTTTCGCCCTGCGCAGGCTTTCGGCTTGCGCCTTGCCGCGGCCCTCGGCCACGGCCTCGGCGAGATTGGCGAAGACGATGGTCAGCCACAGCCAGACCACGATGAGCCAGCCGAACCAGCTGGGTCCGGTGACGGCCAGGACCGTACTCCACACCGCCCCGATCTCGACGATGAACATGACCGGGTTGCGCCACAGGGTGCGCGGGTCGAGCTTGCGCAGCGCTGCGGGCAGCGAACGCAGCAGCATTCTCGGGTCGAGTAAGCCGCCCCGGATGCTTTTGGAGGCTTCGGATTCGGCGACGGTGGTGCGTGCCGCGACAGCGGTGACGGTCATGAATGGATTCCCTCAGCGAGGGGACCCAGCGCGAGCATGGGCAGGAAGGTCAGGGCGACGAGGATCAGGGTGACGCCGGCAACCATGCCGACGAACTGCGGCCGGTGCGTGGGCAGTGTGCCGATCGACGCCGGTGTGGTGCCCTGGCGGGCGAATGAAGCGGCCAGCGCGAGGACCAGGATGATCGGGAGGAACCGGCCGAACAGCATCGCCAACCCCAGTGCGGTGTTGTACCACTCGGTGTTGACCGAGATGCCGGCGAAGGCGGACCCGTTGTTGTTGGCGGCCGAGGTGAAGGCGTACAGCACCTCGGACAGACCGTGCGGTCCGGTGTTGAGCATGCTTGCGCGCTGACCGGGCAACGCCATCGCGACTGCGGTGCCGGTGAGCACGATCAGCGGTGTGACGAGGAAATACGCTGCAGCGAGCTTGATCTCCCGCGGGGTGATCTTCTTGCCGAGATATTCCGGGGTGCGGCCGACCATCAGACCGGCGACGAACACCGTGATGACGGCCAGGATGAGCATGCCGTAGAGGCCGGAGCCGACACCGCCGGGCGCCACCTCGCCGAGTTGCATGTTGAACATCGTCATCAGCCCACCGAGGCTGGTGTACGAGTCGTGGAACGAGTTGACCGCGCCGGTGGAGGTCAGTGTCGTGAGGTCGGCGAACACCGCGGAATCGGCCACGCCGAAGCGCTGTTCGACGCCCTCCATCGCCGAGCCCGCCGCAGTGGGCACGGTGCCGTGGGCTTGCAGCTGGAACAGCAGCATCAGCGAGACACTGGCGGTGGCGATCAGGCCCATCGCCGCGACGATCGCTAGTCCTTGGTTGCGGCCCTTCGTGCCATTGCCGACCATCCGCCCGAAGGTGCGCGGCATCGAGAATGCGATGCAGGACAGCAGGAAGATCTCCACCCAGTTGGTCCATGCCGTCGGATTCTCGAAGGGGTGCGCGGAGTTGGCGTTGAAGAAGCCGCCGCCGTTGGTGCCGAGCAGTTTGATGGCTTCCTGGCCGGCGACGGGGCCGCCGGGGATGGTCTGCTGGGCGCCGGCGAGCGTGGTCACCACCTGGTCGTGCACCGTGAAGTTCTGGATGACACCGCCGGCGACCAGGATGACTGCGCCGATGATGCTGATGGGCAACAGGATTCGGAGACTACCGCGGACCAGGTCGACCCAGAAGTTGCCCAGCTCGCCGGTGTTGCGCCGGGCCAGCCCGCGGACGAACGCCATCGCGACCGCCATACCGACTGCCGCGGAGACGAAATTCTGCACGGCCAGCCCGGCCATCTGGACGAGGTGGCCCTGGGTGGATTCACCGGAGTAGGCCTGCCAGTTCGTGTTGGTGACGAAGCTGACCGCGGTGTTCCAGGCCAGGGCGGGCGTCATCTCGGTGCCCGGCTCGTCGAGGTGCAGCGGAAGTCTGCCCTGCAGCAGTTGCAGTCCGAACAGGAACAGCAGGCTGACGGCCGAGAACGCCAGCACGCTGCGGGCGTAGCCGCCCCAGCTCTGTTCGGCTCGCGGGTCGGCGCCGATCAGGCGATAGATCGCACGTTCTCCGCGCCAGTGCTTTTCGGAGGAGTAGACGCGGTACATGTAGTCGCCCAGCGGTACGTGGACGGCTGCGAGTCCGACGACGAGGGAGGCGAGGAAAAGTACCCCCGCGGTGGTGGTGTCCACTCAGAACCTCTCGGGGAACAGCAGGGCGGCGAAAACGAAGACCGCGATGGTGGCAGCGAGGATCACGCCGACGATGTTCTCGATCACAGACGTTCGGCCCACTTCTGCACCAGACCCAGCAGTGCGAAGATCGCCGCCGTCAACGCGACGTACACGACAACAGACATTCCGTCTCCCGTTTACGGCCACCGGCTCTCGGTGGCCGTGGACCAGCATCGGCGCTGTTCAGAGGCATGGCCGGGATCTTGACGGTTTCTTGACGGTGGTCGGACCGACCTTTACAGATTTCGGCGCCCAGCGGTGCGCTGGGCAGGTTGACAGGTCGCGCCCAGTGGCGTGTCAGACGGCACGGTCAGGATCGTCGGCATGAACCGATTCCGCCGCTCGCAAGCACTGCCCCGGTACGCCATGTGCCATCGCGCCCTGCGGGGCACGCCGCTGCAGGTGCCCGCCGAATTGCTCACCACCGCGTCGGTGGCCGAGTGGGTGCGGCGACGCGGGGTCGGTGTCGACGTGTCGGGGGCCGAGCAGTTGCGCCTGGCGCTCGAGGCCGGACTACCCGCGGCGCGGGTGGCGGCGCAGTGCTCGGATGCGGCGACGGTCGAGGCCGCGATGGCCGCGGCGGTCGGGCGGTACGTGATCAGCACCTGGTCGGACGTCATGCTTATCGCCAATCGGCAGGCAGCGACGCCGCGCGTGGTGGTCGACGTGACCGAGGCGACGGGGGAGCGGTTGGCGGCGTCGGTGGTGGGAATGGCACGGCTCGACGTCGTCGGACTGCGCTGCCGGGTGCTCGGCGACGACATGGACGGGGGAGTCGCGGGTGCCGCCGTGCGCACGATGATCGAGCAGATGGCGCGGCTGAGGCGTGCGCACGGGGTGATCATGACCCGGGCGTGCCTGTCCGGGTTCGGTCGATGCGGCGCGGAGGCGGCGGAGTTGCGCGACGGCGTGCACCAACTTCAACTGGCCGTCGAAGACGCGTGCGCAGAGCTGCGGTACCCGCGGCCGGCGCTGGTGCTGTCCCTGGACGCGGCGGCGCTGATCGGGGCGGGATAGCCTCGGCGCTAATCGATTACGGCGATGGCTTCGACCTCGACGAGCATGTCGGGTTCGGCGAGGGCAGCCACGCCGATGCCGGTGAGTGGGGGCAGCGTGGTGATACCGAGTGTGGCCGACGCCCGGGCCACACCGTCGGCGAAGGCTGCCATCTTGTCGGGCGACCAGTCGACGAGGTAGACGGTCAGTTTGGCGACGTCGTCGAAGGTCGCCCCCGCCGCCGACAATGCCGCGCCGACGTTGAGGTAGCACTGTTCGACCTGCGCGGCGAGGTCGCCTTCACCGACCATGCCGCCGTCGGCGGTGCGCGCGACCTGGCCGGCAAGGAACACGAGCCGGGAGCCGGACGCGACCGAGACCTGCCGGTAGATGTCGACGGTCGGAAGTCCTGGCGGATTGATCAGCTTGATGGACATGTGTGCTCCTGTCGGCGCGTGCGTCAGCCCAAAGGTACGTCCGATGGGGACGGAGCACGGAACGCCGCCGCCGAGGAGACACTCAGGGGCTGACACATATACCCCCCGGGGGTATAGTTACAGCTATGAACGAACACCATGACCACACGGGCCACGACATGGGCGGCGTCAACACCATGGCCGCCAGCGCGACGCTGCACTGCCTCACCGGGTGCGCGATCGGTGAGATCGTCGGATTGATGATCGGCACCGCTTTGGGATTGAGCAATGTCGCGACGATCGCGCTCGCCGTCGCGCTGGCGTTCCTGTTCGGCTATTCGCTGTCGACCCTGCCGCTGCTGAAAGCCGGGCTGGCGCTGGGAACGGCGCTCAGTGTGGTGCTCGCCGCGGACACGCTGTCGATCCTGACGATGGAGATCGTCGACAACGCCGTGATGGCGCTGATCCCCGGGGCGATGAACGCCGGCCTGGTCAACGTCGTGTTCTGGGTGGGCATGTCGATCGCGCTGAGTGCGGCGTTCATCGCGGCGTATCCGGTGAATCGGTATCTGCTGCAACGGGGTAAAGGCCATGCGCTGACCCATGAGTACCACCACGGCGGCGGGCACGCCGAGGGCTGGCGGCGGCGGATTCCGTCACTGAGCACGGGAGCACTGGCGGCAGTCATCGCGGCGTTCATGCTCGGTGGACTGGTGGTGTCGATCGCCGACGAGATGGGCGCAGGCTCGCACGCCATGGCGATCACGGCGGCTGGGGTCGACGGGCGTCGGTAGCGTGCTGGCCGGATGTGCTCTGGGAGGGCATGTTCGATGGGCGTCAGGTCCGGTCAGGTCAGGGCGGTGGCAGCTCCTTGAGTTGTCGGCGCGAGGTGATCCCTAGTTTTCGGAAGATGTTTCGCAGGTGGGCCTCGATCGTGCGCGGGCTCAGGAAGAGTTGCGCACCGACCTCACGGGAGGTCGCGCCGGTCGCGACGAGTCGTGCGATGGTCAGTTCTTGGGCGGTGAGCGCGTCGGTGGGTTGGGCGGTCCGTTTGCGCGGATGCTCGCCGGTGGCACGTAGCTCGCGGGCGGCGCGTGCGGCGAACGGCTCTGCGCCCATGCCAGCCAGCAGCCCGTGCGCGGTGCGGAGTTGTTCGCGTGCGTCGTGGCGGCGGCCTTCCCGCCGTAGCCACTCGCCGAAGACGAGGTGGGTGCGGGCGAGGAAGGCGCGCATCCGGGTATTTCGCAGTCGCTCGACCGCTTCGCGGTAGTGCAGTTCCGCCTCCACGCCGGTGCTGGTCAACGCTCGAGAACGCGCAGCAACACCGAGCGCCCAATCGGTACCGCTGACATGGGCTCTCGTGCTGAGTTCTTTCATTGCGCGAGAGGCGGATTCCGGATCGCCGGCGCGGGCGGCCGCCTCGACCAGTTCGTACAGCGCCAGCCCCCTGATCCCCGGTTCGTACGAATCACTTGCACAGGCAGCGGCCTCCTGTGCCGCGGGATAGTTGCCCCGGCCGTTGTGTAAGACCGCCGATGCGATCAGGGACACCGTGGCTTCGACACCCCGCGAGCGTTCTGTCGTCTCGCAGTCACGGGTGTGAGCGCGAGCGGTCGCCTCCGAATCGATTCCGCGCCAGGCATCCAGATACGTTTGGGCGTAGCCCATGGGCATCGCGCCAGACACTTGCGATATCGCAGCAGCCTCGTCCGACAACTCGGCGGCGAGAGCAAGCTCACCGGTGTAGACCCGCGCGAACGCCGAGACGATCAGCGCAGTGGGTAGCGTGGCGAGGGCACCGGCTTCGCGCGCTTGTCGCACGTGGCGGTCGGCCAACACGATGGCCAGTTCGTCCTCGAACAGTGCTATCGAGGTCCGTGCGGCCAGTGACAGCCAGTTGCCGGCGTCGCCGGCCCGGACGGTCGCGACCGAGAACTCGTGATCCCGGAACGCGTGCAGGGCCCGTCTGAGGATGGGTGCACCGGATTCGAAACCATCGGCGTGGACGGCCGCCAGCCCGCCGAGCAGCAGATCCGCCGGTCCACGCGGCGCCGGTGCTGCGGCACTGACGGCTTCGGCGATCTCGGGCAGGCCGGGTTCGACGCCCGAACTCCCGGTGATGGTCGCCGCGTCGAACGCCTGCAGGTAGGTTTCACACGCGAGCGCGGGATCCAGCGGAGCCAGCATCCGAGCGGCGGCCAGCAGCATCCCCGGGATCTCGCCACCACGGCCGAGGGCAAATGCGATCTGGGCGCGGAGCAGTTCCAGACGGGCGCGTTGCAAAGCGTCCAGTTGCCCGCCGTCCACACTCTCCAACAGTTCCAGGGCAGCTTCGGGCGCACCCGCACAGTGCTTGGCGTGGGCAGCATCCAATGCGCGTCGCGCCCGCTGCGCAGGCTCTGGCGTCAGATCGGTCGCACGCCGGAGAAACGCGGCCGCGGCGCAGAACCCGCCGCGGGCCAATGCGCGATCGGCCGAACGCTCCAGGTCCGCGGCGGCTCCTTCGTCAGTGCCCAGCACCGACTGCGCGCGGTGCCAAGCGCGGCGGTCCGGGTCGGCCAACGGGTCGGTGGCGGCAGCCAGGGCCTGGTGGGCTCGACGGTGCTCCGGTGGCGTGGCGGCGCGATAGACCGCTGAGCGCACCAACGGATGGCGAAACCGAACACGGGTGTCGATCTCGAGTAGCCCTGCGGATTCCGCGGGTGCGGCGGCCTCGCGGTCGATCCCGAGGTAATCGGTCGCCCGCCAGAGCAGGACCGCGTCGCCGGTCGGCTCGGAAGCAGCCACCAACATCAACTGTTGCGTCTCGGCCGGGAGGTTGCTCGATCGCCGTTGAAAGCTGTCCTCGATGCGGCGTGGGACGCTCATGACGTCGGGGCGTTCGAAACCCCAAGCAAACTGCACGCCGCTGGGCAGCTCCAACAGCGCCAACGGGTTGCCGCGCGCTTCGGCGATGATGCGGTCGCGGACCCCCCGATCAAGCGGTGCGCGACCGGCCATGGTCAGCAACACCTGGGCATCGGCGTCCCTCAGCCCGTCCAGGCGCATCTCGGGCAGCCCATCGAATCGGTTTCCGCCGCTTTCGCACGGGTCGCGCACCCCGAACACCAGCACCAGCCGCTCGGCCGCCACCCTTCGCGCCACGAACGCGAGAACCTCCGCGGACGCCTGGTCCAGCCACTGTGCATCGTCGACGACGCACAGCATCGGCCCCTCCTCTGCGAGCAGGTTGAGGACGGCGAGTCCGACCAGGAACCGGTCGGGCGCCGCGCCGGCCTGGCGGCCCAATGCGATGTCGAGGGCGGTCTGCTGCGGTACTGGCAGCGTCTCTGCGCGGTCGAGTAGCGGAGCGCACAGCTGATGCAGGCCGGCGAACGCGAACTGCGTCTCCGATTCCACGCCGACTGACGATTCCACCCGGATACCCAGGGAGACCGCGGTATCGCGGGCGTGCTGCAGTAACGCAGATTTACCGATGCCCGCCTCCCCGCGCACCACGAGCACCCCGCTGCGCCCCTCGAGCGCCTCGGCCAGGAGTCGGCCGATCGCTTCACGTTCTGCCTGTCGACCCAGCAGGCCGCCGCCGCTGTGATAAGTCCGGGCACCGGGGAGCCCGCCCTTCCCCGGTATCGGCGGCTGCTCCAACACGAGTTGCGCGGCCGCAGTCCCTTCTTCCGAATCGACCCTTTCGACAGACACGGGCTGGCTTCCTCCTGAGTGGCGCCGAGCCGTGCTGAGCGGGGGTCCGAGCCTTGGCCGGGAGCGCCGCGCCGGCTACCGAGACGATATGAGACGGCCCGCGTTACGTCAATACGGACCGCACCGTATTGCTTTGCGTAGACGCGGTTCGCTACGGTTCGCGATATGCCTGCAAACCGCAGCGAGCAATCGCGTCGTGCCATCCTCGACGCGTCCATCTCGATGATCGGCGAGCTCGGGTACGACGACATCTCGATCGAAGCGATCGCCAGGCGGGCAGGCGTGAGCAAGCAGACGATCTACCGCTGGTGGCCATCCAAAGGTGCGGTGATACTCGACGCTGCAACCGAAAGCCTCGGCACCGTCGTTGCGATCCCCGACACCGGCGACATCGTCGCCGACATCCGGACCCAGCTGACAGCGATCTTGGACTTGATCACGACCACCGGCTTCGGACCGGCGTATCGGTGTCTGATCGCCGCCGGCCAGTCCGACCCCGACCTGCTGCGCGACCTCTTCCAGCGGATCATCGAACCGAACATCGACGACTTCCGCGCCCGTTACGCCCTGGCGCACCAGCGAGGTGAGATGCGCGCCGACGCCGACTGGCAGACGATGCGCGACCTGCTGTACGGGGTCGTCGAGTACCGGCTCATTCACGCGATGCCACTCGAACCCGCATACATCGACAGCGTTCTGGCGATCGTGTTCCAGGAAGTGCGCTGACAGACCGCACACCGATGAGGCCGCCGCGACTGTGGCGGCCGGTGACCATGTAAGGGACTTTCACCGACGCGAAGGTGGCGTCGGCGCTGCGAACCTGATGGCACGGAGAAGCCGGTTCCGCCGACTCGACCCGCGGTACGCAGAGCTTCAGCGCCCCTGGAAAACAACGGAAAGTCAACGACTGTGGCAGAGATTCCAGCGGGACTATCGGCATTCTTGGCGGCTCTGCGAGCGGGCGATGCCACAAGCGCAGCAGCTCAACTAGCCGAGTATGTGATCCTCGAGAGCCCCATCGACACCGATCCTGTGGTCGGCCGCGAACAGGTCGCGAAGGTGGTGTCTCAGATTCTCGATGTCTTCGACGAGTTCACCGTCACCCACATCATCCCGGGGGATGGACATTTCGCAGTCGTCACGAACGTCAAGATCGGCACAACGGAGCTCGACGGCATTGATTTGATCGGCATCAACGCCGAGGGCAAGGTCGCTTCGCTGTCGATCCATCTACGGCCGATGCGGGCGATCGTCGCACTGCAGAACCGCCTCGCGCCAGCGACCGGGAGGCCGGTGCTCATGCTGACCGAAGAGAACTAGGGAATCGTCGTGATCAGCATCGAAAGCGTTGTTATACAAGAGACCAAAGAACAACCCGCCCCGGTCCCAGGCGAGACCGACGTCGAACTGTCAGCCCGTTTCGAGCGCGACGTGGTCCCGCTCCTGGACACACTCTTCGTGGGGGCCGTGCGGATGACCCTGCAGCGCGCCGACGCCGAAGATCTGGTGCAGGAGGCCATGGTGCGGGCGTACGCGAAGTTCAGGACCTTCCGGCAAGGAACCAATCTGACGGGGTGGCTCTTTCGCATCCAAACGAATCTCTACATCAGCGGTTACCGCAAGCGGGTGCGCCGGCCGACCGAGCTGCCCATCGACACGAACTCCCACTGGGAACTGGTAGCCGACGCCGAGCGCTCGCCGAGAACACTGCGCTCCGCGGAGGTGGAGGTGTTGGCGTTGTTGCCCGACGACGACATCAGGCACGCACTGGATGCCTTGCCCGTCGAGTTTCGGATGGCGGTGTACTACGCCGACGTTCAGGGCCTCACCTGCAAGGAGATCGGCGCGATCATGTGCGCGCCGCTGGGCACCGTCATGTCGCGAATCCACCGCGGCCGATCCCGGCTGCGCGTCCTGTTGGCTGCCGTCGCCGCCGACCGCGGGTATGCGCGGGTTCACCAGGACGCGTTGTAGTTCGGACACCGATGACCAGGGGCAGCGGAACCGTCACGAAACACGAGGACGCAGTGATCATGAAGAGCTGGACACCTTCGACATCACCGGCGGTGCGATCGAATCGCGCGACTCGCCGGCCGCTCTACGCGATGGCCGTCGGCGCGGCGGTGGCTGCGCTGTTCATCTGCGCCCCCCCGGGGCAGGCAAACGGGGAGCCGACGGCCTTCTCCAGCGCCGACTGCGACGATGTCGAGGTTGTCTTTGCGCGCGGCACCTTCGAGAGCCCGGGCGTGGGCAAGGTCGGTGAGCCCTTCATCGAAGCGCTACGCCAACGGCTACCCGACCGCACTGTGGGGATCCATCCCGTCAACTATCCGGCATCCCTCGAGTTCGGTCGCGCCGTCGAAGGCATCCTTGATGCCGGCAACCACCTGCGTCATCTGGCGGCCAATTGCCCCACCACCGAGATCGTCGTCGGCGGCTACTCTCAGGGCGCCGCCGTGAGCGGCTACGTCACCAGCGAGACCGTGCCCGCCGGATACGCCCTGACCGCCCTCCCTCCGAACGTCGTCGAGAACGTCACCGCGGTGGTGCTTTTCGGTAAACCGTCACCGGGAGTACTGAGACTGCTCCAGCATGACGCGCCTCCGATCGAGACCGGCCCCGCCTTTGAGGACAGGACCATCGATCTCTGCGCCCCTCGGGACCCGGTCTGCGAACCGCGCGGCGGCCTCGATCGCGGCGCCCACAGCGCGTACGCCGTCAACGGCATGGCCGAGACGGCCGCCGATTTCGTCGTCGACCACGTGCGAAATCGATGACAGAACACGCAGCTCGCCCTCTACGTCGTCCATCCCCACGCCGTTCACCGAACTGACAGGAAGCACACCATGCCAGCCATCACTGCCGACACGCTCACGTTGCCTCGGATCCCCGTCCCTGATCCCGCCACCGGCACGCAACGGCCGATGCGATCGGTCACCACCGCACCGGTCGGGCTGGAGGGGGACGGGTTCCCCGTGCGGCGCGCATTCGCCGGGGTGTCGCACTCCGACCTGGACCCGTTCATCCACATGGACCAGATAGGCGAGATCGAATGGGCGCCGGGTGAACCCAGCGGCACCCCATGGCATCCTCACCGGGGGTTCGAGACCGTCACCTACATCATCGACGGCACGTTCGAACACACTGACTCCCACGGCGGCGGCGGAACAATCTCCAACGGCGACACCCAGTGGATGACCGCCGGCAGCGGAATTCTCCACATCGAGAAGCCACCGGAGCACCTCGTGGTCTCCGGCGGACTGTTCCACGGCGTCCAACTGTGGGTGAACCTGCCGCGCGCCAGCAAGTTCGCTCCGCCGCGATACCAAGACATCCGGGCCGATCAAGCCCGGCTGCTGTCCTCGGCCGACGGCGGCGCGCTACTACGAATCATCGCCGGAGACATCGCCGGTCATACCGGACCCGGGACGACCTACACACCGATCACCGTCGTGCACGCGACCGTCAGCCCTGGTGCGCGCCTCACGGTGCCATGGCAGACCGACTACAACTGCCTGGTCTATGCGCTCGCCGGCAACGGCACCATCGGCACAGCGGCACAACCGATCGACAAGGGCCAACTCACCGTGTTCGGCGCCGGAAACGCACTGACCCTGGCCGCCCAGCGGAGCCAACCCGCCGCAGAGCCGAACCTGGAAGTCCTGCTCCTCGGCGGCCGTCCGATCCGAGAACCCATGGTTCATGCGGGACCGTTCGTCATGAACACCGCCGCAGAAATCGTCCAAGCCCGCGAGGACTTCCGGGCAGGACGATTCGGCGTCATCCCCACCGAACACAGCCGGAGCCGAATCGGCACGACGACAGCGAGGTTCGAATGACCGACACCCGAGCGAAGGAGGGCTGGCCGGCGCTACGTGTCGACGACTGGGAACCGACGCGCAGATCGCTGCACATGTGGACCCAGATCGTAGGCAAGGTACGACTGGCCCACGCGCCGCTGCTCAACCACTGGTGGCAGGTGCCGCTCTACGTGTCGCCGCGTGGATTGACGACGTCGGCGATCCCCGTCGGCACCGACTCATTCGACATGGAGTTCGACTTCGTCGACCACGTACTGGCCGTGCGAGTGAGCGATGGCGGCGCCGCCACCATAGATCTGCGGGACACCTCCGTAGCGCGCTTCCACCACGCTGTGCTGGACACGCTCAGCAGCCTGGGCATCGCCGTGCAGATCTCGAACGGACCCAACGAAGTACACCCCGCCATCCCCTTCGTCGAGGACACGCACGCCGGCTACGACCCCACCGCAGCCAACGAATTCTGGCGGCAGCTGGTGCAGGCCGACCGGGTACTCGCCCGGTTCCGTGCCCGGTTCATCGGCAAGGTGAGCCCGGTGCACTTCTTCTGGGGATCTTTCGATCTGGCGTGTACCCGATTCTCCGGTCGCTTGGCGCCCCGCCACCCCGGAGGGGTGCCGAACTGTGGGGACTGGGTGATGGAGGAGGGCTATTCGCACGAGCTGAGTAGTTGCGGATTCTGGCCCGGCGGTGCGGCCGAGGGTGCGTTCTACTCCTACGCCTATCCAGAGCCGGCCGGGTTTGCCGACGCCGCCGGTCGTCCCGCCGGCGTCTTCTACGACGCCGGGTTGCGGCAGTTCCTGTTGCCGTACGAGGTTGCACGCCAGGCGAAGGACCCGGACGCAGCGGTGATGGACTTCCTCGAGTTCACCTACGGCGTGGCCGCGGAGTTGATGGGCTGGGACCGGGGCGTCCTCGAGAGCGACCCCGACCGTTGGGCGCACAAAGTGTCGTCGCGATGACCGGTACGACGAACGCACTGCGAGTGGCGCGCTTCGACGACCTGGCATCCGACCAACCGCATCCCGTCTCGGTTGGCGGTGTGGACGTCATCCTCATCCGCCGGGGTGAGAGCGTGTCGGCCCTCTATGGACGGTGCCCGCACCGGGGCGCACTGCTGGGTGACGGGCGTGTGGAGGGCGACCTGGTCGTGTGCGGCGTGCACGGCTGGCGCTACGACTCCGAGACGGGCGTGTCACCCGTGAACTCGGCGGTAGCGCTCACCAAGTTTCCCGCCTGGGTGTCGGACGGCGCCGTGTACCTCGACGAGTCGTCGGTCGCGGAGTTCCGGCGAGCCGATCCGATGGCATATTTCGATGACGGCTACCAGGGCCGCTGGATCAAGCCGGTCGACTCCGCCGACGAGCCGTTCGTCACCCAGATTCACGAACTCGCCGCACGCGGTCTGGACGGAGTCGGCCACCACGGACCGATGGCGGCCATGGGCGTGCCCAGGGATCAGTTGCCGAAGTGGGAGTCGATCCAGCTGGTGACCGGACAACTGGCGCGAAAGCCGCTGCTGGAGGAAGAGCCGGTCACCACCGAGACCGTCATCGGGCCGGCGGCCAGACGTCCACTGGTCCTCGACATTCCGCTGTTCGTCAGCGACATGAGTTTCGGAGCGCTCTCGGAGGAAGCCAAGGTCGCCCTGTCCGCAGGGGCGCAGCTGGCCGGCACCGGAATCTGTTCCGGCGAAGGCGGCATGCTTCCCGCAGAGCAACAGCACAACTCGCGATACCTCTATGAGCTCGCCTCGGCCCGCTTCGGGTGGAACTTCGGGCATCTGGACAAGGTGCAGGCGTTTCACTTCAAGGGCGGCCAGGGCGCCAAAACCGGGACCGGCGGCCATCTTCCCGGAGACAAGGTGACCGGAAAGATCGCCGAGGTGCGGGGACTGCCGGTGGGCGCCCCCGCGATCTCGCCCGCCCGGTTTCCCGATTGGACCTCGCTCGATCAGTTCCGCGATTTCGCCGCGCGGGTCCGCGAGGTGTCCGGAGGAATTCCCGTCGGCTACAAGATGAGTGCGCAGCATATCGAACGCGACATCGACGCGGCGCTGACGATCGGTGTCGATTACATCATCCTTGATGGGCGCGGCGGTGGTACAGGAGCGGCACCAATTCTGTTCCGCGACAACATCTCCGTTCCGACGATCCCGGCACTCGCCAGGGCGCGGCGACACCTGACCGCGTCCGCTGCTCACCACGTCACCCTGGCCGTCACCGGTGGGATTCGTACCGCGGCAGACATGGTTAAGGCACTGGCGCTGGGCGCAGACGCCGTCGGATTTGTCCAATTCGGCACTTCAGGCCATCGGATGCGTCGGCATGCGTGCATGCCACACCAACGCCTGTCCGGTGGGGATCGCCACGCAGCAGCCCCACCTACGCGACCGGTTGCCCGTGCAACTCGCCGCGCAACGGCTGCACCGCTTTCTGCAATCCACCGTCGAGCTGATGGCGATTCTCGCCAGGGCATGCGGTCACCGACGCCTCGCCGACTTCGAACTCGACGACCTCGTCACGTTCGACCGCGACTTCGCCTATCTCAGCGGAGTCCCCTACGCAGGAGTGGTGCCGCTGTGAGTTCCGGAGAACACCGCGGCGACCAGGACACGCAGTGGTACAGAGCGAGCGACCTGGACTCGCTCGATGAGGGCGAGGTGAGGGTATGCGCCGTCGGCCTGAAATCAGTCGCACTCACGAAACTGGGCGGCGAGTACGGCGCCATCGACAACCGCTGCCCGCATCAAGGTGGGCCGCTGGGACAGGGCACCGTCGAGAACGGGATGATTCGGTGCCCCTGGCACGGCTTCGATTTCGACCCGTTGACCGGTGAGGCCGCAGGCGGGCCCGATTTCAACGTCCCGACCTACCCTGTCGAGGTTCGCGCGGACGGGGTTTACGTGGGCACGACGGTACCCGCGCCACACGTCCGCACGGTGAGCGACGTGCTGGTCGAGACCATGATCAACTGGGGAGTCGACACGGTGTTCGGAATGGTCGGGCACTCGAATCTGGGCATGGCGGAGGCGATGCACCGCGCCGAGACCGAAGGCAAGCTCCGATATTTCGGCATTCGTCACGAGGGGGCGGCGGCCTTCGCGGCATCGGCCTACGGCAAGCTGACTGGCAGGCCCGCCGCGTGCTTCGGCATCGCGGGGCCCGGTTCCACGAACCTGCTGACCGGTCTGTACGACGCGAAGGCCGACCGCGCACCGGTACTGGCCCTCTCGGGCAATGTGGATTCGTCTGTCGCCGGCAAAGGCGCCTTCCAGGACATCGATCTGCTCGCGGCGTTCGCCGACGTCTCCACCTACTCGGCTCTGGTCCGCTCGGGATCCGACCACGCCGAACTGATGACGATGGCGCTCAAGCACGCCGTTCTCGGCCGCGGAGTCGGTCACCTCGTGCTGCCCGACGAGGTGCAGGTGCTCGGGGCGCCGCGACAACCCGCCTCCGGCCCCACGGGGCGGATGCCTGACCTTCGCGTCGGCCCACCCGCACATGCGCTCGGGGAGGCTCTCGCCTGCGTCGCAGCCGCCACCCGGCCGGTCGTCGTGGTTGGCGCGGGAGCCAAAGCAGATATGACACAGGTGGTTTCACTTGCCGAGCAGTTGAACGCCCCCATCCTGACGACCTTCAAAGCCAAAGGGCAGATTTCCGACAAGCATCCACTGGCGTGCGGCGTCCTGGGACGTTCTGGAACACCGGGGGCCTCCTGGATGATGAACAAGGCCGACTTCCTGCTGGTGTTCGGTGCATCGTTCTCGAACCACAGCGGTATCTCGCCTTTCAAGCCGACGGTGCAGGTCGACACCGATCCGCTGATGCTCGGCCGGTTCGGGCCCGTGGCGGTGCCGGTGCTCGGCGATGTCGGTGTCACCGCCACCGCATTGGCCGAGGGTCTGCGCGTGCACCAGGAGATCGTCGACCAACGACCGGAGATCGCCGAGCGCTGGGCGGTGTGGCGCACCGAGAAGGCCCGACGCGCGGCTGTCGCGCCGAAGGACGGCCGGGTGTCCGCCGCGACGGTCTTCCACGAACTGAACGGGCTGGCGCCCGAGAACGCGGTCATGACCGTCGATGTGGGCAACCACGCCTACTCGTTCGGCCGATACTTCGAACCCACGTCACAGGCCGTTCTGATGTCGGGTTACCTCGGTTCGATAGGCTTCGGCTTCCCGGCCGCCTTGGGAGCATGGGCAGCGGCCCCGGACCGTCCTGTCGTCGCCATCACCGGCGACGGTGGTTTCGGCCAGTACCTCGCCGAACTCACCACGGCTGTGAAGTACGGCATGAACATCACCCATATCCTGCTCAACAACGGCGAACTCGCCAAGATCAGCGAAGAGCAGCGCAGCGCCGAGTACGCGGTGTGGCAGACGTCGCTGCTGAATCCCGACTTCTCAGCGCTGGCCCGCGACTGCGGCGCCTACGGCCGGCGTGTCACCGATCCGGCCGACCTCCACTCCGTCATCGCAGAAGCACTCGACCACCCGGGAGCGGCCATGGTGGAGATCATGACCGACCCCGGATCGCATTAGCGCAGATGCGACGTGACCCCGTCGCGAGCGTCTCACGACCCAGAACCAACGACGAGGAACACCGATGACTGATCTGATGAAGGCCGTTGTGCTCGCCCGTTTCGGAGGGGCCGATGCGTTCGAACTGCGCGAGGTCTCGGTACCGCACGTGGGACCGCGCCAAGTGCGGGTGCGCGTCCATGCGACCGCCGTCAACCCGCTCGACTATCAGATCCGTCGAGGGGACTACGTGGATCAGGTGCCACTCCCGGCGATCATCGGGCACGACATCTCCGGTGTGGTCGAGGACGTCGGATCCCACGTATCCGAGTTCCGCGCCGGCGACGCGGTGTACTACACACCGCAGATATTCGGCGGCCCCGGCTCCTACGCCGAACAGCACGTCGCCGACGTCGGCCTCGTCGGCCGCAAACCGGAGAACCTCAGCCACCTGGACGCGGCGAGCCTGACCCTGGTCGGCGGAACGGTGTGGGAGTCCCTTGTGACACGAGCTCAGCTCAGCGTGGGGGAGACGGTCCTCATCCATGGCGGCACGGGTGGTGTCGGCACGATCGCGATCCAGGTCGCGACGGCGATCGGCGCCCGAGTGATCACCACCGCGAAGGCCGGCGACCATGAGTTCGTGCGGTCTCTCGGAGCGGATGCGGTTATCGACTACACGTCCACGGACTACGTCGACGCCGTGGCCGAGCTGACGCGAGGCGACGGGGTCGATGTCGTCTTCGACACGATCGGTGGCGATGCGCTCACCCGAAGCCCGCTGACGCTCGCCGACTCAGGACGCGTCGTCAGCATCGTCGACATCGCGCAGCCGCAGAACCTCATCGAGGCGTGGGGCCGCAACGCCGCCTATCACTTCGTCTTCACCCGCCAGAACCGGGGAAAACTGGACGCGCTGACCAGGCTGGTCGAGCGCGGTCTGGTGAAGCCGGTCATCGGCGCGACACTTCCGCTGGCGCGAATAGGCGAGGCTCACGAGCTCCTGGAGAACCGGCGGTCGTACGCCCTGCGCGGCAAGGTCGCCATCGATGTGGCGGGCGAAACCGTTGCGCTTCCTCCTCGCCTCTCCTAGCGAGGTCAGCCACTGACAATCCTGTCGAACCCGTCGCTGTACACCTCGAGCTAGGCGTCGACGGTGGCCGGATCGCTGGGCAGGTCATGGACAGCACTGCGGCAACGCTGCGGTATCCAGGACATGAGACTGAGATCGCCTGATTTGCAACGCGGCACCGGTTGATCTAGTTCGAGCCGCTTCCGGACTCAACGGGTAGTGGTGAGCACCTCGTCGACGGGAAAGTCGAGACTCATTGCTGCGCTTCTACTTTGGATGGATCAGGGAGTACTGCCCGTACTCGCCACCTGTTGTGACCGGCGTCGACGAGGTCGTCGGGTCAGTATGGAGAGGGTGGTAGAGCAGCCGATCCGGATGATGGCCATCAGTCCGCCATGCCGTGCAGCACGACGCTTTCGCCGAGGGGCAAGCGGTGCATGTGCACGTCGTTCACCGGCGCCGCCGGATCTGCTATGCCGAACGAGATTCCGAACAGTAACTTGAGTTCGTCAGACAGGCCGAGGGCATCGCGAACGACGTCGGCGTACATACCGAGGATGGTCTGCGGAATGCTGTGGAATCCCCGAGCCGTCAGCGAGAGCAGGAACGTCTGCGCATACATGCCTATGTCACCGGCGGTGCGCACTCCGTCGCCAAGCTTGGGCATGAACAGGAACGCGACATGGGGGGGCGCCGTAGAAACGCAGGTTGTCACGCACCACCTCGCGTCTGCCTTCTGCGTCCGAGCGGCCTATGCCCCACGCGTCGTACAGCGTTGCCCCGTGGGCACGTGATCGTTCCAAGTAGGTGCCGTTGCCATAGTCAAAGGTGAAGTCGGCGGACTCCCGCCCGTCTTCGTAGGCCTGCAGCAACGCGTTGCTGATGGCGTCCCGCAGGGTGCCTGAGACGACATGCACTTCCCACGGTTGGGTGTTGCTGTTCGAGGGCGCGGTCTGTGCATCTTCGAGCACGGCGCGGATGTCCGACGCCGGCAGGGGATCGGGCAGGAACTTCCGGGCCGACCGCCGGGATCGGATGACGTCCACGAATGGCGTTGTAGTGCTGGTCATTGAAGTCTCTTTCATCTCTCGCCATTTCGGGAGAACGCCGCTGTTCCAACACTTGTGTAGGCCCCGGCGGATACCGGAGGGCGCGCCCGGTTGGGGGTCAGCGATCGAGCCATTTCATCTGCTGCTCGCTGTGGTGCTCACCGGCGGCCGGGGTTACCCGCGTCAGTTCGTCGATCTGCTCTTGCGTCAACTCGACCCCGTCGGCGGCGACGTTCTCCTCGAGGCGGGCAACGCGTTTGGTGCCGGGGATCGGGGCGATGTCGTCACCCTGGGCCAACAGCCACGCCAGGGCCACCTGCGCCGCGGTCGCTCCGACCTGTTGGGCGATCGCTACCACTTCTTCGGCCGCGCGGAGGTTGCGGTCGAAGTTGTCGCCCTCGAATCGCGGGTTGGTCTTGCGGAAGTCGCTGTCGTCGAAGTCGGCGGTGGACGTGATCTGACCGGTGAGGAAGCCACGTCCCAGGGGGGAGTAGGCCACGAAGCCGATGCCGAGTTCGCGCAGCAGCGGCAAGACGGCTGTTTCGGGGTCCCGGGTCCACAGGGAGTACTCGGACTGCAGTGCGGTGATCGGGTGCACCGCGTGGGCGCGGCGGATGTTGTCCACTCCGGCCTCCGACAGCCCGAGGTAGCGGATCTTGCCTTCGGCCACCAACTCCGCCATCGCACCGACGGTGTCCTCTATCGCTGTCGCCGGGTCGACGCGGTGCTGGTAGTACAGATCGATCCGGTCGGTGCCGAGCCGCTGCAGTGAACCCTCCACCGCGACGCGAATGTTCTCCGGTGAGCTGTCCAGGGGGCCCTTGCCGATGTGCGACATCATGCCGAACTTGGTGGCGAGGACCACGTCGTCTCTTCGGCCCTTGAGGGCGCGACCGACGAGTTCCTCGTTGACGTAGGGCCCGTAGACCTCAGCGGTGTCGATGAGTGTGACGCCCATGTCGATGGCCCGGTGAATGGTGCGGATGGCTTCGGCGTCGTCGGTGCCCGCTCCGGTGTAGACGGCGGACATGCCCATGGTGCCGAGGCCGATCCGCCCGACGTCGAGGTCTCCAAGTGTGATGTGCTTCATCGTGAATCCCCTTCTCATCGATTCGATTCTCACGTTGATGCGGAGGAGTTCGCGGTCAGTCGGTCGCGGTTCTCGATTGCCCACTGCCGCAGCGAGATCGACGGGCGGCCGGTCACGAACTCCACATCGTCGCGCACGGTTCCGATGTAGCCCATCCGTCCGTCGATGACTTGGCGGGTGAACTCCACACCTGCGTCGGCGTACCACGACTCCACCGTCGTGCTGCCATTGGCGATCGCCGCCTTGAAGTCCTCCGGGCCGCGCACATCGCAGCGAATCTCTTGATCCAGGACTTCGGAGAGGATGGCCGCTACCTCGGGTCCCGACGCGACCTCGGTGGACAGCCAGTACTCCTTGCCCGCGTGTCGAGAAGGTCCTTGCCGCAGCACCGTTGCGGCGACAGCGGCGATGTCGCGGGCAGCAATCCATCCGACGCGGCGATCACCCCAGAAGACCGAGAAGGCGCCATCGTCGACCGGTGTCATGGAGGCCAGTCCCTCCATGAACACGTTGGGGTGCAGGTGCGTCCATTGCAGGCCGCTTCCTTCGATGTAGCGTTCGATCATCTGGTGCCAGACGAAGTGCGGATCGGTGACGTCCCAGTTGGCGAACACGCCTTGGTGCACGATGTGGCTGACACCCGCTTTGACCGCGGCGTCGACGAGCGTCTTGCTCTGGGTCAGCATGGCAACGGTGTAGCCGGTGAGCAGATAGACCCGGTCCACTCCATGCAACGCGTGGGCGAAGGTGCTCGGGTCATCGAGGTCGAGGCGCACCGCGTCACGCCCTGCGGCCCGCAGCTCGTCGACCTGCTCGGGTTTGCGCGCGGCGTAGCGGACCCGGACGTTGCCTGGGTCCTTGTCGAACTCCTCGACGATGAGTTTGCCGACCTGGCCGGTTGTTCCTATGACGAGCACGATCGGGTTCACTGAATCATCCCTTGCAGCACGGTTTCCCACGGTGTCATCCTCCTTTGAAAAGTGCCGACAGCCCGGGGCTACAGCAGCGACTCGGCCACCGATGTCAGGACGGCGAGGTGGTCGTCCACGGTCGCCAGGCCGGCGTCCATGGTGCTGATCGACACGTGCGTGGCGCCAGCGTCTTCCCAGGCTGAGGCCTCGCGTGCCACGGCGTCGACGTCGCCGGCGTAGACGATCCGGCCCTCCATTCCGATCGCCGCGGGGTCACGGCCGGCGTCGAGGGCGGCCTGAGCGACGACGGCGCGAGCGTCGTCGAGTTTGGGTCCCGGCTCTATGAGCGGGAACCACCCGTCGGCGGTGCGACCGGCCCGTCGGTAGCCCGGTGCCGATGCTGCGCCGATCCAGATCGGGATCGGGCGTTGCACCGGCAGTGGTGCGATGCCGGCCCCGGTGATGCGGTGATACTTGCCGTCGAAGCTCACGCTCTGCTCGCACCACAATCGGCGTAGCACGGCGATCTGCTCGTCCGAGCGTTCACCACGGTTCGCGAAATCCTCGCCGAGCGCTTCGAATTCGACCGCGTTCCAGCCCACGCCGACACCGAGGCGCAGCCGGCCGCCGCTGAGTAGATCGACCTCGGCTGCCTGTTTGGCCACCAGCACGGTCTGACGTTGCGGGAGGATGATCACGCCGGTGACGAGCTCCACTGTGTGGGTGACCGCGGCGAGGTAGCCGAACATGACCAGCGGTTCGCTGAACGTGGTGTGCACGTCGTATGCCCGGTCCCAGCCGGTGTGGACTTTTGGGTCGGCACCGACGACGTGGTCGTAGGCCAGGATGTGGCTGTACCCCAGCTCCTCGACGCGCTGTCCGTAGGCGCGTATGGCACCGGCGTCTCCACCGAGTTCGGTTTGGGGGTAGGTCACTCCGACGCGCATCACAGGTTCAGTGCCGCGGCGAGTGCGCGCAGGTTGGGCAGCGGGTCGTCGGTTGGCGCGTCGACGGCGACCTGCACGACGACGTGGTCGGCGCCGGCGTCCAGATGTGCGGTGACCGAGGTGGCCGCCTCCTCGGCTGTTCCTATACCGACGAGGGCACGCGCCAGCCGATCGGACCCGCCGATGACCAGGTCGGTCTCGTCGAAACCTTGTCGCAGCCATGAATTTCGGTAGTTGTCCAGCCGCGAGTAGAGATCCAGGTGGTTGTGGGCGCGACGCAGCTGGTCTTCTACGCTGTCGCCGATGGCGATGGCTTGTTCGGTGACGATCCAACGATCGGCACCGAGGATGGCGCGGGTGGTTCGGGTCTGTTCGGGCAGCACGAGATAGGGGTGTGCGCCGTCGGCGCGCTCACCGGAGAGTTCGATCATTTTGGGCCCCAACGCGGCCAGCAGACGCGTCGGTCGCGCGCCGGGCTCGAGTTCGGCCGGCACCGAGTTCATGCCGTCCAGATACGCGCGCATCATCGCCAGCGGCTTGCGGTAGGCACCGCCGAGCGATCCTTCGACGAAGGGGGCGTGGCTGACGCCCAGGCCGAGGACGAACCGTCCCGGGTACAGGGCGGTGAGCATCCGGGCGCCACTTTCTGCCATCATGGGCAACCGGACGTGGATGTTGGCGATGCCGGTCCCTACCACCAGACGCTCGGTGGCACCGAGGAAGGCTGCGGATTCGACCAGGGCGTCCTTGCCGCCGCCCTCGGGCATGAACAACGACCCGTATCCGAGCGCCTCGATCTCGCGGGCCATGTTCTGCGCGTCGCGGATCGGCCAGGGCTCGCTGTTCCAGAACACGCCGACCTTGGACGGAAAGTCAATGCCGCCAGTTTTGTTCGTCATCGTCTGTACCTTCGCTTCGTGGATTGGTCGCACGCTCACATGAAGATCGCGCGCGTCAGTCGGACGGCGTAGTCCGAGTCGGGATTGGTCGTGCCGTCGCCGACGCGTTCGGCGATGGCGGCGATGGAGATGTCGCGGCGCTTGGGCAGTCGATCTTTCTCGGCCTTGGCGAGGGCGTCACCCATTTCTTCGCTGGTGAGGTCGGTGCAGTAGCACGGGGCGCCGGGTTGCTGTCGCCAGGACTCCGACAGCGGGCCGGCGTCGAAGCCGTCGAATCCGGTCTGATCGACCAGCAACATTGCAAGGCTGCGGGCGTCGCCGTCGTCGGCGGCGACCGGGATGGCGATGCGACCGGGCGTTCCCGCGGGTGCGCCCTTCTCGGCGAATGAGGCCGACCCGATGGCGTTCCACGCCTTGACGATCGGCCGCCCGATCTGCTCGGACAGCCACACGCTCTCGACGTCGCCGTCGTCGATGGCGTCGATCCGCTCATCACGTAGCGGGTAGTAGTTCGAGGTGTCGATGACGACGGCGTCGGCCGGCGCCGCGGACAACGTCGATGCGAAGGCGGGCATGCGGTTCAGCGGCATCGACAAGATGACAACTTCGACATCGCGCACCGCATCGGCCGCGTCGACCGCGCGGGCACCGGTGGACAGCGCTTCGGGGTCGATCGTCTGCGGGCCGCGGGAGTTGGCGATCTTGACGTCGTGTCCCGCCGCGCTCAATTTCCGACTCAACGTCTTGCCGATGTTTCCGGCGCCTACGATGCCGATCTTCATTTCCGCTCCTTCTCTTGGGTGCTGTCGACGGCCGGGTAGGCGAGGCCCTCGAGTGTGCGTCGAAGGTCCTGGAGGCCGGCGTCGTCGAGTTGGCACGCCGTTTTGATCTGGTCGGTGACGCCGCGGACCTCTGACTCGAGCGCGCGACTCGCAGCGGTCAGGTCGACCAGCACCCGCCGCTCGTCGGTGCGGTCCCGCACGCGCGACACCATTCCGGCGGCTTCCAGACGCTTGACCAGGGGCGTGATGGTGCCCGTGTCCATGTCCAAACGGGCACCGAGCGCACCGACGGTCAGGGGGGCACCGTCGAGCAGCGCCAGGATGACCAGGTACTGCGGGAACGTGAGTCCCAGCGGTTCGAGGAAGGGTTTGTGGAGGCGAACCATCCGGTTCGCAGCCCCGTAGAGCGCGAAGGACAGTTGCTCGCCCAGTCGGCTCCCCGTCGGCGTAGACGGAGGTGGATTTCCAGCGCACGATTCCATAGTGCACTAGATGCTAGCACGTTATTTGTTTTGGCGTTGCGGGCGGTCTCTCCAGCGTCGGGCGCCCAAGCGGCTCTCCGAACAGCACACGGGACGTATGCCGGCGAGGGCATACCGATCCCACCTCCGCTTCGTGCTTCAGATGCCGCGAGGGCCGCGAAGCCATGAGAGTGATCGCCTAGGCACGAAGATCTACGGCGAACAAACTGAACGTGAGCGGCGCTATTTGAGCCATGCCGAGCTGTTGTTGCTGGCACTACGACGCCGGTATGTGGGGGATCGACTTCTGACCGTGAGGTCGTCGGCGACGGCGGTCACCGGTCGCGGCATCGTCGAGTCGACCACCAAGACGACGCGGGATCGTCATGTGCCAGTGTTGGAACCGGTGTGGCAGCGCCTCCAAGCGGAACTACCCGCCGATCCGAATGAGCTGGTGTTCCCGAGCCGTTAAGGTGGGTTCTCGCCGTTCGGGAGTATCGCTGGGCGTTCGACAACGGGTGTGCCGAAGTTGGGATCGAAGGTTTGGTGCCCCACGGCCTGCGACACACCACGGCGTCCCTGGCGATCAGCGCAGGCGCTAACGTCAAGGTCGTGCAGAGACTCCTGGGGCACGCAACCGCCTCGATGACGCTCGACCGTTACGGCCACCTGCTCAACGACGATTTGAGCGGCGCCTCAAGAATGAGGATGAATTGGCCCTGAATACCCGCTGAGCTGCAATGCCCCCATAGCCCAATTGGCAGAGGCAGCGGACTTAAAATCCGCCAAGTGTCGGTTCGAGTCCGACTGGGGGCACCGACGTCGATCCACATGCAAGGGGCTGCTAAGGCGACGGCCACCCGCGTGGTGTGAGCGACCGGCCGCGCCGGGCAGGGGACGCGCCCGGCCATGAGAAATCCGAGACTCGACACATCCGGCAGCCGGTGTGTGAATCTGGGTCAAGGTGGCAATCCGGTCGCAACAACTCTGGCAAGGAGTGGACAACGATGTCCAAGAATCTGCCGCAGGCTGAACGGACGTCCGGCACATCCCGCTCGGGCGGCCGCTGGCCCGTCTTCCTCTGCTGGGTCGCCGTCGCCCTGGACGGCTACGACCTTGTGGTACTCGGGGTCGTCATCCCGACCCTGCTCGAGTCCGACGCCCTCGGCTTCACCGGGCCCACGGTCACCACAGCCTCGACGTTGGGCCTGGTCGGCATGGGTATCGGCGCCGTCATGATCGGGCCGCTGACCGACCGGTTCGGCCGGCGCACGACGCTGATCGTCAGCGTCGCCGTCTTCTCGCTTCTCACGATCGCGACCGGCCTTGCGCAGAACGTCGGCCAGTTCACGGTCTTCCGTTTCCTGGCCGGCATCGGCCTCGGCGGTTGTCTGCCAACGGCTCTGGCGTTCATGAGCGAACACGCGCCGACCGGCCGGGGCAGCTCCGCGATGACCCGCATGATGACCGGCTACCACGTGGGCGCTGTCCTCTCCGCGGTGCTTGCGCTATGGCTGGTCGAGGATTACGGCTGGCGATCGATGTTCGTGGTCGGTGGCGCACTGGGTGTACTGACGCTCCCTCTGATGTGGGCGAAGCTGCCCGAGTCCGCGGCATTCCTGCGGGCGGTCGAGCGCCGCGACGGGTCCGGGGCGGGCATCCTCGCCCGCAGCGCGGAGGTCGTCAAGGGCCGCTACCTCCGGATCAGCATCGGCCTGTGCGTGGCCTCGTTCATGGGTCTGCTGCTCGTGTACGGACTGAACACCTGGCTGCCGACGATCATGCGCGACGCCGGCTACTCGATCCAGCAGGGCACCACCCTCATCCTGGTCCTCAACGTCGGTGCGGTGCTCGGACTGCTTGTCGCGGGCTACATTTCGGATGCCCGCGGCAACAAGCCCACCGTCCTCACCTGGTTCTGCCTCGCGGCGGTCTTCCTTGCGCTCTTGTCGATCAAGATGGAAACCCGCCTACTCGTGTACGCGGCGGTCCTGCTGGCGGGCATCTTCGTATTCAGCGCCCAGGTCCTCGTCTACGCGTTCGTCAGCCACCTCTATCCGCCCGAGATCCGCGGCACCGCACTCGGCGTGGCGGCCGGGGTCGGACGGGTGGGAGCGATCGTCGGCCCCTCGCTCGGTGGCGCACTGGTGACGGCCGGGCTCGCCTATCCGTGGGGCTTCTACGCCTTCACGCTGGCGGCTGTGCTTGCCGTGCTCACGCTGGCCGCGGTGCCGGCGCACGCACGAGGCGTCGACTGACATGGCCGACCGGCACTGTCTGACTCAGGTGGCGATCATCGGAGCGGGACCTGCCGGAATGCTCCTCTCCCACCTGCTCGCGGCGGAGGGCGTCGAGTCGATAGTGGTGGAAACGCGGTCCGAGGAGTACGTCGCGTCCCGGATCCGCGCCGGCATCCTCGAGCAGTCCACGGTCGACTTGTTGCGCAGTTGCGGACTGGCCGAGCGGCTGGAGCGCGAGGGCGACGAGCACCGCGGCATCTATCTGCAATGGCCCGATGAGCGCCATCACATCGACTTCGTCGACCTGACCGGCCGATCGGTCTGGGTTTACGGCCAGACCGAGGTGCAGAAGGATCTGATCGCAGCGCGCAATGCGGCCGGTCAGCAGATCTACTACGGGGTGTCCGATACGGCGCTCCACGACATCGAGAACCGGCGCCCCTCAGTGACGTTCATCGACGCTGACGGGTACGAGCGGGAAGTCAGAGCGGACGTCGTGGTCGGCTGCGATGGGTCGTTCGGACCCAGTCGCGAACATGTACCGCTCGACGTCCGCCGCGAGTGGACGAAGGTCTACCCGTACTCGTGGTTCGGAGTCCTCGCCGACGTCGCTCCGTCGACCGACGAGCTGATCTACGCCTGGCACGGCGACGGTTTCGCGTTGCATTCGATGCGCTCGGCGACAGTCTCCAGGTTCTATCTGCAGGTGCCGAACGGCACCGACCCCGAAGACTGGTCCGACGACCGGGTGTGGGAGGCGCTGGCGACGCGACTGGGCCACGGCCAGGACGGCTGGCAGCTCACGACGGGGCCGATCACCGACAAGGGCGTGTTGCCGATGCGGTCGTTCGTGCAGACCCCGATGCGGTACGGCCGATTGTTCCTGGCCGGCGACGCCGCCCACATCGTCCCGCCGACCGGTGCCAAGGGTCTCAATCTCGCCGTCGCCGACGTCGCTCTGCTCGCTCCGGCGCTGGCCGACCTGGTTCTCAAAGACGACCAGCGGCTCGCCGACGGCTACTCCGACATCGCGCTCCGCCGAGTCTGGCGGTGCACCCACTTCTCGTGGTGGATGACCACGATGCTGCATCGCAGTGAGGATCCGTTCGACGAGCAGCTGCAACTCGCGCAACTGCGTTGGGTCACCTCGAGCGAGGCAGGTGCGGCCGGTCTGGCAGAGAACTATGCGGGCCTGCCGATCGGCTTCTAGAACACACGAGGTGCAACCAGCCATACTGTGCCCGCCGGGCCGTCACGAGCCGGACACAGAAGGGCAGACATACCGGTGGCGAAAAGGGCGGTACATGAACAGGTTTGACGGCAAAGGCGTCCTGGTCACCGGGGCGGCGTCGGGTATCGGCCAGGCGACGGTGCAACGCCTCCTCGATGAAGGCGCGTATGTGGTGGGCCTGGACCTCGCCGAAACCGATCGCACCGCCGATCGATACGTCTACCGCCGCGCCGACATCCTCGACGGACCCGCGGTCGGTGCCGCGGTGGCTGCCGTGGTGGCCGAGATCGGGCGGCTCGACGGTGTGGTCCACTCGGCCGGGGTGGCCGGGGGCGGGCCCATCCACCTGCTGCCCGACGAGGAGTGGGATCGCGTGGTCGACATCAACCTCAAAGGCACGTTCGTCGTCAATCGCGCCGCACTGAGCCAGATGCTCCAGCAGGACCGCGTCGACGGGGAACGTGGCGCCATCGTCAACCTGTCCAGCATCGAGGGGCTGGAGGGCACCGCAGGCGGCAGCTCCTACAACGCGTCGAAGGGCGGCGTCGTGGTGTTGACCAAGAACGCCGCCATCGACTATGGACCGAGTGGGATCCGAGTCAACGCCATCTGCCCCGGTTTCATCGAGACACCGCTGTTCGATGCCGTCGTCGGCATGCCGGGCATGGAGGAACCGCGCGAGGGCCTCCGCCACGAGCACAAGCTGCGACGATTCGGCCGGGCGGCAGAGGTGGCCGCGGCCGCCGCCTTCCTGCTCTCGGCGGATGCCAGCTTCGTCAGCGGGCAGGCGCTGGCCGTGGACGGCGGCTACCTGGCCGGCCGCGATCACCACGTCACCGAGCTGCTCGGGTTGGGCGGGCCGTAGCCCATTCGGTGTTTCAGACATGACCGGTGACGCGGCAGTCGATCACCTGTTTCGGGACCAACACGTCGGCTCGAGGCTGGGAACCCGGACCGATTCCAGCTCCTGGAAGTTTTGTCGGACCGCTCTGCTTGAATGGTGTCATGCCTTCAGCGGCAGCGTCTTTGGCCGATCGGGTCCGCCCGGTCGACCGGCTGGAGGTGCTGTTCGACCAGCTGGCCGAGCTGACCGGTCAGCGCAACGCCATCGACGGGCGCATCGTCGACATCGTCGCCGAGATCGAGCGCGACGGCCTAGCCGGGATGACCGGTGCCCGCTCGATGAAAGCGCTGGTGGCCTGGAAGATCGGCGCCACCCCCCACAACGCCGAAACCATGGTCGCCGTCGCCCGCCGAGCTGAGCAGTTCCCCCGCTGTACCCAAGCCCTGCGCGAGGGCCGGCTGTCCCTGGATCGGCTCGGGGTCATCGCCGAACGCGCCGCCGACGGCTCCGACGACCACTACGCCCAGCTCGCCGAAGCCGCCACCGTCGACCAACTTCGCACCGCCATCAAGCTCGAACCCCACCCCGACCCAGCCCCGACCCCGGAGCCAAAGGCCTCGATCACCAAACACCTCGACGGCCAGTACACCACCTACCGGATCCGCCTTCCCCGGCTCGAAGCGGCGAAGTTCGACGCCGCCCTGCAATCGCATCACGACGCGGTGATCACCGACTGGAAGAACGTCCACGAGACCACAGAAGACACCGCCGATCACGCGCCGCCGTTCCCGACCGCCATTGACGGCTTCATGCACCTCGTCGAGACCGGTTGGGACGCCGACACTGCGCGCCGGCCGCACGGGCAGCACACCACCGTCGTCGTGCACGTCGACCTCGACAAGCCGACCGCGGCGCTGCATCTGGGTACGGTGCTCCCTGACGACGAACGTCGCCTGCTGTTGTGTGACGCCACCTGCGAGATCTGGTTGGAGCGTCACGGCCGGCCCTTCGGTGCGGGCCGTAGCACCCGCACCATCAGCCGCCGGCTGCGCCGCGCTCTGGAACACCGCGACCAGACCTGCGTGGTGCCGGGCTGCGGAGCCACCCGCGGCCTGCATGCTCACCACCTGATGCACTGGGAAGACGGCGGACCCACCGAACTGTGGAACCTGGCGCTGGTGTGCCCGTATCACCACCGGGCCCATCACCGCGGCGACATCACTATCACCGGACCGGCCGATCGACTCGTGGTCACCGACGCCACCGGCCGACTCACCAACAAATCCCTGGCCCGACCACCCACCGAACCCCTACCTCAAGTCCCGCCATGCCCCGGGCCTACCGGAGAACGCGCCGACTGGTGGTGGTACACACCGTTCCAACCACCCCCGCCGGCCGCCGCGTAGCTTCGACTTTTCTCGACGGTGGCGCCGGACCGAATCGACCCATCCCACAGCAATCGAGCCCACCACGAAATAGACATCAGCTCGCTCGAGCGACGCGCTCGAATCTGCGCGACGGGCCCGACCCCCCGGGGCTAGCGTGTGGACTGCCCCGCCCGGGGCCAGATGGAGGACTCACATGCACATCCGACGACCCGTGCGCGGTGTCGCCATCGCCGTCACGGCGGTCCTGGTCGGACTTCTCGGGGCGGCGACACTCGCAGCGCCGCACGCCCAGGCCGACGGCGAAACCTATGTCATCGCCACCGACACCACCTTCGCCCCGTTCGAATTCCAGGACGCGCAAGGCAATTTCGTCGGCATCGACATGGATCTGATCCGGGCCATCGCCGAGGACCAGAAATTCAACGTCGACATCAAGCCGTTGGGATTCGACGCAGCGCTGCAGGCCGTGCAGGCCAACCAGGTCGACGGCGTCATCGCCGGTATGTCGATCACCGACGAGCGCAGGAAGATCTTCGACTTCTCCGAGCCGTATTTCGAATCCGGCATCCAGATGGCCGTGCTCGAGGACAACAACGACATCAAGTCCTACGAGGACCTCCGCGGACAGCGGGTGTCGGTCAAGAACGGCACCCAGGGCGCGGATTTCGCCAACTCGATCAAAGACCAGTACGGCTTCGAGGTCGTGTCGTTCGCCGACTCGTCGACGATGTTCGACGAGGTCAAGACCGGAAACTCGGTCGCCGTCTTCGAGGACTACCCGGTGCTGCTCTACGGCATCGCCCAGGGCAACGGCTTCAAGACCGTCACGCCCAAGGAAGACCCGACCGGCTACGGCTTCGCGGTGAACAAGGGCCGCAACGCCGAACTGCTGCAGAAATTCAATACCGGTCTGAACAACCTGAAGCAGTCGGGCCGCTACGACCAGATCATCGACAGCTACCTCGGTGAGGACGCCACGGCGACCGACGACTCGTTCTTCGGGCTGGTCAAGAGCACCTTCCCGCTGCTGCTCGAGGGTCTGAAGATGACGGTGATCCTCACCGTCGTCTCCATCGCCATCGCGTTGGTGCTCGGCACGATCTTCGGGCTGCTGCGGGTGTCGCGTTCGGTCTGGCTGCGAGCCATCGGTACCACGTTCGTCGACATCTTCCGTGGCACACCACTTCTGGTTCAGGCCTTCTTCATCTACTTCGGCATACCGTCGGCGCTCGGGTTCCAGATGTCGGCGTTGACCGCAGGCATCATCACGCTGTCACTCAATGCCGGCGCCTACATGACCGAGATCGTCCGCGGCGGCATCCTGTCGGTGGACAAGGGTCAGATGGAGGCGGCACGGAGCCTCGGCATCGGCTACCTCCCGACCATGCGCAAGGTCATTCTCCCGCAGGCGGTCCGCACGATGATCCCCTCGTACATCAATCAGTTCGTGATCACGCTGAAGGACACCTCGATCCTGTCGGTCATCGGCATCGCCGAACTCACCCAGACCGGCCGGATCATCATCGCCGGCAACTACAAGTCGTTCGAGATGTGGCTGATCATCGGCATCGTCTACTTCATCGTGATCATGGCGCTGACCAAGCTGTCCGACCAGGTCGAAAAGAGGATCGTGAAATGAGCCGGCTGATTCCGGAAGCGGCTGCCGCCGAACCGCAGGACAAGGTCAAGATTCGCATCGAAGGGCTCAAGAAGTCGTTCGGCGACCTCGTCGTACTCGACGGCATCGACGCCACGATCAAACACGGTGAAGTCGTCTGCGTGATCGGGCCGTCGGGCTCGGGCAAGTCGACGTTCCTGCGGTGCCTGAACAAGCTCGAGGACATCACCGGCGGCACGGTGATCGTCGACGACTTCGACGTCTCCGATCCCAAGGTCAACCTCGACGAGGTGCGCCAGCACATCGGCATGGTGTTCCAGCACTTCAATCTCTTCCCGCATATGACCGTCATCGAAAACATCACGCTCGCACCACTTCTCACCAAGAAGATGAACAAGGAAGCGGCCGAGAAACGGGCGCTGGAACTGCTCGATCAGGTCGGCCTCGCGGAAAAGGCGCACGTCAAACCAGCCACGCTGTCGGGTGGTCAGAAGCAGCGCGTCGCGATCGCCCGAGCGCTCGCCATGAACCCGTCGATCATGCTGTTCGACGAGGCGACCAGCGCCCTGGACCCCGAGATGGTCGGCGACGTCCTCGAGGTGCTACGCGAACTCGCCTCCGGCGGTATGACGATGGTGGTGGTCACCCACGAGATGGGGTTTGCGCGCGAGGTCGCCTCCCGGGTGCTGTTCATGGCCGACGGGAAGATCGTGGAGGACGATTCACCCGCCGAGGTGTTCGACAACCCCAAACACCCTCGGCTGCAGGAGTTTCTCTCCAAGGTGCTGTGAACTCGGCGCTGCCGTCGGAGGCGCTAGTTGCCCGTGGTCCTGTTGCCGGAGCCGGCGGCCCATTGCGCCCAGAACTTCGCCGGGGTGCCGACGTTGACCACACCGTTGGTGACGGTGTAGTGGCCGTCGTACACGGTGAAGGTGTTGGCGGTCGGCGTCGTACCGAAGGTGCCGCCGGCGCCCCACGAGATGGTCGTCGTGCCGGAGCCCCAGACGGTGACATTGCCGGTCGCGAGGGTGCGCCCGGCGCCTGCGCCGGGGGTGGTATTCGAGTTCGGAATGCTGTCGCCATCAGGATCATTGATGGTCATCGTGCCCACCGTGCAGGTCCAGAAGGCGCACGCGAGGCCACCGAAGCCGCTGATCGAGGGCGCGCTGTTGATCGCGTAGATCGGTACCTTGACCGTGGTTTGGGCGGTGCCGCCGAAACCGTCGGCGACGGTCACCGTGAACGCGTCCTCGTAGGCGGCGAGGGGGACACCGTTGTAGGTGGTCCCCGCGGCCCCGATCTTGGCGGCCGCGTGGCGCTCGGCAATAGAGAGGTTGCTCGTATAGGTGAACGTGCCGTCGGCGGCGATGGTCACGGTGCCGCCGCGCGCGCTGGTCACGTTCGTCGGCCAGATCGCAGCGTCGCCGTCCGGATCGGAGAAGGTCAGCTTTCCGGTGCTGGTCTGCGTGGTGCCGGACAGCGTGCCAACCGTCGGTGCCGTGGTCAAGACCACCGTCGGAGAGGCGTTGGGCACGGTCGGCTGGACATTCAGCCGCAGGGTGACCTGGCGGCCATTGGCGTCGGTGGCGATGATGGTCACCACGTCGGCGGCCGTCGTGCTGTGGCCCAGCGCCGGGTTGCGCTGATAGGTGAACGCCCCGGTGGCCGGATTGAACGACGTCACGTTGCCCTTCGTCGGGGCGGTGCCCAGCGCATAGCTGGTGAACGTTCCCGGGGCATTGGTCGAGTTCGGCACCGAGCCGGTGACCACGTACGGCGTCGAGGTGTTGACGTTGGCCGGGGTGATCGACGTGGTGTTGGGAACCGTCACCGTCACGATGGAGCTGCCGTGGTGTCCGTCGCCGATCCGCACCTGGAAGCTCTGTGAGGCGCCCGCCGTCGCCGACGACACGTACGTGACCTCGCCGGTCGTCGGATTGATGGTGACGATGCCGCCGTTGCCGGAGCCGTTCTTGGTATAGGCGGAGTTGCCGCTCAGACCGTTGACCGACGAGCCGACCAGCGAATAGGTCAACGTGTCACCGTCGGCATCGCTGCCCGTGACGAAGCGCTCCACCACACCCAGCGCGTCAGTGGTGACCTGTGGCAATACCGAACCCGTCGGGTTGGCGTTGGTGCCGCCGACGATCTCGATCTTGAAGGGGAGTGTGTACTTGACCCCGTCAGCCGACCTGACCGGTATCCGGACGATGTCGTAGCGGTCTTCCGGGTTCTCCGAGGTTGACCTGTGGAGAAACGCGGCGCTCTGAAACCATGGGGTGTAGGTGAATCCACCGTCAGCGGTGTTGATGGTGACCGTCGCGCCACCGATCTCGGAGATGTACGTTCCGCCTTGCGACACCCCGAAGAAGTCCACGGATCTGCCGTCCGGATCGGTCGCGTGGAACGTGCCCGCCGCGTACAGGCCGAACCCCGGAGTGGCGTAATGCCAACTGTCGTAGGTGGTGCTGGTCGTGAAGGTCGTCAGAACGGCCATCTCCTGGAACCGCTTGTACATGCCGACCAGTGCGACGTAGGTCACCAGAGTGAACGGATTCACCTGGGCGGCGGTCCAGGTGGGCAGCGTCAGATTCAGGGCCCTCTCGGGTTCGTGGAACGCGCCGCCGTCGCCGCCGAGCAGAGCTGCAGCTTGAGCCGCAACAACTTTGGCGGAGAGACTGCTGAAGTTGCTGAGGTCGGAGACGGTGGCGTTTGCCCCAGTGGTCGCCTTGATGACGTGAATGGCCCACTGGGCCGGATCGTAGATGCCGTTCAGCATGTCTTGCAGAACCGTCGCCGTCCCGACTACGGCAGCACCCATGATCTTGTACGGCGTGATGATTCCGAGCGCGCCTGCCCCGTCAGCGATCTTGAATGGCGGCACCACCCGGTTGAGGAAGTCGCCCATCGCATTGAGCCCGTCGGTGAACGTCGAGTTCGGAACAGCGGGGACGAAGAAGGCGCCGACCATGCTGAGCAAATCAGGGAGCCACCGCGCGGGACTTCCCACCGGGGCCGTCGCGATCAGGCCTTCGAGTTGATCGTTGGCGGCGTCGAGGCTGTGGTCGGTCTGGTAATCGGTGATGTCGGCGAAGTTGCGCGGGGGACCGGGCCAGCCCGCCAATCGATTCACCGCCCGCTGCAAGACGCTCTGGAAAAGCACGTCGTTCGGCCCTGGCGCGGCGGCGGCAGCGGCGAACACCCCAGCCGGGGCGGCCGGTGCGGCGACCGTCGTCGTCTCCGATTCAACGGAAGCGGTGACGCTGGTCGCCGCCGTCTGATCGGTTCGCTGTACGGAACGTGCTGATTCGACCGGCGACGGTACGCCAGACCCGTTGGCGGAGTCGTCTTGCAGTGCCCGGTGCATTCGATCCGGATCGGCCGGCGCTACGTCGTGATCCTGCTGCTGGGCATAGGCAACCGAGTTCGGATCGGTCGCGACGGCGTCAGCGCCCTGCACGGACCCTGCGGACTCGGCCCGTTGTTTCAACGTCCTCGTGTTCGCCGGTCGAGCGTCGTCATCGGCATGTGCGCTGGGGGTGACCCCCCTGGTGCGGTTGCTGTCGCCGATGCTCCTGGCTCCGTCTGCGTCAGCGCCCTGCACGGACCCTGCGGATTCGGCCTTTTCTTCGGTGTCGCCGCCGGCTCGTGCGCTCGGCGTGACCCCCACGGACGTCGATCCGTCATCCGTGCTGGCCGACGCAACGCCCTGGCTGCACGCGATCGCTGCGGCAAGCCCGCCGCCGACCACCCCCGCGCGCAACCACCGCGCGTATTCCGTCGTCGCAAAGGTGCTGGGCTTGCGATGGCGGCCTCGGGTCCGACGCCGCTTACGGGGGCTGGAGGCGGCCATGGTGCTCCCTTGCTTTTTCGATTACCTCGTAAAAAAACCACCCGCTGTACCGCATGCCGCGACGTTCGCGGCTCACGAACGTGAGGCAGATCACGGGACATTAACATGTGCGTTAATTGATACAGGAAAATCGGCGCGCGGAATGACGGCGGGAGCATCGCCGGCTCTCGTCTACCGTGGCCGGCATGGCTCTTCGACGCGTCGCCGTCATCGGCGCCGGCATGTCGGGAGCGGCCTGCGCCCAGGCGTTGCGTGAGCGCGCAATCACCGTGGAGATGTTCGAGCGCGGCCGGGCGCCGGGCGGCCGGATGGCGTCGCCGAGGGTGCACGAGCGCCGCGTCGACCTCGGCGCCGCCTATTTCACCGTCAAGGATCAGAGCTTCGCGGCGGTGGTCGACGACTGGGTGAGCCGTCGGCTCGTCCACCCGTGGACCGACACCTTCGACGTCCTGTCCCCGGGCGGCCGCGACGCCACGACTGGGCCGGTCCGCTTCGCCACCCAGAGTGGATTACGTTCTCTGGTAAGGGATCTGCTGCCCGAGGACGTCCGGCTCGACACGCCGGTGGACTCGGTGGACATCCTCGACCACGACGCCGTGGTCCTGGCGATGCCCGATCCGCAGGCCGCCCGTCTGGTCCCCGAGGCCTTCAGCTGGGTCGACTACGAACCCGTGATCGCCGTCGCCGCCGGGTGGCCCGAGCGATGCTGGAATCTGCGCGACGCCGCCTTCGTCAACGACGATCCCGACGTCTCGTTCCTGGCCGACGACGGGGCGCGGCGCGGGGATGGCGCGCCGGTGCTCGTCGCCCACACCACCGCGACCCGCGCGCGCCGGCATTTCGACCGTCCCGAGGGCGCCGTGGCGCCGGTACTGGCCGCCGTGCGCCGGCTGCTCGAGGTGTCGGCGGAACCGGTATGGACGCACGCCCACCGATGGACGTTCGCGAAGCCGGCCGGCACCCACGGCGATGCCGCGTTCGGGCTCCTCACCGATCAGCGGCCTGTGGGTGTCTGCGGCGACGCCTGGTGCCCGTCGGGCGCACCGCGTGTCGAATCGGCGTGGTTGTCGGGCCGTCGGGTCGGCGCCGCCGTCGCCGACGCGTTGTCCTGACCGGCCGTCATCACCCACCGGATCCCGTTGACCAGAATCCGTCCGGACAACCGCACGGCCGTGGCCTCGAGCGGTGGCAGATAAGGCAGCCGCAGCGGCAGGCGCGCCCAACCGGGCAGCATCGCCACCGAGGTCGCGGCCAGCACCCCGTATGGGGCGCGCGCCGGAAGCGGCAGCGGTGGCGTCAACAACAGGAAACGCGCGGCGTCGCGCGCGGCGGCCGTCCCGCGCAACTCCGGCCGGAAGGCGTCCATGCGCTCGCGCAGCTCGGCCTCGGTCCGCGGCGGGGCCTCGACTCCGAGAGCCGTTGCGACACGGGCGGTGTCGGCGACGTATCCGTCGCGGCCACGCTGGTCGAGCGGACGTGCGCCGTAGAGCTGATGGGCCAACAGGAAGCTGTCGATCTCGGCGATGTGCACCCACTCGAGCAGGTGGGGGTCGGCGGCGTGATACGGCGTGCCGTCCGGAGCGACGCCGTGGACCCGGCGGTGGATACCGCGCACCTTGTCCACGGCGCGCTGGGCGTCGGCCGCCGGTCCGAACGTCGTGACGGCGAGGAACGTGCTGGTGCGCTGCAGGCGTCCCCACGGGTCCCCGCGGTAGTCGGAGTGTTCGGCGACGCCGGCCATCGCGAGCGGATGCAGCGACTGCAGCAGCAGCGCGCGGAGCCCGCCCACGAACATCGACGCGTCGGCGTGCACGCGGCGGATCGGGCGGTCCTCGGCGAACCACCGCGGGCCCGGCGTTCCGTGGATCCGGGCCCGGTTGTCCGGCCCGTCGGGTCCGGCCACCATCCCGAACAGCGCACGGCCCAGGCCGCCCCTGATCGCACCGAGTTCGCGCTGCAACACCATGACCCGACGGTACGTGCCCGCCGGGGGTCAGAGCCCCGGCGTCAGCATGTCGGCGATGGCGCTGCGCGGCACCGTCACCTTCGCCGTCCCGTACGCGGGCACCAAGCCGCTCCGGTCGATGAAGAAGACGACCGCGTCGTCGGTGATCGCGAAGCTCTGGTAGTTCGCCGGGTCGAGCCCGAGCGCCGGATCGATCGTCACCGGTTGTCCCGCTTCGGTGCTCAGCTGCTCCTGCGCGATCGGCATGATCACCTGTAGCGGCTTGGTCCCTGGCCGGAACAGACCGTCGAAGGTGACCGGCGTCTTGGTGCCCATGTCGTAGGTGAACGACTTGTACCAGGCCGCTGGATGCGCTGCACCGCGCAGCATCTGATCGACCTCGATGACCACGGACTGGGTGCCGGTCGCCGCATCGCCGGAGGTGTACCGGGTGCCGGTCGCCGTGAAGTCCTCCGGTGGCAGCGGTTCGTCGAGACCTCCGAGCGGGCCGGAATCGGCCTCGAATTCGTCGACCGCCTTGGTCAGGTAGTCCAGGACAGCCTGCTCCTGCGGATAGTCGGCGGGGAACACCCCGTCCACGCTGTGCGACGGGCCCGCCCAGCCGAACCTGCAGTTGCCGGCCTCGTCGTGAGTCGCGCACAACCCTCGCGGATCGTTGAGCGGGGCGGCGGTGGCGACGCCGGACAAACCGACGGCGGCGCCGCCGATGATCGCGGCGACGAGGGCGGCGCGGACGGTGTACCTCATGGTGTGACCTCTCTGTCGTGACCCGCACCGAGGGGCGGTGGTGGTGAAGACAGCGTGTGGTCGACGCCTTGGCGGATTCTTGTCGGCTTCTTGGCGTCCGCTATCCGGCGGCGGTACGTGCCCGGTCGGCGGGGGCGTGCCGTCGCGGCCTATCCCACGGCCACGTCATCAGCGCCCACGCGACGATGACCACCGCGATCTCGATGAACAGGTACATCGGCCAGGGGCCCAGGAGGTCGAGCACGGACGCGGTGGGCGGTTTGGCGTTGAGGTAGCCGTAGTTGGTTCCCGCGATCGCATTGAACGCCAACGTGAACACCACCCATCCGAGGGTCACGACGACGGCGAATCGCCAGTCGCGCCACCTCGGCCGCCTCCCACGGCCCCAGGTGAGATAGATCGCCGACCACACCACGAACACGTGCAGCACGAAGAACGTGACGAACAGGTGGCTCGGGAAGTCCGGTGCCCCTTCTTCGGGCGTCCCGATGTCCGGGGTGAGCAACGCCTGCGAGCTCAACAGCAGACCCCAGAAGTAGGTGAGGACGAAGGCGCGGTGCCGCCCCGACCACAGGGCGTAGGCCGCCGTGAGTTCGGCGATGTCACACAGCTGCAGCGGAATCGACGTGTCGAGATCAGGCCGGATCAGCTTGTAGAACAGCGCCGTCACGAACGCCGCCAGGATCAGGAGCGCGAAGACCCGGCTCATCCGGCGGGCCTGCTCCTCGGTCTGCCGCCGACCGTGCCACACCAGAAGCGCCGCACCGAGGGCGAACACGGTGAGCACCACCAGATGCGACGGGCCGTAGGCGACGAACTCGCGTTGCGCTGCGAACATCGTGATCACCTCCGTCGTGCGAATCCATGATTCCAGCGCGGCAGACTGATGTCGTGCGCGCCATGCTGTTCGAAGAGTTCGGCGGTCCACTGGAGATCCGGTCCGTCCCCGACCCCCGGCCCCCCGCTGGTGGTGTGGTCGTCGCGGTGCACGCCACCGGTCTGTGCCGCAGCGACTGGCACGGGTGGGCGGGCCACGACGACGGCATCGCGGTGCCGCACGTTCCCGGCCACGAACTCGTCGGCGTCGTGACGGCGGTCGGCGTCGGCGTGACGCGATGGACGGTCGGCGACCGCGTCACCACGCCGTTCGTCTGCGGATGCGGTGTGTGCGCGTGGTGCGTGGCGGGCCAGGCCCAGGTCTGCCCCGACCAGACCCAACCGGGTTTCACCCACTGGGGATCCTTCGCCGAATACGTCTCGCTGCACGCCGCCGACGCCAACCTCGTCGCGGTCCCCGACACCGTCGACGACGCCGCCGCCGCGGGCCTGGGCTGCCGGTTCGCCACCGCCTACCGCGCCCTGACCGCCCGCGCCCGCGTCCGTCCCGGCGAATGGCTGACCGTCGTCGGAGCCGGTGGCGTAGGGCTCAGCGCCGTGCAGATCGGTGCTGCGCTCGGCGCCCGGGTGATCGCCGTCGACCGGGAGCCGGCCGCACTCGCGCTGGCCCGACGGCTGGGTGCCGAGCACACGGTGGCGGCGGACGACGGCGGACCGGACGTGGCGGCCCAGGTGCACGACCTCACCGGCGGTGGCAGCGACGTCGCCGTGGACGCAGTCGGCTCGGCGACCGCCTGCTCTGACGCCATCCACAGCCTGCGACGCCAGGGGCGGCACGTCCAGGTCGGCCTGCTGCCCAACGTCTCCGGACATCCGCGGGTGCCGATGGATCGCGTGATCGCCTGGGAGCTCGACGTGCTGGGCAGCCACGGCATGGCCAGCGCCGACTACCCCGGCATGCTCGCCCGGATCGAGGCCGGAATGCTGCGGCCGCAGGCCCTCGTCGAGCGCATCGTCGGGCTCAGCGAGGGCGCCGGACTCCTGGTGGCACTGGAGGACGCCGCCCTCTCCGGTGTCACCCTGATCGACCCGCGACGGACCTGAAGACCCAATTCTTACGAAGCGTGAGTCAACTTACGAAAACTGTCTAGCCGGACTTCCCGATGGCCTAGCTTTTATCCGTCCGTCAATTTCTTCCGACGTCTGGAGCTCACTTGTCGCACGTGTCAGCTTGGGTAGGGGCGGGTGTCCTCGCCGCCGGTGTGTCTGCGGCGATGATCGCCGGAGCCGACACGGCCGGCGCCGACACCGGCGCCGACACCTCGAGGTCCGGAGTCAGCGCGGGTTCGACGGACCAAACCGAGCGCACCGGTCCGCGCGCCGACGACGGCAGCTCCGGCGTCTCGGCCGGACGTACTTCCGAATCCGGCGCGTCCGCCGATGCCGACGCGACCGATCGTGCGACGAAAGCGACGACCAGCGACCGCGAAACCCGCGCCACCCGGCGCCTGCAGGCCCGCGCCGAAGCCGAGGCGGAAGCCGCCGTCGGCGTCGAGCGCGCGCCGCAACCCGTCGAGACGCAGCAGGAACGTCCGCAAGACCGGTCGACGAGTGACACCACTGCGGTCCGGACAGTCTCGGCGACCACCGCGTCGACACCCACCTCCGGAACGGCCCGGCCGCAGTCCCTACCCGACGCTGTCCAGTCGCTCGTCTTCGACATCATCGGCGTCGCCGTCACGGCCGTGGCCGGGCCCCCGGTGGCGGCGCCTGGCACCAACGTCACCGTGCGCAGTTCCACCCTGGAGATCACCCCAGGCCGCAGCATCCCCGCCGACTGGTACTACCCGGACGGTGACGCGGTGCCGCAGCGACTGATCTACCTACAGCACGGTTTCCTCGGCGTCGGAGCGATGTACAGCTTCACCGCGTCCTACCTGGCCGACCGCACCGACAGCATCGTCGTGGTGCCCACGCTCTCGTCGAATCGGTTCACCCAGGACGGGTTCTGGCTGGGCGACGACCAGGTGTATCAGGCCACCGCGAACCTGCTCCTCGGAGACCGCGACGAGTTGACCGCCAGCGCGGTCGCCGCGGGCTTCGCCGAGAAGTACGGCTCCGGGGCCGCGTTGCCCGAGAAGTTCATGTTGTTCGGTCACTCCCTGGGCGCGGGAGTGGCCGCCGGGGCGGCGGGCTACTACGCCGAAGCGATCCACTCCAGCGGAGCGCCTAATCAGTTGGCGGGGCTGGTGCTGCTCGACGGGGCGCCCCCGGCGAACTCACTGCCCGACGGGCTGGACAAGCTCGATCTGCTGGGCGAGTACATCCCCGTCTTCGAGCTCGGCGCACCCAAAGAGTCACGTCGCGTCGACGCCGCCCTGATCGACCATCGGCCGGGCTACTTCAACGGGGTGATCCTCGACGGCGGTCAGCACCTCGACGCCATGCAGGGCGGATCACCGGCCATCCAGTTCATCTCGTACCTGTACCAGGGGTTCCCGACCGAGCAGAACAAGTCCGCCGCTCAGACCATCATCGCGGGATGGGCCAACGACGTCTTCGCGGGCCGGATCGATCCGTCGACCGGGCGGTGTGAGGGCGCCGACTGCACGGGCATCTACGGACTTCCGGGCGAGGCGTTCGAGCTCAGCACGCCGGCGGGGCCGGCGAGCGGGGTGGCGATCGGCATCCCTGTGGTCGCCAGGACCAGCGTCTTCGAGCCGGTCGCCGCTACCTCCACCACGGCGTCCGGGTCGGTGTTTCTCTCGGTCTGAAACCGAGCCCGAAGCGCATCCCCGGCGCGCCAGAACCGGGATCGGGCGGCGTCGGAGGGATGATACGGATGTGACTGCTGATGCGTCTGTGATCAATGAATCTCCGATGCGCGAGGGGCCGGCCGAGTCGGCTGCGCCGGAGCCGCCGCAGGTGCGGGCCATGCCGAGGCCCCCGATCAGCCGCAAGCAGGTCGACGACGTGGGTCGCGTCGCGGTCGAGGCCATCGCGGGCTCGGCCCGCGCGATCGCCGGTCTGGCCCGCTCCAGCGGAGGCGCCCTCAAGCACATGGGAAGCGCGATCCGCGACGTACCTCCCGCCCTTCGGCTGCTCTCGTTCTTCGGAATCGCTGCCATGCTGGGCGTGGTCGGGTCGATCTCGCTGGCCGGCACCGCGGGGCTGATCTGCTCCGTCGTGGTGATCCCGGTGTGTTCCATCGCTGTCGGCGCACTGGGCCACCGTTGGTACTACGGACAGGGTCACGACAGCCCCCGTCGGTCGATCGCTCCGCAATCCGACACAGACCTGACGCGCTCGGTCGCCTATATCGACAAGAAGCTGACCCTGGCGCTCAACACATTCGGGTCGGAGCGGCATCAGCAGGGCGTGATCGCGCTTTTCCAGGCGAAGACCGCCGCCGAACTCGCCCTGGGCACCGATCAGGACAGCCCGAGCAGTGCCGGCGATCCCGCGTTGGCCGACGAGTACCGCCTGCGGCCGCGGATCCAGGCGGGAAGCGCGTCCCTGGCCGCGTCATGACCGAGCGAACGTTCGCCGGCCAGGTCGCACTCGTCGAAGACGATTACACCCTCGTCATCAACAGGGGCGGGGACGCGGGAGTGGTGCCGGGCATGGTGTTCGCCGTGTATTCGGTTGGCGCACAGGTCATCACCGATCCGGAGTCGGGCAGAGAGCTCGGCCGGCTGAGCCGGGAGAAACTCAGGGTGCGGGTGTTCGATGTGCAACCGTTGTTCGCCCGCGCGCACACATTCGTCAGAACCGACGACTTCTACGGCCTGCTCGGGCTTTCTTTCGACGCCGAACCGCACGAGGACGTCGTCACCGTGGATGTGGGCGACACCGTCGAACTCGTCAGCGCCGAACAACCGTCACTTCTCGTCGGCTGGCCGGACCGCTGAGCGGTTCCGCGACGCGAAGAGGCCGGTGGGTCGTCGTCGCCGGCGTGGTGCTCGGACTTCTGCGTGTCCGACGGTTCTCGGTGCGCGCCCTACTCATCGGCGGGGTGGTAGGCACTGCCGGGTCGCTCGCGCTGGTGGTCCTGCTGGTGCTCTGATGAGCCGACGCGGCCCGGCAGTGCCCGGCGGCGCTACTTCTTGAAGGCGTCCTTGACCTTCTCGCCGGCACCCTTCAGGTCCGACTTCGCCTGATCGCCCTTGCCTTCGTTCTCCGTGCCCTTGTCGCCCGTGAGCTTCCCGACGGCTTCTTTCGCCTTGCCGCCGAGGTCTTCGATCTTGTTGTTCGCTTTATCGGTTCCGCTCACGATGAATCCTCACTACTTCTCGGTCGGCCCTCGCGGCCGCCGGAAGCTGAGTACCGCGCCGCGCCGATTCGCAAACTGCCGATGTCCTGGCAGCCGCATGGTGCGGTCAGTTCGTGCGCCGAGCATGGCAACGGGGGCGTCGGTATGACCGACGCCCCCGTTGTCGAACGTGCAGGGCCTAGGGAGAGCCCCGTCTATCTGTTAGGACGATGCACCAGTCGCACCGTTGGCACCGCTCACGCCGCCGGCGCCGGCAGTGCCGGATCCGCCTGTCGCGCCGGTTGCGCCGGTTGCGCCGGTCGCACCGGTTGCGCCGGTCGCACCGTTCGGTCCGGTTTCGCCGTTGGCGCCACGGACACCGGTCGCACCGGTACGTCCGAAGAGGCCACTGCCGCCCGGCCTGCCGGCTGCGCCGCCGTCACCACCGGGTCCACCGATACCGCCTGCAGCACCTGCGCCGCCGGGGCCGCCAATGCCGCCTGCGCCACCGAAGCCGCCTGCGCCTGCCGGTCCACCTGACGCACCCGAACCGCCGAGTCCGCCGGTTCCGCCGACGCCTGCACCTGCGCCGTTGCCTGCACCGCCGGCGCCACCGACGCCACCGTTGCCGCCGACGTCACCGTTGCCACCGGTTCCACCAGCAGCGCCCGCACCACCGGGGCCGCCGGTGCCACCGGCTTGGCCGGCTCCGCCTGCGCCGCCGTTGCCGCCGACGCCACCGTTGCCGGCCGCGCCACCGCGACCGAAGAGGCCGCCGCTACCACCGTTGCCTCCGGGGCCTGCTGCGCTGCCGGCGCCGCCTGCACCGCCGACATTCGTGCCGGGGGCGCCTGCCAGGCCGGCTCCGCCGGCTTGGCCTGCACCGCCCTGCTGGCCGGCTGCACCGATGCCGCCGTTGCCGCCGTTTGCTCCGGCGCCGCCCGTGGAGCCTGCGGCACCCGTCGCTGCGCCGCCCGCTCCGCCTGCGCCACCGGTTGTGTTGCCGGTTCCGCCGTTACCGCCGACCGCGCCGGCACCGCCGAAGGCGACCCCGGCCGTCGTGGTCGCTGCGCCACCGGCGCCGCCCTCACCGCCGCCGCCGCCCGGAGTGCCGGCGCCACCGGCAGCACCGGCACCGCCGGTCGCTATGGGTGCAGTGCCCGCAACTGCGCCACCCGCGCCGCCGATACCACCGGGGTTGCCCGCCCCGCCGGCGGTTCCGTCGCCACCGGTGACGGTGCCGGTCGCGCCGGCCTGGCCCGCAGTACCGACGCCGCCGCCGGCGGTCGGGTTGATGCCGTTGGCACCCGGCCCGCCGACGATGGTGCCGTCTGCGCCGGCTCCACCGGTAGCGGCGGTACCGCCGCCGGCAGCCCCGGTTGCGCCCGCTATGCCGGCGCCGCCACGTCCACCGCTACCGCCCTGACCGAACAGAGCGAGAGTTCCGGCGTTGCCGCCGTTGCCGCCTGCAGCGGTGAGCCCACCGTTACCGCCGTCTCCGCCATTGCCGAAGAAGAAGCCGCCCCGGCCGCCGTCACCGCCGGACTGACCCAGTGCACCTGAGCCGCCGGACCCGGCGTAGCCGATGAAGAACCCCGCGTTACCTCCATCGGCGCCGGTGCCCGGAGCGCCGTCGGCGCCATTGGCCACAAAGATGTTCAGGATGGGTACCAGACCCGCAAGTCCGATGAGGCCGTACAGCGGCTCGTTCGCCGCAGAACCGGAGAATCCGCCCATCAAAGCATTGGGAGTCGGGGCGAAGAAGTTCCCGAACAGGCTCGTTTGGCAGTCCCCGGAGGAGGTCAGGCAGGCGGGCGCTGTCGGAGACAGCAGCGGCGCAGCTTGCGCAGCGGCGGGTGCGAAGGCCAGGACGGCGCCCGCGCCGACCATGGCGAGGCCGGTGGCGTAGGGGTAGACAGTGGTTCTCATTGGAATGCTCCGATTTTGGGCACAACGGCCCTATTTGTGGTGTCGATAATGGAAATGCATTTGCCGCAACGAACTGTTGTTCATTGCCACGTCGAGTTCACCGCACTCGAAATCTTCGAATGTGGTCCGAAGGAATCGGCGATGGCCGATTCAAACGATGAACAATGACGTTTGCCTAGACGATTGCTGAATCTGGCGATGACGGGTGTGGGCTTCCGCATTACGCGGGCCACCGTAGGAAGTCGCCGAGCATGAGGCAAAGATTGGGATGAAGACGAGTCGAACTTCGTAACTACTTGTGAGCGGGCTACGAACTCCCGATCACCCGTGGCGGCTGTAGCCGCCAGTGACGCCTCCTCGTCGCCGTGGCCTTGTGCTGACCCCGGCACCTTCTGGTGAAATCCTCAATGAGAATTTCTAAGTAACTCGAACCTTAGCCTTTGCTGAGAATCATGTCAACTATCACAGATGTGACACGTTCGCTAATTAGGCAAGTCGAAGCGTGTCTCAAGATCGAATTCTAAAAATCGGTCGCGCCGACATGACGTGGCGGGTGAACCGGGGCGCGCAGGATGTGGATCCTGTGGAGCGCGCGGCAGGGACCCGCCCGCACCGCCACAGGCGACGACGACCTCCGTCGCCGCAGGCCGGCGACGCGCAATCCCGCGTTGGGGGAACACTCGATCCCTTTGCCAGTTGCCTCGATCGACATCCGGCGCCGGCCTGCGTGACCGGTGAATGCACGAATTTGGTTCAGCGCCAACAAGATCGATCAATGACGGTTCCGGGACGTCGCGCGTGCGGCGGCCCGATGTGGGTAGCCAGAGTCCGGGCCGGGGGACGTGAAGATCCGGGGTCGAGGATCCCGGACAGAGAGGGGGGTTATGGCAGAGTCAGTCCAAACCTTCATTCGCAAGGTCGGACGAACGGGTGCCGGCGGACTGGGTGCGCTCGCCGTGGCGGGAACGCTTCTGGCGTTCAGCGCCGGGGCCGCGAGCGCAGACGTCGAGGACATCGAACCCAATCCCGCCGTTGTATCGGGAGGGCCGCTCGCAGAGGAAGGCGTCCGAGGCGCCGATCCAGGGTTCGTCACCGCGGGCCCGTCAGAGGTCCGGGCGGCCGCCGTCGGTGCGCCGCTGGCCCCGGCGGGTGGGGAATCGAAGGACTCGATTCGTGCCGTGCCGTCGATCACCGGCGGTATCGGCACCTACATCGACATGGGTCCGTTCGACAATGGGCCACCGATCTGGGATTGGTAGTCCTGCCCGGCCGGTTCCGCTGCCCACTCGGGTGGCGGAACCGGTCGTGGTGTGGTCGACGGGCGCCGGCGCAGCTACGTCCGCGGGGCGACCCGCGCCAGCACCGCCAGATGATCGTCGACCGTCGCGAGTCCGGCGCCCATGGTGTTGATCGACACATGCGATGCGCCGGCGTCGGACCAGGCTTCGACCTCGCGGCGAACCGCATCGTCGTCGCCTGTCCAGTTGACCCGACCCTCCATGCCGATCGTCGCCGGGTCGCGCCCGGCCCCGGCGGCGCCCTCGGCCACCAGGGCCATCGCCTCGTCGAGTTTCGGGCCCGGTGGGACCATCGGGAACCATCCGTCGGCGATCCGGCCGGCGCGCCGGTATCCGGGAGCGGACGCGGTGCCGATCCAGACCGGGATCGGTCGCTGTACCGGCGGCGGTGCCAAACCGGCCCCGGTCACCCGGTGGTAGTCACCGTCGAAGGACACGGTCTGTTCGGTCCACAGCCGGCGCAGCAGTTCGATCTGCTCTTCTGACCGCTTACCGCGGTCGGTGAAGTTCTCACCCAGTGCCTCGTATTCGACTGGGTTCCAACCGATCCCGACACCCAGGCGCAGGCGTCCGTCGCTGAGCAGGTCGATCTCGGCGGCCTGTTTGGCCACCAGCGCGGTCTGGCGCTGCGGCAGGATGATGACACCGGTCACGAGCTCGACCGCTCGGGTGACCGCGGCCAGGTAGCCGAACATCACGAGCGGTTCGTGAAACGTGGTGTGCACGTCGTAGGGGCCGGCCCAGCCGGTGTGTACCGCCGGATCCGCCCCGACGACGTGGTCGTAGACCAACACGTGCGCATAGCCGAGAGCCTCGACGGTTTCGCCGTACGTCCGGACCGCGCCGGGATCGCCGCCGAGTTCGGTCTGAGGGAACACCACGCCGATGCGCATACCGGGTCCTTCCAGTCGCGAGGGTCGACAACTACGACGCACGGATGCGTGCGGTGATTCCCCGTGGACTCATGACGAGCAGTTCAGCGACACCGAGATCGTGCGCCTGAACACCACCGGAACCAGTCTGCTGTCGTCGTCGTCGCGCCCCTGCACCAGGGTCAGACGCCGCTGTTCCAAGGGTTGGCCGATGTTGGTGACGATGCACTCGCTCAACGGGGCGCTGCCCACGCGGCTGACCCGCACGTCGAAGCCGGTGGCCTCGAGCTGGCTGATGGTCGCAGCGGCGGACTGGGCGTTTGCCGGCGCCGCCGCCGCGAGCGTGAATGCGCCGGATGCGGCGGCTCCGGCCAGCGTCAGCAGCAGACCGCTACGCAGGGCGGGTGCGATGGTGAATTCCTTGTTGCTCATGTCAGATCCCTTCTCGGTGAGCGACTCCGGCGGAGTTGCTGTTCTTCACTGAGATCGATCCTGTCGGGGACATGACCCCGGCACTTGGAGGTTGTGTGGAGATCGCGTGGAGATCCGCGGCGGGGACTACCTTGGGCGTCGTGGCCGATTACGCGCAGCGCACCATCGACATCGCGCGGCGGAATGTGGCCGAAGGCGGCCGGCCGTTCGCGACGGTCATCGTCCGTGACGGCGCGATCCTCGCCGAGAGCGCCAATCGCGTGGCGCAGACCCACGATCCGACCGCGCACGCAGAGATCCTGGCCATCCGAGATGCCTGCACCCGCCTGGGCACCGAGCACCTGCTGGGCGCGACGATCTACGTGCTGGCGCACCCGTGTCCGATGTGCCTGGCCGCGCTGTACTACTGCTCACCGGATGAGGTGGTGTTCCTGACCACGCGGGACGCCTACGAACCGCACTACGTCGACGACCGCAGATACTTCACTCTCGGTACGTTCTATGACGAGATCGCCACACCGTGGGACCGACGTCGTCTGCCGATGCGCTACGACCAGCGAAGAGAGGCGGTCGAGGTGTACGAGTTCTGGCAGGAATGCAACGGCGGAGACCGACGGGTGCCCGACGCACCCTGGCTGGGCTGAGGGATTCGACCGGTCGGCGGTCTGCTGGTTACCTATGCTGTGGCGGGACATCGTCCGGAGGGGGAGTTGATGGGGCAGACAGGGAGATGGGGCGCAGCGCTGGTGGCGCTGGCCACCGTCGTCGCCGTCAGCGCGTGCGGTTCTGAGCCGTCGAACGAGCAGACGGTGTCCTCCGGCGCGTCCACGACCTTGCCGCCGGTGGTCACGCAGACCGCGGTGCCCCCGCCGGAGCAGCGGGCGCAGACCTACTCCATCCCGGATTTCATTCGGGACAACGGGCTGACCGAGACCGTCCTGCACCCGGGTGATCCGGGTGCGCCGACAGTGGCCATGCCGCTGCCACCAGGTTGGGTGGATGCGGGTGTCAACACGCCCGAGTGGGCATGGAGCGCAATGTTTCTCAACGATCCTGCGCTACTGGCCGACCCGCCCAACATCATCACGATCGTCTCGAAGCTGACCGGGCCAGGAGACCTGAACCGGGTGTTGCTGTTCGCACCCGGGGAGCTCAAGGCCAAACGTGAATACCGGGGTACCAACGGAACACCGCTGCGCGTCAGCGGCTTCGACGGCGTGCAGATGGAGGGAACGTTCCTGCGGGATCAGGACAACGTCCGCCGCGTCATCCAGCAGACCACGGTGTTGATCCCGGCACCGGACGGCGTCTTCGTGATGCAGATGAACGCCGACGGCAACGAGGCGCAGATGAAGGTGCTCGAGGACGCGATGCAGATCGTCAACACCCAGACCGTCATCACGCCCTGACCGCCTAACCACCAGACCAGCGACAAGGAGCTCTCATCCACATGACCGCCGACCCGCGCGCCGACGTCGTCACCCGCCAGTACGAGCAGTACCGGTACCCCGACCCCATCATGGACCTGGAGGCATGGACCGAGGACAACTGGCAGTGGTTCGACCCCAGCCACGCGCATCGGGTGCTGTGGCCCGACCGGGACTACAAGCATGACGCCGACATCCTCATCGCCGGATGCGGCACGAACCAGGCTGCGGTGTTCGCCTTCAACAACCGCGATGCGAAGGTGCTCGCCGTCGATGTGAGCCAACCGTCGCTGGATCACCAGCAGTACCTGAAGGACAAGCACAATCTGTCGAATCTGGAACTGCGTCTGCTGCCCATCGAAGAGCTTCCGACATTGGGGCGACAGTTCGATCTGGTGGTGTCGACGGGCGTGCTGCACCACATGGCCGACCCGCTCCAGGGCATGCGTGCGCTGGGCGAGTGCGTGCGTCCCGACGGCGTGATCGGCGTCATGCTGTACGCGAAGTACGGTCGCCTCGGTGTCGAGATCCTGCAGTCGGTGTGCCGAGACCTGGAGCTCGGCCAGAACGAGCCGTCGGTCCGCAAGGTGCGCCAGGCGCTCGAGCTGCTGCCGGCGGACCACCCCCTGCGGGGCTACCTGAGGATCGCGCCGGATCTGCAGTACGACGCGGGCCTCGTCGACACCTTCCTGCACGGCCGCGACCGCAACTACACCGTCGACGACTGTCTGGAACTGGTGGCAGACGCCGGTCTGGTGTTCCAGGACTGGTTCCTGCGGACGCCGTACTACATGCACGAGATGCATTCGCCGGACAACGAGATGACGCAAGCGGTACACGCGCTGCCGCGCGAGAAGCACTGGTCGGTGATGGAGCGGCTGCAGACCACCAACGGCTGCCATTTCTTCATGGCGTGCCGGCCGGAGCGGCCGAAGAGCCAGTACACGGTCGACTTCTCCACAATCGAATCCCTCGACTACGTGCCGAGCTGGCGCATCGGCGCCGGGTCCGCCGGCGACGAAGTGTTCAGCAACAGCGTCCGGTTCAAGGTGAACCCCGTCCAGGCGGCCATCGCGCGCAACGTCGACGGTGAGCTGACCATTCGTCAGATCGCGGCAGCGGCCGTCAAGGGGTCGTCGATGCACGAGGCGGAGAAGAAGGCGGAGAAGACCGCCAGAAAGCTGTTCGAAGTGCTGTGGCGTCTCGACGCGTTGGCGGTGGCGCTGCCCTGACCCGCCGCACCGTGGACAACACGCTGGCCTATATCGACCAGGCGTCGTTCCTGGGGTTGCGTGCGCTGGGCCGCGGTCCGTCGATCCAGTTCACCTGGCTCTACGACCGACCGGTGGACATCGACGCGCTGCGCCGGTTCCACCGCAACCTCGGCCACGGTCTGCTCGGCCGGCGGATCGAACGCTCGCCGTTGCCGTTCGGGCGGCACCGGTGGGTGGCGTCGCGCGGGCCCGCCGATCTGGACATCGCCGCCGAGAGCCGCACCCGCGACCAGGTGTGGTCCTGGCTCGACGAGCGGGCCCGGCGGCCGATCGACCCGGAGTCGGGCCCGCCCTGGCACCTGGGTGTGCAGCCCCTTGTCGACGGCGGCGCCGCGGTCACCCTCGTCGTCTCCCACACCACCGGCGACGCACTGGCGATCTGTACGGCGATCGTCGACGCGGTCAACGACGTGCGGCCGGACCTCGGCTATCCGCCACCGGCCTCGCGCAGTCGCCGGGCGGCCAGGGCCGAAGACGCCCGGCAGGTGGTCCGCGCGATCCCCGACGTCGCGAGGGCGGTCGCGGCGACGGTTCAGGTGGCCCGCAGTTCGCGTGACGACCTGTCGGCGTCCATGGCCTCGCCGCGCGCCCCCGTCAAGAGCGGTGCGGAACGCACCGTGGTGGCGCCGTCGGTGCTGTGTGCAGCCGGCGTCGACCACTGGGATGAGCGCGCCGCGGCACTCGGGGGCACGAGCAACAGCCTGTTCGGCGCATTCGCGGCACAGATCGGCCGGCTGCTGAGCCGTCACGACGCCGACGGCCGGGTGACGCTGTCGTTCCCGGTCAGCGAACGGGTTCCCGGCGACACCCGCGGCAACGCGCTGACCGAGGCGCGGGTGCGAGCGGACCCGGAGCAGGTGACGACCGATCTCACCGGCCTGCGCGCCGACCTGAAACGCGAATTGGTAGCGCTGCGCGAGCAGCCCAACCCGCTGCTCGCACCGCTGCCGTTGACGCCGCTGACCCCCCGGTTCCTGGTGCGCAGGCTGGAAGCGATGGTCACCGAGCGGGGCGCGCCGATCGGCTGCTCCAACCTCGGCGAACTCGACGCCGCGGTGAACCGCCCCGACGGCGCCGACGCATCGGTGGTGTCCTTCCGCATCGTCGAACCCGGCATCACCTCGGCGATCCTCGACCGCTCGGGCGGGCTGTTGTTCCTGGGCGGATGTCGCGTCGGCGGGCAGATCACCTCGTCGGTGTCGGCGTGGCAGCCCGGTGGACCCAACACCAGGGAACACCTGCATGACATGGTCGCGCAGGCCCTGACCGACATGGGCATCTCCGCGACCGTCGAGCCCTGACCTCACAGTCTCCGCAAGGTCTCATAACAACGCGGTCAAGGGCGGCGCTGCGCGCCCGGACCTGAACCCCGCCGCTGTTAGCGTCCCGACGTCTACTGACTTGGGATGGGGTGGATCAGCGGTGACGCAACGATTTGGTGGCTGGAGCTGGACGCGGGCGGTCGGTGCCCTCGTGCTCGCCGCCCTCACGACCGCACTGATGGTGGTCGACCACTCGCCGACCGCGTCGGCGTACTCGCGCGAGGGACTGCCCGTCGAGACGCTCGACGTGCCCTCACCGTCGATGGGGCGCAACATCCGCGTGCAGTTCCAGAACGGCGGCCCGCACTCGGTGTACCTGCTCGACGGGTTGCGGGCCCAGGAGGACGCCAACGGCTGGGATATCAACACCGCCGCGTTCGAGTGGTTCGACCGATCCGGCATCTCGGTGGTGATGCCCGTGGGCGGCCAGTCGAGCTTCTATGCCGACTGGTACCAGCCGGCGAAGGGCACCGCGGGGACGGTCACCTACAAGTGGGAGACCTTCCTGACCAAAGAACTGCCCGGCTGGCTGGCCGCCCATCGCGGACAGATACCGACCGGCAACGCGGTGGTCGGGGTGTCGATGTCGGGCAGCGCGGCGCTGAACCTTGCGACCTGGTATCCGCAGCAGTTCATCTTCGCCAGCTCGCTGTCCGGCTACCTCAATCCGTCCGGCGGGCTGTGGCCGACACTGATCGGATTCGCGATGCGCGACGCCGGCGGCTTCAACCCCACCAATATGTGGGGCCCCACCAGCGATGTCGCCTGGACCCGCAACGATCCCACCGTCAACGTCGGCCGGCTCGTGGCCAACGGAACCGCGCTGTGGATCTACTGCGGCGGCGGTGCGATGTCCGACCTGGACACCAGCCGCGATTTCGGCGGCAACTTCAGTGCGCAGTACCTGGAGAACATCACCGTCTCCTCCAACAAGGAGTTCCAGCAGAAGTACCTGGCGGCGGGCGGCCGCAACGCGATCTTCAACTTCCCGCCCAAGGGCACCCACAGCTGGGGCTACTGGGGCTCGCAGCTGCAGGCGATGAAGGCCGACATGCTGCGGGTGCTCATGCCGCCGCCTCCGCCTCCGCCTCCGCCGCCACCGGCGCTCCCGCCGGGTGTCCCACCGGCTCCGCCCGCGCCCGGGCTGCCCGTCGCGCCCGCAGCGTTGCCGGCGGCACTGCCCGCAGCTCTGCCGGCGGCACTACCCGCACGCTGAGGACCGGTCCACCCACGTGGCTGCGACGCGACCGTGGACCGGGGACCCCGTGTGGCTCGCCGACGTGCTCCGGGACGAGGGCCTGACGCCGATCGAATATCCGGGCTGGCGGGACCGCGGTCACGGCGACTTCCGCGACATCCGCGGGGTGATGGTGCACCACACCGGATCCGACGGGGCGACCGCGGCGTCGATCGCCGAGGGTCGGCCGGACCTGCCCGGTCCGCTGTCGCAGCTGCACATCGGCAGGGACGGAACCGTGACCGTAGTCGCGGCCGGTGTCGCCTGGCACGCGGGCATCGGCATGTACCCGTGGCTGCCGACGAACATGGGTAATTGGCACACCATCGGCATCGAATGCGCCAACAGTGGGACCAGTCCGACCGCCGCGCACCGGCAGCACTGGCCCGACGCCCAGTACGTCGCGCTGGTGCGGTCCTGTGCGGCGATCAACCGGCGACTCGGCCAGCGCGCCGATCGGACGATCGGCCACAAGGAGTACGCGGGACGAGCACAGGGCAAGTGGGATCCCGGCGCGATCGATATGGACATCCTGCGCAGCGACGTGCAGGCGCGCATCGGAGCGGTCGTCGATCCGCCGCCCGCGCCGCGGCCACCTGTCCCGGTCGGACAGTACGCCGACGTGCTGCTGTTCCGGGGTGCCGAAGGCGCCCAGGTCGCCGAACTGCAGCGCCGGCTCAAGTTCGCCTACGCCGAATATGCGGGTCACCTCGAAATCGACGGGCGGTTCGGGCCGCAGACCGAGGCCGCGGTGTGCGAGTTCCAGCGGCGCACGCCAGGGCTGGCGGTGGACGGAATCGTGGGGCCCGCGACGGCCGCCGCACTCCGGCTGAGGCTGGTCAACGCATAGCGTGGCCGCGTTGCGGGGTGAACGTCACATGTACAGCGAAGACCGGTGCGGAGACGCTGACCGACTGAGGCCCCGTCGGGGCCGGCGGTTGCGCTCAGCGGCCGGCGCGGCCGCGAATTTGCTGATCGGTGCCTGTGATCTGTGGCTCAATTCTGCCGGGAAAAGGTAAGAATCCACCCGAAACGCGGTCGATCGGTTTGATCGTGACCGGTTCGCTGAGAGGCCGAAGGCCCATGTCAACACGGCGAGGTACCTTGCTGTACAAGGGTCACAATTACATAACGAAGAATTTCCTAAGCATGCTCTGAGAGTCCACCCCGGGAAAGCTCCGGGCCGCTCAAAAGCTGGGATCGGTAGGGGATTTCGCGTCGCTACACTCGATCAGGATCGCGCCACCTGCGGCGTGAATACGACTCACATCGAAAGCCAGGCGCAGCTGACGCCGGCGGAGGTTCCCACTACATGGCAAACATCTTCTCGCGCCCGAAAACGACTCTGGACGCACCGGCACCCGCCGGCGTGCGCGCCGCTGACCCCGAGGTCAACGTGTCCGCCGTGGTCGCTCTGCCCCGCGGCCCGGTCGGCGACGTCGCCGTCGACACGGTGTCCGGCGTGGTCGTGACGGCGAATTCGGGCAACCGGTCGATCTCGGTCCTGGACGCCGACACCCTCGGGGTCCGCGGAGTCGTCAAGGTCGACGGCGACCCGGTTCTGGTCACCGTCGCCGATGACCGCGCGTACGTCGCGATCGCCGCCTCCGACTACGACGCCGTCGTGGTCGTCAACCTCAACAACGGTGAGGTCCTGCAGACCTACCCCCTCGCGTTCAGCGCGACTGCGCTGACCGCCAGCCCGGACGGCAAGCGTGTGTTCGTCGGCCGCACCGGCGAGGATCGCGTCGATGTCGCGGTGATCGACACGACCGCCGAACGCGTCGGCATCATCGGTGTCCCGTACCGTCCCGGTACCAGCGTCGACGCCCTTGCCGTCGACCACAGCGGTCGCCACCTCTACGTCGCCGTCACAGGTCTTGCCGGCAGCGCACTTCTCACCGTTGACACCGGCACCGGCCGTACCGTCCGACGCCTGCGCCTGGCCTCGCCGATCCGCGATCTGGCGCTGGGCCGGGAGGGACTGGCCTACGTGCTGCGTTCCGACCGCCGCGACGGCGGCTCGATCGACGTCGTCGATCTCGCCGCCAACGCCGTCACCTTCTCGGTTGCGATCGGCGGTGCGCCGACCCAACTGGTCGTCAGCCCCGACGGTGCGCGTGCCTACGCGGTCGACTACGACCGCGTCGCGGTGTTCGACACGCTGAGCACCGAGATCGTCGACGAGATCACCGGGCCCGGGCAGCCGTCCTGTGTGGCCGTCCGCGGTGACGGACGTAGCGTCTACGTCGCCGACTACGACGGCGCCATCACCGCGCTGGAGCTCCCGGTCACGGCGATGCCGCTGACGTACTCGCACTTCGTGGCGACCGACCCGATCATCGGGCGCCAGGTGCGCGAGCTGGAGCCTGCCGTCTGACCGGCTTCGGCTGACGGCTCAGGCGCGGCGCACCACCACCTTGCCCACCATGCGGCCGGATTCGACCGCGCGGTGGGCTCGGCGCAGACCGGCGGCGGAGAAGTCGTCGATGGTCTCGGTCACGGTGGTGTGCAGCGCACCGGCGTCCACCAGTTCTGCCGCCCGGGTCAGCAGGTGCTGCTGACCGATCATGTCGTCGGTCTCGAACATCGACCGGGTGAACATCAACTCCCAATGCCAGGCGATGCTCTTCTCCTTGAGCGGCAACAGGTTCAAATCGTCCGGCTCGTCGATCGCGGTGATGTGGCCGAACGGGCGGACGATCTCGGCGTAGGTCTCGATGTTGCCGCGTGAGTGCGGCGAGAACAGGTAGTGGATGCCGTCGGGGGATACCTCGCGGGCCTGCCGCGCCAGGTCGTGGTGGTCGATGACCTCGTCGGCACCCATGCGGCGGGCCCAGTTCGCCGAATCGGCACGGCTCGCCGTGCCGATCACCCTGACCCCGGTGAGCGCCTTCGCCAGCTGGATCATCACCGATCCGACGCCGCCGGCTGCGGCCAGCACCAGCAGATCACCGGTCGATTCCTGGGTCAGCCCGAACCGGTCGAACAGCGCCTCCCAGGCGGTGATGGTGGTCAGCGGTAGCGCTGCAGCTTCGGCGAAGGACAGGCTCACCGGCTTGCGCGCCACGATGCGCTCGTCGACCGCTTGGAACTCGGCGTTGCTGCCCGGCCGGGTGATGTCACCGGCGTAGTACACCTCGTCGCCGACCGACAGTGTCTGCACCCCGGGTCCGACCTCCTCGACGATGCCTGCGGCGTCGTACCCGAGGATCGTCGGTTCGGTCGAATCCGCCAGCGCAGCGCGCTGTTTCACGTCGACCGGGTTCACCGAGACGGCGAGCACCCGCACCAGGACGTCGCGGGGACGCAGCTGCGGGACGGGTACGGTCACATCCCGCAGGCTGTGTGGATCGTCGATCGGCAGTGCGGCGTGCGCGCCGACGGCGCTCATCGTTGTCATGTGCGTACACAACGTCGGAGCGGCACCGTTTTCATTCCGCTCGTCGCCACTGGTACCGCGTCTTCGGGCGGCCGGTGCCGCCGTAATCGGCCTGCCGGGTGACGGTGCCGTCGTCGGCGAGACGTTCGAGGTAGCGCCACGCCGTCACCCGCGACACACCCACGAGTTTGGCCACCTCGTCGGCGGTCAGCCCCTCCGCCGAGTCGCGCACCACCCGGGCGATCCCGTCGGTGGTGGCGGGTGCGGCGCCCTTGGGAGCGGCGGATCTGTCCGCGCTCACTCGCAGTTCGGCCAGCGCCCTGTCCACTTCGGCTTGGCTGGCCGCGTCGGTGCCGGACGGCAACGCGTCGCGATATCGGCGGTACCGCTCGAGCCGATCGCGGAAAGCGGCGAAGGTGAACGGTTTGAGCAGATAGGCCAGCGCCCCGTGGGATACCGCCGCCCGCACCATCTCCAGGTCACGCTCGGAGGTGATCGCGATGATGTCTGGAGCCGGCCGCAGTCCGGAAAGGGCTGACGCCAAAGCGATTCCGCTGGCGTCGGGCAGCCCGATGTCCAGCAGCACCAGATCGATCGGATGCTCGGACGTCGCCGCTTCGGACGCGGTGCGCATCGCGTCGCGAGCGGTGTGCACCACCGCAGCCGCCGTGAATCCGGGGAGCCGGGACAGATACGCCCGGTGTGCCTCGGCGATCAACGGCTCGTCTTCGACGATCAACACCGTGATCGGCGCCGGCCTCACTGTGGCACCTTCGGCACCGTCACCGTGATGACCGATCCGTACGTACGCTCGGCGGTGATCGTGCCGTGGTGGCGCCGAACCACCTGGGCGATCAGGGCCAGCCCCAGCCCCTGGTGTGCGGTCGCCGCGCCGCGGGACTTCGTCGAATATCCGCGCTGCATCGCTTTCTCGAACGTCGCCGGATCCATTCCGAGCCCACTGTCGGCCACCCGGATCACCAGGGAGTCCTCGAGATTGACGGTCACCTCGACCCACGGGTCATCGCGGTCGCAGGCGTCCATGGCGTTGTCGACGAGGTTGCCCAGCACGGTGACCATCTCCTGTGCCGACAACGCGTCGGTGTGCGACGGCAGATGGGTGTCCTCGGTGACGGTCAGCGCGATGCCCCGCTCGGCGGCCTGGGAGGTCTTTCCCAGCAACAGGGCCACCAGCGCGGGTTCGCCTACCGTGCTGGACAGCCGGTCGACCAGTCGCTGCGACAGCTCGAGTTCGTGCGTCGCGAACCGTACCGCTTCCTCAGGGCGGCCCATCTCGACCATCGTCACCACCGTATGCAGCTTGTTGGCCGATTCGTGCGCCTGTGCCCGCAGAGAGTCGGTCAACACCTTGAGTGATGTGAGTTCACCGAGCGCACTTTGTAGTTCGGTGCGATCGCGGACTGTCACCACCTCCGATTCCGACCCGGCGACCCGCGATCGGTTGACCACCAGCACCCGGTCCTCGGTGACGTGCACCTCGTCACGGGCGCCCGGATCGGCGGAGCGCAGGAATGCGGGCAGGTCGGCACCGTCCACCGGTCCCGGCGGTAGGGCGAGCAGGCGGCGGGCCTCATCGTTGACCAATGCCACCCGATCGCGGTCGAGCACGATGAGGCCCTCGGACACCGAGTGCAGGATCGCGTCGTGATGCTCGTACATCACGTGCAGTTCATCGGGCCGCAGACCGTGGGTCTGGCGCAGCAGACGCAGGCCGATCAGCCACATGCCCAGCGCGGAAACGACAAGGGCGGCAACGATGACCACCGCGATCGTCGGGATCTGTGCGCGCCACCGCTGGGCCAGCGTCTGCTGGGTGATACCGGCCGATACCAGGCCGACGATGCGTCCGGATGCGTCCCGGACGGGAGCCACCGCCCGGATGGACGGACCCAGCGTGCCGGTATAGACCTCGCTGAAGATCTCACCCCGCAACGCCGGGGCGGTGGTGCCGATATAGCGTCTGCCGATCTGGGCCGGATCGGTGTGGGTGAACCGAATACCGTTCGGGGCCATGATCGTGATGAACGCAATGCCGGTCTGAGTGCGCACGGCCTCGGTGACCGGCTGCAGCAATTCCGTGGCCCGGCCGGAGTCGATCGCCTGGGCGGTCGACGGCGAATCGGCGAGCGCGGTGGCGATGCCGATGACCTGCTGGCGGGCCGCATCGTCGCCGTCGCGCCGGGCGTCGAGGATCGCCAGCGCGCTGCCGGCCGTCACGATCACCGCGATGACCGCGATCTGCATCGCGATCGCCTGAGTCGCGAGCGGCCACGACCGACCGCTCCACCGATCGCGCAGCGGTCCCATGCCCGGTTACGCGCCCAAATCCGCAGCGGCGACGGCCAGGATCTCGTCCGCCGCGGCAACGGCCACGAAGTGGCCGGCACCCGCCACCGGATGCCATACCGCCCCGGGCATGGCGTCTGCCACCTTCCTGTTGATGGGGTCGGGCACGAAACGATCGTCGAGCCCCTGCCAGAGATGGACCGGCCGTTCAATGGCGTGGACGTCGAAATCCCACTGGCGGTACAGCACCACGGCGTCGCGCACCAGCGCCGCACTGCCTTGGGCGAAGCATTCGGCGCTCTCCGCCCGGAACGCGGCGTCGACATCGGGCCGCTGCAGGATCTGTCGGTCGAAGTCGTTGCCCACCTTGGCCACCTGACGGACGTAGCCGGCCGGAAACCGCCGGGCGGTGAGGCCCAGCGTGGCGTACATGAGCCGGAAACCGGCCGGGAAGCGCAATGCCAGCGTGGCGCCGAAGGCGTCTGTTCTGGACAGGTGATCGACCGCCGAATTCTCACCGAAGGCGCCGTAGCACGCGGGCGCGATGGCCGTGACGTGACGCAACCGGCCGACACCCAGGTAGGCCGCCGCCGCAAGCGCCCAGGGACCGCCCTCCGACCAGCCCGTGACCCCGAACTCGCGGTGGCCCAACGCATCGGCGACGGTGGTGAGGTCGTCGGCCCAGCCGGAGAACGTCCGCGGATCCTGCGGGTGGGAACCACCGAATCCGGGCCGGTCCACGCACACCAGCCGGATGCGATTCTTCCTGGCGGCGTCGGCGAACAAGCGGGCCTCGAATCGTGATCCCGGCCCGCCGTGGTTGTGGATGACCAGCGGTCCGTCCGGATCGCCCACTTCCAGGTACGACAGTGCGCGCCCGTCCGGCGTGACGGCGACCCCCGTGCTCGTAGCGTCCATCCCGTCCTCTCCGCTGAACGTAATGCACTAAAGCGTGACCTGGCTCACGTCCTCGCCGAACCTACTTGCAGATCACATTCGATGTCGACTGGAGGAATCCCGTGAGCGCCACCCTCGACCGCCCCGACGTACCCGACCCGCCCGCCAAGCGGCGCGACCGAACCCACTGGCTCTACATCGCGGTCATCGTGGCCGTCGTCGCGGGCATCGCGGTCGGCATCCTCGCACCGGAGGTGGGCAAGAGCGTCGGCGTGCTCGGCACCATGTTCGTCGACCTGATCAAGATGATGATCGCGCCGGTGATCTTCTGCACGATCGTGCTCGGCATCGGTTCGGTGCGCAAAGCCGCCACCGTCGGCAAGGTCGGCGGACTGGCCTTCGTGTACTTCCTGGCGATGTCGACGTTCGCGTTGGCCATCGGACTGCTCGTCGGGAACATCCTGCATCCGGGCACCGGCATGAACCTGTCGGAGAGTGCCACCGGCAAGGGCGCCGAACTGGCCGACAAAGCCCATGAGGCAGGCGGTCTGATGGATTTCGTGCAGGGCATCATCCCGGACACGCTGTTCTCGTCGCTGACCGCGGGCAGTGTGCTGCAGGCACTGTTCGTCGCGCTGCTGGTCGGCTTCGCCCTGCAGGCGATGGGTCGTAGCGGTGAGCCGATCCTGCGGGGTGTCGAGCATCTGCAGAAGCTGGTGTTCAAGGTGCTCGTCATGATCCTGTGGCTGGCGCCGATCGGCGCGTTCGGCGCCATCGCCAACGTCGTCGGCCAGACCGGCTGGGCCGCGGTGACCCAGTTGCTCGCTCTGATGCTCGGCTTCTACATCACTTGCGCGGTGTTCGTCTTCGGCGTCCTGGGGATCCTGTTGCGCGCGGTCGCCGGAGTCTCGATCTTCACGCTCGTGCGCTACCTGGCCCGTGAGTACCTGCTCATCGTGTCCACGTCCTCCTCGGAGTCGGCCCTGCCGCGCCTGATCGCCAAGATGGAGCATCTCGGTGTCGACCGCAGCACGGTCGGTGTGGTCGTGCCCACCGGATACTCGTTCAACCTCGACGGCACCGCCATCTATCTGACGATGGCCTCCCTGTTCATCGCCGGTGCCCTCGGTGACCCGCTGTCGCTGACCGAGCAGATCGGGCTGCTGGTGTTCATGATCGTCGCCTCGAAGGGTGCTGCCGGTGTCACCGGAGCGGGTCTGGCCACCTTGGCCGCCGGCCTGCAGAGCCACCGTCCGGATCTGCTCGACGGGGTCGGCCTCATCGTCGGCATCGACAGGTTCATGTCCGAAGCCCGTGCCCTGACCAACTTCTCGGGCAATGCGGTGGCGACGATCCTGGTCGGCTCCTGGACCAAGACGATCGACAAGGACCGGGTCGACGCGGTGCTGGGCGGCCGTGATCCGTTCGACGAGCTCACGATGGTCGACGGACCCAGCGACGGTGACCAGGCCGGACACACCACGGACCGGCGCGCCGAAGAACCGGCGCAGGAGCGAGTCCCTGCGCCGGCGTAGGGCGGGCAGAAGGGAACGGCCCGGCCGGGACGGCCGGGCCGTTTTCGTGTCAGGTCAGCTGCAGTTGACCGTCACCGAGACCGACTGGCTGATGACGGGGAAGGTGAACTGGTTGTAGCCGTCGGGCAGGCCGAGGCGGTACATCGGTGACCACTGGTTGACGCCCTGCGAGTTGCGCACGTTCGTGACCACACATTCGCTCAGCGGTGCGCTGCCGACCCGGTCGATGTTGACGGTGTAGCCGTCGTTGCGCAGTTGGTTGATGACGTCCTGCGCCGACTGGTCGGCCGATGCCACCGCGGCCGGCGCGGCGAGAGCGGCACCGAGTCCTATCACCGCCGCGGCGATCCTCGTTCTCACGCCCATGACCGACCTCCGATGCTCGTCTGCGATTCTCCTCCTTGAACAGCGCAAACGGAAGGGAATTACTTCCCGTGTCGGCCAGTGTGCCTCGTCTCAGCGCTGCGCGCGCTGATAGGCCGTGACGACCGCGGCGCCGCCCAGTCCGATGTTGTGCTGCAGTGCCGCGCTGACGTTGTCGACCTGACGCTTGTCGGCCGTGCCGCGCAGCTGCCAGGTCAGCTCGGCGCACTGCGCGAGCCCGGTCGCCCCCAGCGGATGGCCCTTGGAGATCAGGCCGCCCGACGGGTTGACGACCCAGCGGCCGCCGTAGGTCGTCTGGTCGTCGTCGATGAGCTTGGGTGCCTCACCCTCGCCGCACAGGCCCAGCGCCTCGTAGAGCAGCAGCTCGTTGGCCGAGAAGCAGTCGTGCAGCTCGATCACCTGAAAGTCTTCGGGCCCCAGCCCGGACTGCGCGTACACCTGCTGCGCGGCTTGCACATTCATGTCGTAGCCGATGAGGTTGCGGGCGCTGCCGTCGAAGGTGCTCTGGAAGTCGGTGGTCATGGCCTGCCCGACGATCTCCACGGCCTGCCCGGCCAGATCGTGGCGGTCGACGAATTCCTCGCTGGCAACGATCGCCGCACCCGAACCGTCTGAGGTGGGGGAGCACTGCAGTTTGGTGAGTGGGTCGGAGATCATCCGGGCGCCCAGGATGTCGTCGAGGGTGTACTCGTCCTGGAACTGCGCGTAGGGGTTGTTCACCGAGTGCTTGTGGTTCTTGTAGCCGATCTTGGCGAAGTGTTCGGCTGTGGTGCCGTACTTCTTCATGTGCTCGCGGCCCGCCGCGCCGAACATCCACGGCGCCACCGGGAACTGCATCTCGTCGATTTCGTTGAGCGCCAATATGTGTCGCTTCATGGGCGACTCGCGGTCGTCGGCGCCACCGCCCAGCGAACCGGGCTGCATCTTCTCGAAGCCCAGCGCGATGGTGCAGTCGGCGAGCCCGCCGCGGATGGTCTGGGCCGCGAGGAACAGCGCCGTCGAACCGGTCGAGCAGTTGTTGTTGACGTTGACCACCGGGATGCCCGTCATCCCGAGCTCGTAGAGCGCGCGGTTGCCCGACGTCGAGTCGCCGGTGCAGTAGCCGACGAAGCCCTGTTGCACCTCGGAGTAGTCGATGCCGGCGTCCTGAAGCGCCTTGGTGCCCGACTCGTTGGCCATCTGGGGGTAGTCCCACCCTTCGCGGCGCCCCGGCTTCTCGAACTTCGTCATTCCGACTCCGACGACGAACACCTTCTTCGGCATGTCTTGATCCCTTCGCATCCGGCGAGAAGTGGTGTACACCACAATAGAACGTGTTCCAGTTTTTCACGGAGGAGGGCGAGCGTGGGGCTGCGGGTCGTGCAGTGGGCAACCGGTGGTGTCGGCGTCGCCGCGATCAAGGGGGTGCTCGAACACCCGGACCTCGAACTCGTCGGGTGCTGGGTGCACTCGGCGGACAAGGCGGGCCGGGACGCAGGGGAACTCGCCGGGGTGGCGCCCGTCGGCGTTGCGGCGACCGACGACGTCGACGCGATCCTGGCCATGGACGCCGACGCGGTGATCTACGCGCCGCTGCTGCCGAACCCCGCCGAGGTGGCGGCGCTGCTGCGTTCCGACAAGAACGTCGTCACCCCGGTCGGCTGGTTCTACCCCGGCGAGAGGGAAGCCGCACCGTTGCGTGCCGCCGCGCTCGAGGGCGGCGCCACGCTGCACGGGACCGGGATCGCGCCGGGCGGCATCAGTGAGAAGTTCCCGCTGCTGCTGTCGGTGATGGCGACCGGCGTCACGTTCGTGCGCGCGGAGGAGTTCTCGGACCTGCGCACCTACGATGCGCCCGACGTCGTCCGCCACGTGATGGGCTTCGGCGACACCCCGGAGAAGGCTTTGAGCGGGCCGATGCAGAAGCTGCTCGACGGTGGCTTCATCCAGGCGGTCCGGATGGTCGTCGACGAAGTCGGGTTCAACGCCGATCCGCATATCCGGTCGTCGCAGGAGATCGCCGTCGCCACCGCGCCGATCGACTCACCGATCGGGGCCATCGAGCCCGGCCAGGTCGCCGGTCGGCGCTTCCACTGGGAGGCCGTGGTCGGCGAGGAGGTGGTGGTGCGGGTGACCGTGAACTGGCTGATGGGTCAGGAGAACCTCGACCCGCCGTGGTCTTTCGGCCCCGCGGGCGAACGCTACGAGATGGAGGTGCGGGGCAATCCGGACTTCAATCTGGTGGTCAAGGGTTTTCAGCCGGAGAGCGTGGCGGAGGGGCTGGAGAGCAACAACGGTGTGGTCGCGACCGCCGCGCACTGCGTGAACTCGGTGCCCGCGGTGTGTGCGGCGCCGCCCGGTATCGCCACCTACTTCGATCTCCCGCTGTTCAGCGGAAAGGCCGCACCCCGGCTGAGGTAGCGCAACCCGCGGTGAGGCACACTGCGCCCTGTGACGAAGCGAGCGCTGGTGCTGGCCGGCGGTGGCATCGCGGGCATCGCCTGGGAGACCGGGGTGCTGCGCGGCATCGCCGACGAATCGCCCTCGACGGCCAGGGCACTGCTCGACGCCGGCGTGATCGTCGGAACCTCAGCGGGGTCGACGGTCGCGGGGCAACTCGGCAGCGGCCTGGCGATCGACGTGCTCTACGACCGGCAGATCGCCGCGGAGTCGGCCGAGATCGATCCGGGCGTCAGCATCGAGGCGATCTCGGAGCTCTTCATCACGGCGATGGCAGCCGTCGACGCCACCACCGCCGAGAAATTGCAGCGGATCGGGGCAATCGCGCTCAGCACGCAGACCGTGAGTGAACAGGTGCGCCGCGCGGTGATCGCCGCCCGGTTACCGGAGCACGACTGGCCGGAGCGGGAGCTGCGGATCACCGCGATCGACACGGCCACCGGCCAACTCGTGGTGTTCGACCGCTCCTCCGGCGTGACGCTCGTCGACGCGGTCGCCGCCAGCTGCGCGGTGCCCGGGGTGTGGCCACCCGTCACGATCGGTTCTCGCCGCTTCATGGACGGCGGCGTGGGCAGCACCGTCAACATGGCCGTCGCCGCGGACTGTGACGCCGTGGTCGCACTGGTGCCGTCGGGCCGCAACTCGCCGTCGCCGTTCGGCAGCGGCGCCGTCGCCGAGGTCGACACCTTTCCCGCGCCGGCGCTGGGCATCTTTGCCGACGATGACTCGCTGGCCGCATATGGACCGAACCCGCTCGATCCGGCGTGCCGGGTGCCCTCGGCGACCGCCGGACGCGCGCAGGGCCGCCGGGTGGCCGCGGAGGTCGCCCGCTTTCTGAGCTGATCAGGGTTGCAGTAGCGGGAGGGGCGCGGGGTGCTCGAAATCGTCGAGTGCGCGCGAGGCCAGCTGCCTGCCGACCTCGATGACCTCGGCGGCGCGGTGGAAGTCCAGGCTGCGGCACACCGATCGCGGGACCTCGATCAGCAGATCCGGTGGATAGGCCGCCAGCGTATGGCGGGCCAGGGCGGCCTGGGCGATGTCGATGGTGCGGTTCATCACCTCGAAACTGCCGAGCTTGGGAAGCGCCGCCTCCCGGCTCGAGTCGATGAGTTGCTCTGCGCTGCTCCCGATCTCGCCGTCCACGACGGGGTCTTCGTCCTCTTCTCCCGTGGTGCCGAGCCGTCCGAACACCGCCCGCGCCGACTTGGTGTCCAGCAACGCAGAAGTGCTGCGCAGCAATCGGTTCAGCCATTCTGCGCTGGCGTTGGCCTCGCCGTCCTCGGGCTCGGCGCGGCCCCCGGACTCACTGCCGCCGAGGCTGACCGCGACCGTCAGGTCGGCGTTCACGGCCGAGACCGGGGCCATCGGCAGGGGATCGAGGATCCCACCGTCGGCCAGCAACCGGCCGTCCAGGACGTGCGGGGTGATGACCCCCGGTATGGCGATCGACGCCCGGATGGCCGCGTCGACCGGACCGCGCTGCAGCCACACCGATTTGCCCGCGATCAGGTCGGTCGTCACCGCGGTGTAGGGGATCGGCAGGTCCTCGATGCAGACCTCGCCGAGGATGTCGCGTACCGCGTCGAGGATCTTGCCGGCGCGTAGCACCCCGGCGGCGGTGATCGACGGATCGAGCAGACGCAGCACCGCCCGCTGCGTCAGCGACCGGGCCCACTCCGCGTACACGTCGAGCTTGTCCGCCGCTTGCAGCCCACCGACGAGTGCGCCCATCGACGAGCCGGAGATTCCGGCGATCTCGTAGCCACGCTCACGCAGCACGTCGATGACACCGATGTGCGCGTAACCCCGGGCGCCGCCGCTGCCGAGAACCAGGGCGACACGCTTGCTCATGGCGTCATTGTGCGCCATTCCGCGCAGCGTGAATCGAACTCAGCCGCACAGTTCCGCGGCTGCGGCCTCGATCGCCACGATGACCGCGGACTGACGGCCGGGGGTGAGCTTGGACCACGGGCTGCCGAAGGTGGCCGGGCCCGCCGACTCCGTCGACTGCAGCTCGGCGAGATAGGACTCGACCTTGGCTTTCTGATCTCCGGGTTTCCCGGTCATCCACTGTCTGGCCGTGTTGCAGGCCTGGAAGTACTCGTCCTCGGTGGACTCGGCCGGGGCGCCGACAGCGGTCGTCACCCCACCCGGTGACACCTCGACCGCCCCGGGCGCCGCCGACCGGGTCTCCGCCTGGGTCGTTGTCGGTGCAGCGGCAGGCGACGAGGACGGCTCCGCGGCCTCCTCGGCACCCGATGAGCAGCCGGACAGGGCCAGGCTGCCGGCCAGGGCGACGGCCAGCCCGGCGAGGCCGGTGCGGCCGATGAGGTACCTGCGCATGCCGCCAATCTATGCAACACTGGCGGCCGTGATGGAGCGGACCGTGGTTGCGGAGTGTTGTCGGGCCTGACGCCCACCCCCGCTGACCCATCCGTCACCCCTTCTCGGAGCTTCGTCATGACTCTTGCCCTGCCTCCCGCCGTCTCCGCCCCCACCCGGCTGCGCCTGCCCGACCTGCTCTTCGAAACCGACCGCAGCGCCGACGACGTGCTGAGCGGCCGCTACGACCACCTGCTGCCGACCGGCGGGATCCCCCGCGACGACCGCTGGTACACCAGGCTGCGCGGCGACGACGAACTGGACGTCTGGCTGATCAGCTGGGTGCCCGAGAAGTCGACCGAACTGCACGACCACGGTGGCTCACTCGGCGCGCTGACGGTGCTGTCCGGGTCGCTCGCCGAAACCCGCTGGGACGGGGAAGGATTGCGCCGCCGCGTGTTGTCGGCCGGGGACCAGGCCGCCTTCCCGCTGGGCTGGGTGCACGACGTGGTGTGGGCGCCCGAGTCGATCCCCGAGACGATCCCGCCGACCGGGCCGACCCTGAGCGTGCACGCCTACTCGCCGCCGCTGACCGCGATGTCGTACTACGAGGTGAGCGCACCGGACCGGTTGCGGCGCAAGCGAACCGAGCTGACGGATTCGCCGGAGGGATGAGATGACCAGCCGCATCGATCGGGTGCTCGCCACGGCCCGCGAGAAGCTGCAGCGCATGCCGGCCGGTGAGGTCCCTGCCGCGGTGGCCGGCGGAGCGCTGCTGGTCGACATCCGGCCGCAGGCCCAGCGTGCCCGCGAAGGCGAGGTGCCCGCCGCGCTGGTCATCGAACGCAACGTGCTCGAATGGCGGTGCGACCCGACCAGCGACGCGCGACTGCCGCAGGCGGTCGACGACGACGTGTTCTGGGTGGTGCTGTGCTCCGAGGGGTACACCTCGAGCCTCGCGGCGGCCGCTCTGCAGGAGCTGGGGCTGCATCGCGCCACCGACGTCATCGGCGGCTATCACGCGTTGAAGGCCGAAGGAGTACTGGCGCAGCTGAATTAGCTGCTTTCGTCCGAGTGCATCATGGGCCGGAGCCGTTCGGTCTTCTCCGGTGTCCATCCGGGCGGCTGCAACACGGCGGCCCACCCGTCGACGACGTTCCGGACGTAGACGTGTCCGTGGCCGTCGGGGACGTCGACCGCGACGGCCATGTCTGCGGACACCTGCAGGAACGTCACCACCGGAATCCACTTCATGCGGGCTGTGCGGTCGTAACCGGGGGGTTCCGCCAGCCAGTCCGGCCGCGAGAACAGTAGATCGGGATTCCACCACGCGATCGGATCGGATGCGTGCTGTAGGTACACCACTCGCGGTGTCTGCCAGGGCTGTTCAGGTCGGTCCAGGTCCTCGGGCTGTGCGACGAAGCGGACGTTCTGCCCGTTGTCGTAGATCGGCAGCCATTCGGGCGACCCCGGGTCGCGATTGCGGGTCAGGTCCGCCCAGATCTCGTTGTTGAAGGTGGGTCCGGAGAACAGCGCGCCGTCGGTGCGGGCGACGAGGTTGTTCAGGGCGAGGAAGGGCGCCTCTCCGCCGAAGGAACCGAGGCTCTCGCCGAAGACCACCAGCCGCGGCCGGTCGGCTTCGGGCCGCTCGCGGATGAGCGCGTCGACTGCTTCGAACAGTGCCTGCCCGGCCTGGCGCGCGTTCTCCTTGTCGACGAGGAACGACAGCCAGCTGGGCAAGAACGAGTACTGCATCGACACGATCGCGGTGTCGCCGTTGAACATGTACTCCAATGCATCGGCTTCGGCGCCGTTGATCCAGCCGGTGCCGGTGGTCGTGGCCACTGCGACGACCGCACGGTCCAGCCCGCCGGTGCGCAGCAGCTCCCGGGCCGCCAGCTCGGCCGTCGCCCGAATGCCGTCGGCCGAGTGCAGTCCCGCGTAGGCGCGGATCGGCTCGACGGCGGGCGCACCGTTGAACTGCTCGAGTTCGGCGACAGTGGGTCCGCCCGCGATGAAGACCCGACCCTGGTGGCCCAATGACTCCCAGCTCACCAGCGATTCCGGGCCGCCGGAGCGCAACGTCGTCGTGGGCCCGGCGAAGTCTGGATCGGTCTCGTCGTTGACCGAGGCGAAGGTCTTGTTGATGGTGCTCATCGCGAAGCGCACCACCACCCCGTTGAGTAGCGCGATCGTCAGCGCGAGGACCAGTGTCACCGCCACCACCGCCGAAACCCGGGGCGGGGCAACACGTTCGAGCTGGCGCACCAGAAAGCGGATGAGCCTGCCGACCAACTGGCCGATCTCGACGAGGGCGAACAGTACGACGATCGACAGCACGGCCGTCAGCGGGTGATCCCAGAAGGCCATCCGCGCAACGCCCATCAGATCGCGGATCTGGTCCTGCCAGACGTGGAAGTACACGATCATCAGGACCTGGCCGACGATCCCCACCACGATCAGCGCCACCCAGGCGAGCTTCGGGGCCCGCGGAGTGGCGTCCCTGGAGAGCATGAACCGGAACAACCACACCCCGAAAACGCCGAGCCCGTAGCCGATGGCGCCGGCGCCGCCACTGACCAGAGCCTGGAACAGCGGGCCGCGCGGAAGCAGCGACGGTGTCATCGACAGCCAGATGAAGACCAGTCCGGTCGCCGTGCCGAAGAATGTGTAGTGGCGCAACCACCAGGCCCGGCGGGCGGGCGGCTGCTGGGCCGTCTCCTGCGGGGGCGTCTCGTCGAGGACCTCCGCGGTGTCGCTCACGCCAGCACTCTAGCGATGCGTGAACGTGGCGGGGCGTTTCTCGCTGAACGCCGCCATCCCTTCCTTCTGGTCGTCGGTGGCGAACGCCGAGTGGAAGAGCCTGCGCTCGTAGAGGAGCCCTTCGGTGAGGCTGGACTCGAACGCCCGGTTGACCGCCTCCTTGGCCATCCGCGCCGCATTGCGCGACATCCCGGCGATCGCGGCGGCGGTCTCGTTGGCCTCGTCGAGCAGCCGGTCGGCCGGCACCACGCGCGACACCAGACCGCTGCGGTCGGCCTCTGCGGCGTCGATGGTGCGGCCGGTCAGGATCAGGTCCATCGCCTTGGCCTTGCCGATCGCGCGGGTCAGCCGCTGCGAACCGCCCATCCCCGGCAGCACACCGAGTTTGATCTCGGGCTGGCCGAATTTGGCGGTGTCGGCGGCGATGAGCAGATCGCACATCATCGCCAGTTCGCAGCCTCCGCCCAGGGCGTATCCGGCGACCGCCGCGATGGTGGGTGTGCGGGTGGCGGCGAACTTCGCCCACGGCGCGAAGAAGTCGGCGGTGAAGACGTCGGCGAACGACAGGGTCGCCATCTCCTTGATGTCGGCGCCCGCGGCGAACGCCTTCTCATTACCGGTGAGGATGATCGCGCCGATATCGGGATCGTCGTCGAATTCTGCTGCCGCCGTGGTCACTTCGGCCATCACCTGACTGTTCAGCGCGTTGAGCGCCTTGGGCCGGTTCAGCGTGATGGTGCCGACCCGTCCGTCGCGGGTGACGAGGATGGTTTCGTAGGCGGTCATGGTCACTCCTGGTGGGGGAAGGTGAGATCGGGTTCGGCGGGCACGAAGTAGTCCTCGACGTCTGCGGCGTCGACTGCCGCGACCGAGGGGTGTGACCACTTCGGATTGCGGTCCTTGTCGACGAGTTGGGCGCGGATGCCTTCGACGAGGTCATGGCTGCGCAGCGATCCGCAGGAGGTGCGGTACTCCTGGCGCAGCACGTCTTCGAGGGTGTCGAGTTCGGCGGCCTGCCGAAGGGCCCGCAGCGTCACCGCCAGGGCGATGGGGGAGCGCGAGGCGATGAGGTGGGCGGCCTCGTGGGCGGGTCCGGCGTCGTGATCGCGCAGGGCGTCGACGATGTCGGCGACGGTCGCACCGGCGTAGCACTCGTCGATCCAGTCCCGCTGTGCCAGCAGCGTGCTCGCCGGCGGCTCCTGCGCGTAGGCGGCGATCGCGGCATCGGCGCCGTCGGCGATCACCGCGGCGGTGAACTCGGCGAGCTTCTCGTGAGGCACGTAGTGATCGGCCATGCCGATCGCGATCGCGTCGGCGCCGTCGAAGGCGGCGCCGGTGAGGGCGGCGTGATAGCCGAGCAGCCCGGGTGCCCGGGAGAGAAGATAGGTGCCGCCGACGTCGGGGATGTAGCCGATGCCGACCTCGGGCATGGCCATCTTCGTGGTGTCGGTGACGACCCGCACGCTGCCGTGGGCGCTGACGCCGACGCCGCCGCCCATGACGATGCCGTCCATCAGTGCCACATAGGGTTTCGGGTAGCGCCCGATGTGGGCGTTGACCAGGTACTCGTCGTGCCAGAAGTCGCGGGCCTGGGCGCCGTCGGCCTTGGCGCTGTGATAGATCGCGATGACGTCCCCGCCTGCGCACAGTCCCCGCTCGCCGGCGCCGCGGAGCAGCACGGTGTGCACCGCGTCGTCATGCGCCCAGGTCTTCAGGGCGGTGCCGATGGTGGTGACCATGCCATGCGTCAGCGAGTTGATCGCCTTCGGCCGGTTGAGGGTCAGGAGGCCTACGCCGTTCTCCACTGTTACTAGGACGTCCTCGTTTTCTGCCACGAATGCAATCTAGATCGTGACCCGCTCGCCGTGCGCGACGGGTAAGGTTTCGCTCGATAGGCCTGGGAAGTTCCTGTGAATCGATTTTCGATCTCGGGAACCTCGCCGGGACGTCACTCGTTGAGCGAGTGTTCGACAGTTTCGGACCACTATCGGACCATTGATGAGAGGACCCTACGGTGCGCGAGAGCAGCAACCCGGTATTCCGCTCCCTGCCGAAGTCGCAGGGCGGATACGCCACATTCGGTACCGGAGCCGCAGGCTACGGCGCCCAGCAGGTGCAGGCTGACCCGTACGCGGCGCCCTACGCCCAGCATCCCGAGCAGACCGGCGTCGCCCGGCCGATGACCATCGATGACGTCGTCACCAAGACCGGCGTCACGCTGGCCGTGCTGTCGGCGGTCGCCGTCGTCTCCTACTACCTCGTCAGCCAGAACCTCGGCCTGGCCACCCCGTTCGCCCTCGTGGGCGGTCTCGGCGGCCTGGCTCTCGTGCTGATCGCCACGTTCGGCCGCAAGCAGGACAACCCGGCCATCGTGCTGAGCTACGCCGCACTCGAGGGCCTGTTCCTCGGCTCGGTGTCGTTCATCATCGCCAACCTGGTCTCCTTCGGCGGCGTGGGCATGATCGCCCAGGCGATCGTCGCGACCATGGGCGTGTTCTTCGGCATGCTCGTCGTCTACAAGACCGGCGCGATCCGTGTGACGCCCAAGTTCACCCGGATGATCGTCGCCGGCATGTTCGGCGTGCTGGCCCTGGTGCTGCTCAACCTCGTCCTCGGCCTGTTCGGTGTCGGCGGCGGCGCCGGCCTGGGCCTGCGTGACGGCGGCGGTCTGGCGATCGTCTTCTCACTGGTCTGCATCGCGCTCGCGGCGTTCAGCTTCCTGATCGACTTCGACTCGGCCGACCAGATGGTTCGCGCCGGTGCGCCGGAGAAGGCGGCCTGGGGCGTCGCGCTCGGCCTGACCGTCACGCTGGTCTGGCTGTACATCGAGATCCTGCGGCTGCTGAGTTACTTCAACAACGACTAGCAGCCTCCCGCGAAGGAAGCCCGGCACCTGTGGTGCCGGGCTTTCTGTTGCTCCGGGCCCGTGGACCGCGTTGCGTTGACTCTGTCCACAGATCGCGCTTCATCCACAGATGGCGATCTGTGTGCCATCTCGACGCGTGCCGTTGTCGTTGCGCAGGCCGACTCTGCGGTCATGCTCGACAAACCCTTCATCGGCACGGAGGCGCTGGCCGCCGGCGTCGTCCGCAAGCATCACCTGCGTTCGCACTTTCGCACGGTCTACCCGAATGTGTACGTCCGTCGGGACGCCACATTGACGATCCGCGACCGTGCCGTGGCCGCATGGCTGTGGTCCCGTCGGCAGGGTGTCCTCGCGGGTTTGACCGCCTCCGCGCTGCACGCCGCCCGATGGGTGGAGGAGTCGCAGCCCATAGAACTGATCTTCACCTGCAGCCGCCCGCCCAAGGGCCTGACGACGTACGCCATGTCGCTGCAGGATGGTGAACGAAGTCTCGTCGGCGGTCTTCCCGTCACCACCGTTCAGCGCACTGCCTTCGACCTGGGCAGGCGGTGCAGACACGACGAGGCGGTTGCCCGCCTCGACGCACTGGCCCGGGCGACGCGCTTCGACGTGGCCGACGTGCGGGAGATCGCGCGGCGGCACCCGCACACCCGAGGCCTGCGCCAACTCGACAAGATCCTCGATCTGGTGGATGCCGGCGCTGACTCTCCACGGGAGACGTGGCTACGGCTGCTGCTCATGCGCGCCGGCTACCCGCGGCCACGCACCCAGATCCCGGTGTGCCTCGACGGCTGTCAGCGGTACTACCTCGACATGGGCTGGGAGGACGTCATGGTCGCCGTCGAGTACGACGGCGACCACCACCGCACGACCAAAGAACTGTTCGCTTACGAGATCCAACGATCAGAGGACATTGCCGCGGCCGGTTGGCAGGTGGTTCGCGTCGCCGCGCGCAGCCGTGAGTCCGACGTGTTGGCTCGGGTGCAGCGGGCGTGGACCCTACGTATGCGTTGACATTGCACACAGATCGCGAACTCGCTCCGGCAGACGATCTGAGCGCAGAGTCAACGCAAGGGAGGTCAGGACAGCCGCTCGATGACCATCGCCATGCCCTGGCCGCCGCCGACGCACATGGTCTCCAGACCGAACTGCTTGTCGTGGGTCTGCAGGTTGTTCAGCAGCGTGGCCGTGATCCGGGCGCCCGTCATACCGAAGGGGTGCCCCAGCGCGATGGCCCCGCCCGAGACGTTCAGCTTGTCCTCGTCCATGCCCAGCGCCCGCGCCGACCCCAACACCTGCACGGCGAACGCCTCGTTGATCTCGTAGAGGTCGATGTCCCCGATGCTCATCCCCGCGTTGGCGAGCGCCTTCTTCGACGCCTCGATCGGGCCCAGACCCATGATCTCCGGCGACAGCCCGGACACGCCGGTGGCGACGATGCGCGCCAGCGGCGTCAGTCCCAGCTCCTTGGCCTTGGTGTCGGACAGGATCAGCACCGCGGCGGCGCCGTCGTTCAACGGGCACGCGTTGCCGGCGGTGACCGTGCCGTTCGGCCGGAACACCGGCTTGAGCTGGCTGATCTTCTCGTAGGTGGTGCCGGCACGCGGTCCGTCGTCCTTGGACACGACGGTGCCGTCGGGCAGCGTCACCGGCGAGATCTCGCGCTCGAAGAAGCCGCTGTTGATGGCCTCCTCGGCGCGGTTCTGCGAGCGCACACCCCAATGGTCCTGGTCCTCACGGCTGACGCCGGTGAACAGCGCGACGTTCTCGGCGGTCTGGCCCATCGCGATGTAGAGGTCCGGCAGTACGCCGTCCTCACGCGGGTCGTGCCATTCGTCGGCGCCGGCCGCCCCCTGCGTGGACCGTTCCATCGCCTCGGCGAACGTCGGGTTCTTGGTGTCGGGCCAGCCGTCGGCGTTGCCCTTCGCGTAGCGCGACACCGTCTCGACGCCGGCCGAGATGAACGCGTGGCCCTCGCCGGCCTTGATCGCGTGGAATGCCATCCGCGAGGTCTGCAGCGACGACGAGCAGTACCGGTTCACGGTGGTGCCCGGCATGAAGTCATAGCCGAGCTGCACAGCGACCGCCCGGCCGATGTTGAAACCGGACTCACCCGCGGGCTGGCCGCACCCCATGATCAGGTCGTCGATGTCGTGCGGGTCCAGCGAGGGCACCTTGTCCAGGGCGGCGCGCACCATCTGGGCGGCGAGGTCGTCGGGCCGCATGTCGACCAGCGACCCCTTGTTGGCGCGGCCGATCGGCGAACGCGCGGTCGAGACGATGACGGCTTCAGGCATGACGGCTCCTCGGTCGGTGCGACTGGGAAAAACCTAGCTTGCGGCCGCGACGACGGGTGCGGGCACCCCGGTGGTGCGCCGCCAGAGCCGAGTGATGCCACCGACCTTGGCCAGCAGCGTGCTGACATCGGCGGCCCGCGTGCGCAGCGCCCGGTCAGGTGGCCCGTCGCTGTGGCACTCACCGAGCGCGTCGCACAGTGCGGGCAGCAGCTGGCTGGCCGCCAGCGCGTATCCGGCCGCCGACGGGTGAAACATGTCCTCGGAGAACAGCAGCTCGGGGGCCTTGTAGAACTCCGGCGCGAGCAGATCGGAGAACGGCACCGGCACCCCGCCCTCGGCTCGCACCGCCGATGCCTGCGCGCGCGCCAGCCGAAGACCCTGGCTTCGGGTCACCCACCGCAGCGGCTGCGGGATCGCGGTGATCACCCCGAAGTCCGGGCAGGTTCCGACGACCACGACGGCGCCGGCCGCGCGCAACCTGCGCACACCTGCACCCAGGCGTCTGGCCGACGGGCCGATGCCGTTGGGCCGGGTGATGTCGTTGGCGCCGATCATGATCACCGCCGCGTCCGGCGGCGGACCTGCGACGAACATCGCATCGATCTGCCCGGACAGCCCCTTGGAGGTGGCTCCGACGATCGCCTTCGTGCTCAACCGGATCCGTTTGCCCGACTGTTCGGCCAGTCCGCGGGCGATCAGGACCCCCGGCACCTCCTCGGCGTCCCGGCAGCCGTACCCGGTCGCGGTGGAGTCGCCGAAGATCATCAGGTGCAGGTCGAATGGGTCGCCGCGCTGCCAGCGCTGCACCGGTCCGCCGCCGGGGGAGTACACGCCGTCGGCGCGCGGCGGGACGTCCCACGCCTTCGGGATCATTTGACGGGCCTGATCAGCTTGCCCGCTCAGCAGGTTGCGGGCCCCGACATATGCAGAACCGGTCGACGCGACGGTGGCCGCCGCCGCGAGGGCGATGGTGGTCCGGCGAGGAGCGCGAATTCCCACGCACTCAGTTTAGGTGGCCGATCGGCGACAAATCGTGTTCCACGGCAGCGGTAGCGATCACAGTGCGGTATCGAACCCACTACCGAATTTGTTTAGACGATTGTGATACCGGTTACATGTGCGAAGCTAAGTTACGGAGACTGGCTGAGTAGCTGAGCACCCGGCACTACAACGGCGTAGAAGGTGATGGCGATGACTGCACCGAGCAAGGTACCCAGCTCCGGCCATGCGGCCCTGCGGGCGACGCGGGCCAAGGCGCGACGGTTTCCGGTCAGTGACGGGGCCCCGGTCGAGGTCGTCGAAGACGGTCCCAGTATCGCCGCACGCGTCATGGCGCTCGCCGCGACGCTCACCATCAAGCCCACGCTGACCATCGGAAGCCTGGCGCCGCGGATGCCCTGGCCCTGGGGTGCGGTCGACTTCGCCTGCCGCGTCATGCGGCCGGTGCCGGGCACCATCAAGGCCACCATCTCGCTGCCCAACTGCACGGCCCAGATCGTGCGCGCCCCCGGTGTGCTGCCGGCCGACGGCAAGCGCAGCGTGATCCTCTACGCGCACGGCGGCGCGTTCCTGACGTGCGGCGCCAATTCGCACGGCCGCCTCATCACGGCCCTGTCCAAGTTCTCCGACAGTCCGGTCCTGGTGGTCAACTACCGGATGATCCCGAAGAACTCCGTGGGTCAGGCGATCGACGACTGCTACGACGGCTACCAGTGGCTGCGCGACCAGGGCTACGAACCCGACCAGATCGTGCTGGCCGGCGACTCGGCGGGCGGCTATCTGTCGCTGGCCCTGGCCGAACGCCTGCACGAGGACGTGGTCCCGGAGACGCCCGCCGCCGTCGTCACCATGTCGCCGCTCTTCGAGCTCGACAACGAGGCCCGTGCCAACCATCCGAACGTGCGCAGGGACGCCATGTTCCCGGCGCGTGCGTTCCACGCCCTCGTCGAGTTGATCGAGGAGGCCGCCACGCGCAACATCGTCGACGGCCGCCCCGAAGAGGTGTACGAACCGCTCGACCACATCGAGCCGGGTCTGCCGCGCACGTTGATCCACGTGTCGGGCTCCGAGGTCCTGATCAGCGACGCCCGTAAGGCTGCCCGGCTGCTGGCCGCCGCGGGGGTGCCGGTGGAGGTGCGGGTGTGGCCCGGACAGATGCACGTGTTCCAGCTGGGAGCGCCCCTGGTTTCGGAGGCTCAGCGGTCGCTCAAGCAGATCGGTGAGTACATCCGTGAGGCCACGTGGTGATGGAGCGCAGAGCCTGACACCATGGTGTCATGCGTATTGCGCGGCACGTCAGTGAACTCATCGGCAACACCCCTCTGGTAGCGCTGAATTCCGTTGTTCCGGAAGGTGCCGGGACCGTCGCGGCCAAGATCGAATATCTCAACCCCGGCGGCAGCTCCAAGGACCGCATCGCGATCAAGATGATCGACGCCGCCGAGGCCAGTGGTGAGCTCAGGCCCGGCGGCACGATCGTCGAGCCGACGTCGGGCAACACCGGTGTGGGTCTGGCCCTGGTGGCCCAGCAGCGCGGATACAAGTGCATCTTCGTCTGCCCCGACAAGGTCAGTGAGGACAAGCGAAACGTGTTGCGCGCGTACGGCGCCGACGTGGTTGTGTGCCCGACGGCCGTCGCGCCCGACGATCCGGACAGCTACTACAGCGTGTCCAATCGGCTGACCACCGAGATAGAGGGTGCATGGAAACCCGACCAGTACTCCAACCCGATGGGCCCCGAATCGCACTACGAAACCACCGGCCCGGAGATCTGGGCCGACACCGACGGCAAGGTGACGCACTTCGTCGCCGGCGTCGGCACCGGCGGCACGATCACCGGCGCCGGGCGCTACCTCAAGGAGGTGTCCGGCGGGAAGGTGCGCGTGATCGGCGCCGACCCGGAGGGGTCGGTCTACTCCGGCGGGACCGGCAGGCCGTATCTGGTCGAAGGCGTCGGCGAGGACTTCTGGCCGTCGGCATACGACCCGTCGGTGCCCGACGAGATCATCGCGGTCTCCGACGCCGACTCGTTCGACATGACCCGCCGGTTGGCCCGCGAGGAGGCGCTGCTGGTGGGCGGATCGTGCGGCATGGCCGCGGTGGCGGCCATCGAGGTCGCCAGGAAGGCCGGACCCGACTCGCTGGTGGTGGTGCTGCTGCCGGACGGCGGCCGCGGCTACCTGTCGAAGATCTTCAACGACGACTGGATGTCGTCCTACGGCTTCCTGCGCAGCAGGCTCGACGGATCGATCGAACAGTCGACGGTCGGAGATGTGTTGCGCCGCAAGTCCGGTGCGCTGCCCGACCTGGTGCACACCCATCCGTCCGAGACGATCCGCGACGCCATCGGCATCCTGCGCGAGTACGGCGTCTCGCAGATGCCGGTCGTGGGCGCCGAGCCGCCGGTGATGGCCGGCGAGGTCGCAGGCAGCGTGTCCGAGCGGGAACTGCTCTCCGCGGTGTTCGAAGGCCGGGCGAAGCTCGCCGACGCCGTCGCCGACCACATGAGCCCCTCCATGCCGCTGATCGGCGCGGGGGAGTTGGTCAGCACCGCGGCCAAGACGTTGCGTGAATGCGACGCCCTGATGGTGGTCGAGGAGGGCAAACCGGTCGGCGTGCTGACCCGCCACGATCTCCTCGGTTTCCTCTCGGACGGACGAAGCCGGCGTTAGCGCGATGAGACGCGCCGATGGCGGCGCGGCGAAGATCGTGTCGGAATCCCCTGACGGCATCAGCAACTCCGGTAGGTTTAGCTCGCTCGAATCCCGCTGAGACCATCGGAAGGCGTCCATGACCGAACAACCGCCAGGCAACTACCCTCCGCCGCCGCCCGGCGGATACCCCCCGCCCCCGCCTCCGCAGGGTGGCGGCTACCCCGGTCAGGGGTTCGGCGGGCCGGGCTACCAGCCGCAGGGCGTTCCGCCCAACAACAACCTGGTCTGGGCCATCCTGTCGACCGTACTTTGCTGTCTGCCGCTGGGCATCGTCGCGATCGTCAAGTCGACCCAGGTCTCCGGGCTGTGGGCGCAGGGCCGCTACGACGAGGCCAACAAGGCGGCCGCCGACGCCAAGAAGTACGCCATCTGGGGCGCCATCGCCGGCGTGGTCGTGGCCGTCATCTACATCATCATCGCCATCGTCGGCGGTGTGGCCAGCATGGACATGTCCTCCTGACCGGACCTCCGGCCCCGTCGTGACCACCAGCGAGACGCCCGTCCACCTCCGCCTCGGCGCGCCACTGGCAGTGGCCGCCCTGGCGGGGTGTGCGTGCGCCGCCGTGTGGTTCGGCGACCCCACCACCCCCGGCGGGCCACTGCCCGTCTGCCCGACCAAGGCGCTGCTCGGAATCGACTGTCCCGGTTGCGGCTCGCTGCGCATGATCTACTCGCTGCTGCATCTCGACGTCGCAAGCGCGCTGCGTTACAACGCCGTCGCCATGGTCGCGCTACTGCTTCTCGCCTGGGCCTACGGGGCCTGGGTGTACGGCCGGATCACCGGGCGGCGGATCGGCAGCTGGCAGCACCACCGCTGGGCGGCCGCCGGCACGCTGGCCGTGGTGACGGTCTGGTTCGTGGTGCGAAATCTGCCCTTCGAACCCTTCCGGTCGCTATACATCTAACTGCGTCGATCCGATACGAGGAGTTCGCGATGACTGATCAGCCGCAACCCGGAAGCTATCCACCGCCTCCGCAGGGCGGCCACCCGCAGGGTGGATACCCTCCGCCGCCGCCCCCGCAGGGCGGCTACCCGCCTCCGCCGCCGGCGCAGTATCCGCAGGGCGGATACCCTGGCGCCGCACCGCATCCCGGCGGTTACGGCGGATATCCTCCGCCGCAGCTGCTGCCGAAGGACGCCTACACGTCGTGGTTCACCCGTGTGCTGGCCGCCATCGTGGACGCGGCCATCCCGTTCGTGCTCATGGGCATCGGCTACGGCGTCGCCATCGCCACCGGGGACTCGGTCTGCATCGAGAGTGAGACCGGGGTGGGCGGTTCGTGCTCCAGCTCGTTCTCCGGAGTCGGAATCCTGGTGGTCACCCTGATGTGGCTGGCCTCGGTGGCTTTCTGGATCTGGAACACGGGTTACCGACAGGGCCGCACCGGGCAGAGCATCGGCAAGTCCGTGATGAAGTTCGAGGTGCTCAGCGAGAAGAGTTGGCAGCCGATCGGTTTCGGCTTGTCGATCGTTCGGCAGATCGCGCACTTCGTCGACCAGGTGATCTGCTACATCGGTTATCTGTTCCCGCTGTGGGACGCAAAGCGCCAGACGCTGGCTGACAAGATCATGAACACCGTCTGCGTACCCGTCGACTCGCCCTACGTGCCTCAGCAGCAGGCCCAGCCGTATCTCTAGAGCAGGTCAGCGGAAGGCGCTGACTCCGGTCAGCGCCTCTCCGATGACCATCTGATGCACCTCGGAGGTGCCCTCGTAGGTCAGCACCGACTCGAGGTTGTTGGCGTGCCGCAGCACCGGATACTCCAGGGTGATCCCGTTGGCGCCCAACAGCGTCCGGCACTGGCGAGCGATTTTGATCGCCTCGCGGACATTGTTGAGCTTGCCGAAGCTGACCTGATCGGGCCGGATCCGGCCCTCGTCCTTGAGCCGGCCGAGATGCAGCGCCAGCAGCTGCGCCTTGCCCAGTTCGACGGCCATGTCGGCGAGTTTGGCCTGCGTCAACTGATAGGCCGCGAGCGGCTTGTCGAACACCTCGCGGCTGCCCACATAGTCGATCGTCGTCTCCAGGCAGTCCCTGGCGGCGCCGACACTGCCGAACACGATGCCGAAACGTGCCTCGGACAGACAGGCCAGCGGACCGGAGAGCCCGCGCGCCTGCGGTAGCTGCGCGTCCGCCGGCAGCCGCACGTCGTCGAGGACGAGCTCGGAGGTGTTCGACGCGCGCAGCGACAGCTTGTGCTTCATCTCCCGCCCGGAGAATCCCTCGGTCTCGGCCGGCACGACGAAACCGAGGATGCCCTCCTCGGCCCTGGCCCACACGACGGCGATGTCGGCGACCGACCCGTTGGTGATCCACATCTTCGAACCGTTGAGGATCCAATCGGTGCCGTCGCGGCGCGCGGTGGTGCGCATACCGGCGGGGTTGGAACCGAAGTCCGGCTCGGTGAGGCCGAAGCAGCCGATGACGTCCCCGGTGGCCATGGCGGGCAGCCACTGCTTGCGCTGGTCCTCGCTGCCGTGGTGGTGGATCGCGAACATCGCCAGCGAGCCCTGCACCGACACCATGCTGCGCAACCCGCTGTCGACGGCCTCGAGTTCCTGGCAGACGATGCCGTAGGAGGTGGCCGACGAACCGCCGCAGCCGTAGCCCTCCAGGTGCATGCCCAGCAGGCCGAGCTTGCCGAACTCGGAGGCCAGCTCGCGCACCGGCACCTCACCGGCCTCGAACCACTCGCCGATGTGCGGGCGCAACCGTTGGTCGCCGAACCGGCGCACGGTCTCTCGCAGCTCACGGTCCTCCGGCGCCAGCATGGTGTCGGTGTCCAGCAGGTCCTCGACGCGCCTGGTCATGCTTCTGGTCATGGATCCATGTCTACACCCGGCTTCGCTAGGCTCGGCAGTGTTATGAGTCAACAGAGCACGGGCCACGGCCTGGCCACCAAAGCCATCCACGCCGGCTTCGCCCCCGATCCGCAGACCGGAGCCGTCAACACCCCCATCTATGCCAGCTCGACGTTCGCCCAGGACGGCGTCGGCGGGCTGCGCGGCGGATTCGAATACGCCCGCACCGGCAACCCGACGCGCACCTCACTGGAGTCCGCGCTGGCTGCCGTCGAAGAGGCCCGCTACGGCCGGGCCTTCGCGTCGGGTATGGCCGCCACCGACTGCGCGCTGCGCGCGGTGCTGCGCCCCGGCGACCACCTGGTGATCCCCGACGATGCCTACGGCGGCACCTTCCGGTTGATCGACAAGGTGTTCACCCACTGGGGCATCAGCCACACCGCGGTGTCGCTGTCCGACCTCGACGCCGTGCGCGCCGCCATCACGCCGGCCACCCGGATGGTCTGGGTCGAGACGCCGACCAACCCGCTGCTGTCGATCGCCGACATCGCCGGGATCAGCGAGATCGCGTCCTCTTCGGGCGTGAAGGTGTTGGTGGACAACACTTTCGCCTCGCCCGCCCTCCAACAGCCGCTCACCCTCGGCGCCGACATCGTGCTGCACTCGACCACGAAGTACATCGGCGGCCACTCCGACGTCGTCGGGGGCGCGCTGCTGACCAACGACCAGGAACTCGACACGGCCTTCGCCTTCCTGCAGAACGGTTCCGGCGCAGTGCCAAGCCCTTTCGACGCCTACCTGACGCTGCGCGGACTCAAGACGCTGGTGCTGCGGATGCAGCGGCACAGCGAGAACGCAGCGCGTATCGCCGAGTTCCTCGACGGGCACCCCGCCGTCGACTCGGTGCTCTACCCCGGGCTGCCGAGCCATCCGGGCCACGAGGTGGCAGCCCGGCAGATGAGCGGATTCGGCGGCATGGTGTCGGTGCGGATGGCGGGCGGACCCCAGGCCGCGCGCGACTTCTGTTCGCGCACCGGGATTTTCATTCTCGCTGAATCGCTGGGCGGCGTGGAGTCGCTGATCGAGCATCCGGGTGCGATGACGCACGCCTCCACCGCGGGGTCGCAGCTCGAGGTGCCCGACGACCTGGTGCGGCTGTCCGTGGGTATCGAGGATGTGGCCGATCTGCTGGCCGACGTCGAGCAGGCGCTAGCTTAACGCCGGCCGCATCGCCGACGCGGTCACCGCGAGATTGATTCGCGCCGTCATCGCGGCCTGGTCCGCCGGGGACTCGTCCACCCAGCTGCCGAGTGCGATCTCACCGGCTCGGCCGTGGACCCAGCGCCACCCGCGGTCGTTGAGGCTCAGCAGGGCGCCGAGTCCGTCGGCTGCGTGCAGCAGCGTGATGATCGCGGCGGTGGACGGCGCCGGTGGCCGGCGATCGAAGAGCGCGGCGAGCAGCTGGGTGCGGGCGTCGGCGGCCCGGTCCCGGTTGATCAGCGGCCAGGCCTGAACTCTGCCGCCGGGCGGACCGGCGCGCCCGATCTGGCGGGTGCGTTCGAGGTGGCCGAGCAGGCTGTCCTCGGTATGTCTGCGCAGTTTGCGCACCGCAGCACGCGGCGGGAGCGGGCGGCGTTGTAGCAGCTGCAACGCCGGAGCGCCGACGGGGTCGGGGGAGCCGTGTATGGACAGCGCCACCAGCTGTCCCGCGGGCACCGGATCACCGTCGACCGCGGGCCGAATCAGGCAGCCGTATGCCAGGTCGAGCAGCACCGCCGCAGACAGCACCCGCGCACGCCGCGACCGGTCCAGGCCGGGTTGCGCGGAGGCGTTGTCGAGCAGCAGTAGGAGCAGGTCTTCGGCGATCCGCGCCATGGCCGCCTAGGAGTGGTAGGGCTCCGCGCTGACCAGCGTGACCTTCACGGTGCTGCCGCTGGGCACCGTGTAGGTGCGCGTCTCGCCGACCTTGGCGTCGAGGAGAGCGCCGCCGAGCGGTGAGTTGGGGGAGTACACCTCGAGCTTGCCGTCGTTCACGGCCTGCTCACGGGTGCCGATCAAAAACGTCTCGTTGTCGGACTCGTCGCCGTCGTAGTAGACCTTGACCACCGAACCGGGCAGCGCGACGCCGGACTGCTTGGGCGCCTCACCGACCTTCGCATTGTTGAGCAGCTCCTGGAGCTGGCGGATGCGGGCCTCTTCCTGACCCTGCTGCTCACGCGCGGCGTGATAGCCGCCGTTCTCGCGCAGGTCGCCCTCTTCACGGCGGTCGTTGATCTCGGCGGCGATGACGGGCCGGTTGGCGATGAGCTGGTCCAGCTCCGCCTTCAGCCGGTCATAGGACTCCTGGGTCAGCCAGGTGACCTGGGTATCGGTCATGTCGTCGCGCTCCTGTCTGTATCGAATCGCGGACTTCTCGCTCTTCGTCCGCTGCGAAGGCTGTGCGGAGCCTGGCCGGGGTCTCTTCGAGTGCATCGCCGCGTCGTCAGCACGCCACAGGTGCGCAAATGCAGCAATACACGGCCCCAGCCGGAACCGTGTACCGACTGATCGTACCACCGCGACGGCGGCGGAATTTCACGAATTCGCAGTTCGGCGTTTGTTGCGTCGTCGCCCGACCACCCGCTCTATGGCGTGACGAGGTACGGCGGAACGTCGGTTCCGCACCCGTACACGTCGCCGATCACCGGCGGACTGCTCGACCGGACGATGGTCTTGACCTGCACGGTCGTCTGCGTCGACGGCGGTACCAGGATCTCGCGCCTGCCGGTTTCGCTGCCGTCCTTGGACCGGGCCCGCACAATGCACACCACGGGCCGGGCGGGGTCGTCGCGCGTCACGCTGAGGGTGACCTCCACGGTCTGCTCGTCGACCAGTCGGTATGCGCCCAGTTCGCCCTCCACCTCCTGGGCGCCCAACCGATGTGACGCCACGACCGCGATCACCACACCGGCCACGACGACGAGCACGGCCAGCCCGGCGAGCACCAGGCGGCGGGTGCGGCGCGACATCCGCTGACGGCCATAGCGGGCCGCTGGACGTTCGATCATGAGTGTTTCGGGTGCCCGTCGGTCGGGGACTGCGGAGGGAACTGGAACTATAGAACGCAGAGCCAGCCTGACTGGTTGCGACCTCGACGACGAGGCCAGACGCGGACCGCCCCGGGGCATATGTCCGACGGCGTACGAGTTAGATGGAATGAGATGAGCGAACTGCGGTTGATGGCGGTGCATGCGCACCCTGATGACGAGTCCAGCAAGGGTGCCGCCACGATGGCCCGATACGCCGATCAGGGTGCCCGCGTGATGGTGGTGACACTGACCGGCGGCGAACGCGGCGACATCCTCAATCCCGCGATGGACATCCCCGAGGTGCACGGACGAATGGCCGAGATCCGGCGCGACGAGATGGCCCGCGCCGCGGAGATCCTCGGCGTCGAGCATCACTGGCTGGGTTTCGTCGACTCCGGGCTGCCCGAGGGCGACCCGCTGCCTCCGCTGCCCGAGGGCTGCTTCGCCCTGGTGCCGCTCGAGGAGCCGACCGAGGCGCTGGTCAAGGTGATCCGGGAGTTCAAGCCCCACGTGATGACCACCTACGACGAGACCGGCGGATATCCCCACCCCGACCACATCCGCTGCCATCAGGTGTCGCTCGCGGCCTACGAGGCGGCCGGTGACCACCGGCTCTACCCGGACGCCGGGCCGCCGTGGAACGTGTCGAAGCTGTACTACAACCACGGCTTCCTCCGCGAACGCATGCAGCTGCTGCAGGACGAGTTCGCCAAGCGCGGGATGACGGGTCCGTTCGCGAAATGGCTGGAGAACTGGGATCCGGAACTCGACGTCAACTCCAAGCGGGTGACCACCCGCGTCGAGTGCGCGAAGTACTTCCAGCAGCGTGACGACGCCCTGAAGGCCCACGCCACCCAGATCGACCCCAACAGCTTCTTCTTCGCGACGCCGATGGAGTGGCAGCAGGAGCTGTGGCCCACCGAGGAATTCGAACTGGCCCGCTCCCGGGTGCCGGTGCACCTCCCGGAGGACGACCTGTTCGCCGGTATCGAGGCCGACTGATGACCGACGCCGCGGTCCTGGCCGCCGAACTGCTCGGCCAGGCCCCCCGCGACACCGGTCCGGACTTCGGCAAGGCCAGCCCGTTCGGGCTGTTGATCGTCGCCGTCCTCCTGGTGGCCGTCTTCCTGCTGGTGTGGTCGATGAACCGGCACCTCAAGCGGCTGCCGGAGTCGTTCGACCCCGAACACCCCGAACCCGACCAGGCCGTCGACGACGGCACCGTGGACCTGGGCGCCGAGACCCAGCCGGACACCCCGCAGTCGAAGACGGAGCCCCCCGGTTAACCGCCTCGTCGACGCGACCAGCCCGTACCTGCGTCAGCACGCGGACAACCCCGTGCACTGGCAGCAGTGGTCCCCGGCCGCGCTCGCCGAGGCGGCCGACCGCGATGTGCCGATCCTGCTGTCGATCGGCTACGCGGCGTGTCACTGGTGTCACGTGATGGCCCACGAGTCGTTCGAGGACGCCGACGTCGCAGCGGCCGCCAACCGGGATTTCGTCTGCATCAAGGTCGACCGCGAGGAACGCCCCGACCTCGACGCGGTGTACATGAACGCCACCGTGGCCATGACCGGTCAGGGCGGCTGGCCGATGACGTGCTTCCTCACCCCCGACGGGCGGCCGTTCTTCTGCGGCACCTACTACCCGAAGCCGAACTTCCTCGAGCTGCTGGCGGCGGTCACCCACACCTGGCGCGAGCGCCGCGCCGAGGTCGAACAGGCCTGCGACCAGATCGCCGGCGAACTGAGGTCGATGGCTGCCGGGCTGCCCGGTGGGGGGCCGCCGGTGCAGCCCGAACTGTGCGATGCGGCGGTGACGGCGGTGCTCGCCGACGAGGACCCCGCGCGCGGCGGTTTCGGGCAGGCGCCGAAGTTCCCGCCGTCGGCGCTGCTCGAGGCGCTGCTCCGGCACCACGAGCGCACCGGTTCGGCCGAGTCGCTGGCCACCGTCGAACGCACCGGCGAGGCGATGGCACGCGGTGGCATCTACGACCAGCTGGCCGGCGGCTTCGCCCGCTACAGCGTCGACGCCGCGTGGGTGGTGCCGCACTTCGAGAAGATGCTCTACGACAACGCCCTGCTGCTGCGGTTCTACGCGCACTGGGCGCGGCGCACCGGTGACCCGCTGGCGCGCCGCATCGCCGCAGAGACGGCGGATTTCCTCATCCGCGACCTGGGCGCCGGCGCAATGTTCACCTCCTCGCTGGACGCCGACGCGGACGGCGTCGAGGGATTGACCTACGTGTGGACGCCCGCCCAGCTGCGCGAGGTGCTCGGTGACGACGACGGCCGCTGGGCCGGTGAGCTCTTCGCGGTCACTGACGCCGGCACGTTCGAACACGGCGCGTCGGTGCTGCAGCTGCCCAGCGACCCAGGCCCCGATCCGGCCGACTCGGTCCGCTTCGAGCGGGTGCGCGCGGCGCTGCTGGCCGCCCGTGCGGCCCGGCCGCAGCCCGGCCGCGACGACAAGGTCGTCACCGCCTGGAACGGGCTGGCGGTCACCGCGCTCGCCGAATCCGCCGTCGCGCTGGACCGGCCGGATCTGCTCGACGCCGCCGTGCGCTGCGCCGGCACCCTGATCCGGCTGCACGTCGTGGACGGCCGGCTGCGCCGCGCCAGCCTCGGCGGACGGGTGGGCCAGAGCGCGGCGATCCTCGATGACCACGCCGCGCTCGCCACCGCGCTGCTCACGCTGTTCCAGGCGACCGGTGACGAGGACTGGCTCGCCGCCGGGCTCGGCCTCATCGACACCGCGCTGGACCACTTCGCCGATCCGGCGCGCGCCGGCCATTGGTTCGACACCGCCGACGACGCCGAAGCCCTGATGGTCCGGCCCGCCGACCCCTTCGACGGCGCGACCCCGTCGGGCGCGTCGAGTATCGCCGAGGCTCTGCAGCTGGCCGCGCACCTGGCGCCGACCGAGCGTTACACCGCGGCCGCCGACGCGACCCTGGCGAGTGCGACACCGATCCTGGCGCGGGCCGCCCGCTCGGGGGGCCACTGGCTGGCGGTCGCGGAGGCGGCGGTGCGCGGACCCATCCAGATCGCGGTGGCCTGCGACCCCGCCGGGTCGGAGCTGTTGCGCGCGGCGCGGGTGCTGGCTCCCGGCGGGGCGGTCGTCGTCGGGGGCGTCGTGGACTCGTCGGAACTGCTGCGCGGCCGGGACCGGGTGGACGGCGCCGACGCCGCCTACGTGTGCCGCGGGCGGGTGTGCGATCTGCCGGTGACCACTGCCCGGGAACTGGCCGCCGCGCTGAATGCGGGCCGTGTAGCGTCCGGGCCATGACCGTCGACTCCAGGGCCATCGTCGAGCGTTATCTGACCACCGTGTGCACCGGCAGCGCCGCCGACGTCGCCGCTCTCTACGCCGAGGACGCCACGCTGGAGGATCCGGTCGGCGGGGGCGAGGTGCACATCGGCCGCGAGGCGATCGCCGGCTTCTACAGCAACACCGAGAACGTCGAGGTGCAGACCGAACTGCTGGAGTTCCGCTCCGGCGGGAACGAGGCGGCGTTCGTCTTCGCGATCACCGTCACGATGGGCGAATCCAGGATGCGGATCCAGCCGATCGAGGTCATGACGTTCAACCCAGACGGCCAGATCGCGTCGATGAAGGCCTACTGGGGTCCGGAGAACATCACCCAGTTGTGATCGCTAGCCGGAGAACACCGCGAACCACATCGCGATGTAGTGGCAGATCGCCGCGACGGCCGTGCACGCGTGGAAGAACTCGTGGTGACCGAACGTGGTCGGCCACGGATTCGGCCACTTGAGCCCGTACAGCACACCGCCGATGCTGTACAGCGCGCCGCCGACGATCAGCAGCACCACCGCGGCCACGCCCGCGCCGTCCATGATCGGACCGATGAACCACGCGGCCACCCAGCCGAGCAGCAGGTACAGCGGAACCCCCACCCAGGCCGGCGCCGACGGCCAGAACATCTTGAGCAGCACGCCGGCGATCGCGCCGGACCACACGATCCACAGCAGCACCGCGCCTTCGTTGGACGGCAACGCCAGCGCGGCGAACGGGGTGTAGCTGCCGGCGATGAAGACGAAGATCATCGAATGGTCGGCCCGCTTCATCCACTTGCGCGCCGTCGGTGAACGCCAATTCACCCGGTGATAGGTGCCACTGACGGTGAACATCGCCACAATCGTCAACGTGTAGATCAGCGTCGCGATGCCGGCCCGCGTCGACTGCTCGGCCCAGGAGACCGAAACCAGCGTCGCTCCGCAGATGACGGCAACGACCGCTGAGTAGACGTGGATCCAGCCGCGGGCCCGCGGCTTGCCGAGGAAGTGCGCGACCCTCTCGGCGACGGCCTCCGGGAAGTCCTCGGGCTCGCCCTTGGTCGAGCGCGAGTCGCCGGCATCAATCGGAGCGGACGGGGTCGTCATCTCACCTCACGAACTCGTCGGGGCACTCGAGCGCCACAGTAGTCTGAACAGCGATGGACATCATTCCGCCGCGTCTCAAGGAGCCTGCGTACCGGCTCTACGAGATGCGGTTGCGCCAGGAGTTGGCGAGGTCCAGATCGCAACTGCCACGCCATATTGCCGTTCTGTGTGACGGCAACCGCCGGTGGGCCCGTGACGAAGGACACGACGACGTCACCTACGGCTATCGCGCCGGCGCCGCGAAGATCGCCGAGATGCTGCGCTGGTGCCAGGCTGCGGGCATCGAGATGGCCACCGTCTACCTGCTGTCGACCGAGAACCTGCGGCGCGACGCCGCCGAACTCGCCGAGCTGATCGGCATCATCACCGAAGTGGTCGAGGAGATCTGCGCGCCGGTGAACCGCTGGAGTGTGCGCACGGTGGGCGATCTCGAACTGCTCGGCGAGGAGCCGGCCCGGCGACTTCGCGACGCCGTGGAGTCGACCGCGGGCAACGGCAACCACTTCCACGTCAACGTGGCAGTCGCGTACGGCGGCCGCCAGGAGATCGTCGACGCCGTGCGCGCGCTGCTCGGCAAGCGAATGGCCGACGGTGTGTCAGGCGAACAGCTCATCGAGGCCGTCACCGCCGAGGCGATCTCGGAGAACCTCTACACCTCCGGCCAGCCCGATCCCGATCTGGTGATCCGCACGTCGGGCGAACAGCGGCTGTCCGGTTTCCTGCTGTGGCAGAGCGCCTATTCGGAGATGTGGTTCACCGACGCCTACTGGCCCGCGTTCCGCCGGGTGGACTTCCTGCGCGCGCTGCGCGACTACACCGCACGCCACCGCCGATTCGGCAGGTGAGCAACGCCGTGGCACATGCCACACTTGACCCATGACGGCGTTGTCGGCCGTGGTCTTCGCGCTGAGCTGGTGGCTCGGCCTGTATCTGCTCGCCCGTGACCCCCGCAAACCGGTGCTGGTGCTGGCCGCGGTCGGGCTGACCAGCTTCGCCGCGGTGGTCGCCCTCGACGCCGTACGGCTGACCAGCGGCGCCGACGCCCTGGGCCGGGTGGAGATCTATCTGGTCGCGCTGCCGGGCATCGCCTGGTTCGCCGTCCTGCTCGAGCTGTCCCGGTCCGCCGACACGGACACCTGGCGCAGCCGCGCCGGCGAGGTGGCCGCCACCGCGGCGGTCGCCGCCGGCTCGTTCGCCGGTGCCGCGCTCGCCGGGAGCGTCGAGGGTCCGCTGCGGCCGGGGCACTGGGTGATGTTCGCGGTGGTCTCGGTGTCGTCGCTGGGGGCGATGGTGCGGGCGGTGCGCCGCGGGGTGCGTCCCGTTCCGGTGGTCGGGTTCGTCGTCATCGCCACGCTGTTCTTCGCTCTCGGCAACGCCATCCTGGTCATCCCGCTGGGGCTGGTGCCGAGCTGGCTGGCGCTGGCGTCGACGGGTTTCGACGTCGCGATGCTCGGTGTGGCGGTGGCGATCTGGGATGCCTTCGACGAGGGTCAGGCGCTGCGGGCGCACATGCGCCGGTCGTTCGTGGCGACCTCGGCGGTCGCGGTGCTCTTCGGCGGACAGGTGCTGATCGGGATGGCCGTCGCGGGTCCGCACACCGCGTTGGTGGTGCTGATGTTCACCAGCCTGACGATCGCGATCGCGATCAACGTGCTGGCCGATCCGCTGGCCGGACTGCTCGACCGGCTCGCGTTCTCGCGGTCGCCGGATCTGCGCGCGGACCGGGCCGCGCTGCGCACCACCCAGACGGCGCTGCCGCTGCGATCGGCCAACCCCCTCGACGACGTCGACGAGGCGACGTTCGCCCGGCTCACCCGCCGCGCACTCGGCCACTACGGCGATTTGTCCAAGTTGGTGGCCAGCCCGCTCACCGCGCTGCCGATCATCGACGAGCGGCTTGCCGCCCGCGGCGCACCCGATCAGCCCCTGGAGCGGGCCAACGAACTGCGGGCGCTGCTGGCCGACCGCATCGCTCGCCTCAAACCGCGCGACGGCGGCGACTTCGGCACCACCGAACAGTGGCGGCACTACAACTCGCTGTACTTCCCGTACGTGGCCGGTGTGCGGGCCTACGCGCAGAACGCGACGCCCGCCGGACTCGACCCGGTGGCGCGGCGGGCGTGGCAGTGGTTCGTCACCGAAGTGCCGCAGCGGTCCCTGCACAACTGGCAGACCGCCGCCGCGAAGGTGATCGCCGCGGATCTGCGCGGCGACCCGGTCAGCCTGCACCACTGACCAAACGGCCCTGACCTGCGGCTGGCAGTCCTTGGCAGCGTTCTGCGTCGATCTGGCAGTGCGTTCTGCGCAGCATCGGAGGTGTTCGAGGACACCTGAACGCCAGCCTCAATGCCGAGGAGCCGACATGACCGCCATCATCACCCGCCCGCTGTCCGATTCGACCGACTCACTGCTGCGCTTCGCGATGCGCGCCGACGCCACGGTGTGCGCCGCAGCCGGCCTGCTGGTCGCGATGACCGCCGATCCGCTCTCCCGGCTGACCGGTCTGTCGGCCACCGCCGAATGGCTCAGCGGCGCTGCGCTCGTCGCCTACGGCGCCCTGTTGTACGTACTCGCCGCCGTCAACGGCCTCCGGCGCATCGGCATCGTGCTCGTCATCGCCAACACAGCCTTCGCCGCAGGCACCACGGTGGTGCTGGCCGCAGGCTGGCTGCCGCTCACCCACCTCGGCGCCGCCCTGATGCTGGCGTTCGCCGCCGTCACCGCCGCGTGCGCGTGGTTGCAGTACCTCGGGGTGCGCCGTCTGGCGTGACCCCCTGCCGCCGGTGCGGGGCGCCGCCGTTTCGAGGTTGAGCGTGCGCCCCGCATCCGGCCCCCGATCTCCCCGTTCCGACAGTTCCCACCAGAAGGAGAGAATCATGACCGCACTGAACACCACCCGCACCGACTCCCTGCTGCGTCTGGCGATGCGCGCCGACGCCGTCCTCACCGGGCTGGCCGGTCTGGCCGCCCTCCCGATCGCCGGCTGGATAGCCGAACTGTGCGGCACCACAACGGCGATCGAGTACTCGATGGCCGCGTTCTTCATCGGCTACGGCGTGGTGGTCTTCGGCCTCGCGGCGTTGCCCTCGGTACGGCGAGCGGGTCTGGTGGTGATCGCGGCGAACATCCTCTACACGCTGGCCGCGGTCGCCGTCGTCGCCTCCGATGTGTGGACGATGACCGTCGCCGGGGTCGTGGTCACGCTCGCCACCGGCGTCTACACCGCGGGGTTCGCCGTCGCGCAGTACATCGGCTGGCGCCGGCTGAGCCGGTAGTCAGAGCTTGCGCAGCCGCAGCCGGTTGATCGCGTGGTCGGCGTCCTTGCGCAGCACCAGCGTCGCGCGCGGCCGGGTGGGCAGGATGTTCTCGATCAGGTTGGGGCGGTTGATCGAATGCCAGATGTCGCGCGCGGCGAAGACGGCCTGTTCGTCGGTCAACGTGGCGTAGTGATGGAAGTGCGACGCCGGATCGGCGAACGCCGTCGAGCGCATCGTCAGAAAGCGCGAGATGTACCAGCCCTCGATGTCCTCGAGACGCGCGTCGACGTAGACCGAGAAATCGAACAGATCCGACACCATCAGCGCGGGCCCGGTCTGCAGCACGTTGAGTCCCTCGAGGATGAGGATGTCCGGATGCCGGATCACCTGCTCCTCACCCGGGATGATGTCGTAGAGCAGGTGTGAATACACCGGAGCGCACGCGATGCCGGCGCCCGACTTGACCGCCGTGACGAAACGCATCAGCGCCCTGCGGTCATAGGACTCGGGAAAACCTTTGCGATGCATCAGGTTCCGGCGGGCAAGCTCGGCGTTGGGGTAGAGGAAGCCGTCGGTGGTGACCAGGTCGACACGGGCGTGGTTTCCCCAGCGGGCCAGCAGCGCCTGGAGCACGCGGGCGGTGGTGGACTTGCCGACCGCGACGCTGCCGGCGACGCCGATGATGAAGGGCACCGGGCGGTCCGGATTCTGCTGCGGTTCGCCGAGGAACTCCGCGGTCGCGGCGAACAGTCGCTGCCGCGCCGCGACCTGCAGGTGGATCAACCGGGCCAGCGGGAGGTAGACCTCTTCGACCTCGAGCAGGTCGATCTTCTCGCCGAGGCCGCGGAGCTTGACCAGCTCCTCCTCGGAGAGTTTGAGCGGCGTCGACATCCGGAGCGCACGCCACTGGGTGCGATCGAACTCGACGTAGGGGCTCGGTTCGCTCAGCCGCGCCATGGGATCAGTCTTGCAGTTAGCTTGGGGAGCTATGGACGTAGGTACTGATTCAGACACCCTCATCCGCGAGTATCTGCTGCTCGGTCTGCGCTTCGACCGGGTCGAGGACGGCTACGTCGACTCCTTCACCGGCGATCCGGCCCTGCGCGGGGTGGTGGCCGACGAACCGGCCCCCGACCCGGCCGACCTCGCCCGCCAGGCTGAGCGTCTGCTGGCCGCCGTCCCGGACACCCCCCGCACCGGCGGGTTCGACGACGTCCGCGCGGACTATCTGTCGGCACACCTGCGCGCGCTGGCGCTGGCGGGCCGCAAGTTCGCCGGCGAGCAGGTCGGTTTCGTCGACGAGGTCGAGGCGTATTTCGACGTCCGGATCAGCAAGGGCGATCCGGACACCTACCGGCAGGCGCACGTCGCTCTGGACGAGGCGCTCGGCGGCACCGGCCCGCTGGCCGAACGGGTGCAGGCGCACCGCACCGCCGACGAGATCCCCCCGGCGCGGCTCGAGGAGTGCATCCATGCGTTCTCCAGTGCCCTGCGCGACCGGGTGCGGGCGACCTATCCGCTGCCCGACGCCGAGACGATCACCTACGAGGTGGTCACCGACAAGCCGTGGTCGGGCTTCAACTACTACCTGGGCGACTACCGCTCGACGGTCGCGGTCAACGCCGACCTCAAACAGCAGATGGCCAATCTGCCGCGGCTGGTGGCCCACGAGTCCTATCCCGGCCACCACACCGAGCACTGCCGCAAGGAGGCCGGCCTGGTGGCGGGCCGAGGGCAGAACGAACAGACGATCTTCCTGGTCAACACGCCGCAGTGCCTGATGGCCGAGGGGCTCGCCGACCTCGCGCTCTACGCCGTGGTCGGGCCCGGGGCGAGCGAAGCGACGGGGAATCAGCAGGGCTGGGGTGAGTGGGCCGCGGAGATCTATGCCGACCTGGGGCTGCGGTTCGACGGGCCGCGCGCCGAGGCGGTGTCCGCCGCGACCGCCGTGCTGGCCGACGTACGCCAGGATGCGGCGCTGATGCTGCACGACGAGGGCCGGGACGTCGACGAGGTCGTCGCCTTCCTCAAGCGCTGGCTGCTGGTCGACGACCAACGCGCCCGCCAGATGCTGCGGTTCCTGTCCTCACCGCTGTGGCGGGCCTACACCAGCACGTACGTCGAGGGCTACCGGCTGCTGCGCGGCTGGCTGGACGACCGCCCGGACGGGGTGACGCTGACCGAGCGGTTCGGCCGGCTGCTCGACGAACCGTTGATCCCGTCGTCGCTGCGCGCGGCCTGAGTCGTCGCCGCCGTCGCAATGGCAGCGTCGTAGTCTGGACACCATGACTGCAGACTCCGTGACCACCTCGGCCGCTGCTCCGGGCGCCGAGTACGCCGAGACCGCGAGCGCCGCCTACCGGGCCGCGCTCCAGGTCATCGAGTCCGTCGAGCCGCGGATCGCCGCCGCGACGCGGAAGGAGCTCGCCGACCAGCGGGCGTCGCTCAAACTGATCGCCAGCGAGAACTACGCGTCGCCCGCCGTGTTGCTGACGATGGGCACCTGGTTCTCCGACAAGTACGCCGAGGGAACCATCGGGCACCGCTTCTACGCGGCCTGCCAGAACGTCGACACCGTCGAGGCGCTGGCCGCCGAGCACGCCCGCGAACTGTTCGGCGCCCCGTACGCCTACGCGCAGCCGCACTCCGGCATCGACGCCAATCTGGTGGCCTTCTGGGCGATCCTGGCCACCCGCATCGAGGCGCCCGGCCTGGCCGATCTCGGCGCCAAGCACGTCAACGACCTGTCCGAACAGGACTGGGAGGGCTTGCGCAACAAGCTGGGCAACCAGCGACTGCTGGGCATGTCCCTGGACACCGGCGGCCACCTCACCCACGGTTTCCGGCCGAACATCTCCGGCAAGATGTTCCACCAGCGCAGCTACGGGACCGACCCGCAATCCGGCCTGATCGACTACGACGCCGTTGCCGCCGCAGCCCGCGAGTTCAAACCGCTCATCCTGGTCGCCGGCTACTCGGCCTACCCCCGGCGGGTGAACTTCGCCAAGATGCGCGAGATCGCCGACGAGGTCGGCGCCACGCTGCTGGTGGACATGGCGCATTTCGCCGGCCTGGTCGCCGGCAAGGTCTTCACCGGGGACGAGGACCCGGTACCGCACGCCCACGTCACCACCACAACGACACACAAGTCGCTGCGCGGCCCGCGCGGCGGTCTGGTGCTGGCTCAGCCCGAATACGCCGACGCCGTCGACAAGGGTTGCCCGATGGTGCTGGGCGGACCGCTGTCCCACGTGATGGCCGCCAAGGCGGTCGCGCTGGCCGAGGCGCGTCAACCCTCGTTCCAGGCCTACGCGCAGCGCGTCGCCGACAACGCCAAGTCGCTCGCCGACGGCTTCCTCCAGCGCGGCGCCCGCCTCGTCACCGGCGGCACCGACAACCACATCGTGCTGCTCGACGTGACGTCGTTCGGGCTGACCGGGCGGCAGGCCGAGTCCGCACTGCTGGACGCCGGCGTCGTCACCAACCGCAACGCGATCCCGGCCGACCCGAACGGCGCCTGGTACACCAGCGGGATCCGCTTCGGCACCCCGGCGCTGACCACCCGCGGCTTCGGCGCCGCCGAGTTCGACCGGGTGGCCGAACTGGTCGTCGACGTGCTGAACAACACCACGCCCACGCAGGCGTCGTCCGGTCCGTCCAAGGCGAAGTACACCCTGGCCGACGGCACGGCCGACCGCATCCACGCCGCGTCCGCCGAGATGCTCGAGGCCAACCCGCTGTATCCGGGGCTGACGCTCTAGGTCCGGCGCGCCGGGAATTTTACGATTCCCACAGAATTGGGTTACTGTAACCGCATGGCACAGAAACCTGTTCCTAACGCGTTCACCCTCGAGCTCGAGCCCGTCGTCAAGGCCGAGCTGCGTCGCCACTACGACTCCGAGGACCTCTGGTACGCGCACGACTACGTGCCGTTCGACCAGGGCGAGAACTTCGCGTTCCTCGGTGGGCGCGACTGGGATCCGTCGGATGTCACGCTGCCCAAGCACGTCACCGACGCGCTGGAGATCCTGCTGATCACCAAGGACAACCTGGCCGGCTACCACCGCGAGCTCGTCTTCAACTTCATCCTTGAGGAGAAGTGGGGTCGCTGGATCGGCCGGTGGACCGCCGAAGAGCACCTGCACGCCGTCGCGCTGCGCAACTACCTCGTCGTCACGCGTGAGATCGACCCGTCCGCCAACGAGGACGTCCGCGTCGAGCACGTCATGAAGGGTTACCGCGCCGACACCTACTCCCAGATCGAGACACTGGTGTTCATGGCATTCTTCGAGCGCGCCCATGCCGTGTTCTGCCGCAACCTCGAGGCGCAGATCGACGAGCCGGTCCTCAAGGGCCTCGTCGGCCGCATCGCCCGCGACGAGGAGCGGCACGAAGAGTTCTTCGCCAACCTGGTGGCGCACTGCCTCGGCGTCGACCGTGAGGAGACCGTCGCCGCGATCGCGCGCCGCGCGGGGGAGCTCGACGTCGTCGGCGGCGACATCGACGCCTACACCGACAAGCTCGCGAACGTGGCCGAGCACGGCGTCTTCGGCAGGACCCACCTGGATGCCGTCGTGGCCGACCGGATCGCGGCCTGGGGCCTGTCCGACGAGCCTGCCCTGCAGGAGTTCACGAAGGCGTAACGCGCTGCTTGCGCAACTCCGGCGCGCCTGCACAGCGCACGACGCGCGGCGGGAGTAGCGTCGGCTCCGATGGCTAGCGAATTGCTCTGCTGTCCGGGCGGCACCCGATCGTTGCTCTTACGAGAGGGCCGGCCCCGGCCCTGTGCCGCAGTGTCCGCCGACAGGTTCGCGGGGGACCCGCGGATTTCAGGAGCGCTACGTGACTGATTCGCCTACCCGGACCCGGCAATCCAGCCCAGGCCGGACCTACGTGCTCGACACCTCCGTGTTGCTCTCAGATCCCTGGGCCTGCACGCGGTTCGCCGAACACGATGTGGTCGTCCCCCTGGTGGTCATCAGTGAGCTGGAGGCCAAACGGCACCACCACGAGCTGGGCTGGTTCGCCCGGCAGGCGTTGCGCTTCTTCGACGACATGCGACTGGAGCACAGCAGGCTCGATCAACCCATTCCCGTTGGGACCCAAGGCGGTACGCTGCACGTCGAGCTGAACCACAGCGATCCGTCGGTGCTGCCCGCCGGGTTCCGCACCGACAGCAACGACTCGCGCATCCTCACCGTCGCAGCGAATCTCGCTGCCGAGGGCAAGCTCGTCACCTTGGTCAGCAAGGACATCCCGCTGCGCGTCAAGGCCGGCGCCGTCGGGCTCGCGGCCGACGAGTACCACGCCCAGGACGTCGTGGTGTCCGGCTGGACCGGGATGGACGAGATCGACGTGGCGGCTGACGAGGTGGACGCGCTGTTCACCGAGGGCGAGATCGATCTGGAAGCGGCGCGAGACCTGCCCTGCCACACCGGTGTTCGGCTGCTCGGCGGCAACTCCCACGCGCTCGGCCGGGTCAACGCCGCCAAGCGCGTACAGCTGGTGCGTGGCGATCGCGAGGTGTTCGGCCTCCGGGGAAGGTCAGCCGAACAGCGCGTCGCCCTCGACCTGCTGCTCGACGAATCGGTCGGCATCGTGTCCCTCGGCGGCAAGGCCGGCACCGGCAAGTCGGCACTGGCTCTGTGCGCCGGCCTGGAAGCAGTCCTCGAACGGCGCACCCAGCGCAAGGTCGTCGTGTTCCGCCCGCTCTACGCCGTGGGTGGACAGGATCTGGGCTACCTCCCGGGCAGCGAGAGCGAGAAGATGGGGCCGTGGGCCCAGGCGGTGTTCGACACCCTCGAAGGACTGGCCAGCCCGGCCGTACTCGAAGAGGTGCTCTCCCGCGGCATGCTCGAAGTCCTTCCGCTGACCCACATCCGCGGACGGTCGCTGCACGACTCGTTCGTGATCGTCGACGAGGCGCAGTCCCTGGAGCGCAACGTGCTGCTTACGGTGCTGTCCCGGCTGGGCGCGGGGTCACGGGTGGTGCTCACCCATGACGTCGCCCAACGTGACAACCTGCGGGTCGGCAGGCACGACGGGGTCGCGGCGGTGATCGAGAAGCTCAAGGGACACCCGCTGTTCGCGCACATCACGCTGCAGCGCAGCGAACGCTCACCCATCGCCGCCCTGGTCACCGAGATGCTCGAGGAGTTCAGCCCCGGCGCACTGCCGTGACGAACCCGTCGGCTCGGCCCTGGCTTAAATAGGGCTGAGCCGGGTACCGCTTGTTCATGACACGTGTGGTGATCACCGGAGCAAGCGGGAACGTCGGCACCGCGGTGCTGAAACGACTGGCCGAGGCCGGCGGCTACGACGTCACCGGGGTCACCCGGCGCCAACCACCGTCGAGCGGGATCTACCAGACGGCGAAGTGGCACCAACTCGACCTCGCCGACGCCAACGCCGCGGCGCAGCTGGAACTGGTGTTCCGCGACGCGGACTGCGTGGTGCACCTGGCGTGGGGCTTCCAGCCCACGCGCAACATCAGCTATCTCGAGGCCGTCGGAGTCGGTGGTACGCGGGCGGTGCTGAACGCCGCGGACGCGGCCGGCGTCGGACAGCTGATCCACATGTCGTCGGTCGGCACCTACGCCGCGGGTCGCTACGGGCAGTACGTCGATGAGACCTGGTCGACCGCGGGCATCCCCACCTCGCCCTACAGCAGGCACAAGTCGGCGGCCGAATCGCTGCTCGACGCCTACGAAGCGGGAAGCGGGAAGGTGACGATCACCCGGATGCGGCCGGGCTTCATCGTGCAACGCGTCGCGGCGGGCGGCTTCCGCCGCTACACCCTGCCGGCGTTCATCGAGCCGCGCTGGCTGCGGTTCCTGCCGGTGCTGCCGCTCGATCGTGAGCTCGTCATCCCGATCATCCACGCCGACGACGTCGCCGACGCCATCGCCCGCGCGATCGAGCGGCGCGCGGGCGGTCCGTTCAATCTGATGGACGAACCTCCCGTGCGTCGCAACGAGATCGCCAAACAGCTCGGGGCGCTGCCCGTGCACGTGCCGTCATCGCTACTGCGGCCCGCGGTCGCGCTGTCCTGGCGGGCGCGGCTGCAGCCCATCGACGAGGGCTGGCTGGACATGTCGTTCAGCGTGCCGCTGCTGGACACCACCCGGGCCAACGAGGTGCTCGACTGGACACCGCAGTACAGCTCCGACGAGGCGCTGGCCGACATGGGGCAGGGCTTCAAGCACAGTGCCGACACCGAGAGCCCGGTGCTGTCCTACCGCGGTCCGCTGACGAGCATGCTGCGTGATCTGACGGCCGGCCCGATCACCGACCGCAAGGTGCCCTGACGCACGGGGTGAGCTAGTCGCCGTCCTTCACGCGGGCCATCGCGAGCACGTCGAGGCGCCTGTCGAGTTCCTCCTCGGACAGCTTGTCGCCGATCAGCCCGCGGTCGATGACCGTCTGCCGGATCGTCTTCTTGTCCTTGAGCGCTTCCTTGGCCACCTTGGCGGCCTCCTCGTAGCCGATCGCCGAGTTCAGCGGCGTCACGATCGACGGCGAGGACTCTGCCAGTTCGCGCAGGCGATCCTCGTGGGCGATCAGGCCGTCGATGCACTTCTCGGCGAACAGTCTCGACACATTGGCCAGCAGTGTGAACGACTCGAGCACATTGCGGGCCATCATCGGGATGTAGACGTTCAGTTCGAAGGCACCGGACAGCCCACCGACGGTGACCGCGGCGTCGTTGCCGATGACCTGCGCCGCGACCTGGGTAACCGCCTCGGGCAGAACGGGATTCACCTTGCCCGGCATGATCGAGCTGCCCGGCTGCAGGTCCGGCAGCTGGATCTCGCCGAGGCCGGTCAGCGGGCCCGAGCCCATCCACCGGATGTCGTTGGCGATCTTGGTCAGTGACACGGCGATCGTCTTGAGCGCGCCGGATGCCTCCACCAGGCCGTCGCGGGCGGCCTGAGCCTCGAAGTGGTCGACCGCGGGACGCAGCTCCTCGACCCCGGTCTGGCTCCTGAGCACCTCGACGACCTTGTCGCCGAAGCCTTCCGGCGCGTTGAGCCCGGTGCCGACCGCGGTGCCGCCGATGGCGAGCTCACCGAGTCGGGGCAGGCACGCGCGCACCCGTTCGATGCCGGCCTCGATCTGCCGGGCGTAACCGCCGAACTCCTGGCCGAGCGTCACCGGCACCGCGTCCATCAGGTGGGTGCGGCCCGACTTGACGGTCGTGCGCCACTGCCGGGCCTTGCCGGCCAGCGACTCGTGCAGCACTTCGAGCGACGGGATCAGTTGGCGCACAGCAGCTTCGGTCGCCGCGATGTGCGTGGCCGTCGGGAACGTGTCGTTCGAGCTCTGCGACATGTTGACGTCGTCGTTGGGGTGCACGGTCACACCGTTGCGGGCTGCGATGGACGCGATGACCTCGTTGGCGTTCATGTTGGAGCTGGTGCCGGAGCCGGTCTGGAACACATCGATCGGGAACTGGTCGTCGTGCTTGCCGTCGGCGATCTCGTCGGCGGCGGCGATGATCGCGTCCGCCCGGTCGGCGTCGAGCAGCCCGAGGTCCTTGTTGACCTGCGCGCAGGCACCTTTGAGCAGTCCCATCGCCCGGATCTGGGTGCGCTCCAGCGGGCGGAACGAGATGGGGAAGTTCTCGACGGCCCGCTGGGTCTGTGCGCGCCACAGCGCATCCTTGGGTACCCGGACCTCGCCCATGGTGTCGTGCTCGATGCGGTACTCGGTGTCGTCGTTGACAGCGCTGGTGGACATCTGCTCCCTTAGCGATCGGTGGGGGTGGTTGGAGGTCAGGGCAGGGGATAGGCGGCGTTGCTGTCGCCGGTGAAGTCGACAGCGGAGTACTCGTTGAGTTTTGAGAGCCGGTGGTAGGCCTCGATCATGCGGACGGTGCCGGACTTGCTGCGCATGACGATCGACTGGGTGGTGCAGCCGCCGCCGACGTAGCGCACGCCCTGAAGCAGATCGCCGTCGGTGACACCGGTGGCGCAGAAGAAGACGTTCTCGCCGGACACCAGATCCTCGGTCTTGAGCACGCGGCTGACGTCGTGCCCGGCGTCGATCGCCTTCTGGCGTTCCTCGTCGTCCTTGGGCGCCAGTTGGGCGTGGATGGCCCCGCCCATACAGCGGATGGCGGCGGCAGTGATGATGCCCTCGGGGGTGCCGCCGATGCCGGCGAGCATGTCAGTGCCCGAGTTGGGACGGCATGCGGAAATGGCGCCCGCGACGTCACCGTCGGAGATCAGCCGGATGCGGGCACCGGCCTCCCGGACGTCGGCGATGAGCTGTTCGTGCCGGGGCCGGTCGAGGATGCAGACCGTGACGTCGCGCACCGACAGACCCTTGACCTTCGCCACGGCGCGCACGTTCTCGCCGATCGGCTTGGTGATGTCGATGACGTCGACCGCGTCGGGGCCCACGGCGATCTTGTTCATGTAGAACACCGCCGACGGATCGAACATCGCGCCGCGCTCGGCGACCGCGAGCACCGAGATGGCGTTGGGCATGCCTTTGCTCATCAGCGTGGTGCCGTCGACCGGGTCGACCGCGAAGTCGCAGTCCGGCCCGTCGCCGTTGCCGACCTCTTCGCCGTTGTAGAGCATCGGCGCGTTGTCCTTCTCGCCCTCGCCGATCACCACGACGCCGCGCATGGACACCGAGTTGACCAGCTCGCGCATGGCGTCGACGGCCGCGCCGTCGCCGCCTTCCTTGTCGCCGCGGCCGACCCACCGTCCGGCGGCCATGGCCCCGGCCTCGGTGACGCGGACGAGCTCGAGAGCGAGGTTGCGGTCGGGGGCTTCCCGGCGGCGGGCATCTGGCATGCGCCGATTGTCCCAGAACCCGCTCATCGTTTGGGAGCTGGGATACTGGCAGATATGAGCACGCCCCCGGAGCCCGCCTCGCGCGAGCCGGAAGCGACCGGTCCCGCCTACCCGGAGGCCAAGCCGAGGGTGCTGCAGGACGGCCGCGACATGTTCTGGTCGATGGCTCCGCTGGTGGTCGCGTGCATCGTGTTGGCAGGACTGCTCGGCATGTGTTCCTTCCAGGGCACCCGCACCGGCACCGGCGCAGCACCCGCATTCGACGCGCCCGCCGCGCTGCAGGACGACGCCGATGCCCTACCGGTCCCGATCCGGGTGCCCGCGCTGCCGGAGGGCTGGACGTCAAACTCGGGCGGGCGAGAAGGCATCGAGGCCGGCCGGACCGATCCGGCGACCGGGCAGCCCACCCGTGCGGTGATCTCCCGCGTCGGCTACCTCACCCCCAGCGGTCAATATCTGAGCCTCTCGCAGAGCAACGCCGACGAGGACAGACTGGTCGGATCCATCACACCGGGCCTGGTGCCGTCCGGATCCGAGGACGTCGACGGTGTGACGTGGGTGGTCTACCGGGGCGGTGAAGGCGTGGAGCCGGTGTGGACGAGCCGGCTTCCTGGGCCCGCCCAGGTCGCCATCACCGGCGCGGGCAACACCGACGAGTTCCGCACGCTCGCGGCCGCGGTGCAGACGCAGCAGCCCCTGGATTCGCGATGACTGCGCGCAAGCAGGACGTCGCCGGGGCGGCTCCCGCAGCAGATCTCACTGGCTGGACGGTCGAGGCGTTCACCGCCGCCGGCTACACCCACGACGTCTATCGCAGGGGCGAGGGCCCCGGCGTGGTGCTGATCCCCGAGATGCCGGGGCTGCACCCGCACGTGCTGGCGTTGGGCAACCACCTCGTCGACAGCGGCTTCACCGTCGCGGCGCCGTCGCTGTTCGGTACGCCGCTCAAGCCCGCACTGAGCCCCGGCGCGATCCCGGTGCTGCTGAAGGGCTGCGTGGCCAAGGAGTTCGCCGCCTTCGCCACCAACGCCGACCGGCCCGTCGCGCACTATCTGCGTGCGCTGGCCCGTGACCTGAACGCGCGCACGCCGGGACCGGGCGTCGGGGTGATCGGGCAGTGTTTCACCGGTGGGTTCGCACTCGCCGCGGCCGTCGACGAGAGCGTCCTGGCCCCGGTGCTCAGCCAGCCGTCGGTGCCGTTGCCGTTGACCTCCGCACAGAAACGCGACCCCGGGGTGTCCGAGGCCGAACTGCGGATCATCGAGCGGCGTGCGGCTGAGGACGGGCTGTGCGCGCTCGGCCTGCGGTTCAGTGAGGACTGGATGTCACCCGCGGAACGGTTCACCACGCTGAAGAACCGTCTCGGCGACGCCTTCGAGGTCATCGAGATCGACTCGGCGAAGGGCAATCCCCACGGCATCTCGTCGGCCGCGCATTCGGTGCTGACCGACCAGGTCCGGGAGGTCGACGGGCATCCGGCCTACGAAGCCCGCAAGCGGGTCGTGGAGTTCCTCACCGAGCGGCTGCTCGCGGCCTGACCGGTCGCTTCTCCTTCTCCATTCCTTTCACCACCACATCGCAGTCGGCGCTGTCCTCGCATTATCAGCGCTAGCATATTCGGTATAGCGCTGTTATTATCGAGGATAACCAGGTTCGGTTATCAACGATATGGAGATGGGATGATGTTTGCTTCAGGTGAGATCACACGGCGGTGGGCCGTCGCATCAGCCGCAGCGGCGCTCGTGACGATCGGGGCGGGTGCGGCCGGGGTGGCGTCCGCGGCGCCCACCGGCGGCGGATCGGTCGCCGACACCGTCCGTGACCTACGCGCGCAGGGCTACACGGTTCGGATCACCCAGGCCGCCAGCGGGCCGCTGTCCCGGTGCGCAGTCGAACAGGTGCGGGGAGTGCAGAGCCCCGGCACCTCGGGCGCAGGCACTGTGCTCGTCGACATCTCCTGCCCGGACAGCTTCTCCACCGGCGACTGAGGGGCGGGAGATATGGACACCACAGGCGCACCTGCGACTGCGACCAGCCCGGTCCAGAGCCCGGCGCGTCGGATGAGCAGACGGTCGATGTTGGCGGCGACCGCAGCCGTCGGCGCAGGAGCGGCCGGAGTCGCCGGCATCGCGGCGGCCGTCGGCGACGACGTCACAACGAACGGCATGTCGGCCCTGGTGACAGGGTCATCGCGGGGTATCGGCGCGGCCACCGCCCGACGGCTTGCCCGCGCCGGATACGCGGTCACCGTCAACTGTGTGGTGAACGAAGATCTGGCCGCCGGAGTCGTCGGTGACATCGAACGCGCCGGCGGGCGCGCCATCTGGGTGCGGGCCGACGTCAGCGACCCCGCCGCGGTGGCCCGATTGTTCGACGAACACGATCGCGCCTTCGGCGGGCCGGACGTCGTGGTCGCCAACGCGGGCATCATGCGGTTGGCGTCGTTCGCCGAGATGGCCGACGCGGACTTCGACGAGATGTTCGCCGTCAACGCCAAGGGCGGCTTCAACACGCTGCGCCAGGCCGCCCGGCGGATCCGCGACGGCGGGCGGATCATCACGCTCTCGTCGAGCATCACCCAGCTTCGCAGCCCCACCTACGGCCCCTATGCGGCCACCAAGACCGCCCAGGACATGTACGCCGCAATCTTGGCCAAAGAGCTTGCAGGGCGGCGGATCTCGGTCAACGCCGTGGCCCCGGGCGTCGTCAACACCACCCTGTTCACCGACGGCAAGACCCCGCAGCAGATCGAAGGGTTCGTGCAGCGCACGCCGTTGGGGCGGCTCGGTGAGCCCACCGACATCGCCGACACCATCGCCTCGCTGTGCGACGCGGGTGGCGGGTGGATCAACGGTCAGACGGTGTTCTCCAACGGCGGGATCGTGTGACGGCCGCTTCCGATGGAGGTCGAGCGCCGGCCCCGCGCTCTCGGTTAGCGTTGGTCCGCAATCATCCCTGGGCGACGGGCACCCGATGACACCTCCGACGGCACTGACCGAACACGATCCGCGCGAACGCATCCTGCGCGCGGCCGTCGAGTTGCTGAGCGCCGCCGGGCGCGATGCCGTGTCGACCCGCGCGGTCAGCGCCGCCGCCGGGGTGCAACCACCGACGATCTACCGTCACTTCGGCGATATGCGGCGGCTGGTCGATGCGGCCGCCAGCCGCGGAATGGCCGACTATCTCCAGGAGAAGCGCAGCCGTCCCCACGAGGATGATCCGGTCGACGATCTGAGAGCGGGCTGGGACCTGCACGTGAACTTCGGAGTGACCCGTCCGCACATCTACACCGTTCTCTACGGCGACCCCCGGCCCGGGGAGGAACCGCGTGGGGTGGCCGAGGGCAATGCCATCCTGCGCGGCCTGCTGCAGCGCATCGCGGTGGCCGGGCGGCTGCGCGTGGAAGTCGATCACGCCGCCGAGATGGTGCACTCCGGATGCCGGGGGGTGGCGCTCACCCTCATCGCCACCCCGCCGGCCGAACGCGATCTGCAGCTGTCGACGGCCGTGCGGGAGGCGCTGCTGGCGGCGGTCACCACCGATAGCCCGGACCGGGACGACGGCAAGGGCCTCGTCCCACGCGCCATCGCGCTCAAAGCCGCCATCGAGGCATCCCCGCCGAGTGCGCTGTCGAGCGCCGAGGCGACGATGTTCCTCGAGTGGCTGAACCGCCTGCTTCAGGGCGACTGATCGACGGCTGACGGCGCCGCGTTCGGTCGCCGGCTGAGCCGGTCGGAAAGCCACCGCCACCAGCGCGGCCGGGACGGTTCGTCGTCCTCGGGTGGCCGCAGCGGAACCCCCTTGTAGACCGCGAGATAGACGCTGATCGTCGTCACGACGATGATCATCAGCACCGGGCCCAGAACGATGCCCCAGAAGCCGAACATCGCGATCCCGGAGAACACCGCGAGCAGCATCAGCGCGGGGTCCAGCCGCGCCTCCTTCGGGACGAGGATCGGCCGCAGTACGTTGTCGATGTTGGTGACGACCAGCAGATGGAACGCCACCACGAAGATCCCTCCGATGATGTTGCCGAACAACGCCATCCCGATACCGAACGGGATGGTGACCACCCCGCTGCCCAGTGGGATCACCGACAGCGCACTGAGCGCGACGGCGAAGAAGAAGAATCCCTCGTGGAACCCGGCGAGGTAGATCGACACCGCGCCCGCGACGCCCTGACACAACGCGATCACGAACTGCCCCTTGACCGTTCCCCGCACCATCGCGCCGGTCTTGTCCAGGTACAGGTCGGTGATCTGTTCGCCGAGCGGATTGAGCCGCCGGATCAAAGTGCGGATCTTCTCCCGGTTCACCAGCAGCGAGACGAACACGTACAGGAAGATCACCGATGCGGCGAGAGCGCCGAGCACCCCGCCGAGCGCCCCCTCTAGTACACCGAGCAGCCACTCGCCGACCCGCTGCGAGACCGTGACGACGCCGTCGCGCAGGGTGTCCGGCGTGAGCCGGATGTCGAGGAACGGGACGCGGGCGAGCAGATCGTTGGCGAAGGCGAGGCCGCGGTCGCCCAGTGAGCTGACGTCCGTGGTGGCCATCCATCCGCTGACCGTGTTGACCATCTGGGTGATCTGCGCGATCGCCAGCACCACGACGATGCTCACCGGGACGATCACGGTCAGCAGCGCGGCGATCACGGTCAGCGTGGCCGCCAGGCCGGTCCCGAGCCGGCGGCGCATACGTTCGTAGAACGGCGTGAACAGGTAGGCGGCCACCGCCGCGACCACGATGAGGATGAAGAAGCCGCGCAGGAAGTATGCGCCGAACCCGACGGCCAGCAGGGTCGCGACGGCGAGCGCGCGCTTCTGGGTGGGGGTGAACCCGGCCGCGGCGCCGTGGTCCGGGCTGTCAGCCACTGTCCGCGCCGACCGCGCCGGTCTGCTGGCCGGCGCGCTGCTGCGCGACGAACCGCGTCGCCATCCGCCCCATCAGGCCCGGCGCCAACCGCGCGAACAGCCAGGCGCCGTGGGCGCTGCGCGGCCGGACCAGGATGGCCTTGTTCCGTTCGACGGCGCGCAGCGTGTCCTGGGCCAGCCGGTCGGCGTCGTACGCCTTGGCCATCCCCCTGGCGCCGAGGTAGTAGTTGCGGCCGACGAAGCCGCCGATGGCGCCCTTGTCGAGGATCGGCGTCTCGACCGCGCCGGGACACACCGCCAGCACGCCGACGCCGTGCGCGGCGGCCTCCGAACGCAGCGCCTGGGACAGGCCCACGACGGCGTGCTTGGTCATCACGTAGCTGGTCACCAGGCCGGCCGCGGTCAGACCGGCCATCGATGCGGTGTTGACGATGTGGCCGCCGCCCTGGCGGATCATCTGCGGGTAGGCCGCGGCGACGCCGTGCACCACGCCGCGGATGTTGATGTCGATGATCGCGTTCCACTGGTCGAGGGTGAGCAGTTCGGTGTCACCGCCCCACGAGATGCCGGCGTTGTTGAACATCAGGTCGAGCCGCCCCGCGCAGGCGACGACGTCGTCGACGGCGCCCTGTACCGCCGCGGCATCGGTGACGTCCAGATGTGCGGCGCGAGCATCGATGCCGCGAGCGGTCGCCTCGGCAGCGGCGGCGTCGACATCGGTGCACAGCACCTCGGCACCCGCGGCCGCCAACGCGCGGCACAGCGCGGCGCCGATACCCGAGCCGGCGCCGGTGACGATGGCCTGCTTACCGGCGAACGTCATCTAGGCCTCCGCCAACTTCATCACATGGCCGAGGATGTCGGGATAGCGCTTGAGATGCGCGCCGCCGTTGAGGTCGAGCACTTCACCGGTCAGCCACGAAGCGCCGGGGGAGCACAGGTAGCGCACAGCGTTGGCGATGTCCTCGGGGGTGCCCGCCCGGCCGAGCGCTGTGTTCTCGAGGTAGTCCTCGACGACGCCGGGTACCGAGGCGGCCGGTGCGGTCAGCGGGGTGTGGACGAATCCGGGGGCGACGGCGTTGACGCGGATCCCGCGCGGTCCCATCTCCAGCGCGGCCACCTGGGTGAGCATCGACAGGCCGGCCTTCGCCGCGCAGTAGGCGCTCATCCCGGCCGCGGGCTGACGCCCGTTGAGTGACGAGATCTGCACCAGCACACCACCTTCGCGCAACAACCGGCCCGCGTGCTTGGCGACCACGAAGCCGCCGGTGAGGCACACGTCGATCACCTCGCGGAATTGATCCACGGGCATGTCGGTGATCATGCCGACGTTGCTGAACCCCGCGCAGTTCACGACGGCGTCGATGGGGCCCGCCTGGTCGAACAACCTCTCCACCGTCGCTTCATCGGTGACGTCGACGTGGGCCGCCCTGTGCGGTGCCCCCAGTGCGGCGGCGGCGTCGTTGGCGCCGTCGGCGTTGCGATCGGCGAGGACGACGCGGTAGCCGTCGGCGGCGAGGCCGTGGGCGGTGGCCAGGCCGATACCCGAGGCCGCTCCGACGACGATGGCGGTGCGCGTGCTGGTCATGTGCCTCCAAACTGGAACGTGTTGCAGGCATCCTTTCCTATGCGCGGGTTCTGCACCAGAGTTCATCGCCACGCCGAGATCGACGTTTCGCCCGATGTCACTCGCACTTCTTCACCCGATTGTTCGTTTGGGCGCGTTGTTCGGCGGCGCCGTGTGCGAAGGGGCGCACAATCTAGAGCCATGCTGGCCGTCGATCTGCTCACCCGCGTCGGGCTGGCGACCCTGCTGGGTGTGATCATCGGCCTCGAGCGGCAGTGGCGCTCACGCATGGCCGGACTCCAGACCATGGCGCTGGTCAGCACCGGTTCGGCGCTGTACCTGATCCTCGGCGCCTACAGTTTCCCCGGCGCCGACCCCACCCGGGTGGCCGCTCAGATCGTCAGCGGAATCGGATTCCTCGGCGCCGGAGTCATCATGAAGCAGGGTCTGTCGGTGACCGGCCTGAACACCGCGGCCACGTTGTGGTCGGCCGGCGCGGTGGGCGCGCTGGCCGGCGCATGGCTGTGGCGCGAAGCCATCGCGAGCGCCCTGATCGTGTTGTGCGCCAACCTCTTCCTGCATCCCCTCGCCGAGGTGATGGATCGGCGCAAGTCCTGGTCGGGCCGCGAGAATTCCCCCGCGGTGTACGAGCTGGTGGTGATGTGCCGCGCTGATCGGCTTGCCGCGCTCCGCGACCTCATCCTGCAGACGGTCAGGGTGCCCCAGCTGACATTGAGGTCGGTCCGGACGACGGACCCGGCCTCGGGCTCGGCCGAGATCCGGGTCGGGCTGTCGGCCGAGTCCCGCGACGACGCCGTGATGGAAAAGGTGGTCGGCACACTCGCCGGCGACGCCGCGGTGGAGGGGGTGCGGTGGACGATCCCCGACGAGGCCGCCGAGGGGTTGGCCCGGCCCTGATCAACCCGCCGGCGGCGCCGCCCCGGCCACAGTGACCGCGGACGTACCGCGCTGTGACTTCATCTTGTGGAACAGCTCGACGTAGTAGGGCAGGCACTGCGCCATCGCCTCTTCGGTGGTGAACAGCGGCCGGTAGCCCAGATCACGTTCGGCTTTCGCGATCGAGAAGTAGTTGTCCAGCGTGATCCGTTCCACCGCAGTGGGTTCCAGGGGCGGCTTGGGCAGCCCGAACCGGAAGTGCAACCGCTGCCACAGGGTCATGACAGCCAGCACCAGCCGCCCGGAGATCCGCAGTGTCGGCAGCTTCTCCCCGCAGGCCTCGATGACCGGCCTGCTGAACTCGAACATGTTGACCGGGTCGCCGTCGTTGACGAAGTACGCCTGGCCCGGCGCGGTCCCCCCGGGCACCAGGTGCTGTGCGGCCAGGATGAAACCGTGCACCAGGTTGTGCACGTAGGAGTTGTCGAGTTTGACGTCCTTGCTGCCGACGAGCACCTTCACGTGCCCGGCCTGCACACTCTCGAAGACCTTGCGGAACATCGTCTGGTCGCCGCGGCCCCAGATCCCGCTGGGCCGGACGGAACACGTCAACATTCCATCCACGCCGTTCTCAGACAGCACGAACTTCTCGGCCGTCACCTTGGTCTCGGTATAGAGGTCGTTGAACCGGTCGGTGTAGGGCATCGTCTCGTCACCGGCGACGATGCGCTGACCGCCCATGACGACGCTGTTGGAGGCGGTGTAGACGAAACGCTTGACGCCCGCCGCGCGTCCGGCGCGCACCAGGTTCTCGGTGCCGCCCACGTTGACCGCGAAGCTGCGCTGCCGGTACGCCTCGGTGACCGACGCCCCGCCCATCAGGTCGATGATCGCCGCGGTGTGGAACACGGTGTCGACCCCGGCCACCGCCTCGGCCACCGTCTCGGGATCGCAGATGTCGCCTTCGAGCGTCTCGAGGTTCGGATGCGCCGGCAGCGGAGAGGGCGAGCGGTCGAACGAGCGCACCTGATGGCCCCGTTCGAGCAGTTCGGTCACCAGGTTGGCCCCGACGAAGCCGGAGCCACCGGTCACCAGCACCCGGCCGAGTTCGGTCGTCAACGATGCGTCACCCATGCGGCGACTATAACTGAAACGTGTTCCAGTTTTGAAGAGCCGACCCGAAAACGGCCGCGCCGTCAGTTGCCGTCGGCGTCATGCGACCCGAGCGCATCCTCGATTCGCTGCCGCGCCCCAGCTAAATGCTCCTCGCAGCATTTGGCCAGCGCCTCACCCCTTTCCCAAAGTTTCAGCGATGCATCGAGGTCCAGGCCGCCCTGTTCGAGCTGTTGCACGACGGCGATCAACTCGTCCCGCGCCTCCTCGTACCCCATCTCACTAATGGGCTTCATCTGCTCCCTCACTCACTGCAGTGACGGCACCGTCGGCCACCCGAATCCGCAACTGCGCGCCCGCCGGGGCGTCCGCGGTCGTCCGGAGCACATGCGCCCCGTCGCGCCCCGTCACCGCCTGCACGACCGCGTAACCGCGCGCCAGCGTCGCCGCCGGACCCAGCGTGGTCAGCCGCGCCGACAGGTGGCCGACCCGTTCGGACTCCACGGCCACAAGGCGGGTGACGTCGCGGCGTGCGGCGGACCGGGCGCGATGCACCTCGGCGGCGCGGACCTCCAGGGTCTGCAGCGGCTGGGCCAGCACCGGCCGGCTGCGCAGTTGCGTGAGCTGGTGTTGTTCGCGACTCACCCAGTTGCGCAACGCCCGGGCACTGCGCCGGCGCAGGTCGGCCACGAACGCCTGTTCGGCCGCGGCGTCGGGCACGATCCGCTTGGCGGCGTCGGTCGGGGTGGCTGCGCGCAGATCGGCGACCAGGTCCGACAGCGGGTTGTCCGGTTCGTGACCGACGGCGCTGACCACCGGTGTGGTGCACGCAGCGATCTCCCGGCACAGGGTCTCGTCGGAGAACGGCAGCAGATCCTCCACGCTGCCGCCGCCGCGGGCCAGCACGATGACGTCCACCGCATCGTCGCGGTCCAGCCCGCGCAGCGCCTCCACGATCTGCGGGACGGCGTTGGGCCCCTGCACCACGGTGTTGCGCACGACAAACCGGACGGCGGGCCAGCGGTTCGTCGCGACCGTCACCACGTCGTGTTCGGCGGCCGAGGCCCGGCCGGTGATCAGGCCGACTGTTCGCGGCAGGAACGGGATCGGCCGCTTGAGGCGGCTGTCGAAGAGGCCCTCGGCGTCCAGCAGCCTGCGCAGCCGCTCGATGCGGGCCAGCAGCTCACCGATGCCGACGGCGCGGATCTCGCTGATCCGCAGGCTGAACGATCCGTTGCGGGTGTAGAACTGCGGCTTGCCCAGCACGATCACCTGGGTGCCCTCGGTCAGCGCTACGGGCGCGTTGGCCACCAGGTCGCGCGGGCAGCTCACCGACAGCGACATGTCCGCGGCGGGGTCGCGCAGCACCATCCACGCCGTGGTCTGCCGCAGCTTCAGCTCGGTGAGCTGACCTTCGATCCACACCATGCCGAGGCGGTCGATGTACTTGGCGACCCGGGTCGCGACGGCGCGGACCGGCCAGGGATTGTCAGCTGACTTTCCCTGCTCTCCCGTCACTTCGCGTGGCCGCGGGTCACTTGGCGTTGGCGCGGGTGATCCGGTTGGCCAGCAGGGTCTGGAACGGGGCGCGGGCGCGGGTGGCGCCCTCGTAGGCGAGCAGCGCCTCCAGGTCGGCCACCGACAGCGATGGCAGCCGGGCCCGCAGCTGGGCCAGCGTCAGCGATTCGTAATCGAGCTCGGTGGCGATACCGGGTGTGGCGTCGGCCGCCGAGGTCTGCGCGGGTTCGGGCTCGGTGGCGTCGGAAGTCTCGGGTTCACCGGTGGAGTACAGCGCGAAGCGGCCCTCGGTGCGGCGCTCGCCGTCGGAGCTGGGCTCGGGGTCGTCGTCTTCGTCGAACGTCGCCCACTCGGGTTGCTCGTCCTTGGGCGGGAAGAGGTTCTCCAGTGCCTCATCGCCCCTGTTCACGAGGTCGGCGATGTTCTGCTGCAGATGGATGACGATGCTGGCCACCTGGCTGGCAACCGTCATCGGATACATCAGAATGGTCTGCGGCAGCTTGCGGGTTTCCTCGACCGCTGTGACGGTGACGCCGACCAGCAGGCGAACCCCATAGGGTGCGGTAGCCATGCGCACAGCCTACGGCTGGGCGTTCCCCGGTGACGGTCAGTACCCTGGGAGTCATGCCGTCGACCATCAACATCGGGATACCTGGCACGTCCAGCTCGGTCACCGGCGGTGTCTCCGGCAAGCGTGTGCTGCTCGCCGAGCCGCGCGGATACTGCGCCGGCGTCGATCGCGCCGTCGAGACCGTCGAACGTGCGCTGGAGAAGCACGGCGCCCCGGTCTATGTCCGCCACGAGATCGTGCACAACCGCTACGTCGTGGAGACGCTGGCCAAGGCCGGCGCCGTCTTCGTCGAGCAGACCGACGAGGTGCCCGAGGGTGCCATCGTCGTGTTCTCCGCCCATGGTGTCGCGCCGACGGTGCACGTCGAGGCGGCCGCCCGGAATCTGAAGACCATCGACGCCACCTGCCCGCTGGTGACCAAGGTCCACAACGAGGCCAAGCGCTTCGCCCGTGACGACTACGACATCCTGCTCGTCGGCCACGAAGGCCACGAGGAGGTCGTGGGGACCGCCGGTGAGGCGCCCGACCACGTGCAGGTGGTCGACAACCCCGATGCGGTCGACAAGGTCACCGTGCGCGATCCGAACAAGGTCATCTGGCTGTCGCAGACCACGCTCAGCGTCGACGAGACCATGGAGACCGTGCGCCGGCTGCGGGAGAAGTTCCCGACGCTGCAGGATCCGCCCAGCGACGACATCTGCTACGCCACGCAGAACCGCCAGGTGGCGGTCAAGGCGATGGCGCCGGAATGCGAGCTGGTGATCGTCGTCGGATCCCAGAACTCCTCGAACTCGGTACGACTGGTCGAGGTGGCGCTGGGCGCAGGGTCCGAGGCGGCGCATCTGGTCGACTACGCCGACGACATCGATCCGGCCTGGCTGGAGGGCGTCACCACGGTCGGTGTCACCTCCGGTGCGTCGGTGCCCGAGGTGCTGGTCCGCGGCGTCCTCGAGCGGCTCGCCGACTACGGCTACGACACCGTGCAGCCGGTCACCACGGCCAACGAGACGCTGGTGTTCGCCCTCCCGCGGGAGATCCGTTCCGCGCGCAGCGCACCCGTCACGTAACGCTCAGACGTCGTACTCCCAACTGTCCGGATCCCAGCTACGGCGGGTCCGGGGACGGCTGCTGGGGTACTCCGCGCGGTCCTCACCGTCGTCATCGCCGCGATAGCGGACACGCGACACCGGATGGTGGGTCGAGCTGCCCGAGCCGTTGGCACTGCCGTTGGGCGCCAGCGGCTCGAAGTCGTCGTAGTCCTCGTAACGACGACGGCGCTCCGGCCGGTCGTAGGCGGTGCGCCGGTCCAGCGGCGGCGGATTCTCCCGGGACTGGCGCTCGCGGGGCTGACGCTCACGGGAGCGACGCTCGCGCGGCTGCCCGTCGCGGGTACGGCGGCTGTCGCGGCTCTCGCGTTGTTCGCGGGACCGGCGGCGCGGTTCGCCCGCGTCGTCGGTGCGGGCCGACCGCGGCCGCCGCGGCCGTTCCACGACGGGTTCGATGATCTCGGTGTCGGCGGGACGCGCGTGGCGCGACCGCGACGGTGTCCCGGTGCGTCTGGTCGGCTTGCCGGCGGTGGTCTTGGCGGCCCGGTCCCGGGTCCGCTCGCCGGCGGGCTTGCCGGTGCGCCGGGGCCGGTCGGCGGTGCGCCTGCGGCGCGGCGGCAGGTCCTCGTCCTGGTCGTCGGCGTCGTCGGTGCCGTCGTCGCGCGGGGTGGTCGCGGCGGTGACCTTGGCCGTGACCGTGGCGAGCAGCCCGCCGCTCTTCGTGCGTGGCTTCTTCTCCGTCGCCGCCGGTGCGGCCGCCGCCCCGTGGGCCGAGCGGCCCAGGTACCAGCGGGCCGCGCCGATCAGCAGCACCAGCGCCGAAGTGAAGAACATCAGCGGGAAGCGCTCGATCAACGGGTAGCCGCAATTGATCGCCAGGTCCTTGAGACCTTTGATCTCCGAGCCGTGGAAGAGGAAATACGCGCTGGGCACCGCGACGAACAGCAGCAGCGGCGGCTGGATGACGGCGGTGAACACGCCGGACTGCCGCACGGCCAGCACGGCAAGGACGCATCCGAGCCCGAAACACACGGCGAAGACGGACCCCAGTTCGCGCGAGCCCGAACCCGCGTCGTAGGCGAAGCCGATGGCCGTGAAGGTGATCGCCAGCAGCACTGCACCCCACCACGGCACACCCGGCAGATCGGGGTGCACGGAGCGGTGGTCGGCCGGCACTGCCGACCGTGCGCGCGGTCCAGACACAGGTAGACCGTACCGGCTCGTCGCAGGTGCGCGCCGCCAGCGCGCGCCGGTGGGATCCTCACCTCTGGCAGACTGTGGATCCCGTGGGCCTCAACCTGGGAATCGTCGGGCTGCCGAATGTCGGCAAGTCGACCTTGTTCAACGCGCTGACGCGCAACAACGTGCTGGCGGCGAACTATCCGTTCGCGACGATCGAACCCAACGAAGGTGTGGTCGCGCTGCCCGATCCGCGGCTCGACGAGCTCGCGAAGATGTTCGGATCCGAGAAGATCGTGCCGGCTCCTGTGACGTTCGTCGACATCGCCGGCATCGTGAAGGGCGCCTCGGAGGGTGCCGGGCTGGGCAACAAGTTCCTGGCCAACATCCGCGAATGCGACGCGATCTGTCAGGTCGTACGGGTGTTCGCCGACGACGATGTGGTGCACGTGGACGGCAAGGTCGATCCGCGCTCGGACATCGAGGTGATCGAGACCGAGCTGATCCTGGCCGACATGCAGACCCTCGAGCGGGCGATTCCGCGACTGGAGAAGGAAGCCCGCACGCACAAGGACCGGCGCCCGGTGCACGAGGCGGCGGTCGCGGCGCAGGAGGTGCTGAACTCCGGCACCACGCTGTTCGCCTCCGCTTCTCGCGGGGCGGACTACACGCTGCTGCGCGAGCTGAACCTGATGACGACCAAGCCGTTCCTGTACGTGTTCAACGCCGACGAGACGGTGCTGACCGACGAGACCCGCAAGGCCGAACTGCGTGAGCTGGTGGCGCCCGCCGACGCGGTGTTCCTGGACGCGAAGATCGAAGCCGAACTCCAGGAGCTCGACGAGGAGTCCGCGGCCGAGCTGTTGGAGTCGATCGGTCAGACCGAGCGTGGGCTGGACGCGCTGGCGCGGGCGGGTTTTCACACGCTCAAGTTGCAGACCTATCTGACGGCCGGGCCGAAAGAAGCCCGCGCCTGGACGATCCACCAGGGCGACACCGCGCCCAAGGCGGCCGGGGTGATCCACACCGATTTCGAGAAGGGCTTCATCAAGGCCGAGGTGGTGTCCTTCGACGATCTCATGGCGGCCGGATCGATGGCCGCGGCGAAAGCCGCAGGCAAGGTCCGCATCGAGGGCAAGGACTACGTCATGGCCGACGGGGACGTGGTGGAGTTCCGCTTCAACGTGTAGCAGTGTTTCGATTCAACGTCTGCCGCTTCCCGCGGCCACGCTAGAACTCTGTACATGACGACGCTGCCGTTGGCGGAAGTCCGCGCATACCTGTCGAAGCTTGTCGACGAGGCGGTGCGCACCCATCAACGTATCGAGTGACCCGCCAGGGGCGTCGTGCGGCAGTGATTCTGAGTGCCGACGACTATGACTCGATCATGGAGACGCTCGCCATCCTCAGCGATACGGAATTGATGCGAGATGTGCGAGCGGCCGAGGAAGATGGCGAGACCTTCACTTTGGAGGAAGTGACCGAGGAGATGCGCGCGCGGCCGACTCCCGCGTTGATGTACCGGATTGAAATGACCGGGGCGGCGAAGCGGGCTCTGACCGAACAGCTACCCGAATCGGTTGCCATCGCGTGTCGGGAATTCATTCGCGGGCCGCTGGCCGAGAACCCCTACCGCGTCGGAAAGCCACTCCGCGATCAGCTGGAGGGCCGCTACTCCGCTCGGCGCGGACAGTTCCGCGTCATATGCCGCGTGCTCGATGACCGCGTGGTCGTCGAAGTCATCCACATCGCGCATCGCCGTGACGTTTATCGGTGACGCGACGTGGTCCCCATGGTGGACGCGGCGTCGCATGATGAGGCCGCGAGGATCTTCTCGGAGCATCCGCATCTCCGGTTCTTCCCCGGAAACTCGACCGAAGTCCTCGAATGCCCACTGCCTGCCGGATGGCCAGCCGCCGATCGGCTGATCGAGTCACCGCAACCCGAGCGTGTCGCACCCGTGACCGCAGCGCGACGGCGACCCAGCACGCTCGTCGTCATGGCGGAAGTGGTCTACCTCGTGGCGGCGACCCTGTGGATCGTGGTGGTGCTGGGAGCGCTGTGCTTCGCGGGGTGGATCGCGCTCAAGCTGCGGGCGAAGCGTCGACGGGTGCATCAGTTCTTCGACGCCGTACGGTTGCCGGTCGAGCTCCGACGGCACGTCCTGCTGGCCGCACGGATCTGCGAGCGGGCGGCCCGGGCGCGACCGGCCGCGGCGCGTGCGCTCACCGCGGCCGGCCGGCGACGCTAGCCGCCCGTCCTTCGCCGCCTACTTGTTGGCCTGGATCTCCACTTCTGCGGTGGCCTGGATGAGGGCCAGCAGCTCCTTGTCCAGACCGGGGGCGAACTCCTCGCGCCGCTCGGGTGCGATTGTCATCGGGAAGCCCTCCGGCATTACGGCCGTGCTGAGCTCGGTGCCGTCGTTCGACGGCGACGCGCCCCGGTAGAGCTTGGCCGCCTGGCTCTGGTCATCGGCGCTGAAGGTGTACTGGATGCTCTGCAGCCCCTTGTCGAGCAGCTTCTTGACCTCAGGGAACTGCTCCGCACTGGTCTTGGGGATCGGCAGCACCGAACCCCAGTTCACGCCCAGGCTTTCCAGGGCCTTGGCGAAGGCGTTCTCGTGGGCCTGGTCGCGCACGATCAGGTAGGCGATCGTGGAGCGCGCCGTCTTGTTGTCGGTCATCTCGTAGATGCGGCACTTCTGCAGGCGCCCGGTCGACTCCAGCATCAGGTTGTACAGCAGATCGAGCACGAGATTGCCGCTGTTGTACACATACGAGCCGAGCCACGGATTGCCCGCCGCATCGACCGGCATCGCGCCCTGCGCACCGACCAGATAGTGGTGAATGTTGCTGTGGTCCAACGCGATCTTCAGGGGAGTGGCGCCCTTGGCGCCCGGCTCGTCGACCGGGTCGGTCTTCTTGCCGTTGTACTCCGGCGATCCGTCGAGCAGCCGGGAAATGGTCGTCCCGATCAGTTCCACATGACTGATCTCCTCGGTGCCGACTCCCTGGAGAAGATCCTTGTACGGCTTGGCCGTGGCGTCCCCGCGGAAATTCATGCTCTGGAACAGGTACTGCATCATCGTGCGCATCTCGCCGAACTGACCGCCCAGGCCTTCCTGCAGCGCGTTGGCCGCGGCGGGATCCGGCTGGTCGACCTCGATCTCGTTGATGAGTTGCTGAGTGTGTAGGTACATCTCTTCTCTTCCTTGGTTGATCGTTGCCGTGCCGTCTGTTCCGCTGTGCCGCCGCCATGCACCCCGGTGACGGGGGACCACTCCGAGAGAAGGAGCGCTGAATGCGCAAGCGCACATGGCGATTCGAGAGAACGAGACGCGGTCTCCACCGAACGCCGCGGTGGAGCCGCACGGAGGGTTCGCTTCACGTCGAGCGGACCGCTTTTTGTGGTGTACCCAGGGACGGCGGACCGAAACGGCTGCGCTCCGGGCGCACCGCGGAGTTCAGTTCCTCTTCGGCTTCCGTCCCGGATCCATGAACGAGATCACATAGATCGTGGTGAGCAACGTGAAGATGGCGAGCGCCGAGAGCAGATCGCCCCATTGGAACGGGTAGAGCATCCCGTCGATCGACAGCACGAGCACCGTCTCGATCACGCCGAACACGACGAAGAACCACCCGAACAGCGCCCGCGAGTACGTCTGGTGCAGGGCAGTGCGGCGCAGTTCGACCATCAGCGTCAACAGCAGCAGCGGCAGGATCTGTGCCAGAGCCGACGCCGTCGGACCATCCATCACGACGATCTCGAAGGTGCCGGCGTTGCTCATAGCGCGACGACCCTAACAGCCGCCCGGTGATGCCCCCGGTCAGGACTGCGGCGCGGTACCGACCGCAGGCCCGGCAACTCCGCGCGCCGGCACGGTCTTGCGAGGTTTGAGCCCGAGAAGGCCCAGCAGGCCGAGCAGACCGGCCAGCCCCCAGAGTCCGGTGCTGTCACCCCCGCTGTCGCCGTTGTCGCCGGAATCGACCTGCTCGTTCTGCGCGACGGTAATCGTCGACACCTGTACCGGAGTTCCGGCGGCGGTGTGGGCCTGCGCGATGCCGGCACCACCGAGTGCAACTACCCACGTCGTGCCGAGAACCGCGATGAGCTTCCGCATGATCTGTCCTCCACGTCTCCGTTCGGATCTGTCCGCGGCCAGGTACCCGCACGTCGCCGGGTTACGGCCTCGGCAGTGGAACGTTGGGGAACGCAACGGTGAATTTCGAGGACGGCGGGTCGCCGCCCCGGCGTTTTGACGTGCAGCCGCTCGGGGTATGCCCTGATCATCCAACGAAGGAGGCGCCCCGTGAGTGGCACCGACAAGGCGAAGAACAAGATCGATCAGCTCAGCGGCAAAGGCAAGGAGATTCTGGGCCGGGTCACCGGCGACCGGAGGCTCGAGGACCAAGGCCGCAACAAGCAGTCGATGTCACATCTCAAGGGCGCCGGCGAAAAGATCAAGGACGCTTTCCGTCGGTAGCCGGTAGGCGAATCACCCGGGGAGCACCGCGATCTCGGCACCGAGGCGGAATCCAGGGGCCAGCGGCAGCTCGTCTCCGCTCCAGAACTTCCCCGGGTCGAACCAGTTGTCCTGCTTCTCCGTGGCGAGCAGACCCATCTCCTCGTAGGTGATGGCGACGGTCTCCGCGCAGTACGCCGTCTGCAGCCCCCTCGTGCGCATCCGCTCCTTGCGGCGTTCGGCCGACTCCCGCACCTTGCGGTGCACGTACGGGATGCCTCGGGTGAAGTCGCTGACGGTCGGGAGACGACCGCGCAGCCACCGTCCGGTCAGCCGGGCGGTGCTTGGGAACGGGGTGCCGTCCATGCGGGCGATCACCCGCAGCATCCGGTCCTCCTGCTCGCGGGTGACCGCGGGGTCCAGCTGACGCAGCCAGCAGCGCTGGCCGTAGCTGGTCATCCACCGCTCGACCACCTGCCGGGCATCGTTGAGCTGGACGCCGCGATGGTTGGTGCCCGTCCACAGGTCGAGCAATTTGTCGCCGAGTTCGGCATGCCAGATCAGCGGCGGCAGGTCGTCGACCGCGACGGTCATCCCGACGTGGTTGACCGGGGCGTTCGTCAGGGTCTGGATCGCGCGGTCCGGCCCCGAGGCGCCGCGGAACAGCCAGATGTCCCCGGTCCGGGTCTCCTCGAGTGCCCGCGCCAGCGACACCGTGTTCGCATTCACCTGCGCAGCTTAGGCACACTCTGATCATGCGCAATGTGTGGAAGTGGGTCGGACTGGCCGGTGCCGCCGGCGTCGTCGCCGGCGGGGCGCTGGTCGCGCGCGACCAACGACGGCGCCGGTCCTACACCGCCGACGACATCCGCGCGCGACTGCACCAGCGTCTCGACGAGGCCGAACCGGCCGAGGATTAGCCGGTCACCGCGAATACGCGGTACTTGCCGGAGAAGCCCTTGAGGTCGACCTCGCGGCCGTCGTCGACGGTGATGCCGTCGCATCCGGAGACCGCGTCGCGCACCGACTCGCTCACGAGGATCTCGCCGCCGTCGGCCTCGGCGGCCACCCGCGCGGCCAGCGCCACATTACGGCCGAACAGGTCGTCGCCGCGGCGGACCGACTTGCCGGTGTGGATGCCGATACGGACACGAATCCCGTTCGGCCGCTTGCGTAATGCGCGCTGCAGTGCCAAAGCGCAACGCACCGCCTGCTCCGGCGCGGCGAAGGCGATCATGAAGCCGTCACCCTGACTCTTGATGACGTGACCGTCGTTGTCCTCGACGATCCGCTGCACCAGACGCGCATGCCTGCCGATGAGCCGCGCCCATGCCCGGTCGCCGATGCGGTTGTTCAGTGCGGTCGAATCCTCGATGTCGGAGAACAGGATCGCGACCCGGCCGTCGGGGGCGAGCCGCGCCAGATCCGGCCGTTCGACCTCGAACCAGTCGGCCAGATCCTCGATCGACGACCGCAGAGCGCCGCCAAATCCCTTCTCGCGTACCAGGTTCGCGGTGTGCCACAGATTCTTCACCGCTTCGCGGCCGCCGCTGAGCAGCATGTTGCGGGTGTCGAAGCGGCTCCGCAGTTCGTCGGCTTCCCGCCGAGCCCGCGTGAACAGCACCCACAGCACCGCCAGCCCCACCGCTTCGGCGAGCGCGACGGCGGCGAGGACGTAGGTGGCGATGTCGGCTCCGGTCACGGCCCAAGTATCGGCGTTCGGGCATGTGTCGGGGGCGCGACCCTGGCAAGATCGCGGCGAAAGCTGTCCCGCCGACCGCTGTCGGCGGGTCTCGGCGTGGCCCAGCATGGCGGCATGCACGCACAGATCGTTCTGTTCGACGGGTTCGACCCGCTCGACGTCATCGCTCCCTACGAGGTCCTCGTCGCGGGCAGCGACGCACTGGGCGGAGAACTCGATGTCGCCCTGGTGTCGGCGGAGGGGCCCCGCGAGGTCGTCAGCGGATCCCGCGGTCTGACACTGCACGCCACCGACCGGCTTGACCCGGTGCAGCCCGGATTCGTCGTCGTGCCCGGTGCGGTCGGACCGCTGGACGGCGACCCCGACGACGGTGTGGACACCATTCCGGTGCTGCTGGCGCGGTTCGGCGAGACCGCCGCCGTGCCGTTGATGCGGACGGCTCTGGACAACCCCGATGTCACGGTGGCGACGGTGTGCGGTGGATCGCTGGCGCTGGCGATGGCAGGTCTGATCGACGGCCGCCACGCCAACACCCACCATCTGGGCGTGGACGTCCTGGAAGCCACCGGCGTCATCCCGGTGCGGGCCCGCGTCGTCGATGACGGGGACCTCGTCACGTCCGGCGGCGTCACGTCCGGGCTGGATCTGGCCCTGTACCTGCTCGAACGCACCTACGGGCCGCGCGTCGCGCTCGCGGTCGAGGAGATGTTCGCCTACGAGCGCCGCGGCACCGTGTGGTCCGACAGCGGCCGCCGGCCGAAGGCGGTGTGAAGCAGTGAGCGTCACCGGCGACTGGGACGTCACCATCAAGACGCCGATCGGATCGTTGCAGATCGACTACCGCTTCCGCGACGACGGGGACGTCATCAGCGGTCGGGCGACCGGCACGTCCGAAACCGTGGCGCTGACCGACATCGTCGTCACCGAAAACGCTGACGGACAACGGGTCCGGTGGCGACAGACTGTCACCAGGCCCATGCGGCTCAAACTCGAGTTCGACGTGCACGTTCGGGGTGATCGACTCGCCGGCCATTCACGTGCCGGTCGGCTGCCGCGCTCGGCCGTCACGGGTGTCCGACGCACACACCAAGGGAAAGGCTGACGACATGAGCGACGAATGGGGACCTGGTGAAGACCTCACCCGGGGGTGACCGGATCCCGGTCAGACCCCCGTCGACGAACCCGGCCGCACGATCATCAGAACGGTGACGATCACCCACAACAGGTTGAAGATGCCGGCCGTCATGGCCAGAGTGGTGACGGTCGCACCGTCGAGCGCTGCTCGCTGGGCAGGCAGCACCGCCGCGATGAGGACGACGGCCGCTGCTGCAGTCAAGGCGATCGACACCAGAACCCAGGCATCGGTGAGGACCCCCATCGATGCGGCGGTGGCGAACCCGAGTACCGGCACCGCCACACCCACCGTGGCGTACGCCCGGCAGATGCGGTGCAGCACCGACGCGGCCGGCCGCGCCTCGGCGTCCGGTCCGTGCAGCGCGCGGGCGTAGCGCGGGAACATGCTGGCGGCGACCGCGATCGGCCCGACGGCCAGGATCGCTGCGATGACGTGGGCGCTGAGCAGGATGGCGGACATGACCGTCGACGCTATGACACGACGGCGCGCATCGCCTCAACCGAATCCGCCACTGTGCGACGGGATCTGGCCAACCTCACCAGCCTTCGGTCAGTACGCGGTCCAGGGTGTCGACGTAGAAGTCGGCGCCGTCGACGTCGATGCACAGCGGCGGCTTGGTCTTGAGGATGTTCGAATGGTCACCGGTCGGCTGGATGACGACGCCGTAATCGAGCATGCGTTCACAGATCGCCGCGGTCTCCGCCGTGGCCGGCTCGAGCGTCTCGCGGTCCCGCACCATCTCGACCCCGAGATACAGGCCGACACCATGGACGGTCCCGACGATCGGATGCTTGCCGGCGAGTGCCTCGAGCCGCGCCTTGAGGTGGGTGCCGACGCGGACGGCGTTGCCCTGCAGATCTTCTGCGGCCAGGACGTCGAGCACGGTGAGCCCGATCGCGCAGGACAGCGGGCTGCCGCCGGTCGACGAGAAGAAGTACCCCTGGGAGCGGAACGCGTCGGCGACGGCCCTGCTGGTGATCACCGCGCCGAGCGGGTAGCCGTTGCCGGTCGACTTGGCCATCGAGACGATGTCGGGGACCACCCCCTGCTGCTGGAAACCCCAGAACCAGTGGCCGAGACGACCGAAGCCCACCTGGACCTCGTCGGCGATCGCATAGCCGCCGGCGGCGCGCACGGCGGAGTACACCTGCTCGAGGTAACGGTCGGGAAGGGCCATCCCACCGGCGTTGCCGTACACGGATTCGCAGATGAACCCTGCGGGCGGCCGACCGTCGGCGGCCATCCGCTCGATCTGGGCGACCGCCTCTTTCGCGTAATGGCCGACCTCGTCACCGCGGTACTTGCCACGGAAGCTGTTGGGGGACTCGACGGTGTGCACCCAGTCCGGTCGGGTCGCCAGCGCGTTGGGATTGTCGGCGGTGGACGTGGACACCGCGTCGGTGCCGTAGGTCCACCCGTGGTAGGCCTCGCGCATCGCCACCACGTCGCGGCGGCCCGTCGCGGCCAGCGCCAGCCGGATGGCCAGATCGCTCGCCTCCGAGCCGGAGTTGACCAGGAAGACGGTGTCGAGCGGTTCGGGCAGGGTCGCGGCAAGCCGCTCGCTGTACTCGACGACCGCGGCATAGTTGAACCGGGAGTTGGTGTTCAGCCGTCGCAACTGCCGGTGCGCGGCGTCGGCGATCCGCGGATGTGCATGTCCGAGCACTGTGACGTTGTTGACCATGTCGAGATAGCACCGGCCGGCCGTCGACATGAGGTAGTGCCGCCAGCCGCGCTCGATCTGCGGCGGCCTGCGGTAGTAGTGCTCCTGGACCGGTGCGAAGCTGCGATCGCGCCGGGACACGAGTTCCGCGGCGGCCGTGGAGGGTCCGGCTGTGGCCAGGCCGAGCAGCGGTGCAGGGTCGCGGACCTGCGTCAGCCAGCCTGCGGCGAGTTCGGGCCGGACCAGCCGGGGGGCGTGCGGTGCACCGGCCTCGCGCACGGTCACCTCGGTCCACCGCCCGGCGGGGCATTCGGCCAGCGGCTCGCCCGCCCGCACGCTGCCCGTCGAAGCAACCGGCCGGACACCGGCCAGCGTCACCTCGTGGTCGCGGCCGCGCAGTGTGACCTCGTCGGAGCCGAGGTCGATGACCTGGCCGTCCCACGGCGCTGCCAGTGAAACGGGTTGCGCCGCCCAAACGCCGACGCCGGTCGGCACGACGTCGGCGGTGCGCGCGCTGAGCGCGGGTACCAGATCAAGCCGCGGTTCCCCGAAGCGGGTCACCACCATCTGGGCGCCCTCATCCACCGCCCGGCGTGCCAGCCGGTCGGCGATGTCGCCGGGCAGCCAACCGCCGGGTTCGAACACTCCGTCGTAGACGTCGGAGGTGACCGAAAGGTCGAGCACCTCAACCGGACCGACGGCGGTCATCGGCGTGGCGACGGTGCGGCCGGCGGCCGGCCGGTGCACGCCGAGTTCGGACCGGATAACGGCGGCCATCACTTCGGCAGGTACGGAGATGGCCTGCTCGAACATGCGCCGTTCGCCGTCGGACTGCGCGGTGAGGTAGGCGTTGTCGGGTTCGAGTGCGACCTGCTGCGCCCCGCTGACGATGAGCACCGCGGTCCGCAGCACCAGCAGTGGCCACAACGCGTCGATCTCCGCGGCGGTCAGCGGGCGGACCGAGTGGAACGCCGCCACCGCAGGCAGGATCGATTCGGGTCCGGTACCGGGGTGCCCCAGCACCGATGCGGCGGCGATGGCCAGTTCGGACACCGCCCACGTTCGGGTGAGGTCGCCGAAGTCGATCACCCCGTCCGGGCGGAGCCCGCCGTCGGCCGCCCGGCTGACCACCACGTTGGCGTCGGTGACGTCGAGATGCACCGCCTGCAGCGGCAATTCGCCTGCCACACGCTCGATGCGGGCCCACCCGTCGCGGGCGGCGTCACGCAACCGGCCCCGTTGCTCCGCGTCGTCGACGTGGTCGGCGAGTGCGGTCACCACCTCGTGCCCGTAGCGCAGATCCCACTGCAACGCCCGGTCCAGGCCGTCGTGCTCGAAATCGCGGAGTGCACGGCTGACCCGTCCGGCGACGTCGCCGAGTGCGGCGACCGCCGACGGCGACAGGTGATCACTGTCGATCAGTGTGCCGCCCGGAAGGTGGCGCAACAGCCGGACGTAGGCCGTCCCACCGGAGGGCTCGAAGAACGCGTCGACCTCCGTGCACGCCCGGCCGTCGGCGTTGGGCAGCGGGACCGCGATGCGCAGCGTCGGTTCGGATGCGGCGATCAGTTCGGCGGCGGCGTCCTGCGCGGCGATCTCGACGCCGTTGAACGCCGGGTTGGCGATCTTGAGTACGCCGGCGATCTCGTTGCCGACGGTGATCAGGAAGTTCTGATCCTGTTGGCTGCCGAGTGATTTGGCGGTTGCGGTCAGCCCGTAGGCGGAGGCGGCGAGCGCCTCGGCGGCAGCCTCGCCGATCTGCGGGGCGGGCAACTCGAGAGCCTCGAAGAAGTTGAAGCCGATGGTGCGGCGACGGGCGCTCACCGACTGACGAAGCCCACGACGACCTCGGTGAAGGCGTCGTTGTCGTCACCGGCGGCGGTGTGCCCGGCCTCCGAAAGCTCGACGAACTCCGCCCGCGGCACCTTCTCCAGGAAGTCCTTCACACCCTCGGCGCTGACCACGTCGGAGAGTTTCCCACGGATCAGCAGGATCGGGATGGTGAGGTCGATCGCGATCTGCTCGAGCTTCTCGACCCGGACGAACGGATCGTCACCGGGGGCGGTCAGAAACGCCGGATCCCAGTGCCAGTACCAGCGGCCGTCGCGCTCACGCAGGTTTTTCTTGAGCCCCTCGGTGCTTCGTGGCCGGGGGCGGTGCGGCAGGTATTCGGCCACCGCGTCGGCGGCCTGCTCGAGCGAGTCGAACCCGTGCACGTGGCTGAACATGAAGTCGCGGATGCGCGCGCTGCCGTCCTTCTCGTAGCGCGGGACCACGTCGACCAGCACCAGCTGGGTGACCCGCTGCGGCCCGGCCTTACCGGCGACGAGGATGCCGGTCAGCCCGCCCATGCTGGCGCCGATCAGCGCGACCGGCCTGCCGATCTGGTCGAGCACTGCCAGGGTGTCCTCGCACAGCGTGTCGACCGAGTAGTCGGCGGCGGGGGAGCGGTCGCTGTCTCCGTGGCCCCGGCTGTCGAGCGCGACGACGTGCAGTCCGGCGTCGCCGAGGATCTGGCCCGTCTTCTTCCACGAGTGCCGGTTCTGCCCGCCGCCGTGCAGCATCAGCACCGTGGGCCGGCCGGCCTGCCCCGAACCGGAGCCGGCCCGGTCGCGGTTCCATTCGTCGGCGACGAGGGTGAGGCCCCCGGCGCCGCGGAATTCGACGACCTGTGGCTCACTGTGGGCGGACTTCGGCGCACTCACGGACGTTCCTCTCGGTTGGCCCCGGACCCTCACGTTACCGAGGCGACAATTCCGTCCCCGACCGACGTCCGCGTCCCTAGAATCTGCGCTCGTGCAACCGCAATCGCCGACCGACGACGAGCGCGAACGCATCATCGACGCCGCCTACGACTGCATCGCCGAACCGCATACCGGTCCGGTACCGATCGCGGCGATCCTGGCCCGCGCCGAGGTCTCGACGCGGGCGTTCTACCGGCACTTCACGTCGAAGGACGAGCTGTTCCTGCAGATGCTGCGTCAGGAGTCCGCCGCGCTCAGCGGCCGCCTCGACCAGATCCTGGACGGTGGGGAGGCGCCGCCGCGCCAGCTGGAGGCGTGGATCGCCGAGATGCTGACGCTGGCCCACGATCCTCGGCTGCGCCAGCACATGCGGGTGATCGATTCCGACGAGGTGCGCGCGGCGAAGGGGTACCGCGAAGTGCGCGAGAGCACGCACACCCAGCGCGAGCGGTCACTGGTCGAGATCCTCGAGCGGGGCAGGGGAGACGGCAGCTTCCCGCTGGCCGAGCCCGAACTGGACGCCGTGGCGATCAGCGCGCTGGTGAGCCGGATCATGACGGCCACGCCGCCCACCCGTTCGGCCCTCGTGCAGCGGACCCTCGCGCAGGTCCTCGACTTCGCGTTGCGGGCCGTCGGCGGCAACCGGGTGGGTGTGACGGGGCGATGAATTCAGCCGCCGCGGCGGGTCTGTCGCCGGAAAGGCCCCACCGTGAACAGGAGAACCGAGATGCCGTCGATCACCCCGTCCTTGTGGTTCAACGACGATCTGGAAGACGCTGCCGCCTTCTACACCTCCGTCTTCCCGAACTCCGCCGTGGAGGGGTTCGAGCGATACACCGACGCGGGCCCGGGCACGCCCGGGGAGGTCGTTTCGGGCACATTCATCCTGGACGGCACCCGCTTCATCGGCATCAACGGCGGTCCGCAATTCCCGTTCTCCGAGGCCGTCTCGTTCACCGTGCATTGCAGCGACCAGGACGAGGTCGACTACTACTGGGACCGCCTGGTCGACGGTGGCGAGGAGTCGCGGTGCGGCTGGCTCAAGGACCGGTTCGGGTTGAGCTGGCAGATCGTGCCGCACCGGCTGGACGAACTACTGGCCGACCCCGACCCGGCGCGGGCCACCGCCGCGGCGAAGGCGATGCTCGGTATGCGCAAGATCGTCATCTCCGAACTGGAGGACGCCGTCGCCGGCGCGTGAGCGCACAGCTGCCCCCGAAGGCGCTGACCGGCCCGTCGACCGGGCCACGTAACGTTTGGTCGACACACCCTGACGAGTGGGTGCCCCATGCCGGAGAGGAGCGCCATGGCCCCCGACGATTCCGCTGCCAGTGACGGCGTCACAGCCGGCGAATCGACGGCACCAGGCCATGACGACATCGACATCGAAGGCGACGACGACCACGATCCCGCCCGGTCGCGGCGGCGCCGGCTGGTCACCGGTGCGGTGGTGCTGGTGCTGGCACTGGTCGGGTTGACCGGCTGGTTGGGTTACCGCGCGTACGAGACCCAGCAGGCGGAGAAGCAACGCGCGGTGTACCTCGACGTCGGCAGGCAGGCCGCGCAGAATCTGACGACCATCGACTGGCAACAGGCCGAGGCCGACGTCCAACGGGTCCTCGACGTGGCCACCGGCACCTTCTACGACGATTTCCAACGGCGGGCGCAGCCGTTCATCGAGGTGGTCAAGGAGGCCCAGTCGAAGTCGGTGGGCACCCTCGGCGAATCGGGCGTCGAATCGGTGTCCGACAACGGTGCCAGGGTGCTGGTGGCGGTGACGGTCCAGTCGTCGAACGCCGGCGCCCCGGATCAGGCGCCGAAGGCATGGCGGATGCGGTTGACGCTCCAGCGCGTCGACGACGGTGCGAAGGTGTCCAACGTGGAGTTCGTGCAGTGACCGAGACACCGAAGTCGTCAGACGTGACTGTCGAGGAGACGGTGACCGACACCTCCGTCGACGGCCCCGAAGCCACCGAGACCCCGGCGGCCGACCCCATACCCCCACGCAGGCGCTCACCGCGGCGGATCGCCGCGCTCGTCGTGCTGCCGGCGCTGGTGGCGCTGCTCGTCGCGGCCTCGGCCTATTTCCTGTGGCAGAACATCGCCGCCGGCCGCCAGGACGCCGCTCGGACGGAGTCGGTGCAGGCGGCCCGCGACATCACGGTGTCGATGCTGACCTATCAACCCGACACCATCGACCAGGAGCTGTCGGCGGCGCGCGAACGGCTCAGCGGCGCCTGGAAAGACCAGTACGCGTCGATGGTCGACACCGTGATCGCGCCCGAGGCCAAGGCCAAGGGCATATCGGCAGCGGCCGAGGTCGCGGCGTCGGCGTCGGTGTCGGCCGAACCCGACCACGCGGTGGTCCTGCTGTTCGTCAATCAGACGGTCGCCGTCGGCACCGCCGCCCCGACCGTCACCCCGTCGAGTGTGCGGGTGACGCTCGACAAGGTCGGCGACCAGTGGACGATCTCGGAGTTCCAGCCGGTATGACCGAACCACGGTGGCTCGATGTCAACACGCCCGCGGTGCAGCTGCGCGCGCTGGTCTGGGGGGCCGACGACGCTCCGGTGGCGCTGTGCCTGCACGGCTTTCCCGACACCGCGTACGGGTGGCGCAAACTGGCCCCGGTGCTCGTTGACGCCGGCTGGCGGGTGGTGGCGCCGTTCATGCGAGGCTATGTGCCGTCCTCACTGGCCGCCGACGGCAGCTACCACGTGGGCGCCCTGATGGACGACGCCCTGCGCGTCCTGCAGGCCGCCGGGCCGACGGGGCGCGACGTCCTCATCGGGCACGACTGGGGCGCGATCGCCGGCGCCGGACTGGCCGCCATGCCGGACAGCCCGTTCGACAGGACGGTGATCATGTCGGTGCCCCTGGCGGCGGCGTTCCGACCCCTGGGCCGGGTGCCCGACGTACTGCGGCTGGCCGCGCAACTGCCCCGCCAGCTGCTGCGCAGCTGGTACATCATGTACTTCCAGCTGCCCTGGCTGCCGGACCGGTCAGCGTCGTGGGTGGTGCCCCGGTTGTGGCGGCGATGGTCGCCGGGTTATCCCGCCGCCGAGGATCTGCGCCACGTGGACGCGGCGATCGGCGCCGAGCCGCGCTGGCGGGCGGCGCTGGGCTATTACCGCGCGACCGTCCGCAACACCCGGCCACCCGAGCGCTACCGGGAACTGCACCAGCACTGGTTGTCCGCGCCGACGCGGCCCACCTTGTATCTGCACGGCCTCGACGACGGTTGCGCCGGCCCCGAGTACGTGCGCTGGGTGCAGCGGGTGCTGCCCGAGGGCAGTGCGGTGGCGGCCGTCGAGAACGCGGGCCACTTCCTGCAGCTCGAACAACCCGATGTGGTCGGCAGGCACATCGTCGACTTCATCGGTCCCGGCCGCTAGCCGCCCGGTCACCATGACGGTGCGCCGGCTCGCGGCGGTCGATGCGCAGACATACTGGCTGGCCGCGAAGGTGCCCAGCGATCAGTTCCTGCTGTACGGGTTCGCCGGCGTGCCCACCGATCTGTCCGCTGCGGTCGATGCGGTGCTGCGGCGGGCCGCGGCCTGCCGTGATCTGACGCTGCGGGTGCAGGAGCGCGGCGCCGCCTATCCGTTGTGGGCGCCGGTCGGTGTCGACGAACGCCGAGTGGAGCTGCACCGCCTCGACGGCGCGGACTGGAGCGACTGCCTGACCGCGGTCGAGGCGCTGGCCGGCGAGCAACTCGACGCGCGGGAGGCCACCTGGCGGTTGCACGTGTTCCCGTCGATCGGCGGTGTCCCCGGAGTCGACGGCATGGGCACGGTGGTGGTCGTGCAGATGGCGCATGCACTGGCCGACGGGGTGCGTGGTTCGGCGCTGGCGGCGTGGATGTTCGGCCGCACCGATCCGGTGCCCGCGGTGCCGTCGCCGCCGCGGTGGGAATCGGCGGCCCTGCCGTGGCGGGCGATCCGCGCGGCGCGCGCTCACCGGCTGCTGGTGCGCGATGTGACGTCCGGAATGGTTGCCGCGCAGGGGGAGTCGTTCCCCGTGCTGCGCAGCAACGTCCGCCCCGATGGGGCGCGCAGTCTGCGCACCCTGGTGCGGCACCGCTCCCGGATCTGCGGACCCACCGTCACCGTCGGCGTCCTGACCGCGATCGCGGAGGCGCTCGCGGCGCACCTGGTTGAACTCGGCGACGACCCGACCCGTCTCGGTGCCGAGGTTCCGATGGCCAGGAGCGGAAAGCGTCTGGCACACAACCACTTCGGCAACATGAGCGTCGATCTGTTCCCCGATCTGTCGCCCGCGGACCGGGCCCGCCGCATCGCCGGCATCCTCGCCGACCGCAGGCGCCGGGCCGGCCACCCGGCCCTGATCGCGGACCGGGAGGCGTTCGCCGCCACGCCCGCGCCCCTGCTGCGATGGGGGATCGCGCAGTTCGACCCGGACGTGCGCTCGGAACGGGCGATCGGCAACACCGTGGTGTCATCGGTGCACCGCGGCGCCGCCGATCTGCGGTTCGGCGACGTTCCGGTCGTGCTGAGCACCGACTCGATGCCGCTGTCGCCGATGATGGGACTCACGCACGGCGTGCACGGGATCGGGGACGTCGTGACGGTCAGCGTGCACGCCGCCCGGGCGGCGATCGGCGACGTCGACGCCTACACCGAACGCCTCGCCACGGCGCTCGACCGGCGGTGGTAGCCCCGACGGGGGTGGGCGGCGACTTAACAGATGTTCTAGATTCTGTTGCATGACTGCCTACGATGTCGGCGTTCTCCTCCTGCGTGTGGTGCTCGGCCTGACCATGGCCGCCCACGGCTACAACAAGTTCTTCGGCGGGGGCCGCATCCCCGGCACCGCCGGCTGGTTCGACAGCATCGGCATGAAGCCCGGCATGTTCCACGCCCGGGTCGCCGCCACGACCGAGATCGCCGCCGGGATCGGGCTGGCCGTCGGGCTGCTGACTCCGGTTCCCGCCGCGGGCTTCGTCGCACTCATGCTGGTGGCCGCCTGGACCGTGCACCGCGCCAACGGTTTCTTCATCGTCAAGGAGGGCTGGGAGTACAACCTCGTCCTGGCCGCCGCCGCGGTGGCGATCCCGGCCATCGGACCCGGCAAGCTCAGCCTCGACTACGCGCTGTTTCACGGCACCGCCCTGTGGGACCTGGTCCAGGGCTGGTGGGGTCTGATCATCGCCGTGGTGCTCGGGCTCGCCGGCGGCATCGGCCAGCTGGCGATCTTCTACCGCCCGCCAGCCAAGACGGGCTGACTACTCGCGCCGAAACCCGGCAACCCCTTTCCGCGCAACTAGAACACGTTCTAATCTTGGGGGCATGGGATTTCTCAAGCCCGACATGCCCGTCGTCGATTTCGCTGAATGGAGTAAGGGCACGCGCTCGGAGAAGATCCGGCCGATGGCCCACCACTGGGCGGAGGTCGGTTTCGGTACACCCGTGGTGATGCACCTGTTCTACGTGGTGAAGATCCTGCTCTACATCCTCGGCGGCTGGTTGTTCGCGCTGGCCACCCATGGTGTCGACGGTTTCACCGACGTTGCGCAGTGGTGGACCGAACCGATCGTGTTCCAGAAGGTCGTGCTGTACACCATGTTGTTCGAGGTCGTCGGCCTCGGCTGTGGATTCGGCCCGCTCAACAACCGGTTCTTCCCGCCGATGGGTTCGATCCTGTACTGGCTGCGCCCGGGCACCATCCGCCTGCCGCCCTGGCCCGACCGGGTGCCGCTGACCAAGGGTGACACCCGTACCCCGATGGACGCGGTGCTCTACGGGGCGCTGCTCGTGGTGCTGCTGGTCGCGTTGTTCTCCGACGGCACCGGACCCGTTCCCGCGCTGGGTACCACCATCGGCGTCCTGCCGATGTGGCAGATCTGGACCATCCTCGGACTGCTGGCCGTTCTGGGCCTGCGTGACAAGGTGATCTTCCTGGCCGCCCGCGGTGAGGTGTACGGCTCGTTCACCGTCGCGTTCCTGTTCGTCGGCTACGGCGTCGACATGATCCTGGCGGCGAAGCTCGTCTGCGTCGCGATCTGGATGGGTGCGGCGACCTCGAAGCTCAACAAGCACTTCCCCTTCGTGATCTCGACGATGATGTCGAACAACCCGCTGATCCGGACCAAGTGGTTGAAGCGGCGGTTCTTCGAGAAGTTCCCCGACGATCTGCGGCCGGGTCGGGTCTCGCGGGTCATCGCCCACTTCAGCACCGTGATCGAGATGTTCGTGCCGTTGGTGCTGCTGTTCAGCCACGGCGGCTGGCCGACCGCGATCGCGGCCTTCGTCATGCTGGTCTTCCACTTCGGCATTTTGTCGGCGATTCCGATGGGCGTACCGCTGGAGTGGAACGTCTTCATGATGTTCTGCGTGGTGACGTTGTTCGTCGGCCACGCCGGAACCGGTCTGGCCGAGATGAGTACGCCGTTGCCGGTGGTGCTGTTCGCCGTCCTCGCTCTGACCGTGGCCCTCGGAAACCTGTTCCCGCGCAAGATCTCGTTCCTGCCCGGGATGCGGTACTACGCCGGCAACTGGGACACCACCTGGTGGTGCATCAAGCCGTCGGCGAACGAGAAGATCGAGCGCGGACTCGTGGCCATCGCCAGCATGCCGGCCTCCCAGCTCGAGAGGGTCTACGGCAGCCCGGAGCAGGCGATGATCTACCTGTACAAGGGATACGCATTCCGCGGCTTCAACTCCCACGGCAAGGCGTTGTTGACGCTGGTGCACAACGCGCTCGCCGGGCGCAACGAGGATGACTACGTCATCACCGAAGGCGAACGGTTGTGCAGTACCGCCGTCGGCTGGAACTTCGGCGACGGCCACATGCACAACGAGCAGTTGATCGCGGCGATGCAGAAGCGCTGCGGTTTCGAGCCGGGCGAGGTGCGCGTCATCCTCCTCGACGCGCAGCCCATCCACCGGCAGCGACAGGAATACCGGTTGGTCGATGCCGCCACCGGGGAGTTCGAGCGCGGCTACGTCAACGTGTCCGACATGGTGACCGGACAGCCGTGGACCGACGACATCCCGGTCCATGTGACCTGGCAGAAGGACAGCGAGGGGGCTAGCCCATCACGTCGCGAACCTTGACCGTCTCCAGCCCCTGCAGCAGCAGACCGCGTGCGGTGTCGAGGTGTTTGCGCCAGTGCGCCTCGGCCGCCGCGCCGTCGCCGGAGCGCATCAGCTGCAGCAGCCGACGGTAGGACCGCATGAGCTTGTCGTAGTCGGCCTTCGACGGCGGATTGCTCTCGCTCATCGCGAACGCCGTGTGCCGCACGGTGATCTCATGCAGCATTCCCGCGATGATGTTGAGCGTCGCATTGCCCGACAGTTCGACCATCCGGCGGTGGAATTCGCCGGTCGTCTCGGCGAGCCGTCCGGTGTCCCAGCCGACCGGCACGTCTTCGGCCAGCGTGCGTTCCAGTTCGTCGTAGGCGGCGGTGTCACCCGATTCGGTGAGCAGCCGGACCGCCATCGGCTCGATCCCGGACCGGGCCGTCATCACGTCGGCGATGGTCGCGCCCGACAGTTCGAGCAGCAGGCCCGCGGGACGGGCGACGATCTCCGGGCCCGGCACGCGGACCCGGGCGCCGGTGCGCGATCCGCGGCGCACCTCGACCAGCCGCTCGGATTCGAGCACCCGCACCGCCTCGCGCAGGGTGGGCCGGCTGACGCTGAAGTGCGCCATCAATTCGGCTTCGTTGGGCAGGAAGTCGCCCTCTTTGAGCTGTCCGTCGACGACCATGCGACGCAAGGTGCCCGCCACCAGTTCGGCCGTCTTCGGGGAGCGGACAGCGGCTCTCGAAGCGCTCACCCCGATCATCGGGGCCAGCGGTGTCGTCCGAGCCACCTGGCCTCCCGTATGCCTGCCGGCCGGCGGCCAGCTGTAGAACTCAGTAAACCATCTGATGGCGGTAGGCAGCGGGACGCAGGCCTACCAACCAGTAGGTTGACCTAGTAAACCTTGTCCTCTACGGTCGTGTCGAACCCGACTGTTGTCGAACTTCGAAGGAGAAGTGTCATGGCTGAAGCCGTCATCGTCGAGGCCGTGCGGTCGCCCGTCGGCAAGCGCAACGGAGGGCTGTCGGGGGTGCATCCCGCCGAACTGTCCGCCCAGGTCCTCAACGGTCTGGTGCAGCGCGCAGGCGTCGACCCCGCGCTGGTCGACGACGTCATCTGGGGTTGCGTCATGCAGGCCGGTGAGCAGGCCCTCGACATCGGCCGCACCGCGCTGCTGACCGCCGGTTGGCCGGAGTCGGTGCCCGGGGTGACGGTGGACCGCCAGTGTGGATCGAGCCAGCAGTCGGTGCACTTCGCCGCGGCCGGCGTGGTCGCGGGACACTACGACGTCGTGGTCGCCGGCGGTGTGGAGTCGATGTCGCGCACGCCGATGGGCGCATCGCTGGCCAACGGCGGCAACCCGTATCCCGGGGGCTTCAAGGATCGCTACCAGCAGACCCCCAACCAGGGCGTCGGCGCGGAGATGATCGCCGAGCAGTGGGGCTTCAGCCGCACCGACCTCGACCAGTTCTCGCTGAACTCGCACGAGAAGGCCGCAGCGGCACAGGATTCCGGTGCGTTCGACGATCAGATCGTGGCGATCAAGGACGCCGAAGGCAACACCCTCCTCAAGGACGAGGGCATCCGCCGCGGCACCACACTGGAGAAGATGGGTCAGCTCAAGCCCGCATTCCGTGAGGACGGTGTGATCCACGCCGGGAACTCCTCGCAGATCTCCGACGGGTCGGCGGCGCTGCTGTTCATGTCCGCGGAGAAGGCCAAGGAGCTCGGACTCAAGCCGCTGGCCAAGGTGCACACCGCGGTGCTCGCCGGCGCCGACCCGGTGATCATGCTGACCGCCCCGATCCCGGCCACCCAGAAGGCGCTCAAGCGGTCCGGGCTGACCATCGACCAGATCGGCGCATTCGAGGTGAACGAGGCGTTCGCACCGGTGCCGATGGCGTGGCTCAAGGACATCGGCGCCGACGAGAAGAAGCTGAACCCCAACGGCGGCGCCATCGCGCTCGGCCACCCGCTCGGCGGCTCCGGCGCGCGGATCATGACCACGCTGCTCCACCACATGCGCGACAACGGAATTCAGTACGGCCTGCAGACGATGTGCGAGGGCGGTGGCCAGGCCAACGCCACCATCCTCGAGCTGCTGTGAGTTCGGGCGCCGCGGCTCCCGGTGCTCTCGTCGAGCACCGGGGCAACGTCATGGTCATCACGATCAACCGTCCCGAGGCGCGCAACGCCATCAACTCCGCCGTCTCCATCGCTGTGGGTGACGCGCTGGAGGAGGCGCAGCAGAATCCCGACGTCTGGGTGGTCGTGGTAACGGGGTCCGGAGACAAATCCTTCTGTGCCGGAGCCGATCTCAAGGCGCTGTCCCGAGGGGAGAACATCGGTCATCCCGACCACCCCAAGTGGGGCTTCGCCGGGTACGTCCGTCATTTCATCGACAAGCCGACGATCGCGGCGGTCAACGGCACCGCGCTCGGCGGCGGTACCGAGCTGGCGCTGGCCAGCGACCTCGTCGTCGCCGGGGAAAGCGCCAAATTCGGTCTGCCGGAAGTGAAGCGGGGACTCATCGCCGCTGCCGGCGGGGTCTTCCGCCTCGTCGACCAGATCCCACGCAAGGTCGCCTTGCAGATGATGTTCACCGGCGAGCCCATCACCTCCGGTGAGGCGCTGCGGCTGGGCCTGATCAACGAGGTGGTGCCCGACGGTACCGAGCTGGACGCCGCGCTGGCGCTCGCCGAGCGGATCACCGTCAACGCACCCCTGGCGGTTCAGGCCAGCAAGCGCGTAGCAGTCGGCGCCGACGACGGTGTGGTGGCGGCCGACGAGCCGGGATGGTCACGCACGATGCGGGAAGTGGCAACGGTGTTCGCCACCGAAGACGCCAAGGAAGGACCGCTCGCGTTCGCGCAGAAGCGTCAGCCCGTCTGGAAAGCCAAGTAACACACGACGTGAGGGAACAACTATGAAGCGCACCATCTACGACGCCGAGCACGAGGCGTTCCGCGACACCGTCAAGGAGTACATCGAGCGTGAGCTCGTACCCAACCACGAGAAGTGGGAGGCCGAGCGCATCGTCGACCGGTCGGCGTACACCGCGGCGGGCAAGTACGGGCTCATCGGGTTCAACATGCCCGAGGAGTACGGCGGTGGGGGTTCGGACGACTTCCGGTTCAACGCGATCATCGACGAGGAGATCGCCAAAGCCGGTGTGCACGGGCCTGCGTTGAGCCTGCACAACGACGTCGTCGGTCCGTACTTCAAGGATCTGACCAACGACGAGCAGAAGAAGCGGTGGCTGCCCGGCATCACCAGCGGTGAGACGATCATCGCCGTCGCGATGACCGAACCCGGCGCGGGCAGCGACCTGGCCGGCATCCGCACCTCCGCGGTGCGCGACGGTGACGACTGGATCGTCAACGGCTCCAAGACCTTCATCTCCTCGGGCATCAACTGCGACCTGTGCGTGGTCGTCGCGCGGACAGATCCGGAAGCCGGGCACAAGGGCTTCACGCTGCTGGTCGTCGAGCGCGACATGGAGGGCTTCTCCCGCGGGCGCAAGCTCGACAAGATGGGCCTGCACAGCCAGGACACCTCCGAGCTGCACTTCGAGAACGTCCGGGTGCCCAACGCCAACGTGCTCGGTAAGGAGGGTCGCGGTTTCTACCACCTGATGACCAACCTGCCCTCGGAGCGGCTCTCGATCGCCATCTCGGCGATCGCCGGGGCACGCGCAGTGTTCCAGGAGACCCTGCAGTACACCAAGGACCGCAAGGCGTTCGGCCAGCCGATCGGCAGCTTCCAGCACAACCGTTTCCTGCTGGCGGAGATGGAGACCGAGCTGGAGGTCACCGAGAACTACATCGACCGCTGCCTGCAGGGCGTGGTCGATGGTGAGCTGACCGCGGTCGAGGCCGCCAAAGCCAAGTGGTGGGCGACCGAGGTGGCCAAGAAGGTCGTGGACCAGTGCGTGCAGCTGCACGGCGGCTACGGCTACATGCTCGAATACCGGGTCGCTCGCGCCTACGTCGACGGCCGCATCCAGACGATCTTCGGTGGCACCACCGAGATTATGAAGGAGATCATCGGCCGCGATCTCGGCGTCTAGATCTCACCCCCCTTACGCAAAATCCCCCGGAAATCACGCGATTCCGGGGGATTTTGCGTCTGCTCGCGGCGGCGGGATTCAGCCCGCGGGTGCCGGGGCCGGGGTCTCGGCCGGCAGCGGAGTCGGCGGCGCGGTGGTGGACGTCGCGGTGGTGGACGTCGTGGAGGTCGACGAGGTCGGCGTCGGACTGAGCGGCGTCGGCGCGTTGGCCGGGTCGAGCACCGTGTCGATCAGGTAGATGCGGGCGTTCGCCGCCGAGATACCGCCGCAGATCACCTTGGCGGTCTCGTTGACCTTGATGTCGCCGTTGGTGCCCTCGATGTTGAGCTCGGCGCCCTGCTGGGTCGGCCGCTGACCCTTCACGTCAGCGGGGCCGAGCAGGCCGAGGAATACGTGGTAGTAGTCCAGGTCGGTCAGCGCGGCCGGGTTGTTCTTCAGCGCTTCGAGCTGTTCGGGCGGCAATTTCGCGAAGGCCTCGTTGGTCGGTGCGAACACCACGTAGGGGCCGTTGTCGAGCACGGGGGCGACATTGACCGCGGGGTTGAGCCCACCGGAGATCGCCGAGCTGAAGGTGCTGATGTCCGGGATCTGCGCGAGGACCTGGCTGACCGGCTGGGTGGCGAAGCTCTTCCAGTTCGGATTGGCCGCGCGGAAGGGATCGCAGTCGCCCTCGAGCGGGCCGAGCGGGGTCTCCACCGTTGACGGTTGCGTCGGCTGGGCGGACGCGTTGAAGGACAGGGGCAGCGACACCGCGATCGCGGCGATGCCCACGGCGGCTCCCACTGTCTTGATGCGGGTATTCACTCTCGGCTCCTCAGCTCGTCAGGACGCCTGCAGTTGGGCGGCGTCGGACCGGCTACCTGTGTGGCGCCGTCTCGGATGCTAGGGGCACGAATCGGTAACGGCCAAGTCGGCTTCCAGGGGCGAATGCACTGTCAGCCCCCTGACCTGCGCAGACTTTGTCACGTCGGTTGTCTCACACTGCGCCGTCGCCGCCTACCGCGAGGAACTCGAAGCGGGTCAGGGTCACCTCGTGCGTCTGGCTCGGCGGGGAGCCCGCGCGCTTCCTCGCCGGCGCCTCCACGCCGGTCAGATAGAGGTTGATGTGGAGCCGTTCCTTGCTCACGCCGTACTGGTGCCGGGGCAGCCGATCTCGCACGAACTCCCGCTCCTCGTCCGTCCCTTCGTAAGAGCCCGGCGACCAGTAGTGGATGAGGTCGACGGACGGGTTCGCCTTGAGTTCGTCGTAGCTGTGGCTGCCCCGGTGGATGCTGAACCGCGTGTGGTTCTCGGGGAGCGGCTGGCGATTGGGGTCGCGCCGATACAGCCACAGAGTGACGTCCTGGCAGTCCGCGGGGATCGCGAAACGGTTGATCAGCAGGTCCGGGTTGTCGCCCGCGGGTTGCAGGGTGAACTGCGCGTTGCCCGGGCGGCCCTGGGAGTTCTTGGACAGCGTCTCCAGGAGATCCATCTCCTTGTGTCGGTTCGGCCCCTCGGACTCCGGAGACTGGCCCCACTGGTAGGTGAAGACGCCGAAGCAGACGTTGTCATCGAACTTCGCGAACGAGGTGGGCTGCTTCGCCCGGGCCGTCACGACGTAGTGGCCGTAGCCGAGCACGTCGGCCAGGACGATCTCGGCGGTGACGCACTTGCCGTCTTCCGTCCCCGACGTCCGCAGTGTCAGCGTCCCGTCGCTGTTCAGCGTGAAGAACCTCTTCGGATCGAAATTGGAGTTGAAGCCGGGGATCTGTGGGGTTCGCGGATCCGATCCCCAAACGTAGGTGCCCTTCTCCCACTGATAGTTCAGCCACCACGAGCGGCCGGCCCACCGGACGTATGGGTCGTTGTTCGGGCAGGTGCTCTTCCGGGCGTCGATGTTCGCCTGGGTCATGTTGTCGAGATCTGCGAGTGCCGTTCCGGTGAGGGTTGTTTCGTCCTCGATCATGTCGTCCTCCACGTCGACATAGGGGTGAAATATCCGGTGCCCAGGTGCGGGCGGCGAAGTCCAAAGCATTGACGTAACCGTCAATCGCACCGTTGCACAATTCGGTTCGCTGTGGCCGGTTCTGACAGAAAATCCGGAGGCGGGGTGACCGCCTACGATGACGGCCATGCCAGAACCGCTGATCATCACCCTCGGCCAGCACGCCCCGGACCTGCACGAGACGGCCTGGGTCGCGCCCAACGCCGCGGTCATCGGCCAGGTGTCACTGCTGGCGAAGGCCAGTGTCTGGTACGGCGCCACCCTGCGCGCCGAGGTCGAGCCGATCGAGATCGGGGTGGGCAGCAACATCCAGGACGGCGTCACCGTGCACGTCGACCCCGGCTTCCCGGCGACCATCGGCGCCAATGTGAGCGTCGGTCACAACGCGGTGCTGCACGGCTGCACCATCGAGGACGACTGCCTCATCGGGATGGGTGCCGTCGTCCTCAACGGAGCGCGGATCGGCCGAGGGTCCCTGGTCGCCGCCGGCGCCGTCGTCCCGCAGGGCGCGCAGATCCCGGAGCGGTCCCTGGTGGCCGGCGTACCGGGGAAGGTGCGCCGCGAGCTCGCCGACGCGGAGGTCGACGGCAACCGGACCAACGCGCTGCTCTATCAGCACCTCGTCGACGTCCACCGCTGAGCGCCCGCGTCCGCTGATGTGGCGCGGCCAACGTCAACCCGACGGTTCCCAGCAACCGCTCCCGGGTACCAAGCTGGGGTGAAAAACGTGCGGGTGCTGGTCACGGGCGCCACCGGATACATCGGGTCTCGGTTGGTCAGCGCACTGATCGAGAACGGCGCCGACGTGGTGGTCGCGAGCCGGAACGTCGAGCGGCTGACGGAGTTCGGCTGGTACGACGAGGTCACGCACGTGACGTTCGACGCCTCCCGCCCCGAGTCCGTCAAGCAGGCCTTCGCCGACGCCGGCGCGATCGACGTCGTCTACTACCTGGTGCATGCGATCGGTCAGCCCGACTTCCGCGACGCCGACAACCGCGCGGCGACGACGGTGGCCGAGGCCGCGCGGGACGCCGGAGTCCGGCGCATCGTCTATCTCGGCGGGTTCGTGCCGACCGACGACACCCTGTCCGAACATCTGGCCAGCCGCGCCGAGGTGGCCGAGGCGCTGTCGATCGACGGAGGCCCCGACCTGGTCTGGCTGGGCGCGGCGATCGTCATCGGCGCGGGGTCGACGTCGTTCGAGATGCTGCGCTACGTCGGGGACCGCTTCTGGCTGATCCCGATGCCGAAGTGGGCGGCCAATCCGCTGGACCCGATCTCGATCCGTGACGCGCTGCACTATCTGGTGGCCGCCGCCGACACCGAGAACGTCCCGGCCGGCGCGTACGACATCCGCGGCCCGGAGACGACGACGTACGGCGATCTGCTCCTGCGGTATGCATGCCTGTCGGGGCGCTGGCGCGCACCGTTCCCCGTCCGTGGCATCGACATCGGCCTGATCTCGCAAGTCACCGGTCTGGTTCTTCCCGTGCCGGGCGGTCTCGCCGGCGACCTCGTGCAATCCCTCGACCACCCGATGACCGCGTCGAAGCTCGGCATCCGCGACATCGTGCCCGATCCCCCCGGCGGTCTGATGCCGATCGACGAAGCGGTCAAGCGCTCCCTGGCGTCGCGGCACGCCCAACCGGTCAACAAGCTCGCCGACGTCCACCACCTGGCGGACACCGACCCGGATTGGGCCGGAGGCGATACGCTGCGCATCAAGCAGCTGATTCGTACCATCACCCCGCCGATCGCCCGACCGGCGTTGGCGCTGCTCGGTGCGGTGCCCGGCCCTGTTGCCGGTGCACTGCGCACCGGTTTGGACACCCTGGTCAACCTGGTACCGAAAGGGCATCCGGCATGACGGAGGTATCGACCCCGCCCTGCACCGAGCGCAGCGGCCTCCTCAGGGAAGCGCGCCGAATCCTCACCGGCGTCGCCGAGCCCCACAACGAGGGCCCGGGCACGATCCGCCGGCGCCGGATCCTGGTTGCCGTCTTCGTCGTCGTCGGGTTCGTGCTCCTGGGCTACTCGCTGCGGCTGCCGCCCGGCGATCCGTCGTTCTACTGGTTCACCGCCGCCCTGGCGGCGTGGTGGATTCTGGGCGCCTTCGTATCGGGTCCGGTCCACCTGGGCCGCATCTGCTTCCGCGGGCGCAACCAGCGTCCGGTGATCACCGGCACCGCGGTCGGAGTGGTGCTCGGCGGTGCGTTCGTGGTCGGTGGACTCGTCGCGCGCGAGATCCCCGCCGTGCGCGACTACATCGTGCAGGTCCTCGAATTCGCCAATCAAGGATCGCTTCCCGTGATCGTGGCGATCACGGTGATCAACGGGCTGGCCGAGGAACTGTTCTTCCGCGGGTCGATGTTCACCTCGCTGGGCAAGCGCAACAACGGGTGGTTCGCCTTCATTGTCTCGACCGCCGTCTATGTGATCGTCACCGGCGTGAGCACGCAGAATCCGATGCTGGCGTTCGCTGCGATCATCCTCGGCACGGTGTGCGCGATGGAACGCCGCGCGACCGGCGGAGTGCTCGCCCCCATGCTCACCCACTTCTTCTGGGGGCTGGTCATGGTGCTCGCACTTCCGCCGATCTTCGGCGTCTGACGGCGCCGGGCCGCCGATCTTCGGCGTCTAACTCAGCGGGTGGGCGATCTCGTCGCGGGGCATCCGCGCGGCGGTGAGCGCCACCGCGGCGAGTAGCACCGGCGCGACCCCGGCCACCAGGAAGATGGTCTGCATCGGGATCACCTTCGACAACGGACCCACGATCGCGAACGACAGCGGCAGGAACGCCAGGGACACGAAGAAGTCCAGACTCGACACCCGGCCCAGCATCTCGGGCGGCACCCGGCGCTGCAGCAGCGTCCCCCAGATGACCATTCCGGCACCGTCGGTCAGACCGACCACGAACGTCGCCGCCGCCATCAGCGGGAAGGACGACGTCGTGCCCACGACGGCCAGCGGAATGGATCCGGCGCCCCACATCGCCATCATCACCGTCAGGTAGCGCCGCGGCATCTTCGCCGACGAGACCGCCAAAGCGCCGACGGCGCTGCCGATGCCGAAGAACGCCAGGATGAACCCGTAGGCGCGGGCGCCGTCGGCGAAGCGTTCCTGCGCGATGAACGGCAGCAGCACCTCGATCGGTCCGAGCACGAGCAACACGAAGACGCTGGCGAACAGCAACGTCCACAGCAACCACGGAGTGGACGTCACGAAGCGCACGCCGTCGCGCAGGTCGCGCAGCATGTGGTTGCGCGGCGCGGTGGCGCGGGACGCGACGGTGGCCGGACGGGTGGCCACCAGCAGGAGCAGCGCGAGGCCGAAGAGCACGGCGACGGCCACGGCGCCCACCGAGGGCACGGTGGCGCCGACGACGAGGCCGGCGACCGCGGGGCCAACCGACCGCTGGAACACCGGGCGGACGACGCCTTCCACCCCGTTGGCGGCCAACAGATGTTCCGGCGGCAGGATGCGGGGAAGGATCGCGCTGTAGGCGGGGAAGAAGAACGCCGCGGCGATGCCCAGGAGCGCCGCCGCCACCGCGAGGTGCCAGATCCTCAGCGCGTCAAGGACGCTCAGCGCCGCAACCGTGGAGACCGCGGCGAGGTTGACGGTCTGGACGGCGATGATGATGCCGCGCTGACTGAACCGGTCGGCGGCGATACCGCCCACGAGGACGAAGGCCACCAGGCCACCGCCGAGACAGGCGGCCACCAGGGACAGCGATGCGGGGTCGTTGTCGAGTGCGATCACCTGCAGGGCCATCACGACTGTCCACATGCCTTCGGCGAAGATGGACAGCGACACCGCGGCGATCAACAGCCGGTACTCGCGTGAGGCGAAGGGTGCGAGCACACGCCAACGCTCGGTGCGGCCCACCGGGGTGTCGGATTCGTATCGCGTACTCACCTGTCGATGGTCGCGGACGGGTCATGCGCCCGTCCAACGATTTTCGACTCAGGCCTGGTCGGTGAACTCCGCGGTCCGCCGCTGCTGGAACGCCCGGGTGCCCTCGCGGAAGTCGTGGGAAGCGAGCAGGTGCAGCTGTCCTTCGCTCTCCCGACCGATGGCCGCGTCGAGTTCGGTCAACGTCGCGGCGTTGATGGCGTCTTTGGTCTTTCCCAGCGCCACCGCAGGCCCCGACTTCAACTGCGCGACAACCCTGTCCACCTCATCGTCGAAACGCTCGACCGGGTGGACGGCGGTCACCATGCCCCACGCGTAGGCGTCTGCCGCGGAGATCCGTTCGGCCAGCAGCGCCATCCGCATTGCGCGGATCCGGCCTACCGCCGCCGCGAACAGCGCCGAGGCCCCACCGTCGGGCATCAGCCCGATCTTGGTGAACGCCAGCATGAAAAACGCCTTCTCGGAGGCGATTACGACATCACAGGCCAGAGCCAGCGACGCACCCACACCCGCCGCCGGACCGTGCACCACCGCCACGACGGGCTTGGGCAGCGCCACGATCGCCCGAACGGCCGTGTTGGCGGCGTCGAGCACTGCGTTCGCGCCGATCTCCGACTTCCTGACCTGATCCTCTTCGCTGATGCCGGCGCCCGAGCTGAAGCCGCGACCCGCACCGCCGAGCCGGACCACCCGTACCTGCGGATCGTCGGCCGCCCGCTGCAACGTGTCGGCCAGACCGTTGAGCATGTCGGCCGTCAGTGAATTCAGGCTGTCCGGCCGATTCAACGTCACCGCCAGAACGCCGTCGTTGAGTTCCACGGTGAGGTCGTCGAGGGTCGTCATGGCTTCACCTTCGCATGAGCGGGCCGATGCCCGCGGCTCGTCGACAAGGTTATACAAGTAAGCTATGTCGGCGGTCAACTACTCCAAAGGAGCGGTAGAAATGGCGGGACCCCTGCACGGATTGCGCGTCGTCGAACTGGCCGGTATCGGACCCGGTCCGCACGCGGCGATGATTCTCGGCGACCTGGGCGCCGATGTCGTACGCATCGAACGGCCGGGTAAGGGCCCGGGCATCCCGACCAAAGGTCGAGATCAACTGCTGCGCAACCGGCGCTCCGTCGCCGCGAACCTCAAGACCGACGAAGGCCGCGAGCTCGTTCTCACGCTGGTGGCCAAGGCCGACGTCCTCATCGAGGGCTTCCGACCCGGGGTGACCGAGCGTCTCGGACTCGGCCCGGAGGACTGCGCCAAGGTCAACGACCGCCTCATCTACGGCCGGATGACCGGCTGGGGCCAGACCGGTCCGCGCAGTCAGCAGGCCGGCCACGACATCAACTACATCTCGCTGAACGGCGTCCTGCACGCTGTCGGCCGCGCCGGGGAACGGCCGGTCCCGCCGCTGAATCTCGCGGGGGACTTCGGTGGCGGTTCGATGTTCCTGCTCGTCGGCATCCTCGCGGCGCTGTGGGAGCGGGAGCGCTCGGGCAAGGGGCAGGTCATCGACGCCGCGATGGTCGACGGATCCAGCGTGCTCGCCCAGATGATGTGGGCGTTCCGTGCCATGGGCATGTGGACCGACGTCCGCGGCGAGAACATGCTCGACACCGGCGCGCCGTACTACGACACCTACACCTGCGCGGACGGCCGACACGTCGCGGTCGGCGCCATCGAGCCGCAGTTCTACGCCGAACTCATCTCGAAGCTCGGGCTGCAGGACGCCGGTCTGCCCGATCAGAACGACATGGCGCGCTGGCCGGAGTTGCGCGAACGCCTCACCGAGGCCTTCGCCGCCCACGACCGTGACCATTGGGCGAAGGTGTTCGCCGGCAGCGACGCCTGCTGTACGCCGGTGCTGTCGTTCGGCGAGGTGGAGAACGAGCCGCACAACACCGAACGCGACACCTTCTATCGCGAAGGTGACTGGCTGTTCCCCGCGCCGGCGCCCCGCTTCTCCCGGACGCCCAACGCGGCGCCCGTCCCGCCCGGGGCGCCCGGAGCGGATACCGACGCCGTCCTGCGCGACTGGGTATAGTCCCAACCAACCAGTAGGTCGGGCCAGAGGTGCGCCGACCGGAAAGGAAAGTACGAGTGGAGATCAAAGACGCTGTCGCCGTCGTCACCGGCGGAGCATCCGGACTCGGCCTGGCGACCACGAAGCGCCTGCTCGACCGCGGCGCCTCCGTGGTGGTCATCGACCTCAAAGGTGAGGACGCCGTCAAGGAGCTCGGTGACCGGGCACGCTTCGTACAGGCCAACGTCACCGATCCCGAGCAGGTCAGCGCCGCACTCGACGTCGCAGAGGAGCTGGGCCCGCTGCGCATCAACGTCAACTGCGCCGGCATCGGCAACGCCATCAAGACCCTGTCGAAGAACGGCGCCTTCCCGCTCGACGAGTTCAACAAGGTCATCCAGGTCAACCTGGTCGGCACCTTCAACGTGCTGCGGCTGAGTGCCGAGCGCATCGCGAAGACCGAGCCCCTCGGCGAAGAGCGCGGCGTCATCATCAACACCGCCTCGGTCGCTGCGTTCGAAGGCCAGATCGGTCAGGCCGCGTACTCGGCGTCCAAGGGCGGCGTGGTCGGTATGACCCTGCCCATCGCCCGCGATCTGTCGCGCGAGTTCATCCGCGTCTGCACCATCGCCCCGGGGCTGTTCAAGACGCCGCTGCTCGGCTCACTGCCCGAAGAGGCCCAGAAGTCCCTCGGCCAGCAGGTGCCGCACCCGGCCCGGCTCGGCGATCCCGACGAGTACGGCGCGCTGGCCGTGCACATCGTGGAGAACCCGATGCTCAACGGCGAGGTGATCCGCCTGGACGGCGCAATCCGCATGGCTCCGAGGTGACACGACGATGAGCCTGAAGACGAAATTCACCGAGACCTTCGGCATCGAACATCCGATCGTCCAGGGCGGTATGCAGTGGGTAGGCCGTGCGGAACTCGTCGCGGCGGTGGCCAACGCCGGTGCACTGGGCTTCATCACCGCGCTGACGCAGCCCACGCCGGCCGATCTGGCGAACGAGATCGCCCGGTGTCGCGATCTCACCGACAAGCCGTTCGGCGTCAACCTGACGATCCTGCCGACGATCAACCCGCCGCCGTACGACGAATACCGCCAGGTGATCGTGGACGCCGGCATCAAGATCGTCGAGACGGCCGGCTCGAACCCGGCGCCGCACCTGCCGATGTTCCACGACAACGGCATCAAGGTGCTGCACAAGTGCACCTCGGTGCGCCATGCCGTCAAGGCGCAGAGCCTGGGCGTCGACGGCATCAGCATCGACGGCTTCGAGTGCGCGGGGCATCCCGGTGAGGACGACATCCCCGGTCTCGTGCTGATCCCGGCCGCATCGGCCAAGATCGACATCCCGATGATCGCCTCCGGCGGGTTCGCCGACGCCCGCGGCCTGGTGGCTGCGCTGGCACTGGGCGCCGACGGCATCAACATGGGCTCACGGTTCATGTGCACCGTGGAATCGGCGATTCATCAGAAGGTCAAGGAAGCCATCGTCGCCGGAACCGAGCTCGACACCGAGCTGATCTTCCGGCCGCTGCGCAACACCGCCCGCGTCGCGAGTAACGCGGTGTCGCGCGAGGTGGTCGACATCCTGAACAAGGGCGGTCAGTTCGAGGACGTCAAGGATCTGGTCGCCGGGAAGCGCGGCGTGAAGGTCTACGAGATCGGCGATCTGGATGCCGGCATCTGGAGTGTCGGTACTTCGATGGGCCTGATCAACGACATTCCGACGGTCGGCGACCTGGTGGCGAGGATGGTCGACGAGGCGGAGGAACTCATCACCGGTCGACTTGCCGGCATGGTCGGGTCAGCGGAGGAGAAGATCGCGGTCTAAGGCGACTGGGCATAGACCCGCGCAGGGTCGCCCGGACGGGCAGCAAACGGCTCAACTGACACGCGCGCCGCTGGGGCGCGCGTGGTCAGCCGGCTTGTGCGAGGGGGGCTGAGTCGTCGAGCTGCTCGGAGGTGTCGCCCTCGACGAGAAAATCGCCGTGGTAGAGCGCCTCGAAGTCAACCTTGATGACATCAGCACTGGTGTCGTCGATCCACATGACTCAGAGCCTATGAGTCACCTTTAAGGAATCATTGAGTCACGATTCGGAAAATGGTGGCAATCCTACTTTTCGGTAGGTTTCTAGCCAGTAGGACTTGTGAGGTGGATGGGGTTGGTCCCGTTCAGTGCGATCCAGGTCACCACGGCCGCTGCCACCGCCACGACCAGCAGCGCGACCGACGTCCGTGCCGACCAGCGCACCCGATTCAACAGGCGGGCGTCCACCGAGTAGGCACCCGCACCGGCGAAGAGCAGCGCCGTGGCACCGAAAGCCAGCAGGAACGGCACGTTGAACGGATCGGACCAGAAGGCCGCGCCCGCCACGTTCACCGCCCAGGCGTCGATCATCGCCGCGACCACCGCGCACGCCGCGAGCGGGGTCAGCGCGCCCAGCAGCAGCCCGATCCCGCCCAGCGTCTCGGATGCGGTCACCATGAACGCCGCCAGCTCCGGCAGCCGCCAGCCGGCGGATTCCAGAAAACCGACCGTGGCGCCGTAATCGAACGCTTTGATCAACCCGGCCTGCAGGATGGCGGCGCCCACGCCGATGCGCAGCACGAGCAGGCCGATGTCCAGCGCCGAGGTCCGGTGGGCGGGGGTGTTCGTGAAATCAGTCATGGTCTTGAAGTCAGTCATGGTTGAGCAGACCTGGACGGCGGACGATACTCATCGAATGGACAATCCGTTCTTCGCTCGAATGTGGACGGTGATGTCCGGCCACGAGCCGGAGGCGGTGCGTCGGTTACGCCATGACAACCTCGCCGACCTGACCGGGCGGGTGCTCGAGGTCGGTGCCGGCACGGGGACGAACTTCGCCCATTATCCACCGGGGGTGACCGAAGTGGTGGCGCTCGAGCCCGAGCGCCGGCTCGCCGAACTGGCCCGATCGGCGGCCGCCCACGCCCCGGTGCCGGTGACCGTCACCGAAGAGACCGTCGAGCAGTACCGCACCGCGGACCGGTTCGACGCGGTGGTCTGTGCCCTGGTGCTGTGCTCGATCGAGGACCCCGACGCGGTCCTGCTGGAGCTGTCGGGGCTGTTGAAGCCGGGCGGGGAGCTGCGCTATCTGGAGCACGTCGCCGGCAGTGGCGTGCGCGCGCGGTTGCAGCGGGCGGCCGATGCGACGGTGTGGCCGCGGCTGCTCGGGAACTGCCACAGCCACCGGCACACCGAGGCCGCCATCGCCCGCGCCGGCTTCGAGGTGGTGCAGTCGCGCCACGAATGGGTGTTTCCGCGCTGGCTGCCGTCGCCGGTCGCCGAGGTGGCGGTCGGCCGCGCCATACCCGCCGGCGGCTAGCCGAGCAGCTCGGACAACCGCGGCAACAACGTGGGCAATGCCCCGGCGGCCGTCTCGCGCAGCGAATGCGTCGCGCTGTCGGACAGCGGCGTGCGCTCGGGGTTGACCTCGATCACCGGGATGCCGCGAGCGAGGGCCAGCTCGGGCAGGCCCGCCGCCGGATACACGATGGACGACGTGCCCACCACGATCACCACGTCGGCGGTCGTGACGGCGGCGACCGAGCCCTGCCAGGCGTCCTCGGGCAGCGCCTCGCCGAACCACACCACATTCGGACGGATCAGTCCGCCGCACGGACACTGGGGCGGGTCCACCGACTCGACCGGTTCCGGCATCTCCGGCAGATCGCCTTCGAACCTCGCGCCGCAAGCGTCGCAATGGAATTCGAACAGGCTGCCGTGCAGATGGTAGACCCGGTCACTGCCCGCCCGCTCGTGGAGGTTGTCGACGTTCTGGGTGACGACGTGGACCTGCGCGTAGTCCTGCCAGGCCGCGACGGCGCGGTGGCCGTTGTTGGGTGCGACACCGCCCATCATGTAGTGCCGCCACAGATACCAGGCCCACACCTTTTCCGGGCGGGCCCGCCACCCTTCCAGGCTGGAGATCTCGTAGGGGTCGACCTTGGCCCACAGCCCCGTTTCCACGTCGCGGAACGTCGGCACCCCGCTCTCGGCGGAGATACCGGCGCCGCTGAGCACCGTCACCTGCACATGACCAAAGTAGCCGGGTGGGTGATACTGAGCACGTGGCCGAATTGGGGGATTGGGTTCAGATCGACGCGCAGGCGGCACGGCCACTCTTCGAACAGCTCCGGCTCCAGATCATCGACGGCGTCCGGGACGGGCGGCTGCCCCCTGGCACCCGGTTGCCCACTGTCCGCGATCTGGCGGGCCAGCTCGATCTCGCCGTCAACACCGTGGCACGGGCGTACCGCGAACTGGAGACGTCGGGCATCGTCGAGACCCGGGGCCGGTTCGGGACGTTCGTCGCCCGCAGCGATCCCTCCGACACCGCAATGGCGACCGCCGCGCACACCTTCGTGGCCGCGGCCCGGGCGCTGGGCGTGGGCCGCGACGACGCGATCCGCTACGTCGAAGCCGCGTTCGGTTAACCGAACTCCAGCAGCGTCCACACCGGGCGCACGGCGTCGAAGACCGGCAGCCGCTGCATCGTCCACACCAGCGCGTTGATGAGTCGGCCGCGGCCCTCGGGCACCGGGATGTCGTGCACGGCGCGGATCCCGGGCACGGTGTTGACGAGATCGGCCGCCTCCGACGGGCTGAGGCTGAACGGCATCGGCGGCACCTTGTACCGCAACGACGTCCGCATTCCCTTGCGGGCCCACCAGGCGAACCACGACGGTGGCAGGTCGAACATCATCTGTCCGCCCGGGAACCGTGCGGCGCATGCGGCGATCAGGGACATCGCCTCGTCGGGCTGCAGGTACATCAGCAGACCCTCCGCGGTGACGAACACACCATGGGAGTCGTCGACGTGGTCCATCCAGCTGAAGTCGAGCGCCGACTGGGCGCGCACGGCGACCCGATCGTTGTGCGGCAGCAGCTTCTCCCGCAATTCGATGATCGGCGGCAGGTCGACGGTGAGCCAGCGGAAGTCGTGGCCGACACCGGCCGCGTCCAGACGATAGAAGCTGGTCTGCAGACCCTCGGCCAGCGCCACCACGGTGGCCTTGGGATGGCTGCTCAGGTAGCGCCGGGCCTGACTGTCGAAACCCTTGGCGCGCAACGCCATGTCCTGGCGCCGGCTGGGCCCGAACTTGGCGAAGTCGAAGTCGATCGCGTCGACGAGGTGAATGGCCATCGGGTCGTCGATCAGCGAATCCGGGCGACGCGCCTCGGTGGCCCGCACCTGCAGCGTGAGCAATGCCGTCTCCGACACACCGGAGAGCGCGCTGCCGTCCGCCCGTCCGGATAGGGGAGCGTTCGGTGTAGAAGTCATGAGCCCGAATCTACCGATCGCAGCACTTTGTCCAGCGTGCGAAGGTTGCGGGTGGTCGTCGACGACTTGTAGCGCTTCTTGCCCATGGTGGCGCCCATGGCGGTCTTGAGAGTGCCGCTCCTGGGCACCCGCCAATAGATGACGCCGTCGCCGCGCTCGATCTTCTCCTCGGGTGGGGCGTCGGTAGCCAGGGCGGCGAGTTCGTCGAGCACGCCGTCATCGGTGACGAAGGTGACGTAGGAGTGGTGGCCTTCGACCTCGCGCTCGAACGGATAGGCCGCCGAGATCGCCGCCACCGTGTCGATGTCGTAGGCGAGCACCCATGCGTCGTAACCGAATCGCTCCCGCAGCGCCTTCTCGGCGGTCGTACGCACGGTGCTCCTGGCGGCGCGGCTGTCGAAGACGACATTGCCACTCGCCAGAATCGTCGTGACCGCAGTGAAACCGGCATCCTCGAAGGCCGCCCTGACATCGGCCATCTTCAGGGTCACGCCGCCGACATTGACGCCCCGCAGGAAGGCCGCGTAGCGCGTCACGATCCGAGCTCCAGCAGCGTGATGCTCGGCCGGCCGCGCCGGTAGACGCCGATGCGGTCGAACTCCGGCCGGAACATGACGTCGAACAGCCCACGACCGCGGGGCATCGCGACGTCGTACGCGGTCCGCACGCCCGGCACGCTGTCGGCGAGAGCCACCCCGTCGTCGGCGGTGAGGCTGAACGGCATCGGCGGTGCGGTGTACCGGTCGGACAGCTTCCACCCCTTGAGGGTGCGCCGGCTCAGCCATGGCGGGATGTTGTCGAACATCATCCGGCCGCCGGGGAATCGGGCGGCGCAGTCGGCGATGAGGTTGAGCACGTCGTCGGGGTCGAGGTACATCAGCAGACCCTCGGCGGTGATGAAGACGCCGTGCGAGGCGTCGACGCGGTCCATCCAGCTGCGGTCGAGCGCGGACTGAGCCAGCACGACGATGCGGTCGTCGGCAGGCAACAGCTGTTGACGCAGCGTCATCACCGGCGGCAGATCCACCGAGTACCAGGTGAGTTCGTCGGCGACGCCCGCCCGTTCGAGCCGCCACAGGCTGGTCTGCAGGCCCTCGGCCAGCGCCACGACCGCGGCCTTCGGGTGGGCGGTCAGATAGACGCCGGTCGCGGTGTCGAAGGCGCGGGCACGCAGCGCGTGTGACTGGTTGGGTTTGCCGAACTTCAGATAGTCGTAGTCGATCGCGTCGAGCAGCGTGACGGCCCAAGGATCTCGGATCACGCCGTCGGAGCGCTTCGCCTCACTGGCACGGTTGTGCAGCGTCCACAGCGTGGTGGCCGAAACGCCGTCGAGGGTGTTGCCGTCGATCGCACTCATCGATCCGATGGTAAAGACCCTGCCCTGCACTAGGCTCGTTTCATGGCGCGCCAGGTCTTCGACGACAAGCTGTTGGCCCTCATCGGCGGAAACTCGCTGGGGGTGCTGGCGACCCTCAAACGCGACGGCCGCCCGCAATTGTCCAACGTCTCCTACCACTTCGACGCGCGTGCGGTGGCGATCCAGGTGTCGGTCACCGAACCGCGGGCCAAGACGCGCAACCTGCGCCGCGATCCGCGGGCGTCCATCCACGTCAGCTCCGACGACGGCTGGGCATATGCCGTCGCCGAGGGAGACGCCGTCCTCACCCCACCCGCGGCGGCACCGGACGACGACACCGTCGAGGCGCTGATCACGTTGTACCGCAACATCTCCGGCGAGCACCCGGACTGGGACGACTATCGTCGGGCGATGGTCGACGACCGCCGCGTGCTGTTGACGCTGCCCGTCTCGCACGTCTACGGCATGCCGCCGGGCGTGCGGTGATTGAGGGGTAGGTAATTCAGATGACGGCGGCGCGCGGCCCGCGCTACGCTGCCGGCATGGCAGAGCAACCGGAGGACGACAACAAGCGCAAATTCCGGGAAGCACTCGAACGCAAGAAGGCCAACGCCGGCGGCGGCGCCGACCACCGCGACGGTGGCCGCAAGCAACCCAAGCAGCACGGGCCCGTCGAGAACCGCCGCGAGTTCCGCCGCAAGAGCGGCTGATTGCGCCGGGCTGCGTCAGTGGTCGGTTCGATCCGCGTTCGCGTGGATCGCCGCGCGGCAGTACTGCGCGAGGCCCGGTAGCCCGAAAGATTCGTCGTAGGTGGCGACGTAGGCGGGGTCGCTCACGTACATGTCGCCCAGATTGCGGTGGAAGGCCGGCGGGCAGTCGTAGAACCAGCGGTTCACGTGCAGTCGGTGTTGCTCCGCGGCGTTCATCGCCTCCGGGGAGTCGGCAGGGAGTCCAGCTCGGAATGCGTCGGCCAGGGCCTTCTCGACAGCTTCTCCCTCGGTCTTGATCTGGATCCAGTCGTCCTTGCCGTAGGACTTCGCTCGCCGCTGCGATTCCTTCCACTCTGCGGTCTCGCCCCACTTCTGCTCGGCCTCTGCCTGGTAGTCGTCGAAGCCGTCACCGAAGAGCTCGCGCATGTCGTCGTCGGTCATAGGGGTGTTCGTCATTGCTTTCTCCAATGCCTGATCGATTGCCTCGACGAGGTCGTTCATCTCGTCGAGCCGGGCCATGACGCGTTCGCGCTGGCGAAGCAGGTGGCTGACCTCGTCGCCCTCGTCGAGCAGGCTGGCGATCTCATCGAGGGCCAGCTCGAGCCGGCGGTACACGATGACCTGGGACAGGCGCGTCAGGTCTGCCGACGTGTACACGCGATAACCCGAGGCTGTTCGTCGACTCGGGGTCAGCAACCCGATCTGGTCGTAGTGATGGAGCGTTCGGACCGTGATGCCGAATCGCTCCGCGACCTGGCCAACGGTGAGTGCATCCACCAGCGTCTCCTGCGTCACGTCGATCAGATTGGTGCCTCACGTCGCGTGAGGGTCAAGTCGTCATGCTCGAAACTATTGGACCGCCGGCGTCGCCAGCCTTCGGGCGGCGACCAGCGCGGCGAGCATCGCCGCGACGCACCACAGGCCCTCCTCCTTGAGTCCCCAGGCGATCGAGGCCAGGGTGGCCGCCCCGGCCAGGCACAGCAGGATGCCGACCGCCGCGCTGCGCAATCCGGGTCCGGCGACCGCGCCGCCGTCCCAGTACGGCAGCGGGGAGTTCTCCAACGGACGTAGTGCGATGAAGGCGGCGCCGACGAGCGCCACCATCACCAGCACCTGGACGATCGACAGCACGACGAAATCGGTTGCGCCCGGGTCGAAACGGGGGAACCCGAGATAGTCGAAGGTCAGGTGCATCCCCAGCAGCACCGGCATGTGCCAGAGGTACAGCGTCATCGCGCCCGAGTTGCCGATGGCGGTCAGCCACCAGACGCGCGGCCGCTGAGCCCACCGGGTGATCGCAGGCGCGGCAGCGATCGCGAACGCGCACAACATGATCGCGTGACCGGCCAACAGCAGTGACGGCGGCGCCATGTTCTTGAGCTGCTGGGTCTCCACGCCGACCAGGCTGAGTTCGTACGGGCCGAACCGCATCAGCGCCACGTTGACCGCGAACATCGCGGCGCCGACGGCCGCACCGGCCCGGGGACACAGCAGTCCGCGGCGATACGCCACCCCGAGCAGACCGGGCAGCAGCCAGACCGCGGTGTTCAGATAGCCCAGCGCCGAGAGGCCGTCGACGGTGAGCCGGACGACGTCGACCAGCGCGATGGCGCCGTACGTCCCCGCGAGCGCAGCGATCAGCCGGCCGGTGGTGCGGACTCTGCTCAGCGCCGGAACTGCGGCCAGCACCAGCACATAGGCGCCCAGAAACCACAGCAGCTGCACCGAGATGCCGGCGATCGGTTCGTAGACGTGTACGGGCACCACGAAGCGCAACGCCGTGAGCGCCACACCCCAGAACGCGAGGTAGTAGAAGACCGGCCGGTAGAGCCGGGTGCAGCGGCGCATCAACCAGCCGCCCCAGCTGAGACCCGGCCGCCACGAGTCGAGGCACGCGGCGACCCCGGCGAAGAAGAACAGCGGCATGATCTGGAAGATCCACGTCAGCGCCTGGAACGCCGGCACCTCGGTGAGCAGGTTGTCCCAGATGAACACCTCATCACGGATCGTGCTGGTCGCCATCAGCGTGTGGCCGAGCACCACGGCCAGTAGTGCGGCGATGCGGATGACGTCGATCGCGCGGTCACGGGTATCCGGTGTGGCCGCCGTGATCTGTGCCGGGTCGGGGAACAGTCGGGTCGCTTGTGCCATGGGCGCAAAGCTAGGTCGGCGCGACCCCACCCGTCATGAGTAGAACCACCCTTAGTGCACGGCGACCGGCGCGTCGGTGGTCTTGACGAGTTGAACCTCCGGTCGTGCCGGCACCTCGTCGGTGAGGAACCAGCGGAAGGCGAGATTGCCGCGCGGATAGTCGATCGTGGTGATGGCGTTCGGGTGGCCGGTGAGCCCCTTGGACACGACGACGGTCACCGAACCGTCCGCATTGGGGACGGCGCTGTGGCCGTTGACCGACGTGCGGGCGTCGGTGACGCACGGACCGGCCATGAACTGGTTCCACACCACCAGGTTCCAGAACCGACAGGGCGGCGGCCGGTGCGTGATCACCAGGGCTTCGTCGTCGGCGAGGACGAAGCTGCCGTAGGAGTAGCACGCGTCGCGCGCCGACCAGCCGAAATTCGCATCGGGCACCTGGTACGGGTCGGCGAATTGGTTGGCGGCATGGGCGATCTCGTGGCCCAGTGCGTGGCTGTCGTCGGTACGCAACCCGACCGCCAGTGGCAGGATCGCGAACATCGTGCGCATCCATGCCGCGCTCGCCCGCAGCCGGGCGGCGGTCTCGACGTCACCGTGGCGGATCGGTTCGGGTTCGTCTAGCGCCTCGATGCGCCATGTGACGGGCCTGCCGGTGAGCGGATCGGCCTGGTAGTCACGGGTCATCAGAACGGCGGCACCGGGCAGCGGGCCGAGGTCGAAGGAGAACTCGCCGTCCGCGGCCCCGTCTGCTTCGACGGTCAGGTCGTCGTCGCGCACGACCGCGACGATGCGATCCGACCAGGCACCCGGCGACGGTTCGTTGTACGCGGTCACCGAGAAGTACACGCTGTCCCCGCGGTTGCCGCTGATGCGATAACGGCGGTTCTCGTCGACCGGGCACATGAAGTAGTAGGCGTCGGTGTTGTCGCCGCCCCAGCGGCGGTCGCGGCGGAACGGGGTGTTCACGGCGACGAACACCGGACGGCTGGTTTCGGCGAACAGGTAGGTGTCGAAGGCGACGCCCAGTGTGGTGGCGAGCATGCGGTAGCCGTCGGCGATGTGCCGGTCGTCGGTGACCGCGCGGTCGCCGACCAGGAACGAGCTGTCCAGGCTGCCGAGGGTGTCGAGGAGCTCACGCCACGCCGTCGTGGATTCATGGGTCATGCGGCTGGTCATCGGGCGATGCCTTTCGTGATCAGGGTGGTGGTGCGGTCGATCCAGGTGTCGTCGAGGGTGGCAGCGGTGTCACTGCCTCGGGTCAGCAACGCCAGCAGCGTGATGCCGGCCAGCGCCTCGGTGAGATCGGCCGCGGTCACCTCCGGCCGCACCTCGCCGCGTTCGGCTGCGTCGGCCAGCCGGTCGGCCAGGCCGCGGGCCAGGATGTCGTTGAAGCGCACCAGCAGTGCCGCGTGCAGGGTGAGGTCGGTGGCCATCTCCGCGATCAACCCGGGGAGCGCCGCCCTGGCGGCCGGGGTGGTCAGCACCGCGACGGTGCGACGCAGCATCTCGCGCACGTCGCCGGCGAGGGACCCGGTGTCGGGCAGGTCGGTGCTCGCATCGATCGGGAAGACGGCCTCGTGCACCAGGTGCGCCTTACTGGGCCAGCGACGGTAGATCGCGGGCTTGCTGGTCCCCGCATGCCGGGCGATCGCGTCGACGGTGAGTTCGGCATATCCGGTGCCGGTCAGCAGCTCCACCGCGGCGGTGAGCGCCGCGGCGTCGATCCGCGGATCGCGGGGCCGTCCGAAGTCTGTCGCCATTACGAAACTCAAAGTAACATAAATACCTGTGACCGACGCCACAGCCGCCGTCGTGACGCTCGACGACCTCGCGGCACCCCGCTTCAGCCAAGACGCCGAACAGTTGCGCACCGCCATGTCCACGCTGGCACCGGACTGCCCGCTGGACTCCGATGTCCTGCACGCCAAGGCCCGTGCCGAGACGGGCCTCGACGATTTCGGGGCGCAGGACTACCGCGAGCGGCTCGACGTCTACCTCGCCGCCCTACGGGACGTCGCCGACATGCACCAAGCCGGTGTCGTCAACTTTCACGCCCAGCTGCTGCAGCTGCTCAAGAACCGGCTGCTGCTCACCGACCTGCTGACGCGCCATCCCGAGATCCACGACATCGAACTGACGGCGCCGGTGGTCATCGCGGGTCTACCGCGCACCGGCACAACGCATCTGCACAATCTGCTGGGCGCCCCGCCCACCTTCCGGACGCTGCCGTACTGGGAGAGTGTCGAGCCGTTTCCCCTGCCCGCCGAGGCGGGCGTCGAACCCGACCCCCGGCGCACCAGGATGGACATGGCCGTCACGGTGATGGACCTCGTCATGCCGCACTTCCGGCTGATGCACGAGATGACCACCGACCATGTGCACGAAGAGATCCAACTGCTCGCCAACGATTTCTCCACCATGCTGTTCGAGACGCTCGCCGATGTGCCGCGCTGGCGTGACCACTACCTGAGCCACGACCAGACGCCGCACTACGCGCATCTGGCCGTCCAGCTCAAGGCGCTCCAATTCCTGCGCGGCGGCCGGCGGTGGTTACTCAAGTCGCCGCAGCATCTCGAGCAGATTCCGGTGCTGGCGAGGGTCTTTCCCGACGCCGTGGTGGTGTTCACCCACCGTGATCCGGTTCCGGTGGCGTTGTCGATGATCGCGATGATCACCTATTCGGCCCGGATGCACCGCAGCCCGGTACCCGTCGAACACATCGCCGCGTCCTGGATCGACCGCCTCGAGCGGATGCTGGGCCGACTGATCGATGACCGGCAGGCCGTGGGCCCGCAGTGCTCCACCGACGTGCGATTCGACGATTTCATGGCCGATGAACTCGGCGTCGCCCAGCAGATCTACGACCTCGCGGGCGAGCCGCTCACTCCGGACTGCCGCTCGGCCATGAACGAGTACCTCGCGGGTCACCATCGCGGCCGGCTGGGCCGGGTTGCGACGTCGTGCGAGATGTTCGGTCTCGACGAGACGCAGTTGCAGGAGCGGTTCGCGCCCTATGTGAGTCGGTTCCTGGCGTAGCTGCGCTGCTGCCGCAGGATCGCGGCCAGGCAGATCGCCGCGAGCACGCCGACCGCGACCGCGAAACTCACCCCGGCCGTGCGCAAACCCCACGCCTGCGCCGCCAGCCCCTCACCGACCACCGGCAGCGACAGCGCCACGTACGCAACGACGAAATAGGTGGAACTGACCTCCGCGCGGCGCTCCGCGGGCGTCAGTTCGGCGACCGCGGCCAGACCTCGGCTGAAGCTGATGCCCTGACCCGCGCCGGCGACGACCGCAGCGACGATCAGCCCGGACAGCGACGAGTGTTGCAGCGCCACGGCGAGGATCGCCATCCCGGCGACCAGGATGGCGCAGCCCACCGCGACCGCCCGCCGGGCCTCCATGCGGCCGGCGAAGATCTGCGAGATCGCCGACGCGGCGAAGATGGTGAACACGATCGCTCCGGCGACCGCGTGGTTCTCGATGCCGACCACCTCGCTGAGGAACGACGGTGCGACGGCGGCGAACAGGCCGGTGACGGCGAACCCCGCGAACGCGGCCAGGCCGGCGACCACGAACACCGCGCGCACCTCGGGCGGTACCGAGAGCCGTTGCACGCCCAGCGGGGCGCTGCGCGGTGACGTCTCCGGCGCGATCAGCACCGCCGCTGCGGCCAGGACCGACAGCGCGATGTGTACGACGTACACCAGGTGCAGCGGCGCCGGCGCGTACTGCGCGAGCAGACCGGCGAGCAGCGGTCCGGCACCGAGGCCACCGATGTTGACGACGGTGGCCACGGCCGCCGCCCGGCTGCGCCACCGCTGCGGCGCCGCCTCGATCACCGCCGCGGTGGCGGTACCGGTGAAGACGCCCGCCGACAATCCGGACAGCACGCGGCCCACCAGCAGCACCGACACCGAGTCGGCGACCAGGAACACCATCGCGCTCGCGACGGCGAATCCGACGCCGGCCAGCAGTACCGGCCGGCGACCAAGGGCGTCCGACCAGCGTCCGAACGCCAGCAGCGCGAACAGCACCCCCGCGGCGTAGGTCGCGAAGATGACGGTGGTGGTCAGGACCTCGAAGTGCATCCGGTCGCCGTACAGCGCGTACAGCGGGGTCGGCATGGTGGTGCCGAGCATCATCGCCGCGAACGCATACGCCAGCAGCGGAAAGGCGAATCGCTCGCGGCGGCCGGTCACAGGGTCGGGTGGTAGGCGGTCATCGAGGACGAGCCCGCGGCGAGTCGGCGTCACTGGTGATGCAACGCCATCGGGTCGCCGCGGGCTTCCCCGCTGGTCAGTGCGCTCGCATCAGTGGGAGACGGCCTTCTCCGCGCCCACACCGGTCAGCGACCGCACCTCCATCTCGGCGGCGATCGTTGGATCCTCGTCGTCCGGTGAGGTGAACGTGCCGACGATGCCCAGGATGAAGGCGAGTGGGATCGACACGATGCCCGGGTTGGCCAGCGGGAACCACGCGAAGTCGACGCCCTTGATCATCGAGGTGGTGGTGCCCGACACCGCAGGCGAGAAGACGATCAGCACGATCGTCGAGATCAACCCGCCGTACATGCTCCACAGCGCACCGCGGGTGTTGAACCGCCGCCAGTACAGCGAGTAGAGGATCGTCGGAAGATTCGCCGCGGCAGCCACCGCGAAGGCGAGCGCCACCAGGAACGCGACGTTCTGCTCCCGGGCCAGGATGCCGAGACCGATCGCAAGCGCCCCGAGCACCACCGCGGTGATCCGCGAGATCTTGACCTGCTGCGACTCGGAGACGTTGTCGTTCTTCAGCACGCTGGCATAGATGTCGTGGGCGAACGACGCCGACGCGGTGATCGTCAGCCCGGCGACCACGGCGAGGATCGTCGCGAACGCCACGGCGGAGATGACACCGAGCAGGATCACCCCGCCGAGTTCGAAGGCGAGCAGGGGCGCCGCGGAGTTCACACCGCCGGGCGCGTCCAGAATGCGGTCCGGGCCGACCAGGGCGGCGGCGCCGTAACCGAGCACCAGCGTGAACAGGTAGAAGGCGCCGATCAGCGCGATCGCCCAAACCACGCTTCGCCGTGCCTCTTTGGCCGTCGGCACCGTGTAGAAGCGCATGAGCACATGGGGCAGACCGGCGGTGCCGAGCACCAGCGCCAGCGCCAGCGAGATGAAGTTGATCTGCGTGGTCAGCGACGCGCCGTACTGGGCGCCGGGGGCCAGCACATCACGGGAGGCCACCTTGGCGTCCGTGCTGCCGCTGACCATCGACTGCGCGGTGCCCAGCATCTCGGAGAAGTTGAAGCCGAACTTCGCCAGCACCATCACGGTCATGATGCCCGCGCCGCCGATCAGCAGAACCGCCTTGATGATCTGCACCCAGGTGGTGCCCTTCATCCCGCCGACGAGCACGTAGACGATCATCAGCACCCCGACCACCGCGATCACGATCGACTGGCCGACGCCGCTTTCGATGTTGAGCAGCAGCGCGACCAGCACGCCGGCACCGGCCATCTGGGCCAGCAGGTAGAACAGCGACACCGCCAGGGTGCTGGTGGCCGCGGCCAACCGCACCGGGCGCTGTTTGAGCCGGAAGCTCAGCACGTCGGCCATGGTGAATTTGCCCGTGTTGCGCAGCAGTTCGGCCACCAGGAGCAGCGCGACCAGCCAGGCGACCAGGAAGCCGATCGAGTAGAGGAATCCGTCATAGCCGTAGACGGCGATGGCGCCGGCGATGCCGAGGAAGCTCGCGGCCGACAGATAGTCACCGCTGATCGCGATGCCGTTCTGCGGACCGGTGAACGCGCGTCCGGCGGTGAAGAACTCGGTGGCGGTGGCGTTCTTCTTGCTGGCTTTGATGACGATGAACAGCGTCACCAGGACGAACAGCGCGAAGATGGAGATGTTGGCGACGGGATTGCCGACGGTCTCGGCGGCCAGCGTGGTCACGGTGCGTGTCCCTCCAGCTCCTCGCGCAGCGCCGTGGCGCGCGGGTCGATCACCTTGTTCGCGAAGCGGACGTAGATGCCGGTGATGAGGAAGGTGGTGACGAACTGCCCGACACCGATCAGCAGGCCGACGTTGATGTTGCCCCAGACCCGGATCGCCATGAAGTCGTGAGCGAACGCACCGAGCAGCACATAGGAGGCGTACCAGACGAGGAAGGCCGCGCTCATCGGGAAGACGAAGCGGCGCAACCTGTTTCGTAGTTCCTGGAATTCAGGGCTGGCCTGCATGGCCAGGTACTGCTCCCCGCTGGGCATATGTGCCTCGCGCGGTGGAAGCTCCGTTTCGGACACCGTGACTCCTGACCTCGTCGTGTGAAGCGGTTCTGGAGGTGAAACTAATTGAGATGCACGTCACATACCCGCTTCACGGTGGGGTCACACGCTGAAACCAGGCAGCGCTGCGGTGAGCGGTCGGTGACCGGCGACGAACGGTGAGCGCTCAACCCCTCGGCACCCGCTCGATGCCCAGGCCCAGGCGCTCGGGCACGTGCATCCGGGCGAAGACGCTGGCGACATCGGGCGGTGCGCTGCCGCGGGTGAGGCGGCTGACGCCGATCATGGTCGCGAAGGCGATCGGCACCGTGACCGCGGCGGGGTAGCCGATCATCACCGCGGGCCAGCCGCCGAGCGCGCGCTCGTCGACCACCCCGGTGATCGCGAGCGTCACCGCCACCGCGGACGCGGCGCCGCCGACGATCAGACCGCATGCCGCGCCGGCCGCCGTCAGGCCGCGCCACCAGATGCCCAGCACCAGCAGCGGACACAGCGTGGACGCCGCGACCGCGAATGCCAGGCCGACGCTGCGGGACAGCTCCAGCCCGGAGACGACGAGGGACAACGGGATCGGGATCAGACCGCCGACCACCGCGGCCAGCCGGAAGTCGCGCACCCGCCCGCGGAGCACGTCGGTGGCCAGCGCCCCGGCGATGCTCACCAGCAGGCCCGACGACGTCGCGAGGAACGCGGCGATCGCCCCGGCGGCGACGAGTGCGGCCAGCAGCTGGCCGAACGGTCCGCCGATGGCCGCGCCGGGCGCCAGCAGGACCGCGGCGTCGGCGGTTCCGGTGATCAGCAGTTGCGGCACATAGAGCCGGGAGAAGACTCCGAGCAGGGTGGGGAACAGATAGAACAGCGCGAGCAGCGCGATGACCGCCAGTGCCGTCCGGCGTGCCGCCCGGCCGTCGCGATTGGTGTAGAACCGGACGAGCACATGTGGCAGCCCCATGGTGCCCAGGAATGTGGCGACGATGATCGACATCACCTGGTACAGCGGGTGTCCGCCGCCCAGCCCGCCGCCCGAGGCGATCCAGTCAGCGCCTGCGGCGGGGGTGCCGGCGAGGACCGGGGTGGCCGCACCGCCGGCCAGCGTCATGCTGCTGCCCGCGGTGAGGCGGTGTTCACCCGGCACCGCGATGGGCGCGGCGATCACCTCGGCGCCGTCCAGGTTGCCGGTGACGGTGATGCCGGCCGGCTCGGTCACCTGCACGACGACGTCGGTCTCGATGGTGACGGTGGTCTGCCGTTCGATCGTGGGCGGTAACGGTCCGCCGAGCTCACCGCGGTCAGCGGCGAACAGGCCCACCAGCGCGATCGCGGGCACCGCGACAGCCGTCAGCTTCAGCCAGTACTGGAACGCCTGGACGAAGGTGATCGACCGCATGCCGCCGGCGACGACGTTGGCGATCACGATGACGCCCACGACCACCGGCCCGACCCACACCGGCATGCCGAGCAGCGTCTTGAGTGCCAGGCCCGCACCCTGATACTGAGGTACCAGATAGACCACGCAGATCACGATGACGACGACCATCGCCACCTTGCGCAGCCGCGGCGAACCGAGCCGGAACTCCGCGAAGTCCGGAACGGTGTAGGCGCCCGACCGTCGCAGCGGCGCGGCGACGAACAACAGCAGCCCCAGATAGCCCGCGGTGAAGCCGACGGGATACCACAGTGCGTCGGCGCCGTATTTGGCGATCAGGCCGGCGACACCGAGAAACGATGCCGCCGAGAGATATTCGCCGGAGATCGCGGCGGCGTTCCACTGCGGGCCCACCGTCCTCGACGCGACGAGGAAGTCCGACGTGGTCCGGGACAGACGCACTCCGTATGTGCCGATCACCACGGTGGCCACTGCGGCGGCGAGCAGCGCCGCGGCCGTCAGGGGTGAGCCGGTCACGGTTCGCCGTCGACCACGCGCACGAAATCGCGTTCGGCCTGCTCGGCCAGTCGCACGTAGAGCCGACCCGCACCGTAGAGCAGGGGATAGACCAGCACGGCGAGAACCACCCAGTTGAGCCGGACCCCGAGGACAGTCAGCGCGGCCAGGTCGGGGAACGCCGCGTTGAGCAACGGAATCGCCGCGACCGCTCCGACGACGACGGCGGCCAGCCGCAGCGCGAGTCCGAGCTGGGCACGGACCAGACCCCGCACCAGCGCGTCGCCCACCTGGGTCTGCTCCTGCACCTCGACACGCGTGCGCACCATGCGGGCGCCGCGCCGGTGAGCGAGCACGATGCGTTCGCGGTGCGGCCGTTCGGGTTCACTCATCACCGGCGCCCGCGGGTTTGAGGTGGCGCATCGGATCGCGCACCAGCCGGTCGCGCAGCTCGCGGGCCTGCCGCCGGCTCACCGGCAACTCGACGGCGGGTGCGGCCCCGTTGGCCCGCAGCCGCACCAGCACCGCGCCGTCGCAGGTGCGCAGACCCGTCACCAGGCGCAGCGAGACCAGATACGACCGGTGGATGCGCTGGAAGCCGTGGTCACGCCATCGGGTCTCCAACGCGCTCAACGGTATCCGGACCAGATGCGAACCCGATGCGGAGTGCAGCCTGGCGTAGTCACCCTCCGCCTCGACCCAGCTGATCGTGTCGCGCGGCACCAGATGGGTGATGCCGCCGAGTTCGGCGGGGATCACGTCGGATTCCGGATCCTCGGGCATCTGCGATTCGGCCGAACGCGCGGCGCTCACCCGTCGCACGGCCTCGTCGAGGCGGTCCTGCCGGATCGGTTTGAGGAGATAGTCCACGGCGCCCACGTCGAATGCGGCCACCGCCTTGTCGTCATGCGCGGTCACGAACACCACGGCAGGCCGGTGCGCGAAGTTGGCCAGGATGCCTGCCAGTTCGAGGCCCGACAGGCCGGGCATGTTGATGTCGAGGAAGATCGCGTCGATGGTGCGGCGGTTGAGTTCTCGCAGTGCGGCCGTGGCGTCGCCGGCCTGCACCACCTCGCCCACGGCCGGATGGCGGCCCAGCAGATACGCCAGCTCGTCGAGGGCAGGGGCCTCGTCGTCGACGGCGAGGACCGACAGGGTGGCGGTCACTGTGCCTTCATCCGAACACCTTCATCGCACTGCGCCTCCGCTGGCCCGCACGCCCGACCGGAACTTCGGCACCCGCATGACGACCTTGGTGCCCGCGCCGATCGCCGTCTCGACCACCAGACCGTAGTCGTTGCCGAACGCGGCTCGCAGACGATGGTCCACATTGGTGAGCCCGACGTGCGCACCGGTATGCGTCGTCGCGGGTCCGGACCCGGGGTCTGCGCCGAGCGCGTCGCCCGGTCCTGCGCGCAACGCCTCCGGATCCATCCCGACGCCGTCGTCCTCGACGGTGATCATGCAGTCCGAGCCCTCGTCGCGGGCCACGATCTCGACCGAACCGCCGCCCCGGCCCGCGAAGCCGTGCCGCACGGCGTTCTCCACCAGAGGCTGCAGCGCGAGGAATGGCACCACGACGTTGAGCACCTCGGGGGCCACCTGCAGGCGCACGGTGAGCGACGTGCCGAAGCGGGCCCGTTCGAGGGTGAGATAGCGGTCGATGTTGCGCAGCTCCTCGGCGAGGGTCGTGTATTGCCCGGCCGTGCGGAACGAATAGCGGGTGAAGTCGGCGAACTCGAGGATGAGCTCGCGGGCCCGGTCGGGGTCGGTGCGGACGAACGAGGCGATGGTGTTCAGCGCGTTGTAGACGAAGTGCGGACTGATCTGGGCGCGCAGTGCCAGCACCTCGGCGCGGTCCAACCGTGCGCGCGAGGCGTCGAGTTCGGCGAGCTCGAGTTGGCTTGCGGCGTAACGGGCCACTTCGCCGACGGCGCCGAGCATGCCGGGTCCGGGATCGCGCGCGGTGACGACGGTGAGCACGCCGAGCAGGTCTCCATTGTCGGCTTGGAGCGGCTGGGCGATGACCGACGAGCCGGCGACCTTCTTGAGCACCCGGCGCTCGCCGGCGATCGACTCCTGTGCGGTGCCCGCCGCCAAACCCGAAACCGATGTGTCCCAGATGCCGTCGTCGCGCGGGTCCTGGGCGAGTAGATGGCCGTCGGCGTCGAACAGCGCGACACCCTCGGTGCCGGTGAGGCCACGCAGGAACGGCGCCGCCGACTCGGCCGACTCGGCGTCGAGCCCCCGGCGCAGGGCCCGGGCGGCCAGCGACGCGGTGTGCAGAGCGGCGTGCACCGCACGCTCAGTGGGGGTGGCGACCACGCGGCGGGTGCGCACGACGATCACCGCGGCGGCCACCGCTGCGCAGATCAGCACCGCCGCCAGGACTATCGCCAGCTCGCCCGACATCTCACCTCGTGGTTTCGGGCCACTTTAAACTGGTGGCGTGGCGAAACTGCAGCTTGTCCAGGATCCGGCGGCCGACGCGCTGCTGGAGGCCAATCCGTTCGCTCTGCTGGTGGGCATGCTGCTCGACCAGCAGATCCCGATGGAGGTCGCCTTCGGCGGGCCCAAGAAGATCGCCGACCGGATGGGCGGCGTCGACGCCCGCCGAATCGCCGAACACGATCCGGACGCCTTCGCTGAACTGTGCGCGACCACCCCTGCGGTGCACCGGTTTCCGGGGTCGATGGCCAAGCGCATCCAGGCGCTGGCGCAGACGATCGTCGACCAGTACGAGGGCAACGCCGCAGCGTTGTGGACTGCGGGCGATCCCGACGGCGCCGAGGTGTTGCGGCGGCTCAAGGCGCTGCCCGGCTTCGGTGAGCAGAAGGCGAAGATCTTCCTGGCCCTGCTCGGCAAGCAATACGGTGTGACACCGCCGGGGTGGCGCGAGACGGCCGGGGACTACGGCACCGACGGCTCCTACCGTTCGGTGGCCGATGTGACCGACGCCGGGTCGCTGGAGAAGGTCCGGTCGTACAAGAAGCAGATGAAGGCCGCCGCGAAGGCGGCCAAGGCCTGATCGGTCGCAAGATCGGCAATCGCCCTGGCTCACATGTCGTTCGGTGCATATGGTGATGGCATGAAGACACATCTGAACTGCCCGTGCGGCGAGGCCATCACCGGTAAGGACGAGGAGGACCTCGTCGAGAAGGCGCAGGCGCATCTGTCCGAGGTGCATCCCGGCCGCGACTACGACCGCGACGCCATCCTGTTCATGGCCTACTGAGGCCGGTTCGCCGACGAAAAAATCCCCGGCCGCCTGAGGGCGACCGGGGATTTTCTGTGCGACAGATCAGGGCACGACCGTCGAGCCGATCGTCGGCATGAACTGGCACTGCTTCTCGGTGGTGGTCACCTGGCCGAAGATCGTCGACATGATGCTGCCGGATCCGGTGTCGACGATCGCGGTCAAGGTCGTCGGACCCTCGGGGTTGATGTCCGAGCGCGGCTTGAGCGCGGCGCTGCCCGACTTGCCGGTGGTGAGGTTCACCCACGTCACGTTCAGCGGCAGCTTCTGCTCGGCGGCAGGCCCCGGCGTGCCCACCGCGGTGAACACATAGGCGGTCTGACCCGGGCCGGGGCCGGGCAGCGGGATCTTCGCCGGTCCGGCCACCGAGATCGCCGTGGCCAGTACGTTTCCGCCGTCCTTCAGGCATCCGTTGCTGATGGACGGATACATGAAGTCCTGCGTCGGCGGGCTGTCCGGGGCGAATCCCGGCGGGCCGGGTGCGGCCGCCGGCGCCGCGCCGGGTGCCGGTGCCGGAGCGGGTGCCGCCTGGGCCGCCGCCGGTGCCGGAGCGCCGGGAGCGGGTGCGGCGGCGGGTGCCGCCGCGGGCGTCGGCCCCGGTGCCGGAGCCGGGCCGGGCACCGCCGCCGCAGGCAGGTGCTGCTGATCGACCACACCCTCGGCCACCGGTCCGACGGCATACGCCGGATTCACGCCCGCCGGTAGATGCGCCTCCATGCCGGGACCCGCGCCGGGAGCCGGCACATGCGCCGCCGGATCCGCCACGAAAGAGTTGACCGCCGACGCCATGTCGCGCGATGACGTCGGCGCCGCCGTGTCGCCGACGAACGCGGCCGCCGCCGCCATCAGCATCGACGCGGCGTTGTTCGGATCCGCCGCCGCCTGCTGGATCACCGGGCCGAGGCTTTCCATGGCCGGCAGTCCGGGCGCCTGCTGCGCATCGATCGGTAGGGCCGGCGCCGGTTGCGCCTGCGCCGGTGCACTGCTGAACAGCAGTGCCACCGACGCACCGGCCGCAACCGTGGTCCTCATCAACGTCCGAGCCGAAGACATGTCACTCCTCGAGTGGTAGAGCGCGGTGATTCAGGGTCAGGGCAGAGCGGAGACCGGGAAGATCGTTCCCATGGGCAGGCTCGGCGCCGGTCCACCGGTCGCGGCCGGCAGCACCGGCAGTGCCGGCGTGGTCGCCGGCGTCGCTGCGGGCAGCAGGCTGGACAGCGCCGAACCAGCGGGCATGAGCGCCGCGAGCGGATTGGCGGCCGCCGCACCCGGCATGCCCGGCAGCGTCGACGGGCTGCCGACCGGCGAGGTGACCGCAGGAGTCTGCGGCAGCGTGATCGATGCGGTCGCACCCGGCGCCGGTGCCGTGGCGGCCGCCGGGCTCACCCCGGTCGCCGATCCGGCGGGGGCCAGCGCGCTGGCCAGGTTCTGCAGCAGCGCCGGCGCGTTGCCGAGCTGGTCCAGGAACGGGATGGCCGGAACCGGAGGGGTCGGAGCGGGCTGCGCCGCTGCGGTCGTGCTGAGCACCACGGCGAGCGGAACCGCTCCTGCTGCGGCGATCATGCTGGTAGCGAGCATTTTCCTGTGAAGCTTCATGGATCTCCCAATCCTTTGAGGGCACGTCTACGCCCGAAGCTACGCAGTTACTGGTGTTACTCAAGTGACAGCTGTGGCATTTATAGAGTCGTTACGGAAGTGAATGACGAAGGAGACCGGAACGGGCGGCTCAGTAGAGTCGGGCGGATAGACACCTCACCCGACGCCCTGCCCGACGCCTCGACGCGCACACCGGGTCCTGTGCGCCGGCTGGCCGCGGCCGGCCCGCTACTGCTCGTGGTGAGTATCGCGGCCCGTCTGGCCTGGACCTACCTGGCGCCCAACGGGGCGAATTTCGTCGACCTGCACGTCTACGTCGGCGGCGCCGAGGCGCTCGGTCAGCCGGGCACGCTGTACGACTACGTCTACGCCGAGCAGACGCCGGATTTCCCGCTGCCGTTCACCTATCCGCCGTTCGCCGCGGTCGTCTTCTCTCCGCTCACCCTGCTGCCGTTCGGCGTGTTGGCGTTCTGCTGGCAGATCGGCATCATCGCGGCGCTCTACGGTGTGGTCCGCCTCAGTCAGCGCCTGCTGGGGACTTCCGGTGACCGCCGGACAGCGATGCTGTGGACGGCCGTCGGCATCTGGCTCGAACCGCTACGCAGCACCTTCGACTACGGGCAGGTCAACGTCGCGCTGGTGCTCGCGGTGCTGTGGGCGGTCCTGAGTGCGCGCTGGTGGCTGTCGGGTCTGCTGGTCGGACTGGCGGCCGGGGTGAAGCTGACCCCAGCGGTGGCCGGGTTGTACTTCGTGGGCGCCCGGCGGTGGGGCGCCGCGGTGTTCTCCGCCGTCGTTTTCTTTGCCACCGTGGGTGTTTCGGTTCTGGTAGTCGGTCCGGCCGGGAGCAGGTACTTCACCGAACTGCTCGGCGACGCCGACCGGGTGGGCCCGATCGGGACGTCGTTCAACCAGTCGTGGCGCGGCGGCGTGTCACGACTGCTCGGTCACGACGCCGGATACGGGGTCGCGGTGGTGCTGGGCATCGTCGTGACCGCCGCGCTCGCGATCGCGGCCTGGCGCGCGATCGGCGGGAGCAAAGACCGGCTGGGCGCCATCCTGATCGTTCAGCTGTTCGGGCTGTTGCTCTCGCCGATCTCCTGGACCCATCACTGGGTCTGGCTGCTGCCGCTGCTGATCTGGTTGTGGCATGGGCAGTTTCGTGATCAGCCGGGCGCGCGTGTGGTGCGGTGGAGCTGGCTCGTCCTCACCCTGGTCGGGGTGCCGTGGCTGCTCAGCTTCGCTCAGCCGACCATCTGGGAGATCGGGCGTCCCTGGTATCTGGCTTGGGCGGGGTTGGTCTATCTCGTGGCGACGCTGCTGACCCTGGGTTGGGTGGCGGCTATCGGCCGACGATCCCGTCGATGTCCCGCGCCATCTGAAGATCTTTCTCGGTAATACCACCCTCGGAATGCGTGACGAGACTGAAAGTCACAGTGCGCCAGCGGATGTCGATGTCCGGGTGATGGTCCCTGCGCTCGGCCTGCTCGGCCACCCGCCGTACGGCGTCGATGCCGTCGAGGAAGGCGGGGAAGTCGACCGAGCGGCGCAGTGCGCCGTCGGCGCGCTCCCAGCCGTCCAGATCGGGCAGTGCGGCGTCGACTTGTTCGTCAGTTAACACGGCCATGGTCTCGACGGTATACCGTCACCGACGATGTCTGACCGGATTGTGGTCGCCGGTGCGCTGATCGAGCATTCAGCGCTGCTGGTGGCCCAGCGCGCACGCCCCCCGGACCTGGCGGGACTGTGGGAGCTGCCCGGCGGCAAGGCGGCCGCGGGGGAGTCCGACGCCGACGCGCTGGTGCGCGAACTGCGCGAGGAGCTGGGCATCGAGGTGACCGTGGGGGCTCGTCTCGGCGACGACATCGCGCTGACCGGGGGTGCGGTGCTGCGCGCCTATCTGGTGACCCGCACCGGGGGACAGGTGCGCCCGATCGACCACCGGGAGTTGCGGTGGGTTCGTGCGGCCGAACTCGACGGGCTGCCGTGGGTGCCGGCGGACCGTGCGTGGCTGCCCGCGCTCACGCGGGAACTCGCCTAGTACCGCAGCCGGTCGCCGACGACCCGCACTTTCTGGCCGCGCAGATGATGTGCCGAATACAGCGGGTGCATCAACGCGGGGTGACGGCAGTGCGGACACGACGGCTGCGGCTCGTTGGCCGACGCGACCGTCAGATGATGACAGCCCGCACACCGCACCACATAGGCGGCGCCGATCCAGTTCATCATTCCGAGGTAGATCGCGACGGTCGTGACCGCCGCCAGCAGGATGATCAGGGCGATGGTGAGCGCCTCGTAAACCGTCATGATCGGGAACCTCCAAAACGTGCCGAGAAGATCCGACGGATACGTCGAAGGATACTCCGCAGCGCTGGTAGGTGAGTGTGTTCGCGCAGTTCAGGTCTTGCGCGCGCGCTTGAAGACCTTGTCGAGTTCCTTACCCCGGATGCCCATGTGTTCGGCCTTGAGCACCTTGTGCACGACGAGCGGGCAACGCTTGCAGCGCGGCTTGCTGCGGCAGCACTTCTTCTTCGCCTTAATCTTGGCGTAGTCCGTGGTCTTCACGTCGGCGGCGGGGTTCCTATCGGCGTTCGGGGCGGTCCTACTGTGCCATGACGGCTGACGCGCGGGCCCGGGGCGGGTGTGGCGTACGTTGCTGCATTTCGCGATCGGTGAGCCGCACTGCCACACTTGCTGACGTGGATTTGCAAAATGACTTTCGCAACGTGGCCATCGTGGCCCACGTCGATCACGGTAAGACGACCCTGGTCGATGCGATGCTGCGGCAGTCCGGTGCGCTGACCCATCGTGGTGACGACGCCGTCGAGCGGTTGATGGACTCCGGTGACCTGGAGAAGGAAAAGGGCATCACGATCCTGGCCAAGAACACGGCCGTGCACCGCCACCACGCCGACGGACGCAAGACGGTCATCAACGTCATCGACACCCCCGGCCACGCCGACTTCGGTGGTGAGGTCGAGCGCGGCCTGTCGATGGTGGACGGGGTGCTGCTGCTCGTCGACGCCTCCGAGGGACCGCTGCCGCAGACCCGCTTCGTGCTGCGCAAGGCGCTCGCCGCGCATCTGCCCGTGATCCTGGTGGTCAACAAGACCGACCGGCCCGACGCCCGCATCGCCGAGGTGGTCTCCGAGAGCCACGACCTGCTGCTCGACGTCGCGTCGGATCTCGACGACGAGGCGCAGGCCGCCGCGGAGAAGGCGCTCGACCTGCCAACGCTCTACGCCTCCGGTCGCGCGGGTATCGCCAGCACGTCGCAACCGGCGAACGGGGAGAACCCCGACGGCGAGAACCTCGACCCGCTGTTCGATGTGCTGCTCGAGCACATCCCGCCGCCCACCGGCGATCCCGAGGCGCCACTGCAGGCCCTGGTGACCAACCTCGACGCGTCGGCGTTCCTGGGCCGGTTGGCACTGATCCGCATCTACAACGGACGGCTGCGCAAGGGGCAGCAGGTGGCGTGGATGCGCGAGGTCGACGGCGTGCCCGTCGTGACCAACGCCAAGATCACCGAACTGCTGGCGACCGTGGGCGTCGAACGCAACCCGACAGACGAGGCGGTCGCCGGCGACATCGTCGCGGTGGCGGGCCTGCCGGAGATCATGATCGGTGACACCCTCGCCGACCCCGAACATGCGCACGCACTGCCGCGCATCACCGTCGACGAGCCGGCAATCTCGGTCACCATCGGCACCAACACCTCGCCGCTGGCCGGCAAGGTGTCCGGCCACAAGCTGACCGCCCGCATGGTCCGCGACCGGCTGGATCGCGAGCTGATCGGCAACGTGTCGATCAAGGTCGTCGACATCGGCCGCCCCGACGCCTGGGAGGTCCAGGGCCGCGGTGAGCTCGCGCTGGCCGTGCTCGTCGAGCAGATGCGCCGCGAAGGCTTCGAGCTGACCGTCGGCAAGCCGCAGGTGGTCACCCGCACGATCGACGGCAAGCTGCACGAACCCTTCGAGGCCATGACCATCGACTGTCCCGAGGAGTTCGTCGGGGCCATCACGCAGCTCATGGCGGCGCGCAAGGGCCGCATGGAGGAGATGACGAACCATGCCGCGGGGTGGGTGCGGATGGACTTCATCGTGCCCAGCCGCGGGCTGATCGGCTTCCGGACGGACTTCCTGACGCTGACACGCGGCACCGGCATCGCCAACGCGGTCTTCGACGGGTACCGGCCGTGGGCCGGCGAGATCCGGGCCCGGCACACCGGCTCGCTGGTGTCCGACCGGACCGGGTCGGTCACACCCTTCGCCATGATCCAGCTCTCCGATCGCGGCCAGTTCTTCGTCGAACCGGGGCAGGACACCTACGAGGGTCAGGTCGTCGGGATCAATCCGCGCGCCGAGGATCTCGACGTGAACGTGACCCGCGAGAAGAAGCTGACCAACATGCGGTCGTCGACCGCCGACGTCATGGAGACGCTGGCCCGGCCGCTGGAGCTGGGTCTGGAGCAGGCGATGGAGTTCTGCGCCGAGGACGAGTGCGTCGAGGTCACCCCGGAGATCGTCCGCGTGCGCAAGGTGGAACTGGACGCGACGCTGCGCGGCCGCGCCCGCTCGCGGGCAAAGGCGCGCGGATAGCTGCCGATACGCTGAGGGGCGTGCCGATCCGCTCCCGCCGCTTCAGCCTGATGGCCGGGGCGCTGGTGTCGGTTCCTGCGTTGATGCTGGGCGGCTGCACCGTCAGCCCCCCGCCGGCCCCGCAGAGCACCGAGACCACGGAGTCCACTCCGCCGCCTCCGGTCAAGGCCACGCAGATCATCGTGGCGATCGATTCGATCGGGCCGGGCTTCAACCCCCACCTGCTGTCGGACCAGTCGCCGGTCAACGCCGCGATCGCGGCCCTGGTGCTGCCGAGTTCGTTCCGGCCGGTCCCCGATCCCGCGACGCCCACCGGATCGCGCTGGGAACTCGATCCGACGCTGCTCGAGTCGGCCGAGGTGACCAGCGAGAACCCGTTCACGGTCACCTACAAGATCCGGCCCGAGGCGCAGTGGACCGACAACGCGCCGATCGGCGCCGACGACTATTGGTATCTGTGGCGGCAGATGGTCAGCCACCCCGGCGTGGTGGACCCCGCGGGTTACGACCTCATCACCGGCGTGCAGTCGGTGGGCGGTGCCAAACAGGTTGTCGTCACGTTCGCGCAGCCGTATCCGGCCTGGCGCGAGCTGTTCAACAACATCCTGCCCGCCCACATCGTCAAGGACGTGCCGGGGGGATTCGGGGCGGGCCTGGCGCAGGCGATGCCCGTCACCGGCGGGCAATTCCGGGTCGAGAGCATCGACCCGCAACGCGACGAGATCCTGCTGGCGCGCAACGACCGCTACTGGAGCGCTCCCGCGAAACCCGACCTCGTGCTGTTCCGCCGCGGCGGCGCCCCGGCGGCGTTGGCCGACTCGATCCGCAACGGCGACACCCAGGTGGCCCAGATCCACGGTGGCGCGGCGACTTTCGCGCAGCTCAGCGCAATCCCCGATGTGCGGACCGCCCGGATCGTGACGCCGAGGGTGTTGCAGGTGACGTTGCGTGGTCAGCAGCCCAAGCTCGCCGACACCGCCGTCCGCAGGGCGATTCTGGGTCTGCTCGACGTGGATCTGCTGGCCTCGGTGGGCGCGGGCGACGACAACACCGTCACCCTGGCGCAGGCGCAGGTACGGTCCCCGTCCGATCCGGGGTACGTCCCGACGGCGCCGCCGGCGATGGGCACCGAGGCGGCGCTGGCGATGCTCGCCGACGCGGGCTACCGGCCGACGGAGAATCCGGTGCCGGGGCCGGGGACCAGCCGGGGGCAGATCAGCAAGGACGGTGTGCCGCTGACACTGGTATTGGGGGTGGCCGCGAACGATCCGACGTCGGTCGCGGTGGCCAACACCGCCGCTGATCAACTGCGGAACGTGGGCATCGACGCCTCGGTACTGGCACTGGACCCGGTGACGCTCTACAGCGAGGCGCTGGTCGAGAACCGGGTGGACGCGGTCGTGGGCTGGCATCACGCCGGGGGAGACCTCGCGACGGCGCTCGCCTCCCGGTACGGGTGTCCGGCGCTGGAGGCGACGCCGGTGGCGACCGCGCCGGCAAGCCCGCCCCCCGACGGCGATCCGTCACCGACGCCGAGCACGCCGTCCACGCCGACACCGACCCCGCCGTTGCCCCCGACCACCACGCCCCCCACGCCGAGCCCCGCTCCGGAATCCGACGAACTGGTGCAGGCACCGAGCAACATCACCGGAGTCTGCGACCGCAGCATTCAGCCCAGGATCGACGCCGCGCTGGACGGCCGGGAGCCGATCGCCGAGGTGATCGACGCCGTCGAACCGCGGCTGTGGAACATGGCGACGGTATTGCCGATCCTGCAGGACACCACGATCGTCGCCGCCGGTCCCAGTGTCCGGAACGTCAACCTCACGGGGGCGGTGCCGGTCGGGATCGTCGGAGATGCCGGCAGCTGGGTCAAGTCGTCCCAATGATCTGACCCAGTGATCAGGTGACGCGCAGGCGCCACAACCGGTGGAGCCGATCCGCCGCGACGGCCGCGATCATGAAGACGATCAGCAGCCACCAGGGCGGCCTGGCCAATTCCCAGACGAAGAACGCGGCCCACAGCGGAGCGCGCTGCGTGATCGCCAGCACGCCGGCAGCGCACAGCAGCGACACCGCGGGGACGTTGACGGACTGTTGGGTCCAGGTGTTGATCGCCAGCGCCACCAGGGCACCCGCCGCGGCTCCGGTTGCCAGCGCCGGGGTGAGCATGCCTCCGACCGCTCCGGCCTTCAGGTACGCCGCGGTCAGCAGCGGTTTGAGGAGCAGGATCGCGGCGGCCGAACCCAGGCCGATCCCACTGTTCAGGCTCACCTCGAGCACACTCTTGCCGTTTCCGGGCAGTTCGGGCCACCACAGCGAGCAGATCCCGACCAGCAGTCCGGCGGTCGCCACCGCCGGGACGAGGGTCCACGAGGTGACCGCTCTGGCGGGACGGGCCGTGGTCATCAGCCGGTTGAACGCGGCGCCGACGCCGACGGCCAGCGGGGCGAGCAGCACCGCGAGCACCGTCAGCAGCACCGACAGCGACGGGTCCGGCCAGTCCAGCGGTGTCTCGAGATGAGTGACCGGCGCGGCGACCGCTACGGCGAGACTCGAGGTGATGAGTGCGGTGCCGAGCGCTCGCGGATGCCAGGTGTCCAGCATGATCTTCGCTGCGAACAGCGCGCCGCCGAGGGGAACGCTGTAGACCGCCGCCAGGCCCGCACCTGCGGCGCAGGCGAGCAGGATCTCGCGGTCACGCGGTGTGAGTGAAAGGCGGGAGGTGGCGGCGTCGCCGCCGGCGGCGGCGAGCTGGCGCGGTGCGCCTTCCCGACCGAGCGATGCGCCGGAGCCGACGAGGAGTACCTGCAGCGCGGCGTCCAAAGACATGGCGATGCGGGGGATCGGGCGGCGTTGCGAGATGGTTCCGGCCAACTCCGGCACCGCCGTGCGCCGTCTGAGCATCCACCAGCCGAGACCGGCGAGCGCGCCGCCGATGGTCGGCGCCAGCACTCGCCGGACCGGGCTGCTGCTGTCGACGCCGTCGAGCAGAGTGCCGAAGGAGTATGCGTACGCCAGGTGCTCGACGGCGTGCAGGAGCAGCGTGGTCGCCATACCGGCCAGGCCGGCGATGATCCCTATGAGAAGGACGGCGCAGGAGAACTCCAGGTTTCTCCGGCTCATCCGCGCAGTGTCAGTTGTTCCGGTGCTGCGGTCGGCCTAGCGGCCGACTCCGCTGGGGGGTGCGTCGTCGTCGCCGCCGTCGTCGCTCGAGCCACCGTCATCGCCGACGCTGTCGCGGCCGGGCTGCGGGACGACCGGGGTGTAGTCGGTGTCCTGCCCGGTGTCATCCTGACCCGTCAGCCGCTTGACGGTGTCACCGAGCTGGTCGAAGACCTGGCGGATCTGGTCCCGGAGGCCGCCGGTGGTGTCGCTCTCGAAGGCGGGTGACCCGGGCGTGTCGCCGCCCGTGGCCGGGACCTGGGCCGGCTGCGTCGGATCGGCCGATTCGTCACCGGATTGCAGTGCCGGCTGCTGCGGGGCAGCGGCGGTCGCGGTTTCCCGCGAACCCGTGTCCTCGGCGGTTCCCTCACGCTCGAGAGCGTTGCGGTCCTGCGCGGCGGTGGTGGACGTGTCGTCAGAAGGCGCCTCGCGGGTGACGCCGGAACTGGGCTCCTGGGCCGCTCCGGCCCCGGTCTCGACGGACGGGCTCGCCGTGGAGTTGATGGCATCGATGATCGGCCACAGCACGCTGTTCTGGAACACCGCGTCGATCCGCTCGTCGCCGGTGATGACGGCCTGACCGCCGAAGGGTGCGTTGATGAGACGGCGCAGCGCTTCGGTCGGCGTGAGTTCCCCGCTGATGACCTGTTCGGTCAGGGCGAGGATCAGGGCCGGCGTCATGGTGACCTGCTGAACCAGCGTGTTCGCCGCCTCGTTGATGCCACTGGTGAGATTGGCCAACGCCCGCATGACGACCACGGCGCTCTCGGTGGGGTCGCTGACGGACTCCGGAGCAGCGAGTCGAGCGGCCTCGTGGGCTTCGTCGCGAGGCATCCCCTCGGTCGCAGGCGGGATCTCGGCCACCCGCTGCAGCGCCTCGGCGAGCACCTGGGGGCTGACCGAGGTGGGGTTCTCCGCCAGATCCGCCATCAACGCGTCGAGAGTGGCGACCGCGGTCGGCCATCCGGTCCGCATCGCCCCGATCGACTCGAGGAAGACGGGATCGAGGATGTCGAGGGGCTGCCCACCGGTCGCCATGTCCGACACGGAGACGCGGACATCGGAAGGAGCGGCGACCAACGGGTTGGCCACCACGGTCGCGCCACCGGCCAGCACGAGTCCTGTCACCAGGAACGGGCTGATGGTGCGAAGCATGATGCCTTCCCCTCCGAGGCTTTGAATCGCTTAACTTTAGCCTAATAGGAGCCTGAGAAGCTACCGATACGGGGCTGCGTTCCAGGTCGTCGCGCTCCGGTCCTTGCAGGCGAGACGACATAGCGATGCCGTCCCAGTGGTGTGACATGCCGCTGACCTGCTCTTTGGGTGTAAGTGGAGTCACACTGCAAACCCCGACAGCTGCCGCGCCGGATGAACAACCCGGCGGCCCGCTGTGAGCGGTTTGCTACTGCAGGGTCAGGAATCGGGCAGAAAGTCGTTTCACGCTCAAGGACCGAGCCGTTCACCGGGGGTTCAGATAGCGCGCAGGCGAATTTGAAAGCTGAGTGCAGCCTGAGAAGCTGCTGACGTAGGCAGTCCGTGCGCTCTCACCAGAGATCACAGCATCATCACACGCATCACACCCACAACGCTCTGAACTGCAGTTCTCTAGAAAACCCGACACTGAGACGAACCTGTCAGCAATGTTCAGGTCTCTCAGTATCTCGTTGCATGAGGAAACTTCAACTAGTTTCGGTTGCAACGATCTAGGCCGTCGGGCCTCGAAAGTAGGTGCATCCGAGAAGGCGCCGGTGCTACGTTGCTGGTGCTCATCAAGCAGCTCTCATCCGTAAGGGGGATGAACTACATGTCCAACTCAACCAAGCGTCCGCTTCTCGCGACCGCTGCCGCCATCGGTGGTGCCGGCCTCGTTCTCGGCGCACCCGCTGCGGCTCTCATCGCAGCCCCGGCCGCTCAGGCCGCTCCGGCCTTCGCTCCGGCTCCCACCCAGTTCGAGGGCCTGGCCTTCTTCGGTGACGCCTTCGGCTCGCCGCTGGCTCTGCTCGCGCCGGTCACCTCGATCTCGAACAGCTTCCTCGACATCTTCGGTGCCATCCCGGTCCTGAACATCTTCATCGGCAACGGTGCGGACGGCCTGCCCGGCCAGGACGGCGGCGACGGCGGCCTGTTCATCGGTTCCGGTGGCGACGGTGGCGCGGCCCTGTACGACCCGGTCTCCAAGTCCTGGACCGCGGGCGGCAACGGTGGCAACGCCGGCTTCTTCTTCGGTGACGGTGGCAATGGTGGCGCTGGCGGCTTCGGCGGCTACGACATCGCCACCGGTGCTCCGGTCGATCCGAGCAACGGCGGCAACGGCGGCAACGGTTCGTTCCTGTTCGGCAACGGTGGCAACGGCGGCGCCGGTGGCGCCGGTCGTGACGGCCGGAACCCGACGGGTCTCCCGAACCTGGTTCCGGGCGCCAACGGTGTTGGCGTGCAGAACGGTGGCGACGGCGTCCTCGGCCAGAACGGCGGCAACGCCGGCGAGGGTGGCGGCAACGGTGGCAACGGTGGCGACGGTATCCCCGGTATCGCGGGCGTTACCGCCACCAACGGTGGCAACGGTGGTAACGGTGCCCTGGGCGGCAACGGCGGCAACGGTGGCAACGGCGGCGACGCCCTTCCCCTCGGCGTCGGCCCGGCCGGTAACGGTGGCAACGGTGGCAACGGTGCCGACAGCACCGCGGCCGGTGGCAACGGTGCGAACGGTGGCGCCGGTGGCGCCGGTGGCTTCTTCTTCGGCTTCGGCGGCAACGGCGGCGCTGGCGGCAAGGGCGGCGCGGGCGCGGCCGGCGGTGCCGGTGGCAACGGCGGAACCGGCGGCAACAGCGCCGTTGGCGCAGTCGACGCCGGCGACGGTGGCAACGGTGGCAAGGGTGGCAACGGTGCCGATGGTGGCAACGGTGGCAGCGGCGGCGCGGCCGGCAGCGGCGGGTTCATCCCGTTCCTGACCGGTGGCGGCGTGGCCGGCCCCGGTGGCGCCGGTGGCGCCGGTGGCGCTGGTGGCCCCGGTGGTAACGGTGGCGCCGGTGGCGTCAACACCGCGGGTGGCAACAACGGTGCCGTCGGCAACGGTGGCGCTTCCGGTACCGGTGGCAAGGGTGGCGCCGGTGGCGCCAGCGGCTCCGGTGCGGCCGGTGGCACGGGTACCGCAGGTGGTGCCGGTGTCGACGGTGCGACCGGTGCGAACGGTGGCGCCGGTGGCGCTGCTGGCAAGGGCGGCGCCGGCGGTGCCGGTGGCGGCGTGACCGCTGGCTAGTCCAGCGTCACCTCCCGGGATTCTCTAGCGAATCCCACGCGGATCCATCCCGGGGGTGTCGTGTCCAGTACCGACACCTCCGGGACACCGCACAAGCAGTGAACATGCAGACACCGGGCCCATTGCGGGCCCGGTGTTCTGCGTTGTGGGACCGTCGCTCATGCAGCGACGCAAGCGGGTTCGCTAAGCTCGGCCCGCAGTGCGGACATGAATTGGGGGAGTGCTTTGACCGCCGGATCCGATGCGAACGTCCTGGGTGGCACCGTGGGCCAGAACCCGGCCGCGCACACGTCGTTACCCGTGAAGGACATGGGCCGGCTGCTGCTGCGCTGCGCGGATCGCCCCGGCCTGGTGGCCGCGGTCAGCGCCTTCCTCGCCGGCGCAGGCGCCAACATCGTGTCGCTGGATCAGCACTCCACCCAGCAGACCGGTGGAACCTTCATGCAGCGCACGATCTTTCATCTCCCCGGCCTGGCGGCCGCACGCGACGAGTTGGAGCGGTCGTTCGTCGACGAGGTCGCCACGAAGTTCGAAATCGACTTCCAGCTGACCGAGGCCGCCAAGCCCAAGCGGGTCGCGATCCTCGCGTCCAAGGAGGACCACTGCCTGCTGGATCTGTTGTGGCGCAACCGCCGCGGCGAACTGCAGATGTCGGTGGCAATGGTGATCGCCAACCATGCCGACCTGGCCGATCAGGTGCGTCCGTTCGGGGTGCCGTTCATTCACATCCCGGCGCGCAAGGACATTCGCGAAGAGGCCGAAGGCCGGATGCTCGACCTACTGCGCGGCAACGTCGATCTCGTGGTGCTGGCGCGCTACATGCAGATCATCACGTCCCACTTCCTCGACGAGGTGGGTTGTCCGCTGATCAACATCCACCACTCGTTCCTACCGGCCTTCATCGGCGCCGCACCGTACCGGCGCGCGAAGGAACGGGGCGTGAAACTCGTTGGCGCGACCGCACATTATGTGACCGCGGAGCTCGATGAGGGTCCGATCATCGAACAGGACGTCGTCCGGGTGGACCATCGGCACGGCGTCGACGACCTCGTGCGACTCGGCGCGGACGTCGAGCGCGCGGTGCTGTCCCGCGCGGTGTCCTGGCACTGCGAGGACCGCGTCATCCGGCACGGGAACCAGACGATCGTCTTCTAGCGCTCAGGCGTTCTTCCGGTAGACCAGCCAGCGCATGTCGATCGGGCACTGTTCGCGCGGCACGTCGTAGACATCCTGACCGGAGACCCATTCGGCGTACCAGCTCGTCGGCGGCCAGGCATCCGCGGGCAGATTCGCCTTCTCGTAGTCGTATACCGAATCGTTGGCGATCAGCTCGAGGGGGTAACCCGCTGCCGCGGCGTTCATCTCGTCCCAGGTGAAGATGCTGGTGTACATCTGCTGACCGAGTTCGCGCTCCGCGCGGTCGGGCGTGTGGCCTGCTTTGGCCAGGAACGTGTTGAACACCAGGCGGCCGCCGGGAGCCAGGCAGTGCGCCGCGAGATGGAACAGGCCGCGCACGTGCTGGACCGAGCGGAAGTCGGACACCACCTCCGACAGCAGGATCATCTGGTAGTCCTGCCGGAGGTCGTCGAGGGTCTCGAACACATCGCGCTGGATCACGCGCACTTCCAGGATCTGGTTCTCCGCCTCGGTGCGGATCATGTCGGCGAATTTCGGCGTCAACTCGACGACGTCGACCGGATGCCCCAGCCGTGCCAGCGCCAGCGCGTTGCGTCCGGTGCCCGCCCCGATGTCGAGCACGTGATGCGTTGTGGGATCGGGCGCTTCTCCTGCCAGAGCCACGATGCGGGCATCGGGATGGTTGCCGAACAACGGCGGTTTGCGCGTGCTGATCCAGTTCTCATAGGCGCCCTCCACCGTCCACCACTGGCCGTTGACGTTGTAGTTCAGCGCCGTGCCGACCGGCGAGTTGAAGGTGATCACGATGTTCGACCTCGGGGACACCTCGAACGCGCGGTCCAGCTGACCCTGCAGCACGGTCCTGAGGTGGTCCCTCTGCTCGGGGGTGAACGGCGAGCCCACCGCTGCGAACAGGTCTTGGCACATCGTGACGTAGTCGTCGATCATCCCCGGAGCAGCCGGCAGGCTGATCTCGCCCGTGGAGATCGAGCGGCGAAACAGCCGACGAGCCATCGCTTCGCGCAACTGCGCCTGAGTGGTCGGCCCGGGGGCATGCATGTTCATCACCCCTTCTTCTACCGGACGGGCCGCCCGATAGCTAGTTTCCGGCTCTCTCGACAGCCTGAATTCGCAGCTGAGGGCCGATATTCGGGGGTCCGATCATGCCTCGTCCGCGGTATCATCAACCCATGCAGAACATGCTTTCCGCCCAGCAGGCCGAACAGCGCGAATTCTGGCGGCAGCTGTGCCCCGGCATGTCGATCGAGGGCGACGCCTTCGCGGCTCCGGCGGCAGTCGGCGACCCCGCGGATCTGGTGCCGATCCTCAACCGCGAGGGCTACATCCAGGTTGCCGACGCGCTTCCCGAGGCCCGCATCGCGCCGATCCGCCACGCGGTGTCGACCCTGTTCCAGTGCGGTATCCCGCTGCCCTTCGCGTTCGTCTACGACGAAATGTGGCTTGCCTTCCAGAGCCTTTCACGCTTTCTGTCGACCGCGCTCGGTGAGGACTACCGCGCACTGCCCGATTTCTGGGTGTGGCACGTCAAGCCCAACGAGGATTCGGCCGGCTGGGGTCCGCACCGCGACCGCGTGCAGCCGACCATCTATGACGACAATTCACCGCAGACGCTGACCGTCTGGCTGCCCTTCACCGACGCCACGCCGCTCAACGGTTGCATGTACGTCCTGCCCGCCCACCGCGATCCGCGGTTCATCGAACGGCGTTGGGACGGTGAGGGCAACAACGTCGTGTACAACCCTCAGGACATCCGGGCTCTGCCCGCCACCGCCGGCAGCCTGCTGGCGTGGAATCAGGCGGTGCTGCACTGGGGCGGGCGCGGTAGCCGGCTGGGTGCCGCGCCACGGATCAGCGCCGCCTTCGAGTTCCAGCGCGGCGATTGCGCACCGTTCAATCAGCCGCTGCTCGATCCGTACCGGATGCCCACGTTCGCCGAGCGGCTCGGGCTGATCGGTAAGCAGGCGTTGCAGTACCGGCACATGTACCCGCTCACCGACGATGTCGCGGCCGTCGCGACATCGCTCTATCAGCGGTTCATGCCCGGCGTGTCGCTCAGCATCTGAGCCGACAATCTGAGTGGGTCAGGCCTGCTTCCGATAGACCAGCCAGCGCATGTCGATGGGGCACAGCTCGCGGGGCAGGGCGAAGACGTCCTGTCCGGTCACCCACTCGGGATACCAGCCGGTGGGGGGCCACCCGCCTTCGGGCAGGTGCGTGCTCTCGTAGTCGTAGACGGAATCGTCGGAGACCTGCTCGAGCGGAAAATCCGCAACGGCAGCGGCCATTTCGGCGTAGGTGAAGATGCGGCTGTACATCTGCTCACCGAGTTGGATGACCGATTCGTCGGGCGTGTAGTTGTGCGCCGCCATGAACGTGTTGAACACGAGTCGCCCGCCGGGGGCGAGGCAATCTGACGCGAGCTGGAACAGCGTGCGGAGCTGGTCGGCGGTGCGGAACTCGGGGACGACCTCCGACAGCAGGATGAGGTCGTAGTCGTCGTCGAGATCCTCGGTGGACGTGGCGAACACGTCACGCTGGATCAGGCCCATCCTCAGTCGTTCGCGCGACGCCTCCTGCCGGATCATGTCGACGAACTTCTCGTTGACCTCGACGACGTCGACGGGGTGGCCACGACGGGCCAGGGCGAGCGCATTGCGCCCGGTGCCCGCGCCGATGTCGAGGATCGAGAACTGTTTCGGATCGGTTGCCTCGCTGGCCAGATCCCATACCCGGGCGTCGGGCTGGGTGCCGAACAGCGGAGGTTCGCGGGTGGCGATCCAGTCGTCGTAGGTCTCAGCGATGGTCTTCGCACGCGGCTGGATGTGATAGTTCAGCGCGGTCCCGACGGGGGTGTGCCACGAGATGATGATGTCCGACCGTTGCGTCGCCTGGTAGGCCTGCGTCAGCTGGCTCTCCAGAGCGGTCCGCAAATGCGCGAGTTGCTCAGGAGTGAACGGCGAGCCGACGGTGGCGAACACCTTGCTGCACATCTGGACGTACTCGTCGAGCATCCCCGGGACGGCCGGAATGACGATCTCTCCCCGGGCTTCGCCCCGGCGGAGCAGCCTGCGGGCCATCGCGGCCCGTAGTGGGCTCGAATTCTCAGATGGCCTCGAATTCTCAAACGGCACTGGGGAATTCGTCACCGCAATCTTTCTCTAGTCGCTGGCCGATGTGTGCAGGCCGGTGGCCGGCCTGACCGCTCACCATAGCGTGTCCCCGTGACGGTGGGACAGACCTTCGAGCAAACAGATTCTCCACCCCCGGCAAGGGGAGATGCGGCCCACGACGCAGCGCCCACGGCGGTTATCATCACCCCATGCCGGATTCCAATGAAGCAGATCGCACCTCCGAGACCGCCGCATCGACCGGGGGTGGCAAGGACAAGCTCTCGTCCACGTCGGCGGTGGGGAGAACGCCCGTGGCGGTAGACCGCCCGGCCCCCAAGTGGCTGGCGCCGGCGGCGCTGCTGCTGGCGGTCGTCGCCATCGCCCTGTCGGCCTGGTCGCTGCTGAGCAAGGACTCGTCCTCGTCGGCTTCGGGCACCACGCTGCCGGGTGATCCCAAGCAGCGCGTCTGCACCGCCTTCGACACCGTCGCCAAGGCTGTCCAGCTGCAGACCAACAACAACCTTGGTCAGGACCCGATCGCACAGGCGGCGGTGGCGGGCAATGCTCGCCTGGCGCTGCTCGGCGGCGGTCAGTACCTGGTCAACAGCGTGGACTCCGAGGTGGATTCGGAGCTGGCTGAAGCCGCGCGCAAGTTCGGCAACACGCTGCAGGACATCGGCGCCAACGCACTCGCCAACGTCCCCAACAGCGATCCGCAGCAGACCGCCCGTCTCCGCGAGGGCGACGCCACGCGTCAGCAGATCGTCGAACTCTGCAAGTGAGGCTGACGTGTGCGCACCCGTCACGCCGGGGAGGACACGTCCGCGCCTGCTCTTCGTCCACGCGCATCCGGACGACGAGACCCTGACCACGGGCGGCACCATCGCCCACTACGTGGCCCGCGGCGCCGACGTCCGTGTGGTCACCTGCACGCTCGGCGAAGAGGGCGAGGTCATCGGCGAGCGCTACGCGCAGCTCGCGGTCGACCACGCCGATCAGCTCGGCGGCTATCGGATCTTCGAACTGACCCGGGCGCTCGAGGCGCTCGGCGTCAGCGAACCCGTCTTCCTGGGCGGGCCCGGCCACTGGCGCGACTCCGGAATGGCCGGAACCCCGCCGCGCCGACAGTCCCGCTTCGTGGACGCCGACCCCGCCGCCACCGGTGCGCTCACCGCCGTCATCGACGACTTCCGCCCGCACGTCGTGGTCACCTACGACCCCGACGGCGGGTATGGCCACCCCGACCACATCCAGGCCCACCGCGTCACCACCGCCGCCGTCGCCGCAGCGCAATGGCAGGTGCCACGGTTCTTCTGGACTGTCGCGTCGACGACCGCCATGGCCGCCGGCCTGCAGGACCTGGGGGAGGTGCCCGGCGACTGGACCCGGATCACCATCGACGAGGTGCCCTTCGGCTACCCCGACGACCGGATCGACGTCATCATCGACGCGGCCGACAGCATGGCCGCCAAAGTCGCCGCGATGCGCGCACACGCCACCCAGATCGCGGTGTCACCCGACGGCCGGTCGTTCGCGCTGTCCAACGCCATCGCGTTGCCGATCCTCGCCGAGGAGCACTACCTCCTGGTGTCGGGCGAGCCCGGCCCGCGCGACGACCTACTCGCCGGGCTGCATCTGGCTTAGCCCTGGCGGGACGGGGTAGGCTCCCGTCATCCAGCGACGCCGAAGGGACTCTGATGGACCCGGACCTCGACCCCAATCTGCAGCACTGGCAGGACCGCCTCGACAACTACCAGTGGGTGGTGGGCTCGCTGGTCAGCCTGCTCGACAGCATCCCGACCTGACCCGCGGCCTCGTCCTCGCGCTCCTGGCGCTCGACGGAGTCCTCGTCGCCATCATGGGCGCGCTGTTCCTTCCCCTGCGCATCGGCGCCATCCCGTTCCCGCTGACCGCGGCGCTGGTCGGTGCCATGAACTCGGCGCTGGTATGGGTCGCGCTGAAATGGACCGATTCCGGCCGCCTCGCGGCGCTGCCGCTGTGGACCTGGCTGGCCACCGTCGCGGTACTGACCCTCGGCGGACCGGGCGGCGACATCGTCTTCGGCGGCGCCGGCGTCATGGCCTACAGCGCACTGTTCTACGTCGTGCTCGGCGCGGGCCCGCCCGCCTGGCTGCTGTGGCGGCGCTGACGGGCGGCGCGGCCCGCGGTGGCAGGGCGTGAGACTACTGTGGCCGATATGCCGCAAGCCGTGATTCCAGGATGTGAGACGCGCGGATGAAAATCGCGAACGCCGGGGTTGTTCGGGAGTGGCTCTGAACCCCCCTCCCGGCACCGACCAGCCCAGCCCGGCCGCGTTACGCCGAGTGTTGCGGCGTGCGCGCGACGGTGTCGCCCTCAACGTGGACGAGGCCGCGATCGCGATGACCGCCCGCGGCGATGACTTGGCCGATCTGTGTGCCAGCGCCGCGCGGGTGCGCGACGCGGGACTGTCGTCGACCGCGCGCCGCGGTCCGAACGGCCGGCTACCGGTCAGCTATTCGCGCAAGGTGTTCATCCCCGTCACACACCTGTGCCGCGACACCTGTCACTACTGCACGTTCGTCACCGTGCCCGGCCTGCTGCGCAAACAGGGCATGGGCATGTACATGGAGCCCGACGAGATCCTCGATGTGGCCCGCCGCGGCGCCGAACTCGGTTGCAAGGAGGCGTTGTTCACCCTCGGTGACCGTCCCGAGGCCCGTTGGGACGAGGCGCGTCAATGGCTGGACGAGCGCGGCTACGACTCCACTCTCGACTACGTGCGCGCCATGGCGATCCGGGTGCTCGAGGAGACCGGGCTGCTCCCGCATCTGAACCCCGGAGTGATGAGCTGGTCGGAGCTCTCGCGCCTGAAGCCGGTTGCGCCGTCGATGGGCATGATGCTGGAGACGACGTCTCGGCGTCTCTTCGAGACCAAGGGCTTGGCCCACTACGGCAGCCCCGACAAGGATCCGGCCGTACGGCTGCGCACGCTTGACGACGCCGGCCGGCTGTCCATCCCGTTCACCACCGGACTGCTCGTCGGGATCGGTGAGACCCTCACCGAGCGGGCCGAGACGATGCACGCAATCCGCCGCTCCCACAAGGAATTCGGTCACGTCCAGGAAGTGATCGTGCAGAACTTCCGGGCCAAGGACCACACCGCCATGGCCGGTGTGCCCGACACCGGGATCGACGACTTCCTGGCGACGATCGCGGTGACGCGGCTGGTGCTGGGACCGAAGATGCGGGTGCAGGCGCCGCCGAACCTGGTGTCGCGCGAGGAGTGCCTGGCGCTGATCGGCGCGGGTGTCGACGATTGGGGTGGGGTGTCGCCGCTGACCCCGGATCACGTCAACCCCGAGCGGCCGTGGCCTGCGCTGGACGATCTGGCCGACGTCACCGCCGAGGCGGGCTACGACCTGGTGCAGCGGCTGACCGCACAGCCCCAGTACGTCCAGGCCGGTGCCGCGTGGATCGACCCGCGGGTGCGGGGTCACGTCGATGCGCTGGCCGGTCCGGACGGTCTGGCCCTCGACGTCAATCCGCAGGGCAGGCCGTGGCAGGAGCCCGACGAAGCGCTGCAGTCGCTGGGCCGGATCGATCTACACACGGCGATCGACAGCGAGGGCAGGCTGACCGAGACCCGCAGTGATCTCGGCAGTGCCTTCGGTGACTGGGAGTCCATCCGCGAGAAGGTCTCCGAACTCGCCGCCCGCGCTCCCGAGCGCATCGACACCGACGTGCTGGCTGCGTTGCGGGCAGCCGAACGCGATCCGGCAGGGCTGTCCGACGACGCCTACCTGGCGCTGGCCACCGCCGACGGACCCGCACTGGATGCCGTTGCGGCGCTCGCGGATTCATTGCGACGGGACGTGGTGGGCGAGGACGTCACCTACGTCATCAACCGCAACATCAACTTCACCAACATCTGCTACACCGGTTGCCGCTTCTGCGCGTTCGCCCAGCGCAAGGGTGACGCCGACGCGTACTCGCTGTCCGCCGAGGAGGTGGCCGACCGAGCGTGGGAGGCCCACGTGGTGGGTGCGACCGAGGTCTGCATGCAGGGCGGTATCGACCCCGAACTGCCCGTGACGGGCTATGCCGATCTCGTGCGGGCGGTGAAGGCGCGGGTGCCCTCGATGCATGTGCACGCCTTCTCGCCGATGGAGATCTCCAACGGGGTGACCAAGAGCGGACTGTCCACTCGGGAGTGGCTGATCGCTTTGCGCGAAGCCGGTCTCGGGTCCATTCCGGGCACCGCGGCGGAGATCCTCGACGACGAGGTGCGCTGGGTGCTGACCAAGGGCAAGCTGCCGGCGTCGGCGTGGATCGAGGTCGTCACCACCGCGCACGAAGTGGGTCTGCGGTCGAGTTCGACGATGATGTACGGCCACGTCGACCAGCCCCGACACTGGGTCGGGCATCTGCGCGTGCTCCGTGAGATCCAGGACCGCACAGGCGGTTTCACCGAATTCGTGCCGCTTCCGTTCGTGCATCAGTCGTCGCCGCTGTATCTTGCCGGCGGCGCGCGCCCCGGGCCGACACACCGGGACAACCGGGCGGTGCACGCGCTCGCGCGGATCATGCTGCACGGCCGCATCGACCACATCCAGACCAGCTGGGTGAAGCTGGGCGTCGAACGCACCCAGGTGATGCTGCAGGGCGGCGCCAACGACCTCGGCGGCACGCTGATGGAGGAGACCATCTCCCGGATGGCCGGGTCGGAGAACGGATCGGCCAAGAGCGTTGCCGAACTGGTCTCGATCGCCGAGGGCATCGGCCGGCCGGCGCGGCAGCGCACCACGACGTACGCGCCGCTGGCGGCTTAGCTTCACCCCGGAATTAAATCGGACCACGGTCCGTTTATTCGTTTCGAAGGCGTCGGGTCGGCCGGCGCTTCGGACGAAGGAGACCGCTATGACCGCAGCAACCGAGACCACGCTGAGTGCAGGCACCTGGGCCATCGACCCGGTGCACTCGACGATCGGCTTCTCCGTACGCCACCTGATGGTGAGCAAGGTACGTGGGACGTTCGACCAGTTCAGTGGCGCGATCACGGTCGCCGAGGACGGCACCGCGTCGGTCACCGCAGAGATCGCCGTCGGTTCGGTGAACACCCGCAACGAGCAGCGCGACGCGCACCTCAAGGCCGCCGACTTCTTCGACGCCGAGAAGTATCCGACCGCGACCTTCACCTCGACCGGCGTCCGCGCCGACGGCAACCGCTACGCGATCGACGGCGAGTTCACCCTCAAGGGTGTGACCAAGGCCGTCACGCTGGATCTGGAGTTCAACGGCGTCAACCCCGGTATGGGCCACGGCGAGGTCGCCGGCTTCGACGCGTCGCTGGTGCTCAATCGCAAGGACTTCGGCATCGACATCGACATGCCCCTGGAGGCGGGCGGCACCGTCGTCGGCGACAAGGTCACCGTCACCCTCGAGATCGAGGCCGTCAAGCAGTCCTGACCCCCGACCACGACGCCACGGCCGATTTCGGCCGTGGCGTCGCGCGTATAGGTGTGGTGACTAGTCGGGTTCTATGTGCGACGTTTAGTATCAGTAACCACGCGGCACCCTAACCCGGCGCCGTGTGAAGTTAGGGCACACTGAGACGATCGTCCAGAATTCGGCTGGGGATACTTCCAGTCGGACAGGTGGACACCGCCTCGGCGGCCCGACCCGTACCAGCAGCCCACTGGACAGTTTGACCGAGGAACACTGAGGAGAACCCGGTGACGTACACCATTGCCGAACCCTGTGTCGACGTGAAGGACAAGGCATGCATCGAGGAGTGCCCCGTCGACTGCATCTATGAGGGCGCACGCATGCTGTACATCCACCCCGACGAGTGCGTCGACTGTGGTGCGTGCGAGCCGGTGTGCCCGGTGGAGGCCATCTACTACGAGGACGACGTCCCCGATCAGTGGAGCGGATACACCCAGCACAACGCGGACTTCTTCGCGGAGTTGGGCTCGCCGGGCGGTGCGTCCAAGGTCGGCCAGACCGACAACGATCCGCAGGCCATCAAAGATCTGCCGCCGCAGGGTGAAGACTGACGACTCGCGCGCCTGAGGTGGACCGTCGACCGGTGTCGGCTGCGCTGCCGGAGTTCCCATGGGACACGCTCGCCGAATCCGGTGCGCGTGCCCGGTCCCATCCCGACGGCATCGTCGACCTGTCGGTGGGCACCCCCGTCGACCCGGTGGCCCCGCTGATCCGTGACGCGCTGGCGGCGGCGAGCGCGGCTCCCGGCTATCCGACCACTGCGGGTACGCCCGCGCTGCGGGCCTCGGCCAAGACGGCGCTCGGGCGTCGTTACGGCGTGACCGGCCTCGCCGACGACGCGGTGCTGCCGGTGGTCGGGACCAAGGAGCTGATCGCCTGGCTGCCGACGCTGCTGGGCCTGGGCGCGGGCGACGCCGTGGTCGTTCCCGAACTCGCCTACCCCACCTACGAGGTGGGTGCCCGGTTGGCGCGGGCGCAGGTGGTCCGCGCCGACTCGCTGACCCAGCTGGGACCGCAGCGGCCGGCGTTGATCTACCTGAACTCGCCGAGCAACCCCACCGGCAAGGTGCTCGGCGTCGACCACCTCCGCAAGGTGGTGGGCTGGGCCCGGGACCGCGGTGTGCTCGTTGCCAGCGATGAGTGCTACCTCGGCCTGGCGTGGGACGCCGAGCCGTTCTCTGTACTGCATCCCGACGTGTGTGGCGGCGACCACACCGGGCTGCTCGCCATCCACTCGCTGTCGAAGACGTCCTCGCTGGCGGGTTATCGCGCCGGGTTCGTCGCCGGCGATCCGGCGGTGGTCGCCGAGCTGCTCGCGGTGCGCAAACACGCCGGGATGATGGTGCCCACACCGGTCCAGGCGGCGATGGTCGCCGCCCTCGATGACGACGCCCACGAGCGTGAACAGCGCGAGCGCTACGCGCGCCGACGTCGGGTTTTGCTGCCGGCACTGCAAGATGCCGGGTTCACCGTCGACGACTCAGAAGCCGGGCTGTACCTGTGGTCGACCCGCGCGGAGCCCTGTCGCACGACGGTCGGCTGGCTGGCCGAACGCGGAATCCTGGCCGCACCCGGCGAGTTCTACGGCCCCCGCGGCGCGCAACACGTACGCCTGGCGCTCACCGCCACCGACGCGCGCATCGACGCCGCCGCGCGGCGGCTCTCGAACCAGCCCTAGCCCATTGCGGCCAGCCGCTGGAGCAGCGGCGCCGCCTCGGCCAGCAGCGCGGCTTCCTGCGCCGTCATGGTCGACAGCTGACCGCGGACACCATCCGCCCACACCGCGTCGATCCGCTTCTTGTGTTCGGCCGCCTTCGCGGTGAGCCGCAATCGGATCGATCGGCGGTCGTGCGCGTCGGGGGAGCGCTCGATCAATCCTCGCTCGACCAGTCGCCGCACGGTGGTGCTGACATTGCTCGGCTGCAGTGCCAGGATGCGCGCGACGTCGGAGACGGTGACGCCGGGATGGTCCGACACGGTCCGGATCACCTCGAACTCCGAATGCGGCAACGGGTCCAGTCCCACCTGGCGCTCGCCGAAACGGCGCAGCGACCACACGACGGTCCGCACGGCGGCCGCGATGTCGCGAACGTCACGTGCGCTGACGGCTTCATTTGCAGGGGGCACATCGGCTACAGTACCTCTAAAGCTATATATATAGTTATAAATATGTGAGGGTTGTCCGTGGAAAGAGTGCGCACTGAATCGCCGTTGCCGCTGAGTTGGCTCGGCGTACTGGCATTGCTGACGGCCGTCGCGCCGCTGTCGATCGACATGTATCTGCCGGCGTTTCCCACCATGGCCGCCGAATTCGGCACCAGCGCCTCGGCCATCCAGCTGACGCTGACCACGTTCATGGTCGGGCTTGCGCTCGGTCAGCTCGTCATCGGACCGCTGTCCGACCGTTTCGGCCGCCGTCCGCTCATGTTGGCCGGCACCGTGGTCTGCGTGCTGGCCAGCGCGGCCTGTGCGCTGGCGCCCACCATCGAACTGCTCACCGCGTCGCGCTTCCTGCAGGGTTTCAGCGGCGCTGCGGGGGTGGTGCTCAGCCGTGCCGTGGTGTCCGACCGGGCGCGGGGGGCCGCGGCCGCGCGGATATTCAGCCTGATGATGATCATCAACGGCGTCGCGCCGGTCATCGCGCCGCTCATCGGTGGCACCCTGACCGAGCAGCTGGGCTGGCGCGGCGTGTTCTGGGTGCTCACTGCGCTGGCCGTCGCGATGGTCGTCGGCGTGGTCGCCGTATTGGGGGAGAGCCATCCGCCCGAGAACCGCATCACCGGCGGTCTGTCGGCGATGCTGCGTGACGCCCGGTCCGTTCTGGTCAACCGCCGCTACATCGGCTACACGCTGGCCTTCTCGTTCAGTTTCGCGGTGATGTTCGCCTACATCGCGGCCTCGCCGTTCGTCCTGCAGAACGTGCTGGGGCTGTCCAAGATCGGCTACTCGTTCGCCTTCGCCGCCAATGCGGTCGGTCTGGTGGTCATGAATGCGGTCAACGCGAAGATCGTCGGCCGCTTCGGACAGCGCCGGCTGCTGTCCCTCGGTGTCGCGCTACTGCTGCTGTTCTCGTCGCTGCTGCTGGTCGACGCGCTCGTCGGCCCCGTCCTGTGGGCGACGCTGATCCTGATGTGCGGCACCGTGTCGAGTATCGGTCTGGTGGTGGCCAACGCGACGTCGTTGGCGCTGGAGGAGGCGCACAACGCGGCGGGTACCGCCTCGGCGGTGCTGGGCGCGCTGCAGTTCGGGCTCGCGGCCGCGGTGTCCCCGCTGGTGGGGATCGGCGGCGACCACACCGCCGTTCCCATGGCGGTGGTCATGGTGGTCAGCGCGCTCGTCGGCGTCGGGGCGTTGGCCGGGTTGACCCGTACACCGCGCGTTGCGGCCTGAGCCTGCCCGGTAGGTAATACCGTCAAGGGTGATGAGCGCGTTCACCACCCCAGAGAAGACCGACCGCTACCGCACCGAGCAGTTCACCGGAGCGGTCGGCCTGAACTGGTACACCACCGATCCCACGCTGCAGGCGACGCTGGCCTACTACTTGCCTGCCGACCAGGTGGCGGTGGCGGAACCGCATCTGATCGCGATCGGGGACCTGATGGGCGGACCGGTCGCGAGGTGGGCGGAGGAGACCGACCGCCATCCGCCGACGCTGGAGCGTTACGACCGCTGGGGTCACGATGTCAGCCGGGTGGTGATGCCGGCGTCGTTCATCCAGTCCAAGCGTGCGGTACTCGACGCGCAGCAGCGGCTGCGCGACGAGATACGGGCAGCGGGTGGCCGCTCGGCGATCCCGATGTACATCGCGAACTATCTGCTCGACCAGGCCGACATCGGCATGGGGTGTGCGCTGGGCACCGGCGGGGGCATGGTGCAGGCGCTGGTCGCGGCGTACGCACCCGCCGACGTCCGGGACCATGTGCTCGCGAAGTTCGAATCCGGTGAGTGGGCGGGTGAGACGGCGCAGATGCTGACCGAGCGCACCGGCGGCTCCGACCTCGGGGCGCTGGAGACGACGGCCACCCGGGCCTCAGATGCGTGGCTGCTCAACGGGTTCAAGTGGTTCGCCTCCAACTGTGACGGGCAGGCGTTCGTCGTGCTGGCCAAGCCGGTCGGCGCGCCCGACTCCAGCCGCGGTGTGGCGACCTTCCTCGTGCTGCGCACCCGTCGCGACGGATCGCGCAACGGGGTGCGGATTCGGCGGCTGAAGGACAAGCTCGGCACCCGGTCGGTCGCGTCCGGTGAGGTCGAGTTCGCCGATGCCGAGGCGTTCCTGCTCTCCGGTGAACCGTCCTCGGACGCCGGCCCGTCGGACGGCAGAGGGCTGGGCCGGATGATGGAGCTGACCAACGCCGCCCGCCTGGGTATCGCGCTGTTCGCGCTCGGTAACGCGCGCCGGGCGCTGGTCGAGTCGCTGTGCTACGCCCGCCGCCGACAGGCGTTCGGTTCCGCCCTGATCGACAAGCCGCTGATGCGGCGCAAGCTGGCCGAGATGATCGTCGACGTCGAGGCCGCCCAGGCTCTGGTGTTCGACGGCACCGGACTGGCGAACCACCGGCAGCCCAGCCGCATTCGTCAGCGAATCGCCGTGCCCGTGACCAAACTCAGGGTGTGCCGGCTCGGGATCACCATGGCCTCCGACGCCATCGAGATCCACGGCGGTAACGGCTATATCGAGGACTGGCCGGTCGCGCGGCTGTTGCGCGACGCGCAGGTCAACACCATCTGGGAGGGGCCCGACAACATCCTGTGCCTCGACGTGCGCCGCGGTATCGAGAAGGCGCAGGCCCACGAGGCACTGCTGACCCGCCTGCGCGACGCGGTGTCGGTGTCCGATGACGATGCGACGACCGCCCTGGTCTCGCAACGGGTTTCAGATCTCGAGGCCGCGGTCACCGCGTGGACGAAGCTCGACGGCGCGATCGCCGAGGCGCGGCTGTTCCCGCTGGCGCAGTTCATGGCCGACGTGTACGCCGGCGCACTGCTGACCGAACAGGCGGCCTGGGAGCGCGCCGAACGCGGAGACGACCGGAAAGCATTGGTGGCCAGTTTGTATGCGCGGCGCTACCTGGCTGACCGCGGTCCGTTGCGCGGCATCGACGACGACGGCGACGAGGCGATCGAGCGGTTCGACGAGCTGCTGGCGGGCGCGTTCACGGGGTGAGCGGATCGGTGGCCCGCAGGCTCAGCGCGAGCACCAGCCGGTCGTCCGCGTCGGCCAGCGAGGCGCCCAGCACGCTCTCGAGGCGGCGCATCCGGTAGCGGACCGTGTTGGCGTGCACGTGCAGGCGGCGCGCCACCGCCGCGACGTCTCCGAAGCCGTCGAGGTAGGCGGCCAGCGTGTCGGCCAGCACCGGATCCTGTTCGCGCAGCGCGGGTATTCGCGGATCGATCAGCCGGGGCTGGCCCGCGACCTGGGCGACAATGTCGTCGAGCAACACCGTCGTGCGCGCCTCGGAGAGCGATGTCACCTGCCCGATCGCGGCGGGATGACGGGTCGCGCTGTCGAAGACGCGGTCGATGTCGAGGCGCGTCGCCGCCACTGAATCGAGTCCTGCCAACGGGGAGGCGATCACTGCTCGCACCGCGGTTCCCCGCTCGCGCTGCAGCGCGGCGACCACACCGCGGACCCACGAGGTCACCGTCGACGCCGCTCCGATCTTCGGCAGCAACACGTACACCCGGTCATCGGCGGGGACGACCTGGGCGTCCGCGCGAAACGCCGTGGCGCTCAGAGCGATCACCTCGGCGAGCCCGGGCCCGCCGCGGAAGCCGATGAGTGCTGCGCGGCCGTCGGCGTCGAGGCCCAGGTCGCGGGCGATGGTGGCCGTGTCGGCGGTGTCGTCATCGGTCAGGCCGAGGAGGTCGCGCAGCCGCAGCGTGTGCACCGACGGCGTCGCCGCCATCCTGGCCAGGATTCGCGCCGCCAGAACGGCGCCGCCGCGCAGCGCCTCGTCGGCATCGTCGGCCAGCGGTTCGGAGCCCTGCTGGAGCCAGATGGTTCCGCCGAACCTCGGCGGCCTGCGCGTCGCGGTCAGCTGGATACCCACGGCCAGCCGGGGCCGTAGCCGCAGTTCCGGTCGTTCGGCGACCCGCACCACGTCGGAACCGGAACGCAGCGCGTCGAAGACGCCGGCTTCGGCGAGCCATTCCAGATGGGCCGGGGGGCCGGCCCGGCCCAGGATGGACAGCCGCCGCAGATCGTCGGCGTCGTCGTTCGGCGACGAGTACGCCAGCACATGGGATCCCTCGTCCTCGACGGTGACCAGGCCGCGGGTGCGGTCGGCGATGGACTGCGCGAGCGCGAAGAGATCGTTGGCGCCGGGCAACTGCGGATCGTCGTGATCGCGGCCATGGTCGAGGAAGTGCGTCACCAACCGGTACGCGCGCTCCCAGCGGGCGTGGGGATCCACCGCGACCACCGCGACGCCCAGCTGCGAGGCCCGGCGCTGCAACGTCGCGGTGGGTTCCTTGACGAACACGGCCACCGGTCTGCGCACCTGTTGTTCGAGCCAGCGGGCCGCGGCCTCATCGGGCACGCCCAGCAGGAAGAACAGATCGGCGTTGCCCGCTGCCCTGGCCACACCGAGGCGGACGTCGTCGGCGTCGACGAGGGCGACCGAACCGACGGCGGCGTCGAGCCCGCGCGGCGCGACGGCCAGCGTGACCATGGTGCGGTCCAGCGCCAGCAGGATGTCACCGAGCCGGACGCGCGCAGGGCTCATGTTGTCCGATCGTAACTGCGCAGCGTCGGTTCTTTGGCCGATCGGCTAACTACGGGCGGTGGGTCGACAGAGGACTCTGACGAGCATGGACGCGATCAGTGACGTACCCGCGCCGGCCAACGAGCCGGTCCACGATTTCGCCCCCGGCTCACCGGAGCGCACCCGGCTCATCGACGCGATCGACGACCTCACCACCGCACCGATCGATCTGCCCCACGTCATCGGCGGCCGGCACCGGATGGGCGCGGGTGACCGCATCGACGTCGTGCAACCGCACCGGCACACGTCGGTGCTGGGGACGCTGACCAACGCCGACCACGCCGACGCCACCGCGGCCGTCGACGCGGCGATGGCGGCCAAGCCGGACTGGGAGGCGATGCCGTTCGACGAACGGGCGGCGGTGTTCCTGCGCGCAGCCGATCTGCTGTCGGGCCCGTGGCGCGAGAAGGTGGCCGCCGCGACGATGCTCGGCCAGTCGAAGTCGGCGTACCAGGCGGAGATCGACGCGCCGTGCGAGCTGATCGACTTCTGGCGCTTCAACGTCGCCTTCGCCCGCCAGATCCTCGCCCAGCAACCGGTGAGCAGCCGTGGTGTGTGGAACCGCTCCGATTACCGACCGCTCGAGGGCTTCGTGTACGCGATCACCCCGTTCAACTTCACCGCGATCGCCGGGAATCTGCCCACCGCGCCCGCGTTGATGGGCAATACCGTCGTGTGGAAACCCTCACCGACACAGATGTTCTCGGCCTACTTTACGATGCAGCTGCTGGAAGCCGCCGGTCTGCCGCCCGGGGTGATCAACCTCGTCGCCGGGGACGGCCGGGCGGTGTCGGAGGTGGTGCTGGCCGATCCGCGGCTTGCGGGCATCCACTTCACCGGATCCACCACCACCTTCCAGCATCTGTGGCGCGAGGTCGGCACGAACATCGAGCGCTATCAGAGTTATCCGCGCCTGGTGGGGGAGACCGGCGGCAAGGACTTCGTCGTGGCACACACCAGCGCGAACCCCGACGTGCTGCGCACCGCGCTGATCCGCGGCGCTTTCGACTACCAGGGGCAGAAGTGCTCTGCGGCCTCGCGTGCGTTCGTGCCGCGCTCGGTGTGGCAGCGGATGGGCGACGATTTCCTCGGCGCCACCGAGACCCTGCGCTACGGCGACGTCAGCGATCTGACGAACTTCGGTGGTGCGCTGATCGACAAACGGGCGTTCGACAAGAACGTCGCGGCGATCGAGCGGGCCAAGACCGCTCCCAACGTCACCATCGCCGTCGGCGGTGAATACGACGACAGCGATGGCTACTTCGTGCGTCCGACCGTACTGGTGTCCGACGACCCGGCCGACGAGTCGTTGCGCGAGGAGTACTTCGGTCCGATCCTGGCGGTGCACGTCTACCCCGACGCCGAGTTCGACGCCATCCTCGACGTCGTCGACGGCGGCGCACGCTACGCCCTGACCGGAGCGGTGATCGCCGACGACCGCGCCGCGGTGCTACGGGCGCAGCATCGGCTGCGGCACACGGCAGGAAACTTCTATGTCAACGACAAGCCGACTGGTGCGGTGGTGGGTCAGCAGCCGTTCGGCGGATCGCGGGCATCGGGCACCAACGACAAGGCCGGGTCACCGATGAACCTGCTTCGCTGGACCTCGGCGCGTTCGATCAAGGAGAACTTCGTGCCGCCGACCGAGCACACCTATCCCCACATGGAGGGGTGAGCGGTGGGTGCGTTCCAGCGGTTGGCGCGGCCGGTCATCCTGGCGGCGAGCAGATCGTCCCGGCTGCGCCGCACCGTCGAGCGCATCCCCCTCACCCGTGAGGTCGTGCACCGGTTCGTGCCGGGTGAGACGGTCGACGATGCGCTGACAAGTGTTGCCGCGCTGCGCGATTCACACAGGATGGTCAGTGTCGACTACCTGGGTGAGGACGTGACCGACGCCGACGCCGCCTCGGCCACCGTCGATGCCTACGTGAAGCTGCTCGATGCGCTGGGCCGTCGCGAGGAACGGGCGCGCGGCGAGGTCCGCCCGCTCGAGGTGTCGATGAAGCTCTCAGCGCTCGGGCAGGCCCTGGCACGCGACGGGGAGAAGATCGCGCTGGAGAACGCACGAACCATCTGCAGCCATGCCGAGCAGGTCGGCGCGTGGGTGACCGTCGACGCCGAAGACCACACCACCACCGATTCGACGCTGTCGATCGTGCGCGAACTCCGCTCGGAATACCCCTGGCTCGGTACGGTGCTGCAGGCGTACCTCCGGCGCACCCCGGGCGACTGTGAGGAGTTCGCGGCGTCCGGCGCCCGGATCCGGTTGTGCAAGGGGGCTTACGACGAACCCGATTCGGTGGCGTTGCGGGATGCGGCTGCGGTCACCGACGCGTATCTGCGTTGCCTGGAGATCCTCATGGCGGGTCGCGGCTATCCGATGGTGGCGTCGCACGACCCGGTGGTGATCGAGGCGGTACCGGCGTTGGCGCGCAGACATGGCCGCGACGCAACGAGATTCGAATACCAGATGCTGTACGGCATCCGGGACAACGAGCAGCGTCGGCTCGCGGACGCGGGCGACACGGTGCGCGTCTATCTTCCGTTCGGCACGCAGTGGTACGGCTACCTGGTGCGCCGGCTCGCCGAACGACCCGCGAACCTGGCGTTCTTCGTGCGGGCGATCGTGCAGCACTGAACTCCCGCGGTCACCACACCGGGGTCGCAGCGACCGCCATCGTCACGTTGCCGCTGCACGGGCCGCCGTAGATCTCGGTGGTCCAACTGCCCTGCAGTGAACCGTCGCGCTGCGGAACGTAGTAGGAGAAGCTGCGGGCGGGCGCCCATACCTTCGGCTGACCGTCGCCCATGAAGCAGTCCCACTGCCAGTCGTAGGACTGCGTCCATCGGGCGCCGTCCCAGGTGTAGCGCAGCGGCTGCGGAATGGTCGGGTTCGCCGGCCGAGGCCCACTGACGACGGTGGCGATGCAGATGCCGCTGGCACAGTCGGTCTTGAAGACGTAGGAGGCGGCGAAGTCGGCCTCGGGTTGCCGTGCGGCCGAGCTGGTTCCGCCCTTCTTGGAGGCGAAGCTGACGAGCGAGAACGGTCCGGTCCAGAGTTGGCCCACCGGCGCGCCGGCGGTGGGTGGCGCCGTCGCGAGCATGCCCGCCATGGCGGCCATGACGGCAGCTGCTGTCAGCAGCGCCGTTAACGCTCGACGGGTCGCCATCGCCTTCCTCGCACTTCTCGACTGGAAGCACAAGCGTAACGGCGGTTTTGGCCCTCATCCTGGCCCGTTATCCAAAAATGACAATGTTGTTATTCAGCGCGCGGCCGGCGTTGACCATCGCTCCGCCGACGATCAGCGGTACGGCCACGGCGCCGGCGTACATGGCCCGCACGTGCTGGACGGCCAGCGGCAGCAGGCGGCGCAACGGCGAATTCTCGTCGACCGGCCCTGGCGTGCGATCTGCCCACGGTGATCAGTCTCGTCAGGGTCGCCACCAGGTCATGGTGGGTTCGTGACCTTTCCGTCGGCATGACCGTCGCATTACGCGTCCTCCGGCATGCAGAACGAGTGATGTTCGTGAGCGATCGACCAGTGGCCGTTCTGCTTGCGCAGACCCATGGTGAGCCGCAGGCGGTTGTCGGGATTCGCGGCGAAATCCTCGTCGGTGCTGCACCGCAGAAGTCCATACGCGAAGGCCACATCGGCTCCTGCGGTGATGCTCAACTCGAGGAGCTCGAACCGGGCGCCGCTGCGGATGTAGTCGAAGAAGGGCGGCCAACTGTCGCGGTAGGCGTCGATGCCGCGGACGCCGTCGTACGGCGGAGGAACGTCGAACATCACGATGGCGTCGTCGTGATCCGTCACCACCCCGTCCTGATCGCACGTGGCCACGGCCCCGACCCAGCGGGTGATCAGCTCTCGAATCGTCGTTTCGTCGGTCATACCCAAGTAGACCGCGCTGATCCGGGTGAGTCATCGCTCCGGCTCAGAAGGGTGGGGGTCGGGTGTGTTCGGTGGCGAGGTGGGTGTTGTGTTTGCGTTCGGTGTGGATGCGTTGGGTGCGGTTCTGGGCGCGGGTTGTTCGGCGGCGGGGCATGTTGTGGCCGCGGTGGTTCGGGGTGTGTTCGGGGGGCGCGGCGGGCGTGGCTGCTACGGGCGTGGTGGGTTGGCAGAGGGTGGGGAAGAGCAGGGCGCTGCCGGGGTGGGTGGTGTAGGTGTGTCCGGTGGGTGCGGTCCAGTGGATGGTGCCGTCGGGCAGTTGTTCGTCGCGCCAGCCGCCCTCGCCGGTCCAGAAGGTTTTGAGTAGGTGGTGTAGGCGGCAGAGGGTTTTGAGGTTGGATGCGCTGGTGGGTCCGGCGGGGTAGGGGATGGTGTGGTCGAGGTCGGCGCGGTCGGCGGGGCGGTCACAGCCCGGGAAGCGGCAGGTCAGGTCGCGGGCGCGGACGTAGGCGGCCAGCGCGGTGGAGGGCTGGTAGCGCGGTTCGGGGGCGGTGTGGCCGGGGTGGCGGATCTCGCGGATGGTGGCGCGGTGGAGGAACGCGGCGAGCACTGTGGTGTCGATGACTCCGCCGCCGAGCACCACCGCCGGCGCCGGGCATACCGCAGGGGTGGTGGTGGCAGGGGACGCTTTGGCGGTTCCCGCGCTGGCATGTGCTTGTGCGAGCGCCGCAGCGTCGGCGACGACGTGGATGACGACATCGTTGCGCGGGGATGTACCGGGACCGGCGGTGCAGTCGTGGCGTCCGCAGGCGCATCGCGAGCTGGTGTTCGGCGGCGCCGAGGGCTGCCAGGGCGGCGGCGCGGCGGTCGTCGATGTCGCGGGGATCGTCGGGACATACCGAGCGGGCCATGTCCTCGAGGCGGTGTTCCAACCCGGCGGCGTCGGGGGCGTAGAGCCGCGCCCAGATGCTGGTGTAGCCGGCTTCATCGAGTGGGTTGCCGAACCGCACCCCCAACTGCTGATCGCCCGCGCGGGCCAGCCGCACCGCGGCGGGGTCGTGGATGAGTACCAGGGCGTCGATGGCGGCGGTGAGTTTCTTCTCCGAGAGTGCACCCCAGCGCAGAACCTGTTCGGCGATCGCGGCGTCCACCGCGCCCAGCGCGTGCGGGTCCAGGATCAGCGCGGTGCGGTAGACGATGGTGCGTACCAGCAGATCGCGCACCAGACCGGCCTCGAACAGTGCCGCCACCTTCGGGAGCCGATCGGCCAGCAGGACCGCGCGGTGGGCTTGGGCCAATGCCATCCCCTGGGACACGCCTTGGGCGGCGGCCAGTTCCGCAGCCACCGCGGCGGTCGGGTCGACCCACCAGCTGTCGCGTTCTTCGGCGTCGGCGCAGCCGCTGCGGCGGCGGAACAACTCGGCCATCACCGCCAGCTTGCGGGCCGCGGCCGCGGATTCCACCCGCGCCCATCCCGAGGCCGCCGCGACCAGAGCGGCGTCGTCCAACGCCCCCAGCTCCGCCACCTCCGGCAACGACCCATCGAACATACATTCGATACTAGCCGCCGCGCCCGACCCGCACACCCCACCAACCAAAAGCCTGGGGATAACCGCGGCCTCAGCGTCGGGAGCGCTCCCAGAGCAGCAACTGGGCGTACGCCGCGATCGTCTGGGCATCGGTGATCTCACCACCGGTGATCATCTGCTCCAGCTCCCCGCGTGTGAACCAGGCGCTGCGCATGTCCTGCTCTTCGTGCTCCCGTTCGTGCTCACCCTCGGTCAGTCCGGTGGCCACGAACACCCACCCTCGCTGGCTACTCATCCCGGGCGCCACATCGAGCTGCCCCAGCCGGGTGATGGTCTGCGCACGCAGCCCCGTCTCCTCCCGCAGTTCGCGTGCCGCCAGCTCCAACGGATCGACGTCAGCGCGGCCGGGGGCGGTGCCCTGCGGGAACTCCCAGCGGCGCAGCCCGAGCGGATAGCGGAACTGTTCGACCAAGTGCACACGGTCCTCGTCATCGCAGGCGATCACCAGCGCGTACGTCGGCTTGTCGACGACGGCGTAGATGCCTTCGGTGCCGTCGGATCTGCGGATGTCGTCCTCGCGCAGGGTCAGCCAGTTGTTGCGGTACACCTCGCGGGTGGCGACACGCTGGATCGTCTTCACGCGGCCAGTATCGCCGAGGTACCCGGCGGGTAGCGTCTCAGAGGTGTTGCTGGCCTCGCTGAATCCCGCCGCGGTCGCCGGAGGCGCCGACATCGCCGACGCGGTCCGCATCGACGGTGCCACGCTCAGCCGCAGTGACCTGGTCGGCGCCGCGACGTCGGTGGCCGAGCGGGTCGCCGGCGCTCACCGCGTCGCCGTCCTTGCCACGCCGACCGCCACCACCGTGCTGGCCATCACCGGCTGCCTCATCGCCGGAGTGCCGGTCGTGCCGGTTCCGGCCGACGTGGGAATCGCCGAACGCCGGCACATCCTGTCCGATTCCGGGGCGCAAGCGTGGCTCGGCGAACGGCCGGACGACGACGCCGGACTTCAGCACATCCCGGTACGCCTGCACGCCCGGTCCTGGCACCGCTACGCCGAACCACCCCCCGACGCTGCAGCGCTGATCATCTACACCTCCGGCACCACGGGCCCGCCGAAAGGTGTCGTGCTGAGCCGGCGCGCGATCGCCGCCGATATCGACGCTCTCACCGAAGCCTGGCAGTGGACGCCGGAAGACACTCTGGTGCACGGACTTCCGCTGTATCACGTGCACGGGCTCGTGCTCGGCGTGCTCGGCTCCCTGCGTATCGGCAACCGCTTCGTCCATACCGGCAAGCCCACCCCGGAGGCGTACGCCACGGCGGGTGGATCGCTGTACTTCGGAGTGCCGACGGTGTGGTCGCGCATCGCGGCCGACGAGGCCGCGGCTCGGGCACTGACACCCGCGCGGCTGCTGGTGTCCGGCAGTGCACCGCTGCCCGTCCCGGTGTTCGACCGGGTCTCCGCGCTGACCGGCCACCAGCTGGTGGAGCGGTACGGCAGCACGGAAACACTCATCACGCTCAGTACCCGCGCCGACGGCGAACGCCGGCCCGGCTGGGTGGGACTGCCTCTTGAGGGAGTTCAATCCCGGCTCGTCGACGACGCCGGCGCACCGGTGGCCCACGACGGCGAGACGATCGGCCGCTTGGAGGTCAGTGGACCGACGTTGTTCGACGGCTACCTCCACCGGCCGGATGCGACGGCCGAGGTGTTCGACGGGATCTGGTATCGCACCGGCGACGTCGCGGTGATCGACGCAAAGGGTATGCACCGCATCGTCGGCCGGGAGTCGGTCGACCTGATCAAGTCGGGCGGATTCCGCATCGGCGCAGGCGAGATCGAGACGGTGCTGCTCGGCCACGACGGGGTGCGCGAGGCCGCGGTCGTCGGGCTGCCCGATCCGGACCTCGGACAGCGGATCGTGGCGTTCATCGTCGGCGACGCCGCTCCCGACGCCCTGATCGACTATGTTGCCGAACAGCTTTCGGTGCACAAGCGACCGCGGGAGGTCCGGGTCGTCGACAGCCTGCCCCGAAACGCGATGGGAAAGGTCATGAAGAAGGAACTGGCGCAATGGCAGTGAAATGTCCCTGAGATTCAGCGATCTGTGCATCGACGCGAAGGACACCCGGGCGCTGGCCGCCTGGTGGGCCGAGGTGCTCGGCTGGCCGGCCGAGGACGCCGGCGACGGCGACGTCGTGCTGCGGGCCCCGGCCGGAGCGGGTGCGGACTGGCTCTTCCTCGAGGTGCCGGACGACAAGGTGGTCAAGAACCGGCTGCACGTCGACCTGACGCCCGACGATCAGCAGGCCGAGGTGGACCGCCTGACCGCGCTGGGAGCCCGCCGCGTCGACATCGGCCAGGGGGAGCAGACGTGGGTGGTGCTGGCCGACCCCGAAGGCAACGAATTCTGCGTGCTGGCTGCCGAATAGCCCCGACGCGGGCGCCATCGGCCTAGCATCTCGGGCATCGGCGATCGGGGGATCGGCATGGTGCTCAGAGTCAACGTCTCGGCAGATCTGATCGGCGGTGACGTCGACGAGGGATACGGGCCGGTGGCCGACGCCTTCCGGCGGAACATGCTCAGCGGCAGCGAGGTCGGCGCGTCGGTCGCCGTCTACCGCGACGGGGTCAAGGTCGTCGACCTGTGGGGCGGCTACCGCGACGGTGTGGCCCGGACGCCGTGGCTGGAGGACACCGTCGTCAACATGTTCTCGACCACCAAGGGTATGGCCTCGCTGGCGGTCAGCCACGCGGTGTCTCGCGGACTGCTCTGCTACGACACCAAGGTGGCCGACTACTGGCCCGAGTTCGCGCAGGCCGGTAAGGCCGACGTGACCGTGCGGCAACTGCTCGCCCACCAGGCCGGCCTGTGCGCGCTCGACCAACCGGTGCGCATCGAGGACGTCGCCGACGTCAACAGGCTGTCCCCGATCCTGGCCGCGCAGCGTCCCGCCTGGCCGCCGGGGACACGGCAGGGTTATCACGCCATCACGCTGGGGTGGTACGAGTCCGAGTTGATCCGGAACGTGGATCCGGCGGGGCGCACACTGGGCCGGTACTTTGCCGACGAGATCGCGGGTCCGCTCGGTCTGGATCTGTACATCGGCCTTCCGAAGCCCTTCGACCGCAACAGGATCGCTCGCATCCACGGCTGGAAGAAGACGGAGTCGCTGCTGCACCTGAACGTGATGCCCGCCGGGTTCGCGTTCGGGATGCTGAACCCGCGCAGCCTGACCGCACGCGCGCTCAACGTCCCGCAGGGGTTCAGGGGGCTCGACTACTTCAATCGCGAGGAAGTGAGGGCGGTCGAGATCCCCGCCGCGAACGGGATCGGTACCGCGCGTTCGGTGGCGCGGCTCTACGGGAGCGTGGCCACCGACGGAGCGGAACTCGGCCTGACACCTGCGGTCGTGGACGATCTGGCCCGGCCGGCGGTACCGCCGTCGCGAGGTCTGCGTGACAGAGTGCTCCACGTCGACAGCGCCTTCTCGCTGGGCTTCATCAAACCGTCCCAGCTGTGCCTGTTCGGGTCGTCAGACCGCGCTTTCGGTCACCCGGGCGCGGGTGGATCGTGCGGGATGGCCGATCCGGACACCGGCGTGGGATTCGCCTACATCATGAACCGTTCGGGGTTCCACCTCGCCAGCGATCCCCGCGAACTCGCACTGCGTCAGGCCCTCTTCCGCGACGTCCTCGGAGTCCGGCCCCAGACTTAGTTGGCGTGCAGCGCCTCGTTGAGCGTGATGCCCGAGCCGTCGCGCTTGACGACCTCCACCGCACCCGAAAGCGAATTGCGCCGGAACAACAGGTTGTGCGCACCGGACAGTTCGCGGGCCTTCACCGTCTGACCGTCGGCGGTCTGCACCTTGGTGCCGGCGGTCACGTAGAGGCCGGCCTCCACGACACAGTCGTCGCCCAGCGAGATGCCGACGCCCGCATTGGCGCCGAGCAGGCAGCGCTTGCCGACGGAGATGATCTCCTTGCCGCCGCCGGACAGCGTGCCCATGATCGAGGCGCCGCCGCCGACGTCTGAACCGTCGTCGACCACCACACCGGCCGAGATGCGGCCCTCCACCATGGAACTGCCGAGGGTGCCGGCGTTGAAGTTGACGAATCCCTCGTGCATCACCGTCGTACCGGCTGCCAGATGGGCACCCAGCCGCACCCGGTCGGCGTCGGCGATCCGCACCCCCGTCGGCGCCACGTAGTCGACCATCCGCGGGAACTTGTCGATGCCGAACACCGTGACCGGCCCCCGGCGCCGCAGCCGGGCGCGGGTCAGCTCGAAGCCGTTGACTGCACACGGGCCGTAGTTGGTCCACACCACGTTGGACAGCACTCCGAAGACGCCGTCCATGTTGGCGCCATGCGGCTGGATCAGCCGGTGGGAGAGCAGATGCAGCCGCAGGTAGGCGTCGTATCCGTCGGCGGGCTTGTCGTCCAGCGACGCGATCACGGTGCGGACGGCCACGACGTCGACCTCACGATCGTCGTCGCGCCCGGTCAACTCGCCCAGTTCGGCGGGGACTTCGGCGACCGACAGCCGCGTGGTGCCGCCCGGCTCGCCGCTGCCGAGGCCGCCGCCGAGCTCAGGCTCGGGGTACCAGGTGTCGAGGACGGTTCCGTCGGCGGCGATGGTCGCCAGGCCGATACCTGAAGCAGAAGTCACGGTGCACCACCGTACTGGACTAGCCTCGGTGAACGTGGGCCTGGATTTGCGGGGCGACCCCGTCGAGCTGACCGCCGCGCTGGTCGACATCCCCAGCGAGTCGCGGCACGAGCAGCGCATCGCCGACGAGATCGAGAGCGCACTGCGCGGGCAGACCGAGGGCTTCGAGGTGATCCGCAGCGGGGACGCGATCCTCGCGCGGACCCGGCGTGGTCTGCCGTCGCGGGTGCTGCTCGCCGGCCACATCGACACCGTGCCCGCCGCCGATAACGTGCCGAGCCGCCGAGACGGTGACGTCCTGTACGGCTGCGGCACCTCCGACATGAAGTCCGGCGACGCGGTGTTCCTGCACCTCGCCGCCACCATCGCCGATCCCGCCCACGACATCACGCTGGTGATGTACGACTGCGAGGAGATCGAGGCGGCCGCCAACGGCCTCGGACGTATCGAACGCGAGCTGCCGGACTGGCTGCAGGCCGACGTGGCGATCCTCGGCGAGCCGTCGGGGGGCTTCATCGAGGCCGGCTGCCAGGGGACCCTGCGCGTGGTGGTCCGGGCGACGGGCACCCGCGCGCACTCCGCCCGATCATGGTTGGGCGACAACGCGATCCACAAACTCGGAGCGGTGCTCGACCGGCTGGCCGGCTACCGGGCACGCAACGTCGACATCGACGGGTGCACCTACCGCGAGGGTCTGTCCGCGGTGCGCATCGACGGCGGTATCGCGGGCAACGTCATCCCCGACGCGGCGAGCCTGACCGTGAACTTCCGCTTCGCCCCCGACCGTTCCGTCGACCAGGCACTGGCCCACGTCCACGAGGTGTTCGACGGACTCGACGTCACCGTGGAGCAGACCGACGCGGCCGCCGGCGCGCTGCCCGGGCTCACCCGCCCCGCCGCCGCGGCGCTGGTGGATGCCGCCGCGGGGCAGGTCCGCGCCAAATACGGCTGGACCGACGTCGCGCGGTTCGCCGCCCTCGGCATCCCGGCCGTCAACTACGGTCCGGGCGACCCCAACCTGGCCCACCGCGCCGACGAGCGGGTTTCGGTCGAACAGATCACCGCGGCCACGCAGATGCTGCGCGGCTATTTATCGACTTGACCTACGCGCCTACCCTGGAAGACATGTGGGGAGACGACATCTCCGGGTGACCGGAGCGCGCTGATTCGTCCCTGTCGTCACGCGGTGCCTCAGCGCCCGCGTTCCTCCGTCGAGGAGTCCCCGTGATGTCTGCTTCATCCATCGTCTGTTCCGCCCTGTCGTTTTGGTGGCCCGACGCCACGGTCCTGTTCGAGGATCTGTCGTTCACGGTCGGGCCCGGCCGCACCGGCCTGGTGGCACCCAACGGCGCCGGAAAGTCCACGCTGCTCAAGTTGATCGCGGGGGAGCTGCGGCCCACATCGGGCTCGATCACCGTCGACGGCGCTCTCGGATACCTGCCGCAACAACTGAGCTTCGATTCGGTTCGCACCGTCGCCGAGGTGCTGGGCATCGCGCCGGTGCTGGCGGCGCTGGACGCACTCGCCGCCGGCGACGCCGGTGAGGACGTGTTCACCGCCATCGGCGATGACTGGGACATCGAGGAACGGGCCCGCGCCCAGCTCGACCGGCTCGGCCTCGCCGACGTCGCGCTGGACCGCACGCTGGGCACACTGTCCGGCGGCGAGGTGGTGTCGCTCGGACTGGCAGCGCAGCTCATGGCCGCGCCGGACGTTCTGCTGCTCGACGAGCCGACCAACAACCTCGACAGCGACGCCAGACACGCGCTCTACGCGGCGGTCGACGATTTCGCCGGCAGCCTGCTGCTGGTGAGCCACGACCGGATGCTGCTCGACCGGATGGACCGGATCGCCGAGCTCCATCGCGGTGACCTGCTGTTGTTCGGTGGCGGATTCACCGACTACCAGCAGGCGGTGGCGGATGCGCAGCGGGCCGTAGAGAGCGAGGTGCGCAATGCCGAACAGCAACTCGATCGCCAGAAGCGACAGCTGCAGCAGGCCAGGGAACGCGCGGCTCGCCGATCCGGCACGGCCGCGCGCAACATCAAGGACGCCGGCCTGCCGAAGATCGTGGCCGGAGCGCGGAAGCGCCGCGCCCAGGAGTCCGCGGCCAAGTCCGACGACGTGCACGCCAGACGCATCGACGCTGCCAAGACGCGTCTCGATGACGCCGAACGGGCGCTGCGCGACGACGACACCATCGTCATCGATCTACCGGATACGCACGTTCCGGCGGGTCGTGACCTGTTCACGGCGACGGGCCTGCGGGTCGACCACGACGGCCGAGAGGTGTTCGCCGGCGACGGAATCGACCTGTCGATCCGCGGTCCGGAACGTATCGCGCTGGTCGGCCCCAACGGGGCGGGCAAGTCGACGCTGCTGAGGATCATCGCCGGCGACCTCACGCCGCGCGAAGGCGCCGTCCAGCACGTCGACGGCCGCATGGCCTATATCTCGCAACGGCTCGACCTACTCGACGACAGCCGCTCCGTGGCGGAGAACCTGATGGCGTACGCGCCGGAGATGGACATCACCCGGCGGCGACACCTGTTGGCGCAGTTCCTGTTTCGCGGCGACCGTATCGACCTCCCGGTGGCCGCCCTCTCGGGCGGCGAGCGGCTGCGCGCGACGCTGGCGTGCGTTCTCTACGCGGAACCAGCGCCGCAACTGCTGCTACTGGATGAACCGACGAACAACCTCGACCTGGTCAGCGTGGGGCAGCTGGAATCCGCGCTGAACGCCTACCGGGGCGCATTCGTCATCGTGAGCCACGACGAACGGTTCCTGGAGGATGTCGGAATCGAGCGTTGGCTCCGGCTGAATGACGGTGTGCTGCGCGAGCTTTGAGGTACATTCCGGCCCATGGCGCCGCGCGCTCGTGTCCCGACGCTCGTCAGGCGCACGCTGTTGGTGCTCGCGCTGGGCGCGGGCGTCGTCGTCCTCGCCGGAACGCCGCCGGCGACCAACGCCTGGTTGTCGGTGACGGAACCGGCATACGTCATCCCGGCCGAATCGTCGCTGTGGCGCTTCACACCGACCGAGATGAACGACGGCTCCGGAGGCTGGTGGATCTACGGCGAGGACGACCGGAACCACTACTACTTCACCGGGGTCGGTGAACCGCCCTACATCACGCTGTCCAAGTCCGACGCGGCGACGTGTGCCGGATTCGACAGCGCCGACGTCAGTACCTGGTGCAGGTGACCTGACGCTCAGGCCCCGCGCGGCGGCGCGGGGGGCGGTTCGGTGGCGCCCGGCTCAGTCGGCTCGCCGGTGATCTCCCCGCCCACGACGCCGCCGATGGCCGGGCCGACCAGCCCCGGAGTGGGACCGTCGGCGGCGCCGGTCGTCGCCTCGACGATCTGCTGGACGCCCTGCGCCACCTGCTGCGGCAGCTGCTGGAGCCCCTGCAGGGCGCCGGCGCCCTGCTGACCCATCTGACTGAGCTGGCCGAGTTGGCCGACAACCTGACTGAGGGCGCCCGTCGCCGGGGCGGCCGCCCCGCCACCGGTGGACGCCGGAGCCCCGCCCTGACCCTGCTGCTGCGTCATCGCCTCGGCGGCCGCCCTGGCTTTCGCCGCACCTTCCCGATCACCGTCGTCGTACATCTGCGCTGCCTTGTTCAGCAGCCCGGAGATGGTATTGCCACTGGTGGCGGTGTTGTGCAAGGTGCCGGTGCGCGATCCGAGGACGTCGCCGAGCGCGGACTGTACGGCCGAGGCGATCGGCCCATGTGTCGCCTGGACGCCCGCGGCGGTCGGCGATCCGCTGACCAGCTGCGATACCCGCGACGCGATGTCCGAGTGCGTCTGCGAGAACTGACGCAGGCCGTCGGTATGCACATTCAGCGGTCCACTCATCGGCGGTCACCTCCCGGGTTGTCCGCACTGAATTTTACGGCGCGTCCGGCGACCCCCGTGACACCGATTCAGCCGCGCACCGCGTCGGCCTGCCGCACCGCATCGGCCGCCGCGCCGTGCATGCCGATACCGGCCAGGGCGGCCGCGGCGACGTCCAGACCGTCCGCGTCCGCGGCGGCGAACGCCTTGGCGTGCAACAGGGCGAGCCGGCCGAACTCGCAGTCCAGACCCAACCGCACCATGTGATCGGCGGCCCTGGCGTCGCCGAGGCGGACCGATTCGTGCAGCGCACGCAACGCCACCGCGAGCTGGCCGCCCCGCTCAGCGCTGCGGGCCGCCTCGCGGGCGGCGGCGATCGCACCGTGGCCGTCCCGGCGCGCGGCCATGGTCCACGCTCGGCCGATCGCCAACTCCGGGGCGAACAACATCGACTTCAGACCGTGCCGGGATTCCGCGCGCGCCAGTGCTTTACCCGCCTCGACGGTGGCGCCCTGCTGGCCGAGCGCCTGGGCCAGCAGCATCCATGCCAGCGGACCCCACGAGTATCCCGTCGGCGCCAGCGTTGTCGCGGCGTCGCGCAGCAGGGTGACCGCGGCGTCGAGTTCGCCACGGGCGATCAGCACGTCGGCGATCAGCACCTCGCCGATCGCCCGGCCCGGCTGTTGCCACTCGGCGAACTCGGTGAGCCGGCGCGCGAGTTCGTGGGCCCGATCGAGGTCGCCGGCGTAGAGGTAGGCGGTGGTCTGACCGAAGCCGCTGGTGAACCGCAGCAGCCCGGGCGCCTGCGACGCCAGGGCTTGTTCGGCCAGGCTGTCCACCTCGGTCAGCCGGCCCATTCGCGCGCAGCTGAGCGCACCCGCAGCGCTCGCCCAGCCGACGGCGGCCTCGTCGGCGTCCGATGCGGAGAGCACTTCGGTGACCAGTTCCATCGCCTTGGCGGGCATTCCGGCGTTCATCGCGAACGTCGAGGACAACGCGTCGATCGTGAAGTGCGCCGCAGAGCTGCCGACCCGGCCGCGAACGGTGCGCAGGAACGCCGTTGCACGTTCGGGCTCGGACAGCATCCAGAACTGGTTGGCCGCCCGCGGCAACGCCCACGCCATCAGATCGGTCTCGGACAGCGTCGTCTCGTCGACGTCGGCGAGTACCGCATCGGCCTCTCGGCCGCGGCCCTGCCATGCCAGCGCATACCCGAGCGCCAGCCGCGCCCCCAGATCGCCCGAGCGGTGCACCGCGGCGCGGGCCAGCCGTTCGCTGAGTTGCAGATCGCCGAGCCGCAGCGCCTCCTGCGCCGCCGCGGTGAGGTCGGCGGCAGGCACCTCGTGATCGCTGTCGAGAGCCAGCGCCGCCAGCCGTAACCGCTGCAACACCCCGGACGGCCGGTGCGACGCGAGCACGCAGACCAGTTCGGTGCGAGACCGGCGCAGCTCCGGGCCACCTGCGATTCCGCGCATCGCGTCGACGAACAACGGGTGGGCGGCGTGGGCCAGAGCGCCCTCGACGCGCACGGCACCCGCCGCCACCGCGGCGTCGAGCGCATCCGGACCCGCGACCGCCCGAAGCGCGTCGACCTCGAGCGGGTTCTCCACGGCCAGGCACTCCAGGGCCCGCCGAGCATCCGGGGGGAGATCGGCGACGAACGCCTCGGCCTGTGCGGCCACCCGCGTGTCGTCGTGGCCGGGCGGCTGCAGGTCGACCCGCGTCAACAGGTCGTCCAGCCACAGCGCGCTCACCTGTTCGGGGGTCGGCGCCCCCGCCGCCACCGCGACGACCAGTCGCGCGGCGCCGTCCAGCGCCAGCTGATGCAGCAGCGTCGCCGACAGCGGATCGAGCAGGTGGGCGTCGTCGACCAGGAGCAGCCGGCCGCGCAGCGTCCCGCGCGCCGCGCGCAGGATCGCCGCCGTCCTGCCCTTCGCCGGGATGTCGATCAGATCGCGGAATGCGCCGAACGGGATCGCGCCCCTCGACGCCGTCGCGGTGATCAAGGCCGGCCCGCCCAGCTGTTCGCCGGCGAACCGCAGCAGCGTGGTCTTGCCCACCCCGGCCGGCCCGATCAGGACAGCGCCAGAGCCCTGCGCCACGCCGGAGCGGATCGCGTCCAGTGCCGGCTCCGGCGGCGCCACCACCCAATCGACAGGCACCGCCGGATTCTAGGGCCGCGCGTCCGGACGCGGACTCCGATTACGCCGAATGCTCGTCTACCTTGTGCGTGTGCCCCGAGACCCCGAACGCCCCTGGGCGGTCTGCGTGTACTGCGCCTCCGGCCCGAACCACCCCGAGCTGACCGACCTGGCCGCTCGCGTCGGCGAGGCGATCGCCGACCGCGGCTGGACGCTGGTTTCCGGTGGCGGCAACGTGTCGGCGATGGGTGCGGTGGCCGCGGGCGCGCGCTCGCACGGTGGCCGCACCGTCGGCGTCATCCCCAAGGCACTGGTTCACCGGGAGGTCGCCGATGTGGACGCCGACGAGCTGGTCGTGACCGACACCATGCGCGAACGCAAGCAGGTGATGGAGGATCGCGCGGACGCGTTCATCGCACTGCCCGGCGGCATCGGCACACTGGAGGAGTTCTTCGAAGCCTGGACCGCCGCGGTTTTGGGTATGCATGACAAGCCGGTGGTGATGCTCGACCCGATCGGCCATTACGGCGGTCTGCTGGACTGGTTGCGCGGACTGGTCGACAGCGGTTACGTCGCCCAGGGCGCACTGGATCGGTTGCTCGTGGTCGACGACGTCTCCGCTGCTTTGGAGGCGTGCGCGCCCCGCCGGTGATCACGGTCACTATGGTGTTGCGACAAACGAACAGCGGAGGGGACGAACACGTATGAGCGACGAGACGTCGGGCACCCGCAGCAGCGTCGGGTTGCTGGACATCGCCAGTCAGGTGCCGGGAATCATCATGGATGCGCCGGTGATCCTGCGCGGGGTGTTTACCGGCTTCCTGGCACGGCCGTCGGCCAAGACCTCGATCGGCAAGGTGTTCCAGGATCGCGCGGCGCGCTACGCCGACAACGTGTTCCTCAAATTCGAGGATCGCGAACTCACCTACCGGGAGGCCAACGAGACGGTCAACCGCTACGCCGCCGTGCTGGCCGCCCGGGGGGTGGGCAAGGGCGACGTCGTCGGGATCATGCTGCGCAACTCACCCGAGCCGGTGCTGTTGATGCTCGCGGCGGTCAAATGCGGCGCCATCTCCGGGATGCTGAACTACAACCAGACCGGTGACGTCCTCGCGCACAGCCTCGGGTTGCTCGAAGCGACCGTCGTCGTCGCCGACCCCGACTTCGTCGATCCGATCGAGGACAGCGGCGCGGACACCGATGGGCTGGTGACCCTCGACGAGTTCCAGCGCCTGGCCGAGACCGCGCCGACGGGCAACCCCGCGGCGACCTCGGCCGTCCTGGCCAAGGACAAGGCGTTCTACATCTTCACCTCGGGTACCACCGGTATGCCGAAGGCCAGCGTGATGACGCACTACCGCTGGCTGCGCGCGCTCGCCGGCTTCGGCGGCATGGGCATGCGGCTGAACAGCAACGACACCCTGTACTGCTGCCTGCCGCTCTATCACAACAACGCGTTGACGGTCGCGCTCTCGTCGGTGATCAATTCGGGTGCGGCGCTGGCCATCGGCAAATCGTTCTCGGCGTCGAAGTTCTGGGACGACGTCATCCGCTACGACGCGACCGCGTTCGTCTACATCGGCGAGGTCTGCGCCTATCTGCTCAACCAGCCGGAGAAGGACACCGACCGCAAGCACCACGTCCGGGTGATCGCCGGCAACGGCCTGCGGCCCGCGATCTGGGACCAGTTCACCGAGCGCTTCGGCATCGAGCGCGTCTGCGAGTTCTACTCCGCCAGCGAGAGCAACACCGCGTTCGTCAACTTCTTCAACCTCGACAAGACCACCGGCATCTGCCCGACCCCGGTCGCGTTCGTCGAATACGACGGGGAGAGCGGCGATCCGGTGCGCGACGACAAGGGCCGGGTCAAGAAGGTCAAGAACGGCGAACCGGGCCTGCTGTTGTCGAAGGTGAGCAGCTTCCAGCCGTTCGACGGTTACACCGACGAGAAGGAGTCGGAGAAGAAGCTCGTTCGCAACGCCTTCAAGGAGGGCGACGTCTGGTTCAACACCGGCGACCTGATGCGCGCGCAGGGCTTCGGGCACGCCGCGTTCACCGACCGCCTCGGTGACACCTTCCGGTGGAAGGGAGAGAACGTCGCCACCACCGAGGTCGAGGCGGCCGTCTCGACCGACGAACAGGTCGAGGAGTGCACGGTGTTCGGTGTCGAGGTGCCCGACACCGGCGGCAAGGCCGGCATGGTGGCGATTCAGCTCAAGGACGGTCAGGAGTTCGACGGAAAGAAGCTCGCCGACGCCGTCTACCGCAAGCTGCCGGGGTACGCCGTCCCGCTGTTCGTCCGGGTGGTCGAGGAACTCGCCCACACCTCGACCTTCAAGAGCCAGAAGGTGGATCTGCGCAAGGAGGGCTACGGCGGCAGCAGCGGTGAGGGCGACGACGACGACGTCGAGGTCTCCGACCCGATCTACGTGCTGTCCGGCAAGGACGAGGGTTACGTGCCGTTCTACGAGGAGTACCTGACCGAGGTCAAGGACGGCAAGAAGCCGAAGTAGCCGCCGCTCAGTCGTAGACGATCACTGCGCGGCCGAGCACCTCGCCGCGGGCGATCGCCTCGAGGGTTTCGTTGACGTCGTCGAAGCGGACCCTGGTGACGGTGTGCTTGATCTGGCCGGCCTGGGCCAGCGCGAGCACCTCGGTGAGGTCGTTGTAGTTGCCCCAGAATGAGCCGAAGTACGTGTACTCGCGAGCCACCAGCGGGAACAGCGGGATGTCGATGCGGTTGCCGATCAGACCCACCGACGCGACCGCGCCCTCGGCCGCCAGCAGTGCGAAGGCGAGGCGGATCGAGTCCTCGGAGCCGGCACAGTCGATGACCGCGTCGAGTTCGCTGCGGCCGGTGAGCTCCTCGAGCTCCGTCCGTACCGCGTCGGCGTCCTTGTCGCGGACGTTGACGGCATGGTCGGCACCGTTGTCCAGGGCGATCTTCAGCTTGTCGTCGCTGCGCGCGAACGCCACCACCTCGGCTCCGCCGCCGAGCAGTTTGGCGTATTGAGTGCCGTAGCTGCCGAGCCCGCCGATGCCGTTGACGGCCACGGTCCGCCCCGCGCCGAGGTGGCCGGCGGCGCGCAACTTCTTCAGTCCGCGGTACGGCGTCAGGCCGGCGTCGGTCAGCGGCGCGAGGGTGTCGGGCGACAGGTCGCCGGAGCCGGGCATCGCCATCAGGTAGCGGTAGTTGACGGGCAGATACTCCTGATAGCCGCCGTGCGGACCGAAGCCGGCCCACACGCCGTGTGCGCACAGCTGCTCGTTGCCTTCGTGGCACTGACGGCAGGCGCCGTCGCCCCAGCTGCCGAACACGACCACCTGATCGCCCTCCGACAACCCGGCCGATCGAGGAACCTCGGCGCCGAGGCTGTCGATCCAGCCGGCCACCTCGTGTCCCGGCGTGATCGGGAAGTTCATCCCGAGGCCCTCGCCGGAGCCACTGTCGAAATATCCGTCGACGAGCTGCCAGTCGGTGCGGCACATCCCGGCGCCGCCGACCCGGACCAGCACCTCGTCGGGCGCCACCGAGGGGACCTCGACCTCTTCCAGGCGCAGGGGTTGTTTGTAGCCGTACATTCGCGCGGCCCGCATCTTCATGAGTGCTCCTTACGTTTCTTGGCTAGGCGGCTGAGTCGATGATCGCTGAATTCGTGCACGAGCGCGCCGAATTCACGCGTCCGTAGCCTGGATGTGTGCAGTCCACCTTCTGCGGTCGTCCGGTCGCCGGCGACCGGGCGCTGATCATGGCGATCGTGAACCGGACGCCGGACTCGTTCTACGACCGCGGCGCGTCCTTCACCGACGACGCGGCCAAGGCGACGGCACATCGCGTCGTCGAGGACGGTGCCGACGTCGTCGACGTCGGCGGGGTCAAGGCGGGCCCCGGTCAGACCGTCGACGCCGACGAGGAGATCGCCCGCGTGGTCCCGTTCATCGAATGGCTGCGCGCCACCTTCCCCGACATCGTGATCAGCGTGGATACCTGGCGCGCGACCGTGGCCAAACAGGCCTGCGCAGCCGGCGCCGATCTGATCAACGACACCTGGGGCGGCGCCGACCCCGGCCTGGTCGACGTGGCGGCGGAGTTCGGCGCGGGCCTGGTCTGCTCACACACCGGTGGGGCGGTGCCGCGCACCCGGCCGTTCCGGGTCAACTACGGCATCTCCGAGCGGGGAGTGGTCGACGACGTCATCGCCGAGGTGACCTCGGCGGCGGAGCGCGCGGCGGCGGCCGGCGTCACCCGCGACCGGATCCTGATCGATCCGACCCACGATTTCGGCAAGAACACTCATCACGGTCTTAGTTTGTTGCGGCACGTGGAAGACCTTGTAAAAACTGGATGGCCGGTCCTGATGGCGCTGAGCAACAAGGATTTCGTCGGGGAGACTCTCGGTGTGGGACTGACCGAACGGCTCGAGGGCACGCTCGCCGCAACCGCGCTGTCTGCTGCGGCCGGGGCGGCGATGTTCCGGGTCCACGAGGTCGGACCCACTCGGCGCGTACTGGAGATGGTCGCGTCGATCCAGGGCAAGCGTCCGCCGACGCGAACGGTGAGGGGACTGGCATGACAGCTCTGACGGAACTGGTAACCGATCTGACGCCGCAACTGCGCGCCTCGGACGCGATCGCGCAGCATCCCTGGTTCGAGACCAACAGCTGGAACCGGCCGACGTGGACCGTCGCCGAACTCGAGGCCGCCAAGGCCGGGCGCACCGTGTCGGTCGTGCTGCCCGCACTGAACGAGGAGCAGACCGTCGCCGGGGTGATCGAGACCATCACGCCCCTGCTCGGCGGGCTGGTCGACGAGCTCATCGTGCTGGACTCCGGCTCCACCGACGACACCGCGATCCGTGCCGTGGCGGCAGGCGCCCGGGTGATCAGCCGCGAGACCGCGCTCCCCGAGGTCGCCCCGCAGCCGGGCAAGGGTGAGGTGCTGTGGCGTTCGCTGGCAGCCACCACCGGTGACCTGATCGTCTTCGTCGACTCCGACCTGCTCGACCCCGATCCGATGTTCGTGCCCAATCTGCTGGGTCCGCTCCTGGTGACGCCGGGCGTGCACCTGGTGAAAGGGTTCTACCGCAGGCCGCTCATGGTCAGTGGGCGCGAGGATTCCAGCGGCGGGGGCCGCGTCACCGAACTGGTGGCCCGCCCCCTGCTGGCCTCGTTGCGCCCGGAGTTGACCTGTCTGCTGCAACCGCTGGGCGGCGAGTACGCCGGCACCCGCGAGCTGCTGACCGCCGTGCCGTTCGCGCCTGGTTACGGGGTGGAGATAGGGCTGCTGGTCGACGCCTACGACCGGGTCGGTCTGGAGGGCATCGCCCAGGTCAACCTCGGGGTGCGCACCCACCGCAACCGGCCGCTGACGGAGCTGGCGTCGATGAGCCGTCAGGTCATCGCCACGCTGATGTCCCGGTGCGGGATTCCGGACTCCGGAGTGGGCCTGACCCAGTTCTTCGCCGACGGCGACGGCTTCTCGCCCCGGGCGTCCGGCGTGTCGCTGGAGGACCGCCCGCCGATGGTCACCCTGCGACCACGCTGAGCGGTCGGGCAGTATCGATGCCGTGACGTTGATACTGCTCTATCTGGTGGTGCTGGTGCTGGTCGCCACGGTGCTGTTCGGGATCGGCAGCGTGCTGTTCGGCCGCGGCGAGTCGCTGCCGCCGCTGCCCCGGGCCACCACCGCCACAGTGCTGCCTGCCTCCGGTGTCACCGGCGCCGACGTCGATGCCCTGAAGTTCACTCAGACGCTGCGCGGATACAAGGCCGGCGAGGTCGACTGGGTTCTCGACCGGCTGGGCCAGGAGATCGACGCACTGCGCGGTGAACTCGCCGCCGTCCGGGCGGCGCATTCGATGGCCGACGCGGGCAGCAGTCCCGCGCCCGACGAGCCCGCCCCGTGACCGACACGGTGACCGACGACGGCCGGGTCCGGTGCGGGTGGCTCGACGGATCCCGTCTGGCCGCAGCCGATTTCGCCCTGTACCGCGACTACCACGACTACGAGTGGGGACAGCCGGTGCGCGATTCGGCCCAACTGTTCGAGCGGATCAGCCTCGAGGCGTTCCAGAGTGGCCTGTCCTGGTTGATCATCCTGCGGAAGCGGGAGAACTTCCGGCGCGCTTTCGACGGCTTCGACACCGAACGCATCGCCGGATACACCGACCGCGACGTCGACCGGTTGATGGCCGACGTAGGGATCGTGCGCAACCGCGCCAAGATCGAGGCCACGATCGCCAACGCCCGGGCCGTCTCCTCGCTCGACGGTGATCTTTCCGACCTACTGTGGTCGTTCGCGCCGCCGCCGCGGCCCCGGCCCGCCGACCTCTCGCAGGTGCCTGCGCTGACTCCCGAGTCCACCGCGATGGCCAAGGAACTCAAGCGCCGGGGTTTCCGGTTCGTCGGCCCGACGACGGCGTACGCGCTGATGCAGGCGACCGGAATGGTCGACGATCACGTCGCTGCCTGCTGGGTTCCGCCGGTGCGCTGAGCCGCCCGGACACGTCGCTGCGCAGGGTCTTGGCACACGCCCGGACCTGGATAGGGAAGAATAGGGGAGTTGGTGCCGAGACACGTCAAGAGGTGGCGCGTTCGGCTCGATCGTTCCGTCTGGTGGCGGTCGGCTCATGTGGAGGGAGCTCTCGATGGCGGCGATGAAGCCCCGGACCGGTGACGGTCCTCTGGAAGCAACCAAGGAGGGGCGCGGCATCGTGATGCGGGTACCGCTCGAAGGTGGCGGGCGGCTCGTCGTCGAACTGACTCCCGACGAGGCTTCGGCGCTCGGCGACGAACTGAAGAACGTCACCAGCTAGCGCGCAGCGGCTTGTGCGGAGCCCCTAGGCCGAGACTCTGTTGTAGATCTCCACGGTCTGCTCGGCGATGTGCGCCCAGGAGAATTCCGCGATACACCGCTCGCGACCGGCCGCGCCGTAGAGGCGTGCCCGCTGGGGATCGGCGATCAGCGAGTTCACGGCGTCGGCGAGGCGGGTCTCGAAGAAGACCGCGTCGTTGGGGTCGTAATGCACCAGTAGGCCGGTCTGGCGGTCGGCCACGACCTCCGGGATGCCGCCGACGTCGGATGCCACCACCGCCGTCCCGCAGGCCATCGCCTCCAGATTCACGATTCCCAGCGGCTCGTACACCGAGGGGCACACGAATACCGTTGCCGCGGAGAGGATTTCGCGGATCTTGCCGATGGGCAGCATCTCGCGCACCCAGAACACGCCGCTGCGGGCGCGGGCCAGCCCCTGCACCGCGGCCGTCACCTCGGCGGCGATCTCCGGGGTGTCCGGCGCGCCCGCGCACAGCACCAGCTGCACGTCGGGGGCGAAGCGGTGCGCCGCTGCGACCAGGTGCGCCACCCCCTTCTGCCGGGTGATGCGGCCGACGAACGCCACGATCGGGCGCGCCGGATCGACACCGAGTTCGGCCAGCACCGACTCACCGGCCTGCGGTTCGACCGGATGCCACACATCGGTGTCGATGCCGTTGCGCACCACGTGCACGCGGCCCGGGTCCAGCGCGGGGTAGGTCTTCAGGACGTCGTCGCGCATGCCGGAGCTGACGGCGATGACCGCGTCGGCCGCCTCGACGGCCGTCTTCTCCACCCACGACGACACCCGGTATCCGCCGCCGAGCTGTTCGGCCTTCCACGGTCGCATCGGCTCCAGCGAATGTGCGGTCAGCACGTGCGGGATGCCGTACAGCAGCGCCGACAGATGGCCCGCCATCCCGGCGTACCAGGTGTGGCTGTGCACGACGGTGGCGCCGCCGGCGGCGTTGACCATGTTCAGGTCGGTCGACAGGGTGGACAGTGCGGCGTTGGCGCCCTTGAGTGCGGGGTCCGGCTGGGCGACGAACGCGTCGGGGCGCGGCGCCCCCATGCAGTGGACGTCGACCTCGACGAGATTGCGCAGCTCGCGGACGAGCTCGGTGACGTGTACACCGGCTCCGCCGTAGACCTCGGGTGGATACTCCCGCGTCATCATCGCCACCCGCATGTCTACGACCGTAGTGCGCGGGACGGGCGGACGCACTCCTGTTCGCGAACGTGTTCGAGTCGAAACCCGGTGCCCGACAACGGGCGGAAATCCTGGAATGGACGCCGCGCCGGGGGGTATTGAAGGGGGCAATGGCTAGCCGCAGCCACTACCGGCGAATAGGGTTGGGGTCATGAGGGAACTGCCACACGTGCTGGGCATCGTCCTGGCCGGCGGAGAGGGCAAACGGCTGTATCCGCTCACGGCCGATCGGGCCAAGCCCGCCGTTCCCTTCGGAGGGGCCTACCGGCTCATCGACTTCGTGCTGTCGAATCTCGTCAACGCGCGATACCTTCGCATCTGCGTTCTCACGCAGTACAAATCGCATTCGCTGGACCGGCACATCTCGCAGACCTGGCGGCTGAGCGGTCTGGCCGGTGAATACATCACGCCCGTGCCGGCACAGCAACGTCTCGGACCGCGCTGGTACACCGGCTCGGCCGATGCGATCTACCAGTCGATGAACCTGATCTACGACGAGGACCCCGACTACATCGTGGTGTTCGGTGCCGACCACGTATACCGCATGGATCCCGAGCAGATGCTCCAGTTCCACATCGAGAGTGGTGCGGGCGCGACCGTCGCCGGGATTCGTGTGCCGCGGGCGGATGCCACCGCGTTCGGCTGCATCGACTCCGACGAGTCCGGCCGGATCAAGAGCTTCATCGAGAAGCCCGCCGATCCGCCCGGCACTCCGGACGACCCCGAGCAGACCTTCGCGTCGATGGGCAACTACATCTTCACCACAAAGGTCCTGATCGACGCGATCCGTGCCGACGCCGACGACGACGACTCCGACCACGACATGGGCGGGGACATCATCCCGCGTCTGGTTTCCGATGGCATGGCCGCGGTCTACGACTTCAGCGACAACGAGGTCCCCGGCGCCACCGAGCGCGACCACGGGTACTGGCGCGACGTCGGCACCCTGGATGCGTTCTACGACGCACACATGGATCTGGTGTCGGTGCACCCGATCTTCAACCTGTACAACAAGCGCTGGCCGATCCGCGGGGAGTCCGACAACCTGGCGCCGGCGAAGTTCGTCAACGGCGGCTCCGCGCAGGAATCGGTGGTCGGTGCGGGCAGCATCATCTCGGCCTCGTCGGTCCGCAATTCGGTGCTCTCGTCCAATGTCGTCGTCGACGACGGTGCGATTGTCGAAGGCAGCGTGATCATGCCCGGCGCACGGATCGGCCGCGGTGCGGTGGTACGCCACGCGATCCTCGACAAGAACGTGGTGGTGGGGCCCGGCGAGATGGTCGGTGTCGACCTCGAGAAGGACCGCGAACGCTTCACCGTCAGCGCCGGCGGCGTGGTCGCCGTCGGCAAGGGCATCTGGATCTAGCGCCTCACCAGATTCCGGGCACCAGCCGGAACCGGACAGTGCGGGTGTAGTCGCGGTATCCGGGCAGTTGCTCGCTGAGCAGCCGCTCTTCGTCGACGATCCGCCACCCGAGCAGGGGCACCGCGGCCGCTACGAGCAGCAGACCCCAGCAGGAATCGAGTGCCGGCGGTATGCCGACCATCATGATCAACGCCCCGGCGTACATCGGGTGGCGCACCAGCCCGTACAGGCCGGTGGACACCAACTGCTGACCCTCTTCGATGGTGATGGTGGCCGCGGCGAAGCGGTTCTGGATGATGACCAGCTGGGTCGCCAGCAGGCCGGCGGCGACCAGCACCTGGCCGGCCACCACGACCGGCACCGGCACCGCCGACCAGCCGAAGCGGTGATCGAGCGCGCTGACGATCAGCATGGCCGCCACCGCGACGACGGTGCCGACCATGAGGAACTTCTGCACCGGGCGCGTCTCGGCTCGCGGGCCGGCCTTCATCCGACGCCGCAGCGCCGCCGGATCGCGGACCGCCAGATACAGGCTCGGCACGATGGAGACAACCAGGAAGACCGCGATGAACGCCCACGCCTGCGGGTAGGCGAGGGTGCCGGCGGGAACGAACAGCAGCATCCCGAAGAAGAGCAGGCCGACGACGGCCGAGGCGAGAGTCTGCAGTAGGAGTTTCACTTCTCGCCTCACGCCGCATCGCGGCGCCGGTAGAGCACGCCCGCCACCAGTGTCAGCGCCGCCGCGACCAGGACGATGACGGCGAGCGCGGTGACCGGATAGTCGCTCGGCGCCGTCGTCCGGCCGACCGGTGAGGCGTCGAGCAGCCACCGCGGAAGCCGCAGCAGCGCACCGAGATACAGCGATACGACGACGAAGGCCACCGCCAGCCAGGCCGGCCAGGTGCGGCGCAGCGCGACCGCCAGCGCTGCGACGCCCGCCATCACGGCCATCGCCGGGACGAACGTCACCCCGGCCAGCGTCAACCGGACGACGGTGGCCGGTTCGCCGAGCGTGAGGCCTGCACCCAGGCCGTTGCCGAGCCCCGCCGCGGTCATCAGGATCGTGGCGCCCAGCAGGGCCGCGGCCACCGCGCTCAACAGCCACCGCCAGCGCGACACCGAACCGGCCAACGCCGCCTCGGCGCGGCCGGACTCCTCGTCGACGTGCACCCGCAGCACCGCGGTGACGACGTATGCGCTGCAGGCAGCGGCCAGGAACTGGGTCATCGTGGTGTACACGCCGTCGGTGCCCTGCGCATCGAGCACCTGCGCAAGCAGCTCGTTGGTCTGCGCGGCATCCTGCAACGACTTCGTCATCGAGCCGAACGCGAGCCCGCCGAGGAACAGCCCCACCCCCCACGCGACGGTCAAACCCCGCTGCAGCGTCAGGTGCAGGCCGAACACCCCGCGGATGGCCGGTGCACCGGGCCGGTCGCCGGTGGCGGGGATGGTGCCGCCGTCGTACTGTCTGCGCTTCTCGAGTGCGGCGGTCACGACGATCAGCACGGCGGTCGCCGCGACCAGCAGGGCGAGCGGCCACCATCGCAGCGCGACGAACGATCGCATCTGCTGCGCCCAGGCGATGGGGGAGAACCAGCTCAGCGCACTGCCGGAGTTGTCGATCACGTCTCCGATGCCGCGCACCAGCACCGCGGCCGCCAGCGCGGCCAACGCGGTGCCGGTCGCCGTGCGGGCCTGGCGCCACAGTTGGACCGACACCGCGGCGACGGCGCCGAAGAACATCGCGACCGCGGTCACTCCCAGACACATCGCGGCGGTGTCGACGACGTCGAAGCCGGTGGCCGCCATGGCCGCGGTCATGGTGACCGCCAGCACCGCGTTCACCCCGCCGACGAGGACCAGCGCCGCTGAGGTGCGCGCGTAGCGCCCGACCACCGAGGACAGCACGAGTTCGGCGGCCCCGCTCTCTTCCTCTGCGCGGGTGTGGCGCACCATGGTCAGGATGGACAGGATCGACGCGGCGACGATGAGCGTCAGCATCATCTCGTTGGCCATCATCGCGCCGAGGTCGGTCTCGTTGCCGCCGAACATCGGCCCGCCCATGATCATGCCGGCGGGCGTCTTGAGCAGCTGGACCCGTGCGAGCCGGTCCGCCTCGTCGGGATAGGCGAGTCGGAGCGCGTTGGGGGCGTAGGCCATCAACAGGGTCAGTGTCGCGATCCACACGGTCAGGCGAATCCGGTCGCGCTGCAGGGCGAGCCCCAGCAGACGGCCCAACCCGGTGTAGGGCGATTCGACGGTCGCGATCGTGGCGGTCATTGCTGCGCCCCCGAATACTCGCGCAGGAACATGTCTTCCAGCGAGGCCGGCGTGACGGTGAGCTCCTCGATACCCAGACCGGTCAGCCGGGCCATCGCGGAGTCCAGATCGGCGCGGTCCACCGAGAACCGGGTCAGTCCGTCGGTGTGGCTGAGGTCGTGCACGAACGGTTCGGCCTGAAGCCGTTGGGGATCTTGGCGGGTGCGCACGGTCACGGTCGTGCGCATGAGGTGCCGCAGTTCGTCGAGGGTACCGGCGCGGACGGTGCGCCCGGCGCGGATGATCGTGACGCTGTCGCACAGTTTCTCGACCTCGGCGAGGATGTGGCTGGACAGCAGCACGGCGGCGCCGTCGCGCGCCACCTCCTCGACGCAGCGCTGAAATGCCTTCTCCATCAGGGGATCCAGCCCCGAGGTGGGTTCATCGAGGATGTAGAGCCGGGCCGGGGTGCTGAACGCGGCGACGAGGGCGACCTTCTGGCGGTTGCCTTTCGAATAGGTGCGCGCCTTCTTGTGCGGGTCGAGTTCGAAGCGCTCGATCAGTTCGTCGCGTCGGCGGGTGTCGACGGTATCGTCGCCGCGCAACCGGGTCAGGAAGTCGATTGCCTGCAGCCCGGTGAGATTCGGCCACAGCGTGACGTCGCCGGGGACGTAGCCGATGTGCCGGTGCAGGGCCACCGCGTCGCCCCAGGGGTCGCCACCGAGGAGGCGCACCGTGCCCGCGTCGGCGCGCAGCAGGCCGAGCAGCACCCGGATGGTGGTGGACTTGCCCGCGCCGTTGGGTCCGAGGAATCCCGTGATGCTGCCGGGAGACACGGTGAGATCGAGGCCGTCGAGCGCTCTGGTGCGCCCGAACGTCTTGACCAGACCGTGGATCTCGACCGCCGGCACAGTCCTGTCATGTTCGGTCATCGTCATCTCCTTGCGAACTGAACGGGACGCCCTTCTCCCGTTGTGCGCGAAAGGCGTCGTACATCGTGGGGTCGGCCATCAGGCCGTTGGTGTAAATCTCGAGCGCGGGCAACACCATGTCCTCGGCGTAGTCGTGCAGGACCGCGCGCAGGTCGCCGGGTGTCTCGTGCAGCTGCAGGTAGAGCAGGAAGGCCCCGCCGCCGGCCAGGCCGAGGAACCGCGCCCTGGCCCGGGCATCGGGGCTCGGCTTGATGGTGCCCGCGCGAACGCCCTCGTCGAGGTACTGCTCGACGTTGTCGATCATCCGGCGCCACAGCGTTTTCGCCAGCGCGCTGCCGGACTCCATGCTGCGGACCAGGTACGCCATCATCGGCGCGTAGGACTCGATTTCGGCCATCTGGGCGAACCACGTCGCGGGGTCGTTGCTCCGGACCGATTCCGACTTGCTGCTGAGGATCTCCTCGGCGATGTAGTCGTCGCACACCGCGCGCAGGTTCTCCTTGGAACCGAAGTGGTGGATGACCAGTGCGGCGCTGACGCCGGCGGCCTGGGCGATGGTGCGGACCCCGACGTCGAACCCGTGCTCGCCGAACTGTGCGATGGCCGCATCGCGGATCCGGGCGACGGCAGTTCGATCGTCGGGCGCTGAACGCATGTTCAGTACGCTAAACGCGCGTTCAGTCGCGAGTCAAGGGGTGTGCGCGAAAGGGCGCGGGGGGAGATCAGTCGCGGGCGGCCGCGAGTAGGCCGTCGCCGAGCGGCACCAGCACCGGGGTGAGGCGCTCGTCCTCGGCGATCAGGCGGGCGGCCTCGCGGACCGCGCTCACCTCGGCGTCATGGGCGCTCGCGTCGCCGGCCCGTCCGCCGAGCGCGGCGCGGTGCACGACGATCGCCCCGCCGGGGCGCAGCAGTCGCACCCCCTCGACGACGAACTGCGGCTGATCGACCGGGTCGGCGTCGATGAACACCAGATCGTAGGAATCGTCGGCAAGCCGGGTGAGCACCTCTTGGGCGCGACCGCTGATCAGCCGGGTCCGGCCGGGTCCGATGCCGGCTTCGACGAAGGCCTGCCTGGCGATGCGCTGATGCTCGGGCTCGACGTCGATGGTCGTCAGCACACCGTCTTCGCGCATCCCGGACAGCAGCCACAACCCGCTGACACCGGCCCCGGTACCCACCTCGACGACGGCCTTGGCGGCGGTCAAGCGCGCCAGCACGCTGAGCAGGGCGCCGACCGCCGGGGAGACGGCACCGGCGCCCATGTCGACAGCCCGTTCGCGGGCCGCGGCGACGATGCCGTCCTCGGAGATCGACTGCTCGGCGTGTGCGACGATCGCCTCGGCACGGCTGGGTCGCGGTTCACCCGCGGAATCGTCGGTGCTGGCCATGCCCGCACTGTATTGCCCGGCCGAAGACGACGCGCCCGCGACACGCCCGCGCGGCAACCTGTGATGTACGTCTGTTTCCGGCGGTTTCCGCAGGTGAGCGAGCGGGTAAGCGGCATTCTCAGGGAACGTTCATAGCTCTCATACCGCACCCACACCACGATCAGGAACGGTGGCTCGCATGGAACACGGCAGATGGCGTCGCGGTAGGAATAACGACGTCGCCGGGCGTGTTGCCCACAACAACGAGCCGTCGACTGTCGGTGACGTGCTCGACAGTAGCGACATGGAGGATCCGACGACCACCAATCCCGGGGCGACTTCGACCGCCCCTGCCGCTCCCGTCTCGATGGCGCATCTCGAGCAGTTCAGTGACTCGGACTGGGTCGAGCCGTCCGACGAGCTCACCGGGACCGCCGTCTTCGACGCCACCGGCGACAAGACGACCATGCCGTCGTGGGACGAACTCGTGCGTCAGCACGCCGACCGGGTCTACCGCCTGGCTTACCGACTGTCAGGCAATCAGCACGACGCCGAGGACCTGACGCAGGAGACGTTCATCCGGGTGTTCCGCTCGGTGCAGAACTATCAGCCCGGCACGTTCGAGGGCTGGCTGCACCGCATCACCACCAACCTCTTCCTCGACATGGTGCGCCGTCGCGGGCGCATCCGGATGGAAGCGCTGCCCGAGGATTACGACCGGGTGCCCGCCGACGATCCGAACCCTGAGCAGATCTATCACGATTCCCGGCTCGGTCCCGATCTGCAGGCCGCTCTGGACTCGCTGCCGCCCGAATTCCGCGCCGCCGTCGTCCTGTGCGACATCGAGGGTCTGTCCTACGAGGAGATCGGCGCCACGCTCGGCGTCAAGCTCGGTACGGTGCGCAGCCGCATCCACCGCGGCCGGCAGGCGTTGCGTGATCATCTCGCGCAGCACTCGACCGACGCCGCGGCATCCGCCTGACCATCACGGGTGTCCGGCGGGCGCTACCGCGCTACATTCAAGTGGGTGACGTACTGAGAACCACAGAACCGAGGGGAGCGCAGGTGATGGTCGACCCGGGGCATGTGTTCCGTCGAGCGTTCTCCTGGCTGCCGGCCCAGTTCGCGTCCCAGAGTGACGCCCCCGTCGGTGCGCCGCGCCAGTTCGGCTCCACCGAACACCTCTCCACCGAGGCCGTGGCCGCGTTCGTCGACGGTGAGCTGCGGATGAACGCCCACCTGCGCGCCGCGCATCACCTGTCGCTGTGCGCCCAGTGTGCCGCCGAGGTGGACGCGCAGAGCAAGGCCCGCGCCGCGTTGCGGGATTCCCGGCCGATCGCGGTTCCCACCTCATTACTCGACATGTTGTCGCAGATCCCTCAGCATCTTGACCACCCCGCCGCCGACGGCGCGGACCGGGCCAAGTTTGCTGACGACCCTACGCGGGACCGCCGCAAACGCCGGTAGGCTGGACTGCGCAATCGAGATCGGCGTGCCCCGGCTGTGCTGTCAGCAGACCGGGTGCTCACTACGAAGAGAGTGATACACCGGTGACCAACCAGGACCAGTCCGGCGCGAGCCGCCGCATGGCCCCCCGCCCCGTCGACCGCCCCCCGGTGGATCCGTCGGCGCAACGCGCATTCGGCAGGCCCAGCGGCGTCACCGGCTCGTTCACCGGGGTGGAGAAGGACCGCGGTCACGCGGAGTTCAGGCCGACCGCCAAGACGACCGACCCCGTGCTGGCCGAAGCGTTCGGCCGGCCGCACGCCCGTGTCGAATCGCTGCAGCGCCACCCCGCCGACGCCGGCGCACTCGACGCGAGCCGTGGCGGGGACGGCGGCGCCGCCACCCCCGATCCGTGGCGCGATCCCGGTGCCGCCGCGTCGCTGGGCACCCCGGCCATGCCGCCGGCCCCGCCGGCCACCCCGCCCGCCCCGATCGGCAAACTCGGCATCCGTCAGGTCTTGTTCGGCGGCCGAGTCTCCTCCATCGCGTTGGCGGTGCTCGTGCTCACCGCGCTGGTCATCGGCGGACTCGGCGGCTGGATCGGCAACAAGACCGCCGACAAGGTGTCGGCGTTCACCACCTCGAAGGTGACGTTGGAGACCGGTGACGCCGGAGACCCGCCCGAGAACCGCATCACCAAGGTCGCCGACGCGGTGGCGAACTCGGTGGTGACCGTCGAGGCGAAGAACGGACCGGAGGGCTCGCAGGGCTCCGGCGTGGTCATCGACGAACGCGGCTACATCGTCACCAACAACCACGTGATCTCCGAGGCGGCCAACAATCCGGCGCAGTTCAAGATCTCGATCGTCTTCAACGACGGCAAGGAGGTCCCGGCCAACCTCGTCGGACGTGACCCCAAGACCGACCTCGCGGTGCTCAAGGTCGACAACGTCCCCGACCTCTCGGTCGCGAAGATGGGCGACTCCGACAAGCTGCGCGTCGGCGAAGAGGTCATCGCCGCCGGCGCACCGCTCGGCCTGCGCAGCACCGTCACCTCCGGCATCATCAGCGCACTGCACCGGCCGGTGCCGCTGTCGGGTGACGGCTCCGACACCGACACCGTGATCGACGGCGTGCAGACCGACGCCTCGATCAACCACGGCAACTCCGGCGGTCCGCTCATCGACATGGATGCCAACGTGATCGGCATCAACACCGCGGGCAAGTCGCTGTCCGACAGTGCCAGCGGCCTCGGCTTCGCGATCCCCGTCAACGAGGTGAAAACCGTCGTCGACGCCCTGATCCGGGACGGCCGGATCTCGCACCCCACCCTCGGGCTCACCGCGAAGTCGGTCAGCAACGACATCGCCTCGGGTGCGCAGGTCGCCAACGTGGTGGCCGGCAGCCCGGCCGAACGCGCCGGCATCCTGGAGAACGACGTCGTGGTCAAGGTCGGGACCCGTGACGTCGCCGACGCCGACGAGTTCGTCGTCGCGGTGCGTCAGCTCAAGGTCGGAGAACCGGCCCCCATCGAGGTGATGCGCTCCGGTCGCCCGGTGACGCTCACCGTCACGCCCGCGGCCGACAACAGCGCTGACTGATGTTCGCCAATATCGGCTGGGGCGAGATGCTCATCCTGGTCATCGCCGGACTGGTGATTCTCGGCCCGGAACGGCTGCCCGGTGCGATCCGCTGGACGACCAGCTCGCTGCGTCAGGCGCGCGACTACATCAGTGGCGCCACCAGTCAGCTGCGCGAGGACCTCGGCCCGGAGTTCGATGATCTGCGGGAGCCGATCAGCGAATTGCAGAAGCTGCGCGGGATGACGCCGCGCGCCGCACTGACCAAGCATCTGCTCGACGGTGACGACTCGTTCCTGACCGGCCGATTCGACACGCCGCCGCAGAAGCCGGTGACCCCACCGGGACCTCCCGCCGCGCCGCCGGCACCTCCGGCGCCGCCGCCACCTGCCGTCACACCGTTCGACAGCGACGCGACCTAGGACGGCGGGGGAGTCATCGACCCGACGAAGTAGGCCTCCCGCCCGGTCGGATATCCGCCCCCGATGGTCGAGATGTGCACGTGGTCGAAGTGGTTGAGGGTCTCCGAACCGTAGTCGGCCATCCAGCTCGGCGCGCCGACGCCCGGGTAGTAGCCCTGCCGCCAGATCACGTCCCGCACCCCCCACCGCTCGGCGTTCGCCAGCGCGAGCCCGGCGATCTCGTTGCCGAGTTCGATGCCGGCCTCGCTGTCGTGGTCGGGGATCATCACGTCGATCGCCAGACCGTTGGGATGCCAGGGCAGCGCGTCCTGCCGGTAGCCGCCGATGGTGGTGATCTCCGGATACATGGCGCTGATCGCCCTGGCCACCCAGATGGTCCGCACCTGCAGGCCGCCCTCGGGCGCGACTCCCTTCGGCAGCGCGAAGGGCAGGGCGGCGGCCGGAAGGTCGGGGGCGTTCGCGGCCAGCAGCTCGGCAGGCGCACCGGCCACCGTCGGCGCCGCTGCCGGGGCGACCGGCTGGGCCGGCACCGCGGCGGCGGCCTGCTTGTCGGCCGATGTACCGGCCTGGGCATAGAACGAGGCGATACAGACCACGACCGAAGCCACCAGGGCGAGCAGCTTGCCCCGGCCGTTGGCCAACAGTCCCTTCCCCACGGTGTGCACACTAACCCTGCCGCAGCGAAGGCGAGGCCGTCTTCGGGAGCGGGTTTCGCGCGTCAGCGCCCGGCGGGGTCCAGCCCGAGCGACATTCCGGCCAGCCCGCGCTTGCGCGCCGACAACGCGTCGGCCACGCCGCGCAGTTCCTTGCCCGCGGGTGAATCCGGGGCCGACAGCACCAGCGGGACTCCGCTGTCGCCCGCGTCCACGATCGCCTTGTCGATCGGCACCTGTCCGAGCAACGGCACATCCGCTCCGACCGCGCGCGACAGGCGGTCGGCGACCTGCCTGCCGCCGCCCTCCCCGAACAGCTGAAGGGTCGAGCCGTCCGGCAGTTGCAGGCCCGCCATGTTCTCCACCACGCCGACGATGCGCTGCCGGGTCTGCAGCGCGATGGCGCCCGCCCGCTCGGCCACCTCTGCGGCTGCCGCCTGCGGGGTGGTCACCACCAGGATCTCGGCCCCGGGTATCAACTGCGCCACCGAGATGGCGACGTCGCCGGTGCCCGGCGGCAGATCCAGCAGCAGCACGTCGAGGTCACCCCAGTACACGTCGGCGAGGAACTGCTGCAACGCGCGGTGCAGCATCGGACCGCGCCACACCACAGGCGTGTTGCCCTGGGTGAACATCGCAATCGAGATGACCTTCACCTCATGAGCGAGCGGCGGCACGATCATCGAGTCGACCTGCGTGGGCCGGTCGGTGACACCCATCATGCGGGGTACGGAGTGGCCGTAGATGTCAGCGTCGAGGACACCGACGGAAAGGCCGCGCGCGGCCATCGCCGCGGCCAGGTTGACGGTGACGCTCGACTTGCCGACACCGCCCTTGCCGGAGGCGACGGCGTAGACGCGGGTCAGCGACCCCGGCTGTGCGAACGGGATCACCGGTTCGCGGGAGTCGCCGCGCAGCTGCTTGCGCAGCTCGGCGCGCTGCTCGTCGTTCATCACGTCGAGGCTCACCCGGACCGCGCCGGTGCCGGGAACGTCGGCGACAGCCTGCTGGACGCGCTCGGTGATCTCCGTCTTCTTGGGGCAGGCGGAGGTGGTCAGGTAGATCTCGACGTGCACGCCGGCGTCGGGTTCGATCGTGATGCTCTTGACCATGCCGAGTTCGGTGATCGGGCGCCGGAGTTCCGGGTCGATCACCTTGGCCAGGGCGGCGCGGATCGCGCCTTCGCGCTCATCGGGGTTCGCAGACATCACCGCGAGTCTAGGCCGATGCGGCCGAAGGCAAGGACGCCAGGCGGTCCGCTGGTCAGGCCGCCGGTCCGGGCGGCGGTCCCAGCGGCGCCGGCCCCGCCGGCGGCGGGCCTGCGGGCGGCGGCACCGGTGCGGGTGCGGGTGCGGGCGCGGCGGGTGCGGGCAGGGCCGGCGCCGGCGCGGGTCCGGGCGCCGGTGCCCCCGGTAGGCAGAACACCGTGCACGTCGACGCGGGCGCCGGTGCCGGCGCCGGTGGCGCCATCCAGGGCGGTGTCCACGGTGCGGGCGGTGCGGCCGGCTGGGGGCCGACGTCCGGTGCCGGGCCGGGCAGCGGACCCAGCAGCGGGCCCGGCGTGCCGTGCACGTTGCCCGTCGGCAGCTGGCCTGCGTCGTTACGGGTCATCAGCGGGACCAGCGCCATCGGGTCGCCGGCAGGCAGCCCGGTGGCGTTCACCGGCATCCCGGGGCCGAGGCCCTGGTAAGTGTCCAGGTGGGCGTCCCCGAGCTGCGGCACCGACCCGGTGATCGGCGGCAGATCGATCGGGACGACCCCGGTGGCGTATCCGCCGGCCCAGCTGAGCACGTTGCGGGCGTAGGCCACCGAGTTGTTGTAACGCAGGATCGCGGTCATCACCTGGGACGGGTCGCGCAGGTTCAACCCCCCGCTGCACAGGTACCGCGCCGCGGCCAGCGTGGAGTCGTAGAGGTTCTGGACGTCGGCTTCGCCGTCACCGTCGCCGTCGGACGCGTAGCGCGCCCAGGTCCCCGGCAGGAACTGCATGGGCCCCATCGCCCTGGCGTAGGTGACGCGCCCGGCGTTGCGGCTGAGTTCGATGACCTCGTTGCCCGGCAGGGTGCCGTCGAGGGCGGGACCGTAGATCGGGTTCACCGGGGTACCGCTGGCGTCGGTCGCGCCGCCGTTGGCGTGCATCGACTCGATCCGTCCGATGCCGGCGAGCAGGTTCCAGCTCACGCCGCACTTCGGGGCCGCGGCGGCCATCATGCGTTCGGCGTTGCGGTACGCGCTCAAGGCCATCGCCGGGATCCTCATGTTGCCCGGCGAATTCACCACGATGGCGGGCGGCGGTGCGGACACCGTCGACGCCGCGATGTGGAAGTTGTCGGGCGCCTTCTTCACCGCCACCACCGACACGCCCGAGTCCGTCGGCGATGTCGGCGCCACCGCGGCCAGCGGGGTGACGGCGGAGTCGCGCACCGGTGTGGGTGCGGATGCGCCGACGGCCCCCGCGAGCACGAGCGGGGCGATGATCGCGATACCGGTGGCAGCCGGGGTCCGGAGCACATGCCCCGCCCGACGCCGCGCCGCTTCGAGAGCGGCAACTCCCCCTATGCGCACCCAACCGTCCTAGCGTCTTCCCCGACCCCGAGGTCTGTGAACCAAGTCACCATACATACCTTGCGTCACGCACGTTGCAGCTATGGAGAACCCGGTTCTCAGCTCGAACGCCGGTGTCGCCGTTCGGATGCGTCCGCGTGTTCCGGCGCACCCCCGTGGTCGGTCTGGGGCAGCGCGGCGATCATGTCGCGCAGTTCCTCCAGTTCGCGGCGCAGGTAGTCGCGCGTGGCGACCTCGCCGACGGCCAGCCGCAGCGCGGCGAGCTCACGGGCCAGGTACTCGGTGTCCGCCTTGGTCTGGGTGGCGCGCCGGCGGTCCTCCTCGAGCGACACCCGGTCACGGTTCTCCTGACGGTTCTGCGCCAGCAGGATCAGCGGCGCCGCGTACGCGGCCTGGGTGGAGAACGCCAGGTTGAGCAGGATGAAGGGATAGGGATCCCAGCGCAGACCGACGGCGAACAGGTTCAGGGCGATCCAGACGATCACGATGATCGTCTGCACCGCCAGATACCGACCGGTGCCGAGGAAGCGGGCGAGCTGCTCCCCGTACTGCCCCACCATCTCGCGGTCGAAGTTGATGGCGAAGCGGGATCGGCGCGAGGAGCGCGGCGTGTCCAGCCGGCCGCGCGTCGACGCGTCGCTCATGACGTCCCTTCTGCACCGCTCAGTTCGGGTTCGTCGACCCGTTCGCGCCAATCGTCGGGAAGCAGGTGGTCCAGGACGTCGTCGACGGACACCGCGCCCAGCAGGTGGTTCTCCTCGTCGACGACCGGACCGCAGACGAGATTGTAGGCCGCGAAGTAGCGCGTCACCGCCCCGAGCGAATCCTCCGGGCTCAGGCTCGGCAGATCCATGTCGAGGATGCCGCTGACCAGGGCGGCCGGCGGCTCCCGGAGCAGCCGCTGCAGGTGCACGCAGCCCAGATAGCGGCCGGTGGGGGTGGAGGTGGGCGGGCGCGCCACGAAAGCCAGCGACGCCAGCGCGGGCGTCAGGTCAGGATCGCGCACACGGGCCAGGGCTTCGGCGACCGTGGTGTCCGGGGCGAGCACCACCGGCTCGGAGGTCATCAGACCGCCCGCGGTGTCCGGGGAGTGGGCGAGCAGCCGCCGCACGTCCTCGGAGTCCTCCGGATCCATGCGCCGCAACAGGGTCTCCGCGTCGGCCGGGGTCATGGTGCCCAGCAGGTCGGCGGCGTCGTCGGGGTCCATGGCCTCGAGCACGTCGGCGGCGCGGTCGGTCTTGAGCTGACGCAGCACGTCGGCCTGATCGTCCTCGGGCAGCTCCTGCAGCACGTCGGCGAGGCGTTCGTCGTCCAGCGCGCTGAACAGCTCGTAGCGCCGCTTGGCCGGCAGCTCGCGGATCGCCTCGGCGACCTCCACCGGGCGCTGGCCCTCGAACTGCTGGAGCAGCGAGGCCACCCCCTGGTCGGGCATCGCCAGACCGGACGGGGTCAGCCCGTGCACGTGCGGCCATTCGACGGTGTAGACGTTGGAGCGCCGGCCCAGCCTGCGGTGCTGGCGCACCGCGACCCGGGTGACCATCCAGTCCCGGGTGCGGACCTGCTCGATGCCCAGATCCACCACCACGACGTCGACGCCGGCGAGCTGGGGCAGGTCGGGATCGTCCACCCGCACGCCGGTCTCGAGCACCTGTCCGAGCACGAGCGCCTCACCCGGCCGCTGCGCGAACTTCCGCAGCGACACGTTGGCGGTGGTCAGCGTGACGGCACTCGGTTCGATCGCCGTGACCCGCAGAATGGGCACGAAGATTCTCTTGCGGGTGAGCAGTTCGACCACCAGGCCGAGCACCCGCGGTTGCCGGCGCACGATGCTGATGCTGATCACCACGTCGCGGACGCGGCCGATCGACTCCCCGTCGGGACCGAGCACCACCATCCCCGCCAGTCGGGCCACATAGACCCTGTTCACCGCCGCCATGCCTCAAAGGGTAGAGAGTAAAACCGTGACGAACGCGATCAGACCCCGACGGACCTGCCTCTCGGTGCCCGGCAGCAGCGCCAAGATGATCGATAAGGCCAAGGGTTTGGCCGCCGACGAGGTGTTCCTGGATCTGGAGGACGCCGTCGCGCCGGAGGCCAAGGGCGAGGCGCGCACCCGGGTGGCCGAAGCGCTGGCCGAGGACGGCTGGGCCGGACAGCTGCGCGGGGTGCGGGTGAACGGCTGGACGACGCCGTGGACGTACGCCGACGTCATCGAGGTGGTCGCCACCGCCGGCGCCCAGCTGGACATCGTGGTGCTCCCCAAGGTCACCGACGTCTCGCACATCCACGCGCTGGATCTGCTGCTGACCCAACTCGAGACCACCCACGATCTGCCCGTCGGGCGGATCGGAATCGAGGCGCAGATCGAGACCGCGTCGGGGTTGTCGAACGTCGACGCGATCGCGGCCGGTCCGCGGGTGCAGGCCCTGGTGCTGGGGCCCGCCGATCTGATGGCCAGCCTCACCATGCGCACGCTGGTGGTCGGGGAACAGCCCGAGGGCTACGACGTCGGGGACGCCTACCACCACGTGCTGATGCGCATTCTCATCGCGGCCCGCACGCGGGGGATCCTGGCCATCGACGGGCCGTTCCTCAAGGTGCGCGACGTCGAGGCGTTCCGCCGGGTGGCGGGCCGGTCGGCGGCGCTCGGCTACGACGGCAAATGGGTGCTGCATCCCGACCAGATCACTGCGGGCAACGAGATCTTCAGCCCGCGCCAGCAGGACTACGACCGCGCCGAGCTCATCCTCGAGGCCTATGAATGGCACACCTCCAGTGCCGGAGGTGCGCGCGGGGCGGTGATGCTCGGCGACGAGATGATCGACGAGGCCAGCCGCAAGATGGCGCTCGTCATCGCCGAAAAGGGCCGCGCGGCCGGGATGACGCGCCAGTCCGAGCCGTTCCGGCCGCCGGCCTGACGATCAGGCGTTGAGCACGAAGCCGGTGAAGACCAGCCCGATCAACAACGACACCGCGCCGACGGCGATGCCTGCGATGGCCAGGCCCTGACCGCCCTCCTGCCGCTCCTTGATCTGGTTGAGCGCCATGATGCCCAGCACCACGCCGACCGCCGAGCTGATGCAGCAGATGAAGCCGAGCGCAGACGCGACCAGCGACCAGATCGCGAGCTGGTTCGTCCGCGCCGGGGCGTAGCCACCGGGATAGGCCCCGGGAGAGCCATAACCGGTGTATCCGGGGTATCCCGGATACACCGGAGGCGGTGGGTAGGCCGGGGTCTGCGGATAGACCGGCGGCGGCAGGTAGCCGGCCGGAGGTGGGGGATACGCCGGCGGCGGCGGATAGTCGTAGGCCGGCGGGGGTAGGTACGCCGGCGGATCCGACTGCTCGATCGGGGGCGCCTCGTAACCGCCCGTGGACGGTTCAGCGGGTCCGGAACCGGAGGGTGACGGTGACGTCGGGTCCGAGTTCGTCATACGTCTCAACCTAGCGCGCACCGGCAGGGGACGACGGGTGCTTCGGTGCGGGCACCGAATCGGGATCGCGGACGTTGAAAAGGGAGACAAGCACTGCAATCCGCCACGTGCATAGAGGAGAATGACGACTGATGACGAGTCCATTCCAGCCTGGCGCCGCCCCGGGTGCGACGCCGGCCAACACGTCCGGTGTGCGGCCGGGTGCCGCACCCTTGCCGACGCCCCCGCGGGGTTGGCCGATCGGTTCCTATCCCACCTACGCCGAGGCCCAGCGCGCGGTGGATTACCTGTCCGATCAGGAGTTCCCGGTGCAGCAGGTGACCATCGTCGGGGTGGACCTGATGCAGGTCGAGCGGGTGACCGGCAGGCTGACCTGGCCGAAGGTGCTGGGCGGCGGCGTGCTGACCGGAGCCTGGCTCGGCCTGTTCATCGGCCTGATCCTCGGCTTCTTCAGCCCGAACCCGTGGAGCGCACTGCTCACCGGCCTGATCGCCGGCGTGTTCTTCGGCCTCATCACCTCGGCCATCCCGTACGCCATGGCCCGCGGCACAAGAGATTTCAGCTCGACGATGCAGCTGGTGGCCGGCCGCTACGACGTGCTCTGCGATCCGTCGAGCGCCGAGCGCGGCCGGGACCTGTTGGCCCGGTTGACCATCTGAGCGCCACGATCGTCCGATCCGCCGAACACCCGCAGGTCACGATCGGGCGCTAATCGCTCGCCGCCGGCGCCGGGGTGTTGCACATCACGCGCGTCTGGCTCTACGGTTTGCCCGCGGGAGGTTCCCGCCCGGAGCCGCCTGCGGCGGCTGACCCGGAGCCTGACGGGAGGCTGGCGGTGCGCGCTCGGCGGCTATGTGCTGCAGCACTCGCCGCGCTGACGGCCGCGTCGACCTTGTCGGCATGCGGATCCGGCGGCGACGGCAAAGTCATCAATCTCTACACCTCGGCGAACGAACTGGCCACCTTCGGCGCGCTCGCGAAGCGCTGCGAGGAGCAACTGGACAACGGCTTCGCCATCCGCCAGATCAGTTTGCCCAAGAGCGCCGACGAACAGCGGCTGCAGCTGGCGCGTCGGCTCACCGGCAACGACAAGACGCTCGACATGATGGCGATGGACGTCGTGTGGACACCGGAGTTCGCCGAGGCGGGCTGGATCGTCCCGCTCGACGAGGATCCCGCTGGGCTGGCCGAGGCCGACGCGCGGACCGACACGCTGCCGGGCCCGCTGGAGACGGCCACCTGGCAGGACCGGCTCTACGCCGCGCCCGTCACCACGAACACCCAGGTTCTCTGGTACCGCGCCGATCTGATGCCCGCGCCGCCCGCCACGTGGGACGGCATGATCGCCGAGGCCACCCGGCTGCACGCGGCCGGCGAGCCGAGCTGGATCGCCGTGCAGGCCAAGCAGTACGAAGGCCTGGTGGTGTGGTTCAACACGCTGCTGGAGAGCGCAGGCGGCCGGGTCCTGTCCGACGACGGCACCAAGGTCACGCTGACCGACACCCCCGAGCACCGGGCGGCGACCGTCAAGGCTCTGCAGGTCATCAAGTCCGTCGCCACGGCGCCCGGTGCCGACCCTTCGATCACCCAGTCCGACGAGAGCACCTCCCGCCTCGCCCTGGAGCAGGGCAAAGCGGCACTCGAGGTCAACTGGCCGTTCGTGCTGCCGTCGATGCTGGAGAACGCGGTCAAGGGCGGCGTCAGTTTCCTGCCGCTCAACCAGCGCCCCGACCTGGCCGGCGCCATCAACGAATCCGGCACCTTCTCACCCAGCGACGAACAGTTCACCGCGGCCTACGACGCCAGCCGCGAGGTGTTCGGCTTCGCCGCCTATCCGGAGGTGAACCCCGGCACGCCCGCGAAGGTCACGCTGGGCGGTCTGAACCTCGCGGTCGCCAAGACCAGCCAGCACAAGGCCGAGGCGTTCGAGGTCATCCGGTGTCTGCGCAGCCCGGAGAACCAGCGCATCACCTCGGTGGAGGGCGGACTGCCCGCGGTGCGGGCGTCGCTCTACGACGATCCGGCCTTCCAGACCCGCTATCCGCAGTACGAGATCATCCGCAAGCAGCTGACCGACGCCGCGGTGCGCCCGGCCACTCCGCAGTACCAGGCCGTGTCCACCCGCATCTCGGTCACACTGGCCCCGATCAACCAGATCGACCCGGAGCGCACGGCCGACGAACTGGCCGAGCAGGTGCAGAAGGCGATCGACGGTAAGGGGCTGATCCCGTGACGGCCACGCTGGACAGCTCCGACACCGCCGCACCCACCGCGGTCGCGGGCGCCACCGACGACAAGCGTTCCGAGCGGCGGCTGGCGTACCTGCTGATCGCGCCTGCGGTCATCCTGATGCTCGCGGTCACCGCGTATCCGATCCTCTACTCGGTGTGGCTGAGCCTGCAGCGCTACAACCTGGCCACGCCGGACGACGCCGAATTCGTCGGATTGCAGAACTACGTCACGGTGCTCACCGACGGGTATTGGTGGTCTGCCCTGGCGGTGACGCTGGGCATCACGATCGTGTCGGTGGCCATCGAGTTCGTCCTCGGCATGGCGCTCGCGCTGGTGATGCACCGGACCATCTTCGGCAAGGGTGTGGTGCGCACGGCGATCCTGGTGCCCTACGGCATCGTCACCGTCGCGGCGTCCTACAGCTGGTACTACGCGTGGACGCCAGGCACCGGCTATCTGGCCAATCTGCTGCCCGACGGCACTGCGCCGCTGACCGAGCAGCTGCCGTCGCTGGCGATCGTGGTGCTCGCCGAGGTGTGGAAGACGACGCCGTTCATGGCGCTGCTGCTGCTCGCCGGGCTGGCCCTGGTGCCCCAGGACCTGCTCAACGCCGCGCAGATGGACGGTGCCGGACCGTGGAAGCGGCTGATGAGAATCATCCTGCCGCTGATCAAACCGGCCATCCTGGTCGCCCTGCTGTTCCGCACGCTCGACGCGTTCCGGGTGTTCGACAACATCTACGTGCTGACCCAGGGCGCCAACAACACCGGCTCGGTCTCGATCCTGGGCTACGACAACCTGTTCAAGGCGTTCAACCTGGGCCTCGGCTCGGCGATCAGCGTGCTGATCTTCCTGTGCGTGGCGATCATCGCGTTCATCTACATCAAACTCTTCGGGGCGTCGGCCCCCGGCTCGGATGAGGAGAGGCGCTAGGTGAGCGATCAGCGGGCGAATCCCGGTCGTGCGGCCGGATGGACCGTCGTCAACGTCCTCGTGGTGCTCTACGCGCTGTTCCCGGTGCTGTGGATCCTGTCCCTGTCGCTCAAGCCGACGTCAAGTGTCAAGGACGGCAAGCTGATTCCGTCGGAAATCACGTTCGACAACTACAAGGGCATCTTCTCCGGCAGTGCATTCTCCTCGGCGCTGATCAACTCGATCGGCATCGGTCTGATCACCACGGTGATCGCAGTGCTGTTCGGCGGTATGGCGGCCTATGCCGTTGCGCGGCTGGACTTTCCGGGTAAGAAGTTGCTCGTCGGCGTCGCTCTGTTGATCGCGATGTTCCCGCAGATCTCGTTGGTGACACCGCTGTTCAACATCGAGCGGCGCCTCGGGCTGTTCGACACCTGGCCGGGTCTGATCATCCCCTACATCACGTTCGCGCTGCCGCTGGCGATCTACACGCTGTCGGCGTTCTTCCGCGAGATCCCGTGGGATCTGGAGAAGGCGGCCAAGATGGACGGCGCCACGCCCGCGCAGGCGTTCCGCAAGGTGATCGCCCCGCTGGCGGCTCCCGGCATCGTCACCGCCGCGATCCTGGTGTTCATCTTCGCGTGGAACGACCTGCTGCTGGCGTTGTCGCTGACCGCGACCGACCGCGCGATCACCGCGCCGGTGGCGATCGCGAACTTCACCGGCAGTTCGCAATTCGAGGAGCCGACCGGTTCGATCGCGGCCGGCGCGATGGTCATCACCATCCCGATCATCATCTTTGTTCTCATCTTCCAGCGACGGATCGTCGCCGGGCTGACGTCCGGCGCGGTGAAGGGGTAGTTCGATGGCTGAAATCGTCTTGGACCGGGTGTCGAAGAGCTACCCGAACGGCTCGACGGCCGTGAAGGATCTCTCCATCACCATCGCCGACGGCGAGTTCATCATCCTGGTCGGCCCGTCGGGATGCGGAAAGTCGACCACGCTGAACATGATCGCCGGGCTGGAGGACATCTCCTCCGGTGAGCTGCGCATCGGCGGTGAGCGGGTGAACGACAAGGCGCCCAAGGACCGCGACATCGCGATGGTGTTCCAGTCCTACGCGCTCTACCCGCACATGTCGGTCCGGCAGAACATCGGATTCCCGCTGACGCTGGCCAAGGTCTCCAAGTCCGAGATCAACGCCAAGGTGGAGGAGACCGCGAAGATCCTCGACCTGACCGAACTGCTGGACCGCAAGCCGGGTCAGCTGTCGGGCGGTCAGCGGCAGCGTGTGGCGATGGGACGGGCGATCGTCCGCAACCCCAAGGCCTTCTTGATGGACGAACCGCTGAGCAACCTGGACGCCAAGCTGCGTGTCCAGATGCGTTCGGAGATCGCGCGGCTGCAGAACCGACTGGGCACCACCACCGTCTACGTCACCCACGATCAGACCGAGGCGATGACCCTCGGTGACCGGGTCGTGGTGATGCTGTCCGGCGTGGCTCAGCAGATCGGTTCGCCCGAGGAGCTGTACAACCGGCCCGCGAACCTGTTCGTCGCCGGCTTCATCGGTTCGCCCGCCATGAACTTCTTCCCGGCCACGCTGACCGACGTCGGCGTGAAGCTGCCGTTCGGCGAGATCACCCTCACTCAGGAGATGAGCGATCTGCTGGCGCGACGCGGTTCGCCGAAGAACCTCATCGTCGGCGTTCGGCCCGAGCATATCGAGGACGCGTCGATCCTCGACGGCTACGCCCGGATCCGTGCGCTGAGCTTCGACGTCACCGCCGAGATGGTCGAATCGCTGGGCGCCGAGAAGTACGTGCATTTCCGCGTCGAGGGCGCCAACGCCCGTTCCGATCAGCTGGAGCAGCTCGCTCTCGAGTCGGGGGCCGGCGAGAACGAGTTCGTGGCAAGGGTTTCCACTGAGTCCCCGGTGCGTCAGGGTGAGACCGTCAAGCTGGCGCTCGATACGTCGAAGATCGTGATCTTCGATGCGGACAGCGGCGCCAACCTCACGATCCCGGACGGGGCGGACGGCAAGCCCGTCGAGGTCAGCGAGCCGCCGGCCGAGGAGCCGGCGCGGCCGGCCGAGTGACCGACGTCCTGGCCGCGGTGCGCGCCCAGGTGGGCGAGCACTTCCGCCGGGGAGGTATCGCCGACGAGCCCACCTCGGCGAGTATCACCTTCCTCGGCACCGAACGCATCGAGGTGCTGCGCTTCGGGCCCGATCCGCAGGACGTCGCACACTATGTGTCGCTGGGGTGTTCGCGCCACCCGATGTTCGAACCGACGGATATGGTCACCGATCCCATCCACGGTCCGCGCGCGGAGATCGTTGTCTCGCTTCGAGGTTCGACTCCGAAAGGACTGGCGCGATCAGTGGCGGTGGTGGCCGCCGCGCCGGCCGTCGAAGGCCTCGTGCTCGATGCCGACGCGTTGATCGACCTCGAGTCGCCACTGTGGGAGGGTGCTCCGTTCACCGCATTCCTGCTGGGGCGCAGTGACATCGACGACGTGCCGCTACCCGGTCCGATGCCTGCGGTGACCATCTTCTCCGCGACACCCATCACCCCGACCGAGGCGGCGTGGGTGCGACTCAAGGGCGGCGACGCGATGCGGGAGGCCTGGCGCACCGACGGGGTGGACGTGCTCGATCCGCGTCGTCGGGCCGCCAGCCCGAGTTAATCGCCAAATCCGGTCAGAGCCAACCGTTGTGACGGAACGTTCGGTAGAGCAGTGAGCAAACGGTGAACATCACCAGCAGCACTGCCGGGTAGCCGTACGTCCAATGCAGTTCGGGCATGTGTTCGAAGTTCATCCCGTAGATCCCGGCCACCGCCGTCGGCACCGCGGCGATCGCCACCCACGCCGAGATCTTGCGCATGTCGACGTTCTGCTGCATGGCGACCTTGCCGAGAGCGGCCTGCACCAGCGAGCTGAGCAGGTCGTCGTAGGTGGTGATCCGGTCGGCGGCCTGGGTGTTGTGATCGAGGACGTCCCGGATGTAGCGCCGCACCTCTTTGGAGATCAGGTCGTTGTGGTCGCCGTTGAGGCGCTGCAGGGCCAACGTCAGCGGGGCGACCGCCCGGCGCAGCTCCACGATCTCGCGCTTGAGCATGTAGATGTGTTCGACGTCGGTCGCGATGGTGGGCGAGAAGACGTTCTCCTCCATCGCGTCGATGTCGGTCTCGACCAGATCGGTCACGTCGAGGTACGAGTCGACGACGTGGTCGGCGATCGCATGCATCACGGCATAGGGACCCAGTCTGCACTTGGCCGGTGAGCTCTCCACCTCATGCCGTACGCCGGCCAGGCCGCTGAAATCGCCGTGGCGCACCGTCACCACGAAGTCGGCACCGACGAAGATCATGATCTCGCCCGTCTCCACGATCTCGCGCGCCTTGCCCACCGACTCGTGCTCGACGTAGTTGACAGTCTTGAGGACCAGGAACAGCGTGTCGTCGTAGCGTTCGAGCTTCGGTCGCTGATGGGCGTGCACGGCGTCCTCGACTGCCAGCTCGTGCAGGTCGAACACATCGGCGACCGCTTGCATCTGGTGCTCGTCGGGTTCGTGCAGCCCGACCCAGACGAAGGCCGAGACCCCTTCGGACTCGAGCTCGCGCACCTTGTCCAGCGCTGCGGCATGGGTGTACTTGCCTGGCAGCCGCACTCCCGCCGAGTAGACGGCGCAGTCGACCATCGCCCGGGCCACCGGGACATGGATGTTCTTGGCCGGCGGCCCGGAGACCCCGCCCCGCGACCGCAGCGACGGCGGCAACGCGCGAAACGACGGCATCCGGCCTCCTCGGGGAGTGCGGCGAAAGATCGGCGAACGAATCGTACGCGCGAAGGCTGGAATCGGCTCCTCACGTAGGGGGAACCCCGACCGGTGAGATCAACAGTTCGTTACCCTGACGCCGTGACCGATGTGCGCACGCCGCAAGTCGTCATCGATGATGCGGAGATCTTCGCCGCTCACGAGGGCGGGAAACTCTCGATCGAGCTGAACTCGCCGCTGGACACGCAGCGCGCGCTCTCGATCGCCTACACGCCGGGGGTGGCGCAGGTCAGCCGGGCCATCGCCGCGGACGCGACGCTGGCGGCCAAGTACACCTGGGCCAACCGGCTGGTCGCGGTCGTCAGCGACGGCAGCGCGGTGCTGGGCCTCGGCGACATCGGCCCCGCCGCGTCGTTGCCGGTGATGGAAGGCAAGAGCGCACTGTTCAAGACCTTCGGCGGGCTCGACTCCATCCCGATCGTGCTCGCCACCAAGGATCCCGACGAGATCGTCGAAACGCTGATCCGGTTGCGCCCGACCTTCGGCGCGGTCAACCTCGAGGACATCTCGGCGCCGCGCTGCTTCGAGATCGAGCGCCGTGTCATCGAGGCGCTGGACTGCCCGGTCATGCACGACGATCAGCACGGCACCGCGATCGTGGTGCTCGCCGCGCTGCACGGTGCGGTGAAGGTGCTCGACCGTGACATGCGCAGCTTGAAGGTGGTCATCTCCGGTGCCGGAGCCGCGGGTGTGGCCTGCGCCAACATCCTGCTGGCCGCCGGCGTCAGCGACATCACCGTGCTCGACAGCAAGGGCATCGTGCACACCGGCCGCGACGACCTCAACCCGTTCAAGGCCGAGCTCGCGGGGCGGTCCAACCCCCGCGGTCTGACCGGCGGCATCGCCGAGGCACTCGATGGCGCCGACGTGTTCATGGGGGTGTCGGCCGGGCTGGTGCCCGAAGAACTGATCGCCACGATGACACCGGGCGGAATCGTTTTCGCGATGTCCAACCCGGACCCGGAGATCCATCCGGACGTCGCACGCAAGTACGCGGCCGTGGTGGCGACGGGCCGCAGCGACTTCCCTAACCAGATCAACAACGTACTGGCCTTCCCGGGTGTGTTCCGGGGCGCGCTGGACGCGGGTGCCCGCCGGATCACCGAGAAGATGAAGGTGGCTGCGGCCGAGGCCATCTTCTCGGTCGTCGGCGACGATCTGGCCGTCGACCACATCGTGCCCAGCGCCCTGGATCCGCGGGTCGGCCCCGCGGTCGCCAGCGCCGTCGCGGCGGCGTCCGAGGACGCTCAACCCGTCTCCTGACCAGGCCGATGACACTGCGGGTTTGGGCCGGCGGGCTGGCCCTAGCCGCGCTCACCACGCTGCTCGCCGCGTGCGGTTCCCCGCCCGCCGCACCGACGCTGACCATCGGCACCCATCCCGACGACGAGTCCGCGATCATCGCCCACCTGTACGCGGCTGCGCTGCGCTACTACGGCACCGGCACCCGCATCGAGGAGTCCGACGATCCGCTGACCGCGTTGGACGCCGGTGACATCGCGGTGGTGCCCGGATTCACCGGCCGCCTGCTGACGCGTTTCGAACCGGGCGCCGCTGCACGCGCCGACGAGCAGGTCTACCGCGAGATGGTCTCCGCGCTGCCCGAAGGGCTGGCCGCCGGCGACTACGCCACCTCCGCAGAGGACAAGCCGGCCGTCGCCGTCGTCGAATCGACCGCACAGAAATGGGGCGGCGAGGATCTCTCGGCGCTGGTGCGGCACTGTGCCGACGTGCGCCCCGGCGCGGTGCGCACGGCACGGGTGCCCGCGGCGATCGGTTCGTGCCGCCCGGAGCAGCCGCGGGAGTACCCGGATGCGGCGACGCTGTTCGCCGCGTTGCGCAGCGGTGAGGTCAATGCGGCCTGGACCACGACGGCCGCGCCCAAGGTGCCGACCGAGCTGGTGATCCTCGCCGACCGGACCGCGCTGATCCGCGCGGAGAACGTGGTGCCGATCTACCGCCGTAACACCCTCGACGAAGCGCAGGTGCTGGCGGTCAACGAGGTGGCCGGAGTGCTCGACACGGCCGCGCTGGCCGAGATGCGGGCCCGGGTGCGCGACGGCGCCGATCCGGCGGTGGTCGCCGACGAATGGCTGATCGCCCACCCGCTGCGGGACTAGAACGTCAGTGGGTCGAGGAGGGCATCAGCTTGGACGTCACCCCGGAGAACAGCCGCGCGTAGTGCGGGCCGGTGATCCGCACCAGCACGTCGAGGATCCGGGCGTCGTTGCCGATCAGCACCCGCGCCTTGTTCCTGCGGACCCCGTCCATGATCACCCGCGCGGCCTCCTCCGGAGACGTCTTCGCCAGCCTCTTGTCGAAGACCTTCGCGAGTTCCTCGGCATCCAGGCCCTCGACAGCGGAGGCGTTACGCGCGATCGCGGTCCTGATGCCGCCCGGATGCACCGTCGTCACCTTGACCGGCTTGCCGCCGACCGCCATCTCCTGCCGGAGCGCCTCGGTGAACCCGCGCACCGCGAACTTCGCCGCGTTGTAGGCGGCCTGACCGGGCACCGAGAACAGACCGAAAACGCTCGACACGTTGATGACGTGTCCGTCGCCGGACTCGATCAGATGCGGCAGGAACGCCTTGGTGCCGTTGACGACACCCCAGAAGTCGACGTCCATCACCCGCTCGATGTCCTTGAACTGGGAGACCTCGACGTCGCCGGTGAATGCGATGCCGGCGTTGTTGTAGATCTGGTTGACCTTGCCGAAGTGGTTGCGCACCTCGTCGGCATAGAGCAGGAACGCCTCACGCTCGGTGACGTCGAGGCGGTCGGCCTTGACGTTGGCGCCGATCTCCTTCAGTCGCTGCTCGGTGACCGACAGCCCGTCGGTATCGACGTCGCTGATCGCGATGCTGGCACCCGATCGCGCGAGCTCGACCGCCAGCGCCTGTCCGATACCCGAACCGGCACCGGTCACCACCGCCACCTTCCCGGCGAAGCCCTGCATGTGCACTCCTTCTGGTCGGTTGACTCGAGAGACGAGGTTAGCCGGTACCCGCGGTACCACGTCGTGCCGGGGTAACGATCGCTGCCGGGGCCGCGATTCCCCTGGCATGAAGCGCACTCACCGCGTCGCCGCCGCGTCGCTCGTCGTGTCCGCGGGTCTGTCTGCCGCGGCGCTGTCCGTTGCCGCCGCTCCGGCCCAGGCCGATACGGCTGTCGACGTCTTCCTGTCCACCCTGGACGGATCCGGTCTGGTCGGCATCGACCAGGGCACGGCCGCGCGGGTCGGGCAGCAGGTGTGCCCGATGCTGGCCGAACCCGGCCAGAACCTGGCGAACGTCGCCGCCGACGTCTCGGACTCGATCGGCAGGCCGCTCGGCCCCGCGACGATGTTCACCGGGCTGGCGATCCAGGTCTTCTGCCCCGGCGCGGTCTCGGCGCTGGCCGCCGGCAACTCGCCGATCCCGCTGCCGGGCCTCGGCGTCCCGGGTCTGTTCTAGGGCGCGAACGCCTCGTCCAGGATCTCCTGCTGTTCGACGGCGTGCACCTTCGACGAGCCCGATGACGGCGCCGACATCGCGCGCCGCGAGATGCGCTTGATGCCGGTGAAGTAGTCCGGCAGCATCTCGGGCAACGTCAGCCCGAACGAGGGCCACGCACCCTGGTTGGCCGGCTCCTCCTGCACCCAGAACTTCTCCTCCACGTTCGGGTACCGGTCCAGCGTCTCGGCCAGGCGGCGCTTGGGCAGCGGCGCCAACTGCTCGACGCGCACGATCGCGATGTCGTCGCGCTTCTCCTTGGCCTTGCGCGCCGCCAGCTCGTAGTAGATCTTGCCGCTGGTGAGCAGCACGCGGGTCACCTTGGACCGGTCGCCGTCGCCGTCGGTGAACGTCGGCTCCTCGATCACCGACCGGAACTTGCTCTCGGTGAAGTCGCGGATGTCGCTGACCGCAGCCTTGTTGCGCAACATCGACTTCGGTGTGAACACGATCAGCGGCCGCTGGATCCCGTCGAGGGCGTGCCGGCGCAACAGATGGAAATAGTTGGCCGGGGTGGACGGTACGGCGATCGTCATGGATCCCTCCGCCCACAGCGTCAGGAACCGTTCGATGCGGCCGGAGGTGTGGTCGGGACCCTGGCCCTCGTGGCCGTGCGGCAGCAGCAGCACCACGTCGGAGGTCTGACCCCACTTGGCCTCGCCGGAGCTGATGAACTCGTCGATGATCGACTGCGCGCCGTTGATGAAGTCGCCGAACTGCGCCTCCCACAGCACCATCGCGTCCGGGTTGCCGACCGAGTAGCCGTATTCGAATCCGACCGCGGCGAACTCCGACAGCGGTGAGTCGTACACCAGGAACTTGCCGCCGGTCGGGTTGCCGTCGGCGTCGGTCGCCAACATCTGCAGCGGCGTGAACTCCTGACCGGTCTTACGGTCGATCACCACCGAATGCCGCTGGGTGAAGGTGCCGCGGCGGGTGTCCTGGCCGGAGAACCGGATCAGCTTGCCCTCGGCGATCATCGTGCCGAGTGCGAGCAGTTCGGCGAACGCCCAGTCGACCTTGCCCTCGTAGGCCATCTCGCGACGCTTCTCCAGCACCGGCTTGACGCGCGGGTGCACGGTGAAGCCGTCGGGCACGTTGAGGAACGCATCGCCGATGCGCGCCAGCAGCGCCTTGTCGACCGCGGTGGCCAGCTTGGTCGGGATCTGCTGATCGGACTCCACCGACTCACTGGGGGCGATGTCGTGCTTCTCGACGTCGCGGACCTCGTTGAAGACCCGTTCGAGCTGCCCCTGGTAGTCGCGCAGCGCGTCCTCGGCCTCCTTCATGGAGATGTCGCCGCGGCCGATGAGCGCTTCGGTGTAGGTCTTGCGGACCCCGCGCTTGGTGTCGATGACGTCGTACATCGACGGCTGGGTCATCGACGGGTCGTCACCTTCGTTGTGCCCGCGGCGGCGGTAGCACAGCATGTCGATGACGACGTCCTTCTTGAACTTCTGCCGGAAGTCGACGGCCAGCTTGGCCACCCAGACCGCCGCCTCGGGATCGTCTCCGTTGACGTGGAAGATCGGCGCCCCGATCATCTTCGCCACGTCGGTGCAGTACTCCGAGGACTTCGCCGCATGCGGCGAGGTGGTGAAGCCGATCTGGTTGTTGACGATGATGTGGATCGTGCCGCCGGTGCGGTAGCCGCGCAGCAGCGCCAGGTTCAGCGTCTCGGCCACCACGCCCTGGCCGGCGAAGGCGGCGTCGCCGTGCAGCATCAGCGGGACGACCGGGAACACCGCGGACTCGTCGGCGTCCCGGCTTTCGTCGAGCAGGTCCTGTTTGGCGCGCACCAGACCTTCGAGAACCGGGTCCACGGCCTCGAGGTGGCTGGGGTTCGCGGTCAGCGACACCGCGATGTCGTTGTCGCCGAACATCTGGATGTAGGTGCCCGTCGAGCCGAGGTGGTACTTCACGTCGCCGGAGCCGTGGGCCTGGGACGGGTTGAGGTTGCCCTCGAACTCGCTGAAGATCTGGCTGTAGGGCTTGCCGACGATGTTGGCCAGCACGTTGAGCCGGCCGCGGTGCGGCATACCGATCACGACCTCGGAGAGCGCGTGTTCGGCGCACTGGTCGATGACCGCGTCCATCATCGGGATGACGGTCTCGGCGCCCTCGAGCGAGAACCGCTTCTGGCCGACGTACTTGGTCTGCAGGAACGTCTCGAACGCCTCGGCGGCATTGAGCCTGGACAGAATGTACTTCTGCTCGGCGACGGTCGGCTTCTCGTGCTTGACCTCGACGCGCTCCTCGATCCACTGCTGCTGTTCGGGTTCGAGGATGTGGGTGTACTCGACGCCGACGTGCCGGCAGTAGGAGTCGCGGAGCAGGCCGAGCACGTCGCGCAACTTCTTGCGCTCGCAACCGGCGAAGCCGTTGACCTTGAATTCGCGGTCCAGGTCCCACAACGTCAGGCCGTGGGAGAGGACGTCGAGGTCCGGATGGCTGCGGAACCGGTTGCTGTCCAGGCGCAGTGGGTCGATGTCGGCCATCAGGTGACCGCGGTTGCGGTACGCGGCGATCAGCTCGATGACACGGGCGTTCTTGTCCTCGATCGGATCCGGGTTGTCGGTGCGCCAGCGGACCGGCTCGTACGGGATCCCCAGTTCGCGGAAGATCTCGTCGAAGAAGTCGTCCGACAGCAGCAGCTGATGCACGGTCCGCAGGAAGTCGCCGGACTCCGCGCCCTGGATGATGCGGTGGTCGTAGGTCGACGTCAGCGTGATGAGCTTGCCGATGCCCAGATCGGCGATGCGTTCTTCGCTCGCGCCCTGGAATTCCGCCGGATACTCCATCGCGCCCACACCGATGATCGCGCCCTGGCCGCGCATCAGCCGCGGCACCGAGTGCACGGTGCCGATGGTGCCGGGGTTGGTCAGCGAAATGGTCACCCCGGAGAAGTCCTCGGCGGTGAGCTTGCCGTCGCGGGCGCGCCGCACGATGTCCTCGTAGGCGGCGATGAACTGCCCGAAGGCGAGGGTGTCCGACTTCTTGATGGCCGCAACGACCAGTTGCCGGTTGCCGTCCTTGCCGGCCAGGTCGATGGCCAGGCCCAGATTCGTGTGAGCTGGTGTGACGGCATTGGGCTTACCGTCGATCTCGGCGAAGTGGCGATTCATGTTCGGGAACTTCTTGACCGCCTGGACGATCGCGTACCCGATCAGATGGGTGAAGCTGATCTTGCCGCCGCGGGTGCGCTTGAGGTGGTTGTTGATGACGATGCGGTTGTCGATCATCAGCTTGGCCGGGATGGCGCGCACGCTGGTCGCCGTCGGCACGTCGAGCGAGGCGGACATGTTCTTGGCGACGGCGGCCGCGGCCCCGCGCAGAACCTGGTTCTCGTCGCCGTCGGTCGACGGTGCGGCCGCCTTGGGCTTCGCGGCGGGCGCGGGCTCGGACTTCGTGGTCTGGTCCGGCTTCTTCTCGGCCTTCTCGTCCGGCTTCTTGTCGGCCGGCTTCTTCTGCGCCGAGGCGGCGTCGGCGGCGGGCTTCGTCGCGGCCGGCGCGGCCTTCTGCGCGGGCGCGGGCGCCGGCTCCGGCGGAGCCTTGGGTGCGGCGGCGGTGCTGCGCGCAGATGTGCCGTTCCCGGCCGAGGAACCGTTGTCGCCCGTCGACTCCGGGTTGTAGTCGACGAGGAACTCGTGCCAACTCGGATCGACCGAGGACGGATCCTCGCGGAACTTGCGGTACATCTCCTCGACCAACCACTCGTTCTGTCCGAATGGTGAAGGTGAACTGCTCACGGCAGCTACTCGCCTCGATTCCTTCGACTGGGGCGAGCACATCCGGTAGGCATTGGCGCTCGCCGCTCGTTGTCAGCGGTTACCCGCTTTTCCACCGCTTAAGGCTAGCGCTATGGCACCGGGCGGACCACGGCAACGCCGTCACCGCCACTTGTGGTCGTATTGGTCACTGATAGGGACGCCCGGACGGCAGGATGTGCAGCGTCGCGGGCCACTTGTGTGGCGGGTCGCCGAACGCCTTGCGGGCATTGTCGATGATCCGCCGGGCCATCATCCGGTTGCCGACACCGCCGACGACGGCGCCGATGCCCACCGGCAGCACCTTGCCGAACGCCAGCGCGCCCCGCTTGAGCGTGTAGCGCTTGACGAAGTAGCGCAGCAGCCGCGAGTTGAGCTGCGACACCGCGGGCAAGGGCAGTGTCGCGGCGCCGTCACCGATCCAGCCGCCAGCGGTGCGGCCGCGGCCGATGAGATCGGCGACCGCATGCTTTCCGTCGTCGCCGACGAGCACCGACAGCACCAGCGCGCGACGCCGTTCGCGTTCGTGGGCGGGGATGCCGTACACCTCGGCGACGGCGAGCGCGAACACCGACGTCGCCTCCAGGAACACGACGGTCTCCCCGGCGACGGCTGACATCGCGGTCAGTGTGCCGATGCCGGGGAAGGCGGCCGCCGAGCCCACCGCCGCGCCGCTGGCCATCACCGCGCCCAGGTAGTGCTTCTCCAGCTTGGCCATGATCTGGACAGGCGAGGCGTCCGGGTTGGCGGCACGCAGGCGGTCGACGTAGGACCGCACGGCGGGCGCCTGCGCGCGCGAGCTCCGCTCGAGGATCTGCGACAGCACCTTGGCTACGGCGCCCGGTTTCTCGTCGGCACCCACCTCGGTGGCGTTCAGCTGTTTCTTCCGGTTCGACCAAGCACTCATCGCAGGCCTCCTCAGGCTGTGCCACCAGGCTAACGGTTTGTCAACGAACGACCGCGGCACCCGGGTGCCCGCCGTGACGGCGGTCACTGTTCCGCCCGAAGCGGAAGAAAACCGGCGCCCTGCTCGCTGACCCAGTTCATGGCAGCCTCCCTTTCCGTGGAATCGAGTCCTGCGCGTATCGCCCCCACGGCCGTGACGCCGGGCCGCGTCCGCATGATCCTCGTGCTCGGTGCTCTGGTCGCGCTCGGACCGCTCACCATCGACATGTATCTGCCCGCGCTACCGGGCATCGCCGACGAACTGGGGGTGTCCTCATCGGTCGCGCAGCTGACGCTGACCGGCACCCTGGCCGGCCTGGCGCTGGGGCAGCTGATCATCGGCCCGCTGTCGGATTCGCTGGGACGGCGGCGCCCGCTGATGGCCGGGATCGTGCTGCACATGGTGGCCTCCCTGCTCTGCCTGCTGGCGCCGAACATCGCGGTGCTCGGGGTGGCGCGTGGTCTGCAGGGGATGGGTGCGGCCGCCGGGATGGTGGTGGCGATCGCCGTCGTCGGCGACCTGTTCTCGGGCAACACCGCGGCGACGGTGATGTCGCGGCTGATGCTGGTGCTCGGCGTCGCACCGGTGGTGGCGCCGTCCCTGGGTGCGGCGGTGCTGCTGCAGGCGTCCTGGCACTGGGTGTTCGCTGCGCTGGTGGTGATGGCAGGACTGCTGTTGCTGGTGGCCGCGCTGGCGCTGCCGGAGACGCTGCCCGTGGAGCACCGGCGCCCGCTGCGGGTGCGCGGTATCGCCGCCACCTACGCAGGACTGCTCCGCGATATGCGGTTCGTGGTGTTGGTGCTGGTGGCCGCCCTGGGTATGTCGGGGCTGTTCGCCTACATCGCCGGCGCGTCGTTCGTGCTGCAGGGCCGCTACGAACTCGATCAGCAGGCCTTCGCGCTGGTGTTCGGCGCCGGTGCGGTCGCGCTGATCGCCGCGACCCAGTTCAACGTCGTGCTGCTCAGCCGGTTCTCGCCGCAGCGCATCACGGTGTGGGCGCTGGGCGCCGCGGCGCTGACCGGCATGGTGTTCGTGGGGATCACCCTGGCCGATGTCGGCGGGCTGTTCGGCTTCCTCGTCCCGATCTGGGTGATTCTCGCCGCCATGGGTCTGGTCATCCCGAACGCGCCCGCGGTCGCGCTGTCGCGGCACAACGAGGCGGCCGGTACGGCGGCCGCGCTGCTGGGCGCGGCGCAGTTCGGGCTCGGCGCCGCGGTGGCGCCACTGGTCGGGGTGCTGGGTAACGACGAGTTCGCACTCGCCCTGGTGATGACCGTCGGCACCGTGGTGGCGCTGCTGGCGTTGCTCACCGTCGGGCGCACCGACGACACCGTCGCCTCCGACGAGTCGGTCGCCTCCGACGAACTGGTCTGAGACGCCGCCCCCGGGTTTGTCCCGTCCGGGGCGGGTACGTAGCGTCGGCTCGTTCGCTTGTTCCGAAAGGCCGTTCGTTTTCGTGAGGCGACTCGACTCGACATGATCTCCACCCCCGCCGCCCGTGGTGCCGACGACCCCTGGAAGGCCCTCTGGGCCATGCTGTTCGGGTTCTTCATGATCCTGGTCGACGCGACGATCGTGTCCGTCGCGAATCCCAGCATCATGGAGCACCTGAACGCCGACTACGACTCGGTGATCTGGGTGACCAGCGCCTACCTGCTGGCCTACGCCGTTCCGTTGCTGATCGCCGGGCGCCTCGGCGACCGGTTCGGACCGAAGAACCTGTACCTGCTCGGGCTGGTGGTGTTCACCGCCGCCTCGCTGTGGTGCGGGCTGGCCGGGTCGATCGACATGCTGATCGCGGCGCGCGTCGTCCAGGGTGTCGGTGCGGCGCTGCTGACGCCGCAGACGCTGTCGACGATCACCCGCATCTTCCCGCCCGAGCGCCGCGGGGTGGCGATGAGTCTGTGGGGTGCGACGGCCGGGGTGGCGACGCTGGTCGGACCGCTGGCGGGCGGCGTGCTGGTCGACCACCTCGGCTGGCAGTGGATCTTCATCGTCAACGTGCCGATCGGGGTGCTCGGGGTCGCACTGGCCTGGCATTACGTTCCGGAGCTGCCGACGTCGGTACAGGGGCTCGACCTACCGGGCGTCGCGCTGTCGGGTGTCGGCATGTTCCTGGTGGTCTTCGGGCTACAGGAGGGGCAGACGCACGGCTGGGCGTGGTGGATCTGGTGTTTCATCCTCGGCGGGCTGGTGGTGTTCGCCGGCTTCGTCTACTGGCAGGCCGTCAATCCGCGCGACCCGCTGATCCCGCTGCGCATCTTCACAGACCGCAACTTCTCCCTGGCGAACCTCGGTGTCGCCACCATCGGTTTCGTGGTGACCGGGATGATCGTGCCGGTCATGTTCTACGCCCAGGCCGTCGGCGGGCTGAGCCCCACCCAGGCCGCGCTGCTGACAGCGCCGATGGCCATCGCGTCCGGCGTGCTGGCGCCGTTCGTCGGACGCCTCGTCGACCGCATGCATCCGGGCCCGATCGTCGGCGCCGGCTTCTCCGCACTGGCCATCGCGCTGACCTGGCTGTCGGTCGAGATGCAGCCGGACACCCCGATCTGGCGTCTGGTGCTGCCGTTCATCGTCATGGGGACCGGGATGGCGTTCATCTGGTCGCCGCTGGCCGCCACCGCCACCCGGGACCTCCCGGTGCATCTCGCGGGCGCCGGCTCCGGGGTGTACAACGCGACCCGTCAGGTCGGGTCGGTGTTGGGCAGCGCCGGTATGGCGGCATTCATGACGGGCCGGATCAGCGTGCAGATGCCCGCTGCGCAGGGCGGCGCACCAGAGGGCGAGGGTGCGGTCTCGGCGCTCCCGGACTCCTTGCAGGCGCCGTTCGCGGCGGCGATGTCCCAATCGATGCTGCTGCCCGGGTTCGCGGCGCTCTTCGGGGTAGTGGCCGCGATGTTCCTGCTCGGCTTCCGCGAGACCCCGGCGCCCGCGGCGGCACGGCCCGCACCCGCACCCGAAGCCCACCGTCCGGCGGCCGACGCGGACGACGAGATCCCGGACGACGACGAGTATCTCGAGTACACCATCGCCTGGGATGACCCCTCCGACACCGACGCGCCCGTCGACAGCGTTACCGAACCGCTCACCACCTCAGCGCCGCCGCGACCGCCGGCCGACGACCCCTGGCGCCGCGTGCTCGACGAACTGCTGCCCGAACTGCCGCCGCGGCGGGAGCGCGAACCGATGGCGTTCACCCGCAACGGTTTCGAGCTCGAGCCCGAGGCGCCCCAGGCGCTCGGCAGACACGCGCTGCGCGACGCCGACGATCTGCCGGCGTCGGGCCGGCATGCCCGGTCCTAGGCGGCTCCGCCGGTCAGGGACAGAAAGGCGCCGAGTTCGACGAGGCCCTTGGGCGTCGTAGGCAGATACTCGGTGAGCCCCTCGGAGCGCACGATCAGCGCAGCGTACTTGGCCCGGCTGATCGCCACGTTGAGCCTATTCCGGTTGAGCAGAAACGACATTCCGCGCGGCGCATCGTCGCTCGAGGAGGCGGCCATCGAGATGAACACCACCGGCGCCTGCTGACCCTGGAACTTGTCCACCGTGCCGACCCGCACCTCGGTGAGGTCCGCGGCGTCGAGTTGCTGGCGCACCGCGACCACCTGCGCGTTGTACGGCGTCACCACCAGTACGTCGCTCTGCACCAGCGGCCGGGTACCCGCTTCGTCGGTCCACGCCGAGCCCAGGATCGTGACGATCTCGTTCACGATCGCCGCCGCCTCCTCGGGGCTCTCGGTCGCGTTGCCGTCGTGTGGCACGGTCAGCGCTCGGACACCGGGCGCGAAACCATCGAGAACCCGTGCCGCGGTAACGTTTTCCACACTGCGCAGGCGGCGGTCGTAGGACAGCCGGGACACCGGGCCGCACACCGCGGGGTGCATCCGGTAGGTGCAATCGAGGAAGTAGCCGCGTTCGGCAGGCAGCGTGTTGTGCCCGTCCACCAGCCAGCCCAGCGCGGACTCGTCGACCGATTCGGGGTGGATGCCCTGGCTGACCTGCGGCAGCTGCTGCGGATCGCCCAGCAGCAGCAGATTGCGCGCCGCGCGCGCCACGGCGATCGTGTTCGCCAGGCTGAACTGGCCGGCCTCCTCGACGACGAGCAGATCGAGCGCGGCCGGTGGCACGCGGGTGTCGTTGGCGAAATCCCACGCCGTCCCGCCGACGACGCAGCCGTCGGTGTCCGCGATGAACGCGGGGTAGGTCGATCCGTCGATCCGCTGCCAGGTGCCGTCTGCGCCGCCGGGCTTCTTCGCGACCCGCTCGGGATCGACACCGGCCGCGATCACGTCGCGGAACAGGTTCTCCACCACCGCATGTGACTGTGCGACGACGCCCACCCGCCATCGATGTGTGTTGACCAGTTCGGCGAGCACCCGGGCAGCGGTGTGCGTCTTGCCCGTTCCGGGCGGGCCGTGCACGGCGATGTACGAGCCGTCCAGATCGAGGAGCGCGGCGGTGATGTCGGCCGCGGCTTCGCCGGTACGCGGCAGGTCACCGCTGCGGGTGCGTGGCCGGCTGCGCAGCAGGATGTCCACCACCGCGTTCGCGGGCAGGCCGGGCAGTCCCGCGGCGATGTCCGCGGCGGCCGCGTCGATGGATTCGCGCTGTTTGGGTGTCGGGATGGGCGGACCCGGTGTCAATGCGAACGGGGTCTGCGTGAACGCCTCGCCGTCCTTGGGGCGCTTCTCGATGATGTCGACCGCAGACGGCACGTCCGGGTCGTCGCATCCGACCACCTCGACCGGCCCGAACCCGCGCCGGTCCGGATCGTCGGTCAGACCCGCCGGGGCCGGTGGATCGTAGATCGCGTACATGTCGCCGCTGAGTTCGCCCGCGGTGATCTCGCCGAACAGCCGGACCTGCCGCCGCGGTTTGCGCGCCCGGGGCGGCTGATGCCAGTCCTCGACGATCTGTGCGCGATCGGCCACGAACACCCCGGTGTCGTCACACCATTCGTCGACAGGGCTGTTGAGCCGGTCGAAGTGCGACCACCAGAACGGCTTGTCCTCGCGGCGGTGGAAACCGCGGGCCGCGGCGATCATCGCCACCGCCGTCTGTTCGGGGCTGCGGACGGCGGGATCGTCGCCGGCGAACTTCGCGAGCGCGCGGGCGACGCCGTCGTCGTCTGCGACGCGGACCCCGCCCTCCACCGGCTGCGGCCCCATCGGTGGCACCGCGCTCTCGATCGCGAGCGTCACCAGCCAGTCCCGCAAGCGCCGCGTCGACGTGCAGTCGTAGTGGTTGTACTCCTCGATGTCCTTGAGCACCGTGGCCGCGTCGTCGCGGCGGCCCTCGGCCTGCAGATCGCAGAACCGCGCATACTGGGTGATCGAGTCGGTGGCCGTGGTGACGTCACCCGAGCGCAGCTGCGCGCCCATGTACAGCGGCTCGAGCGATTTGATGCTGTAGTTCTCGGTGCCCACCCGCACGCTCTTGCGCACCAGCGGGAACAGGTCCACCAGCACCCCGTTGCGCAGCAGTTCGTCGACCTCGTCCTCGCCGATGCCGTGGCGGCCTGCCAGCCGCAGCAGCGCCGTCTTCTCGTACGGCGCGTAGTGGTAGACGTGCATCTTCGGATAGCGCTTGCGCCGCTTGCGGACCAGATCGAGGAACGCGCGCAGCGCGGCCTTCTCCGCCGGCCGGTCGTGCGCCCATAGCGGGGTGAAGTCACCGGTCATGTCCAGGACGCCGAACAGGTATTCCAGCCCCCAGTCGCGGCCGTCGCCGGTCCACAGCGGATCACCCTCGAAGTCGAAGAACAGGTCGCCGCGGTCGGGATCGGGCAACACCATCAGCGGCTGGGCGTCGACGACCTCGTACGGCGGCTTGCCGTCGACACGCGGCGCGGTCTGCAACGCGGCCTGTGCCACGAGGTTTCTCGCGGTGCGCGCCCCGAGGCCGGGGACCGGGCCGGTGTGCCGGGCCAATGCGGTGGTGGTGGTGATGCCCGCCTCGATCAGCCGCGCCCGCTGGCTTACCCGCATCCCGGCGACCAGCAGTAGATCGTCGGACGCACGGACCTGGTCCTCGCATTCCGGACAGCGGAAGCAGGCGCGAACGTTCTCGTCGGCCCAGCTGACCGCCCGCTCACTGCCGTGGTGGTCGTCGAGCAGACGCTGCAGGGCGGTGCGCCGCGCGCGGTACACCGGGACGATCTCGTCGAGCCGGTAGCGCGCGACCCGGCCGTCACCGAGCACGATCTCGGCCTCAGGAGCGACCGGGACGCCGCCCGCGGACAAGGTGTCGGCATAGGCGGCGAGCTGCAGCAGCGCTTCGACCTTCGCCGAGCGCGCCAGCTTCGTGTCGGCGACGCGGTAGCCGTCGTCGGTGAGGATGAGGAAGTCGGCGAATCCGGCGAACCGGCCGTCGAACATCGCGGCCTGGTAGATGACCGGCGATCGGGCGTCGACCGCGCGCCTGGTCTGCTCGGCGGCTGCGCGCAGTCCCGCGTCGGTGTAGCGCGGGCGGCCGATGACGGCGACCTCGTCGCCGAACTCGGTACGCAGATCGGCCAGCGTGCGGCGTTCGTGATCGTCGCCGAGGGAGGCGGTGCGGGCGAGCAGATCGTCGGCCACGGCGACCTGCGCACCACGGCCGCGCTTCGCGTCGAACGCCCGCAGTAGTGCGTATTCGCACCGTGCCGCCGCCGCGAGATCCGAGGCGCTGTAGACGATGACGTCGCCGTCGGTGACGAACACGACTGCCACTGTAGGGCAGGGCTGTGACAGGTCGAGGCCAGCTCAGCCGGTGTTGCCGATGAGCTCCACGCCGTTGCCGTTCCACCGGAACCGCACCACGCTGGCCAGGGTGGCGACCTCGCCGGAGTACTTCAGTGCGACGGTGTCGCCGGTGGTGGCGGAGTTGTCGATGCCGTTGAACCCATAGGTGTCCGGGACGCCGGTAGGGATGAACTTGCCGAGGTGGAACATGATGGCTCGGGTGTTGGGATTGTCGGCGTTGGTGTTGGCGCGCACGATCACCGCGGACAGTTGCGCACAGGCGTTGTAGTTGCCCGCGATCGGTTCCGGGCTCCACGCCTGGTTGCTGCGCGGGTCGCGGGGCAGCTCGGAGACCGCCTTGGCGATCTCGGGTGCGGCGAGGTTGACCGCGCACGGATCCGACGCCGGGGCGGCCGTGGGTGGCGGTCCGACGGTCGGAGCCGGGGTCGGTGTGGGAGCGGCGACGCTGGTGCCCTGCACGGGTGCGGTGGCCTCCGGCGTCTTCGACACCGTCGAATCGCCAGATCCGCACGCCGCGAGCGCGGTCACGGTCGTCAGCAGAACGGCTCCAGCCGCCGACGCCATGACCAACCGCTTCACAACAGCGCACCGTACCGCCATGGCCGGTGGGCTTCCGAGAGGCGCGCAGGCGCGATGGACGTCAACGACCCGATCGGGCACTAGACTCGAACCGCTATGACGACGCCTGAACCGGTTGCCCCCAGCGCCGATCCCACGTTCGCTGAACTGCACATTCACCCGGACGTGTTGCGCGCCGTGTCCGATGTCGGATACGAAACGCCCTCGGCGATCCAGGCCGCCACCATTCCGGCGATGCTCGCCGGGTCCGATGTCGTCGGGCTCGCCCAGACCGGCACCGGTAAGACCGCGGCGTTCGCGATTCCGATCCTGTCCAAGATCGACCCGAGCAGCCGCCACACCCAGGCGCTGGTGCTGGCGCCCACCCGCGAGCTGGCGCTACAGGTCGCCGAGGCGTTCGGCCGCTACGGTGCCCGCCTGTCGGTGAACGTGCTGCCGGTCTACGGCGGCGCGTCCTACGGACCGCAGCTGGCCGGCCTGAAGCGTGGCGCGCAGATCGTCGTCGGCACACCCGGCCGCGTCATCGACCACCTGGACAAGGGCAGCCTCGACCTCTCGCACCTGGACTACATGGTGCTCGACGAGGCCGACGAGATGCTGCAGATGGGTTTCGCCGAGGACGTCGAACGCATCCTGTCCGACACCCCCGAGTACAAGCAGGTCGCCCTGTTCTCGGCGACCATGCCGCCGGGGATCAAGAAGATCACCGCGAAGTATCTGCACGATCCGGTCGAGGTCACCGTCAAGTCCAAGACCCAGACCGCCGAGAACATCACGCAGCGCTACTTCCTGGTGTCCTACCCCCGCAAGATGGACGCGCTGACCCGGCTGCTCGAGGTGGAGCAGGGCGACGGGATGATCGTGTTCGTCCGCACGAAACAGGCCACCGAGGAGGTCGCCGAGAAGCTGCGGGCGCGCGGATTCGCCGCGGCGGCCATCAACGGCGACATCCCGCAGGCCGTGCGGGAGCGCACCATTGCGCAGCTCAAGGACGGCACGATCGACATCCTGGTCGCCACCGACGTCGCCGCGCGCGGGCTGGACGTCGAGCGCATCTCCCACGTGGTGAACTTCGACATCCCCCACGACCCGGAGTCCTACGTGCACCGCATCGGGCGTACCGGGCGGGCCGGGCGCTCCGGGACGGCGCTGTTGTTCGTCACGCCGCGGGAACGCCACCTGCTCAACGCGATCGAACGGGTCACCCGGCAGAAGCTGGTCGAATCCCAGTTGCCGTCGGTCGAAGACGTCAATGCCCAGCGGGTGGAGAAGTTCCGCGACTCGATCGGTGAGGCGCTCAACGCGCCGGGCATCGACCTGTTTCGCCGGCTCATCGAGGACTACGAGCGCGACCACAACGTGCCGCTGGCAGACATTGCCGCGGCGCTGGCGGTGCAGTCGCGCAACGGCGAGGCGTTCCTGATGACCGAGCCGCCGCCGGAGAAGCGGCGCGAGCGTCCCGTCCGCGACGACAGCGGTCCGCGCAAGCCGCGCGACCGGACCCGGGGCGACCTGGCCACCTACCGCATCGCGGTGGGCAAGCGGCACAAGGTGATGCCGGGCGCGATCGTCGGTGCGATCGCCAACGAGGGTGGCCTGAACCGCAGCGACTTCGGCCACATCTCGATCAAGCCGGAGTACTCGCTGGTCGAGCTGCCCGCCGATCTGCCGAAAGACATCCTCAAGAAGCTCGAGCGCACCCGGATCCAGGGTCAGCTGATCAATTTGGAGCCCGATCGCGGGCCCAAGGCGCGCCACAAATCCAGATGACGCAAGGCAAGTGACGATATCCCGGGGCGTCCAGGACCCCACCTCGGCCGAGCCCGTGCAGGGCGGGCTGGAGTCGGTCTCCACCGCGGAGCGTGTCGCGTCGCTGACCGGGGTGCGCGCCGTTGCGGCGGTGCTGGTGGTGTTGACCCACGCCGCCTACACCACGGGCCGGTACCCGCAGGGTTTCGCCGGGCTGATGTATTCGCGGATGGAGATCGGCGTGCCGATCTTCTTCGTCCTCTCCGGTTTCCTGCTGTTCCGGCCGTGGGTGCAGGCCGCGGCGATCGGTGCGCCTGCGCCGTCGGTGCGTCGCTACGCCTGGCACCGGGTGCGCCGCATCATGCCGGCCTACGTCGTCACCGTGCTCGCGGCGTATCTCGTGTACCACTTCCGGACCGCGGGCCCCAATCCCGGGCACACGTGGGAGGGCTTGTTTCGCAACCTCACGCTGACCCAGATCTACACCGACAGCTATCTGTATTCGTTTCTGCACCAGGGACTGACGCAGATGTGGAGCCTCGCGGTCGAGGCCGCCTTCTACGTCGTGCTGCCGCTGCTCGCCTATGTGCTGCTGGTATTGCTGTGCCGGCGCCGCTGGCGACCTGCGGTGCTGCTGGCGGGGCTGGCGGCGCTCGCGACGGTGTCACCGCTGTGGCTGTGGCTGGTGCACTCGGTCGCCTGGCTACCCGACGGTGCGCCGCTGTGGCTGCCGACGTATCTGCTGTGGTTCCTCGGCGGGATGCTGCTGGCGGTGCTGCAGGCGATGGGGGTGCGCGCATACGCCTTGGCCTGTATTCCGCTGGCGGTGGTCTGCTATCTGATCGCCTCCACGCCGATCGCGGGGGCGCCGACGACCTCACCGGCCGGGCTGGCGGAGGCGCTGACCAAGACCGCGTTCTACGCGGTGATCGCGACGCTGGTGGTGACGCCGCTGGCGCTGGGCAACCGCGGCTGGTATTCGCGGATGCTCGCGAGTCGGCCGATGGTGTTCCTCGGTGAGATCTCCTACGAGATCTTCCTGATCCACCTCGTCCTCATGGAGGTGGTGATGGTGGAGATCCTGCGCTACCCGATCTACACCGGTTCGTTCGCCGCGCTGTTCGTCGTCACCATGGTCGTGACGATCCCGCTGGCCTGGTTGCTGCACCGGTTCACCCGTGTCCGCGGCTGACGATTCGGGCCCAGCCACACCGCTCACTCGTTAGGTTAAGCTGCCCTAAGTTGTCGAGACGAAGGGTGTGGACATACATGTCCGACAAGAAGCCGTCGCGCGGGTTCTCCGGCGCGGTGCTCAAGTTGATGCGGGCGGGCGATTACGAAATGACCGTCACCGGCCGGCGCGAGATCGGGCCGTACTACCTGCGGCTGAGCTTCACCGCGGGCGGCATGCTCGGTGACAAGCCGCTGCATCCCACGCAGTGGATCCGGATGTGGTTCAACGACGGCGAGAAACTGCATCAGCGTGGGTACACGCTGGTCGATCCGGACCCCGCCGCCGACACGGTCGACATCGAGTTCGCGCTGCACGACGGTCCGGCCGCCCGCTGGGCGCAGGCCGCTCAGCCGGGGGACACCATTGAGGTGACGGTGCTGGGCAGCAACTTCAACCTGCCAGACCCGCGACCCGCCGGCTACGTGATCGTCGGCGACACCGCGTCGCTGCCGGCGATCAACTCGCTGCTCGCGGCCATCGGTGACGCTCCGGCGCGGATCTTCCTGGAGGCCCAGCACGAGGAGGACAAGCAGCTGCCGGTGCTGCGCTCCGCCGACGTGAACTGGGTGGACCGCAAGAACAACGGTGAGGCGCTGATCGAGACCGTCGCGGCCGCCGCGTTCGACGCCGCCGACCACTTCGGCTGGGTGGCTTGCGACAACCGCACCACTCGTGCGGTGTCCAAGATCTTCCGGGAGGACTACAAGATCCCGAAGAAGTCGATCAAGGCGCAGGGTTACTGGGAAGCCTGACCGTCGCGGCGCGACGGCGGCGGGCCAACGGCACGACGATCGAGACCACCAGGGCCAACGCCACCACGGCCCAGAGCACGATGGTGATGGGACTCGACACCAGGATCGACGGGTCTCCCTCGGACAGGGTGAGGGCGCGGCGTAGCTGCCCCTCGGCCAACGGGCCGAGGATGAGCCCGACGATCGCCGGAGCCACCGGGATGCCGCCCTGCATCATCAGGAGGCCGAGCAGGCCGAGCCCGCACAGCACCATCAGGTCGAATGTGGTGCCGCCGGTGGCGAATGTGCCGAGCGTGGCGAACACCAGAACCCCGGCATAGATGCTGTAGGCGGGGATGGTCAACAGCCGTGCCCACACCCTCGCCATCGGCAGGTTGAGCACGAGCAGCATGATGTTGCCGATGTAGAGGCTCGCGATGAGGGTCCACACAAGGGGGCCGGATTCGCTGAACAACTCCGGGCCGGGCTGCAGCCCATAGGACTGGAACGCGACGAGGATGACCGCCGCGGTGGCCGATGTCGGGAGTCCGATGGTGAGCAGCGGAACCAGGACGCCCGCGGCCGCCGCGTTGTTCGCCGCCTCCGGGCCAGCGACGCCCTCGATCGCCCCGTGTCCGAACTCCTCGGGATGCTTGCTGAGTTTCTTCTCGGTGGCGTAGCTGAGGAACGTCGGCACCTCGGCACCGCCCGCGGGCAGCGCGCCGATCGGGAACCCGTAGGCGGTGCCGCGCAACCATGCGGGCCAGGAGCGCCGAAAGTCCTCACGGGACAGCAACGCCCGCCCTCGCAACGGGGTGACGGTGGTGCCGCCCGTGCCGGTCAACAGGTGCCGGAACGCCTCTCCGAGTGCGAACAGCGCGATCACCACGATGACGATGTCGATTCCGTCGAGCAGCGACGCGATCCCGAACGTCAAGCGTGGCTGCCCGGTCTGCGCGTCGATCCCTATCAGCCCGATCGTGATGCCGACGAGCAGGCTGGCGGCGCCCTTGACGAGGTTGTTGCCGAGCAGCGCGCTCACGGTCACAAACGCGACGGCCATGAGCGCCACGTACTCGGGCGGGCCGAAGCTCGTGGCGAAGTCCGCGACCGCGGGAGCGACGAAGGTCAGGGCGATGGTGCCGACCGTGGCGGCCACGAAGCTGCCGATCGCCGCGGTGGCCAGCGCCGCCGCCGCTCTGCCCGCGCGGGCCATCTTGTTGCCCTCGAGCGCGGTGACGATGGACGCGCTCTCGCCGGGCACGTTGAGCAGGATCGCCGTCGTCGAACCCCCGTACATGCCGCCGTAGTAGATGCCGGCGAACAGGATCAGCGCGCTCTGCGGGTCGAGGCGGAAGGTGATCGGCAACAGCAGCGCGACGGTGAGCGCGGGGCCGATTCCGGGCAGGACTCCCACAGCCGTGCCGATCGTCACGCCCAGTAGCGCCCACAACAGATGGCCCGGCGTGACCGCAGTCGCGAAACCGTCGAGGAGCAGGCCCAGTGAATCCATGTCAGAACCCCCAGGGTCCGGTCGGGAGGCTCAATCCGATCAGGCGGTCGAACAACAGGAAGACGATCGCGGCGAGCGCCCACCCGTAGGCGACGGTGCGCCAGATGTTCGGCGCCCCCAGGAGCATCGCGGCGGCGATGAACAGGGCCGCCGACGTGACCACGTATCCGAGCAGCGGTAGCAGCACCGCAAATGCCACCAGGGCGCCGATCATGGCGATCAAGCGCACGCCCGCTCGCGGCTGCCAGTCCGTTTCCCTTGTCGCCGTGGCGTATTGCGCACGGGACTGGATCAGTAGCACGGCGCCGACGACGCCCAGCAGCGCCCCGACCGGTAGGGGGACGGCCGCCGGGCCGACGGTTCCCGAGGTCTCCGGAAGCCGCAGCGCATCGACGATCACCAGCACCGCGGCCACCACCATGACGGCGCCGAACGCCGCGGAGGCCAGTACGGTGTGACGGTCCGTTGTGTGCTCGGTCGGCGGCGGTGCAGCCGCGGCGTCCTGTGTGTCGGTCAATCGACTCACCCCAATCCGATCTCGTCGAGCACCTGCTTGACACGGGCCTGCTCGGCTTGGACGAACGTCTCGAATTCCGCACCGGCGAGCGTGGCTTCGCCCCAGCCGCGGTCTTTGAGGATGTCCTGCCATTCCTCGGTCTCGGTCATGTCGACCAGCACCGTCTCCAGGGCCTGCTCCTGCTCGGCGGTGATGCCCTTGGGGGCGACCATGCCGCGCCAGTTCTGCAGTTCGACGTCCATCCCCGCTTCGCGCATCGTCGGCACATCGGGGAGTCCGGGCAGCCGTTCGGGACTGGACACCGCGAGCGCGCGCACCTGGCCGGACTCGATCTGCGGCGCGATCTCCGAAACTCCAGAGATGGCGATGGTGGAGCGCCCCGACAGCAACGTGGACAGCATCTCTCCACCGCCCGAGTGCGCCACGTAGCTCAGGCCGGCGGGATCCGTGCCGACGGCCTGCGCCATCAGACCGGCCAGGATCTGCTCGGCGCCACCGGCGGAGCCGCCCGCGACCGACACCGCTGGCAGGTCGGCCCGCATGGCGGCCGCGACGTCCTCGAGGCTCCTCAAGTTCGAGTCCTTCGTCACGACGACGACCTGGTAGTCGGTGGTGAGTCGAACCAGCGGCGTGGTGTCGTCGAGCGAGTAGGGGGAATGGTTCGCCACGACGGCGCCCACCATGATCAGGCCGGTGGTCATCAGTTGGGACGGGTCGCCGTGGAACCGGACGAACTGGCTGAGCCCGATCGTCCCGCCCGCACCGGCGACGTTGTAGACCTCGCTACGCCCCACCAGTGGTCGCAACGATTCTTGAATTGCCCGCGACGTCTGATCCCAGCCGCCGCCGGGCGCGGCGGGCGCCATGATCCGGAGTTGCTGATCTCCGATCGCGCTCAGAGCGGTCGTCCCCGCGGCCCGCTCCGGTGGAGCAGTGAGCACGATCGCCACGGTGGCGACGATCGCGACGAGCGCTGGTAGCCAATTGCGCAGATGTGTCATCGAACACCTTTGGTCGATTTCTGTATACATCGGTATACGCGGAGCGGGCGGGGAGCGCAAGGGGTCCGGAACCGGATTTGTTGACAACAGTATTCCAATGTATACAGTTGGATGCAAGAAGCGTCCTCAGTCGCATAACCGCAAGGATCTTCAATGTCGAACAGTCCCCAGGTCGCGCACCGCACCTCGCGGCAGATGGCCCGCAAGGTGATCACGGCCAGCTTCATCGGCACCACCATCGAGTGGTACGACTTCTTCCTCTACGGCACCGCCTCCGCGTTGATCTTCAACACGCTCTTCTTCCCCGAGTTCGAACCGCTCGCCGGCACGATCGCGTCGTTCGGCGCCTTCGCCGCCGGCTTCATCGCCCGTCCTATCGGCGGCATCGTGTTCGGGCATTTTGGCGACCGGCTCGGCCGAAAGTCGATGCTCGTCTGGAGTCTTACCGGGATGGGCGTCGCGACGTTCGCGATCGGTCTGCTGCCGTCCTACGAATCGATCGGGGTCGCCGCTCCGGCGTTGCTCGTAGTGTGCCGACTAGTCCAGGGCTTCGCGGTCGGTGGCGAATGGGGCGGCGCGGTGCTGATGTCTGTCGAACACAGCGAGCAGCACAGGCGCGGATTGGCCGGCAGCTGGACTCAGGTCGGCTCGCCCGCCGGGCTCGTGCTGGCCACCGGCGCGTTCGGTGCCGCATCGTTGTTGCCCGACGAGCAATTCAACGCCTGGGGGTGGCGACTGCCGTTCCTGTTCAGCGCGGTGCTCGTGATCGTCGGCCTGTTCATCCGGCTGCGGGTCACCGAGTCGCCAGAGTTCACTGCGGTGCAGGCACAGGGCCAGACGTCCAGCCTTCCGATCGTCGACGCCGTCCGGCAGCACCCGCTCAACGTCCTCCTGGCCGTCGGTGCGTGTTTGGCGCCGTTCGTCAACTTCTACCTGTTCGCGACGTTCATCCTGACCTACGGAACCACGAGCCTCGACCTCGACCGCGGCACCGTCCTGATCATCGTGGCGATCGCCGCCCTCCTGGAGTGCGTCACGATCCCGCTGGCGGCGTCGCTGTCCGACCAGATCGGCCGTCGCAAGGTGTTCCTCACCGGCGCTGCGCTTTTCGCGTTGTTCGCCTATCCGTTCTTCGTCATCAACGAGTCGTCAGGCTCGGCGCTCGTGCTGGGGCTGACCTCGGTCGTCGGGTTGTCACTCATCCATCCGTTGATGTACGGACCGATGGCCACGTTGTTCGCGGAGATGTTCTCGCCGGCGGTGCGCTACAGCGGCGCGTCACTCGGCTATCAGGTTGGCGCGATCTTCGGCGGGGGTTTCGCACCGTTGATCCTGACGTCCCTGCTTGCCACCGGAGCCGGTGCGGCAATCGCCATCCCGCCGTACATGATCGCGGTCGCCGTGCTCACGTTCGTCGCGGTGTACTTCGCGACGCAGCCGGGCCGAAAGTGGGTCAGCGGCGATACGGCTCCCCTGGCGAAGCGGGAATCGCGATGACCGCGGACGGCGGCACCACCACCGCGCTGTTCACCCGCAGCGGTGACTGGCTAGAGCGGTGTCTCGCCGATGAGCAGCTCACGGTGTTCGCCCGGGAAGCCGACGTCGGCTTCGAGGTGCAGGCCGGCAATCGACGCATCGGATTCGAATTCGTCGATGGCCGGGTCCGGCCGCTCGCGCGCACGCCGGACTTCGTCCTGGTCGCGCCCGACGCTGCGTGGGACAAGTTCTTCACCGCCATACCCGCGCCGTTGCATCACCACTTCCTGGCCATGCGCATGCGGATTCCCGGCACCGCGGTCGAGGGCAGCGAGCTGGCCTTCGCCCAGCATGTCCAGCTGGTCCGGCGCATGCTCGAACTCGGGCGGGAGACACTGCACGGAGCGTTGCGACGGGACCCAGACCCCGTCATCGACCGGTCCGCGATCCACGCCGGGTACGTCACGGTGGCTGTCGGCGGCCACCCCGTCGATCTGCACGTCGCGGCCGCCGGTGCCGGACCACCGCTGGTCGTGCTGCACACCGCCGGAGCCGACCTCCGGCAGGCGCACGCCCTGCTGGCCGACCCGGTGCTCACCTCCCGGTACCGCGTGGTGGCGTTCGACATGCCGGGGCACGGCTCGAGTGAGCGCCTGCCCGGCGCGTTCGGTTCGTGGTCGCTGACGACCGAGCTGTACGGCGACGTCATCCTCGCGGTCATCGACGCCGTAGGCCTCGAGCGGCCTGTCCTGCTCGGCGCGTCGATGGCGGGCGAGATCTGCCTCGAGATGGCGTTCCGGGCACCGGAGCGGTTCGGTGGTGTCATCGCCTGTGAGGCCTCCGAACGGGTCACCGGTCGCACCACCGGCTGGGCGCGCCATCCCCTGGTGAACGAGTCGCTCTTTGTCCCCGAATGGGTCGACGGGCTGTGCGCGCCCAGCAGTCCCGCGGTCTGTCGCGACGCGATCTGGTGGTCGTACTCGCAGGGCGGGTTCACCACCTTCGCCGGCGACATCGACTTCTACAGCGCGGACTGGGACGGCCGTGACAAGGTCGCGCACATCGACACTGCGGTGTGCCCGGTGGTCATGATGACGGGGGAGTACGACTACTCCTGCACGCCGGCCATGTCAGAGGCCACCGCCGCCCGCATCCCGGGCGCGCACTACTGGACGATGCCTCGGCTCGGCCACTTCCCGATCTGCGAGAACCCTGCGGTATTCGCGCCGCACCTCACCGAAGCACTCGACAAGATCGGAGCACGCCATGCAGGTTGACACCCGGCTGCTGATCGGCGACGACCGCCCCGACCTCGATCCCGCCCGCGCCATCGAGGTGACCAATCCCGCCGACGGCCGTCGCCTTGCCACCATCGCCGATGCCACACCATCTCAGGTGAACGACGCGGTCACCGCCGCCGAGGCGGCGTTTGAGCAGTGGCGACGCACCTCCGGTGCCGATCGTACCCGGCTGATGCACCGCCTCGCCGACCTGATCGACCGCGACGCGGACGCCCTGGCGAGGCTGGAAACCGCCGACAACGGCAAGCTGCTGCGTGAGACGTCGACGCAGGCCCGGTTTGCGGCGCGCAACTACCGCTTCTTCGCGGGCCTCGCCGACAAGATCCACGGCCGCACCATCCCCCTCGACTCCTGGGACACCTTCGACTACACGGTGCGTGAGCCCGTCGGCGTCGCCGCCCTCATCACCGCCTGGAACTCGCCGATGCAGCTGCTGGCGAACAAACTGGCTCCGGCGTTGGCCGCCGGCTGCACTGTCGTCATCAAGCCGAGTGAACTCGCGCCGCTCACCACCCTGCGGCTCGCCGACTACGTTGCTGAAGCCGGCTTCCCCCGCGGTGTAGTGAACATCGTGACCGGTGGGGCCGAGACCGGCGCGGCGCTGACCGCCGACCCCCGGCTCGGCCGCATCAGCTTCACCGGGTCGGTGCCCACCGGTCAGGCCATCGCCCGGGCCGCCACGCGCACGCTGGTACCCGTGACCCTCGAACTAGGGGGCAAGTCCGCCAACATCGTGTTCGACGACGCCGACCTGGACCGCGCGGTGCCGGGCGCCGTGTCGGGCATCTTCGCCGCCGGGGGTCAGACCTGCATCGCCGGGAGTCGGCTGCTCGTGCACGACTCGATTCACGACGAATTCGTCGAACGGGTCACCGAGGTTGCGCGCACCATCGTGCTCGGCGATCCCATCGAGGAGGCCACCCAAATGGGTCCGGTGGCGAGTTCCGCCCAGCGGCAACGGATCCTGGGGATGATCCAGCAGGCTCAGGCCGATGGTGCCCGCCTGATGGCGGGCGGCCGTGCGCCCGAGGATCAACGGCTGGCCGCTGGCTATTTCGTCGAGCCGACCGTCTTCGCCGACGTCGACCCCGTCGCGGCGATCGCCCAGCAGGAGGTGTTCGGACCGGTGCTGGTGACCCACCGGTTCGCCGACGATACGCACGCCATCGCGATCGCCAACGGCACCGAATTCGGGCTGGCGTCGGGCATCTGGACATCGGACGTCTCACGGGCACATCGGGTGGCGCGGGAGCTTGTCGCAGGAACCGTATGGGTGAACACCTACCGCTACAGCGCGGCTCAGGCGCCGTTCGGTGGCGTTAAGAAGTCGGGGCACGGACGCGAGCGTGGCATCGAGGCGATCGACGAGTACCTGCGCACCAAGAACGTCCTTATCGACCTGTCGACGCGGGTGCGCGATCCGTTCTCGATCAAGGCCTGAAAGGCTTCCGATGGAAAATTCGCCCATTGCGGTCTGCGGGCTCGGCCAGATGGGCCTGCCCGTCGCCGCCAGACTCGCCGGTGGCTTCGACGTCACGGCATTCGACCTCAATGCCGACCGTCGCCGGCTCGCGGCCACCGTCGATCGCATCGAGACCACCGACGACCTCACCCGGCTCGCCGACTGCAACCGCATCGTGCTCTCACTTCCGGCGCCAGCGGTGTCGCGGAGCGTGATCGCCGAACTCACGCCGCACCTGTCGGCCGGCACGGTGGTGGTCGAGACCAGCACCGTGCTGCCGGGTGATGTCCGCGGCTCGGCGGCACTGCTGGCTGCGGCCGGTGCATCGTTGATCGACGCCGCGATCTTGTCCGGCGTCGTCCAGATGGAAAGCGGGACCGCAACGCTGCTCGTCGGTGGATCAGCGTCCGACATCGAACGCGTCGCCGACGTGCTGTCGGTGCTGGGCGGCGCGGGCTGGTCGCGATTCGGTGACCTGGGTTCGGGGATGGCCGCCAAGGTCGTCAACAACGCAGTCGCACACGCCGTCATGGTCGTGCTGGTGGAGGCGTTCGCGATGGCGCAGGCGGAGGGCCTCGACCTCGCCGACATCGCGACGATGTTCGAGCGACCCGACGGGGGGCTGATCCGTCCCCTCACACACCGCATCTGTGAACGCGTCGCCACGGGCGCCTTCGAGGGCGGGATGCCGCTCAACGCGGCCCGCAAGGACTCGACACTGGCACTGGCGATGGCGCAGGCCTCCGGCGTGCCGCTGTTCGCCACCCAGGCCTGCCAGTCGGTGTACGACCTTGCCGTGGCCGCCGGCTCGCCCCGGGACGACTACGCGGCGATCGCGCGGCTGTGGGAGTCGTGGACCGGGTCCACGTTGACCTTCGATGTGACACAGCCCCGGGACGAGCGATGAGGACCGCCGATGGCGTCTATGCGTTGCGCTACGCCTACCGCACCGCATCGCTCAAAGGGGAGCACTTCTACGGGCACCCTGCCGACTGCTGTGAACCGTGGCCAATCGACTACTACACCTGGGTGGCGATTCACCACCGCCGCGTCGTGGTCGTCGACGCGGGCTTCACGCCACAGACTGCAGAGGAGCGCGGCGACCGGCCATACGTTGCCACGCCGGTGGAGCTGTTGCGCCGCCTCGGAGTCGGCGCCGACGAGGTCGACGACCTCGTGCTGACCCACCTGCACTACGACCACACCGGCCACCTCGACCGCTACCCGAATGCGCGAATCTTCGTGCAACGCCGCGAGCGCGAGTTCTGGCGATCCCCGTTTGCCGTCCGGGGCGCGAACACCCACCTGCACCGGCCCGGCGACCTCGCCGAACTGGACCGGCTCGACGAGGCCGGGCGAGTCCGGCAAATCGACGGCGATCATCGGCTGGACGAGTGCATCACGTTGCACCTGGTCGGGGGGCACACCGCGGGCATGCAGGTCGTTCGGGTGGCCGATGACAACGGCCCCGTCGTACTCGCCTCCGATGCCAGCCACTTCTACGCCAACGTGGAGCAGGACTGGCCGTACGGCGTCGTGCACGACCTGCCGGCGATGCATGCCGCCTTCGACACCCTTGTGCACCTCGCCGGAGATCGAGGCGTCATCGTTCCCGGGCACGATCCGCGGGTGCGCGAGCGGCACCACGCGATGGCCGGCACCGATGGCGCCATCACGCGTCTGTCACCCACACCGAATGATCCCGTCCGAGGAGTATCCGTATGACTAGTTCGACCTCCGACTTCGACGTCGTCGTGATCGGCGGGGGCAACGCCGGGTTCTCGGCCGCCCACGCCGCGGCCGAACGTGGCCGCCGCGTCGTGATCCTGGAGCGCGGCACCGCCGACATGGCCGGCGGAAACAGCTTCTTCACCGCGGGCGCCACCCGGATCAACCACACCGGGCTGGAGGACATCGTCGACTTCATCGAGCCCGACGAGCGCCATCCGCGCACCGAGGTGCCGCCGTACAGCGCCGACGAGTACCTCGCCGACCTGAAGAAGGTCACCGAGGGACGCACCGATCCCGCGATGGCGCAGGTGCTGGTCACCGAGGCCCAGGATGCGGTGCGGTGGTTGCACTCGCTTGGCCTGAAGTACCGCCTGATGTACGAGCGTCAGGCTTATGAGCGGCCCGACGGTACCTACCTGTTCTGGGGCGGACTGCACGTCGGCAACGTCGGCGGCGGCGAAGGCCTGATGGCCGACCATGTCCGGGCTGCGGCGAAGCTCGGGACCGAGGTGCGGTACGGCGCCCGGGTAACCGGGCTGATCGTCGACAACGGTCGGATCGCCGGCGCAGAGTTCGACGACGACTCAGGGCACCACGAAATCTGCGCCGAGAGCGTGGTCATCGCCTCGGGTGGGTTTGAATCCGACCCAGAATGGCGTGAAAGGTACCTCGGCCAGGGCTGGCGCAATGCCAAGGTCCGCGGCACGCCGTACAACACCGGCGACATGATCGCCGCCGCCCTCGCGCTCGGTGCCGCCAGGGGAGGGGACTGGTCGACGGCCCACAGCGTGCAGTGGGACGCGTTCACGCCGGACAACGAGTCCAACCGTGAACTCACCAATCGCCTGACCCGCCAGAGCTATCCGTTGGGCATCATCGTCAACCGGGACGGCAGGCGATTCCTCGACGAGGGCGCCGACTTCCGCAACTACACGTATGCCAAGTACGGCGAGCGCATCCTGAAGCAACCGGGCTCGATCGCCTACCAGATCTTCGACGCGACGCTACGGCCGATGCTCCGCACCGAGGAGTACGACATGCCGGGCATCAGTGTCGTCATCGCAGACTCGATCGAAGAGCTCGGACGCGGTCTCGACATCGACGCTGAGCAGTTCACCGCCACGGTGGCCGAATTCAACGCCTCGATCGACACCACCACCCCGTTCGACCCGAATGTCAAGGACGGCCGGGCCGCCCGCGTCGATCCGCCGAAGAGTAACTGGGCCAGTCCGCTCGTGACGGCGCCGTTCTTCGCCTATCCGGTCACCTGCGGCATCACGTTCACCTTCGGCGGCCTGAAGGGCGACGTCGACGGCCGGGTGCTCACCGAGTCGGGCGATCCGATACCCGGCCTCTTCGTGTGCGGTGAGGCGCTCGGCGGGCTGTTCAGCGGGAACTATCCGGGGGGCTCCGGTCTCGCCGCCGGCATGGTGTTCGGCCGCCGCGCGGGTCGCCTGGCGTGACACCAGTACATTTGGTGGACGCGCGAGAGGACCGGAGATGGCGACGAGTGTCTACGAGGAGTTGCGCGACGCGATTCTGACGGGTCGCTTCCCGCCGGGTCAGGTGCTGTCCGAAAATGCCCTGGCCACCGAGTTCGGCAGGAGTCGCACGCCGGTGCGCGAGGCGTTGCATCGCCTGGAGATCGAGGCGCTCGTCGAGCGCGTTCCCCGCGGTGTACGAGTGCGCGCATCCTCTCCGGAGGAGATCCTCGACATCTACGAGGTGCGGATCACCCTAGAGGGGGCGGCGGCCAAAGCGGCGGCCGAGCGGGCCACGGAGTTCGACCGAAGCCAGTTGCGGGCGGCGCAGCGCGCGATGTTGGAGGTCGACCACGACCCGCGAGCCATGGCTGCGGCCAACCGGCGATTCCACGAGGCGGTGTGGACGGCCAGCCACAACAAGACACTGGTGGACCTCCTGCACCGGCTCAACGTGCACTTGGTCCGATATCCTTCGACGACACTGACCTACGGCGACCGCTGGGAAGCCGTGCTGCGCGAGCATGAGGAGCTGCTGTCCGCGATCGAGGCGCGCGACGGTGAGGGCGCGCGGCGCATCGCCGAGCACCACATGTTCGGTGCACGCGAGGTGCGGCTGCGCATGTACGCAGAAGTCGGCCGTGCGACGAACACGGGTTGACTCAGCGCGTCATCTTCGACTGCGAGGAACCACCGCCGGCGCCACGAACTCTTCGAGCATCTGACGTTCCTCGGCCTCGTCGCGGGCCGGGAACAGCAGCAGCGACGTCAGGATCCGCACCAGCCAGCGGGCCTGCCGGTCGACGGCGCCGGGCTCGTGGATCCCCAGCGACTGGACGAACGCCGCGACCATCGCCGCCACGACGTCCGACCGCTCGGCCATCTCGCCGCCGATCGGCCGGGCCGTCGGAGCGAACCACGACGACAGCGCCGGGTTCTCCCGCACGCTGCGTACGGCGGTGAGCATGCCCTCGACCAGGCGGTCGGCCGGGTCGGCGATCGCGGCGACGTGGCCGGTGAGATACCGATAGAGCCGCTGCGCCTCGCGGTGGACATAGGCGGTGTGCAGCGCGTCGCGGTTCTCGAAGTACCGGTACAGCGTCGCGCGTGAACATCCTGCGGCCTTGGCGATCTCGTTCATTCCGACCTCGGCGGCGTCGCGGCGGCGGAAGAGGTCCTCGGCGGCGTCGAGGATGCGGTCCGCGGCCGCCTCCGTGCGCCGGTCGGCCAGCCAGTCGGCCGGCATCAGTTCACCACGGTGAACGGGACCGACAGCGGGCGCCGCACGTAACTGCCGCCGGCCCAAACGATCCCACTTTCGTCGACGCTGAACTGTGGGCAACGGCCGAGGAGTTCGGTCAGCGCGATCCGCGACTGCATCCGCGCCGCCGCGGCGCCGAGGCAGAAGTGTGCACCGTGGCTGAATGTCATGATGTTGCGGGGCCGCCGAGTGACGTCGAGTTGCGCTGCGTCCGGACCGAATTCGCGTTCGTCCCGGTTGGCCGACCCGTAGAGCAGCAGAACCTTTCGTCCACTCGGGATCGTCGTGTCACCGATCGTGACGTCGCGGGTCGTGGTGCGGGCCAGACCCTGTACCGGTGAGGTGAGCCGCAGGAACTCGTCGATCGCCTCGCCGATGAGGTCCGGCCTGTTGACCAGCAGCCGCCGCTGGTCGGCGCGCTGGTGCAGCAGTTGCACTGTGCCCCCCAGCATTCCGGTGGTGGTGTCGTTCCCGCCGGTGACCATCGTGAATGTGAAGGCCAGCACCGACAGCGTGCCGGCCAGGTCGCCGTCGGCGCCGACGCCCGCGGCGACCAGATGCGAGATCGTGTCGTCGGCGGGGGAGCGTCTCCTGAACTCGATCAACTCCGTGAAGTAACCCATCATCTCGCCGATCGCGTCACCGGCGTCCGTGATCCCCCCACCCTCGGTGCTCGCGGCCATGATCGCGTCGGTCCAGCCGTCGAACTGCACCCGGTCGGCCTCGGGCACACCGAGATAGTGCGCGACGACCATGGACGGCAGCGGTTTGAAGAGTTCGGTGACGATGTCGCCCCCGCCGTGGGCACGCAACCGTTCGATGCGCTCGACGACGAAGGCGCGCACCGCCGGTTCGACCGCCTCGACCTGGCGGGGCGTGAATCCGCGCGATACCAGCTTGCGGAACGCGGTGTGCGTCGGCGGGTCCTGCATGACGAACGGCGGGTTGTCCGCCAGGCCGATCATCTCGAGCTCTCCGTAGTTGACGGTCAGGCCCTGGGCCGAGGAGAACGTCTCGTGGTCCCGGGCCGCGCGCCAGACATCGGCGTGCCGGGACAGCACGTAGTAGTCCGACTCCGGATTGTCGGCGGGGATCACGCGGTGTACTGGATCGTGGTCGCGCAGCGCGGCGTACATCGGCCAGGGCTCGCGCCATGTGCGCGCAGAGGCCAGCTCGAAACGGGCGGGAACTTGATGAGACACGCTGGCCGTCATGTCTCATGAATACGACATCTACTCGTCAGATGTCAATGGCGGACGTCCTAGAACGCGGCGCCCGGGTTGAGGATCTCGTTCGGGTCGAGTGCCTGCTTGATGCGGCGGTTGAGCTCCATCGCCTCCGGACCGATCTGTCCGGCCAGCCAGGGCCGCTTCAGCCGACCCACGCCGTGCTCGCCGGTGATCGTCCCGCCGAGGCTGACGGCAAGGTCCATGATCTCGCCGAACGCGGTCTGCGCGCGTTCGGCCATCGCGGCGTCGGCCGGGTCGAACACGATCAGCGGATGGGTGTTGCCGTCCCCGGCGTGCGCGATCACCGAGATCATCACGTCGCGGTCGGCGGCGATCTTCTCCACCCCGGCGACCAGGTCGGCCAGCGCCGGCAGCGGCACGCCGACGTCCTCGAGCAGTAGTGCGCCCTTGGCCTCGACGGCCGGGATCGCAAAACGCCGCGCCGCGACGAACGCTTCACCCTCGTCGGGGTCGGAGGTCGAGAACACCTCTTTCGCACCGGCCTTGGAGAACACCTCCGCCATGAATTCCGCGTCCTGTGCACCGGATGCGCCGCGGTCGTCGGATGCCGCGACCATCATCGCGGCGGCGTTCCGGTCCAGCCCCATGCGGAGTTTGTCCTCGACGGCGTTGATCGCCACCATGTCCATGAACTCGAGCATCGACGGCCTGATCCGTCCGGTGATGGTGACCACGGCGCCGGCGGCCGCCTCTACCGAGTCGAAGGTCGCGACGACGGTGCACGGTGAGTGCTGAGGCGGTAGCAGGCGCAGCGTCACCTCGGTGATGACGCCGAGTGTGCCCTCACTGCCGACGAACAGCTTCGTCAGGCTCAACCCGGCGACGTCCTTGAGTCGCGGGCCGCCGAGGCGCACCGCGGTCCCGTCGGCGAGTACCACCTGCAGTCCGAGGACGTAGTCGGTGGTGACGCCGTATTTCACGCAGCACAGGCCACCGGCGTTGGTGGCGACATTCCCGCCGATGCTGCAGATCTCGTAGCTCGACGGATCCGGTGGGTACCAGAGCCCGTGTTCGGCGACGGCCTTCTTCACCTCGGCGTTGAGCAGGCCGGGTTGCACGACCGCGGTCCGGGTCACCTCGTCGACGGCGATGTCGCGCATCTTCTCCGTCGTCAGGACCACCGCGCCGTCGAGAGCGGTTGCGCCCCCGGACAATCCGGTGCCCATTCCGCGGGGCACCACGGCGATCCGGTGATTCGATGCCCACCGCAGGACGGTCTGCACCTCCTCGGTGCGGGTGGGCCGGATCACGGCCAGCGCCGTGCCCGCACCAGGATCGGCTGCGCGGTCCTGCCGGTAGGAGGCCACGATGTCGGGGTCGGTGACGACGACGCCGTCGGGCAGTTCTGCGATGAGCTCGTCCAGCGCGGTCATGTCATCGATGCTACGAGCGCTCATGAGGGCACCATCCAGGACAGCACCGGCGTGGCCTGCAGGGCCGACAGTGCACACATCAGTACGAGGAAGCCCAGACTCCAGAGGACGACCCGCCGGAAGATCTCGCCCTCCTTGCCGTCGAGGCCCACCGCGGCGGCCGCGATCGCCAGGTTCTGTGGCGAGATCATCTTCCCGAGCACGCCGCCGGAACTGTTCGACGCGGCCATCAGCAGTTGCGACAGCCCGGCTTGGTCGGCCGCGGTCACCTGCAGCGCGCCGAACAGCGAGTTGGCCGATGTGTCCGAGCCGGTGACCGCCACGCCCAGCCAACCGAGGATCGGTGACAGCAGCGCGAACGCCGTGCCTGCGCCGGCCATCCAGGTGCCGAGGGTGATCGTCTGCCCGGACAGGTTCATCACGAACGCCAGGGCCAGCACCGTCATCACCGTCACGATCGCCCACCGCAACTGGTGCAGCGTCACCCCATACGCCTTCAGCGCCCGTGGCGCCGACAGCCGCAGCGCGATCATCGTGAGCAGGCCGGCGATCAACATCTGCGTGCCGGGCGTGGTCAGCAGGTTGAGTGAGAACTTCGTCAGCGAGAGCGGTTCGCCGTCGGCGGTCACGACGTTGAGGCCTGGCCACGCGATGCTGAAGGTCGCTGCCTCCAGCAGCTTCTTCACCGCGGAGATCTGGCAGACCACGAAGACGGCGATGATGATGGCGTAGGGCGCATACGCCTTGACGACGTCGGCGCGGGAGTCTCGCCCGTCGAGCTCGTCGACGGTGCCGACCGAACCGCCGGACGTTCCGCCGCCGCCGGTCGCGGTGCTCGCCGCCACGGCCTCACTGTAGGAATTGCGGGGACGCCACACCCGGACCACGCCCACCACCGCGGCCGCCGACAGCAGCGACGCGACCACGTCGGCCAGCGGTACGGACAGGAAGTTCGACGTCGCATACTGGGCGACGGCGAACACCACGCCGCAGATGACCGCCACCGGCCAGGTCTCCCGCATGCCGCGCTTGCCGTCGACGATGGCGACCAGCGCCAACGGCACCAGCAGCGCGAGGATCGGCGTCTGACGGCCCACCATCGCGCCGAGATCGTCGCTGTCCAGGCCGGTCACCTTCCCCAGCGTGATGATCGGCGTGGCCATCGCGCCGAATGCGACGGGCGCGGTGTTGGCGACCAGCGCGAGTACGGCGGCCTTGAGCGGCTTGAATCCGAGAGCCATCAGCATCACCGACGTCACCGCCACCGGGGTGCCGAAACCGGCAAGCGCCTCGATCAGCGCCCCGAACGAGAAGGCGATGATGATCGCCTGGATCCGCTGGTCGTCGCTGACGGAGCTGAACGACCGGCGCAGGACGTCGAAATGGCCTGTCTCGACGGTCATCTGGTACACCCAGATGGCGTTGATGACGATCCAGAGGATGGGGAAGAAGCCGAACGCGGCTCCTTCGGTAGCCGCCAGCAGCGTCTGCCCGACGGGCATGCCGTAGACCAAGACGGCGACCGCGACGCTGACCGCGAGCGAGATCAGCGACGCCTTCCACGCGGTCATCTTGAGAGCCCCGAGCAAGACGAACAACAACAGCAGCGGCACCGCCGCCACCGCTGCGCTCCACGCCAGGGATCCGGCGACAGGATCGAGAACCTGCTGGTACACGGGCGCACCTCGCTGTGGTGTGGGTCACATCCATCGGTGGTTACCCTCATCGTCAACCTCGGTAAACGCGGCGATGCATCGACTTGTCGTCGCTACGGTGGGGCGATGCCCAACCGCTCCTACGGTCAGCACTGCGCCGTGGCGAAGAGCCTCGACGTGGTCGGTGACCGCTGGACACTGCTCATCGTGCGCGAGTTGCTCGACCGGCCGCAGCGCTACGGGGATCTGCTCTCCGGGCTGTCTCCGATCGCGACCGACATGCTGGCCGGACGGTTGCGGGATCTCGAGCGGCACGGCCTGGTCGGTAAACGGGAGCTACCGAAGCCGGCGTCGGGCAGCGTCTACGAACTCACCGAAGACGGGCACGCACTCGAGGAAGTCATCGACGCGCTGGCCCGCTGGGGGCGCCCACTGCTGACCAGACGCGTCCCGCGTGATGTCGTGCGCCCGCAGTGGCTAGTGCGTGCGCTCAAGGCCTCCGTGCGCGACGACCGCACCGGGCCCGATCTGGTGGTGCGGCTCGCGACGCCGCAGGGTGGCGCCACGGTCCGCATCAGCCGCACGCGGGTCGACACGGTCGACGACGACGTCGTCCCCGACGTCGTCCTGACCGGCGATGTGGACGTGTTCGCAGCGGCCACCGACCCCGACCGGGTCGAGGAACTCAGCGCCGCAGGACGCCTGCACGTGGCCGGCGAACCGCAGGCGGTGCGCCGTCTGTCGGAGGTCTTCGCACGTCCACGCGTGCGCAGCTAGTCACCGCCCGGGTCGTTTGGCGGTGGGATCACCGGGTACCACGCCGCCACCATCGATTCGAGGAGTATTCATGGCTCGCGCCACCGTCTTTCACCAAATGCACGATCTCGGTCTCGCCGCCTGGTTCGGGGGCACCCTGGCCAACGCGGTCGCCCTCAACCCCGCCGCATCACAGGCCGGCGCCAGTTCGCGGGTCGGCGCTGTGACCAACGAGGGCTGGGACCGCTGGACCCCCGTCAACGCCGCCGCGATCGGCGCCCATCTGGTCGGCGCCGCCGGCCTGCTCAAGCACGACCTCGGCCGGGCCAAGGTTCAGCAGGGCGTGCCCAGCATGGCCGTGACGAAGACGGTCCTCACCGTCGCCGCGCTCGGCGTCACCGCCTACAGCCGGGTGCTCGGCCAGAAGGTGTCCCGGCACGACGACGTGCCTGCGGCCGACGGCACCACACCCGCCGCGGCGACCCCGCCCGAGGTCGCCGCGGCGCAGAAGCAACTCAAGGCGCTGCAGTGGGCGGTCCCCGCGCTGACCGGCGCGCTGCTGGCGATCGGCGCCTATGCCGCCGAGCAGTACCGTCCGGAGGAGGTCACGAAGGGCCTCGTGCAGCGCCTGCTTCCGTAGCCGGCCCCGCCGAACGGTCCAGCTCGCGCAGCGCGGGCAGCGCGACGGCCACCAGACCGAGCGCCAGCATCGGCAGCGACAGCGCCAGGAAGGTCACGTGCAGGCCGGCGCCGTCGGCGAGCGGACCGGCGACCACCAGGCCGAGCGGGCCTGCGGCGTAGGCCAGCGAACCCATCACGCCGACGACGCGACCGCGCAACCGCGACGGCGCACGGGTCTGCATGACGTAGTTGTAGATCGGTGCGATCGGGCCGTAGACCAGCCCGACGATCGCGGACAGCGCGAGGATCACCGGCAGCGGCGGGAGGAACGCGATGACCGTCATCGCCACGCCGAGGGTGAGCACTGCGGTGAGCATGACCGTGCGCCGGTTGGCGTATTTCGACAGGACCGCATACCCCAGGGCGCCCACCAATCCGCCGATCGACAGCGCCATCAGCACCCAGCCCAGCTGCGCAGGCTCGTCGCGATCGGTGAAGTACTTCGGGAACAGCACGCTCTCCATCGGCATGTACAGCCCGGTGGCGATCAGATCGACGATCGCCAGCGTGCGCAACACCGGTGTGTGCCAGACGAATGCCAGACCCTCGACGATGCCGGCCCAGACCCGCTCGGGAATCTGGTCGCGGTCCGGCGTGCCGGCACCCTCGAGGCGCAGCGCCGTGATCGCCAGGATCGACAGCACGAACGCGCCTGCGGTCACCCACATCGTGTCGACGCCGCCCAGCGTCGCGATCAGCAGGCCGCCGATTCCCGGTCCGACGATGTAGGCCAGATTGAACACCGCCTCGTACACGCTGTTGGCGTGGTCGAGCGTCCACCCGGCCCGCTGCGCCGCCTCGGGCAGCATGGTCTCGCGCGCCGTCATCCCCGCCGGATCGAAGAATGCGCCCAGCGCGGCCAGGCCGGAGAGCACCGCCACGTTGACCACGTGCACACCGAACGTCAGCGCCAGCACGGGCACCGCGGCCACCGAGAGCGCGGACAGCGCATCGGAGATCATCGACACCCGGCGCCGGCCCAGATAGTCGACCGCGGCGCCCGCGATCAGCGTCGCAACCAGCAGCGGCAGCGTGCCCGCCATCGCCACGATCGACGCGTCCACCGCGGATCCGTTGCGCTGCAATACCAGCCACGGAAACGCGACCATCGAGATGCCGTTGCCCGCGCCCGCGGTCAACGCCGAGAACAGGATGAGGAACAGCGGGCCGCGCTTACCGGTGATCATGGATATCGCGGCCGAATGTAGCAGCGCGGCAACCGGGTAGCTACCGATATTCGCGTCGGGGCCGGGAGCCGTGCACAGTGGAGCGGTGCAGTTGCCCCATCCGCGCACCGGTGCGCGGTTCGCGTCACCGGTTCCGCCGGGCTCGGGCTGGCCCTCGGATCCGGCGACATCGCACACCGCGGTCGCGACCTCCGCGGCGACGGTGCAATCGCTGGCCGCCGCCGTGGAGACGCTCGACGAACTCGACGCGTTGATCTCGGTGTGCCGCGCCTGTCCGCGCCTGGTCGAGTGGCGCGAAGACGTGGCACGCAGGGCGGTGGCCAACCGCAAGGCCTTCGCCGATCAGCCGTACTGGGGCAGGCCCGCTCCCGGGCTGGGTGACGCCGACCCGCGGATCCTCATCGTCGGGCTCGCGCCCGCCGCGCACGGAGCCAATCGCACCGGCCGGGTGTTCACCGGCGACCGCTCGGGCGACTTCCTGTTCGCCGCACTGCACCGGGCCGGGCTGGCCAATCAGGCGCTGTGTGTCGACGCGGCCGACGGTCTCGTCCTGTCCGGCGCGCGCGTGGCGGCTGCGGTCCGGTGTGCGCCCCCGGCCAACGCACCCGCCCCGGCCGAGCGGACGACATGCGCCCCGTGGCTGGACGCGGAGTGGCGGCTGGTCGGGCCGCACGTGCGGGTGGTGATCGCGCTGGGCGGGTTCGCCTGGAAGGCCGCGCTGGACATGCTGCGCCGCGGCGGCGCCGGTGTGCCCGTTCCGGCGCCGCGATTCGGTCACCTCGCCGAGGCCGCGGTCGGCGACGTGACGCTACTCGGCTGTTTCCACCCCAGCCAGCAAAATACCTTTACCGGCAGGCTGACGCCCGACATGATGGACGCCGTCTTCTCCGAGGCGAAGCGAAAGGCGGGTATCTGATGGCCACCGTGCTGGTGTCCGGCGCGAGCGTGGCCGGGGTATCGGTTGCGTACTGGCTTGCCCGACAGGGCCATTCGGTCACCGTCGTGGAGCGGCATCCGCAGCTGCGACCGGGCGGCCAGGCCATCGACGTGCGTGGGCCGGCCCTGGCCGTGCTCGACCGGATGGGCCTGCTGGAAGCGGTACGGGCCCGCGCCATCGAATTCCGTGGCATGTCGACCGTCGGCGCGGACGGCGCCGAAATCTCCAGGGACACCGAGAAGACCGCGACCGGCGGGCTGATCGGCAATCCGGACGTCGAGGTCCTGCGCGACGACCTCGTCGACGTGCTCTACGCGGCCACCGAAGGCGTCGAGTTCGTGTTCGGTGACACCGCCACCGCGATCGACGATTCCGGCGACGCCGTACGGGTCGAGTTCGGTGGCGGCTCCGCGCGCGACTTCGATCTGGTGGTGGGCGCCGACGGCCTGCACTCGGCGGTGCGCCGCCTGGTCTTCGGACCCGAGGATCGCTACGTCAAACGGATGGGCATGTATCTCGCCGTCTGCACGACGCGCAACGTCCTCGATCTCGACCACTGGCAGGTGTGGTACAGCGAGCGCGAGCCCGAGTTGTTCTGCGGGCTCTACAGCGCCCGGGAAAACACCGAGGCGCGGGTGATGTTCGGGTTCACTGATCCGTCCCTGGAGCTCGACTATCGCGACACCGGCGCCCAGTGGGAGCAGATCGAGCGGCGCTTCGCCGCAGCGGGGCAGTTCCCGCAGCGGCTGCTCGAGGCCGCCCGCGGGGCGCCGGAACTCTACTTCGACGAGTCGGCGCAGATCGTCATGGAGCAGTGGGCGCGTGGACGGGTGGTGCTGGTCGGCGACGCCGCGCACTGCGCCTCCCCACTGTCGGGTCAGGGCACCAGCCTGGCCCTGCTCGGCGCCCACACGCTGGCCACCGAACTGCGTGACGCCGACGGTGACCACGCCCGCGGATTCGCCGCCTACCAGGAGTCACTGCAGGAGTACGTGCTGGCCAATCAGGCGCTGGCCTTCGAGGACAGCAGCGACGACGCCACCTGGTGGGACCGCTTCTACCCGGTGATCAACTCGTTCCAGCCGCGGTGATCGCGGTAGATCTGCCGAACCGGGAACGTCCCACCGCCCGGATGCGTTGACCCTGCCATGCGCCTTTCCGTTCTCGATCTCGTTCCCGTGCGCACCGACCAGTCCACATCGGACGCGCTGGCCGCGACGACGCGCCTTGCGCAGACCGCCGACCGGCTGGGCTACACCCGCTTCTGGATCGCCGAGCACCACAACATGCCCGCCGTCGCGGCCACCAGCCCGCCGGTGGTGATCGCCCATCTCGCCGCGCAGACCTCGCAGCTGCGGCTGGGTTCGGGTGGGGTGATGCTGCCCAACCACGCCCCGTTGGCGGTGGCCGAGCAGTTCGCGCTGCTCGAGGCCGCCCACCCGGGCCGCATCGACCTCGGCATCGGCCGTGCCCCGGGCTCGGATCCGGTGACGTCGATGGCCCTGCGCGGCGCTGCCGGTCGAGACGACACCGATATCGAACGCTTCCCGCAGTACCTCGACGACGTCGCCGCGCTGATGAGTACCCACGGTGTGCGTGTCTCGTTGCCGCGAAACCTGATGCGGGAGAACTACATCCTCAAGGCGACGCCGGCTGCCGTATCCGAACCGCGGCTGTGGCTGCTGGGATCGTCGATGTACTCGGCGCACCTCGCGGCCGCCAAGGGGCTGCCTTACGTGTTCGCCCACCACTTCTCCGGGCAGGGCACGGCGGAGGCCCTGGAGGTCTACCGCTCGGAGTTCCGGCCGAGCGACCTGGCTCCCGACCCGGTCACGTTCCTCACCGTCAACGCCGTCGTCGCCGACACCCGCGACGAGGCGATGGCGCTGATGCTGCCCAACCTGCACATGATGGCGAAGCTGCGCACCGGTCAGCCGTTGACCGCGCTCGACCTCGTCGAGGACGCCCAGGCCAAGGAGCTCAGCCCGCAGGCGCAGGCCGTCGTCCAGCACGGGCTGCAGCGTGCGGTGGTCGGTTCGCCCGCTGAGGCGGCCGATCAGGTGCGGGCGTTGGCGGCGGAATTCGACGTTGACGAGGTGATGATCAACCCGGTCGCCTCCGCCCGCCGCGGCACCGATCCGGCGACCGCCCCCGGCCGCGACACCACACTCGAGCTGCTGGCCAAGGAACTGTTCTAGGGCGTCAGCTCCACGATCGGGATCGGCCGCGTGGTCCGCTTCTGGTAGGCGTCATAGCGGCCGGAGTTGTTGTCGTTGACGATGCGCCACAGCCGCGCGTAGTCCGGATCATCGGGCAGGATCGGCCGGGCCGTCGCGGTGAGACGGCGGGTCCCGAGGTTGATCTCGACCTGTGGATTCGCCTTGAGATTGTGGTACCACCCCGGCGCCTTCGGCGCCCCGCCCAGTGAGGCGACGATGTAGTACTTTCCGCCGTCCTCGGCGTAGGTCAGCGTGTTGCTACGCGCGATGCCGGTCTTGGCGCCGGTGGTGTGCAACAGCAAGCTCGGCGGCGCGCCGGGGATGCGATGGCCGATGCGGCCGCCCGACTTCTTGTAGACGAGGTCGTGCAGCCGCAGCAACCGCAGACCCACCTGTTCGAGCGGGGAGAGATGATCCATCGCCCCAGTCTGTCAGCCGTCTCCGCCGTAGGGTGTCCGGCATGCGCGACTGGACCGGTCACCGTGCGGTGGTGGTGGGTGGCTCCATCGGCGGTCTGACCACCGCGCTGCTGTTGCGGCGGCTGGGCTTCGACGTCTCGGTCTTCGAACGCACCCCCGACACTCTCGACGGCCGCGGCGGCGGCATCGCGCTGCACCCGGAGACGGTGCGCTGGTTCGCCGAATGCAGCGCCCAGCACCCCGAGCGGGTGAGCACGTCGGCGCGGCGCGTGCAGTACCTCGCTCAGGGTGACGCGGTGGTGCACACCGAGCCGCTGGTGTGGACGTTCACCTCCTGGGGCACCTTCCATCGCGCTCTGCTGGCCGACTTCGGCGAACGCGACTACCACCTCGGCGAGTACGCTGCCGGGTTCGACCAGGACGCCGACGGCGTCGAGGTGCGGTTCGCCTCGGGCCGGCGCGAACGTGCGGATCTTGCGGTGTTCGCCGACGGTGTCACCTCGCCAGCCCGCCGCCGCATCTCCCCGGCCACCGATCTGACCTTCGCCGGCTACGTCGGCTGGCGCGGCACCGTGCCCGAGAGTCGGCTCTCACCGGGCGCTTTCGCCCTGCTGCACGACGCGATCACCTACAGTTTCGCCCCACACACCCACCTGGTCGCCTACCCGATCCCGTCGCCCGGGGGTGGGCTCGACGTCGGTGGCCGGCTGATGAACTACGTCTGGTACCGCAACGTGCCCGACGGGTACCAGCTCGACGAGCTGATGACCGACCGGCGCGGTGTGCCTGCGAAGGTGTCGCTGCATCCGGGCGCCGCTCAGGACCGCTATGTCGACGAGATGCGCTCGGCTGCAGTGGAAGTGCTCGCACCCGCGGTCGCCGAGCTGGTGCTGCGGACCGAATTCCCGTTCGTGCAGGCGGTTTTCGACGCCGCCGCCGACCGGATGGTGCTGGGTAGGGCCGCGCTGGTCGGCGACGCCGCCTGTGCGGTTCGTCCGCACCCGGCCGCTGCCACCGCCAAGGCTGCCGCGGACGCCTGGGCCCTTCATGACGCGCTGGCCGAGACCGCCGACATCGCCGAGGCATTGGCGCGATGGGAGCCTGCGCAGCTGGCGCTGGGGCGGCAGTTGTTCAGCCGCGCCAGGGAGATGGCCGCCCGCTCGCAGGTCCACTGCAGCTGGGATCCGGCCGACCCGGCGAACCGGTTCGGTCTACACGGCCCCGCCTGGTAAGCCTTCCTGGCGGCCGGGGTGTCAGCCCAGCCCGGCGATCTGCGCGACGGTCAGCGCGGCGGTCAGCTGCAGCAGATCACGCGGACGGCTGAGTCTCAGACCGGTCAGGTCCTCGAGACGTCGCATGCGTTGCTGCACGGTGTTGGGGTGCAGATGCAGCGCCGCGGCCGCCGCCCGCCGGTCGAGATCGTGGTCGAGCAGCACGCGCGCGGTTCCCAGCAGCTCGGTCGCTCGGGTGCGGTCGTAGTCGATCGCCGGCCCGAGCACCGCGCGGGCGAACGCGCGCAGCCGCACGGGGTCGTCCAGCTGCAGCAGCAGATGGTCCAGACCGGTCTCGCGAAGATCGATGACTGTTGTCGAATCCGACTGTGCGCCAAGGGCGAGAGCCCCGCGCAGGGTCCGGAACATCGCGGCCAGGTCGGTGGCGGGCGCCGGCGGCGCCACGGCGGCGACGGCTCCGCTGCTCACGCCCGTCGTCAGGATCGAGTCGACGAGCCGGCCGGCCAGATGACGGGCGTTCTCAGCGCCGGATTGATCTGCCAACACCAGCACCAGGTCGCCCCGGTGGGTGGCGACCAGCGGCTTGGGCGACAGGCCGGAAACCAGTCGGTCGGCGGCGGCGAGCAGGCGCTCGGCGGCGGGCCTGCCGCCGCGCTGCGGTGTCTCCCCGCACCGCACCGCCACCAGGACGTGGGCGCCGGACGGGTCCCACCCCAGCCGACGGGCACGATCGGGGAGCCCGGCCAGGTCGCCGCCGTCGGCGCTGAGCAGGTCGGCCACCAGGGAACCGCGCAGCCGCTGCTCGACCTCGGCGGCGGTGCGGGCTCGCAGCAGCTCGAGCGCTGTCACCACCGCGGCGTGTTCGATCGCCCGCACATCGAGCGAACTGAGATCCGACCGCGGCGAGTGGACATGCATGCGGGCGACCACGGAACCGTCGAGCACCACCCCGGCGACGGTGCCGCCGTCGACGGCGAGGACTTCCCCGGCGGCGAGTAGTGCATCGAGGTCCGGCTGCACCGGCGTCGGGGGTGTCTCACCGTCGGTGGCGGCCAGGACTTCGCCGTAGGCGCCCTCGATCAGGACCGGCCGCTCGAGCAGTTCGGCCAGCGCCGCGGCGACCCCGGTGACCCCCTCGCCGCGCAGTGCGGTCGCGGTGAGCAGGGCATGCACCTCCTCGGCGCGTCGCAGCTCGCGGATCGTGTCCTGCTCGCGGGCGCGCAACTGGGCGGTGCCCAGAGCGATCGCCACCTGTGTGGCCAACGTCGTCACCAGCGAGATCTCCGCAGCGTCGAAGCGGTGCGGAATGGTGCGGTAGCCGTTCAGCGCTCCGATGACGGTGCCGGCGCGGAGCAGAGGCGCCGAGATCAGCGCACGGTATCCCTGCTCGTGGGCCACCCCGCCCCAGCCGAATCCCGGCTGGAGTTCGATGTCGGCCAGCCACACCACCTCGCCGGTGCGGTAGGCGATGCTGGTCGGCGCCTCCGCGTCGCCGCGGACGTCGAGGAGGATGGGCCGGTCCGCGTTCACCTGTGCGACGTACTCCGAGGACAGGCCGTGCGATCCGACGATGGTCAGCGCCCGGCCGGTGCCGTCCGGAAGGAAGACACCGCAGAAGTCGAAGTCGAGCAACGCGCACGCGGTCTGCGCGACCCGGTTGAGCAAGTCGCTGACGGGTTCGTCGCCGCCGACCGCCGCACCGATCTCGGCAAGTGCGTCCAGCCAGCCCTCCAGCGGAACAGGTGTCGTCGCAGACATGAAAAAGAGCATAACTATGTCCTTCCAGACATTGTCGCTCCACCGCCGCACCGGCATCGTGATGCCTGACGGTGACAGCGGTCACACGCGGACAGTGAACGAGGAGGATCTGTTGCGCACTCCCATACGAGCCAGGACTGCGAGCCGGGCCGCGCGCTCGGCGGTCGCGCTGGCGGTGGTTGCGTTGATGGCGCTGACGACGGCATGCTCGGCCGGTCTCGGCGGCCCGGCGTCGTCCCGGGCCGCCCGCGACGGCGTCATCCGCTTCACCTTCGCCCCGGACCCGATCTGGGACTACATGAACGAGACCGGAATCGTCGAGCAGTGGCAGCGCGATACCGGCTACACCATCGAGACCAGCGCCACCTGGGACGAATTCGGACTGTTCGCCGGCGGCCACGCCGACATCATCTCCACAGCGTCGTTCGAGGTGCCGGGGCTGGAGGAACAGACCGGGCGCGAGACCGTCATCATCGGGCGGTACAACGCCGAGCGCAGCCGCATCCTGGTCCGCGCCGACGACCCCGCGCAGTCCCTGCAGGATCTGCGCGGAAAACGCCTGGGCGTCTTCACCACCGTGTCGGGAACACTGGTGTGGAGCGGCCTGGTCAAACAGATGCACGATATGGACCTCACCGGCGGCGACTTCCAGATCGTGGTGGCCGACATCCAGAATCTGTCGAACCTGCTGGCGCGCGGCGAGATCGACGCCTGCATCTGTTACCCCGACCTGTCGGCCCGCGATCTGCGCGAGGGCACTGTCCGCCCGCTGTACGACGGGAAGTCCTCGGCCGAGATCTTCGCCGAGCTCGACGCGCCGGGCCACGACGGTCCGATGGGCAACGTCTTCGTGGCCCGCAAGGACTGGGTCGACGGTCATCCTGGCGAGGTGTCGGCGTTCCTCGATCTGTGGAACCGCGGGCTGCAGGAGTGGCGGGCGCACCGCGACGAGATGATCGAGCGGTATCCGCAGCATTTCGCGGTCGATACGCCCGAGGACATCGCGTTCATGAAGGACTATGTCGCCCAACATGATTGGGTGGTCGACGACATCCGTTTCGACGAGAAGTGGGCCGCCGACGAAAGCTCGATATTCGACCTGATGCGGCGTGCGGGCGTCATCGGTGACGACGTCGCCGACCCGCGGTTCCTGCCCACCGAAGGAGTGCAACGGTGACACAGACCATCACCCCGCCGGCGACCGGCCCGGCTCCCCGCGATCCGGACCGGCGCACCCGCAGACACCGGATGCGGTCCACCGGAGCCGCACCCCGCCGGTGGCTGATCTCCCTGATCGGCCTGCTCGCGGCGCTCGGTGGTTGGGCAGTCGTCGCCGCGCTGGTCGACGACCCGATCCTGCCGCGACCCATCGAGGTCCTCGAACAGGTCGTCGCGATCACGATGTCCGGCGCGGCGTTCACGAATTTCGCCTCGAGCATCACCAAGATCGCCGCGGGGTTCGCCCTCGCGATGATCGGCGGCCTGGTCATCGGGTTCGCGATGGGCCGCAGCCGGTTCATGACGTCCTATTTCTCGCTCCCGCTGTTCGTCCTCGGCAACATGCCCGGTCTGACGTATGCGGTGTTCGGACTGCTGATCTTCGGCGTCGGAGCCGGCGGCCCCATCGTGGTGTCGGCGCTGGTGGCACTGCCGTTCATCGCGATGAACGTCGCCGAAGGGGTCCGGTCTGTGGACGGCAGTCTGCTCGCGATGTGCCATGCGTTCGAGCGCAACCGCCGCGACATCCTGCGCCATCTCTACCTTCCCGCGCTCACCACCTTCGTGTTCGCCGGTGTCCGTTACGGATTCGCGATGGCCTGGAAGGTCGAAGCGCTCACCGAGGTGTTCGGGGCCAGCGACGGGGTGGGGTTCATGATCCGTAAGGCGTATCAGGAGTTCCAGGTCGCCGACATGCTCGCCTGGACCACGTTGTTCATCGTCGCCATGGTCCTCATCGAACGCGGCCTGGCCCATCTGGAGACCCGGTTCTTCGCCTGGCGGAAGGAAATCGCATGACCACCCCAGCACTCCTCGCTCCCACGCCGGCCTGGCGCCGTCACCTGCGCCCGCAAACGAGCTCTGCGCTCGCCGTCGCCGCCTCGCTGGCGAGCATCCTCGGTGTGTGGCAGCTGGCCGTGGTGGTCGGCAACCGGATCCCCTCGCCGGGGGAGGCCGTCGACAGCCTGGTGTCCGAGGCCGCGATCGGGGAGCTCTGGCACAACCTCGCCATCAGCATGAACCGCTTCGTGCTGGGTCTGGCCGCCGCACTGATCGTCGGTGCGGCACTGGGGGTGTGGATGGGGTTGTCGAAGATCGCCGACCTCGCCTTCTCCGACGTGAACGCCGCGGCGCTGGCGATACCGGCGGTCATCTGGGCGCTGCTGACCACGATGTGGTTCGGCTTCGGCTGGCTGACCCCTGTGGTGACGGTGTTCCTCTCCGGGCTGCCCTTCGTGGTGGTCAACATCGCCAAGGCCACCCGGGCGGTGCCGGCCGACCTGGTGCTGATGTCGCGGTCGTTCGGTGTGTCACGGTCGAACGTGTTGCGCCACATCGTCGCACCTGCGGTCGCGGGTTCGACCGTGGCGGCCGTGCGGTTCGCCATCATGAGCGCCTGGAACGGCCTGCTCCTGGCGGAGTGGTTCGGCTCCACCTCAGGCGTGGGCTGGCGGTCCCGTTACTGGTACGACGCCAACCAGCTCGACGGCTTCTTCGCCTGGGTGCTGGTCTTCATCCTGCTCCTCGTCGTCGCCGACCTCCTGATCCTCGGGCCAATCGAACGCCGCGTCACGCGCTGGCGCTCCGCCTGACCGACCCACCACTACGCAGAGAAACGAGACATCATGGCCTCCATCGAAATACGGGAACTCGTCAAGGAGTTCCACGGCCGCAACGGCGAGACCACCCGGGTCATCGACGGCATCGATCTCACCATCTCCGGCGAGACGTTCGTCTCGGTCGTCGGCCCGTCCGGCAGCGGTAAGACCACACTGCTCAACATCGTGTCGGGCATCGAGACACACACCTCGGGCACGGTCAGCCTGCGCGGGTCCGGCGGGCGGGATGCCCGCGTGGGCTACGTCTTCCAGGATCCCCGGCTGCTCCCATGGCGCACCGTGATGGCGAATCTCGGCTTCGTGCAACACGAGCGGTCGGGCTGGGAGCAGCGTGCCTGGCACTACCTCGACCTGGTGGGGCTGAGCCATTGCGCCGACCGGTTCCCCGCACAGCTGTCCGGCGGGCAGCAGCAGCGCATCGGCATCACGCGGGCGTTCGCCGTCGAACCCGATGTGTTGCTGATGGACGAACCGTTCAGCCATCTGGACGCGATGACCTCACGCACCCTGCGCGAGCACCTGGAACGCATCTGGCTGGAATCCCGCCGCACCGTCATGTTCGTCACGCACGACGTGACCGAGGCCGTTCAGCTGTCGGACCGCATCGTGGTGCTCGCACCGGGTGGCCGCGTGCACGAGATCATCGATGTCGATCTGCCGCGCCCCCGTCGCGCCTCAGATCCCGCGGTGGCCGTGCTGCAGGCGGAGGTGCTGGCCCGATTCGAGGCGCTCGAGGCGGCCGGCGTGGGGGCCCCGGCATGACACCACTGCGACAGGGCCCCATCGACGTGCACGCCCACTGGCTGCCCCAGGACCTGTTCGGCCTGCCACCCGGTTCGCCGTTGCCGCCACTGAACGGCCGTGACGGACAGCTGCACCTCGGTGAGCTGCCGCTGTCGATCGAGACGGCCGCCATGAGCGATGCGGACCGCGTGCTGGCCGACACCGACGCCGCAGGTCTGGGCTCCCGGGTCATCTCCGCGCCCCCGTTCGCATTCCCGGTTGCGGACGCGCCCGGCGTCGACGACTACGTCGGCATGTTCAACGACGAGCTGACCAAGATCTGCCGCGACAGCGGAAGCCGGCTCCTCGGGCTCGGTCTGGTGTCGTTGCACGACCCGGACGCCGCCCGCAGGCAGATGGACGTCATCGCCGCGACAGGGGTGGTACGCGGCATCGCGATGCCACCGTTGCTGGGCGCCACGTCTTTCGACGTCGCCCCGATGCGTGACGTGTTGCGTATCGCCGCCGAACACGATCTGGCAGTGCTGGTGCACCCGATGCAGCTGCCCCGGCCCGAATGGTCGTCGTACTACTTGACCAATCTGATCGGCAACCCCGTCGAAACAGCCACTGCTGCAGCGGCGCTGGTTCTCGGCGGCGTACTGGAGGAACTACCGGGGTTGCGGATCTGCCTGCTCCACGGCGGCGGCTGTGCGCCCGCGCTCGTGGGCAGATGGCAGCACGGCTGGTCGCAGCGCGCCGACGTACGGAGCGCTCAGACGCGTGCCCCGCGAGAGGGTTTCGCCGGCCTGTGGTTCGACACCCTCACCCACGACGGCCCGGCGCTCGACCTGCTGCGAGCACACGCCGATCCGGCGCACCTGATGTGCGGCAGCGACTACCCGTTCGACATGGGCCTGGCCCGTCCGCTCGACCTGCCGCACCAGGTCGGCATCACCGACGCCGTTCTGGAGCGCAACGCCCATCGATTCCTGGGACTCGAAGGAGAACCACATGTCTGACAACGTCAACACCCGGCAGGACTGGAGTGGGCACCGCGCACTGGTGGTCGGCGGTTCGATCGGAGGGCTCACCACGGCGTTGCTGCTGCGCCGCCTCGGATTCGACGTCTCGGTGTACGAGCGCACGCCCACGAATCTCGACGGCCGGGGCGGGGGCATCGTGCTGCAACCCGACACGCTGCGCTGGTTCGTCGAGTGCAGCGACCAGCATCCCGAACAGGTCAGCACGTCAACGCATTACGTGCAGTACCTCGGGGCCGAGAACGAGATCGTGCATCGCGAGAACGCGCCGTGGAGCTACACCTCGTGGGGGACGTTCTACCGGGCTCTGCTGGCCGACTTCGGTACCGACGACTACCACCTCGGTGCGTACGCGGCCGGCTTCGACGAGGACGCCGACGGGGTGGAGGTGCGCTTCACCTCGGGCCGTCGTGAGCGAGCCGACCTGGTGGTGTTCGCCGACGGTATCGGCTCGCCGAGCAGGCGGCGGATCTCACCGGAGACCCGGCTCGAGTACTCGGGATACGTCGGCTGGCGCGGCACCGTGCCCGAGCGGGAGGTGTCGGCCGAGACCTTCGAGCTGTTGCACGACTCGATCTCCTACAGCGTCGGGCCGCACACCCACATCAACGTCTATCCGATCCCGTCCGCCGACGGCGGCCTCGCGGTGGGGGAGCGGCTGCTGAACTACGTCTGGTACCGCAATGTGCCCGAGGGGCACGAACTCGACGAGCTGATGACCGACAAGCGAGGATTCCTCGCGGGGGTCTCGCTGCACCCGGGCGCCGTCCAGGACCGGTTCGTCGACGAGATGCGAAGGGCGGCAGCCGGACTGCTGGCCCCGGCGGCCGCAGAGGTGGTGGTGCGCACCGAGCAGCCCTATCTGCAGGCGGTGTACGACGCAGAGGCACACCGCATGGCGCTGGGGCGGGTGGCCCTGATCGGCGACGCGGCGAGTGCGGCGCGCCCGCACGCGGCGGCAGGCACGGCCAAGGCCGCGGCCAACGCCTGGGCGCTCTACGACGCGCTGTCCGACAGCGGGGACATCGCCGAGGCGCTCGCCAAGTGGGAGCCCGGCCAGCTCGAACTCGGTCAGCGGCTGCTGCACCGGGTCAAGGACATGGGCACCCGGTCGCAGGTGGACTGCACCTGGCGCCCGGGCGACCCAGACCTGCGATTCGGCCTCTACGGCCCCGGACACTAGGAGATCGCTATGACCACGACCCCGGAATTCCTCACCGACGCGCCCCTGGCGGGCACGCTGGTCGGCACCGACTTCGACGGCTGGAGCGATGCGCTGCGCGCGGAGTTCACCGAGTACGCCCACGACGGGCATGTCGGCTCCCGCCTGCTCAGCGAGAACAACCGCGTCCGGGTCTGGGAGATCCGGCTGGCGCCCGGCGAGCGATTCCATGCCCACCGCCATGTGCTGGATTACTTCTGGACTGCGGTGAACGCCGGCCGCAGCCGTCAGCACACCGCCGACGGCACCACCCGCGAGGTGTCCTACGCAGCCGGCGAGACCCGCCACTTCACCTTCGCGAAGGGCGAATTCCTGCTGCACGACATCGAGAACGCGGGCACCGAGGATCTGGTGTTCACCACCGTCGAGCACCTCGACTCCGCCAACGCACCGCTGCCGCTGTAGCGGTTACGGCGTCCGGTCGAGCTCGGCCAGCGCCTCGCGCAGCAGCCGGCCGGACTCCTCCCGGTCCGGGTCGCGCCGCAGCACCATGTTCTTGGCGAACGTGAGCTTGTCGCCGCTGCGGCGCGGCAGCACGTGCAGATGGATGTGGAACACCGTCTGGAAGGCGGCCTTGCCGTCGTTGATCACGATGTTGTTGCCGTCGGCGTGCAGCCCGGACCGCCGCGCCGCGCGGGCGATGCGCTGACCGATGCGCGCCATATCGGCGACTGTCTCGGGCGGCGTGTCGGTCAGGTCGACGCTGTGGCGCTTGGGGATCACCAGCGTGTGGCCGCGGGCGAAGGGGCGGATGTCGAGGATGCCCAGATATCCGTCGTCCTCGTAGATGCGGATGGCGGGCGCCTCGCCGGCGACGATGTCGCAGAACACACAGGACACCCAGCCACCGTATTACGCTGCCGGAGGTGACCGCCTCAGATCTGGCCTTCGCCGGCGCCGCCGAACAGGCCCGGCGGCTGGCAGCGGGCACGGTGTCGGCCCCCGCCCTCCTCGACCTCTACCTCGACCGCATCGCCCGTCTCGATCCGGAGCTGCGGTCCTACCGCGTGGTACTCACCGAGCGCGCCCGCGCCGACGCCGCGGCCGCGCAGGCCAGGCTCGACGCCGGTGAGCGGCTGCCGCTGCTCGGGGTTCCCATCGCGATCAAGGACGACGTCGACGTCGCCGGTGAGCTCACCACGCTGGGCAGCAGCGCGCACGGACCGGCGCCCGATGAAGACGCCGAGGTGGTACGCCGGCTGCGCGCCGCGGGCGCGGTCATCGTCGGCAAGACCGCCGTCCCCGAGCTGATGGTGTGGTCGTTCACCGAGTCCGTCACCTTCGGGGCGACCCGCAATCCCTGGAACACCGATTACACACCGGGCGGCAGCAGTGGCGGCAGTGCGGCCGCGGTGGCCGCCGGCCTGGCCGCGATGGCGCTGGGCTCCGACGGTGCGGGCTCCATCCGGATCCCGGCGACGTGGTGCGGGGTGTTCGGCATCAAACCGCAGCGTGACCGCGTCCCGATGGCGCCACAGGACGATTCCTGGTGCGGCTTGAGCGTCAACGGACCGATCACCCGCACTGTCGAGGACGCGGCCCTGTTCCTCGACGTCACGGCCAATGAGCCGGTGCCCGCAGGCGGGTTCATCACCGCCGCCACCCGGCTCCCCGGCCGGTTGCGGATCGCGCTGAGCTGGAAGGTGCCGCCGACACTGACCGCGCGGGTGGGTCGCGCCCAACGCGCCGCGGTCGAGCAGGCCGGTGAGGTGCTGCGCGATCTCGGGCACGACGTCGTACACCGCGACCCGGACTACCCGGTGTCGGCGGTCTACGGCCACGCGTTGCCGCGGATGCTGCGGGGTATCTCCGACAGCGTGGCCGCGCTGCCCCGCCCGGACCGCCTCGATTCACGCACCAGGACGATGGCCCGCATCGGCGGGCTGTTCTCCGACCGTCGGATGGCGCGGATCCGTGATGCCGAGAAGACGGTCGCGGACCGGATCATGCGGATCTTCGACGACGTCGACGTGGTGATCACCCCGGGCACCGCGATGGGACCGTCGCGGGTGGACGCCTACCGCAGGCGTGGCGGGGTGTCCACGCTGGCGCTGGTGTCGGCACGGGTGCCGTTCCAGGTGTTGTTCAACGCCACCGGCCAGCCCGCGGCGGTGGTGCCGTGGGGTTTCGACGGCAAGGGTCTGCCCACCTCGGTGCAGTTGGTCGGACGGCCCTTCGGCGAGGCGACGCTGCTGTCGCTCAGCGGACAGATCGAACGCGCGCGGCCATGGTCACAGCACCGGCCGCCGGTGAGCTGAGTCCTCACCGCGACAGCGCGGCACGCCACGCCGCCAGCTTGCGCTCGAAGCGCATCGTCTGCGCGGGACTCGTCGAGGGCAACCGCTCGAACAGCACGCCGAAGTCGCCCTCGACCAGGCGCTGAAAATTCCGCTCCGCCGCCGCGCCGTTGAACAGCACCCGCCGGATCGTCGGATGCGTACCGAAGAAGGTGTCGAAGTCGTTGGCCACCATGCTCTTCGGCTCCACCGCGGAATCCAGACTGCCCTTGCGCCTGCACGAGGCGAGCACATCCCACACCGCGACGCCGTGGGCGGTCAGCGCCGTGATGCGCTGCTCGTAGGGATCGGTCGCGCCGAAACTGTACAGCTCACCGGCGATGCGCCAGAACGCATTCTGCGGATTGCCGTAGTACTGGTGCCTTGCCAGCGCGAGCACGCTGGGCGCATTGCCGAGCACGAGGACCCTTGGCCGGGCTCCGACGATCGGTGCGAAACCGTGCAGCAGTGGCGCACGGTCGTCATCGTCGATGCTGCGCACCCGAACCGGTATACCGTGACGGCGTGGCAGAAGTCGAGGACATCGAGTCGACCGGGCTGCTCGACGGTCTGTCCGGAAGGGCGCGGGACGAACGCGCGGAGCTGGTCGAGTGGCTGATGCAGCGCGGCATCACCGCCGACGAGATCCGCGAGGCCGTCGCGCCGATGCTCCTCGCATCGCGTCGGCTCATCGGCGACGACGGCATCTACGTGTCGGCGCGTGAGATCAGCGAGCAATACGGCATCGACCTCGAACTGCTGCAGCGCATCCAACGGGCCATGGGCCTGGCCCGGGTCGACGATCCCGACGCCGCGGTGCATCTGCGTGCCGATGTGGAGGCCGCCGCGGGTGCGCACCGATTCCTGCAGTACGGGTTGGACGCCGATCAGGTCGTCCAGGTGTTGCGGGTGCTGTCCGAAGGGCTGGCCAAGACAGCGGAGGTGATGCGCTATACCGCCTTCGCAGCGATCCTCACCCCCGGAGCGTCGGAGCTCGAACTCGCCAAGGCCTCCGAGGCGCTGGTCCGCGAACTCGCCCCGCTGCTCAGCCCGATGATCAGCGAGATGCTGCTGTTGCAGTTGCGCCATTCGATGGAGACCGAGGCCGTGACCGCTGCCGAACGTGCCCAGGGCGTGCCGCTGCCCGGCGCCCGGACGGTCTCGGTGCTGTTCGCCGACCTGGTCGGGTTCACCCGGCTGGGTGAGGCGGTGCCACCCGAGGAGCTCGAACAGCTGGCCCGGCGGCTCGGCGATCTCGCCCGGGAGCTGGCGGTCGTCCCCGTCCACTTCGTCAAGACCATCGGCGACGCCGTGATGCTGGTGAGCACCGAACCGGCGGCGCTGCTGGAGCTGGCGCTGGACATGCTCGACGCCATCGACACCGAGAAGGACTTCCCGCGGCTGCGCATCGGTGTGGCGACCGGTGAAGCGGTCAGCCGGGCCGGTGACTGGTTCGGCAGCCCGGTCAACCTGGCCAGTCGCGTCACCGGTGCGGCGCGCCCCGGCACCGTGCTGGTGGCCGAGGCCACGCGCGAGGCCATCGGCGACGACCCCCGGTTCAGCTGGTCGTTCGCCGGTGCCCGCCACCTCAAGGGTCTCAAGGACGATGTGAAGCTGTTTCGCGCTCGCCGTCCCGGGGATTGATTCACCGCGTTGGACGGAACCGCCGCAGGCGCAGGCTGTTGGTCACGACGAACACCGAGCTGGCGGCCATCGCCGCGCCGGCGATCAACGGGTTGAGCAGTCCGGCCGCGGCGAGCGGTACTGCGGCGACGTTGTAGGCGAACGCCCAGAACAGGTTCCCCTTGATCGTGCGCAGAGTGGCACGCGACAGCCGGATCGCGTCCGGGACCGCGCGCAGATCGCCGGTCACCAGGGTGAGGTCGGCGGCCTCGATCGCGACGTCGGTGCCGGTGCCCATCGCCAGGCCGAGATCGGCCTGGGCCAGCGCCGCGGCGTCGTTGACGCCGTCGCCCGCCATCGCCACGACCCTGCCCTCGCCCTGCAGGCGGCGTACTGCGTCGACCTTGCCCTCGGGCAGCACCTCGGCGATCACGGTGTCGTCGCCCACGTCGATACCCACCTGGCCGGCGACGGTCTGCGCCGCGCGGCGGTTGTCTCCGGTGAGCAGCACCGGGGTCAGTCCGAGCGCGCGGAGGTCGGCGATCGCGTCGGCGGCGCCGTCCTTCACGGTGTCGGCGACGACGACGACACCGGCGATCTCGCCGTCGGTGGCGAACCACACCGGGGTCTGCCCGCCTGCCTCCGCGGCATCGGCGACAGCCATCATCTCCGCGGGTGCCGATCCGCCGATCCAGCTCAGCCGGCCCGCGGCGACGCGCCGCCCGTCGACCACGCCGCTCACCCCGCGGCCCCCGTGATTCTGGAAATCCTCGACGGGTGGCAGGGTTCCGGCTCCGGCGGCGTGTTCAGCGATCGCGCGGGCGATCGGATGTTCCGAGGCGTTCTCGAGCGCGCCGACCAACCGGAGGGTGTCCTGGTCGGCCGGATGCATCCCCACCACCGACATCCGGCCGGTGGTCACCGTGCCGGTCTTGTCCAGCACCACGGTGTCGATCCGCCGCGTCGACTCGAGGACCTGCGGGCCCTTGATGAGGATGCCGAGTTGCGCGCCGCGGCCGGTACCCACCAGCAGGGCGGTCGGGGTGGCCAGGCCGAGCGCGCACGGGCAGGCGATGATCAGCACGGCGACCGCCGCGGTGAACGCCGCGCTCGCCGGTTCGCCGGCCACCAGCCAGCCCAGCAGCGTCAGCAGCGCCAGCGCGATCACCACGGGGACGAACACCGCCGACACCCGGTCGGCCAGCCGCGCCACATCGGCTTTACCGCTCTGCGCCTCGGTGACCAGCCGCGCCATCTGGGCCAGCTGGGTGTCGGCGCCCACCCGGGTGGCGCGCACCGTCAGGCGGCCCCCGACGTTCACGGTGGCACCGACGACCGCGTCACCGGAAGACTTCTCCTCCGGCACCGACTCACCGGTCAGCATCGCGGCGTCCACCGCCGAGGAGCCGGCGATCACCACACCGTCGGTGGCGATCTTCTCGCCCGGTCGCACCACGAACTCGTCGCCTACCGCCAGCTCGGCCACCGGGATGCGCACCTCGCGGGAGTCGCGCAGCACGGCAACATCTTTCGCGCCCATATCGAGCAACGCGCGCAGCGCCGCACCGGACTGCCGTTTGGCTCGCGCCTCGAAATAGCGGCCGGCGAGGATGAACGTCGTCACCGCCGCCGCCACCTCGAGATAGATGTGCGGCTCGCCGCTGCCGGACGGCAGCAGGTCGAACGACATGGTCATGCCGGTCATCCCGGCGTGGGTGAAGAACAGCGCCCACAGCGACCACAGGTAGGCGGCGGTGACGCCGACGGAGATGAGGGTGTCCATCGTCGCCGCACCGTGCCGAAGATTGGCCCGCGCCGCGCGGTGGAACGGCCAGGCACCCCAGACGACGACCGGCGAGGCCAGCGTCAGGGTCAGCCACTGCCAGTTGACGAACTGCAGCGGCGGGATCATCGACAGCAGCACCACCGGAAGGCTCAGCGCCGCTGAGATCAGCAGGCGCCGCCGCCACTGCGCGGCTTCGTCGTCACGGTCGGCCTCCGGGGCCGGCGCCGCCGACGGCAGCGTGGCCGTGTAGCCGGTGGCCTCCACCGCGGCGACCAGGTCCTCGGGACGGACGCTGTCGGGGTAGGAGACGGTGGCCTGCTCGGTGGCATAGTTCACCGCCGCAGTGACGCCGTCGATCCGGTTCAGCTTCTTCTCCACACGCGCCGCGCAGGACGCGCAGGTCATCCCTCCGACGGTGAGCGTGACCGAGCTCATGCCGCGCGGTGGACGTCGTATCCGCAATCCTCGATCGCGTCGACGACGCGGGTCTCGTCGGCGTCACCGCCGACGGTGACCGACTTGTCCGCCAGATCCACGCGCACGTCGGTGACCCCCGGGATCGCCGTGACGGCCTTGGTGATGCTCGCGACGCAGTGGTCGCAACTCATTCCGTCGACATTCAGACGCAGGCTCATGCCGCCATCATATACCTCTAGGGGGTATGGGTAGTGGGCTCCCGTGCGGCCATGAAGGCCGCTGCGAGCGTCCTCTTGTCGACCTTCTCACCGGCCAGCGTCGGCAGCGCTTCGGTGGTGAGCCGCCAGCCGGTGGGGACGGCGAACGACGATATTGCCGACGCCAGGTGGCGCCGCAGTTCGTCGACCGTGGGTGGTTCGGCGCCTTCCCGGTGGACCACCACCGCGACCAGTTCTTCGCCCAGGTCCGGGTGCGGCACGCCGAACGCGGCGGCCTCCACGACGGCCGGATGGCTGCTCAGGGCGGCCTCCACATGCGGACAGGCGATGTTCTCGCCGCCGCGGATCACGACGTCCTTGCTGCGACCGTCGATGAACAGATACCCCTCGTCGTCGAGGTGCCCCACGTCGCCGGTGTGCAGCCAGCCCTCGTCGTCGACAGTGCCGTCGCCTCCGGATGGCCGCCCCGCATAACCCAGCATGACGGTGGGGGAGCGGACCAGTACCTCGCTTTGTCCGTCGGCGTCCGGGCGGTCGATGCGCACCTCGACGACCGGGTAGGGCCTGCCGACCGTGCCCGGCCGGTCGCGCAGGTCGCGGCTGTCGGCAACGGTGAGAAATCCACCCGCCTCGGTCATGCCCCAGGTGTTGCTCAGTCCGCGTTCACGCAGATTGGGCAGCGCGGCACGGATCCGGTCGAGCAGTTCGGTGCTGACCGGGGCGCCGCCCAGGGGCCACGACCGCAGGCTGCTCAGATCGTAGGACCCGAAAGCGGGGTGCTGCAGGACGCGAACCGCCATGGTGGGCACCGCACCCCAGATCTGCACGCGTTCGCGTTCGACCAGGGCCATCACGCGCTCGGCGTCGAAGCGACCCTCGGCCAGCACGATGCGCCCACCGGTCAGGAAGTGGGTGAGCAGGCTGGACAACCCGCCGATGTGGAACATCGGCGTACTCGCCAGGCTGACGGCCTGCGGCGACTCGGCGTCCAGCAGGTGCGGTAGCCGACCGTTGCGCACCAGAATGTTCTGCTGGTTGACGATCACCGAACGGCGGGAGAGCTCAACGGCTTTCGGCATTCCCGAGCTGCCGGAGGTGAACAGCACGATGGCGACGTCGTCGAGGTCGGGTTCGGCCCAGGACGTGTCGGTGGACCGGCTCTCGAACGCCGTGGCCAGGTCGGGTAAAGATGCGGTCGGCGTGGCGGCGGGCAGAGGTGTGTCGGTCAGGATGAGGCGGAGGTCGAGCAGCCGTGCGGCGTGGTCGATCTCCTGCTCGCTCCACCAGCGGTTGCCCAGCACCGGTACGGCGCCGGCCAGCAGCAGTGACCACACCGCGAGCACCCACTCCGGGCTGTTGTAACCGAACACCATCACCCGGTCGCGTGGCCGCACACCCTGGGCCGCCAGGGTGCTTCCGGCGGCACCGAGCGCGCTTCTGAACTGCGCGAAAGTGATTCGCCGTTCGCCGTAGACCAGGAAGGTGCGGTCGGTCCAGCACTGCGTCCCCGCCACCAGTTCGGCGAACGTCTCGGGGCTGCGCTGGTACAGCAGGCCGGCATGACCGGCGTATCTGGCCTCGAATGTGGTCCGCGCCCAGACGTCTTGGTCGTCGTGGATCATCCGGCGGTCGGAACCTGCACGCCCTCTGACGGCTGGACGATCACGAATCCCTGGCCGTGGAAGGCCACCTGCAGCGCCTCGCCGGAGCCGCGGCCGATCAGTGCGCCCGCCTTGAAGCTGGTCTTGAGTTGGGTCTGCAGATCGGCCGACCACGCGACGACGGCGTTGGTGTCGGCGAAGGTGGGAGCCTCGGCGGCATTGAGCACGACCGGCGGACCGTCGGTGGTCAGCGCCACCCAGCCCGAGCCGCGCAGCGTGGTGTTGAACAGCCCGCCGGTGGCCATGCTGCCGCCGCGGACGCGTTCGATGTTCCAGTCGAGTCCGGCGGAGAACGCCAGGACGTTCTTGCCGCTGATGGACAGCCCGCTCTGGTTGAGGTTCAGCAGGTGTACGTCGTACCCGCGTTCGGCGAGGAAGACGTCACCCTGCCCCTGGCAGCGCATCAGCGGCAGCCCCTCGCCGGTCAGCGCCTTCTTCAGGAACTTCCCGGCACCGCCGCCCTCGAACGCGAAGTCGACGTTGCCCTGGTAGGCGACCATCGCACCCTGGCGGGCCATGAACGGTTCACCGAGGCGCACCCGCAGCATCTTGGTGTTCTGATTGGCGATCGGGGTGGCTTCCTTCTCGCTGAAGCGACCATCGACGAGATCTCCGCTGATACCGGCGAATCCGCCGCCGCCCACCGGGGTGGCCTGTGCGACCGGCTGAGCCGACGGCTGTTCAGGGGTGGTCTCCGCCTGGGGCCGCTGCGGTGGGCCGGCCAGTGGCGCCCGGGACACCTGGCCTTGGCTGGAGACCTGATCGGTCCAGGTCTGGCCGTCCCACCAGCGGTATTCGTAGCGCCCTTCGGGGTCGGGCAGCCATTGACCGGTCACATGGACTCCTTCGTCGACGGGATTCTCGGAACCTGATCACGACAGTAGGTCAACTCCGGCATTCTTTGATCATGGCGGCAGAGGAGATCGACCGGGCGCGCTCGAGGAGTGCGCTGGCGGTGCTGCTGAAACGCTGACGCCCCACCTCGTCCGCCGTCGGTGAACGTCGACCCGTCGACGTCGTAACGGTGTAATCATGTAAGCATGAGAACGCATCATCAGCGCCGCCGGACCGGCGGTTGGCAACAGAACACACAGCCCGACGCCGGCGACGCCGCCGAATGGTTCGCGGGCCGGCTGCCCGACGATTGGTTCGCCGGCGACCCCACCGTCGTCGTCGACCGCGAAGAGATCACGGTCATCGGGCGGCTGCCCGAGCCGACCGAACAGGAGAGTGAGGCCCGCGCGTCCGGTCGGGCCGCCCGCTTCCGCGAGCAGACCCGCTCCGCGCGGATGCAGATCGCCGACGAGGCCGAGGCCCGCTACGGCCGCACGGTGTCCTGGGGCGTGGAGATCGGGGCGGCAGGGGATGAGGCGGCCGAGCGGATCCTGTTCACCCACATCGCTGTTCCGGTGATGACTCGGTTGCGGCAGCCGGAGCGGCAGGTGCTCGACACGCTCGTCGACGCCGGCGTGGCGCGGTCGCGCTCGGACGCACTGGCGTGGTCGGTCCGGCTGGTCGGCGAGCACGCCGACGAATGGCTGGCGAAACTGCGCGAGGCCATGACGACCGTCGACGAACTGCGTGCCGAGGGTCCGCAGCTCTAGATTCGCTCGATGCCGACGTAGGTCTCCGACAGCGTGGAGGTCTGCGACAGCGGATCGAGTGCCGCCCCGTCGACCAGCAGGTTGCGGTTCACGCCGAAACCCTGCGGTGCGCTGCCACCGCGCGGATCGAACACCCGTGAGCCCCAACCGTGGTCGACGATGACCAGTCCGCGGCGCGGCCGGTCGTCGACCGCGGCCTCCACTTCGATGGCCGCCACCGGCGAGAACACCCGCACCCGGTCACCGTCGGCGACACCGAGGGTGGCCGCGTCGTCCGGGTGGATCACCACCTCGCTGCGCTTACCCGACGGATGGAGGCCGGGTAGCTCGTTGAGCCAGGAGTTCATCGAATGGCGGTGGCGGCGATTGCCGAGCTGGAAGGGGTAGCCGTCCGGCGCGTCGGGCGGCGGGCCGGCGAGCAGTTCCCTCGTCCGCGCCACGAACTCCGGTGGCGCGACGTGCACTCGCTTGTCCGGGGTGCGCAACGCGTCCCGGAAATGACCGAACTCCCGCGGCCCCAGTACCAGGCCGTGCGGGCTGGCCATCACGTCCCGCCATTTCAGCCTGCGGCCGTTGACTTTTCGCGCGGTCGCCACCACGATCCGGTTGATCCAGTGCGGACCGAACTCCATTCTCGGGCGCCGGGTGAGCGCCGCCGCGCGGCGGGTGGCGCGCACGAAGCTGTTCATGCCGCGCGCACCGAACAGCGGTCGGTTCATCGCCAGGGCGAGATCGGTGAAGATGCGCCACTCCTCGCGTGCACCCGGGGGCGGGTCGATCGCCTTGCGGCCGAACTGTACGAACGGTTCGTCGTGCATGCTGCTGGTGAACGCCAGCAGATCGTCACGCTCCAGCCAGTGCACCGCGGGCAGCAGCCAGTGCGCGTGCCGGTGACTCTCCCGCTGGACGAAGTCGATGGCCACCAGCAGATCCAACGACGCCAGCGCGCGGTCGAGTTTGCCGCCGTCGGGTCCGGAGATCACCGGGTTCCCGCAGTTGATGAGCAGCGCCCTGATCTGGCCCGGCCCGGGTGTGAGGATCTCGTCGGGCAGTTCGGCCAGCGCATGCGCGCCGGAGATCATCGGCCGACCGGCGACCCGGCTGTGGTGGGGTTCGGTTTTGGCCAGTTCGGCCAGGCGCAGCGCGTCGACGTAGCCGCGCTCGAACCGGCGGCCGCCGGGGCGGTCCATCCGCCCGGTGATCACGTTGAGCACATGGCCCAGCCATTCGGCCACGGTGCCGGCCGCGTGCAGTGACACCCCGGTGCGCGTCACCACCATCGCCCCTGGCGCCGCGGCGAAGTCCCGCGCGACGCGTTCGATGGTGACGCTGTCGATGCCGCAGCGGGTGGCGAGATCGCCGAGATCGGCGTCGGCGACGAGGCGGCGCAGATCGGAAACGCCGGTCGCCAGGTCGGCACAGTCGGTCCGGTGCTCGAGTCCCTCGTCGAGCACCACCTTGACCAGGGCCAGTAGCAGCGCCCAGTCCTGGCCCGGGCGGACCGCCAGGTGCAGGTCGGCCCTGTCGGCGCTCTCGGTGCGCACGGGGTCAACGACCACCAGCGTGGCGCCCCGCTTCTGCCGGTCCAGCGCGCGGCGCCAGCCACCGGGCACGGTTTCGAGCCAATTCCATGCGCTCACAGCGGGATTGGTGCCCACCAGCAGGAAGTAATCGCAGTTGTCGATGTCCGATACCGGCGCCATCAGCATCGAGCCGTACATCGCCTCGGCCACCACGTGCATGGCGTTCTGGTCCACCGACCCGACGGCGTAGCGATTGCGGGTGCCGACGGCGTCCATCCAGGCGTTCATGAAGATGACATTGGAGCCGGAGAAGCCCGCCGGGTTGCCGTAGTACGCACCCACCGCATCCGGACCGTCCGCGTCGATCAGCGCGTTCATCCTCGTGGCGATGTCGGTCATCGCCTCCTCCCACGTGGCCTCGACGTAGCGGTCGCCGGCCGGGTCATCGACGCGGCGCATCGGCGTCAGGATGCGGTGCGGATGTTCGACGAGCTGACCGGCCGTCCGCCCTTTGGCGCAGAAATCGTGCCAGCTGTGCGGGTTCTGCTTGTCGGGGGAGATCTTGCGGACGCGGTTGTCCTCGACGGTGACCTCGATCCCGCAGGACGCCAGACAGTAGCGGCAGAAGGTGTGCACCTTGTGCTCTGAAGTACTCGTCACATGTGGCATCCTCGCTCAGCGTCCCGCTCGCGGGAGCGGAATGCGGTCCAGCGGAGTGCTTAAACCCGTGTCATGGACCAATATTCGCCGCGGCGGGCCACCAATTCCTCGTGGCTGCCGCGCTCGACGATGCGCCCGTCCTCCATCACCAGGATGAGATCGGCGTCGCGGATCGTCGACAGCCGGTGGGCGATGATGAAACTGGTCCGGTCCCGGCGAAGTTCGCGCATCGCGTGCTGGATCAGCAGTTCGGTGCGGGTGTCGACCGAGCTGGTGGCCTCGTCGAGCACCAGCAACTGCGGCCGCGCAAGCACCGCCCGGGCGATGGTGATGAGCTGTTTCTCGCCCGCGCTGATCGAGCCACCGTCATCGCTGACCAGCGTTCGGTAGCCGTCGGGCAGGGTGTGCACGAAGCGGTCGACATAGGCGGCCTTCGCCGCGGCGATCACCTCGTCCTCATCGGCGTCGGGTCTGCCGTAGGCGATGTTGTCGTAGATGGTGCCGCCGAACAGCCAGGTGTCCTGGAGCACCATGCCGATTCTCGACCGCAGCGAACGCCTGCCGACTCCGGCGATGTCGACGCCGTCGAGCAGGATCCGGCCGGAGTCCACGTCGTAGAACCGCATCAGCAGATTGACCAGGGTCGTCTTACCCGCTCCGGTCGGTCCGACGATCGCCACCGTGCTGCCCGGCTCGGCCACCAGCGACAGATCCTGGATGACCGGCGTATCGGGGCGATAACCGAAGCTGACATGGTCGAACTCCACCCGGCCCAGTCCGGTCTGCCGGCGGTCCTGCAGTTCGGCCGTGGCGTCGGGCGGCTCCTCGTCGGTGTCGAGCAGTTCGAACACCCGCTCCGCGCTGGCGATCCCGGATTGCAGGGTGTTGTACATCGCCGCCACCTGGGTCAGGGGCTGGTTGAACTGGCGGACGTACTGGATGAAGGCCTGGATGCTGCCGAGGGTGATCTGGCCGGTAGCGACCTGCAGCCCGCCGACGACCGCGACGGCGACGTAGCTCAGGTTGCCAATGAACGCCGTCGCGGGCTGCACCAGACCGGAGAAGAACTGCGCACCGAACCCGGCCTGATAGACGTCGTCGTTGAGTTCTGCGAACCTCTGCTGCGCGCCCGCCCGATGTCCGAACGTCTTCACGATCGTGAAGCCGCTGTAGGTCTCTTCGATGTGGGCGTTGAGCCGGCCGGTGTTGCGCCACTGCGCGACGAACATCCGTTGCGAGCGGCGGGCGATCCAGCGCGTGGCGAGCAGCGACAGCGGCACCGTCAAGACGGTGATGAGCGCGAGCAGCGGCGAGATGGTCAGCATCATCACCAGCACCGCGACGATGGTGAGCAGCGAGGTGAGCAGCTGGCTGATCGTCATCGACAGCGAGGTCTGGATGTTGTCCACGTCGTTGGTCACCCGGCTGAGCACCTCACCGCGTTGGCGGGTGTCGAAATAGGACAGCGGCAGCCGGTGCACCTTGTCCTGGACGTCGGCGCGCAGCCGCACCATGGTGCGCTGGACGGTCGTGTTGAGCAGCCGTGCCTGCGCCCAGACGAGCAATGCCGCAATGAGATACAGACCCAGTGCCAGTGCGAGGGTGCGTGCGACCGCGGCGAAGTCCACCCCTTGGCCGGGGACGACGTTCATGCCGGAGAGCAGGTCGGCGAAGGTGGTGTCGCCGCGAGCCCGCGCCGCCTCGATGGCCTGTTCCTTGGTCAGGCCGGCCGGCAGTTGGCGCCCGATGACTCCGTTGAACAGCAGGTCGGTCGCATGACCGAGGATGCGTGGGCCGACCACGCCGATGGCGATCCCGCCCACTCCCAGCAGGATCACCACCGCGGTCAGCGTGCGCTGGGGGGTGAGCCGTTTGACCAGCCGGACCGCCGATCCCTTGAAGTCCCTGGTGCGCTCGGCCGGGGCCTGTGGCAGCCCCCGGAACGGGCCGCCCATGGGCCCGGTCACGGCGCGCCACCGGTGTCAGCGCCCACGGCCTGAGAGTCGGCGAACTCGGCGTAGGTGGGGCAGTCGGCCAGCAAGGAATCGTGGGTGCCCACACCGACCACGCGGCCGTCGTCGATGACGACGACCTGGTCGGCGTCGGCGATCGTCGAAAGCCGCTGGGCCACGATGACGACGGTGGCATCGGCGGAGATGCCGCGCAGCGCCGCACGCACCCGCGCGTCGGTGTGCACGTCGAGGGCCGAGAAGGCGTCGTCGAACAGGTACATCGGAGGTCGGCGGATCACCGCGCGGGCGATGGCGAGCCGCTGTCGCTGACCGCCCGAGAAGTTCATCCCGCCCTGGGCGACCCGCATGGCGAGGCCGTCGGCATGGGCGCGCACGAATCCGTCGGCCGACGCCACCTCGAGCGCCGCCCACATCTCGTCTTCGGTCACCACCTGTCCCGGGGCCGCGCCGAGCTGGAGGTTGTCGGCCACCGTGCCGGAGAAGAGATAGCCCCGCTGCGGCACCAGACCGACCGCCGCCCAGAGGTGTTCGACGTCGTAGTCGCGCACGTCGATCCCGTCCACCCGTACCGAACCCGCAGAGACGTCGTAGAGGCGGCAGATCAGCGAGACCAGGGTGGACTTGCCCGATCCGGTCGACCCCACGATCGCGGTCGTCGTGCCGGGACGGGCCACGAACGACACGTCCTGCAGCACCGGGCGGTCCGCGCCGGGGTAGCAGAAGGTCACTCCGTCGAGGCTGATCTGCCCGAGGACCGAGTCGGGGCGGACCGCGTCGGGCGGGGAGACGATGGCGGGGCGCGTGTCGAGCACCTCGCTGATGCGCTCGGCGCACACCGCCGCACGCGGGATGATGATCAGCATGAAGGTGGCCATCAGCACGGCCATCAGGATCTGCATGAAATAGGACAGGAACGCGATCAGCGAACCGACCTGCATCTGGCCGGCGTCGATGCGCAGACCGCCGAACCAGATCAGCGCGACGCTGGAGACGTTGATGACCAGCGTGGTCACCGGCAGCATCAGAGCCTGCCAGCGGCCGGCTGCCAGGGCGGTGTCCGACAGTTCCTGGTTGGCCTGGCCGAAGCGCATCTGCTCCAGCGGTTCGCGGGCGAAGGCACGGATCACCCGGATGCCCGAGAGTTGTTCGCGCATCACGCGGTTGATGTTGTCGATGAGCTGCTGCATACGGCGGAAGATCGGCAGGAGATGCGACACGATCCAGTAGTTGGACAATGCGAGTACCGGAACGCTGATCAACAGCAGCCAGGACAGCCCGGCGTCCTGATGCACCGCCATGAAGATTCCGCCGACCGACATGATCGGGGCGGTGATCAGCATCGTGCACGTCAGTTGCACCAGCAACTGGATCTGCCCAACGTCGTTGGTGGTCCTGGTGAGCAGCGACGGCGCCCCGAACCGCGCGGTCTCCTCGGCGGAGAAGCCGGTCACCTGGGTGAAGATCGCCGAGCGCAGGTCGCGACCGAAGCCCATGCCGGCGCGGGACCCGAAGTACACCGCCGCCACCGCGCACACCACCTGCAGGCCGCTCACCGCCAGCATCACCATGCCGAGGTCGACGATCGTCTTGGTGTCGCCCTTGGCGACGCCGTCGTCGATGATGGCGGCGTTCACCGTCGGCAGGTACAGGGAGGCCAGGGTGCTGATCACCTGAAGGGCGGCGACCACGGCGAGCAGACCTCGGTACGGCTGCACATACCGTCGCAGCAGCGCCCAGAGCATCCCGCTACTGTCGCACATCGTGCTGTGCGGCCCGTTCCTCTGGGCGGTCGCCGGGACTCGCCGGGAATTCGCTGGTCAACCGGCCTGTCGGTGGTTCACGATCACGGCTGCCGCTACAGTGCATGGCGTGACTCCCAGCACGCGCAGAACGGGCCGAGCCCGCAACGCGAAGGCGCTGGCCGCACTGGCGACGGCGCTCATCCCGGTGGTCGGCGCATGCTCCGATTCCGGTGGGCCGTCCACGCCGGAGGACCCGCAGAGCACCCAGTCCGCCGACGGCGTGTCGCACGGCCCCTTCTTCCCGCAGTGCGGCGGCATCAGCGACGAGACGATCAGCCAGATCACCGAGATCCCGGGGTTGAAGAACACGGCGACGACATCGGTCGGGTGCCAGTGGCTGACAAACGGCAGCATCGTCGGACCGCACTTCTCGTTCACCTGGTTCCGCGGCAGCCCGATCGGGCGTGAGCGCAAGACCGAGGAACTCTCGCGCACCAGCGTGGAGGACATCAACATCGAAGGCCACGACGGCTTCCTTGCGATCGGAGACGATCTGACGCTCGGCACGAACCTGTGCGAGATCGGTATCCAATTCGGCGACGACTTCATCGAGTGGTCGGTCACCTACGACCGCAAACCCTTCCCGGATCCGTGCGAGGTGGCCAAAGAGCTCACCCGCCAATCGATCGTGAATTCGAAGTGAGCCCGCACAAGCGTGCGGTGGCCGTGGTTGCCGCACTGCTCGCCACCCTGGCGACGCTGATGGGCTGCACACGCACCGTGGAGGGGACGGCGGCCAGAGCCGGCTCGAGCGGCGGGCCGAGCAACGACCAGTCCGAGCGGCAGTACCCCAACCTGCTCAAGGAATGCGACGTCCTGACCACCGACATCCTCGCCGAGACCGTCGGCGCTGACCCCCTCGACATCCAGAGCACATTCGTCGGCGCGGTATGCCGCTGGCAGGCCGCGAATCCCAACGGCCTGGTCGACATCACGCGCTTCTGGTTCGAGGACGGCAGCCTCGACAACGAACGTGAGACCGCCGAGAAGCTGGAATACGGCATCGAGGATCGCAACATCGCCGGCGTGCCGTCGATTGTGATGCGGCCCAACGACGCGAACGGCGCGTGCGGCGTCGCCAGCGACGCGGCGGGTGTCGTCGGCTGGTGGGTCAATCCGCAGGCTCCCGGCATCGATGCCTGCGGCCAGGCCATCAAGCTGATGGAGCTCACCCTGGCCACCAGTTCGTAGCTCTCGCACGCTCTGCGGTGCTCGGGTCCATCACGTCCGCAACGGCCGATGCCGTGCGGGCACCCCGGTGCAGCGGATCCGGGTGGCGGGTCGTTTGACGTGAACTTCGTGGTGTCCGGGTGTCGGGGGTGCCGTTGAGGTGTGGCGGTGTCCGGTCGGGGTGCGGACGTGTGTGGTGTGCAGACCGTCGATGTCGGTGGAGGTGAACTGCCAGCCGGGTGCTTCTTTGTCGTAGTTGCAGCGTGCACATGTACCTCGCCCGTTGCGCACGCTGGTGGGTCCACCCCGGTGGTGGGGCTGGGCGTGGTCGTGGTGGCGGATCGGGGCGTCGCAGTAGGGGGTGCGGCAGGTGTGGTCGCGGAGATCGATGAAGTGGGCCAGGCCTTTCGGGAACCGTCGGGCACGTGACTCCATCGCCACCAACGCCCCGCTTGCCGGACGGCTGTAGAGCCTGCGCAGCGTCGCGCGCGATCTGGCGTCGCCGGTCGCGCCCCTGATCAGCGTGCGGGCCACCCCGGCCGGGATCGGTCCGTAGCCCTGCACGTGGGCGGGCAGCTGATCGGCGTCGAGGAGCGTGGAGTCGGACAGGACCAGGTTGACCGCCACCGGGACCGGGGCCTGGGCGGGGTGGCCGGTGACCCGTTCGAAGAGGGTGTCGGCCATGATCTGCCCGCGCGACCGCTCGTCGAACGTCGTGTCGGCGGCGCGTTTGAGTGCGGCGAACACCCCGACGCCCTGGGCGACCGGCAGCAGCGCGGTCACATAGGTCATGCAATCCGGTGCCGGACGCACACTCACCGACCGGTCCGCCGCGGCGCGGGCGGCCCGCTCGACCACCGCCCGCGCGTCGAGTCGGTAGGCGATCTTCTTCGCTTCGGCTTCGATGCGTTTGTCGCCCCATCCGTTGAGTCTGCTCGGGTCGCCGCACAGGTCGGCGTCGAGCTGGCGGCGGTGCTGCACAGTCAGACATGCCGATTCACGCACCAGGATGGTGGCCCGCCATTCCGAGAGCAGGCCGCGCTCCAGAGCGCGCAACGTACAGGGCATCTCGTGCACGAGCGCGCGGGCGAATCCGAGATGGCGCCCACCCCTGTTCGGGCTGTCCCGCCGTGCCAGGGCGACCTCGGCGCCCAGTCCGCGCCCCCGCTCGGCTGCCGGCATGCCGGCGGCGGCTTCGGCCGCGCGGCGCTTCTCATCCAGGAGTGCAGTCACCCGCGCCTGCCCTGCCGCAGCGGCGGCTTTGGCCGTCTCCAGCGCCGCGAGCCGATCCACCAGCGCAGCCTCATCGGCCCGGGGGTCCACCGCCGCCAGTTCTTCGAACACGTGTGCGATTTTACCGAACCCCACCGACATCTTCGTTCAGCGCGGGACGTGGAAGGTGACCAGTGCGGCGCCACCCAGCGCCAATCGGTGCCACGGCTGGCCGGTGCGCAATTCGGCGATGGCCGAGGTCGGATACTTTCTCGAGATACTCTCGGCGGCAAGCGCATTGCTGCCGGCAGCGGCGAGACCGAGCGCGACCTGGGACGTGGTCGGCTCGTGGCCGATCACCAGCAGCGTCCTGACGTCGTGGTCGAAACGCTCGGCGACCCTGTTGATCTGATCGATCACCATCCCCGGGGTGGCATCGTAGAGTTCGTCGACGAAGCGGACCGGGGCGTCGACCCGCGTGCGTTGCAGAGTCTCCCGGGTCCGGGTGGCCGTCGAGCACAACACCGCATCGATGACCGGTGTGTTGGCGCGGAGCCACTCACCGGCCAGACCCGCCTCACGGATCCCCCGCTCGGCCAGCGGCCGGTCGTGGTCGGCAACCCCGGAGGGATAGCTGGACTTCGCATGGCGCAGCAGAAGCAGGGTCCGGAAATCGGTGCTCACAGCCACCACGGTAAGCCAGCCGACCACATGCCGGTCGAGGTCCACAGAGTTGTCGGAGCGCAGACCTACACTCTCGAAGCACAGCGAACAGAACCGACGACGACGGAGAGGACGGGCCGAGATGCGATTCGTGCACACAGCTGACTGGCAGCTCGGGATGACCCGCCACTTCCTCAACGGCGAGGCGCAGCCCCGGTATTCGGCGGCCCGGCGCGATGCCGTCGTGGCGGTCGGTGCGCTGGCGGCCGCGGCCGACGCGCAGTTCGTCGTCGTGGCCGGTGACGTCTTCGAGCACAATCAGCTCGCGCCGCGGGAGGTCAGCCAGGCGCTGGAGGCCATGCGTACCATCGGGGTCCCGGTGTTCCTGCTGCCGGGCAACCACGATCCACTCGACGCCGCGTCGGTCTACACCAGTCCACTTTTCGTCGACGAACGTCCCTCCAATGTCACGGTTCTCGACCGGGCCGGCGTGCACGAGGTCCGCCCGGGGCTGCAGATCGTCGCCGCACCGTGGCGGTCCAAGGCGCCGACCTCGGATCTCGTGGGCGAGGTGCTCGACGGGCTACCGGCCGACGGCGTGACGCGCGTGCTGGTGGGTCACGGCGCGGTCGACATGATCGATCCCGGAAAAGACAAACCGTCGCTGATCCGGCTCGGAGCGGTCGAAGCCGCGCTGGAACGCGGCGCGGTGCACTATGTCGCGTTGGGGGACAAGCATTCCCGTACCTGTGTCGGGTCCACCGGTCGGGTCTGGTACTCGGGGTCACCCGAGGTCACCAATTACGACGACATCGAGGGCGATTCGGGTCACGCGCTGGTCGTCGACATCGACGAGGACGATCCGGCCCGGCCCGTGCGGGTCGAGGCGGAACGGTTGGGCCGCTGGCGGTTTGTCACACTCACCCGTTCGGTGGATGACCGTCGCGACATCGCCGACCTCGACCTCAACCTCGACCTGATGCCCGATAAAGAGCGCACCGTGGTGCGGATGGGGTTGACCGGATCGCTGACGGTCACCGACAAGGCGGAACTGGACGCCTGCCTGGACCGGTACGCCCGGCTGTTCGCGGCGCTGTCGGTGTGGGAGCGCGGCACCGACATCGCCGTGCTGCCCGCCGACGGCGAATTCGACGACCTCGGAATCGGCGGCTTCGCCGCGGCGGCGGTCGACGAGCTGGTCGGCCTGGCGCGCACCGAGGGTGACGCCGCCGAGGATGCCCGGGCAGCGCTGGCGTTGCTGCTGCGCCTGGTCGACAGGAGCGACGTGGCATGAAGCTTCACCGGCTCGTACTCACCAACTACCGCGGCATCACCCACCGCGAGATCGAGTTTCCCGATCACGGAGTGGTCGTCGTCAGCGGTGCCAACGAGATCGGTAAGACCTCGATGGTGGAGGCGCTCGACCTGCTCTTCGACGCCAAAGACCGGTCGTCGAAGAAAGAGGTCAAGCAGGTCAAGCCGACGCACGCTGATGTGGGCGCCGAGATCACCGCCGAGATCAGTGCGGGCGCATACCGATTCATCTACCACAAGCGGTTCCACAAGCGTCCTGAGACATGGCTGCGGGTACTCACCCCACAGCACGAACAACACACTGGCGACGAGGCCCACGAGCGTGTCCTGCGGATTCTCGGCGATTCCGTCGACATGGATCTCTGGCGGGCACAGCGGATCTGGCAGGCAGCATCGACGGCGGCGGCCGAGTTGTCCGGGTCCGACGCACTGTCCCGGGCGCTGGACGCGGCCGCGGGGGAGGCGGCCACGCTCTCCGGGGCCGAACCGCTGTTGGTCGACCGGATCGACGAGGAGTACTCGCGCTATTTCACCGCAACCGGTAAAGCGACCGGCGAGTGGGCGGCCGCGACGAAGCGACTGCAGGCCGCCGATGCCGATGTCGCGGGGTGCGCCGCCGCCGTCGCCGAGGTCGAGGATGCGGTGCGCAGGCATGCGGCGCTGACCGCCGACCTGGAGGAGTTGACGGCTGAGCAGACGCGGGCACACGACCGGTTGGCGAAGGCCCGCGTGGCGGCCGAGGCATCCGCAGCGCTGCGCCGCGAGCTCGACGAGGCGGAGTTGGTCGCCACCGCCGAACAGGCCACCCGTGACGCCACGGTCGCAGCCCTCACCGAGCGCAGGCGGCTGCGCGCCGACATCGACGAGCGATCAGCGGCCATCGGAACGCTCGACGCAGCCCTCGCCGCCGCGGTTGAGGACGAGGCCACCGCGGGTGAGGTCAACGACGTCGCGGAAGAGGAGGCCGATGCCGCCCGCGAGGCGGTGCAGCGGTGCCATGACCTCGTGGATGCCGCTCGGGCTGCGCTGCAACGGCTTTCCGATCGCGAGGAGTCGGACCGGCTGGCGGCTCGGTTGGCGAAGGTTGACGGCGCACTCCGCGAAAAGGCCGAGGTGGATGCCGAGATCGCCGAAATCCTCGTCACCGACGCGGTGCTCCAGAGCGTCGAATCCGCGGCGCTGGCCGTGGAGCGCGCCGCCGGACAGGCCGATCTGGCGTCGGCGCGAATCGAACTCGCCGCTCTGGCCGACATCGACGTGACGGTCGCCGGTGAGCGCATCGTGCTGGCGTCCGGGAGCACCTGGTCGATCAACACGACATCGTCCACCGACGTCGAGGTGCCCGGTCTGCTGAGCGCGCGCATCATCCCGGGGGCGCCGGCCGCCCAGACACAGGCCCGGCTCGACGAGGCGAACACCGCACTCGCCGCCGCACTGCGGAGCGCGGGCGCCGATGACGTGGTGACCGTACGGGAGATGCACGCCCGCCGGCGGGCACTCACCGGCAGACGAGATGCGTTGCATGCCACCATCGACGCGCTCAGCGGTGATGAGACGGTCGATGCGTTGCGGGCTCGGCTGACGGCACTGTCCGTGGGGCTGCCCACCGAGTACGGGCTGTTCGACGTCGACGGCCCGCTTGATGTGAGCTCGGCCCGCAGCCGACTCGAGGCCGCGGTCGCCGCTCACAAGCAGGCGATCGCCGACTGCGAGACACGGAGGAAGGTCGCCGTCGCGGCGGCGAACCGGATGGCTGAAGCGACGACGCGCACGACGGTCGCGCGTGAGAAAGCTGCGGCGGCCCGCGCCGAACTGGCTTCCGCCACCGAGCGCCTCGCTGCAGCACGGGCGGCCGTCGACGACGACGCGCTCGCACTGCGGGCGCAGGTCGAAGGGGAGACGGCCGCGCTTGCCGCCGCCCGCGCCCAGCAGTTGCGTGAGCAGTGGGCCGGCAGCGCACCCGATGCGGTGGCCGTCGAGTACGACGCCGCCGCACGCTCCGCGAAGATCCTGGAGACGCGGTGTCGCGATGCCGCGGAGGCGCTGCGGGAGATCACCGCGTCGCTCAAGGTGTACGGCACCGAGGGCAGGCAGGGCCGCCTCGATGCCGCCCGCACCGAGCACGAACACGCCCAGAATGCCCACCTTCGGGTGCACCGGCGCGCCAGAGCGGCTCAGCTGCTGCGCGAGGTGATGAGCAGGCACCGCTCGGCGACGCGCCAGCGCTACGTCGACCCGTTCCGGCGCGAGGTGGAGCGGCTCGGTCGCCTCGTTTTCGGCGAGACCTTCGAGGTGCAGATCGACAGCGACCTGAACATCTGCAGCCGCACGGTGGCCGGTCGCACGGTCGCCTACGAGTCGTTGTCCGGTGGGGCGAAGGAACAGCTGGGCATCGTCGCCCGACTCGCGGGCGCGGCCTTGGTCGCCAAGGAGGATGCGGTGCCCGTCGTCATCGACGATGCGCTGGGCTTCACGGATCCGGACCGCCTGGTGAAGATGGGCGCGGTGTTCGACGTGGTCGGCGGGGCGGGACAGGTCATCGTGCTCACGTGCAATCCGGAGCGTTACGCGGCCGTCGACTCCGCTCACCGCATCGAACTCACCACGGACGCAGCCACCGCCTCCTAGACTGCCGGTGATGCAGGCCGACTACATCGTGGTGGGTACCGGCTCGGCCGGATCAGTCGTAGCGAACCGGCTCAGCGCCGATCCGCGCGTTCGGGTCGTCGTGCTCGAGGCCGGGCCGCCCGACCGGGACAAGTACGTTCACATTCCGGCGGCGTTCTCGAAACTGTTCCGCACCGAACTCGATTGGGACTACCGCACCGAACCGCAGAAGGAGCTCGCCGGCCGCGAGCTGTACTGGCCGCGGGGCCGCATGGTCGGCGGATCGTCGTCGATGAACGCGATGATGTGGGTGCGCGGATTCGCCGCCGACTATGACGAGTGGGCCAACTACGCAGGCGAGCAGTGGAGCTTCGCCGAGGTCGAGAAGTACTACCATCGCATCGAGGCAGGACCACTGGCCATCGGCGCGCAACGCAGCCCCAGGGCATCGACGGCGGCCTGGCTCGCCGCCGTGCAGGACTGCGGATTCCGCGTCGAGGACCCCAATACCGATGCGCCCGAAGGATTCTGCGAGACCCGGGTGACGCAGCGGCGAGGTGCACGCTGGAGCGCCGCCGACGCCTACCTCAAACCCGCGTTGCGCCGACGCAACGTCACGCTGCTCACTGACGCGCTAGCCACCCGGGTGCTCGTCGAGGACGGTCGGGCGGTCGGCGTGCAGGTGCGGCACGGCGGCTCACTGCGAACCGTCCGCGCCACACGCGAAGTGGTGGTGTGCGCAGGCGCGATCAACTCACCGCAACTGCTGATGCTGTCGGGGATCGGCGATCGCGAACAGCTCGCCGATCATGGCATCGACGCGATCGTCGACACCCCCGGCGTCGGCCGCAACCTCATCGACCATCTGTGCGTTCCCATCGGGTTCAACGTCACCCACGACTCCCTGTTCAGCGCCGAGAAGCCGTTGGAGCTGGTGAATTACCTGCTGCGCCGCAGGGGAATGCTGACCTCGAACGTCGGCGAGGCCTACGGATTCGTCCGTAGCAATCCGGCTCTCGAGTTGCCCGATCTGGAACTGATCTTTGCGCCCGCACCGTTCTTCGACGAGGGTATCGGCGATCCGTACAACGGCCATGCCGTGGTCTTCGGTCCCATCCTGCTCACGCCGCGCAGCCGAGGAACCGTCACGCTGCGCTCCGCTCGCCCGGACGACAAACCGATCGTCGACCCCGGCTACCTGACCGACCACGCGGGCGCAGACCGGGCCGCGCTCATGGCCGGACTGCGGATCTGCGCCCGCATCGCCCAGTCGCCCGCGCTGCGTGAGGACCTCGGGACCCTGGCGCGTCCGCTCGAGTCAAGAGATCTCGACGAGGCCACTCTGGAGAGGGCGCTGACCACCTGCTCGCAGACGCTGTACCACCCCGTCGGCACCTGCCGTATGGGTCAGGACGAGGGCAGCGTCGTCGACCCCGAGCTCCGGGTGCGCGGCGTGGACGGACTTCGCGTCGCGGACGCGTCGGTGATGCCGGTGAACATCCGCGGCCATACACACGCGCCGTCGGTCCTCATCGGCGAGAAGGCGGCCGACCTCATCGCGGGCGGCGTGTCGCGTTTTACGTGAGGTTCGCGCGAAAACGGGTATGGGGCATGAGAGTCACTTGGGAAACGGAGGCCAAAGGTGTCATCAGAAGATAACGGCGCGCCGCTGCAACAGCGGGTCGCCGACCTGCTCGCCGCAGCGGCAGTGGCGCTGAGCGAACTGGCGCAGCGCGCCCGGGAACTCGTCGAGGGGGCTGCGGACCGAGTCGGAATCGGTTCGGGCGACGATGATTCCGAGAGCTCCGGGTATAAGACTGCGGCTGCGTTGCCCGCGGCCAAAGGAAGCAAGACGGTGACGGAGAAGGCGCTGCCGGCGTCGACGCCATCGGCGGGAGCGCCTCCGGGTAAGCCGGCGCCCGCCAAGAAGGCGCCGGCCAAGAAGGCGCCTGCGGCGAAGAAGGCGCCGGCCAAGAAGGCGCCTGCGGCGAAGAAGGCGCCGGCCAAGACTGCGCCCGCGGCGAAGAAGGCGCCGGCCAAGACTGCGCCCGCGGCGAAGAAGGCGCCGGCCAAGACTGCGCCCGCGGCGAAGAAGGCGCCGGCCAAGACTGCGCCCGTCAAGACGACCCCGGCGGCCGCCACGAAGACACCGGCCACGAAGACACCGGCCAAGAAGGCCACCGACGCTACGGCGACGGCCGCTACCCCGGCCAAGAAACAGCCGGCCAAGAAACAGCCGGCCAAGAAGCAGCCGGCGAAGAAGCAGCCGGCCAAGAAGGCCGCGAAACCAGCCGGAAAATCCTGACGCGCACCGTCACAGGTAGCCGATGTCGCGGGCGTCCTTCTCGAGTTGGTCGCGGAACTTCGGGTGTGCGATGGCGATCAGGCGCCGCGCGCGCTCGCGGATCGGCTGACCGCGCAGCTCGGCGATGCCGTACTCGGTGACGACTTTGTCGACGACGTTCTTGAACGTCGTCACCGCTCCACCGGGATGTAGACGGCACACGATGCGGGAAACCGACTCGTCGTGGTTCGACGAGTGCAACACGATGAAGGACTGACCGTCCTCGGCGAACAGCGCCCCACGCGCGAAGTCCGGTTGACCGCCCGACGATGACCAGTAGTCGCTGCCGAGCGACTCTGATGCGCATTGGCCGAGGAAGTCGACCTCGAGCGTCGCGTTTACGACGTTCATCCGGTACTGCTGGCCGATCACACGTGGGTCGTTGGTGTAGTCGACCGGCCAGAATTCGACGCCCGGATTGTCGGCGATGAAGTCGTAGAGGCGGCGGGTGCCGATCGCGGAAGTGGTGAGCGCCTTGTACCGGTGGGTGCTCTTGCACTCGCCGGTGACGGCTCCGCCCTCGATGAGGTCGACGAAGCCCTCCGGGAACAGCTCGGTGTGGATGCCGAGTCTGCGGTGGCCACTCAGCGCCCGGATGACCTGTTCGGGGACCGAGCCGATGCCGATCTGCAATGTTGCGCCGTCCGGAATCCGATCGGCGACCAGGCCGGCGATCGTGGTGTCAGCGGCGGACGGCGCCGCGCCGGGGAGTTCGATGAGTGGATAGTCCGCCTGACACCAGCCGACGATATCGCGGACGTGAATGTGGTTCTCGCCGCGGGTGCGCGGCACTTGCGCGTTGGCCTCGATGAACACCGGCATCTCGCCCGCCAGGGCGGCGGCGTACTCCGCATTGGCGCCGAGCGAGAAGAATCCGTACTCGTCGGGCGGCGCCGCCGCGACCAACAACATCGAGCACTTGGTCGCCGAGCGCAGGAGGTGGGGGACCTCGCTGAAGCTGTTGGGGACGAGGTCGCACTGGCCGTCGTGAAACGGTTGACGCAGGAACGGCGACAGGAACCACGACACGTGACGCAACCCGGGCCGCTCACCGTGGAAATACGGTCGGTCGCGTACCGGCAGCATCTGATGGATACGCACGCCGTCGAGCTCGGATGATTGGGTTTCGATCGCGTCGATCACCGTTTTCGGCTCACCGTTCGCCACGCCGACGATCAGCTCCGCTCCGGGCTCGATGTAGCGGAGCGCCGCGCCGGCATCCATCAGCTTGCTGTCGAGGGCGTCACGAACGGTGTTGGAATCAGCCGACATGAGCGCCACGTTATCCGATGGCGGCGCTGCGCAATTCGGCGTGCGAACACTCGATCGCCTCGGCGAGTTCGGCGATGTTCGGCAACGCGAGAGGATCGGTGCACAAACCGATGCCGACGGTGCCCCCGCAGGAGATCGCCGAGACGCGCAGCGCGTGATGCAGCGCCGGTTCGGAGGACGAGAACAGCCGTTCCACTTGGCGGCCGGCAACCCCCACCGGCCCGCGCGGCCCCGGCACATTGGAGACGGCGAGGCTGAATTCGCTTGCACTGTTTGCGAAGTGGCGCACGGCGTCGCCGAGCCGATTGATCCGTCCGAGTGCATGGAAGAAGTCGTACAGCTCGTCGGCGTCGTCGAGGGACTTCCGTTCGGCCGTCTCGGCACGGATGCGGTCCAGCCGCGCCAGCGGATTCTCTTCGTCGATCGGGAGATCGATGTTGAGGAACGAGTCGCGGTTGCCGAGACCGGCGGTGCCCTCGTCCCGGTGATGCAGGCTGACGGGAATCTGCGCGCGCAGGCGCGGCGCGATCGCGCTGCCGCCGATCCAACTGCGCAGGCCGCCTGCGACGACCGCCAGGAGCACGTCGTTGACGGTCGCGCGCGACGGCCGCGACGCGCCGATCGCCTTCAGCTCGGCCAGCGGGGCGACGGTGAAGGCCAGTTCGCGGGATGCGGTGATCGGACGGTCGAACGGCGAGGCGGAACCACGGTGGCCGAGTTCGCGGACCAACGCGGCGGGCAGGTGCGCCGCTTCGGTGATCCAAGACTCCCGGTGTGCGGGGGCGCCCGCATGCGGAGCGGCACCGGCCGGCGCGTCATGCGCGTCCCAGAGCAGAGCGTCCAGGAAGCGCAGCGCCGTGATGCCGTCGGCCATGGCGTGGTGGATGCGCACGGCGATGGCTTCGCGACCGTCGTCGAGCGGACCGAGGAGGTCGAAGGTCCACAGCGGCCGACGGTGGTCGAGGTGTTCGGCCATCAGCGGGCCGAGCGCACGCCACAGGTCGGACCGGGTGCCGATGTCGCCGACCTCGCGGCGCCGCACATGGTGAGTGATGTCGAAGTCGTCGGCGTGCACCCAGCGCGGGTCCGGCCCGGAGACGTCGACGCGCTGAGTCGCTCGTGGTTGCCGGGGTAGCCGGCGGTGCACCGAGTCGCGCAGCGCATCCACGTCGAGCCGGGGGCCCGGCTCGAGCACCACCAGTTTGAGGGTATGGCCTGTGATCACCGCGGATTCGACGGACAGGATGCGCGCGTCGTCAGCGGTCAGTCGGTCGGGATCCTCGCGCGCCACCTGTACGAGTGTGCCTGAAACCTACTTCATGAACCCGATCTTCGTGTAGTCCAGATCGCCGAGGCCGGCGGGACCGTAGTTGGCCAGGTTGCTGCGTACCGCGGCGTTGCCCGGCGACTGGAACAGCGGAAGGCTGAAGCCCTCGCCCCAGATCAGCGTGTCCACTTCGTTGGCGAGCGTGCGAGCCCTCTCCCGGTCGAGCTCGTCGAGCATGTCGTTGACCTTCGCGTCGATCTCCGGGCTGCTGATCTTGCCGAAATTGCTCGGCGCGCCGGTGGTGTAGATCTGGGTCAGGCAGCACAGCGCGGATGCGTCACCCTGCCAGATGAACAGCGCGATGTCGAAGTTCCCGACGTTGATCCAGTCAGAGAAGAAATTGTTGCCGGTCTTTGCCTCAAGCTCGAGTTTGACGCCGATCTGGGCGAGGTTGTTCTGCGCGATCTGCGCGATCTGCCGATTGATAGGCGCATCGGAGAAGACGTTACGGATGACCAGTTGCCGGCCGTCCTTTTCGCGGAACTGGCCGTTCATCCGCCAGCCCAGTGCATCGAGTTCCGCGCCGGCCTTGGCGGGGTCGTAGGGGACCGCGCCGCTGTTGTCCTGGTAGCCCTGCTGTCCGGCGAGGAAAACGTGATTGTTCAACGGCACCGGATTGTCGGCGAGCCCGCGCAGCGCGATGCTCGCGATGGCCTGGCGGTCGACGCCCTTCTGTATCGCGAGCCGTAAGTCTCTGTCCGCCAAGATCGATCCCGGCGCACCGTTGAACGTCATGTGGTACCACTGCGTGTTGGGTGCGCGGCGGATCGACACCCCGGGTGTGCGTTGGGCGATGGTGAGTTCGTCCAGGTTGGTGACCGCAGCGGCGTCGAGGGCGTTGTTCTGGAGCGCCGGGATGCGGGCCGCGGCGTCGAGCACCGAGTACGTGATGCTGTCCAGCACAGGTGGATTGCCCCACCACTTCGGGTTGCGGGTCAGCGTGATGCGCTGCGCGGTGCGGTCGACGTTCGAGACCAGGAACGGACCCGCCGAGGGGCCGGGCCCGTTGAGCTGACCCTTGTTGAACACCTCGGGACTTGCGGTCATGCTCTTGGGCATCAGCATGTCGTTCCCGGAGAACATGCCCTGCCACTCGGTGTAGGGAGCGGCGAACGTGACCACCGCCTGGCGATCGTCGACGCCGCGCGTCACCGATCCGACGCGCTCACTGCCCGCCGAGCTGGCGATCGCGTAATTCTTGTCCTTGCCGCTGGTCGCGTTGAGCTGGCTGGCGATGTCCTCCCACGTGATGGGCGTGCCGTCACTCCACACCGCCTTCGGGTTGATGGTGTAGGTCACCACCTGGGGATCGGTGCTGGTGAGTTCGATGTTGGTGAAGTAGTCGGTGTTGACGGTGAGCGAGCCGTCGGGTGCGACGCGGTTGGCGCGCGGCAGCGTCGCCCGCAGCATCATCCCCTGGTAGCCCTCGTTGCCGTCGATGTGTGCCGAGTTCCAATTGGTCGGGAACTGCGGGAGCGACAGCCGCAGATTGCCGCCCTGCCGCAGGTTGGCGACGTCCTGCGGGTTGATGTCGTTGGTGGCGCCGACCTGGGCCGTGCCGCCCGCCGAGGGGGTCTGCTGGTCGCCGCTCGAACATCCCGAGAGCAACAGGGCGGCAACGAGGGCGGCTGAGAGCAGGCGTCGCAACGTCATGCGCACAAACTCTAACGCGGTCGTGGGTTCGGCTGCGGAACCGCCGCCAGGAGCCGCCGGGTGTAGTCGTGTTCCGGTGTGGTGAAGATCTGTTCGCTGTCGCCCTGTTCGACGACGGCGCCCTTGTACAGCACGGCCACCCGGTGAGCCAGGTGCCGGACGACGGACAGGTCGTGCGAGACGAAGAGGTAGGACAACCCGAATCGCTCCTGTAGATCCAGTAGCAGGTTGATGATGCCGGCCTGGATGGAGACGTCCAGAGCCGACACCGGCTCGTCGAGAGCGAGGATCTTCGGTTGGGTGGCCAGCGCGCGGGCGATGCCGATGCGTTGCTTCTGCCCGCCGGAGAACTCGGCGGGGTAGCGGCTGGCGTCTTCGCGTCGCAGTCCGACGATGCCGAGCAGTTCGGCGACCCGGGTGTCGATGTGGGCCCGGTCGAATCCGTTGGCGGACAGCGGCTCGGCGAGCACTTCGAAGACCGGCAGGCGGGGATCGAGCGAGGCGACCGGATCCTGGAACACCACCTGCAGGTCGCCGCGCAGCGCACGCCGACCCTTCTTGTCCAGGGTGGCGACGTCGGAGCCCAGCACCTCGATCGAACCCGCCTGCGGCGGGGTCAGTTCCAGGATCTGGTGCAGCGTCGTGGACTTGCCCGAGCCGGATTCGCCGACGATGCCCAGCGTTCGGCCCTGTTGCAGCTCCAGGCTGACGCCGTCGACGGCGCGCACCTCGCCGATCTGCCGCCGGAACACCGCGCCCTTGGTGAGGGCGTATGTCTTCACCAGGTTCTCCACCCGCAGCACCACGGGCCCGTCGGCGGCCGGCTCCCGCGGGGGCGGCGCGGTGGAGACGCCGTAGACGTCGGCCGCGCTGCGTCCGGTGACGTGTTCGGTGCGGATGCATGCGGCGAGGTGCCCGGGTGCGAGCTCGATCAGCGGCGGTTCGGCGGCCCGGCAGTCGTCGATCGCCAATGGGCAGCGGGGCGCGAAGGGGCACCCCGGCGGCAGGGCGGCCATGGACGGCGGCGCACCGGGGATGGGCACCAGCCGCGCGCCCTGGGCGGCGTCGAGCCTCGGCACCGAACCGAGCAGCCCGACGGTGTAGGGCATCGCGCGTCCGTGGTAAAGCGTTGACACCGAGGCGATCTCGACGGCACGACCGGCGTACATCACCAGCGCCCGGTCGGCGAACTCGGCGACGACCCCGAGGTCGTGGGTGATGATCACCACCCCGGCGCCGGTGACGTCACGCGCGGTCCGCAGGACGTCGAGGATCTGCCGCTGCACCGTGACGTCGAGGGCGGTGGTGGGTTCGTCGCAGATCAGCAGGTCGGGGTCGTTGGCGATGGCGATGGCGATCACCACCCGCTGGCGCTCCCCGCCGGACAACTCGTGAGGAAAGGCCCGTGCCCGGCGCTCCGGCTGGGCGATCCCGACGAGGTCGAGCAGTTCGACGGCACGGGTGCGCGCCGCACGCTTACCGAGGCCGTGGTTGTGCACCAGCAGCGCCTCGGCGAGTTGGTCGCCCACCGTGTAGACCGGTGTCAGCGCCGACATCGGATCCTGGAACACGGTGCCGATCCGGCGCCCGCGTACCCGCGACATCTGTGCGTCGTCCAGGCCGAGCAGTTCCTCGCCGTGCAACCGCACCGACCCGGACACCTCGGCGTGGTCGGGAAGCAGCCCGGCCACGGCCATCGCGCCGGCGGTCTTGCCCGCACCGGATTCGCCGACCAGCGCCACCACCTCACCGGCGTCGACGTGGTAGTCCAGACCCCGCACGGCCGACACGCGTTCGGTGTCGGTCGCGAACGTGACCGTCAGGCCGGAGACCTCCAGCAAGCTCATGTCCTGCGCCTCCTGCCGCGGGCCGGGCGGGCCCCCGGGTCGATCGCGTCGCGCAGACCGTCACCGATCAGGTTGGCGCACAGCACGATCAGCACCAGGACGCCGGCCGGAAAGAGGAACACCCACGGGAACGTCGTCACCGACCCGGTGCCGTCGGCGATGAGCGTGCCCAGCGACACATCGGGCCGCTGCACACCGAACCCCAGGAAGCTCAGCCCGGTCTCGGCGAGTACGGCGACCCCCACGTTCAGCGCGGTGTCGATGATCAGGATCGAGGCGACGTTGGGCAGGATGTGACGCACGATGATGCGCCAGTGCGGCACGCCCATGTAGCGCGCGGCGACGACGAATTCGCGGTCGCGCAGGCTCATGGTCAGCCCGCGCACGATGCGCGAGCTGATCATCCAGGAGAACGCCGCGAGCAACAGGATCAGCCACAGGACGGTCCCGGAATCCTGGGTGCGCGGCGTGACGATCAGGATCACGATGAAGCTCGGCACCACCAGCAACAGGTCGACCAGCCACATCAGCACGCGGTCGCGCCGCCCGCCGAAGTAGCCGGCGATCGATCCGACTGTTGCGGCGATGATCGTCGAGATGAACGCCACGGCCACGCCGATCAACAGCGACTTCTGCATACCGCGCAGCGTCTGGGCCAGGATGTCCTGGCCCAGCCCATTGGTGCCGAACCAGTGTTCGGCGCTCGGCGGCTGCTGCAGCGCGTAGTAGTCCAGGTCGGTGTAGCTGTAGGGCAGCAGCGGCGGCAGCAGATAGCACCCGGCGAACAGCAGCACCAGGACCGTCAGCGACGCCACCGCGAGCCGATTGCGCAGGAACCGCCGCAGCACCAGCGTGCGCCGCGAGGCAAAGCCGGCGGTGTCGACGCCCGAGCGCACGGATTCGCCTGATTGCGTCATCGCTGCACCCGTACCCGTGGATCCAGCGCCGCGTAGATCACGTCGGACAGCAGACCGGCCAACAGGATGGTCGCGCCGGAGAAGACGGTGATCGCGGCGACGATGTTCGTGTCCTGCGTCGCGATGCCCTGCACGACCCATTCGCCCATACCGTGCCAGCCGAAGATCTTCTCGACGAACACCGCGCCGGTGACCAGGCCGCTCACGCCGTAGGCGAACAGCGTCGCCATCGGGATCAACGCAGTGCGCAGACCGTGCTTGAACAGAGCCTGCCGACGGGTCAGCCCCTTGGCGCGTGCGGTGCGGATGAAGTCCTGGCCGAGCACGTCGAGCATGGCGTTGCGCTGGTAGCGGCTGAAGCCGGCGATGGCCGTCAGTGCCAGCGTCAACGTCGGCAGGACCAGGTGCTGCAGCCGATCGATGAACTGGTCCCATGACCCACCGACGGAGTTCGGCGACGTCTCACCGGTGTACTCGAACACCTGCACGCCGAGCCCGGTGTTCGCATTCAGGGCGCCGAGGATGAGCAGGTTGGCGATGACGAAAGTCGGAGTGCTGATCACCAGCAGCGACGCCAGCGTGATCACCCGGTCGGACAGCCGGTACTGGCGGATCGCTCCCCACGCGCCCACGACCACCCCGATCACCGTGCCGAGGACCGAGCCGATCACCACGAGACGCAGGCTCACGCCGATGCGCCGCCACAGTTCCTCGGTCACCGGCTGCCCGGCAACGGTGGTGCCGAAGTCGCCACGCACGGCGCCGCCCAGCCAGTGCGCGTAGCGCTGGGGGATCGGCTTGTCGAGGTCGAGTTCAACGGCCTTGGCGTCGATGACCGCCTGGGGCGGGCGCGGGTTGCGCTGCAGCAGGCTTTCCAGCGGTTCGAAGGTCAGCGAGGTCAGCGTGAACGTCAGGAACGACGCCAGCGCCAACAGCACGACGTAGTTCAGCAGCCGGCGCGCGAGGAAGCGCGTCATCGGCGACCGGCCGCCGGGCTGTCGGGCTGCATGCCGTAGAGGTTAGGGGACCGTCCGGTGCGGGGCGGACGACATGCCGGGTGGCGCAGCCCGTGCCACCGGGCCGCCCCTTCACAGCCCGCACATAGACACCGCACAGGATCCGCCTATCGCGCCCACGGATAATCGAACGCATGAGCGCGAATCCGACCACCGAGCGGTCCGTCATGCTCCGCGCCGACGGCAACCCGGTGCGTGTGCTCGTGGTCGACGACGAGCCCGTGCTGGCCGAGCTGGTTTCCATGGCATTGCGCTACGAGGGCTGGGACATCTCCACCGCCGGCGACGGCGCCACGGCGATTGCGCTGGCGAAGGAGAACCCGCCCGACGTCGTCGTGCTCGACGTCATGCTGCCTGACATGAGCGGACTCGAGGTGCTGCGCGTCCTACGCGCTCAGACCCCCGGTCTGCCGCTGCTGCTGCTCACCGCCAAGGACTCCGTCGAGGACCGCATCGCCGGCCTGACCGCGGGCGGCGACGACTACGTCACCAAGCCGTTCTCGCTGGAGGAGGTGGTGTTGCGGCTGCGTGCGCTGCTGCGGCGCACCGGTGTCTCCGAGACCGGCGGGGCGAAGATCGTGGTCGGCGACCTGGTGCTCGACGAGGACAGCCACGAGGTGACCCGCGGCGGTGATCTCATCACGCTGACCGCCACCGAGTTCGAGTTGCTGCGGTTCATGATGCGCAACGCCAAGCGGGTGCTGAGTAAGGCTCAGATCCTCGACCGGGTGTGGAGTTACGACTTCGGCGGCCGATCCAATATCGTCGAGCTCTACGTCTCCTACCTGCGCAAGAAGATCGACAGCGGCCGTGAGCCGATGATCCACACCCTGCGCGGCGCCGGCTATGTCCTCAAGCCCGCCGGCCGCTGAGTTGGCCGATACGACGGAGGCGAGCCGCACCCGGCTGCGCTCGCCGAGGACATGGTCGCTGCGGCTGCGCCTGCTGGCCACCCTCGTGACGCTGCTGGCGCTGGTCTGCGCGGCGATGGGGGTGGGTACCGGGCTCGCGCTGCAGCGCTTCCTGACCCACCAGCTCGACAAGCAACTCGACGAGACCGCACGCCGTTCGGCCGGACTGTTCGACTTCGGCCCGCCGCCGCCGCTGTCACCGGCCCTGGCGCCCCCGCTGGGGATGGGGCCGCCGCCGCTGGCTCCCGGCCCGCACCGGGTGATCATCCGCGACGGCCGCGGGTTGGGTCCGGACTTTCTCAATGCACCCGGGCAGGCGGCCCGCACGGTCGGAGTGGTCGTCGCACAGGGCACACCGGTCGATGCCGGCGTCATCACCGCCGACGGCACCCGCAACCAGATCAGCGCCACCGCCGCGCGTGAGCTCGCCGAGGTACCACCCGGCGAGGAACCGCGCACACTCGAGCTCGACGGCCTCGGGCGCTACCGGGTGATCGCGCTGCCCGCGCGCCGCGGTCAGGTGATCGTCACCGGCCTGCCGACATCCGACGTCGACGACACGCTGCTCACGGTGCTCTGGATCTTCGGCGTGGTCGGGGCGATCACGCTCGTGGGCGGAACCACGGCCGGTGTGCTCATCATCCGCAGACAGCTCGAACCACTCTCGCGGGTGTCGGCGGCCGCCCGCGAAGTGGCCGATCTCGAACTCGACCGCGGTGAGGTGCGGCTGCCGACACCGATCGTGAAGGTCGATCCGGCCGGTGCGCACACCGAGGTGGGCCAGCTCGGTACGTCGCTGAACCGGATGCTCGACCGGATCGCCGGTGCGCTCTCGGCGCGCCATGCCAGCGAGACGCGGGTGCGCCAGTTCGTCGCCGACGCCAGCCACGAACTGCGCACCCCGCTGGCCGCCATCCGGGGTTACACCGAACTGGCGCAGCGAAAGTCGGATACGCTGCCCGACGACGTCGCGCACGCGATGAACCGCGTCGAGTCGGAGACCGAGCGGATGACCCAGCTGGTCGAGGACATGCTGTTGCTGGCGCGGCTCGACACCGGCAGACCACTCGAGCGCGAATCCGTCGACCTGTCACGGTTGGTGGTGGACACCGTCAGCGACGCCCACGTCGCGGGGCCCGAGCATCGGTGGTCGCTCGATCTGCCGGAGGAGCCGGTGGTGATCCAGGGCGATGAGGCCCGGCTGCACCAGGTGCTGGCCAACCTGTTGGCCAACGCCCGCACCCACACGCCACCGGGTACCTCGGTCACCACTGCGCTGGCCGAGGACGGGGCCGGCGGCGCCGTCCTCACCGTGACCGACGACGGCCCGGGCATCCCGCGGTGGTTGCAGCCCGAGATCTTCGAGCGGTTCGCTCGCGGCGACACCTCACGGTCCCGCCGCGGCGGCAGCACCGGACTGGGCCTGGCGATCGTCGCCGCGGTGGTCCGGGCGCACCGCGGCACCATCGACGTCGAAAGTGCGCCCGGCCGAACCGAATTCGTCGTGAGACTGCCCGCAACTGCACAGCAGGCACACCCCTCCGGCTCATCGGGCGGCCAGGGCTCGACGGTGTGGACGTCGACGACCTGACGTTGTTCATAGCCGGCGCATAGCTTCACCCCACCGGGGACACAAGCTGCGCCACGAGCATGACTGTCATGACACCCACCTCCTTCGCGCCGCGCCCCAACGTCGTTCATGCCGCCCGCGCTGCCGGTGTGCCGGTGCTGGACGTGGTTGTGCCGGTGTACAACGAGGAGGCGGCGCTGGCCGACTCGGTGCGCCGGCTGCACCGCCACCTGAGCGAGTCGTTCCCGTTCCGGGCCCGGATCACCATCGCCGACAACGCCAGTTCCGACGCCACCCCCCGGATCGCCGCCGAGCTGGCCGCCGAGCTGCCCGAGGTACGGGTGGTGCGGCTGGAGGAAAAGGGCCGCGGCCGGGCCCTGCACGCCGTCTGGTCGGCGTCCGACGCGCCGGTGCTGGCCTACATGGACGTGGACCTGTCGACCGAGCTGGCGGCGCTGGCCCCGCTGGTCGCCGCACTGATCTCGGGGCATTCCGACCTCGCGATCGGAACCCGGTTGAGCCGCGGCTCCCGGGTGGTGCGCGGCGCCAAGCGCGAGTTCATCTCCCGCTGCTACAACCTCATCCTCAAGTCGACGCTGTCCGCCGGCTTCTCCGACGCCCAATGCGGCTTCAAGGCCATCCGGTCCGACGTGGCGCGTCAGCTGCTGCCGCACGTCTCCGACACCGGATGGTTCTTCGACACCGAGCTGCTGGTGCTCGCCGAGCGCAGCGGTCTGCGCATCCACGAGGTGCCCGTCGACTGGGTGGACGATCCCGACAGCCGGGTCGACATCGTCGCTACCGCGACCGCCGACCTGAGAGGAATCGGCCGGTTGCTCAAGGGTTTCGCCAGCGGTTCGATACCGGTCGCGGTGCTTGCCGCACAGCTCGCACCCGCACCGATGTCGGCGGCGCCGCGCTCGCTGCTGCGCCAGGTCGTGCGGTTCGGTGCGGTGGGGATGCTCTCCACGCTGGCCTACCTCGTGCTGTTCGTGCTGACCCGCGGCTGGCTCGGCGCCCAGACCGCGAACCTGCTCGCCCTGCTGCTCACGGCGATCGGCAATACAGCCGCCAACCGCCGGTTCACCTTCGGCGCCGCAGGCCGCGGCCGGGTCTCACGCCACCATCTCGAAGGTCTGATCGTGTTCGGCATCGCCCTGGCCATCACCAGCGGATCGCTCGCCCTGCTCCACGCGGTCAGCCCCGTCCCGCACGGCGGCGTCGAACTCGCTGTGCTGATCGCGGCGAATCTGCTTGCCACGGTCGTGCGCTTCGTGCTGTTGCGCGGCTGGGTGTTCCACCCGCGGCGCAACCTCTGACCATCTCCCCGACGACGAAGGACACTCCGATGACCATGACCGTTGACATGCGCCCTCCGGACGCACCCGACGTGCCACGAGATGACCCGCCCCGCTGGGTCCGGGCCGCCCTGGTCGGATTGCTGGCGGCGACGGCCGTGCTCTACCTGTGGGGGCTCGGCTCGTCGGGCTGGGCGAACCAGTACTACGCCGCGGCGGTGCAGGCCGGCACGCAGAACGCGACGGCGTGGCTGTTCGGGTCCCTGGATCCGGGCAATGCCATCACCGTCGACAAGCCGCCCGCCGCGCTGTGGGTGATGGTGCTGTTCGGACGTCTCTTCGGGTTCAGCGCATTCACCATGCTGCTCCCGCAGGCGCTGATGGGCGTGGCCACGGTAAGTGTGCTGTTCGCCACGGTGCGTCGGATCGGTGGCCCGGTCGCGGGGCTGATCGCCGGCGCGGCGATGGCGGTGACTCCGGTGGCGGCGTTGATGTTCCGGTTCAACAACCCCGACGCGTTGCTGGTGCTGCTGCTGGTCGTCGCCGCCTATTTCGCGGTGCGGGCGATCGAGACGGGCGGTACGCGATGGATGATCCTCGTCGGTTGCGTCATCGGGTTCGCGTTCCTGACCAAGATGCTGCAGGCGTTCCTGGTGGTGCCCGGTCTGGCGCTGGCGTTCCTGGTGGCGGCACCGGTCGGCGTGTGGCGACGGCTCGGCGCACTGGCGGCCGGGGGGCTGGCGATGGTCGTCTCGGCCGGATGGTATCTGCTGCTGGTCGAACTGTGGCCGGCGTCGTCGCGGCCCTACATCGGTGGGTCGACCGGCAACAGCCTGCTGCAGTTGGCGTTGGGCTACAACGGCATCGAGCGCATTGCCGGCCGCGGGCCCGACGCCGGAGGCCCGGGTGGTGGCGGACCCGGCGGCGGCCCCGGTGGCGGGGCGAACCTCTTCTTCGGCGGCGAACCGGGCATCGGACGGTTGTTCGGCATGTCCATGGGAGTGGAGGCGTCGTGGCTGTTGCCCGCCGCGCTCATCGGTGTGTTCGCCGGGCTGTGGTTCACCCGCCGCGCCGCCCGCACGTCCACGGTGCGCGCCGGCCTGCTGCTGTGGGGTGGCTGGCTGCTGGTGACCGGCGCGGTGTTCAGCTTCATGGACGGGACGATCCACCCCTACTACACCGTGGCGCTGGCGCCCGCGGTCGCCGCGCTGGTGGGTATCTCGGTCGCCCAGCTATGGCGTGGCAGGGGCGTCCTCGCCGTGCGTGTCGCCTTGGCTGCGATGGCGGCGGCGACCGGGGTGTGGGCGTTCGTGCTGCTCGACCGCACGCCGGAGTGGCAGCCGTGGCTGCGGTGGGTGGTGCTGGTCGTCTCGGTCGGCACGGCGGCGGTGTTATCGGTCGGTGCTCACCGCCTCGGCCGGGCGACGGCCGCCGTGGTCCTTGCCGCGGTGCTGGCGGGGCTCGCTGCGCCCGCGGCGTTCGCGGTCTACAACGTGGCCCACCCGGCCAGCGGTCCGGGGTCGACGTCGGGTCCCGCCGGCGCGGCGGGCGCCGGCGCAATGCCGGGCGGACCAGGGGGACACCGTCGCGGCGTCGAGACGGACGATCCGGCGCTGCAGGCACTGATCGGCTCGGCCGACAATCGATGGGCGGCAGCCACGATCGGCTCGATGGGGGCGGCGGGCCTGCAGCTGGACACCGGGGCGTCCGTCATGGCGATCGGTGGCTTCACCGGCTCGGACGATTCGCCGACGCTGGCGCAGTTCCAGCAGTACGTGGCCGATCACGAGGTCAGGTACTTCATCGCCGGTGAGCGCTTCGGGCCTCCCGGCGCGGCGCACGACGGAGCGGCGAGCGACATCACCGCCTGGGTGACACAGCGTTTCACCCCGATCCAGGTGGGTGGTCAGACCGTGTACGACCTGCAGCATTCTCGGTGATTCGCACGGCAGACGGGACGGCGGATGAGCGGTACCGTCACGACTATGTCGGCGACGGACGAGTATCTGAAGAACAACGAGGAGTACGCGAAGACCTTCAGCGGTCCGCTACCCCTTCCGCCGAGCAAGCACGTCGCGGTGGTGGCGTGCATGGACGCCAGGCTCGACGTCTATCGCATCCTGGGTCTCGCTGACGGCGAGGCGCACGTCATCCGCAACGCGGGCGGCGTGATCACCGACGACGAGATCCGTTCCCTCGCGATCAGCCAGCGGCTGCTCGGCACCACCGAGATCATCCTGATCCACCACACCGACTGCGGGATGCTGACGTTCACCGACGACGAGTTCAAGAAGTCGATCCAGGACGACACGGGGATCAAGCCCGAATGGGCCGCCGAGGCGTTCGACGACCTCCACGAGGATGTGCGCCAGTCGATCCGGCGCATCGAGGCCAGCCCGTTCGTCACCCGGCACGAGTCGGTGCGCGGCTTCGTCTTCGACGTCGCGACCGGCCGGCTCGACGAGGTGGCGCGCTGACGCATCGCTCATATTGGCGGTGAGCACACCGCGCCGACATCTGCGTGAGGGTCGCGATCGCTCGGCGATCACAGCCCTGGTGTAGAACTCGGCGCCTGAGCACACCGCGCCGACACCTGTTCCCGCCCGTTGACACGCTCACCACCGCCCGCTAGATTTCCTCCTCAAGCTTGTAATTCTGGCAAGAACTACCAACTTAACGAGGAAGACCCAATGACAGCCGCCCAGGTCACCGTTCCGGAGCCGGGTCAGTACGAGCTCAGCCATCTGCGCCTGCTCGAGGCCGAGGCCATCCACATCATCCGCGAGGTCGCCGCCGAATTCGAGCGGCCCGTGCTGCTGTTCTCGGGCGGCAAGGACTCGATCGTCATGCTGCATCTCGCGATCAAGGCGTTCGCCCCGGCCCGCCTGCCGTTCCCGGTGATGCACGTCGACACCGGCCACAACTTCGACGAGGTGATCTCCACGCGCGACCGACTGGTCGCCGAGAACGGGGTGCGCCTGGTCGTCGCCTCGGTCCAGGAGGACATCGACGCAGGCCGGGTGGTCGACAACGGCCCGTCGCGCAATCCGCTGCAGACCGTGACGCTGCTGCGTGCCATCCGCGAGAACACCTTCGACGCGGCGTTCGGCGGTGCCCGTCGCGACGAAGAGAAAGCCCGCGCCAAGGAGCGGGTGTTCAGCTTCCGCGACGAGTTCGGCCAGTGGGATCCCAAGGCGCAGCGACCGGAGCTGTGGAACATCTACAACGGCAGGCACCGCAAGGGTGAGCACATCCGGGTCTTCCCGCTGTCGAACTGGACCGAATACGACATCTGGGCCTACATCGGTGCCGAAGGCATCACCCTGCCGGCGATCTACTACGCCCACACCCGGCCGGTGTTCCAGCGTGACGGCATGCTGCTGGCGGTGCACCCGTTCATGCAACCGCGGGAGGGCGAGGAGGTCTTCGAGACCAGCGTGCGCTTCCGCACCGTCGGTGACGTCACCTGCACCGGCTGCGTGGAGTCGACCGCGTCGTCGGTGGAGGACATCATCGCCGAGACCGCGCTGTCCCGGCTGACCGAACGCGGCGCCACCCGCGCTGACGACCGCATCTCCGAAGCGGGGATGGAAGACCGCAAGCGCGAGGGGTACTTCTGATGGCAACGCTTCTTCGTATCGCCACCGCCGGTTCGGTCGACGACGGTAAGTCGACGCTGATCGGCCGGTTGCTGTACGACTCCAAAGCCGTGATGGAGGATCAGCTCGAGGCCGTCGAACGCACCTCCAAGGAGCGCGGTAACGACTACACCGACCTGGCACTGGTCACCGACGGTCTGCGGTCCGAGCGCGAACAGGGCATCACGATCGACGTGGCCTACCGCTACTTCGCCACGGCCAAGCGGAAATTCATCATCGCTGACACCCCCGGCCACATCCAGTACACGCGCAACATGGTCACTGGCACCTCGACCGCGCAGCTGGCGATCGTGCTGGTCGATGCCCGCCACGGGCTGCTCGAACAGTCGCGCAGGCACGCCTTCCTGGCGTCGCTGCTCGGCGTGCAGCACATCGTGCTCGCCGTGAACAAGATGGATCTGATCGACTGGGACCAGAAGAAGTTCGAGGACATCCGCGACGAATTCCACGCGTTCGCCGCCCGGCTGGACATCCACGACGTCACCACCATCCCGATGTCGGCGTTGCTGGGCGACAACGTCGTCACCAAGTCGGACAAGGCCCCCTGGTACGACGGGCCCGCGCTGCTCAGCCACCTCGAAGAGGTCTACATCGCCGGTGACCGCAATCTGATCGACGTCCGGTTCCCGGTGCAGTACGTGATCCGACCACAGACTCGCGACCACGCCGACCATCGCAGCTACGCGGGTTCGGTCGCCAGCGGTGTCATGCGCGTCGGCGACGAGATCGTGGTGTTGCCGAGCGGCAAGTCCAGCACCATCACCGCCATCGATTCGCCGACCGGGCCTGTGGTGGAGGCGTTTCCGCCGATGGCGGTCTCGATCAGCCTCGCCGACGACATCGACATCTCCCGCGGCGACGTGATCGCCCGGGCCAACAACCAGCCCCACGTGTCGAAGGAGTTCGACGCCACCGTGTGCTGGATGGCCGATGAGACGGCGCTCGAGCCCGGGCGCGAGTACATCGTCAAGCACACCACCAGGACCATCAGGGCCCGCGTCGCCGCGCTGGACTACCGGCTCGACGTCAACACGCTGCACCGCGACAAGTCCGCCACCGCGCTCAAGCTCAACGAACTCGGCCGGGTGACGTTGCGCACCCAGCAGCCGCTGCTCCTCGACGAGTACTCCCGTAACGCCGCAACGGGTTCGTTCATCCTGATCGACCCCGACACCAACGGCACGGTCGCGGCCGGCATGGTCCGCGACACCACACCGGTGGCGAACCGGACCGCCACCCCGAACACGGTCCGGCATCAATCGCTGGTCGACGCGAAGGACCGGCTGTCGAGGGGGCGAACGGTCTGGTTCACCGGGCTCTCCGGTTCGGGCAAGTCGTCGGTGGCCATGCGCGTCGAGCAGAAGCTGCTCGAACGCGGTTGTCCGGCATATGTTCTCGACGGGGACAACCTGCGGCACGGCCTCAACGCCGACCTCGGATTCTCGATGGCCGACCGCGCGGAGAATCTGCGCCGCCTGGCTCATATCGCAACCCTGATGGCCGATTCGGGGCTGACGGTCCTGGTACCTGCGATCAGCCCGCTGACCGAACACCGCGAACTGGCCCGCGGCGTGCACCGCGACCAGGGCTATGAGTTCTTCGAGGTGTTCTGCGACACCCCGCTGGAGGACTGCGAGAAGCGGGACCCCAAAGGCCTCTACGCCAAGGCCCGAGCCGGCGAGATCACCCACTTCACCGGGATCGACAGCCCGTACCAGCGGCCGAAGAACCCGGATCTGCGTCTGACCCCCGACCGCAGTGTCGACGAGTTGGCTCAGCAGGTCATCGATCTGTTGGACGGCAAGCGATGAGCCTCAACGACCACGAGCTGGCCGCGAGGCTGGCCACCCGCGCCGGCGAACTGCTGCTCGATGTGCGGGCGGAATTCGCCGAGGCGTCGGTCGAGGAGCGGAAGGCCGCAGGCGACAAGCGGTCTCATGACTTCCTGATGGCCGAGCTGGCCGAGGCGCGGCCCGCGGACGCGGTGCTGTCGGAGGAGGGGGCCGACGATCCGGTGCGGTTGCGCGCGCAGCGCGTGTGGATCGTCGACCCGCTCGACGGCACCCGGGAGTTCTCCGAACTCGACCGCGACGACTGGGCGGTGCACGTTGCGCTGTGGCAGTCCGGGGAGCTGGTGGCCGGCGCGGTGGCGCTGCCTGCACAAAACACCACGCTCGCCACCCCGACCGTCGCCGCGCCGCGACCGATGCCCGCCGCGCCGCGCATCGTCGTGTCCCGGACACGTCCGCCGGCGGTGGCGCTTGCCGTGCGCGACGCGCTGGACGGTGAACTGGTCGAGATGGGTTCGGCCGGTGCCAAAGTGGCCTCCATCGTGCAGGGCATCGCCGACGTCTACGTGCATGCGGGTGGACAGTACGAATGGGATTCGGCCGCACCGGTCGCGGTGGCGCGCGCCGCCGGACTGCACACCTCCCGCATCGACGGGTCACCGCTGGTCTACAACCGCGAGGATCCCAAGCTGCCCGATCTGGTGGTGTGCCGTCCCGAGCTGGCCGCGGCGGTACTGGCGGTCACGCGGTCTGGGTAGGCTCGGCCTCGTGCCGAATCCCACCCTTCGCGTCCTGGCCGATCTGCCCCAGCAACCGGTCAACCTGTCCCAGTCGACTCTGGTGCTCATCGACTGCCAGAACACCTACACCAAGGGTGTGATGGAACTCGAAGGCATCGAGGCCGCGCTGGACGAGGCGGCGGCCCTGCTCGACCGGGCCCGCACCGCGGGGATTCCGGTCATCCACATCCAGCACTCCGACGGCCCGGATTCGCTCTACGACATCGACGGGGAGACTGGTGCGATCGTTCCGGCCGTCGCTCCCCGCGACGGCGAGCCCGTCGTGGTCAAGCAGTATCCGAACTCGTTCGTGCAGACCGACCTCGAAGAGCGGCTCAAGGCCGTCGGCGCCTCGAATCTGGTGCTGGCCGGCTTCATGACGCACATGTGCGTCAACTCGACCGCCCGCGGCGCGTTCAACCTCGGCTATGCGCCGACGGTGGTGGCATCGGCCACCGCCACCCGCGCGCTGCCGGGTCTGGACAGCGACGAGACGGTGTCCGCGGCGGCCATGCAGGCGGCCAGCCTCGCAGCGATGGCCGATCTGTTCGCGGTGGTGGTGCCCGGCGCGGGGGACATCCCCGACTAACGTGGCCACCATGCGGATGTCGGCGAAGGCGGAGTACGCCGTCCGCGCCATGGTGCAGTTGGCCACCGCCGAAGACGGGGTGCTGGTCAAGACCGACGACCTGGCCAAGGCGCAGGGCATTCCCGCGCAATTCCTGGTCGACATCCTGTCCGACCTGCGCACCGACCGGCTGGTGCGCAGCCACCGCGGCCGCGACGGCGGTTACGCGCTGGCCCGGCCGGCTGCTGACATCAGCATCGCCGACGTCCTGCGCTGCATCGACGGTCCGCTGGCCAGCGTCCGCGATATCGGTCTCGGCGATCTTCCCTACTCGGGTCCGACGGCGGCGCTGACCGACGTGTGGCGGGCGCTGCGGGCCAGCATGCGCTCGGTACTCGAGGGAACCAGCCTCGCCGACGTCGCGTCGGGGGGCCTGCCCCCGCACGTCGCGGCGATGGCCGGGGAGTACCTGGACCAGGAACACCGGCGCGGGCATTCGGTCGGCTAGGCGTTCCCGAAGCCGACCGCGCTGCGGATGAGCGGCAGCGTCGCCATGGTCGCGAAGCCCGGTTCTGCCGCGCACACCGCCGGGACCGCATTGAGCACCTGCATGGCGGTCGCGATGTTGGCGGCGTTGACGTGTTCGGCCATGCTCGCCGCCCGGCTGAAGCTGGCCAGCGCGATGAAGTGCGCCTGCATGGACGGGTCGCCCTCGATGGTCAGCGTCCAGCCGTGCCGGGGTGTCGGCCAGTGCGCCGGATACTCGTTGCCCACCGTCCACAGCGTCTCGATCTCGACCAGTGGTTCACCCGCACGCCGCCCCACCCAGTTCCATCGCTGACCCGCCGTCGTGCCCGCCCGCAGCACGTGATCGAAGATCTCGTGGTCGGCCAGTGCAGGTACGGCCTCGACCGACGCGGTGACCTCGTCGATGCCCGCGTGCAGCGCGTCGGCGATCAGCCACACCTCCTCGGTGAATATGCCGCTGTTGAATGCGAGAAAATCGGTTGCCGTAGGACTGATCTCGTCGACCGGCCGACCGAAGGACATGTTGTCGAACGTGATGGCGGTGCTGTCGTACACCGACCAGTCGGCGCGCTCCTGCAGGGTGATCTTGTCGATGGTGCGGCTCATACCCGTCAGCGCGAGGGGAAGCACGCCCGACAGGTTGCCCGGGTTGATCCCGCTGCCGTGCACCGTGGTTCCACCCTGGCGGCAGGCCTGCTCGAGGCGGCTGCGCACCTCGGCCGGCTGACGGTCGGGATGGAACAGAAAGGCGGTGGTGACGACGTTCTTGCCGCCGGCCAGCAGCGCGCAGACGTCATCGAGGTCGACCAGGCGCGGCGTGTAGATCACACAATCCGCGTCGAGGGCGGCAACGGCGTCGGAGTCGCTGGTGGCCAGCACGCCGACGGGGGAGCGCCCTGCCAGTTCGCCGGCGTCCACGCCGTTCTTGGCCTCCGCATAGACCTTGACGCCGACCAGTTGCAGGCCGGGCCGGTGGTCGAGGATGGTGGCGATGAGCTCGCGGCCCACGGCGCCGGTGCCCCACTGGACCACCCGCAGCGGCGCCGTCACGCGCCCGAACCGTAAGGCCGGGTGATGATCTCGAGGTAGTGCCCGGACGGATCCTGGAAGTAGACGCCGCGGCCGCCGTCGTGGTGATTGATCTCGCCGGGGTGCTCGCCGTGCGGGTCGGCCCAGTGCTGCAGGCCGCGTTCTCGGATGCGCCCGTAGATCGCGTCGAATTCCTCCTCGGACACCAGGAAAGCGTAGTGCTGCGGGTGGATGCCGTCGTCCTCGGCGGCCTGGGCGTAGTCGAGGCTGACGCCGTGATTGAGCTCGACAGCCAGGAACGGGCCGAACTGCTTGGCGGCGGGCAGTCCGAACAGTTCGGTGAAGAAGCCGGCGGACTCGCTGCGGTCCCTGGCGGCGACGATCGTGTGGTTGAACGTGATGGCCATGGGTCAAGGATGCAGGATGGCGGTATGCCGGTATTCGATATTCGTGACCTGTCCCGACCCGTCCTCGTCGCGCCGATGGCCGGTGGGCCGTCCACCCCGGAACTCGCTGCGGCCGGTACCAATGCCGGCGGCCTGGGGTTCGTGGCGGCCGGATATCTGACGGCCGACGTATTCGCCGAGCGGCTCAGCGCCGCCAAGGCCTTGACGGCAGGCCCGTTGGGGACGAATCTCTTTGTCCCGCAACCGAGTGTCGCGAGTCCAGGCGAGGTGGCGGCGTACGCCGAACAGCTGTCGGCCGATGGGCAGCGCTACGGTGCCGAGCCCGGACCGCCCCGGTCCGACGACGACGACTGGCAGGCCAAGCTCGACGTCCTGGCCGACCTGCGGCCCGAGGTGGCGTCGTTCACGTTCGGCCTGCCGAGTTCCGAGGAGGTGGCGCGGCTGCGCGACGCCGGTATCGCCACCGTCGGCACCGTGACCACGGTCGAGGAGGCGCGTGCGGCGGTACAGCGCGGTGTGGACGCCGTTGCGGTGCAGGGTCCCGAGGCCGGTGGCCACCGCGGCCACTTCGACCCCGGCGTGCGGCCGCCGACCCAGCCGCTGGCCGAACTGCTCGCCGCGGTGCTCGCGGCGGTCGACGTGCCGGCGGTGGCGGCCGGAGGGCTGATCGACGCTCGAGATGTCGCCGCCGTTCTCGATGCGGGTGCGGTGGCCGCGCAGCTCGGCACCGCATTCCTGCTGGCCGACGAATCGGGTAGCTCGCCGGTTCACCGCGCCGCGCTGCGGGACCCACAGTTCACCGAGACGGTGGTGACCAAGGCCTTCTCCGGCCGCTACGCCCGGGGACTGCGGAACCGCTTCGTCGTCGAGCACGACGAGCAGGCGCCGCTGGCCTATCCCGAGGTTCACTATCTGACCGGTCCACTGCGCGCCGCGGCCGTACGCGCCGGCGATCCGCACGGGACCAACATCTGGGCGGGCACCGGATTCCGTTCCGCGCCATCGGGTCCGGTGGCCGACATCATGGCTGGACTCACCTAGGTCAGCGCCGCGGCCGCTCGGATTCCTCGACGACGACGTCACCGGCCTCGGAGCGGGCAGTGACCTCGGCGACAGCGACCGCCGGATCCGACGTCTCGGGCACCTGCACCTTGGTGGACAGATCGGATTGGGCGCGCACCAGGTAGGGGCCCTTGGGGGGGAGTCCGATGACGACGTCGCCGGTGCTGCTGGTCGCCTCGATCGTCGGTGGTGCCGCGTCGGCGAAGTCGACTGCGATGTCCCCGTTGGACGTCGTGGCGGAGAAGCGCTCGGCAACGGTGATCGGTCGGTGTGCCTCGATATCGCCGTTCACCGTCTGGACCTCCACGCGCCGTGCCGCACCGCGCAGGACGACCGATCCGTCGATGGTTCTGGCGATGAGCTGGTCGAGGTCGGTCTGAACGAGCGTCACGCCGGTGTCCTGCTGGGTGCGCACCGTCATCCGCCTGGCCTGCTCGGGGGGCAACGACACCGTGATCTCCCCTCCGCGAGCCCAATCGAAGATCCCCGACGGCCGGCCTTCGACGCTGATGCGGGTCTCGGCGCCCTCGTTGGTCACGGTGAGTCGGTGATCCCCGCCGCTGCTGGTGTTCACCACGCGTAGATCGGCCCGGGCTTCGCGAGCGTTGCGATCGCCGGTGATGCGAATGGCGACCGGCACGCCGCCGGCGTCGATGGACAGCGACCGCATGGTCGTCGGCAGGGTCTGGTTGTCGGTGGCCACCCGCACCGTGCTCACGCCCCAGGCAGCGACGGCCAGCGCCGCGAGGCTGCCCGTCACGATGATGGCGGCGGCGGCGAGGAGCACTCCGCGGAAGGCCCTACGGCCGCCGGGGGTCAGCTCCGGCGGTGCTCCGGCGGGGGCGGGCGTCGTGATGGTCGTCATGAAGGGTCCCTTTGCAGGTCAGGATTCCAGGAAGCGCAGAACCGCCAGCACGCGGCGATTCTCGGTCTCGTCGGGCGCCAGGTTCAGCTTCGTGAAGATGGAGGCGATGTGCTTCTCGGCCGAGCCGACCGAGATGTGCAATCCGGCGGCGATCGCCGAGTTCGTCCGGCCCTCGGCCATGAGTTGCAGCACGTCACGCTCGCGGGGGGTGAGTTCGTCGAGTGCCGCCCGCCGGCGCGAGCGCACCAGGATCTGCGAGACGACCTCCGGGTCGAGCACCGTCCCGCCGCCACCGACCACCTCCACGGCGTCGAGGAAGGCGGGCACATCGGCCACCCGGTCTTTGAGCAGGTAACCGAATCCCCTTGTGTCCGAGGCGATGAGGTCGGCGGCGTAGCGTTCCTCGACGTAGTGTGACAGCACGAGCACCGGCGACTCGGGGTTCTGGCTGCGCAGCAGGGCGGCGGCGCGGATACCTTCGTCGGTGAACGTCGGAGGCATGCGGACATCCAGAATCGCCAGGTCGGGACGCTCGTCGTTGACCAGGCGCAGCAGGTCGGTCGCATCCGGCACACCGGCTACCACCTCGTGTCCCGCGTCGGACAGGATCCGTTCGATCCCGGCCCGCAGCAGCGCCGAGTCCTCGGCGATCACGATGCGCACGGCAGCACCGCCGTCACGATCGTGGGGCCGGTGGCGGGGCTGGTGACCGTCAGCGTGCCGCGCGCCGCGCGCACCCGCTCGTCGAGCCCACGCAGACCGGTGGCGTTGCCGTCGTCGGTGATGGCGGCGCCGCCGCGCCCGTCGTCGAACACCGACACGTGCAGTACGTCGGCGGGCTCGTCGAGCCGCACGGTGACCACGGCCTGCCGGGCCTGTGCGTGTTTGGCCACGTTGGTCAGCGCCTCGGCGACCACGAAGTACGCGACCGACTCCACCTCGTCGGGCAGCCGCCGTGGCAGGTGAAGATCGAGAGTGGTTGGCACTCCGCTGTTCTCGGTGCGCTGCACCACCGCTGACAGCGCTGCGTCCAGTCCCCGGTCGGCGAGGATGGTTGGCGCGATCCCGCGTACCACGTTGCGCAGATCGACCAGCGCGTTCTTCGCCTCGTCGTGGGCCTCGGTGATGAGCTGTTTGGCGGCGGGCAGGTCGCTGTCGAGCTTGGTCTGCGCCAATCCGATCGCCATCGCCAGCGACACCAGCCTGGGCTGGACACTGTCGTGCAGATCGCGTTCGATGCGGTGGCGTTCGGTCTGAGCCGACGACATCGCGCCCACCCGAGCATCGTTCAACGCGTTCACCTGGTGCTTCAACACCGCGGTCGGCGACGGCGGAAGCATGCGCCGGTCGATCGCCGCGTCCAGCATCGGTGCGAAGACAAGGATCGCGACGGCGCCGACGGCGGCGACGCCGGCAAGCAACCAGGCCAGGATGGGGGACGGCGACCACAGCCCGGCATCGGCGTCGCTCTGCCTGACCGCGATGGCCGCCGCGGGCCCGACGAACGCCAGCACCAGCAGTATGAACGCGATACCGGTGGCGGCCATGTCGTAGAGCAGCCGCAGATAGTGATGCGCCGCCCCCTTCCAGAAGCGGGCGCTCCCGGCATCGAGCCACAGCTGGTGCAGCCAGCGCTGAACGCCTCTGTAGCGCGAGAGCGGCCGCGGCGGCACCGGGATCCGCAGCCCGAACACGGCCTCGCTGCGTAACCGCTCAAGCCATTCCACGCCCCGCATCAGGTAGATGAATGCCACGGCGGCCAGGGCGAATCCGATTCCCGACGGGATCGAGGTGATCCCGATGATCAGGATCGCCAGCGGTATCCAGAACCACACGACGCCGATCGCCGCGCCGGTCACCATCGATGCGGTGGCGACGACGCCGATGTGGCGACCCGGGGTGGTGGCGCCGCTCACGGCGACGGCGGCCGGTGCGGACTCGGTGCTGATGGCGACCATGACTCAAACCTAGGGACTGTCGCCGGGCGGCGACACAGCGTTTCCCCGCGAAGTGGGCGGGGGTTAACCCCCGCACCTGCCGTAACCTCAGCGCGGTGATGGCGACGCCGCGGACAGTCGGCAGCCCGAACGGGTTCGGCCGGCTCAGCCATCTCGGTCCGAACTGGTTCGCCTCGGTGATGGGCACCGGCATCGTGGCCACCGCCGGTGCGGGGCTGCCCGTCCAGGTGCCGGGGCTGCGGGGATTCGCCGAGGTGGTGTGGGTGATCGCCACGGCGTGGATGTCGTTCCTCATCGTCACCGTCGGCGCGCACTGGGTGCGCCATCCGAGCGTGGTGCGCAGTCATGCCCGCAACCCGCAGATGGCGCACTTCTACGGGGCCGCACCCATGGCGTTGATGACGGTGGGCGGCGGGGCGATCCTCGTGGGCCCCGACCTCATCGGCGCGCATGCGGCGCTGGTGGTCAGCTGGGTGCTGTGGACGGCCGGCACCGTCGGCGGCCTGTTCACCGCGATGAGCATTCCGTACCTCATGTTCACCCAGTACCGCGTCGAACCCGACGCGGCGTTCGGCGGGTGGCTGATGCCGGTGGTGCCACCGATGGTCTCGGCGGCGACCGGGGCGCTGCTCCTCCCGCACATGTCGCCGGGAACCGGTCGGGAGACCCTGTTCTACGGGTGTCTGGCGATGTTCGGTTTGTCGCTGATCGCGTCTTTCATCATCATCACGATGGTCTGGAGCCGGCTGGCCCATTACGGCACCTCGGGAACCGCGCGAGTGCCGACGCTGTGGATCGTCCTCGGCCCGCTCGGCCAGTCCATCACCGCGGCAGGCCTTCTCGGCGGATACGCGACCCTGGCCGTATCGGCGCAGCGCGCGGACGGGCTGGCGACCATGTCGATCGTTCTCGGCGTTCCGATCTGGGGTTTCGCGGTGCTGTGGATCGCGTTGGCGACAGCGTTGACCGTGCGCACGATGCGCCGTGGGATGCCGTTCGCGCTCACCTGGTGGAGTCTGACGTTTCCGGTCGGGACGTTCGTCACCGGAACCACCCAGCTGGCCGTCCATACGGGCCTGCCGGCCTTCGAGTGGGCGGCGGCGCTGGCGTACGCCGCGCTGCTGGGAACCTGGATCCTGGTGGCCGCGCGGACATTCGGTGGCAGCCTTCGTGGTCAGCTGTTCACGCCGCCGTCGTCGGATCCGGTGCGCGCGGTCAAGGAGAACCCGCGTTCACCGCGATGAGTCGCACCGGCATGGAAGAATCGCTGCGTGCAGATCGGAATGACCATGCCGGTGATGGAGCCCGATCTCGACGCGACCCTGCTGCGGTCCTGGGCCCAGACGGTGGACGATGGGCCCTTCTCCTCGCTGTGTTGGGGTGAGCGCATCGCCTTCAGCAATCCCGACAGCCTGACCCTGCTCGGCGCGCTGGCCGCGTGGACGGACCGGGTGCGGCTGGTGACCACGGTGATCGTGCCGCAGTTACACGACCCGGTCATGCTCGCCAAGGCTCTGGCGACGGGGGACCTCGTCAGCGGGGGACGGCTCACCGTCGGCATCGGCGTCGGCGGCCGCCACGAGGACTATCGGGCGGTCGGCGCCGATCCGGCCACCCAGACCATGCGGGGTATGGCCGAACGCGTCGCCGTCATGAAGCGGGTGTGGGCCGGCGAGAAGATCACCGACTCGGTGCTGCCGGTGGGGCCTGCGTCGGTGCAGCCCGGCGGGCCTCCGCTGATGGTCGGCACGATCGGCCCGAAGACGGTGCGCAGCGCGGCGTCCTGGGCCCAGGGCATGGCCGGGACGATCCTCGACCTCGACGTCGGAAAGCAGGCGGAGCTCTTCGACGTCGCGCGCGACGCATGGGCGCAGGCGCAGAAGCCCGCACCACACCTCGCCACGTCGTTCTGGTTCGCCGTCGGTGACCGGGACACGGCACGCGCACAGATGCACCGGCATCTGCGGCGCTACATGAACTGGATTCCCGCCGAGTACGTCGACGCCATGGCGCCCGACACGGGGTTCGCCGGGAACGAGGACGAGCTGATCGACGTTCTCCAGCGGTTCGCCGACATCGGCACCGACGAGGTGCACCTGATCCCGACGAGCTCGGACATCGAGCAGTTGGCCCGGGTAGCCGATGCGGTGAAGCGGTTCGGCTGACCGATGACCGATTCTGGCATGCCACCGCTCGTATCCCGCGGACAGTGGGAGCAGGCTCGTGCCGAACTCCTGGCTCGGGAGAAGGAGCTGACTCGTCTCAAGGATTCGGTGAGCGCGGCGCGTCGGCGGATGCCGATGGTGGAGGTGACCGAGCCGTACGCATTCGACAGCGAGACCGGCCGCGTCGGCCTGCTCGACCTCTTCGACGGACGCCGCCAGTTGATCGTGCAGCACTTCATGTTCGGCAGCGACTGGAAACAGGGCTGCGAGGGCTGCTCGATGATGGCCGACCACCTCGGACCGCTGTCGCACCTGCACGCGAAGGACACCTCGCTGGTGCTGGTGTCGCGGGCGCCGTTGAGCAAGCTCTTGGCTTTCCGCGACCGGATGGGTTGGGACCTGCCGTGGGTGTCATCGGGTGCGTCCACGTTCAACGAGGACTATCACGTGACGGTCGACGGCGAGGAGCGGCACGGCATCAGCGTGTTCCTGCGCGACGGCAACCGCGTGTTCCACACCTGGTCGACCTACCGGCGCGGGGAGGAGCCGTTCATGGTCGTGTTCGACCTGCTCGACCTCACGCCGTACGGAAGGCAGGAGACCTGGGAGGACTCACCGCCCGGATGGCCACAGCAGCCGCCGTACGAGTGGATGCGGCTGCACGACTCCTACTGAACCGTCACCACAGCCGGGGCAGGCCCAGCGGGTTGAACGGATCCGGTGGCGGGGGAAGGCCCAGCGGGTTGAGCGGATTGATGCGCGGGGGTGGCGGTGGCGGTGGCAACCCGAGGGGATTGAGCGGGTTGATCTCCGGCGGTGGTGGCAGACCCAGCGGGTTGAACGGGTTGATGGCCGGCGGTGGCGGCAGACCGAGCGGGTTCAGCGGATTGATGCTCGGCGCGGAGGGAGGCGGGACATTCAGTGCGGGCGGGTTGAAGACGATCGGAATCGCGAGATCGGGAACGACATCGGGCAACGGGATGTTCACCGGAACCGTCGCGTTGGCTTCCACCGGCGACGGCAGATTGCTCACGTTCTTGGCGATCTCCTCGGAGATCTGCGGCGGGATCTCCCAGCGCGGTTCGGCGTTCTCCTCTCGTTGCTCGTCGGTGTTCTGCTCCGGCTCCGCTGCGGCGACGCCCGCGCCCAACAGGGCAGCGGGCATGCCGACGACACCGATGATGGATGCCGCGGCCAGGACGCGTTTGATGTTCACGATCAACCCCTTGAAATGGAAACCGCTTCATCATAGGCGCCGGGTCGGGCCCATGGGCGTCTACAGCGATTGTCAGCCTCGGCGTCTACGTCATCGAACTGGCCGTCCGCTTCACCGGGACGGGATGGATTGTGCGCGCGTGCCACCGGGATGACCGCTCACCTCGCTAGCCGACGATCCGCTCCGCCTCCCGCAATCCGCTGAGGTATGCCCCGTGCACGGTGCCGAAGTACTCGGGGTTGGTGGCTTCGCCGGCGAACAGCAGGCCCTCTCCGAGGGGTTCGCCGAGCGCGTCCATGTCGTCAGGGCTCGACCCGACGGCGAGGAAGCTGTAGGAACCGCGGGCGTACGGGTCACTTCCCCACCGGGTGACGAGGGATCCGGTCGGCTGCGGCGCCCCGAGGGCGGTGACCAGCTCGGCCACCGCGTCGGCGTCGGGCAGCGACTCCCGTGACCACGCGGCCTCGCCGCCGCGCAATCCGATCAACACCGGCCGGTCGGTGAACCACAGGCCGTTGACCAGGTCGGTGACCGGTTGATCGGCGCCGACGAGGCCGATCATCGGTCGGTCCCGCGGCCAGAACGGCTCGTCGAACGTGACCACCACCTTGTTCAGCAGTCCGAACCCCAGACGTTCTATCGCACCGCGTTTGGCGTCGGGCAGCGGTGGATCGAAGGCGATGGCGCCGGCTTTGAGCACTCCGAGCGGAACCGTCACGATGACCCGGTCGGCCGTCACCGGGCCCCGGGACGTCTCGATGTGCACCGGTGACGACCGGTGGGAGATCCGGGTCACCTCGGTGGACTTCCTGATGTCCAGTCGCTGTGCGAGCCGTTCGGACAGCTGGGTGTAGCCGCCGGGCAGCAGGACATCCGGTCCGTCGAGTTCTTCCTCGCTGCCGAACCAGCGCAGTGACATCTGGCCAGGATCGGCGGCGTACTCGCCGGCGATCCGCGACGTCACGTTCCAGGCCACCAGTGGGTCGCCGAGATCCGCGACCCCGACCAGGCCGTCGGCGAGTGTGTCGTTCAGATCTGCTGTGGCACTGCGGATGTCGAGCTGTTCGGCGATCGGTGGCCAGCCGGCCGATGCGACCGCCGCGGCGCCGGGATCGACCGCTCCACCCGGTCGGAGCAACACGAAGTCCTCGAAGTCGGTCGCCACAGTCCTGGCGCCGACATCGTGCGCGAGCGACAGGAGCGGATTGCCGTCGGTGCCGTGGATCCATGACGCACCGACGTCGATGGGCAATCCGAGTGAGGTGTCGGTGCTGGTGCGGCCGCCGATCCTGTCGCGGGCCTCCAAAACCGTGACACGGACGCCGGAGTCGGCGAGCCGTCGCGCCGCGGCAAGTCCGGAGAATCCGGCGCCGACCACCACGACATGCTCGGCGTCGGTGTCCGCACCCGGAGGTGGTGAGGGTTCGTCGCCGCAGCCTGGAACCAGTGACGCCGCGACGAGCGCGCCCAGGCCCAGGGTGAATTCGCGGCGTCCGACCCCGGGCATGGCGCCGACGCTAGACCGGCGCGCTGATCTTGAAGGCCAGTTCGCGAAAACGACGAAACCGGGGCGCCGGCCACAGCCGACGCCCCGGTGCTCATCTCATCGGTGCAGTTCTAGCCTGCAGAGCCTCCGTCGGCACCGTTGGCGCCGTCGGCGCCGCGGGGACCCTGATTGCCCGCATCGCCCGTGTTGCCGGCCGTGCCGCCGGCCGCGACACCACCGGCTCCACCGGCGCCACCCGGGCCGCCCGCGGCACCCTTACCGCCGACACCGCCCTTGCCGCCCTTTCCAGCAGTACCGCCGGAGCCGAGCAGACCAGAAGCGCCGCCGGCGCCTGGAGCTCCACCGTCGCCACCATTACCGCCCGCACCGCCCGGACCGCCGTCGCCGCCCTTACCGCCGTCGCCGCCAACATTGCCACCGAGGTTGACACCGACGACGGTGCCGCCGAGACCGCCGATACCGCCAGGACCGCCGACGGCGAAGCTATCGCCGCCGTCACCGCCGCCGCCGCCGTTACCACCGGGTCCGCCGGCGCCGAACAGGCCGCCCCGACCGCCGGCACCGCCCGGTCCGCCGGCGGTGCCGTCGCCGCCAGCGAGTCCGGCTCCGCCGTTGCCGCCGTTGCCGCCGTTGCCGCCGGTCGCCGGTCCGCCCGCCACGGAGGTGGCGATGCCGCCGGCACCACCGATGCCGCCAGCACCGCCGCCGGGCGCGCCGTTTCCGCCGTTGCCGCCGACGCCGCCGGTCGCCCCTACGCCTATGATGGCGAGCGCGGTACCGCCTGCACCACCGATGCCGCCCACGCCGAGGACGCCGACACCGGTTCCATTACCCCCCGCGCCGCCCGGGCCGCCCACTGCGGGCTGCCCCGGGAGGGCGACTGCGGGCAGGCCGATGGTTCCGAGGCCACCGGGGATACCGCCCAGGAGCGGATTGGCGAGGGCGACGGGTCCGTCGACCCCGTTGCCACCGTTACCGCCGGCACCGCCGCGGCCGAACAGTCCCAGGAAGCCGGCGTCACCGCCATTGCCGCCGGCGCCGCCGGCGGTGCGCTCACCGACCACCCCGAGCAGCGGATCGACGCCGTCACCGCCATTACCACCGTTACCGCCGTTGCCGAAGAACGCGAAGATGCCGGCGTTGCCGCCGTTGCCCCCGTTCGCTCCTGCTCCGCCGTTGCCGCCGAAGCCGCCGCTGCCGTAGAAGAAGCCGCCGTTACCGCCGTTGCCGCCTGCCTGGCCCGGAAGCAGACCGGCTGCACCGTCGCCGCCGCTGCCGATGAAGAAGCCGGCATTGCCGCCGTCCGCGCCGGGCAGCGCCGCGTCGATGCCGTTGCCGATGAAGATGTTCAGGATCGGGATGAACCCGGCGATGTCGAGCAGGGGGTCGAGCGGGTCACTCGATTGCTGGGGCAGCGGGGTCGCCGGTGCTGCCTGCGCTGTGCCCGGCAGGGCGATGAGCGCCGCGGCGGGAGCCGCCAGCATCAGCCCGGTCCCTGCGATCGCGGCGCTCGTGGCCTTGATCGGACGGCCCGCGCGCTTGGCCTTCGAGTGTTTGCCCATAGGAAAGTCCTTTCGTTGTGGAAGAAAGATCCCGCTCCAGCAAGCTAGCATCACTGACTTCGGTCGTTGTCGCAATTTCGTGGGGTGGATACGTGTCTTCATCCGTGCATAGCTGAGGCGAAGATGTGCGCAGGGTAGCTGAGAGCCCTGATCGGCATTCCAACCGGGTGCCCTGATCCGCGGTCAGCCTGTGAGCTCCTGGGAAGGCCGATGACGGTCTGCGCCCGGTGAGACCCTCGGGATCATGTACTCACGGTTTTCTCAGGTAAATCCTAGGTTACGCGGATAGCCGACAAGGGCACGGTTGTCGGCTCCACCCTGGCCTAATCGACCTTCGACGACGTATCAGCAAATAACCGTCAGTTCGTTGTCGGCGGACTCAGCTGCCGGTGTTGCCGCCGTCGACTCCGTTCTGGCCGTCCGAACCGGCGGTGCCGTCGTTGCCGTCTGCGCCAGGGGAGCCCGTATTGCCGGGCGCACCGGCGGCTGTCCCGCCGACTCCAGCCTTACCTCCCTTGCCGGCGGCCCCGCCCTTGCCCGCGACACCGCCCTTGCCGACCACTCCGTTCACACCCGCCGAGCCGAATATCCCTGCGGCGCCGCCCTTTCCGGCCGCACCTCCGTCTGCGCCGTTGCCGCCGTCGCCCCCGTTGCCGCCTGTCCCGCCGTTGCCACCGTTGCCCCCGACGTTGTTGGAATGGTCGACGATGATGGCGCTCCCGCCGTCGCCGCCGTTTCCGGCCGCACCTCCAACGGCGCCGTTTCCGCCGTTTCCGCCGGCGCCCCCTGCTCCGCCGCGTCCGCCGTCACCGAAGACGCCTCCGGCGCCGCCATTACCACCAGGACCGCCCGCAGTTCCGTTCTCGCCATCGATCCCGTTGCCGCCGTTGCCGCCGAGGCCGCCGTTGCCGCCGACGCCGTGCCCGGTCACAGCGGCGATCGCAAAGCCGCCGGTGCCGCCGTGGCCACCATCCGCACCGCCGTTCGCACCGTTGCCGCCGTTGCCACCATTGCCACCGACGGCCCGCAAGCCCCCGACTGAAATCGCCTCGCCGCCGAATCCACCTCGACCGCCGAAGCCGAGCCGGCCGGTGCCCGTGCCATCGCCGCCGTCACCGCCGTTGCCCCCCACGATGTTCTGCCCGATGACGATCCCGCTCTCGCCCCATTCTCCGATCAGTGGCTCACCAGGCAGCCCACCGAGTAGAGGGTTGTCCCGGTTGGAACCGTTGACACCCGCACCGCCGTTCCCACCCGATCCGCCGCTACCGAAGAAAGCGAATTGCGCTGCGTTGCCGCCGTTTCCGCCGCGGCCGCCCGGGGTCTTCTCACCGAGCAGACCCTCGATCAGCGGGTCGTACCCGTTTCCGCCGTTGCCGCCGTTTCCACCGCTGCCGAAGATCGCGAACATGCCGCCGTTTCCGCCGTTGCCGCCGGAACCACCCGCGCCGCCGTGACCGCCGTCCCCGCCGCTGCCCCAGAAGAGCCCGGCGTTGCCGCCGTCACCGCCGTCGTCGCCGGGCAGCAGGCCACGCGCGCCGTCGCCTCCGCTGCCGATGAAGAAGCCGCCGTCCCCGCCGTCGGTGCCGGGAAGGATGCCGGGGATGCCGTTGCCGATGAAGATGTTGAGGATCGGGATGAGTCCGGCGACATCCAATGCGAGTTCGATGGGGTTGCTGAACAGCGACGCCAGGGGGTTCGACGTCGACATGCCGTTGCCGAAGAAGCCGGATCCAAGGCAACTGAGATCCAGTGATCCGCATGATCCCTGCTGCGGCAGGGGTGCTGCCGGTGCGGCCTGTGCCGTGCCGGGCAAGGCGATGAGCACCGCGGCGGGCGCCGCCAGCATCAGGCCCGCGCCCGCCACCGCCACGCCCGTTGTCCGCACCGGGCGCCGCCCCGTGATGGCCTTCGATTGCTTGCCCATGGGAAACCTCTTTTTCACGATGCGGACAGGTTGAATGGCAGCAACGTAGCACCGAGCTCCCGGGCGATTGATTGATTTCGCGAGCTTCTCGGACCGGCATGTCGGCGGAAATAGCTGAACTGCCTCGTCGCGCCCCAAAGCTGGTCGCCTCCCGCAGCGGGACGTAGCTGTCACGCAGTCAGGGTGACCGAAACCTGTCTTGCCCATGGCGAGAGGCCCCCGACCGGGCAATATCAGCAAATCATGCGTCCCCGGGGGATCGCTCAGCTCCCGCCGCCGGTGTGACCTCCGTCGACACCGTCCTGACCCCTACTTCCGGCGGCGCCATCGATGCCGTCGACGCCCCGGATTCCCGCTTTCCCTGAGGGTGTGGCCGCCCCTGCGCTGCCACCGGCGCCGCCCTTGCCGCCGGGTGCGCCATTGCCGGCCGTACCGCCCTTGCCGACGAGTCCGGACTGGCCGGCTGCACTGAATACACCGGGCGCGCCGCCCTTTCCGGCGGCACCTCCGTCACCGCCATTGCCGCCGTTGCCCCCGCGGCCGCCATTGCCACCATCGCCGCCGTTGCCCCCGACGTTGTCGACACGATCGGCACCGTTGACGAAGCCGCCCCCGCCGCCGTTGCCGCCGTTGCCGCCGATCCCGAGGCTGTCCCCGCCGTCCCCACCGTTGCCGCCGTTGCCGCCGCGCCCACCGACGCCGAAGACCCCGCCCACGCCGCCGTTCCCGCCGGCACCGCCAGCGGTTCCGTGCTCGCCGTCGATTCCATTGCCGCCATTGCCCCCGTGACCGCCGTTGCCTGCGATGCCGTTTCCGCCGACGGGGGCAAGGATGGCCTGAGCCCTACCGCCCTTGCCGCCGTTGCCGCCGCTGGCCCCGCCGAGAGCTCCGTTGCCGCCGTTGCCACCGTTGCCCCCGGTGGCCTGACCGCCAGGTGCAGCGATCGCCACACCGCCCGGGCCGCCCACACCGCCGGCAGCGAACCGGCTCGCACCGGTTCCGTCGCCGCCGTCCCCGCCGTGTCCGGCGGTAGCGGCCCCCGAGTCGGGCCCGGCGAACGAGCCGGCGACGCCTACCGCGGGGATGCCGGCAACGCCACCGAAGTCGGGGTTCTCCCGGTCGGCGCCGTTGACTCCCGCGCCACCGTGGCCGCCGGCGCCGCCATTGCCGAAGAGGGCGAATTGACCTGCACTGCCGCCGTTTCCGCCGCGGCCGCCTGCCGTCCTCTGTCCGAACTGGGGGTCGTGCCCGTCGCCACCGTCGCCGCCGTTTCCGCCGCGGCCGAACAATGCGAACAGTCCGGAGTCGCCCCCGTTCCCGCCTGCCGCGCCTGGCCCGCCGTTGCCGCCGTCGCCGCCGCGACCCCAGAACAGCCCGCCTCGTCCGCCGTTCCCGCCGCCCTGGCCCGGCAGCGTGCCGTGCGCGCCGTCGCCGCCGCTGCCGATGAACAGACCACCGTTCACGCCGTCGGTGCCAGGGAGGGCGCCGGCGATGCCGTTGCCGATGAAGATGTTGACGACCGGGATCTGTCCGGCGAAGTCAAGGAGGAGTTCGAGCGGATCCTTGAGGGGCAGACCTCCCTGCTGCGGCGCGGGTGGAGTCGGTGCCGCATGCGCCGCGACCGGCAGAGCGACGAGCGCTGCGGGTGCTGCCAGTAACAGGCCGGCGCCCGTCACCGTTGCGCCCGTCGCCCTGGCTACGCGCCGTCTGGACTCGACCGCTGGCCGTTTGCCCATGGGGACCCCTCTTTCTTCGTGCAGGAGTCTCGGATGCCAGCAACGCAGCGCCGAGTCAGGTGCATCGAACGACTTCGGCAGAGCATAGTGTGACGTGGGCGTTAATTCAAAAGCCTGACAAGCGCCCTATCAGCTGTTCGTCGTCGAAGGATAACGACATCCTGGATCGAACGCTGACCGCATTCGACGGATGGCGCGCGGCGCTCGACCGGGGAAGGCGAAAACAGCAAATTGTCTATCAGCTGGTCGGGAGCAGCGTCCGCGCGATTCGGTAGGCGCGGGCGACCGGGTCGGGATCCAATCCGACGGCCATCGAGCCCAGCATCCCGTCGTGGATCAACGCGATGTCACTCGCGGTGGTAGCAGGATTCGCGGCACTGGTGGCGGCCACCAGCGTCGTCAACCGTTCGACGACGTGCCGCTTGTGTGCAACGGCCACCGCCATGCCCGGATGCTCCGGCGGCAGCTGGCCGGCCGCCGCGATGTGGGCGCATCCGCGCTGTAGGCCGACATGGTCGCGCCACCGCTCGGTCGCCGTGAAGATCGCCAGAACCCGGCCGGCAGGATCGTCTGCCTCGGCGATCGCCCTGTCCCACTCCTCACGCCAGCGTTCATCGCGGTCGGCGAGATAGGCCGCCACGAGCTCGTCCTTGCCGGAGAAGTTCTTGTAGAGCGACCCGGTCGCGACTCCCGCGCGCTCGATCACCGCGTCGACACCGGTGCCTGCGATCCCGTGTTCGTAGAACAGTTCGCCGGCGGCACGGAGCAGCCGGACGCGGGCGGGTTGCCGCGGGACGGACATCGTGCCAATCTACCAAAGTGCAACGATCGTTCTACTCATTGGTGACCGCTGGCGCCATGCTGACCGCGTGCTGCTATGGATTCGCCCGTTTCGGCTATGGCCTGTTCACCCCGGTGCTCTCGGACGAGTTCACGCTGTCTCCAGCGACGGTGGGGGCCATCGGATCGGGCAGTTACATCGGCTACTGCGTGGCCATCGTCGCGAGCACTGTGCTCACCGAACGGATCGGTGCCAGAAGCGTTGCAGTGGCCGCCGGTGTCGTTGCCACGTTAGGGGTTGCGCTGGTGGCCGCGGCGCCGTCAACGATTCTGCTGACCGCCGGTGTACTGGTGGCCGGCAGTAGCACCGGCCTCGCCTCGCCGCCGCTGGCCGCTGCGGTGGCTCGGTGGGTGCGCGCCGACGTGCGGGATCGCGCGCAAACGGTGGTCAATGCCGGCACCGGGGTCGGTGTGGTCCTGTCGGCGCCGATCGCCCTGCTGCTGTTCGCGCACTGGCGCCTGGCCTGGGCCGTGATGGCTCTGATCACTGCCGTGGTGACGGCCGTGGTGGCATGGGCCGTCCCGGCGGCCGAGACCGGCGCTCGGCGCCTGGTGCCACCCGCCGCGTGGCGAGCCGGATCTCCAGGGCTGGTGACCGCGTCGCTGCTGACCGGGTTCGGCAGTGCCGCGGTGTGGACCTTCGGCCGGGACCTCGCCGGCGGCCTCGGGGACACCACATCCGTGGTGATCTGGACGGTGTTGGGTGCCGCCGGTATCGCCGGCGCATTCGGCGGCGACCTGGTGCAGCGGATCGGGCTGGCACCGGCGTGGCGGCTCCTCACCGTGGCGATGGCCGGCGCGACGCTGGCCTATGCGGTGTGTGCGGACATCGCCTCAGCCGTGGCGGCCGCTGCGGCGCTGTTCGGAGCCACCTACATCGCGCTGTCGGGACTGCTGCTGCTGTGGGCCACCCGGGTGTATCCCGACGGTGTGTCCTTCGGTGTCGCGCTGGCCTTCTTCGCCATCGCCGCCGGGCAGGCGGTCGGCGCGCCGGTGGTCGGAGCGCTGGCCCAGAGCGCCGGAGTGGCGACGGCGTTCGTCATCGCGGCGGGTGTGGGGATCACCGCACTGCTGGTGAGGCCTGCGCGCAGCCCTCAGAACGAGCGCGCCGGCTAATTGCGCAGCAGGAATCCGGCGTCGAGCGGCCACGCCGTGCCGGTGATGAACCTGCCGGCGTCGGACACCAGCCATGCCACCGCCGTCGCGATCTGCTCGGGCTGCAGCAGGGCGATCGGCAGCGCATTCTGCTGCGCGATCAACCACGGATCCTCGGCGGCGGCCAGCGCCATCGTCGTGTCGTTGATGATCATGTCGGTGGCGACACCGCTGGGGTGGATGGTGTTGACCCGGATCGAATGCGGCGCAAGCGCAGTGGCCCAACTCTGCATGAGGGCGACCAGGCCGCGTTTGGATGCGGCGTAGGCCTGGATCCCCGGCCGGTCGGTCCCCGACGCCTTGATGCCCTGAGTGGAGCTGGTCAGGACGATGGAACCTCCGCGACCGCCGGCGATCAGTGCGGGGATGGCGGCGTCGACGGTGTTCCAGGTGCCGATCAGGTTGACCTCGATGACATCGCGGAAGGTCTGGGGGCGCTCCGCGGTGTCGGTCACGCGGATGATCCCCGCGTTGGCGATCACGATGTCGAGGCGGCCGAAGAGCTGCTGGCCTTCGGCCACCACAGCGCCGATGGCCTCGGGATCGCGAATATCAGCCTGACGCGCCAGGATCCGGCGGCCGGTGCCCTCCACGAGTCGCACCGTCTCGGCGAGATCGTCGGCGGTGGCCCCTGCATAACCGGTGGTGGGAACATCGGCACAGAGGTCGACGGCGATGATGTCTGCACCTTCGCCGGCGAGCGTGACCGCGTGCGCTCTGCCCTGCCCGCGCGCGGCCCCGGTGATGAGTGCGACATGCTCGCCTAAAGTGCCCATCTCACTGGCCTTTCGGGAAGTTGACGTCCTTGGTCACCGCTTCCCACTGGTCGATCGACGCGGAGAACGCAGCCAGCTTGTCGCGTACCGCCTTGAGGACGTCGCGGCCGAGGAGAAGCCGCAGGGGCGGCTCGTCGAGGGTGGTCACCATCAGCACCGCCTCGGCGACCTTGCGCGGATCGCCGGGCAGGTGGTTGGCGAACTCCTTGATCATGGTCTTACGGGCGCCCACGTTGTCGTCGTAATCGGCGATGGGAGCGGCTGATTCCCACATCGAGCGGGCAGCCCAGTCGGTGCGGAACGCCCCCGGTTCGATCGCGGTCACCCTGATTCCCAACGGCGCGACCTCCTGCGCCAGCGCCTCGGTGAGCGCCTCGAGTGCGAACTTGGTCGACGAGTAGTACGCGTTGGGAGGGTTGGCCACCAACCCGGTCATCGACGAGATGTTGATGATGTGCCCGGACTGCTGCGCGCGCATTCCGGGCAGCACCGCCTTGATCGTGTCGACGACGCCGAAGTAGTTGGTGTCGAAGAGCTTCCGGACCTGTTCGTCCTCACCCTCCTCGACGGCGGACAGGTAACCGTTACCCGCGTTGTTGACCAGGACGTCGATGCCGCCGAACGCATCCTTCGCGGCGTGCACCGCCGCCGCGATCTGGTTCTTGTCGGTCACGTCGAGCGCGACGATCACTGCGCGGTCACCGAAATCCTCGGCGAAATCGGCGACCGACTCGGTGCGCCGCGCCGTCACCACCACCGAGTGACCGGATTCCAGCGCCGCGCGGGCGATCTCGCGTCCGATGCCGGTGGAGCATCCGGTGACCAGCCAGCGGGCCATCTCAGATCGTCCCTTCGGGCAGGCGGCGCAGATAGGCGGCGCGCCGGTCGGCGAGTTGGGTGGCACGCTCCTGCGGCGAGACCCGCCTCAGACCCGGGACCTGTCGCTCGAGATCGTCGAGCGCCACCACCCGGCCCCGTGCGCCGAGGTCCTCCTTGGGTCCGTCGTCGCCGAATTCGGCCATCCGCAGGGTGAGGATGCCCTCGTTCAGCCCATCCGAGTCGATCCAGTTCGCGATGCCGGGATCGGTCGCGGCGATGACGAAGGTGTAGGTGCCGTCCTCGTTGGGCACCGACTGCGCCTTGTTGAGGCTGCCGGTGCGGTCGACGATGTCCAGCGTGGTGCCCCAGATGTTGCTCAGGGGGACGGTGAAGTACTCGGCCCCGCCGTCGCTGACGTCGACGACGAACGCCTCGCCCGGCTGCAGCTCGAACCGGCCCATGACGTAGACCTGGTTGCGCATCGCGCCCACCGTGTCGGCGGACCAGGCGAGGTTGAAGTTGTTGGGCGCCATCTTGTACACACCGTGACTGAGCTTGCCGGTGAAGTTCGCGAAGTGCGCCATCATCGCCGCCGTCGCGTCGGCCTGCTCATCGAGCGTGCGCGCCGGCGGGGCTGCTGATCCGCTGATCCGTTCCACCGCTAGATGATTCGGGTCGTCGCGGTCCCAGTTGAGCAGGACGTCGCGGATGTAGAACTCGTGCGCGGCCGGGGTGGTCTGCACGTGATTGGGCCTACCGTCCGCGGGGTCGGCGTCGACGGTGATGACGAACGAGCCGTCGGATTCGACCGCCATGGTCCGGCCGTTGAGCACCGCGACGGTGCCCATGTGGGCGTCCCACAGCGTGAAGTAGTTCTCCGTCATCCGGTTCGCTCCCACGCGACCGCGGATCTCATAGCGTTCGTCACCGGAGATCGGGATCACCCGGTAGATGCTGTCGGGGTTGTCGATACCCCAACGGGATCCCGGAATCGAGCGACCCGCCACCGGGTGGCCCAGGCGGGTGATGCAGCTGACCTTCGGCCGCATCGTGTCCTGGTTGGACGACCAGACCGCTGCCGAGAACATCACCTCCGCGAAGGCGGCGTCGAAGCGCTCCCGCATGGCGTCGGAGGCTTTCGCGCGGCTCAGCCAGTTCTCGGCCACGCTGTGGTAGGCCGCCTTCACCGTCGGATGCTCGATGAGTTCGAGCGCGGCGAGTTCCTGTTCGTGCTGGCTCGCCGTCGCAACGGGGTCGCCGGTGAAGTCGGGCATCACATCCTCCTGGACGGGGTGGCAGCGGAGCGGATTCGCGCGTTGTAGGCGGCGAATCGGTCGTCGATCTGTTCGTCGGCCAGCCCGAACTCGGCGGCGCAGTAGGGCAGCCGGGCCGGAACACGCGGGCGTTCGTCCAGCCAGCGCCGCATCGACTGCTCCGCATCCGCGCTCAACGGCAGACCGATCGCGTCGTACACCCGGGCCACCTGGCCGATCGGGTCGGCGACCGCTGCGGCGAACTCGATATCGGTGATCCGGGTGTTTTCGTCGGCCCAGCGTTCCCGGGTCGTCATCGCGCGGTCGTTGGTCCAACCCATCCGCTGCAGCCATTCCGCGCCGACACGCTGCCGGTCCACCTCATCGGCGTGCATGGCGTGCAGTGTCGCGTTGAGGCCGGCTCCGGAGGCGATCGTCTCGCGAGGGTCGCGGTGCATGTGCACGATGTGCAGATCGGGGAACCGGGCCCGCAGGGTATCGAGATAACCCAGGTGCGCCGGCGATTTCAGCACCCAGCGCGTCGCGGTCCGGCCCCGCATCCGCTTCTGCCACTGCAGGAACTGCAGCATCCGGTGCAGATAGGCATATGCCGGGGTGAAGTCCTGGGTGTCGATCCACGACCGGTACGCCGGGACGTACGCGCCCGATTCGGGCACGTGCGACAGAAAGGCGTCGGAGAGGAAGACGATCTCCTCCTCGGGCTCTCGTGCGTGCATGGGGTGGATCGAGAAGAGCTCCGGGGCGAGCTCGCGCGAGACGGCCTCACGATTCTCGCTGACGCCGATCCGCGGATCCTCCGCGACCGACCAGTCGTGATCGAGCCGCGGTGCGACCTCCACCACCTCCCACCCGTACGTGCAGTGAAATCGGTTGTCGGCGGCCAACAGTCGCTGCAGCAGCGTGGTTCCGCTGCGCATCATCCCCACCACGACGATCGGTGCGGCAATCACTTCCTCGGTGATCTCGGGATGCCGGCATATCCACTCCTGGGCGCGCAGTCTCATCCGCAGACTGTGCACCAGGCCCGAGCGCAGGATGTGGGCCCCGATGTCGTTCAGGCCGGCGCCGGCGTAGCTGTCGGCCAGTACACCGAGCGGCTCCTCGAACGGCAGCGGGCCCCAATCGGACAGCCCCTCCTTCTGCTGCGCAGCAGCCATCAGCGACGCCGCGGTGAAGGATTGCGGCACGGTGATTCAGAACTTCAGGTGATGGCTGGTGTCGCCGAGCTGGTCGACGAACATGATTCGGGTGTCGAACCACCACGTCCCGTCGACGCGATGGAAGGTGTCGCGGTAGTGGCCGGTGACGATCACCTGCAGCGGCAGTTCGGATGTCGCCTGGGTGACGCAGTAGTACGCGCTGCCGTTCGCCGTCCCGGCGTCCTCGTCCACGTCGAGCCGCACATTGGTGGTGAAATGCTTGGTCTTCGGTGTGCCGTCGTCGTACAGGCGCGTCGCCATCTCGTACATCTCGCGGACCCGGGTGGCGCCCTCGAACACCGTCTCGGGCGGCCCGTCCTCCATGCCGCAGATGCGGCCGTGGGCGAACAGCGCTGCCACGCCGTCGAGGTCGCCGGCATCGATCCGCTCGGCGTACGTGTACACCAGATTCTCGATCTCACGGGCGGCGTCGCTCATTGGCGGTAGACAACCAGCCCGAAAGTGTCATGTCAACGGTCGCGTCAATCCAGGGTCTCGCTAACCTCGCACGGTGACTCAACCATGGTCAGTGTCCCGGCTCGGCGATATGAGTGGCCGGCGCATCATCGTCACCGGCGCCACCAACGGTGTCGGCCTCGCGACGGCGACAGCGCTCGCCCGCGCCGGAGCCGACGTCATCCTGGCGGTCCGCAACCTCGAACTCGGCGCGCAGCGCGCCGCGGAGATGGGCGGTCGGACATCCGTGGTCAAACTCGATCTCGCCGACCAGTCGTCGGTCCGGGCGTTTCCCGGATTGTTCGACGGTGACGTCGACGTGCTCGTCAACAACGCCGGATTGGTGGCCCAACGCCGCAGCGAGACCGTCGACGGCTTCGAGATGACGATGGGCACCAACTTCCTCGGCCCGTTCACACTCACCAATCTGCTGTTCGAGCGGGTGCGGTCGAAGATCATCAACGTGGGCTCCGACGCCCACAAGTCGGCCACCATCGACTTCGACGATCCCCACCTGCGCTCGCGCAAGTGGTCGGCGTTCCCGGCCTACGCCCGCTCGAAGCTCGCGGTGATGCTGTGGGGACTCGAGCTGGACCGCCGGTTGCGGGCTGCCGGTTCGCCGGTCAACGCCTACCTGACCCATCCGGGCTACGTCGCCTCGAATCTGGCCAACGTCTCCGACACCCGGATCATGTCGGCGTTCCACTCGGTGGTGACGACGGTGGCGAACGTGATCGGCAACGACATCGAGGCCGGCGCCGCGCCCACGCTGTACTGCCTGACCGAGCCGATCCCGCCGGGCAGTTACGTCGGCATCGACGGCCGGTTCGGATTCAAAGGCGGCCCCGCGCTCAGCGGCCGGACCGCGAACGCCTGCGACTACGGCGCCGCGCGCAGGCTGTGGGAGTTCGCCGAGCAGGAGACCGGCACCACGCTGCCGGTCTAGGGAATAACCGGCGGGCCTGCGCGGTTGCCGAGCCCGTGACTGAGCAACCGGAACTGAGCCCCACCGACTGGGTTCGCGAACAGACCGAGCGCATCCTGGCGCAGGGAACCACCGACGGCGTGGAGGTCCTCGATCGACCGGTCGTCCTGTTCACCACCCTCGGCGCCCAATCGGGCAAGAAGCGGTACGTACCGCTCATGCGGGTGGAGGAGAACGGCCGCTACGCGATGGTGGCCTCCAAGGGCGGCGACCCCAAGCACCCGAGCTGGTATTTCAACGTCAAGGCCAATCCGACGGTCACCGTGCAGGACGGCGACAAGACGTTCACCGGCACCGCGCGCGAGATCGAGGGCGACGAGCGGGCGCACTGGTGGGCTCTCGCGGTCGAGGCCTACCCGCCGTACGCGGAGTACCAGACCAAGACCGAACGGCAGATCCCGGTCTTCATCGTCGAACCGTAGGAGTGCCCCCGGCAGGATTCGAACCTGCGGCCTTCTGCTCCGGAGGCAGACGCTCTATCCCCTGAGCTACGGGGGCGCGTGGTGAACCGCGCCAATGGGCAGGCACAGCCTAGCGCATGGGGCGGCGGGGAATGGATTCGGGCGCTGACCACCCCAGACCATAGGATGGACCCCCGTGACACCCGCCGACCTCGCCGAGCTATTGAAGACCACCGCCGCCGCGGTGCTGGCCGAGCACGCTCTCGACGCCGCAGCGCTTCCCGCGACGGTCACGGTGGAGCGTCCGCGCAATCCCGAACACGGCGACTACGCGACCAATCTCGCTCTGCAGGTCGGCAAGAAGGCGGGCGCCAATCCGCGGGAGCTGGCGGGCTGGCTCGCCGAGGCCCTGGCCGCCACCGACGGCATCGCCTCGGCCGACGTGGCCGGGCCCGGGTTCGTCAACCTTCGTATCGAGGCGTCCGCTCAGAACGTGATCGTCGGGCAGATCATCTCCGCTGCGGACCGGTACGGCCACTCCGATGAGCTGGCCGGCCGCAGCGTCAACCTGGAGTTCGTCTCCGCCAACCCCACCGGGCCGATCCACATCGGGGGCACCCGGTGGGCCGCGGTCGGCGACGCGCTGGGGCGGCTGCTGGCCACCCAGTCCGCTGTGGTGGTGCGAGAGTACTACTTCAACGACCACGGCGCGCAGATCGACCGCTTCACCAACTCGCTGATCGCCGCCGCGAAGGGTGAACCGACTCCCGAGGACGGCTACGCCGGCGCCTACATCGGCGACATCGCCGACCAGGTTCTGGCCAAGGATCCCGACGCGCTGAACCTGCCGGACCGGGAGATGCGGGAGACGTTCCGCGCCATCGGCGTCGACCTGATGTTCAGCCACATCAAGAGCTCACTGCACGAGTTCGGCACCGACTTCGACGTCTTCACCCACGAGGACTCGATGCACACCTCCGGCCGCGTCGAGCAGGCGATCGCGAAGCTCCGCGAAACCGGCGCCATCTATGAGAAGGACGGCGCAACGTGGTTGCGTACCACCGATTTCGGTGACGACAAGGACCGGGTGGTGATCAAGAGCGACGGCGCGCCGGCCTACATCGCCGGCGACCTGGCCTACTTCCTGGACAAGCGCCAGCGCGGTTTCGACCTGTGCATCTACATGCTCGGCGCCGACCACCACGGCTACATCGCCCGGCTCAAGGCCGCGGCCGCCGCGCTCGGCGATGACCCCGACACCGTCGAGGTGCTGATCGGGCAGATGGTGAACCTGGTGCGCGACGGCCAGCCCGTGCGGATGAGCAAGCGGGCCGGCACCGTCATCACCCTCGACGACCTCGTGGAGGCCATCGGGGTCGATGCCTCCCGGTATTCGCTGATCCGATCGTCGGTGGACACACCGATCGACATCGACCTGGCGCTGTGGTCCTCGGCGAGCAGCGAGAATCCGGTCTACTACGTGCAGTACGCCCACGCCCGGCTGTCTGCCCTCGCGCGCAACGCCGCCGAACTGGGCATCGCGGCGAACACCGAACATCTCGACCTGCTCACGCACGACAAAGAGGGCACGCTGATCCGCAACCTGGGCGAGTTCCCGCGCGTTCTCAACGCCGCTGCGGCTCTGCGGGAACCGCATCGCGTGTGCCGGTATCTCGAAGACCTCGCCGGGGATTACCACCGCTTCTACGACTCGTGCCGCGTACTCCCGATGGGTGATGAGGACCCAGGCGATCTACACGCGGCGCGGTTGGCGCTGTGCCAGGCCACCCGTCAGGTGATCGCCAACGGCCTGTCGATCCTCGGTGTGAGCGCTCCGGAGCGGATGTGAACGCCCACCCCGCCGGTCCCCGGCACGCCGAAGAGGTGCAGCACGGCGGCGCCCCGCCGCGTCCGTCGACCGTCGACGAGATGCTGACGCTGGCTCCGAACGTGTGGCCGCGCAATACCCGCCGCGGTGACGATGGTGTGGTCTCGATCGCCGGAGTTCCGGTGACCGAGGTCGCCGCGGAGTTCGGCACACCGGTGTTCATCATCGACGAGGACGACTTCCGCTCGCGGTGCCGCGAGATCGCGGCGGCGTTCGGCGGCGGCGAGTTCGTCCGCTACGCCGCAAAGGCGTTCCTGTGTAGCGAGGTGGTCCGCTGGATCGACCAGGAAGGGCTCGCGCTCGATGTGGCCAGCGGGGGAGAGCTCGCCGTGGCCCTACGCGCCGGCTTCCCAGCTGAGCGAATCGCCTTGCACGGCAACAACAAATCGCTCGCGGAGTTGAAGCAGGCCGTCGTGTCGGGTGTAGGCCACGTCGTGGTCGACTCCACCATCGAGATCGAGCGCCTCGACGAGATCGCCCGCGCCGCAGGCGTCGTGCAGGACGTGCTGATCCGCGTCACCGTGGGCGTCGAAGCCCACACCCACGAGTTCATCTCCACCGCGCACGAGGACCAGAAGTTCGGGCTCTCGCTGGCCAGCGGCGCCGCGATGGACGCGGTGCGGCGGGTGTTCGCGACGGGCAACCTGCGCCTGGTCGGGTTGCACAGCCACATCGGTTCACAGATCTTCGACGTGGCCGGCTTCGAGATCGCCGCCCGCCGGGTCATCGGCCTACTGCGCGATGTCGTCACCGAGTTCGGTGTCGACAAGACCTCCCAGATGTCGACCGTCGATCTCGGTGGGGGACTGGGCATCTCGTATCTCCCGCAGGACGACCCGCCACCGGTGAGCGAGCTCGCAGCCAAGCTGAGTGCGATCGTGCGCGACGAATCGGCCGCCGTCGGGGTACCGGCGCCGCAGCTGGTGGTGGAACCGGGCCGGGCGATCGCCGGCCCCGGCACCATCACGCTCTACGAGGTGGGCACCGTGAAGGACGTGGCCGTGTCGTCGAACCGGCACCGCCGCTACATCAGCGTCGACGGCGGGATGAGCGACAACATCCGAACCTCCCTCTACGGCGCCGAGTACGACGTTCGGCTCGTCTCGCGACTCAGCGCTGCGGATCCGACATTGAGTCGCGTCGTCGGAAAGCACTGCGAGAGCGGCGACATCGTCGTACGCGACGCGTGGGCCTCCGACGACGTCGCCCCCGGCGACCTGTTGGGTGTGGCAGCGACAGGGGCCTACTGCTATTCGATGTCGAGCCGCTACAACATGATCTGCCGTCCGGCGGTCGTGGCGGTGCGCGACGGACAAGCCCGTCTGATTCTGCGCCGCGAGACGGTCGACGACCTGTTGAGTCTGGAAGTGAGTGGTCAATGAGTACACCCGAGAAGTCCATCGGCGTAGCGGTTCTGGGCCTGGGTAACGTCGGCAGCGAAGTGGTGCGCATCATGGAGGACAGCGCAGCCGACCTGGCGGCGCGTATCGGCGCACCGCTGGAGTTGCGCGGCGTCGGCGTCCGTCGGGTCGCCGCTGACCGCGGGGTACCGGAGACCCTGCTGACCGACAACGTGGAAGAACTGGTGTCGCGCGACGACGTCGACATCGTCGTGGAATTGATGGGCCCGGTGGAACCGGCCCGCAAGGCCATCCTGTCGGCGCTCGAGCAGGGCAAGTCCGTGGTGACGGCCAATAAGGCGCTCATGGCGCAGTCGACCGGCGAGCTCGCCCAGGCGGCCGAATCCGCGCGCGTCGACCTGTACTTCGAAGCCGCTGTCGCCGGCGCGATTCCGGTGATCCGCCCGCTCACCCAGTCGCTCGCCGGGGATTCGGTACTGCGGGTGGCCGGAATCGTCAACGGCACCACCAACTACATCCTGTCGGCGATGAACGACACCGGCGCCGACTACGCGAGCGCCCTGGCCGACGCCGGTGCGCTCGGCTATGCCGAGGCCGATCCCACCGCCGACGTGGAGGGTTACGACGCCGCGGCGAAGGCGGCCATCCTGGCCTCCATCGCCTTCCACACCAGAGTGACCGCCGACGACGTCTACCGCGAGGGCATCACCAAGGTCACCGCTGCAGACTTCGAGTCCGCCAGGGCGCTGGGCTGCAATATCAAGTTGCTGGCGATCTGCGAGCGGCTCACGTCACCGAAGGGCAAGCAGCGGGTCTCGGCGCGCGTGTATCCGGCGCTGGTGCCGTTGAGTCATCCACTGGCCTCGGTCAACGGCGCGTTCAACGCCGTGGTGGTGGAGGCTGAGGCCGCGGGCCGGCTGATGTTCTATGGCCAGGGCGCCGGCGGCGCGCCGACGGCGTCGGCGGTGATGGGGGACCTGGTGATGGCCGCGCGCAACCGGGTCCAGGGCAGTCGCGGACCGCGTGAGTCGAAGTACGCCAAACTGCCGGTGGCGTCGATCGGGTCCATCCTCACCCGCTACTACGTCAACATGAACGTCGCCGACCGTCCCGGCGTGTTGTCCTCGGTGGCAGCCGAGTTCAGTAAGCGCGAGGTCAGCATCGCCGAAGTGCGCCAGGAGGGCATGGTCGACGAGGGCGGCCAGCCGTGCGGGGCGCGCATCGTCGTCGTCACGCACCGGGCCACAGACGAGGCACTGTCCGAAACCGTCGCCGCACTGGGCGATCTCGACGTCGTGCAGACCGTCAACAGTGTGCTGCGCATGGAAGGAACCATCGAATGAGTGCGCCCTCCGCTGCGGTCCACCGGCCATGGCCGGGTCTGATCGAGGCCTACCGGGACCGCCTCCCGATCGGCGACAACTGGAAGACGGTGACGCTCCTCGAGGGGGGCACACCGCTGGTGTATGCACCGCGGTTGAGTGAACAGACCGGCTGCACAGTGCATCTGAAGGTCGAGGGGCTCAATCCGACCGGCTCGTTCAAGGACCGCGGGATGACCGTGGCCGTCACCGAGTCCGCGGCTCGCGGTCAGCAGGCGGTGTTGTGCGCCTCGACCGGTAACACGTCCGCCTCGGCGGCCGCATACGCGGCGCGGGCCGGAATGACCTGCGCCGTGCTGATCCCGCAGGGCAAGATCGCGATGGGCAAGCTGGCGCAGGCGGTCATGCACGGCGCCCGGATCATCCAGATCGACGGCAACTTCGACGACTGCCTTGAGCTCGCGCGCAAGCTGACGGCCGACTTTCCCACGATCGCGCTGGTGAATTCGGTCAACCCGTACCGGATCGAGGGCCAGAAAACCGCGGCGTTCGAGATCGTCGATGCCCTCGGTACCGCACCTGACGTGCATGCGCTGCCTGTCGGCAACGCGGGCAACATCACCGCGTACTGGAAGGGCTACACCGAGTACCACCGCGACGGTCTGTCCGACCGGTTGCCGCGCATGCTGGGCACGCAGGCCGCAGGGGCGGCGCCGCTGGTGTCCGGTGCGCCGGTGAAGAACCCGGAGACCATCGCCACCGCCATCCGCATCGGTGCGCCGGCGTCGTGGAACTCTGCGGTCGAGGCGCAGCAGGAGTCCGGCGGCCGCTTCCTGGCAGCCACCGACGAGGAGATCCTGGCGGCCTACCACCTGGTCGCGCGCAGCGAAGGAGTGTTCGTCGAGCCGGCTTCCGCGGCGAGCGTGGCCGGGCTGCTGAAGTCCATCGAAGACGGCTGGGTCGAGCGCGGCTCGACTGTGGTGTGCACGGTGACCGGGAATGGTCTGAAGGATCCCGACACCGCACTCAAGGGCATGCCTGTCGTGACCGCGGTCCCGGTGGACCCGGTTGCGGTCGTCGCGGAACTCGGCCTGGTCTGACGGACCGTACGTCGTGACCGAGATCCTTCCCGCCGGCCTGACCGCATCGGCCCGGGTGGCCGCGTCCAGCGCAAACCTCGGCCCGGGCTTCGACAGCCTGGGTCTGGCCCTGGGTCTCTACGACGACATCAGCGTCGACACCCGCGAGTCGGGTCTCACGGTGGAGGTCGAGGGGGAGGGAGCCGGTCAGGTCGCGCTCGACTCCTCGCATCTGGTGGTACGCGCGATCGAAGCCGGCCTGCACGCGGCGGGGTGCCGCGTGGGCGGGATGACGGTGCGCTGCCGCAATGACATCCCGCACTCGCGTGGTCTGGGATCGTCGGCCGCCGCGGTCGTCGGCGGTCTCGCGGTGGCGAACGGCCTTGTCGCACAATCTGATTTGACGGCGCTGAGCGAATCGGAACTGGTGCAGCTGTCATCGGAATTCGAAGGGCATCCCGACAACGCCGCGGCCGCGGTGCTCGGGGGCGCGGTGGTCACCTGGACCGAGGACGCCGGCCACTCGGCCCGCTACGCAGCGGCGCCGTTGCGGTTGCATCCCGAGATCCACCTGTTCTCGGCGATTCCCCAGGAGCGGTCGTCGACCGCCGAGACGCGCGTATTGCTGCCCGACCACGTCCGCCACGCCGATGCCCGGTTCAACCTCAGCCGCGCCGCGCTGCTGGTCGTCGCGCTGACCGAACGGCCTGACCTCTTGATGGCGGCCACCGAGGATGTGCTACACCAGCCGCAGCGAGCGCCGGCGATGCCCGCGTCGGCGGAATATCTGAAGGTGTTGCGTGGTTGTGATGTGGCAGCGGCGCTGTCAGGGGCTGGACCTGCGGTGTTGGCGCTGAGTACCAGCCCGGACCTACCGGCTGACGCGCTCGAGTACGGCGCGGCCAACGGGTTCGCCGTCCGGGCGATGGCCGTGGGTGAGGGCGTTCGCTGGACGTCAGGGGTGGTCGCGGGTCACTGAATCGCGGGACACGAGGTCGGCGGCCATGCAGCGTTCTTGCTTCCGGCTCTCAGGCGGGTTATCCTCGGCATCGTCCAGCAATCGCAGCGTCTCTGCCTGCGCCGACACTAGGACGACCACTCATCTTTCCCGTGTTTCACTCGTGGACTGGCGGTTCGCCCCATCGTGGCGATTCCCGTCTTTCACCGTTGCAGAGGCGACGGTGGGAACTTCGCGTTCAGCGCAACGGCTGAACGCCGAAGGATCTTGGAACCCTCGCGCCACTTGATCAGCGAGGGACAGAAAGGAAATCCGTGACCGATACGGACCTCGTCACGGCCGACAGCGCCGAGCGCGACCTGCCGACCGCCGCGACAACTGATGCTCCGGGCACACCGGCCGTCGAGACGCCGACCGCGGAGACAGCCTCTACCGCCTCCGGTGACCGTGCCCGTTCTACCTCGCTGACCTCGATGGTTCTGCCCGAACTGCGGGCTCTGGCCAAGCAGATCGGCGTCGAGGGCGCCTCCGGCATGCGCAAGAGCGAACTCATCGCCGCGATCCGTGAGCGCCGCGAGGGCAATGGCTCGAAGGCCGCTGCCGCCGACGGTGACACCCAGAAGTCCGCCGAGAAGGCGCCTGACGGTGACAGCGCTCCGCAGACCCCGCCGCGCCGCGAGCGTCGCGGTGCTGCGCGCAGGGCGGGTGCACCCGAGACCGACACCGCGAACGCCGGCCAAGCGCCGCAGGCCGAGCCGGAGACACCCGCCGCAGAGGCGACCCCCGAGGCGAAGAGCGAAGCGAAGACCGAGCCCGCGCCGGAGCGCACGCGGCAGGACAAGCCCGCCAATGACGAGCCCAGGGGTGATCGCCAGCGGAATCGTTCCGGCGAGCAGTCGGATGGCAAGTCCGACAACAAGAACGACAACCGCACCGACGGCGGGACCAGCAACCGCAACGACGGCGGTGACCGGCAGCGCGACGACCAGCAGGGTCGCGGCAACCGCAACAACGCCAACAACAACGCCAGCAACGCCAACAACAACGATGACGATGACGACGGCGACGGCCGCCAGGGCAGGCGTGGGCGTCGCTTCCGCGATCGCCGGCGCCGTGGCGAACGGGGCAGCGAGAGCACCGGCGGCGGTGGCGACCGCGACACTGAACTCCGCGATGACGACGTCGTGCAGCCGGTGGCGGGCATCCTCGACGTGCTCGACAACTACGCGTTCGTGCGCACCTCCGGCTACCTGGCCGGGCCGAACGACGTGTACGTCTCGATGAACATGGTCCGCAAGAACGGTCTGCGCCGCGGCGATGCGGTCACCGGTGCGGTCCGCGTGCCGAAGGAAGGTGAAGGCGGTGGCCAGAATCAGCGGCAGAAGTTCAATCCGCTGGTGCGCCTCGACACCGTCAACGGCGGGCCGGTCGAGGACGCCAGGAAGCGGCCCGACTTCTCCAAGCTGACACCGCTGTACCCGAATCAGCGGCTGCGCCTGGAGACCACGCCCGACCGGTTGACCACCCGCGTCATCGATCTGATCATGCCGATCGGTAAGGGGCAGCGCGCCCTGATCGTGTCACCGCCCAAGGCCGGTAAGACCACGATCATGCAGGACATCGCCAACGCGATCACCCGCAACAACCCCGAATGCCACCTGATGGTCGTCCTGGTCGACGAGCGACCTGAAGAGGTCACCGACATGCAGCGCTCGGTGAAGGGCGAGGTCATCGCGTCCACCTTCGACCGGCCGCCGTCCGACCACACCCAGGCCGCCGAACTGGCGATCGAACGGGCCAAGCGCCTGGTCGAGCAGGGCAAGGACGTCGTCGTGCTGTTGGACTCGATCACCCGGCTGGGCCGCGCGTACAACAACGCCTCGCCGGCATCCGGTCGGATCCTGTCCGGTGGTGTCGACTCGACCGCGCTGTACCCGCCGAAGCGATTCCTCGGCGCGGCCCGCAACATCGAGGACGGTGGTTCGCTGACGATCATCGCCACCGCGATGGTGGAGACCGGTTCGACCGGTGACACGGTGATCTTCGAGGAGTTCAAGGGCACCGGCAACGCCGAACTCAAGCTGGACCGTAAGATCGCCGAACGCCGCGTGTTCCCGGCCGTCGACGTCAATCCGTCGGGCACCCGCAAGGATGAGCTGCTGCTGTCCACCGATGAGTTCGCCGTGGTCCACAAGCTGCGCCGCGTGCTGTCCGGTCTGGACAGCCATCAGGCCATCGATCTGCTGATGAGTCAGCTGCGTAAGACCAAGACGAACTACGAGTTCCTGGTGCAGGTCTCCAAGACCGCACCCGGCTCGGCCGATCACGACTGACCCCGCGTCATCACGAAGAGCCCCCGCTGCACGGCGGGGGCTTTTTGTTGCCCTGGCCTTGGTACTCAACCTTGAGTAGTATGGCGATGTGGCCGTGACGACGATTCCGATGCTGCCGTGTGTGGCGCCGGACGAGACCGTCGAGCTCTTCAACGCGCTCGGCTTCCAGACGACGTACCAGCAGACGCGTCCGTATCTGTACCTGTCGTTCTGCCGCGCCGAGACGGAGATCCACTACGGGCGTGCGTCCAAGAACCTCGACCCCGCGGAGGAGCGGTCCGGTGGCTGCCTGGTGATGGTTGACGACCAGGACACCCTGGCGGGGCTGCACCGCGAATTCACCGCTGCGTTGCGCGCCCACTACGGCAAGGTGCTCGCGTCGGGCCGGCCCCGGATGACCCGCTTCCGTGCCGGCCAGACCCGCTTCACGGTGGTCGACCCGTCGGGCAACAGCGTCATCTTCATCAGCCGAGACGACCCCGCGGAACTCGAGTACGGCGGATCCTCGTCGCTGACCGGGTTGGCCAAGGTGATCGACAACGCGCGCATCCTCCGCGATTTCAAAACCGATCTGAAGGCGGCCGCTCGAGTGCTCGACATCGGTCTCCGGCGGCACCGAGCTGGCGCATCGGCGCGGGATCTCGCACGGGCCCTCGCGGCCCGAGCCGAGCTGGCGGTGGCGCTCGACGACCGGGCTGGGGCCCGTGAAATCGGGGCCGAACTGCAGGCCCTCGACCTGACCGACGACGACCGGGTCGCCCTGGCCGGTGAGCTGTCGGCTGCCGATGAACTCGACCGCTGGCTGTCGGACTGATGTCGACGGTTCGGCTGCTGGTGCTCGGTGTCGTGCGGATGCGCGGGGAGGCCCACGGGTACGCCGTGCACCGCGAGCTGATGTCCTGGCGGGTCGATACCTGGACCGCGGTGAAGCCGCCGTCGATCTACCACGCGGTCAAACAGCTGGCGCGCGAAGACCTCCTCGAAGAGGCGGCTCGGGGCGAAAGCTCTCGCGGACCGGCCCGCGTGACGTACCGGATCACCGACTCCGGCGACAGCGAGTTCTTCCGTCTGCTGGAGGCCGCCCTGTTGAGCCCCGACATCGAAGAGTTCGGGGCGGGCATCGCGTTCATGACCGCTTTGCCGCGGGGACGGGCGAGTGAATTGCTCGGCGCTCAACTCGAGTCCACGGTCGGGATCGGCGAGGAGCTCGACGCGCTGAAACCGCAATGGCCCTATGCGGCAGAACCGCCGCACGCCCGGCATCTGCTCGACCTGTGGCGCGGGGTGTTCGACGCGAACGCCGGGTGGTCGGCCGGAATGCTCGAACGGGTCAGAAGCGGCGAATTCCGCTTCGCCGACGACTAGATCCGCGGATCGGCCCGCAGGGCCGGCATCACGTAGCGCCGCACCTGCCGGAGCAGGGCGGCCGGATCGGCCGGATCCAAGGTGTTCCCGGGCACCGTGGCCAGCGAGATGAGAGCCCGCGCCACCCATTCGGCGGCCTCTGGAACGTCGGTCGCCGGATGGATCTCACCGCGCTCGCGGGCAGCGATCAGATAGCGGGTCCAGAATTCGGCGAGGTCGGGCACCAGGCCCTGTACACCGGCGCCCGCGCAGGCCGCGAACTCATCGGGTTCCTCCAGCCGCAGCTTCATCAGCAGGGCGCCGGGGTCGTCGTACGCGCTGCGGCCGTGCCGGATGCCCGCGGTGATCTGCTCATCGAGGCCCGCGATGCGCTCGAGCATCTCGTGCGCCTCTGACCAATACGCCTCGTTGAGCCGCACGATCGCCGCCCCGAGCAGCGCCGCCTTGTCGGGGAAGTGCCGGTAGAGCCAGCCCCGTGACACCCCGGCGGCCTCGGCCACCTCGGAAACCGTCGTCGCACGGATTCCCTTGTTGCGCAGACACGCTTCGGCCGCGTCGATCAACCGATCGCGAACCGACCGTGTGGGCGTGGTTGCCGGCACCGGATTGCGACCTCCTCGGGCATATCGCCGCGGACTGCACCGCGGTCAATGCATTCTGCCAACCAACGCACCGATGCGGTGTGCCAGGACGACATGGTAGACAGATCGACAATTCTGTTCACTCATCGAATCGAGGTGGGCCGCCGATGCCGGACACGCTGCAGCAACTGCTCCGCGAGCGCGCCGAATCCGATTCCGTCGCGGTGCGCCACGGCGACCGCAGCTGGACCTGGCGCGAGCACGTCGGCGAGGCGTCGCAGCAGGCGGCGGCCCTGATCGCCGTGGCCGACCCACAGCGCCCGCTGCACGTCGGCGTGCTGCTGGGCAACACCCCGGACATGCTCACCGCACTCGCTGCGGCAGCGTTGGGCGGCTACGTACTGTGCGGCATCAACACGACCCGGCGCGGCGACGCGCTGGCCCGCGACATCACGCGGGTGGACTGCCAACTCCTGCTCGTCAACGCCGACCACCGACACCTGCTCGACGGTCTCGACCTGCCCGGCGTCACCGTGCTCGACACCTCGACCGAAGAGTGGACGAGGCTGCTGGCGGCAGCCCCCGCGCTGACCCCGCACCGTGAGGTCGGCCCCGACGACACATTCATGATGATCTTCACCTCGGGCACCAGCGGCGAGCCGAAGGCCGTCCAGGTGCCCCATGCGATGGTGCTGTTCGCGGGCACCGCGCTGGTCGAGCGCTACGGGCTCACCAGCGACGACGTCTGCTATCTCGCGATGCCGCTGTTCCACTCGAACGCCGTCTACGCCGGCTGGAGCGTGGCGGTCGGCGCCGGGGCGGCGATGGCGCCGGCCTCCTTCTCGGCGTCGCGGTTCCTGACCGACGTCCGCCACTACGGCGCCACCTACATGAACTACGTCGGCAAGCCGCTCGCCTACATCCTGGCGACGACGGAAAAGCCGGATGACCACGACAACCCGCTGCGCATCGCGTTCGGCAACGAGGCCGCCGACCGCGACATCGACGCATTCGGGAGGCGCTTCGGCTGCACCGTCTGGGACGGATTCGGGTCCACCGAGACGGCCGTCATCATCACCCGGCCGGACGACTGCCCGCCGGGGTCGATCGGCAAGGGCTTCCCCGGCGTGGCGATCTACGACCCCGAGACCGTGCGCGAATGCGAGACCGCCCGGTTCGACGAGAACGGTGCCCTCGTCAACGCCGACGCCGCAGTCGGCGAGCTGGTCAACACCGCAGGCGGCGGCCTGTTCCGCGGGTACTACAACGACGAGGGCGCCACCGACGAACGGATGCGCCACGGCATGTACTGGTCGGGCGACCTGGCCTATCGCGACGCCGACGGCTGGATCTACCTGGCCGGCCGCACCTCGGACTGGATGCGGGTCGACGGCGAGAACCTCACCGCGGCACCGATCGAACGCATCCTGCTGCGCCTGCCCGCGGTCAACCGGGTCGCCGTCTATCCGGTGCCCGACGAGCTTGTCGGCGACCAGGTCATGGCCGCGGTCGTCCTGCAGGACGACGCGAAGCTGACCCCCCACGAGTTCGGCGAGTTCCTCGCCGCGCAGCGCGACCTGTCACCCAAGGCGTGGCCCCGGTACGTGTGGGTGGCCGACGACCTGCCGAGTACCGCCACCAACAAGATCCTCAAGCGCGAGCTGGTCGCCATGGGCGTCGAGCCGCGTGGACGCACGATCTGGAAGCGCGACCGCGCCGGGAGCTACGAACCGGAATAGCGACCTGGCCTCACGCGTTTAGGAAGTCAGCGGTTGACCTGGCATAATCGCCGCTAGTCACACCCTCGGTTCCGGTTCACGTCCGCTCCAGTCCAGGTATGGACGGGCGACCCGGCGGCCAACTATCGAAGAGGACCAGCAATGAAGACGGGTATCCACCCTGAGTATGTCGACACCACCGTGGTGTGCGGCTGCGGCAACACCTTCACGACGCGGAGCACCAAGCAGAGCGGCCAGATCAACGTCGAGGTCTGCTCGCAGTGCCACCCGTTCTACACCGGCAAGCAGAAGATCCTCGACAGCGGCGGTCGCGTCGCCCGTTTCGAGAAGCGCTACGGCAAGCGCAAGGCCGGTTCCGACAAGGCCGCAGCCGACAACTAGCTACCGACCCGACGCCCGATCTGCCGCCGTGTGCGCAGGCCGGGCGTCGGTTTGCGTTCAGGGAAGGAGGTCGACGCGATGACCGCGATCGACACGCTGCTCGCTGAGCACGCCGACCTGGAGGCACAGCTCGCCGACCCGGCGCTGCACGCCGATGCGGCCAGAGCCCGCCGGGTGGGCCGGCGGTTCGCCCAGCTCGCGCCGATCGTCAACACCCACCGCAAGCTGGAGGCGACGCGGGGTGACCTGGAGACGGCGCGCGAACTGGCCGCCGACGACAAGTCGTTCGCGGCGGAGGTACCCGAACTCGAGGCGGATGTCGACCGTCTGGAGACGCAGCTTTCGGATCTGCTCGCCCCGCGGGACCCGCACGACGCCGACGACATCGTGCTCGAGGTGAAGTCGGGGGAGGGCGGCGAGGAGTCCGCGCTGTTCGCCGCGGATCTGGCGCGGATGTACATCCGGTACGCCGAGCGCCACGGCTGGACCGTGTCGATGCTCGGGGAGACCTTCTCCGATCTCGGCGGCTACAAGGACGCCACTCTGTCGATCAGGAGCAAGGGCGACGCGGCCGACGGCGTCTGGGCCCGGCTCAAGTTCGAGGGCGGCGTGCACCGCGTTCAGCGGGTTCCGGTCACCGAATCGCAGGGCCGCGTCCACACGTCGGCGGCCGGTGTCCTGGTCTATCCCGAACCGGAGGAGGTCGAGGAGGTCCAGATCGACGAATCGGACCTGCGCATCGACGTCTACCGGTCGTCGGGCAAGGGCGGACAGGGCGTCAACACCACCGACTCCGCGGTGCGCATCACCCACCTGCCCACCGGCATCGTCGTCACCTGTCAGAACGAGCGGTCCCAGCTGCAGAACAAGGCGCGCGCGATGCAGGTGCTCGCGGCCAGGTTGCAGGCGGTCGCCGAAGAGCAGGCGCAGGCCGACGCGTCGGCCGACCGGGCGAGCCAGATCCGCACCGTCGACCGCAGCGAGCGGATCCGCACCTACAACTACCCCGAGAACCGCATCGCCGACCACCGCATCAACTTCAAGGCCCACAACCTCGACCAGGTGCTCGACGGCGACCTCGATCCGCTGTTCGACGCACTCGCCGCCGCCGACAAACAGGCCCGACTGCAACGCGCATGAGCCTGCGCCAGCTCATCGATCACGCCGCGGCGGCGCTGGCCGACGCGGGTGTCGGCTCGGCCCGGGTGGACGCCGAGTTGCTCGCCGCGCACGCGGCGGGCACCGACCGCGGGCGGCTCAGCCTCACCCGAATCCACGATCTGCCCGCCGACTTCGCCGCTCGGTACGACGGCCTCGTCGCCGAGCGGGTCAAGCGCGTGCCGCTGCAGCATCTGGTCGGTACGGCGGCGTTCGGGCCCGTGCAGTTGGCGGTCGGGCCGGGCGTTTTCGTTCCGCGGCCCGAGACCGAGGCGCTGCTCGAGTGGGCCATGGCGCAACCGCTTCGGCCGGACGCGGTGATCGTGGACCTGTGCACCGGCTCCGGGGCGCTCGCGGTCGCGCTCGCCACGCACCGGCCGTCGGCCCGGGTGATCGGCGTCGACGATTCGGAATCGGCGCTGGCATACGCGCGCCGCAACGTCGCCGGAACCGGTGTCGAACTCGTCGCCGCCGACGTCACCGCCCGCGATCTGTTGCCGGAACTGGACGGTGCCGTCGATCTCGTCGTCGCGAACCCGCCCTACATCCCGGACGGTGCGGTGCTGCAACCCGAGGTGGCCGACCACGATCCGGCGCACGCGCTGTTCGGCGGTCCGGACGGCATGACGGTGATCCCTGCGATCGCGGCGCTGGCCAGGCGTTGGCTGCGGCCCGGAGGGCGGTGCGCCGTCGAGCACGACGACACGACCTCACCCCAGACTGTCGCGGCCTTCGTCACCGCAGGCGGCTTCGACGACATCACCGCCCGTCGCGACCTGACCGGCCGGCTGAGGTTCGTGACCGCGACACGGTGCCACACGGAGGTGGACTCGCCTTGACAGAACTGTTCGACTGCACCGACCCCGAGCAGCGGGCCACCGGCCTCGCCTCTGCCGTCAGCGCCCTCAAGGGCGGCCGGCTGGTCGTCCTGCCGACCGACACCGTCTACGGGATCGGAGCCGATGCGTTCGACAGTGAAGCGGTGGCGGCGCTGCTCTCTGCCAAGGGCCGCGGTCGCGATATGCCGGTGCCCGTGCTGGTCGGGTCGTGGCACACCATCGACGGTCTGGTCTACACGGTGCCGCGAGCCGCGCGGGAGTTGATCGAGGCCTTCTGGCCGGGTGCGCTCAGCCTCGTGGTGCGCCAGGCGCCGTCTCTGCAGTGGGACCTCGGCGATGCACACGGCACGGTGATGCTGCGGATGCCGCTGCACCCGGTTGCCATCGAGTTGCTCCGCGAAGTCGGCCCGATGGCGGTCTCGAGCGCGAACATCTCGGGCCGGCCCGCCGCCCTCACCGCCGCCGACGCCCGTGCTCAGCTCGGCGACCTCGTGGAGGTCTACCTCGACTCCGGGCCCTCCGAACAGCAGGCCGCGTCCACCATCGTCGACCTCACCGGCGTACATCCGAAGATCCTGCGCACCGGACCGGTCGGCGCCGACGCCGTGGCCGAGGTGCTCGGCGTCAACGCCGAAAGCCTGCTCACCGATTGACCGCGCCCCGGTGCAGTAGCGTGCTGCGGTGATGGAGGTCTTGGCGCTGTCCGATCGCGGGACGGGTGTGCCGCTGCGCGAGCTCGCCCTGGTCGGGTTGACGGCCGCGATCATCACCTACTTCGCCACCGGATGGGTGCGCGCGCTGGCGACGCGACTCGGTGCGGTGGCCTACCCGCGCGAACGGGACGTCCACGTGCAGCCCACCCCGCGGATGGGCGGTCTGGCGATGTACATCGGGGTCGCCGCGGCGGTGCTGCTGGCATCCCAGTTGCCCGCGCTCACTCGCGGATTCGTCTACTCGACGGGTATGCCCGCGGTGGTCGTCGCAGGCGGCCTGATCATGGTGATCGGTCTGATCGACGACCGCTGGGGGCTCGACGCGCTGACCAAGTTCGCCGGCCAGATCACCGCGGCCAGCGTGCTCGTCACGATGGGCGTGGCCTGGAGCGTTCTCTACATCCCCATCGGCGGCGTCGGGACGATCGTCCTCGACCAGGTGTCGTCGATCCTGCTGACCCTGGCGCTCACCGTGGCAATCGTCAACGCCATGAACTTCGTCGACGGGCTCGACGGCCTGGCCGCCGGTCTCGGGCTGATCACCGCGTCGGCGATCTGCATCTTCTCCATCGGCCTGCTGCGCGACCACGGCGGCGATGTGCTCTTCTATCCGCCCGCGGTGATCTCGGTGGTGCTGGCCGGGGCCTGTCTGGGATTCCTGCCGCACAACTTCCACAAGGCCAGGATCTTCATGGGGGACTCCGGGTCGATGTTGATCGGACTGATGCTGGCGGCGGCGTCGACCACCGCCGCGGGCCCGATCTCCCAGACCGCCTACGGCGCCCGCGACGTGTTCGCGTTGCTGTCGCCGTTCCTGTTGGTCATCGCCGTCATGTTCGTACCCGCCCTGGACATGCTGCTGGCGATCATCCGACGCACCCGCGCGGGCTTGAGTCCGTTCAGCCCGGACAAGATGCATCTGCACCACCGGTTGCTGGAGATCGGCCACTCCCACCGGCGCGTCGTGCTGCTCATCTATCTGTGGGTGGGCATCGTCGCACTCGGCGCCGCCAGCACCATCTTCTTCGACCCGCGCTACACCGGGGGAGTAATGGCGGCGGCCATTCTGGTCGCCATCGTGGTGACGCTGATACCGCTCGTGAGGCGTCGAAACGAACCTGTCGAGCCAATGTACGACAAGTAGTAGTAGGGCCGGTTTAGGGCCGCCTACCATGTGGTACCGTGCTGCTAGAACCCGAAAGAACCTCGCGGGTTGCCGGCCACCGGTCCATCGGTTCAACACCGATCGGAGCCGATTCAGACCGACAAAAGGGAGTTTCCCCGTGGGTGATTCCAGCGAGCAAATCGCCCTCCGATACGCTCGGACAGGTTACTCACAGGAACATCGGGAACGACCTTTTCCACACGACCGCGGGATTGAGGTGAAGCAGTGACGACGCCAGCGCAGGACGCGCCGTTGGTGTTGCCCGCAGTCGCCTTCCGACCGGTGCGCCTTCTGATCATCTGTGTCGCCCTGGCGGCCGTTGCCGCGGTGGCCGCGGTGTGGTTCGGCTATCCAATGGTGGCTCTGTTCTTTGCGATCGGCCTCGGGCTCGGTCTGCTCAACGCGGTCATGATCCAGCGTTCGGTGCTGTCGATCACCGCCAAGGACCATCCCCTCAAACGCAACATGGCCATGAACTCGGCCACCCGCCTGCTGATCATGACCGTGATCGGCCTGACCATCGCCTACATCTTCAAGCCGCAGGGCCTCGGTGTGGTCTTCGGAATGGCGCTTTTCCAGGTGATCTTGGTCGCCTCGACGACGTTGCCGGTGGTGAAGAAGCTCAAGGCGCAAGCAGCTGACGGACTCGAAGGAGAGACGCCCCAGCAATGATCGAGACGATCCTCGCCGCCGAAGGCGGCGCCATCCAGGTCGGCCATCACACCGAGGCCCAGTGGTTCGGGATGACGGTCAACACCGACACGATCCTTTCGACCGCGATCGCCGCCGCGATCGTGCTCGGGCTCGCCTTCTTCCTGCGCGCCAAGGTGACTTCGAGCGGCGTCCCGAACGGCGTGCAACTGTTCTGGGAGGCGCTGACGGTGCAGATGCGCAACCAGATCGAGAGCGCGATCGGCATGCGTGTCGCCGGGTTCGTGCTGCCGCTGGCCGTGACGCTGTTCGTGTTCATCCTGGTCGCGAACTGGCTGTCGGTCCTTCCGGTGCAGTACTCCGACGAGACCGGTATCCACGAACTGCTCAAACCCGCGGCCTCCGACATCAACTTCGTCCTGGCCCTGGCGCTGTTCGTCTTCATCGCCTACCACGCGGCCGGCTTCTGGCGCCGCGGTGCACTCGGCCACCCGAAGAAGCTGCTGAAGGGCCACGTCGCGGTGCTGGCCCCGATCAACCTGGTCGAGGAGCTGGCCAAGCCGATCTCGCTGTCCCTGCGACTCTTCGGCAACATCTTCGCCGGCGGCATCCTGGTCGCGCTGATCGCGCTGTTCCCGCCGTGGATCATGTGGGCGCCCAACGCCATCTGGAAGAGCTTCGACCTGTTCGTCGGCGCGATCCAGGCGTTCATCTTCGCCCTGCTGACCATCCTGTATTTCAGCCAGTCGATGGAACTCGACGAGCACCACGACTGACCCAGACACACCGAACGCAACCGCTCGACCCACGTCCTGGTAGGCCGACTACCAGATATCAAGGAGGATAAGAATGGATCCCACAATCGCGGCCGGCGCCCTCATCGGCGGCGGACTGATCATGGCCGGTGGCGCGATCGGTGCGGGTATCGGTGACGGTATCGCCGGTAACGCGCTGATCGCCGGTATCGCCCGCCAGCCCGAGGCCCAGGGCCGGCTGTTCACGCCGTTCTTCATCACCGTCGGCCTGGTCGAGGCCGCGTACTTCATCAACCTGGCCTTCATGGCTCTGTTCGTCTTCGCCACCCCGGTCGGCTAAGACAGTTTGGAATCCTCAGTCATGGTTGACCCGAGCACGATCATCTTGGCCGCGGAAGAGGGCGGCGGGGGCAGTAACTTCCTGGTCCCCAACGGCACGTTCTTCTTCGTGCTGCTCATCTTCCTGATCCTCCTGGGTGTGATCTCGAAGTTCGTGGTGCCTCCGATCAGCAAGGTGCTGAATGAGCGCGAGGCGATGGTCACCAAGACGGCGGAGGACAACCGCAAGTCGGCCGAGCTGTTCGCGGCGGCCCAGGCCGACTCCCAGAAGGTGATGGGGTCGGCACGACGGGAGGCCGCGGCCATCCGGGACAAGGCCCGCGGCGAGGGACGTCAGATCGTCGAGGAGCACCGGTCACGCGCCGCCGCCGAGTCGGCGGCGACGCTGCAGGCGGCGAACGAAGAGCTGTCCAAGCAGGGCCGCCAGACCGCCGACGAACTGCAGACGTCGATCGAGACGCTGTCGGCCACGCTGGCCAGCCGCGTTCTCGGTATCGACATCGGTTCACCGACGAGCACGGGACAGGGGCGATAGCGCATGTCGACATTCATCGGTCAGCTGATCGGTTTCGCGCTCATCGTCTTCCTGCTCGTGCGCTACGTCGTGCCGCCGGTGAAGAGGATGATGAAGGCGCAGCAGGACACTGTGCGCCGCCAACTCGAGGAGAGTGCCACCGCCGCCAACAAGGTGGCGCAGGCGGATCAGCAGCACGCCAAGGCGGTCGAAGAGGCGAAAGCCGACGCCGCCCGCGTGGTCGAGGAGGCTCGCGCCGACGCCGAGAAGATCTCCCAGCAGCTGCGGGCACAGGCCGACGCCGAGGTCGAGCGCATCAAGGTGCAGGGCGCGGCACAGGTTCAGCTGCTGCGTCAGCAGCTCATCCGTGAGCTGCGGTCGCACCTGGGCACCGAATCGGTCAATCGGGCCCGGGCGCTGGTCACCGAGCACGTGTCCGACGACGACAACCGCTCGGCAACTGTGGACCGGTTCCTCGACGAGCTCGACGCGATGGCGCCGTCCGACGGGTCGATCGAGGACGCCGCCGGCGCACGCCTGCGTTCGACGAGCCGCGAGTCACTCAAGACGCTGGTGTCGCGGTTCGATGAACTGACCGCCGACGTCGACGCCGAGGGGCTGACCGGACTCGGAGACGACCTTGTCGCCGTGGCCAAGTTGCTCACCAGCGAGCCGGTGCTGAGCAAGCACTTCAGCGAGCCCACCGAGAGCGGCGACGCCAAGGGCAATCTCGCCGAGGCCCTGCTTTCCGGCAAGGTGTCCGACACCGCGCTGGAGGTCGTGAAAACCGCTGTCTCGCAACGGTGGTCGGACGAATCGGACCTGCACTACGCGGTGCGGCACGTCGCGCGCCTCGCGCTGCTGGTCCGCGCCGAGCGCAACGACGAGACCGCCGAGGTCGAGGATCAGCTGTTCCGGTTCAGCCGGATCCTGGATTCGGAGTCGCGGTTGTCCTCGGTGCTCAGCGATTACACCACCCCGGCCGACGGCCGGATCGGACTGTTGGACAACCTGCTTGAGAACCAGGCGGGCGAGACCACGAAGGCGCTGCTGGCGCAGACGGTCGAACTGCTGCACGGCGAGCGTGCCGATGAAGCGGTGCGGGAACTCGCGGAGCTCGCAGTGGCTCGCCGCGGCGAGGTCGTGGCCCACGTCACCGCTGCCGCCGGACTCAGCGACGGCCAGCGCACCCGCCTCGCCGAGGTCCTCAGCCGCATCTACGGCCACCCGGTCTCGATCCAGCTGCACATCGCACCCGAGATCCTGGGCGGTCTCACCATCGCCGTGGGTGACGAGGTCATCGACGGCTCCCTGGCCACGCGCCTGGAATCTGCCGAGACCCGGCTGCCCGACTAACCACACTCCAGAACTCGACAAGAGAACTCAGACAGGCAGGAAGACGAATCCCATGGCAGAGTTGACTATCTCGGCTGCTGACATCCAAGGGGCGATCGAGGACTACGTCGCCAACTTCGCCACCGACACCGACCGGGAAGAGATCGGCACCGTCATCGATGCCGGTGACGGCATCGCCCACGTCGAGGGCCTGCCCTCGGTGATGACACAGGAGCTGCTCGAGTTCCCCGGCGGTGTCCTGGGCGTCGCCCTGAACCTCGACGAGCACAGCATCGGCGCGGTGGTCCTCGGTGACTTCGAGAAGATCGAAGAGGGCCAGCAGGTCAAGCGGACCGGCGAGGTGCTGTCGGTGCCGGTCGGTGACGGCTTTCTCGGGCGGGTCGTCAACCCGCTCGGCCAGCCCATCGACGGCCGCGGCGAGATCGAGACCAGCGAGCGTCGTGCACTCGAGCTGCAGGCCCCGTCGGTGGTGCAGCGCCAGGGCGTGAGCGAGCCCCTGCAGACCGGCATCAAGGCGATCGACTCGCAGACCCCGATCGGTCGCGGGCAGCGTCAGCTGATCATCGGTGACCGCAAGACCGGGAAGACCGCGGTCTGCGTCGACACCATCCTCAACCAGCGCCAGAACTGGGAGACCGGCGATCCGGACCAGCAGGTGCGCTGCGTCTACGTCGCGATCGGCCAGAAGGGCACGACGATCGCGTCGGTGCGACGCACCCTCGAAGAGGGCGGCGCGATGGATTACACCACCATCGTGGCGGCCCCCGCGTCGGATTCGGCGGGCTTCAAGTGGCTGGCTCCGTACACCGGTTCGGCCATCGCGCAGCACTGGATGTACGACAGCAAGCACGTGCTGATCGTGTTCGACGACCTCACCAAGCACGCCGAGGCATACCGCGCGATCTCGCTGCTGCTGCGCCGCCCGCCGGGCCGCGAGGCGTTCCCCGGCGACGTGTTCTACCTGCACTCCCGGTTGCTCGAGCGTTGCGCCAAGCTGTCCGACGAGCTGGGTGGCGGCTCGATGACCGGATTGCCGCTGATCGAGACCAAGGCCAACGACATCTCGGCCTACATCCCGACCAACGTCATCTCGATCACCGACGGTCAGTGCTTCCTGGAGACCGACCTGTTCAACCAGGGTGTTCGGCCGGCCATCAACGTCGGTGTCTCGGTCTCCCGCGTCGGCGGCGCGGCGCAGATCAAGGCGATGAAAGAGGTAGCAGGAAGTCTCCGCTTGGATCTGTCGCAGTACCGCGAGCTCGAGTCGTTCGCGGCGTTCGCCTCGGACCTCGACGCGGCGTCGAAGGCGCAGCTGGATCGCGGTGCGCGCCTGGTCGAGCTGCTCAAGCAGCCGCAGAACAGCCCGATGCCGGTCGAGGAGCAGGTCGTCGCGATCTTCCTCGGTACCAGGGGACACCTCGACTCGGTCCCGGTCGAGGATGTGCAGCGCTTCGAGCAGGAACTGCTCGAGCACGTGCGGTCCTCCAAGGACGAGATCCTCACCGAGATCCGCGAGAGCAAGAAGCTCTCCGAGGAGCTCGAAAGCAAGCTGACCGACGTGGTCAACGACTTCAAGAAGGGCTTCGAAAGCACTTCAGGGGAGTCGGTCGTTCCGGACGAGAACGTCGACGCCATGTCCGACGAGGACCTCGAGAAGGAATCGGTCAAGGTCCGCAAGCCCGCCCCGAAGAAGAAGTAAGGCGCTAGGTATCCATGGCTGCCACACTGCGCGAACTGCGCGGCCGCATCCGCTCCGCCGGGTCGATCAAGAAGATCACCAAGGCCCAGGAGATGATCGCGACGTCGCGCATCGCCAAGGCGCAGGCTCGAGTCGAAGCGGCTCGGCCCTACGACCGTGAGATCACCAACATGCTCACCGAACTGGCCAGCGCGAGCGCGCTGGACCACCCGCTGCTCGTCCAGCGCGAGCAACCGAAGCGGGCCGGTGTGCTGGTGGTGTCTTCGGACCGGGGGCTGGCCGGTGCCTACAACGCCAACGTGTTCCGCCGCTCCGAGGAGCTGTTCGCTCTGCTGCGTGACGAGGGCAAAGAGCCTGTCCTGTACACGGTCGGCCGAAAGGCGCTGGGCTACTACAGCTTCCGCAACTGGGATGTGGCCGAGTCGTGGACCGGCTTCTCCGAACGGCCGGAGTACGAGCACGCGCAGGAGATCGGCAGGACGCTGGTCGACGCGTTCATGGCCGGTGCCGACGACGAAGGTGACGACGCAGGCGCCGACGGTGTCCTCGGGCTCGACGAACTGCACATCGTGTTCACCGAGTTCCGTTCGATGCTGTCCCAGTCGGCGATCGCCCGTCGCATCGCGCCGATGGTCGTGGAGTACAGCGAAGAGGACGACAACAGCCTTCGCACGCTGTTCTCGTTCGAGCCGAGCGCGGAGACGCTGTTCGACGCGTTGCTGCCCCGGTACGTCTCGACGCGGATCTTCGCCGCGATGCTCGAAGCGGCGGCGTCGGAGTCGGCTTCGCGCCGACGCGCCATGAAGTCGGCGTCCGACAACGCCGACGATCTGATCAAGGACCTGACTCTGATGGCCAACCGTGAGCGGCAGTCCCAGATCACCCAGGAAATCAGCGAAATCGTCGGTGGCGCGAACGCGCTCGCGGACGCCGCCAAGAAGTAGCCCGTAGGAAGCGAAGAGAATATGACTGCTGCGACCGAACAAAAAGAGTCGACGAAGAGCGGCGACACCACGGGCCGCGTCGTACGCGTCACCGGCCCGGTGGTCGACGTGGAGTTCCCGCGCGGCTCGGTGCCCGAGCTGTTCAACGCTCTGCACGCAGAGATCGACTACAAGGACCTCGCCAAGACCCTCACCCTCGAGGTTGCCCAGCACCTCGGTGACAGCCTGGTGCGCTGCATCTCGCTGCAGCCGACCGACGGACTGGTCCGGGGCGTTGACGTCACCGACACCGGCGCGTCGATCTCGGTGCCGGTGGGCGACGGCGTCAAGGGCCACGTGTTCAACGCGTTGGGCGACTGCCTCGACGATCCGGGCTACGGCAAGGACTTCGAGAAGTGGTCGATCCACCGCAAGCCCCCGGCCTTCGACGAGCTCGAGCCCCGGACCGAGATGCTCGAGACCGGTCTGAAGGTCGTCGACCTGCTGACCCCGTACGTCCGCGGCGGCAAGATCGCCCTGTTCGGCGGCGCCGGCGTGGGAAAGACGGTGCTCATCCAGGAGATGATCAACCGCATCGCCCGTAACTTCGGTGGCACCTCGGTGTTCGCCGGCGTGGGTGAGCGCACGCGTGAGGGCAACGACCTGTGGGTCGAGCTCGCCGATGCGAACGTGCTCAAGGACACCGCGCTCGTGTTCGGCCAGATGGACGAGCCGCCGGGCACGCGTATGCGCGTCGCTCTGTCGGCGCTGACGATGGCCGAGTACTTCCGTGACGAGCAGCAGCAGGACGTGCTGTTGTTCATCGACAACATCTTCCGGTTCACGCAGGCCGGTTCCGAGGTGTCGACGCTGCTCGGCCGTATGCCGTCGGCGGTGGGTTACCAGCCGACGCTGGCCGACGAGATGGGCGAGCTGCAAGAGCGCATCACCTCGACCCGCGGGCGTTCGATCACCTCGATGCAGGCCGTCTACGTGCCCGCCGACGACTACACCGACCCGGCCCCGGCCACGACGTTCGCGCACCTCGACGCGACCACGGAGCTGTCCCGAACGGTGTTCTCGAAGGGCATCTTCCCGGCGGTGGACCCGCTGGCGTCCAGCTCGACCATCCTCGACCCCTCGGTCGTGGGCGACGAGCACTACCGGGTGGCGCAGGAAGTCATCCGGATCCTGCAGCGCTACAAGGATCTTCAGGACATCATCGCGATCCTCGGTATCGACGAACTCGCCGAAGAGGACAAGCAGCTGGTGCAGCGGGCGCGTCGTATCGAGCGCTTCCTGAGCCAGAACATGATGGCGGCCGAGCAGTTCACCGGTCAGCCCGGTTCGACGGTTCCGCTCAAGGAGACGATCGAGGCCTTCGACAAGCTGTCCAAGGGCGACTTCGACCATCTGCCGGAGCAGGCGTTCTTCCTCATCGGCGGTCTGGAGGATCTGCAGAAGAAGGCAGAGAGCCTGGGCGCCAAGATGGAAGACGGCGGTGGGGACGGCGCACCCTCGCCCACGAGCGAGAAGAGCGATTCGGACGGCGACAAGGATTCGGACTCGAAGGACTCCAAGGACTCCAAGGACTCCAACTCCGACAAGGGTGAATGACGATGGCCGACCTGGACGTTGAGATCGTCGCTGTAGAGCGCGAGATCTGGTCGGGCAAGGCGTCGTTCGTGTTCACCCGGACGACATCCGGTGAGATCGGCATCCTTCCGCGTCACATCCCGCTGGTCGCCCAACTGGTCGACGATGCGATGGTGCGTGTCGAGCGCGAGGGTGAGGACGATCTGCGTGTCGCCGTCGACGGCGGTTTCATGTCGGTGACCGAGTCGAATGTGATCATCTTGGCCGAGTCGGCCGCGCTGGAGTCGGAGATCGACGAAGGCAAGGCGCGGAGCGACTCGGAATCCGACGACCCGGAGACGGCTGCCAGGGGTCGCGCGAGGCTTCGCGCGCTGGGCCAGATCGACTAGCGGTCCGCCCATGAGCGCGTCCATGTGGAGCATGGTCGCGCTTGTGGGCGTGCTGCTGCTGGTCGTCGCCGCGCTGTTCTACCGGTTGTGGAAGTTGCGGCAGGTGGGCGGTACCGCAGCGATCCTGCGTGATGTTCCGGCCGTCGGTGGTCATGGCTGGCGGCACGGCGTGGTGCGTTACCGCGGGGGCGAGGCCGGCTTCTACCGGCTGTCCAGCTTCCGCTGGTGGCCGGACCGGCGGTTGAGCCGCCGCGGTCTGGAGATCGTGTCCCGCCGATCTCCGCGTGGCGACGAATTCGACATCATGTCCGACGCGATCGTGGTGCTCGAAGTGCGTGACACCAGCCCGGAACGCCGGCGTGCCTATGAGATCGCGCTGGACCGCGGGGCGTTGACGGCGTTCCTGTCGTGGCTCGAGTCCCGGCCGTCGCCGCGGGCGCGCAGGCGCAACTATTGATCTTGTCGGGTGCCACCGGGCTGCCAGAGCACGTCGCCGCCGGGATTGGCGACACGCGACAGGATGAACAGCAGGTCCGACAGCCGGTTCAGATACTTGGCGGGCAGAACGCTGATCGTATCCCCGTGTGCGGCAATGGCTTCCCACGCCGAACGCTCGGCACGCCGGGTGACCGTCCTGGCCACGTGCAGGAGAGCGGACAGCGCGGTGCCGCCAGGCAGGATGAAGGAGTTCAAGGCGGGCAGCGGCTCGTTGAACTCGTCGCACCAGGATTCCAGCCGGTCGATGTAGTCCTGGGCGATCCGCAGCGGGGGATACTGCGGATTCTCGACGACCGGTGTCGAGAGATCCGCGCCCGCGTCGAAGAGATCGTTCTGGATCTGCCGCAACACTGTCAGCAACTGCTCAGGAGGTTCGCCGAGAGCGACGGCCACACCGATCGCGGCATTCGCCTCGTCGCAGTCGGCGTAGGCGATCAGGCGCGGATCGTTTTTCGACACGCGGCTGAAGTCACTCAACCCGGTCGTGCCGTCATCGCCGGTGCGCGTGTAGATGCGGGTCAGGTGCACTGCCATGGCAGAACCGTACCGCGCATCGATCGGCGAGTATCTCTGCGGAAACTGACACGGCCCAGGGCGCTGTTTACACTTGCCCGCGTGAGCGAGCGTTTCGTGGTGACCGGCGGAAACCGGTTGGCTGGCGAAGTCGCGGTCGGTGGCGCGAAGAACAGCGTGCTCAAGCTGATGGCGGCGTCACTGTTGGCCGAGGGCACGAGCACGATAACCAACTGCCCCGACATCCTCGATGTCCCGCTGATGGCGGAGGTGCTGCGCGGTCTGGGCGCCACGGTCGAACTCGCTGGCGACACGGTACGCATCACCAGTCCTGACGAACTGAAATACGACGCCGACTTCGCGGCGGTGCGGCAGTTCCGGGCGTCGGTGTGTGTGTTGGGGCCCCTGGTGGGCCGGTGCAGACGCGCCAAGGTGGCACTGCCCGGTGGAGACGCGATCGGATCCCGGCCGCTCGACATGCACCAGGCGGGGCTGCGCCAGCTCGGCGCGCGCTGCAACATCGAACACGGATGTGTGGTCGCGGAGGCCGATCAGCTGCACGGCGCCGACATCCAGTTGGAGTTCCCCTCGGTCGGGGCGACCGAGAACATCCTGATGGCGGCCGTGCTGGCCCAGGGCGTGACGACGATTCACAACGTGGCCCGGGAGCCGGACGTCGTCGATCTCTGCACGATGCTCAACCAGATGGGTGCTGAGATCTCCGGTGCCGGGTCGTCCACCATGTCGATCCGGGGCGTCGACCGGCTGTACCCGACCGAGCATCGGGTGATCGGCGACCGCATCGTCGCCGCGACCTGGGGTATCGCCGCGGCGATGACCCGCGGCGACATCTCTGTGACGGGGGTGGATCCGGCCCACCTGCAACTCGTCCTGCACAAGCTGCACGACGCCGGCGCCACGGTCACCCAGAACGACAACGGCTTCCGGATCGTGCAGTACGAGCGGCCGAAGGCGGTCAACGTCGCGACGCTCCCGTTCCCCGGTTTCCCGACCGATCTGCAACCGATGGCTATCGGGCTGGCGGCGATCGCGGACGGAACCTCGATGATCACGGAGAACGTGTTCGAGGCGAGGTTCCGGTTCGTCGAGGAGATGATCCGTCTGGGCGCCGATGCGCGGACCGACGGGCACCACGCCGTGGTGCGCGGGATTCCCCAGTTGTCGAGTGCGCCGGTGTGGTCGTCGGACATCCGCGCCGGGGCCGGGCTCGTGCTGGCCGGCCTGGTCGCCGACGGCGACACCGAAGTGCACGACGTGTTCCACATTGACCGCGGCTACCCGCTGTTCGTCGAGAACCTGAAGAGCCTGGGCGCCGAGATCGAGCGCGTCGCCTAGCAGAGTGCGGGCGGTCAGGCGGCGAGATCTCCTCCGATTAGCCCTCTGGCCAGCGGATTTTGGGGTAAGCGCCATCGGCGCGTAAGGTAGTGACATACCGACCGCCCCCGGGTGCGCAACATCCGGAGGACAGGGTTGACCAACTCCAGCAAGATGTATTAAGCTGGCACGGTTGCCTGCGAGGCGGGTGTGTTGTTTGAGAACTCAATAGTGTGTTTGGTGGTTTTTGTTTGTTGTTTTTTGTTGTGCCGCGCCTTCTTTTTCCCGTTTAGGGGGTGTGGTTTTTTTGCCAGATTTTTGTCTGGTTGTGATCGGATTTTCCTGATTGCCTTTTGAGGTTTTGTTTGGAGAGTTTGATTCTGGC
>NZ_JAFEVR010000010.1 GCF_017352375.1 Mycolicibacterium sp. S2-37
CTGCCGTTGCTCGCAGTTCCCTGACTGTGGGCCGATGCCGCGCTCGAGCCGCCGGGTGCCTTCAAAGCCATGGGAACCACCCCAACAAGATCGAACGGGCGTTCGGTCCCCGGCCTAATACGAAGATACGACCACTTCAGCAACCTGTAAACAACATCTCTCGGCCAGAGGCGGCTGGGGGACGGGATGTCACCCGATCACGGCGCCAAAGCTCGGAACAGCGGGGCCGGTACGCGGTAGCGTCGATGAGCATGAAGCGCGGCATCGTCGGCGGATCGGCTGTTGTGCTGATGGCCGCCGGATTGATCACCACAGCACCGCCCGCCGCTGCAGGCTGTCTGTACGGCGGCGACGTGATCAACAAGTGCGACGGGCCCGTTCAGCCCGACGGCACCTGGCAGCGTTGTGTGGCGACGACCCGTTACGTTCCCAGCGGCTTCAGCTCCCATCTGGTGCCGGTCAGAATCTGCGACACTCTCGGCCCCGGCAGGCAGCCCGCGGATCTCCGGCTGGCCAATCCGCCGGGATACATCAACTGATCACTGCCTCGGAAGGGGCTGCGGCGCGGCGAGATTGATGCGATTCCAGGCGTTGATCGTCACCGCCATCGCGATCGCCTGCGCCAGTTCACGTTCGGTGAATACCGCCGCCGCACGGGCGTACACCTCGTCGGACACCGGGCCGCGAGTGGCGACCTCGGTGACCGCCTCGGCCAGCGCCAGCGCCGCCTGCTCCCGTTCGGTGAACAGATCACCGGCCTCCTCCCACGCCGCGATCAGGTTCAGCCGGCGTTCGGTCTCGCCGAGTTTGCGGGCGTCGCGGGTGTGCATGTCGAGGCAGAAGGCGCAGCGGTTGATCTGCGAGGCACGGATCTTGATGAGCTCGCCGATTTCCGGCTCGAGGTCCTTGGCCGACGCGCTCGACAGCGTCATCATCGCGTCGTAGAGCTCCGGCGCGGCCTTGAACATCGAGATGCGGGCGGTCTTGTCGGTGGTCAGTGTGCTTGTCATGACATGAACGCTAAGCCGCCAGCGGCCCAGAGTTCTGGTTCAATCAGATGGTGACTTCGTGGGCCAATTCCGGTGCGCGCGACCTGCACCTCGACCTGCGTGAGGTGATCCGGCCAGGAGCGCGCGGAGTTCGTGAGCTGCTGATCGACGCTCTGCGCGAGGCGGTCCGCTCGGGCCGGCTCTCCCCCGGCACCGTGCTGCCGCCGTCACGCACGCTGGCCGGTGATCTCGGCATCGCGCGCAACACCGTGGCCGACACCTACGCCGAACTGGTCGCCGAGGGCTGGCTCGCATCGCGCCAGGGCGCAGGCACCTGGGTCGTCAACACCGCCGCCCACCAGATTCCGGTTCATTCCCGCGGCACCCGGGTGACCCCGCGCCACAACCTCATGCCCGGATCACCCGACGTCGCCGAATTCCCGCGCACCGCATGGCTGGCCGCCGCGCGCCGCGCCCTAACGAACGCCCCGAACGAGGCGCTGCGCATGAGCGACCCCCGGGGCCGGCCCGAACTGCGGGCAGCGCTCGCCGACTACCTGGGCCGGGTTCGGGGCGTCCGGACCAGCGCGGAGACCATCGTCATCTGCGCAGGCGCGCGCCACGGCGTCGAGTTGCTGACCCGGGTGTTCGCCCGCACCGCTCCCGGCCGCCCGATCGCCGTGGAGGCTTACGGGCTGTACATCTTCCGCGACGCCATCGCCGCACTCGGTGGGTCGACGGTGCCGATCGGACTCGACGACCACGGCGCGATCATCGCCGAACTCGACGCGCTCGACGTGCCCGCCGCACTGCTCACCCCCGCGCACCACAGCCCGCACGGTATGCCGCTGCACCCCGCCCGCCGCACCGCGGCTGTGGAGTGGGCGCAGCGCAGCGGCGGCGTCATCATCGATGACGACTACGACGGAGAGTTCCGCTACGACCGCCAGCCCGTCGGCGCGCTGCAGAGCCTCGCGCCCGACCGTGTCGTCTACCTGGGGTCGGCCAGCAAGAGCCTGGCCCCGGCGCTGCGGCTGGGGTGGCTGGCGCTGCCCGACGACCTCGTCGAACCGGTCATCGCCGCCGCGGGAGGCGAACAGTTCTACGTCGACGCCATCGCGCAGCTGACGATGGCCGAGTTCATCCGCGGCGGCCAGTACGACCGCCACATCCGCCGGATGCGGATCCGCTACCGGCGACGGCGCGACATGCTCGTCGAGGCACTGGCCCGGTTCGACGTCGAGGTCCGTGGACTGGCCGCCGGACACAACCTGCTGCTGACGCTGCCCGACGGCGCCGAATCGGTCGTCCTGCGTCGTGCCGGTGAGGCCGGGATCGCGTGCTCGGGGCTGGCGCTGATGCGCCATCCGGCAGCCGGGCCGGACGTACCCGGCCCCGACGGCATCATCGTCGGCTTCGGCACCCCCGCCGAGCACGGGTTCGGCGCGGCGGTCGAGGCGCTTGCCGCCGTCCTGGCGGCGTCTGGCCTGGCACGGTGAGCGCGCCGCCGTAAGCTGCCCGGGTGGCCGAGCCCCCGATGTCGCCCAACCTGTCGCTGACCACACAGGTCTGGCGATTCCTGCTGACCGGTGGGCTGTCGGCCATCGTCGACTTCGGTCTCTACGTGCTGCTGCTCGAGGCCGGCCTGCACGTCAACCTCGCCAAGACGCTGAGCTTCGTCGCCGGCACCACCACCGCATATCTGATCAACCGCCGATGGACGTTCCAGGCCCCGCCGAGCCGGGGCCGCTTCATCGCGGTGTGCGCGCTCTACGCCACCACCTACGCGGTGCAGGTCGGTATCAACTACGTCTTCTACATGGCCTGGGACGACAAGTCCTGGCGGGTGCCCGTCGCGTTCGTCATCGCTCAGGGGACCGCGACGGTGATCAACTTCGTCGTCCAGCGTGTGGTGATCTTCCGGTGGGCTTAGACGCGGGCGGTACCCTCGTCACGATGTTGGAGACCACGACCCGGCGGCTGACCGGGTGGGCGCGTACGGCGCCCACCGTCGCGAAGGTGCTGTCGACGCCAGACCCCGAGGTGATCGCCAAGGCGGTGGCCAGGGTCGCCGACGACCCGGAACGCGGGGTGATCGCCCGCGGGCTCGGACGCTCCTACGGCGACAACGCCCAGAACGGCGGTGGCCTGGTCGTCGACATGACCGCACTGAACCGCATCCACACCATCGACAGCGACAACGCCCTCGTCGACGTGGACGCCGGGGTGAACCTCGACCAGCTGATGCGCGCTGCGCTGCCGATGGGTCTGTGGGTGCCGGTGCTGCCCGGTACCCGCCAGGTCACCGTGGGCGGCGCCATCGCCTGCGACATCCACGGCAAGAACCATCACAGCGCGGGCAGCTTCGGCAACCACGTGCGCTCGATGCAGTTGCTCACCGCCGACGGCACGGTCCGGCGCATCACGCCCAACGGCGCCGAATCCGAACTCTTCTGGGCCACCGTCGGCGGAAACGGCCTGACCGGCATCATCCTGCGGGCGACGATCGAGATGACCCCCACCGAGACGGCCTACTTCATCGCCGACGGCGACGTCACCGCCAGCCTCGACGAGACGATCGCCTTCCACAGCGACGGCAGCGAGGCGAACTACAGCTATTCCAGCGCCTGGTTCGACGCCATCAGCGCGCCGCCGAAGCTGGGCCGGGCGGCGATCTCCCGCGGATCGCTGGCCACCCTGGACCAGCTGCCGAAGAAGTTGCGTCGCGACCCGCTGAAATTCGATGCGCCGCAACTGCTGACGTTGCCCGACGTGTTTCCCAACGGCCTGGCCAACAAGTGGACGTTCGGCCCGATCGGCGAACTCTGGTACCGCAAGTCCGGCACCTACCGCGGCAAGATCCAGAACCTGACGCAGTTCTACCACCCGCTCGACATGTTCGGAGAGTGGAACCGCGCCTACGGATCGAACGGGTTCCTGCAATACCAGTTCGTGGTGCCGACCGAGGCGGTCGACGAGTTCAAGGCGATCATCCTCGACATCCAGCATTCGGGGCACTACTCGTTCCTCAACGTGTTCAAGCTCTTCGGCCCGGGAAACGACGCGCCACTGAGCTTTCCGATCCCCGGGTGGAACGTCTGCGTGGACTTCCCGATCAAGCCGGGGCTCGGCGACTTCGTCAACGGCCTCGACCAGCGGGTGCTGGAGTTCGGCGGCAGGCTCTACACCGCCAAGGATTCCCGCACCACCGCCGAAACCTTCCACGCCATGTACCCGCGCATCGACGAATGGATCGCCGTGCGCCGCGCGGTCGACCCCGACGGCGTGTTCGCCTCCGACATGGCCCGACGCTTGGAGCTCCTCTAGTGGTCATCGACGCCGTCGGTAATCCCCAGACCATCCTGCTGCTCGGCGGCACCTCGGAGATCGGGCTCGCGATCTGCGAGCGTTATCTGCGCACCGCGCCAGCCCGCATCGTGCTCGCCGCCCTGCCCGACGATCCGGGCCGCGACGCCGCGGTCGCCCAGATGCGTACCGCGGGTGCGAAATCGGTCGAGGTCGTCGACTTCGACGCGGTCCAGACCGACAGCCACCCCGATGTGATCGAACAGGCCTGGGCCGGCGGCGATGTAGACGTCGCGATCGTCGCGTTCGGTCTACTCGGAGACGCCGAGGAACTGTGGCAGAACCAGCGCAAGGCCGTGCAGATCGCCGAAATAAATTACACCGCAGCGGTTTCGGTGGGCGTGCTGCTCGGCGAGAAGATGCGCGCACAGGGGTACGGGCAGATCATCGCGATGAGTTCGGCGGCCGGTGAACGGGTGCGCCGGTCCAACTTCGTGTACGGCTCCACCAAGGCCGGCCTCGACGGTTTCTACCTCGGCCTCGGAGAGGCGTTGCGCGAGTACGGCGTTCACGTCCTGGTGATCCGACCCGGACAGGTGCGGACCCGGATGAGCGCACACGTCAAGGAAGCACCGCTGACCGTCGACAAGGAGTACGTCGCCGAACTGGCGGTCACCGCGTCGGCCAAGGGCAAGGACCTGGTCTGGGCGCCAGGGGCGTTCCGGTACGTGATGATGGTGCTGCGCCACATCCCGCGGCCGATCTTCCGCAAGCTGCCCATCTAGTCTCCGGTGAGGACGCGGGTACTGGCCACGGCGAGCCAGATGGTGGTGGCGGCGCTCATCGCCGCCACGCTGGCCGCCGTGGCGATGGCGGCCATCGCGCGGGTCGAGTGGCCGGCGTACAACTCGTCGAACCAGCTGCACGCCCTCACCACCGTCGGTCAGTTCGGCACGCTGGCCGGGCTGGTGGCCGCCGGATGGATCTACCGCCTGGGCCGCAGACACCTGGCCTGGCTGGCCGCGACGGTGTTCCTGGCCGGGTTCTCCGTCGTCACGCTGGCGATGCCGCTGGGCGCCACCAGGCTCTACCTGTTCGGCATCTCGGTCGATCAGCAGTTCCGCACCGAGTACCTGACCCGGTTCGCCGACACCGCGGGCCTGCACGACATGACCTACTACGGTCTCCCACCGTTCTATCCGCCCGGTTGGTTCTGGCTGGGCGGCCGGCTGGCCGCGCTCACCGGGACGCCGGCGTGGGAGATGTTCAAGCCGTGGTCGATCATCTCGATCACCGTCGCCGTGGTGCTCGCATTCGTGCTGTGGGCGGCGATGATCCGGTTCAGCTATGCGCTGATCGTGACGGCGGCGACCACCGCGGTGATGCTGGCCTATTCACCTGCCGAGCCGTACGCCGCGATCATCGCGGTGCTGCTGCCGCCGGTGTTCGTGCTGGCGTGGTCGGGGTTGCGGGCGCGCGGACGTGAACGGGGCTGGGCGGCGGTCGTTGCGGTCGGGATCTTCCTCGGCGTCGCGGCGCTGTTCTACACGCTGCTGCTGGGCTATGCCGCGTTCACGCTGGCGATCATGGCGGTGACCGTGGCGACCGCGCGGCGGTCGTGGGAACCGCTGCTGCGGGTGCTGGTGATCGCCGTCATCGGCGGCGCCATCGGACTCATCGGCTGGGGGCCGTTCATGCTGGCCGCCGTCAAGGGCACCCCCGCCGAGAGCGGCACCGCCATGCACTATCTGCCCGACGACGGCGCGGTGCTGTCCTTCCCGATGCTGAGCTTCACGCTGCTCGGTGCGCTCTGCCTGGTGGGCACCGTCTGGCTGGCGGTGCGGGCCAGGACCTCGACGCGGGCGGGCGCGCTGGCCGTGGCGGTTCTTGCGGTCTACGGGTGGGCGCTGCTGTCGATGCTCGCCACCCTGGCCGGCACCACCCTGCTGTCGTTCCGGTTGCAGCCGACGCTGGTGGTGCTGCTCGCCGCGGCTGGCGCGTTCGGGTTCGTGGAGGCGGCGCGCGGGCTGGCCGACAGCTTCTCCAGCAGGCGGCTGCTGGTGACCGCGGGCGCCATCGGAGCGATCGGTGCGCTGACATTCAGCCAGGACATCCCCGACGTGCTGCGCTCGGACATCACCGTCGCCTACACCGACACCGACGGCTACGGCCAGCGCGCCGACCGCAGGCCGCCGGGCTCCGAACGCTTCTACCGGGAGGTCGACGAGAAGATCGTCGAGGTCACCGGACGTCCGCGCAGCGAGATCGTGGTGCTCACCGCCGACTACAGCTTCCTGTCGTACTACCCCTACTACGGCTTCCAGGGTCTGACATCGCACTACGCCAACCCGCTGGCCCAGTTCGACGCGCGCGCCGACGCCATCGAGAGCTGGGGGATGCTGTCGACCCCCGACCAGTTCATCGATGCCCTCGATGCGCTGCCCTGGGAACCACCCACGGTGTTCCTGATGCGGCGCGGCGCGGCGGACTCCTACACGCTGCGCCTGGCCACCGACGTCTACCCCAACGATCCCAACGTCAAGCGGTATCAGGTGGCGCTCGACGCGGCGCTGTTCGAGGATCCGCGCTTCGACGTCAGCGACATCGGTCCGTTCGTGCTGGCCATTCGCAAACCGGTCGATGGCTGACGCCGGAAACGGCCGGTTACCATCTAGCCCCGTGAGCTCAAGGGTTGCCGACCTGCCGACCCTGCCCGGGAGCAACCACCGCACCGCACGTCTGATCGCGATCGTCGCGGGGCTGCTCGGCGCGGTCATGGCGTTGGCGACCCCGCTGCTGCCGGTCAAGCAAACGACGGTCGAGTTGAACTGGCCGCAGGACGGCGTGCTGCGCAGTGTTGACGCCCCGCTGATCGGATACGTCGCGACCGATCTGACCATCACCGTGCCGTGCCAGGCCGCCGCGGGGCTGGCCGGCGGACGCAACGTCCTGCTGTCCACCGTGCCCAAGCAGGCCCCCAAGGCGATCGACCGCGGGCTGCTCATCGAACGCGTCAACAACGATCTGCTCGTCATCGTCCGCAACACCCCCGTGGTCAGCGCGCCGCTGGCCGAGGTGCTCGGCCCGGACTGCCGCGAGTTGGTGTTCACCGCGAGGGCCGAGCAGGTGACGGGTGAATTCGTCGGCCTGGTGAAAGGCCCTGACGACGTGGAGCCGGGCGAGGCCCCGGGTCAGCCGCTGCGCGGCGAGCGCGGAGGCTACGACTTCCGGCCACAGATCGTCGGCGTCTTCACCGACCTGTCCGGTCCCGCGCCGCCGGGCCTGCAGTTCTCCGCCACCGTCGACTCCCGCTACAGCAGCTCCCCGACGCTGCTCAAACTGCTCGTGATGATCGTCGGCGTGGTGCTGACGCTGCTCGCCCTCGGCGCACTGCACGTCCTGGACACCGCCGACGGAATGCGGCACCGCCGTTTCCTGCCGGCCCGCTGGTGGTCGTTGCGGCCGCTGGACGGCCTGGTCGCCGCGGTGCTGGTGTGGTGGCACTTCGTCGGCGCCAACACCGCCGACGACGGCTACATCCTCACCATGGCGCGGGTGTCGGAGAACGCCGGCTACATGGCCAACTACTACCGCTGGTTCGGCACCCCCGAGGCGCCGTTCGGCTGGTACTACGACCTGCTCGCGCTGTGGGCCCACGTCAGCACCGCCAGCGTGTGGATGCGGCTGCCGACCCTGGTGATGGCGCTGGCCTGCTGGTGGTTGATCTCCCGGGAGGTGCTGCCCCGGCTGGGCCACGCGGTGAAGAACAACCGCGCCGCGGCGTGGACGGCCGCCGGGATGTTCCTGGCGTTCTGGCTGCCGCTCAACAACGGTCTGCGCCCGGAACCGATCATCGCCCTGGGCATCCTGCTCACCTGGTGCTCGGTCGAGCGGGGGGTGGCCACCAGCCGGTTGCTGCCCGTCGCCGTCGCGATCATCATCGGTGCGCTCACGCTGTTCTCCGGCCCCACCGGAATCGCCGCCGTCGGCGCACTGCTGGTCGCCATCGGCCCGCTGAAGACCATTGTGGCGCGCCACGTCTCCCGGTTCGGCTACCTGGCGCTGCTGGCACCGATCCTGGCGGCGGGCACGCTCACCGCGATCCTGATCTTCCGGGACCAGACGCTGGTCGGCGAACTGCAGGCCAGCAGCTTCAAATCCTCGGTCGGGCCCAGTCTGGCCTGGTTCGACGAACACATCCGCTACTCGCGGCTGTTCACCACCAGTCCGGACGGATCGGTGGCGCGCCGTTTCGCCGTGCTCACGCTGCTGCTCGCGCTCGCGGTGTCGGTTGCGATGACACTGCGCAAGGGCCGCATCCCCGGCACCGCGGCCGGGCCCAGCCGGCGCATCGTCGGTATCACGATCATCTCGTTCCTGGCGATGATGTTCACCCCGACCAAGTGGACGCATCACTTCGGCGTGTTCGCCGGCCTGGCCGGATCGCTCGGCGCGCTGGCCGCCGTCGCCGTCGCGTCGTACGCGATGCGCTCACGGCGCAACCGGGCGATGTTCGCCGCCACCGTGCTGTTCGTGGCGGCGCTGTCGTTCGCCACCGTCAACGGCTGGTGGTACGTGTCCAATTTCGGTGTGCCGTGGAGCAATTCGTTCCCCGAAGCCGGTTTCGGGTTCACCACGCTGCTGCTGGGCTGCTCGGTGCTCGCCCTGCTGGCGGCGGCCTGGTTCCACTTCTCCGGGCGCGACACCTCACCGCCGGTCACCCGGCGGCGGCGACTGCAGACGGCGGTACAGAGCCCGCTGGCCATCGCCGCCTGGGTGGTGGTCACCTTCGAGGTCGTCTCGCTGACGATGGCGATGATCCACCAGTATCCGGCCTGGAGTGTCGGGCGGTCCAACCTCGAGGCGCTGACCGGCAAGACCTGCGGCCTGGCCGAGGACGTCATGGTCGAGCAGGACCCGAATGCCGGTGTGCTGCAACCCATCGGGGTGCCGGTGGGGATGTCGCTCGGCGCGGGAACGGCACAGGGCTTCAGCCCCAACGGCATCCCGGCCGACATCTCCGCCGACGCGGTGACCGATCAGCCCGGCGCCACCAACTTCGCCGACACCGACGCCGACAGCGAGGCCGGCAGTGAGGCCGGCACCGAGGGCGGCACCACACCGCAGGCCGGCGTCAACGGTTCGCGCGCACAGCTGCCGTTCGGCCTCGACCCGGCGCAGACCCCGGTACTGGGCAGCTGGCGGGCGGGCACCCAGCAGCCGGCGACGCTGCGGTCGGCGTGGTACCGGCTGCCGCAGCGCAACAGCCAGGACGGTGTGATCGCCGTCGCCGCCGCGGGCCGGTTCGACTACGGCGAGGTCGAGGTGCAGTGGGCGACCGACGCGGGCGCCGAAGCCGACGAACCGGGCGGCAGCCTGGGCCTCGCCGACGTCGGCGCGTCCCCGGCGTGGCGGAACCTGCGCGCGCCGCTTTCCCTCATCCCCGCCGACGCGACCCAGATCCGGCTGGTCGCCACCGACGACGACCTGTCGCCGCAGCACTGGATCGCCCTGACCCCGCCGCGCATCCCTCAGCTGCAGACGCTGCAGGACGTCGTCGGATCGCAGGACCCGGTGATGCTGGACTGGCTGGTCGGGCTGGCGTTCCCCTGCCAGCGCCCCTTCAACCACCGCAACGGTGTCATCGAGGTCCCCGAGTGGCGGATCCTGCCCGACCGGTTCGGCGCGGAGGCCAACTCCCCGGTGATGGACTACCTCGGCGGCGGACCGCTGGGCATCACCGAGCTGCTGTCACGTCCGACCACGCTGCCCACCTATCTGCGCGACGACTGGTCCCGCGACTGGGGCGCCCTGCAGCGGCTCACGCCGTTCTATCCGAACGCCGAACCGGCGCGGCTGGATCTCGGTTCGGCCACACGCAGTGGACTCTGGAGCCCGGCGCCGCTGCGTCATTAGGTCCGTCGCCTACCATCGACGCTCGTGCCCGCCCACCGCATCGCCCGCCTGATCGCCGTCCTGGCGGGATTGGCGGGCGTACTGCTGTGTGCGCTGGTGCCCCTGCTGCCGGTCAAGCAGACCACTGCGACGATCCTGTGGCCGCAGGCACCCAACGAGGACGGTTTCGTCGGTGACCTGACCGCGCCGCTGGTGTCCGGGGCGCCCAAGGCGCTCGACGTGGCCATTCCCTGCGCGGCCATCGGCACCCTGCCGGCCGACGGCGGCCTGGTCTTCTCCACGAACCCGCCCGGCGGTATCGACGCCGGGCGCAACGGCCTGTTCGTCCGCGCCAACGCCGACGTCGTCTACGTCGCGTTCCGCGACACCGTCGCCGCGGTCGCCCCGCGCGCGGCGGTGGACTCCGGTGCGTGCAGCGAGCTGCGGGTGTGGGCCGACGTCGGCACGGTCGGCGCGGACTTCGTCGGCATCCCCGGCGCCGCGGGCACCCTCCCGCCCGACAAACGGCCGCAGGTGTCCGGCGTGTTCACCGACCTGGAGGTGGCGCCCGAGCCGAGCTTGCGGGCCCGCATCGACGTCGACACCCGGTTCATCACCACGCCGACGGCGCTCAAGCTGATCGTGATGGTGCTGGGCGTGCTCTGCATCGTGACCTCGATCGTCGCGCTGGCGCTGCTGGACCGCCGCGCCGGACGCAGCGTCCCGCGGGGGTTCGTGCGGTTCTGGCGGGCCGGGCTGTGGACCTGGCTCACCGATGCGGCGGTGATCGCGGGCCTGCTGATCTGGCACGTCATCGGGGCGCAGTCCTCGGACGACGGCTACAACACCACCATTGCCCGGATCGCGGGCGAGGCCGGATACACCGCCAACTACTACCGCTACTTCGGGGCGACCGAGGCACCGTTCGACTGGTATCAGAGCGTGCTGTCGCAGATGGCGTCCATCAGCACCGACAGCGTCTGGCTGCGACTGCCCGCCACCGCCGCCGCGATCGCCACCTGGCTGGTGGTCAGCCGCGCCGTGCTGCCCCGGCTGGGACGCCGCGTGGCCCGCAACCGGGTTGCGGTGCTGACCGCGGGTGCGGTGTTCCTGGCGGCGTGGCTGCCGTTCAACAACGGCCTGCGGCCAGAACCACTCATCGCGTTCGCCGTGACGCTGGTGTGGATCCTGGTGGAGCAGACGGTCGGTACCCGGCGGCTGTGGCCCTACGCCGTGGGCATCGTCGTCGCCGTGTTCTCGGTGACGCTGGCACCGCAGGGGCTGGTCGCGCTGGCACCCCTGCTGGTCGGGGCCAGGCCGGTGACCCACCTGATCGCGCTGCGCCGGCCGGCCGGCGGGCTGCTCGCGTCGCTGGCGCCGCTGGCGGCCGCCGCCTCGCTGCTGTTCGTGGTCGTCTTCCGGGACCAGACGCTGGCCACCGTCGGTGAGTCGATCCGCATCAAGTACGTCGTGGGACCGACCATCCCCTGGTACCAGGAGTTCCTGCGCTACTACTACCTGACCGTCGAGGAGAGCGTCGACGGGTCACTGGCCCGGCGGTTCTCGGTGCTGATCCTGCTGCTGTGCCTGTTCGGCCTGATCGCCGTACTGCTGCGCCGCGGCAGCCTGCCCGGCGCCGTCAACGGGCCGGTGTGGCGGCTGGTCGGCACCACCGGATTCGGTCTGCTGCTGTTGACGCTGACGCCGACCAAGTGGGCGGTGCAGTTCGGTGCGTTCGCCGGGCTGGCCGGGGCGCTCGGCGGGGTGACGGCGTTCGCGTTCGCCCGCGTCGGGCTGCACAGCCGACGCAACCTCGCGCTGTATGTGACCGCGCTGCTGTTCGTGCTGGCGTGGGCGACGTCGGGGATCAACGGCTGGTTCTACAACGCCAACTACGGCGTGCCGTGGTTCGACAAGCAGCCGGTGATCGTCGGCTTCCCGGTCACCACGATCTTCCTGGTGCTGGCCATCGCGTCCGGTCTGCTCGCGGGCTGGCTGCACTTCCGCATGGACTACGCCGGCCACACCCAGGTCGCCGACACCGGACGGAACCGCGCGCTGGCGTCCACCCCGCTGCTGGTCGTCGCGGTCATCATGGTGGTGCTCGAGCTCGGGTCGATGCTCAAGGCGACCGTGAGCCGCTACCCCGTCTACACGATCGGCGAGGCGAACCTGTCCGCGCTGGGCCTGACGGGTTCGTCGCGACCCAGCTGCGGCATGGCCGACCACGTCCTGGTCGAAGCCGACACCAACGCAGGCATGCTCACGCCGGTCCCCGGTCAGCGGTTCGGCGAGTACGGCCCGCTGGGCGGTGAGGATCCCGTCGGCTTCACCCCCAACGGCGTCAGCGACACCCTCGAACCCGCCGAACCCGTGGGCGCCAACCCCGGCACCCCGAACACCGACGGACCGGTCGACAAGCCGAACATCGGTGTCGGCTTCGCCGCGGGCACCGGCGGCGGCTACGGACCCGAAGGCGTCAACGGATCGCGGGTGTTCCTGCCGTTCGGGCTCGACCCCGACACCACCCCGGTGATGGGCAGTTTCGACGAGAACACCGTCGCGGCCAAGGCCACCTCGGCCTGGTACCAGCTGCCGCCGCGCACCCCGGACCGGCCGCTGGTCACCGTCGCCGCCGCGGGCGCGATCTGGTGGTACAACGAGGACGGCTCGTTCAACTACGGGCAGTCGCTGAAACTGCAGTGGGGTGTACACCGGCCCGACGGGTCCTACCAGGCCCTCGGCGAGGTCCAGCCGATCGACATCTTCAACCAGCGGGCGTGGCGCAACCTGCGCTTCCCGCTGGCCTGGGCGCCGCCGGAGGCCAACGTGGCCCGCATCGTCGCCGACGACCCGAACCTGTCCGAAGACCAGTGGTTCGCGTTCACCCCGCCGCGGGTGCCGGTGCTGGAGACCGCCGATGCGTTCCTGGGTCCGCAGACCCCGGTGCTGATGGACATCGCCACCGCCGCCAACTTCCCCTGCCAGCGGCCGTTCGCCGAACGCCTCGGCATCGCCGAACTGCCCGAGTACCGGATCATGCCGAACTTCAAGCAGATCGTCGTGTCGTCGAACCAGTGGCAGGCGGCCGAGGACGGTGGTCCGTTCCTGTTCATCCAGGCGCTGCTGCGCACCGAGTCCATCCCGACGTATCTGTCCGGCGACTGGTACCGGGACTGGGGCTCGCTGGAGCGCTATCTGCGGGTGGTGCCCGCCGACGAGGCGCCCGACGCCGTCATCGAGGAAGGGTCGACGCGAGTGTTCGGCTGGAGCCGCGGCGGACCGATCAGGGCCCTGCCGTGAACGAAGAGAACGGCAGCAAACCAGCCGAAGCCGTGAACGCGGCCGCCAAGGACGTGAGGATCGCACGCTGGGTCGCCACGATCGCCGGGCTGCTCGGCTTCATCGCCGCGGTCGCGGTGCCGCTGCTGCCGGTCGCCCAGACCACCGCGACGCTGAACTGGCCCCAGCAGAACCGGCTCGACAACCTCACCGCCCCGCTGATGTCGCTGTCGCCGGTGGGCCTGACCGCGTCCATCCCGTGCGAGGTCGTCCGCGGCATGCCCGCCGACGGTGGCCTGGTGCTGGGCACCGCACCCGCCGAGGGCCGCGACGCCGCGCTGAACGCGATGCTGGTCACCGTCAACGACTCCCGGGTCGACGTGATCGTGCGCAACGTGGTGGTGGCCAGCGTCGAACGGGACCGCGTCGCCGGCGGCGGCTGCGAGCGCATCGACATCACCTCGAACCTGGACGGGACGTACGCCGACTTCGTCGGGCTGACCCAGGACTCCGGAGAGAACGCAGGACAGCCGCAGCGCACCGGCTACGCCGACCCGAATCTGCGGCCGGCGATCGTCGGCGTCTTCACCGACCTCACCGGTCCGGCACCGCCGGGCATGTCGTTCTCCGCCGAGATCGACACCCGCTACACCACCCAGCCGACGGCGCTGAAGCTGGCCGCGATCCTGCTGTCGATCGTGTGCACCGCGATCGCCCTGCTCGCGCTGTGGCGACTGGACCGCCTCGACGGCAGGCGGATGCACCGTCTGATCCCGACCCGCTGGCGCACGCTGACCGCCGTGGACGGCGTCGTGCTGGGCGGCTTCGCGATCTGGTATGTGATCGGCGCGAACTCCTCCGACGACGGCTACATCCTGCAGATGGCCCGGGTCGCCGACCACGCCGGCTACATGTCGAACTACTTCCGCTGGTTCGGCAGCCCGGAGGATCCGTTCGGCTGGTACTACAACGTGCTGGCGTTGATGACGCACGTGAGCACCGCCAGCATCTGGATACGGCTGCCCGACCTGATCTGCTCGATCGTCTGCTGGCTGCTGCTCTCCCGTGAGGTGCTGCCGCGGCTCGGACCCGCGGTGATCGCCAGCCGCCCGGCGCTGTGGGCGGCCGGCCTCGTACTGCTGGGCGCGTGGATGCCGTTCAACAACGGCCTGCGCCCGGAGGGCCAGATCGCCACCGGTGCACTGATCACATACGTGCTGATCGAACGCGCGGTGACATCGGGCCGGCTCACCCCCGCCGCGCTCGCGATCGCCTCCGCGGCGTTCACCCTCGGCATCCAGCCGACCGGACTGATCGCGGTCGCGGCACTGCTGGCCGGCGGCCGACCGATCCTGCGGATCGTCATGCGGCGCCGCCAACTGGTCGGCACCTGGCCGCTGATCGCGCCGCTGCTGGCCGCGGGCACCGTGGTGCTGGCGGTGGTGTTCGCCGATCAGACGCTGGCGACCGTGCTCGAGGCCACCAAGATCCGCACCGCGATCGGGCCCAGCCAGGAGTGGTACACCGAGAACCTGCGCTACTACTACCTGATCCTGCCGACCGTCGACGGCGCGATCGCGCGCCGGATGGCATTCCTGTTCACCGCGCTGTGCCTGTTCTCGTCGCTGTTCATCATGTTGCGCCGCAAGCGGGTGCCCGGCGTCGCGCGGGGCCCGGCCTGGCGGCTGATGGGCGTCATCTTCGCCACGATCTTCTTCCTGATGTTCACCCCCACCAAGTGGATCCACCACTTCGGTCTGTTCGCCGCGGTGGGGGGTGCGATGGCGGCGCTGGCCACGGTACTGGTGAGCCCGGTGGTGCTGCGGTCGGCGCGCAACCGGATGACGTTCCTGGCCGCCGTGCTGTTCGTGCTGGCGATGTGCTTCGCCTCGACCAACGGCTGGTGGTACGTCTCGAACTTCGGGGTGCCCTTCAACACGTCGGTGCCGCAGCTCGGCGGCGTGACGGCCAGCACCGTGCTGTTCGTCCTGTGCGGGATCGCGGCGCTGTGGGCGTTCCTGCTGCACGTGGGTGCCAAGCGGGAGTCCCGCGTGGTCGACGTGCTGACCAGGGCGCCGATCCCGATCGCCGCCGGTTTCATGGTCCTGTTCATGGTGGCGAGCATGGCGATCGGCGTGATCCGCCAATATCCGACCTACTCCAACGGCTGGGCCAACATCCGCGCGTTCGCCGGCGGCTGCGGACTGGCCGACGACGTGCTCGTCGAGCCGGACTCCAACGACGGGTTCCTGCGGCCGCTACCTGGGCGGTACGGCCCGCTGGGACCCCTCGGCGGCACCGATCCGACGGGCTTCACACCCAACGGTGTTCCGGACCGGATCATCGCCGAGGCCATCCGGCTGAACAATCCCCAGCCGGGCACCGACTACGACTGGGCCAAACCGGTCAAGCTGTCCCGGCCGGGCGTCAACGGTTCGACGGTGCCGCTGCCCTACGGGCTGGACCCGGCACGCGTCCCGGTGGCGGGCACGTATTCGACCGGGCCGCAGCAGGAGAGCAAGCTCGCCTCGGCCTGGTACGAACTGCCACCCGCCGACGATGCGCATCCCCTCGTCGCGATCACCGCGGCCGGCACGATCGCGGGCACCAGCGTCGCCAACGCCTTCACCTCGGGTCAGACGGTCGAACTGGAGTACGCGACGCGCGGCCCCGACGGGGCGCCGGCGCCCGCCGGCCGCGTCAGCCCGTACGACATCGGCCCCACACCGTCCTGGCGCAACCTGCGCTACCCGCGCAAGCAGATCCCGAACGACGCCGTCGCCGTCCGCGTCATCGCCGAGGACCTCTCGCTGGGGCAGGGTGACTGGATCGCGGTGACGCCGCCGCGGGTGCCCGAGGTGCGCTCGGTACAGGAGTACGTCGGCTCGACCGAGCCGGTGCTACTGGACTGGGCGGTCGGGCTGGCCTTCCCGTGCCAGCAGCCGATGCTGCACGCCAACGGTGTCACCGAGATCCCGAAGTTCCGGATCTCGCCCGACTACTACGCCAAGCTGCAGAGCACCGACACCTGGCAGGACGGCCAGAACGGCGGTCTGCTGGGCGTCACCGACCTGTTGCTGCGGGCGTCGGTCATGTCGACGTACCTGTCCGACGACTGGGGTCAGGACTGGGGGTCGCTGCGCCGCTTCGACACGATCGTCGACGCGCAGCCGGCCGAGATCTCCCTCGGTGAGGCCACGCATTCGGGTCTGTGGAGCCCGGGGCCGATGCGCTTCAAGCCGTAGACGCTAGCTCTGCGGGGTCGCGTTCTGCTGGTCGATGTCCTGGGAGCAGTCCTGCGCCGACTGGTGGGTCTGCTCCATGCAGACCCGCACGTTGGCCTCTCTGGGGTCCATTCCGGTGGGCACGGAGGGACTGTCGAACTGTCCCTCGTACTTCGACCAGATCATCTTGTTCGTGTCGGTCAGCTCGGCGCAGTACGCCTGCGCTCCGGTCTCGGTGACCCCCGCGGCGCCCATCGTCGAGCAGTTCGCACCGATCACCACCACGGGAACCGAGGGCGCGGTCGGCGCGGCCGCCCTGTCGCTGTCGCGGCCCATCAGCCAGGCGGCCGCCGCGGCCGCGCCGATCGCCACCACGGCCAACACGCCGGCACCGACCAGCCAGCCCCGGTGCGCCCCGCGCGGCGTCGCCAGCTGCGGCTGCCGGGGTGGGGATGCGGCTTTCGCCGAGACCGTCGGACCCGTCGCATCCTCCGTCCCGATGTGGTGATGGAGTGCGTGGGCGAAGTCGATGCAGTGTTCGAACCGCTGGTCCGGCGATTTCGCCAGCGCCCGCTCGAACACCGGTCCGAGCCCCGACAGCTCGGGCCGCACGATGCCGATCGGCGGCGGGTCGGCCGTCAGGTGTGAGCTGATCACCACCGCGGCATTGGAATGCTGGAACAGCGGACGGCCCGTCAGCAGCTGGTAGGCCGTCGCGGCCAGCGCGTACTGGTCGGCCCGGCCGTCCAGCGGCTGGCCCAGCAACTGCTCCGGCGCGGCGTACGCCACGGTCCCGACCGTCATGTTCGTGCCGGTAAGAGCGCCGGTGTCGTCGGCCCGTCGCGCGATACCGAAGTCGGCCAGCAGCACGCGCTCATGCGGCGAACCGGGGTCGGCGATGAGGATGTTGGCCGGTTTGACGTCGCGGTGGAACAGCCCGCGCTGGTGGGCGTAGTCCAGCGCCCCGGCGACCGCGGTGATGATGCGCAGCACGTCGGCGGCCGGCATGCCGTTCGGATACCGCTCGGCGAGCAATCGTGCCGCGTCGGTGCCCTCGACGAAGTCCATCGAGATCCACAGCCGGCCCTCGTGGTCGCCGCGGTCGTGCACCGCGACGATGTGCGGATGCCACAGCGTGGCGGCGATCTCGGCCTCCCGCAGGAACCGCTGCCGGTACTCGTCGTCGGTGCTCACCGCCGTCGACAACACCTTGAGCGCATCCCTGCGGGGCAGCCGGGGATGCTGCGCGAGATAGACCTCACCCATGCCGCCCGCGCCCAGCGACCGCACGACGGTGTAGCCGGCGATCACCTCGCCTTCTGTGAGTGGCATCACCAGATCCTAATGGCCACTTCGCCGAAGGCTCCCCGCGTGGGGTTCGGCCGACTCAGATCGGCGTCAGACCGTGTTTGCGCTGTACCCGCTGGATCTGCTTGTCCCGCAGCAGGCGCATGGACTTACGCAGCAGCAGCCGGGTCTCGTGCGGTTCGATGACCGCGTCGATGAAGCCGCGTTCGGCGGCGATCCACGGCGTTGCCATGTTGAGGTTGTAGCCCTCGATGAAGTCGGCGCGGATCTTCTGCACCTCGGGTGCGGTGGGATCCGGGAACCGCTTCACCAGCAGCTGCGCCGCTCCCTCGGCGCCGATCACCGCGATGCGTGCGGTCGGCCAGGCGAAGTTCAGGTCCGCCGAGAGCTGCTTGGACCCCATCACCGCGTACGCGCCGCCGTAGGACTTGCGGATGGTGATGGTCACCTTCGGCACGTCGGCCTCGACGACGGCGTTGAGGAACCGCCCGCCGCGCTTGATGATGCCGCCCTTCTCCTGTTCGACGCCCGGCATGAAGCCCGGAGTGTCGACGACGAAGACCAGCGGCAGGTTGTAGGAGTCACAGAACCGGATGAACCGGGCGGCCTTGTCGGACGCCTCGTTGTCGATCGAACCCGACAGGTACATCGGCTGGTTGGCGACCACGCCCACCGAGCGGCCGTCGACCCGCGCGAAGGCGGTGATGATGGCCTGACCCTGGTTGGCCGCGACGTCGAACACGTCGCCGTCGTCGAAGATCCGCAGCAGGATCTCGTGCATGTCGTAGGCCATGTTGTCGGCGTCCGGCACGATCGTGTCGAGCTCGAGATCATGCGGCGTGATCTCGGGCTCCAGGCCGGGGTTCACCACCGGCGCGTCGTCGAAGGTGTTGGCAGGCAGGAACGCCAGATAGTCGCGGACGTACTGGAACGCCTCGGCCTCGTCGTTGACGACCTGGTGGATGTTGCCGTAGCGGGCCTGCGCGTCGGCGCCGCCCAGTTCGTCGAGCGACACGTCCTCACCGGTGACGTCTTTGATCACGTCGGGGCCGGTGACGAACATGTAGCCCTGGTCGCGCACCGCGACCACCAGATCGGTCTGGATCGGCGAATACACCGCGCCGCCCGCGCACTTGCCGAGGATGATCGAGATCTCCGGCACCAGTCCGCGCAGCAGTTCGTGGCGGCGGCCCAGTTCGGCGTACCAGGCCAGCGACGTCACCGCGTCCTGGATACGGGCGCCCGCGGAGTCGTTGATACCGATGATCGGGCAGCCGACCATGGCCACCCATTCCATCAGCTTGGCGACCTTGCGGCCGAACATCTCGCCGACCGAGCCCTGGAACACGGTCTGGTCGTGGCTGAACACCCCGACCGGGCGGCCGTTGATGGTGCCGTGTCCGGTGACGACACCGTCGCCGTACAACGCGTTCGGATCGCCGGGCGTCTTGGCCAGGGCGCCGATCTCGAGGAAGCTGCCCGGATCGAGCAGCGAGTGGATGCGGGCACGCGCGCTGGGCAACCCCTTGCGGTCGCGTCGCGCCTTGGCCTTCTCGTCGCCGGGATCCTTGGCCAGCTCGAGCTTCTCGCGCAGCTCGGCGAGCTTCTCGGCGGTGGTCTGCTGGTGGGTGGGGGACAACGCAGCGGATGGTGCTTCCGTGCTCACTTGGCCTCGCTCTCGATCCGGTTGATCGCCTCGCTCATGTGTGCGCCCACCTTGGCAATGTACGGCTCGTCGATCGCCTGGATGTGCTCACCCCCGATCGGGACGATCTCCAGATCGGTGACGAACTCGCCCCAGCCGCCGTCGGGCTTGCGGGTGGCGTATGCGGGCTCGAAATAGATCGCGTCGTCGTGGTAGCGGTCGGCCATGTACAGCGTGACGTGCCCGTCGTACGGCTTGATCTCGGCGAGGTCGATGGCCCGCTGGTCCAGATACGAGGTGCGCTGGTGCTCGATGATGCCGCCCGGGATCTGCACCCCGCTCTGGCTGACGACGTCGAGGACGAACCGGACCTGGCCCTCGTCGTCGAGCTTCTCGAGCTCCTCGTAGGGGATCTCGGGCACCTCGACGTTGAAGGTGCGCTCGGCGAACCGGGCGTAGCGGTCCCAACGCTTGCGGGTCTCCTCCTGCGTCCGCGGGATCTCCTCACCGGGCCGCACGGCGTCGATGAGTCCGACGAACCGCACGTCCGCGCCCGCCTCGCGCAGGCCGATCGCGCACGCGTAGGCCAGCACGCCGCCCAGCGACCAGCCCGCCAGGATGAACGGCCCCTTGTGCATCTCGAGCAGCTTCGGCACGTATTCGCGGGCCCGCTCCTCGATGGAGCCCTCGACACGCTCGATGCCGTACATCGGGGTGTCCGCAGGCAGCCGCTTGAGCAGCGGCTCGTAGACCACGGTCGACCCGCCGGCGGCATGGAACACGAACACCGGGATGCTGCGCTTACCTTTTGGCCCGTCCTGTGGAGGGCGGATCGTCCGCACGAACCCGTCGACCCTGCCGCCCTCGAGGTAGTCGCGCACCGTGGTGGCGAGCTCCTCGATGGTCGTGGCGGCCGTGACGTCCTCGGCGGTGACGGTGCCCTCGTCGACGCGTTCGGTGAGCCGCTCGGCGATCTTGGCCGCGGTGGTGGCGTCGATCTCGGGCAGCTCGTTGAAGATGCCTCCCGGCGACTTGCCGGTGACGATCGCCCATGTCGCGAACGTGACCCGCTCGGCGGCGTCGCGCGGCGGCACGTCGGAGCCGAGCGCCTCGGTGACGGCCTCCTGGGTCAGCACCTTCGAGGCCGCGGCGACGGTGGACTGCGACGGCCCGGACGGCGTCGACGGTCCGGACGGATCGGTCGGCGGCGCCGGGATGTTGGTCAACCCGCCGGCCGGACCGGACGGATCGGTCGGCGGCGCCGGGATGTCGTCCTGGGTGGACGGTTCGGCCTGGGGATCGGGCACCGGTGTGGTCGCCGTCACCGGGTTGGCGCCGGAGAGCACGGCGGCCTGCTCGGCGGCCTGTTCGGTGGCCGTCTCGCCGAGCGGATGCCCCGCCGCGGACAGCTTCTCCTCGAGCTCGGCGACCGTGGACGCCCCGCCCATCAGCTCGGCCTGTTCGGCGGCGATCTGCTCGGCGGTCTTGCCCTTCTGCGACTCGGCCAACTGGTCGACCTCGTCACGATGCTCGATCGCGTACTGGATCAGCTGCTCGACGGCGTAGAGGTTGGCATCGCGCACCGCGGTCAGCTGGATCGGCGGCAGGTCGAAGTCGTACTCGACGCGGTTCTTGATCCGCACCGCCATCAGCGAATCCAGCCCGAGCTCGATGAGCGGCACTTCCCACGGCAGGTCCTCGGGCTCGTAGCCCATCGCGCCGCCGACGATCAGGCCAAGTCGGTCGCGCACGGTCTCACCGGAGTCCGCCGACCACTTACCCAGTCCCGCACCGAGATTGGCTCCCGCGGTGAGGTTGTCGGACAGGATCGCCGCGTCGTCAGCCTCGGGTTCCGCCGGCACCAGCGAATCGGGTTGCGCGGCAACGACTCCGGTCGCCACCGCAGCGGGCAGGGCAACGGGCTGGCCACCGCGCGTGACGATCGCGTCGTAGACGAGGGTGAACGATTCCTCGATGCGCGCGTGCACCTGCACCGACGCCCCACCCGGATGGCGGGTCAGCGTAGTCACCAGCCGGGCACCGTCGCCGGGCACTGCACGCTGTTCGGCAGCGGTCACCGTCGCATCCGGGATCACCTGCGAGGCAGCGGCTTTCACCAGCCCAGCCAGATCCGCCGCGCCGCGCGGGGAGAACTCCCAGACGTGGCGGCCGTCCGGGGTGGCCACGTGGCTGCCCGGCATGACGCCCGAATTGTCCCCGCTGAAGCGCACGTCGAGCCAGTGCGGCTTACGCCGGAACTTCGTCGGCGGGATGTTGGCGTAATCGAGCGCCCCGGCCAGACCGCGATGCCTGCGCGGAAACAGCGTCCGCACATCGAGATCGTGCCCGTGCACGAAGAGTTGCGCCATGGCCGCGGTCATCGAGTCGACCTCGTCCTGCTTGCGGGCCAACGTCGCGATCAGCTGTCCGTCATGGAGGCCGGCGGCAGCCGTGGTCAGCCCGACCTGCATGAGCGCCACCGGGTTCGGCGCCAGCTCCAGGAACGTGGTGTGGCCGTTGTCGACCGCGTTGCGGATGCCGTGGGTGAAGTAGACGCTGTGTCGCAGCCCCTTCTTCCAGTAGTCCACGTCGTGGATCGGCTCGTGGCCCGCGCGCAGGAACTTGCCCTCGTGCACGGTCGAGTAGTAGCCGGTCTGCAGCGGATGCGGAGTGATGCCGATCAGCTCCGCGGCCAATTCGCCGAGCAGCGGATCCATCTGCGTGGTGTGGCTGGCGCCCTTGGTCTGGAACTTGCGGGCGAACTTGCCCTCCTGTTCCGCGCGTTCGATGATCGCGTCGACCTGCGCGGGCGGTCCGCCGATGACGGTCTGGGTGGGTGCGGCGTAGACGCACACCTCCAGATCGGGGTAGTCGGAGAACACCGTCTTGATCTCGTCGGCGGAGTACTCGACCAGCGCCATCAGCCGGATGTACTCGCCGAACAGCATCGCCTCGCCCTCACCCATGAGGTGGCTGCGTGAGCAGATGGTGCGGGTGGCGTCCTCGAGTGACAGGCCGCCGGAGAAGTACGCCGCCGCGGCCTCGCCGAGCGACTGGCCGATGACCGCACCGGGCTTGGCGCCGTGGTGGCGGAGCAGCTCGCCGAGTGCCACCTGGATCGCGAAGATGACCAGCTGCACCTTCTCGATCGGGAGCTCGGTGGTCTCGTCGGTGTAGTCGACCGCATCGTCGAGGATCAGCTCGAGGATCGAGTGTCCGCGCTCGTCCTGGATGTAGGCGTCGACTTTGTTGATCCACTCGGCGAACACCTCGTTGCGCAGATACAGGCTCTTGCCCATCTTGCGGTGCTGCGCACCGAATCCGGCGAGCACCCACACCGGGCCGTTGGTGACCGGACCGTCGGCCGAGAAGACGTTGGGGCTCTGCTTGCCCTCGGCCAGGGCGCGCAGGCCCTTGATCGCCTCGTCGTGGTCGCGGGCCAGCACCATCGCCCGCGAGCGGCCGTGGTTGCGCCGGGACAGTGACCGACCGATCGCCTCGAGTGACGACGCGCGGCCCTCTTCGCTGTCGATCCAGTCGGCCAGTTCGGCCGCGGCGGCCCGCTTGCGCGATGTCAGGAACGCCGACACTGCAAGCGGCACAAGCGGTGTGGGCGCTTCGGTGGCTTCCAGCTCCGCGCGCGCCACCTCGAGCAGGCGCTGGGCCTCGTCGGTGCGGCCGGGCAGCTCGTACTCGGGTTCGGCGGCCGCGGCCGGACGGTCCAGATCGTCCGCGTCGTCCTCGTCGATGAACTCGCCGTACTCGTCCATCCGCACGCCGCCGACGTAGGTCGCCGGCTGGTTCGGCTCGGCGGTCACCTCGACCACCGGCTCTTCGGGTTCGGGCTCGACGAGGTCGCCGGGCAGCACCTCGCGCAGCACCAGGTGGGCATTGGCGCCGCCGAAACCGAAGCCGGACACCCCGGCGATGGCGCGTCCGCTGTAGCGCGGCCATTCGCTGACGGTGTCGACGACCTTCAGCCGCTCGGCGTCGAAGTCGATGTAGGGGTTCGGGCCCGTGTAGTTGATCGACGGCGGCAGCTTGTCGTTCTTCAGCGACAGCGCCACCTTCGCCAGGCTGGCCGCGCCAGCGGCCGACTCCAGGTGTCCCACATTCGATTTCACCGCGCCGAGCAGTGCAGGCCGGTCGGCGGGGCGGTTGCGTCCGATCACCCGCCCGAGCGCGTCGGCCTCGATCGGGTCGCCCAGGATGGTGCCGGTGCCGTGCGCCTCGACGTAGTCGACGTCGCGCGGGTTGATGCCGGCGTCCTTGTACGCCTTGCGCAGCACCTCGGCCTGCGCATCCGGGTTCGGCGCGAGCAGGCCGTTGGAGCGGCCGTCGTGGTTGACCGCGCTGCCCGCGATCACCGCGAAGATCTCGTCGCCGTCGCGGCGGGCGTCGGAGAGCCGCTTGAGCACCAGCATGCCTGCGCCCTCGGAGCGGGCGTAGCCGTCGGCGTCCTGCGAGAACGACTTGATGCGGCCGTCGGGCGCCAGCACTCCGCCCACCTCGTCGAAGCCGATGGTCACCAGCGGGGTGATCAGCGCGTTGACGCCGCCGACCACCGCCACGTCGGCCTCCCCGGCGCGCAGCGCCGCCACACCCTGGTGGGCGGCGACCAGTGAACTGGAGCAGGCGGTGTCGATGGCCATCGACGGCCCGCGGAAGTCGTAGAAGTACGACACCCGGTTGGCGATGATCGAGCTGGTGGTGCCGGTGATCGCGTACGGATGCGCGACGGCCGGATCGGCCACCGACATGAAGCTGTAGTCGTTGTTCGACGCGCCGATGTACACACCGACCCGCTCGCCGCGCAGCGACGACGCCGGGATGCGGGCGTGCTCGAGTGCCTCCCACGTCAGTTCGAGCGCCATCCGCTGTTGCGGATCGATGTTGTCGGCCTCCATCTTCGACAGCGCGAAGAACTCGGCGTCGAAGCCCTTGATATCGCTCAGATAGCCGCCCCGGGTGTGCGCCTTGGCGACCCGCTCGGCGATCCGCGGTTCGGCGAGGAACTCCTCCCAGCGGCCCTCGGGCAGATCGGTGATGGCGTCCCGGCCGTCGAGCAGGGCCTGCCACATCTGGTCGGGGGTGTTCATGTCCCCCGGGAAGCGGGTGGCGATGCCGACGATCGCGATGTCGTCGACCTCGCGCTCGCGGGACCAGTCCTGATCGTCGGTGTCGTCCTCGGCGCGCTCGGGCTCGCCCTCGACGATCACCGTCGCCAGCGACTCGATGGTGGGGTGGCGGAACGCCACCGTCGCCGTCAGCGTCACGCCGGTGAGGTCCTCGATGTCGCTGGCCATGGCGACCGCGTCGCGGGAGGACAGGCCCAGCTCGACCATCGCGGTCTGCTCGTCGATGTTCTCGGCGTTCTGACCGGTCGCGTTGGCGATCCAGTTGCGCAGCCATTCGCGCATCTCCGCGACCGTCATATCGACCCGGGCCGGTCGCAGCGGGCCGCCCGAGCCGTCCGGGTCGCCCTGGGCGATCATCTTCGGGTCCGGCGAATTCTGGGGTGTCTCAGACATGTTCGTTCTCTTTCGCGCGCCCGCAACGGCTGGTGTGTGCCCGGCGGTAGCTCTTGATCAGTCGGTCTCGTCGGGGAAGGCGTTGGCGACCTTCCCGCTGCGCAGGCTGCCGTCCAGGTAGGCCGACCGGCAGGCGCGCCGGCCGATCTTTCCGCTGGAGGTGCGTGGGATCGCCCCGGCCGGGGTGAGCAGCACGTCGCGCACCGTCACACCGTGGCGGACGGCGATGGCCGCTCGGATGTCGTCGGCGATCGGCGCCATGTCCAGCTTGTGCGCACCCGGGGCCCGCTCGCCGACGATGACGAGCTGCTCGGAGGTGTCGTCGGGATTGCGCTTGAGGCCCGCGTGGGCGTTCTCGAACACCTCGTCGGGCAGCTGGTTGGCCGGAACCGAGAAGGCGGCGACGAATCCCGTGCGCAGGGCCTTGGTCGCCTCCTGGGCGGAGTACTCGAGGTCCTGCGGATAGTGGTTGCGGCCGTCGATGATCACCAGGTCCTTGACGCGGCCGGTGATGTAGAGGTCGCCCTCGTGGTAGGCGCCGTAGTCGCCGGTGCGCACCCAGGTCGCGTCGTCGGGCGCACCGGTGGCGTGGCTGGGTTCGGTGCGCGACTTGAGGGTGTTCTTGAAGGTGGCGCGCGTCTCCTCTTCCTTACCCCAGTAGCCGGTGCCCATGTTCTGGCCGCTGATCCAGATCTCGCCGATCTGGCCGTCGGGCAGCTCGGTGGCCGACTCGTGGTCCACGATGACCGCCCACTCCGCCACCCCGACCTTGCCTGCCGACGCCTGCGCGACGGCCTTGGGCGAATCCGGCGCGACCTCCACGAAGCGGTGGTTGTTCAGCTGGTCGCGGTCGACGGTGATGATCTTGGGCGACTCGTTGACCGGCGTGGTGGACACGAACAGCGTCGCCTCGGCCAGCCCGTAGGACGGTTTGATCGCCTGCGGGCGGAACCCGTACGGGCCGAACGCCTCGTTGAAGTTGCGCACGGTGGCCGCGGAGATTGGCTCGCTGCCATTGAGCAGGGCCTTGACGTTGGACAGATCCAGCGGCGGTTCGCCGTCCTTGGGCAGTCCGCGCGCGGCGGCGTGGTCGAACGCGAAGTTCGGGGCGACGGAGATGACGCCGCCGGTGTCGCCTTCCTTGCGCGCCATCTCCCGGATCCAGCGGCCGGGTCGGCGGACGAAGGCCGCCGGCGTCATGAAGGTGATGTAGTGGCCGAGCATCGGCGACAGCAGCACGGTGATCAGACCCATGTCGTGGAAGAACGGCAGCCAGGACACACCCCGGTCGCCCTCCTCGCCCTCGAGCGCCTCGATGACCTGGACGACGTTGGTGGCCAGGTTGAGGTGGGTGATCTGCACGCCGGTCGGGATGCGGGTCGATCCGGAGGTGTACTGCAGGTAGGCGATGGTCTCCTGGTCGACGTCGACGGGCTCCCAGGTGGCGCCGACCTCGTCGGGCACTGCGTCGACGGCGATGACGCGCGGACGCTGGTTGGCCGGCCGGGTGCGGAAGAACTTGCGCACCCCCTCGGCGGCCTCGGTGGTGGTCAGGATCGCCGACGGGTGGCAGTCGTCGAGTACCGCGTGCAACCGGCCGACGTGGCCGGGCTCGTTGGGGTCGAACAGCGGCACCGCGATGCGGCCGGAGTAGAGGGTGCCGAAGAACGCGATGAGGTAGTCGAGGTTCTGCGGGCACAGGATCGCCACACGGTCACCGGGCTGGGTGACCTGCTGGAGTCGGGCGCCGATGGCGCGGTTGCGGGTACCGAAGTCGGCCCAGGCCAGATCGCGCGCGACGCCGTCGCGCTCGGTCGAGAAGTCCAGGAAGCGGTAGGCGAGTTTGTCCCCGCGCACCTTCGCCCACCGTTCGACGTGACGGACCAGGTTCCCGTTCTCGGGGAACTTGATCAATCCGTCCTTGATGAACGGGTTGTGAAAGGCCATGTGACTCTCCTGTCAAGCCGCAGCGTTCTGCGCGGCTCCGTTTTCTCCACCGACGGAACGCTGCAGCGCCCGCCCCGGGTGGAGTGGGGGATCCGCGCGACCCCAAACCCTCCAAAGGCTACTCGGGCTGAAGCACGCGCCGACCTCGACGCAACGCGCCAACCATCGGTAGTTCAGTCTTAGTTTTCTCTTAATGTAATGCGCCTGCAAGCACGCGCCAAATCAACTTGGTCACGTGTCAACCATGTTTTGGTTGCGGTGCGTTCTCGAGCAGGTTCCGGGCCCAGTTCAGCGTCCATTGCGTCGCGGACTGTCCGTCGACGTTCCAGAACTGCGGTGTGGCGTACATCGCGTGGATCGGCTGGCCGGCGCCTCCGGCGAGGGTCTCCAGCGTCTGTGGCAGGTTGACGATCGAGAACGCCGACTCGGGCGCCGCGCAGATCAGATCCCCCGGTGCGCAGATCTCGAAGGTGCGGTCGTTGAGCTGTCCGAAGCCGCCGGGCCGTGGGCCCGACATCGTCAGCCCCAGCGCCGAGAGGGTCGGCACCTCGGCCAGCGTGACCTCCGCACCCACCCCGGGCGGATTCGGCCCGACATCCTGGCCCACCCCGGTCTGGCGGCGGCCGTCGGCGATGGCCGTCACGCCGAGCACCAGATCCTGGTCGATGGGCCCACGGCCGTTGCCGATGTCACTGGCGAGGTCGCCGGCGATCACGGCGCCCTGGGAGAACCCGACGATCACGTAACTGGTCAGTGGGCAGCGGTTGTTCATGTCGGTCAGCGCCTTGACCGCGGCCTGGGTGCCCTCCGACCGGCTGTCGTTGTAGGACATCTGCTTGTCGGCCGAGAACGGATTGTGGAACTGCGCGGTGTACGGGACGGTGTAGATCTCCACCCGGGATGTGTCGAACTCGGCGCGCAGGGGGTTGGTCACGTTGAGCAACAGCGCGATCGGGAACTGGGTCGGGTTGAACGGGTCGAGCTGCGGCGACGACTCCCAGGTGCCCGGGATCGACAGCAGCTGCACGTCCGGGCAGCTCGCGTCCTGGAACTCGGGTCGCGGCTTACCGGTGGACGGTGCGCTGGTCGGCGGCACGGCCGAGGGCGGCAGCGCCGTCTGCGGGGTGTCGGGTCTGCGCATCACCACGACGATGATCGCGACCACGAGCACCACCACAAGCACCATCGCCCCGGCCGCGGCCAGGGCGAGGATGCGGTGACGCTTTCGTCGGCTGTTCTTCGCCATGTTCTCCTACTAGCAGAGTCGTTCGGTTGCGATGCGAATGTAGTCGGCCGTCACCGTGTCGACCTCACCCCTGGTGATGGCCGCCGTCGGCGGACGGACCGCGCGCACATCGCTGCGCACCAGCGGCACGATGAAATCCCACACCGCCTGATCGGACTGTTTCGCGGCGCGGGCCTGGCAGACCGAGGATCCGATGCTCAGGGCGCGCAGTTCGCTGCTCGAGGCAACGCCCGCGGCGGCCAGGTCGTCGAGATAGATCCGCTGCTCCCGGGTGACCCGTAGCGCGCCGGCGCTGCTGGACGCATCCGGCGCCTCGGGCAGGTCGCCGGCCTGTACCGGTGAGTCGGTCTGCGGCGAGCCGGCGGGCGACAGCGGCTCGCGGCCGACCACGTCGGCGCAGGCGACCGGTGTCAGCGCGCAGGCAGCCAACAGAACGGCCGATGCGTGGCGCCGGAGCCGGCGGATGCGCTCACTTCCACGCCACGCCGTCAGAACCGTCTGCTGCACCCCACCACGGTACCGGCTGCCGAAAGCTGGTCTGAGCCAGCGACATCGCGAAATGCCAACCTCTACCGGATTGCGGCCACCAGTTCGCCGGACAGTGCGGCCAGCTGCGGCGCCCAGCTGCCCCAGCCGTGCTCGCCGGCAGTCGGGAAGTCGAAGTGACCGTTACTGCCACCGACGGCGCGGTAGTGCTGGTAGAAGGCCCGCGCGCTGCCCTGGGCCTGGTCGCAGTAGCCGATCATCGCGGCGGGGTCCACGCAGTTGGTGGTTGCCGGGCTGTAGATCCACAGCCGGGTGTTGTTGTTGGCGAGCAGCTGGATGTGCACGTCGGGGTCGTGCCACTTCCACCGGCCGAGCTGGGGCAGACCCCACATGTTGCGGGTGTCGACGCCGCCGTAACGCATCAGGCCGGCGGTGATCGCGCCGTTCATGGCGGTGGCCGACGGGGTCAGGAAGCCCGACATGGATCCGGCGTAGCGGAACCGGTCGGGATGGAACGTGGCCATCATCAGGGCGCCGGTGCCGCCCTGGGCCGCGCCCACGATGCCGTGGCCGCCGGGCGACAGACCCTTGTTGGCGGCCAGCCAGTCCGGCAGTTCGCTGGACAGGAACGTCTCCCACTGGCGGCTGCCGTCCTGCTCCCAGTTCGTGTAGAGGCTCCACGCGCCGCCCGCGGGCGCGGCGACCGAGACGCCCTTGCCGGCGAAGGTGTTCATCGCGTTGCCCGCGGTCACCCAGTTGCTCACGTCGGGTGCGGCGTTGAAGGCGTCGAGCAGGAAGACCGCATGGGGGCCGCCGCCCTGGAACGCGACGGGGATGGCGCGGCCCATCGCCGCCGACGGCACCATCAGGAACTCGACGGCATCGGCCTTGGCGGCGGAGACCTCGGTGGCCGACCACAATCCGGCGGCCAGAGCCACCGTCATGATCGCCCGCAACAACCCACGCATCATCTTCGTCCACCCTCTTCAGGTTGCGATTCGCCTTGGCCCCGACCCCGTAGGAGAGTGAATCACACCCGCGCGACGGGGTGCATTCAAAACGGGCGCGAACGGCGGACGGCGGCGACCCCCGAGGGGATCGCCGCCGTCAGCGGATCGTTCTGTCGCTCAGCCGGCCGGTGCCGGGGCAGGCGCACCCGGCGGGGCCGGGGACGGCTGCGGGGTGGCACCCAGCACACGCTGGATGTCGGGCTTCATCTGCTGGAGCTGCTGGCCCCAGTACTCCCAGCTGTGCGTACCGGCGGCCGGGAAGTTGAAGACGCCGTTCTTGCCGCCCGCGGCGATGTACTTCTCCTGGAACGTCTCGTTCGTCCGCAGGGTGAAGCCCTCGAGGAACTTCGCGTTGAAGTTGTCGCCGGCGATCTGGCCGTTGATGTCGCCCGGCTTGCCGTTGCCGCAGAACACCCAGATGCGGGTGTTGTTGGCGACGAGGCGGTCGATGTTGACCATGGGGTCGTTGCGCTTCCAGGCCGGATCGCTCGACGGGCCCCACATGTCCTCGGACTTGTAGCCGCCGGCGTCACCCATGGACAGGCCGACCAGCATGGGCCACCAGCCCTCGGACAGGTTCAGGAAGCCCGACAGCGACGCCGCGTACTGGAACTGCTGCGGGTAGTAGATCGCCAGCGTCATCGCGGCCGAACCGGCCATCGACAGACCGACGGCGGCGGTGCGGCTGGAGTTCACACCGCGCTGCGACGCCAGGTAGGCGGGCAGCTCGGAGGTCAGGAAGGTCTCCCACTTGTAGGTGGAGCAACCGGCCTTACCGCACGCCGGCTTGTACCAGTCGGCGTAGAAGCTGGACTGGCCGCCGACGGGCATGACCACCGACAGACCCGAGTCCAGGTACCACTCGAATGCCGCGGTGTTGATGTCCCAGCCGCTGAAGTCTTCCTGGGCACGCAGACCGTCGAGCAGGTAGACGCTCGGGGAGTTCGGTCCGCCGCTCTGGAACTGGACCTTGATGTCGCGGCCCATGCCCGCGGACGGAACCATGAGGTATTCGACCGGCAGACCCGGACGCGAGAACGCCCCGGCGGTCGCCGAACCTCCCGCGACGCCGACCAGACCGGGCACTACGGCCATTGCCGTGACCATGGCCATGGCGCCGATCCCCAGCCGGCGCGGCACGGCCTTCACCGCATCGCGCATCTTCCCAACCAAACTCATACCCCTACCTATCCCATCTGTCGTGAGCGCAGCCGGTCGCCGGTCGGAACCGGACCCGGGCCGCGTTGCTCGTGTAGTCAACCACACGAATATGTGATCGTTCTTTCCCGCGGTCGGGCCGTTACCGCCTCGTCGCCGTTGATCTCGGCGGCCCGTCCGTACGTCGGGACGCGCGATCGCGTCCCTCTCAATTCCCGCGTCCGCGCAGGCCCGCGGGGAAAACCGGTGGTGAAGCCCTTGCCGGTCGCCAGCCGCGGCCGAACCGTCGGCGCGCGCGCCGACGGCGGCGCAAAGTGGTGCCGCGGCGTCGGGCGTGGCGTAGATCACATTGCGATGATCAGCCGGGCGAAGGCGCGTCGTGCTAGGCATCTGCGCTCCTCACTGTCGTCCGGGCAGCGTTCATCGCGGTGTGCGAGACACACCCGCCATGGGTATCGCACCGAGATGTCTTCGCCGTTACACCCGCGGGGTCTGCTGCTGTCACGGACCCGTCGCCGGGAGGCCGGTGTATTCCGGGGGCCGGTCGGCGTCGACCGGTTCGGGGATCGGCAGACCGCAGCGGATGAGGTCGTACCGGGGCACCCGGTCGATGCGGTACTGGGTCAGTTCGTAGGCGTGCAGGAAGTTCGACAGGAAGCGGCGCGGACCCAGCGGGGCGCGCACCGATGTCAGCATGGCCTCGGTGGCCGGGCACTTCAGCGCGGCCTCGGCTTGGGCCACCCACTCCTCGTCCAGGTAGACCGGCAGGTACTCCTCGGTCTTGAGGAAGGGGCCCTCGGCGACGGCCCAGTCCGGGAAGAGGTTCTTGTCGTGGCCGATGCGGCCGTTCTCCAGGCGGCGGGTGTGCGCGGCCAGCGGATTGGCCAGGCCGATCTGGTCGATCACCCGGACGTCGAGGCCCACGTTCATCCCGACCATGCCGAGGTTGGTGAAGAACACGGTGTGTGGGCCGACCCAGTTGGGCGGCACGTCCGGTGGCGGCGGCACGGCGGGCACGACGTCCCACATGTCGTAGTTGCCGGCAGGCAGCAGCAGCGCGCCGTCGGGGGTGTTGTCCAGCGCCACCAGCATGGCCCGCATCCGGGGGTAGTCCAGGTAGTCGGCGGCGGTCAGCGGATGGGCGTGGCCGGTGGCCTGTGCGTAGAACCGGCGCTCGTCGACGATCCCGGTGTCGGTGACCTTGGTGGCGTCCGGGCCCATCCCGGGCGCGTTGGCCGCCCACAGCGACCAGCCGGCGATGGCCAGCCACAGCACGCTGGTCACACCCGCGAGCAGGTAGCCGGTCCCCCGCTGCAGCCGGGCGCCGTCGGGCAGCGCGAGCGGAATCACCGCCACCGGCAGCAGCAGGCAGAACAGCGGGGTGAGCAGCACCCTGCCGTGCATGAAGTCACCGCCCTGACGCACCCAGTAGAGGGCCTGCAACGCGCCGCTGAGCAGGATGAACGCGACGACCGCCGGGGGACTCTGCACCAGCCGGGCCAGCCGCGTGTATCCGGGCGCCGACCGGTGCCGCACCCAGCCGGACCGGCCCGGCCTGCTGCGCATGAACAGCAGTACCGCGCCGAGGAGGGCGACCAGCACCAACGGAAGCCACAGCGCATACGGGTCGACGAAGTTGGTCAGATAGGTCAGGCCCTGCGACCACTTGGCACCCGATGCGTCCTTCGCGACCGCGGTGCCGGGCACGATCAGGGCGTAGTACCCCATCCGGAAGATCTGGTACGCCACCGGGACGAGCCCGCCGGCGACGACGATCAGCGCGCGACGGCGCCAGGTGCGGGCCGCCACCAGCTGCATGATCAGGGCGCCGCCACCGATCAGCGCCAGCTCCGGCCGGACCAGCACGCTCATGCCGGCGACGAAGGCGAGCGCCGCCGCGAAGCGCCGGCTGACCGGCGATCGGTAGGCCTCGCCCGGGTACTCGCGCAGCGCCTGTGACCAGCGCACCAGCATCCACCAGAGCCCGCCCAGGTACGTCAGGACCAGACCGTTCTCCAGCCCGGAGGTGGCGAAGTCACGGGCCGGTGGGACCGCGATGTACACCAGAACGCCCGCGGGCAGCAGCACGGCGCGACGGCCGCGCAGGCTGGGCGCGTACAGCCGGGCGGTGCCCAGCATGGCCAGCACCACCCCGAGCACGCTCAGCACCAGCGCGAACGTCAGCGCGACGTACTCCAGCTGCACCGAGCCGCCGACCCATGCACCGAAGGTGATCAGATACGACCACACCGTCGAGGTGTTGGCCTCGACCCGCTCTCCGGCGTTGAACACCGGCCCGTTCCCGGCGAGCAGGTTGCGCACGGTGCGCAGCACGATCAGCCCGTCGTCGGCGATCCACCGGCGCTGCCACGCGCCCCAGCCGAACAGGGCCGCGACCACGACGACGCCCACCCACAGGCTCAGCCGGGTCGCGGCGGCGCGCGGCATCACCGGCAGCCGCCGCCCCTCAGCCGAAGAGAACGGCGGCACCGATGGTTCCGATCCACGCCACCGCCAGCAGCTGCAGCACCCGGTCGCGGAGCGCGATCTCCTCCGGTTCGCCGGCCATGCCGCCGTCGACGTCGACCGCATAGCGCAGCACGGCCACCGTGGTCGGGATGATGGTCACGGCGAACCAGCCGGCGTTGGCGCCATCGCGTTCGAAGGCCCACAGGCTGTAGCAGACCACCATCGCCGTCGCCGACAACGTCCAGACGAACCGCAGATAGCTGGTGGTGTAGCTCTCCAACGACTTGCGGATCTTGGCGCCGGTGCGCTCGGCCAGTTGCAGTTCGGCGTAGCGCTTACCGGCGGCCATGAACAACGAGCCGAAGGCCATCACGAGCAGGAACCACTGTGACAGCGGGATGTCCGCCGCGACGCCACCGGCGATCGCGCGGATCAGGAAGCCCGAGGAGACGATGCAGATGTCGAGTACGGCCTGGTGTTTGAGACCGAAGCAGTACGCCAGCTGGATCGCGATGTACACGGCCATCACGATCGCGAGGTCGGGCGTCACCAGCCACGAGATCGCCAGCGAGACGACCCCGAGCACCACGGCCATTCCGTAGGCCAGGCGCTCGGGCACCACACCGGCCGCGATGGGCCGGAATCGCTTGGTCGGATGCTGACGGTCGGCCTCCACGTCCCGGGCGTCGTTGATCAGGTAGATCGACGAGGCCGCCAGGCAGAACACCACGAACGCCAGCAGCACCTTGAGCAGTACGGTCCGGTAGTCGTAGGTGAACCGCTCGTCGCCGAGCGCCACGACCGGGGCCAGGAACACCAGGACGTTCTTCACCCACTGTCGCGGGCGCAGCGCCTTGACGATTCCGGCCGGCAGACTGCGCGGCGGGCCGGTGACGGGTGCGGCTTCTTCACTCATCTGGACATCCCACTTCGCCACGCGCCACTTCGCGATTGTCTCCCACACCGGCCGGCCCGCCCGTCAAGCAGGGCGTCGGACACCGCCGATGTCGCCTGCGCGACCGCCGCACCGACCACGACACCGGCCAGCACGTCGCTGGGATAGTGCACGCCGAGCACGAGCCGCGACAGCACCATCGGCGGCACCAGCACGGCGGGCAGCGGCAGGCCGGTGACCCGCCCGATCAGCAGGGCGGCCGCGGTGGTCGACGTGGCGTGCGCGGACGGAAAGGACAACCGGCTGGGCGTGCCGACGTTGACCGCGACGTCGGGGTGGTGCGGCCGCTCACGGCGGACGACGCGTTTGATCAGCACGGCGGCGGCGTGGGCGGCGAACGCGCCGACGCCCGCGGTCACCCATTCCCTGCGCCGGTCGGGAGCCAGCACCGCGCCCAGACCGGCGACGGCCAGCCACCCCGCGCTGTGTTCGCCGAAGTGCGAGAGGGCGCGCGCGCCGGTGAGGGCTCCGGGGCGGCCGGCCAGCGCCGCCTGCACCGCCACCAGCGCGGCATCCTCGCCGCGCGGTTGCTCACTCATCGGTCATCGGACCTCGTGCGGGGAGAGCAGGACCGTCTCCCACTTCTGCGTGCTGGTCAGCACCGGCAGCGCCGCGCGGTAGACGCGCCGCATCCGGTTGAACTTGCGAGCCAGCCGGAGGTGCTGCCGCATCGACTCCTTGAGCAGCGCGAACATCTTCGCGCGGTCCCGCTGGCGGTAGACGACGCCCCGGCCGTCGGCGGTGGTGACCGTGACGCCGTCGACCTTGCAGAGCAGGAACCAGCGGGCGTCCTGGGTCGCGACGTTGAGCTGCGGCCGCTCGTGGTGGGCCGGGTCTTCCTTCTTGAGCTGGTGGGTGAGCCCCCTGGCCAGCCGGATGGCGATGGCGGGTGTGCTGGCCGGGATCCGGGTCTTGCGGCGACGCTTCTCCGACGGTGCGGGCAGTGCGGTGGCGCCGGGCAGCACCACGGCGTCCGGATACTGCTCGCGCATCTTGCGCACCTCGGGCAGCGCACTCTCCAGGATCGAGAAGATGTGCTCGGGTCCGCCGAGGAAGTCGGCCATCGCCTTGGTCTGGATGGCGACGGTCGAGTACTCGAGGCACAGCAGGTGCTTGATGGTGGCCTTGACCGACGAGGCGAGCAGCCCGCCCACGTTGCCGTCCCAGTGCATGGCCGCGACGACGAGGCGGTTGCGCAGGTGGAAGTAGGCCTGCCAGTCGATGGCGTCGTCCTTGTCACTCCAGGCCATGTGCCAGATCGCCGCGCCGGGCAGGGTGACGGTGCCGTAGCCGTGCTCCGCGGCGCGCAGCCCGTAGTCGGCGTCGTCCCACTTGATGAACAGCGGCAGCGGCTGGCCGAGTTCCTCGGCGACCTGCCGCGGGATCATGCACATCCACCAGCCGTTGTAGTCGGCGTCGATGCGGCGGTGCAGGAGCTTGCTGCGGTCGGCGTCGTCGGACAGCGGATACTTCGCGAAGTCGTGGTCGTACTCCGCGTGCGGCGCCGCGGTCCACATGAAGTTCTCCTGGTCGACCACCTCGGCCATGATGTGCAGATGTGACGGCTCCTGCAGGTTGAGCATCTGCCCGCCGACCAGCGTCGGACGCTTGGCGAACCGGTTCATGGCCAACGCCCGCAGGATCGAGTCCGGTTCGACGCGGATGTCGTCGTCCATGAACAGGATCTGCTCGCAGTCGGTGTTCTTCAGCGCCTCGTACATGACGCGGCTGTAGCCGCCCGAGCCACCGAGGTTGGGCTGGTTGTGGATGGTGAGCCGGTCGCCGAGCGCGGCCGCGGCGGCGGCGAAGTCCGGGTGGTCCTTGGCCTTCTTGGTGCCCTGATCGGAGACGATGACGGCGCCGATCACCTCATCGACCAGTGGATCCGATGTCAGTGCGGCGAGGGCGTTGACGCAGTCGGCCGGCCGGTTGAACGTCGGGATGCCCACGGCGATGTTCGCCCGCCCGGGTGCCGGCTCGCCGGCGTACCAACCGGCGTTGCGCACGACGCATTCGCTGTCGGTGGTGATGTCGAACCAGATCCAGCCGCCGTCCTCGAACGGCGCGAGGTCGATCTCGAACTCGACGACGCCCGGGCGCTCGGCGGTGCCGGACGCCTCGCTGCCGCCGACGGTGATGCGGGCGCCGGTCGCCTTGGTGCGGTACACGTCGATGCGGGCGCTGCCGATCAGTTCGACGCGCAGGACGACGGCGTCCAGCGTTGACCAGCGTCGCCAGTAGCTGGCCGGGAAGGCGTTGAAGTAGGTGGCGAAGGAGACCTCGGAGTCGGCGCCGATCTCGAGGGTGGTCCGCGACGGCGCATGCGCGCGGCGCGCGTTGGTGTCCGATTCCTCTATATAGAGCTTGCGTACGTCGAGCGGTTCGCCCGGCCGCGGCAGGATGACGCGCGACAGCAGGCTGACCGCGCGCGATTCTCCGGCATCGAGCGCGCCGGTGGGGATGTCACTCATGTGGGGGTGCTCTCTAGTCTTCTCGGGGCGGGGTGAGCGGCGCTCCGTCTCGCAGGTGCGGCGCCAACGTGTTGTCGTACATGTTCAGCGCACTGGCGATCGCCATGTGCATGTCCAGGTACTGGTAGGTGCCCAACCGACCGCCGAACAGCACCTTGGCCGACGCTGTCTCGGCCTTGGCCCGGTTGCGGTAGGCCGCCAGCAGCGCCCGGTCGGACTCGGTGTTGATCGGATAGTAGGGCTCGTCGTCGGCGTCGGCGAAACGGGAGAACTCGCGCATGATGACGGTCTTGTCGGTCGGATAGGCGCGTTCGGGATGGAAGTGCCGGAACTCGTGGATCCGGGTGAAGGGCACGTCGGCGTCGTTGTAGTTCATCACGGGCGTGCCCTGGAAATCGCCCGTCGGCAGCACCTCGAGTTCGAAGTCGAGGGTGCGCCAGCCCAGCCGGCCCTCGGCGTAGTCGAAGTAGCGGTCCAGCGGGCCGGTGTAGATGACGGGCGCGTCCGGGGACGCGGCGCGCAGGCCGTCGCGGACGTCGAACCAGTCGGTGTCCAACCGCACCTCGATGCGATCGTCGGCGGCCATGTTCTCCAGCCACTTCGTGTAGCCGTCGACGGGCAGACCCTCGTAGGTGTCGTTGAAGTAGCGGTTGTCGAAGGTGTAGCGGACCGGCAACCGGGTGATGTTGCCCGCAGGAAGTTCCTTGGGATCGGTCTGCCACTGCTTGGCGGTGTACCCCTTGACGAACGCCTCGTAGAGCGGTCGGCCGATCAGCGAGATCGCCTTCTCCTCGAGGTTGGTGGCCTCGGCGGTGTCGAATTCGGCGGCCTGTTCGGCGATCAGCGCCCGTGCCTCGTCGGGGGTGAAGTAGCGGCCGAAGAACTGACTGACCAGGCCGAGGCCCATCGGGAACTGATAGGCCTGGCCGTCGTAGAGCGCGAACACCCGGTGCTGGTAGCCGGTGAACTCGGTGAACTGCCGCACGTAGTCCCACACCCGCTGGTTGGACGTGTGGAAGAGGTGGGCGCCGTAACGGTGGACCTCGATCCCCGTCTGCGGTTCGGGTTCGGAGTAGGCGTTGCCGCCGATGTGGTTACGCCGTTCGACGACCAGGACGCGCTTGTCGAGTTGGGTCGCAACGCGCTCGGCGATCGTCAGGCCGAAGAAGCCGGAACCGACGACGATCAGGTCGAATGGACCGGCGGAAGCTGGAGCGGTCATCGGCAGCAAGGGTATCCGACCCGGCCGCCAGGCCCCGACGTGCTGCCCCCGAGTCGGTTCGCACACTATGTCGCGATTCGCTCACGATTGCGCATCGTCACTCTAGACACAGCAGTCACACCCGTAGCATCGATCACGTCGGCGCCTGGGCGGGAAATGACGAGGTCCAGCGTCGGCGCAAGTAGCCAACGCAAGTGATCAACGCAAGTAGCCAATACGTGCCAGCCGTACCTGCAGTAGTTAGATATTGAGGAGACTTCCGTGCCGAATCGACGTCGCAGCAAGGCTTCGTCAGCCATGAGCGCGTTCGCCGCCGTGGCCGTCGCAAGTCCGATCGCCGGGATCGCCGTGACCCAGCTGTCCGGTCCGAGCGATGAGCCTCAGCACCGTGAATTCGTCCAGGCCGCCCTGGTCACCGACCTGCCCACCGAACTGCTCGGCGCGCTCTCGCAGGGCCTTTCGCAGTTCGGCATCAACCTGCCGACCGGCATCCTGGGTGCGCCAGGCGCGTCGCCGGTGGTCACCACTCCCGGTCTGGGCGCGGCGGGGCTGACCCCGCCCGGGCTGACCCCACCCGGGCTGACCCCGCCCGGCCTGACCGCGCCCGGTCTCACTGCCCCCGGCCTGACCACCCCCGGCCTGACCGCGACCACCCCCGGGCTGACCGCGCCAGGACTGTCGGTACCGCCGGCCACCGCGACCGCGCCGGGTCTGACCACGCCCGGCCTGACCACGCCGGGTCTGACCACGCCGGGTCTGACCACTCCCGGTCTGACCACGCCCGGTCTGACCGATGTGGGTCTGACCAACCCGGCCCTGACCAGCCCCCTCGGTGACGCCGGGCTCACCACGCCGGGTCTGACCACACCGGGCCTCGATCCCGCGCTGGCGCCCATCTCGAACTCGGCATTGACCGCACCCGGGGAGATCCCGATCTCCGCACCGCTGACGGCCGATCCCGCGTTGGGCACCTACCCGATCCTCGGGGACCCGTCGCTCGCGGCGATCTCCCCGGCCGCAGCGCCCAGCGGCGGTCTGATCAGTGACCTGTCCAGCGCGGCGAACTCCCTCGGCGCCGGACAGGCGATCGATCTGCTCAAGGGCGTCCTGATGCCGGCGATCACCGGCGCGATCAAGTCCGCCACCCCGGGCGCCGTGCCCGGTGTGCCGCCGGTGCCGCCGCCCCCGCCGGCACCCGGCTTGTAAGACCTGTTGCCGAACGGCACCGCAGAAGCCTTCGTGCTCTGCGGTGCCGTTGCATGGGTCGGACAATCGCTACCCGATTCGGCCGTGTCGAAACATCAGTAACACACGACACATACGTAACATCGATCCGTGCTGTCCCGTCGACCTGCGCCGCTTCTCTTCACCGCTATCGCGGCGACGATCGTCATGCTGCCGCTCGCGGTCGACGGCATCTCCGGTGACGCCGCGGCCCCGCCGGCGGTGGAGGATCTCACGCTGACCCAGCAGCCCCTCGAGGGTCTCGGTGGCGGCGAGACCATCCGCGAGATCCACCAGGACACACCGTTCGCGATGGTCGCCCTGACCGCTGCCGACCTCACCGGCACCTCGGCACGCGTGCGGGCCAAGAAGGCCGACGGCTCCTGGGGTCCCTGGTATGACGCCGAACCGCTCGAGGGTGTCGGCGAGGACGATGCCGCAGTGCGCGGCACCGACCCCGTGTTCGTCGGCCGCACCAATACCGTCCAGATCTCGGTCACCCGTCCGGTGGGCGCCGCCCCGACCGGCGCCGCGCCCGCGGCCGAGAAGCCGGCCGGCCAGCGGCCGCTGGGATACATCCCGGCCAACGTCGAACAGCCCATCGCGCAGAACCTCAACGCCGTGCTGATCAGTCCCCCGCAGGCGCCGGTCGACGGGCTCCCGCTGCCCAACGCCGCCATGACCCCCGGGGTGCCGCCGCGCATCATCACCCGCGCGCAGTGGGGCGCTGACGAGTCGATGCGCTGCGGCGCACCGCATTACGACCGGACGGTCCGCGCAGGCATCGTGCACCACACCGCGGGCAGCAACGATTACGCCCCCGAGGATTCAGCGGGCATGATCCGGTCGATCTACGAGTACCACACCCGGACGCTGGGTTGGTGCGACCTCGGGTACAACGCCCTGGTCGACAGATACGGCCAGGTATTCGAAGGCCGCGCGGGCGGAATGGACCGCCCCGTCGCGGGCTCGCACACCGGTGGGTTCAACAACGACACCTGGGGTGTGGCGATGATGGGCAACTTCGAGGTGGTGCCGCCCACGCCGATCCAGCTGCGCAACACCGGAAGGCTGCTGGGCTGGCGCCTGGGCCTCGACCACGTCGACCCGTTGGGCACCGTGGTGCTGACCTCGGCCGGCGGTTCGTTCACCCACTTCCCGGCGGGCGCGACGCCGACGTTGCCGTCGATCTTCACCCACCGCGACGTCGGCGTCACCGAGTGTCCCGGCAACGCCGCCTACGCAGCGATGGGTGAATTGCGTGCGATCGCGGCCCGGTTCAACAAGCCGCCCGGTCCGGAGGATCTCGCCGAATCGCTGCGCGGCGGCGCGATCTACGACCGGTGGGCGAAGATGGGCGGCATGGCGAGCATGCTCGGCGCGCCCACCACCCCGGAGGCGCCCGGCGCCGACAACGCCCGCTACGTCCGGTTCGATCGCGGCGCGATCTACTGGTCCCCGGCGAGCGGTGCGGCCCCGGTGACCGGCGCCATCTACGACGCGTGGGGTTCGCTCGGATTCGAGCGTGGCGCGCTGGGCCTGCCGACCAGCGGCGAGATCCACGAACCGCTGTGGATCAAGCAGAACTTCCAGCACGGGACGCTGAACTTCGACCGGGAGAAGGGCACGGTCACCCGGGTGATCGACGGTGTGCCGCTCGAGTTGCCGCCGTCGTCCTCGCACGCGCCGCCGGTGCAGCTGGAACGCTTCAGCGCACCGATCAGCCCCTAGTCCGGCCGCTACATCCACCAGCGCTCGAGGACGCGCGCGAGCCCGTCCTCGCTGTTGCGGGCGGTCACCTCGTCCGCGGCGGCCAGCGCCTCCGGGTGCGCGTTGCCCATCGCGACGCCGTGTCCGGCCCAGCGCAGCATCGGGATGTCGTTGGGCATGTCGCCGAAGGTGACGATGTCGGCGGCGATCAGCCCTAGCGGCCGCGCCAGTTCATCGACCCCGGTCGCCTTGCTGATCCCCCGCGGCACCACCTCGATCAGCCCGTTGTTCGTCGAGTAGGTGATGTCGCCTGCGGAGCCCAGGTGCCCGGACAGCTCGGCGGCCATGTCGGCGCTGCTGGCGCCGGCCTTGCGGATCAGCAGCTTCACCGCGGGCGCGCTGAGCAGATCCTCCATCGACACCTCGGTGTTGTCGGGGTTGAGCCACGCATGCTCGTATCCCGGTGAACTCACGAACTGCGGCGTCGCGGCGTCGTGCGCCGACCGGCCCACCCGCTCGACGGCCAGCCCAGCCCCCGGGATGACGCGGGTCGCGATGTCGGCCAGCTGCTGCAACGCCTCGGTCGACAGCGTGCGCGCCGACAAGATGCGATCGGTCGCGGGGTCGTAGATCACCGCGCCGTTGGCGCACACCGCCATCGGCGCCAGGCCCAGCGCATCGACCACCGGGCCGATCCAGCGCGGCGGGCGCCCGGTGGCCAGCACGAATTGCGCGCCGGCGTCGACGGCGGCGTGGACCGCGGCGCGCGTGCGGGGCGACACGTGCTCGTCGTCGTCGAGCAGTGTGCCGTCCACATCGGTGGCGATCATCGCGGGCAGTGTCATCGAGGCAATCCGCCTTCTCCTGTTCGCCGGCGGGCCCGTTCGGCCAGCTCGGCTTCTTCGAGGCGCCGGGCCTCGGCCGGTGTCGGTGCACCGCCGCCGAGGCGGTGCGGCACCCAGTACGCGCCCTCCGGCCGCGGATACCGCGCCTGGGCCCGGTCCAGCAGCTCGGTCATGGCGCTCCGCAGTACGGCGCCGAGTTCGGCGGCGCCACCGGTCGGTGGAATCGGCGCACCGACCTCCACCGCGACGGGAATCTTCCTGTGCCCCAGGTCTCTCGGCTGGTCCTTGGTCCAGATCCGCTGGGTCCCCCACACGATGAGCGGGACGATGGGCACCCCGGCCTCCAACGCCATGCGCACCGCTCCGGTCTTGAACTCCTTGAGTTCGAAGCTGCGGCTGATGGTGGCCTCCGGATACACCCCGACCAGCTCGCCGGCGCGCAGCGACTGGACGGCGACGGCGTACGCACCCGCCCCGGCGCGCCGGTCGACGGGAATGGTGCCGGTGTGCCTGATCAGGAATCCGACCGCCCTCACCTGCTCCATCTCGGACTTGATCATGAACCGGAGGCGCCTACCGCGCTTCTTGACCGCCAGCGCGGCGGGTAGGAAGTCGACGTAGCTGGTGTGGTTGATGGCCACGACGCCTCCGCCGCGTGCCGGGATGTACTCGAGCCCCTGGTAGTCGATGCGGGTTCCGGTGACCCTGGTGGCCGCCTCGGCGGTGATCTCCAGTGCGCGAAAGACCGGCTCCATAGGCGCTATCCCGAGGCCTCCGCGGCTCCGGTCGCTCCGCCGGGTCCCTGGCGCCGCGCCTCGCGTGCCGCGGCCTTCTGGGCGGCCTCCTCGAGATCCATCCGGTTCGCCTCGGCCAGCGTCGGCGCGCCGCCGCCGAGCCGGTGCGGCACCCAGAACTCGCCGGGCGGATGCGGACCGTAGGCGTCCTGCACCCGTTCGAGCAGATGCTGCATGCGGTGGTGCAGCAGCGCGCTCAGTTCGGGTGCGGGCAGCGTCGGCGGGATGGGTTCGCCGACGGCGACCGAGATCGGCACCTTGGGCCGCAACAGCTTCTTCGGGTGGCCCTTGGTCCAGATGCGCTGAGCGCCCCAGACGATGTGCGGGACGATCGGCACGCCCGCGGCGATCGCCATCCGCGCCGCACCGGACTTGAACTCCTTGATCTCGAAGCTGCGGCTGATCGTGGCCTCGGGATACACGCCGACGAGTTCGCCGGCCGCGAGCGCCTGGCAGGCGTGCTCGAACGACGCGGCGCCGCTGTCGCGGTCCACTTCGATGTGGCGCAGGCTGCGCATGATCGGCCCGGTGATCTTGTGGTCGAAGACCTCTTTCTTCGCCATGAAGCGGACCTTGCGGCCGAGCTTCTGCTGGTAGGCGGGCAGCCCGGCGAAAGTGAAGTCGAAATAGCTGGTGTGGTTGATCGCCACCACCGCTCCGCCGGTCTTCGGCAGATTCTCCACACCGGTGACCGTGAACGTCAGCCCCTGCATCCGCCAGGCCAGCCGGGCGAGCTGGATGACTGTTCCGTACACCGGTTCCACACCGCCAGCGTAGTGCGCGCCACACCAGGAGGTCGCGGCGCTGCCGGACGCCTAGACTGAGCGGGCGACAGCGACGGCGCCTGTGGTGCGCGGGGAGGGTAGAAGTGCAGGTCACCAGCGTCGGGCACGCCGGCTTCCGGATCGACACCAGGGCGGGGAGCATCCTGTGCGACCCATGGGTCAATCCGGCGTACTTCGCGTCGTGGTTCCCGTTCCCCGACAACAGCGTGCTGGACTGGGACGCGCTCGGCGACGTCGACTACCTCTACGTGTCCCATCTGCACAAGGACCACTTCGACCCGGCCAATCTGAGCGCGCACGTCAACAAGGACGCCGTCGTGCTGTTACCGGACTTCCCGGTGCCGGATCTGCGCCGCGAACTGGAGAAGCTGGGCTTTCACCGGTTCTTCGAGACCAGCGACTCGACCAAACACACCGTCAGCGGCCCCAAGGGCGACCTCGACGTGATGATCATCGCGCTGCGCGCCCCGGCGGACGGCCCGATCGGGGACTCCGGGCTGGTGGTTTCGGACGGCGCGACCACCCTCTTCAATATGAACGACGCCAGGCCGGTCGACCTGGACGTCCTGGCGGCCGACTTCGGCCAGGTCGACGTCCACATGCTGCAGTACTCCGGCGCCATCTGGTACCCGATGGTCTACGACATGCCGGCCCGCGCCAAGGAGGCCTTCGGGACCCAGAAGCGCCAGCGCCAGATGGACCGCTGTCGGCAGTACATCGCGCAGGTGGGTGCCACGTGGGTGATCCCGTCGGCCGGTCCGCCGTGCTTCCTCGATGACGCGCTGCGCGATCTCAACGACGACCACGGCGACCCGGCGAACATCTTCCCCGACCAGGTGGTGTTCCTCGACCAGATGAAGCGGCACGGCCACGACGGCGGATTGCTGATGATCCCCGGAACGACGGCGGAATTCACGGGCTCGCAGCTGGATTCGTTGCGTCACCCGCTACCTGACGACGAGGTGGAGGCGATCTTCACCACCGGCAAGGCCGACTACATCGCCGCATACGCGCAGCGAATGGCCCCCGTGCTGGCCGCGGAGAAGGCGTCCTGGGCACACGCCGAGGGCGAACCGCTGCTCGAACCGTTGCGTGCGCTGTTCGAACCGATCATGGTGCAGAGCGATCAGATCTGCGACGGCATCGGCTATCCCGTCGAACTCCGGCTGGCCGGCCGCGGCCACCAGGAGACCGTCGTCATCGACTTCCCGAAACGAATTGTGCGCGAACCGATTGCGGATGAGAAATTCCGGTACGGGTTCGAGATCGCGACCGAACTGGTGCGCACGGTGCTCCGCGATCGCGAACCGGACTGGGTCAACACCATCTTCCTGTCCACCCGGTTCCGGGCCTGGCGGGTCGGCGGCTACAACGAATACCTGTACACGTTCTTCAAGTGCCTCACCGACGAGCGCGTCGCCTACGCCGACGGCTGGTTCGCCGAGGCGCACGACGATTCGGCATCGATCGACATGGGCGGCTACCGGTTCCAGCGCCGCTGCCCCCACCTGAAGGCCGACCTGTCGAAGTTCGGTGTGGTCGAGGGCGCCACCCTGACCTGCAACCTGCACGGCTGGCAATGGAATCTCGAGACCGGCCGATGCCTGACCACCAAGGGCCACGAATTGCGCACGGAGCAACCGTGAGCGCGCCGCGTCAGTACTACGACGACGGGCAGATCCAGTTGGACCGGTTGGCGATCACGTTGCGGCGCTACCACTTTCCCTCCGGTACGGCCAAGGTCATCCCGCTGTCGAACGTACGCGGGTACACCGCCGAACCGCTGAACCTGATGCACCGCTACCGAGTGTGGGGCAGCTCGGATCTGCGCCGCTGGCTGCCGCTGGACATCCGGCGGCCGTTCAAGTCGACCCTGGTCACCCTCGACGTCCCCGGCAACCGGTGGCGGCCCGCGTTCACTCCGGCCGATCCGGCCGAGTTCACCGCACAGCTCGACGAGCTGCTCGGGCGTTAGTGCGGCGCAGCAGTTTTGCCACCCCACGGCCGGCGACGACCACGGAGATCACCCAGGGCGCACCGACGAGGATCGGATCCATCCACGCGTGGTTGCGGTCGACGCGCGTGGTGCGCGTCCTGGCGGCCACCCCGTTGTGGGTGAACTCGGCTTTGATGCCCGTCTGGGTGATCGGGTTGTCGGGCCGCAGCGTTGCGAACGACTGCAGGTGGCTCTCCACGGCGTCGATACGGTCGCCGAGGATCAGCAGCAGCCAGTGCGCAGCCCTGCCCTCGCTGTATCTGGCGTAGGCATACCGGCGGACGGCGCCGGAGAGCAGACGTGTCGGTGTCGACGTGCCGAAAACGGGGGTGAGGAACTTGTGCTCGATCGACCGTTCGCGCGGCCGCGTCTCGGGTTGGCGTTCGGGGAAGTCCCAGTGCGCACCGGTCTCCTCGAACCGCATCTTCGGCACCGCGGGACGGTCGGCGGGATCGAGATCGGCACCCCAGCCCGGGATCCGGGCACGCAGTTCGTCCGACGACGGGACCGGCGGATGGTCGGCGGTGTAGGTCATGGCTTACCTCTCAGGCGGCGCTGGGGACGACGACCGGTTTGATGCACTCGTCGAGTTTGGCGGAGAAGATGTGGTAGCCCTCGGCGATGTGCTCGAGCGGGATGCGGTGGGTGATGATCTCGCTGGGGTTCAGATAGCCGTTCTGGATGTGCGAGAACAGCCGCGGCCACTGCCTTTTCGCCGGGCACTGGTTCATCCGCAGGGTCAGCCCCTTGTTCATCGCGTCACCGAATTTGACCGCGCTGAAAATCGGTCCGTAGGCGCCCATGACCGAGACCGTCCCGCCCTTGCGCACCGAATCGATGGCCCAGTTCAGCGCGATCGGAGAGCCGCCCTGCATCTTCAACTTGGCGGCGGCGACGTGCTGGAGCAGGTTCCCGTCCGCCTCGGCGCCGACCGCGTCGATCACCACGTCGGCGCCCAGGTATCCGGTGGCCTTCTTCATCTCCACGACGATGTCGTCGTATTCGGCGAAGTTGCGGGTCTCGGCATGGGCCATCGTGCGGGCTTTCTCCAGCCGGTACTCGAGGTGGTCGATCACGATCACCCGGCCCGCACCCATCAGCCACGCCGACTGCGCGGCGAACAGCCCGACCGGCCCCGCGCCGAACACCGCGACCACGTCGCCTTCGACGATGTCGCCGAGCTGCGCGCCGAAGTATCCGGTCGCCAGCGCGTCGGTGCACATCAGCGCGTCCTCGTCGGACAGCCCGTCGGGGATCAGCGCGGGCCCGACGTCGGCGAACGGAACCCGCACGAATTCGGCCTGCCCGCCGTCGTAGCCGCCGCAGGTGTGCGAGTAGCCGTAGATCCCGCCGACGGCCGTCGCGTTGGGATTGACGTTGTGGCAGTTCGAGTACAGACCGCGGGCGCAGAAGTAGCACGAGCCGCAGTACACGTTGAACGGCACCATCACCCGGTCACCGGGTGTGAGGTTGCGCACCGACGGACCCACCTCGTGGACCACGCCGATGAACTCGTGACCGAAGGTCATCCCGACGCGGGTGTCGGGCATCATCCCGTGGTAGAGGTGCAGGTCCGAGCCGCAGATCGCGGCCAGCTCGACGCGCACGATCGCGTCGTTGGGATGTTCGATCTTCGGAGGGGCCTTCTCCTCCACCCGAACCTTGTACGGGCCGCGGTACACCATCGCCTTCACATCCGCAGTGCTACCCGGCGGCGACCGGCGCAAACGTGCGCGACGGCTATCCGCGCGCGGACACCTTCTGGCGCAACTCGGACATGTCGCCGGATTCGGTGTCGTAGACGCGCACGATCGCCTCGTCACCGGGCTGCAGGAACGTCGACTCGCCGAGCTCGGTGTAGCGGGTCGCGCCGATCCCGATCAGCACGTTCTCGGGGTGGCCGGCACCGGCCATCAGGGCACCGACGTCTTCGAGCGGAGTCCCTTCCGAACCCTTCTGATTGGCCAGCCGGTCGACGACCCAGTCCAGCAGCACCTCGCCGTAGTACGAGTAGCCCAGCAGGGGGCTGTCGAGGCCGTAGGCGTGTTCGGTGCCGTCGCGGCCGCGCAGGAAGCAGGCCAGCCGCAGGGTGGCCGTCGGGCCGTCCGGGGTGAGGTCGCCGATGTCGAAGAACCACGGTGCCACCCCCTTCGATGCCGGCCCCCAGTTCTTCTTGTGGCTGATCTTGGGGGCGCCGGGCCGGCGGATCGAGCAGTCGTTGAACGCGCCGAGGGCGAACGGCCACAACCGCACGACGGTGTCGCCGTCCCAGTCCACCCGGCACGCGAGCGCCACCTCCGGTTCGATCTGCAGGTTCAGCGGTTCACTGCTCTCGGGCAGCACGATGGCGTCGCTGGACAGCGGGAACTCGCCGAGGAAACCGTCGTGGCCCGGGACGTACCACGGGAAGATCCCCTTCGGCGCTTCAACACCTTCGGGTCCTTCCGCTACTACGCTGACGAAATCGCTTGCCTCCCCGGCTTGTTCGAGGTGACCGGCGAAATTTCCCGCCACGCCGAAGCCGAACCAGGTGCGCAGTTCGTCGAGATCGATGTTCATTTCGGCTCCAACACCCCGGTGCCGACGAACGGCACCAGTGCTTCGGGTAGGCGGACGCTGCCGTCCGGCTGCTGGTGGTTCTCCAGGATCGCGACCAGCCAGCGCGTGGTCGCCAGCGTGCCGTTCAGCGTCGCCGCGATCTGCGGCTTGCCGTTGTCGTCACGGTAGCGGGTGGCCAGGCGGCGGGCCTGGAACGTCGAACAGTTCGACGTCGACGTCAGTTCCCGGTAGGTCTGCTGGGTGGGCACCCACGCCTCGCAGTCGAACTTGCGCGCCGCGGACATGCCGAGATCGCCTGCGGCCACATCGATCACGCGATAGGGCACCTCGATCAGCGCGAGCATCTCACGCTGCCAGCCGAGCAGGCGCTGGTGCTCGGCCTCGGCCTCCTCGGGTCTGCAGTAGACGAAGCCCTCGACCTTGTCGAACTGATGCACGCGGATGATGCCCCGGGTGTCCTTGCCGTAGCTGCCGGCCTCTCGCCGGAAACACGACGACCAGCCGGCGTAGCGGCGCGGCCCGTCGGTCAGGTCGAGGATCTCCCCGGAGTGGTATCCGGCCAGCGGCACCTCCGAGGTGCCCACGAGGTACATGTCGTCGGCCTCGAGGTGATAGATCTCGTCGGCGTGGGCGCCGAGGAATCCGGTCCCAGCCATCACCTCGGGGCGCACCAGCACCGGCGGGATCATCAGCGTGAACCCGTTCTGGGTGGCCAGCCGTACCGCGAGCTGCATGAGGCCGAGCTGCAACAGCGCGCCGACGCCGGTCAGGAAGTAGAACCGCGACCCCGACACCTTCGCGCCGCGCTCCATGTCGATCAGGCCGAGGGACTCGCCGAGCTCGAGGTGGTCCTTCGGATCGTCGAGCACCGGCGGTTCACCGACCACGTCGAGCACGGCGAAGTCGTCCTCGCCGCCGGCCGGGACGCCGTCGATGATGACGTTCGAGATGGCCAGGTGTGCCGCGGTGAACGCCTTCTCCGCGTCGGCCTGCGCCACCTCAGCGGCCTTGACGCCGTCGGCGAGTGCCTTCGCGGCCTCCAGCAGCGCGGGCCGCTCCTCGGAGGACGCCTTGCCGACCCGTTTGCTGGCCGCCTTCTGCTCGGCCCGCAGGTTGTCCGCGGCCGAGATCGCGCTCCGCCGTGCCGCGTCGGCGTGCAGGAGCGCATCGACGAGCGCCGGGTCCTCCCCGCGGGCCCGTTGTGAGGCGCGCACCGCGTCGGGGTCATCGCGCAGCAGCTTGAGGTCGATCACGGCCGCAACCTTACTTTCGCGCAGCCGCCGAGGGCAGGGCGCCTGGCACAACCCCATAACTTTACAAACGCATCACTTGTCACACGACCCGACACGCCTGTCACAATGGAGCCGATGCTGGAGGCACCCGAACGCGACGACCAGGTTCCCCACGGGCTCGAGGGCCCGGGGGGCCGGGCGCCGTGGTGGCGGAGCCTGCAGGCCGCGTCGACCCGCCGCGCGCTGCTCCTGACCGCCCTGGGCGGCCTGTTGATCGCCGGGCTGATCACCGCGCTGCCGATCAGCGAGGGCGCCGACGGCACCGGGTTGACGGCCAGCGCCATCACGCTCGGCCCCCGCGGCAACGACACCTTCAACCACGCCAAGAGCGGCGACTGCCTCAACTGGCCCGATCGCGACCCGGACTCCGCCACGATCGTCGACTGTGCCAGTGAGCACCGCTTCGAGGTCGCCGAGTCGGTGGACATGCGGACCTTCCCCGGCAGCGAATACGGCCCGGACGCCGCACCGCCGTCACCCGCCCGCATCCAGCAGATCAGCCAGGAGCAGTGCCAGGCCGCCGTCCGCCGCTACCTCGGCCCGCGCTTCGACCCCAACAGCCGGTTCACCATCAGCATGCTGTGGTCCGGCGACAAGGCGTGGCGGCAGTCCGGCGAACGCCGCATCCTGTGCGGCCTGCAGCTGCCCGGCCCCAACAACCAGCAGATCGCCTTCCAGGGCAAGATCGCCGACATCGACCAGTCGAAGGTGTGGCCGACGGGCACCTGCCTGGGCATCGACCCGACCACCAACCAGCCGACCGACATCCCCGTCGACTGCGCCGCCCCGCACGCCATGGAGGTCACCGGGTCGGTCAACCTCGCCGAGAGGTTCCCCGGCGGGCTACCCCCGGAGGCCGAGCAGGACTCCTTCATCAAGGACGCCTGCACCAAGATGACCGACGCGTACCTCGCGCCGATCGAGCTGCGCAACACCACGCTGACGCTGATCTACAGCACGGTCTCGTTGCCGAGCTGGTCGGCGGGCAGCCGGCAGGTGTCGTGCAGCATCGGCGCCACACTGGGCAACGGCGGCTGGTCGACGCTGCTCAACAGCGCCAAGGGGCCGCTGCAGATCAACGGGCAGCCCCCCGTCCCGCCGCCCGACATTCCCGAGGAGCGGCTCAACCTGCCGCCCATCCCCGCGCCCGACAGCGTCGACGTCTCGGACACCTCTTCACAGACCGACGACTCGAGCAGCCAGCAGACCGAGGAGACCGGCGTCCCGCACGTCCCGGTGCCGTCCACCGAGCCCACCGCCACCGATGCGCCCGCACCGCCCGCGGATGCGCCTCCCGGTCAGGGCAACACGTTCCTCAACGGTCCCCCGCCCGCGCCTGCGCCACCCCCGCCGCCCGTCCCGCCCGCGGACGCACCCCTGCCGCCCCCGCCCCCGGCGGCACCGGTCCCGCCGCCCCCACCCCCGGCCGATCCGCTGCTGCCGCCGCCTCCCCCGCCGCCGCCTCCGCCGGGTCCGTAACCGCGTGCCCGTCCGGATGAGCTCGCAGCGGTTCGACGAGCTGGTCTCCGATGCGCTCGACCGCATCCCGCCCGAACTGGCCGCGGGTATCGACAACGTCGTGGTGCTCGTCGAGGCCCGGCACCCCGAAGAGCCCGATCTGCTGGGCCTCTACGAGGGCATCGCGCTGACCGAGCGCGACCACACCTACGCCGGATCGCTGCCGGACACCATCACGATCTATCGCGATGCGCTGCTCGACATCTGCGAGACCGACGAGCAGGTCGTCGAGGAGGTCGCGATCACCGTGATCCACGAGATCGCGCACCACTTCGGCATCGACGACGATCGGCTGCACGAACTGGGCTGGGCCTGAAGGCGCGGCAACCGCGAGTTGTCGGCCGGAGGTGCTAAGAACGGGCCATGACCATCCAGTGCCGGGAGTGCCGGGCCGGGCTGGAGCATTGCCATGGCACTGTCATCCACCACACCCGGCATCGTTCGGAATGCACCGAGGACGGCTGCACCACCCCCGAGGTACTGCACGTCTTCAGCATCGATTGCGAGTCCGTCGGCTGCGCCTGCGGTGTCTCGATCTCCGTGAGGGACGTGATCTAGCGGTCAGCCCATCGGGTCGGCCGACGACAGCGCGTCTTGCACGGGGTCGACGTCCGGCTCGGGATAGAAGGGCGGCGTCAGCGCACCCCACTGCACGCAGCTCCACCGCCCGTCGGTGATCGGCGCGAGAACGACCGCTTCGGTGTTGGCCAGGTGATGGTCCAGCGCGAAGGTGCCGTCGACACCGGCGAGCACCGCCCCGACCAGCCGGATGGCCGCGCCGTGACTGACCACGACGATGTCGCCGTTCCAGTCGTCGTCGTCGAGGTGGCGCATCCGCAGCTGGGTCAGCACCGCGACGTAGCGGTCGAGCACCTCCTCGCCGGTCTCGCCGCCGGGCATCGCCACGTTCAGCTCACCGCAGTGCCAGCGCTGGTACACCGACTCGAACTCAGCGATCGCCTCGTCGTCGTTGCGCATCTCGAGCGCACCGACCTGGACCTCGTGCAGACCCTCGAAACTCTGTGGCGGCAGACCGGTCCTGGAGGCGATCTCCGCAGCGGTCTGCGCGGCCCGCGTCGCCACCGAATGGGCCAGCATCGCAGGCGGATGCGTCAGGACGTCGGCGACCTTGCGGGCCTGTTCGCGGCCGAGATCGGTCAGCTCGGCGCCGGGCGGCCGGGTGTCGAGCCGCCGCTCGACGTTGGAATGGGACTGGCCGTGGCGGACCAGCACCAGTCGGCCGCTCATCGGTCCACCCCCTCGCCCAGTCCGGTCAGCCAGCGTGTCGCGTCGTCGCCCGCGGGTGGTACCGCACCCACAGCGGTGCCCGTCGGCCAGGAACCCAGATATCTCACATCTGCACAACGACGGTGCAGCGCCTTGAGTGCCTCGGCGACCGCATCGTCATCCAGATGGCCGACGAAGTCGAGGAAGAAGACGTAGCTGCCCAGTCGAGTGCGGGTGGGCCGGGATTCGATCCGGGTCAGGTCGATATCGCGGATCGACAGCTCGGTCATGGCGTTGACCAGCGCGCCCGGTGTGTTCGGCACGCTCAGGGCCACCGACGTGCGGTCGGCACCGGTGCGGGCGGGCGGCGGCGCGGGCGGGCCGACGAGAACGAAGCGGGTGCGGGCGTTCGCCTCGTCCACGACGCCCGAAGCCAGGCTGCGCAACCGGTATCGTTCGGCGGCCAGCACGGTGCTGACACCGGCGTCCGCACGGCCGGCGGCGACGTCCGCAGCGGCCGCGGCGTTGGAATGGGCCGGAACGACGCGGGCCCCGGGCAGGTTGGCGGCCAGCCACTGACGCACCTGCGCCAGGGCCACCGGGAAGGCTGCGACGGTCTCGACGTCGCCGGTGTGGTCGGGCCGCACCACGATGCTGAAGGCGACGTCGAGGGTGAGTTCGGCGAAGATCTGCAGCCGCGTTCCCACGGCCAGGCTGTCCAGCGTGGGCGAGACGGACCCGTCGATCGAGTTCTCGATGGGGACGCAGGCGTAGTCCACGGTGCCGGCGCGCACGGCGGCCAGACCGGCCGGGGTGCTGTCGGTGGGCACCCCGATGACCTCGCCCCCGCCCGGCACCATGTCGCCGCTGATCATCTGCCGAAGCGCCGACTCGGTGAAGGTCCCCTCCGGGCCGAGGAAAGCGATGCGCGGCACGCCCCAACCCTATCGGCTGACGCGCTGCCGCCGGGGCAAAGTCTTGCGCCGGCCCGAGGGCCGTAGTTAAGTAAGGCTTACCTCACTAACTGAACTCGAACCGAAAGGCGGCGCGATGGCAGTGTTCCCTCCGACGTCCACCGCATCAGGACCGACGACGGCCGAGCGGATCCGCAGCGCGTGTGCGCGCGGCGGCGGGGCGATGCTCGCCGTCGAGGGGCTCGATCCGGTCGCCACCCCGGTACACCAACTGCTCGACGACGGCTCCTTCGCGATCACCGTGCCGACGAACGGTCCGCTCGCCGGCATGGTCGTCGACTCGGGTGCCGCCGGTGTGCAGGCCGTGCTGGAGATGACCGACTACGCACCGCTACCCCTGCGCGAACCGGTCCGGTCGCTGGTGTGGATCCGCGGCCGCGTCCACTGCGTGCCAGACGCCGAGGTGGCCGAGATGCTCGACCTCATCGCCACCGTCGACCCCAACCCCGCTCTCCTGCAGGTGAATTCCGGGGAGGGTGCACGCTCGGCGCTGATGCGTCTGGAGATCGAGTCCGTGGTCGTCGCCGACTCCACCGGCGCGGAGTCCGTCGGCCTCGGCGTCCTGCTGCAGGCCCGGCCCGATCCGTTCTGCGCGATGGAGTCGTGCTGGCTGCAGCACATGGAGTCCGCGCACCAGGATGTCGTGGAGCGCCTGGCGACCCGGCTGCCGGTGACGATGCGCCGTGGCCGGGTGCGCCCGCTGGGCCTCGACCGCTACGGCGTCCAGTTGCGCGTCGAGGACGAGGACGGCGACCACGACGTGCGGCTGCCGTTCGCCAAGCCGGTCGATGACGTCACCGGCCTGAGCCAGGCCATCCGGGTGCTGATGGGCTGCCCCTTCATCAACGGCCTGCGGGCCCGGCGCCTGGAGCACCCGGGCGGCTAGCCTTTGGCGGTGCCCGAACCCACCGGCGAACTGAGCGATGAGCGCCGGCGTGCACTGCGCATCGAGATCGCCGTCGTCCTGGCGGTCACCTTCGGCCTGAGCGCCTATACGGCGCTGCTCAACCTCGTCGAGTCCGTGCTGCTCGGGCTGTCCGGCCAGGTGGTGGCGCTCAATCCGAAGCGCTCGCCCTATGACCTCATCGACCTGGGGCTGAACCTGGCCGGCGTCTTCCAGCTGCTGGCCTGGGGTGGGCTGGGGCTCTATCTGCTGTGGCGGGGTGGATCGCGTCTGGTCGACATCGGGCTGGGACGGGTGCAGCTGCGCGGCGATCTGCTCGGCGGACTGGGGCTGGCCGCGCTGATCGGCCTGCCCGGGTTGGCGCTCTATCAGGTCGCCCGGGCGCTCGGAATCAACGCGTCGGTCGAACCCGCCGAGCTCTACGACACGTGGTGGCGCATCCCGGTGCTGCTGCTCATCTCCTTCGCCAACGGCTGGGCCGAGGAGATCATCGTCGTCGGCTTCCTGCTGACCCGGCTGCGGCAGCTGAAGGTGAGCCCCGTCGTCGCGATCGTGCTGTCGAGCCTGCTGCGCGGCGCCTACCACCTGTATCAGGGCTTCGGGGCCGGCCTGGGCAACGTGGCGATGGGCCTGGTGTTCGGATACGTCTGGCATCGCACCGGGCGGCTGTGGCCGCTGATCATCGCGCACGCGCTGATCGACGCCGTCGCGTTCGTCGGCTACGCCCTGCTGGCCGGCCACCTCGGCTGGCTGCGCTGATCCCCGCCGTCCAGCACGTACATTTCTGCTGTGGATCCGAACCGGCCGCGGCGCGAACCGCCCCAGGTCATCCGCCGCGACCCCGGCTTCCGGCCGCCGCCACCCCGGTGGCCGCCCAATCCGCCCACGCCGCCGCTCACACCACCGCCGCCGGCCTGGGAGCAGCGCCTCCCTCCGCCGCCACCCCGACCACCCGCGCCGCCACCCCGGCCACCCGCGTCCCGGCCCCCCGCACCGCGGCCCCCGGCACCGCCGCCATCCCCGCTGGCCCACCGACCCCGGCGGAAACGGCGCTGGGGCCGCATCGTGCTCACCGTGCTGCTGGTGCTGGTGTTCTCCGCCGTCGGTCTCGGCGTATGGGTGGACACCTCGCTGCACCGCATCCCCGCGCTGGCCGCCTATCCGGACCGTCCCGCCGCAGCCCGCGGCACCACCTGGCTGCTCGTCGGCTCGGACAGCCGCGCGGGGCTCGACGCCGAACAGCAGGCGGACCTGGCGACCGGCGGGGAGGTCGGCAACGGGCGCACCGACACCATCATGCTGGTGCACCTACCCGGCCTGTTCTCGAGCGCACCGACGACGCTGGTGTCCATTCCCCGGGACTCCTACGTGCCGATCCCCGGCTACGGCGAGGACAAGATCAACGCGGCGTTCGCACTCGGCGGCGCGTCGCTGCTCGCCCAGACCGTCGAAGAAGCCACCGGCCTGCGCCTCGACCACTACGCCGAGGTCGGCTTCGACGGATTCGCCGCGCTGGTCGACGCCGTCGGCGGGGTTCGGGTCTGCCCGGCCGAACCGATCAGCGATCCGTTGGCCGGTATCGACCTGCCCGCCGGCTGCCAGGAACTCGACGGCCGCGACGCGCTGGGCTTCGTCAGGACCCGCGCCACCGCCCGCGCCGACCTCGACCGGATGGTGCATCAGCGGGAGTTCATGTCGGCGCTACTGAACCGTGCCGGCGACCCCACCGTGTTGCTCAACCCGCTGCGCTGGGTGCCGATGGCCCACGCCGCAAGCGGATCGCTGACCGTCGACGAGGGGGCCCACCTGTGGGATCTGGCCCGGCTGGGCTGGGGCCTGCGCGGCGATGTCACGACGACGACGGTGCCGATCGGCGACTTCACCGACGGTGCGTCCGGGTCGGTGGTGGTGTGGGACGACGACGCGGCGGGCCGGCTGTTCGCTGCGCTCGCCGACGACGCGGCGGTCCCGCCCGACGTGCTCGACGCCGGACAGATCCGATAGGCGACTCCTCCAGCAAACCGGCAAGGAGTCTGTGCCCACCGTCACAATAGCCTTACCTCACTAAGGGAACCCTTGCCTCAATAAGGCTCACCTTCGATGACAATAGGGTCTGACCTGCACTATTGTCGATCTCATGACGACTTCAGCCGCAGTGGACACCAAGTTCCACGCTCTCATCTCCGACCAGATCCGCAACGAGTTCACGGCGTCTCAGCAATACATCGCCCTGGCGGCGCACTTCGACGTGACGGACCTGCCGCAGCTCGCCAAGTTCTTCTACAGCCAGGCGGTCGAGGAGCGCAATCACGCCATGGCGCTGGTGCAGTACCTCGTCGACCGCGACGTCGAGGTGGAGATCCCGGGCATCGGCGAGGTGTGCAACCGCTTCGACACCCCGCGCGACGCGCTGGCCCTGGCCCTGGATCAGGAGCGCGCCGTCACCGAACAGGTCAGCCGGCTGGCCAGCGTCGCCCGCGAGGAGGGCGACTACCTCGGCGAGCAGTTCATGCAGTGGTTCCTGCGTGAGCAGGTCGAAGAGGTGGCCACCATGACCACGCTGGTGCGCATCGCCGATCGCGCCGGTTCCAACCTGTTCCACCTGGAGGACTTCGTCGCGCGCGAACTCACCACCGACCGCAGCGACGCGGGCGCTCCCCCGGCCGCCGGCGGCTGGCTGTAGCTCCCGGCGCCCCGCTGGGCAAGGTCAGTCGCGACCAGCCGCCCCGGTCAGACCGTTCTGTAGCCAGTCCTTGGTCCGACCGGGGTGGTTCGTCGCCACCCAGGCGACCCCGAGGTCCCGGCAGTACCGCACATCCTCGTAGTGGTCGACGGTCCAGCAGTACAGTGCGCGCCCCTGCGCGGCCGCCCGGTCGACCAGCTCGGGGTGTTCGCGAAGCGTCATGATCGACGGGCCCACCGCGGTGGCGCCGACCGTAGTGGCGGCGCTGCCCCCCAGATATCGCGACGTCTCGCCCAGCAGCACCGTCGGCAGCATCGGCGCCGCGCGCCGGATCCGCCACACCGCGGCGGCCGAGAACGACATCACCACCGCGCGCGACAGATCCGCCGACGCGGGTGCGGCGATGCCGTACCGGTGCAGCAGCGCCAGCACCTTGTTCTCCACGAGCGCGCCGTAGCGCACCGGGTGCTTGGTCTCGATGAACAGCTTCACCGGCCGGTGCCAGTCGAGGACCAGCCGCACGAGGTCCTCCAGCGTCAGCAGTTCGGTGACGCCCTGGCTGCCGTCGGGCCGCCAGCTCGCATGCCATGAGCCGTAGTCCAGTCGGCGCAGCTGCGCCAGCGTCATCTCGCTGACGGCTCCGGTGCCCGACGAGGTGCGGTCGACGCGCCGGTCGTGCACACACACCAGATGGCCGTCGGACGTCAGGCGGACGTCGCATTCGACGCCGTCGGCGCCTTCGCGCAGGGCCAGATCGTAGGCAGCCAGGGTGTGTTCGGGCCGGTCGGCCGACGCGCCGCGGTGCGCCACCACGAAGGGATGACCGCCCAGGGTGCCGTCATCCGGTTGCATGCGCCCTATGCTGCCGGGTTCTGGCCGTCGGACTCAACCGGACGGGCCGATTCGGGGTCGGCCGGCCGGGCGGGCGCGGCGGCGGACCGGGAATCGTCGGGCACCATCACCCAACGCTTGACCGGCCGGGACACCGGTGTCCGCTCGAATCCGGCGAGCACCTGGTGGGTGAGCAGGAGCGCGGCGAGCGCGGTCAGATAGGCCACGGTCGTCGTCACCGTGTTGTCCGCGATGCCCTGCGCGTCGGTGGCGAAGCTGGTGGCGATCGAGAAGATCGACAGGATCGTGCTGAGCACCCATACGATCCACCAGACGGTGATCGGTCTGCGCAGGATCGACGACTTGTGCTCCAGCGCAGCGAGTTCGATCACGAAGACGGGCGCGAAGACCAGGTTGGCCAGGGGGATCAGGCAGCCCAGGCGCAGCTGCCACACCCCTCGGGGATCGGTTTGCCCGTGGTAGGCGTACGCGGCGCCGCGCCGCGCGATCAGCCAGTTGGTCAGCACGATGATGCTGCCGACCACCAGGAACAGCGACAGCACGCTCAGTGCCACGGCCAGCCAGGTGGCCGCGCCTGCGAGGTACGGGTTGAGCAGTACCGTGCGGTTGACCAGCAGCAGCGCGTAGCGCACCGCGTGGATGAGTGCCGTCGCTCCCAGCACGCCCATGGTGACCGTCAGCGTGGCCCGGGCGACCGCCCCGGACGGACCGCGGTAGGCCTGCGGGGCGGCGTCGTGGCGGGTCTCGAAGTGCTCGACGAGCCCCCACCGCGGAACGGAGCTGTAGCGCGGGGTCGGGCCGAGCGGACGGCGCCGGGCGCGGGGCGGTGGCGGAGCTCCGGGACGTACGGCGATCCACCGATATCCCGCCGGCAGCCGCGGCGGCGCACCCTGCGGCCCCGGACCGGGCGTGACCGAGCGCGGGCTCCACTCCGAAGCCGGTGCGTAGCCCGACGGCGCGAGCAGGGCGCCCTGACAGCGCGGACACCACTCACGCTGCCGGTCGCGCACGTTCCACCGCGTTCCGCAGCGGGAACACACCTGGATCATCCGATCAGCCTAGCGGCGGCGGTCAGACCGAACCCTGGTCGCCGCCGTCGGTGACGACGGGACGGCCGGCCTCCGCCCAGGCCAGCATTCCGCCGCTGACGTTGGCCGCGCGGTATCCGTTGCGCACCAGATACGCCGCGACCCGCTGCGAACGTCCACCGCCGTGGCACACCACGAAGTACTCGGTGTCCGTCTCGAGGTCGCCGACCCGGGCCGGGACCTCGCCCATGGGTACGTGCGTCGCGTCCGGCGCGTGGCCGCGCAACCACTCGTCGGGTTCGCGGACGTCGAGCAGGACCTTCGCCCCGTCGAACGCGCTGGGCAATTCACTGACCGCCACCTGGGGGACATCGACGTCGTCCATGAGCCCATGCTGTCACGCCCACCGGAACGTCGCCGACGGCCGGGGAACAGCAATCGAGAAGTTATCCACAGTTTCCACAGGTTCATCCACAGGCCACCACCCGTGTCGATCAGGTTTGCGCCGGTAAGACTGTGCGCTTGCTGAGTGAAATTGTGGATAACTGGGTACTGGCTGCGGGTCGACGGCAACCGCTGCGGGTGTCTCGAGCTAATCACCTGCGAATAGTTGACGACCGTCGATTCTCGTGACCGGCGGACAGCGGCGCGCGGTCAGGAACCCGACGCGCACGACGGGTGCTCGCCGTGCCCGGGAGCGGAGCCCGGCGGCCCCCACCGCGCGACACCCCTCCCCGCGGCCGGCCTCGCGTCCTCATTGCGCTCATGGTGAATCTGACCGGGCAGGGCCGACGAAGGCACCGCCGACGTCCGGCCTCGCGGTGCGTGCGCAGACACTTCATCGGCGCCGTTCACCCGATTTCGCGACGCGCCCGGCAACGGGATATGATCAGCGTCACACGGGGGCGTTGTGATGGATCTCACCGGGGGTGGAGCGTGTACATGCAGGTCAGGGGTTCGTGATGGCGTCGCATTCAGTGGGTCCCGGGTCGGCGATCCCGCCGTCTGAGTGGCAGGCCTCGCCCGAGGTGTACACGCACAGCCAGTTGATCGCTTGTCTGCGCGCCGGCGTCATCGCGTTGGTGCTGCTGGGGATCCTCGCCCTGATCATCCTGTTCTGAACGCGCCGAGTCGGGTACTGATGTGCTAGCACCGCGCGTCCTTGCGGTGCACGCGGCGATGGAGCAAGGTTGACGTCGAGGTTGAGGACGACGAGCTCCATCGATCACCTGACGGAAGGAACCCTGTGGCTGAATACACCTTGCCCGACCTTGACTACGACTACGGTGCGCTGGAACCGCACATCTCCGGGCAGATCAACGAGCTGCATCACAGCAAACACCACGCCACCTATGTGAAGGGCGCCAACGACGCGCTCGCCAAGCTCGAGGAAGCGCGGTCTTCCGGTGACCACTCCGCCATCTTCCTCAACGAGAAGAACCTCGCGTTCCACCTCGGCGGGCACGTCAACCACACGATCTGGTGGAAGAACCTCTCTCCCAACGGTGGCGACAAGCCCGAGGGCGAACTGGCCGCAGCCATCGATGACGCCTTCGGCTCCTTCGACAACTTCCGCGCCCAGTTCACCGCGGCCGCGAACGGACTGCAGGGCAGCGGCTGGGCCGTCCTGGGTTACGACACGCTGGGCCAGCGTTTGCTGACCTTCCAGCTGTTCGACCAGCAGGCCAACGTACCGCTCGGGATCATCCCGCTGCTGCAGGTCGACATGTGGGAGCACGCGTACTACCTGCAGTACAAGAACGTGAAGGCGGATTACGTCAAGGCGTTCTGGAACGTCGTCAACTGGGCCGACGTGCAGACCCGCTTCGCCACCGCCACCGGTGCGGCCAAGGGCATCATCCTCGGCTGATCGGCAGACTCGACAGGGCGCCGCGCGGATTCGCGCGGCGCCCTGCTGCTTTCTGCGACCGTTTCGCCACGGAGTTCACCCGCCGTTAGCACTCGTGTCGTCTTGCGTGCCAGCGCATCGCTACCGCATCCTTATCTCCCACGACCCACAGGCGTGTCGGGCAGTTCGAACGCGAAGTCCGGAGGCGACATGGAAATGGGCGGTCGGGCGATCGAGATCGCCCCGTTTCACTCCCGCGGATCACTGAAGGGATTCGTCGTCTCCGGTCGCTGGCCGGACTCGACCAAAGAATGGGCGCAGCTGCTCATGGTCGCCGTGCGGGTCGCATCCCTGCCCGGCCTCCTCGCCACGACCACCATCTTCGGGGTCCGTGAGGAGTTGCCCGACGAACCCGAACCCGGCACGGTGGGACTGGTCCTGGCCGAGGGCACGGTGGTCGGCGACTCGGCGGTGCCGCCGGGGTACTTCGCCGACCGCCAGCCGCCGGCGCTGCTGATGCTGCACCCGCCGTCGGAGACCACGCCGTCGTTGCCGGAGTGCTCCGGCGCGGCGTCGGGGTGTGTGCTGCTGCCCGGCCTCCCGCATCTGGGTCTGGAACACCGGGCGGCATGGGTGGAGGCCGAGTCCGACGGCACGGTGACATCCATCGTCAGCCGGGTGGGCGTCGATCCGATCAGCCATCCTGACACCGCGGTTCTGGCCATGCTGCTCGCCGCGTAAGGATGCCCCACCTGCGGTAATGGCGTTTCCCTTATCCGGAAATACGGCTACCCGAAACCGGCTACGGAGTTGGCGGCCCGCGCGCGGGGCCGTTAGAGTCGATATGTCAACGAAGGGGAGTAGCCCCGAATCGTCTGGTCGACATACTGGCGCGAGCCCGGCCGGCGAACCGCACCCTCGGTGGGCGAGACCTTCGACCAACGCCTGACGCACTGCAGTCATGTGCGCGGGCGCCGTGTCGAAAGGTGCTGTCGTGTTCGCCGCCATCCTGGTCAGCCTCGCCGTGGTGTTCGTCGCTGAACTCGGTGACAAATCGCAGCTGATCACCATGACCTATGCGCTGCGCCACCGGTGGTGGGTAGTGCTCTCCGGTGTCGGTATCGCAGCCATGCTGGTGCACGGCCTCTCGGTGACGATCGGCCACTTCCTCGGTCTGACCCTGCCGGAACGGCCGATCGCGTTCGCGGCGGCCACCGCTTTCCTGCTGTTCGCGGTCTGGACCTGGCGGGAGGGACGTAGTGGCGATGACGACGAGGTCCGCGTCGCGGAGCCCCGCTTCATCATCCCCGCGATCATCTCGTCCTTCGTGCTCGCCGAGCTCGGCGACAAGACCATGCTCGCCACCGTCGCCCTCGCCAGCGACCGCGACCCGTGGGGCGTGTGGATCGGCGCGACCATCGGCATGGTGCTCGCCGACGGCGTTGCCATCGTCGTCGGGGCAATGCTGCACAAGAAGCTGCCCGCCGGCTTCCTCCACGGAATGGCCAGCGTGCTGTTTTTGCTGTTCGGCCTGTGGATGCTGTTCGACGCGGCACTCGGCTGGCGCACGGTCGCGCTCGCCGTCACCGGCGGTGTGGCGCTCTGCATCGCCGTCGCGACAGCCGTCCGGTTCCGTCGCGCACGCCGGGCACGCGCGGCGCAGGCATCGGAACGCGATTCGTCGTCCGAATCGGTCTGACCGACCGCTGGCTAACCCAGCGGCGGCAGGTCATCGCGCCGCCGTCGCATTCGCGCACCGCGCCGTCACGTGCCGCTTCCCGGCCGGTACCCTGGCGCGCCCGCGGGCTTCCGCCTGCGGCAGCAAACCCGTGAATTCGACTGTCGCAGTGCGGTTCGCGGTGCCCGAAACCCCGTCGGGCATTGCTGGGAGCTTCGTCAGAGTGACCGCAGCACAGGTTAAGCTACACATGCGTTAGATTTGCTTCGCGGTACGGACGGACGGATTGCGCCGAGGGCTGAAATTGCCACGACGTGCGCTTTCAGGCTGTCCACCGCCCGTTGTAAGGCAACATTTCGGTGGTTTGCACTTGGTTGTGACCACAACTGTGGCTACGATGGTCAGCAAATCAGCCGATCATTTAGCCCGGTCTTCAAACACATGGAGGTCTATTCGATGAGCACGACGTTCGCCGCTCGGCTGAATCGCCTGTTCGACGTGGTGTATCCGCCTGGACGCGGCCCGCACACGTCGGCCGAGGTGATCGCGGCACTGAAGGCCGAAGGCGTCACGATGTCGGCTCCGTACCTCTCGCAGCTGCGCTCGGGCAACCGTACGAACCCATCGGCGGCCACCATGGCAGCGCTGGCCAACTTCTTCCGGATCAGGCCGGCGTACTTCACCGACGACGAGTACTACGAGAAGCTCGACAAAGAGCTCACGCTGTTGGCGGGCCTGCGCGACGAGGGCGTCCGGCGGATCGCCGCACGCACCGTCGGCCTGTCTCCCGAAGCCCAACGTGACATCGCCCAGCGGGTCGACGAGTTGCGGATCAAGGAGCACCTGGACGACTAGTCCGCCGCCGCACGGCGAAGTGCGCGCACTTTGCCTCGCGGCGGCGCGTCGGCCGGCTCTCGCATCAGGTCGCGGTACCGACCGGCGATGGCCAGAATCCACTCGCGGTCGGAGTACGTCTCCGGCTGACGCAGCCAACCGAGCCCTGGAAACGGGGAACGGCCGTCGATCCATCGGGCGACGGTCAGTGCCTGCTCGCCGGGCGCAACGTCCGGGTCCGTGACCGCCGGCTCGCCATCGGACGCGGCAGTCGCCTCGAGGAAGAGCGCATCCGAGATCAGCGACATCTTCTCGGCCACGCGGAAGACCCGTGGGCCGTGGGTCCGCGCCTCCAGGTTCATCTCGGGGTGGCGCCGGCCGAGTTCGGTGAGGATCGGTCTGATCAGCGCCAGCTCTCGGCGGGCACCGAACCAGTCCTCGATGCTGGGCAGCAGCGCGCCTGCGGCCACCGCCGGCATCGCACAACCCAGCAGCGTCGTGCCGACCCGCGCCAGGGCGACCTCATCGTCGGCGATCACCTGGAACAGGAACGCGACACCGGCCAGCAGCATGAGCGTCATGCCGAGGGTGAAGACGAACAGCGCCCTGCCGCGACGGCTCCGGTTCGAGTGACGCAAGCCCGCCCACGCCACCAGCGAGAGCGCAGCCACCAGGTAGGCCAGCGGCAGCAGACCCGCCGGTCCGCCGAGGTGTTGCCGCAGATACTCGGTGGGAGAGGTCTGCGGCCGCGGGCCGGCGGCGAAGAACGCCGTCAGGCTGAGTGCCGCCACCACGGCCGCGACCGAATACTGCGCGACTGACAGCCGCCGGTTGACCGCCGGTGGTCGCCGTGAGGTCACCGAGGTGATCATCACGGCGCTGCCGGCGGCGGAGCCGATCAACGCGACCTGGCTGAACCCCATCGCGATGTTCGGCCAGCCGAGCGCGGAGTCGACGAACAGGGTCAGGGGCGGCCAGCTCAGTGCCGCGGCCGTCCCGAGGCTGCCGAGCGCGAGGATCATCGCGGTGCTCACCACCGACTGTTCGTTGGCCAGCGCCCAGCCGATCCGCATCCCCGTCGCCAGGCCGAGGAGCCCGGCGATCGCCCAGACGATCACCCGAAGGCCTCGCCCAGGCGGACCTGGATGATCGACGACCGGTCCGAGGGCAGCCGGCCCAGCCGGTAGATCAGCAACGCGGCGAAGTCCTCGGCCTCCTGTTCGGCGTCCTCGCCACTCGGACCCAGGCATCCGGTGCGCTGGTGGAGCATGTACCGGATCAGTTCGGTGCTGGCGATCTCGGTCTCCTCCTGCGCGGCCTCCACGACGTGGATGCCGTCGTGGCCGAGGACGAGGTGGCCGAGCTCGTGGGCCAGTGTGCGGTCCCACGCCGGCAGTCCGTGCTGGATCAGGAACACGTCGCGGTCGGTGTACTGACGCCACTGTCCGCAGACCCCGCGCGGCAGCCGCGCGGTCGTCAGCTCGATCGGGCGTCCCCGGCTGGCGCTGACGGCCGCGACCAGCCGGGGCAGCGAGACCTCACCGCGCCGCGGCGCGAGATCGAGCACCGCGTTAACCGCGCGGGCGACGTTGCGGTGGGCCGGCACGTCAGCCCCCGCCCAGGAAGCGCGCCGACGGGGCGGTGCGCAGAGCCCGGCCGGCCTTGGCCTGACGGTAGCCGAGCAGTCCACCGAGGCCGGTGAGCGCCAGCAGTCCCACGGTGCCGGGCACCGCCACCGCGGCGATCCCGGACAGGTCCGCCTCGCGCAGATAGGCGCCGTAGCCGACGCGCTCGGACAGCGGTGTGGCCGGGGCGCCGGTCTGCGGCGGGGGCTGAAGCCGTTGCGGCGCAGCACTCCTCGGCGGCGCGGCGGGTCGCGTAGCCGAGGGGACGACCATGGGCACGGGCAGTGCCGCGGGCGCGGGCAGCAGGGCCGGGGGCGGCGCAGGCGCAGGGACGGGCAAGACGACCGGCACCGCCACAACCGGCACAGCGACAACCGGGACAGCGACCGATGCAGGCGGGACGACCGGAACGGCCTGCGGCGTGTCGGCGGCCGCGGGCGTGGGCACCGCCGGCGTCGCGGGTATGCCGCGGTCGTCGTTGTCACCGTTGTCGAACACCACGGTGGTGGTCGAGGTCTCCTCCGACGTGGTGGCCGAGGTGGTCGCCGACGAGCTGGTCGCCGACGAGCTGGGTGCCGAGGCGCTCGTCGACGGACCGACCGACCCGGATGGGCGTGTGTCATGCGTGCTGTCCCGGGTGCCGGTGGCCGGCGCGGTGGCGCGTTCGGGTTCCGGGCGCAGCGGTTGCGGGTCCGGTCCGGCCTCGACGGCCGGCGCGTTCGCGTCGCCCGGTTCCTGGGCGACGGCCATCGTGGCGCCGAGGCCCGTCAGCAGCAGCCCGGTGGCGACCAGGCAGCCGGATACGGCGGCGCGCATGCGGAAAAACACGTCGTCACCACCCCCCGTACGCGGATGACCCGGCTACTTTGCCGTACCGACGATTCTGTCACAGCCGGGTGCCGGCATTTGCTGATCGCGCAGGACAGCGGGCCAGGCGGCCGTCTCGTCGGCCGCAAGGCTAGGGTTGTCCTGCAACGACGCGCCCCCTTCGCGTGGTGGGCGGGAAAAGGACCGGGAGGCAGCGGGTATGGGTCTGTTCAAGCGACGCAAGAGCCGCGCCACCCGCCGCGCCGAGGCTCGCGCCATCAAGGCGAAGGCCAAGCTGGAGGCCAGGCTTTCGGCGAAGAACGAGGCGCGTCGCTACAGGTCCGCCCAGAAGGCGGAGAACAAGGCCATCAAAGCGCAGCTGAAGGCGCTGCGGGAGAGCGACCGGACGGCACTCAAGATCGCCGAGACCGAACTACAGGCGGCGCGCGAGGGCAAGCTCTTCTCGCCCGGGAAGATCCGGCGCACGCTGACCGTCGCCCGGCTGGTCGCCCCGATCGCGGTGCCGCTGGTCTACCGGGTCTCGATATCGGCCCGCGGATTCATCGACGAACGTCGCGCCGACCGTCTCGGCGTGCCATTGAGCCAGCTCGGTCAGTTCTCCGGTGCGGGTGCGCAACTGTCGGCCCGCATTTCCGGCGCCGAACACTCGCTGCGCCTGGTCGCCGAGAAGAAGCCCAAAGACGCCGAGACCAAACAGTTCGTCGCCGCGATCAACGACCGGCTCAGCGATCTCGCCGCGGCGGTCACCGCCGCCGAGAAGATGCCGACCGCCCGGCGCCGCGCGGCGCATGCGGCGATCTCGACGCAGCTCGACGGCATCGACGCCGACCTGATGGCGCGCCTCGGCGTGCTCTGATCCCCCGCATGTCCGGCACGACGCGCGACCCGGCAGCCCTGCTGCGCGGGGTCGCGGCGGCTGGTTTCACCGCCCCGCTCGCCGTGGCCGCACACGCCGCGGCCGACGGGAGCCTGACCGCCGGCCCCGCGGTCACCGGTGTGGCGGTCGTGGCGCTCACCGTCGGCGCGCTCACGGCGACCGTGCGGCGGGCCGACCGGATGCCGGTCCTGCTCGCACTGCTGGGCGCCGGGCAGCTCACCGGACACGCAGTGCTCGGCTCGTCCGGCCATGCGCATGGCGGCGCCGCGGCGCCGGCGGCGATGCTGGTCGCCCACGCCGTCGCGGTGGCCCTGGGCGCTGCGCTGATCGCGGCCGGCGGGAGGCTGTGCGCGGCGCTGTCCCGAGCGGTACGCGTCGTGGTGCGGCTCGCCGATCCCCGGCCTGCCGGACCGCCGGCCATCCGATGGGCGCGCAGTGCGCACCACGGGCTGCAGGCCCTGTCGATGTTCGCGGGACCGGTGAGTCGCCGCGGCCCGCCGGCCGGCGCCGCGCGCTGACCCTTCATCCACATCCTCTCGAGAGACCTTGTCATGCAACCCATTTCCGGGGCACTTCAGCGTGCCCTGCTCACGACCGGCGCCGTGGTGACCGCCGCACTGGCGGTCAGCGCCCCGGCGTCGGCACATGTCCACGTCGACGCCGTCAACCCGACGCCCGGCGCCACCTCCGTCCTGACCTTCCGGGTACCGGGCGAATCCGATACCGGTGCCCTGACAACGGAATTGAGCGTCGCACTGCCCGACGTCACGTCCGCGCGCACCGAACTCATGCCGGGCTGGACGGCGCGGCTGGACCGGGACACCGCCGCGGGCACCGTGCGATCGGTGACCTGGACGGCTGCTCCGGGCACCGGCATCTCGTCGGATCAGTTCGCACTGTTCCGCGTATCGGTCACGCTGCCCGAGAACACCGAGTCGGTGAGTTTCGCTGCCACGCAGACCTATTCGGACGGCCAGGTCGTGCGGTGGGACGAGGCACCGCTGGCCGACGGCGCCGAGCCGGAGCACCCGGCGCCGGTGCTGGAACTGTCCGGAAGCGGCGACTCCGGCCACGGCGGGCATTCCGTCGGCGCAGTCACCGAGCCGGCGACCGCAGCCGGCGACGCCACGGCGCGCTGGCTGGCCGGAGGAGCCCTGCTGGTGGCCGCTGTCGCCGTCGTGCTGGGCCTGCTGGGCAGGCGGCGATCATGAAGCCACTCGCGATCGTGATGACCTGCCTGCTGCTCGCCGTGGCGGCGGTGGCCGGCGCCGGTACGGCCTCGGCGCATGCGACACGCATCGCCGCGGATCCGGGCGACAACGCCGCGCTGACGCAGTCCCCCACGCGGGTCAGCGCCACCTTCAACGAGGCGATGCAGAGCGCGTTCGCCGCGATGACCGTCGTCGGCCCCGACGGCAACCTGTGGTCGACCGGTGAACCGGAGGTGCAGGGAGCGGTCGTCTCGGTCGGCGTGCGCCCGTTGGGTCCGGCGGGCCGGTACACGGTCAACTACCGCGCCACGTCGGCCGACGGACACGTCGTCTCCGGCTCGTGGTCGTTCGAGCTGACCCTGGGCGGCACGGGCACGCCCGGACCCTCGGCCACCGCGCCGGCCACGCGAACCGCACCCGAGGAGCCGCCGGTGTGGCCGTTCATCCTCGGCGCATGCCTGATCGTCGGGGCAGGAGCCTGGTGGGCAGCTCGACGGCGCACCTGAGCCGGCCGCACTGGCGGGACGTCGGCGGCGGGCTCCTCGTCATTGCGGTCGCAGTGCTCTTCGCCTGGGCGCTGGCCCGTCCGCAGATCTCCCCGCCCGGGGCGGCGGTGCGGGCAGTCGCGGACTGCGCAGCGGTCGTGACACTGGGTCTGGCGGTGGTGCCGTTCCTCGACGCGGGCAGGCACCGTGCGGAATTGGTGCGCTCGGCGGCGGTGCCGCTGACGGCCGGTGCGGCGCTGTGGCTGCTGGCCGAACTGGTCCGGCTGATCGTGGCGACGGCGCAGGCGGCGTCGCTGTCGGTCGGATCGGTCGGCGTCTCGACCTACACCCAGTTCGTGCTGCACACCGCGGTGGGCCGGGCCGGCGCGCTCAGCGCGCTCGCCGCGGCGGTGGTGTGCGCCATGGCCGTCGTCGCACCGCGCTCGGTGACCGTTGCGGTCGCCACGATCGGGGTCGTGGCCGTCGGGCTGGTGGCCCACACGCTGACCGGCCACCTCACCGACAGTCCGCTCGGTGGCCTCTCGGTCGCCGTGCACGCGCTGGCCGCGGCGCTGTGGTGCGGGACCCTGGCGGCTCTGCTGCTGACCGTGCGGCACCGCGGACAGTGGGCACGGGTGCTACCCCGATTCGCCCAGGTGGCGCTGATCTGCGTGGCGGTGCTGGTCCTGGCGGGTGTGGCGGCCGGTCTGGCGACCGTGGGCGCGCCGCGCGACCTGTACGAGACCGGGTACGGGCGGCTCCTGCTGGCCAAGGTGCTGGTGACGGTCGCGCTGACGATGCTGGCGTGGCGCAACCGGACGCACTGGCTGCCCGCCGCACGGGCGCACCGTGCCACCGCGGGCCTGTCCCGGTCGCGGACGCTGGTGGAACTGGCGATCATGGCGGTGGCGTTGACGCTGGGCGCCGCACTGGCCGTCACGGGCTGACGCCGGCCCGCCTGGCATGATGGAGCCACTGCCGGCCACCCCGGAGAAACGCAAAGGAGCAGCATCGATGGCAGACCGCCAGGACGAGTTCGACGAGCAGCCGGACGCCGCAGCAGGCGTCCCGGCGACTCCCCCGGCGAAGACGCCCGCCAAGAAGGCTCCTGCGAAGAAGACGCCCGCCAAGAAGGCGCCCGCCAAGGCCGTGAAGAAGGCGGAGCCGGCCAAGAAGGCACCGGCGACGAAGGCCCCTGCCCCGGCCGCCGCTCCACCCCCCGCGGCGCAGCCGCCGGTCGAGCAGGCGCCCGCCGACGTGTCCGCCGCCGCGCAGGAGGCCGCCGCCCAAGCGAAGGCCACGGTGGCGACGGCGAGCAATCCGGTGTCCGGTCCGGCCCCGGTGCCGGTGACGGCGGCCGACGTGTCGCGCCTGCCGCTTGCCGCCGCCGTCGCGGCCGGCGTGCTGGTGCTGCTGGCCGTGCTCCTCTCGCGCCGCCGCTGAAAAGTTCTTGACCCGCACGCGGCGTGAGGGTGCAGTCTGGGCGCCATGCACGCGAAGACGGTCGGTGCGGTCGCCGGTCTGACCGGGATCTCGGTCCGCACCCTGCACCACTACGACCACATCGGCCTGGTGGTGCCCAGCGTGCGCACCGCGGCGGGCTACCGCGGCTACACCGACGCCGACATCGAGCGGCTGCACCTGGTGTTGGTCTACCGGTCGGTCGGGCTGCCGCTCGACGAGATCCGCACGCTGCTCGACGATCCGCACGCCGATGTGGGGGCCCATCTCCAGCGCCAACTCGGGGTGCTACGGGCCCACGCCGAAACCCTGAGCCACACGATCACCGCAGTGGAGAAACTGATGAACGCACACCGCAACGGCATTGCGCTGACCGCCGAGGAGCAGGTGGAGATCTTCGGCACCACCGCCTTCGGCGAGGAGTACGCCGCGGAGGCGCAACAGCGCTGGGGCGACACCGATGCCTGGCGGCAATCCCGGCACCGCACCGCGCGGATGACCAAACAGGACTGGCTGGCGGTCAAAGCCGAGGGCGACGCCCTGCTCGCCGACCTGGCGGCGGCGAAGCGCTCCGGCGTGGCACCGGGATCCCCGGCCGCCGGTCAGCTCGCCGGCCGGCACCGCGCCTCGATCGAGCGGTTCTACGACTGCGATGACGAGATGGCGCTGTGCCTGGTGCAGATGTACCTCGCCGACGAGCGCTTCACCCGCTACTACGACGACGTCGAGCCGGGGCTGGCGCAGTACCTGCACGACATCGTCGTCGCCGACGTCAGTGGCTAGCATCGGGCCGGTGACCATCGAACCGCGCGCCACCGCTGACCTCGTCGACGACATCGGACCTGAGGTCCGCAGCTGCGATCTGCAGTTCCGGCAGTTCGGGGGCAGGGCGCAGTTCGCCGGCCCGATCACCACCGTGCGCTGCTTCCAGGACAACGCGCTGCTGAAGTCGGTGCTGTCCGAACCCGGCGACGGGGGCGTGCTCGTCATCGACGGTGACGGCTCCCTGCACACCGCGCTCGTCGGTGATCTCATCGCCGGGCTCGGCCGGGACAACGGCTGGACCGGGCTGATCGTCAACGGCGCCGTGCGCGACGCCGCCACGTTGCGCACCCTCGACATCGGCATCAAGGCACTCGGCACCAACCCACGCAAGAGCACGAAAACCGGTGCGGGCGAACGTGATGTGCCGCTCGAGTTCGGCGGCGTGGTGTTCAGCCCCGGGGAGATCGCCTACAGCGACGACGACGGGATCATCGTCACCGCGGCGATCTGACCCCGGGAACCGTCAGGCGGCGACCGACGCCCGGTGCTTGCTGAACTCCAGGATGCCGTCGTCGATCTTGCCTTTGCGGATCACCTGCAGATCGACCAGGTAGTTCTGCTTGAGTCGCCACGGCGCCTTGGATCCGGACTTGGGCAGCTTGTCGAGCGCCCGCTTGATGTAGCCGGAGGTCAGGTCGACGAACGGTTTGCGCTCGACGTCGCCGCCCGGTTCGCGCGGCGCGACGGTGTCGAAGCCGTTGGCGTCCATGTACTTCAGCAGCCGGCTGACGTACTCCGAGGTCAGGTCGGCCTTGAGCGTCCAGGAGGCGTTGGTGTAGCCGAAGGTGAACGCCATGTTCGGCACGTTGGACAGCATCATGCCCTTGTAGGCGACGGTGTCGGCGAGGTCCTGCGGCACGCCGTTGCGCAACACATCGGCGCCGCCGAAGAACTGGACGTTCAAACCCGTTGCGGTGACGATGATGTCGGCCTCGAGGTGCCCACCGGACTTCAGTGCGATGCCGTCGGCGGTGAACCGGTCGATCGCGTCGGTGACGACGTCGGCCTTACCCTTGCGGATGGCCTTGAAGATGTCGCCGTTCGGGGCGAGGCACACGCGCTGGTCCCACGGCTTGTAATCGGGTGCGAAGTGCCTGTCGTAGTCGTAGCCCTCCGGCAGACGACGTTCGGCCATGGTGCGCAACGCCTTTCGGAACACGTTCGGCAACGCTCTGGCGAGCTGGTACTGCGCGGTGGCCTGCATGATCGCCTTCCACCGCACCACCGTGTAGGCCGTCTTCTCGGGCAACAGCCGGTAGGCGCGCGCGGCGAACGGGTCCTTGTCCGGCAGTGAACCGATGTAGGTGGGGGTTCGCTGCAACATGGTGACGTGGCCGGCGCCGTTGTCGATGAGCGCCGGGATGAGCGTGATCGCGGTGGCCCCGCTGCCGATCACCACCACGTTCTTGCCCTGGTAGTCGAGATCCTCCGGCCAGTGCTGCGGGTGCACGATGGTGCCACCGAAATCGTCGGCGCCGGGGAACTCCGGCGAGAAGCCCTCGTCGTAGTTGTAGTAACCACTGCACGCCCAGAGGAAACCGGCGTTGAGTCGGCTGCGCTCGCCGTCGCGTTCCACGGTGAGTTCCCAGTGGTTGTTCTCGTCGGACCAGTTGGCTGCGACCACCTTGTGGCCGTAGCGCATGTGCTTGTCGATGCCGTTCTCGACCGCGGCTTCGTTGAGGTAGTTCCAGATCGACGGGCCGTCGGCGATCATCTGATCGGTCGCCCACGGCTTGAAGTGGAACCCGAGTGTGTACATGTCGGAGTCCGACCGGATCCCCGGGTACTTGAACAGATCCCAGGTGCCGCCGAGCTTCTCGCGGCGCTCGAGGATCACATAGTTCTTGTCCGGGCACTGCTGCTGCAGGTGCCAGGCGGCACTGATGCCGGAGATCCCGGCTCCCACGATCACCACGTCGACAAATTCAGTCATGTTGTCAAGCTATCAACATCGCGTCGAGTTGGTCAACAGTGTGTTGATAAACTCGACACCATGTAAAGTCACTCCCATGTCCACCGCCAGCGAGGCTCGCCCATCCCGCGGCCGCCGTTCCGCCCGCCCGTCGGGCGATGACCGGGAACAGGCCATCCTGGCGACCGCCGAACAGCTCCTCGATCAGCGCGGCTTCGCCGACATCTCCGTCGACGACCTGGCCAAGGGCGCCGGCATCTCGCGGCCGACGTTCTACTTCTACTTCCCCTCGAAAGAGGCTGTGTTGCTGACGCTCTGGGAGCGGGTGATCCGGGAGGCCGACACCGCCCTCGAGGCGCTGCCCACCGAGACGGCTGACGGCCGCGACGTGTGGCGCCCTGGTATCAAGGTCTTCTTCGACACCTTCGGCGCCCACCGTGGCGTGACGGTGGCCGCATCGGGATCGGACAACGCCGACGTGCGCAAGGTCTTCTCGACCTTCATGCAGAAGTGGATCGACTTCACCGCCGCGACCATCGAAGCCGAGCGCAAGCGGGGCGCCGCGCCCACCACCGTCCCGGCGCACGACATCGCCACGGCACTGAACCTGATGAACGAACGCACCCTGCTGGCCGCGTTCGCCGCGGAGACGCCCGCGATTCCGACCGGTCGCGTGCTCGACTCGCTGGTCCACGTCTGGACGTGCGCGGTGTACGGCCGTTGCGACTGAACTGTCGGGCGACTATGCGAACATATGTTCGTGTCGGCCAGCATTCTGCACGCTGACCTCGACTCGTTCTACGCATCGGTCGAGCAGCGCGACGACCCCTCGCTCCGCGGGCGGCCGGTGATCGTCGGTGGCGGGGTGGTACTCGCGGCGAGCTATGAGGCCAAGGCGTTCGGGGTGCGCACCGCGATGGGCGGGCATCAGGCCAGGCGGCTGTGTCCGCACGCGATCGTCGTACCGCCGCGGATGTCGGCCTATTCGCAGGCCAGTGCCGACGTGTTCGAGGTCTTCCACGACACCACGCCGCTGGTCGAGCCGCTGTCGGTCGACGAGGCGTTCCTCGACGTGTCCGGTCTGGCCCGGGTGTCCGGCACGCCGGTCGAGATCGCGGCGCGGCTGCGCGCCGACGTCCGTGATCGGGTCGGGCTGCCGATCACCGTGGGTATCGCCCGCACGAAGTTCCTCGCCAAGGTCGCCAGCCAGGAGGGCAAACCCGACGGCCTGCTGCTGGTCCCACCCGACCGCGAACTGGCGTTCCTGCATCCGCTTCCGGTCCGGCGGCTCTGGGGTGTCGGCGCGAAGACCGCGGAGAAACTGCAGGCCCACGGCATCGAGACCGTCGCCGACGTCGCCGAACTGGGCGAGTCGACGCTGGCCGCCATGGTCGGCGGCGCGATGGGCCATCAGCTCTATGCGCTCTCCCGCAACATCGACCGCCGCCGGGTGGTCACCGGTGTACGACGCAGGTCGGTCGGCGCCCAGCGAGCGCTGGGCCGGCGCGGAAACACGATGACACCGGCCGAGGTCGACGCCGTGGTGGTCAACCTCGTCGACCGCATCACCGGTCGGATGCGCAAGGCCGGCCGCACCGGCCGCACGGTGGTACTGCGCCTGCGTTTCGACGACTTCGGCCGCGTCACCCGCTCGCACACCATGGCGCGCGCGACCGCGTCCACCGAGGCCATCCTCTCCGCCGCCCGCGAACTGGTCGCGGCCGCCGCCCCGCTGATCGCCGACCGCGGCCTGACGTTGATCGGCTTCGCAGTGTCCAACATCGACCGCGACGGCGCGCAGCAACTCGAACTGCCCCTCGACCGTCCCGCCGCCGATGCCGACCCCGGCGCGCTCGACTCAGTGGTCGATCAGGTGCGCAGCCGGTACGGCCGCACCGCGCTGACCCGCGGCGTGCTCCTCGGCCGCGATCCCGGGTTGGAGATGCCGCACCTACCGGACTGACGGCGGCTCACGCCGGGACGACGCGGCTCCACACCCGGTGTGCGCCGAGGCCCTCGATGAGCGAGGCCGCCAGGCTCGCCGGCTCCGATGCGCTGAGCACTCCGTCGGAGTCGGCGCCGACACCCGACGAGGCGAGCAGATCGGCTCCCTGTGGAAGCACCCCCAGCGCCTTGAAGTGCCGGAAGGCCTCGTCGACGAGGATCTTGGCCTGCACGGTCGTCGGCGATCCCGCGAGTACCAGGGCGTCGAACTCGATGGACCGCGCGGTCGCGTAGGTGCGGGAGATCGGCACGCTGCCGCCCTCATGCTGCAGTGTGCCGCCGTGCGAGGCGATCACCAGCGGCACCAGCTTCGCCGCCCCGAGCGCGTCCACCACCGCCGCCACTTCGGCGACGTCGGAGTCGGGTCCGGTCAGGACGCCGATCATCCGGCCTGTCACCGGCCACGTCCCACCGATCTGGGATACCGCCGGGCTGAGCACCGCCGGCTCGGCCGGGACCACCGTGGGCGCCGGCGGTTCGAGGCCCAGCCCCGCGGCGACCGTGGCGCACAGGTCGGCGTCGATGTTGGCCAGCACCGCGAGTTGTCGCTCTTTGACCGCCTGCTCGTAGCACTTGCCCAGCTCGAAGGTGTACGCCTCGGCGACATGGGTCTGCTCGACCGGACTCAGGCTGCGATAGAACATCGTGACCTGGCTGAAGTGGTCCTCATACGACGCCGGAGCGGCGCGGACCTTCGTGGACTCCGCGACCGCCGCAGGCACCTCGATGAACGCCCCGGTGTCCGCGCCGGCCAGGAACGGGCAGCCGCCGTCGAGTGAATTGGGCCGATACGGTGCGACTCCCGGGTGCACCGCGTGCTGGTGGAAGCCGTCACGGAACATGTCATTGACGGGAGCGTGCGGCCGGTTGATCGGGATCTGGCCGAAGTTCGGCCCGCCCAACCGGCTCAACTGCGTGTCGAGGTAGGAGAACAACCGCGCCTGCAGCAACGGATCGTCGGTGACGTCGATCCCCGGCACCAGATGGCCGGGGTGAAACGCCACCTGTTCGGTCTCGGCGAAGAAGTTGGTGGGGTTGCGGTTGAGCTGCATGGTGCCGATGATCTGCACCGGCGCGAGTTCCTCGGGCACGATCTTCGTCGGATCCAGCAGGTCGATGCCCTCGAACATGTGATCCGGCGTATCCGGCATCACCTGCACCCCGAGATCCCATTCGGGGTAGGCGCCCTTCTCGATCGCGTCCGCGAGATCGCGACGGTGCAGGTCGGGATCCATGCCCGCGGCGATTTGCGCCTCTTCCCACATCAGCGAGTGCACACCCAGCCGCGGCTTCCAGTGGAACTTCACCAGCGACGTCGTGCCGTCCGGACCGGTCAGCCGGAAGGTGTGAACGCCGAAGCCCTCCATCATCCGGTAGGACCGTGGGATGCCCCGGTCGGACATGTTCCACATGGTGTGCGCCTGGGCTTCGGTGTGCAGGGATACGAAGTCCCAGAACGTGTCATGCGCGCTCTGTGCCTGCGGGATCTCCCGGTCCGGATGGGGTTTGGCCGCGTGGACGACATCGGGGAACTTGATGCCGTCCTGGATGAAGAACACCGGGATGTTGTTTCCGACGAGGTCGAAGGTGCCCTCGTCGGTGTAGAACTTGGTGGCGAAACCGCGCGTATCGCGCACCGTGTCGGCCGACCCCCGCGAACCGAGCACCGTCGAAAACCGCACGAACACATCGGTTTCCGCACCGGATCTCAGGAACGCCGCCTTGCAGATCTTCTCGGCGGCGCCGTTACCGTGGAACACGCCGTGTGCGGCCGCACCGCGGGCGTGCACCGCGCGCTCGGGAATGCGCTCGTGGTCGAAGTGGGTGATCTTCTCCCGCAGATGGTGGTCCTGCAGCAGCGTCGGCCCGCGTGCCCCCGCCTTCAGGGAGTGGTCGGTGTCGTACAGGCGTGCGCCCTGGGCGGTGGTGAGGTACTCCCCCTGCTGGCCCCGCGCTGTCTGCCCACCGCCGACGGAAAGCCCAGTCGCCGTTCGCAAATCGGGGCCACCCTGATCGGGCTTGGGCGGCAACGGTTCCCGCGGGGCGGTCGGTTCCTCGAAGGACGGCGCCTCCGGACCGGGCGCCCCCGGGATGTAGCTCGGGCTGTGCTGCTGTAGCCGCTCTGCGGCTTCCTTGACCTTGTCCTTGGCGTCCTTGACGACGCTCTTGATGGCCTCTTTGGCTCCGCGGTCCTGCGCCATGCGTCCCCTCCGTCACTCAGCGCGCGAAGCAGGCACCGCCCACCGGGCCCGTCGACGCACGCCCCCGGCAACTTCCCGTCATGATCGATCTTCAAACGCCGCTCAGCCGGTGACGGTCATGCCGTGCCCCCCGGCGCGCCAGGCCGCTTCGAAGGTCGCGATCGACACCTGCTCGTCGCAACCGTCGTCGGGTCCGCTGTCGTTGAGGTGCACGATGCCCCGCCCGCCATCGGCGTCGGTGTCCACCGCGGTCACCACGACGGCATGGTCACTCGAGCTCCGGTCGCCGTCCTCGTTCCAGATCGTCGCGCTGTTGACGTACACGACGATGCCCTCGCCGCGGTCGAGGTAGCCCTCCAGAGCCGGCAGACCCGTGGCGGGACCACCGTCGGTGCTGACGTCATCGTCGGTGTAGGTGGCGGCTATGCCGTAGTGCGCCAGAAGCACCACAGAGTCTTCGGCGCGCACATCACCCCAGGTGGCGGGGTCGTCGACGTCGGCGGGCACGGTGTACACCGGACCGGGGTGGAAGTGACTCTTGGTGGCGGTGGCCACGTCGACGATCTGGTCCTCGGTCGGCGCCTGCCCGGTGGCCTGCCCGACGACGTCGGCGACGGCCATCAGCATGCAGTCATCGAGGGTCTGGTGGGACCAGTAGGGACGGGCGGCATCCGGGTCGCCGTGCACGGTGGCGTTGGCGGTACCGGTGGCCAGACCGAATCCGGCGGCCAGCAGTGCGGCGCAGGCGGCGGTGCGGGTGATCAGGTTCATGCACCGAGCATCGGGGTCCGCGCTCGGTGGATTCTCTACGCGAGCTTGGAGCCGGTCAGGACGCGGTCCACGCCAGCAGCCGGTCGGCCGACCAACTGTTGACAATGCGGTCGAGGGGCACGCCGGCGTCCAGCGCACGCTGGGCGCCGTAGCCGAGGAAGTCCAGCTGTCCCGGTGCGTGGCTGTCGGTGTCGATGGAGAACACGCAGCCGATGTCGAGGGCGAGGTTGAGCAACCGGGTGGGCGGGTCACGGCGCTCGGGACGGGAGTTGATCTCCACGGCGGTGCCGTTGTCGCGGCAGGCCGTGAAGACCTTCTCCGCGTCGAACTTCGATTCGGGCCGGATGCCGCGTCCGCCGGTGACCAACCGTCCCGTGCAGTGCCCGAGCACGTCGGTGTGCGGATTGGCGACGGCCGTGAGCATCCGCCGGGTCATCGCGGGCGCGTCCATCGCCAGCTTCGAGTGCACGCTGGCCACCACGACGTCGAGGCGTTCGAGCAGCTCCTCCTCCTGGTCGAGCGAGCCGTCCTCGAGGATGTCGACCTCGATGCCGGTGAGGATGCGCATCGGAGCGACGGTGTCGCGGAGTGCGTCGATGACGTCGAGCTGCTTGCGCAGCCGATCCGCAGACAGGCCGTTGGCGATGGTCAGCCGCGGCGAGTGGTCGGTGAGCGCACAGTATTCGTGGCCGAGGTCGCGGGCGGCGAGCATCATCTCCTCGATCGGCGCCGAGCCGTCGGACCAGTTGGAGTGCACGTGCAGGTCGCCCTTGAGCGCGGCGCGGATCTCGCCGCCGCCGAGATCGGCGGCGTTCTCCCGCAGTTCGACGAGGACGTCGGGTTCCCGGCCGGCCCACGCCTGGGCGATCACCTTGGCGGTCTTGGGCCCGATCCTGGGCAGGGACTGCCAGGTGTTGGCGGTGCCGTGCCGCTCACGTTCGGCATCGCTGAGCGCCTCGATGACATCGGCGGCGTTGCGGTAGGCCATCACCCGACGCGAATCCTCTCGCGCGCGGTCTTTGTAGTACGCGATCTGGCGGAGCGCAGCTACGGGGTCCATGGATCCAGTGTGCCTACCCTGAATCGGTGATCAACCGGTTCCGGTACGCCGGTTGCCGCGGCGTGGCTACCGGACAAGCCGCTCGGCGAGCACATCCATGCCCGGGCCGTCGCAATCGGCCAGCGCGGCAGCCCGCCCCGACGCGACGAGTAACAGCGAGAGCACCGGCCCCCGCACCTTCGGCCCGCCCCCGACGCGCAACCCGCAGTCGTCGGCGCACAGTTCGACTCCCGCGACCCGGGCGCGGCCCCCGGCCAACCGGTCCCTCGCCTGGTGTTCGACTGCCCGGGCCACCCAGTGCGGCGGGTAGTCGTGACGGATGCCGAGCGGGCGGCGGATGTCCTCGGCGTGGATGACGGCCTCTTCGGTGCGGGTGATCAGCGGCGCGGGCGGTGTCGTGGTGCTGTCGCAGACCGCCCGGAACGCGGCCAGCGTGAGTGCCGGGTCTGCGCGGCGCTCGGCGGCGACCCCGCTGGCCACCTCGCGGTCGAAATCGAAGCGCGCCCTGGCCATTGCCGCGAGGAAGCCCCACCGGGTCTGCTGTGCCCCCGACACCAGGTGCGCCACCACGTCGTGAACATCCCAGCCGTCACACAGCGACGGCGTGCCCCACTGCTCGGGCCTCAGCCTGGCGAGGTCGTCGGCCAGTGCGCGCCGGGCGGCGTGTACGGCCACCCAGAGTTCCTTCATATCCGTACCGACTCCGTTGCCCGTCTGAAGTCATCGCGGGCACACCGTCAGACGTCAGCTGATCGGTTGGCGTTGGCCCGGGGAGGCGCGATCGAGATGACCGAGATGGTGTCGCCGATGGTATCGGCGACGTAGACGTGTCTGCCATCAGGACTGACGGTCACGCCGAGCGGTGCGTTCCCCACGTCCACCACGTCGATCACCTGCGAGGTGACGGTGTCGATCACCGACACCGAGTTCGACTCGTAGTTGGCGACGTACAGGCGGCTCTCGTCCGGGGTCATCGCCATGCCCCACGGGCCGTTACCCACTGAGATCGAGCTGATCCGTTCTCCGGTCGCCCGGTCCAGAACTGCGACCCGATCCGCACCGAACTCGGTGACGTAGAGCCTGCTCTCGTCTGGGCTCAGCAGCACCCGGTACGGCGCATTGAGGCCGCTGGCCGGGAAGGTGCTGCTCGTCCTGGTGGCTGTGTCGATCTCGGTCACGCTGTTGCCTCGCGCGTTCACGACGTAGGCGAACCGGCCGTCCTCGGTAAAGGTGACGCCGCGTGGGAAGGCTCCCGTCTGGATGCTGGCCACCTCCGCGTTCGTGTTCAGATCGACGACGACTATCCGATCGTTGGTCTCCGCCGCACCGGCGACGTACAGCTCGTTGCGCACCGGGTTCAGCGTCATCAACCCCGCAGAAAAGGACAGTTCGATCGTTTCCACGACGTCGACGTCCGAACCCGAGAAGTCGTAGACGGTCACGGATCGCGCTGCCGAAGCGACGTACAGATACCCCGTGTCCGCGTCGAGCAGCAGGCCCTGCGGCCCGTCGATGCGCACCGTCTTGATCACCTCTCCTGCGACGGTGTCGACCTCCGACACCGTGTCACCGCCGAAGTCGGCGACGTAGGCGCGGGTTCCGTCCGCGGTGAGAACGATGTTGACCGGCTGGACGTTGAGACCCGTATTGATCGGGATGGTCGCCACGACCGTGTTGTCCAACCGGGGTATCGCGACGCGCAGACCGACGACATTCGTCGCGAGCCGACCGTCGGTGGCGGCGATGTCGAATGTCTCGAATCGGGGAGCGGGATCGGCGCCGACCGCCGACACAGCCAGCCTGGCCGCGAGACCCGGGGTGTAGCTGACCGTCACCGAAGACCCCGAGGCGATGTCGATGGGACCCGTCACCACGGCCCCGTTCACACGCCATGTTCCGCCCGCGACATCGGGCAGGTTCAGCGACACACGATCACCGTCGGCATCGGTGGCGCCGATCGTGAGCACGCTCGTTCCGTCGGGCCGCGTCGTCACGGTGGTGGTGAGCTCCGGCGCTCGATTCACCGGATCAACCGTCACCCGCGCGGTCGCCGTGGAGGTCGCGCCGCGACTGTCCACGGCCGTGAAGGTGAACGTCTCGGTCGCCGGCTCGGTCAGCTCATGGGCGTAGTCCGGCGACGGGGTGTAGGTCAACGACACCGACCCACCCGAGGCGACCGTCACCACCTCACCGTCGGCGACATCGAAATCACCATTGGCCGTGGCAGGCACCGTCACCTGAACCGGATCACCGTCCACATCGTTGGCGGTCACCGTGATCGTGCTCGTCCCGTCGGCGTTCTTCACCACCACCGTCGACACCGTCGGCGCCTCGTTGACCGGATCCACCGTTACCGTCGCGGTCGCCGTGGAGGTCGCGCCGCGACTGTCCACGGCCGTGAAGGTGAACGTCTCGGTCGCCGGCTCGGTCAGCTCATGGGCGTAGTCCGGCGACGGGGTGTAGGTCAACGACACCGACCCACCCGAGGCGACCGTCACCACCTCACCGTCGGCGACATCGAAATCACCATTGGCCGTGGCAGGCACCGTCACCTGAACCGGATCACCGTCCACATCGTTGGCGGTCAACGTGATCGTGCTCGTCCCGTCGGCGTTCTTCACCACCACCGTCGACACCGTCGGCGCCTGATTCGCCGGATCTGCCGGGACCCTGGGGGGCACGGTCGCCGGCGCGACGGTCAATCTGATCGGCACAACCAGGCGGTGGTTGGTGGGTGAGAACAGATGTGAGTGAAAACCCTGGTCGCTCACGGCGACGACGAACGTATCGGTCCCGCCCCCGCTGGTCAGGTATGCGGCGTCGGGGGTGTAGGTGAACGAGCCGTCGGGCCCGACCTCCACCGTGCCGTGCTCCGGCGTGTCGATCACCCGGTAGTGCAGCGGGTCGCCGTCAGGGTCGAAGGCGCCAACGAATCCCGTCAGCTCACCGGTGGTGAAATCCTTGCCGGTGACCACAGGTCGCGCGATCGGCGTCTCGTTGGAGAAGAACGACGTCACCCTGCGCCAGGCGACCCAGGCCAGTTCCAGGAATGGCGGCGGGGCGGCCGGCTTTCCCGGCACTGCCGCAGCTGGATGCAGCCCGAGGAACCCCAGCACGGCGGTCATGACCCGAACCGGCGCTGGGGCCCGCACCGGATCAGCGGCGATGGTCGCAGCGGCCTCCGCCGTCGTGAGGACCATGGGCTCATGAAATGCCGCGGCCGGAATGCCCGTGGTGGTGACGTCCAGCGGTTCCACACCTGCAGACGGCAGCTGGTGAGCCGTCCGCGTGACTCGAGCCGGCGCGTCCGAAAGCAGTCGGCTGCCGGCCCGCTCGATCGGCGCCGGGTCGTCGGTCTGGGTTTCCTGGAGAGCGCCGGGTCGATTCGCGGTCGACTCGTCCGGAGTTGTCGGGGTGGACGTCTGGACTGAGGTTCGCTGAGCTGAGGCCTCTGATCGGGTGGCGGTCGGAACCTCCGCAGCGATGGAGTCGAGCTTCTCCTCCCCATCGCGTACGTCGTCGTCACGCCCTTCAGTTCCGCGTTCGACCGATGGGGAGGCCGGCTCGGGCGCATCGGGTTCGCCGGGTCGATCCCGGTCGACGCCGGAGGAGTTGTCAGCGGATTCCGATGTGGAACGTGCACGCGACGGCGCTTCGGACGGCGAGCGCGACGTGTCTGCCCCCACCCCGCCACCGGACGGCGCAGGATCTGCCGTCGCGACCCCGTGGCCGGTGGCGACCGCCATTCCCATCCCGAGCGCCACAGCGAGTCGGCCGATCGTGGACGCGCTCTTCGGCTTCATGGCCGCCTCCTTGGAATCCCTGCCCGACGTCGCGGAACGCGCTTCGGCAGAAAAAAACTTATGACATCTCAGCACTTCAGGCGGCAGACATTTCGAAATTTAACGCTGACGTTGACCATGACGTACGCCGGTTAAGCGCCTGTTCGCCGAACCACCCCGAAATGGGCCTTGCCGGGTCAGCCCATCGTTGCTAGACAACGGATTTGAGCTCGACCTCCCTCCCCGGACCCGCGCGGGAGAATGCCCCCGGTCCGCAGCGCGTCGATCTTGAGGCGGCGCGTGCTCCACGACCGGACTAGCCTCGGTGAACGTGCGCTTCGCCTTCAAGACTTCCCCGCAGAACACCACCTGGGCCGAGATGCTGCCGATCTGGCAGACGGCCGACGAGATCGACGTCTACGAATCCGGCTGGACGTTCGACCACTTCTATCCGATCTTCTCCGACTCGACCGGTCCGTGCCTGGAGGGCTGGATCACCCTCACCGCACTCGCCCAGGCCACCAAGCGGCTGCGCGTCGGCGTGCTGGTCACCGGTATTCACTATCGCCACCCCGCCGTACTCGCCAACATGGCTTCGGCGCTGGACATCGTCTCGGGCGGACGGCTCGAACTGGGCATCGGCGCCGGCTGGAACGAAGAGGAGTCCGGTGCGTACGGCATCGAGCTCGGCACCATCAGAGAGCGCTTCGACCGCTTCGAGGAAGCCTGCGAGGTGCTCACCGGCCTGCTGAGCCAGGAGACGACGACCTTCGACGGCAAGTACTACCAGCTCAAGGACGCCCGCAACGAGCCCAAGGGCCCGCAGCAGCCGCACCCGCCCATCTGCATCGGCGGCAACGGCGAGAAGCGCACGCTGCGCATCACCGCGCGGTGGGCGCAGCACTGGAACTTCGTCGGCGGGACGCCTGAGGAGTTCGCGCGCAAACGCGACGTCCTGGCCTCGCACTGCGCCGACATCGGGCGCGATCCGAAGGAGATCATGCTGTCGGCGCATGTGCGGCTGGGCGAGGACCGCGACTACGCCCAGGTCGTCGACGAGGCCGCGGCCCTGGGCGCCGAGGGTCTCGACCTGGCGATCGTCTACCTGCCGCCGCCCTACGACACGGCGGTGCTGGAGCCCCTCGCGGAGGCGATCAGGGATTCCGGACTCGCGACGTAGGCGTTGGTCAGCAAATACCGGCGATGGTCACGGAACGATAACGAACTGGCAAACTCAAGGTCACGGCGCGCCCAAGGCGGGTAACCAGCGGGTTCCGGCTTAGCTAGACGCCGTACCGCATGAGTTCGTCGGCGGTGATGAGCCGCTCGTGCTTGGCGGGGAACTCACGGCTCTTGACGGGGTGGCGGAACAATGACCAGGCGATTCGACCCATTTTGGAGCGGGTTATCGGCATGGTGTACACGGTGATCACTCCTGCACGAACTAATAGCTGACCGTCGGCTTACCCTAACGCAATACCCTCAGGAAGTCATTAGAGACGGTGTCGGCGGCAAAGCCGAAGAGGCGCGCCGCACGACGTTGCACGTGTTTCCCCTGTGGCAGTTGTTACCCATGTTACCGGCCTACCCGTCCTGGCCGCGCCGGCCCCGCAGAGCACAACGCCGGGCGTGACCGTGTCACACCCGGCGCCACGCTCGCCTATGTCAGCGCTGCGGAACCGCGGTCGGCTTGATCGGTGCGGGCAGCGCCGACTGGCCCATCAGATACCGGTCGACGCCCGCGGCCGCGGCCCGGCCCTCGGCGATCGCCCAGACGATCAGCGACTGTCCGCGGCCCATATCGCCGGCGACGAACACTCCCGGCACCGACGTCGCGAAATCCGCATCGCGGACGACGTTGCCCCGCTCGTTGAGCTCGACCTTCAGCTCGGTGAGCAGACCGTCCTTCTCGGGTCCCACGAAGCCCATCGCCAGCAGCACCAGATCGGCCTCGAGCTCGAAGTCCGAACCCTCGACGCGTTCGAATTTGCCGGCCTTCATCTCGACCTCGTGCACCTTCAGCGACGTGACATGTCCGTCCTTGCCGCAGAACTCCTCGGTGTTCACCGAGAAGACCCGCTCGCCGCCCTCTTCGTGCGCCGAGGACACCCGGTACATCAGCGGGTACGTCGGCCAGGGCGTCGTGTCGGCACGCTCTTCCGGCGGCCGCGGCATGATCTCGAACTGGTGCACGCTGGTTGCGCCCTGCCGGTGCGAGGTGCCCAGACAGTCCGCGCCGGTGTCACCGCCGCCGATGATGACGACCTTCTTGCCCTTGGCGGTGATCGGCGGCTCGCCGTCCTCACCGAGCACCTGGTCGCCCATCTGCACCCGGTTGGCCCAGGGCAGGAACTCCATCGCCTGGTAGATGCCCTCGAGGTCACGGCCCGGGATCGGCAGGTCACGCCACGCCGTCGCACCTCCGGCGAGTACCACCGCGTCGAACTGCGAGCGCAGTTCGGCCACACTCAGGTCCACGCCCACGTTGACGCCCGTACGGAACTGCGTGCCCTCGGCCTCCATCTGCTCCAGACGGCGGTCGATGTGCCGCTTCTCCATCTTGAACTCGGGAATGCCGTAGCGCAGCAGACCGCCGATGCGGTCGGCACGCTCGAACACCGTCACGGTGTGGCCCGCGCGGGTGAGCTGCTGAGCGGCGGCCAGCCCGGCAGGACCGGATCCGACGACCGCGACCTTCTTGCCGGTCAGCCGATCCGGGGGCAGGGGCACGACCCAGCCCTTGTCGAAGGCGTTGTCGATGATCTCGACCTCGACCTGCTTGATCGTCACCGCGTCCTGGTTGATCCCGAGCACGCATGACGCCTCACAGGGCGCCGGGCAGAGCCGCCCGGTGAACTCCGGGAAGTTGTTGGTGGCGTGCAACCGCTCGATCGCGTCGCGCCACCGGTCCCGGTAGACCAGGTCGTTCCACTCGGGGATCAGGTTGCCCAGCGGGCAGCCGTTGTGGCAGAACGGGATACCGCAGTCCATGCAGCGGGCCGCTTGCGTCTGCAACGCCTCGTGGGAGAAGTCCTCGTAGACCTCTTTCCAGTCGCGCAGCCGCAACGGCACCGGCCGTCGCTGCGGGGTCTCGCGGTGGGTGTACTTGAGGAAACCGCGCGGATCAGCCACTTGCGGCCGCCATGATCGCCTCATCCACGTCGGCGCCCCGCTGTTCGGCGTCGGCGATGGCCTCCAGCACGCGCCGGTAATCGCGCGGCATGACCTTGGCAAAGCTGTTCAATTCACCATCCCAGTTACTCAGGATCCGTTGCCCCACCGCGGAATCAGTGGCGTCGACATGTGCGGAGACCATGCCGTGCAGGAAGTCGACGTCTTCGTCGTCCAGGCTCTCCAGTTCGACCATCTCGGCGTTGAGATTCTCGGCGAGCGTGCCCGCGGGGTCGTATACGTAGGCGATACCGCCGGACATACCCGCCGCGAAGTTGCGTCCGGTCTGTCCCAGGATGACGACCCGCCCACCGGTCATGTACTCGCAGCCGTGGTCGCCCACGCCTTCGACGACCGCGACGGCGCCGGAGTTGCGCACCGCGAACCGTTCGCCGACCTGACCTCGCAGGAACATCTCACCCTTGGTGGCGCCGAAGAGGATCACGTTGCCGGCGATGATGTTGTCCTCGGCGACGTAGTCGGCCGGGGCGCCCTCGGGCGGCCGCACCACGACCCGCCCACCGGACAGTCCCTTGCCCACATAGTCGTTGGCGTCACCGTAGACGCGCAGCGTCACGCCGTGCGGCAGGAAGGCACCGAAGCTGTTGCCTGCGGAGCCGTCGAACGTGATGTCGATGGTGCCGTCCGGAAGACCCTGCCCGCCATATGCTTTGGTCACCTCGTGGCCGAGCATGGTGCCGACCGTGCGGTTGACGTTGGCGATCGTCGTGGAGAACTTCACCGGCGTGCCGGAGTCCAGCGCCTCCCGGCACATGACGATCAGCTGCTGGTCGAGCGCCTTGTCCAGGCCGTGGTCCTGACGCGAACTGCAGTACAGGTCCTGGTTCATGAAGGCCGACTCGGGTTCGTGCAGCACCGGCGACAGGTCGAGCTTGTAGGCCTTCCAGTGTTCGGCGGCCTTCGCGGTGTCCAGCGCGCCGACCTGGCCGACCATCTCGTTGACGGTGCGGAACCCCAACTCCGCCATCAGTTCTCGCACCTCTTCGGCGATGAACATGAAGAAGTTCTCGACGAACTCGGGCTGGCCGTTGAACCGTTGGCGCAGCACCGGGTTCTGGGTGGCCACACCGACCGGGCAGGTGTCGAGGTGGCAGACGCGCATCATGATGCAGCCCGACACCACCAGTGGGGCGGTCGCGAAGCCGAACTCCTCGGCACCGAGCAGTGCGGCGACCACGACGTCGCGGCCGGTCTTGAGCTGACCGTCCACCTGCACCACGATGCGATCGCGAAGTCCGTTGAGCAGCAGCGTCTGCTGGGTCTCGGCCAGGCCGAGCTCCCACGGTGCGCCCGCGTGCTTCATCGACGTCAGCGGCGTGGCGCCGGTGCCGCCGTCGTGGCCGGAGATCAGCACGACATCCGCATGGGCTTTCGACACACCTGCGGCGACCGTGCCCACGCCGTTCTCAGAGACCAGCTTCACGTGCACACGGGCCTGCGGATTGGCGTTCTTCAGATCGTGGATCAGCTGCGCCAGGTCCTCGATCGAGTAGATGTCGTGGTGCGGCGGCGGCGAGATCAGACCGACCCCGGGTGTCGAGTGCCGGACTTCGGCCACCCACGGGTACACCTTGTGCCCCGGAAGCTGGCCACCCTCACCCGGTTTCGCGCCCTGGGCCATCTTGATCTGGATGTCGGTGCAGTTGGTGAGGTAGTGACTGGTGACGCCGAAGCGCCCCGACGCGACCTGCTTGATCGCACTGCGCCGCCAGTCGCCGTTCTCGTCGCGGTCGAAACGCTTGACGTCCTCGCCACCCTCGCCGGAGTTCGACCGTCCACCGAGGCGGTTCATCGCGATCGCCAGCGTCTCGTGCGCTTCGGCCGAGATGGATCCGTAGCTCATCGCGCCGGTCGAGAAGCGCTTGACGATCTCGCTGGCCGGCTCGACCTCGTCGATCGGGATCGACTGCCGGACACCGCTCTTGAACTTGAGCAGACCGCGCAGCGATGCCATGCGCTCGCTCTGGTCGTCGATGAGCTTGGTGTATTCCTTGAACACCGAGTACTGCCCGGTGCGGGTGGAGTGCTGCAGCTTGAACACCGTGTCGGGGTTGAAGAGGTGGTATTCGCCCTCGCGCCGCCACTGGTATTCACCGCCGACCTCGAGTTCGCGGTGCGCCCGCTCGTCCGGGCGGTCCAGGTAGGCCAGCGCATGCCGGGCGGCGACGTCGGAGGCGATGTCATCGAGATCGATACCGCCTGTGGGGCAATGCAACCCGGTGAAGTACTCGTTGAGCACCTGCTGGTTGATGCCGATGGCCTGGAAGAGCTGCGCGCCGGTGTAGGAGGCCAGCGTGGAGATGCCCATCTTGGACATCACCTTCAGCACACCCTTGCCCGCGGCCTTGACGTAGTTGGCCTTGGCCTGGTCGCTGCTGATCCCGGAGATGAATCCGCGATCCACCATGTCCTCGATCGACTCGAACGCCATGTACGGGTTGATCGCCGCGGCGCCGAATCCGACGAGAGTGGCCATGTGGTGCACCTCGCGGGCGTCGCCGGCCTCGACGATGAGCCCGACCTGGGTGCGGGTGCGTTCGCGGACCAGGTGGTGGTGCACCGCGGACACGCTCAGCAGTGACGGGATCGGCGCCATCTGCTCGTCGGACTCGCGGTCGGAGAGCACGATGATGCGCGCACCGTCGCGAATGGCCGCCGACACCTTGGCGCGGACGTTGTCCAGGGCCTCCTTCAGACCCTGTCCGCCCCGGTTGACCGGGTACAGGCAGCGGATCACCGCCGCACGCAACCCGTGCTTGTGGCCGCGGATCTCATGGTCGGGGTCGACGCAGATCAGCTTCGACAGCTCCGCGTTGCGCAGGATCGGCTGGCGCAGCACGATCTGGCGGCACGATTCCGGACCTGGGTTGAGCAGGTCGCCCTCCGGGCCCATCGCACCCTGCAGGCTCGTGACCACCTCTTCGCGGATGGCGTCCAGCGGCGGGTTCGTCACCTGGGCGAACAGCTGCTGGAAGTAGTCGTAGAGCATCCGGGGCCGCGATGACAGCACGGCGATCGGAGTGTCGGTGCCCATCGAACCGATCGGCTCGGCACCTGTGCGCGCCATCGGCGCGACCAGCATGTTGAGTTCTTCGTAGGTGTAGCCGAAGATCTGCTGGCGCAGCACCACGCGATGGTGGGGCATCCGGACGTAATCGCCAGGCGGCAGCTCGTCGAGCTGGAACAGGCCCGCGTCGAGCCATTCCCGGTAGGGCTGCTCGGATGCCAGCTGTGCCTTGATCTCCTCGTCGTCGACGATGCGGCCCTGTGCGGTGTCGACCAGGAACATGCGGCCGGGCTGCAGGCGCATCTTCTTGACGACGGTGGCCGGGTCGAGGTCGAGCACCCCGGCCTCCGACGCCATCACGACCAGGCCGTCGGCGGTGACCCAGATCCGCGACGGCCGAAGACCGTTGCGGTCGAGGACGGCGCCGATCACCGTGCCGTCGGTGAAGCACACTGCGGCCGGGCCGTCCCACGGCTCCATCAGGGAGTCGTGGAACTCGTAGAACGCCCGGCGGGCGGGGTCCATCGACTCGTGGCGCTCCCACGCCTCGGGGATCATCATCAACACCGCGTGCGGCAGGCTGCGGCCACCGAGGTGCAGCAGTTCGAGCACCTCGTCGAAGCGTGCGGTGTCGGACGCACCGGGGGTGCAGATCGGGGTGATCTTGTCGAGGTCGGCCTGGGTGCCGAAGACGTCGGTCTTGATCAGCGCCTCGCGCGCCCGCATCCAGTTCTCGTTGCCGGTGACGGTGTTGATCTCGCCGTTGTGGGCCACCCGCCGGAAGGGGTGCGCCAGCGGCCACGAGGGGAACGTGTTGGTCGAGAACCGGGAGTGCACGATGCCCAGCGCGCTGGTCAGCCGATCGTCCTGGAGGTCGAGGTAGAACGCCCGCAGCTGCGGGGTGGTCAGCATGCCTTTGTAGACGAACGTCTGGCCGGACAGGCTGGGGAAGTAGACGGTCTCGCGGCCCGGGCCGTCCTGGCCGGGGCCCTTGGTGCCGAGTTCGTGTTCGGCGCGCTTGCGCACGACGTACGCGCGGCGCTCGAGGTCCATACCGGACGCACCGGCGAGGAAGATCTGACGGAAGGTCGGCATCGCGTCGCGGGCCAGCGCGCCGAGCGAGGAGTCGTCGGTCGGCACGTCGCGCCAGCCGAGCACGGTCAGTCCTTCGGCCTCGGCGATCTTGCCGACCTGTTCGCAGGCCGTGGCGGCGTCCTTGGACGACTGGGGCAGGAATGCGATGCCGGTGGCGTAACTGCCCTCTTCAGGCAGGTCGAAGTCCACGACGGCGCGGAAGAACTCGTCGGGAACCTGCAGCAGGATGCCGGCACCGTCACCGGTGTTCGGCTCCGCACCCTGGGCACCGCGGTGCTCCAGGTTCAACAGGGCCGTGATGGCCTTGTCGACGATGTCGCGACTGCGGCGACCGTGCATATCGGCCACCATCGCCACACCACACGAGTCGTGCTCGTATGCGGGGTTGTACAGCCCTTGTGCCCTGGGCGCCATTCCCACCTGACCCTTACTCTCGAACCTCCGGCAAACCGTCCTGTGGCAGCCGTCTGCGACGGCGATCGCCGAGGGCGGAGGCGGTCCTCTGTGCAGCACTGAACAGCGGCCTTTTCCCATTCCCCACAGGTGGGGAAAACGATAGGTCAAACACCGCCTGACATGCCAACTTAGTATGACCTAACCAGACTCGCCGGCTTCTTTGCCGGCGGCGACGGCTCCGGCGACCCGAAGTCGCCAAATCCGGTGCGGTACAGCGATATTCGCATGTCAACCGCTCGGCGGGCCGACGGCGTGCTTCAGACGCCTCAGTTGCCCCACCGGGGATTACGTTTGCTGGGAGCGAAGAAAATGCCTTTCTTGCTGCCATTGCGCGACCGATCACGTTTGCGAAAAGCCTAGCCAGATTCTTAGAAACTGCCGGGACCCTCCTGAGACGCACTCCGCCCCCGCCCGGCAATCTCCGACGCCGCGGCGCTAGGGCAGACTCAGTCGCATGTCGCACCCGCTCAACACCCCCATCGGCCGGTTCGGGATCGACACCTTCGAGCACACCGTCGCAGTACCCGGCGGTGAGCAGGTCACCGCCACCCTGCCCGCGCACGGTCTGCGCAATCCGCTGACCGGCCTGCCCACCGCCGCACCGCTGGCCATGCTGCTCGACCACGTCGGTGGGCTGGCCAACCATCTGCGCCGCGGCGACGGGGAGTGGACGGTGTCGACCGAACTGTCCATCGAACTCGTCCCCGACGCCGCCGACAGGATCGCCGCCGACGAGACGCCGGTGACGGGTCGGGCCTGGCCGGTCGCCGGGAAGGGCCGCACCGCGATGGTGCTGTGCGAGTTCAGCATCGGCGAGACGGTCATCGGCACCGGAAGTGTGCGCTCCTTCTACATCAATGCGACGCAGTTCTTCGACCCGCCGGCCGACGCCGAGCACCTCGTCACGAAGACCGGTCTCGCGGAGATGATGGCCGTCGAACCCGACCCGTCCGCGCCGGCGGTGCTGCGTCAGCACGCCGACCCGGTGCTCAACAACTCGCTGGGAGTGGTGCACGGCGGCGTGGCCGCGACCGGACTGGAACTGGTTGCCTCCGCAGCGGTCAACGCCGGCCGCGAGGACGCTCCGCTGCACACCGGATCGCTGCGGGTGAACTATCTGCGCCGACTCATCGCCGGTGGTGAATGCCGTTACACGGCAACCGCATCGCATGTCGGGCGCAGTACCGGGGTGGCCGAGGCGCAGGCCTTCGGCGCCGACGGACAGCTGGCGTTGAGCGCCCGGTTCACCGGGTATCGCTGACACCGGTTTCCCGCTAGCATCCCGAGGCATGTCCGAGGCCCCCGTTCCCGGTCGCGGTCTCGGCGGCTTCATCCGCCGATCGGGTTATCTGCGCAAATGGCTCATCCTCGGCATCTCGATCGGCGTCATCGCCGGCCTCGGCGCGGTGGTGTTCTATCTGGCGCTGGACTACTCCGGCCGCTTCTTCCTCGGCTACCTCGGCGGGTACGACATCCCGAAACCCGACGGGGACGGCGGCGACCCCGGATCGGCCGGTTTCGAACGGCCCTGGGCCATCCCGTTGATCGTCTGCGGCGGCGCGCTGCTGTCGGCGTTGCTGGTCGCGAAGTTCGCCCCCGAGGCCGAGGGCCACGGCACCGACAGCGCGATCGAGGCCGTGCACACCGACCCACGCAGCATCAGGGCCCGCGCCATCGTCGTCAAGACCATCTCGAGCGCGGTGACCATCGGGTCGGGCGGGTCCGGCGGCCGGGAGGGACCCGCCGCCCAGATCTCGGCGGGCTTCGGCTCGATCCTCGCCCGCCGGCTCGACCTGCCCTACGAGGACGGCCGGGTCGCGGTGTCGCTCGGTATAGGCGCCGGCATCGGCGCCATCTTCGGGGCGCCGCTGGGCGGCGCGGTGCTCGCCGCGTCGATCGTCTACCGCGAGGACTTCGACTACCGCGCGCTGATCCCCGGCTTCATCACCTCGGCGACGGCGTATGCGGTGCTCGGCTCCCTCCTCGGCTTCGAGCCGCTGTTCGGGACCCTGGCCGCCGACTACCGGTTCGACCATCCGCTCGATCTGACCTGGTTCGTGCTGCTCGGCGTGATCGCCGCCGGGGTCGGCTGGCTCTACGCGAAGACCTTCTACGGCGCCGTTGCGCTCACCGCGAGACTGCCGGGCGGCAAGGTGGTCAAACCCGCGCTCGGTGGGCTGGCCGTCGGTCTGCTGGCGCTGCTCATCCCGCAGATCCTCGCGAGCGGATACGGCTGGGCGCAGAAGGCCGCCGCGACCGACACGTTGATGGCGATTCCCCTGTGGATCGTGCTGGTGCTGCCGTTCGCGAAGATCCTCGCGACCTCGCTGTCGATCGGCACGGGCGGTTCCGGCGGCATCTTCGGGCCCGGGGTGGTGATCGGCGGGTTCGTCGGCGCCGCCGTCTGGCGCCTCGGCGACCTGGCCGGAGCCCCCGGGCTGCCGGACGGTCCGGCCGTGTTCGTCATCGTCGGCATGATGGCCTGCTTCGGCAGCGTCGCGCACGCGCCGCTGGCGGTGATGATCATGGTCGCGGAGATGACCGGGTCGTTCACGGTCATCCCGTGTGCGATGGTCGCGGTCGGCGTGGCCTACCTGCTGATCTCCCGTACCGACGTGTCGATCTACCAGGCGCAGCGGCTGAACCGGGAAACGGCCGAAGTCGAGCGGCAGGCCCGCGGGCAGACATGAATCGGACCCGCGTCCTCATCGACGCGGGCCCGATCCGTAAGGGGGTCTGACAGAACTACTTCGACTTCTTGCGCGCGCTGTCGGCCGCGCCCTTCTCGGTCTTCTTACCGGCATGCTGAAGCTGGCCGCCGGCGTTCTCCAGATGCGCCCGCACGAACCACTGGAACTTCTCCAGTTCGGCTGCGTGGCCGATCAGCATGTCGTTGGTGATCGGGTCGGGCTCCTCGGTCTCCTCGATGTTCTTGCGGGTGTCCTCGATCACCCCGTCGTACACCAGGTCGAGCGCAGCCAGATGCGCCTGGACGGTGTCCCGCTCGAGTGAGTAGTCGTCCCAGGAGCGGTCGGCGATGATGGCGCCGGGCGTGCCCTTCGGCGAGCCACCGAGGGTCGCGATGCGTTCGGCGACCTCGTCGGCGTAACCGCGCACCAACTCCACCTGCGGATCGATCATCTCGTGGACGCCGATGAAGTTCGGGCCGACGACGTTCCAGTGGATGTGCTTGAGCGTCAGGTGCAGGTCGTTGTACCGGCTCAGCTGCTTCTGCAGCAGCTCGGCGACCTGGGCGCCCTCTTTGTCGGTCATTCCGGGAACGGTGTACGTCATCTGTAACTCCTTCGCCGTGATCAAGTCTCGATCAAGGGCTTACCCTCAGGCCGCGCAACGTAATCCCGCACGCGCCCCACGTCACAGCCCGGCAAGGTGCGGTATCGCCTGGCGCGCCCCGAAGCGCGGATTGCGCGCCAGCCCGCTGGCCAGCAGCAACCGCACCGCGCGGTGCCGGTGCGGTCGCAGCGGTTCCAGGAGTTCGACCATCGCGTCGTCGTCGATCGGATGGCCCAGCAGGCTCCATCCGACCGTCTTGGCGAGGTGATAATCGCCCACCGAGAGCGCGTCGGCGTCGGCCCAGGCGCGCTGCGCCGTCTCGGCGGCGGTCCAGACGCCGACGCCGGGCAGCGACATCATCGCGGTGCGGGCGTCGGCCGGGGAGCGGGCCGACAACCTCTCGAGCGAATCCGCGCGCTGGGCGCAGAGCACCACCGTCCGGGCGCGGCCGGGATCGACGTTGGCCCGGTGGAACTCCCAGGACGGGATGCGCCGCCACACCTCGGCGGGCGGCGGGACCCGCATGTGCGCGGGCGCCGGGCCGGGCGCGGCGGAGCCGAACTTGGTGACCAGCAGCCGCCAGGCCCGAAACGCGTCCTTACCGGCCACCCGCTGCTCGATGACCGCCGGGATAAGGGCCTCCAGCACCCGCCCGGTGCGCCCCAGCCGCAGGTGCGGCACCCGGCGCTGGGCTGCCGCCAGTGTCGGCTCCTGCGGTGAAAAACCGGAGGCGTCGTCACCTGCGCCGAGCAGATCGGCCGCTCCGTCGACGAACTCGCCGGCACCCGCGCCCCAGGCCTCGACGTCGACGGACCCGACGTCGCTCCGGGAGATCCGGGCGGTCACCGGTCCACTGCGCGTCAGGCTGGTGCGCCAGATCGCGCCGTCCGCGGCGATGTGGAAGCAGGGATCGCCCCTGCCACGGCGCAGCGGCATGAGGGTCAGCCCAGGGTCGGCGGGCCCGGGGAAGACCACCCGCACCCGCTCCGACCTGCAATCAGGTGGTGACGTGTTCATGACATGGGGTCGCGATTGGTTTCCTCGGCTGGGGGTATGGACACGTAGGACTCTAGTTCGATTGACGGGGTCAGAGCGGCTGTCGAAAGGGTCGGGGTGAGCGGTGTCGACGATCGGCTGGTCGCTTCGTTGCGCCCGGTCGCAACCCGGCCCCCACGCCCGGAACCCGGCGGCCACTTTGACGCCTGGCGGGACGACCTGCGCTCTGCCACGATCGACGCGTTGCGCGAGTTCGTCGCCGACCGCTGCGTGACCGACCTGCGGCTGGCCGCGGTCGACATCGCCGCCGACGTCCTCTTCGACTTCGTCGGCGACGGCAAGTGTCTGCGTTCCACGTTCACCTACCTCGGCTGGCTGGCCGGCGCGCCACCGGACGAAGCGGCGATCCGGGCCGCGGCGAGCTTCGAGCTGCTGCACATCTTCGCTCTGCTCCAGGACGACGTGATGGACGACTCGCCGATGCGCCGGGGCCGGCCGTCGGCGCATGTCCAGTTCGCCGACTGGCACCGGGCGCGCGGCCTGGCCGGCTCGCCGGATCGCTTCGGCGCCTCCGCAGCGGTGCTGCTGGGCGACCTGTGCCTGGTGTGGGCGGGACAGATGTTGCGTGAGAGCGGCCTGTCCGGCGCCGCCCTGGAACGGGCCTGGCCCCGCTACGACGCCATGCGCACCGAACTGGCCGTCGGACAGTTCGCCGATCTTGTCAACGACGCGGGCGGACGGCCGACACTGGAGGACGTGCTCGACGTCGCCCGCCGCAAGTCCGGCAACTACACGGTGCGCCGGCCGCTGGAGATCGGGGGCGCACTCGCCGGTTGCCCGGAGGCCACGCTCGGCGCGCTCGGCCGGTACGGCGCTGCGGTGGGTGAGGCGTTCCAGCTGCGCGACGACCTGCTGGGCATCTTCGGGGCACCTGCGGTGACCGGCAAGCCGGCTGGTGGTGACCTGTCGGAACACAAGGCCACCAGCGTCGTGATGGCCGCGCATCGGCTGGCCGAGCCGTCGGTGCGTCACCAGCTCAGCGAGCTGATGGCCCAGCGCGACCTCGACGAGAACGACATCGTCCGGTGGCAGAACCTGATCGCCGCGACGGGCGCCGTCGACTGGATCGAGCAGCTCATCGAGAGCCGGTTGTCGACCGCACTCGACCGGATCCACACCAGCCGGCTGGACGACACCGTCCGTGCCGCCCTGGTCACCATGGCGGCCATCTGCACCGCCCGCGCCGCATGACCGCACGACGAACAGGGGACCTGAGCTGATGCGCACCGTCGGAGGCCGGACCGAACGCGTCGTGGTGGTCGGCGCCGGACTATCCGGGCTGTCGGCGGCCCTTCAGCTCGCGGGTCGCGGACGCAGTGTCACCGTCGTGGAACGCGAGACGTTCCCGGGCGGGCGGATGGGCCGGCTCGACATCGGAGGTTACCGCTTGGACACCGGCCCGACGGTCCTGACCATGCCGGACATCATCGAGGACGCATTCGCCGCCGTCGGGGCCTCGATGACCGACCGGCTCGAGTTGCACCGCGTCGACCCGGCCTATCGGGCCTCCTTCGCCGACGGCACCGCCCTGAACGTGCACACCGAGGCGACGGCGATGGCCACCGAGATCGAGGGCTTCGCCGGATCCGACGCGGCCGACGGCTATCTGACGATGCGTGCCTGGCTGACGCGGCTCTACGAGGTGGAGTTCAACGGCTTCATCGCGTCGAACTTCGACTCGCCCCTGTCGCTGGCCACACCACAGCTGGCCCGGCTCGCCGCGCTGGGGGGGTTCCGCCGCTGGGACCGGGTGATCCGCAGGTTCATCACCGACGAACGGCTGCGGCGCATCTTCACCTTCCAGGCGCTCTACGCCGGTGTGCCGCCGCACAAGGCACTGGCGGCATACGCGGTGATCGCCTACATGGACACCGTTGCCGGTGTCTACTTCCCGCGCGGCGGGATGCGTGCGGTGCCGGAGGCGATGGCCGGGGCGGCCACCGACGCCGGTGTCGACTTCCGTTACGGCGCATCCGTTTCCGAGCTCGAACGGCATGCCGACGGCCGGGTGGCGGCGGTACTGACCGATACCGGTGAGCGGTTCGCGGCCGACGCGGTGGTGCTGACCACCGAGCTGCCGACGACCTACCGCCTACTCGGCCGGACGCCACGGCGACTCCTGCCGATCCGGCCCGCACCGTCGGCCGTCGTCGCCCACGTCGGGTGTGCGGCCACCACGGGACCGGACCGTCCCGGCCATCACACCATCCTGTTCGGCGGCGCGTGGGAGAAGACGTTCACCGACATCATCGAAGACGGCCGGGTGATGAGTGATCCGTCTCTGCTGGTGACCCGCCCCACCGCAGGCGATCCCACCCTGGCCCCCGCCGGGCGAGACCTGCTCTACATCCTGGCCCCGGCACCCAATCTGAAAGTGGGACAGGTGAACTGGGCCGCCACCCGTGACACCTATGTCGCAGAGATGCTCTCGGCGGTGCGCAGCCGGATGCCGTCGCTCGGCGACGACCTCGAGTTGTTGCACGTCGTCGACCCGGATGACTGGGCGCGCCAGGGCATGGTGGCCGGCACCCCGTTCGCGCTGGCGCACACCTTCGCCCAGACCGGACCGTTCCGGCCGGCCAACATGCTTCGCGGCGCCGACAACGTCGTGCTGGCCGGATCGTCGACCGTGCCCGGCGTGGGCGTGCCGACCGCGCTGTTGTCCGGCCGTCTCGCCGCCGACCGCATCACCGGGTCCGACGTCCAGCGCCCCGCCACGACTTCGACAGGACCAACGCGAACGAGGAGCGGTACGCCATGATCGGATCAGAGCTCGACGCCGCGGGCGTACGGGATCCCGCACTGCGCGACGCCTACCGCTACTGCCGGGTGCTCAACGCGCAGCACGGCCGGACGTTCTTCCTGGCCACCCGTCTGCTCGCCCCCGAGCAGCGCCCGGCGGTGCACGCGCTCTACGGCTTCGCCCGCCGCGCCGACGACATCCTCGACGATCTGGAGTCCACCGCCACCACCACCGAACGCGCCGACCGGCTGCACCTGCTGGCCACCCAGCTGTTCGACCGTCTGGTCCAGGGGAATCCGAACGGCGACGATCCGTCGCTGACCGCGGTCGTGCACACCGCCCGCCGGTACGGCATCGCCTGGGAACTGTTCGACGACTTCCTGGCGTCGATGCGGATGGATCTCACCGTCACCGACTATCCCGACCGCGCCGCGATCGACAAGTACATGTACGGCTCGGCCGAGGTGATCGGCCTGCAGCTGCTGCCCGTCCTGGGCACCGTGGTCCCCCGGGAGGAGGCTGCACCGTACGCCGCGGCGCTCGGCAAGGCGTTCCAGCTGACCAATTTCCTGCGCGACGTCGACGAGGATCTCGACCGCGGCCGGGTGTATCTGCCCGCAGACGAACTGGCCGCCCACGGCGTGGACCGCGAACTGCTGATGTGGTGCCACACCAACAAGCGGACCGACACCCGGGTGCGGCGCGCGCTGGCCGAACAACACGCCGTCACGCGCCGCATCTACGACTACGCCACCCACGGCGTCGCGCTGCTGCATCCGCGTTCGCGCGCCTGCGTGTCCGCTGCGCTGGTGCTGTACTGCGACATCCTCAAGCGCATCGAGGACATCGACTTCGACATCTTCAACCAGCGCGCGACGGTGGGCAACGGCCGCCGGCTGCAGGTGGCCGCCGGGGGACTGCTGCGCGCCTGGGGGGCCCGGCTGACCCACGCCGCAAAAGTCTAGGAACGGATCGTTACCACGAGACAGGAAGGTCACCACCGGTGAACGACCGACTCCCCCGCGCCCAGGTGCCCGCTGCGTTCGACGTCGGCGCGGCGGCCTACGACCGCCTCGTCGGAGCCAATCCGGGCTACCACGACCACCTGCGGCTCTCCGCCGAGCGGATGAACCTGCCCGACGGCGGGCGCGGGTTGCGGCTGCTCGACGCAGGATGCGGCACCGGCGCGTCCACCGCCGCACTGCTGGCCGTCGCGCCCCACGCCGAGATCGTGGCCGTCGACGCGTCGGCGGGCATGCTGGCCGAGGCCGCGGCCAAGGACTGGCCGGACTCGGTCCGGTTCGTGCACAGCAAGATCGAGGACATCGCCGCCGCCGGCGTGACCGGTCCCTTCGACGGGATCTTCGCCGCCTACCTGCTGCGCAACCTCGACGACCCGGATACGCAGCTGCGGACGTTCTCGACGTTGCTGCGGCCGGGGGCACCGCTGACCGTGCACGAGTACTCGGTGCGGGACTCCCCGGTCGCCACCGTCGTGTGGAACATCGTCTGCTGGACGGTCATCATCCCGGCCGGGCGGTTACGTACCGGCGATGCGTCGCTGTACACCTATCTGCGCCGCAGCGTCAACCGGTTCGACGGCGCAACCGCATTCCGGGACCGCTTGCGGCGCAACGGCTTCACCGAAGTCTCCAGCGACACCGTGCCGGGCTGGCAACGCAACGTCGTGCACACGTTCACCGGGCGGGCGGCGCACCCATGAGAGACCGGCGCCGCGTCGTGCATCCGGCGCCGCCGGGCCGCGCCGACGCCGCGGGTATGCCGGTGCGCCCGCGTGCGGTGGTGGTCGGCGGCGGGATCGCCGGGCTGACCGCCGCCACCGGACTGGTCGAACGCGGCGTCGAGGTCGACCTCGTCGAACGCGAACCGTATCTCGGCGGCCGGGTGGGTGGTTGGTCGGAGCACGTGGACGGCGTCGGCACGGCCGCGATGAACCGCGGGTTCCACGCCTTCTTCCGCCAGTACTACAACCTGCGGAACCTGTTGCGCCGCATCGACGGTGAGCTGTCGATGCTGACGCCGGTCGCGGACTACCCGCTCATCGACGCACATGGCCGCCGTGACACGTTCCGCGGACTGCCACAGACCCCGCCGTTCAACGCCGTCGCGTTCGCGCTGCGCAGCCCGACCTTCCGGCTGCGGGACCTGGCGCGGATCAACGCCCGCGCCGCCGCACCGCTGGCCGCGGTGTCGGTGCCCGACATCTACGACCGGCTCGACGGCATCGACGCCGCCACGTTCCTGCGCGACATCAACTTCCCCGAGGCGGCCCGGCATCTGGCCTTCGAGGTGTTCTCGCGCAGCTTCTTCGCGCTGCCGCCCGAGCTGTCCGCCGCCGAACTGGCCACCATGTTCCACATCTACTTCCTCGGTTCGAGCGAGGGTCTGGTGTTCGACGTCGCGGCCGACAACTTCGATGTGGCGCTGTGGAATCCGCTACGGGTCCACCTCGAGGCCCGTGGCGTACGGTTCCACACCGGCGTCCGGGCCACCGCCGTCGAGGCCGGTTTCACCGTGCACTGCGACTCCGGTCAAACGCTGGCCGCCGACGGGGTGGTGTTGGCCACCGACGTCGGGGGCCTGCAGCAGATCATCGACGCCTCGCCGGGTCTGGGTGACGATGCCTGGCGGGCGTCGGTGGCCGGCCTCGGCACCGCGCCCCCGTTCCTGGTACAGCGGCTCTGGCTGGACCGCCCCGTCGCGGCCGACCGACCGGCGTTCCTCGGTACCGGTGGCCTGCCCCCGGTGGACAATGTGAGTGTGCTGGAGCGCTACGAGAGTCAGGCCGCCCAGTGGGCCGGGCGGACGGGCGGTTCGGTGGTCGAGTTGCATTCGTACTCCGTCACCGACACCTCCGACGACCTGCCGCGACGACTGCTGGCCCGGTTGCACGAGATCTTCCCGGAGACCGCGAACGCGCGGATCGTCGGGCAACGTCTGCTGATGCGCCAGGACTGCCCGCGCTTCGCGCCGGGAGATTTCGCACACCGCCCCCGGGTGGCCACCCCCGTCGACGGACTGGCGCTGGCCGGCGACGGCATTCGCATCGACCTGCCCGTCGCACTGATGGAGCGCGCGGCCACCACGGGATGGTCGGCCGCCAATCGGCTGCTCGGACATTTCGGTCTCGCCGGACACGCCCTGACCACCGTCCCCACCACCGGCCGGTCCCCCGCACTGCGGCGACTGGCGCAGCGAGGAGCGTGAACATGCTCGCCGACCTCAAGACGAAGTGGGCGAAAGTTTCGCCGTTCCAGGTGCTTCCGCGCCTGGATTGGGCAGCGCAGCGTCCCACCTATCAGGACGCGCAGCCCGCGATCATCGATGATGCGCTGGCTCGCGCCCAGGCCCGCCCGAGCGGCAACTGGTTTCCGTTCGCGGCCAGCACCGACATCCGCCGCACACCGGTGGGCACGACCGTGGCCGGTGTGGAGCTCGTCGCATGGCGCAGCACCGACGGCGACCTGCACATCGGGCCGGCGAGCTGCCCGCACCTCGGGGCGGATCTGTCGACGGGGACCGTCGACTGCGGTGCGCTGATCTGCCCCTGGCACGGTCTGCGGTTGTCCGGTGAACGCCGCGAGTTCGGCTGGAAGCCCTACCCGGCCCATGACGACGGTGTACTGGCCTGGGTGCGGCTCGACCGGGTCGGAGGCGAGGATCCCACCGACCGCCCCATCATCCCGCCGCGACCCGACGGGGCGACGCTCTCCGCCGTCACCCGCCTGGTGGGAGTGTGCGAACCGGCCGATGTCATCGCCAACCGGCTCGATCCCTGGCACGGCGGGTGGTTCCATCCCTATTCGTTCACCCGCCTCGACGTGCTGAGCGCGCCCCCCACCGGGACGACGGTGCCCGACGCCGAGGACCGCTTCCTGGTCGCGGTGACGTTCCGGCTCGGACGGCTCGGGGTGCCCGTCGTCGCCGAGTTCACCGCACCGGAGCCGCGCACCATCACGATGCGCATCGTCGACGGTGAAGGCACCGGCAGCGTCGTCGAAACCCATGCGACCCCGGTCGGTCCGGGCCCCGACGGGCGCCCCCGCACCGCGGTGATCGAGGCCGTCATCGCCCATTCCGACCGCGCCAACTTCCACTACGGCAAGCGGGTGGCACCGCTCATCACACCGCTCATGCGGCAGGCCGCCACCCGGCTGTGGGTGGACGATCTGGCGTATGCCGAGCGCCGCTACGCGGTGCGCAGCCGCTAATCGAGGGCGATGGTGGCCTTGTCGGGGTAGAACGCCACATGGCCGGCGATCTCCGCGACCGCCGGATACGGCTGTTCGTAGGTCCATACGGCGTCTTCGACGGTCTTCCCGCCGATGGTGACATGGTAGTAGGCGGCGTCGCCCTTGTACGGGCAGTACGTGGTCGTATCGCTGCGCGACAGGGTTCCGTCGGTGACGTCGGCGAGCGGAATGTAGTGCACTGCAGGGTAACTGGCCTCCTGCAGCGTCAGCGCGGCGTCGGTGGCGGCGACCACGTCGCCGGCCACCTTCACCGTCACGCGGCGTCCGGTCGGGGTGACGGTGATGGGGTGCTCGTCGGTGGGTTCGGCGATCTGTCGGTCGGCCATGGTGTCCTCTCCTCGAACGGTGCCGGCCGGCCGTTAGCATCGGCGCATGACCCCGCAGGGCACCGCCTCCGCTCAGGCCACGGTCGACATCGCTGCCGACCCCGACGTCGTGTACCAACTCCTCACCAATCTATCCACGCTGGCCGACCTGGCCGAGGAGGCGACCGAGATGACGTGGAAGAAAGGCGTGGGAACTGACGGGGCCGCCCGGCCGGGCGCGGTGTTCACCGGCAGCAACCGCAACGGGTCGCGTAGCTGGAAGACCACCTGCACGGTGACCGACGCGACGGCCGGTCGCTCGTTCGGGTTCGACGTCCGAAGCCTGGTCATTCCCGTCGCGCACTGGCGGTACGAGATCACCCCCATCGCAACCGGATGCCGGGTCACCGAGAGCACCTGGGATCAGCGGCCGGGCTGGTTCCGTACGGTCGCCGGTCTGGCGACCGGTGTGCAGGACCGCACCGCCGCGAACAACCGGCACATCCAGGCCACGCTGGACCGGCTGAAGGCCACGGCCGAGGCAGCCCGTTAGGGCCGGCCGGTGATGCGGTCGGCGATCCTGGCGATCGGCGAGGTGGTCGCCCGCCCGCGGGCCTCGTGCCGGTCGGCCAGCTTGTAGGCCACGTACAGACCGCGCACGCCGAGCCAGCGCAGCGGTTCAGGCTCCCAGCCCCGCGACCGGTGACCCACCCAGGGCAGTGCGGTCAGCGGCGTGGTGCGGTCGAGAACCAGGTCGGCCAGGGTGCGTCCGGCCAGATTGGTGGCCGTCACACCGTGGCCGACATACCCGCCGGCCCATCCGAGCCCGGTGGCCGGATCCAGCGCCACCGTGGCCTCCCAGTCCCGCGGTACGGCCAGCACACCGCACCAGGCGTGCGCGATCGGCACGTCGCGGATCTGCGGGAGCAGGGAGTGCAGCACGGCGGTGAGCGCGGCGATCGTGCGCCGAGGCACCCGGCCGTCGTCGTCGGTACGGGAGGCGAAGCGGTACGGGACGCTGCGGCCGCCGATCGCGATGCGGTCGTCGACGGTGCGTTGGGCGTAGAAGAAGCCGTGCGCGGTGTCGCCGACGGTTTCGCGTCCGGCCCAGCCGATGTCGCGCCACCGCTGCTCGGGAATCGGGTCGGTGGCGATCATGGAGCTGTTCATCGGCAGCCAGCGCCGCCGCAGACCGGGCAGGCCTGCGGTGAAACCTTCGGTGGCTCGCAGCACGATCGGCGCCCGCACGGTCCCGCGCGCGGTGACTGCGCGGCCCTGGCTGATGGCGGTGACCGGGGTCTGCTCGTAGACCGTCACACCGAGGCGCTCGACGGCGTCGGTCAGGCCGCGGGCCAGCCAGGCGGGCTGGATTCGGGCGCAGTGCGGGGTGTGAAATGCGCTCAGCACGCCGTCGAACCGGATGCGTTCGGACGCTTCGGCTTTGGTGAGCGGGGTGATGCCGTCGACCTGCCAGCGCCGTTCCTCGTCGATGGACGCGGCGAGGCGGGCGGCCTGGGCGGCGTTGCGGGCGATCTCCATGGTGCCGCCCTTGACGATGCCCGCGTCGATGCCTTCGCGATCGGTGACCATGGCGACCTCGTCGACGGCATCGTTGAGCGCGCGTTGCCACTGCAGGACGGCGTCGCGGCCGTAGAGCCTCGCCATGGCGTTGCGGTCACCGGGGACCAGACCGGACAGCCATCCGCCGTTGCGCCCGCTGGCGCCGAAACCGGCGAAACGGGCCTCGAGGATCACGATGCGCAGCGACGGGTCGGCCCGTTTGAGGTAGTAGGCGGTCCACAGGCCGGTGTAGCCGGCGCCGACGATGCAGACGTCGGCGTCGCGATCACCCGGCAGACCCGGGCGAGGGGCGGGTAGCGCATCGGCTCCGTTGGAGTACCAGTGGGAGACCTGACCGTTGACGGTGGACACCGCACGAGTGTGCCAGCACGGGAGGCGGGCGGTGGGCGCCTGCGGGAGTGGCTCTACGCCGACGCCCGTTTGGCATTGCGCAGTGACACCCAGAACCGGGCGGCTTCGGCGATGGACTCCTCGACCGGCCTCGGCTGCCAGCCCAGTTCCCGCACGGCCTTGCTGTGGTCCAGTGGCGCCTCCGCCCGCATCAGCCGCAGCGATTCCAGTGACAGCCGTTCGTCGGTGTGGCGCAGCCGGGCCTTGGCGCTGCCGAAGGCCGCCAGACCGTACGACACCGGCAGCGGGATCCGCTTCGACGGCGGCGCCACCCCGGCCGTCTCGGCGGCGATGCGGACGACCTCGGCGTTGCTGATCATCTTCTCCGAGATCAGGTATCGCTCGCCGATCCGTCCGCGTTCGGCGGCCAGGATCATCGCGCGCGCCGCGTCGTCGATCCCCACCGCCTCCAACTCGATACCGCTCATCACGAACGGCAGCTTCCCCAGCGCCGCACCGGCGATGATCGCGCCGTGCGGGGTGCGGCCCCAGTCCCCGCTGCCGTAGGTGGTCGACACGCACATCGCGACGGCGGGCAGCCCGCGCTGACGGGCATACCGCAGGACCAGTTCCTCGGCCTGCACCCGCGACCGCACGTACGGGGTGATCCCGCGGTCGCCGATCACGTCGTCCTCGCTGGCACGCCTGCCGCGTCGCCGGCCCACCGTGACATAGCTGCTCGTGAACACGAAGCGGTGCAGGTCCGCCGCGATCTCGGGACTGACGGCGACGTCGAGAACGTTGCGGGTGCCCTCGACGTTGGTGCGGAACAACGGCGCCGGGTCGCGCAGCCAGCCGCGGGCGTCGACCACGCAGTAGTACACGTCGTCGCATCCGCTCATCGCCTCGATCAGCGTGTCGGTGTCCCAGATGTCGCCGTGGAAACGCGTGACGGCGAGATCGTCGATGCCGTACGTCTTGGCACCCTCGCGCACCATCGCCCGCACGTCGTGGCCGGCGGCGACCAGCTGACGGGTGACATGCGACCCGAGGAATCCGTTGGCCCCGATGACCAGTTTCGGCGCGGTGCTCGCCGGCTTGCTCACTGTGCCCCTCCGTACCGTTTCATCCACTCGGCCGCCTCGTCGGTCAGCGTGCCCAGTTCCCGTGCCTTGCGGCACCACTTCGCCGCCGCCGAGACGAAGCGCAGCGGGTTGTAGACGTCCTCCTGGCGCGACCACATTCCGTCGCCGGCGTAGGTGACGATCGAGATGTTGGTGGCGCTGATGATCGTGCCGTCGCCGGGATCGCGCATCGGGTTGTCCAGTTCGCAGATCACCCGGCCGGTCGATTCGTCGATCACCGTCCACAGCGACGGGAAGTCGGTCATGTAGCTACCGGGGAAGCTGCCCATGGTGCGCTTGATCCAGGTCCGCACCTCGTCGCGGCCGCGCATCGTGCCTGCCGCGTGCTCGACGTAGACGACGTCCGGGGTGTAGTGCCCGACCCAGGCGTCCCAGTCGTGGGTCTGCGCGGCCCGCGCCACGGTGGCCTCGAAGACCTCGAACGCCTGCGACAGCTCGGAGCGGGTGAACCGGGCGGATTCCATGCTCGTCACGTCTGGAACTAGAACACGTTCCACCGCGATTTGTCGAGGGTGAACCCGCGACGAGCAGGGAAGATCGCGACGGCGCCTACGGTTGTAGGAGGTGCACACGAGGAGGTCATGTGGCACAGGGCCAGCACAGGAGCACGAGCTACCACAGGAATCCCGCCGCGATCGAGGCACTGTCCCCCGAGCAGTACCGCGTCACCCAGCGCGACGGCACCGAGCGGCCGTTCACCGGCGAGTACTGGGACAACCACGAGCCGGGGATCTACGTCGACGTGGTGTCCGGCGAGCCGTTGTTCGCATCGGTCGACAAGTTCGAGAGCGGCAGCGGGTGGCCGAGTTTCAGCAAGCCGATCGACGGGCCACAGGGCACCAGCTACGTCAGGGAGAAGCGCGATTTCAGCCATCTGATGCTGCGCACCGAGGTGCGGTCGGTCAACGGCGACAGCCACCTCGGGCACGTCTTCACCGACGGGCCCCGCGAAGCCGGTGGCTTGCGCTACTGCATCAACTCGGCTTCGCTGAGATTCATCCACCTCGACGACCTCGAATCCGAGGGTTACGGCGAGTACAAGACGCTATTCGACAAGGAGCAAGTGTGAGCGAGACCAAGAGGGCGATTCTGGCCGGTGGCTGTTTCTGGGGCATGCAGGACCTGATCCGCAAGCAGCCCGGAGTGGTGTCGACGCGGGTCGGCTACACCGGCGGGCAGAACGCCAACGCGACGTACCGCAACCATCCCGGTCACGCCGAGGCCATCGAGATCACCTACGACCCGACCCAGACCGACTACCGGGCACTGCTCGAGTTCTTCTTCCAGATCCACGATCCGACGACGAAGAACCGTCAGGGCAACGACGTCGGCACCAGCTACCGGTCGGCGATCTTCTACACCGACGACGAGCAGAAGCAGATCGCGCTCGATACGATCGCCGACGTGGACGCCTCCGGCCTGTGGCCCGGAAAGGTGGTCACCGAGGTGACGCCCGAGGTCGACTTCTGGCAGGCCGAACCCGAACACCAGGACTATCTGGAGCGTCAGCCGTGGGGGTACACCTGCCACTTCCCGCGGCCGGACTGGAAGCTGCCCAAACGGCAGACCAGTAGCGCCTAGGCGAGCGGCTGAGGACGGCGGCGCACGACGATGCGGCCGCCGTCCTTTGGCGTATAGGCCACCCCGCGCGAGTGCACCTTCTCGCCGGGCGCCGTTGTCGTCTCGATCTCGAAGTGCCGCAACACCGTTCGCAGCACCACGTCCATCTCCACGTTGGCGAAGACCGCGCCCACGCAACGTCGGGTGCCGCCGCCGAACGGGACATGGGCGACCGGAGACGGCCGTGAGCCTACGAAGCGTTGCGGATCGAAGCGCTCGGGATCGTCGTAATCCTCGGCGTGCTCGTGGATCTCGGCGAGCGCGACCACGACGGAGTAGCCCCGCGGGATGACCCATTCGCCGAGCTGATACGTCGGCGCGTAGACATGCCGTCCGGCGAAGTCGATGACGGTGCGGTTGCGCTGCACCTCGAAAATCGTCGCCTGGCGGTAGGAATTGTCGTCGGTCGCGGCCTCGGCGACGAGTCGGGCCAGCACCCCGGGGTGGCGGCTGATGCGTTCGAAGGCCCAGCCCAGCGTGGATGCGGTGGTCTCGTGTCCGGCGGCCAGCAGCGTCAGCAGTTCGTCGCCGATCTCCAGCCGCGTCATGGCGGTTCCGTCCTCATAGGTGCTGCGCAGCAGCAGTGCCAGGACGTCGTCGCGCTGGTCGAAGCGCGGATCGGACTCGACCTCGTCGATCAGCCGGTCGATCACCGCGTCGTACTGCCTGCGGTACTCGGTGAGCCGGGCCCACGGCGTCCAGCGGCCGAACTCCCGCGGCGGGCTGGGGACGACGGCGAGCTTCGAGCCCAGCGTCACCCACGGCGGGATGATGCGGCGCAGCTCGTCGAGCTTCTCGCCCTCGGCGCCGAACACCGCGCGCAGGATCACGTTGAGCGTGATCCGCATCATCGGCTCGAGTGTCGAAATCGGCACTCCGTCAGGCCAATCGGCGGTCTCGCGCAGCGTCTCCTCTTCGAAGAGTCGCTCGTAGTTCTTGATGCTCTTACCGTGGAACGGCGGGGTCAGCAGCCGGCGCCGTCTGCGGTGTTCGCTGCCGTCGAGCGCGAACACCGACCCCGGCCCCAGCACCCGGCTCAGATTCGGCTGGATGTTGCCGATCTCGTCGGTCGGGGCGAGGAACAGCTGTTTGGCGATCTGGGGGTCGGCGACCATCACGGTGCGGCCGAACATCGGGATGTTCATCCGGAAGACCGGTCCGTGCTTTCGGGCCAGGTGAGCGACCAGCTGGCGTCGCGCCAGGGCGTAGCCGACGCCCTGGACGATCTTGGGCAGTCGTAGTGCGGGGGGCAGCCGTACTTCGCCGGTGCTCTGAGTGGAGGCGTCGACGACGGGTGCTTCGGTCATGAATCTCCCCAGGTAGTGGTACAGCGCTGTACCGCGGACTCTTGCGGTACGGTACCGGGTGGTACCACAGCGGCGCAAGGTCTCGTGGAGGCGAACATGACGACGGCGACGGGCGAGTCGGCGGCAGATCCGACGCGCGCGCCGGATCCGTTCCGCGACCGGCTGCTCGACGGTCTGGCCGTCTCCATCGCCGAGCGCGGTTACCGCGACACCACGGTCGCCGACATCGTCCGGCACGCGCGCACATCCAAGCGCACCTTCTACGGTCACTTCCAGACCAAGGAGCAGTGCTTCGTCGACCTGTTGCGCGCCAACAACGAGGCGCTGATCGAGGCCATCCGCACCGCGGTCGACCCCGAGGACGACTGGGAGCGCCAGATCCGGCAGGCGGTCGGGGCGTACGTCGACCACATCGTCGCCCGCCCCGCCATCACACTGAGCTGGATCCGCGAACTGCCCGGCCTGGGCGCGGTGGCCACACCGCTGCACCGCTGGGCGATGGACCGACTCACCGATCTGCTCGTCGACCTGACCAGGGGCCCCGGGTTCGGGCGTGCGGGCATCGATGTGGTCGCCCGTCCGCTGGCCGTGGTGCTACTCGGTGGCCTCCGCGAGCTGACCGCGTTGATCGTCGAAGACGGTGGCGATCTCCACGGCGTGTTCGAACCCGCGGTGATCGCGTCGACGGCGCTGCTACGCGCTAATTGAGGATCAGCCGTGCGGACCGTTCCAGCCGCTGGGTCATGTCGTCATAGGACGAATAACCCATACCGGCCCACACCAGCGCGCCGACGTAGAGCAGTTCCAGCGACTCGATCACGTCGTAGTCGGTCTGCGGTCCGAGCGCGGCGAGCAACCGGTCCCTGACGTCGCGACCGATGCGCTGACGCAACACCTCCACATCGGGGTCCTTGCCGAGCAGCGCCGTGGTGACCGCCCCGGCGAACTCCGGCTCGTCGGCGACCAGCATCGCGATGTGGCGCAGCACCTCGATGACGCGCGCCGCCGGGTCGTCGGATTCATGGGGGGCCAGCGGGGCCGAGGCCAGCCGGCGCCAGAACACCTCGGCCACCAGATGTTCCTTCGACGAGAAGTACGTATAGGCGGTGGCGGCCCCGACGCCCGCTTCGGCGGCCACCCGCCGCACGGTCAGCCCGGTGAAACCCTCGCGGCCGATCAGGTCCATCGCGGCGCGGCCCAGCCGGTCCACCGTCTCGGCCTGCTTGGCGGTCAGCCGGCGCCGAGTCGACTCCAAAGCCGCATCGGACACATGTCCGGACGCTACTACAACAGCCCGTGACCAGCAACGGCTCAGCGGCGCTACACCAATGGCCCGTCCCGGCAGCCGGCCCGCCCGTCGCGGTCCCGGACCGACGGCATTGGCTATGTTGAAAAGATGAGCCCCATCACCACCGACCTCCCGCCACACGCCGCCCAGTTGTTCGAGCTGGCTGAGCAGGCGGTCGGCTTCATGCCCGCCGACGAGGGCCGCACGCTCTACGACACGGCGGTGCGCTACCTCGGTGACGGTATCGGCGTCGAGATCGGTACGTACTGCGGCAAATCGACGCTGATGCTGGGTGCGGCCGCCAAGCAGACGGGCGGCGTGATCTACACCGTCGATCACCACCACGGTTCCGAGGAACACCAGCCGGGCTGGGAGTACCACGACACGTCACTGGTCGATCCGGTCACCGGCCGCTTCGACACCCTGCCGACCATGCGGCACACCCTCGACGGTGCAGACCTCGACGACCACGTCGTCGCGGTGGTGGGCCGCTCTCCGGTGGTGGCCCGCGGATGGCGAACTCCGTTGCGCTTCTTGTTCATCGACGGCGGTCACACCGAGGAGGCCGCGCAGCGCGACTTCGACGGCTGGGCGAAGTGGGTCGAGGTGGGCGGCGCCCTGGTCATCCACGACGTGTTCCCCAACCCCAACGACGGCGGCCAGGCACCGTTCCACATCTACCAGCGCGCGCTCGACACCGGAGCGTTCCGCGAAGTGGCCGCCGCGGGTTCGATGCGCGTCCTGGAGCGGACGGCGGGTGAGCCGGGTCAGCTGGACTGACGCGCGCAGGCGCAGTCGAATTCGTCCTCGAGTCCGCGCGGCAGGTCGGCGCCGCGGAAGATGCCGTTGCCGGGTGTGGTGCGCGAAAGGGCGTCGGCGGCGAGGATGACCGCCGCGCCGGTCCACGTCGTGCGTTCGACGGGCCAGCGCTTGCCGTCGGCGTACACCAGGCCGGTCCAGTAGGAGCCGTCCTGCTCGCGCAGATGGTGCATCGCGGCGAACTGCTGGTGTGCGCGAACCGAATCGCCGATGGTGTCGAGCGCCATCACCAGCTCACAGGTCTCCGCGCCGGTCACCCACGGCCGGTCGTCGACACAGCGAATCCCCAGCCCGGGCACCACGAAGTCGTCCCACCGCTCGTCGATGCGGGCATGGGCCTGCGGGCCGCGCAGTGCCCCGCACAGCACCGGGTAGTACCACTCCATCGAGTGGTGGTCCTTGGGCACGAAGGAGCCGGGATGCGCGACGATCGCGTGGCCGAGGCGGCCGACGGCCACCTCCCACTCCGGCTGTGGGTCGTCGAAGTAGTCGGCGAGCGCCAGGGCACACCGGATGCTGTGGTGGATGCTCGCGCAGCCGGTGAGCAGTGCCTCGTCGAGCGGACCGTCTGCGCCACGCGCCCAGACGATTTCGCCGTTCGGGCGCTGCAGGTCCAGCACGAAGTCGACGGCCTTGGCCACCACCGGCCACATCGTCTCGGCGAACCGGCGGTCACCGGTGACCAGCAGGTGGTGCCACACTCCGGTGGCCACATAGGCGCAGAAGTTGCTGTCGCTGTTGTCGTCCTCGATCACCCCGTCCCGCAGCTGAATGGGCCACGATCCGTCGGGGCGCTGCATGGTGCGACACCACTCGAAGGCGGCCCGCGCGGGTTCGAGCAGACCCGCCGCGGTCAAGGCCATCGCCGACTCCACGTGATCCCACGGGTCGGTGTGCCCGCCGTCGGACCACGGGATGGCCCCGGACGACTCCTGCAGCGCCGCAATGGACTCGGCGGTCTGACGGCACTGGTCCGGCGTGAAGACGCCTGCGACCGCGGGGACCCCGGACATCTCAGCCCGCCGGCTTCTCGAAGTACAGCGCGACGCTCTTGCCGATCAGCGGGTTCAGCACCTGCTCGCCGCGGCGGGTGAGCCAGGGCTGCGACACCATGTCCCAGACCAGCAGTTTGTGGTACGCCGCCACCGCGGGGTGGTCGTTCTCCGAGGTACCGACCGCGCACTTGAGCCACCAGAACGGTGAGTGCAGCGCATGGGCGTGGTGGCGGTGGGTCAGGCGCAAACCATGCGCGGTCACCTTGTCGCGCAACGCATCGGCTTTGTAGATGCGGATGTGGCCGCCCTCGTTGGCGTGGTACTCGTCCGACAGCAGCCAGCAGATCTTCTCGGGCAGCCATCGGGGCACCGTGATCGCCAGCCGGCCGCCGGGTTTGAGCACCCGCACCAGTTCGGCGATCGCCTCATCGTCCTGCGGAACGTGTTCGAGGATCTCCGAGGCGATCACGCAGTCGAAGGTGCCGTCGGGGTAGGGCAGGTCGAGCGCATCGCCCTTGACCGCCTCGGCTTTCGCCGACGCCGGCACCTCCCCCTGCTCCTTCATCGCCTGCAGGATCTCGTCCACGTCGTTGAGATCGCTGACGCTCTGGTCGAATCCGACCACATCGGCGCCGCGGCGGTACGCCTCGAAGGTGTGCCGACCGGCGCCACAACCCACATCGATCACCTTGCTGCCGGCCCCGATCCGGAGCCGGTCGAAGTCCACGGTCAGCATATCGCCCTCTTGTACACCGAAACGGTTTGCGCAGCAACGGATTCCCAGCTGAACACCTCGATTGCCCGCCGCCTCCCGGCCGCTCCGAGACGATGGCGCTGCGCCGGGGAGTCGAGCAGTTCGCCCAGCGCGCCGGTCAGTTCGTCGACGTCGGCGGGCGCAACCAGCCGCGCGCACTCGCCGTCGGCGCCCAGCACCTCCGGGAGCGCGCCCGCGCGGCTGGCCACGATCGGCGTGCCGCTGGCCATCGCCTCGACAGCGGGCAGCGAGAAGCCTTCGTACAGCGAGGGAATGCAGGCGACCTCCGCCGAGGCCAGCAGATCGGCCAGCTCGTCGTCGGACAGCCCGCTCGAGGTGGTCACGATGTCGGAGATGCCGAGTTCGGCGATCAGCTTCTCGGTGGGCCCGTTGGGCTCGAGCTTGGAGACCAGCTGCACGTCGAGATTGCGTTCGACGCGCAGCCGTGCGACGGCGTGCAGCAGATGGCTGATGCCCTTGAGTGGGACGTCGGCACTCGCGATCGCGATGATGCGGCCGCCGACCCGGTGGTCGGACGGCGTGAACCGTCCGGTGTCCACGCCCAGCGGCACGACGTGCAACTGCTCGGGCGACACCCCGAAGTCGTCGGCGATGTCGGTGGCCGACGAGGTCGAGACGGTGAGCAGTTCGGGGATCTGCCGGGCGACCTGCTTCTGCATCTCGGCAAAGGCATACCAGCGGCGCACCAGCGGTTTGCGCCACCAGCGCGCTGTGGCGACCTCGACCACCTTGTCGCGCGTGATCGGATGGTGCACGGTGGCCACCACCGGCAGGCCGAGCGCGGCGATGTCGAGCAAGCCGGTGCCCAGGCTCTGGTTGTCGTGCACGACGTCGAATTCGTCGCGGCGTTCGGCGAGGAGTCGGGCGACCCGCATGGTGAACGTCTTCGGCTCCGGGAATCCTGCCGTCCACGTCGTCAGCAGTTCGCGCAGATCGATCGAGTCACGGATCTCACTGGGCCGCGGGATCCGGAACGGATCCGGCTCCCGGTACATGTCCAGGCTCGGCACCTTGGTCAGCCGCACCCGCGGATCGAGGCCGTCGGGGTAGGGCTGACCGGAGAAGACCTCGACCTCGTGACCGAGCTCCACCAGCCCCCGACTGAGGTGACGTACATAGACTCCCTGCCCGCCGCAGTGCGTCTTGCTGCGGTAGGACAACAACGCGATGCGCATACTCAGACGAGTCCGGGGGCGTGCGGCCGGGCCACAACGTGCTGGTCGAATCGTTTCACGCGGACACTCCGAACCCTCTGGACATGTGTCCAGACTATAGTTTGACGTGCTAGGCGACGCAACGCGTCCGCTGCCGCGGAAACGAAAAGGGGCGCCCCCGGTGGGGCGCCCCTTCTTCACTCCCGTGGTGTCAGCGGGTGGTGATGTAAACGATGCGGTCCTCGTTGTCGTAGCGCACCGACACGATGCTGGACTGCTCCAGCGGCTTGTTCATGCCCTGCTGGGTGATCCGGATCGCATAGCCGCGGTCCTCCAGCGAGTTGATCGTGTCCTGGGCGTTGCCCGGGCCGGCCGGGGCCGCGACAGCCGGGGCGGCGAGGCCGAGGACGGCGGTGGACAGCGCAGCTGCGGTGAGGGTGGCGAATCCGAACTTCTTCATTTTCGTGCCTTCTTTTCTTCTCTTCAGTTGTTCGAGCCGTGGCCTACAGTCGCGGTTCGGACGCTTCTCGATTCGGCCGGTTAGGATCCCCTTACCTGCCTGCACGGTTAAACCAGCAGGTCAGCGGTTTCATTCCGTTGGCAGGATCTGATCGTTCGTTGGCAGGATCTGTGCGACGTCAGCGCGGAGGCGGGAAGCCACCGGTGGCGACCGGACCCCAACGCGTCGGGGTGACCCGGATGAGGCACTTGCCCTGATTGGTCATCGCCTGGCGGTATTCGGCCCAGTCGGGGTGCTCGCCGGCGACCGCGCGGAAGTAGTCGACCAGGGGTTCCACGGCCTCGGGCAGGGCGATCACCTCGGCGTCGCCGTCCACCTGCACGTAGGGCCCGTTGAAGTCGTCGGAGAGGACGACGACGCTCGCCCGCCCGGTGCGCCGGATGTTCGCCGCCTTCGCGCGCTGCGGATAGCTGGCGATGACGATGCGGCCGCTGTCGTCCACCCCCGCCGTGACCGGAGAGGACTGCAGCGACCCGTCGGCGCGAAACGTCGTCAGGATCATCCGGTGCCGCGGGCGCATGAACTCGACCAGCCGTTCCCGGTCGACGTCATCGGCGGTGGCATAGGTGCGGGGCATGGCCTCACAGTAACCAGCCGAACCTGTCGGACCCCGTCGCTAAACTCTCGAACATGAGTTCGACACATGAGAAAGTGCTGGATGTATTCGACGCGGTCGACGCGTTCTACGGCACCCTGGCCGCCCTCCCGGTCGGGGCGCTCAACCGGGCGGAGGCCCAGGCGCTGCTGGAGCGGCTGGACAGGCTGGAGGGTCAGCTCGCCGCGACCGACCGGCGGATCCTCGGCCGGCTGATCGCCCAGGGCACCCCGGCGCAGTTCGGCGGCCGCACATGGGCGGAGGTGCTCGCGCAGCGGTTGCGGATCTCGCAGGCCGAGGCGCAGCGGCGGATCGCGGCGGCCTCCGTCACCGCGGGTCCGTCTGCCGCTTGAGCATCCACGCCGGGATCCAGTGGGTCACCGATTTGCGCCGCGCGCCGTAGCTGATCGGGTAGGTGACCAGGCCCCACCAGTAGCCCTGCTCGCACATGCCCCAGCAGGTCAGGCTGCCCTCCACCACCGAATGCATCTGCAGACCGGCGGGGTTGTAGCCGCCCTGTCGGTGTGGCTCGCGCGGAAACAGCACGGCGAGATCGACCAGGACCGGGGCGGGCGGTTCGACGCGCCGAAACGCCGGAGACAGCGGCTGCCCGGTGTAGCCGATCGACTGCATCTCGCCCACTGTTCGATCATACGTTCGAGTCAGACTGGCGTCTTCGGACCCCGCATCGAGCCATGTGCGTTGACTTTGCACACAGATCGCGATTCGAGCCGGAATCGCGATCTGTACGCAAAGTCGATGCGCTGAACGCACAGCAACGGCACGGCGTTTGGCCGAAAGACGGCAGGGTTAATCACCCGCGGTGACCTTCGACATCACGCCCACCATCGCTCAGCACGATCTCGCGCGGCGCACCCACGAGTTCGCCGAGCAGTGCATCCGTCCGGTGGCGCTCGAGTACGACCAGCGCCAGGAGTTCCCGTGGCCGGTGCTCGAGGAGGCGGCCCAGCGCGGGTTCTACAGTCCGCTGTTCTACCGCGATCTGATCGGCGACCCGACCGGCCTGTCGCTGCCGATGTTCATGGAGGAGTTGTTCTGGGGTTGCGCCGGCATCGGGCTGGCGATCGTCATGCCGGCGCTGGCACTGTCGGCGATCGGCCAGGCCGCCTCACCCGAGCAGATGCTGCAATGGGCGCCGGAGTGCTTCGGCACACCGGGTGATCTCAAACTGGCGGCGCTGGCCATCTCCGAACCCGAGGGCGGCAGCGACGTCCGCAATCTGCGGACCCGGGCACACCGCGACGGTGACGACTGGATCATCGACGGACACAAGATGTGGATCGGCAATGGCGGCATCGCCAACGTGCACGTCGTCAACGCCGTGGTCGACGAGGAACTCGGCCACAAGGGGCAGGCACTGTTCGTGGTACCGGGCGGCACACCCGGGCTCGAGTTGGTCCGCAAGCTCGACAAGCTCGGCTGCCGGGCCTCGCACACCGCCGAGCTGAAGTTCAACGGCGTGCGCATCCCCGGGGAGAATCTGCTCGGCGGCCACGAGAAGCTCGAGCACAAACTGGCCAAGGCCCGCGAGGCCGTCGAAGGTGGCCGCAAGTCGGGCTCGGCCACACTGGGTGCCTTCGAGCAGACCCGGCCGATGGTCGCCGCGCAGGCGCTCGGCATCGCCCGCGCGGCGCTGGAGTACATGACCGAGTACGCCAACCGGCGCGAGGCGTTCGGCGCACCGATCATCGACAACCAGGGCATCGCCTTCCCGATGGCCGACCTGGCCACCCAGCTCGACGCCGCGCGGCTGCTCACCTGGCGCGCCTCGTGGATGGCGGCCACCGGTGTGGCGTTCGAGCGTGGCGAGGGGTCGATGGCCAAGCTGGCCGCCAGCGAACTGGCCGTCAAGGCCACCGAGCGGGCCATCCAGACCATGGGCGGCTGGGGCTACATCACCGACCACCCCGTCGAGAAGTGGTATCGGGACGCCAAGCTCTACACCATCTTCGAGGGCACCAGCGAGATCCAGCGCATGGTGATCTCCCGAGCGCTCGGCGCCGCCGACGGCGCACCGCCGCTGCACGTCGACCTCGAGCCCAGCGGCGGCCCGCTCAACCGGTACTTCGGCCGCGGCACCCCGCTACGCGGCCGCGCCGCCGACAAGGCGCTGGGCGCCAAGGACCGGGTCCCCGAATCCGTGATGCGCCTGGCGATGAAAGTCCTTCAGCCGCCGAAGAAGTGACCCGACGTTTGTCGCGGCACCGTTCGGGCATGCCGGTGAGACGACGACTCACTTTGGAGGATTCATGCGCGCAGTCACCTGGCAGGGCCGGCGGAACGTCTCGGTCGACAACGTTCCCGATCCGGTGCTCAAGGAGCCGACCGACGCGATCATCCGCGTGACGAGCACCAACATCTGCGGCTCCGATCTGCACCTCTACGAGACGTTGGCCGCGTTTATGAGCCCCGGCGACATCATCGGCCACGAACCGATGGGCATCGTCGAAGAGGTCGGCGCGCAGACCGGCGATCTCAAGGTCGGCGACCGGGTGGTCATTCCGTTCAACATCTCCTGCGGCAGCTGTTTCATGTGCGGCATCGGGCTGCAGAGCCAGTGCGAGACCACCCAGAACCGCGATCAGGGCACCGGTGCCGCACTGTTCGGATTCTCGAAGCTCTACGGCGAGGTCGCCGGCGGGCAGGCCGAGTACCTGCGGGTGCCCCAAGCCCAGTACACCCACATCAAGGTTCCCGAAGACGGGCCCGACGACCGCTACGTCTATCTGTCCGACGTACTGCCCACCGCCTGGCAGGGCGTCGAATACGCCGAGGTGCCCGACGGCGGCACGCTGGTGGTCCTGGGACTCGGGCCGATCGGATCGATGGCCTGCCGCATCGCCGCGACCCAGAAGAACTGCCGGGTCATCGGTGTCGACCTGGTCAAGGAGCGGCTCGACCGGGCCAGGCCCTACTGCGCAGAGGTGATCGACCTCAGCAACGAAGACGTCGACGCGGTGGTCGGCGAGCTGACCCAGGGCCGCGGCGCCGATTCGGTCATCGACGCGGTCGGCATGGAGGCGCACGGTTCACCCTTGGCCACCGCCGCGCAGACGGCCGCCGGTTTCCTGCCGTCGAGTGTCGGTCGTGTGGTGATGAAGCAGGCCGGCGTGGACCGCCTCGCCGCGTTCAACTCCGCGGTCTCGCTGGTCCGGCGCGGGGGCACCATCTCCCTGTCCGGCGTCTACGGCGGTGCCGCCGATCCGATCAACATGATGACGCTGTTCGACAAGCAGGTCAGGCTGCACATGGGCCAGGCGAACGTGAAGCGCTGGGTGGACGACATCCTGCCCCTGCTGACCGACGAGGATCCCCTCGGCGTCGACGATTTCGCCACCCACCGCCTTCCGCTCGAAGACGCACCCGGCGCCTACGAGACCTTCCAGAAGAAACAGGACGGCATGATCAAAGTCGTCCTCAAACCCTAGGTCCGGCCTGCCGAGACCCTGGATTGGCCCCGAGCGCGCCGGGGTACCTGACTCGCGTGAACCGACCCGGAGCCGTCATCGGCGGTGACAAATACCCGGTACCCCTGGTTTCACCTGGGTCGGTTCTGGCAATATTACTCAGCGGTAGGTTCGGCTTGCGCATTCCGGGGAGATGACAGTGACGTTATTCGGCAAGGCCTCGAACGTGTCCGTGCTGGCGCAGAGTGAAGGCGGCGGGACCGCGATCCACGAGATCGTCATCCTCACCGTGGCCGCCGCCGTCATCGCCGCGATCTTGGTGTGGATCGGTTACATGCACCGCAACCACAAGATCTCGTGGCTGGCGTCGCTGGCCGACTGGTCCGGCAGGCGGTTCAAACGCCCGTCCTGGGTCGCCCTGCCGGTCGCGATGTTCACCGCGTCGATCATCTGCGCCCTGTTCGGCTTCATCTGGGATGTCAGCCTGCACATCGGCAACGGCCGGGACGACGGCGCGCTGGCCAACCCCGCCCACTACTTCATCCTCATCGGACTCTTCGGCATCTTCGTCGCGGGCTGCACCGCGATGGTGCTGCCCTACGACAAGCCGGGTCCGGCGGCGGTGCGCATCACCGACGACTGGTACGCACCTGTCGGCGGCATCGTGATGGCCGGCTGCGGGCTGTACGCGCTGATGGGCTTCCCCCTCGACGACATGTGGCACCGCATCTTCGGCCAGGACGTCACCCTGTGGGGGCCGACCCACCTGATGATGATCGGTGGCGCCGGTTTCTCGACGCTGGCGGCGGCCTACCTCGAATACGAGGGCAAGCGGGCCGTCGGCCCGGACGCTCCGCGCGACGGACTCGGCCTGAAGTTCGTCCTCTACCTGGCGTTCGCCGGTGTCCTGATCGGCGCCTCGGTCTACCAGATCGAGTTCGACTTCGGTGTTCCGCAGTTCCGCCAGGTGTTCCAGCCGATGCTGATCGCGGCCGCCGCCGCGCTGGCGCTGGTGATGGCCCGGATCTTCCTCGGGCGCGGCGCCGCACTCATCGCCGCGGTGATCGCGATCGGCCTGCGCGGCATCGTCGCGTTCCTCGTGGCGCCGGTGCTCGATGCGCCGGTCAACTGGTTCCCGCTGTATCTCGGCGCCGCGGTCGTCGTCGAACTGGTCGCGCTCACCCCGCTGCTCAAGCGGCCCGTCGTGTTCGGCGCGGTCTCGGGCCTGGGCATCGCGACCATCGGGCTGTGGCTCGAGTCGCTGTGGATCAATGCCGTCTACCCGCTGCCGTGGCCATCGAGCATCTGGCCCGAGGCGCTCACGATGGCCATCCCCGTCGCCGTCCTCACCGGCGCATGCGGCGCCATGGCCGGCATGGTGATCACCGGCCAGCGCCTGCCCCGCCGCGCCATCGCCGTCGGGCTGGTCGTGCTGACCGTGCTGGCGATCGGCGGCGCCGCGGCCAACGGCCTGCGCTACACCGTGCCGCCGAACGCCACCGCCGCCGTCACACTGACCGAAGCGCCCCCGGTGAACGGACAGCGCTACGTCACCGCGGACGTCCGGTTCAACCCGCCGGACCTGGTCAGCGAGAACCCGAACTGGGTGGCGGTGCTCGGCTGGCAGGGCGGGCTGGCCAACGAGCGCGGCCAATTCGTCGACAACCTGGAAAAGGTCGGCCCGGGACACTACGTCTCGACCCAGCCCATGCCGGTGGCGGGCACCTGGAAGACGCTGCTGCGCCTCCACGACGGCAAGACCCTGGCCGCCATCCCGATCTACCTCGCGGGTGACCCGGGGATCGGCGCGCAGGAGGTGCCCGCCGAGGCGCAGTTCACCCGGCCGTTCGTCTCGGAGATCACCATCCTGCAGCGTGAGCGCAGCCCCGACATCCCGCAGTCGCTGTGGCTGATCGGCTGCCTGGTGGTACTGGTCTGCACGCTGGCGATGGTCGCGGGCATCACCTGGGGTGGTGGCCGGATCAACAACAGCCACCCGACCGGCACCAGTCCTGAGCTGCAGCCGTCCGCGCAGTCATGACCGTCGACCCGAACGTCGCGGTTCTTGCCGACCACCCGATCTGGATCGCGGTGCCGGCGTTCGCCCCGGCGTTCGTGGTCGCCGGTGTGGTCGTGTACATCGCCGCGAAGAACCGTCGGAAGGGCGACGGCAGCGGACCCGAACAAGATGGGACAGTGTGAGAACAGGTAGCCGCCCGTACCCGATCCTCATCCTGACCACGGCGGCGCTGCTGGTCGCTGCCTGCGGTGGGTCGCAGAACGGCGGGGAGACGTCGTCGGACGCCAGTCCGTCGGCCGGCTCGTCGCAGGCGTCCACGGTCAGTCCGTCGGACATGACCGATCAGCAGCAGCCGCCCAACCGGCTGACCATCGACGTCACCATCGCGGGCGGACAGGTCACGCCCACCAACGCCCGGTTCCAGGGCAGGGTCGGGGAGCCGATCGTGTTGCGGGTGACCAGCGACGCCACCGACGAACTGCACGTCCACTCGGTGCCCGACCACACCTTCCCGGTCGAGGCCAAGCCGAATCAGCAGTTCCAGTTCACCGTCGAGGTGCCCGGCAACGTGGAGATCGAACTCCATGATCTGCACCGGGTCGTCGCGAGCGTGCAAGTGCAGCAGTGACCGCGGAACCGTCCGTCGCGATCCTCGCTCACGGCCTCGGCGGTTCCACCGATCTGCCGATTCCGTACACCTACGCTCTGCTCGGCGCGGCCTGGGCACTGACCGCGACGTTCGCCGTGGTCGCGCTGGCGTGGCGCAGACCCCGCTTCGACGAGAGCCGGCCGGGCCGCGCCCTGCCGCAGTGGGTGACCTCGGCCGTCGACGCTGCCGCCACACGCTGGGTTCTGGCGATCCTGGCGCTGCTGATCACCCTGTGGATCGCGATGGCCGCCTTCTTCGGCCCGCAGAACGCGGACAACCCTCTGCCCGGCGTCTTCTACGTGCTCATGTGGGTGGGTCTGGTCGCGGTGTCGTGGGCGATCGGGCCGGTGTGGCGGACCATCTCACCGGTGCGCGCGCTCTACCGGGTGCTGCGACTGGACCGTCGCGCCACCCGCCCGCCCTACCCGGCGCGGCTCGGCTACTGGCCGGCGGCATTCGGACTGTTCGCGTTCGTGTGGCTCGAACTGGCCAGCCCCGACCCCGGATCAGTCGGGGCCATCCGCACCTGGCTGCTGATCTATCTCGCCGTCACCTTCGCGGGCGCGGTGTGGTTCGGACGGCGCTGGTTCAGTCGCGCCGACCCGTTCGAGGTGTACGGCATCGTGGCGTCGCGGTTGTCGGCCCTGCGCCGGCAGCCCGACACCGGCCGCATCGCGATCGGCAACCCGTTCGACCACCTCCCGACACTGCCGGTGCGGCCGGGCACCGTCGCCGTGCTGTCGGTGCTGCTCGGCTCGACCGCCTTCGACAGCTTCTCCGCCATGCCGGTGTGGCGGGACTTCGTCGACGACACCGCCGGCACCGCCCTCACCGCGACGCTGCTCAAGACCGCGGGGCTGGCGGTCTTCGCCCTCGTCGTGGCGGGCACGTTCACCGGGGCGGCCCGCGCCACCGGTGGGGTGGACCGCCGACGGCGCCGCGAACTGCCCGGGCTGATGGCGCACTCGCTCATCCCGATCGTGCTCGGCTACGTGTTCGCCCACTATCTGACCTACCTCATCGAGCGGGGGCAGCAGACGCTGATCCTGCTGGCCGATCCGCTGGGCCGGGGCTGGAATCTGCTCGGTCTGGGCGAGGCCGAGGTCAGTTACCTGCTGTCGATGCACCCTTCGGTGCTCGCGACGCTCAAGGTGGTGTTCGTGGTCGCCGGACACATGGCGGGGGTGGTCGCCGCGCACGACCGGGCGCTCACACTGCTCCCCCCGGCACACCAGATCACCGGTCAGCTCGCGATGATGCTGGTGATGGTGGGCTACACCTTTACCGGTTTGTATCTCCTATTCGGTGGTTGACATCACAGCGGCGGCGCTACTGTGAAAAGGTGCCGCCCGAAGACCTTCTGGAGCGGGCACTGGCCGGTGGGACACCGCAGAACGTCGGATGGTTTCGTTTCCACTTCGCCGACGAGCGCTGGGAGTGGTCCGATCAGGTGCAGCTGATGCACGGTTACCAGCCGGGCACGGTCACCCCCACCACCGACTTGGTGCTCGCCCACAAGCATCCGGATGACTACGTGTCGGTCGCCGCGACCCTCGACGACATCCGGCGTACGCGGCGGACCTTCAGCACCCGTCACCGCATCATCGACGTGCAGAAGCGGGTGCACGACGTGGTGGTCATCGGGGACCGGCTGGTCGACGACTCGGGCGCGGTGACCGGAACGCAGGGCTTCTATGTGGACGTCACCGAGGCCACCGCCCAGTCCGCGCGGGAGATGGCCGCAGCGACCGCCGCGGCGGCGGCCGAACATCGTGCCTCGATCGAGCGCGCCAAGGGCATGCTGATGCTCGTCTACCGTGTCGACGCGGTCGCGGCGTTCGAGCTGCTGAAGTGGCGGGCCTCGGAGGCCGGGGTGAAGCTGCGCACGTTCGCCGAACGGCTGCTCGCCGATTTCACCGCGCTCTACTACGAGGAGACGCTGCCACCGCGTTCGACGTTCGACCACGTCCTGCTCACCCTGCACCAGCGGCTCGACGCTGCGGGTGTGTGAGCCACGCGACGGCGTTACGGTGGCGATATGCGCGCACTCGTCGTCGTCGATGTCCAGAACGACTTCTGTGAGGGTGGCTCGCTGGCGGTGACCGGCGGCGCCGGCGTCGCCCGGCGCATCAGCGAGCTGCTGGGGGATCACACCTACGCCCACGTCGTCGCGACCAAGGACTTCCACATCGATCCGGGCGACCACTTCTCCGACACCCCGGACTACCGCAACTCCTGGCCGCGGCACTGCGTCGCCGGCACCACGGGCGCCGACTTTCACCCCGACTTCGACGCCACGGCGGTCGAGGCGGTGTTCACCAAGGGTGAATACGCCGCGGCCTACAGCGGGTTCGAGGGCCGCGACGCCGCCGGCACGGCGCTGGCGGACTGGCTGCGCGAGCGCGGTGTCGAAGAGGTCGACGTGGCCGGGATCGCCACCGACTACTGCGTCCGCGCCACCGGCCTCGACGCCGCCGCGGCCGGGTTCACCACCCGCGTGCTGCTCGGCCACACCGCCGGAGTCGCCGAGGAGACGACCGCCGACGCGGTCGACGCCCTGCGCGCCGCCGGGGTCGAGCTCGTCTGATTTCCGGCGAAGTCGGACGGCTTCCCGGCTCATGGGCCGGCGATAAACGGGTATACCCCCCTGCGCGACGGACGGGGCAGCCGTCGGGAAGCCACCTTCCCGACCGACCCGTATCGTCGCCTTCGTCCGTTGACTTGTCCCAGGAGTGTGCACTTTGGCCTCACCCGCCCGTCCGAACGACACCGCGACCGCAGCCCCGGAGGTGTGGCCGGGAAAGGCGTATCCGCTCGGCGCGACGTATGACGGTTTCGGCACCAATTTCGCGATCTTCAGCGAGGCGGCCGAGCGCATCGAACTGTGCCTTTTCGACGCCGACGGCACCGAAACCCGGATCGCCCTGCCGGAGGTCGACGGCTTCGTCTGGCACTGCTTCATCCCGAACATCGAACCCGGCCAGCGCTACGGCTACCGCGTGTACGGCGACTACGACCCGGCCAACGGTGCGCGCTGCAATCCCAACAAGCTGCTCCTCGACCCCTACGCCAAGGCGATCGACGGCGTCTTCGACTGGGGTCAGCCGCTGTTCAGTTACAACTTCGGTGACCCGGACAGCCGCAACGACGACGACTCCGCGGCGCTGATGCCGAAGTCGGTGGTCATCAATCCGTACTTCGACTGGGGTGTGGACCGCCCGCCGAAGCACGAGTACGCCGACACCGTCATCTACGAGGCCCACGTCAAGGGCCTCACCCAGACCCATCCCGACATCCCGGAGCAGATCCGCGGCACCTACTCCGCGGTCGCCCACCCCGTCATCATCGAGCACCTGAAATCGTTGGGCATCAACGCAATCGAGCTGATGCCGGTGCACCACTTCGCCAACGACTCGACACTGATCGACAAGGGGCTGTCGAACTACTGGGGGTACAACACCATCGGGTTCTTCGCACCCGATCCGGCGTACAGTTCGTCGGGCACCCCCGGCGGCCAGGTCCAGGAATTCAAGGCGATGGTGCGGGCGCTGCACGAGGCCGGCATCGAGGTGATCCTCGACGTGGTCTACAACCACACCGCCGAGGGCAACCACATGGGACCCACGCTGTCGTTCCGCGGCATCGACAACGGCGCCTACTACCGCCTCGTCGAGGACGACAAGCGCTACTACATGGACTACACCGGCACCGGTAACAGCCTCAACGTCGGCCATCCGCATGCGCTGCAGCTGATCATGGATTCGCTGCGGTACTGGGTCACCGAGATGCACGTCGACGGATTCCGCTTCGACCTCGCCTCCACGCTGGCCCGCGAGTTCTACGACGTCGACAAGCTCGCCACGTTCTTCGAACTCGTCCAACAGGATCCGACCGTCAGCCAGGTCAAGCTGATCGCCGAACCATGGGACGTCGGCCCCGGCGGTTATCAGGTCGGCGGCTTCCCGCCGCAGTGGACGGAGTGGAACGGCAAGTACCGCGACACGGTGCGCGACTTCTGGCGCGGTGAGGACGCCACGATCGACGAGTTCGCCTCGCGGCTGACCGGATCGTCGGATCTCTACGAGAGCACGTCGCGCCGCCCGGTGGCCTCGATCAACTTCGTCATCGCCCACGACGGATTCACGCTGCGGGATCTGGTGTCCTACAACGAGAAACACAACGAGGCCAACGGCGAGGACAACAACGACGGGGAGAGTCACAACCGGTCGTGGAACTGCGGCGTCGAGGGGCCGACCGACGACCCGGAGGTCAACGCCCTGCGCTCGCGCCAGCAGCGCAACTTCCTGACCACTCTGCTGCTGTCGCAGGGCGTGCCGATGATCTGTCACGGAGACGAGTTGGGCCGCACGCAGCAAGGCAACAACAACGTCTACTGCCAGGACAACGAACTGTCGTGGATCGACTGGTCGACGGCCGACACCGAGCTCATCGAGTTCACCCGCAAGGTGTCCGAACTGCGCGCCAACCATCCGGTCTTCCGCCGCCGCCGGTTCTTCTCGGGCCGGCCGGTACGCCAGCGCGGGGCGCCGGGTCTGCCCGACATCGCCTGGTTCGCGCCGGACGGCAACGAGATGACCGATGAGGACTGGGAAAGCGGATTCGCCAAGTCCATCGCCGTCTACCTCAACGGCCACGGCATCCCGGATCTCGATGTCCGTGGGCAGCGGGTGATCGACGATTCGTTCCTGCTGTGCTTCAACGCCTACCACGAGCCTCTCGAATTCGTCACTCCAGGAGCAGAATTCGGACGCGCCTGGTTGCCGGTCATCAACACCGCCGACGACGGTGAGGACCGGGAGTCGGTGACGGCGGGGACGAAGATCGAGGTCGCGGCGCGCTCGGTGTTGGTCCTGCAGGCAGTCAACGAGCCCTAGACCGCCAGGAAAAAGGAGGAGGGCCGGGTGGCCCTCCTCCTTTTTCGTGCGCTGCGGTTATTCGACGACGGTGAAGAACGAGTCGCCGTCCTCCGGGGTGCCGCTCACCTGTCCGGCGTCGGTACCGGTGTCGCCCGGCACCACGTGGTCGATCTGGTCGTCGGGGAGTTCGGTGGTGTCGCCGGTCGACGCGTCGTCGGCGGCGGGGGCGGCGGCCGCATCGGGTACCTCCGCGGCGAGCTTGTGGTCGAGCGATTCCCCGCCGCCCGCCTCGCCGCGCGGCAGCGCATCGGACTGGCTGGCCTCACTCCACCCGTCGGGTGGATCGACGACGTTGTCGCCGTCGTCGTTGCGGACGTCGTCGGCGTCGAGGGCCTCAGTCGGCCGCAGCGTGTCGCCGGTGCCGCCCTGGTCGTTGGCGGACTCGAAGTCGATGTTGTCACTCATGTCGGCCCGGTTGCCCCACCGGCCGAAGCACTAAACACCTGCACCACGGGCCGGTGACTACTGGCCGGTAGCAACCCCGACCAACCGGTGAGTTAGTGTGCGATATGCGATTGGCGCTGACTGATGAGGAAGCCGCATTCCGCGACGAATTGCGGACCTTCTACCGAACCGAGTTCCCCGAGGATCTGCGCGAGCGGTCGCGCCGCGGCGGGGAGGTGTCCAAAGAGGACATCGTCACCAGCCACAAGATCCTCCACGAGCACGGCCTGGCCGTGCCGAACTGGCCGGTCGAGTGGGGCGGAAAGGACTGGACCCCGGTCCAGCACCAGATCTGGCTCGACGAGATGCAGCTGGCCTGCGTCCCGGAGCCGCTGACGTTCAACGCCAAGATGATCGGCCCGGTCATCGCGGAGTTCGGCTCGCAGGCGATGAAGGAACGCTTCCTGCCGCCGACCGCCGCGCTGGACATCTGGTGGTGCCAGGGCTTCTCCGAGCCGGAGGCCGGATCCGACCTGGCGTCGCTGCGCACCACCGCCATCCGCGACGGCGACAGCTACGTCGTCAACGGCCAGAAGACCTGGACCACGCTCGGCCAGCACGCCGACTGGATCTTCAACCTGGTGCGCACCGATCCGCAGGCGCCCAAGCGGCAGGCCGGCATCTCGATGCTGCTCATGGACATGAACACCCCGGGGATCACGCTGCGCCCGATCAAACTCATCGACGGCAGCTACGAGGTCAACGAGGTCTTCTTCGAAGACGTCCGGGTCCCCGCCGATCAGCTGGTCGGTGAGGAGAACCAGGGCTGGAGCTACGCCAAGTTCCTGCTCGGCAACGAGCGCACCGGCATCACCCAGGTCGGCCGCACGAAGGTCAAGCTCGCCGAGGTCAAGGCCCGCGCGAAGGAATCCGGGTTGATCGACGATCCGCTGTTCGCCGCGCGCCTCGCCGAGGCCGAGAACGACGTCATCGCACTCGAACTGACCCAGATGCGGGTGGCCTCGGGATCGGTCGACGGTAAGCCGAATCCGGCCTCGTCGGTGCTCAAGCTGCGCGGCAGCCAGTTGCAGCAGCTCGCGACCGAACTGCTGACCGAGGTCGCCGGACCGGACGCGCTTCCGTTCGACGCCGGCGACGGCATCGCCTCGCCCCACTGGGCTCAGCACGCCGCGCCCACCTACCTGAACTACCGCAAGACATCGATCTACGGCGGCAGCAACGAGGTCCAGCGGACCATCATCGCGTCGACGATCCTCGGACTGTGAGGTTGTAACCATGGACTTTGCCTTCACCGACGAGCAGGCGCTGCTCCGCGACACCAGCCGCGAAGTGCTGGCCCGCACCTACGACGTCGAGACCCGGCTCAAGGTCATCGACTCCGATCTCGGCTGGAGCCGGGATGTGTGGAACCAGCTGGCCGAGGTCGGTGTGCTCGGACTCGGCTTCGAGGAGGACGCCGGCGGTCAGCTCGAGATCATGGTGGTCGCCACCGAGATCGGGCGGCGGCTGGCTCCCGAACCGGTGATGTCGGCGGCCCTGGGACCCGGTGCGCTGATCGCCGAGCTGGGCAGCGATGAGCAGAAGCAGCTGCTCGACGAGGTCGCCTCCGGCGGCCGGCTGCTCGCCTTCGCCCACACCGAGCCGGGGCTGCGCGCGGCGGGCACCGCCGTCACGACCACCGCCGGCCAGCAGGGCGATTCGTGGACGGTCACCGGACGCAAGAACCCGGTGATCGCCGGCGACAGCGCCGACACGCTCGTCGTCAGCGCCACCCTGCCCGACGGCGGGACGGGGCTGTTCCTGGTCGACGTGGGTGCGGACGCCGCAGGCGTCACCCGCCAGGCCTACCGCACCTTCGACGGCCAGCGCGGCGCCCAGATCGACCTCGACGGCGTGGCCGCCCAACCGCTCGGCACCGGCGGGGACGCCACGAAAGCGATCGCCGACACGCTGGTGCGGCTGCAGTCGGCACTGTGCGCGGAGGCGCTCGGCGCGATGGAGGAGGCGCTGCGGCTGACGACCGACTATCTCAAGAGCCGCAAGCAGTTCGGCGTCACGCTGAGCAAGTTCCAGACGCTGACCCAGCGCGCCGCCGACATGTACGTCTCGCTCGAGCTCGCTCGCAGCATGACGTACTACGCGGCGATGTCGATCGCCGACGGCAACCTCGACCCCGCCATCGCCGCGCGGGCCAAGTTGCAGATCGGGCGCTCCGGTCGCCATATCGCCCAGGAGGCGATCCAGCTGCACGGCGGCATCGGCGTGACCGCCGAGTACCCCGTCGGCCACTACGCGGCCCGGCTGACCGCGATCGAACACACGCTGGGGTCGTCGCAGGACCAGCTGCACGTGCTGATCGGCGGCCTCGGCGACTACGAGGTCGTCACCGTCTGATCTTTCGCCCAAACGAACAATCGGGCGAGGAAGTGCGAGACGGCGTCGGCATTTCGTCGATCTCGGCGTCAGCTGACGAGGCGCGCGATCGACCGCATCGGGATGGGCAGCCAGTCCGGTCGGTAGCGCGCTTCGTAGCCCGCCTCGTACACGGCCTTGTCGAGTTCGTAGGCGGCGAGCAGGTCGGCCTGTGCCCGCGGATCGCTACCGGCCGCGGCGGCGTAGCCGTCGCAGAACGCCGCGACGTTGGCTTCGACCCACGCCGCGGCGCGCGCCGCCAGCTCGTCGTCTCCGCCGCTCTCGATGAGCCGTTGGTAGGCCGCGTACTCGTAGGACCGCAGCATCCCGGCGACGTCGCGCAGCGGTGAGTCCGGCCGCCTGCGGTCTTCGAGCGGCTGGCCGGGCTCACCCTCGAAGTCGATGAGCAGCCAGCGCTGCGGGGTGCGCAGTACCTGACCCAGATGCAGATCACCGTGCACGCGGTGCACCGTGATGTCCCGATCGGCGAGCCGGCGGTAGCGCTCCTCGATGTGCTCGACGTAGGGCTGCAGCTCGGTGACCGCCGAGGCGACCGTCGCCAGCCGTTCCAGGACGCCGGCTGCGGGGAACGGCACCGAGGAGGTGCCCAGTTCGGCCGCGAGCGTGGCGTGCACCGAGGCGACCGCCTCGCCGAGCGCCTTCGAGTCGGCGGTGAAGTCCCCGGTATCGCCGCCCCCGGCGAGGGCGGCGTTGGCGTCGGCCAGGGCCATGTCCCAGCCCTCGGTGGAGCCGGCCGCGAACTCGGCGACCATGCCGAGGGCGGACGGCTCGCCGTCGAGTGTGGTGTCGAATGATCCGAGCAGCCGGGCGGCGTGCGCGTTCCCGGCGCGGCCCAGGGTTCGGTTGAGTTCGATGTCCGGGTTGATCCCCGGGGTGATGCGCCGGAAGACCTTGAGCATGGCCTCTTTGCCGAAGATGACGCTGGTGTTGCTCTGTTCGGCGCTGGACACCTTCGCCGGTGCGTCCAACGGCAGGGTCACGTCGGGTTCCTTGGCGAAGGTGATCTCGCCGATCCGGGCGGAGCTGTCGATCAGCGACAACAGATGGTGCGCAGCCGACGGATCGTGCAGTGCGTCGTAGCCGGTCCGGTCGCCGGCTGTGCCGATCAGCGCCGTGTCGCCGCTGTTCGGTCCGGCGGTGTCCCACCGCACCACCACCTGGTAGCGCTCGGGGGCACCCGCGGCGAAGTTCGCGTCGACGAGCATCAGATCGAGGTCGTCGCGCAGCGTCACCGCGACCGCGGGGGTGACCGAGACCAGGTCACGACTACGCCCGGCGTACCAGCGTTGTTTCGGGAGCCATTGGTCGAACGGGAGGTTGGGAAGGTTCGAGTCCATTGTTGTTCTGCTACCCATCGCGAGCTCAACTGAATCCCTGGCCGGTATCGTGCCGCAGGTGGCCAACCGTGATCACGGCGACCCGGGTGACGCGCCCTCGGTGCCGCCGCCGCTGAGTCCACCCGCGAGTGCGGTCCGGCCGTCGGCCGCCGAAGAGGCGCGCACCATCGCCGCGTCGACCAACACCGGCACCTTGGCCTCGCTGACGGCCGACGGTGATCCGTGGGCGTCGTTCGTCACCTACGGACTGCTCGGCGGCGCGCCGGTGCTGTGCGTGTCGAACCTCGCCGAGCACGGCCGCAACCTGGCGGGCGATCCGCGGGCGAGTATCGCGATCGTGGCGCCCGCGACCGAGGCCGACCCGCTGGCCAACGGGCGGGTGACGCTGGCGGGTGTGGTCGAGCGACCGGCGGGCGACGAACACGCCGCCGCGCGGGAGGCCCATCTGGCGGCTGTGGCGGCCGCGAAGTACTACATCGACTACAGCGATTTCACCCTGTGGGTGCTGCGCGTGCGGCGGGTCCGGTGGGTCGGCGGGTACGGCAGGATGGATTCGACGACGGGTGAGGCGTACGCCGCCGCGCAGCCGGATCCGGTGGTTCCGCACGCCGCCGGTGCGATCAGCCACCTCAACGCCGACCACGCCGATTCGCTGCTGGCGATGGCCCGCACACTCGGCGGCTACCCCGACGCGTCGGTCGCGACGTGCACGGGCGCCGACCGCTACGGCCTCGACCTGCGGGTCGACACCTCGCGCGGGGTGGCCTACACGCGCGTCGGCTACGCCGAGCCGATCAGTTCGTTCAGCGAGTTGCGTTCGGCAGCAGTGGAATTGACCAGAAGGGCGCGACATGTCTGAATCGACCGATCGTCCGGACAGCTGGCAGGCGGCCTTCGAGCTGATCCGCACCCGCGGTTACGAGCATCGCGCCGAACCGTTCAAGCTCGCCAGCGGTCAGCTCAGCCACGACTACATCGACGGCAAGTACGCGATCGACAATGGTGAGCGGCTCACCACCGTCAGCCGCGCGGTCGCCGATCTGGCCGCCCGCACCGGCATCGAGTTCGACGCCGTCGGCGGCCTGACCATGGGCGCCGATCCGCTCGCGCACGGTGTGGCGATGGTGACCGGCGCCGCCTGGTTCTCCGTGCGCAAGGAGCAGAAGCAGCGCGGACGTGAGCAGTGGATCGAGGGCACCCGAATCACACCCGGTATGCGCGTGCTGCTCGTCGACGATGTGATCAGCACGGGCGGTTCGACGGCCATCGCGTTCGACCGCGTCGTCGCTGCCGGCGCCGTGGTGACCGGCGTCATCCCGATGGTCGACCGCGGCGACGTCGCCGCCGAACTCTTCGCCGGGCGCGGGGTGCCGTTCGCCGCATTGGTGACCTACCGCGACCTCGGGATCGAACCGATCACAGCGGTCTAGATCTGTCAGACCCTGCTGCGACAATCGTCGTATGTCGTCAGCGACAACACTTCTGGCCGATCGGGTTCGCCCGGTCGACCGCCTGGAGATGTTGTTCGACGAATTGGCGGAGCTGACCGGTCAGCGCAATGCGATCGACAGTCGCATTGTGGAGATCGCCGCCGAGATCGAGCGCGACGAGCTCGCCGGGATGACCGGCGCCCGATCGGTGCCGACGCTGATCGCCTGGAAGACCGCCACGACACCGCGCAACGCCAAGACGATCGTGGCGGTCGCGCGCCGCCTCGAGGAGTTCCCGTGCTGTGCGGAGGGGATGCGGGAGGGCCGGTTGTCGCTGGATCAGGTCGGGGTGATCGCCGAGAACGCCGCCGACGGATCCGATGCCCACTACGCGGCATTGGCCAGTGTCGCGACGGTCGGCCAGTTGCGCACCGCGATCAAACTCGAACCGCGACCCGACCCAGCGCCCGGGCCGGAGCCGGAGGCGTCGATCACCCGGCACGTCGACGGCGAATTCACCACCTGGAAGATCCGCCTGCACCGGTTGGAGGCGGCGAAGTTCGAGGCGGCGTTGCAGTCCCATCGTGACGGGCTGATCGCAGAGTGGAAGCGCGACCACGACGCCGCAACCAGTGATCACGTACCGCCGTTTCCGACCACCCTGGACGCCTTCGGCGCCCTGGTCGACGCGGGCTGGGACGCCGACACCGCGCGCCGCCCGCACGGGCAACACACTACCGTGGTCGTGCACCTCGATGTCGAGAAGCGTTCTGCTGCGCTTCATCTCGGTCCACTGCTGACCGACGACGAGCGTCGTTACCTGCTATGCGACGCCACGTGTGAGGTCTGGCTCGGACGCCACGGCCAACCGATCGGGGCGGGCCGCGCCACGCGCACGGTCAGCCGGCGGCTGCGCCGCGCCCTGGAACACCGGGACCGCTGCTGCGTGGTCCCCGGCTGCGGGGCCACCCGCGGGCTGCATGCCCACCACATCCGGCACTGGGAAGACGGCGGGCCCACCGACCTGTCCAATCTCGTCCTGGTCTGCCCGTATCACCACCGCCTGCATCATTCGGGCGGCATCGCCATCACCGGACCCGCTGAACACCTGATCGTGTCCGACTGCAAGGGCCGACCACTGCAGCCGGGATCACTGGCCCGGCCACCAACGACACCACCGCCCGCGGTCGCACCCTGCCGCGGCCCGACCGGGGAACGCGCCGACTGGTGGTGGTACCAGCCTTTCGAACCGCAACCGCCAGGAACGCGGCAAGCGGTCTAGACGACCAGCACCGCAACCGGTTCGACGCCGACGCACACCGGGTCGCCGGCCGCGAACTGACCCGCCTTCGAGCTCGGCAGCTGGGCGCTGCACACCGTGCCGTCGTTCAACGTGAGGTAGACCCGCGAGATCGGTCCGAGGAACGCCACGGATGTGACGGTCGCATTCGGTTCCCCGTCGGCGGAGACCGTGACCGACTCGGGGCGCACCATGGCCCGACCCTCCCCCGAGGTGATCGAGCCCGCCAGTGTCGGGACCGATGTGCCCAGCAGCTGCGCGCTGCCCTGTGAAACGTGCGCGGGCACCTTGTTGTTCAGCCCGACGAACTCCGCGACGAACGGGGTGGCCGGGTTGGCGTAGAGGTCGGCGGGTGTGGCGAGCTGTTCGAGCCGGCCCTGGCTCATCACCCCGACTCGGTCGGCGACGGCCAGCGCCTCCTCCTGATCGTGGGTGACGAACAGCGTGGTGGTTCCGAACTCCAGTTGCACCCGGCGGATCTCGTCGCGCAGCTGCGCACGCACCTTCGCGTCGAGGGCCGACAGCGGCTCGTCGAGCAGCAGTACCCGCGGCTGGATCGCGAGCGCACGGGCCAGTGCCACCCGTTGCTGCTGGCCGCCGGACAGCTCGCGGGCGTACTTGTCCCGGTGCGCCGACAGCCCCACCACCTCGAGCATCTCGGCGGCGCGAGACGTGCGCTCGGCCTTGGGTTTTCCGCGCATCTTGAGGCCGAACGCGACGTTGTCGAGGATGGTCAGATGCGGGAACAGGCTGTAGGCCTGGAACACCATGCCCATATCGCGCTTGTTCGCGGGCACTCGGCTGACGTCGCGGCCGTCGACGCACACCGTGCCAAACGTCGCCTCGTCCAGCCCCGCGAGGATCCTCAGCGCCGTGGTCTTCCCACAGCCCGACGGCCCCAGCAGCGCGACCAGCTCACCGGGGCGGATGTGCAGCGTCAGCCCGTCGAGCGCCTTGACGGTGCCGTACACCCGGGTGAGGTCGTTGAGTTCGACGGCGACTCCGGCGGTCATGCGGCTCCTATCGTGGTGGCGCGTCGTCGTCCGCGGGTGACCGCCGACAGGATCAGCAGCAGCGCAAATCCGAAGAGCAGCACGGCCAGTGACGCCGCGACCGATGTCGGACCGTCGGTCTTGCCGAGGGCGACGATCTGCACCTGCAGCGTCTGGAATCCCGACAGCGAGGCGATGGTGTATTCGCCGAGCACCACCGCGATCGAGATGAACGCCGCGGACAGGATGCCCGGCCAGATGTTGGGCACCACCACGCGCAGGATCGTCGTGGCCCACCCGGCGCCCAGCGAGCGCGCCGCTTCCGACAGCGTCGGTAGGTCGATCGCCGACAGCGCGGCGTCGATCGAGCGGTAGGCGAACGGAAGCACCAACACGACGTAGACGAACGTCAGTGTCAGCGGCGACTCGCCGAGGAAGTACGTGACCCACAGATAGACGTTGCGCAACCCGACGACGATCACCAGCGCGGGGATCGTCAAGGGCAGTAGGCAGAGGAACTCCACCGGGCGACGCGCCCACGGCGCCCGCAGCCGCACCCAGATCATGGTCGGCACCAGCACGGCCAGCATCGCCAGCACGGTGAACACGGCGAGTAACAGCGACACCACGATCGACTCGTACAGCGCCTCGTCGGCGATCAGGTTCTGCCAGGCCTGCAGCGTCCGCCCACCGTTGACGAGATCACGGGTGGAGAAGTCGGCCATCGCATACAGCGGGAAGAGGAAGAACAGCGCGAAGGCCAGCCAGAGCAGGGCGCGGACGATTCTCACTGCAACCACCTCGCCGTCCGGCGCAGCAGCGCGTTGTAGGCCACCATCACCACCGCGACCACCACCACCATCTCCAGCGCCAGCGCATAGGCGAATCCGGACTGGCCGAGCACCACCTCGCTGGTCAGTGCCGAGCGGATGAGCAGCGGCAGGATCGGGCTGCCCTGGCTGACCAGCGCCGCAGCCGTCGCGTACGCGGCGAATGCGTTGGCGAACAACAGCAGTGCCGAGCCCAGGAACGCCGGCGCCAGCAGCGGGAACGCCACCTCGCGCCAGTACTGCCAGGTGGACGCGCCCAGATTGAGGGCGGCCTCGCGCCACTGCTCGCGCAAACCTTCGAGCGCGGGGACGAAGACGATCACCATGAGCGGGATCTGGAAGTAGGTGTACACCAGGATCAGCCCGGTGAGCGTGTAGAGCCAGCCGGATCCGGCGAGGTTCCACCCCAGCGCCTCCTGCACCCACAGGGTCAGCACCCCGTTGAGCCCGACGGTCGCCAGGAACGCGAACGCCAGTGCGACACCGCCGAATTGCGCCAGCACGCTACACAGCGACAGCACTGCTCTGCGGATCATCGACGCGGGCGGGCTGCTGACGACAAGCCACGACAGCACCGCACCGAGCACCGCGCCGATGAGCGCCGTGCTCCCCGACAGCAGCACGCTCTTCCACAGTGCGGACAGCGCCGTCTGGGAGAACAGGGCCTGGATACGGCCCAGCGAGAAGACACCGTCGGCGAAGAACGCGCTCACCACGACGGTAACCGTCGGGATGAGCAGGAACACCGTCAGGATCGCGAAGAACGGCAGCAGTGGCGCCCCGTCGCGAAGCCGTCTGACGAGCACGGTGCCGTCAGCCGATCGCGCTGGCCCAGTTCCCGGCCAGGTAGTCGGTTGCCTTCTTGTTCTGCTCCACCGAGACGATCACCGGTTCGCCGGTGACGTCCGGGAGGGCGGCGTACGCGGCCGCGTCCAGGGTGTTGGCCGCGAGCATCGGGTCGGCACGCACGGGGCGCGCACCGCCGCCGAGGTAGAGATTCTGGCCCTCGTCGCTGTAGAGGAACTCCTGCCACAATCGGGCCGCGGCGGGATGCGGCGCATCCTTGTTGATGGCCTGGAAGTAGTAGCCGGCCACCGCCGGTCCCGGCGGCACCACGACCGTCCAGGACGGCAGCTTCTTGGTCTCCGCGGCGTTGAGGTAGTCCCAGTCGATCACCACCGGAGTCTGACCGGATTCGATCGTCGCCGGCGTCGGGTCGACGGGCAGGAAGTTGCCCGCCTCCTTGAGCTTGCGGAAGAACTCGACACCGGGGGCGATGTCGTCGGCCGATCCGCCCTGGCTCAGGGCGACCATCATGACGCCGGAGAACGCGGCGCCGGCCTGGGTGGGGTCGCCGTTGAGCGCCACCTTGCCGCGGTATTCGGGCTTGAGAAGGTCGTTGACGCTGGTGACCGGCGGGACCTTGGTGGCGTCGTAGCCGATGGACATGTAGCCGCCGTAGTCGTTGACCCAGGTGCCGTCGGGATCCTTGAACTCGGCGGGGATGTCGTCGAAGGTGGCGACCTTATAGGGCGCGAACATCGCGGTGTTGGCCAGGGCAACGGACTGCCCGAGGTCGAACACGTCGGGCGCGGTGCTCTTTCCACGCTGCTGGTTGGCGGCGTTGATCTCGTCCTGGCTGGCGGCGTCGGGCTGCGCTGAATTGACCTTGATGCCGTACTTCTTCGAGAACGCGTCGATGATGGCGCCGTAGTTCGCCCAATCCGGGGGGAGGGCAATGACATTCAGTTCGCCCTCGGCCTTGGCTGCCTCGACCAGCTTGTCCATGCCGCCGAAGTCCGCAGCCGACGTGGCCTCGCGGACCTCGACACCGGAATCGGTCTGGGCACCGCCGCTGTCCTTCTCGGGCGGGGCGCACGCCACGAGGCCGAAGGCGAGCAGCGCGGACGCGGAGACCGCGAGGAGCGGTGAAGTGATCCGTGAAGTGATCATGCCGAACCTTCCGATGGCCAGGAAGCGCCGCGGTGACACGTCGGTTACCGCGACCGGTCGTCGCCGTGAATGGATCCCCAGGGGGCGTGAGAACCCTATCGTGACCGGTTCCGTCGGGCAGCCCGTTGGGCAAGCCGGTGGTGATGTCAGCGACGACCACGCATCGGTGCTGGTCGCACCGATAGCATCGACCCGTGGCTGAAGGCCGACCGCACTCCCAGACCCCACGGCAGTTCGACTACCGCTGGGATGAACCGCCGCACCGCGGAAGCGCGGGCGGCGATCGTGAGTACGAGGACATCCACCAGCCGACCGCCGACGAGTACGCCGAGCCCCACGACAGCGGCACCGCCCGCCATGCCGAGGTCGCCGCCGCCGCGCCCGTCACGGACCCGCCGCCGTTCGATCCTCCGCCCTACGAGCCGGCGCCGGCCGACCAGTTCGATGCGTTCAACGCCAACACCTGGACATTCCGGCCGCCGCCGACACCGTGGTACCGGACGCGTCAGGCCGTCATCGTGCTCATCGCGCTGGCTGTCGCCGCGGGCGCGCTGGTGGTGTCGGCCGTGCTGCTGCTCTTCGGCGGATCGGATGGGTCAGGCTCCGGAAGCGACGAGCGCAGCGTCGCACCGACCCCGTCGTCGACCCTGCCGACCACACCGACGCTCACCAGTCAGCTGCCTCCTCCGCCACCGCCACCGCCTCCTCCGCCGCCCCCACCGCCACCGCCGCCCCCGGTCGCCGGCAACAGCGGCGGTCCGGCGTACTACCCGACGCAGCGTCCGAGCAAGAAGCCGGAGTTCAACGTGACGAAGACGCCGCCCACCCGCAAGTCGACCGACGACCCGGACGACTGACGACCATGACCACCGACGACGCGGCCGGCCGGTTCGCCACCGCACCGGCGGCGGTGCTGGCAACGCTGAATCCGGACGGTGCACCGCATCTGGTGCCGGTCGTGTTCGCGGTGCACCACGACGTCGTCTACACGGCGGTGGACGCCAAGCGGAAGTCGACCCGAGAACTGCGGCGCCTGGCCAACATCGAGGCCGACGCGCGGGTCTGCGTGCTCGTGGACCACTACACCGACGACTGGACGCAGCTGTGGTGGGTCCGCGCCGACGGCACCGCGGCCGTCCATCACAGCGGTGGCGCGATGGCGACGGGCTATGCGCTGCTCCGCCAGAAGTATCCGCAGTACGAGCGGTTGGCGCTGAACGGTCCGGTGATCAGTATCGCGGTCCAGCGCTGGTCGTCCTGGGAGGCATGACCGCTCAGGCCTCCGCGGCCGCCTCGAACAGCCAGGAGACGACGAGCGCACCCGGATCGACCGCGCCCCGCCCGGCGTCGCCGACGTAGCTCGCCCGGCCTTTGCGGGCCACCCGATCGCGCGTCGACTCCGCTCCGGCGGCCGCCGCCTGCGCCGCGTCGGCCAGCGAACCGCCCTGTTGCAGAACGTCGTTCGCCGGCTGCAGTGCGTCGACGACCGTGTTGTCGCCGACCTGCGCACCACCCAGCTCGACCACCGACGTCAACCCCGAACGCACACCCTCGGCGAAAGCCCGGCTGAAGCGGGCCTCACCGGAGAAGCCCTTGGACAGCTCGCGCAACAGTGTGCCGAACACCGCGCCCGAGGTCCCACCCGCACGCACGAAGTACGACCGCGATATCGCGTCGAGCACGTCGGCATCCGAGCCTCGCAGCGGCAGGTCGAAATGCGACAACGCCGCAGACATGTTGGTGCCGAAGTCGCCGTCCCCGGCCTGCCGGTCGAGTGCGGTCAGCTCGTCGATCGCCTCCTGCACGCGACCGACGAAGGCGGTGAGCCAACCACATTCGGGCCCTGAGTCCGCGGCGTCATCCGGCTCGGCCACCGTGGTGTCGGTCAGCTCGCCCGGCGCAGCGGCGGAGAGCCGGGGCCACGACGGCGCGCCGGTCGGCGCATCCCACAGCCGCACGATCTCGTCGTCGGCACACACCACCGTCACGGATGCTCCGCGCATGTCGAGCGCAGTGACCATGGTCCCCACCAGCGTGCGCGCCACCTCGACCCCTGCGTCGCGCAACTGCGAGAGGACGTGGCCGAACACCAGGTTCAGCTCGAGCGGATGCGTACTTCCCAGACCGTTGACCACCACGATCACCTGCCGGCCCGCGGTCAGACCCAGCGAACCGACGATGCGGTCGAGCAGCATCTGCACGATCTGTGCAGCCGGCTTCCACTGCATGCGTTCCACGCCGGACTCTCCGTGGATGCCGATGCCGACCTCCATCTCGTCGTCGCCCAGATCGAAGGACGGCTCATCGGAGCCGGGCACCGTGCACGGGTCCAGTGCCACCGACATGCTGCGCGCGTTCTCCGCGACGCGGCGGCCGAGCGCGGTCACGTCGCGCAGCGGCGCACCCTCCGCAGCCGCGGCGCCGCAGACCTTCTCGACCACGATCGTGGCCCCGGTGCCGCGTCGGCCCGGTCCGTCGCCGTCGGATTCGGTGGCGACATCGTCGGCCACGACCACGACGTCGGTGTCGATGCCTTCGTCGCCCACGATGTCGCGGGCGATGCGGAAGTTCATCATGTCGCCGGTGTAGTTCTTCACGATGTGCAGCACACCAGCGTCGGAATGCACGTAGCGGGTGGCGCCGGCGATCTGTAAAGCGTTCGGGGAGGTGAAGATCTGGCCCGGGCAGACCGCGTCCAACATGCCCGAACCGATCAGGCCGGCGTGCATGGGCTCGTGCCCGGATCCGCCACCGGACACGATCGCCACCCTTCCCGCCGGTGTCGGCTCACGACGGGCCAGGAAACCCGGATCGCGGTGCCAGGTGATGTCCGGGTTCGCCGCGACGAACCCGCGCAGGGCCCCGGGAAGGAACGAGTCGACCGAGTCCATGAAGTAGCGCTGCGGCATGACCACGACTGTAGGCGCGGGCACACACGGCGAGGGGCGCCCCACGCGTGTGGGACGCCCCTCGCTGGTCCGTACTGCTAGCGGGTGGTGACGTAGACGACACGGTCCTCGTTGTCGTAGCGCACCGAGACGATGCTGGACTCTTCGAGGGACTTGTTCCCGCCCTGCTGGGTGACCCGGACCTGGTAGCCGCGGTCGTCGAGCTGGGAGATCACGTCGGCGGCGTTGCTCGGGCCGGACGGGGCGGCCACGGCGGGGGCGGCCAGGCCGATGACGGCGGTGGCGAGAGCTCCGGCGGTGAGGGTGGCGAATCCGAAAGCGTTCATTTCTCTGCCTCTATCTCTGGAGAAGTTGTTCTCTTCTGATCCGGTTAACCGGCAGCTCAGGGGCATTCATCCCGCTGGCAGCGATTGGCCGCACCGTGGCAGAAACCGAATGCACCTGTCAGCCGACGGTTGCCTCACATCGCCATGGCCGCAACGGGTTTCCGGCGCGAGAACACCATCGATCCCTCACCACTACCTGCTAGCCGGTAGACCGGTATGGGCGCTCGCCTGGACGATTTTCGCCAGCCGAACAGCGAGTCTTTGTGCAACGCCACGAAGGGAACTCGCCATGCAGATCGTCACCGACCCGGAGCTCGCCCGACATTTCCACCGCCAGGCGGCTCCACTGCTGCCTGAGCTCCACCAACGCGCGTGGCGGCTGACCCGCAATCACCACGACGCCGAGGATCTGGTGCAGGACACCGTGCTGAACGCCTTCCGGGGTTATCCGCGCTTCAGCCAGGGCACGAACTTCCGCGCCTGGATGTACCGCATCGAGCTGAACACCTTCATCAACGAGTACCGCAAGGCCCAGCGACGGCCGCAGCAGCACCTCACCGCCGAGTTCACCGACGCCGAGCTGGCCGACACCCGGCAGTCGGGGCGCGGGACCCGGTCAGCCGAGGAGCACGCCATCGAGCTGCTGCCCAATGCCGAACTGCGCGCCGCGTTCCTGTCGCTGCCCGAGCAGTTCCGTACCACCGTCTACTACGCCGACGTGGCCGGCTACACGTTCCGGGAGATCGCCGAGCTGACCGATGTCCCCATGGGCACCGTGATGTCCCGCCTGCACCGTGGCCGCAAGCAGCTGCGCCTGCTGCTGACCCTGTCCGGTGAGCGCCGTCCGGCGACGGTTCCCGCCGCCCTGGCGGGCTGACCGCACTACGACGTGCGCTGCGCCATCTCGGCTTCGAGCTTCTCCTCGTAGGCGCCTTCCTGACGGCCGAGCGCCACGGTGGCGGCGACCATGGCGAACGCGGCGGCGGTGAGGGCGACCGGTTCGACGCCGGTGATCTGCATGTGCTCGCCGAGCACGATCGCGCCCAGCACGACGGCGATCACCGGTTCGAGCACGAGCATGGTGGGCACCGAGGTCTGCAGCGACCCGGCGTGGAAGGCGGACTGCTGCAGCAGCGTGGCGGCGACCCCGAGGATGAGCACCAGGTACAGCGCCGGTGTGGTCAGCGCGCTGACGAAGTGCCCTTCGGTCACCATGTGCATCACGATCTTGGTGAGCACGGCGACCAGGCCGAACAGCACACCGACGCCGACCGCGAGCAGCACCGCCCGCCGCCAGTCGGTGCTGCGCACAGCCAGCGCCACGCTGGCCAGCACGACCGCCACCGACACCGCGACCACCAGCACGGTCAGCGTGACCGGGATGTCGTAATCACCTGCGGTCGCCTTGGCCAGGGCCACGAACACCGTCAGCGCCGCGGTCAGCACGAGCGCCCACAGCCATTCCCCGCGGGTGACGCGCCGCCCCGCCAGCCGTGCGCTCAGCGGTAGCGCGAACAACAGCGCCGACACCAGCACCGGCTGCACGAGAAGCAGCGATCCGTACCCGAGCGCCAGGGCCTGGAAGGCATAGCCGGCGACGGCCGCCCCGGTGCCCGCCCACCACAGCTTGCGGCGCAACAGCGTCATCAGCATCACGGTGCTGACGCCCTTCTCCGCGGGGACGTCCAGGGTGGCGCGCTGGCGGACGACGATGCCCACCGCGGCGAAGATCGCTGCAAGCAGAGCGAAGAACACCGCTAATCCGTGGCCGAGCAAGCGGTCACTCCTCTACCGTGTGCCGTTGCTGCCGAGCGGCAGCCCCCACCACCGTAGAGGCCGAGAGCGAGCGCGTCCTTCCCGCCGGGAGAACGGGTACCAGATGGTCATGAAGTCCGTGGTGATCACCGGCGGGTCCGGCGTCGTCGGACGCGCACTACTCGGCCAGTTGCGTGACGACTACACCCTCATCCCGATCGACCGGCCCGAGCTCGACATCCTGGCCGACCGGGCGCAGCTGGCCGACGCGCTGCGCGGCGCGGACGTCGTGATCCACCTCGCCTTCGATCCCGGCGGGCACGCCGGCCCAGCCGAGCACTGGCGATCCGAGCGCGGCAACCCGGTCAACGAAGAGCTGTTCGACACCGTGCTCGAGGTGGCTCTCGCCGAAGGCGTCGCGTTGTTCCTGCACGCCAGCAGCATCCACGTCGAGGACACGATGGCCTGGTTGCGGCGCGAAGGCACCCCGCTGGTGGCGCGACCGAACGCGTTCCGCACCGACACGCCCAGCGGCTACGGTCGCTCCAAGCGGGCCCAGGAGGCGCAGCTCGCAGCGGCGGCCGACCGCTTCGCCCGGGGTGCGGTGAGCCTGCGGCTGGGCGGGGTCACTCCCGACGGCGCACCGCTGCGCCAGCACCACGATCCGGCGGTGCTCGACCACGAGCGGCGGGTGTGGCTGTCGCATGCCGATCTGGCCGATCTGGTGCGCCGCCTCATCGACAGCCGTTCGGAGCCCGGCTTCGACGTCGTGTACGCCGTCTCGGACAACCCCGGCCGGTTCCACGACGTGTCCAACCGCTACGGCTGGACGCCCCGTCAGTCCTCCGGCACCGGATCGGGCCGCACCCAGCCCAGCACCATCGCCGGGGTGCAGCCGCCGACGAGCAGCACCGTCAGCGCCATCAACCCGCCGGCGTAGGCCATGTTCTCGTCGGTACCCCGGGTGATCACGGACCCGAAGATCAGATAGCCGATCGGGATCATCATCAGGTACTGGGTGACGGTGAGACCGACGGACCTGGCGGCGTCGCGCTGCGCGATCTCGAATTCGTCGAGCGCTCCCTGCGGGGCGTCACCCTGGCGTCCGGAGACGATCTGCAGGGCGATCCACACCGGGAAGAACACCACGCAGGCCGGCAACCACAGCAGCGGAGCCCACTCCACGCCGGCCGCGCATGCGATCGAGATGGCGAACATCGCGACGAAGGTGGCGGCGAGTGCGCCGACGAGCAGTCGGCGGCGATGCCGGGTGCGCCAACCCGGAAGCGCTGACGCCCAGGTCTGTTCATGTTTCAGGAAGCGCCGGGTGCGGTGATCGCGGTAGCGGTCGATGAGGTTGTGCGGGGCGTGGCCGATGGAGCCCGACATGGATCCGTCCTCTCGTCTAGGAGTCGCGGCGGTAGACCGCGGCAGACAGCGGTGTGAACTCCGTCCGGGAGAAGACCGCCTCGACCGGCAGACCGAAGACGTCGCAGATGCGCATGGCGAGGTCGAGGCTCGGATAGTGATCGCCCCGCTCCAATGCGCCCACCGTCTGGGTGTTGACGTCGACCTGCGCGGCCAGCTGAGCCCGGCTCATGGCACGTTCCGCCCGAAGCACTGCGATGCGGTTGTAGATCGGCAGCGTTTCGCCACGACGAACCGGACTCATACAACTAACTGTTGCAAAAACCCAACAGCGGAGTCAAGACCGTTTTCGGACCGGCAGCAGATCGGCCGGGTCAGACCGCTTTCAGGCGCACTGCCGCGGGTGCGGGTTCCTCCGGTGCCGAGGGGGCGATCCTGTCGTTGACCGAAGCGACCACCGTGTCGACGCGGTGGACCGCGGCGTCGCACATCCCGCGCACCCGGTCACCGGCGGCGTCGACGTCGTCGGCGGCCGACAGCAGATAGGCGCGGACGTTGACCCGCAGCCGCTCACCCGCCCGGCGCACGCGCTGTCGCAGGCGGTCGTCGACCTCGACAGTGACGTATGGCATCACCCGGATCTTCATGCGAGGGCTCCCGTCGTCGCGATGGATCCCACACTAATGGCGCGCCCGGGTCCCGGAGAAGTTGAGATGTGCCGCAGATCACCTCGTGGTGTGAGGCGGATCACGGTGCGACGGCGATGCCGTCCCACTCCCGCAGCTGCCAGCCCTGCGCCGGGCTCCCGACGACCACGACCCGGTCGGTGTTGCCGAGCGGGTGTTCGGCGAGCAGTTCCGGGCGCGGATTGGTGACGTTCATGGTCACCCACAGCATGATCGCCGCGCCGTGGGAGAAGACGACGGCGTCCCGGTCACCGCTGTCGGCGATGGCGCGTACCGCGGCGTCGAACCGGGCGTCGAATTCCTCGCCGCTGATCGAGCCCGGGATGCGCGCCGCGCGGTCACCGCGCAGCCACCGCATCGGCGCGGCGAAGTAGTCGGCCGCCGCGCCTTCGGGTTGCCCCTCGGCCTGGCCGGCTTCCACTTCGCGCAGCCCCGGCAGCACCACGACCGGCTCGCCCCGCCGTACCGCGAGCGGCTCGGCGGTCTGCTGGGTGCGCACCATGGTCGAGGCGTACACCCCGTCGACCTGCCGGCCGGCGAGTTCGGCGACGACCTCGGTGGCCTGGGTGCGGCCGAGCGCGGTGAGGACCGGCCCCGGCGTCGAGGTGTCGATCCGGCCCGACGCGTTTCCTTCGGACTGGCCGTGCCGCACGAAGGTCAGCGTGAGGTGCCCCGGCCCGCCTGCCGACGCCACCGGCGCACCGACCGCCGCGACGACCAGGGCCGCGGCGGCCAGTAGGCAACGGATCACACTGTGACGGTACGGGCGGCGGCGGCGTCGCGGCCCGCGTCGGTGAGTCGGCGGTTGAGCTTCTCGCCCTCGATGTCGAGGTCGGGCAGGAACCGTGCCACCCGGCGCGGCAGCCACCAGGCCCGGTCGCCGAGCATCGACATCACCGCGGGTACCACGGTCATCCGGACCACGAACGCGTCGATCAGCACGCCGAACGCCAGCGCGAAGCCCATCTGCTTGATCATCGGATCCGCGTTGAACACGAAGCCGGCGAACACCGCCGTCATGATCAGCGCGGCGGCCACCACGACCCGGCTGGCCTGGGTGAAGCCGTGCGTGACGGCGGCGTCTCCGCGGTAGCCGTGCACATGGGCCTCCTTCATGGAGGACACCAGGAACACCTCGTAGTCCATCGCCAGCCCGTACAGCACCCCGATCACCATGATCGGCAGCAGGCTCAGGATCGGCCCCGTGGCCGACAGCCCGATCAGCTGCTGGAACCACCCCCACTGGAACAGCGCAGTGGTGGCGCCGAATGTCGCCAGCAGGGTGAGCAGGAAGCCGGCGGTCGCCTTGAGCGGCACGGCGATCGACCGGAACACCAGCGTCAGCACCAGGATCGACAGTCCCATCACGATCGCGACGTAGACCGGGATCGCCTTGCCCAGACGGTCAGACATGTCGATGCCCATCGCGGTGATGCCGGTGACGCCGAGGTCCACGTTGCGCAGACCGGCCAGCGGTCCGGAGTGCGACCGGATGTCGCGGACCAGCTGCGCGGTCGCCTCGTCGGTCGGTCCGGCGTCGGGGACCACCGAGAAGACCGCGGTGTCGGAGGTGTCGTTGAGCCCGCCGAGGCTGACCTCGGCGACGCCGGGGACGCGCCGCAGGTCGTTGTAGGTGTCGACGACCTGGGCGGTGGTCAGCTGACCGCCCCCTGCTGCGTCGTGTCGGGGTTCGGCCACCACGACCAGCGGTCCGTTGTAGCCGTTGCCGTAGTGCTCGGCGATCGCGTCGTAACTCTGGCGCTGCGGGGTGCCCTGGTTGTAGCTGCCGCCGTCGGGCATCCCCAGCGTCATGCCGAGCGCGGGCAGCGCGATGACGCCGGTGACGGCGAGGCCGGCCAGCGCGGCGGGGACCCGGTTGCGCAGGACCGCGCCCACCCAGGCCGAGGCGAACCGGTGGTTGCCCTGCTCGGATGTTGTGCTGTGTCTGCCCTTCGGGGAGCAGATCCGCTCGCCGACCAGGCCCAGCAGCGCGGGCAGCAGGGTGATCGACGCGAGCACGGCGACCACCACCGTCGCGGCGGCGGCCAGCGCCATCGGGGTGAGCAGCGAGATGCCGACGATGGTCAGCGCGACGAGCGCGATGACCACCGTGGTGCCGGCGAACACCACCGCACTGCCCGCTGTGCCCACCGCGCGTGCGGCGGCTTCGGCGGCGGACAGGCCGCGGTCCATGATCAGGCGGCGCTGCCGGTTGACGATGAACATCGCGTAGTCGATCCCGACGGCCAGGCCCAGCATGAGCGCGAGCACGACCGTCATCGACTGCACGTTGAACAGGTGGGAGAACAGGAACGTCCCGCCGACGCCCACCCCGACCGACAGCAGCGCGGTCACCAGCGGAAGCCCGGCCGCCACCAGTGAGCCGAGGGTGACGATCAGGACGACGGCGGCCACCATCAGTCCGATCACCTCGCCGGCACCGACCATCTCGGGCATCTGCGCCATCGCCGCCGACGGCAGCACCTCGATACCGCTGTCACCGACCGCCGCGCGGGCGGCGTCGATGGTGTGCTCGACCACACCCGTGGGGAGCTCGTGGGTCTGCTTGTCGAACTGGAACTGGTAGAGCGCGACGGCGCCGTCCGCGGACACGGTCACACCTGGCACCGGCTGGCCGTCGACGATCAGCGGCTTGGGGGCGTCGGCGGCAGGCGGCGCGTTGATCTGCGCCTGGCCGATGGCTGCAGAGGCGACCAGCGTGGGGCTGGCCGGACCCTTCGCCAGCTCGGCCCGGGCCAACTCCCGTGGATCGAGGACGTGTTCGGTGCGCGAGACCGCATCGACGGCGCTGAGCACGGCCGCCCGGTTCGCCCCGTCGTCGATGCGCTGCCCCTCCGGCGCCGCGAAGGCGATACTGCCCTGTCCGCCGGAGGACTGGGGCATCCGCTCGGCGAGCTGGTCGATCACCTCCTGGGCGGGGGTGCCGTTGATCCGCATCTCGTTCGAGATCTTGGGCGGGTTGAGCGCGAGGAGGCCGCCCACCACCACGATGAGGGCCAGCCAGCCGGCGATGACACGCCAGGGCCGGTGGTAACCGAACCGTCCGATCCGGTACAGAAATGTCGCCATGGAAGCGACAGTAGGTCCGGAAACGAGAGTTGGCTCTTACTTGTCGTGAACGACACGTTGGGGCAAAACCCATGATCCGCGCCACTTTTCGCGATGTCGCGGCAAAGCCGGTTTCAGCACGGAGGCCGACGGCTATCCGTGACGGCCCTTCGCCGCCCTGACCACTTCGGCGGCTTCGCGCCCGGCCTTCTTCGCCTCTTCATAGGCGTCTTCGGTGTCGCGCAGCGCCTGCTCGGCCTTGGCCAGCCGGTCGCGGGCGTCCTGATGTCGCAGCCGGGCGGTGGCCAGGTCGCTCTGGCGTTGAGCGGTCACCGCATCGGCCTCGGCCTTCGCCCGCTCCGCGGCGGCCAGCACCGCACGTGCCCTCTTCTTCTCTGCCGCCTTCTCCGCGGCGTCGTCCCGCTTCGGCGGACCGGAATGCGGCGGGTCCGGTGCCCGCTCGGTCCCCGCTTTCCCGGGTGCCTTCGTGCCGGGTGCCTTCTTGCCGGGTGCCTTGGCCGGCGCCTTCCGGCTCGTCACCTCGGTGGTGTCCCCGAAGCCGCCGAACCCGGACCACTGCTCGGCCTTGACCAGCCGGCCCAGCCGGGCGGCCACGTCGGGGTCGGCAACCGCGGCCTGCAGGGTGTCGGTGACGTCGTCGCGCAGGGCGGCCGAGGGATTGGCGATCCCCGCCGCTGTGATCGCGGCGCGGGTCAGCTCGCCCACCAGCTTGCGCTGCTCGGCCGACAGCGCGCGGATCTGTTCGCCGTCCATCTCCGCGTGGGCGGAACGCAGGCGCTCACCGACGTCGGCGATGCGCGCGGCGGCGGCGGGATCGCCGTGGAACAGCCGGTTGACCACCGACGCCGACACCGTCGGTTTTCGCGCCGCGGCGATCTGCTTGGCGGCAGCGGTGTCACCGCGTTTCTTCGCCGCCGCGGACAGCTCGCTGCGCAGCGCGGTGAAGTCCTCCGGCGCCGCGGCGTACAACCGGTCCAGCGCATCCTCGACCTCACGGGCGGCCATACCGACATGATGGCCCGGGTCACCGCTCAGATGGCGCAGACCTGCGGTGCGAACAGCAGGATCGGCCACAGCACCATCGCCAGACCGAAACCGGCCAGTTGCGCACCGGCCGGAAGCCAGAGCTCGAACTGTTCCGCGAAGTGATGCGCGTACTGCGCCTTCATGAAGGCGACGCCGATGCCGATCACCACATTCGGCAGCGCCAGCCACAGGCCCAGCTCGAGCAGGCCGGCGACGCTGATCTCGACGGCGAGTACGCGGCGGAGCCTGTTCACAGCGGAGGCCCGGTCACACCAGCGCCCGCCGGTGGCGCACCCGGCGCCGGACGTCGGCGAGCAGGACGTGACTTCCGCCCTGACGCACGAAAGCCGGCAGGAACCGGTTGACCAACGCCACGAACAGGAAGAGCCGTTCGAAGCGGCGCTGCTGGGCGGCGGTCCAGGTCAATCCGAGCGCGTCACGGAACACCGGAGCGAGAAAGCCCACGGTCAGGAAGTGCAGCAGCCGCCGGGAACCGAACCGCAACGGCGCGCGGATCATCTTCAGGTCGATCAGATCCGAAAGGTACGTGCGCACCGTCGGATCGACGGCCACCCGCCGGCATGCGGCGTTCCAGTAGGCGTCGAACTCCGTGCGGGTGGGCGGCCATTGATCCTCGGTGACCTGCAACGTGGTGCCCAGCGGCCATGCCGAACGGTAGAAGCCCTCGGCCTGTTCGGGTGTCAGCTCGCCGCGCAGCAGCTGGTAGGTGTCCTCGAGCCCGACGAACAGGCAGGCGGCCACCCACATCTGCAACTTCGGATCGAACGCGTGGTAATGCACCGGGCTCGAGGGGCTGGACGTGACGTGCCGGTGGACGCCGTTGACCGCATGACGGAACGCGGCTCGGTCGTCGTCGTCACCGAGGACGGCGACCGCCAGGTACTGGAACGTGGTGCGGGCCCGCTTCCACGGATGCTTGAGCAGATTGCCGGAGTCCACGGGACTCTCGACGACGCCGTGACCGACCTCGGGCCAGGACAGCTGCATGACGACGTTGGCCGCACCGGCGGCGAAGGACCAGAAGTCCATCGCGTCGGCCGCCGTCACCGGCTCGTCGGACCAGCGTGCGGTCCGCCTGCTCACCGCGATCCGGGTGTCATCCGTCGTCAAGACCCCCATGGCACACCTCCCCCGAGCGTCAGCATAGCCAGTAGTCGGCCGGATCGGCGCCTATTGGTAATCAACTTCTGCGCGCCTTTTACCGGGCGAAGCTCGTGCACCCATACCGAACGGGCGTTAACATCGACCGACAGGGGGAAGGGGTTCGCCAGATGGAAACGAAGCTCCGTCAGTTGCTCGCCTACAAGTTGACGATCGCCGAGATCATCGGCATCGGGCTGCTGCTCGGCACGCCCTATCTGATCGTCGGTGTGATCTGGTCGAGCACCCACACCGAGCACCTGAGCCGGCTCGACGGCGTCGACCTGGCGATCTCGTTCCTCGGATCCATCGCCTCGTGGCCGGTGCTGCTGTTCTCCGACGTGTGCATGACGTGACGCACGGTTTGGGCGCCTGCCCGGTCCGGGTACGTCCGAGCTCATGAGCAACGTCACCGAGAGTCAAATCGAGGAGGTCGCCCCCGGGGACCTCATCTCCGTGGACCGCGGCGAGGGCGCCCAGGCCTACAAAGTGGTGCACAAGAACGACGGAAACGACTCGTTCCTCATCACCCTGGAGGGCACCGACGGTGAGACGTTCGACAAGGAGTTCGCCGCCGGGACGACGGTGACCCGCTCCCTGGAGTCCAAGTGGGAGTCCGACCAGAGCCCGACGCCGCACGCCGAGTAAGCGCGCGCCGCGCGGGTACACCCCGCCGCATGGCCGAAATCGGATACTTCCTGTCGTGTGAGCAGTACACCCCAGCCGAGCTGATCGATCAGGCGAAGCGTGCGGAAGCAGCGGGCTTCGAGGCGCTGTGGATCTCCGACCACTTCCACCCGTGGAACGACGAGCAGGGGCAGAGCGCGTTCGTGTGGGGTGTGATCGGCGCACTGTCGCAGGTGACGTCGCTTCCGGTGTCCACGGCGGTCACCTGCCCGACCATCCGCATCCACCCGGCGATCATCGCGCAGGCGGCGGCCACCGCCGCGGTGCAGCTCGACGGCAGGTTCGTCCTCGGCGTCGGCAGCGGCGAAGCCCTCAACGAGCATGTCCTCGGCGACCCGTGGCCGTCGGTCGGCGTACGGCTGGAGATGCTCGAGGAGGCGATCGACGTGATCCGCCTGCTGCACAAAGACGCACCCCGCGGGCGGGAGGTCAGCCACCACGGACTGCACTACGAGGTGCAGGACGCGCGGATCTACACGCTGCCGGACAACCCGGTGCCCATCTACGTGTCCGGTTTCGGCCCGCAGGCAGCCGAGTTCGCCGGGCGCATCGGCGACGGCTTCTGCACCACGATGCCCGACGCCGACCTGATCAAGACGTTCCGCGAGTCCGGCGGCGGCGACAAGCCGGTGCAGGCCGGCACCAAGGTCAGCTGGGACCGGGACGCCGACACCGGTCTCGATGCGGCGCACCGGCTCTGGCCCAATGAGGTTCTGCCGGGCCAGCTCGCCCAGACCCTGCCCCGGCCGAAGGACTTCGCCGATGTGGGCACCCTGGTGCCGCGGGACATGGTCGGTGGGTCGATGGCCTGCGGGCCCGACGCGGACAAGCACGTCTCGCAGATTCGCGAGTTCATCGAGGCCGGCGCCGACGAGGTGTATGTGCAGCAGGTCGGTCCGGACATCGAGGGGTTCTTCAGCGCCTGGGAGCGCGATGTGCTGCCGCAGCTGAGGTCCTGAGGCTCAGCGCACCCCGTACAGGTCGAGGATCTGCCCGGTACGCCACCAGATCAGGGCCAGCAGCACCACCACGATCGCCGCCGTCGCCCCGGCCTGGATCGCGGTACGGCCGTTGCGGGGGGCGTAGGCGTACACCGCGGCCAGCACCGCGCCCGTGACCAGACCGCCCACATGGGCCTGCCAGCTGACGCCCTGTCCGCTGATCAGCGGGTAGATGAAGGTGAAGACCAGGTTGATCAGGATGATCGCGGCGATACCCCGGATGTCCAGGTTGAGTCGCCGCGACACCACGAACAGCGCGCCGAACAGTCCGAACACCGCACCGGAGGCTCCGGCGGTGGCGGCGTTCACCGGCGAGGCCAGGTACACCAGCACCGACCCGCCCAGAGCGCTCAACCCGTAGAGCGCGCCGAACCGCAGCCTGCCCAGCCAGGCCTCCAGCGGCGGCCCGACCACGTAGAGCGCCCACATGTTGAACAGCAGATGCATGATGCCGTAGTGCATGAACGCCGAGGTGATCAAGCGGTACCACTGTCCGTCGGCGACGGCCGGTGACCACATCACGAACCGGCTCTCCACGTCGCCGGACGTGGTCTGCAGGACGGCCACCAGCACGTTGACCGCGATCAGGACGTAGGTGAGCACCGGCGTCGCCGAGTCCGACATCCGACCGCCGAAGTGTGTGCGAGGCCGGCGCACCGATCGGTTGCCCTCGTCCACGCACTCGGGGCACTGATGTCCGACCGCCGCGGAGCGCATGCAGTCCGGACAGATGAAACGCCCGCAGCGGGTGCACCGCACGTGGGTCTGCCGGCCGGGGTGCCGGTAGCAGGTCGGAGCCTCGGCGGGCGACTGCGGATACGGCTGCGGGGGGTAGGACATGGCTTCGCTTCCGGGGTCGTCGAGCTAGAGGGTGCCGAAGAGTTCGATCCAGTTGCCGTCCGGGTCGGCGATGAACATCCACCCCATCCCCGGCACGGGTGCGAACTCCGTCACCGGCTCGACGATCCGGTACTCCGACATCTCGACTGTCGCCGCGACCGCGCGCAGGTTCTTGACGCCGATGGTGAAGTAGCGCACCCCCGCCTGGGTCCGGCCGCCGCCCTGAGCCGCCGGCTGGGGCGGCGGCGGCGAGTAGGTGACGAGTTTGAGCACGCCGTTGCCCAGCGTGTACCGCCGCTGCGACCCGCCGGGAAAGTCGAGCTCGCCCTGGCATTCCAACTCGAGGAAGCCCTCGTAGAAGGCGACCATCGCATCGAGGTTCGTGGTCACCAGACCCACCTCGATACCCGGGGTCAACAGGTCCAGTTTCACGGCCACCTCGTTACTCGTCGACGGACAACGTCTCCATTGTCCCCATCACGAGCGCGGGCGCCGTCAGCGCACTGGTGTCAGCGCACCAGGATCCGCAACCTCTCCCACCCGCGCACCGTCGACGTCGGCGCCAGTTGCGCTGTCTCGTAGTCGATATCCCATTCCGGCCAGCGGTTGAGCAGTTCGTCGAGCGCCACCCGGCCCTCCAACCGGGCCAGGTTCGCCCCCAGGCAGTAGTGCAGCCCCTTGCCGAAGGTGAGATGGCTGATGCTCTCGCGGCGGACGTCGAAGGTGTCGGGGTCGGTGTAGCGGCGGGGATCGCGGTTGGCGGCGCCGAACAGCAGCAGCATCGCGCTGCCCTGCGGCACGGTGGTGCCATAGGCCTCGAAGTCGCGGGCCATCCAGCGCGCGACGTGCGGGCCGGTCGGTTCGAAGCGCAGCGTCTCATCGACGGTGCGGGTGAGCAGCGAGCGGTCCTCGGCGACCAGGCGCCGCTGGTCCGGGTTCTCGGCGAGCACCTTGGCCAGCCAGCCGATCAGCCGACCCGTGGTCTCGTTGCCCGCACCGGCCACCACCTGGGTGTAGTGCAGCACCTCTTTGCGGGTGAGCTTGCGGGTGACGCCCTGCTCGTCGGTGAACTCGATGTTGAGCAGCCCGGTCATCAGATCGTCGGACGGGTTCGCCGAGCGCCACTCGACGTAGTCGGCGTAGATGCGACCGTCAGCGATGCGGTCGGCGTTGACCACCTTCATCGGCGCACCGGGCTTGGTGCGCAGGTTGGCGTCGTTGGCGTCACGCACCGAAACCTGTTCGGACTCAGGGATTCCGAGCAGCATGCCGATCACCCGCATCGGCATGATCGATGCCAGTTCCGCGATGATGTCGAAGCCGTCGGACCCGACGTGCGGGTCGAGGCAGCTGATGCAGAACCGCCGGATCTGATCCTCGATCTCGGCCATCCGGCGCGGGGTGAACACCCGCGACATCAGATTGCGCAGCATCGTGTGCACCGGCGGGTCTTCCATCATCATCACGCCCTTGGGCATGGGAAAGTCCGACTTGACCAGTTCGAGGATGTCACTTCGACTGTTGGAGAACGTTTCCCAGTTCGACAGCGCCTTCTCGACGTCGGCGTGCCGGGACAGCGCCCAGAAGTCGTAGCGCTCGTTGTAGTAGAGCGGCGCCTCCTCGCGCAGCCGCGCGTACGTCGGATAGGGATCGTTGACGATGTGCATGTCGTAGGGGTCGTAATAGACTGTGCTGGTTGTCATTTCAGCATGCTCCCGGCGTCCACGGGCAGGGTCACGCCGGTGATGAAGCGGGCCTCGTCCGAGGCCAGGAACAGCACCGCGTTGCTGATGTCCACCGGATCGACCCACGGGATGGGCAGATGGTGGAACGACTGGCAGATCGGCGCGAGATCGTCGGGGCCCGGGTTGTCCAGATCGGGCCGGAACAGCCGGTAGGTGGGTTCGTTCATCAGCAGCGGACTGCAGACGTGGGTGGGGTGCACGGTGTTGACCCGGACGTTCTGGGCGCCGAGTTCGACGGCGAAGGTGCGCATCAGGCCGACGACGCCGTGCTTGGCGGTGACGTAATGGCCGACCTGGGGATAGGCCTTCAGGCCCCCGACCGAACTGGTGATGATGATCGAGCCGCCCCGCCCACCGGCCACGAGATGCGGAACACCGGCCTTGACCGTCTTCCATACGCCGCCGAGGTTGATGTCGATGGTCTCGTCCCAGCTGGACTCCGACATCTTGTGCGCTGTGACACCGGTGGTGCCGATGCCGGCGTTGGCGACGATGATGTCGAGGCGTCCGAGTTCCTCGACGCCGGCGTGCAGGGCGGCCTTCAGCGCGGCGTAGTCGCGGACGTCGACCTGCGCTGTGACGATGCGCCGGTCGAGGTTCTTGACCAGGTCGGCGGTCTCGGCGAGATCTTCCGGCGTGGCGGCCGGCGCGGGCGACCCGTCGAAGCCCCGGCAGATGTCGACGGCGATGATGTCGGCGCCCTCCTGCGCCAGCCGCACCGCGTGGCTTCGCCCCTGCCCGCGCGCCGCGCCGGTGATGAAGGCGACCTTGCCGTCCACCCGAGAGGCCATCGCATCCCCGCTTCGCTCGATGCCATGTTATTGGGCGATCGCCCAACATTAGGCTGAGGCAATGTCTAGCAGCCGTCCCGACGCCCGGTCAAGGGTGGGCGACACGCGTCGGGCGCTGCTGTCGGCGACCGCTGAGATCATGCTGGAGGAGGGGTACGCCGCGGCCACATCACGCCGGGTGGCGGCCAAGGCCGGGGTGAAGCCGGCGCTGGTGCACTACTACTTCCCGAGCATGGACGACCTCTACCTGGCGGTACTGCGCGCCGGTGCGGAGATCAACCTGGGCCGCCAGCAGGATGCGATGGCGGGCCCCGCTCCGCTGCAGGCGCTGTGGCAGCTCAACAACACCCAGGGCGCCCAACTGTGGATGGAGTTCATGGCGCTGGCCAATCACCGCAAGGCGATCCGCAATGAGATCGCCGGGTATGCCGAGCGCTTCCGCGACATGGAGGAGCAGGCGGTGGCCGACGCGCTGCAGGCCCACGGCGTGGACGCCGCGCAGTTCCCCCCGGTGGTGATGTCGATGATCGTGACCAGCCTGGCCCGCATCGTCCGGCTCGAGCAGAGCCTGGGCATCACCCGCGGACACGCTGAGGCCGAAGAGTTCATCGGGGCGTACCTCGCCCGGTTCGAACCGCCGCAGCAGAGCTGATCAGGCGGGTTCGGCGGCCTGCCCGCACGAGGGCCGGGGGATCAGCCGCTCCGGGTCGCACAGGTCGAGAAGTCGGGTCACCGCCCGGTTCGACGTCATCGTCCACTCCACCTTGTGCCGGCTCAACCGGGCGTTGATGGCGTGCAGTGCCGAGATGGCGTCGACCCCGGCGAACTCCAGCCCGCTGAGGTCCACCACGACGGCGCGGTGACCGTCTGCAGCCGCACACACCGATTCGGCGAAGTCCTTCGCGTTGTGGGCGTCGACTGCGCCGGCCACCCCGCCGCGACGGGATCAAACCCGCCCGGTCAGGCCGAGATTCTGGACTGGTCCCCGACCCGCCGCGGGCAGTGGTCGAATCGGAGGTGCACCTGGGTGCCCTCGGACGAGGCGTGGATGTCGACCCGGTCGGACAGCGCCTGCATCAGCGGTATCCCGCGACCGCGGGACAGCGTCTTGTTGGTGGCGTCGCTGATCCGCCACTCGCCCCGGTCGGCGACGGTGATGATCAGGCTGTCAGGGTCGCGGTGGGTGGCCTGCAGGGTGATGGAGTCGGCGGTGGCGCGGTTGCGGTAGGCGAACTCGGCCGAATTGGCCAGCGCCTCGTTGACCACGAGCACGATGTCGCTGCGTTGCACGTCGTCGAGATCGAGGTGAACGCACAGCCACTCGGAGAACTCCTCCCTCAAACGGGCCACGGCACGAGCATCCGCCGACGCCGCGCGAAAGAACCGGGCGCCCGTCAAGTCCGTCTCGAAGTGTGAAGCACTCATGATGGCTATGGGCTACCCCGTCGGGGCGCAAGTCACTCAGACAGTGTGTCCAACGCCGCATCGAAGGTCGAGAAGAGCTCGATGAAATCCGTGAGACCCATGATCTTCAGCGGCCTGCTGGTGCCGGGCCCATCGGCCACCACCGCGAATCGGCCCTGCTCACTGACCTCCTGATGCGCGGTCACGAGCGTCTGCATCCCCGCCGAGGACAGGAAGTCGACGTCGGTCAGGTCGACGATCACACTCGCGGGCGACTTGGCGTGCGCGGCGCGGATCGCGGTGAGCAGCGGCGGCGCGGTCAGCATGTCGATGGCGCCGGTCGTGCGCACGACCGCGACCCGGCCGTGCCACTCTTCGACGGGTGCGTTGTCCTGGTCCATCCCCAACCTCACTGCGGTGCGTATCGAGCCGACGGTTCGCGAGGCACACCGGTGACGGCTGTGGTGTGAACCAGCACGGCGTGGCTTCGAGACGACGCCCATCAGGCTAGCCCAGACGGCCGAGCCGAGTCGGACGGTCACCCGCTGGGTGGTTACCGGCGCCTCGACGTCATCGCGCATGTTCTGGCCTTCGACATCGACGTTGGGCAGGATCCGGTCCAGCCAGCGGGGTAGGTACCAGGCCCCGTCGGCGGCTTCACACCCTCAGCCGGCGGAGTCACGCAGGATCTGTTGCAGCCGCTCGAGCGGGTCGGCGCCGCGGGGGTCGAGGCGCCGCTCCACGTCGGGATCGGGGTCACCGGACGCGCCGTCCGGCGCGACGGCGACGGGGGGCGGCGGCGCGGGCGGCGCCTGCGGTGGGGGCGGTGGCGCGAGCGGCAGGTCGTCGACGGCGGCGATCTTCGCCCGCAACCGCGCCTCGGCGTCGGCACGGACGGCGCGGCGCTGCGGATCCGGGTCCTGATTGTCGGCGAAGCAGCCGGGGGGCGCCTCGGTGACCACGGCAAGCGCCGCCTCGTAGTGCGCGCGGGCCTCGTCGGCTCGGCGGTCGAACCCGGCGTGGTCGCCCCGGCGTTCCCGGACCAGTTGCAGGTTGACGCGCACCGGACAGGACCGGTCGGCCGGGGTGCGGGAGAGCGCATCGGCGAACAGGGCGTCCGCATCGTCGAGCCGGTCGTCGAGGACGGCCGCAACCCCCAACACGAAGGGCGCTTGGGCCGGCTCGATCACGTTGACCACCCCGAGCACGGCACCGTCGGAGCGCAGCGCCTCGGCGTCACCGTCGGCGAAATGGTCGACGGCGGCGTTGCCCGCGATCACGACCGAGAGCAGTTTCACCGCCACCAGCACCATCACCAGCACCAGCGGCGCGGTCCACAGCAGCAGACGGCGGCGCAGCCGCAACCGGGCGGGCCTCACGGTGTCACGTCCCGCCGGGCGACGCGGCTGTGGCGCAGTTCCCGCACGCTCGTCCAGATCTCGGCCAGCAGCAGGGCGGCGGCGATCAGGGCGAGCAACCAGTACACTTCGGTGCGCGCGACGGCCGGTGTGGGTTCGGCAGCCGTGTCGGCAGCGTCGCGCACCTCGAGATCGGGCAGGGCGCCGCCGCCCTCGCGGTTGGCGTACGGCACGCCCAGCTCGGCCGCGATGGCCCGCAATCCGGCTTCGTTCACGACCCCGTCCGCGGGGTGGCCCAGGACGATTCCGCCGTCGACGGTGGCCGCCACGACGTCGAGATCCCGCGGCGCGGCTTGCGATCCGGGTGCCCCGGCGCCCGCGTACACCACGAGGTTGGCCGAGCCGGGATACTGCTGCTCGGCCTGAATCAGCTGATACCGCAGAATGTTTCCCGCCGCGGCGGCGTCGGCCTGCGCCGGGTCGCCTGCCGCCGTCGGTACCAGTCCCGCCACTTCCGACGGCAGACTCCACAGATCGGCGGACAACGGCCACACCAGGGTCGGCGGCGCGAAGGTGATGACGCCGAAGCGGGCGGCCGGATAGCGTTCGATCAGCGTGTCGATATCGGCCCGGGCGTCCACGGTGCGGTCGATCACCAGGAAGACGTTGGTGTCGGCGCCGGCGCCCTGGGCGGCCGCGGTGTCCCCGGAAACCAGCGCGGGACGCGTCGTCGCCAGCAGCAGGAGCACCACGGCGAAACTCATCGCAGCCCAGCGCAGCAACGCTTTTCGCCGGTGTGCACCCTGGGCCGCCAGCACCTGACGCAGCGTGATCAGGCGCGCGAAGAGCAGTGCGACGGCGACGACGGCGAAGATGGCCGCCGGCAGGACGGGCGTGAACGTCATCGGCGCAACACCACCAGCGTGACGGTGAGCAGAGCGGTGACGACGAGCACCACGGCCAGCACCGGAACCGGGGAGTCCTCGGAGCGGCTGGTCACCCTGGTGCCGTCGGACAGGACGAGCGGCGTCGGTGCGGCGTCGATCCGGTCGAGGCTCTGGCTGACGCCGGCGGCATCCGCGGCCACGGCGAACTGGCCGCCGGTCCGTTCGGCGAGCGTGCGCAGGCCCGCGTCGTCACCAGCTGCGACCACGTTGATCTGCACGCCTGCCCGGTCGGCGAGTTCGGCGATCCGGTCGCTGTCGAACAGTGCCGGCCGCGACTCGGCCGGGTCCCGCAGGCTCGGCGGTCCCAGGTAGACGATCGACCGGCGGTGTGAGCTCTTCTGCTCGAAACCGGGAAATCCCGTGAGGCACAACGCCAGGACATCGTCGACATCGGCGGCGTAGTCGACGTAGCGCACGGGTGCGGCGAACGCCCGCACCGTGGCGGGGTCGGGATCGGGCGTCTGGGACAGTGCGGCGAAGTCGTTGAATCGTCCTGCGGCGTACTGATAGTCGCGCGTCAGCGGCACCACCCGGGAGTTCACCGACGTCAGCCCGATGCGCTGCGTCTCGAAGGTGTCGGCCAGTTCGGCGTAGTGCCGCAGGAACGCGCCGGTGGCGACGTCGGTGACCGGTGCGCCCGCACAGAGCATCAGGTCCTCGGGATGGGCGGCCTGGAAGGTGCGGTCGACACCGGTCGGCCGCGATGCCGCCACCACCGCCGCCGCGAACAGCACGACCAGCAGTATCAGCGTAAGCACCGTCGACACGGCCTGCAGCCGCGCCGCCCTGGCGTATTCCGGCAGTCTGGTCAGCCGGGCGATATTGGCCAACGGCCGCAGCGCCCGCCGGTCCGGCGAGAGCCGGAGCAGTGTGGCCAGCGCGAAACACGCCAGCAGACAGCCGAACCCGGCGACCGCGATCAACCACCATCTCAGATCCATGTCCGCACCAGCTCCTGCGCCCGGCCCCCCACCTGCACGGCGTCGACACCGGAGTCCCGGTTGAACCTCAGGTCGCCGAGTTCGGCGAGCAGCGGTGCGGCTGCCGCGAGTCCGCCCGCCGCGGCGATGTCGTCGACGTGCATGTACTGCACGCGCACGCCGGTGGCCTGATGCAGGAAGCTGCGCACCGCGTGGTCCACCTCCGCCCCGGCCTCGGCCGGGCTGAGCCGCCCCGCCCGCAGGGCGGCATCGGCCGCGGCGATGCGCCTCGCATAGCGCTCGCGCAGCACCCGGCTGTGCAGCGGTCCCACCCCGGGCAGCTCCCGCAGCCGCTGGGACGGCAGCGTCGCGATGAAGATGGCTGCATAACAGGCGATCACGGCAACGAGCAGAACCACCGCCGCCACCAGCCACCACCACGAGTACGGCGTCGGACCGGAGACGAACCGCAGCAGGTCATCCGGCACGGGCGAGGACCTCGGTGAGCGCGATCAGTTTGCCGCGGATCTCCGAACTGGCGGGGATCAACGTGTACGGAACGCTGCGGGCGGCCAGCGCCGCCGCCAGACGGCGCACCCTGGTCTGTTCGGCGCGCCGGTAGGCGGTGACCACGCGGCGGCCAAGCGTCGCGGCGTTGAGAACCACCCGGCCGGTGGCGACGTCGTATCCGTCGCCGTCCTCCGGGCCGCCGCCGACCGGCGACATGTCGGGCACCATCGCCCACATGATGTCGTGGCGGGCGGTGAGCCTGCGCAGCGCGTCGTCCAGCCGCGGGCCCGGATCGGGTTCGTCGGACACCACCACCAGCAGCCGGCTGTGCCCGTAATGCGTTGCCACATACTCCAGTTGGGCGATGATGTCGCTGGTGCCCGGCTGGTCGAGGCTGTGCGCGTACCAGCGGTGCAGCGCGTATTCGATGTGGGTCTCACCGCGGCGGGCGGGGATGTTCACGCACCCGCGGGAGTCGCCGAACACCATCCCGACCTCGTCGGACCGCCGCAGGCTGATCAGCCCGATCGCCCCCAGGATGTGGGCGGCCACCTCGCGCCGGCACTCACCGCTGGGCGTCAGCGCCGCCATGTTGCGGCCACCGTCGACGATCAGCAGGATCTTGTGATGCTTCTCGGAGACGAAGCGCTTGATGAGCACGCTGCCCGAGCGCGCCGAGGCCTTCCAGTCGATGTCGCGAACGTCGTCACCCGGCACGTACGGGCGCAGGTCGTCGAATTCGAGGCTGCGGGTGTGTGACAGGGCGTAGCGGCCGCCTTCGAGTAGGCCGCGCGTGTCGGTGCCGAAGTGGGCCTTTGCCCGGTTGAGGTGCTTACCCACCGGCTCAGGGGACCCGGACGGCCTGCAGCACCGCGTCGACAACCGCGTCGGCGGTGACATCCGCGCTGGCCGCCTCGAACCCGAGGATCAGCCGGTGGCGCAGCACGCGGTGGGCCAGCCGGCCGATGTCCTCGGGCAGCACGTGCCCCCGGCCCGACAGCACCGCCAGCGCGCGGGCCGACTGGCACAGCGCGATGGTGGCACGCGGGCTGGCACCGTATTCGACGAAGCGGGCGAGCTGTTTGGGCAGATACTGGCCGGGCCGCCGCGTCACCTCGACCAGGCGGCTGGCGTACTGGACCAGGACACGGTCCATGTGGACATGGCGCACCACGTCCTGGGCGCGGCGGATGTCGTCGAGGGAGACCACCGGCGCGCTGCGGTGGCTGCGGTCGTAGATGCCGGCGTCGATGCGGGCCATGACCTCGACCTCTTCGTCGGCGGTCGGGTACTGCAGCAGATCCTTGAGCATGAATCGGTCGGTCTGCGCCTCCGACAGTGGATAGGTGCCCTCCTGGTCGACCGGGTTCTGCGTGGCGATCACCAGGAACGGCTCCGGGATCGGATAGACCTGGCCGGCGATGGTGGTCTGCCGCTCCTCCATCGCCTCGAGCATCGCGCTCTGGGTCTTCGCGCTCGACCGGTTGATCTCGTCGAGCAGCACGATGTTGGCGTGCACCGGGCCGAGCTGGGTGACGAAGCTGTTGGTGGCGGACTCGTAGATCTGGGTGCCGACGATGTCGCTGGGCAGCAGGTCGGGCGTGCACTGGATGCGCTGGAAGGCGCCGTCGATGGCGTCGGCGACCACACGCGCGGCCGTGGTCTTGGCCAGGCCCGGGACACTCTCGATGAGGACGTGGCCGCCGGTGAGCAGCCCGACGAGAAGCGACTCCCTCAGATTCTGTTGGCCGACGACCTTGGCGGAGAACGCCTCCGACACCGCCCGCACGACCTGCTGGGTATGGGCCATCGCCCGCTGATCGGGCTGTGTTCGCGCAGCAGTCATCCCGCGGTGATTACCCGGAGCGGCTGCTTTCACACCACGGCGGCTACGCCGAGGGCGAACCCGACACCGAAAGACGTGCGGGTGATCGCGGAGCCGACGAATCCAACTGGGAGCGCGCTAGCATTTTCCTGAGAGTCGGGGAATCGGGCTGGGGGACGGGAGACGGGGATGGAGCCGATCGGAGCACCGCGAAATCAGCGTTCGGACGCGTTCGCCAATGTGCACCGGATCGTAGCGGCAGCGCGGGAGGTCTTCGCCCGCGACGGGGACACCGCGACGCTGAGCCAGGTGGCCGCCACAGCCGGAGTCGCCAACGCGACGCTCTACCGGCACTTCCCGAACCGGCGGGCGCTGGCCGCGGCGGTGTACGAGGACATCGTCGAGAACGAGATCAAACCGGCGATCGTGGCGCTCAGTAAGGATGCGCCCCGCGAATCCTTCATCGACGCGCTGTCCCGCCTGGAAGACGTGATGTTCAAGCAGCAGCCGTTGCTCGCGTCGATCGGCGATCTGGCCGAGCTGACGGTCCGGCTGCTCACCCGCGACCGCGACCGGCTCAACGCGATGATCAGGCTCTCGCAGGAGACCGGTCACCTACGGCCGGACCTGACCGCCGACGACGTGGCGACCTTCGTGGCGATGGTGACCACGGCATCGGTGGCCATGAATCAGCCCCGGCCGCTGCGCCGCCGCTACCTCAGTCTGATGTTCGACGCCTTCAGCGCGACGGGTTCGACACCGTTGCCGCCGGTCAGCTCCGGGCGGGGCCGGGCCACCGTCGCGCTTGATGGTTAAATATTCTAAGTACCCGATGCCCCACAACCTCCGGAGTGCCTCGTGACCAGGATGGACCGCTATTCACGCGCCCTCGTCGTCGCATGCGGCGTGGTCGCGGCTTCGCTCGGATTCGGCGCCGCGTCGGCAGGCGCGCAACCGCCCCCGCCGCCACCGCCGCCGCCCGTGCTGGGCGAGGTGCCGCCGGCGTGGGCGCCACCGAAACCGGCCGAGAAGTGGGCGGGACAACCGGTGGTCTGGAGTTCGGGCTGGGGCGGCCGCTGGGGCGTGTGGATCAACGGCGGCTTCATCACGCTGTCGTCGAACCCGGTGACCAACGGCGGCTGATCCACCACACTTCTACCGGGATACCGTTATAGCTAGCTGCGCTATATAGTTGCTTCGGCGCATCCGATGACCGATGAGGCAGGAAACGACAATGAGTGGACTGGGCAAGCGCGCAGCACGGGTGGGTGTCGCCCTGGCCGCAGCAGCCTCGGCATACCTGAGCACGCCCGGAACGGCATCGGCCGACGCGACCGACGATTATCCGATTCCGCGCCGGATCATCCACACCACCTGTGACGTCGAGCAGTACATGGCCGCCGTGCGGGATACCAGCCCGGTGTATTTCGAGCGCTACATGATCGACCGGAGCAACCGTCCGGCCGACGTCCAGCAGATGGCGTTCGACCGCATCCACTGGTTCTTCTCACTGGATCCCGTTGCGCGTCGCCAGTATTCCGAGGACACCGCGACCAACGTGTTCTACGAGCAGACAGCCACCCGCTGGGGCAACTGGGCGAAGCTGTTCTTCAACAACAAGGGCGTCGTCGCCCATGCCACCGATGTGTGCATGAACTACCCCAAGGGCGACATGTCCGTGTGGAGCTGGCCCGCCAGGTGACGGCCGCCGTCCAGCGCCGAGGCCTCAATTCCGCGATCACCCGCTTCTGGAGTATCGCCGCACCGGTCTACGACACCCAGGTGCTGCAGCGATGGGTCTACCGGCCCGCCCAGGACGAGGTGATCGCCGCACTCCGCGAGCGCGGCTCCCGCCGCATCGCCGACGTCGGTTGCGGCACCGGCATCCTGGCCGACCGCATCCAGCGCGAACTCGAGCCCGACGAGGTGTTCGGCGTCGACATGTCCGAGGGCATGCTGGCCCAGGCGAGCGCCCGGTCGACCAGGGTGTGGTGGATGCGCGGCCCAGCGGAGAAGCTGCCGTTCGCCGACGGCGCCTTGGAGGCCGTCGTCAGCACCTCGGCGTTCCACTTCTTCGATCAGCCCGCGGCGCTTCGCGACTTCCACCGTGTCCTGGCGCCCGGCGGGCTGGCTGCCGTGGCGACCATCAGCGTGAGCTATCCCGAAGCGCTCGACCGGCTGACCGCGGGCCGCTTCAATCCGGCCCACAACCCGTCGCCGGCCGAGCTGCGCGCGCTGTTCAGCGACGCGGGCTTCACGGTCGTCGACCAGCGTCCGGTGGGACGACCGCTGTGGACCAAGGTGATCAACGACGTGATCACCGTCGGTGTGAAGGACTGACGCCTCAGGCGCTGAAGCGGTCGTGCAGGCGGCGCAGCGTCTCCTCGATACCCGCCGCGTTGCGCCGGGCGAAGCCGGTGCGTTCGTAGTAGTCGAACCGGTCCTTGAGCGCGCCGGTGTCGCGGAAGTCGAAGGTCTCGGTGACCCGCGAGCGTCCGGGGGCGATCTCCTCGACCTCCCACCGCCAGTGGTGTCCGAACGGGTGACGCCACTCGATCAGGCGGCCCGGGTTCAGCGCGGTGACGGTGCTGGTGATCCGGTAAGGCACCCCGGCCATCCGCATCTTCGTCGAAAAGCGTGCGCCGGCAACCAGTTCCGCCGGAGCGTCGATGTTGGCGCCCACGGTGCCCGAACCGTCGAACTCGTGGTGGCGGCGCGGGTCGGCAATGAGCGCGAACACCTCGGCCGCGGGCGCATCCACCTCGACCGAACGGCTGACCTGCCCGGGACCGTTGTCCACGACCGTCACGCTCATGACAGTGCCTTCGCGCTCACGAGCTCGATACTGCGGTCCCACAGCCGCTCGGCCAGTCCCGCGTCGTCGGCGAGCTTGTTGGGCTTCACCAACTTGTGCTTGACGTAGTACTCACCGGACCGCCAGTCGCGCCCCGGCGCGGCCGATGCCAGCCACACCAGCTCGTCGGACCCCTGCTCGGGCCCGATCAGCGCCAGATGCCTCAGCGGGGTGCGGTAGAGCAGTCCGAACATCGGATTGCGCACTTCGGCACTGAAATTCGACGCCACCGGGCCGGGGTGGAATGCCGCGGTCGAGATGCCTGACGCGTGGTGACGGCGGTGCAGTTCCCGGGTGAACAGGATGTTCGCCAGCTTGGAGGACGCGTAGGCCAGCGCGCCGTGCTGGCGCTGGACCGCGTCGAGGTCGTCGAAGTCGACGCGCACGAATCTGCTGGCCATGCTGGAGGTGTTGAGCACCGCGGCCTGCGATTCGGCGAGCCGGTCGAGCAGCAGCGTCGTCAACAGCAGCGGCGCAAGGTGATTCACCTGGAACGTCTTCTCGAAACCGTCGACGGTCATCTCGCGGGTGTTCATCATGCCGCCGGCGTTGTTGGCCAGCACGTCGATGCGCGGATAGGCCTCGAGTAGCCGGCCCGCGAGATCGCGCACCTGCGAGAGGTCGGCGAAGTCGCAGACGAACGATTCGACACCCAGCGCCGTGGCCACCGCGGCGGTCTTCTGCGGCGACCGTCCGACCACCACGACCGTCTCGCCGCTGCGGTGCAGCCGTTTCGCCGCAGCGGCGCCGAGGCCGTCGCTGGCCCCGGTGATGACGATGGTCCGTCCGGCCACTGCTACCCCTTCCGCTGGTCCCGCGAACGAGCCTACGGGGCCGGGACGAACTCCGGGTTCTTCGGCGGCGGCGGTGATCCAGGCGATGGCCACGGCGAGGGCACCGGTGCGCTGCGCACCCGCTGCGGCCACCAGAACCACTTGCCCATCATGGCCGCGATCGCCGGGGTCATGAACGCCCGGACCACAAGGGTGTCGAACAGCAGACCCAGACCGATCGTGGTGCCCACCTGCCCGATCACGGTCAGCTCGCTGACCGCCATCGAGATCATCGTGAACGCGAACACCAGACCGGCTGCGGTCACCACCGAGCCCGAACCGCCCATCGCGCGGATGATGCCGGTCTTCAGGCCTGCGTGTATCTCTTCCTTCAACCGCGACACCAGGAGCAGGTTGTAGTCCGCGCCGACCGCCAGCAGGATGATCACCGACATCGCCAGCACCATCCAGTGCAGTTCGATGCCGAGCAGGTGCTGCCAGATCAGCACCGACAGACCGAACGACGCTCCCAGCGACAACACCACCGTGCCGACGATCACCGCCGACGCCACGATGCTTCGGGTGATGATCAGCATGATGATGAAGATCAGCGCCAGCGCAGCGATCGCCGCGATGACCAGGTCGTAGGTGTTGCCGTCGTTCATGTCCTTGAACGTCGCGGCACTACCGCCCAGGTAGATCTTCGAACCCTCCAGCGGCGTGCCCTTGATGGCCTCCTTGGCGGCCGTCTCGATGCGGTCGATCTTCTCGATGCCCTCCGGGGTCAACGGATCGCCGTCGTGGCTGATGATGAAGCGGACCGCATGGCCGTCCGGCGACAGGAACTGCTCCATACCCCGCTTGAAGTCGGCGTTCTGGAAGACCTCCGGTGGCAGATAGAACGAGTCGTCGTTCATCGAGGCGTCGAACGCCTCACCCATCGCCGACGAGTCCTCCTGCATCGCCGCCATCTGATCCTGCATCCCCTTCTGGGTGGAATGCATGTTCAGCATCATGGTCTTCATCGTCTTCATGGTCTGGATCATCTCGGGCATCATCGCGACCATCTGCGGCATCAGGGCGTCGAGCCGCTCCATCTGCGGAATGATCGCCTTGAAGTCGTCGGTCATGATGTTGATGCCGTCGAGCGTGTCGAAGACCGACCGCAGTGCCCAGCAGACCGGGATGTTGTAGCAGTGCGGTTCCCAGTAGAAGTAGTTGCGGATCGGCCGGAAGAAGTCGTCGAAGTTGGCGATGCTGTCCCGCAGCGCCTCGATGTCGACGACCATGCCCTTCATCTGCGTGACCATCGCATGGGTCACGTCACTCATCTCCTTGGTGAGGCTCGCCATCCGCGTCATCGTGTCGATGGTGTTCTGCATGTCGTCGGCCTGCTTCAGCATCTGCGCCGTCAGGTCCTCGTTGTACTTGCGGGTCAACTCCTGCGAGGTGCCCTGCATGCTGATCTGGAACGGGATCGAGGTGTGCTCGATGGGCTTTCCGTCGGGCCGGGTGATGGCCTGCACGCGGGCGATGCCCTCGACCCGGAAGATCGCCTTGGCGATCTTGTCGATCACCAGGAAGTCCGCCGAGTTCCGTAGATCGTGATCGCTCTCGATCATCAGCAGCTCGGGATTCATCCGGGCCTGGGAGAAGTGCCGGTCGGCCGCCGCGTACCCCTCGTTGGCCGGCAGGTCCGCGGGCAGATAGCTGCGGTCGTTGTAGTTGGTGCGGTAGCCGGGCAGGGTGAGCAGACCCACCAGCGCCAGCGCCACCGTCGCCACCAGGATCGGACCGGGCCAGCGGACCACCGCGGCGCCGATCTTGCGCCAGCCGCGCACGCGCATCGCCCGCTTGGGTTCGAGCAGCCCGAAGCGGCTCGCCACCACCACGATCGCCGAGCCCAGGGTCAGCGAGGCGACGACGGCGACCACCATGCCGATGGCCAGCGGCACACCAAGGGTCTGGAAGTACGGCAGCCGGGTGAAACTCAGGCAGTAGGTCGCACCGGCGATGGTCAGACCGGAGCCGAGCACGACGTGCGCGGTGCCGCGGAACATCGTGTAGTACGCGGACTCCTTGTCCTCGCCGGTGCCTCTGGCCTCCTGATATCGGCCTATCAGGAAGATGGCGTAGTCGGTCGACGCGGCGATGGCCAGCGTGACCAGCAGGTTCGTCGCGAACGTCGAGAGGCCGATGATCTCGTGGTAACCGAGGAAGGCCACCACACCGCGGGATGCGGTCAGCGACAGCACCACCATGATGAGAACGGAGATCACCGTCAGCACGGACCGGTAGACCAGCAGCAGCATGATGATGATGACGCTGAAGGTGACGGCTTCGATCAGCCGCATGCTGCGGTCGCCGGCGATGTGCTGGTCGGCGGCCAGGGCCGCCGGACCGGTGACATAGGCCTTGACACCCGGCGGCGGCTGCAGCCCGGCGATGATCTGCTGCACCGCTTCGACCGATTCGTTGGCCAGCGCCTCGCCCTGGTTGCCTGCGAGTTTGACCTGGACGTAGGCGGCCTTGCCGTCGTTGCTCTGAGAGCCAGTGGCGGTGAGCGGATCGCTCCAGAAATCCTGGACGGACTGAACGTGCGTGGGATCGGCCTCGAGTTTGTCGATCATCTGGTCGTAGAACGCGTGTGCGTCATCGCCCAGCGGCTCCTGGCCCTCGAGCACGATCATCACGTTGCTGTCGGAGTCGCCCTCATTGAAGAGCTCGCCGACCTTCTTCATGGAGATCATCGACGGGGCGTCGTCCGGGCTCATCGAGACCGCACGCATCTGGCCGACCTCTTCGAGCTGAGGCACGACGACGTTGAGCAGGGCGATGATCGCAACCCAGCCCAGGATCAGCGGCACCGCGAACATGCGGATGAGACGCGGGATCCACGGCCGCTTCGCCGGGCGGGCAGGCGGGAAGGCGTCGGTCGGTGCGTCGGTGGTGGGCGCGCTCATGCGGACTTCACGAAGCAGTAGGTAAGGGCGTTCACGCCGCTTGCGGTCCTCTCGTCCTTGACTTCATCGTCGACCACGATGCGGCAGCCGATGCTGTCTCCATCGCCCTGGGCAAGGATGTTGGGGGCTGCCGAAGGAGCCGTCGTCTCCAGCACGAGCGTCCACGGAATGGCTGCGCCGTCCACGCGCTGGGGTTTGGCGTCCAGGTCCAAGTAGTTGATGTTGGCGTAGGAGCCGGATCCCCAGACCTCGTACCGGACCACCTTCGGGTCGAACGGTTCGGGGTCATCGGCGAAGACGCGCGGCGTGACGGTGATGCCCTCGGAACCGAAGTAGCCGCGGACGCGGTGGACGGTGAACCCGGCGATCACCACCACCACGATGATGACGATCGGTATCCACATCTTCTTGGCTAGACCCAGCATCTACTTCCCCGACACTCGTAGAATTCTCGTCACGGTCGGCCGGCCGCGCTGGGCGCGATCGTTCTCCGCAGATTGGCGTTGTCCTCGCTCAGCGCAGCGTCCGCAGCGCTACCGGATCCGGTGCCCGACGTGCGTCCGAGTGTCCGAGACACGTCCGATCCTCCTCGATCCTGGTGAAAACTTAGCCAATATAACCAGGAACCGTAAAGGATTGAAATCCTTAATGCAGCATCCACCTCACCAGCGGAGACGCCCGTCACAGGTTGCCCAGAATGTGATCCCGGTCACTTCCCCCAGGCTACTGACGTTTAGCATGTCTAGCGGTATTATCCCCGCCATGAAGGCAAGCAGGAAGACCGCGGGCGTACTGGGCTCGGTCGCCGCCGCCGTGGCGATGGCCCTGACCGTGGCGACTCCCGCGCAGGCCGACCCCGACACCGATTTCGCCAACGAGCTGCACACCTTCGGTATCTACGGCCAGAAGGACTACAACGCCTGGATCGGCAAGATCGCGTGCAAGCGACTGCGCACCGGCCTGGACGCCGATTCGGTCGAGGCGGTGCGCTTCGTCCAGATGCAGATGGAGAAGGGCATCAACCAGGAGCAGTCGTGGCAGTTCCTGGGCAGCGCGATGAAGTACTACTGCCCGGACAAGTTGTCGGCGCTGCTTCCCGCCGAACGTCCGGCCTGATCGATCCCATGAGGACCGGCATCCACCTGGCGAATGTGGCGGCGCTGCTGTTCGTCGGCCTGTCGGCGGCCGGCGTGGCGCACGCGGAGCCGACCGAGCCCAGTCCGGCACCCAGTCCGTCGGCCGCGCCGCCCGCTCCGAAGACCGTCATCGACGCCGACGGCACGTATGCGGTGGGCACCGACATCGTGGCCGGCACCTACAACTCCGGTGGACCGGTCGAGGGCGTCGCCTGCTACTGGAAGCGGGTCGCCGGGGACAAGCTGGTCGACAACGCGCTGACCAAGAAGCCGCAGACGGTGCGGATCGAGGTCACCGACACCACGTTCACCACCAGTCACTGCCAGACCTGGGTCCTGGCCGACTGCGGGACGGCCTGCCCGCCGCCGCCCCCACCGCCGGGTCCGGGGGCGTTCTTCGGCGATCTGCGCCGGTTCCTGGGGCCGGGCCAGTTCGCCGTTCCGCTGCCCTGAGCGTCAGCCGGCCAGCACGAACGACAGGAAGAACCCGCCGGCGGTCGCCAGCGCGTTGAGCGGACGCCCGTGTTCGAAGGCTTCCGGCATGAGGGTGTCGGCCAGCGAGGCCAGCACTGCGCCGCCGGCGAAGGCCAGCGCGACGGCGAGTACCTCCTCGCTGAGTCCGCTGGCGGTGACCCGACCGAGTACCACGGCGGCGGCGAGCAGCACCGCACACGCCGACCAGGTCAGGAGGACCGTGCGCGCGGACATCCCCGAGTCGCGCATCGACACCGCGCCGACGAGCGACTCGGGCAGGTTCGAGAAGAAGATCGCGACAAGCAGCGACAGCGACGCTCCGCTCACCAGCGAGACACCGAGTGCCAGGTTTTCCGGAACGCCGTCGAGGGTGACCGCCGCCAGCAGGGCGAGACCGACGCCGCGGCGCGCCCCCGCGGACACCACCTCGCGTTCGTCGGGACCGGACTTTCCGGTGACGAAGCGGTCCAGCAGGGTGTCGGTCACCACGAAGGTCGCCGCACCGGCGAGCAGTCCCAGTCCGGCGTGCCAGGCGCCCGTCATCGCGAACGCCTCTTCGAACAGCTCGAACGCCAGCGCGGAGATGAGCGCCCCGCTGGCAAAGGCCAGCAGCACGCCGGTGACCCGCTTCGGCGGACTCCACTTGGTCCCGACCAGCGCGCCGATGAGCAGGGCGCTCGAGGCGGCCAATCCGAAGAGGACGGCGGTCAGCATCGCCGGCGGGGGCGCTAGGCCGCGGCAGGCAACGTCTGCGCCGGGGCGGGGACGGAATCCTGCTCGGCGCGGTCGCGGGCCTGCATGCTGAAGCACAAGATGCTGGTGGCGAAGCTCAAACCGGCGACGATGCCCGCGGCGACAGCCGTGATCACGTCGGCCGACCCGAGCGCGGCCAGGCACACCGCCAGGGCGATCACCGCGGTGAAGATCGCGAAGAGACCGGTCGTGGCCACCGCCTCGCTGGTCGCGCCGGCCGGGGCCTTCACGCGCTCGCCCATCAGTGCACTCCTCGTTCGTCGCTGAGCATGTTGGCCGTTTGGTACCCAGGCCGCGCGCCCGGCAAACGGCGTCAGGCCAGCGCGCCGAGCAACTGGTTGAAACCCTCGGTCATCGACGGATGGGTGTAGATCTCATCGCGCAGCGCCGTGGCGGTGATGCCGTGCCGCATCGCCAGCGCCACGGTGTTGATCACCTCGTGGGAGTCGTGGCTGAGCAGCGCCGCCCCGAGAATCTCGTCGGTCTCGGCATCGACCACGACCTTCATCAGGCCCCGAGGGTCGTCGACGATGCGGGCCCGCGGCATGGTGGCCAACTGCGCTACGGGCTTCGACGCGACCAGCACCCGCCGTCCCGACGCCCGGGCGGCCCGCTCGGTCAGCCCGACCCGGGAGAGCGGCGGTGTCATGAACAACGAGTACGGCACCGCGGCGCGTTGTGCGGTGCTGCGGGTTCCCGCACCGGTCAACTGGTCGAGGACGATGCGGTAGTCGTCCAGCGAGATGTAGGTGAACTGAGGCCCGCCGTTGACGTCGCCCACCGCAAAGATGTGTGGCCGGCTCGTCCGCAGATGTTCGTCGACCGCGATGGCGCCGCTGCTCGTCGTCTCGATGCCCGCCTCGGCCAGTCCGAGATCCGCGGTCACCGGGCGGCGGCCGAGGGCGGCCAGTACCAGGTCGCCGTCGACCCGACCGGTTTGCCCGTCGCGTTCGAAGACGACCGTGGCGCCGCCGCTGTCGCAGTCCTCGATCCGGGTCACCGTCGCACCGGTGAGCACGGTCAGGCCGGCCCCGACGAGGATCTCCCGGGCACACTCGGCGACGTCGTCGTCCTCGCCGCCCAGGATGCGCTCGTGGTGGTCGATCACCGTGACCGCCGCACCGTACTGGGCGTACATCGCCGCGAACTCCAGACCCACGTATCCCGCTCCGAGGACCACGAGGCGGCGCGGCAGATCCGGCGTCGCGAGCAGGGTGGTGCTGGTGACGGTGGCCGCACTCGCGCGCAGGCCCGGGATGTCGGGGATCACCGGTTCTGATCCGGTGCCGACCACGATGTGGGTGGCGGACACGGTGACGGTTCCGCCGTCGGCCACATCAACGATCAGGGTGTGCGAATCGGTGAAACGGGCCCGTCCGGTCAGCACGGTGGCGGTCGGAAGCGTCTCGAGCATCGCGAGATTCGTGGCCCGCAGCGCGGTGGTCAACTCGCCGGTGGCACGCACGGCACGCCCGTAGTCGTCGGCGTGGGCGGCGCCGCGGGCCAGGTGCTCGGAGCGGTAGACCATCGACTTGGTGGGGACGCAGCCGATGTTGATGCAGGTACCGCCGTACATGCGGTCGGACTGCTCGACCATCACCACCCGCTGACCCGAACGTGCCAGCGTGGCTGCCAGCGTCTTACCACCCTTACCGAAGCCGATGACCGCGAGATCGACGGTCAGGTGGTCGGCAGTCTGCGCCTGCGTCATGCCCTCATGATGTCAGGCAGATGCCAGGCGCTCATGGCGACAGCCCGCCGCTGCAGCCGGGGCTGCTCGCGACGGGCCGTCGAGGTTCGGCGGTGTCAGCCGGCCATGAACTGGTCGTACGCGGAGGACAGATCCGCAGGCAGAACCGACACGTTGCACTGACGCTGGGTGTCACCGATCGGCGCCAGGATGTCGCGCAGCTCGTAGTACTCCTGCGGGTTGGCGGTGAAGTACCCGCGGACGTCGGCCTCGGCCTGCGCGCGCGGCTGATTCATCGCGGCGGTCACCACCTGATTGGCACCGGGATGCGCCGACAGATATTGACGGGCCGATCCGGTCACGGTGCTCACGGTGTTAGCCACACCGCTCGCGGTGCAATCCGGTGCGGCCAACGCGGTCGGCGCGGCAATGGTTGCTGCAGCCACGCCACCGAACAGACAGCCGGCCATCACGCCGACAATCCCCCGGCGAGCCGCTTTACCACTGTTACTCATGATCACTTCCTTCTGGACTTTCTCGTACATTCAGCGGTTCCCCGCCCGAAAACCAACGTACAGAAGCAGATATGGACGTCCTGGTGGTCATTTCGCCGCATTCCCGCCGGGGCGGGTGCGTTACACCGCAGAGATGTGAGCTTCGCCGCAATTCGCACCGGAACTCTCGGTATTCGCTCAGGCGGGAGGCCGTTTTCACAGAGTTTGCGGGATTCCCTTAAACGATCGTGATCTGAAGCGATATCGAATCGTTACTCGAGTTATCGACATGGTTGTTATTGAGGGATACGTCACAACCGGGTCATATCCGGTTACCTGAGAGCCCATACGGCAACCCAACCTCTGGTGCACCCGAGCGCCGACAACGAACAAGTCAACGCGAAAAGGGGCTGACAACCTTGACTGATATCGATACCACCAAACTTCTGGCCCAGCTGCGCACGCTGCTGGACCTGACCAACACCGAGATCCAGGTCGCCGAGACCAGGATTGCGCAGGCCCGTACCGAGGCCGTTCGTACCGAGCTGGAGCAGAATGCGAGCAACGCCCGCGAGCGCGCCGAGGCCATCGAGGGCACGATCCGCGACCTGGGTGGTTTCCCGGACGTCATCGGCCCGTTCCTGGGTCGCGCCGCCGCCGCGGTGAAGGCGCTGACCGAGCAGGCCGGGCCGTTCGACGAGGCCCTGCTGGGCGACCTCGCACTCGAGGATCAGCTCCTCGACCGCTCGCGCTACCTGAAGGCCCTCGCGGTGTCCGCGAAGAACAAGGACGTGCAGGCGCTGGCTGACCGCCTGATCACCGCCCACAGCGCCACGGTCGAGTGGCTGACCACCGTCCTGGCCGAGGATGCGCTGGGCGGTCCGGCCGCACTGCGCCGCACCCCGTTGCAGGCCGCGACCGGTGCCGCGGTGCGTGCGGTCAACCTGCCGATCACCTGGACCACCCGCAGCGTCGACCGGACGCTCGACGCCCTGCGCAACACCGGCCCGGCGTTCAACGAGCTGGTCAACCGGGGCCAGTGGGTCAGCGGAGTCGCGGGCAAGGCGTTCAGCGCCTCGCGTGACGCCGCACTCTCCGCCGCCGAGCAGGTGACCCGCAACGAGGGCGCCGACGACGCGGCGGACGCGCTCCACACCGCCCGCAGCCGGGCCGGCGTGGTCGATGCGTCCGAGCTGCCGATCGCTGACTACGACGAACTGACCGTCGCGGACGCGGTCGCCGCGGTGAAGGACCTCACCGAGGCGTCGGACATCCGCACGATCGTCGCCTACGAGGAGGCCCACAAGAACCGGTCGCGCGTCGTCTCCGCCGCGCAGACCCGCCTTGCGGCCATCGCGCAGGAAGTGGTCGGCATCAGCTGATCCCCGCTTCACAACGACAGCCCCCGCAGCCACCTCGGCTGCGGGGGCTTCGTCATATCGTTCTGGTGATCGAGAGTGCGGCCCCGGTGTCGAGTGTGCGCACAGGGCGGTCTGCGGCCCGATCTTCCGCCCTGCCCGCACACTCGGATCCCCGAGTGCACACTCGATTGGCGTTGCGTTCAGGCGCGTTCCCGACGCGTGGCCAGCCGTGCCAGCAGATACAGCACCGCGCCCACGGCCAGCAGGATCGCGCCGAACAGCCACACCTGCGCACTCTGCTGGGTCATCAGCACCACGCACGACACGACGCCGAGTACCGGCACGAAGCTCCACACCTGGAAGTGGTCGTGCTCCACGGTGTCCCGGCGCAACACCAGGACCGCCACGTTCGTCGAGATGAACACGAACAGCAGCAGCAGCACGACCGTCTCTGCGAGCATGCCCAGGTCTCCGGTGAGCGTCAGCAGCATCGCCACCGCCGTCGTCGCGACGATCGCCACCCAGGGCGTGCGGCGCTCCGGCAGGACCCGGCTGAGCACCGCGGGCAGCAGCCCGTGATCGGACATCCCGTAGGTCAGCCGACTCGACATGATCATGGTGAGCAGGGCGCCATTCGCGACGGCCACCAGTGCGATCGCACTGAACAGCCAGTCGGGCACCCCGACGCCGGCGGCGCCGACGACATCGAGCAGCGGACCCGACGAGCCGGCCAGCTCGCTCGGCGGCAGTGCGGTGGCACTGGCGATGCCGACAAGGGCGTACACCACACCCGCGGTGACCAGCGCCCCGAACAGCGCCGCCGGATACACCTTGCTGGGGTTGCGGATCTCCTCGGCGACGTTGGCCGAGGTCTCGAACCCGACGAACGAGTAATACGCGACGATCGCGCCGGCCAGGATCGCCATCGCGGGCGTCGCGCCGTCGGGGAACTCGGTGATGCGTCCGACGTCCCCGCGGCCGCCGCCCACCATCACCGCCACCGCGACGATGACGATCAGCAGACCGGTGAGCTCGACGATCGTCATGACGACGTTGCTCTTCACCGACTCGCTGATGCCGCGCGCGTTGAGACATGCGATCAGCAGCAGGAAGACGACCGCCGCGGGCACCGTCGGCACGTCGATGAACGTGGCGAGGTAGTCCCCGGCGAATGCCAGCGACAGCCCGGCCGCGCTGGTGACGCCGGCGGCCAGCATCGAGAAGCCGACGAGGAACGACACCATCGGCCGTTTGAACGCGCGCTCGGCGAACACCGCCGCGCCCCCGGCCGCCGGATATTTCGTCACCAGCTCGGCATACGAGCCCGCCGTCAGCAGCGCCAGCAGCAGGGCGACCACCAGCGGCGCCCACAGCACCCCGCCGACGTCGACCGACAGCACCCCCATCAGGGCATAGATGCCCGCGCCCAGGACGTCGCCGAGGATGAACAGATACAGCAGTGGGCCGGTGATCCGGCGCTTGAGCTTGTCGCCGGTGTCCGCCTCGCCGTCGCGGGTCGGGGCGGTCGCGTCCGATGCCATCCGTGCCTCCTGCGCTGTAGTGCAGGAGGGCATACCCCGGACCGCGTGGGGGCAAGCATCGGCCCCGGTCAGCGCAGCTTCTCGCCGTAGACCCGCTCGACGGTCATCGCCATCAGCACGCGCCGGTCGGCCACCATCACCGCCCGGTACTCGTCCCAGTCGGGGTGCTCACCGGCCGCTCGGCGGTAGTAGTCGACGAGCGCGGCCACCTCGGGTCCGTTCGGGTCGGCGCCCGGACCGGTCAGTGTCACCGGGCCGTCGGCGGTGGCCCAGGCCCAGCCGTCGGCGCTGGTCACCTGCAGCGCTGCCCGCGGATCGCGGCGCAGATTGGCGGTCTTGGCGCGCCCTTCGGTCATCGAGACGTAGATCTGTCCGGCGGCCCGGTCGTAGAACGGCGTGACTGGAGACAGCTGCGGCACGCCGCTGGACCTGATGGTGGCCAGCACCCCGAGGCGGGCTTCGGCGAGCAGTGCGTGCGGGTCGAATGTGGTGTCGGTCATATCGGGAAGCAACTGCGCGCAGTACGGCCGGCATTCCGCCCGGGTCAGTACTGCACCCGGAATCCGCCGATGATGCCGACGCGGTTGCCGTCGGGATCGGTCAGTGCCGACAGGCGCACCCCCTTGCTCGCGTCGACGATCGGTTCGGGTTGGAGGCCGCGGCCGCGCAACTGCTCCAGGTGGCCCTCGAGATCGTCGACCGCGACGTTGAGCAGACCCGTCCCGCAGCGCTCGGCGTCGACGAAGACCTGCGCCCATCCGCCGGACACGACCTGCCATTCCACCAGCGTCGGCATCGGGTTGTTGTCGGCATCGCGGCCGAACAGCGCTGTGTACCAGCGGCGGCTCGCGTCGATGTCGGATACGGGTACGACCGCGAGCAGGTGGTCGATGGCCATGGTGTGGTCGCCTTTCGTCGTCGTACCGGTACCGACCCGCCGGCGGCCCGGATCTCATCGGCACGCCCCGTGACTACCCTGGCCGCATGGCCGAGACGCTCGACGGACGCATCCGGGTGCCCGACGATCTGGATTCGGTCACCGACATCGCCGACGAGGACCACTCGGACGTCGATCCGGCCGCCGTCGAACGGATCTGGCGGGCGGCGCGGCACTGGTACGACGCCGGCATGCACCCGGCCATCCAGGTCTGTGTGCGCCACCGGGGACGCGTCGTCCTGAACCGCGCGATCGGCCATGGCTGGGGCAATGGGCCCGACGACCCACCCGACGCCGAACAGGTGCCGGTCACCACCGCCACCCCGTTCTGCGCGTACAGCGCCGCCAAGGCGATCACCACGACCGTGGTGCACATGCTCGTCGAACGCGGCCACTTCTCGCTCGACGACAGGGTGTGCGACTACCTGCCGACCTACACCAGCCACGGCAAGGACCGCACCACGATCCGGCATGTGATGACGCACAGCGCCGGCGTGCCGTTCGCGACCGGCCCGCGCCCCGACCTACGGCGGATGGACGACAGCGAGTACGCCAGGGAGATGCTCGGCAAGCTCAAACCGGTCTATCCGCCGGGTCTGGTGCACATCTACCACGGTCTCACCTGGGGACCGCTGGTGCGCGAGATCGTCTCGGCGGCGACGGGTCGCAACATCCGGGAGATTCTCGCCACCGAGATCCTCGACCCGCTCGGCTTCCGGTGGACGAATTACGGCGTTGCGCCGCAGGATGTTCCGCAGGTCGCTCCGAGCCGGGTGACCGGCACGCCGCTGCCCGCTCCGATCGCCAAGGCATTCCGCGTGGCGGTGGGCGGCACACCGCAGCAGATCATCCCGTTTTCCAACACACCGGCGTTCCTCACCAGCGTGGTGCCGTCGTCGAGCACCGTGTCGACGGCGTTCGAACTGTCCCGGTTCGCGGAGATCCTGCGTCGCGGCGGTGAACTCGACGGTGTCCGGGTCGTCTCCCCGGAGACGCTCTACGCTGCCACCCGGGAGGCCCGACGGCTGCGGCCCGACCTGGCGACCGGACTGATGCCTCTGCGCTGGGGTATCGGATACATGTTGGGCTCCAAGCGATTCGGCCCGTTCGGTCGCAACGCGCCCGCGGCGTTCGGGCACACCGGCCTCACCGACATCGCGGTGTGGGCGGACCCGGCACGTGATCTGGCCGCCGCGGTGATCAGCAGCGGCAAGCCGGGCCGGCACCGCGAAGCGAACCGCTATCCGGCGCTGCTGGACCGCATCAACGCCGAGATTCCCCCGCGCTGAGATCGCGCACACCGCGATAGATCCCGCGTCGGACGATCCACGGCTGCAATACCCGGTCGATCGACCACGACGGGAACCGCACCGCGATCCCGTTGGGTGCGAACACCTCGAGTCCGTCCGGCTGCGCACCGAGCACCGAACCCCACCGCCGCCCCGGGGCCCGGTAGTCCCGCAGCGGCCTGCCCGCGAAGTCGGCGAGGATGTTGGCGGCCAGCAGTTTGTCGGCGCGGTTGCGCGCCGAACTGCGCAGCGGTTCGGTGGCCGCCACGTCACCGATCGCCCACACCCGGTGCACCCCGGCGACTTTCAACTGCGGCGACACCGAGACGAAGCCGTCGTCGTCGAGCAGCCCGGCGGGCAGCCAGCCGGTGTTGGGCCGTACGCGGCCGATCGTCCACAACACCGCATCGGCCGGCGACGACGGCTGCCCCGTGCTCCACTCGACCGGTCCCGCGGTGATGCGGTCGCAGGCGAACCCGTCCGGCACCACAGCGCGGTGGCCGGGGCGCAGGACGACGCCGAGGGTGCCGAGTCGCCGGGCGATGCGCGCCCACACCCGCGGGTGGTGCGCGGTCAGCGGACGCTCACCGGGGTAGCAGAGCTCGACGTGCTTGTCCGGCCAGCGCAGCGCCAGGTTCGCGGCGCTGCTGACGGCCGCCGCCCCGCCGCCCACGACGATCACCGACGCCGCGCCCGCCAACCGGTCGTGGGTGGCCCGCAGCTCGGCGGCGATCTCGCCGGGGGTCTGCAGGACCGCTCGGCGCCAGAACCCGTTGGTCACACCGGTGGCGATCACCAGCGCGTCGTAGTCCTCGACGTGGGTGGTGCCGTCGTCTCGGACGGCCAAGACCTTGCGCGCCAACGGATCCAGGGTGCTGAGTGTGGCGTGCACCGTGCGGACCCGGTCGAGCCCACGGAACCGGTCGAAGCTGATCCAGTAGTCGCGTGCCCAGTCGTCGGGCCGCGCGAGCCGCACCCCGAGCTCCTGTCCGCTGACCAGACCCGGTTTGGCGGAAATGCCGACGACGTCGGCGTGCGGCGCCAACTGCAGCGCGGTGAGCAGTCCGCTGTCGCCCAGCCCGGCGACGACGATGCGCGGGCGCATCACACCCTGGCCCGGCGCGGCGGACGCGGCACGAACCGCGACACTCGGTCGACGACGTCGGTGTAGCCGGGACGGCGGGCCAGACTGCGCTCCTCCATCATCGGGATGCTGGCTCCGAGGAACATCGCCAGCATTGCTGCCGCGCCGGCGAACAACCACCAGGCGTCGCCGGGGGCCGCCGCGACCCCGAACAGCGCCAGCGCGAACCAGAAGCTGAACTCGCCGAAGTAATTCGGATGCCGCGACCACGCCCACAAACCGCGGTCCATGACCTCACCCGGCCGACGGGTCCGCGCGAAGCGGTGCATCTGTGCATCGGCGACCAGTTCCAGCAGCACCGCGGCGACGCCGAGGACGAACGCGATCGCCGACAGCCACACCCAGCCCCGTCCGGGCGTGGTGACCGCGACGTAGACGGGCATCATCGCCAGGAAGACCTGCAGCGTCGGGATCAGGTGGATGGCTACGAGATCGGCGACGAACTCGAAGCGTCCGGCCCGTTCCCGGAACATCGGGTACCGCCAGTCCTCATGGTGCAGACCGGGGAATGCGTAGGCCCAGTTTCCGGTCAGCCGCACCGCCCACAGCACCACCACCGCCGCCACCAGCCCGCACCGCAGCGGGTCGGGATCGGTGGCCTGGCTCCACCACCAGAACAGCAACAGCGGCGGGACCACACTCCAGTAGGCGTCGTAGAAGCTGGAGTTGCCGTAACCGCGGCTGAAGGCGAACACCACGAGCGTGGCCAACACATCGGCGATCAGGGCGTCCAGCCACAGTTTGCCGGTATCGGTCCCCCACACCAGCCAGGCCGCGGCAACCGCCAGCGCGGCCACGTAAGCGACGGTGACGATGGCCAGCGATGCGGTTCGACCTCTGTTCGCGGTCACCTCAGCGGCCTCCTCCACCGGCGATGTGGGCCGCACAGTAACACGTTCTAGTTGACCGCCTATCGTGGTCGGATGAGCACCGTCGCTGATTCCGAACGGGTCGCCGAACTCGCCCACGAGGTGGTGTCGAAACACGATCCGAAATCCGTGCCGATCCGCGAATACCTCGGCGCCTGCTACGACGCGGGTCTGTCGTGGGTGAACTTTCCCGAGGGCCTGGGCGGGCTGGGGTTGTCGCGTGGCCTGCAGGCCGTGGCCGACCGCATCCTGCAGGGTGCCGGCGGCCCGGTCCCGCTGGGGCTCAACCCGATGGGCTACGGCATGGCGGCGCCGACGGTGCGCGAGCACGCACAGAACGACGACCTCAAGCGGAAGTGGTTGCGTCCGCTGGCGACCACCGAGGACATCTGGTGTCAGCTGTTCTCCGAGCCGGGTGCCGGATCGGACCTGGCCGGTCTGGCGACCTCGGCGGTGCCCGACGGTGACAGCTGGGTGGTCAACGGTCAAAAAGTCTGGACCAGCCTCGCCCATCGCGCCCGGTGGGGGCTGCTGCTGGCCCGCACGAATCCGGATGTGCCCAAGCACAAGGGGTTGACGTACTTCGTCATCGACATGCACGCCGACGGTGTCGAAACCCGTCCGCTGCGTCAGCTGACCGGGCACGCGGAGTTCAACGAGGTCTATTTCACCGACGCGCGCATCCCCGACGCGCACCGGCTCGGCGGCGTCGGAGACGGCTGGCGGGTCGCGATGACCACGCTGATGAACGAGCGCAGCGCGCTGGGCGGAAGCGGAAGCCGCCGCGGTGCGGGCACCATCGCCGATGCCGTGGCGCTGTGGGCGTCGCGGCCGGAGCGGCAGACGCCGGTGCTGCGGGACCGGCTGACCCAGCTGTGGCTGCGCTCCGAGGCGCAGCGACTCACCGCGGAGCGTTCCCGCGCGTCGGCCACGGTCGGCGGGCCGGGTCCGGAGGGGTCGATCGGCAAGCTCGTCGGTGCCGAGCTCAACCAGAACATCTACCTGTGGTGCATGGATTTCCTGGGGCCGGAGGGCACGCTGTACCACAGTTACGCCATGCCCGGCGAGGACTCGGCCGACGCGGCGGACTTCCGCGGTCCGGTCCAGCAGCGGTTCCTGCGCAGCCGCGCCAACACCATCGAGGGCGGCACGTCCGACGTGATGCGCAACATCCTCGGCGAACGGGTGCTCGGTCTGCCCGGTGACCTGCGTGCCGACGCCGGCATGCCGTGGAAGGAGATCCCCCGTGGCTAGTGCTGAGTTCACATTCACCGACGAACAGCAGCAGCTGCTCGACGCGGTGCGTCGGTTCTGCGCCGAGCACTTCGACGAGGCCACGGTGCGCACGCTGATGGAATCGGATCCGCCGTTCGACCGGAAGGTCTGGGCCCGGCTGGGCACCGAACTCGGTGTGCTCGGCCTCTCGGTGCCGGAGACCGACGGCGGGGTCGGCGGCAGCCTGGTCGACCAGGCCGTGGCGGTCGAGCAGTTCGGGGCCACGCTGGCCTGCGGACCGCTGTTCGGCACGGTCTACCTCGCGGTGCCTGCACTGGTCGCGGCGTCGCGCGGCGAGGCCCGCGACGCCCTGCTGACCGATCTGGTCGAGGGCACCCGTACCGCCGCGTTCGCGGCGAGCGCGGACACCGTGTCCGCAGACGGCACCACACTGTCCGGTGAGCTGGGACCGGTGGTGGATGCCGGCGCCGCGGACGTCCTGCTGGTCGCGGCCACCGGCGGCGACGGCGTCGGCCTGTACGCCGTCGATACCGGCGCCGAGGGCGTCGAACGTACGCCACTGGTGACGCTGGACCTCACCCGTCCGCAGGCCGCCGTCACGCTGACCGGCGCGGCGGCGACGCTGATCGCCGGCCCCGAGGAGGCGCAGCGGGTGATCGAGCATGCGCTGCACGTGGGTTCGGCGCTGCTGGCGGTCGAACAGGTCGGCGCCGCTGCCCATCTGCTCGACGTCGCCGTCGACTACGCGAAGTCGCGGCTGCAGTTCGGCCGGCCGATCGGGTCGTTCCAAGCGGTCAAGCACCGGTTGGCCGACATGCTGGTCGACGCCGAGCACGCCCGCTCAACCGCCTATCACGCGGTGTGGGCGCTCACCGACGGCTCCGACGATGCCGAGTTGTCGACGGCGATCGCGCAGGCGACGTGTTCGGCCGCGCTGAGCCGCATCGCCGCGGACACCATCCAGGTTCTCGGCGGCATCGGCTTCACCTGGGAGCACGAGGCGCACCTCTACTTCAAGCGCGCCGTCACCAACGCCGCCCTGCTGGGCAGCGCCGAACAGCACCGCGACCGGGTCGCGGCGCTGGTGCTCGACGACGCGTCGGCCGATCGCGCGCCGCGGGTGGCGGCCGGCGTCCCCGGCTGACCGCTCGGCGGACCTGGCCCAAAAATACACCGTCCGGCGCACCCGACGGGAAGTCGCTATGCTGGCGCATTCGCCTCGACGGAGGAGTGAACATGCCCGGCCACATCCGGTTGACCTCGCACAGCGGTGCGGTGGGCACCCCCGCGATCACCTGGGGTGCCCCCACCCCGGCCGAGCGCGGCCCCGTCATCGGCACCACGGCGAATCGCCTGCACCGCAATGTCATCGGTACACACAGCGGGTCCTACAGCGTCTACCGGGCACTGGCGGTGGCTGCGGGCGCCCTCAAGCGCGATCACCGGGCCGACCTCACCGACACCGCGCCCACCGACGTCATCGGTCCGTACCCGCAGTGGAGTGAACCGCGTCGGATCGTGAGCCTCGACCCGTGGGGCGCCGACGTCGCCGCCGCGTTCGCCGCGGAACTCGAGGCCGGGCTCGACATCCGGCCCACCATCGCGGTCACCAAAGCCCACGTCGTCCTGCCCGAGATCGCCGATGCGATCGCCAAGGGCCGGCTCGTTCCCGACGGCCGCATCCTGCTCGCCAACGGCGCCGCCCTGGTCACCAAGGCGGCGGTGGAACCGGTGTGGTGGCTGCCCGGTGTCGCGCAGCGGTTCGGCTGCAGCGAGACCGATCTGCGGCGGGTGCTGTTCGAGGAGACCGGCGGCATGTATCCGGAACTGGTCACCCGCTCGGACCTCGAGGTGTTCCTGCCGCCCATCGGCGGACAGACGGTGTACATCTTCGGTAGGGCCGCCGATCTCGCCGACCCGGCGGTCGAACTCACCGCGCGGGTGCACGACGAGTGCAACGGCTCCGATGTGTTCGGCTCCGACATCTGCACGTGCCGCCCGTACCTCACCCACGCGATCGAGGAATGCGTCCGCGGGGCCCAGGGCGGCGGGGTGGGGCTGGTCTCCTACTCCCGCAAGGAGGGCCGCGCGCTCGGCGAGGTCACCAAGTTCCTGGTCTACAACGCCCGAAAGCGTCAGATCGGTGGCGACACCGCGGATTCGTATTTCGCCCGCACCGAATGCGTTGCGGGCGTTCAGGACATGCGCTTCCAGGAACTGATGCCCGACGTCCTGCACTGGCTGGGTGTCCGCAAGATCCACCGACTGGTGTCGATGAGCAACATGAAGTACGACGCCATCACCGGCTCGGGCATCGACGTCGGCGAGCGGGTCAACATCCCCGACGAATTGATTCCCGACGACGCGCGGGTGGAGATCGACGCGAAGATGGCCGCCGGCTATTTCACGCCCGGCCCGGTCCCCGACGCCGACGAACTCAAGAAGGTCAAGGGCCGCGGGTTGCAGCCGTGAACCCGGCGGTCGCCGAACTCCGGACGACGGCCGCGGTGCGCGAGCGGTCGGGACAGTTGCTGAGCCGGGCCAGGGCCGGCGACTCCGAGTGGTTCACCGTCCACGACGAAGCCCTCGAGCGGGCGGCCGGTGAGGTCGCCGACGTGACCCGCAGGAACTACCCCGATCTGACGATCCCCTTCCACAGCCGCTGGCGCCATTTCGAGGCCGGTGGGGTGCGCCGTACGGCGGATCTCGACGCCCGCGCGATGATCGACCTGACCGTGGTGAGCGTGCTGCTGGACGCGGGCGCCGGGGCGGGCTGGCGATACACCGAATCATCGACCGGGCAGACGTTCTCGCGATCGGAAGGCCTGGGTGTCGCGAGCTGGCATGCCTTTCTGGACGGGGCGTTCTCCGCCGATCCGGACGATCCGCTGCGCGCCGACGCCGCGGCGCTGCGGGATATGGACGCCGAACGGTTGGGTGCGGTGTTCCAGGTGCGTCCGGACAATCCGCTGACGGGTCTGGACGGGCGGGTGGCGCTGTTGCGCCGCCTCGGTGAGACCCTCGCGGACGCGGGCCGTCCCGGCGCGCTGTTCGATCGGCTCGGCGATCCCGTGGCCGCACACGATGTGCTCGATGTGCTGCTCACCTCGCTGTCGCCGATCTGGTTGACGGGCAACGAGATCAACGGAGAGCCACTGGGCGACTGCTGGCGCCATCGCGCCGTGTCCGGGCCCGGGGACACCGACGGCTGGGTTCCGTTCCACAAGCTCTCCCAGTGGCTGACCTACTCGCTGCTCGAGCCCATCATGTGGTCCGGCGTCGAGGTGAAGAGCATCGACGCGCTGACCGGACTGCCCGAATACCGAAACGGCGGACTGCTGCTCGACACCGGCGTACTGCGCTTGCGCAACCCCGACGTGGCGGCGACGACCTGGCGGGTCGGCGACGAACTGGTCGTCGAATGGCGGGCGCTGACGGTGGCACTGCTGGACGAGCTCGCACCGATGGTGTGCGCAGAGCTCGGCGCTGAACTGCCCCTGGCCTGCGTGCTGGAGGGCGGGACCTGGGCGGCGGGCCGGGCGCTGGCGCAGCGGATGCGGGACGGTTCGCCGCCGTTGACGATCGACTCAGACGGTACGGTCTTCTAAGAAAACAAGGGAAGCAGGCTATGGGCACCCATACGGGCAGCGACGACAGCGCGGTTCACCTCATCGACCATCCGCTGGTGGCGCACAAGCTCACGCTCCTGCGCCGTAAAGAGGCTTCCACCACCAGCTTTCGTCAACTGCTTCACGAGATCTCGTCGTTGATGGCCTACGAGGTGCTGCGCGACATGCCCACGCAGGAGGTGGAGATCGAGACACCGCTGGAGTCGATGACCGGCCGGGTGATCGACGGCAAGAAGCTGGTGTTCGTGTCGATCCTGCGCGCGGGCACCGGCATCCTCGACGGCATGCTGGCCGTGGTGCCCGGGGCCCGCGTCGGCCACATCGGGCTATACCGGGACCCGAAGACGTTGGTCGCCGTCGAGTACTACTTCAAGATGCCCGCCGACCTGGAGGAACGCGACGTGGTCGTGGTGGATCCGATGCTGGCCACCGGTCACTCCGCCGTGGCGGCGATCGAGCGGCTCAAGGAATGCCGGCCGAAGTCACTGAAGTTCGTCTGCCTGCTGACGTGTCCGGAGGGCATCGCAGCGCTGCGGGGAGCGCATCCCGACGTTCAGATCTACACCGCCGCGATCGACCGGCAGCTCGACGAGCACGGCTATATCCGCCCCGGGCTCGGCGACGCGGGTGACCGCATCTTCGGCACCAAATAGGTCCTGGGTTTGATCACGGGTCCGACCGGTCACATGCAGGCCATGACGCAGGACTGGGAATGCATCGTCGTCGGCGGTGGCGCGGCCGGGCTGAGCGCCACGCTCGTCCTCGGTCGCGCACGGCGCCGCACTCTGCTCGTCGACGCCGGGGAGCAGAGCAATCTCGCCGCCGAGGGCATCGGCGGAATGCTGGGTTTCGATCAACGCCCGCCGGCCGAGCTCTACGAAACCGGCCGCCGCGAACTGGAGCGGTACCCGACCGTCGAATTCCGCCACGGCACGGTGGTAGAGGGCGGCACGGACGGTGACGGGTTCGCGCTGCTCCTCGACGACGGCGAGCGGGTGACGACGCGGCGCGTGCTGCTGGCCACCGGTATGGAGTACTGCCCGCCCGACATCCCCGGTCTGAAACCGCTGTGGGGCACCTCGGTGTTCCAATGCCCGTTCTGTCACGGCTGGGAGATGCGCGACAAGCGCATCGCCTCGCTGGCCGCCGGTGAGGAGGCCGTGCACTCGGCGCTGATGCTGCGCGGCTGGAGCGACGACGTGGTGCTGCTGACCGACGGCCACCCGCAGCTCGACGGTCCGGACCGCGAACAGTTGGCCGCGGCGGACATCACCATCGACGACCGCCGCATCGCCGAACTGATCGGCGACGGCGGCCAGCTGACCGCGATCGCGTTCGCGGACGGAAGCCGGCTGGAACGCGAGGGCCTGTTGGTCGAGGCGCCGCTGCGGCAGCGCTCCAAACTCGCCGAACAGCTCGGCGCGGCCTGCACGCCCGGGCCGCTGGCCGCGGACACGATCGGCATCGACGCACTGCACCGCACCTCGACGTCGACGGTGTTCGCCGCCGGGGACACCTGCACCGAGCACCCCTATGTCGCGGGGTCGATCGCCTCGGGCGCTCAGGCGGCGATGATCATCGCGCAGAGCCTGCTCGCCGAGCAGTTCGGCATGCCCTATCCGCCGGACGGCAGCGACGACTGACGCGTCACGCCGCGCACGGCGGCCGGCTGGCGAAACGTTCACGCGCGCAGTCTGTTCCGACCAGGGCACGGCGCAACTGCACCCGCGCACGCGCGATCCGCGACATCACGGTACCGATCGGGATGCCCATCAGGGCCGCGGTCTCGGCGTAGGTGTAGCCCTGGACGTCGGCGTAGAACAGCACCAGCCGGAAGCCCTCGGACAGCAGGCCCATCGCGTCACGAAGGTCGCTGTCGGGCAGCAGATCGAGCACCTCGCATTCGGCCGACCGTAGCCCGGTCGACTGGTGCGCGCCATGATCGGCCAGCTCGCGATCGGTGATCTCGTAGGACAACACTTCCGCGGGCCGGCGCTCTCGCCGCCGGTAGGCGTTGACCCACTGGTTGTGCTGAATGCGGAACAACCAGGCCTTGAGGTTGGTGCCCTGCTGGAAGGTGTGGAACCCGGTGTAGGCGTGGACCAGGGTCTCCTGCAGCAGATCCTCGGCGTCGGCGTCGTTGCGGGTGAGCCTGCGGGCGCCGCGGAGCAGCACGTCGACCAGCGGCGAGACCTCCGCGGTGAAGCGTTCCCTGAGCTCGATGTCGGATCCGGCGGGAGCGGTGTCGGGGACGGCCGTGACGGTCATGGGGGGTTCCTCCGGTTGATTTCACTGCGCCCGGTGGGCGGCTTGAAATCAGACTTCCGGCTGGGACCCGTGGCAGAACCCTTGGTGGTACGTGGTCCCCGAACACCAGGAACCCGTGGTCGGGCGCTCAGCCACCCGACCACGTGGTGGTGCGCAGCTGCCTACGGGAGGAGATCCCGAGCTTGACGAACACCTTGCGCAGATGCCATTCGACGGTGTGCATGCTGATGAACAGCTGGGCGCCGATCTCGGAGTTGGTCAGGCCGTCGGCGGCCAGCCGGGCGATCTGCGCCTCCTGGGCGGTCAATGCGTCACCGGAACTCGTCGGTTGCCTGCGGACCCTTTCGCCGACCGCGATCAGCTCTCTGCGTGCTCGCTCGGCGTAGGCCTGCGCACCCATCCGGGTGAACATCTCGTAGGCCTCGTTGAGGTGACGGCGGCCGTCGCCGCGGCGGTTCATCCGCCTCAGCCATTCGCCGTAGTTCAGATGCGTCCGCGCCGTCCGCACCGCCACACGCGATCGGTTCAGGTGGTCGAGCGCCTCGTTGAACAGCCGGTCCGCCTCATCGTCGTCCGCCAGCAGCGCCCGCGCGGCGGCCATCGCGCCGAGGCCCCACGGGGTGCCGCTGGCGCCCGCGCGTCCTTCGAGGTCGGCGATCGCCTCGTTGGCGGCGCCGCGTTCGCCGATGTGCGCCGCCGCTTCCACCAACTCCTCCAGACACCAGCCGTAGATGCCCAGATCCTCGTGTTCGCATGCGGTCCGCGCCGCGGCGAAGGCCTCCTGGTAGCGGGCCAGGCCGTTGTACAGCAACGCCGACGCGTAGCCGGTCAGTCCGATCAGACGGCCCTCGCCCCGCGCTGAGCCGTCGGCGGCGGCTGCGTCGATCAGCGCGACGGTCTCGGCCGGGTCGCCCCGCCATGCGGCGACCACCAGGCGGTGATACCGGACCGGGGCGGCGGGTGAGGTGACCGCCGTGATGGCCTGCGCCTCGGCCAGCAACGTTGCGGCGGTGGACATCTCACCGAAGAGAAGCTTGGCGCCGGCGCGGTACACCAGAGCCTGCGGCAGACCGGCCAGGGCGCCGACCGTGCGGGCCTGTGCGACGACGGCGGCCGAGAGCGTGTCGACGAGGTTTTCGTCCCACAGTTCGTGCGCGGCGGACTCCTGTAGGAGAGGGAAGGCGGGCACCAGCCACCGCAGGGTCTGGCCGGGCTCTGTGCGCGCCAGCTCGCACATCGCGTCCAGGCCGGTGCGCAGATGTTCGGCGCCGCCGCGGACCCCGCCGGTGATTCGCTCGGTCATACCGCGGAAGAACAGGTCCACCGCGCGCGGCAGTTCCGGGGTGCGGACCATCGACGCGCGCGCCGTCTCCGCGGCGTTGAGCAGCGCGCCGGGCTGCCCGAGGCGCCCGGCGTACATGAGCGCGGCGAACGCCTCCAGATAGCTCTCCCGCGACGCGAAGTCGTCGACGTCCTCCAACTGCTTGGCGGCATCGAGCAGTGCTGCGGCGGTCTCACCGACCAGCGGCGCGCCCCGCTCGCCCGCCCGGCTGCTCACGAATTCCATCTGCGCGTGCAAACGGGCCGCACCGGCGCGTTGGAGTTCCGACAGTGGCGCCGCCTCCGCAATCGACAGCAATTCGTAGGCGGCGGCGGTGTCCGCGGAGTCGCGCTTGGCCCGTGCTGCGGCCAGTGCCCGGTCTCCACGGAGCTGTGGATCGCCGGTCAGCACGGTGGCTCGCTCGAGAAACGCTGCCGCCGCGGCGATCCCGCCCCGGCTCTGCGCGCGGCCTGCCGAGGCCTCCAATTCGGCCGCCACCGCTTCGTCGGTGCCGGCGACGGAATTGGCGGCGTGCCACGCTCGGCGGTCGGGATCGGAGGCGGCGTCGGTGGCCGCGGCGAGTGCCCCGTGGATCGCGCGTCGGTCGGACAGGTCCGCGGCCCGGTAGGCCGCCGCGCGCATCAGCGGGTGGTGGAACCGCATGCGGGGGCCGAACTCGATGACGCCCGCGGCCTCAGCGGGCCCGAGCGCGTCCACCGCGGTCTTCAGTAGTGCGGCGGTGCGCAGGAACAGCGCCGAATCGCCCACCGGTTCGGCGGCGGCGATCAGCAGCAGCCGGCGGGTGTCGTCCGGCAGCGCCCGAATCCGGCGGAGGTAACTCTCCTCGACCCGGCTCGGTGACGGCTGTGCGGCGACGGCCCAGAACCCGCCTGCCAGTTCCGACGCGGAGTACATCCGCGGCACTTCGAGCAATTCCAATGGATTGCCGCGGGTCTCGGCCACCACCCGGTCGCGGACGCTGGGGTCGATGCCGCCGATCATCACGCTGTTCAGCAGATGTCGTGCGTCCACGGTGGACAACCCCTGGATCGGCAGCTCGGGCAGACCGGCCAGCACCTCGGCACCCTCGGTGCGTGCGGCGAACACCAGGCCCACCGGTTCGGCCATCAGCCGGCGGGCGACGAACCCGAGCGTCTGCAGCGAGATCTGGTCGAGCCATTGGGCGTCGTCGACGACGCACAGCACCGGTTGGTCGTGCGCGGACGCGGCGAGCAGATTCAGCACCGCCAGGCCGACGAGAAAGCGTTCGGGCGTGGGGCCGACGCCCTGCCCGAAGGCGACGGCCAATGCGTCGCGCTGCGGATCGGGCAGTTCCTCGAGATGGCCCATCAGGGGGGCGCACAGCTGATGCAGCCCGGCGTAGGCCAGCTCCATATCGGACTCCACACCGGAGACGTGCAGACAGCGCAGGCCGTCGGCCTGGTGAAGGAGGTGGTCGAGCAGGGCGGTCTTGCCGACCCCGGCCTCACCGCGCAATACCAGCACCCGGGATCCGCCGGCGCGAACCTCAGCGGTCACCTCACGCAGTGCTGCTGTCTCTCGTGCGCGGCCGTGCAGCGGCCGTCCCCGACCCTGGCTCGCCATATCGCATCACGGTAACGAGGCGACGGCGCCCGGTCTAGCTGTCGGTGACGAAGGTGACCGTCTCCGCCAGCGGGGCCCGACCGGTGCGAGCGTATCCAACGCTGGTGTCTTCGTATCCGATGGACATCCCGCAGAACAGAATCAGCCCCTCGTCCGGTTCGACCACCTCGGCGACGGTGGTGCGGGTGGTCGACCACGCCATCTGCGGGCAGCTGTGCAATCCCTCCGCGCGCAGCAGCAGCATGACTGTCTGCAGATGCATGCCGACGTCGGCCCACTGCGGCAGCCCCAGTCCGCGGTCGACGTAACAGAACAGCGCGGCCGGGGCTCCGAAGCAGTCCCAGTTGCCGATCGCCGCGCGCTGCCGCGCTTGCCAATCGTCGCGGACGATACCCAGGGCGCCGTAGCGCTGTTCACCGAAGGCGCGGCGACGGTCGCTGTAGGGCGGTTGCAGCGCGCCCGGGTACATCTCGAATTCCCGCTCGTCCCAGGGGTCGCCGGCCGCGACCCGTTCCACGGCACGCTTCTTGAGCCGCGCCAGCGGTTGACCGGTCACGACGTAGATGCGCCACGGCTGCAGATCCGAACCGGACGGCGCCCACGCCGCCGCCGTCAAGACGCCCCGCACTGTTTCCTCAGGTACCTCTTCATCGGTGAACCCGCGTACCGCACGCCGGCTGGCCACCGCCTCGTAGACGTCCATGTCGTCACCGCCTCGCCGCCGTCTCCAGAATCCAATCCTCGAAACGGAGGTCGAAGAGCGCGGCACCGTCGCCGGGCACCAGTGTGCCCTCATCGATGGCGACGCCCCAGTAGCGCGCGGAGGGATCGGTGACCACCTCGCGGCGGTCGCCGCGCGCGGTCAGCGCGGTACGGATCAGCTCGGGGAGTCGGAACCGCTCGGGCCCACCCACTTCGGTGATGCCGTTGACCGGAGCGTTCACCGCCGCGATGGCGACGGCGTCAGCGACGTCGGTGGATGCCATGGGCTGGATCAGGGCACCGGGCAGCCGCACGATTCCGTCTTCGGTCGCGGAATCGGCTATGACGGTGAGGAATTCGAAGAATTGCGTGGCACGAACGATCGTGTACGGTACCGGCCCGTCGGCGATCAGCGTCTCCTGGGCCAACTTTGCCTTGAAGTATCCGCTTTCGAGGGCCAGCCGCTCGGTGCCGACCACCGACAGCGCCACGTGGTGTGCGACGCCGGCCCGGGCCTCCGCGGAGAGCAGATTGCCGGTCGCGGTGTTGAAGAACCGCTGGGCGGCCTCCTCCTCGAAGGACGGCGAATTCGTGACGTCCACGACCACCTGGGCGCCGGTGAGCACGTCGGTCAGGCCCTCGCCGGTGAAGGCGTCGACGCCGGTCGACGGTGCCGCGGCGACGGCGTCGTGGCCATGCTCGGTCAGCCCGCTGACCACCTTCGACCCGATTCGGCCGGTTCCCCCGATGACGACGATTCTCATGACGGTCCCCTTCTCTCGCGATATGAGGGCAGGACATCTGCGCCTCCGGCCGCCAGAACCCCCGGCTCGTCGCCGATTCATCCCGCCTGGATGACCCGGCGGGTGGGCCGGTGTTCCAGCGGACGAGTCGAAGGAAAGGGACGTCATGGAATTGCAGGGATACAGCGCGGTGGTCACCGGTGGCACCGCCGGCATCGGTTCGGCGTGCGCGCGGCTGCTCGCCGACGCCGGCGCCGAGGTGACGATCACCGGCCGGGATGTCCACCGCGGCGAGGCGGCGTCGGCCCACGAACGCATCCGCTTCGTCCAGGCCGACATGGCCGACCTCACCTCGGTCGAAGCGCTGGCGCGTCGGCTCGGTGACGTCGACGTGCTGGTCAACAACGCGGCGAGCTTTCCCGCGGCGCTGACCGTCGAACAGGATGTCGCGTCGTTCGCGCGCACCTTCGACACGAACGTCCGCGGCGTGTACTTCCTGACCGCGGCGTTGGCTCCCGGCATGCTGGCGCGCGGTCGCGGCAGCATCGTCAACGTCACCTCGATGGTGGCGGCCAAGGGGGTGCCCGCCGCTTCGGTGTACAGCGCGTCGAAGGCGGCGGTGGAATCCCTGACCCGCACCTGGGCCGTCGAATTCGGCAGCCACGGCGTCCGCGTCAACGCCGTTGCGCCCGGGCCGACGCGGACCGACGGCGTGGTCGCGGAGTGGGGCGAGACCAACGAAGAGCTCGGCCGCGCGCTGCCGTTGGGCCGCACCGCCGACCCCGAGGAGATCGCCCAGGCCGTGCTGTTCCTCGCCTCACCGCGAGCCGGATTCGTCACCGGCACCGTGCTGCACGTCGACGGTGGCGGAACCGCCCGCTGAGCACTGGATGAAACTGCCTGCCGCAGGGCGATTCACCGGCAGACAGCGGAAACCCGCTGTCGTCTCACGGAGGAGGGAAACATGAGCGTGCTTCAGGACGAACTGGTCCCGTCGCGGTACGCGGTGCAGGTCGGCGACATCGAGGTGCTGGTGATCAGCGATGGGGTGCTGCCGATCACCGCGAGCACCCTGGCGACGAACGCCGACCCGAGCGAATTCGGGCACTGGCTGCAGGACAGGTTCCTGCCACCGGATGTGCTCGACTGGCCGCTGAACGTCGTCGTGGTGCGCACCGGCGGCCGGACGATCCTCGTCGACGCCGGACTCGGCGTGGAGTTTCCGGACTTCCCCCGCGCCGGACAGACGGTGCACCGACTGGAGGCGGCCGGTATCGATCCCGGAGCCGTGACCGACATCGTCCTGACCCACCTGCACATGGATCATGTCGGCGGACTGCTCACCGAGGGACTCAAGGAGCGGCTGCGACCTGACCTGCGGGTGCACACCGCGGCGGCCGAGGCGGAGTTCTGGGAGGCACCCGATTTCTCGCAGACGGTGATGCCGGCGCCGGTGCCGGATGCGCTGCGGTCCATCGCCGCGCGGTTCCTCGGCGAATACCGTACCCAGCTCCGGACTTTCGAGACGGAGTACGAGGTGGCGCCCGGAGTGCTGATCAGCCGCACCGGTGGGCACACCCCCGGACACAGCATCGTCCGGCTGGAATCGCGGGGCGATCGGCTGACGTTCGCCGGCGACGCCGTCTTCGCACCCGGATTCGACAACCCCGAGTGGCAGAACGGTTTCGAGCACGATCCCGAGGAGGCGACCCGCGTCAGGATCAGGCTGCTGCGTGAGCTGGCGGCGACCGGCGAATCGCTGGTGGCCACCCACCTGCCGTTCCCGTCGGTGTGCCGGGTGGCGACCGCAGGTGACGCCTTCCGGTGTGTGCCTGCCGTATGGGACTACTGACGGTTCGTCACACCGTTTCGGGGAGGCGCGCTCCGGTCGCCAACTCCGCGTACTGGCGCATGAGCCGCAGTGCGGTGCTGCGGCTCAGCCCAGGATCGCGCGCCACGATCCGATAGCCGAAGTAGTCCTCCAAGGCCATCAGCGACATCGCGATATCCCCGGCGGGAGCCGTCAGTTCGAAGGTGCCCGCCGCCGCGCCGGCGGTCAGCAGATCGGCGTAGAGACCGACCTGGCGGTGGTAAATGCCCTGGACGTCGCGACGCTGGTCGAGTTCGAAGCCCGCCGCCAGCACGGCCCGCCAGATCGCACGCCACTCCGCATCCTCCGGTCCGGTCGGCAGGCCGGCGGCGATGGTCATGGCCAGCCGGGTGGACACGTCCTCGGTCGTGTCGCCGAGGCGCATCCGCTCGTCGTAGAACCGGACGTCGGAGCGCAACGCCAGTTCCGAGAGCAGCTCCGCCATGTCCTTGAAGTAATACCGCACCGCGTTCGTGGTCAGGCCAAGCTCGGCGGCGACGTCGGAGAGTTTGAGGGTGGCCAGGTCGTGGCGTTCGATGAGCGAGATCGCCGCGTCCATGATGTCGCCGCGCCTCTCGACCTGCTTGTTCGGCCGTGCCATACCGATGATTCTGCCCTTCCTGTTGCGCCGTGGGACACACACGCGCATAGTTCTTTTCCAATCAGGAAAAAAACACTGGATGAATTGGGCGGAAACCATGCGTGCCAGAGACCTCGGCGTGGTGATCGGCGAGCACCCGACCGGCCCCGACAACGCCATCACCGACGTCGCGGGGGTGCGGGTCGGACACACCACCCTGCACGCCGACGGACCACCCGCCGTGCACACGGGCGTGACCGTCGTCGTCCCGCACGACGACATCTGGACCGAACCCGTCTTCGCCGGCTCGCACCGCCTCAACGGCAGCGGCGAACTCACCGGGCTGGAGTGGATCCGCGAGTCCGGCGAGCTCACGACGGCCATCGGGCTCACCAACACCCACAGCGTCGGCGTCGTGCGCGACGCACTGGTGGCCGCACATGTGCGCTCCCGCGGGGACGGCGTCTACTGGTCGCTGCCGGTGGTCGGCGAGACCTACGACGGTCTGCTCAACGACATCAACGCCTTCCACGTCCGGCCCGAACACGTGCGATCGGCGCTGGACAGCGCCTCGACCACCGCGCCCGCCGAAGGCAATGTCGGCGGCGGCACCGGCATGATCTGCCACGGATTCAAGGGCGGGATCGGCACGGCGTCCCGGATCACCGACACCGCCGCCGGCCGGTACACCGTCGGCGTGCTGGTGCAGGCCAATCACGGACGGCGCGAACGTCTGCGGATCAACGGCGTGCCCGTCGGCGAGCTCATCGGACCGTCCGTGGTGCCCCTTCCGGACCTGCCCGCTCGGTACGAACCGGGGTCCGGCTCGATCATCGTCATCGTCGCGACCGACGCCCCGCTGCTCCCCCACCAGTGTGACCGGCTGGCGCAGCGCTCGGCGCTGGCCGTCAGCCGGATCGGGGGGACCGGCGAGCAGTACAGCGGCGACCTGATGCTGGCCTTCTCGACCGGCAACCGCGGCATCCCGCCCTATGCGTGGGACGAGGACGCCGACACCGCACGTCCGGAGATCCCGGTACGGATGGTGGCCCCCCAGCTGATGACCCGGCTGTTCGATCTGACCATCGAGGCGACCGAGGAGGCCATCGTCAACGCGATGGTCGCCGCCACCACGATGACCGGCCACAAGGGCTTCACCGCCCACGCGATCGACCACGATCTGCTGCGTAACGCTCTGTCGTCCACCACCACTCGACTCCAGGAGAACTCATGACGGCGTCCACCACCGCCGAGAAGCGGCGGCTGAGCGGGCATCTCGGCCCGATCGGCATCGTGTTCATGGTCGTCGCGGCGGCCGCACCGCTGACGGTGATCGGCGGCAACATGCCGCTGGCGATGGGTATCGGCAACGGGGCGGGTGCACCGGTCGGTTTCGCGATCGCCGCGCTGGTGCTGCTGGTGTTCAGCGTCGGATTCGTGACGATGACCCCCTATGTTCCCGAGGCCGGCGCCTTCTTCTCCTACGTGACGCTCGGACTCGGTCAGCGGATGGGCAAGGGCGTCGCCGTCGTCGCGCTGATCGCCTATACCGCGATCCAGATCGGCATCTACGGTTATATCGGCTGGGCGATCAACGACACCGTCCTGTACTACAACGGACCCGAGATCCCATGGCCGGTCTACGCGTTCGCCGTGCTGGCGATCGTCGCGGTGCTCGGGTACCGGCACATCGAGCTGAGCGCCAAGGTGCTGGGCGTGGCGCTGGCCCTGGAGATCGGCATCGTCGTGGTGCTCGACGTCGTGATGGTCGCCAACCCGGGTCCGGCCGGTATCACCTTCACCTCGTTCGACCCGGCGACGTTCACGCAGGGCACGATCGGTATCGCGATCCTGTTCGCGCTCACCGGGTTCATCGGGTTCGAGGCCACCGCGGTGTTCCGGGACGAGGCCCGCGATCCCGAGCGGACCATCCCGATCGCCACCTATGCCGCGGTGATCATCATCGGTGCGTTCTACGCCATCACGGTGTGGGCGTTCGTGGTGGCGATCGGGCCGGACGAGGTGACCGCGGTGGCGGAGAAGACGCTCGCCGGTGACGGGAACATGCTGCTGGACACCACCGGGGACATGCTGGGCACCATCGGCCGGGACATCGTGAACGTGCTGCTGCTGACGAGCCTGTTCGCATGTGTGCTGTCGTTTCACAACGTGATCGCCCGCTACCAGTTCGTGCTGGCCGGCAAGGGCCTGCTGCCCGCGCGGTTGGCCAAGATCCACGGTAGCCACCAGTCGCCGGCGTTCTCGTCGGTGGTGCAGACGATCACCGCGACGGTCATCGTGGCGATCCTGGCGGTGCTCGGTATCGATCCGCTCGTCGGCGTGTTCGGATCGATGGCCGGGGTCGCGACCGTCGGCATGGTGACCCTGATGCTGACCACGTCGATCGCGGTACTGGTGTTCTTCGTGCGCAACCGAAGTCGTGCCGCCGGCGGGCTGTTCACGACGCGGATCGCACCGGCCCTGGCGGTGCTGGGGCTGCTCGGCTGCATGTGGCTGGTGCTGTCGAACTTCACGCTGGTGACCGGTGGCAGCGCGACGCTGAGCACGGTGCTGGCGGCGATTCCGTTCGTGGGGTTGGGGGTCGGGTTCGCGGCGTGGCGGCCGTCGCGGTCGTTGACGTCGACTACCGGGGCAGAGTGAACGCCTCACGCCCAGCGGTGGCCAGCGCCGTGCGGCGCCGGTCGTGGATGTCATCGGGTGTCCGCGGTCGCGGCGATCTGCAGCGACGCCGGTGACGAACTCATCGACAGGACGTCGGCCGGATCGAACGCGGCATCGACGGCGCCACCTCTGACCTACAGAGGTCGCGTCCACATCCGTCGGCGCCCGCCTTTGCATGTCTCAACACCAGGAGAACTGGTCCGTATCGTCTGAGCTTCGCTCACCCACCGCGCTCGCCCGATGGCCGGCCGGCCGCCTTGGGGTGAGCTGCAGCTATCTCCAGAAGTCGCAAGTAGCCAGGCAACTGCCACGCCGCACGGCCGACGAACAGTCCGGTGACGTGGTCGATGCCGAGCAGATCCTCGGCGTTGTCCAGGTTCACCGAGCCGCCGTAGAGCAATCCCCGCGTCCTGCCGCCGTACTCACGTCCGAGATCGGCGAACGGCTCCCGCAGTTCCTCGACGGTGGCGGGGCGACCCCTCTCGCCGATCGCCCAGATGGGCTCATAGGCGATGAGGACGCTTCGCAACTGCTCTGTCGTGAGACCGTCGAGCGCGCCGGCCGCCTGCTCCAGGATGAACGACGAGGATCCACCGGCATCCTTGACCTCGGCGCTCTCGCCGATGCACAGCAGTGGGACGAGCCCGTGTGCCAGGACAGCGGCCACTTTGAGCCGGGTCGTCGCCACGGTCTCGCCGAAGTGCTCGCGACGCTCGGAATGGCCGATCTCGACGAGCTGGGCGCCGGCGTCCTTCACCTGGAGGACGGACACCTCACCGGTCCAGGGCCCCTCGTCCTCCCAGTGCGCGTTCTGCGCCCCGAGCAGCACCGGCGAATCGGCTCCCAATTCGTCGCGGGTCGCGGCAAGCGCGGTGAAGGAGGGGATGACAAAGGGCTGGACCCCCGACAGCCCGATCCGATCGACGTAGTCGCGCAGCCCGCGGACGTACAGACGGGCCTCTGTGAGGCCTTTGTGCATCTTCCAGCTGGTGCCGACCCACAACGGTCGCGCACGGACCACGCCGGATCAGTCGCTCTCGTAGGTGATGATGTCGTCGACCTTGGCCGCTGAGGATGATTGCGGGTCGAACTGCACCCCGAGCCATTCCTTGACCAGTACCCGTGCCAATTCCAACCCGACGACTCGCTCGCCCATGCACAACACCTGGGCGTTGTTCGACAGCACGGAGCGCTGGACGGAGTAGGAGTCGTGGGCGGTGACGGCGCGGATCCCCTTCACCTTGTTCGCGGCGATGGCGACGCCCAGCCCGGTGCCGCAGACCAGCAGCGCTCGGTCGGCCTCGCCTCTGGCGATCTTCTCGGCGGCCGCGATGGCGACGTTCGGGTAGGACGTGTTGTCCTCAGGATCTTGGACACCGACATCCGCGACGACCTCCACCCGCTCGTCGGACTCGAGGTCCTTGCGCAGAGCCTCCTTGTAATTGAATCCGGCGTTGTCGCCGCCGACCACGATTCGTAGTGTCATGCTTTCTCGCTCCTCCGTAGGGGTCTCGGTCATCGGGTCAAATGTTCGCCGAGGGCGTCCATCAGTAGTGCGAACGACAGCGCGCCGGGGTCCGGCGTGCCGACGCTCTTCTCGCCGAGTACCCGCGCGCGGCCCAACCGTGCCGCGATGTCGGCCGTCTTGTCGGCCGCCTCGCGGGCCACGCGGGCTGCGGTGGTGATCGCGGGCCCGGCCTCCGCGTCGAAGGCCTCCGCCAATGCGTCACGGAACGGCGCGGCGGCGTCGACCATCGTCTTGTCGCCTGGTTTCGCGCCACCGAGACGGATGACGGCGTCGATCCCCGCGGTGACCGCGTCGACGACGTTCTGGTCGCCGGCGCCCTCGGTGTCGGAGAAGACGCCGCCCGCGCCGGTCAGCGCCGCACCCCACAGGGCTCCTGAGGTGCCCCCGGCCGAGTCGGCCCACGCCTGGCCGGCCAACAGGAGCGTGGTCCGAGCGCCCGCACCCTGATCCGCTGCGGCACGGGCGGCCCGGGCCGCGCCGCGGGATCCGAACGCCATGCCCTGGCCGTGATCGCCGTCGCCGGCGACCGCGTCGAGACGGCCGAGCTCGGTCTCGTTCTCCGCACACACGTCTCGGAACGTCTCCAGCACTGCGACGACGTTCTGCGCGCAGGCTCGCGAATCCTCGCTCGAGGGTGGGATTTCCGCCTCTGCCGCGTCCCAGACGCTGTTTCGCACAGCGCGGTCGTCGTCCGGCATCGCCCCGCGGCGATATGCGGGCGTCTCCACCGGCGCCAGCCAGAGCCTCTCCAATTCGTCGTCGAGGAACACGAGGGTCAGCGACAGGCCTGCCATGTCGAGGCTGGTGACGTACTCGCCCACCTCGGGGCGCACGGCGGTGAGCCGCTTCTCCTCCAGGCGTTCGGCGATGCGCGCGTAGACGACGAAGAGCTCTTCGTACTTCACCCTGCCGAGCCCATTGAGGATCACGGCCACCCGGCCGTGGTACCCGTTCTCGCCCCGGGGGGGCTCCTCGGCCATGAGTTGATCGAACAGCAGGTCGGCGACTTCGGCGGCGCTGCCGATGCGGTCGTCCCGCACCCCGGGTTCGCCGTGAATGCCGAGTCCGACCCCCATCCGGCCCTTCTCGACGTGGAACAGCGGCTCGTCGGCCCCGGGCAAGGTGCAGCCGTCGAACGCCAAGCCGAACGAACGGGTGGCGTCATTGGCCTTCCAGGCAAGACGCTCGGCCTCATCGAGGTCGGCGCCGGCCTCGATGGCCGCGCCCGTGATCTTGAACACCGGCAGATCGCCCGCGACACCGCGACGGTCGCGATGATTGTCCGGACCGTTGGAGGCGATGTCGTCGCTGACGGTGACGACGCGCACGTCGATCCCTTCGTGGCGCAGCTTCTCTGCGGCCAGACCGAAGTGCAGGACATCTCCCGCGTAGTTGCCGAATCCCAGGATGACGCCTCCGCCGTTCTCGGCGTTGCGCGTCACGGAGTACACCTCCGACGCGGATGGTGAGGAGAAGACGTTGCCGCAGGGTGCACCGTGACCCATCCCTGGCCCGACCCACCCGGCGAAGGCCGGATAGTGCCCGGACCCCCCGCCGATCACCAGCGCGGGCTGGCCCTGTGGAGTCTGCGTCGATCGCGCAACACCACCCGGAACCCGGGTGAGCAGGTCGGGGTGAGATGCGACGAGGCCGCGAACCGCCTCGTCGGCGAAGTCGTCCGGGGAGTTGAGGAGGTACGTCACTGTTCCGTCCTTCGGGGAGGCGCCGGCCAGCCCGCGGGAGCCGGCCCCGCGAACCGGTTTAACAAATCGTATAGGATCACCGACCTCAGTCGCGAGGCTTTGACCCGCCCCCCATGCATTCGGCTCGTGCGCGTTCGGCCAGTGCCCTCTCTTTCACGCCCGTGATGTGCGCGTGCATGATGCGGTAGACCTCCGGGCCATAACCGCGCCGCAGTGCGGCCAGGAGCTCGCGGTGCTCGGCAATCGCATGGTCGGAATCCTGCACCCCGACCCCGACGAAGAGCCGGAAGCGTTGCCCATGGCCGCCCAGTGCGTCGTAGGCCCGCAGCAACGCGCCGTTGTCGGCATGCTCGGCGATCAGCCGGTGAAACCGCTCGTCGGGGCGGTGGTACTTCCTGATCGCCGCCGCATCGGAGCTGTGTGGCGCCCGCTCCTGCTCCTCGATCGCGTCCTCCAGGGCCTTCAGCACCTCGGCATCGATCCGCGCGCATGCCAGTTCGGCCAGCCTGGGCTCGATGAGCAGACGAGCGTCCATGATGTCCGCCATCTCCTTGGCGTCCGGCATCTCCGGCACGCGGTAACCGCGCATGGCCACGCGAATGACGTTGCCGGTGGACTCCAGACGCGCCAACGCCTCGCGGACCGGCGTGGGTGACACGCCCAGATGACGCGCCGTCCCGTCGATGCTGATCGGATCCCCGGAGCGCAGCGTGCCGTCGAGAAGAAGTTCCATCAGGCGCTCGTAGACCTGGTCGACGAGCGTGTTGCGCAATGGCAACGCGTCCTCGTGGGCTACCACTTCAGGCCTTTCTGCATCCCAGCGGCGAAACCGCTGATCAGGGAGCAGAGTCTACCGAACGTTGACAGAAGGCACCTCGAAACCTATATCCTATAGGAATTATAGTGATGTAGACCACGACGGAGGTCCACAGTGCCCTCAGCTCACACTTGGCCGATCGCCGCCAACATGCTCGGCTTCGGCGATCGAGCCCCGGGCGGCGGCCACATCAAAGACGCACCGCCCGCAGTGTGGGCATCGCAGCTACGCCAAGTCCGCGAGTTGGGTTTCGAGTACATCGATCCCACCGATGCCTGGGTCCCGCTCGCTGCTCTGTCGGACGGTCGTGTCGAGGAGTTCCGCAGCGTCCTGCGCGACGAAGGGCTCGCGATCTCGTCCATCTCCATGACCCGCAACTCGGTCGTCGACGTGGCGAACGGACCGCAGAACCTCGCCGACGCTCACCGCCTCATCGACCTCGCACCGTCCTTCGGCGCCACCATCGTGAACACCGGCTTCATGCAGGCCATCACGCAAGAGCAGAGCGAGCAGATCTGGTTCTGGTTGGTGGAGGGGCACGTCGACGATCCAGCACTACGCGATCTGGCGGTCGACCGCATCCGGGAGCTCGGGGATCACGCCCGGGCGAACGGGATCGAACTGAGCCTCGAGATGTACGAGGACACCTACATCGGCACGCCAGACGAAGCAGTCGCGTTCCTTCGCGACGTCGACCATGACGCGGTGGGCCTGAACCCTGATCTGGGCAACCTGATCCGACTGCACCGGCCGATACCGCATTTCAGTGAGATGTTCGCCAAAGTGCTTCCGTACTCGAACTTCTGGCATATCAAGAACTACTCACGTGACTACGATCCGGCCACCGGCGCATACAGTTCTGCCCCGCTGCCACTGAAGTACGGATACATCAACTACCGCCAGATCATCCGTCTGGCAGTCGAACTCGGCTACACCGGGCCGTTCTGCTGCGAGCACTACGGCTCTGACTCCCTGGGCGTGTGCGCCGAGAACCGGGAGTACATCCAGCAGGTCCTCACGTCCGCACTCGCCTGACCTCCTATTCGAAGGGCATCGTCATGCGCAAGATCAACACCGTCACAGTCGTCGGCGCCGGTTACATGGGTGGCGGCATCGCCCAGGTCCTCGCACTGAACGGCTTCGAGGTTCGCATCGCCGACGTCAGCGTCGAGGCCACCAACGGGGCCCTCGAGCGGTTGGAGAAGGAAGCCAGGGAGTTCGAGGAGCAGGGGCTGTTCGGCCCGGGCAGCGCCGACACCATCATGGGCAACCTCACTGCCGGCGAGAGCCTGGACTCCGCCGTCTCCGACGTCGACTTCGTGATGGAAGCCGTCTTCGAGGATCCCGATGTGAAGAAGGAGGTCCTGTCGCGGATCTGCGCGAGCGCACGCGCCGACGCGATCATCGGCACCAACACCTCCACCATTCCGGTCAAGGTGCTGGTGGACGCGGTCACCAACCCCGAGCGGTTCCTCACCGTGCACTTCTCCAACCCCGCACCGTTCATTCCCGGCGTCGAGCTGGTCGCCGGCGAGGCCACCTCGCAAGAGGTCATCGACTCGGTCAAAGACCTCCTCGTCCGCGCCGGGCGTGAGGGCGCCCAGGTCGCCGACACGCCTGGAATGGCGCTGAACCGCCTGCAGTACGCGCTGCTCAAGGAGGCGACTCTCATCGTCGAGCAGGGCGTGGCCACGGTGGAGGACGTCGACACCATCGTGCGCACCACGTTCGGCTTCCGCCTGGGGTTCTTCGGGCCGTTCGCCATCGCGGACCAGGCCGGGCTCGACGTGTATGTCAAGGGATTCCACACCCTGGAGAACGAGTTCGGTGAGCGCATGGCAACGCCCCAGCTGCTCACGGACGCCGTCGATGCCGGCCGCCACGGCACCAAGAACGGCAAGGGATGGACGGGCGACTTCGACGACGACACGAAAGCGAAAGTCATCGCCTACCGGAACAAGGCCTACTCCCGCATGGGTGATCTGCTGCGCGAACTCGGGCCGGCGCCGAAGGGATCCTGACCCATGGACGAAGTAGTTCTCGCCGAGCGGCCTGCCGCCCTGCTCATCATCATCGCCGTCGTCGCGATCGCGGTGCTGCTGTTCCTCATCATCAAGGTCAGGCTGCACGCCTTCTTCTCTCTGATCGTGGTCAGCGTGCTGACCGGCCTCGCTGCCGGCATCAGCATGGGCGACGTCGTCAGCGTGGTGATCGCCGGTTTCAGCAACACCGTCGGCACGGTGGCGCTACTCGTCGGCTTCGGCGCCGTACTCGGACGGCTCGTCGAGATGACCGGCGGCGCACAGACATTGGCCGACAGGATGCTGGACAGGTTCGGGGAGAAGAGGGCGCCGCTGGCTCTCGCCGTGGCCTCGCTGTTCTACGCCTTCCCGATCTTCCTGGACGCCGGTTTCATCGTCATGCTGCCCATCATCTACACCGTGGCCCGGCGCCTTGGCGGGTCGTTCATGCTCTACGTGCTGCCGTCCATCGGCGCGTTCCTGATGATGCATGCGCTGACTCCGCCCCACCCCGGACCCACGGCGGCAGCGACGGTGATGGGCGCAGATGTCGGCATGGTGGTCATCGTCGCCCTGCTCGTCGGCCTGCCGACCTGGTACCTCGCCGGCTACCGGCTCAGCCTGATCATCGCCAAGCGTTACCCGAACATGCCGGTGCCGACCTTGCTCGGCGAACCGAAGGACTACCCCGAGGATGAGCGCCCGGGCTTCTGGACCGTCATCCTCGTCCTGCTGCTGCCGTTGCTGTTGATCTTCTTCAACACCGTGTTCTCGACTCTCGAGGCGGACGGCGCCGTGACCGAAGACAACCTGGGATACCAGCTTTCGCGTCTGATCGGAACGACCTCGATGGCGCTTCTGATCAGCGTCCTGTTGGCCATGGTGTTGCTGTACCTCCGGCCACGACGACGGCGCGGCGAGTCGGTCGGTGGGCTGCTGGAGAACCTCGTCGACGATGCGCTGGCGCCGGTCTGCTCGATCATTCTCATCACCGGGGCAGGTGGCGCATTCGGCAGAGTTCTCACCGAGACGGGCATCGGCCAGACTCTGGCCGACGGCTTGGACGCCTTGGGACTGCCGGTCATGCTCTCCGGCTTCCTGATCGCCATTGCATTCCGGGTCGCGCAGGGCTCTGCCACGGTTGCCGCGACCACCGCGGGCGCGATCATGGCTCCCGCAGTGGAGTCGATGAACCTCGGCGCGATCGCCCTGGCTGCGGTCGTCATCGGCATATGCGCCGGCTCCATCACGTTCTCGCACGTGAACGACTCAGGATTCTGGCTGATCGGGCGCTTCTGCGGTTTCGATACGGTGACCACGCTCAAGACCTGGACGGTCATCGCCACCGCCATCGGATTCATGTCTTTCGCGCTTGCTGCGGTGGTCTACGCGGTCGCCAGCTGATGCCGGTTGATCCCGCTGCACGTGATCGAACGTCGACAGGGCTGCGCCGCTAGTCCGCAGCGCGGCGCGAGGCGGCGACGATCACCTCGAAATCGATGGCGACGTGGGCGCGGGCAATGGACTCCGCCTCGTCGGCACGGCCCGCCACGATCGCCTCGACGAGGTGCTCGTGGTCGTGCAGCGCCCGCTTCTCCATCGCCGCCATGGTGTCGGGTTCACCCCAGGGATGCACCGGGGCGCCGATGTTCACCGATGCTTCGAGATCGATCAGCACCTTCTTGAGCACGGGATTGTGCGCGGCATCCATGATCGCCAGGTGCAGGCGGCTGTCGGCGAGCTGGGCGTCGACACCGCTGGGGGCGGAGCGGAAATCCTCGAGCGCACCGAGCAGGGCGGTCACGTCGGCATCGGTGCGCGACTCGGCGGCGGCACGGCAGACCGCACCGTGGATGCGGCACACCGCATCGCACCGGTCCTGCAGCTCGCCGAGCCGCCTGACCAGTGTCCGGTTGACCGCGTCAGTGGACGATTCGCGCCACTGCTGCAGGACGTAGGAGCCGCCGCCACGTCCGCGCCGCGTCTCCAGCAGCCCACCGTCCACGAGCCGGGCCAGCGCGGCCCGCACCGTCATCCGGCCCACACCCAGCGAGGCGGCCAGGTCACGTTCCACGGGCAGCCGCGCGCCGGGCAGATACTCCCCGATCGCGATCGCGGTGACCAGGCGGTCGGTGATCTCGTCGACGCGCGACGGCATGTCGAGTTGCTGCTGCAGCAGCCCGCTCGCCGGCCCAGTCGCCGCTGTGGCGCCGTCGGTCATCCGATCCGCCCTCCTTGGATACGGGCATGTTAATTCGAATCAATGGTCTTGCCATGAGACCTTAACCGGTTCATGCTGATCGCCATGGCTGTCGAGACCCGTATGGTGCCGTTCCGCGACTACGAGACATGGGTCCGGATCACGACGCCCGAGAACCCCCGCAAGGGTCTGCTGCCCCTGATCGTCCTGCACGGGGGCCCGGGCATGGGGCACAACTACGTCCGCAACATCGCCGAGTTGGCCGACGAAACCGGACGCACGGTCATCCATTACGACCAGGTGGGCTGCGGAAACAGCACCCACCTGCCCGATGCCCCGACCGACTTCTGGACCCCGGCGTTGTTCGTCGACGAATTCCACACGGTGCGTGGAGCGCTGGGTATCGAGCACTACCACCTGCTCGGGCAGTCCTGGGGCGGCATGCTCGGCGCCGAGATCGCGGTATTGCAACCCCCCGGCCTGGCCTCGCTGTCGATCTGCAATTCACCGGCGTCGATGACGCTGTGGATGGCCGCGGCGGCGGAACTGCGGTCCCAGTTGCCGCCCGAGACCCAGGCCGCTCTGGACCGGCACGAGGAGGCCGGGACGGTCACCGATCCCGAGTACCTCGCCGCCACCGAGGAGTTCTACGTACGGCACGTGTGCCGCGTGGTGCCCACCCCGCAGGACTTCGTCGAGACCGTCGAACAGATGGAGGCCGAGCCGACGGTGTATCACACGATGAACGGGCCCAACGAGTTCCACGTGCTGGGCACGCTGCGCGAGTGGAGCATCGTCGACCGGCTGTCGGCCATCACGGCGCCCACGCTGGTGATCGCCGGGGAATTCGACGAGGCCACCCCGGCCACCTGGGCGCCCTACGTCGAGAACATTCCGGACGCCCGTAGCCACGTGTTCGCCGATGCGAGCCACTGCAGCCACCTGGAAAAGCCCGAGGAATTCCGCGCCGTCGTCGCCGAATTCCTCGCCGCCAACGACCCCGCGCAGCGATAGGACGTCCATGGCCATCTCTGATCCGCACAGCTCGGCACCGGCCGGCCTCGAAGGCCAACGCGCCCTGGAATCGTTCGGCTACCGCCAAGAGCTCAATCGCTCGGTCTCCACTGTCGACCTGGTCGTCTACGGCCTGGTCTTCATGGTCCCCATCGCGCCGTGGGCGATCTTCGGCACGGTCTACAACAGCGCCTCGGGCATGGTGCCGCTGGTGTACCTCATCGGCCTGGTGGCCATGATCTTCACCGCCCTGGCCTACGCGCAGATGGCCAAGTCGTTCCCGCTCGCCGGGTCGGTGTTCTCCTACGTCGGCCGCGGAATACACCCGGCCGCAGGCTTTTTCGCCGGCTGGACGATCCTGCTGGACTATCTGTTGATCCCCACACTGCTGTACGTGTTCGCCGCGGAGTCGATGATCGGGCTGTTCCCCGGGACGCCGCGCTGGCTGTGGGCGATCGTGTTCGTGATCGTCAACACCCTCATCAACGTCGCCGGGGTCAGCTCGCTGAAGCTGGCCAACCGGGCGTTCCTGGCCATCGAGCTGGTGTTCGTGGTGATCTTCATCGTCATCGCGGTGCGCGCGCTCAACGGACAGGCGCTGCCCGATATCGGCTGGAGCACCACCCCGATCTGGGACTCGAGCGCGGTCAGCGCACCGCTGCTGGCGGCGGCGCTGTCGATCGCGGTGCTCAGTTTCCTCGGGTTCGACGGCATCTCGACGCTCGCGGAGGAGTCGACGGGCCGGCGCAATCCCGCCGGACGGGCGATGATCATCGCCTTGTTCGTGGTCGCCACGCTGTTCATCACCCAGACCTGGCTGGCCAGCCTGTTGGCCGGCGGCCGGGAGTCCTTCAGCGACGACGAGGCGGGCAACGCGTTCTTCACGCTGGTGCAAGCGGCCTCGAGCACGGGTTGGATGAACGCCTTCTTCGTGGTCAACGTGCTCGCCGTCGGATTCGCCAACGCCATGGCCGCCCAGGCGGCGACCAGCCGGCTGCTGTACTCGATGAGTCGCGATCGTCAGCTGCCGCACTATCTCTCGCGTATCAGCAGCCGACAGGTGCCCACCTTGGCGCTGTTGACGGTGAGCGCGCTCAGCCTCGTGCTGGTGCTGTTCTTCGTCGGCCAGATCGGCCTGATCTCGTCACTGGTGAACTTCGGGGCCCTGTTCGGGTTCGCCATGCTGCACATCTCGGTGTTCTGGTACTACATCGTCAAGCAGAAGTCGAAGAACTATCTGTTGCATCTGGTGGTTCCGGCGCTGGGGTTCGTGATCATCGCCTATGTGCTGTTCAACGCCGACATCCTGGCCAAGATCGGCGGTCTGGTGTGGCTGGTGATCGGCGCGATCATCTTCGGGGTCAACGTGGTTCGCGGCCGCGGTGTCCCGGAGTTGGCGACCGAGCAGATGGTCTCGACCGTGGGCGAGGGCTCGGTCGGCGCCGAGTCGCCGGGGCGGGAGAGGTAGACGAAGCCAGTGGGAAAACCGAGACTGCATCCCGCCAACACCAATGCCCGCGCTCGGAGTGCATTCAACGTCGCAGGGTAAGCGCGAAGAGTTCCGACCACTGTTCGGCGCTGAGGTCTCGCGGTAGTGGCGTGCGACTGAAGGGCTGATCGACAAGCCACTTGGCAACCGATTGCTTCGCCGGGCCGGCGACCACTTTGGGCAGGATCTGGTGCAGGCCATGGCCTCTCCCGGTGAACACAGCGTGGACGAAGGCGGCATACCCCCCACGCAGAGCCGGATCGACGAGCGGCGTCCTGCGACGATTGATCGTCATGATGCCTGCGTCAACCGCGGGGCTCGGCGTGAATGCCGAAGCGGGGACGCGTCCGGCGAGCAGGAAGGAGTACCACGGCCACCACTGCGCCGTCATCATCGTCGCTCCTCCCACCGCGGCGCGACGTCGCGCCACTTCCCATTGCACGACAAGCGTCGCCGCGGTCCAGGCGTCTGCATGCAGTATTCGCCGCAGGATTGCGGTGGTGAGGTGGAATGGCAGGTTCCCCACAATGGTGTGAGGAGTCGGTGGCAGGCTGAATCTCAGGAAATCTCCGTGCACGATGGTGGTCGTCGTCGGATCGATGCGAGAGCGCAGTCCGCGAGCCTGCCGCTCATCGATCTCGATGGCCGTCACGCGTCGACCAAGCGATTGCAGGGGGAGGGTCAACGCCCCACCGCCTGAACCGATCTCGATGATGGGTCCGCGAGTTCTGGACACGAGGTCCACGATGGTGTCGATGGTCTTGCGGTCAGTGAGGAAATTCTGTCCGAGTTCGTGCCGACCGGCACGGAAAGTAGGCATGAGTATGGACTCCGGGCGGGTGAGGTGGCCCGGGCAGCATCAGTGTGCCGCCCAGCATGACGTGCTGCGCGGCGGAGCGCCTGGAGGAATTGGCATCCGCCGCTAGAAGCGGCGGATCCTGGTCACAGCGATGCTCGTGGTACCCACGCTAGAGACGCTACTGAAGCGGGTCCTTCGCTCACAAGCGGTTTTTCGGATCGGTCGGGCGGGCGATCGCCCATGCCGATCAACCGCAGACCGGGATGGAATCCGCCGTTCATGTCACACTCAGCGTCCTCTGCCGTTCCCAGATCGTCTGCCATGACTCGACGCGCCCCGTCAGAACGAAGACGTGGAAATCGTCGCCGATGTCCGCGGTCAGGCGTGAGGCGGCGAAGAAGGGGCGAAGCGGCGCATCGTCGCGTCCCACGTAGAGCGCGACGTCGCGGCCGGCGTCCGGTGGTGGGAAGTAGCCGTAACTGCGGTTCACGCTGTAGGCCGGTGGCAGACGGTAGCGGTGGGCGTATCCCTCGAGATAGGCAGCCACGATGTAGGATTCGCCAACAACAGCGGCGCGCGCCTGCAGGGGTGCGGGCAGCTCATGATAGGCCGCGGCGGTGCGCTCAGCGATGTTCTGGCCGACATCGGAGCGGGTCATCGTCACCGACACCGCCAACGCTGCGACCGCGACTACGGCGCTCGCAGCGGCCCCGGGCCACAGGAGCCACCGGCGACCCTGGTTAGGGGACGCGCGGCGCCGCTGCAGACCGATGGCGCCGGCCGCTGCCAGCGGCGCATAGAGCCCGCACAGGTAGTAGGGACGGCCCGCGGCGGCGACGAAGACGACGAACAGCACGACGAAAGTCGCCCCGAGGAAACGGTAGGGCCGCAACTGCGCGTCGCGGAACAGTCGCCAGATTCCGTATCCGATCAGCACGATGCCCGCGACGCCGGCGAACAGAATCAGCTGCATGGCGATTCCGGCCCGGCCTCCGTAGAGGGGTTCGGCCTCGTTGGCGACGATGGTCGTCATCTGCAATTGCGGCCACCCGTGGCGGTGTTGCCATAGCAGGGTCGGGGCAGCGATCAGTGCGGCCAGGCAGCCGCCGACCCACAGCAACGGACGACGCAGCAGCGAACGCGGACCGAATACGAGCACGGTGGCCAGCAGAACCGCGCAGAGCAGCAGTACTTGGAACTTCGTCAACGCTGCGATGCCGACGGCGACGCCCATCGCAACCAGCAGCCGATCATCACCCACCCTGATCCAGCGGATGAGCAGCCAGACCACCACCATCCACTGCACCGGCTCGAGCGCATACGGGGTGAGCCAGTGCCCGGCCACCGTCACCCACACGCCCGTTGCCTGCGCCAGCGCGGTGAGGGTTTGCGCGCGGCCGTCCCCGCCGAGTTCGCGTGCAATGAGCGCGGCCATGACGACTGCCCCCGCACTGGCCAGCACCGCCGGCAGTCGTAGCACGAAGATCGAGTCGGGCGCGATGGCGTCCATCGCGGAGGCCAGTAGGGGCGCCATCAGCGGCTGATCGGCCGAGCCCCAGTCGAGGTGGTAGCGGCCGATCGCCAGCATGTAGACCTCGTCGAACCAATATGCGGGTCCGACAACCGTTGCCACACCGTGGACGATCGCGACTGCCGCGGCTGCGCACAGCACAGGCACCCACGCGAATGGCGAAGCGCGCTCAAGGGATGATGCGCTCATGTCCTGTCCACTCAGCTCGTTGCGCTGTCGCCGCTTGCGAGTCCGACCGTGTTCATCGGGAGACCCTTGTCGGCAGCGGTGCGCGCAGTATCCCGCAGGTGGCCTCGACGGCGGCCGCAGCACCGAGGCATTCGTCTTCCCGAAAGGGTCGGGCGACGATCTGCACGCCGGTGGGGATGCCCTCGGACGTGCCGGTGGGGACCGCGACCGCCGGTAGTCCGGCACACGTCGTGGCGATATTGAGCGCCATCGCCCGGCCGTACCGCAGATTCGCGTCGGGATCGGCTCTCTCCCAGTGCGGCTCGGGTGCGGAGCGGTCGAAAACGGGCCCCAGCACGAGCGGGTAGCGCTGCGCGAATTCCGCCCATGCACGGCGCACACCCAGCAGTTCTCCGGTGGCCTTGATGTAGTCGTTGAGCGTTGCGGGCGGCTGCCTCTTCAAGGCGAGCTCCAGATAGGTCCGGTCATCAGCGGATAGCACGGCCGCGATGCGGTCCCACTGCATCCCGAACTCGGTGTTGACGAGCACGCCGTAGGCATGCAGCGCCGCTTCGAGCGCTGGCGCGGCCGGAACTTCTTCGACGCCGTAGCCGGCCCGCCTCAGGGCTTCGGCCGCAGCATGTACCGCGGCGGTCACCGAGGACGAGACGCCGCCGCCGCCGGGATCCACGATGACCGCCACGGTGAGCGGTGCGTTGGTCGTCAGGCGCGCGGGCACCGGCACGGCCCGCGGATCCGCAGGGTCTGCTCCGCAGAGCACTTCGTGAATCACGGTCAAGTCGTCCACCGTTCGCGCGATGGGACCGTCGACCGGAAACAACTGCGAGGCCAGCGTCGGTTCGTCGACGCCGATGCGGTGATCAGCGGCATAGCGTCCTGGCGTGGGCTTGAGGGCTGTGACGCCGCAGAAGTTGGCCGGCAGGCGCAGTGAGCCTCCCGAATCGTTGCCCAGGCCGACGGCGGCAAGACCGGTGGCGACAGCGACGGCGTCACCACCGCTGGTTCCCCCAGGTGTCCGATCGGCTCGCCACGGATTGACGGTGTCGCCGAACAGCTCACTGCGCGTGTGCATTCCCGACACCGTCAGCGTCGGCATGTTCGTGTGCCCCACGATGATCGCGCCGGCGGCGCGCAGTCTAGCCACCGGCGGCGCGTCGCGTGCAGCGACATTGTGTTCAAGGAACCGGGCGCCGTGGGTCGTGGCCATCCCACCGACGGCGATGTTCTCCTTGACGGTCACGGGGACCCCGGCTAGGGGCCCGAGGGCTTCGCCGGCCGCTCGCCGCGCATCCAGCAGACCGGCGTCGGACATTGCGGTGCGCGACAACTGAGTGATCGCATTGACAACCGGATTGACCGAATCGACCTGCGTTGACGTGGCCTCGAGAACCTGCACAGCCGACCGACGACCCGACTGCACTGCCCTGGCGATGCCGCGGGCGGTCCACAGCTGGGTTGATGTCACCCGTACACTAATATACGGCGTCGTATGTAAGTGCAAGGGTGTGCCGTGTCCTTCGGAGGGCGGCCTCACACCCAGGAACTACTCCGCCGAACAGCCGGCGAACGCGGGGATCCCCCACCACGTAATGTACGGGTTCCTATGGAAGTACACGGCCATGGTGCTGCCCCGGACGATTCCTCGACACCGTTGCAGCGGGGAGGAACGCGGTGAGCGAGCGGAATGCGCCGCGCCGCACCCAAGCTGAGCGGCGAGCAGAGACCACGGCTCGCTTGATCGACGCAGCCATCGGTTTATGGGCGACGCGCGGAATCGAGGACGTGTCACTCGACGAGATCGCCGCGGCTGCGGGTCGCACCAGAGGCGCGTTCCACGCCAACTTCAGGGACCGTTCCGAGCTGGCGGCGCGAGTACGGGACACAATCGTGGCCGACGCAGCCGAGAACATCTCATCGGCGGTGCACTCGGCGCCCAATCCGTCGACGCAATTGTCGGCCTATATCAGAGCCAATGTCGGCTACATCGCCGCGAAACCGGCACACGCCCGCGTTCTGGCGGCCATCGTTCAGCACGAAGAATGGACGGGCGCAGCGCGATACATCGACCGCGCACGGGGCGGATCATCCGACGTCGTCGTCATACTTCGCCGCGGCATCGAGCGGGGAGACTTTCGACAGCTCGACGTGGACCTGACCGCCATGGTCATCCGCGGCGCGCTCGACGCTCAAATCGTATCGGGGCGGATCGTCGACATGGATTCGGCGACGACGATCGCCGACGAACTCGTCGAACTCTTCACCTCGGGGGTGAGTAGCCGGCCACCACGGGCACGCGCCCGGGGCTGACCCCACCGGGGCTGGTCAGTTCGCCACCGCTTCGGAAGCAGGACCTTCGACGGTCCGGTCGACGGTGGGTCATGGTGCCAGGGCGGTCAATACGGCGTGTGCAGCCGTCACCCGGGCGGGAATGGGCAGGTTCTTGTTCGCCAACATCACAACTCCGACCGAGCGGTCCGGTATGAAAGCGGCGTAGGAACCGAAGCCGTCGGTCGACCCGGTCTTGTTGAACAACCGGGCAGATCCAGCCGACTGCGGGGCCATCGGCGTTGCTTTCTGGGGGGTCATCGCCATCTCCGTTGAATTCCCCGCCAGCAACCGATCCAGCGGCACGGGGTACGGGTATTGCTCCCAGCCGATACCTTGGACCATGGGGCCGACCTCGTAATAGCCGACCTGAGTGGCCCGCACCGCCTGCCGCATCACGGGGTCGAGACGGTTCGGGTCGATGTTGCGCTCGATGAAACGGATCATGTCAGCTGCCGTCGACTTGACCCCGTAGGCCTGCGCATCGAAGACGCCCGGGTTGACCCGAACTGGCGCGCCGTTCTGGTCGTAGCCCCATGCGTACGAGCCCATCGCTACTTCCGGAACGTTCACATAGCTACGCGGTAGTCCGAGACCACGCATGAGTTCACCCTCCATCAGCTGGGCGAAGTCACCGTTCAACGCGATCGCCGCCGCGTGGCCCAACAGTCCGATACTCGGGTTGGAATACCGCCGGACGGCGCCGGGTGCGGCGGTAGGACGGAACTGCCGAAAGTATTCGATCATCTGCTCGTCGTCGGTGACCCACGGCGGGAACTGCAGTGGCAACCCCTGTGCCGTGTACGTACCAAGATTGTGCAATCGGGCGTCATCAATCGGTGCGCCGGCCAAAGCGGGCACATATCGGCTGGGATGGTCGCCTAGGTCAAGTGCGCCCCGCGCCACCGCGTAACCGGCCAGCGCGGCAGTTAAAGTCTTACTGACCGAACCGATCTCAAACAGGGTGTCCCTGGTGACGGGGGTCCCTGCGTCTTTGGCCGCGACGCCGAACTCGAAGAAGTGCTGCTGACCGTCGACTGTCACCGCAACGGCCATTCCCGGCACGTCATACCGTTCGAGCAGTGGCAAGTAAGCGCGTTCTACGACGACATCGAGGGCTTCGGCGGAAGCAACGGGGGCGTTGACCGTGAAGCCGGCGATGAGCAGCAGGGCGGCGAGCGCTCTGGCGGCGGCAGAGAATCCTGGAGTCGAGGCGGTAGCCACCGACCGATGGTACCGCCGCGCCCAACGCTTCGACGATACGCTCCTCCATGGCCGAGGCGTGGAAACGCCTGCGCTGTCGAATATCCGGCCCGCCGTCAGCTCAACGACTTCAACGGCCGGTTCGACCCGCAGGTAACCCCCGAGCGGCGCCCTACCCCGCCACCGCATCGATCGCCCGGTAGATGCGCTGCTCGCTCACCGGTCTGGGCGTGCCCAACTGCTGCGCCCAGAGGCTGACCCGCAGCTCCTCGATCATCCTTCCGATGTCGCGCACGTCCGCACCGGCCGCCCGCGCCGGCGACAGCGACGCCCGCAGGTCGTCGTAGGCGGCAGTCACGTCGTGCACCACAGCCATCCGTTCCCGGTCGGCGTTGATCCCGTGCGGCAGCCGCTCCAACCGGCGACCGACCGCCAGCAGATACCGCGTCAGATCGGCGAGATGCGTTGCGCCGGTCTTCGTCACGAAGCCGACCGGCAGGAGTGCCGCCAGATGCGCGCGGATGTCCGCGATCGACTCGGCCTGCGCGGGCGGCGGTGTGGCCGGCAGCGCCACCTCCACCTGTTGCGCCGCGGCGAGCACCTTTCCGACGCGTCCCACGATGTCCAGCGTCGTCGGCACCAGCGCCCTACCCACCCGCTGCGCCTCGGCCCCGAAGGTCGCCCGCGTCCACACCGGCGCCGTCACCAGTACGTCGACGGCGGCGTCCGCGCAGTCCTCGATCAACGCCGCGAGCGAGCCATCGGGGTTGGTACTCAACGTGAGTCGCTGCCGCACGTCCAGCGCCCGCTCGACCGGCTTGACCGGTGACGGCGCCGACAGCCGCAGCAACCGCCGGATACCCGGACCCATCGCGGCGTTCTGCTCGGCCGGGGTAGGGAACACCCGCAGATCGACCGCCTTGCCCGCGTCGACGAATGCCAGATGCCCGCGCACGGTATGGGCACCCGTCCTCCGCTCGACCAACCTGGGCACCTCGTCGAGATCATCCGGCCACGAACGCAATCCGGTCCGCTCCAGGCCGTCGGCCACAGCCTGGGCGACCGCCTCGCGCACCGGCGCCGCCAGCTGCTCCTGCAGACTGTCGAGATCCTTACCGCGCCCCACCTCTTTGCCACCCGATTCGACGGCGAACGTCACCCGCAGATGCGGCGGGATCTTCGTCAGATCGAACGCGTCCAGCGGCACCGTCACACCGCTGCGCCGCCACAGCTCGTGCTGCAGGCTCTCCAGGAGCGGCCCGCTACCCGGGTCCATCGTGCGCAGCACCTCCCGCGCGGTGTCCGGCGCCGGAACGAAGCTGCGCCGCAACTCCTTCGGCAGCGACTTGATGAGCGCGGTGATCAGTTCCTCCCGCAGCGCGGGGACGTGCCATGCGAAGTCGTCGCCGCCGAGGCGGGCCAGCACTTCGACCGGAACGTGCACGGTGATGCCGTCGTCCGCCGCGCCCGGTTCGAACCGGTACGTCAGCGGCAGCGAGAGATCACCGGTCTGCCACGCGTCCGGGAGATCGTCGGCGTCGTCGGCGCGCAGCAGATCCGACCGGGTCATCGTCAGCAGATCCGGCGTCTGGTGGCGTTGCTTACGCCACCATGCGTCGAAGTGCCGGGCCGAGACGACGTCGGCGGGGATCCGCGCGTTGTAGAACGCGAACACCTCCTCGTCGCCGACCAGCATGTCGCGCCGCCGCGCCCGCTCCTCGATCTCCTCGAGTTCGGTTCGCAGCCGGGTGTTGTCGCGGAAGAAGTGGTGCTTGGTCTGCCAGTCACCCTCGACCAGCGCGTGCCGGATGAACAACTCGCGCGACAGCTCGGGCTCGATCTGCGCGTAGCCGATCCGGCGGCGCGCCACCAGCGGCAGACCGTAGAGCGTGACGCGTTCGAACGCCATCACCGCTCCGCGTTCGGCGTCCCAGTGCGGCTCGCTGTAGGTGCGTGCCACCAGGTCGCCGGCGATGCGCTCCACCATCTCCGGTTCGATGCGCGCGGCGTTGCGGCCGAACAGCCTGCTGGTCTCGACGAGATCGGCCACGACGATCCAGCGCGGCGGCCGCCTGGTGAGTACCGACCCGGGCGCCAGTACGAAGCGGGTGTTGCGCGCGCCCTGGTAGTCCCGGGCATCCCCGTCGCGCAGACCGACGTGCGACAGCAGCCCGGCCACCAGCGCGGCGTGGATGCTCGCCGGGTCGGCCGGTTCGTCGGACTCCCGGATGCCCAGGTCGGCGGCGATGCTGCGCAGCTGCCCGGTCAGGTCCTGCCACTCGCGGATCCGCAGATAGTGCAGGAACTCCTCCCGGCACATCCGGCGAAAAGAGCTGCCGGAGCGCTCTTTTCGCTGCTCGCGCAGATACCGCCACAGATTGAGGTACGACACGAAGTCGGAGTGCTCGTCCTTGAACCGGGCGTGCTTCTGCAGCGCGGCGGCCTCCCGGTCCATCGGGCGCTCCCGCGGATCGGGGATCGACAGCGCGGCGGCGAGCACGAGCACCTCGCGCACGCAGCCCTCGGTGTCGGCCTGCAGGATCATCCGCCCGATGCGGGGGTCGAGCGGCAGCCGGGCGAGCCGGCGGCCGATGTCGGTCAGCTCGCCGGCCCGGTCGAAGGCCCCCAGCTCCTGCAGCAGCGCCACACCGTCGCGGATGCTGCGGCGCTCCGGCGGGTCCAGGAACGGGAAGTTCTCGACGTCACCGAGGCCCAGTGCGGCCATCTGCAGGATCACCGCGGCCAGGTTGGTGCGCAGGATCTCCGGATCGGTGTAGCGCGGCCGGGACTCGAAGTCCGCTTCGGAATACAGCCGGATACACACGCCGGGGGCGGTGCGCCCCGACCGCCCGGCCCGCTGCGCGGCCGACGCCTGCGAGATCGGCTCGATCGGCAGCCGCTGCACCTTGGTCCGCCGGCTGTAGCGGGAGATCCGCGCGGTGCCGGGGTCGACCACGTACCGGATTCCGGGCACGGTCAGCGACGTCTCCGCGACGTTGGTGGCCAGCACCACCCGGCGGGCGGTGTGTGGGGCGAACACCCGCTGCTGCTCGGCGGTGGGCAGCCGGGCGTAGAGCGGTAACACCTCGGTGTCGGAGAGCGCGCCGCGCAACACCTCCGCGGTGTCACGGATCTCGCGCTCGCCGGACAGGAAAACCAGGACGTCACCCGGCGGCTCGGCCTCGAGTTCGCGTACGGCGTCGACGATGGCGTCGGTCTGATCCCGGATTTCGGTGCGGACGATCTCGTGGTCGGGGTCGTCGGGATCGTCGTCGGCATCTGTGGACGCCAGTACTTCCAACGGGCGGTACCGGATCTCCACCGGATACGTGCGGCCGGACACCTCGACGATGGGGGCGCCGTTGAAATGGGCGGCGAAGCGTTCCGGCTCGATGGTCGCCGAGGTGACGATGACCTTCAGGTCCGGCCGCTGCGGCAACAGCTCACGCAGATAGCCGAGCAGGAAGTCGATGTTGAGGCTGCGCTCGTGGGCCTCGTCGAGGATGAGGGTGTCGTAGCGCAACAGCCGGCGGTCGCGCTGGATCTCGGCGAGCAGGATGCCGTCGGTCATCAGCTTGACCAGCGTGCGATCGCTGGCCTGGTCGGTGAACCGCACCGTGTAGCCGACGGCCTCGCCCAGCGGTGTGCCGAGTTCGTCGGCGATGCGCTGTCCGACGGTGCGGGCCGCGAGCCGCCGCGGCTGGGTGTGGCCGATGGTGCCGCGGATGCCCCGGCCGAGTTCCAGGCAGATCTTCGGCAGCTGCGTGGTCTTGCCGGAGCCCGTCTCGCCGGCGACGACGACCACCTGATTTCCGGCGATCGCCGCGGCGATGTCGTCGCGCCGTTCACTGACCGGCAGGTCCGGATAGGTGATGGCCGGGACGGCCGCGGTGCGGGTCGCGATCAGCTGCTCGCCGGCGGCGATCTGCCGCTCGATCTGCGCCAGCTTGTCGGCGGTGAGCCGGCGGTCTTTGAGGCGGCGGCCCAGCCGGGTGGCGTCGCGCAGGGTCAGGCCGTCCAGACGGTTGCGCAGCGCGCGCAGCTCGTCGCGGGACGGTTCGGACACTCGCACCAGGATAGGCGTCGCCCGAGCTGCGTTCACTGTGCGGTGAGATCGCGAAATCGGCCCCAATCGCGATCTGAGCGCAGAGTCAACGCCTACAGCGATCACTTTCTGCCAGCGCGCGGTCAATCACTGCCAGCGGGATGAATGCCTCTGACCTGCCGGTTGACCAGATCAGAACGCCAGAACATCAAGACAAAGAGGCAGAGAAATGAACGCTTTCGGATTCGCCACCATCACCGCCGGAGCCCTCGCCACCGCCGTCATCGGCCTGGCCGCCCCCGCCGTCGCGGCCCCGTCGGGCGCCGGCAGTGCGCAGGACATCATCTCCCAGCTCGACGACCGCGGCTACGCCGTGCGGGTCACCCAGCAGGGTATGAACAAGTCCCTCGATCAGGCCAGCATCGTGTCGGTGCGCTACGACAACGAGGACCGCGTCGTCTACGTCACCACCCGCTGACCCACACCACCGACTAAAAGGGCGCCCCCACCGGGGCGCCCTTTTTCTATGTGTGCGACGGCGACCAGTACTCGAGCATCGCGGCCAGCGTCTCGAATGCCGGCGTCGACACCCCGTAGGTCGCCTCGAAGTGCAGGCTCAACGGGAAGCCGAGCTCGCCGACCCCGTCGACCACCCGCTTGTACAGATCGAGCAGCATGCGGCGCTTGTCGGCGGGCTCACTCGCGGCGAGCTGCGCGACGAAATCCTGTTCGGCCGCGACCGCCGCATTCCCGGGATCCTGGATCAGCCACTTGATCAGCCCGACCCGACTCTCGACCTTCGGTACGAACCCGAACGACAGCAGGATCTCCGGCCGGTGTTCGTTGGTGCGCGCGAACTCCCGCAGAAACCCGACGATCGCGTCGGAGTAGAGCAGCTGCGTCATGCCGTAGGTCGCGCCGCGCTCGCATTTGAACGCGAAACGGCCTTGCTCACCGTCGCGGGTGGGGATCAGGATGGCGCCGCGGTGCGACACCACCTGTCCGTACATCGACAGCGCGTCGACGGGGGCGACACCGCTGCCCTCACCGTCGTTCATGGTGCGCGGCACGCCGACGAATGCAATGCCGTCGAATCCGGCGGCGCCCAGCGCGCTCAGCCGCTCACGCAGCGCATCCTGGTCGAGAAATGCCGTCACCTGGGTGCACAGACCGCGGACACCGGGCAGCTCGGGGGCGATGACGTCCCAGAAGTCCAGCACGTCCATCTTCGGCTTCATCTCGATGGGACGATCGCTGTCCTCCTCGATCATCCCCGGGATCATCACGTGCCGGATGCGGCCCTCGACACCTGCCTCTGCCGAGCAGCGCAGCACCTTGTGCGCATCCTCGAGCGCCTTCTCGCGGCCGTGGTCGAGGTTGGGCGCCACGAGTTCGAGCGCGACGGTGTTGAGGGGCATGGAACTGCTCCTTCGAGGGACAGCTGACGGCGTGGGGAGCACTGGCGCGGACCCGGCCGCGCCTCCCGGAAGAGCTTCAGCGCAGCGCTGCGCTGCCTACCATCGAATCATCGCCGCGAAAGCGGGGGCAAGGAGGCCCAGGTGTCACACAGCCGGCTGCGCATGGTGCTCCTCATCGGGTTGGTGCTGCTCGGCGCCACAGGCACGCGGGCCGCGGTTCCTCCGCCACCCACCGTCACCGTCTCCTACGAGGTCACCGGCGACGGGCCGGTCGAACTCCGCTACGCCGACGCCCACGGCACGCTGGCGGCCCCGATCGTCGTGGCGCTGCCCTGGCGCACGCAGTTCACCGTGGCCGACGGCGTGCGGTTCCTGACCATGTCGGCGGCCCGCACGGTGTCGGGGGCCGGTGACCTCACCTGCCGCATCACCGCCGACGGTGAACTTGTCGCGCTCGACGGTCTGGGCGGCTACGCACAGTGCACCGGTGTCGTCACCGGTCGATGAGACCCCGCACCGACGCGGGTACCGGCAGCGCCGAGTCGGTGACCGGTGCGGCGTAGCGGCTCTCGACCGGAACCACCCCGGTCCAGGCCGCACCTGGCGCGGCCGGGCCGCTACGGGCCTTGGCCACCCACTGCCCGTCCACGATCGGCACCGCCAGCAGAAGCGTCGACGCCACCTCCTTCGCCGAGTGTGGCGGGCACTCCGCGGCGCGGCCGGGGATGAGGTGGTCGGTGAACCGGTCGAACAGTGCGGGTGACTCCTCGCGCGGGATGACCTCGACGGCGCCGCGCACCACGGCCGAGCGGTAGTTCGCCGAGTGGTCGAACTGGCGCTCGGCGATGACCAGGCCGTCGAGGACGAACGCACTCACGCAGACCTTCGCGCCCGCCGCGATGTGGCGCAGCGCCCCGGCACCGGTCGACCCGTGCAGCAGCAGACGGTCCCCGTCGCGGGCGACGAGCATCGGCACCGCCCACGGTTCGTCGCCGAGCACCGTGGACACCGTGGCCACCGGGCACTCGTCGAACACGGCGTGCAGCAGCGCCAGGTCCCCGGCCCGGTCCGGCTTGCGGGTCAACGCGCTGAGCGGTGAAGTACTCACGGATGTCATTCACCCAGCCCGACGCTGAGACGGCAACCGAATTGCCACATGGTTACGGTTGGCTCCATGGACGCTGACGTCATCGTTGTCGGCGCCGGGCTGGCCGGCCTGGTCGCCACGCACGAACTGACCCGCCGCGGTAAGCGCGTCGCGGTGGTCGACCAGGAGAACGCCGCCAACCTCGGCGGTCAGGCGTACTGGTCGTTCGGCGGCATCTTCCTGGTCGACAGCCCCGAGCAGCGGCGCATGCGGGTCAAGGACTCCTTCGAACTGGCCTGGAGCGACTGGCAGGGCAGTGCGGCGTTCGACCGCCTCGACGACGAGGACGTGTGGGCGGCGAAATGGGCCCGGGCGTATGTCGAGTGGGCGGCCGGCGAGAAGCGCGACTACCTGACCGGACACGGCATCTCGTTCCTGCCGACGGTCGGCTGGGCCGAGCGCGGCGACCTGAGCGCCACCGGGCACGGCAACTCCGTTCCCCGCTTCCACGTCGCATGGGGGACCGGCACCGGCGTCGTCGGGCCGTTCACCGACTCCGCACTGGCGGCCGCGCGCCGGGGCCTGGTGACGTTCCACCATCGCCACCGGGTCGACGAACTCGTGTTCACCGACGGTGCGGTCACCGGCGTGCGCGGCAGCGTGCTCGCCCCCGACGACGCCGTCCGCGGCGCTCCGTCCAACCGGGACGTGCGGGGCGAGTTCGAGCTGACCGCCCAGGCGGTGGTGGTCACCACCGGCGGCATCGGCGCCAACCATGAGATCGTGCGGCGGTTCTGGCCGTCGCGGATGGGCACCGCGCCGACGTCGATGATCACCGGCGTGCCCGCACACGTCGACGGCCGAATGCTCGACATCGCAGCGGACTCCGGTGTGCGACTGGTCAACCGGGACCGCATGTGGCACTACACCGAGGGCGTCCAGAACTGGAACCCGATCTGGCCGAACCATGCGATCCGCATCCTGCCCGGCCCGTCGTCGATGTGGTTCGACGCGCTCGGCCGGCGGCTGCCCGCCCCGTACCTGCCGGGCTACGACACCCTGGGCACGCTGCGGTACCTGCGCACCACCCCGGAGATCGCCGGCTACGACCACTCCTGGTTCATCCTCACCCAGCGGATCATCGAGAAGGAGTTCGCGTTGTCGGGGTCCGAACAGAACCCGGACATCACCGCCAAGGACCGCAGGGCGTTTCTGCGCGAACGGCTGCTCAGCAAGGGCGGGCCCGGCCCGGTCGAGGCGTTCAAGTCTCGCGGCGCCGACTTCGTGGTCGCCGGCGACCTCGAGACGCTGGTGGCGAAGATGAACGGGCTGACCGACGAACCGCTGCTCGACGCCGCGACCATCCGCCGCCAGATCGAGGCCAGAGACCTGCAGCTGCGCAATCCCTACAGCAAGGACGCCCAGATCCAGGGGATCCGCAACTCCCGCAGCTCGTTGGGCGACCGCATCGGCCGCACCACACCGCCGCACCGCATCCTCGATCCCAAGGCCGGCCCGCTGATCGGGGTGAAACTGCACATCCTCACGCGGAAGACGCTGGGCGGCATCCAGACCGACCTCGCCTCCCGCGCCATCGGGACCGACGGGCAGCCGATCGAGGGCCTGTACGCCGCGGGCGAGGTGGCCGGCTTCGGCGGCGGTGGCGTGCACGGCTACAACGCGTTGGAAGGCACCTTCCTGGGCGGTTGCATCTTCTCCGGACGCGCCGCGGGCCGCGCGCTGGCCGACCGGGTCTGACCTCAGCGCGTCAGATACCGCGCCACGTCGGCCGCGACCGGTCCGGCCTGCAGGCGATAGGACCGCAACGGGCCGATGAGCGGCTCGTCGTAGCCGGCGAACCAGAGACCCGTTGCGGCACTGGGCAACCCGTTGACCGACGGATGGCCGTGCTCGTCGAGGACACCGAGATGACCGACCAGCGGCTCGAGCCCGTGGTGGTAGCCGGTGGCGGCGATGACGGCATCCGCGGTGATCCGGGACTCGTCGGCGAGGATGATGTCGCCGGCGTCGAAGGACTCGACGGCCGGGACGACGGCGATGCGGCCGTCCTTGATGCGGGCGACGAGTTCGTCGCCGATCGTCGGGACGTGCCCGTCCTGCAGGAGCGCGCTGTAGATGCCCTTGTCCGGCGCAGGCAGACCGGCCGGCGACAGATCGCCGAACCACACGCGCTGCATCACCGCGGCAGCGCGGTCGAGCACCGCGACCGGTAGCCGGCGCAGCGCCGGAGTCGCCGCGTCGATGGGGAGCCCGGCCGTGGAGCGGGGCACCAGATGCGGAGGTGTGCGGACCGACAACCGCACGCGGGCCGCCACCCCGGTCAGCTGTACCGCGATGTCGGTGGCCGAATTACCCGTGCCCACCACGAGGACGTCGCGCCCGGCGAACGGCCACGGGTTGCGGTAATCCGCGGAGTGCAGGATCTCGCGGGTGAACCCGTCCATGCCGGGCCACGGCGGCAGCGCCGGAGTGTGGTAGTTCCCGCTCGCCACGATGACCGCCCGCGCGTGCGCGCTACCGTCCTCGGTGGTCACCAGCCAGCGGCCGTCGTCGCGGTCGAGCCGGACGACCGTGACACCGAACTGCAACCGCAGACCCTGCCGTCGCACGTAGTCGTCGAAGTAGCCGACCATGGCGTCGCGTCCGGGCCAGCGCCCGTGCCGGGCCGGGATGCGCTGGCCGGGTAGGTGCGACCAGAACCCGCAGGTGTTGAGCCGGAATCCGTCGGGGCGGGCGCGCCAGGACGACGCAGGGGTGTGCGCCCGGTCGACGACCAGCGCATCGATCTGGTGTTGGTGGCGGAGCTGTCGGGCGATGGCCAGCCCGCACGGACCGGCCCCGACGATGATCGCGTCGTCGTCGTGCAGGTCGGAGGACATTGCGGTGGGTGTTCCCCACCACAGCGCGACTTATGCCGGGTTTCCCGTCGGCGCCCCCGGGTAGCCCTTGCCGCGACACCACTTTCCACGAGGAGGACCAGTGAGCTCACCGGAGCCGACGCAGGATGACGACCAGACCGGCCAGCAGGTGCCGCCGGCGAGCCCGGGTTACTCGACGCCACCGCCGGAGGGTGTGCGCGACGCCGAGGACCAGGGCGCCGCTTCCCCCGACCAGTCCTGACCCGCTAGTCCTGCTTCTCCGATCGCCGCGATGACCGGGTGCTCGGGTCCTCGCCGCGGGTGAACGGCGGCACGTGCTCGACGACGCCGGCCACCCGCGCGAGGCCCGCACTGGCCGACCCGAGCATCGCGCCCGCCCGTCCGGTCGACCGCCGGGCCGCCCGGTCGAGCTGATCGCGGGTCCGGTCCAGCACGGTCAGCGGTGCGGCCGCGGCGACGTTGCCGGGTGGACGCCGGGCGACGACGGGGTGCGGCCTGGTCGGGGAGACGCGCCTGACCGCCTCCCATGCCCAGCCGAGGCGCACCAGCGCATCGCGGTCGAGGGCGTCCTGCAGCATGGGCAGCAACCGGTCTTCTTCGTCCCGGACGTCCTCGCGCAGAAGTGTTTTGATGCGCTCCCAGAGCCGGCGGTGTTCCGGGTCGTCCGACGGCAGCTTCTCCAGTTCGGTGAACAGTTCGTTGATCTCCTGGTGTTCGCGTTCGATCTCCAGGGTGAGCGGCTCACCCTGGGGGACCCACCTGCGGATCGCCGGCCACAGCACTGACTCCTCGGCGAACGCGTGCGGAAACACCAAGCGGCACAACCGCGTCAGGTACTCCTGCCGTGTGGCGCCGTCCGCCTCGTCGATGCGGTGCAGCAGCTGGTCGAGTTCGACGTGGTCGCGCTTCTGGCGCGCCAGCACGCTGTGCGGCCCACCCAGGTCGTCGACGCTCTGGTCCGCGAGAGATGCGCTCATGGAGGACTCCTTTCGTGGGCGTGCGTGTGCCCGCGGCGGAGGGATCCAAACGTTGGAGAGAAACTCCCCTGTGAGAGTCGAACGAGATGTTTGCCTGCCCTAACCCCGGGTATCGCGGAGTCGGCCGTGGAGAAGGCGCGGCACGTCGGGGTGGTCGCGTCGCGCGGCCCTTAATAACCATTCATTTGGAGTCTTCATGTTTCGTCACACCGACTACATGCAATTCGATGTCAAGCCCGAAAAGCCCGATCCGGTGTACGCGGCCAAGCTGCAGGAACTGCTCGGCGGCGCCTACGGCGAGATGACCGTGACCATGCAGTACCTCATGCAGGGCTGGAACTGTCGCATGAAGGGCAAGTACAAGGACCTGATCATGGACATCGCGACCGAGGAGATCGGTCACGTCGAGATGATCGCCACCATGATCGCGCGGCTGCTGGAGAGCGCCCCGGCCACCAACGCCACCGAGAACGCTCTCGGTGATCCGGTCGTCGCCGCGGTGATGGGCGGCATGGATCCGCAGCAGGCCATCATGACCGGTGGGGCGCCCACCCTCTCGGACAGCCAGGGTGTGCCGTGGAACGGCCGCTACGTGACCGCATCGGGCAACCTGCTGGCCGACTTCTACGCCAACGTGACCGCTGAAGCGCAGGGCCGGGTGCAGACCGCACGGCTGTGGCACATGACCGACGATCCGGGCGTCAAGGCGATGCTGAAGTTCAACCTGGCCCGTGACACCTACCACCAGAACATGTGGCTGGCGGCGATCGAGGAACTGCAGGCCGACGGACTGGAGGGCGTCATCGCACCGAACGATCTGTTCGACGAGGAGTACGACGAGCACGCCAGCACGCTGTGGCACCTGTCCGACGGCGCCGACGCCGACAAGGGCCGCTGGGCCCACGGCATGCTGCCCGACGGCGTACACACCGGCAAGTTCCTCGCCGACCCGCAACCGCTCGGCGACCGGCAGTCCGGTCCGCCGCCGGACCCCAAGCTCTACGTCACCTATGACGGCTCCCTCGGCGAGCCGCGGCCGCCGGCCTTCGGCACCGAGAAGGGCGTCATGGGCAAGCTCAAGGACGCGATCGATCCGGACAAGACATAACGGCTCCGTAGGCTGGATGGGGTGAGCGTTTCCTCCCTGCCCGCCCTGGTGCTCGACGACCGCTTCGCGCGGGAGTTGCCGGAGATGGCGCTCCGCTGGCGAGCCGAAGAGGCCCCCGATCCGCAGCTACTGGTGCTCAACGAGCGCCTGGCTGCCGGGTTGGGCCTCGACGCCGACTGGTTGCGCACCCCCGAGGGGGTGCGGCTGCTGGTCGGCAACGCGGTTCCCAGCGGCGCCACTCCGGTGGCGCAGGCGTACTCCGGTCACCAGTTCGGCGGCTACGCACCGCGATTGGGTGACGGTCGCGCACTGCTCCTCGGCGAGCTCGTCGACACGGGCGGGTGTGTCCGGGATCTGCACCTGAAGGGCTCCGGCCACACCCCGTTCGCCCGGGCCGGCGACGGACTGGCCGCCGTGGGGCCGATGTTGCGGGAGTACATCGTCAGCGAGGCGATGCACGCCCTCGGAATCCCGACGACGCGTTCGCTCGCCGTCGTGGCCACCGGTCGGCGGGTGCAGCGGGAGACGGCGCTGCCGGGCGCGGTGCTCGCGCGGATCGCCAGCAGCCACCTGCGGGTCGGCAGCTTCCAGTACGCGGCGGCGTCCGGCGATCGTGACGTGTTGCGCCGCCTCGCCGATTTCGCGATTGCGCGACACCATCCCGATGCGGCCTCGGCCGAGAATCCGTACGTGGCGCTCTACGACGCCGTCGTCGCCGCACAGGCCGAACTCGTCGCCCAGTGGATGCTCGTCGGCTTCGTACACGGGGTGATGAACACCGACAACACGACCATCTCCGGCGAGTCCATCGACTACGGGCCGTGCGCCTTCATGGAGGCCTACGACCCCGCGACGGTGTTCAGTTCCATCGACTCCTGGGGCCGCTACGCCTACGGCAACCAGCCGGCGATCATCGCGTGGAACCTCGCGCGCTTCGCCGAGACGCTGCTGCCGCTGTTCGCTGAGGACGTCGAGGAGGCGATCGCGATCGCGGAGCGCTCCCTGGGCGCGCTGCGCACCCGCTACGAGGCCGCCTACACCGGCGGGATGGCAGCGAAGCTGGGGCTCGCGCACACCGACAGCGACGCCGCGGCACCGCTGATCGCGGACCTGCCGGAGCTGTTGCAGCAGAGCCACATCGACTACACGTCGTTCTTCCGGGCGCTGGCCGAGGCGGCCCGCGGCGACGCCGAGCCGGCGCGCGGGCTGTTCCTCGACCTGGCCGGTTTCGACGCCTGGCTGAACCGCTGGCGGGCGCTGCACCCCGACGCAGACGCCATGGACCGCGTCAATCCGATCTACATCCCACGCAATCACCTCGTCGAGGAGGCGCTGACCGCGGCGACCGCGGGCGACCTCGCGCCGGTCGAGCAACTGCTTGATGCCGTCACCCGACCGTTCGAGGTGCGGCCGGGCCTCGAGCGTTACGCCGAGCCGGCCCCCGGCGACTTCGGGACCTACCGCACCTTCTGCGGAACCTAGCCTCAGAAGTGGTAGGTGTCTGACGGCGGGGCACGTGCACGGCCTCGTCGTCGAAATCGGACACCTCGATGCCGTAGGCGCGGGTCAGGTCGAGGATCTTGTTCGCCCGTGCGATGCGGGGAGATCCGAACCGTTGCGCTCTCCCCGCCGTCGCGTTCGAACTCCGCGAAGAACTCCTTGGCCCAGGAGATCTCACCGCGAGAACGAGGCGGTACGGCGGTCGCAGCAGGAGTCCCCCGGGGGTGATCGTCCAATGCGAAAACGCTCCGACAGATCCGGATCCGTCCTATTCTCTACACCGTCGAACTGGCCGTTGGGCATAGGGGGCACCATGACATCGGTCGACGCCGTCGCCGGCCTTCGCGAACGTCGCGAAGCGATTGTCACAAGGCACATCCTGGTGGAGAACCACCACGACGTCGAAGCCACGATCGAGACCTTCCGCCGTCCACGCTACGAGGTCAACGGCGAGCCCAGCGACGGTGCGGATGCCGTCCGGCAATTGCTGGGGGACCTGATGCACGGTTTCCCGGATCTGCATGCCGAGACCCTACGACTACGCCACTTGGACGACGCAGTGCTCGTCGAGGGCACCATCGGAGGCACGCACCAGGGTGAGTGGGCGGGAATTCCCCCCACCGGCAACCGCTTCGAGGTACAGGTCTTGGGAATCTTCGAATTCGAGGACGGCGATCTGGTTTGTGAACGGGCCTACCTGGACATGGCCGCCGTGCTCACACAACTCGGAGTGCTTCCAGCAGTCGGGTAGATCGGCGCAACCCCAGGCGATCTCGAGTTGGATGAACCAAAGGGTTGCGCATCGGCACCGGACGCTGTCCGGTGGCAGCACGCCAGCGAGAGGAGCCCGGTGACCGAACCACGCGTGGCGTCGGGATATGTCGCGGTTTGGCAATCTACAACCCGGTCGAGGCGGGAGCCGACGTCACCGTGCGGCGGGCCCCCCAGTCCAGCGCGCTCAGTACGGGGAAGGCGGGATCGTCCCCGCCGGCGGCAGCGGTCCCGACCCCGGGGGCACCGGGAAGGGCGCCGGCGTGCACAGGCCGGTGCTCATGTCGAGGTACTTGCCGGGTACACAGAACGGCGCGCATCCGTTGGTCACGCCCGTTTCGCCGGGCAGGCACGCGCCGCTCACGGCGGGGGTGACGGCGGTGCCCGTCGCGGCAAGGGCTGCCGCGCAGAGAGCCGCCCCGGCGAGTCGTCGCACCGCGCGCTTCATGGCTCCGACTCTAGGCCGGGCGGCGCTCAGTTGGTGACCGATCCGCGCCACACGGTGTCGAGGAGTCGGGTCAGCGCCGCGTCGTCCATGGCGGGCATGGCGAACATCAGCCGGTAGTACGGCGGGGAGAACAACGCGTCGACCATCACATCGACATCCAGATCGGGGCGCAGGTCGCCCGCGGCGACAGCCTCGAGCAGGACCGATCGCACCGCGGCGCGGCGCGGCAGCAGCCACTCGCCCAGCAGCGCGGCGGCCAGTTCGGCGTTCGAACTCGCCGCAGCGATGACGCTGCGGAACAGCGGGCCGGTGGTGGCGTCGGACAGGATCGCGTTGAGGGCACGCAACTGGTGGTCGACCGCCTCCCGGGCGGAGCTGCCGCCCGGCGGCGTGATCGACGAGCGCATCCGGTCCAGCAGACCTTCCAGCACGATCGCCGCCGCGGACGGCCACCACTTGTAGATGGTGGTGCGGCTGACGGCCGCGCGCTTGGCGATCGCGTCGATGCTGACCGTGCTGTCACCACCCGCCAGCGCAAGGTCTGCGGCCGCGCGCAGCACGGCGTCGCGCAGCTCGGCGTTCCTCGGCCGGCCGCGGCGTACCGGCGGGGTCGCGGCGATTGCCACCTCCGCGACGGGCCGCGTACCATCTTTAGTGGACACTCTGTTCAGTATATTCTCAGTTTTTGGACGTGATGGGGTTTCAGCGGATAGTTATGGGCTCTTCAAGCAACAAGTCGGTCGTGCTCCGAGCCGCGGCAGGCGCAGCGGTCGTTCTCACGCTCGGCCTGAGTGGATGTGCTCCGGGTCCGTCGTCCCCGCCCTCCACCGGCACCGGACTGCCGCCGATGGCCCCCACCACCTCGGCTCCCACCTCCGCGCCGAAGGAGAACGCCGCAGCGACGGACTACTCCCGGCTGCTGGTCCAGCCCGCCGACATCAGCACCGACACCGAGCAGTTCGTGCTGCGGTCCACGGTGCCCAACCGCCGCGGCGGCAAAGGCGTCTCTGCGTTGTTCGTCAACCAGGACGACACCCGCGCCATCGGAGTCACCATCAACGTCCTGCCCGACCCCGCGGCGGCGAAAGCCGCCCTCGACGCCAGCGTGCAGGCCATCGGCAACACCCTGTCGGGCGGCACCCCGGCCCCGTCGCCGGTGGGCACCGACGGGACCGTCATCAGCGGCGTGTCGTCGGACGGCACAAAGGACATGACCGTGCTGCTGTTCACGGAGGGTCCCGCCGTCGCCCGTATCGAATTCGGCAGCGCCCCGGGTGATCCGACTCCGCTCGACGTCGTCACCGACGTCGGCGTGAAGCAGGCCATCGCCCTGCGCACGGGCCTGCAATATAGCTGAGGTGACCGGTTACCCCCGCGAACTCCTGCAGGAACTGTTGTGGACCTACGGTCCGTGCGGGCAGGAGGACGCCGTACGCGACATCTGCCGGCGCGAGCTAGAACCGTACGTCGACGACCTCTGGGTCGACGAAGCGCGCAACCTCGTCGGGGTGGTCCGCAGTGACACCGGCGACGGCGCGGGCACCCGGCTGCTGGCACACCTCGACGAACTCTCGATGCTTGTCAAACGCGTGGAGCCGGACGGATCGCTGCACCTGACGCCGCTCGGCACCATGTACCCGGGCAACTTCGGGCTGGGACCGGTCGCCGTCCTCGGCGATCGCGAGACACTGACCGCCGTGCTCACGCTGGGCTCCGAGCACACCACCAAGGAGAGCCGGCGGATCTGGGAGACCAAACCCGATCAGGGCGACATGGCACTGGACTGGACGCACGTGTACGTCTTCACCGGGCGCACACCCGACGAACTGGCGGCTGCCGGCGTGCATCCCGGCACCCGGGTGTGCGTGGACCGCAGCAAGCGGAACCTCTTCGAGTTCGGCGACTACCTCGCGTGCTATTTCATGGACGACCGGGCGCCGTGCGCCGCCCTGCTGCAGACCGCCCGCCGACTGCGCGAGACGGGCACCCGGCCGGCCACCGACGTGTACTTCGTGTTCACCACCAACGAGGAGATCGGCGGCGTGGGCGGCTCCTACGCCAGCCGGACGCTGCCCGGTGAACTGACCATCGCCCTCGAGGTGGGCCCCACCGAGCAGGAGTACGACACCACGTGCAGCGGTGGCCCGATCGTCGCCTACAGCGACGCGGAGTGCGTCTACGACAAAGATGTCGCCGACCGGTTGATGCAGATCGCGACCGATCGCGGTCTCGCCCCGCAGGCCGCGGTGCTCGGCGCGTTCGAGTCCGACGCCTCACACGCCAAGGCCAGTGGCCTCACCCCGCGGGCCGGACTGCTGTGTCTGCCGACGCTGAGCACGCACGGCTACGAGGTGCTCGCCCGCGGCGCCATCACCGCGATGACCGACGTGCTTGTCGAGTTCGTGTTGCGGCCCGCAGGTGAAACGGTCTAGAACCGCAGGTTGCGCAGCAGGTCGTAGACACTGGCGATCCACAGCAGCAACGGGATCACCGCGGCGATCGCGGCGCCGTCGAGCAATTCGAGGATCCGCTTGGTCACCGGGGACAGGCGGCGCACACCGTCGGTGGCGCCGATGACGATCAGCGCGACAGCACCGAGCGCGCCGTAGACGGCCAGGACCAGCCAGGCGTCGTCGGGATACCACTGACACAGCCGCACCATCACACCGGTGGGCACCGCGACCGTCACCGCGAGCAGCGCCCAGGCGCACCAGCGTTCGGCGTAGAGGCGGGACCGGAAGCCGCAGATGGCCGCGACCAGACCCGCGACGACCAGGCTGTGGATGAAGAAGTGGCCCTGCACCACGACGGCGATCGCGCCGACCGCAAGGGTCAGCGCACCCGCGGTGAGGAATCCGACGAGCAGCTGTTTGGCCAGCACGCTGCGCTCCTGCAGGCGCGCAGCGGACTCGGGGACGGACGCGATGATCGCCTGCCAGGTCGGCGTCTCCTCGTCGGTGAGTTCACGGGTGGTCACCGGGTCCAGCAGTTCGTCGTTGGAGACCGTCTCACCGGGGGCCGGAATCGGCGGCAGCGCGATCCGGGCCACCGCGACCGTCATCTTCGCGGCGTTGGTGACCACGATCAGGCCGAAGGCCACCGCGCCCGCGGGCACCCAGTAGGCCCAGCCGTAGCCGTAGGCGATGGCCGCCGCGGTCAGCGCGGTGGCCGCGACGGCGAGGAACGCGGCGATCTCCGCCCGCCGTCGGGGACCGCCCCGGGTGGCGAGCGTGAGCAGCAGCACCACCGCACCGGCGCCCGCCACCTGCGGTGCACCGAGCGATCCGACACCGTTGGGCAGTGGTACCGCCAGCGCCGCTGCGCCGGCCAGCACCGGCGCGGACGCGACGAGCAGACTCTCGGCCATGTCGATGTTGGCGAAGCGGCTCTGGGCGAGCAGACTGCCGCCCAACAGCGCCAACCCGAACAGCGCGAGCGCCAGCGCCCACCACAGGCTCTGGCCGGTGCGGTTCCAGGACAGCAGGGAGATCACGGTGATCGCGACCGCGACCGCGGGCACGCAGATCGCGACGAAGCGGTGCAGCGCGCTGCGGTCGAACTCCGGCGATTCGTCCAGCACCGCGATCGCATCGATGACGTCCTCGACCAGCGGCCGGTAGCGCTCGGTGCGGCTCACCGACACCAGGGTCAGCAGCGAACCGTCCACCACTCCGGCGTCGTCGAGCGATTCACTGGCCTTCAGCGGCGGCGCGCCGGGCCGCGCGAACGCCCAGACCCCCTGAGCGGCGAAGTCGAATCCGGCGAGCACGTCCTTGGGAGTGTCCTCGAGGATCTCGGCCAGCACGGCGACGGTGTCGTCGATGTAGGTCTCGATAGGCGCCGCGGCCGGCAGGACCAGGTCGGTCATCCGCCGCCCGGTCAGCACCGTCACCCGGGTGGTGGACTGCCGCCCCGGGGTGACGCTCGACCCGCCGGTCGACCCTGTGGCTGAGCTCGGTGCGGTAGCGGTCAACGGCGTTCGAGCCTGTCGAAGTCGTCAGACAAGGCGGCCGCCAACTCGATGATCCGGCGCTGGAAGGTCTTGTCCAGCAGCTCCAGCTGGATCTCGGTGCCCGCCGCGATGTGCTTGTCCCACGGCAGAACGATGACACGGCCGGGCTGGACGTGACGCTCGAATTGCGCAACAAGATCGGCCACGTCGATGTTCGGTTTCCCCGGCGTCACGTGGTTGATCACGACGCACGAACGGCCCAGCAGATCCTGGTAGCCGTTCTGCCGCATCCAGTCCATCGTGACCGCGGCCTGGCGGGCGCCGTCGATGGACGCACTCGCCACGATGACGAGCCCGGAGACCGTCTTGAGCACCGCACGCGACGCCGGCTGGAACAGGCCCGCACCGCAGTCGGCCAGCACGAGGTTGTAGTAGCGGGAGACGACGTTGGTCGCCCCCTGCCAGTCCTCGTCGTTGAACTCGCGGCGCGCCTGGCTGTACTCCTCGGAGGACAGCACCTCGAGGTTGGCGCCGTTCATGCTGGTGTAGGCGCGGATGTCGTTGTAGCGGGCCAGATCCTTGTCCGACAGCAGGTCGGCGACCGTCGCGGCGGACTGGCGGCCGGCCCGGTCGGCCAGGTTGCCGCCGTCGGGGTTGGCGTCGATCGCGAGGATGCGGTCGCCGCGGACCTTGGCCAGCGCCGAGCCGAGCGCGACGGTGACCGACGTCTTGCCCACGCCGCCCTTCAGGCCGAGGACGCCGATCTGGTAGCTGTCGCGGGCGTTGCGCCGGATGCGCGCATGCAGATCCATCTCGTAGAGCTCGTCGGGTGACAGACCCAGGTTGATGCGCGTCAGCAGGTAGAGGACGTGCCGCCAGCCGCGCTGCGACGGCATCTTCACCGCGGACTTCACGCCGACGTGGGAAAGGGCGTCGATGGCGCGGTGGTTACCCATGGCCGCAGCGGAGGTCGGGGCGGGTTGCATGGGCGGCTGGCCGGTCTGCCAGTTCACCTCGGGCGGGGACTCGGCGAAGTGCTGGGAGGGCGACGGCGGCGGCGCCGGACGCGGCGCCGGGGCCGGGGCGGTGTGCGGCACCTCGAACCGGGCGCCGCCGGGAAGGTTCGTCTGCGGGGCGCGCATCAGGCCGTTCTGCGGGCGCTGGTGCTGGGGGCCGGGCGCCGGACCGGGTGCGGCGGTGGTCGGCGGGATCTGGTGGGTGATCTCGGCCTGCCGTGGCGGCGGCGCGGACTGGGTGCGCGGCGGCGTGATCGGCATGGGCGGCGGGGCCGCCGCGGTGTCATTGCGGCCGGTGTCCGCGGCCGGGACCGGGGTGGCCGGAGCGCCTGCGCCGGCGGCGCCCGCGGTGCCCGGCGCGCCGGTGGTGCCCGCCGCGCCGGTCGTGTTGCCCTTCAGGATGGCGTCGCGATCCACGTGCACGGTCGCTTCGTCGGGCGTCTGAGCGGCGTCCGGGTTGTGGAACAACCTGTCATAGTCGGCCGACATGTGAACCTCTCAATGGTTGGTTGACGCGAAACCGCAGAAGGTGGGCGGAGTCGGCCGGGCCCGCGCGGCCCGCCTCGTCCACCCACCTCGCGCGGCGAAGATCAGAACATGCCGGTGACGGCCTGCTCCGTGCCCTCCATCGAACCGGTGGCCTCTTCCATGGTGTGGGCCAGATTCTGCAGCGCCGAGTTCAGCTCGGCCGAGGTGCTGTCCCAGCGGGCCTGCACGGCCTGGTATGCGTCCGAACCCGCACCGCCCCAGACCGAGGCCAGCGCGGCCAGCGATGCCTTGCCCTCGTCGAGCAGTCCGTCGGTGACGCCGACAGCGGCCTGCACCTCGCTGATACCGCCGCGGATGGCGCCGAAATTCCATACCTGTTGCGACATTGGTTTCTCCGTTCCTGGTCGTCGGCTGGATCAGCCGTTGATGTTCATGTTGCCGGCGATCGCCGCGGCCTGGTCATCGTCGGTCGAGCCGTACTGCGTGCCCGAGATCGCGATGTTCGACGAGATGTCGTTGAGCGCCTGGACCTGCGCCTGCGCCGCTTCCTGGTAGCGCTGCAGTGCGGCCTGCACCGCGGTGCCGGCCTGGCCCTGCCAGATCGCCGTCAGGCCACCGGCCGTCGACTCGACCTGTGCGCGGACACCCTGCAACTCGCCAGAGATTCGTTCGAAGTTGCTGGCCTCCTTGGCGAGGACAGCAATATCGGTATTCATTGCCATGCTGGATACATTCCTTCTTTTCCTGTGTCCTCACCAAGGGAAATGGCGAGTCTTCCGGCCGTGTGACCGGGAAGTCGGTGGTGGGTTGCTGGTGGTGGTGACTACCAGTCGTCGCCTTCGTCCTCGTTCAAGTCGTGCGCCAGTGGCGCGGGAGCGGTCAGTCCCGTCTTGGAGCCCCCGCTCTTCGCCGCCTGCTGGCCGCCCATCATCGGACCCATGCCGCCGCCGACCCCGCTGCCGCCGACCGGAGCCAGACCCGCGGACACCACGCCGGGGCCCACGCCGGCGCCTACCGGCACCGGCGTCATGTCGAGGTCCTTACCGACCAGATTCGACATCAGCGGTGTCCTCGCCGAGGTGCCGCCCGCGCCCGGCAACGACGCCGCGCGCACCAGTCCGGAACCGGAACTGGCCCCCGACCCACCGGCGAGTGGATGGTTCGACAGCGGGCTCGCCCCGATCAGACCCATCTGGGCGTTGCGCTCGCCCAGTCCGCCCATCTGACCGAACACCGACGACATCTGCTGCAGCGGTTGGGTCAGCATCTGCATCGGCGTCTGGACCATCTGACCCATCTGCTGCGGGATCTGAGCGACCGTCGATCCCACCTGCGTCGCCATCTGGACGCCCATCTGCATGCCCTGCTGCAGCTGCTGGCTCGAACCCATCAGCTGCGACGCACCGTCCTCGGACTTCTGCGCCGTGCTCTGCGCCTGCTCGCCCGCCTTGTGCCCCACCGCCATCGCACGGCCCGCGCCGAGCTTGGCCGATTCGAGCTTGCCCTGCGCACTGACCTTGGCGATGACCGCGTTGCGGGCGGCACCCATCGGTGCGCGGGCCGCGGCCAGCGCGGCCTGTGCCGACGCGCCGCTCTCCCCGATGCCCGGAATCACGATCGGCTTGAGCGGCAGGATCGGCTCGAACAACGAGTTCATCTGCGTCTCGGCCTGATAGACGTCCATCGCCCCGGCGGCCTGGTTCCACATCCGCACGAAGTAGTCGAACTCGTTCAGCCCGATCGGCACGGTGTTGATGCCGAGGAAGTTCGTGGCCTCCAGGACGCCGTGCGTGATGTGGTTCTGCTCGATCTCCGGCAACGGCGGTGTAGTTGCCATTGCAAGGGTGTAGGAGTTTGCCTGATTCGTCGCCTGCAGCGCGCGCTTCATCGCCTGCGCCGCGGTGGTGCGCAGCCACATGATGGTGGGCATCGTCGCCTGGATGGCGCGCTCGCTTGCCGTCCCGCTCCACAGCGATGCGAGATTGCTCAAACTGGCGGCGAGCTCGTCTGCCTGAGTCTCCAGCAGCAGGGCGAACCCCTCCCAGCCGGCGGCGGCCTGGAGCATCGGCGCCGGGCCCGCTCCCGCCATCAACCGTGCGGTGTTGACCTCGGGTGGCATGGCCACCCAGGTCGGGGGAAGGGGGATACCCGAGACTGGCATCTACGATGACTCCGCTGAATTCTCCGCTACGCGCGCCGTCGACCTGTCAGAACGTGCTGGCGTTGGCGGAATCGGTCGCCGCGTAGAGCCCGGCGATCTCGATGAAGGCGGCGCCCGCGCGGGACAGTTCCTCCTGGGCGAAGGTGTTGATGGCGAGCGTCTCGGCGCCCTCGGCGGCGAACGTGGCGGCGGCCATCGCCGACACCTCGTCCGCGCCAGCAGGCACCAGAGCGGTCACTGCGGCGGTGGCGGCGGTACCGCCGGCCAGACCCCTGGCGCCGTTTGCGACGACCTGGCCGCCGACGCCTGCTGCACCGGGATTGTGTTCCAAAGGTTGCATTGCGCTTCTCCTTCTCAAATACCTGCTGAGCGGGACAAACGTCGTGCGATCGGCGGGTGGAATCTACACATCCGTCACTCGACGTATCCCCCGAACCTTTGCTAGCGGCGTGGCTACCACGTTGCTGCGGCTCTTGTTAGATACTAACCGGCCCCCGGAGGTGGTGCGAACACTTCTTCCTCCGGTGGATCCTCAGGGGGGTCGACATAGGCCGCCTGGACGACCTCCTTGCCGTCCGGAGAGGTCAGAAGCGCCTGGCCAGGAGGACGTTTACGGAGCTTGATCTCGTTGGACGGGAACTCCGTCTTCTCTCCGGAGAGGAACAGCGTCGGCGTCCCGGCGCCGTAGGCGGCACCGACGAACTTGTCCATCGTGGCGCGGTGCGCCTGGCTCATCTGGCACGTCACCACGATGTGCAGACCGATGTCCGCAGCCGCCGGCAACAGCGGGGCCAACGGCGCCATCGGCGAGAGCATGCCCGACGCGGCGACGATCATGTGCCAGTCGTCGACCAGCAGCACGACGTCAGGACCGGTCCACCAGGACCGTGACCGCAGCTGTGCGGTGGTCAGGTCCGGCGGCGGCAGCCGGTCCTTGAGATTCTGCGCGAGCGCCTTGACCGCGACCTCCAGCGAGGCGTGGTTGCGGTTCACCGCGCCCGCCTGCAGCAGGTGGCTCTGCGGCACCGCGTCCAGCAGGGCCGACCGGTAGTCGGCCAGCATGAACCGCACCTGTTTCGGGCTGTTGCGGGCACAGATCGCCTTCGCCACCGCGTGCGCGATGGTCGTCTTGCCGGATTTGGGCGCCCCGAAGATCAGCAGGTGCGGCGTCGAATGCATCTGGTTGTACGCGACGCTGAGATCGGACTCCCGCAACCCGAGCGGCACCGTCCACCGGGTCCGGTAGTCGGCGTCGGGCGTGGGCGGGTTCGGATCGAGCTCGTGGAGGTAGACCCGTTCCGGAAGCACCCGCACCTGCGGCGCGCGGTCGGTGTACTGCGCGGCGATGCGCGAGACCGCAGCCGACATCGCGGGCACGATGTCCGCGGCGCTGTGCACCCCGTCCAGCCGCGGCACCCCCATCATCAGGTGGTGCTTTTCCAGCGAGACCGCCCGGCCGGGACGGTTGGCGGGAATCTCGCGGGTGATGCGGTCGATCTGCGTCTCGTTCACGTCACCGAGCCGGAATTCGATCTTGGTGCCGAGGTAGTCGCGGACCCTGGACTTCAGCTCCGTCCAGCGCGGCGTCGAGATGATCACGTGCACGCCGAAGGCCAGGCCCTGGCCGGCGAGGTCCTGCACCACCGGCTCCAGGTCGGGGAACTCGGCGACGAACGCCGGCCACCCGTCGATCACCAGGAACACATCGCCGAACGGATCTGCGGCGGCCGGATTGGCCGGGTCCTGACGCATCTGCCGGTACGACGCGATCGACCCGACCCGGAACTCCTTGAACGTGCGCTCACGCTGCCGCAGCACCGCCTTGACCTCGGCGACCACGCGATTGACCCGGTCGGGTTCGGCGCGGGTGGCGACGCCGCCGACGTGGGGCAGGTCCTCGAGGTACATCAGACCGCCGCCGCCCAGGTCGACGCAGTAGAACTGCACGTCGCGCGGTGAATGGGTGGCGGCGGCCGACAGCATCAGGGTCTGCAGGAAGGTGGACTTGCCGGTCTGCGGGGCGCCGCCGACGGCGATGTTGCCGCCGGCCGACGAGACGTCGACACCCCAGACCTCCTGGCGGTGGCGGCGCGGCTCGTCCATGATCCCGAGCCCGAACCGCAGCGGCCTGCGCTGGTGGTCCCGCTCCACCAGTTCGTTGACCGGTGTCGGATCGGTCAGCGGCGGCAGCCACATCCGGTAGGCGCGGATCTCGCCGGTGGTCAGCTGCTCGAGGACGACCTCGCGCAGCACTTTCTGCTCGCTGGACGTCACGACGTCACCGCGGTGTCGAAGACCGGGGCCGCGGTGAAGCGGTGGATGCGCACCTTGTTCGCCGACGCGGCACGCGGTTTCGGTTCACCGTCCTCTTGAACCGGCTTCGTCGGTTCGTACGCGGTTCCGGTGTAGACGCTGTGGAATTTCACGGGGTCCTCCATGCCGACCCGCAGGAAGCCGACGCCGCTCTCCTTGTTGGTGATGTACTGCGCCTCCGGTGTGCCGATCACCGCCTTGGACTCCGCCGAACTGGTGGTGCGCAACGCGATGCGGTACGTCAGGTTGGGTTCGAGCTTGTCGATGCGGACGCCGCCGGTGTTCAACGACTGCGTCGCCAGCAGCAGGTGCACGCGCAGTGACCGGCCGACGCGGCAGATGCGGTCGAACAGCCCGATGAAGTCCGGATGGTTCTGCAGGAGTTCGGCGAACTCGTCGACGACGACGAACAACGTCGGCAGCGGCGGCAGGTCGGCGCCGCGCTCGCGGTGCTTCTCGTACTCGGCGACACCGGACAGGGCACCCGCCGCGCCCACCTGGAGTCCGGCCTGGCGCAGGATGGACTGCCTGCGGTCGAGTTCACCGGTCAGCACCTCCCCCATCCGGCTGACCAGCTCGGCCTCCTCCTCCATGTTGGTGACCACCGCCGCGGTGTGCGGCAGCTTCTCCATGCCGAGGAACGTCGAGCCGCCCTTGAAGTCGGTCAGGAGAAGATTCACCTGGTCGGGATGGTGCGTAGCGGCCAACGACAGGATCAGCGTCCGCAGGAATTCGGACTTGCCGGATCCGGTGGTGCCGATGAGCATCCCGTGCGGCCCGGCGCCGAACTCGGCGCCCTCCTTGATGTCGAGGTACATGATGTCGCCGGTCTTGAGTTCGTGACCGAACGGGATCCGCAACCGGTCGCGGTCGGTGTCGCTGAACATCCGCCACCGCGCCGGGGTCACCTCCTCGACCGTCTGTGCCCCGACCAGCTGGTGCCACTCGGTGGCGACCTTCTTCTGCACCCGCACGTTCTTGTCGATGATCGTGCCGGTGATCGACCAGCCGGCGAGCTTGCGCGCGATACGCCCCGCCTGACCGGGCGTCATCCGGTCAGTGGTGTCGGTGACCCGCCGGAACGACTGGTTGGGCAGCCGGTCGTCGGCGGTGCCGTCGGGTGCGACGCGGATCCGGTACACCGAACCGTTGTGGTTGCCCAGAGTGAGCACAGTGACGCCGGCGCGGCCGTCGACCGGGAACCCGGCGCGGCCGCCGGTCAGGTCGATCACCACCACGTACGGGCCGCCGGGAGCGGCGTCGGCGGTGTGCGGTCCACGGGCGGTGAGATCGGACAGGCCGTCGGGACGGGTGAACACCATCCGGGTGGCACCGGCGGCGTCGGTGTCGGTCTGGTGCTGCACATGCGGCAGCCACTTGACCCAGTTCCACTCGGGATCCTCGGGATTGTCCATCAACACCCGCATCTGGAGCAGATCCGGCGGATGGAAGACCGCGAGATGGCAGATCATCGCGGCGAGCAACGCGGCCGCGCCCGCTTCGTCGCCGCCGATCGCCACGGTCGGAAACGTGCGCAGCTGAACGAGTTTCGGGCAGTCGTGGATCAGGCCGTGGGTGCGCAGGAACTTGGTCACCCACATGTGGCTGACCGGCTCGAGGTGGGGCTGCGGCGCGGCCTGCGGGCCGGCGAGGTCGCCCGTCACCGACGGCTTGAGCAGCCGGTCGACGGCGGCCTCCGCGCCCAGACCGATGCGCACGGCGGCGTAGAAGTCGTTGTTCGCCTGCCGCGACCACTGCCGGTGGGTTCCGACGATCGAGAGCAGATCGTCCGGATGCGGGGCGTGGTAGTTGAAGAAGGTGACCTGGGCGGCCGCCGACGAGGTGACGCGGGTGCGCAGCCCGGCCAGATAGCGCAGGTACTCCTTGCGGTCGGCGTTGATCTCGGGGACCTTCTTGCCGCCCGAACCGCCACCGGCCATGAATCCGACGGTGCCCATGATCATCATCAGCGGCATCATCAGCATGTAGGGCGACAGCTGGCGCACACCGGTGAAGATCATGATCGCGATCATCCCGAGCATGCAGCCGCCCATCACCCAGGGCAGCGCCTTCTGCATTCCCGACGGCGGGATCTCCACACCGAGGTCGTCGGGCGGGGTCACGGTGATCTCCCCGGGGGTCAGCCGCGGCCCGCGTTTGGTGATGGGGGTGTACTTCTTCGTCGTCATCAGCCGCCTCCGCCCGGGGTTGGTGCCGGCGCCCCGGCGACCCCCGTCGGGTCACCGACCCTGCGGGGTTGCGGGTTGCCGGGCAGCGTGTCGTGTTCGACCAGCGCCGCCTGCTTGGACAGCACCGGCCCGTCGACCAGCAGGCTCACCACCTGCCAGGGCGCGGTCTGCGGACCGGTCAGCCCGAGGCTCTTGGCGGTGTCCTCGTCGGGGATGCCGTAGCGGACACCCTGCGGATCGATGTAGTAGAGGCTCTCGCCGTAGCGCGGATCGGGCGACTGCAGCCGGATGAACTGTCCGCCGTCGACATAGACCGTCGAATTCCCGGTGATCTGGTCGATGCCGGTGTTCAGCGCCGACACGGCGATCGGAAGCCGCCGGCCGGCGATGATCGTGGTCTTCGGCGCCTGGTCGCCGGCGATCCGCTGCCACGACCAGCACAGCGTCGGGTCCTCTTCGCGCAGCAGGATGTCGAGCGCCTTGTCCGGCAGCGGGGAGACGTATACCTGCTCGGGGATCCGCGACACCAGGCTGGCCTCGACCAGCGGTGGCTCCATCAGCCCGTAGGAGTTGGTGGCGCGCAGCGCGGCCGCGGTGGTGTCGTTGACGCGGGCCACCCCGTCGGGCAGCACGACATAGTGCTGCTGCTCGTCGGCTTCGGTGACGGTCTTGAACACCGAACCGATCACCAGGTTCGGCGCCAGTCCCGAGGCGTTCGGCTCACCGGCGCGGGCGATCTGCGGCAGCTGCCACGGTCCGGCGTTGGGCAGGGCGTTGAACAGGCCCTCGGAGATCGGTGTCGCCCTGGCGGTGACGGGGATCCCGACCGCCGAGGTGACAGCCCGGTCGGCCAGGTCGATGGAATGCCTGCCGCTGTCGGTGACCAGCCAGTTGGCGCCCTTGAACGACACCAGCATCCCCTGGTCGGGGCGGATCGGGCCGACGGTCGCGTCGATCACCAACGGTCGCACCAGCACCGAGGTCTCGACGGTGGGCACCGCGCTGTCCGGTTTGGTGACGGTGTCGCACAGCGTCCACATCGATTCGGCGGCCCCGGAGACCGGTGTGGCATACGGCGCGCCCGGAATGCCGATCGGCTGCCCCTTGGTCAGCTGCGAGAGCTCCTCGGACTTCACCGCCACCGGCTCGCCTGCGCTGCCGAGGACCAGGCGGGCGGAGGTGAGGTTGTAGACGGGCCGCAGTTCGCCGTTGCCCGGCATGACGACGTAGAGCTGGTTGGTCGACCGGTCGACGAGCAGGGTGTCGCCGCCGCGCTTGCCGAGCGGTTTGAAGTACGCCAGTAGCGCGGCGCCCAGGCAGATCAGGACCGCGATGATCATTCCGGCCATGACGGCCCGGCTGTAGAACTGCAGCGGGTCGTCGAACATCCGGGTGTCGCGCCGCACGATCGCATGCTCGACTCGGCGCAGCAGGAAGCGCCATCCGCTGACCTGGACCTTGGTGGTGAGCCGGAAGCTAGCCATGCATCACCCGCTCACGTTCAGCCGGGCGTGCACCGACGCGATCGCCGACGCCATGTCATCGCCGCTGATCTCGCTCAGCTGCTCGACGCCCAGGCTCTCGAAGTCCAGCGATCGGGCCAGACGCATATCGCGCGCCTGTTCGCCCGCCTCGACCAGTTGGCGCGCGTAGCGGCCGTTGCCCGCGATGTCCAGCGCCGGCTTGTCGCCGAGCGAGCGCTGACTCAGCAGCGTCGCCGCCTCCAGCACCCGCTTGGCCGCTTCGTCGCTGACGATCGAATCGTTCGCCTGGGCAATCACTTTCGCGATGTCCACGATCTCGTCGGCAGAGTAGGAGTCGAACTCGATGCGGTTGGCGAAGCGGGACCGCAGGCCGTCGTTGGTCTCCAGCAGCCGGTCGATGTCGGCGCTGTAGCCGGCGATGATGACCACCAGCCGGTCACGGTCGTTCTCCATGCGCGCGAGCAGCGTGTCCAGCGCCTCGGTGCCGAACGGATCGGTCCGCCCGTCGCGTTCCTGCACCAGCGTGTACGCCTCGTCGATGAACAGCACTCCGCCCACGGCACGGTCGATGGTGCGCGCGGTCTTCACCGCGGACTGACCCTCGTACTCGGCCACGAAATCCTTGCGCGAGGTCTCGACCAGTTTGGGTTCGGCGATCACCCCCAGGCCGGCCAGGATGTTGGCCACCACCCGGGCGATGGTGGTCTTACCGGTGCCGGGCGGCCCGGTGAAGATCATGTGCTTGGAGGTCTGCGCGACCTTCATGCCGCGGGCGGCGCGGATCTTGGCCATCTGGGTCGCGGCGCGGTACGCCTCGATCTGCTCCTTGACCCTGCTCAGGCCGATCTGCCGGTCGAGTTCTGCCTGCGCCTCGGCGAGCAGCCTCTCCCGGCCGGAGGTGTCGGCCATGACGCTGGCCGGATCCCACGGATCGGTGCGGGCACTGATCTTCTCCGGTGTCGTGGTCACCAGCCGGTAGTTCGGGTCGCGCGATGCCGCGGTGACCTTGGGCTCGGGATGGTTGGCCTGCAGCCACTCGAGCAGGACCATGGCGGAGTCCTCGTTGCCCTGGGCCCGGCGCGCCATCGCGAGATACCAGGCGATGGCCGGTGCGCAGGCCTGGCCCACCGCGGTGTTGTTGGCCTCGGTCAGTTTGCGGTCGGCCTCGGTGAACAGCCCGAGGTTCGCTGCGGCCACCCCGTGGGCAACGCCGGCCGCCGCGGCGAGGAACGTGTCGGGCCAGGCCTCCGCACCGCGCACCTGGTCGATGACGTCGGTCCAGCGCTCGCCGTAGGCGTAGATCACCGCCCGGACCCAGGACACCAGGTGCTCGGCGCCGGCCGCCGGTGCGTCGTCGAGGGCCTCCATCGCGTCGGCGTGGTTGCCCTCGGCCGCCTCCCGGACGGCGAAACCGAGGGTGATCGCCAGCGGTGAGAGCACCGGATAGCTGATGTCGGCACCGAAGATCCCGCCGATCGGCACCCGCGCCCCCACTGCGTTCATGGTGACCTCGGCCGATCCGGCCAGGCGCCCGAAGTTCGACCGCGAGTACCAGGCGCGGAACAGTGTCACGCGCTCACGATCTCCGCACCGGATCCGCCCGACCCAGGCGTCGCAGGCGGTCTCGTCGTAGTTGGTGATCTCGGTGAACAGCTCGTACGAACGCGCCGGCGCGGTCGGGAGCATGCCCACCGCGCTACCGAACAGGGCGGCCAGGTGATCACTCATGGGTACCTGCATACCTGGTCGAGAACACCTCGGCGCGGCGCGCCCAGGCCTGCTCCGGGGTGGGCAGATCGAGATCGCGCTGCAGGAACTCGCGAGTCGCGTGGTCGTCGTGGCCCTGCTCGCGCATGCCCTGCAGCATCGTCACGTACTGCGCCGACTTGGCGTCCTGGGAAGCCAATCCGGCTATCACCACTATCTCCTCCGCGAGTTCTCTCTCGGTCATCTCGGTCGCCCGGCGGGACAGACCGATGTGCTCGATGTGGCCGTCGGGGTGGGCACTCACCATGACGCTGCCCATCGGATTCGACACCGTGAACACCGCCTCCTTGTCGTCGCCGTCCTGCGCTGCGCCCCCGTCCAGAGCATCGAGCGCGTCGAGGTCCGACACGTAGCCGCCGTCGGCCAGGACCTCGTCGGCCAGGCCGTCGTCCGGAGCGTCACCCACCATCGCGGGTCCCCACTCAGTCGGCGTTCGCTGCGTCGGCCTCGGTCTGCTCGAACCACGTCTTCGACGGGAGGAATTCGAGCAGCCCGTCGAGCGCGCGCTGCAGATTGTCCTGGGTACCCGGCAGGAACGAGCCGTAGAGCTCACCGCTGACCCGCCGGGGGATCGAGACGATGCGGCCGTGGCGGGAGTCCAGGACGCCCGCGGCGACGTTCGCGGTGGTCTGGGTGCCGCCCGGGTGGCGTTCGGTCGCGGTCAACTCCACCCAGCTGGTGGGCTCACTGATGATGTCGGCGTAGGCGCGCGCGGAGTTCAGCGCGACGCCGTGGCCTTGAAGCTGTTCGGCGGAACGGCATTCGGCCAGCTTGCTCGCGACGCCGGTGAGCGGTTCCACATCGGCGGGTGGGGCGCTGCCGAGGACGGTGGTCACCATGTTGGCGAGCCCGATCTGCGGGGCCACCCGCTGCAGTACCAGCATGTCGCCGTCGCGCGCCGCGACCACGTGCCGGTCGCCCTTGCGGCACACCACGAAGCGAACCATCTTTCCGCCGAGATCGCGGCGCCACCAGCGGCCTTCCAGAACCCGGTCCGAACGGCTCAGCGTGTCCACCATCGCGGCGACCTCGGGGTGCGGTTCACCGTAGAAGTTCAGGACACCCTGTGCGGTCAGATCGCGGGCCACCTGCTCCCAGACGATCTCGCGCAGGTCGGGCTGGGGGATGTTGAGCCGGATGCCCAGCGCCGGCGGAAAGTCAGAAGTGTGCAGCCGGTCGGCGATGACCAGCATGCCGTCGATCGTCACCTCCACCCCGACGACGTCGTCGTAATGGGTGGCACTGGAGGTCGACGTACCGACCGAATTCGTCATGAAGCCCCCTCCCCACATTCGCCCGACGGACCCGACGTGCCGGATCTCGGCAGACCCCGCACACGCCCTGCCATCTTTGCCGAGCCCGGCGAAGCCGGTCAACGAGCGCCTGGTGCGGGGTCATCGCCGGATGCGAGCCTACCAGCGCTGGACGTGGCATCCCGGCGGCGATTTCGGGTGGTGACCCTACCGCCGCCGCGGCGCTCAGCCGGTTCTCAGCAAGTGCTCGTCCGCGCTGCTGTCCCGATCACCCGTTCGAAACCCGTGCAATAGCGAACACTTCGGTCCGAGGGATCGGTGACGTACGACTGGTCTGGCCGGTCGCGCCGGTCCGCCCGAGCGCAGCGGCGATCGACGCCTCGAGACGGTGCGCGGAGCGGCCCAGCCGCGGGGCGCGGGTTTTGCTACCCCCGGTGACCGATACTGGGGTGGTGACCGACCGCGATGACGCCATGAGCAGACCAGCCGGCCGGCATGGTCCCGGCGACGACGACGAGGCGGACACCGGTCCGTCGTTCCCGGCCATCCCCCCGGAGCCCCCGACCGTCGTGCACGAGGCCGTCCGGCCGCGCGGCAGCTTCCGCGATACGCGCTACGGTGACCCACACCACAGCGCGCCGCCCGTCCCGCCGTGGCAGTCGAATTTCGGCTCCCGCCCGCCGGTGCCCGGGCCGCCCCCGCCGGCGGCACCGGTGCCGGGCCCGCCCGGTCCGCCGTGGCCACCGCAGCCACCGCAGCCACCGCAGCCACCGGCGTCCTACGCCGACGCGATTCGTCCCGAACAGCTGATGCGCCCGCGGCGCACGCCGCCCGCCCACGGTTGGCGACGGTTGGTGTTCCGCGCGAGCTTCGGGCTGATCAACCCGGGTCAGTCAGCGGAAGAACTCCGGCAGATCGCCCTGGAGAACAGGGTGCGCGGTGTGCTGCGCGGCCACTACAAGGTCGGCGTGATGGGTAAGGGCGGCGTCGGCAAGACCACGGTGTCGGCGAGCATCGGGTCGGTGTTCGCCGAGCTGCGCCAGGACGACCGCGTGGTGGCCATCGACGCCGACACCGCCTTCGGCAAATTGGGCAGCCGGGTCGATCCGCGGGCGCAGGGTTCGTACTGGGAGTTGGCCTCCGATCCGCACCTGGACTCGTTCGCCGATGTGCGCAGCCGCGTCGGCAACAACGCAGCCGGGCTGTTCGTATTGGCCGGCGAGGGGTCACCCGCCCGCAGGCGGGTGCTCGACCCCGCGATCTACCGCGAGGCCACCACCCGGCTGGACAAGTACTTCTCCATCTCGATCATCGACTGCAGCTCGACGATGGACTCGCCGGTGACCCAGGAGGTGTTGCGCGATCTCGACGCGTTGATCGTCGTGTCGTCGCCCTGGGTGGACGGCGCCGCGGCCGCCGGACAGACGCTGGACTGGCTCGCCAATCGTGGTATGACCGGTCTGCTGCAGCGAACGGTGGTGGTACTCAACGACTCTGACGGTCACGCAGACAAGCGGACGCGGTCCATCCTGGCCCAGCAGTTCTCGGGTCACGGGCAGACCGTGGTCGAGGTCCCGTTCGACGGACAGCTGCGTCCGGGCGGGGTGATCGACGGGACCCGCACCATGACGCCGGCCACCCGGCGCAAGTTCATCGAGATCGCCGCCGCCCTTGCGGAGCACTTCCCGACCACCGACGATCGGTCGCGGGAACGCGGCTGAGTTCGCTCCGGCGACGGAGGCGAGGGTGCCCAGCAACGTGCAGGTTTGCTACGTTGACGTGTGGGGCACCTCCAGATCCGGGGGATTTGGGCCGTCAGACGACTCAGGAGTGAACCGACTTGAAGAAGACCACGATTCTCGCAGCAACAATCGCCGCCGCCGGTGCGTTGGCCGCGGCGCCGCTCGCCGCGGCCGAAGCCGGTCCGCAGACCACCGAACTCGGCAAGCAAGCCGAACTGGTGACGGGCGCCGTCACCCAGGGCTGGACCGTCAGCGGACTGCAGCCGAGCTCGGACCCGATTCCCTACCAGGTGCGTGGCACCCTGTGGGAGGCCACCGCCACCGATCAGGCCATCCAGGGATCGGCGCAGCCGATCGTGTCCAACTTCAACGCCCGCGCCGCGGACGGACAGACCTACCGGGCGCTGTTCCAGGTCGCCACCCCGCAGGGTGTGAACCCGGCTGCGATCGCGCAGGGTCAGCAGACCAGCGGCAAGCTCTACTTCGACGTGACCGGCGCACAACCGGACAGCGTGGTCTACAACGACGGGGCTCGCGATCTGCTGCTCTGGCTGAAGCCGGCCGCCACGCCGTCGACCTCGGGGTCGGGCAGCACCGCTTCGTACCCGTCGACGGCCTACCCGTCCTCGACGGCTCCGCAGGGTTCCGGCACCGCGGCGGCTCCGGCCGCCGCAGGGGCCGAGGCGGCCACGCCGGCCGCACCGGGTGCACCGGTTCCCGCCAGCGCTGAGATGGCTCCGGTTCCGGGCAGCACCGGGACGCCGATCCCCGCGGGCAGCGCGGGCACGCCGGTTCCGGCGGGCAGCACCGGCACGCCGGTCCCCGCGGGCAGCGCGGGCACGCCGATCCCGGCAGGCACCCAGGGCACCCCGGCCGCTCCGCCGGCCGCTCCGCCGGCCAGCCCTCCGGCCGCTCCTCCGGCCCCGGCATCCAGCGCGGCGCCGCAGCCGGTGAGCAACGCCGACCAGGCGGAGGTGCCGCACTATGTGCCGGCGCCCACCACCACGGCGGTGCCGCTGCCCTGACGCAGCGCATCTCTCGCGATAGCGGGGCCGGTCTCACCGGCCCCGCTTCTGCGTTCTAGGAGTGCGAACTCCACCAGAGGTAGAGCTGATCGAGGTTCGGCCCCTGCGGACCGGATTCCGCGACCACCACGAGCGACTCGTCGACGTTGGTCCATGCCACGATCGGGCGGTTCTGCTGGATACCGCAGAACAGCACACCGCTCACCTTCTGCGGGGTGGCGTTGCGGCGCCAGGGACCCGGCGACTGGATGTTCCCGGGGCAATTGACCCTGGTCGACCCGTTGACCACGGCGTTGAAGGCCGCGTCGAGCGCGGCGCCGTCCTTGGCGGCGGTGAAGGTGGCGGACACGGGTCCGCCGGGGTCGGTGTTGGGTCCGCACGTTGCGGCGGCCCGCGCCCCGGTCGGCGGGGCGATCGCCTGGCAGTCGCCGGCACGATAACCGGCGGGGAGCATGCCCAGCAGCCGCGCCTCGGCCGCCGCGTCGGCGGTGGGTGTCACCGACGTCGTGGTCGCAGGCGGCGACGCGTCGTCTTCGCCGGAGGGCAGGACCAGCCAGACGATCAGGCCGACGACGATGATGCCGGCCACGGCCGCGGCGGCGAGCCAGACGGGTTTGGTCGACGGCGGCGGCGGCAGCTGCGGGCGGGGCACGACCGGCGGCGGGGTGTGGCTGTAGGCCGACCAGCCGTCCGGCCCGGATGCGGGCGGACCGGCCGGCGGCGTGATGGTCGGTGGCGGCGGAGCGGCCAGTGGCGGCGGGACGTGCTCGGCTTCGACGGGGTAGCCGGCGTCGATCGGCGGCGCCGGGTCGTGGTGTTCGGGCTCGACGGGCGGTGCGACGAGTTGGGGTTCGACGGGTGCCGGTTCCGGCTGGGGTTCGGGTTCGGGCTCGGACGGCGGCTCGGGCGGCGCGGGGTCCGGATCTGCCGCGGTGTCGTCGGCGGGTTCCGGCTCCGTCGCCCAGGGATCAGGCTCGCTCGCCCAGGGATCCGATGACGGCGGCGGCGGAGGCCATGTCATGTCCGCACCTCCGCGTGCCTCGTTCCCACCTGACGCCCCCGATCGGTCCGTGTGTCCGGAGAAGACAGTAGTGGCCGAGGCGGCCGGGGGTGGCTACAGAACGGCATCAGTCCAGCTGCCCGATCAGCGATTCGATGGCGTGCGCGACCGTGTCCTCGACCGGTTCCTCGGCCTCGGTGCGGACGATGTCGTCAACGGAGACGCCTGCCGCCTGGGCGGTCTCCTCGATGGTCAGGTTCGCACGCCGGCGGGCGACGTACAGCCGCTGCCCCAGCGTCGCGCCCGGTGCGGTGGCACTCAGGGTGGTCAGCTCGTCGATGCGCCGGCGCACCGAACTCAGCGCCCTGATCAGCGCCGGCGTGACCCTGCTGATGCGCGCCGCGCGGGCGGCGACGGCCTCGAGCTGACGCAGGTCGGCGAGGATCGAGGTCGCCCGCGGGACGAAGTCCGGGTGGTCGACGGGCGGCAGATCCTGGGCGACTGCTCCGAGAGTGTGTACGGCCGTCACGACGGCCTGCGCGATCAGCGGCACTTCGTCGTCGTCCGCGGTGGCGGCGGGCTCGGGTGGCCGATCCACGGCATCGCCCCGGCGCAACCGCGCGATCGTTCCTTGCGGCCACTGGAGCACCTCCTCGAGCTTCGAGCGGGTTCGTTCGCGCGGCCAGCTTCGGCCCTTCTCGAACGCGATGAGGGCGCCGGCGTTGATGATGCCGTCGGCGGCCAGGCGTCGCTGACTGATGTTGAGCTCGCGGCGCCGGGCCGCCGCCGCGGCGCCGGCGCGGACCATGCCCGGATCGATGTCGCCGAGGCTCGCGTCGACGGACTCCCCGCTGGTCATGGACGGTGCTGATCCTCGCTGGCTCGACGGATTGCTCGACGGTGATTCTAACCGCGGACTGCTGCGGCGCTACGACTTGGGTGGCGCATTTCCGTGACGTCGCTACGCTTCCGCCGGGGTCGCTCCTGCAGCAGATGCGTCCATAAACCGTTGCGTCGTGCACGGATATCCGCATGTCAGCCGTTTGCAGCGGTTCGCACCACAATCGACCGAGCGTTCCGCTCCATTCAAACTGTTGCATCGCTACAGTTACTGCTATAGATTCTGCTGCAACGCGGAGCGCACGTCCGCCCGGCCAGCAGAGGAGCTACCCATGAGCAACGTCACCTACCTGGAAGTCCCCGTCGGCGCCTGCACCCGCGACCCCGAACGCTGGACCACCACTGCGGACGAGGAGGCCAAGGCGATCTGCCGGGGCTGCCCCCGCCGGTGGATGTGCGCCCGCGACGCCGTGGAACTTCCGCGCGCCGAAGGGCTGTGGGCGGGCATTGTGATCCCGGAGGCCGGCCGCGGCCGGACCTTCGCCCTCAAGCAGTTGCGCAATCTCGCCGAGCGGAACGGCTATCCGATCCGGGCGATCCGCCGCGTCTTCCCCGAATCCGCCTGACAGCTGCGGCCACCGGCCCGGAATAGCCCGGACCCTCCCTCGGTTACATGATGCGACGGTGCCGGGCATGCCCCGGGCTCCAACCACATTCGTCGCTTCGAGCGACCACTCGCCGAGAGGCGCCATGGCGGCACCGTCCCTACTTTCCCCTCACCGCTCGTCCATCGCGGCGACGGCGTCGGCCACCGCGACCAGGTAGTCGTCGACCTCGCGCATGTCGTAGCCGCGCCGCCCGATCGGCGACCTCGGAAACCGGATCCCGCGGACGTCGTCGGCGCTGAGATGGCCCCGCCCCTCGAGTCTGCGGACCGCGAGCGCCAGAAAGTCGTGGACCGACTTGGGGTCGTATCCGCGCTTGTTCCACGGTGGTTTCGCAAAGACGGCGACGCGGACATCGTCGGCGGTCAGCACGTCCCGGGACTGGGTCATCACCGGCGATGTTATGCCGAGGGTGGGTACACCTGTAGCGGTACCGATCATCGACGAGACCCGAGGAGCCCCTGTGACCACCGACAAGACCGGCGCAACCACGACCGTCACCGCCGAGCCCGACCGCTTCACGATCGGGGTCGAGGACGGCACCGTCGGGTTCGCCGAGTTCGCCGATCACGACGGCCGGCGCATCTTCACCCACACCGAGGTCGACAAGCAGTTCGAGGGCAGGGGCCTGGCCACCATCCTGGTCGGGGAGGCGTTGGAGCAGACCCGCGACGCCGGCCTGCGCATCGTGCCGGTGTGTCAGCTGGTGGCCAACTACATCGAGAAGCACGACGAGTACGCCGAGGTCGTCGATCCGGTCGACCGCGACGTGAAGCGGTTCCTGTCAGGTCGGTAGTCCCGGGTACGGATAGGGTCTGCGCGGTGACCCATCCGACGGCCTACTTCCACGCTGACGGCGACAGCTTCCTGCCGATGCCGACCGTCCGCGGCCCGTGGGGCCAGTCGGTCAGCGGCAACTTCGTCGGCGGGCTCCTCGGGCACCTCGCCGAACGCGCAGCGCCGCAGGACCCGCAGTATCACGCCGCGCGATTCACCGTGGACCTGATGCGACCGGTGGCGATGGCTCCGATCAGCGGCCGGACCCGGGTCGTGCGGCAGGGGCGACGGCTGTACCTCGTCGACGCCGAGCTGACCCAGGACCGCACCGTGGTGTCTCGCGCGAGCGCACTGTTCCTGCGGCGCGGTCCGCAGCCGCCCGACGATGCGTGGACGGCCTCGATCGCCATGCCTCCGGTTCCGGCCGATCCGCCCGACATCGACGATCGGCCGATGCTGCTCTGGGTGTTCGGCGGCGGACGCCAGACGGCACCGCCCGCCGCCGATCTGAGCGGCTGGCAGCAGCCCGGGCCGAAGTCGGTGTGGCTGCGGGACGTCACACCGCTGGTCGATGACGCCGTACCCACCCCGTTCAGCCGGGTGGCGATGGCCGGAGACTATGCGAGTTCGTTGACGAGCTTCGGCTCGTCCGGCCTGCCGTTCATCAACGCCGACTACACGGTCTCCCTGAGCCGCCTGCCCGACGGTCCGCACATCGGGCTGACGGCGCTCACCCACCACAGCCACGACGGCATCGCCACCGGTACGGCCGTCATGTTCGACCGCCTGGGCCCGATCGGCAGCGCCACCGCGACGGCCCTGGCCCATCCCGGCTTCGCGCCGAGGGGAATCAGCGCGGCGTCAGGACGATGACCGGGATCTCCCGTTCGGTCCAGCTCTGGTAGTTGGCGAAGTCGGCGTAGACGTCGACCAGCCGGGGCCAGAGCCGGGCCCGCTCCTCGGGTCCGGCGACGACGGCGCGCACCGGCCGCCGCTCGCTGCCGATCTCGATGTACGTGTCGGGGTTGGCCACCAGGTTGCGGTACCACTGCGGGTTCTCCGCCCGGCCGCCCTGGGAGGCGACGATCACCACGTCGGCGCCGTCGCGCATGTAGAGCAGCGGCGTGACGAAGACCTTGCCGGACTTGCGACCCCGGTGTTCGAGCAGCATCGTCGGCACCGGCTTGCGGAAGCCGGCCCCGATGCGCCACTTGCCGCCGATGCGGCCGCCGGTGCGCCGGTACACCCACACGTGTGCCTTACCGGCGTATTTGAAGATCTTCGGCAGCAGCGGCGAATCGAGCTGCTTCGGGCGATTCTGCGGTGACATCTACGACTCCCCCAGGTACTGCGCGGTGGTTCCGCCCAGCGGCATCTCCGGCATGCCGAGCTTGCGGTGATCCCAGCTGCGGAGCCGTTCAGGCACCACGCGCACCGCGATCCGGTTGTTCATCATCTGGTCGACGAACGGTTTCATCTCGTCGCTGTAGGGTCCGGTGTAGCGCTCCCACACGCTGATCCCCACGCGCAGAAGCAGATCGGGGTCGGCGTCGATGATCTCCGCGCGGCCGTCGATCGAGACGCCGCGCAGCGTGTTGTACGTCAGCCCGTCCTCGATCATCACCGTCACGGTCGGATCGCGGCGCAGGTTCACTGCCTTCTGCGACTTGGCCTTGGTCTCGAACCAGATCTCTCCGTCGATCACGGCATACCACATTGCCACCAGATGTGGTCTGCCGCTGGGCAATACGGTTGCCATGGTGGCGGTGCGGCTACGCTCGATGAATTGGGCGATCTCGTCGTCGGACATGACGATCTTCGCGCGCTCGTTCTTACCCACGCTGTATGCCTATCAGGCCGGCGCGCGCGTGACGGTCACCGGTATGCCGTTGAGCGCCCCGTTGCCCGAGGGTTCGTCGAGGAACGTCGGCGGAGACAGGATGTTGGTGTTCACCCCCGGCGACGCGTTGGCCACCGTCATGCGTGTGCCGGGCCTGTTGTGGCCCCACCCGTGCGGCATGGACACCACGCCCGGCTTGATCGCCTCGGTAACCTCGACCGGCACCTCGATGCTGCCGCTGCTGGAGGTGACGGTGACGGTCTCGCCGTCGCCGACCCCGCACCGCTGCGCATCGATCCGGTGCATCAGCAGCGTGCAGCGGTCCCGGCCCTTCATCAGCGGTGCCACGTTGTGCAGCCATGAGTTGTTGGACCGCAGATGTCTCCGGCTGACGAGGACGAGTTCGTCGGCGTCCCGGTCCAGGCGGGCGGCGAGTCGCGGTAGATCGTCGAGCAGGTACTGCGGTGCCAGCCGGATGCGCTGGTCCGCGGTCCCGAGGATCTCGGGCACCTGCGGCACCATCGGCCCGAAGTTGATGCCGTTGGGTCGACCCTTGAGCTTGTCGAGCGTGAGGCCGTCGGGGCGTTCGCCGTAGCGGTCGCCGAAGGGCCCCGTGCGCAGCGTGAGGTCGAGGATCCGTTCGGGCCCGCCGTGCTCGTACCGTGCGCGGATCGCGGCGCCGTCGAGGCCCTGCGTGAAGGCCATGTAATCGAAGAAGCCGTCGTCGATCGCAGCGACGTCGACGTCCTCGGCGGGGGTTCCGGTCAGCAGACCCGTCAGCCGGATCAGCAGCTCCCACTCGTGCGGACGGTCCGGGTCGTCGGGCGCGAAGACCGGGGCGGAGTAGTTGGCCACGCTGTTGATGGCGAAGTGGAGGATCAGGTCGTCGTGGTGCGGCTGCTCGAGGGGCGAGAGGCCCGGCAAGATCACATCGGCATGGCGCGTCGTCTCGTTGAGCCACAGATCGACCGCGATCATCGCCTCGAGTTGGGGTAGCGCGTCGTCGAGGCGGTGACCGGCCGGCGTGGAGAGGACCGGGTTGCCCGCGATGGTGATCAGCGCCTTGACCTGACCTTCGCCCGGTGTGGCGATCTCCTCGGCCAGACACGACACCGGCACCTGGCCGAGGACCTCCTTGGCGCCGCGCACCCGGGTGCGGAAGCGGCCGAACTCCGCTGCGCCGTCCTCGAGTCCGGGTTGGGGCTGCACGGTGATCGACCATGCCGCCGCCCGCGGGAACATCGCTCCGCCGGGAACGTCGAAATGTCCGGTGAGGATGTTCACCACGTCGACCAGCCAGCTGGCCAGACTGCCGAACTCCTGGTTGCACAGACCGATCCGGCCGTAGACGACGGCACGCTCGGTCGTGGCGAGCTCCCGTGCCAGCACACGGATCCGGTCGGCGTCGATGCCGGTGGCGGTCGCTACGCGTTCGGGTGACCAGTCGGCCGCGACGGCGCGCACGGTGTCGACCCCGTCGAGGTGAGCGGCCACCGCGCCCAGCGACACCAGGTCCTCGGCGAACAGGGTGTGCACGACGGCCAGCAGGAATGCCGCGTCGGTGCCGGGGGTGATCGGCAGCCATTCGTCGGCGCGGGCGGCCGTCGCGGTGCGGACCGGGTCGACGACGATCACCTCTCCCCGCTGCCGGATGCGGTCGATGATCCCCATGACGTCGGGTGCGGCGAGCAGCGAACCCTGCGATGCGGCGGGGTTGGCGCCCATCACGACGAGCAGATCGGTCCGCTCGATGTCGGGGACCGGAAACGTCCACCAGCCGCCGTACATGAGGTGTGAGGACAGATTCTTCGGCCACTGGTCCACGGTGCCCGGCGAGTAGGTGATGGGCATACCGGACATCCCGAGCAGCACACCGGAGTAGCGGGCGAGCGAAAAGGAGTGTGCCAGCGGATTTCCCACATACGCGGTGACGGCGCTGATGCCGTAGCGCTCGATCACCGGTGCGATCAGTTCGGTGCAGCGCCGTAGCGCGACGTCCCAGGTGACCTCGTACCACTGCCCGTCCACCTTGACCATGGGCCGGCGGATCCGGTCCGGGTCCTCGTGGACGGCGCCGAGCGTCGCGCCCTTGGGGCAGATGTGGCCGTGGCTCCAGACATCGTCGCGGTTGCCGCGGATGCCGGCGACGCGTCCGTCGCGGACCTCGATGTCCAGCCCGCACATGGCCTCACACAGCGGGCAGGTGTAGAGGTGCCGGCCGTCTTCACCGGTCGCGGCCAGCGGGAGATCGATGGTCATCGTGGCTGCTCCTTTGTCGTGACAGACTGTATCGACAACACCGCGCAGAGGGGGCCGAATGGCGACAGCACAGCGGCGCCGACATGGACCCCGACGCGACCCGGCGATCGATTCGGCCGTGCTCGCCGCTGCCCGCCGGCTGCTCGTCGAGCGCGGATACGCCGCGACGACCATCGATCTGATCGCCGCAACCGCCGGGGTGAGCAGGCCCGCGGTCTACCGCCGCTGGAACTCCAAGGCTGAACTGGTCCACGAGGCGCTCTTCCCCGATCTGGGGCCGGGCCGGCCCGCCGAGGACTTCACCGCCGAGATCACCCGGCTGTGCCGCGGCGCGCTGCTGATGTACGGCGATGCGGCGGTCCGGGAGGCGATTCCCGGATTGCTCAACGACTTACGCGGGAACCGCACCGCCCGTCGGGTACTCAGTGACCGGCTGGAGGCGGCCGCCCGCAAGGACCTCGCCGAGCGCATGGCCGGTGCGGTCGACGCGGGCACCGCACGGCCGGGCATCAGCGCCGACACGGTGATGGACGTCATCGCCGGCGGCGCGTGGTACGCGGTGTGCGTGCGGCGCGTCCGGGACGTCGACCGCGCTGCCGCCGAGCTGGCCGAGCTGGTGTTGCGCGGCGTGCTGGCCGGAAACCGCTGACGGCTACAACACCCCGAACGCCGAGGTCACCCAGCGCACCGGATCGACGGTGCGGAAGGGTGCGATGCCCCGCGAGTGCAGGCGGTTACCACTCGGCGGTGCGCCGAGCGCCGATACGGCGAAGTAGCGGTGCACCAACCGCGCCCCCGTCGAGGGGTTCTCCACGGCGGCGATGATCGACCCGCCGTGCAGCCGGGTCAGCAGGCTGCGCACCTCTTCGTGCAGCAGTTGCCCCTCCGCCTCGTCGTACTGCGGGCCGTCGGACGGATCGCGCAGATACGCCGCGCCGGCGTTCGACATGATCAGGCTCCACTCGCTGTCCTCGACGTCGCGCAGCACCCGTAGCGCGTCGAACTTCGACAGGATCACCGCGAGCTTGGGTTGCGCGTTGCCGACGGCGTGCAGCACGTTGTTGAGCACCGCGCGCGGATCACCCCCACCGAACGCCTGGGCCGGCAGCAGGTCGTGCAACTGGTCTCGGATGCCCTGGATCCGCAGGGGATCGAACATGAAGAACACCGCGTCGGCGTTGGCGAAGAATCGGAACGGCGGGGTGTAGAGATCGCCGGACTCCATGTCCTCCCCGGCGACGTCGCGCAGCACCAGGTACCGCCGGACCCCATGCCACATCCCGATGCCGTAGATGAGCGGTTCACGCTGATGCGACGCCTGGGTCTGGACCGTCGGCGTCGGCGGCACCAGGCCGCGCTGCACGTAGAGCGGGTTCTCGTAGGTCATCGAATAGGCCACCGCGGTCGCCCGCGTCACCGGCTGCATCGACACTCCGAGGCGCTCGCAGAGCAATTCGAGCTGTTTGACCAGCACACCGATGTAGAGGCTCTTGCCCGTGGCGCGGGCACCGGCCATCGCGATGCAGATGGCATGTCCGTTTCGCCAGTCGTCGGGCAGCAGGAAGTGGCACACCGGGCAGATCTCCACCGCCGGGCCCTGCAGGGCCTGACTGGCCTCGCTGATCGGCGGTGGCGGACCGGTGTAGCCCGGGGGTCTGGTCCAGGTGTAGAGCGCCGCGGAATCGGCGGGTGCGCCGAGGAAGGCCGACGCCACATCGTCCCGGTAGCGCGTGCCTCCGGCGTGCGGGGGCAGCGACCACAGGTACTGGTTGGGGTCCAGCACCGAGAAGCACCGCGGACATTTGGTCACGTCAGTGGCTCCACCGGGTCCGGGCGATCGGAGCGGTCTGCTCGCGCCGGCGCGCCATCAGTTTCTGCACGGTCCTGCGGTGGCGCCGGATCCCGCCTTCGCTGGAGTCACCGGTCAACTGCCCCATGGCCATCGCGATGGCGGTGAGGTCCAGCGTCTCTGGACTGCGGGTGCGCAGAATGTGCCGGGCGACCTGCCACAGCACGTCCTCGACGCCGTCGAAGACGACGTCGAACTCCTCCCCGGACTGGCTCCAGCGCACCGCGGCGACCGCCAGCAGCGACAGCGGGCTGAGCACATATCCGTCCACCAGCGCCGCCAGCTGACCGAAAGCCTCACCGGCGACGGCGACGTCGGACGCGAGCAGAGTGCACACCGGCGGATAGGGCTGGCCGGCCGTGGCCGCGATCGCGGCGAAGGTGACCAGCCGCACCGCGCAATCGCGGTGGACATCGGCGCGTCCCACCGTGTCGACGGCACGCTCCCACAGCGGCGTGTACGCCACCTGGTGGCTGGCCGCATACCCCTGCTCGATCCACGCCCTCGGGTCGAACATCCGCAGCGCGGCGCAGGCGACGGCGGTGTCGTCGTTGTTGTCGGCCAGCACCGAACGCGACAACCGGTCCAGTTCAGCCGAGTGCGGTGAACCCACCAGCGTCCGCACGACAGCCGCACCCGGAAGTCCCGAATCCCCTGCGGCGCAAAGCAATTCCTCGGGATGCCACACCGTCGAACCCACGACGTCGGCGAATGACGACGACCCGCTTTCGCGCAGCCACCACAGCCGCGCCCAGCGGTCGGCGGCCTCACCCGCGTCATTGCCGTCGAGCTGCAACCCGCGCAGGGCGGCCCGCGTCCACACGTCATCCCACGGCGTGGCCGCCGAGACATCCTGCGGCGCAGGGGTGGTGATACCGGACGCCAGCCAGTCCAGCAGCTCGGCGCTCGGCGGTGGGGCGCCGGTTTCGACGTGCCGGCGCAACAGCACCGTCGCCAGTGCCAGCCGGGTCGGCTGCCCTACCCCTGCGCCGAGCCGGTCCAACTCCCCCGGGCGGCTCAGGTGCGGCACCACCTCGGAGGCGAGAGCGGCCGACACCCTGCCGTCTCTGATCCCCGCTCGCAGCAGCAGATCGGCCAACCGCAGCAGCCGCTGCGGCTGATCCGCCGCGCCGACCGCCGTACCTATCGCCGCATGCAACTCCTCCGGCACGGCATGGCGCTCGAACCGGCCCTCGCACACCGGGATCGGGCCCGGTCGTTCGAGCCAGTCATCGTCGCCGAGCGCACGGCACAGGTAGGTGACGGCAGCGAGGTCGGCCGCCGGACCGTCGGGCATCTGCTGCACCGCGTGCCAGGCGTCCTCGGTGCTCGAGCCCACTGTCGCGCGCATGACGTCGGCGACGGCGCGGGCGACCACCGAATCGCTCGCCGCCCACGGCGAATACTTTGCGATGACCGCGTGCGCCTCGACCAGGGCGTCGGCGAAGCCGTCGCGGTGGGCCACCGACATCGCCATCGGCCATGCGGGGTGCAGTCCCACATCGGCGACCTGGGCGGCGTAGTGGTCGATGTCCTCGAGCACCTGGTTGGCCGACTCGGCGTCGAGCAGCACCACCTGGGCCATCGCCGACCAGGGCGTCACCTCGATGGTCCTGCCATCGCCGGTCCGGTGCGGTTCACGTCCGAGTTCGCCGAGGTAGAGCGTGGCCGTCTCGTCGATCGCGACGACGTCCTCGGGCAGCTCGTCGAAATCCTCGATCGGTACCGCGGTCAGGTGCTGGCGGCTCTGCCGGGCGAACGTCAACTGGTCGGCGCGGTCGAAGGTCGAGAAGTTCAGCGTCGCAGCGGTTCCGGGCGACATCAGATAACTCACCAGGCCGATCCACTGGGCCGCCGAATCCGCCGACTCCACACCGAGAACCACCGGAGGGCCGCCGGCCAACGCGGCCACGACGGCGTCGAGCAGGCCGAACAGGGTGGCCAGCCGCCAGGTTCCCGGATCGAGGGCGAAGTCGACGACGCTGGACCTGCTGACCGCCGTACCGGGGGCGGGCGGCGCCTCGGGCAGCGCCGCTGCGGCCACGGCCGCCGCACCGTAGGGACGCAGCCACTGCTCGGAACGCCACCACTGGATGGGGCGTGCCGCACGGTCACCGGCGAACCGGTCCAGCACGGCGTGCGCGAAGACGTTGCCCGGACGCCCGGTGCTGTCCGATCCGGCCGGGACGGTGTGCCAGTAGCCGGCCCGTTGCCGGTCGAGCCGGCCGTAGGCGAGCCGGCGCGGGCCACGCTCGAGCTGTTCGGCGGTCGGGTAGGCGGGCAGCGGTTGGGCGGGCCGGAACACCGTGCGCACACCGGCGGTGAGCACCCGGATCTCCTCGGGCGACAGATCGGCGGAGGTTTCCTTGACCTGCCAGCCCCCCATGTGTTGCGCCGTCTCGAACGACGTGTAGCTCAGCTGGCCGTACCGCGCCGTCATGGGCCCGCCGGGGTCAGGCGCAGGTTGTCCACCGCCGGGTCGAGCAGCGCGATCAATCGCAGGCTCTCCGGTGCGGGCGTGTTGACGAACAGCCGGATCCAGCCCTGCCGGTTGCGCACGTTGGCCGCCCACAGTTCGCTGCCACCGGTGGTGGTGAGCTGGGACCAGCGCAGCTCCTTCGACGGGGGTGCGGCCAGCTGACCCTGCTCGTTGAGCGGTGCGACGTCGACCGGCTCGCCGTCGTGCAGGCTCAACGGAATCCGGTGCGGATTGTTCACCAGCACGAAGGGCGGCGATCCGGGCAGATCGTATTCCGAGCGCACTGCGATGGTGGCGCTGAACGGCCGCCCGTCGGGGTCTCGGCCCACCCGCACGGCGTACTGCAGGCGCAGCAGCCCCTGGTACTCAACGCTGGCGATCGCGCCCATGACCCGCTTACCGCCGGTGAAGGCGACCGGAGCCAGGTGCAACGAACAGCCGTGCACCGGAAGCTGACCCGACAACTGCAGCCCACCGTAGCGCTCGTACTCCTCGAGCGTGATCTCGTAGGACTGGCCCGCCCATTCGCCGTGGCCCAGCCCGTCGCGCGGATCGTGTCCCTTGGGCGCGAGGAACACGACCACCGATGCCGCACCGTCCGGCCAGTCGAAGGTGAGCACCTGCTTGTTGCAGTATTCGGCGAGTTCGATGTCGCGGATCACCCCGGTGCGTACGGTGGCGAAGGTCTTGCCGAGCATCGCCTGTCCGCCGATGAGGGTGACCGGGGTGAAGTACGCCCGGCTCCACCGATCCGGCCATGCGACGGCGGGCATGGCGGTGCGGATTTTTCCGTCCTCGTCCCGATGATTCGAAACCGGTTGCGCCAGAAGCAATTCCGGTGTCAGACCGACCTGGTCGAGCGCGTCCTCGGGAAGTTCGGCGCCCTCGGTGCCCGCGGTGGGACCGGTCTGGGACCGGAAGACCACCACCCGGCCGCCCGGCGGGGTGGTCCAGGCCAGGTCCAGGACGGTGCCGTCGGCGCTCGACCCGGTGATGGTGAGGTCGGTGACCGGAGCGAGCACCGCGGAGACCTCGACCTCGCCGGACACCGGCTCGGACAACCGCAGGACACCGTCGACCGGCGCCGCGCAGCGGACCCGGTAGACATACCGGCGCCCCCGCTCGACATCGACGTCGACGAATCCGGAGAGATTGTCCTGCCCGGCCAACACTTGGTACTGCGGTCCGTCGCGGTGCGCCTCGTGGGCGGGAATGCGGTAGACGTACACGGCACTGACCCCGGGCGCCACGCTGTACTGGCCGATGACCCGGCCGGAGTCCTCCCGCAGCGTGAGATCGCCGACGCGACTGATCAGCACACCCGCGGCGTGCAGGGCCGGCTGAGCGGCGAGCGCCTCGGCGTGCGATGCGCCGTCGTTGATCCACACCTGGAAGTGGCGGACCGCCGCGACCGGCGCCCGATCGTCCACCGCACTGGTCGCGGTGGTGACGGCGACCAGGTCTGCCTGGTCAGGCGTGGTCGGCGCGCTGTCCTCCGCGCTGACGAGGCGGTAGAGCACCACGGGTGACGCGGACTCCTCCACCGGGGGCCAGCGCACCTCGAGTGCGCCGGTGTCCCGGCGGCGGTGCAGGGTCACGCTGTGCGTGGGCGCGGTGGGCGCGGCCGCTCCGTACGGCGCGAATCCCTCCCCGTCCGGAGCCGGGACGGGTGCGAGCTCGGCGGGCGGTGCCTGCTCGCCGGTGGCCTGCTCGGTGATGTCGACGGCCCCGGTATCGGCGCCGGGGTCGGCGACCCGGTGGCGGCCGGCCGAGGAGTCCTCCGGCGACGGTTCAGCGGATTCACCAGAGGCGGGCGGCAATCCGGCCAACACGCGAGCCATGTCCTCGGCGTGTTCGGACACCGAACCCGGCAGCATCGCGCGGATCTGTTCGGCGTCGGTGCGCCCCGACCGCAGCACCAGCCGAAGGTGGGCTTCCTTGAAGCTGCGGGCGGAGACCGCCCCGGAGTCGATGAGCTGCTCGCGCCACTGGAGCAGTGCCCGCAACCGCGGGTCGTCGTCGACCTGGTGGGGTTCGGTCATCGGCGGGGGACCGTTCGGGAGCACGGGTGCGCCCTGCGTCGCCGGACCACGACGTCACCCCCGCTCTTGTGCATCGAACCGATTTCACCACCGGAACCAGCGAATTATGGCATCGCAGCCCTGCGCCAGGCACGATTCGTCAGCAGCCGCAGCCCGTTGAGCGCCACCACCACGGTCGAACCCTCGTGGCCGGCAACGCCCAGTGGAAGTGGCAGATCCCCGAACACATCCCAGCTGACGAGCACCGCGATCGCGACCGCGGCGATGACGAGGTTGGCCGTGACCACCCGCTTCGCCCGCCGGGCCAGCGCCAGGACCGCGGGGACGGACAGCAGTTCGTCGCGGACCGTGACGGCGTCGGCAGTCTCGATGCTGAGGTCGGCGCCGCGCAGCCCCATCGCGATCGACGTGTCGGCCGCCGCCATCGCGGGGGCGTCGTTGATGCCGTCCCCCACGATCAGCACCTGCTCGCCGGCCTCCTGCAGCCGACGGATCGCGGCGACCTTGCCGTCGGGCAGGAGCCCGGCGTGGACCTCCGGGATGCCGACCTGCGCAGCGACGCGTCGCGCCACGGTGTCGCTGTCACCGGTGAGCAGGATCGGTGCGCGCTCCGTCAGTTCGGTCAGCGCAGCCACCGCCGCCGCGGCGTCGGGCCGCAGCCGATCGGTGAGTCCGATGACACCCACCGGCCGGCCCTCCTCGAGCACCACCACCACGGTGGCACCGGTGTCCTCGACGGCGCGTACGGCGGCCAGCCGTCGGTACTCGTCCGCGCCCGTCACCGCGACCTGCCGCCCGTCCACCGCCCCGCGGACCCCGCGCCCCGGCACCGCCCGGAATGCGTCCGAACCGGCCACCACCAGACCCCGTCGCCGTGCGGCTTCGGTGACCGCCCGACCGAGCGGATGCTCGCTGGACTGCTCGACGGCCGCTGCCAGGCCGAGGATCTCGTCGCTGGTGCGGTCCGCGTCCAGCGGCACCACCGCGGTCACGCCGGGCGCTCCCTCGGTGAGGGTGCCGGTCTTGTCCAGGACGACCACGGTGGCCGCCGAGAGTCGTTCCATCACCGTCGCCGACTTCACCAGCACGCCGTGGCGGCCGGCATTGGCGATGGCCGACAGCAGTGGTGGCATCGTCGCCAGCACCAGCGCGCACGGTGACGCCACGATCATGAACGTCATCGCCCGCAGCAGCGTCGGCTGCAACTCCGCCCCGAGCGCCAAGGGCACACCGAACAGGGCCAGCGTCGCCAGCACCACACCCACCGAGTACCGCTGCTCGAGCTTCTCGATCCGCATCTGGGTGCGCGCCTTGGTCGCCGACGCCTCGGCCACCATCGCCACGATGCGTGCCACGACGGTCTCCGACGAGTCGCGCACCACGCGCACCTGTAAGACGCCGGTCCCGTTGAGCGTGCCCGCGAAGACCTCGTCGCCCGTCGCCTTGAGCACGGGCATGGCCTCCCCGGTGATGGAGGACTGGTCGACGTCGGAGCTGCCCGCGACGACGGCGCCGTCACCGGGCAGGCGCTCCCCCGGACGCACGAGCACGCAGTCGCCTGACTTCAATTGCGCTGCCGGGACGACGATTTCGTGGCCGCCCTCGTCCACGCGGGTGGCCCGGTCGGGCGCCAGGTCCAGCAGGCTGCGTACCGAGTGTGCGGTGCGCCGGGTGGCCAGTTCTTCCAGGGATCCCGAGATCGCGAAGATGACGATCAGCAGGGCCCCGTCGAAGATCTGCCCGATCGCCGCCGCGCCGACCGCCGCCAGAATCATCAGTAGATCGACGTCGAGTCGTTTCGCTGCCAGTTCCCGGATTCCGTCCACCGCGGAACCCCAGCCGCCGGTGACGTAGCAGCCCAGATACAGCGTCCACCACAGCCACGGCGGCGCCTCGGCCAGCTGCGCCGCCAGGCCCGCCGCGAACAGCACCGTGGCCGTCGCCGCCCATCGCACCGAGGTCACGTCCGTCAGTTGCACACATACATCTATACATGTCGAGCTCTACATGTGTCTTGGTTACCTGTGCCTCCGTGCTTCAATGAACGCATGGGCCACGGCGTAGCGGGCCGGTCGACACCACCGGCGACACTCGATGCGGCCTCGGCCGTCAAAGTGGCCGAGACCCTGCAGGCGCTGGCCTCACCGAACCGGCTGCTGATCCTCACCCGGCTGCGGCAGTCGCCGTGTTCGGTCACCGAGTTGTCGACCGCGGTCGGCATGGAGCAACCCGCGGTGTCACACCAGCTGCGACTGCTGCGCGCCCTCGGGCTCGTCACCGGAGACCGCAGCGGGCGCAGCATCGTCTACCGCCTGTATGACAACCACGTCGCGCAACTTCTCGACGAAGCGGTCTACCACATCGACCACCTGCGGCTCGGGGCGCGCGACACCACCGCCTGACCTGAACGGGTGCCGGTCAGGAATCCGGTCCCATCGCAGCGGCCGACGCCTCCACGATGAATCGGACGGCGTCGCTGCGGCTGATCGAACCCATCATCTGCGTGGCGGCGCGCAAGTCCTCGCCGACGATCCAGGTCGGGCCGTTGGCCAGGTTGTCGAACGCTTCGTCGATCACGTCGGCGACGGCCGTCGCACCGGGCGGGACCTCGTCGAGGGAGGCGATCTGGCCGCGACGGTGTTCGAGCGCGCGCAGCGCCGGGGTGTCGGTCTTGCCGAGGATGAGTCCGAGGACGTCGACGCCCTTGTCGTGCAACTCGGCCCACAGCGCCTCGGCGAACACCATGTCGAAGGCCTTGCTCGCGCCGTAGGCCACCATGTTGGGACCGCCGGCCAGGCCCGCTCCCGATCCGAAGACGACGATGCCGCCGCGGCCGCGCTCGACCATGGCGGGGGCAAAGTGGTGGCACAGCCGCATCGGCGCCACGCAGTTGCGCTGGACCATCGCCTCGGCGGCCTCGAGGGGCTGGCTGAGGAACGGGGTGAAGTGAGGGTCGGCCCCCGCGCAGTACACCAGCAGACCCACGTCCAGGTCTGCGGTGGCCGCGGCGATCAGGGCGGTGGCGTCCGGATCGGCGAGATCGACCGCCAACGTGCGGGTCTGGACATCCGTGCGATCCCGAATGCCGCCGGCCACCTGGTCGAGCACCGCCTGCCTACGCGCCAGCAGCACGACGTTGACGCCGTTCGCGGCCACCCGCTCGGCGAAGGCGGCACCCACACCGTCAGAGGCGCCGGCGATCACCGCCCACGGGCCGTATCGCTGCGCGAAGCTCACGCGTCACCACCTATCGTGCTGACCCGCACGGTGGTGAACTGGCGGCGGGCGATGCGCCATCCGGCCGCGGTGCGCACCAGGTCGTCGTCGTAGAACCCGACCGCCTGGACCGCAGAGGCGTTGTCCTGCGCGAAGATCAGGCCGTCGATGTAGGTCCGCGCCTCGGCGCGGTCGCCGGTCACGGTGATCGCGAAGTTGCTCAGCCGGTGCAGCGTGTAGCCCGCCAGTGCGTGCGCCCGCTCCATGAACTCGGTGACCTCGTCGGCTCCGTGCCAGGTGCCGATCTCGCCGTAGTCCAGCACGCAGTCGTCGGTGAACACCGTGCGGAACAGCGGCCAGTCCCGGCGGTCGATGCCGGTGGCGTAGCGCACCAGGACATCGGTGATGTCCTGGCGGTCCTCGCGGTCACTCATCGGGCGTCTCCGTCCGGCTCGTAGCGCACCATCGTGATCTCGTGGCCGGGTTGATCTCCCGGGTAGTCGAAGAACACCGGTCGCACCGGCATTCCCACCCGGACGTCCTCGGGGGCGACGTTGACCAATTCGGTGGAGAACCGCGGCCCCTCCTCCCACTCGACGATGGCGAGCAGCTGCGGCACCGCGTCGGCGAAGTGCGGTCCGACGGGGCGGCGTGCCACGGTGAACGAGTACAGCGTGCCCCGCCCGGAGATCTCGCGCCACTGCAGGTCGTCGGCCAGCGTGCGCGGGGCCCGCACCCGCGGGTAGAACACGTAGCTGTCCGACGACGGCGAGTACTGGATGCGAATACGGTGTTCGCGCAGCGCATCCCAGAACGGTGCGGTTGTCGGGGTGGGCACCGGCAGCGGCCGGTCGAACGACTGGTCGAATGTGGTCATATCAGTCGCCTTCGAGGATGAGGGTGGTCTGTTCGGACAGGATGCCGCCATTTCCGGAGACGAACGCGCGGTGGCAGTCCGCCACCTGGGCTGCTCCGGCGCGTCCCATGATCTGGCGGGTGGCGTCGCAGACGTGGTGCATACCGCCGGCCAGACCGGCCTGCCCGAAACCGAGCTGACCGCCCGCGGTGTTGAGCGGAAAGTCGCCGCGGAAAGTCAGATCGTGGTCGCTGACGAATGCCATCCCCTTGCCCTTCTCGCAGAACCCGGCGTCCTCGAGGCTGAGCAGCACGGTGATCGTGTAGCAGTCGTAGATCGACACCATGTCCATGTCGGCACGGTCGAGGCCGGCCATGGCGAACGCGGTGTCGGCCGCCTTGATGATCGGGGTCTGCAGCAGATCGCGGGCATAGGTCGGCGTCTTGAACGGCACATGCTCGCCGAATCCCTTGATCCACACCGGCCGTCGCTTCGCGCGCCTGGCCATGTCCGCACTGGCCACCACGACCGCTGCACCGCCGACACACGGCATCACGATCTCGAGCATGTGCAACGGGTCGGCGATGACCGGGCTGGCCAGGACATCGTCGATGGTCAGCGGTTTGTCGCGCCAGATCGCGCCGTCGGTGTGGTTGGCGTTGACCCGCTGGTCGACGACGATCTTGGCCATCGCACGCTCGTCATACCCGTAGACCGCCGCGTAGCGCTGCGCCACCTGACCGTAGGGGCCGTTCTGACCGAGATTGCCGTAGGGGATCTCGAATTCGGCCTGCGGCGACCCGTACTGGTTGCTCGACGAGCCGAAGAACACCGCGTCGGACAGCGCCTTGGGTTTCTGCTCCGAGGTCGGGGTGAGGTAGCGCGCGGGCAGCGCGCACAGCACGACGTCGCAGAGGCCGAGTTCGATCGCCGCGGCGGCGCGCCACACCATTCCGGCGGCGCTGGCGCCGCCGAGGTCGAGCATCTCGGCGAAATTCGCGTCGACGCCGAGGTATTCGGCGACGGTCGACGGCACGAAGATCTCGGACTCGCCGAGGTGCGACGTCACGATGCCGTTCACCGATTCGGCCGACAGCCCGGCGTCGTCGAGCGCCGCGGCGCTGAGTTCGGCCCACTGTTCGAGGGTGAACGGCGCCGGACCGGCCTTGCTCATGCGTTCCGGCGGCAGTTCCACATAGCCGACGATGGCGGCCTCACCGCGTAATCCCATGTCGCCCTTTCTGTCTCTTCGTCAGTGCCGCGGCAGGCCCATCACCATCTGGGCGATGATGTTGAGCTGGATCTCCATCGTTCCGCCGCCGACGAGTTCGGCGGGCAGATGCAGGTAGGGCTGCACGACGGCGGGTTCGGAATCCTGGATCAGGGCAAGGCCGCCCGCCACTGCGAGGGTCGCCGTGAAGGTGCGGCGCAGCATCGCGGCGGTGGCGACCTTGGCGATGCTCGACGCCGGGCCCGCGCTCTGCCCGTCCAGCAGGCGCAGCGTCTCACGGACGCCGAGCGCCTTGATCGCGCACACGTGGGCGTCGATCTCGCCGAGCGCCTGCAGCGCCGCCTGCTGTTCGGGACCGGGATCGGTGGCCAGTGTGCGCAGGGCTCCGGCGCGGTCGATGTGCACGTAGTTGCCGATAGCCACCCGCTCCTGGGCCATCGTGGCGATGGCCAGGCCCCAGCCGCCGGTGGGCTCGCCGAGCAGCAGTTCGTCGGGGACGAAGACGTCGTCGAGGAACACCTCGTTGAATTCGGCGTCCCCGGTTGCCTGCCGGATCGGTTGCACCTCGAGGCCTTCGGCCGACATGTCGACGATGAAATAGCCGATGCCGCGGTGTTTGGGCGCGTCCGGATCGGTGCGGGCGAGCAGCGCTCCGTAGTCCGAGCGGTGCGCCGATGATGTCCAGATCTTGTGGCCGTTGATGCGCCAGCCGCCGTCGACCCTGGTGGCGCGGGTGGTCAGCGAGGCAAGGTCCGAGCCGGCGCCGGGCTCGCTGAACAGCTGGCACCAGGCCAGCTCACCGCGCAGGGTGGGCGGGAGGAAGCGTTCCTGCACCTCCGGGGTGCCCGCGCTGATGATCGTCGGCAGGATCCATTCGGGGATGCCGAGCGACGGCCGCACCAGATCGGGCCGCCTGGTGAATTCCTCGTCGATGATCAGCTGCTGCAGTGGTGAGGCGTCGCGACCCCACGGTGCCGGCCAGTGCGGTGCGAGCAGACCGGACTCGGCGATCAGGGTGCGTTGCGGTCCGGTGGCGAAATGGTCGTAGTCGCCCTGCTTTCCAGGCCCGTCGTTGCGCAGCCGGGCTGCCCGGTCGAGAATCTCGCCCACCTCGCGACGGAACGCGGCCTCGGCGTCACCGAGGTCGACGCTCATATCGCGCACCGTGCCGTCGCGGGTGAGCTCGCCGAGGCGGCGGCTCCACCCGGTGATCGGTCCCAGTGCTGCGGCGAGCGCGGTGGCCCGCCGCCAGTACAGGTGCAGATCGTGTTCCCAGGTGAAGCCGATGGCGCCGAACATCGTCAGGGTGTCCAGCACGAGGTCGGGTGCGGGCGCGACGGCCATCAGCACCGCACCGCAGGCCGCGATGCCGTGTTGTTCGATCGGTTCGGTGCCGGCGCGTACCGCGTCCCACGCGGCGGCGGTCGCAAGCTCGCTGCTGATCAGCAGCTGGGCTGCGCGGTGCTGCAGCGCCTGGAATGCGCCGATCGGCCTGCCGAACTGCTCCCGGGTGCGCAGGTGGTCGGTGACAGCGCCGACGCACCACTGCAGCGTGCCCGCGGTGGCCGCGGCAGTGAGGCCGGCGATCACGTAGCGCGCCCGCGCGTCGTCGACCCCGCGCAGCTCCGCATCGGCCGGAACCGGGTGCTGGGTGAGGGTCAGGACGCCGGTGTCGACGGTGAGGTCGGTGCCGGTGCGCGCCTCGACGGTCGCGGTGTCCGGCGCCGTGTCGACCGCCAGCCAGCGCACCACGTCGGAGTCGTTGACGCGCAGCAGGATCCGCTTGGCGGCGCCGACGGCCTGGGCGGCCTCCGACGCGCCGCTGACGTGCCAGCCGTCGTCGGCCGGTACGGCGGTGAAGTGCCCGCCCACCACCGCGGCCGGCTCCCCCGCGGCGAGGGCGCTCAGCAGGGCGTCGGCGGACGCATCGACCGCCAGTGCGGCGACGGCTCCGGCGGTCATCGTCGCCAACAGCGGTCCGGGCAGCAGCGCTCGCGACGCGGCCTCGACGACGCATGCGGCGTCGGTGAGGTCGCCGCCCTGTCCCCCGACGTCCTCGGAGAGGTGCACGGCGTGGAAACCGTTGGCGGTGAACTCGTTCCACCATTGCGGAAGCTCGCCCGCGGCCAGGGCCTCGGCGGCCGCGCGGGTCTTGTCGACAGGTGCGTGCCTGGCCGCGAAACCCGCGACGGCGTTGGCCAGCTGGTCCTGTTCGGGTGTCAGTGCGATCGGCATCAGCGGCGCTCCCCTGCGCTCCGGCGGCGGTGTGAGACGAAGAAGCGGGCGGCCTCGCCGAGCGCGCCGGCGGTGGGCGCCGGCTGCCATCCGAGCTCGCGCTCGGCCTTCGAGTGATCCATTGGCGACATGATGTGCATGAGCCGGATGGACAGCGGCGTCAGTGCGGTGTCGCGCCGGCGCAGCCTGGCGATCGGCGCATTGACCGCCGCCGCTGCGGCCAGGACGCCGATCGGGACGCCGCGCCGCGGCGGTGTGACATCGACTGCTCGGCAGGCGTGTTCGTAGATCTCGCGGGCGGTCATGAAGCTCTCCGAGACGATGTAGCGCTCGCCGGGGCGGCCGCGGTCACCGGCCAGGATGAGCGCACGGGCGGCGTCCTGCACCCCGACGACCTCCGATTGGGCACCGTCGATGTAGAACGGCATCCTGCCGCGCACGGCGGCCGACACCAGCGCGCCGTGGGGTGTGGGCACCCAGTCGTCGGGACCGTAGGTGTTGGATACGCACATCGCGACGGCGGGCAGACCCTTCTCGTGATGGGCGGTGAGCACCAGCTTCTCGGCGTCGACCCGGGTGCGCACGTAGTCACCGGCGCGGTCGAGCCAATTGTGTGGATGGTCCTCGGTGGCAGGCCCGTCGGCAGAGATCCCGATGGTGGCGATCGAGCTGGTGAAGACGAACCGGTGTAGATCCGCATCCGCGGCGATGTCGAGGACGCGCCGCAGACCCTCGACGTTGGTGCGCCACAGCGGCGTCGGGTCCAGCAGCCACGCGCGGGCGTCGACCACGCAGTAGAAGACCACGTCGCAACCCGCCATCGCCCCGCGCACCGCGTCGTCGTCGAAGACGTCGCCGTAGTGCCGTTCGACCGGCAGACCGTCGATGCCGCGCGTGGAACTGGTCCGGCGGATCAGGACCCGCACGTCGTCGCCCCTGGCCACGAGCTGTTTGGTCACATGGGAGCCGAGGAACCCGCTGGCTCCGACGACGAGCTTCTTGCCCACGTCCCTCCCGGCCTGATCCAGACGAGACGGTCCGTCTCGTCTTGTGGCACACTACGTGGCGATGACTTCGTCGGCAATGCCGGGCCCGCCGACCAGACGGCGCAGCGAGAAGTCGCGGGTCGCGATCGTGACCGCGACGCGGGAGCTGTTGCTGGAACGTGGATTCGACGGGCTGAGCATCGAAGCGGTCGCGGCCAGGGCCGGAGTGGGCAAGCAGACGATCTACCGCTGGTGGCCGAGCCGGCCCGCCCTCGTCGCCGATGTGCTGCTGGAGGACGCTCCCCGGATCCTGGCGCCGGTGCCCCGCAGCGCCGATGTGGTCGCCGACGTCGTCTCATGGACCGACCGGTTGGCGGCCACGCTGACCACCGACCGGGGACACGCAATGCTGCGCATCCTCACCGTCGCCTCGATGGAACACGCGGACACTGCCGCACGGCTGCGCGCCGGATTCGGGCTGCCGCTGCACCGCTCGGTCCAGGAGCGGTTGCTCGCCGACGGAGTGGACGAGGCGACGGCCGAATCCGCGGCCGACGCGATCGTGGGCGGTGTCGTCTACGCCATCCAGCGCGAGGGCCGCGACTATTCGCGGGAGCGGGCCCGGCGCACGGCCCGGTTGATCGTGGAGCGGGCCGTCATCCAGGTGCCGCGCGCATGAGGCGGGGCCGGGTCCTTGGACCCGGCCCCTACTCGGCCGAACTGTTTTCCGTGGTTATCCGATGCAGCCCACGCCCGGGATGCAACCCGTGACGCCGTCGGGTCCCGCGGTGCCGCTCGGGCCACCGGGGATGGCAACGGACGCGCCGTCAGGTCCTGCCGAACCCGCCGGACCACCCGGGATGGCGCCCGCGGCGCCCTCAGGACCGGCCGTACCCGCCGGACCACCCGGGATCGCGCCCTCCGCGCCGGCCGGACCCGCCGAACCGACAGGCCCACCCGGAACTGCGGCGGACGCACCATTCGGGCCCGCCGAACCGGCCGGACCACCCGGGATCGCGCCCGCGGCGCCCTCAGGGCCGGCCGTTCCCGCGGGGCCACCCGGAATCGCGGCGTTCACGTCGGGCACGCCGCAGACGGTGCCGTCGGCGTTCAGGCACGGTGGCGGGGGCGGCGGCTGGTGGGGAGTGAATTCAACTGGGGTACCGAAAGCCGCCGGGGCGAAAGCGATCGCAGTGGCGGCAGCACCTGCGAACAGGGCCGGGGCGGCTTTGCTCATCATGTTTCGCATGACAGGACCATTGCCACCTGCAACGGATCCCAAACACCCGAAAACTCTGCGCTGCGGCCTGTTTGGGTCACGCTGCTGGCGGCTATGTGACCTGTGTGACCGACGGTTCCGCGGAGAACTCCACCGATCCGCCGACGCAGCCCTTCGCTGTCCTGAACCGGCCACCACCCTCGATTTCCGGCGCCGCGCAGCGGCCAGGCGGTGTCGTGGCGCGCCGCTACCGGCTGCTGACCTGCCACGGCCGGCGCCGCGTTCTCGAGTTCTGGCAGGCCGTCGACATCGCGACCGGCCGGCTGGTGGCCCTCACGCTGGTGGACCCGCACCACACCCTGCCCGTCGAGTTCGTCAACGAGATCCTCTCGCTCACCGTCCGCTTGCGCGGCATCGACACCGTTGGTGTCGCGCCCATCCTCGAGGTGCTGCACACCGGTCGGTTCGGGGTGGTGATCAGCGACTGGATTCCCGGGGGCAGCGTGCGCGAGGTGGCGGAAACGAACCCCTCTGCGCTCGGTGCGGCCACTGCCCTGGAATCCCTGGCCGACGCCGCGGAGGCGGCCCATCGTGCAGGTGTGCGCCTGAACATCGACGATCCCGCGCGGGTGCGGCTCAGCGCCGACGGCCGTGCGGTGCTGGCGTTTCCGGCCACCCTTCCCGACGCCACCGCCCCGGGTGATCTGCGCGGAATCGGCGGCTGCCTCTACGCCCTGCTGGTGGGCCGCTGGGTCGACGATTCCAGCCCCGATTGGATTGCGCTGGAGCATGATCCGGCCGGCGAGCCGGTCACGCTGGCCGAGCTCCGCGACGATGTGCCGTATCTGATCTCGGCGACGGCGGCCGGCCTGGTGCGATCCGAACCCGGCATCGCGACCGCCTCCACCCTGGTGACGATGCTGCGACAGGCCGCGGCCGACGCCGCGGCGGAGACCTCCGACATCCGGGTGCTCGCGCCCCTGCCGCCGCCACCGCCCGGGGCGTACGCCGGCTTCCGGAATTTCGGGCCCGCCGAACAGGGGCAGGCGGCGCGCAAGAGTGTCCTGCGCGCGAGCATCGGCGCCGCCGCGGCTATCGTCGTCGTCGGGGTCGTGCTGCTGGGGTCTGGCCTCAACGACTTCTTCACGGCGCCGGACGAGACGGCCGCATTGGACGCCGGCCAGCTCGGCCTGGGAGCCGAGCCACCCGCCACTCCCCCGCCCCCCCGCGAAACCGTCAAGGCGGGCGCCGCCGACGCACCGGTCAAACCTGTCAAGGCCGAGGCGTTCTCCCCGGACGGCAGACCGGACAACCCGGAAGACGCTGCACGGGTGATCGACGGCGACCCGGCGTCGGCCTGGAGCACCGACAACTACTTCGACGCCGAACCCTTCCCGGCGTTCAAGGAGGGGCTCGGGCTGATGCTGCAGCTGCCCGCGCCCACCACGCTGGGCTCGGTCACGGTCGACCTGGGCAGCACCGGCACGGTGCTCCAGGTGCGCACGGCTCCCGGCTCGGCGCCGGGCAAGCTCGCCGACACCGAAGAGATCAGTGCGCCGACGCCGGTGAACCCCGGCCGCAACACCATCGCGCTCACCTCGAACAAGCCGGTCTCGAATGTCCTGGTCTGGGTGAGCAAGCTGGGCAACACCAACGGCAAGAACCAGATCGGCATCTCGGAGATCACGCTGCACCCACCGGGTCCGCCCGCGTAGGGGGTCAGGGCAGCGCCACCGGCTCGGGCATCGTGTTCCCGGAGGTCGTCACGTCGCGGCATTCACCGAACAACTCGATGTTGCGGCCCGGCGTGCTGACGTTCTGCTGGCGCAGCACCACGGCCACGCCGTTCCTCGCCAGCACCGTGCCGGTGCTTGTGAACTCCGGATCCGGCGTCCACCCGGCGCCGAGGAGACGCTGCGCCATCTGGGCGATCTCCGCGTCCGACTCCTCGAAGCTGGCCGCCGCCGGGTACCCGATCCGCATCTGACCGCGAAAAGGCGCTTCCTCCTGGTCATTACAGGACGCGAACCAGAAGAAGGCGTCGCTCACCGGCAGGTCGACGGTTCTGACGAGTTCACGCGCGACATCGATGACCTGGGCCTTCGCCTGCTCGGGCGTCAGCGGATCCGACACCCCGTCCCCTCCGATACCCATCCACCCACATCCTGACGTCACCACGACGACGGCAGCGGTGACCGCGGCCCGGGCAGGTCGCTGAGCTCTGGCCACGTCGCCACCTCTCGTCTTACTCCGACACCTTTCACGATCACCGGTAGGTATGGCCACTGGTGCCCGGTCGCCACGTCTCGGGGTCCACGTCGAGCACCTCGAGTCCCGGAATCGGGAACGGCAGTCGGTCGCGGTGCGGGGCCGTCATCCCGAGCGCTTCGAGTCCGTCGCCGTTACCCGAGGCGATGGTGGCGATGCTGAACAGCGATTCGCTGCCAGGCCTGAGGTACTGGCTGTGGTCGCTGATCGGGTCCGACCAGCCCGCCACCTCGGCTTTGAAGCGGGTGGAGCCGAAGCCGTCGGTGGCCGGGTCGTCACCGAGCGCGATGACGACGCCGGTGCCGGGGACGAGCACCTGCGGAATGCTGCCGAGATGGGTGACCGGATCCGTCGACGCTGCCCCCACGAACAGCTGGCCACCTTCGGGGAGTCGGAAATCGGCTGCGCTGCGGGCCAGGTCCGTACCGGGCGAACCGACGAGGACGACGTCGTCGGCGCGCATCCCCGACCCGGCCGCCGCGTCGGCGACGGTCGTGGACCCGTAGGAGTGACCGATCACCGTCACGTGGGAATCTGCCCTGTGGGTCCCGGCCAGGGTGTTGACGTCGGCGGCCAGCAGATCGCCGCCCCGGCGCGCCAGACCGACCTGCCCGACCTGCGGATCGGCCATGCTGTCGGGTGCGTCGTACCCCATCCAGGCGACGACGGCGGTGGTCTTGTTCGGATCCGCGGCCGCGGTCTCGTTGTAGACGTGGGCGGCATCGTCGTTGCTCAGCCAGCCGGACTCGACGCTGTTGCCCGTGCCGGGCACCACGACCGCGGTGTTGTCGGCGACATCCGGGTCACCGATCGTGACGGCGGCTCTGCCCTGGCCGTCGAACGCCTCGGGCTCGTAGACGTAGAGGTACGTGGGCGCATTCGTCTTGTCGTGGTTGGCCCGCAGCCCGTCGCGTACCGCGATGGCGTTGTAGTAGCGGACCATCTGGTCGTGCGGAATCGCCCGGGTGGCGTTCTCGACGCGGGCGATGTCGGCGTTCATCACGGCGATGTTCGCCTCGCTGCGGGCCGCGACCGGGATGCCGTCCAGGTTGCCCAGCCGCTCAGCCTGCTCGGTGATCAGCCGACGGCGGTCGGCCTCGCTGAGACCCTCCCACCACCGCTCGACCTCGTCGGGGCTCTTCTCGTCGGGAATCGCCGGACCCGTAGGCGGTGGTGTCTGGGGCAGCGGGCCGGCGAGTCCTGCGACGGCCGCGCGGATGTCCTGGCCGAGTCGGCGGTCGGCCGAGTCGAACGCAGCGAGCAGGTCGGTCATGGTCACGGTGGCCGCCGCCGCCAGCTGCCGGACCCGCATCGAGGTGACCGGGTTGATCGCGGCGTACCCGTCCAGCGCGCTGCCGGGCTCGACGGTCACCGCGCCGCCCGGCGAGACGTGCCAGCCCTGCTGCCGGAGCTGGTCGGCGGTGCGCAGCAGACCGGTTCGGCTGTCGGCCAGCCGGGTGCCGCCGTCGGCAAGTGTGGTCTGCAGCCGCGTCATGGCGTCGTCCATGTCGCGCAGCTGCCGCAGGCTCGGCGTCGAGCGTGCTGCGGCGGCCTGGGATGCGGCGCCCTGCCAGCTGCGGTGCAGCGTTTCGACGGAGGTTCGGTGCCGGTCGATCCGGTCGCGCAGGCCTGCGGCCGAAAAGCCCATATCGGTTCCGGTCTGCACCAGCAGGTCGGGCCGGGACGCTTCGATCTCGGGAATCGTCAACGGCATCCGACGCACCGGGCGATGTCCTCGTCGGCGCGGGTGTAGAGGTCTGCGGCGCGGATCAGCCGCGCGGAGTGTGTCGCGAGATCGCCGGCCAGCACGGTGGTGATGCGGTCGAGGACGGTGGCGGCGTGATCGCAGGCGGCGCTGGCCGACCCCGCGACGGCGGCGGCCGCGCCGCCCAGGGCCCGGCCCGTGCCGAGGTTCCTCAGATAGTCGCCGACTTCGGAACAGCAGGACGCGGCCGACCGCAAATCATCGGGGTTCACCTGCAGCGGCTCGGCCACGAATCGATCGTAAAGCCGTCCCGACCGGCGGCGATGCACCGTTTGCCCAGGCTGTGGACAACATGGCGTGCGCGGCCGGCGCCCGAACACAACGCCACTCATGACAGGCGGTCCTTGCCGTAGCCTCCGCCGTGGCCCGCGCGCCCCACGTAAGCCGCCTTACTTTTTTCGACGGGCGGGCCCACCCCCCCGCAGCAATATTGCTCGCTCGGCACTGCGGTCAGCGACGGTTCAAGCAGCGCCATGGTTGGCTCGTGGCGCTTCTACCTGTCGCATCAGCTTCTGCATCGGCCGTTGCGCCAGTGACGTCGACAACAAAGGTATGAACCATCGTGTGGCAGCGACCCACCTGGGAACGTCGACATGCCGTTGACGAAGTTCGATCGCGATGTGTTGCGATTGCCGCCGTCCTGCGTCGACTCAGTGAGTTCAAGCCCAGGTGGCGGGGACTCGAGAGGGGCCGCGAATGGCGGGGGTGTCCCGCCATGTCGGGTCGCCGCGGAGTGTGAGTCCGCGCGCGTGGACCTTCTGCAACGCGATGGTCGTTTCGAGGCGGGCCAGTGCGGCGCCGAGGCAGTAATGCGCCCCGTATCCGAACGCCAGCGGAGAGGGCCCGTCTCGTTGGGGTTGAAGTGCGTTGGGCTCGGTGAAGACTGCTGGATCACGGTTGGCAGCGGCGACAACCACGAGTACGGGTTCGGATGCGCTGATGGTGACGCCGTTGATGACGTGGTCCCGTGTGGCGGTGCGGCCAACGGCTTGCACGGGTCCGTCCAGGCGCAGCAGTTCGGTGATCAGTCGGTCGTCGATGATGGTGACGGTATCGATGGGTCGGCAGCCGTCAGTGCGTGGCGTCGACAGGCGAACCACCGCTGCGCCCAATAGGTTTGCGGTGGTCTCGTGGCCGGCTACGGCGATGATGAGTGCCAGCGTGACGACGTCATCGAGATCCAGGGCAGAATCGGAGGCGATGAAGCTGAGCAGATCGTCACCGGGATGGGCGCGTCGATCAGCGGCCAGCGGGAGCAGTTCGGTCAGCAGCGTGGTGAACGCCGCGGTTCCGGTCTCGACGGCGTCGGGATCGACGAGGTCGCCCAGCATTCTGCTGATCGCCGGGGACTCCTGGCCGAGTACCCGGGCGGTGTCGACGTCGAGTCCCATCCACGCCGCGGCGACCGCGATCGGCAGCGGTAGCGCGATGTCGGCCATGAAGTCGAAGCCCACCCCGGCTGGGGCGTGGTCGATCGTCTTCGAGGCGATCGCCTCGACGCCGTCGGTCAGCCCGGTGATGAAGGAGCGGGTGAACACGTCGCGCACGGCGCCGCGCAGTCGGTGATGATCGGTGCCGTCGGTGGTCAAGATGTTGCGGCGCAGCAGCTCTGGACCCATGACGCGGACCGCTCGTGGTGCGTTGGGGTTGGCCAGGGGGTTGCTCGTCCATCCGGCTCCGCCGAGGACCTGGCGCGCGGCGTGATAGCCGAGGACCAGCCACGCGCCGGCCTCGTCGTTCCAGACCACGTTGCCTTCGCGGCGGTGCATCTCGTAGAAGGGGTAAGGGTCGGCCCCGTCCCAGGGCAGCCTGCCAGCAGTGACGTCAGGGGTGGTCATGGTGGTCCAGTGCCGACGGCAGGCCGCGTTCACGAACCCAGGCGTGGTGCAGCTTTCCCAACTCGGTGACGGGCTCGGCGACGCAATCCAGGTCGTCCATGATGGCTCGCATCGGCAGAGTGGCACGGAAGCCGGCGGCCACCGCATTGAGCGCGAATGTTGCGCGGCTGGCGAACACGTAATCGTCCGGAGCGTTCATGCGGCCGATCGGATGGTCGGCGTCACGCACGTCGAAGAATCCCTGGAGAACGCGCCGGGTCGTCTCTGGCGAGTAGGTCGCCGGTTGCGGCGATAGGACGATCTCGTAGAGCGTCTCCGACTGCCACTGGTATAGCTCGTCGGCGGTGAGGTCACAGTCGGCCGCGAGGAAGCCGGCCTGCACCATGAGGTGGCGGTAGTCGTCTCTGCGGCCCTCGATGACGGCACGCGTCATGGCGACGAGCCGCCAGCGCTCTGGTTCGGGCAGAACCTTCACACAGCCGAAGTCCACGAAGCCGACGGTGCCGTCGGTGTTGAAGCGGTAGTTGCCCGGATGGGGGTCGGCGTGCATGAGGTTCGCGTGCCGGAAGCTGCCTTGATTGAAGCGGATGATGACCTCGGCCCAGGTGTTCTTGAGGTCCTGGTCGGCGTGCTGGGCTGCGGCCCAATCCATCCCGTCGAGGTAGGTCATCGTCAGCACCCGATCACTGGAAGTCTCCGGGATGACGTCGGGTACGCGGATGAAGGGGTGGTCTCGATAGAGGTCACCGAAGGTCGTGATGGTGGCCGCTTCGTGTCGGTAATCGACCTCTTCAGAGATCCGTGCGGCCGCCTCGCGTGCCACGGCGCGAACGTCTGTCCTCATCCCCGACGCGGCCTGCATGAAGCGCAAGAACGTCGCCAGCAGTTCGGTATTGGCTAGGTCGTCGCGGATGGCCTGACCAACGCCCGGATACTGGATCTTGACCGCGACTGCGCGGCCATCGCGCAGGACGGCGCGGTGGACTTGCCCGATGGATGCGGCGGCCATTGGCTCATCGCTGAAATCCGCGAACTGTTCCGTGGCAGAACCGAGTTCGGATGCGAGGAGTCCATGCACTAGATCAGGGTGCATTGGTGGAGCGCTGGCCTGCAATCGGCTCATCGCTTTTTGGTATGGGTAGAACCCGCCGGTGCCCACTGCGCGGCTGTCGACCATCGACATCATTTGGCCGACCTTCATCAGCGCGCCCTTGGAGTGGCCGAGCAGGTCGGCGTAGCGCTCGGCGGTGCGCTCATGAAATTGATCGACCGCGCCGGTCTGACCGGCTTTTTTCCGCAGACCAGCGACGAGCCTGCCGCCCGCTGCGCGCGCGGTGAAACCGGCCAGGGGCATGGTGCGTCGGATCCGGCCGCTCGGCACGGCGTCGTCGGACGATGTCATCGGCCCACGCTTGCGAAGGCGTCGTGGTCGTCGAGCGCGCCGGGAAGACCACGCTCACGAACCCACGCGTGGTGCAGTCGGCCCAATGCGGTGGTGGGTTCTGCGACGCCGTCCATGTCATCGGCGATCGATCGGGCCGGCAGTGTCGCGTTCAGGGCTCCACACACGGTGGTCAGGGCCTGTTGCACGCGGGGGGCGAAGGCATAGTCCCCTGGTGCGGACATGCGCGACATCGGATTGGCCGCGTCCAGCCCGAACAGCCAACGCGTGGAACGCGCCGCACTGTCCGGGGTGAAGGTCACCGGCTGCGGCGCGACCACCATTTCGTAGAACACGTTTTCCCAGAACGGGTAGGCATCCTCGCCGGTCAGCGGCGAGTCCTCGGTGATGAATCCGGCGGCCACCATGTCGTTGCGCAGGTCATCCATGCGGCCCTCGAGAACCGCGCGCGAGACCGTCACCCAGAGGCGGCGTTTGGGTTCGGGTAGCCGTTTGACGCAGCCGAAGTCGACGAACCCCACGGTGCCATCTGGCCCGAAGCGGTAGTTGCCTGGATGGGGGTCGGTGTGCAGCAGATCGGCGTGGCGAACGTTGCCGTAGCTGAACCGGATGATCACCTCGGACCAAGTGTCCTTCAGATGCTGATCGGCGTGCTGTGCTGTGCCCCAGCCCATCCCGTCGAGGAACGTCATCGTCACCACATTGTCGGAGCTGGCTTCGGGAATGACGTCGGGCACCCGGATGAACGGATGCCCGCGGTAGAGCCGGCTGAAGGCCGCGATAGTGGCCGCCTCACGCTGGTAGTCGACTTCCTCGGCGATGCGGGCGGTGTACTCGGCTGCCAGTCCCCGTGGGTCGACCACCAAGCCCGAGGCCGAGGTCACGAAGCGCAGGAACGTCGCCACCAGCTCGGTGTTCGCGAGATCGTCGCGGATCGCCTGCGCCACACCGGGATACTGAATCTTCACCGCGACCTGGCGGCCATCGCGCAAAACGGCGCGGTGTACCTGACCGATGGACGCCGCGGCGATCGGATGAAAGCCGAAATCCGCGAACGTCTCTACACCGTCACTGAGTTCGGCGCCGAGTACCTCCCGCACCAACTCAGGCGCCATCGGCGGGGCATCGGACTGCAACCGCACCAGCGCCTTCTGATAGGGCGCGAATCCACCCGTGCCCAGTTCCCGCATGTCCACTAGCGAGGCGAGCTGGCCGAGCTTCATCAACACGCCCTTGGAGTTGCCGAGCAGGTCGGTGTACCGCTCGGCGGTGCGTTCGTGGAACCGCTCGACCGCGCCGTCATCCCCCGCCTTTTCCCGCAGGCCCGCGACGAGCCGGCCACCGACGGCCCTGGCGGTGAATCCCGCCAACGGCATGGTTCGGCGGATCCGTCCCTGCGCCACGGGCGGGTCTTGGTGCTGCATCCATTACCTCCCATACGAACGCTCGGGGTAAAGTGATTCCGTACAGACAGTAAGTGATCACTTTGGAGTAGTCAATGACGGCACCTACACGCGACAGATTGCTCAACGAAGCGATGCGCCTGTTCAGCCACAAGGGATTCGAAGCCACGAGCGTCTCCCAAATCGAAGCCGCAGCAGGCCTGGCCGCAGGTTCAGGCGCCCTATATCGGCACTTCAAGTCCAAGGACGCCCTACTCGCCGCGGGCATCGACCGCCAACTCGACCGCCGCGCCGCGATGGCCGACATACGCGCCCTCTTCGCCGGGCTTGGGGACCTGCACAGCGAGTTGACCGTCCTGGGTCGCTACCTACTCACCGTCATCGACCAGGAAACAGAACTACTTCAGATTGCGGCACGCACCCCCGCCGGACTCTCCGAACGTCTCGACACCGCCTACACCGCCCTCATCGACGGCCTCACCGACGAACTACGAGGCTGGATCACCGCATGGGCACCTGGAGCGGCCGCCGAGCAGACCCACACCTTGGCAGCCATCGGCATCAACAGCCTCCTCGGCGAGCGATTCGCCGCCAACCGGATCCGTCGGCCCGACGCGCCCCGCTCCGACGACCGCTACCTGCAGGAATGGACAGCTTTGTTCAACGCACGCGTTCATTCCCTGCACGGCGATCGGTAGCCCAGATGCCTCGGTGCGGACCATTCGGAGGTGTCGCACCCGATGACCCCACCGTCGTGTTTCTCGAGAATGGACGTCGATCCCACTCGCGCAGGCGCGGCTCTTGAGGGTGCTTGCCCCTTCCTGAAGGGTGGGGGCATGCAACGCAGCCTGCTTATCCACACCTTCGCCGCTCTACGGGTCACCACCGGCATTGCCGCATGGCTAGCTCCGAACTCAACGGGCCGGCTGATTGGACTCAATACCGGCCGAGATCAGCCATTCACCACTCAACTTTTTGGCTCGCGCGAGCTGACGTTGGCCGTGGCGATCACCGACGCTGCGTCACCTCGGTTACAGACGCGCGCGCTGCAGCTGGGCCTGCTCACCGACGTACTCGATGTCATAGCCGCGGTGCGCGGCGTCCGGGCACGGACTCTGTCATCAACCGGCGCCATAGTCGCCGGAGGCGGGGCGGCCCTGTTCGCAGGCATGGGAGTCGTGGCACTCCGCACCGCGACACGGCCGGCGGCGCCTTCGAGGTAGGACATGGGTGTCTCACTTCTATAAAGATCTGAGGTTGGTCAGTTCTTGCCTCGCCAGAAGGGGCGATTTGGCTATGGATTGTCTCGTTGGATTGTCTCGTTGCGCGACGAGAACGGCGGCGGGTCCGCTGGTTTCATCGGCGGGGAGGCGGAGGTCGGCCACGGGTCGCAATCCCACCTGTTGCATGAGGGCGGCGAGCTGACCTGGTTGCCATTGGTAGGTAGTCCACTGGACCGGCACCCCGTTGTAGGCCTCGGTGCGCTCGACGTCGTTGTCACCGACGTGCGTGGCGATCATCAGCTGACCACCGGGGCGCAGGGCCCTGGCAAAGGAGGCCAGGACGGTGGGTAGGACGTTGCGCGGCAGGTTGAACAGTGACCACCAACCTAAGACTCCGCCCAGCGATGACTGGGAAAGCTGGAGGTCGGTCGCCGAGCCGACAGCGAACGTGCAGTCAGGATGCAAGCGTCGCGCGTGGTCGATCATGCGCGGTGAGAGATCGACTCCTGAGACCTCAATGCCGCGTTCGGCAAGATAGGACGTGACCGTTCCTGGTCCGCAGCCGACGTCGAGAACGGGGCCTATCGGTGCGACAGTGCCAGCGAACGCGTCCATGGCTGCTTTGAGCCAGGGGTGCGTGCGGATGTCCCCGATCCCTGTCGTCATCACCATCTCGACGTAGTTGTCGGCTACCCGGTCATACGAGTCGCGAACGGCGTCTAGATCGGCAGGTCGCGGTATCGGTTGCAAAATCATTGCAGATGACAATAGTGGCGGCCGCCGACACGCGACCAGCTCCGACGCGGGGGTTGAGCGCTGGACCTGAAGGAGCGGAAACACGTTGGCGGAGAACGGCGGAAGTGTGGCTAGAGCCCCCGCTGGGCGCTCAGTTCGAGGTGTCGGACGGATCGATGTTGCTGCACCGATCTGGCGCCGGGCCGTCAGTGGTGTTCCTTGCTGGGGGTGGGATGTCCGGTCTGTATTGCTGGCGCGTCCACGAGGGAGATCGACCACATCGCTCGAGCCAAGACCCAAACGGTCATGGATCCCAAACACCGCCTCTACACCCACCTTTCTTCGTCGCTGGTTCACGCCGCGATTCGACGCTTGGACGACGCGGGGCACTCAAGTGTCGCCTGGCAACGCCCGGATGCAGTGGTTCAAGCAATCCGCGACACACAGCGAACCGGACAAGGCTTGAGCGCTGACTCGCTTCTAGAGAAATGAGACTTCCCTACGCGGCCCACGTTGCGGGCGCATAGCGCCAGGTCGCGGTGTCTCGTTTCGTGTCTCACACCCTGTGTCGCAGATCCCCGATGTCGAGATGCAACGAGACGGTAGTGGCGTGACCGCGATTCTGGGTACCTCGAATCAGTGCTTGGCATCGAGTCCAAGCCGTAGGTGCGCGCCAAGAAGTCGGGCTCTTCCAAACCCTTCCTTCAACTCCTTGCGGCCCGGGCCCGACCCCGGTGGATCAGGTGCTTCACCGACAATGGGGATTTGCGCGACCAAGTCCCCGATCCCGTTGAAGTCACACCCGCGGCGAGGCGCCCCACCAAACACAAAGGTCACGACCATTTCTGGTTCGTGACCTTTGTCGTCGCGGTTCGTAGAACCGCTCGTGGTGGGCGAAGGGGGACTTGAACCCCCACGTCCCGAAGGACACTGGCACCTGAAGCCAGCGCGTCTGCCATTCCGCCACTCGCCCGTTAGACCGAGGGAGCCTATCACCCCCGTGCGCACGCCCCCAAAACCGTGCGGGCGCCCGCCGAGCACCCGAACACCCGAACCTCGACGTGATTCTCTTCGGTTCTGGTGGTCCCGCCGGTCCGAACGGGGTAGATACCATGCAGGAAGTCGGCGGCCAGCGAGAATGCCGTCGAGTGGCCCCGAGAGCAGGCACGACGAGTGAGAGGCGGGCGGTGAGATGGGTCTGGTCGACCGCTTCGAGCGCAAGCTCGAATCCACCGTCGGCGACGCCTTCGCCCGGGTGTTCGGCGGATCGATCGTGCCGCAGGAGGTCGAGGCGCTGCTGCGCCGCGAAGCCGAGGCCGGTATCCGCACCGTCGGCCGCGGCCATGTTTTGGCACCGAACGAGTACGTAATTACCCTCAGTGTGCCCGACCATTCGAAGGTCAGCGCCGATCCGGACCTGACCGCGACGGCTTTCGCCAGGCATCTGGAGGGATACATACGTGAGCAGGGGTGGCAAACGTATGGTGATGTGGTCGTCAGATTCGAGCAGTCACCGAACCTGCACACTGGACAGTTCCGCGCACGCGGCGCGGTCAACCCCGACTCGACCACCGGCGAACCCGCCTCGGCACACCGAGACCACGCGTACACCGCAGAACCAGGAGTACCACCGATGAGCGACAACCCGAGTTACCGCGGCGACCAGGGTCAGGGGCGGCCCGGCGACGACTATTACGAGGACCGCTACGGGCGTCCCCCGGGTGACGAGCCGCGCGGCCAGGAGCCCCGAGCCCCCTACCCGCCGGCGCCGGAGCCGGGCCGCTACCCCGAGCAGGGCGGCTACCCGGACCAGGGCGGATATCCGCCCAACTACGAGCAGCGCGGCCCGGGCGGCTACGGCCCGCCCCCCGGCGGCGGATACGACCAGGGCTACCGCCAGGGCCCAGCCGGCCCCGGCGGCTATGACCAGGGATACCGGCAGGGTCCGGGCGGCTACGGTCCCCCGCCCGGCGGCCAGCCCGGTTACGGCGCACCCGGCGCACCCGGGGCGGATTACGACTACGGCCGCCCCCCCGGCCCCGGTCGCCACGAGGACGGCGGCTACGGCGCACCCGGCGGCGCCCGGCCGGGTTACCCGGACCAGGGTGGCTACCCCGACCAGGGTTACGGCGGCGGCTACGGCGCACCCGGCGGTGCTCCCGGCGCTCCGGGCGGCCGCCAGGACTATGGCCACGATTACGGCCGCGGTTACGGCGAACCGGCCGGCGGCTACGGCGACCAGCAGGGCTACGGCGACCAGCAGGGCTACGGCGACCAGGCCGGTGGCTACGGTCAGGACTACGGTCAGGGTGCCGGGGCCGGGTACGGCGCCGGTTACGGCCAGGGCGACTACACCGCGGGAGGCGCGGCGGTCACGCTGCAGCTCGATGACGGCAGCGGCCGCACCTACCAGCTGCGGGAGGGCGCCAACGTCATCGGCCGTGGTCAGGACGCCCAGTTCCGGCTCCCGGACACCGGCGTCTCGCGCCGCCACCTGGAGATCCGCTGGGACGGTCAGACCGCGCTGCTGTCGGACCTGAACTCCACGAACGGCACCACCGTCAACAACGCGCCCGTGCAGGAATGGCAGCTCGCCGACGGCGACGTCATCCGCCTCGGCCATTCCGAGATCATCGTCCGCGTGCACTGAGTGCTCACGGCACCCGGTCACAACCCGGGAACATGCAGTCGGCTTGACGCGTACGCCGATCGTCACCCAAGTATCGTGACCTTGCGCCGACGGCGTGATGTGTCGTCGGTGCACCGTGAACGGGACGGAGAGGACGTCAGATGCAGGGGTTGATGCTGCAGCTGACGCGCGTCGGTTTCCTGCTGATGCTGTGGCTGTTCATCTGGTCGGTGCTGCGCATCCTGCGCACCGACATCTACGCGCCCACCGGCGCGGTCATGGTCCGCCGCGGACTCGCGTTACGTGGATCGCTGCTGCCGAGCCGGCAGGCCCGCAGCGTGGCGCGCCATCTCGTCGTCACCGAGGGCGCGCTGGCCGGCACCCGCATCACCCTGGGCACCCAGCCCGTGCTCATCGGCCGGGCTGACGATTCGACTCTGGTGCTGACCGACGACTACGCCTCGACGAGGCACGCCCGGATCTCGCCGCGGGGTTCGGAGTGGTACGTCGAAGACCTAGGATCGACCAACGGCACATACCTCGACAGGGCGAAGGTGACGACGGCGGTAAGGGTTCCGATCGGTGCTCCGGTGCGCATCGGCAAAACGGTGATCGAGTTGCGCCCGTGACCCTGGTTCTCCGGTACGCCGCGCGCAGCGACCGCGGCCTCGTCCGCGCCAACAATGAGGACTCCGTGTACGCGGGCGCCCGGCTGCTCGCCCTGGCCGACGGTATGGGCGGCCACGCCGCCGGCGAGGTGGCTTCCCAACTCGTCATCGCCGCGCTGGCCCACCTCGACGACGACGAACCCGGCGGCGACCTGCTCAGCAAGCTCGACAGCGCGGTGCGCGAGGGCAATTCCGCGATCGCGGCGCACGTCGAGGCCGATCCGGAGCTGGACGGGATGGGCACCACGCTCACCGCCATCCTGTTCGCCGGCAACCGCCTGGGCCTGGTGCACATCGGCGACTCGCGCGGCTATCTCATGCGCGACGGCGAGCTCAACCAGATCACCAAGGACGACACCTTCGTCCAGACCCTGGTCGACGAAGGACGGATCACCGCCGAGGAAGCCCACAGCCACCCGCAGCGGTCGCTGATCATGCGCGCGCTCACCGGCCACGAGGTCGAGCCGACGCTGATCATGCGCGAGGCCCGCGCCGGCGACCGATACCTGCTGTGCTCCGACGGACTGTCCGATCCGGTCAGCCACGAGACCATCGCCGAGGCGCTGCGCATCCCCGACGTCGCCGAGAGCGCCGACCGGCTCATCGAACTCGCCCTGCGCGGCGGCGGACCCGACAACGTCACCGTCGTGGTAGCCGACGTCGTGGACTACGACTACGGCCAGACCCAGCCCATCCTCGCCGGCGCGGTCTCCGGCGACGACGATTCGCCGCCGCCCAACACCGCAGCGGGCCGCGCGTCGGCGTTCAATCCGAAACGCAACGCCCCCAAACGTGTTGTCGCGCAACCGGAAGAACCTGTCAAGAAGCCGCGGTCGCGGCGCCGGATGTTCATCGCCGCCACGCTGCTGGTGCTCGTGGTGCTGGCCGGTCTGGCGGTCGGCCGCGAGATCGTGCGCAACAACTACTACGTCACCGCCAACGACGGCACGGTGTCGATCATGCGCGGTGTTCAGGGCTCGTTTCTCGGCTACTCACTGCAGGAGCCGTATCTGCTCGGCTGCCTCAACGCCCGCAACGAACTGTCGCTGATCAGCGCCGGGCAGTCTGCCGACAACCGGGACTGCCAGCCGCTGGATGTACAGGACATGCGCGAATCCGAACGCGCCCAGGTGATCGCCGGGCTGCCCGGCGGCTCCCTGGATCAGGCCATCTCCCAGATCGAGGAGCTGGCACGCAGTTCCGTGCTGCCCATCTGTCCCCCGCCGCCGACGACGACCAGGACGCCGCCGCCACCTCCTGCGCCCTCGCCCACGGTCCGCCCTGGGGAGGGCGCTTCTCCGCGTCCGGCGCCGGCTCAGTCGCCGGGATCGAGTCCCGCGCCGGAGACCCCGACGACGGTGACCTCGCCGGGCGCTCCCCGCCCCGACGCGCCGTCCTCGCCGGCTCCCGCGCCGCCCACGACCACCACCCCGGCGCCGACTCTGACCGCCCTGCCCCCGCCACCACCACAACCGGGAACGACCTGCCGGGCGGCGTCATGACCACCCAGCCGCAGTCGCCGGTGACGGTCACCCCGCCGCTGCCCAATCGGCGCAACGCGGAGTTGCTGCTGCTCGGCTTCGCGGCGGTGATCACCACGGTTGCGCTCCTGCTGGTCGAAGCCAACCAGGAACAGGGCATCAGCTGGGATCTGGCGCAGTACACCGCCGGCTACCTGGGGCTGTTCGCCCTCGCGCACTTCGCGGTGCGTCGCTACGCGCCCTACGCCGACCCGCTGCTGCTGCCCGTGGTGGCGCTGCTCAACGGGCTCGGCCTGGTGATGATCCATCGGCTCGACCTCGCCCAGGGTGAGCTGATCGAACGCGGTCTCGGCGGCACCGCCAACCAGCAGATGCTGTGGACGCTGGTCGGGGTCGTCGGTTTCACGCTGGTCATCACCTTGCTCAGCGACCACCGGATGCTGTCCCGCTACGGCTATATGTGCGGGCTGACCGGCCTGGTGCTGCTCGCGATCCCCGCGGTGCTGCCGCGGTCGATGTCCGAGCAGAACGGCGCCAAGATCTGGATCGAACTGCCCGGCTTCTCCATCCAGCCGGCCGAATTCTCCAAGATCCTGCTGCTGATCTTCTTCGCCGCCGTACTGGTCGACAAACGCAGCCTGTTCACCAGCGCAGGCAAGCACGTGCTCGGCATGGATCTGCCCCGACCCCGCGACCTCGCTCCCCTGCTGGCGGCCTGGATCGCCTCGATCGCCGTGATGGTCTTCGAAAAGGACCTCGGCACCTCGCTGCTGCTGTTCGCCTCGTTCCTGGTGCTGCTCTACGCCGCCACCGAGCGGATCAGTTGGCTCGCAATCGGTCTGACGCTGTTCGCGATCGCCAGCGTCACCGCGTACTACCTGTTCGACCACGTCCGGGTCCGGGTGCAGACGTGGCTGGATCCCTTCGCCGATCCCGAGGGCACCGGCTACCAGTTGGTGCAGTCGATGTTCAGCTTCGCCACCGGCGGCATCTTCGGCACCGGCCTGGGCAACGGCCAGCCCGGCACCGTGCCCGCGGCGTCGACGGACTTCATCATCGCCGCCGTCGGTGAGGAACTCGGTCTGGTCGGCTTCGCCGCGGTGCTGATGCTGTACACGATCCTGGTCATCCGCGGGCTGCGCACCGCCATCGCCGTGCGGGACAGCTTCGGCAAGCTGCTCGCGGCCGGCCTGGCGGCCACACTGGGCATTCAGCTGTTCATCGTCGTCGGCGGCGTCACCCGGTTGATCCCGCTCACCGGGCTCACCACACCCTGGATGTCCTACGGCGGCTCGTCGCTCCTGGCCAACTACCTGCTGCTGGCGATCCTGTTGCGCATCTCGCACGCCGCCCGCCGGCCGATCACCACCAAACCCCTGCCGCAGACGCCGATCGCCGCGGCCAGCACCGAGGTGATCGAGAAGGTATGAACACCTCACTGCGCCGCATCTCCGTCACGATCATGGTCCTGGTCGTGCTGCTCCTGGGCAACGCGACCGTCACGCAGGTGTTCACCGCCGACGGGTTGCGCACCGATCCGCGAAACCAGCGGGTGCTGCTCGACGAGTACTCCCGTCAGCGCGGCCAGATCACCGCCGGCGGACAGCTACTGGCGTATTCGGTGTCCACCAACGGCCGGTTCCGCTTCCTGCGGGTCTATCCCAACCCGATGACCTACGCGCCGGTGACCGGTTTCTACTCGCTGGGGTATTCGAGCACCGGCCTGGAACGTGCGGAGGACACGATCCTCAACGGCTCCGACGAACGCCTGTTCGGCCGCAGGCTCGCCGATTTCTTCACCGGCCGCGATCCGCGCGGCGGCAACGTCGCCACCACCATCAACCCGCAGGTTCAGCAGGCCGCGTGGGATGCGATGGAGAAGGGGTGCGACGGCCCGTGCAAGGGTTCGGTCGTCGCACTCGAACCGTCGACGGGCAAGATCCTCGCGATGGTCTCGGCGCCGTCCTACGACCCCAACCTGCTGGCGACCCACGATATGAACAAGCAGTCCGAGGCGTGGCAGCAGCTGCGGGACGATCCGAATTCGCCGCTGGCGAACCGCGCGATCTCCGAGACCTATCCGCCCGGTTCGACGTTCAAGGTGATCACCACCGCGGCCGCACTGCAGAACGGCGCCACCGCGGACACCCAGCTGACCGCGGCGGCGCGAGTTCCGCTGCCGGACAGCACCGCAATGCTGGAGAACTTCGGCGGGTCGACGTGTGGCGGCGGTCCGACCGCCCCGTTGCGGGAGGCCTTCGCGCGGTCCTGCAACACCGCCTTCGTCGAACTCGGCGTCGACACCGGAGCCGACGCGCTGCGGAACACGGCGCTCGGATTCGGATTCGACGAGCCGCCGGCGCCGATCCCGCTGCAGGTGGCCGAGTCGACGGTCGGGCCGATCAACGATGCGGCCGCACTCGGCATGTCGAGCATTGGACAAAAGGATGTGGCGGTCACACCGCTGCAGAACGCGATGGTCGCAGCCACCATCGCGAACGAAGGGGTGACGATGCGGCCCTACTTGGTCGACAGCCTCAAGGGACCCGATCTGGCAAACATCAGTACGACGGCTCCCGTCGAGGAGCGACGCGCGGTGTCTCCGCAGGTCGCAGCTACACTGACTGACTTGATGGTCGGCGCCGAGCAGGTGACGCAGCAGAAGGGAGCCATCGCCGGCGTGCAGATCGCTTCGAAGACCGGAACCGCGGAACACGGGACCGATCCGCGGAACACCCCGCCGCATGCCTGGTACATCGCCTTCGCCCCGGCGCAGGCGCCGAAGGTCGCGGTGGCGGTGCTGGTCGAGAACGGCGGCAATCGGCTGTCAGCGACGGGCGGGACGGTGGCCGCCCCGATAGGCCGGGCGACGATCGCCGCGGCGCTGCGGGAGGGCTCATGAGTCCCCGAAGCCGAGCGAAGCGAGGCGAGCAATGAGTCCCCGCGTGGGTGTGACCCTGTCCGGCCGCTACCGGTTGCAGCGCCTGATCGCGACGGGCGGCATGGGCCAGGTCTGGGAGGCCGTCGACAGCAGGCTGGGCCGCCGCGTGGCGGTCAAGGTGCTCAAGGCCGAGTACTCCACGGACCCCGAGTTCGTCGAACGCTTCCGCGCGGAGGCCCGCACGGTGGCGATGCTCAACCATCCCGGCATCGCCAGCGTGTACGACTACGGCGAGACGGATATGGACGGCGAGGGCCGCACCGCCTACCTGGTGATGGAGCTGGTCAACGGCGAGCCACTGAACTCGGTGCTCAAGCGCACCGGGCGGCTTTCGCTGCGGCACGCCCTGGACATGCTCGAGCAGACCGGACGGGCACTTCAGGTCGCCCACACCGCGGGTCTGGTGCACCGCGACGTCAAACCCGGCAACATCCTGATCACCCCGACCGGCCAGGTGAAACTCACCGACTTCGGCATCGCCAAGGCCGTCGACGCCGCACCGGTCACCCAGACCGGCATGGTGATGGGCACCGCGCAGTACATCGCCCCGGAGCAGGCGCTGGGCCACGACGCCACCGCCGCCAGCGATGTGTACGCCCTCGGCGTCGTCGGCTACGAGTCGGTGTCCGGCAAGCGGCCGTTCACCGGCGACGGCGCACTCACCGTGGCCATGAAGCACATCAAGGAGACACCGCCGCCGCTGCCGGCCGACCTACCGCCGAACGTGCGCGAGCTGATCGAGATCACCCTGGTCAAGAACCCGGGTATGCGCTACCGCTCCGGCGGACCCTTCGCCGACGCGGTGGCCGCAGTACGCGCGGGCCGTCGTCCGCCGCGGCCCAACCAGGCGCCGACACTGGGTCGCGCGGCGCCTGCGGCGGTCCCATCGGCCGCACAGAACCGGGCGGCCCTGGCCGGCGCTCCCCCCACCGCGGCGCGGGCCCGGCCCGCCACGGCGGGTCACCGCACTCCGCCGCCCGCCCGTCGCACGTTCTCCTCGGGTCAGCGGGCGCTGCTGTGGGCGGCCGGCGTGCTCGGCGCGCTCGCGATCGTCATCGCGATCCTGATCGTCCTCAACGCCCAGGACCGCAAGGACCAGGAGAACCCGCCGCCCACGGTCACCAACACGATCACGGAGACCACGCCGTATCAGTCGCCGACCGCGATGCCGCCCTGGCTGCCCGGTTGGACCGACGACGGGATCATCGGTCATGGTGGGGGATCGCTGTCTCCTTCCACTGAACAGACATGGCCACACACACAGATATGACGACCCCACAGCACCTGTCCGACCGCTACGAGCTCGGGGAGATCCTCGGCTTCGGCGGCATGTCCGAGGTTCACCTCGCACGCGACACGCGGCTGCACCGCGACGTCGCGATCAAGGTGCTGCGCGCAGACCTGGCCCGCGACCCGAGCTTCTACCTGCGGTTCCGCCGTGAGGCGCAGAACGCCGCCGCCCTGAACCATCCCGCGATCGTCGCGGTCTACGACACCGGTGAAGCCGAGACCCCGACCGGCCCGCTGCCCTACATCGTGATGGAGTACGTCGACGGCGTCACGCTGCGTGACATCGTCCACACCGAGGGCCCGATGCCGCCCAAGCGGGCACTGGAGGTCATTGCCGACGCCTGCCAGGCGCTGAACTTCAGCCACCAGCACGGCACCATCCACCGCGACGTCAAGCCCGCCAACATCATGATCAGCAAGACCGGCGCGGTGAAGGTGATGGACTTCGGCATCGCCAAAGCGCTGGCCGACGCCAACAGCGTCACCCAGACCGCAGCCGTGATCGGCACGGCGCAGTACCTCTCGCCCGAGCAGGCCCGCGGGGAGAAGGTCGACGCCCGTTCGGATGTGTACTCGCTGGGCTGCGTGCTCTACGAGTTGCTCACCGGTGAGCCGCCGTTCGTCGGCGACTCCCCGGTCGCGGTGGCGTATCAGCACGTCCGGGAGGATCCGGTGCCGCCGTCGCAGCGGCATGCGGGGATCACGCCCGACCTCGACGCGGTGGTGCTCAAGGCGCTGGCCAAGAACCCCGACAACCGCTACCAGACCGCGGCGGAACTGCGCGCCGACCTGGTGCGGGTGCACAGTGGCGAACCGCCGGAGGCGCCCAAGGTGCTCACCGAGGCCGAACGCACGTCGATGATGTCGGCGGCGCCCGCCCACGGCCGCACCGAGCCGATCGCGCACATGCCGCGGCCCGAACCCCGTCCCGCCGACCGGGGCCGCGGCGGGTCAATCGGCCGTTGGCTGATCGCCGTGGCCGTCCTGGCGATCCTGACCGTCGCCGTGACGATCGCCATCAACTCTTTCGGCGGGGAGACCCGCGCCGTTCAGGTCCCGGACGTCACCGGCCAGGTGTCGGCCGAGGCCATCGCCCAACTGCAGAACGCCGGTTTCGCGGTGCGCACCCAGCAGGAGCCGAACTCCGATGTCCCGCCCGATCACGTGATCGGCACCACCCCCGAGGCCAACACCGAGGCGGCCGCGGGTGACGAGATCACCATCAACGTCTCGACGGGTCCTGAGCAGCGCGAGGTGCCCGACGTGAAGGCGCTGACCTACGCCGAGGCGGTCCGCGAGCTCACCGACGCCGGTTTCGGCCGGTTCCGGCAGCAGGCGTCGCCGTCCACCCCGGACCTCAAGGACCGGGTGATGGCGACCAACCCGCCGGCCAACCAAACCTCGGCGATCACCAACGAGATCACGATCATCGTCGGCTCGGGTCCGGAGAGCCGTGCGGTGCCGTCGGTGATCGGCCAGAGCGTGGAGTCCGCCCAGCAGATCCTGACCGCGTCGGGTTTCCGGAATTCGGTGCCGGTCGAGGTGGACAGCACCGAACCAGCCGGTCAGGTCCTCGGCAGTACGCCGGCGGCCGCCGAGAACGTTCCGGTGGACACACTCATCCAGCTGCAGGTGTCACGCGGCAACCAGTTCGTGATGCCGGACCTCACCGGGCAGTTCTGGACCGATGCCGAACCGCGGCTGCGGGCGCTGGGGTGGACCGGCGTGCTCGACAAAGGTGGTGACGTGCAGAACAGCGGTCAGCGCACGAACGCGGTGGTACGCCAGAGCCCGCCGCCGGGCTCCGGCGTCAACTTCGACAGCCGGATCACGCTGAACTTCGCGTCGTAGCGGCCAGCGGGCTGGTCCGCAGCGTCGTCGCGACCTCATTCTCCAGCTGGGCGACCAGCGCCTCCGCCGGCGCCTGGCCGCAGTAGCCCAGCCAGTTCGCCAGCATCCGGTGCCCGCCCTGGGTGAGGATCGATTCGGGGTGGAACTGCACGCCGTGGATGGGCAGCTCGGCGTGCCGCACGCCCATGATCACGCCGCTGGGCGTGCGGGCGGTGACATCGAGCTCGTCGGGCACGGTGTCGGGCAGGATCGTCAGTGAGTGGTACCGGGTGGCGGTGAACGGGTCGGGCAGCCCCCGCAGCACACCGGTGTCGGCGTGCTGGACGACGCTGGTCTTACCGTGCAGGAGTTCCGGGGCCCGGTCGACGGTCGCGCCGAAGGCGACGCCGATCGCCTGATGTCCCAGACACACACCCAGCAGCGGGGTCTGCGCCGCCGCGCAGGCTTGCACCAGCGGGATCGACGCCCCGGCACGCTCGGGGGTGCCCGGGCCGGGGCTGAGCAGTACGCCGTCGAAGTCGACGGCGGCCGAGGCGATCGCGGCCTCGGTGCCCAGGTGGGCGTCGTCGTTGCGCCACACCGTTGCCTCGACGCCGAGCTGGCCCAGGTACTGGACCAGGTTGAAGACGAAGCTGTCGTAGTTGTCGACGACCAGGATGCGCATCCGACCAGGTTACTGGGTCGATGACGGCGGATCAGTAGCCGATCGGCCCCGCGGGCACCGCGAAGCGCATCCGCACCGGCTGGGTGTATCCGACCACCTGCACGGTGCTCTTCACCTCCTCGGTGTAGCCGAGGCCGAACCGCAGCACGTACTGCTTGTAGAGCGACACCAGCGGTGCGGCCGACAGGGCGGCCTGCATGGCGGCGAAGTCACCGATCGCGGTGATGACGTAGGGCGGGCTGTAGGTGCGACCGTTCAGTAGCAGGGTGTTGCCGACGCAGCGGGCCGCCGAGGTGGCGATGAGGCGCTGGTCCTGCAGCTGGACGGCCTCGGCGCCCGCGCTCCACAGCGCGTTGAGCACGGCCTGGATGTCCTGCTGGTGCACGACGAGGTCGTCGGGGGAGGCGTCGCGGGGGTATCGGCCGTCGGCGTCGCGCTGCGCGTCGTTGAGGGTGACGACCAGGCCTGGGCCGGTCATGGCGTCGAGGCCGGCGTCGGCGGCCAGCGCCCCGGATCGTTCGGCGATCGCGGTCAGGGCGGCGTCCACGCTGGGCGACCCGCCGTGGAAGCCGTCGACCGCCGCGGCCAGACCGTCACGTTCGGCGCTGAGCCGGTCGACGGACTGCTGCGCCTCCTGCACCAGATCGACGAGGCGGGGGGCGTCGCTGCGGCGGATCTCATCGCCTCCGGATACGCCGTGGGTGGCGGCGAGCAGCAGGCCGGCCGCCAGGCACACCACCGGCACGCCCACCCGCCACCCGGAGACGCCGGCCCGACCTGGCCGGGCCGCCGGAGCTCCCTCGTCGGGTGCAACGCTAATCTGGGTGGGCATCCGCACCATCGTCGCACTGACAGCTCGCAAAGGTAACCATGCCCAAGTCCAAGGTCCGTAAGAAGAACGACTTCACCGCGACGACGGTGAGCCGGACGCCGGTCAAGGTCAAAGCAGGACCCTCGAGTATGTGGTTCGTCGTCCTGTTCATCAGCCTGATGATCTTCGGGCTCATCTGGCTGCTCGTCTTCCAGCTCGCGGCAACCAACCCGGTGGATGCACCGGGCGCCCTGCAGTGGATGGCCGACCTCGGGCCGTGGAACTACGCCATCGCGTTTGCCTTCATGATCACCGGGTTGCTCCTGACGATGCGCTGGCGCTGATGCGCCGGGGCGGTCCCACGCACGCCCCGGCGGCCGCGTGAGCGACCCGCGCAGCAACGCTGAGCATGTCCAATCACATCCATGTAGTTCATCCCCATTGGGGATAGCACCTGTGGATAACGGCATCAGTCGCGGTAAGAGGGTGTGAATAGACCATGCAGCAAACTCACTGGGGACCGCATCCGGCGGGAATCGCTGGTTGTGGGCTCTTCGGTCTGATTATGGCTACCGCCTGTGTGACCGTCGTCACAGATGCGCCTGGGCGCGTCCTCACCGGTGTCGCCGCCGTGGGTTTGCTCGCTTTCGCAACGATGTCGTGGCGCGCGCGCCCCAAGCTGGCAATCACCGAAGCCGGTCTGGTGATCCGCGGGTGGTGGCGCACGCAGGTGCTGACCCGTGCTGAGCTCCAGCTCATCCGGATCACCGAGTTCCGTCGGCTGGCCCGTAAGGTGCGGCTGCTGGAGATCGAGACGACCGACGACCGGCTGATCATCTTCACCCGCTGGGACCTGGGCACCGATCCGCTGGGTGTCCTGGACGCACTGACGGCGGCCGGCTATGCCGGCCGCCGTCAATGAACGTCGGTGAGGGTCAGGAGATGGTGATCGATTCGATGACCACCGGCTCGCTCGGCCGGTCGTTGCGGTCGGTCGCCGTGCTGGCGATGGCGTCGACGACCTTCTGAGACTCAGGATCGACGACCTCACCGAAGATGGTGTGGCGCCGGTTGAGGTGCGGGGTCTGGCCGACGGTGATGAAGAACTGCGATCCGTTGGTGCCCGGTCCCGCGTTGGCCATGGCCAGCAGGTAGGGCTTGTCGAACTGGAGCTCCGGGTGGAACTCGTCGGCGAACTGGTAGCCGGGGCCGCCGCGGCCGGTACCCGTGGGGTCACCGCCCTGGATCATGAAGCCGGCGATCACGCGATGGAACACCGCTCCGTCGTAGAAGGGTCCTGACGTGCTGCCCGAGGCGTTCTCGGTCTTGTAATCCTTGGTTCCCTGGGCCAATCCGACGAAGTTGGACACGGTCTTGGGGGCATGGTTTCCGAACAGCGCGATCCTGATGTCGCCGCGATTCGTGTGGAGGGTCGCGGTCGCGGTCTGAATGGGGCTCGTCACGGGAAGTCAGTGTGCCATTAGTGATTGGGCGTCGTGCCGACGGGGGAGATGGCAGGCTGTCTTCACTACTCTCACGCTGTGGATCGGTCCTTGTCGAAAGGTGACGCATGAGCTTGAAAGCAGACGTCCGGCTGGCCCCCCGCCAGCGGCTGGCCCGCGGCCTGAAGTACACCGCCGTCGGCCCTGTCGACGTCACCCGCGGTGTGGTCGGCATCGGGGTGGACTCCACCGCCGCCACCGCAGCGGCGCTGCGCAAGCGCTACCGCAGCGGGCAGCTGCGCAAGGAGCTCGCCGCCGCGCAGCAGACGTTGGCCCAGGAGCTCACCGCGGCACAGGAACTGGTCACCGGCCTGCCGCAGACGCTGCAGGCGCGCCGGGCCAAGCGGCGCAGGCGCCCGCTGGTCATCGCCGGGGTCGCGGCCGCGGTGCTGGCCGGGGGAGCGGTGGCGTTCTCGATCGTCCGGCGCTCGACGCAACCGGAGCCCTCGCCGCTGCCGCCCAGCGTCGAGGTGACGCCCAAGCCCTAGGGGCCGCCGGTAAGTGCCCCTCGCCCGGCGGTCGCCGCGCGGAAAGGATTGTGGAGCCTAGGAGATTCGAACTCCTGACATCTGCCTTGCAAAGGCAGCGCTCTACCAACTGAGCTAAGGCCCCTCGTCGGTCAGGCTGACCGCTCGTCGAGCTCGTGCCACACCTCGGGCCCGCGCCGTGACCGCCAGACCAGAATCGACACCGCCACCGCAGCGAGCACCACCACCAGCCGCATGGCGCCCCCCTTCGTCGGGCTCGTCCGGTGTGACCAGCCTGTCCAGTGGGCCTAGGAGGACTCGAACCTCCGACCTCTTCGTTATCAGCGAAGCGCTCTAACCGCCTGAGCTATAGGCCCGTGATCGTCACAGGGACGAGCAGCGAGATTACCGTAACCGCGGCTCTGGCCCCAAATTCCGGTCGGCGCTCACCTAGTCGCGGTCAGCCAGGGTGACCTCGACGCCGCCGACGAGGTCGGTGGTGAGGTTGTAGATGAACGCTCCGGCGGTCGCCATCGCCGACAGGATCACGATGTTGACCAACCCGATCAGGGCAGCACCGCCGAAGATCGTGCCGCTGGAGACGAGCTCACCGCTGCTGGCCCCGCTGGTGCTGGTCAGCAGGTCACCGACGTTGCTGTTGAGCTTGTCCCACACGCCCATCCCGCCCAGGACGAGGTACAGGAACGCCACGGCGATCATCCAGACGAAGAACAGCGCCACCGACAGCACCAGCGACACCTTCAACGCACTCCACGGGTCGACGCGGCGGATCTGCATGCTGGCCCGCACCGGCCCACGCGGGGGGCGGCTGCTCACCTGCGTCCGCGGCGCCTGCCGGTTGGACGACTCGCTCGCCGGTCGGTCACCGCCGGTCTTGCGCTGCGGCGGTCGAGGCACCGGCCCGGACAGGTCGGGCAGTTCGCTGGCGTACGCCTCGGGCCGGGCCTCCGGCCGCGGCGTCTCCACGCGCTCGGTGGTGCGCACCGGGGCGTGGGTCTCCTCGGTCGGAGCCGTTCCGCTGGTGGGGAAGCGGGTGGTGGCACGCGCCTCGGCGCCGGGGACTCCCGTCGCGGTCCCGCCGGCCGGCCGGGCGGCGTCCTGCCGGGCCGGCGTCTCCTGCGGGCGGGCGGGCCCCTGCGGCGGGCGGACGCCCTGGCGTCCGCGCTGCCAGGGCGGCACCTCCCCGCCGTCGGTGACGGGGCCGTTCGCCGACGGGGAACGCCCGGGGGAACCGTTGCCGCCCCCCGGGCTCTCGCCCGAGCGCGGATATCCCGGCTCGTTGGGTGCACTCACCTACGGCTCCTCACTGATCAGGGCGCTTCCGGGTCGGTGTTGACCTCGTCTGTGCCGTCGCCCGCCTCAGCGTTGCGCGCGATGGCAATCAGTGTGTCGCCCTCACCCAGGTTCATCAACCGAACACCCTTGGTCTGCCGTCCGGCCTTTCGGACCTGACGGGCCGCCGTCCGGATGACACCGCCGCCGGAGGTGATGGCGTACAGCTCGGTGTCGTCATCGACGATCAACGCTCCGACAAGATTGCCACGTCGGCGGTCGTACTGGATCGTCAGGATGCCCTTGCCGCCGCGGCCCTGTGCCGTGTACTCGTCGATCGGGGTCCGCTTGGCGTAGCCGCCGGCCGTCGCGACCAGCAGATAGGTATCGGGCCGGACCACGTTGAGCGAGAGCAGCCGGTCGTCGGTGTTGAAGCGCATACCCTGCACGCCGGAGGTGGCGCGGCCCATCGGCCGCAACGCCTCGTCGGTGGCCGAGAAGCGGATCGACTGGCCGTTCGCGGAGACCAGCAGCAGGTCGTCCTCGGCGGAGCACAGCACCGCGCCGACCAGCTCGTCGCCGTCGCGCAGGTTCACTGCGACGATGCCTCCGGAGCGGTTGGAGTCGAACTCGACCAGACGGGACTTCTTGACCAGACCGTTGCGGGTCGCGAGGACCAGGTACTGCGCGTCCTCGTAGCTCTTGATCTGGATGACCTGGGCGATGCGCTCGTTGGGCTGGAAGGCCAGCAGGTTCGCCACGTGCTGTCCGCGCGCGGTCCGCGACGCCTCCGGCAGCTCGTAGGCCTTCGCCCGGTACACCCGGCCCTGCGTGGTGAAGAACAGGATCCAGTCATGGGTGGAGCAGACGAAGAAGTGGTTGACGATGTCGTCCTGCTTGAGGCCGGCGCCCTGCACACCCTTTCCGCCGCGCTTCTGGCTGCGGTACAGATCGGTCTTGGTGCGCTTGGCGTAGCCGGTCTCGGTGATGGTGACGACGACGTCCTCACGAGCGATCAGATCCTCGTCGCTGACCTCACCGTCGGCGGGCACGATCCGGGTCCGGCGGTCGTCGCCGTACTTGTCGACGATCTCCTTGAGCTCGTCACGCACGATCGCGCGCTGCCGCTCCGGCTTGGCCAGGATGTCCTCGAGATCGGCGATCTCCGCCTCGATCTTGGCGAGGTCGTCGACGATGCGCTGGCGCTCCAGGGCGGCCAGGCGCCGCAGCTGCATGTCCAGGATCGCCTGGGCCTGGATCTCGTCGATGTCGAGGAGCTCGATCAGGCCCTGGCGGGCGATGTCGACGGTCTGCGACGCCCGGATCAGGGCGATCACCTCGTCGAGCGCGTCGAGTGCCTTGACCAGACCGCGCAGGATGTGGGCGCGTTCGTTGGCTTTGCGCAACCGGTACCGGGTCCGCCGAATGATCACGTCGAGCTGATGGTCGACGTAGTAGCGGATCATCTGGTCGAGCCGCAGGGTGCGCGGCACCCCGTCGACGATCGACAGCATGTTGGCACCGAAGCTGGTCTGCAGCTGGGTGTGCTTGTAGAGGTTGTTCAGCACCACCTTGGCAACGGCGTCACGCTTGATCTCGACGACGATGCGCAGGCCGACGCGGTCGCTGGACTGGTCCTCGATGTTGGAGATGCCGCCGAGCTTGCCGTCGCGGACCTGCTCGGCGATCGAGGTGATGAAGTTGTCGTGGTTGACCTGATACGGCAGCTCGGTGATGACGATGCCGGTGCGACCGCGGCTGTCCTCCTCGATCTCGACGACACCGCGCATGCGGATCGAGCCGCGTCCGGTCTTGTAGGTGTCCTCGATGCCCTGGCTGCCGACGATCAGACCATGGGTGGGGAAGTCCGGACCCTTGACCCGCTCGCAGACCGCGGCCAGGGTGGTCTCCTCGTCGGCCTCGAAGTTGTCCAGGCACCAGTACACCGCCTCGGCGAGTTCGCGGAGGTTGTGCGGCGGGATGTTGGTCGCCATACCGACTGCGATACCGCCCGAGCCGTTGGCCAGCAGGCTGGGGAACCGGCTGGGCAGTACGGTCGGTTCCTGCACGCGGCCGTCGTAGTTCGGGATGAAATCGACTGTCTCCTCGTCGATTTCACGCAGCATCTCCATCGCCAACGGAGTGAGCCGCGCCTCGGTGTATCGCATGGCGGCCGGCGGATCGTTGCCCGGCGACCCGAAGTTGCCCTGTCCGTCGACCATCGGATAGCGCAGCGACCACGGCTGGGCCATCCGCACCAGGGTGTCGTAGATCGACGCGTCGCCGTGCGGGTGGTAGTTGCCCATCGTCTCGGCAACCGACCGTGCGGATTTCGCGTGTCCGCGGTCCGGGCGGAAGCCGGAGTCGTACATCGCATAGAGCACGCGGCGGTGCACGGGCTTGAGGCCGTCGCGCACCTCGGGCAGCGCGCGCCCGACGATGACGCTCATCGCGTAGTCGATGTAGCTGCGCTGCATCTCCTGCTGGATGTCGACCGGTTCGATCCGGTCGCCGGTCTCGTCGCCGGGGGGCAACGTCGTATCAGTCATCGAGGATTCCTAAATCGGGTATACGTCGTTAAACGTCAAGGAAGCGGACGTCTTTGGCATTCCGGGTGATGAAGCTGCGGCGCGCCTCGACGTCCTCGCCCATCAGGATGGAGAAGAGTTCGTCGGCGGCCGCGGCGTCGTCGAGGGTGATCTGGCGCAGCACCCGCACCGACGGATCCATCGTGGTCTCCCACAGCTCCTTGGCGTCCATCTCACCGAGACCCTTGTAGCGCTGGATGCCGTCCTCGGTGTTGATCCGCTTGCCCGCGGCCCGGCCGGTCTCCAGCAGACCGTCGCGCTCGCGGTCGGAATAGGCGAATTCCGGTTCGCTGCGTTGCCATTTCAGCTTGTACAGCGGCGGCTGGGCCAGGAACACGTGGCCGTTCTCGATCAGCGGTTTCATGAACCGGAACAACAGTGTCAGCAGCAGCGTCGAGATGTGCTGGCCGTCGACGTCGGCGTCGGCCATCAGCACGATCTTGTGGTAGCGCAGTTTCGACAGGTCGAACTCGTCGTGGATTCCGGTACCGAGCGCGGTGATGATCGCCTGGACTTCGGTGTTCTTCAGCACGCGGTCGATGCGGGCCTTTTCCACGTTGATGATCTTGCCGCGCAACGGCAGGATCGCCTGGAACATCGAATCCCGACCGCTCTTGGCCGAACCGCCAGCCGAATCACCCTCCACCACATACAGTTCGGACTTGCTGGGATCCGTCGAGCGGCAGTCGGCGAGCTTGCCGGGTAGACCGCCGATGTCGGTTGCGCTCTTGCGCCGCACCAACTCTCGTGCCTTGCGTGCCGCCAGGCGGGCCTGCGCGGAGGAAACCGCCTTGTTCACGACGGTTTTCGCCTCGGCGGGGTTGGCCTCCAACCAGTGGCTGAGCTGCTCGTTGCAGATTTTCTGCACGAACGACTTGACCTCGGTGTTGCCCAGTTTGGTCTTGGTCTGGCCCTCGAACTGCGGCTGGGACACCTTCACCGAGATGACGGCCGCCAGACCTTCACGGATGTCGTCACCGGTGAGGTTGGGATCCTTCTCCTTGAGCAGCTTCTTGTCTTTGGCGTACTTGTTGACCACCGACGTCAGCGCCGCACGGAACCCCTCTTCATGGGTTCCGCCCTCATGGGTGTTGATGGTGTTGGCGAACGTGTGCACCGACTCGGAGTAGCCGGCGTTCCATTGCATCGCGATCTCGACCTCATGGCCCTCACCCTTGCCGTCGAAATCGATGATGCTGGGCTGGATCGCCGTCTTGGTCCGGTTGATGTGTTTGACGAAATCGACCAGACCGCCGGGGTAGTGGAAGACCCGGTGCTTGACCTTCTGCGGAGCCGACGCCGCGGCGTTCTTCTCCTCCGCGCTCTTGGGCGCCTCGGCGTGGTCGCTGACCACGTCGTCGACGACTTCTTCCGGGGTGACCCGCTCGTCGGTCAACTCGATGGTGAGGCCCTTGTTGAGGAACGCCATCTCCTGCAGTCGCCGGGCGATCGTCTCGAAGTCGTAGTTCGTCGTCTCGAAGATGTCCGGATCGGCCCAGAACCGGATCGTGGTGCCGGTCTTCTTGGTCTGCTCGCCCTGCTTGAGGGTGCCCGGGATGGACCGGTCGTAGGTTTGGAACCACTCATATCCGTCGCGGCGGATATCGGCCTCGAGCCGCTTGGACAAGGCGTTGACCACCGAGACACCGACGCCGTGCAGGCCGCCGGAGACCTGGTAGGCGCCTTCCTCGAACTTGCCGCCGGCGTGCAGGACCGTCATGACCACGTCGACGGTCGGAACACCGGTGGAGTGCATGGCCACCGGGATCCCGCGGCCGTCGTCGGTGACCTGTACACCGCCGTCTTCGAGGATGCGCACGTCGACGCGGGTGGCGAAGCCGGCCATCGCCTCGTCCACCGCATTGTCGACGACCTCCCAGATCAGGTGGTGCAGCCCGCGTTCGCCGGTGGAACCGATGTACATGCCGGGGCGTTTACGAACCGCTTCGAGGCCTTCGAGAACCTTGATCGCCTCGGCGCCGTACTCGCTGGGCGCATTCTTCTTCTGGGCAGCCACGTTGAGGGCGTCTCCTTGGTCTTTGGCAGGTGATGCCGGCCGAGGGGCGCACACCCCTCGCAGGTCTTCGTCCCAGTCTACCGCCAAAGGTCGACAGGACCGACTCTGCGACGGCGTTTCCACCTATCTGGATGCGCCGTGCGCGGAATTTCTCGATCCCCGGTGCGTGGCGACGCTACAGAAGCGCCAATCCCTCGCTCAGACGGCTCTCAGCCAATCACCCGTAGGTGTCGCGCGGGCCGCGACCGGCCACGTGGTAGCGGCCCTTACGCCACGACGGCGCCACCGGCCCGGTGATCTTCAGGGTGGTGACCACCCCGTCGCCCACCGCGGCGGCGATCTTGGCCAGCAGTTGGGCCTGCACCATCCGCAGCTGAGTGGCCCAGGCCGTCGACTCCGCCGCCACCGTCAGCACACCGTCGCGCAGGGCGGTGGGCGTCGCGTGTTCGGCGATCTGCTCGCCCACCACGGCATCCCACTGGCCGAACACCGCTCCCTCGGCCACCTTCGGCGACCATCCCCGACGTTGCGCCAGATCGCGGGTCGCGGCGCCGAGGGTCTGCGGATCGCGGGAATCCGGTCCGGGCCCCGACCAGGTACGCCGCCGCGCGGCGCCCGCCACCCGCCGCGCGGGTGCGATCCGGCCCCGGCCGACGTCCTTGCCCTGACTGCGCGCCGCGCCTCTGGCCTCCTCGAGCGTGCGACGCACCAGGTCCATTCCCGCCAGATGCGCCAGATGCGCCGGAGGCCCACCCGCCGCCGACTGCGGATCCTCGTCGTGTTCGTTCGTCACTGCACCACCACCGATATCCGTGCGCCGTCGTCGTCGTCCTGCATCCGGATGCCGACCCGATGAGCATCCCAGTCGGAGGGGACATCCTCGGGCACCGCGGCCGTGACCAGCACTTGCTCGGCGTCGGCCGCGACGCCGGCCAACGCCCTGCGCCGCGCGGTGTCGAGCTCGGCGAAGACGTCGTCGAGGAGCAAGACCGGATCACTGCCGTCGGTACGCAACAACTCATAGGAGGCCAGTCGCAGGGCCAGCGCCATCGACCACGATTCTCCGTGGCTGGCATAGCCTTTCGCGACCTGATCGCCGAGGCGCAGTTCGAGGTCGTCGCGGTGCGGGCCGACCAGGCACACGCCGCGGTCGAGCTCGGCGTCGCGTCGGCGAGCCATCGCGTCGAGCAGCGCCGCTTCGTAGTATTCGGCCGTGTCGTCGTCGTCGTCGTCGGCGTCGACGCTGGTGCGGTAGCGGATCGCGGCCGGCCGTGATCCGGGGGCGAGCAGTTGGTAGGCCTTCTCCACCTCCGGTGCGAGCTGCACGACCAGGGCGGCCCGGGCAGCCATCAGCTGCGCGCCGTACACCGCCAGGTGACCGTCCCACACGTCGAGGGTCTCCAGGGCGCTGCGGTCACCGCGGTAGCGGGCGCCCGCGGCGGTCTTCAACAGCGCCGTGCGCTGGCGGACCACCTTGTCGTAGTCCGCCCGTACGCCGGCCAGACTCGGCCGGCGGGTGGTCGCCAACTCGTCGAGATAGCGGCGGCGCTCACCGGGGTCACCCCGGACCAGCGCCAGATCCTCCGGCGCGAACAGCACCGCGCGCAGCACACCGAGCACCTCGCGCGCGCTTCGGACCGGGGAGCGATTGAGGCGGGCCTTGTTCGCCCGTCCGGCGGTGATCTCCAGATCGACCGCCAGCTCGCGGCCATCGTTGACGACGATGGTCGACACCACCGCCCGCGCCGCGCCGGCCCGGATCAGTGGTGCGTCCGCGGCCACTCGATGAGAACCCAGCGTCGCCGAATACCACAGCGCCTCAACAAGGTTGGTTTTTCCGAATCCGTTCGACCCGATGAACACCGTACGGCCCGGCTCCAGCTCGAGGTCCGCGCGGGCCCAGGAGCGGAAGTCGGTCAGCGTCAAGTGCCGGACGTACACCTATCCGGACTTACTGATCCTCTGCACGGCGTGACCGCCGAACTGATTGCGTAGTGCGGAGACCGCCTTCATCGTGGGCGAGTCCTCCTGGCGGGATTCGAACCGCGCGAACAACGACGCCGCGATGGCCGGGACCGGCACGCGCAGCCGAATCGCCTCCTCGACCGTCCAGCGGCCTTCGCCGGAATCCTCGGTGTAGCCGGAGATCTCGTTGAGTCCGGGATCCTCGCGCAGTGCCTTGGCGAGCAGCTGCTGCAGCCACGACCGCACCACCGTGCCGTTCGTCCAGGCCTGATACACCGCCTGAGGGTCCTTGATCAGGTCCTCAGCCGCGAGCATCTCGTAACCCTCGCCGTAGGCGGTCATCAACGCGTACTCGACGCCGTTGTGCACCATCTTGGCGAAGTGACCCGCGCCCACCGGGCCCGCGTGCACGAATCCGTCGGCCACCTCGCCCGGAGGTCGCAGCGTATCGAAGATCGGCATCACCCGTTCGACGTCGGCATCCGATCCTCCGACCATGAGTCCGTACCCTTCGCGCAGACCCCAGATCCCTCCGGACACGCCGGCATCGATGAATCCGATTCCCTTGGCTCCCAACAATTCTGCGTGTGGAGCGTCTTCGGTGTAGCGCGAGTTGCCGCCGTCGATGACCAGATCTCCCTCGCCGAGCACCTCGGAGAGCGACACGATGGTGTCATGGGTGACCGGGCCGGACGGGACCATCACCCACACCACCCGGGGGGCGGACAGCGCTTCGGCCAGAGCGGCCAGCGAGGGTACGTCGCTGACCTCGGGACGAGGGTCGTATCCGATGACCTCGTGCCCACCCTCACGCAGGCGCTCCCGCATGTTGAAGCCCATCTTGCCCAGGCCGATCAAACCGAGCTGCATGTGCGCCCCTCTTCGTCGTAGGCCGGTCAGCCCGGGAGGCGCACCGGCATCAACAGATACACGTAGTCGGTCTGCAGAGCGGGGAACGGCCCACTCGTACCGACGCCCTGGCCATCATCGCCTGCCGGACGCAACACCGCCGGTCTGCTGGGGGTGGTGAAGCCGAACGTCACGCGATCAGAATGCAAAGAACCCAACCCGTCGGTGAGATAGGTGGGATTGAAGGCGATGGTCAACGGATCCCCGGAGAACTCCACCGCGAGGTCTTCCTCGGCGCGGCCGACGTCGTCCGCGCCGGCCGACAACCGCAGCACATCCTCGGAGAACTCCATCCGGACCTGGGCGCCCCGGTCGGCCACCAGCGCGACGCGCTTGATCGCCTCGGTGAGTTCCGCGACGCCGATGGTCGCCACGGCGGTGTGTTCACTGGGCAACAGCTGGCGGAACTTCGGGAACTCCGCATCGAGCAGACGGGTGGTGCTGCGCTTGCCTTCGCTGCGAATGCCCAGCAGTCCCTCTTTGCCGACGGAGGCACCCGCGCCGAGCGCCAGATGAACGTCCGAACCGTCGGTCCCCGCTTTGGCGGCTTCGGCCAGCGTCTTGGCCGGGACCAGCACCGCGGCCTCGATATCAGGGGAGGAGGTCGACCAGGTCAGTTCACGCACGGCGAGCCGGAAGCGGTCCGTCGCCGCCAAAACGACGCTCTCGCCGGTGATTTCGACCCTGATGCCGGTCAGCATCGGCAGCGTGTCGTCGCGGCCCGCCCCGCCCGCGCCCCGGGCCCTCGCCCCCGCGGCCACGGGCGCGGCCCCCCCGCC
>NZ_JAFEVR010000011.1 GCF_017352375.1 Mycolicibacterium sp. S2-37
GGGGTGTGTTTCCCCGCTTGCGGGGGTTCCCCGGGGGCTGGGGGGGGGCGCCCCCCCCCCCCCCGGCGACCTGGCCTATCGCCTCGGCGAACAGGTCGGCGCCCACGACGCCGGTCTCCTCGGGCAGCGTCGGCAGCGTCGGATAGTCCTCGACCGCCATGGTCGGCAGGGAGAACCGCGCGCTACCGCAGGTCAGCGACACCCGCGTGCCCTCGGCGCTGACATCGACCGGTTTGGCCGGCAGCGCCCTGGTGATGTCGGACAGCAGTCGGCCCGACACCAGAACGCTTCCCGGAGAGGCGATTTCAGCCGCGACGCGCACCTCGGCCGACACCTCGTAGTCGAATCCCGAGATGGTCAGGCCGTCGTCGTCGCCGGTCAGCAGCACACCGGCCAGGACCGGGACGGTGGGGCGGGAGGGCAGGTTACGGGCCACCCAGGCCACTGCGTCAGCGAAGTCCTCCCGCACCAGGCGGAACTTCAGGTCACTCAGACCCGTCGTCGTCGTCGCCACGTCCATAGCGTCCCTTCGAATAACACCTCAATGAGTTCTATCAGCGGTTGTCTCGGTGTCCGAAGAACGCCTACCAGCTGCGCCTCGACGACCATAACGGCTGCCGCTGAACCACCGTAGAGCTTTCCGCTCGAACTTGAAAGCTAATCGATGGGGCTGACACAGGGGCATCGACGGGTGGGAGTCCGGTGCTGTGAACGCTGTGTCCCCAACGCGCTTCTTCTAGAAGAAATCTAGAGAGATAGATAAGTAACAGTAATAGGGCCTGTGGAGACTGGGGATGGATGGCCGATGGTGCTGGTTGTCACGCGTGTCGGGATGTGGGCGCGCTGTGCATGGATCCGGTCGCCGATCGTGGGGGATGTGGAGCGGTAGCGGAGTTGTGTACGACAGCCGGTGCTGTCCCGTTCTCGGCCACCAGGTTGTGCACACGGTATGCACAGCCGCGGGGTGTGGCGGTTGTGACTGAGGGGACGCAAGTTTTTGGCCGCACGACCGAATTGACACGTGACGAAACCTCGGGGTTGCCATCCCGAGGGCGAAAAACGGAGGAAATCTTCAGCGCTTGGAGCGCTGCCGGATCCGGGTGGTGAGTTCCTTGACGTGATCGAACACCTCACGGCGTTCGGCCATCTCGCCGCGGATCTTCTTCTCGGCGTACATCACCGTGGTGTGATCGCGGCCGAACGCCTGGCCGATCTTGGGCAGCGACAGATCGGTCAGCTCCCGGCACAGATACATCGCGATCTGGCGCGACTGCGCCAGCGCGCGGGTCTTACCCGGGCCGCGGAGCTCCTCGATCGTGGTCTCGAAGTACTCCGCGGTGGCGGCCATGATCGCCGCTGTGGAGATCTGCATGGTGCTCGCGTCGGAGATGAGGTCACGCAGCACGATCTCGGCCAGCGACTTGTCGATCGCCGTCTTGTTCAGGGAGGCGAACGCGGTCACGCGGATGAGCGCGCCCTCGAGTTCGCGGATGTTGCGTTCGATGCTGCCGGCGATGAGTTCCAGGACGTCGTCAGGGACGTCCAGTCGGTCCATCTGGGCCTTCTTGCGCAGGATCGCGATCCGCGTCTCCAGCTCCGGCGGTTGGACATCGGTGATCAGGCCCCACTCGAACCGCGTGCGCAGACGGTCTTCCAGGGTGGCCAGCTGTTTGGGCGGCCGGTCCGAGGAGATCACGATCTGCTTGTTCGCGTTGTGCAGGGTGTTGAAGGTGTGGAAGAACTCCTCCTGGATGCCTTCCTTGCCCTCGATGAACTGGATGTCGTCGACCAGCAGGACGTCGATGTCGCGGTAACTGCGCTTGAACGACGCCTTGCGGTCGTCGCGCAGCGAGTTGATGAAGTCGTTGGTGAATTCTTCGGTGGAGACGTACTTGACCCGCATCCCGGGGAAGAGGCGCTGGGCGTAGTTGCCCGCGGCGTGCAGCAGGTGAGTCTTGCCGAGGCCGGATTCACCCCAGATGAACAGCGGGTTGTACGCCCGGGCCGGGGCCTCGGCGATCGCGAGGGTGGCCGCGTGCGCGAACCGGTTGGAGGCGCCGATGACGAAGGTGTCGAAGGTGTAGCGCCGGTTGAGGCTGACCGCATCGGGATCCTCGGCCACGGGCGGTTGCGGCGTCCGGCTGAAGTAGCGCGGCCATGTCTCTGCGGCGCTTGCCCTAGCCTCGGTGTCCTCGTCGACCTCGTCGTGATCGGCCGCGATCGGTGCGGCGACCTCGTCGTCCGGGCTGGGTGTCGCGATACGAACCCCGAGCTCGACACGCTGGCCGAGGTGCCGGCTCAGGGCGGTGATGATCGGCTCCCGCAGATGCCGCTCGATCTCGTTCTGCACGAACGGGGTGGGTACCGACAGCAGAGCAAACCCCTCGGTGATGACCAGCGGTTTGACCAGCTTGAGCCAGGCCCTTTGCTGTGCGGTCAGGAGTGGCCCGGCGCCGTTGTGTCCCCCCGGCGCGGAGCCGCCGTTGAGTTCGTCGAGCACGGTGTTCCAGACTGCGACGAACGGTGGGTCGGGGTCAGCTGTCAACGACGAGCACCCCCTTGCGTAGCCGTCGCATGGGACGACCAATGGAACGATGACCAACTGTCCACAAAGTTATCCACAGGTTGTGGAGAACGGGCAGCCGTCGTCGTTCTGTTGTCTACCGGTCGGGACGCCGCGGAACGGGGCTCTACACAGCTTTTGGAGGAGCTGTGGGCTCGCGGTCGGGACGTCCTCATTTCGTTGTCGGCGGCCGCTCCAGTCGAAACGGCATTGCCAGAAGCTAACAGTTTTCTCTCGGAGTGCCAACCGTTCGACGACATTGAGCCACTACTTCTTTCGACCGGCGCGGCGATGGTGAAAGGTGTGACGGATGTCAACGATTAGCGTCGGTGACTAGCGAGGTTTGACCCAGCGAAATCTCGTCAGTACCCTCGAACAGTCGCCCGCACGTGGCGATACGGCTGCGATCCGGGCCACTGGAGTCAGCGCCGGCTAGCAAGCAAGACGCATGAGCTTAACAACGGCGAGCGCGTCCACCCACGAACGACATGTGTGTGGAATGCGGGCGCCACACAACGAGGAGAGATTGCCGTGGCCAAGGGCAAGCGGACGTTCCAGCCCAACAACCGCCGTCGCGCGCGCGTGCACGGCTTCCGGCTGCGCATGCGGACCCGCGCCGGTCGTGCGATCGTGTCGGCCCGCCGGAGCAAGGGCCGTCGTTCCCTTACTGCGTGACGCGACGCGGGAACTCGCGCGGTGCTTCCGGCTCGGTACCGGATGACCCGGTCGGCGGAATTCAGTGCCACGGTCAGTCGCGGGGTGCGCTGCGCGCAGCCCGATCTCGTCGTTCATCTGGCATGTGACGTCGAGGATGTGACCGGGCCGAGGATCGGCTTGGTGGTGGCGAAGTCAGTGGGTAACGCCGTGGTGCGACACCGCGTGTCGCGTCGGCTGCGCCATGTGGCCTATGCCGTGATCGACGACCTCACTCCCGAGCACCGGTTGGTGATCCGTGCCCTGCCCGGTGCAGCGGACGCGTCGTCGAGTCGGCTCGGGGAGCAACTTGATCGCGCGGTGAGCCGGGCCAAACCCCGCGCCGGAGCCTGTCGGTGACGCCGCGGCGCCGAGGAGGGCGGTCGGCGGTGCGAGCCGTCGTCTTCGTCATCGAGCTGTATCGCAACATGGTCTCGCCGCTGCGGCTGCCGTCCTGCCGGTTCACCCCCACCTGTAGTCAGTACGCGGTCGATGCCCTGACCGAATACGGATTGCTCCGCGGCAGCTGGCTCGCTGTCGTGCGGCTCGCGAAGTGCGGCCCGTGGCACCCGGGCGGCTGGGATCCGATCCCGGACCGGTCGACCATGCCGGAAGAGTCGTCCTCAGACCGAAGCGGTGCAGCACCGGCCGCCGATCCCGTCAGGAGCAAGACGATTGTTTAACTGGTTCAGCCTCGACATCATCTACTACCCGGTGTCGGCGATCATGTGGGTCTGGTTCAAGGCCTTCAGCTTCCTGCTCGGCCCGGACAACTTCTTCGCCTGGGCGCTGTCGGTGATGTTCCTCGTGTTCACGCTGCGCGCGATCCTCTACAAGCCGTTCGTGCGTCAGATCCGGACCACCCGGCAGATGCAGGAGCTGCAGCCGCAGATCAAGGCGCTGCAGAAGAAGTACGGCAAAGACCGTCAGCGGATGGCGCTGGAGATGCAGAAGCTGCAGAAGGAGCACGGGTTCAACCCGATCCTCGGCTGCCTGCCGATGCTGGCCCAGATCCCGGTGTTCCTCGGCCTCTATCACGTGCTGATGTCCTTCAACCGGACCCAGACCGGCATCGGACGGCTGGGTCTGTCGGTGGAGGAGAACCGCTCGCTGGGCAACTACGTCTTCAGCGCCACCGACGTCGGTCACTTCCTGGATGCGAACCTGTTCGGTGCCCCGCTCGGGGCCACGATGATCCAACAGCACGGTCTCGAGGCGTTCACGGAGTTCAACCGGGTATCGGTAATCGCGGTGGGTGTGCCGTTCATGATCCTGGCCGGCGTCGCGACCTACTTCAACAGCCGTGCATCGGTGGCGCGACAGAGTCCCGAGGCCGCGGCGAACCCGCAGACCGCGATGATGAACAAGCTGGCGCTGTATGTCTTCCCGCTCGGCGTCGTCGTCGGCGGACCGTTCCTGCCGCTGGCCGTGATCATGTACTGGCTTGCCAACAACATCTGGACGTTCGGTCAACAGCACTACGTCTTCGGCAAGATCGAAAAAGAAGAAGAGGCCAAGAAGGTCCAGGCGCAGGAGCGCCGATCGGCCAACGCGCCGGCGCCCGGGGCGAAGCCAAACCGCCGTAAGGGTGCGGTGAGCAACGGTGACGACGTGGATTCCGAGCAGGCAGCCGCGGATGAGGCGCCGACGGGCAAGGCCGAGGACAACGGATCGTCCGCAGCCGGCGCGACCCCGAAGACCGGCGGAAGTGCGGCCAAGTCGTCCAGCGCCAGACCGCCGACGAGCCGAACACCGCGGCCGGGTGCCCGGCCCAAGAAACGCAAGCGTTAGCCAGTCCGGCACTGGCGGAGGAGAGAGGTACGAACAATGACGGACGCTGATACGACCACGCGCACCGAGGACGCCGAGGAGACCGTCACGGCGGCGCCGGCGGTAGCCGAGGAGGACCTGGAGGAGCGCCTGGTGGCCGAAGGCGAGATCGCCGGTGACTACCTCGAGGAGCTGCTCGATCTGCTCGACTTCGATGGCGATATCGATCTGGACGTCGAGGGTGACCGCGCGGTGGTGAGCATCGACGGCGGCGACGACCTGAACAAGTTGGTGGGCCGCAAGGGTGAGGTGCTCGACGCGCTGCAGGAGCTGACGCGGTTGGCCGTGCACCAGAAGACCGGTGAGCGCAGCCGATTGATGCTCGATATCGCGCGGTGGCGCCGACGTCGCCGCGATGAATTGGCGGCGCTGGGGGACAAGGTGGCGCGCCGGGTGCTCGAGAGTGGCCAGCGCGAAGAGCTGTCTCCGATGACGCCGTTCGAGCGCAAGATCGTCCACGACGCCGTGGCCGCGGTGCCCGGGGTGCACAGCGAGAGCGAGGGTGTCGAGCCGTCTCGCCGGGTCGTCGTCCTCGCGGACTGACGCCTAATTACACGGATGTAGTTCACTCGACGGCACCACGGGGCGGAGAATGTTTCACGTGAAACGCGACGCTCCACCGGCGGCTGCGACGGTCTTCGGCGATCAACTCGAACGCGCGGAGCAGTACGCCGATTTTCTCTGTACTGCCGGCGTCGAGCGGGGGCTGATCGGCCCGCGCGAGACGGACCGGATCTGGGACAGGCACGTCTTGAACAGTGCAGCGATCGCGGAACTGGTGCAGCCGGGCGAGCGTGTCGCCGATATCGGAAGCGGCGCCGGACTCCCGGGCATTCCTTTGGCGCTGGCGCGCACGGACGTCGATGTGTTCCTGATCGAGCCGCTGCTGCGGCGCAGCGAATTCCTCAACGAGATCGTCGACGCCCTCGGTCTCGACGTCCGCGTGATCCGCGGCCGCGCCGAGGAACCGGTGGTGCGCGAGGCGCTGGGGGAGGTGGACGTGGTGACGTCGCGGGCGGTCGCATCACTGGACAAGCTGAGCCGATGGAGTCTGCCGTTGCTCCGGGCCGGCGGCCGCATGTTGGCCTTGAAGGGGGAGCGTGCCGATACCGAAGTCGACGATCACCGGCGGGCGATGGAGCGGGCTGGCGCGGAGGACGTCGGGGTGGTGAGATGTGGCGCGGGCTATTTGAGTCCACCCGCGACCGTGGTCGTCGCGAGGCGCGGAACGCCGACCCGCGGATCGGGCCGATCGCAACGAGCGGGCAGGAGATGAGCATGGGCGGGGTGCCGGACGCGGCGGGCGGAGTGCCTGTTTCACGTGAAACATGGGGCGACGAGATCGCCGCGGACACGCCCATCGGTGCGGAGGCAGAGCGCGCCGTGCGACTGCTGCACTCCGCCACCCACGGCGGACTGCCGCGGCCGAGTCGGCAGCGGGTGTTCACGATCGCCAATCAGAAGGGCGGCGTCGGTAAGACCACGACGGCGGTGAACATCGCCGCGGCCCTCGCGCTCCAGGGGCTCAAGGTGCTCGTCATCGATCTCGACCCGCAGGGCAACGCCAGCACGGCGCTGGGCATCGAACATCGTCCTGGGACCCCGTCGTCCTACGAGGTGCTCATCGGCGAAATCCCGGTACAGGAGGCGCTGCAGCAGAGTCCGCACAACGAGCGGCTGTTCTGTGTGCCGGCGACCATCGACCTGGCGGGCGCGGAGATCGAACTGGTCAGCATGGTCGCGCGGGAAGGACGACTGCGCACCGCGCTGACCGAGCTCAAGCACCATGACTTCGACTACGTCTTCATCGACTGCCCGCCGTCGCTCGGGCTGCTGACCATCAACGCATTGGTGGCGGCGCCGGAGGTCCTCATCCCGATCCAGTGTGAGTACTACGCGCTGGAGGGTGTGGGGCAGTTGCTGCGCAACATCGAGATGGTCAAATCGCATCTCAATCCAGAACTGACGGTATCGACGGTCATCCTGACGATGTACGACGGTCGCACGAAACTCGCCGACCAGGTCGCGAACGATGTGCGCGCACACTTCGGAGACATCGTCCTCAAGACCGTCATTCCGCGCAGCGTGAAGGTCTCCGAAGCACCCGGCTACGGAATGACGATCCTCGGTTACGACCCCGGATCCCGGGGAGCGATGAGCTATCTCGACGCCAGCCGCGAGCTGGCACAGCGGGGCGCACCCCACGGCGGTGCCCAGCGATGACGGTGTGTGCGTGGACGAAGGAGACGACACGATGACCCAGCCCACCCGGAAGCGCAGCGGACTCGGCCGCGGATTGGCCTCGCTGATCCCGACCGGACCCGGTGAAGACGGAGGCAACGCCGCACTCGGTGGACCTCGTATGGGCAGCGCGGCCGCGGATGTGGTGATCGGCGGCGGCCCGGCCGCCGCGCCTCCGGTCGCCGAAGTGGGCGCCGTCTATCGGGAGATCGACCCCGCCGCGATCGAGCCGAACCCCCGCCAGCCAAGGCAGGTGTTCGACGACGAGGCGTTGTCGGAGCTCGTCCACTCCATCCGCGAGTTTGGGCTCATGCAGCCGATCGTGGTGCGTGCGCTCGACAAGGCCGACGGCCCGGTGCGCTACCAGCTGGTGATGGGGGAGCGGCGGTGGCGCGCGGCGCAGCAGGCCGAGCTGACCGCCATCCCCGCCATCGTCCGCGAGACCGCCGACGACAACCTGCTCCGCGATGCGTTGCTCGAGAACATTCACCGAGTGCAGCTGAACCCCCTGGAAGAAGCGGCCGCCTATCAGCAGCTGCTCGACGAGTTCGGCGTCACCCACGATGAACTGGCGACGCGGATCGGACGATCACGGCCGCTGATCACCAACATGATCCGGCTGCTGCGCCTTCCGATCGCCGTCCAGCGTCGGGTGGCCGCAGGTGTGCTGTCCGCCGGCCATGCGCGGGCACTCCTCGCACTCGAGGGTGGGCCCGAACGGCAGGAGGAACTGGCCGCGCGCATCGTGGCCGAGGGACTGTCCGTGCGGGCGACCGAGGAAGCGGTGACGCTTGCCAATCGCAGCGAGCCTTCGACGCCGACGGCGCCGCGGCGTAAGCCGATCCACATGCCCGGACTGCAGGATGTTGCTGAACAGCTGTCGACGGCCTTCGACACGCGGGTCACCGTGAGTCTCGGCAAACGCAAGGGGAAGATCGTGGTGGAGTTCGGGTCGGTGGACGACCTACAGCGCATTGTCGAGTTGATGAACTCGACGACGCACTGACCAACCACCCACGGTAGTTACGTCACTGTGACAACATCGGCCCGCGCGTGGATCAGTTCCATGCCTGTCAGCAGCAGATCCATTGTGGCGCAGGGAGTTCCAGCTCTCGCGTCAGGACGGGCCCGGACTGCTCCTACTCTGGAGGAGCGGCCGCAGCGGCGGACCGCGGACAGGAACCGGGGAACCTGAGTGTCGGCACGAATCACGCCCTTGCGGCTCGAAGACTTCGAGCAGTTGCCCAAGCACGCACGCCGCTGTGTGTTCTGGGAGGTTGATCCCGCCACGCTGCAGGACGACCACCTGTCGGATCCTGAGTTCGAGAAGGAAGCGTGGCTGTCGATGGTCATGCTGGAGTGGGGTTCCTGCGGCCAGGTCGCGGTGCAGAGCTCGGGTCCGGAGTCCGACCCTCCGGATCTGCTCGGGTCGCGGCGAGAAGAAGCGTGTCTGGGGTATGCGTTCTACGCGCCGCCACGGGCGGTCCCGCGTGCCGGGTTGTTTCCGAGCGGACCGGTGAGCGCGGATGCGATCCTGCTCACCTCGGTCGGCGTCGAACCCGGACCCGGCAGTGAGGCGCTCCCGCACAGCTTGCTGACATCGGTGGTGGCCGACTTGGTGCGCCGCGGCGTCCGCGCCCTCGAGGCGTTCGGCCGCACGGCGGAGACCGACCACCTCAGCGACCCTCGCGTGATACCGGGGGACTGCAACGCCGCAGTGGCGGTGCTCGGGGACTGCTCGGTGCAGCGCTGCATCGTCGGCGCGGATCTGCTCGAGGCTGTGGGCTTCACGGTGGTGGCGCCGCATCCGTACTTCCCGCGTCTGCGGTTGGAGTTGGAGCAGGGGCTGGGCTGGAAGGCGGACGTCGAGGCCGCGCTGGAACGATTGCTCGAATCGGCGCAGCTGCAACAACCGGTCGGCGCGGGAGCCGGCCGCTACGCGTAGCGCCTAGGGACTGAGCCGGCCGGCCTGCTCGACCGACAGTTCGTGGGCCAGCAGTTCGGCGAAAGTGAATGTGCCCGTTGGCCGGTCGTTCTTGCCGAGCAGATACAGCCGCTTGACCGCGGCGAGGATTCCCTCGGCCAGTGCGTCACGGGTCTGGTTGACCACCAGCAGATCTCGGTCGTGCGGGTTGGTGATGTAGCCGACGTCGACCTGCACGGTGGGCATCCGGGTCAGACGTAGCAGATCCCAGGTGCGGCCGTGGCTGCGGCAGTCCCGTAATCCGGTGCGCGCCACGATCTCTCGCTGGATGAAGTCGGCCAGGTTGCGGCCGATCGTCGACACCGAGCCATGGGAGTTTCCGAAGTGGAACGAGGCCACCCCGTTGGCGGCTTCGGTCGGCTGTGTCGCGCACCGCAGGCTGATCATCAGATCGGCGCCCACGGTGTTCGCGGTGGCGGCCCGTTCGGCGTCGGACGGGCTGCGGTTGGCGGGCCGGGACAGGAAGGTCTCCATCCCGATCGCCGTCATCCGGCCCTCGAGCCGGCTGGCGAGGTCCCACAGCACGTCGGCCTCGCTGATCGGACCCTCGGGCCCGTTCACGATCAGACCGTGGTCGTTCCCGCCGCGGCCCGGATCGATGATCACCCGCTTACCCGACAGCCGGGGACCGGAGCGGCGAACGAGTTCCTCCTCGCGGATCGCGTGCGGCGACCCGCCGGTGACCCGGGAACCGAGAAAGTACAAGGAGCGCAACGTCTCCGGGCCGCAGATGCCGTCCGGATACAGTCCGTACTCGCGCTGGTAGGACGACAGGCCGTGATGGGTCTGCAATCCGAAATGACCGTCCACCAGACCGGTGTAGAACCCGAGATCCTGCAGCCGGGCCTGCAGCGTCGCCACGTCGTCGCCGTACATCGGTGCACCGAACTGATGCATCAGGGTACGGGCGCCGAGGCGGTAGGACGCCTCCTTCAGTGCGCGATACGTGGCCTCGCCCACGATCCCGTCGACAAGAAGACCGCGGTGCTGCTGGAAGGCCCGAACGGCTTGGTCGAGCTCGTCGTCGAAGACGTCGGCCGCGACGTGCCTACCGGTGGTCGGATCCGCATCGGGGCTGTCGAGCAAACCGAGAGCGGCGAGCGCGCCGCGGATCTCGGCGACCGCACCCTCGCGATCACCTCGACGCAGACTCGACATACTCGCCCCTTCAGGCCGGCTCCGGAATTCGGCTCTAGGTACCCCTGGCGCGGACCCCTACCGCCTACGCCCCGGCCGTAATTGTCTCAGACGCTTCCCGATATCGGGAAAACGCCAGGCGGGCGCCGCGGGCACCGAATGTGGCTAGATGTGGTCGGCGAGCTCTCGCAGCAGAGCCGCCTTGCCTTTCGCCCCCACGATCCGCTTGACCGGCTCACCGCCCTTGAACAGGATCATCGTCGGAATCGACACGACCTGGAAGTCGCGGGCGGTGGCGGGGTTCTCGTCGACGTCGAGCTTGGCAACCGTCAGCGTGCCGGCTTTCTCACCCGCGATCTCCTCGAGCACCGGGGCGACCATCTTGCAGGGACCGCACCAGGTGGCCCAGAAATCGACCAGCACGGGGGTGTCGCTGGACAGCACGTCGCTGGAGAACGAATCGTCGGTCACGGAAACGGTGGCCTTGTCGGCAGTCATGTCTGCTCCTCTTCGATGGGTGGATGTCGGGGGGACGCGCGTCGGACCGCCCGCTAGATCGGTGCGGAGATCTCCTCGCCGCTGGGCGCGACGCCGATCTCGGCGAGCCAGCGTTCGGCGTCGATGGCCGCGGCACAGCCACTGCCGGCGGCGGTGATCGCCTGCCGGTAGGTGCGGTCCACGAGATCGCCTGCGGCGAAGACGCCTTCGACCGACGTACTGGTGGTCCGGCCCTCGACCAGAACGTAGCCGTCCTCGTCGAGATCGACCTGACCGCGCACGATGTCGGACCGGGGCACGTGCCCGATCGCCACGAACACACCGGTCACCGCGAGCTTGGACTCCTCGCCGGTGTTCACGTCACGCAGGCGCACACCGGTGACCTTGGGGCTGCCCTCGATCTCGGTGACAGCGGTGTTGGTCACGAAGGTGATCTTCTCGTTCGCGCGGGCGCGGTCGAGCATGATGCGCGACGCCCGGAACTCCTCGCGGCGGTGGATGACGGTGACGCTGCGCGCGAACCGGGTGAGGAAGGTCGCCTCCTCCATTGCGGAGTCGCCGCCACCGATCACCGCGATGTCCTGATCGCGGAAGAAGAATCCGTCACAAGTCGCGCAGGTGCTGACGCCCATCCCGAGCAGCGCGTCCTCGCCCGGGGCGCCGAGATGACGGGCGGCCGCACCCATCGCGAGGATGACGGCACGGGCGCGATGGGTTTCGTCGCCGACGGTGACCGTCTTCACGGGTCCGTCGAGGGAAACCTCGTCGACATCCTCCATGCGGAGATCGGCGCCGAAACGGAGCGCCTGTTCGCGCATCTCGTCCATCAGTTCTGGGCCGGTGATGCCATTGCGGAACCCGGGGTAGTTCTCCACCTCGGTGGTCGTCATGAGCGCGCCGCCGAACTGGCTGCCCTCGAACACCAGTGGCTTGAGCTGGGCCCTGGCGGCGTAGACCGCTGCGGTATAACCCGCGGGGCCTGAGCCGATGATGATCACGTCGTGAACCGTGGATGAGGTGGTCATGTGTGCCTTTCTGCCGCGTCACGCCGGCACGGGTATCAACACCAGCCTAAGTCGGGGTGTTCCCCGACGCCGTCAGGGTCACGCGCGTCGAGACGGATCACACGCCTGGCTGACCGCGCGCCGGACACCGGACCCGCCGGCAAGACGGGGCCGCTGGATCCCGTCGGCTTCCCGCAGCACATTCGCGAGCCGGGCTCGGCCCCGGCTGCAGCGACTCTTGACCGTGCCCTCGGCGATCCCGAGCAGGTGCGCCGTCTCGGCGACGGAGTAGCCCTGCATGTCCACTGCGACGACCGCGGCGCGCTGATCGGCCGGGATGCGCATCAAGGCGTGCCGGACGGTCAGCCGGATGTCGAGGGCCGACATGGGATCACCGATGGGGTGATCGTGGTCGAGCAGGGCGGTGGTGGGGTGGCTCTTGGCGCGGCGCAGTCGGTCCAGACAGGCGTTGACGACGATGCGGTACAGCCAGCTGGCTACGGCGCAGTCGTGGCGGAATGCCGGAGCGCGACGGTGCGCCGACATCATGGCGTCCTGCAGCGCCTCCTCGGCGTCCTCGGGGTGGCGCGTCATCGTCTGCGCGAGCTTCACCAGCTGTCTGCGGTGGCGCAGGTACAGCTCGTCGAAGGCATAACGCTCACCGGCCACGTGGGCGGCGAGCAACTCTGCGTCGGATCGGACGGCGGCGTCGAAGCTCCCCACAGACGAACACTAAGCGCCCGGACGAGCCCGGCCCGACACGAGTTGTGCGGACCTGTGGACAACTCGCTAGCTGGTGCCCTTGAGGGTGATCTCGGCGATGTCGGTGCGGCTCTCCCCGTTGACCGAGCCCAGGGTGTCGATCCACACCAGGACATTCGAGGTGGGGGACGCGTTGCTGACGTCGATCGTGTTGTTGCCCGGCTGCAGCGGCGTCGACGGCACCAGTTCCGTGGTGTCCTCGAGCGACGACGGCGATGCGGACTGGGCCGAGCGGATCTGTACGGATGTGCCGGTGCTGTTGAGGTTGATGTCGACCGAGTCCAGCGTGGTGGGCTGGGGCAGCTCGAGCAACAACCCGACGCCGCTCTTGAAGTTCGGGAACGGGGTGGGGTCGGAGTAGATGTCGGTCGGCCACACCGTCGACGGGTTCCCGTCGATGGCCTTGTCGGCGTCGGCCGGGTTGTCCGCACCGCCGCCGGGGGAGAAGACGGTGGCCCGAACCGGGCGCACGATGTTGCCGGGACCGGTGTCGGCACCGGCCTCGGCCGAACTCGACGGTGCGTTCAATCCGAGGTCGTCCCCGTCGAAGCCGCCTCCCACGTCGCCGAAGATGCGGCTGAGCACCGTCGCCAGCACGACCAGAGCCACCACGACGATGACGCCGCCGACCGTCAGCCCGACCATGAGCCCCTTGCGGCGGCGAACCTGTGCCTCCGGGTCGTCGTCACCGCGGCCGTGCGACCGCATCGCGGCCGGTGCGTCGGGCCGGTCGACCGGCGAGATGAGCTCGGTGCGGTCGGCGATCGCCGTGGCCTGCTGCAGCAGGTTGAGCAGTGTGGGAGCGCTGCGGATGCCGCCGTCGGGCTGAACGGCGCGCGCCGCCGCCGCCGAGATCTGGAACGGGACGTCGCGGTCGACCGACTTCGGTTCGACGGGCTGACCGGCGGCGTCGAGGTCGGCGGGCGCGAGTCCGCTCGGCACTCCGGTCTCGGGCAGCGGCCACCGGTTGACCAGCAGTGCGTAGAGCGCGGCGCCGATGCCGCGGATGTCGTCCTCCGGGGTCGCATCGGGCATCGTGGCCGGGAAGGCCAGGGCGACATCGCCGTCGATGCTGACCCGCACCCGGCTGGGGTGATCGATCGACAGGGCGACCCCGGCGCGGTGGGCTGCCTCGGCGGCCGCGGCCAGCGACTGCATCGCCCTGGCGCCGCCGATCGCCGACGGCGCGGTGTCCGCGACCTCGGTCAGCGAGCCGCCGCGGATCCATTCCGAGACGATCAGTCCGCCGGAGCCGGTGTTGGCGACGTCGAGGACGCGGGCGATGCCGGGCATGTCGATGCGGCTGAGTTTGAGGGTGCGCGACAGGATCTCCTGCAGCTGCTCGTCGGGCAGCTCGGCATCGGGGTCGACGAACGTGAGCGCCACCTGGCGGTCCAGAGCGGTGTCGAGGGCCTGCCAGAACTGCAGATTCGGCGGGCCGCCGTGGAACACCAGCAGCCGGTAGCGGCCGCCGCCGATGGTGGCGCCGGGGATGAGGTGCACGTCCTCGTCGGAGGTCGCTGCTTCGATCGCCGGCTCACGCGGGGCGTCGAACGGCAGGGATTCGCGGGTGGGGTCGCCGGCGTAGTCGGCGGGCGGACGGCCGGACACGGCGAACTCGGCGGTCTCAGTGCCTATCTCAGGGCCTCGCCGGGCCTTCTCGTCGGGGACATCGGGCTGGAAGTCGTCGGCGGTCGGCCGGGTGATCTTCGTGGTCGTCGGGTTGTCGCGCACCGTGCTGTCGGGCATCCCTGCAGAATCGCCTGCGGAGTCGTCGGTCACCGCTGGTCCTTTCCACATCCCCACCCCGGCGCCGCGCGCCGGAGCCCCGCTCCAACCGGTAGCCGGGCCCCGACTCCGCCGTACCGGAGGTGCATTCCTTGGCTCAGGGTACGGGACGGCCACCGCGGGCGAACGCTGGTCGGCCTGACTTATCGACGGTGCGACCGTGGTTCGGGCGCCGCCGATCCGGCGGCGCACGGCGGCCAGCCCGGCGGTGGCCTCGGGGACTTTCGCCGCCAGCAGCACCCCGACGATCACCGGCACCATGATCACGCCGAGGACGGTGAGACGAACCAGCGATCCGCCGGCGCCGAAGCGTTCGGTGAGGGATTCCAGGCCGAGGACCTGATCGGCGATCTGCCCGAGCAGCGCGGCCAGCAGCGAGGCGGTGAGCGTGACCAGGACCGTGCGGATCACCGAGACGTCGAACATCCGGCCGCGCCGCGGGGTGAGGTTGGACCGCAACAGGATGTGGCCGACAACGGCGCCCGCCACGAAGCCGATCCCGTTGGCGGTGCCCAGCAGTCCGGCGACCAGGTCGGGGTCATCGGTCAGCGCGGGCGCCGCGAGCGAGGCGATCACCTTGACGGTGGTCACGACGACGATGATCACGATCGGGGTCCACGGCTGCTCGCGGGCATAGAACACGCGCAACTGCAGCAGCACCAATGCATAGGGGATGAGCGTGAACGCCGACAGCGTGATCGCGATGCCGAGGTAGCCCGCATCGGTCGACCCGAAGTTCCCGTAGGCGAAGAGCGCGCTGCCGATCGCCGGACCACCGACGGTCATGAGCGCCACGATCGGGATCAGCGTGACCATGGTCAGGCGGGTGGCCAGGGACAGATCCCCGCGGACCGCGGAGGTGTCGTTGGCCGCAGCGTTGCGGGACAGCCGCGGCATCACCACGGTCAGCACCGTCACGCCGATGATGCCGAAGGGCAGCTGCAGCACCAGCCAGGTGTAGGTGTAGATCGCGGGCCCGGACGCCGCTGCGGTGCTGGCGATCTGGTTGGTGACCACCAGGCCGGCCTGGCTGATCAGCACGTAGAGCACCATCGCGGCGGCCATGGTGCCGAACTTCTTGAGCCGGTCGTCGAGTCCCCACAGCGGCCGCAGGCTGATGCGTTCGCGGCGGATCGCGACCAGCAGCACCGCGGTCTGTGCGAAGACGCCCAGGGTGGTGCCGATGCCGAGCACCAACAGTTTGGGATTGCCCATCTCGACGGGGTCCAGGGACAGTTCACCCGGCACCAGCACGTACACGCCCAGGGTGGCGATCGCGACCACGTTGTTGACCACCGGTGCCCAGGCCGGCGGACCGAACACGTTGCGGGTGTTCAGGATCGCCATGAACACCGACGTCAGCCCGTAGAACACCACCTGGGGCAGCAGCAGGTAGGCGAATGCGGTGGTGAGGGGATTGTCGACCTGGGGATCGTCGCCCAGCATCAGGCGGACCAGCAGCGGCGCGGCCGCCACCGACAGGACCGTGGCGATCAACAGCAGTGTCGTCGCCAGGGTGACCAGCCGGCGGACGAACGCGGTCCCCCCGTCGGGGTCGTCGCGTTCGGCGCGCGCGAGCACCGGTACGAAGATCGCGGTGAACGTCGCTTCCAGGACCAGCGCCGCCACCAGGTTCGGCAGCTGGTTGGCCACCGTGAACGAACTCGACAGCGCGGCGCCGAGGATCGCCGCGAGCAGCACGATCCGCAGGAAGCCGGTGATCCGGCTGACCAGCGTGGCCAACCCCATACCCCAGGACCGCTTGACCACCGCGGCGTCGGACAGTTCCGGACGGCCGGCCCGACGCCGGGGTGCGGGTCCGCGGGGGATGCGCTGGCGGGGCGGCGGGGGCGGCATCCGCCGTGGCGGGGGCTGCCCGGGCGGAACGGCCGGCGGTGCGCCGTGCGCCGGGGGGATGCGGCGAGGTGGGGGGTAGGGGGGCTGGGCCGGTTGCGGGGTCGGCCGGGGATTGGTGGGCGGGCCGGGCCACTGCCCGGTGGTGCTCATGTCTTCCCGCCGGCGGGGTGCCGCTGGTCCGACGGCGCATGCCGGATCGCGGTGTCGAGCGGATCGGACGGCCGCGCGGATTCGGCGTAGCCGCGTTTGGGCCGGTCGAGGTCGGCGCGGTCGGGTTGGCCACGGAAGCGGTGCCAGAGCCGCCGGCCGGCCAGCAACACCAGCACCGCGCCCGCACTGAGAGTGATGATGAACAGCACCTTGCCGTACGCGTTGGAATGCACCGAGAGCCGGACGGGCTCACCGAGCGGGAGGCCGTTGGCGGTCTGCAGGGAGACGTCGACGGCGACGCGCTGGGTGAAGTGCACCTCGATGGGCACCCGCAGCGGCAGGAAGCCGGGCGGCAGCACGATCTCGCCCATGTCGTCGACGGTCATCCCCGGCGGCGCGTCCACCTGGAGCCGCACCCGGATCGGCACCGGCAGGTCGTTGCGCAGCGCCAGCGGCAGCGGGCTGCGTTCGGTGGCGAGGGTGTACGCGCCGCCCGGATTGACGATCGTGACGGCGCCGAACAGATCGTCGACGGTGCCGGCGACCACCGACAGCCGCTGCTGAGCGAGTCCGTTACGCGCATCCGGTGGCACCGACTGACTCAGCGCCCGCAGCATGTCCTCGCGAAGCGGGGCGGTGTACTGCGTGCCGGTGAGGCCGGTGCGTTCGTCGACGCCCAGCGCGGCGGTCAGTTCCCACAGCCGTTTGGTGGTGGCGGCGACCCCGGCGGTGACGGCGTCGTCGAACCGGCCCCGGGGGTTGCCGGCTTCGGCGGGCGGCCACGACACATCGGGCTGCGGCGGCAGCGTGGCGTTCTGGGAGAGCACGGCGGGCAGCGGCGTCGGCACCGCCAGACCGGAGCGGATCGCAGTCCCCACCGCGGTGAGGATCGACTGGGCGTCCTCGGGTCCGAGATTCCACACCAGCGGCGGAACCAGGATCTGGTTGCGCGGTTCGGCGTCGGGCCGCAGACTGCGCCACAGCAGCGAGCCGAGTGCGCTCTGGCGGCGGGCGACGGCGGAGTCCTGGCTCAGCGGGATCGCCAGCGACGGGTCGAGATAGGTGGGTGCGGAGGGGTCGGTTCCCGCCGCGGCGAGCGCGGCGCCGACGGTCGGATCGAACGGCACCGAGACGACCTGCGGGGTGTAGCGCACCGGCAGCAGTTCGGCGGACGCGCCGAGGCCGGTCGCCGAGTCCTGCGCCACCAAGGGTGCCGCGCCGATGGCGGTGGTCGGGGTCTGCGCCGAGAGCAGTTGCAGCGCGGGCCCGGTCAGCGGCCCGTCGCCGAGCAGCGTCACACCGCGGACAGCGGGAACGCCGAGGATGCGGTCGACGATGTCGGCGGTGCCGGTCGTCGCGATCGCACTCAGGCCCGGATCGCCGATCCGCTGCAACGCGTCGAGGTCGGCCTGCGCGTATGTCGTCGGCGCCACGCACATGCGCGGCGCCAGCGCCTTCAGCCGGCTGAGCCAGGCGATGGCGGCGTCGCGGCCCGCGCCGGGACGGGTCGGCGTGGTCGGACCGGCGTCGGGCCCGTCGTTGACGACGTAGCCGGCGGTCATCGCGTTGACGGTGACCAGGAGATCGGGATCCACGGCCAGGCACAGTGTCCGGTTCACCTCGCCGATCGGGTCCACCGTCGGGCTGGTGGCGAAGTCGACCGCGGCGAGCAGGGTGTCGAGCCGGCCGCCGGGGGCCAGCGACTGGGCGAGTTCGTCGTCGATCAACCGCACCGGCGACGTGCCGCCGGGCAGCCCCGACGCGAGCCGGGGACGGTCGGCCAGCGGCCAGAACATGGTCAGCCCGACCGGTTTCGACGTGTCGGGCGGCACGACGGAGGTGAGGGTCTCCGCGGCGGTGTCCGCGCCGGCCTCCGGGGGCACGCCGAGCACCGGCAGCAGGAAGCGCGCATCGTCGAGCCGGGCCGGCGCGCCGTAGTCGGGGGTGCCGTTGACGTTCACCAGGACGGGGTAGACGCCGGGCTGCTGGATGTTCAGCGACGGCCCATCCGGTGCGCGCAAGGGGTAGGTGAAGGTGAACGGCACCTGGGCACCGCGCTCGAGTTGCGGTGCGGCCGTGATGAATTGGGCGACAGGTTCGAACTGGTCGACGTTGCCCACGAGGTTGGTGCGCAGCCCGGAAGAGCTGTCGACCGCCGGTGCGTGCTCGAGCCGCAGCACCACGTCGCGCACGGTGCGGTCGCCGACGTTGCGGACGACGCCGGCGACGGTGACGGTCGGCTCGCTGGTGGTGGTGACGATCTCGGGGGTGACCCGGTCGACCCGCAGTTGCAGGAACGGGGTGTCGCCGGGCTCACCGGCGGCGGCCTGGGGGAGTGCGGCCGGAACCGCGAACAGCATCAGCAGGACCATGGCGGCGATCACCCGCGGAAGCGCCGACGGCGGTCTCGCGCCGGCGGCCGCAACGGTCCTCACGGGCCTTGTCCGCATCCGTTCGTCCGCCGGCCCTGGGAACTTTCGTCGCGACGCCGGTTGCGGGTGTGCGAATGAGTCTGGGGGCGCCGCCGAGGGGCGGTGCGGGGCAACGGCGGAAGCGCGGCGGGGCCGTCTGCGCGCAACTTGTCGATCAGCTCGTCGGCGACTTCGGCCAGGCGGCGCTCGTCGGCGTAGGCGAGGCGTTTGGGCAGCTCGTTGAGCGGCACCCACGCCACCTCGGTCACCTCGACGTCCTCGTCGGACAGCTCGCCGCCGAGGAAGCGCATCAGATAGTGGTGCACGGTCTTGTGGACCCGGCGGCCCTCGGTGACGAACCAGTAGTCGATGCTGCCGAGCGCGGCGAGGACGTCGCCGCGCACACCGGTCTCCTCGGCGACCTCCCGGACCGCGGTCTGTTCGGCGGTCTCACCCATCTCGATGTGGCCCTTCGGCAGCGACCAGAGCATGCGGCCGCGGCGGTCGATGCGGCCGATCAGCGCTGCGACCTGACCGTCCTTGGGTCCGTCGAGCCCGTCGATGACCAGACCGCCCGCGGAGGTCTCGTGAACGGTGCGCAGCCGCTCCGGCGGGCGATGGGGGCGGTCCTTGCGCATCCGGTCGGACGGTTTTGCCCGCTGCGACCGGTCGCCGTTCTGCAGCTCGGCACCCGTGGGTGCGGGGGCGTCGGTGGAACCCTGCGGGGGTCCGGCCGCGCGTCGGCCCCGACGTCGCCCGCGGCGGCGTCGTGGTTTGGGCTGATCGCCTTCCGACACCCAAGCGATAGTAGCTGCCACGCTGTTTCCCTCCGGCGACACTCGCCGGTCGCTGCCGGACCGTTACCCTCTACGAACGTGCCTGACGAGATCGCCGATGCTGAGCTGCTTGCCCGTGCCGCGGTGGCGCTGAACCGGCACGGCGATGTCCTTCGTGATCTTGGTTCGGTGTTCGCCACGGCGGGTCATGAGATCTATCTGGTCGGGGGCAGCGTGCGCGATGCGTTGCTCGGCCGCCTGGGCAGCGACCTGGACTTCACCACCGACGCCCGGCCCGAGCAGATGCAGAAGTTTCTGCGGCCGTGGGCGGACGCGCTGTGGGACACCGGCATCGAGTTCGGCACACTCGGGGTCGGCAAGGGCTCCCCGGGACATCAAGACCGGCTCGAGATCACCACGTTCCGCGCCGACTCCTACGACCAGGTGTCGCGCAACCCGCAGGTGCGATTCGGCGACCGGCTCGACGACGATCTGGTGCGGCGGGACTTCACCGCCAACGCCATGGCGGTACGCCTGAACCCGGATGGCCCGGGTGGGCTCGGCGAATTTCACGACCCCCTGGGTGGGCTGGCCGCGCTGCGCGACCGGGTGCTCGACACCCCGTCGGCGCCGGAGGTGTCGTTCGGCGACGACCCACTGCGGATGCTGCGGGCCGCACGGTTCGTCTCGCAGCTGGGCTTCTCCGTCGCGCCCCGGGTGCTGACCGCGATGACGGAGATGGCCTCGCAGCTGGGTCGTATCACCGCCGAACGCGTGGCCGCGGAACTGGACAAGCTGCTGCTGGGCGCCGATCCGGTGGCCGGAATCGAGCTGCTGGTCGACACCGGCCTCGGCGAGGTGGTGCTGCCCGAGGTCGGAGCGATGCGGATGGCCATCGACGAACACCATCAGCACAAGGACGTCTACCAGCATTCGCTCACGGTGCTGCGCCAGGCGATCGATCTGGAGGGCCCCGACGGACCGGATCTGGTTCTGCGCTGGTCGGCGTTGCTGCACGACATCGGCAAGCCGCCGACCCGGCGCCACGAACCCGACGGCGGCGTGAGTTTCCACCACCACGAGGTGGTGGGGGCGAAGATGACCCGCAAGCGGATGCGCGCGCTGAAGTACTCCAAGCAGATGGTCGACGACGTGTCGCAGCTGGTCTATCTGCATCTGCGGTTCCACGGCTACGGCGACGGCAAGTGGACCGACTCGGCGGTGCGCCGCTACGTCACCGATGCCGGGCCGCTGCTGGACCGGCTGCACAAGCTGGTGCGCGCCGACTGCACCACCCGCAACAAGCGGCGGGCGGCCCGGCTGCAGGCCAACTACGACGACCTCGAGCAGCGCATCGCGGACCTGGCCGCCAAGGAGGACCTGCAGCGGGTCCGTCCCGACCTCGACGGCAACGAGATCATGGAACTGCTGGGGATCCCGGCGGGCCCGCAGGTGGGGGAGGCGTGGCGGTTCCTCAAGGAGCTGCGCCTGGACCGCGGGCCGCTGTCCCACGACGAGGCGGTGGCCGAACTGCTGGCGTGGTGGAACGCCAGAGCCTGACGCCGCGTCTGATCAGACATGGAGTACTGCCTGGGCGAGGCCGACGGCTCGGCCACCATGTGGTCCGCTGACCCGGATCTCGACACCGACGGCGACGGCGTGTACGACGCGGTCGGCCTGGACTTCGACGGCGACGGCCGCATCGACGACGCGATGGCCGATCTCGACGGCGACGGTCTCGCCGAGCACGCACTGCTCGATGGCGACGATGACGACGTCCGCGAAGCCGTCCTCACCGACGACGGTGCCGGCACGTGGCTCGTGCGTGCGGAGCCTGGCGGCCAGCTGCGCTGGCTCGGACTCGACGGGACCGAGCAGGCGTCCGAGTCGCCGGTCGATTTCGACGGCGACGGGCAGGTCGACGACCGGTTGGTCGACTCCGACGGTGACGGGTCGGCCGATCGGGTGGACGGTGGTGACCCGGGCAAGAGGTCGGTGTGGGTGGACACCGACGGTGACGGGCAGTGGGACGTGCGGCTGTCCGACGCCGACGGTGACGGCCGCGCCGATGCGGCTGCGGGGCTGTAGCGCGTTTACCTGGTCGTCAACCGGGCTACGCCGGTGTGGTGTCCGACCGCGAGCTTCTCGGAGAGCGTTACGAGTTGCGTGACGTGCTGGGCTGCGGCGGTATGGCCGAGGTGCGTGACGGCTGGGACACGCGGCTGGATCGGCCCGTTGCGGTGAAGCTGCTGCACCCGGGGATGCGGTCCCAGGCCGACGTCCTGGCCCGGTTCGAGGTCGAGGCGCGGTCGGCGGCGCGGCTGACCCATCCCAACGTGGTGGCCGTACACGACTTCGGCGAACAGGACGGCACGCCGTTCATCGTGATGGAGCGGCTGCCGGGCCGCACGCTCGCCGATCTGATGGCCAGGGGACCGATGCGGTCCGACGGGGTCCGGAACATGATCGACGATGTGCTCGCCGCCCTGGAGGTCGCGCACGCGGCCGGGGTACTGCACCGCGACATCAAGCCGAGCAACATCCTGCTGTCCTGCGGCGGCGACAGCCTGAAGGTCGCCGATTTCGGCATCGCAAAGACCGGTGGCGCCGCGCACACCCTCACCGGACAGCTCGTCGGCACCATCGCCTACATGAGTCCCGAGCGCATCACGGGCGCTGCGGCGTCGGTGGCCGACGACCTCTACGCCGTGGGCGTGATGGCCTACGAGGCGTTGCTCGGGCGGCCCGCCTTTCCGCACGACAACCCGGTCACCCAGGCGCGCGCGATCATCGACGACCCGCCGGCGCCGTTGTCCGCCGGCGGCGCCGTCGACGACCTCCAGCTCGCCGCGGTCGTCGACCGGGCGATGGCGCACGATCCCGCGCGGCGTTTCACCAGCGCCGCCGAGATGAGGGCCGCCCTGAGAGTCGATCCCGGGGAGTTCGTCCCCGCCACGGAGGCACTGCGGGTCCCGGTGCGGCCCGCGCCCACCCAGGCCCTCTCGGCTCCGCAGCCGCCCCGGCGGCATCGCCGTACCCGGCCGGTGCTGGCCGCCGCGGGCGTCCTGGTGGCGTTCGCCGTCGCGGTGCTGTCGCTGGCCGCCGGACCGTTCTCGGCCCCACCGCCTCCGGAGCCGGTGAGCACCAGTACCACGGTCCCGCCCCCACCGCCGCCTCCGCCGGCACCGGTGGCCCCGCCACCGGCGGCCGTGCCTGCGGTCCAGCAGCCGGTTCCGCAGCCGCCCGTCGTACAGCCCCCGGCGCCCGCACAGCAAACCGGGCCGAAGAAGCTCCCCGGTAACGCCGACAAGGGCGGCAACGGAAACGGGCACGGTCCGAAGGGCAACGGGAACGGCAGGGGTTAGTCCCGTCCGGCGCCGGGTGGCCCGGCGAACGCCTGCGCGATGGTCAGCCAGGTCTCGGCGTCGGCGCCGTGGGCGGTCACATCGAGCCCCGCGCGCGGCCGGCGCTGCGTCACCAGGAAGCAGAAATCCTCGGCCGATCCGGTCACGCGCTGGCCGGCATCGCCGGGGCCCCACGACCAGATCGACCCGTCCGGTGCGGTCAGTTCCACGTGAAACGTCTCCGCCGGCGGTGTCAGGCCGTGCACGGCGAAGGCGAAATCGCGGGTGCGCACTCCGATGTGCGCAATCGACCGCAGCCGGGCGGTGGCCGGACGGCGCACCCCGAGCGTGTCCGCGACGTCGAGGCCGTGCGCCCAGGTCTCCATGAGGCGTGCGGTGGCCATCGACGCCGCGCTCATCGGTGGACCGAACCACGGCAGCTTGCGGCCGTCGGTGACGCCGAGCAGGGCGTCGTGTAGTTGCGCGCGGGTGCGGCGCCAGTCGTCGAGCAGTCGGTCGGGCGGGGTCGTCGCGAGTTCCTCGGCCGCGCGGTCCACGAAGCCGGACGGGTTCAGCGCGGCCTCGCCGAGGACGATGTTGAACCCGGCCTCGTCGGTCACCGAGAGCACGGCGACCCGGTCGGTCCACAGCAGGTGCGCGATCTGGTGGGCGATGGTCCAGCCGGGCGCCGGAGTGGGCGTCGCCCACTGCTGCGCATCGAGCTCGGCGACCAGGGCGTCGAGGTCGTCGCTCTCGGCCCGGAGGTCGGCGACCAGGTGCTCCGCTGCGGCCATGGCGGACAGATTAACCCTGCCCCTGAGCCCCGCGGCCGATCGTCGCCGCCGAGACCACACCGAGGAGATAGACGACGGCGCCCGCGACCGCCAGCGCCGGTGCGTGCCCGTCAGAGGGGATGACCGCGGCGGCGGCCGCGATCGCGCCGATGAACATGATCCAGAACAGCGAGTCCTGCACGGTGAACACGTGGCCGCGCAGCGCATCGTCGACGTCCATCTGCATGGCGGTGTCGGCACACAGTTTGACGATCTGTCCGGCGGCGCCGAGCAGGAAGCCGCACACCATGAGCACCGGCAGCTGCAGGCCGACCCCGGCGAGCTGGAACACCACCGCCGCCCCGAGCGCACCGATGACCGTGCGATAGCGCCCCCAGCGCTCGATCACCGCCGGGGTGGCGATGGTCGCCAGAAATGATCCGGTGCCGGTCGCTGCGACGAAGAGCACCGCGGTGCCCAGCCCGGCGACGGCCTGAGTGTCGCTGTGCCGCACCAGGACGAGGACCAGCAGGGTGTTGATCCCGAAGGCGATCCGGTGGGCGGCCAGTCCCGAGAGGGTGGCCGCGACCGTCGACACCGCTCGCACCGTGCGGGCGCCGTGCACCCAGCCGGTCGCCACCGCGTAGGCGACGGAGCCGTGGACCGCGCCCGCGCTGTCGTCGGGTCCGAGGACATGGCGGCCGAACCGGACGGACAACCACAGCGCCAGCGCCACCGGCAGCGCGGCGAGCAGGATGATCACCGAGGCGCCCGCGTCGTCCGCCCCGAACAGCCAGCGTGGCAGCAGCATGAAATTCGCACCGACGAACGTCGCGGCGGCGCCGGTCGCCGTCGCCACCGAGTTCATCGCCACCACCTGCCGGCGCGGCACCACATGCGGCAGTGCCGCGGACAGCCCGGAGGACACGAACCGGGTGAAGCCGTTGACGATCAGGGCCGCGGACAGCAGCAGCAGATCGCCCACGCGCAGGGCAAGCAGCCCGGCCACCGCCAGCACCAGGATGAGGCGTCCGAGGTTGGCGCCGATCAGCACCAGCCGCCGATCCCAGCGGTCGAGCAGCGCCCCGGCGAACGGTCCGAGTAGCGAGTAGGGCAGAAACAGCACGGCGAAGGCGCCGGCGATGGCCCACGGTTCTGCGGCACGGTCGGGGTTGAACAGGATGGCCCCGGCGAGGCCGCCCTGGAACAGGCCGTCGCCGAACTGACTGACCGCACGGAGTTCGAGGAGTCGACGGAATTCGGGCAGACCACGCACCGATCGCCAGAGGGCTCGGGGAGCGGAGGCGTCAGGCACCGGAAATCACCCGGTCCACAGTACAAATATCGGAGCCGGCACCGCTTGTTCGCTACGGGGACGGTGCGCTGATGACATGATGGTCGCTGTGGCGCAGTCAGAAGATCCGGAGGATTTCATCGCCCCCGCGGCGCACCGGGTACGTGCGGGGACGCTGCTGCTGGCCAACACCGATCTGATGGAACCGACGTTCCGGCGCAGCGTCATCTACGTGGTGGAGCACAACGACGGCGGCACGCTCGGGGTGGTGCTGAACCGGCCCAGCGAGACCGCTGTGTACAACGTGCTGCCGCAATGGGCGAAGCTGGCCACCAAGCCCAAGACGATGTTCGTCGGCGGGCCGGTCAAACGCGACGCCGCGCTGTGCCTGGCGACGCTGCGCGTCGGTATGGAGGCGACCGGGGTGCCGGGGCTGCGCCACGTCGCCGGCCGGATGGTGATGGTGGATCTGGACGCCGACCCCGATTCGCTGGCGCCGGTCATCGAGGGCGTGCGCATCTTCGCCGGGTACAGCGGCTGGACCATCGGGCAGCTCGAGGGCGAGATCGAACGCGACGACTGGATCGTACTGTCGGCGCTGCCGTCCGACGTGCTGGTCGAGCCGAGGGTGGATCTGTGGGCGCGGGTGCTGCGCCGTCAGCCGCTGCCGCTGTCGATGCTCGCGACCCATCCGATCGACGTCAGCCGCAACTAGCTCACCGGCAGGACAGCACGCAGCTCGCGCAGCTGCCTGCGCAGCCGTCGTCGCCGGCTGCGGTCGCCGCGTCGGCGGCCGCGGAGATCTGGCCGGCCCGGGTGATCGCCTTCGCGCTCTGCCAGCAGCCGGCCGCCACAGTGCCCACCGCGCCGATCACACCGGCGGCAACGGCGAGGATTGCGGTCACCCGGGGGGCCGACAGCGCGACGGCGCCGCCTGCGGCCAGCATCACCGCCGCGGCGAACTGCGTCGGGGCCACCGCACGCAGACTCTGGCGCACCGGGTCGTCCGAGTGCGGCCGCGTCACCAGCCACACCCCGGTGCCGCCCACCGCGGCGGCCGCAATCAGACACAGCGCAGCGGCGATCACCATGCGGCTCAGGATACGAGGGACGCCTCAGCGAGTCACAATCGCGCGTCCCCCGCTTGCCTCACGACTGCCCCTCAGGGCATCCCCAGCGGCGTGGGCAGCGGTGCCGGCTGCGGCATCGGGGGCAGGCCCGGCTGGGGCGCCGGCGGCCCGGGTGGCAGCGCCGCCGGCGGGGGCGCGGTCGGTGAGGTCACTCTGAACCCGTTGACGATCGCGTCGGTGGCGTCCGCGGCGGGGATCGCCTGATCGACGGTGGTCGTCACCGCCAGCGACACCAGGTACCGGTCGGGTCCGGAGGTGGCGATGACGTGGCGCCGCGAAGTGTTCAGCGACATCGAGTTCTCTCGGAAGGTGCCTTCGATCAACGACGACGGCATGCCGTGGAACGGCGCCAGCGACGCAGCGGTGGAGCGCCAGGACGGCAGCATCTGGCTGTCGATGAAGCCGTGGCTGATCGCCTGGTCCGGATCGAAGTCGCCGACGAGTTTGTACACCTTGATCTGTGCATTCGACGAATACAACCCGTCACCGCCGACGCGGTCGGCGATCACGGCGTAGGCGTCGGGCACGTTCGGGTCCGGGATGTAGGCCCACCCCGGTGGCATCGGCAGCGTGATGTTGAGCGCCTTGAACTCCCGCGGGGCCTGCGGCTGCATCGCGACGCCCTTGCTGGCGAAGAACTCGGCCAGCGTGCCGGAGGTGGCGGGCAGCAGGGTCGGCACGGGTGCGGCGGCAGCCGCCGGGGTCGTCGTCGCGCTCTGGGTGGTCACAGACCCTGGCGCGAGGGGAACGCCCCTGGTCACCGGGGTCGCCGTGGGTGCGACCGCGACGGTGCCGGGGCGAGGAACAGGCGGCTGCGGGTACAGCGGCTGCGCCCAGGCGCTCGCCGCGCATGCGAAGCCGATCGCTCCGGCCACACCAAGGGCTGCGCTGCCCGTCAGAACCCGCCGATGGCGGGCGTTTCCGCTCATTTACGCCGTCCTCCCTCCTGTGTCAGGCGCCGAATGTATCCACCTGCGGTGGCCCGCCGACAGGGCCGGAACCGACCTGGGATCAACCCCTGACTTCTCCGCGACGCAACCGATATCAAGACGTGTCCTGCGGTCGGCGCCGCGGCGCCGACTGTGGTCGCCGAGAGGAGACGATCGGGCGTCGATACCCTGGTGAGGTGACCGAAGCCCCGACCGCGCAGCCCGAACGGGCTCACGATGCCGACGTTCCGCAGCACCGCTACACCGCGGATCTCGCCGGGCGGATCGAGCACTCCTGGCAGCAGACGTGGGCTGAACGCGGCACCTTCAACGTCCCGAACCCGGTCGGCGAACTGGCGCCCGCGCAGGGTTCGGTGCCGGCGGACAAGATGTTCGTCCAGGACATGTTCCCGTATCCGTCGGGGGAGGGGCTGCACGTCGGGCACCCGCTCGGCTACATCGCCACCGACGTCTATGCGCGCTACTACCGCATGACCGGGCGCAACGTCCTGCACGCGCTGGGCTTCGACGCTTTCGGACTGCCCGCCGAGCAGTACGCCGTGCAGACCGGCACCCATCCGCGCACCCGCACCGAAGCCAACATCGTCAACTTCCGCCGCCAGCTCGGCCGGCTGGGTCTCGGACACGATGCCAGGCGCAGCTTCTCGACGACCGACGTCGACTTCTACCGCTGGACCCAGTGGATCTTCCTGCAGATCTACAACGCCTGGTTCGACCGGGATCTGCAGAAGGCGCGCCCGATCTCCGAGCTGATCAATGAATTCGACAGCGGCACAAGGACCCTCGACGACGGCCGAGACTGGTCGGCGTTGTCGGCAGGCGAACGCGCCGATGTGGCCGACTCCTATCGGCTGGTGTACCGCGCCGACTCGATGGTCAACTGGTGCCCTGGGCTGGGCACCGTGCTGGCCAACGAAGAGGTGACCGCCGACGGCCGCAGTGATCGGGGCAACTTCCCGGTGTTCCGGAAGCGGTTGCGCCAGTGGATGATGCGCATCACCGCGTACTCCGACCGGCTGCTCGAGGATCTCGACGTGCTGGACTGGCCGGACAAGGTCAAGACCATGCAGCGCAACTGGATCGGTCGCTCGACGGGCGCCAGCGTCCTGTTCGGGACCGACGCCGGTGACGTCGAGGTGTTCACCACCCGCCCCGACACCCTCTTCGGCGCAACGTATCTGGTGCTGGCTCCGGAGCACCCGCTGGTCGAGCAGCTGACCGTCGCACAGTGGCCCGACGGTGTCGATCCCCGGTGGACCTACGGGGCGGCGAGCCCGGCCGACGCGGTGGCCGCCTACCGGGCCTCGATCTCGGCCAAGTCCGATGTGGAGCGCCAGGAGAACAAGACCAAGACCGGCGTCTTCCTCGGCACGTACGCCACCAATCCGGTGAACGGGCAACAGATCCCGATATTCATCGCCGATTACGTGCTCATCGGCTACGGCACCGGCGCCATCATGGCGGTGCCGAGCGGTGATCAGCGCGACTGGGAGTTCGCCACCGAGTTCGGACTGCCGATCGTGGAGGTGGTCTCCGGCGGGGACATCTCCCAGGAGGCCTACACCGGTGACGGCGAACTGGTGAACTCCGACTACCTGAACGGGCTGGACGTCGTCACGGCGAAGAGGGTCGTCACCGAACGGCTCGTCGCCGACGGCCGGGGCCGGGCGCGGGTCGAATACAAGTTGCGGGACTGGCTGTTCGCTCGCCAGCGGTACTGGGGTGAGCCGTTCCCGATCGTCTACGACAGCGACGGCCGGGCGCATCCACTGCCGGAATCGGCGCTGCCGGTGGAACTGCCGGACATCCCCGACTATTCGCCGGTGCAGTTCGACCCCGACGACGCCGACAGCGAGCCCAACCCGCCGCTGAACAAGGCCACCGAATGGGTGAACGTCGAGCTGGATCTCGGTGACGGACTGCGGCCGTACACCCGTGACACCAATGTCATGCCGCAGTGGGCGGGCAGCTCCTGGTACGAGCTGCGCTACACCGACCCGTACAACCAGGAGGTGTTGTGCGCCAAGGAGAACGAGGCGTACTGGATGGGTCCGCGTCCGGCCGAGCACGGGCCGGACGACCCCGGTGGCGTCGACCTCTATGTCGGCGGCGTCGAGCACGCGGTGCTGCACCTGCTCTACGCGCGGTTCTGGCACAAGGTGCTCTTCGACCTCGGTCACGTCAGCTCCCGTGAGCCCTACCGCCGCCTGGTCAACCAGGGTTACATCCAGGCGTTCGCCTACACCGACGCGCGCGGCTCGTACGTGCCCGCAGCGGACGTCGTCGAACGCGACGGCAAGTTCTACTACCCGGCCGCGGACGGTGAGATCGAGGTCAACCAGGAGTTCGGCAAGATCGGCAAGAGCCTGAAGAACTCGGTGTCGCCGGACGAGATCTGTGACAACTACGGCGCCGACACCCTGCGGGTCTACGAGATGTCCATGGGGCCGCTGGAGGCGTCACGGCCGTGGGCCACCAAGGATGTCGTCGGCGCGCACCGGTTCCTGCAGCGGGTGTGGCGGCTGGTGGTCGACGAGCAGACCGGTGCGGTGCGGATCGCCGCGCACGAGGCGCTGGACACCGAGACGCTGCGGCTGTTGCACCGCACCATCGCGGGCGTCTCGGAAGACTATGCGGCACTGCGTAACAACACCGCGGCGGCCAAGCTCATCGAGTACACCAACCACCTGACCAAGGAGGGGGTCTCGGCGCGGGCGGCCGTCGAACCGCTGGTGTTGATGGTGGCTCCGCTGGCCCCCCACCTCGCCGAGGAGTTGTGGCGCCGGCTCGGCCACGACACGTCGCTGGCGCACGGGCCGTTCCCGGTGGCCGACCCGCAGTATCTGGTCGACGACACCGTCGAGTACCCGGTTCAGGTCAACGGCAAGGTCCGCGGCCGCATCACGGTCGCCGCCGACGCGGACAAGGACACGCTGCAGGCGGCGGCGCTGGCCGATGAGAAGGTGCAGGCGTTCCTCGACGGCACGGCGCCAAAGAAGGTGATCGTGGTGCCCGGCAAGCTCGTCAACATCGTCGCGTAGTCACCCGCGGGGACGGACGATCACCTCGTGGACGTGTGCATCGGCGGGCGCGTTGATCGCATCGGCGGTGACGCGCGCAACGGTATCGGCACTGAGGTAGTTCGCGGGGTCGTACTCGCGGCCCTCGTAGGCGTTGAGATCCTGTTGCATGTCGGTGGCGATGCGACCCGGATGCACCGACGTCACCCGCAAACCCGGCTCGTCGTTGCGCAGTGAATCCGCGAACGACCGCAGCGCGAACTTGCTCGCCGAGTACGACGCCAGCCCGGGGGAGGCGTTGATCCCCGACCCGGAGTTGATGAAGACCACCTGACCGTCCCCGGCGCGCAGCGCGGGCAGCAGAGCGAGCGTCAGTGCAACGGGCCCAACGACATTCACGGTCAAGGTGGCCTGCCACTCGGCGGTCGAGGACTCGGCGACCCGGGCGGGATAGGCGACCCCGGCGTTGTGCACCAGCACGTCGAGTTCGACGATCGGCTCGACGGCGGCCGGGATCGACTCGAGGTCGTCGAAATCGACCTCCCAGGTGGTGGCGCCGAGCCGATCGGCCACCTCGTCGAGCGCCGGCGACGGCCGGCCGGCCAGGAACAGTGTGTGTGTCGGCGCCAGGGCCGTCGCGAGCGCGGCACCGAGGCCACGGCCGGCACCGGTGATCATGGCGGTCGGCATGTCGCCACCCTACCGACCTGCGCGCGACGGCATCCCGTCGCATGATTGGACCGATGCCACACGATCCCAGCTTCGCGCCCACGCAGCTCGCCGCCCGAGCCGCGTATCTGCTGCGCGGTAACGACCTAGGCGTCATGACCACCGCGGCGCCGCTGCTGTATCCGCATATGTGGAGCTGGGACGCGGCGTTCGTCGCGATCGGCCTCGCCCCGCTCAGCGTGGAGCGGGCGGTCGTCGAGCTCGACACCCTGCTTTCGGCGCAGTGGCGCAACGGCATGATCCCGCACATCGTCTTCGCCAACGGAGTCGACGGGTACTTTCCCGGGCCCGCCCGGTGGGCGTGTTCCGCGCTGGCGGCCGACGCCCCTCGCGCCCGGCACACCTCGGGCATCACCCAACCGCCCGTACACGCCATCGCGGTCCAGCGCATCCTGGACCATGCCCGCACCCGCGGCCGGTCCACCCGCGCGGTGGCGGCCTCGTTCCTGGACCGGCGGTGGGACGACCTCGTGCGCTGGCACCGCTGGCTGGCCGAATCCCGCGACCAGAACGGCCGCGGCCGCATCACGCTGTATCACGGCTGGGAGTCCGGCATGGACAACTCGCCGCGGTGGGACGCCGCCTACGCGAAGGTGGTGCCCGGCGAGGTGCCGGAATACCGGCGCGAGGACAACGCCATCATCACCGACGCGAGCCAACGGCCGTCGGACCTCGAGTACGACCGGTATTTGTGGCTGCTCGAGGAGATGAAATCGGCCCGTTACGACGATGATCTGCTGCCGAAGGTGATGAGCTTCGCGGTGGAGGACGTGTTCGTCTCGGCCATCTTCTCGGTCGCCTGCCAGGTGCTCGCCGAGATCGGTGAAGACCACAAGCGTCCACACGCCGACGTCCGCGAACTCTACGGCTGGGCCGATCGCTTCCGGGCGGGCGTCATCGAAACCACCGACCAAAGGACCGGTGCTGCACGGGATTTCGACGTGCGGGCGGACACCTGGGTGACCACTGAGACCGTCGCGCAGTTCGCACCGCTGCTGTGCGGCGGGTTGCCGCACGAGCGGGAACGGGCCCTGCTGCGGCTGTTGGAGGGCCCCCGCTTCTGCGGGCACCCGGATCTGAAGTACGCGTGTGTCCCGTCGACGTCGCCGGTGTCGCGCGACTTCCGGTCCCGGGAGTACTGGCGCGGCCCGGTGTGGCCGGTGATGACGTGGCTGTTCGCGTGGTGCTTCGCCCGGCGCGGCTGGGCGGAGCGAGCGCGGATGCTGCGGCACGAAGGGCTGCGGCAGGCCAGCGACGGAACGTTCGCCGAGTACTACGAGCCCTTCACCGGCGAACCGCTGGGCAGCATGCAACAGTCGTGGACCGCTGCCGCGGTCCTGGACTGGCTGGGCTAGTTGGGCGGATCGACGTGATGGTCGGCCAGCCGCTCGAGCGGCACCAGCGCCTTGGCCAGCGTGTCGAGATCGCTCTCGGTGAGCTGCGCGAGCAGTGTCGCCAGCTGCGCGCGCCGCACAGCGAGCGCCTCGCGGTGCTGCACCAGCCCCTCCGGGGTGACCTCCACCAGCACCGCCCGCAGATCCGACGGATCGCGTGAGCGTTTGACCAGACCCAGCTTCTCCAGGCGACGGATCGCCACGGTCGTGGTGGGGGTCCGAACGCGCTCGTGGGCGGCGAGCTCGGTCATGCGCATCGGTCCGCATTCGAGCAGAGTCAGCAGAATCGACAGCTGAGCCAGCGTGAGGTCACCGCCGGCCCCGCGGTTGGCGTCGCCGCGCCGCAACACCGAGAACACCTTCGAAAGAACGCGCTGCAGTTCCTCCGCGAGTTCGGTGACCTGCGTCTCCGTCTCCACCATAGTTCGCTAGTCTAACCGGTCTGCTGCCGACGGCATGGCGATGCGCAGCAATTCCTAGAGCACCTGTGACAGGAAGCGTTGGAGACGATCGGTCTCGGCGGCGTCGAAGATCTGCTCGGGCGGCCCGGCCTCGACGACCTGCCCGTCGTCCATGAAGACCACGGTGTCGGCCGTCGATCGCGCGAACCCCATCTCGTGGGTGACCACCACCATCGTCATGCCGTCGGCGGCCAGTTCGGCCATCAACGACAGGATGCCCTTGACCAGTTCGGGGTCCAGCGCCGAGGTGGCCTCGTCGAAGAACATCACCTGCGGCGCCATGGCCAGCGCCCGGGCGATGGCCACCCGCTGCTGCTGCCCGCCGGACAGTGTCGCCGGCCGGACCTCGGCCTTGTGCCGCAGCCCGACCCGGTCCAGCTGGGCCAGCCCGAGTTCGCGGGCCTGCTCGGTGTTCAGCCCCCTGAGCTTGCGCGGTCCCAGCGTCACGTTGTCGAGCACGCTGCGGTGCGGGAAGAGGTTGAACTGCTGGAACACCATGCCGATCCGCTGGCGCAGCTGATCGGGGTTGTCCCTCAGCACCGAGCGGCCGTCGAGCAGGATGTCGCCGCGGTCGGGCTCGTAGAGCCGGTTCAGCGTCCGCAGCAGGGTGGACTTGCCCGACCCCGACGGCCCGATCACGACCGCGGTGGTGCCGGCGGCCACGTCGAGGTCGACGCCCTGAAGCACCTTGTTCGGCCCGAAGGCGAGGTGAATGTCGGTGGCGCGCAATGACACCGGTTCGATGTCCGGCATCAGATCATCTCCTGCGTGGTGGCCGGCGTCGGCGCTTCCTCGGTGGGTTGTCGGCCGCGCCGTAGGCGGGCGTCGACGAAGTTCACCAGGTGGGTCAGCGGGATGGTCAGTGCGAGATAGAACAGGCCCGCAGCCACCAGCGGTGAGAGATTTCCGGTCTGCGCGTTGAGGTCCCGGCCGACCTGGAACAGCTCGCGCTGGTTGGCGATGAGCCCGAGGAAGTACACCAGCGACGAGGCCTTCAGCAGCGAGATGAACTGGTTCATCAGCGCAGGCAACACCCGCCGGACGCCCTGCGGGATCACCACCAGCCGCATCGACGACGCATAGCTGAAGCCGAGCGCTCGGGAGGCCTCCAGCTGTCCGGCCTCCACGCTCTGAATCCCGGAGCGGAAGATCTCGCCGATGTAGGCCGCGGCCATCAGTCCCAGCGCGGCGATGCCGAGCGGGTAGGGGTTGTTGCCGGTCAGCCCACCGACCACCGGCCCCAGCCCGAGCCCGATGAGCAGGATGATCACCACCTCGGGCAGGCCGCGGAAGATGTCGGTGTACACCCGCGCCGGCCAGCGCAGCAGCCGGGAACGGGAGATACCGGCGACGGCCAGCGCCATGCCGAGGACCAGTCCGATGACGCTCGCGCTGAAGGTGAGGATCAGGGTGTTGGGCAGGCCGGTCTTGAACAGGTCGGGGATGGCCTGCTTGTACAGATTCCAGTCGAGGAACGAGTCCTTCAATTGGGAGAGCGTTGATTTCGGTCCGGCAGCGGCGGTGGCCGGTTCGTCCTGGTGTTCGGCGGCGATGGCGGCGAAGTCGGGCAGCTGCGGTGCGGGCGCGGCCTTGGATCCGGGTTTCCAGCCCGGCGGAACCACGCGGGGCACCCAGTCGGAGTAGAGCTTCGACCAGGTGCCGTCGGCGATGACGGCGTCCAGCCCGGAGTTGAGCGCGTCGATCAGCGGCTGGTTCTCCCTGGCGACGGCGTAGGCGACGAAGTTGTCCAGGCTGAACGTGTTCTCGACGATCTGGGCGGGGTCACCAGGTTGGACGGTGCCCTGCGCCTGTTGGGAGGGCGCCACCCAGGCGTCGATCTGCCGGGTCTTGAGGCTGGCGTAGACGGTGTTGTAGTCGGGGTACTTCACCGGGTCCAGCCCCAGGGTGTTGATGACGTACTCCTCCTGCACCGTGCCCTGCACGACGCCGATCCGCTGACCGGGCTGCAGCTGACCGAACCCGGTGATCGGCGATCCGCTGGGGACCACGAGCGAGAAGTAACCGAAGTCGTATCCGTTGGTGAACCCGACGGTCTGCCTGCGGGCTTCGGTTGTGGTGATGGAGGAGGACGCGACGTCGAAGCGGCGCGATGCGGTCTGGGCGAGCAGTCCGGAGAACTCGGTGCCCACGAAGTCGACCCGCAGGCCGAGTTTGCCGGCGATCGCGCGGAGCAGTTCGTTGTCGAATCCGGTGAACTGGCCGGCGGAGTCGATGCAGATGCTCGGCGGCGCGTCGGACAGCGTTCCGACGGTGATCACCCCCGGCTGCCCCAGGCCCAGGGCGTTGACGTCGATCGAGTCCAGTGGCCGCACGTTCGGGGTGGTGTACTTGTCGGCCCCCGGACCCTGCGCCGCGGCCGCCAGGTTGGCGGGCAGGGCGCTGGCGCTCTGGATGCCGGGCGGTGCGCACTGGTCGACCTGAGCGACGGCGGGCGCGGCGCTGCCGAGACCGATCACCATCAGGAAAGTCACGAGCGCCGATACGAGGACTGCCGCGAGCCGTCCGGGATTCATGCGTGCAACCTAGCGGTCACGCCGGGGCAGACCAACGGTTCGGCTCACCGCGTTCGCCCTCAGCCCGCGCGCTGGTCCCGCCACCGGCACAGCGCCTCGGCGGCCGTCAGGTCGTAATCCGGGCCGTTGACGCCGATGGTCAGCAGCGTGACGCCGAGTCCGACCAGCGCGTCGGCCTCGGCGAGCATCGACTCTTCGCTGCCTTCGGGGACGCCGGAGGACCGTTCCACCGCCGCCGGGTCGCGGCCCACGTCGGCGCAGTGCCGGTCGAGCACCTCGGCCTTGCCGGGGTAGGTGCTGCGGTCGGTGAAGCCGTGCCAGATGTCGGCGTGTTCGGCGACCATCCGCAGCGTCTTCTTCTCACCCTGCCCACCGATCAGAATCGGGATCTTGCGGGTCGGCGCCGGGTTCAACTTGGCCAGCCGCGACTCGATGCGCGGCAGGGCCCCGGCGAGATCGTCGAGCCGGCTGCCCGCGGTGCCGAATTCGTAGCCGTACTCGTCGTAGTCCTTCTGCTTCCAGCCGGATCCGATGCCCAGGATCAGTCTCCCGTCGCTGATGTGGTCGACGGTGCGGGCCATATCGGCCAGCAGTTCCGGGTTGCGGTAGCTGTTGCAGGTGACCAGCGCGCCGAACTCGATGCGTGAGGTCTGCTCCGCCCAGGCGGCCAGCATCGTCCAGCACTCGTAATGGGCGCCCTCGGGATCGCCGTAGAGCGGGAAGAAGTGGTCCCAGTTGAAGGCGACGTCGACGCCGATGTCCTCACAGCGGCGAACGGCGTCTCGGATGTGGCGGTACTCGGGGGAATGCTGCGGCTGGAGTTGGACTCCGATACGGATGGGGCGGCTCGCGGAGGTCATATCCGCCACGGTAGTACCGCGCGCAGCGGTGTGAGCGGTCAGTCGAATCGGACCTGGATGCGGTGGTCCTCGTCGGTCACGTAGTAGACGTGATCGGACTCGACGGCCAGGCCCTCGACGTTGCGGAGATCGGGGAAGTCGCGGATCAGGTCGGCGCGGACGACGGTGGACTCGGCATCGTCGGCGGGCAGGGTGAAGCGCCAGTGCGAGCAGTGTGCGACGCCGCCCTGCGGATATTCCTCGAGCAGGGCGGACCCCTTGTCGGTGGCGTCGATCGAGCCCAGGATCGCGTCGTAGGAGTCGTTGCCGGAATGGGAGAGCGCGCGGAATCCGACGAGTGCGTCCGGTGGTGCCACCCCCGCCAGCTCCCAGACCCGTACGACAGTCGGCTCGGTGCCACCGTCGAACATCGCCGGCACGCCGGACACTTCGACGAGGATCGGTTCACCTTCGGCGGTGGTGGGGAAGCGCAGCGCCAGCAGCAGGTTGCCGTTCGGTCGGAAGGCGGCACCCTCGATGTTGATGGGCACGTCGCGCTCGGTCAGCCGGTCGACCCACGTCTTGTTGCGCTGGATGCCGCGTTCGATGGTGCGCGCGATGAACCGGGTGCGTACGCCGTCGCCCGGTGTGATCGCGACGACCCGCGACGCGTCGAGCGCATCGTTGATCAGGCGGTGCAGGCGAAACCGGTTGCGCCGGATCTCGATCGGCAGTTCCGCTTCGGTGACCGTCCGGTCGATCGACTGTTCGTCGAAGCGCGCGATGAAGGCACGTTTGGCCTGCAGCGGTCCGCCCTTGGATCCGTAGTGTGAACCCACCACATAGATCCAGCCCTCGTGTCGTGCGACGGCTTCGGCGTCTTCGGTGCGTCCCTGTTCCTTCCCGGCGACGGCCGGCAACGGGTGGATTTCCCAACCGCTGCCGCGTGCCGCGCCGCGGGCGTGGCCGAGCACCGCGATGCAATCCTCCACCGAGCCCTCGTCGAGCACGGTCCAGAACCCGAGATCCCAGCCGTGCGCGTCGAGCAACGCCTGGTTGTCGACGTGGACGAGGTCGGATGCCTCGTTGCCCTCGTGGGCGAGGTCGACGGTGGCGAGCCCTGGGCAGGTCATCCGCCGAATGGTAGTCCGGTGCGGCTAGACGCCGATGTTCCCATCGGCCTTCCACACCGCGACCACCGACGGTCGCGCGGTGCCGTTGCCACCCTCGGGCCAGCGTGACTGCGGATCGTCGATGCTGTTTTCGTCGTTCTCGCCCGGATGCTGGACGCAGACGGTGACGAAGTCGTCGGTGACGACGGGCCCACAGGTCTCGGCGCCCAGGGGAACGGTGAGGAACTGCTTGGTCTCCCCGCGTGTGGGGCCGTCGAGTGCGACCGCGAACAGGCCGTCGTTGGAGTCGAGCGCGTTGCCGTCGGTGGAGATCCACAGGTTTCCGTGGCTGTCGAACGCGAGGTTGTCCGGGCAGGAGATCGGGCTGACCCGCGACTTGTCGAAGCCGGCGTAGTAGGTGTCGGCGGCCGCCGGGTCGCCGCACACCAGCAGCAGCTCCCAGGTGAAGTCGGTGCCGGCGTGGTTGTCGGTGATCTCCAGGACCTGGCCGCTCTTGTTGTCATTGCGCGGGTTCGCGGCGTCGACGCCGGGTTCGCCGTCGGCGCCACGCTCGTCGTTGTTGGTCAGCGCGACGTAGACCTTGCCGGTGTGGGGGTTGGCCTCGAAATCCTCGGGCCGGTCCATCTTTGTGGCGCCGGCCTTGTCGGCGGCCATCCGGGTGAACACCGCCACTTCCTGCGGCGAGATCCCGGGAACCAGGGACTCGGCCTGTCCGTTCGGACCGGATCGCAGCAGCGGCAGCCAGGTTCCGGTCCCGCTGAACGAGCCCTTCGCCGGCAGCTTGCCCGAGCCGTCGATCTCCGCGGGCGGGATGTCGCTGGACAGTTTGGCGACGTAGAGCGTGCCTTCGTCGAGGATGGCCATGTTGTCGGCCATGGCGGCAGGGTCTTTCCCGGGCCGCATCTTCCTGCTGGACACGAACTTGTACATGTAGTCGAAGCGTTCGTCGTCGCCGCTGTAGGCGACGACGGTGCCGTCGTCGGTGATGTAGATGTTGGCGCCCTCGTGCTTGAGACGGCCCATCGCGGTGTGCTTGACCGGGGTCGAGTTCGGATCCCACGGGTTGAGTTCGACGACGTAGCCGAACCGGTTGACCTCGTTGGGCGCCGCGGCGAGGTCCCAGCGCGGATCGAAGGTCTCCCACAGCAGTTCGGACGGTTCCAGTTTGACGCCGTAGCGGTCGAGGCGGTCGGCGTCGACCGGGTTGGGGCCCGGTGCGCCCTCCGGGGCGCCGAAGTAGCTGTGGAAGTTCTCCTCACCGGAAAGCACGGTGCCCCAGGGGGTGACGCCGCCGGCGCAGTTGGCGATGGTGCCCAGGACGGTGCGGCCCTCGGGGTCGGCGGCGGTCTTGACGAAGTCGGTGCCCGCGCCGGGGCCGGTCAGCATGAACGGGGAGTCGGCGGTGATGCGCCGGTTGTAGCGGCCCATCACCGGGCGCAGGCCGCCACCGGGTACGCGTTCGACCTCGACGACGCCCATGCCCATCGACGCGATCTCGACGTCGAACTGGTCGCGGGTCGGGGCCTTGGGGTCGAATCCGGGGAACATGAACTGCGGGGTGGCGTATTCGAAGTTGGTGACCAGCAGGAAGTGGCCCGGCTGACCGTCGATCGGCAGCAGTCCGGCGAAGTCGTTGTTGAAACCGAACTGGCCGCGCTGCGAGGCGCCGGTCTGCTTGGTGACGTCGAACGCGGGTGCACCGGGCACAACGGGATCGCCCCAACTGATGACCACGCCCTGTTCGTACCCCGAGGGGACGACGACGGCGTCCTCGCTGTTGGGCGCGACGGAATCGAATCGCATCCCGGGCAGCGGCTCGGGCGCCGCGGCGGTGGAGCTGCTGGACGCGGCGCCGGGGGTGTCGTCGCCGCCGCAGGCCGCGAGGACCGAACCGGCGCCGACGGCCAGGACGGTGACGCCGGTGGCCTGCAGCACCGACCGGCGCGAGACGATCTTGACGATGTCACCGAAGTATTCGTTGTCGCTGGTGTTCGGTACCGGCTTGGAGCAGGCGTCTCCGCACTTGTAGCGGCACGTGATGTGCTGCCGCTTCGACTTGCCGTCATGGGAGACAAAGAGATTCAGGGGCACGAGCGCCATGTGGGCGGCTTCCTTCCACGCATCCGACCGGCCGGGGCTGACGGCCGGGATGTGCGGAAAGTTACGGGAGTTGGGCGATCACCCGGCAAGCACCAGGTGAACAGGAGGCGACGGCGATCGCCGGACGGCTAACGTCCCAGCACCCCGCGCAGAATGTCGACGAGTGCCTGGGGCTGATCGCCTTGCACCGAGTGCCCGGCGTTCTCCACCACGATGGTCTCGCGGAAACCCGGCGCGCCCGCCGCGAACGCCGCCGCGTCCTCGTCGTTGACGAAGAACGACTTGGCGCCGCGTACCAGCGTGGTGGGCATCGTGATCGCCGGCACGTCCTCCCACAACCCCTCGAACCCGTCGCCCTTGCGAAACGAGTCGTAGCGCCAGGTCCAGGTGCCGTCCTCGAGCTGTTTGGAGTTGTGGAACACACCGCGGCGCAGAGAGATCCGGTCACGGTGCGGTGAGGCGGCCACGGTCTTGTCCAGCATCGCCTCGAACGACGGGAACTCGCGGTCACCCCGGACCAGCGCGACCGCGCCCAGCTGTGCCTGCGTCATCTGTTCGTGGCGCTCCGGCGCCGACGGGGTGACGTCGACGAGCACCAGTTCGGGCACCAGCGCCGGCTCGGTGGCCGCGATGCGCAGCGCGGTCAGCCCGCCCAGCGACATGCCGACGACGAGGCGGGGTCGCGGCGCCCACTCGCGGAGCACCGGACGCAACGTCTCGGCGTTGAGCTTCGGTCCGTAGTCGCCGTCCTCCCGCCACGCCGAGCGGCCGTGGCCCGGAAGGTCGATCGCCAGCGCCGGCAGTCCGAGCCCCAGGATCACGGTGTCCCAGGTGTGGGCGTTCTGGCCGCCGCCGTGCAGGAACACGACCTGCGGCGGTTCATTCCCCCACTTCAGGGCGCTGATGGCTCCGTCGGTCACCCGCTCGACCGGCGGGAGCGGACCCGTCGCGCCGATCTGCTCGGCGTTCTCGGAAAGCAGGGCGAACTCGTCGAGGCCGTGCAGCTCGTCGTCGGCGATCACGCGTTCATCTAATCGCGTCGCCGAGATCGACGAAATGGCGGCCTGCACTCGCAAAAACCCGCCCAAACGTTCGTTTGGGCGGGCTTGCGGTCAACGTGAGGATCAGCCTTCGATGAAGTCCTCGAGCTGCGCGCGGGCGATGTCGTCGGGGAGCTGCTCGGGCGGGCTCTTCATCAGGTACGCCGAGGCGGCGACGACGGGGCCACCGATGCCGCGGTCCAGCGCGATCTTGGCCGCACGCACCGCGTCGATGATGACGCCTGCCGAGTTGGGGGAGTCCCACACCTCGAGCTTGTACTCCAGGTTCAACGGCACGTCACCGAAGGCACGGCCCTCGAGGCGGACGTAAGCCCACTTGCGGTCGTCGAGCCAGCCGACGTGATCGGACGGACCGATGTGCACGTCCTTGGTGTTGAACTCGCGCTGCAGGTTGGACGTGACGGCCTGGGTCTTGGAGATCTTCTTCGACTCCAGGCGCGAGCGCTCCAGCATGTTGAGGAAGTCCATGTTGCCGCCGACGTTGAGCTGCATGGTGCGGTCGAGCTGCACGCCGCGGTCCTCGAACAGCTTGGCCATCACGCGGTGGGTGATGGTGGCGCCGACCTGGCTCTTGATGTCGTCGCCGACGATCGGGACGCCGGCGTCTTCGAACTTCTTGGCCCAGACCGGATCGGAGGCGATGAACACGGGCAGGGCGTTGACGAAGGCCACGCCGGCGTCGATCGCGCACTGAGCGTAGAACTTGTCGGCCTCTTCGGAGCCCACCGGAAGGTAGGACACCATGACGTCGACCTCGGCGTCCTTGAGCGCCTTGACCACGTCGACGGCTTCGGTGTCGGACACCTCGATGGTCTCGGAGTAGTACTTGCCGATCCCGTCGAGGGTCGGCCCGCGCTGCACCGTGACGTTGGTCGGGGGCACGTCGGCGATCTTGATCGTGTTGTTCTCGGACGCGAAGATCGCCTCGGAGAGGTCGAAGCCGACCTTCTTGGCGTCCACGTCGAAGGCGGCGACGAACTTGACGTCGCGCACGTGGTACTGGCCCAGCTTCACATGCATCAGGCCGGGGACGGTGCTGTTCTCGTCGGCGTCCTGGTAGTACTGCACACCCTGCACCAGTGAGGACGCGCAGTTGCCGACGCCGACAATCGCGACCCGGATGTCTCCTGCGTGCTCAGTCATGGCCGTTCTCTCCCTCTCGTACTGAAATTCGGTGGTGCTGCTGTTCGCCCCGGTCGAAGCCTGGCTCACGTGTTCTCCGGGCGCCCTTGGCTCAGACGCTCGGCCGCTATCAGCTCGTTGAGCCAGTTCACCTCGCGCTCGCTGGACTCCAGGCCCAGCTGATGCAGCTGCTTGGTGTACCGGTCGAACGAACTGCTGGCCCGCGCGACTGCTTCACGCAAACCTTCACGACGTTCCTCCACCTGACGACGGCGGCCTTCGAGGATCCGCATCCTGGCTTCGGCCGGTGTGCGGTTGAAGAAGGCCAGGTGCACGCCGAAGCCGTCGTCGGAGTAGTTCTGCGGACCGGTGTCGGCGACCAGCTCGGTGAAGCGCTGTTTGCCGGCGTCGGTCAGGTGGTAGACCCGTCGCGCCCGCCGCATCTTCGGCGTCCCGTCGGGTGCGGCGTCTTCGACGATCAGGCCGTCGGCCTGCATGCGTCGAAGCGCCGGGTAGAGCGATCCATAGGAGAAAGCCCGGAACGCACCGAGTAAACCGGTCAGGCGTTTGCGCAGCTCGTAGCCGTGCATCGGCGCCTCGAGCAGTAGACCCAGTACAGCGAGTTCCAGCACCGGGCACCTCCTCGATTCTCTGATGTATCGCAGTAACAACACCACGACACCTCGGCTCACTGTATCGAACCGATATATACGGCGCTACTCCCGTTCACCCCCCGTTTCCGCGAACGTGCGTGTCTGTACCCCGACACGCCGATTTCCGCGGGCCCGGTGCGCACGCTCGCGCGCTGCAGGAGTGCCGGAAGTGTCAGCTCGGATAGTTGATGCGTTTGACCGCGCCGTCGGGCGCCAGATCGATGTAGCCGCTGCCGAACTCGCTGGTGACGTAGATCATGATGTTCACCGCATCGGGCGTGAGCGGATCCTTCGACGGGCTGATGTCCACCCAGGTGTCGTCGACGTCCGCGCGCTGGATGTTGAGCGTCTCCGGCGCCCCGCGCAGCACACCGAGGATGGCCTCGAAGTCGAATCTGGCCAGATCGACCAACCGGTCGTCGTCGTCGATCGTGCTCGTGCTGTTCGGATCGCCCCATCCGCCGCGGTAGTCGTACATCACCTTGCGCCGCTCGTCCTGCGGATCGGGACGGTACAACGTGGCGTAGTCCGACCGGATGTTCAACTCGAAGCCGGTGGTGTCGCCGAACTTCTTGCGCATCTGCTCGAACAGCCCGTTGAATCCGCCCAGCGACTGCAGCTGCCGCGGCGGGGTGAGCACCCTGGCGGGGATGCCGTCGGATTTCGCGCCCGGATCGGTCTGGAAACTCAGCGGGGAACTGGTGTTGCCGTATAGCCCCCAGCCGATCGCGATGCCGAGCACGACGAGCACACCGGCGAAGGCCAGCCGCAGTCCTCGGCCCGGCCGCGGCATCGTGCGCCGGGGCTTCGGCGGGCTCAGATCCGGGAGTTCGACGGGCGCGTTGCCGGTCTGCAGATCCGATACGAGTGCCTGCAGTTCGCCCAGTGTGGCCGCGTTCGTGGCGGCCTTCACCCGCTCGCCGTGTTCGGCCATCGACAGCTGACCCTCGCCGAGCGCGGTGTCGAGCACCTTGCAGATGTCGTTGCGATCGGAGTCCTTCGCGCGCGTCCCCGTCGTCCGCCGCCCTGAGCTGCTCACTGCCACGGGCATGATCGTAGGAGTTGAAGCCGCGACGTCGCAGGTCTCACGTCGAATCCGGTGTCGGCGAAGCGGCGTCTGACGTTCGGTCGTCAGGGCGCCGACGTACTCTGGTCTCCGTGCGATTGCAGAGACAGGTGGTGGACTACGCGCTTCGGCGCCGGTCCCTGCTGGCCGAGGTCTATTCGGGGCGCACCGGCGTCTCGGAGGTCTGCGACGCGAATCCCTATCTGCTGCGGGCAGCGAAGTTCCACGGCAAGCAGAGCTCGGTGATGTGCCCCATCTGCCGCAAGGAACAGCTCACGCTGGTGTCCTGGGTCTTCGGCGATCACCTGGGCCCGGTGTCGGGGTCGGCCCGCACCGCCGAGGAGCTGGTACTGCTGGCCACCAAGTTCGACGAGTTCTCCGTACACGTGGTGGAGGTATGCCGGACTTGCGAATGGAATCACCTGGTGAAGTCATATGTGCTCGGCGCGGTGCGGCCTCCGAAGGCCCCGCGCGGCACCCGGACAGCGCGCAAGAACGCGCGCACGGCAAGTGAATAGCGACGGGCGCCACGACCGGTCAGCCAGCGAAGCCCATAGGGGACGCGCGGCTGACGGTGCCGGTGCGCCGCCACGATCCGGAGCCCATGCGGCTCGTCACGCCGACCGCCGGCCGCCGGCGCCGCCCGAGGATCGGCGCACCACGGTGCTGCCCCCCGTCCGCGACGCACAGCCGGTGCACCTGCGCGACCCGATCGACGTCGTCAAGGCCGCCCTCGACGGAACCCCGCCGCAGAAGCCCCCGCCACCACCCGGCCGCGGTGGTGGCGGCGGCGGCGGTGGTCACCGTGGCGGCGGCAAGCCTCCCGGCGACCGGCCGCACTGGCGTGAGCAGATCAACTGGAAGTGGGTCCGGCGCGGGCTGATCGCCACCGCGGTCGTCCTGATCCTGCTCCCGCTGGTCACCTTCGGGATGGCCTACATGATCGTCGACGTGCCGAAACCCGGTGACATCCGGACCAACCAGGTCTCGACGATCCTGGCCTCCGACGGCAGCGAGATCGCCAAGATCGTGCCGCCGGAGGGCAACCGGGTCGACGTCAAGATCGACCAGATACCCGTGCATGTGCGCGATGCGGTGATGGCGGCCGAGGATCGGGACTTCTACTCCAACCCCGGCTTCTCCTTCACCGGGTTCGCCCGCGCGTTCAAGAACAACATCTTCGGCGGCGACCTGCAGGGCGGGTCGACCATCACCCAGCAGTACGTGAAGAACGCGCTCGTGGGATCGGAGCGCGGTGGGTTGGGCGGCATCACCCGCAAGGCCAAGGAGCTGGTCATCTCGACCAAGATGTCCAGCGAATGGTCCAAGGACCAGGTGATGGAGTCCTACCTCAACATCATCTACTTCGGCCGCGGCGCCTACGGAGTGGCGGCGGCGGCGAAGGCGTACTTCGACAAGCCCGTCGAACAGCTCAACGTCGCCGAGGGGGCGTTGCTGGCCGCCCTGATCCAGCGGCCGTCGCAGCTCGATCCGGCCGTCGATCCGCAGGAATCCGCCGAACGGTGGAACTGGGTGCTCGACGGCATGGTCGAGATCGGCGCGCTCTCAGAGGCCGACCGCGCCGCGCAGGTGTTCCCGCCGACCGTGCCCCCGGACGCCGCCCGCAGTCAGAACCAGACGACGGGTCCGAACGGGCTGATCGAACGTCAGGTGCAGAAGGAGCTGCTCGAGCTGTTCAACATCAGCGAACAGCAGCTCAACACCGAGGGTCTGCAGATCACCACGACCATCGACCCCAAGGCGCAGCGCGCCGCCGAGGACGCGGTGGCCGAGTACATGGACGGCCAGCAGCCGGACATGCGCACCGCGGTGGTGTCCATCGACCCGAAGACCGGCGGAGTCAAGGCCTACTACGGCGGCTCGGACGCCAACGGGTTCGACTTCGCGCAGGCCGGTCTGCCGACGGGGTCGTCGTTCAAGGTGTTCGCGCTCGTGGCCGCCCTCGAACAGGGCATGGGTCTGGGCTATCAGGTCGACAGCTCGCCGCTCAACGTCGACGGTATCGAGATCAACAACGTCGAGGGCGGCGGCTGCGGCACCTGCAACATCGCCGAGGCGCTCAAGCGCTCGCTGAACACCAGCTACTACCGGCTGATGCTCGAGCTGAAGAACGGCCCACAGGACGTGGCCGACGCCGCGCACAAGGCGGGTATCGCCGAGAGCTTCCCGGGTGTCGACCACACCCTGTCGGAGGACGGCAAGGGCGGTCCGCCCAACAACGGTGTGGTGCTCGGCCAGTACCAGTCCCGCGTCATCGACATGGCCTCGGCGTACGCGACGTTGGCCGCCTCGGGCGTCTACCACAAGCCTCACTTCGTGCAGAAGGTCGTCAACTCCGAGGGACAGGTGCTCTTCGACGCCTCGCAGGAGGACAACAGCGGCGAGCAGCGCATCGACAAGGCGGTGGCCGACAACGTGCTGGCCGCCATGCAGCCGATCGCGGCCTACTCCAACGGCCACGCGCTGGCCGGCGGCCGCCCCTCGGCGGCCAAGACCGGCACCAACCAGCTCGGTGACACCGGAGCCAACCGCGATGCCTGGATGGTCGGCGTGACGCCGTCGCTGTCCACCGCGGTGTGGGTGGGGACGACCGACGGCACCAAGCCGCTCGAGAACCAGTGGGGCTCACCGGTGTACGGATCGGGTCTGCCGTCCGACATCTGGAAGGCGACGATGGACGGCGCCCTCGAAGACACCGAGAACGAATCGTTCCCGAAGCCGGAGGAGATCGGCGGTTATGCGGGTGTGCCGCAGGCGCCGCCGCCGCGCCCGTCGTCCACCGCACCGCCGACCCCCTCCCAGACGGTGATCCAGCCGAGCCTCGAGGTCGCGCCGGGCATCACGATTCCGCTCGGTCCGCCGACGACGGTTCCCGTGGGGCCGCCACCGCCGCCCGGTGTGCCGGTGCCGGCGCCCGGTGTGCCCGCCCCCGGCGTTCCGGCCCCCGGCGTTCCGGCCCCGGGTGTGCCGGCCCCCGGTGTGCCCGCTCCGCCGCCCGGCGTCCCCGTGGCGCCCGGGCTACCGCCTCCGTGACCCCACCCTCCGAGCTGCGACCCGGCCTGCTCTCGCCGTCACCGGCTGCCGCCGACCGGCGCAGCGCGGATGACCGGGACCTGCCGAGCCGAAACGACCGCATCGGTGCCGCCCTGTCGGAAGTCGCCGGGGGGCCGGTCGGGCGGCACGCACTGATCGGCAGACAACGGTTCATGACGCCGGTTCGGGTGATGCTGCTGATCGCGCTCGTCCTGCTCGCGCTCGGCTATTCGAGCAAGGCGGCGTGCCTGCAGACCGTCGGCACCGGTTCGGCCGATCAGCGGGTCGCGAACTGGGAGAACAACCGGGCGTACTACGAGCTGTGCTACTCCGACACCGTTCCGCTCTACACCGCAGAACTGCTCAACCAGGGCAAGTTCCCCTACAAGTCGAGCTGGATCGAAACCGACGCCAGTGGCGAACCGCGGATGCAGTACGACGGTGCCGTCGCCGTCCGCTACATGGAGTATCCGGTGCTCACCGGGCTGTACCAGTACGTGTCGATGGCGCTGGCCAAGACATACTCGGCGGTCACCCGCGCGGCGTCGGTACCGGTCATCGCCGAGGTGGTGATGTTCTTCAACATCGCCGCTTTCGGTCTCGCGCTGGCGTGGCTGGCGACGGTGTGGGCGACGGCGCTACTGGCCGGGCGCCGCATCTGGGACGCCGCGTTGGTGGCCGCCTCACCGCTGGTGATCTTCCAGATCTTCACCAACTTCGATGCACTGGCAACGGCTTTCGCCGTCGGCGGGATGCTGGCCTGGGCGCGACGACGACCGGCGCTGGCCGGTGTGCTGATCGGCCTCGGCGTCGCCGCGAAACTGTTCCCGGTGCTCCTGCTGTTCCCGCTGGTGCTGCTCGGGGTGCGGACCGGACGGCTGCGCGAGGTGGCCAAGACCGTCGCCGCCGCTGCCGCCGCCTGGCTGGTGGTGAACCTGCCGATCATGGTCCTGTTCCCCCGGGGGTGGTCGGAGTTCTTCCGGCTCAACGCCCGTCGGGGTGACGACATGGATTCGCTTTACAACGTGGTGAAGTCGTTCACGGGGTGGCGCGGCTTCGACGGCGACCTCGGATTCTGGCAGCCGCCGACGCTGCTGAACACGGTGACGGCGATGCTCTTCGCCGCGTGCTGCATTGCGATCGCCTACATCGCGCTGACGGCCAAGCAGCGGCCGCGGGTGGCCCAGCTGGCGTTCCTGGTGGTGGCGGCGTTCCTGCTGACGAACAAGGTGTGGAGCCCGCAGTTCTCACTGTGGTTGGTTCCGCTGGCGGTGCTGGCGCTGCCGCACCGGCGAATCCTGTTGGCCTGGATGACCATCGACGCCCTGGTGTGGGTGCCGCGCATGCTCTACCTCTACGGCGAATCCAATGGAGGCCTTCCCCTGCAGTGGTTCACCGCCACGGTGCTGCTGCGGGACATCGCGGTGGTCGTGCTGTGCGCGTTGGTGATCCGGCAGATCTACCGGCCGGAGCTGGATCTGGTGCGGTGGCGCGGCCGCGTCGACGATCCGGCAGGCGGGGTGTTCGACCGCGCGCCCGACGACCCGCCGCGCCGCCTGCCGGACTGGTTGCGGCCGCCGGCCGACCGGGTGCACATCAGCCCGGCCACGGACCGCGAACCCGCCGGATCGGTGACCTGACATGCAGGTCGCGATCCCGCTGTTCCCCCGCTTCACCGCCCTCGACGCCATCGGGCCCTATGAAGTGCTGCAACGCATTCCGTCGATCGACGTCGTGTTCCTCGGCCACCGCCGAGGCGAACTGCGCAGCGACAACGGCATGCTCGGCCTGACCGTCGACCGGACGTTCGCGGAGGTGCCCCGGCCGGACGTGGTTGTGGTACCCGGCGGGATCGGCACGCGCACGCTGCTGCAGGACGACGAGATTCTCGGCTGGATCCGCGGCGCCCACCAACACTCGACGTTCACCGCGTCGGTGTGCACCGGCAGCCTGCTGCTCGCTGCGGCCGGGATGCTGACCGGGCTGACCGCGACGACCCACTGGCGGGCGGTCGAGTTGTTCGAATCGCTCGGCCCCAGCTATGTGGCCGAGCGGGTGGTCGAGCACCTACCGGAACGGATCATCACCGCGGCGGGCGTGTCGAGCGGAATCGACATGGCGCTGCGGCTGCTCGAGCTGCTGATCGGCCGGGACGCCGCCGAGGCCAGCCAGCTGATGATCGAGTACGACCCGCAACCCCCCTTCGACGCAGGTGCGGTGGCGAAGGCGTCCGCGGAGGTCATCGACCTGGCCGGGCAGTACTACCGCGATCGGGCCTGACGACGGCGATTTCGCTGCTCAGGGCCTCACCATGTACCCTGGGCAGGTTGCCGACGCAGGCGACCCTCCTGCCACGGATCTACCGTGGCCGACACGACCATAGGAGGTGATGGGTTACTCATGCGTCCATACGAAATCATGGTCATTCTCGACCCCACACTTGACGAGCGCACCGTATCGCCGTCGTTGGAGACGTTCCTCAACGTCATCCGCAAAGACGGTGGATCCGTCGACAAGGTCGACATCTGGGGCCGCCGCCGGCTGGCCTACGAGATCGCCAAGCATGCCGAGGGCATCTACGCCGTCATCGACGTCAAGGCCGCGCCGGCCACGGTGTCGGAGCTCGACCGTCAGCTCAGCCTGAACGAGTCCGTGCTGCGCACCAAGGTCATGCGGACCGACAAGCACTAGCCCGAACGGACGTGCGCGTCAGAGCACTTCCGTAGGCTCACCTGCGACTAGTGCTCGCGCTACACCGCCGAATCCCAGGAGGACATCGTGGCTGGTGACACCACCATCACCGTCGTCGGAAACCTGACCGCCGATCCTGAACTGCGTTTCACCCCGTCCGGGGCCGCCGTCGCGAACTTCACCGTCGCGTCGACGCCGCGGATCTTCGACCGCCAGAGTTCGGAGTGGAAGGACGGCGAAGCGCTGTTCCTGCGCTGCAACATCTGGCGCGAGGCGGCCGAGAACGTGGCCGAGAGCCTCACCCGGGGGTCCCGGGTGATCGTGACGGGGCGGCTCAAGCAGCGTTCGTTCGAAACCCGCGAGGGGGAGAAGCGCACCGTGTTCGAGGTCGAGGTCGACGAGATCGGCCCCTCGCTGCGCTACGCCACCGCCAAGGTCAACAAGGCCAGCCGCAGTGGCGGCGGTGGCGGCGGCTTCGGCGGCGGTGGCGGCGGCGGTTCCCGCAGCGGTGGCGGTAACGCCCAGTCGGCTCCGGCCGAGGACCCGTGGGGCAGCGCCCCGGCGTCGGGTTCGTTCAGCGGCGCCGACGACGAACCGCCCTTCTGACCTACTTCAGCATCACCGAGAAAGAGATTTGAATCATGGCCAAGACCAACAAGCGCAGGCCGGCGCCCGAGAAGCCGGTCAAGACCCGCAAGTGCGTGTTCTGCTCCAAGAAGGGCAAGAACCAGATCATCGATTACAAGGACACCGCACTGCTGCGTACCTACATCAGCGAGCGCGGCAAGATCCGCGCCCGCCGTGTGACCGGCAACTGCGTGCAGCACCAGCGCGACGTCGCCGTCGCGGTGAAGAACGCCCGCGAGGTCGCCCTGCTGCCGTTCAGTTCGTCGACGCGGTAGTCGACCACCGGAAACGAGAGATCAAGAGATGAAACTGATTCTGACCGCCGAGGTGGACCATCTGGGTGCACCCGGTGACACCGTGGAAGTCAAGGACGGATACGGCCGCAACTTCCTGCTGCCCCGCGGCCTGGCCATCGTCGCCAGCCGGGGTGCCCAGCGTCAGGCCGACGACATCCGTCGGGCCCGTGAGCTGAAGACCGTCCGGGGCCTGGAGCACGCCAACGAGCTCAAGACCGCACTGCAGGGTCTGGACGCGGTCGAGGTGCCCGTGAACGCGTCAGCGGAGACGGGCAAGCTCTTCGGTTCGGTGACGGCCGCTGACGTCGTCGCCGCGATCAAGAAGGCCGGCGGCCCGAACCTCGACAAGCGGACCGTGCACCTGCCCAAGACGCACATCAAGTCCCTCGGGGCGCACTCGGTGTCGGTGCGTCTGCATCCCAGCGTCGAAGCGTCGGTCGCGGTGAACGTCGTCGCCGAGGCCTGAGCCGCCGAGGCGAACCAAACCCACACGTTCAACGCCCGGGCGGGAGATCCTACGATCCCCTCCCGGGCGTTGTGGTGTCTTCTGGCGAACTCGACGGGCCGTTGGCCATTCAGCGAAGCTAACCTGGCGTTAACCAGGACGGTCCCGCGTCGACACACAACACGCCCGGGGTGGCAACCGAACGCGACACGCCGCAAATTTTCCATCCCCAGTCGGTCGGATCCGCCATAGCGCGCTTATCTGCGGCGATAGCCGAAATGCGAACGTTCATCCACAGGTTGTCCCCAACGAGTCAACATGGTCGTCCTGCGCTATCCACACTCCGTCCACAGCTTGATCAACAGGGGGTCGTTGCCACCCCGCCAGCAACGCCATAGCGTGAGCCGTCGCGGGGCTTGTCGGGGGTCTGTCCTACTCTCGGTGCGACCGTTGATCCGAACTCACGTTCGACCTTAGAGGGGGCCCTGTGGCGGTTGTGGACGACCTCGGTCATTCAGATATGGATGCGCCTCCTCCGAGTGAGGAGTTCGGTCGCCAACCGCCCCACGACGCCGCGGCGGAGCAGGCCGTGCTCGGCGGGATGCTGCTCAGCAAGGACGCCATCGCCGACGTGCTGGAGCGCCTGCGTCCGGGGGATTTCTACCGGCCCGCGCACCAGAACGTGTACGACGCGATCCTGGATCTTTACGGCCGGGGCGAGCCCGCGGACGCGGTCACGGTGGCCTCGGAACTCGACCGCCGCGGGCTGCTGCGCCGCATCGGTGGCGCCCCCTATCTCCACACGTTGATCTCGACCGTGCCGACGGCCGCCAACGCCGGCTTCTACGCCCAGATCGTGGCCGAGAAGGCGCTGCTGCGCCGTCTGGTGGAGGCGGGTACCCGGGTGGTGCAGTACGGCTACGCGGGCGCTGAGGGCGCAGAGGTGGCCGACGTCGTGGACCGCGCGCAGGCCGAGATCTACGACGTGGTGGACCGGAGATCGACCGAGGACTTCGTGATCCTCGAGAACCTGTTGCAGCCGACGATGGACGAGATCGATGCCATCGCCTCGCAGGGCGGGATGGCACGTGGTGTGCCGACCGGCTTCACCGAACTCGACGAGCTCACCAACGGTCTGCACTCCGGGCAGATGGTCGTGATCGCGGCGCGGCCCGGTATGGGCAAGTCCACGCTGGGTCTGGATTTCATGCGGTCCTGCTCGATCAAGAATCAGCTGCCGAGCGTGATCTTCTCGCTGGAGATGAGCAAGTCCGAGATCGTCATGCGTCTGCTGTCTGCGGAGGCGAAGATCAAGCTCGCCGACATGCGCTCGGGCCGGATGAGTGACGACGACTGGACGCGGCTGGCGCGCCGGATGAGTGAGATCAGCGAGGCGCCGCTCTACATCGACGATTCACCGAACCTCACGATGATGGAGATCCGCGCGAAAGCCCGCCGGCTGCACCAGAAAGCCGGTCTGCGGCTCATCGTCATCGACTACCTGCAGCTGATGACGTCGGGTAAGAAGGTGGAGTCGCGTCAGCAGGAAGTCTCCGAGTTCTCGCGGAACATGAAGCTGCTGGCCAAGGAACTCGAAGTTCCGGTGATCGCGATGAGTCAGCTCAACCGTGGTCCGGAGCAACGGACCGACAAGAAGCCGATGCTGTCGGACCTTCGCGAGTCGGGCGCAATCGAGCAGGACGCCGACATGGTGATCCTGCTGCACCGGCCGGATGCCTTCGAGCGCGACGACCCACGCGGCGGCGAAGCGGATCTCATTGTGGCCAAGCACCGTAATGGCCCGACCAAGACCATCACCGTGGCGCATCAGCTGCATCTATCGCGGTTCGCGAACATGGCGCACTGAGCGCGAAGGATTGTGGCTTCTCAAGTTTGATGTCCAGTTCTCAAATGAAATGTCCATCTGATGTCCAATTGGACATCAATGTGAGATTTGCCAGCTTCTAGGACTAGTAAGGGTGGCGGTGTCTGTCTAACAAGCTTGGATGGAACCCGCGTCGGATGGCCGAAACGATCCACGTCACGGCCCGATCGCTGATTGATCGAGGTCTTGTTTGATTGATAAGCAGCAGCCCGCCTCCTGAGAAGAGATCCTAGTTTTCGTTCTTGGCGTCATGCGCAGTTAGGAGCCGACTGCGGTATCGCGAGTAAGTGCCCGCTGCGACCCGCTCGTCAGGCGGGTCGTCGGTGTCACTTTGCCGTGGTTGGTTCGTTCCCGGCACGCTAAGTGAGTCTCGCGGGCCCGGCCCGCGACGGTTCACTCGACGGTGACCGATTTGGCCAGGTTGCGGGGTTTGTCGACGTCGTACCCACGGGCCTGGGCCACCCCGGCGGCGAACACCTGCAGCGGGATGGTCGACAGCAAGGGCTGGAAGAGCGTTGACACCGCAGGCATTTCGATGAGGTGATCGGCGTAGGGCCGGACCGTGTCGTCGCCCTCCTCGGCGATGACGATCGTGACCGCTCCGCGGGCCTGGATCTCGCGAATGTTGCTCACCAGCTTGCTGTGCAGCATCGCGGCGTTCTTCGGCGACGGCATCACGACGATGACCGGAACGTCGTCCTCGATCAGCGCGATCGGTCCGTGCTTGAGCTCACCGGCCGCGAAGCCCTCGGCGTGCATGTACGCCAGCTCCTTGAGCTTCAACGCACCTTCCAGCGCGACCGGGTAGCCGACGTGGCGGCCCAGGAACAGCACCGTCTGCGATTGCGCGAACTGACGCGCCAACGCCGTCACCGGCTCCATGCACGTCAGCACGCGGGCGATCAGATCGGGCATCGCCTCGATTTCGCCGAATTCGCGCGCCACCTCGTCGGGATACTTGGTGCCGCGGGCCTGGGCCAGTGCCAGGCCGACCAGGTAGTTGGCGGCGACCTGTGCCAGGAACGTCTTGGTCGACGCGACGCCGATCTCCGGCCCGGCGCGGGTGTAGAGCACGGCGTCGGCTTCACGGGGAATCTGCGACCCGTTGGTGTTGCAGATGGCCAACACCTTGGCCTTCTGTTCCTTGGCGTGGCGGACCGCCTCGAGCGTGTCGGCGGTCTCGCCGGACTGCGAGATGGCCACCACCAGCGTGCTGCGGTCGAGCACCGGATCGCGGTAGCGGAATTCGCTCGCGAGCTCGACCTCGACCGGCAGCCGGGTCCAGTGCTCGATGGCGTACTTGGCGAGCAGTCCGGAGTGGTAGGCCGTGCCGCACGCGACGACGAACACCTTGTCGACGTCGCGGAGTTCCTGATCGCTGAGGC
>NZ_JAFEVR010000012.1 GCF_017352375.1 Mycolicibacterium sp. S2-37
GGCGTCGCCGGCGTTGCTGGGGCCCGACGGGGCGGCGACGGCGGGGGCGGCCAGGCCGATGACGGCGGTGGCGAGGGCTCCGGCGGTGATGGTGGCGAATCCGAAAGCGTTCATTTCTCTGCCTCTTTATCTTGATGTTCTGGCGTTCTGATCTGGTCAACCGGCAGGTCAGAGGCATTCATCCCGCTGGCAGTGATTGACCGCGCGGTGGCAGAAAGTGATCGCTCGGCACGCTGATCGATCGATCAGAGCTAAAATGCACCATGCCCACCACGGTGATTCGTGCACGGTCCGACGTCCGTGGCGCAGGGGATCGCTGAATGGCGGTCTCGCCCAGAGCCCGCAACGGTGGCGACCCGGGCGCCCGGCAGCGGCTCATCGAGGCGACGGCGAGGATCATGCGCGACGAGGGGTACGCCGCGGCCACCTCGCGCCGGGTGGCGGCCGAGGCGGGCGTCAAGCAGGCCCTGGTGTACTACTACTTCCCCACGATGGACGACCTGTTCATCGAGGTGCTGCGGGCCGGTGCGGAGAGCTCGCTGGAGACCATGCGCGCCGCACTCACCGATGACGACCCGTTGCGTGCGCTCTGGCTGATCAACAGCGAGGCCGGCCGCACCGGCCTGAACGCCGAGTTCATGGCACTGGCCAACCACCGCAAGGTGATCGGTGCGGAGTTGCGGTCCTACGCCAACCGGGTCCGCGACATCGAGACCGCGGCGGTCACCGTCGCTCTGCGGGCCAACGGCGTCGACCTGGAGGCTCATCCACCCGTGGTGATCTCGATGCTGATCGCGCAGATCGCCCGAAGTCTCTGCAACGAGAGTGCGGTGGGGATGACGCTGGGACACGATGAGATGCGCGCCTACGTCGACCGGCATCTGAAGCGACTGAGCCGCCCCGCCGGTGGTTGACACTCACGGCCATCGGTGTCACGCTCCCGATCGACCGACAAACGCGTGTCCGGTGCTGAATCGAGGTGGGCAGTGCAACTCGTCTTCCCGCTGCCGCACATGCTGCGCCTGCCGGCGATGTCGCAGCCGTGGGAGGCGTCGGTGACCGGCACCGACCAGACCCGCATGGCCAAGTGCGCCGATGCGTGGGGTTACGACATGATCGCCGTCCCAGAGCATTTCGTGATCCCCACCGATCACCTGGAGCTGTCGGGCCCGCACTATCTGCAATCCACCGTGGCACAGGCTCACCTCGCCGGCGCCACCGAGCGGATCCGCCTGAACTCATGCGTCACCGTGCTGCCACTGCAACATCCCGTCGTGCTGGCCAAGGCGCTGGCCACGGCGGACTGGATGAGCGGCGGACGGATGATGGTCACGTTCGGAGTGGGTTGGCTGGCCGGTGAATTCGAGGCGCTCGGCGTCCCGTTCCGCGAACGCGGCCGCATCGCCGACGAATACCTCGCGGTGATCACGGAGTTGTGGACCAACGACGTGACGAGTTTCCAGGGCCGGTACGTCGCGTTCGACGCGGTCGCCTTCGAGCCCAAACCCGTGCAGAAACCGCACCTGCCGATCTGGATCGGTGGTGACGCTGACGCGGCGCTGCGCAGGGCGGCGAAGTACGCCTCCGGGTGGTGGTCGTTCCTGACGCCGCCCGAGCAGATCGCCGAGCGGGTGGAGTACATCAAGTCCCAGCCGGACTATGACGGCCGCCCGTTCGACGTCGTCCACGGCCTGGGCACCAATCGGGTGGGCGAGGGACATGTCGCCCGCGACGACCCGAACGCCCGACCCGGTATGAGCGCGGCCGAGATCGTGGACAGGCTCAGTTGGTTGAGGGAACAGGGCGTCACCGTCAGTGCGGTGCCCATCCCCGAGGTCAGTGGCGTCGACGAGTATCTCGACCACGCCCAGTGGGTGATCGAGGAGATCAAGCCGCAGCTGGCCTGATCAGCCCACGTGGGCAGCGATCTCCTCGACGGTCCACGGTGGTTCGCCGTCATGGCCGCGATAGGCGACGATCGACGGGGTCTGCCGATCGAAGCGTCCGACGAATCCCCCCGCGGCGATGAAAATCTGACCGGTGACGCTCGCGGCGAGATCGCTGACCAGGTACGCGTAGGTCGGGGCCACGTACTCCGGGGGCGCGGCGTCGAGGGCGCCCTGCATGCTGAGGTCGTCGAGTAGACCGCGCCGGTTCAACTCCGCGATGTGGGCCTCGTAGTCGGATCCGGTGGACAGCCGCGTCTTCGCGCCAGGGCACACGACGTTCGCCCGCACCCCGTGCTCGGCGAGTTCGGCCGCGATGGCCAGCGTCAGGGCGTTGACCGCGCCCTTGCCCGCCGGATATCCGGTACCGCCGTAGTCGCCCAGGAATGCGAAGGAACTGGTGTTGACGATCGCGCCGCCGCCCTGGGCGACCATCCGCGGCGCCGCGGCCCGGCAGGTCTCGAACACGGTGCCCAGGTGCGCCTCGAGCAGGTCGTGGAATTGGGCACTGGTCACGTTCAAGATCGACGAGCCCGGCGGCTCGGCGGTGCCCGCGCAGTTCACCAGGATGTCGATGCGTCCGAATTGCCGCACGCACGCATCGACGAGCGCGTCGGCGACCGCCGGATCCGACGGTGATCCGGCGATTCCCTGCGAGCCCGGGATGCCCTGGACCGCAGCGGAGACCGCTTCCCCATCGCGGCCGTTGACGATGACACCGGCGCCCTGCTCGGCGAGCAGACGCGCAACCGCGAGGCCGACCCCGCGCGACCCGCCGACGACGAGCGCGCCCCGGCCTGCGAGCGTTGCGCTAATCCGCCCTCTCCGAGAACGTCATGGCATCCATGTTCCAGTAGCCGCGAAGATTCGTGATCAGTCCGGCGTCGTCGACCCGGTAGGTGAACACCCCGCGCACCGTCGCCACGAAACCGTTCGGGAACGTGGTCTCCAGAATCAGGATGTAGGCGATCTCGGTCGGGCTGCTGGAGGGGAACGTCTCCTCGCAGGTGATGCGCAACTGGTTCGGGCCGATGTTGGCGTCGTAGAAGGCGGCCAGCGCCTCCTTGCCGCGCACACCGGTGCCGCCCGGGTTGGTGACCGCTTCGCCGATCGGATCCTCGACGACGATGTCGTCGGACATCAGGGCCAGCCAGCCCTCTCGGTCACCGGACTGCACGCACCGCCACGAGTTCTGCGACGCCGCGACAACCGGTGCGAGTTCGGTCGCTTCGGTCATGCCGGTCTACCGATCCGCGTCGGTGTATCGGATGACGCCACGGATGTTGCGGCCCTCCAGCATGTCCCGATAGCCGTCGTTGATCTGCTCCAGCTTGTACTGCCGGGTGACCATGTCGTCCAGGTTGAGCCGGCCGGCCTTGTACATCGACAGCAGCTGCGGGATGTCGTGGTGCGGGTTGCCGCCACCGAAGATGGTGCCCTGCAGGTTCTTCTGCAGCAGAGTCAGCATCGACAGGTTCAGCGTGACGTCGGACTTGGCCATGTTGGCGACCGCGGTGACCACGCATGTGCCGCCCTTGGCGGTGATGTTGAGGTAGTTGTCGATCTCCTCACCGTGCAGCTCACCGGTGGTGATGATGGTCTTGGCAGCCATCCGGCCCTGGGTGATCTCGGCGACGCCCGCCATCGCGCTGAAGATGTCGGGGTAGGCGTGGGTGGCGCCGAACTTTAGGGCCTGATCGCGCTTCCACTCGACCGGGTCGATGGCGAAGATGTTGCGTGCACCGGCGTTCAAGGCGCCCTGCAGGGCGCCCATGCCGACACCGCCGATGCCGGCGATGACGACATCGTCACCCGGGCGGACGTCCGCGCTGCGCACGGCCGAGCCGTAGCCGGTGGTGACGCCGCACCCGACGAGGCACGCCACCTCGAACGGGATGGACGGGTCGATCTTCACCACGGAGCTCTTGTGCACGACCATGTACGGGCTGAAGGTGCCCAGCAGCGTCATGGGGATGACGGGGGTGCCGTTGGCGGCATGGATGCGGTGGGTGTTGTCGGACACCGCGGTGCCCTGGAGCAGCATCGCGCCCAGGTCGCAGAGGTTACGCAGACCGGCCTGACAGGACGGGCACGCCCCACACGACGGGATGAACGACAGGACGACGTGGTCGCCGGGTTCGATGCCCTCGACGCCCGGGCCGACCTCGGTGACGACGCCGGCGCCCTCGTGGCCGCCCAGCACCGGGAAACCCGCCATCGGGATGTCCCCGGTCACCAGGTGGTGGTCGGAATGGCACATGCCCGAGGCTTCCATCTGGATCTTGACCTCGTCTTTGACGGGGTCGCCGATCTCGATCTCCTCGATCGTCCACGGCTGGTTGAATTCCCAGATCAAAGCGCCTTTGGTCTTCATCTCTCCTGCTTTCGACTCGAGCCCCTAGCTCCAGACTAGAGGCTCTAGTTAGCCACATCACAGCCTCCCCAAGCAACTGCTTGGTGGTGGGCCTACCAAATGGGGACGGGGGCCTCCCCGATCGGGTAGTAACCGGGCAGCTTCTCTCCGGCCAGCGACCGTTCGATGCGCTTCTGCATCGTGGGGGTGAGGTCACCCGATTCGATCAGCTTCAAGAACGCCTTCTGCACGTGGCCGAAGTCGAAGAAGTCGCGCTGCCACTCGATCAGCAGCTGATCGTTGAGCCGGAACCAGCTGCCGCCGATGCCGTAGATCTCATCGCGGGTCCCGTCGCTCTTGTTCGCGATCTGCTTCCAGAATCCGACGATCTCGTTCTGCTTCTCGTCGATGAGGGTCTTCTGGTACTCGTAGACCCAGTTCTCCAGGCCCTCCATCTCCAGGCCGAGTGCGACGTCGCGGATCTCGTCCTTGTTGACGCACATGACGTCTTCCTTGGGTCCGATGTTCCAGCCGTAGGTCGCGTCGTCGGTGTAGAACTCGGCCAGCGGTTTCCAGTCACCGGCCTTCTCGGCGTCCTTATTGGCTTGGAGCCAGCGGGCGACCCAGTCTTCGAGTTGTTCGCGTGAGGCCATGGCTAATCCTTTTCTTTGAGGGAGATCGCACGGGTGGGACACATGTCGACGGCGAGCTCCACGGCGTCGCGGAGCTCGTCGGGTGGTTCGGAATCGAGGATCTCGACGACGCCGCGTTTGGGCACCCTGAAGACGTCAGGGGCCTCCAGTTCGCACATGGCGTGGCCCTGGCACAGGTCCTCGTCGAGCTCCACTTTGTAGCAACCCATCTCGGAACGCCCCGCTCAGTCCTTGACACGCTTGCGATAGCGGACTTTCGCCGGCTGGGCCAGTTGGACGACCATCTTGGAGTGGTCGTTGCGGTAGCTCTCCGGTGGTTGGGCCATTTCGAACTCGTACTCCCGCAACAGGACCGAGAAGATCGCCTTGATCTGCATCTGGGCGAACGCGGCTCCGACGCAACGGTGCTTGCCTGCGCCGAACGGAATCCACGTCCACCGGTTGGCGACGTCAGCCTGCTCGGGCTTGTTGTAGCGATCCGGATTGAATGCGTCGGGATCCGGGAAATCCTCGGGGATCCGGTTGGAGATCGCCGGTGAGGCGGCGACGAAGTCGCCCTTGTGGATCGGGAAACCCTTCACCTCGAACTCGTCCTGGGCCACGCGCATCAGGATGATCAGCGGCGGGTGCAGGCGCAGCGTCTCCTTGACCACGTTGTCGAGCTTTGGAATCTGGCGCAGCGCATGGAAGCTCACCTCTTGCCCGTCGGCGTAGAGCTCGTCGAGCTCGGCCCGTACCTCGGCGTAGGCGTCGGCGTGGCGAATCAGTTCGATGAGTGTCCATGCCGACGTGCCCGAGCTCGTGTGGTGGCCGGCGAACATCAGTGAGATGAACATGCCGGTGACCTCGTTGGCCGTGAACCGGGGATTGCCCTCGTCATCCTTGATCGAGACCAGGACGTCGAGCAGGTCGCGATCCTCTTTGCCCTTGGGCGGGTTGGCGATCCGTCCGTCCATGATCTCCTGCACGAGCGCAACGAGTTTCACCCGCGACTCGTCGCGGATCCGGAAGCTCTCGATGTCGAGGTAGGGGTCGACGTAGCACAGTGGGTCCGTCCCGCGCTCGAGCTGGTGGTAGTAGTGCGCGAACCGACTGTCGAGTTGCTCGCGGAACTTCAAGCCGATCAGGCACGCCGTGGAGGTGTAGATCGTCAGCTCGGAGAAGAAGTCCAGCAGCTCGATCTCGCCCTCGTCGCCCCAGTCGGCGATGATCTTCTTGACTTCGTTCTCGATCGTCGAAGCGTGGCCTTTCATCTGCTCCCCGCGCAGGGCGGTGTTGTGCAGCATCTCGGCGCGGCGCTCCGGATCGGCGTCGAACACCACGCCCTCACCGAAGATCGGTGTCATGAACGGGTACGCCTCGGCCTGGTTGAGCTCGCTGTCACTGGAGCGGAAGAAGAACTCGTTGGCCTCTGCGCCGTAGAGCATCACCACCTGTTTGTCGGCGAGCTGGAACCAGCCGACGTCCCCGCACTCCTCCCGGACGCGTTTCATCAGCCCGATCGGGTCGGTTCGGAACTCTTCGAGATGCCCGTGTTCTTCTTCGCCGCCTGAGACGCGGGGGACCTCTGTGGTGGTGGTCATGAGTTCAGGTTCTCCTCGTTCAGGATCAGCTTCTGGCGCTCTTCCGGCGCGCTGTCGAGCGGAGCTTCGGGCTGGAGTTCCATGTTGGCGATGAACCCACCGCGGGGGGTTTCGGCGACGAAGGTGATGGCGCGGGCGAGGTCGTCTGCGCGCAGGAAGTAGTCGTGGCGGGCCTGGCCCCACTTGGCCCAGTCCTCGAGCGCGGGGCCGATCAGTTCGGCGGGCAGACTCCAGCCCATCGACGTCTTGGTCGGCCCGGGATGCACGATGGATGCGCGCACACCGGTGCCCTCGAGCTCCATCTGGTAGTTGGTGACCATCGCCACCAGGGCGGCCTTGGCCGCGCCGTAGGCACCCATGTGGGGCCGTTGCCGCAGCGCCACATCGGATCCCACGAAGATCAGGTCGCCTCGCTGACGTTCGATCATGCCGGGCAGCACGGCGGTGGCGACCCTGTTGGCGCCGATGAGATGGATCTGCACCTGCGACTCGAACTGTTCGGTGCTGATCGCGTCGAGCTTGCCGAAATAGGTGTCGCCGGCCCCGGCGACGAGCACCTCGATGTCGCCGAGTTCAGCGGTGGTCTGTTCGACGGCGGCCTTCACCGAGTCGGGATCGGTGACGTCGAGGTGCACGGCGATCGCCTCACCCCCGTCGGTGCGGATCTTGCCGACGATCTCTTCGAGCTTCTCCACCCGGCGGGCGCCCAGGGCGACCGGAAAACCGTTGGCGGCGAGCCTGATCGCGGTCGCTTCGCCGATTCCGGAGGAGGCGCCGGCCACCAGGGCGGGTCGCCGGTCGGGCAGCGGGTCAAATCGAGGCATACAACGTGGCCTTTCAGCGGACCTGGACGGTGATGGGCAGGCGGGCGAACCCGCGGACATTGCTGGAGTGGACGCGGACGGCGTTGGTCTCGTCGACCTCGTATCCGCGGATCCTCGTGAACAGCTCGGCCAGGGCGACACGCGCCTCCATACGGGCGAGGTGGGCGCCGAGGCAGAAGTGTGCACCGCTGCCGAAACTCATCAGTTTCGAGCCGATCTCACGCCCGATCACGTAGTCGTCCGGGTTTTCGAAGACCCGTTCGTCCCGGTGGGCCGATCCGGGCAGCAACAGCACCACGTCGCCGTCGGGAATGGTGGTGTCGTGGAGGGTGAGATCGCCGGCCACGGTGCGTGCCAGGATCTGGCTGGAGGTGTCATACCGCAGCGTCTCCTCGACCCACAGCGGGATCCGGCTGAGATCGTCGTACACCGGCTGGAGCTGGTCGGGGTTGCGGTGTCCCCAGAACGCCGCATTGGCAAGCAGTTTCGTTGTCGTCTCATTGCCCGCGATGACCATCAGGAACATGAAGCCGAGCACCTCGTCGTCGGTGAGGCGGTCACCGTCGATCTCGGCCTCCAGCAGTGCCGTCGTCAGGTCGTCGGTGGGCTTCTTGCGGCGCTCCTCGACCATGCCCTGGTAGTAGACGATCAGGTTGATCGAGGCCTCCACGGCGGCGGCGGGCACGTCGGTGACACCCTCGTCGCGGTGCATCACACCGTCGGCCCAGGCGCGCACCTGGTCCCGGTCGGGCTGGGGGACACCCATGAGTTCGGAGATGACGTCCATCGGCAGCTTGCCGGCGAATTCGTCGACATAGTCGACGGTGTCGCCGGACGACGCCTTGTCCAGCATCACGTCGAGGTGCTGAACGGCGATCTCGGTCACGCGTGGCTCGAGTTCCCGAATTCGCCTGGGCGTGAAGCCTTTCGACACCAGGGTGCGCAACCGTAGGTGGTCGGGGTCGTCCATGGCCAGGAAGGACATGGTCTTGGATGCGTGCGGACCGCGCGACGCGGGGTCGAGCGACACCCCGAACTTGTTGGACAGCGTGGTGCTGTTGCGGAAGCCCTGCAGTACATCCTGGTGACGGGACAGCGCCCAGAAACCGAGTTCGTCGTTGCGGTACAGCGGCGCCTCGTCCCGCAGCCTGCGGTAGTACGGATACGGATCTTCGTGGAAGTCGTAGTCGTAGGGGTCGAGGATCACGTCGGATACGTCAAGGGTCACTGCTCGTCTCCCAGGATGAGGCCGACCACGTAGGTGAGCCGGTCGGCGATCTGGTGGTAGGTGAAGGCGCCGCTGCCGGCGTTGACCAGCGCGCCGAAGAACGTCATCTCCAGGGCCGACACCTTGCGGGCGTCCGCACCCGGGCCGATGGCAGAGGTGATGCGCTTGTGGATCTCGGCGCCGATGCGTTCGCGGACCGCGCGGACGGCGGTGTCGCCGTTGCTCAGCAGCGCGGTCGTGCAGGCCGCGGCGACCTCGGGTTCGTCGGCGAGCATCAACGTCATGCTGCGCAGCGCCTTGTCGACGCGGGTGGTCATGTCGTCGTTGACGTCGGTGAAGTAGGGCACCTGGCGGATCAGGTCGAGGTAGGCCTCGGCGATCAGGTGGTTCTTCGACGAGAAGTAGGTGTAGGCGGTGGCGGGCGCGACCTTGGCGCGGGCGGCCACCGCGCGCACGGTCAGGTCGGCGTAGGAGGTTTCGCGCAGCATCTCCACGCCGGCGGACAACACCTTGCGAAAGGTTTCCTCCTGCCGGCGGTTACGCGCGGTCTCTGTGACCGCTACCACGGCATCGCTGGACACATGTCCAAGTTATCGGACGGAGCTGTCGCTAGGCAAGCGAACGCGCCTAAATCGCTGATCAACGCGTTTTCCGGCGCGAGCACGCCCGTCCGGTGTGTGAATTGCTTGCCACCCTCGGCGCGCGGCAGCTATGGTTCGATTGAAAAGAGCCGGACACTTGTCCAGTCATGTACGCCCAGTGGATGCGAAGTGGAGTTCGGATGTCGATACTGGCCGATCGCGAGAGCCGACTGCTCATCGACGGCAAGCTCGCCGCAGGCGCGGGTGGAACGTTCACCACCCTCAACCCGGCGACCGAGGAGGTGCTCGGTGTCGCCGCTGACGCCGATGCGGCGGATATGAGCCGGGCGATCGAGGCCGCCCGCTCGGCGTTCGACGACACCGATTGGTCGACCAACACCGAGCTCCGGGTGCGCTGTCTGCGTCAGCTCAAGGACGCATTGCGCGAACACGTCGAAGAGCTGCGGGAGCTGACGATCGCCGAGGTCGGCGCGCCCCGGATGCTCACCTCCGGGGCGCAGCTCGAAGGGCCCGTCGACGATCTGGAGTTCGCGGCCGACCTGGCCGAGAACTACCAGTGGCGCACCGATCTGGGCCATGCCACCCCCCAGGGCATCCCGACCCGACGCAGCCTGGTGCGCGAGGCCGTCGGTGTGGTCGGCGCGATCACCCCGTGGAACTTCCCGCACCAGATCAATTTCGCCAAGGTGGGACCGGCGCTGGCCGCCGGTAACACCCTGATCCTCAAGCCGGCGCCCGACACACCGTGGTGCGCAGCGGCGGTGGGCGAGATCATCGCCGAGCACACCGATTTCCCGGCCGGCGTCATCAACGTCGTCACCTCCAGCGATCACGCCGTCGGCGCGATGCTGTCGAAGGACCCGCGGGTGGACCTGGTGTCGTTCACCGGGTCGACGGCGACGGGTCGCGCGGTGATGACCGACGCCGCGGCGACCATCAAGAAGGTGTTCCTGGAACTCGGCGGCAAGTCGGCGTTCCTGGTTCTCGACGACGCCGATCTGGCCGGTGCCTGTTCCATGGCCGCGTTCACCGCCGCGATGCACGCCGGGCAGGGATGTGCGATCACTACACGACTGGTGGTGCCGCGCAACCGCTATGACGAGGCGGTCGAGGCGGCCGCCGCGACCATGGGTTCGATCGTGCCCGGCGATCCGACCAGCAAGCGGACGGTGTGCGGCCCGGTCATCTCGGCGCGGCAGCGCGACCGCATCCAGGGCTATCTCGATCTGGCGTTGGAGGAGGGCGGACGGTTCGCCTGCGGCGGCGGACGTCCGGCCGACCGCGATACCGGCTTCTTCATCGAGCCGACGGTGATCGCCGGGTTGACCAACGACGCCCGGGTGGCCCGCGAGGAGATTTTCGGGCCGGTACTGACGGTGATCGCCCACGACGGCGACGACGATGCGGTCCGGATCGCCAACGATTCGCCCTACGGGCTGTCGGGCACCGTCTTCGCAGGAGACGACGACCGCGCCCAGGCAGTGGCATCGCGCCTGCGGGTCGGCACCGTGAACGTCAACGGAGGCATCTGGTACTCCGCGGATGCGCCGTTCGGCGGCTACAAGCAGTCCGGCATCGGTCGCGAGATGGGTGTCGCCGGGTTCGAGGAATACACCGAGATCAAACTCATCGCCACGGCGGCGAGCTAGAGAAAGCGGAGAGCTCTGCATGAGTCTTTACGGGGACCAGTTCAAAGACAAGGTCGCCATCGTCACCGGCGCCGGCGGCGGTATCGGCCAGGCGTATGCCGAGGCGCTGGCTCGCGAGGGTGCGGCGGTGGTGGTGGCCGACATCAACACCGAAGGGGCGCAGAAGGTCGTCGACGGGATCAAGGGCGAGGGTGGTAACGCGCTGGCCGTACACGTCGACGTCTCCGATCCGGACTCGGCGAAAGAGATGGCCGCGCAGACGCTCTCGGAATTCGGTGGGATCGACTACCTGGTGAACAACGCCGCCATCTTCGGCGGGATGAAGCTCGACTTCCTGATCACCGTGGACTGGGAGTACTACAAGAAGTTCATGAGCGTGAACCTCGACGGCGCGCTGGTGTGCACCCGTGCGGTGTACCGCAAGATGGCCAAGCGGGGCGGCGGGGCGATCGTCAACCAGTCATCCACGGCCGCATGGCTGTACTCCAACTTCTACGGATTGGCGAAGGTCGGCATCAACGGCCTGACCCAGCAGCTCGCCACCGAACTCGGCGGGCAGAACATCCGCATCAATGCCATCGCACCCGGTCCGATCGACACCGAGGCCAACCGCACCACCACCCCGCAGGAGATGGTCGCCGACATCGTCAAGGGCATCCCGCTGTCCCGGATGGGCCAGCCTGACGACCTCGTCGGCATGTGCCTGTTCCTGCTGTCGGATCAGGCGAAGTGGATCACCGGGCAGATCTTCAACGTCGACGGCGGACAGATCATCCGCTGATGAGCGCTTGCGCGAAGAAGAGAAGATGCTGATGAGCGCTTGCGCGAAGAAGAGAAGGTGCTGATGAGCGACGAGCTGAAGTACGGCTACATCGGCCTGGGGAACATGGGTGCGCCCATGGCAACCCGCCTGGTCGACTGGCCGGGCGGGCTGGTCGTGTTCGACGTCCGCACCGACGCGATGACCCCGCTGGTCGAGGCCGGCGCATCGCTGGCCGACAGCGTCACCGATGTGGCAGCCGCTGATATCATCAGCGTCACGGTGCTCAACGACGAGCAGGTGCGCACCGTGGTCGGCGAGCTCGCCCAGCACGCCAAGCCCGGCACCGTCATCGCGATCCACTCGACCATCAGCCCGGAGACGGCGGTCGAGCTGGCAGCACAGCTGCGCTCCAGCGACATTCACGTCGTCGACGCACCGGTGTCCGGTGGCGGCGGGGCGGCGGAGAAGGGCGAGCTGGCCGTCATGGTCGGTGCTGAACGTGACGCCTACGAGCGGATCAAGCCGGCGTTCAAGCGGTTCGCGTCGATGGTGATCCACGCCGGACCGGCGGGGGCGGGCACCCGGATGAAGATTGCGCGGAACATGTTGACGTTCACCGGTTTCGCCGCCGCATGCGAAGCGATGGCGCTGGCCGAGAAGGCGGGACTGGACCTGCAGGCGCTCGGTCGGGTGGTCCGGCACAGCGACGCGCAGTCCGGCGGCCCCGGCGCGATCATCGTCCGTGAGGACACCGCGCCGCTCGATCACGACCATTTCCTGTTCGACATGTTCATGCACACGCGGGGGCTTGCGGAGAAGGATCTGAACCTGGCGCTCGCGCTGGGGGAGCAGAACGGCGTCGAACTGCCGCTGGCACGAATCGCACTGCAGAACCTGGCCGACGGGCTGGGCGTGCCCTACGTCGCGTCGAGCGAAGAGGAGTGAGCATGGACGAATTGCGCCGCAAGGGCCTCGAGAAGATGAACGAGGTCTACGGCTGGGAGATGCCCGATATGCCGGGCGAGTACTTCGCGCTGACCGCTGACCATCTGTTCGGCACCATCTGGACCAGGCCGGGTCTGTCGATGCGGGACAAGCGCATCATGACGCTGACGGTGGTGACCGCACTCGGCATCACCGATCTGGCCGAGATCCAGGCGAACGCCGCGCTGGCCAACGAAGAGCTCAGCGAGGAGGAGCTCAAGGAGATGGCGATCTTCCTGACCCATTACCTCGGCTTTCCATTGGGTTCGAAGCTCGACGGGGCGGTCACCAAGGTGGCCAAGCAGCGCAGGAAGAATGCCCAACACGGCGAGGACAAAAAGGCGAACGTCAACGCCGCACTGAACATGCACTCGGGAAGCACGCTCGATGATGAGTAGATATGCCGCGCTCTCGCGCGAAGAGCTCGCCACGCTGGTACCCGAGCTGCTGTTGATCGGCCAGCTCATCGACCGGTCCGGGATGGCTTGGTGCATCTCCAATTTCGGTCGTGAGGAGATGCTGCAGATCGCGATCGAGGAGTGGGCGGCGTCCAGCCCGCTCTACACCAAGCGGATGCAGCAGGCGCTCAAGTACGAGGGCGAGGACATCTTCACCCTGTTCAAGGGTCTGCAACTCGACATCGGCGCCCCGCCGCAGTTCATGGACTTCCGCTACATCGTCCACGACCGCTGGCACGGCGAGTTCTACCTCGACCACTGTGGTGCGCTGCTCGACGTCGAGCCGATGGGCGAGGACTACGTCCACGGGATGTGCCACGACATCGAGGATCCGACGTTCGACGCGACGGCGCTGGCCACCAACCGCAAGGCCCAGGTCCGGCCGATCCACCGACCGCCGAGGACATCGGCCGACCAGCACCCGCATTGCCGGTGGACCGTCATCATTGACGAGTCCTACCCGGAGGTGCCGTTCATCCCGGCGATGGACATCGTCGGTGCCAGCCGGGCCTACCACACGGAGCTCGGTCCGATCGACCCCGATGACGAGGGTATGGCGGACTATTCGGGTCCGCTGCTGGCCGACGTCGATTTCGGCGCGTTCTCGCACTCGGCGCTGGTCAGGATCGCCGACGAGGTCTGCCTGCAGATGCACCTGCTGGTGCTGTCGTTCACCCTCGCGGTGCAATCCAGGACCAAAGACGATGTGGCGCTGGAGCGTTCGATCCGGACCAAACAGCTGATCGGTATCGCGGGCGTGGCCGCCGAACGAATCCATCGGGCGTTGAAGTTGCCCGGCGGGCCCGCGGGCGCGCTGCGGGTCCTCGAACTGCACCCGATGCTCAATCCGGCAGCCTACGTGTGGGCCGACATCGACCCCGGCTTCGTGCACGTGCGTCGCTCACCGGCCTACGACGACGGCTCCTGGATCTCGTTGGTCTCACCCGCCGCCGACCTGCCGCTGCAGGCGATCGTCGCCGCGGTCGACCCGCACCTGCGCGCCGAGGTCTCCGGAACGGAAACGGACTGGACCGTGCGGGTCATCGAGACCGACACTCCGGCCAAGGAATTGCCGGAGGTCGAGGTGTGTAAGTTCAGCGGCGGGGCGTCCTGGGTGTTCGAGGAGCGCAAATCGCTACCGCTGACGGTGGTGTGAGAGGCGCACGGTTCAGGGACGCGCGACCGCGGCGCCCACCCAGCGCCGCAGGAAGCTGCGCAGTTCCTCGCCGGTGCGCGGCGGCCGCCCCGGATCGATGACGAAGGACTGGATGATCCGCAGCAGGTATTCGGCCAGTTCGTCCAGATCGTCGTCGCCGAAACCCCGGCTCTGCCAATCGACGTCGAAGCGCCGCACCATGTTGTTGGCGAACTGCAGCGCGACATCGGAGGTCACCGACTCCGAATGAGCGGCCGCCCGGCCGGGGCTCACCAACAGACCGATGTGCTTGTCCTTCGGCAGCCACTCCAGCGCCGTGGCGATCGCCTCGGTGATTGCCTCGGCGGGTTCGGTGATCCCCCGCACGTGATCGGCCAGCCGGTCGAGGAAATCGGCGGCGGCGTGTACGGCCGCCTCGACGAGCAGCGCTTCGGTGCTCGGGAAGTACCGGTACACCGTCTGGCGGGTGACCCCGAGGGTGCGGGCCACGTCGGCGATGCTCAGCTCGGCGCCGCGTTCGTCGATCGCCCGGCCCGCCGCCGCCAGAATCCGCTCGACGGCCTCCTCGTCGCTGGCCGGCGCCGAACCGGACCAGCCGTGGGTGCGCATGCGCAGATGGTAGCCGTGCCCCCGAACGATCAGCCCCGGTAGCTGACCGGCAGCTCCTTGACGCCGTTGATCCAGCCGGATCGCAGGCGCACCGGTTCGCCGAGTTTCGTGATGCCCGGAATCTGATCGGCGAGTTCGTTGAAGATCAGCTTGATCTCCATGCGGGCCAGGTTCGCGCCGATGCAGAAGTGCGCGCCGTTGCCGCCGAACCCGAGATGCGGATTCGGGTTGCGGGTGATGTCGAATCGGAACGGGTCGTTGAAGACGTCCTCGTCGTAATTGGCCGAGCTGTAGAACAGGCCCGCGCGCTGACCCTCGCGGATGGTGACCCCGCCGAGTTCGACGTCGGTCAGTGCCGTGCGCTGGAAGCAGTGCACCGGGGTGGCCCAGCGCACGATCTCCTCGACCGCCGTCGCCGGGCGCTCGCGCTTGAAGAGCTCCCACTGCTGCGGATTCTCGAAGAACGCGTTCATACCGTGGGTCATCGCGTTGCGGGTGGTCTCGTTGCCCGCCACCGCGAGCAGGATGACGAAGAACGCGAACTCGACATCGCCGAGCGATTCGCCGTCCACATCGGCCTGCACCAGCCGGGTGACGATGTCGTCGGCCGGGCAGCGCCGCCGCTCCTCGGCCATCGCGTACGCGTAGCCCATCAGTTCGGCGTTCGCGGTCGTCGGATCGGAGTCGAAATCCGGATCGTCGGTGTTCATGATCGCGTTGGTCCAGCCGAAGAGCTTCTCGCGGTCGGCCTCCGGAACGCCGATCAGGTCGGCAATCGCCAGCAGCGGCAGGTTCATCGCGATGTCGGCGACGAAATCACCGCTGCCCTTCTCCCGCGCGGCGGCCACGATGTCGCGGGCGGCCACGGCGAGCTTCTCCTCCAGTGCGGCCACCGAGCGCGGGGTGAACAGCCGCGACACGATCTTGCGCAGCCGGGTGTGCTCGGGGGCGTCATGGTTGATCAGCAGCGCCTTGGTCAGGTCGAGCTGCTCACTGGTGACCCCCTCGGGCAGGCGCATCACCGCTCCCTTGGCGTTCGTCGACCACAGCTCACCGTTGCGCGAGATCGACTTGATGTCCTCGTGACGGCTGATCACCCAGTAGCCACCGTCGTCGAAGATCGACTCGGCCTGTTCGTTCCACCAGACCGGCGCCGTTCTGCGCAGTTGGGCGAACTCGTCGACCGGGATGCCCCGCACCAGAACGTCCGGATCGGTGAAGTCGAACCCGGTCCCGAACGGACATCCGCTCTGCATCGTCGTCACGGCGACTCCTCTCGATGTGACGGTGAACACCATCTCTTCTGACCATACACTCTGGTGTCAACTGTATGGCCGACATGTGGGCGCTAGGGTGCACGTGTGCGCGTCCTGGTGATCGGATCCGGTGCCCGTGAACATGCCCTGCTGCTGGCGCTGCGGCGCGATCCGCAGGTCGAGGGGCTGGCGGTGGCTCCCGGCAATGCCGGCACTGCAGCCGTTGCCGATCAGTACGACGTCGACGTCACCTCCGGAGACGACGTCGTAGCACTCGCCCGCCGTGTCGCCGCCGACCTCGTGGTGATCGGCCCTGAGGTACCGCTGGTGCTGGGCGTGGCCGACGCCGTGCGCGGCGCGGGGATCGCCTGCTTCGGTCCGTCCAGGGACGCCGCGCGTATCGAGGGGTCGAAAGCGTTCGCCAAGGCCGTGATGGCGGCCGCGGGGGTGCGGACGGCCACCAGTGAGATCGTCGACAACCCCGCCCACCTCGACGCCGCCCTCGACCGCTTCGGTCCGCCTGCAGGTCAGGCCGCCTGGGTGGTCAAGGACGACGGACTCGCGGCGGGCAAGGGCGTCGTCGTCACGACCGAGCGCGACGCCGCCAGATCACACGCCGCGGGCCTGCTCGACGCCGGGCATCCTGTGCTGCTCGAGTCGTTCCTCGACGGGCCCGAGGTCTCGCTGTTCTGCGTCGTCGACGGTGAGACCGTGGTGCCGCTGCTGGCCGCCCAGGACTTCAAGCGGGTCGGCGACGGGGACAGCGGACCCAACACCGGTGGGATGGGGGCCTACGCCCCGCTGCCGTGGCTTTCTGCCGAGGCGACCGGCAGGATCGTCGACGAGATCGTCAAACCCGTTGCGGCGGAGATGGTCCGGCGTGGCAGCTCGTTCTCGGGTCTGCTGTATGCCGGCTTGGCGATCACCTCGCAGGGAGCCGCAGTGGTGGAGTTCAACTGCCGGTTCGGCGACCCCGAGACCCAAGCGGTACTGGCGCTGCTCGATTCGCCGCTGGGCGCGCTGCTGCATGCGGCGGCGACCGGCCGGCTCGCCGAGTTCGGCGAACTGCAGTGGCGCCCGGGTGCGGCGGTGACGGTGGTGGTGGCCGCCGAGAACTACCCTGGCCGGCCCCGCGTCGGCGACGTGATCACCGGAGCCGAAGCCGACGGCGTACTGCACGCCGGAACGTCGCGGCGCGAGGACGGTGCGGTGGTGTCCTCCGGCGGCCGGGTGCTGTCCGTGGTCGGTACGGGTGCCGATCTCGACGCGGCCCGCGCGGCGGCGTACTCACTGCTCTCATCGATCCGGTTGCCCGGCAGCCATTTCCGCCGAGACATCGGGCAAGCCGCGGCGGAGGGCCGGATCTCCGTCTAGGCGCGGCAACCCGGAATTCAGGCGCGCAGCAGCGGCGCCATCCAGGCGATCTCGGCGGGCAGCTGCGCACTCCAGAACTCGCCGTTGTGCCCGCCGGGGGAGAAGCCACCGGCGGGCGGGTTCGGCAGCTGCGCGATGAACTGCTCGGTGGCCGAGACGAACGGGTCGGACGTACCGCAGTCGATCCGGATCGGAATCGACGCGAACTCGGGCAGGCCCCAGACGCTGTTGGCTGCGTAGTCCTCGGCGCCGTCGAACGCGCCGGGCGCCGCGGCACCCGCAGACGTCCACAGCGCCGGGCTGACGGCGCAGATGGCCGCGGTGCGCGCCGGGCCCAGCCGGGCGCCCAGCAGCAACGCGCCGTAACCGCCCATCGACCACCCCAGAAAGCCGACCCGCGAGGTGTCGATCCCGAGCGGGCCGAGCATCGGTATCAGTTCGTCGAGCACCATCGCGCCCGAGTCCTCGCCGGAAGCACGCTTGTGCCAATAACTTCCGCCGCCGTCGACAGCGACGACCGCGAACGGCGGCAACCCGGCCGCGACAGCCTCGGCCAGGCCCTGCTCGACCCCGCCTGCCATCACCTGGGCGGCGTCGGCGCCCTTGCCGTGCAGTGCGATGACCGGCCGCAGCACGCCGGTCTGCCCGGGCGGCCGGGCGATCGCCCAGTTGGTGGTCACCCCCCCGCGCGCCGCCGATACGAACGAACCCGTCTGAAAGGTGGGAGCCGCCGACGGCGGGGCGCCGGCGCCGGCGGGCGCGGTGGCCAGGGCGCAGGCGCCCGCGGCGGCCCCCAGCCCCAGACGCAGGATCGCGCGGCGGCTCAGCGGGGCGGGCATGGCGGCCATCATGCCATCGCCGGCCAGGGGCGGGGCCGCCGCCCGACCCGGCTGATCAATCCCTGGGGATTGGCCGAAATCGCAATGCCGCACCCGGCCGACTGGCAGCATGCAAGACGTGACGGCTGCGGTCACGCCCAAGGGCGAACGTCGGCGGTACGCGCTGGTCAGCGCGGCCGCCGATCTGCTTTGCGAGGGCGGATTCGACGCGGTGCGCCACCGCGCGGTGGCGCGCCGGGCCGGACTGCCGCTGGCGTCGACGACCTACTACTTCTCGTCTCTCGACGACCTGATCGCCAAGGCCGTCGAACATGTGGGGATCCGAGAAGCCGAACAGTTGCGCCAGCGGGTGGCGACGCTGTCCCGGCGGCGCCGCGGCGCGGAGTCGACGGCCGACGTGCTGGTCGATCTGCTCCTCGGGGACGCGCCCGGCGCTCGGGGCAGTGAAGAGCTGATCTCGCGTTACGAGCGCTACATCGCCTGCGCCCGTCAACCGGGCCTGCGTGACATCCAGCGGCGAATCCTGCGCCAGCGCACCGACGCCGTCGTCGAGGTGGTCGAGCGGTCCGGGCGTGCGGTGCGCGCCGAACTGCTCACTGCGCTGGTCTGTGCGGTCGACGGGGCGGTGGTGGCCGCTCTGGTCGGTGACGGCGACGGTCCACGCGCCACCGCAAGGGCCACATTGGTGGACGTCATCGACGTCCTTGCGCCCGTGGGGTGATCGTTTGTCCGAGCATCGATTGGGGCATCGATTAGGGGCAAGACACTGCGCACCCGTCGACGCTGGTCGATGATGGTGGCTTGAGTTTCGCGACGGGAGAGCAATGAGCCAGCCGAACACGGTCACCGAACAGCCCGCGCTCAAGCGCGTGATGGGCCCCGGCCTGCTGCTGCTGTTCATCGTCGGCGACATCCTGGGCACCGGTGTCTATGCGCTGACCGGTCAGGTGGCCGGCGAGGTGGGCGGCGCGGCCTGGCTGCCGTTCCTGTTGGCCTTCGCGATCGCCACCGTCACGGCGTTCTCCTATCTGGAACTCGTCACCAAATACCCGCAGGCCGCCGGCGCAGCGCTGTACGCGCACAAGGCTTTCGGCATCCACTTCGTCACGTTCCTGGTGGCGTTCATCGTGATGTGTTCGGGGATCACGTCGGCGTCCACCGCATCCCAGGCCTTCGCGTCGAACCTCCTCAAGGGCATCGGTAAGGACGAGCAGTGGGGCAAGCTCGCCATCGCGATCATCGCGTTGAGCTTCATGGCGGTGCTGGCCGCGATCAACCTGCGCGGCGTCAGCGAGAGCGTCAAGCTCAACGTCGGTCTGACCATCATCGAGATCGTCGGCCTGGCGATGGTGATCGGCGTCGGCCTGTGGGCCTTCACCCAGGGTGGCGACGTCGACTTCGGCCGCATCGTCGTCTTCGAGAGCGCCGAGGACAAGAACATCCTGCTCGCGGTCACGGCCGCCACGTCGTTGGCGTTCTTCGCGATGGTGGGTTTCGAGGACTCGGTGAACATGGCCGAGGAGACCAAGGACCCGACCCGGATCTTCCCGCGAGTGTTGTTGAGCGGCTTGGCGATCGCCGGTGTCGTCTACATCCTGGTGTCGATCATTGCGGTCGCGCTGGTACCGATCGGTGAGCTGCGGGAGAGCTCGACCCCGTTGGTCAGCGTCGTCGAGGCCGCGGCGCCGAATCTGCCGATCGACGAACTGTTCCCGTTCATCACGATGTTCGCGGTGTCCAACACGGCGCTGATCAACATGCTGATGGCCAGCCGACTCATCTACGGTATGGCGCGCCAGCACGTGCTGCCGCCGGTGCTCGGCACCGTGCATCCGCGTCGCCACACCCCATGGGTCGCCATCGTCTTCACCACCCTCATCGCGTTCGGGCTCATCCTCTACGTCAGTGCCTTCGCCAGCAGCAAGGCGGTCTCCATCCTCGGTGGGACGACCTCACTGCTGCTGCTGACGGTGTTCGCCGTGGTGAACGTGGCGGTGCTGGTGCTACGGCGTGACGTCAAGGAGACCGGCGGGCACTTCAAGACACCGACCGCGCTTCCCGTCATCGGATTCCTGGCGTCGGCCTATCTCGTCCTGCCCACCTCGGGACGGCCCGTCACGCAGTATCTGGTGGCCGGTGCCCTGGTGGTCGTCGGCGTCGTGCTGTTCGGCGTCACGCAGCTCATCAACCGTCAGCTCGGCATCAAGGACGGCCGCATCACCGACCCGACGCGCCTGGGTTCCCCCGACTGAGCGTCGGCGCGAGTCGGTTGAGCCGGTTCTGCAGCAGCTCGACGCGGTGGGCGTTACCGTGCAGCCGCAGGTAGCGCTCCCCGAAGGCGGCCAGTAGCGCGTCGTCGAGACGGCGCACCGCCCCGGGCGGGAAGCGGTAGTCCATCGCCGCATTGATGGCATCGGTGTCCAGGTCGTCGAGCAGCGCGGTCAGCTCGTCGAGCGACGTCACGCCCAGTTCCAGCAGCAGGCCCGAAATCCATCCGTAGTGGTCGGTGCGTGACCAGCCCGCGTCGGGGTACCGGCTGCCCAGGTACGTCGCGAGCACCGCGGTGGAAATCCGCGGATCGGTCTCGTCGCCGGTCATCTCCTCGTCGGTCAGCTCGATCCGGAGGCGTTCGCGGATGGCGGTGAACTCGCGGTCGGCCAGTTCGAGCAGGCCGGCCGCGAGGGAGAACCGCCGGTCCAGGTCGGGCACGTGCTCGGCCGGAATCGAGCCCTTGTAGCGGATGTCGTGTTCGAACTCCGCCCATGCGTGTTGCAGCACGGTGCGCAGCTGGATCGACGCCGGTTGCCGTTGACCCTCCACACCGACCAGCAGATGTCTGCTCGCGTAGCCCCACCGGCCCTCCCGTGCGGTCTGCAGCCCCATGTCACGGTCGTCGATCAGCCGCATCTGGTCGGCGATCAGGGTGGCGACGGCGTCGACGTCTTCGCGCAGGTAGGTGATGACCCGCAGCCCGATCTGATCGGTGATCTCCACCAGCGGATCGCTGAAGAGCCGCTGGCCGTCGACGGTGCGTTCGGCCTTCGCGGCGAACGACGCGACACTCTTGGTCCGTGCAGTGATGCTCAGGTAGTTGATGCCCGCGTCGTCGAGCAGCGCCGTGACCAGCTCCAGATACCGCTCGGTGGCGGCGACCAGAGCAGGCCGGCGGGCCTCGTAGTCCGACACGGCCGTGCGGGCCACGGCCGTGATCGCCTCCGCGGGCTGGGGTGTCAGATCCAGCGGCAGCGCCGGGGTGACGATGTACCCGGTGTCCCCGTCGCCGTACACCGTGACACCGTCCGGTCGCCGGTGTGCATAGAGCGCGACGTAGGCGCACAGCACGGCGTCCACCTGATCCTCGGCGCGCCGCAGTTCGCTTTTGCGCTCGGCGGTCTCGACGGCGCGACGCAGCCGGCGCCACCCGTCGTCGCGGGCGGCGAAGACCGGCACCTCACTGTTCTCCAGGCCCTCGATCAGGATCATCAACCGCAGCAGTTCCGACTGCAGGCGGCCGACCGGCCGGCCCGGCTTGGCCTTGTACTTGAGCGTCCTGCCGAGGCGGAACAGCGCGACCGCCGCGGCGTGCGGATAGACCTCCAGCGCGCGACGGCGGCTCTGCGAATGCGGGTCCAGCTCCAGACCGAGGGCGGTCGCCAGGCGTCCACCCCTGGTGCCGTTGGCGAATTCGGGCTTCCTGCGGTTGGACGGGTGAGCACCGGCCTGGAACCGCTGGAAGTCCTTGTTGAGTGCCGCCTCGCACGGCCTGTTGCCCTCGTCGTTGACGACGATCAGCGGCGCATCGATGCCGACCACGCAGTCGCCCGCGACGAAGGGCCTGATCGCCGTCAGGATCGCGTCGTCGTCGGACAGGGCCGACAGGTGCACGAGCGTGCCGGCGTCGTCGATCACCGCGACACCGGTCGGCTTCTTCTCACCCCATGCGAGGTCGAGCCCGACGAAGTACATCCCCTCAGCCTGCCGTACCGGCCGTCGTAAGCTCTGTGTTCGTGGAGGTCTCCCCCAAAATCCCCAATGTGTTGGCCAACCGCTACGCCAGTGAGGACATGGTGGCCATCTGGTCGCCGGAGGCCAAGATCGTCGCCGAACGCCGGCTGTGGCTGGCGGTGCTGCGCGCCCAGATCGAACTCGGTGCGGGCACCATCTCGGTACCCGACTCAGTGGTCGACGACTACGAGCGGGTGCTCGAGAACGTCGACCTCGCCTCGATCGCCGCCCGTGAACGGGTGACCCGGCACGACGTCAAGGCGCGTATCGAGGAGTTCAACGCGCTGGCCGGCCACGAGCACGTGCACAAGGGCATGACCAGCCGCGACCTGACCGAGAACGTCGAGCAGCTGCAGATCCGACGGTCCCTGGAGCTGGTGCACGCGCACGGCGTGGCCGTGGTGGCGCGGCTCGCCGAGCGGGCGGTCAGCTACCGGGACCTGGTGATGGCCGGTCGCAGCCACAACGTCGCGGCGCAGGCCACCACGCTGGGTAAACGCTTCGCCTCGGCCGCCGAGGAGATGCTGATCGCGCTGACCCGCCTGCAGGAGCTCATCGACCGCTATCCGCTGCGCGGCGTCAAGGGTCCGATGGGCACCGCGCAGGACATGCTCGACCTGTTCGGCGGCGACACCGCCAAACTCGCCGAATTGGAGACGCGGGTCGCAGCTTTTCTGGGCTTCCGCAACGTGCTCACCAGTGTCGGGCAGGTCTATCCGCGCTCGCTCGACCACGACGTGATCTCTGCGCTCGTCCAGATCGGGGCCGGGCCGTCGTCGTTGGCGCACACGATCCGCCTGATGGCCGGGCACGAGCTGGTGACCGAGGGCTTCGCGCCCGGTCAGGTCGGATCGTCGGCGATGCCGCACAAGATGAACACCCGCAGCTGCGAGCGGGTGAACGGGCTGCAGGTGGTGCTGCGCGGTTACGGCTCGATGGCGGCAGAGCTCGCGGGCGCACAGTGGAACGAGGGCGACGTGTTCTGCTCGGTGGTGCGCCGGGTGGCGCTGCCCGACGCGTTCTTCGCCGTCGACGGCCAGATCGAGACCTTCCTGACCGTCCTCGACGAATTCGGTGCCTACCCCGCGGTGATCCAGCGCGAACTCGACCGGTATCTGCCGTTCCTCGCCACCACTCGCATGCTGATCGCCGCGGTGCGCGCGGGGGTGGGACGCGAGACCGCGCACGAGGTGATCAAGGAGCACGCGGTCGCCGTGGCGCTGGCCATGCGGGAGAAGGGACAGGAGCCCGACCTGCTGGACCGTCTGGCCGCCGATCCACGGCTGCCGCTGGACCGAGTGGCGCTGGAGGACGCACTGGCCGACAGACAGGCCTTCACCGGTGCGGCCGGCGACCAGGTCGACCGGGTCGCCGGCGCCGTGGACGACCTGGTGAGCCGGTATCCCGAAGCCGCGAAGTACACCTCGGGCGCCATCTTGTGAACGTCGGGCAGATCGACTTCACCGATCTGGACAACTTCGCGAACGGGTTCCCGCACGAGCTGTTCGCGCTGCACCGCCGTGAGGCGCCGGTGTACTGGCACGAACCGACCGAGAACACCCCGGACGGCGAAGGTTTCTGGTCGGTAGCGACCTATGCCGAAACCCTTGCAGTACTTCGTGATCCGCAGACTTACTCGTCGGTGACCGGCGGCGGACGCCCCTACGGGGGCACCCTGCTGCAGGATCTGGCCATCGCAGGCCAAGTGCTCAACATGATGGACGATCCGCGCCATTCGCACATCCGCCGGCTGGTCAGCTCCGGCCTGACCCCTCGGATGATCGCGCGTGTCGAGAGCGATCTGCGCACGCGCGCCCGACGGCTGCTCGATGATGTGACCCCCGGTGAACCCTTCGACTTTCTTGTCGACATCGCTGCAGAACTGCCCATGCAGATGATCTGCATCCTGCTGGGAGTGCCGGAGTCCGAACGGCATTGGCTCTTCCACGCGATCGAGCCGCAGTTCGACTTCGGCGGTTCGCGCAAGGCCGCCATCGGTCAGATGTCCGCTGAGGAGGCCGGGTCGCGGATGTACGCCTACGGCGCGGAGCTGATCGCGGCCAAACGTGCCGAGCCGACCGAGGACATGCTCTCGGTGGTCGCCAACGCGGTACTGCCGGAGGGCATCGCTGCGCTCTCCGACATCGAGCTCTATCTGTTCTTCAGCCTGCTGTTCAGCGCCGGCGCGGAGACCACCCGCAACGCCGTCGCGGGCGGACTACTGGCGCTGATCGACCACCCGGACCAGATGGACTGTCTGCGAGCAGATCTCGATGCGTTGCCCACCGCGGTCGAGGAGATGGTGCGGTGGACCTCGCCGTCGCCGTCGAAGCGCCGCACCGCCACGCGCGACGTGGTGCTCGGCGGACGCGAGATCGCCGCAGGCCAGAAAGTGCAGATCTGGGAGGGGTCGGCCAATCGCGACCCAGCGGTGTTCGCCGATCCCGACAGCTTCGACATCGCCCGTAAACCCAACCCGCACCTGGGTTTCGGTCAGGGTGTGCACTACTGTCTCGGCGCCAACCTCGCGAGGCTGGAGCTCAGGGTGCTGTTCGAGGAGTTGTTGAGCCGGTTCAGCTCCGCGCGGTTGGCCGAGCCGGTGGAGTGGACGCGAAGCAATCGCCACACCGGGATCCGCCATCTGGTGGTGGAACTCAAGGCGTGAGGCCCGACGGGTTCGCGGCGGTCATGGCCACCGGCATCGTGTCGGTCGCCGCGCTGGACCACGGGTACCGGCTGATCAGCGTCGTCCTGGTCATCATCGCCGTGGTGCTGCTGCCGGCTCTGGTCGTGGCGTCGATCCGCACCTGGCGTCGCGAGCACTGGTCCCTGCACGAACTCGACGTCTGCTTCGGGCTTTTCACCTACGTCGCCGGCTGCTGTGTGCTCGCGACGCGACTCGACGACCACCACGTCGCGGTGCTGATCCTGCTGCCGCCGGCGATCCAGGGCTGGGTCTCGCTGCTGCCGATGGCGGCCAGGGCGCTGTGGCGTCAGCGGGGGACGGGCCTGCGGAACCGGGCGCACGGCGGCTGGGAACTGGCCAGTGTCGCGACCTCCGGTCTGGCGATGGTGTTCGTCGCCGCCGGAGTCCTGTTCTGGGCGTTGATCCTGTGGGTGCTCGCGCTGGCGGTGTACCTGTTCATCACCGGTCTGGTGGTGTGGCGCTGGGTCCACGACCGGTCGCGTCGCGTGGTGTCCGAACCGGACAGTTGGATCGTGATGGGTGGGCTCGCGATCGCCACCCTGGCCGGTGAGCACATCCACCATGCACTGCCGCCCGGGCCGTTCGCCGACGGGGTGCGGGTGGTGACGATCGCGACGTGGGTGCTGGCGACAGTGTGGATCCCGCTGCTGGTCGCGCTCGGGTTGCGTCGCGTCAACGCCTGGCCGGCCGTGTTCCCGCTCGGGATGTACTCTTCGGCCACCTACGCGATGGCCGCAGAGACGGGATGGACCGGCCTCGGTGTGGTGTCACTGATGTTCTGCTGGATCGCGCTGGCCGCGTGGCTGTGGACCGCGATGCCGGCCGTCGGGCGCGTGACCGGAGCTCTGCCGCTGTCGTACGGTCGTGGGCATGGGTGATTTCATGCGGGTCGTCAGTGTCGGGCGCGATATCGAGGCTCCGGCGGACGTGGTCTTCGAGCTCATCGCCGATCCGGCCCGGCAGCCGGAGTGGGACGGCAACGACAATCTGACCGAGGCGCCCGCCGGCCAGCGGGTCCGTGCCGTCGGCGATGTGTTCACCATGGCGATTAGCACCGGCGCGCAACGGCACAACCACGTCGTCGAATTCGTGGAGGGACGCCGCATCGCCTGGCAGCCGTCCGAACCGGACAGCCCGCCGCCCGGCCACCTGTGGCGCTGGGAGCTCGAGCCGCTCGGGGCGAACCGGACGCTGGTCACCCACACCTACGACTGGTCGCAGCTGACCGACGAGGTGCGCATGGAGCGGGCGAGAAACACCACCGGCGACAAACTCAAGGCGTCTCTGGACCGGCTCGCGGAGGTCGCGGAGCGACGATGACCGGCGACGGGCACATGAGGATCTCCGACGCTGATCGAAACGCGGTGCGGGTCATTCTCGAGCGGGCGGTCGGAGAGGGGATGTTGACCCTCGACGAGTTCACCGAACGGGTGGACGCCGTGCTCGCCGCCCGCACCCGCGGCGAGCTGGACCCCGTGCTGCGGGACCTGCCGGTGCAACGGTTGAGCGGACAGGTTCCGGCGGCCCGGATCGGCGGACCGGCGCCGGCCACCGAGCCGGTGGAGCTGAAAGGACGGATGACCTCGTTGACCCGGCGTGGTCAGTGGACCGCGCCGCCACGGATCCAGCTCAACACCCGGGCCTGCGACACCACGCTCGACTTCACCTCCGCGACACTGCACAGCGCGGTCGTGGAGCTCGTGATCGACGACTACTGCAGTTCGACGCAGATCATCCTGCCCGACCACGCCACCGCTGACCTCAACCGCGTCGAGACGGTGGCGGGCAGCGCGACCCTGAAGGTCGCCGCCGTGCCGCCGTCGCCGACCCTGCACCTCATCGTGCGCGGGCGGGTCCGGATGGGTTCGGTCACCGTGCGGCATCCCTTCGGTGCGACGCTGCGACGACTCCGTTCCCGGTGATTTCGGCGCGATTAGTTGCGTCCAGCGTCGGTCAGCGCGCTGAAATCGCGGTTCTGGCGATGCCTGCCGCGCGGAGTTCGAGGGCGGCCAGCCCCTGGATCGCGGCGACGTCCTGGTTGCGCCAGGCGGCCACCGGGTCACTGTCGACGCTGACCAGCTTGGCCAGCGGCCGGTTCGCCAGGGCGCGCAGCGCGAGCAACTGCTGGCCCGACGGCGTGGCGGCCAGAGTGATCGCGGTCCACTTGCGGCGGAAGAACCGGATCCGCAGAAACACCCACGGCATGGCGACCGCCAGGATCGGCGGCGACGCGACCGCCAGCGCCAGCACCCACGCCAGCCAGGACGCCGTGTCGTCGAGGTTGTGGCCGGCGCCGGCGATGTCGAGCGCCGCCTCGCTGGCCGCGCGCAACGGCCCGCGCAGCGCATCGCCGAGCAGCGGCACCCCGCCGGTCCGATCGCCCGCAGCGTCCAGATTCTCGGCGACGCCGTTGGCGCCCTGCTCGACCTGACGGCCCACCTCCGCGATGGTGGCCACCGCCGAGTGCACCGCCATGCCGACCATGAGCCAGATGAACGACCACACCACTACGACGATGTCGCTGACCAACTGGCCGAGCAGGCGGCCCGGGGTGGTGGCATAGGGCACGAAGCGCGAAGTCATGGAGTTAGATGCTGCCCGATAGGCTGGCCGGATGCGCCCCGCTCTGTCCGACTACCGGCATCTGGCCAGCGGCAAGGTTCGCGAGCTGTACCGCATCGACGACGCGCACCTGCTGTTTGTCGCGACCGATCGGATCTCGGCCTACGATCACATCCTGGCCTCGGAGATCCCGGACAAGGGCCGGATCCTGACCGCGATGAGCGTGTTCTTCTTCGATCTGGTCGACGGGCCCAACCATCTGGCCGGCCCGCCCGACGACGACCGCATTCCCGAGGAGGTGCTGGGGCGCGCACTGGTGGTCAAGCAGCTCGAGATGCTGCCGGTGGAGTGTGTGGCCCGCGGCTACCTGACCGGTTCCGGTTTGATCGACTACCGGAACACCGGATCGGTGTGCGGTATCGCGTTACCGGACGGGCTGACCGAGGCGAGTAGGTTCGCCGAACCGCTCTACACTCCGGCGTCCAAGGCCGAACTCGGCAGCCACGACGAGAACATCACCTACGAGCGGACCGTCGAACTGGTCGGCGCCGCGCGCGCCGATCAGCTGCGGGAGCGCACGCTGCAGACCTACCACCAGGGCGCCGACCATGCGCTGACGAAGGGGATCATCATCGCCGACACCAAATTCGAGTTCGGCGTAGACACCACAGGCGATCTCGTCCTCGCCGACGAGGTGTTCACGCCGGATTCGTCCCGCTACTGGTACGCCGACGGCTACCAGGAGGGGCAGGTGCAGAACAGTTACGACAAGCAGTTCGTCCGCAACTGGCTGACCGGCCCGGACTCCGGCTGGGACCGTGCCGGCGACCAGCCGCCGCCACCGCTGCCTGCAGAGATCGTCGACGCGACCCGCGCGCGCTACATCGAGGCCTACGAACGGATCTCAGGTCTGCGGTTCGCATCGTGGATCGGTTCGGGCGCGTGACGGCCACGCCACCGGTCGCCAAACGCGTCGACCACCGCCGCGAGTTCCACGGAGATGTCTTCCTCGACCCGTACGAGTGGTTCCGCGACAAGTCCGATCCCGAGGTGTTGGCCCACCTCGAGGCCGAGAACACATACACCGAGGAGCAGACCGCACACCTGGCGCCGCTGCGGTCGGCGATCTTCGACGAGATCAAAGCCAGGACCAAGGAGACCGATCTGTCGGTGCCCACCCGTCGTGGCGACTGGTGGTACTACGGCCGCAGCTTCGAGGGCAAGCAGTACGGCGTCCAATGCCGTTGCCCGGTGATGGATCCCGATGACTGGAACCCGCCGCAACTGGATGAGGACACCGCCATCACCGGGGAGGAGATCCTGCTCGACGAGAACGTCGAGGCCGAGGGCCACGAGTACTTCGCGCTGGGCGCCGCGACCGTCAGCATCGACGGTGACATCCTGGCCTATTCCGTGGACACGGTGGGCGACGAGCGATACACGTTGCGATTCAGGGATCTTCGTACCGGCCAGCAGTACGAGGACACCATCGTCGGCATCGGCGCCGGCGCGACGTGGGCCGCCGACAACCGCACGGTGTACTACTCCACCGTCGACGATGCCTGGCGGCCCGACACCATCTGGCGCCACCGGCTGGGCTCCGGACTGCCTGCCGAGAAGGTGTACCACGAACCGGACGAGAAGTACTGGCTCGGCGTCGGACGAACCCGCAGCGACAAGTACCTGATCATCGCGGCGGGCAGCGCGGTCACCTCGGAGGTGCGCTTCGCCGACGCCACCGACCCGCACGCCGAGTTCGCCGTGGTGTGGCCGCGCCGCGACGGCGTCGAGTACTCGGTCGAACACGCAGTGGTGGGCGGGCAGGACCGCTTCCTGATCCTGCACAACGACGGCGCCGAAAATTTCACGCTGGTCGAGTCCGCGGTGGACGACCCGACCGACGTCCGGACCCTCATCGAACACCGCGACGACGTACGCCTCGACGCCGTCGACGCGTTCGCCGGGCACCTCGTACTCAGCTACCGGGCCGATGCACTGCCGAAGATCCAGCTGTGGCCGTTGAGCGCGGACGGTGTGTACGGCCGCGCCGAGGACATCACGTTCGACACCGAACTGACGTCGGCGGGTCTGAGTGCCAACCCGAACTGGGACGCGCCGAAACTGCGGGTGGGTGCGACGTCTTTCGTGACGCCGGTACGGATCTACGACATCGACCTGGCCACCGGGGAGCGCACGCTGCTGCGCGAGCAGCCTGTCCTCGGCGACTACCGACCGGACGACTACGTCGAACGGCGGGACTGGGCCGTCGCGCCGGACGGCGCACGCGTGCCGATCTCGATCGTGCACCGGGCCGGACTGCAGTTTTCCGCGCCTACCCTGCTCTACGGCTACGGCGCCTACGAATCCTGTGAGGACCCCCGCTTCTCGATCGCCCGGCTGTCGCTGCTGGACCGCGGGATGGTGTTCGCCGTCGCGCATGTCCGCGGCGGCGGCGAACTCGGCCGGCCATGGTACGAGCACGGCAAGCTCCTCGAGAAGGGCAACACTTTCACCGATTTCATCGCGGTGGCACGGCATCTCATCGCCACCGGGCTGACGCGTCCGGAGAACCTGGTCGGCCTGGGCGGCAGCGCCGGTGGTCTGCTCATCGGCGCCGTGGCCAATCTCGCCCCCGAACTGTTCGCGGGTTTCCTCGCCCAGGTTCCGTTCGTCGATCCGCTCACCACGATCCTCGACCCGTCACTGCCGCTGACGGTCACCGAGTGGGACGAGTGGGGCAACCCACTCGAGGACGAGATCGTCTACCACTACATGAAGTCCTATTCGCCGTACGAGAACGTCGTCGCGAAGGACTATCCCTCGATCCTGGCCATGACGTCGCTCAACGACACCCGGGTGCTCTATGTGGAGCCGGCGAAATGGGTTGCCGCACTCCGATATTCGAAGACCGATTCGAATCCGGTGTTGCTCAAGACGGAGATGAGCGCCGGGCACGGCGGTATCAGCGGGCGTTACGAGCGGTGGAAGGAGGCCGCGTTCCAGTACGCCTGGGTGCTGGCCACCGCCGATCGCGAGCATTACGGCGACGGTCGGGTGGACACCTTCTTCGGCGGACCCTCGATCTAGTCGATGTCAAGTTCGGCGTCTACGATGGGACAGTGGACAGGAGCACCTACCATCACGGCGATCTGAGGGCCACGATCCTCGGGCAGGCGGCTGCCATGGTCGCCGAACGGGGCGCCGACGGCATCTCGCTGCGTGAGCTCGCCCGTGCCTCGGGGGTGTCGCACGCCGCGCCCGCGCACCACTTCACTGACCGGCGTGGCCTTTTCACCGCGCTGGCTGCAGAGGGCTGGCGGAAGCTCGCCGCCGCGCTGGAGGGCGCACGTCCGGACTTCCTCGAGGCCGCAGTGGCCTACGTCGGCTTCGCGTTCGCCCACCCCGGTCACTACGCGGTGATGTTCGACCGCTCACTGGTCGACAGCGCCGACCCGGCGCTGCAGCAGGCCGAGGCGGCGGCCGGCGCCGAATTGAGCCGCGGCGTCGAAACGCTCACCGACGCCAGAGCCAAGGCTGATCCGGAGGCGGCCGCGCTGGCCGCCTGGTCCCTGGTGCACGGCTTCGTGATGTTGCGGCTCAACCATGTCGTCCCGGGCGCGGCCGATCCGGTCGACGAGGTCGCGCGGATTGCGCAGATGCTGTTCGGCGGGTAGCCCGGAGGGTGGAGTAGCGTCCGGGAAATGGCGGACTCGACTCTCTCTGACATCGAACTCAACACGCTCGACGGCACGTCGACGACCCTGCGGGAGCTGGCCGACGGCGCCGCGCTCGTGGTGAACGTCGCGTCCAAGTGCGGTCTCACACCGCAGTACGCTGCGCTGGAGAAGTTGGCGCAGGACTACCGCGACCGCGGTCTGACCGTCATCGGGGTGCCGTGCAACCAGTTCATGGGCCAGGAGCCGGGCAGCGCCGAGGAGATTCAGACCTTCTGCTCGACCACCTACGGCGTCACCTTCCCGCTGCTGGCGAAGACCGAGGTGAACGGGCCGGGCCGCCACCCCCTCTACGCCGAGCTGACCCAGACGCCCGACGACAGCGGCGAGGCCGGCGACATCCAGTGGAACTTCGAGAAGTTCCTCATCGCGCCGGACGGCACGGTGGTCAAACGGTTTCGGCCGCGCACCGAACCCGATGCCCCTGAGGTCGTGGCGGCCATCGAGGCCGTCCTGCCCGGATAGCGGCGAAAACTCCGAGTCGTCAACTGACATCGGTGTCGGCGCAACCGCTCCGACATCTGGAATTGCCACACTCGGGTACATGGCTGGACAACTGATCGTCTCGATCTCCCACGTCAGCGCGCGAACGCTGGACGAGGTCGCGACGTTCCGCGCCGACCTCGAAACCCGTGGCGTCCCGGCGTCGTATCTGGTGGCGCCGCGCCTCAAGGGCGGCTACCGGCTCGATCTCGACGCGCCGACGGTGACCTGGCTGCGGGAGCGGCGGGAATCCGGCGACGCCATCGTGCTGCACGGTTTCGACGAGGCGGCCACCAAGAAACGGCGCAGTGAGTTCGCCACGCTGCCCGCGCACGAGGCGAACCTGCGGCTCATGGGCGCCGATCGGGTGCTCGAACACCTGGGTCTGCGCACCCGGCTGTTCGCCGCGCCGGGCTGGGCCGTGTCGCAGGGAACAGCGGTTGCTCTGCCGCGCAACGGTTTCCGGCTGCTGGTGGGGTTCAACGGTATGACCGATCTGGTCCGTAACAGCACCGTGCGCGCCCGCGTGGTCGGGATCGGCGCTGGGTTCGTCGCCGAACCGTGGTGGTGCCGAACCGTCGTCCTGTCGGCCGAACGAACCGCGCGACGGTCCGGGCTGGTGCGTCTGGCCGTTTCGGCCAAGCACCTCGGCAGATCCGGTCCGCGCCAGGCCATGCTCGACGCAATCGACCTGGCGCTGATGCACCGGAGCACGCCGGAGGTCTACCGGTGGCAGCCCCACCCGGCGTTGATCGACGCCGCCTAGACCCCGCGTCCTAGAACTCGGTGCCGTTCTCCTCCTCGAGGACCTGGAAGTCGGTGTCGGTCATCTCGCGCAACCGGCCGTAGTAGATGCCGCGCGCACTGGGGTCGACGATGCCCTGATGGACCGGCACCGCCCGTGCCGGGGCCACCGCCCGCAGATAGTCGACCGCCTCTGAGATCTTCATCCACGGCGCGGCGGCAGGGGTGGCCAACACGTCGACCGGCTCACCCGGTTCGAACAGCGCGTCGCCAGGATGCATGAACCTCGCCGGGTGGTCCGCGTCGCCCAGCAGATAGGAGATGTTGTCGATCTCCGGCAGTTCCGGATGGATGATCGCGTGCCGACCGCCCACGCCGCGCACGGTCAGGTGGCCGACGGTGAACTCGTCGCCGGCGTGGACGGCCCGCCAGGAACCGCCCAGCTGCTGCGCGGTCTGCGGATCGCAGTACAGCGCTGCATCGGGATTGGCCTCGAGCAGGGCCGGTAACCGTTCGGTGTCCGCGTGGTCGGGGTGCTGGTGGGTGATCAGGATCGCCGACAGCCCGGTGATGCCCTCGAATCCGTGGGAAAACGTGCCCGGGTCGAAGAGAACCGTCGTATCGGCACCTGACGGGTCCGAAAAGCTTGCGAGTAGGCACGAATGGCCGAAATGCGTGAGTTGCATGACGATATTGTGGCGCTCAAACGAGGGGCGGGGGTATCGGATGCGGCTGTTCGTCGCGGCGGTGCTCGCCGGCTGCGGGCTGGCGCTCATCGCCCCGGCTCCGGTGCGGGGGCAGCCGATGGACTGCCCACCCAACTGTGACCGCATCCCCCGATCGGCCTGGATCGCTCCGACGTCGATCCCGCTCTACGACGTCTACCGCTGGCCCGAACTGTCGGGACTGTCGGTGACCGCGGTGAATCCGCGGTTCCGGTTCGAGGAGGTCTGCGCGACCCCGCCCGCGGTCGTCGACGCCAGGTCGTGGGCGGTGGCGGCGCGGTCATCGGTGACCGCCCCGGACGGGCACTGGCAGCTTCAGGCGCAGGTGATCCACTGGCGAGGGGAGACCTGGCGCGGCGGGCAGACTGCCGTCGGTGTCTTCGACGCCGCGCTCGCCGCGGTACGGCGCTGCCAGCTCACCGCGCCGTTCACTTCACCGTCGGTCACCACCGCCGAACCCGACCGGTTCGCCGCGGTGCTGAGCGCACCGGACCGGTCGGTGCTGCACCAGTACCTGCTCGTCGACAGGAACAACAGCACGGTGACCGAGCTGGCGATGTGGTCGACGTCCTCGCCGCCGCAGGTGCCGTGGCCGGCCACCCCGGACGGCGGCGTCCTGGACGCGCTGGCCGCGCCGCTGTGTACGGCCTACATCGGTTCATGCCGGTAGCAGGCGGGCGCCCAGCTCACCGGTAGGATCGTCGGCGTGGCGAAGGTGATGGTGCACGTGATGCCCAAGGCCGAGATCCTCGACCCCCAGGGGCAGGCGATCGTCGGAGCTCTGGGGCGTCTCGGTGTGACGGGTGTCTCAGATGTCCGTCAGGGCAAACGATTCGAACTCGAGGTCGACGACAGCGTGACCGACGAGACGCTCGCCGAGGTCGCCGAATCACTGTTGGCGAACACCGTCATCGAGGACTGGTCGGTCACCAGGGAGGGCTCATGAGCCCGCGCGTGGGAGTCATCACCTTCCCGGGATCGCTCGACGACGTCGACGCGGCCCGCGCGGTCCGGCTGGCGGGTGCCGAGCCGGTGAGCCTGTGGCACGCCGACGCCGACCTCAAAGGTGTCGATGCCATCGTCGTCCCCGGCGGCTTCTCCTACGGCGACTACCTGCGGGCCGGGGCGATCGCCAAGTTCGCCCCGGTGATGGGCGAGGTGATCCGCGCCGCCGAGGGCGGAATGCCGGTGCTCGGCATCTGCAACGGCTTCCAAGTGCTGTGCGAGGCGGGCCTGCTGCCCGGTGCGCTGACGCGCAACGCCGGATTGCACTTCATCTGCCGCGACGTGTGGCTGGAGGTGGTGTCGAACACGTCGGCGTGGTCCACACGCTACGAGGTCGGTGCCGATCTGTTGATTCCGCTGAAATCCGGCGAGGGCCGCTACGTCGCCAGCGAGAAGGTGCTCGACGAACTCGAGGGCGAGGGGCGGGTCGTCTTCCGCTTCCGGGAGAACCTCAACGGCTCGATGCGCGACATCGCGGGGATCAGCTCGGCCAACGGCCGCGTGGTCGGCCTGATGCCGCATCCGGAGCACGCCACCGAAGCGCTCACCGGGCCGTCGGACGACGGGCTCGGACTGTTCCTGTCGGCGCTGGATTCAGTGCTGACCGTCTGAGGAATCGCCCGCGCGCTCAGGCTTGGCCGCTGCCGGCGCCCGTCATCAGCAGGTCGATCACCTCGGCGGCCACGGCTTCCTCGGACTTCGCGGACCCGACGACGTTGTGCAGCATCGCGGACATCATGATCGCCCCGAAGACACTGACCGCAACGCTTTCCGGGCTCGGGAAGGTGCGCAGGGAACCGTCTTCCGCCCCTACGGTGAGCACGCTGGTGATGGGGTCGTAGAAGGCCTGCTGGACTGCCGCGGCAAGCTCCGGTAGCCGGATGGCGCGCCCGAGATCGCCGACGAGGGCGCGACTGACGCCGGGACGTCGCATCGTGTGCTCGATCTGGACCTGGATGACCGCCGCCAGACGCTCGCGGCCGGTCCCCGGGGCTGCGGCGGCCTCGGCGACCTCATCGGCGAGCGCGGCGAGCGAGTGGCGGAGCAGAAACGCCAGGATCTCCTCTTTGCCGGTGAAGTGGTAGTAGAGCGTGGCTCTGGGGATACCTGCTGCCTTCGCGATCTGATCGATCCTGGTGTTCTCCAAGCCGTTGGCAGCGATGAGATCAGCCGCCCCGTACAGCTTGTCCGCGACCGATTCCGGTACTACGCGTCCACTATGTGCCGGCACCGACCCAGTGTAAGAGACGCAGAGTTTGTACTATTAGTACAAACTTAGAGTACAAGTGGAGGTGGCAGACGTGAGTGACGACCGGTACGCCGATGTCATCGTGGTCGGCTACGGAGCGGCGGGCGTCTGCGCTGCCCTGGAGGCCCGATCCCGAGGCGCTGATGTCTTGGCCATCGACCGCTTCAACGGCGGCGGGGCCACCCAGGTCTCCGGTGGGATCATCTACGCCGGCGGCGGAACGTGGGTGCAGCGGGAGGCCGGGGTCGCCGACAGCCCCGAGGCGATGCTGGACTACCTCCGTGCCGAGATCGGGGACGCGGTGCGTCCGGAGACACTGTCTCGGTTCGTGGACTCGAGTCCTGAGATGATCGATTGGCTCACTCGACACGGCGTACCGTTCGACGCCTCGGTCTGTCCGTACAAGACGTCGTTCCCCAACAACCGGTACTACCTGTACTACTCGGGCAGCGAGAACTCCGGTCGCTTCCGCGAAGTGACACCGCCTGCTCAGCGCGGGCACCGCGCCCACGGCCGGGGAGCCTCGGGTAAGCAGATATTCTTTCCGCTCGCGGCGTCAGCGGCCCGCCTCGGTGTCCGCACTCGGCTGCACACCCGGGCCCACCGCCTGCTGACCGACTTGACCGGCAGGGTCATCGGCGTTCGGACACGCACCCTCGGTGGCGCGCCCGCCTGGGTCCGACGGCGCTATCGGACGTACGCCTCGATCGCAGTGAAACCCGGCATCTACTACCCGCCGTTGCGGGCCGTGATGGAACAGCGGATGGAGCGGCTGGAGCGGCGTCACGCCCGCACCATCGACCTGTACGCCCGCAAAGGCGTGATACTCACTGCCGGCGGATACATCGCCAACGGTGACCTCATCGCCGAGCATGCGCCCGCGTACCGCGACGGTCTCCAGCTCGGCACCACCGGCGATGACGGCGGTGGGATGCAACTCGCCGTCGCCATCGGCGCCGCCACCGACCGCCTCAACAACGTGTCGGCGTGGCGCTTCATCACTCCGCCGAGCGCCTTCCTCGGCGCACTCCTCGTCGACGCCCATGGTCACCGGTTCATCGACGAGACGAGATACGGTGCGGCGGTCGGCCACGCGATGATCCAGAGCCACGGCGGCCGGGCGTGGATCCTGGCCGATCAGGCCCTGTTGAAGCAGGCTCGAAAAGAGCTTCCGCAACAGGCGATCTGGTTCCAGCGACTGCAGATGGAGGCGATGCTCCGCCTCGACAGCGTTCGCGCCGACACCGTCGAGGAAGTCGCGGTCCGGGCCGGTGTCGACCCGGACGGGTTGGGTCAGACGGTGGCGGCACACAATGCGGCGGCCGCCGCGGGTCAGCCCGATCCGATGGGAAAGCCCGCAGAGTTCGTTCGTCCCATCGGGGCTGGCCCCTACTCGCTGATCTCCATCGCCGTCAAGAAGAGTCTGGTCAATCCCTGCCCGATGTTCACCCTGGGTGGGCTGGTCGTCGACGAGTTGACCGGCGCGGTGAAGAACCGGCGCGGTGAAGACATACCGGGCCTCTACGCAGCCGGACGCACCGCGATCGGAATCTGCGTGAACTCCTACGTCAGCGGGTTGTCGCTCGCCGACTGTGTGTTCTCGGGGCGTCGTGCTGCGCGGTGTGCGGCCGACCAGGAGCCGATCACGTTCGACTGAGCGGTCAACTGCGCCGTGTCCCGGTCGTGGAGGTAGCCGATCGACACATCGGTGATGGGTTGCAGAGCGAAAGCGTCACCACGCGTGGACAATACGAACGTGCCGTCGACGGCCGGCGCCCAGATGATCTCGTTGGCGAGGAGCCGGTTGAGGTGCTCGAAGTTCGGATAGCCGTGCTCGTGGGTCTCGCTGACCCTTGTGTAGACGTCGGCCGAGAGGACCACCGTGGCGCGGGCAGGGCCTGGGCGATCACATCGTCCATTTTCTCCGGAGTTCTCCGGCCGCAGCGTGGGATGCGACGTCGAGATGCGAATGCCGAGCTCAGGTTTGCTCTGTCGGCGCTCGTGCTGACGTCTACGAATTCGCGTCGAAGGCCTGCTTCGCCCGGTGTTAGGTTCGGACGGTGCTAGTCGATCCCGAGGTGTTGCGCGCCTTCGCCGCGCAGGTTGATTCGGCCGCTTCAGTGATCAGCGGTACGAATGTCGGCGGCGTCGCCCCGTCGGCTGCGGACGGGTTGCCGGGCTCGTCGACGCAATGGGCGGCTCGCCAAGTCGGCCACCACCTGGGTCTGGCGGCGAACGACGTCGTCAAGGACGTCGAAGCGATGGGCGGGGCGGTCCGCGGCGCCGGCGACCGTTACGAAGTCGAGGACGCCGCCTTGGCGGGCACGTTCGACCAGCTTTTCTGAGCCGTGCTGCCTTCCCGTTCACGGCTGCAAAGTTGGGATCCGGAGTCGGTGGCAGGCGCTGCCGCGCAGATCAGATCCGCAGGCGAATCGCTCTACAACGCGGTCTTGAATCTCGACGACCGCGTCGACCGGATGCCCGAGTCGCGTAGTTGGGCGGGCCAGGGTCACGATGCCGCCTCACGGATGCTCACCCGCGCGACGGATCGTTCGTCGAGTGTCAAGGACTACGCAGATGCCTTCGCTGACGCCCTCCAGAAAGGAAGCGCATCCATCGGCGAGGCCAGAAGCGCTCTCCTGGCCAAGGCGGAAGAGATCGATGCGTCCGCACTGAATGTCACGGACCAGTGGGTCGTGATGATTGACCCGGCGGAGATGTCAGCGGCACAGGCTGCAGAGCTGCAGAAGCAGGCGCAGGATGCGCAGGCTGAGGTGAACGATCTACTCAACGCCGTCGGCCAAGCCGACGATCGAACCGCACAGCAGATCATCGTCGCGAGGGGCGAGGGCTTGAAGTTCGAGAATCTCGAATACGGGCCGCCCAGCCCGGTGCCGGCGCCGCCACCGGACGACGTGCCCGATCCGTCGACGCCGGACGGGGAACAATTCCAGGACATGGCGCGCGACCAGGATATGGCGACGACCGTCCGCGAGGTCACCGAGTCGACCGACCGGGACGGCAACCGGAGCACCACATACACCATGGTGGACGGCAGCACCCAGGTCGCCACCGAGTACATCGACCAGGGGCTGCCCAGCCAACAGGTCTACGTCGCTGGGACTCTCAAGGTGGTTCACACCGACAGGGACGGCAACTTGGTCTCCGAGACGATGACCACGCCTCGGGAGGACGGCGGCAAGCTCACCGAGGTGTGGTACGCCGGCGGTACGAAGATCGACATTTCGCAGAATCCGGATGGCACCCAATCCGGCCATTGCACCACGCCCGACGGTGGATACGCGGTGTTGCCGGACTCGTTCTTTCAGGATCCGATTCCCACGCTGGCCGGGGGAGCGCTGTCGGGACTGGAGGTGCAAGCCGGTAGGGGCATCCAGGGTCTGAGCGCCCCTGTGCTCGACGGGTTGAAAGCCGGTGCGAAGTGGGGAGGTCCGGCGATGGGCATCGCTCAGGCGGCCCTCGGCGTGTACACGGCCGACACGGTGTACGAGCAGTGCGTCGCCACCTGGTCCGGCGGAATCGGATTCGCCGGTGGCATTGCGACCACCGTTGCGGTGGGAGCTGTGCCCGGAGTCGGGCCCTTCGCCGCGATGGGCGCCAACGTCGCCGGTGGGTTCGTCTTCGGTTATGTGGGCAAGTTGGTCGGAAATGTGATGTGCGGACCGTGAAGACATCGATCGCTGCGGTGTTTCTCTGCGTCGTCTTCGGACCCTTCGGCTTGTTCTGCCTCGCCTGGACGGTCATCTTCATCGCGCGCGGCGAATTGCTATCAGCACTCGTGGCATTGGGCTTTGCGCTGTTCACTTGTGGGCTGGTGGCCATGCTCCTCGTCGTGGCGACACGAAGGGTGACGCCGCGGGTGGCGAGTCACGATGATGCGACGTTGATCCGGCCAGACAGGCGGGTCGACGCGCTTCTCACGGCTGCGACGTGCGGTGCATTCCTCGGCATGGCGTGCTACGCCGTCTTCGCTCCACTGGACATGCTCGAGATCGAGGTCGCCAGTGGAAACCAGCGATACTTCGTCGTCGTCTGCGCGGCAGGGGTCGTGGTGGGTGTCCTCAGTTTGTGGCAGATCATCAGGCGACGTGGAACGAGTTACTTGCGACTTTCGGCAGACGGGCTCGAGACGGGCAACACGATGACCACTGCGAAACGATCCTGGGATGAGGTCACAGACATCGCCGACAGACCGAGGAAGGGACGTCACTCGACCGGAGCGACCTACATCATGACCGGTGATGGCCACGTACGAGACGTCCCGACCGATTGGTACACCCCCGGGGGGCGGGCGTTGAGGGAACTGATGCGCTTCTATTGGCGGAACCCCGACGACCGCGGCGAGTTGTCGGATGGCCGCGCGGCCACACGATTCGATTCCCAAACCGGGACCGTCTGATGACGTCGACACGTCCTTTTCCGTCGCGCTTCCTGCGCTGGTTGGTAAGCGCGGTCGTCGCGGTGTCGGTGGGCTGCACCGGGAACACGACCAACGGCCAACCCGAGCCGGAAGACCCGGGCCCGGTTCTTCCGGATCAGATCCTGTTGTCATCGTCGATGCGTCAGGAGCCGGTGCCGGGATGGACGGTCACGGTTCTTGAACTCGGCCTTCCGCAGAGTACGGTTCTCCGCCCGATCGGAAACGTCGGTGACCGAGGCGTCTTCCTCGGCATCACCGATGAGGGATGGTCTCTCGTGGGTATCGACGTTACGAACGGTCAGCGCAGCTTCGGGCCGGTGCGGCTCGGACCGTCGGGTGAGGCCGCGGATTTCAACTGCTATGTCAACGGCCCACCGATGGTGTTGTGCGTGCGGCAAGGCCCCGACCTGAACGCGCCGTCGACAGCCTGGGTGGTCGACACATCGGCGGGCGCGCTCACCTACGACGGTCCCACCGAGCTGCGGGTGGCCGGATCGCCGGGCCAACCCCGGCTCCAACAGGTCGGCGATTACGCGATCGCCGCTGTAATGGGTGAAGGCGTACACGGCGTGGGTAAGCGTGGCGAGTTGACCTGGTTCGTCCCGGGCGACGGGATTCTGCCGACGCAGTTCTCCAGGCCGAACTCAACCATTCCACCCTCGACGCTGGCAATCCAGGGCAGCGGCGAGGTCGCCGACGTCGTCTTCTCGGTTGTTGACGGCAGAGTCGTCAATCCAGCTGCACCGCAGGGTGTTCAGCTGGGACGGGCCGTGGTGTATCCCGGCGGTTTCGGCTACGAGTTCGCACCGGCCGAAGACCCGTTCGAAGAACACGTGGCGTTCTTCGACGACACGGGTGCACGCTTGGCCGAGCTGTCCGTCCGCGGTGAACTCGACAGCGGTTCAGTTGACATTCCGATGGTCTCGGCCAAGCGAACTCGCGAGCTCTTCACCCTCGATGGTCGTCAGCTCCTCGAACTTCCGCCGTCGGTTCCCGCGACGAGCGCCCGGCTGATCGGATCGCGGTTCTATCTTGCGGCGGACCCGGAGAACCGGATATGGCAGCAGTTCGAGCTGAATACCGGTGCCCCCGGGAAGACCTGCGAAGGTGAAAGTCTCGGAGCGTACTACATTGCCTCCGATGGTGAAGTGGCCGTCGCGCTGGGCGAAGGTACGCCGGCTCAGGGTGTGGACCTCGCAACCTGCGAGATCCTGTGGTCGATTCCGGGCTCCGCGGCTCATGAGGCCAAAGAAGTATGGAAGGTCAACACCACGTTGGTCCAGCGCACCAACGACAGGCTGTTCTCATTGGTCGCGCCGAGTTAGACGTATCGCCAGCGGGACGATATCGCTCGCGTCTCGCGGCGTGCCGCCGTACAGATGAGTGCGCTCGCCGGGGCTGGCGTCATGACAGCGCAACCGATGCCTCGGCGGTGTAGCACAGGAACGTCAGCGTCTCCTCGAGATACAGCTGCACCGTGTCCGCATCGTGGCTCAGGTAGCCGATCGACACATCGGTGCCGAGCTGGAGATCGAAATCGCCACCGCGGGTTGACAACACGAACGCGCCGTCGATCGCCGGCGCCCAGATGATCTCGCCGTCGACGAGCCGGTTGAGGTGTTCGAGGATCGGGTAGCCGTGCTCGGTCGTCTCGCTGACCTTGGTGTAGACGTCGGCCGACAACAGCACCGAATACGGACCGTCGACGCCGGCGAGCCGTAGCGAGGACAAGGCCTGGGCGACGACATCGGCCATCTCTCGTGGATTCTCGGGCAGCCGCAGCAGGGGGTTCGACGTCGACGTGCGAATGCCCTGGATGGACGCTGCCGGGTAGCCCTCGAAAACCGCCCGGTCCTCGGCGAACGCGAGCTTCTTCGCCGCCTCTTTGACCGGGTCCCAGTCCGAATCCTGCGCGCCGCGCTCGACATCGTCGATGGCGTTGCGTGACACCGTGAACGGTGCCCGCAGCCGCACCAGTGGCCTGCTCTCACGCACCTGCGCGAGCACACCGTCACCGGGCGGCGTCACCTCACGCAGATGACCCGTCGATACGGCCGCGGTGACCGGGCCACTCGGGTCGCTGACGTCGACCACCCGACGACCGGCGATGTGGCGCTTGAACGTTCGCGTCGCCTCCTGCTCGATCGCGGTCCACGCCGCCTCGGTCACCGGAGCGAGATCGCGGTAGAGGTTGTTCATCGGATTCCTTTCAAGCTGCCGACGGCCAGCGAGCCGTCGCCACGGGTGGCCGCAACCGGCAGTGGCGGGGGGTCGTCGAGAAAGTCGACGGTGGGGGTGAAGAACATCGACCCGGTCACCGCGGTGGAGAAGTCCAGGATGCGGTCGGTGTTGCCGGGCGGATCACCGATGAACATGTTGGTCAGCATCCGCTCGGTGACTGTCGGAGTACGGGAGTAGCCGATGAAGAACGTGCCGAATTCGCCGCGACCGACTTCACCGAACGGCATGTTGTGCCGCACGATCTTCAGCTCGTTACCGTCGGCGTCCTCGATCACGTTGAGAGCCAGATGCGAATTCGCCGGCTTCACGTCGTCGCCCAGTTCGATGTCGTCGAGCTTGGTCCGCCCGATCACCCGCTCCTGATCTTCGACCGTCAGCGCGTTCCACGCCGCCATATCGTGCAGGTAGCGCTGCACGTGGACATAGCAGCCGCCCGCGAACCCGGCGTCCTCCTCGCCGATCTGGGTGGCGCTCGAGGCCAGCGGCCCGTCCGGGTTCTCGGTGCCGTCGACGAAGCCGAGCAGGTCGCGGTTGTCGAAGAATTTGAAGCCGTACACCTCGTCGACGATCGTCAGGGCGCCGGACATCGCCTCGGTGAGCTTCATCGCGAGCTCGAAGCACACATCCATCGACTCGGCCCTGATGTGGAACAGCAGATCCCCTGGAGTCGACGGGGCGTGATGACGCGGGCCGTCCAGCGCGACGAACGGATGCAGTGCCGCGGGCCGCGGTCCGGCGAACAGCCGGTCCCACGCGTCGGAGCCGATCGAGGTCACCACGGACAGGTGCTTGGTGGGATCCCGAAATCCGATGGCGCGCACCAAACCCGAGATGCCGGGCAGCGCATCGTGCACCTCCTCTGCGCCGCCCTCGTCGATGGTCGCGATGAGGAAGACCGCGGCCGGTGTCAGCGGCGCGAGCACCGGTTGGGGCAGCACTTCGGGCACACCGTTGACCCTAGCTTCAAGATCATTGCGGGCAAGGCGAAGATGGAAAGATGGCAGCTAGCCCCCAGGACCTGTGCACCTTCATCGACGCGTCTCCGTCGCCGTTCCACCTCTGCGCCACCGTCGCCGAGCGGCTCCGCGCCGAAGGATTCGACGAGCTGGCCGAAGGCGACGCCTGGCCGGCGGCGCCGGGTGACTACTTCACGGTGCGGGCCGGATCGCTGGTCGCCTGGCGTACCGGGATCGATCCCGCAGCGCCGTTCCGCATCGTCGGCGGCCACACCGACAGCCCGAACCTGAGGGTCAAACAGCACCCCGACCGGTTCGTGTCCGGGTGGCGGGTGGTCGCCCTGCAGCCCTACGGCGGCGCCTGGCTGAACTCCTGGCTCGACCGCGATCTGGGGGTCAGCGGCCGGCTGTCGATCCGGGTCGGGGACATCGTGCAGGACCGGCTGGTCCGCATCGACGAACCGATCCTGCGGGTGCCGCAGCTGGCGATCCACCTCTCCGAGGACCGCAAGGGCGTCGAACTCAACCCGCAGCGTCACGTCAACGCCGTCTGGGGAGTGGGCGGCGGTGCGCGCTCCTTCGTCGACCACGTCGCCGACCACGCCGGTGTGTCCCCGGCCGACGTGCTGGCCGCCGACCTGATGACCCACGACCTGACGGCCGCCACGCTGGTCGGCGCGGACCGTGAACTCGTGAGCGCGCCACGCCTGGACAATCAGGCCACCTGCTATGCCGGGCTGGAGGCGCTGCTGGCCGTCCGGCCGGGTCCGGTGGTGCCGGTGCTCGCGCTGTTCGACCACGAGGAGGTGGGCTCGACGTCCGACCACGGTGCGCAGTCCGATCTGTTGCCGACCGTGCTCGAACGCATCACGCTGGCCGCCGGCGGACAACGCGAAGACCTGCTGCGACGGCTGTCGGCGTCGATGGTCGCCTCCGGTGACATGGCTCACGCGACGCACCCCAACTACCCCGAGCGCCATGAGCCCGGCCATCTCATCGAGGTCAACGCCGGTCCGGTGCTCAAAGTCCAGCCCAACTTGCGCTACGCCACCGACGGTCGCACCGCAGCAGCGTTCGCGCTGGCGTGCGCGCAGGCCGGCGTGCCGCTGCAGCGCTACGAGCATCGCGCCGATCTGCCGTGCGGGTCCACCATCGGTCCGATGACCGCCGCGCGCACCGGCATCCCCACCGTCGACGTGGGCGCCGCGCAGCTGGCGATGCACTCGGCGCGGGAGCTGATGGGCGCCGAGGACGTCGGCGCTTACTCCTCGGCATTACGGGCGTTTCTGTCACCGGTGTGATCTACAGTGCGGCCATGGCGCTGACCGTGGAGATGATCACGATCGACTGCGACGACCCCGATGCGCTGGCCGGATGGTGGGCCCAGGCGGTCGCCGGCGAGATGAACGCGTTCGCCCCGGGAGAGTTCGTGGTGGTGGTGCAGGAAAGCGGGCCGCGGCTGGGCTTCCAGAAGGTTCCCGACCCGACGCCGGGGAAGAACCGGGTCCACCTCGACTTCGCCGCCGCCGATCTGGAGGCCGAGGTCGCCCGGCTGGTCGGCCTGGGCGCGACCGAGACCGGCCGCAACAGTTTCGGCGAGGAGTTCAGCTGGGTGGTGCTGGCCGATCCGGCCGGCAACGCCTTCTGCGTGGCCGGCGGGTAGTTCCGCCCGCACGCTGGAAGGGTCGCGGCCGTGCTGCTGTCATTGATCGCCGCGTCGGGAGTGCTGGCCGTGTGGTCGCTACTCGGGCGCCGCATGGAGGCGTGGCGGCTGACCGCCCCGATGGTGATGGTGCTGGCCGGCGTCGCCGTCGGACTGACCGCCGACGACAAGGTCTCGGTCACCCTCAACACCGGCGCCGCCGAACACGTCGCCGAGATCATCCTGGCGGTCCTGCTGTTCGTCGACGCCACCGATGTGCGCGGTGGGCTGTTCGGGGGGCAGCCCCGCGCCGCGATGCGGCTGCTGTTCCTCGCGATGCCGCTGAGCCTCGTCGCCGCGATGGTGCTCGGGTGGTGGCTGCTCCCCGGGCTGCCGGTGGGCGTCCTCGTCGTGATCGCCTGCATCGTGGTACCCATCGACTTCGCGCCCGCGGCGTCGATCCTGCGTGATGCCCGGATCCCCGTCCGGGTCCGCAACCTGCTCAACGTCGAGGCCGGTTACAACGACGGCATCGTCTCACCCCTGTTCATCTTCGCGCTGGTGCTGGCCGAGCAGGCCAGTGGCGCCGACACCCCGCTCGAAGCGCTCGGGCACGCGGTGCCCGAAGCGCTCATCGCCGTGCTGGTCGGCCTCGCGGTCGGGGCCGCGCTGGCGGTCGCGGCCAACGCGGCCCAGCGGCGGCAGTGGATGACCCACCAGTCCGCTCGTCTGCTGCTGGTCGCCGCGCCGCTGCTGGCGTTCGGGCTGAGCCTGTCGGCCGGCGGCAACGGGTTCGTCGCGGCGTTCGTCTGCGGCATCGCACTGAACAACCTGCGGCGATCACACGACATCCGGGTCGAACTGGAGTTGGTCGACGACGTCGGTTTCCTGCTTGCCATGGTGATGTGGCTGGCCTTCGGGGCGGTCTCGGTGATCGCCCTGCAGGGTGGTGTGTCCGTCGGTGTGGTGGTGTTCTGTCTGCTGGCGCTGACGGTGGTGCGCATCGTCCCCGTGGTGCTGAGCTTGCTCGGCTCCCGCCTGACCTGGCGGGAACGGCTGCTGGTCGGGGGTCTGGGGCCGCGGGGCACCACGTCGATCGTGTTCGGTCTGCTGGCGTTCAACGCCCTCGAGGGTGGCGACGAACAGGTGGTCGTGCTGGTGACCGTGGTGGCCGTGCTGAGCAGCATCGTGCTCCATGGGGCGGGTGCCCCCGCCGTGGCCCGCGCCCATGCCCGCACGCGCGAGGCGCAGGCCGGCGCCGAGGGGAAATAGACTGTCCGCGTGATGCAGGAGCTTGCCCCCACCGACACCGTCGAGCGGGCTGCCGCCAGCCCCGACCAACCGCAGCCGTTTCGTGAGCTGGGTCTCAAGGAGGATGAGTACCAGCGCATCCGCGACATCCTCGGCCGCAGGCCCACCGACGCCGAACTGGCCATGTACTCGGTGATGTGGAGCGAGCACTGCTCGTACAAGTCGTCGAAGGTGCATCTGCGCTACTTCGGCGAGACGACCACCGAGGAGATGCGGTCGGCCATGCTCGCCGGCATCGGCGAGAACGCCGGCGTCGTCGACATCGGCGACGGGTGGGCGGTCACCTTCAAGGTGGAGTCCCACAACCACCCGTCCTACGTCGAGCCGTACCAGGGTGCGGCCACCGGCGTCGGCGGCATCGTCCGCGACATCATGGCCATGGGCGCCCGCCCGGTGGCCGTGATGGATCAACTGCGATTCGGCGCCGCCGACGCTCCCGACACCCGGCGGGTGCTCGACGGCGTGGTGCGGGGTGTCGGCGGCTATGGCAACTCGCTGGGCCTGCCCAACATCGGCGGTGAGACCGTCTTCGACCCGTCGTACGCGGGCAACCCCCTGGTCAATGCGCTCTGTGTCGGGGCGATGCGCAAGGAGGATCTGCACCTCGCCTTCGCCTCGGGCGCCGGCAACAAGATCATCCTGTTCGGGGCGAGGACCGGGCTCGACGGCATCGGAGGGGTGTCGGTGCTGGCCTCGGAGACGTTCGGCGGTGACGAATCCGGCTCCACGGGACGCAAGAAGCTGCCTTCGGTCCAGGTCGGTGATCCCTTCATGGAGAAGGTGCTCATCGAATGCTGTCTCGAGCTGTACGCCGCCGGTCTGGTGGTCGGTATCCAGGACCTGGGTGGTGCCGGACTATCCTGCGCGACAAGTGAATTGGCTTCGGCTGGCGACGGCGGAATGCGCGTCGAGCTGGAACGGGTCCCGTTGCGCGCGGCCAACATGACACCGGCGGAGATCCTGTCGAGCGAATCTCAGGAACGCATGTGCGCGGTCGTCACCCCGGACAACGTCGAGGCGTTCCTCGCGGTCTGCCGCAAATGGGAGGTGCTGGCCACCGTCATCGGTGAGGTGACCGACGGCGACCGGCTCGAGATCACCTGGCACGGCGAAACAGTCGTCGACGTCCCCCCGCGCACGGTCGCGCATGAGGGCCCCGTCTACGAGCGCCCTGTGGTGCGCCCCGACTCGCAGGACGCGCTCAACGCCGACACCTCGGCGGCGCTCCCCAGGCCCACCACCGGTGACGAGCTGCGCGCGACGCTGCTGGCCATGATCGGCAGCCCCCATCTGTGCAGCCGGGGATACATCACCGAGCAGTACGACCGCTACGTGCGCGGCAACACCGTGCTCGCCGAGCACGCCGACGGCGGTGTGCTGCGCATCGACGAGGCAACCGGCCGCGGCATCGCCGTGTCGACCGACGCATCGGGCCGCTACACGGCGCTCGATCCCTACACCGGCGCGCAGCTCGCCCTGGCCGAGGCCTACCGCAACGTCGCGGTCACCGGCGCCACCCCGGTCGCAGTGACCAACTGCCTGAACTTCGGCTCCCCCGAGGACGCCGGGGTGATGTGGCAGTTCTCCCAGGCGGTGCGCGGGCTCGCCGACGGCTGTGCGGCCCTTGGCATTCCGGTCACCGGCGGCAACGTCAGCTTTTACAACCAGACGGGAAGCACCGCCATCCTGCCGACGCCGGTCGTCGGTGTGCTGGGGGTGCTCGACGATGTCCGGCGCCGCATACCGACCGGATTCGGCACCGAGCCGGGGGAGACCCTGATGCTGCTCGGCGACACCCACGACGAATTCGACGGGTCGATATGGGCGCAGGTCACCGCTGACCACCTCGGTGGTCTGCCGCCGCGCGTCGATCTGGGGCGAGAGAAGCTGCTCGCCGAAGTCCTCACCGCCGCATCGCGCGACGGACTGGTCTCCGCCGCCCACGACATCAGCGAGGGCGGCCTCATCCAAGCCATCGTCGAGTCAGCGCTGGCAGGCGAAACCGGTTGCCGCATCGTGCTTCCCGAGGACTCGCAGCAGGGTACGGCGGCGTTCACCTTCCTGTTCAGCGAGTCGGCGGGCCGTGTACTCGTCGCTGTGCCCCGCACCGAGGAGAGCCGGTTCCGGGCGATGTGCGAGGCGCGTGGCCTGCCCGCCGCGCGGATCGGGGTCGTCGATCAGGCCGCAGACGCCGTCGAGGTCCAGGGTCAGTTCACGGTCACACTCGACGAACTGCGCCGCACGTCGGAGGGCGTGCTCCCAGGCTTGTTCGGGTGAGGGCACCCGCCGAAACCCAACACCCGCTGCTCGTGTGGGCATGGGGGCTGGTCAGACTCGACTTCGTCGGGGTGGGTTTCGGCGCCCTGTTCTTCTGCCTGTCGCTGACACCGTCGCTGCTGCCGCGCGACTGGCTGTTCGGTGGACTGATTGGCGGCCTCAACGCGGCCATCGGCTACGGAATCGGTGTCTTCATTGCAAAGATGTTGAGCTGCTTCGTTCTTCGCCGCCGGACCTGGTGGCCGCCGTCGCGCCGGGTGCTCTACGCCGCGAAGGTCGCCGTCGTCGTCCTGGCGTCGGCGGCCAGCCTGCTGATGATCGTCCCGGCCACCGCCTGGCAGCGGCAGGCCTCGGCCGAGATGGGCACCCCGGGCCCGGAGGCGCTCGGTTATCTCCGCGTCCTGCTGGTCGCCGCCCTCGTGGGCGGCACGTGTGTCGCCGTCGCCCGAGTGGTGCTCGACGCCATCAAGACGCTGGCGCGCTGGCAGATCCGCCGGTGGCGGCTGAACGACGAGGTGGCCCTGCTGATCGGCACGGCGGTGGTCGTGGTCCTGATCGTGACGCTGGTCAACGGCGTTCTGCTGCAGGGGTTCCTGGCCGGGGCCAGCCGGGTTTTCCAACCGCAGAACTCGACGACTCGAAACGGCATCAGCCAACCGGTCGAACCCGAGAAGTCCGGGAGCCCGGAGTCCTTCGCGCCATGGGACACCCTCGGCTTCCAGGGTCGCAACTTCGTGGCCTCCGGTCCGGACGTCGCGAAGCTCGAGCGGATCAACCGCAGGCCCGCCCGTGAACCGGTCCGCGCCTACGCCGGACTGCAGACCGCCCCGACCGACGATCAGCGAATCGCCGTGCTGCTCAGCGAGTTGGAGCGCACCGGCGCGTTCGACCGAGCCGTGCTGGCCATCGTGCCGACCACCGGCACCGGCTGGGTGAACCCGGTCGCTGCGCGGGCACTGGAACTGATGTACAACGGCGACACCGCCATCGTCGCGATGCAGTATTCCTATCTGCCGAGCTGGATCTCGTTTCTGGGCGATCAACAGAAGTCGATGGAATCGGGACGCATGCTGATCGACGCCGTGCAGCAGCGATGGGCGCAGCGCCCCCCCGACCGGCGCCCGAAGCTGGTCCTCTACGGGGAGAGCCTCGGTTCGATGGCGGGGCAGGGTGCGTTCGACTGGCTGCCCGACATCGCGCAGAAGGGGTTCTCGTCGGTGCTGTGGGTGGGCCCGCCCAACGCCAGCCCGCTGTGGAGCGCGATCGTCGCGCGCCGCGACCCCGGCACACCGGAGGTGCAGCCCCGCTACGACGGCGGCCGCACGGTGCGGTTCTCCCAGGCCACCGATCCCGGCGAGATCGCGCGTGACACCGCAGGCGTCTGGGAGGGCACGCGCGTGCTGTTCCTGCAGCACGCGAGCGATCCGATCGTCTGGTGGACACCGGACCTGCTGACCGCGCGCCCGGACTGGCTCGAGGAGCCACCCGGACGAGATCGCACCGCGTCGATGCGCTGGTATCCGATCATCACGTTCTGGCAGGTGAGTGCCGATATGACCAACGCGGCCGGGGTGCCTGGCGGTCACGGCCACAACTACGGAGAGTCGGTGCTCGACGGTTGGGCCGCGGTGGCGCCTCCGCCAGGCTGGACGCCGGCCGACACCGAACGCATCCGGGCGGCGCTGCAGTCAGTTGAGCCTGAATATTGATGCAGCGCAAGCGGGTACGGGCGTCGGGTATCGCGGCGGCGCTGGTGGCCTGGAGTTTCGTGAGCCCGCGGTTGCGGCCGACCGTGCATCCGTTCGCCAACGCGGCGATCGGCACCGCTCTGGCGGCGTGGGCACGGGCCCCGCTCGGGCTGGCACCGCCGGCGCTGTGGTTGGGCCTGCGCTCGGGGACGGTCGCCGCGGCGACGGTCGCCACCGCTGTCGCCGCAGGCGCGGCACTGCCCGCGGTACGGGACACGATGGCCGAACGGCGGCTGCCCGACGGCGCCGCCGCACGGTGGCTGCTGCTGCGCATCCCGCTGGGCACCGCCTGGGCGGAGGAGGCGTCCTACCGGGGCGCCCTCACGCACCTTTGCGTCGACGCGTTCGGGCCGTCCACCGGCCGGCTGGTCCAGTCGGCGACCTTCGGGCTGTCGCACATCGCCGACGCCCGTGCGGCCGGCGAACCGGTGCTGCGCACCGTGGCGGTCACCGCGGCCGCCGGCTGGGTGTTCGCCGCATTGGCGGCGCGCTCCGGCAGCCTGGCCGCGCCGCTGCTGGCACACCTGGCGGTCAACGAGGCGGGCGCGGTGGCGGCCCTGCTCGTGCAGCGGGTCCCGGACCGGGAACACTGAAGTCATGGCCAGCCGCCGCACCGCCGATCCGGTCCTGACCCGCAGCGCGGTCACCGCGGTCGCGGATTGGCTGCGCGACGACACCGCCGCCGAGCCGCCGCGCGCACAGATCGCCGACGCCGTCCGGTTGACCGCGCGCACGCTCGCCGCCTCGGCACCCGGAGCGACGGTCGAGGTACGGGTACCGCCGTTCGTGGCGGTGCAATGTGTCAGCGGCCCGACCCACACCCGGGGTAATCCGCCCAACGTCGTGGAGACCGATCCGCGCACCTGGTTGCGGCTCGCGACCGGACTGCTGTCGTTCGACGAGGCGCTCGGCCGCGCCGCCCTGCAGGCGTCGGGCAGCCGCGCCGCAGAGATCGCGAACTGGCTCCCCCTGGTCACCCTCGACGGTTGACTGCGATCGGGATCACACCCGCGACGCGGATAGGCCGGTGTGAGCGGAAATGCGCAGTGGAATACAACGGTTGAACCGAAGACGGCGACACCGTCCGTTCGATTCCTTTGTTCGCCCGCGTTGACCGTAGACTGAGCAGCATCCTCCACCGCCCCCTGGGAGCAGCCCTATCGTGACCGGCCCCGAAGCGCTCGAGCACGCCACCGAGACCGAAACCGAACCCCGCGAGGAGTGCGGCGTCTTCGGCGTCTGGGCCCCCGGCGAAGACGTGGCCAAGATGTCGTACTACGGCCTCTACGCGCTGCAGCACCGTGGACAGGAAGCCGCGGGCATCGCGGTCGCCGACGGGTCCCAGGTGCTGGTGTTCAAAGACCTCGGACTGGTCAGCCAGGTGTTCGACGAGCAGACGCTGGCGGCCATGCCCGGCCACGTCTCCGTCGGGCACTGCCGTTACTCCACCACCGGCTCCACCACCTGGGAGAACGCCCAACCGGTGTTCCGCAACACCGCCGCTGGGACCGGCGTCGCGCTGGGACACAACGGCAACCTGGTCAACACCACCGAGCTCGCAGCGCGCGCCAGGGAGGCCGGGCTGATCAATCCGCGGACACCCGGCGCGGCGACCACCGACTCGGACATCCTGGGGGCGCTGCTGGCCCACGGCGCGGCCGACGCGACGCTCGAACAGGCCGCCCTGGAGCTGCTGCCGACGGTCCGCGGTGCGTTCTGTCTGACCTTCATGGACGAGAACACCCTGTATGCGGCCCGCGATCCCTACGGCATCCGCCCGCTGTCGCTGGGCCGGCTGGACCGCGGATGGGTGGTCGCGTCGGAGACCGCAGCGCTGGACATCGTCGGCGCGTCCTTCGTGCGGGACATCGAACCCGGTGAGCTGCTCGCCATCGACGCCGACGGCGTGCGCTCCACCCGCTTCGCGAACCCGACGCCGAAAGGTTGCGTGTTCGAGTACGTCTACCTGGCCCGCCCGGACAGCACGATCGCCGGGCGGTCGGTGCATGCCACCCGCGTGGACATCGGCCGCCGGCTGTCCAGCGAGAAGCCGGTGGACGCCGACCTGGTGATCGGTGTGCCCGAATCCGGCATCCCGGCGGCGGTCGGCTATGCGCAGGGCTCGGGCATCCCCTACGGCCAGGGCCTGATGAAGAACGCCTACGTCGGACGCACCTTCATCCAGCCGTCCCAGACGATCAGGCAGCTGGGTATCCGGCTGAAGCTCAACCCGCTCAAAGAAGTCATCCGTGGCAAGCGGCTGATCGTCGTCGACGACTCCATCGTTCGCGGCAACACCCAGCGGGCGCTGATCCGGATGCTGCGCGAGGCCGGCGCCGTCGAGGTACACGTCCGCATCGCGTCACCGCCGGTGAAGTGGCCCTGCTTCTACGGCATCGACTTCGCCACCCCCGCCGAGTTGATCGCCAACGCGGTCGAGGACGAGGACGAGATGCTCGAGGCGGTGCGTCGGGCGATCGGCGCCGACACCCTCGGCTACATCTCCCAGCAGGGCATGATCGCGGCGACCGAGCAGCCGGCATCACGGCTGTGCACCGCATGCTTCAGCGGCACCTATCCGATCGAACTGCCCGGTGAATCCGCCCTCGGTAAGAACGTCGTCGAGCACATGCTGGCCACTGCTGCCCGAAACGGCATTCCGCTGCAGTCGGCCAACGACAACGTCTCCGCGCTGCGCCGTCCCTGATCAGCTACTGAGCGGCAACCGGGCTGAACCGCAACAGCTGCCGCCGGCTGCCCTTGGCGGCGGTGCCGTCCTCCTCGAGCGCCTGGCGTACCGCGTCGCGGTAGCTGGTCAGCCCGGCGGGCGGAGGCGGAATGATCGAGTCGATGTCGTGTTCGTGCATGACCGCGTCGTACTCCAGCGATTGGACCAGCGGCCGCGCCAGACCCGATGAAATCGGTGTCACCAGACCCACCCAGCGGCTCGCCAGCGTCGGGGTCAACCAGGGGAGCACCACGAACCGCCGGGGCCGCAGGCCGGCCACATCGGCATAGATCTGCATCGCTTCGCCGTACTCGAGCACATCCGAGCAGCCGATGTCCCAGGTGCGGGACTTCGGCACCTCCGCGGTCGCGGCGTCGACCAGGTAGTACAGCGCGTCGTCAATCGAGATCGGCTGGATCTTGTTGTGCACCCACTTGGGCGTCGTCATGATCGGCAACCGGTCGGTGAGGTGACGGATCAACTCGAAGGACGCCGACCCCGTTCCGATGACGATGCCCGCCTGCAGGATCACGGTCTCGACCTCGGAGTCGATCAGGATCTCACCGACCTCGGTGCGCGACCCCAGATGGTCGGACAGGTCCGTGTTCTCGGGGTGAAGACCGCTCAGATACACCAGCCGCCGCACCCCGGCCCGCTTCGCGGCGTCGACCACGTTGTGCGCCGACTGCGCCTCCTCGGCGACGAAGTCCTTCGACGTGCCCATCGAGTGCACCAGGTAGTAGACGACGTCGGTGCCCTGGAACGCCGCCACCAGGGACTCGGGGTCGGTGAGGTCGGCCTGCACGATCTCTGCGCGATCGCGCCACGGCTTCTTCGCCAGCTTGTCCGGGGTGCGTGCCATCGCGCGGACCTGGTGGCCGCGGTCGAGCAGGGCCGGCACCAACCGGCCACCGATGTAACCGGTGGCACCCGTGACCAGGCAGCGGATCTGTTCTTCGGGCACCGGGCCTCCATTGTTCTTCACCATCTCCGGTTATTCGGAGCCGGTGGACGCAAGGATGACCGCCGCGACCCTCAGGCAAACCCACAGCCGGGGTCCGGCGCATCCTGCGACAGGGGAGCACCCGCCGGATTGATGTAGAGAATCTGCAGCACGAGCGGACCGGGCCCGACATTGCGGCCGATGTGGACGTAGCCGGGTCCGCCCTTCTCGGCGATGTCCTGACCGGTGACGTAGATGCCGTCGACCGAGCAGTCGGCCCGGTTGTGCATGAGGATGCCCTCCTTGACCGTGGCGAACAGCTCGCCGGAGTGGGAGTGCCATCCGGTGCTGCCGCCCGGCGCGATGGTGACCTCGCGGAAGACGTAGTCCTTCGCCTCCGGTCCCGAACCGTCGGTCATCTCCCAGATGACGGTTCCCTCGGCGTCCCGGGGTGGCGTGGCGCCGCCCGGAGCGGCGAAGACGACCGACGCGGCGACTGCGGCGACGGCGACTACTGGGCGCATGGGGTGCATGGGGGCCAACGGTCTCACATGTTGGGGACGACCTGCACCAGGTCGGCACCCCGACCGGTAGCCTTTCAGTCGATGACCGAGCGCGCCGAACAACACGGCATCTCCTACGCGTCGGCCGGAGTGGACATCGAAGCAGGTGACCGCGCCGTCGAGCTGTTCAAACCACTCGCCGCCAAGGCCACCCGGCCCGAGGTGCGTGGCGGGCTGGGCGGATTCGCCGGTCTGTTCGCGCTGCGCGGTGGCTACCGCGAACCGGTTCTCGCCTCGTCGACCGACGGCGTCGGCACCAAACTGGCCGTCGCCCAGGCGATGGACAAGCACGACACCGTGGGACTCGACCTGGTCGCCATGGTCGTCGACGACCTCGTGGTCTGCGGTGCAGAGCCGCTGTTCCTGCAGGACTACATCGCCGTCGGGCGCACCGTGCCCGAACGCGTCAGCGAGCTGGTGTCCGGTATCGCCCAGGGCTGCGTCATCGCCGGCTGCGCGCTGCTGGGCGGCGAGACCGCCGAACACCCCGGCCTGATGGCACCGGACCACTACGACATCTCGGCCACCGGCGTCGGGGTCGTGGAGGCCGACGACGTGTTGGGCCCGGACCGGGTGCGGCCCGGTGACGTGATCATCGCCCTCGGTTCATCGGGGCTGCACTCGAACGGATACTCACTGGCGCGCAAGGTGCTGCTCGAGATCGACCGGATGAACCTCGCCGGCCATGTCGAGGAGTTCGGCCGCACGCTCGGCGAAGAGCTGCTCGAACCCACCCGCATCTACGCCAAGGACTGCCTGGCACTGGCCGCGGAAACCCAGGTCAGGACGTTCTGCCACGTCACCGGTGGCGGCTTGGCCGGAAATCTCGAGCGTGTCGTGCCCAACGGGCTGATGGCCGAATTGGACCGCGGGACGTGGACGCCGGCACCGGTCTTCGGGATGATCGCCCAGCGCGGCCGCATCGAGCGCGTCGAGATGGAGAAGACGTTCAACATGGGTGTCGGCATGGTCGCCGTCGTCGCGCCGGAGGACACCGACCGCGCACTGGCGATCCTGACCGCGCGTCACCTCGACTGCTGGACCCTCGGGACCGTCACGAAGGGCGGCAGAGATGAACCGCGGGCGAAGCTTGTGGGCCAGCACCCGCGGTTCTGACAGCTGAAAGGACTAGCGGCGCCAGTCGTCCTCGGGCGCCCACTCGTCATCGGATACGCCGTCGCGGTGCTCGATGCCGTCCGAACCTCCCGCCAGCTCGCGCTGGAGCCGCTCGAAATCAGTTTGAGGCGAGCTGTACTTCAGGTCGCGAGCGACCTTCGTCTGCTTTGCCTTCGCCCGGCCGCGGCCCATAGGGGACCCCCTCGCGCAATAACGGAGCGGCCCGTAGACAGGCGGCTCCGATTCTCCAGTGTCGTTATTGTCCTGCCCACACCTTACCGCCCCGGAGGGCGGCGCGCTGTTAGACCCTTCGGCCGGTGATGAGCGTCACCGGGCGCCGCCCCGCAAGCGCTCGACGGCGATGCGACCGGCGCCCACGGTATCGGCCGGCGGCAGCGAGTCGGAGTCGACCACGGCGGCGGCGGCGACCTCGCCGCCGGTGATCAGCGGGGTGTCCGCCGGCAGCCCCCGCTTGACCAATGCCAGGGCGATCGGACCGTCGTCGACGTGGTCCACGACCGTGCCGAGCCGGCCGATCGTCCGCCCCCCGGCCTGCACCGGGTCGCCGGTGGCGGGCCGGTCACCCGAGCCGTCGAGATGTAGCCGCACCAGCATCCGGGGCGGTTTGCCCAGGTTGTGGACTCGCGCGACGGTCTCCTGCCCGCGATAGCAGCCCTTGTCCAGGTGCACAGCCTTCCCGATCCACCCGACTTCGTGCGGAATCGTGCGCTCGTCGGTGTCGACACCGAGCCGTGCTCGCAGCGCCGTGACCCGATGTGCCTCATGGGCCCACACGCCCGCGGGCCGGACGCCCGCCGCTTCCAGCCTGCGCCGCCGATCCGCGGCCTGATCACGCGGGACCAGTAGGTCGAGTTCAACGCCGCCGGCCGGCGTGACCCGGCGCACGAACCCGCCCTCCGGCAGCGCCACGGCCGTCGACTCCGCGGGCAGCGCGTCGATTCCGAGCGCGTCGAGCACCGGCGTGTCCGCCAGCGCGGGACCCAGCAGGGTCAGCACCGCGAGCTCCGCGGGGTCGATGGCCACGTCGGCCCAGAACACCATTCGACGCAGGAAGGCCACCAGCGGTTCGCCTCGCCACGGTTCGGTGTCCAGATAGGTCGTTCCGCCCAGCTCCACCTGTATCCAGTGGTCCTCGACCCGGCCCTGCCCGTCGAGGTTGAGATTCTCGGTGACCGTGCCGTCCGCCTGATCGCTCACGTGCTGCGACGAGATGGTGTGCAGCCACGAGCGCCGTTCGGGGCCGGTGAGCGTGAGCGTCGCGCGGTGCGACCGGTCGATGACGACGGCCGAGTCGGCTGCGGCGCGCTGTTCGCCGAACGGATCGCCGTAGTGCCAGACGGCGCCGGCATCGGGTCCGCCGTCGGGCGCGGGAACTGCTGACATCCCTCGATCGTACGGCGCTACGCTTCTCTGCCATGGCGAGCGGACCGGCTGTGGTGGTGACCGTCGACGGTGAACTGCGCGACCCGCAGCAGCCCCTGCTGTACGCCGACGACCTGGCCGCAGTCCGTGGTGACGGCATCTTCGAGACGCTGCTGGTGCGTGACGGCCGACCCTGTCTGCTCGAGGCCCATCTCACCCGGCTCACCCAATCGTCGGCGCTGATGGAGCTGCCCGAACCGGATCTGCAGCGCTGGCGCGCGGCGGTGCACACCGCGGTGCAGAACTGGAGCGGCGGCGAGGGGGTGCTGCGCCTGGTGTACAGCCGCGGCAGGGAGGGCGGCCGTCCGCCCACGGGTTACGCGACGTTGGGGGCGCTGCCCGCACGGGTCGCCGCCGCCCGCCGGGACGGGGTGGCGGCGATGACCCTGGCCCGGGGGCTGCCCACCGGAGCCACCGACCTGCCATGGCTGCTGGCCGGCGCCAAGACGCTGTCGTACGCGATCAACATGGCCGCACTGCGGCATGCCGAGCGTCACGGCGCGGGCGACGTCGTGTTCGTCAGCGCCGAGGGGCACGTGCTGGAGGGGCCCCGTTCCACGGTGGTCATCGCCCGCCGTATGGACGACGGCAGACTGGGCCTGCTGACCCCGCCGCCGTGGTATCCGATCCTGCGCGGGACCACCCAGCAGGCCCTGTTCGACGTCGCCAGGAACAAGGGGTACGACTGCGACTACCAGGTGCTCCAGCCTGCGGATCTCGTTGCGGCGGAGGGGGTCTGGCTGGTGTCCAGCATCACACTCGGGGCGCGGGTGCACACGCTCGACGGGGTGCCGCTGCGGCCGACACCGCTGGCCGCGGAGGTCGCCGACCTCATCGACGCGGCCATCGTCAGCGATCGCTGAGCGCGAACCGAAATTCCCTTGTCGACCCGGGCGACCGCGGGTACGGTCGCTCGTACACAGGAAGGGAGGTGGTCCGACAAATTGATTGACTTATGGACATGTGAGGTGGCTGCCCGCTAGCAGCACCAGGGGAGTCTCCGCACCGAACTGAGTGCGCTGGCGAATTCCCCGCAGTCACCCGGCCCCCGAGCCCCCGGTCCGTCCAACCAGGATCCAACGGCTCGGGGGCCGCTCCATATCTGTGCGAGGATGCCGCGCATGCGCACACCAGCGATCGTGATCCCGTTCGTCGCAGTCCTCGCGGCGCTGAGCGGCTGCGCCCCCACCGACCGATCGGCGCCGGACAGCAGCGCCGCACCCGTTGCCTGTCAGAAGAACTCATTGCCGACGCTGTCGCCGGGAACGCTGACCTTCGGCACCGATCAGCCGGCGTATCAGCCCTGGTACATCAACGACGACCCGGCCAACGGCCAGGGTTTCGAATCGGCCGTCGCCTACGCCGTCGCCGAAAGGCTGGGCTACGGCCGTGCGGACGTGCGCTGGGTGCGGGTCCCGTTCAACGCCGCCCTCGCGCCGGGACCCAAGACGTTCGACGCCAACCTCTCCGAGTTCTCGATCACCGAGGAGCGCAAGCAGGCCGTCGACTTCTCGTCGCCGTACTTCAACGTCACGCAGGCGTTCATCACGGTGCCGTCGTCGCCCGCGGCCGGCGTCACGACCGTGGAGGGTCTGCGCGACGTGCGGCTGGGTGCCCAGCTCGGCACCACCAGCTACGACGCCGCCCGCAGCATCGGCGGTGAGCAGGAGGTCGCCGTCTACCGCGACAACGAAGACGCCAAGGCGGCCTTGGTCGGCGGTCAGATCGACGCGTTGACGGTCGATCTGCCGACGTCGTTCGCCGTGCAGGCCGAGATCCCGGGGTCGACCATCATCGGCCAGCTGCCGCCGAACCCGGACAAGGCCGAACACTTCGGCATCGTGCTCGACAAAGGCAGTGCGCTGACCCGCTGCGTGTCCGAGGCCGTCGACGAACTCGGCGACGACGGTGTGCTGTTCCGGCTGCAGAAGGAATGGTTGGCCGGACCGGGGGCGGCGCCGTTCCTGTCGTGACGCCACCCGTGCGGCGGCGTTCACGCGCGGCGTCGGCGACCCGGTCGGCTTCTGCGCCCCGCGACTTCCCCCAGGGCGTCGGTCGGGGCTGACGAACAGCTAGCCGGCGTAGCGGGCCAGCCGCGCCGACAGATGCGGTACCAGTCCGCCGTCGGCGTCGACGCGTTCCTCGACATAGGCGAGGTCGCCGCCCTCGATGATCCCGTACAGCCGCTTCGCGCCACCGACCAGAACGCCCGACTTGCTGCGGGCCAGTGCATCGGTGACCAGTTCCCACGACGACTGGTTGAGCGGCCGGCCGTAGAACAGCTCGACATAGCCGGCCGAATGCGCCAGCAGCAGTTCGATGGCCTGTGACTCGCTCGGATCGGCCGGATCATCGACGAACCGCCAGAAACCCGTCTCGCGCAACGCGATCCGATCGAAGTCGCCGCCCTCGGTGAGGCGCCAGGACCGGGCCTCCCAGTTCAGGTAGTCACCGCCGTCGTGGGAGACGACGATCTGCTGACCGAACCGGTAGTCGCCGTGGGTGTCTCTGCCCTCGCCCTCCCCACGCCAGACGCCGACCAGCGGCAGCAGTGCCAGCAGGGCGTCGTTGAGACCCGCACCCTCCCGCAGGTTCGCGGTGTCCGACGGCATCGGAAGATCATCGAAGGCCGGGATGTTGCGCGCCGCAGTGGCCTTGGCGCGCTCGGCGGCTGCCGCGACCGCGCGGTCCCCAGTGGTCCCGAAGAGGGAACCGGCGTCATCCGGTGCGTCGGGCGAGCTCACGACTCGTCGGTGATGAGGCGGTACAGCGCATAGAGCGCGAACCACGTGATCACCACGGTGCACGCCACCAGCAGGAGTTCGTAGAACAGCACCATGACTGTGAGTCTAGCGACCTGCCGGCCGACGCGAGATTCCGGTCGGTCAGCCGATCTTGTTCATGTGCTGCGGGCAGAACGCGCCGGTCGACGCGCCGATGAACGCGCCGGACTGTTCGAGTGTCCAGCCGGTCGCGGTCACGAGCTCGGCGACCTCCTGGGAGAAGGTGAACCCGTTGTCCCAGTCGGTGCAGACGGCGTGGCCGGTGTCGATGACCGCCGAGGTGTTGTTGGGGTCCCACGTGATGCCCTCGCCGGCGATGGCGTCGAGGAATTCCTGCTCCGGCGCGGCGGCGGCGATGGGGGCGGCCGCAAGGCCGACGACACCCGCGGCTGCAGCGATGGCGAAGAGATGTGTGACTCTCATGGTCGGTCCTGTCGAAGGTGGTTTCCGGCGCCGGCGCGCAGGAAGTCACCATATCGTGACCGATCAGAGACCGATTCGCAGTGTTTTCACAGTCTGCGTCAAATTACCTTCGCCGGGGCGTGGCGCCCCGGCGAAGGCAAACTTTCGCCGTTCAGGCGACCTTGACGTCGACCTCGTGCACGCCGGCGCCGGACGGGGCGACGGTGGCGTCACCGTTGCCGATCTTCGACAGGGCGCGCAGCGTCCAGGTGCCGGGCGCGGCGAAGAACCGGAAGTCACCGGTGGCCGATGCGACGACCTCGGCGGTGAACTCGTCCGAGGCGTCCAGCAGACGCACGAACGCCCCACCGACCGCCTGACCGGACCCGTCGACCACGCGACCGGTGATGACGGTTTCCTTCTCCAGGTCGACGCCGGCGGGCAGTGCCAGGCCTTGTTTAGGAGGAGCGCACATTTAACTTCCCAACTCGATAGGGGCTCCCACGAGGGAACCGTATTCCGTCCAACTGCCGTCGTAGTTCTTGACGTTCTTGTGTCCCAGCAACTCCTGCAGCACGAACCAGGTGTGCGACGAGCGTTCGCCGATCCGGCAGTAGGCGATGGTTTCCTTCTCGCCGTCCAGGCCCGCCTCGGCGTACAGCTTGGCCAGGTCCTCGTCGGACTTGAAGGTGCCGTCCTCGTTGGCCGCCTTGCTCCACGGCACGTTGATGGCGCTGGGGATGTGGCCGGCCCGCTGGCTCTGCTCCTGCGGCAGATGCGCGGGCGCGAGGATCTTGCCGGAGAACTCGTCGGGGGAGCGCACGTCGACCAGGTTCTTCTGGCCGATCGCGGCGATCACCTCGTCGCGGAAGGCCCGGATGCTGAGGTCGGGGTCCTTGGCGGTGTAGGTGGTGGCGGGCCGGCTCACCGTCTCGGTGGACAGCGGACGCCCGTCGAGCTCCCACTTCTTGCGGCCGCCGTCGAGCAGCTTGACGTCCTGGTGGCCGTAGAGCTTGAAGTACCAGTAGGCGTAGGCGGCGAACCAGTTGTTGTTGCCGCCGTAGAGGACCACGGTGTCGTCGTTGGCGATGCCGCGCTCACTGAGCAGCTTCGAGAACTGCTGGGCGTCGACGAAGTCACGACGTACCGGATCCTGCAGATCCTGCTTCCAGTCGAGTTTGACGGCGCCCTCGATGTGGCCGCCGTCGTAGGCCGAGGTGTCCTCGTCGACCTCGACGAACACGGTGTTCGGCGCGTTGAGATTGCTCTCGGCCCAGTCTGCTGTGACCAGGACGTCGGAGCGTGCCATTGATGGTCCTTTCGATTACGTGGTGGACGATGCGGGGGTGGTTGCCGGGCGCCGGAGGCGAACGGCCAGGGGGTAGAGCTGACAGCCCAGGCAGATGCCGAAGGCCGCGTTGAGGAAGGCCGCGAGCAGGGCGAACGCGGTGAACACCACACCGATGACCGCTGCGCCGGCCGCGAAGGCGACCGTCCCGGCCCCGGCGAAGACGAGCCCGACGAGCTGAGCGAACTTCAGCGGCGCCACGGGCTCCCGATCGGTCACCGGACCGACCCGGGGCGCGACGAGCCGGGCGAACACGATGCCGTACGGATGTCGCTGTGGGCCGAGGGTGGCGCCGATCGCGAACACCACGGCCTGTGCGCCGAGTACCACGCCGGCCGCGCCCGTGCTGACCGCGGACAGCATGATCGTCGCAACCAGTACCGCGGTGGTCAGCCACGCGGCGAAGCGCGGGCCACGCACGTCGATCTGCGGGACGGACCTGGACATGAACGGCATACTCCTGTTGCGCTGATCGTCTGGATGGAACCTCATGGAACTACGCCAGAGCGGCTGCTCCGAGCGAACGCGGTAACCCCGCGGCGACGCTCAGCAGCTAGGACAACAACAACAGCAAGCGCCCGCGACGCGGCACAGATCCACTGCGCGACGCTTGGTGAGCATCAGCTCGAGGCGGGCGAACACGCCGCCAGCCTACCCAATGACCGGGTGATCAAGCCAACAGCGGCGTCAGCACCGAGCGCAGGTCAGCCGATGTCGGGACCCCGGAGGTGCGGTAGCGCGGCCGTCCGTCCGCATCGAACACGATCGTGGTGGGTAGCGACAACACCGAAAGTCGCCGCGCCGCTTCCGGGTTGGCATCCATGTCGATCTCGACGTGCGACACCCGGGGCATTTCCTTGCACACCTGGTCGACCACCCGACGCACGGCGCCGCAAGGTCCGCACCACACTGCGCTGAAGTGCAGGATCGTCGGCCCGGTGTCGGACAGTCCGAGGCCGGAGGTGTCGACGTTCGCCGCGGCGGCCTCTGCTCGAAGCAGGCCCGACCGCAGGCTGACCAGCCGCCCGACCACGAACGCGACGCCGAAGACCGCGATCAGCACGGCGATCACCACGATCCACTGCGAGCTCACTGCTGCCGGAACCCGTCGAGCGAAATGGTCATGTCCTCCGAGATTCCCTCGATGATGACGTCCGAACCGCGCACCCCCTGTGCAGTCGGGGCAACGCCGAACGGGAGCTTCATCCCGGGCATGGTGGTGCTGAACTCCTCGAGCACGGCGGCGAGCTTGTCCTCCGGGACGTCGGTGTCGGCGGTGCCGGCGCCGGTCAGGACGCCGGTGGCGGTCATGACGAGCGTGGTCTGGTCCGGACCCGCGACATCGAGGTCGACGGCGACGGTCACCCGTTCGTCGAATCCCGCGGCCGCCGGGGTGCCGGTGAACATGACGCCCCTGTTGCCGGAGATACCGGATTCGGTGGTTCCGCCGGTGGCGTCGTTGCTCTCCGGCGCGGGCGCCTCGACGAGGAGGTCGGTGATGCCCATGAAGCGCCCGACGTGGGTGGAGTCCACGATGATCCGGCTCTCCACCTTGCCGACAGGCAGGGCGGCGCCGGGCCGTACCAGCCAGGACGACTCCGTCAGGTCGACCGAATGCAGCGTCGCCTCCAGTGAGGCCTTGCCGACGATCGGGTGAGCTACACCACTGGCGCGGATCTCCATCTCCCCGTAGTCATGGCCGCGGGCCTGGGGGATGAACGGGAAGCCGATGATGCCGACCCAGGGGTCGAAGCTCAGGTGCGCGATCTGGCGTAGGGCCCGTGACCAGCGGTATTCGGCGTAGATCGCGGCGCCGAAGTCCGTTCCGACCGCGCCGACGATCACCGCGGTGATCGCCGCAGCGAATCCGATCATGACCTTGCGCACCGCCACATTCTTGCCCACCAGCGCCCGGGCGCCTCGCTCGAGCGGCTGATCTGCGGGTGGCGCGCTATCGTTAGCACACCAACGGCCGGTAACGGCCGCATGTCAGGCATGAATCTGGGAGATCACCGAGACATCGACGTCGGGTCGACGACCCCGGACCGCTGGAGGGCCTGTGGACCTGCTCCTGTTGACCGTCGACCCGCATCCCGAGTCGGTTCTGCCGTCGCTGGCGCTGCTCGCGCACAACGTGCGTGCCGCACCGACCGAGGTGTCGTCCCTGCTCGAGACCGGCTCTGCCGACGTCGCCATCGTCGACGCCCGCACCGACCTCGCTGCCGCGCGCGGATTGTGCCGTCTGCTCGGCACGACCGGCACCTCTGTACCCGTGGTGGCCGTGGTCAACGAGGGCGGACTGGTCGCGGTGAACCACGAGTGGGGCCTCGACGAGATCCTGCTGCCCGGTACCGGACCTGCCGAGATCGACGCCCGCCTGCGCCTGCTGGTCGGGCGGCGGGGCGGCGTCGCCAATCAGGAGAACGTCGGCAAGATCAACCTCGGCGAGTTGGTGATCGACGAGGGCACCTACACCGCGCGGCTGCGCGGAAAGCCGCTCGATCTGACCTACAAGGAGTTCGAGCTGCTGAAGTACCTCGCGCAGCACGCTGGGCGGGTGTTCACCCGCGCCCAGCTGCTCCAGGAGGTCTGGGGCTATGACTTCTTCGGCGGCACCCGCACGGTCGACGTGCATGTGCGACGCCTGCGCGCCAAGCTCGGGCCCGAGTACGAATCCCTGATCGGCACGGTCCGCAACGTCGGCTACAAGGCGGTGCGGCCCGCCCGCGGGCGTCCGCCCGCACCCGAGGCCGAGCTGCCGGATGACCTCGAGGACGACTACGAAGACAGCGCCTCGGTTCCGCTCTCGGACCCCCTGCGCGCGCAGTGATCGACATCGGTTGGCGCACCCGGCTGCCCGAGGACGAACAGCGGCAGGTGCGTGAACTCATCGCGGCGGCCACCGACGTCGACGGTGTCGCACCGGTGGGCGATCAGGTGCTGCGTGAGCTGCGCGCCGACCGGACCGGTCATCTCGTCGCGACCGAGGGGCCGGACGTCGTGGGCTATCTGAATCTCGCGGCGGCGTCCGACGACACGCCCGCCATGGCGGAACTGGTGGTGCATCCGGCGCACCGGCGGCGCGGGATCGGCGCCGACATGGCGCGCACCGGTCTGGCGCGCGGCGGCGACGGAGCTCGGATCTGGGCGCACGGCAACCTCGACGCCGCCCAGGTGACCGCCCGCGCCCTCGGTCTGACGGTGGTGCGTGAGCTCCTGCAGATGCGCCGGCCGCTCACCGACCTGCCCGAGGTGACGCCCGCCCCAGGCATCCGGCTCACCACCTATTCGGGCCCCGAGGACGACGCGGAGCTGTTGCGCGTCAACAACGCAGCGTTCGCCTGGCATCCCGAGCAGGGCGGCTGGAGCGAGGCCGACATCGCGCAGCGCCGCGGTGAGGCGTGGTTCGATCCGGCTGGACTGTTCCTGGCGTTCGACGACGGTGGACAGGAGGGGAGCAACGAGGGCACGGGGGCGCTTGTCGGCTTCCACTGGACGAAGCAGCACAGCGCGGATCTCGGCGAGGTGTACGTCGTCGGGGTGGACCCTGCGGCCCAGGGCCGCGGTCTCGGTGCGCTGCTCACCCTGACCGGCCTGCATCACCTCGCCGACAAGCTGTCGGCTTCCTCACAGCCGACGGTGCTGCTCTACGTCGAGGCGGACAACGTCGCGGCGGTCAAAACCTATCGGAGACTTGGCTTCGAGGTGTTCAGCACCGATGCCGCCTACGGGGCCGGTTCCCCTCCTAACCTGTGAAGTCGCTGAACCTGTTCACCTTTCGTTAACCCACGCTCCGCGAACCGTCCACCACGGCCGCATACGTTGCCGGAGAGTTTGAAGCCGTCAACTGAAAGTGGGATACGTGAAGCTCAACAGCTTTGGCAGGACGTTCGGCGCAGGGATGTCCGCGGCCGCGATCGCTGCGCTCATGCTGACCGCGTGCGGTAGCGACAACAACGCCGGAACCTCTTCCTCCCCGGCCGCCTCGGGCTCCGGGTCGAGCAGCGCCGACTGCGGCGGCAAGAACTCGGTGACCGCCGAGGGTTCAACGGCCCAGCAGAACGCGATCGCCGTCTTCAACCAGGTCTGGGGCCAGAAGTGCGCCGGCAAGAACCTGTCCTACAACCCGACCGGCTCCGGTGCGGGTCGCGAGCAGTTCGTCGCGGGCAACGTGGACTTCGCCGGATCCGACTCGGCGATCAAGGACGAGCAGGCCGCGCAGGCCGCGCAGCGGTGCGGCGGTAACCCGGCGTGGAACCTGCCGCTGGTCTTCGGCCCCGTCGCGATGGCCTACAACATCGAAGGCGTCGACGGCCTGGTGCTCAACGGCGACACCCTGGCGAAGATCTTCCAGGGCCAGATCCAGAAGTGGAACGACCCGGCCATCGCCGCACTCAACGAGGGCAAGTCCCTGCCGGACCAGGCCATCACCCCGATCTTCCGGTCGGATTCGTCGGGTACCACCGACAACTTCCAGAAGTACCTGAAGGCCGCCGCTCCGCAGTCGTGGACGAAGGAGACCGGCAGCGAGTTCCAGGGCGGCGCCGGTGAGGGCGCGCAGAAGTCGGCGGGTGTCGTGCAGGCCGTACAGGCCACTCCGGGCGCCATCGGCTACGTCGAGAAGGGCTTCGCCGATCAGGCGGGCGTGGCGTACGCGCAGATCGACAACGGCAGCGGCCCGGTCGAGCTGACCGACGAATCGGCGGGCAAGGCGATCAACGCAGCCAAGTTCGCCGCCGAGGGCAACGACCTGGCGCTGGACCTGAACTCGCTGTACGGCACCACGGAAGCCGGCGCCTACCCGCTGGTCCTGGCCACCTACGAGATCGTCTGCAGTGCGGGCTACGACGCCGAGACCGCCGCAGCGGTGAAGTCGTTCCTGACCGTGGCCGCCAACGACGGCCAGAGCGGGCTGTCCGACGCCGGCTACGTGCCGCTGCCGGATCAGTTCAAGGAGCGGCTGCTCCAGTCGATCGACGCCATCGGCTCGACTGCCTGATTGTGGCGCGAATAGACGAACTCGGTGAGGATGGGATGCGAATCCGATGACCGACAGGGTCGATGTGACTGTTCCTAACCCCACGGAACGGGGATCGGGCGAGGCGATAGCCGCGCCCTTCCCCGAGCCGGAGCCCATCTCCACCGATCCGTCGAGGAACTCGAAGGTGCGCCTCGGCGACCGGATCTTCCGCCTGCTGTCGGAGGGTTCGGGCGTCCTGATCGTCGCCATCATCGTGGCGATCGGGTTGTTCCTGATGTGGCGCGCCGTCCCGGCACTGGCGCGCAACGAGGCCAACTTCTTCCTCTTCGGCGGCAACTGGGTCACCACCGACACGTCGGCGATGCAGTTCGGCATCCTCGACCTGCTCCAGGTGACCGTGTTCGTCTCGGTCTTCGCGCTCATCCTGGCGATGCCCGTCGCGCTGGGCATCGCGATCTACCTGACCAACTACGCGCCGAAGCGGGTCAAGGGTCCGCTGGCGTACATGGTCGACCTGCTCGCCGCGGTGCCGTCGATCATCTACGGCGTCTGGGGCCTCTACGTGCTCGCGCCGGTGATCAAACCGTTCGCGGTGTGGCTGAACGAGAACCTCGGCTGGCTGTTCCTGTTCCAGACGGGCAACGCGTCGGTGGCCGGTGGCGGCACCATCTTCACTGCGGGCATCGTGCTGGCGGTGATGATCCTGCCGATCATCACCGCGGTCACCCGCGAGGTGTTCGTCCAGACGCCCCGCGGCCAGATCGAGGCCGCGCTGGCGCTCGGCGCGACCCGCTGGGAGGTCGTGCGCACCACGGTGCTGCCGTTCGGCATGTCGGGATACATCAGCGGGGCGATGCTCGGCCTGGGCCGCGCGCTCGGCGAGACCATCGCCCTGCTGATCATCCTGCGCGGTACCCAGACCGCGTTCGGCTGGTCGCTGTTCGATGCCGGCTACACCTTCGCCAGCAAAATCGCTTCTGCGGCTTCTGAATTCAACGACCAGTACAAGGCGGGCGCCTACATCGCCGCGGGCCTGGTGCTGTTCGTGCTGACGTTCGTCGTGAACTCGCTGGCCCGCGCTGCGGTTGCCGGAAAGGACAGGTCCGCATCATGACGACCGCTCTCGACAGCCCGGTCAAGGCGCCGACCTTCCAAGGCGTGAGCGCCCGGCGCAAGTTCACCAACAACCTGGCCACGGTTCTGGTCACCGCGTCGGTGGTGGTCGCCCTGGTACCGCTGATCTGGGTGCTCTACACGGTGGTCGCCAAGGGCATCGGCGCGGTCACGTCGAGCACCTGGTGGTTCAACTCGCAGGCCGGGATGACCGCCTTCCAGGCCGGCGGCGGCGCCTACCACGCCATCATCGGCACGCTGCTGCAGGCGCTGGTCTGCGCCGTCATCTCCATCCCGGTCGGCGTCTTCGTCGGTATCTACCTCGTGGAGTACGGCGGCGGCACCCGGTTGGGGAAGGTCACCACCTTCATGGTGGACATCCTCACCGGTGTTCCGTCCATTGTGGCCGCGCTGTTCATCTATGCGCTGTGGGTCGCGACGCTCGGGTTCGAGCGGTCGGGTTTCGCGGTGTCGCTGGCTCTGGTGCTGCTGATGATCCCGGTGATCGTCCGCTCCACCGAGGAGATGCTGCGCATCGTGCCGATGGACCTGCGCGAGGCGAGTTACGCACTGGGCGTGCCGAAGTGGAAGACCATCTCGGCCATCGTCATCCCGACCGCCCTGTCGGGCATCGTCACCGGCATCCTGCTGGCCCTGGCCCGCGTGATGGGCGAGACGGCGCCGCTGCTGATCCTGGTGGGCTACGCCCAAGCGATGAACTTCGACATGTTCAGTGGGTTCATGGGTTCGTTGCCCGGCATGATGTTCGACCAGACCTCTGCCGGCGCGGGTGGGGGCAACGCGGTGCCCACCGACCGGCTCTGGGGTGCGGCGCTGACGCTCGTCGTGCTGATCGCCCTGCTCAACGTCGGTGCCCGCTTCATCGCCAAGTTCTTCTCCCCGAAAAAGGTTTAGGAGTCACCCATGGCCAAACGTCTGGACCTCAAGGACGTCAACATCTTCTACGGCGCCTTCCACGCCGTCTCCGAGGTGTCGATGTCGGTGCCGCCGCGCAGCGTGACGGCGTTCATCGGGCCGTCGGGCTGCGGTAAATCCACCGTGCTGCGCACGCTCAACCGGATGCACGAGGTGATTCCGGGCGCCTACGTCAAGGGCTCCGTGCTCCTCGACGGCGACGACATCTACGGCGCCGGCGTCGATCCGGTGGGTGTCCGCAAGACCATCGGCATGGTGTTCCAGCGGCCCAATCCGTTCCCGACCATGTCGATCCGTGACAACGTGGTGGCCGGGCTCAAGCTGCAGGGCGTGCGTAACAAGAAGACCCTCGACGAGGTCGCCGAGCGCTCCCTGAAGGGTGCGAACCTCTGGAACGAGGTCAAGGACCGGCTGGACAAGCCGGGTGGCGGTCTGTCCGGCGGCCAGCAGCAGCGGCTCTGCATCGCCCGCGCCATCGCCGTGCAGCCCGACGTGCTCCTGATGGACGAGCCGTGTTCGGCGCTCGACCCGATCTCGACGCTGGCGATCGAGGATCTCATCTCCGAGCTCAAGCAGGACTACACGATCGTGATCGTGACCCATAACATGCAGCAGGCGGCCCGGGTGAGCGATCAGACCGCGTTCTTCAATCTCGAGGCCACCGGCAAGCCCGGTCAGCTCGTCGAGATCGACGACACCGAGAAGATCTTCTCCAACCCCACGCAGAAGGCGACCGAGGACTACATCTCCGGCCGCTTCGGCTGACACTCCGAACGACAAAGGCCCCGGGCGAATCCGCTCGGGGCCTTCGTCGTTCGCGTCCGGGTTCAGCGGGGCGCGACCACCTCGTCGGCGGGGTAGGTGCCGGTGACCTGGAAGATGACCCGGCGCGCGACCTCGACCGCGTGGTCGGCGAAGCGTTCGTAGAACCGGCTCAGCAGCGTCACGTCGACCGCGGCGGTGACCCCGTGCTTCCACTCACGGTCCATGAGCACCGTGAACAGGTGACGGTGCAGGTCGTCCATTGCATCGTCCTCCTCCTGGATCCGCGCGGCCTTGTCCGGATCGCGGGATTCCAGGACCTCCTTCGCGGCGTTGCCGAGCTCGACGGCCACGCGGCCCATCTCGGCGAAGTAGCCGTTGACCTCTTCGGGCAGCACGTGCTGCGGGTGGCGGCGGCGGGCGATCTTGGCCACGTGCAGCGCGAGTGCGCCCATGCGGTCCACGTCGGCGACGATCTGAATGGAGCTGACCACCGAACGTAGGTCCCCGGCGACCGGGGCCTGCAGGGCGAGCAGGACGAAGGCGGCCTCCTCCGCGCGGGCGCTCATCGCCGTGATCTGCTCGTGGTCGCTGATCACCTGTTCGGCCAGCACCAGATCCGCCTGCAACAGCGCCTGGGTCGCGCGTTCCATCGCAGCGCCTGCCAGCCCGCACATCTGGCCGAGCTGGACGGTGAGACCCTCTAGTTGCTCGTGATAGGCGGTACGCATTCTTCCAGCCTAGAGGCACGGCGGTGAACCGTCACGATGCCGCCGGTGAACTCGGGGTGAATCCCACCTGCCCAAACGCCGACCGAGCCGTCACTCGCAGGTCGTGTCCGCCGCGTTGGTGACGGTGAGATCCTCCGGCAGATGTGACTCCCCATGGCTGGTGTCATGTAACACGTTCACCTGGACCGACGAACCGCTCGGGGTGGGCGCCTTGACGGCGTCGAAGTCACTGCCGATGACGATGCGCACCACCTGACCCATACCGTTGACCCGCTCGATCGTCGGGTTGGGCAGCGTCGACGCCACCGTCGCAGCGGCCTGCTCGTTACCGGCGGAGAACATCACCGTGGTCGTCTGCAACGTGTCGGGGTAGTCGTCGGGACTCTCGACGTTGAAGCCGTGCTGCTCGAGTGCGCCCGCGGCCGTCGCCCCCAGCCCCGTCATACCCGTGGAGTTCGACACTCTGACCGTGACATCGCGCGGATCGGTGGTCACGGCGCTGACCAGTTCGGCCGTCGACTGCGTCTCGTCGGTGGCCGGACCGGGTTCCTGGGTGGCCGACTCGGGGGTGCCGGGCACCGGGCTGTTGTCGGCGTTCTTCTCGCCGGGCAGCGGATCGTCGGTGATGATCGCATCGAACAGCGCCCGCATGTCTTCGGTGCGCGGCGTCTCGTTGCCGTACTCGTCGGCGTATCCCGTGGTGGGCACCGTGACGAAGCTGATGCGGCCGGCGTTCACACCCTGGATGGACTGACCGAGCATCACCAGGTCGTGGGTGTCGATGTTGTCGACGAAGCTGTCGTCGATGAACATGTTGACCACGTTGTTGAGCTTGGAGATCGAGAAGAAGACCTCCCTGGAGATCAACGATCTCAGCAGCGACGACAGGAACAGCTGCTGGCGTTTGATGCGGCCGTAGTCGCCGTTGATCTCGGTGGTGACCTGGCGGGCGCGGACGTAGTTCAGGGCGGTGTGCCCGTCGACCATCTGGCGTCCGGCTTGGGGGAGCACAGTGCCGAGTTCGTAGTCCTCCAGTGGGGTGGTGCTGCACACCTCGACGCCGCCCAGGGCGTCGACCATCTTGGAGAAGCCGGCGAAGTCCACGGCCATGAAGCGGTTGATCGACAGGCCGGACATCTTCTGGATCACCCGCACCAGGCACTTCGGGCCACCGACCGCGTAGGCCGAGTTCAGTTTGTACTCGGTGTAGACGGTCTCGCGGCCGTACATCGGTGACTCGGGATCCATGATCGGCCCGTACGCGCCGGTTTCCGGATTCCAGGGCTCGCATTCGATGGGGTCGATCGCCAGGTCGCGCGGAAACGACACGGCCACCACGCGCTTGCGGTTGGCGGGGATGTTGACCAGCATCACGGTGTCTGAGCGGGCGCCCGCGGCGTCGTCGGTGGTACCCGCGCCCATACCGCTGTTGTCGCCGATCCGACTGTCCACCCCGACGATGAGGAAGTTCTCGTCGCCGAACTGAGCGTTGGGGTCGATGATGTCGCGCGAGTCCTGATCCAGTGCAGACACCTTGTTGAGGCTGTTGTTCTTCGACGACTGCCACTGCCATGCCCCACCGGTCAGTGCGAAGGCGACGACGGCCAGCAGTGCGGCCGCAACGCGTCCCGCGGCGACCGCCTTGCGGCGGCGCCGTGGCGGCTCGTCGCCGCCGGTGAACCGGCCACCGTCTCCGACACGGTGCGGAGGCATCCGGGCCGGCGGACGTTCGAATGCCAGGACGGGCAGCTCGTCGGCGTAGGCATCGGCGGCCACCGGGATGATCTCGGTGTCCTGGCGGTCGGGATCCGCGGCGGCGGGGCGCGGCGGATCGACCGGCTCGTCGATGGCGTCGATCACCTCGGTGGGCGGTGCCGGCGGTTCGGGCTCTGCGCGACGCCGGCGCGGCGGGGTGTTCCCGTCCCCGCCCAGCTTGGCGATCAGATCCGCGACCGTGATGACGCCGTCGGTGTGATTACCCGACGGCGCGTCGGGGTCGTCCTCCGGTTCCGGCGCAGGGCCGGTGCCCGACCGGTCGATGCGCTCCCACGGCGCAGCGCCCGGCGAACGCGGCGACGATCGGGTGATGCGCTGATCGTCGGGGTCTGAGCCGGCCGTCCCGGGCCGCCGGGGGTCGGGTGCGGCGTCAGGAGTGGCGTTGTCGCCGTCACTCATGTCCTACCGGCCTCCGGCTCAGTTCATCGTGTACATCGCGGATGGTCGCGGCGCCTCATGCCATGTGACAGGACATGGACCGCCCCGCTACTGGAGCGAGCCGCGACAGACCTCTCATCGTAATGAGACAACCTGTGAGAGAGCCAGTCGGCGAACGTCTCGGGAACATCTCGGAAGCGGGACGGACCGGTTTCGGCGCCGCGAGGCGCGGCGGACGGCCGGCTCAAGAACGCGTGACGATATTGCTCGTCCACGGATCGACGTCTTTTCCCAGATAACTCTGGACGCCGACCATTGCGCTCATCATGGCGTGATCCTGATTGTAATAGCGGTGCATTCCATTGCGTCCGATCGAATACAGATTCGGGTGCACCTCGGTGAGCCAAGCGCTGATCGTGGAAACGGCGTCCGCGCGGCGGTCATCGTAGATCGGATAGGCGAACGGTGAACGCACGACGAATGCCGACGCCATATCCATCGTTGTGATACCGAGACGATCGAGATCATACTGCGCGGTGCGCAGGTAATGGTCGTCGTCGAACTCGTCACGTTCGGATTCCCGGACGTAGTACTCGAGTCCGAGGCAGGTGCCCTTCCAATTCTCGGGCATCATGTGAGGTGACCACTGTGCGTAATTCTGGATCCGACCGACCTGCACGTCGTCTTGCGGGATGTAGACCCACTGATAGGGGAAGTCCGATTTCGGCCCGACCGGAACCGCGACGGTCACGACGTCCCGATAAGCGAGTTGTCTTGACGCTTCGACCACCGCGTCAGGCGGAGTCGGATGCAGACAGTTGGTCAACGTGCGCAATGGCATGGTACTGAATACCGCGTCGCCGCGATATCGCGACCCGTCGGCCAGTTCCAATTCCCAGCCTTCGGCTGATCGGTGAATTGCGGCGACCGGGCTGTTGTAATGCATATCCACACCCGATGTCGCCAACCGGGCAGCCAGACTTTGCCATACCTGCCCGGGGCCGTGCGCGGGGAACAAGAACGGCTGCCCACGTTGCGCGGCAGGCGATGCCCACTGGATGGGCTGGATTCGCTGGCGTGCCCAGTCGGAGGTGATGTGGGTCGGGTCGACCCGCCAGGTCTTGCGGGTGTAGGAGTCGAAGAAGGTGCAATACCAGAATTCACCGAAGGTGCGCATACCCCACGCCTTGAACGATTCCTCGCCGCGAGGGTGGATGAAGGTGCGCAACCTGCCGAGCGCATAACTGCCGATACCTCTGACCGCCCTGCGGGCACCGAGTTCGCGCAGCAGATCCGCTGCTTCCAGGGGATATTTCACGAAGTGGCCGTCGACGTACATCGCGGACGACCGCTCGACGGTCAGCCACTCCTCTGGCGGAACCAGTGTGCGCCAGATGTCGAGGACATCGGTGTTCTCGGTCATGAACCGGTGGCCGCCGGGATCGACCAGCCAGCCGTTCTTCGCCTCGGTCCTGGCCAGCCCACCGGCACGCGACGACCCCTCGAACACTGTCGAGGGTACGCCGTTGCCGACGAGCTCCAGTGCGGCCGTCAGCCCCGCGGGTCCGGCGCCGACGATCAGAGCGTGGCGGCCGTCCGTCCGGTCACCGGCCACGAAGCGGCTCGATGCTCGCCAGCGTTTTCACGACGTGGAGGAAATCGTCGACGGAGAGGTCGTTGAGCGGTATGTCGGAGAAATGCAGAAGGGCATTTCTGCTCTGATACGGCAGAAATCCGCTGAGCAGTTTCTCGGGGCTGGTCCGGATGACGATGTCGACATCGGGAACCTCTAGGGCGGACTCGAAGGGAGTGCCGAGTTCGCACGATCTCGCGAAGGCGTCCCGCAATTCCTGCGCCGGGTCATAGGCGGCAAGCACATTCACGCGGAACCAGCCACGGTCGTGCCTTTTCTCGAGTCGTTCTGCTGCGTCGCGGCACCCTGCCGGGAGTGACGAGCGGTCGCCGATGAGCCGGAACTGCGAATCGACTTCGGACAGCACTTCGGGTAAAGCCTCGCCCAACAATGTCAGCGCCGCGCCGTAGAGCGGATCGAGCTCATTCGTCGGTCGTGCGAGATTCGCTCGGCTCAGTCCGAATATGGTGACCTCTCCGCAATTCTCTGCGGCCAGTGCGGTGACGAAATCGGCGATCTTTGCCGCACCGGTACGGTAGGAGTCCTCGAGACTTGTTGAATTCGCCCGCGCCCACCTGCGCATTCCGTCGGGAATAAGACCGACGTGACGCGGGGGATAGGGCATCGTCCCTCCGCACATCTCGAGTTCACGCATGGACTCCTTGCGCGAAGATTATCACCGACGCGTCAGCGGGGAGGGTTAGCTGGAGATCGAGGCGGAAGTCGTAATCTGCCGCTCGTCGCGGATCTCAGCCGCCGGAGTGCATGACGTCCGCGCCGGAGGGCACGGTGCAGTCATCGGGGTCGGCGAGCCAGCCGTCGGGTAGCGACACCGACGAGGCGGAGCCCTGCCGTCCGCGCGGGCCGGACGCCGCAGGTGGGAACGGTACGTCGTCGTCGAGCTGCCCGAGCAGCCCGTCGAGGTCGGCCAGGGTCTTGACGAGCGCGAGCCCCCGGCGCAGATCGGAGCCGGCGGGGAACCCGTGCAGATACCACGCGACGTGCTTGCGAATGTCGCGCATGGCTTTGTCCTCGCCGAAGTGGTCGGTGAGCAGCTCGCCGTGTCGGCGGACGATCTGTGCCACCTCGCCGAGCGTCGGCGGGGTCGGTATCGGCCGCCCGGCGAATCTGGCCGAAAGCTCGGCGAACAGCCACGGCCTGCCCAGGCAGCCGCGGCCGATGACGACGCCGTCGCACCCGGTCTTCGCCATCATCGCCACCGCGTCGTCGGCATCGAAGATGTCGCCGTTGCCCAGGACCGGGACGGTGGTGACGTGGGCTTTGAGTGCGGCGATCTGCTCCCAGTCGGCGGTGCCGGAGTAGCGCTGCGCCGCGGTGCGGGCGTGCAGCGCGACCGCGGCCGCGCCTTCCTCGGCAGCGATGCGGCCCGCGTCGAGGTGGGTGTGGTGTGCGTCGTCGATACCGATGCGGAACTTCACCGTCACCGGGATGCCCGTGCCCTCGGTGGCGGTGACCGCGGCGCGCACGATCTGCCCGAACAACCTGCGCTTGTAAGGCAGGGCGGCGCCACCGCCCCGCTTGGTGACCTTGGGCACCGGGCAGCCGAAGTTCATGTCGATGTGATCGGCCATGCCCTCGTCGGCGATCATCTTGGCCGCGGCGTACGTGGTGCCCGGGTCGACGGTGTAGAGCTGCAGCGACCGCGGCGACTCGTCGGGGGCGAACGTGGTCATGTGCAGGGTGACCGGGTGGCGTTCGACGAGTGCCCGTGCGGTCACCATCTCGCACACGTAGAGGCCGCTGACGGTGCCGGCCCTGGCGATCTCGAGTTCGCGACACAGGGTGCGGAACGCGACGTTGGTGACTCCGGCCATGGGGGCGAGCACGACCGGACTGCGCAACGCGATCGGCCCGATCCGCAGGTCGGATCGGGCCGTGTCGCGGGAAGGGGTCAGGACGCTGATGTCGCCAGCACCTTGCTGGCCTTCTTCTCGGCCATCTTGGCTTCGCGCTCGAGCCGCTTCTGCTTCGCCGCCTCGAACTTCTCGCACGCCTCTTCCAGCTCGGTCACCAGCACGCCGAGGTCGTCGCGCATGCGGGCGGCCTCACCGGTGAAGTCCTCACGTTCGAAGATGCGCCACTTCTTGAGCACCGGGCGGACCACGTCGTCGAGGTGGATCCGCGGGTCGTAGACACCGCCGACGGCGATGATGACGGCCTTGCGGCGGAACTCCGGCACGGTGTATCCGGGCATCTTGAAGTTGCGCAGCACCCGGTGCAGCGAGTGCATCGCCTGGTCGGGCGCGATGTCGAAGCCGGCCTCGGACACGTCGCGGTAGAAGATCATGTGCAGGTTCTCGTCGGCCGAGACCCGTTGCAGCAGCTGATCGGCGACCGGCTCGGCACACGCCTTACCGGTGTTGCGGTGCGAGACGCGCGTCGCCAGCTCCTGGAACGTCACGTAGATCACCGAGTCGAACAGGCTCTCGGCGAACAGGTCGCCCTGCTGGTTCTGGCCGGGGGAGAAGCCGCGGGTCATCTGCTCGACGCGCAGCTCCTCGAGCTGCACGGGATCGACCGCACGGGTGACGACGAGGTAGTCGCGCAGCGCGATGCCGTGCCGGTTCTCCTCCGCGGTCCACCGGTTCACCCACTGGCCCCAGGCGCCGTCCATGCTCATGTTCATCGCGATCTCGCGGTGATAGGAGGGCAGGTTGTCCTCGGTCAGGAGATTTTGCACCATCGCGGTCTGCGCGACCTCGGACAGCTTCGACTGCTCGGGATCCCAGTCCTGACCCCCGAGGGCGTAGTAGTTCTTGCCGTCCGACCACGGGATGTAGTCGTGCGGATTCCAGTCCTTACGCATCGTCAGGTGCCGGTTGAGCAGCTTCTCGACGACCGGCTCCAGCTCATGCAGTAGATGGAGGTCAGTCAGGTTCTCGTGCATCGCACCTCCAGTTATCTGTACCTGCGGGTTGCACTCAATATATCTGTGTACCCCGGTGACATTCAAGTTCCGTCCCCGGGTGTCGCCCACGTCACGACCGTGGTGGCATACCCGATGTGGGCGGTCAGTAATTCGCGACCCGGCTGAGCAGCATGCCGACGCAATAGTCGATGAACTGCTCCCGGGTCGCACTCAGTCGGCCCTCGAGGTAGGCGGTGAACAGCGCGGTCAGTGAACCGATCAGGCCGGTCGCCACCATTGCCTGCATGGCCGGATCGGTGATGCGGGTGAGTTTGTGCTGGACGAGATCGATGAAGTCGGGCATCCATTCGGCCCCGGAGCGGGTCAGGACGGGCTCCGACGCCGGCGCCAGCAGCAGGACTCGGCCGCGGGCGGGGTCGTCGACCATCAGGGCGACGAATCCCTCCACCGCCTCGCGCGGCGTCTGAGCGTGCAGCAGCGCCGACATCGCCCGCCGGCAGACGTCGTCGTAGACAGCGCGGACGAATTCGTCGCGATCGTTGAAGCTCTCGTAGAAGTAGCGCTCCGTCAGCCCCGCCTCGCGGCAGACCGCTCGCACCGTCAGTGCAGGGCCACCGGGACTTCCGAGCAGCTTGACCCCGGCGGCGATCAGCTCGTCCCGGCGCAACGCCTGGCGGTCGCGGAGGGGGACACCCGTCCAGCGCCCACGTCGTTGACCGGAGGACACATCGCTCCTAAGCTCTTATGACAACGCGCGTAGTCAAAATCGTCGCCATGCGGACGGGAAAACAACCAGTGAGTCAAGATACTTCTGCGGCATGCCCGGTGACCAGCGTATCGACGCCCCTGGCCAGCGGCTGTCCAGTGAGCGGGAACGGGTATGACGCCCCGCCGGTTCCGCTCGGTCCCGACTCGTTGACCTGGCAGCTGTTCGGCGACTGGCGGGGACTGCTCCAGGGCCCATGGGCGGGGTCGATGCAGAACATGCACCCGCAGCTCGGTGCCGCAGTCGAACAGCATTCGATCTTCTTCATGGAGCGCATACCCCGGCTGCTGCGCTCGCTGTACCCGATCGGCGGGGTGGTGTTCGACGGCGACCGCGCTCCGCAGACCGGAGCGGAGGTGCGCGACTACCACATCGGCATCAAGGGCGTCGACGGGCAGGGGCGCCGCTACAGCGCGCTCAACCCCGACGTCTTCTACTGGGCGCACTCCACGTTCTTCATGGGCACGATCCTCACCGCAGAACGCTTCGGCGACGGTCTCACCGAAGCCCAGAAGCGCCAGTTGTTCGACGAGCACGTGACGTGGTACCGGATGTACGGGATGAGCATGCGGCCGGTGCCCGAGACGTGGGAGCAGTTCCAGGAGTACTGGGATCACATGTGCCGCAACGTGTTGGAGAACAACTGGGCGGCACGCGAGGTGCTCGATCTGTCAAGTATGCCGAAACATCCTTCGCTGCAGTGGATTCCGGACTGGTTGTGGAAGCAACACCTCAGGGTGCTCCGCCCGTTCGCGGTCTGGGTGACCGTCGGCCTGTACCACCCGGCGGTGCGCGAGCTGATGGGGTACGGCTGGACTCGCCGTGACGAGTGGTTGCATCGGATCTTCGGCCGGCTCGTGAACCTGACGTTCAAGGCCCTGCCGAAGCGCAGGCGCTTTCACCCGCGGGCACGGGCGGGCTGGGACCGGGCGGCGGGGCGGATCGCCGTCGATGCTCCGCTGGAGCACACACCCGCCCGCAATCTCCCGCCGCTGGAACACCGCGGAAAGCCGATCCACTACTGCCCCGAGATCTGAATCAGCGAGTTTGCTGGATCGGAGCTGCGGGCTGGCGCAGCCCGATGACGGTGTGACCGGGGGGTCGTGGGATCCGATGTTCTTATCACCGCATGAACGATTTTGAACCTGAGCTCGGCCTGAGAGTCACCTGAACTACTGGACCAGTCAAAGTCGTCAAGTGTTGACTCCGCCTGCCATATCCGGCGAAATCAACACGCTGAACTGCAGATTTTTGCAAGACGCAAGCTTGTGGATCGGCTGCGGGTGCATCGGTCGCTCTCAGGTATGAGATTGACGCCAAAAGCAATTTGTAATTGCGTGCGCAAATACCCACCGACGTAGCCCTCGGCGGCGAAGTAAGCGGTGCTACGTTGCTGCTGCTCATCTCACCGGCTCATTCCGTAAGGGGTTCCAACTACATGACCACGTACGCAACCGAGGCGCCGAAGCGCGCCCGTCCGGCCGTCGCCGTCGCCGCCGCCATCGGCGGCGCCGCCATCGTCCTGGGTGCGCCCGCCGCCGCCCTGGTGGCCGCCCCGGCCGCTCAGGCCGCGCCGGTGTTCGCTCCCGCTCCGGAGCAGAACATCGACGATCTCTTCGGCCAGTTCTTCGGCGACGCGTTCGGCGTGCCGCTCGAGGCGCTGAACCCGTATGCGCTCCTCGATCCGATCTTCGACATCGCCGGCAGCATCCCGGTCGTCAACATCTTCATCGGCAACGGCGCCGACGGCACCGCTGCCAACCCGAACGGCGGTAACGCCGGTCTGTTCTTTGGCAACGGCGGCAACGGCTTCGCCGGTCAGGTCAACGCCACCACCGGCGAGACCACCGACGGCGGCAAGGGCGGCGACGGCGGCTTGTTCTTCGGCAACGGCGGAAACGGCGGCAACGGCCTGCGCGGCGGCTACACCGCCAGCGGTATCGCCTACGAGGCCACCAACGGTGGCGACGCCGGCAACGGCGCCCTGCTGTTCGGTAACGGCGGCTGGGGTGGCCGCGGCGGCACCGGTCGTACGGGTGCGCCCGGCGTGAACCCGCGGCCGGATCTGCCGCTGGCTCCGGGCGCCACCGTCTTCGACGGCGTCTCCGGCGTCCCCGGCACGGGCCAGGACGGCACCGACGGCGGCGTCGCCGGCGGCAATGGCGGTAACGGCGGCTCCGGCAACCTCGCCGTCAACGTCGGCCGCGGCGGCGACGCGGGCAATGCCCTCGGCGGCGGCGGCAACGGTGGTGTGGGCGGCGCGGGTGCTCAGTCCACGGGTCAGGTCCCCGCCGGCAACGGCGGCAACGGCGGCAACGGCGCTGACGCCACCGCGGTGGCCGGCGACGGCGGTAAGGGCGGCAACGGCGGTAAGGGCGGCAACGGCGGCTACCTCATCGGTGTGGCCGGCTCGGGTGGCCGTGGCGGTAACGGAGGCGCCGGTGGCGTCGGCGCGCCGGGCGGCAATGGTGGCGGCGGTGGCGCCGGCGGCGATTCGATCCTCGGCCAGCCCGCCGGTGTCGGCGGCAACGGTGGCAACGGTGGCAACGGTGCTGCCGGCGGCAATGGTGGCCAGGGCGGCAACGGCGGCGAGCCGGGCTCGGGTGGGTTCATCCCGTTCCTGACCTCGCCCGGTGTCGGCGGCAACGGCGGCAACGGTGGTAAGGGTGGCGTCGGTGGCGCCGGCGGCAGCGTCGGCAAGGGTGGCGCCGCAGGCATCGCGACCGGCGACGGCGCGCAGGGCACCGCCGGCGACGACGGCACCACCGCCGGCACCGGCGGCGCGGGTGGCGTTGGCGGCTCCGGCGGCAAGGCCGGCACCGGCGGCACGGACGGCACATCGGGTGCGGCCGGTGCAGCAGGCGCCAATGGAGAGGGCGGCGTCACAGCCTGATCGATGGGCGACGCTCCTACGGTCGTGATCAGCCCACGGAGGCTTCCCCCCTTCGCTCCCCGGGCTGAACACACCTGAACGACGAACACCGGGTCCACGACAGTGGGCCCGGTGTTTCGTTCGGCCCGAGGTTTGTGGTCGGAGGCGGCGGGCTAGCGTGAAGGTATGCAGCCGCCGGAGATCCTGGGCGGCCGGTACGAACTACGGGGAGTCCTCGGTCGCGGTGGAATGGCCGAGGTCCGCGATGGGTGGGACCGGCGGCTCGACCGTCCGGTGGCGATCAAACTGCTGCATCCGGCGGTGGGGGCCCAGCCCGAGCAGCGGACCCGATTCGAGGGCGAGGCGCGCGCCGCCGCGGCGCTGAACCACCCGAATCTGGTCGCCGTCCACGACAGTGGCGAACACGACGGCATCCCCTACATCGTGATGGAGCGGTTGCCGGGCCGGACGCTCGGTGACGCGATCGCCCAGGGGCCGCTGCCCTGGTTCCAGGTGCGGCTCATCCTCGACCATGTGCTCTCGGCGCTGGCGACCGCGCATGCGGCCGGGATTCTGCACCGTGACATCAAACCGGCCAACATCCTGTTCACCGAACGGGGTGAGGCCAAGGTGGCCGACTTCGGGATCGCCAAGAGTGGCGATGCGGTACAGACGATGGCCGGCCAGGTGTTCGGCACCATGGCTTACCTGACGCCCGAACGCATCGCCGGCCACCCGGCGACCGTCTCCGACGATCTCTACGCCGTCGGTGTCGTCGGGTACGAGGCGCTCACCGGTCGTCGCGCATTCCCGCAGGAGAACCTCGTCGAGCTGGCGCGTGCGGTGGCAGAGCAGCCGGTGGTACCGCTGCAGCAGCTGCGGCCGGATGTCGACCCGAACCTCGCGGCGACGATCGAGCGGGCGATGGCGCGGGACCCGCACTGGCGCTTCACCAGCGCGCAGGAGATGCGCGATGCGCTGGCCGGCGCCTCTCCCGCAGGCCCACCGGTGCCGCCTCCTGGTCGCCCGCCGACTCGCGTTCTGGCGCAACCACTTCCACCGCCGACCATGCTCCCGGTGAGCGTCGCGCCCGGTGCGCCGCGACGCCCGTACGGCAGGTTGCTGACCGTCGCCGCGGCTCTGCTCGCGCTCGTGCTTGGGCTGGTGGTGATGGTGGCCGAGAGCAGTTCGCAGCCCTCGGCGCCGCAACCGGTGAGCACCAGCACACCCGTGCCGACGACGACGGTCCCGTCGATCACGTCGCTGACGCCGGCGCTCACGACCGAGCCGCCGGTGGCGATCGACCCCGGTGCGGGCCAGGGGCCGGGGCCCAAGCCCGGTCGGGGCAACGACAAGGGGCCGAAACCCGGCGACGACGACTAAACCGTGGATTCCACGCCGCGGGCGGCCTTCTGCTGCCTGCGCTGACGCTCGACCGCCGCGAGGTAGAACGCCCACGCGGAGGCCGAACTGCCGAAGAGAATGAAGCCGAGGAAGAGCCACGGGTGGTTGATTCCGCGCCTGCGGCCGTCCACGATCGCCCACACCGGGAAGATCAGCACGCTCATGATCGTGTAGTCCTGGCTGGCCGAGCTCGCCGCTGGGTTGTCGTAGCCGAGCATGATGAATTCCGACCAGCTCCCCGGGCCCCAGATGAAGTTGTGCAGGCCGCCGGCGGGCGCATACTCCTGCACGAACTGGTTGTTGAAGTAGTAGCCGAGAGCGATCGACGCCACGCCGACCAGGTAGTAGAACGCCTCGAGCGCCGAGACCTGTGTGCCGGTGGGAACGCGGGAGTAGATCTGCGGATTCGTCTTGACGATGACCGCGATGACGATGAAGCCGAGAATCCCGTGGACGAGGAGCGAGACCATGAACGGGAGTCTCACCAGTGCCGGAAGTTTTGTCAATATTGACAAAACGGCGGTGCGGTAATTTGCAGCCATGATCCGGCCGGCTCAGACCGCGCGCAGTGAGCGCACCCGTGCGGCGCTTCGTCAGGCAGCGGCCGTGAGATTTCTGGCTCAGGGCGTGGAAGAGACCTCGGCCGAGCAGATCGCCGCCGACGCCGGGGTGTCATTGCGTACCTTCTACCGCCACTTCGCCTCCAAGCACGATCTGCTGTTCGCCGATTACGACGAGGGACTGCACTGGTTCCGTACGGCTTTGGCGGCCCGGCCTGCCGACGAGCCGATCGTCGAGTCGGTGCATGCGGCGATCATGTCGAGTCCGTATGACGAAGCAGCACTGCCGAAGATCGCGATGTTGCGGGCCGACGAACTCGACCCGGGTCGGGTCGTCCGCCATCTGCGCCAGGTCGAAGCGGACTTCGCGGCCGCGGTCGAGGAACGTCTCACCGGCGACCACCCGCATGACGGGAGTGGTGACAAGCGGATGCGGATCGCGGTGATCGCCCGATGCATCGCCGCGGCCGTGTTCGGCGCCATGGAGGCCTGGATGCTCGATCCGGAGCGATCGCTGCCCGAGCTGGAGCGGCGCACGCGCGACGCGCTGCAACTCCTGGCGACGGGGATCGGCGACCGGTCCTGACAAAGTTTTGTCAATATTGACAAAACATGGGTTGCCGAGGAAGCTCGGCGCATGGTGGACTTTGACGCGATCGTTGTCGGCGCGGGGCACAACGGGCTGACCGCGGCGACGCTGCTGCAGCGCGCCGGACTGCGCACCCTGTGTCTGGATTCGAAGCTCTACGCGGGCGGAATGGCCTCCACCGTCGAGCTTTTCGACGGCTACCGGTTCGAGATCGCCGGTTCGGTCCAGATCCCGACGTCGGCTGTGGTGAGCCGCGAGCTCGGTCTGGACGATCTCGCGACGGTCGAGCTGGACGTCATGTCCGTCTCACTGCGCGGTATCGGGGATCCACCGGTCGTCTACTACACCGACCCGATGAAACTGCTCGCCCACCTCAACGAGGTGCACGGGGCAGAGGCCGTCGCCGGTATGGCGGGCCTGATGGCGTGGTGTCAGGCGCCGACGCGTGCACTCGGCAGATTCGAGGCCGGGACGCCGCCGAAAACCATCGACCAGATGTATGCCTGTGCCACAAACGAATTCGAGCGCTCGACGATCACCGACCTGTTGTTCGCCTCCGTCACCGACGTCCTCGACCGGTATCTGCCCGACCGCGAGAAGCACGGTGCGCTGCGCGGCATGCTGTCGCTGCTGGCGGTGAACACCACCTACCGCGGACCCGAGACCCCCGGCACCGCCGCCGCGTTGGCGTACGGCTTCGCCGTCCCCGACGAGAACGCGCTGCTGGTCAAGAAGTTGCGCGGCGGCATCGGAGCGCTGACGTCGCATCTGCAGCAGCAGTTCACGTCCGGTGGCGGCGAACTGCGGCTGCGCAGCAAGGTCGTCGAGGTGCTCGTCGCGGACGGCCGGGTCACCGGAGTGCGCCTCGACGACGGCTCGACGGCCTCGGCGCCCGTCGTGGTGTCGGCGGTCGCACCCGATCTGACCGTGAACGGGCTGATCGACGCCGCGGCGGTGCCCGCCGACGTGCGCGACCGGTTCTCCCGTGTCGACCACCGCGGCAGCTATCTGCAGATGCACTTCGCGCTCGAGGGGATACCGGAGTTCGCGGCGCCGTACGAGTTGCTCAACGATCCGGCGATGCAGTCCAACATCGGGATCTTCAGCACACCCGAGGAACTGCAGCGGCAGTGGGAGGACTGCCGGCGCGGGATCGTCCCCGCCGATCCGGCCATCGCCTTGCAGATCCCGTCGGTGAACGATCCGGATCTCGCGCCGCCGGGCAGACACGCCGCGTCGGCGTTCTCGCTGTGGTTCCCGATCCCCGACCCCGGCAATCCATTGAGCTACGGCGAGATGAAGGCGGAGATGGGCCGGCGCGTGATCGAGAAGATCAACCGCCTGGCTCCCGGCTTCGGGGACCTGATCAGCCTGCACACCACGTTCACGCCCAAGCACATGGGCACGATGTTCGGTGCGCCGGGCGGCGACTACTGCCACGGGCTGATCCATCCCGATCAGATCGGTCCGAACCGGCCGGGCCCGAAAGGATATGCGGACCAGCCGATCCCGATCGACGGCCTGTATCTGGCCAGTGCCGGTTGTCACGGCGGCCCAGGGATCACCTTCATCCCCGGCTACAACGCCGCGCAGCAGGTGATCGACGACCGGAGATGATCTCCGCGGACCGTCGCCCCGCGGGAGCTGTCACGGCTTGATGATGCTCACCGCTTCGGCGAAGGTGGCGTTGAGCTCCTCGGCGCGCGCGCTCAGCAGAGACTTCACCAGTCGGGTGTTGTCGTCGGCGAGCACTTCGAACGCACCGGTGGCGACCCCGTCGTAACCCTGTTCGACGACGCTGGCCGGGCTGACCTTCGGGACGTCGAAGCGGTCCGCCATCGGGGTGTCGACCATGCCGACGAACAACCCGGTGACCGTCGTGCCCTGGTCGGCGAGTTCGGTGCGCAGCGCGTTGGTCGCCGACCACGCCGCCGCCTTCGACGCCGCGTAGGCCGTCGGCAGCGGCAACCACGCGGCCAGGGACAGGACGTTGAGGATCGCGCCGCCGCCGTTGGCGCGCAGCACCGGTGCGAACGCCTTCGCCACGCGCACGGTGCCGAGGTAGTTCGTCTCGAAGATCCGGTGCAGGACCTCCTCGTCGCCGGTGAGCACCGAGTAGTCGTCGGCGGGGGCGATGCCTGCGTTGTTGATCAGAACGTCGACGTCGGGCGCGGCGCCGGCTGCAGCGGCGACCGAGGCGGGATCGGTGAGGTCGAGGGCGAGTGGGACGATGCGCTCGTCGCCCCAGTCGCGGGGGCGGCGCGCCGTGGCGTACACACGTCGCGCGCCGCGGTCGAGGGCCTGGCGAACGAACTCGTGCCCGAGTCCGCCGTTGGCACCGGTCACCAGCACTGTCCTGTCGTCGAGTCGCTCGGTCATGGCACGTCCTCTCGGTGGAACTACAGTTAGTGGGGAGGGTCCCCGCCTATATATGTGGGGATAGTCCCCGGTTATTCCTCGAGTCGGGAGGTCGCCATGCCGGTGCGGCGCATGCGGGCCGACGCGCAGCGCAACCGCGAGGCGATCCTTCGCGCTGCGCGGGCGACGTTCGCCGACGAGGGCATCCTCGCGCCGCTCGACGGGATCGCTACCGCGGCGGGGCTGGGCAACGCGACCCTGTACCGCAACTTCCCCACGCGCGAGGATCTGGTGGCGGCGGTGATCGACGACAGCGTGGCCGAACTCCTCGCGGACTCAGCGGAGTTCGAGCAGGAGCCGAGCGCGCAAGCGGCGCTGCGGCGGTGGCTCTACGAGCTCGCCTGGCGCCTGCGCAGCTGGCAGGACCTGCCGACGGGCATCGCCGTGGCGTTCGCCGACAGCGACTCGCCGGTCCAGACGGTGTGTGCGCGGCTCACCGCCCGAACCGCGGACTTCCTCGACCGGTTCCGGCGCGAGGAGCGCGGCGCCGCGGCGGTGACCGCCGACGAGGTGTTCCAGCTCGTCACGGCCGTCTCGTGGGCCATGGACCGATTCGGCGACGATGCGCGCAGCGCCCGGCGGCGGGTGGATCTCGCGACCGCCGGCGTGTTCGTCGGCGCGTCCGGCTAGCGACCGCCCACGGCCAGAGCGCGTGCCTGGTGCCCCCAGTAGGGCTCGAACCTACGACCTGCGGATTAAAAGTCCGTAGCTCTACCAACTGAGCTATAGGGGCGACGCTGCACCACAATACTGGGTCGCGTGCGGACCCTCGTTTGAGGATTCGGGTGCCGGTGCCCTAAGCTATCGAAGCTCCCAACGCACGCGTTGCGAGTACCCCGGAGAGATTCGGCTGGCCCCCTTCGTCTAGCGGCCTAGGACGCCGCCCTTTCAAGGCGGTAGCGCGGGTTCGAATCCCGTAGGGGGTACGCGCGACTCTCACCGGGGGAGTGCACAACAGCAAGGCCCTGTGGCGCAGTTGGTTAGCGCGCCGCCCTGTCACGGCGGAGGTCGCGGGTTCGAGTCCCGTCAGGGTCGCCAGTTTGGCGAGGCAGTTGATCTTCGCGGATCGGTGCCTTCCGGCCAGGTAGCTCAGTTGGTACGAGCGTCCGCCTGAAAAGCGGAAGGTCGCCGGTTCGATCCCGGCCCTGGCCACCATGTATCGCATGACGACTGAGCAGCAGGCCGCCGTCGACGACAGGAACAACTTCCGGCAGCGGCTCCTCAGTGCGCTCGAGGAGTCGATCGCCGAGGATGGATACCAGAAGACCACCGTCGCCGACATCGTCCGACGCGCCCGCACCTCCAGGCGCACCTTCTACGAACACTTCGACGGCCGGGAGGACTGCTTCCTCGCCCTGTTGGGTGAGGCGTACGCCGAGCAGGTCCGGCAGATCTCGGCGGCCGTCGACCCGAACTCCCCGTGGCGGGTGCAGGTGCGTCAGGCCGTCGAGGCCTGGATCGCGTCGTCCTCGTCGCGGTCGGCGCTGATGCTCAGCTCGATCCGCGACCTGCCGTCGCTCGGCGCCGCCGCGCGAGATCTGCAGCGCGAGGTCCTGGACAATTTCGTCACCATGGTGCAGGCACTCGGCGACACCGGCGAATTCCATTCCGCCGGAGTGGGTCCGGTGTCGCGGCTGCGGGCGGTCATGCTGCTCGGTGGCCTGCGCGAGTTGACCGCTGTGACCGCCGAGAGTGGTGGCGCGATGAAGGACATCACCGACGAGGCCGTCGCCGCCTCCATCGCGCTGCTCCGCCCCGACGGGGCCCCGTCCGCCTAGCGTCAGACGCCGACCGCGCGCTCCAGCTCTTTCAGCGAATCCTCGAGGTGCCCCAGCAGCCGCTGCATGTGCGGCACGCTGCCGCGGGCCGCGACCAGTCCGAAGTCCAGGTTGTCGGCGTTGTTGGCCAACGTGATGTTGACCGCCTGCCCGTCCAGGGCGATCGAGAACGGGTAGTTGCCGGTGAGCCGGGCGCCGTTCCAGTACAGCGGGTCGCGGTTACCCGGAACGTTCGAGATCACGATGTTGAACGGCGGTGGTGTGGACGAGACGAAACCGGGAACCGCGCCCAGACCCAGCGGGGCGAGCATCGTCGCCGAGAGCGCCAGCGCCTGAGTCCTGGGCAGCTGCGAGAACACTTTCTTGTTGTTGCGCATCGAGGTGCTGATCGCATCGAGGCGCTTGGCCGGGTCGACGATGTCGGTGGCGAGGTTGCACAGCAGGATGCCGGTCATGTTGCCGCCGGTGTCGGCCTCCGCCTCGGTCCGCAGGCTCACCGGGACCATCGCGATCAGCGGGGCGTCGGGCAGCGCGTTCTGCTCGATGAGGTACCCGCGCAGGGCGCCGGCGCACATCGCGAGCACCGCGTCGTTCACGGTGACGCCGGCCGCCTCCTTGACGTTGCGGATGCGCTCCAGCGGCCACGACTGCGCCGCCACCCGGCGGGCCCCGCCGATCGGCACGTTGAACATCGTCTTCGGGGCGCCGTAAGGCAGCTGCAGCTGCTGTTCGAGTAGCGCCGCACGCGCCAGCCCCAGCGTCGACGGCGCCAGACCCGCCACCGAACCGGCGGTCCGGCCGAGCTTCTGCAGCAGCGAGGTCTCCGGCGGCTTCGGCCGCGGCGTGTACGGCAGGTTCCACGGCACCTTCACCTCGGTGTCGTCGGGGTCGGTCGACAGCGCGCGCTGGGTGAGCTTCAGAGCGGACACCCCGTCGATGAGGGCGTGATGGAACTTCACGTACACCGCGAACCGCCCGTCACTGAGGCCCTCGATCAGATGCGCCTCCCACAGCGGCCGGTGCCGGTCGAGCAGCGTGCCGTGCAGACGCGACGTCAGCTCGAGCAGTTCGCGAACCCGTCCCGGCGCGGGCAGCGCCGACCGGCGCAGGTGGTATTCGAGATCGACCTGGTTGTCCTCGGCCCAGGTCAGATTGCTGATGCCGCCGAGCAGCGTGCCCGGATGCCTGCGGAAGGTCGGCTGGAACTCGGTCTGCTCGACCATCCGCTGATGCACGTCCCGGAGGAACTCCGAACCCGAGACGCCTTCGGGTGGTTCGAACAACTGCAGACCGCCGACGTGCATCGGGTGCTCGCGGGATTCGACGAGGAGGAACATCGAATCGGTCGGCGAGATCAGTTGCATCGCGAGGCCCTTCGGGTCGTGGAGTTCCTTTGTATTACCCGATCGGCCCGGTATCAACGTTTTGGCCGGATGCACTCCGGGAACGCCCGCACACATGTCGCTGCGCATCGCTGTCACGGGTCCGACCGGAAACATCGGCATCTCGGCGGTCGAAGCGCTGGAGGATCACCCCGAGGTCGAACAGATCACCGGGATGGCGCGGCGCCCCTTCGATCCACAGGCACGAGGCTGGACGAAGACCCGCTATCTGCAGGGCGACATCCTGGACCGGGCGGCCGTCGACGCACTCGTCGCCGACGCCGATGTCGTGGTGCACCTGGCGTTCATCATCCTGGGTTCCCGCGAGGAGAGCGCGCGCGTCAATCTGGCCGGCACCCGCAACGTTTTCGAGGCGACGGTGGCCGCTGCCCGACCCCGGCGGCTGGTCTACACCTCGTCGGTCGCCGCGTACGGCTACCACTCGGACAATCCGGTGCCGATCACCGAGGACGTGCCGACCCGCGGATCGGCCGAGCACTACTACTCCGAGCAGAAGGCCGCCTGCGAAGCCGCCCTCGCCGACATCACCGCCGGATCCGACCTCGAGGTGTACGTCCTGAGACCGTGCATCGTCGCCGGCCCCAAGGCGCCGGCGCTGGCCGACGCGATGCCATGGAACCAGTTGCCGGGGCCGGTCAGGCGGATCACCCAGGCGCTCCCGCTGCTCAAACCGCCGTTCCCTGATCCGGGCACCCCGCTGCAGCTGGTGCACCACGACGACGTCGCGTCGGCGATAGCGCTGGCGGCCACCACGACCGCGCCGGCCGGGGCCTACAACATCGCCGGCGACGGCGTGCTGTCGATGTCCCAGGTCGGTGAAGCACTGGGCGCCCGGCCACTGCGGGTGCCGCACGCCGCGGCCGTGGCCACCTCGGAGGTGATCTCCCGGCTGCCCTTCGTGCCGTCGGCACTCGAATGGCTGCACGCGGGCCGGACGTCGGTGGTGATGGACACCGGCAAGGCCAGAAGAGAGCTCGGTTGGACGCCGAAATTCTCTGCCGCCGAGACGCTTTCCACTCTCGCCAGCACGATTCGCTGAGCCGCTACTGCGTCTGGTCTCCGGTGTCGGCAGGCCCGCTCGGGGTTGCGCCGCCCTCGCTGGACCAGTCGGTGCGGTCGCCGGCGCCCTCACCCGGATCGCTCTGCACGTCGTCCCTGGCGTTCTCCGGACCCTTGTCGGATTCGGCCGTCTTCGGTGCGTCTCCAGTCACGCAGGAGTCAATACCCTGGCCGGGGCCATCGGAAACGGCGGAGGGCTCAGTCGGTCCGCCGGCGCAACTGCTGCGCCCAGTCGCGGGGCACCCGATCGCGCGGGCCCGGTGCGGGCTGGTCGGGCGGATGGCTCTGCGGCGCGGCCAGTTCCGGCCCGTCGTAATAGCTGTCGGTGTCGTAGTTCCAGAACCAGTCCTCGCCGGGTTCGAACGACCGGATCACCGGATGTCCCGTCCCGCGCCAGTGCGCGGACGCGTGGCGGGACGGCGAATCATCGCAGCACCCGATGTGCCCACACGCCGCGCAGCGACGCAGGTGCACCCACCAGCCGTCGACGGCGTCGCATTCCACGCATCCGGTGCCGCTCGGCAGAAGGGACGGGTCGATCACCTCGCTCATAGTCAGGTGAGCCTAGTCGTGCGAGCACTCGTGGCGCGTATCGTCTGCGCTGTGGCGATCCGGCAGTCCCGCGAGGTCGTGATCGAGGCGCAGGCCCACGAGATCCTCGATGTGATGCTGGATCTCGAGTCGCTGCCGCAGTGGTCGCCCGCCCACCTGACCTCAGAGATCCTCGAGCGCGACGAGCTCGGACGCCCGCTACGCAGCAGGGCGAGCGTCAAGACACCCGTCGGCGTCAACGACGACGCCGTCATCGCGCTGTCCTACCACCCCGACGGCTACAGCTGGACGCTGGTCAGCTCCACCTACCAGCGCTCCCAGGACGCGCGATACACGTTGATCCCCGAGGGGGACTCGACCCGCGTGCGATTCGAGGTGACCGTCGATCCCATGATGCCGATGCCCGGCTTCCTCCTGCGGCGTGCCGTCAAGGGTGTGCTCGACACCGCGACGGACGGTCTGCGTACGCGGGTCCTCGAGGTGGTCGGCAAAGCCAACTGATCTGCGCATCCGGTCGCTATGGTCCTCCCATGGCAACCAGCGACCAGCGTGACGTGGTCATCGAAGCGACACCCGACGAAATCCTCGACGTCATCGCCGATGTGGAGTCCACACCGAGTTGGTCGTCGCAGTACCAGAGCGCCCAGATCCTGGACACCTACGACGACGGCAGGCCGCGCCAGGTGAAGATGAAGGTCAAATCCGCCGGCATCACCGACGAGCAGGTCATCGAGTACACCTGGTCCGACACCAAGGTCAGCTGGACACTCGTCAGCGCCGGTCAGCTCAAGGCGCAGGACGCCTCCTACACACTGACGTCCGAGGGTGACTCGACGAGGGTCCGGTTCGACATCACGGTGGACCTTTCGGTGCCGCTGCCCGGATTCGTGCTCAAGCGCGCCATGAAGGGTGCGCTCGAGACGGCCACCGACGGATTGCGTAAACAGGTTTTGAAGGTCAAGAAGGGTGGCAAATAGCCCGTATGGCCATCACCGAGTCCCGCGAAACCGTCATCGAAGCCACCCCCGAGGAGATCCTCGAGGTGCTGTACGACCTCGAATCGTTGGTCGAGTGGTCCTCGGCGCACCAGAAGGTCGAGGTTCTCGAACGCGACGACCAGGGCCGACCGAAGCGGTCGAGACAGGTCGTGAAGATCGTCGGCGTGAGCGACGAGCAGCTGCTCGACTACACCGTCGAGGACGATGGGGTGAGCTGGACCCTGGTGAGCTCGAAACAGCAACGGGCACAAGACGGCCGGTACACGTTGACCCCCGAGGGCGACAAGACCAGGGTGCGCTTCGACCTGACCGTCGACCCAACGGTGCCGCTGCCGGGCTTCCTGGTGAAGAAGGGTGCCAAAGGTCTGATGGAGACCGCCACCGACGGCCTGCGCAAGCGGGTGCTCAAGGTCAAGGGTCGCTGAGCAACGCCGATCGCCGGACTCCCGCGGGCATCAGGGCTACCGTCGGACCATGGCAGTCCGCGCGACGCGCGAGGTGGTGTTCGACGCCCCGCCCGAGGCGATTCTCGACGTCCTCGCCGACATCGAGGCGATGCCGTCGTGGTCAGCGCTGTACCGCAAGACCACCGTGCTCGACCGCTACCCCGACGGCCGGCCGCGCCGGGTGCAGGCCACGCTGCGGTTGATGGGGATCACCGACACCGAGATCCTCGAATACCACTGGGGGCGGCACTGGGTGGTGTGGGACGCCGAGGAGACGTTTCAGCAGCGTGGACAGCACGTCGAGTACAACCTGACCCCCGAGGGTGACCGGACCCGGGTGCGGTTCGACGTGGTCGTCGACCCGTTCGCGCCGGTACCCGGGTTCCTGGTCAAACGCGCCAAGAAGATCGTGCTGCACTCGGCCACCGAGCGCCTGCGCGAGCGGGTGATGAGTTCGGCTCGCGCTGAGTAGAACGGAACAGGGTCCGCCGGGTCCGTGTTGTCAGGCGGTATGCCCACCGGAATCGTCATCCATCCCACCCCGGACGCGACCAACGCCGTCGACGACGTCATCGCACAGGCCAACGCCGCCCGCACGCTGGGGATCCGGCAGATCTGGCTGGCCCAGCGGGTGGACTTCGACGCGATCGCGCTCGCCGGTCTGGTCGGCGCGGCGGTGCCCGGACTCGGCGTCGGGACCTCCGTCGTACCGATCAATCCCCGTCACCCGCTGCTCGTCGCCTCCGCCGCTCAGACCGCTCAGGCGGCCGCTCACGGGCGGTTCAGCCTCGGCCTGGGCCTGGGATCGCACGAACCCGAGCGGCAGGCCTTTGGCACGACCTGGACGAACCCGGTCGGCCGGCTGCGTGAACATCTGACTGTGCTGCGCTCGGTGTTCGACACCGGCGGCGTCGACTTCCACGGCGAGTTCATCGGCGCCGCCCCGCAGTGGCCTGCCGGGGTGCCGGGCGGCACTCCCATCCCGATCTACGTCGCCGCGATGGGCGAGAAGTCGCTGGGCGTGACCGGGGAACTCGCCGACGGCACGCTGCCGTATCTGGCCGGACCGCGCACGATTTCGGACTTCATCGAACCGGCGATCTCCCGCGCGGCCGCCGCCGCGGGGCGTCCGGCGCCGAGGATCATCGCGGTGGTGCCGGTGCTGGTCACCGACGACCGCGACGCGGTGTACGCGCAGGTGGCCGCCGAACTCCGCTTCTACGAGACCATCCCGTCCTACCAGCGGGTGATCGCACGCGAGAACGTCGCCAGCGCAGCCGAACTCGCCGCGGTCGGCACTGCGGACGCGGTGCTGGCACAGCTGCGCCGCTACACCGATGCCGGCGCGACCGACGTCGTGCTCGCCCCGGTCGGGCCGGTCGATTCGGGCGCGCTGGCCCGGCTGCGGGAGGTCGCCGCGGCGTTCTAGGCGTCGCGAGCGCCACCGCCGGGTGCCACGAACGCACCCGGTGTCACGGTCGCGGCGCGGGACGTCAGTTACACGATCGTGGCACGCGCCGCATGTTCACAGCTGCAATCGGTTGCAAACCGGTCACCGGCCGTGCTGCCGTCATCCGGATGTGGTCAGCGGTGGCGTGGGGTCGGAACCGGGCCGGTCGACGACCGGACAGTCAGCGTCAACGGAAGCAACAGCGAACGCGGGTGCCGGGCCGGATCGTTGAGAACCTCGAGGAGCAGTCGGGCGGCCTCGGCCCCGATGTCGTAGTGCGGGATGCGCACGGTCGTCATGGGCGGTGACACCTTGTCCATGAACGGCATGTCGTTGAACCCGACCACGCTGATGTCGTCCGGGCAGCGCAGGCCCCGTTCGGCAAGCGCGTCGTAGACACCCAGAGCGAGCAGGTCGTTGCCCGCGAGGACCGCGGTGAACTCCGGACCCGAGTCCAGGAGCGTCTGCATGGCCTTCGCGCCCGCCTGTTCGCTCCATGCCTCGCAGATCACCGTCCGCTCCTTTTCGGCGGAGAGGCCAAGATCTTCGAGGCTGGAGATGAATGCGCGGCGCCGGTTCACGCCGGTCGACAGATCTTGCGGACCTGCGAGGTGCACGATCTTGGTGTGTCCCAGTTCGACGAGGTGCTGCATCGCCATGGTGACGCCCGCCGCGTCGTCGGACGTGACCGAGGGAATGTCAGGGCTGGCACTGCGGCGGTTGACCAGCACCATCGGCGTGGATGCTTCCGCGAGCTCGTCGAGGAGCGGGTGTTTGAGATGGGCGGTCGCGAACACGAAGCCCTCGACGTTGCGGCGCCGGAACGACTGGACCGCCGCCTTCTCCACGTCCGGGCGGTTGTCGGTGTTGACGATCCAGGCGCTGTAACCGACGGAGCGCAGCACGTCCTCGACCCCGCGCACGATCGGCGGGAAGAGCGGGTTGGTCAGATCCGGGATCACCAGCCCGATGCTGGCCGAGCGAGATGTCTTGAGGCTGCGGGCAATCGGGTTCGGCGAATAGCCGATGTCGGCGGCGATCTTCTTGATCCGAGCAGCGGTCACGGCGTTCACCAGACCTTCGGTTTGCTCGTTCAGGGCGCGCGATGCGGTGGCCGGATGTACGCCCGCCATCACCGCAACCTCCCGCAGCGTGGCCTTCTGCACTGATCTGATCCCCTCCGCTGCAATCGGATGCAGCCCTTCCATGATGGAGTCCGCACGAGCTGGGTGCAAATGTGACCAGCTGTTCGCCGGCTGTTGTCCGGAGGCGCTCGATGGCGGGCCGTTGCTTCCCCACGCATCGCCGTCTCTGCGCTCGAGTAGCGGTGACGTCCGCGCTGGGGCCCGCGTGCCTCGGCGTCCGTGGCGGATGGACATGGACGCCGGGTCGACGAGTCGGCGCCCGGCGGTTCACCTGGCGGTCAATGTTTCTTCGGCGACGCCATTGACATGATCCACGTCACACCGCAGGATTAGCAATCGATTGCAGTACACCGATGTCCTGGAACAGAGGTTGGGCACAGCACATGAGGCAGGCAATTCAACCGGCCACCCGGGATCCGCGGCCGCATACCGGCGACAACAAGGACACCGAGGACACCCGGGAACCGCTGATCGAGATTCGTGGCGTCTCAGCCGGATACGAGAACAAGCGGGCGAAGACCCGGCTCATCGCCCTCAGAGACGTGGAGCTCGACATCTACCGCGGCGAGTTCCTCGCCATTGTCGGGCCGTCCGGTTGCGGCAAGACCACCCTGATCAACATGATCGCCGGTTTCATGATGCCGCTGGAAGGGACGATCCGTATCGGCGGGAAGATCGTCGACGGACCCGGACCCGACCGGACCATGGTGTTCCAGGATTATGCGGTGCTGCCATGGCGCACGGTCTACAACAACGTCAGGTTCGCCCTGGAGAACCGGCACCCGCGCCCCTCGAAGGCCATGATGGCCGAACGCATCGGTCATGCCCTCGAACTGGTCAGTCTCACCGGCTTCGAGAAGTCCTACCCGTACGAGCTCTCCGGCGGTATGCGCCAAAGAGTGGGCATTGCACGGGCTTTGGTGTCAGACCCGACGATCCTGTTGATGGACGAACCGTTCGGTGCGGTCGACGCCATGACGCGCGAGGCCATGCAGGCGGAGTTCGAGAAGATCATCGCCGAGACCGGCCAGACCGTCGTGTTCATCACCCACTCCATCGACGAGGCGCTGACGCTCGCGGACCGCGTGGTGATGGTGTCCAACCGCCCGGGCCGGGTGAAGGAGATCATCGACGTCGACCTGCCCCGATCCCGCTTCGACGAGGGGGTCAAGCGCAGTGAACGGTTCGGTGAGCTGCGCGAGTACATCTGGAGCGAGCTCCAGGCCGAAGCACTCGGGGCGAAGACCGGAGGGGATCGATGAGCACGGGCACACTGCCGTCGACGGGCGCGTCCGCCGATTCGTCCGCCGTCACCGAGGCGATCACCCGAAGTACGTGGTCGCGGTTCCGCAGCCTGATCATCACGGTGATCAACCTGGCGCTGTTCTTCACGGCCTGGCAGCTGCTCGCCCTGTCGGAAGTCATCAACCCGCTGTTCTTCCCCAAGGCCACGGACATGTTCTCGGCGATGTACCACGGTTTCGCCGACGGCATCATCGGGCCACAACTGCTCCACAGTGTGCGGAACTTCACCATCGGCTTGCTGATCGCCGGGGCGATCGGCATCCCGCTCGGCCTGTTGATGGGCGGCGTGCGGATCATCGACCTGATCCTCAGTCCCTATGTGTGGGCGATGACGGCATTGCCGCGCGTCGCGCTCATTCCGTTGCTGATCCTCATCCTGGGCTTCGGCAACTCGATGCAGCTCACCATCATCGTGCTGTCGGCGGTGTTCCCGATGATGGTCAACTGCATGGAGGGGGTGAAGACCGTCGATCCGTCGCTCGTGCGGGCCGGCCGGATCTTCGGCGCGAACCAGGTTCAGCTGTACGGCAAGGTCATCCTTCCGTTCACCCTGCCGTTCGTCATCAGCGGCATCAACCAGGGCATCGCCCGTGGGCTGGTCGGAATGCTCATCGGGGAATTGCTCGGTGGCGGGGGTAAGGGCCTCGGGTTCCTGCTCGACCGGGCGGGCGATCAGTTCGACGCCCCGATGATGTACGCCACCTTGCTGCTGCTCGCTGTCATCTCGGTGGGGCTGGTGCAGGGGACGCGCTGGGTTGAACGCCGGGCGGCGCCTTGGCGGAACTTCGCAGTCGCCTGACCGCAGCGGTATCCACAACATTGTCGTCCAGATTCGCCCAACAAGGAGAAGCGCATGAGAAGCAAACGACTGCTGGCTCTACTCGGAACGGGCGCGGCGTTCGCGACGATGCTCACAGCCTGCGGGAGTGACGATTCCGGTGGAGGGGGCGAAAGTCCCGCTGCGGCAATGCCGACCAGTGCCGAGGAGATCAACGGGACGATCGACCCGTCGAAAGTGAAGAAGTCGCTCGTGGTGGCCGTGGACAACCCCTACTACCTGTTTCACCACGACGTCCTGGTGGCACAGGACAAGGGCTACTTCAAGGAGGTGGGAATCGACAACGTCGAGATCGTGACCGTCGAGGACCCGTTGCCGGCGCTGATCGGCGGGTCAGTGGACTTCGCCCTGTACGACACCGATACGACCATCGCGGCGGCGAAGAAGTCCAACTCAGGTGTGCGGTATCTCTCGGTCTATCTCGGCGGTGAAGCGAACATCCTCGGTGTGCGCGAGGGGATCGAAACGGCGGACGACCTGAAGGGCAAGACCATCACCGGCGGTCAGTTCGGCAGTCGCAACGACTTCCTCATCCGAAAACTCCTCACCGACAACGGGCTCAACCCCGACACCGACGTCAACCTGGTGAGCACCGGTGGCCAGTCCAACGAGCGCCTGCAGTCAGTGATCGCCGGGACGGTCGACGGAGCCAGTCTCCAGATTCGGCACCGGTCACTGTTGGAGGCCGAGGGTGGCAAGTTCCTCTTCGAGGAGCTGGGACGAGCGCCACAGAACGGCTGGTCGGCCAACAAGATCCTCACCGAGAGCCCCGAGACCGCGGCAGCCTTCCTGACAGCGACGCTCAAGGCTCGCGAGTTCATCACCGACGTCGAGAACAAAGATGCGGTGCTCGACTTCATGGCAACGAAGGATTTCGAACTGCCGCAGCCGTACCGGGATGCGTATGCCGCTGAGCAGAGCCCCGACTACCACACCGCCGACGGAGGCTTCGACGTCGCCGACATGGATCAGTTCATCAACGAGCAGATCGAGCTGAAGGTTATTCCGCCGGGCACCAATTGGCGCGAGTACGTCGACCTGATCCCGCTGTGGCGCGCGCAGAAGGCGCTCGGCATGCCGCTGCGGCCCACTCCGGAGGAGATGTCCGCACAGTGACGATTGAACTACGGTGACGACCAAAACCGCCTCGGCTCGGGGTGTTCGGCTTGTCGGCCAGCACGATCTGGCCGGACGCGGCGACGGCATGCAGGTGATGCGGCACGGCGACACACTGTATGTCGGGCACGCCGGGACAACCGGAGCTGGCACGTCGATCCTCGACGTGTCCGCTCCGGACCGCCCGGAGCTGGTGGCCCAGTGGGACGCGCCCGCCAACACGCACACCCACAAGGTGCAGATCGCCGACGGGCTGCTGCTCGTCAACCACGAGCGGTTCCCGTACCGGCCGAAGAAGCCGCTGGGGCCGCACTCGGCCGGTGTCGCGATCTACCGGCTCGACGATCCATTCGAGCCCGACCGGGTCGGATTCTGGGAATCCGGGGGCAAGGGTGTTCACCGGATCGTCTGGGAAGGCGGGCGCTACGCCCACATGTCGGGCGTGCCAGACGGATTCACCGACCGTATCTGGATGACCCTCGACCTGAGTGATCCGAGAAAGCCCGAACTCGCCGCACGCTGGTGGTGGCCGGGACAGTGGACCGCCGGCGGCGAGACCATGGATTGGCCTGACGGTCACCGAGTCGCTGCGCACCACGGTCTGACTGAGGGAACGTATACCTATCTGGGCTACGACGATGCCAATCTGGTGGTGCTGGACACCTCCGATCCGCTCACCCCTCGCGAGGTGTCGCGGCTGCGGTGGGAGGGGGGCGCGACGCATACGTGCATGCCCCTGCACGGTCGCGGCCTGCTGGTGGTCACCGACGAGCAGCAACACGACGGCCCCCAGGGCGCGGAGCGGCGCATCCACCTGATCGACATCGCGGACCCGTCGGCCCCTCGCTACCGGCGGACGCTGCCGGCACCTGCCGGGCCGTTCGACGACCTGCCCCAACGGTATGGCCCGCACAACCTGCACGAGAACCGGGACGGGTCCTACCGCAGCAATCGGCTGGTTTTCGCGACCTACTTCAGCGCCGGTCTGCGCGTGTACGACCTGTCGGACCCCGAGGATCCGCGGGAGGTCGCGCACTGGGTCAGCGAGGCGCCGGCAGGGTCGCCCGTCCCGCAGGCCAACGACCTCTTCGTCGACGAGCACAGCCTGATCTGGGTGACCGATCGGGGCACCGGCGGTGTCTCCTGTCTGGAGCCGTTGCCGGAGTTGGCCGATCTCATGGCCGCGGCCGCCTCGTGAGCGAGGCGGCACCCGGGTTCACCGCCGACGGCGTGGAGCTCATCGGGTATCACGACGTCGGCGGAAAGCCGGTGTTCAAGCTCGCGATGCAGGTAGTCGAGAACCGGTGGTATCTCTATGCGACGCACTTCTGGGAACCGCGGCTGTCGATCTTCGACGTGACCGACCCGGCAGACCCTCGCCTGCTCGGTGCGCTCGAGGGTCCCGACCGGGCCGCGACCTGGCAGGTTCAGGTCGCCGACGGTCTGTTGGTTCAGGGCATGGAGCGCCGACCCCCCGCATGGGGTGGCGATCCAATGGACACGTCCGACGAGGGCATCCGATTCTTCGACGTTCGCGACCCCGTGGCTCCGAAACTGCTGAGCCAGTGGCGAACCGGTGCGCACGGTGTCCACCGCAATCATTTCACCGGTGGCCGCTACGTCCACGTGACCGCGAGCCGTCGCGGCTTCGAGGGCAACATCTACGTGATCCTCGACATCGTCGACCGGGGGAATCCCGTGGAGGTGGCGATGTGGTTCCTCCCCGAGCAGTTCGTCGCCGCCGGCGCAACGCCGCGGCGCCGGATCTCCCTGCACGGACCGCCTTACGTCCTCGGAGACCGCGCCTACCTAAGCTACGGGGCCGCCGGAGTCGTCATCCTCGACATTTCCGACATCGAGCGCCCGGTGCTCGTCTCCCGATTGGACATAGGCGCCGCGTTCTCCAGCATGATCGCCATGCACACCGCGATCCCCGTCGTAGCGCGAAACCTGTTGCTCGTCAACACCGAAGCGATCGCAGAGCGCCAACAGGAGGCTTACAACTTCGCGGGCATCGTCGACATCAGCGACGAGGAGAACCCACGGATCATGTCGCTGCTGCCTATTCCCGAACCTGCCATCGGCGCCCCGTATCCGAACTTCAGCACCCGCGGCGGGCGCTTCGGGCCGCACAACCAGCACCATCCACAGGGGCCCGAGCTGTTCTCCGACGACAACCTGATGTTCATGACGTGGTTCAACGCGGGGCTGCGAGTCTATGACATCAGCGACCCCTACCTGCCGCGCGAGATCGCTTGGTACCTGCCCGACGATCCCACGCAGCGCCGCGGCGTATTGCCGAAGACGTTGGTCACCCAGTCCGAGGACGTGCTGGTCGATGCGCGCGGCAACATCTTCTTCTCGGACAAGAATCACGGCCTGCACGTCGTCCGGCTGACCGGCTAGGGGCTGCTCATCGTCGAGGTCAGCCCGAGATCGGCCAGCACCGTGCGCGCCGTGTTCCGCCCGGGGCGTCCCGACACCGAACCGCCCGGGTGCGACGTCGATCCGGTCAGGTACAGGCCGGGGACGTCGGTGCGGTAGTCGAGCCAGCCGGGGATCACCGTGCCGTCGTCGAGCGCGAATTCGCCGCCGTGGCACGACCCGCCGATGTTCGAGAGATTGTGCGCAGCAAGAGAGGTCGGTGATTCCGGCCGGATGGCCAGGATGTCGGCGTCGTCGATGCCGTCGATGTGGCGGCGTGCGATGTTCAGCAGGACCTCGGCGTAGGCCATCGCGTCGGCGTCCGACCACGGGTTGCCGTTGCACAGCATGGGCGCCGCGGTCAGGAACTTGAACGTGCCGCCCGGCGCGCGGCCGGGGTCGACCGCGGTCGACGACATCATCAGCAGCCACGGGTCCTCGGTCTCCAGCCGTCCGGACGGCAGTCCGGCGATCTGACGGAGCAAGCCTTCCGGACTGCCGAGGCCTCCGGCCGCCGAGGTGACCGGCCCCGCCGCCGACCGGTAGCGGGCGTCCGCGCGAAGTGCGAAATGCACCGCGAACAAGGGGATCCCGGGCCGCCAGCATCGTGCGGCGTCGTCGGCCACGCTCGAGGAGGTTTCCAGCATCGCACTCAGCTCACGAAGGTGACTGCCCGCGACGACAGCCCGGCCGGCTCGGAACTCGCGCCCGTCGTCGGTGCGCACGCCGACGCAGCGGCCGTGCTCCACGATGAAGGATCGCACCCACGCCGACGTCTCGACGACGCCACCGTGGTCGGTGATGTGTGCGGCCAAAGCGTTGGGTAATGCGCCTGATCCACCGACCGGCGTGGCCCAGCCGTAGGCCAGCCGGCCGGCCATGATGGCGGCAGGTAACGCGCCGGTGCCCGGCCTCTCGGGCGGCTGGATCGTGGCGAACGCCATCCAGGCCATCACCTGGCGCGCCACGGGGTGCTGGAACGTCGAGGTGATGACATCCCATGCACTGCGGCGCCGCAGCTCTTCGTAGCTGTGTGACCACGGCTTGTCGGGCAGCGGAAGACCGGCGGACAGATGGGCGTGGGCGATCCGCTGACCGGCGTTCCAGTCCTCGATCATCGCGACGAGGGCGTCGCCATCGGCGGGGGAATAGCGGGCGATCTCGGCGGCGGTCTTCGCCAGATCCGGGTGGACCGCCAGCAGATCGCCGTCCGCAAGCGGGAAGACCACCGCCGGGTCGGTGACGATGTACTCCAGCCCGTAGCGTGCGGCAAGCCCGAGTTCGTCGTCGCGGATCAACGGATTGGACTGCAACACAACATGCGCCGTCGAGCACGAATCGTGCTGCCAGCCGGGCAGGGTGAGCTCCTCGGTCACGGTGTTGCCGCCGATGACGTCGCGGCCCTCGAGCACGGTGACGGACACTCCGGCCTCGGCCAGATACGCGGCGCACACCAGGGCGTTGTGCCCGCCGCCCACCACGACCACGTCGCTGAGCGGTGAAAACGGGGAAGATGAGGGCATTTTCGTCCTTCCGTCGATGCCGTGCTCTTGCTACGGTAGGGCGGACCGCAATCGTTTGCAAGATTCGAAACGGGGATCCCGAGACATGGACGAGTACGTCGCCTCCGCCCGCTCGCACTGGGGTCCCCGGTTCACCGCCAACGGTGTCCCGGCCGCCGACTTCGATCGGGTCATGGGCGGCCTGGAGTCGTGGGACGACTGGTGCGCCACCTGGTCGGCCGCGGCCCGCGTACACGAGGACCTCGGGAACGAGGCTATGAAGCAGGGTCGACTCCGTTCTGCCGGTGCGCATCTGAGCACCGCGGCCGTGGTCTATCACTTCGCGAAGTTCGTCTACGTCCGCGATCTGGACCAGATGCGTGCCGCCCACCAAGCTGCCGTGCGGTGCCTCAATGACGCACTGCCGCACCTGGATCCGCCGGGGGAACGGATCGAGATGCCGTTCGAGGGGTCGACGATCTACGGGATCCTGCGCAAGCCGGCTGGGCGGTCGCCGCATCCGGCCGTGATCTTGGTGCCGGGTCTGGACTCCACCAAGGAGGAGTTGCGTGCCACCGAGGAACTCTTCTTGGAACGCGGGCTCGCCACGTTCAGCGTGGACGGCCCCGGGCAGGGGGAGGCCGAGTACGACCTGCCCATCCGCGCGGACTGGGAGGTGCCCGGCCGGGCATTCGTCGACGCACTGGTCGCTCGCGACGACATAGACGCCGATCGCATCGGTGTGTGGGGTGTCAGCCTCGGCGGGTATTACGCGCCGCGATTCGCCAGCGGCGACGAGCGGATCAAGGCATGCGTGAGCCTCTGCGGCCCGTACACGTTCGGTGAGAACTGGGAGACGTTACCGGCCTTGACCCGGCAGACGTTCACGGTCCGGTCGCGTTCGACGAGCGAGGACGACGCTCGCGCCCGGGCACTGACACTCACCATGGACGGCCGGACCTCGGCCCTGCGGTGTCCGACATTGGTCATCGCGGGCAAGAAGGACCGGTTGATCCCGTGGCAGCAGGCCGAGCGGTTGCACCGCGAGGTCGGCGGCAGTGACTTCTTGCTGCTGGAGGACGGCAACCACGGCTGCGCCAACGTGCTTGCCGCGCACCGGTACCGCACGGCGGACTGGATGGCCGACCGGCTCAAGGGGCAGCGTTGATCGCTGCCACGATCTGGTCGGGCGTGAACGGCAGCGAATAGACGCGGACACCGATGGCGTCGGCGAGCGCATTGCCGATCGCGGCCGTCACCGGCCCCTGCGTCGCCTCACCCGCGCCGAGCGGTGCGTCGTCGGGACGGTCGAGCAGGTGGACATCGATCGCGGGCACCTCGCTGAACCGTGCGATGGGGTAGGACTCCCAGTCGATGCTCGTGATCGTGTGCCGGTCGAAGCGGACCTGTTCGAACAGGGCCCAGCTGATGGTCTGGATGGCGCCGCCTTCGATCTGGTTGCGTACCCCGTCGGCGTTCACGACCCGGCCGACATCGACGGCGATCGTCAGGCGCCTGACGTGTAGCCGGTCGGTCGCCTCGACGTCGGCGACGACCGCGCAGTATGACCCACGGTTCTTGTAGCGGCAGAACGCGATACCGCGCCCGTGACCGTCCGGCCGCGGTGCGCCCCAGTCCGCCGCCTCGGCGACGGTGCGAAGCGCGTCACGTGCGCGCGGGTCCGACAGGTGGTCGAGCCGCATCTGCAGCGGGTCGCGTCCGGTCGCCCGGGCGAGTTCGTCGATGACGGATTCGAGTGCGAACGTGTTGAGATGACTGCCCAGCGAACGCAGCGAGGACGTCCGGATCGGCATCGTCAGCAGCCGGTGGACGGTGACATCGACCTTCGCGATGTCGTAGTACGGCTCGGCGTTGCGTGCCGAACCGTGACCGCGCTCGGCCGGCGGGTCGACGGCGGCAGGAAGCATCGGGCTGCGGGCGCGGTGGGCGTCGGCCAGCAGGCTGTTGCGCGGCGCGTATCCGGGGCGGGCTGTGTGGCCGTTCGTCCACAGTTCATATGACCAATCGGTGATCCTGCCGTTCTCGTCGGCGCTGGCCGTGACGTCACCGACCATGGCCGGTCCGAAAGGCTCCCAGGCGAATTCGTCACCACGGCTCCACTGCACCCGCACATGCCGGCCCGGAATCCGCGTGGCGAGCAGTGCGGCGTCCATGGCTACGTCGTCGGCGGCGTTGTGGCCGTAGCTGCCCGGCCCTTCGACGTGCTGGACGACGACCGCGTCCGGGCTCAGGTCGAGGGCGGCCGCAATGGCGCGGGCCAGGGTGAACACGCCCTGACTGTGGCTCCAGACCTGGAGCCGGCCGTCGTCGAAGTGGGCGATGGCGCAGCTGGGCCCGATCGACGCGTGAGCGAGGAAAGGCCTGGAGAAGGTGGCGCTCACGACCACGGGCGCGTCGTCGTGCCGGGCGCCGTCGTCGCGGATGAGGTGGGTTTGGGTCTCGGCCGTGCGCAACCAGCTCTGCAGGTCATCCGCGTCGGGCAGCTCGATACCCGCCGACCAGGCCGCCGCACTCGCCAACGCCTCGGCTGCCCTGGTCGCCTGCCCCTCGCGACGAGCGATGACTGCCAAGAAGTCGCCGTCGCGTACCACCTGGTCGACGCCTGGCATGGCCGAAACACGCTCCAGTGGAGCGTCTTCGAGATGTGCTCCTGGCCCGGGCGGCCGCACGACCCGCGCATGCACCATGCCGTCGAATGCCAGGTCGTGGATGAAGCGCGGACGGCCGAAGACTTTGTCGGGCAGGTCAACACGCGCCAGGTCCTTTGACGTGGGAGCGGCGAACTCGACCTGCAGGGACGGATCGCCGACTTGGACGTGCAGGTCCACGACGCCGGAGAGGTCCCCATATGACGCGATGCGGGAGCCGTCGGGAGCCACGAAGACGCCGGAAACCAACTGGATCTGCGCAGTGTCCAGTCCTGACCGGTGCGCCGCCGCGCGGCGGAACAACTCTCGCGTCTCGGCGCAGACCCGCCGGACCGCGGCGCCCGAGAATGTGATCGACAGGCTGCCCGCGGTGAGGCCCTCGTCCGGCGACGACGCTGTGTTGGTCGCGGCGGCCCTGACCGCCTCGGGCGGAACATCGAGTTCATGGGCGGCGATCTGAATCAACGCCGTCAGGATCCCCTGCCCGAGTTCGACTTTGCCGACGCGCAGTGCGATCGCGCCGTCATCGGTGATGCTCAGCCACGTCGAGATCCGCGGGTTGGCGACCAGCGAGGCGGGGAGGTCGGCGCTCACTCTTGGGAGCCCGGTGTCGAGCCGGCCGCCGCGAGGACCGCCTCGACAAAACGCACATGTGTGCCGCAGCGGCACAGGTTGCGGTCCAGCGCGGCTGACACCTGGTCGCGGGTCGGTCGGGGATTGTCGCGGAGGAGCGCGGCGGCGCTGACGATCATGCCGGCGACGCAGTAGCCGCACTGCCCGGCCTGGAGCTCCAGGAACGCGGACTGTACGGGGTGCGGGGCGTCCTGCCGTCCGAGGCCGGCGAGGGTTCGGACCTCGCCGTGGACGTACTCGACGGGGGTGTCGCACGCGGGCGTCGGATGACCGTCGATCAAGACGAAGCACGCCCCGCACTGGCCCAGTCCGCAACCGAATTTCGGCGATTTGTCGCCGATGTCGTTGCGCAGCACCTCGAGTAGCGAGGTGCCGACCGGAACGTCGACGTCGTAGTCGCGACCGTTGACGCTCAGCCGGAACGATGCGGTGTCGTCGGCTCGCGGGATGGCGGGCACTGCTGCTAGGTGTGGCTCGGCGCTGCCCAGTAGCCGGTGTCGGCCTTGCTGGCAGCGAGCTTCTCGGCGTTCTCGAAGCCAGGAGCCATCGAGGCGGCGGTGCCGGCCATGTACTGATGGTGGTCGATGCCCAGCAGCCGGATCCAGCTCTGCTGGCCGAAGGTCAGCGAGATGAAGCAACCGAGCTCGACCAACTCCTCCTCGGAGAAGTGGGTGTGCAGACGGTCCCAGAGTTCGTCGAGTTCCTGGCTGCCCCAAGCGATGGCCTCGGCGTAGGCGAGCGCGGCCTTCTGCCGGTCGTCGTAGAGGTCGGATGTCTCGAAGTTGAGCAACTGGTCGTACTGCTGCTCCAGAATCCCGGTGGCGGTGGCCTTCTCCGACCGCTGGTTGCCGCAGAACTCACATTTGACCGTTCTGGAGATGTACACCCGGCACAGATCTTTGAGCGCGTGATCGACCACGCCGCTGCGGAACTGGGCCTGCCAGCTGTCGGCGAAAGCCCAGAACGCCGCCGGTGAGTGCGCACGGACGGCCGAACTCTCCGGCCGTGGGGTCCCGTGCTGCGCGCAGCGTTCCATCTCCGCCTTCATGCGCTCGTCCATCTGCTCGAGTGGTACGTAACTGATGCGCGGGATGTTCGTGGCGGTCATGTCACTCCCTCGAGATTGCCTGCAATCGATTGCTGTCAGTATGTGCGCGACGGTTCACCGGGTCAAGAGTCAGTCGAACAGCAGGATCTTGACGAGCGCCACCGTGCCGATGACCAAGATGAAACCCCGCAGCATCCGGGGCGAGAGCTGCCGGCCGAATCGGGCGCCGAGATAGCCGCCGATGAACGCTCCACCCGAGATCAATGCCGCCACCGACCAGTCGATACGGTCGGTGGCGACGATCATGAACAGTATCGCCGCCGCGGCGTTCACCAACGTCGCGAGCACGTTCTTGATCGCGGTGAGACGTTGGATCCCGTCGCTGAGGAGCATCCCCATGAGACCGACGAGCAGGATGCCCTGGGCGGCACCGAAATATCCGCCATAGATTCCCAGGACGAAGATTCCGACGGTGAGCAGGATCCGCTTGAGCATGCCGTCGGCGCCGTCGCGCGGCGTTCCGTCGCGCTGGGCGGCTGCGGTGCGCCGTTGCACGCTCGGGCCGATGACGACCATGAGCAGTCCGATACCGATGAGGACCGGCACGATCGCTTTGAAGGACTCGTCAGGCAGCACGAGCAGCAGGACGCCCCCGACCAGCGCACCCGCGACCGACGCCGGCGCGAGGCGCACCAGGATGGCGCGGTTCGGGCGCAGCTCGCGACGGTAGCCGTAGACGCCGGAGATACCGCCGGCGACCATGCCGATGTTGTTGGAGACGTTCGCCGTGAGCGGTGGATAGCCGAATAGGAGCAGCGTCGGGAAGGTCACCAGAGTGCCCGAGCCGACGATGACGTTGATCGCGCCGGCCCACACTCCAGCCAAGAAGATCGCCGCCGCTTCGATCATCGGGTGACGTGCTCAGCCGGCGAGATGCTGGTCGAGAAACGCGATGACGCCGTCGATCGCGCGATCCTGCACCTCGTCGACCTGGACCCTGCCTTCGGCGCCCATGACGGGGAAGATGTAGCCGTGCAGCGGGTGATCCCACGAGACCCACGAGGCGTTCTTACCGCTGCTCGCGAGCAGGTCGTAGCTGAGCCGGAAGATTCCCTGGAGGTGGTCGTCGTCGCGGCCCATCACCAGCATGGGCAGCGTGATGGGCGCGATCCGTTCGAGGGCCAGTGGTTCGTTGATCCGTGAGCGGACGTACGACGGATCGCGCATCTGCATCTCCTCGATGTTGCGCAGCTGGGTGTCCGGGTTTGTGAAGGCGGAATCGTCGGGAGTGAGGTCGAGGAACTCGTGGTTGGCCGGTTCGCAGGCGATCCCGGCCTTGAGCGGACCGTCGTACTGCGACGCGATCTTGAACAGCATCTCGCCCGCATGGCTGACACCGACGTGACCGAGCCGATCTGCATCGATCTGCGGGTGGCGGGCCACATGCTCGAGGATGGCCAGCTCGTCCTCGAACTCCAGCGGCGAACGGCTCATCAGATCCATCCCCTGCCTACGGTCCACCACGAGACGGCCGCCCCGATGAAATCCGAGCTCGACCTCGGTGCGATACCGGCCCCAGGCGCAGGCGTAACCGGCGTCGAGAAGCCGTTCCATGATGTAGCCGTGGGTCGCGACCCTCTCGCGCAGCCAATCCAGACCACCGCCGCCGTTGCCGTAGGCGAGGAACACGAACGGAAAGCCGGTCCCTTCCGGTGAGGGCACACGTAGGGCGTAGGGGACGTAGAGGCCGTCCCAGGTCTCTGCCAGGTGGTAGCTCACCGGCCGTGGGGACCCCGGCACGGTCTCGTGGATCGCTGAGAAGCCCGGTGAGGGCACGGGAGCTCCTATCGCTCATCGGTGGACCCTATGCTGCAAACGATTGCAGCATAGTCGGCGGTCCAAACCGCCGCGGAGCGAATCGTCAGATTCGGTCGCGCAACACCTGCAGGCGACGGATCGCCTCGTCGAGGGTGTCGTCGCGTTTGCAGAAGGCGAACCGGACCAGATGGTTCCAGTCGCCGATGTGCTCCGACGCCGGATCGCAGAACGCCGACATCGGGATCGCCGCCACCCCGGCGCGCACGGGCAGCTCCGCGCAGAACGCGGTGCTGTCGCTGTAACCCAGCGCCCGCGGGTCGGCGCACAGGAAATAGGTGCCTGCGCTCGCGTGCACCGCCAACCCGAGGTCGGTCAGCGCTGCGCCCAACCGGTCACGCTTGGCCTGCAGCGCATCGCGCAGGGCCGTGACCCAGTTGTCCTCGTTGTCGAGCGCTTCGGCCACCGCCGGCTGGAACGGCGCGCCGCCGACATACGTCAGGTATTGCTTGGCTGCCCGCACACCGGCGATGAGTTCTGCCGGACCACAGGCCCAACCGATCTTCCACCCGGTCACGTTGAACATCTTGGCCGCGCTCGAGATCGTCACGGTGCGGCCGGCCATGCCCGGGTAGCCGGCGAGCGGCAGGTGGCGGTGGCCAGGGGGGTCCGAGTAGACGAGGTGTTCGTAAACCTCGTCGGTGATCACCAGCAAGTCGTTCGCCACCGTCAGCTCGGCCAGCGCCCTGAGGTCGGCGTCGGAGGCCACCCATCCGGTCGGGTTGTGCGGCGAATTCACGATCAGCGCCCTGGTGCGCGGGGTGATCGCCCGGCGCAGCGCGTCGACGTCGATGCCGAACCCGCCGCCGCTCTGCGTCAGCGGGACCGCGACCCGATGGCAACCGGCCATCGCGATCACCGGCGAGTACGAGTCGTAGAACGGTTCAATCAGCAACACCTCGGAGCCAGGTTCGACCAGCCCCAGCACCGCGGCCGCGATCGCCTCGGTGGCGCCGGCGGTGACCAGCACCTCGGTGTCCGGGTCGTACTCGATGCCGTACTTTCGTTTGCGTTGCGCGGCAACGGCTTCCCGCAACGGGGCTATGCCCGGCCCTGGGGGGTACTGATTGATGCCGGCGGCAATCGAGTCCTGGGCGACTTTCAGCATGGCCGGGGGACCGTCCTCGTCGGGGAAGCCCTGACCCAGATTCACCGCACCGATGCGGGCGGCGAGCGCGGACATCTCCGCGAACACGGTGGTCGTAAAGGGCTGGAGCCGGTGCACCGTCATGAGAAGTCAGCCTAGGTGGGATGCGCTCGTCCGGTCGAGCACCGCGTGCGCTGTCTGCACGATCGCTCCGTGCCCACCCCACGCTGCTTCGCCACGGGCACCACTCGGTAGACTTCGGCCACCGTACCTACAATCGATTGCAGGCTACCGTGGACAAGCTCAATCTCGGTGTTTTCAGCCCTTCGGTTCTTCTTGATGTCGCGCGACAGACCGGCCGACTGAGCGCTGCCGAAGTGGACGTACGTGAGATGCCGGTGCCGTCGTCGCCGGCGCAGTTCAGCTCGTTGCGCGACGGCGAGTACGACGCGGTCTTCACCAGCCCCGACAACGTACTGGCGTATCGCTTCCTGCCGCTGAATCCGTTGGCGGAATTGCTCGATGTCGAGATCGTCGCTGGGCTGGACCGCGGCCTCGGGCTGTGTCTGGGGGCGCGCCCCGGCCTCACCGATGTTGCGGAGTTGTCCGGGGGACGCTTCGGCGTCGACGTCGCCACCTCGGGATTCGCGTTCGTCGGATACGCACTGCTGGAGGAACTGGGACTGTCCCGGTCCGCCGTCGAGATCGTCGCCCTCGGGTCGACGCCCAAGCGGGCCCGCGCGTTGTACACCGGGGGATGTGACGCCACGGTGCTCAACGCCGGTAACGAATTGGTGGCCGAGGCGCGTGGGTGTGGGCTGCTGGCCGACGTCACCCGGCTCGGCCCGTATCTGGGGACGGTGGTTGCGCGCCTGCGAAAGGCGCCCGGCGCGGCGGCCGTCGGCCGGCTGGTGACCGCGCTGGTGGAGACGGCCCGCGACATCACCGCCGGCGAACTGGACGCCGAGGCAACGGAGTCCGCGGCGCGGCTGCTCTCGCTTGACGCCGCGGGGGCGGCGAAGCACCTTGCTGTGCTGCGCGATCCGGCGCGTGGCCTGATCGACGACGGCAGTGTCGACGCGTCGGCACTGCGCACGCTGGTGGACTTGCGCCGCCGCTTCCTGCCCGCCACCGAGTTGGCCGGCCTGGATGAGCGATTCGACGAAGTGGTGCGCCCCGCTGTACTGACGGGCTGAGCTATTCGCGGACCACGTAGCGGGCGCGCGCGATGCTGGTCGCCACTGCGTAGACGACGGCCACCCCCGTCGTGACGGCGAACAGGGCTTCGAAGCGTTGCGCACCTGCAGCGGCATTCCCGACCGCCGCGCCGATCGACGCCCCGACGAACAGCGCGATCGAGAAGAACGACATGCCGATGGCGCGGCTGTCCGTGGCCGCATCGGTCATCCAGGTCTGCATGGTGGTGTGACCGGCGGCCCAGGCGAGGCCGAGGAGAATGGCCGCCGCCAGTACGGTGCCCAGTGAAACGACCAGGCCCACTGCGACGTACGCGCAGACGATTGCGATACCGGATACCAGCATCAGCACCCAGGCCGGCCAGTGTCCGAGAACGAGCTTCATGAGCTGGCTGACGATCACCACGGCGGCGCCGAAGGCCGATGTCGCCGCCCCGGCGACCAGCACGGTGACGCCGGTGGCCTGCAGCGCCACCGCCAAGTAGTTGAACACCCCGACCAGCAGGGCACCCTCGACGATGGTGAACACCAGGATGCTGACCGCCCAGCGGTTGGCCGCGAGCCGGTGCAGCGAGGGCATCAGCCGCTCCCTGGTGTCGCCCGCTGCGTCCGACAACCGGGCGAGGAGTCCGATCAGCGCCAACGAGAACCCTGCGATCACGACGTAAACCCAACGCCAGCCGAACCATTGGGCGATGGCACCGGCGCCGACGGTTCCGGCCGCGAGTCCGGTCGAGATTGCGGCGGCGAGGTTCGCGTTGGCCACGGCCCGCTTGGTGATGGCCAGGGTGTCGCCGTAGTAGATGAGTACGGTGGTGATGGTCGCCGCGAACATCGCGCCAGAGACACCGCGGGCAATGGTGTAGGTCACGGCGTCATAGGTGAAAGCCGTTGCGAGGTTGGCCAAGCCGCCCAGTGCGGTCGACACCACCAGGATGCGGACCCGACCGAACCGGGCCGCCAAGGTGCTCCAGAACAGCTGGAACGCCGCGTACGACACGGCGTAGACCGTCAGCGAAAGTCCGATCGCCTCGAGGTCGGTGCCCAGATCGTCGGCGATCACCGGAACCAGTGGCGGCATCACCGACCGGTCGATCATCGAGACGAACGCAGCGAGGATCAGGATCACGTATCGGCCTGACAGGAACAATCCTGGACGCCGAACGCGAAGCCCGCCGCTCGGTCCGTGATCGTCATGTGCACTCCGTCATGCCAGTCGTAGCGGATATGCGCGCCACTCTATCTGCAATCGATTGCTGCAGACCGGCGGATCATGCGCCTGGTGCGCGGCGGCGAGAATGTGTTGACACTCGGGACGCCACTGTGTGACGATTCACTGCAATCGATTGCAAGTGAGCTACGCGACAATTGGAGCTCGCCGAGCAGTCGGTCTGACAGAGAGGTTGGACATGCGACTCACCACTACTTTCCGTACTTTCTGTACTTTCCGTGCTGTTGCGGCGGTCGCCGCGATAGCGCTGGCCGCGACGGGATGTTCTGCTGATGACGGCGGTGGCGGCGACACCATTCGGATCGGCGCATCGCTCCCGCTGACCGGTGAGTTCAGCCAGGGCGGGCTCGACACCCAACGCGGCTACGAGACCTGGGTCGAGATGACCAACGAGGCCGGCGGCCTGATGGGCAAGCAGGTCGAGATCATCGTCAAGGACGACGCGACCCAGCAGGAGACTGCGGTCAGCAACTACAACAATCTGATCTCGCAGGACAAGGTCGACCTGCTGCTCGGCAGCCAATCGTCGTTGCTGAACATCCCCGCCTCGGCCATCGCCGAGAAGAACAAGATGTTGTTCGTCTGCCCGTCGTGCGGCTCACCGGACATGTTCAACCGTGGCTTCAAGTACATCTTCTTCTCCCAGCAGGCCATCGCCACCGACCAGGCGAAGGTGTTCGCCGAGTGGATCGCGGCCCTGCCGCCCGAACAGCGGCCCAAGACCGCCGCGTACCCGTCGCTGGACGATCCGTTCGCCGGGCCCGTCGTCGACGGTACCGAGAAAATCCTCTCGGCTGCAGGAATCCGCACCGTCTACAAGGATCAGTATCCGGCCACCACCAAGAACTTCGACTCGGTGGTCAACGCCATGCGCGACTCGGGTGCCGAAATCGTGGTCCAGGGAGCGCAATTCGAAGACGGCGTCAACATGATCCGGTCGATGAACCGGGCGAACTACCAGCCCGCCATCCTGTATCAGAGCAGCTCGCCCACCTACGGGAAGCAGTACCTCGACGCGGTGGGTGCCGACAACGCCGAAGGCGTCTTCTTCTCGTCGAGCTACAGCACGCTGGCGGACACCCCGCAGAACGCCGAATTCGTCAAGCGTTTCGAGGAGAAGTTCGGTCAGAGCCCGCCGGAGGACGCCGCTGACGGATTCGCCGCCGGTCAGGTGCTCACCGCCGCGGTCAACGGGGTCGGTTCCTACGACGATCAGGCGAAGCTGGCGGACTGGTTGCGCGCCAACAGCGTTGACACCCTCCTGGGCACCCTGAGCTGGAACGCGGACGGTAGCCCCAAGGGCGACTTCCTGGTGGGCCAATGGCAGGGCGGTGTTTCCCAGGTGGTGCTGCCCACCGACGTCGCCACCTCCGACAAGATCTTCCGCTGGCGCGGCGGGAACATCTGAGCCGCACCCAGATCTCCTAGGAGCCAGAGTCACATGACCTCCCTCGTCCAGACGCTCATCCTCGGAGTGCTCGTCGGTGCCCTGTACGCGCTGATGGCGTCCGGCCTCACCCTGATCTTCGGGGTGATGCGGGTGATCAACCTCGCCCACGGCGCCTTCGCCGTGCTGGCGGCATTCCTCACCTTCACGCTGTGGAAGAACCTCGGTCTGGACCCGTTGCTGTCCATCCCGATCGTCATGGTCGCGATGTTCGGCTTCGGGTGGCTGGTGTACGTCCTGGTGATCCGCCACGTCCGCGGCGCACACGTCACCATGACGGTGCTGGCGACGTTCGGGATCGCGCTGATGCTCGAGGGCATCATGGGCTTCATCTGGGGCAATACATCCAGCACCGTCGTGGCTTCGTACACCGACGCCTCGCTGGCCCTCGGCTCGATCTACATTCCGCAGGCCATGCTGATCGCCGCGGTCATCGCCGTTGCGGTGATGGGGGCGCTCTACCTGTTGCTCAACCGCACCTGGGCGGGCCGCGCAATCCGCGCGGCGTCGTCCAACGAAAGCGGTGCGCTGCTGGTGGGGGTCAGCGTTGCGACCATAGCCGCACTCACCTTCGCCATCGGTGTCGCCACCCTCGGTGCCGGCGGTGCGATGCTCTCCACCATCTATCCGTTCCTCCCCGGCACTCACTACCAGTGGATCGCCCGACTGCTGGCCATCGTGGTGCTCGGCGGTCTCGGAAGCCTGCCGGGCGCCATCCTGGGCGCGTTGGTGATCGGCGTCGGAGAGATGGCCGCGACCGCCTATGTCGGGGCGGCCTGGCCGGTCGCAGTGCCGTTCCTGGTCATCATCGTCGTGCTGATCACCCGGCCTCAGGGCATCCTCGGCACCCGGCTCAGAGAGGACGCGGTGGCATGAGCGGCTCCACCACCAGAACCCGTCTGCTCGACCCGAAGTCGCACACCTGGGCGACCCGCGGCCTCGTCGCCATCGCTGCCGTCGTGGTGCTGTTGTTCCCGCTCTCGCCGAGCATGTCGGCGCAGAACATCGTGATCCTGTCCCTGGTGCTCGCCATCGGCGCCAGCGGGCTCAACATCATCACCGGCTTCACCGGTTACCTGTCGCTGAGCCAGGGCGCGTTCATCGGCATCGGTGCGTACGTCGGCGCCATCCTCGCCACCCGGTTCCCCGACACCGAGCCGCTGGTGTGGGTGCCGATCGCCGGCGTGATCGCCGCCGCCATCGCCATGCTGCTCGGACTGGTGACCTACCGGTCGCGCGGTCCGGCGTTCGTCATCATCACCGTCGCGTTCCTGTTCCTCATCCAGTTCGTCGCCATCGAGTGGGTGCCGGTGACCAACGGCACCGCGGGACTGACCCTCCCGCTGCCGGACTGGCCTGAGGCGTGGGGCAATTGGCCGTTCCATCTCATCCTGTGCGCGCTGCTGGGACTGTCGCTGCTGATGACCTGGTGGATTCGGCGGACCAAGTTCGGCATGGGCCTGATCGCCATTCGCGAGGACGAGGGCAAGGCCGGCACCATCGGCGTGAATGCCCCTGTTTACAAGTTGCTGGCGTTCGGTCTGAGCGCACTCTTCGTCGGCATGGCCGGTTCGGTGTACGGGTACTACCTGTCGTTCGTCGACCCGATCGGCATGTTCTCGATCATCACCAGCGCACTCATCGTGCTGGCGGTGATCCTCGGTGGCCGGGGCACGCTGTTCGGTCCCGTGCTGGGCGCGTTCATAATCCAGCCGGTCAACATCTACGCGAACCAGGCCTTCGGTGGAGGCAACGCCCGCCTGGTGCTGTTCGGCGGCCTACTGGTGCTGCTGGTGATCCTCCTGCCCAAGGGCATTCTCCCGACGCTGGCATCGTTGATCGAGAAGGCGAGAACCGAGGGCACCGCCGGTCTTTCGGGTGCGCGGCTCAATCCGCTGGATCGACCATTGGTGCGCGCCGAGCTCCGCAGGCCGGAGCCGACCGGCAAGACGCTGCTCGAAGTGCGCGGGCTGCACAAGAGCTTCGGTGGCAACCATGCCGTCAACGATTGCAGCTTCGCCGTCCCCGAGGGCTCGATCACCGCTTTGATCGGTCCGAACGGATCCGGTAAGACAACGGTGTTCAACCTGATCTCGGGCACCATGACCCCCGACAAGGGCGAGATCCTGCTGGACGGCCAACGCATCGACAACATCTCGCCATGGGCGCGGGCGCACCGCGGACTGGGGCGTACGTTCCAGATCACCCGCCTGTTCCGCGAGATGACGGTGTTGGAGAACGTCGTTGCGCCCCTGCGGCTCTTCTCGGTGCGCCAACTCGGCATCGGTGCCGTCAGTGGTGCCGAAGCTGCCCGAGCCGAGGAACTGCTGGAGTTCGTCGGTATGACCGCCTACCGGGACGCCCGGGCCGGCGCGCTGTCCTACGGCCAGCAGAAGCTCGTGGAACTCGCTCAGGTGCTCATGCTCGACCCGAAGCTGATCCTGCTCGACGAACCCGCAGGCGGCATCAACCCGACGCTGATCGAGCGGATGGGCGATCTGATCCGTGAGCTCAACGCAGGCGGTAAGACTTTCCTGCTCGTCGAGCACAACATGCCGTTCGTCGTCGGGCTGTGTGACCCGATCAGGGTGCTCGCCCGTGGCGCGGTGATCGCGCAGGGCACACCCGAACAGATCCAGAAGGACCCGCTGGTACTCGACGCGTATCTCGGCGATGACTACCTGCTCGAGGCACCGTCGAAGGGTTCGAGTGTGCCTGTGATCGAGAGGAATCCAGCATGATCAAACTCGAGGGAGTGGTCGCCGGTTACGGCGGCGGCAACGTCCTGCAGGGTGTCGATCTGGAGGTCGGCGCCGGTGAACTCGGCTGTATCGTCGGCCCCAACGGGGCGGGCAAGTCTACTGTGCTGCGTGCTGTCAGCGGAATACTCAAACCGAGTGCCGGGCGAATCATGCTGGACGGCAAGGACATCACCGGCCTCGCGCCCCACGACGTGCTCGGCTGCGGTGTCACCCAGGTACCGCAGAGCAACGGATTGTTCCCGACGCTGACCGTCAAGGAGAACATCCTGATGGGCGCCTACGTCATTCGCCGGCAGCGGTCTCTGGTCAAGCAACGCTACGACGAAGTGCTCGCCATGTTCCCGCTGGTGCGGGACAAGACCGGGATCCGCTGCGGCAACCTGTCCGGTGGCCAACGGCGCATGGTGGAGTTCGCCCGCTCGTTGATGCTCGACCCCAAACTGGTGCTGCTCGACGAACCGTCCCTGGGTCTGGACCCGAAATCGCTCGTCGTGATCGACAACGCCGTCGCCATCATGCGGGCCAGCGGTAAGGCCGTGCTGATGGTGGAGCAGAACGTCCGCTTCGGCTTGCGCATGGCGTCCAGCGGCATCGTCATGGAAAGCGGACGCGTTCTGCTCACCGGGCCTGCGTCGTCCGTACTGAACAACCCTGAGATCGCCGATCTCTACTTCGGCGGTGCGGTACAGGCGCCCTCTGCAGAAGAAAAGCCGGCCACCGACAGCCCGGCCACCCAACCCACGGCCTGACAGCACAGAAATGGAAAAGGACATGTCTGCCTCAACTCTGAAGATCGGCTGGATCGGCGCGGGCCGCATGGGCGCCCAACTCGTGACCCGCCTGCTGGATGCCGGCTACGACGTCACGGTTTACAACCGCACCGCCTCCAAGGCAGCCGCGCTGGCCGAGAAGGGCGCGAAGGTCGTCACCCAGCCCGTCGACCTGGCCGATCGTGATCTGGTGTTCGCCATGGTGTCATCGTCGAAGGATCTGGAGGAGGTGATGCTCGGAGAGAACGGCCTGTTGACTGGACCGGACTCGCCGCGGATCATCGCCGACTCGTCGACGGTGTCCGCCGAGGCGAGCGCCAAGATCCGTGAGGCCGCGAACTCTCGGGGCTGCGACTTCCTGGCGACCCCGGTCAGCGGCAACCCGAAGGTGATCGCGGCGGGCAAGCTCACGGTGGCGGCGTCGGGTCCCCGTGAGGTCTTCGAGTCGATCGAGCCCGTGCTCAACGTCTTCGGCCGCAGCGTCACCTATGTCGGCGAGGGTGAGGTGGCGCGGCTGGTGAAGATCGCACACAACCTGATGCTCGGTGTGGTCACGCAATGCCTGGCCGAGATCACCGTGCTGGTCGAGAAGGGCGGGGTCAGCCGCGCCGACTTCCTGGCCTTCCTGAACGACTCGGTGATGGGATCGACCTTCACGCAGTACAAGTCACCGGCATTCGTCAACCTCGACTTCGCACCGACCTTCACCATGGAGCTGCTGCAGAAGGACTTCGACCTGGGTCTGGAAGCGGCATACGAGTTGAAGTCGCCGATGCCGATCGCGTCGGCCACCCGGCAGATCATCGCGCAGGCCGCCGGCGCCGGCGTCGGTGTCGAAGAGGACTTCGCGACGCTGCTGCTGGAAGTCGCCCGCGGTGCGGGTATCAAGCTGGAGTCGGAGAACGTCCCCGTCGACGACGGCCTCACACCGGTTCACTCGTGAGCGCGGTCCGTCCCCTGGGCGCACCGGGCCACATGGGCGTCGACTACGAGGAGCGGGTGGACTTCGCCCGGTTGCGCGACTACCGCATCGGACGGGCGAAGGCGGCGTTGGAGGCCAGCGGCTGCGGAGCGTTCCTGCTGTTCGACTTCTACAACATCCGCTACACCACCCAGACCTGGATCGGCGGTGCTCTCGGCGACAAGATGATCCGGTACTGCCTGTTGACCCGCGACGGTGATCCGATCCTCTGGGACTTCGGCTCGGCGGTGCGGCACCACAAGCTGTACTCGCCGTGGCTGCCGCAGGAGAATTGGCGCGCCGGTTTCCTCGGCTTCCGCGGGGCCGTGGCGCCGGATGCGGGGTTGATGCGCGATGCGGTCACCGAGATCAAGGACATCCTCACCGAAGCGGGTCTCGCGGACGCACCGGTCGGCATGGACATCGTGGAGCCGCCGTTCCTGTTCGAGATGCAGCGCCAGGGGCTTTCGGTGGTGGACGCGCAGCAGAGCATGCTGGACGCCCGGGTGATCAAGTCGCAGGACGAGATCATGCTGCTCAACCAGGCGGCGGCCATGGTCGACGGGGTGTATCAGGACATCGTCGACGTCTTGAAACCCGGAGTGCGAGAGAACGAGATCGTCGCGCTTGCCAACAAACGGCTCTACGAGATGGGTTCGGATCAGGTCGAGGCGGTCAACGCAATCTCCGGTGAACGGTGCAACCCGCACCCGCACAACTTCACCGACCGCATCATCCGGCCCGGGGACCAGGCGTTCTTCGACATCATCCACTCCTACAACGGGTATCGCACCTGCTACTACCGCACTTTCGGGGTCGGGTCGGCGACGCAGAGCCAGCGCGATGCCTACAAGACCGCGCGCGAATGGATGGACCGGTCCATCGAGGCGATCCGGCCCGGGGTCTCCTCCGACCAGATCGCCCGATTGCTGCCGAAGGCGGAGGATTTCGGTTTCGAAAACGAGATGGCCGCATTCGGTCTGCAGTTCGCACACGGTCTCGGGCTGGGACTGCATGAGCGCCCGATCATCTCGCGGCTGAACTCGCTCGAGAACCCGATCGAGTTGCAGGCCGGCATGGTGTTCGCGATGGAGACCTACGCGCCGGCCTCCGACGGCGTCTCCGCCGCACGCATCGAAGAAGAGGTGGTGGTCACCGACAACGGCCCGGTGATCCTGACCAAGTTCCCCGCCCAGGAGCTGTTCGTCGCCAACGAGTACTAGCTAGGCCTTTCGGCGCGATGCCAGTGGCGTTGACTGGATCGCCCCAACGCCGGCAGGCAGCCGACATCAGGCCTTCCACACCGTCTTGAGGTTGCAGAACTCGCGGATACCTGCCGCGGCGAGCTCCCGGCCGTAGCCGGAGTCCTTGACGCCGCCGAACGGCAGCTCGGGGTAGGAAACGGTCATGCCGTTGACGAACACCGCACCGGCGTCGAGATTGGCGATGAACCAATCCTGTTCGGCGTCATCGTTGCTCCACACCGCGGAGCTGAGCCCGAAGCTGGTCTGATTGGCGACGCGCACTGCCTCCTCGCGGTCGGCCACCCGGTACACCGAGGCCACCGGGCCGAACGTCTCCTCGAGCACGATCCGCATGTCGTCGGTGAGCCCGGCCAGCACGGTGGGGGTGTAGTACCAGCCCGGGCGGTCCGGAGCGCTGCCCCCGGCGAGCACCTGCGCGCCTTTGACCACGGCGTCGTCGACCAACTCGGCCACATCGGTGCGTCCGGACTCGGTGGCGAGCGGGCCCACGTCGGTGTCCTCATCCATCGGATCGCCGACCCTCAGAGCGTTCATCTTGCCGACGAACAGCCGGGTGAACTCGTCGTAGACGTCAGCGTGCACGATGAAACGCTTTCCGGCGATACAGGATTGACCGTTGTTCGAGGTGCGCGCCTTCACGGCCACCACTGCGGCAGCCTCGATGTCGGCGCTGGGCATCACGATGAACGGGTCAGAGCCGCCGAGTTCCAGAACGGCCTTCTTGATCTCCTGCCCAGCGGTCGACGCCACGGAGCGCCCCGCCGGCTCGGAGCCGGTCAGTGTGACGGCCTTGACGCGGTCGTCCTCGATCACCGCGGCGACCTCACGAGAGCCGATCAGCAGCGTGCGGAAGGACCCGGCGGGGAACCCGCCCTTTTCGAAGAGTTCGTCGAGATAGAGCGCGGACCGGGGGACGTTGGAGGCGTGTTTGAGCAGGCCGGTATTGCCCGCCATCAGCGCCGGAGCGGCGAACCGAATGACCTGCCACAGCGGGTAGTTCCAGGGCATCACGGCCAACACGACGCCGAGCGGCTGCCACACCGTGCCGGCCGCCGAGGCGTTCACTGAAGACGGATCGGCCAGTTCCTCGCCGGCGAGGAAGGATTCCGCGTTGTCGGCATAGAACCGGATGTTTCTGACGCACTTGAGGACTTCGGCTCGGGACTGGGCGATGGGCTTGCCCATCTCGAGAGTGATCATCGCCGCGGCGCGCTCGACGTCGGCTTCCAGGATGTCGGCGGTGGCGTTCATCCACTCCGCACGCTGGGCAAAGCTGGTGTTGCGCAGCTGTCCGGCGGCGGCGTAGCTCTCGGCTATCCGGCGCTGCACCTCGGCGCTGTCATGCGGCTCGAAGGTCTCGACGGTCTCGCCGGTAGCGGGATTGACGGTCGCGATTGCCATGGGATTCCTCTGGGATCGGTGGGGCGGGTCAGTCGAAAACTTCTGGGTGGCGGGCGAGTTGACGGCGCGTGCGTCGGATATGGCCCAGTAGGACGCGCTCGGCCTCGTCGGAGTCACGCTCTCGGATGGCGGCCACCAGCATGTGGTGCTCGTCGTGCAGGATGCGATGGCTGTCAGAATCGAGCAGACGGGTGAACGCCCGGCGATAGTGCTGGGTGGTATTCCAGAGCCGTTCAACCGCCGGACCGAGGAAGGTGGTGCCGGCATCCGTATAGCTTCCGAGGTGAAACTCCCGGTCGAGCTCGAGGAACCGCTCCACATCGTCGGTTTCGCGCATCTGCTCGGCGAGTCGGGCCAGGTGATCGATCTGACGGTCGTCGAGCGTGGGGAGGCTGTATCGCAGCAGGAGCGGTTCGATGCGTTCGCGAACCTGGTAGAGCTCCGCGCATTCGTCCAGGCTCAGCCTGGCGATCCACGCCCCGGCGTTGGCCACCGTCGTGACCAGGCCGTCGGATTCCAGTATGCGCAGAGCCTCCCGCACGGGCACCCGGCTGGCGCCGTACTGGCTGGCGAGCTCTTCCTGCCGGAGCCTGGTGCCCGGCGGATACACTCCGCGCAGAATCGCGTCGCGCATCTCATCGGCGACGCGGGCCCCCGTCACACCGTCGCGCACCTGCGGCGCACTCACGGGTGCATCACTTCGCCGGTTGATTCGGATTCCACAGCAGCACATCGGCGTCGGCCTCGTAGGCCTTGCCGTCCGGGAAGCTGACGAGCTCGAACTGCATGCCCCACGGGCTCAGGAAGTACACCCAGCGCTGACCTTCACTCGCGTTCCGGCTGGCGGTCGGCTGGCCCAACACCTCGATGCCTGCGGAGCGCAGGTATGCCACCGCGGTGTCGATGTCGTGGACGTAGAACGCCACGTGGTGGCCGCCGACGTCGCTGTTGCGCGGTTGAGGGGCCTGGCCGTCGGCGGGCTCGTAATAGAACACCTCGAAATTGGCGCCGGTGCCGCACCGGTAGAAGCGCAGTTCCCGCATCACGGTCCGCGGGTGCACATTCAGATGCGTGCGCATCCAATCATCGTCGTGCGCATAGGGACCCAGTGTGTAGACGTGTGTGCAGCCGAGTATCCGGACGAAGAAGTCGTGCGCCTGCTCCAGATCGGGCACGGTGAAGCCGATGTGGTCGGTGCCGACCAAGCCTGGCAGAGGCATATCGAGGCTGAACCTTTCAAGTGGATCCAATAGCGGAAACTCTACCGCTCGGTGAACCCCAGAAGGAAGAGATCTGGCAAAAGTGTATCCAATCCAGGTATGGTGGGACACGCATCACACCCCTGAACGGCTACCTGGAGCGGGGGATCCCGGTCGATGGAGATGAGGGACATGCCAACCGAACGCCGCCTGGAAACGGGCTCCCCGTGGATCGAACTGTCCACCACCGACGAGGACTGGAAAGCTGCTGACCCGGTGCTCCTCGGAACCATGCTGTCCGAGCTCCATCTGATCCGGGCGTTCGAGGAAACCGTCCTGGAGCTGGCCGGCGAAGGCCTGGTGCACGGGCCGGCGCACTCCAGCATCGGACAGGAGGGCGGCGCGGTCGGATCCATCGTCGGACTGCGCTCGACCGATGCCGTCAACGGCTCTCACAGAGGGCATCATCAGTTCCTGGCCAAAGCGTTGACCCACGTCTCCGGGGGTGCCATCGACCCGGCTGCGCCCGTCACCCCCAAGATTCAGCGCGTGCTGCAGCGCACGCTCGCCGAAATCCTCGGTCTGGCACAGGGTTACTGCCGTGGGCGTGGCGGTTCCATGCATCTGCAGTGGTTCGAAGCCGGGGCGCTGGGAACCAACGCGATCGTCGGTGGCGGCGTTCCCATGGGTGCCGGCAACGCGTGGGCACAGAAGCACAGCGGCACAGACGATCTCACTGTCAGCTACTTCGGTGACGGCTCCAGCCAGATCGGATCGGTGCTGGAGTCCATGAACCTGGCGGCGGCCTGGAAACTACCGTTCTGCTTCTTCATCGAGAACAATCTCTACGCGGTGTCCACGCGGGTGGACGAGATCACCGCTGATCCGCGGCTGTCAGTACGCGGCCAGGGATTCGGGATCCCCGGCTGGCGCGTCGACGGCATGGACCCGTTGGCCGTCCACCTGGCCACCGAGCAGGCCGCCGCGAGAATGCGCAGCGGCGAAGGGCCCGCGGTCATCGAGGCCGAGGTGTACCGGTTCTTCCACCAGAACGGTCCCTATCCCGGCAGCGCGTTCGGCTATCGCGACAAAGCGGAGGAAGCGCTGTGGCGCAGCCGCGATCCGCTGGACAGAACCGCCGCGGAGATGAAGAAGCTCGGCCTCATCGATGACGCCGGAATTGCCGAGGTGCGCCGGCAGGCTCAGGAAGCGATGACCGCCGCGGTCTCCCAGCTGGTGGAGTCGGACCCCGAATCCGAGGGTAAGCGTCGCATACGTCCGGAGCTGTGGCCCGACCCCGGATTCGTCAATGTCGGTGTTCGCGGCGACGCCACCGAATTGCAGTCATGGGAGACACTGGAGCCGACCGACCACCAAGGTCCCTGGCGCAAGGTGAAGTTCGTCGAAGCGGTGTCCGGGGTGATGGACCGGCGGATGGCCGCGGACGAACGCATCGTGATCTTCGGCGAGGACGTCCACCGCCTGGGCGGCGGCACCAACGGGGCGACAAAGGGGTTGGCCAAGTACGGAGAGAACCGCTTGGTCGGCACCCCGATCAGTGAGAACGCCTTCACCGGCCTCGCCGGCGGACTGGCTCTCGACGGGCGCTTCCGGCCGGTGGTGGAGTTCATGTACCCCGACTTCATGTGGGTGGCCGCCGATCAGGTGTTCAACCAGATCGGCAAGGCGCGGCACATGTTCGGCGGCGACAACCCCGTACCGCTGGTCCTGCGCACCAAGGTCGCTATGGGGTCCGGCTACGGTTCCCAGCATCTGATGGACCCCGCGGGCATCTTCGCCACCAGTCCCGGCTGGCGCATCGTTGCCCCCTCCACCGCGGCCGACTACGTCGGCTTGATGAATGCGGCTCTCGCTCTGCAGGATCCGGTCCTGGTGATCGAACACGTCGACCTCTACGGCGTGGGCGACCAGGTGCCCGACGGCGATCTCGACTACATCATCCCCCCGGGCCGGTCCGCGATTCGGCGTGTGGGCGACGACGTCACCGTCATCAGCTACCTGTCCATGGTGGCCCGCTGCGCCGAGGCGATCGAGCGCACCGGTATCGACGCCGAATTGGTCGATCTGCGCTGGCTGGACCGGGCGTCGATCGACTGGGACACCATCGAAGCGAGCGTCAAGAAGACCAACGCCGTGCTGATCGTCGAGCAGGGCGCACGAGGCAGCTCCTACGGCGGCTGGCTGGCCGACGAGATCCAGCGCCGACTGTTCGACTGGCTGGACCAGCCCGTGGAACGGGTCTCCGGTGGGGAAGCGTCACCGAGCATCTCGCGGGTGCTCGAGCGTGCGGCCATCGCCGGCACCGAGGAGATCGTCGCGGGCCTCGAGAAGGTCCGTCTCGGCATGGGGAGGATCTGATGGCGACAGTGGTTCGCATGCCGGAGGTCCTCGCCAACACCGGCGAGGCAACCATCCAGACGTGGTTGGTATCCGTCGGGCAGACGATCAGTGTCGGCGACCCGATCGCCGAGATCGAAACGGACAAAGCCGTCGTCGAGTATGCCGCCGAGGTCGACGGCATCCTGTCGCGGCTGATCGTCGAAGCTGGAACGAAGATTGCCGTCGGCGAACCGATCGCCGTGGTGACGGCACCGGGGGAGACCGAGGCCGACGTCGACACAGACGTCGATGTCGATCCCGGCGTGCGTGACCCGGAATCGGGAGCGCCGGTCATCGAGAAGATCGCCGAAACGCCCGAACCCGCGACGCCCGCCGCGGTGCCGAGTGTGCCCCAGACGAATGGCCGTCGCCTCTTCGCCACTCCGCTGGTGCGAAAGCTGGCCCGCGAGAGAGGCATCGACCTCGAGTCGCTGCAGGGCACCGGGCCCGGCGGTCGCATCGTGCGCCGTGATCTCGACCGGCTTCCCGGGGCGGAGGCGAAACTCCAGCCGGTGGCCACGCCGAAGCCTGCCGTGAAGCCGCAAGAACGCGCCGGCTACACCGACATCGCCCTGACCGGCATGCGAAAAGCGATCGCGCGGCGGCTCACCGAGAGCAAGACCACGGTGCCGCACTTCTACGTCACCGCCGACTGCCGTGTCGACGCGCTACTCGACCTGCGCAAGAACGTCAACGCGGCCGGCACCACGAAGACGTCGTTGAACGACTTCGTGCTCAAAGCGGTGGCTGCTGCGCTGGTGGAAGTGCCTGAGGCGAACTCGATTTGGAACGTCGACTCGATCCGGCGATTCGACAGCGTCGACATCGCGGTGGCCGTCGCCGTCGACGGTGGATTGCTCACTCCGGTGCTGCGCGGGGTGGAACAGCTGACGGTATCGGCGATCTCCACTCAGATCGGCGACCTTGCCGGGCGCGCTCGGGGCGGCAGAATCAAGCAACACGAACTCGAGGGGGGCAGCTTCTCGGTCTCCAACCTCGGCATGTACGGCGTCACGGAGTTCTCCGCGATCCTCAACCCGCCGCACTCGGGGATACTCGCCGTCGGGGCAGCGACCCAGCGGCCGGTGGTCGTCGACGGGGAACTCGCCGTGGGCACGGTCATGACCGTCACGCTGTCGGCCGACCACCGCGTCATCGACGGGGCTGTCGCCGCGCAGTGGATGGCCGCGTTCGTGCGCCGGATCGAGAACCCGCTCACGATCCTCATCTGAGGCACCGTATTCCCGCACGGGTGGTACACCTTGTGCCTGTCGGTGGGGGCCGGCTGCGCTGCGATGGATCCATGACGACATACGACAGCCGCATCGCACTCGTGGCCGGAGCCAACGCCGGTATCGGATTCCACCTCGCCCAACAGCTGGCTCGTGCCCGCGTGCGGGTACTTCTGGCTTCCCGGGACCGCGACATGCGCCAGTAGATCCCCGCTGCCGCCATCGTCGGGTCACGTTGAGGCGGGCCGACACGCCGGCGCTGACGGTCGGCTAGGCCGGCGACGGGAATGAATCGATACCGGTATGCGCTGGAGGGGTGCATGACGTTCACACTCGCCGAAGGTTCCGCTCTGCTGAAACCCATCCGCATCGGAGACACCGCCGCCGAGAACCGGATCTTCATGGCGCCGTTGACCAGATCGCGCGCCGATGCCGACGGTACGCCGTCCGACCTGGCCATCCGCTACTACGCGCAGCGCGCCCAGGCGGGCCTCATCATCAGCGAGGCCACTGCGATCTCGCGGGAGGCCAACGGTGCCTACATGAACACCCCGGGCATCTACACCGATCGGCATCAGGCGAAGTGGGCCGAGATCGCCTCGGCGGTGCACGAGGCCGGCGGCAAGATGTTCGTGCAGCTGTGGCACGTCGGCCGCATGGGTCATCCGGACATCAGCGGCGTCGAGACTGTGGGCCCGTCGCCGATCGCCGCCGACACGACGACCCACACGCCCGCGGGGAAGAAGCCCCTGCCGGTGCCGCGAGCGCTGGAGGTGTCGGAGATCCAGGAGATCGTGGCGCAGTTCCGGGCCGCCGCACGCCGGGCTGTGGACGCCGGCATGGACGGTGTCGAGATCCACGGCGCCAACGGCTACCTGCTGCACGAGTTCTCCTCCGATGTGGTCAACCAGCGCACCGACGCGTACGGCGGCTCACCGGAGAACCGCGCCAGGTTCACCGCGGAGGTGGTCGAGGCCGTCTCCGCCGAGATCGGCGCCGGTCGCGTCGGCCTGCGGCTGTCGCCCGGGAACACCGCGGGCGATATGCGCGAGAACGACACCGTCTGCACCTATCAGGCGCTGCTGGATCGCATCGCGCCGCTCGGCTTGGCCTATCTGCATCTGCTGATCCACCCCGACGAACCGGCCTTCGGCGCATTGCGCGGAGCCTGGCCCGGCCCGGTGGTGCTCAACACCGGACGTGACCGTGACACCCGCTTCTGCCAGCTAGACGAGCTCGCGGATTGGGGTGTCATCAGCGCAGCCGCGGTGGGCCGGGCGTTCCTCGCCAACCCCGACCTGATCGACCGGCTGGTGCTGGGCGCCGAACTCAACGAGCCCGACGTCGCCACGTTCTATGCGCCGGGCCCGGCGGGCTACGTCGACTATCCGACGCTGGCCGAGCTCGAGGAGCGCCAGAGCGCCTGAGTAACGCTTCTTCACTGTCACGGGGGACGTGGCGTTCGACGGGCTGCTCGCCCAGATCACCGACCGCCCAACCAACAGGTTGGTTTAGGCTGTTACGCTCGGCTTCATGTCTGAAGAAGCTTTCATCTACGAGGCCATCCGTACGCCTCGCGGTAAGCAGAAGAACGGGTCCCTGCACGAGGTCAAGCCGGTCAACCTGGTGGTCGGCCTGGTCGACGAGATCCGCGCCCGCTACCCCGACCTCGACGAGAACCTGATCAGTGACCTGATCCTCGGAGTCGTCTCGCCCGTCGGCGACCAGGGCGGTGACATTGCCCGCACCGCAGCGCTGGTGGCGAAGCTGCCCGAGACCACCGGTGGCTTCCAGCTCAACCGGTTCTGCGCCTCGGGTCTCGAGGCCGTCAACACCGCCGCGCAGAAGGTGCGGTCGGGCTGGGACGACCTGGTGCTCGCCGGTGGTGTCGAGTCGATGAGCCGCGTTCCGATGGGCAGCGACGGCGGCGCGTGGGCCACCGACCCCGAGACCAACTACCGCATCGGCTTCGTTCCGCAAGGCATCGGCGCCGACCTGATCGCCACCATCGAGGGCTTCTCCCGCGAGGACGTCGACGCCTACGCGCTGCGCAGCCAGCAGAAGGCCGCCGCCGCATGGTCGGGCGGCTACTTCGCCAAGTCCGTCGTCCCGGTCAAGGACCAGAACGGCCTGGTCATCCTGGACCACGACGAGCACATGCGTCCCGACACCACCCCCGAGGGCCTCGCCAAACTGCGGACCGCCTTCGACGGCGTCGGCGCGATGGGCGGCTTCGACGATGTGGCGCTGCAGAAGTACCACTATGTGGAGAAGATCAACCACGTCCACACCGGCGGCAACAGCTCCGGCATCGTCGATGGCGCCGCGCTGGTGCTCGTCGGTAGCGAGAAGGCCGGCACCTCCCAGGGACTCACCCCCCGCGCCCGCATCGTGGCGACCGCCACCAGCGGCGCCGATCCGGTGATCATGCTGACCGGCCCCACCCCGGCCACCCGCAAGGTCCTCGACCGCGCCGGACTGACCGTCGACGACATCGACCTGTTCGAGCTGAACGAAGCTTTCGCCTCGGTGGTGCTGAAGTTCCAGAAGGACCTGAACATCCCCGACGAGAAGCTCAACGTCAACGGCGGCGCCATCGCGATGGGCCACCCGCTGGGCGCCACCGGCGCCATGATCACCGGAACCATGGTCGACGAGCTGGAGCGGCGCAATGCGCGCCGCGCGCTGATCACGCTGTGCATCGGCGGCGGCATGGGCGTGGCGACCATCATCGAGCGGGTCTAGGAGACAACGACAATGGCAGAGAACACCATTCAGTGGGACCAGGACGACGACGGCATCGTCACCCTGACGCTGGACGACCCGACCGGTTCGGCCAACGTGATGAACGAGCACTACAAGGAGTCGATGCACAACGTGGTCGAACGCCTTGTCGCGGAGAAGGATTCGATCTCCGGCGTGGTGATCACCAGCGCCAAGAAGACCTTCTTCGCCGGCGGTGACCTCAAGGGCATGATGAACGTCGGCCCCGACAACGCGGCCGAGTCGTTCGCCGAGGTGGAATACATCAAGGCCGACCTGCGCAAGCTGGAGACCCTGGGCGTGCCCGTCGTCGCCGCCATCAACGGTGCGGCGCTGGGCGGCGGCCTGGAGATCGCGCTGGCGTGTCACCACCGCATCGCCGCCGACGTCAAGGGCTCGGTGATCGGGCTTCCGGAGGTGACGCTGGGCCTGCTGCCCGGCGGTGGCGGCGTGACCCGCACCGTGCGGATGTTCGGCATCCAGAAGGCGTTCATGGAGATCCTCAGCCAGGGCACCCGCTTCAAGCCCGGCAAGGCCAAGGAGACCGGTCTGGTCGACGAACTGGTCGGCACGGTCGAGGAGCTGGTGCCCGCCGCGAAGGCGTGGATCAAAGCGAATCCGGAGTCGCACACCCAGCCGTGGGATGCCAAGGGCTACAAGATGCCCGGCGGGACCCCGAGCTCGCCCGGCCTGGCCAGCATCCTGCCGTCGTTCCCGGCGCTGCTCAAGAAGCAGCTCAAGGGTGCGCCGATGCCGGCGCCGCGTGCCATCCTCGACGCCGCCGTCGAGGGTGCGCAGGTCGACTTCGACACCGCCAGCCGCATCGAGAGCCGCTACTTCACCCAGCTGGTCACCGGCCAGACCGCCAAGAACATGATCCAGGCGTTCTTCCTGGACCTGCAGTCCATCAACTCCGGCGGCTCGCGGCCGGACGGCATCGCCAAGCAGGAGATCCGCAAGATCGGCGTGCTCGGCGCCGGCATGATGGGCGCGGGCATCGCCTACGTCTCGGCCAAGGCCGGCTACGACGTCGTGCTCAAGGATGTCAGCATCGAGGCCGCGCAGAAGGGCAAGGGTTACTCCGAAAAGCTGGAGGCCAAGGCGCTCGAGCGTGGCCGCACCACCGAGGAGAAATCCCGTGCGCTCCTCGATCGCATCACTCCGACCGCGGACCCGGCCGACCTCAAGGGTGTCGACTTCGTCATCGAGGCGGTCTTCGAGAACACCGAACTCAAGCACAAGGTGTTCCAGGAGATCGAGGACATCGTCGAGCCGAACGCGCTGCTCGGTTCCAACACCTCCACGCTGCCGATCACCGGTCTGGCGGCCGGCGTGAAGCGCCAGGAGGACTTCATCGGCATCCACTTCTTCTCTCCGGTCGACAAGATGCCGCTGGTGGAGATCATCAAGGGCGAGAAGACCTCCGACGAGGCGCTGGCCCGGGTGTTCGACTACACGCTGGCCATCGGCAAGACCCCGATCGTCGTCAACGACAGCCGCGGATTCTTCACCAGCCGCGTCATCGGCACCTTCGTCAACGAGGCACTGGCCATGCTCGGCGAGGGCGTCGCGCCGGCGAGCATCGAGCAGGCCGGGGCACAGGCCGGTTACCCGGCGCCGCCACTGCAGCTGTCCGACGAGCTGAACCTCGAGCTGATGCACAAGATCGCCACGGAGACCCGCAAGGCGGTCGAAGAGACCGGTGCCACCTACGAGCCGCACCCGGCCGAGGCGGTCGTCGAGAAGATGATCGAGATCGAGCGACCGTCACGGTTGAAGGGCGCCGGCTTCTACGAGTACGTGGACGGCAAGCGCGTCGGCCTGTGGCCGGGCCTGAAGGAGACCTTCAACTCGGGCTCCACCGAACTGCCACTGCAGGACATGATCGACCGCATGCTGTTCGCCGAGGCCATCGAGACGCAGAAGTGCCTCGACGAAGGCGTGCTGATGACGACCGCCGACGCGAACATCGGCTCGATCATGGGCATCGGCTTCCCGCCGTACACCGGTGGCAGCGCGCAGTTCATCGTCGGCTACGAGGGTGAGCTGGGTGTGGGCAAGGAGGCCTTCGTGGCCCGCGCCAAGCAGCTTGCCGAGCGGTACGGCGAGCGGTTCACCCCGCCGTCCTCGCTGACCAAGTAGACCGCACCGACCGCAAGGCCCCCGAAACAACGCCGTTTCGGGGGCCTTTGCGGTTGACTGGGGCGCGTGGCCGACGGCTTCACCGAGACCTTCGCGGCGGGCTTTGCCGGGTACGGCGACCGGCCGTGCATCTGGTTCGAGGGTCGCTGGCATTCCGGCGCCGAGGTGACCGGCTACGCCGACGCGGTGACCGCGGCGCTCGACGACGCAGGTGTCGGCAGGCGCGCGCCGGTCGGGCTGGTCGTGCGCAACCGGCCGACGCACGCGGCGGCGATCGCCGGCTTCCTCGCCGGCGGGCGGCGCGTGTCGATGGTCTATTCGTTCCAGTCGCCCGAGGCGATCGCTGCCGATATCGAACGGCTCGAGGTCGCGGCGGTGGTCGCCGACGTGCAGGACTGGACCGAGCCGGTGACGGAGGCCGCGCGGCGGTGCGGCCGTGCCGGGGTCGCGATCTCGGTCGACGCACCGCGGGTTGTGACGCCTGCCCGGGGTGCCTCGTGCCGGGCCCCAGCCGGCCTGGAGATCCTCACCAGCGGCACCACGGGTCCGCCGAAACGGCACGCGATCGATGCGAAAGCACTGCAGCGCACGGTGTTCAGCGTGACGGGGGGATTGCGCGCCGCACCCGACGACCCGCCGGAGCTGTCGTACTGGCCGTTCGGCGGGATCGGGGTGTGCCAGCTGATCGCCGGCTTCGCCAACGGTAAGCGCATCGTGCTGCTGGAGAAGTTCACCGTCGACAGATGGGTGCGGGCGGTTCGAGAACACGGTATCCCGCGCGGTGGTGTGCAGCCCGCGGTGATCCGGATGCTGCTCGACGCGGACGTTCCCGCGTCCGATCTGGCGTCACTGCAGTACCTCATCAGCGCATCGGGGCCGCTGGATCCGCGCACCCGCGACGAGTTCGAACGCCGCTACGGCATACCCATCCAATTGGCTTATGGTGCGACCGAATTCGCCGGGTCGGTGTGTGCGTGGACTCCGGATCTGGTCGAGCGGTACGGCGCGTCCAAGCGGGACAGTGTGGGCCGGGCGCTGCCGGACACCGAGGTGCGGATCGTCGATCCGGACAGCGGCGCCGAGGTTCCGACAGGTGAGCGGGGACTGCTCGAGGCGCGGATCCCGGTGCTGGCGCCGGATTGGATTCGCACCACCGACCTGGCCTCGGTGGACGGCGACGGTTTCGTGACGCTGCACGGCCGCGCCGACGGCGCCATCATCCGTGGGGGCTTCAAGATCCTGCCGGAGACGGTGCGTCAGGTGCTGATCGACCACCCGGGCGTGCGCGACGCGTGCGTCGTCGGCGTCCGCGACGAGCGGTTGGGCGAGGTGCCGTTCGCGGCGTTCGAACCCGCGCTGGGACAACCGGTTCCGGCCGCAGAGGAGCTGCGCGACTGGGTACGGGCCGCGCTGCCCGCACACCACGTCCCGGTGGCGGTGGTCGCCGTCGGTGAACTGCCGCGCACGCCGTCGCTGAAGGTGCGGCTGCCCGAGGTCCAGGCGCTCTACGCGGGTTGCTAGAACGACCCCATGTCCGCGGACAACCAGTGCTGCGGCCGGATGTAGATCGCCACGCTGGGGCCGTGCTCGCGGCGGGCCACCTCGAGATAGGGCTCGACCGCTTCGGGCGGCAGGTAGCGCCGGGCCATCTCGACCAGTTGGTCATCGGTGCCGGGCTCGATGCGGTCGACCGGGCCGTCGACGGCGACGTAGCGCACCGTCGGCTCGACACGTTCGACCATCAGCGTCAGGTACCCGGCGGCCTCGATCAGCCGGTGTTTGCGGGAACCCTCGCCAGTGGTGAACCACAGTTCGCCGCCGGGACTGTACTGGTACCAGATGGGCACGGTCAGTGGACCGCGCTCGGGACCTGCGTACACCGAGAGCGCCGCGACGTGCGGTTCGGCCAGAAACTGTTCACGATCGTCCTTCGACAGGGCCATGTTCGCCAGGGTAATGACGGCCACCGACACGTCGCACGAAGCGAGTTTGCACCGACGGCGTCGAGTGTGACGTGAGGGCGCATTCTCGAGCCGTATCCCGCCCGGTGTTCACACTCGACGCCCTGAACGCACACTCGCGCACGTCAACGTGCCGGAACCGGGTAGTCCGGGACGGCGATGGAGTCGTAGAGCCGAATGCCCTTGTCGTTGAGCCGCGCCAAAGCGGATGTGACCGGCGTGGGCAGCAGCGTGATGAGCCGGCCCGCCCCGACGAGCGCCCGCACGCCAAGGCCCGACGACGGCAGGATCCCCCTGGCCATTCCCTTCGCCAGGGCGCGAGCGCCTATCACGGGCTGCGTCATCACCTGTTCGTAGGCACGGAACGCCGCAGTGTGGTCGCCGCCGGCCCGTCCGAGTTCACCGGCCAGGACGTAGGCCCCGATGACCGCCAGGCTGGTACTGCCGCCGACGGCCGGGCCGGGGCAGTAGCCGGCGTCGCCCACCAACGTCACCCGTCCCCGCGACCAACTCGCCAACTGCAGCTGCGTGATGGCGTCGAAGTAGAAGGCGGGCGTCCGCTCGAGTTCGGCCAGCCACCGATCCACGGGTTCGGCCATCCCGGCGAAGCGATCGCGCAGCTGCCGCTGGTGGCCTGCGGTGTCCCGGTGGTCGTAGTCGAATGCCGCCTCCGGCCGGAAGACGAACACCGCCCGGGCGTCGTCGAGATGGTCGGCGGTGTAGATCATCGCCATTCGGTCGACGTCGATGAACCCGGTCGATTCACCGTTGCGCGCAAACGTTTTGGGCACCGAGACCACCGCGAGGTAGGCGCCGAGGAACTCGGTGTGTCCGGCGTCCTCACCGAACACCAACCGCCGCACCCCGGAGTGCAGACCGTCAGCACCGACGACGACGTCGAAGGTGCGTGGAGCAGCGTGCGCGAACGTGACGCGACCATCGTCGCCGATGCCGGTGATGTGGTCGCCGAAGACGTACTCGACGTCGTCGCGGCCTGCGTCATAGAAGATCTCGCTGAGATCGTCGCGCATGATCTCGACGTGCCGGTCGGACAGGGTCGAGACCAACTTGCGGTAGTCGACGTGAGCGGGGCGGGCGGCGCCGAGGCGGTGGATCAGCAGATGTTCGGTGCCGGTGGCGTGGGCCATGACGCGGTCAGTGACACCCATCTGCTCCGCGATCTCCATCGCGGGCCCGATCAGATCGATGGCGTGGCCACCGGTCTTGCGCAGGGCGGGCGCGCGTTCCACCACCGTGACGTCGAAGCCGCGACGGGTCAGCCAGTAGGCGGCGACGGGGCCGGCGATGCTGGCGCCGGAGATGAGGACTCGCATGACACTCTCCTTACTTAACGGTCGGTAAGCTATGGCGGCAGCTTACTTAACGGTCGGTCGATTAGGGTGGTTACGTGAGCGCCCCTCGTTCCGACACCCGGCAGCGGATCCAAGAGGTGGCGCGCGAACTGTTCGTGGTCAAGGGGGTGCAGCGCACCAGTCTCCAGGACATCGCGGCCCGGCTCGGAATCTCCAAACCCGCCCTCTATCACCACTTCTCGTCACGCGAGGACCTGGTGCGCAGCATCGTGCAGCCACTGATCGACGGTGGGGAGCGCTACGTGCAGAGCTGCGAGGCCAGGCCGGATGCGACGGCGCGCGAGATCCTCGAGGGCTTCTTCGACTACTCCTATCGAAACCGCGAAGACCTCGTGATGGTCATCTCCGAGCTCAGCACGATCGCCGACCTCGGTCTGATCGACAGCATGATGGCGTGGCGTGAGCGGCTCGGCCTGCTGTTCTTCGGTCCCGATCCGACCTTGGAACAGGCCGCCCGCGCGGTGATCGCCCTCGGTGGCCTACAGGACTGTTGTATCCAGTTCCCCGATGCGCCGCCGGAGGCGCTGCGGACCGCCGCCGTCACCGGCGCCCTGGCCGCGCTCGGCCTGCGTCCGTAATCGGCGGATTCGCGCACGCCCGTCGCCTAGAGTCGCGAACATGCGCTTCGGACTGTTCATCCCGCAAGGCTGGCGCCTCGACCTGGTCGACATCCCGACCGAACAGCACTGGCAGGTGATGAGCGATCTCGCCGCTCACGCCGACGGCGCGGGGTGGGATTCGCTGTGGGTCTATGACCACTTCCACACCGTCCCGGTGCCCACCGGTGAGGCGACCCACGAGGCGTGGTCGCTGATGGCCGCCTACGCCGCGACCACGTCGCGGATCAAACTCGGCCAGATGTGCACCGCGATGAGCTACCGCAATCCGGTGTACCTGGCCAAGGTGGCGGCCACCGTCGACATCGTCTCCGGTGGTCGAGTGCAGATGGGCATCGGCGGCGGCTGGTACGAACACGAGTGGCGCGCATACGGATACGGCTTCCCCTCGGCCGGGGTTCGGCTGGGGCGGCTCGACGAGGGCGTGCAGATCATGCGTGACGCCTGGCGCGACGGCCGAGTCAGCCTCGACGGCGTGCACTATCAGGTCGACAGGGCGATCGTCGCTCCGAAACCGCTTCAGGTCAACGGCATTCCACTCTGGATCGCCGGCGGTGGTGAGAAGGTGACGTTGCGCATCGCCGCGAAGTATGCGCAGTACACCAACTTCACCTCCGAGCCGGACGGGTTCACCCACAAGTCGGAGATCCTCGCCGGACACTGCCGCGACGTCGGAACCGATTACGACGCGATCGTGCGGTCAGCCAACTTCAACGCCGTCATCGGGGAGTCGGAGAACGACGTCACCGAGCGGGTCAGGCGGATCCGCGAACGGCATACCACGGTGGCCAACGCCGATGCCGTCGACGCGATGCTGTCCACCGCCACAGCGCCCGAAGCGGCCAGCGGCACACCGGAACAGGTCATCGAGAAGCTGCAGCGCATGCGCGACCTCGGCTGTGAATACGCGATCCTGTACTTCCCCGAGGCCGCCTACGATCGGTCCGGCATCGAGCTGTTCGAACAGCAGGTGATCCCCGCGCTGAGCTGATCGAGATTGCGCCGACGGGAAGTGGGAACAACACAGTCATGGACATGATCTCTCTGACCGCGCTGGCGCATGAACACCTCGACAAGGCACGTTCATCGAACAGTGGCCGCAGTGCGCACACCGTGCACGGCGGGCACGAGCATTCGCTGCGGCAGACGCTCATCGCGCTGGCCGCCGAACAGGATCTGCACGAGCACGAGGCCCCCGAGGAAGCGACTCTGCAGGTGCTCGAGGGCCGGGTGCGGCTGGACGCGGGGGAGCACAGCTGGGAGGGCGGCGCCGGCGATCTCGTCGTCATCCCCGACGCCCGGCACAGCCTGCACGCCCTGGAGGATTCGGCGGTTCTGCTGACCGTGATGAACCGGCTGAGCCGAGGCTCCTGACCCCTACTGTGTCGCGTCGATCTTCGGCGGCACGACGGGGCCGGGCGGCGCAGGCGGGGCCGGCGGCGCGTCGAAGTACCCGGGCGGCGGCGGACCGTTGAGCGGGTAGTAGCCCGGCGGCAGCGGTGGCCCGCCCGTGGCGGGCGCCACAGCCGGGGTCGATGACTCCGGGGCCGTCATCGAGGTGTACCCGGGCGGCAGCGGCGGCGGCGGGCCCGCACCCGGGGGCGGCGCTGCCGGCGGGGGCATCATGCCCGGTGCGGTGCCGCCGAAGTTGTACGGATCGCGGGCCTGATGCCACGCGTCGCGCAGGAAACCCAGCGGCCCGTCACCGGACCCGTACTGGGCGTTGGGGACCTGCGGCACGAACGGAGCTCCGGCAGGCGGGGGCGCCGGTGGCGGCGGCCCGGGTACCGGAGGGGGCACCGGCTGGGCCGATGCCAGCCCCGGCAGGGCCAGGGCGCCCAGGCCGACGACCGCTGCGGCCAGGGCGAGCCTGGCGGCGCCGCCGGTGCGCTTCCTTGCTGTCATGGGTGTCGAGGCTAGCGCCTGACCGGCGCTGGTGGGCTGTCGAGTGGAAGATCGCACACCTGGTGATCGGTATCGCCGTCGCCGATGTTTCAGCCAGCCGCCTCCCGCCGGTTGCCGCTAGATCGCCGGGCCCAACAGATCGTCGGCGTCCTTGATGACGTAGCCGTAGCCCTGCTCGGCCAGGAACCGCTGCCGATGCGCGGCGTATTCGGCGTCCAGGCTGTCGCGTGACACCACCGAATAGAAGATCGCGCCGCCGCCGTCGTGCTTGGGCCGCAGCAACCGGCCCAGCCGCTGCGCCTCCTCCTGACGCGAGCCGAAGGTGCCCGAGACCTGAACGGCGACAGAGGCTTCCGGGAGGTCGATGGAGAAGTTCGCGACTTTGGACACCACCAGCGTCGAAATCTCCCCGCGCCGGAACTGGTCGAACAGCACCTCACGCTCGGCGGTCTTCGTCGAGCCCTGGATCACCGGGGCGTCGAGCTCCCTGCCGAGCTCGTCGAGCTGGTCGAGGTACGCGCCGATCACCAGCGTCTGCTCACCGCGGTGGCGCTCCAGGATCGACTTCACCACCGCCACCTTGGTGTGCACGGTCGAGCACAGCTTGTAGCGCTCATCGGGTTCGGCGACGGCGTAGAGCATCCGCTCGTTGTCAGTCATCGTCACCCGCACCTCGATGCACTCGGCTGGTGCGATCCAGCCCTGGGCCTCAATGTCCTTCCACGGTGCGTCGTAGCGCTTCGGACCGATGAGGCTGAAGACGTCACCCTCGCGCCCGTCCTCACGGATCAGCGTCGCGGTCAGCCCCAGCCGGCGGCGGGACTGCAGGTCCGCGGTCATCCGGAACACCGGTGCCGGTAGCAGGTGCACCTCGTCGTAGATAATCAGACCCCAGTCGCGGCTGTCGAACAGTTCGAGGTGGCGGTACTCGCCCTTGGTCCGCCGGGTGATCACCTGGTAGGTCGCGATGGTGACCGGACGGATCTCCTTACGCTCGCCGGAGTACTCGCCGATCTCGTCCTCGGTGAGCGACGTGCGCGCCACCAGTTCGCGCTTCCACTGCCGGCCCGCGACGGTGTTGGTGACCAGGATCAGCGTGGTGGCGCCGGCCTTGGCCATCGCCGCCGCACCTACCAGCGTCTTGCCCGCACCGCACGGCAGCACCACGACGCCGGAGCCGCCGGCCCAGAACGAATCGGCCGCCATCTCCTGGTAGTCGCGCAGCTGCCAGCCGTCCTGCCGCAGAGCGATGGCGTGCTTCTCGCCGTCGACGTACCCCGCGAGGTCCTCGGCGGGCCAGCCGATCTTGAGCAGCATCTGTTTGAGCCGGCCACGCTCGCTCGGGTGTACCACCACGGTGTCGTCGTCGATGCGCGCACCCAGCATCGGCGCGATCTTCTTGTGGCGCAGCACCTCTTCGAGGACCGCGCGGTCCAGGCTGATCAGCGACAGGCCGTGCGCAGGGTGCTTGACCAGCTGCAGGCGGCCGTAGCGGGCCATCGTGTCGACGATGTCGACCAGCAGCGGCTGCGGAACCGCGTAGCGGGAAAAGCTGACCAGCGCGTCGACGACCTGCTCGGCGTCATGGCCCGCTGCACGGGCGTTCCACAGCGCCAGCGGAGTGATGCGGTAGGTGTGCACGTGCTCGGGCGCGCGCTCCAGCTCGGCGAAGGGGGCGATCGCCGCACGGGCCGCCCCCGCCAGCTCGTGGTCGACTTCCAGCAGCACCGTCTTGTCGGACTGCACGATCAAAGGGCCGTCAGTCATACCTCTCCCACGGAGCTCATCGCTCCATTATTCGCTCTCGGCCGACACCACGGACGTCACCCGGTGAATGGCGAACTCTCGGACCCGGCCGGACGCCGGATCGTATGCAGTCAGTTGGCCGCCGCGGACGTTGACCGGTGCCACCACCCGCTGGGTGGCCACCCCCGCCGGATCGACGTAACCGATGACCACCGAGGACTGGCGCTGCGCCGCTTCCTGCAGCTGTGTTATCGCAACGCCCGGGTCCAGCCGCATGTTCCCGGTCGGGGCGGCGGCGACCCTGCGCAGCACGGCGACGATCGCACTCAACGTCTGGGCGGTCGGGGTGGGGGTGGGCCGGAACACCCGCCGTCGCCCCAGCGCGGGCACCCGTGCACCGCGGGCACGCAGATCCACGATGGTGCCCGACGCGTCCTCGGCGGCGGGGGCGAAGCCGGCGGTGCGCAGCGCGCCCAGGACGTCGGCGATCGGCGCCTGGGAGACCGCCACCGTGGGCGCCAGCAGGCGCATCTCGAGCGGTTCGGTCGCCGGGGCCGCCACGGCCTGTGCCAACAGGGCGGCGTCCTCACAGCGGACGAACGACGACGCCATCCCGACCCTCAGCTGGCCGTGGCGGCGCGCGACGTCGTCGATGAGGTAGGTCAGACCCTGGGGAACGGGTGTCTTCGAGTGCCGTTCGAAGAAGGAGTGCAGTTCGCTCGCGGTCTTACCGGTGTCCAGTGCCCGCCGGATCGTCGCCTCGCTGATGCGGTACACCATCGCCGCGCCCGCCGACTCCACGGCCGCGACCGCGGCCAGCCGCTCGGCCAGGTCCCGCTCCAGCGGTCCCGGCACGATCACGGTGAGGTCGGCCTGCAGCAGGAAGTGATCGATGGGTGCCGGCAGCACCTTGGTCATGGCGGCGACGACGTCGTCGACCGGGTCGCCGGCGAGCATCCTGCGCGCGGGTGTCGCCAACGCGCCCCGGCCCAGCAATCCGACGGCGTGGGCTTCGGTGAGCAGTCCGCCCACCGGTTCCGGTTGCAGCCGCACCGACCAGCGCGGTCTGCGCCAGATCATCGCCCGCGAGGCCGACGCGGCGTCGACGCCGCTGCCCGGCGGCAGGTCGGCCAACACGGTCAGCAGCAACCGGCGGTCCAGCGGGGCCGCCGTCGAATACAGCGAATCGGAAAGGGCCGCATAGGGTTTGTTGTCGGGTCCGCGGTAGCCGATCAGCCCCGGCCTGCCGGGCAGGTCGAGCCAGGTGGACGCGAGCAGATGCCAGCGCACCGCTGCGGATGACTCGATGAACCGGTCGGCGGCCACCGTCGGCGCCCAGAACGGACCCGACCCGTCACCCGGGTCGGGGTCGGGCATACCCGCCGCGATCAGCCCCGCGGCCGCGGCGACCTCGAGGATCAGACCGAGCCGGCCGTCGTCGATGCCGGTGGACTTGGTCAGCCGCTTGACGTCGCGCACACCGAGCCCGCCGCTGCGCAGTTCGGGTACGGGAGCGGCCGACAGTGTCTCCAGGAGCAGGTCGGTCTCGCGGAGCAGGTCGATGGCGGCCCCGGCAGCCACCGCGTCGACGTCGGCCGGCTTGGTCGAGGTCACGGCGGGGTCGGGCGAGGTGAGCTCGATCGGACCGGCCGCCTCGCCACGCAGCGCCTGACCCACCAGCCGGGGCAGGATGACGGTGTCGGCGTCGACCTGACGCAGCAGACCAGCGGCCAGCAGCCGCTGCACCGGGCGATCGGGCGGGGTGCCCGGCGCGGCGTCGCGGGTGCGGCCCACGGGGGAGCCTTCGAGCAGCCGTTCGAGCAGTTCGCGCTGGGGGGTGTCGACTTCCTGCAGCCGCGCCGTCAGTTCGGTGGGATCGGTGTCGGCGGGTTCCACCACCGCCTGGCCCGGGTACCACGGCAGGCCGGACGCGGCCTCTGCGGCGACCCGGACCGGATCGTCCCCCCAGACCAGGGCCCGGGCGCGTAGATCGTCGACCGCGGCGTGGACGGCCTGTTCGCGGGCGCGCGACCCGATGAGTTCGACCAGCTTGGCGATGGGCACCGCCGCGGTGTCGGCGTGCAGCACGAGCAGCGCATCGAGCACGGCCAGCCGGAGGAAGTCCAGCTCATCGGTGGCCGCCTTGACCGACTGCCGCGACGTGGCCCTGGCCGCCAACGCGGCGATGGTGCCCGGCGGCGGCTGGGTAAGGTCGGGCCGCAACTCCAGCAGCCGGATCAGCTGCTCGTCGGGGAGTTGGGCCAACCAGGCGCCCAGCGGGACGCCCGGGGTGTGTTCGGTCATTGCTGACCAGCGTAAAGCAGCCGCCGACCTCGCCACCTGATGCAGCGTTTGCCACAATGATCACGTGGCTGACAAGAAATCGAAGAAGCGGTACGTCGACAACGGCTGGCCGGCGCATCTCGACGGTGATGAGCACGCGGTGAGCGAACTCGCCTCAAACCGCACCGGCGCCCTTTCACCCTTCGGTGACCTCACGTTCCCGTTGCCGCTGGACGAAGTGCCCTACGTCCACCCCGTCACCGTCATCAACAAGTAGGTGACCGCTCGGCCTGACCGGCTTTCGCACGTCGACGAGTCAGGCGCGGCGCACATGGTCGACGTCGGCGCCAAGGATCCCACCCGTCGCGAGGCCGTCGCCGCGGGCACGGTGCACACCCGTGCGGACGTCGTCGCGCTCATCGCCTCCGGGGGTCTGCCCAAGGGAGATGCGCTGGCCACGGCGCGAATCGCCGGCATCATGGCCGCCAAGAAGACCAGCGAGCTCATCCCGCTGTGCCACCAGCTCGCGCTCACCGGTGTCGACATCGACTTCGAGATCGGCGAGGCGCAGATCGGCGTGACCGCCACGGTGCGCACCACCGACCGCACCGGCGTGGAGATGGAAGCGCTCACGGCGGTCAGCGTCGCTGCCCTGACGGTCTACGACATGATCAAGGCCGTCGATCCGGCCGCCCGCATCGACGACATCGCGGTGCTGCGCAAAGAGGGCGGGAAGACCGGCTCGTGGACACGGCCGTGATGACCAGAACCGGCCGTGCCGTCATCGCCTCGAACCGAGCCTCCGCGGGTGTCTACGACGACCGCACCGGCCCGGTCATCGTCGACTGGCTGACCGCCCGCGGTATCGAGACGCCGGCACCGGTGGTGGTGCCCGACGGAGATCCGGTCGGACAGGCGCTGCGCGATGCCGTCGCCGCCGACGTCGACCTCGTCATCACCTCGGGCGGCACCGGCATCTCGCCGACGGATGCGACCCCGCAGGCCACCGCCGCGGTCCTCGACTACGAGATCCCCGGACTGGCCGAGGCCATCCGGCGGGCAGGTCTGCCGACCGTGCCGACCGCCGTGCTCTCGAGGGGGATCTGCGGCGTCGCCGGCCGCACGCTCATCGTCAACCTGCCCGGCTCACCGGGCGGCGTGAAGGACGGACTGTCGGTCCTCGCCGACGTCCTCGAGCACGCCCTGGACCAACTCGTCGGGAAGGACCATCCGCGATGACCGCCGTCGTGCTGCGTGCCGAAGTGACCGAAGATCGGATCGAGTTGGCCGAGCACGAAGAGCTGGTCGCCCACGAATCGGCGGGCGCGGTCGTCAGCTTCGCCGGGGTGGTCCGCGACCACGATGGTGGCCGAGGCGTGGACCGGCTCGAGTATTCGGCGCATCCCAGCGCCGCGCAGGTGCTTGCCGACGTTGCCGCCGAGATCGCTGCTCAGGCCGACGGAGTGCGGGCGATCGCCGTCAGCCATCGTGTCGGACCCCTCGAAATAGGCGACGCCGCCCTGGTGGCCGCTGTGGCAGCGGACCATCGCAGGGCGGCGTTCGACACCTGTGCCCGACTCGTCGACGTCGTCAAAGACCGACTGCCGGTGTGGAAGCACCAGTTCTTCGGCGACGGCTCCGACGAGTGGGTGAACTCGGCCTAGCCTCAGGCCGGCGGCAACACCGGAGCACCGGGCAGCGGCGCAGGCGCCGGAGCGGGTGCCGGTGCCGGAGCGATCGGCAGGCTGGGCGGCGGACCGCCGGGGGTGTCCGGCGTGGTCAGCGGTCGCTGCGTCAGCGCCAGCAGTGCATCCGCACCCGAGATGTCCTGGGTCTGGATGGCGTGCCAGATCTCCCGCAGGTAGGTCGCGTTGGGACCCTGACCGGGGATCTGCGCAGGGCTGGTCGTGGTTCCCGGCGGCAGGTTCTCCGGGCTGACCAGGTGCGGCATCTCGGCAGGCACCGGCGGCAGCGCCGGAATCTGGCCGGAGGCAATCTGATTGGCGGCGTCGTAGGCCGGAGCCGGGATGTCCAACGCGCCCAGCGGGTTGGGGGCCGGGGCAGCCACCGGCACCGCGGCGGGCGCGGGCGGTGCCGGGACGGGTGCCGGCGGTGGCGGCGGCACGGGCGCGGGCTGCGCGGGCAGCGGAGCCGCGTGCAGCGCCCACAGCTGCGGCTGGTCGGCGGGCGCCTCGGCCGCGTCCCAGGAGATCGCCGAGACGGTCTGCGCCTCGACCGGCGGGGCCGGCGGCGCGACGGCCGGGATCGGAACGCCGTTGATCGAGTTGCCGGGCGGCGGAGGCGGCGGCAGCTCAACCGGCGGCGGCGGCGGGGCGCCGACCGGTGCGGGCACGGGAGCAGCCCATGCCGCGGGGTCGACCGGAGCTGCCATGGCGTCGAACGGTGCGGGGGCCGGCGGTGGCGGAGGCACCGGAGCCGGCGGCAGCGCCTCGGGGGGCAGTGGGGCCGGGGGAAGGGCTTCCGGGGGCAGTGGGGCCGGTGGGAGCGCCTCGGGGGCCGGAGGTGCCGGCAGCGGCGCAGGTGCGGCCATGGCGTCGAACGGTGCGGGGGCCGGCGGCGGAGGAGGCGGCGGCGCGAACGGATTCAGCGGCGCCGGCAGCGGCGGCAACTGGTTGTTCAGCGGCGCCGGCTCGTCGACCACGTTGCGCGGGGTCGCGCCGGACAGCGGACCGCCGCAGGAGGGCCAAGCGCCCTTGCCCTGGCTGGCCAGAACGCGCTCGGCGACGGCGATCTGCTCTTCCTTGGTCGCCAGGAACGCGGACGGGGCGTACTCGCCACCGCCGTGACCCGACCACGTGCTCGGGGAGAACTGCAGGCCGCCGTGATATCCGTTGCCGGTGTTGATGGCCCAGTTGCCGCCGGACTCACAGGCCGCGACCTGGTCCCACTCGCCGTCGGTGGCGGCGCCCGCATGCCCGGCAAGGGCGATGCTTCCTCCACCGATGACTGCGCCCGTGAAGGCGATCTTGGCGACGCTGACAGATGAAGTAGTGGGCTTGCGGTGCCGTCCACTCATAAGTGCGATTGGTCCTCTCGTTGGAGCGCCCGCGAGGTCAGCTGTCGGGTTCGGGTAGGAGAGGTCACCCGGCCGGTGTCGGCTTCCGACTCCGGCTTCACCCCAAGGGGCCGCAGCCCCAGGTCCTTCTAACTCGGCGGACCGGTGGGTCCCCCGCCTCCATCCAGGTGTTTCTTGGTGGTGCCCCGCTGGCGATGGATGGAGCTCGGCGCTATCGGGCGGGACGGGCCGGTGGATTAAGGTCGACTGGCCTGGGACAGAACGGTAACCGCTGTCCGCGCACCCGTCACCTCGTGCCTACCTCGGCGTTTCCGGCGTGAGCAAATATTAATGAGGCTCTAAACCCGCAGGTTGTCTGCGTGTTTTCCCAGGTGTCCCCAGCCCGTCGATACGCGATAGCCAGCTTGTGACCCATTTGTTATGTGACGCAAATCACGGTTATCCGCCGGCGAAAGGTGGAAGGACATCGAGCGTCTGAGCGTTGTCCAACGTCAACGTCTGATCCCGAACGGCCACACCGTCGCACAGATATGAGCAGCGGGCGAGCACGCGCGCCAATTCTGGTGTCCGGCTGCTCAATTCGGCCACCACCTCCGCGACGGTGGTACCAGGTGTCAGCGTCAGCTCCATCGATTCCGCACCAGCAGCGGCGCGTGCAGCGGCGAAGAACCGGACGGTCACCCGAACCGTGGTCGTGCTCGACATCGTCAGCCGCCGATCGCGCTCATCGGCCGGGAGGGCTGCTCGAAATCCGGATCGTTGATTCCGTGGCCCGCGGCCTTGGTCCACATCGCGGCGCGCCAGGCCTGCTCGATGGCGGCGTCGTCGGCTCCGGACCGGAGCAGGGCGCGCAGGTCGCTCTCCTCACGCGCGAACAGACAGTTGCGGACCTGCCCGTCGGCGGTGAGGCGGGTGCGGTCACAGGCCGCGCAGAACGCCTGCGATACCGAGGCGATCACGCCGACCGTCGCGGTGCCGCCGTCGACGCGCCACAGCTGAGCCGGGGCCGACCCCCTCGGGGCGGGGTCCTGGGTGAGCGTGAAGTGGGCGCGCAGGGCGGCGAGGATGTCGGCGGCCTCCAGCGAGCGGCCGCGCTGCCACAGATGCTCGGCGTCCAGCGGCATCTGCTCGATGATCCGCAACTGATAGCCGTGGTCGAGGCAGAACCGCAGCAGCGCCACCGCGTCCTCAGCGCCGGTGTCCGGATCGAGCACCGCGTTGACCTTGACCGGCGTGAGCCCCGCCTCGGCCGCGGCTGCCAGACCGGCGAGCACGTCGCCCAAACGGTCGCGCCGGGTGATGCGGGCGAAGCGGGCGGAGTCGACGGTGTCCAGGGAGATGTTGACCCGGTCGAGGCCGGCCTCCCGCAGCTTCGCGGCCCGCTTGGCCAGCGCGATGCCATTGGTGGTCATCGCGATCTCGGGGCGCGGGCGCAGCGCGGCCGTCGCCGCCACCACATCCTCGAGTGCACGGACCACGAGTGGTTCACCGCCGGTGAAGCGGACGCTGGTGATGCCGAGGCGCGTCACGGCGATGCGCAACAGCCGGATCAGTTCGTCGTGGGTCAGCACCTGATCGGCCGGCATCCAGTCGAGGCCCTTGGCGGGCATGCAGTAGGTGCATCGCAGATTGCAGCGGTCGGTGAGCGACACCCGCAGATCGGTGGCGACCCGGCCGAAGGTGTCGATCAGCGGGCCGGTGGTGGGCATCTCCACTGCGCTCGCAGGGCGCGCCACCGTCGGCACGCCGAGAGCCGTGACCGTCATGCGGCCACCCGCCTGGTGACGGGGTCGGGTCCGTCGACCGGCACGATGTCCTTGCCGAGCGGCGCCAGCGAGACGGGGATCAGCTTGAGATTCGCCAGAGCCAGCGGGATGCCGATGATCGTCACGGCCATCGCCACCGCGGTGAGGATGTGGCCGATCGCCAGCCAGATTCCGAACAGGATGATCCAGATGACGTTGCCGACCAGCGCGCCGGGACGCGGGCCGGGCTTCTCGATGACCGTGCGACCGAAGGGCCACAGGGCGTAGGCGGCGATGCGGAACGCGGCGAAGCCGAACGGGATGGTGATGATCAGGACAAAGCACAGGATTCCCGCGACGGCGTAACCCAGTGCAAGCCACAAACCGCCGAAGATCAACCAAATGATGTTCAGTATCAGTCGCATCGTCCCTCCAGCGGTGTTCTCAGCCTACCGATAACACGGGTGCCTGCGCGGGGGCGGTCCGAGTAGACTCTGGCCATCGCGTCCCGGCGCAAGCGGGACGCTTTCCTTATGTCAGCGAGACGACGAGCGGGTGAAGACAGTGCCGACCGGCAAGGTTAAGTGGTACGACGCCGAGAAGGGCTTCGGCTTTCTGTCCCAGGAGGAGGGGGAGGACGTCTACGTCCGCTCCTCCGCGTTGCCCGCGGGTGTGGAAGGTCTCAAAGCCGGTCAGCGCGTCGAGTTCGGGGTGGCCGCAGGCCGGCGGGGCCCGCAGGCGCTGAGCCTCAAGTTGATCGATCCGCCGCCCAGCCTGGCCAAGACCCGCCGCGAAGCCGAACGTCCCGAGCACAAACACACTCCCGACGAGCTGCACGGCATGATCGGCGACCTCATCACGCTGTTGGAGAGCACGATCCAGCCGGACCTGCAGAAGGGCCGCTACCCCGACCGCAAGGTCGCTCGCCGCGTGTCGGAGGTCGTCAAGGCCGTCGCGCGCGAACTCGACGCCTGACGGCTCCTCGAATGTGACGTTGTGCAGCCGGAAACGCCCGGAATTGCTGCACAACGTCACACCCGGCAGCCGGCGGCCCGGCGCGTTCGATGGCATGCCCACCCGGGCGGTTCCTTGCCGAGTGTGAAGTCGTGCAGGCGTTCACCGGCGGTATGCCTGCATACGTTCACACTCGACGGGGAAGATTGTCGCCATGAGCTACGTCGCCGAGAAGGGCGAATTCAACCGCGACACCGATTACATCACCACCCGCATCACCGCCGACGGCCGTGACGGCTATCCGGTGGAGGCCGGCCGTTATCGGCTGATCGTGGCGCGGGCGTGCCCATGGGCGAACCGCACGATCATCGTCCGAAGGCTGCTCGGGCTGGAGGATGCGCTGTCCATCGGCTTCTGCGGGCCCACGCACGACCAGCGCAGCTGGACGTTCGATCTCGATCCCGGCGGCGTCGACCCGGTACTGAAGATCCCCCGCCTGCAGGACGCCTACCTCAAGCGGTTCCCCGACTATCCGAAGGGCATCACCGTGCCCGCCGTCGTCGAGGTCTCGACGGGTGAGGTGGTCACCAACGACTTCGCGCAGATCACCCTCGACTTCTCGACGGAGTGGACCGCCCATCACCGCGACGGCGCCCCGCATCTGTACCCCGAGAAGCACCGTGACGAGATCGACGAGGTGGCCCAGCGCATCTACACCGAGGTCAACAACGGCGTGTACCGCTGCGGCTTCGCCGGCTCACAGGACGCCTACGACAGGGCCTACGACCGGTTGTTCACCGCACTCGACTGGCTCGAGGAGCGGCTGACCACACAGCGCTTCCTGGTCGGCGACACCATCACCGAGGCCGACGTCCGCCTGTTCACCACGCTGGCCCGTTTCGACCCCGTCTACCACGGCCACTTCAAGTGCAATCGCACCAAGCTCTCCGAGATGCCTGCGCTGTGGGGGTATGCCCGGGACCTGTTCCAGACCCCCGGTTTCGGCGACACCACCGACTTCGTGCAGATCAAACAGCACTACTACATCGTGCACTCCGACATCAATCCGACACAGGTCGTGCCGAAGGGGCCGGAGCTGGCCAACTGGCTCACCCCGCACGGTCGAGAAGAGTTGGGCGGCAGACCTTTCGGCGACGGCACACCGCCGGGGCCGACCCGCGAGGCCGAACGGGTCGCCCCGGAGCACACCCCGCTGAGTTGAGACGGGCCGACGGCAGCTGTTTCGACGCTTCCGTCAATGAATCCGGACCCTGGCGGAGACTGTCGTGGCAAGCTGACGCCGCACGATCAACGAGTCCTATGGGGAGTCCTCATGCCCGCATTCCCACCCTCCGTCGGCCGCCGTCGGCCCCTGGTCGCGGCCGTTGCCGCGGTCGGCGGTGCCGGCCTGATCCTGGCTGCGCCGGCCGCCTCACCGCTGTCGGCTCCGGTTGCCAGTGCTGCGCCACACCAGTTTGCGCCACAACAACTTCGAACGTTCGACTTCTTCGGCCCGTTCTTCGACATCGCGGGCGCGGTTCCGGTGCTGAGCATCTTCATCGGCAACGGTGCGGACGGCACGGCGGCTCGTCCGGACGGCGGCAACGCGGGCCTGTTCGCCGGCGACGGCGGGGACGGGTACAGCCCGACCGAACCCGGTATGGGGGCCGGGGGCAGGGGTGGCAACGCCGGGTTCTTCATCGGTGACGGCGGCGACGGTGGTAACGGCGCCCCCGGCGCAGCGGGTATCGACGGCGGCCGAGGCGGAGACGGCGGGCACGCCGGCTTGTTCGGTGATGGCGGCGCCGGCGGCATCGGCGGGCGCGGGTGGGACGGCCCCGATGGGCTGAACGGAACCTGGGGCGGCATCGCCACCGCAGCCGCGGGTGCGCCCAACTATTCGCACGTGAACGACACGCCGTACCCGACACCGCTCGGTACCGCCGTCAACGCCCCGAGCGACGCGCTCGTCGGCGTCGGCAGCCAACTGGCTGGGAACGGCGGCATCGGTGCGGCCGGCGCGATCGGCCAAGCCGGTGGACGGGGCGGCAACGGCCAGGTCGCCATGAGCTTCGGAGGGAACGCCGCCCAATCCGGCCGGGGCGGTGACGGCGGCGCCGGCGGGTTCGGTGCGCCCGGTGGCGCCGGCGGTGACGGCGCCGGTGCCTTGTCGGTGGACTTCACCACCGACACCCACGGTGGCCCCATTGCGCCCGGCAGCGGGGGCAACGGCGGACAGGGCGGTCCGGGCGGAGGTGCGGGCGGCGCCGGCGGAAACGGGGGCAGCAGCAGCATCGGCAATCCGGCGCCGGCGCCCGATGGCGGTGCGGGCGGCCGGGGCGGCAGGGGATCGGACGGCGTCAGTGGCACCAACGGTGGTGCCGGTGGAGCGGGTGGCCGGGGCGGAACCGTGTACGGCCGCGGCGGACCCGGCGGCGCCGGCGGGGCAGGTGGCGACGGAGGGGACGGCGCGGACGGTGGCGTCGGTGGCCCGGGCGGAACCGGCGGGGACTCGGTCGTCCGAGAGACCGGGATCGCCACCTACGGGCGCGGCGGGGTCGGAGGTCAGGGCGGTGCAGGCGGAAACGGCGGCGACGGAGGCCGTGGCGGTGCGGGTGGCCCCGGGGGAGCCGCTGGACTGTTCGGCGCCGCGGGGACGTCCGGCGTCACCGGTGCCGACGGCAGAGGGGGCAGAGGCGGCAACGGCGGCGGGGGAGGCGTCGGCGGCGCGTCGGGCGACGCGGTCTCCGGCGGAAGCGGCGGGGCCGGCGCAGCGGGGGGTGCCTCGGACGGGCGCATCGGAGGGGCCGGAGGCGCCGGTGGCGCAGGCGGTACTGCCGGCTAGTCCCAGACCATGCGGACCGACCACTCCGCGTGCGGCAGCTCGAACACCTCGCCGGTCTGATCCTGGACCAGCGTGAGCAGTTGCACGGCGATCCCGGTCAGCCGGCCGCGCTGCGGATCGACGGTCGGGATGGTCACGGCGAAGCGGCTCTCCGGCCGGTAGACGGTCTGGGTGGTGTCCACCGGGTCCCCGTAGACGCGAAGCAGCCGCCACGGCGCCTTCGCGATGGCCGACGGCACCGAGAGCTGTACCGGATCGCGATCGCCCACGCGTAACTCACCCTGGACGCCGGGCGCCCGGCAGGCGTTGAGGTCGAGCACCTGGCAGTACTGGTAGGGGCCGACGACCGTGGCCACCCCCCGCGAGTACGCGCTGATCTCGGGTAGCTGCGGTTCGTGGTGGCGGGTCAGCTGCCAGATCAGTGCCGCGGTGGCAGCCGCCGACAGCACCGCGACGACCGTCAGGACCGCGACGACGCGCTTCACTCGGGCGTCGTCCGGGTGTTCACCCGGCCGTTCGCCGGGGCGGGATGCCCGCCCTCCTGCTCCGCGAGGACCGGACGGTTACCACCGAAGCCGGGGATCAGCGATTCGCCGCGATAGCTCACGATCGTCTGGGCAAGTCCGAGAAACAGCACGGCCGTGATCGTAGTGAAGCCGACCCAGAGGTCGGTGTAGATGAGCACCCCGGTGGCCCCGCCGGCCACCCACGCCAGCTGCAGCAGCGACTCGGAGCGTCCGAATGCCGATGCCCGCGACTCCTCGGGCAGGTCATCCTGCAGGGACGCGTCGAGCGACGCCTTGGCGATGGCGCTGGCCCCTGACGTGATGAGCGTCGCGACCGCGGCGACCAGCAGATTGCCCGTCACGGCGGTCACCAGCGCCGCGGCGGTGACGGCCGTGGCCACGCGCACCACCACCCGCGCCGGATGCCCCAGGGTGAGCCGCGCGCTGGTCATGTTCCCGACGAAGTTGCCGATCGCGGCCGCGGCGCCGATCAGTCCGAGGATGCGCAACTGCTCCCAGCCGTCGGCGTCGTGGGCTTTGGCCACGAAGGCCGGATACAGGAACAGGAACCCGACCATCACTTTGATCGTGCAGTTACCCCACAGCGAGGTGATGATGTTGCGGCCCATCGGTTGGCGGGCCTTACCCGAGCGCGTCTGCGGGCGGGGCCCTCGTTGCGGGTCGTGGTCGCCGCCGTGATAGCTCAGGGTGGTGGGCACCTCACCTGCGGTCACCTCGACCCACTTGGGGATGCGCATCGACAGCACCGCACCGGCCACGGATACCGCGACGATCACGTACAGCGCGCCGGGCAGGTGGAAGAGATTGAGCAGATACTCAGCGCCGGCGGCCAGACCGCCACCCACCACGGTGCCGCCCAGCAGGCCGAACGTGGTCAGCCGGGAATTGACCCGGACCAGGTCGATGCTGGGCGGGAGCACGCGCGGGGTGACCGCGCTGCGCAGCACCGAGAACGATTTGCTCAGCACCATCATCCCGAGCGCACAGGGATAGAGCACCCACGACTGGTAGCCGCCGGTTGCGCTGTCGTAGTTGGCGATGAGCAGCACGACGAGCGCGGTGCGCAGCAGGAACGACGCGGCCAGCGCGACCCGCCGGCCGTGCTGGAGCCGGTCGAGTGCCGGGCCGATCAGCGGGGCGATGACGGCGAACGGCGCGATGGTGATCAGCAGGTACAACGCCACCTTGCCCTTGCTCTCGCCGCTGGCCGCGGCGAAGAACAACGTGTTGGCCAGGGCGACGGCCATGGCTGCGTCCACGGCGAAGTTCGCCACCACCGGCCAGGTCAGCGCGGTCAGGCCGGACTTGTCGGCACCGTCGGCGGTGGCGGCGCGGTGCACCAGGCCGTACATCCGCGATCCCATCTCGCGGCTGCGGTACGCGGCCGCCCGGGTGACGGTGATCTTGTCGCCGCCGGGTGGTCCGTCGCCGCGCGGCGGCTCTGAGCGGTAGTCCGGTGTGGGTTCCTGGTTCAGCGGCGGCAGCCAGCGGTTCGAACTCGGCATCGGCTGGCGCCGCCGACGGTGGGAGTAGCCGTCGCTGGGATAGTTGGCCATCCCCGGGTGTTCTTCGCCGGCAGGCGGCCGGGGCGGGTAGTAGCGGGCGTCCCGCCGGAACCCTCCATCGCCTGGTTCTCCTCCGCCGGTCACGTGTTGATTCTCCCCCATGACCCCGACAGCGGGTGGGGAAGCCGACCGGTGTGGCTTTCGACTGTCGCTCTGCGGCACTATGGGAGGCGATGGACAGCGTGACCGAAACCGCAACGGACGTGGCGCACCGCCCGGCCGACCTCGAGGCGATCCTGATGGGTGCCGTCGAGCAGGCGCGCGCCGCGCTGGCCGAGGCCAGCGGGCAGGACAGTGTGGGCGAGTATCTCGGCGCGTCGTTCGAGGATCCGACGTCCGCGACGCACCGGTTCCTCGCCGATCTGCCGGGCTATCGGGGCTGGCAGTGGGCCGTGGTCGTGGCCGCCTATCCGGGGTCCGAGCACGCGACGATCAGCGAGGTGGCGTTGGTGCCGGGGCCGACGGCACTGCTCGCGCCGAAGTGGGTGCCCTGGGAGGAGCGGGTTCGACCCGGCGATCTGGGCCCCGGCGATCTGCTCGCCCCGCAGTCCGAGGATTCGCGCCTGGTGCCGTCGTATCTGTCCAGCGGTGATCCGCAGGTCGACGAGGTCGCGGCCGAGTTCGGCTTCGGCAGGCGGCAGGTGCTCAGCCAGTGGGGCCGCACCGACGCCGCCCAACGCTGGCACGACGGCGAGTTCGGGCCCGGCTCGGCGATGGCGCGGTCCACCAAGCGGGTCTGCCGCGACTGCGGCTTCTACCTTCCGCTGTCCGGGTCGCTGGGCCTGATGTTCGGGGTGTGCGCCAACGAGATGTCGGCCGACGGTCACGTCGTCGACTCCGAATACGGCTGCGGCGCCCACTCGGACACGCCTGCACCGCACGGCTCGGGGTCGCCGCTGTACGACCCGTACGACGACGGTGTCGTCGAGGTCGCCGAACGCGACTAGCGTTCCGCCGCGGCCTTGATCTTCTGCAGCGATTCGTTCATCCCGGCCACCAGCTCCTCTTCGAAGCTGGGGACGCCGCCGAACAGAGCGTTGACCGTCATCGTGGACACCGCCTTGACGCCGTTCTCCGCGTTGCGCGTCTCGGTCACCCGGGTTCCGGTGGCGGTCGGCTCGAGTTCGTAACTCCACACGGTGTTGTTGGCGTTGACGCGGAATGCGACCTTCTTCTCCGGAACCAGCTCGGTGACGGTGCATGTGGTCGGCCAGAACATCAGGCCGCGCCGGTTCAGGTTGATCGTCCGGGTGCCGGGGCGCACCGGCCCGAGCGGCTTCATGACGCGGCACTGCGGGCTCCACTGCGGCATGCGGCCGAGGTCGGAGACCAGTGACCACACCGTGGCCACCGGGGCGTCGATGTCGATCTGTGCGTGCAGTACCGGTGCGGCCATGCGTCCTCCTCGTGGGTCAGGTGGGGGGTGGCGTCAGCTCAGCCCGCTCTGCGCACCGCGGGCGCCACGGCGCACGGCGCGACGTTGCCACAGAAAGATCGAGGTGCCAAGCACGCCGATGCCCAGGCCGGCCACGGTGAACGGCCGCCACTCCTGCAGCCCCACGACGGCGAACGACAGCACCGCGGCGATCAGCCAGCCGACGGCGATCACCAGGATCACCGGCCACGGCTCGAGCAGCGAGGCGGGCAGCGCAGGCGGTTGCGGTGCGGCGCCGTCGGGACGGGGTTGCTCGGTCATCGAGGGCCAACCTAGCGGATCGAAAGTCAGGCAAACGAACGAACTGTGCTGTGGCCCTGGGTAGTATTTGCCTCGTGGCAGACACCGACGCGCGGCTGGCCAGTGATCTGTCGCTCGCGGTGATCCGGCTGGCGCGCCAATTACGGTTCCGGCGTGCCGAATCGCCGATTTCACTGTCGCAGCTGTCGGCTCTGTCGACGCTGGCCAAAGAGGGCGCGATGACTCCGGGCGCATTAGCTGAACGGGAGCGGGTCCGCCCGCCGTCGATGACGCGGGTGATCGCTTCACTCGCTGAACTCGGCTACGTCGCGCGGACGGCGCACCCAGATGACGGGCGTCAGGTGCTGGTGTCGCTGTCCGAGGCGGGCGCCGATCTGATCGAGGCGGAGAAGCGCGCCAGCCAGGAGTGGCTGAAGCAGCGTCTGGAACGTCTGGATCCCGAGCAGCGTGAGACATTGCTGACCGCAGCCGACCTCATGACGGCGATCGTCGACCAGAGCGCGTGAGCCGGCCCGTCACCGTCGTCGACGTGGACGACCCGGCCGACCCACGTCTCGACGACTTCCGCGACCTCAACAGCATCGACCGCCGTCCTGACCTCCCGACAGGCAAGGGTCTCGTGATCGCCGAAGGCGTGCTGGTCGTGGAGCGGATGGTGGCCTCGCGATTCACGCCGCGCGCGTTGCTGGGCACCGACCGCCGGTTGAGCGAACTCGGCGATGTGCTGCGGGGTGTCGACGCGCCGTTCTACCGCGCCAGCGCCGAGGTGATGGCTGAGGTCGTCGGGTTCCACCTCAACCGCGGGGTGCTCGCCTCGGCGTCGCGACCTCCGGAACTCGAGGTGGCCCAGGTGCTCGACGGAGCCCGCACCGTGGCGGTCCTCGAAGGGGTCAACGACCACGAGAACCTCGGTTCGATCTTCCGCAATGCCGCCGGCCTCGACGTGGACGCGGTCGTGTTCGGTGCCGGTTGCGCGGACCCGCTGTACCGGCGCGCGGTACGAGTGTCGATGGGCCACGCGCTGCTGGTGCCCTACGCCCGCGCAGCAGCCTGGCCGGCAGAATTGGAGACGTTGCGCGCCAACGGGTTTCGACTGCTGGCGATGACGCCGGACCCGGCGGCCGACACCCTCGCCGATGCGGTGTCCCGGCTGGGCGGCGAAAAGGTCGCGATCCTCGTCGGGGCCGAGGGACCAGGCCTCACCGAACGGGCGATGTGGGCCAGCGATGTGCGGGTGCGCATTCCGATGGCACGGGGCACCGATTCGCTCAACGTCGCGACCGCGGCGGCGCTGGCGTTCTACGAACGGGTCAGGGGGAACGCGACGTGATCGACGAATCCACTCCGTGGGGAACGGGTTTGACGGTGGCGGGCCTGGTCGCGGCGGCCATCGGTGTGGCCGTCGTCGTGCTCAGCCTGGGGTTGATCGACGTACACCCGGTGCTGGCGGTCGGGCTCAACATGGTGGCCGTCGGCGGGCTGGCCCCGACTGTGTGGGGATGGCGCAAACGGCCGGTGTGGCGGTGGTTCGTGCTCGGCGGCGGCGTGGGCGTGGCCGGCGGGTGGATCGCGCTGGCGGCGCTGGCGCTCGGCGGAGCCGGCTAGGGACGGGTCAGCGCTGGCCGCTGGAACGGACGCCGAGCAGCACGTCTTCCCACGCGGGCACGGTCGGCTTGGCCTTGCGGGCTCGGGCCGGCTTGGGCGCTTCCGGCTCGGCGGGCGGCTCGACGTGCTGCGCCGGCTGGGGCGCCGGAGCAGCGACCGGTGCCGCGGTCGCCTCGAAATCCAGCTGCGCGACGGGCGCGACCGGGCGCAGCTGGCGGGCGAAGTTCGGATCGATCAGATCTGCGGCGGCCTCGTCGAAGGCGGTGACCGTGCCACCGTGGGCGCCGGGGACGAAGCGGAAGTGGGCGACGTTGTCCGAGCGGCCGGCCTTCCAGGACAGTTGCACCGTCCAGCGGCCGTCCTCGTTGCGCCAGGCGTCCCAGTTGGTGTCGTCGGGGTCCAGACCCCGGGCGACGAGTGCGGTGGTGATGGTCTCGAGAAGGGTGAGCACCGCGGGGCCGTCGGCGAGCACCGGATGCGCGGCGGTCGCCAGTTCGGCGGCCCGCGACCGTTCCAGCAGCACCGGGTGGGCGAAGCGTTCGACGCGCTCGATCGGCATACCGGAGGCGTTGGCCACCTGCTCGACCGAGGCGCCCGCGCGGATCTTGGACTGGATGTCTCTGGGGCGAAGCATGTTGTGGACCTCGACATCCATCATCGTCTGGTTGGCCGGCCTGCTGGATCCCGCACGGTCCCCGCGCACCGCGGCCCGCAGCCGGTCGTCGGAGCGCAGGAGGAACTTCTCACCCGAGGCGGTCTCGCAGACGATGCGTTTGCCGTCGACGTCCAGTCCGACGACCTCGAGTTCCCGCATACCGACCTCCTCCGGGCCCGCCCTGACGCGAGGCGACCGCCCGATACGCGGTGACCCTACTGCGTTATCCGCTCGTTACCGTGCTGACACGCGGCATTGCGTCAGAGACGTTCGACGACCCAGTCCACACACGCGGTCAGCGCGCTGACGTCCTCGGGGTCGACGGCGGCGAACATCGCGACCCGCAACTGGTTGCGGCCGAGTTTGCGGTAGGGCTCGGTGTCGACGATCCCGTTGGCGCGCAACACCTTTGCGACGGCGGCGGCGTCGACCTCGTCGGAGAAGTCGATGGTGCCGACCACCTGCGAGCGCAGCGCGGCGTCGGTGACGAAGGGGGTCGCATAGGGCGACGCCTCGGCCCAGGAGTACAGCCGCTGGGACGAGTCCGCGGTCCGCCCGACCGCCCAGTCGAGGCCGCCGTTGCCGTTGAGCCAGTCGAGCTGCTCGGCGAGCAGCACCAGTGTGCCGATCGCCGGGGTGTTGTAGGTCTGGTTCTTGGTGCTGTTCTCCACGGCGATGGGCAACGACAGGAAGTCGGGAACCCAGCGGCCCGACGCAGCGATCGATTCGATGCGGGCCAGCGCGGCGGGGGAGACCACCGCCAGCCACAGCCCGCCGTCGCCGGCGAAGTTCTTCTGCGGCGCGAAGTAGTAGGCGTCGGCCTGGCTGATGTCGACGGGCAGGCCGCCCGCGCCCGAGGTCGCGTCGATGACGATCAGCGCGTCGCCGGCGCCGTCGGGTCGCTGCACGGGCACCGACACCCCGGTCGAGGTCTCGTTGTGTGCCCAGGCGATGACGTCGACGGACGGATCGGACTGCGGGGTGGGCGCGCTACCGGGGTCGGCCTTGATGACGATCGGATCGCCGACGAAGGGGTTCTTGGCCACCGCGGAGGCGAATTTGGCGCTGAACTCGCCGTAGGTCAGGTGCAGCGAACGCTGGTCGATCAATCCGAATGCCGCGGCGTCCCAGAAGGCCGTCGAGCCGCCGTTGCCGAGGATGACCTCGTACCCCTCGGGCACCGAGAACAGCGTCTTGACGCCGTCGCGCACGCGGCCCACGAGGTTCTTCACCGGCGCCTGCCGGTGGGAGGTTCCGAACAGGTCGCCGGCGGCGGTCAGCGCGGCCAGTTGTTCGGGGCGCACCTTCGACGGCCCGGAACCGAACCGTCCGTCGCGGGGCTTGAGGTCGGCGGGGATCGTCAGGTCGGCCATGGGGACAAGGGTAGTTCCCGGCGATCTCGGCGCGCTTACCGGCGGTCAGCGCACGTTTGCGCGCCGAAATCGCCGCTGCTGGGCAAACTCATGAAGTCCTCATGGACTTTTACCCGATACCTGCGGTACTGTGTACAGAAGACCGGTGAATGTAAACCACTCGGGAGGCCCAAATGGCTCGAACACGTATGGTCCGACGCTGGCGCCGCAACATGGAGATCGGCGAGAGTCCGGAAGACCGCGAGTACGTCGACACCCTGACCACGCTCTCCGAGGGCTCGGTGCGACGCAATTTCAATCCCTACACCGACATCGACTGGAACTCCCCGGAGTTCGCGGTGATCGACAACGACGACCGGTGGATCCTGCCGGGCAGCGATCCGCTCGGCCGCCACCCCTGGTACCAGGCCCAGCCGAAGGAGCGGCAGATCGAGATCGGCCGCTGGCGGCAGGCCAACGTCGCCAAGGTCGGTCTGCAGTTCGAGATCATCCTGATCCGCGGCCTGACCAACTACGCGTTCTGGGTGCCCAACGGCTCACCGGAGTACCGCTACTGCATGCACGAGACGGTCGAAGAGTGCAACCACACCATGATGTTCCAGGAGATGGTGAACCGCATCGGCGCCGACGTGCCCGGTATGCCGCGAATGCTGCGCTGGGTGTCGCCGTTCATCCCGCTGGTCGCGGGCCCGCTGCCGATTCCGTTCTTCTTCGGGGTACTCGCAGGCGAGGAGCCGATCGACCACACGCAGAAGAATGTGCTGCGCGAGGGCAAGGCGATCCATCCGATCATGGAACGGGTGATGGCCATCCACGTCGCCGAGGAGGCGCGGCACATCTCGTTCGCCCACGAGTACCTGCGCAAGCGGCTGCCGCACCTGCCGAGGCTGCAGCGGTTCTGGCTGTCGCTGTACGTGCCGGTGGTGATGCGCGTGTTGTGCCAGGCGATCATCAAGCCGCCGCGTAGCTTCTGGAGAGAATTCGACATTCCGCGGTCGGTGCGCAAGGAGCTGTTCTTCCGGGCGCCCGAATCGCGGCAGTTCCTGCGCGATATGTTCGGCGATGTGCGGATGCTCTGCCACGAGACCGGGTTGATGAACCCGCTGGCAAAGCTGATGTGGCGGATCTGCCGGATCGACGGCAGGCCCAGCCGCTACCGCAGCGAGCCGCACCGGCAGCACGTCGTGCCCGCCGCCTGACCTGTCTGAGAGCAAACATGCCGCACGTGATCACCCAGTCGTGTTGCAGCGACGGGTCCTGCGTCTATGCGTGCCCGGTCAACTGCATCCATCCGTCGCCGGACGAACCCGGGTTCGCCACCGCCGAGATGCTCTACATCGACCCGGCGTCGTGTGTCGACTGTGGTGCCTGCGTCAGCGCATGTCCGGTCGGGGCGATCGCCCCGGAATCGAAGCTCACCATCGATCAGTTGCCCTTCGTCGAGCTGAATGCGGCGTTTTTCCCCGAGCGGCGGCCCGATGAGAAAGTGCCACCGACGTCCAAGTTGGCACCGGTACTCGAGGCGCCGGTGGTGCACCGGCGATCCGGCGGTCCGCTGTCGGTCGCGATCGTCGGATCCGGTCCCGCCGCGATGTACGCCGCTGACGAGCTGCTCACCCAGCGCGGTGTGCGGGTCAACATGTTCGAGCGGCTGCCGACGCCCTACGGCCTGGTGCGCGCAGGCGTGGCGCCCGACCACCAGAGCACCAAGCGGGTCACCCGGTTGTTCGACCGGGTCGCGGCCAATCGGGGGTTGCACCTGTACCTCAACGTGGAGGTCGGCACGCACGTCAGCCATGACGAGCTGCTGGCCCACCACCACGCCGTGCTCTACGCGGTCGGGGCGCCCAACGATCGGCGGCTCGACATCCCGGGCATGGGGACGGCGGGGACCGGCACGGCGACGGAGTTCGTGGCGTGGTTCAACGCCCATCCGGACTTCGCCGACCTGCCCGTCGACCTGGCGCGCCGCCGGGCGGTCGTCATCGGCAACGGCAATGTCGCGCTCGACGTCGCCCGGATCCTGACCACGGACCCCGACGCGCTGGCGCGCACCGACATCGCCGACCACGCGCTCGCGGCGCTGCGCGCGTCGCAGATCGAGGAGGTGGTCGTCGCCGCCCGGCGCGGGCCGGCGGACTCGGCGTTCACGCTGCCCGAGCTGATCGGTCTGACGGCGACCTGCGACGTGGTGCTGGACCCTGACGATCACGAGCTGGTGCGCCGCGACCTGGCCCGCGAGACCGACGCGTTGACCCGCAACAAGCTGGAGGTCCTGGCCAAGCTGGGGGATTCCGGTTCCGATCGGCCGGTCACTCGGCCGCGGATCCGGCTGGCCTACCGGCTGACCCCGCAGCGGATCACCGGCGACGGCCACGCCGACGGCGTGAACTTCACCGTCACCGGCACCGACGACGTGCGGCAGCTGTCGGCCGGCCTGATCCTCACGTCGATCGGCTACCGCGGCAGGTCGGTGGCCGGTCTCCCGTTCGACGAGGCGACCGCGACCGTGCCCAACGAGGGCGGGCGGGTGGTCGACGCCGACGGCCGACCGGTCACGGGCAGCTACGTGGCGGGCTGGATCAAGCGCGGGCCCTCGGGCTTCATCGGAACCAACAAATCGTGCGCGGCCGAGACCGTGCACGCCCTGGTCGCGGACTACAACGACGGCGCCCTGAGCGGTCCGGCGCACCGGGACAAACTCGACCGGCTGGTCCGCAGCCGGCAGCCCGACGTCGTCGACGCGGCGGGCTGGCGGGCCATCGACGCGGCGGAGATCGCGCGCGGCGGAGACACCCGGCCGCGCAGCAAGTTCGCCTCCGTCGCCGAGATGCTCGCCGCCGCCGAGAGCGCTCCGGCGCCGAGCGCCGGACGCCGACTGCTCGCCGGGCTGCTCCGCTGACCTACTGACTGCCCATGCTGGCCTGCAGCTCCTCCATGTTGACCTCACGCACGGGCTGACCCATCGACCAGAGATGGCCGAACGGATCGCGCACACACCCGTAGCGGTCACCCCAAAACTGCTCCGACAGCGGCATCAGGACCTCGGCGCCGGCGTCCACCGCCTGCTGGAACAGCGTGTCCACGTCGGTGACCTGGAGGTGAATGGTGACCGATGACCCGCCGAGCGCGGTCGGGGTGGATGCCTTGCCGTCGTTGTATTCGGGGAAGTCGTCCATCAGCATCACCATCGACCCGTTGATCTCGACGGCGGCGTGAATCAACCGGCCGTCGGGCCCGGGCAGGCGGATCTGCTCGGTGGCGCCGAACGCCCTGACGTAGAAGTCGATGGCCGCAGCGGCGTCTCCGACAGTGAGGTGGGGTGCGATGAGGGGCTGGATTTCGAGTGCCATCAGGTCTCCTTTTCGAGCGGGTGGTGTCGATACTGACCGATGCCACCGACATTTCTCATCGGTCGGCCCCGAGGCGAGACATCGTGAGCGTCAATTTCTTCGAAAATCCTGCTCGGGCCCCGGCTGACCGCGTATAGCAATAGCCATGACCACTCGGGCCCGCGTCGGGTGCATCGGCTTGTTCGGCGTCGCGCTGGGCGTCGGGATCGGCGCACTCACCGGTACCGCGGTGGCCTCCGCCGACCCCGCCGACTCCGACGGATCCGCAGCGGTCTCGCGGGGCGGTGACTCCTCCGAGTCGGCCGGTCCAGCCCGATCGGCGCCCGACCCGGGGCCGCGATCGGCCGTCGACCGAGCAGGCGCCGAACCCGGCGACGCCGGCGACGAATCCGACGGTGTCGCGGACCGGCGCACCGACCGGGTCACCGGCGTCGAGGTCGACGACGATGCGGCGCCCGCCACCCGCTCATCGCGGGTGCGCGCTGTCGAGAGGTCGCGCACCGCCGAATCCAGCGCTGGGCTGCGGCCGTGGCCGACCGCCTTCGATCCGGGGACCGCGGCGACGTACGTGAGCGACGCGGTCTCCAGTGTGGTCGGCGCGGCCTTCAGCCCGTTCTCGGCCGGGCCGCCTGCGCCACCGCATGATCCGGTGACCGGGACGACGCTGCTGGCCTGGGCAGGCCGCGAACTGTTCAACCAGACGCCGAAGATCACCTACAACCCGGCGCAGAACACCCAATCGCTGAACGAGGACGGTGAGGTGATCGTCACCGGGCGCATCAGGGTCGACGATCCCGACGGCGACGCCGTCACCTACCGCGTGATCGGTAGGCCGCGCAACGGCGGTGTCGTCGAGATCGACAGCACCGGGACGTTCACCTACCGCCCGATGAACGCGATGGCGGCCGTCGGCGGGACCGACGAGTTCACCGTCGTGGTCAGCGACGAGGCCGCGGGTCTGCACACGCACGGTCCGGCCGGTCTGCTCCAGTTCGTCCCGATCATCGGCAATCTGGTCAACCCCGGCGGCGGACACCGCGCCGTGCAGACCGTGACCGTCTCCGTCGCGCCGGTCTCCGGGGTGAACCTGAGGTTCCCCAGCGGATTCGCCTGGGGTGTGGCGCATTCGGGTTTCCAGGCCGAGGGCGGACCCGGATCGCCGGTGGATCCCTACTCCGACTGGTACCGGTGGGTGCACGACCCGTTCAACCAGTTCTTCGGCCTGACGCACGGTGTGCCCGAAAATGGACCGGGGGCCTACGTCAGCTACGGCACGGACGCCGCCCTGGCGCGGGATGTGCTGGGGATGAACACCTTCCGGATGAGCATCGAGTGGAGCCGGCTCTTCCCGGCCTCCACCGCGGCCATCGACATCACCGACGAGGGCGGCACCGTCAGCCTGGCCGATCTGCAGGCGATGGACGCGCTGGCCAACCAGGGGGAGGTGGCGCACTACCGCGAGGTGTTCGCATCGCTGCGCGCACAGGGCCTCGAGCCGCTGGTGACTGTCAATCACTTCACCCTGCCGCTGTGGATCCACGACCCGGCGACGTCGCGCTGGCTGGTCCAGTTGGGACTGCCCGCCCCGCGCGCGGGCTGGTTGTCGTCGTCCACTCCGGTCGAGTTCGAGAAGTACGCGGCGTACGTCGCATGGAAGTACGGCGATCAGGTGGACAACTGGGCCACCATCAACGAACCGTTCGCGCCGGTGCTCACCGAACTGTTCGCGATCCCGGGTCTGGTGCCCTCGTGGCCGCCCGGGGTCCTGCGGCCTGACCTCGCCTCGACGCTGCTGGTGAACCAGGCCAAAGGCCACGTCGCCGCCTACGACGCGATTCACCTGTGGGACACCACGTCCGCCACGCCGGGCAAGCCCGCGGCGTTCGTGGGGTTCACAAACAACATGATCCCGGCGCGACCGGCCGACCCACGCAACCCGCTCGACGACCAGGCCGCCGACGCCTGGAACGCCTATTACAACCGGTGGTTCCCCAACGCGGTCATCGACGGCTGGGTGGACGCGAACTTCGACGGCCGCAAGACCGCCGACGAGATCCACGCCGACTTCATCGGCAAGGTCGACTACCTGGGCGTGCAGTATTACGGGTCGCAGCCCATGCAGGGGTTCGGGCTGGCGCCGATTCCGGGTTTCCCGTTCCTGCGCGGGCTGCCGGTGCGCTGTGAACCGTCTCCGACGTGCAGTGACTTCAACCAGCCCACCGATCCCGGTGGGTTCCGCGAGGTGCTCGAGGTGGCGGCGTCGTACGGAAAACCGTTGTGGGTCACCGAGAACGGCATCGCCGACGCCGACGATTCGAAGCGACCGTCCTACATCGTCAGCCACATCGCGGTCGTCCAGGACCTCGTTGCCCACGGTATGGACATCCGCGGATACACCTACTGGTCGTTCGTCGACAACCTGGAATGGTCCGAGGGGTACGACCTGAAGTTCGGCCTGTTCGGTTCCGATCCGGACACACCCGAACTCGAGCGCACACCCAAGCCGGCCAGCATCGCGGCGATCAGTCAGATCACCAGGGCCAACGGGCTGCCGCTGTCGCTGCTGCGGTGGTTCATCCCGAACCTGCGTCTGTAACTCAGACGACGCTGAAGCCGGGCGGTAGCGACGCCCGCCCGGTCAGCGCGACCAGCAGCACCTCGCCCTGCCCGGACGCGACGGCCACCTGCGCGGCCAGATCGACCGCCGCCGCCAGGGCGTCGGCCGGTGGCACGTACGCCACTCCGGCGGCGCGGGCGATGTCCAGTCCGTGCACCACCAGTTCGAACGTACGGGTCGGCAGATAGGTGCTCAGCCGGATGCCCATACCGCCGATCACCTCGATCAGCGGATCGCCCGCCGCGGCCGCGTCGGTCAGCGCCCGCTCGACCAGCTGCGCGACGGCAGACGCAGGATCGCCGCCGAGGTCACGGCCGGCCTGGCGGCCCCGTTCGGCGACGGCAGCCGGATCGATGCCCAGCGCCTCCGGGGTGACGCGCAGGTAGTAGTCGGCAGGGGTGCGGACGTCCTCGCCGGCAGCGCGCGTGGTGAGGTACGTGCTGACGGTGGTCAGGGAGCGTGAGGTGTGCCCCACCAGTGCGCGCAGATCCCACTCGCCCAGGCCGGGGCCGCCCCATGACCCTGCCGGCAGCGTCGCGACCAGAGCCGCGAAACCACGTGCCGCAGAAGCGAACTCGGTATAGGTGTCGGTTGTCACGACGTCCTGACGCGGTCCCAGCCCTGAACCGATTCCAGGCTGCGCGGTGCGGGCCCGACATAGATCGCCGACGGACGGACCAGCTTGCCGAGGCGCTTCTGCTCGAGGATGTGGGCACACCAGCCGGCGGTGCGCCCGCAGGTGAACATCGCGGGCATCATCGTCGGAGGCACGCCGGCGAAGTCCAGCATCACCGCCGCCCAGAATTCGACGTTCGTCTCGATCGCGCGATCGGGTCTGCGTTCGCGCAGCTCGGCGAGCGCGGCCTGCTCCAGCGCCGCCGCGACCTCGTAGCGCGGCGCCTCCAGGCGTTCGGCCGTGGCCCGCAGCACCCGGGCCCGGGGATCCTCCGCGCGGTAGACGCGGTGACCGAAGCCCATCAGCTTGTCTCCGCGGTCGAGGATGTCCTTGACCACGGCCCGGGCGTCGCCGGTCCGCTCGACCTCCTCGATCATCGGCAGCACGCGGGCCGGGGCGCCACCGTGCAGCGGCCCGCTCATCGCGCCGACGGCGCCCGAGAGCGCGGCGGCCACGTCGGCGCCGGTGGAGGCGATCACCCGGGCGGTGAAGGTCGACGCGTTCATGCCGTGTTCGGCGGCCGACACCCAGTAGGCGTCGATCGCCTCGACGTGGCGCGGATCGGGTTCGCCCTTCCAACGCGTCATGAAACGTTCTGTGACGGTGCTGCATTCGTCGATGGCACGCTGCGGCACGGCGGGCTGGTAGATGCCGCGGGCCGACTGGGCGACGTAGGACAGCGCCATGACCGAGGCGCGGGCGAGCTGATCGCGGGCGGTGTCGTCGTCGATGTCGAGCAGCGGCTTGTAACCCCAGATCGGGGCGAGCATCGCCAGACCCGCCTGAACGTCGACGCGGACATCGCCGCTGTGGATCGGCAGCGGGAACGGCTCGGCCGGCGTCAGCCCGGCGCCGAAGGCGCCGTCCACCAGCAGTGCCCAGACGTCGCCGAAGGTCACCCGGCGCCCGACCAGATCCTCGATGTCGACGCCGCGGTATCGCAGTGCGCCGCCGTCCTTGTCGGGTTCGGCGATCTCGGTCGTGAAGGCCACCACGCCCTCCAGTCCCGCCACGAAGTCCTCCGGCACCGGCGATGACGTCTCGGTCATAGGCCGATTCTCGCACCCGGCCCGCCAGGAGGTGGGCAGCGGTCGGTAACAGTGACGCGAACTCCGGGCGTAGCGTTGGCGCGGTGACTGAGCTCGAGAACGAGCACTTGGCGACGATGCGGGTGGAGTACGGATCGGTGGAGAAGGACGGCAGCCCGGACCTGGACGCCGACTGGGTGTCCGACGGCTGGGTCGCGTTGCTCAGCAGGTGGATGGCCGACGCCGAGAAGGCCGGTCTGTCCGAACCGAACGCCATGGTGGTCGGCACGGTCGACGCCCACGGACGACCGGTGACCCGGACCGTGTTGTGCAAGAGCGTGGACGACGACGGCATCACCTTCTACACCAACTACGACTCGGCCAAGGGGCGCGACCTCGCGGGCACGCCGTACGCGTCGGCGACCTTCCCGTGGTTCGCGCTCGGCAGGCAGGTGCATGTGCGGGGTCCGGTGCGCAAGGTGCCGGCCGATGCCACCGCGGACTACTGGTCCAAGCGGCCACGGGGTTCCCAACTCGGCGCGTGGGCCTCGCACCAGTCCCAGCCGATCGCCTCGCGAGAAGCCCTGCTCGATCAATTGGCCCAGGTCACCGAACGGTTCGCCGATCACGAGCAGGTGCCGGTGCCGCCGAACTGGGGCGGCTATCTGATCGAGCCCGAGGTGATCGAGTTCTGGCAGGGCCGGGAGAACCGGCTGCACAACAGGATTCGCGTGACGGGCGGCCGCGTCGAGCGACTGCAACCGTAGGTGGCGCGGGGGCTCTTCGCCGACACCACACCGCTGCGGACGCGGGACTTCCGTCGGCTGTGGCTGGCCGGCATCCCGACCGTCATCGGCGCCAACCTCACCATCTTCGCGGTGCCGGTGCAGCTCTATTCGCTGACCCAGAGCTCGGCCTACGTGGGCCTGTCCGGGGTGTTCGCGCTGGTGCCGCTGGTCGTGTTCGGGTTGTGGGGCGGTGCGCTGGCCGACGCGATGGACCGCCGCGTGCTGCTGGTCATCGCGTCGTGCGGCCTCGCGGCGGCATCGGTGCTGCTGTGGTTACAGGCCGCGCTCGGGCTGAACAACGTATGGCTGGTGCTCGGTCTGCTGTCGGTGCAGCAGGCGTTCTACGCGGTGAACTCACCCACCCGCTCGGCGGCCATACCGCGCATGGTGCCCGAAGATCAACTGGCCGCGGCGAATTCGCTCAACATGACGGTCTTCCAGTTCGGCGCCATCGTGGGCCCGCTGCTGGCGGGGGTGATGCTGCACTGGGTGGACCTGTCCACGCTGTACCTGATCGACGCCGTCACCTGTATCGCGCCGATCTGGGCCACCTTCCGCCTTTCGCCCATCCCGCCGTCGGCGGCCAAGGGTTCGTCGGGGTTCGGGTTCACGGCCGTGCTCGACGGCTTCCGGTATCTGGCCGGCAACCGGGTCGTGCTGATGTCGTTCGTCGTCGACCTGATCGCGATGATCTTCGGGATGCCGCGGGCACTGTTCCCGCAGATCGCGCACGAGAGCTTCGGCGGCCCGGTCGAAGGCGGCACGGTGATCGCATTGCTGGCGGCGGCGATGTCGGTCGGCGCCGTCGCGGGCGGGGTGTTCTCCGGGTGGTTACCACGGGTGCGGCGCCAGGGCCTGGCGGTGGTGGGGTCGATCGTGGTGTGGGGTCTGGCGATGGTCGGGTTCGGCGTGGCGTGCGGATTCGCCGGCGGTCACACCGGCGCGCTGCTGTGGGTGGCTCTGGTGTTCCTGGCCGTCGGCGGGGCGGCCGACATGGTGTCGGCGGCGTTCCGGTCGACGATCCTGCAGCAGGCCGCCTCCGACGACGTGCGGGGCCGGCTGCAGGGGGTCTTCGTCGTGGTCGTCGCCGGGGGCCCGCGGGTGGCCGATGTCGCCCACGGCGCGGCCGCCGCAGCCGTCGGGACCACCCTCGCTGCGGCCGGGGGTGGCGGTCTGGTGGTGGTCGGCGTCCTGGTGGCCGTCGCGCTGGCGCCGGTCTTCCTGCGCTATCGGGTCGACGACCCGAAAGTGTCGGAAGCTGACAAAGGGTGATCCCCGGCGATAGGCGTCGCGCGCCATAACACTCGTGGGCTCCGTGGATGAGGGTTAGCATCCGACCCGTGGCTGAAGACGTCGGCGCAGCGGGTATCGGTCTGCGTGAACGCAAGAAGCTCCGCACGCGCGCCACGCTCGTCGACGCCGCCATCGAGTTGTGTGGCCGCCAGGGCTTCGACCGCACCACCGTCGAGCAGATCGCCGCGCTGGCCGACGTCTCGCCGCGGACCTTCAGCCGCTACTTCGCCTCCAAGGAAGCGGTCCTGCTGACCCTGCTCGAGGACGTCGCCGCCGCGGTGGCCGACCGGCTTGCTGTGCTGCCCGCCGACGCCTCCCCGCTCGAAGCGCTGTACCGGGCGCACGTCGACGTGCTGCGGGCGGCCGAGGGCGACGATTCGGCGACACTCACACCCGAGCGGATCGCCACCATGTTGCGCATCCTCAATTCGAACGAGTCGCTGCGGCTCGCGGCCGCGGAGTTCCGCTCCGACGGCGTTGTCGAGGCGCTGGCCGCCCGGATGGGTACCGAGCCGGGCGACCGGACCGTGCGCATCGTGATGTCGGTGATGTCGAGCATCATCGCCACCGCCTGCTACGACCTCATCGAGGACGTCGACGGCCGGCCGCTGGGACCGGACCTGATGGCGCACCGCATCGACGACAGCTTCCAGCGGTTCCTGGCGATCACCGAGGGCCTCCCGCGGCGGTGACCCCGGTGCTTCGCTGTCCGGTGGGCCGGCGGTCTGCCGGCGAATAGGGTGTACGCGTGGTCGACGATTCAGCGGCTCTCGGTCTGCGTGAACGCAAGAAGCGCCGAACGCGGACGACGTTGATCGATGTGGCCGCCGACCTGTGCGTCCGGCAGGGCTACGACAACACCACTGTCGAGCAGATCGCCGCCGCCGCCGAGGTGTCCGCGCGCACCTTCAACCGCTACTTCCCCAGCAAGGAGGCGGTGATCGCGGCCTTCGCCGACGAGATCGACCAGGACATGGCCGTCGTGCTGGCCGAACAGCCGACCGACATCCCCGAACTCGAGGCGCTGCTGCGCACCCAGCTGGAGATCTTCGCCCCCGATGCGCCCAACGGGCCGGGCGCGTTCAACCGGATGGCGGTGCTGATCTCGATCGTCAACGCGTCGAACACGTTCAACACCGCAGCCTTCGCCTTCACCCCCGAACCCGCCGAGAAGTCGTCGGTCGTGGTGCTGGCGCGGCGGATGGGGTTACCGGTCGACGACCCGGCCGTTCGCCTGGTCGCGGACACCTGGACGCTGCTGTTCGCGACGTCGTTCCGGGGGATGGGGCTGCCCGGTGGTGACCCCATCGAGGCGTCGGTGCTGTGCCGTCGATTGCAGGAGACCTATGCGCTGTTCGCCCGGCTGTGGGCGCCATGGGAGACCGGTGGCTCACCCCCGCGGGCGGTGCGCGACAATAGCGACTACCTTCGGTGAGGGGGGTACCCCTCGCCCTGTCGACCAGCTCAGAAGGGATTTCCCGTGGCCGATAACTCGTCCAGTGCGACGGAGCACGCCACCCTCAATTACCCGGGTGGCGAGATCGAACTGGATGTCGTCCCGGCGACCGAGGGCGCCGACGGCATCGCACTGGGTTCGCTGTTGGCCAAGAGCGGATACACCACCTTCGACAGCGGATTCGTCAACACCGCCTCGACCAAGAGCGCCATCACCTACATCGACGGTGAGGCGGGCATCCTGCGCTACCGGGGTTATCCGATCGAGCAGCTGGCCGAGAAGTCGACGTTCATCGAAGTCAGCTATCTGCTGATCTACGGCGAGCTGCCCACGCCCGATCAGTTGGAGAAGTTCACCACCTCGATCCAGCGCCACACGTTGCTGCACGAGGACCTCAAGCGGTTCTTCGACGGCTTCCCGCGCAATGCGCATCCGATGCCGGTGTTGTCGAGCGCGGTCAACGCCCTGAGCGCCTACTACCAGGACTCGCTGGATCCGATGGATCACGAGCAGGTCGAGCTGTCGACGATCCGGCTGCTGGCCAAGATGCCGACCATCGCCGCATACGCCTACAAGAAGTCGGCCGGTCAGCCGTTCCTGTACCCGGACAACTCGCTGACGCTGGTCGAGAATTTCCTGCGGATGACCTTCGGTTTCCCGGCCGAGCCGTACGAGGTCGACCCGGAGATCGTGCGGGCGCTGGACATGCTGCTGATTTTGCACGCCGACCATGAGCAGAACTGCTCGACGTCGACGGTGCGGCTGGTCGGCAGCTCGCAGGCCAACCTGTTCACGTCGATTTCCGGCGGTATCAACGCGCTGTGGGGGCCGCTGCACGGTGGCGCCAACCAGGCCGTGCTGGAGATGCTGGAGAAGATCCGCACGGGCGACGACGACGTCAACACGTTCGTGAAGAAGGTCAAGAACCGCGAAGAGGGCGTGAAGCTCATGGGCTTCGGTCACCGCGTCTACAAGAACTACGACCCCCGCGCGCGCATCGTCAAAGAGCAGGCCGACAAGATCCTCGGCAAGCTCGGCGTCGAAGACGAACTGCTCGAGATCGCCAAACAGCTCGAAGAGGTCGCGCTGACCGACGATTTCTTCGTCGAGCGCAAGCTGTACCCGAACGTGGACTTCTACACCGGCGTGATCTACCGGGCGATGGGCTTCCCGACGCGGATGTTCACCGTGCTGTTCGCGCTCGGCCGGCTACCCGGCTGGATCGCGCACTGGCGCGAGATGCACTCCGAGCCGGGCCGCATCGGCCGGCCGCGCCAGATCTACACCGGGTACACCGAGCGCGACTACGTGGATTCCGCGAACCGCTGATCGCACTGAGTGCGCCCAAACGAACAGATGGGCGCACAAGTGCGAGTGATTCTCGTCATTTCGTCGATCTCGGCGGTCTGAGACGCTTGCCATCGCAACAGTTGTAGTTTCACAATTGTTGGGTGATTGACACTGTCGGCATGAGCGCACGGCGCAAGGGCGTCATCCTGGTGTCCTGCTGCCTGAGCCTGCTGATCGTGTCGATGGACGCGACGATCGTCAACGTCGCGATCCCCAGCATCCGGTCCGACCTGGGTGCGTCGGCCTCGCAGATGCAGTGGGTGATCGACGTCTACACCCTGGTGCTGGCGTCGCTGCTGCTGCTGTCGGGGGCGACCGCCGACCGCATCGGCCGGCGGCGCACCTTCCACTTCGGTCTTGCCGTGTTCGCGGTCGGATCGCTGCTGTGCAGCCTCGCCCCCAACATCGAGACACTGATCGCGGCCCGGTTCCTGCAGGCCGTGGGTGGTTCGATGCTCAATCCGGTGGCGATGTCGATCATCACGCAGGTGTTCACCGGCCGGGTCGAACGCGCCAGGGCGATCGGCGTGTGGGGCGGCGTGGTCGGCATCTCGATGGCACTGGGGCCGATCGTCGGCGGTGTGCTCATCGAGTTCGTCGACTGGCGTGCGGTGTTCTGGATCAACCTGCCGATCTGCGCGTTGGCGATCCTGCTGACCGCGCTGTTCGTCCCGGAGTCGCGCTCGGTGACCATGCGCGACGTCGATCCGGTCGGCCAGGCGCTGGGCATGGCGTTCCTCTTCGGCATCGTGTTCGTCCTCATCGAGGGCCCGGGCCTGGGCTGGGTCAGCCCGGCGATCCTCGCGATCGCGGTCGCCGCCGTCCTCGCCCTGATCGCCTTCCTGCGCTACGAATCGAGACGCCGCGACCCGTTCATCGATCTGCGGTTCTTCCGCAGCATCCCGTTCGCCTCCGCGACGGCGATCGCGATCTGCGCATTCGCTGCCTGGGGCGCGTTCCTGTTCATGATGTCGCTCTATCTGCAGGGCGAGCGTGGCTTCTCAGCGGTGCACACGGGCCTGATCTACCTGCCGGTCGCGGTCGGCGCCCTGGTCTTCTCCCCGCTATCGGGCCGCCTCGTCGGCCGCTTCGGCGCCAGACCCTCCCTGCTGGTGGCGGGCACGCTGATCACCGCCGCGACGCTGATGCTCACCCGCCTGAGCAACACGACGCCGGTGTGGTGGCTGCTGGTCGTGTTCGCCGTCTTCGGCATCGGTTTCTCGATGGTCAACGCGCCGATCACGAATGCGGCGGTCAGCGGGATGCCCACCGACCGTGCGGGCGCCGCATCGGCGATTGCCTCGACCAGTCGCCAGGTCGGCGTCAGTCTCGGTGTGGCGCTGTGCGGTTCGGTGGCCGGCGCCGCTCTCGCGGACACGAACGTCGACTTCGCACTCGCGGCCCGTCCGCTGTGGCTGGTATTCGCCGGATTCGGAGTGCTGATCTTCGCGCTCGGTGTCCTGTCGACGTCCAAGCGCGGGTTGCGGTCCGCCGAGCGGCTGGTGCCGCTGGTGGCCGCCGGAGACGCGGAGCGGGTCCGTGCCGGGTGACGGGCTCGCCGACGAGGTCTGGCGGACGATGGCTGCGCTGGTGATCGACAACCGGGACAGCTGGAAGCGTGCCGTCGTCGAGCGAACGGGACTGCCGTTCAGCAGGATTCGGGTGTTGCGGCGGCTCGCGCCACAGCCACTGACGGTCAAGCAGCTCGCGGCCGCGGCCACGATGGACGCACCCGCCACGACGGTCGCGGTCAACGATCTCGAGGAGCGCGGCCTGGTCGTGCGGGCGATCGATCCGGCCAACCGGCGTTGCAAGACGGTGTCGCTGACCGAAGCGGGCCGGGAGGTGCTCACCACCATCGATGCGATCGACGACCCGGCGCCGGAGGTGTTCGACCGGCTCGACGCCGACGACCTCGCGGCGCTGCGCGCGACGCTGGCCAAGCTGAGGGGCTAGCGTCAGACGCGGGTCAGTGTCACGTTGTAGAGCCGCACGCCGGCGTCGCCGGCAGCGATGTCGACGAACGTCGGCACGTCACGAATCGCGTCACCCCTGGCGATGATGTTGCCGCCGGCCTCGACCACACACGGAAACGCGTTGCAGCGCAACCAGAATCCGGGTGCACTCTGGTACGGCGCCATCGACGGGGCCTGGTCGACGCGGTAGCGCCCCGGCGGGATGTAGGCCGTCGCCCAGCCCTGCGACGCCTCGGGGTTCACTCCGAACAGCCCGTTGCTGCCGTAGCTCGGACCGCCTGCCGCGGGCGGAGCCAGCACGATTCCGGCGAGGACGGCACCGGTGGCGGCGGTCAGCGCGAAGGGGGCGTTCACGATCGCGAGCCTAACAACGCGTCACCGGTCAACTGTCCAGAACGGCCATCGCCGCGTTGTGCCCGCCGATCCCGGACACCGCGCCGCCTCGGCGCGCCGAAGAACCGCACAGCAGGATGCGGTCGTGGGCGGTGGCCACGCCCCAGCGCTGTGCCGGGGTCTCCAGCGTTTCGTCGTCCTCGACGAAGGGCCACCGCAGCGCGCCGTGGAAGATGTGGCCGCCGGTCATGTTCAGCCCGTGCTCGAGGTCGGCGGTGGTCTTGGTCTCGATGCACAGCCGCCCGGCCGCATCCTCCATCACGACATCCTGAACCGGTTCGGCCAGAACCGAATTCAGCGAGTGCAGCGCCGCGGCGGTCAGCGTGTTGCGCATCCGGTCCTGATCGTGGTGCTCGATCAGGGCGTGCGGCGTGTGCAGCCCGAAGACGGTCAGGGTGTGCGCCCCGGTCACCCGCAGCCCCTCCGACAGAATCGACGGATCGGTCAGCGAATGGCAGTAGATCTCGCAGGGCAGCGGGTTCGGCACCTCTCCGGCGGCGGCCTGGTCGTAGGCGGTGTCGAGTTGGCTCAGCGTCTCGTTGATGTGGAACGTCCCGCCGAAGGCCTGCTCCGCGCTCACCGTCGCGTCCCGCAGTGTCGGCAGCCTGCGCAGCATCAAATTCACCTTCACCTGCGAGCCGGCGGGGGTCTGCGGCGCCGGTTCACCGAGCAGCCGGGCCAGCACCGCAGGACCGACGTTGGCCAGCACGAAGCGGGCGCCGATGCGGTGCTCCCGACCGCCGGCCCGATAGGTCACCTCACCGTCCGGGGTGACGCCGTTGACCTCCGCACCGGTGACGATGTCGGCGCCGAACCCCGCCGCCGCGGCGGCGAGGGCCCCGCTGACCGCGCCCATCCCACCGACCGGGACGTTCCACTCACCATTGCCGCCGCCGATCAGGTGATACAGGAAGCAGATGTTCTGCAGCAGCGACGGTTCGTCGGTGCGGGCGAACGTCCCGATCAGTGCGTCGGTCGCCATCACGCCGCGCACCAGGTCACTGTCGACGGCGGCGGTGATGGCCTCGGCGATCGGCTGTTCGGTCAACGCCCGCCAGGTCTCTTCGGTGCCGGCGCCGGACAACGCGTGACGGCGGGCGTCGGCGCGCGTCATCAACGGTGCGGTCAGGGTGGGCCACAGCCGTTCGGTGAGGGCGCCGAAGCGGCGGTAGAACTCGGTGAAACCGGGTTCGTCGGCGGCGGCCCCGACGGCGGCGAAGGTGCTCTGCGGTCCGATCAGCAGGCCGGTGTGGCCGCCGGTCGCCGGGTCGGGGGAGTAGGAGGAGTAGCGGCGCCGGGCCAGCCGGATGCGTGCACCGAGGTCGTCGACGATGCGCCGGGGCAGGAGGCTGACCAGATACGAGTAGCGGGAGAGCCGGGCGTCCACGCCGTCGAACGCGTGCGCGGACACCGCGGCGCCGCCGACGTGGTCGAGTCGCTCGAGGACGCGCACCCGGCGCCCTGCGCGGGCGAGATACGCCGCAGCGACCAGCCCGTTGTGCCCGCCGCCGATGACGACGGCGTCGAATGTCGCCGTCCGGGCGGCTCCGGCGCCGGATGCCGCGCTCAGTTCAGGTAGCCCTCGACCTCGCCGGCCGGCCGCACCTCGGCCTCACGCGGATCCTTGCCGCTCTCACGCAGCGCGCGCCGCTGACGCAGCAGATCCCAGCACTGGTCGAGCGCGATCTCCACCGCACGCAGCCGTTGATGCTCTTCGGTCTCGTCGATCTCGCGATGCTGCAGCGCGTCGCGCAGCTTCTGCTCTTCGGCGACGAGCTTGTTCACCTGTTCGAGAATGTCCTGGTCCTGTGCCACCGCACCAGTCTGCCCGAAACCGGGACTGGACTAACCTGGGACTGTGACTTCCACCCCAGGACAGAAGCCCGAGATCGAATTCCCGGACGGCCCCGCACCGAGTGAACTCGTCATCGAGGACGTCATCGTCGGCGACGGTGCGGAAGCGGTGCCCGGCGGCAACGTCGAGGTGCACTACGTCGGGGTGGAGTACGACACCGGCGAGGAGTTCGACAGCTCCTGGAACCGCGGCCAGTCGATCGAGTTCCCGCTGCAGGGGCTGATCCAGGGCTGGCAGGACGGCATCCCCGGAATGCGTGTCGGCGGGCGGCGCAAGCTGACGATCCCGCCGGAGGCGGCTTACGGCCCGGCCGGCGGCGGGCACCGCCTCTCCGGCAAGACGTTGATCTTCGTCATCGACCTGCTGGCTACCCGATGACGCGATCTTCGTCATCGACCTGCTGGCTACCCGATGACGCGATCTTCGTCATCGACCTGCTCGCCACCGGCTGACTCAACGCGGCGTCGGGCCCGGTAGCCGCAGCAGCAGGCGGGCCCCGCCCAGCGGACTGCTCGCCAGCGCCGCCGTCCCGCCGTGCAACTCGGCCTGCTGGGCCACCAGTGCCAGCCCCAGACCCGAACCGGAGTGCGACGCCGTCGACCCGCGGGAGAAGCGCTCGAACACCCGCACCCGTTCCTCCTCGGGCACCCCGACGCCGTCGTCGTCGATCGCGATCTCCACTCCCTCCCGGGAGCTCACCGCCGACAGCTGAACCCGCGTCGCGCCGCCGTGCTTGACGGCGTTGGCGATGGCGTTGTCCACCGCCAGCCGCAACCCCGCGGGCAGCCCCACGATGATCACCGTCGGCGCAGGCACCAGCGACACGTCCAGATCCGGATACACCCGCATCGCGTCGTGGGCGGCCCGGTCGAGCAGTTCGGTGATGTCGACGGGGACGTGATCGTCAGAGGTCGTCAGTTCGCCCTGGGCGAGCCGCTCGAGCGCCGCCAGCGTCGCCTCGATACGGGACTGGGTGCGGATGACGTCGTTGACCACTTCCTTGCGTTGGTCGTCGGCCAGATCCAGGGTGGCCAGCACCTCGAGGTTGGTGCGCATCGCGGTCAGCGGGGTGCGCAGCTCGTGCGCCGATACCGACGCGAAGTCACGTGCCGACGTCAGCGCGGCCTTGGTCCGGTCCTGCTCGTTCCAGACGCGCTCGAGCAGACCCTTGACGGCGTCGGCGATCTCGACGGCCTCGGTGGCGCCACGCACCTCGACGTGCGGGTCCTCGTCCCCGGCGTCGATCTGCCGGGTCTGCTCGGCGAGCCGCTTGAACGGGCGAACCGCGAACGCCGCCAGCAGCCAGCCCGCCACGGTGGCGGCGCCGATCGCCAGCGAGCAGATGATGATCACCCGGCGGTGCAGGTTGTTGGTGTCGGCGATGGTGGCGTCGTAGGTGGCGCCGACGGCGACCGACATCGGCTCGGGGTAGCGGATGTCGACGGTGCGCACCCGGTAGCGCACGCCGTCGACGTAGGTGTCGGCGTATCCGACGGGCAGCTGGGGCAGCACCACGTCGCTGTTGGAGTTGACCTCGTTCTCGCCCCGGCGCACCGTGATCACGGCGTCCTGGTCGTTGGGCGTCTTCGGAATGGTGTCCAGTCCGCGCGGCAGGAACGGGATGGCGAAGCCCGCAGCTTCGTCCAGCCGGCGGTCCAGCCGCTCTTTGCGGTCCTGGGTGATGCCCACCCACACCACGGTTCCGACGATGCCGACCACGATCGCGGCGGCGATGGCCGTCGCGAAGGCCACCCGGGTCCGCAGTGACGGGGTGCGCCGGAAGATCCGCGACAGGAGATTCATCGAGGGACGCTCATCTCATCGCTATTGGGTCCGCAGCACGAAACCCACTCCGCGCACGGTGTGCAGCAGCCGCGGTGCGCCGCCCGCCTCCAGCTTGCGGCGCAGGTATCCGATGAACACGTCGACCACGTTGGTGTCGGCGGCGAAGTCGTAGCCCCACACCAGCTCGAGCAGTTGGGCGCGGGACAGCACGGCGGTCTTGTGCTCGGCCAGCACCGCCAGTAGATCGAACTCCCGCTTCGTTAGATCCACGTCGGCGCCGTTGACGCGGGCGCGCCTGCCGGGGATGTCCACCTCCAGCGGTCCGACCTGGATGGTCTCCGACGAGAACGTCGCCGACGATCCGCGGCGGCGCAGCAGCGCCTTCACCCGGGCCACCAGTTCGGCCAGCACGAAGGGTTTGACCAGATAGTCGTCGGCCCCGGCTTCCAGACCGGCCACCCGATCGTCCACCGAGGACCGGGCCGAGAGCACACACACCGGCACGTCGTTGTCCATCGCGCGCAAGGCCGTCACCACGCTCACCCCGTCGAGCACCGGCATGTTGATGTCGAGGACGATCGCATCGGGCCGCGTCTCGGTGGCGCTGCGCAGGGCCTCGGCCCCGTCGACGGCGGTGGACACCTCGAATCCGGACAGCCGCAGCCCGCGCTCGAGCGAGGCGAGTACGTCCGGGTCGTCGTCCACCACCAGCACCCGGGGCGATCCCACACCACTGTCCATGCCGCAATCTTGCCTGATGGTGGACCCCAGAGCGGATAGGCGCGAGGACGTCGAAGCAAAGCCGCCAGTTCCGCGCGGGACGGGCGGAGGTCCACGGCGCGGTGCTAGCCTCTGGGATTTGTGTCCCCGGCCGCGCAGGCGCTGATCGTCGAACCCGACGACGGGGTCGGGCCCGTGCTGGAGCTGATCGAGTCGGCTCGCGAATCCGTTCTGGTCAAACAGTTCACCTACACCGACGAGGCGTTGATCGACGCGCTCGTCGCCCGGCGGGCCGCCGGGGTCGCGGTGCGGGTGATGCTCAACCCGGCGCGCTCGGGCGGTGACCGGGCCAACGACGAGACCTTCGAGCGGCTGCGGGCCGGCGGCGTCGACGTGCAGTGGACCAACCCGCAGTTCTACGTGACCCACGAGAAATCGATCGTGGTGGACGGACGTGCGGCGCTCATCGCCACGTTCAACCTGTGCACCAAGTACTTCACCCGCACCCGCGACTACGGGTTGATCACCTACGACCCCGGGCAGGTCGCGCAGATCGCCGAGGTGTTCGAGGCCGACTGGACGCACGGGGACTGGGTGCCCAGCAGCGACCACGGCCTGTTGTGGAGCAACTCGAACTCGCGGCGGCAGATGGCGCATTTCATCGACGGCGCCCGCGAGCGTCTCGACGTGCAACACCCCAAGTACGTCGACGCGGTGATCCTGGAACACCTGGCCGCCGCGGCGGATCGGGGAGTGCGGGTGCGCGTGCTGTGCGGCGGCCGGCACGGCATCAGCGAGTGGGATGTGCTCGACACCTTCGCCACCCTGCGTCTGCTGCGCCGGTTCGGCGTGAAGGTGCACAAGATGAAGACCCTCCGGGTGCACGCGAAGCTGCTGATCGCCGACGACGCCCGCGCCCAGCTCGGATCGATGAACATCGACCGCAGCGCATTCGACCTGCGCCGCGAATTGGGTGTCACCACCGACGACGCGGCCGTCGTCGCCCGTCTCAAGCAGGTGTTCGACGAGGACTGGGCGCAGTCGCACCATTACCACCCGCCCGATCCGCTGGACCCGGCCCAGCACCACGAGGACGACGCGCACGAGTTCCACTCCGACGCCACGGTCGTGCATGAGTGAGGCCGACGCACCTGCGCCCAGGGTGTCGCTGCTCCAGCTCGCCCTGACCTTCAATCACATCGCGCTGGCCTCGTTCGGCGGGGGCCTGTCGGCGTGGTCGCGGCAGGTGCTCGTCATCGACAAGCGCTGGCTCGACGAGGACGAATTCCTCTCCGCGCTGACGATGTGCCGGATACTGCCGGGCGCCAATCAGGTCAACCTCGCCGTCTACGTCGGCACCAAGCTGGCCGGCGTCCGCGGGGTGATCGCCGCGCTGGTCGGCCTCTGCCTGCTGCCGCTGGTGTTCGTCCTGGCCATGGCCTACGTTTACTTCCGCTTCAAAGAGGTGCCCGCGGTCAAGGGCGTCCTGCACGGCGCGTCGGCGGCGGCGGTCGCGCTGACCGTCGCGATGGTCATCCAGACCGGCCGCAAGGCGCTGACCAGCGCGGTACCGGTCCTGCTGTTCGCCGCGGCGTTCGTCATCAACGGCATCCTGCGCTGGCCGCTGCTGACGACGCTGGCGATCCTGGCGCCGCTCAGCCTGATCTGGGCGTGGCCGCGCAAGGCGAAGACGTGACCACCTATCTGGAGATCGCGGCGCTGTTCGGGTCACTGTCGCTGCTGTCGATCGGCGGCGGCAACACGGTGCTGCCCGATATGCACCGCCAGGCCGTGAACCGCGAGCACTGGCTCACCGACAACCAGTTCGCCGACGTCTTCTCGATCTCCCAGGCCGCGCCGGGGCCGAGCATCCTCATCGTCGCGTTGGTGGGCTACGGCGCCGGACTGCACGTCGGAGGGGTCCCGGGCGCGATCGTCGGCGGGGTCATCGCGACGGTGGCGATGATCCTGCCCGCAGCGACGCTGGTCTTCGTGCTCGCCCAGGTCTGGCAGAAGGCGCAGCGATCGCGGTTGCGGTTCGCCGTCGAGAAGGGGTTCCCGCCGCTGACCGTGGGCCTGATCCTGGCCAGCTCACTGGTGATGAGCCGGGCGGCCGACCACGACTGGCGGGCCTATCTGCTCACCGCGCTGTGCACGCTGGTGTTCGTGTTCACCAAACTCAACCCGCTGATCGTGGTCGCGGCCGCAGGAGTCGTCGGCTACTTCGGCATCATCTGAGGCGCTCGGAAGCGACGCACCGGGGAACAATTGACCTCGACATTTGTTGAGGTTCTACGGTGCACTCCATGAACATCGAAACGGTCGCGCGGCAGACCCTCTACCGCCAGGCGCACGCCCGCGGCGGCGATCTGCGTTCGCTGGCCGACCGCAAACTGCTGCGCCGTATCTGGCGCTTCGCCGAACGCCACCACCGCAGGCTCGGGGTGTTCGTCGGGATCAGCGTGCTCAGCGCGGCGCTGGCGGTGGCCACCCCGGTGCTGGCGGGCCGGGTCGTCGACGAGATCACCGGCGGTGGCACGTCGGGCGTCGTGATCGGGCTGGCCGCGGTGATCGCCGCGGTCGCGATCGCCGAGGCGGCGGTGTCGCTGGTGACCCGCTGGCTGTCGTCGACCATCGGCGAGGGATTGATCCTCGACCTGCGGACCGCGGTGTTCGACCACGTCCAGCGGATGCCGGTGGCGTTCTTCACCAGAACCCGCACCGGCGCCCTGGTCAGCCGTCTTGGCAACGATGTGCTCGGCGCCCAGCGCGCGTTCTCCGACACCCTGTCCGGCGTGGTGTCCAACTTGGTCACCCTGACGCTGACCCTGGGCGTGATGCTCGCGATCTCGTGGCAGATCACGGTGGTCTCGCTGGTGCTGGTGCCGCTGTTCGTGGTGCCGGCACGGCGGATCGGCACGAAGATGGCGCAGCTGTCGCGGGAGAGTGCGATCTACAACGCGACGATGAACACCCAGATGACCGAGCGGTTCTCCGCGCCCGGCGCCACGCTGGTCAAACTGTTCGGCCGCCCCGCCGAGGAGTCGCGAGAGTTCGCGGTGCGCGCGGGCCGGGTGCGTGACATCGGCGTGCGATCGGCGATGTTGCAGGCGACGTTCATGAACTCGCTGACGTTGATGTCGGCGCTCGCGCTGGCGCTGGTGTACGGGCTCGGCGGTGTGCTCGCACTCGGCGGAGCACTGCAGGCCGGTGCGATCGTGTCGCTGGCCCTGCTATTGACCCGGCTCTACGCGCCGCTGACCGCGCTGGCCAACGCCCGGGTGGAGATTGCCAGCGCGCTGGTGTCCTTCGAGCGGGTCTTCGAGGTGCTCGATCTGGTTCCGCTGATCCAGGAGAAGGACGACGCCGTCGCGGTTCCCGACGGCCCGGTCAGAGGCGGGATCGCCGTCGAATTCGATCAAGTCCGTTTCGGCTACCCGTCGGCCGACAAAGTGTCGCTGGCGTCGCTGGAGGAGGTCGCCGAGCTCTCCGAAACCGACATGCGCGCAGGTGAGGAAGTGCTGCACGGCATCTCGTTCACCGCACGGCCCGGGCAGATGGTCGCCCTGGTCGGGCCGTCCGGCTCGGGGAAGTCCACGATCGCCGCACTCCTGGCCCGGCTCTACGACGTCTCGTCAGGCGCGGTCCGGCTGGGCGGGGTCGACGTCCGGGATCTGACGTTCGCGTCGCTGCGCGACACCGTCGGCATGGTCACCCAGGACGGGCACCTTTTCCACGAGTCGATCCGCGCGAACCTCACGCTGGCCGTGCCCGCGGACATTCCGGCCACCGACGAACAGCTGTGGGAGGCGCTGCGCCGCGCCCGGCTCGCTGATGTCGTCGCCGCGATGCCCGACGGTCTGGACACCGTTGTCGGTGAGCGCGGATACCGTCTGTCGGGTGGGCAGCGGCAGCGGCTGACCATCGCCCGCCTGCTGTTGGGACGGTCCCGGGTGGTGGTGCTCGACGAGGCCACGGCGTCGCTGGACTCCGAATCCGAGGCGGCGGTGCAGCAGGCCCTCGCTGAGGCGCTGGCCGGGCGCACGTCGCTGGTCATCGCCCACCGGCTGTCGACCGTACGGGCGGCGGACGTGATCCTCGTCGTCGAAGGGGGACGGATCGTCGAGCGGGGTACCCATGAGGAGCTGCTCGCGCACCCTGGCCGGTATGCCGAGCTGTACCGCACGCAGTTCGGGCGGACGGCGCCCGACCGGCGATCCCGGTCGCCGCATGACGTTATTCGCTTGCCGCGAATGGGAAGATTGACTAAGTGACAGGGCGGGTGACGTGATGACGGCGGACTCGCGGGCGCTGCGCTCTGCGCCCGCGATCGCCGCTGCGCGTCCGCGGCCGCGAGGCAGCTCGGATCTGTGGCGGATGCTCCCGTACCTGATGCCCTACCGGGTGCGGTGGATCGCGATGATCACCGTCGCGATCGTCAGCCTCGGGGCCACCATCGCGATCCCGCTGATGACGAAGGCGGTCATCGACGGGCCGGTGCGCCACCAGGACGAGCGCGGGCTATGGCTGCTCGGCGCCGCGGCGATGGGGGTGGGCGTCACCGAGGCGGTGCTGTGGTTCATCCGCCGCTGGCTGGTGTCGCGGGCGACGATGGGCGTGGAAGCCGACATCCGCAAGGATCTGTACGCCCGGCTGCAGATTCTGCCGATGAGCTTCCACGGCCGGTGGCAGTCCGGTCAGTTGCTCTCGCGCGTCATGAACGATCTCTCGACCATCCGGCGGTTCATGTCGTTCGGCCTGGTGTTCCTGGTCCTCAACGGTCTGCAGATCGTGGTGGTCACCGCCATCCTGCTGTCGATGTACTGGCCGCTCGGCGTCGTGGTGCTGGCCTCGATCGTGCCGATCACGTTGACGGTGCTGCACTTCCAGCGCGAGTACACCAGGCTGTCCCGACTCGCGCAGGACCAGTCCGGGCACGTCGCCACCCACGTCGAGGAGTCGGCGCTGGGGCTGCGCGTGGTGAAGTCGTTCGGCCGCGAGGACTACGTCTACGACCGGTTCGACCGCCAGCTCACCGACCTGTACGACACCCAGGTCAGGCGCGTCTCGGTGTCGGCGAAGTTCTGGACGCTGCTCGAGATCATCCCGAACCTGACGCTGATCGTGGTGCTCGGCTTCGGCGCCTACGCCGCGGGCCACGGTCTGGTCACCATGGGCACGCTGGTCGCCTTCATCACGATGATGTTGTCGCTGGTGTGGCCGATCGCCTCGCTGGGCTTCCTGCTGTCGATGACCCAGGAGTCGTTCACCGCCGCCAACCGGATCGCCGAGATCTTCGACGCCCCGCGCGACATCGTCGACGGTCCCGACAACGCCACCCCGCGCGGCGGTCGACTCGAACTCGTCGACGTCGGTTTCCGCTTCCCCGACAGCGATGAATGGGCGCTGCGCCACGTCGACCTGACCATCGAGCCGGGAGAGACGATCGCCCTGGTGGGCGCCACCGGCTCGGGCAAGTCGGTGCTCGTATCGCTGCTGTCGCGGCTCTACGACGTGACCGAGGGCGTCATCCGTGTCGACGGGCGCGACATCCGCGAGCTGTCGCTGCCCGCGCTGCGTCAGGCCGTGGCAACGGCGTTCGAGGACCCCACGCTGTTCTCGATGTCGGTGGCGGAGAACCTTCGCCTCGGCAGCCCGGACGCGACGCACGACCAGCTCGCCGAGGCCGTCGAGGTAGCCGCCGCCCAGTTCGTCTACGACTTGCCGTTCGGGCTGGACACCCGCATCGGCGAGCAGGGTATGAGTCTGTCCGGCGGTCAGCGGCAACGCCTTTCGCTGGCCCGCGCGATCCTCGCCCAGCCCCGGATCCTGGTGCTCGACGACACCCTGTCCGCCCTCGACGTGCACACCGAGGCGGTCGTGGAGGAGGCGCTGCGCCGGGTGCTGCATGCCGTCACCGGCATCGTCGTCGCCCACCGGGCCTCGACGGTGCTGCTGGCCGACCGGGTCGCGCTGATCGAGCGCGGCACCATCACCGATGTCGGCACCCACGCCCAGCTGCTCGCCGACGTGCCGCAGTACCGCTATCTGCTGGCCGCCGACGACGAGCTCGACGACGGCGCCGAGCACGTCCAAGCATGGGAGGACACCGACGAGCGGGCGCGGCTGGAACACACCTACACCGCGCACGAAGCAACCGAAGAAGCCTGTGCGGATCCCCGTTTCGTCACCTCGGAGGCCGACGGCCGATGACCGCGACCGACTGGCGCGGACGCGTCAAAGAGGATCAAGACGACGATCTCCCGATCGACGAGAGCGTCCCGCGCCGCCGCGAGGCGCGGGCACTGCTGGGCAGTCTGCTCAAGCCGTATCGCGTCGCGCTGTTGCTGCTGGCGCTGGTCGTGGTGGTGGAGAACGCCGCCCGGCTCTCGGTGCCGCTACTGGTCCAGCGCGGCATCGACCACGGCATCCCGCCGCTGCTCGAAGGCGGACCCGCACGCGAACTGATGCTGATCGTCGGCGCGCTGTGCGGTGTGGTGCTGGTGCAGGCGCTGGGCCGGATGTTCTTCCTGCGCCGCTCCGGCAGGATCGGGCAGAAGGTGCTGCTCGAGTTGCGGCGCAGGGTGTTCCGGCACTTCCAGCGTCTCGACATCGCCTTTCACGACCGGTACACCTCGGGCCGTGTGGTCAGCCGGTCGACCAACGATGTCGAGGCGATCCAGGACATGCTGGAGACCGGCTTCGACAGTCTGATCACCGCGGTGCTCACGCTCGTCGGCACCGCCGTTCTGCTGGTGGCCCTGGACGTGAAGCTGGGCCTGATGTGCCTGGCGGCCTTCCCACTGCTGGTGGCGCTGGTGTGGTGGTTCCGCAACGAGTCGGCCAAGACCTACCGCAGGGTGCGCGAGAGCGCCGCGCTGGTGATCGTGCAGTTCGTCGAGACGATGACCGGCATCAAGGCCGTGCAGGCCTACCGCCGCGAGCCGCGCAATCAGGAGATCTTCGAAGACATCGCCGACCGGTACCGCGTCGACAACGAACGCACCTTCCGGTTGCTCGCGATCTTCATGCCCGGCGTGAAGCTGGTCGGCAACGTCACCACCGGCGTCGTGCTGCTCTACGGCGGCTTTCGGGTGCTGCACGGCGAGATGACGATCGGCACACTGACGGCGTTCCTGCTCTATCTGCGGATGTTCTTCGAACCGATGCAGGAGATCTCGCAGTTCTTCAACACTTTTCAGTCGGCGTCCTCGGCGCTGGAGAAGCTGGCCGGGGTACTGGCCGAGAAACCCGGGATCGAGGATCCCGACGATCCGGTGGCGCTGGCCTCGGTGCGCGGCGAGATCGCTTTCGACGGCGTGTCGTTCGGCTATTCGCCGGACCGTCCGGTGCTGCCGGGCCTGGATCTGCACGTCCCGGCCGGACAGACCGTGGCGCTCGTCGGGACGACCGGCGCGGGCAAGACCACGATCGCCAAGTTGATCGCCCGATTCTACGATCCGACATCGGGGTCGATCAGCCTGGACGGCACCGATCTGCGCTCTCTGTCGCAGAGCGAACTGCGCCGGCACGTGGTGATGGTGACCCAGGAGAACTTCATGTTCGACGGCACCGTCGCCGACAACATCCGGTTCGGCAAGCCCGACGCCACCGACGAGGAGGTGCACGCCGCCGCCGCGGCCGTCGGCGCCGACCGCTTCATCGACGCGCTCCCAGAGGGTTTCGACACCGACGTCGCCAAGCGCGGCGGCCGGCTCTCGGCGGGGCAGCGCCAGCTCATCGCGTTCGCGCGGGCGTTCCTGGCCGATCCGGCGGTGCTGATCCTCGACGAGGCCACCTCGTCGCTCGACATCCCCAGCGAGCGGATGGTGCAGCGCGCGCTGGAGACCGTGCTGAGCGACCGCACGGCGCTGGTGATCGCGCACCGCCTGTCGACGGTCGAGATCGCCGACCGCGTGCTGGTGCTCGAACACGGCCGCATCGTCGAGGACGGCCCGCCGGCCGAGTTGATCAGCCAGGGCGGCGGGCATTACGCCGCATTGCACGAGGCCTGGCAGCACTCCCTGGCCTGAGCCGGCTTTCGTTGACTCTGGCCTACGCGTGGGCCGATCCCTACGCCACCTGAGCCCCGGCGAGCAGCACCTCGAGCTTGTCGTTGATCGCGGGCAGCTGCGAGGTCATCACCGAGATGATCTTCTCCCGCGCCCGCGGACTGACCCCGGACGAGATGTGGTGCAGCACGTTGAGCCGCGCCGCGTCGACCCACGCCATCATGTCCGGGTCGGCGAACCACTGCAGCTGATTGCGGTTGAATGTCAACATCATCCGCAGCCAATCCGCCGGCTCGTGCGGATACGGCACCGGACCGCAGAACATGTTGCGGGTGTCGTCGTCGTGATACGCCGCTTCGACGTGCGCGATCACCGCGGCGCTGAACGCGGGCTGGCAGGTCCGCACCGTCTGCAGCGAGATGTGGTCACCGTCGAAGATGGCGGTCGGCGGCTTCCTGCTCAAACCGTCAGCGCTGCAGTCGATGTAGAGCGCCGACGGGTCCACGTCGACCGTTCCGCCGTCCAGGGTGATGCGACCCGGCTCGATCGCCTGCACGTGCCCCAGGCGCACCACGTCCGCGATGCGCCGCAACTCGGTGAGCTCGGCCTGCGACAGGATCGCGCACCGGTACATCGTCGGGTCGACGGAGGTGTCGATGCGCTGCAGACAGCCCCTGGCCTCCAGTCGGACGAAGAGATCGGCGTAGGACTGCGCCTCGAGCACCGCGGCGAGTTGTCCGGAGAAATCGGCCAGCGCCCGCTTCGCGAACTGTGCACCCGGCTGGATCGCCGCCCGGTCCAGCACCCAGGAGTCACGCGGCGTGATCCACGTGATCCGTTGCGGTGCAACGCCATGGCGCAGCAGCCACAGACAGGCGTCCATCGCCGTCTTGCCCGCGCCGACGATCACATAGCGGTCCCTGCCCTGGCGCAGCCGGGGCAGATCGTTGGGTGGCACGCAGTCGACGCCCGGGGCCACCGCGTAGGACGGCCTGCGCATCGACGGCACGACGATCTCGACATGGCTGGTGACGATACGACGGGCGCGCACCGAGATCTCGTCGCCGGCATAGGTACGAACCCGGCCGTCGCCGAGGTATTCGCTCATGGGCAGGTAGGTGACCCGGCCCGACGGCAGCAGGTGCTGACGCATGACCGCGTCGAAATACGCACACACCTCGGCACCGCTGGCCAATTCGTGATAGCCCGCGTTGAGGCCCTCGACGTCGATCGCGCCGGTGCCCAGATCGCGCGAATTCACCCCGTAGTACGCCGACGGCTGATGAAGGCGCACATAGGGATACGCCGTCGTCCAGTGGCCACCCGGCTGGTCGTTGCGGTCGACGATCACCACCGTCGCGTCGCTCTCGGCGATGAGGGTGTCGGCGAACGCCATACCCATGGCGCCCGCGCCGATGATCAGATAATCGGCGTCGACCATCAGCGCACGGTGTCGAAGAACGTGCGCACGTCCTCGACGAAGAGATCGGGTTGTTCCAGCGCCGCGAAGTGCCCGCCGCGGGGCATGTCCGTCCAGTGGGTGATGTGGTAGCTGTCCTCGCACCAGTGCCGTGGCATCCGGATGATCTCTTTGGGGAACGACGCGACGCCGGTCGGCAGACCGACCGGATCGCTGTTCCTTCCGCCGGTGTAGGTCTCCCAGTACAGGCGGGCCGACGACGCCCCCGACGCGGTCAGCCAGTAGAGCATCACGTTGTCGAGCATCTCGTCGCGGCCGACCGCATTCTCCGGATGGCCGTCGCAGTCGGTCCACGCGAAGAACTTCTCCACGATCCACGCCAGCTGGGCCACCGGGGAGTCGACGAGCCCGTAGCCCAGCGTCTGCGGACGGGTGGACTGCTGCTGGAAATAGCCGGTCTCCCATTGCCGGCGGCGCTGCATCGCCGCCAGGGCATGCTGCTCCTGCTCGCTCGGCGCGGTCAGGTCCTTGGGTGGGCGGCCGATCGGCATGTTGGTGTGGATGCCGACGCAGTGGCCGACGTTGCGGCCGATCTGGGTGGTGATCACCGACCCCCAATCGCCGCCCTGTGCGCCGTAGCGGTCGTAACCGAGCCGCACCATCAGCGCATCCCACGCGGTGGCGATCTTCTCGATGCCCCAGCCGGTCGCGTCCGGCTTCGCCGAGAACCCGTAGCCGGGCAGCGACGGGCACACCACGTCGAAGCCGGCGTCGTTGAGGGGAGAGATGACGTTGGCGAACTCCACGATCGAGCCCGGCCAGCCGTGCGTGATCAGCAGCGGGAACCCGTGCCCGCGGGTCGATCGCTGGTGGATGAAGTGGATGTCGAGGCCGTCGAGCTCGGTGGTGAAGTGGTCGAAGCGGTTGAGCGCCGCTTCGCGTGCCCGCCAGTCGTAGTTCTCCGCCCAGTATTCGGCCAGTTTCCGGGTGTAGGCGAGCGGGATGCCCTGGCTCCAGTCGTCGACCGGCTCCGCTTCGGGCCAGCGAGTGTTGGCCAGCCGCGACGTGAGGTCGGCGAGCGCGGCGTCGGGAATCTCGATGCGGAAGGGTGTGACTGCTGACACGTTCCCGATCCTTGCACGGCGCACTGTCGCGGCGGCGCTAGGGAATGAGCCGCGCCCGGCGCGCCTTCGACACGGCCTCGTGGCGGGTGCGGGATCCCAGCTTCGCTCCGGCGCTGCGCAGATAGCTCTTCACCGTCTCCGGTTTGAGCGCGAGACGCTGCGCCGTTTCCGCGTTCGTGCACCCCATGGCGACCTGCACCAGCACGTCGAGTTCGCGTGGCGTCAGCGTCGTGGTGTCTGGTGGGTCGCCGGACAACGCCTGGGCCAACCGGTCGGCCAGGTCGCGGAGCCGGTGGCCGTCTGACGACTGGGTGGCCAGGAGGCGCAACTCGGCGTGCACCTCGCGGATCTGCTCGACGCCTGCCGCGCCGGCGCCGGCCCGTTCCGCCTCGCGGAGCCGCAGCCGCCGTTCCACCTCGTCGCGCACCCGCAGTTCCACCGACAGCCGCCCTGCGGACGCGACCATCGCCTCGGCGATTCGGCCACCGATCGGCGCCGCGGTGCGGTGCGCACCGTAGAGCACCGCCCGCGCCCGTCCGTCGACGACCACCGGCACCGCCAGCACCGCGCGGATACCCTCCCCGAGCACCGGGCCGTCGTAGTCGTGGGTGATCGACACGGCACGCCGGTAGTCGGCCACCGACAGTGGCCGGTGCGCCACCAGGCTCGCACCACCCAGCCCGGCGCTCGGCCGCACGACCAACCCGCGCATCGCGGCGGTCCGGGTGCCGAAGAACTCACTGAGCAGCAGCGTGCCGTCGTGCACCTCGCCGCCGAACGTCACCGGCAGGCCGGTCGCCGCGGCCACGCCACGCAACTCGGCCCGCAGCGCATCGGCATCGCGTGGGCGCAGCAACGACGACGACACGGGACCCTCTTTCGGGGGTAGCGGCGGGCGGGTGTGACGTAGAGCATAGCCAGCATGACCACCAACACGGATGTCTACCGGGCCGCGCGGGACCGCCTGGTGAACGTCATCGGCGGCTACGACAAGGCCGTCGAGACGTTCACCTGGCCGCAGCTGACGGGGTCGTTCAACTGGGCGTGCGACTGGTTCGACGTCATCGCCCGCGACCCCGCCAATCAGGATCGGACCGCACTGTGGATCGTCGAGGAGGACGGCAGCGAGCAGCGCGTCACCTTCGCCGAGATGGCCGATCGCTCCGACCGTGTCGCCACCTGGCTGGAACACCGCGGCGTCGGCAAGGGCGACCGCGTCATCCTCATGCTCGGCAACCAGACCGAACTCTGGGAAGCGATGCTGGCGATCGCCAAACTCGGCGCCGTCATCATGCCGACCACCGGTGCGCTCGGGCCGGCCGACCTCGCCGACCGGATCGCGCGGGGCGCCGCCGGCTACGTGATCGCCAATGCCGCGGACACCGCCAAGTTCGACGAGGTACCCGGCGACTACACCCGCGTGGTCGTCGGCGGCCCGGTCGAGGGATGGCACACCTACGCCGACGCCTACGGCATCGCGTCGGCCGGGCCGTTCGCGGCGCGCACCGCGGTCGACGATTCGATGCTCATCTACTTCACCTCCGGTACGACGAGTAAGCCCAAGCTGGTCGAACACTCACAGGTCAGCTATCCCGTCGGGCACTTCACCACCATGGCGTGGATCGGCGTGCGGCCGGGCGACGTGCACCTGGCCATCAGCTCGCCGGGGTGGGCCAAACACGCGTGGAGCTGTTTCTTCGCGCCGTGGATCGCTGAAGCGACGATCTTCGTCTACAACTACCGCCGTTTCGACGCCGCCGCACTGCGCCACCAGCTCGACCGCGCCATGGTCACCACGTTCTGTGCGCCACCGACGGTGTGGCGCATGCTCATCCAGAGCGACCTCGGCGCCAAGCCGGCCGGCTTGCGGGAGGTCCTCGGTGCCGGCGAGCCGCTGAACCCTGACGTCATCGCGCAGGTGGAGAAGGGTTGGGGCCTGACGATCCGCGACGGGTTCGGTCAAACCGAGACCACCCTGCTGGTCGGCAACACACCGGGCGCACCGGTCAAGGCGGGTTCGATGGGCCGCCCCATGCCGGGTGTGCCGGTCGTGCTCGTCGATCCGCTGACCGGCGCCCCCGCCGAAGAGGGCGAGATCTGCCTGCGCCTGAGCCCGAGACCGTTGAACCTCATGACGGGATACCTCGACGATCCGGCGCGCAACCGGGCCGTGACCGAAGGTGGCTACTACCACACCGGCGATGTCGCCCGCCGCGACGAGGACGGCTACATCACCTACATCGGCCGCACCGATGACGTGTTCAAATCGTCGGACTACAAGGTGTCGCCGTTCGAACTGGAGAGCGTGCTGATCGAGCATCCCGCGGTCGTGGAAGCAGCTGTGGTGCCCCAGCCCGACGACACCCGGCTCACGGTCCCCAAGGCCTACATCGCGCTGGCCGCCGGCTGGGATGCCAACGCCGACACCGCTACCCAGATCTTCGAGTACGCCCGCGACCACCTCGCGCCGTATCTGAAGGTGCGTCGCATCGAGTTCTACGAACTGCCCAAGACGATCTCGGGCAAGATCCGCCGTGTCGAGCTCCGCCACCGCGAGGAACAGGCCGCGGGCACGCCCATCGCCACCGAATACCGCTACGAGGACCTGGTGATCGGATGACCTCCTACGACGCCGGACCGACCGGCACCCCCATCCTCGAGGACACCATCGGGGCGAACTTCGAGCGGACGGTCGCGACCTACCCCGACACCGATGCCCTGGTCGAGGTCGCCACCGGGAGACGCTGGACCTATACCGAGCTCAACGACGAGATCGACCGCATCGCCAGGGGTTTGATGGCGCTCGGCGTGCAGCGCGGGGAACGCGTCGGCATCTGGGCGCCCAACTGCGCGGAGTGGACCATCGTGCAGTACGCGACGGCCAAGATCGGGGCGATCCTGGTCAACATCAACCCGGCCTACCGCACGCACGAATTGGCCTATGTGCTCAGCCAATCCGGCGTGCGGACATTGATCTCGGCGACGACGTTCAAGACGTCGGACTACGCGGCGATGGTGGCCGAGGTGCGTCCCGAGTGCGACGACCTGCGCGAGGTGGTGTTCCTGGGCACCGACGACTGGGCTGCACTCAGGAGCGGTGCCGACGCCGTCGATGCCGACCAGTTGCGGGACCGTATGGCGCAGCTGGACAATCGCGACCCGATCAACATCCAGTACACCTCGGGAACCACCGGCTTCCCGAAGGGCGCGACGCTGTCGCACCGCAACATCCTCAACAACGGTTACTTCACCACAGAGATGATCGCGCTGGGACCGCAGGACCGGCTGTGCATCCCGGTGCCGTTCTACCACTGCTTCGGCATGGTGATGGGCAACCTCGGCTGCACCAGCCACGGCACGACGATGGTGATCCCGGCGCCCGGCTTCGACCCGGCGCTGACGTTGGCCGCGCTCGAAAAGGAACGGTGCACAGGCGTCTACGGCGTGCCCACGATGTTCATCGCGATGCTCGCCCACCCGGATTTCGGATCGACCGAGCTGTCCTCGCTGCGCACCGGGATCATGGCGGGCTCGGTGTGCCCGGTGGAGGTGATGAAGCGCTGCGTCAACGAGATGAACATGACGCAGGTGTCGATCGCCTACGGCATGACCGAGACCTCACCGGTGTCGTGTCAGACGCTCATCGACGATGACATGGACCGGCGCACCTCGACGATCGGGCGGGCGCACCCGCACATCGAGGTCAGGATCATCGACCCGGAGACCGGCCGCACCGTCGACCGGGGCGCCCCCGGCGAGCTGTGCACTCGTGGCTATTCGGTGATGCTGGGGTACTGGCGCGACGACGAGAAGACGGCTCAGGCCATCGACGCCGAGGGCTGGATGCACACCGGTGACCTCGCGGTGATGCGGGAGGATGGCTACTGCAACGTCGTCGGGCGGATCAAGGATCTGATCATCCGTGGCGGCGAGAACGTCTATCCGCGGGAGGTCGAGGAGTTCCTCTACACCCATCCCGACATCGAGGACGCCCAGGTCGTCGGCGTGCCCGACGAGAAGTACGGCGAAGAGGTCTGCGCATGGATCCGGATGCGGCCGGGCCGCCCGCCGCTGACCGCCGAGACGGTGCGGGCCTTCGCGTCAGGGAAGTTGGCGCACTACAAGATCCCCCGCTATGTGCATGTCGCCGACGAATTTCCGATGACGGTCACCGGCAAGGTGCGCAAAGTGGAGATGCGCGAACGCAGCGTCGAGCTGTTCACACCGACCCGGCGATGAGATCCGCACGGGCGATTGCGCTGCCGACGCGCGGCTGCCCTGTCAAGATTGGTCGATGTCGGCGGCGCTCGGACGACGGCTCTACGCGGGGCTGGCGGCCTGCTCGGCCGGTGTGCACGCCGCACTGCTCGGACACGCCGGCGGGGCGGTGGCCGCCGCCCTGCTCGCGGTGATGATCGCGGCCTGCCTGTGGTGCGCCTGGCACCTGTGGCAGCGCGGCACGCTGGCCGCCTGGCTGACCGTCGCGTTGATGAGCCTGGCGATGCTCGCGGTGCACACCCCGATGCCCGCGCACCACCACGCGCCGGCTGGAGCCGCGCCCGTTCCCGCGCTGATGGCGGCGGCGATGGCGCTCGCCGCGGTCGAGGTGGTCATCGCCGGGGTGGTGTTGTACGTCCGCACCCGGCACCGCGCCGCGCTGCTCACCGGTACACCAGACCGCTGAGCCGCCACGCCAGATTGCGGCGCACGGCCGGCAGCCGGCTCGCCGCGCGGATGCCGGTGTTGCGCAGAGGTCGTGCTGCACGCGGCAGAGTCGCCAGCCGGGTCAGCCGATCGGTCATGGCCACCACGCCCTCGGCGATCGGGCGCCGGACGCTGCTGTATTCGCCGAGAGCGGCGTCGCTGCCGTCCAGCGCCGCACTCAGTGCATCGCCGAGTGCCACCGCGTCCTGGATGCCGAGATTCATACCCTGGCCGCCCGCCGGGCTGTGAACGTGGGCAGCGTCGCCGGCGAGCAGCACCCGTCCGGCCCGGAAGGTGTCCGCCACCCGATGTTGCACCCGGAACCGCGAGCCCCACACCACCTCGCCGACGCGCATCCGTCCTGCGCCTGAGCCGCGCTCGTCGAGGAGGTGCTGGATGAAGGACGGCGACGGCTGTTCCGGTGCCTCGGGCACGGGTGCGACGATGCGGTGCACACCGCCCGGCAGGGGGGCCACGACGGTCAGCCCGGCGGCGGCCCAGAACAGGATGACCTCCTCGGCAGGCGCGTCGCCGGAGAGCAGCACGTCGGCGAGGGCGAAGTTCTCGTCGTAGTGTCCGCCGCGGAATCCGATCCCGGTTCGGGCACGCACGGTGCTGTGGATTCCGTCCGCGCCGACCGTGAACCGGGCCCGCATGACGTCACCATCGGTGAACTCAGCGGTCACCCCGTCATCGCCCTGGCGGAGCCCCGCCAGGGCCTTGGGACGCAGAACGCGCCCGCCCAACTCGGTCAGCCGCCGGGACAGCACCGCCTCCGTCGTCGCCTGGGGCGTCATCAGGCTGAACGGATAGGCCGTGGGTAGCGCAGAGAAGTCCACCTCGATCAGCCTGCGGGCGCCGTCGCGGATGGAGAAGCGGGGCGCCTGGATGCCGGTGCGCATCAGCGGTTCGGCGACGCCGAGGGGTTCGAGGACTTCCAGGCTGCGGGCGTTGACGACCGCCGCACGCGACTCGTTGGCCCCCTCGGCCTGCCGGTCGACGACACCGGCGCACACCCCGCGGTGGGCGAGGGCGCAGGCCAGCGTGAGGCCCGTCGGTCCGGCGCCCACGACCAGTACATCGACATCCGGCATGACGACCTCCTTCGAAACCAATGCCAACGCTTGTTGGCATAGCCATCGTGCGCGTCCGTGAGCATCATGTCAACAGTTGTTGGCCTACAGTTGTTGGCATGCGCCGTTCCTCCGCCGACACCAAGGCGGTCATCCTCGCCGCGGCCCGCGAGCGCTTCGCGCAGTCGGGCTATGAGCGCACGACCATCCGTGCGGTCGCCGCCGATGCGGACATCGACCCGTCCATGGTGATGCGGTACTTCGGCAACAAGGAGAGCCTCTTCGCCGCAGCCGCGCGCTTCGATCTGGAACTGCCGAACCTCCGGGCGGTCGCCCCCGACGAGTTGGGGCGGCGGCTCGTCGAGCATTTCGTCGAACGCTGGGAACGTGACGAGGCGCTCGTGGTCCTGCTGCGGTCGGCGGCGACCAACGCCTCGGCGGCGCAGCGGATGAGCGAGATCTTCACCACCCAGCTGCTGCCCGTCGTCGCCGGACCCGATGACGCCGTGGCAGGTCGGCGCGCCGGGCTCATCGCGACCCAGATGCTGGGCCTCGCACTGTGTCGCTATGTGCTGCGGCTTCCGCCGGTCGTCGCGATGACGCGGGCGGATCTGCAGGACTGGCTGGGGCCGACGCTGCAGCGATACCTGGAGGCGTGATGCATCGCACGAATGTTCGACCGCGTGCATAGCACCCGGCCCCAGCGGGCATAGGAAGCCCATGAGCGAACAACCAGCCGCGGCTCCCCAGGAGAACGCACAGAAAGACCAGTCCGAGTGGGTCACCGGCGACGAGCCGATGACCGGCCCGCAGCGCAGCTATCTGCAGACGCTCGCCCGCGAGGCGAAGGAGGACCTGCCGGAGAACATGACCAAGGCACAAGCCTCGGAGATGATCGATCGCCTGCAGAGCCAGACCGGACGGGGACAGTGATGACCATCGACGCCGATCACGTCCGCCGGCTACTCGAAGCAGACGGCGAAGCGACGCTGGTTCTCATCGAGGGCCGGGTGGAGGTGGCCACCGAGGGCGATCTGCGCTCGGACCGATACCAGGGCGCGCTCGAGGTCATCTCACGGGCCGAATTGCTTAGGCGGACCGACGGCGCGGAACTGTCCGACCGCGAGCTCGAGGAGCAGGCCGCCTCCCTGAACACCGCGGTCGACGAACTCGGAGGCTGAACCAGCGATCAGCCGCGCAGGCCGATCCGGCGGTACCGGTCCAGCCGACGCGCCAGCCGTGTCTCGGCGGGAATTGCCCGGAGTCCGGACAGCTCACCGGCGATGGTCGCCGACAGCCTGCGGGTGAACTCGAGCGGCTCGTCGGCAGCGTCGGGGCGCTCGCCGACAATTGCGTCGACGATGCCGCGGCGCAGCAGATCAGCCGACCGGATGCCCTGTGCCGCAGCCAGTTCCGCGGCGTGGTCGAGGTCGCGGTAGACGATCGCGCTGGCCCCCTCCGGCGGCAGCGGCGCAAGCCAGCCGTGCAGTGCGGCGAGCACGCGGTCGGCGGGCACCATCGCCAGCGCCGGGCCGCCGGAACCCTGGCCCAGCAGGACCGACACCGTCGGGGTGTCGAGGGTGACCAGCTCGGCCTGGCAGCGGGCGATCTCGCCGGCCAACCCGCCCTCCTCGGCGTCCACGGTGAGCGCGGGTCCCGCGGTGTCGATCACCAGCACCAGCGGCAGCTGCAGACCCGCGGCCAGCGCCATCCCCCGGCGGGCCTCGCGCAGCGCGGCCGGGCCGACCATGCCGCCGACCAGTCGCTGCTGGCCGAGGACCACAGCAGGCTGACCGCCGAACCGGGCCAGCGCCAGCAGCGTGGTCGCGGCCTCACCGTGGTCGGTGCGCGACAGCAGCACGCGCTCGGTCGTGCCGTGCCGCAACAGGTAGCCGACGCCGGGCCGGTCCGGCCGGCGGGAGGCCTGCACGGAATCCCAGGCCGGCACGTCGTCGAGCGGCTCGGGTTCCGGTGCCGGCGGTGGCGCACCCGGCGGGTCGCTGACCACCGTCAGCGCCCGATCCAGCGTCGTGCGCAGGGCCTCCAGCGGCACGACGCCGTCGATGACGCCGTGCCGGTGTAGGTTCTCAGCGGTCTGGATGCCCGCCGGGAACGGTTCGCCGTAGAGATGCTCGTACACCCGCGGCCCGAGGAAGCCGATCAGCGCCCCGGGTTCGGCGGCGGTGATGTGGCCGAGGGAACCCCACGATGCGAAGACACCGCCGGTGGTCGGATGGCGCAGATAGACCAGATAGGGCAGCTGAGCGCGCTTGTGCAGTTCGACGGCTGCGGCGATCTTGACCATCTGCAGGAACGCGACGGTGCCCTCCTGCATCCGGGTGCCCCCCGAACTCGGTGACGCGACCAAGGGCAGCCGCTCGGCGGTGGCCCGCTGCACCGCCGCGGTGATGCGTTCGGCGGCGGCCACACCGATCGATCCCGCCAGGAAGTCGAATTCGCACGCGATCACCGCGACCCGGCGCCCGAAAACCAGGCCCTCGCCGGTGAGCACCGATTCGTCCAGACCGGTCGCCTCGGTGGCGGCGGCCAGCTCGGCGCGGTAGCCGTCGGTGGTGGCGACCTCCAGGGGCGGCGCGTCCCAGCTGCGGAACGAGCCGGGGTCGAGCACCGCGTCCCGCAGCTGTATGGCACTGATCCGGCTCATCTCAGCAAGGCTAGTTAGGCTGGCCGCCATGATTGGACAGACCCGCGACGGCCACGTGCTGACCATCGAGATGCAGCGGGCCGAGCGCCGCAACGCCCTCAACAGCGAACTCGTCGACGGCCTGCGCGAAGCGATCGAGAAGGCGGCGTCGGAGGACGTCCGCGCGATCGTACTCACCGGCCAGGGCCATGTGTTCAGCTCAGGGGCCGACCTGTCGGGCGGTCAGGGCGTCGCTGACGAACTGCCCGACAAGGCCAGGGCGCTCAACATCGCCATCGATCAGGCTCCCGTTCCGGTGATCGGCGCGATCAACGGCCCGGCGATCGGCGCCGGGGTCATCCTGTCGATGATCTGCGACCTACGGGTGGTGGCGCCGGAGGCCTACTTCCAATTCCCTGTCGCGAAATACGGTATCGCGCTGGACAACTGGAGTATCCGCCGGCTGACGTCGCTGGTCGGAGCCGGCCGGGCCAGAGGCATGCTGCTCGCTGCCGAGCGGCTCAGCGCCGACGTCGCGCTCCAGACCGGCATGGCCAACCGGATCGGCACGCTCGCCGACGCCCAGGCCTGGGCCCAGGAGATCGCCGGCTATGCACCGCTGGCCCTGCAGCACGCCAAGCGCGTACTCAACGACGACGGCGCCTACGAGGAGCCGTGGCCCGCGCACACCGAACTCTTCGACCGGGCCTGGGCCAGTCAGGACATCATCGAAGCCCAGGTGGCCCGTATCGAGAAGCGGCCGCCGCGGTTCAAGGGCGCCTGAGATGCTGCGGGCGGCACTGCGGTTCGGCTTCGGTACGGCATCGCTGTTCGCCGGGGGTTGGGTGCTGCGCGCGCTGCAGGGCACCCCGGCGTCACTCGGCGCGACGCCCGCCGACATCGCGGCGGTGGCCAACCGGTCGCCGCAGTTCCGCGACGGCGCGTTCGTCAACCTGGAGCCCGCCGCGACGATGAGCCTCGACGCCGAGGCACGTCGCCTGCTGCTACGCGAACTGGTCACCGTGGGCAACGGTCGGCCGGGCGCGCCGATCCCGGTCGTGGAACCGGCGCGGATCGACGGCGACGCCGCAGGTCTGGCCGCGTACTGGCACGGCCACTCCTCGGTCCTGGTCGAGGTAGACGGATACCGGGTGCTGACCGATCCGATCTGGAGCAGGCGGTGTTCACCGTCGCGCAACGTCGGCCCGGAGCGGATGCACGAACCACCGGTGGCGCTGGAACGACTGCCTGCGGTCGACGCGATCGTCATCAGCCACGACCATTACGACCACCTCGACATGGACACGATCCTGGGGCTGGCCCGCACCCAGCGCGCACCCTTCGTCGTCCCACTGGGGGTGGGCGCGCACCTGCGGGTGTGGGGTATCGCCGAACACCGCATCGTGGAACTGGACTGGAACGAGAGCCACCGGCTCGGTGATCTCACCCTCGTCTGCACTCCGGCCCGGCACTTCTCCGGTCGCCTGTTCACCCGTAACACCACGCTGTGGTCGTCGTGGGCGATCAAGGGGCCGAAGAACCGCGTCTTCTTCGGCGGCGACACCGGATACACCAGGAGCTTCGCCGACACCGCCGATGCGCACGGACCGTTCGACCTGACGCTCATGCCCATCGGCGCCTACCACCCCGCCTGGCCGGACATCCACATGAATCCGGAGGAGGCGGTGCGCGCCCACCGCGACGTCACCGACGCCGGCGCCGGCATGCTGGTGCCGATCCACTGGGGCACGTTCCGGCTGGCTCCGCATCCCTGGGCCGAGCCGGTCGAGCGGTTGCTGACGGCGGCTGAGGCGCAGGGCGTTCAGGTCGCGATCCCCAGACCCGGTCAGCGGATCGAACGAGACGCGTCGATGATCGACCCGTGGTGGCAACTCTGACGCGCTAGCGTGCAGCTGTGATACACCGACTCCTGCCGCTCGCGGCGCTCACCGCAGTGCTGACCCTCGTCGCGGCGTGCGGCTCACGACCGGCCGGAGAGCCGCAGTCGGCGCAGCCCTCGCAGGCGGCACCCGCGTCGTCGGAGGTGCCGCCGCCGCTCGTGCCCGCCATGCCGCTGCCCGAGGACGCGGTGAACAAGGCCGTGTCGCAGCTGGACCGCCTCGCCGGGGACCTGATGACGCAGTCCGGCATCCCCGGAATGGCGGTCGCCGTGGTACACGGAGGAAAGGTGGTGTACGCGAAGGGTTTCGGCGTCAAGGATGTGCGCACCGGCGACAAGGTGGACCCGGATACGGTGTTCCAGCTCGCATCGCTTTCCAAACCGCTGGGCGCCACGGTCGTCGCACAACAGGTGAGCGACGGTGCGATCGGCTGGGACACCCCGGTGGTGTCGAAGCTGCCGTGGTTCGCGCTCTCGGATCCGGCGGTCACCCAGATGGTCACCGTCGGCGATCTCTACTCGCACCGCTCCGGGCTGCCCGACCACGCCGGGGACCGGCTCGAAGACCTCGGCTACGACCGCCGTGCCATCCTCGAACGTCTGCGGCAACTGCCGCTCGCTCCGTTCCGGGATTCCTACGCCTACACCAACTTCGGACTCACCGCCGCCGCGGAGGCCGTCGCCACCGGCGCGGGTAGACCGTGGGAGACGCTCAGCGAGGAGGTCCTGTACCGGCCGCTGGGCATGACGTCGACCAGTTCGCGATTCGCCGACTACCAGGCCAGGCCCGACCGCGCCGTCGGGCACATCCACGTCGACGGTCGCTACGAACCGCTCTACGTCCGCAACGCCGATGCGGAGGGGCCCGCCGGCGGGGTGAGTTCGTCGGCCAACGACATGACCAAGTGGCTCACCATGATGCTCGCCGACGGCAAGGCCGGCGACCGGCAGATCATCGACCCCGAGGCGTTGTTGCCCGCGGTGACGCCGCAGAGCGTCTCCAGCCGGGGAACCGAGCCCGCCATGCGCAGCGGCTTCTACGGCTTCGGGTTCAACGTCGGCACCACATCGGCGGCGCGACAGTCGCTGAGCCATTCCGGCGCCTTCGAACTCGGTGCGGGCACCAACTTCGTCATCATCCCGTCGGCCGACGTCGCGATCGTCGCACTGACCAATGCGACGCCGTCCGGTGTGCCCGAGACTCTGACCGCGCAGTTCGCCGATCTCGTGCAGTTCGGTGAAATCCGGGAGGACTGGTGGACCCTGTACAAGGCGCCGTTCATGCAGATGGAAGAACCGGTCGGAGAGCTCGTCGGCACGCCGCGGCCGGTGAACCCGGCGCCGTCCCCGCCGCCGGCGAGCCTGGCCGGCGTCTACAACAACGACTTCTGGGGCCCGGCCACCGTCAGCGAGGCGGGCGGCACCCTCGGACTCCAGGTCGGACCGCGCGGCGACACCTGGCCGCTGAAGCACTGGGACGGAAACGTGTTCACGTTCGAATTCGTCTCGGAGAACTCCCCGCCCGGGTCGGTGTCGAAGGCCACCTTCGACGGCGACCGTCTGACACTGGAGTACTTCGACGACGAACACAACGGAGTCTTCGTCAAATGAGCCTGGCGGTGACAACCGGGCTCTCGGATGCCGAGGTCGCCGAGCGGGTCGCCGCCGGTCACTCCAACGACGTACCGACCCGTGCCGCCCGCAGTGCGCGGGACATCGTCCGCGCCAACGTCTTCACGAGGATCAACGCCATCCTCGGGGTGCTGTTCGTCATCGTGCTGTCGACCGGCTCGGTCATCAACGGCGCGTTCGGCCTGCTGATCATCGCCAACAGCGCGATCGGCATCATCCAGGAGTTGCGGGCCAAGAAGACCCTCGACAAGCTGGCCATCGTCGGCCAGGCAAAACCATTGGTGCGCAGGAGGACCGACGCCGGATCGTCGGCACGGCCGCTGCCGCCCAGCCAGGTGGTACTCGACGACATCATCGAGCTCGGACCGGGCGATCAGATCGTGGTCGACGGCGAGATCGTCGAGCACGCCAACCTCGAGGTCGACGAATCGCTGCTGACCGGCGAGGCGGATCCGATCGCGAAGGACACCGGTGATCCGGTGATGTCGGGCAGCTTCGTCGTCGCCGGGTCGGGGGCCTATCGCGCCACCAAGGTGGGGCGCGAAGCGTACGCTGCAAAACTCGCCGAGGAGGCGAGCAAGTTCACCCTGGTGAAATCCGAACTGCGCAACGGCATCGACCGGATCCTCCGGTTCATCACCTACCTGCTGGTGCCTGCGGGTCTGCTCACCATCTACACCCAGCTGTTCACCACCGATGCGGGCTGGCGGCGGGCGGTGCTGGCGATGGTCGGCGCCCTGGTCCCCATGGTCCCCGAGGGTCTGGTGTTGATGACGTCGATCGCGTTCGCGGTCGGTGTGGTGCGACTGGGCCGCCGGCAGTGCCTGGTGAACGAACTGCCCGCGATCGAGGGTTTGGCCCGGGTGGACGTGGTGTGCGCCGACAAGACCGGCACGCTCACCGAGAACGGGATGCGGCTGGCGGACGTGCGAACCGTCACCGAGGCCGACGTCCGCGATGTGCTGGCGGCCATGGCGGCCGACGACAGCAGGCCCAACGCCAGCATGCTCGCCATCGCGGAGGCCTATCCTGACCCACCGGGCTGGAGTGCGACCGCGACCGCACCGTTCAAGTCGGCCACCAAGTGGAGCGGAGTCTCGTTCGGCGACAACGGCAACTGGGTGATCGGCGCACCGGACGTGTTGCTGGACCCCGCATCGCCGGTCGCCGAACAGGCCGAACAGATCGGCGCGCAGGGTCTGCGGGTGCTGTTGCTGGGATCGTCGGACCTGCCGGTCGACCACCGCGACGCGCCGGGCACGGTGACCCCGGTGGCGCTGGTGGTGCTCGAACAGCGAGTGCGCCCCGACGCCCGCGACACCCTGGACTACTTCGCCTCACAGCAGGTGTCGATCAAGGTGATCTCCGGCGACAACGCCGTGTCGGTCAGCGCGGTGGCGGGCTCGCTGGGATTGCACGGCGAATGTATGGACGCCAGGAATCTGCCGCACGCCGTCGGCGAACTCGCCGAGTCGCTGGAATCCCACACCACGTTCGGCCGGGTCCGGCCGGACCAGAAGCGGGCGATGGTGCATGCGCTGCAGTCGCGCGGACACACCGTGGCGATGACCGGCGACGGCGTCAACGACGTTCTGGCGCTCAAGGACGCCGACATCGGCGTGGCGATGGGCGCAGGTAGCCCCGCGTCGCGGGCCGTCGCCCAGATCGTGTTGCTGGACAACAGGTTCGCGACGCTGCCCTACGTCGTGGCCGAGGGCCGTCGGGTGATCGGCAACATCGAACGGGTGTCGAACCTGTTCCTCACCAAGACCGTGTACTCGGTGCTGCTCGCGGTGCTCGTCGGGCTGGCCGGCCTTGGATCGGAACTGTTCGGCACCGACCCGCTGCTGTTTCCGTTCCAGCCGATCCACGTCACCATCGCCGCCTGGTTCACCATCGGCATCCCGGCGTTCATCCTGTCGCTGGCACCGAACCGCGAACGCGCGCGGCCCGGGTTCGTCCGCCGGGTGATGACCGCGGCGCTGCCGTCGGGAGTGGTGGTGGGCGCCGCGACGTTCGTGTCGTATCTGGTGGCCTATCAGGGCCGGGCGGCCACCGAGACCGAGCAGGTGCAGGCATCCACGGCGGCGCTGATCACGCTGCTGGTGAGCGCGGTATGGGTGCTGGCGGTGGTGGCGAGGCCCTACGAATGGTGGCGGGTCGCCCTGGTGGCCGGTTCGGCGCTGGCCTACCTGGTGATCTTCTCCATCCCCGCGGCGCAGCGACTGTTCATCCTCGACCCCACGAACGTGACGGTGACGTCGATCGCCCTGGGGATCGGTGTGCTCGGTGCCGTGCTGATCGAGGCACTGTGGTGGTTGCAGGGCCGGGTGCTCGGCGAACGGCGACGGCTCTGGCGCGACCGGTAGGCTTGTGTCATGGCAATTTTCGACAAAGTGAAGAACTGGGTGTCGAAGAACCCCGACAAGGCCGGTCAGGCGATCGAAAAGGCCGGCAATCTGTTCGACCAGAAGACCAAGGGCAAGTACGCCGACAAGGTGAACAAGGCGCAGGGCGCCGCGCGCACGTACGTCAACAAGAACAATCCGCAGGGTCCCATCAACCCGCAGAATCCGCCCCTGCGCCCCTGACGCATGGCCAAGCTGTCGGTTTCCGTCGACGTGCCGCTGCCGCCGGACAAGGCGTGGGAGTGCGCGTCGGATCTCTCGCGCTACAAGGAATGGCTGAGCATCCACCGCGTGTGGCGATCAAAGCTGCCCGAGACGCTGGAGAAGGGCACTCGGATCGATTCGATCGTCGAGGTCAAGGGCATGCCGAACCGCGTGCAGTGGACGATCGTGAACTACAAGCCCCCGCAGACCATGACCCTCAACGGCGACGGCAAGGGCGGCGTCAAGGTCAAGCTGATCGGCAAGGTCCGACCCGCCGAGAGCGGTGATCAGGCCGGTTCGACGGTCACCTTCGACGTACACCTCGGGGGACCGGCCCTGTTCGGGCCGATCGGCATGGTGGTCGCCTCGGCGCTGCGCAGCGACATCCGCGAATCGCTGGAGCGGTTCAAAGCCGTCTTCGCCCCTGCCTGACCTTCTCGCCCAAACGAACAAACGGGCGAGAAAGTGCGGGTGTCGTCGGGCGATACGTCGAATTCGGCGTCAACCGCACGTCAGCGGTGCGCCGAGCCGAAGTGGTGGCAGCGGTTCCCGCCGGCCCGCTTCGCGTGGTACATCGCAGCGTCGGCCGCGCTGATCAGGCGGTCGATGACCGACGCGTCTGGAGTGGCCGCCGCATGCTTCAACGGCATCGTCGCCGTGCCGACGCTGGCGGTCACCTCTGCCGGTAGCCCGGCGATCTCCGCGCAGACCCGCTCGGCCAGCGGCCCCGGGTCCTCGGAGCGGCGCACGGCGGCGAGCACGAACTCCTCGCCGCCGCTACGACCGATCACCGCCTCCTCATCGTGGGCGGCCTTCCGCATGGCCTCCGCCACGGCGATCAGCGCCTCGTCCCCGGCCTGATGGCCGTAGGTGTCGTTGACCCGCTTGAACTTGTCCAGGTCCACCAACACGATCAGCAGGTGGCAGTCGGCCTCGGCCTGCTGCGCGGTGAGCAGTTTCGTGCTGTGGAGGAAGAACGCGCGCCGGTTGAGCAGGCCGGTGAGCGGATCCTCCTCGGCCCGCACCAGATCCTTGCGCAGCGCCCGGACGAGCACGTAGATCGCGACCGGCATGGCGATGTTGATCTGCAACACGATGAACAGGTCGACGATGGCCATCGCCGGGTGGCCGGTCATGGCGATCCGGGTCGCTGCGGTGACGGCGACCGCGGTGGTGACCGCGAAGTTGTACACCACCAGGGCCGTCGAGTGGAAGAACGCGATGTAGGCGGCCATCGTCGCGAACGACACGCTGCCGACCAGGGAGCCGTACGGATTGGGGTAGGCCAGACAGGACAGGGCGATCGCGGCATTGGACACGAGCGCGAAGGCGATGGACTGGCCATGGGTCGGCCAGCGCCAGGACCACAGCGCGACGCCGAAGATCCCGGCTGCGATGGAGGTCCACGTCAAGACGGCCTGGACGTCGGTCACGGGCCCGTCGAACCGAAGCAGGATGAACAGGCAGATCGCCAGCGATCCGGCGATGCCGGCCATCATCAGCCGGACCGCGGTGGTCATGCCCCGCGACGCCAGGTAGTCGCTGATCCACTCGTAGTGGGGGGCCGCGGACCGCTTGACACTAAACCACGACGCCGCCATCTCCGCCGCTCCCATATCGCAGCCGGCCGGGCCGTCCGATTCGGAGCACCCGGCAAACACTTTCAGGGTACTACGCGGTACCACTTCCCCGGAGCGTGGCCCGGCTCGGTGCCCGGTGGGATCGGCGAGTCCAGCTCCGTCATGGGTGTCCTCCGGTCACGGCCTCGGCGATCGCCGTATCGCCCGAGACCACCTCGAAGGTCTGTCCCGCGGTCTGCGGGGCGTCGAGGACCGCGACCAGGACCGCCGCGACGTCGGCGCGCGGAATGCTGTCCCGGCCGGTCTTCTCGGCGATCCGCACCCGTCCGGTTCCCGGGTCGTCGGTCAGCAGACCGGGCCGCACGATGGTCCAGTCCAGCGCGTCCCGGCGCCGGATGTCGTCGTCGGCCGCCCCTTTGGCCCGGAGATAGGTCACCATGACCGGGTCGTCGGCGGCGTCGTCCGGTGCGTCCGCGTCGGCGCCCATCGCGGAGACCATCACGTATCGCCGCACCCCGGCCGCCTCGGCCGCATCCGCGAGCAGGATGGCGCCGTCACGGTCGAGCGTCTTCTTGCGCTCCGCGCCGCTCCCGGCGCCCGCGCCGGCGGCGAACACCACCGCGTCGCTGCCCGCGAGGTGACCCGCCAGTTCGTCCGCCGACGACTTCTCCAGGTCGACGACGATCGCCTCGGCGCCCGCTTCCGAGAGGTCCGCGGTGTGGTCCGGGTTGCGGATCAAACCCGCGACCGAGTCACCCCGCTGCGACAGGAGCCGCTCCAGCAGGAGTGCGATCTTTCCGTGTCCACCGGCAATCACCACGCGCATGGCGGGCAGCATTCCCGACCGGCGGAGACCGAAACATCAGCTGGGCCACCTGAGCCGTTCGCGCAGTTCCCGCTTGAGCACCTTGCCGTAGCTGTTCTTCGGGAGCTCGTCGACGAACTCGTAGCGTTTGGGCCGCTTGAAGCGCGCGATGCGTTCCAGGAGGTGCGCATCCAATTTCTCCGGGGAGACCTCGCCGACGATGAACGCGACGACGATCTCACCCCATTCCTCATCAGGTGCGCCCACGACGCCGGCCTCGAGGACCTGCGGGTGCTCGAGCAGGATCTCCTCGACCTCGCGCGGATAGATGTTGCTGCCGCCGCTGATCACCACGTCTTTCGACCGGTCACGCAACGTCAGGTACCCGTCGGCGTGGAACGAGCCCATGTCCCCGGTGCGCAGCCAGCCGTCCTGCAACGTCGCCGCGGTGGCTTCCGAATTGCGCCAGTATCCGCTCATCACCACGTCACCGCGGCAGACGATTTCCCCGATCTCGCCGACCGGCGCCGGCCGGCCGTCGGACCCGAGCACCGCGACGTCGACGCCGGAGCGGGCGTAGCCGACGGAGCCGAGAACCTGGTCCGGGGCAGGGACGCCGGCGCGGAAGTGGTCGGCGCGTCGCAGACCGGTGATCGTCATCGGTGCCTCGCCCTGACCGTACAGCTGGACGAACACCGATCCGTATGCGGCCATCGCCCTCTTGAGGCTGTCGACGTACATCGGGCCACCGCCGTAGACGATCGTCCGCAGATTGCGCGGCCGCTCGCGGCCGGTCTGCAACAGGCGCGCCACCATGGTGGGTGCGAGGAACGCGCTGCAGCCCGGGTGACTCTCGCAGAGGTCGAGGAACTCGTCGGGTTCGAAGCCGCTCGATGCCGGCACCACCTGGCGGGCACCGCGCAGCACGTAGGGCGGCACGTACAACCCCGAACCGTGCGACATCGGCGCGCCGTGCACCAGGCTGCAGTTCTCGTCCGGCGAGTCGAAATCGGCCAGATGCGACACCGTCATCGCCATCAGGTTGCGGTGCGACAGCATCGCGCCCTTCGACCGTCCCGTGGTACCGCTGGTGTAGAACAGCCAGGCCAGGGTGGCCGGGTCGGTCGCACGAGGCGGCTCCGACGCCGTTGCCGTGCAGCGCCTTTCGTACTCGTCCCCACCGATCGTCTCCATCGGGGCGGCGCTCGCCGAGGTCAGCCCGGCCGCGATCTTCGGCGAGGCGAAGATCAGGGACACCTCGGCGTCGGTGAGGATCTGTGCCATCTCGAGCGGGTGCAGCTTGTAGTTGAGCGGCACGAACACGCACTCGGCGGCCCAGATCGCGAACATCAGCTCGACGATCTCCGGGCGGTTTTCGCTGGCAACCGCGATGCGGGCGCCGCGGCCCGCACCCACCAGCGACCCGGCCAGCCGCAGCGACCGTTCACGCAGCGACGTCCAGGTGTGCACCTGCTCCTCGCCCCGATACACCGCACCGCGGTCACCGAAGCGCGCCGCAGCCTGATCGAGCAGGCCGAACAGGTTCATAGCTCGATGCTCTTCGCGCAAGCGCTCATCACCGCGGAACCCACTCCGAGCTGAGTGCGAAATCGGAGAGATACTTCGTCGAACTCCAGCCGCCGTCGACCACGATGGTCTGACCGTTGATGAAGCTGCCACCGTCGGAACACAGGAACGCCACCGTGCTCGCCAGATCCTCCACTGTGCCCAGCCGCGGATAGGGCGTCATCTCGGTGTTGATCTTGCGGAACCGCTCGTCCTCGAGCCGGTGGGCCACCATGGGCGTGAGCGTCACGCCGGGGGCCACGGCGTTGCAGCGGATGCCCTGTGGGCCGTATTGGCAGGCGATGTGGGTCGTCAGCGCCGTCATGCCGCCCTTTGCCGCCGAATAGGCGCCGCCGCGCAAACCGCCGACGACCGCGAACGTCGACGTGATGTTGACGATCGCCGAACCGGATCGCATGTGCGGGATCACATCGCGTGCCAGCCGGAACGGTGCACGCAGCATCAGGCCCAGAAAGTAGTCGAGGCTCTCGTCGTCGGTCTCGTGCAGCGGTTTGGGGCTGCCGACGCCGGCGTTGTTCACCAGGAAGTCGATGCGGCCCCAGCGTTCCAGTGCGGCGTCGACAATGCGCCGGGGTGCGTCGTCGGCGGTCAGGTCGACCGCCAGGGTCGCCACCCGGTCGGCATCCCCGATCGCCGCAGCCACTTCCGCCAGCCGCGTCTCGTCGCGACCGGTCGCGAGTACCGCCATCCCGTCGGCGGCCAATCTCTCCGCGCAGCCGAATCCGATGCCGCTGCTCGCACCCGTGACGATCGCCACCTGCATGTCACTCACCTTCGTCTTTCGCTCGTTGCGCCAGCAGGGCCGCCCGGATCTGATGTTTGAGCACCTTGCCGGCGTCGTTCTTGGGCAACGACTCCCAGACGACGACCTGTTCGGGTGCCTTGAAGGTCGCCAGTCCGCGGCCGGTGAGGAACTCGCGCAACTCGGTGGCATCGGGGCCCGGTGGCGCCGTGGTGACGATCGCCGCGCACGCCCGTTCGCCGGTGCGGGGGTCGGGGATTCCGACGACGGCGATCTCCGCGATCGAGGGATGCCCGGCGAGCAGGTCCTCGACCTCCTTCGGAGAGATGTTCTCCCCGTTGCGGATGATGACGTCCTTGGCGCGTCCGGTCACCACCAGGTGGTTGTCGTCGACCCACCGGCCGATGTCACCGGTGCGGAAGAAGCCTGCGGCGTCGAAGGATTCGGTCTCGTCCTCCGGATGCAGGTAGCCGATCAGCATCTGCGGTCCCCGCGCGCAGATCTCCCCGGTGCCCGTGGCTGCGGCCGGATGGTCGGTCAGCTCGACTTCGGCCAACCCCGGTCTGCCGTCGGTCTCGGCGGCGCGGTCGGGGTCGTCGAGTGCGCCGACCGTCGTGACCGGCACCTCGGTGGAGCCGTACACCCGCGACACCGCCGCACGCTCGAAATAGTCGGCGGCCGTACGAATCAGCGACGGGGGTACCGACGCTCCGCCGCAGATGAAGACCTTCAGATCCGGCAACCGGGTGCCGGCCTGCTGAGCAGCGGCCAGCAGCTGGGACAGGAAGGGGGTGGCACCGGCCATGTGGGTGCAGCGTTCGGAGAGCATCAGCGCGACGCCCCGATCGGCATTCCACTTCTCCATCAGCACTCCCGTCGTCCCGAGCAGAAGCGGGCATTCGAAGGCGTAGATCGATCCGCCGATGTGGGCGATCGGCGAGGGCACCAGAAAGGTGTCCCCGGGTTCGATCAACCAGTTGTCCCGCAGCTGACAGATCAGGGCGTGGATCGAGTTATGGCTGTGCAAGACGCCTTTCGGGCGACCAGTCGTGCCCGAGGTGTACAGGATCATGCGGACGGCGTCCGGATCTGGCACCGGCAGCGGACGCGCACCTGCCGGGACCTCCGACATCGCAGCGTACGGCGTGTGCGGGCCCGCGTCACCGCGCACGACCACCACCTGCGGGGGCGCGGCCATACCGTCGGCCACCCGGGTCATCATCGCCGCGTAGTCATGACGCCCGAACACCGCGGGGACGAATACCATCCGGCTCTGCGAGTCGGAGAGGATGAACGCCAGCTCGTGATCGCGCAGCGACGGCAGGATCGGATTCGCGACCATGCCGGCCAGCGTCGAAGCCAGGTACACCACCGCGGCCTCGTGCCAGTTGGGCAGCATGAACGACACCACGCTGCCCGCGGGCATCCGGTCCACCATCACGCCGGCCAGTGCCCGCGCCTGCTCATGCAATGTCGCGCAATCCAACCGGATGTCGCCGTCGACGAGCACCACCCGCTCAGGTGTCGTCTGTGCGGCGTCGCGGAGCGTGTCGGCCAGGGTGGTGCGGACCCAGACGCCCTGCCGGTAGGCGTCGGCCGCACGCACCTCGTCCCTGCGGACCACGTGGTCAGCCCTTGACCCGGCGCATGGTCATCGAATGGCGATAGCGCGAGGCGGGATGGGTGTTGACGGTGACCTGCGCGATCTCCCCGTCCGACGTCGTGTACACGCGTCGCATTTCGAGAGCGGCGGAACCCGTGTCGGCATCCAGGCGCGCGGCCAGTTCGTCGGTGAGCACGATCGCCGAGATCTCCTGGTGCACCTCGACGATGCTCACCCCGAACAGGTCCTCGATGAGCGGGAAGATCGGGCCACTGTGCCGGTGCAGCAGCCGGCCGACCGAGGCGAACGCGCGGTTGACGTAGTACTCGGTCCGGCAGATCGGCGCGGCGTCGGGTCCGGCTCGCCGAAAACCCAGGACGGCCAGCCATTCCGAACCGACCGCCAGCCCGGTGCGGTGGGACAGCTGGCCGTCGACCGACACCATCGCATTGGAGTCGATGACGAACTGCGCGCCCTCGGCGAACGCGAGCAGATCGTTGATCGTCATCACGTCCTGGGCGTAGGCATTCGTCGCCTGCCGGGCCACCACGAGCGTGCCCGCGCGCGGTCGGGATGCGATCAGGTTGTCCTCGCGCAGCCGGCGTAAGGCCTCGCGCACGGTGTAGCGGCTCACCTCGAAGCGTTCGCACAGAGCGTGTTCGGTGGGCAGTTGCGTGCCCACGGGGTACACCCCGTCGACGATCTCCTTGCGCAGGGTGCGCGCGACCTGGAGATAGCGGTGCTCTACCGGGCTCACTGTCATCGCGGATCGGGCTCCCCTCAGGTCCTGCGCAGCGCGAGGACGCTGCCGTCGCCGTCGGCGGACACGAACAGCGTCCCGTCGGGCCCCCGGGTGATTCCGGCGAATGGGCCCTGCGGGCCGGAGAAGGGCTGGATTCCTCTCAGCGGCTTGGGATTCACGCCCGGGGGCGCGCCGATCGGGAGCCCGGCGGCGACCGTCTCGCTGGTACCGGTGTCCAAGTTCACGGCCACCACCTCTTTGGCGCCGGCGTCGACGACGTACGCCGTCACCCCGTCGACGAGGACCCCCTGCGGCTGTCCCAGCCCATCGATCACGGTCTCGGTGCGTGCGCCGGTGAGCCGGACCAGGCGTCCGGCCGCCGATTCGGTGACCAGGGGGACGCCGTCAGGGCCGAATGCGACCCCGGACGGGCCTTCCAGCCCGGTCGCGAGTACCTCGCCCCGGCCGGCCCGCAAGCCGTGCACCCGGCCGGCGCCCAATTCGGCGAAGACCACGGTGCCGTCCGCTCCAGCGGCGATGCCGTAGAGCTGGTCGAAACCGGTTGCCAGATATTCTGTCTCGCCTCCGGGCCGGTATCGGCCGACCTGACCGAGGGACGTCGTGACGAGGAAGTCGCCCCCGCCTGCGGTCGCGAGCCCGCGCAGATAGCCCGGATAGCCGGGCGTGAACAGCATCGCGACCGTCTCCAACGAGCCGTCGGGCCGCAGTGCGTAGAAGTACGTGCCGTCGGCGATGTAGAGCCTGCCGTCGTCACCGATCGCGAGATCGTGCGGCCAGTTGAGGCCACCGGGCAGCAGGGCGCGGGTGTCGCCGTCGGCGAGGACCTCGGTGATCTCGCCGGTGAAATTCGAGGTGAACAACCGTCCGCCGGCGATCGTGAGGTTGTCGAGGCCTGGATTGAGTTGGGCGAGAACGGTGTGCGCACCGGTGCGGGGATCGATGCGTAGCACCTGACCGGACGCGACCTGGGTGGAGATGATGAAGCCGTCGGAGTCGAACTTCACCGCATCGGGTGCGCCGAGGTCGGCGGCGACGCGCTGCGGTTCACCGGGCCCTTCCGGGTCCGGGTTCACGCGCCAGATCTCGTTGGCCATCATCAGCGGGTAGTAGAGGAGGCCGTCCGGGCCGACCTCCATGGCGTTGGGGCCGGGGAGGTTGTGCAGCAGGATGCGCGGTGCGCCGCCGGCGAGGTCGAGTTCCATCAACCGGCCGCCCTCGCGGCATTCGTTGACGAACAGCCGGCCCTGATGGACGGTGATGCCGTTCGCGGCCGGCAGGTCGTCGCGCAGCACCCGGGTTCGGCCGGACGGGTCGCGCACACTGACGCGGCCGTCGAAGTACTCGGTCGCGTACAGGTTGCCGTCGCCGTCGAAGGCCAGATCGTCGGGGGCGACGATGTCCCCACCCTTGGGGCTGATCGCCTCGATCTCAGCGGTGTCGATGTCGAGCGCACTGATCTGGCTGCCGGTCACCTGGGCGATGTAGATGCGGCCGTCGGGTCCGGTCCGCAGGCCGTTGGCGCCGAAGAGCCGGCTCGCAGGGGTGACGCGGTGCAGCTGCCACCCCGGTGCCGTCGCGGGCGGTTTCTCGGGTGCGTAGCGGGCCTGCTGCAGCGAAGTGGACATACCTGGTCGGGATCCTTCCGTCCGCCGATTCCGCGGAGACGTTAGCAAGCTCCGGCTAGTCCAGACAATAGACCGGCAGCTCTCGGGGGTCGCCTTGACGCTGCGATAACCGCTGCGCAATAGTGTTCTCCAATATGCAGAACACCGTTAGTTGTCCGGACAAATCGCTATGACGTCCTCGTTGCTCGGGCTGGAGGGCCGGGTCGTGGTGGTCTCGGGCGCCGGGGGCGGCGGCATCGGCACGACCGTGACTCGGTGCGCGGCGCAGGCCGGAGCGACCGTCGTCGCGGTCAGCCGCAAGCGCGACAACCTCGACCAGCACATCTCCCCGCTCGCGGAGGAGGGACTGCCGGTGATCGCGGTGGTTGCCGACGCATCGACCGACGACGGCATCGCCCGGGTCATCGACGCGGCCCGCGCGGCGGAGGGTGACCTCTACGGCCTGGTCAACGTCGCCGGTGGGGCGGCACCGGCGACCTGGATGCCCTCGACACGGGTGACCCGCGACGACTGGCGATCACTGTTCACCGCAAACCTCGAGACGGCGTTCTTCATGAGCCAGGCGGTCGCCGCCGAACTGCGGTCCGAGAAGCTGCCGGGGTCCATCGTCTCGATCTCGTCGATCAGCGGGATGAACACCGCGCCGTTTCACATCGCCTACGGCACAGCCAAGGCCGCCGTCGCCGCGATGACCCGCACCATGGCTGTCGAACTGGCACTGGACAACATCCGGGTCAACGCCGTCGCCCCCGGCGTCACCGAGACCGCCGCATCGGCGACGTACGTCGACGACGATCCGCAGCGCGACCGCACCGCGATCGCCATGGGGCGCCGCGGCACACCCGGTGAGCAGGCGAACGCGATCCTGTTCCTGTTGTCGGACATGTCGAGCTACATCACCGGCCAGACGCTTCTCGTCGACGGCGGGCTGAACCTCAAATGGACACATCTGGGCGCCGACAACACGTCGCTGTTCCTCAAAGACGAATCCTTCCGCAGATCCATCAGCCGGTTCTGAAAGGACAGATCACGTGACGCACACCGAATCCGACCTCGACGCCGCGATCGAAGTCGACGCCGACCCCGACGATTCGACCGGGCGGGTGGCCGAGGATCTGTCGGACCCGATGACGATCCCTGTCGAGGCCTACATCTCCGAGTCCTACGCCCGTGCCGAGCGGGACAAGCTGTGGCGCAGAGTCTGGCAGCAGGTCGGACGTGTCGAGGAGATCCCCGAGATCGGTAGCTATCTGACCTACGACATCCTCGACGACTCGATCATCGTCGTGCGTACCGGGACGGGAGACTCGGCGTCGGCTTTCACCGCGCACCACAACGTGTGCATGCACCGTGGCCGCAGGCTCATCGACAATCCCGAGGGCGCCAAGCATGCGGTCGGCCGCGCCCGGAAGTCGTTCGTCTGCGGATTCCACGGCTGGACATACGGTCTGGACGGCGCCTGCACCCACATCCGCGAGCAGGACGACTGGAAGGGGGCCCTCACCCCGGCCAATACGCACCTGGCCCCCGTACAGGTGGACACCTGGGGTGGCTGGCTGTTCATCAACATGGACCCCGACTGCGAACCGCTCGTCGACTACCTCTTCCCCGCCTCGAAGATCCTCGATCCGTTCGGGCTGGAGAACATGCGCTACAAGTGGCGCAAATGGCTGTACTTCGACTGCAACTGGAAAGTCGCGATGGAGGCCTTCAACGAGACCTACCACGTGTTCACCACCCACCCGGAGTTCAACAGGTTCGGTGAGTTCAAAGGGTGGGCCAAAGCGCAGGGCCGGCACAGCAACATCGGCTACGACGCGCCGAAGGGTATGGACGAGACCAAGTCCAAGATCCGCCTCGGCACCGGCGACCCGCGCATCTCGACCGCTGAGATGCAGGTCTACACAATGGAAGAGACCAACGCGACGACCACCCAGACGCTGGTGAACGCCGCCAAACGCCTCGTCGACGAACTGCCCGAGGGCACACCCGCCGACCAGGTGCTGCAGCACTGGCTTGCCTCGGCCCGCCGCGACGACGAGGCACGCGGCGTGATCTGGCCGACCATTCCGCCCGACATCCTCGGCCAGAGCGGAACCGCCTGGCAGCTCTTCCCCAACTTCCAGATCGGCCAGGGCCTGACCAGTGCGCTGTGCTATTCGGCGCGACCCGATCCGACCTACGACCCGAACAAGTGCATCTTCGAGGTGGCGGTCTTCGAGCTGTACCCCAAAGGGGAGGAGCCCGAGACGGAGTGGGTCTACACCCCGAAGGACTCGCCCAACTGGCTCTCGGTGCTACCGCAGGACTTCTCGAACATGGCCGCGGTGCAGCAGGGGATGAAGTCGGCGGGCTTCCCCGGCACGCTGCCCAACCCGTACCGCGAACGCAGCACCGTCAACCTGCACACCCAGCTCTCGAAGTACATGGGCACCGGCGAGCCGCGCAACGTGTGATTCCGGCGCGCTCTCCGCCGCTGAGCGCAGGTACCGCGCCGAAACCACTGAAGGAGACACCACATGACGACCACCGAGAGTTCGTGCGGCCCGACAGACACGCCGACCGACATCGATATCCCCGCCATCCGGGAGAAGTACGCCGCCGAGCGGGCCAGACGACTACGGCCCGACGGCGCCGATCAGTACCTGGAACTGGAGGGCAGGTTCGCCAAGTTCTATGAGGTCGATCCGTACACACCGGTGACGCCGCGGGATCCGATCGTCGAGGACGCCGACGTCGTCATCCTCGGCGGCGGCTTCGCGGGGCTGCTGGCCGGGGCGTACCTGAAAAAGGCCGGCGTCGAGGGAATCCGGGTGATCGAGATGGCCGGCGACTTCGGCGGCGTCTGGTACTGGAACCGGTTCCCGGGGATCCAGTGCGACAACGACGCGTACTGCTACATCCCGCTGCTCGAAGAGCTCGACTTCATGCCGTCGAAGAAATTCGCCGACGGCGCCGAGATCTTCCAGCACTGCCGCAACATCGGCAAGCACTTCGGCCTCTACGACGGCGCACTGTTCTCCACCCAGGTGCGCGAGTTGCGGTGGGCCGACGAAACCCGACGGTGGCAGATCAGCACCGACCGCGGCGACGAGATCCGGGCACGCTTCGTCGTCATGGCCCAAGGCTCCTACAACCGACCGAAGCTGCCGGGGATCCCCGGCATCGAGGAGTACCGAGCCGCCGGGGGGCACGTGTTCCACTCGGCGCGCTGGGATTACGACTACACCGGCGGCAACGCCGACGGTAACCTGCACAGGCTGGGCGACAAGCGTGTGGCACTCGTCGGTACCGGAGCCACCGGAATCCAGGTGGTGCCTCACCTCGGTCGGGATGCCCAGGAACTCCTCGTGTTCCAGCGGACGCCCTCATCGGTCGACGAACGCGTCAACACACCCACCGACCCGGACTGGGCCGCCTCGCTGCAACCGGGTTGGCAGGAGGAACGCAAACGCAATTTCCACAACTGGTCGCCGTTCGTCGGCGTCGTGTTCGGCGAACCGGATCTGGTGTGCGACTTCTGGACCGAGCTGGGCCGCAACCTCACCGCCCGCATTGCGTCCACCGGGGATCCCGCGTCAGTGACCATCGAGCAGATCATGGCCTTCCGGGAAGAGGAGGACTACAAGATCATGGAGCGGTTGCGGCGCCGCGTCGATGCCATCGTCGAGGACCCCGTCACCGCCGAGGCGCTCAAGCCGTACTACCGCTTCATGTGCAAGCGGCCGTCGTCCAGCGAGGAATACCTGACCACGTTCAACCGGCCCAACGTGACACTGGTCGACGTGTCGGCGTCCAAGGGCGTGGAACGCCTGACCGAGAAGGGCATCGTCGCCAACGGCGTCGAATACGAGGTCGACTGCGTGATCTTCGCGAGCGGCTTCGAGATCTCCACCGAGATCAGCCGCCGATACGCCATCGACAGCATCGTCGGCCGTGACGGGCTGTCGCTGTTCGACTACTGGCAGAACGACTACAAGACGCTGCACGGGATGACCAGCCGCGGCTTCCCGAACCAGTTCTTCATGGGCTTCATCCAGGGCGGGGTTTCCGCCAACACCACGGCGATGTTCGAGCAGCAGGCACAGCACATCGCCTACATCATCGCCGAGGCGCAGAACCGGGGTGCCACCACGGTCGAGCCCACCCAGGAGGGCCAGGACAACTGGGTCCACACGGTCCGCGAGTTGTCGATCGACAACTCGGCCTTCGAGCTGTCCTGCACGCCGGGCTATTACAACAATGAGGGCCGCGGCGGCGCGGAACGCAACGGCTCGTTTCTGGGTGACTTCTACTCGCCCGGGTTCTACGCGTTCGACGATCTGATCTCCGAATGGCGTCGCAACGGCGACCTCGACGGACTGGAGCTGCGATGACCACGGCCGAGACAACGTTTGCCACCGAGCAGATCTCACCGCGCATCGGGACGAGAATCCTGGCCGACAAGGCCGCCCTGCTGTCCGGTGATCACGCCGGCGAGATCCGCGAACTGCTCGAACAGCGCGGTGTTCTGGTCTTTCCACAGATCGGGTTCACCGACGACGAGCAGGTCGCGTTCACCGAAACCCTGGGCACGCTGGCCACCGAGCGCAAGGGCGAGAAGCTCTACAACGTCACCCTCGACACCAAGGTCAACAAGCAGGCGGACTATCTGAAAGGGTCGCTGTACTGGCACCTCGACGGCACCATGAACGAGGTCCCGATCCTGGCCTCGTTGCTGTCGAGCAAGGTGCTGCCGAGCAACGGCGGCGGTGACACCGAGTTCTGCAACACCTATGCCGCCTACGACGACCTGTCCGCCGAGGACAAGCAGGCCTACGAGGAGCTGCGCGTGGTGCATTCCACGTGGACCACCCTGCTGTACTACGAGCCCGAACCGAAACTCGAGACCCTGCAGGCCATGATGGCGATCGGTGAGCGCGAACTGCCGCTGGTATGGCGACACCGGTCGGGCCGCAAATCGCTGGTCCTGGGCTGCACCGCCGGACACGTCGTGGGAATGGACCGCGCGCAGAGCACCGAACTGCTGGTTCGCCTGCGCGAGTGGGCCACCCAACCGCAGTTCGTCTACCGCCACCGGTGGTCGGTCGGCGACCTCGTCGTGTGGGACAACACCGGAACCATGCACCGCGCCCGGCCGTACGACCCGGATTCCGGCCGGTTGCTGAACCGGACGAAACTCGCCGGTGAGGAATCGTTCGCTTGAGCGAGAACGGTATTCGCTACGACGAACGCGTCGCGGTCGTCACCGGTGGCGGCCGAGGCCTGGGCCGCGCCTACGCACTGCTGCTGGCCTCTCGTGGCGCGAAGGTCGTGGTCAACGATCTCGGCGGAGACCTCACCGGTGCCGGGGCCGACGACGGCCCTGCCCATGACGTGGTGCGCGAAATCCGCGCCGCGGGCGGGGACGCCGTCGCGAACACCGATTCGGTCAGCACACCCGAGGGTGGCCGCGCGATCATCTCGTCGGCGCACGACCGGTACGGACGTATCGACATCCTCATCCACAACGCAGGCAACGTCCGGCGAGCAGCGCTGCGCGACATCAGCTACGCGGATTTCGACGCGGTGGTCGATGTGCACCTGCGCGGTGCGTTCCATGTCGTGCGACCGGCGTTCCCCACGATGTGCGACGCGGGATACGGGCGGATCGTGCTGACCTCGTCGATCGGTGGCCTCTACGGCAACCACGACGTCGTCAACTACGCCGTCGCCAAGGCCGGCGTGATCGGCCTGTCCAACGTCGCTGCGATCGAGGGCGCGGCACACGGCGTAAAGAGCAACGTCATCGTGCCGGCCGCCGTCACCCGGATGGCCGAGGGCATCGACACCTCGGCCTATCCACCGATGGGCCCGGAGCTGGTCGCGCCGACCGTGGGCTGGTTGGCACACGAAAGCTGTTCGGTCACCGGGGAGATGTTCGTGGCGCTGGCCGGACGGGTGGCGCGCGCCGCGATCGCCGAGAGCCCGGGGGTGTACCGGCCGGAATGGACCATCGACGAGGTCGGCGAACAGCTGGCCGGCATCCGCGACCTGTCGCAACCCGTGGTGTTCGACGTGGTGCCCGACGGGCACACCGACCACATCCGGTACAGCTTCGCCAAGGCCACCGAACGGGGGGCACTGCATGGCTAGCGTGGACGGGCCGCTGGGCGGCATCCGGGTGGTCGACCTGACCGCAATGGTGATGGGACCGTACTGCACCCAGATCATGGCCGACATGGGCGCCGACGTCGTCAAGATCGAGCCGCCGGAAGGGGACAACACCCGCTACATCTCGGTCGGTCCGGTGTCGGGGATGAGCGGCGTATTCGTCAACGTGAACCGCGGAAAGCGCAGCGTCGTGCTGGATCTGCGCTCCGAGAGCGGCAGCGCCGCGTTGCGCGCGCTGATCGAACAGGCCGACGTGTTCATCCATTCGATGCGGGCGAAGGCCGTGGCGAAGCTGGGCTTCGGCTACGACGACGTCGTGGCGATCAACCCCAACATCGTCTACACCAACTGCTACGGCTACGGACGCCGTGGGCCGGACCGGGATCTGCCCGCCTACGACGACACCATCCAGGCCGCGTGCGGGCTGCCTGCCGTCCAGGAACAGCTCACCGGCGAGGCCAACTACGTGGGCACCATCATGGCCGACAAGGTCGCCGGTCTGACCGCCCTCTACGCCACGATGATGGCGCTCTTCCACCGGGAACGGACGGGGGAGGGGCAAGAGGTGGAGGTGAGCATGTTCGAGACGATGGCCTCGTTCATGCTAGTCGAACATGCCAACGGCGCCATGTTCGACCCTCCGCTCGGCCCCGCGGTGTATCCACGAACGGTGGCCCCGAACCGCAAACCGTATGCGACCAAGGACGGCTACATCGCTGCGCTGATCTACAACGACAAGCACTGGAGGGCGTTCATCAACGCCGTTGCGCCGGTGTGGAACACAGACGGATACGCGACGCTCGAGAGCCGGGCCAAGCAGATCGACACGGTCTACGGTCTGGTCGCCGAGACACTCAAGGAGCGCACCACCGCGGAGTGGCTGGCGCTGTTCCGCGAGCTGGAGATTCCCGCGGCGCCCATCTCGACACCGGACGACCTCTTCGACCACCCCCATCTGGATGCGGTGGGTCTGTTCGAGACGGTTCAGACCCAGCACGGTCCGGTGCGTTTCCCCGGCGTGCCGACGTGGTTCTCGCGCACGCCGGGCCGGGTCAGGGGCGGCGCGCCGGAGCTGGGCGCCGACACGTCCGCGGTGCTCGCGGAGCTCGGACTGGTCGACACGGCGGAGTTGGGATGAGCATGGACTTCGATCTCGGCCCGCGAGCCGAGGCGCTGCGCGGCGACTTGCGTGACCTCGTCAAAGAGCATGTGCCCGAGCACTTCCTGGGCGCCTTCACCGACGACCCCGCCGATCTGGCGACCGCCCAGCAGTTCTGCCGCTTACTCGCCGAGCAGGAGCTGCTGTGTCTGGCGTGGCCGACGGAGTTCGGCGGCGGCGGTGCGTCGGTGTGGGAACAGACGGTGGTGCGTGAGGAGATGTGGGCTCATCACGAGCCGCGCGGCGCACAGTACATGGGCGTCAACTGGGTCGGGCCGATCATCATGCGACACGGCACCGAAGACCAGCAGCGCCGGCACCTCCCGCCGATCGCCCGCGGCGAGGTGATCTGGTGCCAGGGGTTCTCCGAGCCCGAGGCCGGCTCCGACCTGGCGTCGCTGCGGACCACCGCGCGGCGGGACGGAGACGGCTGGCTGGTCAGCGGTCAGAAGATCTGGACGTCCTACGCGACGATGGCGCAGTGGTGCTTCCTGCTGGCTCGGACCTCCCGCGGTGAGCGCAAACAGCAGGGCCTGACCATCTTCCTTGTCCCGATGGATGATCCGGCGATCCAGGTGCGACCCATCCGCACGATGCTGGGGCCGCATCACCTCAACGAGGTGTTCTTCGATGATCTGCGGGTCACCGAGGTCGACGTTCTCGGCACCGTCGACTCGGGGTGGTCGATCGTGCAGGATGTGATGGCCTTCGAGCGCGTCGGTATCGCCCGCTACGCCCGCTGCGAACGACTGCTGCTGGCCGCGCCCACCGTGCTCGGCGACCGCTGGTCCGATCTGCCCGCGGAACTCCGGGGCCGGTGGGTGCGCATGCTCACCCACTGCCGTCGGGCCCGGTTGCTCGCCTACCGGGTGGTGTCGCTGCAGAGCAGTGGACGCATCCAGCCCGGTGACGCCGCCGCGTACCGGATCGCGGTCACCAAACTGGACCAGGACAGCGCGGAGGTGTTGTCCGACATCGCCGCGGAGGTGTCGCACGACGACGCGCGGGCGCAGTGGTTCCTCGGCGAGGTCGAGGACCACTGGCGCTACTCCCAGGCGTCGACGGTGTCCTCGGGCAGCATCGAGATGCAGCGCATCCTGCTGTCACGGGCGTTGCTGGCGGCGGCGAAATGACGGGTCCGGTCTTCGATCTGAGCGATGACGCCCGCGAGTTCGGTCGCGCGGCGCTGCGGGCCCTGGATGCGGCGGGCGGTGACCTGCTGGTACAGCAGGCCGAGGCCAAGCCCGCCGAGCGGGAGGCGTTGGTCGGCCCGGTACTGGCCGGGTTGGGCGCATGGGATCTCGATGTGCGCAGCGACGCCGACGAACTGGAGGCCGCCGCGGCGCTGTGCCGCAGCGCCGGGTATTGGGCGGCACCGTACCCGGTCGCCGAGCGCCTGGCCCGCCCGGCCGAACTGGCGGCCGACGGTCTCGTCGTGGTCGGCGCCCACCGTCCGTCGGGAGCACTCGCAGGCCTGGAGGGGCGTTGGGCGGCAGTCGGTCTCGACGGCCGGCGCAGCATCGTGACCGGACAGGGCGCGCCCGGCCCGGCGTTCGTCACGGAACTGGAGTTGTCGGTGCTCGACGATGCGGGTGCCGCCGATCTCGCGCTGGGCATCGTGCTGCCCTGCTGGACGCTGCTGGGCATGCTCGACCGCGCGCTCGAACTCACCGTCGCGCACATCAGCCTGCGCAAACAATTCGGGCAGACGCTGTCGTCGTTCCAGGGGGTGCAGTTCCAGCTCACCGACGCCGAGGTCGAGCGCAGCGGCGTCGACATCCTGGCCAAGTACGCCCTGTGGAGTATCGCGCAGGGCAGGGCAGACGCGCTCGATGATGCTCTCGCGCTGCGCATGTCGGCGCTGGAGGCGGCCGGAGTGGTCTTCCGGGTGTGCCATCAGCTCCACGGCGCCGTGGGTTTCTGCGACGAGACGACGCTGTCGTGGCTGTCGCGGTACAGCCAGCCGCTGCGCCGCCTGCCGGCGGGCCTGTCCGCCACCCGCGACCGGCTGACGACCCGGGTCGGCGGTCGCGGTCTCGCGGGTCTCTACAGTGAGGACGCCAGGTGAAGGTGCTGGTGATCGGGACCGGGTTCGGCAGGTACGCCGCCGCTCCGGCCTACCGGGAGATCGGTCTCGACGTCGAGATCGTCAGCCCGCGCGACGAGGCGGCGGTGCTGCAGGCCCTGGACGCCGGCGTCGACCTGGTGTCGGTGCACTCGCCGCCGTTCATGCATGTGGACCATGTCGGCGCCGCCATCGCGCGCGGCATCCCGGTGTTGTGTGACAAGCCGTTCGGGCGCAACGGCGCCGAAGCCGAATCGATGCGGAGCAGCGCCGAGGCCGCCGGTGTACAGCACTTCCTCAACTTCGAATTCCGGTTGCGCCCGTCGTGGGCCGAGGTGAAACGGCTGACCGACGAGGGCGCCGTCGGCACGCCCACCCACCTGCACTGGAGCTGGTTCGGCAACGGGCTGCGCGGTCGCCGGTACGGCTGGATCAACGATCGGGAATCCGGCGGCGGCTGGATCGGCGCCTACGGTTCGCATCTGATCGACTACACGCGTTGGCTGTTCGGCAGCGAGGTCGCCGAGTGCGGTGGCATGACCCGGATCGAAGACCCGCAGCACCCGGACCGCGACGGCGTCTTGCACACCGCCACGGCCGAGGACGCCTACACCGCATGGTTCCGGTTGCAGAACGGCGCCACCGCCTCGCACGACACGGGATTCGCCGCGGCAGTTCCCACCTCGCCGCGGGCGATCGTGATGGGCGATGCGGGTTCTCTGGAACTGATCGCCGACACCAGGCTGGTGATCACGCGCTCCGGCCAGGACCCGGAGACCGTCGAGTTCGAATCGCCCCCACCCCGGGCGCCCGACCCCGCGGTGAGCGGCCATCTGCGGGCGGTCGTCGACGCGGTGCGCTCCGGAACTCAGATCACCCCCTCCTTCGACGACGGTGTGGCCGTCGCGAAGGTGATGGACCGCCTGCGGGGGAACTCATGACGGCGACGGATCTCGACGGGTTCCGCGCGGACGTGCGGGCGTGGTGCGCCGACCACATCCCGCCGCACTGGCGACGGGACCAGACCGGCGTCGGCGACGACGAGTTCGTGCGCTTCCAGAAGGAGTGGTTTGCCGAACTGCACCGGGCGGGCTATGCGGTCCCGCACTGGCCCCGCGAGTGGGGCGGCGGCATGTCGGTCGCCGAACAGATCGTGCTGTATCAGGAACTGGCCGCGCACGACGCGCCACGGCTGGTGCTGGCGTTCGTCGGCATCCACCACGCCGCATCGACCCTGCTGGTGGCGGGCACCGATGAACAGCGACGCCGCCACCTCCCTGCGATCGCCGACGGCGAGATCTGGGTGCAGGGCTTCTCCGAACCCGAAGCGGGCTCGGACCTGGCGAGCCTGCGCACGACCGCACGGCGTGACGGCGACACCTTCGTCGTCAACGGCCAGAAGCTCTGGGCCAGTGGGGGACTGCACGCGGACTGGTGTCTGCTGCTGGCCCGCACCGACTCCGACGCGCCGAAGCGGAAAGGCATCTCGTACTTCCTGCTGGACATGACGACTCCCGGCGTGGAGGTGCGCCCGATCCGCAACGCCATCGGCGACTCACACTTCTGCGAGATCTTCCTCAACGACGTGCGTATCCCCGAGCAGAATCTGGTCGGCGCGGAGAACGCGGGCTGGCAGGTGGCCCAGGCGACGCTGGGCGCTGAGCGCGGCATGACGATGCTCGAACTCGCCGAGCGCCTCGGCAACGCCGGCTTCCGCAGACTGGTCGACGCCAGCCCCGTCACCGACCCCATCGTCGCCGACCGGCTCGCCCGGTTCGAGACAGAGATCACCGGGCTGCGAGGGCTGTGCCGGAAGGTGGTGGAAGGCAACGACACCACTCCGGCCGACGCGTCGATCGTCAAGCTCTACTACAGCGAACTGCTGCAACGGATCACCGACTTCGGTGCCGAGATCGGTGGACTCGCCGCACAGACCGAGACCGCCAGGCCGATGTCGAGCAGCTGGGAGTCCGGCTCGTGGGTGCTGGACTTCATCGGATCCTGGGAGTGGACCATCCCGGGCGGATCCAGCGAGATCCAGCGCACCATCATCGGCGAGCGCGGCCTCGGGCTGCCGCGGGAACCGAGCGGTGTGTGATGGCCGAGCAGAGCGCGGATTTCGCGGAGTTCCACGATGAGCTGCGATCGGTCGCCGGTGACGTCCTCGCCAAGGACGCCACCGCGGACTGGTCCGCGCTCGTCGACACCGGCTGGGTCGGCCTGGAAGTGCCGGAGGAGTTCGGGGGAGCGGGTGCCACCTTCGCCGAGGTGGCGGTCATCTGCGAGGAGATCGGACGGGCGGCGGCCTCGAACAGTTATCTGGGCAGCGCCGTCCTGGCCGTCGGAGCACTGAACGCGTTGCAGCCCAGCTCGACTCGCGATCGTCTGCTCGCCGCGGTGGCATCGGGCGCGCAGCGGATCGCGGTCGCACTGGAATCCCTGGACTTCGTCCCCGACGCCGACGGGGCCGATCTACTGCTGGTCGTCGCCGATGGCGCCGTCGCGGTGGTGGATGCGGCGGCCACACCCGTGCCGGTTGTCGACGAGACTCGCAGACTCGCCACCGTGTCGCCGCGCAGCGAGGACCGATCGGAGCTGCTGCGGTTCGCCGGTGATGCCGACCGTGCCGTCCGGCGCCTGCATGAGCGCGCCGCCGTCGCGATCGCCTGCGACAGCCTCGGTCTGGCCCAGGCGATGCTCACCGCCACCGTGTCGTACGCGAAGGTTCGCCGGCAGTTCGGCAGGCCCATCGGATCGTTCCAGGCCGTCAAACACGCCTGCGCGGACATGCTGGTCGACGTCACGGTGTCGCGTCAACTGATCGCCGACGCCGTCGCAGCGGTGGTGCACGGATCTCCCGACAGCGAGGTGGCAGCGGCGATGGCCAAGTCGCACGCCTGCGACACCGCGGTCCGGGTCACCGGCAAGGCCATGCAACTGCACGGGGGCATCGGCTACACGTGGGAAGCCGGCGTACACGTCTATCTCAAGCGCGCCGCCCTCAACCGTTCGCTGTTCGGTTCCTCTGCGGCACACCGCAGCAGACTCGCCGCCCGTTACCAAACGAAAAGGAAATGACCATGGGTGTCCCCGTCTACAAGCGCATCCTCGACCTGTTCGAGGCCGAGGGCGTCAACACACTGTTCGGCATCCCCGACCCCAACTTCGTGCACATGTTCGCCGAGGCCGACGCGCGCGGCTGGTCGGTCGTCGCCCCGCACCACGAGCTGAGCGCCGGGTTCATGGCCGAGGCGGCGTCGCGGATGACCGGCGGTCCGGGCTTGTGCATCGGAACCCTCGGTCCGGGCATGGCCAACATCGCCGGCGCCATCCAGTGCGCGAAGGTCGAGAACTCACCGGTGATCTTCCTCGGCGGCCAGCGCGCCCGCATCACCGAACGCCGCGTCCGGCGCGGCCGCATCCAATTCGTCCGGCAGGAACCGCTTTTCGCGGCGTCGGTCAAATACAGCGCATCCATCGAGTACGCCGACCAGACCGACGAGATCATCCACGAGGCGATCCGACAGGCGATGTCCGGAACGCCGGGGCCGAGCTACGTCGAGTACCCGTCCCACGTGATCCTCGAAGAGCTCGACCTCCCGGAGGTGCTGCCGCCGAACAGGTATCGGCTCGTCAACCAGGGCGCCGGGGAACGCGAGGTCGCCGAAGCCGTCCGGCTCATCCGCAACGCCGAGAGCCCGATCCTGCTCGTCGGCCACGGCGTGCACACCTCCCGCACCCAGCAGCAGGTCAAAGAGCTTGCCGATCTGATGAACTGCCCGGTGATCCAGACCTCCGGTGGTACGTCGTTCATTCCGGGACTGCAGGATCGGACCTTCCCCTACCTGTTCTCCCCGGCCGCCAACGAGGCGGTCGAGCAGTCCGACCTGTGCGTCGCGCTGGGCACCGAACTCGGCGAACCGATGCATTACGGCCGAACCCAGCACTGGGCCGGCAACAACGAGAACCGCAAGTGGATCTACGTCGAGCAGGACCCCACGGCGATCGGGGTCAACCGTGCGTTCGACGTGCCGCTGGTCGGCGATCTGCGCGGTGTCGTGCCCCAGCTCGTCGAGGCGCTGCGCGACACCCCGCGTGCCCCGTCGGCCAACCTCGAGGCCCTGGTCAAGGCCGATGCCGCCGAGCTGGCACGGGTGGCCGAGGAAGCCCCGAGCGGACGTGCGCCGATCCACCCGGCGCGCTATGTCGTCGAGGCCACCAAGGCGTTCAACGAACTCACCGACCCCATCATGGTGCGCGACGGCGGCGCGACCGTGATCTTCCAGTGGACCTACTCGCAGTCCAAGCCGCGCGACGTGATCTGGAACCAGAACTTCGGTCACCTGGGGACCGGCCTGCCCTATGCGGTCGGGGCGTCGGTCGCCGAGGGCGGCAAGCGCCCGGTCATGCTGCTGACCAGCGACTCGGCATTCCTGTTCCACATCGCGGAGCTGGAGACCGCGGCGCGGCAGAACCTGCCGCTGGTGTGCGTGGTCGGCGTCGACCACCAGTGGGGCCTGGAGGTCGGCGTGTACAAGCGCACGTTCGAACAGCCCTCCCCGCAACCCGGCGTGCACTGGAGCAAGGACGTCCGGATGGACAAGATCGCCGAGGGTTTCGGTTGCCACGGCGAATACGTGGAGAAGGAAAACGAGATCGGCCCGGCGATCGCACGCGCCTACGCCAGCGGCAAAGTCGGCGTGGTGCACGTGTGTATCGATCCGACGGCGAACTCGGAGGAGATGCCGAAGTACGACCGGTTCCGCACCTGGTACGCCGAAGGCACCCAGTAGCGCGCCGGGATAGGGAAAGCTGGAGTCATGCGTGAATACCTGAAGTTCTACATCGACGGCCAGTGGGTCGACCCGGTGCGGCCCAACACCCTCGATGTCGACAACCCCACCACCGAGCAGGTGTCGGGCCGGATCTCCATCGGCTCGGCCGTCGACGTCGACGTCGCCGTGCAGGCCGCCCGCCGTGCGTTCGCGACCTGGTCGCAGAGCAGTCGCGAGGAACGCCTCGACGTGCTGCAGGCAATCCTCGCCGAGTACCAGAAGCGGGTCGACGATCTCGCCGCGGCGGTCAGCGAAGAGATGGGGGCCCCCGCCTCGCTCGCGGCGGGTCCGCAGGTCAATCTCGGCCTCGGACATCTGATGACGGCGATCGACGTGCTGAAGAACTACGAGTTCGAAGAGCAGCACGGCTCGACGCTGGTGGTCAAGGAGCCGATCGGGGTCTGCGGTCTCATCACCCCGTGGAACTGGCCGATCAACCAGATCGCGGTCAAGGTGTACCCGGCTCTGGCCACCGGCTGCACGATGGTGGTCAAGCCGTCGGAGGTGGCACCGTACTCCGCGCAGATCTTCACCGAGATCGTCGATGCCGCGGGAGTTCCCGCGGGCGTCTACAACCTCGTGTACGGCGACGGTCCGGGTGTGGGAACGGCACTGTCCAGTCATCCCGACGTCGACATGGTGTCGTTCACCGGGTCCACCCGCGCCGGGGTCGAGGTGGCCCGCAACGCCGCCCCGACGGTCAAGCGGGTGACGCAGGAACTCGGCGGTAAGAGCCCGAACATCGTGATCGACGACGACTCCTTCGCCGACAGCGTCGCCGCCGGCGTCAAGGTGATGATGGTCAACAGCGGGCAGAGCTGCAACGCCCCCTCCCGGATGCTGGTGCCCCGCTCGCGGATGGACGAAGCCATCGAGATCGCCAGGAAGACAGTCGAACCGGTCAAGGTGGGCGATCCGTCGGATCAGACCGCCATCGGTCCCGTGGCGTCCAGGGCGCAGTTCGAGAAGATCCAGAAGCTGCTCCAGTCCGGCGTCGATGAGGGCGCCACCGTGGTCATCGGGGGTACCGGGCGGCCCGACGGCCTCGACGCCGGCTACTACGTCAAGCCGACGGTGTTCGCGAACGTCACCAACGACATGACCATCGCGCGCGAGGAGATCTTCGGGCCGGTGCTGTGCATCCTGGCCTACGACGACCTCGACGAGGCCGTCGAGATAGCCAACGACACCGAGTACGGGCTCGCGGGCTACGTCTCGGCCGCGGATCTGGACAAGGCCCGCGCGGTGGCCCGGCGGATCCGTGCCGGTTCGGTCGCCATCAACCACGCCTTCGACATGAACGCGCCGTTCGGCGGCTACAAGCGCAGCGGCAACGGCCGGGAGTGGGGTCAGTTCGCGTTCAGTGAGTACCTGGAGACGAAGGCCGCCCTCGGCTACGCACCCCAGTAGGCCACATCACCGATGAGTTTCCGGCGGGGGAGCGGTCGACACGACGACCGCCCCACCCGAAGGAGACTCCCATGACCGTCCGCTCTTCCGCGCCGCTCGGCGCGCCGACCTGGATCGACCTGGCCACGTCCGACCTCGACCGCGCGCAGTCGTTCTACGCTGCGGTGTTCGGGTGGACGTTCGAGACGTCGGGACCCGACTACGGCGGGTACGTCAACGCGTCGAAGGACGGGCACCTGGTGGCCGGCCTGATGTCCAACGACCCGCAGTGGAACACACCCGACGGCTGGACGAGCTATCTGCACACCGCCGACATCGAGGCCACCCTGGCGGCGGCGACCGCCGCGGGCGGCACGAACTGCGGTGGCGTGATGGACATCCCGGACAAGGGCCGGATGGCGATGCTGACCGACCCCGCCGGCGCGTTCGTCGGCCTCTGGGAGCCGACGGGTCATCCCGGCTATCAGCTGATGGATGCGCACGGCGCACCCGTCTACCACCAGCTCACCACCAGCGACTACGCCGCGGCGCTCGGCTTCTACCGCCAGGTGTTCGGCTGGGAGACCGAGACGGTGTCTGACACCGACGAATTCCGCTATAGCACAGCGTTGTTCGACGGTAAGGCGTTGGTCGGCGTGATGGACGGCAGTCGCTACCTCACCGAAGGCCAGCCGTCGGACTGGTGCGTCTTCCTGGGTTGCGACGACGTCGACAAAGTGGTGCGACTGATCGTCGACAACGGCGGATCGGTGATCCGCGGCGCCGAGGACACGCCCTACGGCCGGCTGGCCGCCGTGGCCGACCCGACAGGCGCGGGGTTCAACCTCTCCTCACTCGAGGGCTGACTCGCGCCAAGATGGGGTATGCCGAACCCCATGATCTATCTGAAGGCCTGCATCAACGGTGCACGCACCCCCGACGCGCATCCCGACCTGCCGGTCACCCCGGAGCAGTTGGCACAGGCGGCGGTCGCCGCGCACCAGGCCGGTGCGAAAGCGGTACACCTGCACCCGAAGACGGCCGACGGCGTCGACTCGCTGCTGGCCGGCGACGTCGCCGCTGCCGTGACCGCCGTCCGTCACGCCGCACCCGGCCTGCCGCTCGGCGTCACCACCGGATTCTGGGCGCTGCCCGATGCGGCTGAACGCAAGAAGGCCGTCGAGGCGTGGGATGTGCTTCCCGACTTCGCCTCCCTGAACTGGCATGAGCCCGGGTCACCCGAGCTGGCCGAGGTGCTGCTCGGCAAGGGCCTCGGCGTCGAGGTGGGCATCTTCCACGCCGAGGCCGCCGAATCGTGGGCGGCCAGTGACATGGCCCAGCACTGCATGCGGGTGATGATCGAGTTGCAGCCCGACGCGGACACCGACCTCGCCGACCGCCTGCTCGACCAGGTCCAGGCAGCGGGCTCGCCAGCGCCCGTCCTGCTGCACGGGCTCGACGAGAGCTGCTGGCCGCTGCTGCGACATGCCGGTGTGCGCGGCGTGCAGACGCGCATCGGGCTGGAGGACACGCTGCTGCTGCCCGACGGCTCCGTCGCTCCGGACAACGCCGCGCTGGTGTCCGCGGCGGTCGAACTGCTCAGTCGTTAGCGGCGCCGAGCTCGAAGTCGGCGAAGTCGAAGCCGGGGACCACCACGCAGCTCACCAAGCTGGGCTCGTCGTCGCGGGGCCGGGCGCGCTGCCAGTGTCGGGCGGGCACGACCAGTTGCGGGTGCTCGCCGGCGTCGATGTCGCCGCCGAGCAGATGCGTTGTTGCCGAGTCATGTTCGGGGCCGACCTCGAGCAGCAGCGGGCTGCCCCGGTGGAACATCCAGAGCTCGGCGCTGCGCACGGTGTGCCAGGCGGACTGCTGGCCCGGCATCAGCAGGAAGAGGATCGCGGTGCCTGCGCTGCGCGGCCCGGTGTAATCGGGCGGCAGCGCCGACTGGGTGACCGTGAGTTCGCTGCGCCAGGTCTCGCGATACCACCCACCCTCGGGGTGTGGCGACAGATCGAGCTGACGGGCCCAGCCCGGGAGTTCACTCATCGCGACACCGCCTTGAGTCGAGGAAGCCCCCAGCGTAGTGCGGGTGCGGGGGACCGCGCGCGATAGGCTCCGGTCATGCTGCGTCCCGGGTGGCTGATCGCCGTGTGCGCGGCCGCGCTCGCCGTGAGCGCCTGGCTCCCGTGGCTGATCACCAGCGCACAGGGCGGTGGACGGGCCAACGCGATCGGCGGATCGGCCGGCAGCATCGTGCTCGCCCCGCGATTCGGCGCCGGCCAGTTGATCGTGCTGCTCGCCTCGGCGCTGCTGATCGCGGGCGCGATGACGGCGCGCGGACTGTCGGCCCGTACGGCTTCGGCTGCGGCGCTGGCCCTCTCGTTGCTGATCGCCGGTATGACCGTGTGGTACTACCGCGTGAACGTCAAAGAGCCGGTGACCGCCGGCTACGGGTTGTACATCGCGGGGGCGCTGGCCGTCGTCGCGGTGCTGTGCTCGGTGTGGGCGCTGGTGGCGGCGCTGTCCAGGCGCGCTCTCCGCTGACGCCACGAGGCCGCGGACGGGTCAGGATTCGTCCGCGGCCCCGAAGCCGGGATCACCCGGCGTCGACGGTGGGGGTAATGGACTTCTGGTTGCCGCCGTGCGCGACGTCGATGCGGCGGGGCTTGGCCCGCTCGGCCATCGGGATCGTCACGGTCAGCACGCCGTTCTCGTAGGTCGCCGAGATCGCCGACGCGTCGACGCCCTCGCCGAGGGACAACTGGCGACGGTAGGTGCCGAAGAAGCGCTCGTTGGCCAGCCACTGCACCGCATCTTCGGAGCGCGCGGTGCGATGGGCGGAGATCGTCAGCGTGCCGTTGTCGACGTTCACGTCCACTGAGCCCGGGTCGACGCCCGGGAGATCTGCGGTGAGCAGGTAGTGGTCGTCGATCTTGCAGAGGTCCATCGGCATGAACCGGGGGGTACGCGTCGATCCGCTCTGGCTGGTCACCAGACCGCGAGTCCAGGCGTCGAGGTCACTGAAGGGGTCGAAGCGAAGCACAGCAATCCACCTCCTCGTCGTTCCGGAGCCCGCCACCCTGGCGGGCGACCAAATCACTGTGCGACATCGAGATTAGCACTCGACACCTGAGAGTGCCAGATTTTTCGGGAGGATTTTTGCCGGTTCGGGCGGCCTCGCCGGCTCTTTTTCTGAACCGGCGAAGCCTCGGCGAGTGTGGTGGTCGACCGCCGCGCTCGCCTGCCTCGCAGCATGCCCTTGTGCTCACATCACAAACGTTCGCGTGTGCGCGGGTCGCACATCGGGAAGACTGCGGACTATGACGCAGTTGCATCAGCACGACTTGGCCGTGCGAATGGCCGAGTTGGCGCGCACCGTCGCAGCGCCGCGATCTCTGGACGAGATCCTGTCCGGCGTCACGATGACGGCGAAGGAACTCATCCCCGGCGTCGACGCCGCGGGCATCCTCCTCGTCGGCAAGGGCGGGAGTTTCGAGTCGCTCGCGCAGGTCACCGACCTGCCCCATCTGCTCGACGAATTGCAGATGAAGTTCGAGGAGGGCCCGTGCGTCCAGGCCGCTCTGGACGATGTCATCGTGCGCACCGACGATTTCCGTGAGGAGTCACGCTGGCCCCGGTATTCGCCGGCGTGCGTGGAGATGGGGGTGATGAGCGGGCTGTCGTTCAAGCTGTACACCGCCGACCGCACCGCCGGCGCGCTCAACCTCTTCGGATTCCAGCCGCGAACCTGGGACGTCGAGGCCGAGACGATCGGGACGGTCCTCGCCGCGCACGCCGCGGCGGCGGTGCTGGCGAGCCGCCAGGGCACTCAGCTGGAATCGGCGCTGTCGACGCGCGACCGCATCGGCCAGGCCAAGGGCATCATCATGGAGCGCTACAAGGTCGACGACGTGCAGGCCTTCGAGATGATGCGGCGGCTGTCCCAGGACAGCAACACGCGCCTGATCGACATCGCGCAACAGGTGATAGACACCCGCGGCTGAGGCGGTCGGCATTGACATTGCGGTGAGATCGTCCTTTCGCGCCGCAACGCGATCTCAGTGCAGAGTCAACGCGAGCTAGGGGGCGACGGCTCCGTTGGCGCCGGTGCTGCCGCTCGTACCGTCCGCGCCGCGCGTGCTACCGCTGCCACCCTTGCCTGCGGCGCCACCCGCTCCGCCGCTGCCCGGGGTGCCGGGTGCGCCGGGGCTGCCGTCCTGACCGGTTCCCGCCAGCGCCAGACCGCCGGCGCCGCCGACTCCGGCACCGCCGCCCGATGCGCCGTCGCCGCCATTGCCGCCGGCCCCGCCGGGCCCGGTGACGCCGCGGCCGGTGAAGAAGGGGAGGAAACCGCCCGCGCCACCGAGGCCGCCGTTGCCACCGTTGCCGCCCGCGCCGCCGCTGCCGCCCGCGCCGCCGCTGCCGCCGGTACCGCCGTCACCGCCGTCATGAATGCTCTGTTGACCCGTCACGTTGCCGCCGGTACCGCCGCTGCCGCCATTGCCGCCCACTGCTCCGTTGCCGCCGTGGCCGCCTGCGCCGCCCTTGCCGCCGGCACCGCCCACACCGAGCAGCAGGCCACCTTTGCCGCCTGCGCCGCCGTTGCCGCCGTCGCTGCCGTCATCGCCGTTGAGGCCTGCGGCTCCGTCACCGCCGTCACCGCCCCGGCCGCCGTAACCATCGGTGCCTTCGTTCCCGCCGGCGGCGATGTTGCCGTCGCCACCCCTGCCGCCATCGCCGCCGTTGCCGCCGCCGAACACACCGTCCCCGCCTCGCCCGCCTGCGCCGCCGGTGGCCCAGGTGGACTGGCCGGTTCCGCCGACGCCGCCGTTGCCGCCGGCGGGTCCGCCGAATCCGCCGGCGCCGCCGGGATCGCCGTTGTTTCCGAGCGGCTGGCCGATGCCCGCGGCCCCATTGCCGCCATTCTGCAGCCCGACGCCATCGATTCCGTTGCGGCTCAGCGGATCTGTGCCCGCAGTGTCGCCCGTGACCGGATTCACCGCGTCGAGACCGTTGAGGCCCGGTGCACCCGCTCCGCCGCGGCCGCCGTCGCCGATGAACAGTCCGGCGGCGCCGCCATTTCCGCCGTTGCCCGTGCCGGGAATCAGGCGGCTGAATCCGTCGCCACCGTTCCCGGCGAACAGGCCGGCGTTGCCGCCGTCGGGATGGGCGGCCGTGCCGTCGATGCCATTGCCGATGAAGATGTTGAGCACGGGAATGAGCCCGGCGATGTCGAAGACGGGATTGAGGAACGCGGCGCTGAGCCCGCCATCGCCGAAGAAGTCGAGCTCGGCGAAGCGGGGTTGCTGCGCATACGCGGGCGCGGCATGAGCGGCCGGCGCGGCCATGAGCGCCGCGGCCGGGCCCGCGAGAAGGATCCCCGCGGTTCCGATACCCACCGCCGCCGTCGGCCGTCTTGTTCGTGTGCTCTTTTTCGGCATGGTGTGTCCCCTCAGACCGACGTCAGCTTCATGACACCACGCCGCGCCGGATCGCGCGGGCGTTCGCGGCGGCGATCAGGTGAACGCCTGCCGCCGTTGACACTGCGGTCAAGCGGCAGTCTCGCGGCGGAAGGCGATCTCCGGGCAGTCTCGATCCGGAAACGCTTCGGTGTAGCGACAACTCACCGCAGCAGGGGGTCAATAGCATCCTTGCTCATGCGGGTGGCACTCTGGCGTCTGCTTGCGGCCACGCTGCTGGCCGTCGGCTTGATCGGTGGTGCGGCGATCACCGCGCCGACCGCCGGGGCGCTGGGGTGGGGTGCGATCGCCGTCTCGCCGAACACCGGCAAGGTGGGCTACTCGCAGGGCTTCAACTCGGCTCTGGAGGCCGAACGTGCGGCCATCGGCCTGTGCAACGCACGTGACTGCCGGGCAGTCGTGAACTTCACCAGGGGATGCGGCGCGGTAGCCCAGGCGCCCAACGCGGCCTGGGCGTCGGGCGTGGACCGCGACAGCCCGGGCGCCCAGCGGATGGCATTGACCTCGTGCAGTCGCCACGGCCCCGGGTGCCGCGTCGTCGGCATCGCATGTAGCTGACGCGCCCGCCGCGTGAAGTGCCCCCGGCAGGATTCGAACCTGCGACACCGGCTTTAGGAGAGCCGTGCTCTATCCCCTGAGCTACGGGGGCGACGCGTGGAGCTTACCGCCCGGTGCGCTCACCGCAGCAGCGCGATGACCTTGCCGAACACCTCGGCATGCGGCGCCTGCACGATGATGTAGCCGATCCCGTAGTCGTCACGGTAGTGCCGCAGCCGGTCGGCCATGTCCTGCGCCGACCCGGACAGGACACCGGGATGACGCAGCAGTTGCTCGTCGGTCAGCTGGGGCAGGAACTGGCGCGGAATCGTCAGATCGGGCAATCCGCTGTCATCGATCGGCATCGCGGTGATCGCCACATTCAGCTCCAGCTGGTCGAACCGATCGCCCGCGGCGTTGCGCACGAACGCGATGCGGTCGGCCAACGGGTCGTCGTCGCCTTCCGGCGCCCGGTCGCCACCGGTGAGTCCGATGATGTCGGCGTACTGCGCAGCCACCGTCAGCAGGCGGTCGCCGTTGCCCGCGATCAGCAGGGGCACGTCGGCGACGTTCGCGCGGAGGTACCCGGTGACGTGCTGCAGGTACTCGACGCGTTGCCGCGCCGTCGGAAACGGCAGCTCGGCAGCCTCGAACTCCCTGCGGACGTACCCCGCGCCCAGGCCGAGCTCCAGCCGTCCGCCGGACAGGTCGCGCAGTGCGGCCACGTCGCGGGCCAGCAGAGCGGGTTTGTAGAAGCCGGCGTTGAGCACGAACGTGCCCAGCCGCAGCGAGGTGGTCGCGACGGCGACCGCAGTCAGGACGGGGAAGGGCGCGGGCGCGCCGAGGTGGTCGGGCACGTGCAGGACGTCGAAGCCCAGATCCTCGGCCTGTCGCGCCGCATTCTGCACCGTCACCAGCGACGTTGCGGAGTGGAGGCCGATGCCGAAACGGAAGTCGCCAGTCACCCGGTGATCCTAAGCAACTTCTCAGACAAACGGGTTTGATGCCGACGTCGGATGGGCACTTATCCCGAGCACACTTCGCGACGCCGCGAAGACAACTGCACAAAGCCACCATGAGATCCGGCCCGTCGTGAGTACGTCCGACGGGCCGGATCAAATTTTCAGAGCTCAACGACAGAAGGATTCGGCAGAACACGATGGCCGCTCACCCCACGATCGGCGTCGAAGAGGAGTTCCTTCTCGTCGACCCCGGCACCGGCGAACCCGTCGCACTCAACCGTGCGGTCGCCGAGCATGCCGCCGCGGAGGGGGTGGACCTCCAACTCGAACTGACCAGCTGTCAGGTCGAAACCGCCACCAAGGTGTCGAGCAGCCTTGCCGAGGTGCACGAACAACTGGTACGCCTGCGGTCGGTGGCGGCGCAGGCCGCCGACCACAGCGGTGCGCGGCTGCTGGCCGTCGGTGTTCCGCCGACGGTGCCGCACGAGTTTCCGATCACCGACAACCCGCGCTACCACCGCATCGCCGAACGGTTCGGCATGGTCGCCAGCGAGCAGGGGGTCTGCGGCGCGCACGTCCACGTGGCGGTGCCGACGCGGGAGGCCGCCGTCCGCGTCAGCAACCGCCTGCGCCCGTGGCTGCCGCTGCTGCTCGCCGTCACCGCGAACTCGGCGATCTATCGCAATGCAGACAGCCGCTATGCCAGCTGGCGGCACATGCTGTGGGCGCGGTGGCCGAGCGCCGGCCCGCCACCGCACTTCGAGTCCGCCGACGAGTACGACGCCATCGTGGCGATGATGCAGCGATCGGGTGCGATGCTCGACGACGGGATGGTCTATTGGGACGTCCGTCCCTCCGCGAACTTCCCGACGATCGAGGTGCGCGTCGCCGACGTACCGGCCACGATCGCCGACACCGTACTGTTCACTGCGCTGGTGCGGGGCACGGTGATGACCGCGCTCGACGACGAGCGCAGCCGAGCCGGTCTGCCGCACCTCTCGCCGCACGCCCTGCGGGCCGCGTACTGGCGGTCGGCTCGCGACGGCCTCGACGGCGACGCCGTCGACCTCGTCGAATCCCACCAACCGGTCCCGGCGCGGGAGCTGCTCGACCGACTGGTCGAACGCATCGAGCCGGCACTGGCCGCCGTCGGAGACCGCGATCTGGTCCGCGAGGGGCTGGCCCGGCTCGACGACGAAGGCAACGGTGCACTGCGCCAGCGGGCGTCCTGGCGCCGCCGCCATGAGGTCCTCGACGTGATCGAGGATGCCGCCACCGCGACGCTGGCAGGGGTGTCAGGCCAGCGGAAGTGACGCGATGATCGGTGAGGTGGGGCGCGCCGAACCGCCAGGGGGTTCGACCGTGAACGCCAGTTGCTGCGAGGAGTCGATGCGCTGAAGCACTGCGGTGGTCGACGGTGACACCGCCTTGTCGTCCATCGTTCCCGCCGACTGCGGGCCGTCGGCGCCGACCAGCCACATCTGATACACCGTGCCGGGCTGTGGCGGCGGAACGTCGTTCATCACCAGCACCCCCGCGTTGCGCTCCTTGGAGAACACGACCGTGGCGGTGCCGCCGGCGATGGAACTGGACACGGTCTGCACGTCGGGTGCCGCGAACACCTGCTCGGCGGTCGTCGGCTGGGTGTCGGGGCGCAGCGCCAAACCCACTCCGAGCGCCGCTCCGCCCACCACGACCACCGCGGCGGCGGCCAGCGCGGTGCGCTGCCATCGGGAGGGTCGCCGTGGCTCGGGGCGCGGGCGCAGTGTCCGCACGGGGTCGTCGCGGACCGCGGCCAGCAGGTTCGCCCGGAGGTGGGCGGGCGGCTCGGCGGCGGAGGCGGCCGACACGGCCGCCATCGTCTCCTGCACGGTGCGCACCTCGCGGGCGAACGCGTCGGCGAGGTCCTGCGGTGCGGAGGCCAGCAACCGGTCGATCTCTTCTTCTTCCACGCTGGACACCGCGTCCAGCGCGAACGGTGTCGCGAGGTCGAGGAGATCGGAGTACGTCGGTTCGGTCATGAGATTCCCAGACAGTTCCGTAGGCCGCGAATACCGTCGCGCATCCGCGACTTGATCGTGGCGAGATTTGCCGTCAGCCGCTCGGAGACCTGGACGTAGGTCAGCCCCTCGTAATAGGCCAGCTGGATCGCCTGACGTTGCACGTCGGTCAGCGAATCCAGACAGTCGACGACGCGGCGTTGCTCGTCGAGGAGGAGCACCGAGTCGGCCACATGGTCGATCGGCGGATCCATCGACGCGGCGCCGTAGCGCGACTCGCGGTCCGATGCCGCCTGCTCACTGCGGACCCGGTCCACCGCGCGCCGGTGCGCGACAGTCATCAACCACGCCATCGGTGAGCCCGATTTCGGGTCGTACCCGGACGCGGACCGCCAAACCTGCAGGTAGACCTCCTGCGTGGTCTCCTCGCTGTACCCCGGATCACGCAGCACCCGGGTGATCAAGCCGAACACCCGCGCGCGGGTCGCGTCGTAGAACGCGGCAAAGGCATCGACGTCGCGCTGAGCCACCCGACGTAGGAGCTCGTCGAGGTCGGTGGTCACGAGCGGTAGCCTAACCGCAGGGAGTAGGGCAGTCATAACTATCGCCATGCCGGCGATGTGGGTTCGAAACTGGGTGCGCAGCAACGATGTTGGGCCGGCGACGCGTCGCGCGTCACGCCTGAGCCACTTGCCGGGTGTCGACCGGTGGGCTGCCGGCCGCTATCCGCGGCGTCACCGGGACGCGGCGCATCCGCAGGATGGTGTCCTGCACGCGCATACTCATCGCCGTCATCAGCGGCGCCAGCGGAGCGGTGAACTGCAGCCGCAGCAGCTGCCCGGCGGTGGCGGAGCGTCGGGTGCCACGCAGGGTGGTGACGATCGCGGGTTGGTTATCCCGGTGCAGCGACACCGTCATGTCGAGTCGGCCGTCCGGGCGCGGAGCGCGCACCAGGTAATAGCCGTCGACGCCGGTGAACCGGGACGCGTAGAACTGCTTGTGCACCATGGCGGGATTCGGGCCACAGGGCGGGAGCAGGTAGGCGTGCCGTTCGCCGTAGGCGTTGTGTACCTCGGCGATGACGTGGCGCAGCACGCCGTTCGCATCATGGCACCAGTACAGGCTCACGGGGTTGTAGACGTACCCGAGAACGCGGGCCTGCAACAGGGCGGTGATGCGACCGCCGCCGAGGTCGATGCCGCGCCGGGCCAGGAACGCGTCGACGCGGTCGCGCAGCGTATCGTCCGGCGCCCCATCGAAGTGGTCGGTCGCCTCGAACCGCGCGAACGGCGCGAGCCACCCCGGTAGGCGGGGCAGGTCGTCGACGTCGACGTACCAGCTGTAGCTGTTGTGTTCGAAATAGTGGTGGACCGGCGCCCGACGGAGGTGTGTCACACGGGTCCGATAGATCGCCGGCGTCGTTTCCCTATCCACACTCCTAATTCGGAGCCGGAGTCCGGACGGATGGCGTGTTGTTCAGAATGCGCGACGTCCGGTTCGGGGCGCGTTGGTCAGCGCCCGGAAGGCCAGCTTCGGGCCGCCGCCGCGAGACCCTGTATCAGCGCCGAAGTCGCGGGGGAGAGTCCGTCGTCTCCGGGCAGCGGGCTGCGCGGGCTCAGGCCGCGGACCCGTGACGGCAGTTCGAGCTGCGTGCCACCGCCCCTGACCCTGTTGACGGGGTTGTCGGGATGCATCCCGCGCAGTTCGCGCGGTATGGCGTCCAGATCGGTGATCACCCGGTAGCCGGGAATCTCGACGTGCGCAGCGAGATGTTCGGCCAGGTCCCGGTTACGCCCCCCGGCGAGCAGATCGGTGCTCCGCCCGATCCGCCCGTAACCGTGCAGCGACACCGCCACGTCCACGTGGTCGAGGAACTCTGCGAGACGAGCCGATTCGTCGGCCAGATAGCGCGCCGACGGCAGATGGTGGGCATACCGATTCGGATGACGGACGACGTAGAGCGACGCGCCCGCGGCGTCGGCCGCCCGCCGGGCGATCTCATCGGTCACCTGCTCGAGACCGCCGCCGTGGATGGCCAGGAAGCCGAACCGCGATCGCAGCGTGCTGTCCTCGACCACCGCGGGATCGGCGAGGAGTTCCGAGAGCGATTGCGGCGCTTGGCCATCGGCTGCGTCGCCGCGTTGCGACCAGTGCGTCGGGTCCCACCGCCGGAGGAACTCGACCCAGCGGTGCGGCAGGCCGTGGTGCAGCGCGCCGTCGATGACCCGTTCGAGGTAGCCCGGCCTCGGTGGTCCGGCTTCGACGCGGTGGTCGATGTACACCCACGCGCGCGCCGGTCCGTCGTCGGTCTGCACGGTCAGCTGGTCGCGCCGGTAGCGGACCGGTACGCCCTCGGCGCTGTCGAGTGTGGCCAGGTCGTGATCGGACACCTGCCACAGCACGCCGTGTACCTGCGCTCCGTCGACGGGTTCGACGGTGGCCACGCCCCGCTCGTTGATCAGCCAGTCGTGGTCGGCGAGTGTCGCGCGTCGTGGCTCGGCGGCGTCGGGGCAGCGCTGCGCCATCTGCTCCACGCACAGGTTGGACCCGTACGCGAAGTAGGCATGCCGCACGGACCGCTGCATTCAGCCCGTCACGGTCAGATAGATCAGCAATACGGACGAGTATGCGACGTGCTCGACCTGCGTAAATGCTGATCGCCCGCGAGCGACATACGCGCCGCTATATTTACCGTGGAGAACTTGTTCGCACTTCATCATCGCAGCCGCAGTCTAGTGTGTCGGCTTCGACGCGCCCAGCTATGGGCCGATGAGCTGTGGGGGTGGGGGTGCCCCCGGGTTCACGACCATCTGGACGCCGCCGTGACGCACGAACCGTCGTCCGAGCTGGTTTTCTATGATTTTGACGGCCGTGCCGTTGAAGGTGTGCATCAGAACGTGGAAGACGCTGAGCACAGCGTCTTGAAGGGATTGATCGCCCTCGAGGGGAGTGATGGTTAGTCCCTGAGCGGTCAGATCTTCCCGGGTTATAGCCCTCGAGTGGGAGAGGTGGGTCGAGTCATCCGCCAACCATTGCGCGACATCCCTTGCGAGAACGTCTTTTTCCGCGTGATCCTTCAACATGTAGGTGCGAAGCCATTCTTCGACGAGGTTCTTCGCTAGCTCGGCGGCGTTCTCGCAGACGTTGAGTATTCCCGGTGGGTATTGCTGCAGGGTCGGAAGCCATCCGGTCAATCGGGAAGGGTCGGCTGAGCACTCATCGGATGCTTCCTTGAACTGCGTTGTCAACGCACCTGCGGGCATCGTCCAGCCTGTCGGCATGATGATCTGCGGATCGATCGGACCCAGCTGAGAGTGCTTGCCCATCACGATCTCATCCGCCGCCATGGCCCACATGGTCGCCGCTGACATGGCTCCCATTGGGATGAAGACGCGAACGTGATCGAACTTCGAGCGCATGTATCGAACGAGGCGGTCACACGCCTCCGCCTGGCCGCCCGGGCTGTGCAAGATCAAGTCGAGTTCGCGCGAGGTTTGATCGCGGAAAACCTCCATCAGACCGACCATGTCACCAAGATCGATTGACGTCTGGGGTCCGCCCTTATTTAGCCAATCAGCTGCGTAAATGACGAGCGGGCGACCCGTCTGCGATGTGACTTGCTGGATGTACTTATCTCTGATCGCGTCGATGTTGACGTTGCCGTCCGCGTCGGCGGAGTTGTTGATCTCGGAAAGAATGTCTCCCCAGCCCGGCATCGAGCCAGCCTCAGCTGTTGCCGGATGTGCTGAACCTCGCTTGTGCAGTCGAAATTAGCTGAGGTGGACGCAATATGCCCAATGCCGTGACTGCGTTGAAGGTTTGAATCGCAGCGGACACGGACGCGTTCTGCATGGCCTGGTCAAGCAGGTCGCTCTTCTGCTGTTCAAGACTCGTATCGGCAGCTTGTCGGTTCATTCGTCGCCCCCGGGAGGTCTCGGCGGGTCATTCCCGGCCTGGTAACCCCACTATAGGCATTTACCCGCGGGCAACTGCTACGCATCCCTCAAAATGGAATCACGATCTTGTGCCGAAATGGCCACGCCTACTGCCGGAACCGCAGGTAGGCATCGACGAGCGACGTGTCGCGCTAACCGCCGGTGCTCCTCGGTCGTCAACTGCGAGACATCCGCCGGACGATGTTCTGCAGCGTCGGCGATCCGCCCTCGGCCTCGATCTGGCGGCGGGCCTCGCCGTACCGCTCCTCCGCGTCGCGCACCAACGGGGGGTGCCGGTACTCGGTCATCCCGCCGCGCAGCGGCACGGCGATGCACCTGCAGTTGTCGTGGCCCTTGACCGCCGACGTCGCGCTCGCGTAGGCGGCGCCGCGGGTGGCCAGGGCCAGGCAGAAGTTGCACGCGGCGTAGTTGCAGTGCCGGAGGTATCGCACCCGCTCGGCGGCGGCGTTGTGCACGACGGTGACGCGCTGGCCGTCCATGAGCATTCGCCGCACCGAGCCCTGCAGCTGCGACACCGCGGTCTCGGCGGCCGTCGCGGTGCTGACCGCCCACCCGATCGAGGTCGAGATGCGCTCGGCCGCCACGACGTCCGGCGGCACCTCGGCCGTGTATTCCTCGTCGGGTGCGAGGTCCTGGTACCACTCGGCGGTGACGTCGGAGACCACGCCGACGTACCCGAGCAGCATGTCCGGCAGGTGCTCGCGCAGCGCCTCGATCAGGCGCCGCTTCGTTGCGGCGTCCCAGGGTCCGTCGTGGAGCGATCGGAACAGGTTGGCGACGTCGGCGTCGACGCCGCGGGCGAGGCCGTCCAGGACGGACACCAGCGCGTCGGCGGCGTCGTTGAGGGCGGTCACTGCTCGTCCTCGTCGAGGTCCTGGACCCAGCCGTCGGGGTGCACGAGCACCCTGACATTGCGGACCGGTCCGCCGCCGGGTCGGGCCCACTTCGGGATTCGCCAGTCGTCGACCTCGACGGGCTGGCCGGCGCGGAGCGCGGCCAGCATCGGGCCGGGCTGGCGCTGGCGTACCACCCGGCCGTCGCGGACGAGGACGAGCCGGCCGCCGCGGCGGTCGAAGACCTCCTCCTCGCGGTCGAGCAGCTCGGCGTAGACGTTGGGGCCGATGCCGGCGGCGAGGTCGTCGCTAAACCTAGCCATCGGTCCCCCGGCGCTTGCGCTCGTTGTCCCAGCGCACCTTCACGGCGGCCTGGTGGCGGGCGCTCTTGGCGACGCCCGGGCCGATCTGGACCCGGCGGGTGAAGTCGGCGGCGGCCCGTTCGAGCAGCCGCATCTCGCCGCTGAGCTTGACGAGTATGGATGGCCGCTTCTCGCCGACCAGTTCGGCGGCGTAGACGTTCGCGAGCTGTTCGCGCCGGTCGGCGGCATTTGCTGCGGCGTCGAGGGACTGCTCCTCGTGCTCGTCCCACACCAGCGGGCGGCCGAGCTCTTTCGACGCACGGGCCAGCGCATCATCGAACTCCTTGCGGAGCTTCTGACCAGCGGATACGCCCATCTCGGGGCCTCCTGAAAGTCTGGGGTTGTATTACGGGGAATCTGAGCGGCTATGACCACCGCGCGACGGGGTGCCCGGGGGAGGGCCCCTCCCCGGGGGGGCGCTGGGTTGCTTGCTGGCACGGCCGGACCGGCACGAGCGGGCTACGGGCTGAACCCTCTCGTCCGGCTCCCGGTCCGGCCGTGAGTCAGCGGCTACGGCGCGGCCGACCTGTTCACCTTCACCAGTGCGGCCTCGTGCGGGAATCCGAATCCGACCCGGGCGACGGCCCGGATTGCCACGCGATCGCTGGTGAAAAATGCGGACGTGTCGACGACCACCTCGACGTCTTTGCGCACCACGACGAACGAGACTGCCTGCGGCACAGCCCACACCAGCCCGTTGTCGGGCGCGTCGGGGCTGGACAGCAGCGGCACCCCGGCGATGACGCGGCCGGACGGCGATGACGGGTCGGGCTGAAGCAAGGCCTCATTCGAGGAGGCGGCCTTCTTGATCTTCGATAGCGCGAGGACCGTGTTCGGGTTGGTGACGAACGCCGTCACCTTCTGGCCCAGGTTCTCCGCGGCGACCTGGGCCTCGAGGAATGCGTCGAGGTTCGCGTATGAGACACCGGCGTACACGTTCGACGCGGCGATCGAGCCGAGACCGGCGGGGCCGTTCGCGGTGGTGTTGCCGAACCACGCGGCGTCGATCTTGCGCCGCAGCGACTGCACCAGGCGGTCGCCGATGACGCGGGTCGCCTCGGGCGAGGAGTCGGCCGCGAGCTCGTTCGACACGACGGTGATGCCGGCGACCTTCCGCGGTGTCACGACGACCTCGCCGAGGTCGGCGTCGTCGGCCGTGATCTCGGCGCCCTCGGCGGTCCAGCCGACGTCGGGGTCGCCGGTCAGGATCGGGATGCGGTAGTCGTGGGAGTTCGTCTGCACGACCGTGCTGGCCTGGAACGCAACGGATTCCGTGGTCAGCGGCTGGATCACCAGCTCGTGGACTTCTTCTGGCCGCAGGATGCTCGCGGCGTTGATGGTGCTCTGGGACATGGCTTTTCACCTACTTCGGGATAGACGTGTTGTGTAGTCACCCGCAGTCGGCTGCGTCAGCCGATCGTTCGCGGGGTGCGCCATCCCGGCGGCCCAGATCGAAGAATCCGGGCCAGCGATCCCGCGGCGTTCACGCTGGCCCGGTCTCCATTCTATCCGGTGGGGCAGACCGTCTCCTTGAGGATCTGGCCCAGCGACCGGGTCTCGCTCCCGAGCGCCTCCTCACGGTTGCGCCCGGCGACCGGGTTGGGCCGCGGCGCGCGCGGCAGGCCCAGCTCGGCCCTCTTGCTGTCGGCCGCGGCGAGCAGGCCATCGACGTCGATGGCACCACCTTCGGTCAGGTGGTCGGCGACCGACAACCCGGCGGCTCGCATCAATTCCGGTCGCAGACCCAGGCTTTCGACGGCCCGGTCGAACGCCTGGGCGTGCGCGGCGTCGAGCTGCGCCCGCAGGCCGTCCCGTTCGCCCTCCAGCGCGTCGATCTTCGCCCTGACACCCTTCGGCTTGTCGCCGTCGTCGGACTCGCCAGCGTCGGTCTGGGGTGCCGTTTCGGTGTCGTCGGCGATGGCGGCGGGTCCGACTTCCTCGGCAGGTCCGGTCGTCGGTGCGGCGGTGGGTGTGGTCATGATTCCTCCTCGGTATTCGGGGTCTGGTTCTCCAGTTGTGACCATCGGCGGTAACGGATGCCGGCCGACGGGTAGTTGACGAGCGTCCACAGCTGCGTCGGCAGGGAGTAGCCGAGGTGTTGCAGCAGTGCCCGTTCGGCGGGTGTCGCCGGTCTGCGGAACGCGCCGCGGCCGATGGCGTCGCGCTCGGCGCGCTGGCCGAAGCGCTCGTGGTCGGCGGCTTGCGTTGCGTCCTCGGCGTTTTGCAGATCTGCGGGCAGCCACTCGAACGTGAGCAAGCCGCGCTTGTCGTTCGGGAACTGCGGCCCGATGCCTTCCATGGTCATCGCTCGCCCTTTCCTCGCTTGTCGGTGCGTCCCGGTGGTGCCACCAGCGCCCGCAACGACTTCTCGAATCGTTCGACGGCACGGGCGATCTCGGTCTCGGCGGTGGCCGGGTCTCGCAGCGGGCCGGCGTCGAGCTCGATCGCGAAGTTGACCGTCTCCCCGGCTGGGTTCCAGGTCCACGACCGAATGCTGCAGTTGTCAGTCACCGAGTTCATGCGACACTCCCGCCGGTCGCCAGCGCCATCAGCTCGACCGTCAGGCCGTCGATCGCGGATTCCGCGTCGCCGGTCATATCGGCCAGCAGCCGCACGAACTGCACGCCAGCCAGCGCGACCGCGAGTGCTTTTTCGGGGTTCTGGCTCCATGTCCCGGCGAGCGCCATCCGCCCGGCGTCGTCGCGCTCGCGGGCCAGCCACGTCAGCGCGGTCATGGCCCGGTCGGCCTCTCTCGGGAGGTTCGGCCCCACCCTGCGGCCGCCGTGGTGAATGCCGCTCATCGCGGCGTCGATGATCGCGTCGGCCTCGGCGTCGTCGGCGTCATTCCAGCTTTCGGCACACGGCGAGTTGAGGTGGCCCGCGGCGGTGCGCGCCAGCCACCCGGCCACCGCCGCGACGATATGAGCGGGTGCGCCGATCGTGAGCACCGCGGCCTCGGTGGCGGCCGCGCCGGATGTGGTGCCGTCAAAAAGCCGGGCCGCCTCGATGAGCGCGGCACCGATGTTCGTGTCACTCATCGGCGGTCGCGCCGATGTCGTCGATGCGGAAGCCCTGAATGGTGCTCCAGTCGGCCGGCGCCGGGCTGACCGCCTGCAACAGCCGCCGCCCGAGGTCGATCACCATGTCCCTCGGCAGCGCCACCAGCACCATGTCGTCGCGGAGGTTCTCCCGGACGCGGCGCGTGATCTCGTCGTTCGTCTCGTTGGGTTCCATCTGTATTACTCCTTCGGTTGATCACATTGGTGGGCGGCGATCGCCGTCCTAATCGCCCGTATCCCGTCTCCGTGCCGTACTGAACCCCCGGAGATGTGGTGACCTGAGCAGCCGCACCACAGGGTGGTTCCGGTGCCGAGGATCGAGATGATGCCGACCGGATGCGTGTGATCGGGGTTGATCCACACCGCCTTATGGGCAACCGCATACGCCTGGCGCACCGACGTCGCGGCCACCACGAACACGGCGCCGCGATAGTCGGCGGTCTTCGCGGAGAAGCCGCCGCCGGCCGTGGGGTACAGCTCGTAGACCCTGGTGTTCACGGCTTGCCCTTCTGCGGGCAGTCGGCGCTGTGACCCTGCGTCGGTGTGTGGAATGAGCAGTCCGGGCAGCGGCCGGGGCCGTGCACCCGTATGCCGCCGGGGACTGCGTGTGACGAGTGTGGCGACTCCCCGCTATGAGTTGTCATATGTGCGCGCGTATGGGCGGAACCTGACAACTCGTCACAGTCGTCACCGCTATCTTGCTGATTCCCCCTGTCCCAGCTCTCCTCTTTGGACGTCCCCACAGATGAGAGGCTGTTTTCGTCGAATTCCGTTGCCGGCGGCTTGATCCCGATTCCGAAACGTTCAGCGCCGCGCCTCGTGCGCTTGGCCGTGAACCCCTTCGCGTCAATTGCTTTGCCGAAGTTCAGCAACCCCATCGGGTCGCAGCCGTCGTCCTGCTGCCACGCCACCCACGCCTGATGCAGCTCGGCAGTTGTGGCACTGCGATTCGCTCCGACCTCGCAGCAGTCGGCGATGAACCGGCTGACCGCGTCGGAGTCGCGGTGGTAGGTGTCGGTCGCGGACCGGACGCTGGTCGGCTCGTCGAGGCCGCGGTCGAGGTAGTCGCGCAGGCCCGTGACGGCCCACGCCAGGATGCCGTCAGCCTCGAGTTCGAGCTTGGCGTCGAGGCCCGGGTCCTGCTCGTGCGGCGGGATCACCACGTCGAACGGGATCACGCGGATACGGGCCCAGGTGGCGGGGTCGTCTCCCGACACCCGCGGCAGGTGGTTGGTCACCAGGACCGCGGTGTGCGCCGGCATGAACTCGACGAAGTCCTTGCGCATGTACCGCGCTTTGATCGGGTCGCCACCGACGAGCCGCTTCATCTTCGCCTCATCGAGGCGGCGGTCCTTGTTGGACTCGCTCACCACCACCAGGCGGCGACCCATGAGGTCCATCTCACCGGTCGGGTGCGCGCCCTCGCGGGACATGAAGAGCTCCGGGTCGGCGGTCGCGGCATAGTCGCCCATCGCGAACAGAAGAGCCTTGTAGCTCACGGACTTCCCGTTGCGGCCGGTGCCGGTGAAGATCGGCAGCACGTGCTCACGGACCTCGCCCATCAGTGCCATCCCGAAGAGGCGCTGCACGAATCCGCGCACCGCGGCGTCCGGCAGCACCCGCGCTAGAAACGCGTCCCACCGCGGCGCTGATGCGGCAGGGTGATAAGCACCGCGGCACACCTTGGTCAGGCGGTCGGCCGGGTCGTGGGGCCGCAGCTCGCCGGTGTGGAGGTCCAGCGTGCCGTTGGCGACGTTGAGGAGGTGCGGGTCGGCGTCGAGGTCGTCGACGGTGGCGGCGAACTCGGGCAGCGCGGCGGCCAGCTCGGCGATGCCACGGACCGCGGTCGCGCTGCTGCACTGTTTGAGCTCGCGGGCCAGCTCGGGGTTGGCGAAGGCGTGCCGCCACTGGTCGCGCAGGACCTCGTAGATGCCTTGCTTGCACATCCCGCGGTCGTCGGCGGCCCACCGTTGGCCATCCCAGAAGAACCAGCCCAGGCCGTGCACGTGCACCAGCTCGTCCCGCTTCTCCTGGGCGAGTAGTTCGGCCTGCCGCAGCTGCCCCCGAAGGGGCTGGGGGTTACCGCCCGGCGGCGGCGTTGGGCTCGCGGTCGAGGATCCCGCGTAGGGATCGTCGATCTGTGCAGCGTCGCCGACGTGCTGGCTGGGCGGCTGGACCTTGCCGGCCGGCTTGGCGTCTGCGGCGCCGAACGCGCTGTTGATCGTCCCCTCGATCTTGTGCAGTCCGTCGGTGGCGGCGTAGCCGTTGGACTCCATCGCGGAGATGAGCTGGCCCCGCAGCCATTCCCGGTCGATCCGGCGGTACGTGGCGAGGTTCAGCGCGACGTTGTTGAGCTCCTGGTTCCGGCTGCCCCAGCGGCCGCCGCCCTCGGGGCAGGTGGCCAGCAGGTGGAGTTCGTTCTGCACCTTCGCGCGCAGCCACGGGTTATCCAGGCTGGCGCTGTCGTCGTGCCACTCCTGTTGCGATGTAACCGACTTCGGCTCGGGTGCGATCAGTGCGTACCACTCGTGCGGCAGCGGCGCCGCGACCACACCCGGCGTCATGTTGACATAGCAGCGGCCCGAGGCGTGCAGGCCGTGGACCACGACGTACCCCTTGCCGCCGACGCGGATGTCCACGCCGGTGCCGAGCGACGACTGCTTGATGCGTTCGCGCGCAGCAGGTTCGACGGTGAAGAAGTCGTGCGTGCTGGTGCCGGTGCCATCGTCGCCGCCGGTGACGTGAAACTTCGTCGGCGGCAGCGGCCCGTGCTTCGCCAGCAGCCCGACGATGGTTTCGAGGCCGCCGTGGTACGCGTCGACGTCGACCACCACCTGGTCGTCGGGGACCGCCACCGCGACATTGGCGCGCGGGTGTTGGTCCCACCACAGGTCGATCTGCTCGTGGTCGGTGGTGGCGTCGTGCACGCCGTGCCGGATCAGCGGCCGCTTGGTCTGGCGGTCAACCGGGAGAACCCGGTAGTCGTCGTCGGCCCAGCGGTGCGCTGCCGTCCGGAGGTCGAGGTGCTGGTAGACCTCAGTTAGCAGGTTGTCGATGCTGGCGGCGGCGGTCACGCGGCACCGCCATTGCGGGCGCGGCGCGCCTTGGCGCTGCGAAAGGCCAACTGCTGGAAGTACGCCTTGCGCGCGTTCTCGGCGCGCTTGGCGCGCTCCTGGGGCGTCAGCGTGCCATCGGGGTCGACCTGCTTCTCGAAGCGGTCCAGGAACGCCCTTGACGCCGGCGCGGTGCGGGCGGTCCGGTCCTCGGTGTGGGACCACGAGGTGTTGGCCGCGATCTGCGCCCGGAGACGGCGCTCGCTGGCGGACAGAGGCATGACGGTGCAAACCTTTCGGTCTGCACAGCCGCTCTGCACCGTGCGGGTGGCGCCGCGCGCGCCTCGATCGAGAGAGCTTGTTTGAACTTGGTTCAATCCTAACAGGAGCGGCGTGCAACGCTGCTGAGCGCTGTACTCGCCCCGGAGGGGCCTTTACGCGTGCGCGCGCGCGTAAACCCCTTTCCCCGCCGCGGGGTGGTCAGATTTGCGCCGTGCTACCGGAGTCGGACGGTCACAGACTGATGGGTACGGCGGGCGCGAGCGATCGCGGCGGACACCGCATCCGAGTGCGGCGGTGTGACTGTCGGGCAGGCGCACGTCCGGCCGGCGGCGGACCAGTCCCGTAGGTCGCCGTTCCAGCCCTGCGCCCACAGCTCGCCCACGAACCCGTCGCACCGTGTGCAGCGGGCGACGAGAACCTTCTGATCGGGCGCGTCGAACTCGTCCATCACAGGTCACCCAAGCCCAGCTTGCGGGCCTCCGCGGCGGCGCGCTCCGACGCCGACGCACCTGTGTAGCGGTCGAGCATCTCTCGCGTCTGCCACCCCGCCAGTGCCATCAGCCCGCCCTCGCTACCGCCCGCGCGGAGCCATCTGGTCGCGGCCGTGTGTCTCATCTTGTGGGGGTGGAAGCCGTCGATGCCCGCTGCTTCGGCGCGACGCTGCAGCGCGTGGCGCAGGCCGTGATAGTTGAAGTCCCGCCAGTTGTCGGCCCCGAGCCACAGCTTGGGCGTGTCGGCTAGGCGGTGGGTGCGGCGCATTCTGAGGTAGCGGTCGATCGCCGTCGCGGTCTGCGGGCCGATGGGTGCGGTGCGGCCCTTGCCGCCTTTGCCGCGCCGGATGGTGACCATGCCGTGGTGGAGGTCGACATCGCCGACGTCGAGCCCGACCACCTCGCCCGCGCGGGCCCCGGTCTCGGCCATCAGCCTCACGATCGCCTCGTCGCGGCGGTCGGTGAAGCCCTTGCCCGAGCACGCCTTGATTAGCGCGCGCAGCTGATCGTCGGTCAGGGCCTCGACGACCTTGCGGTCCACCTTGGGCTGCTTGATGCCGAAAAGTGGGTCGGTGGGCAGCTCGCCCTCCGCGGTCAACCAGGCGGAGAACTGCTTGACGCCGAGGAGGCGGGCGACCGCGGTCTTCGGCGCGGCGCCACTATCCAGCAGGTCAGCAACGAAGGTCTGCGCGTTGGCCTTGGTCAGCTCTGGCGGCGTTCCGGTGGATTCGCACCAGCGCAGGAACGCCGTCACGCCAGTCTGATACGACTGCACGGTGGCGGGGGACTTGCGCTCGGCGCGCAACGCCAGCGTCCAGGATGGCAGCAGCTCGGCGAGGTCCAGCAAAGGCTTAGTCACGCTGCTATCTTAACGTGGTGCGGCATGCTAACCGTGGCTGCCGCCGATGTAGGCTAGTTTCCGCACATAGAGGCCGTTTTCCATTCAGCCCGTCACGGTGAGATAGATCAGCACCACGTTGAGCAGGGTAATCAATGCCGCGACGAGCCACCCCAACGTGCTGGTCACCCGGTGGTTCACGTCGTCGCCCATCAGGTCGCGGTTCCCGGTCAGGCGGATCAGCGGGATGAGGGCGAACGGGATGCCGAAGGACAGCACCACCTGCGAGAGCACCAGCGCCCGGCTCGGGTCGACCCCGATGGCGAGGATGACCAGCGCGGGGATCAGGGTGATGAGCCTGCGCAGCAGCAATGGATAGGAGCGCCGCAGCAGTCCGCCCATGATCATCGCGCCGGCGTAGGCGCCCACCGACGTCGACGCCAGCCCGGAGGCCAGCAGGCCGATCGCGAAGAACAGCGCGACCGTCGGCCCCAGCGTCTGCTGCACCGCGGCGTGCGCGCCCTCGATCGAGTCGGTGTCCTCCATGCCCTGCAGATTGGTCGCGGCCACCAGCAGCATCGCCATGTTGACCGCACCGGCGACCAGCATGGCCAGTCCGACGTCGTAGCGCGTCGCCTTCAGCAGCCGGCGCCGCTGCGGGCCGACATCCGGATGGCCGTGCCGGTCGCGCGCCAGCCCCGAGTGCAGGTACACCGCATGCGGCATGACCGTCGCACCGAGCATCGCCGTGGCCAGCAGCACGCTCTCGGCGCCTTCGAACCGTGGTATCAGCCCACCCGCCACATCGGCCGCCGCCGGTGTCTTGACGAAGAGGCTGGTGAGGAAGCCGACGGCGATGACCATCAGCAGACCGGTGATCACGCGCTCGAACACGTTCTGGCCGCGGCGGTTCTGGATGGCGAGCAGCACCATCGACACCGCACCGGTGATGACGCCGCCTAGGAGCAGGGGGAGATCGAACAGCAGGTGCAGAGCAATCGCGCCGCCGACGACCTCGGCGAGGTCGGTGGCCATGGCGACCAGTTCGGCCTGCAGCCAGTACGCGATCCGCGTGGGCGTACGGGTGTTGTCGGCGACGGCCTCGGGCAGCGAACGGCCGGTGACCAGCCCCAGTTTGGCCGACAGATACTGCACCAGAGCGGCCATGACGTTGGCCAGCACGATCACCCAGACGAGCAGGAAGCCGAACTGAGCGCCCGCGCTGACATTGGCCGCGACGTTGCCGGGGTCGACGTAGGCGATCGCGGCGACGAACGCGGGACCGAGCAGCAGCCAGGTCGGCCGCTGGCGGGTCTCGATGGGTGGCAGCACCCGCCTCCTCCTTTTCGATCCGGTGACACGAATAGAAAAGTGAGGTTAGCCGAAAACTGGCGGACGAAACGCACTGACGTCCGACGATGTCGCGTCGGATGTTAGATGCCGATGAACACCCCGCCGAGTCCCAGGCCGTAGCCGTAATACGGGAACCCGAAGTTCCCGTAGTTCATCGGAGGCGGCGAGGTGACGATCTGGGTGCTTCCGCCGGTTTCACACACGGTGGTGGTGGGTGAGGTGTTGACGCAGTTCGGTGTGGCCGCGGCAATCGGCGCTCCGGAGAGCGTGCCGATCGCCACGGCGATCGCGAACGGCGCCAGATAGCGAACGGGAGTTCGCATGGCTACTTCCTAAGGCCAGTCAACGACCAGTGCGGGACCGTAGTAGTAGTCGCCGTACGGGTAGAGGTACGTGGAGGCCCCCGGGATCTCGCCCGGGGAGGTGGTGATCTGTGCGTTGCCCGGGCTCTGGCACACGGTGGTCGACCCGCCGAAGGCGGTTTGACCGGTGTTGACGCAGTTGGGTTGGGCGAGCGCGCCCGGTGCGAGGAGTACCGCACCGGCGGCGACGAGCGGCGCGACCACGCAGAGTGCCTTCACCATGGTGTCAGCCCCAGTTCACGACGGTCGCAGGACCGTAATAGGAGTCGAAGCCCGGGTACAGGAACGTCGACTGGTCATGGATCTGGCTCGGCTGGGTGGCGAACTGCGTGTCCCACGGCGGACAGGTCTGCGTCTGCTCGCCGAGGGCGTTCGGGGCCACGTTGAGGCACGGCGCGTTCGGGTCCGGCGGCGGCGCGGCGGCCGCGGTCGGGGCGGCCACGATCGCGGCGGCGGCGCCCGCGGCTGCAGCGAGGGGAACGAGGAAGCGCAGAGCGGTACGCATAGGCAGCCCTTCTATCGGCTTACAGCTTTCTGTTCAGCAGCGTACAGCCCTTTACCAGTTATGAGAGGTAAAGCGAGCGTGGTCGTGATCCCCGGTGGTGCCGCCACGACGGCGGGTATCGCATTGACGATTCGCGCGGCGGTGGCGACCAGGCCGGCGCGGTTGTGATCGCCGTTCGGACTGCTCTGACAGAGGTCCATGGTGTACGTCGGTTCGCCGGTGATCTCGATGCGGTAGGACCCACCCTCCTGCGCCGGTTGGGGCCAATCCGGGCAGAGGTCCTCACGTAGGCGCGTGACATGCTCGAGCACCACCGCGGCGTTGCCGTCGACCACGCCGCGGACCTCGAAACGCAGGGCTGCCGCAGTGCCTTTCGCGATGTGACCGGATGCGATGTCGAAGTCCTCGGGCGCGGGCTCGCGGATGTAGGACTCGGTCACCTCGTCGAGTTCGATGCCCAGACCCGCGGCGAGCTGGCGGATCACCGAGCCCCACGCCAGGCTGAGCACGCCGGGCTGCAGCAGCATCGGTAGGTCGTCGAGCGGCTTGCCGAAGCCCATGACGTCGAACATCACCGTCGGACTGTCGTAGGTGGCGTAGTCGACGATCTCCATGCATCGGATCTGCTGAATGCTCTGGCACGTGCCGGCAAGGGCAAGCGGCAGAAGGTCATTGGCGAAGCCGGGGTCGATGCCTCCGACGAACAGGGTCGAGCCGCCGGTGCGGGTCGCCTCCTCGATGGGGGTGATGAGCTCGTCGGGCAGAACCTGCCATGGGTACTGGAGGAACACCGGACCGCTGCCGACGACGTTGATGCCGGCCGCCAGGATGCGGCGGTAGTCCTCGAGTGCCTCGGGCAGCCGGTTGTCTGCCATCGCCGTGTAGACGGCGCAGTCCGGCTTCGCCGCGAGCAGCTCGTCGAGATCGTTGGTCGCCAGCACACCGGTCTTGTCGGGCAGACCGGCCAGGTCGGCCGCGTCGGTGCCGGCCTTGGCCTGGGATGAGACCCAGACGCCGGTGAGTTCGAACTGCGGATCGGTGATGAGCTGGGTCAGCGCATGACCGCCGACGTTGCCCGTGCCGATGTGTGCGACGCGGATCGCCATATGTGTCCTCTACAGGTCGGGGATGGGCAGGTCGAGGTTCGGGAAGGTGAGGCCGCCGTCGACCTCGAGGGTCTTACCGGTCAGGTAACTCGCGGCCGGCGACGCGAGGTAGACCGCCGCCGCGGCGATGTCGACCGGATCGCCGAGGCGACGCATCGGGGTGACCTTCTCCATGGGTTCGCGCAGCTCGTCGTTGCTCGCGACGATGTCGAGCGCCGAGGTGAGGATCGACCCGGGCGCAATCGCGTTGACGCGGACCCGCGGTGAGAGGTCGAGCGCCGAGAGACGGGTGTAGTGCGCCAGGGCGGCCTTCGCGGTGCCGTAGGCCGCGAAGCCGCGACCGGACAGCCGCGCCATCGTCGAGGTGATGTTGATGATGCTGCCGCCGCCGGAGTGCTCGAGCATGATCGGTACCGCGGCGGTGGTCAGTGCATGGGCGGTGGCGACGTTGAAGGTGAACGCGTCGCGCATGTCCTTCGTGGATGTGCCGAGCAGCGCGTTGGGCATGGTGCCGCCGACGTTGTTGACGACGATGTCTAGTTTCCCGAACGCCTCGGCGGCGGCCGCGGCGAGCCCCGCTGTCGCGTCGGGGTGTGCCAGGTCGGCGACGACCACGTGGGCGCGCCGCCCGGTACTGCGAATCTGTTCGGCGATCTCGTCGAGTTGAGCCTGTGTGCGGGCCGCGATCAGCACGTCCGCACCGGCTTCCGCAAAGGCGACCGCGATCGCGGCTCCCAGTCCGCGGCCTGCACCGGTGACCACCGCGACCCGATCGTCGAGCCGAAATCTGTCCAGAATCACGTGTCCTCACTTCCCTCGCCGGCGTCACGCTAGCAGCGTCGCGGGTGGGGAGTGGCCGATTTCTGGAACAGGTTCTAGTTCATCTCACGACTTCTTTGCGGCGGCCTTCTTCGCGGTCTTCTTGGCCGGAGCCTTCTTGGCCGCGGTCTTCGCCGGAGCCTTCTTGGCGGCCGCCTTCTTCGCCGGGGCCTTCTTGGCCGGCTTCTCGTCGTCCGAGTCGTCGTCCGAGGCATCCGAGTCGGAGTCGGACCGACCGCCGGACCGGCGCGCCTTGACGCTCGCCTCGAGTTTGGCGAGCAGATCCGATACGTCCTCGGTCTCGTCGAGCTCGGTCGGTTGCTCCTCGACGGCGAACGCCTCGCCGCCCTCGAGTTTGGCCTGCACCAGCTCGTGCAGCTGATCCTGGTAGTCGTCGTGATAGCGGTCCGGGTTGAAGTCGTCGGTCATCGACTCGACGACCTGGCCGGCCATCTTCAGCTCGGCCGGTTTGATCTCGACTTCCTTGTCCAACACCGGGAAGTCGGGATCGCGGACCTCGTCGGGCCACAGCAGGGTGTGGATGACCATCACGTCGCGCTTGCTGAAGTCCTTGACCCGCAACGCCGCCAGCCGGGTCTTGTTGCGCAGCGCAAAGTGCACGATCGCCACGCGGTCGGTCTCGGAAAGCGTCTTGGCAAGCAGCACATACGATTTCGACGACTTGCCGTCGGGCTCGAGGAAGTAGCTCTTGTCGTACATCAACGGGTCGAGGTCACTGGCAGGTACGAACTCGAGGACCTCGATCTCGCGACTGCGCTCCTCCGGCAGCGTGGCGATGTCCTCGTCGGTGATGATCACCGACTTCCCATCGTCGGATTCGAAGGCCTTGGCGATGTCGCGGAATTCCACCACCTCGCCGCAAACCTCGCAGACCCGCTTGTACCGGATCCGGCCGTTGTCCTTCGCATGCACCTGGTGGAACTTGATGTCATGGTCTTCGGTGGCGCTGTAGACCTTGACCGGGACGTTCACCAGGCCGAAGGCGATCGAACCCTTCCAGATGGACCGCATCAGCCCAGTATGGCCGATGTTCGCGCCGCATCGCGGGTAGTACGGTCCGGCAGGTCGGCACCGGCCTTGGCCACCGTCAGCGCGGAGTTCAGCGCGGCGGTCTGCAGCATCACGGTCAGACCGTCCAGCCCGATCGCGCGCAGAGCTGTGCGGCGCGCTGCGCCGAGCAGGTCGAGGGTCCACAGCGCGTCGATCAATCCGGCCATGAACGCATCACCCGCGCCGACGGTGTCCACGACATCGACGGGCATCGCGGCCACCCGCGCCGACCCCGCCTCGCACATCGCGAACGCTCCCTGACCGCCGAGGGTCACCGCGACGATGGACGGTCCGAGCGAAAGCCACGTCCGGGCGATCTGTTTCGGCGAATGGTCGGGGTCGATCCAGCGGAGGTCCTCGTCGCTGACCTTGACGACATCGCAGTGTTCGACGAGTCGGTCGATCCGGGTGCGCGCCGCGTGGGGGTCGTCGATGAGCGCGGGACGCACGTTCGGGTCGAAGGCGACGGTGGCCGACGGCCGATAGGTGTCGACGAGCGCGGCCGTCGCCAGGCACCCGGGCTCGAGCACCGTGGCGATCGACCCGGTGTGTACGACCAGCGGCGGCGGCACCTCCGGCGTCCCGCTGAGTTGCCAGTCGATGTCGAACTCGTACTGCGCGGACCCGGCGGCGTCCAGTTTCGCCCGCGCCGTCGGCGTGCGGGCAGCGCCTGTGCTGCCGTTGACCAGCTCGACACCGGAGGACCCGAGGTGTTCGGTGATGCGCCTGCCGTGGTCGTCGTCGCCGATGTGGGTGAGGAAGTCCACTCCACGGCCCAGCCGCCCGAGACCGACCGCCACGTTCAGCGGGCTGCCGCCGACGTGTTCGCCCGTCACCGCACCATCGCGTTCGACGATGTCGATCAGTGCCTCACCGATGATTAGCGCGCGATCGGTCATGCCGAGGGCTCCCGGTCCAGGAGGGCTTCCAGCGTGGCTCGGGCGCCGTCGCGATGCAGAGCGGTGAGCACATTGACGTAGGTGGTGACGAACCGTTCGTCGTCGACGAGATCGCCGAAGACCGAACGGTTCTCGATGAAGGCGGTGGGATTGTCCCGCTGCCGGCGCGCCAGCGGGACCAGGGTCTCGGCCAACTGATCCTGGACGTCGATCGGTTCACCCTCCTCGTCGACGCCCTCGGCGTAGCGCGCCCAGCTGGCGACGACGGCGGTGGACAGCCGGATCGGCGCACCGGTCCGGAGGTTCTCTCGGATGACCGGCAGCAGCCACTTCGGGATGCGATCGGACGACCCGTAGCACAGCCGCGCAATCGTGTCCCGTACACCGGGATTGGCGAATCTCTCCAGCAGCGTCTTCTTATACTCGGCGAGATCGATGCCGGGCACCGGCTTCAGTGTCGGGTCGGCCTCCGAATCCATGTAGCGCCGCAGGAATTCGGCGAACAGCGGATCGCCCGCGGCATCGTGCACCAGCCGGTACCCGGCGAGGTAGGCGAAATAGCACAGCGCCTGATGGCTGGCGTTGAGCAGCCGCAGCTTCATCAGCTCATACGGTGTCACGTCGTCGACGAGGAGCACCCCGACGTCTTCGAGCGCCGGCCTGCCGTCGCTGAAGGTGTCTTCCAGCACCCAGGAGGTGAACGGTTCGGCGACCACCGGCCAGCCGTCCTCCACGCCGAAGTCCTCGCCGACGCTCGCCGTGACCTCCGGCGTCGTGACCGGGGTGATGCGGTCGACCATCGAGCTCGGGAAACGTGTGTGGGCGCTGATCCACTCGGCGAGCTCGGGATCGGTGCGGGCCGCGAACGCCGTGAACGCCTCCCGGGCCACATCGCCGTTGCCTTCGATGTTGTCGCAGGAGACGATCGTCGGGGAGGGCACGCCGCGGTCGCGGCGCCGGCCCAGCGCTGCGGTCACCAGTCCGAAGACGCTGCCGGCGTCGTCCTCGATGGCTGCGACGTCATAGCCGCCCTCGGTGATGGTCAGGGTGATGATGCGGGTGGTCGGTGCCGCGAGCAGTTCGATCACCCCCTCGGGATCATCCGGCGCGAAGCGGTAGTCCACGATCGAGCCGATGACCCGGGCTTCTCTGGTGCCGTCGGGGTTCTCCAGGACCAGGGTGTACAGCCCGTTCTGTTCGGTCAGGACGTCGGCCATCTTGCGGTCGGCCGGTAGCACGCCGACCCCGCAGATGCCCCACTGCCTGGCGCCACCCTGTTCCAGGAGGCGGTCGATGTACATGGCCTGATGGGCGCGGTGGAAACCGCCGACCCCGAAATGCACGATGCCGACCGTGATTTCATCTCGCGGATAGGTGGGCTTGGCGACGTCGATGCTGTCGAGGGTGCTGGCGTTGAGTTTCATGCGGCCGTCACGACCCGGAAGCCGAGTGTTGTCTGCGTCACACTCACCATGCTAGCGTGATGAGCATCTACACGCACCGGTGAGCATATGCTCACGCTTCAGAGAGGGGTTGAGGGTGGCGCCAGCTCCCGCATCGGTAGCGAACGGCCAGGCGGCCGCGCGCGCTCCCGAGGATCTGCGACTGGCGCTGCGGGCCGCCACCCTCTACTACCTCGACGGCCTGACCCAGGCGGAGATCGCCGTGCGGCTGGGCGTCAGCCGGCCCACCGCGGGCCGGCTGGTGGCACGCGCCAAGGCCAGGGGGCTGGTGCGCATCGACGTCGTGGTGCCGCCGGACCTGCGTGACGATCTGCACGCCGACGAGGAGCGAGAGCTCGAAGCCCGGTTCGGGCTCACCGAGGTGGTGGTGGCCGGCCACGGAGTCGACGTCGGCGCCCCCGGCCGCCCCCCGGCGTTCTCGAGTGTCGGGCGAGCGGCTGCCGCGCTGCTCATGCGTCGGCTCGCCCCTGATGACGTCCTCGGATTCACCTGGGGTCCCGAGCAGGTGGCGGTCGCGACGGCACTGTCGCCCGGCGTCGCGACGTGCCGCGCGGTGGTCCAGCTCGACGGCGCCATGTCGAGCGCGGCCTATCAGACCGGCGTCGAGCTGATTCTGGGCCGGTGTGCGGATCTGCTGCATGCCGAGACGATCCGGCTGCCGGCACCGCTGTACGCCGACCCCGGCACGGTGGCGTCCATGCGCAGCGACTCGGTGATCTCGCGGACCCTCGAAGCGGGCAGGCGCGCCGACGTCATGTTGTTCGGTGTCGGCGCGGTGTCGACCTCCACCACCCTGTTCGAGGGCAGCTACCTCGACACCCGCATGCTCGACGAGCAGATCGCCGCGGGCGCCGTCGGCGAGATCGGCGGCCGCTTCTTCGACGCCGACGGCAGGCCCGTCGACACCGACCTGCAGCAGCGCGCCGTCTCGGTCCCGCTCGAAGACGTCCGGGCCTGCGGCAAGTCGCTGCTGATCTCCAGCGGTGCCAGTAAGCACCACGCGACGCTGGCCGCCCTGCGGGGCGGGCTGGCGAAGCTCCTCGTCTGTGACATCGACTGTGCCCGTTGGTTACTGACTCGAACATCAGAGCTGTGAAGGAAGGTTCCCCGTGAAGACTCGACGAAGAGTGCTACACAGGTTGGCCGCATGCACGGCCGCGGCCGGCCTGACGTTCACCGCCGGCTGCGCCGGCGCGGGCAGCCTCGGCGCCTCGGACAACGAGGTGACGATCGCGCTGGTGTCCAACTCGCAGATGACCGACGCGCAGGAACTGTCGAGTGAGTTCGAGAAGGAAAACCCCGGCACCAAGCTGAAGTTCATCACGCTGTCGGAGAATCAGGCGCGCGCCAAGATCACGATGTCGACCGCGATGGGCGGCAGTGAATTCGACGTCGCGATGATCAGCAACTTCGAGACCCCACAGTGGGCCAGGGACGGCTGGCTGGTGAACCTCTCGGAGTACGCGAGGAACACCCCCGGGTACGACGAGAACGACTTCATCTCGTCACTGCGGGAATCGCTGTCCTACGAGGGCAACATGTATGCGGTGCCGTTCTACGGCGAATCGTCGTTCCTGATGTACCGCAAGGATCTGTTCGAAGCCGCCGGCATCACCGTCAACCAGAGCCCGGACTATCAGCCCACCTGGCCCGAGGTCGCGCAGTGGGCCGAGAAGCTCAAGACCGACGACCGCGCCGGGATCTGCCTGCGCGGCAAGCCGGGATGGGGCGAGGTGCTCGCGCCGCTGGACACCGTCATCAACACCTTCGGCGGCCGCTGGTTCGACGAGCAGTGGAACGCTCAGCTCAACAGCCCCGAGGTGAAGAAGGCCGTCAACTTCTACGTCGACACGGTCAAGAACTTCGGCGAACTCGGAGCGGCCTCAACGGGTTTCCAAGAGTGCGCCAACCTGTTCGGCCAGGGGCAGACCGCAATGTGGTACGACGCGACCTCGGCGGTCTCGGTCCTCGAGGATCCCAAGGAATACCCGGATCTGGTGGGCAAGATCGGCTACCTCCCGGCCCCGATCGTCGAGAAGCCGAACTCCGGCTGGCTCTACACCTGGGCCCTGGGCATCCCCAAGGGCGCCAAGAATCCCGACGGCGCATGGAAGTTCATCTCCTGGATGACCAGCAAGGACTACATGAAGCTGGTCGGCGAGAAGCTGGGCTGGGCCCGCGTCCCACCGGGCAGCCGGGTGTCGACCTACACCGAACTGCCCGAGTACGAGGCGATCTCGAAGTCCTACGGCCCGCTCACGCTGCGGTCGATCGAGAACGCCACCCCGAATCAGCCCACCGTGCAGCCGGTGCCCTACACCGGGATCCAGTTCGTGGGCATCCCGGAGTTCCAGGACCTCGGGACGCGGGTGAGCCAGCAGATCAGCGCGGCGATCGCCGGACAGAAGTCGGTGGACGACGCGCTCGACCAAGCGCAGGAATACGCCCAGGTCGTCGGCCGCACCTACCAGGAGAAGTGATGACCGTTACCGCTGAGACCGAGGCCGACGCCGGCGAACAGGCAGTGGCCGAACGGGTCCGGAAGATCAAGGCAGCCCAGGGTGCCGGCGTGAGCCGGGCCGAGGGATGGCGACGGCGCGGGCCGCTGCTGCCCGCCCTGATCTTCATGATCGTCGTCACCCAGATCCCTTTCCTGTTCACGCTCTACTACTCGACGCTGTCGTGGAACCTGGTCCGTCCCGGATCACGCCAGTTCGTCGGGATACAGAACTACGTCGCCGTCGTCAAGGACAGCCAGTTCTGGTCGGTGGCGTTCAACACCGTCGTCCTCATCGTCGGTGTGGTGCTGATCTCGGCACTCCTCGGCCTCGGGCTCGCGCTGCTGCTCGACCGGGCCTTCCTCGGACGCGGCATCGTGCGGACCCTGCTCATCACCCCGTTCCTCGTCACACCCGTTGCCGCGGCGCTGATCTGGAAGACGACCATTCTCGATCCCAACAACGGCATCCTCAACTGGATCCTGTCGTTGTTCGGCATCGGCAGAGTCGACTGGATCGGCCAGTTCCCGCTGACGATGGTGATGGTCGAACTGATCTGGCAGTGGACACCGTTCATGATGCTTCTGATCCTCGCCGGCCTCCAGTCGATGCCTCGCGACATCCTGGAGGCCGGCCGAGTCGACGGTGCGGGCGCCGTCCAGCTCTTCCGTGAGCTGACGCTGCCCCACCTTCGGCGCTTCATCGAACTGGGAGTCGTGCTCGGCGCGATCTACCTGGTGAACACCTTCGATGCCATCTACATGATGACGCAGGGCGGCCCCGGCATCGCGAGTGCGAATCTACCGTTCTACATCTATCAGCGAGCGTTCCTGGGCTTCGACATGGGCCAGGCCGCGGCAATGGGTGTGGTCGTCGTGATCTTCACGATGGCGATCGCCAGCTTCGCGCTGCGACTGATCTTCAAATCGTTCACCGGCAAGGAAGAGGCGGCATAGATGTCCACTCCGTCCGTAGTTGACAACGAACAGGACACGGCCGCAGCCGAACCGGCCGCCAAGCCGAAGAAGAAGAGCCGCAAGTTCAGTCTGTGGGGCGTGGTGGCCTGGCTGGTGGCGCTCGGGTTCTTCTTCCCGGTGTTCTGGATGGTGCTGACCGCCTTCAAACAGGAGGGCGATGCGGCCACCAGCCCGCCGACCCTGTTCTTCACCCCGACTCTGGACCAGTTCAAGGCCGTGTTCGACCAGGCCATCGGGCCGGCGATGCTCAATTCGCTGTTCGCGACCGGGCTTTCGACGGTGATCGTGCTGCTGCTCGGAGTTCCCGCGGCGTTCGCGCTGTCCCTGCGGCCGGTACGCAAGACCCAGGACGCCCTGTTCTTCTTCATGAGCACCAAGATGCTGCCCATTGTGGCGGTCATCCTGCCGCTGTACGTGATCGTGTCGAACATCGGCCTGCTGGACAACATCTGGGCGCTGGTCATCCTCTACACCGCGATGAACCTGCCGATCGCGGTGTGGATGATGCGGTCGTTCTTCCTCGAGGTGCCGGGTGAGCTGCTGGAGGCGGCCAGCCTCGACGGCGCCAGCCTGTGGCGGTCGGTGCGCGAGGTGATCCTGCCGCTGGTGTCACCCGGTATCGCTGCCACCGCGTTGATCTGCGTGATCTTCGCGTGGAACGAATTCTTCTTCGCGGTGAACCTGACCGCGGTCAACGCCCAGACCATGCCCGTCTACCTCGTCGGGTTCATCGCGGGCGAGGGACAGTACTGGGCCGTCCTGTCGGCGGCCGCCACCATGTCGGCGCTCCCGGTGATCCTGTGCGGCTGGTTCGCGCAGAACAAGCTGGTGCGTGGGCTCTCGTTCGGCGCGATCAAGTAAAGCGCGGTCAATTCACAGGAGGGGACCAATGGCATCGATCACCTACAAGAACGCCTCGTGCATCTACGAGGGATCCGACAAACTCGCGGTGGATTCGCTGAACCTCGACATCGCCGACGGCGAATTCGTGGTGCTGGTCGGGCCTTCCGGTTCGGGTAAGAGCACCGCGCTACGCATGCTCGCCGGACTCGAGGAGATCGACGAGGGCGCCATCGAGATCGGCGGCAAGAACATGGTCGGCGTGCCGTCGAAGGACCGCGACATCGCGATGGTGTTCCAGAACTACGCGCTGTATCCGAACAAGACCGTCGCCGAGAACATGGGTTTCGCGCTCAAGCTGCGGGGCGTGTCGGCCGACGAACGGCGCCGCAAGGTCGAGGAGGCGGCCAAGATCCTGGATCTGACCGAGTTCCTGGACCGCAAACCCGCCAAGCTGTCGGGCGGTCAGCGGCAGCGCGTGGCCATGGGGCGCGCGATCGTCCGGGAGCCGCAGGTCTTCTGTATGGACGAACCGCTGTCGAACCTGGATGCCAAGTTGCGGGTGCAGACGCGAACACAGATCGCGGCGTTGCAGCGCCGTCTGGGCACCACCACCGTCTACGTGACCCACGATCAGGTGGAGGCCATGACGATGGGTGACCGGGTGGCCGTCCTGCGGTTCGGCAAGTTGCAGCAGTTCGCCGCGCCCAACGAGCTGTACGACCGGCCGGCCAACGCGTTCGTCGCCGGGTTCATCGGCTCACCTGCGATGAACCTCGTCACCCTGCCGGTGGCGCCCGACGGTGTGAAGGTCGGTGACTCCACGCTCGAACTTCAACGCGAGGACTTGACCAAGATCAGCGAGGCGGGCCTGTCCGAGGTCACCTTCGGAATCCGGCCTGAGCAACTCGAGATCGCCGACTCCGGCGGCGTGGAGGTCGTGGTCGACCTGGTCGAGGACCTCGGCAGTGAGGCTTACGTCTACACCCATTCGAGCTCCGGGTCGGGCGTCGATCTGGTGGCCCGGTGCAATCCGCGCACGGCGCCCAGGCTGGCCGACACGGTGCGGTTGCGCCGGCATCCCGAGGGCGCGGTGCACCTGTTCCATCCGCAGACGGGCGAGCGGCTGAACTAGGGATCAAGGCGGGGGCGCGGCGACAGTAACGCCACGGCGGCGGATCGCTCGAAAAGCCGCCGCCGCGTTACTGTCGCCCCGCAAGAGCCCGTTGTACCCGTCGAATGACGCTGCCCTCGGTGTCGGCTGCAGTGACGCGGACGACCACCCAGCCGAAATGATGCGCCGCTTCCATTCGTTCGATGTCGCGGTGAAACTGCCTGCGGCTCGTCCGATGATGATCGCCGTCGTACTCGACGGCGACTTTGGCCTTCTCCCAGCCCATGTCGAAGACGGCAGCGATTTCGCCATACTCACCGCGGAGCACGATCTGAGTCTGCGGCCGGGGAAGTCCCGCACGAATCAGTTGCAGCCGCAGCGCCGTCTCACGCGATGATTCGGCGCCACCGTCGACGAGGTCCAGCACGGCACGCGCCGCGACGAGACCCCGTCCGCCGCGATAGCGCTCGACGAGTAGGTCGACGTCGGCGATCTTCAGACGGGTCGCGTTCGCCAGCGCATCGACCGCGACGACCGCCGTGTCGAGGGGATAGCGCCTGGCCAGGTCGAGCGCAGTGCGGGGCGGCGATGTCACGCGCATGCCTGCGATACGACAGACTTCGTCGTCACCGATGCTGCCGCCCCATGCCTGGACGCCCGGGACGGCGCGGTGATTGGTGTCCAGAATGGTCGCCGGACGGTTCGGGTCGATCCATTTCGAACCGTGCACCGCCGCTGCGGAAAAGCCGGCGAGAATGCCGCGCCGGCGCGAGCGTAGCCAGGCCGCCTTGGCGCGGACGGCCGCGGTGACCTCGATGCCCTGTGCGATGTACACGTCCTGGTGCAGAGCGACGTACCTGCTCCGCAACGCATGCCTGGTCAGCCGGCCTGCTGCCAACGCTTCGCTGCCGATGAACGGCTCCCCCATGGACGAAGTGTGCGTGCGACGTCCGACAGGCTCGCGGCAGTAACGCCACGGCGGCGAAACGGGAGAAATCCCGCCACTGCGTTACTGCCGCCGCGCGCAGCGGGTAATACCGTGACGTGGTGGATCACTACGGGCGGGTGCGGCTGACCAACCCGGACAAGGTGCTCTACCCCGCCACGGGCACCACCAAGGCCGAGGTCTTCGAGTACTACGTCGACGTCGCCGAGGCGATGGTGCCGCACATCGCCGGGCGCGCCGTCACCCGCAAACGCTGGCCCAACGGCGTCGGGGAGCTGGAGTTCTTCGAAAAGCAGCTAGCCAGCTCGGCCCCGGACTGGCTGGACCGCGGCACGATCGTGCACAAGTCCGGTACCACCACCTATCCGCTGATCAACACCCGCGAAGGCCTTGCCTGGCTCGCGCAGCAGGCCTCCCTGGAGGTGCATGTCCCGCAGTGGCGGTTCGTCGGCGAGCCGGGCGCACTCACCCCTGGGCCGGCCACCCGCGTCGTGTTCGACCTCGACCCCGGCGACGGCGTCACCTTCCGCCAGCTCTGCGAGGTCGCCCACGAGGTGCGCGACCTCATCACCGGCATGGGCCTCAAGGTCTATCCGCTGACCAGCGGGAGCAAGGGTCTGCACCTCTACGTGCCCCTCGACGAGCCCATCAGCAGCCAGGGCGCCTCCGTGCTCGCCAAGCGGGTGGCCCAGCAGCTCGAGAAGACGATGCCCAAGCAGGTCACCGCGACGATGACGAAAAGCCTGCGCGACGGCAAGGTGTTCCTGGACTGGAGCCAGAACAACGGCAACAAGACGACCATCGCGCCGTACTCGATGCGCGGGCGCGACGAGCCGACCGTCGCCGCACCACGAACCTGGGACGAGATCGCCGACCCCGACCTGCGGCATCTGCGCTTCGACGAGGTGCTGGAACGTATCGAGCAGTTCGGCGATCTGCTCGCCGACCTCGACGGCAAGGTCCCCGTCGAGGACCGGCTCACGAGGTACCGCAGCATGCGCGACCCCGCGAAGACGCCCGAGCCCGTCCCGCCGCGCCCGCCCACCAAGGGCAACAACGACCGGTTCGTCATCCAGGAACACCACGCGCGCCGGCTGCACTACGACCTGCGCCTGGAACGCGACGGTGTGCTGGTCAGCTGGGCCGTGCCCAAGAACCTGCCCGAAAGCCCCGCCGAGAACCGACTCGCCGTGCATACCGAGGACCATCCGCTGGAGTACCTCACCTTCCACGGAACCATCCCGAAAGGGGAGTACGGCGGCGGGGACATGATCGTCTGGGACACCGGCACCTACGAGACCGAGAAGTTCAACGACCACCCGCCCGACGGCCCGGCCAAGGGCGGTGAGGTGATCGTCACCCTGCACGGCAGCAGGATCGACGGCCGTTACGCATTGATTCAAACCGACGGCAAGAACTGGCTCGCGCACCGGATGAAGGATCAGGCCAATCCGACGTTCGAGGACTTCGCGCCGATGCTCGCCACCCACGGTTCGGTCGAGAAGTACACCGCCAAACAGTGGGCGTTCGAAGGGAAGTGGGACGGCTACCGCCTGCTCGTCGACGCCGACCACGGCACGCTGTGCCTGAAATCCCGCAGCGGCCGCGATGTCACCGGCGAGTTCCCCCAACTCAAGGCGCTGGCAGCCGATCTCGCCGAGCACCACGTGCTCCTCGACGGCGAGATCGTCGCGCTCGACGAGAAAGGTGTGCCGAGCTTCGGCCAGATGCAGAACCGGGCGCGCGCCACGCGCATCGAGTTCTGGGCGTTCGACGTCCTGCGCCTCGACGGCCGCTGGCTGTTGAAGGCCAAGTACCGCGACCGCCGGAGGATCCTCGAAACCCTCGCCGCCGGTGGTGGTCTCATCGTCCCCGACCTGCTCGACGGCGACGGCCCCGAGGCGCTCGAACAAGCCCGCGGACGCAAGTGGGAAGGCGTGGTCGCCAAGAAGTGGGACTCGACCTATCAGCCAGGCCGACGCTCGTCGGCGTGGATCAAGGACAAGCTGTGGAACACCCAGGAGGTCGTGATCGGCGGATGGCGCCAGGGGGAGGGCGGCCGCAGCAGCGGTATCGGGGCACTGGTGCTCGGCATTCCCGGTCCGGACGGACTGGCTTTCGTCGGCCGCGTAGGTACCGGCTTCACCGAGAAGGAACTCGCCCATCTCAAGGCCACCCTGAAGCCGTTGCACACCGATCAATCACCGTTCAACACAAGGCTTCCCACACAGGATGCCAGGGGCGTGACGTTCGTGCGTCCCGAACTGGTCGGCGAGGTGCGCTACAGCGAGCGCACCGGGGACGGCCGGTTGCGTCAACCATCGTGGCGCGGGCTGCGGCCGGACAAGACGCCCGACGAGGTCGGGTGGGAGTGAGCGCCGTTGTGGCAGCGCTCCCGCATTTGCCCTAGCCGCTCCGGTTCTCGAGAATGACCTTGCCGACAGTGCCTTTGGATTCCAGCAGTTCGTGGGCGCGTGCGGCTTCCGCAAGGGGCAGGACTGTGTCGACCACGACGCGCACGGCACCGCTGTCGAACAGGGGTAGAACGTCTCTCGTCACCCCCGCGATGATGTCGGCCTTCTGTTGCGGCGGACGTGCCCGAAGCATTGTGGCGGTGACGCTGGCGCGTTTGGACATCAACAGGCCGAGGTCGAGCGGCGCCGGTGCCATGCTCCCCCCGATGACAACCAGGTGACCGTCGGGCGCGAGGCATTCGATGTTGCGCCCCAGATACTCCGAACCGACAACGTCCAGGATCGCATTCACACCAGCACCTTTCGTGGCGGTCAGCGTGGCTGCGACGAAATCCTGAGTGCGATAGTTGATCGCGACCTGTGCCCCCATGTCGAGGCCTGCACGTGTCTTGCCCACGCTGCCGGCGGTGGTGATGACATGTGCTCCGATCGCGGTGGCCCACTGGATCGCAAAAGTACCGATGCCACCGCCGGCGCCGTGGATCAGCACGGTTTGACCTCTGGTGAGGCGCGCGACCATCGCGAGGTTGGAATAGACGGTGGCAGCAACTTCGGGGATCGCTGCCGCCTCGACCGCAGTGAGACCAGTGGGAACTCGCATCACCTGGCTGGCGGGCACCGCCACTTCGTCGGCGTACCCGCCGCCGTCGAGGAGCGCGCACACCGTGTCGCCCGGTGACCAGGCCGCGACGTGGTCCCCGACTTCGATGATCGTTCCTGCGCATTCCAGCCCCAACGATCGTGGTGCCCACGTCGGCACCGGGTACTGACCCCGGCGCTGCATGAGATCGGCGTTGTTGACGCCGGCAGCGGTCACCTTGATCACCACCTCATCGGGACGGGGACGCACCGGATCCACTGGGCGCCACTGCAGAACCTCGGGCGGGCCGGGATGGTCGAACAACACTGCAGAGGTCATCGTGATTCCGTCCTTCCGGACATGTCGGTGGGGATGGTGTCTCGGTCAGGCGGTCACAGCGGAACGTGCCGTTGCCCAGACAGCGATGCTCTGCGCGTACCGGGGCGTCTCGATCCGGCAGTGCCGTCCCGAGGCTTCTTGGCGAGCTTGCGCCGCCTCGGCGAATGTCTGGCCCTGGTCGGCGATGAACTCCAGGAAGTCTTCGGTGGGGTGGGAGGTCACCGTGTTGGTGTAGCGGCAGCAGTCCCCGTCGAGTTGTTCCATGCGCAGTTCCCAGATCACCTGCGTGGTCGTCCATCCGGCCGGGGTGAGAATGTCCGACAGCGAGACCATCCGGCAGTAGTGGGGCTGCGCCACGTCGAAACGATATTGCTGGATGACAAGACCCGTGCCGATCATCTCGATGTTGATGGACATCGGCGTCCCATCGTCGTCCACCGTGTAGCCGGCGGCCTTGTGGTCGCCGGGTGCACACCTTTGATACTCATGCGTCGGTAGGGTTTTGAGCCATTGCGCGATATCGACGCGATCGAACGGCGCCTTCACTTCGGCGGTGATGACTGCGTGCGAGAGAATCAGATCGTCGCGGACTGCTGTACCCATATGTCACTCCTGTCGTCGGCGGTCGCTGCCTGGACAAGCTTGTCTGCGATCCCATGGGGCGCGCCATGACGCTGCCCGGACTCAACAGGTAGTGCTAGCCCGAAAATGCTGCACCCCGCGGCACCTGCAGCTCTGCCGATTAGGAGGCTATGAGCGCACCGAGTATGTTGCCCGCGTGCTAGCCGTCCTCGAAGCGTTCGCCGTCATCGGTGTGGTCATCGGCGTCGGCGCGATCGTCGGACGCACCGGCGTTCTCGGCGAGAACGCCCGTGTGGTGCTCAACCGGGTCGCCTTCCATATCGGCGTGCCCGCCCTGCTGCTGCTGACGTTGTCGCGGGCAACCCTCGACCAGATCTTCTCCCTGCCGTTGCTGGTGTCCGCGCTGGCCTGCTTCTCGTCGTTCGCAATGTGTTACGCCGTCTTCACGCTGATCCGCCGCCGCGCCAGGGGCGACGCCACCATCGCGTCCTGGACCGGCTCGTACGTCAACGCCGGTAACCTCGGAATCCCGCTCAGCGCCTACGTTTTCGGTGACACCACCGCGATCTCGGCGATCATCCTGTTCCAGTCCGTGGTGATGGCGCCCGTCGGGGTGGCGATCCTCACCTCAGATGTGAGGCCGAGGCCGTCGGCCGGCCGTCAGCTCAAGACGCTGGTCACCAACCCGATCATCGCGGCAAGCGCCATCGGCCTGGCGCTGGCCGCCACCGGCCTGGACATCTCGGGTCCGCTCGCAGATCCGTTCGAGCTGCTGGCCGACCTCGCGATCCCGACGGTGCTCCTGGCGTTCGGCATCTCCCTGACCGCGGGCATCGGCGAGAAGGCGCGCGCCGACCGGCTCGACGTCGGTATCGCCTCGGCGTTCAAGCTGGTCGCCATGCCCGCGGTGGCCTACGCGCTCGCGCGGTGGGTGTTCGGCGCCGACGACGAGCAGCTGCTGTTGGTGACCGTGCTCGCGGCACTTCCCTCCGCACAGAACATCAATGCCTACGCGTCGGTGTACCGCCGCAGCGAGTCGCTCGCCCGCGACGTCACCCTGATCACCACCGCGGTGTCAGTGCCCGTGATCACCGCCGTGGTGGCTGTGCTCAGCTGACGGTCAGGCCGTCGATCGCTTCACGCATCCCGCGGGTTGCCAACACATCGGCCAGTTCATTGTCGGCGACGCCCGAGTGCCCCTTCACCCAGAACCAGGTGACCTGGTGGCGCGCGCAGGCCGCCTGGAGCCGCTGCCACAGGTCGACGTTCTTGACCGGCTGCTTCGCCGCGGTCAACCAGCCGTTGCGCTCCCAGCCCAGCACCCACTTGGTGATGCCGTTGCGGACATAGGTGCTGTCGGTGTGCAGGTGCACGACCACCGGCCTGGTGAGCGCCTCCAGCGCCATGATCGGCGCCGTCAGCTCCATGCGGTTGTTGCTCGTGCTGCCCGCCTCGCCGCCGAACATCTCCCGGACCCGGTCGCGGTGTCGGAGCACCGCGCCCCAACCGCCGGGACCGGGATTGGGCCGGCAACCGCCGTCGGTGTGGATGACGACGACGTCTTCGTTCATGCGGTGAGGATAGGCGCCGAGATCATCGCGGTGCGGACCGACATTCCGAGGTCGCGATGACGCAGGGTGGTGATCCGCCGGCCTGGCTGCACCGCCGCCTTCACCGCGGAGGTGCGATCACCGAAGAACGCGGCCGTCGTGTCGAGGTCCGCGACGGTGTAGGTGATACCCCACAGCGACGACGGCCCGGTATCGGCCGTGTCGGGGGAGCCGACGACCTCGACGATCACCTCGCCGAACCGGAAGAAGATCTGGCGGATCGAACGGCCGCCGAGTTCGGCATCGCGCGTCCGGCGGGGATGCACACCGATGCTCGCCATGGACGCGACGGTGCGTGACAGGTCCGGCGACATCAGCACGACATGGTCGATCGCGGTGACGCCGTTCCGATGTGTCGCCGTTGCGACCCTGTCCTGCTGAGACGCGGCCGTGGGGATGCCGTCGAGCTCGGCGATGTCCGGGGCGGGCCCGTGCAGCGACCACCCGATGATGCCGGTGCCACGGTCCCGCCCGACCAGCCGAATACCGACGCTGCCGACGCGGCAGAGGCCGTCACCATCGACGGAGAACCCGGCCCGCGCCCAGGCGTCGGCAGGGTCGGCGACGTCCAGTTTGTCGATGGCGACGGTCATGACACCGAGAATCTACGCCCATGGTGCCCTCCGGATCCCGTATCGGCGGCGGGGCTGCATAGCTGTCGCCGTCCACGTGCATCTGCAGTCCCGGAACGAAGATGGTGATCCGTTCGGCCATCAGCGTCCGAAGATATTCGGGCAGAGACGATCCGCTCCAGTCCGCGGAAGGCGACGTAGCCCGCGTAGTCCGGCCGAGCGGTCGTACACCGCGACATCGGCTCCGATGGCCGTCAGTTCGTTGGCGGCTGCCAGCCCACCGAGAGAACCACCGATCACAGCCGCCCTGAACGCCATCCTCAGTCGACGGGGTTGCCGCGGCTCACCACAAGCGGATCAGCTGGGGTAAAGGGGAATTCGGGCAGATCGTCGATATGGGTGTCGAACGTCGCTGCGAGCACCTCGCGGGAGTACGCGCTCGCCGAGGCACGGTAGCCGATGTCGGCAGGGAAGGGCTGGTCGAAGAAGATGAGGAAATGCCAGTCGCCGGTGCCCAGGTTCTCGATGTGGTGTGGGTACGCGCGCGGGATGAAGTACATGTCGCCTGTGGTGAGGTGCCATGTGTCAAGTGCGCCATCGGGATTCATGATGGTCATCCGCGCGTCGCCGTAGTGGACGTAGCCCATCTCGGCGGTGACCGGATGCCAATGCGGTTCCCGCATACCGTCCTCGGCGACGCGCAGGGAGTACATCGACAGGTCCTTCAACGCCGGCCAGTATTGGTCCCGCGCGAAACGGGCCTGGCCGGTGGCATAGTTCAGCGGCGGATTCTGGGCCTCGACGTCGAATTTGTGCGGATCGCTGAAGTGAGCGCCGGCAGGGATCACCGGGTCGCCGATGCGCGCAGCCAGCTTGCGGTCGGTGGTGGACCGCCGGATCTTGGCGAAGTCGGCGGACGGTAGATCGTAGGTGTTGCCCAGCACCGCGTCGGTGAAGGCGCCGAAGGTCGCGCCGAACCCGAAATCCTCGGGGCGCTCGCTGCGGAAAGCGATGATGAACTCCGCGACGTCGTCGCCGATGTTCTCGATGTGGTGCAGCGATCCGCTGTCCGCATGGAACATCTGCCCCGCGGTGACGATGAACGTGGAGAACCTGCTGCCGTTGTCGAGGATCGAGACCAGCGCGGTGCCGGAGACGCAGTAGGTGAGTTCGTTGGCGTTGGCATGCCAGTGCGGTGTCCGCATCGCGCCGGGGTTGAGCAACACCCGTTTGATCGACATGCCCTGCAGGATCGGGAGGTTGTCGGCGGTGACGCGCCGCATCGAGCCCAGCTCGGACTCCTCGACGATCTCACCGTCGTGCAGTGAGGTGGAGTGGCTGCTGCGCGTCAGCGATGTGGTCATCAGGGTCTCCTCCGAGGGCGGTGCGGATCGGTCATGTCGTCGTAGGACTCTGCTCCGGCTGGTCGCCGCTGTCATTGCCACTGGCGCCCGTCCGCCATACGGGCTGCCGGGCTGCGGCCGCTACCTGCTGGCTGCAATGCCGTGGTCAAGTGTCGAGTGCATGATGGGCGGTGTCATCAGTCGAGTGACTGAGGCAGCGCTGCGGTGGTGGGAGCGACGTTTCGTCGACCTGCCGCATCGATACCCGCGGCCTATCATCGGACAACGAAGCGGCCGAGCCTGCGCCGCGCGAGGGCGGGACACGATAGGTGAGCGAACACCGGCCATCGGATGGCGCCCGCGGTGTCATCCTCGACCCGACGATCGCCGAACTCGTCGCGGCGATGGCCACACCACCGACGCTGCGAGAGCTCGGCCCGCAGGACGGCCGGACGGCGTTGCGGGAGGCTCAGCAGTCGACGTCGGAGCACCACGGCACCGAGGCCCGGTTCCACACCGCCGAGGTCGGCCCCGCCGGGTTGACCGGCTTCTGGGTGGTGCGCCCCACGACGGCCGAGGGCTCGCTACCCGTGGTGTTCTACGTGCACGGCGGACGATGGATGTTCGGCGATGCAGACACCCACGCTCACGTGATCGGCGAGCTCGCGGTCCGAAGCAATGTGGCGGTGGTCGTACCGGAATACACCCGAACCCCGGAAGCTCGGTACCCCGTGGCCCTCGAGGAGTCCTATGCGTTGCTGCTGTGGGTGCGCCGCAACGCCCACCGGCTACAGCTGAATCCGCATTCACTCGCCGTAGCCGGTGATTGCGCCGGAGCCACGATTGCCATCGCGCTGGCGATGCTCACCAAGGCGCGCGGCGGCCCACGGTTGCGGGCCCAGTTGCTCTACTATCCGCCGACCGACGCCGCGTGTGGCTCGGCGTCACACCGCGAATTCGGCGAGGGCTACCTGCTGTCGAGTCAGGAGCAGGCCTGGTACTGGGATCAGTACTGCGACGGCGACCGCCGTTGCCCCACCGTGTCCCCGCTGTGCGCCGAACGGGACGACCTCACCGGTCTGCCACCGGCGATGATCGTCACCGCCGAGGCCGACGTCGTCCGCGACGAAGGCGCCGGATTCGCCAGAAAACTGCGTTCGGCCGGTGTCGAGGTGACCTCCCTGCGGTACCTGGGAACGGTTCACGATTTCGTCGTCCTCAGTCAACTGGCAGACGTGCCGGCCGCCAGAGCAGCCATCGAACAGGGTGCCTGGTTCCTCGCAGATGCGCTGCGGACATGACCGGGCCCCCCGATGGTCGCGCACTCGTCGGCCGCGACGACGTCATCGCCCTGGCGAAAGCCGTGGTCACCGGCGTCAATGACGCGCCGCCGGTGCTCGTACTGGTCGGCGAGGCGGGGACGGGGAAGACGACGCTGCTGCGCTACGCAGTGCGCGCCGCGGGCGACGATGTGCGGGTCCTCTTCTCCGGGGGCACGGCTGCCGAGTCGTCGGCCTACTCGCCGCTGGTCCGGCTGCTCTGTCCGATCCTCAACTTCGCCGCGACGCTGCCGTCCACCCTGCGCGAGGCCCTCGAAGGATTGCTCGAACAGCCCGGCCACGCCCCGCGGCCGGCGCTGATTCGCGACGCCGCACTGGCGTTGCTGGAGGCTGCGGCCGTCGAGCAGCCGGTGCTGCTGGCCGTCGACGACCTCGACCGTTGTGATCCTGGGGTCCGTGAGCTGCTCGTTGGTGTCGCCGCGCAACTGATGACGACGCGGGTTCGCGCCGTGCTGACCGCGCGGCGGCGCGATGCCATTGCCGGCGCCGACCGCGCGATCCACACAGTCGAACTCACACCGCTGTCCATGCATCAGTCGGCGCAGCTGGTCGACGCGCAGCCCGAGCAACCCGATCCCAGTGTGCGTGGCGAGATCATCCGATGGTCGCGGGGAAATCCGTTGGCCCTGATCGAGTACACCCGCGCCTACGCGCGTAACGGCACGACGACGTTCCACGGCGCCACGATGTGCGGTGCGGCCGGCACCCACCCGATGTTCGCTCGGCAGATCGCTGCGTTGCCGCCCGACACCCGCAGGCTGCTACTGTTCGCCGCGGCCGGGACGGGCCGGGAGACAGTCGACGCGCTCACCGCCGCAGCGGGGTTGCCCAGGAACCTCGCGGCATGGGAGCCGGCGCGATCGGCCGGATACGTCGAGTTCACCGATGACCGTCGCGTCGAGTTCGGCACTGCGCTGCTCCGCTCCGCCGCCTACGCCGGTGCAGGATTCGGCGAACAGCGCAGCGCGCACCTCGCCCTGGCTGCGATCCCCGACCTCGATCCGGGCGTTCGTGCCTGGCATCTCGGCTCCGCCGCCGCGGGCCCCGACGAGGTGGTGGCCGCGCTGCTGGAGAACACAGCGGACGAATCATCCGAGTACGCCGGCGAACTCGGTCGTGCGAGGGCACTGCAGCGGGCCGCCGAGTTGAGTCCCGACCGGTCCGACGCGGCCCGCCGTTATGCGCTGGCCGCCGGTGCTGCCAACTTCGCGGGCGATACCGCCTGGGCGCTGTCACTGACGGAGGCACCCCTGCGCGATGCGGGCAGTCCTGACGTCTGCGGATACGCCGCGCTGACCCGGTCCTCGATCCTGCTGCAGTCGGGACGGCCCGGTGAGGCATTCGGGGTCATCCGCGGCGTGCTCGACGGGCGGTGGCCTGACGACGTCCACCTCGTGCTTGCGCTCATGTACTCGGCCGCCGGGTGTTCCTACTACACCGGAGCTCTGCAACACAGATGGGACCTGCGCCGTTGGCTGGACCGCGTCGCGGTCGCACCCGTTGCCGCCAGTCGGTTCCCGCTGCCGTTCCCGCCCGAGGCCGCCAGTCTGCAGCGGGCCTACGTCGCGATGTACGCCGACAGCTCCGATGCCGACTCCCGGCCGAGCCCACCCGGCCACCACTGTCTGCCGGCGACAGCGCCTGCGATCGAGCCGTTTCGGCTACTCGTCACCGGGGTGCTGGCATTCGTCGGGGAAGACACCGCTGTGGCGGCCCGGGACCTCGCCGAGGCGGTCGAGACGCTCTCGGCCGCAGGCGGATTGCGCGGCTTCACGTTTGCCCTGGCCCCGCTGTCCTGGACGCTGCTCGACACCGGTCAGTGGGTGCGGCTGCGGCACGTTCTCGACGAGGCGGCCGCGCTGTGCGCCGTCGCGCACCGGCTGACACTGGTGGAGCGGGAGATCCTCGTTTGCGAAGCGCAACTCGCGGCAGTGCGCGGGGATGTCGTCGGTGCTCGGTCCGCCCTTCGCCGGGCACAGGACCCATCGCACGAAGGCGATCTCCCCTGTGCCACCGAGGTGAACATCGAGCGAGCCGCGGGGTGGATCGCTGCCGCAGCAGGAGATTTCGACGAGGCCTACCGCAGATTCCGCGCCATGTTCACCGACAGCGCCCAACCCCGGCACTTCGTGGTTTCTGACCGGTCGATCGCCGATGTCGCGTGGGCGGCGGCGCGCAGCGGACGCACCACAGAGGCACAGCCGTTGGTCGCCGCGATCGGACGCCGGCTCGGCTCGAAGCCCCCGACGCGACTGCGCCTGCTTCGCCACCAGGCTCTCGCGCTCAGCACGACGACTCACCTCGCCGAGCGGCACTACCGGCTCGCCGTCTTCGATCCGGCCGGTGAGCAGTGGCCCCTCGAGCGTGCCCGCGCCCGGCTGCACTACGGCGAATGGCTGCGGCGCGCACGGCGCCCAGCCGAGGCCAGACCGCTGCTGACGGCCGCGTTGGAGACCTTCGAACGGTTCGGGGCGGAGCCGCTCGCCGGTATCGCCCGGTCGGAGTTACGCGCGGCCGGTGTGACGACCACGAGAATCGACGGCGCCGACGATGCGTTGCGCACGCTGACCGCCCAGGAACAGCAGATCGTGGTGATGGCGGCTTCAGGTATGACCAATCGCGAGATCGCCGAGCGACTCAGGCTTTCACCGCGGACCGTCGGATCACACCTCTATCACGTATATCCGAAACTCGGCGTCAGCCGCCGGCATGAGCTGCGGCAGTTCACTTCCTGAGGCTCAGCGCAGTCCGCAGGGTCGTCGCAGCCTGCGCGGTCGCGGCACGTGACGCACTGGTGCGCCGAAGGGGGGCCAGTGCGACGAATCCGTGGATGGTGCCCTCGTAGCGGATCGCCGTCGTCGGAGCGCCCGCCTGGCGAAGCCGTGCGGCGAACGCCTCACCCTCGTCGCGTGCCACATCGGCTTCGGCGGTGATGATGAGAGTGGGTGGAAAACGCCTGAGATCAGTCGCCTGGGCGCGCAGGGGCGCGGCGGTGTCCTCGGTGCTGTGATGGGGGTCGGGAAGGTACTGATCCCAGCACCACCGCAGATCGTCGCGACGCAGGAAGTAGCCGTCGGCGAACCGCATGCACGAGGCGGTGTCGCACGTGGTGTCGGTGAGCGGAGTGAACGCGACGAGCTGGCCCAGGCTGAATTCGTTGCGACGCAACGACAACAGCGTGATCGCGATCGCCATGTTGGCACCCGAGGAGTCACCGCCCACGGCGACACGGTTCGGATCCAACCCATGTCGGTCGCCGTCCGCGCACACCCAGCGGACCGTAGCGTAGGCCTGCTCGATCGCAGTGGGATAGCGCACATCCGGAGCGAGGCCGTACTGCGGGACAACCACAGCCACACCGGCTTCGACGGCGAGATCGGCCACCAGCCGCTCGTGGGTGGCGGTGTCACCGGCCACCCAGCCACCGCCGTGCAGGTACACCACCGCGGGAAGTGCCCCGCCGCTGTCCCGCGCACGGACGATGCGCACGGGTACCTGGCCGAACTGCCCGCACTCGACCGTCACCCACCGATCGGTGACCGCAGCGGTGGCCGGGCTCCCGTGCAGGGCAGCGAAACCCGAACGTAGGCGCTCCCGCTCGAGTTCGGCCGCGTCGGGCCGCCCCTCAAGCGATTCGAGGAGTCTGTGCACAGCAGGGTCGAGGACGAGATGGTGCGGATTCGCCATCACCTGGGTCTCCTCGGCGTCGCCAGCGTTTCCTCCAGTGTGGGCGGAGGTGCCGCGCGCCCCATCAGTCATCCGACTGATGACGTCCCGGCGCCCGACCCGCAGGCCACAGCGGGCCAGGCGCACACCCGGTTCACCGACGCCACCGGCACCCTGGCCGGTTTCCGGATGCCGGCCTACGAGCAGGGGATCTCGGTTTCCGGCTATCACCTGCACTACCTCGACGCCGACCGCTCCCACGGCGGTCACTGCCTGGACTTCGAGCCGGCGAGCGGCACGATCGACTTCGCGACACTCACCGAGTTGCACCTGAGCGTCCCGCGGACCGCGGCCTTCCGCGACGCCACCATGGGCGGCGCCGACACGGCCGAGCAGATCCGCCGCACCGAAGGCGGGCACTGACCGCTCAGTCATGTGACTGATGACGGCCCCCGCCGACGACCTACACGATGGTCCCAACTCCAGGGGGCCGGAAGGACGATGTGTCATGGCGGTGACCGCCGATCAGATGGGCCTACCGGTCAACCGGGTCGAAGGCCGCGACAAGGTCACCGGCGCTGCCGTCTACACCGCCGACGTCGAACTGCCCGGCCAGGTGCACGCCGTGCTCGTGCAGTCCGAGATTCCGCGCGGCCGGGTCACCGAGGACTCGCTGCGCATCAGCTCAGAGCGCGCTGCGGCCGCACCCGGGGTGCTGCATGTGCTGACACCGCTGAACTGCCCGCCCCTGCATGCCGTGCCGGAGGAACTGAGCTGGGACCTGCCGCTGGAACGCCGCCCGCCGCTGTCCGACCTCACCGTGCAGCACGTGGGACAGCACATGGCACTGGTGGTCGCCGACACCCTCGAGAACGCCACCGCCGCCGCGGCGCTGGTCGAGCTCAGCTACGAGGTCCGCCCGCCGTACCTGAGCGCGTACGGCGTGCTCGCCGCACCCGCAGACCCCGACGAACAGGATGGCCGCATCCGCCACGGCAGCTACCGCCCCGACCACTTCGTCAAACTGTCCGAGGAGAAGCTGCAGGACCGCCGTGGTGAGCCGCCGACCACCGGCGCGAACCGAGTGTCCGCGCGCTACACCACACCGCAGAACGCCCACTATCCGATCGAGTTGTCCGCCACGATCGCCGGCTGGTCGGGCGAGCAGCTCACCGTGCACGACAGCACGCGGTGGATCGCCGGCGAGCGCACCGCCCTGGCCGCCTATCTCGGCATCGGCGAAGACCAGGTGCGGGTGCGCTCCCCGTTGGTCGGCGGCGCCTTCGGATCCAAGAGCTTCCTGTGGATGCACGCCGTGCTCTGTGCGGTTGCATCCCGCGAGGTCGGGCGCCCGGTCAAGCTCGTGCTCACCCGCGACCAGATGTTCTCCTCGACCGGTCACCGGCCGCGCACCGAGCAGGATCTGGTGCTGGTGTCCGACGACGACGGGCACATCCTCAGTACCGAACACCACACCCTCACCGAGACGTCGACCGTCGCCCACTTCTGTGAACCCGCCGGGCTGTCGACGCGGTTCCTCTACGAGTCGCCGCACCTGGAGGTCTCGCACCGCACCGCGCGGCTCAACGCGCCCACGCCGTGCTTCATGCGCGGCCCGGGGGAGGCGCCGGGGTTGTTCGCGCTCGAGGTCGCGATCGACGAACTGGCCGACGAGGTGGGTGTCGATCCGTTGGAGCTGCGGATCCGCAATCATGCGGAGGTCGACCAGGCCAGCGGGAAACCGTGGTCGGGCAAGCACCTCCTGGAGTGCTATCGGATCGGTGCGCAACGATTCGGGTGGGACGCGCGCCCCCTGAACGCCCGCGCACTACAGCGCGACGGCGTCCAGGTCGGCTGGGGGATGGCGACGGCCACCTACCCCGGACGCCGCATGCCGGCCAGTTGCCGCGCGGTGACCCATCGTGACGGCATGGTCGAGTTCGCCTCGGCGACCCACGAAATCGGCACCGGCGTGCGCACCGTCATGACGCAGGTCGCCGCGGACGTCACCGGACTGCCGTTGTCACGGGTGCGTTTCCACTCCGGCGATTCGCTTTTTCCGGCCGCGCCGTACAGCGGCGCCTCGCAGACCACCGCTACCGTGGGCTCGGCCGTCTTCGCCGCCGCAGGCGAATGGAAGCGGCGCCTGCTCGCGCTGGCCACCACCCAGCCCGACTCCCCCTACTTCGGCGCCGACCCCGCCACCGTCGACATCGCCTTCTGTGCAACAGAACTGGCGCCCGAACATCACGAGGATCTCACCTTCACCGCAGACGCCGACGAAGGCGACCAGAGCGGAAAGGCGTTCCAGTCGTTCGGGGCGCATTTCTGCGAAGTCGAGGTCGACGAGCAGATCGGGCGAGCGACCGTGGTCCGATGGGTGGCGGTGATGGACTGTGGCCGGGTCCTCAACCCGAAGCTCGCCACGAACCAGGTGATGGGTGGGATCACCTTCGGCCTGGGCATGGCGTTGCTCGAGCAGGTGCCCTATGACGACGCAACTGCCACGATGATCGGCGAGTACTACCTCCCCACCCACGCCGACCGGCCCGAATTCGACATCTCCTTCATCGACAGCCCCGATTTCGGCCTCGACCCGATCGGCGTGCGCGGAATCGGAGAGATCGGCACCTGCGGTGTGCCTGCCGCCATCGCGAACGCCGTCTTCCACGCCACCGGCAGGCGGCTGCGCGATCTGCCGATCACCCTGGAGCACCTCATGACGCCCTATCAGGATCCCAGCGCCGAGGAGAAGCGATGACCCAGGAACCCGGCGGCGGGCCTGTCGTCGAACTCCGCATCAACGGTGTGTCACAGCGGATTTCGACAGACGTCCGGACCACGCTGCTCGACCTGCTGCGCGAGCGGCTGCACCTCACCGGAACGAAGAAGGGCTGCGATCACGGCCTGTGCGGGGCGTGCACGGTGTCCGTCGACGGCGAGCGCGTCGTCAGCTGCCTGACCCTGGCGGCGTCGATCGACGGATCCGACGTGCTGACCATCGAGGGCATCGAAGGCGAAGCCGACCTGCACCCTCTCCAGCGCGCGTTCGTCGACTGCGACGGGTTCCAGTGCGGCTACTGCACCTCGGGGCAGATCTCCTCGGCCCACGCGATGTTGACCGAACACGCCCGCGGCGATCTGAGCACCGCGTCGTTCGAGGGGTCAAGGGAGGACGTGATCAGCGGCTGCGCACGGCTTTCCACCGCGGAGATCCGGGAACGGATGGCGGGCAACATCTGCCGGTGCGGTGCCTATGCCAACATCGTCGCCGCCATCGCGGCCGTCGCGGAAGAGCCGAGAGCATAAAGACCTTCCAGTTCCGCCATGCCGAAACCATCGACGACGCGGTGTCGGCCGGTGGCGCGGCAGGTACCCGGTACCTCGCCGGTGGCACCAACCTCCTCGACCTGATGAAGGGCGGGGTCGAGGAGCCGTCGGCACTGATCGACCTGCGCAGGCTCGGACTGACCAGCATCGCCTCGACCGACGACGGGGGTGTGTTCATCGACGCGGGCGTGACCAACAGCGCGATCGCCAACCATCCTCTGATTCGCACGCAGTACCCCGTGCTGTCGCACGCCATCCTCAGCGGAGCCACCACTCAGCTGCGCAACATGGCCACCGCCGGCGGAAACCTCCTGCAACGCACACGCTGTCCCTACTTCATGCAGACCACGTTCTCCTCCTGCAACAAGCGGATTCCGGGCAGCGGCTGTGCCGCCCGCACCGGCTTCCATCGTGAACACGCCATCTTCGGGGCGAGTGACAGCTGCGTCGCGATCCACCCCTCGGACATGGCGGTCGCCCTGGCCATCCTCGACGCCGTCGTGCACGTCCAGGGCTCCGACGGCCGCCGCACCGTGCCCATCGGTGACTTCTTCGCCCTGCCCGGGGACGAACCCCACATCGACAACACGCTGCGCCACGGGGAACTGATCCTCGGCATCGAACTACCTCCTTCGACATTCGCCGACCACTCCTGGTATCTCAAGGTCCGCGACCGCCACAGCTATGCGTTCGCGCTGGTCTCCGTCGCCGCGGGTCTGCGCGTCGACGACGGCCTGATCACCTCCGCCGCCCTCGCGCTCGGGGGAGTGGCGGCCACCCCGTGGCGACTGCACGCGGCCGAGCAGACCCTGATCGGGCGGCCTCCCGACGATCGGGCGTTCCACGCGGCGGCGAACCTCGCCATGGACGGGGCGCAACCGTTACCGCAGAACGCGTTCAAGGTCGATCTCGGGCGGCACAGCGTGGTTCGCGCGCTGACCCGTGCCGCCGCGGTACGCGAGGATCGGTCGTGACCTTGCAGATCCGGCGTTCCCCCGTGGGGGATGAGGCTGCCGAGATCTTGGTCATCACGCTGAACGTGCACTACACCACGCCCGAATTCCTCCGTGCAACAGCACCTTCACGCCGGCCGTCGCATCATCGGAGTGCTGGAGTCGAGGTTGGTAGACCTCGATGGCCCTTCGACCTAGTGCCGCGTCTCGTGCAGCCTGCGGGGAACCCGGCCCAACACCAGCCCCAGGGCGAGCATGCCGACGGCGAGCGCGAAATGCAGCCAGTTGTCGGCGGTGTTGACCGGCACGAAGTTCGCCACCGAGTCGTGATCGATCACCAACCCGTAAACGAACAGCAGCAGGTATACCGCCCCGCCGCCGATGAGGAAGAACCTCGCACCGTTGAACGTCCCGTGCAGCGCGAGACCAAGCACGCCGAACAAAATGTGCACGGCGTTGTGCAATCCGGAAACGTTGAAGAGACCGAACAGCTTTGCCTCGGAATGGTGTCCTGCGAAGGTCAGCATGTCGTAGTCGGTGGTGATGCCCGGGATGAACCCCAGGATGCCGACGAGCAGGAACACCGCACCCACCGCCAGCGCCGCCTTCTGCACCGGCGCCTTTGCCGACGTCGGCGCTGCGGCCGGAGTGCCCTGCGTTCCTGGAGTAGCCATCTTCACCCTCTCGGTCGGTTTCCGCCGGTCTGGATAGCCCGTCACGCCAGGCCGAAACGTCACCTGGGCGCCAGCGCCTTCGCCAAGCCGTCGCAGTCGGCCACCGTCACCGTCAAATTGGGGTGACGTAGTCGCCCGGTCGGCTCGATTCCGGGTACCGGAACCTCGAAGAGCATGCAGACTCCGCGATCCCCGTTGGTGGCCAGCGTCAGACCGCGGTCGGCCATCGACATGCGCGCGGATCCGGCGGTGCGGACGAACGAATAGGGCCCGGTGATGGCCACGGCGATGATGTTGTCCAGTGACGACGCCACCTGCCATGGGCCGAAGAAACAGATCAGCTGGTCGTCGTGGATCACCACCTCCGCAGTCGACGGGTGGATGCCGAACGGCGCCGCCGCGAGCTGGTAGGGGCGGGTGAACCGGAAGGGAAAGGTCTGATCCGTCACGCCACCGGCTACCCGCGGTGCTCGCGGCGAAACCGATTGACCCGTCGGTGTGCGGGTAGATCGCCACGTGCCCTCGGACATCCCCACTCTCGCGTCCCGCTTCGGCCGGCAGTACGAGGCGGTCGCCGACCTGGTCGACCAGCCTCAGCCACCCCGCCATCCGCGATCAGATGCTGATGGGTGAACGGGTGTTGCCGTATGAACTGCCGTTCGTCCTGCCCGACGAGTCGCTGCTGGCCGAAGACGAGGTCGGCGGGCCGCCAACTGGGCACTCAACGAGAGCATGCCCGCGGCCCAGCACACGTGGTGGCGCGCCGCTGGTTCGGCGCGACGTCACTGCTGCTGGCGATGCATCTCGGCGATCCGCTGTCCGAGGTCGTGCTCGCCCAGGGTGCGCAGGCGGTGCCACTCGGCGAATTCATGCCCGGCCAGCACTATTTCGTGATCTGAGTCTGCTCAGGTGACGGTGACGCCGCCGTCGACGACCACGGTCTGCCCGGTCACGTAGCCGCCGGCATCCGACACCAGCCACACCAGGGTCGCCGCCAATTCCTCCGGATCGCCCATCCGGCCCAGGACCACCCGAGGCAGCACGCTCTCCAGATAGCCCGGCTTGTACTGGCCGGTCATCTCACTCTCGAAGAAACCCGGCGCGATGGCGTTGACCCGGATGCCCTTGCGAGAACCCCACTGCTGCGCGAGATCTCGTGTCAACCCGGCGATCGCGGCCTTGCTCGCACTGTAGGCCGCCTGGGGCAGCGCCGCGGTCGTGATGCCCAGGATGCTGGAGATGTTGACCACCGAACTGCCCGGCTGCATCACCCGCCCACAAGCCTGCGCCGCCCAGTAGGACCCGTTGAGGTTGACGTCGACGACCGCGCGGAACTCGTCGGGCGTCTCGCGGGTGGCCGGTACCGCCGTGCCGACGCCGGCGTTGTTCACCAGAACGTCGACGCGGCCGAACTCGGTCATCGCAGCGTCCACCATGGCCTGACACTGCGCCGGGTCGGACACGTCGGTGGCCACGCTCAGCGCACGACGGCCCGTCGCGCGAACCAACTCCGCCGTCCCCGCCAGTTTGTCCGCGCGGCGTGCGGCGAGCACCACGTCGGCCCCCGCCTCGGCGCACGCCTTGGCGAACGCCACACCGAGGCCCGAGGAGGCACCGGTGACGATGACGACCCTGTCGTCGAGACGGAATTTGTCCAGAACAGCCATGACGTCATCCCACCACACGGGTGTTGACGCCTGTCAACGACTCTGGAATCGAGGCGTACCGCGCAGTCGGTACGATGGTGGCAGTCCGGGGGTTCAGAGGTCAGCCCCGTGATCGGGTCACGTAGTCGGGGTGATTCGTTTGACTGGCTTCGCCACTCACACACAGCCGAACATCCACCTGCCGCAGCGTTCGCTGGCGACGGTGTCGGATGACGGGGACATGCACGAATTCCTGCGCCACGCGTATGGCGCGAATATGCGACTCGTTCGCGATGGCGACCTGCGGCCCGAACAGCGGCCGGCGCTGGTGCACGCGCGCACGGACGTGGGTGCCGTGGCGATCGAGCAGATCGACGTCGCCGGTGAGTTGCTCGCCGAGGTCGAGGCGTTGGACCGGTTCGTCGCCGTCTGGACCGAGTCAGGCCGGCTCTGCGCCCACTCCGGCGGCCTGCGCGGGGACGCGTCGGCCGATGGCATCACGATCACCGCGCAGCCGGGAAAGCCCACTGTCACCCGCTCAAAGGACGCCCGGTTGATCGCGGTGCTGATCGACCCGCTGGTGCTGAGTGGCCTCACCGCACACAGTTCTGCCGCTGACGTCGTCGACCTGATCCGTTTCGATGGCTTCTCCCCGGTCAGCCCGGCCGCTGCGCAGCAGTGGAAGGACACTGTCTGCTACGTCAAAGACGTCGTGCTGGGCGCCGAGACGACCACGCCGCTGGTGCTGGGGCAGGCCAGCCGGCTGCTGGCGGCGGTGACGCTGAGCACCTTTCCTCATTCGGCGGTGACCGTCGACAAGCCCTACGACCGCACCGATACCCATCCCCTCCTGCTGCGCCGCGCCGTCGAATTCATCGAGGAGAACGCCGGCAACGACATCGCGCTGGTAGACATCGCCACCGCCGTGCACGTGTCGTCGCGGGCCGTGCAGTACATGTTCCGGCGGCACCTCGACACCACGCCGCTGAGGTTTCTGCGGCAGTTGCGACTCGACCGCGCGCACCGCGATCTGCAGTCCGCCGATCACCGGCACACCACCGTCGCCGCGATCGCCGCGCGCTGGGGCTTCGCCCACACGGGCCGGTTCGCGGTGCTCTACCGCCAGACGTACGACCGAAGTCCGCACACCACGCTGCGCAGCTTGGCGTCGTAGCCGGCCGAGCGGGCCGTGCCGGGAGGTACCACACTCGCGGCTAGAGACGGTTCTCGGGGCCGAGCACCGCCCATACGGTCTTGCCGGTCGAGGTGGGGGCGTTACCCCACGTTCGGCATAGCGCGGCGACGATCTTCAGCCCGGAGGGCGCGGGGATGGGTTTCGGCGACTCATGCACATTGGCCGGCTGGTGGCTGGTGTCCTCGACTGCCACCGTGACCACGGTGCCGTCGGTCTCCAACCGCAGGCCCGGCCGGCTGTCTGTGTGTCCGAGAACGTTCTCGACGAAAGCCGTCACGACCACCTTGGCGACCGGGATCAGGGCGCTCTGTGACCACGACGTCAGCCAATCCTCGACCAATCGTCTCGACTGGTTCAGGCTCGAGCAGTCTGCAGATAGGTGGGCACGTGCGCGGTGCCGATAGCGCGGCGGTTCGGCGCAGTCCAATGCCGCGAGCGCCTCGCCGAGGGTCGCGTACACCGGGACAAACCGCGCGATGCCGTTACGCCTGATCGCCTTCCGCCCCGTGTCCTGCTCACAGACCAGCAGGATGGGCACCTCCGGCCAGCGGGCGACATGCCAGCGCGCACTCGTGAAGACCGCCCACGCCGACTCGGCGGGGACGTCGAGTCCGGTGACGTCGACGACCACACCCGACGGGGCGTCCAGGGCTGCTTTGATGATCCTGTCCCGCACGGCGCGGTAGGACATGCTGTCCAGCCGGCCCTGGCAGGTGAGCAGCGCCGTGTCGCCGACGATCGTCTCGGTGACCGTGACATCGAGATCGTCAGCGTTCACGCTGCTCGCCTTCCACGGCCCGCTCGCGCTTGCAGACACCCGGCGTCCACCTCGCTGGCCGAAGCGCCAAGGGGCACTACGCCCGGCGATGCAGCGGGATTGGACATCTGTACGGGCGTACCCGAAATCCGGAGGTCTACACCTTGGCCATCACGTTCTCGGCGAACCACTCCAGGTTGCGGATCTTGTCCTCGAGCGGTTCGGTGTCCGGACCGGTGATGTAGGGAATGCGGAAGCCGACGATGACGTCGGTGACGCCCTTGTCCTCCAGGCGTTTGATGCCGTCGACGGTGAAGGCGTCGACCGAGATGACGTGGATCTCGAACGGTCCGGTGCTGCCCTGCTCTTCGCGGAAGCGGTTCAGCTTGGCGATCAGGTCGTCGAGTTCCTGCGGATCGCCGCCCCCGTGCATCCAGCCGTCGCAGCGGGCGGCCCGGCGCAGCGCGGCGTCGGCGTGGCCACCGACGAGGATCGGCACCGGCTTGGTCGGCGCCGGGGTCATCTTGGTCTTCGGGATGTCGTAGAACTCGCCGTGGAACTCGAAGTACTCACCGGTGGTGAGGCCGCGGATGATCTCGATACATTCGTCCATCCGCTTGCCGCGCTTGGCGAACGGCACGTTCATCAGCTCGTAGTCCTCCTGCCATGGGCTGGTGCCGACGCCGAGCCCGAGCCGGTTGTCGAACAGTGCGGCCAGCGAACCGGCCTGCTTGGCGACCAGCGCCGGCGGACGGATGGGCAGCTTCAGGACGAAGAAGTTGAACTTCAGCGTGGTGGTGACGGCGCACAGTGCACCGGCCAGGACGAAGGACTCGATGAAAGCCTTGCCATCGAGGAACTCGCGGCTGCCGTCCGGGGTGTAGGGATACGTCGAATCGGACTCGAACGGGTAGGCGACGCTGTCGGGGATCGTCATCGCGTGGTAACCGGCCGCCTCGGCGGCCTTGGCCAACGGGATGTAGAACGTCGGGTCGGTCATCGCCTCGGCATAGGTGAACCGCACAGCGCCTCCTGATTGTCGGGTGCCGAATACTCGGCGCGAGAATTCTAGAACGCGTTCTAGTTTGATGTTTGAAGAATCAGGGGCCGGGAACGAGAGCGGCATGAGCGCGGCCAAGAGCTTGTACAAACCCCTGTCCATCGCCAGCAGCGTCCTGGGCGGTCTGCTCGCCGGCAAGATCTTCACCGAGCTCTATCAGCGAGCCAATCCGTCGGGCAACGAGCCGCCCGAGCCGAGCGACCTGTCGAGTTCGGCGCGGGACATCTTCATCGCCGCCGCCGTGCAGGGCCTCATCGTCGGAGTGGTGCGCGCGGCACTGGCGCGGGGGCAGGCCAAGGGCTTCCACGCGCTGACCAACGAAGATCCCGAAGTCTGAGTGACCGACCTGGTAGCCGACGCGCTGGTCGCCCGACTGAGCGACTGGGACGTCGAACGAATCTTCGGTTACGCCGGAGACGGCATCAACACACTGCTCGGTGCGCTGCAACGCGCCGACGGGCCCGAGTTCGTCAGCACCCGGCACGAAGAACTCGCCGCCTTCATGGCGTGTGGGCACGCCAAGTACACCGGCAAGGTCGGGGTCTGTATGGCGACCCAGGGCCCCGGCGCCATCCACCTGCTGGCCGGTCTCTACGACGCCAAGCTCGACCGGCGTCCGGTGGTCGCCATCGTGGGGCAGGTGGTGTCGTCCGCCCTGGGCAGCGGTTACCTCCAGGAGGTCGACCTGCACACCCTGTTCAAGGACGTGTGCGGACAGTACGTGCAGACGATCTTCGCGCCCGAGGGGGCGCTGATGGCACTCGACAACGCCATGCGCACCGCGATCGCGACGTCGACCCCGACCTGCCTGATCATCCCGCACGATGTCCAGCAGGCCGAGATGCCCGAGGAGTTGCAGCACAGCCACGGCGTGGTGCCGTCGGCGGCGATCTCCGCCCGAGGCCTGCTGACACCGCCGGATGAACAGCTGCGCCGGGCCGCCGAGGTGCTCAACACCGGCACGAAGGTGGCGTTGCTCGTCGGCCGGGGCGCGGCCGGCGCCACCGACGAGATCGCCCGACTGGTCGAGCATCTGGGAGCGGGCGTCACCGTCTCGCTGCTCGGCAAGCCGGTGCTCGACGAGGGCGAACCGTGGCACACCGGCGTGATGGGCCACCTCGGCACCACCGCGAGCGCACATCTCATGGCGGAGTGCGACACCCTGCTGATCGTCGGCTGCAACGATCCGTGGACCGAGTTCTACCCCGCGCCCGGTCAGGCCAGAGCCGTGCAGGTCGACATCGAAGCGCGGGTGGTCGGCGCCAAGTATCCGGTCGAGGCGCCGGTGATCGGCGATGCGGCGTCCGCCCTTTCGGCGCTGCTGCCGATGCTGGAGCCTGCCACGGACCGGAGCTTCCAGCAGCAGGTGCACGAGTGGACCCGACGCTGGCACGACGACGCCGCCGCACGCGCGGCCGTGGCGACCTCCGACGCCAACCCCGAGGCCGTGGTCCGGGCGCTGTCGGAGCATCTACCGGCCGATGCGCGGGTCGCCGTCGACGTCGGCTCGTCCACGTACTGGTACGCCAGACACGTCCGCCTGCCGCGCGGTGTGCCCGCTCATGTGTCCGGTTATCTGGCGTCGATGGGCTGCGCACTGCCGTACGGTGTGGCGGCCAAATGTGATGCGTCGCAACGTCCGGTGGTCGCGTTGGTCGGCGACGGCGCCATGCAGATGAGCGGTCTGCTCGAACTGGTCACCATCGCCGACCGGTGGCGGTCGTGGGACGACCCACGTTTCGCAATTCTCGTCCTGCACAACCGCGACCTCACCGAAGTGTCGTGGGAGCAGCGCGAAATGGAGGGCAACCCGCGCTTCGGGGCCTCTCAGGACGTCCCGTCGTTCCCGTACGCCGACTACGCGGAGCTCCTCGGCCTGCAGGGGATCCGGGTGACCTCGTCTGACCAGGCCGACGATGCCTGGCGGCGGGCGCTGAGCGCGGACCGGCCCACCGTCATCGAGGCCGTCGTCGACTCCACACCCCTGCTGCCCCCGCTGATGCCGGATGCCAAGGCGGACAAAGTCTTCGATGCGCTGGCCCGGGAAGGCGGCGACACCGACGAAGCGCGCGTGCGAGATCAGCGAAAGCGAGAAGGTTGAGCGCCGTTTCGGTGCCGAAGCGCCCGGGTATCGACGGGTATGAGTGAAACTCCGGCGACGGACCGGGAGCGCCTGCCCGATCCCGATGACCCGCGCAAGCCCGATTCGCCGGCCGATCTGACCAAGCGGTCGTGGCTGTACATCCTGCGCAAGACCGCTCGCGAGTTCACCCAGGATCAGTGCACCGATCTCGCCGCGGCGCTGACCTACTACGCCGTGCTCTCGTTGTTCCCGGCGCTGTTGGTGATCGTGTCGTTGCTCGGCGTGTTCGGTCAGGGCCGGCGCACCACCGACGCTGTGCTCGAACTCGTCGGCGATGTCGCGCCGGCCTCCGCGGTGGACACCCTGCGGCCGACGATCGAGCAGCTCGTCTCGGCGCCGTCGGCCGGTCTGGCGCTGGTCGTGGGCATCCTCGGTGCGTTGTGGTCGGCGTCGGGCTACGTGGGTGCGTTCGGCCGCGCCATGAACCGGATGTACGAAATCGACGAGGGCCGGCCGTTCTGGAAGCTGCGCCCGCTGCAACTCGTGCTCACCCTGATCGCGCTGATCCTCGCCGCGGCAGTGGCTTTCATGCTCGCGGTCAGCGGTCCACTGGCCGAAGCCGTCGGCAACGCGATCGGGCTGGGCGGGGCCGCGGTGACGGTGTGGAACATCGTCAAGTGGCCGGTGATCCTGCTGTTCGTCGTCGCCGTCGTCGCGGTGCTCTACTACGCGACGCCCAACGTCAAGCAGCCGAAGTTCCGCTGGATCAGCATCGGCGCCGCCGTGGCCATCGTCGTGTGGGTCATCGCCTCGGTCGGCTTCGGCCTCTACGTGGCCAACTTCGCCAGCTACAACAAGACCTACGGCACCCTGGCCGGCGTCATCGTGTTCCTGCTGTGGCTGTGGATCACCAACCTGGTGCTGCTGTTCGGTGCGGAACTCGACGCCGAACTCGAACGCGGACGCCAGCTGCAGGCCGGGATGCCCGCCGAACGCGAACTCCTGCTCCCGCCCCGGGACGACCGCAACGTCAAGAAGATGGCCGAAGCCGAGGAGAAGGACATCAAGATGGGACGGACGCTGCGGCGCAGCCGGGGTCGCAGCACGTGACCGCGCGGGGCGCATACTCGCATCCGTGACTCGACGGATCCACGTCATCGGCATCGGGGCCGGTGACCCCGACTACGTGACCGCCCAGGCCGTCGCCGCGCTCAACGACACCGACGTCTTCTTCGCCATGGACAAAGGGGAAGCCAAGGACGACCTGGTGGCCCTGCGCCGGCAGATCTGTGCGCGCTTCATCCATGAGCAGGCCTACCGGTTCGTCGAGCTACCCGATCCACGGAGGGCCCCTGCCGTGTCAGGTGCGGCCTACCGCACGGTCGTCGCGGACTGGCATGCCGAGCGGGCGAGGGTGTGGGCCGCGGCCCTCGAGTCCGAACTCGGGCCCGACGGTGTCGGCGCCTTCCTGGCCTGGGGCGATCCCTCCCTCTATGACAGCACCCTGCGCATCCTGGACCTGGTGGCGGCGCACGTGCCGTTCGAGTACGACGTCATCCCCGGTATCACCGCGATCCAGGCGCTGACGGCGCGCCACCGGATCCCGCTCAACGATGTCGGCGAGCCCGTGCTGGTGACGACCGGCCGACGGTTACGCGAGCAGGGGCTGACCGGAACCGCTGTGGTGATGCTCGACGCGGACTGCTCGTTTCGCACCTGTGCGCCGGAGACACGGATCTGGTGGGGCGCCTACCTCGGCACACCCGACGAACTACTGGTCGCCGGCACCGTCGGGCGCGACGGCGCCCACATCGAAGAGCTGCGTGCGCAGGCGCGGGCGCGACACGGCTGGATCATGGACACCTACCTGCTGCGGTCATGAAGCCTGGCAAGATCAGTCGCCATGGCCTTTCTGCTGCGCGCGGCGCTGACCGGCGTCGCGCTGTGGATCGTCACCCAGCTGGTGTCGGGAATCGAGTTCGTCGGCGGTGACACCACACTGCAACGCGTCGGTATCGTCTTCGTCGTCGCGGTGGTGTTCGGCGTGGTCAACGCGATCATCAAGCCGATCGTGCAGTTCGTGTCGATCCCGCTGTACATCCTCACGCTCGGCCTGTTCCACGTCGTGATCAACGCGTTGATGCTGTGGCTGACCGCATGGATCACCGAGCACACCACGCACCGGGGGCTCTACATCGACGACTTCTGGTGGACGGCGATCTGGGCGGCGATCATCCTGTCCGTCGTCAGCTGGTTGCTTTCTCTCGTCACAGGCGGCCTCACCGCCGACCGCTGACCGGCACACTGGAACCATGCCCGAACTGCCCGAGGTCGAAGCTCTGGCCGACCATCTGCGCCGTCATGCCGTCGGCCTGCCGATCGGTCGCGTCGACGTGTCGGCGTTCTCGGTCCTCAAGACGTTCGACCCGCCCATCACCGCGCTGCACGGCCGCGAGGTGACCGACGCCCACCGCTGGGGCAAGTACCTCGGCCTGGCCGCGGGGGATCTGCTGCTCATCACCCATCTGTCGCGGGCCGGCTGGCTGCGCTGGTCGGACAAGCTGGCGGCGGGGCCGCTCAAACCCGGTAAGGGGCCGATCGCGTTGCGCGTCCACCTCGGCATCCCCGGCGAGGCCCCCGGCTTCGACCTCACCGAAGCCGGCACCCAGAAGCGCCTCGCGGTTTGGCTGGTGGACGATCCGGCAATGGTGCCCGGCATCGCGACACTCGGCCCCGACGCCCTCGACCTGACCGCCGAGGACCTCGGCGGCATCCTGTCCGGGCAGACCGGCCGCATCAAGAACGTCATCACCGACCAGAAGGTGATTGCCGGCATCGGCAACGCCTACAGCGACGAAATCCTGCACGTCGCGCAGCTCTCCCCGTTCGCCACCGCCGGAAAGCTGACCGATGCGCAACGGGCGTCGCTGCACGACGCGATGATCTCCGTGCTGACCGACGCCGTGTCCCGGTCGGTCGGGCAGCAGGCGGCGACGCTGAAGGGGGAGAAACGGTCCGGTCTGCGGGTGCACGCCCGCGCCGGACTGCCGTGTCCGGTGTGTGGCGACACCGTCCGCGAGATCTCGTTCGCCGACAAGTCGTTCCAGTACTGTCCGACGTGCCAGACCGGAGGCAAGGTACTCGCCGACCGGCGCATGTCCCGGTTGCTCAAGTGAGCGCTTGCCGATCTTCGCGTTGGGTATAAATCCAGCCATGACGACGTTCCGTACCGCCCACCCGAGGGTCGAGCCGCTGCTCGCCGAACTGCCGCGGCGTGTGCAGGCCGCCGACCCCGGACGCCACCGCGACATCGTCGACGCGATGACCGGCCGGCCGCTCGGTCAGGTTCCGCACTGCACCGCCGACGACGTGGTCGCCGCCGCTGCCCGCGCGCGCGTCGTGCAGGCCCAGTGGGCGGCGCGGCCGGTGTCCGAGCGCGCCGCGGTGATGCTGCGGCTGCACGATCTGGTGCTCGAACACCAGGACGAGGTGCTGGACCTGATCCAGCTCGAGAACGGCAAAGCCCGCAGGCACGCCTTCGAAGAGGTCATCGACGTCGCGCTGACCGCGCGTTACTACGCCCACACCGCCGAGGAGACGCTGCGGCCCAAGCGCCGCCAAGGGGTGCAGCTGATGCTCACCGAGGTCTGGGAGCACCACCACCCCAAAGGCGTCGTCGGCATCATCTCGCCCTGGAACTACCCACTGACACTCGGTATCAGCGACGCCCTGCCCGCGATCGTCGCCGGGAACGCGGTACTCGCGAAACCCGATGACCGGACACCTTTTTCACATCTGTGGGCGGTGCGACTGCTGGAACAGGCCGGTATGCCGGCCGGGTTGGTCCAGACCGTCACCGGGCCCGGCTCCGAGCTCGGCACGCCCATCATCGAGCAGTCCGACTACCTCATGTTCACCGGTTCGACGAGCACCGGCCGCACCGTCGCCAAGCAGGCTGCCGAGCGGCTGATCGACTATTCGATGGAACTCGGCGGCAAGAACGCCCTGCTGGTCCTCGAGGATGCCGACGTCGACAAAGCTGCCCGGGGCGCGGTGAAGGCGGCCTTCTCCAACGCCGGTCAGCTGTGTATCTCGATCGAGCGGATCTACGTTCCGGCTGCCCTGTGGGACGACTTCACCGCCCGCTTCGTGAAGTACACCAATGAGCTGAAACTGACTCCCGCGCTTGACTATTCGGCCGACATGGGCACGCTGATCAATCAGACACAGCTCGACACCGTGATCGGGCACGTCGACGACGCGGTGAGCAAGGGCGCGACCCTGCTCGCCGGCGGCAAGGCCCGGCCCGACATCGGCCCGTTCTTCTACGAGCCGACGATCCTGTCCGGAGTGTCCGAGGGGATGGACGTCTACCTCGACGAGACCTTCGGCCCGGTGGTGTCGCTGTACCGCGTCGACTCCGAGGAGGAGGCGATCGCCAAGGCCAACGACAGCCGCTTCGGCCTGAACTTCAGTGTCTGGACGTCGAATCCCCAGCACGGCCGCGAGGTGGCGGCGAAGCTGCAGGCAGGCACCGTCAACGTCAACGAGGCCTACGCCGCGGCGTGGGCATCGGTCGACGCGCCGATGGGCGGCATGAAGGACTCCGGCATCGGACGCCGCCACGGCGAACACGGCATGCTCAAGTACACCGAGTCGCAGACCATCGCCGTCGAGCGCGGCCTGCCCGTCGGCGTCCCGCCGTGGATCCGCGCCGACCGCTACGCCAAGGTGATGACCGTCGGCCTGAAGGCACTGCGCCGGATCCCCGGCGTCAAGTAGAGGTCGCCGCGTTCCCTCGCGACTGCACGGTTGTTGACGGGCCTTCTCGACCGTTGCGTACAACAACCGTGCAGTCGAGGCGTTGATCAGGCCGAGCGGCCGCGCTCGGCGCGGTAGCGGCGCACGAGGGCGTCGGTGGAGGTGTCGGACTGTTCGGCGGGGGAATCGTCGCTGGTGATCACCGGCAGCAGTGCCTTGGCCTGCGTCTTGCCCAGCTCGACGCCCCACTGGTCGAACGAGTCGATACCCCAGATGACGCCCTCGGTGAACACCTGGTGCTCGTAGAGCGCGATCAGCTGGCCCACCACCGACGGCGTCAGCTTGGTGCCGAGAATCGATGTGGTGGGCCGGTTTCCGGGCATCACCTTGTGCGGCACCACATCGGCCGGGGTGTTCTCGGCGGCGATCTCGTCGGCGGTCTTGCCGAACGCCAGCACCTGGGTCTGGGCGAAGAAGTTGCTCATCAGCAGGTCGTGCATGCTGCCGGTACCGTCGGCGGTCGGCAGATCGTCGGTGGGCTGGCTGAAGCCGATGAAATCGGCGGGAACCAGCCGGGTGCCCTGGTGCAGCAGTTGGTAGAACGCGTGCTGACCGTTGGTTCCCGGCTCGCCCCAGAAGATCTCGCCGGTGTCGGCGACCACGGGGGTGCCGTCGGCCCGCACCGACTTGCCGTTGGACTCCATCGTCAGCTGCTGCAGATACGCCGCGAAGCGCGACAGGTCGTTGGAATAGGGCAGTACCGCCCGCGACTGGGCGCCGAAGAAGTTCGAATACCAGAGGCCGATCAGGCCCAGCAGCGCAGGGGCATTGGACTCCAGCGGGGTGTACTTGAAGTGCTCGTCGACGAGATGGAAGCCGGCCAGGAAATCGGCGAACCGCTCCCTGCCGATCGCGGCCATCACGGACAGACCGATCGCGCTGTCCACCGAATACCGGCCACCGACCCAGTCCCAGAAGCCGAACATGTTCTCGGTGTCGATGCCGAAGTCGTCGACCAGCTTCTTGTTGGTCGACACCGCGACGAAGTGCTTACTCACCGCCGCATCACCCAGCGCATCGGTCAGCCAGCGCCGTGCGGCGGTCGCATTGGTGAGGGTCTCGAGCGTGGAGAACGTCTTCGACGCGACGATGAACAGCGTTGTGGCCGGATCCAGTCCGTCGAGTTTGGCGACCAGGTCGGCCGGATCGACGTTGGACACGAACCGCGCCGTGATGCCCGCATCGGCGTAGTGGCGCAGCGCGTCGTAGACCATCACCGGTCCGAGGTCCGAGCCGCCGATGCCGATGTTCACCACGGTGCGGATGCGCTCACCGGTCGCACCGGTCCATTCGCCGCTGCGCAACCGGTCGGTGAAGTCACCCATCCGCCTCAGCACCTCGTGCACGTCGGCGACGACGTTCTGTCCGTCGACCTCCAACTCGACACCGCGCGGCAGCCGCAGCGCGATGTGCAGCACTGCCCGGTCCTCCGAGGTGTTGATGTGGGCACCCGAGTACATGGCGTCGCGGCGCTGTTCCAGACCCGCCGCCCGAGCCAGGTCGACCAGCAGCCGCAGCGTCTCGCGGGTGACGCGGTGCTTGCTGTAATCGATGTACAGATCGCCGACCGACAGCGTCAGCTCCGTGCCCCGCGCCGGGTCCTCGTTGAACAGCTCGCGCAGGGTCGTCGTACCGATCTCGTCGTGGTGACGGACCAGTGCCTGCCAGGCCGGAGTGGCTGCGATATCGGGGATCTGCTGCGCACCGCTAGTCATGGGATCGACCCTAGTGCGCCTACTTGACCGAAGGTGTAAGACGTGGGGTATGGATAGCAAAGATGTTGATGCGCTGCTGGCGTCGGTTCCCACCGGGCTCTGGATCGGCGGTGAGGAGCGGCAGGGGACGTCGACGTTCAACGTCCTCGACCCCAGCGACGATCAGGTGCTGGTCGCGGTCGCCGATGCGACGGCCGAAGACGCGATCGCCGCGCTCGACGCCGCGGCCGCCGTCCAGGACGAATGGGCGGCCACCCCGGCACGTAAGCGCGGCGAGATCCTGCGTTCGGTGTTCGAGACCATCACCGCGCGCGCCGACGACATCGCCGCGCTGATGACTCTCGAGATGGGCAAGGTGGTGGCCGAGAGCAAGGGCGAGGTCACCTACGGCGCCGAGTTCTTCCGGTGGTTCGCCGAGGAAGCCGTGCGCATCGGGGGCCGGTACACCCCGAGCCCGGCCGGCACCGGCCGCATCATCGTCACCAAACAGCCCGTCGGCCCGTGCTACGCGATCACGCCGTGGAACTTCCCGCTGGCGATGGGTACGCGCAAGATGGGTCCGGCGTTCGCCGCGGGCTGCACCATGATCGTCAAGCCGGCGCAGGAGACGCCGCTGACCATGCTCTATCTGGCCAAGCTGATGGACGAGGCCGGGCTGCCCAAGGGTGTCCTCTCGGTCCTGCCCACCAGCGACCCTGGCGCGGTGACCAGCGCTCTGATCGACGACGGCCGGCTGCGCAAGCTGACGTTCACCGGGTCGACCGGAGTCGGCAAGGCACTGGTGAAGCAGTCGTCCGACAAACTGCTTCGGACCTCGATGGAACTCGGCGGCAACGCGCCGTTCATCGTGTTCGACGACGCCGACATCGACGCGGCCGTCGAGGGCGCGATCCTGGCCAAGATGCGTAACGGCGGCGAGGCGTGCACCGCGGCCAACCGCTTCCACGTCGCCAACTCCGTGCGCGAGGAGTTCACCGAGAAGCTCGTCAAGCGGATGGGTGACTTCACGCTCGGCAAAGGGCTCGACGAATCGTCGAAACTCGGCCCGCTGATCAACTCCAAACAGCTCGACAAGGTGACCGAGCTGGTGTCCGACGCGGTGTCGCGCGGCGCGACCGTCGCCGTCGGCGGCGTCGCCCCCGGCGGGCCGGGCAACTTCTACCCGGCCACCGTGCTCGCCGACGTCCCGGCCGACGCCCGGATCCTCAAGGAGGAGGTGTTCGGCCCCGTCGCGCCGATCACCGGGTTCGACACCGAGGAAGAGGGGATCGCGGCGGCCAACGACACCGAATACGGGCTGGCCGCCTACATCTACACCGAGTCGCTGGACCGGGCGCTGCGGGTCGCCGAGGCCATCGAATCCGGCATGGTCGGCGTCAACCGCGGGGTCATCTCCGATGCCGCCGCGCCGTTCGGAGGGATCAAGGAATCCGGGTTCGGCCGCGAGGGCGGCATCGAGGGCATCGAGGAATACCTCGACACCAAGTACATCGCCCTGACCAAGTAGCCCGACTGCCGACGAACACCCCGGAGCGCCTTCCGGATCGGCCGTCGCCGCGGCCCTAGACTTCCGTGCTCGGAAGCGATTCGTGGAGGGCCGTGGAGACGTGACTGCCGTGACTGCGGCGCCGGTCCGCGTCACCGGGCGATCCCGGTGGGTGGCGGCTCCGACGACCCCTGCACGCCGGGGGTCCGCGCGACGGGACATTCCCGCGCTCGACGGGATCCGCGCCGTGGCTGTGCTGTTGGTTCTCGCCGACCATGGCGGACTGCCCGGTGTCAGCGGCGGGTTCCTCGGCGTGGACGTGTTCTTCGTCCTCAGCGGCTTCCTGATCACCTCGCTGCTGATCGACGAACTCGGCCGCACCGGGCGGATCGACCTGCGCGGCTTCTGGATCCGCCGCGCCCGCAGGCTGCTGCCCGCCCTGCTGGTGGTGGTCCTCGGGGTGGTGGCGCTGCGCGAGCTGTTCCCGCCGGATGCGGTCACCGCACTGCGCGAAGACGCCGTCGCGGCGTTCTTCTGGGCGGCGAACTGGGCGTTCGTCGCGCAGCAGACCGACTACTTCGCCCAGGGCAGCCCGCCGTCGCCGCTACAGCACACCTGGTCACTCGGCGTCGAAGAGCAGTACTACCTGGTGTGGCCGCTGCTCATCGTCGCCGTCGTCGGAATACTGGCCTATCGGCGGGGCGCACCCTCGTTGCGGGCGGTGCGGTTCTCGGTGTTCGGGCTCGCGGTCGCGGGCGCGGCCGCCAGTGCCACCGCGGCCGTGCTGCTCACCTCCGGGCCCGCGGGCGGCGCGATGGCCAACCGCGTCTACTTCGGCACCGACACCCGCGTCCAGGCATTGCTCATCGGCGCCGCCGCCGCGGCCCTGCTGGTGCGGGACTGGTCGACGGTCACGATGGACACCCCGATCCGACCGCGCTGGGGGCGCTGGCTGGCCCGGGTGCTCTCGGTCGTCGGCGTCGCCGGTGTCGCCGTGCTGGCGCACCTGGCCACCGGCACCCCGGACGAGTACCGAAGCGGCCTGTTCACCGCCGCAGCGGTCGCATCCGTCCTCGTCGTGGCGACCGTCGCGCTGGACCAGGGTGGGCCGGTCGCGCGGCTGTTGGCCTGCCCGCCGCTGGTCTGGCTCGGCACCATCTCCTACGGCGTGTACCTGTGGCACTGGCCGATCTTCCTGCTACTCAACGGCGAACGCACGGGCTGGTCGGGGTGGTCGCTGTTCGCCGTCCGGTGCGCCGTGACACTCGCGGTGGCCGTGGCGTCCTACTGGGTGCTCGAACGGCCGATCCGGCAGTGGCGACCGGTCACCGTGCCGATGCTGCCGCTGGCGGTGGCGACGGCCGCAACCGCCGCGGTGGTGACGCTGACGGTCGTCCCCGTCGGGGGCATCGCCTCCGAGGACACCGGAACCGGCGACTCGTTCGACATCGCCTCGGCGGCGGCGGTGATGCCGGAGATCCCCATCCCGGTCGGCGACTCCGCACGACCCGAGCCCGGCACCCGCACGGTCGCGGTGTTCGGCGATTCGATCGCGTGGACCCTGATGCGGTATCTGCCCGCGACACCTGGACTGCAGTTCGCCAACTACACGACGATCGGCTGCGGCATCGCCCGTGGCGGGCCCTACCGGACCACCGGGGAGACGCTGAACCAGAAGCCGGAGTGCGAGACCTGGCCGACGCGGTGGGCCCAGCGCATCGGATACGACCGGCCCGACGTCGTGCTGCTGATGATCGGCCGTTGGGAGATGGTGGACCGGCTCAGCGGAGGCAAGTGGACCCACATCGGCGAGGATGGGTACGACGCGTATCTGCGCGCCGAGCTGAACCGGGCGTTCGACGTCCTCAGCTCGACCGGCGCCCGCGTCGTGGCGACCACGGCCCCTTACAACCGCCGTGCCGAGCGCGCCGACGGCAGCCTGTATCCCGAGGACGAGCCCGAACGCGCCGACGACTGGAACGATCTGCTGCGCGAGGTCGCGAAACCGCGGCGCAACGTCACCGTCCTGGACCTCAACGAGAAGATGTCGCCGCGCGGCTACTACACCACCCGCACCGACGGCATCCGGATGCGCAGCGACGGTGTGCACCCCACACCCGAGGCCGTCGAATGGCTGACGCCGTGGCTCACCGAGGCATTGACACGGCCCTGAACCCGGCCGCACCGGACCCCACCTCACGGCAGGCCACCGGCGTTCACGACCCCGTTCACGACCCGGGACAGACCCAGGGCGGCGGGGACACGGTCGTCGGCGCGGGACCCGGAGGAGAGCGGCGGACCATCGCGGATCAGGTGCGCAGTTTCTTTGCGGCCGAACCCGGCTACCGGTCCGGCAACGTGAGCAGCGCCGGGCCCCGCTCCTTCTTCGTCTACGACCCGATCCCGAACTAGCGGATTCGGGTCAGTGGCCGAGGCGGCCGCGGCCCAGCCGCAGCAGCAGCATGGCGAGGTCCTTGCCCTCGGGGCCCAACTCGCTGTAGCGCTCGATGACCTTCATCTCGCGGCTGTGCACCAGTCGGGTGCCGCCGGACGCCATCCGCGCCTTGCCGATCAGCCGGGAGACCTCGGTGCGGCGCTGGACCGCGGCCAGGATGGTGGCGTCGAGCTGATCGATTTCCTTGCGCAGGTCGTCGATGTCGGGCACGGCTTCTGTTTCGATACTCATCTCGGACTCCTTGTTCTCGTGGTGGGGCAGGTGCGGTGTCATCCGGTCGCGGGCCTCACACAAGAGAAGAGCCCCGGATCCGGAAGCGGACCGCGGGGCTGGAGGAAGCAGCTAGACCACGGGCACCGCGGGCCGGTACCCGTAAAAAAATCGCTGCATGCTGAGCACGGTTGTCAGTGTGCCACCAACGGCGGCGCGGGCGCAAAGAATGTCGCATCCCGGCGGTAAGTTGGGACGGACATGAGTGTTCACGTGACCGAAACGAGATCCGGCCTGGACGAGGCGCCAGAGCGGTTGCTCGACGGCCTCAATCCGCAGCAGCGCGAGGCGGTACTGCATGAGGGTTCGCCCCTGCTGATCGTCGCAGGCGCCGGGTCGGGCAAGACCGCGGTGCTGACCCGCCGCATCGCCTACCTGCTGGCGGCCCGCGACGTCGGCGTCGGGCAGGTGCTGGCCATCACCTTCACCAACAAAGCCGCCGCGGAGATGCGCGAGCGGGTGGTCCAGCTGGTGGGCCCGCGCGCCCGCTCGATGTGGGTGTCGACATTCCACTCCACCTGTGTCCGGATCCTGCGCAACCAGGCATCCCTGCTCCCCGGGCTGAACTCCAACTTCTCGATCTACGACGCCGACGACTCGCGGCGACTGCTGCTGATGATCGGCAAAGACCTGGGCCTGGACACCAAGCGGTACTCGCCGCGGCTGCTGTCCAACAGCATCTCCAACCTCAAGAACGAACTCATCGGTCCCGAACAGGCGGCGGCGGAGGCGTCGGAGGCCGAGGAGGACCTGGCCCGCATCGTCGCCGACGTTTACGCCGAGTACCAGAAGCGGCTGCGCTCGGCCAACGCGCTGGACTTCGACGACCTGATCGGTGAGACGGTCGCCGTCCTGCAGCGCTTCCCGCAGATCGCGCAGTACTACCGGCGCCGGTTCCGGCACATCCTGGTCGACGAGTACCAGGACACCAACCACGCGCAGTACATGCTGGTCCGTGAGCTGGTGGGGCACGACCTCCCCGAGGAGGACGGGGTGCCGCCCGGCGAGCTGTGCGTCGTCGGCGACGCCGACCAGTCCATCTACGCATTCCGCGGCGCGACGATCCGCAACATCGAGGACTTCGAGCGCGACTATCCGAACGCGACGACGATCCTGCTCGAACAGAACTACCGCTCCACCCAGACGATCCTCAACGCCGCCAACTCCGTCATCGCCCGCAACGCAGGCCGGCGCGAGAAGCGGCTGTGGACCGACTCGGGGCAGGGCGAGCTGATCGTCGGCTACGTCGCCGACAACGAGCACGACGAGGCCCGCTTCGTCGCGAGCGAGATCGACGCGCTGGCCGACCGCGAGGGCATCAGTTACAACGACGTCGCGGTGTTCTACCGCACCAACAACAGCTCGCGCGCACTGGAAGAGGTCTTCATCCGTGCGGGCATCCCGTACAAGGTGGTGGGCGGCGTCCGGTTCTACGAGCGCAAGGAGATCCGCGACATCGTCGCCTACCTGCGTGTGCTCGACAACCCCGGCGATTCGGTGAGCATGCGGCGCATCCTGAACACGCCGCGCCGCGGGATCGGCGACCGGGCCGAGGCGTGCGTGGCGGTCTACGCCGAGAACACCGGCGGCAGCTTCAACGACGCCCTGCAGGCCGCGGCCGAGGGCAGGGTCCCGATGCTCAACACCCGTTCGGAGAAGTGCATCAAGAGCTTCGTGGAGATGCTCGACGACCTGCGCGGAAAGCTGGGTGACGAGCTCGGTGAGCTGGTCGAGGCGGTGCTCGACCGCACCGGATACCGGACCGAACTGGAGGCGTCCAGCGATCCGCAGGATCTGGCGCGGCTCGACAACCTCAACGAATTGGTCAGCGTCGCACACGAATTCAGCATCGACCGGGCCAACGCCGCCGCGCTCGCCGAGGACCTCGACGAGCCCGTCGACGAAGACGTCCCCGACACCGGTGTGCTCGCCCAGTTCCTGGAGCGGGTGTCGCTGGTGGCCGACGCCGACGACCTGCCCGAGCACGGCGCGGGTGTGGTGACGATGATGACGCTGCACACCGCCAAGGGCCTGGAATTCCCCGTTGTGTTCGTCACCGGCTGGGAGGACGGCATGTTCCCGCACATGCGGGCGCTGGGGGATCCCACTGAGCTGTCGGAGGAACGCCGACTCGCCTACGTCGGCATCACCAGGGCCCGGCAGCGTCTCTACGTCAGCCGTGCCAAGGTGCGCTCCTCGTGGGGCCAGCCGATGCTCAATCCGGAATCGCGGTTTCTGCGCGAGATCCCGCAGGAACTCATCGAGTGGCGCCGCACCGACCCCACCCCGTCCTACAGCGCGCCGGTCAGCGGGGCGGGCCGCTTCGGCACGCCGCGTCCCTCACCGGCACGCGCGAGCGCCGGGAAGCGCCCGCTGATCGTGCTCGAACCCGGCGACCGCGTGAGCCACGACAAGTACGGTCTGGGCCGGGTCGAGGAGGTGTCCGGTGTCGGAGAATCGGCGATGTCGCTCATCGATTTCGGCAGTGCGGGACGGGTGAAGCTGATGCACAACCACGCGCCGGTGCAGAAGCTCTAGCTCGGCGGGCAGGAGCGAAGCGACAGGGGATCTGCTCAGCGCACCCATCGGCCGGTGCTCGGCAGCGCGGTGACCACGATGGCCGCCAGCGGCAGGATCGGGATCGCGTAGACGATGCCGGGGAACTTCGCCGCCGCCACGAACAGGCTGGCGAAGATCAGCAGTCCGATCACGCATCCGACGACGATGAGCAGCCGACCCATACGCCGGCGCAGCAACAGCATGACAAGTCCACCGATCGTCGCTGCCGCGGAGATCGCGGTGAGGAATCCGATGGCGACGCAGAACAGCCGGTCGGTCCGCCACCATCCGGTGATCAGATCGGTGGCGATGACGGCGGTGGCCCACCCCGACAGGACGCCCAGGACGGCCGCGGCGATCGCGCTGCGCGGACCCAGCCCACGAACCGCCGGCGGGATCTCCAGCGGCCGAGGACGGGGGATGTAGGACGTCTGTGCGCCGACGCCCGGAACGGGCGGAGGCTCGATGTAGGAGGTCTGCGGTTCGCTGGGCGGTACGGGGATGGCGCCCGTCGGATGCCTGCGGATGATGCCGGTCGGGGGGTCGTTGCTGACCACCGGGATCGCGCCGGTGGGGTGCCGGCGGATGATGCCTGTTCGGGTGTCGTCCTGGGAGGGCGGCGGATCGGCTGGCGTGCCAGTCGGATCGGCAGAGCTCACTCAGCCAACATAGCTGCCGGTGCTGATGCCCCGCTTGGCCAGCCAGCCGACGGGATCGACCCGGTTCGAGCCGTTCAACAGCACCTCGAAATGCAGATGCGGGCCCGTCGAATTGCCGCGGTTGCCCATCGTGGCGATCTGGTCACCGGCCATCACGCGCTCGCCCATCGACACGTTCCACGTGTTCAGATGGCCGTAGAGGGTGACAGTGCCGTCGGCGTGGCGCAGTTTGACCCACGCGCCGTACCCGGCGGTCGGGCCCACGTCGATGACCACACCGTCGGAGGCCGCCAGGATCGGCGTGCCGATGGGGCCTGCGATGTCGATGCCGCCGTGCAGCACGCCCCAGCGGTAGCCGAAACCCGACGTCCACACGCCGCTGGTGGGCATGACGAACAGCGGCCGGAGCTGGCGCGCTTCCCGCTCGGCCCGTTCCTGGGCGAAGGCGGCGGCCTTGGTGACCTCTTCGGCGTGCACCGCGGAGTTGGTCTTCGACGCCACCGTCACGATCTGCATGCCGTCGACCGATCCGGTGATGGACGCGCCTTCGACGGTCGTCTCGCCGGCGGCCAGCACCGTCTCGGCAGACGCCGGGGTGGTGGAGTTGGCCATCGTGTAGGCGCCCGCGGCGGTGGCTCCGGCGGCCATCGCGGCGATCATCAGTCGGCTCTTGACCGGGCCCTCGGCGTCCTTGCGGTGCAGACCGTGCCGGGCGCGCAGGTCGATGATGTCGGTGGCGGCGTTGCCCTCGCTGACATCGGTATGGCTGTCGCGGTAGGCGTGCGAACCGCGGGACCGGCGCGCAGCGGTGCGGACGCCGTCCCCGGCCTCGGCGCGGAATTCGGCGGGTACGGCGAGCCGCACGGGGATCAGATCATCGGTGTCGTGCAGATCGTCGAGCTCGGGGGCGTGGATGACCTGGGCTTCGCGATCAAACGTGGTGTTATCGCGAAAGCTGAGGTCAGCGACGGTATCGGAGAGATCGCCGAACTCGTTGAACGGGATGATGTCGGTGACTTCGGCAGCTGTCTCCGCCGGTCGCGCAACGGCTTTGGGGTTGCGGGCGTTCGCCGTCACTCCCGTGCGGGATCGGGACGAACGATGCGCTGCCAACCTGAGGAATCCTTGCGTCGTGACCAGAACGTGACCTGTCGAGACCAGATGGCACGTTAACCAAATCCCAATGTTGGTGGCAACCCGTGGCGCTATTCCGGAGCATTTTGTGAGGTGTATCACTAAGACGCCCGCGGTGAGATCTACCACAACAGAGGTAGGCGGTGCGGGGCGCCGCATCCGGTGTGGCTAAGGTTCCCACGAGCCCCTTGGGCGCAAACGTTCGAGCTTCGATCGTCACGTCCCGCGGGCCCAGAGCCGTGCGACCTGGGAATCAACGACAGAAGACAGTGAGTCAATGGATCTTTTCGAATACCAGGCGAAAGAGCTGTTCGCCAAGCACAACGTTCCGACCACGCCCGGCCGGGTGACCGACACCGCTGAGGACGCCAAGGCGATCGCCGAGGAGATCGGCAAGCCGGTCATGGTCAAGGCGCAGGTGAAGGTCGGTGGCCGCGGAAAGGCCGGTGGCGTGAAGTACGCCGCCACCCCCGACGACGCGTTCACCCACGCCCAGAACATCCTCGGCCTCGACATCAAGGGCCACGTCGTCAAGAAGCTGCTGGTGGCGGAGGCGAGCGACATCGCCGAGGAGTACTACATCTCGTTCCTGCTCGACCGCGCGAATCGCACCTACCTGGCGATGTGCTCGGTCGAGGGCGGTATGGAGATCGAAGAGGTCGCCGCCACCAAGCCCGACCGGCTGGCCAAGGTGCCGGTCAACGCCGTGAAGGGTGTCGACGAGGCGTTCGCCCGCTCGATCGCCGAGCAGGGCCATCTGCCCGCGGAGGTCCTCGACGCCGCCGCGGTGACCATCGCCAAGCTGTGGGAGGTCTTCGTCAAGGAGGACGCCACCCTGGTCGAGGTCAACCCGTTGGTGCGGACGCCCGACGATCAGATCCTCGCCCTCGACGGCAAGGTCACCCTCGACGCGAACGCCGACTTCCGCCAGGAGGGCCACGCCGAGTTCGAGGACAAGGACGCCACTGATCCGCTCGAGCTCAAGGCCAAGGAGAACGACCTCAACTACGTCAAGCTCGACGGTCAGGTCGGCATCATCGGCAACGGCGCCGGCCTGGTCATGTCGACGCTGGACGTCGTCGCCTACGCGGGGGAGAAGCACGGCGGTGTGAAGCCGGCCAACTTCCTCGACATCGGCGGTGGCGCCTCGGCTGAGGTGATGGCCAACGGACTGGACGTCATTCTGGGCGACGATCAGGTCAAGAGCGTGTTCGTCAACGTGTTCGGTGGCATCACGGCCTGCGACGCCGTCGCCAGCGGCATCGTCAAGGCGCTGGAGATCCTCGGCGAGGAGGCCAACAAGCCGCTCGTCGTCCGGCTCGACGGCAACCGCGTCGAGGAGGGTCGCAAGATCCTCGCCGACGCCAACCACCCGCTGGTGGTGCTGGCTCAGACCATGGACGAAGGCGCCGACAAGGCCGCCGAGTTGGCTGCGAAGTAAGGGAGCTTTCCAATGTCTATCTTCCTGAACAAGGACAGCAAGGTCATCGTCCAGGGCATCACCGGCGGCGAGGGCACCAAGCACACCGCACTGATGCTCAAGGCGGGCACCCAGATCGTGGGCGGCGTCAACGCGCGCAAGGCCGGCACTGAGGTCACCCACCAAGACAAAGATGGCAAAGACATCAAATTGCCGGTGTTCGGCAGTGTCGCCGAGGCCATGAAGGAGACCGGCGCCGACGTGTCGATCGCCTTCGTGCCGCCTGCGTTCTCCAAGGACGCGATCATCGAGGCCATCGACGCCGAGATCCCGCTGCTCGTCGTGATCACCGAGGGAATCCCGGTGCAGGACAGCGCCTATGCGTGGGCCTACAACGTGGAGAAGGGCGAGAAGACCCGCATCATCGGGCCGAACTGCCCCGGCATCATCACCCCCGGCGAGTCGCTGGTGGGTATCACGCCGAACAACATCACCGGCAAGGGCCCGATCGGCCTGGTGTCGAAATCCGGCACCCTGACCTACCAGATGATGTACGAGTTGCGCGATCTCGGCTTCTCGACCGCCATCGGCATCGGCGGCGACCCGGTCATCGGCACCACCCACATCGACGCCATCGAGGCGTTCGAGAAGGACCCCGAGACCAAGATCATCGTGATGATCGGCGAGATCGGCGGCGACGCCGAAGAGCGGGCGGCCGACTACATCAAGGCCAACGTGAGCAAGCCGGTCGTCGGTTACGTCGCGGGTTTCACCGCTCCCGAGGGCAAGACCATGGGTCACGCGGGCGCCATCGTGTCCGGTTCGTCCGGTACCGCGTCGGCGAAGAAGGAGGCCCTCGAGGCGGCGGGCGTGAAGGTCGGCAAGACGCCGTCCGAGACCGCCGCGCTGGCCCGGGAGCTCCTCGAGACCACGTAACGCTCACCACGAGTTCTGCGTCAGGGCTGTGATCCACTGCGGATCGCAGCCCTGACGTCGTTCTCGGCCGGTAGCCGATTGGAACACGTTCCAGTTTTCGGTTAGCGTGTCGAAGTAACACCTGCTAGGAGGTCTGTCATGCCGGTCGACCCACGGACACCGGTCATCGTCGGTGTCGGGCAGTTCACCGAGCGCATCGACGATCCGGGCTACCGCGGCATGTCCGCGGTCGAGCTCGCCACCGAAGCGGCCAGAGCTGCGCTGGCCGACACCGGCGCCGACGTCGAGACGGTGGCGCAGGCGGTGCACACGGTCGTCGGGCTGCGGCAGTTCGAGATCTCCGGACCGATGCCGGCCACGCTCGGCAAGTCGAACAACTACCCGCGCTCGGTGATGAAGCGGCTGGGCGCCGACCCGATCCGGGTCATCCTCGAACCCGTGGGCGGGCAGGGCTCGCAGAAAGTCGTCACCGAGTTCGCCGGTGAGATCGCCGCGGGCCGCATCGAGGTCGCGATGGTGATGGGATCGGAGCCGGGCTCGACGGCGCGGTACTTCGCCGATCGCGACGACAAGCCGGATTTCACCGAGCACATCGAGGGTCAGCTCGAGGACCGTGGCCACGGCATCTACAGCTACATCGACGAATACACGGTCAAGCACGGACTCACCGGAGCGCCGGTGCAGTACGCGCTACTGGACAACGCCCGCCGGGCCCGGCTTGGCCTCAGTGTGGCCGACTATCGCAGGTCGATGGCCGAGTTGTTCGCGCCGATGTCGAAAGTCGCTGCAAAGAACCCGTATTCGTCGTCGCTGGTGGAACGGTCGGTCGCCGAGATCGAGACGGTCACCGCCGAGAACCGGATGATCTGTGATCCGTACCCGCGGCTGCTCGTCGCCCGCGACACCGTGAACCAGGGCGCCGCCGTCATCGTCATGTCGGTGGGCGCGGCGCGCAGACTCGGTGTGCCCGAGGAGAAGTGGGTGTATCTGCACGGCCATGCGGACATGGTCGAGCAAGCGCTTCTCGACCGTCCCGACCTCGGCGCGAGCCCGGCCTCGGTGCAGGCCGTGCACGAAGGGCTGCGGATGGCGGGCATCAGCGCCGACGACATCGCGACGTTCGACCTCTACAGCTGCTTCCCGTTCCCGGTGTACGTCGCCGCCGAGGCGCTCGGCATCGACGGCGACGATCCGCGGGGGCTGACGTTGACCGGCGGCCTGCCGTACTTCGGCGGCCCGGGCAACAGCTACTCGTTGCACGCGATCGCCGAGACCGTCGCCGAGATGCGCGACAAGCCGGGGCAATTCGGTTTCATCGGTGCCAACGGCGGCATCATGAGCAAGTACTCGGTCGGCATCTACTCCACCGAGCCCACCGAGTGGAAGCCGTCGACCAGCGTGCCGCTGCGCAAGGAAGTCGAGACATGGCCGACGGTGCCGGTGACCAAGACCCCAGAGGGCATCGGAACCGTCGAGACGTACTCGGTCCGGTACGACTGGCCGGTGCGCACCGGGATCATCGTGGGCCGCTTGGAGTCCGACGATTCACGCTTCATGGCCACCACCGAGGACGAGGAACTGGTCGCGCTGCTGAGCGACGGTGACCCGCTGGGTGCCCGGATCGCGGTGACGTCGACCGAGCACGGGAACCGGGCGACGTTGGCTTAGCCGGGTCCGGCCGGCCGGGAACGTCGCGGTACCCGAAGTCACGCGTGGCGGTGCCGGGGCCGAGCCGTTCTGAGGATCCGAAGCAGCAGGGCCGGGTCCCGCAGTCGGTCCGGCGGGTCGATGAGACCGCGGACGCGCAGAATGCGCTCCGTCACCGCGATGTCGGTGGTCGCGGCCTGAAGGGCCGCGCGTTGCATCCAGGTCTCGAACCGCTGTCGCCAGGTGCGCGTCGCCTCGGGGGACGGCGGTCGATCGTTGGCCCGGTTCACCGCCCATACCGGCCCAATCTGGCGGGCGGCTGCGGCATAGAAGCGCCGCGGCAGATCGACACCGCCATCGCGCAGGCAGTGACGCAGCTCGAGCGCCTGCAGGGCGGCCATCGTCATGCCCTGGCCGTACAACGGGTTGAACTGACACAGGGCGTCGCCCAGCACGATCAGACCGGCGGGATGGCGGGGCACCCGGTCGTAGCGTCGCCACACGGCGGAGGTGGTGCGGGCGACGGATATCGCGCCGAGGGGTTCGCCCTTCCGCAGCCCGGCGGCGATCCTCTCCGGCAGGAGGCGCCCCGCCACATCGAGCATCTCATCGACGTCACGTGGCGGGCCGCCGACCGCGGTGGGGCAGGCGATGGCCAGCATCCACGTGTCGTGCTCGTAGGCCACGAGTAACGCACCGTGTGCCTTCACGCCCTCGTTGACGAACGCGAGCCGGTCGGCGATACACCCGGCGGGGACCCGCATCAGCTGACTGGAGTATCCCAGCACGGACGGCACCCGTTCCTCGGGAGGAGTTCCGAAGCCGTTGCTGGTCAACACATTTGCGGAATGCCCGGCACGCCCCGTCGCGTCGATCACGAGCTCGGCTGGTAGCAGCGTCTCGTTGCCGTTGCGGCGGTTCACAACTCGCGCTCCGGTGACCGAGCCGTCGCTCAGCACGGCGCCGAGCGCGTCGTGCTCGTCGAGAATCGTCACGTTGTCGAGCGCGCCGACCCGTCGACGCAAGTGGAACTCCATGAACGGGCGACTGGCCTGATATGCGGCCAGCGCCGCGGGGTCGGTCAGCCGGCCGGCGGGCGTCAGCTCGTAGCCGAACACGCGGACGTACGTCCGAGAGAGGTCGCCGCCGTCGTCGACAACGGCTCCGGCAGCATCGAGTTCGGCCAGGAGGCCGGGAAACATCTCACCGATCACCTGGACGCCCCGGCTGAGGAACTGGTGCAGATGGCGTCCCTGCGGCACTCCTTTGCGCTGCTCGGGATGATCGGGCAGGGCGTCACGTTCCACCACGATGACCGAGCCGTAGCGCTCTGACAGCACCCGGGCAGCCAACAAACCGGCTATCCCTGCGCCCAGAACCACGGCCCGCGAACCTGATTCGGCCACCCGGCCCCCTCCGCTCCGAGCGCGGACGCCGTCGGACCGCACAGGAGAACTGAGCGTATCCCGAATTTAAGAAAAATAAGGGCAAATTGTGGAAACAATAAGGCTTGTCTTTCGACGGCGCCTAGACCAGCGCGGCGAGCTTTCCGGCCAGCCGCTCCACATACGCGGCGACGTCGGCCTCTGACTTGTCCGGCAGGCCGAACAGCACCTCGGTCACCCCGAGCTCACGCCAGTGCGCCAGCTTGTCGGCATCGGGCTTGAAGTCCAGCGCGACGATCTGCGGTGCGCCGTCGCGGCCTGCAGCCGCCCACGTGTCCTGCAGCAGCTTCACCGGCTCGTCGATGTCGAAGTCGCGCGGGGTGGTGATCCAGCCGTCGGCCGACCGCGCGATCCACTTGAAGTTCTTTTCGGTACCCGCGGCGCCGACGAGTACCGGGATGTGGGACTGCACCGGTTTGGGCCACGCCCAGCTCGGCCCGAAGTTGACGAATTCGCCCTCGTAGGACGCCTCCTCTTCGGTCCACAGCGCGCGCATCGCCTCCAGGTACTCGCGCAGCATGGTCCGCCGCCGCCCGGGCGGGACGTTGTGGTCGGCGAGTTCGTCGGTGTTCCAGCCGAATCCGACACCGAGACTCACCCGGCCGCCGGAGAGGTGGTCGAGCGTTGCGATCGACTTGGCCAGCGTGATCGGATCATGCTCGACCGGCAGCGCCACCGCCGTCGACAGGCGCACCCGTGAGGTCACCGCGCACGCGGTGCCCAGTGAGACCCACGGGTCGAGGGTGCGCATGTACCGGTCGTCGGGCAGCGTCTCGTCGCCCGTGGTCGGATGCGCCGCCTCCCGCTTGATCGGGATGTGGGTGTGCTCAGGCACGTAGAAAGTCCGGAAGCCGTGGTCGTCGGCCAGTTTGGCGGCCGTGGCCGGGGCGATGCCGCGGTCGCTGGTGAAAAGCACGAGCCCGTAGTCCATGGCGAGAATTAGAACGTGTTTCAGTCGCCGAGCGCAAGGCGTCGCGCTGGTGAGCCGGGGGAGCGCGGCGCAAACCTAGACGCGGGCGGACGCGCGAGAAATGCGACGACCTCCCTTTCATTCCCTCAGATCGTTAATCGTGACCGGCGCCGCCGCGGTTGCTGTGATGAGGTTCATGACGACCGAACGGATCGCAGAGAACGTCAAGTTCGCCTACTGGGTGCCCAACGTCAGCGGCGGTCTGGTCACCAGCGACATCGAACAGCGGACCGACTGGAACTACGACTACAACCGCAGACTCGCGCAGACCGCCGAGAACAACGGCTTCGAGTACGCGTTGAGCCAGGTCCGCTACGAGGCCAGCTACGGCGCCGAATTCCAGCACGAGTCGACCAGTTTCTCCCTGGCGCTCCTGCTGGCCACCGAACGCCTCAAGGTGATCGCCGCCGTCCACCCGGGCCTGTGGCAGCCCGGCGTGCTGGCCAAGCTCGGCGCCACCGCCGACCAGCTCTCCGGTGGCCGGTTCGCCGTCAACGTGGTGTCCGGCTGGTTCAAGGACGAGTTCACCCACCTCGGTGAGCCGTGGCTCGAACACGACGAGCGCTACCGGCGCAGCGCGGAGTTCCTGCAGGTGCTTCGCAAGATCTGGACCGAGGACGACGTGGACTTCCGCGGCGACTTCTACCGCATTCACGACTTCACGCTGAAACCCAAGCCGGTCAACACGCCTGACCGGCCCAACCCGGAGATCTTCCAGGGCGGCAACTCGACGGCCGCCCGCCGCAACGGCGGCCGCTACGCCGACTGGTACTTCTCCAACGGCAAGGACTTCGAGGGCGTCACCGAGCAGATCGTCGACGTCCGGGACCACGCCCGCGCGGTCGACCGCGAGGTGCGCTTCGGGCTCAACGGCTTCATCATCGCCAGGGACACCGAGAAAGAGGCGAAGGAAGTTCTGCGCGAGATCATCGCCAAGGCCAACCGGCCCGCCGTCGAAGGATTCCGCGACGCCGTGCAGCAGGCCGGCAACTCCACCGGTGACAAGAAGGGCATGTGGGCGGACTCCTCGTTCGAGGACCTGGTGCAGTACAACGACGGTTTCCGGACCCAGCTGATCGGCACGCCCGAACAGATCGCCGAACGCATCGCGGCCTACCGCAAGCGCGGCGTCGACCTGATTCTCGGCGGCTTTCTGCATTTCCAGGAGGAGATCGAGTACTTCGGGTCCCGGGTGCTGCCGCTGGTGCGCGAGATCGAGGCCGCCGAGCGGGCGACCGCGGACGCGCCGGTGCTCGTCGGCGCGTAGGGCAACGCCTCGCGGAGTTTGCCGCTACCCGCCTGTGCGTCGCCGGCCTGCGTCGGGCGTGCGATAGCGTGGGTGGTCGCCTCGCTCAGGCGGTCCGCGCACACCTCACGTGTGCCCACGTCCGACGCCCGAAACAGCACAGGAGAGGTTCATGACCTACTCACCCGGCAGTCCCGGCTATCCGCCGGCCAATCAGCCGACCACCAATTTCTCTGCGCCTACCCAGCATTTCGGCAAGCCCGACGCCGTTCCCGGCGCCGAAGGGCCGAGCAAGCTGCCCGCCTACCTGTTGATCGCCGCCGCGGTCCTCGGCCTGCTGATCTATCTGGTGAACTTCGGCCCCATCTTCGAGGTCACCACGCCCAACATCCTCGGCCAGGGCGGCACCACCAGCGGCTCCACGCTCGGCATCGGCATCGCTGTCGTCGCCGCTCTGCTCGCCGGATTGCTGGCGGCGGTGAGCTTGCTGCCCAAGCAGCGCAATTACGTCGCCGTCGTCGCAGCGGTCTCCGTGCTGAGCTTCCTGCTGGTGATCGCCGAACTGGTGCAGAAGCCGTCCGAGGCCTCGATCGGCTGGGCGCTCTACGTGCTGATCGTGTTGTCGCTGCTGCAGGCCGGTGCGTCGGTCGCGTCCCTGCTCTACGACGCCGGCATCCTCAACGCGCCCACGCCGCGGCCCAAGTACGACCAGCAACAGCAGCAGTACGGCCAGTACGGCGGCCCCTCGACCTACTACGGCCAGCCGCCCAGCCAGCCCCACCAGCCGCAGCACCATCTCGGCCAGCAGGGCGGTCAGCAGCATCAGCCGGCATCCCAGCAGCGGCCCGGGTACCCGTCGCAGTACGGCGGCTACCCCGGTGGTCCCAACACCGGCGGGTTCCCTGCCGGCGGTCAGCAGGGCGGTCCGCCCACCCCGCCCACCGGCTTCCCCACCTACGGGCAGCCGCAGCAGCCGGGATCCGGTCAGAGCACGCAGTCCCAGCAGCCGCAGTCATCGTCGCAACAGTCCCCGCCGACCACCCCGTCGTAAGCTGACGCGCGCGTGCGTGGCCAACGCGCACGCCAGCCTGCGCGAGGGGGCCAGCTAGTGGATCGGCCAGTCGGCACGCGCCAAGCGCGTGAGCTGCTGCGGGTCGCCTTCGGGCCGTCCGTCGTCGCGCTGGTCGTCATCGCCGCGGTGACGCTGCTGCAGCTGCTCATCGCCAACAGCGATATGACCGGTGCGTTCGGCGCCATCGCGAGCATGTGGCTGGGAGTGCACCAGGTGCCGATCTCGATCGGTGGCCGCGAACTGGGCGTCATGCCGCTGCTGCCGGTGCTGCTGATGGTGTGGGGCACCGCGCGGACGACGGCGGCCGCGACACCACCGCGCGGTTCGTGGTTCGTCACCCGCTGGGTGGTGGCCTCCGCGCTGGGCGGCCCGCTGCTGATCGCCGCGATCGCCCTGGCGGTGATCCACGATGCGGCCTCGGTCCTCACCGAGCTGCAGACGCCCTCGGCGCTGCGGGCGTTCGGCGGGGTGCTGGCCGTGCACGCGATCGGCGCCGTGTTCGGGGTGGGGTCGCGGATCGGCAGGAACCTGGTACGCACGACGTTCTTGCCGAACTGGCTGCCCGACGCGTTGCGCGCGGCGGCCGCAGGCGTGCTCGCGCTGGCCGGGCTCTCCGGCCTGGTCACCGCCGGTTCGCTGGTCGTGCACTGGTCGACGATGCACGAGCTGTTCGGCATCACCGAATCGGCGTTCGGGCAGCTCAGTCTCACCGTTCTGTCGTTGCTGTATCTGCCGAACGTCATCGTCGGCACAGCCGCGGTCGCGGTCGGATCCAGTGCGCACATCGGCCTGGCCACGTTCAGCTCGTTCACCGTCCTGGGCGGTGACGTACCTGCGGTGCCCGTCCTCGCCGCGATGCCGACGCCGCCACTCGGGCCGGTGTGGGTGGCGCTGCTCATCGTCGCGGCCGCCGCCGCGGTCGCGCTCGGCCAGCAGGTGTCACGGCGCCCCGCGCCGCTCACCGTCGCCGCCCTGAAGCTGGTGGTGGCCTCGGCGCTCGCCGCCGCCACGATGGCACTGCTCGGGGAGGCCGGCGGCGGCCGGCTCGGCAACTTCGGCTCCGTCGGAGTGGACCAGACGACGTTCGGTCCAGCGGTGTTCCTGTGGTTCTTCGTCATCGGCGGGCTCACCGTCGCGATGGCCGGCGGTGTCGCCCGCAGGCCCAAGCCGGTGCGGGTGGCCGAACCCGAACCCGATCCCGACCCCGAGGGCGCGCCGCAGGAGGATCCGGACCCCGTGACCGCGCCGATCCTCGACGCGGACACCGGGCCCATCCCCGACCCGGACGCCGGCCGCGACGGCGAGCCGGTGCTGCCGCCGGCCCCGACCGGCGCTCCGGCGGCCGGCATAACCCCGGACCCCGATCCGGTAGTCGATCCCGACTTCGGGCACGACCCCGAGGACCACTTCATCATCGACGCCGCCGACGAGCCGCGCCGCCAAGCCGACTAGGCTGCTGCGCGTGCAGCAACCGCTTCATGTGCCCCCGAGCGCACCTGCGCGGCTGGTGGTTCTGGCATCGGGCACCGGTTCGCTGCTCGCATCGCTGTTGGACGCGGCGGTCGGCGACTATCCCGCGCGCGTGGTCGCCGTCGGAACCGACCGTCCGTGCGCGGCTCTGGACATCGCGGCCGCCGCCGGCGTGCCCTCCTACACCGTGCGCCTGGGCGATCATCCCGACCGAACCGCCTGGGACTCCGCGATCACCGCGGCCACCGATGCGCACCAGCCCGACATCGTGGTGTCGGCCGGATTCATGAAAATCCTTGGCGCGCAATTCTTGTCACGATTCCTGGGTCGTGTGGTCAACACCCATCCGGCGCTGCTGCCCGCATTCCCCGGCGCGCACGCCGTCTCCGACTCGCTGGCCTACGGGGTGCGCGTGACCGGATGCACGGTGCACCTGGTCGATGCGGGTATGGACACCGGGCCGATCCTGGCCCAGGAGGCCGTCACCGTCGGCGACGATGACGACGAGGCGACGCTGCACGAGCGGATCAAGGTCGTCGAACGACGACTGCTGGTGGATGTCCTGGCCGCGGTGGCGACCCGCGGAGTGACCTGGACTGGACGAAAGGCGACCATAGGATGAGCACGATCGAAGGGCATCCCGGAGCGAGGAAGCCGATCCGCCGCGCGCTGATCAGCGTGTACGACAAGCGCGGGTTGGCCGAACTGGCCCGCGGTCTGCACGAGGCCGGTGTCGCGATCGTGTCGACCGGGTCCACCGCGAAAACCATTGCCGGAGCCGGTGTTCCGGTTACTCCGGTCGAGGATGTCACCAACTTCCCGGAGATCCTCGACGGGCGGGTGAAGACGCTCCATCCGCACGTGCACGCCGGCCTGCTCGCGGATCTGCGGAAGCCGGACCATGTTTCGGCGCTGGAGCGTCTCGGCGTCGCGCCGTTCGACCTGGTGGTCGCGAACCTCTATCCGTTCAGCGAGACGGTCGAATCGGGAGCGTCGGTCGACGAGTGTGTCGAGCAGATCGACATCGGTGGACCGTCGATGGTGCGCGCGGCGGCCAAGAACCATCCCAGCGTCGCCGTCGTCGTCGACCCCCTCGGATACGACGGCGTGCTGGCCGCGGTGCGGGCCGGCGGTTTCACCCTCGCCGAGCGAAAGATCCTGGCCTCGTTGGCGTTCCGGCACACCGCGGAATACGACGTGGCGGTCGCGACGTGGATGGGCTCGACCCTGGCTCCAGAAGAGCCGGCGCAGAAGTTGCCGGCCTGGGTGGGCGGCACCTGGCGGCGCACGGCGGTGCTGCGCTACGGGGAGAATCCCCACCAGCAGGCCGCGCTCTACCGTGACGACACAGTCTGGCCGGGGCTGGCGCAGGCCGAACAGCTGCACGGCAAGGAGATGTCGTACAACAACTACACCGATGCCGATGCCGCATGGCGGGCGGCGTTCGACCACGAGGACATCTGCGTGGCGATCATCAAGCACGCGAACCCCTGCGGGATCGCGGTCTCCTCGGTGTCGGTGGCCGACGCGCACCGCAAGGCCCACGAATGCGATCCGCTGTCCGCGTTCGGTGGGGTGATCGCGGCCAACACCACGGTCAGTGTCGAGATGGCCGAGACCGTGGCTGACATCTTCACCGAGGTGATCATCGCGCCCGCCTACGAGCCGGGAGCGGTGGAGGTGCTGTCCCGCAAGAAGAACATCCGCATCCTGGTGGCGGCCCAGCCGCCGGCGACGGGGATCGACTTCCGTCAGATCAGCGGCGGTCTGCTGGTCCAGCAGCGCGACGCCCTCGACGCCGCCGGTGACGACTCCGCCAACTGGACGCTGGCCACCTGGGAACCGGCCGATCCGGCCACCCTCGCCGATCTGGTCTTCGCCTGGCGGGCCTGCCGCGCGGTGAAGTCCAACGCCATCGTGGTGGCTGCCGGCGGCGCGACGGTCGGCGTCGGGATGGGTCAGGTCAACCGCGTCGACGCCGCCCGGCTGGCCGTCGCGCGCGCCGGTGATCGCGTGCGCGGTGCGGTCGCCGCCTCCGATGCCTTCTTCCCGTTCCCCGACGGCCTGGAGACGTTGACCGACGCGGGCGTGCGGGCGGTCGTGCACCCGGGTGGATCCCTGCGCGACGACGTGGTCACCGAGGCCGCCGCGAAGGCCGGCGTCACGCTCTACCTGACGGGCGCGCGGCACTTCGCGCACTGAGCGGCCGCTACAGCAGCGGCTCGTCGTCCTCAAGGGTGGTCAGGGGCGGGCACTCGACGTGATGGGCCCGGTTGCCGCCCTTGCTGCGGGCGATGATCGCCGCGTTGCGGGCGATGTTCAGCAGTTCGTCGAGCACCTCGTAGGGCGGCCGCTGCGCCAGGCCGCGCATCGGCGTGCTGACCACCCCGATGCTCGCCGAGGTCTGCGGCGGCGTGGTGCGGATCGCGCTGCGGACCCTCTCGACCAGCGGTGAGCTGTCCGTCGTCGGGAAGCTGTCGGCGATCACGAACTCGGCGCCGGGGATGTGGGCGACGATGGCGCCTTGGCGCGTCGTTTCGCGCAGTGTCTGCGCCGTCGCTACGCGCGCCCGCTCACCTGCCTGCCGGCCTTCGCTTTGAACCAGCAGCGCGAAGTTGTCGAGTTCGATGACGACGATGACGAGGAAACGGTCGTCGTCACGGCTGCGCGCGGCGATGAACGCGGCCACCGCGCGCTGGAACGCCTCGCGGTTGTAGAGCCCGGTCAGCGGATCGATGTCGCTGTTGAGCACGTTGATCCCCAGGACGTGCACCAGCGTCTGACAGGTGAAGGGGGTGGCGATGTTGACCACTCCGAGGAACAGCAGCATCGAGATGGCCAGCGGCACGTCGCCGGCCTCGGCCAGCCGGAATGCCACGACCACGGCGGTCGCGCCGGCGATCACGAAGTTCACCAACATCAACCGCGGCGGGTGGAAGAACGCGATGTAGCCGGCCAGGATCGCGAAGGTGGTGCCGGCGAACATGGCGTAGACGGGGTCGGTCTGCACCAGGCAGGCGCCACAGATGGACACCGCGGTCACCAGTACGAAGAACGTGGACTGCCGCCGGGTTGGCCAGCTGTCCCGCAACCAGAGCAGCGCCGAGAGCAGGCTGACGACGGCGATGACGACGACGATCGTGGAGTGGCCGCCGTCAGCGGGGCCGGAGGGGCTCGCGAGCGACAACAGCAGGACCGCGGCGAAACCCGCCATCGAGGCCGCGATGAGCCGGCACGTGATGCGCTGTGCCCCACGCGCGGCCAGGAAAGCGGTCAGCCAGTAGTAGTGATCAGGCTGACGCCACCAATCGCGGACCGCGCTCAGCATGATGCCCCCAGACCTCGCCGGCGCCGGGTCCACGCCAGCAATCCGATTGACACTGAGATCAATATTGCACCATGGCCCCTCGGTGGCCAGGGGTCAGGGTGCCACGGTGGTCTGGCCGTCGATGGCCGCGCCGGCGTCGTCGATCACCGCTGCGTCCGGGGCGAGGGCCTCCGCGTTGATCTGCAGTACGTAGATTCCGTCAGCACCGCGGCCCGGCGGCGAGATGACGGCCGTCTTCTGCCAGACCGCCCGCCTGCGGGCATCGCGGTCGTAGGTGCCACTGATCTGTACCGATTCGAACCCGGCCAGCGTTCCCGGCCGGGTGTCGGCCATCTCGAAGCCCGGCAGGTTCTTGAGCTCGTTCGGGGCGTACTCCAGGATCTTCGCCGGGTCGACCCGGCCGGACAGCTTGGAGACCAGCGCGATGACCGTGGGCGGGTCGATGTTGCCGGGCAGCCCCGTGAACAGCATCGCGGAGTAGGCCCAGGACGGTGCGCGTGACCCCGCGTCAGCCCAGCCCGGCGGGACCGGCAGGGTGACGACGGGTGCGCCGGGGGTCTCGCGGTCGATGGGCACCTCGACGATCCGGTTGTCCTTTATGTAGTCGGGGATGGTGTAGGCCTTGCCGTCAGGTCGGACGGGAGGCGCCGTGCTGGTGCGGGACGGCGGCGGTGTCGTCGTCGCGCTGCGCGACGAGGAGGACGTGGCGGGCGCGGCGGTGTCGTCCTCGCCGGAACCGGTCGCGACGACCGCGACGACCGATCCGGCGACCAGCACCACCACCGCGATCATGATCGCGGCGATCAGCAGAGCCCGCCGGCCGTTGCTGCGTGGCGGCGCGGCCGCGACGAACTGTCCGCTCGACGCCGGCGCCCCGGACGGACTCCACGGGGAGAACAGCACCGGCGGCCCCTGCGCGGGCGGCGGCGGTGGCTGACCGGGCCCCGACGAGATCGGCGGACCCGGATATGAGACGCCGGGAGGCGGACCCGACGGCGCCGGGGCGGCCGGTGGCGCCGCGGCCGCCGGCGCGGCAGCCGCGGCGGCCAGCGCCGCCGCGAATTCATGGCAGGTCGCGAATCGGGCCGCCGGATCCTTGGCCAGCGCACGGGCCATCGCCGCGTCGAATGCGCGCAGCTCGGGCCTGCTGTCACCCAGCCGCGGAGCCGGGGTGTTGAGGTGGTGGCTGATGATCACCGCGGGGTTGCTGTGCGGGAACGGCGGGGCACCCGTGAACAGCCGGTAGGCCGTGGCCGCCAGCGAGTACTGGTCGGCACGGCCGTCGATCGGGTGACCCATCAGCTGCTCGGGGGCGCTGTAGCTCATCGACCCGACGGCGATGTTCGACGACGTGAGGCCGGTGTTGTCGTCGGCGTGCCGGGCGATGCCGAAGTCGGCCAACAGAATCCGGCGACGGCCGCGGTCGGGTCCGGTGATCAGGATGTTGGCGGGTTTGACGTCGCGGTGCAGCAGGTGGCGCTGGTGGGCGTAGTCGAGGGCGTCGGCGACCGCGAACACGATCTCCAGCACGTCGGCCGGCGGCAGGCCGGACGGGTACCGCTCGGCGAGCAACCGGGCAGCGTCGTGCCCGTCGACGAAGTCCATCGAGATCCACAGCCGGCCGTCGTACTCGCCGCGGTCGTGGACGCCGACGATGTGCGGATGCCACAGACCCGCTGCGTGGTCGGCTTCCCGGCTGAACCGCTGCCGGTACTCCTCGTCGGCGCTGACCGACGCCGGGAGCACCTTCAATGCGTCCTGGCGAGGCAGCCGCGGATGTTGTGCGAGATAGACCTCGCCCATACCGCCCGTGCCCACCAACCGAACGATGGTGTAGCCCGCGAAGACCTCGCCGGTTTCGAACGGCATTGCCGCAGACTACCGGCCCCCACCTGTTCGCCCATGGGGGAAGCGGTGCCGGATCCGCGAGGCAGTCGTAGCGTGGTGTGGTGACCCAACCCAATGACCTGCCACGGACCGTCGGTGAGCTGCGCGCCTCGGGCCACCGCGAACGGGGCGTCAAACAGGAGATCCGCGAGAACCTGCTGACCGCGCTGTCTGAAGGCGCCGACATCTGGCCGGGCATCCTGGGCTTCGAGGACACCGTCATTCCTCAGCTCGAGCGGGCGCTGATCGCCGGACACGACATCGTCCTGCTCGGCGAGCGGGGCCAGGGCAAGACCCGTCTGCTGCGGGCGCTCACCGGCCTGCTCGACGAGTGGACGCCGGTGATCGCCGGATCCGAGCTCAACGAGCATCCGTACACACCGATCACCCCGGAGTCGATCCGCCGCGCGGCGGATTCCGGTGACGACCTGCCGGTGGCGTGGCGCCACCGCAGTGAGCGCTACACCGAGAAGCTCGCCACACCGGACACCAGCGTCGCGGACCTCGTCGGCGACATCGACCCCATCAAGGTGGCAGAGGGACGCAGCCTCGGCGATCCGGAGACCATCGCCTACGGGCTGATCCCGCGGGCGCACCGGGGCATCGTCGCGGTCAACGAGCTGCCCGACCTCGCCGAGCGGATCCAGGTCTCGATGCTCAACGTGATGGAGGAGCGCGACATCCAGGTGCGCGGCTACACCCTGCGCCTCCCGCTCGACGTCGTCGTCGTGGCCAGCGCCAACCCCGAGGACTACACCAACCGCGGCCGGATCATCACCCCGCTCAAGGACCGCTTCGGCGCCGAGATCCGGACCCACTATCCGCTCGCGCTGTCCGCCGAGGTCGGGGTCATCACGCAGGAGGCGCAGCTGGCCGCCGACGTTCCCGAGTACCTGCTTCAGATTCTCGCCCGGTTCGCCCGCAATCTGCGCGAGTCCAGCTCCATCGACCAGCGGTCCGGCGTCTCGGCCCGCTTCGCGATCGCGGCGGCGGAGACGGTCGCGGCGTCGGCCCGGCACCGTTCGGCGATCCTGGGTGAGCAGGAGCCGGTCGCCCGGGTCTGCGATCTCGCGACCGTGGTCGATGTCCTGCGCGGCAAGCTCGAGTTCGAGTCGGGTGAGGAGGGACGCGAGCAGGCGGTGCTCGAGCACCTGCTGCGCCGCGCCACCGCCGACACCGCGCAGCGGCTGCTCGGCGGCCTCGACGTCGGCCCGCTGGTCGCGGCCGTCGAGGAGGGTTCGCCGGTGACGACCGGGGAGCGGGTGTCCGCGAAAGACGTGCTGGCCGCGCTGCCCGATCTGTCCGTCGTCGAGGAGATCGCGACCAGGCTGGACGCGCAGTCCGACGGCGAGCGGGCCGCCGCGGTGGAACTGGCGCTCGAAGCGCTCTATCTGGCCAAGCGCATCGACAAGGTGTCCGGCGAAGGCGAAACGGTCTATGGCTAGCGGCGCGTCGCGTCGCACGACGAGGTACTCCGGCTACACCGGCGGGCCCGACCCGCTCGCGCCGCCGGTCGATCTGCGCGATGCGCTGGAGCAGATCGGCGAAGACGTGATGGAGGGCAGTTCGCCGCGGCGGGCACTCTCGGAGTTGCTGCGCCGCGGGACCAAGAACATGCGCGGCGCCGACCGGCTGGCGGCCGAGGCCAATCGGCGGCGCCGGGAGCTGCTCAAGCGCAACAACCTCGACGGCACCCTGCAGGAGATCAAGAAGCTCCTCGACGAGGCCGTGCTGACCGAACGCAAGGAGCTCGCCCGCGCGCTCGATGACGATGCCCGGTTCTCGGAGTTGCAGATCGAGTCGCTGTCGCCGTCACCGGCCAAGGCCGTGCAGGAACTCGCCGACTACCAGTGGCGCAGCGACGAGGCGCGGCAGAAATACGACCAGATCAAGGACCTGCTCGGGCGCGAGATGCTCGACCAGCGATTCTCGGGGATGAAGCAGGCGCTGGAGAACGCCACCGAAGAGGACCGTCAGCGCGTCAACGACATGCTCGACGACCTCAACGACCTGCTGGACAAGAACGCCCGCGGCGAGGACTCCCCGCAGGACTTCAAGAACTTCATGGACAAGCACGGTGAGTTCTTTCCGGAGAACCCGCGCAACGTCGACGAACTGCTCGATGCGCTGGCCAAGCGCGCCGCCGCCGCGCAGCGGTTCCGCAACAGCCTCAGCGTGGAGCAGCGGGCGGAGCTGGATGCGCTCGCTCAACAGGCGTTCGGTTCGCCCTCGCTGATGAATGCGCTGAACCGCCTGGATTCGCACCTTCAGGCCGCGCGGCCGGGCGAGGACTGGAACGGTTCGTCGGAGTTCTCCGGCGACAACCCGCTCGGCATGGGTGAGGGCGCCCAGGCCCTTGCCGACATCGGCGAACTCGAACAACTCGCTGAACAACTCTCACAGAGCTACGCGGGCGCGACGATGGACGACGTCGATCTCGACGCGCTGGCCCGCCAGCTGGGAAACGACGCCGCAGTCGACGCCCGGACACTCGCCGAACTGGAACGGGCACTGGTCAACCAGGGTTTCATGGACCGCGGCTCGGACGGCAAGTGGCGGCTGTCGCCCAAGGCGATGCGGCAGCTGGGCCAGGCCGCGCTGCGCGACGTCGCCCAGCAGCTGTCGGGACGGCACGGCGAGCGCGACACCCGGCGGGCGGGCGCGGCAGGGGAGCTGACCGGAGCGACCCGGCCCTGGCAGTTCGGTGACACCGAACCGTGGAACGTCACCCGGACGCTCACCAACGCGGTTCTGCGGGAAGCCGGCACCGGCGAGCGCGCCGTGCCGATGAGCATCACCGTCGACGATGTCGAGATCTCCGAGACCGAGACGCGCACCCAGGCCGCGGTCGTCCTCCTCGTCGACACGTCGTTCTCCATGGTGATGGAGAACCGCTGGCTACCGATGAAGCGGACGGCGCTCGCCCTCAACCATCTGGTCAGCACCCGCTTCCGCTCCGACGCACTGCAGATCATCGCCTTCGGCCGCTACGCGCGCACCGTGACCGCCGCCGAGCTGACCGGTCTCGAGGGCGTCTACGAGCAGGGCACGAATCTGCACCACGCGCTGGCACTGGCCACCCGGCATCTGCGGCGGCACCCCAACGCGCAGCCGGTCGTGCTGGTGGTCACCGACGGCGAACCCACCGCGCACCTCGAGGACTACCGTGGCCTGGACGGCGATGTGGCCGGTGACCAAGGTTCTGCTGTGTTCTTCGATTACCCGCCACATCCCCGCACCATCGCGCACACTGTGCGGGGCTTCGACGAGGTGGCGCGACTGGGCGCCCAGGTCACGATCTTCCGGCTCGGCAGCGACCCCGGGTTGGCGCGGTTCATCGACCAGGTGGCGCGGCGGGTGCAGGGCCGGGTGATCGTGCCCGATCTGGACGGCCTCGGCGCCGCGGTCGTCGGCGACTATCTGTCCTCGCGTCGTCGCCGCTGACACGTACGACGAACAGGCGTCACCAACTCACCGCGCGGTGGGCTATTGTTTGCTGAATTCATCACGTCCGGGTGAGGCGCAGCGGGGAGGCGGCGCTTCGGGCCGTGTCATCGTCGTGCCCGGAGGGAAGAGTCTTGTCAGCGCAGTCGATGCGACGTGCCCGCCGGGCGATCGCGCCCGTCGCGATCGGCGGCGCCGCGGTGATCACCGTGGCCGCGGTCGGCGGCGTCGCGGTGGTCAGCCCGGAGACCGTTGCGGCGACGATGCACGGATTGACGGCGCTGATCATCGAGGGCAACTCCACCGATACGGCCGGCGCGGGCATCGAGGACTTCTACCAGCGCCACCTCGCCGACGGACGCGAACCCGTCACGATCGACTTCTACACCGGTCCGCTGAGCATCCACCGCGCCCCCGGCGAGGACGCCTCCGGCGACGACGAGGTGGTTTCATCCGGCTGGGAAGCCGCCGGCGCCGGCTCGTTGCTGGACCATCTCGATCACGCGGGTGACCCGGTGACGGGCAACGCGGTCCACGTTCTCGACGACGAACTGGCCCCGCCCGACGCGGGATTCGGCACCCGCTACCCGACGTTCGGGTTGACCGGAGTGGACCCACTGATCATGCCGACGTCGCCGGGGTCGGAGATCGTGGACGTCGGCGACGAGTACGACCTCGACGGCAACGCTCCTGCCTACGTCCTCAACGGCGTCGCCATGGTCAACTCGCTCATGGCCTATCTCGACCGAACGGGCAACTCCGATGAGCCGGACCTGCCCGTCGGGATGGACGCCGGCGGCGCCGTAGTGGTCCGGGAGGGCTGTGCGGCGGGCTGTCAGACCGCCGACGCGATCGACCCGGCGCTGCGCACCGTGGTCGACTACGGCTATCCCGGCAACGATCCGCTGGCCGACCCCGGCGAGTACGCGTCCCCGCGCCTGGTGCCCAGGGCGCGGGAGACGCGCACCTTCGTCGACGACTTCTCCGCCGCTGTCCGCACCGGGTTCGACTCGCTCGGGGTCCGGGAGAGGTCGAACGACGAGCCACCTGCCACGCGCACGTCCGGACCCGCGCAGCCGTCGCGACCGTCGGATCCGCCCGCGTCGCATCGGTCCGCTCCCGCTCCGGACCGCGCGGCTGCGGAGGGCGGCGTCGCGGCCGGCTAGGTGTTCTTGCGTTGCTTGCGTTTGACGCCGACGCTGCCCCACAGCGAGAAGCCGCGGATCCGTACGTGCGGCGCGCCCGGCATACCCGCGCCGGGGACGCTGTGGTCGAAGGCGCCCATGATGCCGACACCGTTGAGGTCGACGTTCACCTCCGGCGGTACCAGGATGGTCTGCCCGCCGAACACCGAGTAGGTCCGGATCTCGACCTCGGGAGCGGTGAAGTCGGCGTACCTCAGGTCGACGACGCCGCTACCCAGGAACGCGACGGTGGTGAGACGCCTCGGGACGTTCCACCGGCCCCGGCGTTCGAACCCGCTCATGATCGCCAGCAGCAGAGTCGACGGCGCCGGACGGCACGGCCCATTGCCCCGCAGCGTGGTCATGGCACCGGGAAGATCGGCACTCACCGAGGCGAGCTCGTCGTAGGTCTTCGCGGCGTACGCCTTGGTCAGCCGGTCTTCGTACTCGTTCATCTGGAGCCGACCCTGCGCTGCGGCATCGGTGAGGAACTGCGCGATCTGGATCCGATCCGTATCGGCAGCGCGCTGTGCTCCGTTCCGCGGCGTTGCAGGTGTGCTCATCGCCTACGAGGGTACGACGATCACTGGTACATGCAAGGGTGTTGAGGAAACTGCGCTCTCGCCCGCTCCGGCGAAGCCGATAGCTGGGCGAAGTTTATTCGGATTAACCGGTCTGCTGGTGGCCGGTTGTCCGGCGATCCCGGGCTCAGGACGGATTCAGCACGTGCCGCGGGCGACTGCGCGCCCCCGGATGTGATGTTCAGCGCCCCGGTCCTCGGGCCGGCCAGTTCGGTGCCCGCTTCTGCAGGAACGCCAGCATTCCCTCGCGCGCCTCGTCGGAGACGAACAGCGCCGCGGACTGGGCTCCCAGTTCGTCGGCCCGCCGGTCGAACGACTCCAGCACCGCCGCGGTGGTCAGTGCCTTGGACGCAGCCAGGCCCTGGGGCGAGCCCCGCCCCAGCTCTGCGGTGAGCGCGGCGACGTCCGTCTCGACGTCGTCCGAGGCGATGGTGATGAGCCCGATGCGGGCGGCTTCGTCGGCACCGAACTTCTCCCCGGTGACGAAATAGCGGCCTGCCGAGCGGGGGGTCATCTTCGGCAACAGGGTGAGCGAGATGATCGACGGTGCGACCCCGATGCGCGCCTCGGTCAGCGCGAACGTGGAGGCCGCCCCGGCCACCACGATGTCGCAGGCACCGACCAGACCCATCCCGCCTGCCCGCACGTGCCCGTCGATCGCCGCGATCACCGGCACGGGCAGCTCGAGGATCGCCCGCAGCACCGCGGTCATCTCGCGCGCCCGGGCCAGCGCCGCGTCGGCCGGATCCCCGCCCGACGATTCCGACAGGTCGGCACCAGCGCAGAACGTGCCGCCGGTGTGGCCGAGCACCACGCAGCGCACGCCGGGGTCCGCGGCGGCCGATCGCAGCCCGTCGTGCAACTGCTCCACCAGGGCGGTCGACAACGCGTTGCGGTTGTGGGGTGAGTCGAGCGTCAGGCGGGCGACGGCGCCTTCGTGGCGGTAGTGGACAAGTTCGCTCATCAGTTCCGTCCCTCCTTCGCGCGAGCGCTCATCAGTAGGACTTGGGCAGGCCCAGCGACGTCTGCGCGACGAAGTTCAGGATCATCTCCCGGCTCACCGGGGCGATGCGTGCCAGCCGGGACGCCACGAGCGACGCGGCGACCCCGTACTCCTTGGTCAGACCGTTGCCACCCATCGACTGCACGGCCTGGTCGACCGCTCGCACCGACGCCTCACCGGCCGCGTACTTGGCCATGTTCGCGGCCTCGGCCGCACCGAAGTCGTCACCGTGGTCGTAGAGCGCCGCGGCCTTCTGCATCATCAGCTTCGCCAGCTCGATCTCGATGTGGTTCTGCGCCAGCGGGTGCGAGATGCCCTGGTGTGCGCCGATCGGGGTCTTCCACACCTGCCGGGTCTTGACGTAGTCGACGGCCCGGTTGATCGCGAAGCGGCCGATCCCGACGGCGTTGGCCGCCCCCATGATCCGCTCGGGATTGAGCCCGGCGAACAGCTGCGCGATCGCCGCGTCCTCCGAACCCACCAGCGCGTCGGCGGGGAGCCGCACGTCGTCGATGAAGACCTGGAACTGGTTCTCCGGGCTGACGATCTCCATGTCGATCTTGGTCCAGCTCAGCCCCGGCGTATCGGTCGGCACGACGAACAGCGCCGGCTTCAGCGATTCGGACTTGGCCACTCCCTCTTTGAAGGTGCGGCCGACGACCAGCACCGCCTGGGCCTGGTCGATGCCGGAGATGTAGGTCTTCTGGCCGCCCAGGATCCAGTCGCCGCCGTCGCGGCGGGCGGTCGTGGTGATCTTGTGGGAGTTCGAACCGGCGTCGGGTTCGGTGATCGCGAACGCCATCGTGATCGAACCGTCGGCGATACCCGGCAGCCAGCGCTGCTTCTGCTCCTCGGTGCCGAACTTGCTGATGATGGTGCCGTTGATGGCGGGCGAAACCACCATCATCAGCAGGGCCGAACCGGCGGCGGCCATCTCTTCCATCACCAGCGCCAACTCGTACATACCCGCGCCGCCGCCGCCGTACTGCTCGGGCAGGTTCACCCCGATGAAGCCGAGCTTGCCCGCCTCCTCCCAGAGTTCGACCGTGTGCTCGCCGGCGCGCGCCTTCTCCAGGTAGTAGTCCTGGCCGTAATTGGCGGCCATGGCGGCGACCGCCTTGCGCAGCGCCTGCTGCTCCTCGGTCTCGACGAAACCGGTCATGGGGCATCTCCTTGTTGGCTTTGCACTCGGGCGAGTACGGCTCCGACCTCGACCTGCTGGCCGGGCGTGACGTTGAGTTCGGCCAGCACACCGTCGCCGGGCGCGGCGAGCGTGTGCTCCATCTTCATGGCCTCCAGCCACACCAGCGGCTGGCCTGCGGTGACGGTGTCGCCGACCGCCGCACCCACGCGCACCACCGCGCCGGGCATCGGCGCGACCAGCGAGCCCTGCGCGACCGCCGCGTCGGGATCGGGGAAGCGCGGTAGTGCAGTGAGCTGTACCGGTCCCAGCGGGGAGTCGACGAAGACGTCGTCGCCGTAGCGGGCGACGTCGAACCGGTACTCGACGCCATCGACGCCCAGTACCGCCTCTTCCGGGCGGGCCGATACCAGGGTGACGCCGGGGCTGCCCTCGATGTCGACGCCGATGCGGGTGAATCGGTAGCGCACCTCGTGTTCGTCGCCGTCGATGTCGGCGAAGCGTTTGAGCTGATGCCCGGACGGGAGGTTGCGCCATCCGCTGGGTGCGGCAGCGAATACTGTGGCGGCCGAACGGTTTCTGGCTGCGTCGGCCAGCGCGGCGGCCATCGTCGACAGCGCGACCGCGCGCGTGTCACGAGCGGGGGCGGCCAGCTCCGCGAGGCCGTGGCTGTCGAAGAACGCGGTGTCGGTGGCGCCGTCGAGGAACGCCGGGTGCCGGAGCACGTTGACCAGCAGATCGCGGTTGGTCCGCACCCCGTGCACCCGGGTGCGGGCCAGGGCGTCGGAGAGCAGCCCCGCAGCCCGACGACGCGTCGGCGCGCAGGTGATGACCTTGGCCAGCATCGGATCGTAGAAGACCGACACCACGGATCCGTCGACGATGCCGGTGTCCACCCGCGGACCCGCCGGAACCTCGAAGCGGTGCACCGTCCCTGCCTGGGGCTGCCAGTTGCGCGCCGGATCCTCGGCGTAGAGCCGGGCCTCGATGGCGTGGCCGCGAGACGGCGGCGGGTCGGGATCGAGCCTGCCGTTCTCGGCGACGTGCAGCTGCAGCTCGACGAGGTCCAGCCCGGTGGTCGCCTCGGTGACCGGATGCTCGACCTGCAGGCGGGTGTTCATCTCCAGGAAGTAGAACGAGCCGCGATCGTCGGCCATGAACTCGACGGTGCCCGCACCGGTGTAGCCGATGGCGCCCGCGGCCAGCCGCGCCGCCTCGAACAGCCGTGCGCGCATGCCGGGGGTGCGCTCCACCAGCGGCGAGGGCGCCTCCTCGATGATCTTCTGGTGCCTGCGCTGGATGGAGCACTCGCGCTCGCCGACCGCCCACACCGTGCCGTGCACGTCGGCCATCACCTGCACCTCGACGTGGTGGCCAGCCGCGAGGTAGCGCTCGCAGAACACCGTCGGGTCGCCGAACGCGGACTGCGCCTCGCGCTGCGCGGCCTCGACCTCGCCCGTCAGCGCGTCGAGGTTGCGCACCACGCGCATCCCGCGGCCGCCGCCGCCGGCCGATGCTTTGACCAGGACCGGCAGCTGGTCGGTGGTGACCGTGGCCGGGTCGAGTTCCTCGAGGACGGGTACCCCGGCGGCCGCCATCATCTTCTTGGCCTCGATCTTGCTGCCCATCGCCGCGACAGCGGCCGCAGGCGGCCCGATCCACGTCAGCCCGGCGTCCTGCACGGCCGCCGCGAATTCGGCGTTCTCCGAGAGGAATCCGTAGCCCGGATGCACGGCGTCCGCGCCGGCGGCGCGCGCCGCGGCGATCAGCTGGGCTGCGTCCAGGTAGCCGGTCGTGCCCTCCAGACGGACGCGGGCGTCGGCGTCGGCGACGTGCGGTGAACCGGCGTCCGGATCCGTGTAGACCGCGACGGTGCCGATACCGAGGCGACGGCAGGTGGCGAACACCCGGCGGGCGATCTCGCCGCGATTGGCGACCAGGACTCTGGTGATCATCGGGTGTCTCACATCCGGAAGACGCCGAAGTTCGACGTCCCCTTGATCGGCCCGTTCGCGATGGCGGACAGGCACATTCCGAGTACGGTCCTGGTGTCGCGCGGATCGATGACACCGTCGTCGTAGAGCCGGCCGGACAGGAACATCGGCAGCGACTCCGCTTCGATCTGCGCTTCGATCGCGGCCCGCAGGGCCGCATCGGCGTCGTCGTCCACGGTTTGGCCGCGTGCCTCGGCGGCGGCCCGGCTGACGATCGAGATGACGCCTGCCAGCTGGGTGCCGCCCATCACCGCGGCCTTCGCGCTCGGCCAGGCGAACAGGAACCGCGGGTCGTAGGCGCGCCCGCACATGCCGTAGTGGCCCGCGCCGTAGGAGGCGCCGATCAGCAGCGAGATGTGCGGCACCGTCGAATTGGAGACGGCGTTGATCATCATCGAACCGTGTTTGATCATGCCGCCCTCTTCGTACTGTCTGCCCACCATGTAGCCGGTGGTGTTGTGCAGGAACAGCAATGGCGTGTCGGCGCGGTTGGCCAGCTGGATGAACTGGGTGGCCTTCTGCGACTCCTCGCTGAACAGCACTCCGCGCGCGTTGGCGAGGATGCCGATCGGATAGCCGTGCAGGGTGGCCCATCCCGCCACCAGCGACGAGCCGTACAGCGCCTTGAACTCGTCGAACTCCGAACCGTCGACGATGCGCGCGATCACCTCGCGGGGATCGAACGGGGTGCGCAGATCCGCCGGGACGATGCCGAGTAGTTCCTCGCCGTCGAACACCGGCTCGGTCACCGGCCCCGGCGGCGGACCCTGCTTACGCCAGTTCAGCCGGGCCACGATGCGCCTGCCGATGCGCAACGCGTCCAACTCGTCGACGGCGAAATAGTCACCGAGACCCGATGTCCGCGAGTGCATTTCGGCGCCGCCGAGCGTCTCGTCGTCAGCCTCCTCGCCGGTGGCCATCTTCACCAGCGGCGGTCCCGCCAGGAACACCTTGGAGCGCTCCTTGATCATCACGACATGATCGGACAGGCCGGGCACGTACGCCCCACCCGCGGTTGAGTTGCCGAAGACCAGCGCCACCGTCGGGATGCCCGCCGCGGACAGCCGCGTCAGATCGCGGAACATCTGCCCGCCGGGGATGAAGACCTCTTTCTGCGTCGGCAGGTCGGCGCCACCCGATTCGACGAGGGATATCACCGGCAGCCGGTTCTGCAGCGCGATCTGGTTGGCGCGCAGGATCTTCCGCAGCGTCCACGGGTTGCTCGTGCCGCCCTTCACGGTGGGATCGTTGGCGACCAGCAGGCATTCGACGCCGCTGACCGCGCCGATGCCGGTGACGACACTGGCGCCGACCGCGAACTCGCTGCCCCAGGCCGCCAGGGGGCTGAGTTCCAGGAACGGCGAGTCGGGGTCGAGCAGCAGCTCGATGCGTTCGCGCGCGGTGAGCTTGCCGCGCGCGTGGTGGCGCTCGACGTACTTCGCCCCGCCACCGGCCAGCGCCTTGGCGTGTTCGGCGTCGATCTCTTCGAGTTTGGTCGTCATGGCCGACGCGGCCTCGGCGTAGGCGGGGGAGCGCGGATCGATGGCGGAAGTGAGTGTCAAGACTGATATCCCAACGTCTTGGCGGCCAGCGCGGTGAGTATCTCGGTGGTGCCGCCGCCGATACCCAGGATCCGCATGTCGCGGTACTGGCGTTCTATCTCCGACTCGGCCATGTAACCCATGCCGCCGAACAGCTGCACCGCCTGGTTGGCGACCCACTCGCCGGCCTCGACGGCGGTGTTCTTGGCGAAGCACACCTCGGTGATTAGGTTCTGTTCACCCGCGAGCTGCCGCTCGACGACACCGCGGGTGTAGACGCGGGCCACGTCGACGCGACGGGCCATCTCGCTCAACGTGTTCTGCACCGATTGCCGGGAGATCAGCGGCCTACCGAAGGTCTCCCGGTCGCGGCACCACTGCACCGCGAGGTCGAGGCAGCGTTGGGCGCCGGCGTAGGCCTGACCGGCCAGGCCCACCCGTTCGCTGACGAATGCGCCTGCGATCTGGAGGAATCCGGTGTTCTCGGCACCGACGAGGTTGGCCGCGGGAACCCGGACGTCGGTGTAGGAGAGCTCGGCGGTGTCCGACGAGCGCCATCCCATCTTGTCGAGCTTGCGGGTGACCTCGAACCCGGGTGTGCCCTTGTCGACGACGAGCAGCGAGATTCCGGACGCGCCCGGTCCGCCGGTACGGACCGCGGTGACGACGTAGTCGGCGCGAACCCCGGAGGTGATGTAGGTCTTGGCGCCGTTGACGATGTAGTACGGCTCGTCACCGCCCGAAACCAACTCAGCCCGAGTGGTGAGGTGCCCGACGTCGGAGCCGCCGCCCGGCTCGGTGATCGCGAGCGCTCCGATCTTGTCGCCGCGCAGCGTCGGCCGCACATAGCACTCGATCAGGCGCTCATCCCCTGATGCGGCCATGTGTGGGGTCGAGATGCCGGAGGTGAACAGTGAGGCGAACACTCCGCCCGGCGCTCCCGCGTAGTGCATCTCCTCACAGATCACCAGGGCGTCGGCGCCGTCGCCGCCCTCGCCGCCGACCGCCTCGGGCATCCCGGCTCCCAGCAGCCCGGCTTCGGCGGCCCTGCGGTGCAGCTCGCGGGGCAGCTCACCGGTGCGCTCCCATTCGTCGACGTGCGGCAGCACCTCGCGTTCGGCGAAGGCGCGCACCGACTTCCGCAGCTGCTCGCGCTCGGGGGTGTGCCAGATACTCATGCGAAGAACTCCTCCGGGATGTCGAGGTGACGGCTGCGCAGCCATTCGCCGAGTCCTTTGGCCTGCGGATCGAACCGGGCCTGGTAGGCCACGCCCTGCCCGAGGATGCCGTCGACGACGAAGTTGACCGCCCGAAGGTTCGGCAGCAGGTGCCGCGTGACGGGCAGTGCGGCCGTCTCGGGCAGCAGTTCCCGCAGCGTGTCGACGGTGAGTGTGTGCGCCAGCCAGCGCCACTGCTCCTCGGTTCGTACCCACACCCCGACGTTGGCGCTGCCGCCCTTGTCGCCGCTACGCGCCCCGGCGATCAGGCCCAGCGGTGCGCGGCGGGTCGGTCCCGGCGGCAACGGTTGGGGCGGGGCGGGCTCGTCGACGGGCGCCAGCTCCAGCGTCTCGGCGGCCGCGGAGATGTCGGTGCGGGTGCCGTCGGCGTGCACCGCGATGTGCGGCACCTCGGTGGCGGGCACGTAACCGGCGGTGAACACCCCGTAGATCTGCCCGTCACCCGGCGGCGCCGTCGTGGTGAAGCCGGGGTAACTGGCCAACGCGAGCTCGACGGCGGCCGAGGAGAATCGGCGCCCGACAACATTCGGATCCTGGTCGCGGACCACACAGCGCAGCAGCGCGCTGGCCGCCTCCTCGGTGTCGGCGTCGGCGTGGTCGGTGCGTGCCAGCGTCCACTCGAGCTCGGTGGGTTTGACGGTCAGCGCCGCGTCGAGCTGCCGTCGCACGAGGTCGGCCTTGGCGTCGACGTCGAGCCCGGTGAGCACGAACGTCATCGCGTTGCGGAAGCCGCCGACGCTGTTGAGTGACACCTTCGCCGTGGGCGGCGGCGGCTCACCCCGGACACCGGCGATGCGGACCCGGTCGGGGCCGTCGCTGCTCAGCTGCAACGCATCGACGCGCAGCGTGACGTCGGGGTTGGCGTACCGCGCCCCGGAAATCTCGTAGAGCAATTGCGCGGTGACGGTGTCGACGGTGACGGCGCCGCCGGTGCCCGGATGTTTCGTGATCACCGAGGAGCCGTCGGGGTGGATCTCGGCCAGCGGAAATCCGGCGTGCAACAGGTCGGGCACCTCGGTGAAGAAGGCGTAATTGCCGCCGGTGGCCTGCACCCCGCACTCGATGACGTGGCCTGCGGCGACCGCGCCCGCCAGGGCGTCGTAGTCGGTGCGCTGCCAACCGAAGTGCGCGGCCGCGGGGCCGACGATCACCGAGGCGTCCGTGACGCGGCCGGTGACGACGACGTCGGCGCCGCCGCGGAGGCAGTCGACGATGCCCCACGCCCCCAGATAGGCGTTCGCGGCCAGCGGGCTGCCGAGGCCCAGCTCGTCGGCGCGGGCGATCAGGTCGTCGCCCTCGACGTGGGCCACCGACACCGGGAGCCCGAGCCGCTCGGCCAGCATGCGGACCGCGTCGGCGAGTCCGGCCGGGTTGAGGCCGCCGGCATTCGCGACGATGCGCACTCCGCGGTCCTTGGCGGTGCCGAGGCAGTCCTCGAGTTGGCGCAGGAAGGTCTTGGCGTACCCGCGGTCGGGGTTCTTCGCACGGTCACGGGCCAGGATCAGCATGGTCAGCTCGGCGAGATAGTCGCCGGTCAGGAAGTCCAGCTCGCCGCCGGTGAGCATCTCGCGCATCGCCGCGAGGCGGTCGCCGTAGAACCCCGAGCAGTTGCCGATGCGCACGGGGTCAGCCAAGCGGAGCTCCGGTTCGGAATCGCATGCAGGAACCTCATCGTCGTCGATGTACCAACCAACCGGTAGGTTAGACGGTACCTCCGGTTCCACGTCAAGGGTTGGGAAGACGTGTCGCGACCACCGGCCCTCGCGGCCGCCACCGCCCCATGGTCGTCGAATCGCTGCGCAGCCACTGAGCTGTTTTGGAGGCGGCGCAGCTCACCGGCTATCCTGGGTGACACTTGCCTGCGCCCGCTTCCCGCGGATACCCGCGCGGCACCACCCGCACGAGGAGAAGCTTCCAAGATGGCTGTGCCCAAGCGCAGAATGTCGCGCTCGAACACCCGTAGCCGCCGCGCGCAGTGGAAGGCCACGCCCACTGAGCTCGTCGGTGTGACCGTCGCCGGTCAGCAGCACAAGGTGCCCCGTCGCCTGCTCAAGGCCGCCCGCCTGGGACTGCTGAACCTCGACCGTCGCTAAACAGGTCGACGTCGTAACGGCGCGCCTCTCAGCCGCCTCTCAGGCGATGGGTTGAAACTGGGACTGTGCGCATTCTTGTCGTCGACGACGATCGTGCCGTGCGCGAATCCCTGCGCCGGTCCCTGTCCTTCAACGGTTACGCGGTAGAGCTGGCTCAGGACGGTGTTGAAGCGCTCGATCTGATCGCCAACGACCGGCCGGACGCCGTCGTGCTCGACGTGATGATGCCGCGGCTCGACGGTCTGGAGGTCTGCCGGCAGCTCCGCAGCACCGGTGACGACCTGCCCATCCTTGTCCTGACGGCACGCGACTCGGTGTCCGAGCGTGTCGCCGGTCTCGATGCCGGCGCCGACGATTATCTGCCGAAACCCTTCGCGCTCGAGGAACTGCTCGCGCGAATGCGGGCACTGCTGCGCCGCACCGCGCCGGACGACGCGGCCGAGTCGCCCGCCATGACCTTCCTCGATCTCACGCTGGACCCGGTCACGCGCGAAGTCACCCGGGGGTCACGGCAGATCAGCCTCACCCGCACCGAGTTCGCGCTGCTGGAGATGCTGATTGCGAACCCGCGGCGGGTGCTGACACGCAGCCGCATTCTCGAGGAAGTGTGGGGGTTCGACTTCCCGACGTCGGGTAACGCTCTCGAGGTGTACATCGGCTACCTGCGGCGCAAGACGGAGGCCTCGGGTGAGCCGCGGCTGATCCACACTGTTCGCGGGGTGGGCTACGTACTCCGCGAGACACCGCCCTGATGTCGGTCGGCCCACCTGATTCCCCGGGCAAGTCCGGACGTGCCAAACGGCCGCGCACCACCAGCTCGCTGTCACTGCGGTGGCGCGTCATGCTGCTGGCGATGTCGATGGTGGCGCTGGTGGTGGTGCTGATGTCCGTCGCGGTCTACGCCGTGGTGTCGCGCGCGCTCTACGACGACATCGACAACCAACTGCACAGCCGGGCGCGGCTGCTGATCGAGAGCGGATCGCTGGCCGCCGATCCCGGCAAGGCCATCGAGGGCACCGCCTACTCCGACGTCAACGCCATGCTGGTGAACCCGGGCCGGTCCATCTACACCGCGAATCAGCAGGGCCAGACGCTGCCGCTCGGCGAGGCCGAGAAGCAGGTCATCGACGGTGACCTGCTCTTGTCCCTGCGCACCGCCAACCATCAGCGGGTCCTCGCGGTCCACCTCACCAACGGCAGCACCCTGCTCATCTCCAAGAGCCTGGCGCCGACCAGTCAGGTGCTCGGCAGCCTGGGCACCGTTCTGCTCATCGTCGGTGGCGTCGGCGTGACGGTCGCCGCGGTGGCCGGCGGCATGGTCGCGCGTGCGGGGTTGCGACCGGTGGCGCGCCTGCGGAAGGCGGCCGAGCGGGTCGCGCGTACCGACGACCTGAGACCGATACCGGTGTACGGCAGCGACGAACTCGCCCGCCTCACCGAGACGTTCAACATGATGCTGCGGGCGCTGACCGAATCCCGTGAGCGGCAGGCCCGGTTGGTCTCCGACGCCGGACACGAGCTACGTACCCCGCTGACTTCGTTGCGCACCAATGTCGAACTGCTGATGGCGTCTCAGGCGCCGGGAGCACCCCGGATCCCCGAGGACGAGATGGCCGATCTGCGCTCCGACGTGATCGCCCAGATCGAGGAACTGTCCACGCTCGTGGGCGATCTGGTCGATCTCACCCGCGACGACGCGGGCGGCGTCACGTACGAGCCCGTCGACATGGCCGAGGTCGTGGACCGCAGTCTCGAGCGGGTTCGGCGTCGCCGCAACGACATCGAATTCGACGTGCGCCTGGTCGGCTGGCAGGTGTACGGCGATGCGGCCGGCCTGTCCCGCGCGGTGCTGAACCTGCTCGACAACGCAGCCAAGTGGAGTCCACCGGGCGGCCGCGTGAGAGTCCTTCTCACCCAGACGGATCCGGTACACGCGGAGCTGGTGGTCTCCGACGAGGGGCCGGGCATCCCCGAGCAGGAGCGTCGGCTGGTGTTCGAGCGCTTCTACCGGTCGACCGCCGCCCGTGCGATGCCCGGTTCCGGTCTCGGTCTGGCGATCGTCAAGCAGGTGGTGCTCAAACACGGTGGGGCACTGCGGATCGAGGAGACCCTCCCCGGTGGTGAGCCGCCCGGGACGAGCATCTACATGATGTTGCCGGGCCGTCCGGTGGACAGCCACAACGGCGCCGTGGGCGACGATCACGTCGGCGCTCAGAACGGCGCGGCGCCGGCGGGCGCTCACTCGGACAAGGATCCGGCGTGGTCGCGCGCCGAGAACGGATGACCGGGCCATGACCCCCGGCAGGTGGCAGACCACCCGGACCCCGCGGAGTCTCGGCCCGCGCCAACGGTTCTCTAAGTGGATTCTCAGTCCAGCTGGGCACTGTGGAGGCGCGCCCGTCGTTGAACGAACTGTCGGACCACTCACGAGGGAGAGCACCGAAGCGACATGACCAACCACCCGAGGTATTCACCGCCGCCGCAGCAACCCGGGCACCGGCCGGGTAGCCACGACTCCGGATACCCGGGTGCGCCGCGGCCGGACGGCTATCCGCAGCAGTCCTACGACTGGCGCTACGCCACCGCCGGACAGCCCCAGCCGAACCCGCAGCAGTTCCGGCCGCCCTATGACCCCTATCGCGGCGCCGCACAACCCACCATGGTGGGTGCCGTGCCGCGACCGGTGCAGAAGCAGTCGCGCGCGAGCTCCCTCGCGATCGGCGCGCTGGCGATCGCGATCGTGTCGGCCGGCATCGGCGGCGGTGTCGCGACACTCGCCCAGCAGGACCGGCCTGCGATCGGCAGCTCGCTGTCCGGTGCCGCACCCAGCCAGCCCGCCGCCGCCCTGCCCGCGGGCAGCGTGGAGCAGGTCGCGGCCAAGGTGGTGCCCAGCGTCGTCAAGCTCGAGACGAACCTGGGACGCGCCTCGGAGGAGGGGTCGGGGATCGTGCTGACCTCCGACGGCCTGATCCTGACCAACAACCACGTCGTCGCGGCGGCCGGGCGCACGCCCAACGCCCCCGCCGGTCCGCCTGCGGAGACGAAGGTGACGTTCTTCGACGGCCGGACCGCCGAGTTCACCGTGGTGGGCACCGACCCGAGCAGCGACATCGCCGTCGTGCGCGCCGAGGATGTCACGGGCCTGACGCCGATCACGCTCGGTTCGTCGGCCGATCTGCGCGTCGGACAGGACGTCGTCGCCATCGGCTCGCCGCTCGGGCTGGAGGGCACCGTCACCACGGGCATCATCAGCGCGTTGAACCGTCCGGTCGCCGCCGGTGGTGACACGAAGAACCAGAACACCGTGCTCGACGCCATCCAGACCGACGCGGCGATCAACCCGGGGAACTCCGGCGGTGCGCTGGTCAACATGAACGGCGAACTGGTCGGCGTGAACTCTGCGATCGCGACCATGGGCGGCGACTCGCCACAGGCGCAGAGCGGGTCGATCGGTCTGGGTTTCGCGATCCCGGTCGACCAGGCCAAGCGCATCGCCGACGAACTGATCCAGAACGGCACCGCGTCGCATGCCTCCCTGGGGGTGCAGGTCAGCAACGACACCACCACCGACGGCGCGAAGATCGTCGAGGTCACCAACGGCGGCGCGGCCGCCTCGGCGGGGCTGCCGAGCGGAGTGGTGGTCACCAAGGTCGACGACCGCGTGATCAACAGCGCCGACGCGCTGGTGGCTGCGGTCCGCTCGAAGGCGCCGGGCGACAAGGTCACGCTGACGTTCCTGGATCCGGCCGGCAAGCCGCAGACCGTGCAGGTCACTCTCGGCAAGGCACAGCAGTGACCACCGGTGTCCGGCCCGTCCCCCTGCGAGGGGGTGCACCGCTGTCCGTGCCCACATATACGGTTGAGGTCATGGAACAGCCAGGGGAGTTGGTGGGCCGCGCGCTCGTCGTCATCGTCGACGACCGCACCGCACACGGAGACGCGGAAGACCACAGCGGTCCGTTGGTCACCGAGCTGCTCGGCGAGGCCGGGTTCGTCGTAGACGGCGTCGTCGTGGTGTCCGCGGACGAGGTGGAGATCCGCAACGCGCTGAACACGGCCGTGATCGGCGGCGTCGATCTGGTCGTGTCGGTCGGTGGCACCGGTGTGACGCCGCGCGACGTCACACCCGAGGCCACCCGCGACATCCTCGATCGGGAGCTGCTCGGCATCTCCGAGGCGCTGCGGGCGTCCGGACTGTCGGCGGGCATCGTCGACGCCGGAGTGTCGCGCGGCCTGGCCGGTGTCTCGGGCAGCACCCTGGTCGTGAACATCGCCGGCTCACGCGCTGCCGTTCGCGACGGGATGGCGACGCTCGGTCCGCTCGCCGTCCAGATCATCGGTCAGCTGTCCAGCTTGGAGATCTGACACCGTCGAAAACAGAAAGCGCCTTGGCAACGTTCCGCGCCGTTGTCAAGGCGCTTTTTCGGTCGTCGACCCGGCGGGTGCGTTAACGCCAGGTGAACGAACCTCGCGTTGATTAAGTGATCTTCGTCACACAGAGGAATGGGAAGTGGCAGAGCGTAATCCACACCTGTCGGATGCAGTTAACAAGGTCTTCGGCGAGATCCTGCCCGAGACGACCGCCGACGAGCGTGACGTCGACTCGTCGTCTCCCGACCCCGAGCACGATCGCTGGTTGCGGGACAACGTTCCGCCCCACCACGACTGACTTCCGCTCGCCGCGATCCGAGGCTAATCCGCTGGTCCCGGCGCCGGACAGCGCCGCACCGCAGATCCGTCAGCTCCTGTCGGCGTCGCGGTACCCCCGTTCACGGCCCGAGCCGGGGCCGGACGCCAGAGCAGTTGACAGCGCATCTACAGCAAATCTTGCCCGTGCCTACAGGTTGCCCGCTCACCATGCCCGTTCGCGTTGCCGCCCAGATGCCCCGCCGTTATGTTCCTCGTGTCGTAGACGATGAGATAGGCGTAAGAGCAGCGTGTGAGGTCTTTAATCCTCGCCACATGTTGAGCTTGCGAGGTGCTCGGCTGGTGGTAGGCCGAACACTCCACCATTGAGTCGGTGATCGAGAGGTCACCGTGACAGCTAGGGAGAACATGAAGGCAATCAGTCGGGTGCTGATCGCGATGGTGGCGGCCATCGCGGCTCTGTTCACGAGCACGGGCACCTCACACGCAGGTCTGGACAATGAGCTGAGCCTGGTCGACGGCCAGGGGCGCACCCTGACGATTCAGCAGTGGGACACCTTCCTCAACGGTGTGTTCCCGCTTGACCGCAACCGGCTGACCCGTGAGTGGTTCCACTCGGGTCGCGCCAAGTACATCGTGGCCGGCGAGGGCGCCAGCGATTTCGAGGGTTCGCTGGAGCTGGGTTACCAGATCGGCTTCCCCTGGTCGCTGGGTGTGGGCATCAACTTCAGCTACACCACCCCGAACATCGCTTTCGACGGCGCCGACACCGTGATCGTCGGTGACGACCCACTGGACATCCTGCCCAACGAGGGCATCGTGACCCCGCCGCTGTTCCCGGGTGTCTCGATCAGCGCTGATCTCGGTAACGGCCCCGGCATCCAGGAAGTCGCGACCTTCTCGGTCGACGTCACCGGCGCCGAGGGTACGGTCGCGGTCTCCAACGCACACGGCACGGTGACCGGTGCGGCCGGTGGCGTGCTGCTGCGGCCCTACGCTCGGCTGATCGCCTCCACCGGTGACAGCGTCACCACCTACGGCGCCCCCTGGAATATGAACTGATCTCTCCCTCGTCACGCAGAAACCCCGTGGGTGCGAACCCACGGGGTTTCTTCTTTTGTTTGCTCAGGGTCGACGTCCCGTCGGTCGCCGTCGTCGGCAGCGATGCGACGCGGACCGCGTTGCAGGGCTCTGACCTCGGCATTTTCGCGCCCGGGTCAGCGTTGTGATCATGCCGACCTCTTCCTGTTGTCGGTTCGATGGCGCCCTGTTATGTTTCTCGCGTCTAGAACGATGAGATACACGTAAGGACAGGGTGTGGGGGTTCTAATCTCCACCGCACGCTGATCTTGCGGGGTGTGTGGTTGACGGTTACCAGGCGCCCGACCAATCACCTTTCCGGAGGTTTCACGGCCTCCGGCGACACAGCTGGGGAGATCATGAAGGCAATCAGTCGGGTGCTGATCGCGATGGTGGCGGCCATCGCGGCTCTGTTCACGAGCACGGGCACCTCACACGCAGGTCTGGACAATGAGCTGAGCCTGGTCGACGGCCAGGGGCGCACCCTGACGATTCAGCAGTGGGACACCTTCCTCAACGGTGTGTTCCCGCTTGACCGCAACCGGCTGACCCGTGAGTGGTTCCACTCGGGTCGCGCCAAGTACATCGTGGCCGGCGAGGGCGCCAGCGATTTCGAGGGTTCGCTGGAGCTGGGTTACCAGATCGGCTTCCCCTGGTCGCTGGGTGTGGGCATCAACTTCAGCTACACCACCCCGAACATCGCTTTCGACGGCGCCGACACCGTGATCGTCGGTGACGACCCACTGGACATCCTGCCCAACGAGGGCATCGTGACCCCGCCGCTGTTCCCGGGTGTCTCGATCAGCGCTGATCTCGGTAACGGCCCCGGCATCCAGGAAGTCGCGACCTTCTCGGTCGACGTCACCGGCGCCGAGGG
>NZ_JAFEVR010000013.1 GCF_017352375.1 Mycolicibacterium sp. S2-37
ACTACTTCGTCACCACCCCACGCCTGGAATCCGGCGACCCCAGGTACGCCTGGGTCAACCAGAGCATCTTCGTCGGCCAGGGACGCATCCAACCCGGACCAGTCGTCGAATTCCAGGTCTTCCGAGTTGTCCTGTGACAGGCTGGCTGCCGTCCAATGGGTAAAGCCAACGCCGACATCTTCTCACGGGCGATGTCGGCGTTGAGCTGTGCACTGAGGTACGGGTGCGTGGAACAACGGCCGGGTGCGGTTGATGACCGAGGCGATTCGGACCGCCTTGGCGGCCCGGTCGAGTGCTGGAAGAGGTCGCCGAAGGCGCTTGTCATCCGGCCCGAAGGGCACGCTCACCGACATCTGGTGCGTGGCAGGCGCATTCCAGACAAGAGCGCGGTGGTGGGCGTGACGGTGTCGGGGTCGGCAGCTGCGCAGCCACCTGTTCCTCGTCGCCCACGATGCTGACGTCTGCTTCGCTGGCGACGCCCTCGGCGTCCAGCGCCGTCCGGTAGGCCGGCACTTGCGAATCACCGGTATCGCCTGCCCAAATCCGGCAGCCTTTCCGGTCTGCACAGCGCCGTCAGCGACGCCGAACAGGCCGGATTCATCCGGGTTCCTCGGGGGTGTGAATATTATTCGAAGACTGTCTTCGCTCAACGATTGGAGGTTGTCTCCGGTTGTCCAGCGGGCGCGCTCATGCAGTCCAACACCTGCCCACTGGCTCCGTGACGGTCTTCAAATCTACTGGGGCGATTCGGAACTCGCGGATCAACCCCGTCGCTGTTGATCAGTTCTGGGTCCGAGGCGGCAGAGTGGCATAGGTGAAGGCGAACAGATAATCGCTGAGCGCGAGCGATGCGGTTTCGGCGGCTGCGGCGTCCCCGGCGGCGATCGAGGCGAGGATCGCGTTGTGCAACGTGCCGGCTTGGGCCAGATCTTGGTGCGGGTCGGTGAGATTGCCGAACCAGAACCGCCGGGATAATCCCTGCAGGGGTGCCATTGCCACCTCGATGAATTCGTTCTGCGTCGCGCTGACTACAAGGGCATGCGCGTCCCGCAGGAACGTGGCGAAATCATCCACCGACTTGGTGGCATCGAGAACTTCCTCGGCAAGAGCGGCGGCCGTGCGACGCTGTTGTGCGTTGGCCCGTTGGGCCGCGAGCCGGACGGCGAACGGTTCCAACGTCCGGCGCAGTTCGAGCAGTTTGAGTTGAGCCTCGATCGAAGCCGTGGACACCAGCACGCCCCGATTGGCATGGATCTCAACGAGCCGCTCGCGCGCCAGCCGTTGCAGCGCTTCCCGGACTGGCGTACGCCCGAGCCCAGTCAGCTCCATGAGTTGTTTCTCCGACACCAACGCGCCAGGCGGAAGCTCCTGCAGCACAATCAGACGCTCTATCTGCAGGAATGCCTGGTCAGCCTTGTTGGGCATAGTGCCGATCATCGCTGGGTGCCCACTGTCACGGGGTAGACAATATCGCGACCACCGATGTACCGTCCATCCATGCCTGATATATCGGTTGAATGGCGGTTGAATCTCGGTCACGACGAGGTTGCGTATCGCCATTTTCCGCTGGTCGACGAGGTGGACGTCGCGGTGGTCGGGGCCGGGGCGGCGGGCGTCGCGGCAGCCACGATCGCCGCCGAAGCGGGCGCGCGTGTGCTGATCGTCGAGAAGTACGGGTTCGCCGGCGGGGCGGCAGTGGCCGGGCTGTCGGGGACGATCTGCGGGATGTACCTGGCGTCCGAGGATGCCCGTCATCCCGAGCAGGTGGTGCACGGTTTCACCGAGCGTTTTGCTGCAGACCTCACCTCGCGCGGTGGCCTCACCGAGCCTCAGCGCTACGGCAAGACCTTCACTGCAGCACACGACCCGCTGATGTGGCGCGAGTCCGCCGACGGGCTGCTGACCGGCGCCGGGGCGCGCATCCTGTTCCACACCCAGGTAATCGATGTCCTGGTCGAGGACGGCCACTACCGCGGTCTGCTGGTGGCCTCCAACGCCGGAGTCGGCGTGATACGGGCGGCTCGAATCATCGACGCCTCCGGCGACGGAGCGGTCGTGGCGCGCGGCGGCGGCGCCTACCGGTTCGGTGCCGACGGGCGTGTCCAGAACCCGACCATGTTCTTTCGACTGGGCAACGTCGACACGGAGAGATTCTGGGCGGCGTGGGGCGATGACACCATCAGTCCGGCGTGGGTGACGGCGGCCATCGACGACGCTCGCGCCGGGGGTATTGACCTGCCGCGCAACAAGATCTGGATCTTCGCCACCAGCCGGCCGGGGGAATTGCTGGTCAACGCCACCAGGCTGACGGCGCCTGACGGCCGGATGCTCAACGTCATCGACCCTGCCGACTTCACCCTCGCCGAGATTGGCGGCCGCCAGCAGGTTCGTGACTACGCCCGCTTTCTGTCCGGCACCGTGCCCGGATGTGCTGATGCGTTTGTCGTTGATACCGGTGTCGAAGCCGGCATTCGGCAAACCCGGACGGTGGCGGGGGTGCAGACGTTACGCGACAGCGACGTCGTGGACGGAACGAAAAGGCCGGACTCGATCTGCCGTTCCCCCTGGCCGATCGAACTGCACGACGGCGAAAAGCCACGGCTGCATTGGTTGTTGGACGACTACTACGACGTGCCGTTCGGTGCGCTCGTGCCCGAACACGGCGAGAACGTCGTCGTGGCCGGCCGGTGTCTCAGCGCCGAGCACCACGCACTCGCTTCGGCCCGCGTCACCGCTCAGTGTTTTGAATACGGTCACGCCGCCGCGGTGGCCACACTTCTCTCGCTGGACTCCGGTGTGGCCTACCGCGACCTCGACGTGCGGTACATCCAGACCCGCATGATCGCAAACGGAAGTGCGCTCGAGCCCGCGACCGCTGTTGCAGCGCATTCAGAGAGGCAGGAATCGTGACCGACAACTTCGAGCGCGCCCCCGGCGGAGGTCTGCGCAGCAACTTCACCCCGGGCAGCACGCGATGGGCGGTGCGCCGCGCGCAGTGGAGCGCGATGGGAATCAGCGTCGAGGACCAACAGAGGCCAAAGATCGCGATCGTCAACACCTCGTCCAAACTGTCGGTGTGCTTCGCCCATCTCGACGATGTGGCGCTACGGGTGGCCGACGCCGTCCGCGAGGCCGGCGGGCTGCCGTTCGAGATCCGCACTACGGCGCCCAGCGATTTCGTCACCAGCGCCGGTCGAAAGGCGCGGTATCTGATGCCCACCCGGGACCTGATCGTCAACGACGTGGAGGCCGCGGTCGAGGGCGCGGTACTGGACGGCATCGTGTTCCTGTCCTCCTGCGACAAGACCACCCCGGCCCATCTGATGGCAGCGGCCCGCCTCGACCTGCCCTCGATTGTGGTGATCGGCGGCTATCAGAAGGGCGGCCGGTACAGCGGGTGCTCGGTCGACATCGACACGGTCTACGAATCGGTCGGCGCACTCGCAGCCGGCACCATGACCATCGATCAGCTGGGCGAGCTCGCCGACGAGGCCATCGACGGGCCGGGGGTATGCGCCGGGTTGGCAACGGCAAACACCATGCACTGCCTGGCCGAAGCGCTGGGCATGACGGTGGCCGGCTCCGCGCCGACCCGCGCCAACTCAGAAGCCATGCTGAACAACGCCAGCGCTGCTGGCCGTCGGATCGTGGCGATGGTCGAGGAAAGCCTGACCGCGCGCCAGGTCATCACGGCCGACTCGATCGAGAACGCCATCGAAGTCGCCCTGGCGCTCGGCGGGTCGGTGAACTGCATTCGGCACCTGGCCGCCATCGCCGCCGAAGCTGACCTGAACCTCGACGTTGTGGGTTTGTTCGAGAAGCTCGGACGAGATGCGGTGCAGCTAGCTGCGATCCGGCCCAACGGCGCCCACCAGGTGTGGGATCTCGACAGCATCGGCGGGGTTCAGACGGTGATGCGGACGCTGTTGCCGCGGCTGCACGGTGACACTCTGACCGTCGACGGCCGCACTGTCGCCCAACGCGCCGAGCGCGCCCGGGCCGCCGACGGCGATGTACTGCATGATCTCGACGACCCGATCAACGACGAACCGGGTCTGATCATCCTGCGCGGCTCGCTGGCTCCCGACGGCTCCATCGTCAAGGTCGCCGGGGTGGGCAAGGCCACCCGCCGCCATTTCGCCGGCCCGGCCAAGGTGTTCGTAGGCGAGGACGCGGCCATCGCAGCTCTGGGAGACAACGGGATCCAGCGGGGCGACGTGATCGTGCTGCGCGGGATGGGCCCGCGGGGTGGGCCGGGTACGGTGTTCGCGGCCAGCTTTGTCGCCGCACTCAACGGCGCCGGACTGGGCGGGGAAGTCGCGGTGGTCACCGACGGTGAGCTGTCCGGCCTCAACCACGGTCTCGTCGTCGGACAGGTGATGCCCGAGGCCGCCGATGGCGGCCCGTTGGCGGGACTGCAGGACGGCGACGCCATCAGTATCGACCTCGACGCCCGCCGGGTCGATACGGACCCCGTCCGCAACGGCGCTCCCGTGCGCGCGGAGGGGGATGCCCCCGAACGCGGCTGGCTCGGGCAGTACGCCGAGTTGGTCGGCCCCATTCAGGGCGGCGCCGTGTTGCGCCGTCCCGCTCGCTGAAACAACACCTTCACCTCACCAAAGGACACGCAGTATGGCAACCGCCGCACCCAACCAGGCCCGCAAGGCGGGCATCGCTGCCCTGGTCGGCACCACCCTCGAGTGGTACGACTTCCTCATCTACGGCACCGCCGCGGCGCTGGTGCTCAACAGCCAGTTCTTCCCCAACGCCGACCCCACCGTCGGCACGCTGGCGGCCTTCGCCACCTACGCCGTCGGGTTCCTGGCGCGTCCGCTCGGCGGCATCGTGCTGGGCAACATGGGCGACAAACTGGGTCGCAAGAAGATGCTCATCTTCACCATCGTGCTGATGGGTGTGGCCACCACGTTGATCGGCGTACTGCCCAACTACGGCGCCATCGGTATGTGGGCGCCGATCTTGCTGATCCTGCTTCGGCTGTTGCAGGGTTTCGGGGCCGGTGGCGAGTATGCCGGCGCCGTAGTGCTTTCCGTTGAACACGGGGATCAACAGCGCCGCGGCCTCGCCGGTGCCTGGGCGCCGACCGGCTTCGCGCTGGCTACCTTGCTCTCAACCGGGGTGTACCAGATCGCTACTCTGCTGCCAGAGGATGCCTTCCAAAGCTGGGGTTGGCGCGTGCCGTTCCTGCTGGGCGCTGTTCTGCTGGCCGTCGGCTACTTCATCCGTCGCAGCATCGACGAGACCGAGGCGTACGAGAACGCGGTGCAGGCCGAGGCGGACGGGATTGCGCAGGAGACCAAAATCCCGGTCCTGGAGTCCATCCGCCGCAATCCGCGCCACTTCCTCGTCGTCATCGGCGCCCGCATGGCGGAGAACGGCTTCGCCAATCTCTTCCCGGTGTTCGCCGTGGGATTCGCCGTCAATAACCTCGGAGTGGGCCGCAGCACCACCCTACTGGCGGTGGTGATCGCTTCCGCGGTCCAAGTGGTCTTCATCCCCATCTGGGCGCACCTGAGCGACCGGATCGGTCGTCGGCCGGTGTACGCCGGAGGCGCCCTGCTCTCCGTGCTATGGCTGGTGCCGTTCTTCTTGCTGCTCGAGACCCTGAGTGCCCCGCTGCTGATCCTGGGTTTTGTTGTGGGACTGGGTGTTCTGTATCCGGCGATGCTGGCCCCCCAGGCGGCGTACTTCGCCGAGCTGTTCGATACCCGGACCCGACTGTCCGGTTTCGCGTTCGCCCGTGAGATCGGATCGGTGCTGGCCGGCGGCTTCCTGCCGCTCATCGCCACCGCGCTGATCGCTGCGTTCGGCCACTGGTGGGTTATCGTGGTTTACCTCGGCATCCTGACCGTGTTGACCCTTGTCGCACTGGCTTACGGCCCGGAGACCAACCGCAGGGAGATCATCGAGGCTGGCTCGGCGAAGGCGCCGGAACCACAGTCGACGACGACGGCCTGAGGGGCGGGCGCTCCGGAGTCGAGTCCCGACCATCGCTGCCCGGCGCCGACAGAACAACGCTGACTGAGACGTGATCTACGCAGCGGGGATCTCACTACTCGAAGTGCTGTACTGCAGCGTCGTCGCCGCGATAGCCATCCCAACCCGGAGAACCGTTGCGGGCGAACGCCACCCATGAGCTGTGCATTCGCCGGGCCAGGCCCTCCGGAACCGGATCGGGCCCCAGCAGACCCGTCTTCCCGTGCAGCCACGGCGAATCGGCGATGTCGAAGACGAAGGGAAGCTCCACGGTGTGCGTCGCGCCCAGCTTGCCGCCCAGCGCTGTCGAGCGGAATCCGAAACGATAGACGTAGGTGCCGCGTGCCGAGATCAGCGAGTGCGCCTGAGCCATCCGGGCGGAGCCGGCACCGAAGAGCGCCTCGCCGAGCAGGGCCGAGCGTACTTCGCCGTAAGTGGCATGTGGACGGTCGGCGGCCATGGCCGCCGCGGCGGCGTGCGGATCCGCATGTGTCTGGGCCGCAACGGCCACGACATCAGCGTGCTGTGACGTATCGAAGGTGCCCTGGGGGACGAGATAGAGGTTGCCCTCCTCGGTGTTGATGCCGATGAGCAGAGCGACGTCGGCCGCCGGGCCGTGGTCCAGTGCGTCGGCGGGCTGCCGGTCCAGGACGAGGCTGAACGGGCTCAGGCCCACCAGTGGGTCGGTGGCGGTGGCGGTACGCAGGTCAAGACCTGCCAGCGTGGGCAGCACGGCGACGAACTGTTCATCGGGAATGTCGGCGAGCCCGTCCGCGGTGGGCTGCACGCCCAACTCGGCGGCCGTGGCGCGGGTGACTCGGGCAGCCTGCTCCGGCGTGAACGCACCTGTGCCGCTACCGCTCTGCATGACAGCCTGGCGGAACAACCCGGTGGCCGCCGATGTCGTGAGCAGGGCTCCCACCAGGGTGGCGCCGGCGGACTGGCCCAACAGGGTGACATTTCCCGGGTCACCACCGAACGCGCTGATCGCGTCGCGGACCCACCTCAGCGCAGCCAGCACGTCGAGCAGCCCACGGTTGCGCGGCGCTCCGGGGACGTCGAGAAAACCTGAGACGCCCAAGCGGTAGTTGAGGGTGACGAGCACGACGCCGTCACGGGTGAATGCCCGACCGTCGTACAGCGCGGCCTGCGACGACCCAGTGACGAATCCGCCGCCGTGGACGAACACCATCACCGGTCGCGCCGCATCGTCGGCGGCGGGAGTGTGGACATCGAGCGTCAGATAGTCCGCGCCGCGCACCCACCCGGGTCCGAAGTACGGCCGCATGTCGAGTGAACCGAAGTCTCGGACGGGCTGTGGCGCCGTCGCCCCGGGGCTCGTCGCGTCGCGGACGCCGTCCCAACCCGGGTGCGGTGCCGGCGGAGCGAAGCGGGCCGCGCCCGCCGGTGCGGCGGCATAGGGGATGGCGCGGTAGCGCTCGCCGCTATGGTCGCGGACGCCGCGCACCGCGCCGGAAGGTGTTCGGACGACGGGAGTGTTGTTCTGAGACAAGAGATCTCCTGAGGGGAGTGGACGATCAGCTGATACGGGCGAAGCCGGCCCAGCCCTGGATCGCGAAACTGGAGCCGTCGCGGACCACTTCGACAGCGCCGTGTCCGCCGAGGTGCGCCGGGAACAGGAGCGCATTGTCGTCACTGGCGCGTCCCAGCAGCTTGTGCCTGGTGTTGCGTGATTCAGCGGGGTCTTCGCAGAAGCAGCTGTTGGTGTGCGGTGTGACGATCTGCAGCGGGGTGTGAATGAGATCGCCGACAAACACCGCACGGTCTCCGCAGGAGTCCAATGTCAGGACCGACGAGCCGGGGGTGTGTCCGGGCGCGAGATCCAGCCGGAGATTCTTGTCGATCTGGTACGTATCGTCCCACAGATGGGTCAACCCGGCTTCGTGGACCGGGGTGACGCTGTCTTCGAACACATTCAGACTCCCGAGGCTAGCGGCGGGTTTGTGGGCATTGGCCGGGTTCCAGAAATCGAAATCGCGTTGTGGCATCAGGTAGGTCGCGTTCGGGAAGGTGGGCACCCACGTCGAACCGTCCAGGCGGGTGTTCCAGCCCACGTGGTCAATGTGCAGGTGGGTGTTGATCACCAGGTCGACGTCGTCGGGCGCAACGCCTGCAGCGGCCAGATTGTCGAGGAACGTGGTGTCGAGGTGGTTCCACACCGGGACATAGGGCCGTTCCTTGTGGTTGCCGACACCGGTGTCGACCAGGATGGTGCGTCCCTCGCTGCGCAGCACCCAGGTCTGGATCGCCGAGATGCACTGATCGGTGCCGGGATCCCAGAAATCAGGGGCCAGCCAGTGCTTGTTGGCTTCCCAGTCGTGGTTGTTGCTGTCCGGGAAGAAGTCTGTGGGCCCCATCTGCACGGAGCCGTAGTACTCCTTGACGCGGGTGACGGTGACGTCGCCCAGTTCGATCTGTTCCATGTGACTCCCTTGGTCATCGGCGGTGCTCGCATGAGTCTGTCGACGGGGGCGGGGGACAGCCACACCTCGTCGGTCCTACCCCTCGCAGGGGGTGGCTGGGATCTCACGGCGCACGGATACTGAAGAGATGGACGGACCTGGGCCACTCGGAGAATTCCTGCAGGCGCGGCGCGCACATACCCGCCCCGAGGACATCGGTGTGCAGGACTTCGGTGCGCGCCGACGGGTGCAGGGTCTGCGTCGCGACGAGGTGGCGCACCTGGCGGGAGTCAGCGTGTCCTACTACACGCGGCTCGAGCAGGGGATCTCCCGCGGGGCGTCACCCGAGGTCCTGGAAGCGATTGCCGGTGCGCTGCAATTGGATATGCACGAACGTGAACACCTCGAACGGTTGGCTGGGGCCGCCCGGCGTGCACCTCGGCCGCGGCGACCTCGGCCAGAGAAGGTGAGCGACGAGACGCGGGACCTGATGCGAGCCCTCGACGGGACGCCGGCGCTGGTTCTGGGCCGGCGCACCGATGTCTTGGCTTGGAACCACCTGGGGCACGCGTTGCTGGCTGGACATATGGACCGGACCGCCGTGAACGATGTGGTGAACCGGCCCAACATGAGCCGAATGGTGTTCCTGGACGGGCACAATCGCGAGCTCTACACAGACTGGCGACGCAAGGCCAGGGCAGTGGTGGGCAACCTGCGTATCGCCGTCGGGCGGCATCCGGACGACCGTGACCTTGCCGCTCTTATCGGTGAGCTGACGATGAAGAGCCCAGAGTTCGTCACCATGTGGGGCGATCATCGGATCACCCCTTGCGACGCCGCGTCCTACGACCTACACCATCCCGTGGTGGGTGACCTGACTGTCACCCAGCAGACGCTGGCCATCGCGCGCTCGCCTGGTCAGAGTCTGATCGTGGTCACCACCGTCGCGGGGTCACCATCAGAGCGGGCGCTGGCGCTGCTGCGAACTCTGGGCGCACCCAGGCTCGACCGCGAGGTGTCCGAGAGACCTCGCGTCTGAGGTTCACTCGACGACCTCGGTGCGGCGTTGCGACAGGAGCTGTGCGAGGGCGGTGAGGAAGGTGCGCCCTGCGACCGTCACCGCATCCGTGACCGGCACCGGGCGGAATACGAAGGCCACCGCGCTGGGCAGGAAGAGGCCGAGCCACAGTATCGGCGGCAGCACGCAGGACCTCCCGGTGGTGCGTGCCGGCGGTGCGAGGAACGCGAACATCTGAGACGCGACCCACCCAGTGAGGATCCAGCCGACCCGCGAGCACCGGCGCAGCAAGGCCGAGGCTGTCACCGACGATCAGGAGCCGGGCGATCGACCACGCTAGGTAGCCGGCGGTGACGTAGAGGATGGGCACCGCGTGCGGCACGCCGAGCAGCTGTGCGCTTGGGCCGATGTGGGTGGAGTACCCGAAGGGGAATCCGATTGCAACGCTCAGGGCCTCGAGCGCGAATGCCACCGGATACACACAGGCAAGGAAGCCCAGACCGCCGCGCCAGCCGTAGGTCAGGCTCCCGAGGGTGAGTAGGAAGATGATCAACCCGGCAGAACTCAGCAACATCGCTGACACCGGGTGCGCCAGGAAGGCTTGCGCGAGTTCGGCCGCGGCGACGAGGCCGGCAGCGATCCAGGCTGCCGCTTCCTGCGTTTCACCGGATGCCCATGACGGTAGGAGGGTGATCAAGGCGTCGAAGCGGACAGGGCGGGCGCGGTGAGCGCAGTGGATTTGCGGCGTGTACGGATCTTGCGCAGCACGCGCAGCAGGATCGGGCGTAGCACCTCGACCGCGCGACCGGACGGAACGAACATCTGCTGTTTGAACCGGGCGGCGCGCTGATGCTGAATGATGGCAGGTCGCAGCCCGGCTTCCCAGGCAGCGAGGGCGGTGGCGGGATCATCGGGATGCTGCTGCAGCGCGGCGCCCAGTTGGGCGCCGGCTTGGAGCCCCATGCTGGCGCCCATGCCGGAGTAGAGGTTCAGACACCACGCCGCATCACCGACAAGGGCGACCCGGCCCTGACTCCAACGGGGCATCTTCACCTGGTGTACCGAGTCGAACAGGTAGTCGGGCGCCTGCTGCAGGAAGTCGAGGGCATGCCCGACGGCGGGGTGGTCCATTCCGGCGAACACAGCCCGCAGACGGTCGATGGGCGACTCGGTGAACTGCTCCTGGACGTGTTTGGTGCGATAGGTCAGCAACACGGTGGGGGCCCGATCGGCGAATCCGAAAACCCACACAGCGCGTCTGGCCTGTGCGATGACGACGCTATCCGCCGGGCCGAAGGACGGCACCTGTTCTGGGAGCTGGAAAGCGCAGATCATCGCCCCCCAGTTCGTCAGATAATCCTCGTGGGGGCCGAAGACCAGGCGCCGCACGCTCGATCGCATGCCGTCCGCGCCAACGACCAGGTCGAAATCCTCATACCAGGGCGCGGCGGTATCGGGGTTGGTGAGCTGGACGCGCACACCATCGGCATGGTTGGTGATGTCGATGGGCGTGGTGGCGAACCGCACCTCGATTCCCGCGCTGCTGATGCTCTGCCACAGTGCCGCTTCGATGTCGCCGCGCAGGACCGCTGCGGGGCCTCCCGGCTGGTCCAGGAATCCCAAACTTCGGTGGCGTCCTCCGCGGCGGTTCACTGACCACGTGGCCGCATCTCCGACCGGATTGCGGGTGTGCAGATGAGCGGCGACCCCCAGTTCGGTGGCCGCTCGCCGGCCCTCGGGGAACAGTGCGATGAAGTAGCCGCCGGTTCGGCGTTCGGGACTGCGCTCGATGATGACCGGTGTCCACCCGGCCCCGTGCAACCCGATTGCTGTCGACATGCCGGCGATGCCGAGCCCGACCACCAATGCTTCTCTGCCGCTTGTGTTCTGCATTGTTCTCCTGTCACGCGAATGGGGTTTCCGACCACCGAGCTGGCACCCGGGCGACTGCAGCACGCGTGACATCGAGCCCTTAACTTAGTTAATGCCACTTGAGCAGGATGCTTTAACATTGTTAAGGTGTCAAGCGTGACGAAGGGCATCACCCGGGAACGAATCGTGACGGCAGCTCTCGAACTGCTCGACGAACAAGGCATGGACGCTCTGACCGTCCGCGCACTGGCGACCGCGCTCGATGTCCGTGCACCGGCCCTTTACTGGCACGTGCGCAACAAGCAAGAGTTGCTCGACGAGATGGCGACCGAGGTCATGCGTCGGGTCGGAATCGCTCTGTCGACGATCGGCACCTTCACGAACTGGCGCGACGACCTCTCCGCATATGCGCGCGTCCTGCGCGTGGAATATCTGAAACACCGGGATGGAGCCCGAATCTTCAGCGGCACGCGCCTCTCCGATCCGGCTGTGCTGCACACGAAGGAAGCCTGGTTCGCTCGATGGACGGCAGCCGGGATGACACTCGTCGATGCGGACGACGCCGTCGATCTGGCCACCGCGTTCGTGGTCGGGTTCGTAATCGAAGAACAAGAGCGACGGCAGTCGGCCGAGGCCGACCCGACGCGGTACTCACTTGGCGAACGCGACGCGTGGCTGGGCGAGGGGCTTTCGCTGGTCCGGGAAGCGGGTCACGCCCGCGACGATGGTGACGAGCGTTTCGAACGTCAACTCGGCATCGTCCTCGACGGAATCGCGGCCCGGATGCATGACGTATGACCGGGGAATGTGACCTGCGGCCATCAGTACGACGCCGCTGGCGCCGCAGCTTCCTGTCGAAAGGTGCTGCGTAACAGCATTATCGCTGGGACGGCTGCCGAGGCAGAAAGCACGCTCGCCATCGTGATGTAGAGGTAGTCGCCAACGGCGGTGCTGACCCGGGTGCCATCGGCACTGAGGCCAGACACGTGGGTAGCCTTGAGAACTTCACCGCCGGCGATATTGACGAAAACTGAGCCGAGGGCGAGCACTACCGACATCAGACCGGCGGTCACGCCATGCCGTTCGGGCTCCTCCAGGCTGATGGACAGGTTGGCTCAGTGCACCTGATCGTCAACCGCGGAATGCGCACGTTCACCCGCTGGCCCATGGTTGACACCTTAACGTTGTTAAGGGATGCTCAATTACGAGGGTTTAACTTAGTTAAGGACAAGCTTATGCGTGCTGCAGTCATCACCGCCCCCGGTGCGTCACCCGCCTGCGGTGACTTCCCCGAGCCGACGGTCCCGCCCGGCCAAGAGCCGTTGCACCTCGTCGCGGCCGGCCTGCATAACGTCGTTCGCGGACAGGCCACTGGGCGGCACTACGGTTTCGGCCAAATGACGTATCCGTTGGTGCCAGGCATCGACGCGGTCGCGCGCACCGGTGAGGGGCGCTTGGTTTACACCGGGTACGCGCGTCCACCCTTCGGGACGATGGCGGAGCGACTGTTCGCCCCCCTCCAGGCGGAGCTTCCGGCGGGCGCGGATCCGCTCACGATCGCCGCGGGCATGAACCCTGGCCTGTCGGGCTGGATGGTCCTCACCGCGCGACGCAAGGAAGTCGGAGCGTTGGGCACCGTGCTGGTGTTGGGCGCCACGGGAATGTCAGGCAGCCTCGCCGTGCAGGGGGCGTTGGCGCTTGGTGCGGAGCGGGTCATCGCCGGCGGGCGCGACCCGAAGGCGCTGGAGCGGCTGCGCCGAGCGGGGGCGACGACCGTGTCGCTGGCCCACGACGGACCCGACGGTCTCGAGAAGGCACTGGCCGATGCGGTGTCGGAGACGTCACCTGGTCTGGTGCTGGATTACCTGTGGGGGCCCGTCGCCGAGGCCGCCTTCGCCGTGCTGGGTCGTAGCGGTGAAGACACCGCGGCGAACACGGCCTACGTGCAGATAGGGACGCTCGCGGGTTTGACGGCGTCGCTGCCTGCGGACCTGTTGCGCAGCCGGCGAATCCAGATCACCGGGAGCGGCGTGGGGTCGCAGTCCGCCGAGGCGATGTTGGCCGAGGCGCCCGAGGTCATGGCCCGCTTCGCTGACGGATCCCTGCAGCTTCCCTACACCGCGTTCCCGCTGAGCCGGGTCGGCGAGGCGTGGGCGCACACAGGCCGCAGCCGCGCCGTCGTCGTGCCGGATTGAGTCGTTCGCCCAGCCACGCGTGATCGGAGAGGGCAGAGCCATGCAGAAGAGAGCACTGGTGGTGGGGCTCGGGATCGCGGGGATGTCCGCGGCGATCGGGCTACGTCAGGCGGGTTGGACGCCGGTGATCACGCACCCCGCCCGACGTCGCCGCCTGCTTGCGCAGGTCAAACCGCAGCACCACTCTGGTGCTGGATTACCGCGACACCGCAGGATTCGCCGTCGCCCTGCGCGAAGTGCCCATCGCCGACGGAGAACAACGCGCCGGCAACCCAGACCGGCAGGTACCCCCGACTACCTGCGGTCAGGTGTTTGATGTCGATGTTGCCGCCGGCCTCGGTGGGGGAGATGGTGCGCCGCCCCGGGTCCCCCGGAAGGTCTGGTGCTGCGCTCGGACAGCTCGCGCGACAGTGCGAGATCTGCGCGTCGGCACCGGTGTCAGTGGAGCCAGTTCTAGAAGGTGCTGTACAGCCCCCCGTCGGCGTACACGACTTGCCCTGTGATGTAGGTGTTTTCGCGACTGGCCAGCCAGGCTACCGGTCGGGCGATTTCCTCGACGTCGGCCGCACGTCCGAGGGGCAGCCGGCCGCTGCCGACGTAGCCTTCGGTGAACCACGGCTGCGCGAGTCGTTCGTCGGTGCACATGGCGGTGCGCACGAAGCCCGGTGCGAGAGCGTTGACCAGGACGCCACGGCGTGACCATTCAGCGGCCAGGGTGCGGGTGGCGTTGTCCAAGCCGGCTTTCGATGCGTCGTAGGGCAGGCATCCCACGGCTCCGGCCCGGCCGTGGATCGAGGTGATGTTCACGATTCGTCCGTAGCCGCGTTGGAGCATGTGGCGGGCCGCGGCGATGGACAATTCGATCGGAACCACGAGGTTGACGGCGAGCACGTGTTCAATTTGGCTGCGACGCAGCTGCTCTGCCGGTACATCGATGCTGACGCCGGCGCAGTTGATCAAGACGTCAGGTGCGGCGCCGCTGGCGGCGATCGCGGCATCGAGGAGGTCGCTGGCGTCAGTGCTCAACAAGTCAGCTTCGAGGAAATGGTCCTCGACGCCGGATGTGCTGCGCTCGCGATCAACCCCGACGACACGCATACCGACGCGTTTGAGTTCGGCGACGATGGCGGCGCCGATGCCCCCGGTGGCGCCAGTGACCAGGGCGGTGTCTTCGCCATCGTGTCTCGGTTCTCCGATATAATCCTCACTGAAGACCATATACTCATACTATCTGATGCTCGGGTTATGTGACCGAGTGCGGAGGGGCGCATGACGATTTCCTGGGACGATGACGTCATTGAGCAGGAACGGCTGCATGAGCGGGTAGCCCGCCGACTGGCGCGCGACATCGTGGCCGGCCGCCTTCGGGAAGGCGATGTGGTCCCTCCCGCTGAGGTTATTGCGCAGAAGTTCGCGGTCTCGCGCACCGTTGGCCGCGAGGTGTTGCAGGCGTTGTCTGCGGCCGGGCTGATCGATGTCAAGCATGGCCGCAAGTCGACCGTCACCGGCGCCAAGGATTGGCGGTTCCTGGAAGACCTGGTTCAGCATGCGATTTCGCGTGAGCAGTTGGCCGGGTCGTTGGCGGCTGACCTCTACGAGGTGCGTCGGCTGGTGGAGATAGCGGCCACGGAGATGTGTGCGGTCCGGGCCAGCGACGAACAACTCGACCACATCGTGGAGCTGGCGCAACGCATGCACGACGAGGCTGAGGGCAAGGAGAAACAACCGCTTGACGTCCGGGGCCGTGTCAGCGATGACCTCGCTTTTCATGGCGCGATCGCCGAAGGGTCGGGAAATCTGGTGCTGACCCGTTTGGTGGCCGATATTCGCCGCGAGTTGGTTCCGACGTGGGCGGTCGACCAGCTCGATGTCGACGAGGTCCGCGATGTGCACGACGCTCACCTGACCATCGCGAAGGCGCTGCGCAACCGAGATGTGGTGCGGGCACGTCGCGAGATGGCCCGCCACTTGGATTGGTCGGTCGGCACCACGTTGCGTCGCGCGCTCAGCGACGAGGAACTCGGTGAGGTTGACCTCCGGTGGCAGCCCGACTCCTCGACGACGAAAAAGCCCCGGCAACGTTGACATCGCCGCGGTTGCCGGGACCCTTCCCGTGCCTGAGTCGTGTGCTCTAGCGACGGTCCGCAACCACGGCGATCGCATCGATCTCGACCAGGATGTCGCCCAGTCGAGAACCAACCGCGGTGCGCGCCGGTCGATGTCCGTCGAAGTGGTTACCGAAGACCACATCGAAGTCCGACCAGTCACGCTCGACGTCTTCGAGGTGCACCGTCACCTTGACGACCTGGTCGATGCCGGATCCGGCCGCTTCGAGGACGGCTTGGAGGTTGTTCAGCGTGTGCTCGGTCTGCTCGGCGATACCGTTGCCGATGACCTGCCCGGTATCCGGGTCTACCGGTGCCATACCCGCGGTGAAGACGAATCCGTTGGCGACTACGGCTTGGCCGTAGGAACCTGCGGGGCGAGGCGCACGCTCAGTGGTGATGAAATTCATCTGCTTCCCTTCGAATGAGTTGTGGTGCTTCAGAAGTAGGTGCGTACGTAATCGACGACACGGGCCTGGCTATCGACAACCGGCACTGCGCGCCACTTGTCCATGGTGGTGCACGGGTGGGAAAGACCAAGAGCCACAACATCTCCCACGGAGAGTGCATGACCGTCGGGAAGAATGAGGTACGCGTGTTGGTCATTGAGTTCGCCGATGGTGCCGGCTGCGGCCCGTTGGGCGCCCGACGCGGGGTCGATTACGCGAAGTGGCATCGGCAGTCCCAGATCGAACCCGATGTCGCGCCGCCCGGCGTTGAGGATGGCCAGTCGGTCCTCCGGCCGCGATATCACCTGCGCCCACACTTCGAGCGCGGGCTGTAACCGCCGCGGACCCCAACTGAAGTTGGGCGCGCCGGCGGCGTAGAACTCGTGGTCGTGTAGCAGGTAGCAGCCGCTGCGCAGCACGGTGGTGACAGGACGACTCAGCGACCACGCCAGGCTGAGTTCTTCGGCCACGACGTCGAAAAAGGTGCTGCCCCCGCAGCTGACAATGAAGTCTTCGCGGTCTTCGTCGAGCAGACCGCAGTGAGCGAGTTGCTCGGCGACGTGACGAATCTGCCGAATGTAGCCGAGCACAGCGGCGCTCACCTCGGGGCTGCGTTCGGCCCCAACGGTCCCTTCGTAGCCCGCCACCCCGGCCAGCGACAATCCAGTCTGGCGAACGGTCTCTGCCAGTGCGCATGCGGCGTCGATGGTTCTCACCCCGGTTCGGCCACCGGGGTGGCCAACCTCCACAAGCATCGCGGCTCGTCGACCAACGTCGACAAGGTGATGGGCCGCCAGCTGGACTCCCACGTCAGAATCGACGAACAGATAGAACTCAAATCGGGGATCGTTGTCGAGTTCGGCACGCACCCAGCGCAGGAACTGCGCGTCGACGGATTCGGCCGCCAGAACCAGCCGCTGACATCCCCACGCCCGTGCAGTTCGCACTTGGGAGGCGGAACCCACCGTGAAACCCCATGCGCCGCTGGCTGCTTGCAACTGTGCCAACTGTGGGGACATCGCCGTCTTCAGATGCGGGGCATGCTGCACGCCATAGTGCTCACACACTTCAGCCATCAGCGCCGCATTGCTGCGTACGGCCGGTTCGTGGATCACTGCCATCGGCCACATGAATCCGGCCGAGATCACATCAGCGGGTTCGCGGAGACCTGCGGGGACAGTGGGCAGCCCCTTATAGAGCGGTGCGGCGGTCCCGTCGTGACCCAGACCCCCAAATTCGCTGTCCGCCAACTGATTCAGCGACACGGTGGGCATGCCCCTTTGTTCGTAGTAAGAGTAGCTTTCAGTATCATAATCATATACTATCTGTTGACAGTCCGAACGTGAGGAGTACATGGATATGGCTGACCAACTTGTCCTGATTACCGGCGCCGCATCGGGGATCGGCCTCGCTGCCGCCAAGGCCCTCGTCGAGGGTGGGTGGGCGGTCGCACTGGCCGACCGTGATCCGGCCGTGCAGCAGATTGCGTCTGAGCTTGGCGGTGCCGGCGCGGTTGTCGATGTCCGCGACACATCAGCAGTGGATGCGTGGGTCAACGCCCACCCGCATGCCACGGCTCTGGTCAATTCGGCGGGCATCTGCGCCGGTGAGTACCTCGTCGATTCCACGGACGAGGACTGGGAGACCGTCATGGACATCAACTTGATGGGTTCTGTCCGCGTGCTTCGGGCCTTCGCGCGCAATCGTGTGGCAGCCGGTGGCGGTGGTGCGGCGATCCTGATCGCCTCCAACAACGCATTCTGGCCGTGCCGCAGCATCAGTCAGTACTGCGCGTCGAAGGCCGCGGTGGCGATGCTGGGCAAGACCGCTGCGTCAGAACTGGGGGAGCACAACATTCGGGTGAACATCGTGGCCCCCGGCGAGACCGACACACCGATGACGCACGAAGCCCTCGAAGATGAAGACGAAATGCGTGAAATCGTGCGGCGCACACCGCTGGGCCGCATCGGTTACGCCTCCGACATCGGTGCCGCGGTGCGGATGCTGCTCTCGGCTGACGCGTCGTGGATCACCGGTCAACTGATCTCCGTCGATGGCGGGATCAGTCTGCGCGGTGAGTCCGACCTCAACCCGGTTCACCAGGAAGGCTGATATGTCTGCCGATACGGTTTCCCGCCCCCCGGGCGCGCTCCACGCTGACACCATTCTCGAGGAGGCGAGGCTGCCCTCCGAACTGCTGCCCGCTCAGAGCCCACTCCGGTTCGCCGATGGAGCCGACTTCCGCATCGAGATCCCCTCCGTGGAGGGCCCGCAGGTGCTCGCCGCGGCGATCGAGGAGGCTGATGCCCGCGGCGTCACCCTCAACAGGGTCTCGCAGGGAAGCGGCGCGATGACCGTGAGCCTGGCCGAGCAGAAGGAGATGGCACGCATCGGGGCCGAAAGGGCGATCGAAGTGTGCCTGTTCGCCGGACCTCGCGAAGAATGGGGCATCTCGGCGATGTCGCGTGCCGACGACGGCGGGTTCCTGCACGGCTCGGTTCGCGGTCTTCGGCAGCTTCGCTACGCCGTCGAGGATGTGTTCCGGTCCATCGACTGCGGTATCCGGAGTTTCCTCATCGCCGATCTGGGGCTGTTGGACGTATTGGTCCACGCTCAGCGCCAGGGCAAGATCCCCGCCGACGTCGCGTGGAAAGGTTCGGTGTTGTGCGCTCCGTCGAACCCGGCCGCACTCGCGCTGCTGGCGCGACTCGGTGCCACGACTGTGAACCTGCCGACCGATGTGTCGATCCATGAGCTGGCCGAGATGCGCGCGAGCACCACCGTGCCTCTCGATCTCTACGTGGAGTCGCCGGACTCGATGGGCGGCGTCGTCCGCGGGGAACAATTGGCCGATCTGATCCGGACCAGCCGCCCGCTGTACGCCAAGTTCGGGCTACGCAATTCGGTCGGCCTGTATCCCAGTGGTTTGCACTTGGTCGACCAGGCGGCGGTCATTGCACGGGAGAAGGTGAGGCGGGCCGGCATTGCATTGGAGTGGGTCGACCGCTGCGGTGGGGGATTCGACCAAACAATCGGCGCAGCGCCTGATCTCGGAATCCCGGTGCGGTGAGCTCAACCGTCGCGCGGACCACCGAGCGGTGCGCCGGCCCGTGGAGCGTTGCGGTGGCCGCGGGCGCCCAGCTGGGTGAGCACCCCGTTTGGGATGCTCGCGCGCGCCGGTTGATCTGGACCGACTGCGCGGCCGGCACCGTCCACGCCAGCGATGCCCACGGTGACACCGTCGTCTGGTCGGAACCCGAGGGTGCGCCCATCGGAGTGAGCTTGCTGCGCGCCAACGGCGGACTGGCGATCGCCACCGGCACACGGGTTCTCCTGCTCGACGACGAGGGGCGCGAAGACCGGCCACCGGTGGAAGTGCCCATCGACACCGCCGTAGTCCGGTTCAACGACGGCTCGTGCGACCCCGCCGGCCGGCTCTTGGTCGGGACCACCGGCGGCGACGTGGACGGGCTGGGAGAGCTGTACTGCGTAGAGCCCGATGGGCGGGTCCGCCGACTTCTCGGCGGCCTCACCGAGGCCAACGGCATCGGATGGTCGCCCAACGGGCGGCGCATGTACTTCGTCGATTCCGGTGAGCCGGTGGTGCACGCCTTCGACTATGACCCACAGACGGGCTGCCTCGGACACCGCAGCGAGTTCGCGAAGATCGATCCGGCGGTGGGCTACCTCGACGGGCTCACCGTCGACGCTTCCGGCGATGTGTGGGCCGCGGTATGGGCCGGCGGTCAGCTGCGCCGGTATGGCCCCGAGGGGGACCTGCGAGCCGTTCTCCGGATGCCCGTCAGTCACCCCACCTGCCCCGGTTTCGGCGGCGTGACCCTCGACACCCTCTACGTCACCTCGGCAGCCAGCCCGGGGGCCCTCGATGAACCCTGGTCCGGTCACGTGCTGGCCTGGCCCGGTGCCGGCCGCGGACTCGAGCCAAACCGCTATTGCGGCTAGCACCGGAGTGCTTGCCGAATCATCCTTTCTGAAAGGCCATCGATGACATCGATCTCGACTGACCCCCGCTCCGGTGCACCGCGCCCCTTCAGCCTCGACGACACCTCAGCGCGCGAACACGGCGACATCATGTGTCGGATTGCCGAAGCCGCCCCCCGCTGGGCCGCCACACCCGGCGCGAAGCGTGCGGCCGCACTACGCACGATCAGCGACGCGCTCGACAGCGCCGGCGCTGATCTCGTCGACCTCGCCGACGCCGAAACCGGCCTCGGCCACGCACGGCTGACCGGTGAACTCGCCCGCACCACCACCCAACTACGCATGTTCGCCGACATCGTCGCCGACGGTGCGCCCCCGGTCGACCCTGCCATCGCAGGACCCGACGCCGACGCTTCCCCCGGCGGCGGGGCGGGCGCACTGCGCCGTTGCCACCTTCCGCTGGGTCCGGCCGCTGTCTTCGCCGCCAGCAATTTTCCCTTCGCCTTCAGCGTCGCCGGGGGAGACACCGCCTCCGCTCTCGCGGCGGGCTGCCCCGTAGTCGTCAAAGCACACCCCGCGCATCCGGAGTTGTCCCTGCACACAGCTCGTCTCGTCAAGGACGCGCTGTCCGCCGCAGGAGCCGATCCCGCAGTGTTCACGCTGGTCTCAGGCATGGAAGAAGGCCCCCGGCTCGTCAGCGATCCCGTCATCCGCGCCGTCGCCTTCACCGGCTCCTTCGCCGGGGGCCGCGCTCTGGCCGACCTCGCCGCCGCTCGAGCCGAACCCATTCCTTTCTACGGAGAGTTCGGCAGCGTCAACCCCGTTGTCGTGCTGCCCGCAGCAGTAGGCGACAACGCCGAATTTGCCCGCGAATACCTGGATTCCTTGACTCTTGGCGGGGGACAGTTCTGCACCAACCCCGGATTGCTCATCGCCCCGCGCACAGCGAATCTGCGCGCGGCAGTCGCCGAGCAGATTGCCGCTCGGCCAGCCACCGTGCTGCTGCACCGCGGCATCCAAGCGGCCTACACAGCCGCGGCAGACCACCTGCGCAGCGTCCCAGGTCTGACTGCCCACGAATCGACCGCGCCCCTACCGGATGTCGGCTTCTTCGTGCGTCCCATAGTTTTCACGCTCAGCGCGGCGACCGCGTTGCACCACCCCGCCCTGATCGATCGCGAGTACTTCGGGCCCGCCGGTCTGCTGGTGGAGTACGACAGCGACGCCGAACTCACCACCTTGTGCACCCGCTTACACGGTTGTCTGGTGAGCTCGATTCACGGCGGCCCGGACTCAGAACTGCAGCGCCGCATCATCGCCGAAGCGTCCCGACGATCAGGTCGCGTGGTCTGGAACGCCTGGCCCACCGGTGTCGCAGTCGCTGCCGGACAACACCACGGCGGTCCTTTCCCCGCCACCTCCAACCCGCTGTTCACCTCCGTCGGCCCCGACGCCATCAAGCGGTTTCTGCGACCGGTCACCTTCCAAGGGCTACCCGCGGAGCTACTGCCCGCCGACGCCCAACGCTGAACAGCAGTCCCATGCTCACTGACGCCCAACCGACGGTCGCAGATCTGATCAGCCAGCGCGTGGCCACCGGCGTGGTACCGGCCTCCGTCTACACCGTCTTCACCGCCGACGGCACAGCCTTCAGCGGCTGCTACGGCGCGGCCGCCACCGATGGTCGCCCGCCCACGCTGGACACCGCGTTCCGGATCGCCTCCTGCACCAAGAGCTTTACCGCTGCCGCGATCTTGCAGCTACGTGACGCCAACGCCCTGAGCCTCGAAGACCCGATTACCGACTTTCTCGACACCGGCCCCTGGGAACTACCGGGCTCGTCGCCGCCACCGCCACCCACCGTCAGTGCACTGCTGAGCATGTCGGGCGGCCTGGCCGGCGACAACCCGTGGGCAGACCGGCAAGAATCCATGACCACGCCGGCGTTCGAAGCGCTGTGCGCGGGCGGATTCACCCTGAGCAGCGCACCCGGCACTCGCTACGAGTACTCCAATCTCGGCTACGCCCTGCTGGGCAGTGTCGTCGAGCGTGCCAGCGGCATGGCCTATCGCGACTTCATCGCCCGTCGGCTCCTACACCCATTGGGTCTGCGCCACGCCGCATTCCACGCCGCCGCCGTCACCGCACCCGGGGGGATCGCCGACGGTTTCCGTCGACTCGGCGACCGGTGGCAACCCGTCCCTGTCACCGGACCGGGCGCCTTCTCAGCGATCGGCGGATTGTTCATGACCGCCCGCGATCTCACCACCTGGTGCAGGTGGCTGGCAGCGGGCTACCGCTTGGGTGCCGATCGTGACGAGGTGCTCGCGGCGAGCAGTCGCCGTGCCATGCAGACGCTGCACGAACTCGACCCACCCCGAGGCGGCGGGTCGATCCGCGCCGGCGGCTACGGTTACGGACTCGACGTCGAATTGCACGACATCGGGGTGGTCGTGTCCCACCGTGGCGGTTACCCAGGTTTCAGCGCACAAATGGCGTGGCATCCCGTCAGCCAAATCGGCGTCGTCGTTCTGGAAAACGCCTCCTACGCCCAATCCCCGGCGGTCAGCGCACTGCATCGCGTCGTCGCAACCGTGCCCGCCCCGACCCGCGTGGTGTGGCCGGTGACCATCCGTGCCCGCGACGAGATCGAACGCCTCCTCTCCGGATGGGATGACACGCTCGCCGATCGGATCTTCGCCGACAACGTCGATCTCGATCAGCCACGTCACCGCCGGCGCGATGACATGGTCCGCGCCGCAGCGCAAGTCGGATTCACCGACGACTGTCGTCACCGCCCGCTCGATAGCTGCGAACCCACTAGCCACTCTGCCGCACACTTGGAATGGACGGTCCGCGGTCACCGCGGCACTCTGCGCTGCGCAATGACCCTGACCTCGCTGCGGCCTCCACGCATTCAATCGATCACCCTGCACGACAACGTGCTCGACAACCCGCACCTCGAGACGTCGACGGACGACGTCGCCACCCGCCGCTGATTGACCACACAGAACGACAACGAACGACAGGACGAGAATATGCACGACTTGATGAAGACGTTGGCGTCGTTGACCGCGATCGCCTCCGTGAGCGCCGGGCTGCTGGCGGCGTGTGGCACCAACCCCGAACAGGACTCTGCCGCGGCCAGTACTGCGCAGACTTCTGGCGATCTGCCCGCCGACATTCCCGATACCGTGCGGATCGGCGTCGGCGCACCAACGACCTCCATCGACCCGAACCGGGCCGTGCAGGAAGTCGACGTGATGGCCCTCGCCCTGATCTCCGGCACCCTCCTGGTGCAAAGCGGCGGCGAGGCGGTCCCCGGACTCGCCACCGGTTGCACCGTTGACGCCACCCAACTTAACTACACGTGCACGCTGCGCGATAACGTGAAATTTTCCGACGGAAGCCCTTTGACCAGCGCCGATGTAAAAGCAACATTCGAGCGGGCCCTGACCGACCCCGCCAATGCCAACGCCGGAATCATCGGCTCCCTGAAATCGGTATCCACGCCGGCGCCCGCCCAGGTGACGTTCACCCTCGACGCGCCGACCGCCAGCTTCCCGCTCGCGCTGACCGAAGCCCCGCTCGGAGTGTTTCCCGCCGCAGCGGCAACCGACCCCCGATTCTGGCAGAACCCCATCTCGTCGGGCCCGTACGCGCTCATCGCCAACACACCCAACGAGGTCGTGTTCAAGAGAAACGACAACTATCCAGCAGAACTACAGCCGGTCGTGCCGAACGTCGAGTTCAAGGTCATCGTCGACACCAACACCCGTCTTCTGCAACTCAACACCGGCCAGATCGACATCGCCAACCAGCTGTCGGCGGCGCTGGCCAAGCAGGTCAATCCGCCGGCGAAGGCCTATGCAACACCACAGTACGGCGGGGTGTACCTCTACCTGAACAACCGCAGCCAACCACTCACTGATCCTGCGGTGCGACAGGCTATTTCGGTAGCCGTCGATCGCAACCAGATCAACAACATCGCCTATCTCGGCCAAAATCAACCACTCGCCAGCTTCCTGCCGTCGGCGATGGAGGGCCACGACCCGGCAGCACCCGCCGGCCGCGATCTGGACAAGGCGCGAGAGCTGCTGCGCGGCACCGCATGTGAGAACGGGTGTGACCTGACCATCATGGTGCGGTCAGGCTTTGCCCCATACGACTCCATTGCCACCGTCATCCAGCAGAACCTCACCGAGGTCGGCATCAACACCTCGATTCAGACGGTCGACCAAGCCACGGCTGACACCAACGAGCAGAACGGCAACTTCCAGATGGAAGTAGGCAGCCTCTTCGACATCGTGAACGCGCCCGAATTGGTCATGCTGCCGTACGGGCTCACACCCGCCGGGGGTATCAATTCCCTGTTCTCCGGCTATGATTCGCCCGAAATGACCGAGCTGGTGAACCAATTGGCGGCTACCGACGACCCTCAGGGCCGGGCCGGCATCTTCGCCAAGATCAACGCCTTGTTCGCCAAGGATCTGCCGTTCATCCCGCTGGTCGACCAGGCCAACATCTGGGCCTCCGTACTGCCGCCGCGTGTGGTGGCCTACACCCCGGGCGGCGTCTTCCAGGTCGGCACCGAGAAATCCGGACCCGGACAGTAGCCACCCCTACCGGCAACCCAGGACCAGGCTCGGCCCCGCCGCGGCGAGGCCGAGCCTGGTCCCCACGTCACCCATAGCAGGTGGTGACCCGCCCCACGATGCGATCCTCATCATCGAGGACCGCCAGGGCCGGCCACTTGTCCATCGTGATCGACGGATGTGACACCCCGAATACCACGACATCGCCGACCGCCAGGGCATGGTCCGGCGCAATCCTGATCAACGTGTGCTGGTCGTGCAGCTCGAGGACCGTCGCGTCGGTGCGGTCCAACGCCGCCGCCGGAGGCACACTACGCACCACCACCGGCAACCCCAAGTCGGTACCAACGTCGCGGCGACCCGCCCCCAGAATGACCAAACCGGGTTCGGGCCGCGAGAGCACCTGCGCCCAGATCTCCAGCGCAGGAAGCATATTCGCGCCCAGGCCGCCACGGCCGGCGTCTGAGTAATGGCCATGGTCGTGGACGATGAAAGACCCGCACCGAAGTACTGCTAACACCTGCGTCGACAACGCCCATGGGCGGGCAAGCACCGGAGCCAGCACATCGGAAAACATGCTGCCCCCACAACTGATGACGAAGTGTTCGCCCGCCCCATCGAGCAGGCCTTCGTCATCCAAGCGAGTCAGCCAGCGCCGCAACATCACTCCAAATGCCCGGACCCGACGGATCGCCTTGGTCGAGCGATCTTCACCCAGCATGCCCTCATACCCTGCGACGCCCACGACGCGCAACCCGCACTCGCGGGCGGTACGAGCCACCTCGGCGGCCTGTTCAAACCGGCGCACACCCGCCCGTCCGCCCGAATGGCCACACTCGACAAGCGCATACGCCGACCGAACGCCGCCCACGAAAGCCCCCGCCACCGCGGCGCCAGCCGGCGAATCGAGGTAGTAGTAGAACTCGAACGACGGATCACGCGCCAGTTCGTCACGCACCCACGCCAAGAGCGCCGGGTCGCTGGTCTCATTGGCCAACAGGATCCGGTCGGCCCCCCACGACCGGGCTGCCAGCACCTGCGGCGCCGATGCGACCGTCAGAGCCCAGCCGGACCCAGCGGTCTGCACGGCCGCCACCTCAGCGGACATGCTGGCCTTCATATGCGGTGCCAGTGCCACGCCGTAGGTCTGACACAGGCGGTGCATCACGTGCGCGTTGTGCAGCATCGCTGACCCGCGCACGCAGGCCACCGGCCACATCAACCCTGAGCGCGTGATGGGGACGCCGTCGCCGCCCGAATCCACCGGAGATGCGTTGCCGAGCAACGCCATGCCCTTTGCGGCGGCAGGGGCCACGGCCGGGCCGACCCCACCATTGCCGAACGGGGCCCAGGGCAAACCGTCTTGTGACACTGACCCTCCGATCCGAGACAGGAACACCGCGAGGGTGCACAGAGGCCGACGCCGAGACCGCCTGGTGCGAAATGCGCCACATTTCTCGTTGACACCGCGCGGCTGCTGCGCTTGACTGTGTAACACATAGTATCTGTAGATGACGGGATGTGTGTATGAGTATGGGGACGCGTGGCCGAGCGATATATAGGTGGGCGCGGACCGCCGCTCTCTGCGCGGGCCTGATCACCGGCTGCGGAGGAGCCGAACCCACTCCGAACACAGCCTCCACTACCGCGACTGTCGACGGCGCTCTTCCGGCCGACATCCCCGCGATGGTCTCGGTGGGAGTAGGGGCCCCCTTGGGCACCCTGGATCCGAATCGGGCCGTCGCCGACGTCGACGTCATGTCGCTGTCGATGATCGCGGGCACCCTCGTCGAGCAATCCACCGACGGCGTGCGGCCGTCCCTGGCGAAACAGTGCTCTTTATCGACTGATCAACTCGACTACACGTGCACGCTGCGCCCAGACCTGAAATTCTCCGACGGAACCCCTCTGACCAGCATTGATGTAGAAGCGACCTTCGCCAGGGCGCTCACCGACAAGGCCAACGCCAACGCCGGGCTCATCGCGGCGCTAGAACGGGCGACCGCAACCGACGATGCGACAGTGGTGTTCCACCTCAAGCACCCGGCCGCCAGCTTTCCGCAGGCGCTGTCAGAGCCACTACTGAGCATCTACCCGGCTGAGCGCGTCGACGCACCCGACTTCTTCGCCAAGCCCGTCTCTGCCGGGCCCTACCAGCTCGACCACACAGACACCTCAGAGATTGCCTTCACCCGAAATCCGCACTATCCCAACGACATCGCACCCGTTGTGGACAGGATCGTCTTTCGTGTCGTCGTCGACGCCAACACCCGCCTGCTGCAGCTGCAGACCGGCCAGATCGACATCGCCCATCAGATGCCGGCCAACCTGGCAGCCCAAGTCAGCGAACCCGCGAAGGCCTACGTAGTCAGCAGATTCGGCAGCGTTTACCTCGAAATGAACAACAAGTCCGGTCCGCTGCGCGATGTCAACGTGCGCAAGGCCATCTCCGCGGCCGTCAACCGCGACCAGATCAACGACATCGCCTACCTCGGGCAGAACAAGCCCTTGGGCAGCTTCCTTCCCTCCATCATGGAAGGACACGACCCCAACGTCCCTACCGCCCAAAACCTCCCGAAAGCGCGACAGCTGCTGCGCGGCACCGAATGCGAAAACGGCTGCACCCTGGAAATCATGCAGAAAGCCGGCTTCCCGCCGTACGACACAATCGCTCAGATCGTCCAGCAGAACCTGGCCCACATCGGCATCAAACTGAACATCAACACCATCGACGCATCCACCCTCGCCGCCAACGAACAGAACGGCAACTTCCAACTCCAATCCAACGATCTGTGGGACGTCGTGAACTCACCAGAATTGGTCATGCTGCGCTACGGCCTCACCCCCGAAGGCGGCATCAACTCGCTATGGTCTGGCTACAACTCGCCGACCATGACCGGGTTGATCAACGAACTGTCAGCGACCTCCGATCGTTCCCGGCGAAAAGCGCTGCTCGACAAGATCAATGCCACCTTTCAACAAGACCTGCCCTACGCCCCACTAACCGACTTCGCCACCACCTGGGCCTCCCGCATCTCACCGAGACTGGTAGCGCTCACGCCGAGCGGCGTCTACGAAGTCGGCACCAACGAACGGGGCCCTGGACTGTGACTGCGATCGTCGACACCAACTACAGCCTGCCCGCCGAACCGGACCGGACGCCGGCGGCTCCGCAACTCCGATCGCGCACGGCCCGGCTTCGGACAACCGCGATCGCAGTGGGCAAGCGGACATTCGACTCCCTCATCGTTACCGCCATCGTGGTGGTGCTGAGTTTCCTGCTGGTCCATCTGGTGCCGGGTGATCCCGCGCGCACCATTCTGGGCTTCCACGCCTCCCCGGACAAGGTTGCTGCGCTGCGCAACTCCCTGGGTCTGGACCAATCACTGCTCACCCAGTTCCTCACCTACATCGGCGCTGTCGTCCGTGGCGACTTCGGTCAATCAGTGGCCCACCCCGGGCGATCGGTGGAAAGCCTCCTCTTCCCACCCCTGGCGGTAACCCTGTCGGTGATCGCCGTGACGGTCGCCTTCTCGGTCTTCGTCGGCTCATTGAGCGGCCTCATCGCGGCCCTGTCCAAGTCGGGGTGGCTCCGCACCACCCTCGAGGTGGTGTCCACCACCTCGCTGGCCACCCCACCCTTTCTTCTCGGGCTCATCATGCTGGTGTTCGTGGCAGTGCGATGGGGGATGGCCCCGGCGGGCGGCTGGGCCGGGAGCTGGCCCGGCAATACACAATTCGTATGGCTGCCGGCGCTGGCCCTCAGCGCCTACCTCGGTGCTCTTGTGCACCGCGCCGTCTGGACCAGCGCACGTCAGGTCATGAATCAAGATTTCATCGAGGCGGCGATCCTGCGAGGACACAGCCCCCGACGTGTCGCGCTGCGCCACATCCTGCCCAACAGCCTGATGCCCACCATCTCGGTGGTCGGCATGAACATCGGCACCCTGATCGGCGGCGCGGCCGTCATCGAGGCGGTGTTCGACCTGCCAGGCATCGGCACACAACTGGTCAACGCCGTTTCCCAGCGCGACTACCCGACCATCCAAGGGGCCACCGTCATCACCGCACTCATCGTCTTAGCCGGCAATCTCATCGCCGACCTCCTGCACGCAGCCGTCGATCCGAGGGCGCGATCATGACCCACGCTGTCACGCTCACCACACCGGCCCGACGCATGCCCAAGGTCCTGCGGCTCAACCGCACCTTCGCCGCCGGAGCGGCCCTGCTGGGCGCCATCGTCGCGCTGTGCGTTCTGGCGCCGCTGTTCGTCACCACCTCGACCACCGACTTTGTCGGCATACCGCTCTCGGCTCCCAGCCTGACCCACCCCTTCGGTACCGACGCATTCGGCCGCGACGTGTTCATCAGAACCCTCGTCGGTGGCCGCCTCGACCTCGGAGTGGCGTTCATCGGCGTCGTCGTGCCTCTGCTGGCAGGCACCGTCATCGGGATCGCCTCCGGACTGGTCGCCGGCTCGCTGCTGGACCGAGTCGTCATGCGCACCGTCGACGCCATCCTCGCGTTTCCGTTCAACATCCTCATCCTCGCGCTGGCCGTCGTGATGGGACAGACGACGAGCTTGTGGTTTCTGCCCGCGGGAGTGCCCGGCATCCTCGTGGCGCTGTTTCTGACCAGCTGGAGTGTGTATGCGCGCATCGCGCGCGGTGAGACGTTGGCGCTGCGCCAACGCGACTTCCTCGTCGCCGCGCGGGTCAGCGGGCTGAGCTGGTGGACGATCGTGCGACGCCACATCTTCCCCAACGTTCTGCCCGCCACCCTGACCTACGGCCTATCCGATGCCGTCCTGGTGATCGGAGTCATCGCCGCTCTACCCTTCCTCGGAGCCGGCGTCCAACCACCCACCCCCGAATGGGGCAGCATCATCTACGACGGACGCTCCGTGCTCAGTGAAGCGCCGTGGGTATGCCTGGGGCCCGGGGTGTTCATCGTGTGCACCGGCATCGCCGTCCGACTCATGGGCCAAGGATCCCGCGTCCTGTCCGAGGGCACCAAATGACCGTCTACGGCTCGGCAATCCGGGAGGTCTCCATGCACGCCCACGCCCCCAATGAGCGCTGCGATGTCCTGCTCCGAGCGCACAATCTGGTGATCCGCACCCCGGCCGTGCCCATCGTCGACTCCGTGAGCTTGACCCTCTCGCCCGGGGAACGTCTCGGTATCGTCGGGGAGACCGGGTCGGGCAAGTCGATCACCTGCCGCGCCGTGCTCGGTGCACTGCAACGCAAAGGCATGACCGCCACCGGCGAGCTGCGCTACCGCGACATGGATCTGCTCACCCTCGACGACCGTCAGTGGCGCACCATCCGAGGCCGCGAAATCGGATTCATCCCCCAAAGCTCGCTCAACTCGCTGAACCCGGTCATGCGCGTCGGCCAACAACTCACCGAAACAGTCCGCCTGTTCGGGGTCAGCAAGAAGAACGCCGGCCGACGCGCCGAGGAACTCATGGCCGCCGTGCAAATGCCTGACCCCAAAGGGGTTCTCGCGAAGTATCCGCACGAATTGTCAGGAGGCATGCGCCAACGGGTCATGATCGCTCTTGGCATCGCGGGTGAACCCCGCCTCCTGGTCGCCGACGAACCCACCACCGCCCTGGACGTCACCGTGCAACGTCGCCTCCTGGAACTCCTGACCGACCTGTGTTCCTCCACCGGCATGGCCCTGATCCTGGTGACCCACGACCTCGGCATTGTCAGCGACGTCTGCGACAGCGTTCTGGTCATGTACGCCGGCCAATCCATGGAATCAGGACCTACCGAGACCCTGTTCGGACGATCCCGCCATCCCTACACCGCAGCCCTCATGCAAGCCCGTCCTTCCATGGCCGCCAGCGCCGACACCCGACTCACCGGCTTGCCCGGCCGCCCGCCCGCGGTCGGCGCCTGGCCCAACGGCTGCCGCTTCGCCGACCGCTGCCCCCTCGTCATCGAACCCTGCCGAACCGCACCCCCCATGATCGACGAAGTCGAACCCGGGCACCACGTCCGATGCATCCGAGCCGAAGGGGAATTCGATGCCTGAACAGCTCGTCGAAGTCACCGAAGTGACCGCTGGATACCGCGCTCACCAACCCACCCTCAGGGGCGTCTCCCTGGCGATCGCCGCCGGCGAATCAGTCGGCCTCGTGGGCGAAAGTGGTTGCGGTAAGACCACCCTCGCCAAAGTGGTCATGGGCCTCGTAGCGCCGTCCAGCGGAACGGTGCGGATCTGCGGCCAACAGTGGGGCAAACACCCCGCCAAAGACCCCATGCGACGTCGTGTGCAGATGGTCTTCCAAGACCCCTACGGAGCGCTCAACCCGAAACTGACCGCCGAAGAAGTCGTCGCAGACTCCTTTCACCGCTGGAACGGCGGATCCCGACGCACCGCGCTACAGCACGCCCAACGCCTCCTCGAAGAAGTCGGACTCCCCGGACGGGCGCTGCACTCCCGCACCGGTCGCCTGAGCGGTGGGCAGTGCCAACGGGTCGGAATAGCCCGGGCGCTCGCATGCGGACCCGACCTGCTCGTAGCCGACGAACCCACCTCCTCCCTCGACGTCTCGGTGCAGGCTCAAATCCTCAACCTGATGCGCAGCCTCCAAGAAGAGCGCAGCCTGTCGCTGCTGCTGATCAGCCACGACCTCGCCGTGGTGCGATACATGACCGAACGCGCCGCGGTGATGTACGACGGGCGCATTGTCGAACACGGCGACAGCAATGCGTTGTTCACGCGACCACAGCACCCATACACCCGCCTCCTGCTCGACTCCATCCCCGGCAGGGGCACCCACACGGCGGCCGACAAGAACGCCCCGACCGCAACGCACGCGGAACCGACGTAGCTCGCAGCGATGTCTGACCGGAGGTGGAACATCCTCTGAGTCAGTCGGTTTCGCGCCGCCGTCCGCGCCCCTCATCTCGGCGGCTACTTCAACATGCTGCCGGCGTCCACGGTCACCGGCAGCCCGGTGATGTAGCGCGACTCATCCGAGGCGAGGAACAGCACGGCGTTGCTGACGTCGACCGGTTCGACCCAGCCGACCGGCAGCACGTGCATGAACTGAGCTGCGACGGCGAGATCGTCCGGGCCTGGGTTCTCCAGGTCGGGACGGAAGAGCTTCATCGTCCCCTCGTTCATGAACAGCGGAGTGTTGACGTTGGTGGGGCACACTGCGTTGACCCGGATGGACTGCGCCCCGAGTTCGACGGCGAAGGTGCGCATCAACCCGATGACGCCGTGCTTGGCGGCGATGTAGTGACCGGTGTGGGCGTACGGCTTCAACCCACCCACCGAACTGGTGAGGATGATCGACCCCCCGTTGCCGCCGGAGATCATGTGCGGGACAGCGGCTTTGACCGATTTCCAGACGCCCGACAGGTTGACGTCGATCATGTCGGTCCAGTCGGCCTCGCTGGTCTTGTCCAGCGTCTGACCCCCGTTGCCGATGCCGGCGTTGGCGACGATGATGTCGAGCCGTCCGAGTTGCTCCACGCCCCCGTCGACGACTGCCTTGAGTGCATCGAAGTCCCGGACGTCGACCTCCGCGGTCACGATGCGACGGTTGAGTCCCTTGACCAGGTCGGCGGTCTCGGCCAGATCATCGGGAGTGGCCGCGGGAATCTGGCTCTCCGAACTGATCTGCCGGCACACGTCGACGGCGATGATGTCGGCGCCCTCCTCGGCCAGGCGCACCGCATGGCTGCGCCCCTGTCCGCGTGCGGCACCGGTGATGAATGCCACCTTGCCTTCGACACGTCCGGCCACGAGATCCTCCTCAGATTGGTTTGATCGGTCGATCAGTCATCATCATGATGTCGGCATGCACTGTCAACAATCTACTTGACTGTGAGGGCCGAACTTTGGTAGTCATACGGCTGAGACGTTGGTCGATCGATCAGCTTCGCGTTGGCCGAAAGGACAGTCCCGTGCCCGATCTCGCGACGGTGGACTTCTTCTCCGACCCCTCCGTGAGTCAGAGCCCCTACGAGTACTGGGATCGCCTGCGTGCACAGGGACCGGTCGTTCGGGAGCCGCACCACGACGTGGTGGTCGTGACCGGTTACGACGAGGTCATGGCGGCCTTCAGGGACCACGACTCGTTCTCTGCGGTGAATGCGATCGGTGGACCGTTCCCGCCGTTGCCGTTCGAGCCCGAGGGTGACGACATCACCGCGCAGATCGAGGCGCACCGGCATCACTTCCCGATCTACGAGCACATGGTCGTCATGGATCCGCCGGCGCACGAGAAGGCGCGGTCGCTGCTCAGCAAGCTGCTGACTCCGCGCCGTCTCAAGGAGAACGAGGAGTTCATGTGGCAGCTCGTGGATCGACAGATCGACGGGTTCGTCGGCAACGGTCGATGCGAGTTTCTCTCGGAGTACGCGAAACCCTTTGCCACCTCGGCCATCATCGACCTGCTGGGCGTGCCCGAGGAGGACAGGGCGGAGTTCCTGGCCGCCCTGGGTGCAGAGCGCCCGGACGGCAACCGGGTGGGAGCGCTGGACGGGGAGCCGGTCGGTCTCGATCCGCTCAAGTACCTGGACGACAGGTTCGTCGGCTATCTCGCTGAACGCCGCCGCGAACCGAAGGACGACGTCCTCTCCGGAATGGCGACCGCCGTCTATCCCGACGGCACGACACCCGAACTGATCGAGGTGGCCAAGCCGGCGACCTTCCTGTTCGCCGCCGGTCAGGAGACCGTCACCAAACTGCTCAGCGCCGCGGTGCAGACGCTGGGCGACCGCCCCGAATACCAGCAGATGCTGCGGGAGAACGCGAACCGTATCCCGAGCTTCATCGAGGAGTCGCTGCGGATGCACTCCCCGACCAAGGTGGACTTCCGGCTGGTTCGCAAGACCACCACCCTGGGAGACGTCCGTCTTCCGGCGGGGACCATCGTGATGCTGTGCCTGGGTGCGGCCAACCGCGACCCGCGAAAGTTCGAGGATCCCCACGAGTTTCGCCCGGATCGCAAGAACGTGCGCGAACACATCGCGTTCGGACGCGGAATACACACCTGCGCAGGCGCCCCACTGGCCAGGCTGGAAGGCCAGATCACCGTGCGCCGCCTTCTCGATCGCATGCGGGACATCAGGATCGACGAAGCGTTCCACGGTCCCGCTGGTGATCGTCGCTACGCCTATGAGCCCACCTTTCTGCTCAGGGGGCTGACCGAGCTGCACATCGAGTTCGACAGCTGAGGACTCACCGCACACCGATACGGATGTTCTTGAGCTGCTGGAACTCCTGCAGCCCGGCGAGGCCACCGGTCCTGCCGAAGCCGCTTTGCTTGTAGCCGCCGTACGGGCCTTGCGGCGAGATGCGGCTGTTCTGGTTGATCCAGACCGAACCGGCCTCGAGATGCCGTGCCACCCGGTGAGCACGGTTCAGGTCCCTGGTGTGCACGAAGGCGTTGAGGCCGTAGCTCGTGTCGTTGGCGATCCGTAGGGCGTCGTCCTCCCGGTCGAATCGCATCAGGGAGACGACGGGGCCGAACGTCTCGGCCTGCGCCAGAGCGGAGGTGTTGTCGACGTCGCCGAACACCGTCGGCTCGATGAAATAGCCCTCGGCGAGCACTCCACCGATCCTGGCGCCACCGGTGAGCAACGTGCCCCAGCCGCGCTCGATGGCGCGTTCGATGACACCGACGATCCGTTGCGCCGAGCTCTCACTGATCACCGGACCGAAGCGCACCGAAGGATCGAAGGGGTCGCCGATCTTCGCGTCCCCGATCGCACCGAGGAATCTCTCCACGAAGGCGTCGTAGACCGATTCGTGAACCAGCAAGCGGCTGGCGCACGCACAACTCTGACCCGATTGCATCAGTGGGCCCTGGTGGGCCGACAGCGCCGCGGCCTGGTCGAGGTCCGCGTCGCCGAAGATGATGCCGGCCGACTTGCCACCGAGCTCCGCGACCACCGGGGTGAGGTTGACTGTGGCTGCGCTGATCACCCGACGCGCGGTCTCCCCGCCGCCGGTGAACCAGATCTTGCTGATACCGGTATGGCGGACCAGTGCGCTGCCGCCTTCGACCGCGGCCGGTACCACGTTGACCAAACCGCGGGGCAGCCCGGCTTCGACGCAGAGCTCTCCGAACCGCAGCGCGGCCAACGGAGCCAACTCCGAGGGCTTCAGGACGACGCCGTTGCCTGCCGCGAGCGCCGGGGCCACACAGGATGCGGCCACCGCCAGTGCGCCGTTCCACGGCGCCAGCACCGCCACGACGCCGTACGGTTCGCGTTCGATGAAGTTGAGGTCGGCCGAGCCGGAGACGGGGGTGCTGACCCCGTGCGGCTTGTCCGCATAGCCGGCGAAGTGCCGGAGGAACTGCTCGAGCATGACGGCGGTGCCCGCGAACGACACCGGCACGGCGTAGTCGTGCACGTTGAGCGACGCGAGCTCGCCGAGCTGCTCGTGCACGGCGTCGGCCAGGTCGATCAGCAGGTCGCGCCGGCGATCCGCGGTCAGGGCCTGCCATTCGCGTTGCGCCTGCGCCGTCGAGGCGACGGCGCGATCGACCTCCGGTGCGCCCGCCAGTGCCACAGTCGTGTTGGGCCGACCGGTCGCGGGGTAGATGTGCTCGTGGGGCGGCACCGAGGTGCATGTGACGCGGTCCCCGCCGATGAGCAGCCCGGCGACTTCAGTCATCACTCGACCACTCCTCGGTGACGCGCAGCTTCTGCTCGGCGATGACCTGATTCAGGTGGGAGGCCTTCGGCCACCCATAATAGGCGGCGAAATGCAATGCCACTTCGTCCATTTCGTCGAAGGAGAGGTCCCGGCTCTTCAGCGCGGCGTAGACATGGCTCACGATGGGGTACGGCGCGTCCTGGAACGCCACACAGGCGACGGTCACGAGTCGGCGTTCCTTCATGCCCAGTCCTGGCCGGAGCCACATCTCGCCGAACACGAAGTTCAAGATGCCGGCGCCCTGGAAGGGATTGTCGCGCAACGGCGCATACGGCAGACAGTTGATGTCCTTGAACGACTGCTCGCCGACGGCGAGCCGCGCCTCTGGATCGCTCGGCGTGGTGAGGGGGAGCAGTGGCGGCGGTGGCGGCGGCTGGCGTCCATGCTCGCGATGGATGCGCTCCCACGCCTCGTCGACGACCATGTTGAACCGAGATGCCTTCGGCCACCCCGCGTACACCGCGAAATGCAGGACGGTCTCCTGCATCTCCACGATGGTCAGGTCCCTGCTGTTCAACGCGGCGTACACGTGATCGCGCAGCGGCCCTTCGGCGTCCGCGGCAGCGACGCACGGCAGGGTGACGAACCGGCGGTCTCGACGAGTCAACGCCGGACGCTGCCACACCTCGGCGAAGACGAAATCGAGCATGGTGGTCGTCGCCGGGGTGGAGTCGCGCGGCGGGTCGAACGTCATCACCTCGGCGAAGGCACGTCGGCCACGTTCGAGTCTGGCGGTGTCGGAGAACGTCATCGGATGCTCACTCCCGCGTCGACCTTGAACTCCAGACCGGTGACGTACCGGGATTCGTCGGAGACCAGGAACAGCACCGCATTGCTAATGTCGATCGGTTCCGCCATCACGATCGGCATGGCGTTCAGGAACAACGGTGCCAGATCGGGCCGCGTGTCCACGAGCAGCCCGTGCAGCGAATCGGGCCGCATTCCGGTCTCGACCCCGGTCGGATGCACGGTATTGACCCGCACACTCACGGCGGCGAGCTCATTGGCCAACGCCCGGCTCAGACCGACCACGCCGTGCTTGGACGCGGTGTACGGCAGATGCAGGGGAGTGCCCTTGATGCCCGCGGCCGAGCTGATGTTGATCAGACTGCCGCCGCGATCCACCAGGTGGGGCAGCGCGGCTGCGCAGGTGTTCCAGGTGCCGATGAGGTTGACGTCCACCACCGTTCGCCACTGTTCTGCCGTGGTGGTGTCCCATGTTCCTGCCGTCAGCACGCCGGCATTGGCGACCGCCGCATCCAGGCCGCCCAGCGTGGATACACCGTCGTCGACGGCCGCAGACAGTGCGGCCGCATTGCGTACGTCGACGACGCAGGCGACCGCCCTGCGGCCGTGCGCCTCGACCAACCGGACGGTCTCGTCGAGATCCGCGCGGGAGGACAGCGGGTACTCGACATCGGGGAGCGACTCGCAGATGTCCACCAGGATCAGGTCAGCGCCCTCCTGCGCCAGCCGCAGGGCGTGGCTGCGACCCATACCCCGGCCGGCGCCCGTGACGAGGACCCGTTTACCCGCGACGCGCCCGCTCATAGCTTGTTGCAGAAGCCGGCGTCGACCGGAAAGGTGACCCCGGTGACGTATTTCGCCGCGTCCGAGACCAGATACGCGATGGCGCCGCTGATGTCTTCGGGCTCGAGCAAGCTCACCGGCATCGGGTTCTGCAGATGCGGTCCGCCGTCGGGATAGTGCTCCAGGAACGCGGTCATGGCCTCATTTGTCGCCATCATCGTGTTGACCGCCGTCGGGTGGATCGTGTTGACGCGAATGCTCTGTGGGGCAAGGGCATTGGACAGTGTCCGCATCAGCCCGACGATGCCGTGCTTGGAGGCGGCGTAACCCAGCCCACCACCCTGGAGCCCGCCGAATCCCCGCAGCCCCGCGGTGGAGCTGGTGAAAACGATCGACCCGCCGCGCCCGCCCGCGATGAGGTGCGGTATCGCAGTCTTGGCGGTGTGGAAACAACCGGTCAGGTTCACGTCCACCACGTCGGCCCACATCTCGAGTTCTTCGTCGATCGTCAACTCGCGGAAGGCCATCGCCGCGATCCCGGCGTTGGCGAGCACGGCATCGAGGCGGCCGAAGTGCTCGACACCCGCGTCCACCGCCGCCTTCAGCGCGGGGAAGTCGCGGACGTCGGCCACCGAGGCGAGTATCTTGCCGCCTAGCGCCTCGACCAGGGCGACGGTTTCATCGAGCTCGTCGCGCGATGCCATCGGATAACCGTTGGAGGCGATGTCGGCGCAGATGTCCACACCGATGATGTCGGCGCCCTCTGCGGCCAGCCGTACGGCATGGCTGCGTCCCTGGCCGCGGGCCACGCCGGTGATGAACGCGACCTTCCCGTCAAGAGATCCCATTGACCCTCACTTCGTTGTGCCGGCCGCGCCGGAAAACCAGTAACCTGGTTACTCGGCGTACAGTAACCTCGTTACTGCACGGCGGCAAGGGGGTCCTGCGCAATGGCAGACGGTCACGACCGGATCCTGTCCGTCGTCGTCGACATCCTCGAGACGGACGGCTACGACGCTGTACAACTGCGCGAGGTCGCCCGGCGGTCCAGAACGTCCCTGGCCACCATCTACAAACGCCACGCCAATCGCGACGACCTCATCGTGGCCGCGCTGCAGAGGTGGATGGACGACAACCGATACTCCGGTCTCGCCGAAGCGGAGCCGGTGGCCGGTGAATCGCTGTACACGGGGATGATGCGGCTGCTCCGCGCGCTCTTCGAGCCGTGGGAGCGCAACCCCGGGATGCTGACCGCGTTCTTCCGTGCCCGGTCCTCGCCGAACGGTCAGGTGCTCTTCCGCAGGGGCCTGGACATCGTCGCCCCGACGGGTCTGGCGGTGCTCGGCGATGTCGACGAAGCGTTCATCCGCGACCTCGACACCGTGCTGTCCAATATGGTCTTCGGGCTGTTGGGCCGGTTCGCGATCGGCGAGATCGCCGTGACCGACATCGTTCCGGCGCTGGACCGAACGGTCTACTGGCTCACGACAGGATACGAGTCCGGGGCCGCGCGCGACGGTCGTTCCCGGCCGGCGGCCGCACTGTGAGACGCTGCGGTGGTGCCTTCGCCGAACCGCGCCGGCCGGGCGCTGGGTATCGCCGCCGGAATCGTGGCCGACGCCGTACTCGGTGATCCGCGCCGCGGCCACCCCGTCGCCGGATTCGGTTCTGCTGCAGCCCGAATGGAACGCCTCAGCTATTCCGACTCCCGCACCGCCGGCGTGCTGCACGCCGGGGTCCTGCTGGCGGCACTCGCGGTCGCCGGCCTCGCCGCCGAGCGCTGTGCCGTGCGCCGGGGCACGTTGGCGACCGCCGCCGTCACCGGCGTCGCGACGTTCTACGCCCTCGGCGGTACCTCGCTGAGTTCGGTCGGCTCGGACATGTCGGGCCTGCTCGAAGACGGTGACGTCGACGGCGCCCGGCTGTTGCTGCCGTCGCTGTGCGGTCGCGATCCGAACGCGCTCGACGCCGAAGGCCTGGCGCGCGCGGCCGCCGAGTCGATCGCCGAGAACACCTCCGACGCGCACATCGCACCGCTGGTGTGGGCCGCGCTGGCCGGGGTGCCCGGAGTGCTGGTGTATCGCGGCGCCAACACCTTGGACGCCATGATCGGTAACCGCTCCCCGCGCTACCTTCGGTTCGGCTGGGCCGCCGCGCGATTCGACGACGTGCTCAACCTGCTGCCGGCGCGGGTGACGGGGCTGCTGGCGGTCGGCTGTGCCCCGCTGATCGGTGGCTCACCCGGCGCCGCGCTGACCGCCTGGCGCCGCGACGCGGCGCGGCATCCGAGCCCCAACGCCGGCGTCGCGGAGGCATCCTTCGCCGGAGCGCTCGGCGTGCGGTTGGGTGGCCCGACGCAATACGCCCACCAACTGGAGATCCGGCCGACCCTCGGCGACGGCCCGGCTCCGCGGGTGGCCGATCTGCGGCGGGCCGTGGGCTTGTCGCAGGGCGTGCAGATCGTGGCGGGAGTGCTCACGGTTCTCGGGGTCAGCGCCGTCGGCCGTACCGGTCGGCCATCTTGTCCTCGGGGGTCTGCGGGTCCGCGGGGGCGCCGTCGGCCGCGGCCCGGTCGCGGCGGCGCTGGCGGATCTCGGCGTAGATGAAGTAGCCGAGCCCGATCGGGGCGATGATGCCGAACGCGATCCACTGGATGCCGTAGGACAGGAACGGCCCGGCATCAAGGTGCGGCAGCGGGATCACCCCGAGGCCACCCGGCTGGTCCTCGACGAGCTGCAGATAGGACCCGGCCAGCGGCACGCCGGTCAGCGCGGAGATCTGACCGGGGTTGATGGCATAGACCTGAATCCCCGTGTCACCACCCTGGCCGCGCAGCGGTTCCTTGCCTGCCGGAACGGGTTCGGGATCGCGCAGCCGAGCGGTGATGGTGACGGTGCCCGCCGGAACGGGGTCGATGGAGGGCACCTGGGAACCGTTGACCGGCTCGACGTATCCACGGTCCACCAGCACGGTCGGGCCGCCGTCGACGGCGAACGGCACCAGCACCTCGAACGCCGGGTCGCCGTCGATGACCCGCAGCCGGGCAAGCACCTGCGCGTCGGGGAGGTAGCGCCCCGTCGCGGTCACCCGCTGCCACTGCTGATCGGGTGCCGACGAATGCTGCTCCGGCAGGACAGCGGTGAGGGGCACCGGCTCGGCGGTCAGTGAGCGGGAGATCTGACTGTTCTCCCGGGAGGTCGTGGTGTTCTTGCCCAGCTGCCAGGGGGCGAGCACGGTGAAGCACAGGTAGGCGAAGGCGAGCACCACCACGAACAGCGCCAGCCACACCGGCTTCAGCAGGAACGCCCAGCGCCGCATCAGCCGGGGACCCCGCGCAGGGCGAGTTGCTCGTCCACCCAGTCGTGCAGCCCGGGCAGCGCCGAGGCGATCACGGTGAAGACGTCCTCGAAGTCGTCCTGCGTGCCGTAGTACGGATCCTCGACGTCCAGCGCGTGCGCACCCGAGGTCGGGTCGAAGGACCGCAGCATCCGGACCCGGTCGCTGGGCACGCCGAGATCGACCAGCATGCGCACGTGATTGCGGCCGAGCGCCACCACCAGATCGGCGGCGAGGTGGTCGTCGTCGAGCTGGGCTGCCTCGTGGCCGCTGGGGTAGCCGTGTTCGCGCAGCACGTGCACGGCCCTGCGGTCGGCGGGGTCGCCGGCATGCCAGCCGCCGGTACCCGCACTGGACACCCGCACCGCGCCGGCCAGACCGCGCTCCTCGAGCTGGTGGGCGAACATCTTCTCGGCCATCGGCGAGCGGCAGATATTGCCCGAACACACGAACGTCACGTGCAGCGCGTGCGATGGACTAGACACCCAGCACCTCGCGCAGATCGTCGACGGTGGCCACATGGCCCAGCGCCGTGACGGCGGTGGGCTCGGCGAAGTCCGCGGCGCCGTAACCCCAGCCGACCACCACGGTGTCGATACCGTGGCGCGCCGCTCCCTCGACGTCGTGCCAGCGGTCACCGACCATCACCACGCGCTCGGGCAGCGGCCGCAGCTGATCGATGGCATGGGCGACGACGTCGGCCTTGAGCGCGCGCGTTCCGTCGGGGCTGGCCCCGGCGATGACCTCGAAGTAGCCGTCCAGACCGAAGTGGGCGAGGATCTTGCGGGCCGTCGGCTCGGCCTTCGAGGTGGCCACGGCCAGCCGCACCCCCGCTGCACGCAGATCCTCCAGCAGCGGCGGGATCCCGTCGAACGTCCGATTCATCGACCAGCCGCGCGAGGTGTAGTCCGCGCGGTAGGCGGCGATCGCGGCATCGGCGCGGTCGCCGAGGCCCATGCCGGACAGGGTGTGGTGCATGGGGGGCCCGACGATCCTGGCCGCCAGGTCACCGTCGGGGACCGGGGCGCCGACCTCGGCGAGCGCGTGCCGGAAACTCGCCACGATGCCCTGCGCCGAATCGGTCAGTGTGCCGTCAAGATCGAACAGCACCAGCTGCGGGCGGGTCTTGGTCGAGCGGTCCAGCGTGTCGGTCACGCACACCATTGTCCCCGATGTGCGGGGTCGTGCCGCCGGGCCTCCTGTTACGCGCACTACTGTCGTGCTGTGAGTGTGCGGCTGGCCGACGTCATCGAGGTGCTGGACGCGGCGTATCCGCCCCGGCTGGCCGAGTCGTGGGATTCGGTCGGCCTGGTCTGCGGTGATCCCGACGAAGTCGTGGATTCGGTGACCGTCGCGGTGGACGCCACCCCGGCCGTCGTCGACCGGGTACCGGAGCACGGCCTGCTGCTGGCACACCATCCGCTGCTCCTGCGCGGGGTTGACACCGTCGGCGCCCACACCGCCAAGGGCGCGCTGATCCACTCCCTGATCCGTACCGGGCGCGCGCTGTTCACCGCCCACACCAACGCCGATTCGGCGGCGCCGGGGGTGTCCGATGCGCTCGCCGCGGCGCTCGGCCTGACCGTCGAGACGGTGCTCTCACCGGTGGCGTCGGCCGACGATCTCGACAAGTGGGTGATCTACATCCCCGCCGCGGACGCCGACCGGGTGCGCGAGGCCGTCTTCGCAGCCGGTGCGGGCCAGATCGGGGACTACTCGCACTGCAGCTGGAGTGTGGGCGGAACCGGACAGTTCCTGCCCCATGACGGGGCCTCGCCGGCCATCGGCCGAGTCGGCTCCGTAGAGCGCGTGGCCGAGGACCGGGTCGAGGTGATCGCACCGGCGCGGCTCCGCAGGGATGTCCTGCAAGCGGTGCGGACCGCGCACCCGTACGAGGAGCCGGCGTTCGACATCTTCAGCATCGCGCCCATCCCCGGCGATGTCGGCCTCGGCCGCATCGGTTCGCTGCCGCAACCGGAGCCGTTGTCCGCGTTCGTATCCCGGGTGCAGCGGGCGCTGCCCACCACCGCCTGGGGTGTGCGCGCGTCAGGTGACCCGGATCTGACGGTGCACCGGGTCGCCGTGTGCGGGGGAGCGGGCGATTCACTGCTCGGCACGGTCAGCCGCGCCGACGTGCAGGTGTACGTCACCGCCGATCTGCGGCACCATCCGGCCGACGAGCACCGGCGGGCCTCGCCGGTGGCGCTGGTGGACGTCGCGCACTGGGCCAGCGAGTTCCCGTGGTGCGCGCAGGCGGCCGCGGTGCTGCGCGAACACTTCGCCGAACGGCTGGATGTGCAGGTGTGCGACATCCGCACCGATCCGTGGAATCTGGGAAGCTGTGGGGGTTCAAGTGAAAGCTGATGTGTGGCAGCAACATTCGCTGCTGGAATTGGCGGGGGTCGACGCCGAGCTGGCTCGGATCGAGCACCGGGTGAAGAACTTGCCCGAACAGCAGCAGCTGGATTCGGTGCGGGCCGAACAGCGCGCCGCCGAGGACAGCGCCGCGGCGCTGGGGCTTGCGATCGAGGACCTCGACGAGCAGGTGGCCAAGTTCGAATCGGAGATCGACGCAGTGCGCCAGCGGGAGGACCGCGACCGTGCCCTGATCGGCGGTGGTTCGGTCAACGCCAAGCAGGTCGGGGATCTGCAGCATGAGCTCGAGACGCTGCAGCGCCGCCAGGCCAGCCTGGAGGATTCGCTGATCGAGTTGATGGAGCGTCGGGAGGAACTCGCTTCTCAGCGCGCCGCCGCGCAGGCCCGTGTCGACGAACTGAACGGAACGGTTGCCACGACCAGACAGGCGCTCGCCGATGCGGTCGGTGACCTCGACCGGGCGCGCGATGAGGGTGCGTCACGGCGTGCCGAGCTGGCCGCAGGGCTGCCGGAGGATCTGCTCAGCGCCTACGAGCGGCAGCGTGCCCGCGGCGGGCCGGGTGCCGGTCAGCTCCAGGGCCACCGGTGCGGCGCCTGCCGGCTCGAGATCGACCGCGGTGAACTGGCGCGCATCTCGGCCGCCGCTGACGACGAGGTGCTGCGCTGCCCCGAGTGCAACGCCATCCTGATCCGGGTGACGGGGTTCGCCAAGTGAAGGTGCTCGTCGAGGCCGACGGCGGATCCCGGGGCAATCCGGGTCCGGCCGGATACGGGGCGGCGGTGCTCTCACCCGACCGGGACGTCCTCGCCGAGACCAAGCAGGCGATCGGTGTGGCCACGAACAACGTGGCAGAATACCGGGGTCTGATCGCCGGCCTGGCCGAAGCGGCCGCGCTCGGTGCCACCGAGGTCGCAGTGTCGATGGATTCGAAGCTCGTGGTCGAGCAGATGTCGGGACGCTGGAAGGTCAAGCATCCGGATCTCATTGCGCTGCATCAGCAAGCGCGTGCGCTGGCGCAGCGGTTCGACCGGATCACCTACACCTGGATCCCGCGTGCCCGCAATGCGCACGCCGACCGGCTTGCCAACGAGGCGATGGACGCCGCGGCCGGCGTCGAGGTCGCCGATCAGCCGGCGTCGGCGGAGGTGCGCACCTCGCCCGCGGGCTGGACCGGCGCCCGGGGCGCGCCGACCCGGTTCCTGCTGCTGCGGCACGGCCAGACCGAACTGTCGGTGGAGCGGCGGTATTCGGGCCGCGGCAACCCGGCACTCACGGAACTGGGCCGCAGCCAGGCCGAAGCCGCGGCGGCCCATCTCGCCCAGCGCGGCGGCATCGACGCCGTCATCAGCTCACCGTTGCAACGCGCCCACGACACCGCGTCGGCGGCGGCCAAGCTGCTCGGCCTCGACGTCACCGTCGACGAGGACCTCATCGAGACCGACTTCGGTGACTGGGAGGGTTTGACGTTCGTCGAGGCCAGTCGGCGCGATCCCGACCTGCACGGCCGGTGGCTGCGCGACACCTCGGTCGATCCGCCCGGCGGGGAGAGCTTCGACGCCGTCGCGCACCGGGTGCGCCGGGCGCGCCACCGGATCATCGCCGAACACGGGGCGGCGACGGTGCTGGTGGTCTCCCACGTGACGCCCATCAAGACCGTGCTGCGTATGGCGCTGGACGCCGGACCGGGCATCCTGTACCGGCTGCATCTGGACCTGGCGTCGCTGAGCATCGCCGAGTTCTATCCCGATGGCGGCTCGTCGGTGCGATTGGTGAACCAGACCTCGTATCTCTAATCGCGCAGGTGCAGACGCTCACCGTGCGGGCCGAAGATGGCGAGTGCCTCCGCCGGGCCGTCGACGACGCCGAACCAGTGCGGCGTCCATGTCGAGAACTCCACTGCCTCACCGGGTTTGAGAATGAAGTCGCGCTCACCCAGGAGCAGGCGCAGCTGCCCCGACAGTACGTACATCCAGTCGTGGCCCTCGTGCACCGGTAGCTCCGGGGGCGGTTTGCGGCGCCGGGCGCTGACCCGGATCTTGAACGCGTGCAATCCACTTGCGGGCCCTTGGCGGGTGAGCGGCCAGTAGGTCACGCCGTGGCGGGTCTGCGAATCGCCTTTGACCCGCGGGTCTTCGGCTTCCGGGGCGCGCAGCAGTTCATCGGTGGTGACCGACAGCGCCGCGGCCAGCCGGGGGAGGTGGTCGAGCGCCAGTCTGCGCTTACCGGACTCCAGCCGGCTGAGTGTCGAGACGTCGATCGCCGACTTGGTGGCCACGTCCTCGAGCGTGAGTCCGCGCTGATTGCGCAGCTCGCGCAGCCGCCTGCGGACCCGCTGGTCGACACCGTCCTCGGGAGGTTTTGCCTGCATGGCAAGTAAGCTTGGCACTACCGAGGGTGTCGGGGCAACCTCGGGGCATGGACAACATCTGGGATTGCGTGATCGCCGGCGGCGGCGCCGCCGGCCTGAGTGCCGCGCTGGTGCTGGGACGGGCGCGGCGGCGGACATTGGTGGTCGACGCCGGAGCGCCGAGCAACGCTGTGTCGCATGGCATCGGCGGACTGCTCGGACATGACGGACGTCCGCCCGCTGAGCTCTACGCGATGGGCCGTCGCGAGCTCGAGCGGTATCCGGACGTCGAGGTGCGCACCGGTGACGTGGTCGATGCGGATCGCGGCGAGATGTTCGCCGTCCGGCTGGCCGACGGGAGCGTGGAGACGTCGCGTCGTCTGCTGCTCGCCACGGGGATGGACTACCGGCTGCCCGATGTGCCCGGGGTTGCGGAGCTGTGGGGCGACGCGGTGTTCCACTGTCCGTTCTGTCACGGCTGGGAGATGCGCGACGCCCCGCTGGCCGTCATGGCCGCCGGCGCCAAGGCGGTGCATTCCGCGTTGATGCTGCGCGGCTGGAGCGAGGACATCGTCCTGCTCGCCGATTCGTTGAGCGAGGACGAATCCGCGCTGGTGGGCGCGGCGGGGATCGTCGTCGACGCCAGGACCGTCGTCGAGGTACGTGGTGGCCCGGGCGGCATCGAGATCGTGTTCGCCGACGGCGGGGTGCTGGCCCGACGCGGCCTGATGGCCGCCCCGGTGATGCGGCAACGGTCATCGCTGGCCGGGCGGCTGGGCGTGCGATTCAACCCCGCCAATCCGATGTCGGAGGACGGGGTGTGGGTCGACGAGTTCGGCCGCACCTCGGTGCCGGGAATCTTCGCCGCAGGCGACGTCACAGTACAGATGCCCCAGGTCGCCGCAGTGATAGCGGCCGGTGCGAAAGCGGCGGCGGCGACCGTGCAGAGCCTGCTCGCCGACGAGCACGGACTGCCGGTGCCGGCATGGAAGGAGGACGCGAATGTCTGAGACGGTGGAATTCTGGGAGCAGCACTACGGCGCCAAGGACCGGGTGTGGAGTGGGCGGGTGAATCCGCGACTGGCCGAAATCGCCGAAACCCTCGCGCCGGGGACCGCGCTCGACGTCGGGTGCGGCGAGGGCGCGGACGCCATCTGGCTGGCCCGGCACGGCTGGCGGGTGGTCGGGGTCGACGTGTCCCAGACCGCGCTGCGCCGCGCGGCCGAGGACGCCGCGGGCGCCGCTGTCGCCGAACGGATCTCGTTCGAACGCCACGATCTGGCGGAAAGCCTTCCCGACGGCGAGTTCGACCTGGTGTCCGCTCAATTCCTGCACTGCCCGTACGAATGGGACCGTGACGACGTGCTGCGCCGGGTAGCCGAGACGGTGACACCGGGCGGGGTGCTCCTGCTCGTCGACCACGGCTCGACGCCGCCGTGGGCATCGATGAAGGGCCATGAGCACCGTTTCGCGTCGGCGCAAGAGGTGGTCGACGGACTGGGACTCGACCCGGCGCGCTGGCAGCGGTTGCGCGTCGAGGCGGTCGAGCGGGAGGTGACCGGGCCCGACGGGCAGGCGGCGAGGATCGCGGACAACGTGATCCTGCTGCGGCGCGCTGCCTAGGCTGCGTCGTGGAAGACCAGTCCGAGGGTGTATCGCTCGCCGGAGCGGACGGTGGAGACGCCGTGGCGTACGGGGGCCGCCGACCAGCCGCGCACCGATCGCACGGGACGGTCGCGGGTGGTGAAGACGAAGGCCTGACCCTGCGGTAGCGCGGTGGCGGTGCCACGCGATTGCGCACGTGGCCGCTGCTCGACGAGCAGGAATTCGCCGCCGGTGTGATCGACCCCGGGCGTACTGAGGTTGACGACCACCTGCAGCGGAAACACCAGGTCGCCGTACAGGTCACGGTGCAGCGCATTCCAGTCGCCGGCCCGGTACCTCAGCAGCAGTGCCGTCGCGCGGGTCTGCCCAGCCGCACGGCACATCTGCCGCCACTCGTCGAACTCGTCGGGCCAGGGTGCCGGGCGGCCCAACCGGTCCGACCACTCGCGGGCGATCGGGAGGAGCCGCGGATACAGCGCCTGCTGCAGCGATTCGACGGCATCGGGGTAGGGCCGATCGAAGTACCGGTACTCGCCTGCGCCGAACCGGTGTCTGGCCATGTCGATCGTCGCGCGGAAACGGTCGTCCTCGGAGTAGGCGGCCCGCAGGCGGCTGCACTCGGCCTCCGTCATGACGGAGGCGATCGGAGCGCCACCGACGTCGTCGATCTCCGCCGAGATCGCCGCCCAGTCGGCGGCGGCGACGCGGTCTTGCCATGGGTCCATACCAGGTAGACGCCGCACTGACGGCGGATGTGAGATCGGTGTCGGTGGCAAGGTCTAAGGTGAACATATGTTCGATTGGACGGAGCTGGCGGCGGTGAATCCGCTGGCGGAGGAGGCCACGCTGATCGCGCGGATCGCCGAGTTGGAGCGGGTCAAGGCGGCCGCGGCGGCCGGTCAGGCCCGTGCGACGGCGGCCCTGGATGCCGCCCGGCGGGCCCGCGAATACGCCGAAGGAGTGCCCGCGGCCAAACGGGGTCGCGGGGTGGCCGGCGAGGTCGCGCTGGCTCGGCGGGATTCGCCCAACCGCGGCAATCAGCACCTCGGGTTTGCCAAAGCGCTCGTCCACGAGATGCCCCACACCCTGGTCGCCCTGCAGCGCGGTGCGCTCTCGGAGTGGCGGGCCACCCTGATCGTCAGGGAGTCGGCGTGCCTGAGCGTCAACGACCGCCGGCGCCTGGATGCCGAGATGTGCGGCGATCCGCGCAGTCTGGAGGGGTGGGGGAACAAGCGCGTCGAGGCCGAGGCCAAACGGATCGCCTACCGCCTCGACCCGCAGGCGGTGGTCGACCGCGCCGCACGTGCCCCGGGCGAGCGCACTGTCACCATCCGGCCCGCCCCCGACACCATGACCTACGTGACCGCACTGCTGCCGGTCGCGCAGGGGGTCAGCGTCTACGCCGCACTCAACAGCTCGGCTGACACCACCTTCGACGACCGCTCCCGCGGCCAGGTCATGGCCGACACCCTCGTCGAGCGGGTCACCGGGCGGCCCGCCGAGGTGCCGGTACCTGTCGAGGTGAACCTGGTGATGAGCGACACCGCCCTCCTAGGCGACAGGGACGAACCGGCAATCGTGCGGGGCCATGGACTTGTCCCCGCCGCGATCGGGCGCCGACTGGTCGCCGACGCGGTGGGGGATCCGCGGTCGGAGGCGACGCTGCGCCGGCTCTATGCCCGGCCGGTCACCGGCGCGCTGGTGGCGATGGAGTCGAAGGCGCGTCGCTTCCCCAAGGGGTTGACGGCCTTCATCGCCACCCGCGATGAGACCTGCCGCACCCCCTACTGCGACGCCCCGATCCGCCACACCGATCACGCCGACCCCCACCGCCGCGGCGGGAAGACCAGCGCCGTCAACGGGTTGGGAATGTGCGAACGCTGCAACTACACAAAAGAGGCTCCGGGATGGCAGGTGGTCACCGCCGATGACGAAAAGAACTGCCACACCGCCATATTCACCACACCCACCGGGTCTCGGTACCGCTCCACCGCACCGCCGGCCCCGGGCGCTACACCGGTCACCATCAGCCGGATCGAAGCCGGTATGGCGAAATTTCTCACCGGCCTTCGCGCGGCCTAGGGCGACGGCGCCTCGGCCAGCTGGGTGAGCCGCACGCTGTTGCCCGAGGGATCCCGGAAACCGGAGTCGATCCCATAGGGCATCGGGCGTGGCGCCTCGGTGAACTCGACGCCGCGCGCGGTCAGCTCGTCGTAGGTGCGCTGGCAGTCGTCGGTGGTGAGGAACACCGTGCCCGCGAAGCCCTTCGCTGTCAGGTCGAGGACTTGCCGGCGAGTGGTCTCGTCCATCACCGGGGCGCCGGGTACGGCCATCAATACGATCGAGACGTCATCCTGACCCGGCGGACCGACGGTCAGCCATCGGAACAGGCCGTCGACATCGGGTAGCGAAACATCATGTCGCACTTCCATTCCGACCTTCTCGGTCCAGAACTTCAGGGCGACTTCCTGGTCATGAACCCATAGATGGGCGCTGGCGATCTTCATGCCGACGACGCTACGACCGACGACCCCGGCCCGTCTTCTCCCCGTGTGCCGTCTTGGCCACCCGGCTGCCGGCCGGCGGGCGGGTGTCGCGCTGGATGATGCACGACGGCACGCGCGCATAGGCGGCCGCGGGCGGCAGGCTGGCGCGGTAGGCGGCAGGTGGCATCCCGTAGACGCGACGGAAGCTGGTGGTGAACGATCCGACGCTGTGCAGGCCGACCATCACGCAGATGTCGGCGATCGAGCGGTCGGTGTAGCGCAGCAGTGATGCGGCCCGTTCGAGGCGCCGGGACTGCAGATAGTCGCGAGGCGACTCGCCGAACTCCCGGGTGAACATGCGGCTGAAGTGTGCCCTCGACAGCCCTGCTGCCGCGGCGAGGTCGTCGACGGTCAGCGGTTCGGCATAACGGGCGTCGACGAGGTCTCGGGCCCGCTGCAGATAGCGGGCGGACGGCACCTGGGGCACGCTTTCGAGTATGGCTGTTCGCGGCGGCGGTGCCGTACCGCTACCGTATTGGGGCGGACGAGTTGGCCGGGCGGCCGCGGACCGGAGACGGTTCGAGGAAAGTCCGGACTTCGCAGAGCAGGGTGATTGCTAACGGCAATCCGAGGTGACTCGCGGGAAAGTGCCACAGAAAACAGACCGCCACCGCAGGGTGGTAAGGGTGAAACGGTGCGGTAAGAGCGCACCAGCATTCCGGGTGACCGGAGTGGCTAGGCAAACCCCACCCGAAGCAAGGCCAAGAAGGCCGCACGCGAGTGCGGCCGCGCAGGCGCTCGAGGGTTGCTCGCCCGAGCCTGCGGGTAGGCCGCTCGAGGCACCCGGCAACGGTGTGTCCAGATGGATGGTCGCCGCCGCGCCGCACCTGCGGCGCGGGACAGAATCCGGCTTACAGGCCAGCTCGTCCGCCCGTCACCTGCCCTTGTCGGCCTTGCGCACCGCCTTGTGCAGATCGCGCATCACGTCGTCGAGTTGTTCGGCGGCACTTTGGGCGATCTCGTCTTCGAGGCGGTAGAGCACCCCGTAGGTGAAGGTGTCCTCGCCGGCGGCGTGGGCCGCTGCGGCCTGCTCGCTGAGGTGGGTGCGGCTGACCACACTGTCCTGGTGGTCGCCCAGCAGCGACTGGACGGCCTTGGCCTTGTCCGACACCTTCGCAGAACCGGTGGCCGCGGCGGTGTACCGAAGCTGCTTAGCGCGCTTGCGGATCTTGTGCAGCGCCTCGTCGTGCTCGTGTCCGGTCGCCTCATCGGCCTTCTTGGCGGCCTTGCGGATGCGCTTGTAGGAGTAGTCGAGCGTGACCGGCTCGGGCGCTTCGCCGGCGCCGGCGCCAGTCGGGTCGGCACTCACCAGCCCGTCGAGCGCGTCCAGCAGCCGGAAATACCGCTCCGACCGCATCGCGATCAGCGACCGGCGCAGGCCCGACTCGTAACGCCGTTTCGCCCCCTCGACGAGCCGTTCGCGTACCGGGCCGCGCACCAGCTCGGGCGGCAGCGAGTCGAGCGCCTTCTCGTACTTCTCTGCGAGCACCTCGGCATCGCGCGCCACACCGAGTACGGAGGCCAGCTGGCGCAGCTCGTCGAGCACCCAGGCGTCGTCGGAGATGCCGAAGGTGGCCTCCGAGGACTGCAGGAGGCTGCGGATCTTGCGTGTCGTGACCCGCATCTGGTGCACCGAGTCGTAGACGTCGTCGCGCACCGCGCGGTCCCAGGTCACCAGGTCGTCGACCAACTCGGCGACGGCGCGGTGCACCGGGTCGTCCTTACGGGTGGCGACCTCGTCCTCGTCGTCCTCTCCGGTGTCGAGCACCCGCGCGAGCTTCGAGCCGTGTCCGGCAGGCCCGGCGCCGGCGTCGAGCAGTCGGTTGGCCAGCCGGTCGAGCAGCTCAGGGGTGTCCCGTGCGTGCTCGGTCAGCTCGAGCTCCCATTCGCGCCAGCGCTGGTCGGCACCGTCACCCGCCGACGCCGTGACCCGGTCGTCGCAGAACTCGGCGACCGGCTCGCCGTCCGCGCCGTGGAGCATGTCGATGGTGCGTTCGGTACTGATCTTCGCGACGGGCGCCAGCGGCCGGTCGCGCACGATCGCCAGCACGATGTCGCGCAGTTCGGCGGGCACGTCGTCATTGCCGTCGAGGGGAGCCCGCACCTCCGTACGCGCATCCGGGCCTGCGGGCAGCTTCAGGTGCCAGCCCGCATCGGTGCCGCCGGTGCGCCGCCGCAGCGTGATCCGGTGGGCGGCGAGATCCCGTCCCGGAGTGTCGTAGTAGACGGCGTCCAGGTGCTCGACCGGCAAGCGCTCGACCCACGACACCGCCGAAAGCCCTTCGAAGGACGGTGAAACGGTCGAATCGACCACCTCGAACTTGCGCTCGACCTCGGTGTAGCGGGCGGTCTTCGACTTCTTGCCAGGCATGGGGCAAGCGTGCCACACGAAGGTGAACGACCTCGGCAGGCGGTCATCGCTACAGTCCCCGTGTGAGCGAATATCAAACCATCGCGTTCGACCAGTCCGGTGCCGTGGCCCGGATCACCCTCGACCGTCCGGACGCCGCCAACGGCATGAACGACACCATGACCGCCGAACTCGCCGAGGTCGCCGCCCGCTGCGACACCGCCGCGACCAAGGCCGTCGTGCTGACCGGTTCGGGCCGGTTCTTCTGCGCCGGAGGCGATCTCAAGGCATTCGCCGCCGCACCCAGCCGAGGTCGCTTCATCAAGGGCGTCGCCGACGATCTGCACCGCGCCATCTCGACGTTCGCCCGGATGGACGCGGTGCTCGTCACCGCCGTCAACGGCACCGCGGCAGGCGCCGGCTTCAGCCTGGCGATCGCGGGCGATCTGGTGCTCGCCGCCGAGTCCGCGTCGTTCACGATGGCCTACACCAAGGTCGGTCTCAGCCCGGACGGCAGCTCCTCCTACTACCTGCCGCGGCTGGTCGGCATGCGTCGCGCACAAGAGTTGATGCTCACCAACCGAACGCTGTCGGCCGCCGACGCCTACGACTGGGGCCTCGTCACCGAGGTGGTCGCCGACGACGCGCTCGCCGACCGGGCAACGCAGCTGGCCGATCAGATGGCGGGCGGCTCAAGGGATTCCCAGGGAACGGTCAAGACGCTGCTGCTGGCGTCGCTGAAGAACAGCCTCGAAGAGCAGATGGAACTCGAGGGCCGCGCGATCGCCGGGCAGGCCGGTTCCGCCGACGGTCGCGAGGGTGTGGACGCGTTCCTCGGCAAACGCCGCGCCCAGTACTCCTAGCGTCCTAGAAGGAGTGCTCCTCGGCCGGGAACGCCCCGGCCGCCACCTCGTCGGCGTATTGCGTTGCCGCGCGGCGCAATTCGTCGCCCACCGCGCCGAAACGCTTGACGAACTTGGCGGTCCGGCCTGCGGTCATTCCCGCCATGTCCTGCCACACCAATACCTGGCCGTCGCAATTGGGGCCTGCACCGATGCCGATGGTCGGGATGGTCAGCTTGCCGGTGATCTGAGTCGCCAGTTCGGCGGGCACCATCTCCATCACCACGGAGAAGGCGCCGGCCTCCTGGACCGCGATGGCGTCGGCGATGGTCTGATCAGCCGCATCGCCACGGCCCTGCACCTTGAAACCGCCGAGGCCGTTGACGCTCTGCGGGGTGAAACCGATGTGCGCCATCACCGGGATGCCCGCGGCGCTCAGCGTCGCGATCTGGTCGGCGACGCGCTCGCCGCCCTCGAGTTTGACCGCGTGCGCACCGGTCTCCTTGAGGAACCGGGTGGCGGTGGCGAGAGCCTGGGCCGGACCGGCCTCATAGCTGCCGAAGGGTAGGTCGGCGACCACCAGCGCGTGCGGCGCTCCGCGCACCACACCGCGCACCAGGGGGATGAGCTCGTCGATGGTCACCGGCACCGTCGTGTCGTATCCATAGACGACGTTGGCGGCCGAATCGCCGACCAGCAGGACCGGGATGCCGGCGTCGTCGAAGACACGGGCGGTGGAGAAGTCGTAGGCGGTGAGCATCGCCCACTTTTGGCCTTCGGCCTTCCACTTCTGCAGATGGGTGGTGCGCACCTTGATGCGGGGCTTCTCGGCGGACGAATTCTGCGCAGCGCCGTAGACGGTTTGTTCAGACATCGTTGTCCTCGTCGATGGTCGGGTCGATCCTCGAGGCCACATACCGGGTCCCCGGGTTCGTCTGACGCAGCCCAGTCTGCCACTTCGGCGCGGGCAGGTGAACGCCGTGTTAAGTGGATTTCCTCACACCGCCTGCGGTGGCCCCTACGCTGGACAGATGCAACGGCTCAGCGGACTCGACGCCAGTTTCCTCTACCTCGAAACGCCCCAGCAGCTGCTGCACGTCTGCTCGATCCTGGAGTTGGACACCTCGACCATGCCCGGCGGTTACACGTTCGCGGCGCTGCGCGAGGCCCTCGAGGAGCGCGTGGCCGCGATGCCGGAGTTCCGCGAGAAGCTCGCCGACTCGCGCTTCAACCTCGACCATCCGGTGTGGGTCGACGACGACGACTTCGACATCGAACGCCACGTCCACCGGATCGCCGTCCCCGTGCCCGGCGGCCGCGAGGAGCTCTCGGAGATCTACGGCCACATCGCCTCGCAGCCTCTCGACCGCAGCCGGCCGCTGTGGGAGAAGTGGATCATCGAGGGCATCGACGGCGTCGACCCCCGCGAGGGCGGCCGGGTCGCGGTGCTGACCAAGGTGCACCACGCGGCCGTCGACGGCGTGACCGGCGCGAGTCTGATGTCGAAGCTGTGCAGCACCGAGCCGGACGCGCCGGCGCCCGAACCCGTCCCCGGCGTCGGCAGCGGCAACTCCGTCGAGATCGCGGTCACCGGTGCGGTCAAGTACGCCACCCGGCCGCTCAAGTTCGTCAACGCGGTGCCGACCACCCTGAACACCGTCGTGGACACGGTCAAACGGGTGCGCGCAGGGGCCTCCATGGCCGCACCGTTCGCGGCGCCGAAGACGGCCTGGAACGCCAACGTGACCGGCCACCGCAACATCGCCTGGTCGCAGCTCGACCTCGAGGACATCAAGACGGTCAAGAACCACTTCGGCGTCAAGGTCAACGACGTCGTGATGGCACTGGTGTCCGGAGTGCTGCGAAAGTTCCTGCTCGACCGCGAGGAACTGCCCGAGAGCACCCTCATCGCCATGGTCCCGGTGTCGGTGCACGACAAGTCCGACCGGCCCGGCCGAAACCAGGTGTCGGGCATGTTCTCCCGGCTGGAGACCCACATCGCGGACCCGGTCGAACGTATCAAGGCCATCGCCGGGGCGAATTCTGTTGCCAAACAACACAGTTCGGCTATCGGCGCGACGTTGCTGCAGGACTGGACGCAGTTCGCCGCGCCCGCGGTGTTCGGTACCGCCATGCGGGTCTACGCCGCGAGTCGCCTGTCCGGAGCGCGGCCGGTGCTCAACCTTGTGGTCTCCAACGTGCCCGGCCCGCAGATGCCGCTGTACTACATGGGCAGCGAGGTCAAGGCGATGTATCCGATCGGTCCGGTCTTCCACGGGGCCGGTCTCAACATCACGGTGATGTCGCTGAACGGCACGCTCGACGTCGGCATCGTGTCGTGCCCGGAATTGCTGCCCGATCTGTGGAGCCTGGCCGACGACTTCGGTCCCGCCCTCGACGAGTTGCTCGACGCCGTCGGATAGCGGTCACCGGGCGCGGCCGAGCGCACCGCCCTCACCGGCCATGATCGGGGTTCATGGCAGCATGTGTTGCCATGAGGCTTCGGAACGGCAGTCGGAACGGCATCGTGGCGGCCGCGATCGGGCTGCTGCTCGTGTCGGGCTGCAGTATGTCCACCGACGGCGAGGCGACGGTCGGGGTGCCCCGGCCCGGGACTCCTGTGGCATGGGGACCGTGCGAGGCCGCCGCACCGTCGGACGCGGTGCGTATCCCTGGCGACGCGGAGTGCGGTCTACTCTCGGTGCCCGTCGACTACACCAAGCCCGACGGGGAGGTGGCGCGGCTCGCGCTGATCCGCTTCAAGGCCACCGGCGACAAGATCGGATCACTGGTGATCAACCCCGGCGGTCCGGGTGAATCCGGTGTGCAGGCGGCGGTGTCGATGTTGCCGAGCATTCCGGGATCGGTGCGCGAGCGCTTCGACCTCGTCGGCTTCGACCCCCGCGGCGTGGCGTCGTCGAGCCCGGCCGTGTGGTGCAACTCCGACGCCGACAACGACCGCCAGCGCGCCGATCCGATGGTCGACTACTCGCCCGAAGGGGTCGAGCACATCGAGGGCGAACTCAAGGCGTTCGTCCAGCGGTGCTTCGACAAGTCCGGTGAAGAGTTCCTCGCCAACGTCGGGACCGAGAACGTCGCCAAGGACCTCGACGCCATCCGCGCTGCCGTGGGTGACGAGAAGCTGACCTATCTCGGCTACTCCTACGGCACCCGCATCGGTGCGAACTATGCGGAGAATTTCCCGGACAAGGTCCGCGCGATGATCCTCGACGGCGCGATCGATCCCAACGCCGATCCCCTGGAAGCCGATCTGCGCCAGGCGACGGCGTTCCAGACGGCCTTCAACAACTACGCCGTGGACTGCGCCAAGGATCCGTCCTGCCCGCTCGGCACCGATCCGGCCAAGGCCGTCGAGGTCTACAAGAGCCTGGTGGATCCGCTGGTGCAGAAGCCGGCGGCCACCGACGATCCGCGCGGGCTGAGCTACAGCGACGCGATCGTCGGCACCATCCAGACCCTCTACTCGCCGAATCTCTGGCGGTACCTCACCCAGGGTCTGACCCAGCTGCGGGCCGGCCGCGGCGACGGCATGCTCTCGCTGGCCGACCTCTACATGCGCCGCGACGCGCAGGGGCACTACAACAACTCCACCGACGTGCGGGTGGCGGTCAACTGCATGGACCGTCCCCGGATCACCGACCGGGCGCAGGTCGTCGAACAAGATCGCAAGCTTCGCGAGGTGGCTCCGTTCATGAGTTACGGCGAGTTCACCGGGCACGCCCCGATGAGCACCTGCGCCTTCTGGCCGCTCCAGCCGACCAGCGAGCCGCACGAGATCTCGGTGCAGGGCCTGCCGCCACTGCTAGTGATCTCCACGACCGACGACCCCGCCACGCCGTACCAGGCCGGTGTCGACCTCGCCCGCCAGCTCGGCGGGACCCTGCTGACCTTCGAGGGCACCCAGCACACCGTCGCGTTCCAGGGCAACGCCTGCGTCGACGAGATCGCCTCGAAATACCTGATCGATCTGACGGTGCCGCCGCCGGACACCCGGTGCACCAGCTGACGATCACCGCGGTCACCGCAGCGGACCTCGACGACCTCGTGCCGCTGCTGCGGGCGTACTGCGACTTCTACCGCGTCGACCCGACCGACGAGGCGTTGCGGGCACTTGCCGTCGCCCTGCTCGACCACCCCGAGGAGGGTGTGCAGCTGATCGCCCGCGACAACGCGGAAACGCCCGTGGGCTTCGCCACGATCTACTGGACGTGGCAGACACTGCACGCCGCCCGGGTCGGCGTGCTCAACGATCTCTACGTCGCGCCGAACGTCCGGGGCGGCGGGACCGGTCGCGCCCTCATCGAGCGCTGTCTGCGGCTGTGCAGGGAGCGCGGCGTGGCCAGGCTGACGTGGGAGACGGCGCCGGACAATCATGTCGCGCAACGGCTTTACGACGCTCTGGGCGCCGAGAAGTCCCCCTGGCTCAGCTACGAGCTGGAGCCCTGATCACAGCAGGGTCACCGTTTGCCCTCGGGGGCACACCCGACGGCGGCAGGCGTGCGACCATGATCGCCATGTGGTGGGGAGGCCGGCGGACGCTGGCGGCTGCGTTGGCGACGGCACTTCTCGCCGGACTGACCGCGGTGCCTGCGACGGCATCCCCCGACGGCGAAGCCCAGTCCTACGGCCAGCCGCCGGTCTGGGGTTCGTGTGCGGGGGTCAGCGCCACCGCGGCGCCGACCGCACAGTGCGGCACCGTCTCTGTCCCGGTGGATTACGCGCAACCGGACGGAGCCCAGGCGCAACTGGCCGTCATCCGGGTGCCCGCGTCCGGCGACCGGATCGGCGTCCTCATGGTCAATCCCGGCGGCCCGGGCGCCTCTGCGGTCGACACCGTGGCGGGTATGGGCGTCGCGCTGGCCGACACCGAGATCGCGCGCCGCTTCGATCTGGTCGGCTTCGACCCGCGGGGAGTCGGGCATTCGACCCCGCAGCTGCGCTGCCGCACCGACGCCGAGTTCGACGCCTTCCGCCGCGAACCGCTGGCCGATTACAGCCCGGCGGGTGTGGCCCACATCGAGAGCCTCTATCGCCAGTTGGCCCAGCGGTGCGCCGACCGGATGGGGCTGGACTTCCTGGCCAACATCGGCACGGCGTCGGCCGCGCGGGACATGGACGTCGTGCGCGGCGCACTGGGGGAGGACCAGATCAGTTATCTGGGTTTCTCCTACGGCACTCAGCTCGGCGCCGCCTACGCCGGGCGCTACCCCGAGCGGGTGCGGGCGATGGTGCTCGACGGTGCCGTCGACCCCAGCGCCGACCCGATCGCCAAGAACATCCAGCAGCAGGCCGGTTTCCAGAAGGCGTTCGAGGCCTACGCCGCCGACTGCGCCGAATCCGCCGGCTGCCCGCTGGGCACGGACCCGGCCCAGTTCAACAACCGCTTCCACCAGCTGGTCGACCCCCTCGTCACGCGCCCGGCCGCGACGTCCGATCCGCGCGGACTGGGGTATCAGGACGCCATCACCGGCACCGGCAACGCGCTCTACAGCGCGCGCTACTGGCCGTACCTCACCAGCGGACTGCTCGGTCTGCAACGCGGCACCGACCCCGGCGACCTGCTGGCGCTGGCCGACGAATACCAGGGCCGCAACGCCGCCGGGCAGTACTCGAACGCCCAGGACGCGTTCACCGCCATCCGGTGCGTCGACACACCGTTCCCCACCGACCCGGCCGTCTACGCCGCGGCCGACCGCCGGGTGCGCGAGGTCGCGCCGTTCTTCGCCTACGGGCAGTTCACCGGGTTCGCGCCGCGCGATGTCTGCGCCCTGTGGCCGGTGCCTGCGACATCGTCTCCCGCCCCCGCCACCAGTCCGGGGCCCGGCAAGGTGGTCGTGGTGTCGACCACCGGAGACCCGGCCACGCCGTACGCGGCCGGCGTGGCACTGGCCGAGCAGTTGGGCGCATCACTGATCTCCTTCGACGGCGCGCAGCACACCGTGGTGTTCAACGGCGACGCGTGCGTCGACACCGCGGTGGTGCGCTTCCTGGTCGACTCGGTGGTCCCGCCGAAGGGTCTGGAATGCCGGACCTGATTGCCGATCTAGCAGCGCCGTAACACAGAATTAACAGCCGGAACCTACGCTGCGGTCATGGACCGCCAGAAGGAATTCGTGCTGCGCACGCTGGAAGAACGCGACATCCGCTTCGTCCGGCTGTGGTTCACGGACGTCCTCGGATACCTCAAGTCGGTGGCGATCGCTCCCGCGGAGCTGGAGGGGGCGTTCGAGGAGGGCATCGGCTTCGACGGCTCCGCCATCGAGGGCTTCGCCCGGGTGTCGGAGGCCGATATGGTGGCCCGCCCCGATCCGTCCACCTTCCAGGTCCTGCCGTGGGCCGACAGCTCCGGTAAACACCATTCGGCTCGGATGTTCTGCGACATCACCATGCCCGACGGTTCACCGTCGTGGGCGGACTCCCGCCACGTGCTGCGCCGCCAGCTCGCCAAGGCATCCGATCTCGGGTTCTCCTGCTACGTGCACCCCGAGATCGAGTTCTTCCTGCTCAAGCCGGGAGCCGATGACGGCACCCCGCCGGTACCCGCGGACAACGGCGGCTACTTCGACCAGGCCGTGCACGATTCGGCGCCCAACTTCCGCCGCCACGCCATCGACGCGCTCGAGCAGATGGGCATCTCGGTGGAGTTCAGCCACCACGAGGGTGCGCCCGGCCAGCAGGAGATCGACCTGCGTTACGCCGATGCGCTGTCGATGGCCGACAACGTGATGACGTTCCGCTACGTGGTCAAGGAGGTCGCGCTCGGCGACGGAGTGCGGGCGTCGTTCATGCCCAAACCGTTCGCCGAACATCCTGGCTCGGCGATGCACACCCACATGAGCCTGTTCGAGGGTGACACCAACGCCTTCCACAGCCCCGACGACGCGCTGCAGCTCTCCGACGTCGCCAAGTCGTTCATCGCGGGCATCCTCGAGCACGCCAACGAGATCAGCGCCGTGACCAACCAGTGGGTGAACTCCTACAAGCGGCTGGTGCACGGCGGCGAGGCCCCCACCGCCGCGTCCTGGGGTGCGGCCAACCGGTCGGCCCTGGTCCGCGTGCCGATGTACACGCCGCGCAAGGCGTCCTCGCGGCGTATCGAGGTGCGCAGCCCCGACTCGGCGTGCAACCCGTATCTGACGTTCGCCGTGCTGCTGGCCGCGGGCCTACGCGGGGTGGAGAAGGGCTACGTACTGGGCCCGCAGGCCGAGGACAACGTGTGGAGCCTGACCCCCGAGGAACGGCGCGCCATGGGGTACAAGGAGCTGCCCGGCAGTCTCGGCGTCGCCCTGTCGGAGATGGAGAACTCCGAACTCGTCGCAGAGGCCTTGGGTGAGCACGTCTTCGACTACTTCCTGCGCAACAAGCGCAGTGAGTGGGAGACCTACCGCAGCCACGTGACCCCCTACGAGCTCAAGACCTACCTGTCTCTGTAGGCCGCGTCGCGCGCTACCGTTTGCGGTGTGACCAGACCGTCGACCGAACGCTCCAAGCTGCCCAGTGCGGGCCGGCTCGGGTTGGTCGAACGGCAGGCCGCCGCTCATCTGGCGCAGCTGGGCTGGAACACCGACCGGCACGTCGAGCTGTTGTGGTCGCTGTCCCGCGCACCCGACGCCGACAGTGCGCTGCACACCATGGTGCGGCTCTCCGAAGCCCTCGGTGACGGCTGGGCCGAGCTCAACGGCGCGCTGCTGACCGACAAGGGGCTGCGCGGCCGGCTGTTCGCCGTCCTCGGCTCGTCCCTGGCGCTGGGTGATCACCTGGTCGCCCATCCCGACCGCTGGCAGTTGCTGGCCGGAAAGGTGGAGCTGCCGTCGGCCCCGCAGCTGCGCGAGGAGTTCGACGAACTGGCCGCCGCCGCGTCCGACAGCGCCACGGCCATGGCGCCGATGCGCGATCACTACCGCGACCGGCTGCTGGTTCTCGCGGCGCTCGACGTCGCACCGACGGTGGAGAACGAGCCGGTGCTGCCGTTCCCGACGGTCGGTGAGCACCTCTCCGATCTGGCCGACGCCGCGCTGGGCGGCGCGCTCGAGGTGGCGATGCGGTCGGTGTGCGGCGACGGTGACCGGCCCCGCATCGCGGTGATCGCCATGGGCAAATGCGGTGCGCGGGAACTGAACTACGTCAGCGACGTCGACGTCATCTTCGTCGCCGATCCGAGCGACGCGACCGCGACCCGGGTGGCGGGCGAGATGATGCGCTTCGCCGCGGACGCCTTCTTCGAGGTCGACGCGGCGTTGCGGCCCGAGGGTAAGCACGGTCAACTGGTGCGCACGCTGGAGTCCCACATCGCCTACTACCAGCGGTGGGCCAAGACCTGGGAGTTCCAGGCACTGATGAAGGCACGGCCGGCGACCGGGGACGCCGAACTCGGCCGGCAGTACATCGAGGCGCTCATGCCCATGGTGTGGACCGCCTGCGAGCGTGAGGATTTCGTCCCCGAGGTGCAGGCGATGCGGCGCCGCGTCGAGGAGACGGTGCCCGCCGGGGTGCGCACGCGTGAACTGAAACTCGGCACCGGCGGTCTGCGCGACGTCGAGTTCGCCGTTCAGCTGCTGCAGCTGGTGCACGGCCGCAACGACGAGTCCCTGCACGTCGCCTCGACGGTCGACGCGCTCGCCGCACTGGGGTCCGGCGGCTACGTAGGCCGCGACGACGCGGCCAACATGACGGCGTCCTACGAATTCCTGCGGCTGCTCGAACACCGTCTGCAGCTGCAGCGGCTCAAACGCACCCACATGCTGCCCGAGTCCGACGACGACGAGGCGATGCGGTGGCTGGCACGCGCCGCGCACGTGCGCCCCGACGGCCAGCACGACGCCCTCGGGGTGCTGCGCGAAGAGCTCAAACGTCAGAGCCTGCGGGTGTCGCGGCTGCACGCCAAGCTGTTCTATCAACCGCTGCTCGAATCGGTGGGCCAGCCGGCACTGGGCATCGAGCCCGGTATGAGCACCGCGGCCGCCGAACGCCAGCTCGCCGCACTCGGCTACGAGGGCCCGCAGAGCGCGCTGACCCATCTCGCGGCGCTGACCGGGGACGGCAGCCGTCGCGGACGGGTGCAGCAGGTGCTGCTGCCCACACTGCTGGACTGGTTGTCCGACACCCCCGATCCGGATGCCGGCCTACTGTCCTACCGGCGCATCAGCGAGTCGCTGTCCGAGGAGCGGTGGTTCCTGTCGACGCTGCGCGACGAGGGTGCGGTGGCCAAACGGCTGATGAAGGTGCTCGGCACCTCGGCCTTCGTCCCGGATCTGCTGATGCGCGCCCCCGAGGTCATCCGGCTCTACGCCGACGGCCCCAGCGGTCCCAAGCTGCTCGAGACCGAACCCGATGCGATGGCCAGGGGACTGGTCGCCTCGGCGGGCAGACACGCCGACCCGGTCCGGGCGATCGCGGCCGCACGCACCCTGCGCCGGCGCGAACTGGCCCGCATCGCCTCGGCCGATCTGCTCCACATGCTGCCCGTGACCGATGTCTGTGCGGCGCTGACCGCCCTGTGGGTCGCGGTGCTGCAGGCCGCGCTCGATGCCGTGATGCGGGCCAATGCGCCCGAGGGTGGTCCGCCTGCGCGGATCGCGGTGATCGGCATGGGCCGGCTCGGCGGTCAGGAACTCGGTTATGGCTCCGACGCCGACGTCATGTTCGTCTGCGAACCGTGCGGTGGCGCAACGGAATCGGTCGCCGTGAAGTGGGCGGTCACCGTGGCCGAACGGGTCCGCGCGCTGCTGGGCACCCCGAGCGCCGACCCGCCGTTGGAGGTTGACATCGGGCTGCGACCGGAGGGTCGCAACGGTCCGCTGGTGCGCACGCTGGCGTCCTACGAGGCCTACTACACGCAGTGGGCGCAGGCCTGGGAGGTCCAGGCACTGCTGCGGGCCCACCGCGTGGCCGGCGATCTCGATCTGGGGGAGCGATTCCTGCTGATGATCGACAAGACGCGGTATCCGAAGGGCGGGGTATCGGCCGACGCGGTGCGCGAGATCCGGCGCATCAAGGCCAGGGTGGATGCCGAGCGGTTGCCCCGCGGCGCCGATCCGAACACCCACACCAAACTCGGCCGCGGCGGTCTGGCCGACATCGAGTGGACCGTGCAGCTGATCCAGCTGCGCTACGCCGAGAAGGTGCCTGCGCTGCACACCACGTCGACACTCGAAGCGCTCAACGCGATCGGCGCAGCAGAACTCATCGCCGAGGGCGACGTCGACCTGCTGCGCCAGGCGTGGCTGACCGCGACACGGGCGCGCAACGCGCTGGTGCTGGTGCGCGGAAAGCCCACCGACCAGCTGCCCGGTCCTGGCCGGCAGCTCAACGCGGTCGCGGTGGCCGCGGGCTGGGACAACGACGACGGTGGCGAATTCCTCGACAACTATCTGCGGGTGACCCGGCGGGCGAAGACGGTGGTGCGAAAGGTGTTCGGTGAGTGACTGGAAACGCATGACCGTCCCGTTCCGCGATATGGGCGACGACGAGTACGAGCGGCTGCGCACGATGCACGAACCACTGATCCAGGCGATCCGGGACCTCGTCGACGCGGGTATCCACACCGGCGCGGACGATGGCACGCTGCGCGACGCCCAGGCGACGATCGAAGCCGTCACCGAGACGTTGCGGCGCACCCAGCGCGACCGTTCGGAACCTGTCCGTCACGCCGCCACCGGGCGGCCGCTGGCGTGGGCGAATCCCGCCGTGGGGCTGGGGAATGCGATCGCACCGCCGATGACCATCGACCGGGCCGCGGACGGTCGGTGGGTCAGCGAGTTCACCCTCGGCGCCGCCTACGAGGGGCCGCCGGGCCTGGTGCACGGCGGCATCTGCGCACTGGTGCTCGACCACATCCTCGGCGAGGCCGCCAGCGACGGGCTGACCCGGCCGCTGTTCACCGGAACGATCACGGTGCGCTATCTGCGGGGAACCCCGCTCGGGCCGGTCCGCGCCGAGGCGTGGATCGACCACGTCGAGGGCATCAAGACGTTCGCCCGCGGGGAGGTGCGCGACGCCGACGGCGTGACCGCCGAGGCCGACGGGGTTTTCATCATGCCGGCGTGGGCGCGCGACGCAGGATGAGGTGCTGATGAAGTTCTATGTCAGCCTGGCTTTCCTCGACACCAGTGAGGTCGTCGAGATCGCCCGCGCCGCAGATGAACTCGGCTACGACGGTGTCGGCATCCCCGACCACGTGGTCAACCTCGAGACCCTGGCCACGCCGTATCCGTACACCCGCGACGGTGAACGGCGCTGGCAGCCGTTCACGCACTGGCCCGATCCGTGGGTGTTGATCGGTGCGCTCGCACAGGTCACCACGCGACTGCGCTTCGTCAACACCGTGTACATCCCGGCCATGCGGGAGCCGTACTCCGCGGCGAAGAGCATCGGCACCGCCGCATATCTGACCGGAGGTCGCGTCGAACTCGGCATCGGAGTGGGCTGGTGCGAAGAGGAGTTCACTCTGATGGGTCAGCGGTTCGACCGGCGCGGCAGGCGGACCGACGAGATGATCGAGTTGTTCCGCGCGTTGTGGCAGCCGGGCTGGACCGAGTTCGACGGTGAGTTCTACACCACCCCGCGTCTGGAGATGGAGCCGACGCCGCCGCACATTCCCGTCTACGTGGGAGGGTTGTCGGACATCGCGCTGCGCCGCGCCGCCCGCAACGACGGCTGGATCGGCGATCTGATCTCCACCGACCGCGCGATCGAAAAAGCCACCCGGGTGCGGGAACTACGCGCGGCGGCAGGCCTTCCGCTCGACGACTTCACGATCCTCACACCGCTGACCGATGCCGTGGTCCGCGCCGACTACGACCGCGCGGAGGCGGCCGGTATCACCCACATCCTGACGATGCCGTGGATGTTCTACAGCGGGGCCGATGCGAGCGTCGCCGAGAAGATCGACGGGATGAAACGGTTCCGCAAGGACCTTGCACTCGACCGATGAGAGGTCGCCATGTCACCACGCCCACCGCTGCCGCCCTTCACCAGGCAGACCGCCGTCGAGAAGGTCCGCCTCGCCGAGGACGCCTGGAACACCCGCGATCCCCAGCGGGTGGCACAGGCCTACACCGTCGACAGCCGCTGGCGTAACCGCGCCGAATTCGTCACCGGCCGCGAGGAGATCGTCGCGTTCCTGACCCGAAAGTGGGAACGCGAACTGGACTACCGGTTGGTCAAGGAACTCTGGGCGTTCGACGGAAACCGGATCGCCGTGCGCTTCGCCTACGAGAGCCACGACGCGTCAGGACAGTGGTTCCGCTCCTACGGCAACGAGAACTGGGAGTTCGACGAGAACGGTCTGATGCTGGCCCGGCACGCCTCGATCAACGACCTGCCCATCGCCGAATCCGACCGCCGCTACCACTGGTCGTCGGGACGGCGGCCCAACGACCATCCGTCGCTGAGCGATCTGGGCCTGTAGCGGTCAGTACCGCGGCCGGCGGAACCGGCTGAGCAGACCGCCGCGCCGAACCGGCTGTCCGGTGGCGTATCCCGCGGGCGCGGCAGTTCCGGTGACGACCCGGTTGGACCCCACGCCGCCGGCCAGGGTGTGCCCGCGGCGGCGCGCGTCGACCGACAGCGAACCCGCACCGAGCGCGGCAAGAGCCAGGAATCCGAAGCAGTACAGCAGGGCGGGCTCACCGCCATTGCCGCCCATGCCCTGGTCGTACGGCCAGAAGCCGTTGGGCAGGTGCTGCCACAGGTACGCCACCGCCATCTCGCCCGAGGCGATGAATGCTGCGATGCGGGTGAACAATCCGATCAGGATCAGCAGGCCGGTGACGAGTTCGATGAGTCCGGCCCACCAGCCCGGCCAGGTGCCCACCGGGATGGCCGTGCCCAACGGCCAGCCGAAGACCTTCATCGTGCCGTGCAGGAAGAAGGCCAGACCGAAAACGATCCGGAAGATGCTCAGGACAGGGGAGGAGTAGCGCGCGAGCCGTGCGTCGAATGTGGTCGCCATGGACCGACTTTACGCGCCGGGGCCGCCCGTTTGCGAGAGCTCGAGCAGCACCGTTACCGGACCGTCGTTGACCAGTTCCACTTTCATATCCGCCCCGAAAACCCCCGTTTGCACATCGGCGCCGAGCCGACGCAGCGCAGCACAGAACGCGCCGACGAGCGGTTCTGCCACGGCGCCGGGCGCAGCAGCGTTCCACGACGGCCTGCGGCCCTTCTCGGTGTTGGCGTACAGCGTGAACTGGCTGACCACCAGAACGGGGGCGCCCTCGTCATGCGCCGACCGCTCGCCGTCGAGAATCCGCAGGCGCCAGAGTTTTTCGGCGAGCCGAGCCGCGATGTCCGCGTCGTCGGCATGGGTGACGCCGACGAAGGCCAGCAGACCCTGCCGTTGCGGGGCGATCGCGCCGACCACATCGCCGCCGACGGTCACCGAAGCCGACGACACCCGTTGCACGAGGATCCGCATGGGTCCATCAAAGCGAAGGGCCGGGTGGATCGCTCCACCCGGCCCCCGCTCTTACCGCTGTTCAGACGTCGCCGTGATTTACACGTCGAAGTACAGCGCCACCTCGTACGGGTGCGGACGGATCTGGATCGGCAGGATCTCGTTCTCCCGCTTGTAGGAGATCCACGTCTCGATCAGGTCCTCGGTGAACACGCCGCCCTCGGTGAGGTACTCGTGATCGTCCTCGAGCCGGTCGATGACCGCCGACAGTGAGGTCGGTGCCTGCGGGATGTTGGCGGCCTCGTCCGGCGGCAGCTCGTAGAGGTCCTTGTCCACGGGCGCCTGCGGCTCGATCTTGCGCTTGATGCCGTCGATACCGGCCATCAGCATCGCCGCGAACGCCAGGTACGGGTTGCCCGAGCTGTCCGGGCAACGGAACTCGAGGCGCTTGGCCTTCGGGTTGTTGCCGGTGATCGGGATCCGCACACATGCCGAGCGGTTGCGCTGGCTGTACACCAGGTTGATCGGGGCCTCGTAACCCGGCACCAGACGCTTGTAGGAGTTCACCGTCGGGTTGGTGAACGCCAGCAGCGACGGGGCGTGGTGCAGGATGCCGCCGATGTAGTGGCGGGCCACATCCGACAGACCGGCGTAACCGGACTCGTCGTGGAACAGCGGCTGGCCGTCCTTCCACAGCGACTGGTGGGCGTGCATACCGGACCCGTTGTCGCCGAACAGCGGCTTGGGCATGAACGTGACGGTCTTGCCCTCCTGCCACGCGGTGTTCTTGATGATGTACTTGAACAGCAGCACATCGTCGGCCGCGTGCAGCAGCGTGTTGAACTTGTAGTTGATCTCGGCCTGGCCTCCGGTGCCCACCTCGTGGTGACCGCGCTCGAGGGTGAAGCCCGCGTTGATCAGGTTGGTCGCCATCTTGTCGCGCAGGTCGACGTAGTGGTCATACGGCGCGACGGGGAAATAGCCGCCCTTGGGCCGCACCTTGTAACCGCGGTTGGGGCTGCCGTCGGCCTCGAACGGTTCACCGCTGTTCCACCAGCCCGACGCGGAGTCGACCTCGTAGAAGGTGCCGTTCATCTTCGAGTCGAAGCTCACCGAGTCGAAGATGTAGAACTCGGCCTCGGCGCCGAAGAAGCACGTGTCGGCGATGCCGGTGCTGGTCAGGTAGTTCTCCGCCTTGCGGGCGACGTTGCGCGGATCGCGCGAGTACGCCTCCCGGGTGAACGGATCGTGCACGAAGAAGTTCAGGTTCAGCGTCTTCGCGTGCCGGAACGGGTCGATGCGCGCGGTCTCGGGGTCGGGCAGCAGCATCATGTCCGACTCGTGGATGGACTGGAAGCCGCGGACCGATGAACCGTCGAACGCGAGACCGTCCTCGAAGACGCTCTCGTCGAACGCCGACGCCGGAATCGAGAAGTGCTGGACGACACCCGGCAGATCGCAGAAGCGAATGTCGACGTACTCGACGTTCTCGTCCTTGATCTGCTTGATGATGTCGTCGGCCGTCTTTTCTGCCACTGAGTTGTCTCCTTTACTGGTAACCCGCGCGTTGACGCTATGGACACGATGTTGCACGGTCGTCAACCGCATGTTGCGCGGACGTTACGGCGGTGGCGACACCGCCGGACGGCATCGGACGACGTGGGCCCGCCTATCCTGACAGTATGGCCCGCGCGATCGGGTCCTGGCTGTCCGGTCCCGAATCGAATCGAGGACCCGGCGGCCCGGGCCAACCACCGAACGAATATCCGGGTCAGCGGCTCGGCCTGCCACCGGAGGGGCCGGGGTCGATCGCCCGGTTCGGCCGGCGGGTGGCCGCCATGCTCGTCGACTGGTTCATCGCCTACGGCCTCGCTGCGCTCGCGATGGCGTTCGGCTGGATCTCGATCTCGGCGATGTCGACGGCGATCCTGCTGATCTGGTTCGTCATCGGCGTCGTGTCGGTGCGGCTGTTCGCCTTCACGCCCGGCCAGTTCGCGCTCGGGCTCACCGTGGCGTCGATGGACGAACGCATACACGTCGGATTGGGTCGTGCCGCCGGCCGCGGACTGCTGATCGCCCTGGTCATCCCCGCGCTGTTCACCGACTCCGATCTGCGCAGCCTCCATGACCTGGCGACCAAGACCGCGGTGATCCGGCGCACCTGACCGGCGTCAGGACTCGTGGCGGATCTGGCCGTTCATCATGGTCAGCGAGATGTTGGCCGCGTGGATATCGTGCGGGTCGATCTCGAAGATGTCGCGGTCGAGGACGATCATGTCCGCCAGCTTGCCCACCTCCAGTGAGCCGACCTTGTCGTCGAGCCGGATCTGATACGCCGCGCCCAGGGTGTTCGCGTGCACCGCCTCGGCCACCGACAACCGCTCGTCTGCGGGGACCAGCACCGGCGCGTCGGCCTGGCCCACCAGCTGACGCGTCACCCCGATCTGGATCGACTCGAGCGGTTTGTACGTGGAGAAGTACCCGGCCGCCGGCCAGTCGGCGCCCAGCGAGATGCGCCCACCGGACTTGAGCACCGCCTGCGGCCGGTAGAGCAGATCCTTACGCGGCGCGCCGTAGCGTGCGCCCATGTTCTCGATGGTGTCCGGATCGGCCGACATCCAGTTCGCCGAGAACTGTGCGGTCACACCGAGTTCGGCGAACCGCGGTGCGTCGCTGTCCTCGACGTAGACCAGGTGCGCGACGGTGTGGCGCCGGTCGCGCGGGGGATTGGCCGCGATCGCCCGTTCGACCGCATCGAGCCCGACCCGTGCGGTGCGTTCACCGCAGGCGTGGATGTGCACGTCATAGCCCGCGGCGTCCACGTCGCCGACGAGGCGATGCCACTGCTCCTCGGTGAACGGCGAGGCCCCGGTCGATTCGGGTTTGTCGGCGTAGGGCTCGATGAGCCAGGCGGTGTAACCGCCCTGAGTGCCGTCGCCGATGATCTTGACGACGTCGACGGACACCAGTTCGCTGGAGATCTCGGCGCGGACCGCTTCGAACCGCTCCACCGTGCCCTCGACCGGCGTGGTGCGCACCGAATAGGAGCCGACGACGCGGAACGGCAGCAGTCCGCGCCGTTCCACGTCGGTGTAGAGACGCAGGATCGCCGCCTGGTCGTCGCCGATCGGGGGAACACCGGCGTCGAAGAGCGCCGTGATGCCGGCCGCCGAGGCCTTGGGCAGCCACTCCTCGGTGAGCCGGCCGATCGTCTCCGGCGAGATGGGCTCGACGGCGTCGACCAGGCCGAGCACCGCGTTGACCTCGAGTACGTAGCCGGTGGGTTCACCGTTCTCGTCGCGCGCGTAATAGCTGAATCCCGGAATCGGATCCGGGGTGTCGCGGTTCACCCCGGCCATCTCGAGCGCCTTGCTGTTGGCCCACAGGCTGTGCCCGTCGATGGCGAAGAAGAACGCGGGCCGGTCGGGCAGGATGCGGTCGAGGTCGCCGCGCGTGGGTCCTTCGGGGCCGAACATGTCCACCCGCCAGCCGAACCCGCGGATCGGGCCGGTGGGGTGGGCCTTGGCATAGGTGTCGATGGCGGCCAGTGCATCGGCGCCGGTGGGCACCTGCAGATCGACACCGGAAGTGAGGAACGCCCCGAGGAACGGATGGGTGTGCCCTTCGACGAACCCCGGCATGAGCAGCTTGCCGCCGAGATCGATCACCCGGGTGGCGGGTCCGGCGAGCGCCATCGCGCCTGGGTCGTCGCCGACGTAGGCGATGCTGTCACCCGTGACCGCCACCGCCTGCGCCCACGGGTCGGCCGCACCGGTGTAGACCCTGCCGTTGCGGAACACGAAATCCGCTCGGTCATCGCCGGCGGCGCCGTCGCCCGCACCGTCATGGGGCGCCGGATCCGGCCCCGACGAACAGGCGCTTGCGGTGGTCGCCGCGACCACGACGATCGCCGCGGCGCGCAACGCCGAACGTCGTGAGGTCTTCAGTCCGAACTTCGCGAAATGCGGTGCCCACTCGCAGGCAGTGCACATCGGTGCGCGGCGTTCAGCGCCGGCGCACGGTGCGCTGAACCCCGCGCATCTTGGCCTGCGCGGGAAGCGGCCCCTTGGGCATGGCCGCCGGACCGACCTTGGTGCCGAGCGCGACGAGCCGCGACTCCAGCGCATCCATCTGCTTGACGGTGATGTTGGCCGGCAGCTTGTTCAGGTGGCGCTCGAGCTTCGACAGCGGCACCTCACCCTCGTCGTTGCCCACGACGACGTCATAGATCGGGGTATCGCCGATCAGCCTGGCAGTGCGCTTCTTCTCTTGCGCGAGAAGCGGTTTCACCCGGGCCGGCGAGCCCTCGCCGACGAAGATCACGCCGGGGCGGCCGATCACCCGGTGTACGGCGTCGAAATGTCCGGTGGCGGCGACGCCGGGGGTCACCCGCCAGCGGCCGCGCATGTTCTCCAGCGCCCAGGCGGCGGCGCCGGTCTGACCTTCGGCCTTGCGGTACACCGACTTCTGCGCCCGCCTGCCGAACACGATGAACGCGACCAGCAGGCCGAGGATCACCCCGAGCGGGATGAGGGTGTACATGGTGATCCCACCGACCAGCACGCCGACCGCGACCGAGATGCCCACGATCAGCACGAACGCGCCGATCATGTACGGCAGCAGCCGCTTGTCCTCTTTGCGCTGGATCTGGAACGCCTGCCACAGCTGGCTGCGCCGCTGCTTGGAGGCCGCCTTGCGGGCGGCCTTCGCCTCGGCCTTGGCGGCTTTGCTCGCCTTGGTTCCGGCGGGGGTCCGGGATTTCGCCATAGTGCTCAGGATACGGGTGGGGTGGCCGCCGGTTTCAGCCGCGCGGCCTGCGCGTACAGCCGTCCGGCGCGATACGACGAGCGCACCAGCGGTCCGGCCAGCACCCCGGCGAATCCGAGCCCCTCGGCGAACTCGGCGAACTCGACGAACTCCTCGGGCCGCACCCAGCGCTCGACGGGATGGTGGCGTGGCGACGGGCGCAGATACTGCGTGATGGTGATGATGTCGCAGCCCGCGTCGTGCAGGTCGACCAGCGCTGTGCGCACCTCATCCGGGGTCTCGCCCATGCCGAGGATCAGATTGGATTTGGTCACCAGCCCGTCGTCACGGGCGGCGGTCAGCACGTCGAGGCTGCGCTGATAGCGGAAGGCGGGCCGGATCCGCTTGAAGATGCGCGGCACGGTCTCGACATTGTGCGCCAACACCTCCGGCCGGGATGCGAACACCGTCTCGAGCTGAGCGCGATCGCCGTTGAAGTCCGGGATCAGCAGTTCGACGCCGGTGTTCGGGTTGAGGCGCTTGATCTCGCGCACCGTCTCGGCGTAGAGCCAGGCGCCACCGTCGGGCAGATCGTCGCGCGCGACTCCGGTGACCGTCGAATACCGCAGCCCCATCGCCTGCACGCTCTCGGCGACCCGGCGCGGTTCGTCACGATCGAGTTCGGTCGGCTTGCCGGTGTCGATCTGGCAGAAGTCACATCGCCGGGTGCACTGTTCGCCGCCGATGAGGAACGTGGCCTCGCGGTCCTCCCAGCATTCGAAGATGTTGGGGCAGCCCGCTTCCTCGCACACGGTGTGCAGGCCTTCGCGCTTGACCAGCGATTTGAGCTCTTTGTACTCCGGACCCATCTTGGCCCGGGTCTTGATCCACGGGGGCTTGCGCTCGATGGGCGTCTGGGCGTTGCGAACCTCCAGACGCAGGAGTTTTCTATCCTCCGGCGGCGTGACTGTCACTGTGTCGATGCTACGCCAGAGACCACCAGCCGCCCGTCGAGTGCGTCACACACCCGATCGGCGACCGCGTCGGCGACGTCGTCGGTGCTCACCCGCCTGCCGAGCTCGGCGGTCAGCGACGTCACCCCGGCGTCGGCGATACCGCACGGCACGATCGCCGAGAACGCCGACAGGTCGCAATCGCAGTTGAGCGCGAACCCGTGCAGCGTGACCCCGCGGGACACCCGGATGCCGATCGCGCCGATCTTGCGTGCTGGCCGCAGGCCTTCCGAAGACGGCTCAGCCGGCAGCCACACCCCGGAACGGCCGTCGACGCGGCCGGCGTCGAGATCGAACTGCCTACACACCGCGATCAGGGCCTCCTCGATGCGGCGCACGAAGTTCACCACGTCGAGTGGTTCGACCAGACCGACGATGGGGTAGCCCACCAGCTGGCCGGGGCCGTGCCAGGTGATCTTGCCCCCGCGGTCGGTGTCGACCACCGGTGTGCCGTCCACCGGCCGTTCGTGGGCCTCGGTGCGTTTGCCCGCGGTGTAGACCGGCGGATGTTCGAGCAGGAGCAGGACATCCGGACCGCCCGCCACCCGGGCGTCGGCGACCCCGCGCTGCCGCTGCCACGCGTCCAGGTAGTCGACCGTGCCGAGGGTGCGCACCTCGACCGGTGCGGTCGATGACCGGATGGAGACCGTCATGGGGAGAACGGTACTCGTCAGCGGTCTTTGGGGCGGTTGGCGTAGGCCAGCGCCTCCCCGACGGTGCTGTGGTGGAATGCGAAACCGGCCCCTTCGAGGGCGGCCGGGATCGCACGCTGCCCACCCAACAGACCCTCCTCGGCGAACTCGCCCAGCACCGTGCGCAGCGCGAAGCCGGGAACCATCAGCGGTGTCGGCCGGTTCAGCGACCGACCCAGCGCCGCGGTGAACTCTGCGTTGGTCACCGGCGCGGGGCCGGTGACGTTCACCGGACCGGACACCTCGTCGTCGGTGATCGCGAACAGGATCGCGCGCACCTCGTCTTCGAGGCTGATCCACGGCATGTACTGCCGCCCGTTGCCCAGCCGGGCGCCCAGCCCGAGCGCGAACAGCGGCCGCAGCCGTGCCAGCAGTCCGCCCGCAGGCCCCAGCACCAGACCCGAGCGCAGCAGTACGACGCGGACCCCGTCGGCGGCTGCCACGGCGGTTGCCGCCTCCCAGTCCACGCACAGCTGGGCCAGGAAACCCGAACCGGCAGGACCTGTCTCGTCGGTGATGCGATTGCGGGTGTCGCCGTAATAGCCGACGGCGCTGGCGTTGACGAGCGTCGGAACCCCGGCGTCGACGACGGCCGCGGACAGCACCTCGGTGGGTCCGATGCGGCTGTCGCGCAGGCTCTGCTTGAACGCCCCCGACCACCGGCGCTGCCCGATGCTGACGCCGCACAGATTCACGACGGCGTCGACGCCGTACAGCGCGCCGGCATCGAACTCACCGGTGTCGGGGTTCCAGAACAACTCATCGGCGTTGGACGGGGCACGGCGCACGATGCGGATGACCCGATGGTCGGTGGCCCGCAGGCCGTACACCAGCGCCGAGCCGATCAGCCCCGAGGAACCCGCGACCGCAACGGTGGCCACTGGTTCCTACAGTCCGAGGTCGGCCTCGAACGCGCCCTCTTCGAGACGACGTTTGATCGTGGTCAGGAACCGGCCCGCGTCCGCGCCGTCGATGAGGCGGTGGTCATAGGTCAGCGGCAGGTACGCCACCGACCGGACACCGATCAGCTCGTTGCCGAACTCGTCGACGATCACCCGGGGGCGCTTGACGATCGCGCCGGTGCCCAGCATCGCCGCCTGCGGCGGTACCAGGATCGGTGTGTCGAACAGCGCGCCCTGGCTGCCGATGTTGGTGATGGTGAACGTGCCACCGGACAGCTCGTCGGGTTTGAGGTCACCGGAGCGCGCGCGGGCGGCGATGTCGGAGATCGCCCGGGCCAGCCCGGCCAGGGACAGGTTGCCCGCGTTCTTGATCACCGGCGAGAGCAGACCCTGCTCGGTGTCCACCGCGAAGCCGAGGTGTTCGGCGTCGTAGTAGGTGATCTCCTTGGTGTCCTCGTTGTAGCTGGCGTTGACGTTCGGGTGCTGCTTGAGCGCGTCGATCACCGCGCGGGCGATGAACGGCAGATACGTCAGGTTGACGCCCTCCCGCTCGGCGAAGTCGTTCTTCGCCCTGGCCCGCAGCGCCACGATCTTGGTCATGTCGACCTCGTGGGTCTGCGTCAACTGCGCTGTGGCCTGCAGGGATTCGCGCGTCTTCTTCGCCGTGAGCTGCCGGATGCGGGTGGCCTTCTGCGTGGTGCCGCGCAGGTGGGCCAGCGGAGCGTTCGCGGCATTGGCATCGGCGGGTGCCATCGCCGCGGCCGGGGACTTCGACGGCGCCTCGGCGGCTTCCTCGGTCGACGACTTCGAGGACTTCTCCGCTGCGGCGAGCACGTCCTGCTTGCGGATCCGCCCACCGATGCCGGTGCCCTTCAGGCCGGCCAGGTCGACGTCGTGTTCCGCGGCCAGCTTGCGCACCAGCGGGGTGACGTACGGGCCACTGTCGCTGGCCGTCTCGCCGCCGCCGTCGCCTGCGTCGTCCTGCTTCGGCTCGGGCTTCTTCTCGGGTTTCTTCTCCGGCTCCGGCTTCTTCTCCTGCTTGGGCTCGGGCTTCTGCTCCTGCTTCGGTTCCGGTTCGGGTTCCGGTTCGGGCTCCGGTTCGGGCTCCGGTTCCGGTTCCGGTTCGGGTTCGGGTTCGGGCTCCGGTTCGGGCGCGTCGTCGGAGTCGGCGTCGTCGGCGTCACCGATCTTGGCGAGTTCACCGCCCACCTCGACGGTGTCGTCTTCCTCGGCGGTGATCGAGATCAGCGTCCCGGCCACGGGCGAGGGGATCTCGGTGTCGACCTTGTCGGTCGACACCTCGAGCAGCGGCTCGTCGACCTCGACGCTGTCGCCCACCTTCTTCAGCCACCGGGTGACCGTGCCCTCGGTGACCGACTCGCCGAGTTCGGGCATGGTGACCGACGTACCGGAACCCGACTTCTTCGGCTTCGATTCGGACTTCGGCTTCGACTCCGGTTCGGGCTCATCCTCGGTGTCCTCGGATGCCTCTTCGGACTGTGCCGCCGGTTCCTCGGCGGGCTCCTCCTGCTCGGCCTCATCGGCCGAGTCGTCGGACGAATCCCCGGAGTCCTCACCGCCCTCGCCGATCACGGCCAGTTCGCCGCCGACCTCGACGGTGTCGTCCTCCTGGGCCACGATCTTCTGCAGCACACCCGAGGCGGGTGCGGGGATCTCGGTGTCGACCTTGTCGGTCGACACCTCCAGCAGCGGTTCGTCCTGTTCGACGGTGTCACCCTCTTGCTTCAGCCACCGCGTGACGGTGCCTTCGGTGACGCTCTCACCGAGAGCGGGCATCTGAACAGAGACGGCCATGTGTGTTGACTCCCTCGAACGGCTCGGTCGTACCGGGTCGAATGTCGGCTCCCATCCTTCCACGTCCACTCCCGGTCTTCGCCGCAGACTCGGCTACTGCCGGCTCTGGCACTATCGGAAAAGAGGTTCGAGAAGGGAGCCGCACGCAGGTGGGGATCTTCAGCAAATTTCGGGGCCGGCGCTCGGCCCGAACCGACGGCCGCGACCCCGCCGCCGATCTGCGGTATCTGCAGCAGTGGGTGGCCGAACACCAGGGCGTCGAGGCGTTCATCGAACCCAAGACCACGGTCACCGAGGTCACCGTCGTGCTTGTCGCCGCCGACGGCGAATGGACCAGGCGCCGGGCCGGGGGAGACGCCGGGGCCCGCAAGCTGTCCGACCGGCTGAAGATTCCGGTCTACGACGTGCAGAAGGTCGGATATCCGCAGCGGATGCGCGACCACGACGCGCGCCTGCGCATCGAGCGCAAACGCGCGGCCCGCCAGGAGTTCGACGGATGAGCCCCACCCGCTTCGTGGACAGCACCGATGACGTCCGCATCGCCGTCTACGAGGAGGGCGTCCCCGACGGGCCCACGCTCGTCATGGTGCACGGCTGGCCGGACTCGCACGTCCTGTGGGACGGGGTGGTGCCGCTGCTCGCCGACCGGTTCCGCATCGTGCGCTACGACAATCGCGGCGTCGGCCCGACGTCGGCACCGACATCGGCCGCGGCGTATTCGCTGGAGCGCTACGCCGATGACCTCGCCGCGGTCCTCGACGCGGTGAGCCCCGGTCGGCCCGCACACGTGCTGGCCCACGACTGGGGGTCGATCGGCACCTGGGAGTACCTCGGCCGGCCGGAGGCGACAGCCCGCGTCGCGTCCTTCACCTCGGTCTCCGGACCGAGCGCCCACCACGCCATGCTCTACGTCCGAGGAGCACTGGCCCGACCGTGGCGGCCGAAAGCGTTCGTGCGGGGGGTGTCCCAACTCGCCCGGCTGTCCTACATGGCGCTGTTCTCGCTACCGCTGCTTCCCGGCCTCGCGGTCCGGGCGTTCGGTGGGCCGTTCATCGCCTCGTCCACCGCCGCCAACGCGGCCGCCAGCATCAAGGTGTACCGGGCCAATGCCCTGCCCGCCCTGTTCCATCCGCGGCGCGACCACCACGTCGAGGCACCGGTCCAGCTGATCGTCAACACGGCCGATCCGTTCATCCGGCCGCACGCCTTCGACGGCATCGGTCAGTGGGCGCCGCGGCTGTGGCGGCGCGAACTCAAGGCCGGGCACTGGTCGCCGATCTCGCACCCCGGCGTCATCGCCCGCGCCGTCGGGCAGTTCGCCGATCACGTCGACGGCGCGCCACCGTGCCGGGAACTGCGCCGCGCGGAGGTCGGCCGCACCCGCGGCCACTTCGGCGACATGCTGGTGTCGGTGACCGGCGCGGGCAGCGGTATCGGCCGCGAGACCGCGCTGGCGTTCGCCGCCGAGGGCGCCGAGGTCGTGGTCAGCGACATCGACGAGGCCGCCGCCAAGGAGACCGCCGCCGCCGTGGCCGCCCGGGGCGGGACCGCCCACGCCTACCTGCTCGACGTCTCCGACGCCGATGCCGTCGAACGGTTCGCCGACGAGGTGTGCGCTGCCCACGGCGTGCCCGACATCGTGGTCAACAACGCCGGCATCGGTCAGGCCGGCAGCTTCCTCGACACCCCGCCGGAGCTGTGGGACCGCGTGCTCGACGTCAACCTGGGTGGAGTGGTGAACGGGTGCCGGGCGTTCGCGCGCCGTCTCGTCGAGCGCGGGACCGGCGGCCACATCGTCAACGTCGCCTCGATGGCCTCCTACGCGCCGCTGCAGTCCCTCAACGCCTACTGCACGTCGAAGGCAGCGGTGTACATGTTCTCCGACTGCCTGCGCGCCGAGCTCGACGCGGCGGGCATCGGGCTGACCACCGTCTGCCCGAGCACGGTGAACACCAATATCGTTCGCGACACCCGGTTCAGCGCGCCGACCGGACGCAACCAGGACGTCGCCGGACGCCGCGGCCAGTTGCAGAAGATGTTCGCGATGCGCCGTTTCGGGCCGGACAAGGCGGCGAAGGCCATTGTCGCCGCGGTGAAGGCGGACAAGGCGATTCGCCCCGTGATGCCGGAGGCCTACCTGGTCTACGGCGTATCGCGGGTGGCGCCACAGGTGCTGCGCAGCACCGCCCGCGGCCGAGTGCTCTAGAGGTGTCGCCGGCCGACACCGGCGCTTGTCGCATCCACCACCCCGCCTGATTCAAGAGCGCTCGAGGGGAGATGCAGCTGCGGAGGCGCGTCCCGGTGCGCGGAGCGCCGCACCGACGGCGATGACATTCAACGCCAGTACGATCGACACCGGCCAGATCGCCGACGCCTTCTCGGCGATCCCACCCAGTATGGCGCCGAGTAGCACCGATTCGATCGCCACCGCCATCGATCCGAAGGCGAACAGCGTCGCACGGTGGTGATCCGCCGCGAAGACGTTCACCCACGCAATTGCCGCGGCGAAGATCGCCTGGTTCGCCACGGTCGTCAGCAGGTAGACCACGCCGTGCACCCATAGTTGCGACCAGAAGGCGAAGACCTGGGCGAGAATGCACATCGCCGCCGCGGTGGAACTCAGCAGTGCGCTGACGAGAAGCATGCCGCGCGCGCCGGCCACGCGATAGACGAGCCGCCACAAGACCGAGCCGGTGACCAGGCCGACGCTGGTGAAGATCACCAGCACATGCAGGCTCCCGGCTTCGTCACCGTGCTGTTCTGCGGCGTGCAGGCTGTAGAACGTCGTGCCGAGAGCGATAGGGACGAAGAGCAACTGGGTGATCGCGTAGCGGCGGAACCACTGATGTGTCCGAACTACGACCATCCCCTCGCGATAGGTCTCATGAATGCGGCGAGCAGCCCTAGCCGATTTCAGATGGACCGGACCGACGAATACGGCCGCGACGGCCGCTGCGGCCATCGCCGCCGCACCGAGCCAAAGCAGGTCCACATGACCCGCGACGGGATCTCCTCCGGTCAGCGGTACAAGGCCGAGCGTCAACGCAATCGCGATGAGCGCTCCAGCGGCTGATTGCGTCAGGATCAGATCACTTCGACGTAGTTCGCCTACCTTGCCGGAAAGCACCTCCGACGCCGACACCTTCGAGACCGCATTGGTGACGCCCGTTGCCCAGGACGTCACCAGGAACACCGCGGCGACCAGTACTTCGGTACGCGCCGCTATGGCATTACACAGGATCAGAATCGCTAGAGCCGCAGCGGCTCCGGCGACGACGAGGTGCTTCTTATGGCGCGACCGTTCCACGATGAACGGAGACAACGCGTTGCCGATGATCGTGCCGACGCTGTAGGCGGGGTAGAGCAAGCCCGCTGCCCAATAGATGCCCTGCTGACCACAGATGAACGGAAGAACGGCGGATACGTTCGACAGCTGTAGGCCGGTGGTGTAGAACGTGCCCTGCGACAGCAGGATTCGGTACCGGCTCGCAGACCCGTTCACTGGAGCGCTGCCAGCATCCGGGGGTTCTCGTCGATCGCCGCCTCCTGACAGTCGGATCAGTGCTCGTCTGGTCCGTCGTCGGGCGGAACCGGTTGACCGTCGGGCAGAATGATCACCGTCGGGGACACCGAGGGGCTCTCCCTGCCGTCGTCCGCGGCATCGGAGGTGTTGTCGACGCCCTGGGTGGGCGGCCAGTACACGTTCGTCGGAGGCCAGGCGGACCCGCCATTCGAGTGAGACGACTCGTCACTGGCGTTCTGGCCGACGTCCGCCGCGATTGCGACGTCCCCCGACGAAACGGCCAATAACCCCGCGGCGACCACCGCTGTTGCCAGCCGGGCGCAGTTGCGGGGGCGATTCAGGGCAGCGAGTTCCCATCGGAGCTTCATAGCTGAACGATTGCTCCGTAGGTGTTGACGCTGTCGTCGGAATTGTCGGTGTAGATCGCCGCCGAGGCGAACAATCGGACCGACACAGGGCCGCCGCATGCATCGACATGCACATGCGCGTCGTGCACGGCGATTTTGCCAGTTCGGCCCTTTATGGACTTTCTTCCCAGGCTCAGCGAGGTGATCGACCCTGGCTGCAAGGTAACCGAAACAAAGGGGCTCAGATCCTCGAACGGGCTAGAGGTGACGATATCCGACTCGTTGCTGATGCCGAGGTTCGCGCCCTCGCTGAGGTCGATCTGGCAACCCAACTGCACCCCGAGCACGAGGGTGCCTGAGTTAACAGGCACACGGCCGTCGCCGTCGATCGTCGCCGTGGCACTTCCCGAGACGAACCCCTCTCGGGTGAAGGCTGTTGCGGCCATGTTCGGTACGGAGTTGATTCTCATACCCGTGAGCGATGCACTCAATTGCCAACCGTCATCGGTGCCGGCAGACCGAGTGGCGTCTGCGACCGGTAGGGGTTCGGCAGCGGCCACGCCGGCGCCGACCGACATGAGGGAGACAACAGTGACGCCGACCCTGACCCATCCACACACAGCTCTCCCTCGTCTCTGAATGGTTGCGAGCGCATTTGGTTCCAGGCAACGAATCCTATGGCGGGGAACGCGAGTTGGGACGGAAATTCGATTTCGCGGCGCAGGTCATGGGCCGTCCGACATGTCGGGACAGCGAGGCCGCGGCGCTTTGCCCTCTACGCCGCCGACTGAGTCTCGCGTCGGCAGTGAACAGGATTCGCGGTCGATGCCGAACTCGCTCTCATCCCGGCGCCGCATGAAGTGAGGACGGGGCGGATCGCTGGATGCGCGCAGGACGGTGGGCAGCTCAGGTATCCGCGAATCCGGTCCGTCCGCCTCGAGGCGCGCGGTGCGACGACGCTCGGGACGGTCTCACAACGAAACCCGCAGAGTTAACTCCTCATCGGCTGGCACGGCCAAACGGCAAACGATCCGGACGGCGTATCGAACGGGTCCGAGGCAATTTGCCGAGTGCTGGGTGCAGCGACGGGACGAAGAGTGGGTTCCCGGGCGGAGGAATGCTCCGAATCCCGTCAAGGCGCCGCGCGAGGCGGGCTGCGCCGATACCATCCTCGCGGTGAAACGGATTGCCAAGGTCTGGGTCGCACTTCTCTTGGCGTTCGTTCTCACGCTGGTGGGGCTACTCGTGTTCGCTAAAGCGGTCCTGCAGAGTGAGAGCTCAGGGCGGATGTACACGTCGCCATCTCAGCTGCCGTTCAATGAATTCGCGGTGGTTCTCGGCTGCGCGGAATTCTCGGACGGATATCCCAACAGTTACTTCGTCAACCGGATCGCGGCGGCTGCCGAGGTGTTCCACGCCGGCAAGGTACGCAGGATCATCGCCAGCGGAGCCAAGGGCTCTGACGGTGACGAGGCGGCGCTGATGAAACAGGCGCTGATGGATCTGAACGTTCCAGCCGATGCAATCGTCGAGGACGACAATGGCTTCGACACCTTCAACTCGATCGTGCGCTTGGCGGATTTCTTCGAGTTACAGGAGGTGACGGTCGTAGCCCAGCCTTCCCAGATTCGCCGGGCGATCTTCATCGCTCGCGCTCATGGAATCGACGCGGTGGGATTCGAGGCGCGAAGTGTTTCCTGGGCAGACGCGTGGGAGACCCACGTGCGCGAACAACTCGCACAGGTCAAGGCCCTCGTCGACGTCTGGGTGTTTCGCCGCGATCCTCGCTGACGGCCCTGCTCCGTCGGACCAGCCGCTCAAGGTCAACTCATATCAACCCCGCTCGGCGATGTCCTCGAGGACGGCGAACATCGTGCGGGTCGGCACGCCGGTGCCGCCCTTGACCGTGTAACCCCACGGGCCGCCGGTGTTGTAGGCCGGCGCGGCGATGTCGATGTGCGCCCACTCGACGCCGTCGGCGACGAATTCGCGCAGATAGGTTCCGGCGACCAGCATGCCGGCGAAGCGCGACCCGCTGACATTCGCCAGATCGGCCACCGTCGACTTCAGGTCGTCCTTCAGTTCTTCGGGCAGCGGCATCGCCCACCCGTTCTCGCCCACCTGCTGTGACAGGGTGGCCACCCGGTCCCGGAAATCGTCGCTGCCCATCACGCCCGGGGTGCGCGCACCCAGCGCGACGGTCTGCGCGCCGGTCAGCGTCGACGTCTCGATCAGATAGTCCGGGTTGTCCTCGCAGGCCCGCACGATCGCGTCGGCGAGGATCAGCCTGCCCTCGGCGTCGGTGTTGAGCACCTCCACCGTGGTGCCGCCGTATTGGGTGAGCACGTCACCGGGGCGCTGGGCGGTCGCCGACGGCATGTTCTCGGCCATCGGAACGGTGGCGATGACGTCGAGGGGGAGCTTCTGCTTGGCCGCGAGCACCACGGTGGCGATCACCGCGGCGGCGCCGCCCATGTCGGAGGTCATGTGGTGCATGTTCGCCGCCGGCTTGATCGAGATGCCGCCGGTGTCGAAGGTGATGCCCTTGCCGACCAACGCAATTTTCTTTTTGGGGGCCTTACCTCGCTGCTTGGCGCCCTTGTGGCTGAGCCGCACCAGCCGCGGCGGCCGGGACGAGCCCTTCCCGACGCCGACGATGCCGCCGTAGCCGCCCTTGACCAACGCCTTGTCGTCGAGCACCTCGACGTCCAGGCCGGCCGCTTCGCCCAGAGCCTTTGCGCGCTTGGCGAATTCGTCCGGGTACAGATGACTCGGCGGGGTGTTCACGAAATCCCGAGCAGTCGCGACCGCACTCGCGACGTCGGTGGCGCGCTGGGCGGTGTCGCGGGCCCGGCTCTTCGGCAACTCCGACAGCGCGGTGATCGCGCGCAGGCCGCCGTCTTTCGGGGCGGTCTTCGCACTGCGGAAATCGGTGAACCGGTAGCTACCCAGGATCAGGCCCTCGATCGCGGCGGCCAGGTCGAGCACCGACAGCGTCGTCAGCACGGTGGCCACCTTGTCCAGGGATCGAGCCGCGGTGCCTGCGGCGCGGCGCACCGTGTCGGCCGGCCACTCGTCGCGTGCCTTTCCTAGCCCGACCGCCAGCACGCTGGCCACCGGCAGCGACCCGATCACCAACCGATGGGTCTGGCCGTCGGCGCCGGTGGCGCCGAGCGCAGCGAGTGCGGACTCGATGTCGGCGATCTGGCCACGGTCGAGGAACGGTTCACCGGCCAGCACGGTCGCCGTGTCGTCGCCGCTCACGACGGGCACGACCAGCACGGACTCACCGATACCGCGGCGCGGCAGGGTGGAACTGACGGTGACGGCGGGGGCCTGGTAGCCGGGATCGTTGCTCACGGGAATCCACCCTAAGCTGTATCCGGTGAGCGAACCCCTGCACGGCCCCCTCGAAGACCGCCACCGGGCGCTGGGCGCCAGCTTCGCCGAATTCGGCGGCTGGCTGATGCCGGTGTCCTACGCCGGCACCGTCAGCGAGCACACCGCCACCCGCACCACCGTCGGCCTGTTCGACGTCAGCCACCTCGGCAAGGCGCTGGTCCGCGGACCGGGAGCGGCGGCCTTCGTCAACTCGGCGCTGACCAACGACCTCGGCCGCATCGGCCCGGGCAAAGCGCAATACACGTTGTGCTGCAACGCATCCGGCGGAGTGATCGACGATCTGATCGCCTACTACGTCTCCGACGACGAGATCTTCCTGGTGCCCAACGCCGCCAACACCGCCGCGGTGGTGGCCGCCCTGGCCGAGCAGGCGCCCGACGGGATCACCGTCACCGACGAACACCGCTCGTACGCCGTGCTGGCGGTGCAGGGGCCGAAGTCGACCGAGGTGCTCACCGCGCTGGGCCTACCCACCGGCATGGACTACATGGGCTACGCCGACGCCGACTTCCGCGGCGTGCCGGTCCGGGTGTGCCGCACCGGCTACACCGGTGAGCAGGGTTTCGAGCTGCTGCCGCCGTGGGACGACGCCGCGACGGTGTTCGACGCCCTCGTCGAGGCCGTCCGCGCGGCCGGCGGGGAGCCGGCCGGCCTGGGTGCCCGCGACACCCTGCGCACCGAGATGGGTTACGCGCTGCACGGGCACGAACTCTCTCCGGAGATCTCCCCGCTGCAGGCCCGCTGCGGCTGGGCGATCGGCTGGCGCAAGGAGGCGTTCTGGGGCCGCGACGCGCTGCTGGCCGAGAAGGAGGCCGGGCCGAAACGGTCGCTGCGCGGACTGCGGGCCGTCGGGCGCGGGGTGCTGCGCCCCGATCTGACCGTGTACGACGGCGACACCGCCATCGGCGTCACCACGTCGGGAACGTTCTCGCCGAGCCTCAAGATCGGCATCGCGCTGGCGCTGCTGGACACCTCTCACGAGGTGGCCGACGGCAGTCGCGTCGAGGTCGACGTCCGCGGCCGGCGCGTCGAGTGCGAGGTGGTCAAGCCGCCGTTCCTGGAGGCCAAAACCCGCTAGTGCAGCCCGATACACTTTCCCCATGACTGACGGCCCCCTCGAGTTCACCGTTCACCGCAACGCGGAGCCGGCGACCGACGAGGTACGCGCCGGAATCCTGGCCAATCCGGGCTTCGGCCGGTTCCACACCGACCACATGGTGTCGATCGACTACACCGACGACACCGGGTGGCGCAACGCCCAGGTGCTGCCCTACGGGCCGATCGAACTCGACCCGTCGGCGATCGTGCTGCACTACGCGCAGGAGATCTTCGAAGGGCTCAAGGCGTACCGCTGGGCCGACGGCTCGGTGGTGTCGTTCCGCCCGGAGGCCAACGCCGCACGGCTTCGGTCCTCGGCGCGGCGGCTGGCGATACCGGAGTTGCCCGAGGAGCTGTTCCTGGAGTCGCTGCGGCAGCTGGTCGCCGTCGACGAACGGTGGGTGCCGCCGGCGGGCGGTGAGGAGTCGCTGTATCTGCGGCCGTTCGTGATCGCCACCGAACCCGGGCTGGGTGTGCGCCCCGCACACGAATACCGCTACCTGGTGATCGGATCGCCGGCCGGGGCCTACTTCCCGCGCGGCATCAAACCGGTCAGCGTGTGGCTGTCCCACGAATACGTGCGGGCCAGCCCCGGCGGCACCGGCGCTGCGAAGTTCGGCGGGAACTACGCCGCCTCGCTGCTGGCCCAGGCCGAGGCCGCTGACCACGGATGCGACCAGGTCGTCTGGCTGGACGCCATCGAGCGCCGCTACGTCGAGGAGATGGGCGGCATGAACCTGTTCTTCGTGTTCGGCAGCGGCGGATCCGCACGGCTGGTGACCCCGGAGCTGAGTGGCTCGCTGCTGCCCGGCATCACGCGGGATTCGTTGCTGCAGTTGGCCACCGACGCCGGCTTCGCCATCGAGGAACGCAAGATCGACGTCGACGAGTGGCAGAAGAAAGCCGCAGCGGGGGAGATCACCGAGGTGTTCGCGTGTGGGACCGCAGCGGTCATCACGCCGGTCAGCCACGTCAAGCACACCGAGGGTGAGTTCACCATCGCCGACGGTGAACCGGGCGAGGTCACGATGGCGCTGCGTGACACGCTGACCGGCATCCAACGCGGCACCTTCGCCGACACCCACGGCTGGATGGCGAGACTGAGTTGAGGAGCCGGCGGCTCACCTGATCGCCAACCCGACCGCCACCAGCGTCGTGGCCACCTCGATGGCACCGCCCAGCACGTCGCCGGTGATGCCGCCGAAGCGGCGCACACAGTGCCGGACCAGCAGTGCGGTGACCGCGACGGAGATCACCACGACGGCCGGGCCCTGCCACGGCCGTGGCGTCACCAGCACCGCCAGCGCGGCGACCGCCAGCAGCCACGCCGCCACCACGGCGACCGGCTGCGTACCGGCGACCGATCCGCCCAGCGTGCTGCCCTCGGCGGCCGGGATGCCGCGCCGGCAGGCCAGCACCGCGGCGACGCGGCCCGCGGTGACGGCGACGACGACGGCCGCCGCACCCTGCCAGCCGCCCGGCAGCCGGGCGAAGGCCAGCGCCTGGGCTCCGATCGCCACCACCACCGCCGCCACCCCGAACGCACCCGCCGAACCGTCGCGCATCACCTGCAGCGCCCGCTGCGGCGGCCCGTAACAACCCAGTCCGTCAACGGTGTCGGACAGCCCGTCGATGTGCATGCCGCGGGTGGCCAGGAGCAGAACGGCGACCGACAGCAGTCCGGCCAGCGCGCTGTGCGGGCCGAACGCCCACGTGCCGGCGTAGAGAATCGCGGCGGCCAGCGCGCCGAGCGCCACTCCGACCAGCGGCAGGGCGGACATCGTCCCGCGTCCCATCGCGCCGAGGCGCCCCGCAGGCACCGGCAGCACCGTGCCGAACGCGAAAGCCCCGGCGACGGAACGCATCACGACGAGACGCCGGCCTCGTCGAACGTCGCCATGGCGGCCAGCGCCGCCACCGCGGCCCGCACGATCGGCAGCGCCACGACCGCACCGGTGCCCTCGCCCAGGCGCATAGCCAGATCGACGATCGGTTCGAGGTCCAAGCGGTCCAGCGCGAGCGCGTGCCCGGGTTCGGGGGAGCGGTGCCCGGCCTGCCACCACTGGCGCGCGCCGGGTGCGAGCCGATCGGCGACCAGCGCGGCCGCGGTGACCACCAGCCCGTCGAGCAGCAGCGGTGTGCGCCGCACCGCGGCCTGAGCGCAGAACCCCGCCATCGCGGCCAGGTCGGCGCCGCCGCACACCCGCAGCAGTGCTTCGGGATCGGCGGCCACGCCTTTGGCCCGGTACATCGCGTCGCGGACCGCAGCGGTCTTGCGTCCCCAGCCGGCGTCATCGATCCCGGTGCCCCGGCCCACCACCGCCACCGGCTCCGATCCGGTCAGCACGGCGATCAAAGCAGTTGCCGCCGTGGTGTTTCCGATGCCCATATCGCCTGCGATCAGCAGATCTGCGCCGGAGTCGACCTCCTCGTCGGCGATGCGGCGGCCTGCGTCGATCGCCGCGGCGGTCTGCTCACCGGTCAACGCGTCCTCGACCGCGATGTTGCCGCTGGCGCGGCGCACCTTGGCCGAGCCGTCCGAGGAGGACAGCGGTTCGTCGACGTCGACGGCGATGTCGACCACCCGGACTCCGGCCCCCGCCGTCTCGGCCAGGGCGTTGACGGCGGCGCCGCCGGCTGCGATGTTGCTGACCATCTGCGCGGTCACCTCCGCGGGATAGGCCGACACGCCCGCCGCCGCGACCCCGTGGTCACCGGCGAACACCACCACCCGCGCGCGGGTGAACTGGCGCGGCGGGCACACCCCCTGACAGCCCGCGACCCACACCGAGAGATCCTCCAGCCGGCCGAGTGCGCCGCGCGGCTTCGTCAGCCGGTCCTGGCGGGCGCGTGCCTCGGCCATCGCCGCGGCGTCGGGCGGCACCACCGCGGTGAATGTGGGCTCGGTCACCCCGGCTCCTTCACGGTGAGTGGCTGACCGGCGACGACGAGCACGACGCGGTCGCAGCATGCGGCCAGCCGCTGGTTGAGCAACCCGAGTTCATCGGCGAACCGCCGACCCGCCGCGGTGGCGGGGACCACGGTCAGCCCGACCTCGGGGCTGACCAGCGCCAGCGGGGCGGGGAAGCCGAGGACGGCCCCGACCAGGTCGTCGGTGGCCGGGGACATCGGCGCGCCGGTCCAGGCGCCGCGGTGATCCATCTCGGCGGTCAGCCAGCCGCCGATGTCGTCGACGAGGGTGGCGGTGCGGTCGGCGCGCAGCCGGCCTGCGACATCGGTGGTCTCCTCGGTGGTCCAGTGCGGCGGCCGGCGACGGCGGTGCGCAGCCACCCGGCGCGCCCATTCGGCGTCCTGATCCGGTTGCGCACCGGTGGCCAGATAGCGGACCGGATCGGATCCGGCTGCCGCGGCGATCGCGGTCTCGGCCCAACCCGACTTACCCGATCGGATTCCGCCGAGCACCAGGGTGCGCACGCCGCCTACCTCGGTCGAGGGCTCAGGCAACCTTGGTGCCGCGCTCGACCTGGGGGCGCGGCGCCCGCATACGCCGCAGCTGGGACGCGCGGCTGGCCGCGTAGAACCCGAGCTTCCACCCGCTCTCGGTGTTGTCCGGGAACTTGGCGTCCACCATGCGGTTCACCCGGCGGCCGACCAGGAAACCGTCGATGATCATGATCAGCACCAGGATGAGCATCGCCGGGGACAGCAGCCGCTGGAACTGGACCGACGGCACCGCCAGCATCACGAAGATCAGCGCCAGCGCCGCGGGCATGAACAGACCCAGCACGTTGCGGCGCGAGTCGACCACATCGCGGACGTAGCGGCGCACCGGACCCTTGTCGCGGGGGAGCAGATAGGCGTCGTCGCCGGCCATCATCCGCTCGCGGCGCTCGGCCATACCCGATCGGCGTTCCAGACGTTCGGCCTTGCGCTCCTCGCGGCTCAGCTTCGGCCCGCGCAGTTCCTTGCGGCGCTTGCGGGCTTCGGCGGCGGTCAGCGGGGCGGGCGCGACCGGTCCACGACGCTTGGCGGCGTCGCGTTTGGGCGTCGGCCTGCCCTTGGGGGCTGTCTTGCGCTCCGGCGACCCGTCGACCGCGGAACTCGCAGGCGAAGCGGCCACCGGGGCGTCCTCGGGGTGCTCATCATCGTTTCTGCGGCCCAGCAGTTTCACATCTGTCAGGTTACTTGCCGTACGCCCGCCGCAGACCGGCCGGGAGCAACATCGGGAATAGAGCGAAACTCAGGTACCGTTGAACATGTCTGGCCACGAAGCACACAGCAGGGATGCAAAGGGAGAGCAATGACTGTTCAGGACGAGTCGGCGACCGCCACCGCAACCCACGGTGTAGTCCTCACCGACGCCGCGGCGGCCAAGGCGAAGGCCCTGCTCGATCAGGAGGGCCGTGACGACCTGGCACTGCGCATCGCGGTGCAGCCAGGCGGATGCGCAGGCCTGCGGTACAACCTCTTCTTCGACGACCGGGCGCTCGACGGCGATCTGACCGTCGAGTTCGGCGGCGTCAACCTCACCGTCGACCGGATGAGCGCCCCCTATGTCCAGGGCGCCTCGATCGACTTCGTCGACACCATCGAGAAGCAGGGCTTCACGATCGACAACCCGAACGCCACCGGCTCCTGCGCCTGCGGCGACTCCTTCAACTGATCGCGCGGCGGCTAGTACTGGCCGCCGCTGCGCAGCAGATACGAACACACGAGCACGTCGCTCGGCTGGATGAGCAGCTGGGCGACGGCTTGTACTTCCTCATCCGGCGGCTGCTGCCCGCGCGATGAACCCGACGCCGGCGCAACCCGCATGGTGAACAACACCTGAGCCTGGTTGTTCGACCACGGGACGATCGTGTCGATCGAGGTCACCTCGGCCCTGCTGAACTGCTTACGGAACGCGTCCCCGGCCAAACTCGCCAGCGCCATGTCCGACCGCTTCTCCTTGACCGCGTCGAACAGGCCGCACAGCGTATTGCGGGCGACGGTCTCGTCGTCGCCGTCGGACAGCGCGTTGAGATAGTCCTGGATGGCCGTGCGCGCTGTCTCGTCGGACAGCGGACCCGCCGTCCGCTGTCCGCTGTCGTCGCCTGCGGAGACCACGACCGCCACGATCACCGCGGCAACCGCCAGAACCGCGACCACCGCGGCGATGATGCCGGCGCGTGGGCGCTTCCGGTACGGCACGGGCGGCGGCAGCATGCCCGGATACACCGTCGAATAGGTTTGTCCACTCGGCTCGGGATACGGTTGCGCCGCGCCCTGGGGGGATCCAGCCGGCTGAGCTGGGTAGGGCTCCGGGTATGGATACGGGCCTGCCATCGAGTATTTCGCTCCCCAGGACGTGAGGTCAGATCACCTGTCTACAGTGACCGCGCGGGCATGTGTACGCAGGTTAGCGCACCACCGGCGAACCGCTCGGTGAGCCGCTGAGGGCCCCGTGCGGGCGGACGACGGCTCCACCGGGCCGCTACAGTCAGATAGACAAGGTAACGAAATGAAGGGTGACGGTTCGTGACCATCGCGGTGACCGGCTCCATTGCCACCGACCATCTCATGCGCTTTCCCGGCAAATTCTCCGAGCAGCTGCTGCCCGACCATTTGCAGAAGGTGTCGCTGAGCTTCCTCGTCGACGACCTGGTGATGCACCGGGGCGGTGTCGCCGGGAACATGGCCTACGCGATCGGTGTCCTGGGCGGGGACGTCGCGCTCGTCGGCGCCGTAGGCCAGGATTTCGACGACTACCGGAGCTGGCTGGAGGCGGCCGGCGTCGACACCGAGAGCGTGCTGGTGTCGCAGTCGGCCTACACCGCGCGGTTCGTCTGCACCACCGACGAGGCCATGGCCCAGATCGCGTCGTTCTATCCGGGTGCGATGTCCGAGGCGCGCAACATCGCGCTGGCCGACCTCGTGCAGCGTCTGGGCACACCGGATCTGGTGATCGTCGGCGCGAACGATCCCGACGCGATGTTCCGACACACCGAGGAGTGCCGCGAGCTGGGCCTGTCCTTCGCCGCGGACCCCAGTCAGCAGCTGGCCCGCCTGGACGGCGCGCAGATCCGCGCACTGATCGACGGTGCCACCTATCTGTTCACCAACGACTACGAGTGGGATCTGCTGCTGCAGAAGTCCGGCCTGTCCGAGGCCGAGGTGATGAACCAGATCGGCCTGCGCGTGACCACGTTGGGACCCAAGGGCGTGGATCTGGTCAGCTCCGACGGCACCTTCATCCATGTCGATGTCGTCCCCGAGAAGCATCAGGCCGATCCGACCGGTATCGGGGACGCGTTCCGCGCCGGATTCCTCACCGGCCGTTCTGCGGGGCTGAGCCTCGAGCGTTCGGCGCAGCTGGCGTCGCTGGTCGCCGTGCTGGTGTTCGAGGCGCCCGGCCCGCAGGAGTGGACCTGGGATCGCGATGAGGCGGTGCGGCGGCTGGCCGACGCCTACGGCGAAGACGCCGGCCGGGAGATCGCCGAGGCGCTCGGCGCGTAAGCGCCGGCAGCGGCCCATGCGCGGACGGTGGACGACGGTCGCCCTGCTCGCGACGAGCGGAGTCGCGTTGAGCGGCTGCAGCGCCAGTGTCGGCGGGAGCTCGACGCCGACGGTGAGCCGGGACGCCCTGCAGAAGGACCTCACCACCAAGCTGGTCGACGCCGGAACGACGCCGAACTCGGTGACCTGTGACCGGGATCTGGTCGGTGAGGTCGGGAACAGCAGCCGGTGCACGCTCGACCTGGGGCCCACCGACAGCATCGTGGCGCTGATCAGCGTCACCGGCGTGGAGGGCGGCACGATCGACTACGACGCCACGCCGTCGGTCACACAGCAGCAGTTGGAGGCGTCGGTGTCGGCGCTGTTGTCCCAGACGGCCGCCGTCGACTCCGTGGCCTGCGACGCCGGACTGGAACCCACGGTCGACACCGGAACGTTCTGCACCGTCACCTCGGAGGCTATCCCGGTGCAGCGGGAGGTGACCGTCAACAGCGTGAAGGGACTGCTGATGGACTACAGCGTCCTGCCCGTCCTGCGTGCCGACGAGGTCGTCGCCTCACTGACCGATCAGCTCGAGCAACAGCTCGGCGCGCGTCCGGACACCGTCGACTGCGCCGACGATCTGCAGGGCAGGCCCGGTGCCACCACGGACTGCACTGTGACGCTGGGCGAAGCGACGCAGACCTTCGTCGTGACGGTCGATACCGTCGACGGCACGAACGTCGACTACAGCTTCCGGCCGAGAACCTAGAGCTGCACCGGGTAGTGCGGCTCGCTGATCTGCGGGGTGACGCTGCCGTCGACGAAAATCGCGTGCCACAGCATGAAGATCAGCACCGTCCACAACCGGCGGCTGTGGTCGCTCTCGCCGTTGCGGTGCTCGTCGAGCATCCGGCGCACCGCCTGCAGATCGATCAGCTCGCCGGTCTGTGACGACGCCACCGTGGCGTAGGCCCAGTCGAGCAGCTCGCCCGCGCGCAGCCAATGCCGGATCGGCACCGGGAAACCGAGTTTGGGCCGGTGCAGGACGTGCGGAGGGATCACCGGTTCCAGAGCGCGCCGCAGCGCGTACTTCGTGGTCGCCCTGGTGATCTTCTGCTCCAGCGGCAACCGGGCGGCGACGGCGAACACTTCGGGATCCAGGAACGGCACCCGCAGTTCCAGCGAGTTGGCCATCGTCATCTTGTCGGCCTTGACGAGGATGTCGCCGCGCAGCCACGTGAACAGATCGATGTGCTGCATCCGCGCCACCGGATCCCAGCCCTCGGACTCGGCGTACACCGGTGCGGTGACATCGGTGTGCGTCCAGTCGGGGGAGAAGCGGCGCAGCACCGCCCGCAGCTGGGCGTCGGAGAAGCTGCGGGCGTTGCCGTAGTAGCGCTCCTCGAGGGTCAGCGATCCGCGGTGCAGCAGGCTCTTGCCGCGTAGGCCCTCCGGCAGCGGTGCCGACGCCCGGCCCAGCGAGCGGCGCACCGGGCGGGGCAGATAGTCGAATGCGCGCAGTGACAGCGGCTCGCGGTAGATGGTGTAGCCGCCGAACAGCTCGTCGGCGCCCTCGCCGGACAGCACCACTTTGACGTGTTTACGGGCCTCTCTGGCGATGAAGTACAGCGGTACCAGCGCCGGATCTGCGACCGGCTCGTCGAGGTACCACACGATCGCCGGCAGCGCCTCGACGAACTCCGCCTGACTGACGACCTTGGTGATATGCCGTGCGCCGATCGCCTCGGCCGACGCCACCGCGACGTCGACCTCCGAGAAGCCCTCCCGCTCGAAGCCGGTGGTGAACGTGATGAGCCGGGGGTTGTGGCGCATCGCCAGCGCGGCGATCGCCGTCGAATCGATCCCGCCCGACAGGAAGGAGCCGACGGTGACGTCGGCCCGCATGTGCTTGGCCACCGAATCCTCGAGGACTGCGGTGATCTCGTCGTAGCGGGCCTGGTCGTCGCCAGTCCGGAACGGCCGGGCGTCGAAGCGCGGGGTGAAGTAGCGCTCCACCTCCGGCGCCGTACCGGCACGGATGCGGGCGTAGCTGCCCGATTCCAGCCGGCGGATCCCGCGGTGCAGCGTCTCCGGTTCAGGCACGTATTGCAGCACCGTGTAGTGCTGCACCGCCCGCTCGTCGAGGTCGGTGTCGATGCCGAGCTGGTCGGCGACGGCGAGCAGGCACTTCTTCTCACTGCCGACCGCGGTGCCGCCCGGGCCGGCCGCGAGGTACAGCGGTTTGATGCCGAACGGATCGCGTGCGCAGAACAACTCGCCCTCGACGGTGTCCCACAGGGCGAAGGCGAACATTCCCCGCAGCCGCGTCAGCGCCGCTGTGCCCCAGTGGTGGTAGGCGGCGATGATCGCCTCACCGTCGCCGTCGGTGGCGAACACCGCACCGAACTGGGCGCTGAGCTCGTCCCGCAATTCCAGATAGTTGTAGATCTCGCCGTTGAACACCAGCACGTAGCGGTCCGGCGCCTCCGGCGGGCCCCACCGCAGCGGCTGGTGGCTGTGGGCGATGTCGATGATCGACAGCCGATTGAAACCGAGCACGATCGACGGCGTCGCGGGGTCGTCGGACCAGGTGCCCGGCTCGTCGGGCCCGCGGTGGCGCATCAGATCGGCAGCCCCCGAAACCGCCTCGACCAGTGCCGAAGAGGGCTGCGCGGACGGGTCTTTCAGGAACGCCAGCAGTCCGCACACCGGGCCAAGTATGCCTAATGCCCCGGCGCGGGGGCGCGACGGCACATAAAGGGTCGGGTGTGTCGAGACTGCCGTCCACGGGTGGTCTACGCTGCGTAGTATTCGGCTGGCTTCACGGAGTTCTTAGGAGGCGCCAACGTGACCCCTCGCGGGCGGAAGGCGAAGGCACGCACAGCGGCATTGGCACTGGTCTTGGGGGCCACCGCGGTGCTGCTCAGTGGCTGCAGCTGGTCGGAGGTACTCGGCCTGGGCTGGCCCAACGGCATCACTCCGGAAGCGCACCTGAACCGTGAACTGTGGATCGGCTCGGTGATCGCCGCGCTGGTCGTCGGCGGCATCGTGTACGTGCTGATCTTCTGGACCAGCCTGTTCCACCGCAAGAAGGCCGACGACGCGGATTTCCCGCGGCAGTTCGGGTACAACATGCCGCTGGAACTGACGCTGACGGTCATCCCGTTCCTGATCATCTCGGTGCTGTTCTACTTCACCGTGGTCGTCCAGGAGGAGATGCTGGCCAAGGAGGACAACCCCGAGGTCACCGTCGACGTGACGGCCTTCCAGTGGAACTGGAAGTTCGGCTACAACTCGGTGCGCTTCGCCGACGGCACCATCAACTACGACGGCACCGACCCCGAACGGGCCGAGGCCGTCGCCTCACGGCCCGGTGAGGCCGGCGCGGTGGGTGAACCGCACGCCGCCGAGACCGAGCATGGCGCAATCGCGGGCAAGAACCCCGAGGACCGCAGCTACCTGGCCTTCGACAAGGTCGAGACACTCGGCACCACCGAGGAGATCCCGATCCTGGTGCTGCCGACCGGTAAGCGCATCGAGTTCCGCATCGCCTCGGCCGACGTGATCCACGGCTTCTGGGTGCCGGAGTTCCTGTTCAAGCGCGACGTCATCCCGGACCCGCAGGCGAACAACTCCGACAACATCTTCCAGATCAGCGAGATCTACGAGACCGGGGCGTTCGTCGGGCGCTGCACCGAGATGTGCGGCACCTACCACGCGATGATGAACTTCGAGGTCCGCGTGGTGGAGCCCAACGACTTCAAGGCGTACCTGGATCAGCGCATCGCCGGTAAGACCAACGCCGAGGCGCTGCAGGCGATCAACCAGTCACCCACGGCCACGACCACCCGCCCGTTCGATTCGCGCCGCGGCGAGATGGCCCCCCAGGCGAGCAGGTAGGACTCCGGATGCACATCGAAGCCAGGTTGTTCGAGTTCCTCACCGCTTTCTTCGCGCTCTCCGCGGTGGTCTACGCCGTGTTGACAGCGATGTTCAGCCCCGGCGGCGTCGAATGGGCCGGGACCACGGCGCTGGTCCTCACCACCGGACTGACCCTGATCACCGGGACGTTCTTCCGCTTCGTCGCCCGCCGGCTCGACACCCGGCCGGAGGACTACGAGGACGCCGAGATCAGCGACGGCGCCGGCGAACTGGGCTTCTTCCCGCCGCACAGCTGGTGGCCCATCCTGATCGCGCTGTCGTTCTCGGTGGCTGCCGTCGGCACCGCACTGTGGTTGCCGTGGCTGATCGTCGCGGGCGTGGTGTTCGTGCTGACGTCGGCCGCCGGCCTGGTCTTCGAGTATCACTGGGGCCCCGAGAAGCACTGACGCGGTCCACGCTGGGCGAAGATCACGAAAAGAGCACCACTTGGCCGGCGAAGGGCCTTGCGTTGTTCGGCCGTCCCCAGTCGTTGGGTAGGGTTGCCGGGGCGCGGTGAGCGGCTGAGGCTGACGTAACCGGCGCCGGGTTACGCAGTGCGAGAAGGATAGGCGTGAGATGAGCGGGCCGAATCCCCCAGGGGCCGACTCGCCGGGACCAGACCAGCCCGAACGGGAGGGCGGCAGGCACTCGGCACCCGATGAGCCGACCGAGCAGGTCGGCTCCGGTCCCGACTTCGCCGGCGGCGCGGGCGATCACGCGCCGCCCACCAGCGAGACCGATCTGCACGCACAGGCCTATTCGGCCCCCGAGTCCGAACACTTCACCAGCGGGCCCTACGTCCCGGCGGATCCTGCGCTCTACGACTACGACACCTACGAAGCCGCCCCCGCCCCGATCGACGAGGCGGCGCCCCCGCGCTGGCCGTGGGTGGTCGGCGTGACCGCGATCATCGCCGCGATCGCGCTGGTCGTCTCGGTGGCGTTGCTGGTGACCAGTACCGACACCGATCAACTGGCCAATCCCGACACCACGACGTCCTCGGCGCCGCCGGTCCAGGACGAGATCACCACGACCACGCCGCCGCCGCCTCCGCCGCCGCCCCCTCCGACGACGGAGCCGCCACCCCCGCCGCCGCCGGAGACCGTGACGGTGACCGAGCCGCCGCCACCGCCCCCGGCGCCCGTCGAGCCGCCGCCGCCCCCACCGCCACCGGCTCCGGAGACCACGACGCCACCTCCGCCGCCGCCCACGACGACCACTCCGGCCGGCCCGCGGCAGGTCACCTACACGGTGACCGGTACCAAGGCGCCCGGCGACATCATCACCGTCACCTACGTCGACGCGGCGGGCCGCAGGCGCACGCAGCGCAACGTCTACATCCCGTGGTCGTTGACCGTCACGCCGATCTCGCAGTCCGACGTCGGATCGGTGCAGGCGTCAAGCCTGTTCCTGGTCAGCCGGCTGAACTGCTCGATCACGTCGAGTGACGGAACGGTGTTGTCGTCGAACACCGCCAACGCCCCGCAGACCAGCTGCTGATGGCACGACTCACCGACACCGGCGACACCAGGGCCGCGGTACACCCCCGCACCGGCGCCCTGGCCGGGAACCTCGACCGGATCCTGATGGGTGTCTGCGTGGCTGCCTGGCTGGCCGCCCTGGGCACGGGCGTCGCGGCCACCGTTGCGCTGGCCGACCTGGGCCGTCGCCAGCCGGACACCCCGGGCGGATCGGACACCCCCTGGTTGCTCTACACCGTGATCGGGGTGTCGGCCGTCGTCATCGTCGCTGCCGTCCCGCTGCTGCTCCGGGCGCGTCGCGCTGCACAGGCCGAGCCGGCGCCCGCACCGCTGACCCGGGACAGGCCCGCGCCCGTCGTGCCCGAGCCGGCCACCGAGCGGATGCGCGCCGTCCGTCCCGCCACGGTGCCGGCGAGCCTGCCGCAGACATATCCGACCGGGGCGGTCGACCAGCTGTGGCTGCGCAGCGTCCTGTCGGTCACCACGGCCATGGGTGTCGCACTCATCGCCATCGGTGCCGCCACCTATCTGATGGCCGTGGAGAACGACACGGTCGCGTGGGTGCTGTACGGGCTTGCCGCCGTGGTCACGCTGGCGATGCCCATTGCGCCCTGGTGGTATCTGCGCCGGCTGCGTGAGCTCGTCGAACCGGCTGTCTGACCCCGCTCCGGCGGGCAGCGGTTGACGCGGCGATCCACCCGTGAAACGACACGGTCGCCGCCCCCCTCGCCAGGAGGAGTGCGGCGACCGTGTCGTGATCGCGTGAAACCGCTAGTGGTGGCCGTTCGAGCCGTTCCCGTCACCGTGACCGTTCGAACCGTTGCCGTGCCCGTCGCCATGGCCATTGCCATTGCCCGCGTCCTGACGTTCCCGCAGCGCAGTCAGCGACCGGCGGTGCGCGGAGTGCGCGGCCTCGGTGATGGCGTCGTGCTCAACGGCCGGATCGGCGAACAGGAAGCTGCCGGTGCCCGGCGCGCCGCCGGAGCCCAGCTTGTTCATCCGCTTGGGCAGCGCGGCGCCCTGGTAATCCAGCGGAATCGGATGGCCGTGCTCGTCGACCGGTCCCAGCGGCTGGTGCAACTCGATGTAGGCACCGTGCGGCAGCCGCTTGATGATGCCGGTCTCGATACCGTGCTCGAGCACCTCGCGGTCACTGCGCTGCAACGCCACCGCCCACCGGTAGGTGACGAAGTAGACGATCGCCGGCAGCACCACCATGCCGATACGCCCGATCCATGTCGTCGCGTTCAGCGAGATGTCGAACTTGAACGCGATGATGTCGTTCATGCAGGCGAAGGTCAGCAGGATGTAGAACGAGATGGCCATCGCGCCGATCGCGGTGCGCACCGGGGCGTCCCGGGGGCGCTGCAACAGGTTGTGGTGGGCGGTGTCGCCGCTGAACTTCTTCTCCAGGAACGGATAGACGGTCAGCAGACCGAGGATCAGGCCCATCAACACCGCGATCCACACCGGCTGCGGGATCGTGTAATTGCCGATGTAGAACTCCCACGCCGGCCACAGTCGGATCAGACCGTCGGTCCACATCATGTAGAAGTCCGGCTGGCTACCGGCCGACACCTGGGACGGCTTGTACGGCCCCAGTGCCCAGATCGGGTTGATCTGCAAGAGCCCGCCCATGAGGCCGATCACGCCGACCGTCATCGCGAAGAACGCACCGGATTTCACCGCGAACACCGGCATGACGCGCACGCCGACGACGTTCTTCTCGGTGCGTCCGGGGCCGGGGAACTGGGTGTGCTTCTGGAACCACACCAGCGCCAGGTGGGCGGCGATCAGCGCGAGCATGATGCCCGGGATCAGCAGGATGTGCAGCGCGTACAGGCGCGGAATGATGATCGTGCCCGGGAAATCGCCGCCGAACAACGCCCAGTGCATCCACGTGCCGACCACCGGGATGCCCATTGTGATACCCGACAGGGCGGCGCGCAGGCCGGTTCCGGACAGCAGATCGTCGGGCAGCGAGTAGCCGAAGAAGCCCTCGAACATCGCCAGGATCAGCAGCAGCGAGCCGATCACCCAGTTCGCCTCGCGGGGGCGCCGGAATGCGCCGGTGAAGAAGATGCGGGCGAGGTGGACCATGATCGACGCCGCGAACAGCAGCGCTGCCCAGTGGTGAACCTGGCGGACGAACAGACCGCCACGGACCTCGAAGCTGATGTCGAGCGCTGACTCGTAGGCCTTCGACATCGTGACGCCGCGCAGAGGCTGGTACACACCGTCGTAGGTGACCTCGGCCATCGACGGGTCGAAGAACAGGGTCAGCCAGATGCCGGTGAGCAGCAACACGATGAAGCTGTACAGCGCGATCTCACCGAGCAGGAAGGACCAGTGCGTCGGGAAGACCTTGTTCAGCTGTCGTCGCACCGCTGCCGACGGGTGGTAGCGCGAATCCATCGCGTCACCCTGGGCGGCCAACCGCGCTCCGAGCTTCGATTCAGCTTGAGGACTCATGTTGTTTTCCGTTCCCAGAAGGCGGGCCCGACGGGTTCGATGAAGTCGCCGTTGGCGACCAGGTACCCGTCCTGGTCAATCGTGATGGGCAACTGCGCGAGGGCTCGTGCAGCGGGACCGAATATGGGCTTCGCGAAATGCAGCGCATCGAACTGCGACTGGTGGCAGGGGCACAGGATGCGGTGCGTCTGCTGCTCGTAGAGAGACGACGGGCAACCCAGGTGCGAGCAGATCTTCGTGTAGGCGAAGAACTCACCGAAGTTGAAGCTCTCCTGACCCTTGCGCTTGACCACCTTGGCCATGTCGTTGGGGCGGAACCTGATGAGCATCACGGGATTACGCACACCCATGAGGATCTCGTTGAGCTTGTGGTGCGATTCGACGGTGGTGCCGTCGCCGTCGGACTCGCGCCACGGATACACGGTCTCCATACCGCCGGCGTCGAGATCCTCCGGACGCATCTTGGCGAACGCCGATCCGTGACCGGTGTTGCCGGTGGCCCGGGCCAGGAAGATGGTCTCGCCGGTGAAGCGCGGCGTCCACCCCGAGGTCCACAGCACCGCCTTGGGTCCGTCGGCGGTCGGCACGACGGGCTTCCACGGGTTCTTGATCAGGCCGCCGATGAAGGCGATGGCCGTGCCGAGGCCGAACGCGCCGAGACCGACACCCAGGGAGACGCCGATCATCTTGCGGCGCCGGATCGTCGAGCCCTCGAGCGCGTCGGCCAGGTTGGCGGCGACGGTCCTGCGCTGGATCTCGGGGGAGGCGCCGTCGTGGCGGTCCTGGATCGAGATCTCCTCGGGAATGAAGCGCTTCTGGTAGAGCACCGCGCCGATGCCGATCGCCAGGATCGACCCACCGAACAGCAGCCCGTAGAGCGGGGTGGTGAGTGCGTAGATGAACTCGCCCTCGCCACCGTAGGGCACGTACTCCCACGGCCAGAACAGGAAGACCACCAGGAGCAGCAGGCCGGCGATGCCCCCGAGCAGCAGCCAGCCGGCGACCGATCGCTCGGCGCGCTTCTCGGCCCGGGTACCCGGCACGGGCCAGCGCGGCTCCTTGAAGACGATCTCGACGCCGTCGAGCTTCCCGCCGAGTTCGACCAGTTCTTCGCGGCTCATCGCGGCCAGTTCGGCGTCCGACGGCTGACCCGGCACTCCGGCGTGGCCGGGGGCGTCGGTGCCCTTCGGGGCGTCATCGACCTTGTCGCTGCTGACGTTGCGTTCCTGATCCGCGTCGCGCTCGCTCATGCCCGTGCCCCGATCCAGAGCGCCGCACCGATGACGGCCACCATGCCGATGATCCATGCCGCCATGCCTTCCGGCGCGGGACCGAAGCCGCCGAGACCGTAGCCGCCGGGGGGCGGGGTTTCCCGCGACTCCTCGACGTAGGCGACGATGTCGCGCTTCTCCTCCGGGGAGAGCTGGCGGTCGGAGAACTTGGGCATGTTCTGTGGGCCGGTCAGCATCGCGGTGTAGACCTGGGCCGGGGACGCCTCGAGTTCGGGTGCGTACTTGCCCGACGACAGGGCGCCGCCGCGACCGGTGAAGTTGTGGCAGGAGGCGCAGTTCAGCCGGAACAGGTCGCCGCCGCGGGCGACGTTGTCGCCGATCAGCGACTGCTGGGCGATCTGGCCGTTCTCGTCCCGTGGGACGACCGGGCCGCCGCCGTTGGCCTGCACATAGGCGCCGAGGGCGTCGATCTGCGCCTCGTCGAAGTGGGCCGGCTTGTCGGGTGCCTGGGCCTCACCGCGCATCGCGGGCATGCGGCCGGTGGAGACCTGGAAGTACACCGCGGCCTCGCCGACGCCGATCAGGCTGGGGCCGCGGTCGGCCACGCCCTGCAGGTTGACGCCGTGGCAGGTGACGCACGAGGTGTCGAACAGTTGCTTGCCGGTGCGCAGCAGAGCCGACTGGGACTCGTCGGCCACCGCGACCTGCGGGGCCGGGGTCAGCGTGGCGGCGATGCCGCCCGCGACACCGAGTCCGATCAGCAGCAACACCGCTGCTGACAGGCGCCGGCGCAACCGTCGGCGGGGCTTGCTGGTCATCGAACCCCTTCTCATCGGACGAAATAGATGACGGCGAACAGTGCGATCCACACGATGTCGACGAAGTGCCAGTAGTAGGACACGACGATCGCGGCGGTGGCCTGAGCCGGGGTGAACTTGCTCATCTTGGTGCGGGCGAGCAGGAACACGAACGCGACCAGACCGCCGATCACGTGCAGGCCGTGGAATCCGGTGGCCAGGTAGAAGACCGAGCCGTAGGCGCTGCCCGGGATGGTGGTGCCGTGCTCGACGAGGTGGATGTACTCGTAACCCTGGCCGAGGACGAAGAACAGGCCCATCAGGAACGTCAGGACGTACCAGCGGCGCAGCCCGAACACGTCACCGCGCTCGGCGGCGAAGACACCCATCTGGCAGGTGAAGGAGGACGCGATGAGCACCAGGGTGACCGGCACGGCGAGCGCCAGGTTCAGCTCGGTCGGCTCCGGCGGCCAGTTGCCGCCCGCCTGGGCGCGTGCGGTGAAGTACATCGCAAAGAGGCCAGCAAAGAACATGAGCTCGCTGGAAAGCCATACGATGGTGCCGACACTGACCATGTTCGGTCGGTTCAGCGAATGCACGCGCGAAGTGATCGCGGTTCCCGAGGTACCAACAGCACTCGTCACCCCTGAAGTATGACGCTTTGTAGTTGTTGAACTCCACCCGGGTCGGCTATTTCGTCATAATCTTCCGGTGACGTCTCACAACCCCCCGGTACCGCATCCCGACCACTCGCCGACCTGGCCCCAGATCCTGGGCCGACTGACCACCGGGCAGTCCCTGCGCACCGGTCAGGCGGGCTGGGCGATGGACCAGATCATGTCGGGCGCAGCGACACCCGCGCAGATCGCGGGGTTCGCGGTGTCGATGAAGATGAAGCGGCCGACGTCCGCGGAAGTCACCGAACTGGCCGACGTGATGCTCAAGCACGCCCGCCGCATCCCGACCGACACGATCGGCAACGAGACCGTCGACATCGTCGGCACCGGAGGCGACGGCGCCAACACCGTCAACCTGTCGACGATGGCGGCGATCGTGGTGGCCGCCGCGGGTGTGCCGGTGATGAAGCACGGCAACCGGGCCGCCTCGTCGCTGTCCGGCGGCGCCGACACCCTCGAGGCGCTCGGCGTGCGGATCGACCTGGGCCCCGATCAGGTGGCGGCCTGTGTCGCCGAGGTGGGCATCGGGTTCGCCTTCGCCAACCACTTCCACCCGTCCTACAAGCACGCCTCGGTGGTGCGCCGCGAACTCGGGGTGCCGACGGTGTTCAACCTGCTCGGCCCGCTGACGAACCCCGCCCGTCCGCGCGCCGGTCTGATCGGCTGCGCCTGGGCCGAGCTGGCCGAGGTGATGGCCGGGGTCTACGCCTCGCGCAACTCGAGTGTGCTCGTGGTGCACGGCGACGACGGCCTCGACGAACTGACCACGACCACGACGAGCACGATCTGGCGGGTGCAGGCCGGCACCGTCGAGCGGTTGACGTTCGACCCGGCGGCCTTCGGGTTCGCACGCGCCGAGCTCTCCGAACTGGTGGGCGGCGACGCCGAACACAACGCGGCCGAGGTGCGCGCGGTCTTCGGCGGCGACAAGGGCGCGGTGCGCGATGCGGTGGTCCTCAACGCCGCGGGCGCCATGGTGGCCCACGCCGGACTATCCAGCGACGCCAAATGGGTGCCTGCCTGGGAAGCGGGGCTGGCCCGCGCCAAGGAGACGATCGACTCCGGCGCGGCCGAACAACTCCTCGCGCGTTGGGTGCGGTTCACCCAGAAGCTCTGAGCGGTCGGCCTGTTCGGCGGCCAGCCGAGCCGAACGGGCCGTATCCGCCCACGACTGCCAGCGGCCCGCCGCGCCGATCGGCGTGGCATAACCCGCCTCGCACCGCACGATGCGCACCCCCGGGGTGCTCAGCCAGCGGGCGATGAGCGCGGTCTCCTCGACCAGCGCGCCACCCAGCGGCGCCGCCTCGGGCAGCACGCTCTGCGCGCCTGCGGTGAGTGCGTCGACGACCGGCATCGGCGGAACCCCGCGCGGTGCGCAGCCCGCAGCGGCCAGTCGGCCGTACCGCGCGATCGCCAGATGCCATCCGCCCGCCCCGTCGGGACGGGCGGCGACCAACTCCGGTTGCGTGGCCAGCGCGGCCAGCCGCTGCCCGCGCCACAGCACGGCGATGCCCGCGGCAGCGTGGTCGCGCAGCCGCGCCGCGGTCTCATAGCGGCCCGCGGCGGCCAGTTCACCGATGCGCCCGACGAGTGCGCCGAGCGCCGAATGGTCGCGGCCGTCGATGAGATCGGCGGCGCGGGCCGGGGCCTCGGCGTAGGCGGCCGCATCGATGTCCCGCGGCGCCGGGCAGGGGGACAGGCCCCCGTAAACGGGAGGTACCCCCGCGCGTTCCGGGCAGGCCGGACCGTGGCGCGCGGAGCGTCCCAGCCGTGCCGTGCAGGTGCGCACACCGGTGAACCGGGCCAGCAGCTCGGCGGTCTCCACGGCGTCGGCGCGGGCGCGGAAAGGGCCGACCGCCGACGGTCCGCGCGGCGCCCGCACCACCGAGAAGCGGGGGAACGCCTCGTCGGTCAGCACCACCCACCACCACCGGTGCGGGAACTTCGACCGCCGGTTGTAGGGCGGCGCGTGGGCGGCCAGTAGCCGCAGCTCGCGGACCCCGGCCTCGAGTTCGTGGGCGCACTCGACGTGGTCGACGGCGGTGGCCAGCGACGCCATCTCCTTCATGCGGGTGCGCGGGTCGGCCCCGTTGAAGTACTGGTTCACCCGGCGGCGCAGATCGACCGCGGTGCCCACGTAGAGCACCTCGCCCGACGGTCCGCGGAACAGGTACACCCCCGGCCGGTGGGGCACACCGTCGGCGAGCCTGCGGTTGCGGCGCTGCGCCGGGGTGACGTCGGGCAGGTATGCGCGCAGGTCGGTGTAGGTGTGGATGCCCTGGTTGCCGACCCGTTCGATGAGGCCGTGCAGCACGTCGACGGTGGCCCGCGCGTCGTCGAGGGCGCGGTGATTCGGCGTGGTGGTGGCGTGGAAGAGCTTGGCCAGCGCGTTGAGTCGCACGCTGGGCGCCTCGTCGCGGGTCAGTACGCGGCGCGCCAGTTTCACTGTGCACAGCACCGGGGGGCGGGGCCAGGCGATGTCGCACTGTTCGGCGGCCGCGCGCAGGAAGCCGATGTCGAAGCCGGCGTTGTGGGCGACGAGCACCGCACCCCGGGCGAACTCCATGAACGCGGGGAGCACCGCCTCGATGCGCGGTGCTGCGTGCACCATCGCGGTGGTGATACCGGTCAGCGCGACGATCTGCGGCGGGATGGCGCGGCCCGGGTCGACCAGCGTGCCCAGCTCTCCGAGCACCGCTCCGCCCCGCACCTTGACCGCACCGATCTCGGTGATGGCGTCGGCGCGCTCGCCACTGGCCCGCCCGCCCGTCGTCTCGAGGTCGACGACCACGAACGTCGTATCGCGCAGCGACAGGGTCTCCAGGTCGAACGCCAACTGCTCGGCATCACTGCCACCGCGCGGACCCATGCGAGAAACGTAGGGAACCCGACCGACAGTCCCGGGCTGCCACGCGGTGATCCGGGATTGTCGGAGGCGCTCGATACCGTCCGGACAACACCGATCGAGAGGACCGCCGAGATGGCACATCACCCCGAGCGCCCGGACTCCGGGTCCCCACCCGCCGACACCGGCTCCGTCACCATCGACTGCGACGACTGCGCGGTTCGCGGGCCGGGATGTCAGGACTGTGTCGTCAGTGTGCTGCTCGGGGTGCCCGAGACGTTGCTGGACGACGAGCGCCGCGCCCTCGAAGCGCTGGCTGAGGCCGGGTTGGCCCCTCGGCTGCGGCTCGTACCGATTCACCGGCAAAGCCGTCCGGGCGTTGCCTGACGACGCCGGCGGGGACGTGGGGAAGAAAATGCCCCATGACAGCTGTTAAATTTGCCCCTTCTGTTGGACAACGCCGTTGCCGTTTCGTAACCTACTTGAGACTTTGAGCAGTTCGATCCGGCTCTTTCAGCCAGTTGAAGGACGCGAAATCTTGAGGCTTGACCGCAAGCAATGGGGCATCCGTGTTCTCAAACGACCCGCATTCGCTGCGATAGCGGGTATCACCGTGCTCTCGGGGGTGTTGGCCTCCGGTGTGCAGGCCGACCCGGCCGATGACGCACTGGCAAAGCTGAACTCGCTGTCCCGCGAGGCCGAGCAGACCACCGAGGCGATGCACTCGGCGCAGCTCGACCTCAACGGCAAGCTGGCCGCACAGCAGGCCGCCGAGGCCAAGCACGGCGCGGATCTGGCCGCCGCCGACGCCGCCAGAAAAGAGCTGGCGACGTTTCAGACCGCCGTCGACAACGTCGCCGCCGCCCAGTACATGGGTGGGCGAACCGACGGGATGAGCGCGATCCTGACCGCCGACTCCCCGCAGCAGTTCATCGACCAGTTGTCCATCCAGCGGGTGATGGCCGCTCAGGTGAGCGACCGGATGGCCGGGTTCCGCGCCGTCAGCGAGCGGGCCGCCGTCGCCGAACGCGCATCCGCGCAGTCCGCCGCCGACGCCAAGACCGCCGCCGAACAGGCCGCCCAGGTGCGGGCCAACCTGCAGAACAAGCAGAGCCAGCTCCAGACGCAGATCGCGATCGTCAAGGCCCAGTACGAGGCGCTCACCCCGGTGCAGCGGGAGGCGCTGGCCGCGATCCCACCGGCCCCGGTCGCGCCACCTCCACCGGCGCCCGCCGCCGCGCCGCCTGCCGATCCCGGTGTGCTGGCCGCGCCGCCTGCGCCCGGGGCCATCCCGCCGGGCGACATCGCCCCGCCCGCCGGCGGTCAGGGCACGATCGCGGTGCAGGCCGCGCTGAGCCGTATCGGTTCGCCCTACTCCTGGGGCGGTTCGGGTCCCAGCCAGTTCGACTGCTCAGGCCTGGTCATGTGGTCCTTCCAGCAGGCCGGGATCTCGCTGCCGCACTCCAGCCAGGCGCTGGCATCGGGCGGGCAGCCCGTGTCGATGGACCAGATGCAGCCCGGTGACCTGGTGACCTACTATTCGGACGCCTCCCATGTCGGCATCTACATCGGCGACGGCATGATGGTGCACGCGTCGACGTACGGCACGCCGGTCCGCGTCGCCCCGGTCAACAACGCCCCGATCTACAACGTCCGCCGGTATTAGGTCCGCCGGTATCCACAACTCGCGTCGCCGCCTGCTCGCGCTCCTGCTGGCCGAGCTGGTCTCCGCCGTCCTGCTGATCGGCCGGCCTGCGGCCACCCCGGCACCGGTGCTGGCGATCCCGGCCGCCACCGTCGAGGCTCCCGCGGCGTCCGGTAGCACCACCATCACCCTGCCCGACGGCAGGACCGCCGATCTGGTGTCCCTCGGCGGTGCGGACAGCGATGCGCTGCTGCGCCGCATCGCCGCCGAACTCGGTGACGCCGCCGCCACGGTCAGCGAATTCTGGGGTACGCAGTGGCGCCGTGACATCACCGTCGTGGCCACCGGATCCGACGCCCAGTTCAGCGCACTGGCCGGCGGCGGCGCCGACATCGCCGCGGCGACCACCGTCGACCGCATCCTGTTCGCCCCGGGGGCCGCGGCGATGAACCCGGACGACCTGCGGATCGTGTTGCGCCACGAGCTCTTCCACTTCGCCGCACGTGAGGCGACCGCGGCCGACGCGCCGCGCTGGCTGACCGAGGGCGTCGCCGACTACGTGGCCCGGCCCCGCACCGCCGCGCCCGCCCGCGACCAACTGACCGCGCTGCCCACCGACGCCGACCTCGACACCGCGGGCCAGACCCGCTCGTCGGCGTACGACCGAGCGTGGTGGTTCGCCACCTACGTCGCCGACCGGTACGGCCGGGAGGCCCTGCGGGCCCTCTACGAGCGCGCATGCGGCCCCGGCCATCCCGACGTGGCGACCGCCGTGCGGGAGACGCTCGGCGCAGACCTCGACGACGTGGTGGCCGGCTGGACCGGCAGGCAGGCGGGCTAGCCTCCGCCGATGGCCCGCGTGCTGCTGGTGACCAACGACTATCCGCCGCGCCGCGGCGGCATCCAGTCCTACCTCGAGGCGTTCGTCGACCACATCGTCGCCGCCGGCGATCACGAGATCACCGTGTACGCGCCGGCATGGAAGGGTGCCGCGGAGTACGACGGCGCGGCCGCCTACGACGTGGTGCGCCACCCCGGCAGCCTGATGCTGCCCGAGCCGTCGGTCGCCGGCCGTATGCGCACGCTGATCGCCGACCGCGACATCGCAACGGTCTGGTTCGGCGCAGCGGCCCCCCTGGCCCTGCTCTCGCCGCTGGCCCGGCGCGCCGGTGCGGGACGGGTCCTGGCCAGCACCCACGGTCACGAGGTGGGCTGGTCGATGTTGCCGGTGGCCCGCACGGCGCTGCGCCGTATCGGCGACGACACCGATGTCGTGACGTACGTCAGCCGGTACACCCGGCGCCGGTTCGCCGGGGCGTTCGGGCCCCGCGCCGCGCTCGAACACCTGCCGCCCGGCGTGGACACCGACCGCTTCGCGCCGGATCCCGGCGCCCGCGAGGAGCTCCGCAAACGTTATGCGTTGGGGGAGCGGCCGGTCGTGGTCTGCGTGTCCCGGCTGGTGCCGCGCAAGGGCCAGGACGTCCTGATCAGGGCGCTGCCGGAGATCCGGCGCCAGGTACCCGACGCCGCGCTGGTCATCGTCGGCGGCGGACCGCACCGGGCGGCGCTGCAGCGCCTGGCCGACGGCCATGACGTCGCCGAGCACGTCCGGTTCACCGGCGGCGTCCCGGGCGACGAGCTGCCCGCCCACCACGCGATGGCCGACGTGTTCGCGATGCCCTGCCGGACCCGCGGCGCCGGCCTCGACGTCGAAGGCCTCGGCATCGTCTACCTGGAGGCGTCGGCGACCGGCGTCCCGGTCGTCGCGGGCCGCTCCGGCGGCGCCCCGGAGACCGTGCGCGACGGAGCGACCGGCGTCGTCGTCGACGGCACGGACGTGGCCGCGGTCGCAGCCGAGGTCGGCGGCCTGCTCCGCGACCGCGACCGCGCGACGGCGATGGGCGCCGAAGGCAGACGGTGGGCGGTCGACAACTGGCAGTGGCCCACCAGGGCCGCCCGGCTCAGCGAACTGCTCTAGCCGCTGTAGAGGGCCTCGATGTCGGCGGCGAACTTCTCCGCCACCACCTTGCGCTTGACCTTCAACGTCGGGGTCAGCTCGCCGGTCTCCTCGGTGAAGTCGACGGGCAGGATGCGGAACTTGCGGATCGCCTCGGCCTTCGACACCAGCTGATTGGCGTCCTTGACCGCGGTGTCGATCTCGGCGAGCAGATCCGGGTCGGTGGCCAAATCGCCCACCGAGGCACCGTCGTCCTTGCCGTTGCGCTGCTTCCAGCCCTCGAAGCTCTCCGGATCGATGGTGATCAATGCGGCGACGAACGGCCGGGCGTCGCCCACCGCCATCGCCTGGCTGATCAGCGGATGGGCGCGCAACTGGTCCTCCATGACGGCCGGGGCGACGTTCTTGCCGCCGGCGGTCACGATGATCTCCTTCTTGCGTCCGATGATCGTCAGGAACCCCTGCTCGTCGATCGCGCCGAGGTCTCCGGTGTGGAACCAGCCGTCGGTGAAGACCTTGTCGGTCTCGGTCTGGTTGCGCCAGTAGCCGCCGAACACCACACCGCCGCAGACCAGCAGTTCGTTGTCGTCGCCGAGGCGCATGCTGTTGCCCGGCAACAGTTTCCCGACCGAACCGATCTTGATGTCACCGACCCGGTTGACCGTGATGGCGGCGCTGGTCTCGGTCAGTCCGTAACCCTCGTAGATGGTCAGGCCGACGCCGCGGTAGAAGTGGCCGAGCCGGGCGCCCAGCGGGGCGCCGCCGGAGATCGCGGCATGGCACTGCCCACCGAGCGCGGCGCGGAGCTTCCCGTAGACCAGCCGGTCGAACACGGCGTGCCTGGCCCGCAGCAGCAGACCCGGACCGCCGGAGTCCAGTGCGCGGCTGTAGTCGACGGCCGTCGCGGCGGCGATGTCGAAGATCCGGCCCTTGCCGTCGTTGCGCGCGTTCTGCTCGGCGGTGTTGTAGACCTTCTCGAACACCCGCGGCACCGACACCACCAGCGTCGGCTTGAACACCCCGAACGTCGGGACGAGGTTCTTGATGTCGGCGGTGAAGCCGAGGGTCACCTTGTTCGCGAATGCGGCGATGGTGATGGCGCGCGCCAGCACGTGCGCCAGCGGCAGGAACACCAGCATCCGTTCACCCTTGTCGAGCTGGCTGGGAAAGCAGCTCTTCGCGCCACGCACCTCGTAGACCAGGTTGGCGTGGGTCAGCTGGCAGCCCTTGGGCCGCCCGGTGGTGCCGGAGGTGTAGATCATCGTGGCCGGGTCCGCCGAGCGGATGCCCGCCAGCCGCGCGTCGAGTTCCGTGCGCTCGACCGATCGGCCGGCCTCGGCGAGTGCGTCGAGCGCGCAGGTGCCCGACCCGTCGATGCGCAGCACCGTCCGCAGCTCCGGCAGCTCGGCCCGCAGCTGTTCGATCCGCTCGGCGTGGTCGTCTGTCTCGGCGACCGCGACCACCGCGCCGGAGTCCGACAGCACCCACCGCACCTGTTCGGCCGAACTGGTCTCGTAGATCGGGACGGTCAGCGCGCCCACCGCGAGGATCGCGAAGTCGATGATCGGCCACTCGTAGCGGGTCGCCGACAGCACCGCGACCCGGTCGCCGGGCTGCACGCCGAGCCCGATCAGACCCAGCGCGGCCGACCGGACCGCCGCGGCCGCCTGCGCGCACGTCACATCCGTCCAGGCACCGTCCACCAGGCGCCGGAAGATCACATGGTCGGGATCATCGCGTTCGTGCTCGAACACGGAGCCGACGACGGTGTCGTGCTCTCCGAGAGTGAAAGTCGCGGGAACACTGAACTCACGCACGAACACACAGCGTAGTCGGCCGCCGCACTGCGGTCCTGACGCATATGTGAAGCTGGACGGCGATGAACAGCGTCCAGATCGCCGACGAGACCTTCGTCGCCGCTGATCCCGCCGACGTGGGACGAATGGTCGCCGACCCGTCGAACTGGCGGAGGTGGTGGCCCGATCTGCGGCTGACCGTCGTACAGGACCGCGGCCCGGTCGGCCAGCGCTGGACGGTGACGGGCGCACTGACCGGATCGATGGAAGTCTGGCTGGAGCCCTCCCTCGACGGGGTGATCCTGCACTATTTCCTGCACGCCGAACCGTCCGGTGCGGCAGCGTGGGAACTGGCGAAAATGAATCTCGCCAAGCTGAACCACGAACGTCGCGTCGCAGGCAAGCGGATGGCGTTCGAGCTCAAAGCCGTCCTCGAGGCGGGCCGCCCGGTCGGAGTGTCCCGGCTGGCCTGACGGCGTGGCCGGCTCGACGGAGCAGGGTAGATTTCTGCGTAAGGAGGGGCACGTGGCGGACAAGACGGCGCAGACGATCTACATGGATGCCGATCCTGCGACGGTGATGGACGTCATCGCCGACATCGGCTCCTACCCGGACTGGGTCAAGGAGTACCGGGAGACCGAGGTGCTCGAGACCGACGCCGACGGCAACCCCAAGACCGCGCGGCTGGTGCTCGACGCGTCCGTGCTCAAGGACACCATGGTGCTGGCCTACCAGTGGCCCGCCGACGGCCGATCGGTGACCTGGACATTGGTGTCGAGTTCCCTGCTGAAATCCCTGGAGGGCGCATATCGGTTGACGCCCAAAGGATCGGGTACTGAAGTCACTTATGAACTGGCGGTCGATCTGATGATCCCGATGATCGGTCTGCTCAAGCGCAAGGCCGAGCGCCGGCTCATCGACACCGCGCTGAAGGACCTGAAGAAACGGGTCGAGGCTGAGTGAACCAGAGTGACGCCACGGCCCGGATAAGTCTGTTCGTCGGCAAGGGTGGAGTAGGCAAATCCACGCTGGCGACGGCCACTGCCGTGCGCGACGCCGCCGCGGGCCTGCGGGTGCTCATCGTCTCGACCGACCAGGCCCACTCCACCGGCGATGTCCTCGGCGTCACGGTCACCCCGACCGGCCGTCGCGAACCCACCCGGGTGCTCGCCGACCTCGAGACCGGCGCGCCCGCGGCCGGCGGTTCGCTCGATGCGCTGGCACTGGACACGCTGGCGCTGCTCGCCGAGCGCTGGCGGGAGATCGCGGGCCCGATTGCCGACCGGTTCCCAGAATCCGACGTGGGAGACATTGCGCCGGAGGAACTCTCGGCACTGCCCGGCATCCAGGAGGTGCTCGGCCTGCACGAGGTGGGGGAACTCGCGTCCTGCGGCCGGTGGGACCACGTCGTCGTGGACTGTGCGTCTACCGCCGACGCGCTGCGCATGCTGACGCTGCCCGCGACGTTCGGCCTGTACCTGGAGCGGGCGTGGCCGCGGCACCGCCGGCTGTCCGGAACGTTCGACGACGGCGCCGCCGCGGCAGTGGTGGCGCTGGTCGAACGCGTCGACATCGCGACCGCGCGACTGGGCGAACTGCTCACCGACGCCGAACGCGTGGCCGCCCACCTCGTGCTCACCGCCGAGCGGGTCGTCGCGGCCGAAGCGGCCCGCACCCTGGGTTCGCTGGCGCTGATGGGCGTGCGAGTCGAGGAACTCATCGTCAACCAGGTGCTGCTGCAGGACGACTCCTTCGAATACCGCAACCTGCCCGAGCATCCCGCCTTCGACTGGTACGCCGAGCGGATCGCCGAGCAGCGCGCGGTGCTCGACCATCTGGACTCGGTGATCGGCGACGTGGCGCTGGTGATGGTTCCGCACGTCGCGGGCGAGCCGATCGGACCCAAGGCGCTGGCCGAACTGCTCGAGGCCGCCCGCAGACGCGACGGTGCAGCGCCGCCTGCGCCCATTCGCCCGGTGGTCGACCGCGAATCGGGCACGGGTCTCGAAGCGGTCTACCGGATGCGGTTAGAGTTGCCGCAGGTCGACTCCGCCGAACTGACGTTGGGCCGGGTGGACGATGACCTGATCATCGGCGCAGGCGGTATGCGCCGCCGCGTCCGGTTGGCATCCGTACTGCGCAGATGCATCGTGACCGACGCCGCGCTGCGGGGCAGCGAACTGACGGTACGTTTTCGACCCAATCCGGAGGTATGGCCAGCGTGACTGGGGCACACCCCGAGATCGGTGCCGAACTGCGAGCGCTCGCGCAGGCGATCCTCGACCGCCTGGATCCTGCGGTCCGCTTCGCCGCGGCGCGGGCCGCCGCGGCCGCGGACCAGCCGGGGGCCTGCCAACAGGTGTGGTGCCCGGTGTGTGCACTGGCGGCGGGCGTGCGCGGCGAACAGCACCCCCTGCTGTCGATCGTCGCCGAACACAGCGTCACGCTGCTCACGGTGCTACGCGCGGTCCTGGAGGACATGGACGCCGCCGATGAACCCTCCGGGCCGGACTCGCCGGGCGACGGTCCGCCAACGCCACCGCCGCCGCCGTCGGGTGGCCCGCCGCCGCCCTCCGGGCCGGGTCGCTACCAGAGCATCCCGGTGACCGTTCAGGAGTGAGGTCTTCCGCTGTGGTCGTACCCACAACGCCTGGGTAAAGTTGTCGCAGTGCACCGTCCGGTGCAGTCGATTCGGAGGGGCCCATGTGGTATTGGCTGTTCAAGTACATCTTCATGGGCCCCATCCTGTCGCTGCTCGGCCGTCCGAAAGTCGAAGGCCTGGAGAACATTCCGCGTTCCGGCGCGGCGATTCTGGCCAGTAACCACCTCGCCGTCGCGGACAGTTTCTACAAGCCGCTCGTCGTCAGCCGGCGCATCACCTTCCTGGCCAAGGCCGAGTACTTCACCGGCACCGGCCTCAAGGGCTGGTTCCAGCGCTGGTTCTACACCGTCGCCGGCCAGGTGCCGATCGACCGCACCGACGCCGATTCCGCCCAGGCCGCGCTGGCCACCGCCGAACGCATTCTCGGCGAGGGCAAGCTGCTCGGGATGTATCCCGAGGGCACCCGGTCCCCGGACGGGCGGCTCTACAAGGGCAAGACCGGTCTGGCGCGGCTCGCGCTGGAGACGGGCGTGCCGGTGATCCCGGTCGCGATGATCGGCACCGACTCGGTGAACCCCCCCGGCAGCAAGATGTGGCGGTTCGGCAAGGTCGAGGTCAAGTTCGGCAAGCCGATGGACTTCAGCCGCTTCGAGGGGCTGGCCGGTAACCGCTTCATCGAGCGTGCCGTCATCGACGAGGTCATGTACGAGCTGATGCGGCTGTCCGGTCAGGAGTACGTCGACCTGTACGCCGCCGACGTCAAAGAGGGCAAGCCGGTCGAGCGGCCCGCTCCGCGGCTTGCCGGCTAGCTAGCGCGTCGCGGGGACCGGCGGCGTACCGACGGACGCGCCGTCGTTGCGCCGGGCGGCCAGCGCGGTGACCGTCGCCGCCGCGACGATGACCGCGATCGCCCACCACACGTACGAACCGCCGGCCAGCTGACGCCACAGCGAGGCTGTGGTCTCCCGATGCTTGGGCATCAACGTGAACGGCGACCACACCATCAGCACCAGGCCGGCCGCACTGACCACCGCCAGCGCCGTGTTGCGGTGCCGGTAGGCCACCACGGCAGTCACCACCACCGTCGGCAGCGACCACACCCAGTGGTGCGACCACGACACCGGTGAGACCACCAGCCCGAACATCGCCACACAGATCAGGGCGAGCAGGGGCTCCTCGGCCCGCAGTGCACGCCGTGCGGCCCACACCGTCAGCCCCAGAACCGCGAGGCAGGCCGCCACCCAGACGGCGAAGCGGACGTCTTCCCCGAGCCCGATCCGGGCCAGCGCACCGGCGATGTTCTGGTTGGTGTTCAGCGTCGCCGCACCGATCCGGTCGGTGTCGCGCAGCGTGTGCGTCCAGTACTCCCACGAATCCCGCCAGGCGAACGCGACGCCGACCAGGGTGAGCGTCACCACCGACGCCGCGGTCGTCAGCACCGTCCGGACGTCGCGGCGCAGCAGGAAGTAGAGCAGGAACACCGCCGGGGTGAGTTTGAGCGCGATCGCCAGCCCGAGCAGCAGACCGCGTGGCCACGGCGTGCGGCGCGGCACGCAGTCGGCGATCACCAGCGTCATCAGCACGACGTTGATCTGCCCGAAGTCGAAGTTCGCTTTGATCGGCTCGCACAGGATCGCCGCCGCGGCGACGATCGCGGCCGCCAGCCAGGCCCGCCGCAACCACAGCGGCTCGGATGTCACCCGGTCCGGCGGCGCCACGTCCAGGCGGGTGAGCACGATCGCCATCGCGACGATCAGCAGCACCAGTGTGATGGCGGTGATCGTCATACTCGCCACGTCCAGCGGGACCCAGGTGAACGGTGCGAACGCGATCGCCGCCAGCGGGGGGTAGGTGAACGGCAGATCGAGATCGATCTTCGTGGGGAACGTGGCGTCGTCGGCGTAGAGCGGCCTGCCGTCCAGCCAGGCCTGGCCACCCATCCGGTAGACGTCGATGTCGATGCGGTAGGGCACATGGCCCAGCAGGCGCCATCCGGCGTAGCCGAGTGCGGCGACTGTCAGAAGGCAGAACAGCCGCCACGCGAGGGTTGGCGCCCAGGCAGGCGACCGCCGAGTACTCATGTCGCCGAACAGACTATCGGTGGCCCGGCGAGTCGAGTGGCATCCCGGTGGTGACGGCTCGCGCGCGGCGTAAGTTCTCGACCGTGCACGAGAGCCTGCAGCTGCGGCTGGATTTCCTGACCTCCGACCGGCTGCCGCTGCTGTTCTGCCTGATCGCGTTCCTGCTGACGTTCCTGGTGACCCGCACGATCGTGCGCTACATCCGCAGCCACGCCGACAGCGACGCCCCGCGGCGGTGGTGGCAGCCGCGCAACATCTCCGCCGCGGGCGGCACCCACATCCATCACGTCGTCATCGGGGTGGTGCTGGTGTTGCTGTCAGGTCTGACGATGGTCACGCTGACCATCAACGGGGGCGTACCGGAGATGACCGTGGCCGCCACCGTCTTCGGGATCGGCGCCGCCCTGGTGCTCGACGAATTCGCGCTGATCCTGCACCTGTCCGACGTGTACTGGTCCGAGGACGGGCGAACCTCGGTGGACGCGGTCTTCGCCGCGGTCGCGGTGGCCGGGTTGCTCATCCTCGGTTTCAATCCGCTGTCGTTCTTCGATGTGGGGATCTGGGAGCACGACCACACCCTCGCCGCCAGGGCCAGTGTGATCGCACTGGCGGCTCTCACCCTCGCTCTGGCCGTGGTGGTGCTGTTCAAGGGCAAGGTGTGGACGGGTCTGGTCGGCATGTTCATCACGCCGCTGCTGTTCGTCGGCGCGCTGCGGCTGTCGCGTCCGCATGCGCCGTGGGCCCGGTGGCGCTACACCAGCCGGCCGCGCAAGATGCACCGCGCCCTGGAGCGCGAACGGCGGCTGCGCCGGCCCGTCGTACAGGCCAAGCTCTGGCTGCAGCACGTGATCGCCGGCGAACCGCACTTCCCCGACGACGCCCAGGTCGACGAACAGCTCGACCGGGAGATCCACGCGGCACCCGCTCCGGAGTCGCAGGCGGTCGGGGTCTGATGCGCTACTTCTACGACACCGAGTTCATCGACAACGGCCGGACCATCGAGCTGATCTCGATCGGGGTGGCCGCCGAGGACGGCCGCGAGTACTACGCGGTGTCCACCGAATTCGACCCCGAGCGAGCCGGCAGCTGGGTTCGCAAACACGTGCTGCCCAAGCTGCCGTCCCCGTCGTCGAAGGTATGGCGGTCGCGCAGACAGATCCGGGAGGAGCTGGAGGACTTCTTCGGCATCGACGGCCCCGAATCGATCGAACTGTGGGCCTGGGTGGGCGCCTACGACCATGTGGTGCTCTGTCAGCTGTGGGGCCCCATGACCAGCCTGCCGCCCGAGATGCCCCGGTTCACCCGGGAGCTGCGCCAGTTCTGGGAGGAGCGCGGTTCGCCCCGGATGCCGCCGCGTCCCCGCGACGCGCACGACGCGCTCGTCGACGCCAAGCACAATCTGCTGCGGTACCAGATCATGACCGGGGTGGTCGGCCTGGATGGCCGGCCCCGGGCCTGACTTACCATTGACAGGTGAACTGGACCGTCGACGTTCCCATCGAACAGCTGCCAGACCTGCCGCCGCTGCCCGATGATCTGCGGCAACGGCTCGACGCCGCGCTCGCCCGGCCGGCTCTGCAGCAGCCCAGCTGGGACCCCGAAGTGGCCTCGGCGATGCGGACCGTGCTGGAGAGCGTGCCGCCGATCACCGTGGCCTCGGAGATCGAGCGGCTGAAGTCGCTGCTGGCCGATGTGGCGCGCGGTGAGGCGTTCCTGCTGCAGGGCGGTGACTGCGCCGAGACGTTCGCCGACAACACCGAGCCGCACATCCGGGCCAACATCCGCACGCTGCTGCAGATGGCGGTCGTGCTGACCTACGGCGCGAGCATGCCCGTGGTGAAGGTGGCGCGCATCGCCGGGCAGTACGCCAAACCGCGCTCGGCCGACATCGACGCCCTCGGCCTGCGGTCCTACCGCGGCGACATGATCAACGGCTTCGCCCCCGACGCGGCGCTGCGCGAACATGACCCGTCGCGCCTGGTCCGCGCCTACGCCAACGCCAGTGCCGCGATGAACCTGGTGCGCGCACTGACCTCCGGCGGACTGGCCTCACTGGACCTGGTGCACGACTGGAACCGGGAGTTCGTCCGGACCTCTCCCGCGGGCGCGCGGTACGAGGCGCTGGCCGGCGAGATCGACCGCGGGCTGCGCTTCATGAACGCCTGCGGGGTCAACGACCCGAATCTGAAGACCGCCGAGATCTTCGCCAGCCACGAGGCGCTGGTGCTCGACTACGAGCGCGCGATGCTGCGGCTGTCCACGGACTTCCCGGCCGAGCGCCCCGAACCGCGGCTCTACGATCTGTCCGCGCACTACGTCTGGATCGGGGAGCGCACCCGCCAGCTCGACGGCGCCCACATCGCGTTCGTCGAGACGATCGCCAACCCGATCGGCGTGAAGCTCGGCCCGACCACCACGCCGGAGACGGCGGTCGAGTACGTCGAGCGACTCGACCCGCACAACGAACCGGGCCGGCTGACCCTGGTGACCAGGATGGGCAACCACAAGGTGCGCGACCTGCTGCCGCCGATCATCGAGAAGGTGCAGGCCGCCGGACACCAGGTGATCTGGCAGTGCGATCCGATGCACGGCAACACCCACGAGTCCTCGACGGGCTACAAGACCCGGCACTTCGACCGCATCGTCGACGAGGTGCAGGGCTTCTTCGAGGTGCACCGCGCGCTGGGCACCCATCCGGGCGGCATCCACGTCGAGATCACCGGCGAGAACGTCACCGAATGCCTCGGCGGCGCGCAGGACATCTCGGATTCCGATCTGGCCGGCCGCTACGAGACCGCGTGCGATCCGCGGATGAACACCCAGCAGAGTCTGGAGCTGGCGTTCCTGGTCGCGGAGATGCTGCGCGACTAGAGCAGGTTGGGCAGATTGCTGCCGAGCGTCCACGCGCCCGCGGCCAGCAGCCCGGTCAGGGTGATCACCGCGATCACCCACATCAACAGCACCCGCTTGGCGCGCTGACGCGCCCAGTGGAAGTCGGCGATGTCGATCCCGGCGAATCGGTCCTTGACCGCAGGGGCCTCCATGACGCGGGTGTGGTGCCGCGGCGGCTCGGGCGGCTGCTGCGAGGGTGACGGCGACGGGGCCGGCTGATGATGTGTGGCGGTCGTGGCCTGCTGATCGGGCAGCCGGCTGTGGTACAGCGCGGCCGACGCGTGCTCGGCGGAATTGCGCGGCGCGGGTACCCGGAACGGCGGTAGTCCGAGCTCATCGACCACATCGTCGAGGGCGGCGCCCATCTCGAGGGCGTCGGCGAACCGGTCGGCGGGGTCGCGGGCGGTCGCACGCAGCACCAGCTCGTCGAACTCCGCGGGCACCCCGGCGATCACCGTGCTGGGCGCCGGGACGTCGTGGTCCATCCGCTGATAGGCCACCGCCAGCGGGCTGTCGCCGTTGAACGGCGTTGTGCCGGTGAGTATTTCGTAGGCGAGAATACCGACGGAGTAGACGTCGCTGCGGGGGCCGGCGCTGCCGGTGCCGACCTGTTCGGGGGACAGGTACGCCGCCGTGCCGAGGATGACGCTGGTGGAGGTGATCTGCGCCTCGGCGACCGCGCGCACCAGGCCGAAGTCGGCGATCTTCACCTCGCCGTCGTCGGAGATGAGCACGTTCTCGGGTTTGACGTCGCGGTGCACCAGTCCACCGCGGTGGGCGACGGCCAGCCCGGACAGCACCGGGGCCAGCACCGCGGCCGCGGCGTGCGGCGGCATGGGGCCGCGTTCGCGCAGCAGCTCGCGTAGGGTGCCGCCCTCGACGAGTTCCATCACCAGGAACGGGTGCCTGCCGTCGATCCCCTGGTCGTAGACCGAGACCAGGCCGGGATCCTTGAGCCGTGCGACCGCTCTGGCCTCGCGCTGAAATCGGGTGAGGAACTGCTGGTCGCCCGAGTAGCGGGAATCCATCACCTTCAGCGCGACCGGCCGGTCGAGCCGGACGTCCAGCCCGCGGTAGACCGTCGACATGCCGCCCGTGGCGATCGGGGCGTCGACGCGGTAGCGCCCGTCCAGCACCGCACCCACCAGAGGATCCGTCGGCGGAGTCGGCTGCACCGAACACATGTTACGAGTCGGCCGGCGGCCCCTAGACTCGGCAGCGTGAGCATTCCCGCCGCCGACGACGTCCTCGACCCCGACGAACCCGTCTACGATCTGCCCGCCGTCGCCGAACTGCTCGGCATGGTCGTCACCCGGGTGCACCACGAGTTGCGCGAAGGGCACCTGATGGCGGTGCGCCGCAACGGGAAACTGGTGGTGCCCAAGATCTTCTTCGACAGTCGCGGGCGCGTCGCCAAGGCATTGCCCGGTCTGCTGGTGGTGCTGCGGGACGGCGGCTACGACGACACCGAGATCGTGCGCTGGCTGTTCACCCCGGATTCCTCGCTGACGATCAGCCGGGACGGTTCGACCGAACCGCAGCCCAACGCCAGGCCGGTCGACGCGCTGCACTCCCATCAGGCCCGTGAGGTGGTGCGCCGGGCCCAGGCGATGGCTTACTGACCGGCTTACTGATCGAGTACCACGCCAGCGCGGCGCAGCCGGTGGCCAGCGCCACATGTAGCCACGAGTACATCCCGTGCGCCCCATCGGGTTTGAAGATCACCATGATCCAGGTGGAGAACCCGGCGATGAGCGCGATGTCCCGCCGGGAGCGGGCCAGCGCGGAGACCACCGCCAGCGGCCAGGTGTAGTACCACGGCAGCGCGGCGGGCACGAACAGCACCACGACGCCCATCACCGCGGCGATGCCGATGAGGGCCTCGCGGTCGTCGTGACGGAACCTCCACCACAGCAGGGGAAGGGTGATCGCGATGATCGCGACACCGGCGATGCGGGTCGCCTCCAGGACGGCGTAGAAGTTCACCGGGAGGAACAGTCCGGCCACCGCGTTGGTCAGGTTGGCCACGGCCGTGGGCAGCGTCAGCCAGTTGATGATCTTGACCGACCCGGCCAGCGCGGTCAGCCAGCCCAGGCCCACTCCGGCCAGCCACGACAGCACCGCGAAGACGGCGCCGAAGATCAGCACCGACGCGGCGGTGGCGACGGCGAACGCCCGCGGCGGACGGTAGCCGCGCTGATCGCGGAGCTGGCGCATCCACACCCAGACCATGAAGGGCAGGGCCAGACCGGCCGTGGCCTTGACGGCGACGGCCACGGCGATCAGGCTCACCCCGCCGACCGGGTGGCGGGCCAGGGTCAGCGCCAGCGCGGCCATCATCAGTCCGACCATCAGCATCTCGTTGTGCACGCCGCCCATCAGGTGAATGATGACCAGCGGATTGAGCACGCAGATCCACAGTGCCGACGCACCACTGGCGCCCACATGGCGGGCCACCCGCGGAGCCGCCCAGATCAGCAGTACCAGTCCCGGCAGCATGCACAGCCGCAGCAGCATCGTCCCGGCGACCACGTCGTTGCCGACCAGCATGGTGACGAATTTGGCGACCAGGATGAACGCCGGTCCGTAGGGCGCCGTGGTGGTGGTCCAGATCGGGCTGACGTCGTCGAGCAGCGAGTTCGGGTTCGCGATCGGGCCGACGACGTAGGGGTCGAAGCCGTCACGCAGCAGTGCACCCTGGGCGAGATAGGAGTAGGTGTCGCGGCTGAACACCGGCGCCGACAGCAGCAGCGGCAGCAGCCAGATCCCCGTCGTCGCGATCAGGGTGTACTCGCTGGGCCGGCGTGCCGGATCGTCGCCGACCACCCGCCGGCCCAGCCACAGCCAGGCGATCAGCATCAGCGCGACGCCACCCCACAGCAGCACCGACGACAGCACCAGCCCGTGACCGAAGCGCAGCCACGACAGGTGCAGCGATTCGAGCAGCGGATCGTGCAGGCGGGTGCTGCCCGCGCCGGCCGCACCGAGCGCGATCAGCAGCGCGCCGAGGCATCCGAGTAGGGCCGGTTTGGCCTCGCCTGACCGGACGAAGGCGAGCAGCCGGGTCGCTGGGTTGAGCGCAGGTGATGCCATGTTCGCGTTCGCCGATCTAGGCAGACCGGTTGGCGGCCAATCCGGCGAGCTCGGAGAGCCCGACCTTCGCCTGCGCAGTGATAGGGGCGGAGTCCAGCAAGTCCAGCGACCGGCGGAACAGCAGTTCGATGCGATCCTCGACGGCGGCGAGGGCGCCCACCGATTCGATCGCCGAGCACACCTCGCGCACCTGCGCGTCGGACAGGTCGGTGCCGATGGAGGCCCGCAGGACTTCGGCCGCGTGCGGATCGGTCTTGTCTGCCAGCTCGAGGGCCTCCGACAACAGAACCGTGCGCTTACCCGAACGCAGATCGTCACCGGAGGGTTTGCCGGTGACCGCGGGGTCGCCGAAGACGCCGAGCACGTCGTCGCGCAGCTGGAACGCCACCCCGAGGTCGGTGCCGAGCTCGTGGAAGATCTGCTGCACGTCGGGGCGGTCCGCGGCCGCGGCGGCACCCATCTGTAGCGGACGCGACACCGTGTAGGACGCGGTCTTGAAGGTGTTGACGTTCATCGCCGACGCCACGGACTCCGCGCGACTGGATTCGGCGACGATGTCGAGGTACTGCCCACCCAGGACCTCGGTGCGGATGTCGGCCCAGACGCGCTGCACCCGCCGGTGGGCGTCGACCGGCAGGTCGGCGGTGGCGACGATGTCGTCGGCCCACACCAGCGACAGGTCGCCGGCCAGGATCGCCGCCGAGATGCCGAACTGTTCGGACGAGCCGTGCCAGTTCTGGTCTCGGTGGCGGTCGGTGAAGTGCCGGTGCACGGTGGGCAGGCCGCGGCGGGTGGCCGACGCGTCGATCACGTCGTCGTGGACCAGGGCGCAGGCGTGTAGCAGCTCCAGCGCGGCGAACAATCGCAGGGTGGCCGGCTCGGCGGTCTGCTGATCGGTCACCGCGCGCCAGCCCCAGTAGGCGAATGCGGGACGCAGGCGTTTGCCGCCGCGCAGCACGAACTCCTCGAGCGCGGCGGTGAGCTCGGCGTAGTCGGCGCCGATGTAGGCGGCGTCGCGACGGCGGATCGACAGATACTCCCGCAACTGATCGGTGACGGCTCGGGCCAGCTCGACGGCTGACGGTGCCGCAGCATCCACGCTCAGCAGGCGCCCCTTTCTCCGGCCTTGTTCGCCCCCAAGGCATAGACAGTAGTGCGTATGAGGTCCGGCCGCGCCGAACCTCAGGGGTCGGTGGGTGCGGGGTCGCCCACCTTGGGGGAGCGGTCGCGGCTGTGCCAGGCCAGCCCGCCGATGATCCCGGCCACCACGACAGAGGCCACGGTCAACCAGATGGCGGCGACGGTGAACGACCGGGCACTCGGGTCGGTGTAGCGCGCCTGGGCGTTCAGCGTGCTGACCACGCCGGGGTTGAGCTTCCACTCGACGATGTCGGAGCTGAGCTGATCGCCGTTGGTCGAGGTCACCTCGCCGGGGAAGGAGACCGACAGCGTCACGTCGGCGTCGGGTGAGCTCAACGACGTCAGGTCCACCCGACCCTCGAGGATGACCAGGTTGCCGGCGCGGCGCAGGGAGATGTCGACGCCCGCCGCGTCGCGGTTCATGTTCGCCAGCTGCGGCAGCTCGGCGAAGGTGAGGTCGGAGAACACCGCCTGGGAGCCGACGTAGTCGTCGCGGCTGTACTCCGAGACCGCGACCTTGGTGGCGAAGGGCAGGTTGTTCAGCAGCTGAGGACCTTTGTCGTCGTCCGAGCGCGGCTTGACCGCGGCGACGATCTGACCGGACACCCGGTCGTCGGGGGAGACCGTGATCGAGGTGCGGATGCGCACGCAGCCGACCACCATCGGCAGCATCAACAGCAACAGCACCCACGCCACCAGGCGGGTACGGTGTCGGCGGGCGCGCACGGGGTCATCGTGCCAGATGCCCGACTACAGCGGCAGTGCGCGGCCCAGGATCGCGAACGGGCGGGGATCGCCGGCGAAGTGATAGCCGCGGATGACGTCGCTGAAGCCGAGCCTGCGGTACAGCCGCCAGGCCCGGTTGGCCTCTCCGTTGATCTCCGGCGTCGACAACAACACGTGGCGCTCGGCCCGGCCGGCCAGCAGTCTGCGTATCAGTGCCTCACCGAGGCCCTGACCCTGCGCGTGCGGGGCGATATGCAGCTCGGTAAGCTCGAAGTAGTCGCCCATCAACTCGGAGATGCGTTCGCGCTCCGCGCCCACGCGCTGCAGGCCGGACACCACCTGCTGCTGCCACCACTGGTCGGGTGCGCCGCAGTAGCCGTAGGCCACCCCCAGCATCGGCGCGCCGGTCAGTTCGGCGGGGTCGACGTCGGTCGGGCCGGCATCCGGTGTCGCGACCACCGCGACGGCCTTCCAGCCCCGCCTGCGGGTGTGCTCCAGCCACATCGACGCGCGCTGCTCCTCGGTGCCCCGCGGGTAGCGCATGGCGTCGACGTAGATGCTCAGCGCATCGGTCAGCCGGTGCTGCATGTCGGCCGGCGACAGGTCGATCAGATGCGTCGCCACTGGCCGGATCCTCTGTCCTTCGGGGGGTGTTCGGGCGGAGCCCTGCGAGCAGCTCCGCGTCCCATTATCAGGGGGACCGGGTGGGGATTCCCACGGGCGGCGCAGGTCATACAATCGTCGGACGAAGTAGGTGGTACGGGCCAGATCGACCTCGTACTATTGAGTTAGTGCTCCGTAAACGCGGGCACTCCCACGTTTGAACGAATGGCCGCAGGCGGCGAGGAGGGACGAATGCCACTCTCCGATCATGAGCAGCGCATGCTCGATCAGATCGAGAGCGCGCTGTATGCCGAGGATCCCAAATTCGCGTCGAGTGTGCGCGGTGGGAATCTTCGCGCGCCGTCGGCGCGGCGCCGGCTCCAAGGCGTCGCGCTCTTCGTCCTCGGCCTGGCGATGCTCGTGTCCGGTGTGGCGTTCAAGGCGACCTGGATCGGCAGCCTGCCGGTGCTGTCGGTGATCGGCTTCATCGTGATGTTCGGCGGTGTCATCTTCGCGATGACCGGGCCGCGGGTGGTGGGCGGTCGGGAGCGATCGGCGCCCGAGACGGGTGCCTCGCGCCAGAAGCGCCAGAAGGGCACCCACGGCGGCTCGTTCACCAGCCGCATGGAGGACCGCTTCCGCCGCCGTTTCGACGAGTAACGACTCGCCGCGATCTCGAGGGGTAGCCCGCAGGGGCTACCCCTTTTTCGTGTCTGCATCCCCCACTCCACCCCACCGGGACTGACCTGCGCTTTCAGCTGCGATCGACGCCTAAGGGCGCCACCGCACGGCCTGTCGGGGCTGGATGTGGGGGTGCACGGCCAAATTGAGGGCCATCAATGGCGCAAAGTGGGGGATTGTGGGGTAAAGTGGCGTACATCGGAGCGACCGGGGCTCTGAGTGGCAGGAGGTGGCCAGGATGTTTCTGGGCACCTACACGCCGAAGCTCGACGACAAAGGGCGGCTCACACTGCCCGCCAAATTCCGCGACGCGCTGGCAGGGGGGTTGATGGTCACCAAGAGTCAGGACCACAGCCTCGCCGTCTATCCGCGGGCGGAATTCGAGAAGCTGGCCCGCCGGGCCTCGCAGGCATCGCGCAGCAACCCGGACGCGCGTGCTTTTCTGCGGAACCTGGCTGCCGCCACCGACGAACAACACCCAGACGCCCAGGGCCGGATCACGCTGTCGTCCGACCACCGCCGCTACGCGAACCTGTCGAAGGACTGCGTAGTGATCGGTTCGGTCGACTACCTCGAGATCTGGGACGCCGCGGCCTGGCAGGAGTACCAGCAGACCCACGAAGAGAACTTCTCCGCGGCGACTGATGAAACTCTGCGCGACATCATCTGAACCGGCCTTCGATCCGGCCCGTGCAACGTGGCCTCTGTCCGATCCGGCCCTGGCGTACTTCCCCGACGCCAGGACCGCGCACTCGGACAGGGACCTCGGTGCAGGGGCACACACCCGGGGGGTGGCGATGGAGCAGCACATCCCGGTCCTGGCGGACCGTTGCCTGGAACTACTCACACCCGCGCTGACCCGGCACCACGCCGACGGTCGCGGCGCGGTCCTCGTCGACGCCACGCTCGGTGCGGGCGGCCACGCACACCGCTTCCTCACCGAGCTGCCCGCGCTACGGCTCATCGGACTCGACCGCGACCCCGACGCCCTGCGGATCGCCGGGGACCGGTTGGCTCCGTTCGGCGACCGGGTCCTGTTGGTTCGGACCCGTTATGACGGCATCGACGAGGCGCTCGACCAGGCCAGGAGCTGGGCCGCGCCATGGGACGGAACGGTGAGCGGGTTCCTGTTCGACCTCGGCGTCTCCTCGATGCAGCTCGACCGCGTCGACCGCGGGTTCTCCTACAGCGCCGACGCCCCGTTGGACATGCGGATGGACACCGACGCGCCACTCACCGCCGCGGAGATCCTCAACACCTACGACGAACGGGCGCTGAGCCGGATCCTGCGCGAGTTCGGCGAGGAGCGCTTCGCCGGCCGCATCGCCGCGTACATCGTGCGCCGCCGCAGCCGCACACCGTTCACCCGCACCGGGGAACTGGTCGAGTTGCTCTACGACGCGATCCCCGCGCCGGCGCGCCGCACCGGCGGTCATCCGGCCAAGCGGACATTCCAGGCGCTGCGCATCGCCGTCAACGCCGAACTGGACTCGCTGCGCGCCGCGATCCCGGCGGCGCTGGCCGCGTTGGACCGTGGTGGCCGGATCGCGGTGATGTCCTACCAGTCCCTGGAGGACCGCATCGTGAAGACCGCCTTCACCGCGGCCACCGCATCGCGCACCCCCGAGGGCCTCCCGGTGGAATTACCCGGCCACGGGCCGGAATTCGCCGCACTGACCCGCGGTGCCGAGCGGGCCAGTGCGCAGGAGATCGAGCGCAACCCGCGTAGCGCCCCCGTGCGGCTACGCGCGCTGGAGAAAATCGCCGAACGGCCCTTGAGTGCCCGGAGAGGGAAGAAGCCATGAAGCCCAAGCGATCCACTCCGGTGCCCGGCGACCAGCGGCGCAAGCCACGCCAGCAGACCCGCACCACTCGGCGAGGTGTCGAGGCCGCACCCGGTCGTGCGCGCCCCACGCGCGACCCGAGGTCGGCACCCCACACCAGCCCGGTTCCGCGGCCGACTGGGCGGCCCGCCGGCCAGCCCGCACGGCCCAAGAACACCACCCAGGCCAAGGCGCGGGCCAAGGCCCGGAAAGCCAAGGCGCCGAAGGTCGTTCGCCCACCGCTGCGCGAGCGGCTGATCCTCAAGCTGGCCTCGGTGGAGTTCAACCCACGCACCCTGCTGGCCCGCGTTCCGTTCGTCGTGCTGGTCATCGGCGCGCTCGGACTCGGCCTCGGCATCACACTGTGGCTGTCCACCGGCGCGGCCGAACGGTCCTATCAGCTGGGCGCACTGCGCGAGACGAATCAGGGCCTGCTGCAACAGAAAGAGGCCCTCGAGCGCGACGTCCTCGAGGCGCAGGCCGCGCCCGCGCTGGCCGAGGCGGCCCGCAAGCTCGGAATGATCCCCTCGCGCGACACCGCCCACCTGGTCCAGGACCCGGCGGGCAACTGGATCGTGGTGGGTGAACCCAAACCGGCCGAAGGCGTTCCGCCGCCGCCGCTGAACACCCCGCTGCCCGAGGACACGCCGCCTCCGCCGCCGGCTGCCGGGAATTCGCCGCGTGTCGTCGATACTCGAGAGGTGCCCGTCCGTGTGACCCAGAATCCGCTGACACCGGCCGTACCCCTGGGTGGGGCACCGCATCTCGTCCCCGGTGCCGCCGTCCCGGCGGCGCCCGGTGCGCTGCCCCTCGCACCGGCGCCGCAGGTGCCCGCGCCGCTGCCGGCACCGGCACCGGTTGCCGCGCCGGCGCCGGTTGCCGCGCCGGCGCCACCCGCGCCGCCCGCGGTCATCGGCCCGGATCACCTGGCCGCCGACGCTGCGTCTCCGCAGCCCGGCCCGGCCGCCGTCGGAGAACAGTTCACACCCGTCCCCGGAGCCGGCGCGTGAGCAGGCGCGGCGCGGCGCGGGGGGCCACGCCGCGGGGCAAGACCACCGCCAAGGTCCGCGGGACCAGCCCGGCCCCGGGGCACTCCGCGAAATCCCGGCGGGTCCGCAAGGCCGCCACGGCCGGCGGTGAAACCGGCTTGAAGAGTTCGTCATTCGTGTTCCGGCAGCGGGCCGGTATGGCGGTCATCTTCGTGCTGCTGATCGTCGCGGGCGGTCAGCTGTTCACTCTGCAGGTGCCACGCGCCGAGGGGCTGCGCGCCGAGGCGGCCGGACAGCTGAAGGTCACCGACGTCCAGAAGGCGGTGCGCGGCAGCATCGTCGACCGCAACGAGGACAAGCTGGCCTTCACCATCGAGGCCCGCGCGCTGACGTTCCAGCCCGTCAAGGTGCGCAAGATGCTCGACGAGGCGCGGGCCAAATCCGACGAGGCGCCCGAGACCAACCGCAGGCTCGCCGAGATCGCCGACGCGGTGGCGGCCCGGCTGGGCAACAAACCCGACGCCAAGACCGTCCTGAAGAAGCTGAAGAGCAACGAGACGTTCGTCTACCTCGCCCGCGCCGTCGATCCGGGGATCTCCGATGCGATCACCACGGAGTTCCCCGAGGTGGGCTCCGAGCGTCAGGACATCCGCCAGTACCCGGGCGGGTCACTGGCCGCCAACGTCGTCGGCGGGATCGACTGGGACGGCCACGGACTGCTCGGACTCGAGGATTCGATGGACGCCGTGTTGGCGGGAACCGACGGTTCGGTCACCTACGACCGGGGCTCCGACGGTGTGGTCATCCCCGGCAGCTACCGCAACCGCCACGATGCGGTCGACGGTTCCACCGTTCAGCTCACCCTCGACGACGACATCCAGTTCTACGTCCAGCAACAGGTGCAGATGGCCAAGGACGCCTCCGGCGCCAAGAACGTCTCGGCCGTGGTGCTCGACGCGAAAACCGCTGAGGTGCTCGCGATGTCGAACGACAACACCTTCGACCCCAGCCAGGACATCGGCCGCCAGGACAAGCGTCAGATCGGCAACCTTCCGGTGTCCTCGCCGTTCGAGCCGGGCTCGGTGAACAAGATCGTCGCGGCCGCCGCCGCCATCGAGTACGGGTTGACCAATCCCGACGAGGTGCTGCAGGTACCGGGTTCCATCCACATGGGTGGGGTCACCGTCGGTGACGCCTGGAGCCACGGCGTGATGCCGTACACCACCACCGGGGTGTTCGGGAAGTCCTCCAACGTCGGCACGCTGATGCTCGCCGAGCGCATCGGGCCCGAGCGCTACTCGGAGATGCTGCGCAAATTCGGCCTCGGCCAGCGCACCGGTGTGGGCCTGCCCGGTGAGAGCGCGGGCCTGGTGCCGCCCATCCACCAGTGGTCAGGCAGCACGTTCTCGAATCTCCCCATCGGACAGGGCCTTTCGATGACCCTGCTGCAGATGGCCGGGATGTACCAGGCCATCGCGAACGACGGCGTGCGCATCCCGCCGCGCATCCTCAAGGCGACGATCGCCCCCGACGGCACCCGCACCGAGGAACCGCGACCCGAGGGCATCCCGGTGGTCTCGGCGCAGACCGCGCGCACCGTGCGCGACATGTTCCGCGCCGTGGTGCAGCGCGACCCGATGGGCGTGCAGCAGGGCACCGGGCCTGCGGCGGCCGTGCAGGGCTATCAGATCGCCGGGAAGACCGGCACCGCCCAGCAGATCAACCCCGCGTGCGGCTGCTACTACAGCGACGTCTACTGGATCACTTTCGCCGGGATGGCCACCGCGGACGATCCGCGCTATGTCATCGGCATCATGATGGACGCCCCGCACCGCGCAGCGGACGGTTCCCCCGGGTCGTCGGCGGCGCCGCTGTTCCACAACATCGCGTCGTGGCTGCTGCGACGGGAGAACGTGCCGCTGTCTCCCGACCCCGGTCGGCCGCTCACGCTGCAGGCCACCTGAGTCCGCTCGGTCGGTCGGCGCCGCCGCGGGTGCAGATCGGTACTGTGTCAACGCCATGAAGCTCCGCCCCAGCCAGCCCGCCGGATACCGGCTCCCCGCCCTCGCCGAGCAGGTGCGGGCCGTTCCCGCGGTCCTGCCGGTGCCCGACATCCGGGTCACGGGTGTGACGTTGCGCGGGCAGGACGCGCTACCCGGCGACCTGTTCGCTGCGCTTCCCGGCGCCACCTCGCACGGCGCGAACTACGTCGCCGATGCGGTGGCGGGCGGTGCGGTGGCCGTCCTGACCGATGTGGGCGGAGCGGCCCTGCTCAGAGACGTTCCGGCCGTCCCGGTACTGGTGCACCCCGAGCCCCGCTCCGTGCTGGGCGCGGTCGCGGCGACGGTGTACGGCCACCCGTCGCAGCAGTTGCGGGTGATCGGCGTGACCGGAACGTCAGGAAAGACGACCACCACCTATCTGCTCGAGGCCGGATTGCGCGCGGCCGACCGGGTCGCCGGCTTGATCGGCACCGTCGGGGTGCGCATCGACGGACGCGACCAGCCCAGCGCGCTGACCACCCCGGAGGCCCCTGACCTGCAGGCGCTGCTCGCCGTCATGGCCGAGCAGGGCGTCGACACGGTGGTCATGGAGGTGTCCAGCCACGCGCTGGCCCTCGGACGGGTGGACGGCGTGCGCTTCGCGGCGGGCGGATTCACCAACCTGTCCCGCGACCATCTGGACTTCCATTCGACGATGGAGGAGTACTTCGACGCCAAGGCGCGACTGTTCGATCCGCAGTCGCCGACCCATGCGGCCGTCTCGGTGGTGTGCGTCGACGACCAGTACGGGCGCGCCATGGCGGCCAGGGCGCACCACGCGGTCACGGTCAGCGCGACGGACCGCCCCGCCGACTGGTGCGCCGAAGACGTTCGCCCGGTCGACGGCGGAGCGCAGGAGTTCACCGCCGTCGATCCGGCCGGAGTGCACCACGGGCTGCGGCTGAGCCTGCCCGGCGCCTACAACATCGCCAACGCACTGCTGGCGGTCGCGCTGCTCGACACCGTCGGGGTGTCACCCGAGCAGGCGGCGCCCGGGCTGCGCACGGCCACCGTCCCGGGCCGGCTGGAGGCGGTCGAGCGCGGACAGGACTTTCTCGCGCTGGTCGACTACGCGCACAAACCGGGCGCGTTGCGCGCGGTGCTCGACACCCTGCGCGCGCAGACGTCCGGGCGGCTGGGCGTGGTTTTCGGGGCCGGCGGCGACCGCGACCCCGGAAAGCGGGAACCGATGGGCGCCGTGGCCGCCGAGCTGGCCGATCTCGTCGTCGTCACCGACGACAATCCGCGCAGCGAGGATCCGGCCGCGATCCGGGCGGCGATCATCGCGGGCGCGCGGGCGGCAGGCGGCGGCGCTGACGTCGTCGAGATCGGCGACCGCCGGCAGGCGATCGCCCATGCGGTGGCCTGGGCCCGCCCCGGCGATGTCGTCCTGGTGGCGGGCAAAGGTCACGAGACCGGGCAGACTGCAGGCGGACACACCCGCCCGTTCGACGACCGTACCGAGCTGGCCGACGCGCTGGATGAGCTCCGATGATCGAACTCACCCTCGCCCGGGTCGCCGAGATCGTCGGCGGCCGGCTCGCCGACGTCTCCGAGGAGGACGCGGCCACCACCGTCATCACCGGCACCGTCGAGTTCGACTCGCGGGCTGTCACACCGGGCGGGCTGTTCCTGGCGCTGCCGGGCGCCCGGGCCGACGGCCACGACTTCGCCGCCGGCGCGGTGGCCGCGGGCGCGGCCGCGGTGCTGGCAGCACGGCCGGTCGGGGTGCCCGCGGTCGTTGTCGAGCCCAGTCCCGCCGCGCTCGCACCCGACGCCGGTGCGGGGGTACTCGAACACGACACCGACGGTGCCGGGGCGGCGGTGCTGGCCGCGCTGGCCCGGCTCGCAGCGGCGGTCGCCGCCGAACTGGTCGCCGGCGGGCTGCGGATCATCGGGATCACCGGATCGTCGGGTAAGACCTCGACCAAGGATCTGGTCGCCGCCGTGCTGGCCCCGTTGGGTGAGGTCATCGCGCCGCCGGGATCGTTCAACAACGAACTCGGCCACCCGTGGACGGTGCTGCGCGCCGGCCCCTCGACCGATTTCCTGGTGCTGGAAATGTCGGCGCGGCATCCCGGCAACATCGCCGCGCTCGCCGCGATCGCGCCGCCGTCGATCGCGGTGGTGCTCAACGTCGGCACCGCGCACCTCGGTGAGTTCGGTTCGCGCGAAGCGATTGCGGCAACGAAATCAGAACTGCCACAGGCTGTTCCGGCGTCAGGGGTGGTCATCCTCAATGCCGACGATCCCGCGGTGGCGGCGATGGCGGAGGTGACCCCGGCCCGGGTGGTGCGGGTGTCGCGGGAGCTCGGCGCCCCCGGCCAGGACGGGGGCGTCGACGTGTGGGCCGACGAGGTGGCACTCGACGAGTTGGCCCGGCCGCGGTTCACCCTGCACACCGCGCAGCAGTCGGCGCCGGTCGCCCTCGCCGTACACGGCGACCACCAGGTGTCCAACGCGCTCAGTGCGGCGGCCGTCGCGCTGGAATGCGGCGCCACCGTCGAGCAGGTCGCCGCCGCGCTCGCCGACGCGGGCCCGGTGTCACGGCACCGCATGCAGGTCAGCACCCGCGCCGACGGCGTCACCGTCGTCAACGACGCCTACAACGCCAACCCGGACTCCATGCGGGCGGGCCTCAAGGCGCTGGCCTGGATGGCCCGGTCCGGCGGAGGGAGGCGTCGCAGCTGGGCGGTGCTGGGGGAGATGGCCGAACTCGGCGACGACTCGATATCCGAGCACGACGCCATCGGCCGGCTCGCGGTGCGCTTAGATGTGTCTCGACTCATCGTCGTCGGATCCGGGAGGTCAGCGGGCGCCATGCACAAGGGGGCGGTCATGGAGGGTTCCTGGGGTTCGGAGGCGACGCAGGTGGCCGACGCCGACGCGGCACTGAGCCTGCTGCGCGAGGAACTCGCCCCCGGTGACGTCGTGCTGGTGAAGGCGTCGAACTCGGCGGGGCTGGGCCCGTTGGCCGACGCACTGGCCGCAGACGGCCCGCCCGGTCGGGAGGCCTGATGCGGCAGATCCTCATCGCCGTCGGCATCGCGCTGGCGGTGTCGATCCTGCTGACCCCGGTGCTCATCCGGTTGTTCACCCGGCAGGGCTTCGGCCACGAGATCCGCGAGGACGGCCCACCCAGTCACCGCAAGAAGCGCGGCACCCCGTCGATGGGCGGCGTCGCGATCCTCGCCGGCATCTGGGCCGGCTATCTGGGCACCCACCTGGTCGGGGTGGCGCTCGGCGGCGAAGGGCCGTCGGCCTCGGGCCTGCTGGTGCTGTTCCTGGCCACCGCGCTCGGTGTGGTCGGCTTCATCGACGACCTGATCAAGATCCGGCGGGCCCGCAATCTCGGACTGAACAAGACCGCCAAGACCGTCGGCATCCTGGCCGCCGCCGTGCTCTTCGGCCTGCTGGCCCTGCAGTTCCGCAACGCCGACGGGTTGACGCCGGGCAGCCCCGAGCTGTCCTACGTCCGCGAGATCGCCACGGTCACCATGGCGCCGCTGATCTTCGTGCTGTTCTGTGTCGTCATCGTCAGCGCCTGGTCCAACGCGGTGAACTTCACCGACGGTCTCGACGGGCTGGCCGCCGGAGCAATGGCGATGGTGAGCGCGGCCTACGTGCTGATCACGTTCTGGCAGTACCGCAACGCGTGTGCGACCAGCCCGGGCCTGGGCTGCTACAACGTGCGCGATCCGCTCGACCTCGCGCTGATCGCCGCGGCCGCGGCGGGCGCCTGCATCGGCTTCCTGTGGTGGAACGCCGCGCCGGCCAAGATCTTCATGGGCGACACCGGTTCCCTCGGCCTGGGCGGCATCATCGCCGGCCTGTCGGTCACCAGCCGCACCGAGATCCTGGCCGTCGTGCTCGGCGCCCTGTTCGTCGCCGAGGTGACCTCGGTGGTGGTCCAGATCCTGGCGTTCCGCACCACCGGCAGGCGGGTGTTCCGGATGGCGCCGTTCCACCACCACTTCGAGCTGGTCGGCTGGGCCGAGACCACCGTCATCATCCGGTTCTGGCTGCTCACCGCCATCGCCTGCGGCCTCGGGGTGGCGCTGTTCTACAGCGAGTGGCTCACCGCCGTCGGAGCCTGACATGACGCGCGCGGTCGTCGATCCGCTCACCCCCGGCACCCGCGTGCTGATCACCGGCGCCGGTCTCACCGGCCGCTCGGTCAGCGCGGTACTGGAACCCACCGGCGTGCGGATGACGATCTGCGACGACGACCCGCTGGCACTGCAGCGGCTGGTCACCCCGGCCCGCGTGGTCACCACCGCCGAGGCCGTGGCGGCCATCGGCGACTACGCGCTGGTCGTCACCAGCCCCGGCTTCCCGCCGGCGGCCCCCGTGCTGGCCGCCGCCGCAGCGGCAGGCGTCCCGGTGTGGGGTGACGTCGAGCTGGCATGGCGGCTGGACCGGGCGGGCTGGTTCGGGCCGCCGCGGCGCTGGCTGGTGGTCACCGGCACCAACGGCAAGACCACGACGACCTCGATGCTGCACGCGATGCTGCTCGCCGCCGGTCGGCGCGCGGTGCTGTGCGGCAACATCGGCAACCCGGTGTTGGACATGCTGACCGAACCGGCCGAGATCCTGGCTGTCGAGCTGTCGAGCTTCCAGCTGCACTGGGCGCCGTCGGTGCGGCCCGACGCCGGGGTGGTGCTCAACATCGCCGAGGATCACCTCGACTGGCACGGGTCGATGGCGGCCTACGCCGCCGCCAAGGCCAGGGTGCTCGACGGCCGGGTGGCCGTCGTCGGGCTCGACGACCCGCTGGCCGCCGGCCTGCTCGACGGGGCAGCAGCCGCGGTGCGCACCGGCTTCCGGCTGGGCGAGCCCGCCGCCGGTGAGTTCGGGGTCCGCGACGGCGTCCTCGTCGACAACACCTTCGGCTCGCAGGTCGCGTTGGCGCACACCGCCGACATCCCGGTCGCGGGTCCGGTCGGGGTGCTCGACGCGCTGGCCGCGGCCGCGCTGGCTCGCGCCGCCGGGGTGGCTCCGGACGCGGTGAGCGCGGCGCTGCGGTCCTTCCGGGTCGGCCCGCACCGCGCGCAGGTCGTCGAGGTGATCGACGGCGTCACCTACGTCGACGATTCCAAGGCCACCAATCCGCACGCAGCCAAGGCCTCGATCGCCGCCTATCCCCGGGTGGTGTGGATCGCGGGCGGAATGCTCAAGGGTGCGTCGGTGGACGGACTGGTCGCCGGGGTCGCCGACCGGCTGGCCGGGGTGGTCCTCATCGGTCGCGACCGCGCGGTGATCGCCGACGCGTTATCGCGACACGCCCCGGATGTCCCCGTCGTCGAGGTGGTGACGGGGGAGGATTCTGGGGTGCATGGGGCAAATGAGTCAGCTGTGAAGCATGTGACTCGAGTGGTCGACGCGTCCGGGGAGTCGCTGTCCGGCGCCGTGATGGCGGCGGTGGTCGAGGCCGCGCGCGGGCTCGCCCGCACCGGCGACACCGTCCTGCTGGCGCCGGCGGGTGCGTCGTTCGACCAGTTCAGCGGCTACGGCGCCCGCGGGGACGCGTTCGCCGCCGCGGTGCGCACCGGCATCCGGTAACCGGCCGTGGCCACCTTCCTGTCGCGGTTGCGGCGCTCCGGATCCGGGACCACCGAAGACACCGAGACGGCCGGGGCCGCCGGCGCGGCAGAGTCCGCGCCCGTGGCGGCGATCGTGCTGCCCCGGACCCGATTCGGTGCCTGGCTGGGCCGCCCCATGACGTCGTTCCATCTGATCATCGCGGTGACCGCGCTGCTGATCACCCTCGGGCTGACGATGGTGCTCTCGGCGTCGGGGGTGTACTCCTACGACTCCGACGGCTCGCCATGGGCGGTGTTCGCCAAACAGGTGCTGTGGACGGCAGTCGGGCTGGTCGCGTTCTACGCCGCGCTGCGGATGCCGGTCAACACGATGCGCCGGCTGGCGTTCCCCGGCTTCGCGTTCACCATCGTGCTGCTGATCCTCGTGCTCATCCCGGGCATCGGCAAGGTCGCCAACGGCTCCCGCGGCTGGTTCGTCGTCGCCGGACTCTCCATGCAGCCTTCGGAGCTGGCCAAGATCGCCTTCGCGATCTGGGGCGCACACCTGCTCGCCGCGCGCCGCCTGGAGCGGGCGTCGCTGCGCGAGATGCTCATCCCGCTGGTGCCCGCGGCCGTCATCGCGCTGGCGCTGATCGTCGCTCAGCCCGACCTCGGGCAGACCGTCTCGCTCGGCATCATCCTGCTGGCGCTGCTCTGGTACGCCGGCCTGCCGCTGCGGGTGTTCCTCAGCTCGCTGTTCGCGGTGATGGTGTCGGCGGCCGTGCTGGCGATGGCCGAGGGCTATCGGTCCGCGCGGGTGCAGTCGTGGCTCGATCCGAGCGCCGACGCCCAGGGCTCGGGCTATCAGGCCAGACAGGCCAAGTTCGCACTCGCCAACGGCGGCATCTTCGGCGACGGCCTCGGACAGGGCACCGCCAAGTGGAGTTATCTGCCCAACGCCCACAACGACTTCATCTTCGCGATCATCGGCGAGGAACTCGGCTTCGTCGGCGCGGCCGGTCTGCTCGGCCTGTTCGGTCTGTTCGCCTACACCGGGATGCGTATCGCCCGCCGCTCGGCCGACCCGTTCCTGCGGCTGCTGACCGCGACCGCGACCACCTGGGTGCTCGGCCAGGTGTTCATCAACGTGGGCTACGTGGTGGGGCTACTGCCGGTCACCGGACTGCAGCTGCCGCTGATCTCCGCCGGCGGCACGTCCACGGCGACCACGATGCTGATGCTCGGCATCATCACCAACGCCGCGCGGCACGAACCCGAGGCGGTGGCCGCGCTACGGGCCGGCGGCGACGACCGGGTGACCAGGCTGTTGCGGCTGCCGCTACCCGAGCCGTACGTGCCGACGCCGCTGGAGCGGGTCCGCGACCGGCTGCGGTCGCGCCCGGACAAGCCTGCGGCCGCACCGCGCAGGCCGGCACGCCACGAACCCCGACGCAAACCCCCGGCGGCCGATCGGCCGGTGCGCGGCTCAAGGCATCATGTAGGCGTTCAGCGGTCCACGGCCCAGAAAGTCGGCAAGCGGACCGGTCAGCGCCAGCAGGGCCGACGGCCTCGCACCACGGAAGGTCAGCGTTACGGGTGAGCGGCAGCGTGTCGGGGCGGGAGCGCCGGGGGATCTCTGTCGTGCTCGCCGGCGGGGGCACCGCGGGGCACGTCGAACCGGCGATGGCGGTCGCCGACGCACTTCGGTCGCTGCAGCCCACCGTGCGCATCACCGCGTTGGGCACCGCACGCGGTCTGGAGACCCGGCTGGTCCCGGCCAGGGGATATGACCTCGAGCTGATCACCCCGGTGCCGCTGCCGCGTAGACCGTCGCGCGATCTGCTGCACCTGCCGCTGCGGATCCGGCGCGCCATCGGCGAGACCCGCGGTGTCCTGGACGCCGTGCACGCCGACGTCGTCGTCGGCTTCGGCGGATATGTGGCGCTGCCCGCGTACCTGGCCGCGTGGCGCCGCCGGGTCCCGGTCGTGGTGCACGAGGCCAACGCCCGCGCCGGATTGGCGAACAAGGTCGGCGCCCGGTCGGCGCGCCGCGTGCTCTCCGCGGTGGGCGATCCCGGACTCGGACCCGTCGAGGTGGTCGGCACCCCGGTCCGTGCGGCGATCACCGATCTGGACCGCGCTGCGCTGCGCGCCGAGGCCCGCGCCCACTTCGGTTTCTCCGAGGACGCGCGCGTTCTGCTGGTGTTCGGCGGCTCGCAGGGCGCGCAGTCGCTCAACCGCGCAGTGTCCGGCGCCGCGAAACAGATCGCCGCCGCCGGTGTCTCGGTGCTGCACGCCTACGGCACGAAGAACACGCTGGAGTTGCCGCCGCCGCAACCCGGCGATCCGCCGTATGTCGGGGTGCCGTATCTCGACCGGATGGACCTGGCCTACTCCGCGGCCGATCTGGCGATCTGCCGGGCGGGGGCGATGACCGTCGCCGAGGTGACCGCCGTCGGGTTGCCCGCGGTGTACGTGCCGCTGCCGATCGGCAACGGCGAGCAGCGGCTCAACGCGTTGCCCGTGGTCGAGGCGGGTGGCGGGCTGCTCGTCGACGACCGCGACCTGTCCCCGCAGTTGGTGGCGGACACGGTGGTTCCGCTGTTGACCGACGAGGGGCGGATGCAGACGATGACCGCCGGTGCCGCGCTGTCCGGACACCGCGACGCCGCACTGCAGGTCGCCCACGTCGCGCTGGACGTCGCCCGCGAAGGCGTCGCGGGCCGCAGGCGGCGACGGTGAGCGCGCCGCCGCTGCCCGACGAACTGCGCCGGGTCCACATGGTGGGCATCGGGGGAGCGGGTATGTCGGGGATCGCCCGCATCCTGCTCGACCGCGGCGGGCTGGTGTCCGGCTCCGACGCCAAGGAGTCGCGCGCGGTCGTCGCGCTGCGGGCCCGCGGTGCGTCGGTGCGCATCGGCCACGACGAGTCTGCGCTGGATCTGCTGCCCGGTGGGCCGACGGCGGTCGTCACCACCCACGCGGCCATTCCGAAGACCAACCCCGAACTCGTCGAGGCCCGCAGGCGCGGCATCCCGATCATCCTGCGTCCGGTGGTGCTGGCGAAGCTGATGGCCGGACACACCACGCTGATGGTGACCGGCACCCACGGCAAGACCACGACCACCTCGATGCTGATCGTCGCGCTGCAGCACGGCGGCTTCGACCCGTCCTTCGCCGTCGGCGGCGATCTGGGCGAGGCCGGCACCAACGCCCACCACGGCAGCGGGCACTGCTTCGTGGCCGAGGCCGACGAGAGCGACGGGTCGCTGCTCGAGTACACCCCCGACGTCGCGGTGGTGACCAACATCGAGGCCGACCACCTCGACTTCTTCGGCAGCGCGGACGCCTACGTCGCGGTGTTCGACGCCTTCGTCGAACGGCTGGCGCCCGGCGGTGCGCTCGTGGTGTGTGCCGACGACCCGGGCTCGGCCGCTCTGGCCGAGCGCAGCGCGGCGCTGGGCATCCGGGTGCTTCGCTACGGCAGTCTCAACACCGGAGCCGGCGCCGTAACACAGGATGCCCTGGTGGGCACGCTGGTCGGCTGGGAGCAGGTGGGCACCGGTGCGGTCGCCGAGATCCGGCTCGCCGGCGAGGACTCGCCGCGCACCATGCGCCTGTCGGTCCCCGGCAGGCACATGGCGCTCAACGCGCTCGCGGCGCTGATCGCCGCAGGGCAGGTCGGCGCCGACACCGAGACCGTGCTCGACGGGCTGGCCGGTTTCGAGGGGGTGCGCAGGCGTTTCGAGCTGGTCGGAACGGCCGGCGGGGTCCGCGTCTTCGACGACTACGCCCACCATCCGACCGAGGTGGCCGCCACGCTGTCGGCGCTGCGCGCCGTGGCCGAACAGGGCGGCAACGGTCGGGCCGTCGTGGTGTTCCAGCCCCACCTCTATTCGCGCACAGAGACGTTCGCGCGCGAGTTCGGTGTGGCGCTCAGCGCTGCCGATGTGGTGTTCGTCCTCGACGTGTACGGCGCGCGGGAGCAGCCGATCGCCGGGGTGAGCGGGGCCAGCGTCGCCGAGCATGTGGACGCCCCCGTGACCTACCTGCCGGACCTGTCGGCGGTGCCGGGCCGGGTGGCCGACACCGTACGACCCGGCGACGTCGTCGTCACGATGGGCGCCGGTGACGTCACGATGCTCGGACCGGAGATCGTCACCGCGCTGCAGATCCGCGCGAACCGCAGTGCTCCGGGTGCCGGGACCCGATGACCGAGCCGCCCCCCCAGGAGAGCCCCGAGGCCGACCCGGAGCCGGCGCGGGAGTCGATACCGGACGAGCCCACGGCGCCGCTGGCCGCCGAGGAGGACTACGAGGGTCCGCGGCGGCGGGCCCGCCGCGAGCGTGAGGCGCGCCGTGCGGCCCGCAAGGGCGCCGAGCACCGCGCCCGTGCCATCGAGCAGAACCGTCAGGAGGCCAAGCGGCGCGCCGACGCCGTCACCGTCGACGAGCCGAAACGTCTGGCGCGCAGCACCGTTCGTGGGCTCAAGGCGCTGCTGTGGTCGGCGCTGCTCTCCGTGCTCGCGGTGGCACTGGGCCTGCTGCTGTATTTCACCCCGATCATGTCCGCGCGCAACATCGTCGTCGTCGGTCTCGGCGCGGTGCCTCGCGAGGAGGTGCTCGCCGCGGCGGCGGTCGCCCCCGGCACCCCGCTGCTTCAGGTGGACACCGACGCGGTGGCCGAGCGCGTGGCCACGATCCGCCGGGTGGCCAGCGCGCGGGTGCAGCGCGAGTACCCGTCGTCGCTGCGGATCACCATCGTCGAGCGGGTGCCCGTGGTGCTCAAGGACTTCCCCGACGGCCCGCATCTGTTCGACCGGGACGGGGTCGATTTCGCGACGGGTCCGCCGCCGGGCATCCTGCCGTACCTGGAGACCGCGAACCCGGGGCCGAGCGATCCGGCGACCAAGGCCGCACTCGAGGTCATGCTGGCGCTGCCGCCCGACGTCGCCGGTCAGGTCGCCCGCATCGCCGCGCCGTCTGTCGCCTCGATCACGTTGACCCTCATCGACGGCCGGACGGTGGTGTGGGGGACCAACGACCGCACCGAGGAGAAGGCGCTCAAGCTGGCCGCGCTGCTGACCCAGCCCGGCCGCGTCTACGACGTCTCCAGTCCGGACCTGCCGACCGTCAAATAGCGCGGCCGTCTCATCGGCGAAATTCCCGAACGGCCTTCGGCGCGCCTGCATGGCTGTGCCGGGTCGTCGTCCTACGGTTCTGTTTGCGCGGATCAACTTGACATAACACTAAGCCTCTGGTTGAGGTTGAGAGTTTGGCACAGCGGGTAGCGCTCAAGAACAGGACACTCAGGGAGGAAGACGCTCATGACCCCCCCGCACAACTACCTCGCAGTCATCAAGGTGGTCGGCATCGGCGGCGGCGGCGTCAATGCCGTCAACCGGATGATCGAACAGGGCCTCAAAGGCGTGGAGTTCATCGCCATCAACACCGACGCCCAGGCGCTGTTGATGAGTGATGCCGACGTCAAGCTCGACGTCGGCCGGGACTCCACCCGTGGCCTCGGCGCCGGCGCGGACCCGGAGGTGGGCCGAAAGGCCGCCGAGGACGCCAAGGACGAGATCGAGGAACTGCTGCGCGGCGCCGACATGGTCTTCGTGACCGCAGGCGAAGGCGGTGGCACGGGCACCGGCGGCGCACCGGTGGTGGCGAACATCGCCCGCAAGCTCGGCGCCCTGACCGTCGGCGTGGTGACGCGGCCGTTCTCCTTCGAGGGCAAACGTCGGAGCAACCAGGCCGGCGAAGGCATCGCCGCGCTGCGGGAAAGCTGCGACACGCTGATCGTCATCCCCAACGACCGTCTGCTGCAGATGGGCGACGCCGCCGTCTCGCTGATGGACGCGTTCCGCAGCGCGGACGAGGTACTGCTCAACGGGGTGCAGGGCATCACCGACCTGATCACCACGCCCGGCCTGATCAACGTCGACTTCGCCGACGTCAAGGGTGTGATGAGCGGTGCAGGCACCGCGCTGATGGGCATCGGCTCGGCCCGCGGTGACGGCCGTGCGCTCAAGGCCGCCGAGATCGCCATCAATTCGCCCCTGCTCGAGGCGTCGATGGAGGGCGCCCAGGGCGTACTGCTCTCCGTGGCCGGCGGCAGCGACCTCGGCCTGTTCGAGATCAACGAGGCCGCCTCACTGGTGCAGGAATCGGCCCATCCCGAGGCGAACATCATCTTCGGCACCGTCATCGACGACTCCCTGGGCGACGAGGTGCGCGTCACCGTCATCGCCGCCGGCTTCGACTCCTCCGGCCCCAGCCGCCAGCCGGTCGTCGGCGCGGCCGGCACCGCCACCACCGCCGCGACCCCCGCGCAGCCGATCGCCCCGGCCCGGGCAGGCAAGGTGTCGTCGTCGCTGTTCGAGCCGCAGGACGCGGTCAGCGTCCCGGTGCACACCAACGGTTCGACGGTGAACTTCGGCGGCGGCGACGGCGGCATCTCCGACGACGACGTCGACGTGCCGCCCTTCATGCGCCACTGACGGCCGCCATCAGCCGGAGATACTGGGCACCGTGACCGTTCGCATTCGGCGGGTGACCACGACTCGCGCCGGCGGCGTCTCTCGACCGCCGTTCGACACCTTCAATCTCGGCGACCACGTCGGCGACGACCCCAAGGCGGTCGCCGCCAACCGCCGGCGCCTCGGCCGGGCGACCGGGCTCGGCGACCGTCTCGTATGGATGAACCAGGTGCACAGCGACCGGGTCGTGACGGTGACCGGCCCGGGTGACGGACCGGTCGATGACACCGACGGTCTGGTGACCACGACGACGGGCCTCGGGCTGGTGGTGGTCACCGCCGACTGTGTGCCGGTATTGCTGGCCGACGCGCGGGCCGGGGTGATCGGCGCGGTGCACGCCGGACGGGTCGGTGCCCGCGACGGCATCGTGGTGCGTGCCGTCGAGGCGATGTGCGCGGCCGGGGCCCGCACCCGGGACTTCTCGGTGCTGCTCGGCCCGGCGGTGTCGGGCCGCAACTACGAGGTGCCCGAGGCGATGGCCGAAGAGGTCGAGGCCGCGCTTCCCGGCAGTCGCACCACCACCGCGCGGGGTACCGCAGGGTTGGACCTGCGCGCCGGGATCGCCCGTCAGCTCACCGATCTCGGCGTCACCGCCGTCGACGTCGACCCGCGGTGCACGGTGGCCGACCGCAATCTGTTCAGCCACCGCCGCGGCGCCCCGACCGGCCGCCTCGCGTCCCTGGTCTGGATGGAGACGGCGTCGTGAGCAGCCCCCGCGACACCGAACTCGCCGGCGCGCTGGCCGAGGTGCGGTCCCGGCTCGCCCGCGCCGCGGCGGCCGCGGGGCGCGACGCCGGTGAGATCACGCTGCTGCCGGTCACCAAGTTCTTCCCGGCCTCCGACGTGCTCGCCCTGTACGCCCTGGGTTGTCGCGACTTCGGGGAATCACGCGAACAGGAGGCGTCGGCGAAGGTGGCCGAGGTCGCATCCGCGCTGACCGGTGACGACCCGGCCGAGGAAGCCGTCGAGCCGATTCGCTGGCACATGCTCGGGCGGATCCAGCGCAACAAGGCCAGGGCCGTCGCCCGGTGGGCCTACTCGGCGCACTCGGTCGACAGCGTCAAGGTGGTCGCCGCACTGGACCGTGGCGCGGGCGTTGCGCTCGAGGAGGCGGTCCGGACCGCGCCGCTGCGGGTTTACGTTCAGCTCAGCCTCGACGGTGACACCGAGCGCGGGGGAGTTCCCGTAGACCGGCCGGACCTGGTCGACGAATTGTGTGCCGCCGTCGACGGGTCCGCGGCGCTCGACTTCGTCGGTCTGATGGCCATCCCGCCCCTGGGTGCCGACCCGCACGCGGCATTCGCGCGTCTGCGTCAGGAATCCGACCGAGTTCAGCGGAACCACTCCCGGCGTCTGGAGTTGTCCGCCGGGATGTCCGGCGACCTCGAGGCGGCGGTGCAACACGGCTCCACGTGTGTGCGTGTCGGAACCGCGCTTATGGGCCAACGTCCTCTAGCGTCACCCTGAGTAGTCACTCCAGTCACATCTTCATCACAGACACCACAGCTTGAGTCGAGAAGGGTCTCCCGATGAGCACACTCCACAAGGTCAAGGCGTATTTCGGTATGGCGCCGATGGATGACTACGACGACGAGTACTACGAGGACGACGACCGCGGTGCGTCCCGTGGCTACGCCCGCCGCCCGCGCGAGGAGCGCTTCGACGACGAGGGCTACGGGCGCGGTTACGACGACCGGGCACCCGGCCGCGACTACGACCCCAAGTACGACCCCAAGTACGACGAGGCCCCGGCCTTCCGCGGCGGCTACGACGAGCCGCGGTTCGACCCGCGGCTGCGCGGCCCGCGTGAGTTCGACCGCGCCACCCCTCGACTCGGCGCCCTGCGTGGTTCGACCCGCGGCGCACTCGCGATGGATCCGCGCCGGATGGCGATGCTGTTCGAAGAGGGCAGCCCGATGTCGAAGATCACCACGCTGCGTCCCAAGGACTACAGCGAGGCCCGCACCATCGGTGAGAAGTTCCGGGATGGGACGCCGGTGATCATGGACCTGGTCTCGATGGACAACGCCGACGCCAAGCGTCTGGTCGACTTCGCCGCCGGTCTGGCGTTCGCGCTGCGCGGCTCGTTCGACAAGGTGGCCACCAAGGTCTTCCTGCTCTCGCCCGCCGACGTCGACGTCACCGCCGACGAGCGCCGGCGTATCGCCGAGGCCGGCTTCTACGCCTATCAGTGACCGTCCGACCCGTGCAGGTAGGCTGACACCCGTTGGGTTCGAGCCCACATCGCATGTCACACATCTGCCGGTAGTGAGGTCGAGCTTCAGTTGGCGCTGTTCTTCGAAATCCTGGGTTTCGCGCTGTTCGTCTTCTGGCTGCTGCTCATTGCGCGGGTGGTCGTCGAGTTCATCAGGTCCTTCAGCCGTGACTGGCATCCGCGTGGTTTCACCGTGGTCATCCTCGAGGTGATCATGACGGTGACCGACCCGCCGGTGAAGTTGCTGCGCAGGCTGATTCCGCAGCTCACTATCGGTGCAGTGCGGTTCGACCTGTCCATCATGGTGTTGCTGCTGGTGGCGTTCATCGGGATGCAGCTGGCCTTCGGCGCAGCGGCCTGAAGCAACCACGCAGGTCACAGGATGATTGAAAATCGTCCTTAACTTTGACCCTCGACTGCGACTTCAGGGTCTGGTGTGACAGGATGGGCGCCAGTTGCGTTCCGAGCAGGCTTTACACTTTGAGATCGGTCGACGGTCCAGACTCCAAGGGGGCAGACAATGCCGCTCACTCCAGCCGACGTTCACAACGTCGCGTTCAGCAAGCCGCCCATCGGCAAGCGGGGCTATAACGAGGACGAGGTCGACGCATTCCTCGATCTGGTTGAAAACGAGCTGTCGCGCCTCATCGAGGAGAACGCCGATCTTCGTCAGCGGGTCGCGGAGCTGGATCAGGAGCTGAACTCCGCCCGTTCCGGTGGCGGCAGCGCGCAGTCGACGCCGTCGGTTCCGCAGTACGAGCCCGCGCCGGAGCCGACGCCGGCACCCCAGCCGGTCTACGAAGCCCCGCCTGCGGCCCCCGCCGCCGCACCGGCCGCGCAGCCGAACGAGGACATGGCGCTGCGGGCAGCGAAGGTGCTGAGCTTGGCTCAGGAGACCGCCGACCGGCTGACCAGCACGGCGCAAGCGGAGTCGGACAAGCTGCTCGCCGATGCCCGGGCCCAGGCCGACGCCATGGTCAGCGAGGCGCGCCAGACCGCGGAGACCACGGTGGCCGAGGCGCGTCAGCGCGCCGACGCCCTGCTGGCGGATGCACAGACCCGGTCCGAGACCCAGCTGCGTCAGGCGCAGGAGAAGGCCGACGCCCTGCAGGCCGACGCCGAGCGCAAGCATTCCGAGATCATGGGCACCATCAACCAGCAGCGCACGGTGCTGGAGGGTCGCCTCGAGCAGCTGCGGACCTTCGAGCGCGAGTACCGCACTCGACTCAAGACCTATCTGGAATCGCAGCTCGAGGAGCTCGGCCAGCGCGGCTCGGCGGCTCCGGTGGATTCGAGCGCCAACAACGACGCCGGCGGCTTTAACCAGTTCAGCCGCGGAAACAACTGACGCGCACCGCTGATCCATGCTGATCATCGCGCTCGTTCTGGCCGTCATCGGCCTGGCGGCCCTGGTGACCGCCGTGGTCACCAGTAACGCGCTGATCGCGTGGGTGTGCATCGGCGCCAGCGTCATCGGCGTGGTGCTGCTGATCGTCGACGCGCTGCGCGAGCGTTCGCGCGGCGACGGCGCTGACGCCACCGCCGACGGCGGAACCGACCCCGGCTACACCGATGAGACCGAACAGTTCGACGCCGACTATCCCGAGGACACCGCCGCCGAATCCGCCGCCGAATCCGACGCCGACTCGGCCGATCCGGTCGCCGCCCCGGATCCGGATACGACCGAGCCGGACCCCGACGCCGATGCGCAGGCGGTGCCGTTCGACGAGCGGCACGAGGACCGGCGCGAGGACGAGCCCGCAACCGGCGAACGCAACACCCCCTAGCGCGTCAGGACCTGCGCGTCTGCGTCGGTGATCGCGATGGTGTGCTCGCTGTGCGCGGTCCGCGAGCCGTCGGCGGACCGGATGGTCCAGCCGTCCGGGTCGTAGACGACCTTATCGGTGCCGCGGGCAAACCACGGCTCGAGAGCCAGGGTGAGCCCCGGGCGCAGTCGCAGGCCCCGCCCCGCGCGGCCACGATTGGCGACGTGCGGATCCTCGTGCATGGTGCGACCGATCCCGTGGCCGCCGAACTGCGTATTGACCGGATAGCCGTATTCCGTTGCCACAGCGGCGATCGCGGCGGAGATGTCACCGAGGTGCCCGCCGGGACGGGCAGCGGCGATACCGGCGGCGAGCGCGCGTTCGGTGGCTTCGACGAGACGCTGGTCCTCCGGACGCGGCGTCCCGATGATGACGCTGCGCGCCGAGTCGGCGACCCATCCGTCGACGGAGACGGCGATGTCCATGCTCAGCAGATCCCCGTCCCGCAACACGTAATCGTGCGGAAGGCCGTGCAGCACAGCGTCATTGACCGACAGGCAGATGACGTTGCGGAACGGACCGCGGCCGAAGGACGGCGCATAGTCCCAATAGCAGGACACTGCGCCGCGCTCGGAGATCAGTTGCCGCGCACGGTGTTCCAGATCGAGAAGGTTGACCCCGACCGTGGCGCGCGACTGCAGGTCAGAGAGTAACTGCGCCACGAAGGCGCCGGTGGCGCGCATCGCCTCGATCTCCCGCGGTGTCTTCAACTCCAGCACGCGCATCGCCTCCATGTTCTCGTCGTGGGACCGGTATAGAAATACCAGACTAGGCGACGAATCGGTATTTTCATACCGGGAGGGCGTATCCTTCGACCTATGGTGCGATCCCCACTGACCCGTCAACAGCTCGCAGCCGGTAAGCGCCTGGGTGCGTGTCTGCGGCAGGCCCGCGGCGAGCGCACCCTCGCCGACGTCGCCGACGCCGCGTCCATCTCCCCTGAGACGTTGCGCAAGATCGAGACGGGTCGCCTGGCCACCCCCGCGTTCACGACGGTGGCCGCGCTGGCCGCCGTGCTGGACCTCCCACTGGACCAGCTCGCCCGGATCTGCCTGCCCGATCTGAACCTGCAGAACGCCGGCTAGTCGCTGGTCAGCGGGTGGGCGTAGCCAGCAGGTGGCGCACCTCGTCGTCGGTGACCTGATGGAAATCGGCGAACACCTGGCCGACCGCCTCGAAGGACGTCGGCGTGGTCGCGCACACCACCGCGTCGGCCTCGCCGCCCAGCTCGCGGCAGGCGGACTTGGGGCCCACCGGAACCCCGACCACCACCGCCGCGGGTCCCAGCGCCCGCACCGCGCGCACCGCCGCCAGCATGCTCGCACCGGTGGCGATCCCGTCGTCGACCAGCACCACCGTCGCATCGGCAACCGCGGTCGGCGGCCGGTCACCCCGGTACGCGGATTCGCGGCGGTGCAGTTCGACGGTCTCCCGCTCGATCACCCGCGCCACCTCGTCCCTGCCGATCCCCAGGTTCGCGATCAGCCGCTCGTTGAGGACGACGCCACCGCCGGAGGCGATCGCTCCCATCGCCAGCTCCTGCCACTGCGGGACGCCGAGCTTGCGCACCAGGAACACGTCCAGCGGCGCGCCCAGCGCCCGCGCGACCTCCCAGCCGACGGGAACGCCACCGCGGGCCAGGCCGAGGACGACCGTGCCGGGGCGGCGGTAGGACGCCAGTTCCTGCGCGAGGACCCGGCCCGCCTCGTGACGGTTCGCGAACGTGCGCCGGACAGCCCTGCCCGGGGACATGGTGACCGGGTACCCCACAGAGACTGCGCACACGCCGCCGACAGGAGTTCCATGGGCATCGAATTCGAGAGCATCGTCGACCATCCGCTCGACGAGGTGTTCGCCTGGCACACCCGGCCCGGCGCCATGCCCCGCCTCGTTCCGCCCTGGCAGCCCATGACAGTGGTCGCCGAGACCCCGTCGTTGGCCGATGGTCAGGCGGTGCTGGGGCTGCCGGCGCGACTGCGCTGGATCGCCCAGCACGACCCGGACGCCTACGATCCGCCGTACCGGTTCGCCGACGCGCTGTCCGCGCGAGGCCTGATGTCCTGGCCGCCCCGCGTAATCGGGTACTGGCGGCACACCCACGATTTCGCCGAGGCCGGCCCCGGCCGCACCCGCGTACACGACCGCGTGGACACCACGGTGCCCGGTGCAGCGCTGCGGCCCACCTTCGTCTATCGGCACCGGCAACTCGCCGACGACCTCGCGGCGCACCGCGATGCCGCGCAGGCCGGCTGCGGTCCGCTGGTGGTTGCGCTGACCGGCGCGTCAGGTCTGGTCGGGGCGGCGCTTGCCGCGATGCTCACCAGCGGCGGGCACCGCGTCATCCGGTTGGTGCGCCACCGGCCGCACGGACCGGACGAACGACAGTGGGAACCCGACCGGCCCGCCCCCGGCCTCCTCGACGGAACCGACGCGGTGGTGCACCTCGCCGGTGCGTCGATCGCCGGCCGGTTCACCAAGGCCCATCGAAAGGCCATCCGTGACAGCCGCATCGCGCCGACGCGCCGGCTCGCCGAACTGGCCGCCACCGGAGGCGGTCCTCGGGTCTTCGTCAGCGCCTCGGCCGTCGGCTACTACGGATACGACCGCGGGGACACCGTCCTGACCGAGGACAGCGAACGCGGCGACGGATTCCTCGCCGAGGTGGTCGCCGACTGGGAGGCGGCGACCGCCCCGGCCGCCGCCGCCGGACTGCGCGTGGTGGCCGTACGCACCGGCATCGTGCAGTCGTCGGCGGGCGGCACCCTGCGGCTGTTCCGTCCGCTGTTCACCGCCGGTCTCGGCGGCCGGCTGGGCACCGGGAGGCAGTGGTTGTCCTGGATCGGTCTCGACGACCTGCTCGACGTGTACTACCGGGCGCTGTGGGACGAGCAACTCGGCGGACCGGTCAACGCCGTCGCCCCCGACCCGGTCCGCAACGCCGACTACACCCGGGCGCTGGCCGGCGTGCTGCACCGGCCGGCGCGGCTACCGGTTCCGTCGATCGGGCCGCGGCTGCTGCTCGGCGCGCAGGGTGCCCGCGAACTCGCCGAAGCCGACCAGCGGGTGCTACCGGCCAAACTGAACGCCCGCGGGCACCGGTTCCGCCACCCCGGGATCGTGGGCGCGCTCGCCCATCAGCTCGGGCACGCCGCGGCCGAGGCGTAGGCCAGGAAGCCCTGCACCAGGCGGTGCACCCGGCGCCGCGCGTCGTCTTCCAATTGTTCTGTCCTGCTGATCAATTCATCGTGGTCGAGGCCGAACGCGACGACGTCGCCGTCACGGTCGTCGCCCAGCCAACCGGCCAGCAGCCGGTGCTCGAGCTCCGGGTGGAACTGCAGCGCCAGCGCACGACCCAGCACGAACGCCTGCGGAGCGGCCGGCGTCCGCGCGATCTCGACGGCGCCGGGCGGGACCGTGAAACGGTCGAAATGCCATTGGAACCACGGCCCAGGGGGCACCAGATCGGGACGGTCGGTGGTGATGTCGTACCAGCCGATCTCGGGGGCGGTGGACCGGCTGACCGTGCCGCCGAACGCCTGCGCCAGCAGCTGGCCGCCGAAGCACACGCCGAGCAGCGCCACGCCCGCGTCCGCGGCGTCGCGCATCATCTGCATCTCCGCGCTCACCCAGGTCGCGCGCAACGCCTCGTCATAGACCGGCCAGCGCGCACCGAGCGGCACGATCACGTCGTATGCGGCCGGATCGGGGAAGGTGACCGCGTGCGCTGGGGCGTCCACCCGGTCGGCGGGGACGACGGTGAAGGTCGCGACGTCGTAGCCGGCGTCGGTGAACGCCTCGCCGAGCAGTGCTTCGGTCGCCAGGTGTTCGTTGTGCAGGAAGAGGACCTTGGGTGCCACCCGGGTCATTATTCCGTCGGGATCGGCGGCGCGTCGTCCGGAGCCAGTGCTTTCGCGATGCGGGCGAACAGCAGCTGCGCCGAGTTCGGGTAGTCACCCGCAGCGTCGAAGGCCTCCGGGGCGAACGTCACCGCCACCGCGATCGCGATCCGGTGGGCGGGCAGATACGCCTCGACGGCGCCGTAGCCGGACATCAGCGGGTTCTGCAGCAGCCAGTCGCCGGAGATGACCAGCCCGAGTCCGTAGGTGTAGCGGTCGGTCATCGGCTCGCAGGTCGAGCATCCCGGCTGGGCACGGGTCCGGCCGCGCAGCTCGGTGGACACCATCCGGTCGTAGGACTCCGGGGAGAGCAGCTCACCGGATCCGATCCCGACCGCCGTGCGCTCCAGGTCGGTGATGGTGCTGGTCTGGATGGCGCCGTGGGTGATCGTCCAGGACGGGTTCCAGTAGGTGGATTCCTCGTAGAACGGTGCGCCGTCCGGGATCCGCAGGACCTGACGGCGTTCGGAGCTGAACGCGTGCAGTGCCGGTTCGGGCAGCTCAGCGGTCAGCGACGCACGGGTGCCGGTCAGCTTCAGCGGCGTCAACACCTTCTCGGCGAGCAGATCGCTCATGGCGCGTCCGGTGGCCTTCTCCAGCGCCATCCCCAGCAGGACGTAGTTGGTGTGGGCGTAGTTCCAGTTGGTGCCCGGCTCGTAGTGCAACGGCTTGTTCACGGCGAAGCCGATGAGCTCGTCGGTGGTCCATGCGCGGAACGGGTCGGCATAGAGCGCGGCGGCGAAGGCGTCGTTGCCGATCACGTAATCGGGGTAGCCGGACGTCATCTGGGCGAGCTGGCCGAGCGTCACGCGCTCGGCGTGCGGGACCGACGGTAGCCACCGCGCCAGCCGGTCGTCCAGGCTGACCACCTTGTCCTCGGCCAGCAGCAGCAGCAGTGTGGAGACGTAGGAGATGGCGACGGCGCCGTTGCGGAAGTGCATGTCGGTGGTGGCGGGAACGCCGGTCGTCGTCTCGCCGAAGGCCCGGGTGATCACCTCGTCGCCGTCCTGGGTGACGCGCACGATGACCGCCTTCAGGTGCGCCTGCGCCATGGTGTCGGCGACCATCCGCTCGATGGCACCGGCACGCGGATCCTGTTGTGGCGCAGGGGAAGAACCGGAGGTGCAACCCGCTACGAGCACCAGCACTGCGAGCGCGGCGGATAGCGGGCGGATGGGGGGCATGCGGTGATCTTGACAGAGGGTCGGCGGCGGCGGCGGACTTGTCTATCATTCGAACGTCAGGGGGTGGCATGACGGACCGTTCCGAATGGTTCCTCACGGCGGAGGAGCGCGGCAATCCCGCGTCGCGGTTGCCTGCGCACTGTGAGGGCAATCTGGTCGAACCGCTGATCCACGGCGCCACCTATTTCGACGCGCTGGCGACCGAGGTCGAGTCGCTCGGGCCGGGGGACCACGTGTTCTTCACCGACTGGCGCGGTGATCCGGACCAGCTGATGCGCGACGGCGGCCCCACCATCCGGGAGTTGCTGTCGGCGGCGGCCGAACGCGGTGTCGTCGTCAAGGGCCTGGTGTGGCGTTCGCATCTGGACAAGTTCGCCTACAGCGAGGAGCAGAACCAGCACCTCGGTGAGGCGATCGAACGCGCGGGCGGCGAGGTGCTGCTCGATCAACGGGTGCGCATCGGCGGATCACACCACCAGAAGCTCGTGGTGATCCGGCGCCCCGGCGACCCGGAGCGCGACGTCGCGTTCGCCGGGGGAATCGACCTGTGCCACTCGCGCCGCGACGACGCCGAGCACCGTGGTGACCGGCAGGCGGTGCCGATGTCGGCGCGCTACGGTGACCACCCGCCGTGGCACGACGTCCAGCTGCGGTTGCGTGGACCGGTCGTGGGTGCGCTGGACGCCACGTTCCGGGAGCGCTGGCACGACCCGGCGCCACTGGACATGCTCTCGCCGGTCGCCTGGGCGATGGACAAGCTGCGCGGCGCCGACCTCCGCCCGGATCCGCTGCCCGAGCAGCCGCCCGATCCGCCGCCGTGTGGGCCGCATGCGGTCCAGGTGCTGCGGACCTACCCGGACGCGCATTTCGAATACGATTTCGCTCCGCACGGGGAGCGCAGCGTGGCGCGCGGCTACACCAAGGCGCTACGGCGGGCGCGCCGGCTGATCTACCTCGAAGACCAGTATCTGTGGAGCAGGCAGGTCGCCGACCTGTTCGCCGCGGCCCTGACCGAGAACCCGGATCTGCACCTGATCGCGGTGATCCCACGCCATCCCGACGTCGACGGCCGCTGGGCCTTGCCGCCGAACCAGGTCGGGCGGCGGCAGGCGATCGACGCATGCCGGGCCGCGGCCCCCGACCGGGTGCACATCTTCGACCCCGAGAACCACGAGGGCACACCGGTGTACGTCCACGCCAAGGTGTGCGTGATCGACGACGAGTGGGCCTGCGTGGGCAGCGACAACTTCAACCGCCGGTCGTGGACGCACGACAGCGAGCTGTCCTGCGCGGTGCTCGACGACACCGGGGTGTTCGCCCGGGACCTGCGGTTGCGGTTGATGCGTGAGCACCTCGACCGCGCACCGGACGGCAGCGAGGACCACGGCCTGCTCGACCCCGCCGATGCGGTCGGCGAGATCGTTTCCGCCGCAAAGGCTCTGGAAGACTGGTATGACGGCGGCCGGCGCGGGCTGCGGCCACCCGGGCGGTTGCGCGCACACCGCACCGAGGACCTGGGTCGCCTCACCAGGCTGTGGGCCGAGCCGGCCTACCGGTTGTTCTACGACCCCGACGGCCGGTCGTACCGGGCCCGGCTGCGCGGGCAGTGGTGATGGCCCACATCGGAAGGTGAAACGCTGTCACCGGGTGCGTCAGCGCTCGACGCCCGCGGCCGCGCCGCTGTCCGCCTCCCGGGTCTGGGCGGACGTGGTGACGTCCGCGTCGGAGGCGACGCCCGTGTCGATGCCGGCCGGCCGCGTCACCCGCTGCGTCACCTCGTCGTCGTGCCCGTCGTCGCCCTCGTCGTCGGCGAGTTCACGGGTGACCCCGGCGACGTCGTCACCGGTAGCGGACCGTCGGCTCACCATGAAACCGGCCGACATCGATTGGGACTCTTCGGATTCCGGGCTCGGTGCGGCGGTCGGCCCGGCTCCCGTTGGCGCCACGTCGTCGGTCGCCGCGGCGCGCGGACTGCCGGGTGGGGCGCCGAGCACGGTCACCAGCTCGCCGAGTCGCGTGACCGCGTTGGTGAACTGGAATGTCACCTCGCTGACGGCGATCCGGAGAAGTTCCACGCCGGCGTCTCCCAGGGCGTGGACGATGGCCAGCCCGTTGTCGACGAGTTGACTGCCGGCGGCGAGTAGACCGGCATATCCGGCCGGTGAGAGGGGATCGGCGACCACGCGCGCCGCCGCGCCCACGGCCGTGCGAAGTGAACCGGTCATCGCCGTCGACACCAGGGCGGCGACCTCCGTGGCGGTCGGGGTGATGACCGCGTTGCCCAGTGTCAGGTTCTCGGCCAGCTTGGCGAACGCGTCGACCGAGAACGTCTTGAGGATGGTCAGTGCCCGCACGCCTGTCGGGTCGTCGGTGGCGCCGATCAGCCCGGTGAAGGTGCCGTCGAGCAGTCGGACGATGTTGTCCACCACCCCGATCAGTGCGTCCACGGGCATACCGGCCAGCGCGCCGACCTCGGTCGAGGTGACCGCGAGCCGCACCTCGGGCATCGAGACGGCAGTCACGGGTGGCGGCCGGTGCTGCGGGGGGAGCACCAGCGGGGTGAACGCGATCGCGGATGCGGCGGTCAGCGTGATGGCGGCGGAGCAGAACTTGCGAGCGGTGACGGCCATGGAACGAGTCCTTTCGAAGGCGCGGAGGGGTTAGGCCGCGAGTTGGTTGACCACACCGGCGAATACGGTGGGCAGTGCGTGGGCGGCGGGCACGATGCGCGACCGCAGCAGCGGGATCGATCCGGCGCGGACCAATCCCGCGGTGAGCAGACGGTAACGACGGGTCAGTGTCCGCCACTGCCGGTCGTAGTCGTCGGGACGTTGTGCGACAACGGATTCGACCAGGAGTTCGGCGCCGCCGAAGGCGAGTCCGAGCCCTTCGCCGGTGAGTGCATCGATGTAGCCGGCGGCGTCGCCGACCAGCAGCACCCGGCCCGCGGTCCGGCTGCGCGCCTTCTGCCGTAGCGGGCCGGCGGCCCGGTCGGGCCCGTGGGAATGGCCGCCGATGCGGTCGGCCAGCGTGGGGAACTCGGCGAGGTGGTGGTCGAATCCGCCGCGGCCGGAACTCAGGATCGCGATGCCCACGCAGTCGTCGGCGACCGGGGTCACGTAGGCCTCGCTGCCCGCCGCCCAATGCACCTCCACCCGATCGCTCCACGGCGCGATGTGGACGTGGCGCCGGATGCCCCACCGTCGCGGTCCCCGGCACGGCTGAGAGAGGCCCAGCGCGCGCCGAATCGGTGAGTGCAGGCCGTCTGCGGCCGCGAGATACCGGGCTCGCAGCCCGGCGGCTTGCACCGAGGTGGCGTCCTGGCTGACGCCGCCGACGTCGCCGTGCACGGTGCGCACCCCGGCGTCCGAGGCCGCCTCGCGCAGCGCGGCGTGCAGTACGGTCCGTCGCACACCGCGCCCGCATCCGGTTCGGAAGTTCGCGTCGATCCGCTGCTTTCCGTCGATATAGGCGATGCCGCGCAACGGCTCACCCGGTGGCGCGACGCCGAGGCGCTCCAGATGGGCCACCGTGTGCGGCATCATGCCTTCGCCGCAGGCCTTGTCCAGGGTGCCGCTGCGGCGTTCGACGACCACCACCTCCAGTCCGGCTCTGGCCCCGTACAGCGCGGTGGCCAGGCCGGCCGGGCCGCCCCCGGCGACGAGGAGATCGATCATCGGAGCCCCGCGAGTGCGGTGTTCTCGGTCCGGACGCGGGTGTACAGCAGCCCGGCGTTGAGCACCGTGAACACCAGCGCGGTGAGCCATGAGGTGTGCACCAGCGGTAGCGCGATGCCCTCGACGGCGACGGCGACGTAGTTGGGGTGGGGGATGAGCCGGTACGGGCCGCCGGTGACCCGCGGCGCCCCCGGAACGACGATCACCCTGGTGTTCCACTGGCGGCCGAGGGTGGTGATGCACCACCAGCGCAGCGCCTGTGCGGCCACCACCAGCACGAGCATCGCCAACCCCAGGGCGGGGATGAACGGCCGGTGCAGCAGGTCGGCCTCGAGCAGGCATCCGGCGAGCAGACCGATGTGCAGCACCACCATCACCGGGTAGTGCCCGGAGCCCGACTCGGTGCCGCCCCGCTCCCGGCTCCAGCGCCGGTTACGTTCGGCGACGACGACTTCGACGATCCGCTCGGCGCCGATCGCGAGGATCAGCAACGCGTACCAGGCCATGGGTCAGCGCCAGCGCAGCAGGACGAGTTCGGAGCAGAACCCCGGGCCCATCGCCAGCATCAGGCCCGGGGAGCCCGCCGGCGGGCGTTTGGCGATGGTGTCGCGCAGCACGTGCAGCACCGACGCCGAGGACAGGTTGCCGACCTCGGCCAGGGATCGCCAGGTCAGCTCCAGAGCATCATCGGGCAGGCCGAGGGTGGCGGTGATGGCCTCGATCACCTTCGGCCCGCCGGGGTGGCTGACCCAGGTGCCGATGTCGCCGACCGTCATACCGTGACTGCCCAGAAAGCCCGAGACATCCTCTCCCAGAAAACGTTCGACGACCCGGGGCACATCCGGTGAGAGCACCAGCCGGAAGCCGCTGGCGTCGATGTCCCAGCCCATCGTGCGCAGCGAGTCGGGGTACAGATGGCTGCGGGAGTCGAGGATCTGCGGCCCCTGACCTGGCGGGAGATGCTCGGCCCGAGCCTCTCCCACCGCCACCACGGCGGCGGCGCCGTCCCCGAACAGGCCGCTGCCCACCACTGTCGCCATCGTCGGCTCGGTCTTGGACACCAGCGAACACAGTTCGACGGCGAGCAGGACCGCGACGCCGTCGGGATGGCCGACGAGGTAGTCGTGCAGCCGCGCCACGCCCGCGGCGCCCGCCACGCAACCCAGCCCGAACATCGGCACGCGGCGCACGTCGGGGCGCAGGCCGACGCGGGCGGCGATGCGGGCGTCCAGCGGCGGGACCGCGATACCGGTGACGGTGGTGGTGTAGATGACGTCGACCTCGCCGGCGTCGATCCCGGCGTCGTCCAGAGCGCCGGTCAGCGCTGCAGCACCGAGTTCCACGGCATGCTCGATGAACAGATCGTTGGCCCGGCCGAAGTCGGTCACCTCCGCGTACCGGTCCAGCGGCAGGATCATGTGGCGGGTGTCGACCTTGGCGCTGCGATGCAGCGCGCGGATGCTCTCGGCGTAGGGCGCATAGCCCGGGAGCGCAATCAGCGCTTCGGTCACCTCGGCTTGGCTGTAGCGGTTCTGCGGTACTTCTCCGCGCACGGCGGCGACGACACTCATGACATTCTGCCCTTCTCCATTTCGGTTTCTGCGGTCAATACTTCTGATGGGACGAAAGGTGCTGGAGGAAAACCTGATTCACGCAGACCGATCCGCCCGTGCAGCCGGGACAACCACGCTGGTGCCCACCAGTTCTTCTCGCCGAGAACGTGCATGAACGCCGGCATCAGCACCATCCGGACCAGCGTCGCGTCGACCAGCACGGCGAGCGTGAGGCCGAGGCCGAACATCCGCATGAACGACACCTCGGCGGCGATCAGCGCAGCGAACGAGATGGACATGACGACGGCCGCCGCGGTGACGACCCGGCCCGTGCGGGCGATGCCGAGCGCGACGCTGGCGTCGTTGTCCGCCCTGCGGCGTGGTGAGTCGAGCCAGAATTCGCGGATGCGCGAGACGAGGAACACCTCGTAGTCCATCGACAGGCCGAAGGCGATGCAGAACAACAGCACCGGAACGTTGGCGACCAGCGTTCCCGTCGGTGTGGTACCCAGCGCGCCGAGGTGCCCGTCCTGAAAGATCCACACCATCGCGCCGAAGGCCGCCGTCAACGAGAGCATGTTCAGCACAAGCGCTTTGATCGGGATCGCGATGCTGCCCGTCAGCAGGAACAGCAGCACGAACATGATGGCCGCGATCAACCCCAGCACCAGCGGCAGCCGGGCGGTGATGGCATCGACGCTGTCGCGGTTGGTTTGGGCGGTGCCGGCGAACAGGACGTCGCGGCCGCCGGGCCCGGCCACGGCGTGCAGGTGATCGAGCTGTGCCTCCGAGCGGTCGGAGAACAGCGGCGCTGCGCTGTGCACGGTCAGAAACGCCCGGCCGTCCACCTCGGTCGCCGGCGACACCGCCGTGACATCGGGCGTCTGTGACAACGCGTCGCGGTAGGCGGCGAGGTCGCGACCCGTCAGACCGGAGGTGTCGGGGAGTACGACGGTGACCGCGGTCGCCGAATCGTCGACGAATTCGTCGCGCAGTTGATCGCCGACCTGGTGCGCCGACGCCGATGCCGGCAGCACCCGGTCGTCGGGGAACCCCCACTTGACCCCGGCGAACGGCGCCCCGAGCAGCACCAGCAGCGCGACGACACCCAGACCGTAGGGCAGTGCCCGGCGCATGACCGCAGTCGTCCAGCGGTGCAGGAACTGCCCGCGGTCCGGACGGTGCCGTGCCCGCGGACGGTTGTCCAGGCGACGGCCGAGCAGCACCACCGCCGCGGGCGTGATGACCAGTGCGGCCAGCGCGGCGAAAGCCACCGTCGCGACGCCGGCATAGGCGAAGGACTTGAGGAAGCGCATCGGAAACAGCACCATCACCGCCATCGACAGCGCGACGATCGTCGCCGAGAACAGCACGGTGCGGCCCGCGGTGACCATCATCGTCACCACTGCGGCCTCCCGCGTGGCGCCGTCGCCGATCTCGTCGCGGTATCTGCTGATCATCAACAGCGTGTAGTCGATGGCCAGTGCGAGACCCAGTGCGGCACTGAGGTTCAGCGCGAAGATCGACACATCGGTGAAGGCGGTGACACCCCGCAGCACGGCCAGGGCACCGAGGACGGCGATACCGCCGACGGCGACGGGCACCGCGGCGACCAGCAGCCCCCCGAACACCCACACCAGCACCAGGAAGCTCAACGGGATCGCCAGCGACTCCATCAGCAGCAGGTCGCGCTGCGACTGTTCGGTGATCTCCGCGTCGACCATCGCCGGACCGCCGGTCCGCACCGTGACGCCGTCCCGGTCGATCGCCACCTCGGCGGACAGCGCCCTGGCGTGGTCCTGGGCCTGGGTCTGGTCACCTGCGATTCCGGCCACGATCAGCGCGGACCGGCCGTCGGTGCTCACGAGCTCGCCGCCGGACGCCGGAGGCGCCGTCCACGGAGAGGTCACCGAGGCCACCTGGGGAGACCGTTCGAGCGCCCCGACGATCTCCTCGCCGACGCGTCGGGCGCGGTCGCTGCGATAGCCGTCAGGCGACGAGACGACGGTGAGCAGTTGCGACGATCCCTGGCCGAATGCGTCGGCGAGCAGGGCCGCGGCCCGCGCCGACTCGGCCGACGGGTCCTCGAATCCGCACGCGCACAACGACTTCGTGACCGGCACACCGAAGATCGCGGCGGCGACGGCGATCAGCACGGCCATGGCGACGACGCGGCGCGGTGCGGTGAGCGCGAGCCGGGCCAACCGGCGCAGAGCCGAACGGTGCGGGACTTGCTGAGTCACGTCGGCCCCCTCGAAAGATGTCAACAACCGATGACTTAGCACGGTAGGCCGATGGCGCGGCTATGTCAACAGATGGTGACTTCTGCTCGGGGGAGGTGACGCGCACGGCGCCGGCGAACGATGGTCAGTCCGAATACGGGCCGAGCAGCAGCTGCTGGATCACCGGACGGCTCCAGCGGATCAGCTCCTGGTGGCTGAGGTTGGCCACCGCGGGATTGGCCAGCACGTACCTGGTGGTGGCGAGCCCGATCACGAAGGCACCCATCAGACCGGCGCGCTGCGCGGGGTGGTCCGGGGCCACGGCGGCGAGCGCAGGCCCCACCTGTGTGGCGAACACGCGGCGCAACGTGTCGGCCGCGGTCTCGCTGGTCATGGCCGCGCGCAGCAGGGCGACGAACGTGGTGTCCTGCTCCCATACCGCGAAGAAGCGCGACAGCAGTGCATCGGCGACCTCGTCACGGTCGAGCGCGGCCAGGTCGGGCAGGTCGATCGTGAACTCGGCGGCTTCGGCGAAGAGCTCCTGCTTGCTGCCGAAGTAGCGGATGATCAGCGCGGGATCCACGCCGACGTCCGCGGCGACCCCACGCATCGTGGTGCCCTGATACCCGTCGGAGGCGAACCGGCGCCGCGCCGCGGCCAGGATGTCGGCCCGGGTCTGCGGCGCATTGCGCGATCTGGCCGTTCCCACCCGGTGAAGGATAGGCGCTTTCCGGTTTTCCTCTGGTTTTCCTCCTTATCAGCGCGCTACGGCTCTGGCATGCTGGTGATCATGACCGACCCAGCACAGTTCGGCAGCAACAACCCCGAAGGCGCGCCGCCGCCGCCACCGGGACAGGGTTACCCGCCGCCGTATCCTCAGCAAACCGGATACGGGCAGCAGGGCGGTTACCCGCCTCCGGGCGCGTACCCGCCGCCGTACTACGACCCGTCGGCGCCCTACGGCCGCCACCCCATCACCGGTGAACCGCTGTCGGAGAAGTCCAAGCTCGTCGCCGGGCTGCTGCAGTTGCTGGGCCTGCTCGGTCTGGTCGGCATCGGCCGCATCTATCTGGGCCAGACCGGCCTCGGCGTCGCGCAGTTGGTCGTCGGCCTCGTCACCTGCGGGCTGGGCGCGGTCATCTGGGGCATCATCGACGCCATCCTCATCTTCACCGACAAGGTCCGCGACCAGCAGGGGCTTCCGCTGCGCGATGGCTCCTGAGGCCCCGCACCGCAACCGCACACCGCGCTATGTCGCGTTGGGCACCGGGGCCCTGGTCGCCGGGGCGCTGACCTACATCGGCCTGGCCGATCCGCATCGACCGGGTTTCGTCGCCCCGCCGTGCCCGTTCCTGCACCTCACCGGGTGGTTCTGCCCCGGGTGCGGTGGGCTACGCATGACGCACGACCTGATGCACGGCGACGTCGCCGCGGCGGCGGCCGACAACGTGTACCTGCTCGTCGGCCTCCCGCTGCTGGCGCTGTGGGCCCTGGTCCGGCGCCGGCAGCGCCTGCCGGTGCTCCCGGTGCCCGCGGTCATCGTGATCGCCGCCAGCGCCGTCGCATGGACCGTCGTCCGCAACCTGCCCGGGTTTCCGCTGGTCCCGACGCTTCTCACCGGGTAGTCGCCCCCGCTTCGCTGATACACTGAGCGTTCGGGCCGTCGCAGTCCCAGATCCCCCCAAGATCACGACTGCGGAGGCGTTTTCGATGCTCTATTCGGCACTGCCCGACGCCCAGGGGCTTTACGACCCGGAGCGCGAGAAGGATTCGTGCGGCGTCGCCATGATCACCGACATCCGGGGCAGGCGGTCGCATTCGATCGTCGCCGACGGACTGGTCGCACTCGAACATCTCGATCACCGCGGTGCCGCCGGCGCGGAGACCAACAGCGGTGACGGAGCGGGCATCCTGCTGCAGTTGCCCGTCGAACTGTTCTCCGACGTCGTCGACTTCGACCTCCCCGCGCCGACCGTCGCCGGCTGCAACACCTACGCCGCCGGAATCTGCTTTCTGCCACGAGATTCCGCCGAACGCGCCGAGGCGACCCGGCAGGTCGAGACCATCGCGGCCGACGAGGGGCTCGACGTCCTCGGCTGGCGGGTGCTGCCCACCGACCCCGTGGCGGCCGGCGTGGGTGTCACCGCGCTGGGCTGCATGCCGTTCATGGCCCAATTGTTCGTCGCCGCACCAGAAGTCGACGGTGAGCGACCTGGCGGTATCGACCTCGACCGGCGGGTGTACCCGCTGCGCAAACGCGCCGAGAAGCTCGCCGACGTCTACTTCCCGTCGCTGTCGAGCCGCACCATCGCCTACAAGGGCATGCTGACCACCGGCCAGCTCCCACTGTTCTTCGCCGATCTGCGCGACGAACGCTGTCGCAGTGCGATAGTCATCGTGCACAGCCGCTTCTCCACCAACACGTTCCCGTCCTGGCCGCTGGCCCACCCGTTCCGGTTCCTCGCCCACAACGGCGAGATCAACACCGTGCGGGGCAACCGCAACCGGATGCACGCCCGTGAGGCGATGCTCGCGACGAGCCGCATTCCGGGCGACCTGAGCCGCATCTCGCCGATCTGCACCCCGGACTCCTCGGACTCCGCGTCGTTGGACGAGGTGCTCGAACTGCTGCACCTGGGCGGGCGCAGCCTGCCGCACGCGGTGCTGATGATGATCCCCGAGGCGTGGGAGAACAACGCCGCGATGCCCGCCGGCGAACGGGCCTTCTGGCAGTTCCACGCCTCGCTGATGGAACCGTGGGACGGCCCGGCCTGTGTCACATTCACCGACGGCACCCTGGTCGGGGCGGTGTTGGACCGCAACGGGTTACGCCCTGGACGCTGGTGGCGGACGGTGGACGACCGGATTATCCTCGCCAGCGAGAGCGGCGTCCTCGACGTTCCCTCGGCGCAGATCGTCGCCAAGGGCCGGCTCCAGCCGGGCAGGATGCTGCTCATCGACACCGCCGCCGGACGGATCGTCTCCGACGACGAGGTCAAGCTCGGGCTGTCCAATGCCGAGGCGTACGGGGAGTGGCTGCACGCCGGACTGCTCGAACTGTCCGCCCTGCCGGAGCGGGGCCGCGTGACGCCCAACCACGACTCCGTGGTGCGCCGTCAGATCGCCTTCGGCTACACCGAGGAGGAACTGCGCATCCTGCTCACGCCCATGGCGGCCTCCGGGGCCGAACCGCTGGGCTCCATGGGCACCGACACCCCCCCCGCGGTGCTCTCGCAGCGGTCGCGGTCGCTCTACGACTACTTCGTCGAACTCTTCGCCCAGGTGACCAATCCGCCGCTCGACGCGATCCGCGAAGAGGTCGTCACCAGCATGGCCCGCGTCATGGGACCCGAGCAGAACCTGCTGGAGCCGACGGCTGCGTCATGCCGTCAGATCCTGCTGAAGTGGCCGGTGCTCGACAACGACGAACTCAACAAGATCGTCCACATCAACGACGACGGTGAGCATCCGGGCCTGCGCAGCGCGGTGCTCAAGGCGCTCTACGACGTCGAACGCGGGGGTGAAGGCCTCGCCGAGGCCCTCGAGGATCTGCGGCAGCGCGCCTGCGACGCCATCGCCGAGGGCGCACGCACCCTGGTCATCTCCGACCGCGACTCCGACCACACCCGCGCGCCGATCCCGTCGCTACTGGCGGTGTCGGCGGTGCACCACCATCTGGTGCGCACCAAGCAACGCACCACCGTCGCACTGGTCGTGGAGACCGGCGATGCTCGCGAGGTGCACCACGTCGCGATGCTCATCGGTTTCGGCGCCGCGGCGGTCAATCCGTATCTGGCGTTCGAGTCCATCGAGGACCTCATCAGGGAGGGCGAACTCACCGGCGTCGAAGCCACTGCGGCAGTGCGTAATTACCTCAAGGCCCTCGGCAAGGGGGTGATGAAGGTGATGAGCAAGATGGGTATCTCCACCGTCGCGTCCTACACCGCCGCGCAGGCCTTTGAGGCGGTCGGCATCGACCGCGCGGTCGTCGACGAGTACTTCACCGGAACCCCGACGCAAATCGGCGGCATCGGACTCGACGTGATCGCCGAAGAGGTCAAACTGCGCCATCGCCGCGCCTACCCGGAGAATCCGACCGAACGCGTGCACCGTCGCCTCGAGATCGGCGGCGAATACGCCTACCGCCGAGAAGGCGAACTGCATCTGTTCACCCCGGAAGTGGTGTTCCTGCTGCAGCATTCGACACGGACCGGCCGCTATGAGGTGTTTCGGCAGTACTCCGAGGAAGTCGACCGGCTCTCCCGCGAGGGGGGGACGCTGCGTGGTCTGTTCGAACTGAAGAAGGGCATCCTGCCCGCTGTGCCGCTCGACGAGGTGGAGCCCGTCGAGGCCATCGTCAGGCGGTTCAGCACCGGCGCCATGAGCTACGGGTCGATCAGCGCGGAGGCGCACGAAACCATGGCCATCGCGATGAACAACCTCGGGGGCCGGTCGAACAGCGGTGAAGGCGGCGAGGATGTGGACCGGCTCTACGACCCGCGCCGGCGCAGCGCCGTCAAGCAGGTCGCCAGCGGCCGCTTCGGCGTCACCAGCGACTATCTGGTCAACGCCACCGACATCCAGATCAAGATGGCCCAGGGCGCCAAACCCGGTGAGGGTGGTCAACTCCCGGGCTACAAGGTGTATCCGAACATCGCCAAGACGCGCCACTCCACCCCCGGCGTCGGCCTGATCTCCCCGCCGCCGCATCACGACATCTACTCCATCGAGGACCTCGCGCAACTCATCCACGACCTGAAGAACGCCAACGACCGGGCCCGCATCCACGTCAAGCTGGTCGCCGGCGTCGGGGTGGGCACGGTCGCGGCCGGCGTGTCCAAGGCCCACGCCGACGTCGTGCTCATCTCCGGCAACGACGGTGGCACCGGTGCCGCCCCGCTCACCAGCCTCAAACATGCGGGCGCGCCGTGGGAGATCGGCCTGGCCGACGCTCAGCAGACGCTGGTGCTCAACGGTCTACGGGACCGCATCACCGTGCAGTGCGACGGCGGGATGCGGACCGCACGCGACGTCGTCGTCGCGGCGCTGCTGGGTGCCGAGGAGTTCGGCTTCGCCACCGCACCCCTGGTGGTGTCGGGGTGCATCATGATGCGGGTCTGTCACCTCGACACCTGTCCGGTCGGGGTGGCGACGCAGAATCCCGAACTGCGCGCCCGGTTCACCGGCAAGGCCGAATACGTGGAGAACTACTTCCGCTTCATCGCCGAGGACATCCGCCGCTATCTGGCCGAACTCGGCTTCCGCAGTATCGACGAGGCCGTCGGCCGTGCCGAAATGCTCGACACCGCACAGGGTGTCGACCACTGGAAGTCCCGGGGGCTCGACCTGACACCGATCTTCGCCGTCCCGGCCGATCACCACGGTGGACAGACTCAGCGCCGCAAGGTCGCCGACCAGTACCACGCGCTGGATCAGGCGCTCGACCAGACGCTCATCCAACTGGCCGAGGGCGCACTCGAAGACGCCCGGCCGGTCCGACTCGAACTGCCGATCCGCAACGTCAACCGCACGGTCGGCACGATGCTCGGCGCCGAGGTGACGCGCCGCTACGGCGCCGCGGGTCTGCCCGACGGCACCGTCGACGTCACCCTCACCGGATCGGCGGGACAGTCCCTCGGTGCGTTCCTGCCGCCCGGCGTCACGATCACGCTGATCGGCGACACCAACGACTATGTCGGCAAAGGACTCTCGGGTGGCCGGATCGTCGTCCGCCCCGCCGACGACGTGTTGTTCCTACCCGAGGACAACGTCATCGCAGGCAACACCCTCCTCTACGGCGCCACCTCCGGTGAGGTGTTCCTGCGCGGCCGGGCCGGGGAACGCTTCTGCGCCCGCAACTCCGGCGCACTGGCCGTCGTCGAGGGCGTCGGCGACCACGCCTGCGAGTACATGACCGGCGGTCGGGTGGTGGTGCTCGGCCCGACCGGACGCAACATGGCCGCGGGGATGTCGGGCGGCATCGGCTACGTGCTCGGCCTCGACCCGTCGAGGGTCAATCCCGCGATGGTGGAACTGCAGCGGCTCGAACCGGAGGACCTGGCCTGGCTGCGCGACGTCGTGTCCCGGCACGCCCGTCACACCGGCAGCACCGTCGCCACCTCGCTGATGTCGGACTGGCCGCGCCGCAGCGCGCAGTTCACCAAGGTCATGCCCACCGACTATCAGCGCGTGCTGGAGGCCACCCGGATGGCCAGGGCCGAGGGCCGCGACGTCGACACCGCGATCATGGAGGCCAGCCGTGGCTGATCCCACCGGATTCTTGCAGGTACCCAAGGTCGAGGCTGCCAAGCGCCCCGTCGACGAACGCGTCGGGGACTGGCGGGAGGTCTATGAACGCCAGGACCCGCAGGAGCGGGCCGGGGAGGTCTCGCAGCAGGCCCGCCGCTGTATGGACTGTGGAATCCCGTTCTGCCACTCCGGTTCTGCGGGCTGCCCGCTGGGCAACCTGATCCCGGAGTGGAACGACCTGGTGCGGCGCGGGCGGTGGGATGCGGCGAGCGAACGGCTGCACGCCACCAACAACTTCCCCGAGTTCACCGGGCGGCTGTGCCCGGCGCCGTGCGAGGCGGCGTGCGTGCTGGCGATCGGCGAAGACCAGACCGGCGGCAGCGTCACCATCAAACGCATCGAGAACACCATCGCCGACCAGGCGTGGGCGCTCGGTCTCGTGGCGCCCCAGCCGGCGTCCATCCGCACCGGTAAGCGCGTCGCCGTGGTCGGCTCAGGGCCTGCCGGACTGGCCGCGGCCCAGCAGCTGACCCGCGCCGGGCACGATGTCACGGTCTTCGAACGTGACGATCGGATCGGCGGACTCATGCGCTACGGCATCCCCGAGTACAAGCTGGAGAAGAAGACCCTCGATCAGCGGCTGGCGCAGATGCGGGCGGAAGGCACGCGATTCGTCACCGAGTGCGAGGTCGGCGTCGACCTGACCGTCGAGCAGCTGCGCGCCCAATATGACGCCGTGGTGCTCGCCGTCGGTGCGCTGCGGGCCCGCGACAACGACACCCCCGGCCGCGACCTCGACGGTGTCCACCTCGCGATGGAGCATCTGGTGCCGGCGAACCGGGAGTGCGAGGGTGACGGCCCGTCGCCGATCTCCGCCGCCGGAAAACACGTCGTCATCATCGGCGGCGGCGACACCGGAGCCGACTGCCTGGGCACCGCCCACCGGCAGGGCGCGACATCGGTCACCCAGCTCGACTACAACCCCGAGCCACCGGAGACCCGCGACGACGCCCGCAGCCCATGGCCGACGTGGCCGCTGGTGCTGCGCACCCGGCTGTCGCCGGCGCACGCGGAGGGTGGCCGGCGCCGCTACCAGGTGGCCGTGCAGCGGTTCCTCGGTGACGAGCACGGCTGCGTTCGGGCCATCGAGATCGCGGAGGTGAAGGTGGAGCGTGACGGTGACGGCCGCCGTCGCATCACCCCCGTCGGGGACACGCTGGAGATCCCGTGCGATATGGCGCTGCTGGCCATCGGCTTCGACGGCGTCGAGCGCATGCCGCTGCTCGACGGACTCGGGCTGACGCTCAACCGCCGTGGGGCGCTGCCGTGCGGCTCGGACTGGCAGACCGACGCGCCGGGGGTGTTCGTGTGCGGCGACGCCCACCGCGGGGCGTCGCTGATCGTGTGGGCGATCGCCGAGGGCCGCAGCGCCGCCCACGCCGTCGACGCGTACCTGATGGGCGAATCGGATCTGCCCGCCCCGGTCCGGCCGGGGGCCATCCCCTTGGCCGTCGTCTGAATCGATTAACGACTACGATGAGACAACGTGAATAGACGCGGAAAAATCGTCTGCACCCTCGGCCCGGCCACCGGTACCGACGACGCAGTCAGAGCACTGGTCGAAGCCGGTATGGACGTCGCCCGGCTGAACTTCAGCCACGGCGACCACGCCGACCATGAGACCAACTACAAGCGGGTGCGGGCGGCTTCGGACCGTACCGGCCATGCCGTCGGGATCCTCGCCGACCTGCAGGGACCCAAGATCCGCCTCGGCCGGTTCGCCGACGGCCCCACGGTCTGGGAGACCGGCGAAACGGTGCGCATCACCGTCGACGAATTCGAGGGCACCCACGATCGGGTGTCGACCACTTACAAGCGGCTGGCCGAGGACGCCACTCCCGGCGACCGGGTGCTGGTCGACGACGGCAACGTCGCGCTGGTCGTCGAAGGCATCGAGGGATCCGACGTGATCTGCCAGGTGACCGAAGGCGGCCGCGTCAGCAACAACAAGGGGATGTCGCTGCCGGGGATGAACGTCTCGGCGCCGGCGATGTCGGAGAAGGACATCGAGGATCTCGAGTTCGCGCTGCGCCTCGGCGTGGATCTGATCGCGCTGTCGTTCGTCCGCTCACCGGCCGACATCGAGCTCGTGCACGAGGTCATGGACCGCGTCGGACGCCGCGTACCGGTGATCGCGAAGCTGGAGAAGCCGGAGGCGGTCGACAATCTCGAGGCGATCGTGCTGGCCTTCGACGCGATCATGGTCGCCCGCGGGGACCTCGGGGTCGAGCTGGCTCTCGAAGAGGTGCCGCTGGTGCAGAAGCGGGCCATCCAGATGGCGCGGGAGAACGCGAAGCCGGTCATCGTCGCCACCCAGATGCTCGAGTCGATGATCGAGAACTCGCGACCCACCCGCGCGGAGGCCTCCGACGTCGCCAACGCCGTGCTCGACGGTGCGGACGCGGTGATGCTGTCGGGGGAGACCTCGGTCGGCAAGTTCCCGCTGGAGGCCGTCCGCACGATGGGCCGCATCATCTGCGCCGTCGAGGAGAACTCGGTCGTGGTCCCGCCGCTGACCCACGTTCCGCGGACCAAGCGCGGCGTGATCTCCTACGCGGCGCGGGATATCGGAGAGCGGTTGGACGCCAAGGCGCTCGTGGCCTACACCCAGTCCGGCGACACCGTGCGCCGGCTGGCACGGCTGCATACGCCGCTTCCGCTGCTGGCGTTCACCTCGCTGCCGGAGGTGCGCAGTCAGTTGTCGCTGAGTTGGGGCACCGAGACGTTCATCGTTCCGCACATCCAGACCACCGACGGCATGATCCGGCAGGTCGACAAATCGCTGCTCGAGCTGGGCCGTTACAAGCGCGGCGACCTGGTGGTGGTCATCGCGGGGATTCCGCCGGGCACAGTAGGCTCCACGAATCTGATCCACGTCCACCGCATCGGGGAGGACGACGTCTAGGGGAGAAGGGGTTTCTGCGTGTCAGCAGCGGACTTCGACGAGCTGCTGGCCGTCCTGGACCTCCGCCGGGTCGGCGAGGACACGTTCACCGGCGGGCATCCCAGCAAGAACCCGATTCGCACGTTCGGCGGCCAGATGATGGCGCAGGCGTTCGTCGCGGCCGGACGCACCCTCGAGCACCCCATCGCGCCCAGCGCACTGTCGGTGCACTTCGTCGCCGGCGGCGACCCGGCGCGCGATCTGGAGTTCCGGGTGACCCGGTTGCGTGACGAGCGGCGGTTCGCCAACCGGCGCGTCGACGTATGCCAGGGCGACGACGTGCTCACCACCGCGATGGTGTCGTACATGAACGGTGGCCGGGGCCTCGAGCACAGTGTGGCCGCCCCCGAGGTCGCAGGCCCGGAGGACCTGCCGGGGATCGACGAGCTGCTGCGCGGCTACGAGGAGACGGTGCCGCACTTCGTCAGCGCGCTGCGCCCGATCGAATGGCGCTACGCCAACGACCCGGCCTGGGTGATGCGGGACCGGGGCGGGCGGCTCGACCACAACCGGGTGTGGCTCAAGACGGTCGGGCCGATGCCCGATGATCCGGTGCTCAACGCCGCGGCGCTGGTGTACTCCTCGGACACCACCGTGCTCGACAGCATCATCACCACCCATGGTCTGTCCTGGGGTTTCGACCGCATCTTCGCGGTGACGATGAACCATTCCGTGTGGTTCCACCGCCCGGTGCGTTTCGACGAGTGGGTGCTGTACTCGACGGAGTCGCCGGTGGCCGCCGAATCTCGCGGTCTGGGCAGGGGCCACTTCTTCGACCGCTCCGGTGCGTTGCTGGCCACCGTGGTGCAGGAGGGGATCGTCAAGTACTTCCCGGGCGGCTAGCGCGCGACGCGGTAGCGCAGGTAGACCACGCCCGAGTCGAAGGCGCGGGTCTCCACGAGGTCCAGATCCACCCGTTGCCCGTGCCGGGCGAAGAACGGGGTGCCGCCGCCGACCAGCACGGGGCACACCCGGATCCGGTATTCGTCGATCATGCCGAGTGCGGCCACCTCGGCGGCCAGCGCCGGCCCGCCGATCGCGATGTCGCCGTCGCCAGGCTCCGCGCGCCACCGCTCGATCTCCTCGGCGACGCTGCCCGCCGCCAGCTGGGCGTTGCCGTGCACCGCCGACAGCGTGGTGGAGAAGACGACCTTCGGCAACGCGTTCCACAACGCGGCGAACTCGCGCTCGGCATCGTCGAGCGCCGGGTCCTCCTCCGCGCCCTCCCAGTACCGCATCGTCTCGTAGAGCCGTCGGCCCAGCAGATGGACGCCGACGCCCCTGACCTCGTCGGTGGCGAGCCGGAAGACCGCAGGTTCGGGCGCACCCCAGTCGAAATCGCCGTCCGGGTCGGCGGTGTAGCCGTCCAGTGACACGGTCAACGAATAGGTCACGCTGCGCATCGTGGGTCCTCCAACGTAGGGGTTCGACGGATAGGACCCTCGGGCGCCGCGGAATTCATCGCGGCCGGTGTGGACCTACGGCGACGGCGTCAGCGAGATGTTGAATTGGTCCTCGATGTTCTGCTGGAACTGTTCCTGGCATGCGACCTGGGCATCGGCGTCGTTGCCGGCCTGCTGCAGGCAGTCGTAGAGGTCGGTGCCGCCGACTTCTTTGACGAACTGCACCGTCAGCACGATCGCCACGATCGCCACGATGATCGAGAGCAGGCCCAGCACGATGCCGGCGAGCGCCACGCCGCCGTTGGTGGCCTCGCCGCGCTTGGCCCGACCGCGGCCGATGACGCCGAGAACGATCGCGACGATGCCGAGCACCACGCCGCCGTAGACCGACAGCAGGGCGACGATGGCGACGACCAGAGCGGCGATCCCCATCCCGTTCTTGGGTGCCTGATGCACCGGCCCCGTGCCGTAGCCACCCGGCGCACCCGCCCCGTAGCCACCCTGCGGCGGTGGGGGATATGCCCCCGGCGCGGCGCCGTAGCCGTACGGCTGCTGGGGATAGGGCTGCTGCGGGTACGGCTGCTGCTGCGGATAGGGCTGCTGCTGCGCGGGATTGGGCGGAGGGGGCGGTGGCGGAGGTGGCGGCGCCGACGAGGGGGTGTTCTCGGGCTTGTCCGGCTCGGTCATGAATCGTGAGGTTACCCGCTGGCGGCTGAGTTCACCTGCAGATAGCAGCCCAGATCGGGGGGTGTCTGGTGGGTGGCCACCACGACGGTCCGCTCGGCCGGGAAAAGCGCTCCGGGAGTGAGTAATTCGGCCAGGATCCGGCTCGCGTCGGCGGCGTCGAGATGCTCGGTCGGCTCGTCGAGCAGCACGACGGGGAAGCGGGACACCAGTGCGCGCGCCAGCAGCAGGCGGCGGCGCTGACCGGCCGACACCGCGGCGGCGCCGCCGGTCAGTACCGTGGACAGTCCGTTCGGCAACTGCTCGAGCCAGTCCCGCAGCCCGACGCGGTGCAGCGCGTCGAGCAGATCGTCGTCGGTGGCGTCGCCCCGCGCGACGAGCAGGTTGTCCCGCACGGTGGTGGAGAACAGATGGGCGTCCTCGGCGAAAAATGCTCGAGCACCGCATGTCTGGTCGATCTGCTCCGCCATCGCCATCAGCAGCGTCGTCTTGCCCGATCCGCTCGGTCCGGTCACGGCCACCCGGTCTCCCCGGTGCAGCGGCACCGGGGTGACGGCGGGGCGCCGCCGCCCACCCGCGTGCGGTGCGGCCAGATCGGCCAGCCGGCGAACGGCGATCCGCGACCGGCTCAGCTGCACCGCCGCGGCGGGCAGCGCTGCGGTGGCCTCGAACGCCGACAGCGGCAGCAGCATCAGGATCGCCAGGGTGGTGGGTGACACGGTGCCCGCCAGGGCGATCGCGGCGACCACCGAGCCGATCAGGCTGACCCCTGTCGCGGCGCTGGGGACCGCCCCGGCCAGGGCGGCAGGGGCGGCGGCCCGGTCGGCGGCCGCACCCCAGTCGTCGTGGCGGGCGCCGGCCTCGGCGAGCACGCGGTCCAGGCGTCCGCTGACGCGCAGCTCGGGTGCGTGGTCGAGTGCGAGCAGCACCGCGGCGTCGCGGTCGGTGTGCGCGTCGACGCCCGCGGCTTCCGCGGCGGTGACGGCGCGCGCGGACAGGGCAGGCGCCAGCACGCCCGCCACCACCAGGGCGCAGGCCAGCAGTGCGGCGGAGGGCGGCGAGATGACCGCGAGCACACCGACCGCCGCGACGCCGAGCACCACGGCGACCGCCATCGGCAGCACCGCCCGCACGAGGACGTCGGCGAGGTCGTCGACCGAGGACCCGATGCGGGTCACCAGCTCGCCGCTGCGCCACCGCATCGCCACGTCCGGCGGCGCCGTGGCGAGCCTGCGGTAGAGCCCTGTCCTCGCGTCGCCTGCCGCGCGCAGCGCGGTGTCGTGGGCGGCGAGGCGCTGACAGTAGCCCAGTACGCCCCGCGAGATCCCGAGCGCGCGGACCGCGACCGCCGCGACCGACAGATCGAGCACCGGGGGCATCTGCCAGGCCCGGGTGATCAGCCAGGCCGCGATGCCCGCCAGCGCCAGCGCGCTGCCGAGGGACAGTACGCCGAGCGCCGTGGCCAGCAGCAGTCGCGGCAGGCGGGGTTGCAGCAGCTCCAGAATGAACCGCAGGTCATCGCGAGACAAGGACGCCGCCTCCCACCCGCACGATGGTGTCGCCGACGCCGAGCACGGATGCCCGGTGGCCGACGACGACCACGGTCGCGCCGGCGCGGGCGCGCGCCGAGATGGCCTCCAGAACCCGCTCTTCCAGCCGGGCGTCCAGGTGTGCGGTGGGCTCGTCGAGCAGCAGCACCGCGGCGCGGGACCCGAAGACGCGGGCGAGACCCAACCGCTGGCGCTGCCCGAGGGACAGCCCGGTGCCGTCGCGGCCGACGACGGTGTCGAGTCCGTCGGGCAGGCCGGCGATGACCTCGTCGAAACCCGACTCCTGGCACGCCTTTTCGATGTCGGTCAGCGGTCCGAACAGTTCCAGGTTGTCGCGGATGGTTCCGGGGACCAGCACCGGCCGGTGCGCCAGCCACGCGATCTGCGACCACCAGCTGGGCAGGTCGAGGTCGGCGACGTCCACACCGGCCACCCGGACGCGCCCGGACAGCGGCGGGTTCAGGCCCAGGATCGCCTGCAGTGTCGTGCTCTTGCCGCAGCCGTTCGGTCCGGTGAGCACGGTGACGCGGCCCGGTTCCAGGTCCACCGACCAGGCATCGAGCCGGATCACCGCGCCTGCCGCCGCCGCGGTCGTGGTCCCGCCGGACGCGTGCGCCTCGGTGTCGAGCAGACGCACCGCGCGTTCGGCCGCGGTCTTTCCGTCCTGCGCGGCATGGAATTCCACGCCGACCCGCCGCAGCGGCCAGAACACCTCAGGCGCCAGCAGCAGGGCGGTCAGCGCGGCGGCGAGGGTGACGTCGCCGAACACCAGCCGCAGCCCGACGCTCACGGCGACCAGCGCCACGCCCAGGGTGGCCAGCAGTTCGAGGACGAGCGCGGACAGGAACGCGATGCGCAGCGTCGCCATGGCCGATCGGCGGTGGGCGGCCGACAGTTCGGCGATGCGGTCCGCGGAGCCGGCTGCCCTGCCGAGCGCCCGCAGGGTCGGGATACCGGCGACCAGGTCGAGCAGCCGGGACTGCAGGGTCGTCATCGCGTCCAGCGCCGCCGCCGAGCGGTCGCGGGTGAGCACCCCGATCAGCACCATGAACACCGGGATCAGCGGTAGCGCGATGACGACGATCGCCGCCGAGCGCCAGTCGGTCAGCGCGATCGCCAGCACCGCTGCGGGGGTGAGGATTCCGGCCAGGAACACGGCGGGCAGGTATCCGGTGAAGTACGGGCGAAGGCCGTCGAGACCGCGGGTGACGACGACGGCCGCCTCGTCGCGCACCATCGCCAACCGGCGCGGGGGCGCAGCGGTGACGGTGTGCAGCACACGGGCCGACAGGTCGGCGATCACCGCGGTGGCGCCGCGCTGCGACAAGCGGCCCTGCACGACCAGCGCGAGGGTCCGCAGCGCCCACAGTGCCGCCAGCAGCGCCAGGGCGGGCATCCAGTGTCCGACGGTGCGAGGACCTGATTCGGTGATGACGCCGGCCACGATGCGTGCGGTGACCATCGCCGACCCGATGGTCGCCGCGCTGATCACCACGCCGCAGGCGACCGAGGCAACCAGGTGGCGCCGGATCGGGGTGGAGGTGCGCCAGAGCGTCAGTTCGATTGCCATGACAGCCCGGTCGGAGCGGGGATGCGCTCGGCGGAGACGCGTTTGCGGAACACCCAGTACGTCCAGCCCTGGTAGCCGATGACCAGCGGCGCGAAGATCAGCGCCGCCCAGGACATGATGGTCAGGGTGTAGGCGCTCGACGAACCGTTGTGCACGGTCAGGCTCCACGCCGGATCCAGCGTCGACGGAATGAGATTCGGGAACAGCGAGCCGAAGAGCAGTACCACGACGGCGGCGACGACGGTCGCGGTGTAGGTGAATGCCCAGCCTTCGCCGGTGCCCGACCAGATGCGGACGACGGCGGCCAGCAGCGCGACGGCGGCCACCCCTAGCACCGGCCACGTCCAGCTCGTGCCGTGGGCCAGCTGGGTCCACAACCCGAACCCACCGACCAGCGCCAACGCGGGCAACCCGAGCAGGCCGGCGAAACGCAGCGCGTGGGCACGCATCGAACCTGCCGTTTTCAGTGCCACGAACACCGCCCCGTGCAGGGCGAACAGCGACGCGGTCGCCAGCCCACCCAGCAGGGTGTAGGCGTTGATCAGATCGGTGAACCCGAGCCGGATCTGCTTGTCGGCGTCGACGGGCAGACCGTGCACCAGTGCGGCGAAGGTGACCCCCCACAGCACTGCAGGCACCCATGAACCCGTCGCGATCCCGATGTCGGCCCAGCGCCGCCACCGGGGGTCGTCGATCTTGCCGCGCCACTCGATGGCCACCACCCGCACGATCATCGACAGCAGAATGGCCAGCAGCGGGAGGTACAGACCGGAGAACATGGTGGCGTACATGTCGGGGAACGCCGCGAACATCGCACCGCCCGCGGTGATGAGCCACACCTCGTTGCCGTCCCAGACCGGCCCGATGGTGTTCAGCGCTGCGCGACGGTGCTTTTCGGGGTCGCCATCGGCGACGCGGCCGAAAAGACCCATCAGCATGCCGACGCCGAAGTCGAAACCCTCGAGCACGAAGAAGCCGAGGAACAGCAATGCCAGGAGGATGAACCAGAGTTCCGGAAGTGCCATCGCTGCAATCCTTTTCAGTACGCGAACGACAACGGTGCGACGTCGTCGTCGGCCGGTGGGGCCGGGGGAGCAGGTTCGGAATCGTGTTCCTGCGGGCCTTCGGCGACGTAGCGTCGCAACAGCCAGAACCAGATGACGGCCAGCACCGCGTAGAGCACCGTGAAGGTGACCAGCGAGGTGAGCACCATGCCGACCGAGTGACCGGACACGCCCTCGGCGACGGTGAGCCGCAGCTGCGGATCGCCGGTCGGGTTGGGCACCACCACCCATGGCTGGCGCCCCATCTCGGTGAACACCCAGCCCGCGCTGTTGGCCAGGAATGGGGTCGGGATGGTGAGCAGCGCGAACCGGGAGAACCAGCGCTGGTCCGGGAGCCGTCCGCGCCGGGTCAGCCACAGCGCGGTCAGCGCGAACAGGGCGGGCACCGCCAGCAGGCCGATCATCGCGCGGAACGACCAGTACGTCACGAACAGGTTCGGCCGGTAGTCGCCGGGTCCGAACGTCTGCTCGTACTGTTCCTGCAGATCCTGCACGCCGTCGAGGTGGACGCCGCTGAACCGGCCTTCGGCGAGGAAGGGCAGCACGTAGGGCACCTCGATGAGGTGGACGACGCTGTCGCAGTTGTTGTGCGTGCCCACGGTCAGCACCGAGAAGTCCGGGTCGGTCTCGCTGTGGCACAACGATTCCGCCGAGGCCATCTTCATCGGCTGCTGTTCGAACATCAGCTTGCCCTGCACGTCGCCGGTGTAGACCAGGGCGCCGGCGGCGACGAGCGCGACCAGGCAGCCCATCAGTGTCGCGGGGCGGTACAGCGCGGCCCGAGACGGTGCGTCGGGGCCGCCCTGGCGCTGGGAGCGCACCATCCACCACGCGCATACGCACGCCACGAATGTGCCTGCGGTCAGCAGTGACCCGGCCACCGCGTGGGTGAAGGCGGCGATCGCGGTGTTGTTGGTGAACAGCGCCACGATGCTGGTCAGTTCGGCGCGGCCGGTCTCGGGGTTGATCGTCGCGCCGACGGGGTGCTGCATCCAGGAGTTCGCGGCGATGATGAAGAACGCCGAGAGGTTGACCGCGATCGCGACCACCCAGATGCAGCCCAGGTGGACGAGCCGGGGCAGCCGGGTCCAGCCGAAGATCCACAGCCCGATGAACGTGGATTCGAAGAAGAACGCGGCCAGGCCCTCCATGGCCAGCGGCGCGCCGAACACGTCGCCGACGAACCGTGAGTATTCGCTCCAGTTCATCCCGAACTGGAATTCCTGCACGATGCCGGTGGCGACGCCGATGGCGAAGTTGATCAGGAAGAGTTTCCCGAAGAACCGCGTGAGCCGGTACCAGTGGGGGTTGCCGGTGGCCACCCAGATGGTCTGCATCACCGCGATCAGCGGCGCCAGACCGATGGTCAGCGGAACGAAGATGAAGTGGTAGACGGTGGTGATTCCGAACTGCCACCGTGAAACGTCCAGAGCGTCCATCGAACCTGCCTTCGCTGGCGCGCCGCTGCGCCAGCTCTACGACAGAGTGTAGTAGTCAATGAACGCCTGGACCAGGTGCGTTACGTCACGGCGACGCACACCTGGGCGTTGACATTGCACTGAGACCGCACAGATCGCCGACTCGACGATCTGTGTGCAGAATCAACGCAGGTCGCCGAGCCCTTACGTCACCGGGGCGCTGCGGGATTCGGTGCGGATCCGGATGCCGGCGATGACCTCGAACAGTCCGATCACGATGAGGATGACGCCGGTCACCTGGGTGAGGGCGACCAGGCCCTCGAGTGGGGCGACGAACATGATGAGGCCGGCGATGACACTGATGATCCCGACGACGATTTCCCAGATGCGTCCCGGCAGCGACTGATCGCTGAACGCCGACATCGCCGTCGCGACCCCGCGGAAGATGAAGCCGATGCCGATCCAGATCGCCAGCAGCTCGATCGAGTTCGACAGGTTGACGAAGCACAGCACGGCGAGCACGAGTGCGGCCGCGCCGCTGATGAACAGCAGCACCCGGCCGCCGACCGACTCGCGCACGCTGAACGCCAGCACCACCTGGGCGATGCCGGTCACGAGCAGATACGCGCCGAAGAAGATCGCGGTGACGAGGATCGCCGCGCCGGGGCGCACGAAGATCAGCACGCCCAGCAGGACGGCCAGCAACCCGGAGACGACGGTGTAGATCCACAGGTGGCGCAGGATGCCGGGCGCTGCCGAGGTTCGCATGCGCGCAGTGTGGCACACGACCGGACACCCCGGTCCGGTTTCACCTCTTTGCACGTGGTCGTTCTCCTGCCACCGCGTAACGCCTCCACTACTGTTCGGTTACCGGCAGTGCGCACAGGGTTCCCGGCCGTTAACGTCGTCGCCTTGGGGGCGTGATCGGTACCGATGTGAGAGAAGAGAGGCAGTCGTGTCAGCAGGAAGTCAGGCCGTTACGCGCAGAATGTGGCGCTTCGCCGTTCTGTTCGCCGCGAGCGGAGCAATCGCGTTGTCCGGCTGCGCCAGTGGCGGAGACTCCGGAGGTTCCGGAGGCGGTGAGACGACCGCCGCGAGCGGCGCCAAGGTCGAGGAGATCGCCAACACCGTGCCCGAGGACATCAAGTCCAGCGGCAAGCTCATCATCGGCGTCAACATTCCTTACGCTCCCAACGAGTTCAAGGACGCCAGTGGCAAGATCGTCGGATTCGATGTCGATCTGATGAACGCGATCGCCGCCACCCTCGGCCTCACCCCCGAGTACCGCGAAGCGGATTTCGCCAAGATCATCCCGTCGATCCAGGGCGGCACCTTCAACGTCGGGATGTCCTCGTTCACCGACACCAAGGAGCGCGAGCAGTCGGTGGACTTCGTCACCTACTTCTCCGCGGGCACCCAGTGGGCGCAGCGGCCCGACAACCCGATCAACCCGGACGACGCCTGCGGCAAGAAGGTCGCCGTGCAGGCCACCACGTACCAGGAGACCGACGAACTGCCCGCCAAGAGCAAGGCGTGCACCGATGCGGGTAAGCCGGCCATCGCGATCACGCCGTTCGACGGTCAGGACGCGGCCACCAACGCGGTGGTTCTCGGCCAGGTGGACGCGATGTCGGCGGATTCGCCGGTGACCGCGTACGCGATCAAGCAGAGCAACGGCAAGCTCGAAGCCGCGGGCGAGATCTTCGATGCCGCGCCGTACGGCTGGCCGGTGGCCAAGGGTTCGCCGCTGGCGCAGTCGCTGCAGCAGGCCCTCGAGCACCTCATCCAGGAAGGAACCTACGAGGAGATCGCCAAGAACTGGGGTGTCGAGGCGGGCATGATCGACAAGCCGGTCATCAACGGGGCGATCAGCTGACGCGATGACCGATGCCGACTCGTCGTCACCCGCCGCCGGCCCGGCTGCCATAGACGCAGTTCCTCTCAGGCACCCATGGCGGTGGGTGGCGGCGGCCGTCATCCTCATCCTGGGCGGGCTGTTCCTCTACGGCGCCGCCACCAACGAGGCCTTCCGCTGGGCCACCTACTGGGAGTACCTGTTCAACGAGCGGGTGCTGGCGGTCGGCGTCGTCAACACCCTGCAGTTGACCATCTACTCGATGGTGCTCGCGCTGGCGCTGGGCATCCTGCTCGCGGTGATGCGGCTGTCGCCCAACCCCGTGTTCAAGGCGGTGTCGTGGGCCTATCTGTGGGTCTTCCGCGGCACCCCGGTGTACGTGCAGTTGGTGTTCTGGGGGCTGTTGCCGACGATCTACCAGAACGTTCAGCTGGGGGTGCCGTTCGGGCCGTCCCTGCTGCATCTCGATCTGCAGTCGCTGTCGTTCCCGTTCCTGCTCGCCATCATCGGCCTGGCGCTCAACGAGGCCGCCTACATGGCCGAGATCATCCGTGCGGGCATCACCTCGGTGCCCGAGGGGCAGATGGAAGCGTCGACCGCCCTGGGCATGTCGTGGGGTCTGGCGATGCGGCGCACCGTGCTGCCACAGGCGATGCGCGTCATCATCCCGCCGACCGGCAACGAGGTCATCAGCATGCTGAAGACCACTTCGCTGGTCACCGGTGTGCCGTTCGCACTCGACCTGTACGGGATCACCTCGCGCGAGATCGCATCGCGCATCTTCGAACCCGTGCCGCTGCTGATGGTGGCCGCGACGTGGTATTTGGCCATCACCAGCGTGCTGATGGTCGGGCAGTACTACCTCGAGCGGTACTTCTCCCGGGGTGCGTCGCGCAAGCTGACCACCCGACAGCTCGAAGCGCTGGCCAAGGCGCAGTTGGGAGAACCGCATCCATGAACGCCCCCACCGTCAACCCGATGGTCCGGGCTGAACAGGTCTGCAAGAGCTTCGGCGCCCTGCAGGTACTCAAGGGCGTCACCCTCGAGATCGGCAAGGGCGAGGTGCTCTGCATCGTCGGTCCCTCCGGATCCGGCAAGTCGACGTTCCTGCGCTGCATCAACCATCTGGAGCAGGTCAACGCAGGGCGCCTGTACGTCGACGGGGAGCTCGTCGGATACCGCGAACGCGGCAACAAACTGCACGAGATGCCGCCTCGCGAGGCCGCCCGGCAGCGCCGCGACATCGGGATGGTGTTCCAGCACTTCAACCTGTTCCCGCACCGCACTGCGCTCGGCAACGTCGTCGAGGCGCCGATTCAGGTGAAACGGGTCAAGAAGGCCGAGGCGATGGCGCGCGGAAAGGATCTGCTCGAGCAGGTCGGGCTGGCGGACAAGGCGACCGCCTACCCGGCGCAACTCTCCGGCGGTCAGCAGCAGCGCGTCGCCATCGCCCGCGCGCTGGCGATGAACCCGAAGCTCATGCTGTTCGACGAGCCGACGTCAGCGCTCGACCCGGAACTCGTCGGCGAGGTGCTCGCGGTCATGAAGAAGCTGGCGTCCGAAGGTATGACGATGGTCGTGGTCACCCATGAGATGGGGTTCGCCCGCGAGGTCGCCGACAAGCTGGTGTTCATGGACGCCGGTGTGATCGTGGAGACCGGCAATCCGCGCGAGATGATGAGCAACCCGCAGCACGAGCGCACGAAAGCCTTCCTGTCCAAGGTGATGTAGGTGCCGGCACCGGTGGATCCGGCCACCCCGCTGTGGCGGGCGGCCCAGGTGTTCCGGCTGCTGAGTTGCCTGTACGCGTTGGGTTTTCAGATCGCGATCAATCGCGACCTGGACCGTCCTGCGGTGGCCTGGACGCTTTTCGGCGTGCTCGTCGGCTGGAGCGCGGCGTGTGCGGTGGCCTATCTGTCGGGATTCGGGCGCAGACCGGCGTGGGTTGCGGCCGAGCTGGTCGTGGTGGTCGCGCTGATGCTGTCCACCGATCTGGTCGCCGGCGACCGGTGGGTGGCCGACAACCAGTCCTGGCCCACCACGCTGTGGGCGACCAACGCCACCATCTCGGCGGCGATCCTGCTGGGTCCGGTTCCCGGGATGCTGGCGGGGGTGGTGGTGATGGCGGCTTCGGCCGCGGTGAAGGGCCACGTCAACATCGACCTGGGTCGCAACGCCACGATCGTCATCGAACTGGCCGTCGGCCTCGCCGTCGGGATGGCCGCGCAGACCGCGCGGCGGGCGCATGCCGAACTGGAACAGGCCGCGCGGCTGGCCGCGGCGCTCGAGGAACGCGAACGGCTGTCCCGCCAGGTGCACGACGGAACCATGCAGGTGCTCGCCCTGGTCGCCCGCCGCGGGCGCGAGATCGGCGGTGCCACAGCAGAACTGGCTGAGCTGGCGGGAGAGCAGGAGCGCGCGTTGCGCCGACTGGTCAGCGGAGCGGGCGCGGCGGTGCCCGCCGGAGCACGCACCGACGTGGCGGCGCTGCTGCGCGCGCAGGCCTCCGACCGCGTCTCGGTCAGCGTGCCGGCAGGCCCGGTGCTGCTCGACTCCGGTGTCGCCGACGAACTGTGCGCCGCGGCGATCAACGCCCTGGACAACGTCACCGCCCACGCCGGCCCCGGTGCCCGCGCCTACGTCCTGGTGGAGGATCTCGGCGATGCGGTGGCGGTCAGCGTGCGGGACGACGGGCCGGGCATCCCGGAGGGCCGGCTCGCCGAGGCGGCGGGGCAGGGACGGATGGGCATCGCGAAATCGATTGTGGGACGGCTGGAATCGTTGGGTGGCACCGCCCGGCTGCACACCGGGCCGGAGACGGGCACCGAATGGGAGCTCACCGTGCCACGCCCGGGGGAGGATGGTGCCCGTGGCCGGTGACGGGGAGACGACGGTGATGGTCGTCGACGATCATCCGATCTGGCGGGACGCGGTCGCACGTGACCTCGCCGACGAGGGGTTCGCGGTGGTGGCGACCGCGGACGGGGTGGCGTCCGCGCGGCGGCGCGCCGAGGTCGTGCAGCCCCTGGTGGTGGTGATGGACATGCGCCTGGCCGACGGTGACGGCGCCCAGGCGACTGCGCAGGTGCTGACGGTCTCGCCGGGTTCCCGGGTGCTGGTGCTCTCGGCGTCCGACGAGCGAGATGACGTGCTCGAGGCGGTGAAGGCCGGCGCGACCGGCTATCTGGTCAAGAGCGCGTCGAAGGCCGAACTGAGTGCGGCGGTGCGGGCGACCGCCGAGGGCCGGGCGGTCTTCACCCCGGGGCTGGCCGGGCTGGTGCTCGGGGAGTACCGGCGCATCGCGCAGACGTCTGGGGCCGGGCCGACTGGGCCGGTGGGGCCCAGCCTCACCGACCGCGAGATCGAGGTGCTGCGCCATGTGGCCAAGGGGCTCACCGCCAAACAGATCGCCGCGCGGCTCTCGTTGAGTCACCGCACCGTCGAGAACCACGTGCAGGCGACCTTCCGTAAGCTGCAGGTCGCCAACCGGGTGGAGCTGGCGCGGTATGCGATCGAGCACGGACTCGACGAAGACGGGTAGTCTTACTCATCCCGGCGTGGCGTGTGCACTGTCACGATCAGCCCATGACCGAACCGCATCGTGCCGTGATCGCCCGGCTGTCGTCGGATTTCGCCGCCATCTCCCAGCAGTTGAGCCGCGTATCGGCCGACCTGACCGAGCTGGACCGACTGCTCACCGAACGGCCCCCGGTGGCTGCACCCCCGCCGCAGCCCGCGCCGCCCGTCGCACCCGCGCCCCAATCTGCGCCGGCGTGGCGGCAGTACGCGCCGCCGCCACCTTGGCCCCACGCGCCGGTGTACCGGCCGCTGCCGCCGCGACCGCCGATTCCGGCACCGCCGCGGCAACGCTCCGAGGGCTGGATCGGCAAGGCACTCGCGGTGGCCGGCGTGGCCGTCACGCTCATCGGCGTGGTGTTATTGCTGGTACTCGCGGCCCAGGCCGGCATCCTGCGCCCGGAACTGCGGGTCGCCGCCGGTGGCGTGCTGGCAGGCGCACTGGTCGGTGCCGGGTGGTGGGTGAACCGGCGACCGGGCGGCCGGGTCGGCGCGATCGCGCTGGCCGCGACCGGTGTCGCCGCGGCGTACATCGACGTCATCGCCGTCACCACCGTCTACGAATGGCTGCCCGCGCCCGCCGGACTGGTGCTGGCCGCGGTGATCGGCGGCGCCGGGCTGACGCTGGCGCGCCGCTGGGAATCCGAGCACCTCGGGCTGCTCGTGCTGGTGCCGCTGCTGATCCTGGCCCCGGTCGTCACCGAAGGCATCACACTGACTCTGCTGGCCTTCATGCTCGCGCTGTCCGCGGCGTCGCTGCCGGTGCAACTGGGGCGCGACTGGACCTGGCTGCACGCCGCCCGCACCGCCGCGGTCACCGTGCCGCTGCTGGTGGCGCTGGCCGGGGCGGCCATCGACTCACGTGACGATCTGCTGCTCGCCGTGGCCTGCGCCATCGCCGCACTGCTCGCCCTGGCCGGAGCCCTGATCGTGCTGCCGCGCACCACGAATCGGGCAGCGCTGGCCCTGCTGACCGCTGCGGGCGTTCTGCCGGTGCTGTGTGTATCGGCGACCGTTGACCGGGTGGTGGCCTCGCTGATGATCGCCGCGCTCGCGGCGGCTCTGCTGGCGATCGTGTTGGGCGGCACCTGGTTGCCCGCGGTGTCGGGCGTGGTCAGACAGATCTGGTCGGCGCTGTCGGCGATCAGTGCGCTGGTGGCTGTCAACGTCGCCTTCGACGGCGAGGTGGCCGCGCCGCTGCTGCTGGCGATGGCCACCCTGGTCGCGATCGCCGGGCGGCGTGACGACGTGGCGCGCTGGGCCGCGGTGGGCTTCGCCGTCGTCGGCGGACTGCTGTACCTGGCCTATGCGCCGCCCGGCGCACTGATCACCGCGACGGTCCTCAGCACACCCGACGCGGTGTCGGTCCTCATCGCGAGTGTCCTGCTGACCGCCGCCGCGCTGGCGATCGCGTGGAGCCACGCCGACGACGCGAACACCGAGCTGGCGCGGGTGCTCTGGGCGGGGTCGGCGGTCGTCGGCCTCTACGCCGCGACCACGCTCCTGGTGACCGCCGGGGTCCTCATCGGCGGTGTGGACGGCGGCTTCTTCGCCGGCCACATGGCCGCGACGATCTGCTGGATCGCCGCAGCCGCAGCACTCCTGGGCTACGCCGCGCGCAAGACCAGGGAGCAGCGCTCGCTGCCGATCGGCGGCGGGATGGCGCTCGTCGCCGCCGCGGTGGCCAAACTGTTCCTGTTCGACCTCGGCACCCTGGACGGCATCTTCCGCGTCGCGGTGTTCATCGTCGTCGGCCTCATCCTGCTGGGCATGGGCACCGGTTATGCGCGGCTGCTCGCGGCGCAGGACCAACAGCAGGATGTGAGCCCACTCACACAGTAAACTGGACTGATTCCAAATTCGTTGGCGTTGATCAAGACATGAACACGAACCGTCGCACCGAAGCAGAAGTACAGGGATTCACCGCATCGCCGGACCTCGCTGCCGATCTGCAGCGCGTCCTCGTCGACCTGATCGAACTGCACCTGCAGGGCAAGCAGGCGCACTGGAACGTCGTCGGCTCCAACTTCCGCGATCTGCACCTGCAGCTCGACGAGCTGGTCGACTTCGCCCGGGAGGGCAGTGACACGATCGCCGAGCGTATGCGGGCGCTCGACGCGGTCCCGGACGGCCGTTCGGACACCGTCTCGGCGACCACCAGCCTTCCGGAATTCCCCGCCTACGAGCGCAGCACGAGCGAGGTCGTCGACCTGATCACGGTGCGGATCGCGGCCGCCGTCGACACGATGCGCGCCGTGCACGACGCCGTCGACGCGGAGGATCCGAGCACCGCCGACATCCTCCATCAGCTGATCGACGGTCTGGAGAAGCTGGCGTGGTTGATCAAATCGGAGAACCGGAAGGTCTAAACCTGCTCATGACGGGTATTAGCCCGTTGTGACTGTGACTCGAGTAATCGCCGCTTCGCGCCAACGTGTGTGGGACGTGATCGCCGACGGCTGGACGTACTCGCAGTGGGTGGTGGGCAACAGCCGGATGCGGGCGGTGGACCCTGATTGGCCCGCACCCGGCGCCACCATCCACCACTCCATCGGCGTGTGGCCAGTGCTGCTCAACGACGAAACCGTCGTCGAGGAGTCGGTCCCGCCGGAGCGACTGGTGCTCTATGCCAAGGGCAGGCCGGTCGGCAGCGCGCGCATCATCCTGACGCTGCACGAGGACGGGGACGGCTGCCGGGTGCAGATGGAGGAGTACCCGGTCAGCGGTATCGGGAAGCTGATGCCGAGCCAACTCGCCGATGCTGCCGCGTCGCCGCGCAACAACGAGACCCTGCGCCGGCTCTCCTTCCTCGCCGAGCGTCGTGACGACAGAGACGTCGACTAGTGCCGGCTGCGAGCGCCGATGCCGTCGTCGTCGGAGCCGGGCACAACGGCTTGGTCGCCGCCGCCCGGATGGCCGACGCGGGCTGGGACGTCGTCGTTCTGGAGGCGCAGCCCGAACCCGGCGGCGCCGTGCGCAGCGCCGAGCGGATCCCCGGCTACACCAGCGACCTCTACAGCGCGTTCTATCCGCTGTCAGTGGCGTCGCCGGTGCTCGAGTCGCTGCACCTGGAGGACCACGGGCTGCGCTGGACGCATGCCCCCGCGGTGGTCGGCCATCCCCGCAGCGCCGCTGACGAGGACGCGCCCGTCATCCACCGCGACATCGCCCGCACCGCCGAGGAACTCGCGGGCAACCATCCCGCCGACGGAGACAACTGGTACCGCCTGTTCGATCTCTGGCAACAGATCAAGGCTCCGCTGTTGAGCAGCCTGTTCTCCCCGTTCCCGCCGGTGCGCGGTGCGGCAGGGTTGCTACGTGCGCTCGGCACCGCCGAGGCGTTACGGCTGGTGCACCGATTGGTGCTGCCGGCGGGCGAGATGGCCCGGCAGCTGTTCGACGGCGACGCGGCCCGGTTGCTGTTGCTCGGCAATGCGCTGCACGCCGACGTGCCGGTGGACGCGCCGGGTAGCGGCGTCATGGGCCTGATGCTCATCATGATGGCGCAGGACGGCGGGTGGCCGGTTCCGGTCGGCGGTGCCGGACAACTGACCGCCGCGCTGGTGAACCGGGCGCAGTCGGCCGGCGCGCAGATCGAATGCAATCAGGCGGTCACCGGTATCGACGTACGCGGTGGCCGCGCGGTCGGCGTGCGGACCACCGACGGAAGGTCGATCACGGCGCGGCGCGCGGTGGTGGCCGACGTGTCCGCGCCCGCCCTCTACGGCACGCTGTTGCCGTCGGCCGCCGTGCCGCCGCGGGTACTCGAGGACCTCGAACACTTCACCTGGGACACGCCGGTGCTGAAGATCAACTACGCGCTCGACGCGCCGATCCCGTGGCGGTCCAAGAACCTCAACGAGGTGGGGACCGTGCACCTCGGCGCCGATGCCGACGGCCTGGTCCGCTGGATGGCCGACCTCAACACCCGCACGGTGCCCGAGCATCCCTTCATGCTGTTCGGGCAGATGACCACCGCGGACCCCAGCCGCTCGCCGGACGGAACCGAAAGTGCTTGGGCGTACACGCATCTGCCGCGCGACGTCAGCGACGACGCCTCGGCCGACCGGCTGTCCGAAGCGGTGGACCGCGTGTTGGAGGAGCACGCACCGGGTTTCACCGACTCAGTGGTCGGCAAGTTCATCCAGCGGCCTTCCGAACTGACCGCCTCGGACGCCAATCTCGTCGGAGGTGCGGTCAACGGCGGTACCGCCCAACTCCAGCAGCAGTTGATCTTCCGTCCGACACCGGGTTTCGGACGCTCCGAGACTCCGATCGAGGGGCTCTTCCTCGGCAGCGCAGCCGCGCATCCCGGTGGCGGCGTGCACGGTGTGTGCGGACACAACGCGGCCAGGGCAGCCCTGGCGAGCGACGGGTTGACCGGCTGGCCGCGACGGCGAATCAACCAGCTGGTGATGTCACTGTTCGTGCGCTAGCGGGCTTTTCGACGGCGTGGCGCACCGCACGGTCGTCTCGCCGGCCGACCAGATACCAGGTGTGCATGACGCCCTTGCCCTTCACGTCGACGTCGCCGCGCTCCTCGAACTCGAACGCATGCCTGATGCGCTCATAGATGTTGTGCGGCACCTGGATCCGGCCTTCGACATCGGTGGTCTCCATCCGGGCCGCGACGTTCACCGCGTCGCCCCACACGTCGTAGAAGAACTTCCTCGCGCCCACCACGCCGGCGACCACCGGTCCGGCCGCGAGGCCGATTCGTAGCGGCACCGCGCGGCCCTGCTGATCGGTCAGATCGGCGACGGCGTCGGCCATGTCGAGTGCCAGGCACGCCAGCGCCTCCACGTGATCGGGCCGCGGCCGGGGCACACCGCTGACCACCATGTAGCTGTCCCCACTGGTCTTCACCTTCTCCAGACCGTGCCGGTCGACCAGAGCGTCCAGATCGGTGTAGAGCCGGTCGAGGAAGCGCACCAGTTCGGTCGGCGGCGTGTCGCTGGCACGTTTGGTGTATCCGGCGATGTCGGCGAACAGGACCGAGGCGTCGTCGTAGCGGTCGGCGATGATCGAGTGCGACGGATCCTTCAGCCGCGCCGCCACCGTCGCGGGCAGGATGTTGGCCAGCAGCTTCTCCGATCTCTGATACTCGGCCTCCATGGCGCGCTCGGCGCGGTCGGTCTCGCGCAGCGCGTACCAGACGGTGGCGAACACCATGACGGTTGCCGACACCGCGGACAGAACGAAGCCGACCGTCAGCACCCACGGCGGCCCGAGTTCGCGGTCGTCGGGCACCAGGAGTTCGATCGCGATACAGCCCGCGAGCCCCAGCGCGACGATCGCACCCGACAGCACGATGCGCTCGATACCGAGGACGAGGACCACCAGGGACGCGGCCACCAGGTAGTAGAACTGCAGGCCCGAGTCCGTGCCCACCTCGTAGGAGATGAACGTGACCGACACGTAGGCCAGCACGAAGAACGTCAGCGGCGCGACGAGTTCGCCGAAGCGGTACAGGGCGGGCACGGCCAGGAAGAGGGCGCCGAACACCAGGTTGACCAGGCCGATCCACCAGCCGGGCCCGCCCATGACGAGCTGGAAGGCGCCGAAGCCGACCGAAACGGCGGCCGCGATCCAGGTCGCGATCGTGAGCACCCGCAGCCGGCGGACCACGGCCTCGGCGTAGTGCCGGGTGCGTGCGGGTACCCGGCTCTGCATTGCGATCTCGGGCATGCAGACCGATCGACGGCTCTGACTGACGGCCATCGTCGCAGCGTATCGCCGTCGGGCGCCTACTCGGTCGACATTCGCGCGGCCTCGCGGGCGTGCAGGGCCAGCCACAGCTCGAAGCGATCCGGCGCGTCGTCGAGTCGGCGACCGGTGAGGCGCTCGACGGTGTCGATCCGGTGCCGCAGGGTGTGACGGTGCACGCGCAGTCCGGCTGCGGCGCCGGCCCACTGCCCGTTGTGGTCGAGGAACGCGCTCAGGGCGCGCAGCAGGTCCGGAGCCCGGTCGGCGGCGTCGATCGGGGCGAGGACGGCGTCGGCATAGGACTGCAGGGCCGCGGTGCCGAGGCCGCCGAGCAGCACCCGGCTGCTGGCCACGTCGTCGGCATGCACGTGTCGGCGCAGGGTCCGGGCCGCAGGCAACGCCGACCGGGCCTGCCGCAGCGATACCGCGAGCGCGCCCGGACGTACCGCGATGCCGATACCCGCGGCCCGGCCCCCGGCCAGCGCACCGAGAGCCGCGGTGAGGTCCGTCTGCAGCGGCACCGCCACCTCGACGATGCCCCCGGCCACCCGCACCAAGGCGTCGGGCAGGGTGAGCAGCAGGTCGGCGGCCAGGTCGTCGGCGTCGGCGGGCGCGTCGATCACCGCGCAGCGCACGTCGGTGTCCGACAGCTCGACCGAGGTGAGCCAGCGGGCGGCGACGACGTCGTCGACGGGGCCGCGTGCCAGCCTGTCGAGCACCTGTTCGCGACCGCGGCGCTGAGCGGTGTTGGTACCGAGCCTGCGCTCCAGCTCCAGTGACAGCAGTGACACCAGATCTCCTGAGACCTGTTGGGCGGCAATGCTTTCAGACTGTTCCGTCGGCCCTTCGGTGATCAGCCAGCCGCGCAGCCTACGCGCGCCGAGGGCATGCAGTTCCAACCGCTTGCCAGCACGGATGTCCCCGGCGGCCGCCGCGAGTCCACGATCGCGTACCGACGCCAGCAGCTCCGCGGAACGCTCCACCAGCCCCGCGCCGTCGGGATCGGTGCTGGCCAGCACCCGGCTCAGCAGGTCGATGACCGTACCGGCGCGGCCGGTCGCCTCCCGGTGGGCATGCAGAATTCCGTACAGACCGCCGGGGGACACCGCCGCCGCGGTCAGGGCGCGCTGTGTGTGCAGCGCCCACTCGAGCTCCCGACGCTCGGCCCGGGCGCGGGCGGCGAACACGGCCTTGGTCACCGCGATGAAGGGCACCGGGTCGGGCACGGTCAACAGCGGCATCCCGATGTCCTCGGCGGCGCGGACGAGCGGCGCCGGTGCGGCCTGATGGGGCAGTTCGGCGCCGAGGCCGAGCCCGACGGCGCGTATGCCCGCGGCGTCCAATTCGGACAGATACGACCGGCACCCGGCATCGGTGTCAGGCAGCAGCAGTCCGATCGTGAGCAGCAATTCCCCACCCTGCAGCCACGAGCCCGGATGCCGCAGCTCGGACACCGCGGCCGCATCGACCTCCCGGTCGACGTGGCGCTCCGCCGCGACCAGGGTCAGACCCAGATTCGGGTCGGCGACCAGCTCGCGCACGGTGGGCATGGACGAATTGTCCATCCATGACCGGAAGAATTCGACAGAACGTCGCTACCGTGTGACCGGCGTCTCATACACGCTGAATACATGGACACGCCCATCGGACCCGTCGACGCCACCAAGGTGCCCCGTTTCGGGGGCCCGTCGACGTTCGCCCGGCTGCCCCGCATCGACGAGGTGACCCGCACCGATGTCGCCGTCGTCGGCGTCCCGTTCGACTCGGGCGTGTCCTACCGCCCCGGTGCCCGGTTCGGCCCCGGCCACATCCGGGCCGCGTCCAAGCTGTTGCGGACCTATCATCCGCGCCTCGACGTCGAACCGTTCGCCACCCAGCAGGTTGTCGACGCCGGGGACATCGCGGTCAACCCTTTCGACATCGCCGAGGCGGTCACGGCCATCGAGCGCGGCGCCGACGAGTTGCGCGACGGCGGCGCCAAACTGGTCACCCTCGGTGGCGACCACACCATCGCGCTACCGCTGCTGCGCTCGCTGCACCGCGACCACGGTCCGATCGCCGTGCTGCACTTCGACGCTCACCTCGACACCTGGGACACCTACTTTGGTGCGCCGTTCACCCACGGCACCCCGTTCCGGCGGGCGAGCGAGGAGGGTCTGCTCGATCCGTCGCACTGTTTGCACGTCGGCATCCGCGGACCGCTGTACGCGCCCACCGACCTGTCCGATGATCGGGTGCTCGGGTTCCAGGTGCTGGGCTCCGACGATTTCCAGATCGACGGCCTGGCAACGGTGATCGAGCGGATGCGGGCCCGTATCGGCGAGGCGCCGGTGTACGTGTCGGTGGACATCGACGTGCTGGATCCGGCACACGCACCCGGAACTGGCACACCGGAGGCCGGCGGTATGACCAGCCGCGAACTGCTGCACTGCCTGCGCAGCCTCGTCGGCGCCAACATCGTCGGCGCCGACATCGTCGAGGTCGCGCCCGCCTACGACCACGCCGAGATCACCGGCATCGCGGCCGCGCATGTGGCCTACGAGCTCATCTCGGTTCTCGGAGCGAACCGGTGACGCATCGCAACGGCGGTGCCGCAGTGGTCGATTCGTTGATCGCCAACGACGTCGACACGGTGTTCGGGATACCCGGTACGCACAACCTGGAGATCTACCGGCATCTGCAGACCGGTGACATCCAGGTGATCACACCGCGGCATGAACAGGGCGCCGGCTACGCCGCGGAGGCGTACGCGCGGGTCAGTGGCCGCCCCGGCGTGGTGGTGACGACCAGCGGTCCGGGGCTGACGAACGCGATGACGGCCGCAGCCACCGCCTATGCGGAATCCCAGCCGATGCTGGTGCTCTCACCCGGTATGCCGACCGGCACCGAGGGCCGCGACCTCGGCCAGCTTCACGAGGCCAAGAACACCAGCGCGGCGATGAATGAGCTGGTGTGCTGGAGCCGCCGCGTACGCAGCGCCGACGAGGCGGCCGAAGCGGTGACCGACGCGTTCGCCGGCTTCTCCGGGCGCCGCCCCCGGCCGGTGCACATCGAAGTCCCCGTCGACGTGCTCACGGCACGCTGGTCGGGACAGGCGCGGACAGCGTCTGTGGCGCCCGCGCCTGCCGCCGATCCGCAGGCGGTGATACGGGCCGGGCAGGTGCTCGCCGCCGCGGAACGGCCACTGATCATCGCCGGCGGCGGCGCCGTCGACGCCCATGCCGAGGTCACCGCGCTCGCCGAGGCGCTCGGCGCACCGGTGGCGACGACGGTGAACGGCAAAGGCGTTGTGCCTGAGCGTCATCGGCTGTCGGTCGGCGCGTCGGTGCGGTTGCGCGCCCTTCAGCAGGCGGCGGCCGACAGCGATGCACTGGTGGTCGTCGGCAGCGAGCTCGGCGACTCCGATCTGTGGGCGGGGCAGATCCGCGGCCGCACGGTGATCCGGTGCGACGTCGAATTCGGTCAGCTCGACAAGAACTGCCCGGCCGACCATGCGCTGCTCGGCGATGCGGCGGCCACGGTGGCAGCGCTGCTCGACGCGCTGCCGCAGCGCCCGGACGGCGGTGGGGATGGTCGCGCGGCGGCGCTGCGCACGGCCTGCCGGGACGAGGCCGCCCGGGACGCGGGCCCTTACGCGCAGATCAACGAGGCGGTCCGGGAGGCGCTTCCGGCCGACGGTGTACTCACCGGGGACAGCTCGCAGGTCACCTACTTCGGGTCGGTGCACTTCTTCGACATGGCCTCGCCGCGTCGGTTCTGCTACTCGCCGGGCTTCGCCACGCTCGGCTACGGACTGCCCGCGGCTGTCGGCGCTTCGATCGCGCGACCGGGAAAGCCGGTCGTCGTGCTCATCGGGGACGGCGCGGCGATGTTCTCGGTGCAGGAGCTGATGACGTTGACCGAGTCACGGCTCTCGGTGCCGGTGGTGATCGTCGACAACGGCGGCTACCGGGAGATCGAGGATCAGGAGCAGGCCCGTGCTATCGCACCGATCGGGGTCCGGTTGCAGACCCCGGACTTCGCCGCCCTGGCCGTGGCGATGGGCGCCCACGGCGTGCGGACCACCTCGGCCGCCGACCTCACCGGTCTGGTCGGCACCGCGCTCGACGCCGACCGCCCGACCGTCATCCACTTCGACATCCGGTAGGAGCCAGCCATGGACATCGCGATCGTCGTGATCTACCTCGTCGGCATGATCGGGTTCGGTTTCTGGGGAAAGCGCCGGGCCACAACGCAATCGGACTTCCTCGTCGCCGGCCGCAGGCTCGGCCCGCTGCTGTACTCGGGCACGATGGCGGCGATCGTGCTGGGCGGCGCGTCCACCATCGGTGGCGTCGGGCTGGGCTACGAGTACGGCATCTCCGGGATGTGGCTGGTGATCGCGATCGGCGTCGGCATCCTGGCGCTGAGCCTGCTGTTCGCGGGCCGGATTCAGCGGCTGCGGGTCTACACAGTCAGCCAGATGCTCGAATTGCGTTACGGTCCAGGGTCTTCGGTGTTGTCCGGGGTGGTCATGTGGGGCTACACGCTGATGCTGTCGGTGACGTCGACGATCGCGTACTCGACGATCTTCGGAGCGCTGTTCGACATCGGCAAGGTGCCGGCCATCATCCTCGGCGGCAGCGTGGTGATCATCTACTCCACGCTCGGCGGCATGTGGTCGATCACCCTGACCGATTTCGTGCAGTTCCTGATCAAGACCATCGGCATCTTCTTCATTCTGTTGCCGGTGGCGTTGATCAAGACCGACGGCTGGGGCGGGCTGGCCGAGAAGCTGCCTGCGGACGCCACGTCGCTGACCGCCATCGGCGGCGACACGATCCTGACCTACTTCGTCATCTACACATTCGGGCTGCTGATCGGCCAGGACATCTGGCAGCGGGTGTTCACCGCACGCAGCCCCGCAGTGGCGCGGTGGGCGGGTGCCGGAGCAGGCGTGTACTGCCTGCTCTACGCGGTCGCCGGAGCGGTGATCGGCATGGCGGCCAAAGTGCTCCTGCCGGAGCTCGAATCGCGTGACGACGCGTTCGCGGAGTTCGTCGAGATGCAGCTGCCACCGGGGCTCGCCGGCCTGGTGCTGGCCGCAGCCCTGGCCGCGGTGATGTCGACGTCGAGCGGCGCGCTGATCGCGACGGCGACCGTGTTCAGCCAGGACATCGTGGCGCGGCTGCGCAAACAGGACCTGGAGGCGGGCAGCGAGCACGACCACATCCGCAACAACAGGATGTACGTGGCCGGGTTCGGTCTGGTGATGGTGGCGATTGCGTGCGTGCTGCAGGACGTGGTCGCAGCGCTGACGGTCGCCTACGACATCCTCGTCGGTGGACTGCTGGTGCCCATTCTCGGCGGATTGATCTGGCGGCGCGGCACGAACATCGGGGCCGTCGCGGCGATGGCCGTCGGCACGGTCGGCACGCTGGCCACCATGCTCGTCGTCGGCGACATCTTCGCCAACGAGCCCATCTACGTCGGTCTGGTGTCGGGATTGGTGGTGTTCGTCGTCGGCAGTGTGGTCACCAAGCCGACCGATCCCGAGGTGCTCGCCGAGTGGGACCGGCGCAGTCGCGGCGAGACGGCGGTTCCTGTCGGCGATTGCTGACCGGCTGGATCGGCCGATTTCGCCGCGGCGACGTGGGAGGCTGATGACATCGACTACGAGCAGGAGACCGCGTGAACGGTACTGATGGAGTCAACGGCGGTAACGGGGGAGCCGGCGGCACCGGCGGTCGGGGCGGCAGGGGTGGCTTGTTCCGTGGCCGAGGTGGTAGAGGCGGCGCGGGCGGCCAGGGTGGCGAGCCGGGCGAGGGCGGCAAGCGCGGCGCCGATGGCGCGCCTGGGGCTGATGGCGACCGTGGCGCCGATGGTGCTGACGGCGGTGACGCGCGCTAACGGAGGCAGACGGGCCACGTCGACCGCGACGGGCCCGTCAATCGTCCCGATCATCACCGGCACCCGATCGTCTGGTGCAGTGACACGTCGAGAGACTCGATCGCGTCACGCAATCGGCCGATGGCGGTTCCCCTCGCAACGATTGTTCGCTGGGGTCGCATCCTGGGCGCACCAGCGTCGGTTGCTCATGGCGCCGGCCGCGCAGGATGCTCCCGCCGTCGAGGTTCAGTGCCCGGGGATATGCAATCGCTTCAGCGAACCCAGGACCAGGCGGTCGGCGGCCAGCTCATAGGACTGGGGCACCGACAAGGATTCGACGGACCGAAGCATCGCCCTGATCTCGTTGTGCACCCGAGGTTCGCCAGCTAGCAGTGCCTCGACCTTCGCCGCGACTGCGACGTCCAGTGCGTCGACGTCCTCGGCGATTTCGTTGAGCAGGCCGATGCGCACCGCCTCCTCACCGGAGACCGGCAGCCCACTGGCGGTGAGCCAGAACGCCGCCCGGCGGCCCACCATGTGCGGCAGCCACGCCAGCACCAGTGCGGGCGCCAGGTTGATGCGGACCTCGGGGAAACTGAGCCGCGCCGTCCGCGTCGCTACGGCGACGTCACACAGTGCGGCCAGACCGACCCCGAAACCCGCGGCGTCACCCTGCACCCGGGCGACGGTCACCAAGGACGTGGCCGCCAGCGCCTCGTTGACCGCGATGAGCCGCCGCACTTCGGTGGGCAGATCCTCCGGCGTGGCCGCAGTACGTTCGCGCCCCATACAGAAGGTGTCGCCCGCGGCCGCCAGCACCAGCACGTGCACCCCCGACGGCGGGGCGGTGAGCACCCCCGCGAGGGCATCACACATGGCCATCGTCATGAGGTTGCCGCCCGGGCTGTCCAGCCGGACGGTCAGGACGGCGCCGTCACGGTCGAACGTCAGCCCCGGCACTGTGGCGAGGTCGTCGGTGATCGTCATCAGTTCAACCTTTCGAGTGCGACCCCGCCGTACCAGTCGACGTCATCGGCGGCGGTACGGATGGTCACCGCACGGACGTGGGTGAATTCGTCGAACGCCTCGGTGCCGCCTTCGCGGCCGTGTCCGCTCTCCCTGACCCCACCCCACGGCGACGACGGATCGAGCCGGTGGTGGTCGTTGACCCATACGATGCCGTGCTCCAGCTTCGAGGCGACCCGGTGGGCACGCCCTACGTCGCGCGTCCAGACCGACGATCCCAGACCGTAGGGCGAGTCGTTGGCGATGGCGATCGCATCAGCCTCGTCCTTGAAGGGAATGACCACCAGGACGGGGCCGAAGATCTCTTCGCGAGCGACCCGCATCTGATTGGTCACGTTCGACAGCACCGTCGGCGCAACGAAATACCCGTCGAGCCCCGGCACGTCGACGGCCTTGCCGCCGGTGGCCAGCGTCGCACCCTCCGACACCCCGATCTCCACATAGTTGAGGATGCGCTGACGGGCCCGCTCCGAGATCACCGGGCCGAGCTGGGTGTCGGCCTGAGCCGGATCACCGATCCGGATGCGCTCGGCCTGGGCCACCAGACCCGCCACGAACTCGTCGTATACCTTCTCCTGCACCAGGATTCGGGTGCCCGCGATGCAGGTCTGGCCGGCGCCGACGAATCCGCCGAAGGCCGCCCCGCGGGACGAGACGTCGGTAGCGATGTCGTCGAACACCAGAACCGGCGTCTTACCGCCCAGTTCGACCGTCGACTTGGCGAATCGCTTCGCGGTGGCGACCGAGATGATCCGCCCGACCTCCGTGCCGCCGGTGAACACCACCTTGTCGACCAGCCGGTGTTCTGCGAGCCCCGCACCGGCCACCGGACCAAGACCCGGGATCACGTTGAGCACCCCTGGCGGGATCCCCGCCTCGAGAGCGAGGTCACCGATCAGCAGCGCGGTCAGTGGTGTCTGCTCAGAAGGCTTGAGTACCACGCTGTTTCCGGTCGCCAAAGCCGGCGCGACACTCTTGGACGCGATCATCAAGGGATGGTTGAACGACGACAGTGTCGCGACCACACCGAGTGGGAAACGCGACGTGTAGGAGTGGTAGGGACCCGACATCGGAACCACCGAGTCGCGGCTGGCCAGCAGCAGCGCGGCGTTGTACCGGTACCACTCGGCCAGCCGGGTGATCTGCGCCTTGGTCTCGGTGATCGGCCTGCCGTTGTTGTCGGTCTCCAGGCGGTACAGCTTGTCCATGTCGCGCTCCAGCAGATCGCCGAAGCGGTTGAGGATGCGGGAACGCTGATGGATCGGCATGTGGGACCACACACCGGAGTCGAAGGCCTTTCGTGCCGACACCACGGCGTCGTCGGTGTCCTCGGCGCTCGCACTGTGGCAGCGGGCGAACACCCGCCCCGTGGCGGGGTTGATCACCTCGAGGATCTCACCGCCGCCGGGGCGGTGCTCGCCATCGATGAGCAGGCCGTGCACCTGTTCGCCGTTGCGGGTGGAACTGGGTTTGGTCACAGCGGAAGTCGCAACCGGTTGAGACATTCGTATTCTTTCTGGGTTGACAGTGATCAGGCGCCGGCAGGAACCGCGGCGCGTTGACGGGCGCTTGCTTCGAGCTCTTCGAAGCGACGCAGGATCGACGACTCCAGCACGGCGACCTCGGTGTTGGAGGCCTTACGCGGGCGGGGGAGGTCGACGGTGATGTCCTCGTGGATGGTGCCGCCCGGTGCGAGCATCAGGATGCGGTCCGAGAGTTCGGCGGCCTCCTTGACGTCGTGGGTGACGAAGACTACGGTCTTGCGGGTCTGCGCCCAGATCTCCTGGAGGTGTTCGCGCAAGCCGCGGGCGGTGATCGCGTCCAGGTGGCTGAACGGTTCGTCCATCAGCAGGACGTCGGGTTCGATCGACAGCGCCCTGGCGATGCCGACGCGCTGCTGCTGCCCGCCGGAGAGCTGTCCGGGCCACTTCTTCTCTGCGTGGCCGAGGCCGACGCGCTTGAGTGCTTCGTGGACACGCTCTTTGGCGGCATCGTCGCGGACCTGCTGCACGTACATCAGGTTGTCGAAGATCGACCGCCAGGGCAGCAGGCGCGGCTCCTGGAACACGTAGGCGAGTTTGGCCGCCTGGCCGGCCCGGCCGATGGTGACGGTGCCCGAGGTGGCGGTCTCGATCCCGGCGATGATGTTGAGCAGTGTGGTCTTTCCGCAGCCCGACGGTCCCACCAGGGATACGAAGGACTGGTCGGCGATCTCGAATCCGATGCGATTGATGACGGTCTGCGGTCCGGTGGGAGTACCGAACACCTTGAGCAGGTCTGTCACGGTGACATTGGCCATGAGGGAATCTCCTTGAGTGGGTGCGGGTCTAGGCGGCGGCCGCGGCGGGTTCGCCAGGGGTGGATACGCCGTCGCGCCAGCGGAATGCGCGCCGGGACAGGCGTTCCAGCAGCACACGGTCGGTGAGCACCATGAACGCGATGAAGAACGCGATCCAGGCGACGAACCCGGGCAACTGGTTGGCGTCATACCAGTAGCGGGCGCGGTGTCCGACGCCATCTGCCGATCCGAACCACTCCGACAGCAGCAGGCCGTTCCAGCCCGACATGACGCCGAACCGGATACCGGCGACCACATAGCCGGTGACCGAAGGCAGCACGGCATGGCGCAGGCGGCGCGCCGGCGGCACGCCGTAGGACTGCGACATGTCCAGCAACTCAGGCGGCACCGATCGGGCCCCGGCCGCGACGTTCACCACGACGAACGGGATGGCGGAAAGGATCACCGTCAGGATCGGAGCGGTGTCGGAGAAGCCGAACCACATGGCGCACAACAGCGCCCAGATCACCGCGGGGATCGCCAGCCCGACGAGGTTCACGTCGCCGAAGAGGTCGTCGAAGATCCGGAACGTTCCGATCGCCAGCCCGATGATGATCCCCAGGACGATCGAGATCGCCATCCCGATCACGAAGCGCTGCATGCTGATGGCGAAGTTGAAGAAGAACTCGCCACGTTCGATCTCGGCGATGGCCGCCTTGACCACCGGAGCGGGACCGGGGATCCGGTCGCCGAACGTGCCTGCGAGCTGCCACAGCAGCAGGAACAGCAGCGCAGCGGCGGTGGTGGCCCCCACCGGTCCGGTCAGCCAGCCGGGTACGGCCTTACGGCTCGCGGTGACCGTGTCGCCACGGTCGATCACGGGTGCGCTCATGTCAGCGGCCCCCTCTCCATGCGAAGAACCGCTGTTCGAGGCCGGCCAGGATCACGCGCTCGATCAACAAGATGAAGAGCACGAAGAACCCGGTCCATGCCAGAACGCCGGCCACTGAGAACTCTTGGAACGACTGGCGAATCATGAAGCCGATACCGCTGCGGCCACCGAACACCTCGGTGAGGGCCTCGACCTTCCAGGCCATGGCGAAGCCGTAGCGCAGGGCGGCGAACAGGAACGGCATCACCGACGGCAGGAACACCGACTTGATGACGTCTCCACGCCCGCGCCCGTAGACCGTGCTCATGTCGACCAGTCGACGGTCGACCTCTTCGACGCCCTGGGCGACGTTGAGGGCGACGTAGGGCAGTGCGACGAAAGACACCACCACGACGGGTCCGATGGCGCCGATGCCGAACAGGATCAGCGCGAACACCGCGTACGCGAGCCCGGGCACGTTGCCCAGCACCAGCAGCGGTTGCTGCCAGAAGTACTTCTGGTAGCGGATGCGGCCCATCAGCAGGCCGAGGGGAACCCCGAACAGCGTTCCGATGGCGAAGCCGAGTGCGATCTTGACGATGCTGGAACCGAATTGGACGAACGCCGTACCGTCGGACGCGAGGTGCCACATCTCCGCACCGACGGTCCATGGTGCCGGCAGCACGTACTCGGTGAACAACACCAGCGAGCAGAACGCCCAAACCCCGAGCAGCAGAGCGTAACCCACGAAGTGGAGCCCGATCCGCCGGGCCGACGCCGCCAGCGGGCTGGCGGGCGCCACCCCCGTTTCCGGGGGTGTGCTCGCCACGTCAGCGGATTGGTTGGTGGTCACTGTCACGACTGTCCGGCCTTCTCAGACGGGCGGAACTTCGGCAGCGCCTGCCCTTCGTCCATGAACCCGGTCTCCTTGAGGAACGGGAAGACCTTGCCCTCGTTGTCCGCCCAGGCCTGGTCGAAGCGGACGTCTCGAACGAACCAGTCGTGTTCGGTGATGTAGTTCTGCACGAACGAGATGTCCTCGGGTGCCTCGACCGCGAAGTGCTGCGGGTAGGTCTCGATGATCTTGGCCTTGTTGGCTTCCCACTCCGACAGACCGCGCTGCCAGACGTCGAGGAAGAACTCGACCTTGTCCGGGTTCTCCTGCGCCCACTCGTTACCGGCCAGGAAGACGTTGATCATCGGGCCCTCGTGGCCCTCGACGACGAGTTCGGAGTACATGTCGGCAGCGGACCGGCCGTCGTAGAGCACCTTGAGCTCACCGCTGCGCAGGCCTGGTGCAGCGAACTCGGGCAGGCATACGCACGCCGCCACCTCACCCTTTGCCACGAGGTCGGCCTGCTGCTGCGGGTCGGAAACGATCAGATTGTAATCGCCACCGCCGGTGCGGAAGTCGGCGCCATGCATCTTCTTGGCGTAGGCCCCCCACAGCAGCGTCGCCGAAACCGCCGTGTAGACCGAGACGTCTTCGCTCTTGATGTCGGCCAGGGTCTGGGCGGGGTTGTCTGCCCTGGCGATGATCACGCTGCGGTCGAGGTTGTACTTGCCGATGATGATCGTGTCGCGGCCGGTCTCCTCTTCGATGACCGGCACCTCGTAGGAGGCCGACGAAACGATGTCGGCGTGTCCGCCGGCGAACACGCCGAACTCGTCCCATGTCGAGGAGGCTTCGATGTTGATGCCGGACTCGGCCTCCATCTCCTCGAGGATTCCCTGATCGGTGATGTAGTCCCACACCGGATCCGGGGCGAAGGTGAATCGGATGGTTCCGCCTTCGCCGCCGCCGCCACCACCGGATTCGGGCCGGGAGACGCACGCGGACATCGCGAGCGCGGTTGCGGCGGCGAGTGCCACGGCCGTGAATCGGCGCCCCAGAACTTTCACGATTGTGTTCCCTTCGATCGGCCGCCCCTGGGCATCGTTGCCGAGGGCGCGGGGTCTTGATGATCGCGATCGTGGTAGCTGATGAGGTCGTCACCACCGGTCGCGGATGGGTGTTCGAGCAGGTAAGACAGGATGAAATCGTGCGAGGTGGCCAGATGCTCACGAGTGAGCTTGGCCGCCATCGCGGGATCGCCGCTCTCGACCGCACTCAGGATGGCGGCGTGCTCGGCGTGCAGGTGCTCGGTCTGACCGATCACCTCGAGGTGCATGTAGAGATATCGGTCGGTGAGCCGTCGTAGCTGCTCGACGAGGTCGATCATGCGGGGACGTCCGGCCCGCTTGTAGATGGCGGCATGGAATTCGGCGTTGGCGTGCAACCAGATCGGCGTCTCGCTACTCGTCTCCATGATGGTCATCTGCTTGCGCATCGTGAGGATGTCGGCCCTGCCGACCTTCGGCACCGCGATCTGGGTGGCCAGCGGTTCGACCGCTTCCCGCAGCTCGTAGAGCTCCTGCAACTCCGGGATCGACATCCCGATGACGACGGCGGTGGCGTTGGTGCTCGGATGCACCAGCCCCTCGCCGGCGAGCATCTGCAGTGCATCGCGAACGGGTATCCGGCTGACGCCGAACCGCTCGGCGATGCTCAGCTGCGACAGCCGCGAACCCGGTGCGAGTTGACCGTGCAGGATTTCGATCCGCAGCTCCGACGCGATGCGGCTGGCGGCACTTTCGTATGCCATCTGGCCTCCTTGTCTACTAACTGCAGAAAATGTATACATCCGGCGGTGTGCTGTCAATCACTCTGTCGAATCGGTGTGACCGTCGTCACATAGAAGCGACTATTCGCGCGTCGTGGCCGAGGCGGAACGCCCGCTCACGACCAGTCGAGCCACCGCAATGCGTTGGCTCGCAATACTTCCCGGTCCAATCCGAGCGTGTTCGCCGATCGCACCGGGTGCGGGTCGGCCATGTCGAACGGGTAGTCGGAGCCCAAGGTGATCCGATCGGGGTGCGCCGTGTTGCACAGCAACGCGCCCGCCTCCACGGAATGGGCCAACGAATCGACGTAGACGTGATCGCGGAACATCTCGCTCGGCGGCCTGGTGCTGTTGGCGGACACATCCTCCCGCATGCGCCAGCCGTGATCCCATCGACCCAGTAGCGCCGGCGCGACCCCAGCGCCGTGCACGAACGCGATACGCAATGTCGGTGTGCGGTCGAACGTTCCGCTGAGCAGGATGGACGCGATCGCGGTGGCCGATTCGACCGGATTGCCGATCAGGTTTTGCAGGTAGTGGTGGTTGAACCCCGGGCGTGGCTGCTGGGTGGGGTGCACCAGGACGGCCAGGCCGGCCTCCGCGCAGCTGTCCAGGACGTGTGACAGCTCGGGATCACCCAGCGTCAGCGAACCGACGACCGGCGGAACCGCGACGCCGCGGACCCCCTCGGTCACCAACCGTTTCACCTCCGTGGCCGTGGCGCTGCGGTCCTGCACCGGCAGCACTCCCAGCGGGACGAGGCGATCGGGGTTGTCTTCGCACATCCGCATGAGGCCGTCATTGACGCCGCGCGCGTATTCGGCGGCGGCGTCGGGCTCCGCGGTCACGGCGAACGCGTACGGCGGCGCCGATACGACCCGCACCGCGATGTCCTCGTCGTCCATGTCGGCCAGGATGCGGCTCACGCCGGAAATCTGGTCACGGGTCACCGCGATGGGGAAGTCGGCGAGGTAGAGCTCCTCACCATCGCGTTCGGCCAGCAGGCGCGGACCGTCGGCGGCCGGTATCTCATAGCTGTTCTCCGGTAACAGATGAGCATGGATGTCGATGTGGCCCGGTGCGAGCGTAGGCGGGGTGATCACGTTGTTTCGCCTCTTCCGTGTCTCGTGCAGGGGATGCAAAGTGCGTCTTCCGTGCCCGTTGGCTGGAAGTGTAGGAGGCGCGAAATCGATCCTGTTGCTTCGATGAGAGGAAGATGGACGGTCCGCACTCTGCAAACGGCTAATGGCGCCGAGGCCGCTCCGGCACACTGGCCGGGTGAACACGATGCCCGTTCCGCCGGACCCCGGTGCGTTCGTCGGCGGAATCGCCACGCCGGACATCGGCCGGCTACTGGGCGACGAACTCGTGTCGACGGTGGTCCCCGCCGTCGGCGAGAACGCCGACATCCGGTCGGTGGGGATATTCGACGGATCTTCGGGTGATTCCCCAGATCTACTGCTGATGATAGGGGCGTCACCAACAGATTGGGCCGACCTGATCACCCAGTCGGCCGCCAAGGGCACCCGCGTGATGGTCCTCGGTCCGATACCCGAGGAGGTCCGTGCCCCCGTCCGGTCGGCGGCGATCCAGGCCGGGGTCTGTGTGCTCGAGCGCAAAGCAGACGTGCTGTGGCTCACGCTGTCCGATCTGATCCGCGAACTGATCCACGAGGCCGACACCGACGAAATCCGGGAATCCGGTGTCGCGCTCGAAGACCTCGCCGGCGTGGCTGAATCGCTTGCGGAGATGCTCGGCGGTCATGTGATCATCGAAGACGCGAAGTTCCGGGTGCTGTCGTACTCGAGCTCCACCGGGCAGGTCGACCGCGGCCGCGACATCGCCATCCTCGGCCGCCGGATTCCCGAGGACTGGCTGCGGCATTTGGAGTCGCTGGGTGTCATCGACACACTTCTCGGCACCGACGAGGTGGTGACGGTGGACGACGGTCCCTTCGAGGCGAGGCGACGCCTGCTGTGTTCGATTCGCGCCGAGCGCTTCCTCCTCGGGATCCTCTGGGTCGCCGAAGGAGAGACACCGCTGCCTGATGACATTCATGAGCGGATGGTCGTCGCCGCCCGCACCGCGGCACCCTTCCTCCTACGGCATCAGGAGGCCGGCTTTCAGCAACGCGCGGCGCAGAACAGGCAGATCCGTCTGCTGCTGGATCAAGGCACCATCGCGCCGTCGGCGGCCGAGGAACGCGGTCTGTCGCCCGCCGCTCGCTACACCGTGTTGGGTCTACGGACATCCCCTGATGCGTTGCTGACCAACCTCGACCGGAATCGGACCGTCGAATCCGTTGCCATGTACTGCCAGTCATACCGTTGGCGTGCCGCCACCACGATAATCGGACACACGGTCTACTGCGTGCTGGCGCATGATGCGGAGATCTCGGACGGGCGGCTGAGCGATTTCGCCACCGCGGTGGGGGAGCACGTGAGGCGGGCGTTGCTCGGGCGCGGCGTTATGGTCTCGCTCAGCAGAACCGTCGGCCGATTGCAGGACATCCCCACCGCCCGCCGTCAGGTCGATGAGGTTTTCCAGACGTGCCCGCCGGCCGATCGTCTGACGGTGACGACGTTCGACGACGCGCTGGCGAGAATCGCGCTGTCTCAGGTGCGCGAGTTCATGGAGGTCAACTCGATCGTCTACCCGAAGCTCGAACGGCTGCGGGCCGAGGATCAATCCAGCGGTTCGGAGTACACCGCGACGTTGACGGCCTACCTGTCGGCCTTCGGCAACGTGGTGGCCGCCGCGCGGCAACTCAACGTCCACGTGACCACATTGCGCTACCGGTTGAAGCGTATCCAGGCGATAGCCGGGCTGGATTTCGACGATCCTGCCGAGCGGCTTCTGTGCGAGCTGCTGCTCAGATAGCGGCAGTGTTTCCTCCGATCGGCGAGCGGATCACGTCCACTTCTCTACGACGAGAGCAATCAATCGACCGTCGTGCTCCGTAGATTTCGTTCGGACGCGCCAATTTTCCGCGACCGCACAACACCCGGAGTCGACCATGACCACCAGCCAGCAGTCCATCACCTTCGAGCTCTTCCACGAGTTGTACGAATCCTGCAACAACTGGGGCCGCTGGGGGAGTGAAGACCAAAGGGGGACGCTGAACTTCATCACTCCCGACGTGATCAGTGCCGCTGCGTCGATGGTGCGGACCGGTAAGGCGATCTCGCTGCAGCTGCCGCTCGACGGGGCCGGGCCGCAGACCGGCGCGTTCGGCCGTGTGAACCCCGTGCATCAGATGGCGGCGACGGGCACCGACCACCTGGCAGGCACCCAGACCTACAGCGCCGATCCACTGGGCTGGGGGTTCGCCGACGACAGTCTGTTCCTGTTCCTGCAGGGCGGGACGCAGTGGGACGCGCTCGGTCACATCTTCCGAGACGGAAAGATGTTCAACGGTTTCAGCGCGGGTGAGGTGACCTCATCGGGTGCGGCACGCGGCGGCGTCGAACACATGCCGACGATCGTGACGCGTGGTGTCCTGCTCGATATGCCGCGGGTCAAAGGGAAAACGCACCTCGAGCCCGGAGAGGCGATCTACCCGGAGGATCTCGACGAGGCCTGCGACTTCCACGGTGTGACCGTGGGGCGTGGCGACATCGTGCTGATCCGGACCGGCGACATGGCCGCGCGGCGGGGCCTGCCGGGTTGGGGAGGCTACTCCGCCGGCGACGCACCCGGCCTGTCGCTGTCGGCCGCGCGCTGGTTGCACGACAAGGAGGTCGCCGGGATCGCCACCGACACCTGGGGCGCCGAGGTGCGGCCCAACGAGCTCGCCGGCACCTTCCAGCCACTACACCTGGTGATGATCGTGTCCATGGGTCTGCTCGTCGGCGAGATCTGGTATCTCGACGCTCTCGCCGATGACTGCGCGGCTGACGGTCGATATGAGTTCCTGCTGGTAGGACCACCGCTGGTGATTCCTGGGGCGGTCGGCTCGCCGGTGAATCCCCAGGCCATCAAGTGACGGCAGGAGCGGTCGACGCTCTCGTCGGCGGTGCCGCACTGGCGGGGAGGCACGCGTGGGTTACTGGAGCCGGTTCTGGCATCGGCCGCGCCTGCGCCATCGCGCTCACCCGACTCGGAGCGACGGCTCACCTGGTGGGCCGGACCGCAGAGTCGCTGCAGGAGACGGCCCGACTGATAGGTGAATACGGTGGCACGGCTGTGCTCCACGTCGGTGACGTGACCGACACCGCCTTCGTGTCGTCCCTGATGGCCGGTCAGCGCGTCGATGTTCTGGTGAACAGCGCGGGGCGCAACATCGCCGAACTCCTCGACGACATCACTCCGCGGACCTACGCCGCGGTGATGCGCGTCAACGTTGAGGCCGTGCTCTTCATGACCCAACAGGCGGTCGCCCGCATGCGCGACCACGGCGGGGGCGGATCGATCGTCTCGATCGGCTCGCAGATGGGTCACGTCGGCGGGCCGCAGCGCACGCTGTACTGCACCTCGAAGTGGGCGTTGGAGGGAATGACCAAAGCGCTGGCGCTGGAACTGGCGGCTGAGCGGATCCGGGTGAACACCGTCGCGCCGACGTTCATCGAAACCGAGCTCACAGCTCAGAGCCTGGCGAAGCCGGAATTCCGGAACTGGGTGTTGGGGGAGATCCCGCTGGGCAGGTTGGGGACGGCGGACGAAGTAGCCGCTGCCGTCGCCTATCTGGCCGGCCCGGCTTCGTCGCTCACCACCGGGACGTCACTGCTGGTCGACGGTGGGTGGACCGCACACTGATCCGGCACCCCGATCAGCCGCCGGCTCGTGGTGCCCTCGGTGAGACTCGAACTCACACTGCACGGGTTTTGAATCCGTTTCCTCTGCCAATTGGGATACGAGGGCGCGCGGCCTCCCACCATAGAGGATGGCCCCGCGGTCGCCCATTGCGTGGGTAACCGCCACAATGACATCCATGACCGGGTCACCTACCGACGGCGCGAAGCCGCACCGCGTCCTCATCGCAGAAGACGAGGCCCTCATCCGGATGGACCTGGCTGAGATGCTGCGCGACGAGGGCTACGAGATCGTCGGCGAAGCCGGCGACGGTCAGGAGGCCGTCGAACTCGCCGAGAGCCTGAAGCCGGATCTGGTGATCATGGACGTCAAGATGCCGCGTCGCGACGGCATCGACGCCGCATCCGAGATCGCGGCCAAGCGCATCGCACCGATCGTCATCCTCACCGCTTTCAGCCAGCGCGAACTCGTCGAACGTGCCCGCGACGCCGGCGCGATGGCCTACCTCGTCAAACCGTTCAACGTCAACGACCTCATCCCGGCGATCGAAGTGGCGGTCAGCCGTTTCGGCGAGATCGCGGCGCTCGAGCAGGAGGTCGCGACGCTGTCGGACCGCCTCGAGACGCGCAAGCTCGTCGAGCGTGCCAAGGGCCTGCTCCAGACCAAGCAGGGAATGAGCGAGCCCGAGGCCTTCAAATGGATCCAGCGGGCGGCGATGGATCGCCGTACGACGATGAAGCGGGTTGCCGAGGTGGTGCTCGAAACCCTCGACACGCCGACGGACGAAGCGCCCGTCGAGCCCTGATCAGGGCCCCTGCGCGTAAACACTGCGTTTCAGTTCGGCCGATTCGTCGCGATTCACCGGTCACGACGCCGCACCGCTTTGCCAACATGACGCAGCGCGGCCACCCGTTGGCTATGTTCTACCCCGGAGCGTCAGCGCCCTGGCAACACCGGTCGCGGCGGTCGAAGCCGATCAAAATCGAACCCGGAGGTGAACGTGCGCGGTCGCGTGACACGGAATGCAGTTGCTCTCGGCGGCGCGGGCCTGTTGGTCCTCGGCATCGCCGGTTGCAGCCAGTCGACGCCGGAGCAGGAGGCTTCGCAGACGAATCTGAAGATCGTCGAGAAGGTGCAGATCGACGAGAACGGCGCCGAAGTCGCCGCCAGCACGGGCGCTGCACCGGCTGACCCGGCAGGCGACGGCAAGGCCACCTGCCCGCCGGTGTCCATCGCCATGGCCGGTGCCCTCAACGGCCCCGATGCGGCGCTCGGTATCAACATCAAGAACGGCGTGCAGCTCGCTATCGACAAGCACAACGCCGCCAACCCGGGTTGCCAGGTGCAGCTCAAGCCGTTCGACACCGAGGGCGACCCGCAGAAGGCCAGCGCCATCGCTCCGCAGATCGTCGACGACCAGTACACGATCGGCCTCGTCGGACCCGCCTTCTCCGGCGAGACCAAGGCCACCGGCGGTGTCTTCGACCAGGCCGGCCTCGTCGCCACCACTGCGTCGGCGACCAACGTGACGCTGTCGGAGAACGGCTGGAAGACCTTCTTCCGCGGCCTGGCCAACGACGGCGTGCAGGGCCCGTCGGTTGCCAACTACCTGAAGAACACGTTGCAGCACAAGAAGGTCTGCGTCGTCGACGACAGCACCGACTACGGATTGGGCCTGGCGCAGGCCGTCCGCGACACTCTGGGCCCGGTCGCCGACTCGGCGTGCAACATCTCGGTGAAGAAGGGCGACAAGGACTTCTCCGCCGCGGTGACGCAGATCAAGGGTGCGGCCCCGGATTCGGTGTTCTTCGGTGGCTACTACGCCGAGGCGGCACCGCTGGTCCAGCAGTTGCGTGACGGCGGCTTCGAAGGGGCCTTCGCCAGCGCCGACGGCACGAAGGATCCCGAGTTCGTCAAACAGGCCGGCGAGTCCTCCAAGGGAGCCGTCCTGGCCTGCCCGTGCGGACCGGCCACCGGCTCGTTCGCCGAGGAGTACACGACGAAGTTCAACCAGGAGCCAGGCACCTACAGCGCCGAGGGCTACGACCTGGGCACCATCCTGCTGAAGGGCATCGATTCCGGCGCGATCACCCGGCCGGCGCTGCTCGACTTCGTCCGCAACTACAAGGGTCAGGGCGTGGCCCGCGAATACCAGTGGACGCCGGCGGGTGAGCTCACCACCACCCTCATCTGGATCTACGACGTCCAGTAAGCAGCTGAGGCGGAAACGCGTCCGGGAGTCTTCGCTCCGGACGCGTTTTCGCTCAGTCCCGTCTTCCAGACATGTCCGCTGAGGAGCCCACCACCGGATGAACTCGGCCGCAAACATCAACTTCAATGTCGGATCGCTGGTCGACGGCTTCTGGCAATTGACGATCGACGGCCTGTCCTGGGGAGCGATCTACGCCCTGGTTGCGGTCGGATACACGCTGGTGTTCGGTGTGCTGCGACTGATCAACTTCGCTCACTCCGAGATCTTCATGCTCGGCATGTTCGGGGCGTACTTCGCGCTCGACGTCATCCTGGGCTTCACTCCGAGCGGCAACGCGTACAACAAGGGTGTCGCGCTGACGATCCTGTATCTGGGTATCGCCATGCTGTTTGCGATGGTCGTCTCCGGAAGTGCAGCCGTCGGTTTGGAATTCGTCGCCTACCGGCCGCTGCGCAAACGCAATGCGCGGTCGCTGACGTTCCTGATCACCGCGATCGGCATGTCGTTCGTCCTGCAGCAGTTCGTGCTGTTCATCCTGCCGAAGCTGATGCCGGGCTACGGCGGGCCGAATGCTCAGCAGCCGATGGTGCTGGTGCAGCCGAAGACCCAGTTCGAATTCCTCGGCGTCGCGATCTCGAACATCACCCTGGTCATCATCGCCTCGGCGCTGGTGCTCGCGCTGTTGACCGACGTCGCGATCAATCGCACGAAGTTCGGCCGCGGTATCCGTGCGGTCGCGCAGGACCCGACGACAGCCACCCTGATGGGAGTCTCTCGGGAACGCATCATCATGACCACGTTCCTGATCGGCGGTCTACTGGCCGGTGCGGCCGCGCTGCTGTACACGCTGAAGGTGCCGCAGGGCATCATCTATTCGGGTGGGTTCCTGTTGGGCATCAAGGCGTTCTCGGCGGCGGTGCTCGGCGGGATCGGTAATCTGCGCGGCGCGCTTCTGGGCGGTCTGCTGCTCGGCGTGATGGAGAACTACGGCCAAGCCGTGTTCGGCACGCAATGGCGCGACGTGGTGGCCTTCGTCCTGCTCGTGCTGGTGTTGCTGGTCCGTCCCACCGGGATACTCGGTGAGAGCCTCGGGAAGGCCCGCGTATGACACGAGTGATGGAGTGGTGGGACGGCCTGACGCGCGCCCAGAAGTGGGTGTTCGGGATCGTCCTGTTCGCCGGTATCGCGCTGTCGCCGCTGTTCAAGCCCGGCTTCATCGACACCCCGGGAATCAGTTTCGGCGGCACCATGGCGCAGTTCGCGATGATCGCGATCATCGCCATCGGCCTGAATGTCGTTGTCGGCCAAGCCGGTCTGCTCGACCTGGGCTACGTGGGGTTCTACGCCGTCGGCGCCTACACCGTGGCACTGCTCACCAGCCCGGAGAGTCCGTGGAACAAGCTGGGCCCGACCGGATTCTTCAGCACACCCTGGGCGTGGTTGTCCTGTGTCCCGCTGGCGATGGCGGTGACCGCGTTGAGCGGGTTGATCCTCGGCACCCCGACCTTGCGTCTGCGAGGCGACTACCTGGCGATCGTCACGCTCGGCTTCGGCGAGATCATCCGGCTGCTGGCCGACAATCTGGCCGACATCACCAACGGCCCGCGCGGTCTCAACGAAGTCGCCTTTCCACACTTCCTGCAGAACGAGCAGCACCCCGAAGGCGTGTTCTCGGTATCGAACTCGAGCGGCGACGCGAACTACGGCACCTGGTGGTTCTGGCTGGGCCTCATCCTGATCATCGCCATCCTGCTGCTGGTCGGGAACCTCGAACGCAGCCGGGTCGGCCGGGCCTGGATCGCCGTGCGCGAGGACGAAGACGCCGCAGAAGTCATGGGCGTCAACACTTTCAAATTCAAGCTGTGGGCGTTCACCATCGGCGCCGCGATCGGCGGGCTGTCCGGAGCGCTGTACGCCGGACAGGTGCAGTACGTCGCGCCGCCGACGTTCAACATCATCAACTCGATGCTGTTCCTGTGCGCGGTGGTACTCGGCGGGCAGGGCAACAAGCTCGGCGTGATCCTCGGCGCCTTCATCATCGTCTATCTGCCCAATCGTCTCCTCGGTGTGCATTTCCTCGGCATCGACATGGGCAACCTGAAATATCTGTTCTTCGGCCTGGCGCTCGTGGTGCTGATGATCTTCCGTCCGCAGGGCGTCTTCCCTGCCCGCCAGCATCTGCTCACCTACGCCAGGGCTGCGCGCAAGCTGCTCCGAGCGCAGCCGACGGACACGGAGCCGGCGAAATGACCGCACCCGAGAACGGTGCTGCGCCCGAGTCGGCGCCCGCCGACTTCGAGAGCAGTGTCGCCCAGATCGCCGGCGTACACCGAGACATCCAGGTCGGCGAGGGCGAGGTGCTGCTGCAGACCACCGACCTCACGGTCAAGTTCGGCGGCCTGACTGCGCTCGACGCGGTCACGTTCAACATCCGCCGCGGCGAGATCCTCGGCCTCATCGGGCCCAACGGTGCGGGCAAGACGACCTGCTTCAATGCCATCACCGGGGTCTACCGGCCCACAGCGGGATCGGTCACCTTCGACGGATCGCCGATCGGCAGGATCAAACGCCACCAGATCACTCGGCTGGGTATCGCGCGGACCTTCCAGAACATCCGCCTGTTCGGTGAGATGACGGCGCTGGAGAACGTCATGGTGGGCACGGACGCCCGACACCACACCTCGGTGCCGGGCGCACTATTCCGCTCACCGCGACACCGCCGCGAGGAGAAGTCGGCCATCGAACGATCGGCTGCGCTGCTGCACTTCGTCGGCATCGCGCACCGCGGCGAGGAGAAGGCCAAGAACCTGTCCTACGGCGATCAGCGTCGACTGGAGATCGCGCGAGCGCTGGCCACCGAGCCGAAGCTGCTGTGCCTGGACGAGCCCGCCGCCGGGTTCAATCCCAGCGAGAAGTCGGCGTTGATCGAGCTGATTCGCAAGATCCGCGACGACGGGTACACGGTGCTGCTCATCGAACACGACATGCGGCTGGTGATGGGGGTGACCGACCGCATCGTCGTGCTGGAGTTCGGACGCAAGATCGCCGACGGGCTGCCCGCCGAAATCCGCGAGGACCCGAAGGTCATCGCCGCTTATCTGGGGGTGCCCGATGACGAACTCACCTGACGACGCGTCACGTCCGGTCCTGCTGGAGGTGCGCGACATCGTCGTGCACTACGGGCGGATCAAGGCGCTGCACTCGGTGTCGCTGACCGTCCACGAAGGCGAGCTCGTCACGCTGCTCGGCTCCAACGGCGCGGGCAAGACGACGATAATGCGCGCCATCTCCGGCCTGCTACCGCTGACCTCGGGATCGGTGTGGTTCGACGGTAAGGACATCAGCCGGGTCAAAGCGCACAATCGGGTGACCGATGGCCTGATCCAGGCCCCGGAGGGCCGCGGGGTCTTCCCCGGCATGACGATCATCGAGAACCTCGAGATGGGTTGCTACGGCAGGAAGTTCGCGTCCAAGGCGGAGCATGACGAAAAGCTCGACTGGGTGCTGCAGACGTTCCCCCGGCTCGCCGAACGGCGCAGCCAGGTCGGTGGCACCCTCTCCGGTGGTGAGCAGCAGATGCTCGCGATAGGGCGGGCGTTGATGGCTCGGCCGAAGGTGCTGCTGCTCGACGAGCCGTCGATGGGCCTGGCGCCGATGGTGATCTCACAGATCTTCAAGATCATCGCCGAGATCAACGCCACCGGCACCACCGTGCTGCTGGTCGAACAGAACGCTCAGCAGGCGCTGAGTCGTTCGGATCGCGCCTACATCCTCGAGACCGGTGAGGTCACCCGGACCGGGAACGCGCGGGAGTTGTTGGCCGACGACAGCATTCGCGCCGCCTACCTCGGCGTCGCCTGACGTAGGACCGCGGTGATCGCGCCGTCGCTCAGCGCGCGACGACCACCGACGAACCGTGGCCGAACAGCCCCTGATTGGCCGTCACGCCGACCTTGGCGTCCTCGACCTGCCTGCCGGTGGCCTGCCCCCTGAGCTGCCAGCTCAGCTCGCACACCTGGGCGATGGCCTGCGCCGGGATGGCCTCGCCGAAGCTGGCCAGCCCGCCCGACGGGTTCACCGGGATCTTGCCGCCGATGGCGGTCGCACCGCTGCGCAACAGCTGCTCGGCCTCACCCTTCGCGCACAACCCGAGGTGTTCGTACCAGTCGAGTTCCAGAGCAGTCGACAGGTCGTAGACCTCGGCCAGGCTCAGGTCCTCCGGACCGATACCGGCTTCGGCATAGGCGGCGTCGAGGATCTGGTCCTTGAACACCCGCTCCGGTGCGGGTACCACGGCCGTGGAATCGGTGGCGATGTCCGGCAATTCGGGCAGGTGCTGGGGGTACCTCGGTGACTGCAGGCTGACCGCGCGCACCGACGGGACGCCGGCGACCGAACCCAGGTGCTTCTCGGCGAAGGACTTGCTGGCCACGATCAGCGCCGCCGCGCCGTCGGAGGTCGCGCAGATGTCGAGTAGCCGCAACGGATCCGAGACGACCGGGCTGGCCAGCACATCCTCGACAGTGGCTTCCTTGCGGTAGCGCGCGTTCGGGTTGTTCAGGCCGTGCCGCGCGTTCTTGACCTTCACCTGTGCGAAGTCCTCGAGCGTCGCGCCGTAGAGGTCCATCCGGCGGCGCGCCAGCAGTGCGAAGTACACGGTGTTGGTCGCGCCGATGAGGTGGAAGCGCTGCCAGTCGGGATCGTTCTTGCGTTCCCCGCCGACGGGTGCGAAAAAGCCCTTGGGTGTGGTGTCGGCGCCGATGACCAACGCGACGTCGCACAATCCGGCCAGGATCTGGGCGCGGGCACTCTGCAAGGCCTGGGAACCACTGGCGCACGCCGCGTAACTCGACGTGACGGGAACGCCGTTCCAGCCCAGCTTCTGGGCGAACGTCGCCCCGGCGACGAACCCGGGATAGCCGTTGCGGATGGTGTCGGCACCGGCGACCAGTTGGATCTGGCGCCAGTCGAGGCCGGCCTCGGCGAGCGCAGCGCGGGCGGCGACGACGCCGTACTCGGTGAAATCGCGACCCCACTTGCCCCACGGGTGCATACCGGCACCGAGGATGTAGACCGGTTCCGGTGTACCAGCGCTCATTGCGCGACCTTCCAGGCGTGGACGATGCGCTCGACACCGTCGTCGTCGGTGAACAGCGGCATGGTGGTCAGCTCCATCTCCATACCGACTTTCAGGTCGGCCGCGAGTGTGCCTTCGACGACCTTGCCGAGCACGATGATGCCCTCGTCGGCGAGTTCGACGGCCGCGACGGCGAACGGTTCGAACGGATCGGGGGACGGGTACGGCGGCGGCGGGGCATACCGGTTCTCGGTGTAGCTCCACAGCTTTCCGCGGCGCGACAGCGGTACCTGGGCCAGGTCGTCGCCGTCACAGCCCGGGTTGGGACAGTTGTTGGCCCGCGGGGGGAACACGTAGGTCCCGCACTGGTGGCACTTGCCGCCGATCAGGTAGGCGCCGCCGGATCCGTCGGTGGCGAACCAGCCTTCGACCGCCGGTTGTATGGAAGCTGACACGCCGGTCAGCGTACCCAGTCCGGCCGGGAAACTGAAACGTGTTCCAGTTCCGCGCCGGTGCCTTGTTGGGATCGGTAGCCGCGTCGCCGCGGTGGACTGCTTCCACCAACGAGAAAGGAAACCATGATGGGACTGTTCAGCAAGGCGAAGGAAGCAGCGGCAGCGGCACAGCAGGGGATGGTGCACGTGCGCGGCGCCGGACCGGTGGACCCGGCGGTGTTCGGTGGGCCGTCGACGCGCAGCGTGGCCGCCGACGATCCGATCTGGCAGCCGATCAACGGGATCTCACTACAGGACTACGCCGGTCTCGCCCGCGACGCGCAGGCCCGCGGTGTCGTCGACGAGGCCGGCATGATCGGGCTGGCCGCCGAGCGCGGCTGGGATGCCGCCGACACCAAGGCCGCCCTCGACGGGTGGGTGCAGCGGATGGGCCAGTCGATGGCCGTCGGGCAGCGGTTCCGCACGCTGCTCGGATACTAGGAGCGCGGCGTGCCCAACCCGTTCCAGGACTGGGCGCGGATGTACGGCGCGCACCAGCAGTACCTACAAGCGCAAGGCCGTCGCTCGTCGTTCTTCGGTCAGCTCGCCGACATCCCCGCCCGGATGCACGAGGCGGCCGACGCGGCCGAGATCGGCACGACGATGCTGCGCCACGCCCAGCTGGCCAACGGCCGCGGGGTGTCGGCCACGGTCACGATCGATGGGGTGTGGCAGATCGGGACCTATATGGACATGTCACCGGTGCTGCGGATCCAGGGGCGGGTCCACCGCGAGGACGGCACCGCTCCGTACACCGCCGTCTTCGACGAGGCCGTCGCGTACATCCACACCGCCCGAACGCGACCCGGTGCCCGGGTGGCGGTGTTCGTCGACCCGCACAACCCCGGGGACATGGCGATCGACTGGATCCGGACCGGTCAGCTCTGAGCGGCGTCGAGCAGGATCCGCACCAGATCGTCGGGGTTGTCTCGCATCAGGTTGTGCGCGCCGTCGAGTTCGTGGACGTTCCAGCTCGGGTCGTCGCGCACTCTCTCGTAGGACGGCCGCAGCGGTGATTCGCCGGGCCACTTCAACGCGTAGACGAAGTCGCGGCGGCGGAATCTGTTCAGGTCGCCGGTCAACCGGATCCGCTGCAGGAACGACGCCAGCGGGTGCGCCGAGGCGCGGTCGTCGAAGAACGGCATCGGTGGGACGCCGTAGCCGCTCTCGTCGACCTCGAGGTACCACTGCCGCTCCTCGTCGTTGACCAGCTGCCAACAGGATTCGCCGTCGCGGGGCACCAGTGCGTCGAGGAAGACCAGCGCGTCGACACGGTCCGGGATGCGGTCGGCCACACCGGTGATGACCATGCCGCCGTAACTGTGGCCGACGAGCACCAAGTGGTTGTCGTCGGTGTCGGCGGCCACGGCGGCCAGCACGTCGGTGATGTGGGTGTCGAGGTTGACGCCGGCGTGCGCGAGATGTGCACGCTCGGCGACTCCGGTGAGGGTATAGGCCAGCACGCCGTGCCCATGCCCGCGCAGCGTGGCGGCCAGGTCGTCGAAGCACCATGCGCCGTGGCAGGCGCCGGGGATGAGGACGAAGGTCGTCATGGTCTGCTCCTGTCGGTCTGATCTCGTCACCATTCACGGTGGCGGCCGACGGACCATAAGTCCAACACCTGTTGACTACCGACACCATAATCTGACGTTATGGAACTCCGGCAGCTCGAGTACCTCGTCGCCGTCGTCGAGGAAGCCAATTTCACCCGCGCCGCACACCGCATCCACGTCGCGCAGCCTGCGGTCAGCGCGGCGATCGCGCGGCTCGAGCGCGAGCTCGGGCAACCGCTGCTGGACCGGTCGCGGCGCCAGGTCACGACGACCGCTGCCGGCGCGGCCGTGCTGCCCCACGCCCGGGCTGCGCTGACTGCGGTGTCCGACGCGCGGCGAGCGGTCGAGGAGCTGTCCGAACTGGTCCGCGGTTCGGTGTCGATCGGGACGGTCACCTCGCACAGCGTCGACGTGCCCGCGTTGCTCGAAGAGTTCCACCGGGCGCACCCCGCGGTGGAGATCACGCTGGGTTCCGCGGACTCCGATGCGTTGATCGACGGCGTGCGGACCGGCCGGCTCGACCTGGTCATCGCGTCCGTCGGTGCCGACGAGGTACTGGACGGGCTGGCGACCGTGGTCGTCACCGACGAGGCGATCGACGCCGCGGTGTGCCGTGGCGACCCGTGGCGACGCCGCAGGTCCGTGCCGCTCACTGCACTGGCCGATCGGCCTTTGATCGCGCTGCCGACCGGCACCGGGATCCGGCGCAGACTCGACGACGCCTGCGCGGCTGCGGGCGTCGCCCCGCGCATCGCGCTGGAGGCCGGTACACCGATGGAGCTGGCCGAGCTCGCTGCGCGGGGCCTGGGTGTGGCGATCCTGCCGCAGTCGGTGGCGCGGAACCGGACCGATCTGCACGCGGTGACCCTCACCCCCGAGCTACGCGGCCGCCTCGTGCTGGCGTGGCGGGCCGGCGGCCCGGTGAGCCCGGCTGCCCGGGCGCTGATCGCCCTGGCCCGCGACCACCTGCGTGTCGGAGCGGATGCATAGAGTGAGGGCCGTGAGCCCAGCCAGTTCAACAACCGCCAAGAAGTCTGCGTCTGGCAAGAAGGACGACAAGCCCACACTGATGCTGCTGGACGGCAACTCACTGGCCTACCGCGCCTTCTACGCCCTGCCCGCGGAGAACTTCAAGACCCAGAGCGGCCTGACCACGAACGCGGTCTACGGGTTCACCGCGATGCTGATCAACCTGCTGCGCGACGAGCAGCCCACCCACGTCGCCGCGGCCTTCGATGTATCCCGCAAGACCTTCCGCGTCGACAAATACCCGGAGTACAAAGCCGGCCGGTCGGCGACACCGGATGAATTCCGTGGCCAGATCGACATCACCAAAGAGGTGCTGGTCGCCCTCGGCATCACCGTGCTCGCCGAGCCGGGCTTCGAAGCCGACGACCTCATCGCCACGCTGGCCACCCAGGCCGAGAACGAGGCATTTCGCGTGTTGGTCGTCACCGGCGACCGGGACGCCCTGCAACTGGTCAGCGATTCGGTCACCGTGCTCTATCCGCGCAAGGGCGTCAGCGAGCTCACCCGGTTCACCCCCGAGGCCGTCGTCGAGAAGTACGGGCTGACACCCGCCCAATACCCGGACTTCGCGGCGCTGCGCGGCGATCCGAGCGACAACCTGCCCGGTATCCCCGGCGTGGGGGAGAAGACGGCGACCAAGTGGATCGCCGAATACGGTTCCCTGCAGTCGCTGGTCGACAACGTCGACCAGGTCAAGGGCAAGGTCGGTGACGCGCTACGGGCCAACCTGTCGTCGGTCATCCTCAACCGCGAGCTCACCGACCTCGTCAAGGACGTGCCGCTGGCCCAGACGCCGGACACCCTTCGCGTGCAGCCCTGGAACCGCGACCAGATCCACCGGCTGTTCGACGATCTCGAGTTCCGGGTGCTGCGCGACCGGCTGTTCGAGACGCTCGTCGCGGTCGAGCCTGAGGTGGAGCACGGCTTCGATGTGCGCGGCCGGGCGCTGGAGCCCGGCGAACTGCCCGCCTGGCTGTCCGAACACAGCCTCGGCAACCGGTTCGGCGTCGCGGTCGTCGGCACCCACCTCGCGTACGACGCCGACGCGACGGCGCTGGCCATCGTCTCCGCCGACGGCGAAGGGCGCTATATCGACACCGCCACACTGGACCCGGAGGACGAGGCCGCGCTCGCGTCCTGGCTGGCCGATCCCGGCCCGCCCAAGGCATTGCACGAGGCCAAGCTGGCGATGCACGACCTCATCGGCCGCGGTTGGGAGCTCAACGGCGTCACCTCCGACACCGCGCTGGCCGCCTACCTCGTGCGGCCCGGCCAGCGCAGCTTCAGCCTCGACGATCTGTCGCTGCGGTATCTGCGCCGTGAGCTTCGCGCGGAAAGTCCTGAGCAACAACAACTCTCGCTGCTGGACGACAGCGGCGACGGGGCCGACGATCAGGCCGTCCAGACGCTGATCCTGCGGGCCGTCGCGGTGCTCGACCTTGCCGACGCGCTGGACGAGGAGCTGGCCCGCATCGATTCGTCGTCCCTGCTCGGCCGGATGGAGCTGCCGGTCCAGCGGGTGCTCGCCGAGATGGAACACGTCGGGATCGCAGTGGACACCGGTCAGCTCGAACAGCTGCAGAGCGAGTTTGCCGACCAGATCCGCGACGCCGCCGAAGCCGCCTACGCCGTCATCGGCAAGCAGATCAACCTCGGGTCGCCCAAACAGCTGCAGACCGTGCTGTTCGACGAGCTGGAGATGCCGAAGACCAAGCGCACCAAGACCGGTTACACCACAGATGCCGACGCGCTGCAGTCGCTGTTCGACAAGACCGGCCATCCGTTCCTCCAGCATCTGCTGACCCACCGCGACGCCACCCGGCTCAAGGTCACCGTGGACGGACTGCTCAATTCCGTCGCCTCCGATGGGCGCATCCACACCACGTTCAACCAGACCATCGCGGCGACGGGCCGGCTGTCCTCCACCGACCCGAACTTGCAGAACATCCCGATCCGCACCGAGGCCGGCCGTCGCATCCGCGACGCCTTCGTCGTCGGTGCCGGATACGCCGAACTCATGACGGCGGACTACAGCCAGATCGAGATGCGGATCATGGCGCACCTCTCGAAGGACGCCGGGCTGATCGAAGCGTTCAACACGGGGGAGGACCTGCACTCGTTCGTCGCCTCGCGGGCGTTCGACGTGCCCATCGACGAGGTCAACGCCGATCTGCGGCGCCGGGTCAAAGCGATGTCCTACGGATTGGCCTACGGCCTGAGCGCCTACGGCCTTGCCGCACAGCTGAAGATCTCCACCGAAGAGGCCAAGGTCCAGATGGATCAGTACTTCGCCCGTTTCGGCGGCATCCGCGACTATCTGCGCGACGTCGTCGACCAGGCCCGCAAGGACGGCTACACCTCGACTGTGTTCGGCCGCAGGCGCTATCTGCCCGAACTCGACAGCAGCAACCGCAATGTCCGCGAGGCCGCCGAACGGGCTGCACTCAACGCCCCGATCCAGGGCAGCGCCGCCGACATCATCAAGGTGGCGATGATCAACGTCGACCAGGCGATCAAAGACGCCGGGCTGACGTCACGGATGCTGCTGCAGGTGCACGACGAGTTGCTGTTCGAGGTGGCCGACGGTGAGCACCAGGCACTCGAGCAGTTGGTGCGCGAACAGATGGGCAACGCCTACCCACTCGATGTACCGCTGGAGGTGAGCGTCGGTTACGGCCGCAGCTGGGATGCCGCGGCGCACTGACGTCAGGGTTTGACCCACGCCCGGTAGCCGGCCATCTGCTGCAGCGTCGGGGTGGCGGCCCTCGCCGCGTAGATCGCGTAGGTCTCCTCGTGCAGGAGCCCCAGGACTCGTGGATCGCCGAAACCCCGGTCGATGCGGTCACGGATGAACGCGAGCTCGACGATCTGCGCGGCGAACGCGTGGACCGACTTGCCGGCGTGCCGTCCACCGATGCGGGTGGCCTCGGCGACCGCCTGCTTGCGACTCCGGATGGATCCCAGCCAGGTCATCTCGTTGGGTGTGATCACCCCGGCGGCGGCCATCCCGGGCAGCTTGCTCGCGACCAGGCGTTGTTCACGGCGGCGACTGGTGACGGCCAGCACGATGGTCAGACCGAAGATCGGCACCATCCACAGCACGTACACCAGCAGGTATGCGCCTCCACCCAGCAGCGAGGACCCGTTCCACAGCGCATGCATCAGCACCGCGCCGAGATATCCGACGACCAGAAAGCCGATCTTGGTGGCGGCATCGCGACGCTGCATGGCGAAGTACACGCCGACGGCGAACATCGTGGTGAACAGCGAATGCCCGAACGGCGCCATCACCAGCCGCAGCGCGGCGGTCACCAGTGAGTCGCCCAGCGATTCCGCTCCCGAGATGTAGAGGATGTCCTCCAGCCAGGCGAATCCGGCGCCGACCAGACCCGCGTAGACCAGGCAGTCGGTCAGCGAGTTCAGTTCGTTGCGCCGCCGGCCCGTCATCATCAGCAGCAGGAAGAGGCCCTTCGCCGCCTCCTCGATCAGCGGTGCCCCCAGCACCACCGAGGCGGGGCTGGTGTCGGCTCCTCCCGGGTCGACGACCGCCTCGAAGACCAGACCGAGGACGAACGCCAGCACGATCGCCACCGAGGCGCCCCACAGGAAAGCGAACACCAGCAGCCGGGGCGGTTCGGGCTCCCAGCGATCGAGCCAGATGTAGGCCAGCACCACGACGGCCATGGCGACGCTGGACAGCACGAACCCCACGGCCGTGCCGACCGGGTTGAGTGCGGTCAGCAGGATCACGATGAGGCCGATGACCGACGCCAGCGCAATGAGCAGACCCAGCGGCGCCCCCACCCGGCGCAGCTTTCGGCTCAGCGGCGGACCGTGTAATGGCGAAGGGACCGGGGGCCGGTGATGAGGCGCGCCGAGGTAGGACACCTGAGCAGGCTACTGGCACCGATCGGTTTGGCCCCGGACCGGGTTTGTCCTGCGTAGCCCGAGTCGAGTAAGCTGATCACGTACCTGTGTGCGTGATCGCGGCCACGGGTCGAGATCGACAAACCAACCAATTGTCCCTACGAACAAACCTGTCCGGAGCTACCCAACATATGCCAAGTCCCTCCGTCACCTCGCCGCAAGTAGCCGTCAACGACATCGGCTCGGCTGAGGACTTTCTCGCCGCCATCGACAAGACCATCAAGTACTTCAACGATGGCGACATCGTCGAAGGGACCATCGTCAAGGTGGACCGTGACGAGGTCCTTCTCGACATCGGCTACAAGACCGAAGGGGTCATCCCTTCCCGCGAACTCTCCATCAAGCACGACGTCGACCCCAATGAGGTTGTGTCCGTCGGCGATGAGGTCGAAGCCCTGGTCCTCACGAAAGAGGACAAAGAAGGCCGGCTGATCCTGTCCAAGAAGCGCGCTCAGTACGAGCGCGCCTGGGGCACCATCGAAGAGCTCAAGGAAAAGGACGAGGCCGTCAAGGGCACCGTCATCGAGGTCGTCAAGGGCGGCCTGATCCTCGACATCGGCCTGCGCGGCTTCCTGCCCGCGTCGCTGGTCGAGATGCGTCGCGTCCGCGATCTGCAGCCGTACATCGGCAAGGAGATCGAGGCCAAGATCATCGAGCTCGACAAGAACCGCAACAACGTGGTGCTCTCGCGCCGTGCCTGGCTGGAGCAGACCCAGTCCGAGGTGCGCAGCGAATTCCTCAACCAGCTGCAGAAGGGCGCCATCCGCAAGGGTGTCGTCTCCTCGATCGTCAACTTCGGCGCATTCGTCGATCTCGGCGGCGTCGACGGCCTGGTGCACGTCTCCGAGCTGTCGTGGAAGCACATCGACCATCCCTCCGAGGTGGTCACCGTGGGCGACGAGGTCACCGTCGAGGTGCTCGACGTCGATATGGATCGCGAGCGGGTTTCGCTGTCGCTCAAGGCGACTCAGGAAGATCCGTGGCGCCACTTCGCCCGCACCCACGCCATCGGCCAGATCGTGCCGGGCAAGGTCACCAAGCTGGTGCCGTTCGGCGCGTTCGTCCGGGTCGAAGAGGGCATCGAGGGTCTGGTCCACATCTCGGAGCTCTCCGAGCGCCACGTCGAGGTCCCGGATCAGGTGGTCCAGGTCGGCGACGACGCGATGGTCAAGGTCATCGACATCGACCTGGAGCGTCGCCGGATCTCGCTGAGCCTCAAGCAGGCCAACGAGGATTACACCGACGAGTTCGATCCGTCGAAGTACGGCATGGCCGACAGCTACGACGACGCGGGCAACTACATCTTCCCCGAGGGCTTCGACTCCGAGACCAACGAATGGCTCGAGGGGTTCGACAAGCAGCGTGAAGAGTGGGAGTCGCGCTACGCCGAGGCCGAGCGTCGCCACAAGATGCACACCGCGCAGATGGAGAAGTTCGCCGCTGCCGAGGCCGAGGAGGCCGCGCGTCCGGTGTCGAACGGCTCGTCGTCGTCCTCGCGTTCGGAGGAGTCCTCCGGCGGGACGCTCGCCAGCGATGCGCAGCTTGCAGCGCTGCGTGAGAAGCTCGCGGGCAACGCGTAACACCTTTCTGCACGACGGCGGACGCCCCGGCTCTTTCGAGCCGGGGCGTCCCCCTTTTCGCGGTCGGTTCGGCGTCCCTGACAGACTGATGCCGTGCTGCGAATCGGTCTGTCCGGCGGAATCGGCGCCGGCAAGTCAACGGTGTCCTCGACATTCAGCGAACTCGGGGGCATCGTCGTCGACGGTGACGTCATTGCCCGCGAGGTCGTCGAACCCGGCACTGAGGGGCTCGAGAAGCTGGTCGAGGCGTTCGGCCAGGACATCCTGTCGCCCGACGGAACACTCAACCGGCCTGCGCTCGCGGCGATCGCCTTCAGTGACGACGAGAAGAGGGCCACCCTCAACGGAATCATCCATCCGCTCGTCGGCAAGCGGCGGGAGGAGCTGATCGCGGCGGCCGCCGGCGACGCTGTGATCATCGAGGACATCCCGCTGCTCGTCGAATCACAAATGGCGCCGATGTTCCCGTTGGTGGTCATCGTGCATGCCGATGAGGACCTGCGGGTGTCGCGGCTCATCGAGTACCGCGGCTTCAGCGAGGACGACGCGCGGGCACGCATCAAGGCGCAGGCGACCGAGGAGCAGCGCCGTGCCGTCGCCGATGTCTGGCTGGACAATTCGGGCGACGCGGACGAACTCGTCGCGAAGGCCCGGGATCTGTGGCATCAGCGGATCCTGCCGTTCGCGCACAACGTCCAGCGGCGTGAACGGGCCCGCGTGGCGCCGGACATCGTGGCCTACGACCCCAATTGGCCCGACCAGGCTCGACGCGCCGTCGCCCGATTGACCACCGCCTGCGGCCACCACGCCCGGCGGGTCGACCACGTCGGTTCGACGGCCGTCGTGGGAATGGACGCCAAAGACGTCATCGACATCCAGGTGACCGTCGAATCCCTCGCTGCGGCAGACGGCCTCGCCGATGCGCTGCTGGCGGCCGGCTATCCCACGGTCAGGGAAATCACCGAAGACAACCCGCACACCGACGACAAGGCCAGATGGCAGAAGAGGTTCCACGCCTCAGCTGACCCCTGCCGACCTACCAACGTGCACCTCCGCGTCGACGGTTGGCCCAATCAGCAGTTCGCCCTGCTGTTTCCGGCCTGGTTGGCCGCGAACCCGGACGTCCGCCAGGAGTACCTCGGCATCAAACGCGACGCACTGAACGCACCCGACTATGCCGACGCCAAAGAGCCGTGGTTCCGGAACGCCTATCCGCGCGCGCGGCAGTGGGCCGACGAGAACGGTTGGCAGGCCTAGCGATCTGCGTCAGGTCGCGGGAGGTGGTGGCGCTGCCGGACTTGACGGTGCCGGAGGAGGCGGCGCTGCGGGGTCGAGCGGCGCGGGCGGCGCCGACACCGGCGCCTCACACGTGAGCGCGGCGTAATCGGGGTCCTGCGGCAGGAACCGCGGCGCCACGAAGTCATCAGCTTGGGCGACGAGCTGGTCGTCGACGAGGATCTCGCAGTGCAGATTCGCCGAATACGGCCATTGCACGGACACCTTCATCGAAGCCACACCCGTCTCCGGGAGGACGGTGTTCACCTCGAACACCCGGCCCGGCACCATCGTCGGGTTCGCCGTCAGCGTCTGATCGTTCTCTGCGCTGTAGACGATCGTCGCTCCGCGCGAGACACCATCGATGCGGGCGCGGTAGACCACGTTGTGCAGCACCTCGGACGGCGGCGGCGCGTCAACCGAGGGCTGCGGCTGGAGTTCCGGATCGGCGGAGGCGGACGCAGTGGTGAACTGCGAGGCGCTGACCAGAGCAATGACGACGGCGCCCGTGGTACATCCGCGTTTCACAACGCTCATGATCACCGACCTTACAACGGCCGCCACGTCAGCGTCATTCCCTCGTCAGCCAGCCAGCGGTGCAGGTCGTAGCCGTGCGCGGCGAGTCCGTCGACTGCGCGCATCGCCGTGTGCACGGCCTGTTCACCCTCCTCCGGAGTCAGCAGATTGTGCCGCACCGCCGTCAGCAGTTCGTCGACGTCGCAGAGGTCGACGCCCCGGCCGGAACGCACGACCAGGTCGAGATAGTGGTCTTCGGATTTCCAGACGTGCGCTCCGGAGATGAATCGTCCGACGTCGAGATAGAAGTCCTGGTCACGCTCATGGCCAGGGTTGAAATGGAAGACGGTGGCGCGCACGCCCAGCGTCGGTAGCAGCCAGGATTCGAGGTAATGGAACTGTGCGCGGCCCGGCGTGGGTCGTGCCAGATAGAGGCCCCACGGATGCACGGCGTAGACGTCGACGGCCCGCACGATGCCCTTCGGGTCGGTGTTCGTGCGCGCCTGCAGGTCGAAAGTCTCGTGCTTGGGCGGGTGGATGAGGTCAGCATAGGAGTCCGGGAGCAGTGCAGGGAACACCGCCGGGAACAAGTTCGTGTCGGTGGCTGGTTCTAACCTGGTAACCATGGCTTTCGCTACCGAACATCCAGTGCTCGCGCACTCGGAGTACCGCCCCGTCGAGGCGATGGTGCGTACGGGCAACCGGTTCGAGGTGGTCAGCCCGTATTCACCCGCGGGCGATCAGCCCGCCGCCATCGACGAGCTGGAACGGCGCGTCACGGCCGGTGAGCGCGACATCGTCCTGTTGGGCGCCACCGGCACCGGCAAGTCGGCGACCACGGCCTGGCTCATCGAGCGGCTCCAACGTCCGACGCTGCTGATGGCCCCGAACAAGACGCTGGCCGCCCAGCTCGCCAACGAGCTGAGGGAGATGCTGCCGAACAACGCCGTCGAGTACTTCGTCTCGTACTACGACTACTACCAACCCGAGGCGTATATCGCACAGACCGATACCTACATCGAGAAGGACAGCTCGATCAACGACGACGTTGAGCGACTACGCCACTCGGCGACCTCGAGCTTGCTGTCACGCCGTGACGTGGTCGTGGTGGCGTCGGTGTCGTGCATCTACGGTCTCGGTACCCCGCAGTCCTACCTGGACCGGTCGGTGGAACTGAAGGTCGGCGAGGAGGTCCCGCGCGACGCGCTGCTGCGTCTGCTGGTCGACGTGCAGTACGCCCGCAACGACATGTCCTTCACCCGCGGAACATTCCGGGTGCGCGGCGACACCGTCGAGATCATCCCGTCCTACGAGGAGCTCGCGGTGCGCATCGAGTACTTCGGGGACGAGATCGAAGCGCTGTACTACATGCACCCGCTGACCGGTGACGTCGTTCGCCAGGTCGATTCGTTGCGCGTATTTCCCGCGACCCATTACGTCGCCGGGCCCGAACGGATGGCCCAGGCCATCTCCAGCATCGAGAAGGAACTCGAGGAACGGCTGGCCGAACTCGAGGGCCAGGGCAAGCTCCTCGAGGCGCAGCGGCTGCGCATGCGCACCAACTACGACGTCGAGATGATGCGCCAGGTCGGGTTCTGCTCGGGTATCGAGAACTACTCGCGACACATCGACGGCCGTGGCCCCGGCACCGCGCCCGCCACACTGATCGACTACTTCCCCGAGGACTTCCTGCTCGTCATCGACGAATCGCACGTCACCGTGCCGCAGATCGGCGGCATGTACGAAGGCGACATGTCGCGCAAGCGCAACCTGGTCGACTTCGGTTTCCGGCTGCCCTCTGCGGTCGACAACCGGCCCCTGACCTGGGAGGAGTTCGCCGACCGGATCGGGCAGACGGTGTATCTGTCGGCCACGCCCGGTCCGTACGAGCTCAGTCAGACCGGCGGCGAGTTCGTCGAGCAGGTGATTCGTCCGACCGGACTGGTCGACCCGAAGGTGGTCGTGAAACCCACCAAGGGCCAGATCGACGATCTGATCGGCGAGATCCGCGCCCGCACCGAACGCGACGAACGCGTGCTGGTGACGACGCTGACCAAGAAGATGGCCGAGGATCTCACCGACTATCTCCTCGAACTCGGTATCCGGGTGCGGTACCTGCACTCGGAGGTCGACACGCTGCGTCGTGTCGAGCTGCTTCGTCAGCTGCGGCTGGGGGAGTACGACGTGCTGGTCGGCATCAACCTGCTCCGTGAGGGCCTCGACCTACCCGAGGTGTCGCTGGTGTCGATCCTCGACGCCGACAAGGAAGGGTTCCTGCGGTCCACCCGCAGCCTGATCCAGACCATCGGCCGCGCGGCGCGCAACGTGTCCGGTGAGGTGCACATGTACGCCGACAAGATCACCGACTCGATGCGCGAGGCCATCGACGAGACCGATCGTCGCCGGGCCAAGCAGATCGCCTACAACAAGGCTCATGGCATCGATCCGAAGCCGTTGCGCAAGAAGATTGCCGACATCCTCGACCAGGTGTATCGCGAGGCTGACGACAGCGAGACCGTCGAGGTCGGCGGCTCGGGCCGTAACGCGTCCCGCGGTCGGCGCGCGCCGGGGGAGGCGGGCCGCGCGGTCAGCGCCGGGATCGTGGAGGGCCGCGACACCTCGAATATGCCGCGCGCCGAGTTGGCCGATCTGATCAGAGACCTGACCGAGCAGATGATGACGGCTGCGCGAGATCTGCAGTTCGAGTTGGCCGCTCGCATCCGCGACGAGATCCAGGACCTGAAGAAGGAACTGCGGGGTATGGACGCCGCAGGCCTCAAGTGACGGGTGTTGACCTCAACGGCGGTTGAGCTCCTAGCGTGGCCGGCGTGACGGAAACAACGGCGGTGTCCGGCGGCACCTGGCGGGACCTGCTCGGCCCTCGGCACCTCGGAGCGTCGACGGTGCTCGCCGGTGGTGTTGCGCTGTACGCCACCAACGAATTTCTCACCATCAGTCTGATGCCGAGTGCAATCGCCGAGATCGGCGGCGAGCGGTTCTACGCGTGGGTGACCACGGTGTATCTGGTCGCGTCGGTGATCGCCGCGACGACGGTGCATCCGGTGCTGATGCGGCTGGGCCCCCGGCTGGCGTACCTGTCGGGGTTGGGTGTGTTCGGACTGGGCAGCCTCGGCTGTGCGCTCGCGCCGAGTATGGAGTTGCTGCTCGTCGGGCGCACGGTGCAGGGCGCGGCCGGCGGGCTGTTGGCGGGTCTGGGGTATGCCGTGATCAACACCGCGCTGCCGCGTCAGCTGTGGACGCGCGCATCGGCGTTGGTGTCGGCGATGTGGGGCGTCGGCACGCTGGTGGGCCCGGCGGCGGGCGGGCTCTTCGCTCAATTCGGGCACTGGCGATGGGCTTTCGGCGTGCTCACTATCCTCACCGCCGCGATGGCGATGTTGGTTCCGATCGCGCTTCCCGCGCGCGATTCGTCCGACGCTAGACCGGCGCGCCTGCGAATCCCCCTGGCATCGCTGCTGTTGCTGGGCGGGGCAGCTCTGGTGGTCAGCACCGCGGGCGTTCCGAGTGACGCCCGGATCACGGTGGGCCTCCTGCTGCTCGCCATCGCGATCGTCGTCGTCTTCGTGATCGTCGATCGCCGCGCCTCCGTTGCGGTGTTGCCGCCGACGACGTTCGGACCCGGCCCCTTGAAGTGGATCTACATCACGCTGGGCCTGCTGATGGCCGCGACCATGGTGGACATGTACGTGCCGCTGTTCGGGCAGCGGCTGGCCGGGCTGGCCCCGGTGGTGGCGGGATTCTTCGGGGCCGTGCTGTCGGTGGGCTGGACCGCGGGGGAGATCACCAGTGCGTCGGTGCGACGCAAGCGGGTCGTCGTGCGGACGGTCGCTGTCGCGCCGCTCGTGATGGCGGTCGGGCTCGCCGCCGGTCTGCTGGCGGTGCGCGCCGAGATGTCGCTGCCTTGGGTGGTGCTGTGGGCGGCCGGGCTGGTGCTGACAGGTGCAGGCATCGGTATGGCCTGGCCGCATCTGTCAGCGTGGGCAATGAGCCGGGTGAACGATCCCGGCGAAGGGCCGGCCGCGGCGGCGGCCATCAGCACCGTTCAACTGATCTGTGGTGCTTTCGGTGCCGGCCTGGCGGGCATCGTTGTCAACATGTCGAGCGGCGGAGATGTGCACGCCGCGCGTCTGCTGTTCGGAGTCTTCGCGGTTCTCGCTGCGGTCGGCGTCATCGCGTCCGCCCGAGCCACGGGCGGGGCGGACGAGACCTAGTCCGGGTCTTCGTCGAGCTGGCGGATCGAGGTCACACCGTCGATACCGGCCAGCACCGCGGGTGCGGTCAGGATGCGGCTGCCCGCCAGGGTCAGCATCGCACCGGACTGACCAGGCGAGCGGCCGAGCGGCTCTCCAGACGGGTCGGCGGCCAACTCGGTGAGCTGCCAATTCCGCCGCTCGCAGGCCTGCAGCAGTTTCGTCAGCACACCACGATCGCCGTCGTAAGTCACGTGCAGGCGAATGGATCCGCTGAGCCGAGCGTTGAGTCGCCGCGCGACAGGCATGAAGCCCAGCACGATCACGAAGTGCATTGCCGTCACGGTGCAGGCCAGCAAGAGCAGGCCCGACCCCGCAGCCATGCCGATCGCCGCGGACTCCCATACCGCCGCTGCGGTGGTGAGGCCGTGCACCGACCCGCGCCGAAATATGATGATCCCCGCGCCGAGGAAACCGATGCCTGAAACAATCTGTGCCGCAACGCGAGACGGGTCGACCTCGACGGTTCCCGCGACCAGCACGTCGCTGAAACCGTACTTGCTCACCAGGAGGATGAGCGCCGCGGCCGTGCCCACGATGGTCTGCGTGCGCAATCCCGCGCTCTTGCCCTGGACCTCGCGTTCGAGGCCGATCAGTGCGGTGAGACCGAACGCGAAGAAGAGTTCGACGAGTTGACGGGTGCCCTGCCCGGGGCCACCGAAGAACGGCGGGTCCGCGGCCAGCCAGAGGTCCATGCCCAAAAGGTATCTCGTTCAGTTCCGATCAGCATGATCGAAACGCTCGACGGCCCGCGCACCCGGCTGGCAAGGTCGAGACCCGACGCGGGTGTGGCTGAGTGGCTAGGCACCGGCCTGCAAAGCCGTTTACACGGGTTCGAATCCCGTCACTCGCTCTCCAGGGAGGTACCGCCAAATGGACGTGTGTCTGAGCTGACGCTGAAAGGCCTGTCAGATGGGACTCGTGTCGATGTTCCTGCGCGGGCCGGTGCGTATCCAGACCACCGCGAAGAACACCAACGTCAGCGCCAGCGGGGTGAGTCCGACGAGCCAGCTCAGCGCTAGCGGGGGTCCTGGCTGTTTGAGCACGTCGACGGTCAGGTCGCCGGTGCCTTCGCCCCGCGGACCGTCGATCGTGAACCGCAGCGTCCACGTCCCCGAGGAGTTGAGCGACTCCACGTCAAGGCCCCACACTTCGCGGTTGCGGGGATGCCGTGACAGTCGATCCGGCTCCTCCCGGCCATCGGGAGCAATCGCTGTGATGGTGCCGGACTTGCCTGCGATTCCGCCGTCCGGTTCGAACGTGAAATCCAACGATTGCATGGCGCGCAGCGGCCACACGGTGAACCCGACCGTCACCGGGTAGGGGCCCACCTGAACGTGCTCGGTGTGCACGACGTAGTCCAGCGGATCGGAGGCCGCGGCCGGTGCCACGCCGATCGACAGCGCGGCGGCCGCGCACAGCATCACGACCATCACCCGCAACCTCCCGTGGACGGTCATGCCGTGCCACCGACGGTCACACTGACGGCAGGTGTCGCGTTCGATGCACGCAGTGCCCGGCCCAGTCGCCACGTCGCGCCCCCGAGCACCCCCGCCAGCAGCGCCCCGGCGACGCACGTGAGCAGGATGCTGCCCGCGTGCCCGCCGCCGTCCTCACCACCCAGGTCGACGCCCCCGGATTCCATCGAGTTGAGCAGCCAGGTGATCGCGATCACACCTGCCGCGCCGGAACCGGCCAGTAGCCAGGCGCTCGAGCCTCTCCATCGCAGCAGGAACTCGACGACGACGCCGAACACGAAAACGATTGCGGGGATCATCACCATGTCGATGGGGAAGCCCAGCTCGACGAAGTCGCGAAGCGCCAAATGCTGCAGGTCGGCATACCAGCCGACCGCCCAGCTGGCGAACGACCAGGTCACCAGGTTCAACACCAGCGTGAGAAGGCCGGTGCCGATGGCTCCGCCGCGCGGCACGACTTGAGATCCGAGCAGCACGCAGACGAGCGGAATGGCCAGCCAGGTGAGGGTGGGCCAGTCGATGGACGTGCTCAGGTCGAGGTCTGCCAGCGCGCCGCTCTGGATCGAGGCATACTGCCCGAACGCCGCAATCGCGACCATGAAGCCCCAACGGCCCCAGCGGTGTTCGCGGGCCGCGGCGAAGACGATCGCGGTGCCGATCATGGTGACGCAGATCGACGTCAGCCAACCTTGGTGTGGCGGCGACGCGACGGTCACGTCGAATCCGTACAAGCCGTGCCACCACTCGTCGTACAGCCCGTAGAGCAGGAACGAGGCCGCTGCGATGCCCGCGACCAGATAGCCGATCGGCGCGGCGAACACGCCGAGCACCTTGACCGCGCGTCCGCCGACGGTCGGATCGGGGTCCTGCCCATTGCGCTGTGCGGCGGTGGCTCGCAACACCATGAACAAGCTGGTCACTCCGGCGATCGCGCCGCCGGAATAGATGAACAGGTGCGGTAGCGTGAAGAAGCTGTCCGGCCCGACGTCAAGGTGCCAATCGATGTCCCAGGTCAACCCCGACAGCGAGATCAGGGTGCCTGCGAGCATGACAAACGCCGGTAACTTCCCGCGCGAATCCGTACTCGTCATGGCGGTGTGCCTTTCTAGCCGTTGGTCGTAACGCTCAGAACTGCTTCGTGCACGTGGCCGCCGGCGGCGATGCGGACCGTGATGTCCCATTGCCCGGCCATGGACAGATCCACGTCGGCGCGGTACCGACCGCGTCCTTGGGCCGCGGCGGCGACAGGTGTTGTGGCATGGCCCATTTGGGGCATCCCGGGCTCGAAGGTGACCGAGTCCGGTGTGGGGGGCTGGCCCCCGTTGCCGGTAATCTCGACGGTGACCGGGCTGATCCCGACCTTCGGCGACCCGCCGGTCAGCTGCACCAGGTACGGCCCCGCCGTCGCGGTGGCCGCGGCATCGTTCATCGATTTCGGCCACAGCAACCAGATTCCGGCGCTGACGACAGCGACGGCGATCGCGGCGATGACGACGAGACGCTCGCGACTCACGGTTGGCGGACCTCGACTTCGGTTGGCGCGGTGAGGATGGCGTAGTCGCGTTCGGTCTGCACCCATACCTTGTAGCGTCCGGGCAGTGCGAACGAGTAGGTGAAATCGATCTCGGGCCCGTACCGGGCAACCGATTCGTCGGGCTGCCCGCCCGCCGCGCCGGGTGCGGGCGGCACCATGGCATGCGCATGCGACCAGACCGGTGCTGTCAGTGCGTGTTTGCCGACGTCGGGGCCGTCGGGTAGTGGTCCCACGACCATCATGTGTCCGACCATCCCGAGCCACGGCTGCAGATCGGGAGTGTCCCCGAACCTGGCCCGGATTGTGCTCGGGCTGCCCGCTGGCGCGACCGTCGCGGTGATCTCGCCGTGCGAAGGTGGCGCCGCGGTCGGCGGTGTGGCACGGGATTGCCCGTCCACCGAGCCACGTAGCAGTTGCACCCCGCCACCGCGCCTGGCGATTTCGGCGGTCATCGCGTAGGTCCCTCGTTCGGTTAGTTCGAGCTTCGCCTCGTACCGTCCGGGTGCGACACGGACCGGATGCACGTGCGACATGGTGCCCGCAGGTGAGACGACGATGAGATGGATCAGCGCGCCGTGGTGGATCAGCAGGTCGTCGGCGGGCCGCCCGGTGGAGGAGTCGGTGAGGTTCAAACGCAGCGTGGACTGGCCAACGGACACCGCCATGTTGACAGGCGGCCGCGAATAGTCGACCGGATTAACCGAATTGGCCGCAACGCGCGCGTAGGGATCACGGATGTTCTCAAGGGTGGGGTCAAGGTCCTGGCCGGGCTGCGGGGGCGGCGGGGAGTACGCAGACAGCGTCGCGCCGGTGACAGCCACCGTCAGCGCGACGATCATGCCGGTCGCCGGGACTAGCGCCATCCAGCTGCGACGCGCGCGCAACGCCGCTGCCAGCGAGACGATCAGCAGCGCGCCCGCGGTGAAGAAGCCGTAGTCACTGGCTTTCTTCCATGGCGGAATCACCTGCGCGGGAATCAGAAACGGGATCCGTGCCGCGGTGTTTCCGTCGTCGACGATCAGTTCCCACGGTCCGGCCCTGTCGACGTTCAGTGTCGCCGAATACATGCCGGGCGTGCCGAGCTTCACCTGACCGCTGCTTGGAGTGGCTCCCGGTGCCGACGCGGTGAGTTGCAGCGTGCCGGGAGCGTCGCCGCGATGTGTGACGACGTCGACGTGCAGAGGCCCGAGGACCGGGCCGACTCGCCGGATCGTGACCGTCAATTCGCGACCGCCGAGCGACTGGGCGACGTGCACGTCTGCGTCCGATGCGATGCCGTCGGCCCGCGCCGCAGGTGCGCCAATCAAGGTCATGACCAGCAGCATGCCGCTCCAAAAGGCCAGTGTCGCCGGGGACAACCCGCCACTTTGTCGCGCATTGGTTGCGCAGCTCACCACGCCAACCACGGTCATGACCACGAGCATGCCGCTCAGGAATGCCAGTGTCGCCGGGGTTAACCCCGGCTTTGGTGGGGGATAACCTCCACTTTGGTCGCGCAGTCGACCAACAGCTCCGCCTTTCGAACGCGCGACGTAGCCGCCGCGCGGCATGGTCGTCCAACGCGTGATGTTTTATCCGTCTGAACACCAACTGCGCGTCGCACGAATGATGCGCTTGGGGAACGCACCCACTCCGGTCGGCAGCGTGATCTGTTGGCGCCCCGGCAGCTGGCAAAGATTTCCTAGTGCAGCCGTGACGATGCCCCGGATGCGGTCGGCCAATACGGCATCACGTTGTCGAGCATTTCGACGCGGTGCAGCGCGTTCTCGGGATGTCCGTCGTAGTCCGTCCATGAATGGAAGTCCTCGACGATCCAATCCAGTAGTGCCATCTACGATCTGAAAAATCAACGGCAGGGCAGTCACGGTGCGACTCGGCGAGACGTCGTTTGCTTTCAGTGGGGGCCCGGGTCGGGCCGGCCGCCAGACAGGACGCGGGGGCCATGGCGATGCCCAGAGCCTGTCCCGGTCCAACGGATCGAGTCACTAGTCCCAGCTCTCGCCTCGGTTTTCCGGGCAGTGAGTGCCTCTTTGGTGCGCTGGGAAATCAGGCGACGCTCGAACTGGGCGACGCTCGAACATGTGGGCCATCGCCGGCAGGGCGAGCCGGCGCCTTACCGTTTCCTGACGCTGTTGCCGCGCGTTGTGGGCGCCGGAGCCGTTGGGTCACCGATGCACCTCTCCTTGGCAACAGTTCGATAAAGCGCAGAAATGGCGCGCCGGGCAAATGGCCGACCCGCGGCTACGTTCCCCTCGACGCGTAAACGTCACAGAGCGCAAAGGAACTGAGGGAACATGTCGCGGACGACAAATCGAGTGGGTGTCACCGCCCTTGCCACCGCGGGGGCATGCTGCGTCGTGCAGCTGTTCAACCCGGCGACGGCGGTGGCACAACCGGCGAGCCCTGGCGTTCCCTGCTTGAACATCATGCAGCAATTGCTCACGGTTCCCGGGCGTCTCCCCGAGACCCTGCCCGCCGCGAATCAGGCGTTGACGACCGCCACGCCGCCGGCCGGGCCCATTCCTCCCGCCGGCTCGGCGAACGGCACGGCGCTCGCGACGCCGCCGCGACCGGCGATCCCGCCCGCGGGCTCGTTGAATGGCACTGCCCGTGTGACGCCGCCGGCGCCCGGTATCCCGCCGGCCGGATCTCTCAACGGCACCGCGCTGTCGACGCCACCGGTGCCGGGCGCTCCCGGGGCACCGCTGACGACGACCGCCGGTACCGCTACGCCGCCGGCGCCCGGCATCCCGCCCGCCGGTTCCCTCAACGGCACGGCATTGTCGACACCGCCGGTCCCGGGGACGCCCCCCGGCGCCACGGTCAACACGGCGAGCGGTGCCCTCCCGCCGGCTCCCGGTGCGCCGGGTGTGCCTGCCGCGGGCGCAGGTGGCGGCGGCGTGCCGCCCCTGCCGCCCGCTCCGCCCGCTGCGGCGGTGACTCCGGCCGCCGGCGCCGTTCCCCCGGCGCCCCCGGCACCGCCTGCCGCGGTGGTTCAGCCCGCTGCGGCCGCGCTTCCGCCGGCCCCCGCTCCTGCGGCTCCGCCTGCCCCTGCTCCTGCTGGTCCTCCGGTGGGTGTGGTTGAGCCTGCTGCGGGTGCGGTTCCGCCTGCTCCTGCTGGTCCTCCGGTGGGTGTGGTCGAGCCTGCTGCGGGTGCGGTTCCGCCTGCTCCTGCCGGTCCTCCGGTGGGTGTGGTCGAGCCTGCTGCCGGTGCGCTTCCGCCCGCGCCTCCGGTTCCCGGCGCGCCCGCTGGTGGTGCCGGTGGTGGTGCGCTTCCGCCCGCGCCTCCGGTTCCCGGCGCGCCCGGTGGTGGATCCGGCGGTGCCGTGACGCCGCCTGCTCCACCCGCACCGGGTGGCGCGGTTGTCGAACCGCAGTCGGTGGTGACGCCGCCTGCTCCGCCTGCTCCGGGTGGTGCGACGGTGGATTCTCAGTCGGTGGTGACGCCGCCTGCTCCGCCTGCTCCGGGTGGTGCGACGGTGGATTCTCAGTCGGTGGTGACGCCGCCTGCTCCGCCTGCTCCGGGTGGTGCGACGGTGGATTCTCAGTCGGTGGTGACGCCGCCTGCTCCGCCTGCTCCGGGTGGTGCGACGGTGGATTCTCAGTCGGTGGTGACGCCGCCTGCTCCGCCCGCTCCGGGTGGTGGCTCGGTGACCCCGGTCGAGCGGTTCACCCCGCCCGCCCCGCCCACCCCCGGTACCGGAACCATCGACTCGTCGACGGCCATCACCCCGCCCACTCCACCGGCTCCCGGTGGCGGGTCGGTGACTCCCGTCGAGCGCTTCTCACCCCCGGCGCCTCCGGCCCCGGCGGTCCCCGCGGGTAACTCGGTGACCAACGTGACTCCGCCTGCACCGCCGGCGCCCGGTGTTCCTGCCGGTAACTCGGTGACGAACGTGACTCCGCCTGCGCCGCCGGCGCCCGGTGTTCCTGCCGGTAACTCGGTGACGAACGTGACTCCGCCGGCGCCGCCGGCTCCGCCTGCTGCGACGGTGACGCCTGCGGGTGGTGCGGTTCCGCCGGCGCCGCCGGCTCCGCCTGCTGCGACGGTGACGCCTGCGGGTGGTGCGGTTCCGCCGGCGCCGCCGGCTCCGCCTGCTGCGACGGTGACGCCTGCGGGTGGTGCGGTTCCGCCCGCTCCGCCGGCTCCACCCGCTGCGGTGGTTGAGCCTGCCGCGGCCGCGATTCCGCCCGCTCCGCCGGCTCCACCCGCTGCGGTGGTTGAGCCTGCCGCTGCTGCGCTCCCGCCTGCGCCGCCGGCTCCGCCTGCTGCGGTGGTTGAGCCTGCTGCTGGTGCGGTGCCGCCTGCGGGTCCGCCCGCAGGCGCTGGTGGCGGAGCGCCCGGCGCTGGTGGCGCGCTGCCTGCTCCGCCGGCTCCGCCTGCCGCTGTCGTGACGCCTGCCGCCGGTGCGGTTCCGCCCGCGCCGCCGGCTCCGCCTGCCGCTGTCGTGGTGCCTGCCGCCGGTGCGGTTCCCCCCGCTCCGCCGGCCCCGCCCGCCGCCGTGGTCACGCCCGCGGCTGCGGTGGCGCCGCCTGCTCCGCCTGCCCCGCCAGTGCCGGCAGCCACCAACGTGCCGGTGGTCGCTCCGCCTGCGCCGCCTGCTCCCCCCGGTGGTGGGTCGACCGCAGTGAACATCCCTGCGCCGCCTGCGCCGCCTGCTCCCCCCGGTGGTGGGTCGACCGCAGTGAACATCCCTGCGCCGCCTGTGCCGCCTGCTCCTCCCGGTGGTGGGTCGACCGCAGTGAACATCACGACCCCGCCCTACCCGCCCGCCGGCGGCGTTCCGGCCAGCGGTGGGGGAGCGATTCCTCCCGGTGCGGGCACACCGCTCGAAGGCGCGGCCGCAGTGTTCGACATGTTGCTTCCGGGTGTCCCGGCAGCGGGCGCCCCGGGAGCTGCCGCGGCCAGCCCGTGGGATCTGGTGCCCAAGATCACGGTTCCGCAGATCCCGGGCATGCCGATCCCGCTGCCCACCGAGATCAAGATGCCCAGCGACGGCATCTGCGCGGGAACCGGTGGACTGTGGTCGGCGACCGCTACCCCGGGTGCCGTTCCCGTATCGGCCACTACTCCGGCAGCGGACCGCCGCGACGACTGGTGATCACCGGCTGAACGATCGGGCCCGGCAGCGCTGCTGCCGGGCCCGTTTCGTCATTGCGGCACGGGCAACCGGAGAAGCAGCCGGGCGCCGCCCAGCGGACTGGTCTCCAATGACGCCGTCCCACCGTGCAATTCAGCCTGCTGGGCGACCAGCGCCAAACCGAGGCCCGAGCCGGAACGGTACGCCGTCGATCCCCGCGAGAACCGCTCGAACACCAGGACGCGTTCCTCTTCGGGAACGCCGCTGCCGTTGTCGTCCACCGCGATCTCCACGTGGTCGCCAGAGCGGATCGCACTCAACCGAATCTGGGTGGCGTCGCCGTGCTTGACGGCGTTGGCGATGGCGTTGTCGATCACCAGACGAAGTCCCGCGGGCAGCCCGATGATGCGCACCTGGGCAGACGGCACCAGTGACACATCGAGATTCGGATAGCTGCGCAGGGCGTCGTGGGCGGCCCGGTCCAGCAGTTCGGTCAGGTCGACCGGCACGTGATCGTCGGCGGTGGTCAATTCGCCCTGAGCCAGCCGCTCCAAGGCGGTCAGCGTCGCCTCGATCCGGGTCTGGGTGCGGATGATGTCGCCGATGACCTCCTTGCGCTGTTCATCGGTCATGTCGAGCGTCGAGAGCACCTCGAGGTTGGTGCGCATGGCGGTCAACGGCGTGCGCAATTCGTGGGAGGCCACGGCGGCGAAGTCGCGAGCGGACTCCAGCGCCGCCTTGGTGCGCTGCTGCTCCTCACCGATGCGGGCCAGCATGCCCTCCACCGCCTCGGCGATCTCGGCGGCCTCCCATACGCCGCCTACCTGTACTTCCTCGGGCTTGGACTGCGCATTGATCGCGCGGGCCTGTTGGGCCAGCAGCCGGAACGGATTGATCATGATGAACCACATCACCCAACCGACCAGCACGGTGCCGGCGATGACACCGCCGCAGATGAGAACCACGCGCAGATGCAGCATGTCGATCCGTCGCTGAGTCTCGGCCAGCGGCGCACCCAGCGCGATCGTCGCTGGACCCGCGGCGAAGGTGCGCACGCGGTATTCGACCCCGTCGATCGTCGTGTTCGCATATCCGACGTCCAGCAGCGGCAACACGATGTCCTTGGGCACCGAGACCGTGGTGTTGCCGATCCGCGCGGTGCGCACCAGACTGCCGTCGGGCACGGTCGTCGCTGCGTCGTCGGGTTCCGAAGCGCTCAGCAGCGAGCTGAGCTCACCCAGGCTGGTGACGGAGTCGAGTTGGCGATCCAACTGGCTGTACTGGTCGTTGGTCACACCGATCCACACCCAGGTGCCCAGCGTGAGCACGAGGACGACGACCGACAGCGCCGCGACGATCACGATGGTGCGCAGCGACAGGATCGGCATCGGCATCGGCATGAGCCGACGGAGCCGATCGTCGATCCGCACTACCTGACCGGCTGCAGGTCGTCACGTGAGCGTGACGGGAGCGCAGCAGTGTCCACGACGAACATCTTGCCTGACCGGTTCTGTCGACGGGCGCTGCGTCCGGCATGATGCCCCGGTGGCATCGGCGTACCTTGCGAAGATCGTGGCGACACTCGACGTCGACCAGGTCGGTGACGACCAGTTCGTCGCCACTCAGATGGACAACCCTGCGCATCACATCGTCGGCGGCCACATCGCCGGGCAGGCGCTGATGTCGGCCGGTCGCACGGTGGCCCCCGATCGCCGCGCGCACAGCGTGCACGTCTATCTGCTGCGTGCCGGTGACGCCCGGCGCCCGGTGGATTTCGAGGTGACCCGGTTGCGTGACGGGGGAGTCCTGTCCTCGCGGCGGGTGCTGGCCACCCAGGACGGGCAGGTGCTGCTCGAAGCGCTTGCGTCCTTCACCACCCCGTTGGACGGTCTCGACTATCACCAGTCGCTACCCGATGTTCCTGCACCCGAGGCCGTGGTGCCGGTGCAGGAACAGTTGAGCGCCTACGCCGAGGAGCACGGCGGACACTGGGTCCGGCGCCAGCCGTTCGATCTGCGCTACATCGACCCGCCGCCGCGGTTGTCGGTCGATCTGCCCGAACGGGAGCCGCGGATCCGGAAGTGGTGGCGCCCAGTGGATCCGGTGTCCCACGATCCACTGCTGAACAGCTGCCTGCTGACCTATGTGGCCGGAACCACGCTGCTCGAGACCGCCATGGTCGCGCGCCGCACCACCCCCGTCGACAGCTTCTCGGCGCTCGTCGACCACGCGCTGTGGTTCCACCGACCGGCCGACCTCGACGACTGGGTGCTGTCGGACGCCCTGTCGCCCAGCGGTGTCAGCGGCCGGGGCCTGGCCACCGCGACGATGTACAACCGCTCCGGCGGGTTGGTGTGCACCGCGACGCAGGAGATCTACTTCGGTCGCAGCGGTCCGCGCTGAGCTACGGCTCCGTCAAGCCGGCGACCACCCTCAGATCGTCGACCAGCGCGTCGAAGGCCCGCTCCCGGTCCTCGGACGGGCCCCGCAGAACCGACGACGGATGGACGGTGGCCACCACCTGCGTGTCGAGGTCGGTCACCGGGGTCGGTGACGGCAGCCGCAGTACCTCACCGCGGCGAGCGGTCAGCCGGAAGTCGTTGCCCATCAATGCTTTCGCCGCTGTCGCGCCCAGCAGCACGACGACGTCGGGCCGTACCGCATCCAACTCCGCGAACAGCCACGGTCGGCATGCCACGACCTCGGTGCGGCTGGGCGTCTTGTGGATTCGCCGCGTGCCGCGCTCGGGCCGGCTGAACTTGAAGTGTTTGACGGCGTTGGTGACGTAGACCAGGTCACGGTCGATGCCCGCGGCCGCCAGCGCCCGGTCCAGCAGCTTCCCCGCCGGGCCCACGAACGGCCTTCCGGCCCTGTCCTCCTGATCGCCGGGTTGTTCGCCGATCATCATCACCCGGGCGTCCCGACGGCCCTCGCCGAACACCGTTTGAGTGGCGTCGAGGTACAGGTCGCACCCCTTGCATCCCTGCGCGGTGTCTGCGAGCACCGTCAGGTCGTGGGTGTCGGCGGGCACGAAATCCGCGGCGCCCGGGGCTGCGGTGACCATGACGGCCGACTACCCGCCGCGTCGGCGCCTCATGCGTCGTCACCGCGTCGATTTGGTGACCTGGGCGAAGTTGAACTGCCAGCGCTCGACCACGTGGAAACCGAGGCCTTCGGGCACCTGATAGGCGGGCGCCTCGCGCAGCCGCGGCCCCGGATCGAGTGCCTCGCCGCCCTGCCGGTCGGGCACCGTGGGGTCCCGTTCGGACACCGTCCACAGCACTGTGCAGCGACGCACCCGGTCGGCCACCGCCCAGATCGCGATGTGGTAGTCCCACAACCGGTTTCGCTCCGGCCCGGAGGGGCCGCGGCCGGGATCGACGAGCTTGGCGTAGGCGTCGGGCCTGGCCGCGGTCATCGGCCGGATCGGTCCTGGCAACCATTCGACGGTGTTGTCCATGATCAGGCAGTCGCCGGGCGCGGCGTTCGCGCTGATCACATCGGCGACCTGGCTGTAGTCCATGCCCTCCTTGGCGTAGGCGCTGCGCTGCACCATCAGATAGTTCGGCGTCGCCGCGATCGCAAGAACCGCCACCAACGCCACCACCCGCTCACGGGTGCGGGCGAGCGTCACCACGCACACCCCGAGCAGCAGCGCCATCGCCGGCGCGGTGTAGCACAGGTAGCGCGGGTAATAGACCGGCTCGAACAACGCCGAGTACACCAGCAGTCCGACGGTGGGCAGGGTGATCCAGGCGATGGCCAGGAGTACCAACGTGCGGTCGCCCGCACCGAAACGCAAGGTGCGCCGGCACACCACGCACACCAGCAGCAGCAGCCCGCTCAGGAGCGCGAAAGCCAGCGAGTGGTCGAAGTACTGACGCTGGGCGATCTCGAACACGGTCTCCAGACTCAGCGGCGAGATCCACCGGACCTGTGCGATCTGTGTGCGGCAGTAGAGCAGAAACGGGCCGATCGCGATCACCGCCGCCGCGGCCGCCACCGACCAGCGGATCACGTCGGAGCGGCGCCCGAGGCCGACGACCACGACCGCGTGCACGAGCACCATCAGCACCACGAAGACGTTGAGCACCGAGGACGCGACGAGCGCCAGCGCGTACAGCGGCCACCAGCGACGCCGTTGCCGGCGCACCGCCGCGATCAGCAATACGGTCAGCCAGACCACGGCCATCGTCGACAGCGCGTAGGACCGCGCCTCGAGCCCCGCCCACGTGACGCGCGGCAGGATCGCGAACACCACGCCCGCGCACACGGCCACCGACCGGCTACTGAACTGTCTGCCCAACACCACGACGCCGGCCGCCGCCCCCGCGATCGCGACCGAACTCGACAACCGCGACCAGAATTCGGTCACCGGGAACACGGTGAACCACCCGTGCATGAGGAAGTAGTAGAGACCGTGGACGGCGTCGATGTTGTGCAGCAGCCGCCACAGCTCCGGAAGCGAACGGGTCGAGGCGGAGACGGTCGCGGCCTCGTCGAACCACAGTGACGGCCGTGCCGCCCCCGCGGCGCTGACCACCATGGCGAACAGCGCGACCACGGCGGCATCGAGGCGAATCACCCGCGTTCGGCCGGCCGCCGCCTCGCCGACGAGGGGTGCGACCTTCACTGGTTGGCCCACTCGCCCGTCCCCGTCAACCCTTCATGGTGGTGAGCGAACCGTAGCGCGGGCCGTCGCGGCGTGCTGTCCAGCATTGAGCTGGGTCACTCACCCCTGCCCTCGGTCGACGGACCACTCCACCCTCGCGACGTCGTATCGGTCACTGCGGGCACTTGCCCGATGCCGTCGGAAGTTAACATCACTGCCGGTAGAACGCGGGAAATCGGCGTGTCGCGGGTTGGCCGGGTGTGGTGAATAGCGCCCGGGTGGCTCCGCCGAGGCGTTAATGTCACGAACGGCGTTAATGTCACGAATGGTGAAGTAACTGACACTTGGAGGGTATGGATGAGCGCCTATCGCACGGTGGTCGTCGGCACGGACGGTTCGGATTCCTCGCTACGAGCGGTGGACCGCGCCGGACAGATCGCGGCCGGATCCGGCGCGAAGCTGATCGTCAGCACGGCGTACTTCCCCCAGAGTGAGGATCAGCGTGCCGCTGACGTCCTCAAGGACGAGGGCTACAAGATGTCGGGCAATGCACCCATCTACGCCATCCTTCGGGAGGCCAGAGATCGCGCGCATGCCGCCGGAGCGCAGGACATCGAAGAGAAAGCGATCGTCGGCGCCCCGGTCGACGCCCTCGTCGAGCTCGCCGAAGAGGTCAAGGCCGATCTGCTGGTGGTCGGCAACGTCGGGCTGAGCACCATCGCCGGCCGGCTGCTGGGATCGGTGCCCGCCAACGTCGCGCGCCGGTCCAAGACCGACGTGCTGATCGTCCACACCACGCCCTGATTCCGTCGGCGGGCAGCGCCGATTCCTGACCGCATCGTCGAACCGGGTGCCACACTCGGGCTGACGGGGAGGTCACGGATGACGACAACACTGCACCCGACGGGTATCGCGCCGCGGAAGAACGGCGCCCCGCCACCGCATGTGCCGCTCGACGACATCGACCTGGGCGACCTCGCGTTCTGGGAGCGCGACGACGATCTTCGCGACGGCGCCTTCGCGACACTGCGTCGTGAGGCGCCGATCGCGTTCTTCGAGGTTCCCGTTCTGAAGGGGTTCCCCGCCGGTGCGGGTCACTGGGCGTTGACCACGCATGACGACGTGCGCCACGCCAGCCGTCATCCGGAGGTGTTCAGCTCGGTTCCGACCAGCACCGCGCTCAACGACGTGGCCGTCGAGATCTCCGAATACGTCGGTTCGATGATCTCGCTCGACGATCCGCGTCATCTCCGGCTGCGCGGCATCGTCAACCGCGCGTTCACCCCCAAAGTGCTGACCCGGATCGAGGAGAGTGTGCGGGCGCGGGCACGGCGGTTGGTCAGCGACATGCTGCGCGGCCATCCCGACGGTCGCGCCGACTTCGTCGAGTCGATCGCGGGACCGTTCCCGCTGCAGATCATCTGCGACATGATGGGCATCCCTGAGGAGGACGAGGAGAAGATCTTCCACTGGACGTCGATCATCCTGGGCGCCGGCGACGAGGAGATCGCGCCGGACTTCGACACCCTCGTCGGCGCGGTGACGTCATTGGGTCAGTACGGCGTCGACCTCGCGGAGGATCGCCGTGCGCGCCCGACCGAGGACCTGACCAGCAGTCTGGTTCATGCCGAGGTCGACGGTGAGCGGCTCACGTCGGCCGAGATCGGCTCCTTCTTCATCCTGCTGTCCGCCGCGGGCAACGAGACCACCAGGAACGCCATCAGTCACGGGATGGTCGCCCTGACGCGTTATCCCGAGCAGCGTGAGCGCTGGTGGAACGACTTCGACGCCGTCGCACCGACCGCCGTGGAGGAACTGGTGCGGTGGGGGACGCCGGTGATCTTCATGCGCCGCAACCTGACCGAGGACGTCGAGTTGCGGGGCGTGCAGATGAAGGCCGGCGACAAGGTCTCGATGTGGTACAACTCGGCCAACCGCGACGAAACCAGATTCGACAACCCGTGGATGTTCGACGTGACACGGGACCCCAACCCGCACATCGGCTTCGGCGCGGGCGGAGCGCATTTCTGTCTCGGCGCGAATCTGGCCCGCCGGGAGATCCGGGTCCTCTACGAGGAGCTGCACCGGCAGGTGCCCGGGATCGTCGCGGCCGAGGAACCGGCGATTCTGCGGTCGGCGTTCATCCACGGGATCAAGCGCCTCCCGGTGGCGTGGCAGGTCTGAGTCACCACTCCATCGACCCGGGCCGCGCCGCCACCACCGCTACCGCGTCGGCGCGAAGTCACCAACCACGTTCGCGCCACTGCGCGAGATGGGGGCGTTCGGCACCGAGCACGGTGTCGTCGCCGTGGCCCGGATAGACCACCGTGGAGTCCGGATAGACGTCGAACACCCGGGAGCTGACGTCGTCGAGGAGCTGTTCGAAGTGGCCGGGCTCCCACGTTTTGCCCACCCCGCCCGGGAACAGGCAGTCACCGGTGAACAGATGCACCGCGTCGCCGGCGGCCGGGCCGCGCAGAGCCAGTGCGACGGAACCAGGCGTGTGACCGCGCAGATGGATGACGTCGAAAATCAGATCGCCGATCTGCAGGGTGTCTCCGCCGGCGAGATGCCGCTCGGGCGGTATCGGCAGCGGTTCGGAGTCCAGTTCGTGTGCGGCGGTCGGCGCGCCGGTCGCCTCGGCGACCGCCGACAGCGCCTGCCAGTGGTCGAAGTGCTGATGGCTGGTCACGATCAGCGACACCTTCGGTGCGTGGTGCTCGATGACGTCGAGGAGGTTCTCGGCGTCGTTGGCGGCGTCGATGAGTAGGGTCTCGCCGGTCCGGGAACACGTGATCAGGTACGCGTTGTTGTCCATGGGGCCCACCGACACCTTGACGATCGACGCACCCGGCAGGGTGCGCCGGGCGCCGGTGCCGGGTTCCACGTGTCCGGTGTAGTTGTCGTCGACGACTGTCATAGAGGCCACCGTATCGGGCCTGTCGGACATGACACCTAGCATGAGTCGGACTGCGTGCGCGCGGGTCGCACCCCGGCGCATCGAGATCGAGAGGACCGAGTTGGCTGATCGCCTGATCGTCAAGGGCGCGCGTGAGCACAACCTGCGCAGCGTCGATCTCGACCTGCCGCGCGACGCCCTGATCGTCTTCACCGGCCTGTCCGGTTCGGGAAAGTCGTCGCTGGCCTTCGACACAATCTTCGCCGAGGGGCAGCGTCGCTACGTGGAGTCGCTGTCGGCCTACGCCCGGCAGTTCCTCGGGCAGATGGACAAACCGGACGTCGACTTCATCGAGGGCCTCTCGCCCGCGGTGTCCATCGACCAGAAGTCGACCAACCGCAACCCGCGCTCGACGGTGGGCACCATCACCGAGGTCTACGACTACCTCCGTCTGCTCTATGCGCGGGCGGGTACGCCGCACTGCCCGGTCTGCGGTGAGCGCATCGCCCGCCAGACCCCACAGCAGATCGTCGACCAGGTCCTCGCCATGGACGAGGGTCTGCGCTTCCAGGTGCTCGCGCCGGTGGTCCGCACGCGTAAGGGCGAGTTCGTCGATCTGTTCGACAAGCTCAACACCCAGGGCTACAGCCGGGTCCGGGTGGACGGCGTGGTGTATCCGCTCACCGATCCGCCGAAGCTGAAGAAGCAGGAGAAGCACGACATCGAGGTCGTCGTCGACCGGCTCACCGTCAAGGCCACGGCCAAGCAGCGGCTGACCGACTCCATCGAGACGGCGCTCAACCTGGCCGAGGGCATCGTCGTGCTGGAATTCGTCGACCGTGATGACGACCATCCGCATCGCGAGCAGCGATTCTCCGAGAAGCTGGCCTGCCCGAACGGTCATCCGCTTGCCGTCGACGACCTCGAGCCACGGTCCTTCTCGTTCAATTCGCCCTACGGGGCCTGCCCGGAGTGCCTGGGTCTGGGCGTCCGCAAGGAGGTCGACCCCGACCTGGTGGTGCCCGACCCGGACCTGACGCTGGCCGAGGGCGCGATCGCGCCCTGGTCGATGGGGCAGACCGCGGAGTACTTCACCCGCATGCTGTCCGGTCTCGGTGAGGCGATGGGCTTCGACACCGACACCCCGTGGAAGAAACTCCCCGCCAAGGCGCGCAAGGCGATCCTCGAGGGCTGCGACGAGCAGGTCCACGTCCGCTACCGGAACCGGTACGGACGCACCCGGTCCTACTACGCCGACTTCGAGGGCGTCATGGCGTTCCTGCAGCGCCGCATGGAGCAGACCGACTCCGAGCAGATGAAGGAGCGTTACGAGGGCTTCATGCGCGACGTGCCGTGCCCGGAGTGTGACGGCACCCGCCTCAAGCCCGAGATCCTCGCGGTGACGATGGCCGCAGGCGACCACGGCAGCAAGTCGATCGCCGAGGTCGCCGAACTGTCGATCGCCGACTGCGCCGCCTTCCTCAACGCCCTGACGCTCGGACCGCGCGAACAGGCCATCGCCGGCCAGGTGCTCAAGGAGATCCAGTCGCGGCTGGGCTTCCTGCTCGACGTCGGGCTCGACTATCTCTCGCTGTCACGGGCGGCGGCCACGCTGTCCGGCGGTGAGGCGCAACGTATCCGGCTGGCCACCCAGATCGGCTCCGGTCTGGTCGGCGTGCTCTACGTTCTCGACGAACCGTCGATCGGCCTACATCAGCGCGACAACCGGCGCCTCATCGACACCCTGGTGCGGCTGCGCGAACTCGGCAACACGCTGATCGTGGTCGAACACGACCTCGACACCATCGCCCACGCCGACTGGGTGGTCGACATCGGTCCGGCTGCCGGCGAGCACGGCGGGCGCATCGTCCACAGCGGCACCTACAAGGACCTGCTGCGCAACAAGGAGTCGTTGACCGGCGCGTATCTGTCCGGCCGGGAGAGTATCGAGGTGCCCGCGATCCGGCGGCCCACCGACCGCAAGCGCCAGCTGACCGTGATCGGCGCGCGCGAGCACAATCTCAGGGGTATCGACGTGTCGTTCCCGCTGGGGGTGCTGACGTCGGTGACGGGGGTGTCCGGTTCGGGTAAGTCGACACTGGTCAACGACATCCTGGCCTCGGTGCTGGCCAACAAGCTCAACGGCGCCCGGCAGGTGCCTGGGCGGCACACCCGAGTCAACGGGCTCGACCAGCTCGACAAGCTGGTGAGGGTCGACCAGTCACCGATCGGGCGCACGCCGCGGTCGAATCCGGCCACCTACACCGGGGTGTTCGACAAGGTCCGTTCGCTGTTCGCCGCCACGACCGAGGCGAAGGTCCGCGGCTATCAGCCCGGCCGCTTTTCGTTCAACGTCAAGGGCGGCCGCTGCGAGGCGTGCTCCGGTGACGGCACCATCAAGATCGAGATGAATTTCCTGCCCGACGTATACGTGCCGTGCGAGGTGTGTCACGGCGCCCGGTACAACCGCGAGACCCTCGAAGTGCACTACAAGGGCAAGACCATCGCCGAGGTGCTCGACATGTCGATCGAGGAGGCGGCCGAGTTCTTCGAGCCGATCAGCTCGATCCACCGCTATCTCAAGACGCTCGTGGACGTGGGTCTGGGGTACGTCCGGCTCGGTCAGCCGGCGCCCACGCTGTCCGGCGGTGAGGCGCAACGGGTCAAGCTGGCCGCCGAACTGCAGAAGCGCTCGACCGGTCGGACGGTGTACATCCTCGACGAGCCCACCACCGGTCTGCACTTCGAGGACATCCGCAAGCTGCTGAAGGTGATCAACGGCCTGGTCGACAAGGGCAACACCGTGATCGTCATCGAGCACAACCTCGACGTCATCAAGACCTCGGACTGGATCGTGGACATGGGGCCCGAAGGGGGCGCCGGCGGCGGGACCGTGGTCGCCGAGGGCACCCCGGAGGACGTCGCTGCCAACACCGCCAGCTATACCGGGCACTTCCTGGCCGAGCTCGTCGATGTGCCTGCCCCGGTGCGCAAGCGCCGCAAGGTGAGCGCCTGACCGTCAGGCGGTGACCTCGTAAGCGTCGAGGTCGAAGCGGCGGGTCTGGTTGCGGAAGCGGAACGTGAAGTCGGGCCACAGCGTGGTGTTGTTGCCGTGCGCATCGAGGTACCAGCTGGCGCACCGCCCGGTCATCCAGACCGACCCGGATAGTGCCTGTTGCACCTGTTCGTTGTAGGCGTCCAGCACGTCCTGCTTGACCTCGACGGTCCGCAGACCTTGCTTCTCCATGGTGGTGACGGCGTCGACGACGTAGTTCAGCTGGGACTCGATCATGTACACCATCGAACTGTGGCCGAGGCCGGTATTGGGGCCGACGAGCACGAACATGTTCGGATAGCCCGCGATCGTGGTGCCCTTGTACGCCCGCATGCCTTTGTCGGCGAACTTCTGCGTCAGGCTGGCGCCGTCGGCGCCGCAGACGGTCTCGAACATGGGCGAATCCGTGACATGGAAACCCGTGGCGATCACCAGGGCGTCCACCTCGCGGCTCGTCCCGTCCGCGGTGATGATGCGGCGGCCGTCGATGCGTTCGATGCCGTCGGTGACGAGGTCGACGTGGTCGCGGTCCAGCGCCGGATACCAGTCGTTGGAGATGAGCATGCGTTTGCAGCCGATCCGGAAGTTCGGGGTGACTTTGCGCCTCAGCTCAGGATCGCGGATCTCCGAACGGATCTTCGCCCGCGACAGCAGTTCGAACGCCTTCATCAGGTTCGGGTTCTTGGCCAGGCCGACGACTTGCACTTCCCGGCCGGCGTAGATGCCGGCGCGGGCGAGTCGGAGGAAGCCGGGGACGTGGCGGAACGCCCACCGTTCGACCGCGGTGAACGGCCGGTCGAACCTGGGCAGCAGCCACGGCGCGGTCCGCTGGTACACGTCGAGGTGCGCGACCCGATCGGCGATGGCGGGCACGATCTGGATCGCCGAGGCGCCGGTGCCGATGACCGCGACCCGCTTGCCGGTCAGATCGGCCTCGTGGTCCCACTGGGCGGAGTGGAACATCGCGCCACCGGCAGCACCGAAGGACTCGATCCCCGGGATGGGCGGCAGCGATGGCTCGGCGAGGGAACCGAATGCGGCGATGAGGATGTCGGCCGTCAGGTCGCCGTGGTCGGTGCTGATGTGCCAGCGCCGGTGGTCGGGGTTCCAGGCGGTCTGTTTGACGGTGCACCCGAACCGGTGGCGGTCCAGCACCCGGTAGCGCTCGGCGAGACCGCGCAGATAGTTCTCGATCTCCAGCTGGCGGGAGAACGAGCGCGTCCACTCCGGATTCAGCGCGAACGAATAGGAGTAGAGGTGGGACGGAACATCGCACGCCGCACCGGGATACGTGTTGTCGCGCCACGTGCCGCCGACGTCGTCGCCGCGCTCGAACACCACGAAGTCGCGATGGCCGGCCTGGTCGAGGCGGATGGCGGCGCCCAGTCCGGAGAAGCCGCTGCCGATGATCGCTATCCGGACGTGTTCCACGCCAGCCCCTTCCGTCGGTGAGGCTAGGTTAGCCAGCTTCAGACGGTTCGAACCCCGCTTCTGGTCAGCGGTGACGGGAAGCGCGGGGCGACCCTGGCCCCGTCCAGCCACGTGGTGAGGTCGTCCGCGCGCCGGGTCAGGGCGGCGACTCCGTCGCGGCCGACGTCTTCGACCAGATGCAGTTCCACCCGCCCGTCGGCGTCCTGGCCCCACCCGCCGACGATCCGGCCGTTCCACCATGCGGTCGGACCGCCGTTTCCGTTGCGGTCGAAGACGTGCGGGCGGTGCGCGCCGAGATACCAGTCGCGGTCGAACCAGCCCATGGTGGTGACATCGAGGCCCGGCAGCAGCGCCGCCCACGGGTCGCATGGTGGTTCGGTGTCCAGATCGTCGGGCAGGGCCACGCCCGGTGAGCCGTTCAGGTCCACCTCGACCGCTCCGATCGCCTGCAGTGTCCGGCGCGCCCAGGTGAGCGTGTTGCCGAACCACCACTTGACGTCGGTGACGGTGGCGGGCCCGAAGGCGCGCAGCCACCGCTGAACCACGACGCGGGACGCCTCCTCGGCGTCCATCGGCGCGCCGGTCTCGCCGAGCCAGTCGCCGACGGTGGCCCAGCGCGGACGGCTGGATGTCCAGCCGCCGTCGTTGGGCCCCCGGACGATGTCGCCCTGAACGCCGAGGACGGTGAGAACTCTTGGGCTGAGCGGGCTCTGGCCGCCCCAGGGTTTACCGGGCGCGCCGTCGAAGGAGCCGGCCAGCTCGGGCAGCGCCTCGCGCAACTGCCGCGCCCCTGTCGGCCCGTGTGTACGTAGATGGGCCAGCACGGCGGCACCGGCGGCGTCCAGCCAGGCGGCTCCGTCGGCGGCCGCGCCACCCTTTTGTGCGTCGGCGATCAGCCGCCTGCGTTCGTTGGCCGCGACACGATCACTCGCCGCTGCCTGCACGGCCGGCAGGTCGGTGCGTGCGATGACCCACAGTGTCCGGCGCATCGCCAGGTGCTTGAGCAGCGTCCGCCGCTCATAGAGCTGTGCGTCCAGATCGGCGACGACGAAGCCGGGAACCCGCGCCCACAGCGACAGATACGGGGTGGCGGGATCGGTGGCGTGCAGTCCCACCACATTCGAGACGACGTCGGCAACGGATGCGCCCGAACTGCAAAGAAAGTGCCTGCGCGCCAACCGGTCCCGGCGCTCGGCGAGCGTGAAAGAGCGCACTGCTCAGCGGTTTCCGCCATGCTCTTCGCGCATGGCCTCGCGGATCTGCGCCAACCGCTCGGCTGCCGCGCGCTGTCGCTCCTCGTACTGCTCGTCGGCGGCGCGCCCCTCCGGCGTCTCAGCGTCGAGTTCGGCGGCGCCGATCGACGTGCCGTAACGGTTCTCGATCTTCTCGCGCACGGATTCGAACGTCGGAACGCCGCCGGGGGTGTAGCCGGTATCGAGAGCCTCGGCGGGCGGCGGAACCGGAGCCGGCGCCGGGGCCGGCGCGGGCTGCGGTTCACGCGAGGTGTCGTCGGCCATGAACGTCACGCTACCCCCGCACCGCCACTGGACACCCCGGAACATTGTTGGGATCGGTAGCAACGCGCCGGATTTTCACTTGTCTCACGACGGCGCCATCGGGGCGACGCGAGAACGAAGGAGAAAACCATGAAGCGAGTTGTCGCGGGTGCGATCGGCCTTGCCGCTGCGGCCGCCGTCCTGGTGGGCTGCTCGGACGACAAGCCGTCGGCGGCGCCGGGCTCGCAGGTGAGCACCGGTGGCAGCACCCAGGTCAAGGTCGACGGCGGGGACCTCGCCGGTCTGGACCTCAACTCCGTCAGCTGTGTCAAGCAGGGCGGCAAGATCAACGTCGGCAGCGGGGCCATCGGCGGCCAGCAGGGTCTGGGCATCGTGATGACCGACGAGGCCACACCGACGGTCGAATCGCTGGGCCTGGTCGTCGACGGTAACGCGCTCGCGGTGACCAACATGGCCGGCGCGTCGGTGGGTTCGGCGAAGGTCTCCGTCGATGGCGACTCCTACACCATCACCGGTGAGGCCTCCGGCGCCGATCTGAAGAACCCGATGGCTGGGATGATCACCAAGCCGTTCGAGATCACGGTGACGTGCAACTGATCCTGGTTGTTCCTGCGGCGGGCGTGCCGGGCACGCCCGCCGCTTCCTATGATGACGTCGTGGCCATCGACGGCGACCTCACCCGTGCCCGCCACCTGGTGTTCGCCGGTGACGAGGAGGCGGCCAGGGATCTGCTGCTGTCGCTGGCACCGGCCGACGACGGCGAGACGCTCGAATTGGTGGCCCAACTGGGCGATCTGCACCTGGCCCGCGGCGCGAACAGTGCTGTGGCCGAGTGCATCCGGCGCATCGATGAATTGTTGGTCGGCGTGCCTGCGGATCTGGCCGGGCGTTACCGCCGACGCGTCCGGGTCCTCGAAATCGGTGTCGCCGCCGCGCACGGCGACCATGAACGCGCCGCGGCGGAGCTGGCGGCGCTGAGCGCCGACGGCGGAGAACCCGGACACGACCCGCTGGTGACACACGCCCGCATCCTGTGCGCCGGCGCGTTGTGCGACGACGACCTGCACGCCCGGTCGGTGCCGCTGTGGGAACAGGTGCTGAACGACATCGGTGCGGGCGACTCCACCGACGATGCCGCGGACTTCCTGCTCGTCGCCGGCGGCCTCGGGTACGGCCGGTTCTGTGTCGAGACCGGCCTGCTGCCGGAGGGGGAGCCATGGCTGCAGCGCGCAGGCGCGCGGGCTCATGCCCGCGGCTGGGAGTCCGCCACCGCGAGGGCCGCGCTCGAGCGGGCCGCGGCCGCGTGGACGGCGGGCGATCACGAGGCCACCGAACGGCTCGCCGCCGAAGCTCTGCCTGTCCTCGCCGGACGCGGCCGCGCCGACGACACCGCCCGATGCCACCTCTACCTCGGCTTCACGCGGATGGCCGTCGGCGAGCTGGCCGCGGCCGACGAACACTGGGCGCATGCCGAAGCGTCCTGGCGGCAATTGGGCAAGCCGCTGCGGCTGCACCGGATTCTGTTACAACGCAGCTGGATTCCGGTGTTCTGGGGACGCTACGGCGAGGCCACCGAGCTCGTCGCGCAAGCACGGGAACAGCTCGACGCGTCACCGCGGAGCAGTTGGCTGCAATACGCGCGTCTCGACAGCCACCTCGGCACGATCTGGCGCGCCGATGCCCTGGCCGACCTCGGATTCGATGCGGCCGGCGATCCGGACGACACCCTCGAGGAGGTCGAGGAGAAACACCTGGCGTCGCTCGGCGTCATGAGGGGCACCCCGGCCCAGGACAAAGAACGCAGAGCGATGAGGAAACTCGAGCAGGCCGCCGAGCTGATGATTCCCGCGGCGCTGGCGGTCGACTCGGTACGCTACGCGCTTCCGGACGCGCAGGCCCGGATGCGATGGGCCGCATCGGTGTCGGCGCCGCTGCTCGCAGGAGCATTCGCCGTCGCGTGGGAGTGGGAGAACACGGCCCTGGTCAGCGAGCTGATCGAATACCACAGTGCCCGTGGCGCTTTCGTCGCAGCGCCGGCGTCCGGCGGTGGGTCCGGAATGCCCGACCTGGCGACCACGTCGGTCCCGCTCCATGACGTCGACGATCTGACAGTCGAGCTGGCCGACGTGGCGGGTGGGGGTGCTCACGCGGCCGACGCTCCGTCGTTGACGCGGTTGGCTCCGCTACCGCCGCTGGTCATGGACCCCGCCCGGGAGCCGATACTCGAGCACTACCGCACGCTGGCGGTGCAGCGGTACGGCCGCGAGGTCACCGCCGACGAGCCGGCCTGGTCGACATGGCCGTGACCGCTGCGCCGAGCCAGACCCTGGTGTTGCGATTCGCCGACGTGGGAATCGCCACCTACGCCAGCCTGCGCGTCGTGGGTGATCCGGCTCGGACGGTCACCTGGGTCGTCGAGGTGCCGTTGGTTCTCGCCGCGCTCGAGGAACTGACCGATGCGCTGCCCGAACCGCACGGAGACGAAGACCAGCACGCTGCGCTGGAACGTGCGCTCACCCGCAGCGCGTTCACCTCCCCGGAAGCCGAATCCAGGCTGGCCTACATCCTCGGGGTGCTGCTGATCTCGGCGCCGGCATGGCAACTGCTCCTCGACTGCGTGTCATTCCCGCGCGCAGCGCTGTTCGTCTCCCCGAGCGCACGCCTCGCCGCGGTGCCCTGGGCGCTCCTGGCGCTGCCGACGTCGCGCCCCGACCTGGAGGAACTGGTCCGCGCCCGGTCGGAGGCGATGACGCGGACCGGGCCGGAAGCCGCCCGGATCTCGTGGCAGATCGACGACATATCCGCTGTCACCGACGGCCACCGGCTGATGGAACTGGCCGACGTGATGATGGCCGTACCGCCCAACATCACCCATTCGCCGCGCCAGACCACCCGCTGGGGGGATCGACAGGCGGCGCCACCGCTTCTCGTGCTGGATCCGCGGGTGCCGGGGCAGCGGCCCGATTCGCCGCTCGGATCGGTGCTGGGCCGGCCGTCCGAGCAGACCGTCCTCAGTGTGCACTTCGGCGATGCGATGCGCGCGGGCTCGGTGCTGCCCGACGTGGGATCACCTGTCGAGCTGTTCCGCCGTACCGATGCCGACCGCACCTGGCTGGGCCGGCTGCTGGCCCGGGGGCCGAGCCGGCTGCTGTTCGCCGGTCACGCGAGTTTCGACGCCGACGGCCGTGCGGACGGTGCGGGACTGCACCTGGCCGAATCGGCTCCGTTCACGGCTGCGGATCTGATGGCCGCGGGCTATCCGATCCCGCCGCGGGTGGCGCTGATCGCGTGTGCATCCGGCGGCGACTACCGGTTCGACGAGGCCACCGGGCTGGTGGCGGCTCTGGTGCTCGGCGGCGCACAGACCGTCACCGCGACACTGTGGTCGCTGCCCACCACGGCCGGCTATCGACGGTTCACCGAGTCCGGGGCGGATCCGATGGCCGAGCTGGTGTGTGCCGTCGACGAGGCCCACAGCGACCCGGAGGCGGGACGCGCGGTGAATCGGTGGCAGCGGGCCCAGATGAGGCGCTGGCGAGGCGGGGACATCGCGGCGAATCCGCTGTACTGGGCGGCGTTGATCACCTTCGCCGTGGACGGTGCCCGGTGACCGGCTCAGCTGGGCGGCACGCAGACCGCCACCGACGATTCGTCCTCGGCCCGGTAGTACGTGACCACGACGCTGCCGGGGCTGACATATCCGAGCGAGCCGGTGGGAATCAGGGCGGTCTCCCTGGCCGGGAACTGACCGCCCCCGCGCCGGGTGACCATCACGTCGAGCTCGATCTCGCGGTAGTCCGCACCGCGGTCGCCGATCGCCCGCACCGCGGTGATGACACCCCGCGTTCTGACGAAAACGGAACGAACGGAATCGATCTCGTCACGGGTCACCAGTCGTTCGGCGTCCTCGGGCAGGGTCGTGCCGCGTTCGCGACACGGAGTGGGAGACAGCAGCAGCGCGGCAACGGTCACGCAGAACACGCCGACCAGGGGAATCAGCAAGGTGGTGGACATGCGATTCAGATTCCGACACCGCCGCGGCTACCGAACCCAACTTCTATCCTGGTGTCCGTGACGACGGACACGGACGCCATACCGGTGGTGGCGGTGCACCATCCGCGCCGGGCGGTGATCGACGCGGCGTGGCGGGCGCTCGGCCCGGGGGTCGAGGTGCTCAGCGGGGCCGACGGCGGACCGTTGCGCCGCACCGTCAAACGGATCCTCGATCCGCTGGTGCTGCGGCTGCGGGCAAACCCGCAGTACTCCACGCCGGTCGTGCCCGCCGAGGTCGCCACGCAGATGCACGAGCTCATCGTCGAACACGGCGGGCGGCTGCGCGCCGCGGCGGGGTGGTTCGAGTTGCTCAAAGCCGAGCGGCGGCGAGCCCGGATCACCACGGGCAATGCTCAGGAGCTGTACTTCCCGGTGTGCTTCGAACTGGCTGTGACCAGGGGGGCACCCGGGCCGGATGACGGTGCGACGGCCGCGGCGGTGCTGCGGGATGTCCACGGCGACCGGGATCGCACCGCCATCGAGGCGCTCAACCGCCACATCGAGGACGAGCGCGTCGTCGCCGCGCTGTCCGAGCAGCTGCTGCGCAGCTGGACCGACGTCGTCGACGACGGCGCGATCACCGGGCCGTTCCTGAGCGGGCTCGCAACGGTGCTCGGACCCGCTGACAGCCACCGCGCGGCAGCCGCGCGACAACGCGTGTGGAGCGCCCTCATCGCCGATGCGACTCCGCACAATCTCGGTGCCAGGGCCCGCAGTGCGCCGGCCGACCTCCCGTGGTCGATCGTCGATGTCGGCCTCAGTTCGCTGGCCCCGCAACCATGTCCGACGGTTGTCGGAGCGTCGCCCGGCGATCGGCCGCTCGATCGCCCGGTGCTCGACCGGGTGCGCGCCACGTTGCGCCGGGCGCTGGACCGCGATGAGCTCCCCGACATCCCGCTGCTGTGTGCCGAGGAGGTCGACCGTGCATGCGCGCCGTGGGGGCTGCTCGCCGAGGACAAGCAGGCAACCCTCATCGCCGGTATCGAGATCGCCGAACAACTTGCACCACTGGATGATTCGGCCACACCGAGCTACCAACTGGCAGCGCTGATCCAGGCGCGTCTGCGCAAGGAGGCCTACGTCCTTCATGCCCGTCGCTGCCTGACTGGCAACGGCCCGATGCACCCGCGTCAGCGGCAGGTGGTCGAGGATCTGTCTGCGTTCAGCCGCCCGTACCTGAGCCGGCTGTGGGCGCGGCTGCACGGCCGAGACGTGTGGCAGGAACCGTGCGCCGACGTCGACGACGTCCGTGCACTGCTCGAGGGGGTGGCGAGGTCGGTGAGCCTGGATCACCGCCAGCGCATCAAGGCGATGCTGGAAGTCCAGGTGGCCGCATGAAACTGGTGACCGATCAGGGCCTGTGGAGTACCGGACCGCTGCCGGCGGGCAGTCCACTGATCGCCGTCCTGGAAGTGAGCGGTGCGGTGCTGGCGTGGACGGTCGACGCCCCGGCCGACCCCGTGCACGTCACGTTCACCGATGTGTCCCGTGCCGATTGGCTGTGGCGGGTGGTGGGCGACGCCGGCCACGTCGCCCTCGCGGAGGCGCTGGACGGTCCTGGCGTGGCGCAGCTCCCGGTCGACGTCGCCGGGGTGGAGGTCGCCGCGCCTGCCGTGGCGCCGCTACGCCGTATCGCGCTGGGCCACTGGCTGCGCCGCTGGTGGCCGGAGAGCCGCATCGACGGGATCGCCGGTCTCGATCGTGCGGTTCTCGATGCGGAACTGGCTCTGCTCACCGCCGCGGCCGACGACTACTTCACCGATGACACGATCGACTCCGACGCTGCCCAACTCCTCGTGCCGCACCTCGACGAACTGGATTTCCGAGCCCGCCTCGGCGATCCACGCCTGGTGGAACTGGCGCGCAGCTGCGCCGAGCTGGCCGATGACCTGGGGGTCGGGGTGCCCGAGCGGGAGGTGGCGGCCTCGGGACGGCGTGACGATTACGCCCTGGTCGCCGGTGAGGGCAGCGGCGTACCCACCGGCGCGGTGGCAACCGGAGACGGTGCCATCGCCTGGAGCGCGGTGCCGCCGGGCGTTTTCGATGCGGCGGAGCGCAGTCTGGCGTGGAGCGTGCACATCGTCGACGGGGCCGCCGTCGCGCAGGTGCGGACGGCCCTGCTCGGTACCGGTTCGGCGGCGGGAGTGCCGGTTCGCGTCGCAAACGAATCGGTCAGCGGTACGGGATATCTCGACTCCGTGGGGCGCGCGACGCTGCCGCTGCTGGATGCATCGGGCGACCCGCTGCCGGAGCCGGCGGCCTGGAACCGCGACTGGAGTTCGACGGCGGTGACGGTCGGCGCGGCGACGGCCGAGACCGCGACGCACCGGAACCGGATCCGCCGCTTCGCCAGGGCGCGGCTGGGCACAGTCGGTGCCGACGCCTACCTCGCGGAGACGCTGGCCGCCGAATCCGACTACTGAGCCGATGGCGGTGCCGGTGGCAGCGCAACCGGCGGCACGCCGGGTGTGCCGAGGCGTCCGGCCAGCCACGGCAGCGCCGCGGTGAAGGCGCCGTTGGCGAACATCCAGTCGTGATCGCCGGGTTGCGACGCGACGGTGCAGTCGATCCCGTTGGCCGTGCCCAACCCACACAGCGCGGTGGCGGCCGCCGCCTGATCCTTACCCGTGCTGTTGACGTCGAACCATCCCGCGACGTCGGTGTAACGGCCGTGCCGGATCATCACGGTGGTCGGATCGTAGGCCGCCCAGAGGGCGGTATTGCCGCCGAACAGCCGCTCGACCGTCTGCTCCTTGGTTCCGGAGTTGGGGCCGATATCGCCCGCGATGTCTTCGAAGGCGCTGAACAGTTCGGGGTGCATGACGCTCAGGTCGACGGCGCAGGTGCCGCCCATCGACCACCCGACCACGCCCCAGTCCGATCGGTCGCCGCTCACACCGAAGTGTGAGATCAGATACGGGCGAACGTCTTTGGTGAGGTGGTCGGCGCTGTTGCCTCGGCTGCCGTCGACGCACTCGGTGTCGTTGTTGAACGCGCCGCCCGCGTCGACGAACACCAGCACCGGCGCGTTGCCGTGGTGTGCGGCGGCGAACGCATCGACTGTGGCGACCGCGTTCCCTGCCCGCATCCAGTCTCCGGGGGTGTTGAACTCGCCGCCGATCATCATCACGACCGGCAGTCGAGGCGGTGGATTCGTCGCGTACCACGCGGGCGGGAGGTACACGAATTCTCCGCGGTGCCGGAATCCCGATGCGCCGTCACCGGTGTCGATGGGCACCACGGTTCCCTTGGCCGGCGTGCGGTGCTCCTTCTGCATGGCGACCACGGTCGCGGGATCGGTCTGGTCCGGCAGCGGACCCGCGGTCATCAGGTTCCACGCGGTCTGCACGGTCGGGAAGTATCCGGTCCACAGGTTCAGCGCAAGGGCTGCGCACAGCACGCACAGCGGCACCGAGAGCAGGGAGACCGCGCGCCGCCACCACGCGGCGCCTCGCCAGCCGGCCACGGAAATGCCTGCGGCAGTGCCTGAGAGAGCGACCCATACCCACAGCGATGGTGGGGCGGGCTGACCCGCGAGCCCCTCGGAGGCGACATACTCGTACGCGACCGCGGCGAGAATGGCTCCCACCACCGCTGCCCACGGCAGCCACACCAGCCGCCATCGCCGGCTGCGCCGGCCCAGTGCGACCAGCAACGCCACCGCGGCCAGGATCTGCAGGGTCACCGGAATCCAGCCGTGCAGCAGCGACAGCGGATGCCGCAGTGACTCGGTCAGACTCACACCGACATCGTGTCCGACCAGTCTTGGAAGCGGCTGTGGGTCGGCTGTCAGCCGTGGGCTCAGATCGGATCAGCGCGGTTTGGCCAGCGGGAAGGGCAACGTCTCGCGGATGCTGCGCCCGGTGATCAGCATCACCACCCGGTCGACACCCATACCGAGTCCGCCCGTCGGCGGCATGGCGTACTCCATGGCCTGCAGGAAGTCCTCGTCGAGTTCCATCGCCTCCGGATCGCCGCCCGAAGCCAGCATCGACTGTTCCTCGAGGCGCTTGCGCTGCTCCACCGGGTCGGTGAGCTCGCTGTAGGCGGTGCCGAGTTCGACGCCCCAGGCCACCAGGTCCCACCGCTCGGCAACGCCTGGGATGCTGCGGTGCGGGCGGGTCAGCGGCGACACCGAGGTGGGGAAGTCCTTGTAGAACGTCGGCCGCTCGGTACGGTCCTCGACGAGGTGCTCGTACATCTCCAGCACCACCGCCCCGGCGTCCCAGTGGGTCAGGTAGGGGATACCCGCGGAGTCGGCGAGCTTGCGCAGCACCGGCAGCTCGGTGGTGGCGTCGATGTGCTCACCGAGCGCCTCGGACACCGCGCCGTGCACGGTCTTGACGGTCCACTCGCCGGAGATGTCGACCGGTTCGAGCGCTCCGCGTTCACCCGGCCGGAGGAACACGTGCTCACCGTTGGCCGCCAGCGCAGCGTTCTGGATCAGCTCACGGCATCCGTCGATCCACACGTTGTAGTCGGCGTGCGCCTGATACGCCTCCAGGAGCGTGAACTCGGGATTGTGGGAGAAGTCGACGCCCTCGTTGCGGAACGCCCTGCCCAGTTCGAAGACCCGCTCGACCCCGCCCACACAGAGCCGTTTGAGATAGAGCTCCGGAGCGATGCGCAGGTACAGGTCGAGGTCGTAGGCGTTGATGTGGGTCAGGAATGGCCGGGCGTTCGCGCCGCCGTGGATCTGCTGCAGGATCGGCGTCTCGACTTCGAGGAACCCCTTCGTGTAGAGCGTGTCGCGGATCGCGTGCAGGACCCCGCTGCGGGCCTTGACCAGATCGCGCGCCTCGGTGTTGACGGCGAGGTCGACGTAGCGTGCCCGCACCCTGGCCTCCTGGTCGGACAGGCCCTTCCACTTGTCGGGCAGCGGCCGCAGGCACTTGCCGGTCAGCCGCCACCGCCGGACGAGCAGCGATCGGGTGCCTTTCCTGCTGTATCCCATGGTGCCGGTCGCCTCGATGAGATCACCGAGGTCGATGGCCGCGGTGAATTCCGCAGTGGTGCCGTCCTCGAGGGCCGAATTGTCCAGCAGCAGCTGCACTTCCCCGGACCAGTCGCGCAGCTGGGCGAACATCACCCCGCCGTAGTCGCGCAGGCGCAGCACTCGGCCCGCGACCGACAATTCCACGTCGTCGGCGGATTCGAGCGCGGCGGCGACGGTGTGGGTCGGCGGGTGCCCCACCGGGTAGGCGTCGATCCCGTTGGCCTGCAGCGTCTTCAGCTTCGCCATCCGGACCCGGACCTGTTCGGGCAGCCGGGTGCGCTCCTCGCCGTCGGCCTCGGCCTGCAGACTCGAGACATCCGGGGTGCTGCCGTCGGCGTGCAGCAGACCGCTGGCGATGAAATTCTCCGGTGCGGCGGTGTGATGGCCGGTGTGCTGCTTGTTGCGGCGGGAGAACGGCAGGACCAGGAAGCCCTCGGCGATCACCGAGGCGACGCCCACCCGTGGGACAAGGCGCGCGTCCTCGTAACAGGCGTATCTTGGCACCCATTCGGGCTGATACTTCATGTTGGAGCGGTACAGCGTCTCGAGTTGCCACCACCGGGAGAAGAACACCAGCAGCCAACGCCACAGCCGGGCGACGGGACCCGCACCGAGCTGGGCGCCCTGCTCGAACGCCGACCGGAACATCGCAAAGTTCAGCGAGATCCGCGTGATGCCGACCCCCTCGGCCTGCAGGCAGAGTTCGCTGACCATCAGCTCGATGGTGCCGTTGGGCGATTGCGGGGACCGGCGCATGAGGTCAAGCGACGCGCCGTTGCCGCCCCACGGCACCAGCGACAGCATGGCCACCACGTCGTCGCCCTGAACGGCCTCGACCAGCAGGCAGTCGCCGTCGGCCGGATCGCCCAGCCGCCCGAGCGCCATCGAGAAACCGCGTTCGGTCTCGGTGTCACGCCACGCGTCGGCGCGAGTGAGGACCTTCGCCATCTCCTCGGCATCGATCTCACGGTGACGCCGGATGCGCACCGTGGTGCCGGCGCGCCGTGCCCTGGTCACGGCCTGGCGCACCGCACGCATGTCCGGACCGGACAACCGGAAGCGGTCCGGATGCAGAATCGCCTCGTCGCCGAGCTGGATCGCGTTCAGGCCGGCCGCCCGGAACGCCTCTGCACCGGTCGTGCTGGCGCCCATCACGCCCGGCGCCCAGCCGTAGGCCTCACACAGCTGCAGCCACGCCTCGATCGCGTGGGGCCACGCCTTCGGATCACCGACGGGGTCGCCACTGGCCAGACACACGCCGACCTCGACGCGATAGGTGATGGCGGCCCGCCCGCTCGGTGCGAACACCACCGACTTGTCTCGGCGGGTGGCGAAGTAGCCGAGCGAGTCGTTCTTACCGAACAGTTCGAGCAGGCCACGGATCGCGGACTCGTCTTCTCCGGTCAGGGCGTTCTCGGAGCGCTGCGACTGGAACAGCACGACGGCTGCGACCATCAACGCCAACGCGCCGAACAATCCGAGCAGGGCGTTGATGAGCACATGCGGGTGCTGTCCGTTGAACGCGTCGGAGTCCACGCCGGCGAACGCCAGCACCCGGTTGGCGGCGTAGCCGAGCCGGTAGTCGCTCTCCAGCGTGCCGGGGAACAGCTCGACCAGCCCCCAACCGATCAGGATGCCGATCGCCATCCCCGCGGCCAGCACACCGGCCGCCTTGATCAGTGCGCCGCGGCGAACCCTGGCCCAGAACTGCGGGCGGGCCAGCAGCAGGAAGGCGATCGCGGCGACGTGCACGCCCAGACCGATGACCTCGCCGATCTCCTCGACGATCGATTCGTCTCCGCTGATCAGGTCGATGACGTTCACCAGGATCGCGGCCACCATGTACAACAGCAGCACCCACCAGGCAATGCGTTTGCGGGCGGCGAGCGCCGCCGCCAGCAATGCGAGCACGAACGCCCACGCGAAGCTTGTGTCGGGGAAATTGAAGATGTAGTCGTTGACGAATTCGCGCGGCTTGCGGATCAGCGCGCGCACCAGCGGTGACACGCTCGCCAGCAGCGACAGCGTGGCGATGATGCCGACCGCCCACCCGGCGGCCGCGGGCACCCAGGAGTAACGGGACGACGGCCGTGTCCTCGGCGGGCTGGTGACGGTCATAGGGCGGGAGGATATTCGCTCGATGGCCCTAATGTGGGGACCTGCTCACCAGACGGGGCCGGTGTACTTCTCGCCGGGGCCCTTGCCGGGTTCGTCGGGAGCGGCGCTGGCTTCCCGGAAGGCCAGCTGCAGGCTCTTGAGGCCGTCGCGGACCGGGCCCGCGTGTGGGCCGAGGTACTCCACCGATGCCGTCACCAGCCCGGCGAGGGCCGTGATCAACCGGCGTGCTTCGTCCAGATCGCGGTGGGGGCTGTCGTCGGGATCGGCGTCGGACAGGCCGAGTTTCTCCGCTGCTGCGCTCATCAACATGACGGCGGACCGGGTGATCACCTCCACCGCGGGAATATCGGCGAGGTCGCGGATGCTGGGATCTTCGGTCATGCCTGCTAGAGTGGCATGCGCGACCGTCCTGGCTGACGCCAGGACAGCAAGTGGAGTCCCACTCCCACCGCTGGCTACTTCGGCACAGCGGTCCGGTCACCGGCATCGAGTATGCCGGTTCCGCACCTGCCGGTGCGGGCGGCTGATGCCGTGATCGGTCGGTAATGGGCCCTGCTGATGCAGGGCCTTCGCTGATTCGGGCGGTGGGTTTGGGTACTCCAGGACCACAACATAGGAGGCCCCATCAGCACTGAGACCCGCATCAACGAGCGCATCCGAGTCCCCGAGGTCCGTCTCATCGGACCCGGCGGGGAACAGGTAGGAATTGTGCGCATCGAAGATGCACTCCGCGTCGCCGCGGATGCCGATCTCGACCTTGTCGAAGTAGCCCCGGACGCCAAGCCGCCCGTGTGCAAGATCATGGACTACGGCAAGTTCAAGTACGAGACGGCGCAGAAGGCGCGCGAGTCTCGCAAGAACCAGCAGCAGACCGTCGTCAAGGAACAGAAGCTGCGTCCCAAGATCGACCCGCACGATTACGAGACCAAGAAGGGTCACGTCATCCGCTTCCTCGAAGCCGGGTCCAAGGTCAAGGTGACGATCATGTTCCGCGGCCGTGAGCAGTCGCGGCCCGAACTCGGCTTCCGACTCCTGCAGCGGCTCGGCGCCGACGTGGCCGATTACGGTTTCGTCGAGACGTCGGCCAAGCAGGACGGCCGCAACATGACGATGGTGCTGGCCCCGCACCGCGGCGCGAAGACTCGTGCCAAGGCGGCGGAGCAAGCGGAACGTCCCCGTGAGTCGACCGCCGGCTCGGACGCCACGCAGAACTGACCAGCACCACACGACGTACACCACCACAACCAAGAGGACACCCATGCCCAAGGCCAAGACCCACAGCGGAGCCTCCAAGCGGTTCCGCCGCACCGGCACCGGCAAGATCGTGCGGGAGAAGGCCGGCAAGCGCCACCTGCTCGAGCACAAGGCCACCAAGCGCACCCGCAGGCTCACCGGCCGCACCGAATTGGCGGCCGCCGACACCCGGCGTGTCAAGAAGCTGCTCAACGGCTGAGCGCCGCATCCGACCTTTACCCCGGCTCGAGACCCCGTACTAGATAGGAACCACCCATGGCACGCGTAAAGCGCGCAGTAAACGCCCAGAAGAAGCGCCGCAGTGTGCTGGAGGCCTCGAAGGGCTACCGCGGTCAGCGGTCGCGCCTGTACCGCAAGGCCAAAGAGCAGCAGCTGCACTCACTCACCTACGCCTACCGCGACCGGCGGGCCCGCAAGGGTGAGTTCCGCAAGCTGTGGATCTCGCGGATCAACGCCGCGGCCCGCGCCAACGACATCACCTACAACCGGCTGATCCAGGGTCTCAAGGCCGCCGGCGTCGAGGTGGACCGCAAGAACCTCGCCGAGATCGCCGTGAGCGACGCGGCGGCCTTCGCCGCGCTGGTCGAGGTCGCCAAGGCTGCGCTGCCCGAGGATGTCAACGCGCCGTCCGGAGAGGCTGCCTGACCCTCACCGAACGCTCCGCCCGGGTGGCGGCAGCGGTCAAACTCCACCGACACGTCGGACGCCGCCGCGCCGAACGCTTCCTCGCCGAGGGGCCCAACCTCGTCGAGGCCGCGTTGCGGCGCGGAGTCGTATCCGAGGTGTTCGCGACTGAATCTGCGGCGCAACGATTCTCCGAGCTGCTCGCTGACGCCGATGTCCACCTGGTCACCGAGCGCGCGGCGAAGGCGTTGTCGGACACGGTGACCCCGGTCGGGCTCGTCGCGGTGTGCCGGATGCCGGAGGTGTCGCTCGACGACGTGCTCGCCTCATCGCCACAACTGGTCGCCGTCGCCGTCGAGACGTCAGAACCCGGCAACGCGGGCACGTTGATCCGGCTGGCCGACGCCATGGGGGCTGACGCGGTGATCCTGGCCGGTGACAGCGTGGACCCCTACAACGGGAAGTGCCTGCGAGCCTCTGCGGGCAGCATCTTCGGTGTCTCCGTCGTCGAGGCCCCCGATATCGCCGGATCGATCGCCGCGCTGCACGGCGCCGGGCTGACCGTGCTGGCCACCGCGCTCGACGGCGACGTCAGCCTCGATGACGCGGAGCTGTCCGGGCCGACAGCGTGGCTGTTCGGATCCGAGGCCCACGGGCTCGCCCCGGAGGTGGCCGCGCTCGCCGATGTCCGGGTGACCATCCCGATGGCCGGCAGCGCCGAGAGCCTGAATGTGGCTGCGGCCGCCGCGATCTGCCTGTATCAGAGCGCCCGTGCGGCACGCTCACGCCCGTCATCGGCCTCCCGCGGCGGCTAGCGGCCCAGCATCCCCTTGGCCACGTGGGTGATCTGCACCTCGTTGCTGCCGGCGTAGATCATCAGCGATTTGGCGTCCCGCGCGAGTTGCTCGACGCGGTATTCGGTCATGTAGCCGTTGCCGCCGAACAACTGCACCGCCTCCATCGCCACATCGGTGGCCGCCTGCGAGCAGTACCACTTGATCGCCGACGCCTCGGCCAGCGTGATCGGTGTGCCCGTCTGCGCGGCCTCGATGACGCGGAACAGGATGTTGCGCACGTTCATCCGGGCCACCTCCATGGTGGCGAGTTTGAGCTGGATGAGCTGGAACTGTCCGATCTCCCGACCCCACAGCGTGCGCTCGTTCGCATAGTCGACGCACAACCGCACGCACTCCTCGATGACGCCGAGTGCCATGGCCGCCACGCCGATCCGCTCGGCGGAGAAGCTCGACCGTGCGCTGTCCCGGCCGTCGCCGGCCTTGTTCTCCTCGGTTTCGCCGAGCAGCCGGTCGCGGCCGAGCCGCACATTGTCGAAGAACAGCTCGCCGGTGCGAGAGGAGTGAATGCCCATCTTGCGGAACGGTTTGGACTGGACGAAACCCTCCATGCCGCGGTCGAGTACGAACGTCAGCACCTTGCGGTCCCGGGTGTTCTCCGGCGCGCCGTCGTCGTTGAGCTTCGCGTACACGACCACCACGTCGGCATCGGGACCGTTGGTGATGAACGTCTTCTGCCCGTTGAGGATGTAGTCGTCGCCATCACGCACGACGTAGGACTTCATCCCGCCGAACGCGTCCGAGCCGGAGTCGGGTTCGGTGATCGCCCAGGCGCCGACCTTCTCGTAGGTGACCAGCTCCGGCAGCCAGCGCTCCTGCTGAGCCAGCGTGCCGCGGCTCATGATGGTGGGAACCGTCAGCCCGAGGCTGACGCCCATCCCCGTGACGACGCCCATGCAGACGCGGCACAGCTCGCTGATGACCACGAAGCCCATCCCGCCGGCGTCGCCCCCGAACATTCCACCGCCGCCGGCCGACTTCGCCGAACCCGCGTCCCCCTCGCGCAGGCGGGCCAACCGCTTGTCCAGCGACTCCTTGGCCATCGCGTCGATTCCGAAGGTGCTGAACAGCTTCCGGATGACCGGATAGGGCTCCATCTCGCCGCTCTCGAGCGCGTCGACGTGTGGACGGATCTCCTTGTCGACGAATTCACGGACGGCGTCACGGACGGCGATGTCTACATCTGACCAATCGAGCATGCGTTCAGGCTGCCCTATCGCGTCCGCGCGCCGGACGCAGGCCCGCCAAAGAGAACGTGGTGTGCACCAGCGAGCCGGCTTTGTCGAGCAGCGTCTTGCGGCTCGGGACGTAATGCATGGGCAGTCCGCGGCGCTCCCGCGGCGGGCCCATGAAGGCCGGCGCCTCGACCAGGGGAGCGTCGGGCGCCAGTTTGCCTTCGGCTCGGCGGTACGCGGCGACCGCGCGCGGGTGCAACCTGATCTCGTCGGGCACCGCCACGAATGCGAGCTCGATGAGCTTGCCCACCAGTCGCAGGAGCACTTCGTCGCCCGGCGTCCAGCGCATGCCGGCTCGCTCGCGTACGGCCGGGTCGAAGAGCCCGGCTGCTACCCAGCGCTGACCGGCGAGCATGGGCCGGAACAGCTGGTCCCATACCGGCGTGGGCATCATCACGAACCACGGCTTGGGGATGCGCAGCGACAGGATGTCCAATGTGGCCTGATTGATCTCGAGTTCTTCGCGGCATTTGTGGTCCCAGTATCGGCAGAAGTCCTCCCAGGACGACGGCACCGGCCGCATGCTCATCCCGTACATCCGGTACCACTGCACGTGTTCGTCGAAGAGCTGCCGTTTCTCGGCTTCGGTCAGGCCCCCGCAGAAGTACTCCGCGGTCTTGATGATCAGCATGAAGAACGTGGCGTGCGCCCAGTAGAAGGTCTCCGGGTTGAGCGCGTGATAGCGCCGTCCCGCGCTGTCGGTGCCCTTGATCGTATTGTGGTAGCTCTTGATCTGCTCACCAGTCGTGGCGGCGCGCTCACCGTCGTAGACCACACCCATGATCGGGTACACCGAACGTGCCACCCGCTGCAGCGGTTCACGCTTGATGATCGAGTGGTCCTCGACGCCGGCGCCCAATTCGGGATACATGTTCTGGATAGCGCCGATCCACACGCCGAGGATCCCGGTACGCAAGTCCCCGAAGTACTTCCAGGTCAGGGAATCCGGTCCGAGCGGATGTCGCGGCGTCTGCCGGGACCGCGCGTCGGCCAGGGGAGTGTCATTCGATGTCTTGGACGATCTCACGGTCATCGGGGTCCTCGCAATTCGCCGTCCCGTCGTACCCACGATAGTTCTTGACAACGGGTGTTGTCGATGTCCTGTGGTCGTGTCGCGGTCACCGGATGTGAGCAACGGCGCCGCGCACGGCATTTGCCGACGCGGAAAACGGCCACCTAGGCTGGCCGGCGTGGAGGTCGAATCCTTCGACGGGCGATCGGGCGGCGACGCAGACACCCATCGTGCGGCGCCGTCGTCGGGATCGCCCGGGCCGCTCGGCTGGCTGCACAAGGCCAATCACCGGGCCGATCTGATCGCGTTCCTGCGCAAGGCTCGCAAATCCCTACCGGGCGATCCGGATTTCGGCGATCCACTGTCGGCCGACGGCGTCGGAGGTCCACGGGCCGCGGCACGGGTGGCCGACCGGCTGCTCGACCGCGAAGCCGCCACCCGTGAGGTGAGCCTGGGTGCGCTGCAGGTCTGGCAGGCGGTGACCGAGCGGGTGTCGGGTAAGCCGGCCAACCCCGAGGTGACGCTCGTATTCAGCGATCTGGTGGGCTTCTCGGCCTGGTCGTTGCGCGCCGGCGACGACGCCACATTGCGGCTGCTGCGGCGCGTCGCGCAGGTGTTCGAGCCGCCCCTGCTCGAGGCCGGCGGACGCATCGTCAAACGCATGGGCGACGGCTCGATGGCGGTGTTCACCGATCCGGGAACGGCCGTGGCCGCGGTGCAGAAGGCGATGTCGGCGGTCCGGTCGGTCGAGGTCGACGGCTACACCCCGCGGATGCGTGTCGGCGTGCACACCGGCAGGCCGCACCGCATCGGATCGGACTGGCTGGGTATCGACGTCAATGTCGCCGCCCGGGTGATGGAGCGCGCGACGCGCGGCGGGCTGGTGGTGTCGCAGACCACGCTCGACCAGATCTCGCCGGAGGATTTCGCGGCGCTCGATGTGGAGGCGAAGCGCCAGCGACGCCACGTCTTCACCACGAAACCCGACGGGGTGCCCACCGACCTGGCCATGTACCGCCTGCGCAGGCGTCGGTCCGCCGAACCGATCGACGATGAGGGCTGACCCGGCCGAAACGGCCTCGAGGTGCCGCGTCGACCATCACCTATGATCGCCGGGTGGCTGAGCAGCCTGTGGACTTGTCGGACGACGCGCTGACCGAAGCCGTCGAGGCGGCCCGTCGTGCCTTCGGCCGGGCCGGTGATCTCGACGCGCTGGCCCGCGCGAAGACCGAATACCTCGGCGACCGGTCGCCGATCGCACTGGCGCGTCAGGCGCTGGGTTCGCTCCCCAAGGCCGAACGCGCGGATGCCGGCAAGCGCGTCAACGTCGCGCGCACCGAGGCGCAGCGCAGCTACGACGACCGCCTCGGGGTGCTGCGCGCAGAACGCGACGCCGCGGTGCTGGTCGCCGAACGCATCGATGTGACGTTGCCGTCGACCCGTCAACCCATCGGGGCGCGCCACCCCATCACGATCCTGGCTGAGAACATCGCCGACACCTTCGTCGCGATGGGGTGGGAGTTGGCCGAGGGGCCTGAGGTCGAGACCGAACAGTTCAACTTCGACGCCCTGAACTTTCCGCCAGATCACCCGGCCCGCAGCGAGCAGGACACCTTCCACGTGGCGCCCGAAGGCTCCAGGCAGGTCCTGCGCACCCACACCTCACCGGTGCAGATCCGGGCCCTGCTCGAACGCGACCTTCCGGTCTACATCATCTCCATCGGCCGCACCTTCCGCACCGACGAACTCGACGCCACCCACACGCCGGTCTTCCACCAGGTCGAGGGACTGGCGGTGGACAAGGGTCTGACGATGGCGAATCTGCGCGGCACGCTCGATGCGTTCGCCCGGGCGCAGTTCGGTCCGCAGGGCGGGACCCGACTACGACCACACTTCTTCCCCTTCACCGAACCGTCCGCGGAGGTCGACGTGTGGTTCCCGAACAAGAAGGGCGGCCCGGGCTGGGTCGAGTGGGGTGGTTGCGGGATGGTCAACCCGAACGTCCTCCGGGCCTGCGGTATCGATCCCGACGTCTACTCCGGTTTCGCCTTTGGGATGGGCCTGGAGCGAACGCTGCAGTTCCGCAACGGAATTCCGGACATGCGCGACATGGTGGAGGGTGACGTGCGCTTCTCACTGCCGTTCGGGGTGGGCGCCTGATGCGGCTGCCCTACAGCTGGCTGCGCGAGATCGTGGCCGCAGGCGCTCCCGGCTGGAACCCCTCGGTCGACGAGCTCGAGCAGGTGTTCATCCGCATCGGCCACGAGGTCGAGGAGATCATCCCCGTCGGTCCGGTGAGTGGTCCGCTCACCATCGGCCGGGTCACCCAGATCGAGGAACTCACCGAGTTCAAGAAGCCGATTCGTGCCGTCAAGGTCGATGTCGGCGAGCCGGAGCCACGCGATATCGTCTGCGGCGCAACGAACTTCGTCGTCGGTGACCTGGTGGTGGTGGCGCTACCCGGGACGGTGCTGCCCGGCGATTTCACGATCGCCACCCGGAAGACCTACGGGCGCACCTCGGACGGGATGATCTGTTCGACGGCCGAGATGCACCTCGGCGCCGATCATTCCGGCATCCTGGTGCTGCCCGCCGGTACCGCCGAGCCCGGCGCCCCTGCCGCCGATGTGCTCGGGCTCGACGACGTCGTCTTCGATCTGGCCATCACACCCGATCGCGGATACTGCCTTTCGGTGCGCGGTATGGCCCGCGAGATCGCGTGTGCCTACGACCTCGATTTCGTCGATCCGGCACGAGTGCCCGCGCTACCCGCCGAGGGCGAGGCCCTGCCGGTGACCATCGACCCGGGCACCGGGGTGCAGCGCTTCGGTCTGCGACCGGTCACCGGCATCGACCCGGCCGCGGTGTCGCCCTGGTGGCTGCAGCGGCGGTTGCTGCTGTCGGGCATCCGGTCGATCTCCCCGGCCGTCGACGTCACCAACTACGTGATGCTCGAGATCGGGCATCCGCTGCACGCGCACGACCGCAGCCTCATCACCGGTGGTTTCCGGGTGCGCTTCGCCGAACCGGGCGAGACCGTGGTGACCCTGGACGACGTCACCCGCCGGCTCGATCCGGCCGATGTGCTGATCGTCGACGACGTGGCCACGGCCGCCATCGGCGGTGTGATGGGCGCGGGCACGACCGAGGTCCGCGCGACGACCACCGACGTCATGCTCGAGGCCGCGGTCTGGGACCCGGCCGCGGTGTCACGCACCCAGCGGCGGCTTCGTCTGGCCAGTGAGGCCGGACGCCGCTACGAACGGACGGTCGACCCCGCCATCTCGGTCGCCGCGCTGGATCGCTGCGCGGAGCTGCTCGCCGACATCGCCGGCGGCACCGTCGAATCCGCACTGACCGACTGGCGTGGAGATCCACCGCGCGACGACTGGTCCCCGGCGCCGGTCAGCATGGCTCTCGACCGGCCCGACCGGACTGCGGGCGTCGACTACGCGCCGGGCACCACGCAGCGGCGGCTCACTCAGATCGGCGCCCGTGTCACCGTCGACGGCGATCAGCTGACCGCCACCCCACCCAGCTGGCGGCCGGATCTCCAGCAGCCTGCCGACCTCGTCGAGGAGGTGCTGCGCCTCGAAGGCCTGGAAAAGGTCCCGTCGGTGCTGCCGCCCGCACCGGCCGGTCGCGGGCTGACGCCCGTCCAGAAGCGTCGGCGCGCCATCGGCAAGTCGCTGGCGCTCGGCGGATACGTCGAGATCCTGCCCACCCCGTTCCTGCCTCCCGGCATCTTCGATCTGTGGGGACTGCCCGACGACGACCGCAGGCGCGTCGCGGCCAGAGTGCTCAACCCGCTGGAGGCCGATCGTCCGGAGCTGGCCACCACACTGCTGCCCGGGCTGCTGGAGGCACTGAGCCGCAACGTCTCCCGCGGTGCGGTCGACACCGCGCTGTTCGCCATCGCACAGGTGGTCGAGCCCACCGACCGGACCCGGGCCGTCGAGCGCATCCCCAATGACCGCCGGCCGACCGACGAGGAGATCGCGACCCTCGACGCGTCGCTGCCGCGGCAGCCGCAGCACGTCGGCGTGGTGCTGACCGGCCTGCGTGAGCCGGCCGGCCCATGGGGGCCCGGACGCCCGGTGGAGGCGCGCGACGCCCTGGAGGCTGTGCAGATCGTGGCGCGCGCCGCCGGGGTCGAGTTCACCCTCCGCGCCGCGCAGTATCTCCCGTGGCATCCCGGCCGCTGCGCCGAGGTGCTGGTGGGAGAGACGGTCATCGGTCACGCCGGCCAGCTTCATCCGGCGGTGATCGAGCGGTCGGGACTGCCCAAGGGCACGTGCGCCGCCGAGATCGACCTCAGCGCGGTCCCGTTGACCGAACGCCTGCCCGCACCGCGGGTATCTCCGTTCCCGGCCGTATTCCAGGACGTGAGCCTGATCGTCGACGACGAGGTGGCGGCGCAGAGCGTCGTCGACGCCGTCCGCGCCGGTGCTGGGGAGTTGCTCGAGGACGTGCGGCTGTTCGACGTCTACACCGGCCCGCAAATCGGCGAGGGCCGCAAGTCGCTGGCGTTGGCCCTGCGATTCCGAGCCCCGGACCGGACCCTGACCGAGGACGAGGCGAGCGCCGCCCGCGATGCCGCGGTCCAGGCCGCCGCCGAGCGCGTCGGCGCCCTGCAGCGCCGCTGAGGCGTCAGCGCGCCGCCCAGGGCGCCGTCGTGACCCGCCGCTGCAGTTCCAGCGCGGCGATCGTCGCGGTCTCGCGGAGCCAGACATGGCGGCGATCGTTGTCCAGCACCGGATGCCAGCCCATCAGGTAGTTCAGGGTCTCGATCTCCCGCGGCGCCCGCAGCACCCGGGTGGCGTCGTGGTCGACCTGGGAGTCGACGAGTAGCGAGGGGATCGTGACGACGAGCTCGGTGCCGGGCACTGCGCTGAGTGCGGCGGCGTGGAACGGCAGTGTGAGAGGGGCTTTCCTGGTGACGCCGAGTGCGGCCAGGGTCAGGTCGACGGCAGGCTGTTGGCCGGTGTCGATGTCGATCGCCACGTGCCGGCTGCCGAGGTAGGTGTCCAGGTCGAAGCCGTCCGCACCGGCCATGGGGTGATTTCGGTCGACGACGCACACGAAGCGTTCGGTGAACAGCCGCGCCACTTTGAGACCCGGCGGGTCGGGGCCGCCGAAGAACACCAGATCGAGCTGCCCGCTGTCGATTTCGTCGAAGACACCGTCATGCCAGTGGCGGAATCGGACGGTCGAGGTCGGCGAGGCCGCCCGGACCCGCTGGTACAGCGGCGGCGCGAGCACGGTGGCGATGTAGTCGCTGGACGCGAGTTGGACGTCCAGTGATTCCCGATCGGGTTCGAAGGTGTCATCGGCGAACATGGCGTCGAGTTGTGGCACCACGGCGGCCAGCTGGGCGCGCACGCGGTGGGCGCGGGGCGTCAGGCGGTATTCGTTGTCGGTCCGCACGAGCAACTCGTCATCGAGGACCTTGCGAAGGCGTTGCAGTGCACGGCTCATGGCGGACTGGCTCATCCCGACGCGTGCCGCTGCCCGCGAGATCTGCCGCTCATCGAGGAGGGCGATCAGCGCGGGCAACAGGTTCAGGTCGACCCGGCTGATATTCATGGGGTGCATGACAGGCAATTCAAACATGTCGACTATTCCAGGAATTGGAACGGGAACGGCCCCGACTTCATGCGTCCTGTGCATGGCATGTATCGCAAGTATGCACGTGACAATGCGCCGGTCTGACCGCACGATCGATGGTGACGGCTGCGCTCCGGCACCGTCTCTGCGTCAGGGAGCACGATGTCTCACCACCTCGATTCACCGATCGCCCGCCAGGATGTCCGGTTGGACATCACCGATCTCTACGTCTTCCGCGGCGAGCTCGGCACGGTGCTTCTCATCAACGTGTGCCACTCGCTGGGTGGAGCCACCGTCGAGGGCTTCCACCCCGAGGGGATGTACGAGTTCAAGATCGACCTCGACGGCGATGCGGTGGAGGACCTGACCTACCGGGTGACCTTCGGGGAGCGGGATGGCGCAGGACGCCAGGACTACGAGGTGATGCGGCTGTCGGGCGCGGCGGCTGCCGATCCGTTCGCCGAGGGCAGCGCACTGTTGTCCGGCCGCACCGGTACCACCGCCGAGGCACCCGGTGGTGCTCGGGCGTGGGCGGGCAGGGCGGCCGACCCGTTCTGGATCGAACCCGACGTCCTGCACGCCGTAGGGCATGCCGTTGCGGACGGCACGACCCTCGACCTCGGCGACTGGGAGCCCGCCCGGGCCAGGAATCTCTTCGACGGCGAGACCGTGTACTCGCTGGTGCTCGAACTGCCCGACGGCGATGTGGTCGCGCACGGGTCCGACGCCCGCATCGGAGTGTGGGCTGTGGCGTCCCTGCGCACCGATGCCGGCGGCTGGCGCTCCATCAACCGCGTCGGTCTGCCGATGATCCATCCGCTGTTCACCCAGTTCGACGAGAAGCTGGGCGACGACCTCAACGCGGGGGTGCCTGCTGACGACCACGCCACCTACTCCGAACTCGTCGCCAGCCGGATATCCGGAGTCGTCGGCGCGCACCAAACCGCCCAGGACCCGCAGGCCTACGGCCACAGCGTGGCCCAGCGGCTCTTCCCGAACATCCTGCCCTACACCGTCGGAACGCCTGCGGTGTTCGGCTTCGCCGGCTGGAACGGCCGATCGCTCACCGACAACGCGCCCGACGTCATGTTCAGCCTGGCCCTCAACACGCCGATAGCACTCGGTATCGGCCCTGATTCGGTCACGGCCAAGCCGTCGCAACAGTTCCCGTACATACCGACACCCGGAGACGACTCATGACCGCCAAGACCATCCTCATCACCGGCGCCTCGAGCGGGTTCGGCTGGCGCAGTGCGGAGGCGCTCGCCCGCGCCGGCCACACGGTGTACGCCTCGATGCGCGACACCACCGGCCGCAACGAGGCGCGGGTCACCGCCGTGAACGATCTCGCGCAGCGCCACGGTATCGACCTGCGGGCGCTGGACATGGACGTCCAGAGCCAGGATTCGGTGGATGCCGCGGTATCTCGTGTGATGGCGGACAGCGGTCGCCTCGATGTGCTCGTCCACAACGCCGGCCACATGGTGTACGGGCCGTCGGAAGCCTTCACGCCCGAGCAGGTGGCGGCTGTCTATGATGTCAATGTCGTTGGGACGCAAAGGGTGAACCGCGCAGCCCTGCCGCACCTGCGACGTCAGGGCGCAAGCTTGCTCCTCTGGGTTTCGAGCAGCAGCTGCGCCGGCGGGACACCGCCGTATCTGGGGCCGTACTTCGCGGCCAAGGCGGCGATGGACGCACTTGCCGTGAGCTATGCCCGGGAACTCGCCCGGTGGGGCGTCGAGACGTCGATCATCGTCCCCGGTGCGTTCACCTCGGGCACCAACCATTTCGCCCATGCGATGGCGCCGGGCGATCGCAGTGTCGTCGACGAGTACGAGAACGGGCCCTACCGCGGGTTCGGTCCGCAAGTCCAGGAGGCGTTCGACGCGATCGTGCCTGACGACGCCGATCCGGACGCCGTCGCCCGCGCCATCGTCGAGATCGTCGACACCCCCTTCGGCAAGCGGCCTTTTCGCGTGCACATCGACCCCAGCCAGGACGGAGCCGACGTCGGCTTCGCCGTCCTCGACCGCCTCAGGGCCGAGATGTTGCACCGGGTCGGCCTACCCGACCTGTTGGCCCCGGCTCACTAGACACCCACCCGCGAAAGGCATTGCCCATGCGCATCTCTGGCAACACCATCTTCATTCCCGGCTCCACCAGCGGCATCGGCTTGGCACTCGCGCTGGCGCTGCGGGCCAAGGGGAACACGGTCATCATCGGCGGGCGCCGCAAGCAACTGCTGGACGAGATCGCCGCCGAGCACCCCGATCTGGGCACCGTACAGATCGACGTCGCCGATCCCGCCAGCATCATCGCCGCCGCGCGGCAGGTCCTCGCCGACTACCCGGACCTCAACGTGCTCATCGCCATGGCCGGCATCATGCACATCGAGGACTGGCACCGGCCCGAATCATTCCTCGAATCAGCCGAAGCCGTGGTGACCACCAACGTCCTCGGCCCGATCCGCCTGATCGCGGCGTTCATCGATCATCTCCAGTCACAACCCGGCGCCACGATCGTCACGGTGTCGTCCGGGCTCGGCTTCGCCCCGCTGAAGGTGACACCGAGCTACAACGCCTCGAAGGCGGCGGTGCATCTGCTCACCGAATCGCTGCGACTGCAACTCGCCGACACCAGCGTCGAACTCAAGGAACTGGTGCCGCCCTCGGTGGCGACCGATCTGATCCCCGGCCAGCGGGACAGTTCGTTCGCGATGCCTCTCGATCAGTTCGTGACCGAAGTCGTCGACATCCTCGAGCACGATCCCGACGCCAAGGAGATCCTCGTCGAACAGGTGAAGTTCCTGCGCTACGGCGAATACGACGAGGTGGTTGCGACTCTGAACGCTGCAGATCCCCACGCCGCCGACTGAATCTCCGACCAGCCGTAGCCGGCCTGGGTGGTCTGGATCTCCAGCGGTGCTGAGGACGCACCGCTCGACGGGTGAACGCGCGGCTCGGAGGCGATCTCCGGGACGGTTGTATCGCCCTGGAGCGCGCCGCAGTGCGCGCTATCCGACAGGGTTGGTCAGCGACGCCAGGTCAGTGCCCAGTTCGCAGCGCACGGTGTCGCCGGGTGAGATCCCGACCGCGCCGGGTGTACCCGTTGACAGGATGTCGCCCGGATAGAACGGCATCACGTGGCTGTGGAAGCTCAGCAGCTCGGCCGGCGAGAACGTCATCCCCGACACGGTGTCCTCGCGGTGCACCGCGCCGTTGTGAATCGTGGCCACGCGCAGGTCTTCCAGCGGTCCATGGGCCAGAACCTCGTCGAGGGTGATCAGGTCCGGACCGAACGCGAAAAAGCTCGGGTAGTTCTTCACCCGGGTCAGGTAGCGCGGATTCTCCAGCAGGACCGCCTCGGCCGTCTGGTCCAGGACCGGCACCACGCCGGCGACGTAGGACATCGCGTCCTCGACGCTGACCTGATAACAGAGTTTGCCGATCACGAGGCCGAGTTCGGCCTCCGAGGTCACCTTGCCGATCCCGGGTGGCACCACGATCGGTTCGCCTGGGCCGACTATGGTGTGGTCACCCTTGATGAAGGACGCCGGTGTGGTGCGGGGCGCCTGTTCGCCGAGATCCCCTGCGTGCGCACCATAATTCAGGCCGATACCGAAGATCTTGCGCGGGTGAGCCCACGGCGCGAGCACCGGTGAGTCGGCGGGCACGCAGGCATCGTCGGCGACACCGTCGGCGACCGCGACGGCAAGTGCCTCGAGACTGTCGGCCTCCAGTAGCGTCATCAGGTCGGCGGGCGTGCCGGGCAGTACCTTGTCGACGCGAGCGAGGCGGCCGTCGGCCAGCGAGAGGCACGCGATCGGATGGTCATCGAGCAGGACAGTGCGGATACGCACGGGATCTCCTTAGAGGTGAACGGATTTCAGTTAGATGACGCTGCGAATCAGGCCGCCGTCGACGCGCAGCACTGTTCCGGTGATGTACGAGGCGCGGTCGCTGCACAGAAACGCTGCGGCGTCGGCGTATTCGTCGGGCCTGCCGTAGCGACCCAGGGCCATCGTGGCCGCACTGGCTTTGGCCACCTCGTCGACGCTGCGCTCCTCGCGCGCGGCGCGCTTCTCGTCGAGGAACCGGGTGCGGTCGGTCGCGATTCGGCCCGGCACGATGACATTGCTCGTGATCCCGTCCCGGCCGACCTCGTCGGCCAGCGTCTTCGACCAAGCGTGCAGGCTGGCGCGCAGCGTGTTCGACAATCCCAGGTTCGGGATGGGGCTCAGCGCCCCCGACGATGTCGATGTCAGCACCCGGCCCCACCCGCGCTCCCGCATGCCCGGAACCACCCGGTCGGTCAGCGCGATCACCGCCAGCACCATGGCCTGGAAACTGCTGCTCCACGTTGCGGTGTCCTGGCCGGACACCGGGGTGGGCGGCGGACCGCCGGTGTTGTTGACGAGGATGTCGACCGGGCCGAACACCGATTCGACCTCTGCGACAGCAGATTCGATGCGATCGAGGTCGCCGAGGTCCCACACCAGCGGTAGGGCTTTGGTGCCCGCCTGCTCGATCCGCGCGGCAGTGGCCGCCAGTCCGTCCGCCGATCGCCCCGCAATGGCGACGTTGGCGCCCTCCTCGGCCAACCGCACGGCGATGGCGCCGCCGAGACCGCCGCTGGCGCCGAGTACCAGCGCGGTGCGCCCGTTGATTCCGAGATCCATGGTTCTCCTCAACCCGAGACGTGGTCGGCGAGCGGCAGCGTCGCCAGATGGTGGTCCAACAGCGGAATCAGCGATGCGGGAAGCGGAAGGGCGGGGGGGCGAACCCGGCCGCCGGCGATGATTCCGCGCCGTCGCAGCAATTCCTTGCGAATGGACAGGCCGACCCGCAACTGTCCTTCGAAATTCGCCAGTGGTAGCCACGGAGCGAAAACCTCACGCGCAGAAGCGAATCCGCGTTCGTTGTAGGCCTGCACCACTCGCGCGAGCACTGCGGGGTGGCTGAAGCCGGTCATGGCGCCCGCCGAGCCGGCGGCCAGCTCGTCGAGCAGACCGATGCCGCCGAGGCCGCCGAACACCGGTACCTCGAGTCGCGGTGCCAGATTGGCGATCGCCACCGAGGTGGGCGGGGTCTCGGACTTGACTCCCACGGCGAACGGGCACGCGCGCACGAGCGTCAGCACCTGCTCGTCGGTCACGCTGATCCCGGACGCCACGGGGTAGTCCTGGATCAGCACCCCGATGCCGGTCTCCCTGTGCAGCCGATCCAGTGAATCGGCAGCCACTGCGGGAGTCGCATCGCTGATCTGCGCCATCAGTGCCACCGGCGGACGCGACACCGCGCCGAGCAGTCGAACTGCCTGCGCCACGACCGCGTCCGGAGCGCGCTCGGACAGGCCGAGCACGTACGGGAGGTCGGTCGATTCCGCAACGGTACGCGCGACCGCCGCAGCCTCACCCGGCTGCAGCGACGCGGCCTCGCCGAAGACACCCAGCGCGACGAGTCCGTGGCAACCGTCCTCGGCGAACGAGGCGACCTCGTTGCGCAGTGATTCCACGTCGACGTCGAGGGATTCGTCGAACGGGGTGGCCAGGACGCCCCAGAGACCGTGAGCAAGAGGTGTCGTCATGCCTGACTTTCCAACGTCGAGACCACGTGTTCGGCGATCGCCAGCGCAGAGGTGGCCGCCGGGGACGGGGCGTTGCGGAGCACGACGATGCGGTCGCGGACGCTGATCCGGAAGTCGTCGACGAGTCCGCCGTCGGCGTCGAGGGCCTGAGCGCGAATACCCGCGGTGCCGGGCACGACATCGTCGTCTTCGAGCTCGGGCACGTAGGCCCGGGCGGCCGCGACGAACCTCGCCTTGCTCAGCGAGCCGTACATCTCTCGTATTCCGGTGCGCCAGTGCTGTCGAGCGAAACGCCAGAACGCAGGGGTGCGCGCGACACCCGCCAGGTCCGAGGGCGACACCTTCTTCCAGGTGTAGCCCTCGCGCGCGAGCGCGAGGACGGCGTTCGGGCCGATCAGCACCTGGCCGTCCACCCGCGGCGTCACGTGTACGCCGAGGAACGGATAGCGAGGATCCGGTACCGGATACACCAGTCCGTTGACCAGTCCGCGGCGCTGCGGCTTGAGTGCGTAGTACTCACCGCGAAAGGGCATGATGACCGGGTCAGGCCCGTCGCCCGCCATTTCGGCCAACCGGTCGCTCTGCAGACCGCCGCACGCGATCACCTGGTCGAAAGCCGCCTCGCCTGCGCCCGCGGCGGTACGCGTGGTCAGTACTACCTGCGCGCCGGCCGAACGCATGCCGGTGACCTCGTGTCCCAGCAGGATTTTCGCTCCGGTGGACGCGGCATCGGCCGCGAGTGACTGGGTCACCTCGGCGAAATCCACGATCGATGTGGATGGCGAGTGCAGCGCGGCCACACCGCGGACGTGTGGCTCCAGTTCCCGTAGTTCGTCCGGACCGATGATGCGGATGCCCGGCACACCGTTGGCGCGCGCTCGGTCTTCGATGTCGGCCAACCGGGCTCGTTCGGTCTCGTCGAGCGCGACGAGAACTTTGCCGCACGCGATCCGCGTGATGCCCCGCTCGGCGCAGTACGCCTCCAGCAGGCCCACACCTCGTCGGCACAGCAGGGCCTTCGCCGAACCGGGCTGGTAGTACAGCCCGGCGTGCACGACGCCGCTGTTGCGTCCGGTCTGATGCGCTGCCAGCCGGTCCTCCTTCTCGAACACCGTCACCTCTGCGTCTGGCCGGCGTGCCAGAAGCTCGCGGGCGACCGCTATCCCGACGATGCCGCCGCCGATCACCGCGACCCGTTGACTCATTGGTCACCCCCTACCGGTGCGTAGCCCGCGAACACCTCATCCTGGTCGGCGCCGAGCAACGGAGGAGCGTCGCGGCGGGGTTCGTCATGGTCCGACAGGTACAGCGGCGATGCGGGCACGTCGAGGTCGCCGAGGGTCGGGTGCGGCAGCGTCGTGATCATCGACCGACGCACCTGTTCCCAGTCATAGACCTCGGGAATGCTGCGAATCCGCCCTGCCGGTACCCCCACGGCGTCCAAGGCCGCCAGGACGTCGTCGGCGGAACGCTCGGCGAGCAACTCGTCGATCTCCTTCTGCAACTCGTCGGCTCTACCTACCCGGTCGATGTTGGTAGCGATGTCGCGGCGCATGGGATCGAGCCCGACGATCGGAGCGAATTTGCGCCACAGTGCCTCTGAACCGACGGCGATCACGATGTCGGCATCGGAGCATGCGAATACCCCGTACGGCGCAATGGACGGATGGCGATTGCCGGTGAGCACGGGCTCTACTCCGGCGGCGAGCCATCCGACGCCGTGGAAGACGTGGACACCGACGACCGCGGCCAGCAGCGAGGTTTCGACATGCTGACCCCGGCCGGTATGGGTGCGCGCCCGCAGTGCGGTCATGACACCGAACGCGCCGAACAGGCCGGCGAGTAGATCCGCGATCGGAAGGCCCACCCGCTGGGGTGCACCGCCCGGCGTTCCGGTGAGCGACATCAGCCCACCCTCGGCCTGGACGATCTGGTCGAAGCCGGGTCGCTTCCCGTCCGGTCCGTCCGTGCCGAACCCGGTGATCGACAGCGTCACCAGCCCCGGGTTGAGCTCGCGCAGCTGGTCGAGCCCGAGGCCGAGCCGGTCGAGCACGCCGGGGCGGTAGTTCTCGACGAGCACGTCAGCCCGGGACACGAGCCAGCGCAACCGGTCAGCCCCCTGGGCAGACTTGAGGTCGAGCACCACGGACCGCTTGTTGCGGTTGGCGCTCATGTAGTACGCCGACTCCCGGTGGCCATTGCGCTCGACATACGGCAGCCAGCTGCGGCTGTCGTCGCCGCCGGGCGGCTCCACCTTCACCACGTCGGCGCCGGCGTCGGCCATCATCATCGTCGCGTACGGACCGGCCAACGCTCGGCTGAGGTCCACGACCCGGATATCGGCAAGCGGTCGGGATGCGCTCATTGGTGTCCTCCCATCAGTTTCAGGCCGACCGACATGAGCACGATCACCGAGGTGATTCGCAGCACGTGAATGGTCAGCACGATCGGAACATTGGCTCCTGCCGTGGCGGACAACGCCCCCATCTGGGCGATGCCGCCGGGAGCGGTGGCCAGCAGTGCGGTAATCGAGTCGAACCCGGCCAGCTTCCACAGCACCAGCGCCGCTACCAACCCGAAGATCAGGAACGCCACCACCGTCACGACGATCGGTACTGCGGCGGATCGCAACTGGGACAGGGTGTCTCGGGTTACTCCGGTGCCGAGTAGCCAGCCGATCAGTACGTAGACGATCCATTTGCCCGCAGACGGGATATCGAATGCCGAGGTGTGCAGGATGTTGACGAGGGCAACACCGACCATTGCGCCGAGCAGCGGGGCGGCGGGCAGGTGCAGCAGCGTCGCCACCGCTGCACCCACCACCGCCGCTGCTGCGGTGAGCAGCAGTGTGCCGAGGTTCATCAGACGCGTTCCCGCTCGTTCTCGTCTCTGGAGCTGCGTCGCTTCGCGGAGACCAGTTGCAGTGCACTCTGAGTGGCTCGCCGCAGCGGGGTCTTGATCACGGGGATCAGGAACAGGAACACGATGAAGCACAGGATGCCCACCGACGTGCCCCGGTCGACGAAAACCCCCAGGCTGCCGCCGGAGATCACCATGGTCTGCCGCAGCGTCTCTTCGGCCAGCGGGCCGAGGACCAGTGCGATGACCAGAGCCGCAGGGGACAGCCCGTAGATCCGCATGAAGAAGCCCAGGACACCGCATATCAGCATGATCTGCACGTCGAGCAGGCTCTTGTTGACGGCGAACGTGCCGAGAACGCACAGCAGGATGACGATGGGCCCCAGCACCCGGAACGGCACCCGGGCGATGCTCGCGAAACCGGGGATGCAGAACACATTGACCAACAGCAGCATGATGTTTCCGAGGAACATGCTGGCGATCAGGCCCCAGGCGAACTGCGGGTTCTGCGTCATCAGCAGCGGGCCGGGTTGCAGCCCCCACATCAGGAACCCGCCGAGCAGCACGGCGGTCGCGCCACCGCCGGGAATGCCCAGTGTCAACAGCGGAACCATCGCTCCCGAGGACGCGGCGTTGTTCGCGGCCTCAGGCCCGACCAGACCGGGCATCGCGCCCTTTCCGAACTTCTCCGGCGTCTTGGACACGGATTTCTCGACGTTGTAGGCCATCAGCGACGCGATCGTGGCTCCGGCACCGGGGGTGACGCCGACGCCGAACCCGAGGAACGAACCGCGCAGCGCCGGTCCTGCTGACTCCCGGAAGTCCTTCTTGTTCGGCCAGAACCCACGACTGCGGGCTGACACCCCGAAGAAGTCCAGCTTCTCCAGATGGCCGCCCCGCCACAGCGTGTGCAGCACCTCGCCGACCGCGAACAGCCCGATCGCCACCGGGATGAAGTCGATGCCGTTGATCAGGTCGACCGAGCCGAAGGTGTAGCGCTGTTCTCCTCCACCGATGTCGATGCCGACGGTGCCGATGGCGAATCCGATGAGCGCCGACAGCGCTCCGAGGAGCTTGTTGCCCTTGAGGATCACGATGACCGTCAGCAGGCCGGCCATCACGATCAGGAAGTACTCCGGCGGTCCGAAGGTCTTCGCGAACTCGGCGGTGATCGGTGCGAAGAAGGACAACAGCACCGCGCCGATGGTGCCGGCCACGAACGAGGCGATCGCGGCCATGACCAGCGCGGGCCCCGCCCGCCCTTGTTTCGCCAGCGGATAGCCGTCGAAGGTGCTTGCCACGGTGGCGGATTCACCCGGTGTATTGATCAGGACCGAGGTGATGGTGCCGCCGTACATCGAACCGTAGTAGACGGCGGCGAGCATCACGATCGCCCCGGTGGGATCCAGCCCGAAGGTGACGGGCAACAGGATCGCCAACCCGGCAGACGGTCCGACGCCGGGGATGACCCCGACCACCATCCCGATGAGCACACCGCCTGCGAGCAGAAGCATGTTCTGCCACGTCAGGATCGCGTAGATCCCATCCAACAACTGAGTCATGACGTTCCTTAGCCGATCGGCAGAATGCCCTGCGGCAGACCGACATTGAGTCCGGTCTGGAAGGCGATGTAGAGAAGGACCGGGACGCCGACGGCGATGATCACCGAACGGATGCGATGTTCAGGGTCGAGGAACCACAGCGTCGCTCCCAGGAACAGGATGCCGGCGAGCGCGGCGCCCAGGATTCCGAACAACCCGGCGAACACCGCGGCTGCGATGACGAACGCCGCCAGGGCAATCGGGTGCCGGCCCAGATCGGGCTCGGCTGCCTCCTCGGCGGCTTCCACGGCGTCGACCTTCTTCTCCTTGGGCTTGGCGAGGATTTCGGTCACCAGTGCCAGGACGGTCACCGACATCGCGACCCCACCCAGGATGCGGGGGAAGAACCCGGGGCCGATCCGGCCGGCCTGCGTGCGCCACTCCATGCCCATCGCCTGCTCGGTGTAGAAGGCGAAGGCCAGGAGGATCACGCCCAGGAAGGCGAGTTTCGGCCAGTTCACCTCCCGCTTCACCCGTTCCTTCTCCGGGACAGCCACACTCAGGGCCGGTACCGACTCGGAGGCCGCCGCTCGAGGGACCGTTGTCACAGTGCCCCCTGTTGCTTGAGGGTCTCTTCGAATTCCTTGCTGGTCTCTTCGAGATACTTGGAGAAGTCGTCGCCCCACTTGAGGTCCTCGGTGAGGTAGTTGTCGGCCAGGAAGGTCTGCCACTCGTCGGTCTTGACGACCTCCTGCATGGTCTTGATCCACCAGTCTCTGGCGTAGTCCGGCACCTCAGGCGGCAGGATCAGTCCGCGCGGCATCGACGGCAGATCTCCCAAGCCCTTCTCCGTACCGGTGGGCACCTCCGGCAACGCCGCGAGCCGCTCGTCTCCGGTGAACAGCACCGGCCGCATGTCGCCCGATTCGATCTGGCCGAGAATCGACCCCGGGTTGGAGATCATCGCGTCAAGCGCACCCGAGAGCAGTGAGGTCTGGACCTGTCCTTCCTCGTTGTAGGGCACGTATTCGAGGTTGTAGCCGGCGTGCTCGGCGATCAGCGAGCTGAGAATGAAATCGACGTTGACAGTGCCGATTCCGCCGACGACCACGGTGCCCTTGTTCTTGGCGAAGGCGACCCAGTCTTCGAAGGTCTTGATATCGCTGTCCCCGTTGACGAGCAGCAGCGCATCATCGGTGGCCAGCAGGCCGACGTGGGTGAAACTGGCATAGGTCCAGCCGGGATCAGCCTGCAGTGGTGTGGTGAGGAAGGAACCCGACGTCGTGGAAACGTTGTAGGGGTTGCCTCGCTGCGACAGCAGGTAGCCCCAGCCGGTGGCACCGCTGCCACCTTCGCGGTTCTCCACCGCGATGTCGTTCGGGTACAGACCACCTTCCTGGATGATCTGGACCAACGTGCGGGCCATCAGATCATTGCCGCCGCCCGGGCCGAACGCGACGGTCCAGTCGAGCGTCTCAGACGGGTAGTCCTCCGCGGAGCCGGCGTTGGTGGAGCCGTTGCTACATCCCGGCACCACAAGCACGGCGACCGAGGCGACCGCAGCCAGGGCGATTCTTAGTCGCATGATGATCTCCTCATTGAGTGGAATGCGTTGGTATTCGAATTTCTTTGGGACAGCGTGGGTCGGCGGCGGGGCACGTCAGGGCGCGTCGTGACGGAACCACGAGCCGTTGGCGGTGGCGACGAGACGTCCGGCGTCGTCGCGCATGTGGGACTCCAACTGCACTATCCGTCTGCCACCGTGGATGATTCGCCCGGTGGCCGTCACATCCGAGTGGACAGGCCGGACGAACCGCATCTGCATCTCGATGGTCGAGCCCGCGGACAGGAAGCGGTTGCACGCGTGGCCCATCGAGATGTCGAGCACGGTGGACAGCACGCCTCCGTGCACTGCACCGCCCGCGTTGCACAGGTGCTGGGCGAACGGCAGGCGCACCGTGCAGGCCTTCTCGTCATCGAGGTAGTCGATCGACAGGCCCAGGAAGTGGATGAGGAAGTACTGGCCGAATTTCGGCTCGGCGACGTCGGCGGCGAACCGGGCGGATTCGACGGGGTCGACGTCGGCACGCCGGGGATCAGTGGTGGTCATGACCAGGTGAACCTCGGCGGCCGCTTCTCCAGGAACGATCGCACGCCTTCGGCGTAGTCGTCGGTGTCGAACGACGAATTCCGGATATCGACGGTGACGTCGTCGTCGACGGTCTGCCCGCCCAGCACGAGTTCGACGATCCGCTTCGCCGACCGGACGCTGAACTGTGCACGGGTGGTGATCAGGCGGGCGAATTCGTAGGTCTGCTTCTCCAGATCTTCGGCCGGAATCAGCTCATCGATGAGCCGCAGCCGCAGTGCGTCCTCGGCGTAGACGTGCTGGCCGGAGAACAGGATCCACTTCGCGCGACTCGGGCCGACCACGTCCACCAGTCGCTTGGTGGACTCCAGGCTGTACACCAGCCCGAGCTTCGCCGGAGTGATGCCGAAGCGCGACCGTTCGTCGGCGAAGCGGATGTCACATGCCAACGCCAGGCCGCAACCGCCGCCGATGCAGTAGCCGTGCACCATGGCGATGGTTGGCTTGGTGCATCCCTCGACCGCGTGTTCGGCGGCCGCGACCTGCTCGTTGTAGGCCTTGGCTGACTCGCCGTTGCCGCGAACCTCCTCGAACTCGGTGATGTCGGCACCTGAGGCGAAGCTGCGCGTGCCCGCACCGCGCACGACGATGACCTTGACGGCCGGGTCCGCGTCGAGTTCGGCGAAGACCTCCGGGATGCGGCGGTACATGTCCAGCGAAATCGCGTTGTGGCTGTCGGGTTTGTTGAGCACGACGGTGGCGATTCCGAGGTCGTCGGCGTCGCGCTCCACCAGGATTGCGTCACTCATGCGGTTCTTCCCTCCTGCATCTCGGGGTGGGCGTCATAGAGGACGCCGTCGGCGAACAATGCGTCGATCTCCTCGCGGTCGATGCCCAGTTCGGCGAGCACATCGCCGGTGTGCTGGCCCAGCCAGGGCGCGGGTGAGCGGACGCTGTAATCCAGTTCGGAGAACCGGGTCGGCGGCGCGATGGTCTTCATCGGCCCGATGATCGGGTGCTCGAGGTCGACGACCATGCCGCGTGCTTGCACGTGCGGATCGTCGAGCGTCTCGTCATAGGTCAGCACCGGTCCGCCGGGCACCCCGGCGGTGTCCATCCGGTCGACCCACGCGCTGGTCGGCAGCGTGGTCGTGATGGCCTCGATCTCTTCTTCGAGCTCGTCGAGATGCGCCATGCGCGCGGGCAGATCGACGAAACGCTTGTCTTCGGCCCAGTCGGGACGCTTGAGCACGTCGTTGATGAGGCGTAGCCACAGGCGATCGGTATTGGCACCGATCGTGACGTAGCCGTCGGCGGTGCGGTACGCCTGATAGGGCGCCGACCGCCGATGCCGGGTACCGGTCTGTGCCGGGGTCTCCCCACTTCCGAAATAGGCTCCGGACTCCCAGACCGTCCATGCCAGGCCGGCGTCCACGAGGGAGATGTCGATGTACTGTCCTGCGCCGGTCTGCCTACGGTGCAGCTCGGCCGCGAGGATCGAGTAGATCGCGGTCGCCCCCGCAGCGATGTCGTTGATGGCGATGCCGACCTTGGTGGGCTTGCCGTCGGGCTGGCCTGTCATGCGCAGGAATCCGCCGATGCCCTGGGCCATGATGTCGAAGCCGGGCCGGTCGCGGTACGGGCCGGTCTGGCCGAATCCACTGATCGAGCAGTACAGGATGTCGTCGCGCACCGTGCGGACCGAGGCGTAATCGATGCCGAGGCGCTCGGTGACGCGCGGACGAAAGTTCTCGATCACCAGGTCGGCGTCGGCGGCGAGCTCGAGGAACAGTTCACGGCCGCGGTCAGACTTCAGGTCGACGGCCACCGAGCGCTTGCTGCGGTTCGGCATGGCGAACGGGTAGCTCTCGCCGTTGACCTTCGGCGCCATCCGGCGCGAATCGTCGCCAGTACCTGGTTGTTCGATCTTGATGACGTCCGCGCCGAGCTCGGCCAGCACCATCGTGCAGTAGGGGCCCGACAGAAATCTGGTCAGGTCTAGTACTCGGAATCCGCTGAGTGGTCTCATTGATCCTTCCCGCATTGTGGGATATGCTTTGCGCTGTGCGGAAACAGTAAATCCGTGACCGGAGTCACGTCAACCCCGACATGCGATGTGCATCACGCGGCGAAAGGCCAATCGCCCCGCGGGGCGGAAGACGAGGAGTGGAAGATGTTGGGCATGACCGAGGGTGGGGCCGTGGATCGAGGGACGGTGGCGGACAAGCCAGATGCGCGGCGCGGCGGTGTGCAGTCGATCGATCGGGCGGTGGCGATCCTGCGTTGCTTCGATGGACGCAGGCCGGAACTGGGGATCAGCGACCTGGCGCGATCGACCGGTTTGTCGACGAGCACGGTGCATCGACTGCTCAATGCGATGCAGCAGAACCACCTGATCAGGCAGACGGGTACCAAGCGCTACGGATTGGGCCCGTTCCTCATGCAGCTGGCCAACTCCGGCGCGATGCCGCGGGGCCTGCGCGAAGCCGCGCTCCCGTTCATGACGGACCTGCGCGACGAGTTCGACGAGACGATCGGCCTGCACGAACTGCTGGGAACGGGGCAGCGCATCGTCGCTGCCCAGGTCGAGAGTCATCAAGAGCTGCGCCGGACCTACACCGACATCGGCGTGCCGATCCGCCTCGCGTACGGCGGGCCGGGAAAGGCGATCCTGTGCGCACTGTCCGAAGGTGAGCGTGCCAAGCACCTCGCGGAGCCGATCACCGCTTTGACGGCGAGCACGACCACTGATCTCGCCGAGGTCACCCGGGAACTTGCGGATGCCAGGCTGCGTGGCTATGCCGAGTCCAACGGCCAACGCACCGTGGGGATTTGGGCGGTGGCTGCGCCGGTGTTCGACCATACCCAGCGGGTCGTCGGCGCCATCGGAGCGTCGGTTCCGGCGGTACGGATGACCCCGGAGCGGCAGGCTCTGCTCGGTGCCCGGGTGCGCGAAGTGGCCTGGCAGCTGTCCACGACGCTGGGCGCCACGAGGGACGGCGTGCACGCCCTCGTGCCGGACATCCGTCTCGGTTGATAATGAGTTTGCAACCGCCTGCATAAACATGCAGAATCGGCTCCATGACACGTGTCGCCGTGGCCGGAGCCAGCGGATACGCCGGTGGTGAAATCCTCCGGTTGCTCCTGGGTCACCCTGCGTACGCCGACGGACGCCTGACGCTCGGTGCACTGACCGCCGCAGGCAGCGCGGGCACCCCGCTGGCGGATCATCATCCGCATCTCCTTCCGCTGGCCGGGCGGGTGCTGGAGCCGACGCAACTCGATGTGCTGTCCGGCCACGACGTGGTCTTCCTCGCCCTGCCGCACGGACATTCCGCCGAGCTGGCCCAACAGCTCGGCGACGACGTCCTGATCATCGACTGTGGGGCCGATTTCCGGCTCACCGACGCCGCAGCGTGGGAGCGGTTCTACGGATCTGCCCACGCCGGCAGCTGGCCCTACGGGCTGCCGGAGCTGCCCGGCGCGCGCGACCGGCTCTCGAACGCCAAACGCATCGCCGTGCCCGGGTGCTATCCGACTGCCGCGCTGCTCGCGCTCCTGCCCGCAGTCGCCGAGGATCTGGTCGATCCGGCGGTCACCGTCGTGGCGGTCAGCGGTACGTCCGGAGCCGGTCGGGCCGCGAAGACCGATCTCCTCGGGGCCGAGGTGATCGGATCGGCGCGCGCCTACAACGTCGGCGGCAAACACCGGCACACCCCGGAGATCGCCCAGGGGCTACGGGGCGTCACCGACAGGGACGTCACCGTGTCGTTCACCCCGGTGCTGATCCCCACCTCGCGGGGAATCCTCGCGACCTGCACCGCGCGCACCGACGCACCGCTGTCCCAGCTCCGCGCCGCGTACGAAAAAGCCTATGATGCTGAGCCTTTCGTCTATCTGCTGCCGGAAGGTCAGCTACCCAAGACGGGCGCGGTCATCGGCAGCAACGCCGCTCAGATCGCCGTGGCGGTGGACGAGGATGCGCATACGTTCGTCGCGATCGCCGCGATCGACAACCTCGTCAAGGGCACCGGTGGTGCGGCCGTGCAGTCGATGAACCTCGCGCTGGGCTGGCCCGAGACCGACGGCCTCTCGGTCGTGGGGGTCGCACCGTGACCGCGAAGCTGATCCGCACCCAGGGCGTCACCGCACCCGCCGGCTTCCGGGCCGCCGGGATCGCGGCCGGCATCAAGGCGTCCGGCGCACCGGACCTCGCCCTGATCGTCAATGAAGGGCCCGACCACGCCGCCGCAGGCGTGTTCACCCGCAACCAGGTTCAGGCCGCGCCGGTGTTGTGGAGCAGGCAGGTGCTGACCACCGGACGGCTGCGGGCGGTGATCCTGAACTCCGGGGGTGCGAATGCCTGCACCGGTCCGCTGGGTTTCCAGGACACCCACGCCACCGCGGAGGCCGTGGCCGCCGCGCTGTCGGACTGGGGCACCGAGACCGGTGCCATCGAGGTGGCGGTCTGCTCGACGGGCCTGATCGGCGACCGGCTGCCGATGGACCGGGTGCTGGCGGGTGTCACCGAGGTGGTGCACGAGATGGCGGGCGGGCTGACCGGCGGCGAGGAGGCCGCGCGCGCGATCATGACCACCGACACCGTGCCCAAACAGGTTGCCCTGCATCACCCCGACAGTTGGACCATCGGCGGCATGGCCAAAGGAGCGGGCATGATCGCGCCGTCGCTGGCGACGATGCTCTGTGTCTTGACCACCGACGCCGTCGCCGACTCGGCAGCGTTGCACACCGCGCTGCAGCGTGCGTCGGCCCGCACGTTCGAACGCCTCGACATCGACGGCAGCTGTTCGACCAACGACACCGTGCTGCTGCTGGCCTCCGGGGCCAGCGAGATCGCGCCCGGTCAGGAGGATCTCGACGAGGCCGTGCTGCGAGTGTGTGATGACCTGTGCGCACAGATGCAGGCGGACGCGGAGGGCGTGACCAAGCGCATCGCCATCACGGTCAGTGGCGCACCGTCGGAGGATGCCGCCTTGACCGCGGCACGGATGCTGGCCCGTGACAGCCTGGTCAAGACGGCGATGTTCGGGTCCGACCCGAACTGGGGCCGGGTACTCGCCGCCGTCGGTATGGTGCCGTTCACTATCGATCCCAACCGGATCACCGTGTCCTTCAATGGGTTTCCGACATTCGTCGATGGCGCCGGTGCGCCGGGGGCCCGCGAGGTGGACCTGTCCGGCCCGGACATCGACGTCACCGTGGATCTCGGTCTGGGAGCCGGGTCGGCGACGGTTCGCACCACCGACCTGTCGCACGCGTACGTCGAAGAGAACTCGGCGTACAGCTCATGAGCGCACCCACTCAGACCAGAGCGCAGGTACTCGCCGCCGCACTGCCCTGGCTCAAGCAGCTCAACGGCAAGACGGTCGTCGTCAAGTACGGCGGGAACGCGATGACCGACGACACCCTCAAGGCGGCCTTCGCCGCCGACATGGTGTTCCTGCGCAACTGTGGGGTCAAGCCGGTCGTGGTGCACGGCGGCGGTCCGCAGATCAGCGCGATGCTCAAGAAGCTCGGCATCGCAGGCGAATTCAAGGGCGGGTTCCGCGTCACCACACCCGAGGTACTCGACGTCGCGCGGATGGTGCTGTTCGGCCAGGTCGGCCGTGAACTGGTCGGGTTGATCAATGCCCACGGTCCGTACGCGGTCGGTATCACCGGCGAGGACGCGCACCTGTTCACCGCGGTGCGCCGAAGTGTCACCGTTGACGGCGTCGCCACCGACATCGGACTCGTCGGGGACGTCGAGAAGGTCTGTACCGATGCCGTCGTCGACCTCATCGAGGCCGGCCGGATCCCGGTGGTATCGACCATTGCACCCGACACCGACGGCGTCGTGCACAACATCAACGCCGATACCGCCGCCGCGGCACTGGCGTCCGCGCTCAGCGCCGAGAAATTGGTGATGCTCACCGATATCGAAGGGCTCTACACCGACTGGCCGAATCGCGATTCGCTGGTCAGTCAGATCGACACCGCGGCCCTGGCCGAGCTGCTGCCGCGCCTGGAGGCCGGCATGGTGCCCAAGATCGAAGCCTGCCTGCGCGCGGTGAGCGACGGCGTTCCCAGCGCGCATGTGATCGACGGCCGCGTCGAACACTGTGTGCTGGTGGAACTTTTCACCGATGAAGGGACCGGCACGAAGGTGGTGAAGCCATGACCGGCGGGCAGGAGCGCAGCGACTCGGGGATGAAAACGCAGACGCTGCAGCAGCGGTGGCAGGCCGTGATGATGAACAACTACGGCACCCCGCCGCTGGCACTGGCCAGCGGTGACGGTGTGACGGTCACCGACACCGACGGCAAGACCTACCTCGATCTGCTCGGCGGCATCGCGGTCAATGTGCTGGGGCACCGCCATCCGGCGGTCACCGAAGCCGTCACCCGCCAGCTCGACACGCTCGGGCACACGTCGAACTTCTACGCCACGGAACCAGGTATCGCTCTGGCCGAGGCGCTCGTCGGGCATCTCGGTGCCCCCGCGCGGGTGTTCTTCTGCAATTCCGGCACTGAGGCCAACGAGGTCGCGTTCAAGATCACCCGGTTGACCGGGCGCACCAAAGTCGTTGCGGCGCAGAACGCATTCCACGGCAGGACGATGGGTTCGCTCGCGCTGACCGGCCAGCCGGCCAAACAGGCGCCGTTCGAGCCGCTGCCCGGCCACGTCGTCCACGTCCCGTACGGCGACGTCGCAGAGCTGGCCAGCGCCGTCGATTCGGAGACCGCCGCGGTCTTCCTCGAACCCATCATGGGGGAGGGCGGCGTCGTCGTACCGCCGGCCGGTTACCTGGTCGCGGCAAGGGAGATCACCAGCCGCCACGGCGCGTTGCTCGTCGTCGACGAGGTGCAGACCGGAATGGGTCGTACCGGAGCGTTCTTCGCCCATCAGCACGATGGCATCGTGCCCGACGTCGTGACGTTGGCCAAGGGGCTCGGCGGTGGTCTGCCGATCGGCGCCTGCCTCGCCGTCGGTGCGACCGGCGACCTGCTCACGCCGGGTTTGCACGGCAGTACCTTCGGCGGCAACCCGGTGTGCGCCGCCGCGGCGCTGGCGGTGCTCGGTGTGCTGGCCGCCGATGACCTCGTCGGGCGCGCGGAGATGCTCGGCAAATCGCTGCACCACGGCATCGAGTCGATCGGCCACCCGCTCGTCGACCATGTACGGGGCCGCGGACTGTTGTGCGGCATCGTGCTCACCGCGCCTGCGGCCAAACAGGCCGAAGCCGCCGCCCGCGCTGCCGGATTCCTGATCAACGCCGCCGCACCCGATGTCGTGCGGCTGGCGCCACCGCTGGTGGTCACCGAAGGGCAGATCGACGCATTCCTCGCGGCGCTGCCGGGCGTGCTCGACACTGCGGCAAAGGAGGCCGGCCAGTGAGGCATTTCCTGCGCGACGACGATCTCACGCCCGACGAGCAGGCCGAGGTGCTCGCCCTGGCCGCCGAGATGAAGAAGGATCCGCTGCTGCACCGCCCGCTGGCCGGGCCCCGGGCGGTCGCGGTGATCTTCGACAAGAACTCGACACGCACCCGGTTCTCGTTCGAGGTGGGCATCGCCCAGCTCGGTGGCCATGCCGTCGTGGTGGACGGCCGCAGCACCCAGCTCGGTCGTGAGGAGACGCTGGAGGACACCGGAAAGGTCCTGTCCCGCTACGTCGATGCGATCGTGTGGCGCACATTCGCCCAGGAACGGCTCACCGCGATGGCCGCCGGCGCGACCGTGCCGGTCATCAACGCCCTGTCCGACGAGTTCCACCCGTGCCAGGTGCTTGCCGACCTGCAGACGCTCGCCGAACGACGCGGCGCGCTACCCGGTTTGCGGATGGCCTACTTCGGTGACGGCGCCAACAACATGGCCCATTCGCTGATGCTCGGTGGCGTCACCGCGGGCATCCACGTCACGATCGCCGCACCCCGCGGGTTCGAACCGCATCCGATGTTCGTGGCCGCGGCCCGCGAGCGGGCCGAGCTGACCGGTGCGACGGTGACGCTGACCGCCGACGCGCATCAGGCCGCCGACGGAGCCGATGTGCTGGTGACCGACACGTGGACCTCGATGGGACAGGAGAACGACGGTCTCGACCGGGTTCGGCCGTTCCGCCCGTTCCAGGTCAACACCGACCTGCTGGACCGGGCCGATCCGGACGCGGTGGTGCTGCACTGCCTTCCGGCTCATCGCGGACACGAGATCACCGACGAGGCGCTGGACGGACCACACAGCGCGGTGTGGGACGAGGCGGAGAACCGGCTGCACGCGCAGAAGGCGCTGCTGGTCTGGTTGCTGCAGCGGGCGGGGACGACGCTCCGATGACATCCGCGGCGACCCGGGCCGGCCGGCAGGCGCGCATCGTGGCGCTCCTGTCGGCCAATTCGGTGCGCAGCCAAAGTGAGTTGGCGCTGATGCTCGCCGACGAGGGCATCGAGGTCACCCAGGCGACGCTGTCGCGTGACCTCGAGGAACTCGGGGCGGTCAAGCTTCGCGGCGCCGACGGCGGGGTCGGCGTCTACGTGGTGCCCGAGGACGGCAGTCCGGTGCGCGGTGTGTCCGGCGGCACCGAACGGCTGATCCGGCTGCTGGGGGATCTGCTGGTGTCCACCGACGCCAGCGGCAACCTCGCCGTCCTGCGGACACCGCCCGGTGCGGCGCACTACCTCGCCAGCGCACTCGACCGGGCGGCGCTGCCCTATGTCGTCGGCACCATCGCCGGCGACGACACCATCGCAGTGGTGGCCCGTGAGCCCATGACGGGCGCCGAGCTGGCCGGCACTCTCGAGAACCTGAAGTAGCAGAAGGAGATTTACTCATGTCCGAACGCGTCATCCTGGCGTACTCCGGCGGTCTCGACACCTCCGTGGCGATCAGCTGGATCGGAAAGGAGACCGGCCGCGACGTGGTCGCCGTCGCGATCGATCTCGGCCAGGGTGGCGAGGACATGGACGTGGTGCGCCAGCGCGCCATCGACTGTGGCGCTGTCGAAGCCGTCGTCGTCGACGCCCGCGACGAGTTCGCCGAGCAGTACTGCCTGCCGGCGATCCAGTCCAACGCCCTCTACATGGACCGCTATCCGCTGGTATCGGCGTTGAGCCGGCCGCTCATCGTCAAACACCTCGTCGAGGCCGCACGTGAGCACGGCGGGGGCATCGTCGCCCACGGCTGCACCGGCAAGGGCAACGACCAGGTCCGCTTCGAGGTCGGATTCGCCTCGCTGGCACCGGATCTCGAGGTCCTCGCACCCGTCCGCGATTACGCCTGGACCCGTGAGAAGGCGATCGCGTTCGCCGAGGAGAACGCCATCCCGATCAACGTCACCAAGAGGTCGCCGTTCTCGATCGACCAGAACGTGTGGGGCCGCGCGGTTGAGACCGGATTCCTCGAGCACCTGTGGAACGCGCCGACCAAGGACGTCTACGACTACACCGAGGACCCGACACTCAACTGGAACACACCCGACGAGGTGATCGTCGGCTTCGACAAGGGTGTGCCGGTGTCCATCGACGGGCGTGACGTCACGGTGCTGCAGGCGATCGAGGAGCTCAACCGCCGTGCGGGCGCGCAGGGCGTGGGCCGACTCGACGTCGTCGAGGACCGGCTGGTCGGCATCAAGAGCCGCGAGATCTACGAGGCGCCTGGAGCGATGGTGCTGATCACCGCGCACACCGAACTCGAACACGTCACGCTGGAGCGCGAACTCGGCCGGTTCAAGCGCAATACCGACCAGAAGTGGGGCGAGCTCGTCTACGACGGTCTGTGGTTCTCACCGCTCAAGACCGCGCTCGAATCGTTCGTCGCCAAGACCCAGGAGCATGTCACCGGTGAGATCCGGATGGTCCTGCACGGCGGCCACATCGCGGTCAACGGACGCCGGAGCCAGGAATCTCTGTACGACTTCAACCTCGCCACCTACGACGAGGGCGACACGTTCGACCAGTCGTCGGCCAAGGGCTTCGTGCACGTCCACGGCCTGTCGTCGAGCATCTCGGCCCGCCGAGACCTCGGCATCAAATGATCCGCCCAAACGAACAAATGGGCGACAAAGTGCGAGTGGAAGCCACCATTTCGTCGATCTCGACGCGGTCGAGGAGCTGAATTGAGCACCAACGAGGGGTCGCTGTGGGGCGGCCGGTTCGCCGACGGACCGGCGGATCCGCTCGCCGCGCTGAGCAAGTCGACCCACTTCGACTGGGTACTGGCCCCCTACGATGTCGCGGCGTCCAAAGCCCATGCACGCGTTCTGTTCTCGGCCGGACTGCTCACCGAAGAGCAACGCGACGGCCTGCTTGCCGGGCTCGACAGTCTCGGCAATGACGTCGCCGACGGCAGCTTCGGCCCGCTGGTCACCGACGAGGACGTGCACGGCGCGCTGGAACGCGGCCTGATCGACCGGGTGGGCGCCGAACTCGGCGGCCGGTTGCGGGCGGGACGTTCCCGCAATGACCAGGTGGCGACCCTGTTCCGGATGTGGTTGCGCGAGGCCGTCCGTCGTGTCGCCGACGGAGTGCTCGACGTGGTCGGGGCGCTGGCCACCCAGGCCGCGGCCCACCCCACGGCGATCATGCCCGGTAAGACGCATCTGCAGTCGGCTCAGCCGGTCCTATTGGCCCACCACCTGCTGGCCCACGCGCACCCGTTGCTGCGCGACGTGGACCGGCTCGCCGACTTCGACTCCAGGGCCGCGGTGTCGCCCTACGGTGCGGGTGCACTGGCGGGGTCGTCGCTGAACCTCGACCCCGACGCGATCGCGGCCGAACTGGGCTTCGACTCGGCGGCCGACAACTCCATCGACGCCACGGCCGCGCGGGACTTCGCCGCCGAGGCCGCGTTCGTGCTCGCCATGATCGGGGTCGACCTGTCCCGGCTCGCCGAGGACCTGATCCTGTGGAGCACAACCGAGTTCGGATACATCGAACTCCACGACGCATGGTCGACGGGTAGCTCCATCATGCCGCAGAAGAAGAACCCCGATATTGCCGAACTGGCTCGCGGCAAATCAGGCCGGCTCATCGGCAACCTGACCGGCCTGCTCGCCACCCTCAAGGCGCAGCCGCTGGCCTACAACCGTGATCTGCAGGAGGACAAGGAGCCGGTCTTCGATTCGGTGGCCCAGCTGGAGCTGCTGCTACCCGCGATGGCCGGACTGGTGTCGACGTTGCGCTTCGACGTCGACCGGATGGCCACGCTCGCTCCGCTCGGCTTCACCCTCGCCACCGACGTGGCGGAGTGGCTGGTGCGCCGCGGCGTCCCGTTCCGTGTCGCACACGAGGCGGCCGGCGCTGCGGTGCGGGCCGCCGAGGCGCGCGGCGTCGGGCTCGAGGACCTCGAGGATGCCGAATTGTCCGACATTCACCCGGAATTGACCGGTGAGGTGCGCGAGGTGCTGTCGATCGAGGGGTCGGTGGACTCCCGCGACGCCCGCGGCGGCACCGCGCCGACGCAGGTCGCCAGGCAGCTCGGCGTGGTGCGGGAGTCGGCCGACCGGCTGCGGGCGCAGCTGCGGCGTTAGGTCGCTATCCGGCGGCCGTCGCCTGGTCGTCGCCGAACCACTTCTTGTGGATCATGTCGTAGGTGCCGTCCTCGCGGATCTCGAGCAAGCTCTGATTGAGTGGCTGGCGCAGCGGGTTGCCCTGTGTCATCGCGAATCCGTAGAACTCGTCGTCGAAGACGGGGCCGGTGACGGCTGCCACGCCGGCGCCCATGTGTGCGACGTAATACCGCAATACGGGGGCGTCGAAGACGACCGCCTCGTACTGCCCCTCGCGCAGACCGTCGTAGCACTCGTCGATCGCGGCCGCACTCATCGCCACGACGTCCATCGCGCGCAGGTACCGGTCTGACGTTGTGTCGGCCACCGTGCACACCGATTTGCCGTACAGGTCAGCGGGACCCTTGATCTGGGTGTCGAGCCGCTCGACTGTCAGGTCGGTGGTCAGGTTGGCCGTGTAGAAGGCGCCGAAGATGATGGCGACGAACGCCCACAGGATCGCGATCGACCGCCCGACCCAGTGCCGCGGAGAGGTATCGCCCTGCGCAGCCAGCGATGCCAACCCCCATCCGTACGCCTGGAGGATTCCAGGGAAATAAGACCGGGACACCGACGGATCGGCGTGTCGCCGCTCGATCAACCAGAGCACATGCGCCGGGATGAGCGTGACGATCAGGGCGACTGACAGGAAGGTCAGCATCGTCCCGGAGAACAGCAGCCGGAGAAAGTCCATGATTCCGGGGGAGGAATCCGCCGTCCCCCGGGCGGGCACCAGAATCTGTAGTCCCGCCTCGAGAAAGGGCTGTGAGAAGTCGAACGTCGCGGTACGCGACGAGGTGATCGACAGGCCGCTGGCCGCGACGTCGGCTCGACCGCTGGCGACGGACTGCAGCTGGCCGTCGGCCGACGTGTCCTCGACCCACCGGGTATCCCATTGCTGCCGCTTCGCGATGGCTTCCCACAGGTCCACGGTGAAGCCGGTCCATTCGGCGCCCACCTTCATGACGAAGGGCGCCGTCGGGGCGATGGATACGCTGACGGTGCGGGGCGTGGCGGAAGCAGGTGCCGCGAGCCCCGGGACGCAGGCCATCGCACCCAGCATCAGGACCACGCCGAACAGCGCGCGCCATCGAGCGCTCACGGAGCCTTCTCTCTCGACCGACTACCGGACGACGATCAGGATAGACAGACTAAGCAGCTTCTTGTCGTCCAATCGCGAGCCAGGATTCGTCGGGCTCGCCCTTCCGGGTGATGCCGCGCGGACTGCGGCGCTAGCCGATCTGCTCGGTCAGGTCGAACCAGCGGCTCTCGGTCTCGGCGACTTCGTCCTCCATGGCGCGGATGGCGGCCATCTCGGTGGCCAACCCCTGAAAGTCGGACTGGTCGTGGTCGGCGAGTGCGGTACGGGAGCGGTTGATCTGATCCTGCAGCCGCTCCAGCCGGCGTTCGAGAGCGGTGACCTCCTTCTGCGCCGCCCGCAATTCGGCGCCGGACAGCCCGGCCGATTCGCCGGCCGTGGCCGATGTGGGGGCGGCGCCGGTCTCCGCGGAGCGGGCCGCCCGGAGCCGTAGATACTCGTCGACGCCGCCGGGAAGGTGCCGAAGACGCCCGCCGAGGATGCCGTACTGCTGGTCGGTCACCCGCTCGAGGAAGTACCGATCGTGACTGACGACGATGAGGGTGCCGGGCCAGGAGTCGAGCAGATCCTCCATGGCGGCGAGCATGTCGGTGTCCAGGTCGTTGGTCGGCTCGTCGAGGATGAGCACGTTGGGTTGCGACAGCAGGATGAGGAGCAGTTGCAGGCGGCGCTGCTGGCCACCGGAGAGGTCTTTGACCGGAGTCGACAATTGGGCGCTCGAAAAGCCGAGCCGTTCCAATAGTTGGCCCGGCGTGAGTTCCTGGGCCTTGGCGCCGGCCCCGAACGTGTAGGTGGTGCGCAGGCTGTCGAGCACGATTCGCACCGGATCGTCGAGATGCGGCTGCAGTTCGTCGAGCGTCTGGGTCAAGGTTGCGACCTTGACGGTCTTACCGTGCTTGACCCGGCCCGCGGTCGGCTGCACCGAACCGTCGATCAGGCCCAGCAGGGTCGATTTGCCTGCGCCGTTGACGCCCAGGATGCCGGTGCGTTCGCCCGGGGCGATCCGCCATTCGACGCCGTGCAGCACCTCCCGGTCCCCGTAGGACACCGACACGTCGAGGAGGTCGACCACCTGCTTGCCGAGCCGTGACACCGCCAGTGACTGGAGCGCGACCTTGTCGCGGATCTCGGGCACGTCGGCGATCAGGGCGTTGGCCGCGTCGATCCGGAACTTGGGCTTCGACGTGCGGGCGGGGGCGCCGCGGCGCAGCCACGCCAGCTCCTTGCGGGCGAGATTCTGGCGGCGCGCCTCGATGGTGGCGGCCTGACGGTCGCGTTCCACCCGCTGCAGGACATAGGCCGCGTACCCGCCGTCGAACGGTTCGACGATGCGGTCGTGGACCTCCCACGTCACCGTGCACACCTCGTCGAGGAACCAGCGGTCGTGCGTCACCACCAGCAATCCGCCCGCCGACGGGGACCAGCGTCGCTTGAGATGCTCGGCCAGCCAGGTGATGGCCTCGACGTCGAGGTGGTTGGTCGGCTCGTCGAGCGCCAGCACGTCGTGGTCGCCGGCCAGCAGCCGGGCCAGCGCCACCCGGCGGCGCTGCCCGCCGGAGAGCGTGCCCACGACCGCACCCCAGGGGACATCGTGAAGTAGGCCGCCGATCACGTCGCGGCCGCGCGGGTCCCCGGCCCACACGTGCTCGGGAGTATCGCCGACGACGGCATACCCGACGGTGTCGGAGTCGTCCAGGTCGTCGGCCTGTTCGAGCACCCCGATCTGCACGCCGCCGCGGACCGTCACGCGGCCCGCGTCGGGGCCGCGACGCCCCGCCAGCATGGCCAGCAAGCTGGACTTGCCGTCACCGTTGCGGCCCACGATGCCGATCCGGTCGCCCTCGTTCACGCCGAGAGACACCCCGTCGAACACGACTTTGGTCGGGTATTCCAGATGAAGGGCTTCAGCCCCGAGCAGATGCGCCATGTCTCCTCCAGGCTATGCGGGCGCGGCGCCGCAGATCACGGCGGCCGATCAGGGGCGCTATGCCATGATGACGAGCGGCAGCGAACGCGAAGGGGAGTCAGCGTGGTGGACCTCTCGGCTTTCACCAGACCGGTGGGGCGGCTGGTGGCGACAGCGCAGAACGGTCTGGAGGTCCTGCGCTATGGCGGCCTGGAGACCGGCGCGGTTCCTTCGCCGTTCCAGATCATCGAGAGCGTGCCGATGTACCGGTTGCGCCGCTACTTCCCACCCGACAGCAGGCCCGGCGCCAAACCGGCAGGCCCGCCGGTGCTGATGGTGCACCCGATGATGATGTCGGCCGACATGTGGGACGTCACGCGCGACGACGGGGCCGTCGGCATCCTGCACCGTAACGGCATCGATCCCTGGGTGATCGACTTCGGCTCGCCCGACAAGGTCGAGGGCGGCATGCAGCGCAACCTTGCCGACCACGTCGTGGCGCTGTCCAAGGCGATCGACACCGTCAAGCAGGTCACCAGCCGCGACGTGCACCTCGCCGGCTATTCGCAGGGCGGCATGTTCTGCTACCAGACCGCCGCCTACCGCCGGTCGTCCGATCTCGCCAGCATTATCACCTTCGGTGCACCCGTGGACACCCTCGCGGCGCTGCCGATGAACCTGCCTGCCGGACTGGCTGTTGGCGCCGCCGACTTCATGGCCGACCACGTCTTCAGCCGCATCGACATCCCGGGCTGGTTGGCGCGCACCGGTTTCCAGATGCTCGACCCGATCAAGACCGCGCAGGCGCGGCTGGACTTCCTGCTGCAGCTGCACGACCGCGAAGCCCTGCTGCCGCGTGAACAGCAGCGCCGCTTCCTCGCCTCCGAGGGCTGGATCGCGTGGTCCGGGCCGGCGATCTCCGAGCTGCTCAAGCAGTTCATCGCCCACAACCGGATGATGACCGGCGGCTTCGCCATCCACGGTCAATTGGTCACCCTCTCCGATATCGACTGCCCGGTGCTGGCTGTCGTCGGCGAGGTCGACGACATCGGCCAACCGGCTGCGGTGCGCGGTATCAAGCGCGCGGCTCCGCAGGCTGACGTGTACGAATTCCTCATCCGGGCAGGGCATTTCGGACTGGTCGTCGGGTCGAAGGCGTCGCAGCAGACGCTGCCGACCGTCGCCGACTGGGTCAACTGGCTCCATGGCTCCGGTGACATGCCCGATCAGGTCGTCCCGATGGCGCTGCAGCCCGCAGAACACCTCGAGAGCGGGGTGTCACTGACCTCACGCGTCGCACACACCGCCACCGCCGCCACCGAACTGGCGATCGGGGCGGCCAGGTCGGCGGCCGGCGCGCTGGTCACGGCGAACAAGTCGGCCCGCACGCTGGCGGTGGAGACCGCGCGGACCCTGCCGCGCCTGGCCCGCCTCGGCCAGATCAACGACCACACCCGGATCTCGCTGGGACGCATTCTGTCCGAGCAGGCGCGCGGGGCGCCAGGCGGTGAGTTCCTGCTGTTCGACGGCCGGGTGCACACCTACGAGGCCGTCGATCGCCGGATCAACAACGTTGTGCGAGGGCTCATCGACGTCGGGGTCCGCCAGGGCACCCGGGTCGGTGTGCTCATGGAGACCCGACCCAGCGCGCTCGTCGCGATCGCCGCTCTCTCCCGGCTCGGCGCGGTGGCGGTGCTCATGCCGCCGGACGTCGACCTCGCCGCCGCGGCCCGCCTGGGCGCGGTGTCGGAGATCATCGCTGACCCCAGCCACCTCGAAGCCGCCCGCCAGCTGCCGATGCGCGTGCTGGTGCTCGGCGGCGGCGAGGCCCGCGCTCTGGACTCACCCGCCGACGCCGACGTCGTCGACATGGAGCAGATCGATCCGGATCAGGTGTCGCTGCCCGGCTGGTACCGGCCCAATCCCGGCCTCGCCCGCGACCTCGCCTTCATCGCGTTCAGTTCGATCGGCGGAGAGCTGGTCGCCCGCCAGATCACCAACTACCGGTGGGCGCTGTCGGCGTTCGGCACCGCATCGGCGGCCAACCTCGATCGGGGCGATACGGTCTACTGCTTGACCCCGTTGCACCACCAGTCGGGTCTGCTGGTCAGCCTGGGCGGAGCCGTCGTCGGTGGCACGCGGATCGCGCTGTCGCGGGGCCTGCGGCCCGACCGCTTCGTTCAGGAGATCCGGCAGTACGGCGTCACCGTGGTGTCCTACACCTGGGCGATGCTCGGCGACATCATCGATGACCCCTCCTTCAAGCTGACCGGCAATCATCCGGTGCGGCTATTCATCGGGTCCGGTATGCCATCGGGACTGTGGAAGCGCGTCATCGAGATCTTCGAACCCGCGCACGTCGTCGAGTTCTTCGCCACCCCGGACGGGCAGGCGGTGCTGGCCAACGTGTCCGGCGCGAAGATCGGCTGCAAGGGCCGGGCCCTACCGGGAGGTGGGCAGGTCGAGCTGGCGGCCTACGACACCGACGACGATCTCATCCTCGAAGACGACCGCGGCTTCGTACGCCGCGCGCAGGCCAACGAGGTCGGCGTGCTGTTGGCCCACCCTCGCGGTCCGGTGGACCCGACGGCGTCGGTCAAGCGGGGCGTGTTCGCGCCGGCCGACACCTGGGTGTCGACTGAATACCTGTTCCGCAAGGACGAGGACGGCGACTTCTGGCTCGTCGACAACCGCAGCGCCGTCATCCACACCGCTCGCGGCCCGGTGTACGCGACGGTGGTCGCCGACGCGGTCGGCCGGCTCGGAGCGGTCGACCTGGCCGTCACCTACCCGGTGCAGGCCGGCGAGAAGACCCTCGCGGTGACGGCCCTGAAACTCTGCCCCGGCGGCAGCGTGCCGTCCGCGGACCTCTCCGAGGCGCTGGCCGACCTTCCCGTCGGCAGCCCGCCCGACCTCGTGCACGTCGTGCCCGACATCAAGTTGAGCGCGTCCTACCGTCCGTTGATCAGCCCGTTGCGCGCCGCCGGCCTGCCCAAACCGTCGCGCCGTAACTCTTGGTACTTCGATGCCGATACCAATGGTTACAAGCGGCTCACGGTGGCCGTGCGTGCAGAACTGACGGGAGGGCAAGGGGTTGACGGGGCGCCACAGCAGCCGGGGATCGACGTGCAGGTCGCGCCGAGTGCCCAGCAGTGACGCCCTGCCGGACCGTGCTCGCCTTGATAGGCTCCCGCTGGCGTTGCTTCGACTGGAGGACTGATGAACCCGTTTACCAACCGTGTCGGCTTGCGTCGCGCCCTCACCGGGGCGGTCGCTAGCACTGCGCTCGCGGCGGGCCTGCTCATCACCGCACCCGCCTCGCAGGCTGACATCCTCGACCAGATCGGCGCGAAGTACATGGCCGGCGAGGGTGGCGGACAGGTCTCGAAGTTCATCGAGGACTCGCTGCGCCTGCGCTCGATGGGCGCCAGGCCGTCGGCGGCGAACCTGGCTGCGCTGCAGGAGGGCTGGGACTTCTTACCCAACCAGTCCCGGCTCGTCGAGGCGCTTCAGGGCACCATCGCCTACCAGCGCAAGATCATGGCCCAGGGCCAGCTGACGGCGCCGGGCACCGGTCCGGCGAACAAGGCGCCCGCGTGGGTTCCCCCGGGTGACCAGAATCCGTTCCTGGGCCCGGAATACGACATCAACCCGTACGCCTAGCGTCGTGCTCGACGACCGATTGCGCTCCATCCTGGTGTGTCCGCAGGACCGCGGCCCGCTGCTGCTGATCGACGACGAGATGCTCTACAACCCGCGATTGCGTCGCGGCTACCGCATCGATGACGGCATTCCTGTCCTGCTCATCGACGAGGCCGTGGACATCACCGACGACGCCGAACACCAGCGGCTGGTCGACCGCGCGGAGGCCTAGAGGTATCCCGGCAGCTCACCGGTCAGATACCGCTGCAGGTTCGGACCGATCGTCGCGGCGATCTGGTCCACCGGCAGCGACTTGAACGGTTCCAGCTCGAGGATGTAGCGGGCCATCACCACCCCGACCAGCTGAGACGCGACGTACTGGACACGGATCCTGCCCGTGCCGACGGGGTGGTCGACCCGCGGACCGATCTCGGCGGCGATCACCTCCTGCAGGAACGACCGGATGAGACTGATCTCGGAGCCGGCCAGTAGTGACCGCAGGGTGGCGATGAAACCCTTGCCCATCTCGGAATCCCAGATCGGTAGCAACAGCGTCGGCAGGACGTAGCCGATGCGCTCTACCGGCACCTCGCGCAGCGGCCCGATGACATCCATCGGGTCGATCGGCGCCCGGATCGCGGCGACGAACAATTGCTTCTTGGTGCCGAAATAGTGGTGCACCAGCGCCGCGTCGACGCCCGCGCCGGCCGCGATGGACCGGATCGACGTTTTGTCGATGCCGTTGCGTGCGAACAACTCTCTGGCACTGGCCAGGATGCGGTCGCGGGTGTCCGACGTGCCGGGCGGGCGCCCCGGACGTCGCTTGTCGGCGCTCGTCGTCACTGGCCTTCGTGGTGTCCTTCGTCGTTCACGGGGTCCTTCGCCGCAGCGTCGCGGCCGCGAGACACAACGCGGCTACCGCGAAGGCCACCACGATAGCGATGTCACGGACGGCGGTCGCCGTCAGCTCCGGATGGGCGCCCACCTCGCGAAGCGCCTCGAGCGCATAGCTGGCCGGCATGACATTGCTTATCCACTGCAGCCAGTCGGGCAGCAGCGCGCGCGGCACGATGATGCCGCAGAGCAGCAGCTGCGGCACGATCACGACGGGCATGAACTGCACAGCCTGGAATTCCGTGCGGGCGAAAGCGCTGCATAGCAGTCCTAGCCCCACGCCGAGCACCGCGTTGACGATCGATATCGCGAACACCCACAGTGGGCTGCCCGCGGTCTGCAGATCCAACAGCCAGAAAGACACCAGGCACGCCAGCGTCGCCTGGGCGGCCGCCGCGATCGAGAACGCGGTCCCGTACGCCGCGAGCAGGTCGACCCGCCGCAGTGGCGTGGTGAGGATGCGCTCCAGCGTGCCCGACATCCGCTCGCGCTGCATGGTGATCGACGTGATCAGGAACATGACGACCAGCGGGAAGACGCCGAGCATGATCAGACAGGCGTTGTCGAACGGGGACGGGGCGTCGGGCGGTCGCGGCACGTCGACGAACAGGAAGTACAGCAGAGTGATGACCAGGCTGGGCACGATGAGGATCATCGCCACGCTGCGGTGATCGGCCGCGAGCTGCCGCAGGATCCGGCCGGTGGTGGCGAGGTACGCCCGCGGGCTCAGCTGGTTGCGCCGGCTCCGGTCGCGGTGCTGTGCCGGATGACGGACAGAAACGCTTCCTCCAGTGATGTGCATCCGGTGTCCTTCCGTAGGCGCTCGGGGGTGGAGTGGGTGAGCAGGCGGCCCTCCCGCATCAACAGCAGTTCGCCGCAGTGGTCGGCCTCGTCCATGACATGGCTGGACACGAGAAGCGTCGTCCCGCGGCGGGCGAGTTCATCGAACCGAGTCCACAGATCGACCCGCAGTACTGGGTCGAGGCCGACGGTGGGTTCGTCCAGCACCAACAGGTCCGGGCGGGCGACCAGTGCGCACGCCAGGGACACGCGCGTGCGCTGGCCGCCCGAGAGGTTGGCGGCGAGCGCGGTGCGGTGATCGGTGAGGCCGACGGCGTCGACCGCCTCTTCCGCGGCGTCGACGGCTGTTCCGTACAGGGCCGCGAAGTAGCGGACGTTGTCGACGACCCGCAGGTCGTCGTAGACGGTGGCGTGCTGGGTGACGTAGCCGACCCGGTGGCGCAAGGCCGGCGAGCCGGCCGGATGTCCGAGCACCGTGACACTCCCCGAGGAGACGATCTGTGTGCCAACGATCGACCTGATGAGCGTGGTTTTCCCGCAACCCGACGGCCCGAGGATCCCGGTGATCGTGCCGCGCTGGATGCGCACCGATACGTCGTCGAGGGCGACGCGGTTGCCGCGGACGACGCGCAGGCCCTCGATATCGACCGCGATCCCGCCAAGGAATTCACCAGACGATGAAGTCATCATGCGATGAATAATGATGCCCCACCGCGGAGGTGTCAAGAGTCACAGGCAGAATCGCTGCGGTGACCGCCGCACTACTGGACGTCGATCCTCTGACCGCCGCCCGGCGGCTGCTCGGAGCGACGCTGACGTGTCGGGGTGTGAGCGCGGTGGTCGTCGAAACCGAGGCCTACGGCGGACCGCCGTACGGACCGTGGCCAGACCCGGCGGCGCACTCCTACCGCGGCCAGGGCATCCGTAACGCGGTGATGTTCGGTCCTCCCGGCCGGCTCTACACCTATCGCAGCCACGGGATCCACGTCTGCGCCAATGTGGTCTGCGCCTACGACGGCGAGGCGGCGGCGGTGCTGTTGCGCGCGGCCGCGGTCGAATCCGGTCATGCGCTGGCGCAGCGCCGACGCGGAGAGGCGGTGCGCGAGACCGCACTTGCCCGCGGCCCCGGAAATCTGTGTTCGGCGTTGGGCATCACGATGGAGGACAACGGCGTGGACGTGTTCGACCCGGCCAGTGCGGTCCGGGTCGAGTTGGCAGAGGAACGGCCGTTCGCCGCGGGGCCCCGGGTCGGGGTCAGCAAGGCGGCCGACCGGCCGTGGCGGCTCTGGATCGCTGGCCGCCCGGAGGTGTCGGCGTACCGCCGCAGCCCACGGGCGCCTGCGCTGGGCGGCAGTGACTGACCTCGGCGCGTACGGAAAGATCGTCGCCATGACGAGCGGCATCCTCGAGGAGTTGGACTGGCGTGGCCTGATCGCGCAATCGACGGATCGCGAAGCGTTGGCCGCCGACCTCGCGGCCGGACCGCTGACGCTCTACTCCGGTTTCGACCCGACGGCGCCGAGTCTGCACGCCGGACATCTGGTGCCCCTGCTCACGTTGCGCCGGTTCCAGCAGGCCGGTCACCGGCCGATCGTGCTGGCCGGCGGAGCGACCGGCATGATCGGTGATCCGCGTGACACCGGCGAACGCACGATGCAGACCGCTGACACGGTCGCCGACTGGGCCGATCGCATCCGGGGCCAGCTGTCGCGGTTCGTCGAGTTCGACGATTCGCCCACCGGTGCAATCGTCGAGAACAACCTGACCTGGACCGCTGCGCTCTCGACCGTCGAGTTCCTCCGCGATGTCGGCAAGCACTTCTCGGTGAACGTGATGCTCGACCGCGACACCGTCCGGCGCCGGCTGGAAGGTGACGGGATGTCCTACACCGAGTTCAGTTACATGCTGCTGCAGGCCAACGACTATGTGCAGCTACGGCGGCGGCACGGGTGCGCGCTGCAGATCGGCGGCTCGGATCAGTGGGGGAACATCGTGGCCGGCGTCCGGCTGGTGCGCCAGAAGCTCGGCGACACCGTCCACGCGCTGACCACGCCGCTGGTCACCGACTCCGAAGGCAGGAAGTTCGGCAAGTCGACCGGGGGCGGGAACCTCTGGCTCGACCCGGCCATGACCAGCCCGTATGCCTGGTACCAGTACTTCATCAACACCGCCGACGCCGATGTGGTCGGCTATCTGCGGTGGTTCACCTTCCTCGATGCCGACGAGGTGGCCGAGCTGGAGGAGGCCACGCGGGAGCGCCCGCACCAGCGCGCAGCTCAGCGCCGCCTGGCCCGCGAACTGACCACTCTCGTGCACGGCCAGGCGGCGACCGACTCGGTCGAGCACGCCAGTCAGGCGCTGTTCGGCAGGGGCGAACTCGACGCGCTCGACGAGCCGACGCTGGCCGCGGCGCTGCAGGAGGCCTCCGTCGTCGAGCTCGCACCGGGAGGCCCGAGCTCGATCACCGACCTGCTGGTGGCGACCGGGCTGTCGGCGAGCAAGGGCGCGGCCCGGCGGACGGTCGGCGAAGGCGGTGTGTCGGTCAACAACGTGCGGATCGACAGCGACGAGTGGGTGCCGCAGGCGTCGGACTTCCTGCACGGCCGCTGGCTGGTGGTGCGCCGCGGCAAGCGGAATATCGCGGGGGTCCAACTCGTTGGATGATGTGGCACGGTCGTACAACTGTGCCGAAGCGGTCGAAAACCAGCTTCTAGCAGGGGATTTGACTCCGAGTTTGGTCTGACGTAACTTATCTCAGGTCGCCGCGACACGGTCTCCGGACCGGGGAGCGCGGCAGACTCCCAGAGGGAAGTCCGCTTCGGTGGGCTCCTGACCGTCCGCTCTACGAGATCGCGGCTTTTGGCCGCGGGATCGTTGCGCGGGTCGGGCGGGTGTGTTGTTTGAGAACTCAATAGTGTGTTTGGTGGTTTTTGTTTGTTGTTTTTGTTGTGCCGCGCCTTCTTTTTCCCGTTTAGGGGGTGTGGTTTTTTTGCCAGATTTTTGTCTGGTTGTGATCGGATTTTCCTGATTGCCTTTTGAGGTTTTGTTTGGAGAGTTTGATTCTGGC
>NZ_JAFEVR010000014.1 GCF_017352375.1 Mycolicibacterium sp. S2-37
TCCAGCATCGTCTCGGTGCGCTACGACAACGAGGACCGCATCGTCTACGTCACCACCCGCTGAACCCGCACTTGATGAGCATGGGGCGCCCCTCCCCCCGGGGGCGCCCCTTTTTCGTGCCGCATGGCGATCGCCCGGCGGTGGCGCGCTGGCTTACTGTCGATTCCGTGAGCCAGCTGTCGTTCTTCTCGGCAGAGGCGGTGCCACCCGCCGTCGCCGATCTCACCGGGCTGCTCGCCGCACCCGGTCAGGTCGTGCTGGTCGGTGCCGGAAAAGAGCAGGGCGCGCGGCTGTCGGTGGTGGTGGACGACCTGTGGCGCGCCGAGGCGCTCGCCGAGATGATCAGCGATGCCGGACTGCACCCGCAGATCGCGCGGACCGACGAGAATCACCCGTTGGTGCGCACCGCCGTGGAACCCCGGCTGGTGGCGATCGCGGCGGACTGGACCCGTGGCGCGGTCAAGACGGTACCGCCGCACTGGTTGCCCGGGCCGCGCGAGCTCCGCGCCTGGGCGCTCGCATCGGGGACCCTGGAGCCCAACGGCTACCTCCTCGGCCTTGATCCACACGCTCCCGACACCCATTCGCCACTGGCGTCGGCGATGATGCGGATCGGCATCGCACCCACCCTGATCGGCACCCGAGGGTCCCGCCCGGCCCTGCGGATCAGCGGCCGTCGGAGGCTGACACGCCTGGTAGAGACGGTGGGGGAACCACCCGGGGACGTTGACGCGTTGACACAATGGCCGCGCGTCCTGTGACGGGCAACGGTGGGGCCAGTTTGCGTAGGTCCGCGTAGGGTGCCAAATTGTCAGGTGCCGACGGGCGCCGACGAAGCATCGGCTGCTGGGCGGCAACCGAAGAAGTGGAGCTAGACACAGTTGGCTGACGGTAGCCGCCGAGGCGGGAACGGAAGCGTGCGGCGACTCGTCATTGTCGAGTCGCCTACCAAGGCGCGCAAAATCGCCGGATACCTCGGGTCCGACTACATCGTCGAATCGTCGCGTGGCCACATCCGCGACCTGCCCCGCGCGGCGGCCGACGTGCCGGCCAAGTACAAATCCGAACCGTGGGCCCGACTCGGGGTCAACGTCGACGCCGACTTCGAACCGCTCTACATCGTCAGCCCGGACAAGAAGAGCACGGTCACCGAGCTCAAGGGCCTGCTGAAAGATGTCGACGAGCTCTACCTCGCCACCGACGGTGACCGCGAGGGTGAGGCCATCGCCTGGCACCTGCTCGAGACGCTCAAACCGAGCATCCCGGTCAAGCGGATGGTGTTCCACGAAATCACCGAACCGGCGATCCGCGCCGCCGCCGAGAGCCCGCGAGATCTGGACATCGACCTGGTCGACGCCCAGGAGACCCGACGCATCCTCGACCGCCTCTACGGCTACGAGGTCAGCCCGGTCTTGTGGAAGAAGGTGGCTCCGAAGCTGTCGGCCGGCCGGGTGCAGTCGGTGGCGACGCGCATCATCGTCCAGCGCGAACGCGACCGGATGGCGTTCCGCAGCGCCGGCTACTGGGATGTCAGTGCACTGCTCGACGCGAGCGTCTCCGACGCCCAGGCCACCCCGCCCACGTTCACCGCGAAGCTCAACTCCGTCGACGGCCGCAGGGTCGCCAGCGGCCGGGACTTCGACTCGCTGGGGCAGGTGCGCAAACCCGACGAGGTGTTGGTGCTCGACGAGGCGGGCGCGAACGCGCTCGCGTCCGGGCTGCGGGGTGCGCAGCTGTCGGTGTCCTCGGTCGAGCAGAAGCCCTACACCCGCCGCCCGTATCCGCCGTTCATGACCTCGACGCTGCAGCAGGAGGCCGGCCGCAAGTTGCGGTTCTCCTCCGAGCGCACGATGAGCATCGCGCAGCGGCTCTACGAGAACGGCTACATCACCTATATGCGAACCGACTCGACCACGCTGTCGCAGTCGGCCATCGACGCCGCCCGCAATCAGGCCCGCCAGCTCTACGGCGACGAATACGTGCACCCGACGGCACGCCAGTACACCCGCAAGGTCAAGAACGCGCAGGAGGCGCACGAGGCGATCCGCCCCGCCGGTGACGTGTTCCAAACCCCGGGGCAGCTGCACGCGCAGCTCGACACCGACGAGTTCCGGCTCTACGAGCTGATCTGGCAGCGCACCGTGGCCTCGCAGATGGCCGATGCCCGGGGCACCACGCTGAGCCTGCGCATCGGCGGTCGCAGCAGTGGCGGCGAAGACGTCGTGTTCAGCGCCAGCGGCCGCACCATCACCTTCGCCGGCTTCCTCAAGGCCTACGTCGAGAGCATCGACGAGCTGGCCGGCGGCGAGTCCGACGACGCCGAGAGCAGGCTGCCCAACCTGACGCAGGGTCAGCGCGTCGACGCCAAGGAACTCACACCCGACGGCCACCAGACCAGCCCACCGGCCCGCTACACCGAGGCGTCGCTGATCAAGGCGCTCGAGGACCTGGGCATCGGTAGGCCGTCGACGTACTCGTCGATCATCAAGACCATCCAGGACCGCGGATACGTGCACAAGAAGGGCAGCGCCCTGGTGCCGTCCTGGGTTGCGTTCGCGGTCATCGGGTTGCTCGAACAGCACTTCGGTCGACTGGTCGACTACGGTTTCACCGCCGCGATGGAGGACGAACTCGACGAGATCGCCTCGGGCAACGAACGACGGACCAATTGGCTCAACAACTTCTACTTCGGTGGCGACCACGGCGTCGAGGATTCGATCGCCCGCTCCGGCGGCCTCAAGAAGCTCGTGGGTGGCAACCTCGAAGAGATCGACGCCCGAGAAGTCAACTCCATCAAGCTCTTCGACGACGACCATGGCCGCGCGATCAACGTGCGGGTCGGCCGAAACGGACCGTATCTCGAACGCATGGTGGTCGGTGACGACGGTGAGCTCACCCCGCAGCGGGCCAACCTCAAAGACGAGTTGACCCCCGACGAGCTGACCCTCGAGCTGGCCGAAAAGCTGTTCTCCACACCGCAGGAGGGCCGCTCGCTGGGTATCGACCCGGAGACCGGACACGAGATCGTCGCCAAGGACGGTCGCTACGGTCCGTATGTCACCGAGATACTGCCGGACCCGCCGGAGGACCCCGACGACGGAGCTGCGGGCAGCGGTGCCAAGAAGGGTAAGAAGCCGACCGGCCCCAAGCCGCGCACCGGATCGCTGCTGCGCACCATGGATCTGGAGACGGTGACGCTCGAGGACGCGCTCAAGCTGCTGTCGCTGCCGCGGGTGGTGGGCATTGACCCGGAGACGAAAGAGGAGATCACCGCGCAGAACGGCCGCTACGGCCCATACCTCAAGCGCGGCACCGACTCCCGTTCGCTGGCCAACGAAGAGCAGATGTTCACCATCACCCTCGACGAGGCGCTGAAGATCTACTCGGAGCCGAAACGCCGTGGGCGGCAGGCCGCTTCGGCGCCCCCGCTGCGCGAGCTCGGTACCGATCCGGCCAGCGGGCAGCCGATGGTGATCAAGGACGGCCGCTTCGGGCCGTACGTCACCGACGGTGAGACCAACGCGAGCCTGCGCAAGGGCGATGACGTGCTGTCGATCACCGACGAACGGGCGTCGGAACTGCTGGCCGAACGCCGGGCGCGCGGACCGGCGAAGAAGAAGGCCGTCAAGAAAGCTGTGAAGAAGGCGCCGGCCAAGAAGGCGGCCGCGAAGAGGCCGGCCAAGAAGGCCTAGCGGGAGTCGCTGGTCAGTTCCCGCGGCGACATCAGATTGATCGGCCGGGCGAGCTGGGTGGGCGCGATGCGACCGCGCAGTTCCACGGTCTCGCCGACGTTCCAGCACAGCGCTTCGGAATCGAGCGCCCCGCTGACGGCGATCGCCGAGGCCAGTACGTGCCCCCGTTCCAGCTTGGCCAGCTCGGTGAGGCGGGCGGCCTCGTTGACGGGGTCGCCGATCACGGTGTACTCGAAGCGCGCCTGGGCGCCGATGTGCCCGGCGATCGCCCGGCCCGCCGACACCCCGATTCCGAACTCGGTCTGGCCCAGCACCTTGATCAGCTCGTCGTGCAGTTCGCGGGACGCCGCGAGCGCCGCGCCGCACGCGTCAGGGTGTTCGATCGGGGCGCCGAAGATGCACAGCGCCGCGTCACCCTGGAACTTGTTGACGAAGCCACCGTGGCGGTTGACGCTGTCCACCACGACCCGGAAGAACTCGTTGAGCAGATTGACGACGTCCGCGGCGGCGATGGTGGCGGCGAGCCGGGTGGAACCGACCAGGTCGACGAACAGGACCGCGACGTCGCGTTCCTGCCCGCCGAGTTCGGTGCCCCGCTCCAGCGCGCGGCGCGCCACATCCTCGCCGACGTAGCGACCGAACAGGTCGCGCAGCCGTTGTCGTTCGGACAGGTCGCGGACCATGTCGTTGAAACCGGCCTGCAGCAGGCCCAGCTCGCTGGCGTCGTAGATCTGCATGTGGGCGTTGTAGTTGCCGCGCTGCACCTCCCCGAGCGCCCACCGCAGCTGCCGCAGCGGATCGGCGATCGACATGGCCACCAGCACCGTGCCCGAGAGCCCGATCAGCAGCGCGGCGATGGCCAGCAACAACAGGGGCATGGTCAGCCGTTCGGCGGGTGCGGACAGCACCTCGAACTGGCTGGCAACCAGGGCCAGCACGATGGTCAGCAGCGGAACGCCGGTGGACAGTACCCACGTGAGGACCTGGCGCAGAATCACGCCGGGGGCGCGGAAGTTCTCCGGGACGCCCTCGCGCAGCGCAGCAACGGCGACCGGCCGCAGCACCCGCTCGGACTGCAGGTAGCCGATGATCGCGGTGGCCGTCGCACCGAGTGCGGTGGCGACCGCGACGACGGGCGCCGACTTGCTGGCCACCGGCCAGCTCGCGACGATGAACACGATCGAGCCCAGGCACCAGTTCGCCAGGCTGATGACCGTCCGGTAGAAGGGCATGCGCAGGGCGCGGGTCCGGGCCAGCGCGGTGGTGTTGGGGTCGCCGTCGGCGAGCAGCGTGTCGCGGCGCTGCCAGCGGATGACCGGGATCAGCAGTCGCAGGCTGAGGTAGGCGCCGACCGTGAAGGACACGAACAGGTAGCCCAGGAAGATCGCCAGGTTGAAGACGGGCAGATCCTGCAGCTGAACCCGGTCCTCGGGAGGCAGGCCGAAACGCAGGAATCCGAACAGCAACAGAGCGCCGATGATGTCGGCCTGCACCATGCCGAGGGTGAACACCGGCCACGGCGTGCGCGCGACCCAGCGCACGAATGCGCTGATCCGCCCGATGGGTGCCGCTTGCGTTGCCACCCGATCACCGTATCGGGCGAACCCGACGGTATGCGGTGCTGTCGGGAGAGTCGTGTCGGCTCGACCACTACTGTTGGCGGTGATGGGCGGGGTTTTTTCGCGTTTGGTGGGCCAACAGGCCGTCGAGGCCGAGTTGGTGGGCGCCGCGCTGGCGGCGCGCGGTGATACTCCGCACACCGAGGGCGGCAGGGTCGTGGGCGCCACATCGATGACGCATGCGTGGCTGATCACCGGTCCGCCGGGCTCGGGCCGGTCGATCGCCGCGCTGTGCTTCGCCGCCGCGCTGCAGTGCACCTCCGACGGTGCGCCAGGGTGCGGTGAGTGCCGCGCCTGCAGTACGACGATGGCCGGCACCCACGCCGACGTCCGCCGGATCATCCCCGAGGGGCTGTCCATCGGCGTGGACGAGATGCGCGGCATCGTGCAGATCGCGTCGCGCCGGCCGGGTACCGGGCGCTGGCAGATCGTCTTGATCGAGGACGCCGACCGGCTCACCGAAGGCGCCGCCAATGCCCTGCTCAAGGTTGTCGAGGAGCCGCCCCCGTCGACGGTCTTCCTGCTGTGCGCACCGTCTGTCGATCCCGAGGACATCGCGATCACCCTTCGGTCACGCTGCCGGCACGTGGCGCTGGTGACTCCGTCGGTGGAGGCGATCACCAGAGTGCTCATCGACGGCGACGGACTTTCGGCGCAGGAGGCGGCCTGGGCGGCGTCGGTCAGCGGCGGACACGTGGGGCGCGCGCGCCGGCTGGTCGTCGACGCTGAGGCGCGAGACCGGCGTCAGCGCGCGCTGAGCCTTGCCCGCGACGCCGCGACGCCGTCGCGGGCGTATGCCGCCGCCGAGGAACTCGTGGCGTCGGCGGACGCCGAGGCCAAGGCGTTGACCGTGGACCGCAACGAAGCCGAGACCGAGGAGTTGCGTACTGCGCTGGGGGCAGGCGGGACGGGTAAGGGCACCGCCGGCGCGCTGCGTGGCGCGACCGGCGCGATCCGGGACCTGGAGAAGCGGCAGAAGTCACGGCAGACGAGGGCGTCGCGCGACGCCCTGGACCGGGCGCTGATCGATCTCGCGACGTACTTCCGCGACGCGTTGCTGGTGTCGTCCGGAGCGGGCGCGGTGCAGGCACAGCACCCGGACATGGCGGACAAGGTGGCCGCGATGGCCGCGCACGCATCGCCGGAGAAGCTGCTGCGCTGCATCGAGGCGGTGCTGGAGTGCCGCGAGGCGCTCGCGGTCAACGTGAAGCCGAAGTTCGCGGTGGACGCGATGGTGGCGACGGTCGGTCAGGCCTTGCGGGACTGACTTTGGAGGCCGGGTAGGCGCTGTCGTAGACTCGTGCCGCCCGGTTTGCGCTGGGTGCGCCGCCTTAGCTCAGTCGGTAGAGCGATTCACTCGTAATGAATAGGTCAGGAGTTCGATTCTCCTAGGCGGCTCCACTTTCGTTGTCACGCCCGGTAGGTCTGTGTCAGGAATCCTTCGACCACCGGCAGTACCTCGTCGAGGTGCGTCTCGAGTAGCCAGTGTCCGCCGCCGAACAGGTGCAGCGGGGCGTCGGGCAGGTCGCGGTGATAGGCGCGGGCGGACTGCTCGGGCATGTAACCGTCATACGGTCCCCAGACGATCAAGGTGGGCGGCTGGTGCTCGCGCAGATAGGCCTGCTCGTCGGCGAACCAGGCCAGGGTGTTGGGCTGGTCCTCGAGCAGGTGGATGAGGTTCGCGACGCGCTCCGGGGTCGACATCAGCGACCAGTGCAGAGTCCACAGGTCTGGGCTGATGCGGTCGGCGACGTCGTCGGGCAGTTCGCCGCGGAACTCGCTTTCGAAGCCTTCGAGCGTCACGTGCTGGGCAATTGTGCGGCGAGCGGCCGGACCGGGGTTGCTCCACGATTCCTTGAGGAAGTCGTACTTCGGACCGAAGGCGTCCTCGTAGATGTCGCCGTTCTGGATGATGAGCCCCGCGACGCGGTCGGGGTGGGCCATGGCGAGGCGGAAGCCGAACTGGGAGCCGTAGTCGTGCAGCCAGATGACGTAGCGGTCCAGTTCCATGGCGTCGACGAAGGACTGCAGGAAGTCGGCATAGGCCGCGAAGGTGTAGCCGAACTCGGTGTGCGAAGGCGTTGCGCTGTAACCGAATCCGGGTAAGTCGGGGGCGATGAGGCGCCACCGGTGGCCGAGACCTGCCATGAGGTTGCGGTAGACGTAGGACGACGCCGGGTAGCCGTGGGGGAGCAGCAGTACGGGTGCGTCGGCGGGGCCGGCCTGGCGGTAGAAGGTGTCGATGCCGTCGACGGTGATGCGGTGGTGGGTGATGTGGGTCACGGACCTTCCAACGCCTCCCGGGCGGCGTTCATGCCGAGTTGGCTTGAGGAAATCCGGAGTGAGCGCCGGGCGTGGTGGACGGTCCCGGCGGTCTCGTGCGCGGTGAGGGCGTCATTCTGATAGCGGTCGATCTCAACCCGTTACGACCCGGCCGGTGGCGAAGCGTTGGCAATCCGGTTATAGGTGACGCCGAAGTCGGCGATGGCTGCCGTGAGATTCGGATAAGCAGCCAAGTAATTGGAAAGTTGTGCGTCGTAAAGGCTCCACTGAGCGCCGCCGACTTTGCTCGGCGAAAGTAGACCACCGTCCGGTCCGAAGAAACCGGGTCTGATGCGGGGATCGCTGCTACGAACCAGACGCGACACGATTTCGAACCTCAGCTGGCACGGCTGGGAGGCCCCGAAGCGCCTGTTCCGAGCGCGAGTGCACGGTTGTGACCGGTCTACTCGATGGATGCGTACGACAATCGCACGGCCGGCCCCCGGAGGTGTGCGGGGCCTCGGCGGTTCCATCCTCGGTGCGTATTGCGGAGCCCAGGAGGAACATTTGACAGCTATTGGTCTGAGGCTCTCGGCCAGCCGGGCTCTGCGGGAAGCGTCGGATAATCCGCGCGGGTGTGCTTACCGGTGATAAGGGCCTCGCGCACTTCTGGCGGCGCCGGCGCTGCCGCGACGCATGCGTCGCGGTCGGCAGCGTATGCCGGCCAGTCCGGCCCCGGTGGTACGTCGGCGGACGCGTAATCTCGTTTTTTCACACGCCAATTGCCGAACACATCGTCGACGGGTGCTGGAAGTGGCCCGCGTTGCGCAGCAGAATGCGTTGAGTCGTCGGGTGCGGGCGCCGTCATGGAGATTCGCGTGAGAACTGGTTGGCTCGTTGGTGCGTACGGAGACACCGAACCATCGGATTGGACGACACCCGCAGCGAAATACCAATGGCAGACAACAGCTTCGACGTCACGTCCGGCACTCTCGACGCGCACGATGGAGTTCAGCAAGTTGCCGATAAGCGCATCGGCCTTCGGGCCGGTCACATCTGGGCGAGGACCGGTACCGTCTCGGTCGTCCTGCGCAACCGCCCGGTCAAAGCCCGGGTATACGTATTCGGTACTGCCCATGATGTTGGCCAAGTTGTACGACTCGGTGTAAGCCCGTACGACCACGGCCGGTCCCCGCAACAAATCTATTCCGCTGGCTGCAGTCCAACGTTGACGGACATCCTGGGCCAAGCCCGACCACCGTTCCACCGTCGGCTGTGGGGGCGGTGCAGCAGGCTCCTCGTTCGACGAGCAAGCAGATGAGACGGCCGCGACCGATATCGCCGACATGAGGATCATCGGCTTGAGACGGCGAATCATCATCCTCCCGGTTGATTGCTCTGCGGATCGAGCACTTCAGTCACCTGGTTATAGCGAGAAGTGACCGCATCGTTCACGTCATCTGCGAGCCCCTGCCCCATCGCCGCCTCTGCGGCACGAGCGATGGCTTCGTTGTAGTCGGCGTAGTCGAGGTTCGGATTGGCTGCCTGGAGCTCGGCGAACGACTTCACCCGAGCTTCGCTACCTTCGCCCGTGGTCCAGCCTTCCGGCAACTGCGGTACCTCGACGCCTTGGTTGATCAATGCGCCGACGATCTGCGCGTTTGCCGCAGATGCGGCGAGATCCGGAACGATGAAGTTCCCGTTGTTGTCGGTCGGCGCCTCAGTAGGGGGCAAGCCGATTATCGAGTCCTTATACGCCGGTCCCAGTATGTCCACAGCGGGGCCGGCGACTTCGCCGACGTAGGGGAACTTGTTCGCGATCTGCTCGATGATGGTCTTGTCCATATCAAAGGCCTGCGATTTTGCGTCGTAGACGGCCTTCTCGAGATCCAGACCGTTGAGCTTCTCGTGGGAAAGAGCGTTGTGCATGCCGGCGTCCACCAATCCCTGTAGCGTCGCGGCGTCGCTCAAGTGCCTGGATTGTGGCGTCGTGTCGCCCGGCTGGTTCTTGAATTCCTGAGCGAACTGCTGTTGGCTGTTGGCTGCTTCCTGAAGCGCGGCCCCGTTGAAAAGCACACTCGCCGCATCGTCGGTGCCTATAACGGAGAAAACGCCTTTGGCGTTCGCCATCAAGCCTTTCTCGAGTGAACCTGGGCCGTCTATGGGATCGAAGCCGGGCATCTGTCCTTCGGATAGACCTGCGATGTCGGGAATGTAGGGCGTGAGACCCACTGCCATCCCCTGAACCAAGTGGGGGTTCATGTCGCCGATGGTGCGATTGTTCAACGAGAGCAGTTCACTGTCATGGCTACCGATGTATCTCGAGTATGCCTCCGCCGTTTCGGCCGCAATGCCAGCATTGGGGCCAGTTGCTTCGGGGCCAGTCCAACTGAACAATGAGCCTGCCGCCGCACCCTTGTCGTTCCAGGCGTGGTGTGTGACGTCGTGGAGGAAGTCGTCTCCCTGTTCGCCGGTCACGAGCGCAGCGACCGCTTGGTGGTCGCGCCCAGCCGAGGTGAATATGTCGGACACGACGGGATCGAGGTACGGATCGCGGTTGAGGACGTTGCCCTCGATGTCGTAATCCTTGCCGTCATCACGAATCTCGACGCCGTTCACAGAGGCGGGATCCTTCTCCCACATGGGCGCGTCCATCATGCGGTCGGCTTTGTTGAGCATCTCGCGATCGAGCTGGGTTCCGGTCTGGAGCGCTGGGTCCCCGTCGCGGACGATGTTGGAAATGTCTCGCATGTGCTCGGCATAGAGGACGCCTGGAGACTTAACGGCTTCCTGCACGCTTTGTGGCAACTTGTCGAAGCCGCCATTCGTCATCTTGTTCGGGTCGTCGAGGGCTTCCGGTGTCTTCTCCGTCTCGGGGAACTGCACATTCTCATTACTCATCAGTTGCCATGAGTCGCCGATGATGTCCCGGTGATCGCCGAGTCGCTGTTCGGCCGTCTTGAGCTCTTCCACCGTCATGCCATTCTGCTGAGCCTGCATTTGGCTGAGGTAGGACTGTTGCTCGGGCGTCAACGGCTGACCCGGCTCGATGTCACCGATGACGTCCTCGACGCGTCCCGCGGCGTCTTGGTTGCCCGCCAGCGCGTCCTGAACGTCTTGCTCGGCTTGCTGGGCAGGCGGTACGGGACCCATCTGCTCTTCATTAGCCACTAGCTGGATTTCGGGGCTCTCGCCACGCTTCTTCTCTTCGTCCTTTTTCTCCTCGGGCTTCTTCCCGTCCTGGCTGAACCGCTGATTCCCCGCCTCGTCGTATTCGCCCTTGAGCTTGCGAATATCCTGGCCGACACCGTTGAGGTCGTCGTTTGAGGTTTTCACCACCTCGGTGAGCTGGCCCAGGCCCCTGTTGGCGATCTGCAACAGCATCGCGTCACGCTGCTTACCGGGCGGCACACTGTTGACTGCGTCGGTCACCCACTGCTTGACGGAGTCGAGGTTCTGCCGCCCGGTGTCGACCACCTGAGCCGACCGGTCGACCTGCTGCGCGAGCTTCCGATCGAGCTCGGCGAGCCTGGTGAACACCTGTTGATGATCGTTGTTGGCCTTCTCGTAGCCGGACGCCGCTGCGCCGGACCACTTCTCGCCAGGCTTGGCATCATCCAGACCGGAGCCCAGATTGCGTAGCTGAGCACTGTTGTCGAAATCCGCGCCCGTCTGCGGTGCACCCTGGCCGAACGTCTCGCGGGCGTCGTTCCACGTCGCATAGAAACCGTCGATTGCGCTCATGTGCGCGTCGTCCCTCGCAACGCCATGTGCTCAAGTATCGCGTACGGCTGGGAGCGCCTGTAGCACCTCTTCGACCGCGACCGCACGGTTGTTGACGGGTCTACTCGACCGATGTGTGCAACAACCGTGCAGTCGCTGCAGGAGCTCAGCGAGGTGCCACAAATCCGACCGGCCCCGGCGAGATGCACACCGACAGCGCCGCGGTGTTGGCCCGGACGTTCACGGCATCCCCGGCTCCGGCCAGCCGCACGAAAACCCGGTTGAGGCCTGGTCGCACCGGCACCTTCACCTCGGGTCCCTCGGCGAGGCTCATCGTCAGTGAACCGTCGCTGTTGGCCAGGTAATTGATCTCCGCGGTCCAATCGGCGGGGAGCAGCGGCCCGTCCAGCGGCATCCGCACCGGGAAGTCGGGCTGCACCAGGTATCCACACTGCTGTGCCGGCCCCGGCCGGATCGCCCGCACCCAGGTCACCAGGGCGTCGACGACGCGGCCCTGCCGGTCGAGCATCCGCAGGTCGGTCGTGGCGGCCGCGAACTCGGGCCGGTCGTCGAGCAGCGCGAACATGTGGCTGGCCAAATTCTCCGGCCATGCCACCCGCTGCAGGATCAGCGGATCGACCTCCTGGTCGAGCATCGGGGCGTTCGAGTTCGCCCGGGCCTCGGCCAACCCCGCCCGCGCGTTGGCGATGTACGCCGGCACCGGGCTGTCCCGCCAGATGCGGTTGAACGTCACGGTCGAGTACGCGCTGCTCGCGACGAACGCCACGACCGCCGTCACCACCACCGCGGTGCGGGCCGCCGACGTGTTCAGCCATCCGGATCCCCCGCGGTTCGGCGCACAGAACCCCACCGCCATCAGCAGCGCCGACACCACGACGAAATCGGGTAGATAACGCAGCGTCTGAGCCAGTTCCAGCGCGGTGAACCTCGATGACCGCATCAGATAAATCGGCACCTGGCAGGCCAGGGCGTAGCCGACGGCCACCGCCCATACCGGACCGATCCGCTGCTTACGCGCCACCGACACCGCGAACACCGCCGCCAGCGCCAGCCAGCCCAGGATCATCACCGCGCCGGTCGGCGTTCCCCACGGCGAGGCCGGCGCCCAGCGCTGCCACTCCCACGGACCGCCGGCCAGACCGGGCACGATGCCGTGAGTGACCGAACGCCACAACAGATCCCACGTCATGGCGAAGTCGAGACTCCACCGCTGCTGGTCGACGACGAGCAGATAGACCCCGACCCACGCCACGGTGACCGCCCCCGCCGCCGCCCACAGTCGTATCCCGCGCCGCCACACCGTCACGACCGCCGCCCGGTCACCGCCGACGTAGGCCAGCAGCGCGGCGACCGCGAACGCCGCGAACGGGATCACCGCCGCCTTCTCGAAGAACATCAGGCCGCCGACGTAGACGAGCACCGCGGTCACCGCATAGCGTTGGATTCCGGTGCGCACCAGTAACACTGCGTCGGCACACACCCACGCCAATGCCGCGATCATCGGCAGCGAGTTCAATCCTGCTGCCCACCAAGCGAACCCGGGCACCGCCAGTGGGGTGAACAACGCGAACACCAACGGGATCAGCAGCACCGGACGCCACCCGAGGATGGTGTGCAGCGCCCGCAGCAGCGCCAGCGTCGCCAGCAACTGCAGCACGACCAGGCTGAGCGCCGCGAGCCACCAGCTGAACGGCGCCACTCGGATGATCGCGCCCGACAACAGGAACGCCCCCGGCATGACGTGGCCGTCATGGTCGTCGAACAGGAACGACGGCGACAACAGTCCCTGGGTACCGGCCCGACCGATGAGGATCAGATCGTCCCAGTAGAAGAACCCACCGAAAGCCAGCACCGCCCGCACCGCCAGATGGGCGGCGATGAGTGCGACGGCGATCTGGGCGACGCGGTTACCGCGGATGGCCGCCTCCGGCGGCCTGACGCGCCGCCCATGCCGAGGCAACCATGTCCTCCAGCGAGTGGCGCATCTTCCAATCCAGATCGCGGGCCGCGAGATCGCCGGCAGCGACGATGCGCGCCGGGTCCCCCGGGCGGCGCGGCATGATCGTCGGTTCGAAGTCGATGCCGGTGACGGTGCGGATCGCGGTCATGATCTCGCGCACCGAGGTGCCCGCTCCGCTGCCGAGGTTGTAGACCGGTTCGACGGACTGCCCCGCGTCGAGGCGTCGAGCGGCGGCGACGTGGGCCAGCGCGAGGTCGGAGACGTCCACGTAGTCGCGCACGCAGGTGCCGTCCGGCGTCGGGTAGTCGCCGCCGTTGATCCGTGGGATGTCGCCCCGAAAGAGCATGTCGAACACCACCGGGAACAGATTGTGCGGGCTGACGTCGTAGAGCTCCGGCGAGCCGGAACCCACGACGTTGAAGTACCGCAGACTGGTGTGGCTGAGCCCGGTGGCGCGACCTACGTCGCGCAGCAGCCATTCGCCGATGAGTTTGGTCTCACCGTAGGGAGATTCGGGATTGGTGGGGGTGTTCTCGTCGACGATGTCGACGTCAGGGGTGCCGAACGTCGCTGCGCTGGAGGAGAACACCACCTTGTCGGCGCCGGTCTCCTCCATCGCCTTGAGCAGCGTCACCATCGCCGACACGTTCTGCTCATAGGTGTGCAGCGGCCGCTGTACCGACAGCCCGGCGTACTTGTACCCGGCGATATGCATCACCCCGCGGACCGAGTGCTCACGCAGCGTGCTCGTCACGAGGTCGGCGTCGAGCAGCGTGCCGCGCACGAACGGCACCGAATCCGGCACGAACTGTTCGAGACCCGTCGACAGGTCGTCGATGACCACGACCGGGATCTGCGCATCCTGCATGGCGCGCACCACATGGGAGCCGATGTAGCCGGCCCCGCCTGTCACAAGCCAGGTCATTGCTCTCTCCTCACGTCCTGCGTGCCAGCGCGGCCAGGTGCACCGCGATCCCGATCAGCGGCCCGCACATCAACGCGACGACGGTGCGGGTCTGCAGATCGAGCGGGAGCAGGAGCAACAGCACCGAACCGACCGTCGCGCCCACCCAACCGATGGAGTATGCCCGGTGCCGCGCGGCCGCAACGGCCGCGGCACCGGTGAGGGTCAGCAGTGCGATCGCGACCGCGGCGGCGGTGAGCCAGGCCAGCAGCGCGCCATCGGCGCGGTAGGCGGGTCCGAATCCGGCGCGCAGCAGCCACGGCCCGATGAATCCCGCGGCCACCACCCCGACGGCGCCGACGCCGGCGACCACCGCGGCAGGCAGGGCCAGCGCCCGCAATCGCTGGTCGCGCCGGTCCACGAAGTGGGCGATCAGATTGCCCTGCAGCGCGGTGAGCGGCACGAGCAGCGGCGCCCGGGTCAGCGTCACCGCGAGGATCACCACACCCCCCGCGGCGCCCAGATCACCTGAGGTGGCTTTGAGCAACACCGGGAAGCCCATGACGAGGATGGCGCTGGCGCCTGCGGCGGTGATCGAGTGGAACGTGCCCCGCAGATAGCCGGCCGTGGTGCCGGGCGGGCGTATCCGTGCGGCGGCCCGCGCCGCGGGTGAGGCGATCAGCAACAGCAACCACGAGGCCGCGCCGGCGACCGTCGCCCACAGGAATCCGACCAGGCCCCAGCCGATGACGAAGGTCGCCACCGCGACGGCCACCCGGATCATCGCATCGGTGACCATCAGAGCGCCGTACTCGGTCCAGCGGTTCGTCCCGGCCAGCATTCCCAGCAGCGTCGCGTGCAGACAGAACCCGGCCAGACCCGCACTGAGCAACAGCACCGAGAGCCACATCGACTCGGCGAACACGTGAGCCGACCAGAGCGGTGAAGTGCCCACGATCAGCGCCGCCGCGGCCAGGCCGACGCCCGCGGCGATGCGCATCGGCCGGGTTCGCGGCGCTGTGTGCCGGGGTGCGGCCAGAACACCGGACGCCTCCCGGACCTCGCGGGCCGCCTCCTGCAGGAGGCCGTTCGCCGCGCCGGAGGCGAAACCGAAGGCGCCCCAGAACACCCCGAACACCGAGAACACGGCAGGTTCCAGATCGCGCGCGGCCAGGTACAGGATGGTGTAACCACACAGCGCCGTCAGCGCTGATGCCACCGCGACCCGCGCGACGCCGCTGCGGGCCACCGGTCCCGTCGACGGCGCCGCGTCCGTCACAGATCCGGGAGTTCCTCGGAGTAGAGCCAGGCATCCCACAGCGGATGCAGTGACTCGCGCGCATAGTTGGCCGCCAGCCCGGTGAAGTCGTCGGTGAAGGCGGTGCCGTGCTGATGTCGCGTGGTCCAGTCTTTGAGCAGCGCGAAGAAGTTCTTGTCGCCGATCCGACCGCGCAGCACGTGCAGGGTCAGCGCGCCACGCTTGTAGATCCGGTCGTCGAACATGTCCCGCGGCCCGGGATCGGTCAGGATCAGGTCCTGGGGTGCACCGGCGAGCCTGCGGTGGTAGTGCTGCGCCCATTCGTCGGCGCTGCGACCGCCGGAGTGCTCCGACCACAACCATTCGGCATAGCAGGCGAAACCCTCGTGCAGCCAGATGTCGCGCCAGCGGCGCACGGTGACGGAGTTGCCGAACCACTGGTGCGCCAGTTCGTGGGCGATCAGCCGCTCGGCGCTGCGGTCACCGCTGCAGTGGTTGGCGCCGAAGATCGAGATGCCCTGGGCCTCGAGCGGGATCTCGAGGTCGTCATCGGTCACCACGACGGTGTAACCGCTGGCCAGCGGGTAGGGGCCGAACAACTTGACGAACACCTTCATCATCTGTGGCTGACGGCCGAAGTCGTGATCGAAGTTGTCGCGCAAGCGGTCCGGCAGCGCCGCGTGCATGGCGACCGGGCTCTTGGCCAACCGGTGCATGTCGTACATACCGATCTGCAGGGTGATCAGATACGTCGACGTGGGTTCGGGTTGTTCGTAGGTCCACACCGTGTGTCCGGCCCGTACGCGGCGAGACACCAGTTCTCCGTTGGCGACCGCGCGGTACGGGCTGTCGGTGCTGATCTGGATGCGGTAGCTGGCCTTGGAACTGGGATGGTCATCGCAGGGGAACCACGACGGGGCGCCGTTGGGCTGGCCCGCCACCAGCGCGCCGTTGGACAGCTCCTCGAATCCGACGTCACCCCACATGGACCGCACCGGACGCGGCGTCCCGCCGTAGCGCACCTCGATCACCAGCGCGGCGCCCGCCGCCAGCGGTGCGGCCAGCGTGACGCTCAATTTGCCGTGGGTGCAGGAGAACTGGGTCGGCCGACGTCCGTTGACCGACACCTTCGTGACCCTCAGATGGTGCGAGAGGTCCAGGGTGAAGGTGCGCAGGGCGGCCAACGTGACGGCGGTGATCGACGCCGTACCGGTCAGCCGGTTGATCGCGACCTTGTACTCGATGTCGAGTTCGTAGCGGGACACCCGGTAACCGAAATTGCCGCTGTCGGGGACATACGGGTCGATCACCGGAGCCTTCGACTTCTTCGAACGCGTCACGCGGCGGAGCCCTCGGAAGTCTTGGCAGACTTCTTCTTCTGTGCGGCCCCGCTGCGCTTCTTGCGCAACTGATCCCACGGCGCAATCGGGTTGCCCTGCCAGCGGGTCGAGGGCGGCACCTCGTCACCGCGCATCACCAGCGAGCCCGGTCCGACCGTCGCTCCGGCACCCACCCGTGCCGCGGGCAGCGCCACGCAGTGCGGGCCCAGCGTCGCACCGGGTTCGATCACCACGGTGTCCATCCGCATGATCCGATCGTGGAACAGATGGGTCTGGACCACGCAGCCGCGGTTGACGGTCGCGCCGTCGCCGAGGGTGACCAGGTCCGCCTCGGGCAGCCAGTAGGACTCGCACCAGACGCCGCGGCCGATCTGGGCGCCCAGCCCCCGCAGCCACAGGTTCATCACCGGGGTGCCGGCAGCCGCCCGCGCGAACCAGGGGGCCGCGACGGACTCGACGAAGGTGTCCGATACCTCGTTGCGCCACACGAACGACGACCACAGGGGGTGTTCGATCGCCTCGATGCGGCCCACCACCACGCGCTTCGCGACCACTGCGATCGCGCCGGCGACGGCGCCGGCGGCCAGCAGCACCACTCCACCGAGTAGGGCAACCGCCAGGTAGCCGAAGCGAACGGCCAACGCCTGCAATGACATCAGGACTCCGACTCCGATCGCGAAGGTCACCACCATCGGGATCAGTCTGCAGGTCTCCACCGCGCCGCGAATCGCCTTGAGACGTGCCGAGGGAGCGAAGGTGCGCAACGCGTCCGCGGCAGTCGGATGGCGGCGCAGGCGCACCGGCGGGCTGCCCAGCCACGAGGAGCCGGCCTTCGCCTTGTGCGGGGTGGCCGAGAGAACGGCGATCAGTCCGTCGTCGGGCACCTTGCGGCCCGGTTGGGTGATGCCGGAATTGCCGAGGAATGCCCGCTTTCCGATCTTGGCGGGCCCGACATGGATCCAGCCGCCGCCGAGTTCGTAGGTGGCGACCATCGTGTCGTCGGCCAGGAAGGCGCCGTCCTCGACGGTCGTGAATTTCGGGGTGAACAGCGCGGTCGAGATCTCGGTGTCGCGGCCGACCTTCGCGCCCAGTGCGCGCAGCCACCACGGGGTCAGCAGGCTCGCATAGAGCGGGAACAGGTAGGTGCGAGCTGCGTCGAGGAGGCGTTCGGTGGCCCACACCTGCCAGCCGACGCGGCTGCGCACGGGGTGATACCCCTCGCGCAGCCCCAGCGACATCAGCCGCACCCCGGCCAGCGTGATCACGGCGTACACGAGGACGGCCACCAGCGTGGCGACGGGAGACCACAGCAACGCGGGCAGCACCGCCTGTGCCACCGATGGCGTATCCCGCACCGCCCAGGCGGTCACGGCCAGCCCGGCGCCGAGTGCGGCCAGCGGGACCGCGCCCAGCAGCATCGACGTCACGCCGTAGACGGCGACCCACAGCGGTGCGCGAGGCGGGCGGTGATCCGGCCAGGGGTGGCGGGCCTTGCCCGACTTCACCGCCGGCGACCCCTTCCAGTACTGGCCGTTCTTGACCTTCCCCACGACCGCGGATCCCGGCGCGACGTCGGCGTTCTTACCGATGACCGCACCGGGCAGCAGGGTGGTGCGCGCGCCGATCGTCGCGTCGTTTCCGACGCTGATGGGTCCGACGTGGAATTGGTCGCCGTCGATCCAGTACCCGGTCAGGTCGACCTCGGGTTCCACCGAGCACCGATGCCCGATCTTCAGCATGCCGGTCACCGGCGGAGCGGAGTGCAGGTCGACACCCTTGCCGATGGAATTGCCCAGGGCGCGTGCGTAATAGACCATCCACGGCGCGCCCGCCAGGTTCTCTGCACCGCTGGCTTCGGCGAGCCGTTCGGCCAGCCACACCCGCAGATGCACCGGGCCGCCGCGGCGGTAGGTGCCCGGCTCGAGACCGCCGAGCAGCATGCGAGCGAACAGCACCGCGATGCCCATCCGGCCGACCGGGGACACGAAGAGCACGAACCCGGCCAGCAGCAGCCACCAGTTCACCGGAACCGCCCAGCTGACCAGGTCCAAGCGGGCGGCGATGTTGTTGATCAGCCCGAGCCAGACCACCCACTGCAGAGCGGTCAGCGTGGCCAGCGGCAGTGTCAGGGCCACCTGGACGGCCTGGCTGGTGCGCGGCACCGGCCGCACCTCGCGCCGGACGACGTCGGGCGGCGGGTCGAGTTCGTCGAGGAACCCGGCCAGCGAGCCGAGGCGGGGATGGTCGAACAGATCGGCGACGGTCACCTGGGGATAGCGCTGCCGCAGCTGCGCCACCAGCTGGGCCGCCGACAGCGATCCGCCGCCCGAGGCGAAGAAGTCCGCCTCCGGGCCGTCCACAGGGGCGGCCAGCACGTCACGCCACAGTCCGGCGAGCCAGCCCATCGTCCCGCCCAGGTCGGTGTCCGGCCCCTGGTCGTCCCCGCCGACCGGCCACGGCAGCGCGTTGCGGTCGACCTTGCCCGAGGTACGCGTGGGCAGTTCATCGAGCAGGACCAACCGTGGCACCAGTGCGGCGGGCAGGGCCTCGGCGAGCGCGGCCCGGGCGGCCGCGAGGTCGAAGTGCGCATCCGCGCTGGCGATGTAGCCGACCAGGAGCGGGGTGCCGCTGGCGGTGCGGCGCACGGCGGCCGCGCCGGCACTGACGCCCGGTAGGTGGACAAGGGCCGAATCGACCTCGCCCAGCTCGATGCGCCGTCCGCCGACCTTGACCTGGTCGTCGGCGCGACCCATGAAATAGAGGCCCTCGGGGCGCAGCCGGACCAGGTCGCCGCTGCGGTACGCGCGGCTCCAGCCCAGGGTCGGCATGGGGGCGTACTTCTCGGCATCCTTCGCCGGGTCGAGATAGCGCGCCAGCCCGACGCCGCCGATCACCAGCTCGCCGACCTCCCCGTCCGGAACCGGCTCGCCGTGGCTGTCGACGACGGCCAGATCCCAGCCCGGCAGCGGCAGGCCGATGCTGACGGGGCTCTTTCCGTCGAGTTGCGCCGCGCACGCGACCACCGTCGCCTCGGTGGGGCCGTAGGTGTTCCAGACCTCGCGGCCGTCCACCGCGAGCCGCTCGGCGAGGTCCGGCGGGCACGCCTCGCCGCCGAATATCAGCAGACGCACCGCCTCGAGTGCCTCGGCAGGCCAGAGCGCGGCGAGCGTCGGCACGGTGGAGACCACGGTGATGTCGCGTGCCACCAGCCACGGGCCCAGATCCATACCGCTGCGCACCAGCGCACGGGGGGCGGGCACCAGGCAGGCGCCATGCCGCCAGGCCAGCCACATCTCCTCGCAGGAGGCGTCGAACGCCACCGACAGCCCGGCCAGCACCCGGTCGCCGGGACCGAGCGGATTGTCCTTGAGGAACATCTGCGCCTCGGCGTCGACGAAGGCGGCCGCACTGCGGTGCGTGACCGCCACACCCTTGGGCACCCCGGTTGATCCGGACGTGAAGATGATCCAGGCGTCGTCCCGGCTCAGCGGAGCAGTGGCGCGCCAGCCACGCGACGAACCTGGTCCGCGGACCAGGCCCTGTTCGGTGATGATCGCGACGACCTCGGCCTCGCCGAACACCAGATGGGCCCGTTCGTCGGGGTCGTCGGCGTCGACGGGGACGTAGGCGGCGCCACAGGCCAGCGTCGCGAGGATCGCGACGTAGAGGGCGTAGCTGCCCGACGGCATCCGGATGCCGATCCGGTCGCCGCGTCCGATCCCTCTGGCGGCCAGCCACTCCACGCTCTCGTTGATGTCGGCGAGCAGTTCGGCATAGGTCAGCTGCACGGTGCCGTCGTCGAGGGCCGGTGCGTCGGGATACCGCTCGGCAGTGGCCTGCAGGATGTCGACGAGGGTGCGAGGTTGCGGTGCCTGGGCCGAGAGAAGGTACTGCTCGGGTACGTGCGCCCCCGGAGCCGCTGCTGTCACGAGTACAAACTACTGACCGCGAGCGCCGCAGCGGTGTTGCGTCGGCGGTGTGGTGGAAATCGGCGAACGGGGGTACTCCCGCAGATGGTTCGGCAGGCCCGATTGGCCCGGTGGGCGACGGCCGGGCACAATCTGATCCGGAGGGGAGTATTCCTTCGCCGCAGTGTCGTCAGTACGTCGTCCGTCCCCGGACGACCGGTGCTGCGGGCTGACGCATCTTGTGCGTCGGTGGAAGAGACCTCCGGCGTGTTCGACGACCGGAGGTATATCGAGTGAACGTTTCCGCCCTCGAGTGGGGCATCACCATCGCGGTGACGGTGGCGGTCCTGCTGTTCGACGTCGTGGCCATCGCACGGCGCCCACACGAGCCTTCGATGAAGGAATGCTCGATCGCGCTGTCGGTCTACGTATCGCTGGCGATCGCGTTCGGCGTCTGGGTGTGGATCTTCCACGGCGGGGACTACGGTCTGGAATTCTTCGCCGGCTGGCTCACCGAATACAGCCTGTCGGTCGACAACCTGTTCATCTTCATCATCATCATGGCCAGCTTCAACGTGCCCAAGAAGTATCAGCAGGAAGCGCTGATGGTCGGCATCATCCTGGCCCTGATCTTCCGCGGGATCTTCATCGCGCTGGGCGCAGTGGCGATCAACCAGTTCTCGTGGGTGTTCTACATCTTCGGCCTGTTCCTGGTGTACACCGCGTGGAACCTGGCCCGGGACACCGGCCACGAGGACGACGGCGACAACGCGGTGGTCAAGTTCGCCCGCAACCACCTGACGCTCACCGACAAGTGGGACGGCCTGAAGCTCTGGATCAGAGAAGACGGCAAGCGGCTGATGACGCCGATGTTCCTGGTGATCGTGGCGCTGGGCACCACCGACCTGATCTTCGCGCTGGACTCGATTCCGGCGATCTTCGGCCTGACGCAGGAACCGTATCTGGTGTTCACGGCCAACGTGTTCGCGCTGATGGGGCTGCGGCAGCTGTTCTTCCTGCTCGGCGGCCTGCTCAAACGGCTGGTGTATCTGTCGCAGGGACTGGCGTTCATCCTCCTGTTCATCGGTGTGAAACTCGTGCTGCACGCCCTGCACGAAAACGAACTGCCGTTCATCAACGGCGGTGAGCACGTGCCGGTGCCGGAGATCCCGACGCTGCTCAGCCTTGGCGTCATCGTCGTCACCCTGGCGGTCACCACGGTGCTGAGCCTGATGAAGACGCGCGGCGGTTCGAACGAGGAGACGGCGGAGGGTGCCGAAGAGTCGCCCTCGAAGTTCGACTCCCACTGATCGCAAGGATCCCGCGGCGGCCACGACCTCACTAATGTGGCCGCCGTGCGGCTCTTCGTAGTGGATCAGGCGGACTGGCACGAGCTGACCGGCGGTGGCCAGCAGACGGTGCGGGTCGCCGCGGCCGACCTGCAGCAGGCGCGGCGGGCTCGTGCGCGGATCCGGGCGGCCGACGACGTCGCGGTGATCCTCGACGTCACGGTGTCGGTGGCCGGCGACTACCGGTCGGCTCGCGGCGCCCTCGGCTCGGACCCGTCGTCGGTGCAGTATGCGGGCACCGTCGATGGTCTCGCCGGCCTGCTGACCGATATCGAGGCGGCCGGGGTGGCCGACGGCGTCACCCTGATCTCCGCATCGCCGCGTCAGGATCTGCGTGATCTCGGACGCGACGTGCTCGCGCGGATGGCGTCGCGCGCCGACCGGCAGGCCTGCTGAGGGCGCCCGACGGCTGTGCCGATAAATGCAATCAGTGCATAGGTTAGTTGATTATTTGACTTGGACAGGCATGGATCACTCGTCCTAGCGTGCAGGTATGACCTCCACCGTGTCGACGAAGACAGAACCGACCGGCCACCTGCTCATCGCCGGCGCCGAAGTGCGTGGCACAGGTGACGAGATCCGTGGCTACGACCCGAACACCGGCGCCGACCTAGAACCCGGATACCGGTACGGCGACGCCTCCCATGTCGACGCCGCCTGCGCCGCCGCAGCCGAGGCGTTCGGCCCCTACCGCAGTACGCCGGCCGAGGCGCGCGCGGCATTCCTCGAGGCGATCGCCGAGAACATCGCCGCCATCACCGACGACCTCGTCGCCCGCGCACACGCCGAGTCCGGCCTGCCCGAGGCGCGGCTGACCGGTGAGGTCGGCCGCACCACCGGACAGCTGCGGCTGTTCGCGGCCGTCCTGCGTGAAGGCAGCTGGAACGGGGCGCGGATCGACACCGCCCTACCCGACCGGTCGCCGCTGCCCCGCCCCGACCTGCGCCAGCGGATGGTTCCGCTGGGGCCGGTGGCGGTCTTCGGGGCCAGCAATTTCCCGCTCGCGTTCTCGGTCGCCGGCGGTGACACCGCGTCGGCACTCGCCGCCGGCTGCCCCGTCGTGGTCAAGGCGCACGACGCCCACCCCGGGACGTCCGAACTCGTCGGGCGTGCCATCACCGCCGCCGTCGCCGACGCCGGGTTGCCTGCGGGCACCTTTTCGTTGCTCTACGGGCCGGGCCCGGGGCTGGGTACCGCGCTGGTGACCGATCCGCGCATCAAGGCCGTCGGGTTCACCGGATCGCGTGCCGGCGGGCTGGCCCTGGTCGAGGCTGCAGCCGGCCGGCGCGAACCGATCCCGGTGTACGCCGAGATGAGTTCGGTCAACCCGGTGTTCCTCTTCGCCGGGGCGCTGGCCGCCCGCGGCGCCGAACTGGGCCGGGCGTTCGTCGGCTCACTCACCATGGGCTCGGGCCAGTTCTGCACCAACCCCGGTCTGGTGATCGCCGTCGACGGCCCCGAACTCGACGCCTTCATCGCGGCCGCAGGCGAAGCGCTCAGCGCCACCACCCCGGCCGCGATGCTGACCCCCGGCATCGCCGAGAACTACCGCGCCGGCGTCGATGCGCTGTCGGCGGAGGCCACGTTGGTCGCCCGGGGCGCGTCCGACAGCAGCGCGGCGGTGTCCTGCCGCGCGGCTCTGTTCAGCACCGACGCGGTGAACCTGCTCGGGTCCGAGTCGCTGCAGGCAGAGGTGTTCGGAGCATCGAGTCTGATCGTGCGGTGCTCCGACTTCGAGGAGATGAAGAACGTCGCGGCGAACGTGGAGGGCCAGCTCACCGCCACGCTGCACACCGACGAGTCCGACCTCGAGCAGGCCGGCCAGCTGCTGCCGATCCTCGAGTTGAAGGCCGGCCGGATCCTGTTCAACGGCTGGCCGACCGGAGTCGAGGTCAGCCATGCCATGGTGCACGGCGGGCCGTTCCCGGCCACCTCGGATTCCCGCACCACATCGGTCGGTTCGCGGGCGATCGAACGCTACCTGCGCCCGGTCTGCTACCAGGACGCCCCGGCGTCGCTGCTTCCCACGCCCGTCGCCGAGGGCAATCCGGACCGGCTGTGGCGCCGGGTCGACGGCGAACTCACCAGAGACTGACTCAACCCGACAACCAAGGAGTCCCCATGGCCGGCGCGTCGATGAATGGCGTCCTGTTCTTCCCCGTCACCCCGTTCACGCCCTCTGGTGAGGTCGACACCGAGCGGTTGGCGCAGCACATCGCCAAGGGCGTCGACGCCGGACCGGGTGGCGTGTTCTGCGCCTGCGGCACCGGCGAGTTCCACGCCATCGACGCCGGCGAGCTGGGCACCATCGTGCGGACGACCGTCGATGCCGCCGACGGGCGTGTCCCGGTGTACGCGGGTGCGGGGGGATCGGTGGCACAGGCGAAGTCCTTCGCCAGGGCCGCGCAGGAAGCCGGCGCCGACGGCCTGCTCCTGTTGCCGCCGTACCTCGTCGAGATGCCGCAGGCCGGGCTGGTCGCCTACACCCGTGCGGTCAGCGAGGCCACCGATCTGCCATTGATCGTCTACAACCGCAACAACGCGCGCTACGACGAAACCTCCGCGATCGCGGTCGCCCAGCTGCCCAACGTTGTCGGATTCAAGGACGGCACAGGCGATCTGGATCAGGTCGCGCGGATCGTGCGGGCGGTCACCGATGCGCTCGAACCGTCGGGCAAACCGTTCCAGTTCTTCAACGGGCTGCCCACCGCCGAGGTGTCGCAGCAGGCCTACCGGGCCATCGGCGTCACGCTGTACTCGTCGGCCACCTTCGCCTTCGCACCCGAGCTGGCGTTGGCGTTCTATCAGTCGCTCGAATCCGGTAACGAACGGCTGACCGCCGCGCTGCTGCGGGAGTTCTTCCACCCGCTGGTCCGCCTGCGCGATACCGTGCCCGGCTACGCCGTGTCGCTGATCAAAGCCGGTGTCGCGATGGAGGGTGTCGAAACCGGGTCGGTGCGCCCGCCGCTGGTCGACGCCGCACCGGCGGACGTCGAGCGGTTGCGCGAGATCCTGGCTGCGGGCCGGGCGGTGCTCGCCGAGGCACTGACGTCGGTGCCGGGGTGAGCGTCGCGCCGATCCGGATCACGGGGGCGCGCATCACCCCGGTCGCCTTCGTGGACCCGCCGCTGTTGAACACCGTCGGCGTACACCAGCCCTATGCGCTGCGCGCGATCATCCAGCTCGACACCGATTCCGGCTTGACCGGTCTGGGGGAGACGTACGCCGACACCAGGCATCTCGCCCGTCTGGATGCGGCGGCCGACGCCATCGTCGGGCAGGACGTGTTCGCGCTCAACACCATTCGAGCGGTGATCGCCGAGCGGCTGGCCGGTGACGACACCGCGGTGGGCACCGCGGGCATGATCACCTCCGCCAGCGCGGTGGACCAGGTGTTGTCCCCGTTCGAGGTGGCCTGTCTGGACGTGCAGGGCCACGCTCTCGGCCGGCCGGTGTCGGATCTGCTCGGCGGGACGGTGCGCGACGCGGTGCCGTTCAGCGCCTATCTGTTCTACAAGTGGGCCGCCCACCCGGGACAGCAGCCCGATGCGTTCGGCGCAGCGCTGGATCCGGACGGCATCGTCGGACAGGCACGCCGTATCATCGACGAATACGGTTTCACCGCAATCAAACTCAAGGGCGGAGTGTTCGCGCCCGAGGAGGAGATGGCGGCGATCGAGGCACTCTCCCGTGCGTTCCCGGGGCTGCCGCTGCGGCTGGACCCGAACGCGGCGTGGACGCCGCAGACGTCGGTCAAGGTGGCATCCGGGCTGGCGGGCATCCTGGAGTACCTCGAGGATCCGACGCCGGGCCTCGACGGGATGGCCGAGGTGGCGGCGCAGGCGCCGATGCCGTTGGCCACCAACATGTGTGTGGTGGCATTCGATCAGTTGGCGCCTGCGGTGGCCAAAGGGTCGGTGCGGGTCGTGCTGTCCGATCACCACTACTGGGGCGGTCTGCAGCGCTCCCGGCTGCTTGCGGGCATCTGTGCGACGTTCGATCTCGGCCTGTCGATGCACTCGAACTCGCATCTCGGGATCAGCTTGGCCGCGATGGTGCATCTGGCCGGCGCGACGCCGAATCTCACCTACGCCTGCGACACCCACTGGCCGTGGAAGACCGAGGACGTCGTCGAGCCGGGTGTCCTGCGGTTCGTCGACGGGTCGGTGCCGGTGCCGAACGGTCCGGGACTGGGCGTGCAGATCGACGAGGACAGCCTCGCCGCACTGCACGAGCAGTACATCCGCTGCGGTATCCGCGACCGCGACGACACCGGTTATATGCGCAGCATCGACCCGGAGTTCCGGACGGGCGCCCCGCGCTGGTGACGCCGCGACGCTAGAGTGATGCTTTGGCGTCACCACTCGGCCGTCTAGTGATGCAAGGAGCGCATCGGTGTTCTCGCTGAGCCGGTTGTCCTGCTTCATCGCGGTGGCCGAGGAGCTGCACTTCGGCCGCGCCGCGGAACGCCTGCACATGACGCAGCCGCCGCTCAGCCGGCAGATCCAGCAGCTCGAGAGCGAACTGGGCGTACATCTGATCGACCGCACCACCCGTTCGGTGACGCTGACCCCGGCCGGGGTGGCGTTCCTGCCCGACGCCCGACGCATTCTGCAGCTCGCCGAAGGCGCCGCGCAGACCGTCAAGCGCATTCCGGCAGGCGATCTCGGCACCGTCGTGGTCGGGTTCACCGCGGCGTCCGCGCATGCCGTGCTGCCGCGGCTGCTCGACAGCGTGCGCGAGAAGCTGCCCGATGTGAAGCTCGATCTGCGCGAGATGGTCAGCGCGGCGCAGATCGAGGGCCTGATGACCGGTGAGCTGGATCTCGGCATGGCGCGGCCGCCCTTGAAGCGGCCGGGCCTGGTGTCGCGGCCGCTTCTGCACGAACAGCTCGTCGCGGCGCTGCCCGCGGGTCATCCGATGGCGACACTGGGCCGGCAGCTGACCCTCAACGACCTCGACGGCCAGGACGTCGTCATGTATTCGCCGGTGCAGGCACGATATTTCAACGAGCTGCTGATCAGCACGTTCACCATCGCCGGGGCGACCCCACGCTACGTGCAGTTCGTGACGCAGGTGCACACCATGCTCGTGCTGGTGCGCTCGGGTATCGGCATCGCGCTGGTGCCCGCCTCGGCGGCAACCTTGCACCCCGAGGGTGTGGTCTTCCGTTCGATCGGGGCGTTCCGGGAGCGGCCGGTCGAGCTCGACGCGGTGTGGCGCGGCGACAGTTCCAACCCCGCCTTGATCCGGTTACTCACCGACGTTCTGCCGCAACGAGAGTGGACGACCGACGATCTGGTCGAGGACGTGGTCGGCTAGCTCAGTGTCGCCAACGCGGCCTCGAGCGACCGGTCGATCCGCTCGCGCTCGTCACCCAGACCCACCAGGGTGTCGAAGATCGTCGGCGCGAGTATCTGGGTCAGACCATGGTCGTCGTGACCGAAGAACCCGGCAATCTCCAGCAGCACCGCGCCGTGGGCGATGCTCCACAGCCGCCCGGCGATCACCGAAACCCCGTCGTCCCGGATGCGTCCGGCCTCGATCATCCTGGCCACCACATCGAGCAGCGCGTCGAAGGACATCGCGAATTCGGCTCGGCTGCTGGCGGTTCCGGTGGTCGTCAGATCGGCGTGGTGGCGGTTCAGCGACTCGGCCGAGGTGCCGAACATCATCTGGTAGCGCTGCGGGTGGGCCAGCGCGAACTCCCGGTAGCGGATGCCGATCACGATGAAGTCGGCGACCGGATCATCGGTGCGCGCGACGTCGGTCAGTGCCTGGGTGAACCGCGCGAACGCCGTCTGCGCGATCGCGTCGATCACACCGGTCATCCCGCCGAAGTGGGTGTACACCGCCATCGTCGAGGTGCCGGTCTCGCCGGCGAGCCTGCGCGCGCTGAGCGCTGCGAAGCCGTCGCGTTCCAGGATCCGGATGCCCGCATCGACGATCTGCGTCTTGACGTCCGCCATCTTGCCATCCTGTCATAACGGTGTTATACCGGAGGTGTCATAACGCTGTTATAGAGGGGCGGACCGTGACCAACCGATATCTCGAAGACGTCTTCGCACCGATCACGCAGGAGTACACGCTCACCGGGCTGGAGGTCGAGGGCGCGATCCCCGAACACCTCGACGGCCGATATCTGCGCAACGGGCCCAACCCGATCGGGAAGGTGGATCCCGAGCTCTATCACTGGTTCATCGGGGACGGCATGGTGCATGGGATCCGTCTGCGCGACGGGAGGGCCGAGTGGTATCGCAACCGGTGGGTGCGCGGTCCGCAGGCCGCCCGGGCGCTCGGCGAGCAGCCGCCGGTCGGGCACTTCGGCGGGTCACCGATGGCCGCCAACACTAACGTCATCGGGCATGCGGGAAAGACACTGGCGCTGATCGAGTCGGGGCAGGCCAACTACGAGTTGACCGACGACCTCGACACCGTGGGGGTCTGCGATTTCGACGGCACGCTCACCGGCGGCTACACCGCCCACCCCAAACGCGACCCCGACACCGGTGAGTTGCACGCCGTGTCCTACAGCATGCGCCGCGGAAACACCGTGCAGTACTCGGTGATCGGTGTCGACGGGCGCGCGCGGCGCACTGTCGACATCGAGGTCAGCGGAAGCCCGATGATGCACGACTTCTCGCTGACCGAACACCACGTCGTGTTCTACGACCTGCCGGTCACCTTCGACGTCCGCCAGGCGACCGAGATGACCGTCCCGCGCGGATTGCGGCTGCCTGCGCGACTTCTGCTGTCCGCGTTGATCGGACGGGTACGGGTGCCCGAGCCGGTCGCGGCGCGCCAGCCCAGGGTCAGGGCGTCCGACCGCCGCTTCCCGTACTCGTGGAATCCGCGGTATCCCGCGCGCGTCGGGGTGATGCCGCGTGACGGCGGGTCGGCCGACGTCCGGTGGTTCGACGTGGAACCCTGCTACGTCTTCCATCCGATGAACGCCTACGAAGACGGGGACACGATCGTGCTGGACGTGGTGCGACATCCGAAGATGTTCGACACCGATCGCCTCGGTCCGAACGAGGGTCCGCCGACCCTGGACCGCTGGACGGTCGACCTCGCCGACGGCAAGGTCCGCGAATCCCGTATCGACGATCGTCCCCAGGAGTTCCCCCGTGTCGACGAGCGGCTGGTCGGAAAGCGGCACCGGTACGGATACGCGCCCGCGGTCGGTCGCGGCGGCGGAGGTGAGGATGCGTTGATCAAACACGACCTCGTGGGCGGCGGGTCCGCGGTGCGCTCGTTCGGCGAGGGAACGGTGGTGGGGGAGTTCGTGTTCGAACCCGCATCGCCGGACGCCGCTGAGGACGAGGGTGTGCTGATGGGTTACGTGTACGACCGCGCCAGCGACCGGAGCGCACTGGCGATCCTCGACGCGCAGACGCTCGAGGACGTCGCGATCGTCCGGCTGCCGCATCGGGTTCCCGCGGGATTCCACGGCAACTGGGTGCGGACCGACGCCGGATAGTCAGCTGCGCCGTCGGACCGCTTCGGCCAGCCACCGGCCGATGCCCGGTGGATCGGCGATGTGGTCGGGGGTGACCCTGCGCAGCGCCGCCGTGACCGCGGCGCCGGCCTCGCAGGTCACCGGGTCCTGGAGTACCACTCTGCCCCCGGCCGCCTTCACCGCCTCGCATCCGGCGGCACCGTCGTCGTTCGCGCACGAAAGCAACACCGCGGTCACCGGGCTCGTGAGGTCGACGGTACTGACGAAGGTGACGTCGATCGACGGCCGCGAGTAGGCGACGGGCGGATCCAGCGTCAGGTGAGCCCGCACACCCGGCCGGGGTTCGTACGGTGTGATGGGGGTGGGGGGAACCTCCGAGAGGCATCGCTGCCGCCCGAGCAGGAGCTGGTAACCGGCTGGGGCGACCACGACCGTACCCGGCGGACAATTCCATGGACTGTCGTCGGGTTCGAGCACCGGGAGGTCGGTGTAGGTCTGCAGGACGGCGGCCAGCGGCGAATAGGCGGGCGGGCGGTGGAGTACGACGACCACCACACTGTCGCCGATGTCGGTGAGTATCCCGAAGATGCCCCGCACCGCCTTCATGCCACCGGCGCTACCGCCGATGACGATCAGCTCAGGGCCGGGCAAGGTACGTCTGATTCATCGCGTAGATGCCTTGTCGTCGGTCCAGCGGGGTGAACAGGCGTAGGCCGTCGTTGGTGAGCCCCTCCCGGGGGCCGATGACGAGATTGCCGAACGGCGCGAGGCTTTCGCGGAAGATGAGTTCGACTCGGTGCTGCAGGGTCTCCTCGAAGTAGATGAAGACGTTGCGGCACATGATCAGGTTGAACTCGCCGAAGGCGCTGTCGGTGGCGAGGTTGTGCGAGAAGAACTCGATATGCGACCGCAGGTGGGGGCTGAGGATGCACCGGTCGTATTTGGCGACGTACCAGTCGGAGAACGGTCGCTGCCCACCACTGGCTTGATAGTTGCGGGTGGCACGAACCATCGCGTCGGCCGGGTAGATCGCCGCGGTGGCGGCGCGCAGTGAGTCGTTGTCGATGTCGGTGGCGTAGATGGTGGCGCGGTCCAGCAGCCCTGCTTCATCGAGCAGGATGGCCGTGGAGTAGGCCTCTTCGCCCGTCGCGCACCCCGCCACCCAGATGCGGATGCGCGGGTAGGTCGCCAACCGGGGAAGCAGCTCGACGCGGATCGTAGCGAAAACGCCTGGGTCGCGGAACATCTCGGTGACGTTCACTGTCATCGTGGACAGGAACTCCGACAGTAGCTCCGGCTCGCGCAGCACGCGGCTCTGAGCCTGGGAGATCGTGCCCAGGGAGTGCCGGTCGACGAACACGGCGAGCCGCCGGTTCCGGGAGGCGTCACTGTAGTGGCGGAAGTCGTAGCCGAGATACTCGAACACGGCGTAGAAGAACGCGTCGGCCTCGATCGCGGTCAGCTCCCGCGTCTGAGTCGGATCCGGTGTCTGCGCAGGCGGTCTCATCGATCGACGGCGGATTCCTGCTTTTCGCGTGGCCGGCTGGCGAGCCACACTCTGAGCACCGACGTGAGTTGATCCATGTCAACAGGCTTGGTGACGTAGTCCGAGGCGCCGGCGTCCAGACACTTCTGGCGGTCGCCCTTCATGGCTTTCGCGGTGAGCGCGACGATCGGGAGGGTGCGCCAGCGCGCCTCGGCCCGGATGCGGCGCATCGCCTCATACCCGTCCATGACCGGCATCATGATGTCCATCAACACCAGCCCGATCTCGGGGTGGGCGGCGAGGGTGTCGATACCGGCCTGCCCGTTGCGCGCCGGCAGCACCGTGATGCCGTAGCGCTTCAGCGCACTGCCGAGCGAGAAGACGTTGCGTACGTCGTCGTCGACGAGCAGGACCGTGTGGCCCTCCAGTGACTCCTCGACGCGTTTGGCGTTGGACAGGATCTGGCGTGCCGAGTCCGGCATGTCCGTCGCGACGCGGTGCAGGAACAGGGCGGTCTCGTCCAGCAACCGTTCGGGCGATTTGGCGTTCTTCAGCACGATCGCGGCGGCCAGCGCCTCGAGGCGCTCGGTCTCCTCCGTCGTCAATTCCCGGCCCGTGTGCACGATCACGGGCAGGCTCTTCTCCTTGAGCTGGTCCTTGATCCGTTCGATGAGCTCGATCCCGTCGATGTCGGGTAACCCCAGATCGAGTACGAGGCAGTCGTAGGAGGTCGGGCCGGCCAGCTCCGCGAGCACCTGCTCACCGGTGCTCACGGTGGTGATTGCGATGTCGTCGCTCTCGATCATGTGCTTGACGACCTGGCGCTGGTTCGCGTCGTCCTCGGCGACCAGGACGTGCCGCGGCCCCGGTTTGAGGAAGTCGGTCATACCGGTGAACATCGATCGCAGCTCCGAAAGCCCCGCGGGCTTGCTCAGCGTCTGGATGGCGCCCATCCGGCGACCGCGGCCGTCGTCGTTGGCCCCCGAGATGACGTTGACCGGGATGTGGCGGGTGGCGAGATCGTGTTTGAGCACGTCCAGCACGACCCAGCCCGCCATGTCCGGCAGACCGATGTCGAGGGTGATCGCCGCCGGCTTGCGCTCCTTGGCCAGCGCCAGGGCCATCCGGCCGCTCGGAGTGACCACCGAGTCGAATCCCGCTTCGCCCGCCAGCTCTGCGAGCATGTTCGCGAACGTGGGGTCATCCTCGACGATCAGTAGAACGGGGTTGCTGCCCTGCGGCCACGCCACACTCGAGGTGTCGAGCTCGTCGATGCCTGCGGCGTCGTCGCCATTGGTCTGCGGCAGCGCGGAATCGGTGCGTGGCGTCACGCGAGCAACCGGTGCGGCCGGTGCGGCGAGTGTGGCGGAGGGAGCCGACACCGCTGGTGCGCTGCCCGGCGCATCACCGATCGGCAGGTAGCAGGTGAACGTCGAGCCCTCGCCCAGAGAGCTTTTCAGGGTGATGTCACCCCCGAGCTGACGGGCGAGTTCCCGGCTGATCGCCAGCCCGAGGCCGGTGCCGCCGTACTGGCGGGTCGAGCCCCGCGCGGCCTGCTGGAAGGACTCGAAGATCAGGTTGTGATCTTTGTCGTCGATGCCGATTCCGGTGTCGACCACCGCCAGCGCCAGGTAGTCGCCGCCCGGCGTGCCGGTCAGATCGCGGCTGCCGGAAAGCGTCACCGTGACCGAGCCCTCGTCGGTGAACTTGATCGCGTTGGCCGCCAGGTTCTTCGCGATCTGCTTGACCCTGGTGTAGTCACTCGTCAACGCCTGCGGAGCGACGTCGCCGACCTCCACGTGGAACGCGATGCCCTTGTGTTCGGCGATCGGACGGAAGGTGCGTTCGAGGAAGCTGACGAGTTCGGCGGTCTCGATCCGCTCCTTCTCCAGGCGCAGCGACCCCGATTCGACCTTGGCCAGGTCGAGCACCTCGTCGATGAGATTGAGCAGGTCTTTGCCGGACTGCTGGATGGTCTCGGCGAATTCGCGATGCTTCTCGCTGACCGGCTCGTCCGATTCCGCGAGCAGCCCCGCCAGGATGAGGATGCTGTTGAGCGGCGTCCGCAGCTCGTGACTCATGTTCGCCAGGAACTCGGACTTGTACCGTGACGACACGGCCAGTTCCTCGGCCTTGACCTCGAGGGAAGCGCTGAGCCGTTGCAACTCCTCGTTCTTCTGTTCCAACGAATGCGCCTGGGACTCGAGCCGTTCGGAGCTCGCCTTGAGCTCTTCGCGCTGTGACCGCAGCTCCTCGGTCGTCTCCTCGAGTTCGGCGTTCTGCGCCGACAACAGGTCCTCGCGCTGGATCAGCTGCTCGTTCGCCGCCCGCAGCTCCTCCTCCTGGGTCTGCAGTTCCTCGGTCTGCGCCTGGGACACCCGCAACAGTTCACGGGTCCGCTGCGCGGACTCGATTGCGCTGATCGCGACGCCCGCGCCGAGGGCGATGCTCTCGAGCAGATCGATGTCCTCCTCCGAGAACAGCCGCATCCCGGCCAACTCGAGAACGCCGAGCACTTTGGACTCGAACAGGATGGGGATCAGGATCAGCGAGACGGGTGCGGTCTTACCCAGACCGGAGACGATCTCCACGTAATCGCCTGGAGCGTCGGTGATCTCGATCCGGTTGCCCTCCAACGCACATTGCCCGATGAGGCCGTCGCCCAGCTGGTAGGACGTGGGCAACCCCTTGCGGCGGTGGAAGGCATAGGACGCGATGAGGCTGTAGCGTCCGGGATCGTCGGCCTGCTGCAGATAGAGGGCGCCGTGTTTGGCGCCGACGGCCTCCGCGGTGCGCGACACGATGATCTTTCCCGCGGCCGCCGGGTCGTCGACGCCCTGCACCTCGGTCATGAGGTCGGCCTGGATGGCCTTGGAACGGCGGGATCTCTCGCTCTCGTCCGCGGCGCGGGTGACGGTGCGATGGATGTTGCGACTGGTCAGGAACATCAACACGCCCAGCACGAGCACGATCACGCTGGCGAATGTCCACAGGATCGTGCGGGTGTTCTTGATCGCCTGTGTAGCACGGGTGTTCGCGTCGTCGACGGCTTTGACCGTCTCCTGCTCGATTTGGTAGAGCTGATCTTCCAGAAGTGCCGCCTGGCCGTCGATGCGCCTTGCTGCAGCTGCCGCTTGGTCGGCGTTCCCGGGGCCCTCGGAGTCCGCGCTGTTCTCCGATCGGAACTCATCCCAGGTGGTCACCGCCTGCCGGTATTGCGTTCGGACGTTGCTCGCGGTGGTCTCGTCGGCCGCCCTGCGAAGCTCCGTGCCGATTGAGTTGCTGATGTCCCGAACCGAACCGGCCACTTCGGCGCGCCGAGGACCATCGGTGGCGAACAGGAACTCGTTGTAGGTGGCGATGAACGTCTGCAGGTCACGCCCGATGTCCAGGGCGCGGACCTGGGCTTCCCGGGCCTGGGCGCGCTGTTCGTAGATCGCGGTGATGCGATTTGTCTGGACCGTGAACAAGATGTTCGCGAGAATGACTGCCACCACAGCTGATCCGCAGAGGATCGCCAAACGGGTCGCCAGCTTCATGTGACCTCGGCTTCCGCCAGTATGGTGGTCGGCCCGAACCGCTGTTCAGGTCCGGTGTATGCGCTCAGATCCGTCGCCTCGATGGGGCGGGCGTACAGAAAACCCTGCTGCACAGCACACCCCGCGTCGCGCAGCCACTGCGCCTGGTCTGGCGTCTCGACGCCCTCGGCGATCAGATCGGCCTGCATGCAGGTGGCCACCGCGATCTGACTGCGAACCAGCCGCTGTACCCGCTCATTGGCGTGGACCTCGGCGACGAACGAGCGGTCGATCTTCAGCCAGTCGACGGGGACGTGCATGAGATTGGTCATGCTGGCGTGGTCCACGCCGAAATCGTCGATGGCCAGGTGGAACCCGATCTCATGTGCCCGGCACAGCGCCGCATAGGCCGGTGCGGGGTCGGCATTGAAGGCGCGTTCGGTCAGCTCCAGGCAGATGCTCGCCGGCGCCAACCCGTGGTCCCGGCGAGCACCGTCGAGGTGCTCCAGGAAGCCGGCGTCGAGAACCTGATCCGGGGACAGGTTCACATGCAGTCGCACGTCCTGCCTGCCGAGGGCCGCGTAGTCGGCGAAACTGCGGGTGAGGATCCACTGCCCGAGTGCGGTGACCTGTCCGCTGGCCTCGGCCAGCGCGATGATCTCGGTGGCCGGTATCTCCTCGTCGCCGAGTCGCCAGCGCACCAGGGCCTCGAGGCCCACGAGTGCGCCGGTCTGGGAGTCCACGATCGGTTGGTAGACCATCCGGAAATCCGAGCGTGCGATGGCGTCGGCCACCGCGGACCGCAGATACGCCTTGCCCTGGTGGCGGGACCCGATCACGTCGGTGTAGAGCACGCATTCCCCCGAGCGGCTCTTCTTCGCCTCGAACATGGCCATATCGGCCTGGGTCAGCAGGTCCTCGGTGGTCTGCGCGCTGGCGCCCAGACACGAGATGCCCATGCTCAGCGAGGGCTGGATGGTCACGTCGCGGCAGTGCACCGGTCGGGTCTGGACCTCGCGCAGGATCCTGTTGCCGGTTGTCAGGGCCGCACCGGTCGACGGGAGGTTCTCCAGCACGACCACGAACTCGTCGCCACCCACGCGACAGACCAGGGTGTCGTCGCTGACCGCCGCGCGGAGTCGGGTGGCCATTTCGAGCAGCAGGTCGTCCCCGGTGTCGTGACCGTAGGTGTCGTTGACCGCCTTGAAACGGTTGACGTCGGCATAGAGCAGCGCGACCAGACCGTCCGCGCCCGCGTCCGGTTCGGCCAGCGCGGCGAGCCGTTCGGTGAGCTGTCTGCGGTTGGCCAGATCGGTGAGGGGATCGTGCGTGGCCAGATGACGGATCTCGGTCTGAGCGTGTTTGATCTCGGTCAGATCGTGGACCACCACCGCGACGTGCAGATCGACCGGATCGCCGATCGGCGACAGCGTGATCGTCACGTCGACGGGGCGGCCGTCGCCGGAGACCAGCGTCATCTCCAACGCCATCTCCTGGTGCGAGGCCAGCGTGGCGGCCAGTTGATCGCCGAGCCGCTGCCGGTCGGCGTGGATGGCGAGATCCACGATGGACCGGCCCATCGGTGGCTCGTGGTCGCGGCTGAAAAGGGCCGTCGCCGCCCTGTTGCAGCTGCGGATCCGCCCGGCGGCGTCCACGGCGAGGATGGCGTCACCGGTGGCCTGCATGACGGCGGCGTACTCGGCCTGCACCCGCCACAGCGTCGCGTTGGAGACGGCGAGGGCGGCTGCCACCGAGGCCCCGCGGAACAGCGCACGGTCGGTCTCGGAGAACGGCGGACCGCCGGCCCGGCCGATGCAGAGCACACCGACGCGCTCACTGCGGGCCGTCAGCTCTTCGACCAGCACGGCCTGATAGGGGTCGGTTGCGCCGGTGGTGCCCACGAGGTGATCGACCAGCCAGGTGCGCAGGAGTTCCGGCGTGCCGCCGTGCTCCGGCGGCGACAGCGAATCGTGCCAGGCGCCGTCGACGGTGGGCAGCCGAAGCACGCAGTCGGCGTCGAACATCTGGCTCAGCTCGGTGACGATGGCCTTCTCCAGTGAGGCCACGTCGATGCTGGCTTCGGCGAAGATGTTGGTCAGCCGCTCCCGGCGCCGGGTGACGGCCAACTCCTCGCGCTGCCTGATCTCGGCCGACCGGGCGGCCTGGAGTTGTTGCTCGTGGAGCTTCGTCGCCTCGCTGCGCAGCCGCGCGAAGGACTGCTCCAGCTCCAGCAGCGCCTTCACCTTCGCGAACAGCACCTGCCGGGAGACCGGCTTGACCAGGTAGTCGACGGCGCCGAGGTCGTAGCCCCTGCCGAGGTCACCGGCTTCGGCCTGCCCGGTGAGGAAGATGATCGGGGTCGATGCCGTCTCCTCGGCCTCCCTGATCAGCTGCGCGGTCTCGAAGCCGTTCATGCCTGGCATGTTGATGTCCAGCACGACGACGGTCACCCGCCGCTGCAGCAGCACGGTGAGCGCCTCTTCGCCGGAACCGGCCTGGAGGATCTCGCAACTCAGCGGGGTGAGGACGGTGGACAGCAGGTCGCGCAACCGCGCGTCGTCGTCGACGACCAGGACGGCCTGCTCGGAGCCGGGGGCCGCCGGCGCCTCATGCGCTGTTTCGGGGTCAAGCACGCGACTTCACCCCACCTAGGTTTTCGATCAAAGCTGCCCGTCCCCGCGTCGACACGCATTGCCGTCGACGGCGATTGCGATCATAGGTCGATCGCGGGCGGAGGGTGGCCGACCTCGCGGAATGCCTGCGCTTACCGGGTCGCGCCCACGGGCGTCGATGACTCGGGCACCGGCGTGACGAGTTCGCCGGTGCGCAGGAACGCATCAAGATTGCGCAGCGTGAGCGCCTCCATGGCGGCCCTGGTCTCGACGGTGCCGCTGGCGACGTGCGGGAGCAGCACCACGTTGTCCAGGCTCAGCAGCGCCTCGGGTACGCGCGGTTCGTCGGCGAAGACGTCGAGCCCCGCGCCGGCCAGCCGGCCACGGGTCAATGCGTCCACCAGTGCCGTCTCGTCGACCACGCTGCCGCGGGCGATGTTCACCAGGTAGCCGTCCGGGCCCAGCGCGTCGATCACGGTCGCGTCCACCAGGTGGCGCGTACCCGAGCCGCCGGCGGCCGCGATGATGAGGATGTCGACGCGGCGAGCCAACTCGACGGGGGAGTCGAGGTAGGTATACGCCGAGCCGGCTTTCGGGCTGCGGTTGTGGTAGCTGATCGGGCAGCCGAACACCTCGAGCCGTGCGGCGATAGCGCCCCCGATGCGGCCGAGCCCGATCACGCCGACGCGTTTGCCGCTCACCTGCCGGGTGAGCGGGTAGTTGCCGTCGACCGGCCACCGACCGGCCCGGACGTAGCGGTCGGCGGCCGAGAACCGGCGCAGCGTGTCGATGGTGAGACCGACGGCGGTGTCGGCCACGCAGTCGGTCAGGACGTCGGGGGTGTTGCTCACCAGCACTCCGCGCGCGGCGGCAGCCGCCGTGTCCGTCGTGTCGTATCCGACGCCGAAGTTGACGACGGCCCCCAGATTCGGCAGTCGGTCCATCAGCGCGGCGTCGACACCGGTGCGACCGGAGGTGACCACCGCGGTGACCTCAGCGCCGTGATCGGCGAGGAAGCGCTCACGCGCGCCGGCTTCGTCGGGAAGCGCATCGGCCGCGTAGTCGGTGCGCAGCGTCTCGGCGAGCGAGGGCTTCAGCGGACCGACCTGCAGAACGCGGCGGGCGGCGGTGGCGGGGAAATCAGACACGGTTCTCCTCGGAGTCTCAGCAGTACCGTAGGCGCGGCCGCGGATACCCGTCCAACTCCGAATAAGTATGGGTTGATGCGTAAGGCGCATAGATCATGCCGCGGGCGAGGCGGTCAGGGCATCGGCCGTGGTCTTCCCGAGTGAACGCGCAGGTCAGGGGGTGTCGTGCGGCGCACGATGCCGTCTGGAGTGGACGGCGCGCGTCGATCTGACACCCGCCGTTGGGCGTTTCGATGGGTTGACGGCACTTCCCGGCCGTCCCTAGCGTGTGGCTGCGGTCACAAACCGCATCCACATACGTGGACATCACTTCTGGAGGTGCCATGAGGCGAACCGGCCCGACGCCACGGCGTACCCACCGGACCGCGGCCGTCACCGTCGCCGCGGCGTCGGCGTGCATGCTGGCCGCCGGGTGCACGGTCGCCAACTCCGGCCACGGTGGCTACGACCCGGACACGCTGCGCGTGGTCCTGCAACAGGAACCGCCCACCCTCGAGCCGTGCGAGAGTTCGCTGACGTCGACGGGCATCGTGGTGCGCTCGAACATCACCGAACCGCTCATCGAACGCGACCCCGACAGCGGCGACCTGCAACCCCTGCTGTCGACGGGCTGGCGGCAGACCTCCGAGACCGAGTGGACGTTCGACATCCGGCCCGGCGTGACCTTCTCCGACGGCAGCCCGTTCACCGCGCAGGACGCGGCGTTCTCGATCGACCGCGCGGTCAACTCGGATCTGCAGTGCAATGTCGACGGCTACGTCTTCGGCGACGAAAAGCTCGGGATCGCGGCACCGAACGACACCACGCTGACCGTCTCGACGGCGGCACCGGACCCCATCCTCCCGCTGCGTCTGTCCTTCGTCGAGATCGTGCCGCGCACCACGAGCACGGCCGAGAAGGTGCGCGAGCCGATCGGCACCGGACCGTACGCGATCGGTGACTGGGAATACGGACAGAAGCTGCTGCTGCAGCGCAACGAGACCTACTGGGGTCAGGCGCCGGCATTCGCCCGCGCCGAATACCAGTGGCGCAGCGAGGGCAGCGTGCGTGCGGCCATGATCACCAACGACGAGACCGACATCGCGGTCGGACTCGGTCCCGAGGACGGTGCGGGCGATCTCGGCGTGCCGTTCCAGAACAACGAGACCACCGCGCTGCGTATGCAGGCCACCGAGCCGCCCCTGGACGACATGCGCGTCCGGCAGGCGATCAACTACGCCGTCAACCGGACCGGCATCGTCAAGGCGCTGTTCCGCGGCCTCGGCGATCCGGCATCGCAGCTGATCCCATCTGGCGTGGTCGGTTACAACGCCGATCTGCCGCTGTGGCCCCATGACGCCGACAAGGCCAAGCAGCTCATCGACGAGGCCAGAGCCGACGGGGTCCCCGTCGACACCCAGATCCGGTTGATCGGGCGCACCGCGCAGTTCCCGAAGATCGCCGAGACGATCGAGGTGCTGCAGAGCGAGTTCAGCGAAATCGGGCTCAACGTGAAGATCGAGATGATGGATACCGCGGGGCAGCTGCAGTACCAGCTGCGGCCCTTCCCGGACGGCGCCGGGCCCTACCTGCTGATGATCATGCACGGCAACCAGGCGGGGGATGCGGCCTTCACCCTCGACCAGTACATGCTCAGTGACGGTCCGCAAGCCGCTTACGGCACACCGGAATTCGACCGCAAGATCCGCGCGGCCGAGGCGCTCACCGGTGCGGCCCGTCAGAACGCCTTCGCGGAGCTGTTCGCCGAGGAGCCCCGGGAGATCATGCAGATGGCCTACATCGCCCACATGAAGGGCATCCTCGGCAAATCCGCCCGCGTGGACTACACCCCCAATTCGGCAACCGGCGACGAGATGCGGCTCGCCGAGATGCGGCCGGCCTCCAGCGACCGCACCGACGCCCAGTAGAAGAGAAGGGCCGAATCATGTTCCCGTTCGTCCGGCGCCGGATGTACACCAGCGCACTGCCGTTGATCATCGTGCTGCTGGGGGTGTTCCTGCTGGCCCGCCTCACCGGCGACCCCACCAACCTGTACCTGCCGGAGTCGGCCACCCCGGAGCAGCGGGCCGAATTCGCCGCCCAGAACGGTTTCGACCAGCCGCTGCTGACCCAGCTGGGCGACTACTTCCGCGGTGTGTTGCATCTGGACTTCGGAAACTCCCTGCGCACAGGCGAATCCGCTTCGGAGATGGCGCTGCGCGCCTTTCCCGCGACCCTGCAGCTCGCGCTGGTCACCATGCTGCTGGCGATGGTGGCCGCAGTCGTCATCGGCTGCTGGGCGGCCTACCGGCCTAACTCGCTGGCCGACCGATTCTCGAGTCTGCTGTCGATGACCGCGGCCAGCATCCCGGACTTCTGGTTCGCCATCACCGGTGTCTGGCTGTTCGCGGTCCTGCTGGGCTGGTTGCCCACGTCGGGCACCGGCAGCGCACTGTCGTGGATCCTGCCGATCGCGACGCTGATGATCCGGCCGCTGGGCGTGCTCACCCAGGTGGTCCGCGGCGCGATGGTGTCAGCGCTGTCGGCGCCCTACGTCCGGCTCGCCCGCAGCAAGGGCGCCAGCGACATTCGCGTCGTCAGCCACCACGCGCTGCGCAACGCGGCCGCGCCCGCCCTCACGGTGGCGGGTGACCTCGCCGTCGGCCTGATCAACGGTGCGGTGGTCGTCGAAGCCATCTTCGGGTGGCCGGGCATCGGCAAGCTGATGATCGACGCGATCCTGCAGCGCGACTTCGCGGTCCTGCAGGCCGCGGTGCTGCTCACCGCCGTGAGCATCTTCCTGCTCAACATCCTCATCGACGCCTGCTACGCGCTGCTCGACGCGCGCGTACGGGAACCGGCACGAGTCTGACGGACGACAGGAGACACGAAGTGAGTACCCAGATCGACTACGTGCCGGCGAAACCCACCACGGCCATCGTCGGCGAGGCCGATGCGGGGCCGAAGCGTAGACGCGGCACCTCGACGTGGCTGCGGCTCCTGCTCAACGACCGGGTGGCCGCCGTGGCGGCCACCGTGCTGGGCCTGGTGATCCTCACCGCGGTCTTCGGCCCCATGCTGATGGGCGATCTCGCGACGCGGATCGACCTCGACAACTCGAATCAGGCGCCGTTCACGCTCGCCCACGGCTGGGCCAACATCCTGGGCACCGACCCGCTGGGCCGCAGCATGCTGGCCCGACTGATCGTCGCCAGCCGCACCACCCTGTCGGTCGCGATACCCGCGGTGGTCATCTCGGCGGTGATCGGGTCGATCGTCGGCATGTGGGCCGGCTATCACCGCGGCTGGCGGGAGACCGTCGCCATGCGAGTGGCCGACGTCATCATGAGCTTCCCGTCGCTGCTGTTGGCCGTCGTCGTGTTGTACGTGTTCTCCCCGAGTGCGGCCAACATCGTGCTGGTGCTCGCACTGACCCGCATTCCGGTCTACCTGCGCACCGCGCGCGCCGAGTCAGCCGAACTGCAGAGCCGGTTGTTCGTCGACGCGGCAAGGACTTTCGGCGCCGGAGCGTCATCGATCATCATGCGCCACGTGGTGCCGATCGTGCTGCCGACCCTGTTGACCGTGGCGACCCTGGACTTCTGCTACGTGATGTTGGCGGAGAGCTCCTTGAGTTTCCTTGGCATCGGGATCCAGCCGCCCGACGTCAGCTGGGGCCTGATGGTCTCCCAGGGCCGCACCTATCTGCACACCGCATGGTGGCTGTCGTTCTTCCCCGGCCTGGCAATCGTCATCACCACCGTGTCGGCCACCATCCTCGCCGCCTGGGCCCGAATCGCGACCGATCCCGGCCAGCGGTGGCGCCTCACCGTCCCCCAGAAGCGCCTGTCCCGCTTCGCCAAGACCACGAAGGCACTCTCATGACAGCATTGGCAGACCATCTGACCGACGAGAAGATCAACGCGGGGCCGGCACTCGAGGTCGACGGCATGTCCGTCGACATCCGCACCATCACCGGAACCGTCCGCGCGGTCGACAAGGTGTCGTTCTCCGCGCACCGCGGCGAGACGCTGGCGCTGCTCGGCGAATCGGGCTGCGGAAAGTCGATGACCGCCACCGCACTGGTGGGTCTGCTCGAACCCGTCGCCGAGGTCACCGAGGGGGCTGCGCGGCTGGTCGGCGAGGACCTGTTCACCGCCGACCGCAAGACCCGCCGCAAGCTGGCGGGGACCGAACTGGCGATCGTGTTCCAGGATGCACTGACCGCGCTGAACCCGCTCTACACCGTCGGCACGCAGCTCGCCGAGCCGTTCCGGATCCACCAGGGGATGAGCGCGAAAGAGGCCAGGGGCAAGGCGATCGAACTGATGACCCGGGTGGGGATCCCGCAGCCGGAGTCGCGGCTGAACTCCTACCCACACCAGTTCTCCGGCGGTATGCGCCAACGCCTGCTGATCGCGATGGCGGTCGCGCTCAATCCCAGCGTCCTGATCGCCGACGAGCCCACCACCGCACTGGACGTGACCGTGCAGGCCCAGATCATGGCGCTGTTGAAGGATCTGCGCACCGAGTTCCACATGGCCGTCGTACTGATCACCCACGACCTCGCGCTGGTCGCCGAGGAGGCCGACCGGGTGGCCATCATGTACGCGGGCAACATCGTCGAAACCGGTCCGGTGGCCGAGGTGTTCGCCAACCCGAGACATCCCTACACCAAAGGCCTGCTGAACTCGGTCCCGGTCAGCGCCGTACGGGGTGAGCCGCTCAAGTCGATCGGCGGTGCGCCGCCGGACCTGCACTCGATTCCGTCCGGTTGCGTGTACCAGGACCGCTGCCCGCTCGCGGCGGAGATCTGCACGACCAGGCCCGCGCTGGCCGACGTGGGCTCCGGTCGTCAGGCGGCCTGCCACTTCTCCGAGGAGGTCTCCAATGTCTGATCCGACCGCCGCGCCGTTGCTGACGGTGCGCGATCTGCGCAAGTCGTTCCGGGTGCCCGGCGCGGGCAAGCGCCGGCTGTGTGCGCTCGACGGCATCACCCTGCACCTCGGACGCGGCGAGACGCTCGGCCTGGTGGGCGAATCCGGTTGCGGCAAGTCCACGCTGGCCCGCACGCTGATGATGCTGGAGCGCCCCGACTCCGGCACCGTCCGGTTCGACGGCATCGACCCGTACCAGCTGCGCGGCAGCGAGCTGCTCAAGTTCCGCCGCCGCGTGCAGATGGTGTTCCAGGATCCGTACGCGTCGCTCAACGCCCGGATGTCGGCCGGCGACATCATCGCCGAGCCGTGGCGCACCCACCGCTCGCTCTACCCGAACCGGCGCGACCGTGACATGCGGATGCGCGGGCTGCTCGACCTGGTCGGTCTGGGCGCCAAGGCCGCCGACAAGTATCCGCAGGAGTTCTCCGGCGGTCAGCGTCAGCGCATCGGCATCGCCCGGGCGCTCGCGCTGAACCCGGACGTGATCATCTGCGACGAACCGGTGTCCGCACTGGACCTGTCGGTACAGGCCCAGGTGCTCAACCTGCTCAACGACCTGCAGGAGCAACTCGGCATCTCCTACATCTTCATCAGCCACGACCTGTCGGTGGTGCGCCACGTCGCCGACCGGGTGGCCGTGATGTACCTCGGTCGCATCATCGAGAACGGCCCCACCGCACCGGTTTTCGACCGGGCGAACCATCCCTATACTGCGGCGTTGATGTCGGCGGCGCCCAAGCTCGACGCCGGCCAGCGCCGGGAGCGCATCCTGCTGCGCGGCGAGGTGCCCTCGCCGCTCGACCCGCCGTCGGGCTGCCGCTTCCGCACCCGCTGCTGGCGCGCCACCGATGTCTGCGCGACGGCCGGGCCGCCCACCGCGGTCGATCCGCAGGCGCCCGAGCACATGGCCGAGTGCTTCCACCCCCTGCAGGCCGAGGAGACCCCCGTGGTGACGATGTCGGCGTGAGCGTCGCGTCGTATGCCGTGATCGCTGCTGCCGTGCTGCTCGCGTCGTGTATGCAGGCGTCGATCGGTTTCGGGATGGGGATGCTCGCCGCACCGATCGTGGCGATCGTCGAACCGGCCCTCATCCCGGCGACGCTGATCATGTTGGCCACCATGGTCACCCTGCTGGTGGTGCTGCGCGAACACCAGGAGATCGACATCGGCGGCACGGGCTGGGCGCTGGTCGGACGGGTCCCCGGCACCGTCGCCGGCGCCCTGCTGCTGGCGGTGCTGCCCGAGCAGGCCCTGGCCCTGGTGCTGGCCGGCGTCGTGCTCTTCGGTGTGGTGCTCACCAGCACGGGCTGGGTGCCCGCACCGCACCGGCGAAACCTCGTGGTGGCCGGCGCGGCGTCGGGGGTGCTCGGCACCGCGACCTCCATCGGGGGGCCGCCGATGGCGCTGGTGTGGCAGGGCGTCACCGGCGCCCGGTTGCGCGGCACCATGAACGGCTTCTTCCTGATCGGCTCGGTGCTCTCGGTCGCGGTGTTGGCGATCACCGGAGCGGTCGGCGCCCACACGTTCCGTTACTTCGGCATGCTGCTACCGGTGTGTATCGCCGGATATCTGCTGTCCCGGTTGCTGAACCGGGTACTGGACCGCGACAGGCAGCGGTGGCTGGCGATCGGGGTGTCGGCCGTGGGCGCTGTCGCGCTGATCGCACGACAGGTCGTCGGGTTCTAGGAGGGGAGGGGCTGTCGATGACGGAGCCGGACGGGTCGGATGTGTCCGCGCGCAAGGTGAAGTCCGCGGTGCGCACGGTGGAGCTGCTCGAGTACCTCGCCGCCCGGCCGGACCGGTCGGCGCGCATCCGCGAGATCTGCGGCGCGCTGGACATGCCCCGCAGCAGTGCCCATGCGTTGTTGCGCACCCTCGTCGACGCGGGCTGGGTGCGTTCGGACGCCTCGGGTTCGCAGTACGCGATCGGAGTGCGCGCGCTGCTGGTGGGCACCAGCTATCTCGACAGCGACCCCTACCTGCCGTTGATCGCCCCCTTCCTCGACGACCTGCGCAGGGACCTCGACGAGACGTTCCACATCGGCCGGCTGGACGGGACGGACGTCGTCTACCTGGCGACCCGCGAGTCGCGGCAGTATCAGCGGTCGGTCAGCAAGGTGGGTCGCCGGTTGCCCGCCTACAGCTGTGCGCTGGGCAAGGCGCTGCTGGCGGATCGGTTCGGCGCCGACCGCGACGCGGCGATCCCCGCGGTGCTCACCCCGCTGACCGGGCACACCCTGACCGACCGGGCGGCGCTCGACGCATCCCTCGACGAAGCCCGCATCCGCGGATACGCCACCGACGACGAGGAGAACACCGCAGGCATCCGCTGTTTCGCGGTCGCCCTGCCCTACCTGCAGCCCGCGCAGGACGCGATCAGCGCGTCGGTGCCGGTCGACCGGCTGACCGGCGCCCGGCAACGCGAAATCGTCGACGCACTACGAATGGTCTGCGACAAAGCCACCCGCGTCGTACGTCCGGTCGCCAACGGCGACAAGTGGTTCGCGGGCTGATCCATCCATGCCATGCATCAGTCCATGCGGATTCGGTGTTGGACGTGCATAGAACGCCGCTCTTAGGCTGAGGACATCATGACCGCCGCGCATCGCACCCCCGTCGTCCGCGAGATGAAGGTCGTCCCCGTGGCCGGCCACGACAGCATGCTGTTGAACCTCAGTGGCGCGCATGCGCCGTACTTCACCCGGAACCTGGTGCTGCTCACCGATTCCGACGGCCGCACCGGGGTCGGCGAGGTGCCGGGCGGCGAGGCGATCCGGCGCACACTGACCGACGCCGCGAGTCAGGTGGTCGGCAGGTCGGTCGGCGACTACCACGCCACACTGGCCGCCGTTCGCAGCGCCTACGCCGACCGGGACAGCGCCGGACGCGGCGCCCAGACCTTCGATCTACGGGTGACCATCCACGCCGTCACCGCGGTCGAATCGGCACTGCTTGACCTGCTCGGCCAGTACCTCGAGGTTCCGGTGGCCGCGCTGCTCGGCGACGGCATACAACGCGACCGGGTTCCGGTGCTGGGCTACCTGTTCTTCGTCGGCGACCGCAACCGGACCGACCTGGCCTACCGCAGCGCCGCCGACGAGCCGGCCGATGCCGACGACTGGCTGCGCATCCGGCACGATGAGGCGCTCACCCCGCACGCCGTCGTCCGGCTGGCCGAGGCCGCGCGCGAGCGCTACGGATTCCGCGACTTCAAACTCAAGGGCGGTGTGCTGCCCGCTCCCGACGAAGCCAAAGCGGTCATCGCGCTGGCCGACCGCTTCCCCGACGCCCGGATCACCTTGGACCCCAACGGCGGGTGGCTGCTCGCCGACGCGGTCCGCACCTGTCGCGACCTGGTCGGCGTGCTGGCTTACGCGGAGGACCCGGTCGGGCCCGAGGGCGGCTTCTCCGGTCGCGAGGTGATGGCCGAGTTCAAGCGGGCCACCGGTCTGCCGACGGCGACCAACATGATCGCCACCGATTGGCGCGAGATGGGTCATGCCGTGCGATCCGGCGCCGTCGACATCCCGCTGGCCGATCCGCACTTCTGGACCATGCAGGGTTCGGTGCGCGTCGCGCAGCTGTGCGACGCCTGGGGCCTGACCTGGGGGTCGCACTCCAACAACCACTTCGACGTCTCCCTGGCGATGTTCACCCACGTCGCCGCCGCCGCACCCGGGGAGATCACCGCGATCGACACCCACTGGATCTGGCAGGACGGCCAGCGGATCACCAAGCAGCCCTTCACGATCGCCGACGGCTACCTGACCGTGCCGCAGCGACCCGGCCTCGGCGTGGACATCGACCACGACGCCGTCGCCGCGGCGCACGAGCTCTACCTCGAGCAGGGGCTCGGCGCGCGCGACGATGCGACGGCCATGCAGTACCTGATCCCGGGGTGGACGTTCGACAGCAAGCGTCCTGCGCTGCAACGCTGACCACATGAAGATCCTCGTCGCCGACACCAACCTGATCCCGCTGCGCCGGCGGTTCGAGGACGGCCTGCCCGACGGCAGCGACGTGCACTGGGCTGATCCGGCCGATCCGGACGCCCTACTCGACGAGGTACGCGACACCGACGTGTTCGTCGGCGGACGGTTCCCGGGCGAGTTCGCCGCCGCGGCCCAACGGCTGCGACTGGTACACGTCGCCGGCGCAGGCACCGACAAGGTCGCGTTCGACGCACTCGGGCCTGGCGTCCTCGTCGCCAACACGTTTCACCACGAACAGTCGATCGCCGAGTACATCGTCGCCGCCGCGGTGCTGCTGCGCCGCGGCTTCCTCACCCAGGATCGGGCGCTGCGCACGGGACGCTGGGCGACCTCGGTGTACGACCGTTCGATCCCGCAGCCGGCTTCCCTGCACGGCGCGCGAGTCGGATTCGTCGGCTTCGGTCACATCGGCCGCCGCGCATGGGAGGTACTGCGGGTGCTGGGCGCCGACGGCATCGCCGTCACCGGCAGCGGCGGACTCGACGCCTCGGCCGAGGGCCTGCTCTGGTCGGCGGACACCGGCATGCTGGGACGGCTCATGGCCGAATCCGACGTGGTGGTCGTCTCGGCGCCGCTGACGGAACGGACAGTCGGGATGATCGGCGCCGACGAGCTGACCGCGCTGGGTCACGGCGGCGTGCTGATCAACGTCGGACGCGGACCACTGGTCGTCGAAGACGCTCTCTACGAGGCACTTTCGACCGGTGCGGTCGGCGCCGCGGCGATCGACGTGTGGTACCAGTACCCGGACCCCGCCGGTTACGGCAGGCCGAGCGGCCTGCCGTTCGAGGATCTACCCAACGCGCTGCTGACGCCGCATTCGTCCGGCGTCACCGATCACACGTTTCGCGGCCGCGTCGACGACATCGTCGCGAACATCGGCCGGCTGAGCCGCGGCGAACCGCTGCACAACGTCGTCGACCGCTGACGTCCGGGACCGAAGGTTCACCGGTCGGCGGCGTTGGTGTCGATGATCCGCTGCGCGATGTCTACCAGCTTGGTGTTGGACTCCTGCGACAAGCGGGTGATCAGGTCGAAGGCGCGTACTGAACCCACTCTGAACCGCTCCATGACGATGCCCTTGGCCTGACCGATGATGTCGCGGGAGGCCAAGGCGCTGCGGAACTGATCGCTGCGCCTGAAGACACTCCAGGCCAACGCGATGTGCGTCGCGAAGATGACCCCGAGGTCGATCGCCTCCTGGCTGAAGGCGTGGGGCTGCTCGGAGTAGACGTTCAGCGCACCCAGGGTGTCGTTGTCGACGAATACCTCGAAGGCCAAAATCGACCGGATCGGGGTTTCGTTCAGCGCGTCTTGCCGATAGTGCGGCCACCGCTCCTCGGTGTGCATGTCGTCGATGCGCACGGTGTGGTGCTCCCAGGCCGCCGATACGCAGGGGCCTTCCTGATGGCGCTGCTGGATCTCATCGAGAAGCGTCGGGTAGCGATCGGTGGCCGCGGCGGTGCTGATCCCCCGGTTGCGGCTGGCCAACGTCAGTCCGGCGTACTGAGCACCCGGGACATGGTGGGTGACGCTTTCGACGAGTTCGTCCAACCCGCCGTCTACCCGCGACTGCCGCCGTTCCAGGTCGCTGACCAGGGCGGTGAGTTGGCCAACGATTTCGTGGTGACCGTTGTCTGGCATATCGCAACTTTCGATTCGGCGGCGAACCGCCACGATACTGGCCCTGCCGCCGCGCCGTCGGTCGTCGGCGAATCGTTTGTCTTCGCGATTCCCGGGTAGTCGGACAACACCTCGGTAGGCACAAGGGCCTGCCGCAGGGTCGGACGATGGCCCAACCCGAGCGGCTTCCGCCGCTGGACCGCCACTTCCGCGTATCGCCGCGAGGCGCAGTCAGGATGATCGCCATCGAAGAGCAAATGCTGGCCGCGGTGCGGGACCGGCGCGGCGTCGACGCCGCCGACCGGCTGTGCGAAGCCTGCGTCGCGGTGTTGGACATCGACGCGGCGGCGATCTCGTTGGTGTTCGACGGTGCGAACATCGGCACTTTCGGCGCCAGCGCCGCAGACGCCCGCATGTACGACGAGGAGCAGTTCACCTACGGCGAAGGGCCGTGTCTCGACGCGGTCACCCACCGGGCGCCGGTGATGGTGGTCGACCTGGCCGACATCCGCGAGATCCGCTGGCCGGCGTACGGACCTGCCATGCTGGCTCACCGGATTCGCGGGATCTATGCGATGCCGGTGGTCGTGGCCGGCCAGTTCGTCGGCGCGCTGGACCTTTTCCTGGCCCAGCCCCATCAGCTGCAGCCTGATCAGCTGGCCGGAATGGCGGTGGCCGCGGAACTGGCGCAGATACCGCTGCTGGATCTACTCGACGAGGACATGCAGGCCGCAGCCTCCGACCCGGACAGCGACGCGTGGGCCGAATTGGCCGCCCTGACCCGATCAGAAGTCAGCCAGGCGACGGGCATGGTGATGGCTCAACTGGGCCTCGAACCCCCCGCGGCATTGGCCCGACTTCGTGCCCACGCCTATGCCACCGGTCGCCGGGCCACTGAGGTGGCCCGCGACATCATCGACCGCCGACTGCGATTGGAGGGCCACTGATGGCCGATTCACCCCGCGAAACCCGCGTCCTCAGTGCCGTCGTATCGCTGGTGGACAGCCTGCTCGACGACTTTGACGTCGTCGAACTCCTCACCGACCTCACCGAGCGCTGCACGCAGCTGCTCGAGGTCGCAGCGGCCGGGCTGCTGCTCGGCGACTCCCGCAGGCAACTTCACCTGATGGCCGCGACGTCCGAACAGTCGCGTGACGTGGAGCTGTTCCAGCTGCAGGCCGACGAAGGGCCCTGTCTGGACTGCTATGCCAGCGGGGCGCCCGTCTCGGTCGCCGACCTCGCGGCGGAAGGGCACCGGTGGCCACAGTTCGCACCGGCCGCCGCCGACGCCGGGTTCGTGTCCGTGCACGCGGTGCCGATGCGTGCGGCCGGCACCGTGCTCGGTGCTTTGGGATTGTTCGGCACCCGGACCGGCGACCTCGACGACGCCGATCTGCTCGTCGCTCAATCGCTGGCCCATGTCGCCTGCGTCGCGATACTGCAGGAACGTTCACCCACCGCGGTGTCGGTGCTGCCCAAACTGCAGACCGCCCTGACCCATCGGGTCCTCGTCGAACAGGCGAAGGGCTATCTGCGCCAGCATTTCGACATCACCATCGAAGACGCCTTCGCGTTGCTACGCAGCCACGCTCACACCACCAACGGACACCTCACCGACGTCTCGCGACGCCTCATCGGCGACCCGGTCGGCCGCCGAACCATCCTGGACGCGATGGCGCGCACCGCCGCCTCGCATCAGACGGGCGAATGAACGCCGCACCGGCTCGTCGTCGGGCAGTGCGAGCCGGTGAATGGTCCGCAACGCCTGGAGATACTGGCGTGACAGCGACCCGGTCGTATAGGGCAGGCCGAACCGCTCGCACAGCGCCTGCACCCGCACCGCGATCTCGGCGTACCGGTTGCTGGGCAGGTCGGGGAACAGGTGGTGCTCGATCTGGAAGCACAGGTTCCCGCTGGCGAACGCCATCAGCGGACCGGCACGGAAGTTGGCCGTCCCGAGCATTTGACGTAGGTACCACTCCGGCTTGCTCTCGTTCTCGAGCACCGAGGCGGTGAACTTCTCGGCGCCGTCCGGAAAGTGGCCACAGAAGATCACCACGTAGGCCCATAGGTTGCGGGCGATGTTCGCGGTGAGGTTCGCTGCCAGGGTTCGGCGCCACCGCGACAGGCTCAACGCCGGGAAGACCACGAAGTCCTTGACCGCCTGCCGGGCGACCTTGCGGACCGCTGCCCGTGACTGAGCGGCCTTCGCCGGTTCGGTTTCGACGCGCTCTTTCGCAGCGGCCATGTCGTGCCGGGCAATGCCCCACTCGAAGCCCAGCGCCATGATGAGGTTGCGCAGCGGCTGCCACAGGAACCGCGGTTCCCACGGCTGATCGGGGGTCACCCGCATCACGCCGTAGCCCAGGTCTTCGTCCATGCCGAGGACGTTGGTGAAGACGTGGTGGCGGTAGTTGTGTGCGTACCGCCACTGCGACGACGGCCCGGCCATATCCCACTCCCACGTGTTGGAGTGGATCTCGGGATCGTTCATCCAGTCCCACTGGCCGTGGCCCACGTTGTGGCCGATCTCCATGTTCTCCACGATCTTGGCCGAGGCCAGCGCAGCGACCCCGGTGCCCCAGCTCGCCCTGGAGCGGCCGGTGGCGATGAGCAGCCGCGCCCCGAGCTCCAACATCCGTTGGAAGGCGATGGTGCGGCGAATGTAGGCGGCGTCACGAGCGCCGCGGGAGTCCTCGACATCGCGACGGATCGCGTCCAGTTCGGCGCCGAGCTCCTGCAGGTCCGTCTCGCTCAGGTGCGCATACTGCGCAACATCGGTGATGGCCATCAATGATCCTCAATGTGGTGCGGCAGATTCGTCAGGCCGCTAACCACGAAAGTGCGAAAGACTTCGATAAGACGGTTCCGCGCTGTCTGGGAACCTGGGCCGCCGGGGCGATGACTGTCAGTCCGCGCCGGAACGGCCTTGTTGAATCAGGGATACCCCGGACGGCGGCCGGACAACCTCGAAGCGCGCCAGCTCACACCTCGACCGGCGGCTTGAGGCGTTCCATCGTGTACAGCCGGTTGCGCCGGGCCGACAGGGCGCTTGCCGTCAGCGCAGCGGCCAGGATGCCGGCGAGCACCAGCACCGCCACCCACAGGCGGGAGTCGATACCGCCGACGGTCAGCTGACGCAGACCGTTGACGGCATAGGTCATCGGATCGACCACGTGCAGCACCCGGAACGGCTTGGGCGTCGTCTCGACCGGATAGATCCCGCCGGCCGACACCAACTGGAGCATCAGGAACGCCAGCGTCAGCACCCGGCCGACCGCAACGCCGAACACCGCGTTGAACGCCTGGATCAGCGCCAGGAACGCCGCGGCGACCAGGAACAGGAACGCCACGGTGCCCAGGACGTACTTGGCGTGCAGACCGACGCCGAAATGCACGACCGCGTACATCACCACGACCTGACACAGCGCGATGAGCAGCGCAGGCCAGTAGGAGGCCAGCACCACGCGCAGCGCGCCGAGTCCGTTGACGATCGGCCTGGACTGCAGCGGCGTCAACAGCATCCAGATGATCAGCGCGCCGATGAACAGGGCGAGCGGCAGGAAGAACGGTGCGAACCCGGTGCCGAAGGTCGGTGCCGGGTTCTGCGTGGTCTCGGCGACCGTGACCGGCTGAGCCAGAGTCTGCGCGACCTCGCCGCGCTGCCGGTCGGTCCACTGCGGCACCTGCTGCGCGCCCTCGCGCAGACCCGAGGCGAGCTGGGCGCTGCCGCTGCGCAGTTGGCCGGTGCCGTCGGCGAGCGCGGCCGCGCCCTGGGACACCTGACGGCCGCCGTCGGCGAGTTGGACGAGGCCGCCGTTGAGTTGATTCGCCCCGCTGCTCAGCTGCGCGGCCCCGTCGCGCAGACGCTGTACGTCGGCCCGCAGACCGCCGGTGAGCGCCCGGTTCAGGAACACCCGCAGGGAGCTGTTCGGATCGCCCAACTCCGCCTCGAGCTGCGCGGCCTTGTCGCGCAACGTGATCAGGCCCTGGTCGGTCGTCGGATCGATGCCCTGGTTCCGCAACAGCCGCTGGGTCCCGGCCAGGGTGTCGCCGAGGGCCCGCACCGTCGGATCGGGGTTGGCGCGCAGCGCGCCGGTCACCTGATCCACCACCGCGGCGGCCTGGGCCTGGTCGATGTTCAATGCGGCCAGCCGGTCGGTCGATGTTTTCACCAGCCCGCTGAGATCCGAGGCGAGCAGTCCGATCTCAGCGGGATCGAGGCCGAGGCCGTTCACCCGGTCCAGCACCGTCAGCAGTGGGTCGGTCGCCGTGCCGATGCCTTCGGAGAGTTGTTCGGCGCCGGCGGCCAGCGTGGCCGAACCCTCGCGCGCCGTGTCCAGACCACGGGACAGCTCGGCCGACCCCGTCGCCAACTGGTGCGCACCGTCATCGGCCTGAACGAGACCCGCCTCGAGCTGACCCGCTCCGTCGGCCGCCTGCCGCAACCCGGTGCCGGCGTCGCTCACCCCTTCGAGCACCTGGCCCACGGTCTGCCGGCCCACCGCGGCGTTGACCTGGTTGAGCACCTCGCGGGCGGCGTTCTGTCCGATGATCGACGACAGATAGTTGTTGGCGTTGTTGAAGGTGAACTGCAGCTGCGCCTGCTCGGGATCGGCGCCTGCGGGCGATGCCACTGCGGCGCTGAAGTCCTTCGGGATGGTGATGCTGAAGTAGTAACGGCCGGAGTCGACGCCCTCGGCGGCCTCCGCCGCCGACATCTCGTGCAGATCGAGTTGGCCCGAACTCACCAGCGACTGGGCCACCTGATCGCCGGCGTTCAGATCGCGGCCCGCCGCCTGGGTTCCGCTGTCCTCGTTGACCAGTGCCACCGGCAGTCTGTTCACCTCACCGAACGGATTCCAGAACGCCCACAGGTACATGGCGCCGTAGAGCAGCGGCATCAGCACGATCGTCACGAGCGCGATGCGCGGCAGGACACCGCGGGAGTAGCGCTTGACGTCGGTTCCCAGCGACATTCCGGCCAGCATGGTCATTCGCCTTTCCGGCCGTGGACGAGTTCGGCCCGGGATGTGTTCGCGACCGCGATCTGATGCACCGCGGGGTGAGCCACACCGTTGACGGTGGCGGTGACGACGGTCTGGCTCCGGCCCAGGTCGATCAGGCGCTCCACCAACAGTTCACGGTTGCGATCGCTGGTGACGTAGTCGAGGTTGCCGATCACCAGCAGCGGCGGCCGGGACGTGTCGGCCAGCGCGATCCGCAGCAGCAGCCGGTCCAGTTCGGTCAGCTCCTCGACGAATTCGGTGAGCGGAGGCAGCGGCAGGTCACCGAAGACGGGACCGCACACCGCGCGCAGCTGAGCATCGTCGGCGCGTCGCACCAGCCGGTACCACGCGGCGTCCCAACGCAATTGCTCGGTCAGCGCGTCGCGGACGGTGACCGACTCCACGACCTGGTCGATCTCGTCGATACCGGCCAGCGCAGCGGCATCGAAGATCCGCCGCGGTCGGGTGTGGCCGAACACCGACAGCGTTCCGGTCTTCGGCCGCATGCGGCCGGCCAGCGTCATCAGCAGCGCCGTGCGGCCGGATCCGGCCGGGCACACCAGCGCTGTCACGCCGCCTGCCGGGATGTCGAGGTCGACCGGTCCGTAGACCGGGCCCCACGGGCCGGACATGGAGATGCCCCGGGCGGTGACCGCCGACTCGGGTCCGTCGGACATGCGGCCTCCTGGGGTTTGCGGCTTCGTTATCGGCGTGGGCCGTCAGCGGTCATTCTGCAGCGACAGCACGGTGATGTCCGGCGGTGCGCCGACTCGGATGGGCGGCCCCCAGAAGCCGGCGCCGCGGGTGACGTAGAGCTGAGTGCCGTCCACCGTGGACAGCCCGGCCAGCGACGGCTGAACTGCGCGCACCGCGTAGTGGAACGGCCACATCTGGCCGCCGTGGGTGTGACCGGAGATCTGCAGGTCGACGCCGCGTGTGGCGGCCTCGCTGACCTGGACGGGCTGATGGGCCAGCAGGACGGTCGGGACGTCGTCGCTGCGGCCGGACAGGGCGAGGTCGAAATTCGGTGGGTCGGAACGCTGTTCACCGGCCAGATCGTTGACACCTGCGAGGGTGAACCGCGCGCCCGCGCGCGTGATCGCCGTGTTCTCGTTGCGCAGCGGCTGGACGCCGAGACGTTCGAGTTCGCGCAGCCATTCGGCGGTGTCGGTGACGAAGTACTCGTGGTTGCCGGTCACGAAGAACGTCCCGTCGCGCGAGACCAGATCCTGCAGCGGCTCGGCGGCCGGACCCAATTCGGCCACGGTGCCGTCGACGAGATCGCCGACGATCGCCACGAGATCGGGTTCGGTCTCGTTGATCATCCGGACGATCCGCTCGGTGTGCGCCCGGCCGGCCAGCGGCCCCAGGTGGATGTCGGACACCACCGCGATGCGATATCCGTTGAAGGCGGGATCCAGCCGGCGCAACCGCACCGGGACTTGCAGCAGGTCCGGCGGGCCGATCGCTGTGGCGACACCGACGCCGACCAATCCGACCGACGCCGCGCCGGCTGCGGCGGCGCCGGCCCTGGCCAGGAAGATCCGGCGATTGACGGCCGCGTCCGCGGGTGGCTCCTCGACCTGCGGTGCAGGCGGTGGGCGCCGGTTCATCCGGCGCCGCAGGACGAGCCGCACCGGCTCCAGCACCAGCAGGGTCAGGAAGAGATAGGCGGCCAGCCCGAACCACAGGTAGCCGGGCCAGGCCAGCCAGGCCGACTCTTCCCAGCCGGTGAGCCGCGGCACGACCAGCGTCGCGACCAGCAGGGCGGCCAGGGTGAGGAGGACCGCGGTCAGGGCGCGTCGGATGCGGCCGCGGTGGGTGGTGTCCTTGATCAGGCGCTTCCACAGGTACAGATGGATCAGGCCGAGGATCGCGCTCAGAACGACGATGAACATGTCAGCCCGAAAGGCTCCAGTTCTCCTCGACGCGCCGCAGTCCGCTGTCGGTGAGCCGGCCGAACAGCCGTAGCCGCGCCATCCCGCCGTCCGGGTGGATGTCCAGGCGCGCTTCGGTGACCGGCCGCTGCTCGCTGATGAGGAAGCGATGCCGGGTGTCGGGTTGCAGCGGGGTTTCGGCCAGCAGGTCGAACCATTCGTCCCCGTCGCGGCCCCGCAGATGTGCCGATCCGGGGGCGTTGCCGATGAAGTAGGACGTGTCGATCTCGGCGAAGGTGAGCACGCCGTGACCCGCCAACTGCACGGTCACCCAGTCGTTGCCGTCGTCGCGGCGTCGCGAGGTCTCCCACCCCTCGCCCATGGTGCGGGCGGTGCCGGGCAGCAGCAGATTGTTGGGCGAGCTGTAGAACATGTTGGAACAGCCGGTGATTCGCCCGCCGTTCTCGACCGCGGCGAGATCCAGAGGGAGCTCGGCGTACTGCGGGTCGAGCAGCCCCTCGCCGTGTATGCGCAACCGCGCGACCCCACCGTCGGGATAGATCGTCAACCGCACATGCGACCACCTGCGGTTGGAGCTGACCTCGAACGGGTTGCGGGTGTCGCCTTGGACCGGACTGCGCTCCACCAGCGTGGTCCAGTGCCTGTCGAGCAGTTCGCCGACCGACGGATGGCCGGGCACGTAGACGGCCTCGACCGACACCTCGGGCGGATAGTTGCCGGTGAAGAACGCGGTGTCGACGACCACTCCCCGCACGATGCCGGGGACGCCGAGTCGCACGATCGCCGAATCGTGGGATTCGTGGTCAATGCCGCGGCGGCGCCGGGTCTCCCAGCCGTCGTAGATCTGGCCCTTGTGCCCAAACGTCGCCGGGCGGTGCTCCGCGGGCACCGGCCGGATCAGGTTCTCCTTCTCGGCGAACAGTTCGTCGTTGGCCCACACCACCGCGCCACCGGCCGCCCGGGACGCGAGATCGGGGAGCGAGAGGAAGTGTGAGTGCGAGGTGCTGGGTTCAGTGCTCACCCGCGAAGCGTAGGCCAGCGGTCTACCAGTTGTGGTATCCGCCTTCGGGGCCGAGCATGCGCTCGAGCCGGCTGCGGTTGATGCGGCTGAGCTCGTTGCGCACGACCTTGCGTTCGGTGTCACGGTCGTGGTGCAGCCGATCGGTGATGGTGGCCAGTACGTCGGCTGCGCAGCAGCCGTTGACGTACATGACGAAGCCGAAGCCGAAGTGCTGCACGTAATGCCTGGCGGCGGCGGCGAGCTGGTCCATCAGTTCCGGGCGTTCGTCGTACACCGCGCACTGTTCGGCCGCGGACTTCTCGCTGCCGGGGCGGCGACCGATGTCGGGGTGGGCCTGCAGGATGTCGTCGATCGACTCCTCCGACAGCGTGTACAGCAGCTCGTCGGCGTGCCGGTAGAAGTCCTCGCGATCGGCGTAGGGCCGTGCGCGGGCGAGGTCGGCCGCCAGCGGCACGCTGTAGCAGCACTCGTAGACCGCGTGGACCGCACGGCGTAACGGCATCGTGTTGTAGGCGTCGAGGCCGACGCACTGATGCATCAGCATGGCCCGATTCTGGGCGCGGCATGGGGCGCACGCGTTACGCCGTGTTACGGGCGTGCTAAATCAGCGTGGGCGGGGGCGAGCCGGCGCGCCACGAAACCGCGAAACGGAATCCACGGCGGACTGCGCAGCCTCAGTGGCCGGGCTTGTAGCGCTCGATCGAGCGCTTGACCTCGGCCTCGGCGGCGGCGCGGTCGGTCCAGTCGGCGGCCTTGACGTACTTGTTGGGCTCCAGGTCCTTGTAGTGCACGAAGAAGTGCCTGACCTCTTCGAGCACCTGCGCGGGCACGTCGCCGACGTCCTGGATGTGGTCCCAGCGCTTGTCGCCCGCGGGTACGCACAGCACCTTGTCGTCGCCGCCTGCCTCGTCGGTCATCTGGAACATCGCCACGGGCCGGGCGTCGACGAGGATGCCGGGGAACAGCGGCTCGGGCAGCAGCACCAGCGCGTCGAGCGGGTCGCCGTCCTCCCCGAGGGTGTGCTCGATGAAGCCGTAGTCGAGCGGATACGCCATCGACGTGTACAGGTAGCGATCCAGCTTGACCCGTCCGCTGTCGTGGTCCACCTCGTACTTGTTGCGCGAACCCTTCGGGATCTCGATGACGACCTCGAACTCCACCGCTCCGGCTCCTTCAATGTTGCGCCTGGGGTCGTCGGGTGACGACGCGGGTCCACAGTAAACGAGCGATACCCTGCTGTAGGCGGGGTGGCTCGGTCATCCCCTCGACAGCAGGAGTGTCATGCGGCCCACTCGGTGGCGCCGGTCGACCCAGGTGGTGACCGGTGTGGCGGCACTGTTGCTCGTCGCCGTCGTCGTCGCGGTAACCGCCATCCTGGTGAGCGGCCGCTCCAACAGCGACGCCGCCAACGCGAAACCACTGCCCAGCCCGGTCACGGCGAACCCCCGCGTGGTGCCCGTCGCGGACTCCGCGCCCCCACCCACCGACCGCGGACTGGCCGTCGCGCTGGCCCCCGCACTCGCCGATCCGAACCTCGGCAACCTGACCGGCCGCGTCACCGATGCGATCACCGGCGAACAACTCTGGGGCCAGCGCGTCGAGGTGCCGATGCAGCCGGCGTCGACCAACAAGTTGCTCACCGCCGCGGCCGCGTTGCTCACCCTGGACCGCGAAGCCCGGCTGACCACCACGGTGGTGGCCGCCGACCAGCGCACCGATCCCGGCCTGGTGATCCTCAAGGGCGGCGGCGACACGACACTGTCGGCCGCACCCCGCGGCACCGACACCTGGTACCGCGACGCCGCGCGCATCAGCGATCTGGCCGACCAGGTGCGCCGCAGCGGAATCGAGGCCACCGCGGTCGGCGTCGACATCAGCGCCTACACCGGTCCGAACATGGCCGTCGGCTGGGACCCCCTGGACATCGGCGGCGGTGACATCGCGCCGATGGCGCCGGTGATGCTCGACGGCGGCCGCACCCAACCGGTCAGTGACGAGTCGCGCCGCTCGACCACCCCCGCCACCGACGCCGGCCGCGCGCTGGCCGTCGCGCTCGACCTCGACCCCGCCACCGTGACGGTGCGCCCGGCCCCGGCCACCGGCGCCAAGCAGATCGCCGCCGTCCAGTCACCACCCCTGATGGAGCGCCTACGCGTGATGATGAACGCCTCGGACAACGTGATGGCGGAGTCCATCGGTAGAGAGGTCGCCGCTCAACTCGGCAGACCGCAGAGCTTCGACGGCGCCGCTGCGGCCGTGCTCGGGCAGCTCCGCCGCGCCGGCGTCGACACCTCGGGAGCCACCCTGCGCGACTCCAGCGGCCTGTCCGTCGACGATCGGCTGACCGCCCTGACCCTCGACGAGGTGGTCACGGCGGCCGCGGGCGATGAGCAGCCCGCGCTGCGCCCGCTGGTCGATCTGCTGCCGATCGCCGGCGGCAGCGGGACGCTGAGCAATCGCTATCTCGACACCGAACCCGGTCGCGCGGCCGCCGGCTGGCTGCGCGCCAAGACCGGCTCGTTGACCGGCACGAACTCGCTGGCCGGCATCGTCACCGATGCCCGCGGCCGGGTGCTCACCTTCGCGCTGATGTCCAACGACGCCGGGCCGAACGGGCGCACCGCGCTCGACGCGCTCGCCGCCACCCTGCGCGCCTGCGGGTGCGGATCGTGAGCGCGCCCGCACCGCAGGCCACCGTCGGTCGCACGGTCGACTGGGGTTTCGCCGCCACCGTCGGCGCCCGGCTGGCCCGTCCCGGTCCACCCGCGAGCTCCTACACCCGCCGGCAGGTGATCGAGGAACTCGCATCGGCCTCGCGGGAGGCGGAACTGCCCGTCCGCGAGGTGACCGGCCTCAACGAGGGCGCGGCCGTCATGGACGCGCGCATCGTCGACCGCCCCGACTGGATCCGGGCCGCCACCCGGTCGATGAGCGCCATGACCGGCGGCACCGACCGGCCCGACGGTTTCGTCACCGGCCACCTGACCGGCGCCCAAACCGGCGCGGTGCTGGCGTTCGTCTCCTCCGGCATCCTCGGTCAGTACGACCCGTTCGCGGGCGGCGGGCAGGAGCGAAGCGACCCGGGAAGTGGATCCGGCGGCGGTGAGCTGCTCCTGGTGTGGCCCAACGTGATCGCCGTCGAACGGGTGCTGCGGGTTTCACCGTCAGACTTCCGGCTGTGGGTGTGTCTGCACGAGGTCACCCACCGGGTGCAGTTCCGTGCCAACCCCTGGCTGGCCGACCACATGTCGTCCTCGCTGGCGGTGTTGACCAACGATGCTGGCGACGGCGTGACCGACGTCGCGGGCCGGCTCGCCGAGTTCGTCCGCAACAGGAACGCACCGGCCGACCCGAACTCCACCGGCGTGCTCGGCCTGGTGCGCGCCGTCCAGTCCGACGCGCAGCGCCGCGCACTCGACCAGTTGCTCGTGCTGGGCACCCTGCTCGAGGGGCATGCCGACCACGTGATGGACGCCGTCGGACCCGCGGTGGTGCCGTCGGTGGCGACCATCCGGCGCCGGTTCAACGAGCGGCGCGAACGTCACCAGCCCCCGCTGCAGCGCATCATGCGTGCGTTGCTGGGCATCGACGCCAAGATCAGTCAGTACACCCGCGGTAAGGCGTTCGTCGACGCCGTGGTCGGCACGGTCGGTATGGAGCGGTTCAACACCGTCTGGTCCGGCCCCGAAACCCTGCCGCTGCCAACGGAGATCGACGAGCCGCAGCGATGGATCGACCGCGTGCTGTAGCGGAGCTGCGCACAGCGCTGCACCGGTTCGCGCGTGCGCACGACGACGGGTGGCGCCGCTGGTGTGTGGCGCTGTCCGGCGGCGCCGACTCGCTGGCTCTCACCGCCGTGGCCGCCGAGCTGAAGCCGACGACGGCGCTGATCGTCGACCACCGCCTGCAGCCGGGCTCCGATGCCGTGGCCGCGACCGCTCGTGAACAGGCACTGCGGCTGGGCTGCACCGACGCCCGCATCCTCGTCGCCGACGTGGGCACCGCGGGCGGACCCGAGGCGGCCGCCCGCACGGCGCGCTACGCGGCACTGAGCGACGCCCACGGCGGGGCGCCGGTGCTGCTCGCGCACACCCTCGACGATCAGGCCGAGACGGTCCTGCTCGGCCTCGGCCGGGGCTCGGGTCCGCGCTCGATCGCCGGGATGCGGGTCAGCGACCCACCCTGGTACCGCCCGCTGCTCGGCGTGCGCCGCGCGAGCACCGTCGCGGCCTGCGCGGAGCTGGGCCTGACGCCGTGGCAGGACCCGCACAACGCCGACCCGCGCTTCACCCGCAGCAGGTTGCGCACCGAGGTGCTGCCGATGCTCGAGGACGTGCTCGGCGGTGGGGTCGCCGCCGCGCTGGCCCGCACGGCGGCCGCGCTGCGCGAGGACACCGCGGCGCTCGACGGCCTCGCCGAGGACGCCTACCGCGACGCGGTCTGCGGCGACGACCTGAACACCGTTCGGCTCGCCGCGCTTCCCACGGCCATCCGGCGCCGCGTGATCCGCAGGTGGCTGCTGGCCGGCGGCGCCGCCGGTCTGACCGACGTCCAGATCCGCGGCGTCGACCACTTGGTGACGGCGTGGCGGGGACAGGGCGGCGTCGCGGTGTCGGCACCGCTGCGCGAACAACGACTGATCGTGAGCCGTCGCGACGGGCGGCTGAGCCTGTCGGTGGAACCGGTCCGCTAGCCGAACAGTCCGATGCGGGAGGGTTCGCCCTCCATCACACGCCAGCCGACCTCGACCTGCCCGTCGGTCGAACCCGCATGCCCGGCATTGCCGAAGTAGTAGGTGTGGCAGACGTTCATGTCCCACTTCACCGTCGGCTCCACGCCCCACCCGCCGACCGGCAGCGGCTGACCCGGGCACCACACCCGGCTGCACTGGCCGATCATGTTGCAGCCGGCGGCGGCCGTGCCCGGAACCAGTGCAGCTCCGGTGACGGTCAGCCCACCAGCCAGCAGCGCTCCGGCGGCGACCCGGGCGAGGGTGCGAGTGATCATGTGCGACTCCTGTCTGGCGACCGGGCCACCTGCGGTGGCGTCGTGAGAGGAGTTCACCTGGACCGATGGGCTACCGATCCCAACAATGACGGGCTCGCGCTGGTCGGTGCGGACACCTTCTGGCACGCTGTGGTCGTGCCTGCGCAATCACCTGAGCTGTACCCGGGGGACATCAAGTCGGTACTGCTCTCGCAGGAGCAGATCCAGGCCCGCACCACCGAACTCGCCGCCCAGATCGGCGAGACCTACGGCGATCTCGCCGGATCCGAGCAGGACCTGCTCTTGGTCACGGTCCTCAAGGGTGCGGTCATGTTCGTCACCGACCTGGCGCGGTCCATTCCGCTGCCCACCCAGCTCGAGTTCATGGCCGTCAGCTCCTACGGCTCCTCGACGTCGTCGTCGGGCGTGGTGCGCATCCTCAAGGACCTCGACCGCGACATCAACGACCGTGACGTGCTGATCGTCGAGGACATCGTCGACTCCGGTCTGACGCTGTCGTGGCTGCTGCGCAACCTGGCGCAGCGCCGGCCGCGGTCGCTGCGAGTGTGCACGCTGTTGCGCAAACCCGACGCGGTACGCGCCGACGTCGACATCAGCTACGTCGGCTTCGACATCCCCAACGAGTTCGTGGTCGGCTACGGCCTCGACTACGCCGAGCGCTACCGCGACCTGCCCTTCATCGGCACCCTCGAACCGAGGGTCTACACCCACGAGTGACTCCCCTTCTGCGCCCAAACGAACGTTCGGGCGCAGAAGTGCGAGTAGTTCGCGCCAGAACGTCGATCTCGGCGGAAGATGAGACCATGACCGGCACCGCGCTGCGCATCTGTCCGTTCTGCGAGGCAACCTGTGGGCTCACGCTGACGATCGACGACGGCCGGGTGACCGGTGCGCGCGGCGACCGCGACGACGTGTTCAGCGCCGGCTATCTGTGTCCGAAAGGCGCCAGCCTGCCCGAGCTGGACAACGACCCCGACCGGCTGACCGGCCCGCTGATCCGCCGCGACGGCGAACTGGTCGAGGTCAGCTGGGCCGAGGCGTTCGCCGCGGTGGCCGACGGTCTCGGCGCCGCGGTACGCGATCACGGCGGGCCGTCGGTGGCGGTGTACTTCGGCAACCCCAACGCCCACACCATCGCCGGCGCGCTGTACGTACCGCTGATCGTCCGTGCGCTGGGGACCCGGCAGGTGTACTCGGCGAGCACGCTCGACCAGATGCCCAAACACGTCTCCATCGGCCACCTCTTCGGCAATCCGATCGCCTTCCCGGTGCCGGACCTCGATCGCACCGACCACCTCGTGATCATCGGTGCCAACCCGCTGGTGTCCAACGGAAGTGTGGCCACCGCAGCCGATTTCGGCGGCAAGCTCAAGGCGCTGCGCCTGCGCGGCGGCCGGCTGACGGTGATCGACCCGGCCCGCACCCGGACCGCGCAGCTGGCCGACCGGCATGTGGCGCCGCGTCCGGGCACCGATGCGGCGCTGCTGTTCGCCGTGGTGCACACGCTGTTCGACGAGGATCTCGTCGATCCGCGGCTCGGGGGGATCGCCGACCACGTCGACGGTGTCGAGGCCGTGCGTGCGCTGGCCGCCGACTTCGCCCCGGAGGTCGTCGCCGGACACTGCGGCGTCGAGGCCGCCGAGATCCGCGCGCTGGCCCGCGAGGTCGCCACGGCGCCGTCGGCCGCCGTGTATGGCCGCATCGGCACCTCGACCGTCGAATTCGGCACGCTGGCAAGCTGGTTGGTCGACGTCGTCAACATCCTCACCGGCAACCTCGACCGGCCCGGCGGGGTGATGTTCCCGGCATCCCCGGTGGCGCCCGCGCCCCGGCCGCACCGGCCCGGCCGCGGCTTCAGGACCGGCCGCTGGCACAGCCGGGTGTCCGGCTACGCCGAGGCGCTCGGCGAACTGCCCGCCGCGGCGCTCGCGGAGGAGATCACCACCCGAGGTGACGGCCGGGTCAGGGCGCTGGTCACCGTCGCAGGCAATCCGGTGCTGTCCGCGCCGGACGGGGAGGGGCTCAGCCGCGCGCTCGACGGCCTCGACTTCATGCTGAGCATCGATCCGTATCTGAACGAGACCACGCGGCACGCCGACGTGATCCTGCCGCCCCCACCTCCTTCGCGCACAGCGCATTTCGACGTGGCGCTCAACAACGTCGCGGTGCGCAACACCGCCCGCTACTCACCGCCTCCGCTACCGCTGGAACCCGGACGGCCCAGCGAGTCGGAGATCCTCGCCCGCATTGCGCTGATGCTCTACGGCCTCGGAGCCGACGGTGACGTCGCACTGGTCGACGACCAGGTGATCGCGACGACGCTGACCAAGGAGACCGCCGACCCCGACTCACCGGTCGCCGGGCGGCCGGTCGAGGAACTCACGGCGATGCTGCCCACGGGCCCCGGCTACGAGCGGCGCCTCGACATGATGCTGCGGCTGGGAAGCTACGGCGACGCGTTCGGCGCCCGCCCCGGTGGGCTGACTCTTCAGCTGCTCAAGGACAACCCGCACGGTATCGACCTGGGGGAGTTGCGCCCACGGTTGCTCGAGGTGCTGCGCACACCGTCGGGCAAGGTGGAGCTCGCACCTGCGCCGTTCGTCGACGACGTCGTTCGCCTACGTGATTCGCTGGACCGCAGGGCGCAGCCGTACGTGCTCATCGGCCGCAGGCATCTGCGCTCCAACAACAGCTGGATGCACAACCTGCCCGCTTTGGCCGGCGGCACCAACCGGTGCACGCTGCAGATCCACCCCGACGACGCCGCCGAACTCGGCCTGCGTGACACCGCGGTGGTCAAGGGGCCCGGCGGTGCGCTCGAAGCGCCGGTCGAGGTCACCGACGGCATCCGTCGCGGGGTGGTCTCGCTGCCGCACGGGTGGGGTCACGACGTCGGCGGCATCCGGCTGACGGTGGCGTCAGGACGCCCCGGCGTCAACGTCAACCAGCTCAACGACGGTGCGACCCTTGACATTCCGTCGGGTACCGCGGTGCTCAACGGCATCCCGGTGGAGATCGCCCCCGCGGGTTAGTCGAGCTCCCAGATCACCGTCACGTTGAAACCGACGGTCTGCCGGCCCGGCTCGAGCGGGACGGCCATCGCCGCCTCGGCGCCGCGCATCGGCATGGGCTGCGGTGGCGGCATCGAACCGGAGGACTCCGAGATGGACACGACCTTGCCCAGATCCAGACCCGAGAGCTCGGCGTACTGCTCAGCACGGCTCTTGGCGTCTTCGAACGCCCGTGCGCGGGCGTCGCGGATCAACTGCGAATCGTCCTCGATGGAGTAGTCGATCGAGTTGATGCGGGTGGAGTCGCCGCCGGAGCTGACGATCAGCGCCAGCGCCTGCGACGCCGCGCTGACATCGCGAATCTTGACGTCGATGGTGTTGCTGGCGCGATACCCGATGATCGCGGTGCCGTCCGCCCCGAACTGCGGTTGCAGGCTGACCTGCGTGGTGTTGATGTCCTTGCGGTCGATGCCGGCGTCGACCAGGGCGGTAATCACGGCCTGCTGACGTTCGCTGGACTGGTTCATCGCGCCGGTCACGTCGGCGGCGATGGCTTCCATCCCGACGTTCGCGGTGAGCGTGTCCGGGGTGCCCTGCACCTGACCCTCGCCGACGACGGTGACCTGGCGGGTGCCCTCCGGCGTCCCCGGCGTGGGGCCGGAGTTGGCGTCGCACGCGGAGACGCCGGCGACCGCAAGCGTGGCCGCGACGAGGGGGAGCAACCGGGTCTTCGCGAACGCTGCGATCGGCATGTACCGCACCCTACGTCAGGGCGTGACCAGGATCTTGCAGTGTTCGTCCGGACGCGACAGCGCGTCGAATGCGGCCCCGACACCGTCCAGGCCGACCTCGCCGGTGATCAGCGGTGCCACGTCGATGGCGCCGTCGGCGATGGCGCGCAGGGACTCGGCGAATTCGTTTGGGGTGTAGGCGAAGACGAACTGGACGGTCAGCTCCTTGGCCGTTCCGTAGAACGGCAGCACGGTATCGGGTTCCATGCACACGCCCGCGACGACGATGCGGCTTCCGGCCGGCGCGCGCCGCAGCACGTCGCCGAGGATGCCGCGCACCCCGACGGCCTCGAACACCACCGCGGGTGCGACGGCGTGGAAAGGTGAGCGTTGCGCCGGGTCGACGGTCTCGTGGGCGCCCATCGTCTCGGCGAGCAGACGGCGCGCCTGCGAGAAGTCGGCGGCCACGATGTGTTCGATCCCGCGGTGGCGCAGCGCGGCGACGATCGCGATGCCGATGGGCCCACAGCCGAGCACCAGCGCCTTCTCGCCCGGCGCGATCGCCGACCTGTTCACCGCGTGCAGCCCGACGGCCATCGGTTCGGTCAGCGCCGCATACCGCGGATCGAGCCCGGCCGGGACGGGCATCAGCAATGGTGCCGAAAGCACCATGCGTTCGGCGTAGCCGCCGATCACGGTGTTGGAGTAGACGATCGGTGTCACCCCGGTCGCGGAGAGCAGGACCGGGATGGACGTCACGATGGTGCCCGAGGCGGGTGCATCGGTGTCCGGCCCCGCCTCGAGGACCTCGGCGGAGAACTCGTGGCCCATGAACACGTCGCCGGACAGGTCAACGCCGCCGCCCATGTCCGCCATCCCCTCCATCTGCGCTCCGGCGGCCAGGACGTCGGCGCCGTGGCTGGCGAAGTGCAGATCCGATCCACAGATGCCGCAGGCTCTGACCGCGACGAGCACCTCGCCGGGTCCGGGCACCGGCTCCGGCGCGTCCTCGCGCAGCACCATCCGGCCGTCGCGCAGCACCGCGGCCCGCATCAGCGCCCGTCCCTGGCCACTTCGTCGGTGTGTTCGGTGATGGCCTTGACGATGGCGTCGCCCGCACGGCCGAGTAACTGGTCGCGCATCCCCTTCGCCCAGTCGTGCGATGACCGGGATGCGGCGAGCTGACCCTTGAAGTGCGGCATGACTTTTCGAGCGAACAGGTCGTAGGAGTGATACGTCGCCTCCGGGGAGGCCCAGTCGTGTCCGAGCAGCAGCAGGGTGCCGAACCCGCCCGAGGTCTCCAGCAGGTCCTCGATGTGGGCGATGGCGTCGTCGGGCGTGCCGATGCAGCAGTTGCCCTGCGCGGCGTAGTCGGCGACGAACTCGCGCGGGGATTTCTCGCCCTCGACGCTGTTGGACAGCGGCACGAACCCGGCGGCGCCGAAGTAGGCGGCGAAATCGGCCAGCCCGTAGGTGCAGTCGTCGATGGCCTGGTCGCGGGTGTCGGACAGATGCATGATCGTCAGCACCCGCCAGTCGCCCCGGTCGGGCTCCGGCCGGCCGGACTTGGCGGCCTGGTCGACGACCACCTGCCAGGTCGACTCCAGTGCGGCGTAGCCGCCCGGAACCGACATCGACAGTGACAGCAGGGAGGTGCCCATCGCGCCGGCCAGCCGTGGACCCGACGGCGAGATCATCGCCGCGGTCGAGATCTCCGGATACGGCCAGGTGTAGGGCCGCACGTGCAGTTGTGCGTCGCGCAGGGTGAACCAGTCGGTCTCCCGGGTGATGCGCTCCCCGGGCTCGGCGCGGAACAGCGCGAGGATCGCCTCGAGCGACTCCTGCATCATCGGGCGCTGTGCGACGGGGTCGATGCCCATCATGTACGCATCCGACGGCAGGGCGCCCGGGCCGGTGCCGAAGATGACGCGGCCACGGGTCAGGTGGTCGAGCAGCACCCAGCGGTCGGCGACCATCAGCGGATGGTGGTAGGGCAGCGACACCACGCCGGTGCCCAGGCGGATGTGCTTGGTGCGTTCGGCGACGGCGGCGATGAACACCTCGGGGCAGGCGATCAGCTCGTATCCGCCGGAGTGGTGTTCGCCGAACCACGCCTCGTCGAATCCGAGCCGGTCCAGTCGCACGGTGCGCTCGAGGTCGTACTCCAGTGCCACCGTCGGCGATTGGCCGACGGGGTGGAAGGGCGTGATGAAGACGCCGAAGTTCAGCGGGCGGTTCATTCAGTGCTCCAATCGGTCGAGGAAGTCCAGCAGTGCGGCGTTGACCTCGTCTGGCCGTTCCTGCTGGAGCCAGTGCCCGGCGCCGTCGATCATCAACTCGGCGTAGGGCCCGACGACCACCTCGCGGGCCCGCTGGGGTTGCATCGTCGGCCCCACCGGGTCGGCCGTCCCGCCGACGAACAGGGCGGGCACCTCGATGCGCGCATCGGCGAGCTGCGGCGTCGTCTCCCAGTTGCGGTCGTAGTTGCGGTACCAGTTCAGTGCGCCGGTGAAACCGGTCCGGCTGAACTCGGTCACGTAGTGGTCGAACTCGGCGGCGCTGATCCAGGCCGGCAGATCGGCGGGGCCGGTCAGCAGGCCGGCGAACATGCCGCTCATCGTGGCCGACACGTCGGCGGCCAGCTCGGCGTCGGCACGGCCGGGTTCCTGGAAGCGCAGCATGTAGAAGTCCTCGTCGAACTTCTGCCGCCAGCGTTCGGTGGGGCGCGAGCGCGCCCGCGGGATCGGTGGGACGCTCAGGCCCGCCACGGCACGGACGCGGTCGGGATGCAGCAGGGCGGTGTGCCACCCGACCATGGCGCCCCAGTCGTGACCGATGAACACAGCCTGCTGCGCGCCGGCGTCGTCGAGCAGTCCGACGAGGTCACCGGTGAGGGCGTGGATGTCGTAGTCCTCGACGGCCTCGGGCCGATCCGAGCCGCCGTAGCCCCGCTGGTCGGGAGCCAGCACCCGGAAGCCGGCGCCGGCCAGGACCGGAATCTGGTGTCGCCAGGAGTAGGCCAGTTCCGGAAACCCGTGGGCCAGGACCACCAGCGGTGCGTCGCGGTCGCCGGCGTCGATGACGCGCAACCGCACCCCGTTGGTTTCGACTAACCGTTCGGTCGACGTCGCCACGCCCTCATGCAAGCACAGCGCACCACCGGTGCGGAAGGGTCTGGTCACAGATGTAGCCACTATGGCGTGGCCGCACACTCAGCGCCCGACCGTCGGGAACTGACTAACGTTGGTCTAGCGGTAACCTGAACTATCTTCAGAGCGCGTATCGGAAGGACGGGGCCGTCGGGCTGTGATCGGAGCCCACCGCCGGCCTGAAAAAATATGAACCGGAAAAATGTGATCCGCACGCTGGTCGTGGTCGCGGTCGTGCTGCTGCTGGGCTGGTCGTTCTTCTATTTCAGCGACGACACCCGCGGATACAAGCCCGTCGACACCTCGGTGGCGATAGCGCAGATCAACGGCGACAACGTCAACAGCGCGCAGATCGACGATCGGGAACAGCAACTTCGGCTGGATCTCAAAGACGGCAACGGCGACACCGAGAACAGCAACAAGATCATCACGAAGTACCCGACCGGGTACGCCGTCCCGCTGTTCGAATCGCTGAGCGCCAAGGGCTCGAAAATCAATACCGTCGTCAATCAGGGCAGCGTGCTCGGCTCCCTGCTGATCTACATGCTCCCGCTGCTGTTGCTGGTCGGCCTGTTCGTGATGTTCTCCCGCATGCAGTCCGGCGGCCGGATGGGCTTCGGTTTCGGCAAGTCCAAAGCCAAGCAGCTCTCCAAGGACATGCCCAAGACGACGTTCGCCGATGTCGCCGGGGTGGATGAGGCCGTCGAAGAGCTCTACGAGATCAAGGACTTCCTGCAGAATCCGACGCGCTACCAGGCGCTCGGCGCGAAGATCCCCAAGGGTGTGCTGCTCTACGGCCCGCCCGGCACCGGTAAGACGCTGCTGGCCCGCGCCGTCGCGGGTGAGGCCGGCGTCCCGTTCTTCACCATCTCCGGCTCCGACTTCGTGGAGATGTTCGTCGGCGTCGGCGCCTCCCGCGTGCGGGACCTGTTCGAACAGGCCAAACAGAACAGCCCCTGCATCATCTTCGTCGACGAGATCGACGCGGTCGGCCGCCAGCGCGGTGCCGGCCTCGGCGGCGGGCACGACGAACGTGAGCAGACGCTCAACCAGCTGCTCGTCGAGATGGACGGCTTCGGCGACCGCCAGGGCGTCATCCTCATCGCCGCCACCAACCGGCCCGACATCCTCGACCCCGCCCTGCTGCGCCCCGGTCGATTCGACCGCCAGATCCCGGTCACCAGCCCGGACATCGCCGGCCGGCGCGCGGTGCTCAAGGTGCACTCGGCGGGCAAGCCGATGGCCGACGACGCCGACCTCGACGGGCTGGCGAAACGCACCGTCGGCATGTCCGGCGCCGATCTGGCCAACGTGATCAACGAGGCTGCGCTGCTGACCGCCCGCGAGAACGGCACGGTCATCACCGGCCTGGCGCTCGAGGAGGCCGTCGACCGCGTGGTGGGCGGCCCCCGCCGCAAGAGCCGCATCATCAGCGAGCACGAGAAGAAGATCACCGCCTACCACGAAGGCGGTCACACCCTGGCCGCGTGGGCGATGCCCGACATCGAGCCGATCTACAAGGTGACGATCCTGGCCCGGGGCCGCACCGGCGGCCACGCCGTCGCCGTCCCCGAGGACGACAAGGGTCTGATGACCCGCTCGGAGATGATCGCCCGGCTGGTCTTCGCGATGGGCGGGCGCGCCGCCGAGGAGCTCGTGTTCCGCGAGCCCACCACCGGCGCGGTCTCCGACATCCAGCAGGCCACCAAGATCGCCCGCGCGATGGTCACCGAATACGGCATGAGCAGCAAGCTGGGCGCGGTGCGTTACGGCACCGAACACGGCGACCCGTTCCTCGGCCGCTCGATGGGCGTCCAGGCCGACTACAGCCACGAGGTCGCCCAGATCATCGACGACGAGGTGCGCAAGCTCATCGAGGCCGCGCACACCGAAGCGTGGGAGATCCTGACCGAGTACCGCGACGTCCTGGACACCCTGGCCGGCGAACTGCTCGAGAAGGAGACGCTGCACCGCGTCGAGCTCGAGGCCATCTTCGGCGACGTCAAGAAACGGCCCCGGCTGACCATGTTCGACGACTTCGGTGGACGGGTGCCGTCCGACAAGCCGCCGATCAAGACACCCGGTGAGCTCGCGATCGAGCGGGGCGAGGAATGGCCGAAGCCGGTGCCCGAGCCCGCGTTCAAGGCTGCCATCGCGGCGGCGAGCAGGGCGGCCGAGGAGGCCGCGGCGCGGCAGAACGGCGCCAATGGCGCGAACGGCGCGAACGGCTCGAATGTGAACGGGGCCAACGGACATCCCAACGGCGCCACCCAACCCGACTACGGAGCGCCCGCCGGTTGGCACGCGCCGGGCTGGCCGCCGCCACCGCCGCCGGGACAGCAGCAGGGCGGCTACTGGTATCCGCCACCGCCGCCCCCGCCCGGCTGGCAGGATCCGAACCAGCGGCCGCCGTATCAGCCGTACCCGCCGTATCCGCCGCAGGGCGCGCACCCGCAGCAGGGCGGTGACAACCGCTCCGACGACCGGTCCAACCCACGCGAACAGCACTGACAACTTCACAAGGGAGGCCTCGATGACGCGGTCGCAGTACGGCACTGCCACGGTGAACGACACGGCGTTCGATCAGGCGCGTGCCGAAGCAGCGGTGCGGGAACTGCTGATCGCCGTCGGCGAGGATCCGGACCGGCACGGTCTGCAGGACACCCCGGCCAGGGTGGCCCGCGCCTACAAGGAGATCTTCGCCGGCCTGTACGTCAACCCCGACGAGGTGCTGAACACCACGTTCGACGAACAGCACGACGAGATGGTCCTGGTGAAGGACATCCCGATGTTCTCCACCTGCGAACACCACCTGGTCTCCTTCCACGGGGTGGCCCACGTCGGCTACATCCCGGGGGTGGACGGTCGCGTCACCGGCCTGTCCAAACTGGCCCGAGTGGTCGACCTCTACGCCAAGCGTCCGCAGGTCCAGGAGCGGCTCACCACCCAGATCGCCGACGCCCTGATGCGCAAGCTGGACCCGCGCGGGGCCATCGTGGTCATCGAGGCCGAGCATCTGTGCATGGCCATGCGCGGGATCCGCAAGCCCGGCGCCGTGACCACCACGTCCGCGGTGCGCGGCCAGTTCAAGACCGACAAGGCATCGCGGGCCGAGGCGCTGGATCTCATCCTGCGTAAGTGAACGCCACCCGGGTGCAGGTGATGGGGGTCGTCAACGTCACCGACGACTCCTTCTCCGACGGTGGTCTGTACCTCGACCCCGCCCGTGCGGTCAGCCACGGTGTGACCCTGGCCGCCGAGGGCGCCGCGATCATCGACGTGGGGGGCGAGTCGACCCGGCCGGGCGCCCATCGGGTCGATCCCGACATCGAATCCGCCCGGGTGCTGCCCGTCGTCCGGGAACTCGCCGCGCGCGACATCACGGTCAGCATCGACACCATGCACGCACGCGTCGCCGCGGCTGCACTCGAACACGGAGCGCGCATCGTCAACGACGTCTCGGGTGGACGTGCCGACCCCCAGATGGCCGCTGTGCTGGCCGACGCCGGAGTGCCGTGGGTGCTGATGCACTGGCGGGCGGTCGGTGCGCAACACCCGCACCAGGTGCCCGCCTACCGCGACGTGGTCGCCGAGGTACGGACCGAGCTGTTGGCCAGTGTCGACGCCGCGGTGTCGGCCGGCGTCGCGCCGGAGAAGATCGTCATCGACCCCGGACTCGGCTTCGCCAAGACCGCACAACACAATTGGGCCCTGCTGCATGCGCTGCCCGAGCTCGTGGCCACGGGAATTCCCGTCCTGGTGGGGGCGTCGCGCAAACGCTTCCTCGGCGCCCTGCTCGCCGATGCCGACGGCGCGATCCGGCCTCCCCCGGGCCGGGAGACCGCGACGGCGGTGATCTCCGCACTGGCCGCCGTGCACGGAGCCTGGGGCGTGCGGGTACACGACGTGCGCGCGTCGGTCGACGCGCTCAAAGTGGTCGAGGCCTGGGAGGGCGGCGGTGGCTGATCGAGATGGCTGATCGAATCGAATTGCGCGGCTTGACGATCCGGGGCAACCACGGCGTCTTCGACCACGAACGCCGGGACGGGCAGGACTTCGTCATCGACATCACGGTGTGGATCGACCTGGCCCGCGCCGCGGAGACCGACGACCTGGTGGACACCGTCGACTACGGCGGGCTGGCCAAACGGGCCGCCGACATCGTGGCAGGCCCGCCACGCAACCTGATCGAGACCGTGGCCGCCGAGATCGCCGACGACGCGATGGACGACGAGCGCATCCACGCCGTCGAGGTCGTCGTGCACAAACCGCAGGCGCCCATTCCCCTGACCTTCTCCGACGTAGCCGTGGTGGCGCGCCGGTCCCGCCGCGGCGGTCGGGGCCTGGACGCGAGGAGCGCCGAGTGAGCCGGGTGGTGCTGTCGATCGGATCGAATGTGGGTGACCGGTTGGCCCGTCTGCAGTCGGTCGTCGACGGGGTCGGCGACGCGATAGTGGACGTCTCGCCCGTCTACGAGACCGAGGCGTGGGGCGGTGTCGACCAGGGACCGTTCCTCAACGCGGTGGTGGTGGCCGAGGACGCCGAAATGGACTGCCACGCCTGGCTGCGCCGCGGCCAGGAGCTCGAGCGTGCAGCCGATCGGGTTCGCGAACAGCGCTGGGGCCCGCGGACCCTCGACGTCGACCTCGTCACCTGTCACGACGTGACCGGTGAGATACGTTGTGAGTCAACCGACCTCACCCTTCCTCATCCGTACGCACACCTGCGCGCCTTCGTGCTCGTTCCGTGGCTCGCGGTGGAGCCGACCGCCACGCTGACCGTCGCGGACACCACCCGCACGGTGGCGCTCTGGCTCGAGGAGCTCGATCCGGCCGAACGGGCCGGGGTGCGGCCGACCGATGTGTCGCTGCACTCCGGCGCCGTGACGGACTGAGCCCGCAGACGATGGGACCGACCCGCAAGCGCGACCTCGCCGCCGCCGTGGTGCTCGCCGCAGTCGTCGGGTATCTGGCTGCACTGCTGGCCTATCCGCGGTTGTTCCCGCCGATCACCCTGTGGACCGGCCTGTCGCTGCTCGGGATCGCGGTCGCGGTGGCGGCCTGGGGCGTCAACGTGCGCGCCAAGATCCGGAACGGCGAGATCGGCGACGGTCCGGGGCGGCTGCATCCGTTGGCGGTGGCCCGCTCCGTGGTGATCGCGAAGGCTTCCGCATGGGTCGGAGCACCGGTGTTCGGCTGGTGGACAGGCATCTTCGTTCAGATCGTCCCGCAGCGCGGCGCACTGCGCGCGGCCGGCGAGGACACCGCGGGCGTGGTCGTCGCCGCGGCCAGTGCGGCGGCCCTGATGGCGGCGGGACTGTGGCTGCAGCATTGCTGCAGATCACCGCAGGAGCCCCCGGACGAGCCGGACCAAGAGCTCGACTGATCATCGCCCAGCGGCACGCCGCGAATCGCCGCCGAGGTCGACACGCTCGGTGACCTGTGGCAGGTACAGTCGCCCCATGACCGTCCTGCCACGCGGATCGCGCACCCGGCGCGGCGGCCGCAGGCCGGCCTGGGTGCTGATGACAGTGTTGCTGGTGCTCGCCATCGGGGCAAGCTCGGCATTGGTGTTCACCGAGCGGGTGGAATTGCTCAAACTCGCTGTCATCCTGGCGTTGTGGGCCGCGGTCGTCGCAGCATTCGTCTCGGTGATGTATCGCAGGCAGAGCGATCTCGACCAGGCCAAGGCGCGCGATATGAAGTACGTCTACGACCTGCAACTGGAGCGGGAGATCTCCGCGCGCCGCGAATACGAACTCACCGTCGAGACGCAGCTGCGCCGCGAGATCGCGTCCGAACTGAGAGCCCAGTCCGCCGACGAGGTGGCCGCGCTGCGCGCCGAACTCGCCGCGCTGCGCACCAATCTGGAGATCCTCTTCGACACCGACCTCGCGGCGCGCCCGGCGATCGAGCACCCCGGCGCAGCCGTGCACGCCTACAGCGGGTGGGCCGGGGACGCGGAGACCACCGGCCGCGTGAGCAGTAGCCGGATCGACGCGGAGTTGCACCAGGACATCGCCGACGAAGTCGACGACCGCACCGAGGAAAGCCCGATCATCGACGTGCCGGCCGAGCCGCAGCCGGCCGAACCGGCGTGGACGCCGCCGCCGCCCGCCGAGGAGGCGTTCGACAGGGGCGTGCACCGATTGGTGTTCGAAGAACAACCGGCACAGCAGGATCGGCCGGGCAGGCGGCGGCGCGCCGAGGAGCCGCAGCCCGAGCCGGCACCCGGGCAGCCGGCGTACGAACAACCCGACGTGCCCGCCGCCGGCTGGCGGCCGGCGCCCGCCGAGGGGCAGTGGATACCGGCGGGCGTCCCCGGCAGCAACTGGGTATCACCGCCCGTCGAGCAGCCCGCACCGCCGGAGTACGTCGGACGCCGACGCGCCCCGGAATCCCTGACACCGGAGCCGGAGCCGGAGCCTCCCCGCGGTCGGCACTCCGTCGGTGCGTCCGAGGTGACCGACCCGCACCTGGCCGCCGTGCCCGCCGAGGATTCCGCGCCCATGATGGGGCCTGCCGAGGAGACCGCCGAGGAAGCCCGGGCGCGCCGGCACCACAGCGCTGAGGAGACGGGCGGCCCGTCGGTGGCCGATCTGCTCGCCCGGTTCCAGGCCACCCCCTCCTCGGGCGGCGGTCGTCGGCGCCGCGCAGAGTGAGTTAATCTGCTTCCTGACCGTCCGGTACCCGCAGTGCGGGACCGGAACGACAGAATCACGAGAGTTGCGAGGTCGTCTGCGATGGAGCAGTTCGACGGACTGCGTCCGGCCCGGCTGTCGGTGGGCGTCATCTCCGCAGGCCGCGTCGGCACCGCACTCGGAGTGGCACTCGAGCGAGCCGGTCACGTGGTGGTCGCCTGCAGCGCGATCAGCCGCACATCACGGCTGCTTGCCGAGCGCCGGTTGCCCGACACGGCCGTGATGCCCGTGCATGAGGTGGCGGGCCGCGCGGAACTCCTGTTGCTCGCCGTGCCCGACGCCGAACTGGCCGCCCTGGTGTCCGGGCTGGCGGCGACGAACTCGGTGCGCTCCGGTGCGATCGTCGCCCACACCTCGGGAGCCAACGGCGTCGGCATCCTCGCGCCACTGACCGAACAGGGCTGCATCCCGCTCGCGATCCATCCGGCGATGACGTTCACCGGTTCCGACGAGGACGTCGCCCGTCTGTCGGAGACCTGCTTCGGTGTCACCGCGGCCGATGACGTGGGGTACGCGATCGCCCAGTCGTTGGTGCTGGAGATCGGCGGCGAGCCTTTCCGGGTCCGCGAGGACGCCCGCACGCTGTACCACGCGGCGCTCGCACACGGCGGCAACCACGTGATCACCGTCATCCTCGACGCGGTCGAGGCGCTGCGGTCTGCACTGTGGGGACAGGAACTGCTGGGTCAGGAACTCGTCGGCGACGCACCGGGCGGCATCGCTGAGCGGGTCATCGGTCCGCTGGCCCGCGCGTCGCTGGAGAACGCGCTGCAGCGTGGGCAGGCCGCGCTGACCGGCCCCGTGGCCCGCGGTGACGCGGCCGCTGTCGCCGGACACCTGCGCGCGCTCGGTGAGGTGGACCCCCAGCTCGCACAGGCCTACCGCAGCGATTCATTACGCACCGCGCAGCGCGCACACGCACCGGAAGACGTCTTCGCCGTCCTGAGGGGGCACCCGTGATCGCCCGTAGACCACCGCGATTCGTGCCGACGGACCTGAATGTCTACAGCTCGCCACGCGACGTCACCGACGTCACGCGAGCCCTGCGGACCACCGGCCGCCGGGTGATGTTCGTGCCGACGATGGGGGCGCTGCACGAGGGGCATCTGACCCTGATCCGGTCCGCGAAACGGGTGCAGGGCGCGGTCGTGGCGGTGTCGATCTTCGTCAATCCGCTGCAGTTCGGGGCCAATGAGGACCTCGGCGCCTATCCGCGCACCCTCGACGACGATCTGGCGATGTTGCGCGGCGAAGACGTGCAGATCGCGTTCACGCCGACGGCGGCCGACATGTACCCCGACGGGCCGCGTACCTCGGTGCATCCGGGTCCGCTCGGCGAAGAACTCGAGGGCGCGTCGCGGCCGGGGCACTTCGCCGGGGTGCTGACGGTGGTGTGCAAACTGCTGCAGATCGTGCGGCCGGACCGGGCCTTCTTCGGCGAGAAGGACTACCAGCAGCTGGTGTTGATCAAGCAGATGGTCGCCGATCTGGACATCGACACCCAGGTCGTCGGGGTTCCGACGGTGCGCGAGGCCGACGGCCTGGCGTTGTCGTCGCGCAACCGCTACCTCGACCCGGTCGAACGCGAACACGCGGGAGCACTGTCTGCGGCACTGCTGGCCGGTATGTACGCCGCGTCCGGGGGAGCGGCCGCGGCGCTGGACGCGGCCAGCGCCGTGCTCGACGAGGTGCCCAGTATCGACGTCGACTACCTGCAGATCCGTGACCCCATGCTGGGTCCGGCGCCGGCCGAAGGCGCCGCGCGGCTCCTGGTGGCCGCCCGGCTGGGCCGGACCCGCCTGCTGGACAACATCGCCATCGACATAGGTGCGGCCTCCGGCATCGACGGTCACCCCCGGGTCGCTTCGCCCGACCACCAGTTGCCCTGGAGGAACTGATGTTTCGCACGATGCTCAAATCGAAGATCCACCGCGCCACGGTCACGCATGCCGACCTGCACTACGTCGGATCGGTCACCATCGACGCCGATCTCATGGATGCGGCCGATCTGCTCGAGGGTGAGCAGGTGACGATCGTCGACATCGACAACGGCAACCGCTTGGTGACGTACGCGATCACCGGCGAACGCGGCAGCGGCGTGATCGGGATCAATGGCGCCGCAGCGCATCTCGTGCACCCCGGCGACCTCGTGATCCTGATCGCCTACGCCACGCTGGACGACGCCGGTGCGCGAGCCCACCGGCCGCGGGTGGTCTTCGTCGACGCCGACAACAGGCAGATCGACCTCGGCAGCGATCCGGCCCACGTGCCGGACGATGCCGCCGGCCTGCTCTCCCCGCGGTAGCGTCGTGCTGCTCGCGATCGACGTCCGCAACACCCACACCACCGTCGGGCTCATCTCCGGATCCGGTGACCATGCGAAAGTCGTGCAGCAGTGGCGGATCCGCACCGAGGCAGAGGTGACCGCCGACGAGCTGGCACTGACCATCGACGGTCTCATCGGCGACGACTCCGAACGTCTGACCGGGGCGGCAGGTCTGTCGACCGTGCCGTCGGTGCTGCACGAGGTGCGCCTGATGCTCGAGCAGTACTGGCCGTCGGTGCCGCAGGTGCTGATCGAACCCGGTGTGCGCACCGGCATCCCGCTGCTCGTCGACAATCCGAAGGAGGTCGGCGCCGACCGGATCGTCAACTGCCTAGCCGCCTACCAGCGGTTTGGCACGGCTGCCATCGTGGTGGATTTCGGCTCGTCGATCTGCGTGGACGTCGTCTCGGCCAAGGGAGAGTTCCTCGGTGGCGCGATCGCTCCGGGCGTCCAGGTGTCCTCGGATGCTGCGGCGGCCCGATCGGCGGCGCTGCGCCGCGTCGAGCTCACCCGGCCGCGTTCGGTGATCGGCAAGAACACCGTGGAGTGCATGCAGGCCGGTGCGGTGTTCGGCTTCGCCGGCCTGGTGGACGGGCTGGTCACCAGGATCCGCGAGGACGTCGACGGATTCTCCGGCAGCAACGTCGCCGTGATCGCGACCGGCCACACCGCGCCGCAGATCCTGCCCGACGTCCGTACGGTGGCCCACTACGACCGGCATCTCACCCTCGACGGCCTGCGGCTGGTGTACGAACGCAACCGCGCCCGCCGTTAGAAGAACGTGCGGATCAGCTCGACGACCCGGTTGTCGTCGTCGAGGACCGTGATGAGCTGCCATTTGTCGAAGGTCGTGCAGGGATGCGACAGCCCGAACTCCAGCCAGTCGCCGACGAGGACGTCGTCACCGGTCAGCTCGAGGAACGCGTGCTGGTCGTGCAGCCGCGTCACCCGGGCGCCGACCACCGTTCTGGGCACCGGCAGGCCCTGGTCGAACGAGACGTCGCGGCGGCCGAGCCCCACCAGCGCCAGTCCCCGTTCGGGCCGGGAGATCACCTGCGCCCACACGCTCATCGCCGGCAGCAGGTCCGCGCTCAACGGCGACGTGCGGTCATAGAGCCCGTCGTCGTGGGTGAGATAACAGCCGCTGCGCAGGACCGTGCGCACGGCGGGTCCGCTCGGCCAATCCGTCAGCCGGTCCGCGACGCGGTCGAAGTACGTGCTGCCTCCCGCGGTCACCAGGACCTCGTCGGTCTCGAACAGCCCGGCCAGCCGCAGCACGGCTGCCCGCACGTCGCCCAGGTAGCCGTCGACGGCGGCGAGGGCGTCCGCGCTGACCTCGTGTCCGCGCGCCGCCTCGTAGCCCGCCACTCCGATCAGCCGCAGCCACGGACTCGCAGCGGCTGCGTGCGCCACCGCGTCGACATCCGCCGGCGTGCGGCAACCGGTCCGACCGCCCGTCATCCCCACCTCCACGCACACGTCGACCGGTCGTTGCGCACCTGCCAGCGCCGCCGACATCAGCTCGACGCCACGCACCGAATCCACCCAGCAGACGAAGCCGAAGTCCGGATCTGTCGCCTGTTCGGCCGCCAGCCAGGCCAGCCCCGCAGCGTCGACGAGCTCGTTGGCGAGGATGACGTCACGCACGCCGAACGCGCGCAACACGCGAACCTGGGCGATGGTGGCGGCGGTGACGGCAACCGCCCCGGCATCGAGTTGGCGTGCCAGCAGTTGCGGCGCCATGTGGGTCTTACCGTGCGGGGCGAGCCCGACGCCGCGATCGCGGCACCACCGCGCCATTGTCGCCAGGTTGTGTTCCAGCGCCGACGCGCGCAGCACGCAGACCGGTCCGACGGCGCCTGCGGTGAACAGTTCCGGGCGGGCGGCGCCGATCTGCGCCGGCGTCGAACCCCACCAGGGGGTGGGCAGACCTTTGAACCGCCAGTCCAGCGGCTCGGCGGACAGCGCGGTGACGGCGTCGCGATCGATCGGGCGGGCCATGGGTTCATTAAAGGCGCCCGGCGGCCACTCCCGCCCCGGCTGCCGTGGGGATCGGCCGCGACAACCCGATTAAGCTGGCACCCCGTGACACCAGCCGACGGTGGCGGCCCATCGCCTGAACCCGACATCCCCGAGCAGTTCCGGATCCGTCAGGCCAAGCGGGAACGGCTGCTGGCCGAGGGCCGCGACCCCTACCCGGTCGAGGTCCCCCGCACGCACACCTTGGCCGAACTGCGCCAGACCTTCGCCGACCTGCCCACCGACACCCAGACCGGCGAATACGCCGGGGTCGCGGGCCGGGTGGTGTTCGCCCGCAACTCCGGAAAACTCTGCTTCGCGACCGTGCAGGAGGGCGACGGAACCCAGCTACAGGTCATGATCAGCTTCGCCGAAGTGGGCCAGGAGTCGCTCGACGCGTGGAAGGCCGACGTCGATCTCGGCGACATGGTGTTCGTCCACGGACAGGTCATCACCTCTCGCCGGGGCGAACTGAGTGTGCTCGCCGACGACTGGCGGATCATCGCGAAGGCCCTGCGCCCGCTGCCCGTCGCGCACAAGGAGATGAGCGAGGAGTCACGGGTGCGGCAGCGCTACGTGGACCTGATCGTGCGTCCTGAGGCGCGCACGATTGCCCGTCAGCGCGTCGCGGTCGTGCGAGCGGTGCGCAACGCCCTGGAGCGCCGCGGCTTCCTCGAACTCGAGACCCCGATGTTGCAGACACTGGCCGGCGGCGCCGCCGCCAGGCCGTTCGTGACGCACTCGAATGCCCTCGATACCGACCTGTACCTACGTATCGCACCGGAACTCTTCCTGAAACGGGCACTGGTCGGCGGATTCGAGAAGGTCTTCGAACTGAATCGGAACTTCCGCAATGAGGGCATCGATTCCACGCATTCTCCGGAATTCGCCATGCTCGAGACTTATCAGGCCTACGGCGACTACAACGTTTCCGCGACGGTCACGCGTGAACTCATTCAGGAGGTCGCCGACGAAGCTGTCGGTACCAGACAAGTGCCATTGCCGGACGGTTCGGTGTACGACCTGGACGGCGACTGGGATGTCGTCGAAATGTACCCGTCCCTGTCCGCGGCGCTCGGTGAAGATATATCGCCTGGCACGCCCGCTGCAGAACTCTGGAAAATCGCCGATCGGCTGGGTGTCGAGATTCCTCGCGACCGTGGCTACGGCCACGGGAAATTGGTCGAGGAACTGTGGGAGCACACGGTGGGAGACCGGTTGTGGGCCCCGACGTTCGTCAAGGACTTCCCGGTCGAGACATCGCCGTTGACGCGTTCGCACCGCAGTATCGAGGGTGTGACCGAGAAGTGGGACTTATATGTCCGCAAGTTCGAGTTGGCAACCGGTTATTCTGAATTGACGGATCCGATAATTCAACGTGAACGTTTCGAAGCGCAAGCGCGTGCGGCGGCGGCCGGCGACGACGAGGCAATGGTTCTCGACGACGACTTTCTCGCTGCTTTGGAGTACGGTATGCCACCGACCACTGGTACCGGAATGGGTATCGATCGGCTACTGATGGCGCTTACTGGACTGTCAATTAGGGAAACGGTTTTGTTCCCGATAGTTCGGCGCCACGCGAACTGATCTGCGGCGGGAGTCGCGTCGTTGAAAGCCAAAGGAAGTTATGGCACATTGGTACCCGGTATTCGAGAAGCGGATATCCACGAAGCGCAGACAGAAGGGTCAGTGTGCACTGATGGCGAAGAAAGTCACCGTCACGTTGGTCGATGATTTCGACGGTGAAGGTACGGCGGACGAGACTGTCGAATTCGGGATCGACGGAGTGAGTTACGAGATCGACCTTTCGTCCAAGAACGCCACCAAACTGCGCAACGACCTCAAGCAGTGGGTAGAGGCAGGACGCCGTGTCGGCGGTCGCCGCCGGGGTGGCCGGGCCGCCGGGCCGGCCAAGAGCCGCGGCGCCATCGATCGCGAGCAGAGCGCCGCCATCCGCGAGTGGGCCCGCCGCAACGGACACAACGTGTCCACTCGCGGCCGCATCCCCGCCGAGGTCATCGACGCATTCCACGCCGCCACCTGACCCGCGGGTCCTGCGTAGCCTCGCATTTCGCTGCCGGCGAATCGGATCGTCACTGTTTTACGGAAACGAATCGCTGAACCGCAGCGTTGACATGAACAGCGTCGGGTAAAGCGCTCAGAGGCAGGCGGTAGTCACCGCCGCCCACGGCACCCGAGGCAGCCGCCCGATAGAGTGGACGGCAGGTGCAGTGCATTTCGAAAGCGTCGCTTTCGGAGCGCCCTGTTCCACTCATGCGATGGAGAGCAGGTAACCACCGATGTTCGAACGTTTCACCGACCGTGCCCGCAGGGTTGTCGTCCTGGCTCAGGAAGAAGCCCGGATGCTCAACCACAACTACATCGGCACCGAGCACATCCTGCTGGGCCTCATCCACGAGGGCGAGGGTGTAGCGGCCAAGTCGCTGGAGTCGCTGGGCATCTCGCTGGAAGGCGTGCGCAGCCAGGTCGAGGAGATCATCGGCCAGGGCCAGCAGGCACCGTCCGGCCACATTCCCTTCACCCCGCGTGCCAAGAAGGTGCTCGAGCTGTCGCTGCGCGAGGCGCTGCAGCTGGGCCACAACTACATCGGCACCGAGCACATCCTGCTCGGCCTCATCCGCGAGGGTGAGGGCGTCGCGGCGCAGGTGCTGGTGAAGCTCGGCGCCGAGCTGACCCGCGTCCGCCAGCAGGTGATCCAGCTGCTGAGCGGATATCAGGGCAAGGAAGCCGCAGAAGCCGGCACCGGCGGCCGCGGTGGCGAGTCCGGCAACCCCTCGACGTCCCTGGTCCTCGACCAGTTCGGACGCAACCTGACCGCAGCCGCGATGGAGGGCAAGCTCGACCCCGTCATCGGCCGCGAGAAGGAAATCGAGCGGGTCATGCAGGTACTGAGCCGCCGTACCAAGAACAACCCGGTCCTGATCGGCGAGCCCGGCGTCGGCAAGACCGCCGTCGTCGAAGGTCTCGCACAGGCCATCGTGCACGGCGACGTGCCCGAGACCCTGAAGGACAAGCAGCTCTACACCCTCGACCTGGGGTCGCTGGTGGCCGGCAGCCGTTATCGCGGTGACTTCGAAGAGCGCCTCAAGAAGGTGCTCAAGGAGATCAACACCCGCGGCGACATCATCCTGTTCATCGACGAGCTGCACACGCTCGTCGGCGCGGGTGCCGCCGAGGGCGCCATCGACGCGGCCAGCATCCTGAAGCCGAAGCTGGCCCGCGGCGAGCTGCAGACCATCGGCGCCACCACCCTCGACGAGTACCGCAAGTACATCGAGAAGGACGCCGCGCTGGAGCGCCGGTTCCAGCCGGTCCAGGTCGGCGAGCCGACGGTGGCGCACACCATCGAGATCCTCAAGGGACTGCGCGACCGGTACGAGGCGCACCACCGCGTCTCGATCACCGACGGCGCCATCGCCGCGGCCGCCACGCTGGCCGACCGCTACATCAACGACCGCTTCCTGCCGGACAAGGCGATCGACCTCATCGACGAGGCCGGCGCCCGGATGCGCATCCGCCGGATGACCGCTCCGCCGGACCTGCGCGAGTTCGACGAGAAGATCGCCGACGCGCGCCGGGAGAAGGAGTCTGCGATCGACGCGCAGGACTTCGAGAAGGCCGCGAGCCTGCGTGACCGCGAGAAGCAGCTGGTCGCCCAGCGCGCCGAGCGCGAGAAGCAGTGGCGCTCCGGTGATCTCGACGTCGTGGCCGAGGTCGACGACGAGCAGATCGCCGAGGTCCTTGGCAACTGGACCGGCATCCCGGTGTTCAAGCTGACCGAGGAGGAGACCACGCGTCTGCTCCGTATGGAGGACGAGCTGCACAAGCGGATCATCGGCCAGGAGGACGCGGTCAAGGCCGTCTCGAAGGCGATCCGTCGTACCCGCGCCGGTCTGAAGGACCCCAAGCGCCCGTCGGGCTCGTTCATCTTCGCCGGACCCTCCGGTGTCGGTAAGACCGAGCTGTCCAAGGCGCTGGCGAACTTCCTGTTCGGCGACGACGACGCGCTCATCCAGATCGACATGGGCGAGTTCCACGACCGCTTCACCGCCTCGCGGCTGTTCGGTGCCCCTCCGGGCTACGTCGGCTACGAGGAGGGCGGCCAGCTCACCGAGAAGGTGCGGCGCAAGCCGTTCTCTGTCGTTCTCTTCGACGAGATCGAGAAGGCCCACCAGGAGATCTACAACAGCCTCCTGCAGGTCCTCGAGGACGGTCGTCTCACCGACGGTCAGGGCCGCACGGTCGACTTCAAGAACACCGTGCTGATCTTCACCTCGAACCTCGGTACGTCCGACATCTCCAAGGCGGTTGGCCTCGGCTTCACCCAGGGCGGTGGCGAGAACAACTACGAGCGGATGAAGCAGAAGGTCAATGACGAGCTGAAGAAGCACTTCCGACCGGAGTTCCTGAACCGTATCGACGACATCATCGTCTTCCACCAGCTGACGACCGACCAGATCGTCCAGATGGTGGACCTGATGATCGGTCGGGTGTCCAAGCAGCTCGCTGCCAAGGACATGACGATGGAGCTGACCGATCAGGCCAAGGCCCTGCTGGCCAAGCGCGGCTTCGACCCCGTGCTCGGTGCCCGGCCGCTGCGCCGGACCATCCAGCGCGAGATCGAGGACCAGCTGTCGGAGAAGATCCTCTTCGAGGAGGTCGGCCCCGGCCAGCTCGTCACGGTCGACGTCGAGGGCTGGGACGGCACCGGCACCGGCGAAGACGCGCGGTTCACCTTCGTCGGCGGACCGAAGCGGCCCGCCGAGCCCGAGCCGGATCTGGCTCAGGCCGGCGCCGCAGGCGCTCCGAGCGCGGCCGAGTAACGCCGGCGCCGAACAGCCGAACGACACGGGCGGTCACCTACGGGTGGCCGCCCGTTTCGGCGTCCGCGGCCGGATGACAGAGTGAGCGAGCGAATCGGGCACCTCGTGCCTAAGATGTGCGATGTAATCGGCAGGCGAAGGAAGCTGGTGAAACTCCAGACGGTCGCGCCACTGTGAAAGTCAGACCCGAAACTTGCCTCGCTTGAACGGGACGCGACATCCCGGAAAGGAACACCCATGACCTCACCTGAAGCTCGGACCACGCGGGTCCCGGCCATCGACCTGTCCGCCACCCGGGCGGCCGTCTGGCTCTCGGCGACCGCGTTCCTCGCCCTACTGGTGCTGTACTTCGTCGGACTGGACCAGGGTGCGACATCGGTGTTCGGTGCCGACAACACCGCCATCCACGAGTTCATCCACGACGCCCGGCATCTGCTCGGATTCCCCTGCCACTGACCCCGAGCGGCAGGAGAACAACCCAATATGGAGAAGCAGATCATCGGACGCGGCCTACTGGCCGGGGTCGTGGCCGGCGTGCTGGCGTTCGTCTTCGCGCGCATCTTCGTCGAACCCGTGATCGAGCGGGCCATCGACTATGAGGACGGCATCGGCGCCGCCCACGAGGCGATGGAGACCGCGGCCGGAACCGCGGCCCACAGCCACGGTGAGGGCGGCGGCTTCAGCCGCGCCATCCAGATGAACATCGGTATGGGCCTGGGGGTCCTGCTGTTCAGCGTGGCGATGGCCGCGTTGTTCGCCGTCGTGTTCACCGTCGCCTTTTCCCGCATGGGCGGGAAAGGTGGGGTGTCGGCGCGTCTGCTGTCGGTGTACGTCGCGGGCGGAATGCTGGTGAGCCTCTACCTCGTGCCGTTCCTGAAATATCCGGCGAGCCCACCCGCGCTCAGCCTGGACGAGACGATCCGTCAGCGCACGCTGCTGTATCTGCTGATGGCGGTGCTCTCGGCGGCGTCGTTCGTCGGCGCGGTGTTGTTGGGACGCAGGTTGGTCACGCGGCTGGGCGCGTGGAACGCCACGTGGGCCGCCGCGGGCGCATACGTCGTGGCCGTCGCCGTGCTGATGCTGGTCCTGCCGGGGATCCACGAGACGCCGGGTCCGCTGGTCGACGACGCGGGCGTCATCGTCTACGAGGGCTTCCCGGCCGACGTCCTCTACGACTTCCGGTTGTACTCGCTGGGCATGCAGGTGGTGATGTGGGCGGCGATCGCGGGAGTGTTCGCACCCCTCGCCTCGCGGCTGCTCGACGGCCGGCGCCCGGAGTTCCTTTCTTCCCCGGGGGCAGGAGCATAGCGACTCGGGGGGCGTCACAGGCGTGAGCGAAGTCGTCCGGCTGACCATGGTGTCGCACGGTATGACCGACGCCATGGCAGCCGGACGGTTTCCCACCGACGAACCGCTGAACTCGGTGGGCCACCGCCAGGTCGACGCATGTGGCGATCTCGGCGAGGCCGATGCGGTGTACTGCGGACCGGAGCAGCGGGTCAGGCAGACCGCCGAAGGGCTCGGCCTGCAGGCGGTCGTCGAGCCGCGACTGGCCGACCTGGACTGCGGGCGGTGGCGCGGTGACGTGCTCGGCGGGGTACTGCCCGCGGACCTGGCGATCTGGCTGACCGATCCGACCCAGGCGCCGCATGGCGGCGAATCCGTGGTCGCGGTGATCGATCGTGTCAGGGGTTGGCTGGCGTCGCTGGCCGGCACGCGCGGCCGCCTGATCGTCGTGACCCACCCCGCCGTCATCCGCTCGGCGATCCTCGTCGCGCTGGACGCACCGCCGAAGTCGTTCTGGCGTATCGACATCGCGCCCGCCAGCCGCACGGTGCTGCACTTCCGCGGCCACGCATGGACGTTGCGCTCGGCGGTCTAGTCCGTCACCGGCACCAGGGCGAACGTCTGGCGCACGATCGACAGCAGCCAGCCGGCGGCCGTAGGGCTGCGGTAGCGCGGCCAGTTGAGCTGGAAGCTGACCACCCAGGCCTGCCCGCCGTGGTCGACGGCGTACCAGCTGAATGTCAGGTCGCCCGGCAGGTTGCCGCCCTTGGCGGCGATGTAGGGCCACTTGGCCCGGTCCAGATCGATCCCGGGGATCGCGGACAGGATGTCCCTGACCGGTGCCGCCTCGCCGACCGCGGCGGCCTGCAGTGCAGTGTGCACGCGGCAGATGTCGGCCGCGCTGCCGTACCACTCGGCGCCGTAGGCCGAAGCCGGGGTGTGGGTGCGGGTGGGATCCGGTTCGTAGGGCCGGCTGTCGGTCTCCCGTAGCAGCGCGGCCCGGCCCTGCGCATCGGCCTGTTTCCACTGCTCGCGCAGGTCGGGTTCGCCCCAGCCGACCGAGAAGAGCTCGTGCATGGTCGGGAACGGCGTCATGCTGGCCGGATCGTGGTGGCCTGCCGCCGCCAGTGCCCGCTCCACGGCGCCGGGGCCGAGGCGCCCGATGAGCATGTCGGTGGCCATGTTGTCGCTGGCCGAGATCATCTGCTGCGCCGCGGTGCGGACGGAGATGGTCGCCCCGACCGGCAGCTCGTCGAGGCCCGGTGAGCCGACGGCCCTGCCCCGCTCGGTGACGGTCAGCTCGTCGTCCCACGACACCGAACCGTTCTTCACCGCGTCGGCGACGGCCAGCAGCACGTAGAGCTTGAAGATCGACGCCAGGGGCAGCGGCATCTCGGTGTTCGTGCCCGCCACCTTCTGGCAGCGGCCGACCGGGTCACCTGGGGCCACCCTGGAGACCTGATAGGAGTAGCGCGCACCGGAAGCGCCCAGAACCGCGTCTATGTCGGACCACTGCTGGATCACCGGCGGGTGCATGGTCACGTCGAAGCGGTCCACCATGCCGTTGTCGTCGGTGCGCAGTTCGATGTCCTGGACTGCTCCGTAGGACGTCTTGACGTGCAGCGTGGCGCTTCCGGCGCGGATGTCCACACCGGTCACGGTGATCGGACGGTCCCACCACAGGTTGCCCATCGCATCGATGATGTGGTCGATCTGATCCTCGACGGCCATCGTGCGCACGTTGACATCGCCGATCGGCCAGTCGGAGTTGACCATGTCCATGGTCTGTTTTGCGCGCAGACCCTGGGGTGTGGTCGTTCCGATGTGTGCGCCGTAGGCGGCGTCGGCCGGAGCGGTGTCCGAGTCTCCGCATCCGGAGGCGATTGAGACGACGAGCGCGGCGGTGGTGAGCAGGCCGGCGACCCGGCGTGCCGGCCGCGTCGCGTCAGCCCTTGTCGCCGGTCGCAGCAACGTCGAGCACGACCTCGAATTCGAGCAGCGTGGCGCCGGTGGCCACCGGCTTGGTGGCCTGACCCTTGTGCGCCTCGACGGCGGGGCCGCTGGCCCACGCCTGGAACGCTTCCTCCGACTCCCACTGCGTCACGACGAAGTAGCGGTCCTCACCCTTCACGGGCCGGAGCAGCTGAAAGCCGAGGAAACCCGGCTGGCTGTCGACGGCATGGGCGCGATGGGCGAATCGCTTCTCCAGTTCGGGGCCTGCGTCGGGCGGTACCTCGATGGCATTGATCTTCACCACGGACATGAGCCTCAGGCTACCGCCGGCTGGGCAAGATGAGCACATGGACTCCTCGCTGCTGACCTGCCGCGGAGGCACGGGTGCTCCGCTGGTGCTGGTGCACGGCCTGATGGGACGCGGTACGACATGGGGACGCGTGCTGCCGTGGCTGACCTCGCTGGGTGCGGTCTACACCTACGACGCACCGTGGCACCGCGGTCGCGACGTCGTCGACGACCACCCGATCAGCACCGAGCGCTTCGTGGCAGACCTCCAGGACGCCGTCTCCGTCCTGGACCGGCCGGTGACGCTGGTCGGGCACTCGATGGGCGGGTTGCACTCGTGGTGTCTGGCGGCGTCGCGTCCGGACCTGGTCACCGCCCTGGTGGTGGAGGACATGGCGCCGGACTTCCGCGGGCGCACCACCGGCCCGTGGGAGCCCTGGCTGCAGGCACTGCCGGTCGAATTCAGTACGTCGCAGCAGGTGTACGACGCCTTCGGCCCGATCGCCGGGCGGTATTTCCTCGAAGCCTTCGACCGCACGGCGACCGGTTGGCGGTTGCACGGCCACCCGCGGCACTGGATCGACATCGCCGCCGAGTGGGGTCGGCGCGACTACTGGGCGCAGTGGCGCGAGGTCGGCGTGCCCACCCTGCTCATGGAGGCCGGAGACTCGGTGGCGCCGGCCGGCCAGGTGCGTGAGATGGCCGACGGTGCCGGGCACGTGTCCTACGTACGCGTGCCCGGCGCCGGTCATCTCATCCACGACGATCAGCCGCAGGCGTACCGACGAGCGGTGCAACCGTTCTTAGCGGCGCTCGCCGAGCGCACCTGAGCTCGGCCAGCTCGGGTGTTCCTCGAAGCGGGTGCGGACCGCGCCGAGATCGTGCCGGACGCGGTCGAGGTCACGGTCGACGGCCCAGTCGTCGCTGAACAGCCGGCCCAGCATCGGTGCCGAGACCCGGAACTGGTCGAGGTTCCAGCGCAGGACGCCGGAGCGGTGTGCGGTCCAGCCGAGCACCGCGGCCAGGGCGAAGGGACTGATCAGAGCCAGGGTGATGAGTGCAACAGTCATGGCAGTAATTCTTCGATCAAGTATTTGGCGCCAACAGTGGCAGGAGTGACAGGTTGAGCTAAAATTCCGCCATGCCTTTAGTGAGTGTCGCGGCCATGGTGATGGACGGTCTGGCCGTGTTCGAGTTCGGCGTGATCTGTGAGGTGTTCGGCATCGACCGCTCCGACGACGGGGTGCCGAACTTCGATTTCACGGTGTGCGGTCCGGTGGCGGGGAAACCGGTGCGTACCTCGGTCGGCGCGACCCTGACGCCCGAGAGCGACTTCGGCGATCTGGTCGGCGCCGACCTCGTCGCGGTTCCGGCGATCAGCGCCGGCGAGAACGGCTATCCGGCTGAAGCGCTGGAGGCGCTGCGCACCGCGGCCGCCAACGGGTCGATCATCCTCACGGTGTGCTCCGGCGCATTCGTAGTGGGCGCCGCCGGTCTGCTCGACGGCCGTCCCTGCACCACACACTGGATGCATGCCGATGAACTGGCGCGGATGTACCCGACCGCGCGGGTCGACCGCAACGTCCTGTACGTCGACGACGGCAACCTGATCACCAGCGCAGGCACTGCGGCAGGTATCGACGCGTGCCTGCATCTGGTGCGGCGGGAACTGGGCAGTGAGGTCACCAACAAGATCGCCCGACGCATGGTGGTGCCGCCACAGCGTGACGGCGGGCAGCGTCAGTTCATCGAACAGCCGATCCCGGTCCGGTGCTCGGAGCGCTTCGCGCCCCACCTGGACTGGATCATGGCCAATCTGCACAAGCCGCACACCGTGACGACGCTCGCGCGCAGGGCGAACATGTCCGCCCGCACCTTCGCCCGTCGCTTCGTCGAGGAGACCGGCACCACGCCGATGCAGTGGGTCACCGATCAGCGGGTGCTCTACGCGCGCCGGATGCTCGAGGAGACCGACCTCGACATCGACCGCATCGCCGAACGGTCCGGCTTCGGTACGGCCACGCTGCTGCGGCACCACTTCCGGCGTGTGATCGGAGTGACGCCGTCGGACTACCGCAGGCGGTTCTGCTGCCCGGACGTCCACACACAGGACGCCCGGACGGCCTAACCGGCTGCGGTCAGGTCCATGGGCAGCCTGCGCTGGGCGAACAGTGCCTCCATCGCCGTCGCGTCGATGGGCCGGGACAGCAGGAAGCCCTGAGCGCGCGGGCAACCGAGCGTCAGCAGTGTCCGGGCGGCGGCCGGCGTCTCCACGCCCTCGGCGACCACCTCGAGCTCGAAGGCCTCGGCGAGTGCGAGGATCGCCCGCACGATGGCGAGGTCGCCGGGGCTGTCGCCGAGATCGCGGACGAAGCTGCGGTCGATCTTGAGCGTGTCCACCGGCAACGACTTCAGATGCGTGAGCACGCTGTAACCGGTGCCGAAGTCGTCGATGGCGATCCGCACACCGACGTCCTTGAGCGCGGCGAGCGTGTGGCGGGTGGCCGCGATGTCCTGGACGACCATGCTCTCGGTGATCTCCAGGCACACCGAGCGACCGTCGAGACCGAAGTCGTTGAGGATCCCTGCGACCGTCGCAGCGAAGCCGTCGGAGACCAATTGGACCGGCGAGACGTTGACGCGCAGGATCGCGTCAGCGGCCAGCCCCCGCGATTTCCACCGGGCGAAATCCGCGCACGCCGAACGCATCACCAGACGTCCGAGTTTGCCCGCGAGGTTGATCGACTCCGCCACCCCGATGAAGGAGTCGGGTAGCAGCAGGCCCCGGGTGGGATGACGCCACCGGACCAGCGCCTCGGTGCCGAGCACCTCCCCGGTGCGCATGTCCACCTCGGGCAGATAGTGCACGACCAGGGCGCTGCCCGCTTCGTCGATCACGCCTTCGAGGTGGAGTTCGATGTCGTTGCGGATCGCGTGCTGCACGGCCATCTCCGCGGTGAAGATCGCGGTCTTGCTGCCTCCTGCGCTCTTGGCGGACAGCGCGGCCTGATCGGCCCGGCGCAGCAGATCCGACGTCGTGTCCTGACCGGGGGAGCCGACGGCGACGCCGATGCTGACGGTTCTGGCGAGCATCTCGCCGTCGATCACCACGCGGCGCTGCAGCCACGTCTGCAGCCGGCGGGCGAAGGAGTCGGCCGCGTCGACGTCCATCGGATCGTCGGGCACCACCACGAACTCGTCACCGCCGACCCGGGCGATCGCCGCGGGTGTGTCGGTGCCGGCCTGCAATCGTTCGGCGAACACCTTGATGAACTGATCGCCCGCGTTGTGGCCCAGGTAGTCGTTGACCGTCTTGAGCCGGTCGAGATCGAGGAACAACACCGCGACCGGACCGGGGTTGCTGTCGTCGAGGCGCTCGTCGAGGTGGGAGATGAGCGCCCTGCGGTTCAGCAGCCCGGACAGATCGTCGTGTTCGGCGAGGTACTGCAGCTGTTCCTCGGCGACGATGCGGGCCTGCAGCTGCGCGAACAGCGTCGCAATCGCCTGCAGCGCGTTGAGTTCCTCGTCGGTCCACGCGCGGTCCCCGGCTTTGATGAACCCGAGGATGCCCGAGGTGATCTCTCCGGAGAGCAGCGGAACGCAGGCCATCGACACGGCCGGCACACCGGTGCCGGCCTCGATGTTGCGCTGGTAGTCGTCGTTCTCCGGTTCGGGCCGCAGGATGAGCGGCGTCTTGAGGGTCTCCGCCATCTTGAAGACGGGGTCGGCCTCGGCGAAGTAGATCAGACCGATGGGGTCGGGGTCGGGGATGTTCTCGCGCGCCGGCCACTCGGCGACGAGGCGGGTTGCGTGAATGTGGTGGTCGTTGTGGCGCAGAAAGCTGACGTCGACCGCGAGATGGGCGACGACGTCGGCCAGCACCCGGGTGCAGCTGGCGGTGGCGTTGGCCGCCGTGGCAGCCATCAGCTCCGCGGCGGCCGCCGTAACGACCTGATCCAGGCTCCGGGTCACTTATTTACGGTATCGCGCATTCCTGGACGGCTGAGGCGCTGACATCGGCGCCGGCGTTGTGACCGCCGTCTCATCGGTCGCCCTCACCCGCCAGGGCAAATCTGCCGTCCGTGGTCTGTTCGACCAGGCCGTCGAGCAGCAGGGAGTCCAAGGCGCGGTCACGCTGCGCGGTATCGGTCAGCCATGCGGCGTCGAGTTGTGCTCGCGTGACCGGCGCGGAGCTGTCCCTCAGCACCCCCAGCAGCCGGCCGCGCACCTGGCGGTCGGTACCGGCGTAACGCTGCACCCGGCGCGGCGGGGCCGTCGAGGCCGGATAGCCGAGTGAACGCCATGCGCAGTGGCTCAGTGGGCACACGCCACAGCGCGGGCTCCGTGCCGTGCACACCGTTGCGCCGAGTTCCATCAGCGCCACCGAAAACGTCGGCGCCGTGACACCTTCGGGCAGCAGGGCGGCGGCATCGTCGAGGTCACCGGCACGGGCGGGTCCGTCGGGGCGTCCGTGCACGGCCCGTGCGATGACGCGACGGACGTTGGTGTCGACCACGGGGACGCGCTGCCGGTAGGCGAAGCAGGCCACCGCACGCGCGGTGTACGCGCCGACGCCGGGGAGGGTGAGCAGCACGTCGACGTCCGAGGGGACGACATCGCCGTGCTCGGCGGCGATCGCCGTCGCGCATTCGTGCAACCGTTTGGCGCGCCGCGGATAACCGAGCCGTCCCCACGCGCGCAGAACGTCGGCTGCGCCTGCCTGCGCCGTCGCCGACGGCGTGGGCCAGCGGGCGATCCAGGCCAGCCAGATCGGCTCGACCCGCGCCACCGGGGTCTGCTGCAGCATGAATTCGCTGACGAGGATCTGCCACGGCGTCACGCCCGGCCGCCGCCAGGGCAGATCTCGCTGTTCGCGCTCGTACCACGCCAACAGCTCGCCCGGATCGATCATCGATTGCCGCTCGGGCAGAATGGCAGGCATGCCCAATACCAGTCCGGTGACCGCTTGGAAGGCACTCAAAGAGGGTAACGAGCGCTTCGTCGCCGGCCGACCCGAGCATCCCAGCCAGAGCATCGAGCACCGCGCCAGCCTCGCGGCGGCACAGAAGCCGACTGCCGTGGTCTTCGGATGTGCCGACAGCCGCGTGGCCGCCGAGATCATCTTCGATCAGGGGCTCGGCGACATGTTCGTCGTCCGCACCGCGGGCCACGTCATCGATTCGGCCGTGCTGGGCTCGATCGAATACGCCGTCACGGTGCTCGACGTTCCGCTGATCGTGGTGCTCGGCCACGACAGCTGCGGAGCGGTCAAGGCCACGCTGTCGGCACTGGACGACGGCGAGATTCCCGGCGGTTACGTGCGTGACGTCGTCGAACGGGTGACGCCGTCGATCCTGCGCGGTCGCCGCGAAGGTCTGACCCGGGTCGACGAGTTCGAGACCCGTCACGTCAACGAGACGGCGATCCAGCTGCGCGAGCGCTCCGCTGCGATCGCCGAGCGGATCGCCGCAGGCTCGGTGGCCATCGCCGGCGTCACCTACCACCTCGCCGACGGGAAGATCGCGCTGCGCGACCATCTGGGCGACATCGGCGAAGCCTAGCGGCGGGTTTCTTCTCTTCGCACAAGCGCTCATCGGGCGACACGCCGGGTCACCTCGAACGATAGTGGCTGACCTGGCCTTACCGTGGGCATGTGTTGGATCTGGAACCGCAGGGCCCGCTGCCTTCGCAGATTTACTGGCGCCGTAGGGCGCTGGCGATAGGCGTCGCTGTCGTCGTCGTCGGGATCGTCGCCGCGGTGGTGCTGATGGTGGTGTCCAGGGGCTCCGGAGCCGAGACGACGGCCGCCGACCAGCCCGCCCCGGCCGCGCCGGCAGCCACCCCGCTGCCGGGGGAGAACCCCGAGGTCAAGACGCCGATCCAGCCGCCGCCCGCGCAGGCTCCGCCGCCCACCGCGACCCCGACCGCCGCGGTGCTGCCGCCGCCGGTGCTCCAGGAGGGCGACGACTGCCCGGACTCCACGCTCGCGGTCAAGGGCATCACCAGTCAGCCGCAGTACGTCGTCGGCGATCAGCCGAAGTTCACCATGGTCGTCACCAACATCGGACTCGTCGCCTGCAAGCGCGACGTCGGGGCCGCGGTGCTCGCGGCGTACGTCTACTCGATGGACAACACCCGGCTGTGGTCGAATCTGGACTGTGCGCCGTCGAACGAGACGCTGGTCAAGACGTTCGCGCCCGGTGAGCAGGTGACCACCGAGGTCACCTGGACCGGTATGGGTTCGGCCCCGCAGTGCCCGCTACCGCGGCAGCCGATCGGGCCGGGAACCTACAACCTGATGGTCCAGCTGGGCAATCTGCGATCGGCCCCGGTGCCGTTCATCCTGGCCCAGGCAGCCCCGCCGGGTCAGGCGCCCGCTCCGGGCGCGCCGGGTGTACCCCCGCCTGCGGCGCCCGGCGTCGGCTGATCAGGCGAGCCGGTCGGCGATCGTCGACTCGGCGAGCAGCGCGAGACCCTCACGGATGTGGCGTGCCCACATCGAGCCGATACCTTCGACGGACTGCAGATCGTCGGCACTGGCGGCGAGCAGGCCCTGCAGCGATCCGAAGTTCCGGACCAGCAGGTCGACGTGGGCGAACTGCAGACGGGGGATTCCTGCCATCGCCCGGTAGCCGCGGGAACTCATCGCCGAATCCTGCGCCTCCAGAGTCGACGGATAGCCGAAAACCCTTGCCAGCGCGGTGAAGTCGAGCAGTTCGTTGTCCGACAGCGAGTCCAGTTCCTCGAGCGTCGCACTGACCTGGGCGGCCGCGGGCGGATCGGGGTTGGCGTGGTAGTCCCGCACGATCAACTCGCGTGCGGTGTCGTTGTCGCCGACGAGTTCCTCCAGCTGCAGTTTGAGCTGACGTCCGTCGGTGCCGAGTTCGACGACGTCGGCGTCGATCTCGAGGCTGATCCGGCGCACCATCTCCAGGCGCTGCACCACGGTCATCACGTCGCGCAGGGTGACGAAGTCCTCGATCTCGGCCGTCGACAGCTGACGGCTCACCTCGTCGAGCCGTGACTTGTAGCGCTCGAGGGTGGCGATCGTCTGGTTGGCGCGCGACAGGATGGTCGGGGTGTCGGGGATGACGTGGCGCTCCCCGGCGACGTAGACGGTGACGATGCTCATCGAATGACTCACCGAGATCACCGGATAGCCGGTCTGGATGGCGGTGCGTTCGGCCGACCGGTGCCGGGTGCCCGACTCGTCGGTCGGGATCGACGGGTCGGGCACCAGCTGCACGTTGGCGCGCAGGATCAGGCTGCCGTCGCTGGACAGCACCACCGCGCCGTCCATCTTCGAGAGCTCACGCAACCGGGTCGGCGCGTAGCGCACGTCGAGTTCGAAGCCGCCGTCGCAGATCGTCTCCACACTGTCGTCGTAGCCCAGCACGATCAGCGCACCCGTCCGGCCCCTCAGGATGCGCTCCAGGCCGTCGCGCAGCGGCGTCCCGGGCGCCAGGCGCCCGAGGGTCTCGCGCAGGGTCGGACGGGCCAGCTGGACGACATTGCGCCCCGCCCTCGCGGTCTTCACGGCCATCACTCCTCCTGCGGGCGCCGGCGTCTGCTCCTCGCGCAAGCGCTCATCGGCCGTCATTGTCGGCGATCCGGCGCAGGACCCGCAATGCCGAGGCGATGTTCTCGGCGTTGAGCACCCGCAGACCGGCCGGGATCGCGGTCGTCCCCGGTGGCACCACGGCTCGGGTGAAGCCGAGCCGGGCGGCCTCGGCGAGGCGGCGATCGGTGCCGGTGACGCGCCGCAGATCGCCGGCCAGGCCGACCTCCCCGATCACGACGGCGTTGGCCGGCATGGCGCAGTTCAGCCGCGCCGAGGCCATCGCCAGCGCCACGGCCAGATCCGACGACGGATCGGTCAGCCGCATACCGCCGACCGTCGACAGGTAGATGTCACACGGGCTGATCTTCAGGTCGCTGTGCTTGTCGAGCACCGCGGCGATCATGGCCGCCCGCGCCGAGTCGATACCGCTGACCGCCCGTCGCGGGTGCGGTCCGGTGGGTGCGCCGACCAGCGCCTGCACCTCGCCGATGAGCGGGCGTTTACCGTCGAGGGTCACCGTCACCGCGGTGCCGGCCACCGGGGTGGTGCGCTGGTCGCGGAACAATCCCGACGGATCGGCCACACATTCGATTCCGTTGTCGTGCAACTGAAAACAGCCGACCTCGTCGGCGGCGCCGAACCGGTTCTTCACGCCGCGGACCATGCGCAGCGGTGAGGCACGATCGCCCTCGAAGTGCAGCACCACGTCGACGAGATGCTCCAAGGACCGGGGGCCCGCGATCGCGCCGTCCTTGGTGACGTGTCCGACCAGGACCATGGCGATGCCGTTGTGTCCGGTCGCCGCCTTGGCGTACTGGGTGAGGGCGGTGGTCACCGCACGGACCTGGGTGACCCCGCCGGGGACGCCGTCGGTCTCGGTGGTCGACATCGTCTGCACCGAGTCGACGACCACCAGCGTCGGGCGCACCGCGTCGATGTGGCCGAGCGCGGTCGGCAGGTCGGATTCGGCGGCCAGATAGAGCTCATCGTGGGTGCAGCCGGTGCGTTCGGCGCGTAACCGCACCTGTCCGGCGGACTCCTCGCCGGTCAGATACAGAGCACGGCGTCCCGACGCCGCCCAGCGGTGCGCGACCTCCAGCAGCAGGGTGGATTTCCCGACGCCCGGATCGCCGGCGAGCAGGGTGACCGAACCGGGCACCAGCCCGCCACCGAGGACGCGGTCGAGTTCACTGACGCCGGTGGCGTCATGCCTGGTCCGGCCGGGGTTGATGCTGGTGATCGGAACCGCAGGTGAGCTCGGGGCCACCGAACGTCGCACCGCCCCGCCCGCCACGGCGGCCAGCACCGGGGCCTCGTCGACGGTGCCCCAGGTGCCGCACTCCGCGCAGCGGCCCACCCACTTGGAGGTGATGTGCTGGCACTCTGAGCAGCGGTACTGCGTACGTGCCTTGGCCACCTGTCGACCGTATCGGGCGGCACCGACAGACGCCGTCGCAGGCGGGCGTGTCGTGCGGCGGGTCAGTGCCCCCCGGCTTCGCCCCCGTGTTCGCCCTCGGAGCTGCCCTCGAACTCCTGGCCCTCCTGGGGGCTGTCGCGCCGCGGGGCTTCGCCCGCCGAGATCGGCACCTGCACGGTGACGTCGCCGCTGCGCTGGAAGGTGAAGGTGAACGGGTAGGTCAGCCCGTTGGTGATCGGTTTGGTCAGCGACACGTCAACGGTCAGCGGGGTCGCCGGATCGACGCTCTCGAGCGCGGCGATCTGACCGTCGGGCTCCCCGGCGATCAGCACCCCGTTCGCGGGGACGGTGGTGTCGCCCCGCAGCGGCACCGAACCGACATCGGAGCGGATGGAGACCAGCCGGTCGGGCTCGTCGGGCGAGTTGTTCGCCGCCACGAAGAGCAGCTCGACCTCGCTGCCCGGCCGCACGTAGTCCGACGTCTGCGGCGCGCGCAGGTGGACGTTACGCAGCGCGATGGAGCCGGCGCCGGCGTTCACGCCGTTGACGGCGGCCTCCTGCGTCGCGGTCTGGGAGATCTGTCCGGCGCCGCATGCGGTGAGGCCCACGGCCAGGGCGCAGGCCGCCAGCGCCGGGATCACGGCAGAAGCGCGTGGTGCGAAGCGGTTCACTCAAGCCTCCTGCAGGGGGTCGCCCAACTGTCGATCCACAGTTCGACTATGCAGAGTAGTAGGTCACCGCACACGCCGGCCACCGTGGGGCACGCGGCGAACCCGGACGGCGCATCCCGGGCGCGGCGTCCGCGGCGCTAAGTGCGTTGTGCGGCACCTGCTGCCGGGCGTTCGCGACCGCCCCGGCGAGGCGGTAATGGGGTTTCCGGCAACGCCGCCGGAGGCGGTCGCCTTGCACGGATTCGAAAGCCTGTCAACCCCTGTCCACCATCCGTTGTGCCCCTGACCTGCATAGTTAATCCCCGCCCTGCAGAGTCGCGTGTTAGCATGGACACGTGAAAGGGGCTCGAATCTGATGATTTTCAAGGTCGGAGACACCGTTGTATATCCACACCACGGTGCTGCGTTGATCGATGCGATCGAAACCCGAACCATCAAAGGCGAGCAGAAGGAATACCTCGTCTTGAAGGTCGCCCAGGGCGACCTCACGGTTCGAGTGCCCGCTGACAACGCCGAATATGTGGGTGTGCGCGACGTGGTCGGGCAGGAGGGTCTCGACAAGGTCTTCCAGGTGCTGCGGGCCCCGCACACCGAAGAGCCCACGAACTGGTCGCGCCGTTACAAGGCCAACCTCGAGAAGCTCGCCTCCGGTGATGTGAACAAGGTCGCCGAGGTGGTTCGCGATCTGTGGCGCCGCGACCAGGAGCGCGGCCTGTCCGCCGGTGAGAAGCGCATGCTCGCCAAGGCCCGGCAGATCCTGGTGGGTGAGCTCGCGCTCGCCGAGAACACCGATGACGAGAAGGCCGCGACCATCCTCGACGAGGCACTCGCCGCCGCTTCCTGAAGCCGATGACGACTGTGGCCGTTGTCCCCGCCGCGGGATCCGGTCAACGACTCGGTGCCGGAACCCCGAAGGCATTCGTCAGCCTGGGCGGACGCCCCATGCTCGAATGGGCCATCGCCGGCCTTCGGGACTCCGGCGTCGTCGACTCCATCGTCGTCGCGGTACCGCCCAACCGGACCGATGAGGCAGAACTCGTCTTCGGCCGGGACGCGATCATCGTCGCCGGCGGCGCCGAGCGCACCGAATCGGTGCGCCTGGCGCTCGCCGCCATCGCCGACGCCGACCTCGTCCTCGTCCACGACGCCGCACGGGCACTGACGCCACCGTCGCTGGTGGTGCGCGTGGTCGAGGCGTTGGAGTCGGGTCACACCGCGGTGGTGCCGGCGTTGCCGGTCGCCGACACGATCAAGGCCGTCGACGCCAACGGCGCCGTACTCGGCACACCCGAACGGGCGGGCCTGCGGGCCGTGCAGACCCCGCAGGGCTTCCACATCGACGCGCTGCGCCGGGCTTACGCGCGGGCCGGCGATTCTTCTTTCAGTCAGGGCTTCACCGACGACGCCTCGATGGTCGAGCACACCGGCGGCCAGGTGCAGGTGGTCGAGGGCGACCCACTGGCATTCAAGATCACCACTCCGCTGGACCTCATGCTGGCCGAGGCCGTACTGGCCGGGGCCGCAACGTGACGCTGCCCAGGGTCGGCCTCGGCACGGACGTGCACCCGGTCGAAGCCGGCAGGCCCTGCTGGTTGCTCGGTCTGTACTTCGCCGAGGCAGACGGATGCGCCGGCCATTCGGACGGCGACGTCGGCGCCCACGCCCTCTGTGACGCGCTGCTCAGCGCGGCCGGTCTCGGCGACCTCGGTGAGGTGTTCGGAACCGGGCGCCCGGAATGGGAGGGCGTCAGCGGCGCCGACATGCTGCGCCACGTCCGCGGTCTGCTGCGCGATGCCGGTGTGCGGGTCGGCAACGCCACGGTGCAGATCATCGGCAACCGGCCGAAGATCGGGCCGCGCCGGGCCGAGGCGCAGCAGTTGCTGTCCGAGTTGGTCGGCGCCCCGGTCTCGGTGTCGGCGACCACCACCGACGGGTTGGGGCTGACCGGCAGGGGCGAAGGGCTGGCCGCGATCGCCACCGCTCTCGTGGTCGATGAGGGTTGACGGCGATCAGGCCGGTAAGCTGGCACGTCGTGACCGATCGCGCCGGCCTGCGGCTCTACGACACCATGACCGGTGCCGTGCGCGACTTCGAGCCGGTCCGGCCCGGCCACGTCTCGATCTACCTCTGCGGCGCGACCGTTCAGGGCCTGCCCCACATCGGCCACGTCCGCAGCGGCGTGGCGTTCGACGTGTTGCGGCGCTGGTTGACCGCCAAGGGTTTTGACGTCGCCTTCATCCGCAACGTCACCGATATCGACGACAAGATCCTGATCAAAGCCGCCGACGCCGGCCGGCCGTGGTGGGAGTGGGCGGCGACGTTCGAGCGGGCTTTCAGCGCCGCCTACGACGCGCTCGGTGTGCTTCCGCCGTCGGCCGAACCGCGCGCCACCGGTCACATCACCCAGATGGTCGAGCTGATCGAGCGGCTGATCGAGCGGGGCCATGCCTACCCGGCCAATCCCGGTGGCCAGGGTGACGTCTACTTCGACGTGCTCAGCTGCTCGGAGTACGGGCGGTTGTCCGGTCACCGCATCGACGACGTGCACCAGGGCGAGGGCGTCACCGACGGAAAGCGCGATCAGCGTGACTTCACGCTGTGGAAGAGCGCCAAACCGGGCGAACCGCACTGGCCGACGCCATGGGGTCCCGGCCGGCCCGGATGGCACACCGAATGCGTCGCGATGTGCGAGGCCTATCTCGGTTCTGAATTCGACATCCATTGCGGCGGAATGGATCTGGTGTTTCCACACCACGAGAACGAGATCGCTCAGGCCAACGCCGCCGGCGACGCGTTCGCCCGCTACTGGCTGCACAACGGCTGGGTCACCATGGGCGGCGAGAAGATGAGCAAGTCGCTGGGCAACGTGCTGTCGATTCCGGCGGTGCTGCAGCGGGTCCGGCCGGCCGAGCTGCGCTACTACCTGGGCAGCGCGCACTACCGGTCGATGCTCGAGTTCTCCGAGACGGCCCTGCAGGACGCCGCGAAGGCCTACGCCGGTATCGAGGACTTCCTGCACCGCGTGCGCCGCCGCGTCGGCACGGTGGTGCCCGGTGAGTGGACACCCCGGTTCGCCGAGGCACTCGACGACGACCTGTCGGTGCCGATCGCGCTGTCGGAGGTGCACGCCGCACGCGCCGAGGGCAACCGCGCACTCGACACCGGCGACCACGAGACGGCGATGACCCAGGCCCGCAATATCCGCGCCATGATGGGCATCCTCGGCTGCGATCCGCTCGACGAGCGCTGGGAGTCGCGGGACGAGACGTCCGCCGCGTTGGCCGCGGTCGATGTGCTGGTGCACTGGGCGCTGCAGAGCCGGGCCGAGGCCCGCAGCCGCCGCGACTGGGCCACCGCCGACCAGATCCGAGACCGCCTCAAAGAGGCCGGTATCGAGGTCACCGACACCGCCGACGGACCGCAATGGTCGCTCCTCGACGGCGACAGCAAGGACTCCTGACGTGGCCGGTAATTCGAAGCGCCGTGGTGCGGTGCGCAAAGAGGGCACCAAGAAGGGCCCGACCGTCGGTTCGGGTGGTGTCCGCCGCAGAGGACTGGCCGGCCGCGGCGCGACACCGCCCGCCCATCAGCGGCCGCACCACCCGGCGGCAAAGAAGGCCGCCAAGGCGGCCAAACAGCAGCAGCGGCGTCAGGTCAGGAAGACCGACGAGACCGAACTCGTGCTCGGCCGCAATCCGGTGGTCGAGTGTCTGCGCGCCCACGTCCCCGCGACGGCGCTGTACGTCGCGCTCGGGACCGAGGCCGACGAGCGTGTGACCGAATCCGTGCAGATCGCCGCGGACGCCGGTATCCCGATTCTCGAGGTGCCACGGCCCGATCTGGATCGGATGAGTTCCAACGCGCTGCACCAGGGCCTCGCACTCCAGGTGCCGCCGTACGACTACGCCCACCCCGACGATCTGCTCGCCGCCGCCCGACGCGACGGGTCGCCGGCGCTGCTGGTCGCACTGGACAACATCTCCGATCCCCGCAATCTGGGCGCGATCGTCCGGTCGGTCGCCGCGTTCGGCGGGCACGGTGTGGTGATCCCGCAGCGCCGGTCGGCGTCGGTGACGGCGGTGGCGTGGCGGACCAGCGCCGGGGCGGCGGCACGGCTGCCGGTGGCGCGGGCGACGAATCTCACCAGGACGCTGAAGAGCCTGGCGGACAGCGGGATTCAGATCGTCGGGCTGGACGCCGGCGGCGACACCACGATCGACGAGATCGATGCGACCGGACCGACCGTCGTCGTGGTCGGATCCGAGGGCAAGGGTCTGTCGCGGTTGGTGCGCGAGAACTGCGATGCGGTCGTATCGATCCCGATGGCCGGGCCCACGGAATCGCTGAACGCCTCGGTGGCCGCGGGTGTGGTGCTCGCCGAGATCGCCCGCCAGCGCAGGCAGTAGCGCTCAGCGCACCCGGGTCAGCGCCGTCGACTTCGGCTCGACGCCGTCGCCCGGCGTCATCCGCCGCAGCCGCCGGACGATCCACGGCGCCGCGAACGCCGCCGCCCAGCGCATGTTGGCGAACGCGGTGGTGCTCGGCGTGGGCATCGGCACGAACGTGGGTGCCGCAGCGTCGGCCGCCGCCGCGGGCAGCGCCTCGAGTACCCGTCCGGCCATCACCTCGTGGCCGAGCGGGGACAGGTGAACCCGGTCGCGGTCCCACAGCCGGGGGTCGCGGAACTCGTCGAACCGCCAGAAGTCCACCAGACCGATGCCGATATCGTCGGCGATGGAGCGCAGGAGTTCGTTGTAGATGGCACCGCGGCCGCGCAACCCGCGAAACAGCGGTTTGGCGCCGAGGTCCGGGGCCGTGAAGGCGAGCACCATGGCACCGGTCTGACGCAGCCGCTTGAGGCCTTCGGCGTAGCGCTCCATCATCCCGTCGATGTCCACGCTCAGCGCCATCAGATCGTTCATGCCGGCGTACACGGTGACGAGGTCGGGTTCGAGGAGTTCGGCGGCCGGCACCTGGGCGGTCAGGATGTCGTCCATGACGCGGCCACGCACCGCGAAATTGGCGTAGCCGAAGTCGGGATTGGCCGCGGCCAGCGCGCCGGCCACCCGGTCGGCCCAGCCACGTATTCCATTCCTGCTGCCGGGGTGCGGATCGCCGATCCCCTCGGTGAAGGAATCCCCCAGCGCGACGTATCTGCTGAACGGCACCACGGAACTCCATTGTGCCGACCCCGGCGGGATTCTGCTCGCTACGCCACGGTCACACGCCGAAGAGCTTGATTCCTGTCCACAGCGCGAGCACGCACGCCACCAGGGTGATCGGCACGGTCGCCAACCCGATCGCGCTGAATCGGACCACCCCGGCGGGTACGTCCGACTTGCCGACGGCGTTGCGCCACAACAGGTTCGCCAGCGAACCCAGATAGGTCAGATTGGGGCCGACGTTCACGCCGATCAGTACCGCCAGCACGACGGCCGGTCCTGCGCCGGAAACCAGGGGCAGCAGCACCAGGACCGCGGGCAGGTTGTTGACCACGTTGGACAGCAGCGCGGCCACGGCGGCGATGCCCAGTAGTGCGGGTAGTGAGTCGCCCCGGGGCAGTACGTCGGCCATCACCTCGTCGAGACCGTGGCGCATCACCGCGTCGACCACGACTCCGAGACACAGCACGAAGGCGCAGAACGGCAGGTTGGCCGAGCGGACGATGCCGGTGAGGGTGCTGCGGCGACGGACCAGACTGCGCGCCCCCAGGACGCTCGCACCCGCGAGCGCCGCCCAGGCGGGGGATAGACCGAACAGCGAGATCACCGCGAACCCGGCGAGGGTGAGCCCGAGCACCGTCAGCACGAAGACCGGCAGCTCCGCCTGCGGGAGCGCTTCGGCGCGCTGCGGCTCGACCCGCAGCTCATGCCGGAACACCCACCGGAAGACCAGGTACTCACACACCAGCGCCGCCAGCCAGGGCATCGTCATGAGCGCGGCGAAGTCCAGGAACGACAGTCCCGCAGCCGCGAACGCCAGCAGGTTCGTCAGATTCGACACCGGCAGCAGCAGCGATGCGCTGTTGGCCAGATGCGCGGTGGCGTAGGCGTGCGGTGCCGCCGGTACCCGCAGCGTGCGCGCGGTGGCCAGCACGACCGGGGTGAGCAGCACGACGGTGGCGTCGAGGCTCAGGATCGCGGTGACGCCCGCGGCGACGACGAACACGATGCCCAGCAGCCGCCGCGGATCGCCTGCGCCCCACCGCGCCATCAGCACCCCCGCGGCGTGGAACAGGCCCTCGTCGTCACACAATTGCGCGAGCACGAGCACCGCGGCGAGGAAGGCGACCACCGGGAACAGCCGCGCGACCTCGGCCGCGGCGTCGTCGAACGAGGTGACGCCGGTGGCCAGCAGCAGTCCGGCCGCCGGGACGGCGACCACCGCCTCGGCCAGGCCGCGCGGACGGATCAGAGCGAACGCCAGCACGCCGGCGAGCACCACGAGCGCGAGGGTCAACCGCGGGTCCTTTCCACCAGCCGGAGCGCCGGTGGGTCAGGCTAGCCGAGGGGCCTTGGCGCCGATGTCAGCCCTGCGCGGCGGTCCAGGCGTAGGGCAGGAACTTGCCGTCGAGGGTCACCACCACCCGGTCGCCGTCCGGATGCGGTTTGCGCTCCACGTCGAGGCTGAAGTTGATGGCACTCATGATGCCGTCGCCGAACTCCTCACCGATGATCTCTTTGATCGCGCCGCCGTACACCTGCAGCACTTCGTAGAAGCGGTAGATGGTCGGATCGGTGGGCACCGCGGTGGGCAGCCCACCACGCATCGGCACGGCGGCCAGCACCGGCACCGCCGACTCGTCGAGTCCGAGGATCTCCACGAGGACCGTGCCGGATTCGACGGGGATCGGGTGCTGGCCCAGGAGCGCGGCCACCGTCCAGACCACGGGCCGGTCGATCGCGTCGGCGAGGTGCTGCCAGGACAGCCCCTTGGCCAGCCGGGCGGCGATGATCTGCTCGGTGATCTCGGCGCGGGTCATGCGTTCGCCTCGGCGGGAATCTTGAAGTCGGCGGGATCGGCGGGGCGGTTCCATTCGACGGCGGTGCGTGCGTGCGTGGCGTACAGCGTCAGCCCGACGAAGGTGAGGCCACCCACGAGATTGCCGACGACGGTGGGAATCTCGTTCCAGATGAGATAGTCGGCGACCGAGAAATCGCCGCCCAGCATGAGGCCGGAGGGGAACAGGAACATGTTGACCACTGAATGCTCGAAGCCCATGTAGAAGAACAGCATGATGGGCATCCACATCGTGATCACCTTGCCGGAGACCGACGTCGACATCATCGCCGCGACCACGCCGGTGGAGACCATCCAGTTGCAGAGCACCCCGCGGATGAACAGCGTCAGCATTCCGGCCGCACCATGGTCGGCGTAGCCGACGGTGCGACTGGACCCGATCTCTCCGAGCCGCTGTCCGACTTCGTTCGGGTCGACGGTGAAGCCGTAGGTCAGGGTGATGGCGATCATCACTGCGACGGTCAGCGCCCCCAGCAGGTTCCCGAGGAAGACCAGCCCCCAGTTGCGCAGCATTGCGTTGACGGTTACCCCGCGTCGTTTGTCCAGAAGCGCGAGGGGAACGAGGGTGAACACCCCGGTGAGCAGGTCGAACCCCATCAGGTAGAGCAGGCAGAAGCCGACGGGGAACAGGACCGCACCCAGCAGGGCGTTTCCGGTCTGGACGGTGATGGTCACCGCGAACGCGGCAGCCAGCGCGAGGATCGCGCCGGCCATATAGGCCCGGAGCACGGTGTCGCGGGTCGACATGAAGGCCTTCGCCTCGCCGGCATCGACCATCTTCGTGACGAACTGTCGCGGATCTACGTATGACATGGCGGTCAGCATGTCGGCTCTCCGTGTCGGCGATGTGAAACGAACGAGAGGATCACGTCACGTTTCGTTCACACCGCGCGCCCACCGGTTGTGAGTCCGGCCTTCCGATGATGCCGACTCCACGGGCGGGTCGCCGGGAATTCATTCAGCAGCAGCGCGTTTGAGGGCTTCATCGATCGCTGTTCCCCACAAGGGTGAGCAGATGCTCAGCATCAGGGGTCATTTTCGTTGCGGCAGGCGCGATGTGATGCCGATGTAACACGAATCGTTCGTAGCTGTGCGAGCATCGTGTACTTCCCGGCGACGCGCGCCGTGACCGAGTTGGGTCATCGACTGAACGGAGACATCCTCGTGAGAGACCTTCTCGACACCGTCAACGGTTATGTCTTCAGCAACGCCCTGGTGTATCTGTGTCTCGGTGCGGGGCTTTACTTCTCGGTGAGGTCCCGGTTCGTGCAAGTGCGCCAGGTTCCGGAGATGGTGCGACTGATGCTCAAGGGCGAGAAGTCGCCCGCGGGCGTCTCATCGTTTCAGGCACTGACGATGTCGCTGGCGGGCCGGATCGGTACCGGCAACATCGCGGGAGTCGCCACCGCGATCGCCTTCGGCGGTCCCGGGGCCCTCTTCTGGATGTGGGCGGTGGCGTTCCTCGGGGCGTCGACCTCCTTCGTCGAATGCACCCTGGGCCAGGTGTACAAGACCCGTGACCGGCTGACCGGCGAATACCGCGGCGGACCGGCCTACTACTTCAGTAAGGCGATGGCGCACACCCGCGCGGCCGGGGCCTTCAAGGTCTACGGCCTGGTGTTCGCGGCCGTCACGCTGCTGGCCTGCGGGGTGTTGTTGCCCGGGGTACAGGCCAATTCGATGGCTTCGGCGATGACTGAGGCGTGGGAGATCCCGGCCTGGATCTTCGGCGTCGGCACCGTGATCGTGCTCGCCTTCGTGATCATCGGCGGGGTGAAGCGCATCGCGACCTTCGCCTCGATCGTGGTGCCGTTCATGGCTGTGGTGTACATCCTCCTCGCGCTGATCATCGTCTTCGCGAATGCGGGCGAGATCCCGGGCGTGCTGAAGTTGATCTTCGAGAGTGCCTTCGGCATTGATGCCGGCTTCGGCGCGATCGTCGGTTCGGCGGTGTTGTGGGGCGTCAAACGCGGTGTGTATTCCAACGAGGCGGGCCAGGGCACCGGCCCGCACGCCGCGGCGGCCGCCGAGGTGTCCCATCCCGCCAAGCAGGGGCTGGTCCAGGCGTTCGCCGTCTACGTCGACACACTGTTCGTCTGCAGCGCAACCGGCTTCTTGATCATCTCCACCGGCGCGTACCGCGTGTTCGAGGGCGAGAGTGAGAGCGGCGCGATCCTGCACGAGGGCGGATCGCTCCCGGCGGACGTCGCGGTCGGTCCGGGCTTCGCGCAGGTGGGGTTCGACACGCTGTGGAACGGCGCCGGCGCGTCGTTCATCGCGGTGTCGCTCGCCTTCTTCTGTCTCACCACGATCATCGCCTACTACTACATGGCGGAGACCAATCTTCGCTTCGTGCTCGGCAGGTTCAACACCGTCGAGATCCCGGTCCTCAAGAGCACCCTCGGCGGGACCCTCACCCGGGTCCTGCAGGCGGTGATACTGGTGGCGGTGATGCAGGGTGCGGTCTCCACCGCGACGGAGGCCTGGACCCTGGGCGACATCGGGGTCGGGCTGATGGCGTGGCTCAACATCATCGGCATCATCATCTTGCAGCAGCCGGCCTACAAGTGTCTGCGCGACTACGAGCGCCAGAAGAAGAGCGGCCTGGATCCGGCCTTCGACCCCATCGCCCTGGGTATCAAGGGGGCCACGTTCTGGGAGAACTACGACCCGCTCACCGGCAAGGATCGGGTGCCGGCAGGTGACCTCGAGGAGCCCGGGACACGTCCCTGATGACGCTGGGCCGGGCCCCGATCCTTGCCGCCAGCCGAACATCCGGTGACGAACCGATGCGCGGCCCGCCGCACTCGTGCCGACACCCGATCTGCTCGCTAACGTCGACGCTCATGCGCCGCGTCGTTCTGTTCCTCATGGTCACTGCCGTACTCGGCGCGGTCTGCCCGCCGCCGGTCGCGGCCGCAGATCCCACGACGTTCGATCTGCAGTCCCACCGCGGTGGCCGTGGCGAGACGACGGAGGAATCGCTGCGCGCGTTCGCCAAGTCCCTCGAGCTCGGGGTCAGCACACTCGAACTCGACGTCGTGCTCACCAAGGACCGCCAGCCGCTGGTCTGGCACGATCCTCGCATCGAGGCGGCGAAGTGTGCCGACACCGGACCTGCGTTCCCCGGCGACCCGCAGTACCCCTATGTCGGCAAGCTCGTGGTGGATTTGACGATCGATCAGATCCGGACGCTGGACTGCGGCACGCGGCTCGCCGATTTTCCCGACGCCGAAGTGGTGGCAGGCAACCGGATCGCGGTGCTTCCCGAGGTGTTCGCGCTCGCGGACTCCTATGGCGCCGACGGCATCAGGTACAACATCGAGACGAAAGTCGAGGCCGACAAGCCCGAACAGTCCGCCGCACCTGCGGAATTCGTCGACGTCATCCTGGCCGCGGTGCGCCGCGCCGGCAAGCTCGACCGGGTGGAGATCCAGAGCTTCGACTGGCGCACCCTGCCGTTGGTGCGACAGGCGGCGCCGACGGTACCGCTGGTCGCTCTGTGGGACGCCAGCACCTGGGTACCCGGCTCACCCTGGCTCGCCGGTGTCGATCCGGCCGTCGTACGCGATCCGATCGACGGAGCGGCGTCGGTGGGGGCGGACATCCTCTCGCCCGGATACTCGGAGCCCTACGGTCAGACGCCGGCCGATCCGGATTTCCGGCTGGTGGCCGACCGCGCGTTCATCGACCGAGCGCATGCGCTCGGGCTGCGGGTCATCCCGTGGACCATCAACGACCCGGGTGCGATGCGGGCCCAGATCGCCGCGGGCGCCGACGGCATCATCACCGACTATCCCACCCGCCTTCGATCGGTGATGGCCGAGATGGGACTGCCGCTACCACAGGCGTACCGCCTGCTGGGCTGACCCTCACCGCCACGGGTCGGCAGGCTCCCACAGGGTCGGAAGGTGCAGCGCGACAGCATCTTCGGCGGCCAGCGCAGTGAGCGTGCGCATCGACACGTCCAGGTCGTCGCCGGCATACGGCAGGGCCCGCAGCGGCTTGTGCAGCGGGCGGAAGAAATCGTCCCAGTGGATGACCACGACGCGGCGTGCTCCCACCGTGCGGACGGTCTGGTTCCAGTAGTCGACGATGTAGCTCTGTGGTTGAAGTCCGAGTTGACCGATGCCGAGACAGACAACGTCGGCGTGCCGGCCGGCCAGCGCGCCCGCCCGATAGCCCGCACTGCCGACGATGAGCATGCTGCGGCCGCTCGGCGAGTGCTCGAGCAGCATGGACCACGCCTCGCCGCACCGGTAGGCCGACGCTCGCGCCGGCGGGACGACGGGTGCGTCGATCCGGCCGGGGTAGCGGTCGGGCGGACAGTGTCCGGATTCGATCAGCGTGATCCGGTAGGAGCCCAGCGTGAGGGCATCACCGGAGGCCACCGTGCGCACGCGGTCCTCGGGAAGGCCGTGCCCGTACCCGATCTGGGCAGCCGACGCTCCGCCGACGAGCGCCGCGCCCGTACGGTCGGCCACCAGCGCAGAGTCCAGGGCGTGATCGAAATGCGTGTGCAGGGGCAGCACCGCGTCGAGCTGCTGCGCACCCAGCCGGTCGAGGCCCTCGCCGACCCGCGAGGCGGACGGCGCGATGGCGCGCAGTCCGACGCTGAGCAGATCGGGGCGGCTGAAGAAGCCGTCGGTCAGGACCTTCGACGTGCCGTCGTCGATGAGCAGAGTCGTGACGCCGGCCCACGTCACCCGTACCGGCGAATCCGGGGTGGCTGCGGGCGAGTCGAAGCGATCCCGGTAGTTGCGCAGATCGGGTCTGCCGGCCTTGAGCCGCATCCGCCCACTGTAGGCGGGTGGTCAGCGGCTCCGGCCGTAGCGGCGGTGGAACTTCTCGACCTGGCCCGCAGTGTCCAGGGTTCGGCGCGATCCGGTCCAGAACGGGTGCGACGCGGAGCTGACGTCGACGACGACGAGGGGATAGGTCCGCATTCCGTCTGGCGTCTCCCAGTCGATCGTCTGCGAACTGGTGATGGTGGAGCGGGTCAGGAATGCGTCGCCGGTGAGGGCGTCGCGGAACACGACGGGGTGGTAGTCGGGATGGATGCCGGGTTTCATCGCTGATCTCCTTCTCGGCGTTGCCGGGTGGTGACGTCGTCGACCCGGTCGAGCTCCCCGCACGGGTCTTCGTGCCAGTCGCCGAACGGGTCGTTGTAGGTGGTCCAGTCCTGTGGACGGTTCATCTCCTCGTCCGTCAGTAGCGCGGCGTACAGCGCGCGGGTGATCGCATCCGGGTCGGCGCCGCACACCAGCACGGTCAAAGCGATGTGGCGATCGCCGAACCGCTCGTCCCACTGCAGAGCGGCGCGGGCGATGCGTTCGGGAGCGGCGTAGACGCGCTGGCGGGCGGGCATTGCGTCGAGCCACTGGCCTGCGTGGCCGACGTGCAGTCCGCCACCGGCTGATTCGATCCACACCACGGCATCGGGCTGACTGGCCAGCCACGCCCGGCCGCGCAGCCGCACCACACCGTCGAGCAGGTCGTCGATCGCGGTATGGAGGCGGTGCGGGTGGAACGGCCGGTCGGCGTTGAACTCGACAAGGCCCACATCGCCGTCGGGGCGCAGCGGTGGTTCACCGTCGAGCAGCGGATCGTGGGGGTTGTGTTCGCGTCCACGTCGCGAGCCCGCATCGACGTTGGCCAGGACGGTTTCCAGCCGGTCGGTGCCCACGGTGATCCGTGATCGGGGGGACAGTCTGCGCAGGACCGCGAGCGTCCTGCGGTCGGGTTCGGTGAGCACGAGGACGTCGGCGAATTCGGCCTGGCCGACGACCACCTGCGCCACGGTGCGGTTGTCGTCGAGGTCGTCGTCACCGAGTGCCTGAGGCAGCCAGACGGCAGAGTCGACAGTGGTGACGACGGCCTCGATGTTCACGTCGCGGCTGGCGGGACCGTCGATGTAATCCGGCCCGACATGGACGTCGATGTTGTCGATCGCCCAACAGACCGGTTCGGGTTCGAGCCACGGTGCCAGGTGGATGACGATGCGACGGATGTCCTCCCGTCGGTGCAGCCGGCGCAGCAGGACGAGCAGGTCGTTGCGGGTGGTGCAGCCGACGCACCCGTTCGCCAGCTCCAGCGGCCATTCCGACACGTGCACTTGGCCGTCGCGGAACATGCTGACTCCGCGGACGACGACCTGACCGTCGAACCGATGGCTGACCACGGCGGTTCCGGGCGTCCGCAACAGGACATCGCCCACGCCGTTGGACTGCCCCTGACCGGCCACGACTACTGCCGGAGTCCGCATTGCACCTCCATCAACCGAGAATCATTTTCATTAAGTGGGTTCCTACGCTACAGTCTCGGACGAACCTTGTCGAAAACGATTGTCGTTTGAATCAGGAGGACGTCATGTCCGCGCACTGCCAGGTCACGGGCCGCTCGCCCGGCTTCGGCAACCGGGTGTCGCATTCCCACCGCCGCACGCGGCGGCGGTGGGATCCGAACATCCAGACCAAGACCTATTACCTGCCGTCCGAGGGGCGCCGGGTCCGCCTGCGCGTCAGCGCGAAGGGCATCAAGGTCATCGACCGTGACGGCATCGAGGCGGTCGTCGCCCGCATCCGCTGCCGCGGAGAGAAGATCTGATGGCACGCAACGAGATTCGTCCGATCGTCAAGCTGAGATCCACCGCCGGTACCGGTTACACCTATGTCACCCGCAAGAACCGGCGCAATGACCCGGACCGGATGGTGCTCAAGAAGTACGACCCGGTGATCCGGCAACACGTCGATTTCCGAGAGGAGCGCTGATGGCGACCAAGGCAAAGATCGCGAAGAACGAACGCAGACGGGTGCTGGTGGCCCGGCACGCCGAACGACGTGCCGAGCTCAAAGACATCATTCGCCGCCCGGCGAGCACGCCGGCCGAGGTGGCAGCTGCGGTCACTGCGCTGCAACGACTTCCGCGCGACTCGAGCGCTGTCCGCGTGCGCAACCGCGACTCCGCCGACGGCAGGCCACGCGGACACTTGCGCAAGTTCGGCCTCTCCCGGGTGAAGGTTCGTCAACTCGCGCACCGCGGCGAACTGCCCGGCGTGCGGAAAGCGAGCTGGTGATGGCCGGGAAGTCGGCGAAGGCGCGCAAACGCCGGGCGCCCGTCAAAGAGCCGGCTCGCCCGAAGCGCAATCCGCTCAAGGCGCGCGGGGCGACCGTGATCGACTACAAGGACACCGCGTTGCTGCGCACGTTCATCTCCGAGCGGGGCAAGATCCGGTCGAGGCGGGTCACGGGCCTGACGCCGCAGCAACAGCGCCGGGTCGCGGTCGCGATTCGCAATGCCCGTGAGATGGCGCTGCTGCCGTTCGTGGAATCCCGTTAGAACACGTAGGGATTGGCGGGCGCTTCGATCCGCTCCACCCGCGTCACCTTCATGACGGGGACCGTCCGGCGCGACGGATCGCCCTGGCCGGGCGGAACCGTCCCCTCGATCCGCACCCAGGTTCCCTCGGGCATCTCGGCCATCGTCGCTGCGTTCGGCCCGTCGAGCCGGATCCGCGCGAGCTGCGCGTCGGCCGCGCAGCAGAGGATGACGATGCGCCCGAGTTCGGTTGTCCCGCCGTCTCTCATGGTGAACCCGGTGACCGTGATGACCCGGTTGTCCAGCGTGCCTGCGCTGTCCTGAGCGACGCGCATCAGCAGTTCGGGCAGCGCCAGTTCCGGTGCGCGCTCAGCGGGCAGCGGCGGGAACGGTCGACGTAGTACCTGCGTCGATATCTCCCGCACCGAGGTCCCCGTCGCGTTCGCGCCGATGGCCGGCGGCACCACGAAGGCGAGCAGTGCGACCGGGATCATCAGCAGCCACGCTGTGCCGGACCGGTGTGGGTGGCCGTCGTGTGCGGTGTGCGCGCCGTCGTTGCGGACATCGCGCGCGATACTGACCAGCGCCAATGCGATCAGCAGCACCGCCGAGACGGCGAGCCACGGCAGCAGCGACGGCTTGACGTAACGGGTGTACGCACCGCTGATCGTGATGAGCCCCGTGCTGACACCGACCAACAGCAGCAGTGCGTTCTCGGTCTCGCGGCTCATCGCTGGCCCACCATCACCAGGCCGACACCGGTGGCCACCGTCGTCGCCACCACGAATGTCACCGGCGCGAAGCGCGTCGCGAACGCGCGGCCGAACATTCCGACCTGCATGGCGAACAGCTTCACGTCCACGGCCGGGCCGACGACGAGGAACACCAGCCGCGGAAGCAAGGGCAGCATCGACAGGCTGGCGGCCACGAAGGCATCCGCCTCGGAGCACAGCGCCAGCACGACGGCGAGGAGGGCCATGACGAGGATCCCGAGCAGAAGTTGGCCCGCCAGATGCTCGTAGACCCACGCCGGTACCAGAATGTGCAGCGCCGCCGCGGCGGCCGCACCGACGACGAGATACGCTGCGGCCTGCAGGAAGTCGTGGCGCGCCGCTTCGGTGAACGTCTCCCACCTGGAACCGGAATCGGCGCCGGTCCGCGGCACCTGACGGGTGATCCACCGCGGTTGCCCGAACCGCGCCCACAACCCGCCCATGAGCAGCGCGGTCAGCAGTGACGCCACGCATCGTGCGGCCACCATCGCCGGCTCACCGGGGAACGCGACCGCGGTGGCGACCAGCACGACCGGGTTGATCGCCGGAGCGGCCAGCATGAACGTCAGCGCCGCGGCGCCGACCGCGCCATCGCCGAACAGCCGACGGGCGATGGGAACCGACCCGCATTCGCACCCGGGTAGGGCGGCGCCACCGACACCGGCGGCCAGGATCGCCGCGACCGGACGCCTCGGCAACCAGCGCGCCAGCCGATCGGGCGTCACGAACACCGCGACGGCGCCGCTGACCACCACGCCGAGAACGAGAAAAGGCAACGCCTGCACGAAGATTCCGCAGAATACGGTGGCCGCCGTCGCCACGTCCGGAGTGCCGGAGACCAAGCCGCGTACCGTGCCGCCGATCGCAGCCAGCCCTGCGATCGAGACGACGAGCACATGCATCGATCCGAATGACCGTCGCTTCTGCATCGAATCGACCGGCACGGCAGCCATTGTGCCAGCGAAGAAGACGCCAGTGATGAAGCGCCGCGCTAGGGTGGACCTATGGCGGTGCACATGATTCTGGCCAAGGCGGCGTCCACGGTGGTGACCGGGGCGGTGGGCGTCGCGGCCTACAACGGCATCCGCAAAGCGGTGGCCAAGGCGCCACTGCGGGAGGCGTCGGTGACTGCAACGGCGTGGGCGCTACGCGGCGTGCGAAAGGCCGAGATCGGAGCGGAATCGGCCCGGCTGAAAGTGGCCGACGTCGTGGCCGAAGCACGTGAGCGCGTAGGCGAGGAAGCTCCGCCGCCCGCGGTGGCCGACACCGGGCACGACCACGACCACTGACACATCGTGACTCTCACGGTCGTTTCCGACGCAGCGGGCCGGATGCGGCTGCATGCGCCGTGGTTCCGTAACGACTCGCGGCGTGCCGTTGCCATCGAAGATGCCGTCGAGCAGGTGGCCGGCGTGCGCGCCGTGCATGCGTACCCGCGCACTGCCTCCGTCGTGGTGTGGTACTCGCCGAAGCGATGCGATCGCTCCGCGGTGCTCGACGCGATCGAGGGCGCGGCCCACGTGGCCAAGGAACTCGTGCCGGCCCGCCTGCCGCGCTCAGCCGACGTCGCCAACGCCGACGTCCTGCGGATGACGGTCGGCGGACTCGTACTGTTGCTGCTCGGAGTCCGGCGCTACGTCTTCGCACGTCCACCACTGCTCGGGCCCACCAGCCGGCTCGTCGCCACCGGCGCCACCATCTTCACCGGTTATCCATTCCTTCGGGGGGCCCTGCGCACCCTGCGCGGCGGACGGTCCGCAGGCACCGACGTGCTGGTCAGCGCCGCAACGATCGCCAGCCTCATCCTGCGGGAGAACGTCGTCGCCCTGACGGTGCTGTGGCTGCTCAACATCGGCGAATACCTGCAGGATCTGACGTTGCGCCGCACCCGCCGGGCCATCGCGAACCTGCTGCAGGGCAATCAGGACACCGCCTGGATCAGGTTTGCCGACGGGACCGAGGTCGAAGTGGCCACCGCCGAGCTGCGCGCGGGTGACGAAGTGGTGATCCACGACCAGGTGGCGCTCCCCGTGGATGGCACCGTGGTCGACGGCGAGGCGATCATCGACCAGTCGGCGATCACGGGTGAGAACCTGCCGGTCGCGGTCACCGTCGATGCCCGGGTCTTCGCCGGTTCGGTGGTCGTGCGGGGTCGGCTGGTGGTGCGGGCGGATGCCGTGGGGGCCGAGACGACGATCGGCCGGATCATCTCCCGGGTCGAAGAGGCCCAGACCCACCGCGCGCCCATTCAGACGGTGGGTGAGAGCTTCTCCCGCCGATTCGTACCGGCGTCGTTCCTGCTGTCGGCGGCCACCCTGGTGTTCACCGGGGATGTGCGCCGCGCGATGACCATGCTGCTGGTTGCCTGTCCGTGCGCGGTGGGCCTGTCCACTCCGACCGCCATCAGCGCCGCGATCGGCAACGGCGCCCGGCGCGGCATCCTCATCAAGGGCGGCTCGCATCTCGAAGAGGCCGGCCGCGTGGACGCCGTGGTGTTCGACAAGACCGGAACACTCACTGTCGGCAGGCCCGTCGTCACCAATGTCGTTGCCTTCCACAAGGATTGGGAACCCGAGCAGGTGCTCGCCTACGCGGCGAGCTCCGAGATCCATTCTCGTCATCCGCTGGCCGAGGCGGTGATCCGCTCGACGCAGGAGCGGCACATCGAGATTCCCCCGCACGAGCAGTGCGAGGTCCTGGTCGGGCTGGGAATGCGAACCTGGGCCGATGGACGGACACTGCTGCTCGGCAGTCCGTCACTGCTGCGGCAGGAGAAGGTTCGGGTGACCAAGAAGGCCACCGAGTGGGTCGACACGCTGCGCCGCCAGTCCGAGACGCCGCTTCTGCTGGCCGTCGACGGGAAGCTGATCGGTCTGATCAGCCTGCGCGACGAGATCCGGCCGGAAGCCGCTGCGGTACTGGAGAAGCTGCGTTCCAGCGGTGTCCGCCGCATCGTGATGCTGACCGGTGACCACCCCGAGGCTGCCGCCGCGGTAGCGGAGGAATTGGGCATCACCGAGTGGCGGGCGGAGGTTCTGCCTGAGGACAAGCTCGACGTGGTGCGCACATTGCGCGACGAGGGCCACACGGTGGCGATGGTCGGCGATGGCGTCAACGACGCGCCTGCGCTGGCTGAGGCCGACATCGGCATCGCCATGGGCTTGGGTGGAACCGATGTCGCGGTCGAGACGGCCGACGTCGCGCTGGCCAGCGACGACCTGTCCCGCCTGCTCGACGTGCGGGACCTTGGCGGACGTGCGGTCGAGGTGATCCGGCAGAACTACGCGATGTCCATCGCGGTCAACGCGCTGGGCCTGTTGATCGGAGCCGGCGGTGCACTGTCACCGGTGCTGGCCGCTGTGCTGCACAACGCGTCGTCGGTGGCGGTGGTGGTCAACAGTTCACGGCTGATCCGCTATGAGCTGACCGCTGAGCCGTCCGATCGGCTCGGCTCAGGCGAGGGCGGCCCGAGCGCTGCGTAGGCCCGCGGCCCCCGCGCCGAGGCAGGCTGCGGCCACCGCGCCGGCGAACCACGGGAACACCGCGGCGAGGTCCCACTGCGTTGCCGCCCATCCGGCGACGAGCGTGGGTACCGCCATCGCGGTGTAGGCCAGCAGGTAGAACGCCGACATCGTCTCGCCGCGTTTGTCGGAGGGCACCACATCGGACAGGTGGCGCAGCGAGCCGCCGAAGCCGAGCCCGAACGTGGCGCCCAGCAGTGCGGCGGCCACGAACACGAGCTGCCACTGGTGGGTCAGCAGGACCGGGATGGTCAGCAGGAGCGAGACGGCCATGCCGATGTCGCCGATGACTGCGGACCACCGCGCCGGCATCCGCGTCGCGAAGAGCTGCGCGAGGGCCGCCGCGAAGGCGGTGGTGCCGACCACGGCGCCGCCGAAGACGAGGTTGTCGATGTGGGTCTGTTTCGCCGCCAATGAGGGATACAGCGACAGCAGCACGCCCAGTACCGACCAGGACGCCATGGCGCCCAGCGCGGAGAACCAGAAGTCCGCGCGGATCTCCTGTGGCACAGCCGGCCTCGCAATGCGGATCGGGCCGGGGGTGCGGGCGGTGTGCGTTTCGCGCAGTGCCAGCACGCCGACACCGACGATCAGGCAAATGACGGCCACGACGGCGTAGGGCGTGCGCAGCGGGTGCGGTGCGTACTGCGCCAGCAGGGCTGAACCCATGATGGCCACGGTCATACCGATGTTGAAGCTCACGCCGCTGAGCTGACCTGACCGCAGCCCGTGGTGTGGGCGCAGGTCGAGCAGGGCCGCGGCTCCGGCCACGACGATGGACCCGACGGCGGCGCCGTGCAGGGTGCGGGCGAGAAGCAGCAGCGCCATGCTGTCGGCGACGAGGAACACCCCGAGGCCGATCAACAGGGTGGCCAGTGCGCCGAGGAGGACGGGCTTGCGGCCCACCACGTCGGAGATCCGGCCGGACACCAGCACGGCGACGAGTGCAGCCAGGGCGTACACCGCGAACACGATGGTCGTCGCGAGTGGGGAGAGGTGCCAGTTGTCTTCGTAGATGCCGTACAGCGGGGCGGGCAGGCCGGAGACGCCGAGCGCAACCCCGCTCAGCACGAGCAGCAGGGGGTAGGCCCAGCGCTGCGTCTCGCCGGTCGCCGAGCGGTTGACTGTCACCACGACGCTCCCTAGGTTTGACGGGCATCGAACCCGATCGAGCGTACGCTCGGTTAGACGAAGATCAAACCCGCGTGGTGAAGGACACTTTCTAGTGGAGAAGACGCTGACCGAAACCGCCATCGAACCCGCCGTCTGTCCGGTCGGGTCGGTGCAGCAGGTGCTCGGCGCCCTCCACGACCCGGTGCGTCTGGAGATCGTGCGGCGGCTGTTCAACGCTGGAACCCCGATGCAGTGTGGTGCGCTCTACGACGGGATCAACAAGTCGACGGCAACGCATCACTTCCGGATCCTGCGTGAGGCAGGTGTGACCGAGCGGCTGGTCATCGACGGTATGACGTGTCAGAGGCTGCGCCGCGCGGCGGTCGACGACGCCTTCCCCGGTCTGCTCGACAGCGTCGTGACCGGGGCCAACAGGTCCTCCGACCACTAGCTGAACGGCGCGAGCTCCACGTTCTGCGCGGTCAGCCGGTTGCGCACCGACTGCGCGATCTGCACGGCGCCGGGCGAATCTCCGTGCACGCAGACGGAATCGACCGAGATCGGGATCGTCGATCCGTCGACCGCGGTCACCTGCCCGTCGGTGACCATGGCGATGACGCGGTCGGCGATCTGCTCCGCGTCGTGGAGGACCGCACCGGGCTCGCGCCGCGACACGAGTTGTCCGTCCGGCCGGTAGGCGCGGTCGGCGAAGGCCTCGGCCACTGTGCGCAGTCCGAGTGCCGTGGCCTCGTTCAGGAACGCCGAGCCCGACAGGCCCAGTACCGGCAGGGCCGGGTCGACCGCGTGCACAGCCTGGGCTACCGCGCGTGCCTGTTCCTCGTGCGTGACGATGGTGTTGTACAGCGCCCCATGGGGTTTGACGTAGGACACCCTCGACCCGGCGGCGGTGGCGAGCGCGGAGAGTGCGCCGATCTGGTACATGACGTCGGCGGTCAGATCCTCCGAGGTGGCGTCGATGAAGCGCCGGCCGAAACCGGCCAGGTCGCGATAACTCACCTGCGCACCGATGCGCACACCGCGCTGCGCCGCCGCCTGGCACACGCGGGCCAGTCCTGCGGGATCCCCGGCATGGAAGCCGCAGGCGACATTGGCGGAGGTGACGATGTCGAGCATGGCGTCGTCGTCACCGAGGACCCAGATTCCGAAACCCTCACCCAGGTCGGCGTTGAGATCGACCGTCGCCGTCGGCATGAGGCGAGTGTATTGCCGACGGCACCTCGTCGAGGTCGATCCGATGGTCGGCCGCGCTCACCACCGCTTGGTCGTGCGTCGCGGCGACGACGGTGGCCCCGTCGGCCGTCATCCGGCGTAGGTGAGAGATCACCAGATCGGCGGTGGTGGCGTCCAATCCGGTGGTGGGCTCATCGAGCAGCAGCACCGACGCCTCCTGCGCGAATGTCTGTGCCAGCAGCACGCGCTGGCGCTGGCCGCCGGACAGCTCGCCGAGGGTGCGGTGTCGCACGTCGTCGAGGCCCAGTTCACCGAGCCAGTGATCCACGACGGCTCGGTCGCCGGCCCTGGGCCGGCGGAGCAGTCCGAGCCGGCGCCAACGACCCATCATGACTGCTTCGGCCGCAGTGATCGGAAAGGTGTCTGTCACCTGGCTGCGCTGCACGGCGAGCGCGATGTCTCGCGCGCCGACCCGCACGGTCCCGCGATGGGGGTGGAGCACACCGGCGAGCAGTCCGAGCAGTGTCGACTTGCCTGATCCGTTCGAGCCGACCAGCACCGTCAGGGCGCGCGGTGTGATGGTCGTCGTGAAGCCGTCGAACACCGGATTCCGGTCATAGCCGAAGGTGACGCCGGTCGTCTCGATCGGGTCGGTGTGCACAGGCGCCTTGTTGATAATGAATGTCATTACTGCTAGAAGTGTACGGCATGCACTGGTTGATCGAGCCGTTCGCGGCGGATGTCGTCGCGCGGGCCCTGGTCGCCGGGGTGATCGCGGCCTGTCTGTGTGCATTGGTCGGGTCGTGGGTGCTGTTGCGGGGCAGCGTCTTCCTGGGTGAGGCGATGACGCACGGCATGCTGCCGGGGGTGGCGCTGGCGGCACTGCTGGGGGGCAGCCTGATGGCCGGCGGGCTGATGGCCGCCCTGGTGATGGCCGTCGGGGTGGCAGTGATCGGGCGGTCTGCCAAGTTGGCGTCGGACACCAGCATCGGGCTGCTCCTGGTGGGCATGCTGGCCCTCGGCGTGATCATCGTTTCGCGCTCGCAGAGCTTCGCCGTCGACCTCACCGCATTCCTGTTCGGTGACGTGTTCGCCGTTCGCACAAGCGATCTGCTCGTGCTCGCTGCCGCTCTGGTGTCGACGTTCGCGGCGGTGGTGGTCGGGCACCGGGCCTTCGTGGCCATGACCTTCGACCCGCGCAAGGCTGTCACGCTCGGACTCCGGCCTCAGCTGGCCGCTGCCGCTCTCACCGTGCTGATGGCAGTCGCCATGGTTGCGTCTTTCCACGTCGTCGGAACGTTGCTGGTGCTGGGTCTGCTCGTGGCGCCGCCCGCATCAGCCTTGGCGTGGGCGCGTTCCATTCCGCGGGTCATGCTGCTCGCCGCCGTGATCGGTTCGGCGGCGGTGTATCTGGGCCTGATCATCTCCTGGTACGCCGGTACTGCCGGTGGCGCCACCATCGCAGGAGTTGCCGTTCTGCTGTTCTTCGTCTCGACCGCGATCTCGCTGCTGCGCTCGAGATGGAAACCCGTTCTGGTGGCGGCTGCCTCGGCTTTCCTGGTGGCGGGCTGCGCCGGAAACGGCGCGCCGCCCGCACCGTCGTCCGGTCCGCCGGCGGGCGACGGACACGACGAGGTCGTCGTCGAGGGCGCACAGGAACTCGACGGTCCTGCCACCAAACTGGTGATCGTCGATCCGGCCAGCGGCGACACCGCGGTATACGACGCCGTCGACGAAGTGGAAACCCGCATCGGCTCCTATGGGTCGGTCGCGGATCTCAGCGGCGACGGGCGGTTCGCCTACCTGCGTACCGGAGACAGCACGACGATCGTCGACGCGGGCGTGTGGACTTTCGACCACGGCGACCACTACCACTACTTCGCGACCGAGCCACAGATGGTGGGCACGCTCGACGTGCCGGCCGTCTCGGTGGCCGCCGGCAATTCCGTCGTCGCGGTGGAAACCGACACCCGGGCGGTGACGCTGCTCGACCGGGAGAAGTTGGGAGGGAAAGTCGTCGAGCCGCCCGCCGGGCTGTCGGTCGGCGACGATGTCGTGGCGGCCGTTCCCTACGGCAGCCGGTTGGTGACCGTGGACGACTCGGGTCGTATGCAGGTGATCGGTGGGGGCGGTGCCACGGAGCTTGCCGGTGACTGCCCCGGTCCGTCCTGGGCGTCACCGACCCGGCGTGCCGTTGTCTTCGGTTGCCAGACCGGCGCCGTGAGGGTGACCGGGGGTGACGGCGACCTCACGGTCACCGCGATTCCGTTCCCGTCGGATATGCCTGCGCAGCGTCCGGAGCAGATGGATCACCGCGACCGCGCCGACGTGTTCGCGGGGGTGTCGCCGGGTGGCGTCTGGGTGCTCGACAGCCGTCAGCGCACGTGGACCGTCATCCCCGTGCCGTCGGCGGTCGCGGCGAACACGGCGGGCGACGGCACGGTTCTGGTACTCGACCGGGACGGCACGCTCGCCGCGTTCGAGGTCAACACGCGCGCGGAGCTCGCACGGGTGCCGCTGTTCGCCGGGTCGGTGCCGGCCGATGGTCCGCAGCCGGTGATCGACATCGACTCCGACCGCGCCTATGTCAACAACGCCGCCGCCCGCGAGATCTACGAGATCGACTATGCCGACGGCCTGCGGATTTCGCGCACACTGCGGACCGAGGTCACGCCGGGCCTGATGGTGGAGTCCGGCCGATGATCCGATGGTCAGCGGTGTGGCTCGTCACGGTGCTCACCGCGGTGGTCACGGCGTGCAGTGGCGGTGCACAGCCGGGCGTGGGCGAGATCGTCGTCACCACGAACATCCTCGGCGATGTGGTGCGCAATGTGGTGGGTGAGGCCGCGGATGTGCGGGTGCTGATGAAGCCGAATGCGGACCCACACTCCTTCGGCGTCTCGGCCCAGGACGCGGCTGCGATGAACAGAGCCGGACTCATCGTCTACAACGGACTGGGCCTGGAGGAGAACGTCACCCGTAACGTCGAAGGTGCCGCCGAGCACGGTGTTCCGACGTTGGCGGTGGGCGACCACATCGACCCGATCCGGTACGCCGAAGGCGATAGCGCCGGGATGCCGGACCCGCACTTCTGGACCGATCCCGGCCGGATGATCGTTGCCGTCGACGCGATCGAGCGGGCCGTCGCCGAGGTCGACGGCGTCGACGCGGGCACGGTGTCGCGCAACGCCGAGATCTATCGCGCGCAACTGCGCGACCTCGACACGACGATGACGACGGGGTTCGCCGGTATACCGCCGGAGCGGCGCAAACTCGTGACCAACCACCACGTCCTCGGTTACCTCGCCCAACGATTCGGGTTCGAGGTGATCGGCGCGATCGTGCCCAGCGGCACCACGCTGGCGGCGCCGAGCCCGTCGGATCTGCAGTCGCTGGTCGGCGCCATCGACGCCGCTCGGGTACCCGCCGTCTTCATCGACTCGTCACAGCCGGAGAAGCTGGCGCGGGTGCTGGCCGAGCAGGCCGACATACGGGTTCAGATCGTCCCGCTCTACAGCGAATCCCTCAGTCCGCCCGGCACTCCCGGTGCGACGTACCTCGACATGATGCGCGCCAACACCGACGCCATCATCACCGGCCTGCGGTGAACGCGGGCCACAAGTCAAGTGCTCGGAAGGGAGCGAACATGACCAATCCGCGGTGGCTGTACCGCGTCGGAGCGCTGTCGTGCACGGTGGCCGCCCTGGCTGCGTGCTCGTCGGGCAACGACAACGCCGAGAGCACCCAGAACACCCAGTCCCCGACCCAGAGCTCGGCGCAGGCCGCGCCGATCAACGAGCCACTCGTGGCCACGTACGACGGCGGGCTCTACGTGCTGGACGGCGAGACCCTCGAGGTCGAACAGGACATCCCGCTCGACGGTTTCCTGCGCGTCAACCCCGCTGGGGACGATTCACACGTCCTGGTCACCACCCCGGACGGTTTCCGTGTCCTCGACGCCGCCGGTGGGCAGCTGACCGGGGAGACCTTCCCCGCAGAGGACCCCGGGCACGTGGTCAATCACGGTGAACACACGGTGCTGTTCGCCGATGGGACCGGGGAGATCACCGCGTTCGATGTGCACGCGCTCGAGGACGGCGGAATGCCGGAAACCCAGAAGTTCAAGACGCCGCAGGCCCATCACGGTGTGGCGGTCATCCTGTCCGACGGCACGCTCGTGCACAGCATCGGCGATCCGGAGAACCGGAATGGGGCGGTCGCTGTGCAGGGTGGCCGGGAGATCGCACGCAGCGAGGACTGCCCGGGCATCCACGGTGAGGCGGTCGCGGCCGACGAGGTCGTCGTCCTGGGCTGCGAGAACGGCGTGCTCGAGTTCGCCAACGGCACCTTCACCAAGATCCCCAGCCCGACGCCGTACGGCCGCACCGGTAATACCCGCGGCCACGACGATTCCCCCGTCGTGCTGGGCGATATGAAGGTCGACCCCGATGCCGAACTGGAGCGCCCGAACCAGTTCGCGCTCATCGACACCACGACCGACCAGCTCAAGGTGGTGCAGCTGCCGCCGTCGGTGAGCTACTGGTTCCGCTCGCTGGGCCGGGGTCCGCAAGCCGAGGCGCTCATCATGGGGACCGACGGCAAGCTCTACGTGTTCGACCCGGTGACCGGCGTCCAGGTGAAGGCCATCCAGGTGACGGGGCCGTGGACGGAGCCCGATGACTGGCAGCAGCCGGGTCCGGCGGTGTTCACCCGGGAGGACGCTGTCTACGTGACGGATCCGGCGACCAAGCAGATCCACCTGGTCGATCTTGCGGCGGGCACCGTCAGCGCGTCGGGCGCCCTACCGCAGACGCCCAACGAGTTGAGCGGAGCTCTCGGGCACCACCATCACTGAGTAGTGGTCATTCCCAACGGTTCTCGGTGACGAACTCGGCCAGCGGGCGGGCGAACGCCCACTGGTCGAGTTCGAGCATCGGCCGGTCGGGGAACTCGGGTACGGGGCCGAGGCAGATCACTGCGACCGGCTCGGCGCCGCGCGGCATGTCCAGCAGCGCCGCCAGCCGTTGCGGATCGAACAGCGACACCCAACCCATGCCGAGCCCTTCCGTGCGGGCTGCGAGCCACATGTTCTGGATCGCGCACGATACGGAGGCGAGATCCATGTGCGGCAGCGTGCGCCTGCCGAACACGTGGGTGTCCCGGCCGTCTCGCAGGGCGACCACGAACAGCTCAGCGCAGTCCAGGATGCCCTCGACCTTGAGCGCGAGGAATTCGTCGCCGCGCTCACCGAGCGCCGCGGCGGTGTGCCCACGTTCCTCGTCGATCATTGCGTGGATATTCCGGCGCAGCTGAGGATCGGTGATGCGGATGAACCGCCACGGCTGCATCAGCCCGACGTTGGGGGCGGCGTGGGCCGCGGCCAAGATGCGTGAGAGCACATCATCGGACACCTTGCTGTCCGGTATGAATCGCCGCATGTCGCGCCGTTCGGCGATCGCGCGGTAGACGGCGCGGCGTTCGGCGTCGCTGAACGCGTGGTCGGTCACGTAGTCAGCCTAGGTGCGACCATCGAGGGATGACGCGAGCCGGCATCTTCATCACTGCAGCAGAGCTCAAGCGGCTTCTGGACGGGGGCGGCCCGGTCGCCGTCCTCGACGTCCGGTGGCAGCTCAACGAGCCCGACGGTCACGACGCCTACCGGCGGGGCCATGTGCCCGGAGCGGTGTATGTGTCGCTGGACGACGAGCTCACCGACCACTCCGTGACCGGGCGCGGACGCCACCCCTTGCCGACGGGTTCGTCGGTGCAGGCAGCGGCGCGGCTCTGGGGTGTGCGCGACGGTGTCCCGACCGTCGTCTACGACGACTGGAACCGGGCCGGGTCCGCACGAGCGTGGTGGGTGCTCACCGCAGCCGGGATCTCCGACGTGCGCATCCTCGACGGCGGCCTGGCCGCGTGGACCGCGGCCGGTGGGCGACTCGAGGCGGGCGAGGTGACCCCGGAACCGGGCGACGTCGTGGTGACCCATGAGGATCTGTACCACGGTGCCCTGCCCACGCTCACCGCCGAGGAGGTTGCCGGGTACGGCGGGCTGCTGCTCGATGCGCGGGCGCCGCGGCGATTCAGCGGCGAGGACGAACCGGTCGACCCGGTGGCCGGTCACATCGCGGGTGCCCGCAATGCGCCCAGCACCGATGTGCTCACCGCCGACGGCACACTGCGTCCCGCGGACGACCTCACCCGCTTCTTCGACGACCGCGGCGTGGCGGGCGATGTCGGTGTCTACTGCGGTTCAGGTGTCACGGCGTCGGTGGTGGTCGCCGTGCTGCGCGACAAAGGTATCGACGCCGCCCTGTACCCCGGCTCCTGGTCGGAATGGTGCTCGGATCCGTCGCGGCCGGTGGCGACGGGTTCCTGAATCAGGCTGAATGGTCAGTTGTTTCGGCTCGACCTGGCGAGGTTCAGGTCGGCCCGCAGACTGAGCGGAAGACTCTCGCGCGACCAGACGCCCGCCGCGATCCAGCGACACGCGGCTTCGGCCTCGATCTCCGTGCGGACCGGGCCGATCCAATGCACAGCCGCGGTAGGGATGCGACTCACCGTGCAGGGTTGAACGAGTAACGTCACTCCCCGGTCGGAACCCGCGGTGCTGCAGGTCAATTCGCCGAGAAGGCATTGTGTGGCCACCAGCACGCCATGAGGGCAGTTCCGCACGACCTGGCGCAGCTTGGGCATGACCGGGGATGCCGGGTCCTCCGAACACGCCGTACACACGGCCACGGTGAACGGATGACTCGTGAAGCCGTGATCGGCCGCCATTGTCGACCTCCTGACGCGATTGTCTTCGGCGCGACCGCCACGCTACAGTTGTTGAAAATGATTTTCAACTAACCCCCAGCCCGATGCACGCATCCGGCGCTGTCGGGAATCCGAACAAAGGAGCAGTCCATGGGCCGACTCACCGGCAAGGTCGCGTTCGTCACCGGAGCCGCCAGAGGGCAGGGGCGAAGCCACGCAGTGCATCTGGCCGACGAGGGCGCCGACCTGATCATCGTCGACATCACCTCAGACATCGACACCAACCACTATCCGTTGGCCACCGCAGCCGATCTCGACGACACGGTGAAGTTGGTGGAGAAGGCGGGACGACGTGCCGTCGCCACACGGGTCGACGTCCGGGACCGGGTCGGACTGGAGAAGTCGCTCGCCGATGCTGTCGCGGAGTTGGGCGGTCTCGACATCGTCGTGGCCAACGCCGGCATCTGCCCGCTGGGTATCGATGTCCCTATGCAGGGCTTCGTCGATGCCTTCGACGTCGACTTCGTCGGCGTGGTCAACACCGTCCACGTCAGCCTGCCCCATCTCTCGAGTGGTGGCTCGGTGATCGTCACCGGTTCCGTGGCGGGTCTGGTACCGCAGGCAGGTGGCGTCAACGGTCAAGGGGGTCTGCAGGGACCCGGCGGCGACGGCTACGGCCTGGCCAAGAAGATGATCCGCGAGTACACCAGGGCGCTGGCGCTGACGCTGGGCCCAGAACGCATACGCGTCAACGCGATTCATCCGACGAACGTCGACACCGATATGCTGCAGAACCCCTCGATGTACCGGACTTTCAGGCCTGATCTGGCCGAACCGACACGCGAGGACGCCGAAGTCACCTTCCCGTTCATGCAAGCCATGCCGATTCCCTATATCGAGCCGTCGGACGTCTCCCATGCGGTGGTGTATCTCGCCTCGGACGAGTCCCGATACGTCACCGGCCAACAACTCTTCGTCGACGCCGGAGCCTCGCTCAAGCTCGGAATCTGACCGTGGTCGGACTCGTGAGCCCCGGAGGTGGACGACCCGCCCACGACCGGGCGCCGGCCGCCCACGTCCTCCTGCTGAAGGACGTGGTCCGGTCCACACTGGCCCTCGAGGCCGAGGAGGCCGTCCTCATCCAGCAACTCGCCTGTGCCGAGCCGGACTGTCCGCCGGTCGAGACGGTGATCGCGGTGCTCGGAACGCCCAGGCGTACCTGGAAATTCGCCATGACAACGGTAACTGTCAACCCCGCCCTACTGCGGGAAACACTCGTCAACCACCCGAGAGGACGCGACCATGACGACCACCACTGACGACCGGGTGCCGGTCACCGTGATCACCGGATTCCTCGGATCCGGCAAGACAACGCTGGTCAACCGGATCCTCACCGAGAACCATGGCCGCCGAATCGCGGTGATCGAGAACGAATTCGGTGAGGTCGGCATCGACGACGCGCTGGTGCTCGACGCGGAAGAGGAGATCTTCGAGATGAACAACGGCTGCATCTGCTGCACCGTGCGGGGTGACCTGATCCGCATCCTGGGCGCGCTGATGCGCCGCCGTGACCGCTTCGACCAGATACTGATCGAGACGACGGGTCTCGCCGACCCGGCGCCCGTCGCGCAGACGTTCTTCGTCGACGACGAGATTCGTGACCGATTGCGGCTCGACGCCATCGTGACCGTGGTCGACGCCGCCCATGTCCTCGATCACCTCGACGAGGTCAAACCCGACGGCGTCGAGAACGAGGCCGTCGAACAGGTCGCCTTCGCCGACCGGATGCTGCTGAACAAGATCGATCTGGTCGACGACGAGCGGCTCGCCACCGTCGAACGACGGCTCCGCGGTATCAATCGCGGCGCAGAGATCGTCCGCACACAGAGCGCCAAGGTCGACCTCGACCGGGTGCTCGACATCGGCGCATTCGATCTGCAACGGGTGCTGACGGACGATCCGGCCTTCCTGGAGCAGGACGACCACCTGCATGACCAGACCGTCACCTCGGTGGGCTTCCAGTTCGACGGGGACGTCGACGTGGAGAAGCTGAATGAATGGCTGGGTGAGCTGCTCTCCAGTAAGGGAGTCGACATCTTCCGCAGTAAGGGCATCCTCGCGCTCTCCGGAGAGCAGCGGCAGTACGTCTTCCAGGGGGTGCACATGCTCTTCGACGGCACCGAAGGACGGCCCTGGAGGGAAGCCGAAGCGCGGACCAATCGGTTGGTGTTCATCGGCCGCAACCTCGATCGCGGCGAGCTCGAGACCGCTTTCCGCGCGTGCCTGGTCGGCGCATGACCACTTCTGTTTCGGCCCCGGACATCTGGCGCGCCGAGATCGACGATGCCGTGGTCGACCTAGCCGCCTCGCCGGACGGCCGAGTGGCAGTGGCCGGCGGGGAGGGCTCGCTCAGCATTCTGTCCGTGGACGGTGCGGTCGAGCGTCGTGTACAGCTGTCCATGGGCTGCCTGAAGGTGGCGTGGTCACCCGCCGGTGACCGGGTGGCGGTGGGATCGATCGACGGTGTCACGGTGGTGGATGCCGGTGGCAGTGAGGTCGCGCGGCACCGGGGCGGCTGGTGTTCGTCCCTGGCGTGGAGTTTCGACGGCGCTCGGTTGGCCGCCGGTGTCGGCCGCACGACTGTGGTGCTCGATCGCGACGGGTCGGAGTTGTTCCGGCGTGACCGCGACAGCACGGTGACTGCTGTCGCTTGGCTGAAAAGCCGTGTCGCGGCCGCAGCGTACGGCGGGGTGCACATCTACCACGTCGCCCGCAGCGCCGCGCCGCAAGTTCTGCCGTTCACCGGGTCGCTACTGGCCCTGTCGATCAGTCCCGACCGGCGCTGGGCGGCGAGCGGCAATCAGGATGCGACCCTGCACGTGTGGCGGGTGGGTAAGCGTGGCGAAGAGCTGTCGATGTCGGGCTATCCCACCAAGATCACCGCGTTGGCCTTCTCGCCGGACTCGGCACTGCTGGCATCCGGCGGTGGGCCCGACGTCACCGTCTGGGACTTCGGCGGAGCCGGTCCGCGAGGAAGCACGCCACGGATCCTGACCGCACACGAGCAGGCCGTGACCGCCGTCAGCTGGTCTCCCGACGGCTCCCTGCTCGCAGGGGCAGCAGCCGACGGTCGAGTCGCGGTCTGGGAGCCGATGCGCGGTGCGCGGGGCCGACCGCTCGCGGCGGTCGACGAAGTTCACCGTCCCGCACCCGCCGCTTCGGTGTGCTGGGCAGCCCAGAGTGGCCGGCTTCTGGCTGGTTGGTCGGACGGAACGATAGCGGCTCGGTCGGTCAACGTTAGGTGAATCCGGTGGGCGGGGTAGTGCCCAGCGCGCTGCGTTCCCGCGGGGTCATGGACCCCCACACGCCGTACTGCTGGCCCGATGTGAGTGCAAAGGCGAGACAGTCGCGGAGTACCGGACAAAGATTGCAGATCTGCTTCGCGTGCTGCTCGCGCGCGATGCGTCGCGCGCCCCTGTCGCCATCGGAGTCGAAGAAGACGTCGGTGGGAAGGCCGAGGCACCGGGCACGTGACTGCCATCCGAAGTCGTGGCCGGATCGCATCACGGTGACACCTGCTCCTCCATCACGACGAACCCGCCTCTATTGAAAATGATTGTCATCTAGATGCGACACTACAGTGCGCCGGGTGCACGTCGGAAGTCGGCCTGCGCCCGGTTGTACGCACTAATGAAAATCTTTATCATTAGGTTGAGGTTGCCCTGTCGGCGGCCTGACGATGCTCGGCGTCGGGCGGATCGCGTGGACCGCAAGGCCGAGCGGGACAGGAGTGCGGGTCGTGGCACCTCCCCGGGATTCGGGTGACCGTTCGTCTCGTCGCGACATCGATCTGGCAATCGGCGCGCTCATCGGAATTCGACGGTGCTCTGAGCGCGAGGCGTTCGACGCCATCGTCGACGCTGTGCACGCAACCGGGATCGGCCTGGGTGAAGTGTCACACGCACTCGTCGCCCTCGTCAGCGGGGCGACTGAAGCGACGGATTCTCCGGCGATCAGGCACTGGTGCGCCGTGGTGTCACCGCTGACGTGCCGCGGCGTCGGTGGCCCTTAGACATGCAAACGGTTATCGTTACCGGGTGACAACGATATCCGCGAAGAGCCGTCGAGTGTCCTACCGGCTGATGGGTGCCGGCGCGGCACTGTTCCTGCCCTTCGCGGCGGTGGCCTGCTCTGGCGATCAAGGCAATCAAGAGACCACGCCGGCGACCTCCGGCGCCCAGGCGGCGGGCGACTGCCCGACCGAACCGGTGAACGTCGTGGTCAGCGTCGACCAGTGGGGCGACATCGTCTCGGACCTGGGCGGCAGCTGCGCCAAGGTGACGACGGTGCTCGCGAGTTCCGCGGTCGATCCGCACGACTTCGAGCCCGCGCCGAAGGACGCAGCGGTCTTCGAGGGCGCGAAGCTGGTCGTCGTCAACGGCGGCCATTACGACGAGTGGGCGGCCAAACTCGCTGCGAGTTCGGCGCCCGACGCCCCGGTGATCAATGCGATCGAGTCCAGCGGGGTCGAGGAGCATTCTCACGAGGGCGGCGACCACGCGCACGAAGGCGAAGGTCACGCCCACGAGGATGAAGCGGGTCACGATCACGCCGGCGAGCCAAACCCACACGTCTGGTACAACCCCACGGCGGTGAAGGCAGTTGCCCACGCCGTGACCGCCGAGTTGAGCAAGCTCGCCCCTGGTGCCCAGGGTTACTTCGAGGAGCGCGCCTCGGCGTTCTCGGAATCGCTGAAGCCCTATGACGACGCGATCGCCAACATCAAGTCCAACGCCTCCGGCAAGAGCTATGCGGCCACAGAGAGTGTGTTCGACGACATGGCCGCCGCTGTGGGCCTGCAGAACCGCACGCCCGAGGGCTACCAGGTCGCCTCGACCAACGAGGCGGAGCCGTCGCCCGCCGATCTCGACGCGTTCCTGCGGCTGTTGGGCGACAAGGGTGTCGACGTTCTGATCTACAACGTCCAGACTGAAGGATCAGTGCCACAGCAGATTCGGTCAGCGGCGGAACAAGCAGGTGTGCCTGTCGTCGACGTGACCGAGACCGTGCCGCCGGGCACCACGTCGTTCGAGACATGGCAGGTCGATCAGCTCAATGCGCTGGCGAAGGCGCTGGGTGTCAACACCTGAACCGGCGCTGTCGTTCCATGACGCCAGCGTCGCACGAGGTGGTCGCACCGTCTGGTCGCAGGCTTCCTTCGACGTCCCCGCCGGTGGGGTGGTCGCCGTCATCGGGGCCAACGGCGCGGGCAAGACGACGCTGCTGCAGGTGGTTCTCGGCCTGATCCCGTGTGCCACCGGCCGGGTCGAGGTCTTTGGCCGTGAAGCTGGAGCCCGAAATGACCAGATCGGCTACGTTCCCCAGAACTATGCGGCGCTGTCGGGCGAGGCGATCCGTGCCCGCGACGCGGTGACTCTGGGTTTGACGGGCCACAGGTGGGGCCTGGGCTCTGCGACTCGTACGCAGGTCCGTCAGGTCGACGAGGCGCTGGCGGCAGTGGCCGCGGCCGAATTCGCCGACAAGCGGTTGTCCCAGCTGTCGGGCGGACAGCGACAGCGGGTTGCCCTCGCCGGCGCGCTGGTGAGTAGGCCCAAACTCTTGATCCTCGACGAGCCGTTGGCCTCTCTCGACCTGCGCAGTCAGCACGAACTGGTGTCGCTGATCAAGAGCATCAATGTGGACTTCGATGTCACGGTCCTGCTGGTCGCCCATGATCTCAATCCCCTGCTGGACGTTCTCACCGGTGCGGTGTATCTGCTCGATGGGCATCCGCACTACGACACTGTCGACGGCGTTGTCGACGACCAGCTGCTCACGCACCTCTACGGCACGCCCGTCCAGGTGGTCCACACCGCGCAGGGGGACATGTACGTGCGGAGGCCGAGTTGACGACGACCGTTGTCGCCCTTGGCTATCAGGACGACTGGTGGCAGATCCTCACGTCGACGTTCATGAGCAACGCCCTGATCGGCGGGACGATCGTCGCATTGGCAGCCGGGCTCATCGGATACTTCGTGGTCGTGCGGAACACCGCGTTCGCCGCCCACGCGTTGGCGCACATCGGCTTGCCGGGTGCGACGGGGGCTGTCCTCGTCGGCCTGCCCGTGGCTCTGGGTCTGGGAGTCTTCTGCATCGGCGGAGCACTGGTGATCGGTGCGTTGGGCAGGCGGGCCGCTGATCGTGAGGTCGCGACGGGGACGGTGCTGGCGATGGCCACTGGGCTGGGCCTCCTGTTCAACTCTTTGGCGACCCGCAGTTCCAGCACGATGACGAATGTCTTGTTCGGCAACCTGCTGGCGATCACTCAAGAACAACTGGTGACGTTCGCCGTCCTCCTCGCCGTCCTGGCGGTCTGCGTTGGTATCACCTACCGCCCGCTGCTGTTCACGTCGGTCAATCCGCAAGTGGCCGACGCCAAAGGCGTACCCGTGCGGGGTTTGTCGATCATGTTCATGGTTCTGCTCGGGTTGGCGATCACCATGGCTGTCCAGGCGGTCGGCACGCTGCTGTTGTTCGCGCTCGTCGTGACGCCGGCAGCCACGGCGATCATGCTCACGCCGCGGCCGTCGCTGGCGATCGCCCTGTCGACGGTGATCAACCTCGTTGCGGTCTGGCTCGGCCTGGGCGTGTCGGCGATGTTCAACGCGCCACCGAGTTTCGTCATCGTCACGATCGCGTGCGGCGTCTGGGCGGCAGTGTGGGCGGGGGAGCGCCTACGTTCGACCAGCGATCGGGTGTTGGTGACCTGACCTCCCGGCCGCCGACGCCGCAACCCGGCAGATCGAATTAAATGAATCCGTTGATTTAACCGTCTGTGACGTGTTCCACTGGGGCGGTGACCGCCGCCAGGCCGCTGCGCACCGAACGTTCCGAGACCACGCGTGAGCTGCTGCTCGCCGCGGCCGAGCGGTTGTTCGCCGAACGCGGGATGTATGCGGTGTCGAACCGACAGATCAGCGAGGCCGCCGGGCAGGGCAACAACGCCGCGGCGTGTTATCACTTCGGCGCCAGAACCGATCTGCTGCGTGCCATCGAAGGCAAACACCGCACACCGATCCAGGAGCTGCGGGCCAGGATGCTCACCGAGATCGAGAGCTCGACCGAGTTGCGGGACTGGGTCGGCGCGCTGGTCCGACCGCTCACCGATCACCTTGCCGCACTCGGTAATCCGAGCTGGTACGCCCGGTTCGCCGCTCAGGCCATGGCCGACCCGGCCTACCGCGACGTCGTCACCCAGGACGCGCTCAGCTCCCCGTTGCTGGTCGAGGTCCTTGACGGCATCACCCGCTGCCTGCCCGAACTGCCGAAGCGTGTGCGCTACGAGCGCTCGATGATGGCGCGAAATCTGTTGATGCACACCTGCGCCGAGCACGAGGGCGAGCTCGCCGCGCACGGCCCGCGCAACCGCTCGAGCTGGCCCGTCGCCGCCGAGGGACTCATCGACGCGATCGTGGGACTGTGGCAGGCACCCGTCCACCAGCTAAGCGAGGGAGCACTGTGACCGACACCTCCGTCTCCGTTCCACCCGTGGGGGAGATACCGGACTTCCCGATGAGCCGCGCACCGGGCTGCCCGTTCGCCCCGCCGCCGACGTCGATGGCGCTCAACGCCGAGCGCCAACTCAGCCGGGTGCGGATCTGGGACGGCAGCACACCCTGGCTGATCACCGGATACGACGCGATCCGCGCGCTGTTCACCGATGCCCGCGCCAGCGTCGACGACCGCAAACCCGGCTATCCGCACTGGAACGAGGGCATGGCGGCCACCGTCGACAAACGGCCCAGGTCGGTGTTCACTTCCGACGCCGAGGAACACACCCGATTCCGGCGCATGCTGTCGCGTCCATTCACGTTCAAGCGGGTGGAAGCGCTGCGGCCTGCGGTCCAGAAGATCACCGACGAACACATCGACGCGATCCTCGCCGGCCCGCAGCCGGCCGATCTGGTCACCGCACTCGCCCTTCCGATTCCGTCGCTGGTGATCAGCGAGATGCTGGGCGTGCCCTACGAGGACGCCGAGTTCTTCCAGGAACAGGCCAACCGCGGAATGAGCCGATACGCCACCGCCGAGGAATCGGCCGCGGGCGCCACCGCACTGGCCCGTTACCTGGCCAACCTGCTGCGCACCCGGATGACCGACCCGGCAGAGGATCTGGTGTCGGATCTGGCCGAGCGCATCAACGCCGGAGAACTCACAGTGCGGGAGGCCGCGCAGCTGGCCACCGGAGTGCTGATCGCCGGACACGAGACGACCGCCGGTCAGATCAGCGTCAGCGTGCTCGCGCTGCTCGCCCATCCCGACCAGATGGAGTTCCTGCGCGGAGCGCAGGATCCGAAGGTGGTCGCCACGGCCGTCGAAGAACTCATGCGCTACTGCAGCATCATCCAGACCGGGCAGCGCCGGATCGCCGTCGAGGACATCGAGATCGACGGTGAGACGATCCGCGCCGGCGAGGGCATCATCCTCGATGTCGCGCCCGCGAACTGGGATGCGCGCCAGTATCCCGAACCCGACCGGCTGGACCTGCAACGTCAGGACGGGCCGCACGTCGGGTTCGGATACGGCAGACATCAGTGCGTCGGTCAGCAACTGGCGCGCATGGAGCTGCAGATCGTCCTGCCGACACTGTTGCGCCGCATCCCCACCATGCGTCTGGCGGTGCCGATCGAGGAGATCCCGCTCAAACACGACGCGCTCGCCTACGGCGCATACGAACTACCCGTCACGTGGTGAACCGGACCGAACCCGAAGCAGTCCCCAACGAAGTGGAGATGAACCATGCCTGAATTCGACTACGAAGAGTTGAAAAGAGAAGCCGAGCAGTACATCCGGCTCGAGAAAGACCGCAAGAACCGCATCGCGTACATCACCTTCGATCGCCCCGACGCCCAGAACGCGACCAGCCTCGGGATGCGGCAGCTCTACGCAGACATGATCCACAAGTGCAACGTCGACGACGACGTCAAGGTCGTCGTCATCCGTGGTGAGGGTGACGATTTCGGCAGCGGCGGCGATCTGCCCGAGCAGCGCGGCATGATCGAGAACCCCGGGATGCCGCTGCCCCACGAGCTGGCCATCAACGACGACGACGTCAAGTACCCGCCAGGCGACTCCTATCGGTACCTCTCGACGGTCACCGACTTCTACGCCAAGGCGCGCGCGGGTAACCGTCCGCTGCAGGAACTGCGCAAGGTCAGCATCATCGAGGCCAAGGGCTATTGCTACGGCTGGCACTTCTACCAGGCCGGCGACGCCGACCTGGTCATCTCCTCCGAGGACGCGCTGTTCGGCCACCCCGCCTTCCGCTACGTCGGCTGGGGACCGCGACTGTGGTGGTGGGCCGAGACGATGGGTTTGCGCAAGTTCTCCGAAATGCTGTTCACCGGAAGGCCGTTCAGCGCCAAAGAGATGTACGACTGCGGCTTCGTCAACAGTGTCGTGCCGCGCGAGGACCTCGAGGCCGAGACGCTCAAGTACGCGATGGCGTGCAGCAAGTCGCGCCCCACCGACACTGTGGCCGTGCAGAAGGGCTTCCTGGAGATCTACAAGCAGCACAAGGGCGAGTACATGGGCAGCCTGCTCACCGGCATGGTCGAGGGTATGTTGCCGATGATCCGCAATGACGTGGAGAACACGGTCGACCTGACCGCAGGAACCTTCGAGAAGGGGCTCAACAACGTCGTCAAGGACAACGACATGAACTTTCCGCCCGAATGGCGTCTGAGCAAGTCGGGCCGCGCGAAGCCCTGAACGGATCGCTGACGTGTCGGCGCTGACCGGTCTGCGGATCGTCGAACTCGCCGAGAGCGTGGCCGGCGAGTACTGCGGAAAGCTGCTCGCCGACCTCGGTGCCGACGTGGTCAAGGTGGAGCCGCCCGGAACCGGCAGCGCCACCCGGTCCATCGCGCCGCGGATCGGGGACGGGCCCGACGGCAGCCTGGTGTTCGGATACCTGAACACCAACAAGCGCTCCGTCGCTATCGACCTCGGGGCACCGGACGGACGCCATCACCTGCACCACCTGATCGCCGAGGCCGACGCCGTGGTGGACGACCACGGCGCGGCCTGGCTCGCTGCCGCGCAACTGGCACCGCCCGAGGCGATCGAACGCCACCCCGGCGTCGTCTTCTGCACGGTCACGCCGTACGGACTCGGTGCCGACGACGACTGGCGTAACACCGCTTCGCTCAACGTCTTCCACAGCAGCGGCTGGGGATATCACACGCCCAGCCACGCCGACGCGAGCAGACCGCCGCTCAAAGGTCCGGGCCGATTCCTCACCGACTACGAGGCAGGCCTGGACGCCGCACTCTGCGTCGCGTCTGCTCTGCTGCATCGGCTGCGCAGCGGTACAGGAGAATTCATCGACGTCTCCGCACAGGCCGCCCTCGTCTCGCGGGCCGACTGCATCCTCGGACGGTTCCTGGCCGGCGACGTCGACCCGGAACTCACCCGGGCCGGTTACGACCAGCAGGGCCCGGCGTCGTTCTTCGCGTGCGGCGACGGGTTCGTCTACCTGTACGTGACCAACCGCGCGCACTGGATCGGGATCAAAACCCTGCTGGGTCATCCGGACTGGCTCGATCGGTTCGACGACGACTGGCTCGAGTTCTCCGTCACGGCGGAGAAGGTACGGACCTTCCGCGAAGGCTTCGCGACATGGGTCCGCAACCTTCCGCGGGTGGGCGTCTCCGAGCGGGCGCAACGGGCCGGGGTGCCGTTGGTGCCCGTGAACGACGCATCGGATCTGCTGGCCTCTCCGCAGTACCTGCACCGCGACTTCTTCCGCACCGTGGCCCACCCGGTGCTCGGAGCCGCAGCGCACCCCACCGTGCCCTATCGCATGAGCGCCTCGCCGCCCTCGATCCTCTCGCCCGCACCGGCTATCGGTTCTGACCCCGCCGGTGGCGCGTTCACCGGCCCGCGTCGCACCGCGATCGCGGCACGGGAGTGGACACCGCACCGGGCCCGGGGCGGTCCGCTACAGGGCGTGCGGATCGTCGAGCTGACCAAGGTCTGGGCGGGTCCATACGCCGGAAAGCTGCTGGCGTTCTTGGGCGCCGAGGTGATCAAGGTCGAGACGGCCGCTCATCCGGAGGAGATGCGGGCCTACGGCGGCACCGACGTCGACCACGCCCCGTACTTCCTGTCCATCAACCCCGAGATCCTCAGCGTCGACCTCGACATCAAGTCGCCGGCGGGTATGAATCGGTTGCGCAGTCTCATCGCGCGCAGCGATGTGGTGATCAACAACCTGCGGCCGGGCGCCATGGAGCGCGGCGGTCTCGGCTACGACGACCTCCGCAGGATCCGCGAGGACATCATCTCGGTGTCGATCAAGATGTGGGGCAACGACGGACCGCTGGGCTATCAGACCGGTTACGCTCCGTGCTTCGCCGCGCTGTCGGGCCTCGCCGCCCTGGTCGGGTATCCCGGCGGCGGACCGCTGGGTGCCAGCATGCGCTACGGCGATTCGACCGTGGGCACGGCGGCGGCCTTCGCCACCGTCGCGGCGCTGATCCACCGCGATCTCACCGGCGAGGGGCAGTTCGTCGACGTATCGGCGGTCGAGACGCTGTCCAGCATGGTGGGGGACAGTCTGTTCGAGCACACGGTAAAGGGCCGGGCGCTGGGCCCCGACGGCAATCGGCACGCCGACATGGCGCCGCACGGCTGCTATCGGTGCGCCGACGGTGAATGGCTCAGTGTCGCAGTTCGAGACGATGCGCAGTGGCGCGGGCTGTGTGAGGCGCTGGGTGCCGCCGGACTGTGCGACGACCCGCGGTTCGCCACGACCGCGGCACGCCTGACAGCAGTCGAGCAACTCGACGACATCCTGTGCGATCTGACCGGGCGCGAGTCGGCAACCGTGTTGGCCACGCGGTTGCGCGCTGCCGGTGTGCCGTCCGCAGGGAGCGCCAACGCCGTCGACGTCCTCGGCGATCAACGGCTCTGGGAGCGGGAGTGCTTCCGATTCGTCTCCGATCACCGCGAAGGACAACGCCCGGTGCTGGGCGCATCATGGTCCCTGTCGGTCAATCCGTCCGAGATCAGCCATGGTGCGCCGAATCTCGGTGAGCACAACGACGCCGTGTTCGGTGCGGATTGAGAGGAGAGCCATGCCATCGCTGACCGGAAGCGTCGCACTGGTGACCGGAGCCAGCAGCGGTATCGGTGCGGCGAGCGCGGTCGCGCTGGCCGCCGAAGGCGCGCGGGTGGTGCTGGTCGCCCGGCGCGAGGACCGATTGCGCGACGTCGCTTCGGCGATCACGGCGGCCGGAGGCTCAGCGCTCATTGCGCCGGCCGACGTCGCCGACCCCGGGCAGGTGAGTGCGGCCGTGCGTCGCGCCGCCGAGGAGTTGGGCCGCCTCGACATCGTGGTGAACAACGCCGGCCTGATGCGGATGGGCCCCGCGCTGCAGGCTTCGCTGGACGACTGGAATGCCCTGCTGGCAGTCAACATCCAGGGTGTTCTGAACGTCACCCATGCCGCCCTGCCGCACCTTGTCGACGCCGCCACCGACTCGCCACGCGGCGTCGCGGACCTGGTCACCGTCAGCTCGACGGCGGGTTGGGTGGCGCGACCCGGTACGGCGGTCTACTCAATGACGAAATTCGGCGCCAATGCCTTCAGCGAGGGCCTACGCCAAGAGGTGCTCGGAAAGCGGGTACGGGTCGGCGTCGTCGGACCGGGCACCGTCGACACCGAGATCGGCGACAGCCTGCCCCCGGATGCCCGGGCCGCGCTGGAGCGCAACACCGCCGGCATGGAGAAGTTGCGGTCCGAGGACGTCGCCGACGCCATCACCTACATGGTCACCCGCCCCCGGCGGGTGGCGATCAACCACATGCTGGTGCGCGCCGCGGAACAGACCTGGTGAGTCCGGTCACCCGATCACCGTCGGCATCGAGTCCCAGCCCCGCACAGTCGATGTCGGGGAGAGTTCCGCTCCGCTGAGGTCGACCTCCCACTCCGGGAAGCGGTCGAGGATCTCGTCGAGGGCGATCCGGCCCTCCAAGCGGGCCAGGGCGTTGCCGAGGCAGAAGTGTGTGCCCACACCGAACGCCAGATGCTGCTTGGGTTCCCGGTGGATGTCGAAGACGTCGCCATCGGGGTCGAAGCGCCGATGGTCGCGGTTGCCCGCGCCGGTGAGGAGCATGATCGCGCTGCCCGCGGGCACCGTCCGCCCGTAGTACTCGACGTCGCGGGTCACGTAACGGCTGACGTGCGGTGCGGGCGGCTCGAACCGGAGCAGTTCCTCGATCGCGGCCGGGATCAACATTCGGTTCGCGACGAGATCGCGACGCTGATCCGGATGCTCGGCCAGGACCTTGCCCGCCCAGCCGATCAGCCGGGTCGTCGTCTCGGCCCCCGCGGTCGCGATCACCTGGAGATAGAGCAGCAGTTCGTCACGGCCCAGCCGTCGTGTCGCGCCGGTCTCGTCGGCGAACTCGGCGGTGAGCAACTCGGTCATGATGTCGTCGGACGGGTGGTCGGCGCGCCAGTCGATGAACTCGGCGAACACCTCGCCGGTCGCGATCGCGCCGTTCGGGTTCTCGGTCATCTTGCCGCCACGCTCGGTGCGCAACGTGGAGTCGCCGTGTTCGACGACGTGCTGCTGGTCGGCTTCGGGGATGCCGAGCAGCATCCCGATCACCCGCATCGGCATCTGTGCGCCGAGGTCGCGGACGAAGTCGAAGCGTCCCGTGCCGACCAGTGGATCGAGGCAACTCGCGGTGAACTGGCGGATCTTTGGTTCGAGGGCGGCGACCTTGCGGGGAGTGAAGATGCGAGACAGCAGTTTGCGGTGGATGTTGTGGATCGGCGGATCCTCGAAAATCAGTGTGCCCGGTGGGATCTCCATCCCCGACTTGATGATCTCCAGCACGGCGCCGCGGGCTGAGCTGAACGTGTCGTGGTCGATGAGCGCGGCGTCGACATCGGCGTACCGGCTCAGCGCCCAGAAGTCGTGCTCGTCGTTGTGGTACAGCGGTGCTTCCTCGCGCAGCCGGCGGAACATGGGCCACGGGTCGCGATTGAGATCGACGTCCCACGGGTCGTAGTAGACGTCGTTGGCGGTGCTGGTCGTCACGAGATGTCTCCCCTTGGTGGCACTCTCGGCTGTCGTCGGCTGTGTGGCCAGTCTGCCGGGATGCGGCGCGCCCCGGGCCGTTTGTACTGTTCGCTTAGAAGCGTGCGGGGTGGTCGGCGTGGAGGAAACCCGCGGCGATGGCAGACATCATCCGGTCGAGTTCCTCCACCGAATCGACGACGCGGTCGCCATGGGCGAACCGCAGCAGCAGCCCGTTGATGAAGGTCAGCATCACGGTGCTGAGATCGCTGATCACCGCATCGCTGAGCTCGGCGCCCTCGGGTAGGAGCTGCGCCAGGATCTCGTGGTGCAGCGTGGTGAACGCCTGTGTGCTGCGCTGCAGCGATTCGGCCATCTGCGGGTCGCGGGTGGCCTGCATCGTCAGTTCGTAGCGCGCTCTGGTGCGGGTCAGCTGCGGTTCGACGCCGGCTCGCATCACCAGTTCGGCCAGCAGCGTCGAGCTCGACGATCCATCGACCACCACTGTCTGCATCGTCGCCATGTCGAGTTCGTCGAGCCGGTCGGCGATGGCACGCAGCAGCGCCGAACGCGTCCGGAAATGGAAGGACGTGGTGCCGTCGGGGACGCCGGCCCAGCGGTCCACCTTGAGGTGGCTCAGGCCCTTCGAGCCCTCTGCAGCGAGCAGCGCAATAGCGGCGTCACACAGGTCGTGGCGCCGTTGGGTGGGATTCGGTCTGCGTCTCATCGCGGGTTTCGCAGTGTATCGACGGAGACGAGAACCGGGTGACGGGAATCGACGAATCCGCCACGGGCCACCTCGTGCTCACTCTATCTTCGTAGTGTCTCGGACTCACCGTCGACGAAAGGGACTCCGTTGGGCGCGCACCTTCTCGAGGAAGACGTTCAGGTAGGCCGCTACCGGCTCGACGTGATCGCGGTCGATGCCGAGGACGCGGTGCGATTCGCGGGCGGACTGATCTGCGACCGCTCGCTGGCCGGCTGGGACGTCAGCGTCCTGACCGGCACAGACGGCGGTGAACACGCGTTGTGTGTCCTCGGCGCCACGCTGGTGCGGGAGCTTCCGCCGCCCGCCGCAGCGCCACATCAGACGCTGGCGGTGTCGGCCGCGGCGATAACCGCCGACGACGCGGTGCGTGACCGGGTCCTGGAAGGCCTCGCCGGCCAAGCGACCGACGTCCTCGTTTGGGACGCGCAGCGCACGGAGACCGTGCCCGCGGTGTTCGCGACCGTCCAACACGACGTCAGCGCGGCGGCCCAGGCCTATCGCCGGCAGGCGCTTCGTGCCCTGGGCGCCGACCACGACTGCGGTGCCACCGAGGTCTTCTCGCGGACCAGCGGCAAACCCGTCGCGACCCCGACGGCGGTATCGCAAGGCGCACACGATGCCCACCGCCTCGGGCACGGAGGCTGACCGGCCCGCACTGTCGCGCGTGTGACGTGGGAGTCCGCGACTGCATCGGCTAGCCTCACAGAGCATGTCCAGGAGTTCGCCGCCGCGCCGGCGGGCCACCTTGGCCTCGTTGGCCGCCGAGCTCAAGGTCTCGCGCACCACCATCTCCAATGCCTACAACCGGCCCGATCAGTTGTCGACCGAACTGCGCGAGCGGATCTTCACCGCCGCCAAACAGCTGGGTTATCCCGGTCCGGACCCGGTGGCTCGCTCGTTGCGTACCCGTCGGGCCGGTGCGGTCGGCTTGATGATCACCGAGCCGCTGAACTATTCGTTCAGCGATCCGGCGGCACTCGATTTCGTTGCCGGACTTGCCGAATCGTGCGAAGAGGTTGGGCAGGGCCTGCTGCTGGTGGCGATCGGGCCCAACCGCAGCGTCGCGGACGGGTCGGCGGCGGTGCTGGCCGCGGGGGTCGACGGCTTCGTGGTCTACTCCGCCAGCGACGACGATCCGTATCTGCCGGTGGTGCAGCAGCGTCAGCTGCCGGTGGTGGTGGTGGACCAGCCCATGGACGTGATCGGCGCCTCCCGGGTCGGCATCGACGACCGGGCTGCGATGCGCCGGCTCGCCGAACACGTTGTCGGACTGGGTCATCGCGAGATCGGCATACTCACCATGCGGCTCGGTATCGACCGACCCGACGGTGATCCGTCGCCGCGGATCGCCGACCCCGAACGGCTCGCGAGGCCACGTTTCCACGTCCAGCGCGAGCGGATCGGCGGTGTGCGGGACGCACTCGCGGCGGCCGGCCTCGACCCGCAATCGCCGACGGTGGTCGAGGCCTTCGAGCATCTGCCGTCGTCCGGCGGCGCCGCCGCGGAGGCGGCGCTCGCGGCCAATCCACGAATCACCGCGTTGATGTGCACCGCCGACGTGCTGGCCCTGTCCGCGATGGACTACCTCCGCGCCCGCGGCATCTACGTGCCGGGCCAGATGACGGTCACCGGATTCGACGGTATCCCCGACGCGGTGAAGCGGGGCCTGACCACGGTTGCGCAGCCGAGCGTGGAGAAGGGCCGCCGTGCCGGGCGGCTGCTGCACCAGCCACCGCGGTCCGGTCAGCCGGTCGTCGAGATCCTCGACACTCACTTGGTCCGCGGCCGAACCGCCGGGCCGGCCTGAGCTCGGGACGTCAGTGCGGCTGCCGAGATACCGGACGGCCGATCAACGGGCAGTCGCCGCAGTTGTCGCGGTCGGTCGTTCGGTACCAAAGGCAGCAACTCAATCGCCGTAGCCCTCCGTCGGGCCCTTGGACGAGCCGGCCGGCGAGAGGAGCGCGGGCCAGCAGCGCCGCCGTCACAGTGCCCACCCGGTGGCCGGGGTCGGCCGCCATGACTGTCCGCGCGGCGGAAGCCAGGGCCGAGGCGGCATTGCCCCACAGCAGCCCCTCCGCGATCGGCGCCACGGAACGCAGGGCGTCGTGAAATTCGTTCTGGTGGGCGATCACTACCTCAGCGATGCGCTCGGCCACGTCATCGTCACACAGGGACGCGCAGTACCACGCCTGTGGAGCCGCGAGCGCCAGCTCGACCGATTCGACCTCGGTGACGACATAGCTGAACCGGCGCACGTCGACGACCACGCCACCGCACGACCACGCGCCCAGAACGACCGACCAGAGCCGTGCGGCGAGACCGTACTGCAGTGTGGAGGCCGCGACCCGCGCTTCACCTGAGCCGATCCGCCGGCCTACCGCGCGCAGCAGCGCGCCGAGCCGACGAGGATCGTGCAGGTCCGCCGGGGACAGCAGATCTCCGTCCGTGCCCGGGAGCACCGCGAAGTAGGGGCCGAAGGTGGCGGCGCCACGGAGCGCCGCCCCGGTGCGGTGACGGTCGGCAAGGCAGCGCGGTGCCATCAGTTCGCCGTCGGCGCGAGTCCGAACCCGGGCGTGCCGACAAGGTCGGCGAATTCATTCGGGTACAGCGCGGCGGCGAGCGCTTCGATACCGTCCACGATTCGGATGCCGGGGTTGACCGCCTCTTGGGGGAGCACGATGAAGCGGTCGTGGCGGATGGCCGGGACGGTGTCGAGTCCACCCATGGCCTTGAGGCCGTCGATTCTCTGTTGCCCAGTCGGCCCGTCTCCGTAGTCGGTGACCGCGATCATCTCGGGGGCGCGCTCGACGACGGCTTCGAATGAGACGTCCTCCCACATCTCCTCCAGATCGGCGAAGACGTTGACCGCGCCGGCACGCCGGTACAACTCCGGGACGATGGTCAGACCGGCGCCGGTACCCAGCGTGTCGGTGCCCCAGTCCCAGCAGAACGTCCGCACCGGCGTCGCGTCGACGGGAACGCGCTGACCTACCCGGTCGAGCCGCGACTGCCACATCGCGATGAGCGCCTCGGCGCGCTCGGGCACACCGAAGATGTCGGCGATGCCGCGCACGTCGCCGAACCACTCCTCGATGGTGGCCGGGGCGAGGGTGTCGTCGATGCGTCGGCAGGACTCCGAGAGGGCATAACTGGGGATTCCCAGCTCGGCCAGGCTGTGCGGATTGACACCCGCGGAATCGAATCCGTAATTCCAGCCCGCGAAGACGAAGTCCGGATCGGTTCCGAGCAACGGCTCGAGTGAGAAGTAGTCCGGCCCGAGCGAGGGCACGGCGGCGTAGTCGTCGGTGAACGCCGTCAGTCGCAGGCGCTCCCCGGCGCCGGCGTAACCGGCCATTCGGTCGGTCAGACCGAGGGCGAACAGCAGCTCGATCATGTTGTCGTCGTTGACCACTGCGCGTTCGGGCGCCTTCTCGAAGGTCACCGGCTCGCCGCAGGAGGACACCGTCACCGGGTAGTGGCCAGGCGGTGTCTCCGCCGGCGGCCAGCTGAAATCGGCGGTGACCGGCGGCAGTTCACCGAGCGCGGCGGCACGGTCGGGCGTCGCGCTCGGCTCGGCAGGCGTCGCGCCTCCGCCCGAACAGCCGGCCACGAGGACGGCGACGGCGAGCAGCGGGCCGGCGTGGATGAATCGGATCATGGTGCGTACTCCTGAGTAGTGGCGGAGGGGGCGCCGACCGGTGCGCGGGCGGCACCGGCGGGATCAGGTGACGACAGCAGCAGCCGTAGGGCGCCGGTCCGGGGATGGCGGACCTGGTCCACGTGTACGCCGAACACCGGATGAACGACCTCGTCGACGAGCACCTCGGCCGGCGGCCCGGCGGCGACGACGCTGCCGTCCTGGACGACGACGACCTCGTCGCAGAATTCGGCCGCGAGGTTGAAGTCGTGCAGCGCAGCCAGCGTGGTCACCCCGAGCCGACGGAGCAGGTTCAACAGGCCGAACTGGTGGCGGACGTCGAGATGGTTGGTCGGCTCGTCGAGCACCAGGATCCGTCCGTCCTGTGCGAGTGCTCTGGCCAGCAGCACCCGCTGCTTCTCTCCGCCGGACAGCGTGGGCCAGGAGCGGTCGCCGAGATCGACGGCGTCGACGGTGGCCAGCGCGCGCTCGGCTGCCGCCCGGTCCGCAGACGACGTACCGCTCAGCGGCCCCTGGTGCGGGATCCGGCCCAGCAGCACCATGTCGATGACGCTCACCTCCACCTCGATCGGAGCCTCCTGCGCCACCACGGCGAGCGTCCGGGCGAAATCCCTGGCTGACAGGGTGTGCGTCGGAACGCCGCCGATGCGCACCACGCCCTGCTGCGGTCGCAGCACCCGGTAGATCGCCTTGAGCAGGGTCGACTTACCGCTACCGTTCGGACCGAGGAGTCCGACGAAGCGTCCTGCTCCGACATCGATGCTGAGGTCGTCGATCAGCAGGCGATTGCCCACGCGCACCACGAGCCGGCTGACCTCCAGCTCGGTGTTCGGCACTGTCACAGTGCGGCCCTCCTGCGGTCGCTGCGGTACATCAGGAACAGGAACAGCGGGCCACCGATGATCGCGGTGAGAATCCCGATCGGGATCTCCTGCGGACTGGCGAGCGTCCGCGCGGCCAGATCGACCCACACCATGAAGATCGCCCCGAACAGGACGCTGGCGATCAACACCCGGCGGTGCAAACCCCCGACCACCAGGCGCACGATGTGTGGCACGACCAGACCGACGAATCCGACCGCACCCGAGACCGAGACCATGACGGCGGTCAGTGCCGCGGTGGCGATGAACAACTCCACCCGCACGCGTGCCACCGGAACGCCGAGGGTGACGGCGGCTTCGTCGCCGGCGAGCAGCGCATCCATCGGGCGAGCGCGAACGAGAAGCCACACCAGCACGACGAGGAGCACAACCGCGGGAACCGCCAGCATCGACCATCGCGCGCGGCCGAAACTTCCGAGCAGCCAGAACAGCACCTGCTGCGCCCCACGGGGATCACCAAGGAAGACAAGGTAACTGGTCAACGCAGACAGGATGTATCCCGCCACGACGCCGGTGAGCACCAGCCGCAACGGATTCAACGTGCCGCCGCGACGCGCCACCAGGTAGACCACTGCCATCGAAAGGCAAGCGGTCGTGAAAGCGGCGCCGCTGAGGCCGAGCATGCCCAGTCCGGTCGCGCCGCCGTACACGATGACCGCTGCGGCGCCGATCGATGCGCCGGACGACACCCCGAGCACATACGGATCGGCGATCGGATTGCGTACCAGTGCCTGCACGGCGACACCCACCACACTGAGCCCGGCACCGACCAGCGCGGCCAGCGCCACCCGGGGAACCCGCAGATCCCAGACGATCTGAACGAGATGGGATGCGATGCTGCTGTCTGTCGCGCCAACGGTCTTCGCCCACACCACGTCGACCACCGTCCCGGCCGGGATGTGGACCGAGCCGATCTGTACACCGACGACCATCGACACCACACACAGCCCGACCATGGCGACCGCGAGTGCGGCGAACCACGTCGCGGGTAGCAGTCCCGCGGACGGTGTCCGGGCAGCGACGACTGCGCCGCGACGCGCCGGCCGTGCCTCCGGAGGCTTCGCGCGGCCCGCCTTAGTGGTAATCATTTTCAATAACGTACCCGACCGGCGCGTCGTCGACCTCACCCGGTCGCGCCGCTGGCGGTCGGCGGGTGGCGATTGAGGTTCGGAGGGACGGTCAGAAGCGCTGTCCCACAATCTCATTGCGTGGTGTGAACGCGGCCCGTCGGGGTTGAGGGTGCCTGTGGGCAGGCGATCATCGAGCGTGCATCGAAGGCATGCGGATGCATGACCGATCTCCATTCCGGGGTGTCCACGCCCCGTCGTACCGGCCCGCGGCGGCGCAATATCCTGACTCCCGGATCATCGCTCGCCCCGACCTTCCAGCCCGCGGGCCGTGGTCACGCGTGGGATCTGCTTCCCGGTCACAGTGGCGGGACCGTGCCGGATTCACACCGGCTTCCTGCCCCGTCGCGGATGACGGCCGTAGCGTAACCCGTCGCTCGCGCACGGCATAGCCTCCGGTGCGGAGCCGGCCGCGAAGGCGCCCGTCAGGTGCCGCTCAGCCGGATTGCCCGGCCGCCCAGCGCCGCCGAACCTCGAGCAGATACTCCAGCGCCGCCGCGACGTCCTCCGGTTCGTCGACCCGGAAGCCGGCCGCCGTGTCACCGGGGCCGACCTTCACTCCGACGTCGTCGCCGCGCATCCGGCGGAAGGCCTTCTCGTCGGTGACGTCATCGCCGAGGAAGACCACCGCCGAGGCATCCTGCTGCTCGCGCAGGATGTCGACGGCCTGACCCTTGTCCGTGTCGATGACCGCGAACTCCTTGACCGCCTTGCCGTCGGTCACCTGGGCGTCCCACGCTTCGGCCGCTTCGGCCGCTCGGCGCAGCGCGGCCTCGGCGTCGCCGGGCGCGGCGTTGCGGACGTGTAGTGCGGCGCTCGCGGGCTTCAGTTCGGTTGTCACGCCGGGGTATTCGGCGGCGATTCCATCGAGCGTTCGCATGATCTCGGCGAGCAGGGCCTCGGCGCGCTCGTCCACCGGCGCGACGAATCCGCTGTCGAACTCAGAGCCGTGGCTTCCGACGAGATGCACTGCATCGGATACGCCGGACAGGTCTTTGAGCACGGCCAGTGCCCGGCCCGAGATCAACGCGACGGCGGTGGCGGGCAGGGTCGTGAGCGCCTCGAGCGCCGCGGCGGACCGGGGCAGCGGACGCGCGTCCTGTGGATTGGCGACGATCGGCGCGAGCGTGCCGTCGTAGTCGCAAGCGATCAGCACGCGGGGGAGTCGGGCGACGGCATCGAGCGCGCCACGCAGATCGTCAGGTAAGCCGTCGGCCACCTGTCAGATCTTAGGGCGGTCGCCGTCGCCGATCAGCAGCCGGACCGCGAGGTCGAGCCGTTTGCTCACATCGGTGGCCGAGGCCCGCCGGGTCAGCCAGGCCAGGAGGTTCGACAGCCACACGTCGGAGATCACCCGGGCGATGTGGTACTGGTCCTCGGTGGGTTCGCCGTCGCTCATCGCCCGGGCGAACATGGAGTCCATGAGCTTGCCGACGTGATCGACCTCACCTGCGGCGGACGCATCGGCGAAGACGAATGCGCGGGTCATCGCCTCGGTGAGCAGCGGGTTGCGCTGCATCGCGCGGTTCAGCTTGCCGACCATGAAGTTGAGCCGCTGGTACGGCGTGCCGCCGGCCAGTGCCGCCCGGTCGGTCTTGGCGTCGATGCGCTCGAACTCGCGGCCGAGTGCGGACACCAGCAGGTGCACCTTGGAGGGGAAGTACCGATAGAGGGTGCCGACGGCCACGTCGGCGCGCTCGGCGACCGCGCGCATCTGAACTGCCTCGTAGCCACCTTTCGAGGCGATGGCCAGGGTGGCGTCCAGGATGCGCTTGCGACGCTCCCGCTGCGCCTCGGAACCCAACTCCGACTCGGCGAGCACCGACACCGTCATCACCTCGCGTGGTCGCGTACCGGAGCCCGCCTCGCGCGCGGGCGAGTCCGATCCGGAAGGCGAGTTCGTGTGTGCTGGCGATGACATGGTGTGTGAGGCTCCTTCATCCTGCGTACCCGCTGAAAACGATACGCATGCCCGGCTCCGATTTCTCACCTCGGTGTCGGCCCCGCACCGACCTGTCCTGCTGCGATGCCAGTCGACTTGACGGTCGAACGCTGGCACCATTAGAACACGTTCTAGTGGGAAGTATGACCTTCTCGCCTGAGGCTAGGAGGCCCGAAGATGTCGGTGGCAACTGCGAGCAGCACTGACGAGCAGTTTGCTGCGCGGGAGATGGTGCGCGACTGGGCTGCCGCTTCGGGGGTCATCTCCCACGCGCGGGAGGTCGAGCAGGGCGACCCGACGGCGTGGCGCCGCGGGTATGGCGGCCTGGCCGATCTCGGCATCTTCGGCGTCGCCGTTCCCGAGGAGCACGGCGGCGCGGGCGGTACCGCCGACGATCTGTGCGCCATGGTCGACGAGGCCGCTGCCGCCCTCGTGCCCGGACCCGTCGCGACCACCGCCCTGGCCACGTTGGTGGTCACCGACCCCGCGCTACTCGAAGAACTGGCCACGGGCGCGCGTACCGCCGGCGCGGCGCTGACCGCCGAACTGACCGTCGACGGTGACACGGCCTCGGGCACCGCCGGCTACGTGCTCGGCGCCGACGCCGACGCCATCCTGCTGCTGCCGGCGGGCGACGGCGTGGTCCTCGTCGACGCCACGGCCGACGGCGTCACGGTCGAGCCATTGGAGGCGACGGACTTCTCCAGGCCGCTGGCGCGGGTGGTCCTCGACAACGCGGCGGTGACCACGCTCGATGTGACGGGCGCACGGTTCGCCGATCTGGCCGCGACCGTGCTGGCCGCCGAGGCTGCCGGGGTGGCTCGCTGGCAGTTGAACACCGCCACCGAGTACGCCAAGGTGCGCGAACAGTTCGGCAAGCCGATCGGCAGCTTCCAGGCCATCAAGCACATGTGCGCGGAGATGCTCCTGCGTGTCGAGCAGGTGTCGGTCACCGCTGCCGACGCTGCGCGCGCTGCCACCGACGGCGACGACCGGCAGTTGTCGATCGCCGCCGCGGTCGCCGCCGCCGCAGGCATCGAATCGGCCAAGGCCAACGCCAAGGACTGCATCCAGGTCCTCGGTGGAATCGGCATCACGTGGGAACACGACGCACATCTGTATCTACGCCGGGCACACGGCATTTCCCAGTTCCTGGGGGGCCGCTCACGCTGGCTGCGCCGTGTCGCCGATCTGACGCAGCAGGGCGTACGCCGCGAACTGCGCATCGACCTCGAATCGGTCGAGGGGTTGCGGCCCGAGATCAGCGCCGCAGTGGCCGAGGTGGCCAAGCTGCCCGTCGAGCAGCGTCAGGCCGCACTCGCCCGAAGCGGGCTGCAGGCGCCGCACTGGCCGAAGCCGCACGGCCGGGCCGCGTCCCCGGCCGAGCAGCTGCTCATCGACCAGGAGCTCGCGGCGGCCGGGGTGGACCGCCCCGACCTGGTCATCGGGTGGTGGGCCGCACCGACGATTCTCGAGCACGGCAGCGCCGAGCAGATCGGGAAGTTCGTACCGCCCACGCTCAGCGGCGAACTCACGTGGTGCCAGCTGTTCAGCGAGCCGGGAGCCGGCTCGGACCTCGCCGCGTTGCGCACCAAAGCCGTTCGCGCCGAGGGCGGCTGGCGGCTGACCGGGCAGAAGGTGTGGACCTCGTCGGCGCACAAGGCGCAGTGGGGTGTCTGCCTGGCGCGCACCGACGCCGACGCGCCCAAGCACAAGGGCATCACCTACTTCCTCATCGACATGACCTCGCCCGGGATCGTGATCCGTCCGCTCCGCGAGATCACCGGCGATGAGTTGTTCAACGAGGTCTTCTTCGACGACGTCTTCGTGCCCGACGAGATGGTCGTCGGTAAGGTCAACGACGGCTGGCGGCTGGCGCGCACCACCCTGGCCAACGAGCGGGTCGCGATGGCCGGGGGTACCGCGCTGGGCAATCCCATGGAGGAACTGCTGCGCGTCGTCGCCGATCGGGGAGTGGACGCGGCCGAACAGGACCGCCTCGGCGGGCTCATCCTCACCGCCCAGGTGGGCGCGCTGCTCGACCAGCGGATCGCCCAGAAAGCAGTCGGCGGTCAGGATCCGGGCGCGGAGTCCAGCGCCCGCAAACTCATCGGCGTCCGCTACCGGCAGGGGCTGGCCGAGTTCCGGATGGACCTCACCGACAGCGCAGGCGCGGTGATGAGCCCGCAGGTGTTCGACTTCCTCAACACGCGGTGCCTGACCATCGCCGGTGGCACCGAACAGATCCTGCTGACCCTTGCCGGCGAACGCCTGCTCGGACTGCCGCGGTAGCTCAGCCGAAGGTGGTCTGCGCGCAGGCGTCGGGGGTGGTCAGGTTGACCCCGGAGTAGACCACCTGAATGTGACTGCACACGATGAACGTGGCCTGGGTGGCCGGCCGGCCGGTGGTCCACTCGGTGGGCATCGAGGTGCCGTCGACCCGGTAGCGCTCGATGGGTCCGCCGCCGAACGACGTCACCGAGATCTCGACGTCGCGCAACGACTTGTACATCTTGGACAACACGTTGCCGTGGTTGGCGCCCTTACCCGCTCGGGGCGTTCCGGACGGGGCGCTGTAGTCCGCTTCCTGCCAGACGTCGCGGTCGTTGCTGCGCAGCGTGATGGTCTGCCGGGACCAGGCGTCGCCGGGAAATCCGACCGGTCCGCCGGGGGTCAACAGGTTGGCGGTGGTGTTGAACGTGCACGTGGTCCCCGCGCAGTCCGCGGTGACGTGCATCTCGATCCTGTCGGCGGGGTTGACCGGAATCGAGCTCACGGCTGAGTTGGCGGCGGCCGTCGCCGGACCGGGCGGAGTGAGCAGTGCGGCACACAGTGCTGCCGCCCCCGCTGCTGCGAGCCGTTTCATCGTCTGAAATTAACCTCTCGTCAGTCGTCGTAGGTGACTTCGACCGAATCCGAGCGCGGGACCGCCTGGCACCCCAGGATCAGGCCCTCGTCGAGGTCGGACTGCTCGAGCACGTCGTTGACCTCCATGTCCACCTCGCCGCTCGTCTTGAGCACCGCGCAGGCGCCACAGTGGCCCTCCCGGCAGGAGAACGGCGCGTCCAGACCCTTGTCGAGCAACACGTCGAGCAGCTTGGCCTTGCGCGGCCAGCGCACCTCGTGGGTTTGCCCGTCCAGCACCACGATTGCGGTCGCCGGCCCCTGGTCGCTGTCGTCCTCCTCGATGACCACCGCCGCGAACGGATCGGACTCCAGCGACTTGAACACCTCGGTGTGGATCTTGTCGGCGGCGGTGCCCGCGTCGGTGAGCGCCTCCTCGGCGGCCGCCATGAACGGGCCCGGGCCGCAGATGAAGGCATCGTGCGCGGTGTACGGGCGCACCAGACCGGCGAGCGCCGTCGCGGTCGGCAGACCCTGCACGGACTCCAGCCAGTGCACCACCGTGAGCCGGTCGGCGTACTTGGCCGCCAGCTCGCGCAGGGCGGGGGCGAAGATCACGGTGCTCTCGTCGCGATTGGCGTAGACGAGCACTACCTTCCCCTTGCCCTCGACGAGCGCCGACTTGAGGATCGCCATCATCGGGGTGATGCCGCTGCCCGCGGCCAGCAGCAGGAAGTCGGTGTCCAGAGACGTCGGCACGAAGGTGCCCGACGGCGCCAGGACATGCATTCGCATTCCTGGCTCGGCGTTGTCGCACAGCCAGTTGGAGGCGTATCCGTCGGCAGTGCGCTTGACGGTCACCGTCAGCGGATCGTCGGTGAACGGCGAGCTGCACAGCGAGTAGCAGCGCGCCACCGAACCGGTGCGCTCGCTGGGCACCCGCAGCGTCAGGAACTGCCCGGGGGAGTAGCGCAACCGTTCGGCCGGGATGTCCGGATCGTCGGGGCCGTCAGGAACTCTGAACACCAGGGAGCGCGCGTCGGCGGTCTCCTCGACGACGTCGGCCACCTCCAGTTCGAGCACGTGGCTGCCGAGTGGCTCGTCCGTCACGACGCGTGGCCTTCCTGTCCGGTTCTGACCCACATAACTAGAACAGGTTACAGAAATGAGCTTCCGCAGGTCCAGCCGCTGCAGCAGCGGCCTGCTCGACACAAATCGTAACGTGTTCTAATCTTTCTACAGCCCCGTTTCAGTCCACCCATGGAGGCAAGCAGTGACGTCCATTGAACAGCGCGACGCCCAGGCGGTCCTCAGCGGCATCGACGATCTGCTTCCCACCCTGCGTGAGCGTGCGCCGGAGGCGGAGGAACTGCGCCGCCTGCCCGACGAGACGGTTCGCGAACTCGACGAGATCGGTTTCTTCAAGCTGCTCCAGCCTGAACAGTGGGGCGGTATGCAGTGCGACCCCACCGTCTTCTACGAGGCGGTGCGCCGGCTCGGCAGTGCGTGCGGATCCACCGGCTGGGTCAGCTCGATCATCGGAGTCCACAACTGGCACCTCGCCCTGTTCGACCAGCAGGCCCAGGACGAGGTCTGGGGCGATGACCCGACCGTGCGGGTGTCGTCGTCGTACGCCCCGATGGGCGCGGGCACCGTGGTCGACGGCGGCTATCTGGTCAGCGGCGCCTGGCAGTGGTCGTCTGGATGCGACCACGCAACCTGGGCCTTCCTCGGCGGACCGGTCATCAAGGACGGTAAGCCGGTCGACTTCGGCAGCTTCCTCATCCCGCGTAGCGACTACCGCATCGACGATGTGTGGAACGTGGTGGGGCTCAAGGCCACCGGCAGCAACACGGTCGTGGTCAAGGACGTCTTCGTACCCCGGCACCGTTTCCTGTCGTACCGGGCGATGAACGACCGCACCGCGGGCGGTCTGCAGAACAACACCGCTCCGGTATACAAGATGCCCTGGGGCACAATGCATCCCACCACGATCACCGCACCCATCATGGGGATGGCCTACGGTGCGTACGAGGCGCACGTCGAGCACCAGGGCAAGCGGGTGCGTGCGGCGTTCGCCGGTGAGAAGTCCAAGGACGACCCGTTCGCCAAGATCCGCATCGCCGAGGCCGCGAGTGACATCGACGCCGGATGGCGACAGCTGATCGGCAACGTCCGTGACGAGTACGAGCTGCTCAAGGCGGACAAGGAGATTCCCTTCGAGCTGCGGGCCCGGGCCCGTCGGGATCAGGTGCGCGCCACCGCCCGCGCCATCGCGTCGATCGACTCCCTGTTCGAGGCATCCGGTGCCACCGCGCTCAACCTCACCGCTCCGCTACAGCGGTTCTGGCGGGACGCGCACGCCGGCCGCGTGCACGCCGCCAACGAGCCCGAGCGGGCCTACCTGATTTTCGGCAACGACGCCTTCGGGCTGCCGCCCCAGGACACGATGGTCTGATGACGTCGTACATCCAGGAGACCGAACAACAGGTCGAGGTCACCTTCGAGTCCACGTCCCGCTACGCCCAGGTGCGCGACGATATGCGCCTGCATTACCACGAAGCGGGCGTGGGCAATTCGGAGACCGTGGTGCTGCTGCACGGGGGCGGCCCCGGCGCGTCGAGCTGGTCGAACTTCTCGAAGAACATCGCGGTGCTGGCTCGGCATTTCCATGTGTTGGCGGTCGATCAGCCCGGGTACGGCCATTCCGACAAGCACACCGAGCACGAGCAGTACAACCGCTACAGCGCCACCGCCCTGCTGAACCTGTTCGATCACCTGGGCATCGAACGCGCCGCGCTGGTGGGTAACTCACTCGGCGGCGGAACCGCGGTGCGGTTCGCGCTCGACAATCCCGACCGCGCGGGCCGCCTGGTGCTCATGGGTCCGGGCGGTCTGTCGGTGAACCTCTTCGCCCCCGACCCCACCGAGGGTGTGAAGCTGCTCGGCCGGTTCACTGCCGATCCGACGCGCGAGAACATGGAGAAGTTCCTGCGCATCATGGTCTTCGACCAGAAGCTGGTGACCCCCGAGCTGGTCGATGAGCGGTTCGCCATCGCCAGTCAGCCGGAGTCGCTCGCCGCCGCCAAGGCCATGGGCAAGTCGTTCGCCGGAGCCGATTTCGAGCTCGGCATGATGTGGCGCGACGTGTACAAGCTGCGTCAGCGGGTACTTCTGATCTGGGGACGAGAGGACCGGGTCAATCCGCTCGACGGTGCCCTGGTGGCGCTCAAGCAGATTCCCCGCGTGCAGCTGCATGTGTTCGGTCAGTGCGGCCACTGGGCGCAACTCGAGAAGTTCGACGAATTCAACAAGCTGACCATCGATTTCCTTGGGGGTGGATCGTGACGATCAAGTCACTGGGGTATCTCCGCATCGAGAGCACCGACGTCGCCGCGTGGCGCGAATACGGCCTGAAGGTGCTCGGCATGGTCGAGGGGAGCGGCCCGACCGAGGGTGCGCTGTACCTGCGGATGGACGAATTCCCCGCCCGGCTGATCATCGTCCCGGGCGAACACGACCGGCTGCTCGAGTCCGGCTGGGAAACCGCGAACGCTGCGGCACTCCAGGACATCCGGCAGCGTCTGGACGTCGACGGAACCCCCTACAAGGAGGCGACCGCGACGCAGCTGGCCGATCGCCGGGTCGACGAGATGATCATCTTCGACGATCCGTCCGGTAACACCCTCGAGGTCTTCCACGGGGTCGCGCTCGAGCACCGCCGCGTCGTCAGCCCGTACGGGCACAAGTTCGTCACCGAGGAGCAGGGGCTGGGCCACGTCGTGCTCACCACCCGCGACGACGCGGAGACGTTGCACTTCTACCGCGACGTCCTTGGATTCTTCCTGCGCGACTCGATGAAGCTGCCGCCACAGCTGGTGGGCCGGCCCGCCGACGGCGCACCGGCGTGGTTGCGCTTCCTCGGCGTGAATCCGCGCCATCACAGCCTGGCCTTCATGCCGGGCGAGACCCCCAGCGGCATCGTCCATCTCATGGTCGAGGTCGGCGAGGCCGATGACGTCGGCCTCTGCCTGGATCGCGCGCTGCGCCGCAAGGTGCCGATGTCCGCGACGCTGGGACGACACGTCAACGACAAGATGCTGTCGTTCTACATGAAGACGCCCGGCGGCTTCGACATCGAATTCGGTTGTGAAGGGCTGGAAGTCGACGACGACAACTGGGTGGCCCGGGAGAGCACCGCGGTCAGCCTGTGGGGCCACGATTTCAGCATCGGCTTCAAGTAGTAGTCAGAGCTGATGGCTGAGCCGATCGACCCGCGCACGTTCCGACATGTGCTGGGTCAGTTCTGTACCGGCATCACGATCATCACCACCGTCCACGACGGCGCGCCTGTCGGCTTCGCCTGCCAGTCGTTCGCGGCGCTGTCGCTCGAACCGCCGCTCGTGCTGTTCTGCCCGACGAAGGTCTCCCGGTCCTGGGCGGCCATCGAAGCCAGCGGCCGGTTCTGTGTGAACGTGCTGCATGAGAAGCAGAAAGACGTGTCGGCGCGGTTCGGCTCACGGGAACCCGACAAGTTCGCCGGTATCGACTGGACGCCGTCGAAACTCGGGTCGCCGATCATCGACGGTTCGCTCGCCCACATCGACTGCACGGTGGCTTCAGTGCACGACGGCGGCGATCACTTCGTGGTGTTCGGCGCCGTGCACTCGCTCTCGGACGTACCGAGGAAGAAGCCACGGCCGCTGCTGTTCTATCGCGGTGAGTACACCGGTATCGAACCGGATAAGAATTCGCCGGCGCATTGGCGCGACGACCTCGAGGCGTTCCTCACCGCGACCACCCCGGACACCTGGCTCTGAATGTCCATCGCACCCGTCGTCCGACTGGCCTTCGCCGTGTCGATCGCCGTGTCGCTGGGCGGCTGCTCCGGGCGTGACGGCGCCGTCGGCCAGGAAAGCGGGAACGCGCGTGCGACGGCCGACCAGATGGAATCTACCGGGCCGGACAACGACGCCCCCGACCGGTCCGAGGGTCCCACCGACGGCGACGGCCAGATGATCGTCACCTACGAGGACGCCACCAGCCCGGAAGCGCAGAACGGCAAGAAGATGATGAGCGAGGCGCAGTTCCTCGAGGAGATGGCCGCCGAGACGTCCGAGATGCTCGAACTGCCGCAGGACATTCCGCTGATCGGCAGGCAGTGCGGCGAGGCCAACGCGTACTGGAGCCCGTCGGACACGGCGATGACCATCTGCTACGAGGACGTCGACGCGGGCTTCCAGGTCTTCAGCAAGGCCAAGGATCCTGATCCGGTCGCGTCCACCCTCGGTGCGGAGCGTGCGACGTTCTATCACGAGCTCGGCCACGCGACCATCGACATCTACGACCTCCCCTTCACCGGCCGCGAGGAGGACGTCGCCGACCAGCTCGCCGCGGTGCTGTTGCTGGAGCCCGACGCGACCGGCAAGGCCGATCCGGACAACGTCCAGGCTGCGGTCGACTGGGCCCGCATCTGGGAGGACTCCGCCGCGCAGAACGGCAGCCCCGAGGACTTCCCGTTCTGGGATGCCCACGAATACGACCTGGCTCGGATGTACAACTTCCAGTGCTGGATCTACGGATCCAACCCGGTCGACAACAGGTTCATCGTCGACAGCGGCACGCTGCCGGAGGACCGCGCGCAGGACTGCCCGCAGGAGTGGGAGCGGATGTCGCGGGCCTGGGACGAGATGCTGGACCCCTACTGGAAGTAGTGCTGGACCCGCTCGGCGATGAAGTCCACGATCGCTGCGGCGACCTCGCGATGGGCGGTGTCGTTCAGGATGTCGTGGCGGCCGCCGGCGAAGGACCGTAGGCGCAGCGGCTCGATCTGCTCGGCGTAAGCGCGTACCCCGCCGATGTCGGCGATCGGATCGGCCTCGCCGTGCACCGCCAGCGTCGGCACGGTGAGCTTCGGCAGGTCGGCGCCGAAGCGGTCCCAGGCCCGGTCGAGTTCGCGCGCGAGCGCGGATCCGTCGGCGTCGACGAAGGCCAGCGGATCGTTCTCGAGCGCGTCGAGATAGAACGGGTCGGCCGACAACCAGCCCGGCTCGAGGTCGAAGGAGGCGTCGGTGTCGAGCAGTGCGGGTACGGGCACGAGTGGCGCACCGGAGATCACCCCGGCGACGTAGCGGTCCGGTGTTTCCAGCAGCCGCATCAACGTGACGATCGAGCCATACGAATGACCCTGCGCGACAAGCGGAATGTCCGGATGCTCGGCGTGAACCTGCGCGGTCAGCGCATCGGCGAGCGCCGAGCTGTCCTCGATGGTCCCGAAGTCACCCCGGATGCCGGGGGTGAGGCCGTGGCCGAACTGGTCGACGGCCCACAGGTCGATGTCCGCGGCATTCAGGCTGAATCCGTACCGGTGGTAGACGCCGGTGTGTTCGCCGAAGCCATGCAGGAAGACGACGGCGGCGCGGGGCTGCTCGGTCGCCCAGTGCCGGTAATACGCACGTCCGCGCCGGTGGTCCAGGAACGGCATGAGGAAACTGCACCACGGGCGCGCGGACCGCGCAAGGCTCGCGCTCAGGGTGCGCCGAGCAGCGCCTCGCGCTCCTCGCCGACCTTCGCCCGGATGGCGTCGACCACTGCGCCGACCTCGGGTCTGCGCAGTGTCTCGGCCCGGGTCACCAGCCAGTAGCTCAGGCGTACCGACACGACGCGGGGCAGCACCCGGATGAGGTCGTCGTGCCGGTCGGCCATGAAGCACGGCAGCAGGCCGAGTCCCGCGGCCGCGCGCGTCGCCTCCACGTGCACGAACACGTTCGTCGACGTCACCGACTCCCGCATCGCCGGCGCGAAACTGGCCGCCAGATCGAGGTCGTCGACCTGCAGCATCGAGTCGATGAAGTAGACGAGCGGATACCGGGAGAGATCGTCGACGTCGCACGGGGTGCCGTGCTCGGCCAGGTAGTCGCGTGCACCGTAGAGGCCGAGGCAGTAGTCACCGAGGCGGATCGCCTCGGCGCGGTGCACCTGCGGTTCGCCCACCACGATTTCGATGTCGAGGCCGGAACGCTGCTGTGACGCGCGGCGGGTGGTGGCGACGATCTCGACAGCGATGCCCGGATGATCGCGCTGCACGCGAGCGGCGGCGGGCGCCGCGATGTAGGCGCTGAACCCGTCGGTCGCCGAGATCCGAACGACCCCCTCGAGCGCACGGCGGCCGGCCGGGTCAACCGACAGCGAGCGGACCGCCGACTCGACCGTTTCCGCGGCGGCGAGTGCCTCCCGGCCGAGATCGGTCAACTCCCACCCGCCGGCCGCGCGCACCAGTAGTCGCCCGCCGACCGATTGTTCGAGCGTCGCGATGCGCCGGGAGATGGTGGTGTGGTTCAGGCCGAGCTCCTCGGCGGCGGTGGTGTACCGGCCGGACCGGCCCACCGCCAGCAGCACCAGCAGATCGTCCGCGCTGGGCCGACGCAGAGGCGTACCGGACATGTCTGCAGTTTTGCAGATCGATGCTGCGCGGTTGGCCATTGCGGCGGGTCCGGCGTGCATGAATACTCACAGCCATGTGGGGGCAATCACACTTGGTCCGTCTGTATGCCCCCGGCCACGAATGGAGCCCTCGATGAGCACGCAGAATCCCTCGCAACCGGACACCAGCCCCCCGGACTCGATCAGGACCGGCCTCAAACGCGTGGTCGTGGCCTCGATGGCGGGCACCGTCGTCGAGTGGTACGAGTTCTTCCTCTACGGCACTGCCGCCACGCTGGTGTTCAACAAGATCTTCTTCTCGGAGACCACCAGCGAGCTCAACGCGATCTTCCTTGCGTTCGCGACATACGCGGTCGGCTTCGTCGCGCGCCCGCTCGGTGGCGTGGTGTTCGGCCATTTCGGCGACAAGTACGGCCGTAAGAAGCTGCTTCAGTTCAGTCTCGTGCTGGTGGGTGTCGCCACCTTCGCGATGGGCTGTCTGCCGACGTACGGACAGATCGGGTATTGGGCGCCGGCGCTACTGGTCGCGCTGCGGTTCATCCAGGGCTTCGCCGTCGGCGGAGAGTGGGGCGGCGCGGTGCTGCTGGTCGCCGAGCACAGCCCGAACCGGGAACGCGGCTTCTGGGCCAGCTGGCCGCAGGCCGGTGTTCCCGTCGGCAATCTGCTCGCCACCGTTGTGCTGCTCGTCCTGACGACCACCCTGCCCGAGTCCTCGTTCCTGTCGTGGGGCTGGCGCGTGGCGTTCTGGCTGTCGGCCGTGGTCGTGTTCGTCGGCTACTACATCCGCACCAAGGTCACCGACGCGCCGATCTTCGTCGCCGCCCAGCAGGAGGTGGAGCGGGCCAAGGCCACCTCGTACGGTGTGGTCGAGGTGCTCAAGCGCTACCCGCGCGGCGTGTTCACCGCCATGGGCCTGCGGTTCGGCGAGAACATCATGTACTACCTCGTGGTCACCTTCTCGATCACGTATCTGAAGGTCCAGGTCGGCGCCGACACCACCGACATCCTCTGGTACCTGCTGGTGGCTCACCTGATCCACTTCGCGGTAGTGCCGCTGGTGGGTTGGCTGTCCGACCGTTTCGGCCGCCGTCCGGTGTATACGGTCGGCGCGGTGCTCGGTGCGACGTGGGGCTTCTTCGCATTCCCGATGATGAACAGCGGCAGCTACGTGGTCGTCACGGCCGCGGTGAGCATCGGTCTGATGATCCACGCGCTGATGTACGCGCCGCAGCCGGCGATCATGGCGGAGATGTTCCCGACCCGGATGCGGTATTCCGGTGTCTCCCTGGGCTATCAGGTCACCTCCATCGTGGCCGGATCGCTGGCACCGCTGATCGCGGTGAAACTGCTCGACATCTACGGCTCGTCGGTGCCGATCGCGATCTATCTGGCCATCGCGTGTGCGATCACGCTGGTCGCGGTCTTCTTCACCCGCGAGACCAACGGCATCGACCTGCACGACGTAGACCAGGCCGATCGCGATGACCTCGCCCGCGAGGCCGCCAGGAGCGGCGCGTGAGAGATCTCGCCGGACGCACCGCGCTGGTTACCGGCGGTGCGAGCGGTATCGGTGAGGCGTGTGCGCGTGAACTCGCCGCCCGGGGTGCCACGGTCACCGTCGCCGACCGCGACGAAACCGCCGCTGCCGCACTCGCCGACGAGATCGGCGGGAACGCCTGGGTGGTGGACCTGCTCGACGTATCGGCGCTGGAGGGGCTGACGCTGGACACCGACATCCTGGTCAACAACGCCGGCGTGCAGCGCATCGACCCGATCGTCGACTTCGCGCCGGAGAACTTCCGGATGCTGATGACGTTGATGGTCGAGGCGCCATTCCTGCTGATCCGCGCGGCACTGCCATACATGTACGCGCAGAAGTTCGGAAGGGTCATCAACATCTCGTCGGTGCACGGGCTGCGGGCGTCGGAGTACAAGGTCGGCTACGTCACCGCCAAGCACGCGCTCGAGGGGTTGTCGAAGGTGACCGCGCTGGAGGGCGGCCCCCATCAGGTGACCAGCAACTGCGTCAACCCCGGCTACGTGCGGACCCCGCTGGTCACCAAACAGATAGCCGATCAGGCCAAGATGCACGGCATCGGTGAAGATGACGTGGTGACCCAGATCCTGCTCAAGGAAAGCGCAGTCAAACGCCTCGTCGAACCGTCCGAAGTGGGATCGCTGGTGGGCTGGCTGGCATCGTCGCAATCAGGGATGGTGACCGGCGCGGCCTACACCATGGACGGCGGATGGAGCGCCCGGTGAGCCAACCGCAGTGGGTGCCCACCGATGACGACATCGCCGGCGCCCGGGTGACCGACTTCGCACGGTTCGCCGGTGAGCGCGCCGGACGCACCTTCCCCGACTACCGGTCGCTGTGGCACTGGTCGGTCGAGGACCTCGAAGGATTCTGGGGCGCGCTGTGGGAGTACTTCGAGCTCGGTGACGCGCCCGCCGAGGTGCTGACGAGCGCAGACATGCCAGGAGCGCGCTGGTTCCCCGGCGTCCGCCTCAACTACGTCGACCAGGTGGTGCGCCACGCCCGCTCCGACCGGCCGGCCATCCTGTACGTCAATGAGGAGCTCACGGTAACCGAGATCTCCTGGGGTGAAATGCTCAGTGCCGCGGCGAGTTTCGCTCGAACGCTGCGCGAGATCGGGGTGGGCCCCGGTGACCGGGTCGCCGGCTATCTGCCCAACGTGCCGGAGGCCGTGGTCGCGTTTCTGGGCACCGCGAGCGTCGGTGCCGTCTGGAGTGCCTGCGGCCAGGACTACACGGCCAAGGCGGCACTCGACCGGCTCGGACAACTCGAGCCCGCGGTGCTGGTGGCCGCAGACGGCTACCGTTTCGGTGGGAAGACGCACGACAAGAGCGCCGATGTGACCGCTCTGCGTGCGGGACTGCCGAGTCTGCGCGCGGCGGTGTCGGTGTCGCGGATCGGCGCCGGCGCACCGGGCCCGGACTGGCTCGACTGGGCCACCATCACCGCGGGCGACACGAAACTGGACAGCACCGCGGTCGACTTCGACCATCCGTTGTGGGTGCTGTACTCGTCAGGAACGACGGGCCTGCCGAAGGGCATCGTGCACGGTCACGGCGGCGTCGTGGTCGAGCATCTGAAAGCCGTTGCGCTGCAGTCGGACATCGGTGCCGACGACACGTTCTTCTGGTACACCAGCCCGAGCTGGATGATGTGGAACTTCCAGGTCGCCGGCCTGCTGGTCGGGGCGACGATCGTCTGTTTCGACGGCAGTCCCACCTATCCCGCGGCCGACACGCTGTGGCGTATCGCCGCGCGCGTCGGTGCCACCGTCCTCGGGACGAGCCCGGGATACGTGCTGGCCTGCAGCAAGGCCGGTTCGGTGCCGATCAAGGAACACGACTTGTCAGCGCTGCGGACCGTCGGCATCACCGGGTCGTCGCTGCCGCCCGCATCGTCGGAGTGGTTGCGCGACAACGTGGGCGAGCACGTACAGGTGGCCTCGATCAGCGGAGGTACCGATGTGGTGTCCGCTTTCATCGGCGGTGTGCGCACCGTGCCGGTGTGGGCGGGGGAGTTGTCCGCGCCCTACCTCGGCGCCGCGGTGGACGCCTGGGATGAGGCCGGCCGACCCGTGCGCGGGGAGGTCGGCGAACTCGTGGTCACCAAACCGCTGCCGTCGATGCCGGTGAAGTTCTGGAACGATGCCGACGGAAGCCGGTATCGCGACGCCTATTTCGAGATGTTCCCCAACGTATGGCGGCACGGCGACTGGATCACGATCACCGACCACGACAGCATCGTCGTGCACGGCCGGTCCGATTCGACGCTCAACCGGCATGGGATCCGCATGGGCAGCGCCGACATCTACCAGGCCGTGGAGCGGTTGCCGGAGGTCGCCGAGGCGTTGGTGATCGGCGCCGAGCAACCCGACGGCGGATACTGGATGCCGCTGTTCGTCACCCTGGCCGACGGCGCCGAACTCACCGACGAGCTGATCGAGCGCATCAAGCAGACGATCCGCACCGAGGTGTCGCCGCGGCATGTCCCGGACGACATCGTGCTGGCACCGGGTATCCCGCACACCCGTACCGGCAAGAAGCTCGAGGTGCCGATCAAGAAGCTGCTGCAGGGTGGGGACGCGAGCCGCGTGGTCGAACCGACCGCGGTCGACGATCCGGCACTGCTCGACTGGTACGTCACGCAGCGTCGAACCTGACGATGTCAATGCTGAGACCGTCCTCCATCATGCTCCGCATGTGGGTCGGTGGTCCCGGTAGCGGTGGTGCGGTGGATCGGTAGACCGCACCGGTCGGCGTGCGGAACCGGGCCCGGTGCTCGCCGTCGACCACCTCGGTGGTCACCGCCCAGCCAGGGGACTCCTTGGCGTAGTTGCACGCCTCGCACGCTCCGAGCCCGTTGAGCGCGCTGGTCGGCCCGTTCTCGCAGTGCGGTTGCGCGTGATCATGGTGGCGAATCGGCGCGTTGCAGTAGGGCGTTCGACAGGTGCGGTCGCGGATGTCGATGAAAGCGGCCAACCCTTTCGGAAACGTGCGTGCCGTCGACTCCATCGCCACCAGCGCTCCGCTACGCGGGTGACGGTAGAGGCGACGCAGTGTCGCCCTGGCCGTTTCGTCGCGGACAGCGTCGCTGACCAATGCCCGCACCACCGCTGCCGGCACCGGGCCGTAGCCCTCGCACCAGCCGGGCTCCTGGTCGTCACCGACCAGCGTGGTGTCCGCCAGCACCAAATTCAGCGACACCGACACCGACTCGTCGGCGGAGCGGCCCGTCACCCGCTCGACCATGGTGTCGGCCATGACCTGATCGCGCGACCGCTCGTCGAACGTTGTGTCGGCCCGGCGCTTCAGTGCGGCGTACACCCCGACCCCCTGCGCGACCGGAAGTAGCGCCGTCACGTAGACCATCGTGTCGGGTGCGGGGCGGATGGTCACCCGCCGATCGGCGGCGGCCTTCGCCGACCTGTCCACCACCGCGGCGGCATCGAGGCGGGCGGCGATCCTCTTCGCCTCGGCTGCCACCCGCGCATTGCTCCAGCCGTCGAACCTCGAGGAATCCGAGCACAATTCAGCGTCGAGCTTTCGGCGGTCCACGACACTCAGACAGGCTGATTCGCGCACGATCAGCGTTGCCCGCCACTCGGAGAGCGCACCGCACGAAAGGGCGGCCAACGTATGAGGCATCTCGTCGACCAGTGCCCTGGCGAGGCCGAGATGGGTGTTGCCGCACACCGGGGCGTCGCGGCGGGCCAGCGCGATCTCGCTGGTCAGGCCGCAACCCCGCTTCTTCAACGGCAGCCCGGCGATCGCTTCGGCGGCCTCCCGTTTGGCCGCCCACGCCGCCGTCGCCCGCGCCTGCGCGGCTGCCGCCGCAGCTTTCAACCGCTCGAGTTGTTCGACCTGCGCCCGCAGCTGCGCCTCACTCGCAGTCGGATCGATATCGAACATACTTTCGAACATGGCTCCGATGGTAGCCCGGGCCACCGACAGGTCAGTTCAGCCAGGGCCCAATCCGGCGGAGCGCCTCGGTGATGTCGGCGGTGGGGCCCGCGAAGGAGAACCGCACGTACGACCCGCCGTACACCGTGTCGAAGTCGATACCCGGTGCGATCGCCACCCCGGTGTCGGTCAACAACTTCGAGCAGAACGACAACGACTCCTCGGTGTAGCGCGAGACGTCGGCGTACACGTAGAAGGCGCCGTCGGCGGGAGCGACGCGGTCGATGCCGACGGCGCGCAGACCGTCGAGCAGGAGACCGCGGTTGTGTGCGTAGTGCGCGAGCAGCCCGTCCGCCTCGGTGATCGCCTCCGCCCCGAACGCGGCGACGGCCGCATGCTGGGCCAGCGCAGGCGGGCAGATCGTGAAGTTGCCGGTGAGCCGGTCGACGGCGCGACGCAGCGCCGCGGGCACCAGCAACCAGCCCAACCGCCATCCGGTCATCGCGAAGTACTTCGAGAAGCTGTTGACCACCACGGCGTTTCGGGACGTCTGCCAGGCGCAACTGGTGTCCGGGGCGCCCTCGTAGACCAGACCGTGGTAGACCTCGTCGCTGATCAGCCGCACTCCCTCGGCGTCGCACCACGATGCGATCGCCGCGAGCTCCTCCGGTGCGATCACGGTACCGGTCGGATTGGCGGGGCTCGCCACGATGACGCCCTGCACCGGCGGATCCAGCTCGGCCAGCATCGCGGCGGTGGGCTGGAACCGGGTGTCCGCGCCGCAGGGAATCTCGACGACCTCACATCCGAGGGCGGTCAGGATATTTCGGTAGCAGGGGTAGCCGGGGCTGGCGATCGCCACCCGGTCGCCGACGTCGAAGCAGGCGAGGAAGGCGAGCAGGAAGCCGCCCGACGATCCGGTGGTGATCACCACGTCGTCCGCGGCGACCTCCATCTGATGCCGGCCGGCGTACGAACTCGCGATCGCGGTCCGCAGCTCCGGGATGCCGAGCGCGACGGTGTAGCCGAGCTTGTTCTCCTGTAGAGCGGCGACCGCGGCCTCGCGCACCGCGGCGGGTGCGCCGGCACTGGGCTGGCCCGCCGACAGGTTCACCAGATCGCCGTGGCTACGCTGGCGCTCCGCTGCGGCCAGCCACACGTCCATGACGTGAAAGGGCGGGATGCCGGCGCGCAACGCCACGTGGTCGCTCACCACATCGAGGTTAGAGCACCTGCGATTCGAGCCGGCGCAGTTGCTCGCGCGGCGGGCCGAGCAGCTCGGCGCTGCCGTGCGCCCGCTTGAAGTACAGCTGGATGTCGTGCTCCCAGGTGATGGCGATCCCGCCGTGCATCTGCACCGCTTCGGCCGCGACCGCGCTGAACGCCTCACTGGCCGAGAACCGGGCCAGGGCTGCCGCCGTCGGTGACGGATCGCCGACCGCCTCGTCGACCACCGCCTTGGCGGACTGCACCTTCACGTAGAGATCGGCCATGCGGTGCTTGAGGGCCTGGAAGCTGCCGATCGGCCTGCCGAACTGCACCCGGTCCTTGGTGTACTCGACGGTCAGCTCCAGGCATCGGGTGGCGGCACCGACCTGCTCGGCGGCCAGCAGCAGCGCGGCGAGGTCGGCCAGGCCGGGGTCGCTGCCGATGTCCCTGGTCTCATCGGCCTGCAACCGGGCCAGCGGACGCGTCAGATCCATGGTGTGCAGCGGCTGGGCGGTGAACGCGGCCCACCGGGTGAGCCGATCACCGTCGGCGCCGATGACCACGTCGGCAATGGCGCCGTTGACCACATAATCCGGGTCGAAGACAACCGTGCCGATCTTGGTGCCCTCGGCGAGCCCCTCGAGCGCCTCGGCGTCCGGTTCGTCGGCGGCCAGCAGCGCCAGCTCGGCCAGTGTGGTCCCGAGCAGCGGCGTCGGGACGAGGCCCCGGCCGAGCTCGTGCATCACCACGGCGGCGTCTGCGAGCTCACCGCCCGCACCACCCAGGTCCTCGGGGATCACCAGAGCCGCCGCCCCGACCTGTTCGCACAGCAGCGTCCAGAGCGACTCGTCGTAGCCGCGCTCCGATGCCATCGCCTCGCGCACCGCGGCGGGAGACGCGTGCTTCTCGATCAGCGCAGCGACGGTGTCGCGCAGCAGGTCGCGTTCTTCGCTCACGCCAGGGCCTCCAGGAGACGTTGCCGATGGGTGGTCGGATCGCCCCACGCGGTCCGCAGCGCCTGCACGCGCACCAACCACAGCGAAAGGTCGTGTTCGTGGGTGAAGCCGATCGCGCCGTGTGTCTGCAGCGCCGAACGCGCGGCGAACAGTGCGGCGTCGCATGCGGCGACCTTGGCTGCGCTGACGTCGCGGGCGGTGTCGGGGGAGTCGTCGGCCAGTGACAGGGCTGCGCCGTAGATCAACGGGCGGGCCATCTCGACGGCGATGTGCACGTCGGCGAGTTTGTGCTTGATCGCCTGGTACGAGCCGATCGCGCGGCCGAACTGATGCCGCTGCTTGGCGTATTCCACGGACTGGTCGAGCATCGCCTGGCCGGCTCCGACCAGCTGCGCCGCGGTGGCCAGCACGCCGAACTCGTAGGCGCGGTCGACGTCGGCTGTGCGCGTCTCACCGGATGCGTTGACCTCGAACAACTTCCGGCTGGGATCGATCGATTCGTGCTTCGCGCCTGCCGCGGCGTCGGCGACAGTCCCGTCCTGCGCCAGCAGCACCAGGCCCGCCGTGTCGGCGTCGACGGCGCGGGGGATCTGCGGCGGAAGCGCCACCGTGGCGATCAGCTCACCGGAGGCCAGGGCCGCGCTGCGTTCGTCGCCGGCCAGCAGAACGGGCGCCACCGCGACGGATTCCACCACGGGCCCGGGGACGCACCAGCGCCCCAACCGCTCGGCGGCGACGACGAGGTCGACCGGTGAAGCGTCGATGCCGTCGTGCTCTTCGGCCACCATCAGCGCCGTGACGCCGAGGTCGGCCAGCTGTGACCAGATCTTACGGCCCGGAGCGGTGTCGCCGTCGGCCCACGCCCGCACGGCTCGCGGCACGTCTGCAGCCGACAGCGCGGCGTCGATGCTGGCCGCGAAATCCCGCTGCTGTTCGTCGAGTTCGAAGTTCACTTGGTCTGCCCCTTCGGTTCGCGGGGCAGCCCCAGCAGCCGTTCGGCGATGATGTTGCGCTGGATTTCGTTGGTGCCGGCGTAGATCGGCCCGCCGAGGGCGAACAGCAATCCGTCGGTCCAGGCATCGGCCAACTCTGCATCGGCCCCGCGCAGATCGAGCGCGGTCTGGTGCAGCGCCACGTCGAGGTCCGACCAGAACACTTTCGTCACCGACGATTCCGCGCCGAGCTCACCGCCACCGGCCACCCGGGTCACGGTACCGAACGTGTGTAACCGATAGGCCTGAGCCTTGATCCACGCATCGGCGACGCGTTCGGCGAATGCCGGGTCCTTGTCCTTGTGCCACTCGGCGACGAGCCGCTCGGCTGGGGCGAGGAAGCGCGCCGGGCTGCGCAGCGACATCCCGCGCTCGTTGCTCGAGGTGCTCATCGCCGCGCGCCAACCGTCGTGCACCTCGCCGATGACGTCCGCATCGGGCACGAACACGTCGTCGAGGAATACCTCGCCGAAACCGGCGTCCCCGCCGAGCTGTCTGATCGGCCGGACGGTCACCCCGTCGGCTTTCAGGTCGAACATGAAGTAGGTGAGGCCCTTGTGGCGCTGCGCCTGCGGATCGGAGCGGAACAGCCCGAAGGCGCGTTCGCCGAACACCGCGCGCGAGCTCCAGATCTTCTGCCCGTTGAGCAGCCAGCCGCCGTCGGTCCTGGTCGCCGTCGAGCGAAGCGAGGCCAGGTCGCTGCCGGATTCCGGTTCGGACCACGCCTGCGCCCAGATCTCCTCGCCACTGGCCATTTTCGGCAGCACCCGGTCCAGTTGCTCCTCGGTGCCGTGCGCGAAGAGTGTCGGCGCCAGCATGGAGGTACCGTTCGCACTCGCCCGCCCCGGCGCGCCCGCGCGGAAGTACTCCTCCTCGTAGGCCACCCACTGCAGCAGCGTCGCGTCGCGGCCGCCGTACTGCTCGGGCCAGGTGATCACCGACAACCCGGCGTCGAACAGCACCCGGTCCCAGCGGCGGTGCTGCTCGAAGCCCTCCGCGGTGTCGTAGGACTTCGTCGGGAAGAAGTCCCGGTTCGTCGCGAGGAACTCGCGCACCTCGGTACGGAAGTCCTCGGTGGCATCGTCGAATGAGAGGTCCATCGGAACTATTGCGCCCTTTCCCGCAGCAGTGGTTTGACGACCTTGCCGCCCGGATTGCGGGGCAGCACGTCGAGGAATTCCACCGAGCGCGGTGTCTTGAAATTCGCCAGATGTTCGCGCGCATAGGCGATCACGCGTTGTTCGTCGAGGTCGGACCCCGGTTTGGTGACCACGAAGGCCTTACCCACCTCACCGAGTCGGTCGTCGGGCACCCCGATCACCGCCGACTCGACGACTCCGTCGAGCCGGGCGAGGACCTGCTCGATCTCGGCCGGGTAGACGTTGAATCCGCCGCAGATGTACATGTCCTTGAGTCGGTCGGTGATGCGCAGATTGCCGTTCTCGTCGAGGGTTCCGACGTCACCGGTGTGCAGCCAACCGTCCTCGTCGATCGCCGCGGCGGTGGCTTCGGGATCGTCGAGGTAGCCGAGCATGACGTTGGGTCCGCGCAACAACACCTCGCCGGTCTCGTCGGCGATGCGCAGTTCGAAGTCGGCGATGGGTCTACCGCAGGTCGTCGCGACCGTGACCGCGTCGTCGTCCGCACGGCACATCGTGCCGAAGCCGCTGGCCTCGGTCAGGCCGTAAGCGGTCAGCACGATGTCGATGTCCAGTTCGGACTGCATGCGCTCGATCAGCACCACGGGCACCACGGCGGCGCCGGTGACCGCGAAGCGCAGCGAATCGAGTTCATAGTCGCCGCGTTTCGGATGGTCGAGCAGCGTCTGATAGATGGTGGGCGGTCCGGGCAGGACGGTGATGCGGTGTTCGGACACCGCCCGCATAGCCCGTTCGGGGTCGAAGGTCAGCTGCGGGATCAGGGTCGCGCCGGTCTGCAGGCAGGCCAGGATGCCGGCCTTGTAGCCGAAGTTGTGGAAGAACGGGTTGATACACAGGTAGCGGTCGGCGCTGGTGAGCTGTCCGCACTCGGCCCAGGCCGCGGAGGCGTCGAGCGACTGCCGGTGCGCGCACAGCGCGCCTTTGCTCCGGCCGGTGGTTCCCGAGGTGAACAGGATGTCCGAGACGTCGTCCGGGCGGACCGCCGCGGCCCGTTCGTCGACAGCGGCGAGATCGCCCCCGCGCGTGACGAATTCGGTCCACGACTCGGTGGATGCGGTGTCGTCGGGCTCCACGGGCACCCGCACGATGTGGCGCAGAGCAGGCAGTGCACCGCGGTCGAGCTCGGCGGTGCGGTCGGCGCCGAGGAACCGGCCGGCGGCGATGAGCAGCGGAGCCGCGGTGCGGGCCAGGATGTCGGTGGCCTCGCTGGCGGTGTAGCGGGTGTTGAGGGGGACGACGACGGCGCCCGCGTAATGCGTCGCCAGACATCCCACCACCCAGTGCCAGGTGTTGGGTGACCAGATGGCGACCCTGTCACCGGCGGCGATCCCGAGTTCGATCATGGCCGACGCGGCACGGCGCGCCTCGGTGCGCAACTGCGCATAGGTGAGAGTGCGGTCCTCGGTGACCAGTGCCTCGTGCTCGGAGAACTGGTCGGCAATCCGGTCGAGAACCGCGGGGATGGTCCTCGGGGCGGTCGTCATCGATGCTCCTCTAACAAAGCAAGTGCTTGGTAGGTTAGCCTACAGGGGTGATAGAGGTCCAGGAGTTCCGGGCCGAGGTCCGCCAGTGGCTCGACGACAATCTGGTCGGCGAATTCGCCGCGCTCAAAGGGCTGGGCGGACCCGGCCGTGAACACGAGGCGTTCGAGGAACGGCTGGCGTGGAATCGCCATCTGGCTGCCGCCGGGCTGACGTGCCTGGGATGGCCGGAGGAGTACGGCGGGCGCGGCCTGACCGTCGCGCATCGCGTCGCCTTCTACGAGGAGTACGCGATCGCCAACGCCCCGGCGAAGGTGAACCACCTCGGTGAGGAGCTACTCGGGCCGACGCTGATCGCCTACGGCACCGAGGAACAGAAGCAGCGGTTCCTGCCGCGGATCGTCGATGTCAGCGAGTTGTGGAGTCAGGGTTACTCCGAGCCGGGTGCGGGCAGCGACCTGGCCAACGTGTCCACCACCGCGGTGCTCGACGGCGATCAGTGGGTGATCAACGGGCAGAAGGTGTGGACGTCGCTCGCGCACTGGGCACAGTGGTGCTTCGTGGTCGCCCGCACCGAGAAGGGCTCCAAGCGCCACGCCGGACTGTCCTATCTGCTGGTGCCGCTGGACCAGCCGGGCGTGGAGATCCGTCCGATCATCCAGCTCACCGGCGACTCCGAATTCAACGAGGTGTTCTTCGACGACGCCCGCACCGACGCCTCGATGGTGGTCGGCGAACCGGGCGACGGCTGGCGGGTGGCCATGGGCACCCTGACGTTCGAGCGCGGCGTTTCGACGCTGGGCCAGCAGATCGAGTACGCGCGGGAACTGTCCGGCGTCGCCGAGCTGGCGAAGAAGACCGGTGCCGCCGACGATCCACTCATCCGTGAGCGCCTCACCCGGTCCTGGGTGGGTCTGCGGACGATGCGGTCATACGCGCTGGCGACGATGGACGTCGAAGAAGGCGGTCAGGCCGTCCCGGGCAAAGACAGTGTGTCGAAGTTGTTGTGGGCCAACTGGCATCGCGAACTCGGCGAGATCGCGATGGACGTCGCGGGCCGATCGGGGCTGACGCTCGACGACGGCGAGTTCGACGAATGGCAGCGGCTGTACCTGTTCTCGCGGTCGGACACCATCTACGGCGGGTCCAACGAAATCCAGCGCAACATCATCGCCGAGCGGGTGCTCGGCCTTCCGAGAGAGGCCCGACCGTGACCGACCTTTCCGAAGCCCCCCAGGAGATCGAGGGCCACGGCCTGTTGACCGGCAAGGTGGTCCTCGTGACCGCCGCCGCCGGCACCGGGATCGGGTCGACGACGGCTCGCCGGGCATTGCTGGAGGGTGCCGACGTCGTCGTCTCCGACTACCACGAGCGCCGGCTGGGGGAGACCCGCGACCAACTCGCCTCGCTCGGGCTCGGAAAGGTGGACGCGGTGGTGTGCGACGTGACGTCGTCCGCAGCCGTCGATGCGCTGATCACCTCGGCCGTCGAGCAGGCCGGGCGGCTCGACGTCCTGGTCAACAACGCCGGACTCGGTGGGCAGACCCCGGTCGTCGACATGACCGACGACGAGTGGGACCGCGTGCTCAACGTGACGCTGACCTCGGTCATGCGTGCCACCCGCGCCGCCCTGCGCTACTTCCGCGATGCCGACCACGGCGGGGTGATCGTGAACAACGCCAGCGTGCTCGGGTGGCGGGCGCAGCATTCGCAGTCGCACTACGCGGCCGCCAAAGCGGGTGTGATGGCTCTGACCCGGTGCAGTGCGATCGAGGCCGTCGAATTCGGGGTGCGCATCAACGCGGTGTCCCCGAGCATCGCCCGGCACAAATTCCTGGAGAAGACCTCCTCCTCCGAGCTGCTCGACCGGCTCGCCGAGGGTGAGGCCTTCGGCCGGGCCGCCGAACCGTGGGAGGTGGCCGCCACGATCGCCTTCCTGGCCAGCGATTACTCCAGCTATCTGACCGGCGAGGTCATCTCGGTGTCCAGCCAGCACCCCTAGATCAACTTCTCCACAGTTTCTTCACAATCGCTGCCGAGAAGCTCCACACCGCGGACTTACAGTCAGCAGTGTGAAGCGGATCCTGGTCGTCGACGACGAGCCGACCATCCTCGCGCAGGTGGCCACCAGGCTGCGTGCCGAGGAGTTCGCCGTGGACACGGCCGTCGACGGGCCGTCGGCCGTCGCGGCCGCGGCGGCCACCGCGCCGGATCTGGTGGTACTCGACGTGATGCTGCCGGGTTTCGACGGTCTCGAGGTGTGCCGGCGGATCCAGGCGCATCGGGCGACGCCGGTGTTGATGCTGACCGCCCGCACCGACGAGACCGACATGCTGATCGGCCTCGGGGTGGGTGCCGACGACTACCTCACCAAACCGTTCAGCATGCGCGAACTCGTCGCGCGCGTGCGGGTTCTGTTGCGCCGCATGGACCGTGCCGGTGAGAGCGAGCCGATGGTGATCGGTGACTGCTCGATCGACCTGCAGGGCCGCCGTGTCCACCGCGGCGGCGACGAGGTCCACCTCACGCGGACCGAGTTCGACCTGTTGGCCTTTCTCCTCCGCAGGCCGCGGGCGGCGGTCAGCCGGGAGGTACTGCTCGAACACGTCTGGGGCTGGGCCTCCGGTGTGGAGAGCCGCACGGTCGACACGCACGTCAAGGCGTTGCGACGCAAGCTCGGAGCCGGATTGATCCGGACCGTCCATGGCGTGGGATACGCACTGGAGATCCCGCGATGAACGCGGCCGGGTGGCTGCGCACAGTCTGGGAACGCCTGCCCCGGCCGCTCGATCCGTTCGCCTCGTTCAAGGTCAAGACCGGCCTGCTCGTCGGCGGTGCGATCACGTTGGCGGCGTTCACCTTCTACATCGGAGCCAACTGGCAGTTCCGGTATGCCCTGCTGGCGGCGCTGGCCACCTCGCTCGCCTTCACCCAGATCGTCGCGCACGGGATGACCTCGCCACTGCGGCAGATGACCGCCGCTGCGCGGGCGATGGCCCGCGGCGACTACAGCATCCGGGTGCGCGCGACATCACGCGACGAAATCGGCCAGCTGGCAACGGCGTTCAACCAGATGGCCGCCGACCTCGGAGCTGCCGACGACTACCGTCGCGGCCTCATCGGCAACGTATCCCACGAATTGCGCACCCCGATCACCGCATTGCACGCCGTACTGGAGAACGTCGTCGACGGCGTCACCGAGCCTGACCGGGAGACCATGCGGATGGCATTGACGCAAACCGAGCGACTCGGCGAGCTGGTAACCGATCTGCTCGATCTGTCCCGCCTCGAGGGTGGCGCGATCACGCTCCAGCGCAGACGGTTCGAGGTGGACGGCTTCCTGCGCGAGGCCATCGGCCACGTCGCCGTCTCGCCTGCCGACGTCGAGGTCGACATCCAGGTCTCCCCGCCCGGACTGGCCGCCGTGGCGGATCCGGCACGGCTGCGCCAGGTCGTGGTGAACCTGGTCGACAACGCCGTCCGGCACAGCCCACCGGGCGGCCGGGTCAGCGTCGAGGCCCGTGCCGCCGAGACGTCGGGTCTGCGCCTGGACGTGTGCGACGAAGGCCCGGGCATACCGCGGGCCGAACGTGAACGGGTTTTCCAGCGGTTCACCCGCGGTGCCACCTCCGACGGCGGCACCGGCCTGGGCCTGGCGATCGCCCGCTGGGCGGTCGATCTGCACGGGGGCCACATCGCTGTCGCCGACGCCGGTCCGGGCTGCCGGATCGCCGTCACCATCCCCGATGCGAGAGAGGTCAGCGCATGACGATGCTGAATCCCGGAATGCAGGTGATACCGCCTCCGCCGCCGCTGCTCGGTCCGCTGCTGCCCCGTCCGGGGGAACCCGGCTGGAGCGTGTGGCCGCGGCGGGTGTGGCCGGTCGAACCGCTGGCCGCCGCGCCGCGCCGGTTCCTCGGTGTCGCCGTTGTGGCCGCGCTGTTCGGTACGGCGCTGTGGCGGCCGTCGGTGCTCAGCATCGGTTATCTGGTGGCCGGGGTGATCGTCTTCGGCGTCGTCTACACCACCGCGCCCCGCAGGCCCACCCGGACCGAATGGGCCGGCATCGTGCTCACCCTCGCACTCCTCGCCGTACCGGGTCTGCTGGCGGCGGTCTGGCTCGGGGTGCTGTGCGTCATGGCCGCCTGGGTCGCCGGCTGGTGCACCATCGTCGGCGGCCGGACGTGGACGGCGGTGCTCGCCGGACCGTTCGTGCCGTGGACGCTGCCGGCGCGGGTGGCCGGGTGGACGCGTCGCGGGGCACGCGTACCGGAACCGCGTCAGCGCATTCCCGACCTCGGCCGGATCGCGGCTGTGGTGGCGGTGAGTGCGCTCGCGCTCCTCGTGTTCGGCGGACTGTTCGCCGGGGCCGACGCCGCATTCGCGCACTTCCTGGGATCCTTCACCCCGACGCTGCGCGTCGACGAGCTGATCGCGCGCGCCGGTGTCTTCGCGATCGTGCTGGCGTTGGTTCTGGCGGGCGGCTATCTGATGCGCTTCCCCCCGCGACTGGACGCGATGGCGCCCGCACCCGCGAAGTCCCTGCGTCGATGGGAGTGGGCGGTACCGCTCGGTGTGCTCGACGCGCTGTTCCTCGCGTTCGTCGCGGTGCAGGCGACCGTCTTGTTCGGCGGCCACACCCACGTGCTCGAGACCGAGGGACTGACCTACGCCGAGTACGCGCGACAGGGTTTCTGGCAGCTGTTGGGGGTGTCGGCGCTGACGCTGCTGGTGCTCGCCGCCGTCGTGCGGGTGGCCGCGCGAACGACCGGACCCGATCGCCGCACACTGCGCGTCCTGGTCGGGATCCTCTGCGCGACATCGGTGATCGTCGTGGTGTCCGCGATCCACCGGATGTGGCTCTACCAGGAGGCGTACGGCTTCAGCGTGCTGCGGTTGCTGGTCATCACCGTCGAACTGTGGCTGGGGGCGGTGTTCCTCCTCGTCGCGGCGGCCGGTGTTCGGATGGACGGGCGCTGGCTGCCGAGGGCGGTGCTGACGGCCGGGATCGTCGCGCTGCTGGGTCTCGCGGCGCTCAATCCCGAACGTGTGATCGCCGAACGCAATATCGACCGCTACGAACAGACCGGCGAGATCGACGCTGGGTACCTGTCCTCGCTGTCGTCGGACATCGACCCGGCCCTGCACCGGTTGCCCGACGACGTGCGGGCCTGTGTGATCCGGCGGGACTCCACACCGAACTCCTGGTATCTGTTCAACCTGTCACGGGCGCGGTCTGATCGGCCGGTGAACGTGGAGCGGCCGGACGGCTGCGACGCCTATTACTCCGAGTGGGACTGACCTCGCGAGTGACCTAGCAAGCGCTTGGTTGATACGATGGGCCGATGGCGCCGGAAACCTCCAGCCAGTCGGGAAGCCGGCGCGATGAGCTCCTCGAGCTCGCCGCGTCGATGTTCGCCGAGCGCGGGCTGCGGGCGACCACCGTGCGCGACATCGCGGACTCCGCCGGCATCCTGTCCGGCAGTCTCTATCATCACTTCGCCTCGAAAGAGGAGATGGTCGACGAGGTCCTGCGTGGCTTCCTCGACTGGCTGTTCACTCGCTACCAGCAGATCGTCGAGACCGAGTCGAATCCGCTCGAGCGGCTCAAGGGCCTGTTCATGACGTCGTTCGAGGCCATCGAGCATCGGCATGCCCAGGTCGTGATCTATCAGGACGAGGCCAAGCGACTGTCTTCCCACCCCCGCTTCGCCTATGTCGACGAGCGCAACAAAGAGCAGCGCAAGATGTGGGTCGACGTGCTGAACCAGGGCATCGCCGAGGGCTACTTCCGGCCCGACGTCGACGTGGACGTGGTCTACCGGTTCATCCGAGACACGACATGGGTCTCGGTGCGCTGGTACCAACCGGGCGGACCGCTCACGGCCGAACAGGTCGGGCGGCAATACCTTTCCATCGTTCTCGGCGGAATCACCGCCGGACCACCAGGAGGAGACACCAATGGCTGAGGCGTACATCATCGACGCTGTGCGTACCCCCGTCGGGAAGCGCAACGGAGCGCTCGCCGGCGTCCACCCGATCGACCTCGGGGTGCACGCCTTCCGCGGGATCTTCGACCGCGTCGACGTCGATCCGGGCGCGGTGGACGACGTCATCGTCGGCTGCGTGGACGCACTCGGTGGGCAGGCCGGCAACATCGGCCGAAACGCCTGGCTGGCTGCGGGTTACCCCGAAGAGGTTCCCGGCGTGACCGTCGATCGTCAGTGTGGATCGAGTCAGCAGGCGATCTCCTTCGGCGCGCAGGCGATCCTGTCGGGTACCGCCGACATCATCCTGGCCGGCGGCATGCAGAACATGAGCCAGATCCCGATCGCCTCGGCGATGGTGGTGGGCAAGGAGTTCGGGTTCACCTCGCCGACCGGGGAGTCGGAGAACTGGCGTCATCGCTACGGCGACGAGGAGATCTCGCAGTTCCGCGGCGCCGAGCTGATCGCGGAGAAGTGGGACATCTCGCGCGAGGAGATGGAGCAGTTCGCCTACACCAGCCATCAGCGCGCGTTCGCGGCGATCCGCGGCGGCCACTTCGACAACGAGATCATCCCGGTCGGCGACTTCGGGGTCGATGAGGGCCCTCGGGAGTCGACGCTGGAGAAGCTGGCATCGCTCAAGCCGTTGGCCGAGGGTGGCCGGCTGACCGCGGCTGTCGCCAGCCAGATCTCGGACGGTTCGAGTGCGGTACTGCTGGCCTCCGAGCAGGCGGTCAAGGAGCACGGCCTCACGCCGCGCGCGCGGATCCACCACATCAGCGCCAGGGGCGCCGATCCGGTGTTCATGCTGACCGGTCCGATCCCGGCAACCCGTTACGCGCTGGACAAGACCGGCCTGTCGATCGACGACATCGACGTCGTCGAGATCAACGAGGCGTTCGCGCCCGTGGTCATCGCGTGGCTCAAGGAGACCAAGGCCGATCCGGAGAAGGTGAACCCGAACGGCGGCGCCATCGCGCTCGGCCATCCGCTGGGCGCCACGGGGGCCAAGCTGTTCGCCACCATGCTCAACGAACTCGAGCGCACCGGTGGCCGGTACGGGTTACAGACGATGTGCGAGGGCGGCGGTACCGCCAACGTCACGATCATCGAGCGCCTCTAGGCCGTGCGCCGGCCCTAGTGGTCGTGCAGGATGACGCCTCGGATGTTGCGGCCTGCGCGCATGTCCTCGTACCCCTCGTTGACCTCGGCGAGCTTGTATTCGTGGGTGACCGTCTCGTCGAGCAGCAATCTGCCCTCGCGGTATAGCGACAGCAACCGGGGGATGTCGGCACGCGGGTTGGCCTCGCCATAGAGGCTGCCCAGCAGACGCTTTTGGAACAGCGTGAACATCATCAGGCCGAGGGTGGGCTGATTCTCGGCCATCGTCGACAGCGCCGTCATCACGACGGCGCCGCCCTTGCGGATGATGTTGGCGGCGTCCTCGACCATGGAGCCCTCGAGCAGTCCGACGGTCAGGATCGCCGAGTCGGCCATCACCCCGCGGGTCAGTTCGGAAACCAGCGCGGTGGCCTCCTCGATCGAGGTGGCGAAGTGCGTGGCGCCGAACCGGAAGGCCAACTCGCGCTTGGTTTCCACCGGTTCGACGACGACGATCTTCTCGGCACCGGCCAGGCGCGCCCCCTGGACGGCGCCGCTACCGATCCCGCCCAGTCCGATGACGACGACGGTATCGCCGGGCGACACGTCGGCGGTGTTCACCGCTGAACCCCACCCGGTGGTGACGCCACAGCCCAGCAGGCACGCCCGCGCCAGCGGGATGTCGTCGTCGATCTTGACGATGGACGCCTCGGGCACGGTGCCGTACTGCGAGAAGGTGCCGACCAGTGCCATCACGCCGACGTCCTGGCCGCGCACGTGACGCCGGTACGTGCCGTCGAGCTGGGTGCCGGCCATGATCATCGCGCCGAGGTCGCAGAGGTTCTGATGGCCGGTCGAGCAGAACCGGCAGCGGCCGCACGCGGGCAGGAACGACGCGACGACGTGGTCGCCGGGAGCGAGACCGACGACGCCGGCCCCCACCTCGCGCACGATTCCGGCCCCCTCGTGACCGCCGATCAACGGCAGCGGTGCCGGCAGGTCGCCGGTGCGGATGTGCTCGTCGGAATGGCACAGTCCGGTCGCTTCCCAGGACACCAAGACCTCGCCGTCGCCCGGCGGATCGAGATCGATCTCTTCGATGGTCCAGTCGCCGCCGTACTCCCACAGAATCGCCGCGTTGGTCTTCATGCCCGGAGTGTATGAACGCATACGTGTGGGCAAGGCCGATTGCCGTTATTGCGCCAGGGCCAGCCCGCCGAGGGCGACGATCCAACTCGCGAAACTGCCCACCAGGAAGTACTCGGTCACCTCGTCGATGCCGATCCCCAAGTCGCCGTTGCCATTCGCCCTGGCCTTCTGCGCATTGATCTCGGGGAATCGGATGATGCTCTTGGCGGCGACGACGGCCGTCGCGGCCGCCAGCTGCCCGGCCAGCCCGAGCCCGAGGATCAGCAGCCGCTCCATCGGCCCGAGTAGCCGGCCACCCTTGAGCCGGTCCGACGCCTGCGGCTCTCCGGCGGGCTTGACCGCACCGACCGACGCCAGCACCAACCGCACCAGCTGATTGCCGGTGACCAACTGCAGCAGGACGACGCCGACGATCATCAACAGCCGGTCGGCGCTGACCGCGCCGACGGTGGGCAGCTGTGTCCACTCCGACCACCGCCCGACCAGGCCTGCGACCGGGGACGCCCATCCGGACAACACGATCACCGCGGTCGCGGCAGCGCCCAGCGCGATCAAGGGCGCCCAGGGCCGGCGGCCGGTGCGTTCGGCCCGCGCGCCGAGCAACTCCCACGCGATGCCACCGGCGACCGCGATCGCCAGCAGCGGGAGATCGCCGCGGTGCCACAGTTCGGCCGACAGGGCGCACGCCGCGACCGCGACGGGCACGACCGCGACGGGCAGCCAGGGGCGGCGGGTGATCCGCCTGCATGTGTCGGCGAGCCCGATCGCGATGAGGAGGACGGCCAGCGCGCTCACCGGACACCGCGCAGGTAGGTCGAGGTCAGCACGAGGAGGTCGAGTCCGTCCCGGCCGACGCGTTGGGACACCGCCGATGCGCTGACGTGCTCGGCGGCGGCGATGTCCTTCTTGGTGTGCTTGTCCAACAGGCCCTTCAAGATCCTCATCGATCGGTCATCGAGTGATCCAAGCAGATGGTCCCGACACAACAGCGCGGCGTTGACGGCGTCGACATCGGGGCCTGCGGTGTCCGCGGCCCGGCGGAATGACGTACGCACCGCGGCGAGGCCCGGCTGACGCTGTGCCGAGGCGACCCACTCGATGGCCTCACGCGCCGCCCACCACCCGGGGCCGTCCTGGATGCCGGTCTCGGCGTCGAGCACCGTGACCGACCCCCAGCCGATGCCGAAGCGGATGTCGACCTCTGGGGCGACGGCGAGGCGCACCTTCAGCGCAGCGTCGATCGCGGCGCCGACGCTCGGATGGCCGCCCTGGAATTCGTCGCCGACCGTGAAGGCGAAACCGGTGGCCTCGAGCGCCTCGCCCAGGGCCCGGTGCAGCGCGCGGCGATCGGGCGCGCGTCGGGAGGCGACGACGTCGCCGATGACCGTGGCCTTCACTGAAGGCTCTGGATTAACTCCCGACACATGAAGATACTAACTTAATTTCCGGAATATTCATCTGGAGACTTCATCAGTCACTGCACGAGCGCGGCGGCGCTCCTCAGGCGCTCGACGGCCTCGTTCACGATCGCCGGCACCAACTCCGCACACGACGGCAGGTCGTCGAGGATGCCGGCGACCTGCCCGGATGCCAGCACGCCGGCGTCGGTGTTGCCCTCGACCAGACCGGCCTTGAGCAGCATCGGGGTGTTGGCCGCCATGACGACCTGCGACCAGGTGAGTTCTTTTCCGCGCCGCATGGCGAGGCCGTCCTTGACCATCGACCGCCACGTCATCCCGGACATCTTCTTGAACTTCTGGGCATTGCCCACCGCGGCGGCGAAGCCCCGCACCGGTGACCCGCTTTCGAGCTTCTCGACAAGCCCGGTCCGCAGCACGCGGTGCGGCATCCCATCGACACGGGTGGAGACGACGGTGCCGTCCAGAGCGGCCTGCAGATAGCGCTGCTTGACTGCGTCGGGCACCGTCGAATCCGTGGTCAACAGAAAACGGGTGCCCATCGCGACACCGGCGGCGCCGTAGGACAGCGCCGCGGCGAGGCCCCGGCCGTCGAAGAAACCGCCCGCGGCGATCACCGGCATCCCGGTGTCGGCGACGGCGTCCAGCACGGACGGCAGCAGCAGCGTCGTCGCGATCGGTCCGGTGTGCCCACCGCCTTCGCCGCCCTGCACGATGACGGCGTCCGCGCCCCAGGCGGCAACCTTTTTGGCGTGTTTGGCCAGGCCGACCGACGGGATGACGACGACGCCGGCCGCCTTGAGCTTGGCGATGAGGTCGGGCTTCGGCGCCAGGGCGAAGGAGGCGACTTTGACTCCTTCGCGGATCAGGAGGTCGACGCGCTCGTTGGCGTCGCCGGCGTCGGCGCGGATGTTGATGCCGAACGGTTTGTCGGTGGCGGCCTTGACCTTGGCCACGGCCGTCTCCAGCTCACCGAGCGTCATGGTGGCCGAGGCCAGGATCCCGAGACCGCCGGCGTTGGACGTCGCGGATACCAGGCGGGCCCCGGCGACCCAGCCCATACCGGTCTGGACGACGGGGTGCTCGATGCCGACCAGTTCGGTCAGCGGTGTCTTCAGGCGCGGGGCTGATCCCTCGGGTCGCCGCGCTCCTGCCCCCGGGGAGGTCACGCCCGTACTTCCTTGTCGCGCAGTGATTTCGGGTCGATCACCTCGCGCAGGAGCCGCTGCTCCTCCTCGTTCGGTAGCCGGGTGGTCTCGGCCTCGTCAAGCCCGTGCACCTCGAACGAGGTGTTCTCGGCCACCTGCGCGGCGTCGACGCCGGGGTGCAGCGAGACCGCCCGCATCTGATGGCCCGGGCCGTTGAAGTCGAAGACACCGAGGTTGGTCACCACGCGGAAGACGTTGACGAAGCGGTAGGCCGGATTGTCCGGATCCACTTTGTCCCAGCCGATACCGGACACCACGTCGACGGAGTCGCCGAAGACCCGCTTGGAGTGGTTGCCGACCCAATAGCTGGTCGCGTGGTTGATGGTGTTGCCGGGCGCTCCGCGAACTCCGAACATCTGACGCGTCGGATGCTGCAGTGGTCCGAAGGCCGACAGGTTCTGGTTGCCGTAGCGGTCGATCTGGTTGGCGCCCATCACGACGTGCCGACGACCCCAGGCCAGCGTCTCGAACACCCGGCCGAACGGCATCCAGCCCTCGATGGCCGCGGGCGCTCCGATGGCAGGGGTGTCGGCGATCAGGCGGGCTTCACCGTCGGACAGCACGATGTCTGGGGAGAACGTCAGCCGGGCCAGCCGGGCGCCGATCGAGACGATGGTGGTCATCGGGCTGACCATGATCTCGCCCGCATCGCGGAACAGTTCGGCGCAGGCGACGGCGCACACCTCGGCTCGGGTCACGGACATCACTTCGAAGCCTCCTGCGCTGCCTTGAACTCCCGGACCGCAGCCTGGTAGTCGGCTTCGCTTCCCGAGAGATACGTCTTGGTGAACTCGGCCCACGACTCGTCGGAGCCGGCCGCCTCGGCGTAGTGCCGCTGGAACCTCTCGTCACGGCGGTAGTCGGGTTCGGCGGTGGTGAAGTGTGCACCGCCCGGCGCCTCGACGACGTGGTCGACCATCATGCGGTTGATCAACAGCGCCTGCGGCGGAACGGATTTCACCAGCTCCTCGGTCGACACCACCTTCTCCACCGAGAGGAATCGCTGTTCGGCCGACATCAGGTAGAGGTCGTCGAAGTACGGGTCGATACCGGTGTAGGCCGCGTTACCGCGGGCGTCACCCACGTTGAGGTGAACGAACGCGGCGTCCAGGTTGAGCGCGGGCATCGCGATCAGTTCCTCGTTCCCGTAGGGCGACGTGACCGTCTTGAGCTCGTCACCCCAGAACGCCCGGACGTCGCTACCGAGGCCCGCGCGGATGGGCAGGAACGGCAGTCGCTGAGCGGCTGCCTGCAGTCCGCAGCGCAGCATGCCCTCGTCCATCTCCCGCGCCTCGATCGTCCCGCTGGTGCGGGCCTTGGCGAACCACGGATCGTAGAACGGCGGTGAGTCCAGCGATACGAAGCCGTAGTACACACGCTTGACCTTGCCGGCTGAGCAGAGCAGCCCGAGATCGGGTCCACCGTAGGTGACGACCGTGAGATCGGTGACGTCGGTGCGCAACAGCGCGCGCACGAAGGCCATCGGCTTGCGCCGGGACCCCCAGCCGCCGAGGCCGATCGTCATCCCGCTCCGGATCGACGCGACGGCCTCGTCGAGAGTTGTCCGCTTGTCTACCATTTTTCCCCCTGTCGCTGCGCTCCTGCCCGCCGGATCACTTTGTTCCCTTGTCCGTACCTGCGAAGGCATCGCGATGCTCATCGGACACGCCGGCCAGATTGAGCTCGAATGTGAAGCCCTGCTCCATGCGGTATCTCGCGTTGACGGGTTGGACGTCGATGAAGTTCAGCGCCTCCTTGGCCGCGCGGATCACCCTGGTGTCCTTGGACGCGATGTCCCGCGCCACCCGTAACGCGGCTTCGTCGAGGTCGGCTCGCGGCACCACCTCGTGCACCGACCCGAAATGGTGCAGCGTGTCGGCGTCGACGGTCGCGGCGGTGAAGAACAGCCGCCGCATAAGGTGCTGCGGCACCAGCCGGGACAGATGCGTGGCGGCGCCCAGTGCGCCCCGCTCTACCTCGGGCAGACCGAACTTCGCGTCATCGGAGGCGACGATCACGTCGGCGTTGCCCACCAGTCCGATGCCACCGCCGACGCAGAAGCCGTTCACTGCGGCGACCACGGGCACCTCGCACTCGTAGACCGCGCGGAAGGCGTGGAAGCAGCCGCGATTCGCGTCGATGAGCGCCGTGAAGCCCTCGGTGTTCTGCATCTCCTTGATGTCGACGCCGGCGTTGAAGCCGCGTCCCTCGGCGCGCAGGATCACCACATGGGTGCTGCGGTCGCGCCCCGCGGCGGTGATGGCGTCGCCGAGTTCGAACCAGCCGCGCGAGGGGATGGCGTTGACCGGCGGATAGTCGACGGTGACCGAGACGATGCCCGGCTCGACGGTATTCGTGGTGATCGGCATGCAAACTCCTGGGTCGCTACCTAAGCAAGCACTTGCTTGGTACGCTAGCACAGTGACCGACGCGATCAACCTCGCATTGACCGGCAGGATCGTCCTGGTGACCGGGGGTGTCCGAGGGGTCGGCGCAGGCATCAGCGCGGTCTTCGCAGCCCAGGGCGCCACCGTCGTCACCTGCGCGCGCCGCCCGGTCGAAGGGCTGCCCTACGACTTCCAGGTATGCGATGTGCGCGACGACGACTCGGTCAAGGCGCTGATCGACGGAATCGTCGAGCGGCACGGCCGCCTCGACGTCGTGGTCAACAACGCGGGCGGATCGCCGTACGTCACCGCCGCCGAGGCGTCGGCCAAGTTCAGCCGCAAGATCATCGAACTGAATCTGCTTGGACCGCTTTCGGTTTCGCAACACGCCAACGTCGTCATGCAGGGCCAGGACACCGGCGGTTCGATTGTCAACATCTCCAGCGTGAGCGGGCGGCGGCCCACACCGGGCACCGCCGCCTACGGGGCGGCCAAAGCCGGCGTCGACAATCTGACGGCCACGCTGGCCGTCGAGTGGGCGCCGCGGGTGCGGGTGAATTCCGTCGTGGTCGGCATGGTGGAGACCGAACAGTCCGAACTCTTCTACGGCGACGCCGAATCGGTCGCCGCCGTCGCCGCCACCGTGCCATTGGGCCGGCTGGCCACACCGGCCGACATCGGCTGGGCAGCAGCATTCTTGGCTTCTGATGCCGCCTCATACATCAGCGGCGCCACCCTCGAGGTGCACGGCGGGGGAGAACCGCCGACCTATCTCGAGGCGACCACCGCGAACAAGTGAACGACAGGAGACACACAATGGCATTGCTCGACGGCCGCGTCGTCATCGTGACGGGTGCAGGCGGCGGAATCGGACGCGCGCACGCGCTGGCCTTCGCCGCCGAAGGGGCTCGTGTCGTGGTCAACGACATCGGTGTCGGTCTCGACGGCTCGCCCGCGAGCGGCGGCAGCGCGGCGCAGGATGTCGTCGACGAGATCACCGCCACCGGCGGCGAAGCGGTGGCCAGCGGCGCCGACGTGTCGGACTGGGACGCCGCCGAGGGGTTGATCCGCACGGCCGTCGACACCTTCGGCCGGCTCGACGTCCTGGTGAACAACGCGGGCATCGTGCGCGACCGGATGATCGCCACCACCAGCGAGGCCGAGTTCGACGCGGTCATCGCGGTCCATCTCAAAGGCCATTTCGCCACCATGCGTCACGCCGCGGCGTACTGGCGGGCGCAGTCCAAGGCCGGTGAGACCGTCGAGGCGCGCATCGTCAACACCAGTTCGGGCGCCGGCCTGCAGGGCAGCATCGGCCAGGGCAACTACAGCGCCGCCAAGGCCGGTATCGCGGCGCTGACCTTGGTGGGCGCGGCGGAGATGGGCCGCTATGGCGTCACGGTCAACGCGATCGCTCCGTCCGCGCGCACCCGGATGACCGAAACGGTGTTCGCCGAGATGATGGCGACCCAGGACCAGGATTTCGACGCCATGGCACCCGAGAACATCTCGCCGCTGGTGGTCTGGCTGGGCAGCGTCGAGGCGCGCGACGTCACCGGTCAGGTGTTCGAGGTCGAGGGCGGCAAGATCCGTGTCGCCGAGGGCTGGGCGCACGGACCCCAGGTCGACAAGGGTGCGACCTGGGATCCCGCCGAGTTGGGTCCGGTGGTCAAGGATCTGCTCGCCAAGGCACGGCCACCGGTGCCGGTCTACGGGTCCTGAAGGACGTTCTCACACATCGCTTTTGGGCTCGCTTGGGATGGATTTCTTCGCCGATTCGGCTTCGGTGGCTGTGTCCGCGAGCGGTTCACGACGGCTTCTTCGGCGAGCTGCCACGCCCACCGCGTGAACCACGACTCCCAGAGCGACGATTGCCACGCCGATGCCGATGTTCATCGGCTCGATCACGAGCATCGGCATGGAACCCACGCCCAGCAGCACGCGTTCAGGCCAGTGGGCAGGACCGAACAACCACCCTCCGGTCGCCACAGCCAGGGCGCTGACTGCTAGTAGCGAGACGCCGAATGCCAACGCAACAGTGGCTATTCCGCCGTCGAAGAGTAGCCCGGCTCCCGAGCCGGACAGCACGAAGATGAATGGCACTAGGAATGCTGGCAGCGTGTACCGCCATGTAAGCCACATCGTCGGTAGCGGTTTACCGCCGGTGATGGCCGAGGCGGCGAACGGAGAGAGCGCCGTCGGCGGGGAAACCTCACTGAGCACCGAGTAGTAGAAGATGAACATCGCTGCCGCGAATGCCGGCACTCCTACCTCCTGCAGGGCAGGCCCGATGATCACCCACGAGATGATGAAGCTTGCGGTGACGGGCACGGCCAGCCCAAGGAGCGTCACCGTTATTGCTGAGAAGATGGCTGTCAACAGCAGGCTGCCGCCGGCGAAATCCACGATTATGTTTGCAAGCTTGAGTCCGAGCCCGGTGAGTGTCATGACCCCGACGATGAGACCCGCTGCAGCCATGACGGGGATGACCGACAGTGCACCGATGGCCCCGGCGGAGAGGGCGTCAAAGATTCGGCGCGGCGTCAACCATGAGGCGCGGTCGAGGAAGCTGAGGGCGAATGCGAGAATCGTAGCCCAGACAACGGCCCGGAACGGCGTCATGCCCATCGCCATGAAGACCACGATGGCTGCCAAGGAACTGAAGTGATAGCCGAACCGTAGCAACAACTTTCCGACGGGCTTCACATCGAAGTCCACCGCCTTGGTCTTGAACCGGCGCGCGTCCATCTCGATCGCCAGGATGATGCCGACGTAGTACAGCACGGTGGGGATGGTCGCCCAGATCAACACCTGTAGATACGACACACCGAGGAGCGCGGCGATGATGAACGCGGCCGCGCCGAGAGTGGGCGGCGAGAGGATCGCACCGATTCCGGCGGCCGCCAGCACCGCACCACCGTGCTCCTTGGGGTAGCCGGCTTTGCGCAGCAGCGGCCATGAAATACCACCGAGAGTGACGGTCGTAGCGACACCGGAACCGGAAACCGTGCCGAGAAGAAACCCGGCAAGTGTCACGGTGCGGCCCGGCCCCGACTTCGACTGCCCGAACGCCGAGAAAGACAGATCAATGAAGAACTTCGTGGCGCCTGAGCCGGCCAGGACCGCCCCGTAGATGGTGAACAGAATTATGTATGTCGCCGCCACGTCGGTGGGCACTCCGAACAGTCCCTGCGTGCCCATGACGTTGTGGCCTACCAACCGGATCCAGTCGAATGATGAGGTGTTGAACGGGGCCGGAACGAACGAACCGAAGGACGCGTAGGCAAAGAAGCCAAGCACCACTATGGGCACCAGCAAACCCACCGTGCGGCGCGACGCTTCGAGGGTCACGACGATGGCGATCGCTCCCATGATCAGATCCAGATAGGTCGGCGTGATCGCCCGCCGGAAGAACGCGTCCCAGTCGAAAACGATGTACAAGAACGGCACCAGCGATAGAACGGCGAGCCCCCAGTCGACGATGTGCGGATTGTCGCTGGACTTCTCGGCTTTCGATGCTTCGGATCTGCCCCAGCCGCGATAGACGAGGAAGGTCAACGAGACGCCGATGCCTAGGAACAGTGGAAGGTACATCTGGGTGGGCATGGGGTTGAACACCCAGTAGAGAGAGAACAGCGAGAGTCCCGCCCCGTAGATCTTGATCAGCAGCGATGGGAGTCCGCTGAGGTGTCGCGCGGGTTTCTCGGCCTCGAACTCGGCGATCAACGCTTCTTCGTCGATGGCGTTCTCGCGCTCACGCGGATTTGCCGTTTTGTCAGCGTGGGTTCGGAGGTTGTCTGCTTGTGCGAAGGGATCGGTGGGCTTGCCGATGGTGGGTGCGGCAGATTCTCGCGCGTCGAACGTACCGTTGCCCGCAGGACGGTCGGTCACAGCGTCTCCTTCAGGGTGAGTACGACAAACGGCCGATCGTCGTCCACCAACGTCCACAGCTCCAGCGGTGGGTTACCTGGCACAAGCAACGTGCGCTGACCGAGATCAGTCGCAGCCAGTGAGAGATCGGTGAACTTTCCTGGGCGTCCGGGGTCCGGGTCGGCTATCCAATCTCGGCGGTCGGCGGGGTCTGCGGGCCTCGGTGCTCCCGGCAGGCTGTAGTACTCCTCGAGCAAAGCCAGTTGGTCAGCGGCAATCTGCACGAGGGTGTAGGACCCATCGGGTTGAACGGCGTAACGCTCCTCAGCCCAAGTTCCGTAGAGCGAATTGCGGTAGCCGATCGCAAACCTGTCTTCGGTAAGCGCAACGCTGGCCAGTTCACCGTCGGCGTTACCGATGCTGAGCGACAGTTCGGCCGGCTGGGTGCTGCCCGCAGAACCAGACCCGGCACACGCGGGCATGCCCAGACATGCCAGCGAAACGACGACAATGGCTGGTCTGAGCATGTCGCCTAGCCCGAAACCTCATCGAAATAGCGTTGCGCGCCCGGGCAGGTTTTCACATAGGACGCGTCGCCGGCGGTGGCGGCGTCCAGTTCCCCGGCGGCAGGATGTACCTGGACAAGGGCTTCCTTGTTCTCGAACATCGCTCTGGTGATGTTCTCTTGGAGCTGCTCGTCCATGCTGGCACTCGCCACGAGCAGGTTCGGCGAGGCGATGGTCGGGACGGGTTGGGTCTGACCCTGGTAGGTGCCGGCAGGAATGTCCTTGGCAAAGTAGTAGTCGCCGAATTCGGCAGCAAGCGGCTGCGCGTACTGACCGTTGGGGACCAGCACCATGTCTCCGTCGCTGGCCAGATCGATCAGCGCGCCGGTGGGTAGGCCGCCCGACCAGAATCCGACGTCGACGGTCCCGTCGCGCAAGGCAGCGACGGTTTCGGCAACACCGAGCTGGCGGCGTTGCACTCCATTTTCGGGGTCGATCCCTGCTGCTTCGAGGATGCGAAGCGCCGTGATCTCACTGGCGGAGCCCGGGGCGCCGACAGACACCACTTTTCCTGCCATGTCCTCGACAGAGGTGATGCCGGCTTCCTGGACACTGACGGTTTGAATGAAGTTGTTGTAGATGACCCCGAGGGAGCAGATGTCAACGGGATTGCCTTCGAACTGACCGGCTCCCTTGGCCGCGTCGGCCACCGCATCCCCCGTCGCGAGCGCGAGCTGCGCTGAACCATTCTTGAGCAGGAGCATGTTGTCGACGGAGGCGTTGGTCTCCTGCACGGTCGCGTCGTAGCCGTCGATGTTGTCGCGAATCACCGTGGCGAGTCCGCCGCCCAGTGGATAGAACACCCCGCCGGTGCCACCCGTGGCTATCGACAGAGTTCCACCATCACCTGCCAGGGCGCCACCACCGTTGCTGCTGGTTGTCGGGCTTCCGCAGGCGGAAACCATGATGGTCGACGCGACCAGTGCAACGGCGCAGTGAAACCGTCGGGCTCTCGATGTTGTGCTCATTGGCTTCTCCTCATCGATGTGGTCTTTCGGCGATGACAATTCGGGGGGCATCGGGTCCGCTCGACGTCTCACGCAAAACTGTGATGGCAGTCACACTTATGGGACATCTTGGACCCCGGTGAGTTCCGCTGTCAAGGCTTATCTCAAAGTGAATTCTCATTTATTACCTGAGGATGGCTTCTGAGATAAGGCCTAAAACAAGCAGGCGGACGCCGCGGGTAACGTTTGGTATCGACGGTGGGTCTGCAATGTCTCGGGCTGGAAAGGCCGTGGTGCCGCCGGCCGGCTTTGGCGGAGTTGCCCGGGCTGCGAACGCTGACTAGCGACTGCCGGCAGTGCAGGCGCCTGGCATTGCCGGCAGCCCTCGACGCTTTCTTCTCACTCCGGTCGATCTGACTGAGTCGAATCTATGGCGCGTTTGAGCCCGTTGAGCGCAGCCCGATAGATGCTGGAGTAGTGAGCGACGAGTTCATCGTCGGTCATTCCTGTCGCCGTGCGCAGATCCAGGACTTCGCGGGAATTGACGAGTGAGTTGTGCAGCGTGAGTGCAAAAGGGTATTGGTCCTCGGCGACGCCGTTGTCGTGCAACATCTGCCGGATGGCGCTGCCCCAGATCTTGTCCAACGCCGTGGTGTGGGCTTCACCGGCAGCCAGTCGCGTCAAGAACCCGTCCCGCGATCGCACCAAGACCATGGCGGGTCCGTACTCGGCGACGACGACCAGCCAGCGCCGCAGGATGTCCTCGAAGCGTTGCGTCCCGGTGCTGGTGAGCCCCTCGATACTCTCGCTCAACCGCTCGATCACGCTCAGCATGAACCGCCGGTGTAGATGGTCGAGCGTGGGGAAATACCGGTAGGCGGTAGCCAGGGACAGACCCGCGCGCTCGGCAACAGCGGCCATGTTGGCCATTGCGGGATCCTGCTTGAGCAGTTCACCCACCGCGTTGATTAGCGCCTGCTCGTTGCGAATCGCGTCCTGGCGAAGCGCGCGTTGGCGGGGACGTGCTATGGGCGTCGACACGGAATCTCCCCCTCGCTCTCGCTTCGGCTCGATGGTCACTATCGACCGAAGATTAGCGACCGTCGCTGCATGCCGGCAGGCGGCGCATCAATGGTCGCCTCCATCCTGTGTCACCGGCGCCGGAATCCCGCCCATCTATCACGCCGCGAGCCGCGCCAGCGCTTTTCTAAGAATGTACTCTCAGTTACTATCTAAGGATGCACTCTCAGATAGCGCAGGGGTGCACCGGCCGGCCCTCCGGCGTGCTGGCCTGACAACGAGGAAGGTGGGCCAATGAGAACCGGGACATACGCGCAAGCCGTGGCGACCGGCATCTGGCGGTCGGGAGTGGACAAGATCGGCTACATTCCCTCGGTCACGGTCGCCCCGGTCATCGATGCGCTCGTTGAGGAAGACGGAGGCAGCGACGGCATCTCGCCACGGGTAACGCCGCTGTCGCGAGAAGAGGAGGCCGTCGGCATCCTGGGGGCGCTCCCGCTTGCGGGTAAACTCGGAGCAGTTGTCATGCAGGACAACGGCTTCGGCAATGCACTGACCGCGCTCACAACGTTCTCGGTGTCGTACCACTTGCCCCTGCTGATCTTCGCCAACACCCGGGGCAGTGTGGGTGAGTACAACTCGATGATCCATTCGATCAGCCAACCCATGCCGATGATGCTGCGCGCGGCGGGACTACCCGTGCTCGAGCTGGACCGTCGATCGTCACCGCAGGACTGGGAAGACGTGGTGGCCGAAGCCGGCAATCACGCCGTGATGACCTTCCGCCCGGTCACCGTCTTGGCATCGTTCTGGAACACCGACGGAAAGGTCGCGTGATGCGACGCTTCGAAGCGCTCCAGCACCTGGTGGAACTGACCGCCGACTACCCGCTGGTGGTCACGTGCGCGGCCACCAGCCGCGAACTCGCCTCGATTGCCGACCGTGAGAACCATTGCTACCTGCTGGATTCGATGGGTCTCGTCGGATCAGTCACCACCGGTTTGGCGCTGGCTGCCGCAGACACCGAGTTACCCAAGGTCATCGGCATCGAAGGCGACGGATCATTGTTGATGAACCCGAACGTGCTGCCGACGGGCGGCTTCCTCGCGCCGGGCAAACTGATGTTGATCCTGCTCGATAACCAGGTTTACGGATCGACGGCGGGCCTACCCACCTACGCCACTCGCATCGACTTGGCCGCTCTGGCTGAAGCGGCTGGATGGACGGTGGGACGGGCCGATGAACCCGATGGCATGCGCCGCGAGTTCGACCGGCTGGTGACTACTACGACCCCGGCATTCCTCCACGTCCGCATCGAGGCAGGCAACGCCTCCGACATTCCCAAGCTCCTGATAGATCCAGTCACCATCACGAACCGTTTCACCGCGTGGCTCAAGGCCCGCCTGTCCGAGACGAGTGCCGGCACCGGAGTGTCAGCATGACGCTCGCGGTGGGCGGTATCAGCACAGTCGACCCCGCCACCGGTGAGACCATCGCGCGCTTCCTCTACACCACACCCGACGAGCTCGAGCGCATACTGGCCAAATCGCGTCTCACACAAGAAAAGTGGGCCCGTAGCACTGTCGACGAGCGGATCGAGGGTATCGAACGCCTCGCCGCGAGTCTGGCCGCGCATCGCGAGCGACTCGCCGCTCAGATCGTGCGCGAGATGGGAAAGCCAATCACCCAAGCCCGTGCCGAGATCGACAAGTGCGTTACCGCCTGCGACTACTACGCCAACCATCTCGCCGCTATCCTCGCGCCGAGACCGGTCGACGTGCGGCCCGACACCGCCGAGGTCCACCTGCGCCCGCTTGGTGTCATCTTCGCCATCCTGCCGTGGAACTATCCGTGGTGGCAGGTGATCCGCGCGATGTTGCCGGCCATCGGAGCAGGGAACGTTGTCGTCCTCAAACACGCTGATTCGGTGACGGGCTGCGCTTTGACCATCGCCGATCTGCTGTGCGAGAGCTTCGCAGAGGATGTGCTCCGGGCTGTCGTCCTTCCTGCTGACCGCGCCTCCGACGTGATTGCCGATCACCGGATCGCCGCTGTCACCTTCACCGGCAGCGAACGGGTCGGAGCGTTGGTCGCACAGGCCGCGGGCGCGTCCCTGAAGAAGTGCGTTCTCGAACTCGGTGGATCGGATCCGTTCATCGTGTTCGACGATGCTGACATCGCGGCCGCTGCCGAGGCTGCCGTGCGGTCGCGCTACATCAACAACGGGCAGAGTTGCATCGCCGCCAAGCGGCTGATTGTTCAACGTTCCGTGCGTGACGAGCTCGTCGAGGCGATGTGCGAGCGAGTCGGCATGCTGCGGGTCGGCGACCCCACTGATCCGTCAACCGACATCGGGCCATTGGCTCGGTTCGACCTGCTGCGCACGCTGGAAAGCCAACGCGCCCGCGCAATCGCGGACGGCGCGCGCACGCTGGCCGAGGCTCCCACCCCCGGCGGGCCCGGCGCTTGGTTCGCACCGACCTTGATGGAAGTCGACGTCACATCACCGCTTTTCACCGAGGAGACGTTCGGACCCCTTGGAGCCCTCACCGTGTTCGATCACCCCGAGCAGGCGATACTGCTTGCCAACGAGTCGCAGTACGGACTCAGCAGCAGTATCTGGACGACCGATATCGACCGGGCACGGCAACTCGCGGGTCGGATCGAAGCCGGCTCGGTGTTCATCAACACCATTTCGGTGTCAGATCCACGGCTGCCCGTCGGCGGAGTCAAATCCAGCGGCTACGGCCGTGAGTTGGCCGAATGGGGGGTGACGGAGTTTGCCAACCTGCAAGCGGTTCGCGCGGGTATGGAAACGGGCGCCACCTCTTCACCGACACTGAGTACCGACCAGCGTGTTGCATTCCCACCCAGCGGCGGTGGCCGGTGAGGAAGCGTGTCGCCGTTGTAGGGGGCGGCATCGTGGGTGTCGCGGTCGCTCGTGAAATCCTGAGCCGTCGACCCGAAGTCGAGGTGACCCTCTTCGAGAAGGAGGACCGCCTCGCATCCCACCAGACGGGTCGCAACAGCGGCGTGGTCCACGCTGGTTTGTATTATCAGCCGGGCTCGGCCAAAGCCCTGCTCTGCCGGCGCGGAGTCGGGCTCCTCGAGGAGTACTGCGATCAGCATGGAATCCGCCGGATCGCCTGTGGCAAAGTGCTTGTCGCGCTCAACGACGTCGAGCGCGTCCGGCTGGCCGACATCGAGAAGCGGGCTCTGGCCAATGGTGTCCCAGGGGTCCGTGTCATCGGTCCGGAGGAGCTGCGGGAACTCGAGCCGCACGTCCGTGGGGTCGCCGCGCTGCACTCACCGTCGACGTCGATCGTCGATTTCGCCGAGGTGACACACGCGCTGGCCGGTGACGCGATCGCGGCCGGAGCGAAGGTATTGCTGGGACAGGAGGTCATCGGTCTGCGCACCCGGGGAACAGCGGTTCTGGTCACCGCGCGTACCGCGGGAGGTGACGAGGAGACCAGCTTCGATCAGGTGGTGGCCTGCGGCGGACTGCAGAGTGATCGCTTGGCCGAACTGGCCGGTGACGGATCCGATCCGGTGATCATGCCGTTCCGTGGTGAGTACTACGCGCTGAAGCCGGAACGCCGCGGTCTGGTCAACGGGCTGGTGTATCCGGTTCCGGATCCGCGCTATCCGTTCCTCGGTGTGCACGTCACGCCGAGGGTGGACGGCGAGGTGCTCATCGGACCGAACGCGGTGCTTGCGTTGGCGCGCGAGGGATACACCTGGCGAAGCTTCTCGATGTCGGATCTCGCCGAAGTGGCGCGCACGCCGTCCTTCTGGCGGTTCGCCCGACAGCACTGGCGGACCGGACTCACCGAGATGTACGGCTCGCTGAGCAAGCGACGCTTCGTCGCGGCAGCTCGTGCCTACGTCCCGGAGCTCCGGGTCGATGATGTGGTGCCGGGCACTGCCGGAATCCGGGCGCAGGCACTCGACGCGAACGGCGGACTGGTGGACGACTTCCGGATCAGCATCCGAGACCGAATCGTCCTGTTGCGCAACGCACCGTCACCGGCGGCCACGTCCGCACTGGCCATCGCCGAGCATGTCGTGTCGACCCTGGAGAGTCAATCGTGAGAAGCCCGCTCGCTCAGGGCCTCTGGGGAGTTCTGGCGACTCCGTTCGATGAGAGTCTCGACGTCGACCTCGAGTCGCTGCGTAACGAGGTGGCGTCGTTCGTGGCCGATGATTGCGACGGCCTCGTTGCACTCGGCGTATTCGGGGAGGCGGCGTCACTGCGTGCCGAGGAGGCTGACGCGGTTGCGCAAACAGTCGCTGCGACCACCAGCCTGCCCTACGTACTCGGACTGTCCGAGCGGGAGCCGGAGGCGTTGGTTGCGCAGGCACGCCGTCTGCTCGCCGCGGTGCCGCGCCCGCCGGTCGCGCTGATGGCCCAGATCGGTGACGCCGATCCCGCCGTGGCCGCGGACTCGCTCCGCCGACTGCACGCGGCGACGGGGATCGGCATCCTGATCCAGGACTATCCGGTCGTCTCCGGTGTCACCGTCGGTGACGAGGAGATGGTCGCTCTCCTACAGGCGTGCCCATTCGCGGTCGGCGTCAAGTCCGAGACGCCGCCCACATCGGTCGCCATCGCCACTCTGGCCCCCTGCGCAGGCATTCCGGTGTTCGGCGGTCTCGGGGGCGTAGGTCTGCTCGACGAGCTGGCCGCCGGGTCGGCGGGAGCGATGACCGGGTTCAGCCATCCGGCGGCGCTGGCCGCTGTGTTGCTCGCGTACCGCGAAGGCGGCTTCCGCGCGGCCCGCGACGCCTGGGCGCCGTGGCTGCCGCTGGCCAACTTCGAAGGCCAGTCGCGCGTCGGTCTCGCCATCCGCAAAGAAGTGCTGAGGCGGCGAGGAGTGATCGCGTGCGGCCGCGTCCGCCGGCCCGCACATTCCTTGCCGGCAGCGTTGGTTCCGCTGCTCGATCACCACCTCGCGACGGCGCCCGGCGCCCGATCGCGTATCTCGACGCGCTAGCCGCCTGCTTGGGCCGTCATGCCGGGTCGCAGATGACCAGCGGGATCTCGCGGTCGGTCCACGACAGGTAATCGGCGAACGCGGGATACATGTCGATCAGCCGGGGCCAGTACTGGGCGCGCTCGTCGGCCGTGGCCGAACGCGCTCTCATGGCCAGGTTCTCGCCCTTGATCTGAACGCCGACCTGTGGGTTGGCGGTCAGGTTCAGGTACCACATCGGGTGCTTGTCGCTGCCTCCGCGGGATGCGACGAACACCACCCGTTCGCCGTCGCGCAGATAGATCAGCGGGCTGACGCGAGGTTCACCGGTTTTGCGGCCGATGGTCGTCAGCAGCGCCACCGGGGCCTTGCCGACGCTGCCGCCGAGGCGGCCGCCGCTGAGGCGGTACAGCGCGGTGTTCCCGCGCGCCATCCACTTGATGAAAAAGTCGGCAGCTGGCGAATTGAGGTTGCGCGGCGGTGACTTCGGCATGGTCGTCATCCTATGCTCGGTGGATGGAGAGCCCCTCTGACGTTTCTGTCGCGGATCGCATCGCGGCGGCCGACGCCTACATCGACGCACTGGCCACCCACAACGCCGACGCCGTGCCGTTTGCGCCGGACTGTGTCCGCATCGAGGTGGGCCTGAAGACCGGATTCTCTGCAGATCATCTGCGGCGCAGTCTGAATCGTGGTCCGCAGTACCGCATCATCTCGGCCACCACGGACCGGCGGTTCACCGTCGACGGCGATCACGTGCACGCCACCTTCACCGTCGTCACCAAGCCGACGCTGGCCGGCCGACGGGTGGTCGCGCATGTCGACGAAACATTCCTCATCCCGGCCGGCGACGGCAGGATCCACCACATCCGGGCCCGCATCCGTCCCGCTGTGCGCAACGAGACACGCTGAGGCGCAGTTAGATCCGCTCGATGATGGTGCCTGTGCTCAGCGCTCCGCCGGCGCACATCGTGATCAGCGCAGTGCTCTGATCGGTGCGCTCCAGCTCGTGCAGCGCCGTGGTGATCAGCCGGCTACCGGTGCTACCCACCGGATGCCCGAGTGCGATGGCGCCGCCGTTGACGTTGACGCGGTCCATGTCGGGGTTGTGCACCCGCGCCCAGGACAGCACGACCGACGCAAAGGCCTCGTTGATCTCGACGAGGTCGATGTCGCCCATCTTCATACCGGCCTTCTCGAGCACCTTGGCCGTCGACTGCACCGGCCCGTCGAGGTGGTAGTAGGGCTCGGCGCCGACCAGCGCCTGGCTGACGATGCGCGCGCGGGGTCGCAGGCCGTGCGCCTTGGCCACATCGCTGTCCATCCACAGCACCGCCGCGGCGCCGTCGGAGATCTGCGACGAGGTGCCTGCGGTGTGGATGCCACCGTCCATGACCGGCTTCAGCTGGGACAGACCCTTCAGGGTGGTGTCGCGCAGACCCTGGTCCCGGGTCACGACGTGACGATCAGAGGTGGGCTGCTTGTTCTCGTCGAGCACCGGCGCCTCGATACCGCTGATCTCGCGGTCGAACCGGTTCTCGGCCCATGCCTGCTTGGCTTTGACCTGGGAGGCCAGCCCGAACGCGTCGATGTCCTCCCGGGTGATGCCGCGCCGGTTGGCGATGCGCTCGGCGGCCTCGAACTGATTGGGCATGTCGATGTCCCAGGACTCGGCCCGGATCTTGGCGCGATCCGGTCCCGCGTTGGCGCCCAGGCCGACCCGGCTCATCGCCTCGACCCCACAGGCGACGCCGACGTCGATGGCGCCCGCCGCGATCAGGCCGGCGATGAGGTGGTTGGCCTGCTGGCCGCTACCGCACTGGCAGTCCACGGTGGTGGCGCCGACGTGTTCGGGCAGACCGGCCGTCAGCCACGCCACCCGGGAGATGTTGTTCGACTGCTCGCCGTACTGGGTGACGCAACCGCCGATGACCTGTTCGACCTCACCGGCGTCCACGCCGGCCTTGTCGATCAGAGCCTTCTGCACGGCGCCGAGCAGCTCCGTGGCGTGCAGACCCGACAACCATCCATTCCGCTTGCCGATGGGGCTGCGAGTGGCTTCAACGATGACAGGGGTACCCATTCCGCCAGGCTAGAACACGTTTCATTAGTCTGACAAGCGGCGATCCCGCCATGCCTTTGATCTGCGACGGAGGCATGTTTTACTGGCACTAGAACACGTTGCAATTGATAGGGAGCGCACACGTTATGCCCCAAGGACCTTCGGGCCCCGTCCCGCCGACTTTCGACTTCCTCGATCCGGACGTCAATCTGAGAGCTCTGCCGGTCGAGGAGCTTGCCGAACTGCGCAAGTCCGAGCCTATCCACTGGGTCGATGTGCCGGGTGGCACGGGCGGCTTCGGCGACAAGGGCTACTGGCTGGTGACCCGACACGCCGACGTCAAGGAGGTGTCGAAGCGAAGCGACATCTTCGGCAGCTCACCGGACGGCGCGATCCCGGTGTGGCCGCAGGAGATGACCCGCGAGTCGATCGACCTGCAGAAGAACGTCCTGCTGAACATGGACGCCCCGCAGCACACCCGGCTGCGCAAGATCATCTCCCGCGGCTTCACCCCGCGGGCCGTCGGCCGCCTGGAGAACGAACTCAACCAGCGCGCGCAGAACATCGCCAAGACGGCGCTGGCCAACGGCGAAGGCGACTTCGTCGAACAGGTCTCGGCCGAACTGCCCCTCCAGGCCATCGCCGAACTGCTGGGCGTCCCGCAGGACGATCGCGACAAGATCTTCCGCTGGTCCAACGAGATGACCGGCGGTGAGGATCCGGAGTTCGCCGACGTTGACCCGGCGATGTCGTCCTTCGAGCTGATCACCTACGCCATGAAGATGGCCGACGAGCGCAGCAAGAATCCGACCGAGGACATCGTCACCAAGCTCATCGAGGCCGACATCGAGGGTGAGAAGCTCTCCGACGACGAGTTCGGGTTCTTCGTCATCATGCTGGCGGTGGCGGGCAACGAGACCACCCGTAACTCCATCACCCACGGCATGATCGCCTTCGCGTCCAACCCCGACCAGTGGGAGCTGTACAAGAGGGAGCGACCCACGACGGCCGCCGACGAGATCATCCGCTGGGCGACCCCCGTGTCGGCGTTCCAGCGCACCGCACTCGAGGACACCGAACTGGACGGCGTGCAGATCAAGAAGGGTCAGCGGGTCGTGATGTCCTACCGCTCGGCCAACTTCGACGACGAGGTCTTCGACGACCCGCACACCTTCAACATCCTGCGCGATCCCAACCCGCACGTCGGGTTCGGCGGTACCGGGGCGCACTACTGCATCGGCGCCAACCTGGCGCGGATGACGATCAACCTGATCTTCAACGCGGTCGCGGACAACATGCCCGATCTGAAACCCATCGGAGAACCCGAGCGGCTACGGTCGGGGTGGCTCAACGGCATCAAGCACTGGCAGGTCGACTACACCGGCAAGAGCTCGGTCCAGAACTGACGCGCTGACAGGCACGGGCTCAAGGAGGAGTCGGGTGGATTTCAGTCCAGACGAGGGGCAGCGCGCTGTCGCCGATGTGGTGACCTCGGTGCTCGAACGTGACAACACGTGGGAGGCACTGGTTTCCGGGGGCGTCACAGCGCTCGCGGTGCCCGAGCGTCTCGGCGGCGACGGGGTGGGTCTCGCCGAGATCGCGACCGCGCTGACCGAGATCGGCAGGCGGGGCACGGTCAGTCCCGCGCTGGTCACGCTGGCGGCGACCGCAGTCCTGCTCGACCTGGCCTCCGAGGCCCAGCAGGACCGCTATCTCGCGGGCGTCGCCAAGGGTTCGGTGCTGACCCTGGCACTCAACGAACCGGGTGACGCACTGCCCGAGCGGCCTGTCGTCACCCTCGCCGCGGGCAAGGTCAACGGCACCAAGATCGCCGTCGGCTATGGCGCACAGGCGGATTGGCTCGTCGTGACCACCGACGGCGGTGTCGTGGTGGTGCCCGGTGACGCCGATGGTCTGACGGTGACGACGACGCCGACCGCGAACGGTGGCGAGGAAGTCGTCGTCACGTTCGCCGATGTCGCGGTCAGCGACGATGACGTGCTCGCGGGGGCGCAACCGGTTCGCGTGAACCAGCTGGCGTTGGCCGCATCGGGAGCGTTCGCGGCCGGCCTGGTCGCCGGTGCGCTGCGGCTGACCGCCGACTACGTCGCCAACCGGGAGCAGTTCGGCAGGCCGCTGTCGACCTTCCAGACCGTCGCGGCCCAGCTCTCCGAGATCTACATCGCTTCGCGGACCATCGATCTGGTGGCCAACTCGGTGGTGTGGCGGCTGTCGGAGGGTATGGACGCCGACGAGGATCTCGCGATATTGGGGTACTGGGTCGCCTCGCAGGCCCTGCCGGCAATGCGGCTCTGCCATCACCTGCACGGCGGCATGGGTATGGACATCACCTACCCGATGGACCGCTACTACTCGTCGATCAAGGATCTGACGCGCCGGCTCGGCGGCCCGTCACTCCGTCTGGATCTGGTGGGTGCCGGGCTGGGCGAGCGAAGCGACGGGAAATGACATGTACATCGAACTGACGCCCGAACAACAGCGGTTGCAATCCGAATTGCGGGAGTACTTCTCGACGCTGATCACGCCCGAAGAGGCGGCGGCGATGGAGACCGACCGGCACAACGAGGCGTACCGCGCGGTGATCAAGCGGATGGGCTCCGACGGCAAGCTGGGCATGGGCTGGCCGAAGGAGTACGGCGGCCTCGGTTTCGGGCCCGTCGAGCAACAGATCTTCGTCAACGAGGCGAACCGCGCCGACGTGCCGCTGCCGATGGTCACCCTGCAGACCGTCGGGCCGACGCTGCAGGTGCATGGCACCGAGGAGCAGAAGAAGAGGTTCCTGCCCGGAATCCTCACCGGTGATGTGCATTTCGCGATCGGCTACTCCGAGCCGGAGGCCGGGACCGATCTGGCGTCGTTGCGTACCACCGCGGTACGCCACGGCGACGAGTACATCGTCAACGGACAGAAGATGTGGACCACCGGCGCCCATGACGCCGACTACATCTGGCTGGCGTGTCGCACCGATCCAGAGGCCGCCAAGCACAAGGGCATCTCGATCCTCATCGTCGACACCAAAGATCCCGGTTACTCGTGGACGCCGATCATCCTGTCCGACGGGGCCCACCACACCAACGCGTCGTACTACAACGACGTCCGGGTGCCGGCCGACATGCTCGTCGGTGAGGAGAACGGCGGCTGGAAGCTGATCACCACGCAGCTCAACCACGAGCGCGTCGGCCTCGGCCCCGCGGGTCGGATCGCGGGGATCTACGACCAGCTGCACACCTGGGCCGGCACGGCAGGCTCGGATGGGGTCGTTCCCCTTGAGCAGCAGCCCGCGCGCCGCCTCCTCGCGCAGATCAAGGCGATCTGGCGGATCAACGAGCTGCTCAACTGGCAGGTCGCGGCGTCCGGCGAGACCATCGCCGTCGCCGATGCCGCTGCCACCAAGGTCTTCTCGACCGAACGCATCCAGGAGGTGGGCCGCCTTGCGGAGGAGCTGGTGGGTCGCTACGGCAACCCGGCCGATCCGCACACCGCCCAGCTGCTCGACTGGCTCGACAAGATGACAAAGCGCAACCTGGTGATCACCTTCGGTGGCGGCGTCAACGAGGTGATGCGGGAGATGATCGCGGCGTCGGGGCTCAAGGTGCCGAGGGTTCCCCGGTGATGGCCGCTTGCGCGGAGAACGGACGACTGTGACAGATCTGCAGCCGGGTATCGATGAGATCAAGGCGGCGGGCAGAAGCGAGCCGCGCGCAGGCCGGGATCCGGTGAACCAGCCCATGATCCACCACTGGGTCGACGCCATCGGGGACAAGAACCCGATCTACGTCGACGAGGCGGCCGCCAAGGCCGCGGGCCACTCCGGCATCGTGGCGCCGCCGGCCATGATCCAGGTGTGGACGATGGGCGGGCTCGGACAGGGCCGCTCGGACGACGACCCGCTGTCGAAGATGATGCAGCTGTTCGACGACGCCGGTTACGTCGGCGTGGTCGCCACCAATTGCGAGCAGACCTACCACCGGTATCTGCAGCCAGGCGAGGAACTCACCGTCCACGCCGAGATCACCGACGTCGTCGGCCCCAAGCAGACCGCGCTGGGCGAGGGCTTCTTCATCAACCAGCTGATCACATGGACGGTCGCCGACGGCGAGACGGTCGCCGAGATGGACTGGCGCATCATGAAGTTCAAGCCGCGGGCGGAGAACAAGCCCGCCGTGCCCGACGACCTGGACCCGGACAAGCTCATGCGGCCGGCGTCGTCGAAGGACACCAAGTTCTTCTGGGACGGCGTCAACGCCCACGAGTTGCGGATCCAGCGTCGGCCCGACGGCACATTGCAGCACCCCCCGGTGCCCGCACTGTGGCAGTCCGCCGATCATGTTCCCGAGGCCCCGATCGATTACGTCGTGGCCTCGGGCAACGGCACGGTGTTCAGCTACGTCGTGCACCACGCACCGAAGGTGCCCGGACGCAGCCTGCCGTTCGTGATCGCCCTCGTCGAACTGGAGGAAGGGGTGCGGATGCTCGGCGAGCTGCGCGGTATCGACCCCGGCGAGGCCCGGATCGGATTGCCCGTGCGCGCAACGTATATCGACTTTCCGGACAGCGACGTCAGCCCGGCCTGGACGCTCTACGCATGGGAGCCGGTCCGGTGAGCGCCCCCGTTCTCGAGGTCGGCGCCATCCTGCCCGAACTGAAGATCCACGGTGACCCGACGTTCATCGTCTCGACGGCCATCGCGACCCGCGATTACCAGGACGTGCACCACGACCGGGACAAGGCGCAGGCCAAGGGCTCCAAGGACATCTTCGTCAACATCCTCACCGACACCGGTCTGGTGCAGCGCTATCTGACCGACTGGGCGGGCCCGACCGCGCGGATCAAGTCGATCGGGCTGCGCCTGGGTGTGCCGTGGTACGCCTACGACACGATCACCTTCACCGGTGAGGTCACCGCCGTCGACGACGGTGTGGCCACCGTGAAGGTGGTGGGGGCCAACAGTCTCGGCAATCACGTCATCGCCACGGCGACGCTTACTTTGGGGGACAACTGATGCTCTCCGGCAAGGCCGCGATCGCGGGTATCGGCGCGACCGATTTCTCCAAGAACTCGGGTCGCAGCGAGCTGCGGCTCGCAGCCGAGGCGGTGCTCGACGCACTCGACGACGCCGGGTTGACGCCGGCCGACGTCGACGGTCTGGTGACGTTCTCGATGGACTCGAATCTGGAGACCGCGGTTGCGCGCTCGACCGGGATCGGTGAGTTGACGTTCTTCAGCCAGATCGGATACGGCGGAGGAGCCGCGGCGGCAACCGTGCAGCAGGCGGCGCTGGCCGTCGCGACCGGCGTGGCCGAGGTCGTCGTCGCCTATCGCGCGTTCAACGAGCGTTCCGAGCATCGGTTCGGACAGGTGATGACGGGCTTGACGGTCAACGCCGATTCCCGTGGTGTCGAGTACAGCTGGTCCTATCCGCACGGTCTGAGCACCCCGGCCGCGTCGGTGGCGATGATCGCTCAGCGCTACATGCACGAATACGGCGCCACCAGTGCGGATTTCGGTGCGGTGTCGGTGGCCGACCGCAAGCACGCCGCGAACAACCCGAAGGCGCACTTCTACGGCAAACCGATCACCATCGAGGATCATCAGAACTCCCGCTGGATCGCCGAGCCGCTGCGGCTGCTCGACTGCTGTCAGGAGACCGACGGTGGCGTTGCGATCGTGGTGACCAGCCCGGAGCGGGCCAAGGATCTCAAGCACCGGCCGGCGATCATCGAGGCGGCCGCGCAGGCTGCCGGCGCCGACCAGTTCACCATGTACTCGTACTACCGCGAGGAACTCGGGCTGCCGGAGATGGGTCTGGTGGGTCGCCAGCTGTGGGGTCAGAGCGGGTTGTCGCCGTCGGACATCCAGACCGCGATCCTCTACGACCATTTCACGCCGTACACCCTGATCCAGCTCGAGGAGCTCGGCTTCTGCGGCAGGGGTGAGGCCAAGGACTTCATCGCCGGCGGTGCGATCGAGGTGGGCGGCCGGTTGCCGATCAACACCCACGGCGGCCAGCTCGGCGAGGCGTACATCCACGGGATGAACGGCATCGCCGAAGGGGTGCGCCAGCTGCGGGGGACCTCGGTCAACCAGGTGCCCGATGTCGAGCATGTGCTCGTCACGGCGGGCACCGGAGTGCCGACCTCGGGCCTGATCCTCGGCTGAGTATCCGTCGCTGACCCCTCGAGCTACGCGGTAAAGTTTGCTGCGTAGTCGTCGTACATGCGCAGAGGGGGCCGTGGCAGTGGGGATCATGCCGGACAGCAGCCCGTTCGGTTCCCAGACCGTGACGGGGCCGGGCTGGCCGAACGTCGACGAAGAGACGCTCGCGGCCGCGGCCGCGTCCTACGAGGCCCTGGCCGCCAAACTCAGCGGCAGCGTCGTTCCCCAACAGCAGAGCCAGTTGATGAAGCTGTCCGATGCCTGGCACGGCGGTGGTGCGGTCGCGGCCGCCGGCGAGGCCAGCACCATCATCGGCGGACACGAGGCGAACGCCGCCCACGCCGCCGCGATCGCCGCCAAACTGCGGTCGATGGAGGCCGCGGTGGTACAGACGAAGATGCTCGTCAACACGGTCGCTCAGGAAACGCAGCACGAGGTCGAGGTGATCTCGGCGATGCCCGTGCCCAACGCGCAGGAGCTGGCGCAGAGCCGGATCAAACTGGGGTTGTCACAGAACATCGCCGCCGTCACCGCCAACTCCACCGAACTCGCGAACACGCTCGGAGTGCCGCCGAGCATCCCGAAACCGGGCGCCCCGCCCACGGTGCCGGGTCAGCAGGCCGCCAGCGAGGCAGGTAAGGCCGGCGAGCAGGGTTCGCAGCAGGGCATGCAGATGATGATGCAGATGGCGCAGATGGGCGCGCAGCTGCCGTCGCAGCTCGGCCAGATGGTCACGCAGGTGCCCCAGCAGATGATGCAGCCGCTGCAGCAGCTGTCCCAGCCCCTGCAGCAGCTCACCTCGATGTTCGGTCAGGGCGGCAAAGGCGACGCACTCGGCGCCGCGGGTGCGCCCTTCTCGTCGTTCTCGAACCACCCGGCCGCCGGCGGGTCCGGTGCCAGCGGCGGCGCGGGCATGGTGCGCGCCGCGTCCCTGCCGGGCTCGGGCGGCGTCGGTGCGCAGACGCCGCTGATGGCGGGTCTGGTCGGCACCAACGCGGTGTCCACCGCGCCGGCGGAGCCCGTGGTGGCCGGATCGACCGCCGTCGGCGGTGTGGCGCCCGTGGCCGCGGGCGGTATGGGCGGCGGTGCGCCGATGGGGATGATGGGCAACCGCGGCACCAGTGGTGGGACGACGGCCGGCCTGTCCGGTCCGCCGGAGCTCGAATACGACCTGGACGAGGACGTCGACGATGAGTGGTGAGAACACCGAGGGGGTGACGCGCTGATGGAGCCGTTCAAGAAGCCGGAAGGCATCTCGTGGGATGCGGCGTCGGTGGAGCTGCCCGAGATGCCGATGGTGCCACCGGGTGAGGACGCGATGAGCGCGACGATCGCGGCGGTGCTGCCCACGCTGTCGGCGCCGTTCACGGCGAATGTGGCGGCGCTGCAGGCCAAGGAGGGCATGTTCTCCGGCAAGCTGGTCAGCGCGCAGGCGGCGTACACGAACGCCGACGACCAGGGTGGACAGGGCGTCGGTCAGTTCACCGACATGCTCGGACAGCTGGGCAAGATGGGGAGCCAGGCGGCCGGGTCGATGGGTCAGGGCGCCGGCGGTGGCCAGGGCGGCGGCATGTTCGGGTCGATGATGGAGCAGGCGATGAAGGCCGCTCAGCAATTCGGTGGCCAGGCCGGCGGGAGTGGCGCCGGCGCAGGCGGTCAGTCCGGTGGCGCGCCTGCCCCGGCTCCGGCCGCGGGCGCAGGTGGTGCTCCGGCTCCGCAGGCGCCGCCGCAGGACCGCGCGCCGGAGTCGCGCGCCGAGCAGACCCGCGAGCCTGACCAGCGCAGCGATGAGAAGGACCGCGACAGCGAGCAGCGTCAGAAGCTGGACCGCGCCCAGGTCGCTGGACCGGACCCGGGCGCAACGGGTGCCGGGCCGGCGCCGGTGGCCCCGCCCCAGCCGTCGACCGACGCCGAGATCGAGGACCTGGCCCGCCGGATGCTGTAGCCGTTCGACGAGACGCGGGTCGCGACGAATCGCCTGTGCTACTTGGCGATCAGCTCGACGCCGGACAGCGCGATGGCGTCGTCGCGGCTCGGCGCGGTGATGGTGGCGACCAGCCGGTCGCCGTCCTGCCAGACGTTGGCCCGCAGCGTCTCGCCGGGGAAAACGACGCCGGCGAACCGGGCGCCGTAGGACGCGACGCGGGAGACGTCACCGTCGAGGAACGTGTCGACGATCGCCTTGCACGCGATGCCGTAGGTGCACAGACCGTGCAGGATGGGTCGCGGAAACCCCGCCGCCGCAGCGAATTCCGGGTCGGAATGCAGCGGATTGCGGTCTCCGCACAACCGGTAGAGCAACGCCTGCTGCGGCAGGATCGGCAGATCGACCTGAGCGTCGGGGGCGCGCTCCGGCGGCTCGACCGACGTCGACGGACCGCGCTCACCGCCGAATCCGCCCTCGCCTCTGGCGAAGATCGATCGCTTCTGCGTCCACAGCGGGGTGCCGTCGGGCGCCGTCACGCTGGTCTCCGACCAGATCACCGCAGCCTTGCCCTTGTCCCAGATGTCGGTGAACCGGGTGACCGCCACACCGGTGCCCGACGGCGGGATCGGTCCGGGAACGGTCACCGCCTCACTGGCGTGCAGCACCTTCGACAGTTCGATGTCGATGCCGGGGAACTGCACCGACGGCGGCTCGGTCATGTGGAAGCTCTGCGCGACGTTGCCGAACGTCGGCAGCACCTGCGGGGTGTTGTCGGTCAGATAGCGCAGCTCACGCTGATCCATCGGGTCGACCCCAGCCCCCAGGCCCAGGTGGTAGAGCTGCACATCGCTACTCGTCCAAGAGAATTCGACGGGAGGGAGCTCCGCGCCCAGGGCCTCGTCCAGATTGATCGGCATGGCTCTAGTTCTTACCAGCCAGGTGCAGCGCGGCCAGGTACCCGAAGGTCATCGCGGGGCCGATGGTCCCGCCCGGCCCCGGGTAGGTGTGCCCCATGACCGGTGAACTCACGTTGCCCGCGGCATAGAGACCCTCGATGACGGTGTCGTCATCACGCAGCGCACGGCCGTGGACGTCGGTGCGCACGCCGCCCTTGGTACCGAGGTCGCCCGGCACCATCTTCGCCGCGTAGAACGGTCCGCGGCTGATCTCGCCCAGGTTGGGATTCGGCTTGTTGGTCGGGTCCCCGTAGTAGCGGTCATACGCGCTCTCGCCCCGGTGGAAGTCCTCGTCGACGCCGCTGCGGGCGAAGCCGTTGAACCGGTCGACCGTCGCGGTGAGCGCCTCGGCCGAGACGCCGGCCTTCTCAGCCAGCTCGCTGAGGCTGTCGGCTTTGATGATGACGCCGGATTCCAGCCACTTTTTCGGGATGCGCTGTCCCGGCTGCAGACCCGCGAAGATGTATCGATCGCGGTACTGCTGATCGAAGATGAGCCAGGCCGGGATGTTCTCACCGGGGCCGGGTCCCTGGCCGTGCACGCCGCCGTACATGTGGTGGCACGCCTCGACATACGGCATCGACTCGTTCATGAAGCGCTTGCCCGACATGTTCACGATGATCGATCCGGGGGAGTTGCGCTCCGACAGGGCGAACCAGGGCGCGTCCACCAGCGGAACCGTCGGCCCCCACCACGCGTCCTCCATGACCTCCAGTGCAGCGCCGAGCTTCTCGGCGGCCAGGATGCCGTCGCCGGTATTCGCTTTGGCACCCACGGTCCACTCGGTGGTGATCGGCGCACGCTGGTATTTCACCCGCATCTGCTCGTTGTGCTCGAATCCGCCCGAGCCCAGGATCACGCCGCGCCGGGCGCGGATCAACCGCGGCTCACTGCTTTCCGGCGCAGTGGTGTCGCGTACGTAGATCCCACGGACCACCCCGTCCTCGACGTACAGGTCGGTCAGCGCCGTGTTCAGCAGTACCGGAACACCCGCGTCGCGCAACGCGATGCGCAGCGGGGCGATCAGCGCGCGCCCCATCCCGACGAGGTTCTTGCCGGTGGCGTTGGCCCACACCGACCGCGCACCGACCTTGAGGCTGCGCAGGAGTCCGCGCGGATGCCGCTTGAGCTGGTTGAGCCGCACATAGTCCTGCTGCATCACCACCATGTTCATCGGCACCTTGCCGTACGGCGGCTCCAGCCCAGGAAGGTCCTCTCCGAGCTTCTTCGCGTCGAACGGCTTGGGCTCCACCGAACGCCCGGTCGGCTTCCCGCCGGGCGTCTCGGGGTAGTAGTCGGAGTAGCCCGGCACCCAGCACAGCTTCAGCGGCGAATGCGCCAGGACGAACGACAGCATCTCCGGGCCGCGGTCGAGGTAGGTGTCGATGCGCTCCGGAGCGACCGCGTCCCCGATGATCGAGTGCAGGTACTGCCGCGCGGCTTCGCGGGTGTCCTTGACCCCGGCGCGCCGGAGTACCTCGTTGTTCGGAATCCATACGCCGCCGCCTGACCGCGCAGTGGAACCCCCATAGTGCGGAGCCTTCTCGACGACTACTGTCGAGAGGCCCTGGTGAGCAGCGGTGAGGGCGGCCACCATGCCGGCGGCGCCGCTGCCCACGACGACGACGTCGTACTCCTGTCCGGTCATGTAGAACACGTTATAGAATTGCCCGGCCGACCCACAACTGCGCCGGTCGACGATACGAGGGGACTTCACGTAAATGCTCAGTGCCGAGGTGCGTGAACAGTTGGCGGCCGACCTGGCCGAGGCCGAACGCAGCCGGGTACCGCTCAAGCCGCTGACCGACGCACATCCCGATATCGATGTCGTCGACGCCTACGAGATCCAGCTCATCAACATCCGTCAGCGCGTCGCCGAGGGCGCCCGCGTCATCGGCCACAAGGTCGGCCTCTCCAGCGAGGCCATGCAGAAGATGATGAACGTCGACGAGCCCGACTACGGTCATCTGCTCGACGAGATGCAGGTCTTCGAGGATCGGCCCGTCAAGAGTGCGAACTACCTCTATCCGCGGGTCGAGGTCGAAGTCGGCTTCATCCTGGCCGACGATCTGCCCGGCGCCGGGTGCACCGAGCAGGACGTGCTGGCGGCGACGGCGGCGTTCGCGCCGGCGATCGAGTTGATCGACACCCGCATCAACAACTGGAAGATCAAGCTGTGCGACACCATCGCCGACAACGCGTCGTCGGCCGGATGGGTGCTCGGCGAGGCGCGCGTCTCGCCGAAGGACATCGACATCAAGAACATCGACGCCGTGCTGACCAACAACGGTGAGACGGTGGCCGAAGGCCGCAGCGATGCGGTGCTCGGCAACCCCGTGACGGCGGTGGCGTGGCTGGCGCGCAAGGTGGAGGGCTTCGGAGTGCGTCTGCGGGCCGGGGACATCGTGCTGCCCGGCTCCTGCACCCGTGCGATAGATGCACCTCCCGGCAGCCATTTCGTCGCCGACTTCACCGGGTTAGGTTCAGTCAAGCTCAATTTCGAGTAGGCCAGGGAGAGACGCAATGCCGGAGAAACTTCAAGTCGCGATCGTCGGGTCCGGCAACATCAGTACCGATCTGCTCTACAAGCTGCAGCGCTCGGAGTACCTCGAACCGCGGTGGATGATCGGTATCGACCCCGAATCCGAGGGTCTGGCACGGGCCCGCAAGCTCGGTCTGGAGACCTCACACGAGGGAGTGGACTGGCTGCTCGCGCAGGACGACAAGCCGGATCTGGTGTTCGAGGCGACCAGTGCCTACGTGCATCGCGACGCCGCGCCGCGCTACGAGGAAGCCGGGATCCGGGCGATCGATCTGACCCCGGCCGCGGTCGGGCCCGCGGTGATCCCACCGGCGAATCTGCGGGAGCACCTGAATGCGCCGAACGTCAACATGATCACCTGCGGTGGGCAGGCGACCATCCCGATCGTGTACGCGGTCAGCCGCGCGGTCGCCGAGCAGGGCGGCACGGTGCCCTACGCCGAGATCGTGGCGTCGGTGTCGTCGAGTTCGGCCGGCCCCGGCACCCGCGCCAACATCGACGAGTTCACCAAGACCACCAGTGCCGGGGTGTCGAGTATCGGTGGCGCGCAGCGCGGTAAGGCGATCATCATCCTGAATCCCGCCGACCCGCCGATGATCATGCGCGACACCATCTTCTGCGCCATCCCCGAGGATGCGGACCGTGATGCGATCGCGGCGTCGATCCGCGACGTGGTCGCCGAGGTGCAGACCTACGTGCCCGGTTACCGGCTGCTCAACGAGCCGCAGTTCGACGATCCGTCGATCAACTCCGGTGGGCAGGCGGTGGTCACCACGTTCGTGGAAGTCGAGGGCGCCGGGGACTATCTGCCGCCCTACGCGGGGAATCTGGACATCATGACCGCAGCAGCGGCCAAGGTCGGCGAGGAGATCGCCAAGGAAGCCCTGGCGACGGCCGGTGCAGGAGGACAGGCATGAGCAGCAGCAACGTTGACGACATCTATTTCGACCCGATGTGGGACATCCGGATGACCGACACGTCGCTGCGGGACGGATCGCACCACAAGCGGCATCAGTTCACCGCTGAGGAGGTGGGCGCGATCGTCGCGGCGCTGGACACCGCGGGGGTGCCGGTCATCGAGGTGACCCACGGGGACGGGCTGGGTGGTTCCAGCTTCAACTACGGGTTCTCCAAGACCCCGGAACAGGAGCTGATCAAGCTGGCGGCCGAGACCGCCAAGACCGCCAAGATCGCGTTCCTCATGCTGCCCGGTGTGGGCACCAAGGAGGACATCAAGGAGGCGCAGAGCAACGGCGGCTCGATCTGCCGGATCGCCACCCACTGCACCGAGGCCGACGTGTCGATCCAGCACTTCGGTCTGGCCCGGGAACTCGGTCTGGAGACCGTGGGCTTCCTGATGATGAGCCACACCATTCCACCGGAGAAGCTCGCCAAACAGGCCCGCATCATGGCCGATGCCGGCTGTCAGTGCGTGTATGTCGTGGACTCGGCCGGTGCGCTGGTGCTCGAAGGCGTCCGTGACCGGGTGGCCGCGCTGGTCGCCGAACTGGGTGACGATGCCCAGGTCGGTTTCCATGGTCACGAGAACCTCGGCCTCGGCGTCGCCAACTCCATCGAGGCGGTGCGCGCCGGCGCCAAGCAGATCGACGGGTCCTGTCGGCGCTTCGGCGCGGGCGCGGGCAACGCGCCGGTCGAGGCGCTCATCGGAGTGTTCGACAAGATCGGCGTGAAGACCGGTATCGACTTCTTCGACATCGCCGACGCGGCCGAGGAGGTCGTCGCCCCCGCGATGCCGGCCGAATGCCTGCTGGACCGCAACGCGCTCATCATGGGCTACTCCGGGGTGTACTCGAGCTTCCTCAAACATGCGATCCGTCAGTCCGAGCGCTACGGTGTACCCGCGCACAAGCTGTTGCACCGTGCGGGCCAGCGGAAGCTGATCGGTGGTCAGGAGGACCAGCTGATCGACATCGCCCTGGAGATCAAGCGCGAGATGGACGGCGAACGGGCCGCGGCGCGCTGAACGCCTGACCCAACCCTGCCGCCATCGCGACGGCTGCATCGACATCGGAGATGTTCTGACACAGCGCTCGGCGAGTGACGAGGCGTTCCTCGTCGCCGATGGGGTCGACGTCGCCGTCGCGCCGGTCCTCGACCCGCCCCGGGCTCGCGGCTGGATCCATGTCGTGGCGACGGCCTGCGCCGTCGTCGGCGGCGCGGTGCTGGTGGTCCTGGCCTGGACCGGTACGCGGTCCGCCGGCGCCGGGTGGGCGGCACTGATCTATGTCATGGCCATCGTCGCCATGTTCGGTGTGAGCGCCACCTACCACCGGGTGCGCTGGACGTCGCCGGGCGCACACAAGTGGATGATGCGTGCCGATCACTCGTTGATCTTCGTGTTCATCGCGGCCACGTATACGCCGCTCGCGGTGCTGGCGATGCCGCCGCACACCGGGGCGCTGGTGCTGACCATCGTGTGGTCGGGTGCCGGCGCCGGTGTGGTCCTGAAAGTGCTCTGGCCGACGGGGCCGCGATGGGTGGGCGTACCGCTGTACCTCCTGCTCGGCTACGTGGCGATCTGGTTCGCCGACACATTGCTGCTGGGCGCGGGCGCCCTGGTGGTCGCGCTGCTGATCGCCGGCGCGGTCCTCTACAACCTCGGTGCCATCTGTTACGGCACGCGCTGGCCGAACCCGTGGCCCGACCACTTCGGGCACCACGAGATCTTCCATGCCTTCACGGCCGCCGCGGCGATCTGCCATTTCGCCGCGATCTGGCTGGTCATCCGGTAGTCGAGGATTTGCGCCGCCGCATCAACCACACCGCGGCCAGCACTGCGACCAGCCCGAAGACGATGTACTGGTAGCGCGACGCCCACGACGACACGAGTTCCCAGTTGCCGCCGAGGTGGAAGCCGGCCACCACCAGCAGGCTGTTCCAGGCCGCGCTGCCCAGTGCGGTGAGCGCGACGAAGCGGGTGATGGGCATGCGGTACATCCCGGCCGGAATCGAGACCAGGCTGCGCACGACGGGAATCATGCGCCCGAACAGCACCGCCTTGGATCCGTGCCGGTGGAACCACTTCTCGCTCTTGGCGAGGTCGTCGATGGAGAAGAACGGTAACCGCTCGACCAACCGGTGCACCCGCTCACGCCCGAGGGCGGCGCCCACCAGGTACAGCACGACCGCGCCCAGAACGGATCCGATGGTGGTCCAGGTGATGGCCTCCCACAGCGACATCTCGCCGCGAGCGGCGGCGAATCCGGTCAACGGCAGGATGATCTCGCTGGGCAGGGGAGGGAAGATGTTCTCGGCGGCGATCGCTGCTCCCGCGCCGATGCCGCCGAGCCGCTCCATCAACGACACCGCCCAGCCGGCCACTCCGCCGATCTCCGGGTTGGCGCTCGCGAGTGCGGGGGCATCCATGACATCGACAATAGAGAGCCGCCGCGCTGCGACCCCGGCTGTGGGCTGTCGGCGCAGGCGGGCACGATGAAGCGGTGACCCTTCCCCCGTCGCTTCGCTCGCCCCAGATGACCACCCGTGCGGACGCGCAGCAGATCCTCGAACAGCTGGCGGGTTCCGGTGCGGTCCTGCGCGACGATCAGTGGACCGCGATCGAGGCACTGGTGGTCGATCGCCGCCAGGCGCTGGTCGTACAGCGCACTGGATGGGGCAAGTCGGCGGTGTACTTCATCGCGGCCAAGCTGCTGCGCGCTGCAGGCCGCGGCCCGACGGTGATCGTGTCCCCGCTGCTGGCGTTGATGCGCAACCAGGTCGCGGCGGCCGAGCGGGCCGGTGTGCAGGCGGCGACGATCAACTCCGGCAACGTCGCCGAGTGGGACGACATCCACGGACGGGTCCAGCAGGGGGAGCTCGACGTGCTGCTCGTCAGCCCGGAACGGCTGAACAATCCCGACTTTCGCGACAACGTAATGCCCGCGCTGGCCGCCGACGCCGGACTCGTCGTCGTCGACGAGGCGCACTGCGTGTCCGACTGGGGGCACGACTTCCGGCCTGACTACCGCCGCATCCGCACCCTCATCGGTGAGTTGGGACACGACGTCCCGGTGCTCGCCACCACCGCGACCGCCAACGACCGCGTGGTCGAGGACGTGGCCGGTCAACTCGGCGTGGGCGGGCGCGACACGCTCGTGCTGCGCGGCGGGCTGGACCGGGAGTCACTGCGGCTGTCGGTCGTGAAGGCGGGCAACCCCGCCCAGCGGGCCGCCTGGATCGCCGCACACCTCGGCGAGCTGCCGGGTTCGGGCATCATCTACACCCTCACCGTGGCCCAGGCCCACGACATCGCGGCGCTGCTGCGCGAACGCGGGCATACCGTGGCCGCGTACACGGGTTCCACCGATCCGACCGAACGCGAGCAGCTCGAATCCGACCTGCTGGCCAACCGCGTCAAGGCGCTCGTCGCGACGTCAGCGCTCGGAATGGGTTTCGACAAACCCGACCTCGGATTCGTCGTGCACCTCGGTGCGCCGTCGTCGCCGATCGCCTACTACCAACAGGTCGGCCGTGCCGGCCGCGCCACCGCGAGCGCGGACGTCGTGCTGCTGCCCGGCCGGGAGGACCAGGAAGTCTGGCGGTACTTCGCGTCTGTCGCATTCCCGTCGGAACCGATGGTGCGCAAGGTGATCGGGGCCCTGGAGGTCGACCGCCCACAGTCGACGGTGGCGCTCGAGCCGCTCGTGGACCTCAACCGCAGCAGGCTGGAGATGGTGCTCAAGGTGCTCGACGTCGACGGTGCGGTCCGTCGGGTCAAGGGCGGCTGGCTGAGCACCGGTGCGCCGTGGGTCTACGACGAGGACCGCTATCGGCGCCTCGACGAGGCGCGCCGCCGCGAGCAGCAGGCGATGCTCGACTACCAGGACACCACGGGCTGCCGGATGACGTTTCTGCGCGGCCAACTCGACGATCCGGAGCTGCGAGACGGGGAGCGCTGCGGTCGGTGCGACAATTGTGCCGGGGCTGATTTCACCGCCGATGTCGACGCGGCGGACACCGACGACGTCCGCAGGCAGTTGATGCGGCCGGGTGTGGAGCTCAGTGCCCGCCGGCAGTGGCCCTCGGGGCTGGCCAAGCTCGGTCTGGATCTCAGTGGGCGCATCGTCGACGGTCCCGCGACGGGTCGGGTCATCGGCCGGCTGACCGATCTGGGCTGGGGGACGCGGTTGCGGCGACTGCTCGACGAGCCCGACGGCGAGGTGTCCGACGACGTGGTGCGTGCGGCGGTCGACGTGCTGGCCGCATGGAACTGGCAGACCCGACCGGTGGCCGTGCTCGGCCTCGACTCGAACACCCGTCCACTGCTGATCCGGTCGCTGACCGAGCGACTGGCCCGACTGGGTCGTCTGGCCGACCTCGGCACACTGTCCTACCGCCCGGAGCGCCGACCGGTGACCGCCGCAAACTCCGCCTATCGCGTTGCCGGTCTGCATGATTCGTGGGCAACGCCCGACCTGGGCGACCCCGGGGGGCCGGTGCTGCTGGTGGACGACGTCGCCGACACCGGGTGGACGCTCACCATGGCCGCCCGCGTGGTCCGTGCCGCCGGTGCGCCCGAGGTGCTGCCCTTCGCGTTGGCATCGGTCAGCTGAGCGTGGCTCTCAGTCGGCCAGCCGTTGCCGGGCCACTTCGGCGGCACCGTTTCCGGTGATGAGCCAGAGCGTGGCGAGGCCGGTGACGAGTGCCTCGACGGAGATGTCGGCGCGGCCGTCCAGGTAGGCCAGGATCGCATCCGCGGTGCCGCCGACGATGAACGCCGGCGCAATGGCAGCCAGGGGATCCTTCTCGAGTTCGACGTCGTGCACGGACCGGGCGTGGGCCACCAGGACGGCGGTGAGGCTGTTCATGACGGCGCTGCGATGTTGATGCAGTGCCGACGAACTCGCGACGCCGCCCAGCAGGATCCTTCCCCGTCGCGGATCACCGACCAGAGCGTGCACCAGCGCCTCCACGGCCGCCCACGCCTGGACGTCGAGCGGTTCGCCGGCCGTACGAACCAGTGCGGCCGTGGTGTCGGCCCGAACCCGGTCGGCGATGTCGTCGACGGTGGCGGTCGCGACTTCGTCCAGGTCGGCGAAATTCTCGTAGAAGTAGCGCTTGTTCAGGCCGGCGCCGGAGCACAGTTTGTCGACGGTGGTGGTGCGCCACTCCCCGCCGGCGATGGCGTCCGTGGCAGCCTCCAGCAGCCGTGCGCGTCGCTGCTGGCGGCGGGCATCAGCGCTCAGCCCGCCATAACTGCGTCGCGGTTTCTCGGCCACCGAATGATCGTCGCACCCATGGCGGCGGTCTGACGCCCGCAGTCTTGACAGCACCGCACCATTCTGGCACGGTTCGGTACCAGATAAATTGGCACGAAGTCGTGCCAGAATTCTGAGATGAGGAGACCCTTGTGGACACCAGCGCGGCCCCCGGTACTTCGGTACTCACCGAACTACGGGATGTCGCCGGTGAGCGGCCTGCCGTCGCGCGCCGGCTGATCTGGGCGTACGTCCGGGAGTTGGGCGATCACGCACGCCATGAACAACTGGCCGAACTGTTCGCGCGCGGCGCCGCTCCCGAGGGTCCGCACGGCGCCATGGAGGGCCTGATCGTGGGCAAGCTGTTCGGCATCCCCGAGGCGCACCTGGCCAATCCGCTGATGAAGATCGATCCCACCTGGCGCGGTAAGACCTTCGACGTCGAGGCCGGAACCGGGTTCAACCGGCTCAGTCCGCTGGCGAAGTACACCCTGCGCGCGGTGGTACCCCACTACGGCGGCCTGCATCGGGTCGGACCGGAAGTGCACGGGTTCGGGTTCGACCACTGCATCGACACCGCCGCAGTGGCGCCGTTCAATCAGGTACGGGCCTTGGACTACTCGCCCGCGCAGTACCGGAATCCGAGCGTGCGCACCTTCCCGATCAAGCGCACCCGTGACGAGATCGTCGAACTGATTCCCGGTGTGTACCTGGGCCGGGCGTTGCTGTCGATGCCTGACGGTGAGCGGCGACTGATCGCGTACTTCGCCCTCCGGCACTTCAGCGACGAATGTGGTGGTCGGTCATGATCGACCTGGACGGCGCCGTCGCCTGTGTGACCGGCGGGGCCCGGGGTATCGGACGGGCGACTGCCGCAGAACTGGTCCGACGCGGCGCGCGCGTATGGATCGGTGACATCGACACCGAGGAGGTCGATCGTGCGAGCCGCGAAATAGGTTCACGCGGAATGTATCTCGATGTCACCGACGCGGCCAGTGTGTCGGCCTTCCACCAGGCGGCCAGCGGTGACGGGCCGCCGGCCATGCTGGTCAACAACGCCGGAATCCAGCTCATGGGCGCATTCACCGATCAACGGGTGGAGCTGTACCACCGCGAGGTGGCCGTCAACCTGGTTGGCGTCATCAACGGCATGCATGCTTTCCTTCCGGGCATGCTCGACCGCGACCACGGCCACATCGTCAACGTCGCGTCGATGGCGGCCAAGGTCACCACACCGGGAATCTCGGTCTACAGCGCCACCAAGTACGCCGTCGCCGCGCTGTCGCGAGCTGTTCGCGCCGAGATCGCCTCCAGTGCAGTCACGTTGAGTACCGTACTTCCCACCGCCGTACATACCGAACTCACCGCCGGGGTCGCGCTGGACTGGCTGCCCACCCGTCAGCCGGAACACATCGCGACGGCGATCGCCGACAGCGCGCGACACACTCGCCGTGAGGTCACGGTGCCCCGCTGGCTGGGTGTGGTGGGTCTGCTCGAGGAGGCGGTGCCGGAACCGTTGCTGCACAGGGTGAAGAGCTTCGTGACCATGGGCCGACCGCCGGGTCACTACGACCCCGCGGCACGACGCGGCTATCTCGATCGCGTGGGCCGGTGACCGTCTTGAGTCCCGATCCGGTGGCGGCGGCCAGGCATCGGGTGCAGTCGGCGGCAGCCCGCCTGACATCGCGGTATCCCAGCCGCGTGCGGGCGCTGGCCGACCCGCCGCCGGGCTCAGGACTCGAACCGGTGCTGGGAGACTACGGATTTCCGGTGCTGGGCCACGTGATGAGCTCGATCGCCGACCCGCTCGACTTCGCGCGCCGGCGCTATGAGCGCTACGGTCCGGTGTCCTGGGCCGGCGGTGTCGGCTTTCGCGTCGTCCAACTGATGGGGCCCGAGGCGCTGGAGACGGCCTGGATCAACAAGGACAAGGCGTTCTCCAGCACCCGCGGCTGGGCGCCGGTGATCGGGCCGTTCTTCCATCGGGGCATCATGCTGCTCGACTTCGACGAGCACCGCGACCACCGCCGGATCATGCAGCACGCCTTCACCCGCTCCGCCCTCGACGGCTATCTGGAGCTCATGCGTCCCGGGATCGAGAACGCCATCGCGGGCTGGCCGACCGCGACCGGCTTCCACTTCTATCCCTCGGTCAAGCGCCTGCTGCTCGACCAGGCCGCCGAAGTCTTCGTCGGCGCGCGGCTGGGCGCAGAGTCCGACCGTCTGTCTGCCGACTTCCACGACACGGTGTGCGGCGGCCAGGCGCTGATCCGCGCAGACGTGCCCGGCGGCACCTGGGCACGCGGACTGCGCGCGCGGACGCGGCTCGAACGCTACTTCGCGGATGCGGTTCCGGCGCGGCGAGCCGGTGACGGCACTGATCTGTTCTCCATGCTCTGCCGTGTCCGCACCGAGGACGGCGACCGCTTCAGCGACGGCGACATCGTCAACCACATGATCTTTTTGCTGATGGCCGCCCACGACACCAGCGCCATAGCCGTCTCCATGCTGGTCTATGAACTCGGCCGGAACATCCAGTGGCAGAACCTGTTGCGAGACGAGGCACTCGCCGACCCGAACGACGAACTCACGATGTCCGACCTGGCGGCCGGGTACCCGTTGCTCGACGCCGCGTTCAAGGAGGCCCTGCGGATGTACGCCCCGGCCGGCACCCTGTTCCGTCAGGCGATCGCCGACACGGAGGTGGCGGGGCATTTCATTCCACGTAAGAGCCAGGTGGCGATCAATGTCTACGCCTCGATGCGGCTGTCCGACTGGTGGCCCGACCCGGATCGCTTCGATCCGGGTCGCTTCCTCGAAGGCGCCGACCCGAAACCGGTGCACCGCTATGCATTCGCGCCGTTCGGTGGTGGCGTGCACAAGTGCCTCGGCCAGCAGTTCGCCGACATGAACGTCAAGGTGATCATGCATCACCTGCTGCGGCGCTGTGAGTGGCGCGTGCCCGCCGGCTACGAGCCCCTGCTGAGCTGGGGCACCGGGCCCACACCGGCCGACGGGCTCCCCATCTCGCTGCGCAGGCGCTCTGCGGGCTGATGCGTCGTCAACCGGGCTTCAGGCCACCGAGCTGGGCGGTCACCGCATCGGCGGTGGACACCAGAGCGCGGGCCCGCCCGACGATCTCCGCATCGGTCAGCGCGGCCCCGATGTGCATGGAGGCCACCATCACCTGCCGCCGGTAGTGGTCGAATACCGGTGCGGAGATCACGCTGATATCGAAACGGGCAGTGCGGCGTCGTCCTTCGGAACCGTCCTCATCACGCAGATGGACCCGCTCGCCGATGTCGGACACCAGCTCTCCCAGCAGCGCGCGCAGTTCGTCGGGCAGCGTCGCCGACATCCCGGCCATCAGCGCGTACAGCCGTCGCCCCCCGGTGGTCAGGCGTTCGACCAGATAGCCGTCGGCACGGCAGGCCGCGATGACCCGGTTCAGCCGGTCGTCATCGGTGCGCAGCGGCAGGGTCGGCTCCTTGGCCAGCCAGCTGCGAGTGGCCTCGTCGTCCCACAGCACGAACATGAGCCCGACCGGTGGTGCGAAGGGGTAACTCTGTCCGACCTCCACTCCGGTCCGCACCCCGGTGGGCGCGACGAGGTCCAACAGGGTGATCCGGTCGTCGATCACGCCCGAGAGCGCGACGGTGACGCCGAACCGGGCCGAGAGCCGGTGGAGTTCCTGCCGAGCTGCGGGGCTGACGCGCAACGACTCCTGGGCGCGGTGCCCGAGCGTGATCAGCGACGGTCCCAATCGGTAGGACTTGTCGACCGGATCGCGTACGAGGTATCCGGCCTCGCTGAGCGAGGTGACGATGCCCAGACACGTGGGCTTGGTCAGTCCGACGCGGCGGGCCAGCTCGGAGACGCCGAAGCGTTCCTCCGGCCGGCCTGCCAAGAAGTCGAGGATCGCCACCACCCGATCGGTCGGGGGTGAGGAACGTCCCGAGAACGCCGGATCGGCCATGGCCGCGAGGCTACCGCACGGTCCATATATGGAACGCGCCGATCGATATATTGACTCCTGGTAGAACAGGTTCTAGTTTCGGCACGGTGTACTCCACACCGTTCGTCGAGGCCATCGCGGAGGCCGAAGGCCTCGTCGCCGCCGCTCCGTTCATCGAAACCGAAGCCGATCTACTCGAAGGCCTGCAGTATCTGGCCGGCTGTATCGCCGCGTGTACGCACGTCGCCTTCGACTACGACCGCGACCACCCGTTCCTGCACAGCGGCACCGGGCCGTTCACCAAGATGGGGCTCGACAACCCCGACACCATGTACTTCGGTACCCGGGTGCTACCCGGCCACGAATATGTCGTGACCGGCAGGAGGGGCACCACCACCGATGTCAGCTTCCAGCTCATCGGCGGGGAGTACACCGACGAGGTCGTGCCCGACAGTGAGACCGCGTTCGACGACCGCAAACTCGACATCGCCGCCGACGGCACCTTCGAGTGGCGATTCACTCCGGAGGTGCCGGCGCAGCTGGTGATCCGCGAGGTCTACAACGACTGGTCGGCACAGCGCGGCAGCTTCGCGATCGCGCGGACCGACACCGAGGGCACCGCGCCGCCGCCGCTGAGCAGGGAGCTGATCGAAAAGCGCTACACCGTCGCCGGAAAACAACTCGTGCAACGGGTCAAGACCTGGCTGCAGTTCCCGAAGTGGTTCTACGACACGCTGCCGGTCAACACCCTGACCGCTCCGCGCCTGACACCCGGCGGCCTGGCCACGCAGTACTCGTCGGTCGGTCACTACGACCTGCGGTCCGATCAGGCGATCGTGATCACGCTGCCGGTCAGCGACGCGCCGTATGTCGGGTTCCAGCTCGGCAGCCTCTGGTACATCTCACTCGACTACATCAACCACCAGACATCGCTCAACGGAACACAGGCACAGGCCGATCCGGACGGAAAGATCCGCATCGTGGTCTCCGACGCCAATCCCGGCGTCACCAACTGGTGCGAGACGCTCGGCCACGCCAAGGGATACCTGCAATTCCGCTGGCAGCGGGTATCGCGCGAGCTGACCGAGGCCGACGGCCCGACGATGGAGATCGTCGACATCGACCAGGTCGCCTCGGCGCTGCCGTACCACGATGCCAACAAGATCTCAGAAGAGGACTGGCGCGCGCGGATCGCGCTGCGCCAGAAGCAAATCGGCGAAAGAATGGTGGGTTAGACATGGCTGCGTCACCTCACGGCCTGCTCCAAGACAAGGTCGTCGTCGTCAGCGGTGTGGGTCCTGCGCTGGGCACCACACTGGCGCGGCGCTGCGCTGAGGAGGGTGCGGATCTGGTGCTGGCCGCGCGCACCGTCGAGCGCCTCGAGGACGTCGCGCGGCAGGTCACCGACCTCGGCAGGCGCGCGGTGTCGATCGGCACCGACATCACCGACGAGGCTCAGGTGAACAACCTCGTCGAGCAGACGCTGCAGGAATACGGCAGGGTCGACGTGCTGATCAACAACGCCTTCCGGGTGCCGTCGATGAAACCGTTGGCCAACACGACTTTCGAGCACATGAAGGACGCCATCGAGCTGACGGTGTTCGGCGCGCTGCGGATGATCCAGGGATTCACCCCCGCCCTCGCCGAGGCCAACGGTTCGGTGGTCAACGTGAATTCGATGGTCGTGCGCCACTCGCAGGCGAAGTACGGTGCCTACAAGATGGCCAAGTCCGCACTCCTGGCGATGTCGCAGTCACTGGCCACCGAGCTGGGCGAACAAGGCATCCGGGTCAATTCGATTCTGCCGGGATACATCTGGGGCGGCACGCTCAAGAGTTACTTCGAGCACCAGGCGAACAAGTACGGCACCTCGGTCGACGACATCTACAACGCCGCCGCAGTCAACAGCGACCTCAAGCGGTTGCCGACCGAGGACGAGGTGGCTTCGGCGATCCTGTTCATGGCCAGTGATCTGTCCAGCGGGATCACCGGTCAGACACTCGACGTCAACTGCGGGGAGTACAAGGCGTGACGACCAGAACGAACGTCGGCACCGTCGAGGATCTGCACGCCTCGGCCACCAAGGCCTGCGGTCTCGACGACTTCGGTTCCGACGACGACAACTACAAGGAAGCGCTCGGCGTGCTGCTCGACTCGTACGCCCGCGAGGCGGATCTGACCGAGCTCGGCAGCAAGATGCAGCGGTTCTTCGTCCGCAACGCGCTGGTGGCGCGGTTGGTGTCGGAGGCGGCGTTCAAGCAGTATCCGCAGCACGTCGACGTGCCGATCGAAAAGCCCATCTTCGTCACGGGCCTGCCGCGCACCGGCACCACGGCGCTGCACCGGCTGCTCGCCGCCGACCCCCGTCACCAGGGGCTGGAGCTGTGGCTCGCGGAATTCCCGCAGCCCCGCCCGCCGCGCGAAACCTGGTCGCAGAACCCGGTTTTCCAGCAGCTGGACGCCCAGTTCACCAAGGCGCACGAGGAGAACCCGGACTACACCGGGCTGCACTACATGACCGCCGACGAGGTCGAGGAGTGCTGGCAGCTGCTGCGGCAGTCCCTGCACTCGGTGTCGTACGAGACGCTGGCGCACATCCCGGGCTACGCGCAGTGGCTGGCCCGCCAGGACTGGACCAAGCCCTACCGGCGGCACCGTCGCAACCTGCAGCTGATCGGACTCAACGATCCCGAGAAGCGCTGGGTGCTCAAGAATCCGAGTCACCTGTTCGCCCTCGACGCGCTGTTCGCGACGTACCCGGACGCGCTGGTGATCCAGTGCCACCGTCCGCCGGAAACGCTGATGGCGTCGATGTGTTCGCTGGCGCAGCACACCACCGCGGGCTGGTCGAACACGTTCGTCGGCGACGTCATCGGCGCCGATTCGATGGAGACCTGGTCACGCGGGCTCGAGCGGTTCAACGCCGAACGCGCCAAGCTGGATCCGGCACAGTTCTACGACATGGACTACTTCGACTTCATCAAGGACCCGGTGGCCCAGGTCGAGGCCATCTACCGGCACTTCGGTATCGAGGTCACCGACGACTCGCGCGCGGCCATGGAACGCAGCCACGAGGACAGCAAGAAGGGGCCGCGTGCGCCCAAGCACTCCTACTCGCTGAGCGACTACGGCCTCACCGACGAACAGGTCAAAGAACGCTTCAAGGGGCTCTGAGTACGTCAGCCGTCGCCGGGGGATGGGGCGCTCGAGAACTCCTCGAGACACCCCTCGGCGACCGCGTGCTTGATGCTGTCGGCCAGCCTGGGGCAGGACTTCGACCGGGCGGGCTGCCCGCCGGACTGCCTGACCTCGCTGAAGAACGCGCACCGGGACGCCGCCTCGCCGTTCCACTGCACCGCGGTATGTCCGGGACCCAGCTTCTTGACGTCGACGGAGACATGACAGAAGCGACAGTCGACAGACACCAGCCCCGACGTCAGATACCGCTCCCGGTCTCGAGCCGTGGCCTCGCGCAGCGCCGCCGCCCGGTCGGGCGGGAAGGCCGGCGCCTTCGACCACGATCCGGTGCGACCGTTGCCGCCGGCGGGGTGGTCGTCGTCATCGTGGGCGCCGTAGAGCTCGAGCATCGATCGCGCGAGCGAATCGACGTCGGGCGCCTGTTCGCGCGGGGCCACTACGGTGCCCCCTGTTCAGCCTTCTCTTTCTCGCTTCCGGCACCGGCGTCCTTCTCGGCGTCCCGACGCTTGAGGTTCTCCGCGATCTCACCGTGCCAGTACTCGTTGGCGGCGGTGGTGTCGACCTCGATCTCGAAGCGGTCGGTCATCTCCGGGGTGACGTCGGCGACGTCGACGTAGAACTGCTGATACCAGCGGCGTAGCTGGTAGACGGCGCCGTCCTCCTCGACCAGCAGCGGATTGTCGATGCGGGTCTTGTGCTTCCAGATCTCGACATCCTGCAGGAAGCCCTTGCTGACGCCTTCGGTGAACACCCGGGCCAGCTTGTCGGTGGTCTTCTCGTCGAGGCCCTTGGGCTTCTCGACGATCACGCCCCACTGCAGGACGAACGAATCCTGGGTCACGGGGTAGTGGCAGTTGATCAGGATCGACTCGGCCTTGAATCCGCCGTAGTTGTTGTGCAGCCAGTTGATCATGAACGACGGTCCGAAGTACGACGCCTCGGAGTCCAGATGCGCCTCTCCATAGGTGGTGCCCATGTCGCCGACGTCGGGCCGGCCGACGTTGTGCAGGTACTGGCTGGCGATGTGGCCCTCGAAGACGTTCTTGAAGTAGGTCGGCAGGCCGTAGTGGATGTAGAAGAAGTGCGCCATGTCGGTGACGTTGTCGATGATCTCGCGGCAGTTGCTGCCCTCGATGAGCATCGTGTTCCAGCGCCACTCGGTCCACTCGTCGCTCTCGAACTCCGGGATCTCCGGGATCCGGACCTCTTCCGGCGGTGGATTGCCCTCGTGGTCGTGCCAGACGAACAGCAGACCGCCACGGACGTCGGTGTGCCACGCCCGGGTCCGCGCCAGCCGCGGAGTGCGCTTGGCGTAGGGGACCAGCTTGCACTTGCCGTCACCACCCCAGCGCCAGTCGTGGAAGGGGCAGGCGACGGTATCGCCCTTGATGGTGCCCTGGCTCAGGTTGCCCCCCATGTGGCGGCAGTAGCCGTCGAGGATCTTCACCTCGCCCTGCGAGTCGGCGAACACCACCAGCATGGTCCCGAAGATCTCGATGCCGTGCGGTTCGCCGTCCAGGTAGTCCTTGACGGGGCCCAGGCAGTGCCAGCCACGGGCAAAGCGGTCAGGCAGCGATCCCGTGTCGATCTCACGGATGCCGCTGTGAGCGGTGTCGGTCTTCACCTGGCGCCTCCAGTATCTTGGCTTCTAACTAGAACACGTTACAGTTTTGCCGGGTGGTCTCGCAATGATTGGCGGGTGACCTGCGGCATACCCGCGGACAGGGGTGCTGAACCGGGTCCATCCAGCCGTTGCCCGGGGCATACCGTAGAGCCATGCGAGTCGGACAGGTGGCCGGGCTGTGGCGGTATCCGGTCAAGTCGCTGGGCGGTGAGCGCATCGAGCAGGCGGACATCGGCGAGCACGGCGTCCTGGGCGACCGGCTGTGGGCGGTGCGCGATGTGGCACGCGATGTGACACTGTCGGCCCGTCGAGTACCTGCGCTGCTCACCGCGACCGCTCGCTACCCCGAGCCGACACCGAGCGACGCCGGTCCGGGGAATGTGCCCGACGTCGAGATCACCTTCCCGGACGGCACGGTGGTGTCCGGCCGCGACGAGGCCGTGCACGCGAAATTGTCCGAATTGGCCGGCCGTGAGGTGCGCCTGACCGCGTTGCCGCCGGCCGGTGACCTCAGCCTGCACCGGCTCAGCAAGGCGGAACGCGACAACACCTCGATCGCGGCGCTGCGCACCGACTTCGGCATCACCGAGAACGAGAAGCTGCCGGACGTGTCGATGATGCGGATCTCGGATCTGATGACCTTCGCGCGGTACTCGACTCCGCCGGGCATGTTCGTCGACCTCGCGCCCGTGCACGTGATGAGCCAGACCAGCCTGGCGACGATCGGTGCGGAGATCGGCGCCGAGGTGGATGTGCGCCGGTTCCGGCCCAACGTGCTGCTGGCACTCGACGATCCGGACGGCGGATTGCCCGAACACCGCTGGACGGGCGGGCGGCTGACGCTCGGCGGGACGGTGCTCGAGGTGACGATGCCGACGATCCGGTGCGTGGTCCCCAGCCGAGCGCAACCGGGTCTGGATGTCGACCGCCGCATCACCAAGGTGGTGGCCGCCAGGGCGAACCGGTGCCTGGGCAGCTACTGCTGGGTCGACACCGGGGGCGCGGTGCGGACCGGCGATGAGGTGGTGCTCGCAGCGCGCCGTTCGAACGCGCTGACTGCCGCCGCCAAGCGGGCCAAGCGCCTCGCGTTCGGCGTCGCGACGGCCGCGGCCGACCGGTTGTCGCGCTAGCCCGGAGCGCGGCGGACTACTGCTGCTGCCACCCAGAGTGGATGTAGGTGTCGGCGAAGCGCTTCATCGAGTCGATCTTCTCGCCCACCGGAGCATCGAAGGCGAGGCCGTCGAACACCCACGGAATGCCGATGTAGTCGGTGACACCGGCGGCGACCAGGTCGCGATGGCCATCCACGCCGAACTTGTCGATGCACACGGCCTGGTATTCGAACGGGTCGTCGGCGCGCCCGGCGTCGGCCAGCAGCGTCTTGAGCTTCTTGATCGTCTCGGCCAACTGGTCGCACGTCATCATCGCGCTGGTCCAGCCATCGCCGACGCGCACCGCCCGCTTGAGCGCCACATCGGTGTGGCCGCCGACGTAGAACGGCACCGGCACCGACGGCGCGGGGCTCATCTGGAGTCGGTCGAAATCGTAGAACTCACCGTGGTGTTCGACCATGCCGCCGGCGAGAACCAGCTTGATGACGTCGATCATCTCGTCGACGCGCTTGCCGCGCTTCGCGTAGGGCACCCCACACCACTCGAATTCCTCAGGAGCCCAGCCGATCCCGACACCGAAGCCGAAACGGTTGTTGGTCAGGTTCGCCACCGACCCGACCTGGCGGGCCAGCAACAGCGGGTTGCGTGAGCCGAGTTTCATCACGTTGGTGTAGAAGCGCAGCTTCGACGTCACCGCCCCCAACGCACCCGCGAGGATCAATGGATCGACCCAGGGCGAGTTCTCGTCGAACATCCGCTTTCCGTCGGCGGTGTAGGGATAGTCGACGGACTGCTTCTCGAAGTAGAAGATCGAGTCGGGCAGCGCGATACTGTTGAAGCCGAGTTCCTCAGCTGCCTTGGCGATCTCGATCAGCTGGTCGAGCGGGCTGAACGCGATGCTGATCGTGTACTGCATCCGGGTCATTTGGCGACTGGCTTGTCGGCGCCGACCACCCACATCGAGAAGTACTGCGCGCCACCGCCGTACGCGTGGCCCAACGCCTTGCGGGCGCCCTGCACCTGGTGTTCGCCGCCCTTGCCCATCACCTGGATCGCCGACTCGGCGAACCGGATCATACCCGAGGCGCCGATCGGGTTGGACGACAGCACGCCGCCGGACGGATTGAACGGGATGCGGCCGGTCATCGCCGTTTCGCCTGCCTCGGTGAGCTTCCAGCCCTCGCCCTCCGCGGCGAAGCCCAGGCTCTCCAGCCACATCGGCTCGTACCACGAGAACGGCACATACACCTCGGCGACGTCGATCTCGTCGATCGGGCTCTCGATGCCGGCGGCCTTCCACAGCGCTGCCGCGGCGTCCCGGCTGGCCTGCGGGTTGACCTGGTCGCGCCCGGCATAGGCCAGCGGTTCGGTGCGCAGGGCGGTGGCGTGGATCCACGCCACCGGATGCCCCTCGGCCACCCGGGCGTCGGCGCTCTGCTCGTCACCGATGACCATGGCGGCCGCGCCGTCGGAGGACGGGCAGGTCTCGTCATAGCGAATCGGATCCCACAGCATCGGCGACTCCATCACCTTCTCCAACGTGATGTCGGCCTGCTGCAGGTGCGCCAGCGGATTCCTGGCACCGTTGAGGCGGTCCTTGACCGCGACCATCGCGCCGATGTGGGTCGGCGCACCGGAGCGGCGGATGTAGGCGCGCACGTGCGGTGCGAAATAGCCGCCCGCGCCGGCGCCGACGGGCTTGGTGAAGGGCACCGGAATGCTCAGCGCCCACATGGCATTGGATTCCGACTGCTTCTCCCAGGCCATCGTCAGCACCCGGCGGTACTTGCCGGACTGGACGAGGCTGGCCGCGACGACGGCCGTCGATCCGCCCACCGACCCGGCGGTGTGCACGCGGATCAGGGGCTTGTTGGTCGCGCCGGTGGCATCGACCATGAACAACTCGGGCATCATGACGCCCTCGAAGAAGTCCGGGGCCTTGCCGACGACGACGGCGTCGATGTCGGCCATGGTGGCGCCGGCGTCGGCGAGCGCCCGATCGATCGCCTCGCGCACCAGGCCGTTCATCGAGACGTCCTTGCGCTTGGCGACGTACTTCGTCTGACCGGTGCCGAGGACGGCTGCGAGCTTCTTCGCCATCAGTTCTTCCCCTCCAGGACCGCGACCAGATTCTGTTGCAGCACAGGGCCGCTGGTGGCATGGGCCAGCACCCGCGAGGCGTTGCCCTCGAAGATGTGGCGGGCCGCGAAGCCGATCCGCTCCAGCCCCGCCGAGAACATCGGGTTGGCCGCCAGCGCTCCGCCGGACGGGTTGATCTTCGTCGACCCGTTCAGACCGATCGCCTCGGTGAGGATCAGCTGCTGGTGGGTGAACGGAGCGTAGATCTCGGCGACGTCGATCGAGGCGGTGTCGCCCCCGGTGGCGGCCTGTGCCGACGCGGCGGTCGACGGCGAGGTGGTCAGGTCACGCGCCCCCAGCACCGGCGTCTCGATGCGGTGCTCGATGCCGGTGATCCACGCCGGGCGCTCGCGCAGCTCGCGGGCCCTGTCGCCGGCGGCCAGCACGATCGCCGACGCACCGTCGGTGATCGGGGCGATGTCGTGGCGCCGCAGCGGATCCGCGAAATAAGGCTGCTCGAGCAGCTCTTCGATACTCGACGCCGGTTCCAGGGAGTCGGTACGCGGCGCGGCGGCCTGCGCCTCGAGCGCGACCTGGGCCATCTGCTCGGCGGTCCACTTACCGGCGTCCAGGCCGAACCGCGCCTGCAGACCCGCCATGCTGACCGAGTCAGGCCACAGCGGTGCCACTGTGTACGGGTCGGTCTGCAACGCCAGGACGCGGCGCAGGGTGCCGGCAGACGACTTGCCGAACCCGTAGACCAGCGCGGTCTCGACCTCACCGGTGAGGATCTTGATGTATGCCTCGTACAGCGCCCAGGCAGCGTCCATCTCGACGTGCGATTCGTTGATCGGCGGAACCGCGCCGATCGAGTCGATCGCGGAGATGAACGAGAAGGCCCGGCCGGCAAGGTAATCGGAGGACCCCGAGCACCAGAAGCCGAGGTCGGTCTGGCTGATCCCGAGCTCGCTGTACAGCTGGCGGAAACACGGCATCAGCATCTCGACACCGTTGGTGGTGCCGTTGGTGCGACGGACGTGGGGCGCATGCGCGAACCCGACGACGGCGACATCATTCATGCGCGATTCCGCTCCGCTTCTCGCTGGTAGGTCATGTGGTCGGCCCTTTACAGGTGATGCTTGTAGGTGTCGTAGTCGGCGTCGGGCTCACCCGTCGGCCGGAAGTAGTCGATGTTGTCGATGCCGAGGCCCCACTCCTCCTTGGGCTTCCACACCGCCTGAACCCGCATGCCCATCCGCACGTCGGCCGGATCGATCTCGGTGACCAGGTGCAGGAACGGGATGTCGGCGCCGTCGAGCAGGACGTATGCCGCGACGTAAGGCGGCTTGATCCGCTGCCCGGCGAACGGGATGTTGATGATCGCGAATGTCGTGACCGTTCCCTTGTCGGGCAGTTCGACGTAGTTGTCGAGCTCCAGGCCGGTGGCCGGATTGGCTTCTCTCGGCGGGAAGTACACCTTGCCGTCCTGGCCCGTGCGCGCACCGAGGAGCTTGCCCTGCTCGAGCGCGCGCAGGAAGGTGCTCTCCGGAAGCGATGCGGTGTGCTGGATCTCGATGGAACTGGGGGACACCAGCATCGTCACCGGCTCGAGACCGTCCGCGGGTGGCGGAACGTCCTCGGCCTGGTCGCCCAATGCGAAGTAGGCGATGTCGGTGATGGCTCCCACGGGTTCGTCGACCCAGTGCGCGTGCACCCGCGCTCCGGTGCTGATCGCGTCGGACGAGCCGGCGTCGACGGCGTGGAGCAGCGGGGTGTCGGCCCCGTCGAGTTTCACCAACGCCCACGCGAATGGGCGGTCCAGTGGTTGGCCTTCGAGCGGCGCGGGCTGCCAGGTCCAGGACACGACGGTCCCGACGCTGCTCACCGGTACGATCTCGGTCAGCTGTTCGCAGGTGACCGGGTCGTATTCGGCGGGCGGAACGAGGACGCGGCCGTCGGATCCACGCACTCCGACGATGCGTCGCTCACGCAGGGCAGTGAAGAACTCGCCGAGGAGTGGTCCTACTGAACGGGTGTAGTCGAAAGACAGCCTCAGAGGCGCTGAAAGCGGCGGCTCATGGGGATCGATCTGCACCGGGCTGCTTTGGCTGGTGGTCACGGCATCGAGTAGAACAGGTTCTAAGAATGGATTCAAGGGACCAGGTAGACAGGCTAGAGAGGCGGCCGCAATGAAGCTCGGACTCCAACTCGGATATTGGGGAGCGCAGCCGCCGACCAACCACGCCGAACTGGTCGCCGCGGCCGAGGACGCCGGCTTCGACACGGTGTTCACCGCCGAGGCGTGGGGCTCGGACGCCTACACGCCGCTGGCGTGGTGGGGCCGCGAGACCACCCGGATGCGGCTCGGCACATCGGTGATCCAGTTGTCGGCGCGCACGCCCACCGCGTGCGCGATGGCGGCGCTGACGCTGGATCACCTGTCCGGCGGCCGGCACATCCTCGGCCTCGGGGTGTCCGGTCCGCAGGTGGTCGAGGGTTGGTACGGCGCGAAGTTCCCCAAACCGCTCGCCCGCACCCGCGAGTACGTCGACATCCTGCGTCAGGTGTGGGCGCGCGAGGCCCCGGTGCACAGCGCCGGTCCGCACTATCCACTGCCGCTGACCGGCGAGGGCACCACCGGGTTGGGCAAGAACCTCAAGCCCATCACTCATCCGTTGCGTGCCGACATCCCGGTGATGCTCGGCGCCGAGGGGCCCAAGAACGTCGCGCTCGCCGCCGAGATCTGCGACGGCTGGCTGCCGATCTTCTACTCGCCCCGCATCGCCGGTATGTACAACGAGTGGCTCGACGAGGGCTTCGCCCGGCCGGGTGCGCGCCGAACCCGGGAGACGTTCGAGATCTGCGCCACCGCACAGGTCGTGGTCACCGACGACCGGCCGGCGATCATGGAGCTGATGAAGCCGCACCTGGCGCTCTACATGGGCGGTATGGGCGCGGAGGACACCAACTTCCACGCCGACGTGTACCGCCGGATGGGGTACGCCGACGTCGTCGACGACGTCACGAAACTGTTCCGCTCCGATCGGAAAGACGAGGCGGCGAAGGTCATTCCCGACGAACTGGTGGACGACTCGGCCATCGTCGGTGACCTCGCCTATGTGCAGGAGCAGATCAAGGCATGGGAGGCCTCCGGCGTCACGATGATGGTGGCCGGGGCGCGGTCTGTCGAGCAGATCCGGGATCTCGCCGCGCTGGTCTAGTAGACACTTGTTGCATGGTGTCTAGAACACGTTCTAAGTTCGTCATGTGACCGATACCACTGGGTCTTCGCGTAAGCGCTCATCCGACACCACCGCCGTTCCCGAGGGAAGCTCCACCTACACCATCCAGGGCACGGTCCTGACGATGCCGGTGCGGATCCGCAGAGCCGACACTCACGTCGCCATGTTCTCGGTCGACGCCGCCGCCGCCCAGCGCATGATCGACTACAGCGGGCTGCGAGTGTTCGAACTGCGGCCGGGCCGGGCGGTGACGATGCTGATGCTCGTCCGCTACCACGACGGGGATCTGGGGAAGTACCACGAATTCGGTACCGCCGTCATGGTCAGCCCGCCGGGTAAGACGCTGCGCGGTCTGGCCTCGCTGCAGTCGGCGGCCGCATTCATCCATCACCTGCCCGTCAACCAGGGCTTCACCCTCGAAGCAGGACAGCGCATCTGGGGCTTCCCGAAGATCATGGCCGACTTCACCGTGCGGGAGATGGGCACTTTCGACTTCGACGTCAGTGAACACGGCAAGCTGATCGCGGGGATCGAGTACAAGCCTGGCGTGCCGTTGCCGTCGGCCCTCACCGGCAAACCGCAGGTGCTCACCACCTACAGCCACCGCGACGGCGTCACCCGTGAGATTCCGTGGGAGATGCGCAACTCCGGCATGCGGGTCCGCCTCGGCGGCGCCCGGCTCCGGCTGGGGGAGCACCCCTATGCGGACGAACTCCGCGCGCTGGGTCTACCGAAGCGCGCATTCGCCAGCCAATCCTCTGCCAATGTCGAGATGACGTTCGGTGACGCCAGGGAGATTCGATGACACAGGTCCTGTCCAGCACCACCAAACCCGACGTCGACCTGACCGACGGGACCTTCTACGCCGACCGCGGCGCCCGCGAGGCCTACCGCTGGATGCGGGCCAACGAGCCGGTGTTCCGCGATCGCAACGGACTGGCAGCCGCGGCGACCTATCAGGCGGTGCTCGACGCCGAGCGCAACCCCGAGTTGTTCTCGTCGACCGGCGGTATCCGACCGGACCAGCCGGGCATGCCGTACATGATCGACATGGACGACCCGGCACACCTGTTGCGGCGCAAACTCGTCAACTCCGGGTTCACCCGTAAGCGGGTGATGGACAAGGTGCCGTCGATCGAGCGGCTGTGCGACACGTTGATCGACGCGGTGTGCGAACGCGGTGAGTGCGACTTCGTCCGCGACATCGCCGCACCGCTGCCGATGGCCGTGATCGGCGACATGCTCGGGGTGCTGCCCACCGAGCGCGAGATGCTGCTCACCTGGTCCGACGACCTGGTGTGCGGGTTGAGCTCCCATGTGGACGATCTGGTGATCCAGAAGTTGATGGACACCTTCGCCGCGTACACCGCATTCACCATGGACGTGATCGCCAAGCGGCGCGACCAGCCGACCGACGACCTGTTCTCCATCCTCGTCAACGCCGAGGTCGAGGGGTCCCGGATGACCGACGACGAGATCGTCTTCGAGACCCTTCTCATCCTGATCGGCGGCGACGAGACCACCCGGCACACGCTGTCGGGCGGCACCGAGCAGGTGCTGCGCCACCGCGATCAGTGGGAGCGGCTGGTCGCCGACAGGGAACTTCTCCCCGGCGCGATCGAGGAGATGCTGCGTTGGACGTCGCCGGTGAAGAACATGTGCCGCACGCTCACCGCGGACACCGACTTCCACGGGGCAGAGCTGAAGTCCGGCGAGAAGATCATGCTGATGTTCGAGTCGGCCAACTTCGACGAGTCGGTCTTCGACAACCCTGAATCCTTCACCATCGATCGGAACCCGAACAGCCACCTGGCTTTCGGCTTCGGCACCCACTTCTGCCTCGGCAACCAGCTGGCCCGCCTCGAGCTGCGGCTGATGCTGACCAAGGTGCTGGAGCGGCTACCCGATCTGCGGCTCGCCGACGGCGGCGACGTCCCGCTGCGGCCGGCGAACTTCGTCAGCGGGCCCGAGGCCATGCCGGTGGTCTTCACCCCGACCAAGCGCGTCCTCGACTAGCGAGCGAATCAGCGGTGCGCATCACGGGGCTGCACTACCGTGATGCGGGATGAGCGCTCCGTCAGCACCGATCCCGGCCCCGTCGACACCCGCGCAGACCCGGCGGGCGATCTGGAACACCATCAGGGGTTCGTCGGGCAACCTCGTCGAGTGGTACGACGTCTACATCTACACGGTGTTCGCGCCGTATTTCGAGGCTCAGTTCTTCGACGAGTCGGAGAAGAACTCGACGGTGTACGTGTACGCGATCTTCGCGGTCACGTTCATCATGCGGCCGGTCGGATCCTGGTTCTTCGGCCGGTACGCAGATCGGCGGGGGCGGCGGGCGGCGTTGACGTTCAGCGTGTCGCTGATGGCGCTCTGCTCGGCGGTGATCGCGCTGGTGCCGTCGCAGGCCAGCATCGGCGCAGCCGCGGCGGTCGTGCTGATCCTGGCCCGGCTGGTACAGGGCTTCGCGACCGGCGGTGAGTACGGGACGTCGGCGACGTACATGTCGGAGGCGGCGACTCGCGAACGACGTGGATTCTTCTCCTCGTTCCAGTACGTGACACTGGTCGGCGGTCACGTGCTCGCCCAGTTCACGCTGCTGGTGCTCGACGCGTTCCTCACCGACGACCAGCTGCGCTCGTTCGGCTGGCGGATCGGCTTCGCCATCGGCGGCGTGGCGGCGGTGGTGGTGTTCTGGCTGCGCCGGTCGATGGACGAGTCGCTGTCCGAGGAGGTCATCGAGAAGGCGAAGGCGGGCGAGGAGAAGGACGCCGGCTCGCTGCGGGTGCTGTTCACCACCTACCGCAAGCCGCTGCTGATGTGCTTCCTGATCACCCTCGGCGGCACGGTCGCGTTCTATACCTACAGCGTCAACGCACCGGCCATCGTCAAGAGCACCTACAAGGGTGAGTCGATGACGGCCACGTGGATCAACCTCATCGGGTTGATCTTCCTGATGCTGCTGCAACCGCTCGGCGGGATCCTCAGCGACAAGGTCGGTCGCAAGCCGATGCTGGTGTTCTTCGGCGTCGGTGGGTTGTTCTACACCTACGTGCTGATCACGTTCCTGCCCGAAACCCAGTCGCCATTCGTGTCTTTCCTGCTGGTCGCGGTCGGCTACGTGATCCTCACCGGATACACGTCGATCAACGCGCTGGTGAAGTCGGAACTGTTCCCGGCCCACGTGCGGGCGCTCGGTGTCGGACTGGGCTACGCACTGGCCAATTCGATCTTCGGCGGCACTGCGCCGCTGATCTACCAGGCGATGAAGGCGCGCGACCAGGTCCCGCTGTTCATCGGGTACGTCACCGTGTGCATCGCGGTGTCGCTGGTGGTCTACCTGTTCTTCCTGAAGAACAAGGCGAGCACCTATCTGGACCGCGAGCGGGGGGAGGCGTTTCTGCCCGCCGCCGCGCCGCGCCGCTGAACCTCAGCGCATCGTGAAGTTCGGCGCCCGCTTCTCCTTGAAGGCCAGCGGGCCCTCCTTGGCGTCGTCGGACAGGAAGACCTCGATACCGATCTTCGTGTCGATCTTGAACGCGTCGTTCTCGTGCAGACCCTCGGTCTCGCGGATCGACCGCAGGATCGCCTGCACGGCCAGCGGCCCGTTGTTGTTGATGATCTCGGCGATCTCGAGCGCCTTCTCCAGCGCCGAACCGTCGGGCACCACGTAGCCGATCAGCCCGATCTCCTTGGCCTCCGGGGCCAGGATGTGCCTGCCGGTCAGCAGCAGGTCGAGCGCGATCGTGTACGGGATCTGACGCACGAGCCGCACCGCCGAGCCGCCCATCGGGTAGAGGCTCCACTTCGCCTCGGAGATGCCGAACTTCGCGCTCTCGCCGGCGATGCGGATGTCGGTGCCCTGAAGGATCTCGGTCCCGCCTGCGATCGCAGGGCCCTCGACGGCGGCGATCAGCGGTTTGGTCAACCGTCGGCCCTTGAGCAGGCCGTCGATGCGCGACGGGTCGTAGCTGCCGTCCTTGAACGAATCGCCCGGCGGCCGTGCCGTCGCGGCCTTGAGGTCCATACCCGCGCAGAAGTAGCCGCCCGCCCCGGTCAGGATGCACGTCCGGATCTCCGGATCGTTGTCCACGCGGTCCCACGCGTCGACCATGATCGAGAGCATCTCGGTCGAGAGCGCGTTCCGGGCCTCGGGCCGGTTGAGTGTGACGATCAACGTGTGTCCGCGCTGCTCAACGAGGGCGTCGGGGCCCTTCTCGGGTGCGCTCACGGGAGTCCGCCTTTCTGCGTCGAAAACAGCGACTTGTCAGGAAATGTAACACGTTCTAGTTTGGGTCCGTGGCCCTGAACATCGCCGATCTTGCCGAGCACGCCATCGACGCCGTGCCTGACCGTGTCGCCCTGATCAGTGGCGACGAAACGCTGACCTACGGCCAACTCGAGGAGCGGGCCAATCGGCTCGCGCACTACCTTCTCGACCGGGGCGTCAAGAAGGACGAGAAGGTCGGCCTGTACTGCCGCAACCGCATCGAGATCGTCATCGGCATGGTCGGCATCGTCAAGGCCGGCGCCATCGCGGTCAACGTCAACTTCCGCTACGTCGAGGGCGAACTGCGCTATCTGTTCGAGAACTCCGACATGGTCGCGCTGATCCACGAGCGGCAGTACAGTCCCCGCGTCGCCAACGTGCTGCCCGAGGTCCCCGGCCTCCATACGGTCCTGGTGGTCGAGGACGGCAGCACCGAGGACTTCTCGGGCTACGGCGGTGTCGAGTTCTACGCCGCCCTGGAGCAGGCCTCGCCGGAGCGCGATTTCGGACCGCGCAGCGAGGACGACATCTATCTGCTGTACACCGGCGGCACCACGGGTTTCCCGAAAGGCGTGATGTGGCGCCACGAGGACGTCTACCGGGTGCTGTTCGGCGGCACCGACTTCGCCACGGGTGAGCCGGTCGCCGACGAGTACGGATTGGCCAAGCAGGCGAAAGAGAACGCGCCGATGATCCGGTATCCGATCCCGCCGATGATCCACGGCGCGACGCAGTCGGCCACCTGGATGGCGTTGTTCGGCGGACAGACCGTGGTGCTGGCGCCCGAATTCGACCCAGAAGAGGTGTGGCGCACGTGCGCTGAGCACAAGGTCAACCTGCTGTTCTTCACCGGCGACGCCATGGCCCGCCCCCTGCTCGACGCGCTGGTCCGGCATCGGGAAAGCGGCGAGGAGTTCGACCTGTCCAGTCTGTTCCTGCTGGCCAGCACCGCTGCGCTGTTCTCGCCCGCGCTCAAGGATCAGCTGCTCGAACTGCTGCCCAACCGGATCATCACCGACTCGATCGGCTCCTCGGAGACCGGGTTCGGCGGGTCGAGCGTGGTGGCCAAGGGGCAGACCCACACCGGCGGCCCGCGCGTCACCATCGACAAGAACGTCGTGGTGATCGACGACGACGGCAATGAGGTCAAGCCCGGTAGCGGTGTGCGCGGCATGATCGCCAAACGCGGTCACATCCCGCTCGGCTACTACAAGGACGAAGAGAAAACCCGGCAGACCTTCCGAGTGATCAACGGTGTGCGCTACGCGATTCCAGGTGACTACGCGACGGTCGAAGAGGACGGCAGCGTCACGATGCTCGGACGCGGATCGCAGTCGATCAACAGCGGCGGTGAGAAGATCTACCCGGAGGAGGTCGAGGGCGCACTCAAGGGTCACCCGGACGTCTTCGACGCGCTGGTGGTCGGCGTGCCCGACGAACGCTTCGGCCAGTGCGTCGCAGCCGTGATCGCCCGCCGAAAGGGCGCCGCGCCGTCGCTGAGTGAACTGGACGCGTTCGTGCGCAACGAGATCGCGGGATACAAGGTGCCGCGAAAGATCTGGTGGGCCGACGAGATCCAGCGCACCCCCGCGGGTAAGCCCGACTACCGCTGGGCGAAAGAACAGACCGAGTCGCGTCCGGCCGACGAGACACACGCCAACCACGTCGGCGCCAAGTGAGCACGGGCGACGGGAGAAGATGACCATGCGTACCGAACTGTGTGACCGCTTCGGGATCGAGTACCCGATCTTCGTCTTCACCCCGTCGGAGAAAGTGGCCGCCGCAGTGACCCGCGCCGGCGGCATGGGTGTGCTGGGTTGCGTGCGGTTCAACGACGCCGACGACCTCGAGAACGTCCTGCAGTGGATGGACGAGAACACCGAGGGCAAACCGTACGGCGTCGATGTGGTGATGCCCGCGAAGATCCCGACCGAGGGCACCGCGGTCGACATCAACAAACTCATCCCGCAGACTCACCGCGATTTCGTCGACAAGACGCTGGCCGATCTGGGTGTCCCGCCGCTGCCCGAGGACGGGGACCGCAACGAAGGCGTTCTCGGTTGGCTGCACTCGGTCGCGCGCTCGCACGTCGAGGTCGCGCTCAAGCACCCGATCAAGCTGATCGCCAACGCGCTGGGTTCACCGCCCAAGGACGTCATCGACCAGGTGCACGAGGCGGGCGTGCCGGTTGCGGCGCTCGCCGGTAGTGCCAAACACGCTCAGCGCCATGCCGAGAACGGCGTCGACATCGTCGTCGCCCAGGGGCACGAAGCCGGCGGACACACCGGCGAGATCGGCTCGATGGTGTTGTGGCCGGAGATCGTCGATGCACTCGACGGCCGGGCGCCCGTGCTTGCGGCCGGCGGCATCGGCACCGGACGACAGGTCGCCGCGGCGTTGGCGCTGGGCGCGTCGGGTGTGTGGATGGGCTCGGCATTCTTGACCGCCGCCGAATACGATCTCGGACACCGCAAGTCGAGCGGGGTGTCGACGATTCAGGAGGCGATGCTGCGCGCCACCTCCAGCGACACCGTGCGCCGCCGCATCTACACCGGGAAGCCTGCCCGGCTGCTGAAGACGAAGTGGACCGAGGCGTGGGAGGCGCCGGACGCGCCGGACCCGTTGCCCATGCCGCTGCAGAACATCCTGGTGAGCGAGGCCCATCAGCGGATGAACGAGTCGGACAACCCGGACACCGTGTCGATGCCGGTGGGTCAGATCGTCGGCCGGATGAACGAGATCCGTCCCGTCGCCGACATCATCGCCGAGCTGGTGAGTGGTTTCGAGGAGGCTTCTCGACGCCTCGACGGTATCCGGGACAACTGAATCCGGTTGCCGCCGAGACGCTTACCTGGAGAACGTGATCTGCGTCTGCGAGTCGATCTGACCCATCGCGGCACCGAGCTTGTCCTGCTGTTCAGGCTTGGAGTATGCGTTGAGCTGCAGCATGTAGAGAGCGTCCGGACCGGGGATCACGACCGTCTTCTGCGCGACGAACGTCGGCTTACCCTCCTGCATGTACTGGCCGGCGATCTCGAAGGCGTCGAAGCCGCTCAGCTTCTCTGCAGCACCGGGGCTGCCCTGGAAGCCCTCGAGACCGAGCACCTCGTTCGGGGCCGCACCAAGGATCGCGGCGGGATCGGCGGGGCCGTCGAGCCGGGACAGGTAAGCGAAGATGGTGGGCGGGAAGTCCGGCGCGGCATCGGGTTCGGTGTAGGCGATACCGCCGTATGCGCCTTCGGGCAGGCCCTCGTTCTTCTGCGTCCATCCCTGCGGCGTCGGCAGGTCGACCTGGGGTGCGCCGTTCTCCCCGGGCTGGACGGCCACCTGGGCGATCTCGTTCTCGTTGAGGTAGTCGGCGACGGTGCTGCCGGGGGCGGGGGATTCGGATGCGTCCGCTGCCGTCTCCGGTGCGCCGGACTCGGCGGACGTCGCAGAGCTCTCGGCGCTCGAGGAACTCGCGGTGGTCGATTCGGCTGAATCGCTGTTCGACCCGCAGCCGGACAGGACGACTGCCAGCGCGGCGGCGGCCGCTGCCGCACCTGTCAGCGCAGTGGCTCTCATGGATCACTCCTCGGTGTTGGCGAAACGTCGACGGCGAAGCGTAACCCCCTGACCTCTCGGAAGTGCGCCACTACGACAAGACGGTTACATTTCGTCCCAGTGTCGGGGCGTGTCCGATTCGTTCACGACCCGATGCGCGCCCGCACTTAGTGTCGGCGACATGGACATTCGTGTGACGTCGACGGTCATCGAGATCGTCTGCAGGGATCTGCGATCCACCCTGGATTTCTATCGACTGATCGGCCTGGCGGTGCCCGAGCCGGAGGGCCCGCACGTCGAAGTGGAACTGCCCGGTGGAAACCGGCTGGCCTTCGACACCGAGGAGGTGATCGCCGGCATGCATCCCGGTTGGGCACCACCGGCATCGACCGGCCGGGTGGCGATCGCGTTCGGCCTGACCTCGCCTGCGGCGGTGGACGAACTGTTCGAGAAACTCACTGCAGCGGGGCATCCCGGCAGGCTCGAGCCGTTCGACGCGCCGTGGGGGCAGCGCTATGCGACGGTCGAGGACCCCGACGGCACTTCAGTGGATCTGTTCGCCCCGTCGGCCAGCTGACCGAGCGACATCCCGGACAAGACCCGCGCCTCGCGGTGCAGATGCGGCTGATCGGCGTAGCCTGCCGCCGCGGCCACCCGTGCGTACGGCATGCCCGAGCGCAGCATCGCCACCGCGAGCCGGAAACGCAGGATCCGGCGCAGCATGGCCGGACCGTATCCGTAGATCGCGGCGCACTGGCGCTGCAGCGACCGGGTCGAGCGCCCGATCTCGTCAGCGATGTCACCCACGGACGCCCCCGCGGCCAGCCGGCTGGTGACGTGTGCGAGCGTCGACAACGGCCAGGGTGCGGTCTCGTCGGTCCGACGGTCCGCCGCCAGCACGGTGGCCAGCTCCGTCAGCGTGGCGGCCCGCGGTACGGAGGTGACGTCGGCAAGCGGTGTCCGACCATCTCTCAATTCGGCGGCGGGCACCCCGATCAGCCGGGGCAGCGCCCCGGGTCGGAAACGCAACCCGGCCAACGGCTCCGGCCGGCCTTCGGCGACCGAGGCGAAGGTGTCCGGCCCGGCGACGACGACGGTCCCGTCCATCTTGATCAGATCCATGCAGCCGTCGGGCAGCACCCGGGCCGGCCCACCGGGATCTCGGGTCCAGGCGCATTCGACGAGATCGCGCAGGTGGTGCGGCGCCGGAAATTCGCGGTACCCCACCTCGGCCACGCTACCGTGGCGTCCGTGACGGCAGTCGGTTCCTCGGAGCGGATCGTGCTGACGAGGTGGACGCCCGCCCTGGCGGTGGTCATGCTCTCGGTGACGGCGATGCTCTGGGTGTGGCCCCTTCTGGACGCGGTGTGCGGCGACTACAACCGAGGCGAGCGGATCTTCCTGGGCGTCGTAGCTGCAGTGCTGGCGATTCCGTTCCTCTGGGTCTGCTGGCGGGTTCCGAAGGTGACCCGCGGTATGGGGGTTGAGATCGACGCCGAGGGCATCCATCCGTTCGACGGAAAGCGCACCGCCACCATCGCCTGGCACGAGATCGCGGCGGTGGGTTTCGGTGCGTACGTCGGCCGACACCGGGGTGGGACCACGCGGCGGCTCAGCGGCTTGGAGGTGTACCTGATGGACACCGCGTACGCGTCGAATCATCCGGCACTCAAGGGTGATTGGCAACCGGTCCCGCCACCCGAGCGCGGGCTGTCCGCCGGCTGTTACCGATTCACGGTGCCGCCCTACGGGCCGGCGGCCGCGCGCGTCGAGCAGGCCGTGCGTCGGTACCGGCCGGCCGCCTGGCGCGGTCCGTTCACCCACCCCGGCCCGGGTCAGCGCTCGACGGGGTAGACCGGATCGTCGCAGTCGGTGCCCTCGGCGGACAGCTGCCGCTTGAGCACCTTGAACGTCTCGGTGCGCGGCAGCGTCGTTGCGATGCGCACGTAAGACGGCCACTGCTTGGGACCGAGGTCGGGTTGTGCGGCCAGGAAGGCCCGGAATGCCCCGGCGTCGAACCCTGCGCCCGGGCGCAGCACCAGCGCAGCCATCACCTGGTCGCCCACCGCCGGGTCGGGAATCGGGTAGACGGCGACCTCGATGATGTCGTCGTGGCGCAGCAGGATGCGCTCGATCGGTGCGGTGCCGAGGTTTTCGCCGTCGACACGCATCCAGTCGCCGAGCCTCCCGGCGAAGAAGATGAAGCCGTTCTCGTCCGCGTACGCCAGGTCGCCGCTGTGGTACATCCCGCCGGCCATCCGTGCCGACTCGGCGTCCTCGTCGCGGTAGTAGCCGCGGAACTGCCCGCGTCCCTTGGGGTTGACCAGCTCACCGACTCGACCGGGCGGACACGGCTCGCCGGTGTCGACGTCCAGGATCGCGACCTCGTCGGTGAGCGGGCCCAGCGCACCGTCCGGGGTGTCGGGCGTGCGGGCGATCGATACGCCACCCTCGGTCGATCCGAAACCGTCGACGACCGTGACACCGAAGCGTTCGGCGAACCGGTCGAGATCGCGCGGGGCACCCTCGTTGCCGTAGAGGAACTTCAGCGGGTTGTCGGCATCGTCGTCGCGCTCGGGGGTGGCCAGGACGTAGGACAGCGGTTTACCGACGTAGTTGGCGTAGGTGGCGCCGTACCGGCGGACGTCCGGGATGAATCCGGATGCGGAAAACCTGCGCCGCAACGCGATCGAGCCGCCCGCCGCCACCGCGACCGCCCACCCGGCCATCACGGCGTTGGAGTGGAACAGCGGCATGGACAGGTAGAAGGTGTCTGCCGGACCGAGGCCGAACCGGTCGGCGAGCATCCGCCCGGGAAACGCGACCTTCTCGTGGGTGACCCGCACGGCCTTGGGGTCCCCGCTGGTACCCGAGGTGAAGATGAGCATGAACAGCTCGTCGGGATCGGGATCGGGGAACCGCACGGGTGCGTCGCGATGCGCGGCGATCTCGGCGACGAACCCCGGGGAGGTCACGTCGGCGACGTCAGGGACGTCGGGGCCGTCGGGGACGACCGCGTCCTCGTCAGCGAGCACCAGTTGGCAGTCCGCACGGGCGATGTCACTGGCCAGCGCGGCGCCCCGCCGGGTCGGGTTGAGGCCCACCGGTACCACGCCGGCGAGCGCGGCGGCGACGAGCACCGAGGAGAAGAACGGCGTGTTACCCAGGAGGACACCCACGTGCGGTGGCCGCGCGGGATCGAGGCGGGCGCGCAGCGCCGAGCCGAGCGCGGCCCCGGCCCGGATGTGCTCTCGCCAGCTGACGAACGAATCGTCGGCGTGCACACCGCGATCGTCGACGTCCGTCAGCGGCTCGAGCAGCCGCGAAACGGTCGGTGGCTCGGAATTCACCGATCAGACAGGGGTGTCGGCCAGCTCGCGGCCGATCCGCAGCAGCTGGCCGGTCGCCCCGCCGACGGCGAACTCGGTCTGCTTGGCCGCCAGGAAGTACCGGTGCACCGGATGATCCGTGTCGATGCCGACCCCGCCGTGGACGTGGACCGCCGTGTGCGCGACCCGATGTCCGGCTTCGGCCGCCCAGAACGCCGCGGAGCTGACCTCGAGGTCGGAGGGCAGGTCTTCGGACACGCGCCAGGCCGCCTGAGTCAAAGTGAGTCGCAGGCCCTTGACGTCGATGTAGCCGTCGGCGAGCCGCGCCGACACTGCCTGGAAGCTGCCGATCGGCCGGTCGAACTGCTCGCGCTCACGGGCGTAGAGCGCCGTGAGCTCGAGTGCGCGCTCCAGAACGCCGAGCTGGAAGGCGGTGCGCCCCAGCGTGGCCCGTTCGTTCAACCATGCCACCAGGTCCGCTCCGCCGACCCGGCGGCCGTCTTCGACCTCCACGCCGTCGAACTCGACCAGCGCGACGCTGCCCAGTCCGGTGGTCTGCAGCGGGTTGACCGTCACACCGTGATCGTCCGCGGCCACCAGGAACACCACGGTGCCGCCGTCTGTCTCGGCCGGAACGAGGAATGCGTCGGCCACTGGACCGTACGGGACCAGGGTGCGTGAACCGGTCAGCCGGACGCCCGAGCCGGACGCCTGCGCCTGTACCGGTCCCTGCCCCATCTCGCCATCCATCGCGACGGTCAGCACCTTGTCGCCGCTGATCGCCGGCACCGCCCAATCCTGCTGTAGCGCAGGCGAATCCGACTTCGCCAAGGCCCCGGCACCGAGGACGACCGACTCCAGATACGGCACTGCGGCCAGCTGGCGACCGAGCGCCACCTGGACGGCCACCTCTTCGAGTGCCCCGTAGCCACCACCGCCGAGCGCTTCCGGGGCGGTGGTGGACAGCACGTCGGCGTCGATCAGCTTGCGCCACAGGTCGCGGTCGAAACGCTGGTCGAGGCCGTCGAGCCGACGCTGATGCTCCGGAGTGCACACCGATTCGGTGATGGTGCGCACCAGGCCGCCGAGATCGGTTGCGGCTTCCGTCGTGGAAAAGTCCATGCGAAGTCTCCTCGTCCCTACCGGTTGACCCGGGGCAGCCCGAGCGCGACCATGCCGATGATGTCGCGCTGGATCTCATTGGTGCCGCCGCCGAACGTGAGGATCAGCGCCGACCGGTGCATCCGCTCGATGCGGCCGCGCAGCACCGCGCCCTTGGCGTCGGCGCGCAGCGTCGCCGAGGTGCCGAGCACCTCCATCAGAAGACGGTAGGCCTCGGTGGCCAGCTCGGTGCCGTAGACCTTGGCCGCCGATGCGTCGGCGGGTGACGGTGCGGCGTCCTGCGCCGACGCCAGCTCCCAGTTGATGAGCTTGAGCACCTCGGCCTTGGCGTGGACGCGGGCGAGGTTGAGCTGCACCCACTCCGAGTCGGCCAGCCGTTTGCCGTGGAGGTCCTTGGTGTTCTGGGCCCATTCGCGAACCGCGTTGAGCGCCACATAGATCGGCTGCGCTGAGACCAGGGCGACACGTTCGTGGTTGAGCTGGTTGGTGACCAGCTTCCAGCCACCGTTCTCCTCGCCGACCAAGGCCGTCTTGGGAACACGCACGTCCTGGTAGTAGGTGGCGCTGGTGTCGACGCCCGACATGGTGTGCACGGGTGTCCAGGAGAATCCCTCGGCCGTCGTCGGCACGATGAGCATCGAGATCCCGCGGTGCTTCTTGGCTTCGGGGTTGGTGCGCACCGCCAGCCACACGTAGTCGGCGTAGGCGATGAGGCTGGTCCACATCTTCTGGCCGTTGATGACGTAGTCGTCGCCGTCGTGCACCGCGGTGGTGCGCAGCGCGGCGAGGTCGGTGCCGGCTCCCGGTTCGGAGTAGCCGATCGAGAAGTGCAGATCGCCCGCCGCGATCTTCGGCAGAAAGAACTTCTTCTGCTCCTCGGTGCCGAAGTGCATGATCGTCGGTGCCACGCTGTTGATCGTCAGGAACGGCACGGGGACGTTCGCGATGGCGGCCTCGTCGGTGAAGATCAGCCCGTCGATCGGCGGGCGGGCCTGGCCGCCGAACTCCGTGGGCCACGACAGCGTCAGCCAGCCGTCCTTGCCCATCTGTGCGACGGTCTCGCGGTAGACGTTGCCGCGTCCCATCTCGCCGTCGTTGGACGCGAGCGCTTCGGCCCGCTCGGGCGTCATGAGTTTGGCGAAGTAGGACCGCAGCTCGCGGCGCAACTCCTCCTGTTCGGGGCTGTAGCCGATCCGCATCGCCTCGTCCTCACTGTCTCGGGTCCTCGGACGCCTGGGTTTCCACCCGGTTGTAACACGTTCTAGTGTGAGGGTCCAGGCCGGTATCATCCGGGGGCCGCCCCACTGGGTCGTATTCTGACCACTGAGTGTGGCCGGCCCGTTGCCACAGATCGTCGCGACGAGTGCGAGGGAGCTGACATGCGAGTGGAAGTCGACCGGGATCGCTGCGAGGGCAACGCGGTCTGCGTGGGAATTGCCCCCGACATCTTCGATCTGGATGACGACGACTACGCGGTGGTGACAGCCGATCCGGTGCCCGCCGGCCAGGAGGACCTCGCCGAGCAGTCCATCGCCGAGTGCCCCCGCGCAGCCCTGATCCGCAGAGACTAGAGGTATTCATAAATTGACCACTCCCAGCAATGATTCGACTGCCGATCTGAACGACCTCTCCGGACGCGTCGCCGTGGTGACCGGGGCCGCCGCCGGGCTCGGCCGCGCCGAGGCGATCGGCCTGGCCGCTGCCGGGGCCACAGTCGTGGTCAATGACATGCAGGCCGCACTCGACCAGTCCGACGTCCTCGACGAGATCGCCGCGGCGGGGTCGAAGGGCGTTGCGGTCGCCGGTGACATCAGCCAGCGGTCGACGGCCGATGAGCTGGTCGAGACGGCCGACGGCCTGGGCGGGCTCGCCATCGTCGTGAACAACGCCGGGATCACCCGCGACCGGATCCTGTTCAACATGTCCGACGAGGAGTGGGACGCCGTCATCGCCGTGCATCTGCGTGGTCACTTCCTGCTGACCCGGAACGCCGCGACGTACTGGCGCGCGAAGGCGAAGGCCGGCGACGGCCGGGTGTACGGCCGCATCGTCAACACCTCCTCGGAGGCCGGCCTTTCGGGTCCGGTCGGACAGCCGAACTACGGAGCGGCCAAGGCCGGGATCACCGCGCTGACGCTGTCTGCGGCGCGGGCGCTGGACCGCTTCGGGGTGCGGGCCAACGCGATCGCGCCCCGGGCGCGTACCGCCATGACGGCGGGAGTTTTCGGGGACGCACCCGAGCTCGCGACCGGCGAGGTGGACCCGCTGTCGACCGACCACGTCGTGACGCTGGTGCGCTTTCTGGCCGCTCCTGCATCGGAAGCAGTCAACGGGCAGCTGTTCATCGTCTACGGTCCCAAGGTGACGCTCGTCGCGGCACCCGTCGCAGAGGCCCACTTCACCGCGGAATCGGCCGCGTGGGAGCCCGCCGAGCTCGGGGCCACGCTGCGCCAGTACTTTGCTGGACGGGACCCTGAGCGCGGATTCTCCGCGACCGAGCTGATGGAGAGCCGAGACTGACAGTCTCGGATGTCAGGGCCTGAAAGGCGCTAGAACACGTTCTAGAATGACCTGAGTCACAGTGCCGCTGAACTGGGATTTCCTGCTTTCTCCGAGGTAGTTGTCCATCTTTGACAGTGCGAACGTGTTCTAGTTAGTATGATCCGGCTCACGCAAAGCAGCGTCCAAAACAGGGGTGGGAAGATCGACTCGGCTGAGGGTTTCGACCTCTTCGCCGCGATCGAAGTCCGACGCACCCCGACCCGAGAACGGAGCCGAGGTTGATCGAACAACTCGCGGCACCGGCGAGGGCGGTGGGCGGCTTCTTCGAGATGTCGATCGACACCTTCGTCAAGATCTTCAGGCGTCCGTTCCAGTTCCGGGAGTTCCTGGACCAGACATGGATGATCGCGCGGGTCTCCTTGATCCCGACGCTTCTGGTGGCCATTCCGTTCACGGTGCTGGTGGCCTTCACGCTCAACATCCTGCTGCGCGAGATCGGCGCGGCCGATCTGTCCGGTGCCGGCACGGCATTCGGCACCATCACCCAGCTCGGACCCGTCGTGACGGTGCTGGTGGTCGCCGGCGCAGGCGCGACGGCGATCTGCGCGGACCTCGGCGCCCGCACCATCCGCGAAGAGATCGACGCGATGCGCGTGCTGGGCATCGACCCGATCCAGCGTCTCGTGGTGCCGCGCGTGCTGGCCTCGACCGTGGTGGCACTGCTGCTCAACGGCCTGGTCTGCGCGATCGGTCTGGCCGGCGGCTATGTGTTCTCGGTCTTCCTGCAGGGCGTCAACCCCGGATCGTTCATCAACGGACTCACCGTCCTGACTGGTCTGGGCGAGCTCGTCCTCGCCGAGATCAAGGCGTTGCTCTTCGGTGTGGTGGCGGGTCTGGTGGGCTGCTACCGCGGGCTGACGGTGCAGGGTGGTCCCAAGGGCGTCGGTGTCGCGGTGAACGAGACGGTGGTCTATGCGTTCATCTGCCTCTTCGTGATCAATGTGATCATGACCGCGGTCGGTGTGAGAGTGCTGGTGCGGTAATGAGTTTCGATACCACCGTCCGCTTGCGCCGGGCGTTCCGTTGGGCACCGCGGGTCGTCGACATCGTCGGCGAGCAGGCGTTGTTCTACGGCGAGACCATCCGCTACGTACCCAATGCGGTGATGCGGTACCGCAAGGAGACGATCCGCAACATCGCCGAGATGACCATGGGCGCCGGCGCGCTCGTGATGATCGGCGGAACCGTCGGCGTCGCGGCGTTCCTCACGCTGGCCTCGGGCGGTGTCATCGCCGTTCAGGGCTACTCGTCGCTCGGCAACATCGGCATCGAGGCCCTGACCGGCTTCCTGTCGGCCTTCCTCAACGTGCGCATCGTCGCGCCCGTGATCGCCGGGATCGCACTGGCGGCCACGATCGGCGCCGGTACCACCGCACAGCTCGGTGCGATGCGTGTCTCGGAGGAGATCGACGCCGTCGAGTCGATGGCCGTGCACTCGGTGTCCTACCTGGTCTCCACCCGACTGATGGCCGGGATGATCGCGATCATCCCGCTCTATTCGCTGTCGGTGCTGGCGGCGTTCTTCGCGGCGCGCTTCACCACGGTGTTCATCAACGGTCAGTCAGCCGGCCTGTACGACCACTACTTCAACACGTTCCTGATCCCCAGCGATCTGCTGTGGTCGTTCCTGCAGGCCATCGTGATGTCGATCGCCGTCATGCTCGTGCACACCTATTACGGATACAACGCGTCCGGCGGACCTGTCGGCGTCGGCATCGCCGTCGGGCAGGCGGTGCGTACCTCGCTGATCGTGGTCGTCACCATCACCCTGTTCATCTCACTCGCCGTCTACGGCGCGTCCGGCAATTTCAATCTCTCCGGGTAGGACGCGATGTCGGACATCGAGACAAAGCGCAGCCACGTCCGCATTGCGGCGGCGGTTCTCGCGGCCATCCTGGTGGCGGCGACGGTGTTCACCTACCTGTCGTACACGGCTGCCTTCACCTCCACCGACACCGTCACGGTGCTGTCCCCGCGCGCCGGCCTGGTCCTGGACACCGACGCCAAGGTGAAGTACCGCGGAATCCAGGTCGGCGAGGTCAAGGCCATCGAGTACGCGGGCGACCAGGCGAAGCTGACGCTGGCGATCCGTAGCGACCAGATCGGCTACATCCCGTCCAACGCGGTGGTCCGCATCGCCGGCACGACGGTGTTCGGCGCCAAGGCGGTCGAATTCATCCCGCCGGAGAACGCCGACCGCACCGCGCTTCGCCCCGGCGCCGAGGTCCAGGCCAAAGACGTTCAGCTCGAGGTCAATACGGTGTTCCAGACCCTCACCGATGTGCTGGCCAAAGTCGATCCGATCAACCTCAACGCCACGATGACCGCGCTGGCCGAGGGGCTGCGCGGCAACGGCGACGACATGGGCGCCCTGATGTCCGGACTGAACTACTACGCGCAGCAGTTGAATCCGAAGCTGCCCACCCTGCAGGAGGACTTCCGCAGGGCCGCGGTGGTCGGAGACATCTACGCCGACGCGGGCCCCGATCTCGTCCGGGTGCTGGACAACGCCCCGACGATCAGCAACACGATCGTCGACCAGCAGGACAACCTGAACAGGACGCTCCTGGCGGCCACGGGTCTGGCGAACAACGGGACCGCCACCCTGGAACCGGCCGCCGACGACTACATCGCGGCGATCCAGCGGCTGCGGGCCCCGCTGAAGGTGGTCAAGGAGTACTCGCCGGTGATCGGCTGTGTGCTCAAGGGAACGTCGAACGCCATCGACCGGTTCGCCCCGATCATCGGCGGAATCCGGCCCGGCCTGTTCACGTCGTCGAACTTCCTGCCGGGCGCACCGGCGTACACGTATCCGGAGAGTCTGCCCATCGTCAACGCCTCCGGTGGCCCCAACTGCCGCGGCCTGCCCGAGGTACCGAGCAAGCAGTTCGGCGGATCCTGGTACCACACTCCGTTCCTGGTTACCGACAACGCCTACGTGCCCTATCAGCCGAACACCGAGTTGCAGTTCGACGCACCATCGACGCTGCAGTTCCTGTTCAACGGCGCCTTCGCCGAGAAGGACGAATACTGATGAACCACAGGCAGAACGTGGTCGGCGTCAGCATCTTCACCGTGGTGATGCTGCTGGTGGCCTCGGCGCTGATCGTGATCTTCGGCGAGTTCCGGTTCGCCTCGGGCCACACCTTCCACGCCAACTTCACCGAGGCGTCACGACTCAAGGCGGGTCAGGACGTGCGGATCGCCGGCGTCCCCGTGGGCACGGTCAAGGGCATCAGTCTGAAGCCCGACAACACCGTCGACGTCGAATTCGAGGTCAACGACAAGTACCAGCTGTACACGTCGAGTCGGGCCGTCGTCCGTTACGAGAACCTCGTCGGCGACCGCTACCTCGAGATCACCTCGGGGCCGGGTGAATTGCGCAAGCTGCCCGCAGGCGCGACCATCCCCAAACAGAACACCCAGCCCGCGCTCGACCTCGACGCGCTGCTCGGTGGACTGCGCCCGGTGCTCAAGGGCCTCGACGGCGGCAAGATCAACGAACTGAGCGGTGCGGTCATCCAACTGCTGCAGGGACAGGGCGGCGCACTGTCGAACCTGTTGTCCACCACCGGCTCGTTCAGCCGGAACCTCGCCGCACGCGACCAGTTGATCGGCGACGTGATCACCAACCTGAACACCGTGCTCGGCACCGTCGACGAGAAGGGCGAGCAGTTCGACGCCAGTGTCGACCGGCTCGAGCAACTGGTCAGCGGGCTCGCTGAGGGTCGCGATCCGATCGCGGGGGCAATACCCCCGCTGGCCTCCGCATCGACCGACCTAACGGAGATGCTGGAGACGTCGCGCCGACCACTGCAGGGGATCCTGGAGAACGTCCGGCCGCTGGCTCAGCGCCTCGATGAGCGCAAGGGTGACGTGAACAAGGTGATCGAGCCGCTCGCCGAGAACTATCTGCGACTCAACGCCCTCGGCGCCTACGGTTCGTTCTTCAACATCTTCTACTGCTCGACCCGGTTGAAGGTCAACGGTCCGGCCGGCAGTGACATCCTGATCCCGTTCGGCGGCCCGCCCGATCCGTCCAAGGGGAGGTGTGCCCAAGTTGAGTAGGCCCGACAGCTCCAATCCACTCCGCACCGGAACTTTCGGCATCGTCCTGGTTGCTTGCCTGGTGCTGGTGTCATTCGGCTATTCCAGCCTGCCGTTCTTCCCCCAGGGGAAGTCCTACGAGGCGTACTTCACCGATGCGGGCGGCATCACGCCCGGCAACGACGTCAACGTCTCGGGCATCACCGTGGGTAAGGTCAGCGGCGTCGAGCTGGCCGGTGACACCGCCAAGGTGACGTTCACCGTGGACCGCGAGGTGCGGGTCGGGGACCAGTCGATGGTGGCGATCAAGACCGAGACGGTGCTCGGCGAGAAGTCACTGTCGGTGACGCCGCAGGGCACCGGCTCGTCGACGGTGATCCCCCTGGGCCGCACCACGACTCCGTACACGTTGAACACCGCGCTGCAGGATCTGGGCCGCAATGTCGGCGAGCTGGACAAGCCGCGTTTCGAGCAGGCCCTGCAGACGCTCACGGACTCACTGCGCGATGCCACTCCGGCGCTGCGCGGCGCACTCGACGGCATCACCGACCTGTCGCGCAGTATCAATACCCGCGACGAGGCGCTCGATCAGTTGCTCGCCCGCGCCAAGCGGGTCTCGGACACCCTCGCGCAGCGGGCCGGCCAGGTCAACCGCCTGATCACCGAGGGCAATCTGCTGTTCGCCGCACTCGACGAGCGTCGTCAGGCGCTGAGCAACCTGATCGCCGGTATCGACGACGTCTCCCGACAGCTCTCGGGCTTCGTCGCCGACAACCGCCGCGAGTTCGGGCCCGCACTGGAGAAGCTCAACCTGGTGATGGACAACCTGCTCGAGCGGCGCGAGCACATCGGCGAGGCGCTGCGCCGGCTGCCGCCCTTCGCCACCGCCCTGGGTGAGGTGGTCGGTTCGGGTCCGGGCTTCCAGATCAACCTGTTCGGCCTGCCGCCGGCGCCCATCGCAGAAGTCCTGCTGGACACGTACTTCCAGCCCGGCAAGCTGCCGGACAGCCTTTCCGACATGCTCCGCGGATACATCTCGGAGCGAGTGATCATCAGGCCGAAGTCGCCATGACCCAAGGAGACTCCGTGACCTCGCGCGGCCGCTGGATGCGGGTGGGCCTGGCAGCTGTGCTCGTGATCGTGCTCGCTGTCGGGGTCTACCTGGTGTGGCCGTCGCGTAGCGGCACCACGATCACGGCCCACTTCCCCTCAACCGTCGGCCTCTATCCCGGGGACGAAGTGCGCATCGTCGGCGTGCCCGTGGGCAAGATCGACAAGATCGAGCCCAGGGCCGAAGACGTCAAAGTGACGATGACCCTCGACAACGGGGTCAAGGTGCCCGCGGACGCGCAGGCGCTCATCATCTCCCCGAACCTGGTGGCCGCCCGGTTCATCCAGCTGACACCGGCCTACACCGGCGGGCCGGCGATGGAGAACGACGGCAGCATCGGTCTGGACCGCACCGCCGTCCCGGTCGAGTGGGACGAAGTCAAGGAACAGTTGACCGCGCTCAGCTCCCAGCTCGGTCCGCAGAACGGTTCGATGCAGGGTCCGCTGAGCGCATTCATCGACCAGGCGGCCGACACCTTCGACGGCAACGGCGACTCGTTCCGGCAGGCGCTGCGGGAACTCTCCCAGACCGCGGGCCGACTCGGCGATTCGCGCACCGACCTCTTCGGCACGGTGCGCAACCTGCAGGTGTTGGTGAACGCGCTGGCCAACAGCAACGAGCAGATCGTCCAGTTCTCCGATCATGTCGCATCGGTGTCGCAGGTACTGGCCGACAGTACGGCCGACCTCGACAACACGCTGGGAACCCTCAACCAGGCGTTGGTGGACGTACGGGACCTGCTGGGCGAGAACAACGATGCGCTGATCGCGCAGGTCGGCAAGCTGGCCGACTTCACGCAGATCCTCACCGACCACAGCGACGACGTCGAGCAGATCCTGCACGTGACGCCGAACGGTCTGGCGAACTTCTACAACATCTACAACCCCGCGCAGGGCACCGTGGGCGGGCTGCTCACACTGCCGAACTTCGCCAATCCGGTGCAGTTCATCTGCGGTGGCGCCTTCGACGCGGCGGCCACCCCGGACAACTACAAGCGCGCCGAGATCTGCCGTCAGAGAATGGGTCCGGTGTTGAAGCGGATCGCGATGAACTTCCCGCCGCTGCTGTTCCACCCGATCAACAGCATCACCGCGTACAAGGGCCAGATCATCTACGACACCCCGGCCACCGAGGCCAAAGCGGAGACGCCGGTGCCGTATCTGCAATGGCAGAACGCGCCGGGCGTGACGCCGCCGTCGCCTGCCGACGCCGAAGCAGATCTGACCGCGCTGTTCGCGCCGCCCGCTCAGAGCGGCACCGAGGACGGTGGTGCCCCGGCGGCCGCGGGCCCCGCCGGCCCCGCCGCACCCCCTGCCGCGCCCGCCGCGGGTTCCCCCGCCCCGCTGCCGGCCGAGGGAGGTGCCGGATGATCGGAAAGACGTTGCGCAGCAACCGCACAGCAGTTTGTACGCGATCGATCGCGCTGGGCAGTGGTGCGCTGCTGCTGGCCGGGTGCCAGTTCGGCGGGCTCAATTCGCTGAACATGCCCGGCACCGCGGGCCATGGCCCCGGCTCCTACAAGATCTCGGTCGAGCTGCCCGATGTGGCGACGCTGCCGCAGAACTCGCCGGTGATGGTCGACGACGTCACCGTCGGAAGCGTGTCGGGCATCGACGCGGTCCAGCGAGCCGATGGCACGTTCTACGCCGCCGTGCAGGTGTCGCTGGACGGCGACGTTCAGCTGCCGGAGAATGCCACGGCCAAAGTGGCACAGACGTCGCTGCTGGGATCCCAGCACCTCGAGCTGGCCGCACCCGCCGACGGCATCGGCCGGCTCACCGACGGGTCCCGGATCCCGCTCGACCGGACCGGCCGGTATCCCAGCACCGAAGAGGTGCTGTCGTCCCTCGGTGTCGTGGTGAACAAGGGCAATCTCGGTGCGCTGCAGGACATCACGGATGAGGCGTACGCCGCCGTCGCGGGGCGTCAGGACAGCTTCACCGATCTGATTCCGCGACTCGCGGAGCTGACCGCCTCGCTGGACCGCCAGACCGAGGACATCCTGGCCGCGGCCGAGGGCATCAATCGCTTCGCCGAGATCCTGGCCCGCAGCAAGGACAGCCTGGGCCGCACGCTGGACACCCTGCCTGCCGCGCTCGAAGTGCTCAACAACAACCGGACCAACATCGTCGACGCCTTCACCGCACTGCGCAGCTTCGCCGTTGTCGCCTCACGGATGCTGTCCGAGACGAAGACCGATTTCGCCGCAGACCTCATGGATCTGTACCCGGCGATCAAGGCGGCCAACGACAATGCCGACGATCTCATCAAGTCACTGGAGTTGCTGCCGACGTTCCCGTTCCACTACAAGTACCTGCGCAACGCGGTCCGCGGCGACTACCTGAATGTGTACGTCACGTTCGACCTGACTCTGCGACGAGTCGGCGAATCGATCTTCACCACCTCCCTCGGGTTGGACCCGAACATGAAGCGGATCAGTGAGGTGGTCAATCCGCCGGATTTCCTGACCGGATCGATGGCGAACCTGTCGGGTCAGGCGGCCGATCCGTTCAAGATCCCGCCCGGCACGGCCACCCAGCACGAGGCGGCGCCGTAGATGATCAGCAGACTCACGCGCATCCAGCTGGCGATCTTCGCCGTCGTCACCGTGCTCACGGTGACGGCCATCTCGCTGTTCTACCTGCGGTTGCCGGCCGCGGTGGGCATCGGCGCCTATAACATCACCGCGAATTTCGAGGCGGCCGGCGGTCTCTACGAGAATGCGAACGTCACCTACCGCGGGGTCACCGTAGGCCGGGTGGAGTCGGTCGGGCTGACCGACAACGGTGTCGTCGCCCGGATGCAGCTCAACAGCGGCACACCGGTACCGGAGAACGTCACCGCCACCGTCAAGAGCGTCTCCGCGATCGGCGAGCAGTATGTCGATCTGGTGCCCCCGGAGCAGCCGTCGCAGGCGATATTGCGCGACGGCGCGGACATCGGGCTGGATCGCACCGCGATCGGGCAGGACATCTCCGGGCTGCTCGAGGAAGCCGACCGTCTGGTCAGCAGCGTCGGCGACAGCCGGATACAGGACGTGCTGCGGGAGACGTTCAAGGCGTTCGACGGATCCGGTCCCGAGCTGTCGCGGTTGATCCAGTCTTCGCGCCTGCTGGTCGACGAAGCCAACGCGAACTACGGGCAGACCAGTGCGCTGATCGATCAGGTCGGGCCGTTGCTCGACGCGCAGATCCGCAGCGGTGACGACATCCGTTCGTTGTCGGAGGGATTCGGCCGGCTGACAAGTCAGCTCGCCGCCGCCGATCCGCAGCTGCGCACGACGTTGCAGACGGTGCCCGACACCACCGAGGTCGCCAACACGACCTTCGAGGGGATCCGGCCGACCTTCCCGGTGCTGGCCGCCAACCTGGCGAACTTCGGTCGCATCGGCGTCATCTACCACAAGTCGATCGAACAGGCGTTCGTCATCTTCCCCGCGCTGCTGGCTGCGCTCAACACCGTCGCCGGCGGCGTGCCAGCGGACGAGGGCGGCAAACTCGACTTCAAGATCCACCTCAACGATCCGCCCTCATGCTCGGTGGGCTTCCTGCCTCCGACGGCCATCCGGGCCCCGGCCGACACCACGCTCCGGGACCTCCCGACGGATATGTACTGCAAGACGCCGCAGAACGACCCGGCCGTCGTACGTGGCGCGCGCAACTATCCGTGCATGGAGTTCCCGGGCAAGCGCGCCCCCACGGTGCAGCTGTGCCGCGACCCGAAGGGCTACGTACCCATCGGCACCAATCCGTGGCGGGGTCCGCCGGTGCCGTTGGGTACCCCGGTCGAGGATCCCCGGATGTCGCTGCCGATGAACAAGTTCCCCTTCATCCCGCCCCAGATCGACCCCGATCCGGGACCGCCCGCCGTGCAGTTGCCGCCCGGTGTGCCGCCGGGTCCGGGTCCGGCGCCGCACGCGCCGTTCCCGCTGCCGTACCCGCCGAACACCCCCGGGATGCCGCCGCCGCTGCCGTTCTACGCACCGCCCGATCACGTCGTCCCGCCGTACGGCAGGACGCCGCCGCCACCCGCCGCGGTGCCGCCTCCTCCGGCGGTCCCGCCACCGGCGCCGGTACCGCCCCCGCCTCCGCCGGGCAACTCGCTCAACGGCACCCCGCTGCCGGCCGAGGCGCCGCTGGCCAGTGGCCCTATGATGACCACCTACGACTCGAAGACCGGTGTGTTCGTCGATCCCGCGGGTGGAACCGGTGTGTTCGCACCGGGCGCCGAGGAATTGGCTCCCGCGGAGAACTGGGCGGACCTGATGATGGCTCCAAGGCAGATGTAATGACTGAAGAATCGGCTTCACCAGCGAAGCCGGTGCGTCGGCGGGCGTTCCGCGCGGCGGGGCCCGCCAAAGGCGGCGCCGACCAACCGGCCACCGGTGTGGCGCCCGGCGAAGCGCCGGGTTCCGCCAGGGTCCGCGCACCGCGGCCCGCCGATCCGCCACCGCGGCGCCGACCGCACCGTGCCATGGTCGCGGCGGTGTGCCTCGGATTCCTGGCGCTCACGCTGGCCGCGGTGACGACGCTTGTCGGGGTGTGGTCGGTGCAGCAGCGCGAAGCCGAAGCTGCGCAGGCCCGCGAGCAGCGGTTCGTCGACACCGCGTCGCAGACGGTGGTCAACATGTTCAGTTACACCCAGAACACCATCGACGAGAGTGTGAACCGCTTCGTCGACGGCACCAGCGGTCCGCTGCGCGACATGCTCAGCCAGGGCAACAACGTCGAGAATCTCAAGGCGCTGTTCGTCGAGACCGAGGCCAGTGCCGAGGCAGTGATCAACGGCGCGGCGCTGGAGAAGTTGGACGAAGTGTCGAACAACGCCTCGGTGCTGGTGGCCGTCCGGGTGACCATCACCGACCTCGATGGAAACAATCAGCCCTCCCAGCCGTACCGGCTGAGGGTGATCGTGCACGAGGACGACAACGGCCACATGACCGGATACGACCTCAAGTACCCCGACGGTGGCAACTGATGGGAAAGTGGTCCACCCGAGTCGTGGGACTGGTCGCGACGCTGTGCGCGGCGGCGTTCGTGGCGTTGGCCGGTGTCGGCGGCTGGCTGTACTGGGAGCGTGTCGAGATCCGCGGCGCCCAGGACGCCCGGGCGGCGCTGGAACCGCTGGCGGCAGAACAGATGCCGAAGGTGTTCGGCTATGACTATCAGACGGTGGAGCGCAGCCTCACCGAGGCGTACAACCTGCTCACACCGGATTTCCGGCAGGAGTTCCGCGACCGCGCCACCAAGGACATCATCCCGCAGGCCAGGCAGCGTCAGCTGGTCAGCCAGGCCCATGTCGTCGGCGTCGGAATCATGAGCGCACAACGGGATTCGGCCCAGGTGATGGTGTATCTGAATCGGACGGTCACCGAGAAGGGCGGCGAGCCGATCTACGACGGCAGTCGGTTGCGCGTCGACTACACGAAGGTCGACGGCAAGTGGCTGATCGGCTACATCGCCCCGATCTGAGGGCCCCGATCTGAGGGCCCCGGTCAGACCGGTTTCGCGTCGTCACGGGTGGCGGCCAGCGCGTCGAGGAACGCCCGGGCCCACCGGTCGACGTCATGGGCGAGCACCTGCCTGCGCAGCGCACGCATCCGGCGGCGGCCCTCGTCGGGCGCCTGGGTCAACGCTGCCACGATGGCGTCCTTGACATCCTCGAGGTGGTGCGGGTTCGCCAGGTAGGCCTGACGGAGTTCGGCTGCGGCCCCGGTGAATTCGCTGAGCACCAGGGCCCCGCCCAGATCACTGCGGCAGGCCACGTACTCCTTGGCGACCAGGTTCATCCCGTCGCGCAGCGGCGTGACGAGCATGACGTCCGCGGCGACGAAATAGGCGATGAGCTCGTCGCGCGGCACCGGCCGATGCAGGTAGTGCACCACTGCGTGGCCGACCTCGCCGAACTCGCCGTTGATGTGGCCGACCTGACGCTCGATGTCCTCGCGCATGGCGATGTAGCTCTCGACGCGTTCGCGGCTCGGTGTGGCGAGCTGGATCAGTACGGTGTCCTTGCGGTCGATACGCCCCTCGTCGAGCAGTTCCGACAGCGCGGCCAGCCGGACGTCGATGCCTTTGGTGTAGTCCAGCCGGTCGACGCCGAGGAGGATCTTGCGCGGGTTGCCCAGTTCTGCACGGATCGCCTTGGCGCGCTGACGGATGGCCCGGTTACGTGCCTTGCCGTCGAGGTCGGCCGAGTCGATGGAGATGGGGAAGGCGCCGACCTTGACAGTGCGGAAGCCGACGTGGACCTCACCGAAGCGCGACCGCACGCCGACCGAGGCGCGGGAGGTGTTCGCGCCGGTGAGCCGACGGGCCAGGAACAGGAAGTTCTGGGCGCCGCCGGGGAGGTGGAACCCGACGAGGTCGGCTCCCAGCAGGCCTTCGATGATCTCGGTCCGCCACGGCATCTGCATGAACAGTTCGACGGGCGGGAACGGGATGTGCAGGAAGAAACCGATGACCAGGTCGGGCCGCAGCATCCGCAGCATCTTGGGCACCAACTGCAGCTGATAGTCCTGGACCCAGACGGTGGCACCCTGGGCCGCGGCGCGGGCCGTAGCCTCCGCGAAGCGCCGGTTCACCTCGACGTAGCGTTCCCACCACTCGCGGTGGTAGATCGGTTTGACGATCAGGTCGTGATAGAGGGGCCACAGAGTGGCGTTGGAGAACCCCTCGTAGTAATCGGCGACGTCCTCGGCGGACAGCGCCACCGGGTAGAGCTGCAGACCGTCGTCGTCGATCGGGTCCTCGGGGCTGTCCGGGATGCCGGCCCACCCGATCCAGGCCCCCTGCCGCTTGCGCAGAAGCGGTTCGAGCGCGGTGACCAGACCGCCGGGACTGCGCTTGTAGGAGATCTCCCCGTCGGGCCGTCGCTCCATGTCGATCGGCAGCCGGTTGGCGACGACGACGAACTCGGCGGTACCGATCTCGGCGGAGTCGACGTGTCCGTCGTCCTCCGTCGACACTTAGGCCTCGGGCTTCGACGGCCCGATGCCGAGCATGGAGAGGAACACGCGGCACTCGTCGGCGTCGGTGGCGTAGGCCGCGACGACGCGCCGGGCCTGGCGTGCGGTGCTGTCGGCGAGCGGTTCGACGTCGCCGATCTCGGCGGGATCAGACTTGGCAGGCATGTTCCAACTCTAGGCGACGCCTGTCGCCCTGGAGCAACGCACCTGGTCAACGCACCTGGTCAGCCCCGACGTAAGGTGCTTGAGTGGCCAACGCAGACCAGGTGACGTACGAGACGCTCGACGAGGGGCGCATCGCGCGCATCTGGCTCGACCGGCCCGAGACGCACAACTCGCAGTCGCGCACGCTGCTCGTGCAGCTCGATGAGGCCTTCGGCCGTGCCGAGGCCGACGACGAGGTCCGCGTCGTGATCCTCGCGGCGCGTGGCAAGAACTTCTCGGCCGGCCACGATCTCGGCTCCGAGGACGCGCTCGCCGAGCGCCAACCAGGGCCGGGGCAGCATCCCACCTTCGGGATCAACGGAGCCACCCGGGCCGCCGTCGCCGAGCGGACCTATCTGCAGGAGTGGCACTACTTCTTCGAGAACACCCGGCGGTGGCGGGATCTGCGCAAGATCACGATCGCCCAGGTGCAGGGCAACGCGATCTCCGCCGGGCTGATGCTGATATGGGCGTGTGACCTCATCGTGGCCGCCGACAATGCCAAGTTCAGCGACGTGGTGGCGGTGCGAATGGGGATGCCGGGGGTCGAGTACTACGCCCACCCGTGGGAATTCGGCGCACGCAAGGCCAAAGAGCTTCTGCTGACCGGTGATTCGATCGACGCCGACGAGGCACACCGCCTCGGGATGGTGTCGAAGGTCTTCGCCCGCGATGAGCTCGAGGACAAGACGCTCGAATTCGCACGGCGCATCGCCGAGCGCCCGACGATGGCGGCGCTGTTGGTCAAGGATTCGGTGAACGCGGCCGCCGATGCGATGGGCTTCACCGAGGCGTTGCGTCATGCGTTCCACATCCACGAGCTGGGCCACGCGCATTGGGCGGCTCACAACGAGAACCGGTTCCCCGTCGGAATGCCGCCGGATGTGCCGGACTGGCGGACGCTCGGCGCACCGAAGTTGTCGCGCCGCGACGAGCCCTGAGCTATAACTAGAACTCGTTCTAGTTACACGACGAAGGGGTCGCGGTGCAGTTGTCCTTGGCGGATCGAACGTATCTGGTCACCGGTGGTGGCAGCGGCATCGGTAAGGGAGCTGCCGCGGCCGTCGTCGCCGCCGGCGGCAACGTGATGCTGGTCGGCCGCAACGGCGACCGGCTCGCCGCGGCAGTCGACGAGCTCACCGCCGCCGCGGGTGACGGCGCGGGCGAGGTGCGCTACGAGCCCGCCGATGTCACCGTGGAGGACGAGGTCACCCGGGCGGTCGAGGCCGCGACCGCGTGGCACGGGCGCCTGCACGGCGTGGTGCACAGCGCGGGTGGGTCGGAGACGATCGGGCCGATCACCCAGATCGACTCCGACGCATGGCGGCGCACCGTGGATCTGAACGTCAACGGCACCATGTACGTCCTCAAGCATGCGGCGAAGGAACTCGTGCGCGGCGGCGGTGGATCGTTCGTCGGCATCTCGTCGATCGCGTCGAGCAACATCCACCGCTGGTTCGGCGCCTACGGACCCAGCAAGGCGGCGCTCGACCACATCCTGATGCTCGCCGCCGACGAACTCGGCGCGTCATGGGTACGCGTCAACGGTATTCGGCCCGGGCTGACCCGCACCGAACTGGTGGGGCCGATCATGGAGTCGCCCGAGGTGGCCGGGGACTATCGCGCCTGCACGCCGCTGCCGCGGTTCGGCGAGGTGGAGGACATCGCGAACCTGGCGGTCTTCCTGCTCAGCGACGCGGCCGGCTGGATCACCGGCCAGGTCATCAACGTCGACGGCGGGCACGGGCTGCGGCGCGGTCCGGACATGTCCGGGATGCTCGAGGGCATCTTCGGTGCCGACGGATTACGCGGGGTGGTCTGACGCCCCGGCCTCCCACGCGGCCAGCGCGCCGATGGCCGACCAGTCGAGGTGGCCGCCGCCGGTGGCGAGCAGGGTCAGGAACCGGTCACGAAGCAGGCTGGCGATCGGAAGCGGGACCTGCAGAGCGTCGCCCGCGGCGAGCGTCAGGCCCACGTCCTTGAGGCCGCCGGCGGCGGCGAATCCCGGCGGCTGGAATTCTCGGCGCGCGACCAGTCCGCCGTAGGTGCGGTAGACCGGGGCGTCGAACAGCGTCGAGGTGAGCAGATCGAGGTACTGCTCGCCGTCCACGCCGCCCTTGGTCACCAACGCCAAAGCCTCGCCGAGGGATTCGATCACCGAGGCGATGAGGAAATTGCCCGACAGCTTGACCAGGTTGGCCGCCTTCGGCTCCTCGCCGACGACGAAAGTCCGCTGTCCGATCGCCTCGAAGATCGCGGTGACCGCCGCGACCGTAGCGGGCGCACCCGCCGCCACCACGAAGAGCTTCTTCGCCGCTGCCGCCTCCGGACGGCCGAACACCGGCGCCGACACGAACAGCTGACCGGCCTCGGCATGGGCGCTGGTGAGCCGCTCGGCCAGCGCCAGGCTGATGGTGGACGCCGATATGTGCACGGCGCCGGGGTTGAGCCTGCTGATGATGCCGTCGGCCCCGAACGACACCGCCTCCACCGCCGCATCGTCGGCCAGCATCGTCACGACGGCGTCACCGCCGCACGCGTCGGCGACCGTACCGGCCGCCCGCGCGCCGTGGGCGCTGAGAGCTTCTGCCTTCTCGGGGGATCTGTTGTACGCGGTGACCTCGTGGCCGGCGGCGAGCAGATTGCCCGCCATCGCCGAGCCCATGTTGCCCAGGCCGATGAATCCGATTCTCACGGCACCAGGTTAGGCCCGCGCGCCGCGCGCCGGTGGCGTGCAGCCTCAGAGCGTATGCGGGCTGACGTCCCGACCGTGGCGGTTGATCTCGGCCGCCCGGTGCACGGCGTTGACGATGCCCTGGTACCCGGTGCAGCGGCAGAAGTTGCCGGACAGACCCTCGCGGATCTCTTCGTCGGTCGGATCGGGGTTGTCGGCCAGCAGGGCAGTGATCGTCGTGACGAAACCCGGTGTGCAGAAACCGCATTGGAGTCCGTGGCACTCCCGCATGGCCGATTGCACGGGGGACAGTTCGCCGTCCGCGCCTGCGATACCCTCGACCGTCGTCACCTCCTGACCCTCTGCCTGAACGGCGAAGATCAGGCACGACCGTACGGCTTGGCCGTCGAGCAACACCGTGCATGCGCCACATGCGCCGTGCTCGCAGCCGAGGTGCGTGCCGGTCAGACCGCACGTCTCCCGCAGGAAGTCGGCGAGGGTGACCCGCGGTTCGACGTATCCGCGATGGCTACGTCCGTTGACCGTCAGCTCGACCGGTTGCTCATGCATGGCTTGCCACCTTTGCGCTCACGTCGCTGATCGCCGATGTCAGCGCCCTCGACACCATCGTCGCCCCCACCCGGCGGCGGTAGCCGGCCGAGCCCTGTAGATCGGTCGGGACCTCGGTCAGCCCGGCCATGGCCAGCCGGCCGATCTCGGCGGCGTCCACTTCCGCGGCCGGCAGGCCGACGACGGCCCGTTCAGCCTCGGCGGCGCGTAGCGGGGTGGAACCGAGCCCGAGCAGTCCGATGCCACAGCGCGCGATCCGGTCGTCGTCGTCGATGTCCACGGCCACCACTGCGCCGGCGATCGCGAAGTCACCGTGGCGGCGGGCGAACTCCTCGACCGCGAACCCGGACCTGTTGCCGCGCACGGGAAAACGCACAGCGGTGAGGATCTCGTCGTCGGCCAGCGAGTTCTCCCACAGGCCGGTGAAGAATTCCGATGCGGCGATGGTGCGAGGGCCACGTTTCGACACCGCCTCCATCCGCGCGTCCAGAGCCAGTGCTGCGGCGGCGTATTCCGCCGCGGGATCGGCGTGGGCGATGGCGCCGCCCAGGGTGCCGCGGGTGCGGATCTGGAAGTGGCCGATGTGCGGGGTGGCCAGCGTGAGCAGCGGCACCGAATCGGCGACCTCGTCGTCCATGCCGACCAGCGCGTGCGGCGTCGCGGCCCCGATCACCACCTCGTCGCCGTCGAGGTCGATACCGGTCAGTTCACCGACGCGGGAGATGTCGATCAGGTTCTCGAAATGCGTCAACCGCATGGCCAGCATGGGAACCAGGCTCTGCCCGCCGGCGAGAATCTTGGCCTCCTCGCCGTATTCGGCGAGCAGATCCACCGCGTCGGCCACCGTGTCGGCGCGGTGGTAGGCGAAGGGCGCGGCTTTCACGACCGGAGCCGCTCGGCCGGTGCGGCCAACAGTCGGGCGAGCGCGGTCTGCAGATCCTCGGCCAGTACGGCCGCCGGAGAGGTCTTGCGCCGGCGGCCCAGGAGGAATCCGACCGCGACGCCGGCGGCGATCCCGCCGGCCACCGGTGCGATCCGCTTGGCCACCGGGAGCGCCACCACCTTGAGCAGGTCGACCGAGTCGCCGGTGGAGGCCTGGGCCGCGGCGGTGGCGGCCTCGGCCGTGGGCGCCGTCGTGACGGTCGGGCGGTCCCCGAGCAGATCGGCCTCCAGGCTCTTGGCGAACTGCCCGATCAGATTGGTGGCGACGTCGGCCAGTACCCCGCGGCCGAACTGGGCAGCCTTCCCCGAGATCGTCAGATCGGTGGAGATGACGACGTGGGTGGCATCCCCCTCGTCCTTGAGCTGGGCGGTCACCACCGCGGCGGCGCTGCCGTTGCCTCGGGTCTCCTTGCCGGTGGCCTTGAGCACCACCCGCCGGGCTGTGGCGTCCTTCTCCTGGAAGGCCGCGTTTCCCTTGTAGGACACGGTGATCGGGCCGACCTTGACCTTGACGGCTCCGGTGAACTCGTCCCCGTCGACCGACAGCAGCGTGGCGCCGGGCAGGCACGGTGCGACGCGTTCGACGTCGGTCAGCACCTCCCACGTCTTCGCCGCGGGCACCGCGACCCTGAATTCGTTGTTCAGCTCCACGCTGCGGAGTCCTCTCTTCCCTTGATTCCCCGGTCGCTTCGCTCCTGCCCTCCGGAGGCCTGCTCGATGAGTTCGACGATGGCCGACGGGGTGGCCGGCAGTTTGGTCAGCGTCACGCCGAGCGGCGCGAGCGCATCGTTGATCGCGTTGATGACGGCGGGCGTCGACCCGATCGCCCCGCCCTCGCCGGCACCCTTGTAGCCGCCCACACCGGGTCCGGGAATCTCGACGTGGCCGAACTCGATCGGCGGAACCTCGGTGGCGGTCGGCAACAGGTAGTCGACGAACGTCGACGACAACGGGTTGCCGTCGGCGTCGTAGGCCAGGGCCTCGAGCAGTGCGCCGCCGATGCCCTGCACGGTGCCGCCCGCGACCTGTCCCTCTACGACGTTCGGGTTGATCATCGGCCCGACGTCCTCGCTGACGATGTAGCGGGTCAGGCTGACGTGGCCGGTCTCGACGTCGACCTCGCAGGTGCAGGCATGGGTGGCGTTTGCCCAGTGGATCATCGCCATCGAGGTGAATCGGGCGGTGGCCTCGAGGGTGGAGTTACCGCCGGGCGGAAGCTGCTCGGGCTGATAGTGCGCGCGGTAGGCGATGTCGGCGAAGCTCACGCTCTTGGCCGGGTCGTCGCGCGAATACGCCTGCGAGCCACCGAGTTCGATGTCCTCCTCGGCCACGCTCAGATGGTGGGCGGCCAGCCTGACGAGCTGTGAGCGCAGGATGGTGCCCGCCTCGTTGACCGCTCCCGCCGTCATCGGCGCGCTACGGCTGCCCTGGGTGCCCGCGCCGTAGGGGGTCACGGCGGTGTCGCCCTGGATGGTGGCGACGTCGTCGATGTCGGCCCCCAGCGCGTCGGCGGTGAGCTGAACGACGGTGGTCTCCAGGCTGTTTCCGGTCGACCCGCCGTTGACGTAGACGTTGATCTTCCCGGTGGGTTCCATGCGGATGGTGCAGCCCTCGGTGCCGAGGTGGCCGGTGGCCGCGCCGGTGGGCTCGATGTAGGCCGAGAACCCGAGCCCGATATAGCGGCCCTCGGCGAGCGCCTCAGCCTGTTCCTTACGGAAACCCTCGTGGTCGAGGATCTTGACCGCCTGTTCGAAAGTGTCTGCCGGAGCGACGTTGTCATACGGCATGCCGTTGGGATTGAAGTACGGCATCTCGTCTCCGCGCAGGATGTTGCGCCTGCGCAGCTCGACGGGGTCCATGTCCAGTTTGCGTGCGGCGATGTCGAGCATGATCTCGCGCGCCAGCGTCTCGTACTGCCACGGGCCCCGATAGGCGTGCAGGCCGGCGGTGTTGGAGAACACCGTCTTGTAGTTGAAGCTCGCCTTGGGCACCCGGTACGGGCCGGGGTAGAACATCCCGATCGCGGCGGTCGTCAGCACCGGGTAGGGCGTTGGATATGCTCCGACGTCCTGATTGAAGTCGATGTCGACGGCGAGCAGGGTGCCGTCGGCGTCGAGGGCCATCCGTGCGGTGCCGTCGACATGCCGGGACTGCCCGGCCGACATGAGGTTTTCGCGGCGGTCCTCGATCCACTTCAGCGGCCTGGGCACCTTGCGCGCGGCCAGCATGATGCACATGTCCTCGCGCATGGGGACGACTTTCTGGCCGAATCCACCGCCGGTGTCACGCATGATGACGCGCACCTTCTGCGCAGGGATGCCCAGCAGTCGCGCGGCGAACGCCCGCAGTTCGTGCGGCGTCTGCGTCGACGCCCACATGGTGAGGTCGCCGGTGGTTGCCTCCCACTCGACGACCAGTCCACGGGTCTCGATGGGCACCGGCACGTACATCTGCTGGTAGATGTTCTCGCTCACCACGCAGGCCGCGTTGGAGAACGTCTCCTCGTCCGGCGGGGCGCCGCCCATGCCTCCGGCGACGTTGTCCGGATACTCCTCGTGGACGACCGGGACGTCGGCCGCCGAGCCGCCGATCGCGGTGCGGAAATCGGCCACCGCAGGCAATGGCTCGTAGTCGACCTCGACCGCATCGATCGCGTCCTCGGCGAGATAGCGCGATTCGGCGACGACGAGCGCCACCGGGTCTCCCACGAACTTGACCTGGCCCTGGGCCAGCGGCGGGCGCGGGGTGTCCGGGACGTCCTTGCCCGCGACCGCGTGCCATGCCTCGACCACCTCGCGGTTGAGGTCCGCGGCGGTGAACACCGCCACGACGCCGGGCATCGCGAGCGCCGCTGCGGTGTCGATTCCGGTGATCGCGGCCCGGGCGAAGGGGCTTCGGACGAAGCAGGCGTGCAGCATGCCCGTGCGCTGGACGTCGTCGACGAAGGTGCCGCGACCGGTCAGCAACCGGTTGTCCTCGACCCGGGGGACCCGGGTGCCCGAGTATCTGGTGGCGACGGTGTCGGTCATCGCGATCGCTCCTGTCCGTCGGTGACTTCTGCGCGTAAGTGTGCGATTCGGCGTGCGCCCTGGGCCGCAAAGAGTGTCGTTATCGTACATGGGTAAGAGCCATGCCGAAAAGAGAGAGGCCCATTTCCGCTGGTAGAACGGTACCGGCGGCGCTGAGCACCTGCACAGGGTGTCAAACGGCCGCTGGACGCGGGCCCGAATCGTCAAATCCCGGCCATGATGCGGGGATGGACTTCGCGCGACGACTCGCAACGCTGATCGGTGTCGGCCTCTGCTCCGGACTCAGCCTCGGAACGGCCGGTGGCGCGTCAGCCTCCCCGGCGTCCGACGCCGGCCTGGTCGACGTACGAACGGCGGTGCCCGACGCGGTCGTCGACCTGCGGTACGCGACGGCGGACAACTTCGTCGGGCGGCCGCTGTATCCCGTCGGTGCGCGGTGCCTCGTGCACGAATCGTTGGCGGGGGGTCTCGCAACCGCCGCCGCGCTGCTGCGGCCGCAGGTACTGGTGTTCTGGGACTGCTACCGCCCGCACGAGGTGCAGGCGGAGATGTTCGAGGCCGTGCCCGACCCGGCCTGGGTGGCGCGGCCGGGCGAGTACGCACGCAGCCACACCGCGGGCCGTTCGGTCGACGTGACGATCGCCGGAGCCGACATGGGCACCGGATTCGACGACTTCTCCGCGCGCAGCCTCGCCTACGCGACCGACGGGGTCAGCCGACTCGCACAGGCGAATCGGGCGCGCTTGCGTGAGGCGATGGCCGCCGGTGGGCTCGCGGTCTACGACGGCGAGTGGTGGCACTTCGACGGTCCGGGCGCGGGTGTCGACCGCCCGATCCTCGCGGTGCCGATCGCCTAGAACAACGTCAGGTCGGCACCGCGAGGCGGACAGTCTTGCTACTCGCCGCTCTGACCGGCTTCGCCGCCCTCGCCGTCGCTCATACCCGGAGAGTCGGGGTTGCCGCCGGTCGACACCGAGGGCGGATTCGCCGGTGACGGCGATTCGGGGCGCGTGGTGGCGCCTGTGTCACCGCCTGCGGGCGCCTGCGGGGCCGGCGCGGGCGCTTCGGCGCCGCCTGCGCCACCCGCGCCGCCGGCTCCGTCGTTACCGCCGAGGATCCCGCCGGAGCCACCTGCGCCACCGTTGCCGCCCGCGCCGCCGGGGGCGGGTGCGCCGCCCGGGGCGGGGGCGACGCCGCCGGTCGGTGTGGCCGGCGTCGTCGCCGGGGTGCTCGACGTGCTCGAATCGGCCGGCTCTTCGCTAGAGCTGCAGGCCACGGCGATCGGCGCCATCGCGACCGCCGCGGCGATACCGACGACGGCCGGCCAGCGCGTACGGCGGCGATCGATCGAACGGTGCTGGTGATCCGGTTGCATGGTGGTCTCCTTCGACGCTGCACGATTTCGTTGTCAGACGCGAGCTTCGGCCGTCTACCCGGAGTCGTTGCCCCCAAAACGGTGCGCGGACCGCATCGAGCTCAGATGATCGGGTCGTCGTCCGGCCGCCGCAAGCGTAACCATCGGTAACCGTAGGGTTCGAGGCTGATGTCGACGCGGCCCTTGTCGTCGAGTTCGTGTGCGGACAGTCCGTCGAGCAGGTCGACGAGCAGACAGCCGGGAGCGTCCTCGAGGCGAACCGACACGATGGTGCTGTCGGCGCCGAAGTTGTGCAGCGCCACCATCGCCCACTGCGACTCCTCCTCGCGGCAGACATGGGCGAGCACGGCCGTGTTGGGCTGGTCGATGATCTCGACTGTCGACCACCCGATCTCCGGCTGCTGCCGGTAGGTGAAGATCAGGTTGCGCATGAACCACCAGAACGATTCATGGTCGTGGCGCTGGTCGGCGGCATTGACGCGGTCGGGTCCGTACAGCCCGTCGGGCATCGGGCGGGGTAGCCGCCGCTTGCCTGCCTTGGAGAATCCTCCGTTGACGTCTCCGCTCCACTGCATCGGCGTGCGCACCGCGAATCGTCCTTCGACGTCCAGGTTCTCGGCCATGCCGATCTCTTCGCCGTAGAACAGCACCGGCGTTCCGGGCAGCGAGAACGCCAGCGAGTAGGTCATCTTCATGCGCCGGGTGTCGCCGCCCAGCATCGACGGCAGCCGTCGGCGCAGGCCGCGGTCGTAGAGCTGCATGTCGGGGTCGGGGCCGAACGCGGCGAAGACTTCCTGCCGCTCGTCGTCGTTCAGCTTGTCGAGGGTGAGCTCGTCGTGGTTGCGGACGAAGTTGGCCCACTGGCTGGTGATGTCGAGAGTCGGCCGCTGTTCGAGCGCCGCGATGATCGGTCCCGCGTCACCACGGGCCAGCGACAGGTAGAGATTCTGCATCGCGATGAAGTCGAACTGCATGTTGAGTCCGTCTCCGTCCGGGCCGCCGAAGAAGGTCTTCTGCTCCTCATACGGCACGTTGACCTCACCGAGAAGCACCGCATCGCCGAGTCGGCGGGTGACGAAGTTGCGCACGTCGCCGAGGTATTCGGCTGGGTCGAACGAACTGGGACGGCCGGGCACACCGTCCTTGGCGAACATGAACGGCACCGCATCCACCCGGAACCCGGACACCCCGAGCTGCAGCCAGAACCCCAGAGTGCGCGAGATCTCCTCCTGCACTTTGGGATTCTCGATGTTGAGGTCAGGCTGATGCTTGTAGAAGTGATGCAGGTAGTACTCGCCGGTCTTGGGGTCGAGCTCCCACAGGCTGTCCTCCTGATCGGGGAACACGACGTCCTTGGCGGTGTCGGGCGGCTCGGTGTCGGTCCACACGTAGTAGTCGCGGTAGGGGTCGTCGGTGCTGCGGCGCGCCGACTTGAACCAGGGGTGCGCGTCAGAGGTGTGGTTCATGACGAAGTCGATGATGACCCGGATCCCGCTCGCCTTCGCCGTGCGCACGAGCTCGACGAAGTCGCCGAGGGTGCCGAGCTTCGGGTCGACGCCCAGGAAGTCGGTGATGTCGTAGCCGTCGTCGATGCGCGAGGTGGGATAGAACGGCATCAGCCACAGACAGGTCACGCCGAGGTCGGCGAGGTACTGGACGCGTTCGGTCATACCGCGCAGGTCGCCGCAGCCGTCACCGTTCCAGTCGTAGAACGTCTCGACGTCGGCGCAGTAGATCACCGCGTTCTTCCACCACAGGTCGCCGGTGTCAGCGCGCCTCATGCGCCGACTCGCTGCGGTGCCGTTGGCGTCAGTTGCGGCAGGACGCGCTCGCCGAAAGTGTCGATGAAGCGGGTCTGATCCTGGCCCACGAAGTGTAGGTAGAGCTCGTCCCAGCCCTGTTCGAGGTAGCCCTGCAGCCATGCGGTGTGCTGACCGAGGTCGCTGGAGATGTTGACGGCCTTGGCCACCTGCTCGACGGTGACGTCTGCACCGACCGCATCGAATGCCTCGACGGACTCGATGTCCCAACAGGCCGGTGGGGGGAAGACATTGGTGCGCCACTGATCATGGGCGATGGCGGCGGCCTCGTCGTAGTCGGGCGCCCAGCTGAGGTGGATCTGCAGCCGCGCAGGCCCGCGCCCGCCGGCGTCGCGGTAAGCGCCGAGCACCTTCTGCAGGGTCTCCATGTCCTGGTTGACGGTGGCCAGACCGTCAGCCCAGGCGGCGTGTCTGGCCGCGGTCTGCGGCGTCACCGCGGGGCCCACCAGGTCGGGGATCGTGTCGGGCAGGGTCCACAGCCGTGCCCGGTTGACGTGGACGAGACCTTCGTGGCTCACCTCTTCGCCGTGCAGGAGCCGTCGGATGACGTCGACGCATTCGATCAGGCGGGCGTCGCGGACCTCCTTGCGCGGCCACACCTCGCCGGTCACCCGCTCATTGGACGCCTCTCCGCTGCCGAGCGCGGCCCAGAATCGCCCGGGGAACATCTGGCCGAGCGTCGCGATGGCCTGCGCGATGATCACCGGGTGGTAGCGCTGACCGGGCGCGTTCACCACGCCGAACGGCAGATTCGTGGTCGCAAGTGCGGCGCCGAGAAACGCCCACGCGAAGCCCGACTCGCCCTGCCGTTCGCTCCACGGGCTGAGGTGATCCGACGACATGGCGGCGGTGAACCCTGCCTGCTCGGCGTGCTGGACGTCGCGGAGGAGTTGTCCGGGGGAGATCTGCTCGTGTGAGCAGTGGAAGCCGATGACGGTCACCCACAGCGGGTTCCCAGGTTCGACGGGTTTGAAGCGGATGATTCGCCTGACATGCGAGGCCGCCGTCTGTGAAGCTGCGTCGATGACATCGACGGCCGTTGCCGAGGTTCACGCCCCGCGTCGGGCGTGGGCCGCGGTGGGACTGCTGGCGGTCGTCGGCACCCTGAACTATGCCGACCGCTTCCTGCCCGCGGTGCTGGCCGAACCGATCAAAACCGAACTGGCACTGTCGGATACGGCAATCGGGGTGATCAACGGGTTCGGCTTCCTGGTGGTGTACGCCGTGCTAGGCATCGCGATCGCGCGGATCGCGGACCGGGGTGCGTTCGGGCTGGTCGTCTCGGCCTGCCTGACCCTGTGGGGGGCGATGACGATGGTCGGCGGTGCGGTGCAGTCCGGCTTTCAGCTGGCGCTCACGCGGGTCGGGGTCGCGATCGGCGAGGCGGGCAGCACGCCCGCTGCGCATGCCTACGTCGCACGCAACTTCGCACCGGAGCGGCGCGCCGCGCCGCTGGCGGTGATCACGCTGTCCATCCCGCTGGCCAGTGCGGCCAGCCTGATCGGCGGTGGGCTGCTGGCCCAGTCGCTGGGCTGGCGCGCGACGTTCGTCGTCATGGGGTTGATCAGCGTGCTGTTCGCGCCGCTGGTGCTGTTGGTGCTCGGAGGCCGACAGGCCATGCCCGCCGGTCCGCGGCCGGCCGACGACCGGTTGGCGCGGCCGTGGGATCTGCTGCGCACGCCCAGTTTCGTGGTGATCGTGTGCGGTGCGGCGTGTGTGTCGGTGGCGGGTTATTCGCTCACCACGTTCGCGCCCGCTTTCCTGGTGCGGTCACACGGGATGTCGCTGGGGGAGGTGGGTCTGCAGTACGGCATGGCCAGCGGGGTGACGGGAATCCTCGGCTTGCTGGTGGTCGGTCGGGTCGCCGACCGGTTGGCGGCGCGGGACCCGCGGTGGCTGTTGTGGCTGGTGGCCGCGCTGACTGCGGCGCTGCTCCCGTTCTCGGCCGCGGCGTTCGTCGTCGGCAGTCAGACGTTGTGCGTGGTGTTCATCGCGTTGAGTTACGTGGTCGGTACCGCATACATGGCGCCGTCCATCGCGGCGATCCAACGGCTGGCGTTACCCGCGCAGCGCGCCACCGCGTCGGCGGTGTTTCTGTTCTTCGGCGCGATCCTCGGCGCGGTGGGGCCCTTCGTGACGGGCCTGATCAGCGATGCGCTGACCGCGGAGCTGGGCAGTGCCGCGCTGGGCCGGGCGCTGCTGATCGTGGTGCCGACCATGCAGGTAATCGCGGTCGGCTGCTATCTGGCTGCCAGCAGGCGGTTCCTGCGCGAGGCCGTGGAGTCGGTGTGAGCACCGCACTCGAAGGGAAATTCCCGTCAGAATGACTTGCCGTCGGCGTATCGCCGGCGGCGATGGTGTCGCCCCTTGCCACGATTGCGACCTTTGTACGTGGCCAGTTGTGAGTCGCAGTTCGGACAGATGAGCCGGAGGTTCTCCCGTTGGTTGTTCGTCGAGTCACCGTCGATGTGGTCCAGCACGAACGCGAGCGGCAGGTCGAGCCACACGCCGGCTCCGCCGCAGATCGCGCAGCAGCCTGACTGTTCGGCGGTGAGGTAGTCCCGGATGTAGTGGCCCTGGTGGCTGTCGATCCGGGCTTTGCCGGATTCGAGCCACAGTCTTGTGAAGGCATCTCGCCGGAACGACCACTGACATGCGTTGCTGCAGTAGACCTTTTGACTGCGCTTCACGAGTGGCGAGCCGCAGCCGCGACACGGTCTCATGGCCCGGACGCTACGACGGGGCTCCGACATGTGGCCGGATGGTGGAGCCCCCTGTCAGGATTGAACTGACGACCTACGCTTTACAAGAGCGTTGCTCTACCGCTGAGCTAAGGAGGCGTGCGGGCCCGAGTTTATCGCGTCACTGCGGAGGGTCGTAGAGGCGCTGCGACCGCACCGGTGTGGTCGGTGTGCGGCCGCGGGCGCGACGACCCGGCAGCGGGATCCGGTCGGCGATGTTGCTCAGCGGATTGACCACCTGGCTGAGCGAGATGACGGCCTCGCGCAGCGCCTCGACGGTCGGCGCGAGCGCCTCCAGCCCAGGCGTCAGGCGGTTGAGGGTGTCCGCGACGTCAGCGAGCTGTTCGAGCGGTCCGTTGCGGGCGGTGAGCTTGTCCATCAGACCGCCTTCGGCCAGCAACCGGTCGGCGATCCCGTCCTCGGCCAGCAGGCGCTCGACCAGCCCGTCCTCGTCGAGCAGCTGATCCACCAGCCCGCCCGGTTCGATGGCCCGCATCAGGCCACCGTCCTCCTGGGTCAACCGGTCGAGAACGCCGCCGGGTGCGGTCAGCCGGTCGATCACACCGCCCGGTTTGAGCAGCCGGTCCATCGGGCCGTCCGGCGCCAGCGCACGACCCAGCGGTTGATCCTCGTCCATCAGCCGGGCCAGCCGGTTGGCGCGTTCGACCGCGTCGTCGATCCCCAGCATCTGCGCAAATCCGCCGGAGCGGATCCGGACCTGCTCGTTCGTCTCGCCCAGTGAGGCCTTTGCCATGCCGAGTGCGCCGTTGGCTACTTCGAGTCCGGTCTCGGCGAATGCGAGCCCGATGCGCGCCGGCATGCTCGCGAGCTGCATCAGGTTCCTGCCGAGGTCCATCGCTTCAGTCTATGGACAGCGCGCGTCCCCCAGGCAAGGTGGAACTCACAGAAACCTCACAGCGACCCCGCAGGCTTGCTCCAAGGCGCATGCTGGACATTGAGGTGATGGCTATGGCTGCGTTACCCGACACCACCCCGGAGGCCCGGGTCCTCGTCGTCGACGACGAGGCCAACATCGTCGAACTGCTCTCCGTGAGCCTCAAGTTCCAGGGCTTCGAGGTCCACACCGCGTCGAACGGCGCCTCGGCCCTCGACAAGGCGCGCGACGTCAAACCCGACGCGGTGATCCTCGACGTGATGATGCCGGGTATGGACGGATTCGGCTTGCTGCGCCGACTGCGCGCCGACGGTATAGACGCCCCTGCGCTGTTCCTCACCGCGCGCGACAGCCTGCAGGACAAGATCGCCGGGCTGACCCTCGGCGGCGACGACTACGTCACCAAACCGTTCAGCCTGGAGGAGGTCGTCGCCCGGCTGCGGGTCATCCTGCGCCGCACCGGCCGCGGCGTGGAGGAACCGCGCACGTCGCGGCTGAAGTTCGCCGACATCGAACTCGACGAGGACACCCACGAGGTGTGGAAGGCCGGCGAGCCGGTCTCACTGTCGCCGACCGAGTTCACGCTGCTGCGGTACTTCGTCATCAACGCGGGGACGGTGCTGTCGAAGCCGAAGATCCTCGACCACGTCTGGCGCTACGACTTCGGCGGCGACGTCAACGTCGTCGAGTCCTATGTGTCTTATCTGCGGCGCAAGATCGACACGGGCGAGAAGCGCCTGCTGCACACTTTGCGAGGTGTGGGATACGTCCTCCGTGAGCCGCGATGAGCGCCTGCGCGAACTGCCGAGAACCGGCCTCGAGTCGAAAGCACGGCTAGTGGGCAGGGGGGTCCCCCTGCGGGTGGGCCTGGTCGCGGCGACACTCGTACTCGTCGCCTTCGGTCTCCTGGCCTCCGGAATCGCGGTGACGTCGATCATGCGGCACACCCTTGAGAGCCGGGTGGACGAGACGCTGCTCGACGCGTCGCGCAGCTGGGCCCAGGCACCCCGGCGGATCCCGATGGCGCCGGTGGAGGGTCCCAACCCCGCACGCCCGCCGACGAACTTCTACGTCCGCGGCATCGACCCCGAGGGCCACATGTGGATGGTGGTCAACGACCGCGAGGCCGAGCCGGCGCTGCCCCCGGGTAACGACGTCGGCCCGGAACCGGTCACGGTGGGATCGGTGGACCACTCCGACGTCGAATGGCGCGCCATGACCGTGCGCGGGCCCGACGGTGAACTGACCACCGTGGCCATCGATCTGTCCGACATCCAATCGACCGTGCGGGCTCTGATCTGGTCGCAGGCCGGAATCGGTGCGGCGATGCTGCTGGTGATCGGCATTGCGGGATATGCGGTGGTGCACCGCAGCCTGCGGCCCCTGGCCGAAGTCGAGGAGACCGCGGCGGCCATCGCTGGTGGTCAGCTCGATCGCCGTGTCCCGCAGCGAGATCCACGTACCGAGGTGGGCCGGTTGTCCTTGGCGCTCAACGGCATGCTCGCCCAGATCCAGCGCGCGGTGGCGTCGTCGGAGTCCTCGGCGGCGGCGGCGAAGACGTCCGAGGAGCGGATGCGCCGGTTCATCACCGACGCCAGCCACGAGCTACGCACCCCGCTGACCACCATCCGCGGCTTCGCCGAGCTCTACCGCCAGGGCGCAGCCCGTGACGTCGAGATGCTGATGAGCCGCATCGAAAGTGAGTCGCGCAGAATGGGATTGCTCGTCGAAGACCTGCTGTTGCTGGCTCGCCTCGACGCGCAACGTCCGCTCGAACAGCGTCGCGTCGACCTGTTGACCCTGGCGACCGACGCGGTGCACGATGCGCGTTCGATCGCGCCCGCGCGCACCATCTCACTCGAGGTGTTCGACGGACCGGGCACACCCGAGGTGCTCGGCGACGAAGCACGCCTACGGCAGGTGCTGGGCAACCTGATGGCCAACGCCCTGCAGCACACACCGGAGACCGCGGGCGTCTGTGTGCGGGTGGGAACGGAGGCCGACGATGCGGTGCTCGAGGTGCGCGACGAGGGTCCGGGCATGGACCAGGAGGATGCGCACCGGATCTTCGAGCGGTTCTACCGGACCGACTCGTCGCGGGCGCGCGAGAGCGGCGGCACGGGACTGGGCCTGTCGATCGTCGACTCATTGGTGTTCGCGCACGGCGGGACGGTGGATGTGACGACGGCGCCCGGGAAGGGGTGCACGTTCACGGTGAAGTTGCCGCGCATCGCTGACGTGCCCGTGCACAGCCCGCTATGACAGGTCGGCCAGCGCCGCCTTGATCTTCTGCTGGGCCTCGTCGAGAGATTCCTGCGATGGGTTCTGGTCGGCGTTGGCGAAGCCGAAGTCGGCCAGGTCGCTGGTGGGGAAGACGTGGACGTGCAGATGCGGAACCTCCAGACCCGCGATGATCACGCCGGCCCGGTCGGCGGGGAACGCCCGGACCACGGCCTTGCCGACCAGCTGCGCGACTTCCATGACGCGTCCGAAGACCGCGGGTTCGAGGTCCTGCCAGTTGTCGATCTCGGCGCGCGGCACCACCAGGGTGTGCCCCTGGGTGATCGGCGCGATCGTGAGGAACGCGACGACGTCGTCGTCCTGATAGACGAATCGGCCCGGCAGTTCTCCGTTGATGATCTTCGTGAAGACGGTCGCCATGGTGGTGAGCATAGTGAGCCCGCCGCAGGCGCGGAGTCCACGAAAAAGGGGCGCCCCCGGGGGGAGGGGCGCCCCATGCTCATCAAGTGCGGGTTCAGCGGGTGGTGACGTAGACGATGCGGTCCTCGTTGTCGTAGCGCACCGAGACGATGCTGGA